>NZ_JAMXBE010000001.1 GCF_024704835.1 Parapedobacter tibetensis
GATAAAACTCGGCGGTGCGGCCGAAGTCAAACTCACCCACAGCCTTAGCGTCAGTTCACTTAACCCGGGGGTCACCACACTGGCTGCATCCATCACCGGAAGAAAGTGGGGCCATTTTTTGATAGATATCTACGGTAATGACGCTAAGGATGCCTTTGCTGTAAGGACCGACTCTGATAGTGATGGTGTCTTGGACAATATCCCTTTTTTGGTAAACAACTTAGGCAACGTAGGCATCGGCACCATCACGCCGGTTGATAAACTCTCCGTGAACGGCCGCATCCGCGCAAAAGAGGTCAAAGTGGAGACAGCCAACTGGCCTGATTATGTATTCCATAGGGATTATGGGCTACAGCCGTTGCCTGAATTGGAAACCTATATTAAATCGCATGGCCACCTGCCCGGCATGCCTACGGCAATGGAAGCGGAAGCCGAAGGCATCGATCTGGGCGAGATGAACCGCAAGCTCCTGGAAAAGGTTGAGGAACTGACGGTCCATATCATCAGGCTGGAACAGCGTATGCAAACATTAGAAAGTGAATCAAAGAAGGAGAAATAACATGGAGAAGAAAAGGCAAATCAAAAAGGCATGGATGCCGCTTGTTGCAGTATCCGGGAGTAACCAGCTGTTGATTAGATGCTAAGGATGAGCTTATTAATTGGATTTCAGAAATACAAAGTCGGAAATATGTACAGAACTATCTTGATGTCCGTTATTTGCCTTGCGAATGTTGTTTGTTGCGTTTTGCCAAGTATCGCGCAGGTTTCACTGCCGCCGACACCCAATGCGGCGGCTTTGATAAAGTACAGTGAATTCGAACAAAATCTTGTGACCGGTACAAACGTGGTCAATATACCGTTGTATACCGCGGTATGGGGACGGCTTGATCTTCCCATTTACTTGGAGTACGCATCAAATGGTGTACGGGTTGCGGAAGAACCTTCCTGGGTAGGGTTAAGCTGGGATTTAAATTTGGGAGGGGTAATAAGCCGGGAAGTCCGGGACGAACCGGATAGGGTAATGCCCGCCGCTCCCCTTTCGTTGATGGATAAGCTGCCTGATGATATTATTAAAGGCATATCGTTTCCGGGAGAAGATATCATGTTGCAGGATTATTTTTTGAGGGGACCCGGTGAGGGTTATGATTCTGAAGCTGATATATTCTCATTCAATTGCGCTTCTGGAAAAGGGAAATTCATTGTCTCTGTCACGGGGGAGGTTATCCAGGAAACGCAAAGCGATCTAGAAATTGAGCTTATCAACCCGACGAACCTTGACGACGGTTTTACAGTAACAGATGATAAGGGTGTAAAGTATTTTTTTGCCCAGAAAGAGCGGACATCAAGTATTGCGTCAGGAGACCATCGCTCGAAAACCGCAATTACCTCATGGTATCCAACGAAGATGATACATCCGCAAGGAGAAAGCATAACGTTTACATATAAGGAGGTTTTATACACCACCCTTTATCCAGGCCAGGAATCGTATACCAGAGCGAGTATTACACAGGGGTTTAGCAATCCATATGTGCTAGAGGACGCCTTTTCTTCGTTTGTTAACGGTTTGAATGGGTACAAAACCGCATTGAATCACGGGGTTGAGTTTAGGGGTGTGGTGCCAGACCAAATAGTGGGAGAAAAATTTACTATCACATTTACCTCAACGGAACTTACGCAACAGAAATATAATTGTATCAATGGATTAGTAGTTAGACGAATAGATGGCGCATTGATAGAAGATATACATTTTGATTATCAGGTAACCAATTCCGGCAGAGTTTTCCTTAGTAATGTCAAGTTCAATGATGAAACAAAAACTTATCAACTAGCGTATAATTCTCCCGACTCGTTTCCCGGAAGATTCGCTAAAAGCAAGGACCACTGGGGATATTTCAATGGGGCATCCTCTAGCACTTCAATACCGTCCGATCCTGACTTTCCAGAGGTAAATAGTGGAAATAGGGAGCCTAGCTTGTCGCATGCTCAGGTTGGAATGCTGAGACGTATTACGTATCCTGTCGGGGGGTATAGTGAATTTGAGTATGATATGCACTCATATAAGGACAACGAGTTTAGGGAAAATATTAATTACGAAAGTGTTTTAGGTGAAACAGGCCCATCGTCATATGGAGTAGTGGTAAAGTCATCGGTTTTTACCAGTTACGGGACATCCATGGTAATTCGTTCCAACATATCACTTGGAGATGAGTGTTCCAGTTCCACGGATCCCGACATTGTCAACCGGATAGGAGGGACACTCAGGGTAAAGGATGTGCGTACGGGACAGTATCTTAACATAAGTAATGAAGCGAGGGTTTTTTATAAAGGGGATAGTGAACGACGGATTTCGAATCTTGAAATCGGAGGGGATTATCAGGTTGAGATTGAACTTTACAGGTGTACCAAAGGATACTTTACAATCAGTTATTCCGCAGGAATCGTTCAAACAGAAATTGTAAAAAAGGCTGGTGGGCTACGGATATCAAAGATAAAACACTTTACTGGTAGTCCCGATCCTGAACTCGTCAAGGAAATCAAGTATTCGAAATTGAATGGCACAGAACAAGTTGGGAACCCATTTAGGAAAGTTCCAAATTATAAGAGCACAAAAACACTCGGATATTTTGACCAAAGTGCAGATGGAAGAAACCATGACTATGGAAAGTACAAAGTTGAAGCTATTTATTCGGAGCCGGATAACATGGTTGACAGCAAAGGGAACTATATCACGTACCGGGTAGTTACCGAAATTTCCGCAGGAAGGTCCGGTAATGAGGGAAACGGTGCAGTGGAGAGGTATTTCAGGGTCGATCAAGATGGACAAGGGGAGATTATCGTGGGAGATGAAAATAGGAATCTGCACAATAGTGTGCTTAGTAATATTGGTTGGGGTACTGGATTAGAAGATTCTGTTTTCTATTATAAACAGGTCAACAATGGCTATTCCCTTGCCAAGTCCATCAAGAATCAATATACCTATGATGGTACCAGGTCTTTCTACCAGCTCTTCTTTAAAATCGATAAGCTTTTCGGATATGGAGGCTTATGTAGTGGTGACATTGGACTATTGACCACCCAATGCCATGGACTTCAATCAGCGGGATATTATCGTGAATGGGTCGTTAGCGCTGAAAGAAAAGGAAAGAAATACGAATACAACTACTGCTCGTCTAACCATCAGCACCGATGGTCCAGATCGAGCGGTAATCTAACGGTGTGCGTAGCCCCAGGCCATAATAATATCGTCGCAACCATTCCCAATCCTGTTGGTGACCAACCTTTAAACAGCGTAGTTAGATTTGTGAAAAATGACCATATTGTCGTATCTAAATATGGATTCTATTCGCATCGTTATTTTTTATCCAAAGTTGATGAGATCGACCATCACCAGGGAACGCCTTCGATAGTAAAAAGCGTAAGTAATGAATATAATGGCCGGGATCATCTGCGGTTGACACGAAGTATCACGATTAATAGCGACGGTAGCAAAGAAATTGCCTATACCAGCTATCCCCTCGACTATCCGAATACCAGCGGCTTTATCCATGACATGAAACAAAACCACTTGGTAGCCTACCCCATCGAGCAGGTACGATATAAGGAAGTGGGCAGTTTGCGGACGGTATTGTCCGGCAGCATTACCACGTATAAAGCAGGCGAGAAGGGGCTTGTTGACCAGGTCCTTGCGCTGGAGACAACGAACCCTATCGCGGTATCCTCGTTCAAATTCAGCAACCGATCTCTTGGGCAACTGCCGCCATCGGTAGGGAGTGCCACTAACTATTCGCCAGACAGCCGTTACAAAGTAAGGCTTAGCTATAATGCGTATGACACCAAGGGCAATCCCTTGCAATATACCCTTGCAGACGGGGTACCGGTGAGTTATGTATGGGGCTATGGCGGGCGGTACCCGGTAGCCGAGATCCGCAACGCGACCCGGGCACAGGTCACCGGTACCGGCTTCAGCCAGGCAATACTGGATAACACAAACAGTACGGAAGCGCAAATCACCGCGCAGCTGAACACGATCCGCAACCATGCGAACATGGGCAAGGCCCAGGTAACGACATACACATACAAGCCGCTATACGGCACGTCGAGTTCCACGGACGCCTCGGGGCGTACGATTTGGTATGAATACGACGGCTTCGGCAGATTGTGGCGCACCAGGGACCATTCCGGCAACGTGGTCGAGGAGTACAAATATAATTACAGGACACCCTAAACGTATACGGACATGGAAACGGGGAGAGACGGTGTCGCGATGGGGCATCGGGAAAATTTTGCGGAAATCCATCAGGAAGTCTTACCTTTATTAACTGAATGATATGCAACGGAATCACTATGTAGCATTATTACTGCTTATCCTATCGGGTTCGGTTTTCGCACAGGACATCACGCTGACCAGCTATGGTGGCCAAAGTGAAATCTCGGCCACCGGCAGCATCACACTGAAACCGGGCTTCCATGTGGCCCCGGGGCAGAACGTCTGGATCCATATCACCGGTGTCCCCGCCCCACAGCCTTTGGGTACCGTACCCAGTGGTAACCAGAACTATATCCTGGCCACGACCTACCGGAAACCGTACGGTACGCCACCGGGCAACCCCGCCACGGATGATGCCATGCAGGCCATCACCTATTTTGATGGGCTCGGCCGCCCTTCCCAGGCCATACAGGTGAAGGGATCCCCCGGATTCAAGGACGTGGTTACCCCCATTGAATACGATGCCTTCGGAAGGGAGGCCAAGAAATACCTGCCCTATACCGCCAGCGGTACGCCGGGAGCGTTCAAAACCAATGCGCCGACGGCCCAGGGGAGTTTCTACAATACCCCGCCTACCGCTGTACAGGGAAGTGCGCAACCCTATTCGCTGACCGTTTTCGAGCCCTCCCCACTGAACCGTGTGGTCGAGCAAGGGGCACCCGGTGCCGACTGGCAACCCCAGAGCGGAAGCATCCTCGGTTCCGGGCATACCATCAGGACGGAATACGCCACGAACAACACCGCTTTGTTCACCGACGTGGCAAATACCCGGAGGGTTGCACGCTACGGTGTGAACCTCGCCGCGGACGGCACACCCGCGCTGACACTGGGCGGAGCCTATGCGGCGAACGAACTTTATGTTACGGTCACAAAAGACGAGGACTGGAAGCAGTCCGACGGGCGCGTGGGAACCACCGAGGAGTACGTGGACAAGCAGGGGCGTTTGGTGCTGAGGCGCAGCTTCAACAACGGGGTGGAGATGCTTTCCACCTATTTCGTGTACAACGACTTCGGCGACTTGGCCTATGTGCTACCGCC
This sequence comes from Parapedobacter tibetensis, assembly GCF_024704835.1. Classification (GTDB taxonomy): domain Bacteria; phylum Bacteroidota; class Bacteroidia; order Sphingobacteriales; family Sphingobacteriaceae; genus Parapedobacter; species Parapedobacter tibetensis. The sequence goes on from NZ_JAMXBE010000001.1 coordinate 5,306, forward strand.
GGGGAGGGACAGTGAGTTCAACCCCGACACGGGAACGCTCCCCAGTTCCGCGCAACTGGACAACTTCTGCTACCGGTACCGTTACGATGGGCGTAGGCGGATGGTGGAGAAGAAACTGCCGGGCAAGGGCGTGGAATACATGGTGTACAACAAGCTGGACCGGGTGGTCCTGACGCAGGATGCCATCCAGCGGGCCAAAAGCCCGAAGGAATGGACTTTTACCAAATACGACGCGCACGGACGTGTCGTGATGGCCGGGCGTTACACCACTACCGCAACCACCCGTTCGGCGGTACAGACAAGCGTGGACAGCCATACCCCCGCATGGGAAACGCTGAACACGGCCAATGCCAGCGGCTACGCAAACACCTCCTTCCCCAATGGCAACGGTGCCGAGGTGTACACGTATGTTTACTACGACAGCTATGGCCTGCCGTCGGATTGCCCCGCGGCATGGAAGACGCCGGGAAGCGGCTACTCCGCGATGGTACACGGGCTGCCGATAGCCACCAAAACCAAGGTGCTCGGCACAGGCACATACCTGTGGTCGGTGGACTATTACGATGACCGCGGCCGGATCACCAAAACCAACAGCCAGCACCACCACGGGGGCACGGACGTGGTGGTCACCGCCTATAACTTCACGGGACAGCCAACCGCCACCACGCGTACCCATACCAAGGGTCCGGCAACCACCACGGTGCGGGGGCGCCATGAATACGACCATGTCGGCAAGTTGCTGAATACCTACCATCGGATCAACACCCAACCGGAGGTGTTATTGGCGTCCAATACATATAATGAAACCGGAGCGCCCATCACCAAGCAGCTGCATTCGGAGGACAACGGTGGCAGCTACCTCCAGAAGCTGGACTACCGTTACAACATCAGGGGCTGGCTCACGCAGATCAACGGGCGTACCCTCAACACCACGGAGAATGACCTGTTCGGCCTGGAGTTGAAATACGCGGACAGCGAGCGGCTGCTACAGCTATACCCCGGGCAGTACAACGGAAACATCGTGGAGATGGTCTGGAATACAAGCAGGGCGGACAAACCCCGTGCGTACGCCTTCAATTACGACCGGTTGAACCGGCTGCTTGCCGCGGCATACCGGGCGTACAACGCCAACTGGACAAGCGATGCGGAAAACACGCGCTACAGTGTCGCGAATATCGCCTACGACAAAATGGGCAACATCCGGCAGCTAAGGCGCTATGGAACGACTGGGAGCAGCAGCTTCGGGATCATGGACGATCTGGAGTACTTTTATACAGGCAACCAGTTGAGCCGGGTGAACGAGAAATCCACCGGCAACAGGAACCACGGTTTCAAGGAACCGACCCCGACGGGTGCCACGGAATACACCTTTGATGCCAACGGCAATATGGAGACCGACGTGAACAAGGGAGTCACGGCGGTGGCTTACAATTACCTGAACTTGCCGCAGCAGGTTACAATCGGGGGTAACACCATCGGCTACCAGTATGCGGCGGATGGCACGAAGCTGAAAAAGACGGTGGGCAGCGCGGTCACCCACTATATAGGCGGTATCCATTACAGCGGTGACAACATCAGTTTCATCCAGACGGGGGAAGGCCGCATCCTGCGCTCGGCAAGCAGCGGGCAGTACACCTATGAGTACCACCTGAAGGACCACCTCGGAAACGTAAGGGTGGGATTCGACAAAAATCCCTCGACGGGTAAGGCACGCCTCATACAGGACGATAGTTATTACCCCTTCGGGTTGGTGTTCAACTCCTATGCTTCGGGAGCGGAAAACAAATACCTATACAACGGCAAGGAATTGCAGGTTGAAGGGGGATTGGATTGGTATGACTACGGTGCCCGCATGTACGATCCGGTGATAGGACGGTGGGGGACTGTTGATCCGTTGGCCGATTCCATGCGCAGGTATTCACCCTATGTATACGGTTTCGATAACCCCATCCGGTTTATTGACCCGGATGGCAGGCGGCCGAAAGACCCTCCGGGCTGGTTCAAAAGCGCGTACAACGCCTGGACAAGGCTGGTTACGGGGACTTCGGGCTCATCTGCAAACGAAGCCATGCCCAATGCCGGCCCGCAGACAAGGAGCGTCAATAGAACGCTGGGGGTGGCCAGTGACGTTAAGGCTATAGGGGATGCCGCAGGCCCGTTTGCCTTGGAGGCAACCGCGGTAGCGGGGGAAGGCTTGGAAGTTGTCGGTACCGCCACAAAAACCGCAGGATATATAGCGGCACCATTCACCGAAGGCGGGTCGTTGGTATTGGTCCCGATTGGCGAGGCGGTGGAGACTACGGGTACTGTGTTGACTTTAGCCCCCATGTTGAGTAAAGGGAAATATGGAGAGGCTGCTTATACTGTTGGGAGTGGTGTCTTTTTCACTGGGTTGGGTAAAACCATTGACAAGGCTGCATCAGCGGGCAAAATCACAAAAACTGACAACGCGATATTGAACTTTGTCAATGAGATGTGGAATAAAACCGCTGACATGATATACGATTATGAGGAAAGAAACAAAAACAAATAGTGAATGAAAGGTTGGCTAATACTTTTTGGAGGGTTTGCTGTATTGGGGTTTGGTGTCTGGTTGTTAACCCATATGATTAAAGAAACAAGGGAAGGGTATAGGAGTAGGTTTGGCAATGATATAGGGTTATATATATGGGCAATTGCATGCATAATCATTGGCATAATCTTAATCTGGCAAGAGGCCTTTTAGGTTGATGCGGTATATTATACAAGCCCGGCCGTCCAACGGAGGGCACTGAAAAAGCTCTACATTTACGAGTTGGCTTAACAAACGATCAAGTAGAACCTGGTTTTACTTGATCGTTTTTTTTATTGCGCAATTTCGATATTTCGGGACATCGACTGGTTTTGGGATCAGTATGTGCCCTCGCATTCCAATCTTTTGGTAAACAGGTTGTAAACAAATGGGTTTTAGCCCGGATTTCGGGTTATTTAATCAATTTCAGGATCCTTTTCAGGTTCACCGTGAAGATTGCCAGCGCCCCCTGCATTTCCATGTTCTTTATGCCATATGAGTTGGCACGCGCATATCCATGGACGTTCTTAAGCTCACTGTTCTTTGCCTCTATCTTGTATCGTTCCCTGGTTTTCTGTTTGTAGTAATCGGTTTCCTGAAAGTCCATCTGTTCTTTGTGGAGGTCGGATTTTATGGTTACCGAATAGGTCTTGCTCTTCGCTCCGGGCTTGTAGCAGTTTTCCCTCAGGGGGCAGACCTTGCATTTTTCCACGTCAAAGTAATAGGTGTCCGCTTGGTTTTTCCCCCTATCCTTCTTTCCCTGGCGGGCCTTCCTGATGGCCAGGTGCCCTGCCGGACAAACGAACATCCCGGCATCCTTGTTGTAATCGAACATCTCCGCATCCTTTCTGGAGCCTTGGGCAATGCAAGGGGTAAGCCTGGCAACGATCCTGATATCCTGCTCACGGGCCAATTTCAGGTTTTTCTTGCCTGAATAAGCTGCATCGCCGATGACCGTATCCACCTTAACCCCATTCCGCTGGCTGATCCCCAAAAGCTTTGGAAGTTCCGTGCCATCGTCCTTTTCCCCCGAGGTAACCACCGCTGCCGTGATGATCCGTTCCCCTGTCATGGCAAGATGGGTCTTGTAACCAAAGAAGTGGCTGTCCGCTGTCTTATGACCGATTTTCGCATCCATATCCTTGGAAAGCGTATAGTGCTCCTGGGTATCCCCAACCGTTTCTTTCAAGAGGTTCAACTTCTCTTTGACCGCGGGGGTTTCGCTCAGGGCCCTGTCCGACTCGATGCGTTCCTGTAACTCCCTGCAATAGGCAATCTCTTTCCCAAGGTTACTCGACTCATTCTTTTCGGGCATCCGGCCCTTCATGTCCCCGTCTATCGCATAAACCGCTTTGCGGAGCAGTTTTGACCGCTCCCTGAGGACATCGAGTGCAGAATGCGGGTTCGACCTGGACAGCGAATGGGTAGCATCCACGATGACCGATTTGGATTTGATGATGTCCTTTTCAATCGCAATGCAGACTGTTTTGTTAACCAGCAGGTTCAGCAGATCCGTATCTTTCAGTCTAAGTTTGCGGAACTTGGTCAGTGAGCTGGGATTGATCACATCATCTTCCGGTGCCATCTCCAGAAAATATTTGAAGGACATATCGTAGCGGGAGCGCTCAACGACATCCACGTCCGAAACACAATAGATGGTCTTCAGCAACAGGTATTTGAACATACGGATAGGGCTCTCGGCTGTACGCCCGTTGTTGTGGCAGTACTTCTCGAGCAACTCATCGTATATAAAACTGAAGTCTATCAGGTCGTTGATCTTCCGAAGGAGGTTGTCTTTTGGAACGATCAGATCATACAGCCCCGAGTATGAACTAAACTGTGGAATTGCAATTCCAAATTTTCCATTTGATGGGCCGGGAGATCGGTTCGGAGCTGGATATGGCCGACCAGTCGGAACGGTCATTGCCACCCATCCAGCGGGAGGACGTGTTATATGCGGAGGTCGACGGAAGCATGGTCCTGACCCGTGATGGCTGGAAAGAGGTGAAACTGGGGCGGTTGTTCAAATCCGCGGATTGCCTGGTGGGGGATGGCCAGCAGCGGGGACAGATAACCCAATCGCAGTACATTGCCCATCTGGGCGGCAAGGCCCCTTTCTGCCGCGGGATGGATGAATTGCTGGACTCCTTCGGGGGGAATGCCCTGGGGAGCCGGTTGGTGGCCATCAACGATGGGGCCGAATGGATCGCCAACTGGATAAGGGACATCTTCCCGGAAGCCCATCACGTTCCATATAAAAGTCGTATCTTTGTGCAATTTTAAACTTTAGGGAGAGACTATTATGTCAATTGTAAGGGAATCCGACCTGATTGGTATCGGCAAAAAATATCAAATCGAAACCGAAGCTGGGGATAATATGGTTGTGGTAATCCACGATGACGGCAGACGCGAACTCTACCGTTTTGACCAGGAGGAGAGCGAATCCAAATGTGTGATGACCCTATCAGATGAGGAATCCCGACAAGTGGCCGGAATCATCGGAGGGCTATCGTATAAACCTAAAGCCCTCGAAACCATTGAAGTGGCGTTAGACGACCTCATCATTGAATGGTATAAAGTTGAAGATGGAGCCCTTAGCATCGGTAAATCCATTGGTCAGCTTGAAGTAAGGCATCGTACCGGCGCATCGATTATTGCTGCTATCAAGGAAGGGGAAAGCACCATTAATCCGGGCCCGGATTATATTATTACGCCAGATACTACTCTTGTTGTGGCCGGCAAACGGAACCATATCAAGTTACTCAAAGAAATTTTATAGCGAAATGGGCCGGTGGTCGGCCATTCGTTTAATGTTAAAACGACTTTATGCTCTCCCATACGCTCATCTTGGAAGTCGGAATTGCCGTGACGTTGGTAGCCCTTGTTGGGTTAATTTCTAATAGGCTAAGGTTTTCAGTCATTCCGTTTTTTATCCTGATTGGCATGGTATTGGGCCAACACGCCCCAACAATCGGCGCCGTGGACCTTACTTTTACGGAAAGTAAGCCATTTATCGACTTCATGGGGCGGCTTGGGGTGCTATTCCTACTCTTCTACCTCGGCCTGGAATTTTCCGTAGGACGGCTGATCAAGTCGGGCAAATCCATCATCAGTGGCGGCACGATATACGTAATTCTGAATTTCTGCTCCGGCTTACTCATCGGGTTCTTAATGGGTTTACCGTTCAAGGAAATGATGGTGCTTTGTGGCATCATGACCAGCTCGTCAACTGCTATCGTGGCCAAAGTCCTCACAGACCTGAAGCGTACAGCCAATCCCGAAACCGAGGTTATCATGGGAATGATTATGTTTGACGACCTCTTCATTGCCATGCACATCTCATTCTTGTCGGGCCTGATATTAACGGGAAGCAGTTCGTTTTGGGCGGTGGCGGGCACCTCGCTGCTGGCCTTAGGCTTTATTCTGACATTTCTTATTCTGGGGAGGAGGCTCGTGCCGGCGATTGATAAGCTACTGCAGGATAAGACTTCTGAATTATTTATCCTCATTATCTTTTCGTTGCTGTTTGTTGTTGCTGGTTTTTCTGAAACTATCCACGTAGCGGAGGCTATCGGTGCCCTGATGGCTGGGTTGGTATTGGCCGACTCCCAATACATCAAGCGTATCGAACAGATGGTATCGCCTTATAAGGATTTCTTCGGCGCCATGTTTTTCTTCAGTTTTGGGCTATCCATCGATCCATTAACGTTAGGTGGTGCGGTGATGTGGGCCTCCATAGCCGCTGGTGTGACGGTACTCTGCAACGTGGCATCCGGTTATTTTGCAGCCCGGTTTTCTGGGCTTAGAAAGCGTAACTCGGTGGACATCGGTTTTACTTTGGCCGCGAGGGGCGAATTTTCCATCATCATGGCCAATATCGGAAAGGCTGGCAAGTTGCTTCCCGTCATTCAGTCTTTTGTAGTGGTATATGTATTGATATTATCTATTATAGCTCCACTCCTAACGAAAGAATCACGCAACATTTGGAATAAGGTTTTTGGAAAAGACAAAATAGGAAATAAACCTTTGAAAACATTGAGTGAGTTGGAGAGCCAACAACAAAGACCATAACATTTATCGCCGTTGGTTGTGATTATCATCGCATTTGTTGCATCCATTGAAAATATTGGCGACCTTTGTATAATTGTGTACCATGTAAAAACAGAAAAATGGACCGTCTGAATCTCGCTATTTTATGGCTATCAATTATCCTGATATCGTCTTGCAACAATGCTTCTACATCGGGTGAAGATGAAACGGAAGACTTGAACCTGCTTTCGATTACCAACAACCCCGAAAACCCTTCCAGAATTTTCCTTAGGCTGACGGATAAAATGGAGGGGGATACCTCTATTTCCTATGCAGCGAAAGGATTATATCAAGATGATACCGTCGGTTTCTTCATTGAGATTGACAAAAATATCCCTGCCGGAATCAATCAGGATGGATCTGCGGATAATGAAGTTGGGTTTAAAAAGGGGTGGATAAAATTCAGAAAATCTGGAATAGAGAGTGACCGGTTTGTATCGGCATTAGCCGAACTATGGCAGGTTGATAGTATTGTCAATATGAAAACACAAACAATCCAACCGCTGGTATTCTCATCAAATAAAACAGCCATTGATCATAGCAAACCTTCTACCAGTAGTTTCAAATTGTTTTTCGATGACGACTCACTAAACCCTGGGGAAATATTTTTCACCTTTGACACGTACAAAAAAGGTATCGAATTCCAAGAAAAGGATGCGAAATACAGGTCTGCGATAGTACGTTCTTTTTCAGAATAAAAGAAAGGATAGCATAGCCTCTTGCTATTCCTACATAAAGCCAAGTTCCAAACGAGCTACATCAGTCATCATACTCTTGTCCCATGGCGGGTCAAAGGTCAGCTCTACCAAGGCTTGTTCCACTCCTTCCACCGCTCCTACTTTGCGTTGCACTTCGTCAATGATGTCGCCGGCTACAGGACATCCTGGGGCTGTGAGTGTCATCACCACCTTGGCTGTGCCGCCTTCCTTGGTAACAAGTTCATAAACTAACCCCAATTCAAGAATATTGACCGGTATCTCTGGGTCGAACACGGTTTCCAGTGCTTCCCTGATGGCAGGCGCTAGATGCAATGGGTCATTGATAATCATGATTCTCCTCCAAAACGTAATTTAATTACAAAGGTAACGTATTTTTAGGAACTCAAGTTTGCAGTAATAAGTATCTTTGGCTAACATTCTTTTATCATGAGCATCATCAACAAATCCATTGGTTGGCTATTGGCCTTGTTTTTCTTACACACCGGTTTCACACATGCGCAACAGGCTGATACACTAAACGATATCAAGCGGGCCCTCCCAACCATCGATAGCATCTACCGATCCTTTGCGGCCAAGTACCACTCTCCTGGGCTTGCTTATGCGGTTGTGTATCGTGGCGACGTGGTGCATATGGGCACATTCGGGCATACGGATATCCAACAACAATTTCCTGTGACACCGCACTCCGTATTTCGTATTGCTTCCATGACCAAGAGCTTTGTAGCCGCGGCCATCCTGCAATTGCGTGATGCGGGGCAGCTCAGACTGGATGATCCGGTAACTCAGTATATCCCTGAGCTAGGCAACCAATGGCTACTTACTACAGATGCGCCTGAAATCTCCATTAGGCATTTACTCACACATTCGGCCGGATTTCCCGAAGACAATCCTTGGGGTGATAGGCAATTGGAAATCAGTGATGAGAAGTTCAAGGCGCTCATCCAACAGGGATTCACGTTTTCGAATGCTCCCGGTATGGGCTATGAATATAGCAATACCGGCTATGCTTTGTTAGGCGAGGTAATTAAGCGCATAACCGGACAGCGCTATGATGCATACATCAATACCAACCTGCTACAACCGTTGGGCATGGCTAATACGCATTGGGAACATACCGAAGTGCCCGATAGTCTTCTTGCCAAAGGATATCGCTGGGTAAATGACCAATGGGTGGCACAACCGATGCTTCATGATGGCGCCTATGGGGCTATGGGAGGATTGATGAGTTCATTGGAAGACTTCGCCAAATACACGATGCTTTTCCTTGATGCCTGGCCTGTCCGGGATGGTGCAGACAACGGTCCGCTCAAGCGATCCTCCTTGCGGGAAATGCAGCAACCTTGGACATTTAACAGCCTAAGCATGGGTGCCGTTGCCAATAACGACTCCTGTCCCATAGTTTCTGCATACGGATATGGCCTACGGTGGACCCGTGACTGCACCAAAGTTACCACGGTAGGGCATAGTGGTGGCTTACCTGGGTTTGGCAGCAATTGGATAATTTTGCCTGACTACGGTTTAGGTGTCATTTGCTTCAGCAACGTCACCTATGCCCCTACTACAGCCATCAACGCAAACGTGATCAAGGAAATCATTCTTCGGTCTGATATCGGGCCACGCACGAAGGAGGTGAGCGCCATTCTCAAGCAACGGCAGAATGAGTTAATGAATTTTCTGCCCAATTGGGCAGACGCGGAAGATAGCGATGTTTTTGCCGTCAATTTCTTCCTTGATCATTACATCGACGTACTCCGTGAAGAAAGCAAGATGGTTTTTGCCAAAGCAGGGAAAGTACTGAAGGTAAATGAAATCATTGCGGAGAATAACCTACGTGGAACGTTCATCATCGAGTGTGAACACCAAGACATTGCTGTCTATTTTACCTTAAGTCCCGAAAGCATACCACGTATCCAGCAGTTTTCGATTAAGCCGGTGACGGAACGCCGATGATGCCCTTCTCCTTCATCACCAAATATAATTCTTAAATTCTTTTTGCGGTTCTGATGAAAGGTCAATCAGGTATCCATTGATGATAGCATAGGCGGGCACATCACCGCTGGCCAGGAAAAAATTGGCCTCCCTGCCCAGATTTGGACTGGCTGGGGTAGGCGTTCGCTGATTGAATACCACTAAAGGTAAACCGTGATTGCGATCATCTGGAAGATTGGCCACTTGGATCGCATAATAACCTTGGCGCAATAGGTCCATTGCCTGCTCCAGGGAAACCTGATTGGTACTGCTGAACGTCTTCGGATAAATCTTGCCTTGCATGAAGTGGTATCCTTCAGCGTCCAATTCATCGTAGCCATAGTTTTCTTTTAAATCACCAATATCAGCTATCCGTGAGCGTACATAGTAATCGCTTCCCACCGTGTGCTCGTCGCGCATGATGGCCAAGTCTGTTTTATAAGACAACGAATCCCGAGCAGCACCTACGTTACGCAACAATACATCTGAAAGCTTAGACTCATTGAATGGCAATGCTTCATAATCTGCAATATTATACTGCTCATAGCTGCCTTGGGCAATCTCAATCAACGCATTGAGAATAATGATGAAGTTGAGCTTACGAATGACCTGTTTTTCGGGATCGCCCCTATACCCCCCCGATTCAATAAGTACGGTGCTCGCTCCCCAGCTTTGGAAGTTATCGCCAAAACCTCGGGGGGTAAAGGTATCATCGTATTTGGCCACCCCATTGGGTACATAGCCCTGCAAGATGCGGTTCATGCCCGCGGCGATTTTCATTGCACCGGCCCGCACATCATTGATATCCCGCTCCTCGTTGTATGCTGGAGCCAGCAGGGCAATGGTCACTGGGTTGGACGTTCCCGGCACATTGTAATATATACTTTGGTCGTGCAGGTTGAATCCATAATTGGGCTGTACGGTCTTGGCTGCACGGATAAGGATATCTCCTTCAACGGTTGCCCCCGCGCGGGCATCGCGGTTCACATCGATATCCATGGCATTGCGTCGAGTATAATCATCCGCACCATCCGGGTTCAGCATAGGAATGAAATACAGACTGGTCTGCTCCCTCAGCAAGTTACGCACACTATCCATGCCATCATCCTGCGCCTCTAGGAAATTGAATAGGTCCATCAATGCCATGGTAGCCGTGGGTTCATTGCCATGCATCTGCGACCATAGCATTACTTTCTTTGGCCCCACCCCATACTTCAGTTGGTAAATTGGCTTTTTTAGTACCGAAATCCCTAATTGGGTCACATCGAAAGCATTCCCCTCCTTACGTTTGAGGATAAGCGGCTCGATGTCGGCATGCTTGAAACGCCGGTGGACAATGGAGGGCTCACGATAGGTTTCAAAGGCTTTCTCCAGCATGGCGGTATCAGGTGTATACGTGACTCGGCCTTGTCCATTGCCTTGACAGGCTGCCGAAACCAGTATCATGGTGAATATGTATATGAACTGCTTCATCTTTTTGAAAAAATGTTTTCCAATACCGTAATGCTTCCCTTGTCTGCATCCATCTGCACCCGCGCACCTATCGGCAAGATGAATTGCTCATCCATATGTCCAATTAGCGCACCTTGGTATGCCGGTATATCCAATGGTCGAATATAATCGTCCAATATCTGTTCCAATGTCAACGAATTGTCCGGATTTTTCGCTTCGCAATCCGAACATTTGCCGAAAATGAATCCGTTGATTTTTTTCAACGCTCCGGATAACGCCAGTTGGCTGAACATCCGGTCGATACGATAGGGTTCTTCCCCGATGTCTTCCAGGAATAAGACACTGTCTTCAAAATCAGGAAAATACGCTGACCCCGCTATACCCGTTAAAACCGTAAGATTACCACCAAAAAGCCTGCCTTCCGCTTTCCCTGGTGTAAGGATTCGAATAGATTCTTGGTCTGCTGCATACGTGGGTGATTTCCCTTCAAAGAACAGTTGCTCAAACTGGTTGATGACCATCGGCGTCCAAGGGCTGTTTGCCACCGCACCGTGGAACGTGATTAACCCGGTTTGCGTTTGGATGGCCTGATGGAACGCCGTAATGTCGCTGTAACCTAAAAAAATCTTTGGATTCCGCGCAATCAATCCATAGTCTAATCGATCAAGTAGCCTTGCCGCCCCCGAGCCACCCCGTAGGCATACAATCGCTTTTACTTCCGGATCGCTGAACATGCCCTGCAAATCAGCTATCCGCTCCTCATCGGTTCCTGCCAAATATCCATTTTTTTTACCCACATGCTTTCCCCATTTGATGCGTAGACCGAGTGCTTTGAAATTATCTTCAGCAATGGAATACCCTTTATCATCTACCAATGCTGAAGAAGGGGTAATGATGCCCACGGTATCGCCCCTGCGGATTAACGGGGGTCGGATGGCCGGCATGTCGCGGGTTGCGGCACTTGAGAATGTGTTTGATAACGGCAGGGAAGCCATTCCCACGCCCAGTGTTTTGATGAATGTTCGTTTATTCATAGTTGCTTTTGCGAATAACGCTATCGATTAAACAACAGCCGCTTTCCGCTGCCCTTTTCATGTAATTCACCCTGCACATATACCAAATTACCTGACACCAAGGTGTGGCTGATGGTCGACATGAACGTATGTCCATCGAACGGCGACCAACCACATTTGGATAAGATGTTATGTTTCCCAACCGTATAGGGTTTATTCAAATCCACCAGTACCAAATCAGCCCAGTAACCTTCTCGAATAAAACCGCGTCTATCGATTTGGAAGCAAGTAGCCGTATTGTGTGCCGTCTTCTGCACCAGCTGTTCCAATGTCAATTTTCCAGCATGTACCAGATCTAATAAGGCCAGTAAGGCATGTTGCACTAATGGTCCGCCAGATGGAGCCGACACATAGGGTTGGGATTTCTCATTGAGGGCATGAGGAGCGTGATCGGTTGCGATGACATCTATATGTCCATCCAGCACGGCTTGCAGGATCCCATCACGGTCGGCAGCGGTTTTCACTGCGGGGTTCCACTTGATGAAATTGCCCTTTTCAGCATAGTCTGCATCGCTAAACCACAAGTGGTGCACGCAGGCTTCGGCCGTAATCCGCTTGGCTGCTAAGGGTATATCCTTATCGAAAAGATTAGTCTCCTTGGCTGTGGAAATGTGTAATACATGCAGGCGCGAACCATGCTTTCTAGCCAATTCTACTGCCCGGGAAGAGGAAATATAACAAGCCTCTGCCGAGCGGATAAGGGGATGCATATCAGCGGTAAGGTTATCACCATGCATCGCTTTATATTTGGCTAAGTTTTGCCCAATGGTTGCTTCATCCTCGCAGTGTGTGGCGATGAGCATAGGCGCATTGGCAAATAGGCTCTCCAACGTATTTTCGTCATCCACAAGCATGTTGCCAGTAGACGAACCCATGAACACCTTGATACCACATACCTCACGGGGATCGGTGCGCAACACTTCGTCGAGGTTGTCATTGGCGGCTCCCATGTAGAAGGAATAATTCGCCAGCGACCTTTCGGCGGCGATGTCGTATTTATCTTGCAGCAGCCGCTGCGTGAGCGTATTCGGCACTGTATTGGGCATTTCCATGAAGGATGTGGTTCCGCCGGCCACCGCCGCACGGCTTTCATGCCAGATATCCGCCTTATGGGTAAGGCCCGGTTCACGGAAATGCACCTGGTCATCGATCAGACCGGGGAGTATGTGAAGCCCTTCGGCGTTAATTTCCCGGTCTGCAACCCGATCAAGCTGCGGCGCGATGCGCTCAATCAGCCCATTGGCAATCAGCACATCGGCCGTAAACACTTTCCCTTCGTTAACGAGCGTAGCCGCTTTAATCAGTATTGTAGACATAAACCGGTATTTATCGATGGTACGTTAGGACAAACTTACATAAAACATACCAAATTAGAGCGGAGGCCCGTATCAAGCCATTTATAATGGCAGTCTGCCCATGAATTGCACATTCACCCTGCCGAGATCGAGCCCTACCATAAACGAAGGCATCGCGCGGTCAAATACCCAATCATTATGCCTGCGGTACACATATCCCCTGCGGTACGGATCGTAGTATGTCCGGTGTTTGGGGAAATACACGTAGTCCGAACGGCGGTGGAAGCGACGATCATAGTACCAATCGTCATGGTCGCGATACCGCTTATGGTGATGTTTAGCGTACTTGCGGTAGGCCTTTTCACGCTTCTCGTAATATTTACGATCCGCTTTATCGCGTTCTTTTGCATATCTATAGGTGTGCTTCCGTTGCTTTTCGTAATGTTTAGCATATTCTTTCTTCGCTTTTCTATGATGCCCTCGTCCCCTACCCTGCGCATACGCTTCGGTAATGGTAACGGTGCTGAAAATCAAGACGGCTACATATATCATTAACTTGTTCATGGCTCTTCCTTTTTTGTTAAACATCGTGTTTCTTAACTCGTTTGTCTGTAAGACAGCAGAAGTTGGGCTAAGGTTTAATGAAAGGCCAGGGGTTTCTTTTAAGGGAGGAAAGACCGAAAAGGTTTGTTTTTGCGCCACAATCCAGGGTACCCAAAAAAAGTGTTTGGCACAAAAACAAACCTTTTTCATCGAAAAAAGACATCATTTATTCAATAAAAAAGATGTTTACGATATCGTTAAGGCTGTTTTTTGGCTAAATTAATTAGAATGTCAAAATGAAGCGTACCCTAGGTGTTTTAACAAAACACCTAGGGTTTACAGTCTAGAACCTAGGTGTTCTAACAAAACACCTAGGGTTTACAGTCTGGAGCCTAGGTATTCTAACGAAACATCTGGGGTGTACAGTCTGGAGCCTAGGTGTTCTAACAAAACATCTGGGGTGTACGGTCTGGAGCCTAGGTGTTCTAACGAAACACCTAGGGTTTACGGTCTGGAGCCTAGGTGTTCTAACAAAACAGCTAGTGTTTACGGTCTGGAGCCTAGGTGTTCTAACAAAACACCTGGGGTTTACAGTCTGGAGCCTAGGTGTTCTAAAGAAACACCTATTTCCTGTTTCCAATAACCTTCCGCTCTTCACAATGCAGTCAGTCCTTCAACAGCCACATCAATTCGTTTACATTGTCGTTGCCGTTAAACTGCCTGTCAATTGCTTCCCTTACGTTTTCCGTATTATAGTTTATCTCATCGCTTGGATACATCCAACGTACAGGCAAGCGGTCTGCCGGCACGTTTTCATTAGATGCCGGATTGATGGGAAACTCCGGGTACCCCGTACGCCGGTTTTCAAAGAAAGCACTCAAGGGCGATTGCAAAAACGTACCCAAATATTTTTGGGTGACAATCTGATTTATCTGATTTTCCGCACTGCCTGTTAGCTTCACGGCATCTGTTGCAGGATAAGCCTGTATATACGCATCGTCCATCTGTCTATTGTGGTGGAAAGCGGCTTCATCTGGCGTGTTATCTGCCACGAAATGCATCGATGCCCGGATACCATCAGCGTAATAGGCCTGCGCATCTCCCGAAACCCACCCGCGTACCACCGCTTCCGCTATCGTCAGTTGTATCTGTGCGTGGTTCAGCAAGCAGACCGGTTCGCCCTCGGCGATCTCGGTATACCGCGCGTTCACTCCCGAATAGTCCTTCGAGTTGAGGATATCACCTATCGAAGCGTAAACAATTGCCGGATCTATGCCTTTGTACGCAGCGAAGTCCGATGCGGATGCTCCATTTTCGATTTGTGCCTCGGATGGCGAAGCAAAATAGAAGACGCGGTAGTCATTCAGCGCTTTCAAGCGGTCTATCAGTACATCGGATACCATTGGGTAGATGACAAACTGGTTGCCCAGTTTGTGGAACGGATAGCGTTGGTGTTCCTGATCTGAATAGACCAATTGGAAATTATCGGCATTACTTTCAAAGATGGGTCGGTTGTTCACGATGTCGTTGAAACGCTCCGCGACGCGGAGTTCCGCATCTCCCGTTTTCCTGTACAGGTTGATGAGTACTTTCAGCGCAAAGGAATTGACCATTTTTTGCCATTTTACAGGGTCGCCCCCATAGATGACATCGCCTTCGAAGCTGCCCCCTAGGGCAAAGAAATTATTGGCCTCGTCCAATTCATCCAAGATACCGACAAACACTTGTTTCTGCGTATCGTACATGGGTTTTATATTGTCTTCGCTTTCACCCTTCAGGGCATCGCTGTAAGGAATATCGCCTACCTCCATCGTGGCGTTGAAGAACGTATACGCCCGCATGAAATGGCTTAGCCCTTTGTAGGAATTGGCCGCAGCCCCATCCAGTTCTTCCGTAAACTCCACCATCTTCTCTGCATCGATGAGGCGGGTAAGTTTCCCGAAGCCCGCCCGGTCTATCCGGTTGTATTGCTCGCCCTGTGCAAACTCGCTCCACAGGATGTACTTATCGCGCATGAAATGGCCCATGAATCCCTTTTCCGAGCTGATATCATCGCGTGTGATATTCAGGATAAGCTTCGTGGCCAGCATTTGCGATGTGGCAATGGTGGAACCGTCCGGATTTGTGTTCAACTCGTCGAAATGCGAGCAGGAAACCAATGCGCCCGATAGTATTACACAGGTTACTATAGTTTTTATATTTAGCGTTTTCATATACTTCTATTTTTTATTACTGCTGAGGTGGAAACTAAGGTTGAGTCCGATAAAGCGTTGGGAAGGCGAGGTGAGATCACCATCGGAATTCCAATCGGGGTCTGCAAACCTGAAATCTTTGGCCCATAGGAATACATTCTGTGCGGTCAACGAAATGCGCGCGCGGCTCATCCCCCAACGTTCGCTCATTTCCAGTGGCAGGGTATACCCGATGGCCAGTTCACGGATTTTGATAAATGTGGGGTCTGTTGCCCCAAAGCGGCCATCGCCATACCGCCGGGCATATGTTTCATAAGACACCGGGGTATCATTGGAGGCATACACCCGGGTATCTTCGGTAATTTGCCCGTATTGATCGAAAGACACGGAGCCGGAAACCACCTTCACCCCGTTGCCCACGTAAGATTCGTTGCCGTTGACCACCTCGTCATAACGCCACTGATTGTCACTATCCGGATGCGAGCCCGTATCCCACATCTTGTAAGCGGTATAATTGCTCAATAGGCCTCCAAACCGGCCATCGAAGCTCAGCTGGAGATCAAAATCCCGGTAGGTAAACGAGTTGTTCAAACCCCAGATGAATTTGGGGTCGTTATAGCCAATCGCATAAGCATACTGACCCTGCTGTGGTAGCCCCCCATCCGTATGGATAACATTGCCTTGCGGGTCTGTCAGCCAATCGGTAATCGTATAATTATCCACGCGTCCGCCCGCCTTCGTCCACAGGTTGTCGGGCGAGTATACCGGATCCAGTTCTTTATAATACTGATGGGTTGTAGCCCAATTCACAGCGACACCCCACGAAAAATTGGATTTTTTAATAACACCGGCGTTCAACGTAAACTCCATCCCCCTGCGTATCCGCGTTTCATCGGTATTGATCAGGGTTTCGGTAAAGCCTGATGCCGCCGAAATGGGAATCGATACCTGCCGGTTGTAGTTGAATACGTTGTAGTATGCCACGTCCAGTATCAGTCGATTGTCCAGCAGATTCGCTACGGTACCCACTTCCCACGTACGGTTGGTCTCCGGCTCAATCACGTTGGTATTGAGTTCGGCAGGGTAAGCCGCCGTATTCAGGCCGTCCCAAGCACCTTGTCCAATGGCATAATTCACATTTGTGGCATATACACCAAGGTCTTGCTTGGATACGGCCCATGAGCCGCGGAGCTTCCATAAGTCCATCCAGCCCGGCATACTGAAAAACTCACCCAACACCACGCTCGTGGCAATGGACGGGTAAAAGTACGAACGTGTCGTTGCATCCAGTGTCGAGCTCCAGTCGTTGCGGGCTGTCAAATCCAGGTAAACAGCATCCTTCCATCCAAATGACGCCAACCCCAACACACTATTCACCTGTTTGTGGGCACGACCGGTTTCGACATCCGGCCGTTCTACCGAGTTGTTTAATGAATACAGCCCCGGCACCATAATCCCGCTGCGGGTATAACCCGAAAGAGACTGGTCTTCCCATTTATAGATAGAAGCCCCGGCAGTAAGGTCAATATCAAAATTCGGCAGTATTTTCTTTCGTGCGTAGTTCAAGAGCAGGTCGGTATTCAAGCTATACCCCCTAGATTGATATTGTCCATACATCCCGTTGGCATGCCAGCCCCGGGAAGAATTAATGCCTGGCGGATTACGCCGCGTATTCTCATTCGAATAAAAATCGTACCCCACCCGCGCCGTCACTTTCGCACCTTTAAACGGTTTGTAATGGGAGGTGAGGTTCACATTGGCCATGTTATTTTCCCGGCTCAGCAATTTCTCATAAGCAATCAGGTACGGATTGTCATACCAAGCTGTGTAATGCCAGTTCTGTTTCTCGTTGGGTGTCACCCAATAGTCGCGAAATTTAGTCACATCATACTCCGGGCCCGTCCACATGAGCAGTTGATAGATGTACCCTTGATCGTCATATCCGGCGCCGGTAGTCTGTGGCGTCATACTTCTATTGTAGCCCATATTGCTGTGGATTTCCACCTTGTCGCCAAGGTTCAGCTTACCAGAAATATTGGCATTGAGACGGTTCAACTTCAGGTTTGGATATTGCCCCTTGTTGTACACATGGGTGAGTGATGCCCGTATCGATCCGATGTCGCCCGATCGGGCAAAGCTGATGTTGTTGTTGGTGACAATGCCGGGTTCCAGAAAGTTCTTGAAGTTGTTTTTACCGCGCGACGCAAGCTCCATTACCTCCATTTGCTTGGTTTCCGGGTTCCATTGTTCCTCCATGATACCGATATCCAGCTTATTGCCCCATACATAATCGATAGAATTGTAGGATCCACCCACGCCCGCACTGTAGGAAGTCTGCACCTCCGGCAGTGTCAAATAGCCGGCGAAAAACATATTGTTGCTGTTCACGCTGATGCCATTCCCTCCACTTTTTGTGGTGATGATGATGGCACCGCCACCGCCCCGCACGCCGTAGAGGGCAGAGGCCGTGGCCCCCTTGAGCACGTCGATGCTTTCGATGTCGTCGGGCGGTACCTGCCGAAGGCTCATATTACCATAGGGGACTCCATCGATGACCAACAGCGGATTGGAAGATCCTCCGCGCAATCGTATATCCGGCGACTCGTCAAACTCGGTACTGTTTTGGATCCACAGGCCAGCCACCTTACCGGTAA
This sequence comes from Parapedobacter tibetensis, assembly GCF_024704835.1. GTDB lineage: Bacteria > Bacteroidota > Bacteroidia > Sphingobacteriales > Sphingobacteriaceae > Parapedobacter > Parapedobacter tibetensis. Next base: position 23,842 of record NZ_JAMXBE010000001.1, read on the forward strand.
GCGAAGTGGCTACATCCACGCCTTTCACTTGCTGTACCTGATCGCCGCCAATGCGCTGCACGGCGTACCCGAGTGATTTTTCCTCACGGACGATACCCAGGGCCGTCACCACCACTTCTTCGATCATTTCTTCCAAACGCCCCAGTTGAACGGAGATCGTTGTTCGGCCATCTGCGGATTCTTCGTGTGTGCGATACCCGAGGTAACTGAATATCAATACATCATTTGCCCCAACATTGCCGATGGAATAGCGACCATCTCCAGTTGTGGCGGCCTCGGTGGCCGTTCCCCTTATACGGATAGTCACCCCCTCAAGCGGCGTACCGCTCGCAACATCGGTCACTACCCCGATTATCGTTTGCTGAGCAAGTCCCAGTCCGTTCTTTTTTTCAGTACTGCTAAGTGGTGAATGTATCCGTCTCACCGGTTTTACCACATAAAACCGTTCGTTTACTTTTTCCACTTCCAGCTGATGCGGCGCCACTAGCTTATTGAGCGTGCCGGCAAGATGGTCTTTCGTAATGTCCGCCACATTCGGTGTTTCCAGGCTAAGGGTGCCGACACGTTCGGCATCATAGTTGATTCGCACATTGAAGCGCTGTTCCAAAGACGTAAAAAAGTCTTTGAAATACACTTTTTGTTTCGGTGTCTTTTTTTTCATACTGAAGGCCTTTGCTGTTTGCTGCAAGGCCGTGGCGTTGGTTACCATTCCTGCCAATAGGAAGATTGCCAACAAATTCCGGATAAGTACATTTGATTTCATATCGAATTTTTAGTGGGTATTTGCATTTTCGTTTCGGATGGCAATGGTATTGCCTTTTTGCTCCACGTCCAGTTCAAATGTCAGGGCAATCATGTGGAGGCCCAGCGACAAGTTGTCTGCGGGTACCGAGCCCGTAAAGCGCAGGTTTTCCAGTCCAGGGTCTGCAAAGGAAATATCATATCCATAGCGGTCTTTTATCGTATTGGCCACATGCCACAACGGCTCATTTCTAAATGCAAGCAATTTGTATCGCCACGAAGCATAGTAGAGCGTATCCGCAGCCGATTTTTGCATCCGATCGCTCCCCGGCGCTATGTACACTGTTTCACCGGGCTCAATTAGTTGCCGGGAGGCGTTATACGCCGCCCTTACACTTCCACTGCTAAGCACTACACGGGCCTCGTCTTCCCGTGTGTTTACATTGAATGCCGTGCCCAACACTGTAATGTCCATTCCCTGTTTGGTATGTACGATAAAAGGCTTGTCCGACATGGGGACCACCGAAAAAAAAGCCTCCCCATGAAGCCATACCTCGCGGCGGTCTTTGTCCAGAAAATCATCATTCACGCGGATTTCAGTATTGGCGTTCAGCACGACCTGCGTACCATCGTCCAACAGTACCGTATCCAGTTGGCCATAGACCGTCTGTATGATGGTTTTCGGTTCGTACCAAGCAACATAACCAACTACTGCTGCTGTTATAAACAATGCCACCGCCGCTGCTAATCGGAATAGTGAAGTGCTGCGTAGAAAAGACCGTCGCTTGTTTTCGGCTTCAGGTGCAACGATCCGTTCAAAGATCCGATCGGCGGAAACGGAATCCATGCGCTGTTGTTCAGCAATCATTTGCATCACCTCCTCCACCCCTGAGATATCCTCATCCGTATCGGCTTGCTGCAAGTAAGAGATGATGCGCGCAGCTTCCGCTTCAGTACACTCACCGTGCAGCATTTTCTTAAATAATTCCTTCATCGACGCGTCTGGCATCCCGGCGTGTGTTTATTGGTAATACAATCGAAGTGCTCGGAGGGACGATAGCTAATGAAATTTTTTTATAAAAGCGCAACCGATTGCGTGCGACATTCCTTTTGGAAATACGTTAAGTATGTCTACCTTTGGTCGTTATAATTGACTTAGCAAACCATGTTGGCCAATAATATGGACAGGGAAAAATTATCAATTTGTTCATCATAATACAACAAAAAAGATACGTTGGCGCCATACATTTACCGCTGATAATGTCCATTATAGATGAAGAAAATGACAATGGTAGATTGGAAGACGGTGGCAAAAAACATATCCAATGGCGATATTGTTGCATTTCGCCAATGTTTCGATAGTTTACGCCAAGATATCTACAGATATGCCATGGCGTACTTTCGATCCTGCGAACTGGCCGAAGACACTGTACAAGATGTATTTACCACACTATGGGCCAACAGACAATCTATTGATGTAGACCTGAATCTTAAGGCGTACATTTATCGGATTGCACGCAATATTATTTTCAACCAACTAAAGCGAGCTACCTATGACCAACGCATGCGCAATATTATTTTCCAGGGCGTATGCGCCGCGGGCAACGAGATAGAGGAAGGCTATTTCTACGAGGAGCTCAATGGCCTTTACCAAGAAGCCATTGACAAGCTACCGCCTCAACGGCAACTGGTATTCACGATGAGCAGGAACGAGGGGGTGAGCCATGACGAGATTGCCCAGCGGCTTGCATTATCTAAAAACACGGTCAAAGACCAAATCGTGAAGGCTTCCCGTTTTATCCGCAACTACATCAGCAAGAGTATGGCCTATATTTCTACCCCGCTATTGCTATTGGTTAACATTTGGCTGGGGCCATAGCATCAATTTTGTTCTGGTCACCATGGATAAACATAGGAGACCGTTTTTAGGCTACCCATTTTTTATTTAATTGCAGTAAAGAATATTGCTTAACTTAGCATGGCATTTTCGTAAAAAATGAAAAAGCTTGCATGTATTGTTTTGCTTACGCTGCCGTTCCATTCAGGGGTTTTTTGCCAGGATAAATCAGGGTATGGAGGCACTTTAAAATAACAAAAAATATACGGACTTTTTGTACGAAAATCCCCTCAATTCTTCAGCAACCGCTGTATCTCATCCAGTTTCATCAACGCTTCTACAGGAGTGAGTGTATTTACATCGAGGTTGTTAAGCATATCCCGTATTTTGACGAGAATGGGGTCGTCTATGGAAAACATCTGCAACTGGTAGGCTTGCTTTTGGATTTTCTTCATGCTGTCCTTAATCCGCTCGCCACCCGTGCGTTCTTGTTCCAAGCGTTTGAGGATTTCATTGGCTCGTTGCAGCAATTTTGGGGGCATCCCAGCCAGTTTGGCCACATGGATACCAAAGCTGTGTTCACTGCCTCCCGGCACTAATTTACGCAGGAAGATGACCTTATCGCTCACTTCCTTGACCGAAACATTGTAGTTTTTAATCCTCGAAAACGAATTGGTCAATTCATTTAATTCGTGGTAGTGGGTAGCAAAGAGGGTTTTTGCTCTTGCCGTGGGATGGTTGTGCAGGAATTCGGCAATTGCCCAAGCGATGGATATCCCATCGTAGGTGCTGGTGCCACGTCCGATTTCATCAAGCAGAACAAGGCTCCTTTCGGAGAGGTTATTCATGATACTTGCCGTTTCGTTCATCTCCACCATAAACGTCGATTCGCCCGACGACAGGTTATCTGATGCCCCTACACGGGTAAAAATCTTGTCGACCAGCCCAATCTTTGCTTCCTTAGCCGGCACGAAACTGCCCATCTGCGCCATGAGCACGATCAGCCCAGTTTGCCGCAACAAGGCGGATTTACCCACCATATTTGGCCCTGTGATGATGATAACTTGCTGCGTTTCATTATCCAGAAAAACATCATTGGTGATGTAATCTTCTCCTACCGGCAGGTTTTGCTCAATGACCGGATGGCGACCACCCTTGATGTCGATGGCATTGCCTTGGTTGATCTCAGGTTTTACATAGTAGTTTTTTTCGGCGATGACCGCAAAGTTCAGGAGCACATCGAGGCGGGCCACTAACTGTGCGTTAAGCTGTATGGGTTTAATATATTCGGCGATTGCCGATAGCAATTCGTTATACAGACGAGTTTCCAGAGCCTGTATCTTTTCTTCGGCTCCTAATATTTGTTCCTCGTATTCCTTTAGTTCTTCGGTAATATAACGTTCAGCATTGACCAAGGTCTGCTTACGTACCCATTCAGGCGGCACCTTGTCTTTATGCGCATTGGTTACTTCAAGATAATAACCAAAGACATTATTAAATGCTATTTTTAGCGAGGAGATCCCCGTAGCCTCGGCTTCCCGTTTCTGAATTTCGAGCAGATAGTCCTTGCCCCCATAGGCCACCCTCCGGAGCTTATCCAGTTCCTCATTCACTCCATCGGCCATCACCTTCCCTTTATTTATTGATACAGGAGGTTCCGGGTTGAGTTGCATTTCGATACGCTCCCGGATGAGTATGCAGGGGTTCAGTTGTTCGGCAATGATTTTTAGTGCTTCCGCATCTGCATCATTCGTTAGTTCTTTCAGCTTTTCAATGGCGTGCAGCGCACGTTTTAATTGGATGATTTCCCGTGGATTGGCCTTCTGCAGCCCAATTTTGCTGATAAGACGTTCCAAATCACCGACTTGCTTAATTTCGCGCACCAAATCATCACGCAAGCCTTTGTGGGTGTATAGATAATCCACCACATCCAGTCGCTCCACAATCGATTTTTCGTCCTTCAAGGGCATCACCATCCAGCGTTTGAGCAGCCTCGCGCCCATTGGAGATGATGTTTGGTCCAGTACATCAGCAAGCGTCACCGCATGCTCGTTGGCTGAATCTATCAATTCGAAATTCCGGATTGTAAATCGGTCTAGCCACATGTAGCGGTCTTCCTCAATGCGCGAGATGTTGGAGATATGCTGCAAATTGCGGTGCTCGGTTTCATTGAGGTAATGCAAGGCTACCCCCGCCGCCACGATACCCAGGGGTAGACGGTCTATACCAAAACCCTTCATCGATTTCACCTCAAAATGCTTGAGCAGTGTTTCCATCGCATAATCACCCGTATAGGGCCATTCGTCAAGGGTGTAGGTATAGAAGTTGTCCCCAAATTGCTCTTCAAACGCCTTGTGTTGGCGTTTGCCCATAATAATTTCCGTTGGTTTAAATCCCTGCAACAGCTTGTCGATATATCCCATACCGCCCTGCGCCACCAAAAATTCACCGGTAGAAATATCGAGGAAAGCGACACCAGCAAGGTTTTTATCAAAAAAAACAGAGGCAAGGTAGTTATTGGATTTCTGCTGGACGATATTGTCGCCATAGGATACCCCTGGTGTCACCAGTTCGGTCACTCCACGTTTCACAATGGTCTTAGTGGTTTTTGGGTCTTCCAACTGGTCACATATCGCCACCCGTTGGCCTGCACGAACCAACTTAGGGAGATATGTTTCAAGGGAGTGGTGTGGAAAACCGGCCAGTGCCGTTTCCGACTCGCTGCCATTGCCCCGCTTCGTTAGCACGATGCCCAGAATACCGGCAGCTTTCACCGCATCTTCTCCGAATGTCTCATAAAAATCCCCTACGCGGAATAATAGCAAAGCACCTGGATACTTCACCTTGATGCTGTTGTATTGTTGCATCAGTGGGGTTTCTTTCTTTGCTGACTTTGCCAATGTGGATTATCGTTTATTTTGCGTGGCCGTAAAAATAGGATAATTGGAGGGATTTGGCAAGCCCCGGAGCCACTTCGCGGCGCCGCGACTTGGCGAGAATGTCCTGCATCCTTTCAAAGGACTCCTCAAATCAGGGCGCTGTGTATTTAGGGATATCCAGTTCCATGGTCTGATGATAGGCTTCCTTGGTATCAATGTCAACCGCGCCCAAAGGAAATGGAACAACGGCTACCTCATCCCCCATCTGTTCAATCACCTGTTTAGCTCCGATGTCGCCACGTAACTCCAACAATTGTGAAAAGACGGATTGGTGGAAGAGGGCAGGAACGCCTTTTCTACCGGCGTAATAACTAGCGGTTATACTTGCTCCTGTGGATTGTTGTTTATTGATCAGTGCGATAAGGTGGGCCGTATCTACATAAGGCTGGTCGCAGAGCATGACCAGGATATTTTCTATTTTTGGATACTTCCCTGTTAGGTATTGAATGCCTTTTCGGATTGAGGAGGCCATCCCTTCTTGGTAATCTTCGTTCTGTATGCAATCAACGTTCGTACCGTCTAGCTCTTTCATCAATACTTCCGCCTGCGCTCCCAAGACCACCACCGTGGCTGCTGTCCCTACCATGGCTGCTGCCTTTACAGCGTGCTGCAGCAGGGTATTGCCCTTGTAAACCAGCTGCTGCTTGGGTTTACCCAATCTCTTTGACTGGCCTGCTGCCAATATAAGGATGCCATACGCTTGCAGCGAAGGGACAATCTTGGTTTGTCGTTGATGGATGCCCCCGGTTTGGTCACGTAAATGTTCCCCTTTTTTTCCTGCAAAAACGGCTTTTATCTCGGCAATGATGGAAAGGGCAATCTCTTCGGGTGTTTCGGCTCCGATGGCTAAGCCGGTAGGGCCATACAGCTTCAATTGTTGCGCCTCTGCGATAATAAGGCCGTCGTCGGTTAGTTCCCGAAACATCTGATCCCGTTTCCTTTTGGGCCCTAACATACCAATATAGCTGGCCGGGCTATTGATAACCTGTGATAGGATCGCCTTATCGTAATCGTAATTATGGGACATCAATACAACGGCTGTCCGTTCATCAATAGCAACCTGTCGTAGCCCATGAAGGGGATCTGAAACGATGACTTGGCAATTTGGAAATCGTACCTGGTTGGCATAGCTGGGCCTACCGTCAACCAGTGTAAGGTCCCATCCCAATAGTTCTGCCAGCTGCGCCAAAGGAAGCACATCGTTGCCCGCTCCCGCGATGACTAATGACAAGGCGGGTTCCATATATTCGATAAATGCGGTGATGGTGCTCCCCTCTTGCCCTCCTGATGGATATTGCACAAAAGCCGATCCCTTTCCAGCTAAAATCCGCCGGATATCGGGGTCTATTTGCTGATAAGGTATCGGAAGGTGGGTGTCTGCTGTGATGACGCCATCTGCATTTACCAATATTTTGGTGCCTTGTTCCGCATGCTTTTTATCATCCAGCGCAAAATAGGTGACTAATACCGAAGGTTGCCTTTTTTCCAGGGTTCTTTGCAATAAGGAAATGGCGGTCGTTTCGTTTCTGGATGAAATGGGTTCAATCAGTATACGGATGATGCCATTGCAGCCCAACCCGATTCCTAGGACGGGGTCATCTTCATCGCTGGTATCATAGGTCACTAACAGTGGTTTTTCTTCCATCATGACACGCATGGCCTTGCGCAGGGTGTCGCCTTCCAAACAACCACCACTGATGGCTCCCGTGAGTGTTCCATCTTCCATGATCAGCATGCGCGCACCAGGTCCCCGGTAGGAAGATCCTTCTATGTGTACCACCGTAGCCAGCGCCGCCTTTTTCTGCTGATCCCGGGCTGCTTCAAATGCATGGATTATTTGCCTGATCTCTTTCATTATAGGGCCGATTCAGTTACCGGTATGGCTTGGATGAGCTTGTCTATGGCATAGCTCATATCTTCCTGACGGGTAAATCGCCCTAGGCTGATCCGGATAGCATGATGCGCATTGGCATCACTCAGTCCCATCGCTTTCAATACATGCGAAGGCTCCTGTACCAAGCCTGAACAGGCGCTTCCCCTGCTTAAGGCCAAGTGCCGAGATAAGGATAATAACAGTTGCTCTGCATTTATTTGCGGAATTAGGAGATTGCTGACATGCGGCAACCTTTCCCCTCCACCATTTATGGAAGTGCCCGGGATTTTCCGGAGCAATGTCTGCTCCATCTGGTCCCGCAATTGCTGTAGGCCGTGAGCCTCATCGGCCATTTCTTTTCTACATAATTCAGCCGCTTTTCCGAAACCCACAATTCCCGGAGTGTTCAGGGTGCCACTTCGCTTTCCCCGTTCGTGATTTCCACCATGTTGCTGTGCCAAGATGTTCACTTTGGGATTGTTGTTGCGAATAAATAAGGCTCCTACCCCCTTTGGCCCATAGAGTTTATGCGCTGAAAACGGCATAAGATCGATAGCATCATCGACAACATGCACAGGTATTTTCCCTACAGCCTGGGTAGCATCGCTCATCAAATAAACGCCGTATTTCCGAGCAATAGCTCCGATTGCCCGGATGGGATGGACAACACCTGTTTCGTTATTGGCATACATCAGGGCTATGCAAATGGTCTTTTCAGCGATAGCTTCTTCCAGGGCTTGGAGGGAAAGCATGCCCTGTGCATCTACATCCAGGTAACTCACCTCAAACCCTTTCGTTTCCAGATAGGCACAGGTATCCAGTACGGCCCTATGCTCCGTCTTGCAAGTAATGATGTGGTTGCCTTGCGCCATCCTTGCTTCTGCCACGCCTTTTAATGCCAAATTAATGGATTCTGTAGCTCCTGAGGTAAAGATGACCTGGTTTGGGGTTGCCCCAATTAATTGGGCAACTTGCTCCCGTGCTTCGGCTACTGCTTCTTTTGCCTGCCACCCATAGCTGTGGTCTGCACTTGTCGCGTTCCCAAAATAACGGGTAAAATAGGGTAGCATGCTGTCCAATACCCGTGGGTCACACGGGGTTGTTGCATTATAATCCAGGTATATGGGTTCATTGGTCATGCAAAAATCCCGCTTTTAATAAAAGGTTGTGCCCGCAGACGTACACCTGTTGCGGCAAATGCGGCATTGGCCACAGCGGGGCCCGCCGGTGGCAGTCCAGGTTCTCCCAATCCTGTGGGATTGATATCACTTTCGATAAACTGGATTTCGATCTCCGGTACCTCGCGCATCTGGATCATATGGTAGGTATTAAAATTGACCTGGTCTGGCTTGCCCTTGGTCAGCGTCAGTTCAGGATACATGGCATGGCCGATACCATCGATGATGCCACCCTCGACTACATTTTCTGCACCGCTTTTGTTAACCACGATGCCACAATCAACCGCGCAATAGATTTTCTTTATTTTAAGCTTACCATCATCCTGCTTGACCAACTCAGCAACCTGTGCTACGTACGAATTGAAAGAATACTGTGCAGCAATACCTTGGTACACATTCGCCCCTTTGGATGTCCCCCATCCCGCCATTTCAGCAACCTTTTTTATGACCCCCGCAAAACGATCGGGGTCATATTCCACCTTACCTATGGGATGCTGTTTGGCCTGCTCAAGCACTTCCAGCCTAAAGGCAACGGGATCTTTCGCTATGGCATGGGCGATTTCATCAATAAAGGATTGTTCAGAGAAAGCAATGAAATTATGGATAGGCCCCCTCCAAGGGGCAGTGGTCACCGGCGATTTATATTCATGGGCATTTACCTGTAAATTAGGTACCGCACCAGCAGGAAAACTACCAGCTCGGGCCGAGTTTCCGGTGACACCCACGGAGTGATGTTGCCAAGCGATCAACTTATTGTCGGTGTCTACCGCGGCCTTGTATTGATACGTACACATCGGTCGGTAATACCCGCCCCCCATGTCGTCTTCCCGTGACCAAATTAGGTTCACCGGCACCCCGGCCGCGTTTGAAACCAACACGGCTTCTTCGACGAAATCGGACATGAGCCGACGGCCGAATCCCCCGCCCATGCGGGTCATCATGACAGTAACCTTGCCTTCGGGCATATCCAACAGCTTGGCTACTCTGGTACGGGTTCCTTCTGGTGTTTGAATGGGGCCGTAAAGCTCTGCGCCGTCTGGCCTCACATGCGCAAAGAAATTCATGGGTTCCATGGTATTGTGGGCCAAGAAAGGGGCTTCATACATTGCTTCAAAAACCTTCGCACCCCCAGAGAAGGCCCGTTGGACATCTCCATCCTTGCGCTGCGGGGTTTCGGTTGGACGCCGACTCAGCACCTCCTTAAAATTCCGTTGGTAGTCGGCTGTGCTTTCCATAGATTCGCCATCTTCCCATTCGGCCTGTATTTTTTTAGCGCCTTGCATTACTTCCCAAGTAGATCTGCCCAATACAGCGATTTTATTGTCTATACGGATTACCTGTTCGACACCTGGTTGCTTTTTCGCTTCCGCGTCGTCAAAAGACTTCAATGTCTGACCAAAAGCCGGGGGGCGAACTAACGTGGCATAACGCATTCCTTCCCGCTTGGTGTCAATGCCATATTTATATTGACCGGTAACGATGGCCCTGTTATCCACATTCGGAATCCGTTTACCAATGATGGCAAATGATTGGATCGGCTTGATGTTTACATCGGTCGGAACTTCCATGGTAGCCGCTTTTTCGACCAGCTGCCCATATCCTATTTTTTTACCCGTTGCTTTATGCACGACCATGCCCCTCTCCGTATAGCAGGTATTTGGGGATACTGACCACTCAGCCGCAGCGGCATTAATCAATAGTTGACGAGCCGTGGCTCCCGCTTCACGAAACGATTCCCAGCTTTCCCGGACCGAGCCACTTCCGCCGGCAACTTGCCTTTTATATTTTTCAGTGTCCAGCCCTGCTTGCTCCACCTTCACGTCCTTCCAATCCACATCGAGCTCTTCAGCCACCAGCATGGGCAGGGAGGTTTTGACCCCTTGGCCGATTTCCGGATTGGGATTCATGAGCGTAACCATCCCATTGGTGTCGATTTTAACAAACGCATTTAAGTCATGTATAACCCCATCGCCGCGCTCCGGACTGCATGATGAAAGGACATTAAACCCCAATACCAAACCTCCTCCGGTGAAGGCGCTTATCTTGATAAAATCCCTTCTATTTAATTTAGTTATTTGCTCGTTCATCCTCATTTGTTTTAAATGATCAGTTAGTTCCTTTTCGGTGAAGAATAGAATTTCTTATTTTATCCGTTTTCCGAAGCCAATTTTATAGCCTTTTTAATGCGATTGTAAGTGCCACATCGACAAATATTGGTCATCGATTCATTGATGTCTTCGTCCGTAGGTTTGGAATTACTTTTCAGCAACGCTACTGCGGCCATGATTTGCCCACTTTGGCAATATCCGCATTGGGGAACATCAATTTCCTCCCAGGCCCTTTGCACAGGATGTTCACCGTCTTTGGATATTCCCTCAATGGTGGTTATCTGTTGGTCCCTTACACTTTCTACCGGGATCGTGCACGACCGGACAGCGGCATCACCTACATGTACGGTACAAGCTCCGCACTGCGCAATGCCACATCCGTATTTGGTTCCGGTAAGGCCTATGAAGTCCCTAATCACCCAAAGTAAAGGCATCTGCGGATCGGCATCCACCTCATATTTTTTCTTGTTGACTGTGAGATTAATTGTTGCCATAGTTGTAGTTAGTTAGTGTCTATCTATAATATTGAAAGATGGAACACGGATAACACCGATCAAGCGGATAATCGCCGATTTTTGATCATCATCTGTGTAAATCCGCGTCATCTGCGTTCTATTTTTTAGTTTATCTATCCAAGACACCGACTTTATGGACAGACTCGTTAGTTCGTTAATTTCAGCCCCTGAGGTATCAACGGTAAACTGCTTAGTTTTACTCCGGTTGCATCAGCAATGGCGTTGCGAATTGCCGGTGCAATCCCGACTATCGGTGTTTCGCCCGCTCCGGCCGATGGGATATCTTTCCTATCCAACAGCACAATATCCAATGGGGGGATATCAGCAAAGCGGGGTACCCGGTAGCTGGATAGCGAAGGATTTAAAATGCGGCCATCCTTGAAATCGACTTCTTCAAACAGGGCACCCCCGAGCCCCTGCAGAACACAACCCATTACCTGGTTTTCCAAATGCAAGGGATTGACAATCGCCCCACAGTCAAAAGCGGCAACGATACGTAGCACGCTGAGCTGTTCAGAAGATCGGTTATAGGCAACTTCTACACAGGTAGCGATGTAGGAATTTTTCACAAATCCACAAGCGATGCCATAACCATGGTCCGCTACTTTCTCTTTTTCCCAGCCAAACTTCCCCGCGGCGGCTTTCAGTACGCCCTTTAGCCGTTCATCTTTTAAGTTAGCCAGCCTGAAGTCAAGTGGGTTTTGTTTCAACTGCCTAGCCAAATCGTCCATCATGCTTTCTATCGCAAATATATTAGCCGTGGAAGCAAGGGCCCGGTAGGATCCTTGTTTTAGCGGTGTGCGGGAGGGGTGGAATTGGATGTGCTTGACGCTGGCTTCATAGGGCAAGTCGATTCCCGCACCCCCTGAATTATAATTGTGGAACTCCCAGGAGCTGATCAACCCATCATCATCCACGGCTGCCGCCATTTCGATCAGACCTGCAGGCCTGAAATAGGCCCATTTAAATTCTTCTTCACGGGTCCATACGACTTTTACCGGCTTGCCTACTGCTTTGGCCAATCTTGCAGCTTCCAATGCTGCCTCGCCACTATGTTTGCCGCCATAGGCCGATCCGGTATCGGGCATAAATACGCGGATGCTACTCTTCGGTACGGAAAACGCCTCTGCGAGTTCCTCTTGGACGCCAAAAGGTCGCTGTGTTCCTGTCCATACGGTCAGCTGCCCATCCCCCCATGTTGCCACCGCTGCGCGAGGCTCCAACGGAACATGAGCAATATATTGGACTTCAACACGCTGCTCCAATCGGATAGTGGAGGCTTCAAAAGCTTTCCGAGCTTCTGCCTGCGCAGGATCCTCGTTATTATTTTGACGGGAATTTTCTTTAAGGTAGGTAAATATCTCTGCTTTTGCAGGCTGCGGGGCGGCATGCCATTGTGCGTCAATCTTTGCCAGCGCATTGGCGGCGGTTTGGGGATCCGGAGCGGTTACGCCGATGAAACCCTCTTCCTGCACAACCGTTACATTAGCAGAAACCTGTGCCTTCTCAATAGCTGCAGAAACCAACGAAGCGCCATAGGATGGTGCGCGCAGGATCTTTCCATACACCATATCCGGCAACTCCATATCTGACACATATTGATGCTTACCAGAAACAAAATCTCTTCCGTTTGTTTTAGGTACCGACGTTCCGGCTATGGTCCATTGCTGAGGAGGGGTGAGTGCCGCTTGATCATTCACCGGAAGTAATATTTTCTTTCCTTTGGTAATTTCCCCATAATCCAATGCTTGGCCGGAGCCGCTATGGATGAGTTGACCATCTTTCGCCTGAACCGATTCCTTCGGTATTTTCCATTGCGTAGCAGCCATCTCCACCAATGCTTCTTTTAAGGAAGCGGCGGCTTTACGTAATTTCGGGCCCATATAAGGCGTAGTGCGACTTCCATACGTGCCCTGGTCGTAAGGGCACAGCAGGGTGTCACCCATTGTCATCGTAATGCGGGGTAACGGTACGGCAAGCTCTTCGGCGACCAGTTGCGCCAAGGAGGTACGAATATTTTGCCCAACCTCCACCTTCCCGGTGAACACGGATATCGATCCGTCTTCAAGGATATGGATCCAGGCAGCGATCGACTCCTCATCGGGAAGCGCCGATCCCATGGATTGGCCGAGTTCCTGCCAAGCATATACATAGGAATGGGTGAGGGCAATGGCCACACCTCCACCTAAAAGTTTGAAGAAGTTACGTCTGTTAATCGTATAACCGGAAGACTGGATTTCACTGGCATTTATTGCTTTGGGACGTTGTGTTTTGTCTGCTAAGCTTAATTTATCCATAGCCTTCTTTTTTTTCCGGTTAAACTTTACTGATGGCTTTCATAATACGCGGGTAAACGCAACAGCGGCAAACATTCCCCTGCATCGCATCTATGATTTCCTGACGGGTTGGTTTGGGATTTCTGGCCTTTAACGCAACGGCCGAAATGATCATGCCCGAAGAGCAATAGGCACACTGAAATGCATCTTCATCCAAGAAAGCCTGCTGCACCGGATGCAATTGCCCCTCCTTTTCCAATCCTTCGATGGTGATGATTTCCTTATTTTGAACACTGGCAACGGGTGTAATACAAGATGGCATGGCGTGGCCATCTATCAAGACCTTGCAGGAACCGCACATACCCTCACCACAACCGTATTTACTACCGGTTAATTTCAAATGCACCCTTAATGCATCAAGAAGGCTGGTATTATCCGGCACATTCAGAGAATATTCGCTGCCATTTACGTGAATCTTCATATCAATAAATCAGCGTTAGCAGATGATAAAGCTATTACAACTCAGGACGTCAACAGGATATACCCATCGATGATTTGGTATTTGAAATCAAATTTAATGAAAATACAAGAACTATGCAAACGGTGACTTTATTGTTACAGCAGAACGGTGTTATTGCCTGTTTACCTCCGCCAATTGGCGGAGGCTTGAACGCAAATGGAAACTAGCACTTGTGAGAAAAGGGCAAGTTATCTAAGTTTGCACAGCAAAATAATGGGCATCAAACGAACTCGTAAAAGAAAAATCAAACGGAAAAACCGCTTCATCCCCACCATAAGGAACAAATACCTGCGGTGGATAATGCGTGCAGTGGTATATTTCCTAGCCATCACCATTGGCTGTGTAATCCTGCTGCGCTTTATAAACCCTCCCATTACCTTTCTGATGATACAGCGCGGGGTTGAGCGCAAAAGCGAGGGCAAGGATTGGAAGATCACCAAAAAATGGGTAAAGTATAGTGAATTGTCGGATAATCTGAAAAAAGCAGCAGTCTCCGGGGAAGATGCCCGTTTTATGGAGCATTGGGGGTTCGATCGCAAAGCCATTGCTGATGCTTATCAACGCAATAAGGATGGCGGGAAGCTCCGTGGAGGAAGCACCATCAGCCAGCAAACCGCCAAGAATGTATTCCTCTGGCCAGGGCGTTCGTGGATAAGGAAGGGGTTTGAAACTTATTTCACGGCACTCATCGAGTTATTTTGGGGGAAGAAACGTATTTTGGACGTTTACCTCAACGTCATCGAAACCGGAGATGGGCTATACGGCGCTGAAGCCGCTACCCAACATTACTACGGTAAGTCGGCTCAAAGCCTGACCAAACGCCAAGCAGCATTACTGATAGCAGTACTACCTAACCCCCGCCGCTGGTCACCCGTAAAACCAACTGCATTTATCAACCGGAAAGCGAACCTCATTGTACGTTATATGGGATATAGTCAGGTACCTTGAAGTCGGGAAGTCCGGAAGTTGGAATGCGGATCGTGTCCGGCCGCTGGCGGACGACGTAGATCATGCGGATTTACACTGATTATTAGTTTAGTCAATCCAAAAGAAGTCGGGAAGACCGAAAGTCGGAAAGTCAGGAAGAAAATCTTGGCGTACTTGGCTGGCGCGTAGGCGGCTTTGCGGGCTTTGCGTGAAAGAAGTCCGGAAGCTGATAGCTGATGCCTACAAAAACACCTTCGCATGCCAACTATCCCGTAGTGGGATTTCCCAGTTGGTTTCCAGTTCGGGATAGGAGGTCACCAGGTTGTTGAATACAACGGTATCATCCGTTACCTCACCCGCGAGGATAAGTCGCTCAAACTCGTCGCGGGGAACGACTTTAATGTCATCTGCATGACGGTACGCAACCTGCATACGATCGAAAAGGTTGAGTCCAGTCGCCACTTCAATTTCCTTGAGGAGGTGTACGGACTTATCTATGGAACAACCTGTTGGAGGGGCTACTGCGTCATCAACCATCACGATGATAAACCGATCGTGGCGGACCTCCGCCTTAGCAGCCAATGCCTTGCCATGTGCCTTCCATTGGGTCGTAAAACCACCCAATTTATCCAATATGCGAGCTTTTTCGCTTTCAGTTAATTGCCGATCTGCCTGATATATCCAAATGCGCTCCATGATAGGACAAAGATATGGAATTTTTAATGGAACGCAGATAACACAGATTGGGCAGATAGACGCATCATCCGTTAGATCAGTGTCATCCGTGTGCTATCTGTTCAACTCCCGTAATACGGCGATATCATCAGGTATACAACCACACCTGTTACCGCCACATATAGCCATAGTGGAAACGTGATTTTGGCCAGTTTACGGTGCTTGGCAAAATTCCCGGATAGTCCCCGCACATAGGTGATCAATACAAACGGAATGATGATGATGGAGAGTAAAATATGCGTAATGAGGATAAAGAAATATACATAACGGATAAAACCCTCACCACCATATGACGTGGATTCAGATGTCATGTGGTAGGCTACATACATTGCCAAGAACGCTATTGAGCAGCCAATACAAGTCTTTACCAATGCCTCATGCAATTTACGTTTTCCGTTTTTGATGGCTACCACCGCCCCTACCAGTAGTATGGCGGTAATGCCATTGATTGCTGCATAAATGGGGGGAAGGAAGGTCAAAGGCTTCACATCATAACCCAGATCGCGCAAATTAATCCCAAACAGGATGGCCACCACCACTGGAATCGTCACCGAAAGAATGACAATCCATATATTATATCTTTTCTCTATTGTGTTTTGCATCATTAACTTGATTTTGTTTCTTGTGTAATTTGCCGCCTCCATCCCGCCTGACTTTCGGACTCCTTTCACGCAAAGTCCGCGAAGACGCCTACGCCCCTGCCAAGTACGCTAAGATTTTCTTCCGGTCTTCCCGACTTTCGGACTTTCTGACTATCAATAAGGACTAGTTTCCCGGATTTCCTGTACCAGCAGTAATTTTACTTCATCAATCAACCGATCTACTTCCTTCTTGTGGTTCACATCGTAATAGCCTCTGATACGCCGGTGGGAATCCACCAATATCAGTGAAGAGCTGTGGATAAAGCTCGCGTCATTCGTGGTATCCTGCACAGCATCGACTAAAAATCCGTTGCGCGCCACATCATATACATCACTCTTTCCGGCAGTCAAGAAATGCCATTTTTTATCTTGTGGCTGATATGTGGTTGCATATGACCTTAAAACCGCTGGGGTATCGTATGCCGTATCCACCGTAATGGTATAGAAATTGACCATCTTATTCTTCGCAAAGCGCGCTGCCACCCGATTCATCTCATCATTCATGTGTGCACAAAAGCTCTCGCATCGGCTATAAAAGAAATTGACCACCGCGATACTCGTATCAGCTGCCAATACCTCAATTTCCTTCCCTTCCTGGTTGACCAATGAAAACGGTGTGATGTGATGGAATAGGGTATCTGGCACCTTTTTACCCATCCGGTTGCTGAATGTTCCGGTCAATACTTTCTCTCCATAAATCGGGAGGCTTTTGTACCGGTTTTCTCCCTTTTTCTCCAAGAGGTAATATAAAAATCCTGGCAAGATCAATACCACTGCCAGGATAAGTATTTTTTTCAAGCCATTAGTTTGCCTGATGGTATCCATTACGGGGTCGTCCAAAAAGGGAACGGGTTGTAATGGGTATTCAAGTATGTTCCCTCCATCAGCATCAATGCGATGAAATAAATGATAAACAGGAATACAACGGAAATGGACATAATCAGCCCAAACGTCTCAAACTTAAGGTGCATAAAATAGGCTACGATGTAATAAGCCTTAAGCAGCGTGAGCATAATATAAGTAATGTTCACTGCCAGTCCTTTTTCCACGTATCCGCCATGTACCAGCACCAATGCAATGAAAAATTCCAATGCTGTGAGGGCGAGCAGGTAAAAAAACACCCGCCATATCTTGCCTTTGGTCATGCCTTCGTGGTGCGCTGTTTCTTCGTGCCCAACTGTATGATCGTGATTAGAAGCCATAGTCTATATTGCTATATTGAATATTATTAAACCAAGTAAAAGAATGTAAATACAAATACCCACACCAAATCAACAAAGTGCCAATACAATCCTACCTTCTCCACCATCAGGTAGGTGCCCCTCCGTTCAAAGGTATTGGCCAACGTCATAAAAAGAATGATGATGTTGAGCAGTATTCCCACGGATACGTGGAAGCCGTGGAAGCCTGTGATGGTGAAAAACAAATTGGAAAATTGCAAAGCGGAAACTTCGGATATTCCGTGGGTAAAATAGGGTGCTAGCGTCACTTCAGGAGATACGCCATCCTGGTGAGGAATACTTCCCCACCAAAAACCTTGGTGGTGCAGGTGTGTCCATTCCATTGCTTGGCAACCGACAAACATCAATCCCCCAATAATGGTGGCGATCATCCAACCCACCACTTCCTTCTTCGAATTGCGGTGGCCTGCTTCCACAGCCAATACCATCGTCACTGAACTCATAATGAGGATAAAGGTCATGATACCCACAAATACCAGCGGGAAACCGTGGTCTGCAATGAGGGGGATGGATTGGAATACCTTATCTGGATCGGGCCAGGCAAAGTGAGCAAAACGCTGCGTACCATAATAAATCAGGAAAGCGGAAAACGTAAAGGCATCCGAAGTAAGGAAAAACCACATCATGATTTTGCCGTACTCCACATTGAAAGGCGACCTGCCTCCGTTCCACCGCCCGGTCTTTACCTTATCCAATTGCGTTACAGTTGTACTCATTGTTCAGTGTTATTGATTCAAAAGTAAAAAAACATAAATATAAATCCATAAAATGCCCAGGAAATGCCAAAACAATGCAGCCAAATCCATCCGGAAAACATTCCGTACTTGGTCAATGTTTCTTATGCGTCCTGCCAGAGCCCGCACCAATACAAGGATGCCGGCGATGATATGCGCAAGGTGCATGCCCGTGAATATATAAACAAAAGACTGGGAAGCATTGGGATTTACAAACACCACACCCCTGCCACTTAACACCCCCCAAGCATGCACCTGCATGGCAAAAAATCCTAATCCCAATACGATCGTTGCCATAAGCAACAACTTTTGTCGACCAAATGCCGTTTTCCTGGCAGCAACATATGCCAATTGCATGGTCAAGCTGCTCAATACAATCAATACCGTACTGTAAATAAATGCTTCCGGCAGTAAGGTCTTAATTCCCTTATCCACACCTCCGGCCGTGTACACGATGAACCCGCTTGACAGCGCTGCAAACATCATGAACATACCTATCATCCCCAACCAAAGGTTGAATTTCTTCGCCTTCTGCTCGGTCAGCTCCTCCTTATCCTGTGTATACCTGGCCATGGCTATCATAGGGCTTTAAAATCAAACAGTAAGATCAGCTGGATCAATGGTAGGTAGAAAAACGACGTAAACATCACCTTTCGTGCTGAAGCCAAATCGCATTTCAAGAAAAGCTTCAATCCATACCAGCTAAACAATAAGGCTCCTGCCAGCGAAAACGCGGACACGACATATCCCCCAAATCCGAAGAAAAATGGAAGCATACCCACCGGGATCATTAGCAATGTGCTAAATAGCACCATGAATGCCGATATCTTGTCTTTCTTGGTTGTGGGCAGCAACCTGAATCCCGCACGCTTATAATCCTCATCAAGCACCCAAGCTATCCCCCAAAAATGAGGAAATTGCCAGACGAATTGAATGGCAAACAACACCAATGGAATAATAACGATGGCCGCAGCATTATGTTGGCTATAAGCCGCTAAATCATTTTGACTAAACGCGGCGTAATAGCCTATCAATGGAGGCAATGCCCCCGGAAACGCTCCGATAAATACGGCAATGGGTGATTTACGTTTGAGTGGCGTATACAAAAATGCATACAGCAATATGGAGAATACCGATAACAATCCAGCAATGAAATTAAGCGTCACCAGTGTATAAGTACCGATGATACCCATCAATAAGCTCAGCACCAAGGCTTGTCCGGTGGTCATCCTTCCAGCAGGGATGGGCCTGTCAGCCGTACGTTTCATCAACTTATCCAGATCTCGCTCGATGATCTCATTGAATCCATTGGCCGATCCGGTAACCAAAAAGCCCCCAACCGTCAATATCATCCAATTTATCCAGTTAATATCTCCTTGTTGCTTACTACCAATGAGAAACGCGATGGATGCAGAAAATACCACCGTTATGGTCAGCCTTAACTTTACCAGTTGCTTGAAATCGCCCATGAACTGTGCCAATCCAGCAAAAACCTCCCCCCTACCGCGTCTCTGCACGGCAACATCTCCTTCAAATTTCCTGGTCTGTATATCGTCCTCAATCCTATTCATCTCTTATATTTCTACTCAATTCTATTCATCATCCACTATCGGGCAGTCTTGCCAAGCAAAAGCATCAGATAATATTGGGTACCAAATAGCAAACTTGCCAGTACCAAATGCGCTGTCTGCGCAAAGGGCGGGATATCGAAATAAGCCAACATCACCGCACTTATAATTTGTAATACCAACAGCACCAACAACAGATTGGTAAACCTGCTCTGATAGGTGTTGCGTGCAAACCGCGAACGAACGACAAAGAAAAGAAACAGCACCGCTATTCCTGATACAAATGCCAGGCTCCGGTGGATATTAAACACGCTCCCTACCCGGTCCAACCACTCACTCCTGCTAGGTGCATCACCCGAACTTGCTATGCGATCTATTTCTTCCCGCACTCCCGTACCTATCGCTATTTGCGCAATGATTAACAGCAGCGATAGGGCAGCCAACCATTTTATCCCACTTGACGTGTGGTTAATCAACAAATCCTTATCACGTAATGCCCTTGCCTTGAAATATGTGTAGATACTGATCCCTACAATAACCAATGCTAGCAGCATATGTACTGTGATTATCCCAGGCATCAAGTTTGTAGACACCACAATGGAGCCTAGCCAAGCCTGGAAACCCACCGCAAACACGTTGATTATGCTCCAGATAAAGATTCTTTTCTTCGTTTTAAAGAACGTAAATGAGAAAACGGCGCAAAGCAACAGCAAAAAACCCGTAACCGCCCCCACCAATCTGTTAATGTACTCTGTCCACGTCTTTGCAGCGTTAAACTCCTCGTG
This sequence comes from Parapedobacter tibetensis, assembly GCF_024704835.1. GTDB lineage: Bacteria > Bacteroidota > Bacteroidia > Sphingobacteriales > Sphingobacteriaceae > Parapedobacter > Parapedobacter tibetensis. The sequence continues at coordinate 44,460 of NZ_JAMXBE010000001.1, forward strand.
CTGGAGAATCGACTCATCTTGTCGTATCTGTTCTGCCAATTCACTGTAGCCAAAGCGGTCTAACGTCTTCGCAAAACGTTCATTCTTCGCTTGCCTTCCCGCTATGTATTTTTCTTCGTATCCCGCTGGCAACTGAGAAACTTCAGTAGGTGGCACCAGCTTGTCAAAACATTTTGGCCAATCTGGGCAACCCATTCCCGAGCCCGTGCTACGTACTACCCCACCTGCAAGAATCAACAGAAACAACGAAACAATCGTAATTTTGTTAATCCACAAAAATCTTTTTTCAGCAGGTGGAAGCATATGTTTATTTATTAAAACCTCATAGGCATTTAAAACCTATGAGGTTTCTATTACTCCGCCTCTTTCTCGGCCTGAGGCCTATTGGCCAGCTCCCATTCCCGCTGGATACGTTCGGCTTCCACGTTGCCTTCAAAATCGTGTGGCAAGTTTGAGCTCATGGTTTCCGAAAATGGAACCGTCTGCGGGATGAAATCTTCATGGTGTCCCGGTTTGCTATAGTCATATGGCCAGCGGTAAACCGTAGGAAGCTCGCCAGGCCAATTGCCATGGATATGCTTCACGCCGGTAGTCCATTCCAAGGTGTTCGAACCCCATGGATTCTGCGTGGCCCGCTTGCCAAACCGGATAGAGGAGAAGAAGTTCCATAAAAAGGCTACTTGTCCCAAGGCTGCGATAATCGCTGCCCACGTAATGAAGACGTTTACGGAAATCCATTTCTCCATAAATGGAAATTCTGTAAAGGCATAATACCTACGAGGTACGCCGTCAATTCCCATGAAGTGCATGGGGAAGAACACCAGGTATGCTCCGGCGAATGTGAGCCAAAAATGCAAATAGCCTAGTTTTTCGTTCATCATCCGACCAAACAGTTTGGGGAACCAATGGTAAACCCCACACAGCATACCAAATATCGATGCAGAGCCCATTACCAAATGAAAGTGGGCCACTACAAAATAGGTATCATGAAGCGCAATATCAAGCGCCGAATTACCGAGGTACAGCCCTGTCAATCCGCCCGAAATGAAGAAAGACACCATACCAATGGCGAACAACATAGCTGGTGTAAACCGGATATTACCGCGCCACAATGTGGCTAGGTAATTAAATGATTTCACGGCCGACGGTACCGCAATAATCAATGTCGTAATCATGAATACCCCACCCAGAAATGGGTTCATCCCCGTCACAAACATGTGGTGCCCCCATACGATGAATGACAGAATCGTAATCCCAATCAACGAATATACCATGGCATGGTAACCAAAGATAGGCTTACGTGAATTGGTGGAGATGACCTCGGAAGTCAGGCCAAGCGCTGGCATCAATACGATATATACTTCGGGATGTCCCAGGAACCAGAATAGATGCTGGAACAATATCGGACTACCACCTTCATTGGGCAAAATCTGCCCTTGTACAACCAAATCAGATAAATAGAAACTGGTACCAAAGCTCCGGTCAAAAATGAGCAGCACCACGGCCGATACCAGTACCGGGAAAGACAGCAAGCCTACGATGGCCGTCAAGAACAATGCCCATATGGTCAATGGCATCTTCCATAGATCCATCCCTTTGGCACGCATATTTAATACGGTGCTGATGTAGTTGATACCGCCCAATACCTGCGATGCGATGAACAAGGTCATACTAATCAACCACAAGGTCATTCCCATGGCCGATCCACTGATGGCGGTAGGTACTGCCGATAGTGGAGGATAAACTGTCCATCCAGCACTTGCCGGGCCACTTTCCACAAAGAACGAGGAAATCATCACGATACAGGCCGTAAAGAAAAACCAATACGACAACATATTCATGAATGGCGAGGCCATATCCCTTGCACCCAATTGATAAGGGATCAATAAGTTAGCGAATGTACCACTGAGTCCTGCCGTGAGGACGAAGAAAACCATGATGGTACCATGGATGGTTACCAAGGCCAAGAAAAAGTCCGGGCTGATACGGCCACCCTCTGCCCATTTACCCAAAAAGACCTCTAATATCGGGAATTCTTTATCAGGCCACGCCAATTGAAGCCTAAACAAAATAGACAGGAACATGGCAAACACCGCCATGACTATCCCCGTAATCAGGAATTGTTTAGCTATCATTTTATGATCCTGACTAAAGACGTATTTCGACAAAAATGATTCATGGTGGTGGCCATGTTCGCCGTGATGGTCAGCAGGATGAGCGCTTGTTATACTTGACATATCTGTTTATTAAATGCGTTATTCCCTAATAATTAATTGGTAGCGGCCAGCAACTTGGCATCCGCTGTATCTTCATTTACCTGTGTCACCTGGAATTCCTTTCTCAAATCTTCTGTAAAGAAGTAGGGTTGTTCATTGAGCCACTCCTTATATTCTTCTTCGGTCACTACCCGCACTAATTTCTGCATATTGAAATGGTTGGCGCCGCATATTTTGGCACATAGCATAACATAATTATAACTGTAATCGTCCAACTTGTCACGCATTTCTTCAGTGGTGATGGTCGGTGTAAACTGAAAATAGGTCTTCATCCCCGGTACAGCATTAATTTGTACCCTAAAATCGGGAATATAAAAGCTATGCAAGATATCTTTAGAAGTAATTTGGAAACGCACGGGTTTATTCACTGGGATCACGATTTCCGATCCCATTTGGTCATCCCAGCTCTTCTTGTCATTGAAATCGATGCCCAAGCCATTCAGCGGTGTAGTCAGCTTATAGTTCCGCTCACCGATCGCTCCATCGCGTCCAGCATACCGCACTGTCCACATAAACTGCTCTCCGATCACTTCAATCTGGATTGCATTTTTCTGCTCTTCTTCTGGTATATTGGTGATGGCCCGCCAATTGAAAAAACCAAATAAGACCAATATGGTAAGCACGATGGCGGGCACAATGGTCCACACCTTCTCAATCGTATTGTTGTGTGGGTAGAAATAAGCCTTACGGTTCTCACGGGCACGGTATCGGAAGGCAAAGCCAAACAGGGCGATATGGGTAAGCACAAGGACGATGGTACAGATAACCGTGGTAACCATGAACATTATATCGAGATTGACGCCATGCTGCGTAGCGGCCTCCCGCATGGATTGTGCACCATGATGTACATAAGACCAATATACCCCGTATAACCCTGTTACCAAAGCAACGATAAATAATCCAGCCTGTATATTGTTGAGGTAATGGGTACTATCCTTGCCGTTCATCTTCCTTGTAAGCTCATATACCTGCAAAATCTTACCGATCACAGCCACCAATATGCATAACAGGAAGAACAGCAATACATAGTAGAAGAAATTCGTATATACTTGGGGATTGATACCTGGTTTCCCTGCGGCATCTGAAGTAGCCGTGGGAGTTGCACCTACACTGCCGGCAGATGCCGCGGTATCCGTGGTGTCAGTCCCTGTAGCAGCAGCTGCAGTATCCATATCGGCGGTAACGGCCGTATCCGTATCTCCTACGGTAGCCGTTGTATCAACGGCCTGCGCCGCTGAATCCGCTTCCTGCGCAAACATAGAACCAGATAGCCCTATACTCACCATGAATGCCAGTATAAAAACCGTCTTGAATTTGATATTGTCTATAAAGCTCATTTCTATTATAACGATTATCCGTGATGTCTCTTATCTATTATTTATATTTAGCTATCGGCTTTCGGTCATCAGTTTTCAGCTATCAGCTAATTGATTATCAATAGTTAACCCGTTCATATCTTATATCTGATGATGCAGACTTTCTTCAAGGAAGGGGTGTTTAGCCGGGGCCAACGCATGTTTACCCAATTTGTTGAGCACAAGGAACGTGAAAAGCCCAATGAATCCTAGTGCGGTACCAAGCTCAATCCATCCAAACCCACGGTGCACTTCCACCGTACCCGGCATGATCATGATGTAGTAATCCAACCAATGGCCAAGCAACAATACGATGCAAACAGCCATTAGCGTATTCATCTTCCGTTTGGTATCCCGATCCATCAGTGCTAAAATGGGCACTACAAAATTGACGAATAAGTTTATCCAAAACAAGGTTTTGTACTCAGGTTCCCAACGCTTATAGAAGTAAACAGTCTCCTCTGGGATATTTGCATACCAAATCAACATGAACTGTGCAAACCATACATAGGTCCAAAAAATGGAAAATCCAAAAATCAACTTGCCCAGATCATGCAAATGATTTTCATTCACCCAAGCCAAATAGCCTGATTTTTTCAATAGTATTATAATCAATGTAATCACGCAAAGGCCGCTCACCCACAGCGCTGCAAAGTTATACCAGCCAAACATGGTAGAAAACCAGTGCGCCTCCAATGACATAATGGTATCAAAAGACCAAATAGGTGTGGTAAAACCAAAAATCACTAAAAACAATGCAGAAAGCTTGAAACTTTTCTTATATGAATTCAAGCCGCCATCAAGGTCTTCATTATACGAATACTTCGCCAATAGCCAAGAGCAGATGCTATAGGCACCCATGAAAACCACCTGGCGAATCAAGAATCCGGGTGCGTTCAAGAACGCTGCCTTTCCGGCCACCAATGCGTCATAATTGGGGCTATCAGGATCAGTAAGTCCTTCAGCGTACCAATGGTGATACAAATTATGCGAGAACAAGCCTGTAGCTGTGATGACCAGTAGGATAAGGGATGCAATAGGCAATACACTTGCCATGGCTTGCGGAATGCGAATCATCCCCGATGACCAGCCGGATTGTGTCACATATTGTAACGCCAAAAAGAACCCGCCCGCCGCACACACACAAGTAAAATAATATCCCATCAACAGCAAGTTGGCATAGGTGCGCTCCACGGTGATGTGATCGCTGGAAAGCAAGCCGATAGCGATAGCCACGATGCCCACAACAATGGCGGCCAAGCTCAGCGTCTTCGCTTTCCCTGTAAATACGAACTGCTCGCTAAAATTATAATCGTGATGATGACTGTGAGTTCCCATTTAATATAGCTGATATAATATTATTTCTTTTGTAATTCTCTAACATACATAACCACCTTCCAACGTTCCTCGGGAGATAATTGGGAAGCATGCGACCCCATCAAATTGACACCGTATGTAATGGTATGATAGATCTTTCCATCCGTTAAATCTTTCATGGCACCACCTCTTGATGAGTTGATCGAATCGCTCGCTGCATACGATGGCGGTGGCGGAAAATTTTCCAACATCCGTCGCTCTGATTTGGTAACCAGCTCCCTATCTTTCGTGATGCTTCCGTCGCCACGCCCTTCTGCACCATGGCATACCGCACAATACACTTGGTACAAAGCTGCACCTTCGGCCATTACCTTCTCGGTTTTCTCCAAGGGATTGGTTAATTCAGCTCCAGCACGTTCGTAATCTTGCACGGTATTGACATACGCAAACCGCTCGAAACCTACAGGTGTCGTACCTGTGGGAGGGGTTTGGGCAGTCTTACCATCCTTAAAGTTATTGTTCGGTTGGTCTGGGTTATAACCGATAGGATCGTACATATTCCTTGAAAATTCCCAGCGGGTGCTGCGGGTGGTTTTTTCCCCACAAGCAGCCACCACCGCCGCAATCGCGACAGCCGCACTTACAGCTCCAAGAAAATTCTTCCTATTCATAGCTAACATATTTTCGTTCATTGTACTTCACTTCAACAGCCCCAGCTTCTTTAAGCAATTCCGCTATTTTATCGTGGTCTGTATTTTCATTGGCGTCAATCGCGATGATAAATCGGTCGTCCGTAGCGCGTAAATCCATCACCCTTGGTGCGCGGCCTGGAAACAAATGATTGCGAAAGAAAAACGTAGCCACCATACCTAACGCACACAACAGGATGGTCACCTCAAACGTGACAGGCACAAAAGCGGGCAGTGGAAGTGCTGGTTTGCCACCAATATTCATCGGCCAATCGTAGGTCATGGTATAATACAGCAAGCCGAACCCCAAGAATGTGCCTGTGATACCGAAGTAAAACGCAGCGATGGGTAAGCGCGAGGGCTTCACACCTAATTTAGCCTCTATACCATGGATGGGCATCGGTGTAAAGCAATCGTAAATGCTGATGTGCTGTTCCTGCAGCTTGTCAATCCCGTCCATCATCTCATCCGGGTCTGCAAAACTTCCGAGTATATATTTAATATTGCTCATTGCTACTTAGTTTCTAATTCTTTGATTTCCTCATCTGTCACCGAATCGTACTTCGTAAGCGAATTTTTGAAGTAGGTCACTTCTCCGGCATCCAAATGACCTTCCTTGATCAATTTGGCTTTCTGCTGTAAACTTGCACTCTTCAAGAGCAGCTTCACTTCGGCAATGGCAATGCCCGGAAGGAAGCGCAAGAACAACAGGAACAATGTGAAAAACAACCCAATTGATCCAACGAAAATACCGACATCCACCCAAGTAGGATAAAACATCGCCCAGCTCGAAGGGATGTAATCACGGTGCAGCGAGGTGACGATGATCACGAAACGTTCAAACCACATTCCGATATTTACCACGATAGACAGCACCCAAGAAATCGGGATGCTGGTACGTATTTTCTTAAACCAAAACAATTGCGGAGAAATCACGTTGCATGTCATCATTGCCCAGTAGGCCCAAGCGTAAGGGCCAGCAATCCGGTTGGCAAAGGCATACATCTCGTATTCCGAACCTGAATACCAAGCGATGAACAGTTCCGTTAGGTAAGCAATACCCACGATCGAACCCGTTACCATGATAATCTTATTCATGGATTCGATATGGAACATGGTGATGTAATTCTCGAAATTAAGCACCTTACGCATCACCAATAATAAGGTCTGCACCATGGCGAAACCGGAGAAAATCGCACCTGCCACAAAGTAAGGCGGGAAAATAGTAGTATGCCATCCCGGAATTACCGATGTGGCAAAGTCCATGGATACGATGGTATGTACCGAAAGCACCAATGGGGTGGAAATACCAGCGAGGATGAGCGACACGATTTCAAACCGTTGCCATGTCTTCACCGATCCGCTCCACCCGAACGACAGGATGGAATAAATCCTTCTTTTCAATCCTGCGGCGCGGTCACGTACGGAGGAGATGTCGGGCAAAAGGCCACAATACCAGAACACCAAGGATACGGTGAAGTAAGTGGAAATCGCGAATGCATCCCATACCAACGGTGAGTTGAAGTTGACCCACAAAGATCCAAATTGGTTGGGCAGCGGAAATATCCAGTAAGCCAACCACGGCCGCCCCATATGGGACACCACATAGGTAGCTGCACAGATCACCGCAAAAATGGTCATCGCCTCTGCCGAGCGGTTGATGGAATTACGCCAGTTTTGACGGAACAACAACAACACGGCCGAAATCAGTGTACCGGCGTGACCGATACCCACCCACCATACAAATCCCGTGATGTCCCAAGCCCAACCGACAGTTTTATTCAGCCCCCAAGTACCTATACCTGTCCAGAAGGTATAACTCACGCTCCCAACCCACAGCAAGGCACCCAATGCGGCCATAATGAACCCAATCCACCAAGCTTTATTGGGCTTATTTTCCACCGGCAACAGGATATCATCCGTTATTTTGGCATAGGTGATATCTTTGCCTGTTATTAATGGTTCCCTTAATATTGATTCGTTATGCGATGACATAATATGTTATTTCAAATAGTGATTAAGCCTCATACGTATTTCTCACCTTCGTCATGTAACCAATGCCCGGTTGTACGTTGATTTCCTCCAGCACATAGTACACGCGCTCATTGCGCAACGCTTTGGACACTTCTGATTCCGGATCGTTGGCATCACCGAAGATGATGGCATTTGCGGAACACGCCGAGCTACAAGCCAACTTGATATCCCCATCCTTCAATGGGCGTTTTTCCATCTTGGCTTTCAACTTGCCGGCCTGGATACGTTGGATACACATCGAGCATTTTTCCATTACCCCACGTGAACGTGAAACCACATCTGGGTTCAATACCAGTTGGGTAAATTCATTGTTCAAATAATTATCAAAGCGCGAATCGTTCCAGTAGTTGAACCAGTTGAAACGGCGTACCTTATACGGACAGTTATTGGCGCAATAGCGTGTGCCGAAGCACCGGTTGTAGGCCATATGATTCAGTCCTTCTGACGAGTGCACGGTAGCCAAAACCGGACATACCGTCTCGCAAGGTGCGTGGGCACAATGCTGGCACAGCATGGGTTGATGCACCACCGACACGTTTTCAAAGTCGTCCAACCGGTTGATGTCATCTTCCTTGGTATATGCCGCGCCGTCTTGTTCGATGGCATAATAACGGTCAATACGTATCCAGTGCATCTCGCGACGGCGACGCACTTCATCGCGGCCCACCACGGGAATGTTGTTTTCAATATTACAGGCTACGATACATGAACCACAACCGGTACAGGCATTGAGGTCAATAGCCATTACCCATTTATGTCCCGGCTGTTCATATTTATTCCACAAATCGTATGTTTTGTGTGAATCCGTCCATTTTCCGGCATTATGGCCTGGGTTTTCCTTGTATTTCGCAAACGTTGTCTCCCGAATTACGTTCCGTCCTTCGATGGTATGGTGTGTTTGCGTTTGGGCTAGTTCATAAGAGCCACTGGCCTTACTCAGCTTTGCTGTGGTATTGAATTGCAACGTACCATTAGCCAATCTGACAAAAGGATATGCATTCTGGCCTACATTGTTCCCGGCTTTACCCGCCTTGGTGCGACCATATCCTATAGCAATGGAAACGGATCCCATGGCCTGACCGGGTTGCATCAAAACGGGCAGGATAACCGAGTAACCATTTTCGCCTTCCACCTCTACCAGGCTGTTTTCGCCCAGTCCCAAGGACTCAGCAAATTTAGGGTTAAGGGCAGCGTAATTGTCCCAGGTCACTTTGGATACTGGATCTGGCAATTCGTGCAGGTAAGCGTTGTTGCCCTGCTTGCCATCCTTGAGCGCTACACTTTGGTAGAGCTGTACTTCCACATCTTTAGCTAATCCCTTGCTTTGTGTCACGATAGCATTAGCCACGTTGCCAAGCACTGAAAAATCAAAGCTATAGGCCGTTGCCGGTTGCTCGTCCTTGTATTCAAAACCTGTTTGAAGCACATCCTTCCATGTCTTGCTACTTCCGGCGAGGATATGTTGCTCCCAATTATTTTTTACAAAGGCATAGTAGTCGGTTTTCTCGCCAGCCCAAAGCAAAACACTGTGCTCCACTTGGCGGGTGTTGTACACAGGATTAATCGTGGGCTGTACAATGGTATAGTATCCACCACGGGGATGTGCATCACCCCAAGATTCAAGAAAGTTATGGTTGGGGGCAATGGCGTCCAACTCCGAAGCCGTTTCGTCCTCACGGTCAGCAAAAGAGAGTTTGAACTTGATTTTGCCTAACGCTTCTTTCACCACCTCCGTATTGTAATAATCATACAATGGGTTGCTATTCAGGAAAAACGCCACATCCACCGCTCCCCTATTCGCTTCGGCTAAGAAGGAGGCAAATGCCTCGTCGTTACCCTTGAACTGGTAGGATGGATTATCTAAATCGATGGTCGCCCCATAGCTTTCCAATGCCACGTTGATGGCATTGACCAAGGTCTGGATAGCCACATCGTTGGCACCTGCCACGACTACCGCCTTACCCCTTGCCTGCTTTAATTCCTGGGCCACCAGCTTGAGCGCCGTCTGCGCCTTGGCATTAGAGGATAATGCCCCTGCCAAGGTATTTCCCGTAATCTCGTTATATAGGGCAATCAACAATGGCCCTTCTTCCGAAGGTTTGACGGCGATACGTACATCGGCATTGGTACCGGTGAGGCTCAAGCCGCCCTCAAACTGGATATGACGCGACATCTTGCCTTTTTTGAGACTCTTATAATCGCGGTTGGAAATGTATTGTTGCGTATGTTCTTCACCGCTGAGCCATGTGCCCAGAAAGTCGGCGGCTATGCTCACCACGACATCGGCATTGTCAAACCGGTAATGCGGTACCACGGCTTTGCCGAAGCTGTTTTGGTTGGCTTTGATGATGCCGCTATAAGAAACCGTATCCACTTCTACCAATTGGGCAGTGGGATATTTTTCGGTAAACCTGGCAATGGCGGCAATTGCCGAGGGGCTATTTATCGTGGACGATACAATGCGGATTTGCTTTCCAGCGGCATTGGCTGCTTCCAAAGCAGTTACTACCTGCGTATCCAGTTCGTCCCAAGTGGTATCAGTGCCGTGGAATTTTGGCCCCTTCAACTTGGACATGTCATACAAATCCAGCACGGACGCTTGCGTTGATGCATCTGTACCGCAATTCAATCCTTTCGCGGCGGGATTAGCTTCCAACAAAATCGGGCGCCCTTCTCGGGTCCTTACCAATACACTTTGGCCATTGAAACTGGAGGCATAGAAATTAGGAATCCCAGGGGTCACCTCCTCCGGTTTAATCAGATAGGGAACAGCTTTATGTACAGGTGTACGGTTACACGCCGCCAAGGTCACCGCTCCTACCCCAAAGCCTAATGCTTTCAGGAAATCGCGACGTGGGGTCTTGGTGCTCAATCCAGCTTCATTCAATACGTCCTCAACAGGAATCGGTTCTGCAAACTCGCTTTTGTTCTTATTTACAAAAGCTGGCGTCTGCTGCAATTCTTCCAAACCTTTCCAATAGTTCTTGTTGCTATCCATTTAAGCTATATATAAGATTGCGTATATCTTCGTAATTAATAATGGCATTTGCCACACTCTAATCCACCTAATAGCGCTGCGGTCACTTTCTCGCCCTTCTTCAGTTTCTCATGCGCCGCAATCAATTGTTCGTAGTAAGCATTATCGGCATTCACCTCCGTATTTTGGTGGCAATCTATACACCATTTCATCGTCAGTTGTGAATATTGGTAAACCTCTTCCATGGTTTCTACTGGACCATGGCAAGTTTGGCATTCTACACCAGCTACTACCACGTGTTGCGAGTGGTTAAAGTAGGCGAAATCAGGCAAGTTGTGGATGCGTACCCATTCGATCGGTCGGGTATTCGGTCCATATTCCATGGTCTCGGGGTCATAGTCCAATGCACGGTATATTTTTGCGATTTCGGGTGAGAGTTCCCCATCGTATTTTTCGCTGGCTGTAATACCCGTATGGCAATTCATACATACATTGGCAGATGGTATGGAAGCATTCTTGGATTTATATGCCCCTCCATGGCAATATTGGCAGTCAATTTGGTTGACACCAGCATGCAATTGGTGTGAGAATTTGATGGGTTGCACAGGCATGTACCCTTCATGCACCCCTACGTTCCACAAGGTTTTCCATCCAGCGGAACCCAGAAATATAATGAGCATAAGTACGGCGAAAAACACCAATTTCTTGTTCTTCGCCAATCTTTTGAGCATGGCTACATAATCCTTGCCGGGAGCCTGTGCTACGGGTTGTGGGATAAGGTCCTTGTTGCTGGTAATCACACGTTCCAGTGTACGGATGACCTTATTGAGTACCAAAATGACCACAAATGCCAATACAATCACGGCTATCAAACCAATGATCATAAAATTGTTTACATCACTGCTTGCGGTTCCCGCGGTTCCGCCACCACCTGTCGCTCCATCTGCACCTGCAGCTGCCTTTTTATCTTCTTCCGATTTGACGTAAGCCAGTATATTCTTGATTTGGTCTTCCGAAAACTGGGGGAAAGCCGTCATCGTACTATTCGGAAATTGGGCATCCAATTCCTTTGCAATGGGATCACCGGAAGCAATTACAGATGGTGCGTTATGGATCCACTTCAACAACCACGCTTCGTCTCGGCGTTCGTTTACACCAGCCAACTCTGGTCCGGTAAGCTTGCCAAACACCTTATGACATGTAGAGCAATTAGCTTTGAAAAGCTTTGCCCCTTCCTTCACATCCTGGGCCTGCAATGCAGAAACTGCAAACAACAACACCAACACCAAGGATACCGGCCGCGCAATTCGTTCAAAAACTAATGAGATATTTCTCATACTGAGCACTTTATACAGTTTATGATGAATGTAAAAATATGGGTTATCTGTACTAATGGATTTACACCCTTTTAACAATGGCACAAAAGTATAACTAATTGGCGTATCGGTGACAATTTGATGACTGAATTTAATAATTTATAATCGTTCTAAATTGATGAATAATTGCGATTACAGCCCGTATAGCGTATTTTGTAGCAAGAGCGACCAGGAACCGTAAGCTTAAAAAATTCCAGAAATTTGTGTTTTTAATAATAATTTTTTAATATACGAAAGGGTATAATTAGTGTCTGTCTATCATATTGAAAAAGATGGAACACGGATGACACGGATCAAGCAGATAATCGTCGATTTTCGATCATTATCGGTGTAAATTCGCAATATCCGTATCATCTGCCTTCTATTTTAGTTTATGCTATCCAAGACACCGACTTTATGGACAGACGATAATTATTGATCATAAAACTTTTTGCTATATTTTCTGTATATTCGCATAATGGTGAATGACATTTTTTACTGTTGTCAAAACTATTTTTATGAGAATTATATTGTTTATTTTGACATTATTACCCGTTCACCTGGCATGTGGGCAAGCTACCAACCAACGCCAACCGAAGACGGTTTCAATTGAAAACAAAATGGATACGACAAAATATAACAAACTGACACCTGAAGAAGCGTATATCATCCTCCATAAAGGTACCGAAAGGCCCTTCACTGGCGCATTACTTAACAACAAAGCCAAGGGCACTTATGTATGCAAACGCTGTGATGCCCCTCTTTATGAGTCAGAAGACAAATTCGAATCCGATTGCGGCTGGCCAAGTTTCGACGATGAAATCAAGGGTGCTGTCAAGCGTATACCGGATGCCGATGGGCGTCGTACCGAAATCGTATGTGCCAACTGCAATGGGCATTTGGGCCATATGTTTATCGGGGAACGGTTTACAGCGAAAAACACACGCCATTGTGTCAATTCATTGTCGATGAAATTTGTGCCTGCTGAACCTTAAGTTGAAAAGTTCGAAGTCCGAAAGACCGGAAGTTCATTGACTACCACCATATAGCTAAAGTAACCCCATCACGCTGCCGAATCGGTAGCTCAACCCGATTTCATGGGTGGAGTTGCCGATGCGCCTGTTGAGCTGCTCGTTGCCGGGGTTGAACTGGTAGCTGTAACCCAGCCCAAAGCCGAGGAAGTTGACCTGCAGCATTCCCGCGAGGTCGCCGTAGCTCCGGACGTTGGCCCCCAAGCCGAAGGCCCTCTTCACGAAAAACATCGCCGATACCTCCGCCTGCGGACGCAGGCTCTCCGAATAGGTAACCAGCACTGATGGCCTGAACTGAAAATCCGTACCCAGATCGAACAGCGCTCCCGCCGTAAGGTGGTACACATTCCGGAAGTTATAGCGGCTGTCCGAATCCACCCCCAGGCTGCCCAGCATCAGCCGCGGCAGCGAAAGCCCTACATAGTACCGCTCCGGGCGGTAGAGCACCACCCCGAAGCCCACCAGTGCGTCCGTCTCCATAATGTCCTCCCGGAAGGCCGGGTCTTGCGGGTCGAGCTGCGAAAAGCGACCGTCCAGGTAGCTGAAGCCCGCGTTGAGTGACAGCCCCAAGTATTCTGATTCCGAAATACGGATGGCCTTGGCGAAGAATACCGAGGCCTCGGTGAGTTTCTCCACCGCCATGCTTTCATGTCGCATGTTAATGCCCGCGGTGGCACCAAACCGCTGGAAGCCGAGGTGCCCGCTCCCCCAAAATACCGAGGGTGCACCGTCGAGCCCTACCCATTGTCTGCGGCCGATGATGCTGACCTCCCCTTCCCCATGGATGAGGCTCGCCGCTGGGTTGAGTACTGTGCGCAGTTGCCCATGCTGGGTGTGCGTAAGTGGCTGTTGGGCCCGAAGGCAGGTACCCGCCAACACCCCTACTATCGTTATTAAAAGATACCTTTTCATTTTTATTGCTTATTTGTCTATTCGCTGTTCCTTGATTTGCAAATCTGCCCATTCGCCAATCTGCGACATGCGTATCCGCGAATCTGCAAATTGGTTAATACCCCAGCACAAACCACCCCTTCTCGTGCCTCCAACTGCCACTCACCTTCACCTCCACGATATAGAAATACGTACCCGCCGGCAGCAATAGCTGCGCCGTGCTGATGCCCCGGAACGACACCCGGTTGTTGTCGTACCCGCTGGCCTCCCACAGCAGCGTGCCGTTGCGATTGAATATCGTTACCCGATTCTCCGGATAGTCCTGTATTGCTTCGATCATCAGGTATTCGTTGATGCCGTCGCCGTTGGGCGACACCGCGGGATGTACCCGGATCGGCAAATCGGATGATGGATCCACCACCCGGATGGTGACAGTCACCGGCTCAGCAGCTTCATAATTGCCGTCACCTACTTGCGTGGCCGTAATCGTAACCGTGCCCAAGCGCAGTATATCCAATGTCAAACCATCCAACGTAGCCACTTGGGAGTTATCCAAGGTGAGCACGATGGGCAGGCCACTTGAGGCCGTCACATCCAGTTGAATGTTGTCCGCGTCACGATGTACTTCCATCGGCGCATTGAACGTGATGGTCTGGGCGGCTTTGCGTACCATCAGTACCTGCGTGGCTTCTGGGCGGTTGCTGTAATTGCTGTTCTCGGGAACGGTGGCCGTGATGGTGGTTGTACCCGCGCCCGTGATGTGTATTTGACCATCGACGATTTCGGCCACTGCGGCATCGCTGCTGGTATAGCTTACCTCCTCACCGCTAGTGGCTGCCGCCCCGGCGTCGAAGTCCGCATCGCCATAAGTCTTCTCCGGTATTGTGGGGAAATCGATGTTGCGCGTAGCCGGTGTAATGGTCAGGTCGGCGGTCAGTATCAGGTCTTCGTAACTGTCTCCGCTAACGGTAGCGGTCACTTCCTGTGTGCCCACATCCGTACGGCTGTTGCCCGTGTAAGTTACCGAAATGCCGTCCAGCAGCTCGCCTTCTATCCCCAGCGACTTGTTCATTCCGTCGTAGGTAAAGGAGGCATCTTCCAATGTGATACCCGTGATCACAGCTGGAGTAATTGCTAGCGAGCCTTCCTCGGAGGTGATCGCATAGTTATCACCGGCCGACAGGTTGCCCTGCGTAATCGCATAGTCACCCACATCTTCTCCCGCATCTCGGGACAGTGTGCCCGTAAAGGCATCGTCACCGATCAACTCAGGGGCAAAGGTGTAGGTCAATGCCGGATCATCCGAACCGAATACCTTGGACTTATTGTCTGCTGTCACCGTAATTTCCAGCGGTGTAACGGTCAGTTCGGCCGTCAGTTCCACATCCTCATAATTGTCCCCACCGTCGATTGCCGCGGTTACCGTCTGCGTGCCCGCATCCGTGCGTCCGTTGTTCCGGTACGTCACTGACACGCCTTCCGGCAGCTCGCCGGTGATGGTCAGTGAATGCAATTGCCCGTTGTAAGCCACCGTGACGTCTTCCAACGTAATACCGTTTATGGTTGCGCTATATTGCATTTCCAATAGGTTGGATGCACTATTTCCATTGTTACCGATATTTATTGCCACATCGGCAGGCACAGAAAGCTGTACAGTTCCACCAGCGGAGGGTGTCACAAGGAAAGTGTATGTAATATTATCAGTGGTCTGCAAATCGCTCAACGTAGCGTTGGTACCCATCATATCCCCGATTGTAAATCCGGTGACCGCCTCACTGAATGTCGCAGTAACGGTGAATGGCCCGTTCACAGGAGATATGGCTTCGGTTGACAGCGTTACAGAAGGAACCCCGGCATTGACCATGATGTTGATTGTGTCATTATCTGTTTGTGCTCCACCGGATCCATTTAATCCCAGATCGTTTGTCGTAATCTGCAAACTGGCCGCTCCATTATAGCCAGGTGTTGGGTGGAACAACACCCCGTTTAGTGCTAAGTTGATATCGGCGATGGTACCTTCGAAGGTAATGGTACCGTCATTCGTCCCATCACCTGTGATGAAGGACAATCCCGTTGTGCCAGCCAACGTCATCAGACCATTGCTGGCCGTCAATGTCACCTGTACCGTGCCACCTCCAGCATCGACGTCGGATATAGATATCGCATTGCCATTGCCGCTGCTGAATACCAGCACACCGTCTTGGTCGACCGACTGGGCGGCCGGAACGGTATTCACCGGCGCATCGTTTATTGCGGTTACCATCAGTGTGACCGTAGTGGCATCCGCTTCGGAGCTGCCGGTGCCCGAATTGCCCGGATCGGCTCCGGTATGGCCGCCGTCATCAATGCTTACCGTGAGCGTTACATTATTCGTAGCGTTGAGCGCAGTGGTGAAATTAAGGCCACTTGCTACGATAAACAAATTGAGGTCTGCGATTGTCCCCACCAATGTCAATGACGTCGTTCCCGATCCACTGACCGTCACTCCGCTGCCCGATGTGGCGGAGAGCGCTCCACTGGGTATCGAAAATGTTGCCGTAACATCCCCGCTGCCTGCATCTACATCGGCAAAGCTGATGCCCGTGAGCGGCGTTGGTACATCCTCATCCACCGCGATGGTGGCCGGTGCGGTAATGGATGGTGCGTCATTGATTGCTTCCACGTTAAAATATACCAGCGCTGTATCACACAAGGAAGGTGTTCCATTATCGCACACTTGATACCTCAGGCTATCCCGTCCGTTATAATCGGCATTGGGGGTATAGGTGAAACTGCCATCCGCATTCAGCACGACCGTCCCATTGACTGGCGCAATGACCAGCGAAGCCGTCAATGCATCTCCTTCCGCATCCGAATCGTTGGTCAAGACATTTCCGGTTGCAGGCAAATCCTCATTGACCGTTATTTCATCATTCACTGCTGCCGGAGCCGTATTCACCGCCACCACGTTAATGTCTTTTGTGGCCGGACTGCCATCGTCTGTGCCGTCATTGGCCACGAAACTGACCGTTCGGGTCGCGGTACTTGGATTCGATGAACTATTGCTATAGGTAACCGCCTGAAGGGCTGCTTCCCACTCCGTCAACGTCGCGGTAGCGCCTGCTGAGGTGAGTGTAAGCACGCCAGCCACGTCATCGTAACTGCCGGCGATATTATCCATCGAGCTGCCATCATTTTCGAAGGCGAGCATATCCTGGCCGCCTTGGAAATTACCTGTAATGGCCACTGTAGCCGAAGCCAGCGTGGTGTTGTCGGGATCGGACACCGTCAGCCCCGGATCGATCGTTACCGGTACTGGGTCGCCATCAGTTGGTTCGATAAAGGTGGTGCTTCCGCCAGTGGTCGTTACCTCCGGTGGTGCCGGGGGCAACACCCGTACTTCGACTGGAATACGAACTTCGCACCCGGCGGCATTCACCGTCGCCACATGATAGGTGGTCGTTTCCGAAAGGACCGGAGTCTCAAAACTCGACCCAGTATGCAGCAGGGCGTTGCCTTCTGAATACCAGTGATAGGTCAATCCCGGAATAGGATCGGTAATGGTAAACGTTGCCGACTCGTTTTCAGAAATATTGATCTGCGTCTGGTCGACAGCGGCAACCGGCGGAGCAATCCGTGCATAGTGAATATTTATGGCCGAAACGCTGGCAAGCAGTGCATTGAACTCAATCCTCAAGCTATCAAAGGCCACGCCCGGTGCGAAATGGAGTTCGGCGGGATTTCCGCCTTCAGCCGGATGTAACTCAAACACTGTATTATCATTATTATACTGTCTTACCTGTGTGTTTCCATCATATAACGTAAATGTAAGCCCTGTAAGTAAGCTTGCGTCCGTTAGTGGAACACCTGCGCTTATTCCAATCCGAAGGACATCGTGCGTAGCGGAAGTTGCTGCAAAGCCCAGTGCTTGGTATACTCCGCCCAGCAGCCCTGGACTCACTTGCAGTTCTGAATACGTATCTTTATCGGCATCAATGGCCAGTGGAGCATCTACAACGGTACAGCCCAGGCATGCCACACCAGCAGTACCTGCGAACTGTGTTTCGGCCCACCCGCAGGGCAACGGTACCACTACTGTAATCGTAAAGGATGCCTCGTATGTTCCTCCATTATTATCGGTGGTCCGGATGCGCACGCTCTTCGGCCCTGTGGACAATGACGACGGATTGGTTGCCCGCAGCGTTGAACTATCGATGTTAAAGCTGCCGTTGTCGTTATCCCCATCTCCGACTACCAAGGTATAGGTATGCGTATCGCCCGCATCGGCATCGGTGGAGGTGAGTGTGCCCACAACCGCGTTGGCACCCGCGCTTTGGTTTACGGAGCTGTTGCTGAGATCGATATCGGTGGGCGCATTGTTTACAGCGGTGATCATGAATCTGACCGTAGCTGTATCGCAAAGTGAAGGTGTACCGTTGTCGCAAACCTGATAGATCAGGCTGTCAAGACCGCTGTAATTGGCATTTGGTGTATACGTAAAGCTACCATCCGCATTCAATACCACGGTTCCGTTAACGGGTGCGATAACGAGGGATGCCGTCAGTGCGTCTCCTTCCGCGTCTGAGTCGTTCGTCAAGACATTGCCGGATGTGGGTATATCTTCCTCAACCGCGACCTCGTCATCCACAGCGGTCGGCCGTGCATTCACCTCCCCCTGAAACTCATACGCTCCCATGTCAATCACTCCATCACCTGTGAAATTATACACTCGCGGGTTGCCGGCGAGGTCTAAGTCGTTCGCCAGGTCTCCGCCCGCATCGGTATACGCCTGGTTGCCGCCCACACTGATGGCGGGGCTATTTGCTGACAACGAATAATCGCCGTTTGCAGGATCGGCGAATAGCGGATTATCGTGCAAGACCGCCGTGGTATTAAAAACGGTACCTTCATTACTGGAGATATCGTTATCGCCATCCGCATATAGGCTATGCGAGAGGCTGAGGTGATTCCCAACGATAGTAAGGTTAAACAGCTGATTACCAGCTCCATCAGCCGTATTCGCCCAGATGATGGTGTTTGTCAGGTTAGCCGTGTGGGCCCCGAGATTCGCTATCCCCCCGCCTCTGCCTGCTGCGTTATGGGAAATGGTACCGTTGGTTATGGTTAATATTCCTTCATAATTTTCGATCCCACCAGCTATAAGACTTGCTGCATTTTTGGAAACTACCGCGTTTATTAACGTAAGCATATGAAAACTCGTTATCCCCCCGCCCCGCGATGCTTGATTATGGGTAATCACACCATTGGCTATTGTGATGTCGCTATTCAGTTCACTAAACAGACCACCACCGTAGCCCATCACAGAATTATTTGCAATGACGATATGGCTAAGCAAAGTTGACGTCCCAAGGAAGTACATTCCGCCACCGTGTGCCCTCGTGACGCCTATCCCGTTTACGTTTAATCGGCCAGTGCCGTTCGCATTCCCGCCGGTCACCGTAAACCCATCCACGAGCGCACTGCCCACATCACTGACACTGACGATCAGGTGATGGGCGTTTTCTAGGTGATTATCGAAATTATCCGTATTGTCATTACCTGCAAAATCACCACTCAGGATGCTGCCCACTTGGGGGTCGTTGTTATCAGGCAGGATACGCGCATCATCCAGCGCTTCGATTCCGGCAGTTGGGTCAAACCCACCATACAGTTGTACATCGGGAACCAGCACAAAGCTGTTATCCCGACCGCCATCAGTGGTATATTGCCCGTCAGCCGCACTGTATAACGGTAGGTAAGTACCTACAGCCACGAAGACGCGCAGGGGTTCGGCTTCCGTCCAGCCGGGGCTGTCGCCATCGTGCTGCTCGCGCGCCCATTTCAGCGCATCAGCCAGCTCGGGAACAGCGTTCGCCCAGCTATCGCCTGCGCCAGTATAACCACCGGCCGTGGTATTGACGTTGATGTCTACGTAGAGGACGTTATTGGCATCAGGAATGAGGTCTCCGTCGCAATCTGCAGCTTGCGTATCGCCCGAGATCGTCCAGCCATGATCGTCGATCAGCGACTGCCGCTCACTGGCAGCGGCACAGTATTCCAGGCCGTCTGCGCCGAGGGTTACGTCGTTCTGCAGCGCCTGCCCGGCCCAACCAATCAAGGTGGCGTCGTAGTTTTCCGGGGAGAGGCCGGAATTACTTAACATTTCGAACATATCGGTCACGTTGGAAACATCCCAATTACCCAAATTCACATTAAAGGCAGGGGTATTAAAAAACATTCTTTGCATAATCGTAACCTTTGCTACGTTCCACCCGCTAAGGTCCTGACTGAACTCCACTGCGTTACGAAACATACTATTCATGTTGGTCACATTTCCCACCAGCCAGCTGCTGATATCCTGATTGAATGCATAGGCGTTGACAAACAGGCCATCCATATTGGTCACATTTGAGACAATCCAACTACCTATATCCTGATTAAAGCTGTTTGCACTGGTAAACATCCCGGACATATTCGTTACGCCGGATATATCCCAGCTGCCGATGTTCCCGTTGAACATGCTGGCACCCTGGAACATCCAGGCCAGGCTGGTGACCCCGCTCAGATCCGGTGTGTCTGTTGCATTGCCCATGAGGTTAGAGGCGCCATTGAATGCTCCCTCCATAGAGCTCCACGCAATATCTCCCCATTGCTCAATGGAAAGGATTTTCTGGCGGTCTCCGCCACCATTGAAGAAGATGCGGGGGAAGTCGCCGGTGATTTCAACGGTGTAGGTTCCGGGTGCGGCATAGGTGTGGGTGAGCCCCTCCGGGGTGTCTCCATCCTGCCAGGTGGTCTGGTTTCCATCCCCCCAGGCAATGCTGAAGTTGTACCCACCGTCCTGGTGAATGGGGATGGTGATCTGGTTGTCTTCCGAGTCGCCGGGATTGTCGGTTTTCCAGGTGGTGATGAAATTGGTGGGGTCGCCGGGGATGATATCGGGGCTGGTACTGCTATTCCTCAGCAACGTGATATTATCATTGGATATATTATGTACTACGACGATGTCACGCCGGCTGTCATTATTAAAGTCATCCATCGCAAGCGATACCGGCGTGCCATCCAGGCCGACTGTAAATTGATCGGCAAAGGTACCATCCCCATTGTTCAGCAGGATAGACAACGTCCTTCCGTTGACATTAACGATGGCGAGGTCTGGCTTGTCATCATCGTTTAAATCGCCGATGATCACCGAATCAGTGTTTTCTCCTGCATCGTATAGTTCGTGGGGAAGAAACGTACCATCGCCCTTGTTCAACAATATCGATACGTTGCCGGAATTTCTGTTGACAACAACCAGATCAGCTGCATCGTCGTCATTTAAATCTCCGATTGCTACACAACGAGCATAATTGCCGGTAGGGTACGACACCTGTGCAGCAAACGTGCCGTCGCCCTGGTTCAAGAGCACTGAAACGCTATTCGCCCCCCCATTTGACGCGGCCAAATCTGCATAGCCGTCGCCGTCCAAATCGCCAATGGCCAACTGCGTACCTCCGGCTACGGGGTAGGTAACAGGTGCCACAAATGTACCATCGCCATTATTCAGTAATACAGCGACACTTTCACCAAAATTTGACGTCGCAATGTCAAGCGCACCGTCATGATCGAAGTCGCCGATAACGATCCCCGACAGACCAGACCCAACACCATAATAGGCTGCCTCCGAAAATGTGCCATCGCCTTCATTCAATAAGATCGCCAGGGAGTTGGTGGCACTCCCCAAAATCACCGCCAAATCGAGATGTCCATCTTGGTTCAAATCGCCCACGGCAACAGCAGCTGGCGGATCATCGAAGGAATAAATAGCAGGCGGTTCAAAATCACCATTCCCATCATTCAACAATATCGCCACATTGTAGGGCGACGGAAAGGTTGATAACCAATCATTATTGACGACCACGATATCCGCATGACCATCGTCATTGACGTCTGCTGTCGTGACAAACCAAGCCAGTCCGTCTGAATGGTCTTTGGATTCGATAAAGTCAATTTGCGCCGAAGCCGTAGTGCCCGACAGGAAAAAGAATAACAAAGTTGTCCAAAGGCAAACCAGCCTAACGGGCAGACGTGGTAGAGATCTTTCCATAGCGCTACAAAGTGACGATAAATCAACCAGAAATAATACCCCTCTTTTGGGGGGTCTCGGGGTGTTCCAAAAAGAGGACTGTAAATCTCCGGTTTAGGATCGGTTTTCGGAAAATACCGAATGCTTTTTTCGGAAAACCGATCCTCTTTTGCCGGGAGAGAATTGGTTTTCGGGGATTACCGATTAGTTTCTGTGGATTTCCGATTGGCGCCGTTGGATTTCCGATTCATTGATGGAAATTTCCGATTGGTATAAGGCAAAAGAGCATTTACAATGGTGAAGGGAGAATTGGTTTTCGGGGATAACCAATTGGAAAACGTTGCGAACGGGTTGACGAGCGTAAAAAACCAATTCGCTTTTGCGCTGTGCCGATTGGAAACCGCGGAAAACCGATTGTAATCCACCGCGGACCGGTCGTATTTTTGCGAAAACCGTTCGGTATGTTGCGCCTGGGGATTGGTTTTTGCAGAAAGGCAATTGGCTTGGCGATCGGACGAATTGCTTTTTATAAAAGAGCAATTCACAAGAGGCAAAAGGCAACTGTAAAATCCAGAAAAGCAGTTGTGAACTGGAGCATTCCGATTGTAAAATCCTAACAACCAATCGGCATTCCCTAAGTTACCATTGGTTTGCGGGAATTTCCGAATCTCATCTCCCGTAACCGTTCCTTTTTTTGGGGGGGTATTGTGCTGCGACAAAGGCGGAGGTGACTGTTGATTTTTGTAGTGAAAAGAAAAAATAGTTGTTTTTTTCATTCAACAAGTGTAAATTTACACTTTACAATAAGGCATGATTAAAAGTTTTAAGCATAAAGGGCTTAAATTGCTATGGGAAGACGGCAAAACAAACAAGCTGCCAGCAGAGCAGGTTGCCCGTATCGAACGAATGCTTGAGACCATCGACAGTGCATCAGCGGTGCCAGAAGATTTTGGAGCGTTCCCGAATTGGAACATCCATAAGCTATCGGGCGACCTGAAAGACTTTTGGAGCGTGAAAGTAAACAAGAATTACCGCATCATTTTCCGCTTTGACGGGCAACATGCATACGATGTGGATTATATAGACTATCATTAAGGAGGGCAGAACATGAAACGGAAAATGCGACCCATCCATCCGGGCGAAATCTTGCGGGAGGAAATCGTAAATGCTTATGACCTGAAAACAGGTGAAGCGGCTAAAATGTTGGGTATTTCACGGCAGATGCTTAATAACATTATCCACGAGAAATCCGACATCACGCCTGATATGGCATTTCGGATTGCACAGGTATTTGGCGGTACAGCTGAAATCTGGGCGAACATGCAAACCAAATACAATCTGCATCTCGCAGCCGAACGCGCCAAATTGTTCAAGCTAAAGCCATATCACGGGCAATTGCAAACCGTTTAAACGACAGTTTTTTTCTGAGTTCTACTTATACTTCCTACTGATCAGCGCATGGCGACTATTGACCTGTAGCTTCTCGTAGATGTTCTTGATGTGGTATTTGACGGTTTCCAGCGAAATATCCAGGCGGATGGCGACTTCCTTATTGGTCAGCCCTTCCTCGATGGCTTCCACCACCTGGGCTTCCCGGGGGGTCAGTTTTTCCTGAAGGTCTTCGGTGTGTTTAGGATTGAAGTACTCCACAACTTTGCGGGCAATGCCGGGCGACATGGGTGCACCGCCTTCATGGAGTGACACCACCGCTTCTTTGACCTTCTGCAACGGGGTCTGCTTGAGCAGGTACCCCGATGCACCGTTGCAAAGCGCCTGGAACACCCGATTGGCATCGTCGTACACGGTGAGCATGATTACCTGACACTTCGGTGCATGTTTCTTGATACGCTGCACGCCCTTGATGCCCGACTCGCCGGGGAGGCCGATGTCTGAGAGCACAATATCCAGCGTGATATCGTCTTTCCATTGCTCGAAAAACGACTCTACCGAATGTGCGGACAGTAGACAGGAAACCCCGGTTTGGTCTTTAAAAAAATTAACCAGCATGGCCCTAATCTGTTCATCGTCCTCTATTATGCCCAAACGTATCATGGTGTAAAGGTAGGTATTGCCCACGAAATCGCATATCCCCCTTTTGGGGAGTACGGTATTTCTGCCGGGAAACTACGGGATGACCAACGTGAGCTGGAATATGCCATCCGCATCGGTAAATGAAAGCTCCCCATCCATTTTTGCTGCCCGCTGTTCCATACTTTGGATGCCCCGCCCTCCCTGCCGGTCTGCGTCATGGACATCCGCCGTTGAATAGCTGTTTTTTAGCACCAATCGTAAGGTGTGTTCGAAACTCAGTTCGATAACTATTTCCGAGCCGTCGCCGTATTTGATGGCATTTGTAAGTGCCTCCTTGAAGATAAGGAATAGGTTTTGCCGGACAATCTGCGATAACGAACGTGATTCATAATCGCCCCGCATCTCAAACCGGTACGCGATCTCCAACTCTTCGCGAAGTTTGTAGACATAATCTTTCATGCGGATTACCAACTCGCTTATGGTGTCAAAGCGTGAATCGATGGACCAAACCATGTCGCTCATGGTCAATAGTGCTTGCCTGCTCGTATCGGCGATCAGTTGCAGTTCATTTTTGGCGCCCGATGTCGCCGCGCCCTTCGACGACAGGATGTTGGCCTGGTAGTAAATTCGCGTAAGCGAACTGCCCACCTCGTCATGCAGGTCTGCCGCGATCCGGTTGCGGATGGCCTGTTCGCGCCGTATCTTGCGGACCCGGCTCCGGTACCAGAGCAGCAGGAGCAACATGACCACTGCGACGATCAACGCGCTAAACCACCATGTTTGATAGTAATGCGGGCGTTTAACGATGGCAAACTCCTTTTGCCAGCCATCCACTGCCGTACTTCGGGTCTCCAATTTTAGGCGGTAATCTCCTGGCAAGGGTTCGATGAGCGATATAAACTGACCCAATTCCAGCGGCTCCCAATCACCGGTACTGAGCGTGTAGCGTATCTCGCTATCGGCGCGGTGGTTTCCGGGTGTACCTACATATAGGCCCGTCAAACTCTGGCCCGGCTGCAGTACCAATGTCCGTTCGCCACGGTAGGGCCAAGTGTAGTCTGCCGATTTCGCTCCTGTGTTCCCTTTGGAGGTGTGTATTTCGGTCACGTAGCTCTCCAACTGGTCGTTGTTATCAAACCAACGTTGGGTCATATCCAACACGGTATAGCCCATCAGTCCACCGACGTACACCCGCTTCCTGCGCTCGTCCCAAAACGACGCGCCGGAGTTGAATTCCGATTGGCTCAGTCCTTCCGCTGTACCGATGCGCCGAACCTGTTGATTCCTGATCAGGTTTAACCCATCCGCTGTGCCGGCGATCAGGATGCCATCGGCATACTCTAAGCTGTAAATAAGGTTGTTGCTGAGGCCTTCTTCCGTAGTGAAGGTTTGCAGTATACGCCCTTCGGCGTCAATCGCTACAAGTCCTTTCCCTTGTGTGGCCACCCAAAGGGTGTCGCCCACTGCCAGTGATTTATAAACACCTAAATTTCCCGATTGGGGGTACCGCTTTGTCAACGTTTCTTGGGACACTTCAAAAAGTCCGACATTCGTGCTCAGCAACATACCGCCCTGCGGTGTCAGCTGGATGTAACGAATGTGAAGGTCCAGTCCATGGGGTTCACCGGAAATATCGGTAAACCGCCGCAGGCTATAGTTTTCCTTATTGAGCAGCCAAAGGCCGCCAGTACTACCAATCAGGTAATCCGAATCGGTCTCCGCCAAGCTCATCACTTGGGTCGGAAGGTTAAAGGCATGCTTCTCCTTGGTCTCCGGAGTAAGTGCATAATTGATATCAGTGACCTGATGCCGCCTTCGGTCAAAAACTTTCAGGAAGCCCCCTTCCGTGCCGACTAACAACTCGTTGGCGTTGATCGGGTACAACACATAGGCATGGCGCAATTGCTCAAAGGGCCACACGGTTCCGTCGGATTCGACGAATCCGGCTCCCTGATACGTGCTGTAAAAGAAAGCGCCATCGGGATAGACATAGATTCCACGTGTACTTTTATTGGTGCTTTCATTGGGCGGGATAAACTGCGAAAGGCCCTTCGTTTTCGGATAAACCACAAAAACACCCTCTTCCGTACCCAAAACAGCCTCGTCGCCAACGATGCAAACGTGTTTGGGTCCAAATTCGTTTTTTAAAGGCATAGCGATCCGCTGCTCTATTCCCAAGTCTGCATCCAATAGGTAAGCCGATTTCGTATCAGCATAGACATGCATCTGCTTACCTTCCCCCAGTACGTAATATTCGTCCTCCGCTAATGAAAAGTCGCCAGGAATAAATTCATCCCATTCACCGTTGCTTTGTAACCGATATAAGTCATTCGGAAAGACGTTCACGATCAATCCATCATCGTGGGCAATCAGGTTCAGAATAATCCGGTGGATGTCTGGCAGCTGATGGTATTGAGTTTGGTATGCGTGGTCTGGGTCTATGGACAGCAGGGTACCTGCCGATGTGCCTATCCAATATTTCCCGTCCCATAGCGTCACGCTAAGCGGCAATACTTTGTAGTTGGCTGTCATGCTCTGATGATACAAGCCATCGACACGCACATAGTTATCGCCATTGATGAGCAGCAGGTGTCCGTTTTCGTAAGCCACCATCACGGTCGAGTCTGCAACTTGTTTGATCCAGCTCACCATGCGGAGGCTTACCGGCGGCAGCAGGTTGGAATCCACGGCGTGCACGGTCCACGTTTTGAGATCGAGGTAACTCAGATTGGCATTTCCGGCCATCCACAGTCGGTTTCGGCGATCGGCGAGGATACGCTGGGGCATGTCGTCGGTGAGCCGCTGATCCGCGATGGTCTTCAGGATATCCAAAGATCGGTAGCCATCATAGCGATAGATTTCACCATTGGTCAGAAACCAGATAAAACCCAGGCTATCACACGTCACGTCCTTGATCAAGACCTCATCGCGGTCGGGGAACAACTGAAGTTTGGCAATCGCATAGTCTTGGCTGAATCCTGATCTCGCGATAACTAAGAGCCCCAGAAAAATAAGCCATTTTTTATGACAGTACAACGCTTTCGATTTCATAGGTACTTTTGGCAGATCCACTGTCAAAAGTAAAAAAAAAACCGACATGAGACGCCTCACCCCCTCATCGAAGACTCCCTGATGACCAACTCCGAGGGCAGCACCACCTGTTTAAGCCCCTTCTCTTTGCCATCAAGCTGGTTGAGCAGGATGTTGATGAGTTCATCCGCAATGGCTTCAATCGGTTGAGATACGGCCGTGATCGTGGGCGAGAATAATTTGAATAGCGTATGATCGTCGTATGAAGCAACCGCAGGCATCGGCATATGGTGCTGCTTGATGGCTTTCAGACCGGTGATGGCCAAGTAATTAGTGGCAAAAAAGACCGCATCGGGATGCTGGTCTTCCAAAAAAGAATGGAAATCATTGATGGCCGTTTGTTCATCGTCGCCCAAATTGACTTTCTTGACATAGGGCTGCAATTTATAGGTATCGATGGCTCGCATATAACCATCCATACGGTCGCGCATCTGGGTTTGGGAAGAGTATAAGGTTACGAGCGCGATACGCTTGCATCCTTGCTGGGCCAAGTGAGCCGTGGCATCGTAGGCGCCTTTCACGTTGTCGGAAACCACATAATTGGTGTCCAAATCCGGGATATACCGATCAAACAAGACTACGGGCAACTGGCTGCTCAATAAAGATTGGACGGTATCGGTTATTCCTTCCGAGGGGGTGATGATATACCCGTCCACGTGGCGGTCGCGGAATAGCTGTATAAGTTCAACGGTTTTTTCTGTTTCGTTATCGGTGCTGCAATAAATAATCCGGTAACCACGGCTGTATGCTTTGGCCTCAATGAATCGGGCAATATTGGCAAAAAAAGGATTGGCAATGTCCTCGATGACGAGCCCAATGATTTTCGTTTTGCCCGTGCGCAGGCTTTTGGCTAACTCATTGGGTTTATACCCCACTTTTTTCACATGTTCTAGTACCCGCTTCGTCAACCCCTCACTGATGCGTTTTTCCTTGGCTTTACCATTAAGGATGAACGATACCGTGGTAACCGATATACCGAGGTCCTTTGCAATATCGCTGATGAGTATTTTTTTCTTCATTTTAGCAAAAAAGCTTAATGTTTAGCAACCCGACAAACCTATGGAATTTTTTATGAAGTCAAGCAAAATATTTAATGAAATTGTTATCCTTTCAGAATAATAAATTTAGTTTTACGGCAGATTAAACAATTAACTTCTCAATAATGGGCATGCTAAGGCGTTTAAGCACTTTCATCATCTTCGGGTTCCTTTACACCCTATCGTGGGCACAGCAACCTTTGATTTCATATGTCGACCCTTTCATTGGAACCGGTGGACACGGCCATACGTTTCCCGGGGCCGCGGTCCCTTTTGGGATGGTGCAACTCAGTCCAGACAATGGGCGAGCCGGTTGGGATTGGTGCAGCGGTTACCACTATAGTGATAGCCTTATTGCTGGATTCAGCCACATGCACCTCAGTGGCACAGGCATTGGCGATTGGCTGGACATATCGGTGATGCCCTTATTGGTTCCGCTTGACGACACCACCAAAACCTTGAAAGTGCCTTTCAGCCATGACAATGAAAAAGCCTCCCCCGGATATTACGAGGTTACGTTGGACAATGGCATCAAAGCGGAATTGACCACCACCGAACGATGTGGTTACCACCGGTATACATTCCCCCAAGGTAGCACACCCACCATACGTTTCGATTTGGCGTTCCACCTCAATTGGGATACGCCTACCGAAACCCATATCAGCATCCTCAACGATAGTACCTTGGTGGGGTACCGATATTCCACCGGATGGGCCAAGGTTCAACGGGTATATTTTGCGGCAAGGACGTCGGCATCGTTTACGAAAACCATTCTCAATGATGGGCAATCGGCATCCGATATGGTGGATATGAGCGAAACCTATGATGAGGGAACAGGGGTGACTGCCCAACTCCTATTTGATGGAGGCACGAGCAAATCCATTGACCTGAAAGTAGCGCTGTCCATGACCAGTTATGAAAAGGCATTACTAGCCCTCGATGAAATCCAAGGTTGGGACTTCAATGCTGTGCGGAAATCCGCCGAAGATAAATGGGAAAACGAGTTGAAAAAGGTTCGGATTCATTCAAAAAATGACGAGCTGAAACGCATTTTCTATACGGCCTGCTATCATACGGCCATGGCGCCCACGTTGTATTCCGACGCGGATGGTGCATACCAAAACGCCAATGGCGATATCCATACCATGCCCAATGGGGCCAGTCGGTACACCTTGTTTTCGCTATGGGATACCTTCCGCGCATTGAAACCGCTATTTACGCTTACTCAACGCGAGAAATATACCGACATGCTTAATAGCATGCTGACTTTCCATGACGAAAACGGGCTCCTCCCGGTATGGGACCTCAGTACTTGGGAGACGAATACCATGACGGGATATCACGCCATACCTGTACTGGCGGATGCCATCCTTAAGGATTGGCCAGGACTGGATGCTGAACGGGCTTACCAAGCCATGATCCGGAGCGCACACCAAGATATCCGTGGCGTACCGGACTATATTGAATATGGTTACTTACCCCAAAATAAGGCTGGCGGCAGTGTGACTATCACCCTGGAATATGCATACGATGATTGGTGCATTGCCCAAGTGGCCAAGAAACTGGGTAAAAAGGCCGATTATACCACATTCATGGAACGTGCAAAGTCGTATGCCCAACTTTTTGACAAGGAATCGGGATTCATGCGGGCCAAGAACAGTGATGGCGACTTCGTGGAACCATTCGATCCTTATTGGTCGGAGCACGACTTCGACAAAAGCCAGTACATCGAAGGCAATGCCTGGCAACATTCGTTCTTTGTGCCCCATGATGTACGTGGACTGGCCAACCTATATGGGGATGACTATAAGGGATTGAGC
This sequence comes from Parapedobacter tibetensis, assembly GCF_024704835.1. GTDB lineage: Bacteria > Bacteroidota > Bacteroidia > Sphingobacteriales > Sphingobacteriaceae > Parapedobacter > Parapedobacter tibetensis. The sequence goes on from NZ_JAMXBE010000001.1 coordinate 74,410, forward strand.
AACAAGCTGGATGAACTGTTTTCGGCGTCTTCCGTGATGCATGGGGATAACATTTCGCCGGATGCGAGTGGATTCATCGGCCAATATGCGCATGGCAATGAGCCCAGCCATCAAATTGCTTACATGTACACTTATATCGGCGAAGCTTGGAAAACCCAGGAAAAAGTACGCCACATTCTCGATTCCATGTACCACGATGGTCCGGATGGCTATGCGGGCAACGAAGATGCTGGCCAAATGAGTGCTTGGGCAGTGTGGAGCATCGCCGGGCTCTATCCTGTGAACCCCGCTGCTGGCGAATATGTCTTCGGTAGCCCAATGGCAGATGAAACCATATTCGCGTTGACAGATGGCCAGCAGTTTACCATCCGCGCACTGAATAATAGCGAAAAAAACATGTATATCCAGTCGGCCACCTTGAATGGAGAACCCTATGAAAACACCTATATCCGGCACCAAGACATCCTCAATGGTGGTGAGCTGGTTTTTAAGATGGGATCTAGGCCCAATAAACGTTTCGGCCGCAAACCGGAGACCTGGCCAGGAAATTAGAAAGATGGAACGCGGATGGAGCAAATCGCCACGGATTTTTTGCAAAAAGCCGGATACACCCCAAGGTATATCCGGCTAATGCTATTAATTGAAGAGACAGCTTACGCTTCTTTTGTCTCTGGACGTGGAATCAATACTTTACGTGAAAGTTTCAACTTACCTTGCTTATCGATATCCAGTAATTTCACGGTCACCATATCACCTACGTTGAAGATGCCATCCATGGTCTCAAACCGTTTCCAGTCGATTTCCGAGATGTGGAGCAATCCGTCTTTGCCGGGGATGATTTCGATGAATGCACCGAATGGCATGATAGATTTCACCTTACCCTCGTAGATTTCGCCCACTTCGGGTTTGGCAGCAATCGCTTTGATGCGACGTACCGCATCATCGATGGATGCCTTATCATCGGCAAACACTTGTACCACGCCTTTATTATCCACTTCTTCAATGGCAATGGTAGCGCCGGTTTCACGCTGCATTTCCTGTATGATTTTCCCTCCTGGCCCAATCACCGCACCGATAAACTCCTTGTCGATGGTAAAGCTGACAATGCGAGGTGCATGCGGTTTGTAATCGGCACGAGGCTCAGCAAGGGTTTTCTTCATTTCGTTGAGGATATGCAAGCGGGCTTCCTTAGCTTGCTCCAGGGCTTGACTAAGCACTTCCCATTTCAGGCCATTGATTTTGAGGTCCATTTGGCAAGCCACGATCCCTTTTTCGGTACCCGTTACCTTGAAATCCATATCGCCCAAGTGATCCTCGTCACCAAGAATATCACTCAAGATGGCATATTTGCCTGTCTTTTCATCGGTAATCAAGCCCATGGCAATACCGGATACAGGTGATTTGATTTTCACTCCGGCATCCATCAGCGCCAATGCGCCGGCACAAACAGTAGCCATGGATGACGAACCATTCGATTCAAGGATATCCGAAACGATACGGATGGTATAGGGGTTTTCATCGCCAGTAGGCAACACTTGCTTCAATGAGCGCATGGCTAAGTTGCCATGGCCTACCTCGCGGCGGCCTGGCCCTCTGTTGGGCCTTGCCTCACCAGTTGAAAAGGAAGGGAAATTGTAGTGCAGGATGAACTTATTGTATCCACGGAAAAGCACGCCGTCAACCAGTTGCTCGTCGTCTTTGGCGCCCAATGTGACGGAGGTAAGGGATTGTGTTTCGCCACGGGTGAATACGGCCGAACCATGTGCTGCGGGCAGGTAATCTACCTCGCTCCATATGGGGCGTACGGTCCGTGCATCCCGACCGTCAAGCCGGATGCCTTCATCCAATACGAGGTTACGTACAGCGTCATACTGTACATCATGAAAGTATTTCTTAAATAAGAACGCGGTTTCTTCATCGATCTCCTCGCCCAATGTCAACGCAAATTCTGCTGCAATTTGTGAGAATTCTTCTGAGCGATCATGCTTAGCCGATGCGGATTTGGCCACCGCATATACCTTGTCGTAAGTAGCCGCAAAGATTTGTTCGCGCAATTCAGGATTGCTGGGTTCATGGTTATATTCCCGCTTTGTTGTTTTACCGGCCAGCTCAGCAAGTTTCACCTGTGCTGCCACCTGTTCTTGTATCGCCTTATGTGCAAACTCAATAGCTTCCACCATTTCGGCCTCTGAAATTTCCTTAGCCTCGCCTTCTACCATACCGATATCTCCGGCGGAGCCAGCGACAATAAATTCCAGTGTAGCGCGTTCCAATTCGCTCAACAGGGGGTTGATGACCAACTTCCCGTCAATTTTGGCTACACGTACTTCAGATATTGGTCCGTTGAATGGGATATCCGATACGGCAATAGCAGCCGAGGCGGCTAAACCGGCCAATGCATCAGGCATAATATCTTTATCTGCAGATATCAAGGATATCATCACCTGGGTTTCCGCATGATAGTCATCCGGAAATAAAGGTCGAAGTGCCCTATCGATCAAGCGACATATCAGGATCTCGTGGTCCGATAAACGTCCCTCGCGGCGCAAAAACCCACCGGGTACGCGCCCTGTAGCCGCATATTTCTCTTGGTAATCTACGGTAAGTGGTAAAAAATCCACTCCTGCTTTAGCTTCCTGTGCGGAAACCACTGTGGCCAATAGCATGGTGTTTCCTTGCTTGACCACCACCGCGCCATCAGCCTGTTTGGCCAACTTTCCGGTGGAGATTTCGATCTGGCGTCCCCCGCCCATATCGATTGTTGTTTTGACTTCGTTGTAATTCATTTGTTGTTTCAATTCGATGTGCCGTTCATCTTTGGGCAACACACCATATATATAATAGACCTTTTAATTTGCAAGCAAAAGTACAAAAATAAAAAGCCATCCGCCAACTGGCGGATGGCTTTCATCAAAATTTTACCTGAAAGCTATTTTATGATATCCCGCAAGCCCAAGGCTTTGATGATAGCACGGTAACGTTCGATATCTTTCTTGTACAGATAAGCCAACAATGAACGGCGTTTCCCCACTAACATTTGAAGGGAACGCTGTGTAGCGAAATCTTTTCTGTTTTTTTTCAGATGCCCTGTTAAATGGGCAATTCGTTTGGTGAATAAGGCCACCTGGCCTTCTGTGGAACCGGTGTTTATCTCACCTCCGGCAAATTCAGCGAAAATATTCGCTTTGTACTCTTTACTTAAATACATTACTTGAATAATATTAAAGCGTTTAAAACTTAGTGAAACGATCTCATTGATACCATTAAAACAAACAATAGCATCAATAAATAAATTAATTGGCTGCAAAGCTACGCTAATTTTGATTGGTTTCCAAATGGGATTTTACTGGGGGTTAGTGACTTTGGTCTTCGCAACTTTCGGACTTTGGACTCCTTTCACGCAAAGCTCGCAAAGATGCCCACGCTCTACCCAAGTACGCCAAGATTTTCTTCCTGACTTTCCGACCTCTTTCTCGCAACGAATGAACACCGATAACGCGGATGAAACAGATAATCGCAGATTGACTAAAAATAAGCAGCGTAAATCCGCATAATCGGCGTTATCCGCGTTCCAACTCCTGACTTTCGGTCTTCCATCTTCAAACCTTAATATAAATCCCTTTCCTATCCAATAGGTAGCCAATCGCCCAGCAAAGCGCTAAAAAAGCCAAGGCATAACAGAATGACCCCACTTCCGGCGGACCCGGTGCCTTGGCACAGATTTCCGTATAAAACCATCTTAATGGTGTGGTATACAAGGTTTCACCTGTGTCACCCACCCCGGTTTTGATGCGCAGCAGGCCCAGTAAGCGCGGCAACAGACCACTCAACACAAAAATAAACAACGGGTTTTTGCCAAAGACATCAAAGAACCGTGTCAGGCCATTCCTTACCTTCAACACTTCGATAAACCAAATCATTACACCTATAGACATCAAGGCCAATCCAGTGGTATACAATACATAGGAGCTGGTCCATATCTTCTTATTGATGGGGAAATCCAACCCCCAAAACATGCCCATGAGGCAGAGCAAAATCGCGACGACAAACATACCGGATAACATCCGATAGGTACGGTGGCCACCGTGTTCGGCTACGGTATCCAAACTACTCCACAGCCAGTTAACCTTGCCCCCCGAACGGATATAGCAGCCAGCCATATAGCCCAGCACCACCTGTACAATGGCTGGTAATGTGCTGACAAGCCCTTCGGGATCAAAAGGCACCCCCTCCCCTTTATATAGATGGGCAACACCCAATACCTGCTTATCGATCGCTGTGCCAAACCAGCTCGCCAAGCTATAGGGATCTTGCCCTCCGAACGCCGCACAGAGCAACCAATAAAGCAATAGCAGTGCAGCGGAGACAACGATAACGGTCTTTTCCTTCAAATAATACACCAGAATAGAAGCAAAACAATAGGCCAACGCGATACGTTGCAGCACACCTAAGATGCGGATGCCTTGTCCAGGGTCATTGGGATCGACCCATTGCTTGAACACCAAGGCGTCTCCTTGCCATTTTACAAACGGCCACCAATTGAGGAATAATCCAATAAGAAAAATAAGCACCGTTCGCTTCAGCACTTTCTTCCAGAAAACAGCGCTGCCCGATTCGCGTAGACGGGGCATCACAAAAGCCATGGCATTGCCCACAGCAAAAAGGAAAAAGGGGAAAACCAAATCCGTAGGAGTACAGCCATGCCAGTCGGCATGCCCCAATGGGGAAAACAGGTACGACCAGCTTCCGGGATTGTTTACCAAGATCATCAGTGCTACGGTAGCCCCGCGAAACACATCAAGGGAATAATAACGTTGGTTCATTTTTTTTCAGCTTTCGGTTATCAGTTTTCGGACTTTTATAGAACACTGATGGCACAGATAGAACGGATAACCGCAGATTGATTAAAATAATAATCAGTGTGAATCCGCATAATCTGGGCTATCAGCGTTCCATTATCAAATGGTTCCAATAAACAGCCTTGTCTTATAAGATAATCGTACTTTTCCTTCCTTTTCGTATTCGTTAAACAAGGCCATCAGCGAGTCTAATACTTCTTTTAGGGTATCCGACGTCTCATCCGGCATATACGAATAGGAAAGTGTCCGGCCACGTAGTTGTTCGAAGGTAAGGAAATCCGCATGTTCAAAAACCCGGTACTCCGGTACATGCGGAGAAAAAAACGCCAACACTTCAGCTGTATCGGTCTGCCGATGGCTAACGTTCAGGTAATCCATCGCATAAGTGCGGATAAATGTTTCATATCCCACTTCAAAGGGGCTATCCGTATTCCGGAGATTCCAAATGACGGCCACATACGGATTGCCACGACCGATGCGTTTGAACTCTTCCTTCGCCTGCGCTGCATTAAACCAGTGAAAAGCTTGTGCTGAAACAATGAAATCCACGGATTGGTCTGGAAGTCCCGTTTCCTCGGCCGTGCCATCTATAAAAATGCACGATTGGAATGCCGACAATCGCTGAGTTGCCATATGCCTCATGTACATATTGGGCTCCACCACATAGATGGTATTGCCCCAGTCGGCAATTTGCTCAGTGAATATTCCCGTACCCGCAGCGATATCCGCAATGCTATGCTCGGCGTCCAGCGATACATATTCCTTGAGGAAATCAACCAACTCCGGAGGATAGTTTGGCCGGAATCGATCATAATTCTCGGCCCGATACGAAAACCGTTTTACGCTATCCTGCTGCATATGCGATCCCATGTAGAAGTCGGTATTTCGATTGGTTATTTTTCATCATTCGGAGTAAAAATACATAAATAGTTTGAAAAGTAAGTTATTAGTTCCAATACAGGGCATGGGGATTGATTGATACATTGTTACGAACATGCATCACAAAACATAATAATAATTAATTGATAAACAATAATATATGTAATCTTACTATTTTTTTTTAAAAAGTTATTGCATTCGGTATTATTATTTTATTAAGTTTGCATAACTAAGATACTATCCAACCATTTATACAATGAAATTGTGAAGATCCAGCGTCAAGACCAATTGAAGAAATCCGTAATTAAGTTGTTGTATTATAAGGGGGCATTGTCTTTAGCGGAATTGAGTATGTACACCAAGAAAAGCGTACCGAATATTACCAGCATTGTAAATATCCTTGTGAAGGAAGGGTACGCGGTGGAGCATGGCCTGGCCCCTTCTACCGGTGGGCGGCGCCCAGTGAAATACCTCTTAAACAAGAAAAATAAAAAACATATCGTATCGGTGGCAATGGACCAATTTGTCACCCGCATTGTGATATACAACTTATTGAACGAAGCGGTTCACCCTGAAAAATCCATCTCGTTGCCCCTGCAAGACAATCCCGGCGCTTTTAAACAGCTATGCCATTGCATCGATGCTTACATCGATGCGTCCGGGATAAAGCAGGAGCACATCCTCGGTATCGGTATTGCCATGCCCGGGTTTGTGGATGTGGAAAAGGGGGTAAACGCTTCTTTTTTGACCAGTGAAGATGATGGATTGCCCTTACGCGACCAGCTGACCCAGTACTTCGAATTGCCCGTATTCATAGAAAACGATTCCAGCGCCATTGCCGTTGCTGAATTGCACCTCGGCATGGCCAAGGGGATGCAGGACGTCATGGTGGTCAACATGGGATGGGGCATCGGGCTGGGGATGATTGTCAACGGCAGCCTGTTCAGGGGCCATAACGGTTACGCCGGCGAGTTCAGCCATATTCCCCTGTCCCATAGCAACAAACTCTGTTCCTGTGGCAAAAGGGGTTGCCTGGAGGTGGATGCATCGTTACTCGTGGCCGTGGAAAAAGCGAAACAGGCGATGGCGGAAGGCACGAAATCAAGCTTGGAATGCCTGTTCGCCGACACGTCCAAAGCCGAAGGCGACCACCTCATTGATGCCGCCCGCAAGGGCGACCAATTGGCGGTGGCCTCGCTGTCCGATGCGGCCTTCATGATGGGCAAGGGCATTGCCACGCTCATCCACATCATGAATCCGGAGCGGGTGGTGTTGAGTGGCAGGGGCTCGGCAACCGGCAAATTGCTGCTTGCCCCCGTGCAACGGGCCATCAATGAATTTTGTATCCCCAAGCTGGCCGAACAAACGGATATCGTTTTGTCCGAACTCAGTTATCGGGCGGAGCTGCTCGGGGCCGCGAGTTTGGTGATGGAACACGGCGATCTGGGCGATGAACATGAAGTGAAACCCTCCGAAAGGCCGTCGAAAATGAGCGCACAACAATAACAATACCATTAATATATAAACAAATGAATAATTAACTAATCTTTTAACCAATCAAACACACAAGATGAAAAATTTGTACATCAGATGTTGCATGGTAGCACTGGCGCTTTTGGTAACGGCGACAACTAGCTATGGACAGCAAGCCGTGACCGGGACGGTTACGGACAGTGAGGGGGGCATCCCGGGTGTAAGCGTTGCTGTGCCGGGAACTACCCGAGGCACGCAAACTGATGCCAACGGGCGTTATTCGATTCAAGCATCGCAAGGGGAAGTGCTGCGCTTTTCCATCATCGGCTATTCGGCAAAAGACATTACCGTGGGTACTTCGCCCATCATCAATGTTCAACTTGAAATGGACGCCAGTGAAATCGGTGAAGTGGTGGTGACGGCATTAGGTATAAAACGCGCGCCCAAAGAGCTGGGTTATGCAATGAGTACCGTCCAAGCAGAAGACATCACAAAAACCGGAAGCCCAAACTTCGCAGGCGCCTTATACGGCAAAGCACCGGGCGTACGGATTTCAGCGGCCCCGGGTGGCGCTACATCCGGCATCAACATTAATATTCGGGGCACGAACTCCATCACCGGCAACTCCCAGCCCTTGGTAATCATTGACGGCATACCTATGCGTCAAAACACATTTAACAACTCGGATTATTGGGGTGATCAACGTGCGCGAGGGAATGGCTTAGAAGATCTTAACCCCGAAGACATCGAATCCATCAGTGTATTGAAAGGCGCTTCGGCTGCAGCCCTTTATGGTTCTGAAGCCATGAACGGTGTTGTTTTGGTAACCACGAAGTCGGGCAAAGGCAGTCAAGGGTTCTCGATCGATTTCAATGCGACGTATACCAACGACCAGATTGCCTACCTACCCAGATTCCAGGATGTCAGGGGCCCGGGCTACACAACCGCATTCCAAGATAATGGTCAAGCAGATGATCTATTCTATTACTATGGAAACAGTCAAGCCGTAAACGGAGTCACCCGCGGATTACTGGGCTCAACGATCAATTTTGGCCCCAAATTCGACGGCAATGACGTAATCGCATGGGATGGCCAGGTAAGACCGTACGTAGCACAAAAAGCCTACGACAAGTTCTTCAACAACCCGAATAACACCATCTTTAACCTCGCCATCGGGAATTCCACTGAAAATTCAAATACACGGTTCTCGGTTACACGCCAGGACAACCAGATGACATCTTTGGACTCCTATAACAAAAAGAATATAGCCAACCTCAATACTTCGGTCAAGTTATGGGATAAGCTTACCACCGATGTTGTGGTAAATTATGTCAATCAGCACACCCATAACAGGCCTTTCATGACAGACCGGCTTATGAACAACACTGCGGGCATGATTTCGACGTTCGATAGTCCCGAATGGTATCTTGATAAGTACCAAACGAGTCTAGGATACAAGTATGTCGTCCAATCTCCGGACGCAGAAAGTCTCACACCCGAAGAAAATATCCGGTACAACGGCTTCAGGCCCGATGTCGGCGATTTCATCTGGAACACGAAAGCCAAGCAATATGACGAATACTCAAACCGGGTCATCGGATCGGTTACCAACACCTGGCAGGTGTTCAGCGATCTTTCAGTACGCGCTCGTTTCTCTGCCGATATCACATCAATGAAAACGGAAGATCGCGAACCGAATTACAGGCCGCTGCAATTCGGCGATAGCGGTTATTTTGGTTTAGGATCGCAAAACGCCAACATTTATTACACCGATCTTTTAGCTAACTACAGGAAGCAGCTCAATCAGGGTATTTCCATCGGCGCCATGGTGGGCTATACAGCAACCAAGAGTCTGGACACCTATGTGCAACGCGAAACAACAACGGGTCTGAGCGTCAGGAACTGGTACGACATCAACGCTTCCGTGAATACCATCGGTGGCAACACACGGTTCAATTACCGCAGGAACATGCTTCGGGATGCCGTGTTCGGCACCCTGAACTTGAACGTAAAAGAATTCTGGTTTGTGGAAGGTACGCTCAGGCGCGAGCGCATCTCTACGATGCACCCGGATAACAACGTGCTGTACTATCCTTCCGTTAACTCCAGCTTAATTTTAAATGAGGCATTTGACCTGCCCGAAGCCTTTGACTACGCAAAACTGCGGGGATCCTGGGGCATTGTAGGCAACTATCCGGATATTTACAAAAGTGCGCTTAGCTACACCCAGCAAACGTTAGGTGTACAGCAAACAAATGGTGCTGCAGTGATATACAACACCGTGCCGACCGCTGAATTCGGTAATGAAAACATCCAACCCGAGCGGAAGCAGGAGATCGAATTCGGCCTTGAGACCCGGTTATTCAACAACCGATTGGGATTGGATATCACCTATTATAATGGTCGCATCGAAAATCAAATCCTTAATTATACCCTTCCTATTTCCATGGGATCAGGGTCTATTCTCGCCAACGTCGGTACATTGCGTAACAAAGGATGGGAATTTGCCATCACCGGCACTCCCGTCCGAAATGACAACTTCCGTTGGGATGCCATCCTGAACGTCGGCATGAATAAAAATACGGTCGAGGAGTTGCCGGGAGGTGTCCAGGAACTGCTCCATCGCGACTATGACGGGCAAGCAGCACAATTAGTCTCTAAGGTCGGACAACCAATGGGCGATATCATGGTGCGCCCCCTTGCTACCGACGAAAACGGCAATAAAATAGTGCAAGACAATGGCTTATACCAATTGGATGCGAATGCATGGGTTAAAGCAGGAAACGCCATGCCCAAGGCTACAGGCGGATTCATTAATACCTTTACCTATAAGAATTTCACATTAGATGCACTTGTGGATTTCCGCTGGGGCGGTCACGTGATGCCCACAGGTATTAACTGGATGATGAGCCGCGGTCTGCTGGAGGAAAGTTTGAATTACATGGATGCTGCCAGCGGTGGATTAAGTTACTACGTAAGTGGTGATAAGGGCGTCGCCTATGATGGAACGGTCGGCCCTAATGGCGAAACCGTGTATCACGATGGGATGCTTATGGACGGCGTATTGTCTGACGGCAGCGCCAACGACAATATCATTCCGCAATCCAGATATTACTTCGAAACCTACAATTGGGGCGGCCCCCAATACAGTAGCTCGCGCTATGAATTATACGTTCAGAAGAACAACTACATAAAAATGCGGGAACTCTCACTCGGGTATAGGCTACCTAGATCAATAGCGTCACGGCTGAAAGCGAAAAACCTGCAGTTATCCGTTTTTGGCAGAAACCTCTTCTTTATCTACCGTACGATCAAAGACCTGGATCCTGAGCAGATGACGGGCGGATCGAACTGGATCAATCAGGTTTCCAACGTAGGAACAAGCCCAGCGACTAGGACTTATGGTTTAATGCTACGCGCTAGCTTCTAAATTTAAAAGAACATGAAAAGATATATTTTAATATTAGGGCTTTTTACCGCCACACTGATTTACACCACATCGTGCCAGAAAAGCGCCTTTGACGACTTTTACCGCGACCCTTCAAAAGTGACCGAAGCAACCGTAGAACGGCAATTTACAGGGATGATATACAGTTACCGGCAACTGATCATGCCCGAATACAGGAATCTATTCGTGACGCTACGCCCCACGATTTTCCGGTATCTACACATTACAGGATGGGAAAATGAAGAGAACCAGCTCTTGCCGGGGGGTGCCGCCATCGAAGATCGCTGGACACGCTACTACGAAGGCCTTGCTCAATACAGGGAACTCGAAACGATCTATAATAATTCTGTAGCCGTTGAGCAGGAAGAAAAGCGGATATTTTTCTTGGCCGCGAAAGTACTTTTCTATGACCAAACGCAACAGATAGTAGACCTGCACGGCGATATTCCTTGGAGTAAAGCAGGGATGCTGAGCACGAACAATAGTGATTACCTTTCTTCTTACCCGGCGTATGACCACGGAGAAGACATTTACAACGTAATGCTGGACGATCTGAAAGCAATCGGTGCAGAGCTGAAAACCATTACGGTAAGCCAGTCTATGCAAGACCGCTTTAAAACACAGGATCTAATTAACAACGGGGATGTCGCTTTGTGGGAAAAATACTGCAATTCCTTACGGGTTCGAATGTTGATGCGCATATCTGAAAGTCCGGAATTTGCTGCCAGGGCCACGCAAGAGCTTACCGAAATCATTGGCAATCCGGCATCCTATCCGTTGATCATGACCAACGAAGAGAATGCTCAGCTTGACGTATTCAGCATCGATGATAACAGCATCCACACCAAAAATATCGAAGGGGCATTCGAAGCTGAAGGCTGGTTCGCTAACTTAGCGAGCAAACGGATGGTCGACCACATGGTCGAAAACGAAGACCCCCGCCTACCGTTCATTTTTGAGCCGGGAGCTGAGGCTGACGGGGCGTATATCGGGCTTGACCAATCACTAACTACCCCAGTGCAATCCGGCTTAGCCCGAGGTGGCACGATATCCATCTTCAATCGCTCGACTTTTTCACGAAATCAGTATTTTCCAGGTGTCTTATTTTCAGCCACCGAAACAAATCTATTGTTATCCGAATACTACCAAAAGAATGGGAATGCTGCAGCTGCAAAAAGCGCATTTGGAAACGGCGTCGCCGCATCGGTGGATCTCTATCGATTGATCCGCAGTAAGAGCGCCAACAATGTCGTACCCGCCCCTGCTGCGCCCACCCAAGCTCAGATTAACACTTATCTGACAAACTTGGATTGGGATGGAACCAGCAATAAAATCGGATTGATCGCCACCCAAAAATGGATACATTTTGGCGTCATCCAAACCACTCAATCCTGGGCCGAAATCAGGAGATACGACTATCCCACTTTTGATTTCCGTGTCCAAAATTCAGACATCCAGAAAATAGCCCCGGTAAAATGGAACTTACCCCCTTCGGAGGCTACCTACAATACGGAAAATTACAATACTGTGCGTGACCAGGATAATGTGAATACCAAACTCTTCTGGGACGTTAATTAACTATTTTAATACCACAATTTATATGCCCGAAAAGCCGCCCAAGTGGCGGCTTTTTCTTTTCTAGCGGCTTTTTGAAAAATCCCCGCTACTCGAAGGTCCTGTCAATATGATCATTGACCCGTCCAGCCCGATGTAAGCGCTTTACCATCCGGTAGCCCAGGTACTAGGTTCACATCGGAGAAATTCTGCTCCCGGACATTCAGTACCGAACCACGGGAGCCGCTAAAACAACCGTATTGACCTATCACCAGCATTCATAAACTAGAATTCACAACAATGCTAATTTCGGAATCGTCGTAAAATCCTCTGGGATGTAAACTAAATCAGCAAAAAAATGTACCTTATCAGCGTATTTCTGGATAACGAGAAACACGCTGATTTTTTTATGAAAATATGGATATGCATATCGGTTATCCTGTTGCTATGCGTTATGCTTACGATAACGGGCGGAATGCACGTAGATCAACACGCGGCGAGGATAACACAACGCGATTCCGTGCTATCCGGGGCGCAATTAGCGCGTCAATATTGCGGAATGTGCCACCGCTATCCTGATCCGTCTTTATTGGACAAAAAAACGTGGACAGCTAACGTGCTCCCCAATATGGCGCTAAGGCTAGGCATTCGAAAACCGGGTCAAGATCCGTACGATGGCATGGACAAAGCCGAGCAAGACGTCCTTCGCTCGATGAATATTTATCCGGATAGCCCACTGATCGTGCTGGATGCTTGGGAGAAAATCGTCAGTTTTTACGAGCAGGCAGCACCTGATAAACCTGTACCACAACCTCCTCACCCACCGATAAGCCGTTCACTCGGTTTATTTGATGTTAAACCATTGTATTTTGAAGAAAAGCTGATTCCGCAGACGACCCTGTTAAAATTTGACCACCATACAGATCAACTCTATGTGGGCGATGCCTCCGATTTTTTGTATGTGCTGGACCATACTTTTACATTTAAAGCTGCATGGCAATTGGAAAGTCCGGCAGTTGATATCGATTTTCCATTGCAGCAGCCTCCCAGATTGCTTACAATAGGAACCTTCAACCCGTCCGATCTGGCACGGGGTCGTTTCTTCACCTTTGATACCATTGGCACTACACCCGCATCGCAGCTGATCAATATTCCTGATTTACCCAGACCCGTTGAATTTTCCGTGGCTGACCTAAACGGGGATGAACGAGAAGACCTGATCGTTTGCGGATTTGGAAATCATACCGGAAAACTATCCTGGTACGACAACTTCCAGCCAGACAAAGAACATTTGTTGAGCACCCTACCGGGCGCTCTCAATGTTCGGATCGGCGATTTCAATCGGGATGGGAAACCGGATTTAATGGTGTTTATGGGCCAGGCATGGGAAGGGATATCCATCTTCTACAACCAAGGCGGTGGACGATTTGAGGAGAAACGCATTTTACAATTCGATCCGGTTTTCGGTTCGTCATACTTTGAACTAGCAGATTTCAACAACGACGGGCTCGTGGATATTCTCTTAACCAATGGTGACAATTGGGACTATTCCCGTGTCGACAAGAATTTCCATGGTGTGCGTATATATTTGAATGATGGTAGCTTTAACTTCCATGAGGCTTGGTTTTTCCCGTTGCACGGCGCATCCAAAGCGGTAGCCCGTGATTTCGATAACGATGGCGATCTGGATATCGCTGCCATTGCATTCTATGCTGGTGAGGATGAGCCGGGTAACGGATTTGTGTATTTTTCCAACGGAGGTTCCTTGGATTTCAAACCTCATTCCTTTGAAGAAGCCGCTACCGGCAAATGGCTGTGCATGGAAGTAGCCGATGTAGACCATGATGGTGATGAGGATATCGTATTGGGTTCTTATATCCACAACATGGCGGAGCTAAACCAATTTTTGCGTCAGCACGTTACACAATACCCACATCTCTTGGTATTGACCAATCGGTTGATGAATATCAATTAAGGAATATTAGCTCTCCTACATGATTTCAATTGCAAAGATAATCAATGCCTTACCCCAATTTTCCGGATATTATACCAGAAAAGTGCTACTTGCTATGTCGCATTTCCCTTGCGGCCTTCGTTATTCATTATAGCTAAAAAGACAAAACCATGAAATATTCCGCTATTTATGCAATAGTCATTGCACTGTTGCTTTCTTGTCAGAAAAATGGAAGGGAATCTTATGACTATTGGTCTGAACAAGCCTATCAGACGTTTCTGGAAATGCAGCAACTCAGCCAGTCGGTTCCCTGCACGGATATTGACGCGTTCGAAACTGTTATGGCAGCAAATTTTTATTTTCTTGTACATCCTTCCATTCAACATGCATTTGGCAAATTAAGCGACCGTTATCAATCCAATTCGTCCAAAGCGCTGGAAGCAGCTATCAGGGAAGGAATCATCGTAGAACCGCCGGAGCACAACCCACCTTTACGGAGAGTCTGTGATAACGAGGTAGCCACGCTGGTCTTCGCTCAACAGCTGACCCTGGAAGAAATCAATGCTGAGCTTCCCATAAGACACGATAAAATCATCAACTTCTATCACGATGTCCCCTGCACCGATGCCGATGCCTGGTTCTCCCAATTCCTCAAAACAGGTTGCTGTTATGAAGGGATAGCCGCCCATAAAACTATCGACACCAAAATCTTTTTTGACCAGCTCACGATATACAACCAGCTTATGGAACGAAAGCTTTATCTCGAAAATACACCATGCGAGTACGAGACCTGCAAACGCTTTGCAAAGCCACCCCAATGTGTAGATGGCCAGCCGGTTGTTGAGCTTGTTGATGAGTAAAACAGATTACTCTAAAGACTCTAGTCATGAAGAAATTACTATCCTTTATCTTTGTTGCCACCTTGTTATTTACGCTGCCGTCATGTGAGAAAAAAGACAGCGTATTTAAAGAAAACGCTTTCAGGGTGACATTTCTACGTGAATCGGATGGCTGCCCTGCCGGACCTTTGGTCCAATTCAAAGCAAAAGACATTGGCCGATTGAAACAGTTTCTACCGGGAGGGTATACGGAAAACTATACAGGTTCCGGCATTATATCGGCCATTAATTTGGGCAGCACATATGACCCGGGGAAACCATTATCATAAAAATCCGCCAACTCATTGCCGATGAAAACCATCCGTGCACAGCAAATATACCATGGTACCCGGGCGTTTACGTACTGGAAGCTGAAACCAATAAAGCAAATTTATGAATCATATATTTTCCAGGGTAGCAACTGCGTAATCTTACCAAAGTATAGTCATTTATAACGCTGATTTGGCCAACACACCCGATGGTTGGCACACCAAACTATCTCGGACGGGATAAGGTTATTATGTAGTCCCGGGAAAAGTAAACGACTGCTATAGGTAAGCCACGGTTTAGCCACCCTTCATCCACCTATTAGCCACGTATTAGCCACGTTTCAGTAAGTGTTTAATACCTGTATTATCAGTGCCAGACACGACTGCAATAGTTGTCTTTACCGTAGGTAATCATTAACTTAGTCCCGAGTCACTGATAGTAATCATCAAATATGCAAACATGAACCAGCGCTCCTTCTTAATCGCCATCGCTGCATCGCTATTCCTCAATAGCTGCGACGATACCGGCACGCAATCCTCTTCCCTGAAACCGAAGATTGCCATTGCTGGCCTAGCCATCGAATCAAGTACGTTTTCGCCTGCAACCACGGATACCGCCGCATTCCACCCGAAAAGAGGGAACGAAATTTTTGCCAACTATCCGTTCTTCGCCGAAGGTTCGGAACTGCGAGAGGCGGCGGAATGGGTACCTACATTGACCGGGAAATCTATCCCCGGCGGTGCGGTGACACGGGAAGCCTACGAGGCGTTGGTGGAAGAGATGCTGGATTCGCTGGAAAAGAACCTCCCGTATGATGGTATATTTTTTGACATCCACGGTGCCATGAGCGTCGTAGGACTAGACGATGCCGAGGGCGATCTCATCACACGTGTCCGCGAGGTGGTCGGCACCGAAACGGTCATTTCCACCAGCATGGACCTGCACGGCTGTGTCACCGAAACGCTTGCCGCATATTCAGACATCATTACCTGCTACCGATTGGCTCCCCATGAAGATGCCATGGAATCCAAAGAACGTTCCGTGCGAAACCTGGTGGACAGGTTGGTGGCCGGCACGGGCAAACCCGCATATAAGGCCTTGGTCCGAATCCCAATCCTTTTGGCCGGCGAACAGACCAGTACACGGATAGAGCCGGGCAAAAGCCTCTATGCCGCCGTGGAGCCGACAGCAGCCCGGAAGGGAATCGTGGATGCCGGTATCTGGATGGGCTACCCATGGGCCGATGAACCCCGCAACCATGCGAATGTAATAGTGGTGGGTGATGATGAGGCAGGGGTAAAGGCGGCCGCCGAAGCGCTGGCTACGAAATTCTGGGACGTCCGACATGAATTTGACTTCGTGGCGCCAACAACTACGTTGGATGATGCCTTGGCTCAAGCATTGAAAAGCACCAAAAAACCGTTCATCATCAGCGATATGGGTGACAATCCCACCGCCGGAGGTGCTGGCGACGTAACCAGGACGCTTACCGATGTGCTGGCCAATCCTTCCTTCGCATCCCCAAACGGCCCAACGTTCATCTATGCTTCTTTACCTGGCCCTGATCTGGTGGAAAAAGCGTTGGAGGCGGGGGTAGGGAGTCCCGTGGAAGGCCTCGTCGGCGCACTGGTGGATAACCGGTTCGCCCCGCCCCTGAAATTGAGCGGCACGGTGCATGCCATCAAGGAAGGCGACCGGAATGCCGAGGTGGAAGTTGTGGTAAAAACCGACAACAACTACATCATCGTCACGAAAAAGCGCAAACCTTATCATAGGGAGCAAGACTTCACCGACCTTGGCCTCAAGCCGAGGGAAGCCGATATCCTCATGGTGAAAATCGGTTACCTAGTACCCGAACTATACGACATGCGGGGTGATTGGGTCATGGCATTGACCGTGGGCGGTGTGGACCAAAACCTGGAAGCGCTGCCTTATAAACGCATCCCGCGGCCGATATTCCCGTTGGATAGGGATATGGAAGATCCGGATTTGTCTGCGAGGCTTATACCATTGTCGCATGAATACCAGCCCGACAACTAGTCCTGAGTGAATATAAAGCTGAGCCAAGGAGTTTGACTGTTACCTTTGGCGAAATCATTTTATCCTCTCAAGTACGTATGGTTCAAGGTGTGTGAGAGAAATGTATGGAATCTAATGTGTGAATGCGCCCTAAAAGCACGGGGTATGCCCATGCAAAGCGCATGGCGTGCAGGTCGTACCGTACTTTACCAGTACTTCAATAGTACTTGATATGTACTTTACATGCGCTTATCATACGCACATCTCCAGCATCATCGATCTTTCCATCAGTGTAATCTATGAAAACAGCTTCGAATATTCACGTTGTTTAATCACCGATTATTAGTATCTTTGTAATGTGTTGTGAATTAACAATAAGAAACCATGGCTTGGCAAGATTACATCGTTTCGGACAAAAATATATTGATTGGGAAGCCAACAATAAAGGGTACTCGTATTTCTGTTGAGTTGATTCTCGAACTGTTGTCTTCCGGGTGGACTGAACAGCAATTGCTGGAAAGCTACCCACAACTGAAAGCCGACCACATCAAAGCAGTGTTTTCCTACCTCAGGGATTGCCTGAAAAACGAACTGTTTTTTTCGTTGACCAAAACTGCCTAATGTGACATTTCTGGCAAATGAGAATTTTCCGTTTCCGAGCATCAAGTTATTGCGAGTGCTAAAATTAGACGTAAAAAGTATTGCTGAGGAAATGTTTGGCATCGCGGACAATGAAGTTGTCGCTATAGCCCAACGGGAGAATCGGATAATACTGACGTTTGACAGTGACTATGGCGAAATCATTTACCGTCATGGTTTAGATAATCCTCCCGCAGTCATCTATTTTCGAGATAAAGGCCTTGAGCCGCTATTTGCTGGCCAGATGCTTCAACATTTGATGGAGACGACCGATATCGTATTCGAAAATGCCTTCACAGTGGTGGAAGCAAACAATATACGACAGCGCCAGTACAAAATGACTTGATTGTGTTATTACATCAGCGACGGCATTAGGCATGGTTCAAGAGGTTGTTTTTCTTATTTGGAAAGCAAACGCCCCTTCACTTCCGCAAAGAACACGCCCTTATCTTGGCCTGACTTCAAATCCTGTGATCGTTTATCCAATTCCTGTACCAACAGCTCGTCTTCCCACCAGTTGTAGGCCGAACCCTCTGGGTTGATGGAATAGCTCAGGCCTAATTTATCCAGCAGCGCCTTGACTTTCCGTTCAGCACCTTGGTCATCGATATTTACCGTCAGTGTTGCCATCGTTTTTGTGTTGTCTAACAAAGATAAGACTTAAAGTTTTGGTACGCAAGTGCTGCAAAAGCGCGTTGGGAATTTGTCATTTCTACAGATAAGCGACGTATAATCGCAGTTAATGAACCAATTTTTGCTATTTTTGGATCGAGTTATAGAATTTAATTATGATCTGAATCTTGACATATACATTGAACCCAATTGATATAATAAACATGAATAGCGCATTACAACAACACCACCCTAATTACTACGGCAAGGCATTAAGGCCCTTAATGATCATGCTATTGAGCATTATACTGTCTACGGCAATATCCACTAAGGCCAGCGCCCAACACCACAACGTTTCTGCCGGATACATCCCTCCATCAGATCCGGCCGTCCAACAAAACCTTGCCGAGTGGCAGGATCTCAAATTCGGCCTCTTCATGCATTGGGGCACCTACAGCCAATGGGGCATCGTGGAAAGCTGGAGTCTCTGCCCGGAAGATGAAGGCTGGACACAGCGCCGAGGCGAACATGCCGGCAATTACGTTGACTACGTAAAAGCCTATGAAAACCTGCAGACGACTTTTAATCCGACCGATTTCAATCCGGAAAAATGGGCCGAAGCAGCCAAACAGGCAGGGATGAAATACGTGGTCTTCACCACCAAGCACCACGACGGCTTTGCGATGTTTGATACGAAACAGAACAATTATAACATCACGGATACCAAGACCCCGTTTTCTACAAACCCACGCGCCAATGTGACCAAAGAAATCTTCAACGCTTTCCGTGCCGATAATTTCAAAGTAGGCGCATATTTTTCCAAACCCGATTGGCACACGGAATATTACTGGTGGCCTTACTTCCCGCCCAAAGACCGCAATGTCAATTACGACCCGCTAAAATATCCTGAACGTTGGCAGCAATTTAGGGACTTCACCTATAACCAGATCGAGGAACTGATGACCGGATATGGCAAGGTGGATATCCTGTGGCTTGATGGGGGCTGGGTCCGCCCACTCGCCAGTGTGGATACAACGGTGGATTGGCAACGAACAATAAAAACCGAGCAGGATATTGACATGCCGCGCATCGCGCAAATGGCCCGTAAAAATCAGCCCGGCATCCTTGTAGTAGACCGCACGGTAGCTGGCGAATTTGAAAATTACGTAACCCCCGAGCAGACGGTGCCAGCACAACCTCTTGATATCCCTTGGGAAAGCTGTATCACCATGGGCAATTCATGGAGCTACGTGCCCGATGACACCTACAAGCCCGCCCGTGACATCGTGCATACCCTCATCAAGATTGTATCGCGGGGTGGAAATTACCTGCTCAACATCGGCCCCGGACCGCATGGCGACTGGGATCCGGTGGCCTACGAACGCCTTGAAGCCATTGGTAAATGGATGGCGTTAAATGGTGACGGAATTTATAACACCCGCCCCATCGCACCTTATTCGAGCGATGCGTTTTATTACACCCAAAGCAAGGACCAAAAGCACAGTTATGTATTCAGCTTGTCTGAAACTGAAAAGGTCACGGTATCGAATACCTACCGTTTCCCTATTCCAGAAAACTTCCCGGTTAAAAAAGTGGAAATCCTTGGAGAAGATCGGGCCTTGAAGTGGAAAACCGTAGGGAACGAAATAGAGGTTTCCATCCCTAAAAAAGTGCAGCAAAACCAATCTTTCAACCATGCCATAACGTTTAAATTGTCCGTTTAGCCTGCGATCATGATCTGCAAAAAATTCCTCATATCCGTATATACGTTAACATTACTATTGGTTGCCAGCCATTCAAACGCGCAGCAGCCCAATGACATCGCGGTAATCGCTTACTATACCGGCGATGAAAAGGAAATAGGCAACTATGATATTCATAAACTGACTCATATCATTTTCAGCTTCTGCCATTTGAAAGACGGTAGACTGCATGTGGATAATGCCGGAGATACCGTAACGATAAAACATTTGGTGGAATTGAAACGGGAACATCCAACATTGAAGGTCATGCTTTCCCTTGGTGGATGGGGTGGATGTGAGCCCTGTTCCGATGCCTTCTCCACGTCTGAAGGCAGGCAATTATTTGCCCGCTCCGTGAAGGAGGTTAATGATTATTTTGGAACCGATGGCATTGACCTGGATTGGGAATATCCGGCCATTGAAGGCCATCCGGGCCATCCCTATGAGCCAGCAGACCGAGCGAATTTTACAGCATTGGTGAAGGAGTTGAGGACCGTATTGGGTGAAAAGCAGGAGTTAAGTTTTGCTGCCGGCGGATTTCAGAAATTCCTGGATCAGTCGGTCGAATGGAATGAAGTGATGCCACTGGTAGATCGGGTTAATATCATGAGTTACGACTTGGTAAATGGCTACGCTACCGTGACTGGACATCACACGCCGTTATATCATACCAATCCGGATGAAGAGTCTACCAACCGTGCGGTGGAGTATTTGTTAAATTTGGGTATTCCAGCAAAAAAACTGGTTATTGGTGCTGCTTTCTATACCCGGATTTGGAAAAATGTGGCATCTGCGAATAACGGAAGATACCAAACCGGTGAACATACCCGCGGCTATCATTTTAAACGGTATGAAACCGAGCTGGTGCCTGAGAACGGTTGGGAATACTTTTACGATGAGCAGGCAGAGGCCCCTTATTGGTACAACCAGGCTGCTAATCGGTACGCCACGGGTGACGACCTGCGATCGGTTCGGGCTAAAACAACCTATGCCATCGAAAAGAAATTGGGTGGCATCATGTTTTGGGAGCTTACACTCGACACCTACCGGAAGGGGATGCTCGATGCCATCGATGAAGTCAAAAGAAGTCATTGAACGGACATGAGCATACCGATCATCCGCTCAATTATAATTACAATCACCTTATCGTAAATGTCACATCGCATCATTATTGTTATATCCCTCGTCATCTTAACCACGTTATTGGGAAGGGCCCAGCAAACCCCGGTTTATAAAAATCCTCATGCACCCATCGAAGATCGGGTGAAGGACCTGCTTGCGCGCATGACCCCCGAAGAGAAATTCTGGCAACTTTTCATGATTCCCGGCGATTTAGACGGTGTGGATAAACAACAGTATAAAAACGGTCTGTTTGGTTTTCAAGTAAGCGCCGGTACAAAAGGCGGTGGGGCTGCAGGACAGTTGCTCAGCTATAACGCCACGGAGAATGCATTGACATTGGCTAAGAAGGTGAATGCCATTCAGCGGTATTTCATGGAGGAAACCCGTCTGGGCATTCCCATGCTGGCTTTTGATGAAGCATTGCATGGATTGGTACGCGAAGGCGCCACCGCCTTCCCCCAAGCCATCGGCCTTGCTGCCACATTCGATACCGTCCTAATGGGTGAAGTGGCCGATGCCATCGCCAAGGAGACCAGCGCAAGGGGCATCCGCCAGATATTGACACCTGTAGTGAACCTAGCCAATGATGTGCGCTGGGGCCGCACGGAAGAAACTTATGGCGAAGATCCCTACCTATCATCCGCCATAGGTGTGGCTTTTGTAGGCGCATTCGAGCGCCAAAACATCATCAGCACACCCAAGCACTTCGTGGCCAATGTGGGCGATGGGGGGCGTGATAGCTACCCCATCCACTTCAGCGAACGCTTTCTGGAAGAAACTCATTTCGTGCCGTTCAAAGCAGCATTCCATCAAGGTGGAAGCCGCTCGGTGATGACAGCATATAATGCTGTCGATGGTTCGCCAGCTACCGCGAACGACTGGTTGCTCAACAAAAAACTGAAAGGCGAATGGGGGTTCACTGGCTTTGTGATTTCAGACGCTAGTGCCGTGGGGGGTGCCAACGTGCTGCATTATACGGCTAATGACTATCCCGAGGCTTCCGCACAAGCGATCACCAATGGATTGGACGTGATTTTCCAAACCGAATATGAGCATTATAAATTGTTCATCCCCCCTTTTCTCGATGGCACCATTCCCAAAGCACGCATAGATGATGCAGTTTCAAGAGTGTTGCGGGCAAAATTTGAGCTTGGTTTATTTGAAAACCCTTATGTGGATGAAGCCGAGAAGCTCCTGACTGACAAAAGCCATAAGGGTATAGCAAGGAAAGCGGCCCGTGAATCATTCGTGCTATTAAAAAATGATAATCAGACGTTGCCCATCAGTTCCGACATCAATACGATACTCGTCATCGGTGAAGACGCTACCGAAGCCCGGTTAGGCGGCTACAGTGGTCCGGGCAACGGTAAGGTGTCGATTTTGGAAGGGATTAAAAGTCGTGCTGGCGACAACCTAACCGTCCAATATACCAAAGGCTCCAGCCGAAAGACGGAAAACGTACATCCAGTACCGACCGATTTTCTGAGTCATGCGGGAGGAAGGGGATTAAAGGCCACGTATTTTGATAACGTCACCTATCAAGGTAATCCGGTGTTGGAGCGCATCGATGAAACCATCAATTTTTCGTGGACATTATTTGCGCCCGACCCCAAGCTTCCACTAGACCATTATGCCATCCGTTGGGAAGGCCAATTAACTCCTCCTGAAACTGGCGATTACCGCATTGGACTGGAAGGCAACGATGGGTTCAGGCTTTACATTGATGGCGAGCTGTTGATCGACCGGTGGAGAAAAGAGAGTTACCATACAACAACCGAGACCGTAACCCTGGAAGAAGGCAAAGCATACACGATAAAAATTGAATTTCATGAAAACCGTGGCAACGCACACATCAAGTTGGTATGGGATAATGGGGTGGTCACGAATCATCGGGAAGAAATCGAAAAGGCAACACAACTTGCGCAACAAGCGGATATGGTAATCATCGCCGCAGGAATCGAAGAAGGTGAATTTCTTGATAGGGCCATGCTATCACTGCCCGGAAACCAGGAAGAGCTGATCAACGCAATCTGCGAAACGGGCAAGCCGGTAGTCGTTTTGCTCGTAGGTGGCAGCGCCATTACCATGGGGGAATGGCTGGATGACGCCTCCGCTGTGTTAAATGTGTGGTATCCGGGTGAAGAAGGTGGCCATGCGGTGGCGGATATCGTGTTTGGCGACTATAACCCCGCGGGTAGGCTACCTATTACCTATCCGATACATGAAGCACAATTACCCTTGGTGTACAACCATAAACCCACCGGAAGGGGAGACGATTACAACAACCTGAGCGGTGAACCGTTGTTTCCCTTTGGATTTGGATTGAGCTATACGACATTTGAATACAGCAAACTTCGATTGGATAAGCAGTCCGTCGACCAAGGCGAAACCACCGTCGCCTCATTTACCCTTACGAATACCGGTAAGCTTGCTGGGGAGGAAGTCGTTCAACTCTATATCCGTGATTTGTTAAGCAGTGTATCGCGCCCGGTACTGGAACTCAAAGGATTTCAGCGCGTGCATCTAGAAGCAGGGGAAAGCAAGGAGCTGTCTTTTGATATCACCCCGGATCTATTGCAAATGCTCGATGTGGATATGAATATCCTTGTCGAACCCGGTGATTTCCGTATCATGATAGGCCCCTCCTCTCGCGATTTACCACTGAAAGCTAATTTGTCCATTATGCCATAACATTTTAACAATTTTTAACTATGAAAAGATAATATTTAGCGTTACATTTGCACAAGCAGTCAACCGGTTAAGGGTGATTTTCCCTGAGAATCTGATACCAAGAACTATCAATTCCCATTACGACTTAGGAAGATTCAAAAAAGGGTTGAATATTAGGCATTCATTTGCCTTATCATATGATAATAAGGCCCAAGGGCCATCAAGATTTTGGTTTGTTTTAATAGGTAGGAAGATGCCGATTGCCTCCCGGCGATCGGCGCTTCCGTTTTTAGTCCTTATCCAATAGCTTGCGTTTTTTCTTTCAGCCATCGCTGATCCACCGCTTCCAAATGAGGTGCAAGTTTATCATATACCATGGCATGATAGGTGTTCAGCCAAGCGATATGTACCGCATCAAGTAGCGAAGTGTCGATTAACGAAGTATCGATGTAGCATAGGGTCAACGTCTCAAAGGCCATAAACGGGCCAAAGGATGTGTCTTGGTGGTCGACACTTAACACCAGATTCTCTATACGGATACCGTATTCCCCTTCGCGGTACAATCCCGGTTCAATGGAAGTAATCATCCCCGGTTCGACCGGCACGTCCACGGCAGCCGAATTGAAGGTATGCGGCCCTTCATGCACGTTGAGGAAAAAACCCACCCCATGACCCGTGCCATGGCCATAGTTGCGCAGGTGGTCCCAAAGCGGTTTCCGGGTGATGGCATCTAGTTGGTATCCACGGGTACCCTTAGGGAAAACAGCGGTGCTCCCTTCGATCATTCCTTTCAGTACAAGTGTATAATCGGTTTTTTCCGCCTCGGAAGCATTGCCAAGTGACACCACGCGGGTGATATCAGTGGTGCCGGTGTGGTATTGCCCGCCGGAATCTACCAACAACAAGCCTTCGGGCAACAACGCGCTGTTACTTTCAGGCGTGGCTTTGTAGTGTGGCAATGCGCCATGGGCCCGATATCCGGCGATGGTATCAAAACTCTCCCCCACGAAACCTTCTAGCTCAGCCCGGAAACCACGCAGTTTTTCAGCTAAGGATATTTCCGTGATGGGTTCGTTACCAAGAGTTTCCTCCAGCCATTTGAAAAACCGGGTGAGAGCCACCCCATCTTTCACCATGGTATGGCGGGTGTGCGTCACCTCCACGTTGTTTTTTACCGCCTTGAATAGTGTTGTCGGGTTTGTTTTTTCGAGAACAGTTACCTCATCAGGAATCCGATTATAAAAGTCGAAGCAGGTCCGCTTAGGGTCGATTAGCAGTACCAACCCAGTGTCTAAGTGGGCAAGCGCATTTTCGGCTTCAGCATAGTCTTCAACCGTGACACCGGCCTCCTGCAGGGATGTTTTATCCTTATCAGTCAGCTTCCCCTGGTCAATAAATAGTATGGCTGTTGTATCCGTAATCAACGCAAAGGCCAGGGCTACCGGGTTGCAGGCCACGTCGCTTCCCCGGATATTGAAGAGCCAAGCCACGTCATCAAGCGAGGAGATGAAGTGTGCCCCTATCCCACTCCGCTCCATTTCCTTGCGCAACCGCTGGAGTTTGGAGGCTGTCGTCGCTCCCGTTATGGTCTCATAAATTAAGTAAGCAGGGGAAGTGGGCAAGGCCGGTCGGTCGTGCCACAAGGGG
The DNA here is from genome assembly GCF_024704835.1 of Parapedobacter tibetensis. Classification (GTDB taxonomy): domain Bacteria; phylum Bacteroidota; class Bacteroidia; order Sphingobacteriales; family Sphingobacteriaceae; genus Parapedobacter; species Parapedobacter tibetensis. The sequence continues at coordinate 100,176 of NZ_JAMXBE010000001.1, forward strand.
GTGAGTAAATCAATGGCACTTTTTACCGCAATACCCCTAGGCACCAACCGTTCTTCAATCGCCTGGGCCAGCAATACCGAGGCCAGCTTACCATCAAATGCCACCACTGCATTTTTAGGCAATGTTTGCGCCAACCAATCGGCAAATTCCGGAGCCGTCTGCACCTTTAGTTTCATCAGCTCGTAGCCGCTTCCGGCTAATTGGTCGGCAGCCTGCACGAAATACCGCGAATCCGTCCATAGGCCCGCGAATTCTTGGGTGATGGCCAATGTGCCTGCAGATCCCGTGAAACCCGATGCCCAGGCAATGCACCGGTAATGGTCGGGCAGATACTCGCTGATGTGCGGATCGGATGAGGGGATAATGTAAGCGTCAATATGTTGTTGTTTCATCATGCCGCGGAGTGCAGCCAGTTTTTCTTTAAAGGTCATTATTGTTATTTTTGAGGGCTGCAAGTTAGGAAATATTTTGTTTTTTCTTTTTGCCGCCCTGCACAGTCTTGCCTGCTTCTGTGGCCGCTCGTTTACCTGGCAAGCCAAAGCATACCAAACCATGAAATCATCAATCTTTTGACGACCGGTATCTTTTGGCTACCTTAGCCCTTATCAATCCAATGAATAATGAAACAATTTGTGTTACCTATATTAGCTATCCTTTGTCTTGTTTCCCCGGCATCAGCCCAACCCATCTCTCAAAAGATCGCAACAGCCTTCAGCACGCTCGAATCGCATGAAAGCCTTGCAAATGGTATGGCCGCCATTACGGTCATCAACGCCAATACGGGTGAAGTGGTCTTTTCCAAAAACGACAAACTGGGCATGGCTCCTGCATCCACGCTCAAAACCGTCACGGCCTCGGCGGCATACCATATCCTTGGGGCGGAATATTCCTTTGAAACAACGCTGTCTTATACCGGAAAAATCGATGCCACGGGCACATTGAATGGTGACATCGTCATCCGGGGTAGCGGCGATCCCTCATTGGGCAGCGACCGCTTTCCCCAAACTACGGATACGGCATTACTTGCTGCTTGGGTGCAGGCCATACGAGCTGCAGGCATTCGGAAAATCGAAGGTACTGTTGTGGGTGACGACCGGCTTTATAGCGGCCAGACCGCACCTCGGGGCTGGACCTGGCAAGATATGGGCAACTATTATGGAGCGGGCGTATCTGCCCTCAATTGGCGGGAGAATTCCGTAGGGGTCAATTTCATTCCCGGCCGTGCATCGGACGCCTCAACAAGCATCGCCAATACCACCGCAGATATCAGTTACCTGCAACTGGTCAATGAAACCGTTACGGGAAACCGTGGTACGGGAGACAACGTATATGCCTTTGCCGCCCCATATTCTTCGCGCATCTACCTGCGAGGCACCTACGGCATCGACTTAAAAAAAACCATATATTTATCCATACCGGATGGCGCTTATGATGCTGCCTATCAGCTGCATCATGCCTTGGAGCAAGCCCATATCAGCCAAATGGGCACCCCCACCACTACACACCTACTCCTGCTTGCCGGCAGTGAAGTACCTAATGGCGGCACCATACTACATACCCATCGCTCACCCACGCTCAGTGAGCTGGTCTATTGGTTCAATCAGAAAAGCGTTAACCTATATGGCGAAGCCCTGCTCAAAGCCATCGCCTTCCAAATGGAAGGCAAGACCGACACCCGTGATGGTGCGGAAAAGCTGCGCGATTTCTGGGCAGGGAAATTGGGTATTGCCCCCGGGGAGCTCAAAATCTTCGATGGTAGTGGCCTCTCGCCCGAAAACCGGATCACGACCAACGCCTTGGCGCGTATCATGGCTTCCCTACGCCGCGAGCCCTGGTTTGCAAGTTTCCATGAAAGCCTGCCCACTTACAATGGCATGAAGATGAAAAGCGGCACCATAGGCGGAGTACTGGGCTATACGGGTTACCATACGGCGAAAGATGGAACGCCCTTAGTGTTTGCCCTGCTGGTCAATAATTACCAAGGCTCGGCACAGTCCATGCGGAAGCGGATGTTTCGGTTACTGGATACGTTGAAATGATTTATTCTTTTCACCCTTGTTCTCCCAAAAGTATTTTACCTTTGCAAAAGAATGCTGTAGCAGAACCTTAATTATAACATGAGCAAAACTAATCGTAAGCAAGATGCCCTAGACTACCATTCGAAAGGGAGACCTGGCAAAATTGCTGTTATACCAACAAAACCGACTCATTCACAGCGTGACCTCTCACTGGCATATTCCCCCGGAGTGGCTGAACCTTGTCTAAGGATAGCCGAAAACAAGGAAAATGTCTATAAATATACCGCCAAAGGCAATCTGGTGGCTGTCATTAGCAACGGAACGGCCGTATTGGGCTTGGGAGACATCGGCCCTGAAGCTGGTAAACCCGTCATGGAAGGCAAGGGCCTGCTCTTTAAAATTTTCGCAGATATCGACGTATTTGATATCGAATTGGACACCAAAGATGTGGATGAGTTTGTACGCATCGTTAAATGCCTAGAACCTACCTTTGGCGGGATAAACCTGGAGGACATCAAGGCGCCTGAGTGCTTTGAAATAGAGCGTAGGCTCAAAGCGGAAATGAAAATCCCGGTGATGCATGACGATCAGCATGGAACAGCCATCATCTCCGGCGCAGCGCTAATCAATGCCTGCATACTACAGAAAAAGCGAATAGAAAAAGTAAAAATTGTGGTAAATGGCGCCGGTGCTGCCGCGATTTCATGCACACGTATGTATGTGGCTTTGGGAGCCCGTAAGGAGAACATCGTGATGCTCGACAGCAAAGGCTGCATCCGTCAGGGTCGCCCAGACTTGGATGCCACCAAGGCCGAATTCGCCACAAGGCAAGCTATTGATACGCTGGGTGAGGCACTGAAGGGTGCGGATGTGTTCATCGGCCTCTCTAAAGGAGACGTGATGACAGCCGACATGCTCAAGAGCATGGCCAAAAACCCCATTGTATTCGCCATGGCCAATCCCGATCCCGAAATTGCTTATCCCTTAGCCGTGAAAACGCGCAAGGACGTAATTATGGCTACGGGCCGTTCGGATTACCCCAACCAGGTGAACAATGTGCTCGGATTCCCCTATATTTTCCGCGGTGCACTTGATGTCCGTGCCACCTCCATCAACGAGGAAATGAAAATCGCGGCCGTAAAAGCGATTGCCGAATTGGCCAAACAATCCGTGCCAGAATCCGTAAATCAGGCTTACAACACCAATAACCTTAAGTTTGGGCCTGACTACATCATCCCCAAGCCCACAGATCCGCGCCTGATTACCGTGGTGGCTCCGGCGGTGGCGAGGGCAGCCATCGATTCCGGCGTTGCACGGTTAGCGATTACCGATTGGGACAAGTATTACGAAGAGTTGCGGCAGCGCCTGGGTCAGGATGACCGCATCATGCGTAATCTCAGCGAAGCGGCCAAACGTGATCCTAAACGGGTGGTCTTCGCCGAAGCCGATAATTATAAAACCCTACGTGCCGCACAAATCGTGAAAGAGGAGGGAATAGCCGTTCCCATTTTACTAGGCAACAAAGCCAAAATCAACCAACTCATCAAAGACAATCTGCTTGATTTGGATGATGTCGATATCATAAGTCCCTTGGATGAAGTGGGAACCGAACGCTTCGGGAAATATGTAGAGTTCCTGTATGCCAAACGACAAAGGAGAGGCATTTCCCTCCTCGACGCGCGGAAACTCATGCTTGACAGGAACTACTTCGGGGCTAGCATGGTGCAATTTGGTGAGGCCGACACGCTCATTTCGGGCCTTACAAAAAACTACGCCACCACCATTCGGCCGGCCTTGCATGTTATCGGCACACAACCCGGCAGCAAGCTTGCGGGCATGTACATGATGCTTACCGCCAAAGGCCCCGTATTCTTCGGGGATACTACGGTCAACGCAGACCCAACAGCCGAACAACTGGTAGACATCACCATGCTCTTGCATGAAGCGGTCAAAAAAATGAACGTATCCCCCCGGATTGCGCTCCTCTCCTACTCCAACTTCGGATCCAACAGTGGAAACGTGCCAGAGAAGGTTCGCGAGGCAGTGAAAATACTCCATGAAAAGTATCCGGATATTTTGGTGGATGGCGATATGCAGGCTAACTTTGCCATGAATAGCGACCTGCTTGCATCCAATTTCCCCTTCAGCTCATTGAATGGAAACCCTGCCAATACCTTGGTATTCCCCAACCTGGAATCGGGTAATATCGCTTATAAATTGCTGCAGGAGATCGGTAATGCGGAAGCTGTGGGCCCTATTCTATTAGGCATGAACAAACCGGTCCATGTGCTGCAGCTTGACAGCTCGGTGCGCGAAATCGTCAACATGGTCACCATCGCTGTGGTGGATGTACTGTCAAGAGAAATCGTTACCGACAAAAAGACAAGAAGAACCAAGTAGTATGTACATATCCATGATAAAACAACCCAACTAAGAAACAGCTATGTACGAATACCTAAACGGCAAATTGGCTTATAAGGCGCCCACCCACGTTGTGCTCGACGTAGGTGGCGTGGGTTATCATGTGCACATCTCGTTGCATACCTATTCGCAAATCAAGGATGTCGAACAATGCAAGCTATTCATCAGTTTTCAGGTGCGGGAAGATGCCCATACCTTCTATGGCTTTGCAGAAGAGGGTGAGCGTCGTTTGTTTGAGCACCTCATATCGGTGTCAGGGATAGGTCCCGGTACCGGAAGGATGATCCTCTCTTCCATCACGCCGGATGAAATCCAATTGGCCATCATTAATGGAAATGTACCATTAATCCAACGGATCAAAGGCATTGGCCCCAAAACGGCCCAGCGCATGGTGCTGGAATTGCAGGATAAGCTCAAAAAACAAGGGCCAGACGCGTTGATTGCCGGGCCAAGGCAGCAAAGTGTCCCGGAGGAGGCGCTCAGTGCTTTGGTAATGCTGGGATTTACCCGTACACAGGTGGAAAAAGTATTGGGAGGGATTGCACAAAACAATCCAGAGATGACCGTAGAAGCACTTATCAAGGGAGCATTGAAAAAATTGTAAAAAACTTATTTCATTATATAATTAAAAAAAATAAATTGCATGACTATCCGAGCCAGCATAAAAACGCCAATTCGACGAATCGGTAGCGTATTGATGGGTTGGAAGACGGGTGATAATTAATAATTAAAACATTTACCACTAGAGTTCATTAAAATGATTTGCACATTCCGTTTTGATCGTATAACGGCATACGGACAACACAAACTTCTAATAGGTATCAGTAAATAGCCAGTAATTGTTTTTCACTTAAATTGTTAAACCTTTGAAAAGAACAATACTGTTTCGCTGTCTGCTGCTGGTGCTGCCTTTTTCCCTGGCTATTGTAACCAATACTGCCGGACAAACCGCTATTGACTCGCTTAAGCGTGATAGTATAAAGCTCCGTTATCCGCTCAAAGACCTCCCTTTTCTCAATCTATACCCCAAAAGGGGGGCATTCGATCTCAGCATGCCATCAAATATCAATAGAGAGATTATCTTCGACCCGTTGACCCGGCAATACATCATCCGTGAGAAACTGGGCAGCCGCTTATACCGGCCACCGCAATACCTCACCATCGATGAGTTCCAAGAATATGAAAATAGCTTGCTGAAAAGCAATTATTGGCGCGAATTGTCTGACCGGCAATTGACCAATGCAAGACAGGATCGACTGATACCCACGATATATGTGCAAAGCGAGGCATTCGAAAAAATCTTTGGGGGCAATACGATTGACATTATTCCTAGGGGAAGCGCTGATATCAGCATCATGGCCCAGCGAAACACGAATGCTAACCCGATGTTCAACGAAAGGCAGCGAAGGCAGTGGGGCTTTGATTTTGACCAGCGTATCCAAATGAACCTGACGGGGCAGATTGGCGACCGGCTGAAACTAACGACCAATTACAATACGGAAGCTCAGTTTGACTTTGAAAACCAAATCCGGCTTGATTACACCGGCAAGGATGACGACATCATCAGACGGATAGAATTGGGTAATGTGAGCATGCCCCTCAATACCACACTCATCAGTGGTACCCAAGCTTTATTCGGCCTCAAGACACAATTGCAATTCGGACGGTTGAATGTTACGGGTATCTTCTCCCAACAACGCTCGCAGCAACGGGAAATTGTGATCAAAAATGGCGCACAGGAAAGTGAATTTGCTCTGAAAGCGGATGAATATGAAGACAACCAGCACTACTTCCTTGCCCAGTACTTCCGCGATAATTTCAATCGTGCGCTTTCCATCGCACCGATCATCACTACCGATGTGAATATTACGCAGATTGAGGTATGGATAAGCAACCGGAGCAATTCAGTGGACGATTCAAGGGATGTATTGGCATTGATGGATTTGGGTGAGGTTAACGCCTACAATCCCATTGTTCAGCAGGGTGCCTCCCGATATCCATCAACGGGGATTCCGGGTGAGCCAAACCAGCAGCTATCAAACAGGCTTATTCCCCAGCTTCAGGAATACGACCCTAATTTCAGGCAAACACAGTCCAACGCCGTACAGACTTTTTTCAGTGGCACCGGTCGCAACGACAACTACGCCAAACTTACCTACGCCCGGAAACTCCGTGAAGGGACGGAATATACGGTAGACAGGCGACTGGGCTTCATTTCCCTGAATATGCCACTGAACAATGACCAAATACTAGCGGTATCTTACCGATATACCGCCGGTGGCCGTGAATACCAAGTGGGGGAATTTTCTACCGATATACCCGTAACTCCTTCTCAACCTCAAATGCTGGTTGCCAAGTTGTTGAAAAACGAAATACTGAAAACAAACCTGCCGATATGGGACTTAATGATGAAAAACATCTATTCCATCGGGGCCTATGGTGTGGGGCAGAACAATTTCAGGTTCAATATCTTCCGTATCGAAGACGAAAGCGGGGTGGAACGCCCAGCCATGTATGAGGGGCAAAACACGCAAAATAAACTTTGGATACAATTGACGGGGTTGGACCGGCTTAACCCACAAAATTCGCAACGACCGGACGGTTTCTTCGATTTCCTTCCCGGCTTGACCATCGATCCGGAAAGGGGAAAGGTGATGTTTCCCGTGATTGAGCCCTTTGGCAGCGACTTGGCAAGGCAATTCATTCAGGGCGCCGAACAGGCCTTAATCGATAAGTACACCTACCAGGCCTTATACGATTCTACCAAGGTAATCGCCCAACAATTCTTCCCCAAGCAAAACCGATATTTGATTAAAGGCACCTATGAATCAGAAGTGGGCACCGAATTCCAATTGGGGGCCATCAATGTGCCCCGTGGTTCAGTGCAGGTCTTTGCTGGCCCGGCACCGCTACAAGAGGGGGTGGATTTCATGGTCGACTACGATATCGGCCGTGTACGTATCCTCAATCAGGCGCTGTTGCAATCCGGACAACCCATTCGTATCAAAATGGAGAACAACCAACTGTTTGGTCTCCAACAACGCACCATGGTGGGTGGTAGGCTCGACTACCTGGTCAATGACAAGCTCCAACTTGGTGGAACCATCATGAACCTGACCGAACGGCCGCTCACGCAAAAGGTAAATATCGGTGAGGAACCCATATCGAATACCATGTGGGGTCTGGATATGACATACAACTCGCCCTCACGTTGGCTGACCCGCATGGTGGATAAAATTCCCTTTATCGATACCAAGGAAGCTTCATCCATTTCGTTCTACGGCGAATTTGCCCAATTGCTCCCCGGCCATCCCAGGGCGTTAAATTTTGCCGGAACAAGGAGTGGTATCTCGTATATCGACGATTTTGAAAACAGTCGCTCCTTCATCGATATCAAGGGTGCTTTTAACTGGCAGCTTTCCGGCACCCCACAACTATTCCCAGAGGCGCAGCTGATGGACGATCTTGCCTCTGGATTCAACCGCGCGCGATTGGCGTTTTACAACATCGACCCGATTTTTTACCGGAATATCAACCTTACTCCCCCAAACATTAACAACACCGAGCTGTCCAAACATCGTGTACGTGAGGTGCTCGAACAGGAAGTATTCCCCTTCCGCGAATCGACCACGGGATTGCCTATATTCCTATCCACATTGGATTTGGCATTCTATCCGACTATCCGTGGGTCATATAATTACACCACTACTAGCGTCAATCCTGATGGTACCCTAGCCAATCCCCGCAGCAGATGGGGCGGCATGTTCCGCAAAATTGATGCACCGGATTTCGAGGCACAGAACATCGAGTTTATCGAAGTGTGGATGATGGATCCTTTCCTCACTAACCCCGGGTCGCAGGGTGGCGACCTCTATTTCAACCTGGGGAACATTTCGGAAGATATCCTTAAAGACGGGCGAAAGGCGATGGAGAACGGTATGTCGCCTTCAGGCGACCTCTCTCAAATAGATGAAACCAACTGGGGACGTGTACCGCGTAACCAGCCAGTTATCCAAGCATTTGACAATGACCCTGCGGCTCGTGCACGGCAGGATATCGGATTAGATGGATTGAGCGACGCCGATGAACGCGGTTTCCATAGCAACTTCCTAAGTCAATTGCAGCCCCAACTCAACTCCATGGCGGCGCTGGCTTTGTCTGACGATCCTTCCGGGGATAACTTCCAATATTTCCGGGGGACAGGCCTCGACAATCAAAATGCGGGCATCCTCAAGCGGTATGAACGGTTCAATGGCCCCGAGGGCAACTCCAAAACCCCAGAACAGGCCACAGGCGGTGTGGAAACGTCGGCTTCTACCCTACTTCCCGATGGAGAGGATATTAACCGCGACAATAACATGAACGAGGCTGAGGAATATTACCAATACCGCATATCACTCCAGCCACAGGATATGCAGGTGGGGCAAAACTACATCAACGACATGCACACTGCCGAGGTAAGACTCCCCAATGGGACTACCGAACAGGTGAAATGGTATCAATTCCGTATTCCACTGTCGCAATACCAAGAACGTGTGGGCGACATCCGTGATTTCAAATCCATCCGCTTTATCCGCATGTTTATGACGGATTTTGCCGATACAGCAGTGGTAAGGCTCGCCCAAATGCAATTGGTACGGGGTGAATGGCGCCGCTATAATTCGGAGCGAAACACGGCCAAGGTCATTGCCGATCCTAGCATGGGCCATGTAAGCCTCGACAATTCGACGATAGAGGTGGCAGCGGTGAATATTGAGCAAAATGGCAACCGCCAGCCTATCCCCTATGTGGTGCCCCCCGGTATTGAACGCCAGTTGGACTGGGGCAACCTGAATACCAATGTACAGCTTAATGAGCAATCGCTCTCATTGGACGTGAAAAATCTCCGCGATGGATATGGACGCGCCGCATACCGTACCGCTACCAACGATTTCAGGGCTTACGGCCGATTGGAAATGTTCATCCATGCCGAGGGGCCGAATCTTCAAGATGGGGACTTCAGGGCCTTCATCCGTGTGGGCACGGACGACCAATTTAATTACTACCAGTATGACATGCCCTTGAAAATCACTCAGCCCGGCACGCGTGATCCCGAGGTGATATGGCCCCAGGAAAACCGGATGAATGTACGCATCAGTCTGTTCCAAGATGCCAAAGAGGCGCGCAACAAGGCGACACTCAATGGGCAACCTTGGCCTATTGATGTGCCGTTCTCTTATTTCGATGGTGCCAATAGGGTGACTATCCTTGGCCAACCGGACATTAGCAAAGTCCGGTTCTATATGCTTGGTGTAATGAACCCACTCCGGGGTACGGAGGCAAGCATACCGAATGACGATGGATTGGATAAGTCAGGCCTGTTTTGGTTCGACGAGATGCGGCTCACCGATTTCGACGACAAGGGCGGATGGGCAGCCATGGCAAGGGTGAACGCCCAGCTTGCCGATTTTGCCAACATCACCGTTTCTGGCAGCAAAAGCACCATCGGTTTCGGTTCCATTGAACAACGCATCGGAGAGCGAAGCCGCAGCGATGATTTGTACCTTGATTTTGTGACCAACGCCGAACTCGGCAAATTCTTCCCTGCCGATTATGGCCTCCGGATTCCGCTGTTCTTCAGCTACACCAACCAGACCAGCACACCGGAATATAATCCGCTGATGCCTGATATCGAAATGAACAGTGCCCTGGCAAACTTGTCACGAAACCAGCGCGATTCCTTGCTCCGGGTGACACAGGATTATACCACACGGAGAAGCTTTAACCTCACTAATGTCCGCAAGATACGCACCAATATAGAAAAACCCGTACGCCCATGGGATATTGAGAACTTCAGTGCCACATATGCCTATTCACAGTATTACCACCGTGATTACCTTACGGAAATTTCTTTGCAAAAAAATTACCGGGCCGCACTGGATTACAATTTCAGCAGTAGTAATGAGAAATATTTGGAACCCTTTAAAAACATCTTCAAGAAAAAATACCAAAGCTTGCTTGGGGATTTCAATTTCAACTTAGTGCCTTCATTGTTGCATTTCCGGATAGACGTAAACAGGATTTACAACGAAAATACACTCCGTGACAACTCGCCCGACAATTTCTTGCCGAGCATGGGTACTTTATATAATAAGAATTTCACCATGAACCGCATCTATGGTATCAGTTGGAACCTCAGTAAGTCGTTGAAACTTGATTTCAATGCCACCAACTATGCGATCGTCGATGAACCGGATGGACGCTTGGATGGCCTCAAACGCGATACGCTATGGGACAATTTCTGGCGATTGGGCCGTACCACCGATTACAACCACATGATGAACCTTACCTACTCGCTGCCCGTCCATAAAATACCAGGGCTGGATTGGGTGAATGTGGATGCACGGTATGGCGCCCAATTCAACTGGCAGACCGAGCCCTTGCTATCTATACAGAGTGCTGATATCGATATGGGCAACAGCATCCAGAACTCACGTACCATCCAGCTTAATCCCACGTTCAATATGGCGGGATTGTATAATAAATTTGGCTTCATCCGTAAAAACACGGGGCTGGACGCGAGCGGAGCGGGAGCGTTTTTCACCAACCTCCTTACTAGTATCAAGAACGTAAACGCTGCATATACACGAGTAGAAAACACATTCCTGCCCGGATACACACCACGGACGAACATCATGGGCTATGATTTCGATCATAACGCCCCCGGACTGGGCTTCCTTTTCGGCAGTCAGCGCGACATCCGTCAGCGAGCGGCAGTCAACGGGTGGATTACCACGGATACCTTGCAAACGCAGCTCTACATGACCTCATTGACGGAAGACCTTTCCATGCGTGCCCTTGTAGAGCCTGTCAGGGATTTGAATATCGAATTGACCGCCGTGAAGCTGAATAACAAGAACTATTCTACCTCTTTCCAATACTCCGCTCAGGAAAACGACTTCAAAAGCCTTACACCCGTTACCACAGGCAATTACAGCATCTCATACTTCTCCATTGGTACGGCCTTTAAGAACCCCGAGTCACTCTTCCGTGCCTTTGAGCAGAACAGACAAACTGTTTCCCAACGACTGGGTCAACTTAACCCCAATTCATCTGGGCAGACCGGTGGTTTTGCGGATGGCTATGGCCGCACTAACCAAGATGTGGTGGTGAATGCTTTCCTAGCGGCGTATACGGGTAAGGATGCTAGTCGCAGCAAATTGGTAAACTTCCCTAATATCCCTTTCCCGAATTGGAATGTGACGTACAGTGGATTAGGCAAAATACCGCTTTTCAGTGAACTCCTGACCTCCCTCACCCTACGTCATGGGTATAATACACGCTACTCCATCAACGGGTATAACTCCCTGATTCGGTATAACGAAACCAGTGGCTTCCCCTCCGAACGGGATGTCAATGAAGATTTCCTGCCCGAATTCCAGTTCCAGCAGGTATCACTTTTTGAGCAGTTTGTCCCACTCATCGGATTTGATGCTCGGTTTAAGAATAACATCACGGCAAACTCAGAATACCGGCGTGCCCGTACCCTGAACCTCAGCCTGCAAAACAGCCAATTGGCCATGCTGAGTGACCAGTCCTTTGTATTGGGCATGGGTTACCGTACCACAGGATTCAGGATGCCTTTCGGATGGTTCAGCAATTTCAAGATGAACAATGATCTGAATTTCAGACTGGACGTATCGCTCAATGATCTGAAAACAATGGTATATCGCGCTGACATCAATGAAGCAGAAGTATCGGCGGGCAACAGGAGCATTTCTTACCGTCCGTCGGTTGATTATGTCATCAACCAACGGTTCAATATCCGCCTGTTCTTCGACAGCAATTCAGTTCGGCCTTATACTTCACAGACGTTTGCCACCTCGTATGCCAATTTCGGATTTAACCTGAGGGTAATGTTGCAATAGCCAAAAGAATTGGTTCAACTATCATACTCCCCTTGCAAGGCATACCAGCCAAATACGCACAGTCCGCCGGTAATGATGGGCATCAGGATGAATGTATAGATAATAGCGGGCACCAAATCTTCTGATTTATCACTTTGAAACTGCGGCAAGGCTTGGCTAATCAGCAGGTAATATCCTGCTGCAAGGCCAAGACCAATCCAAACGACACCTAATATTCTTTTTATCGTATTCATAAATTCTCCTCGATTATTGGACGTTCCGATTTTTATTCTTGATATAAAGCAACCCGATTACGAAACTTACACCTGCAATGATGATTGGGTACCATAATCCTTGAAGATAAGGTTTATCATGTGGCATGGAAGCCTCGCCAGTCCCCAAAACTTCGTTTGCCATCTGCGCCTTCGCAACCAGGTAAGTGGCCACTGCCGGTAACAATCCCCCGAATATCCCATTACCGATATGGTAAGGTAGCGACATGGAGGTATACCGGATACGAACAGGGAACATCTCCACCAAGAAAGCTGCAATGGGCCCATATACCATGGTCACGTAAAGCACTTGGATAAATACGAGCAAAACAAGGGATGCAAATGTACTGTTCCCCACATGCACAGTTCCTTTGACCGTTGGCGCCGAATAATCAGCCGCATCAATCGGTTTCACCGATCGTACTTCTTCCTTGTATGTAGACCCATCATGATAGACTTTACTAATCGTGGTCACCTTTATGGATTCTCCTGTTTCGGTAGTGTGTATAAGGGGATCACTGGTTATCCGTTGATCGAGCAGCTCTTGTTTATTGCTTACATCGGCCAACTGATAGATACGATCATAAATGGGCCTGTAAGTCAATATAGCTAGCAACATACCGGTTAGCATCACCGCCTTCCGACCAATTTTATCCGATAGCCAGCCAAAAAAGACAAAGAAGCCGGTGCCTGCCAACAATGCAGCGCCTATGATGTAATTCGTCTGGTCAAAGTCGACTCGGCAGACACTTTGGAGGAAAGATAATGCATAAAACTGCCCGGTATACCAGATGACCCCCTGCCCCATGGTTGCCCCGAACAATGCCAACAATACAAACTTGAAATTATATTTTTTTCCAAAAGATTCCTGCAGTGGATTCGATGAGGTTTTTCCTTCGCTTTTAGCTTTCTTGAAAAGCGGGGATTCATCCATGTTCTTTCGAATAAAATAGGATACAACCACCATAACAGACGATATCAGGAACGGAACACGCCAGCCCCAAGCATCGAAAGCCTCTGCAGACATGCTACTTTTGGTAAGCATGATGACTCCAAGGGAAATAAAAAGACCGAAAGTAGCCGTGGTTTGAATCCAGGAAGTGCGGAGCCCCCGTTTGTGTGGTTCGGAGTATTCAGCCACATATGTAGCGGCCCCACCGTATTCCCCACCAAGTGCAAGCCCTTGTAATAGGCGCAATACCAATACGATAATAGGTGCTGCAAAACCAATGGTCTCATACCCAGGCACCAAGCCAATCGCACAGGTTGCTAACCCCATGACTAACAAGGTGACCATAAAGGTATATTTTCGGCCGATGATATCGCCCAGTCGGCCGAAAAATAAGGCTCCGAATGGCCGCACCACAAATCCTGCGGCGAATGTGGCTAATGTAGAAAGAAATGCAGCTGTAGGATTATCCGGTGGGAAAAATTTGGTAGAGATGACAATGGCTAGGCTACCAAAGATATAGAAATCATACCATTCAATCAGTGTGCCCAAGGAAGACGCACCGATGACTTTCCATAAGGTCTTTTTGTCGGGAGCCGTAACGACGGCTGGAGTTTCTTGCATAAGTTAGCGTTATAATCGTAGGTGTTCAATGAGTTTGCTAAGGCTATTGATGAAAAGCGTAGCCATTTTGCTAAAATAAACTATTTGCCCAAATAGTTGCTAAATTATTTAAAAATGTACTATCATCAATCGTTTGCATGAAATACGCATCTTTAATTCGTTTTAGCATAAGATTCCTATATTTGGACATTAGATAATCCTTTGTAATTGTTTTAACGAAATCATGATAACGAAGAAATCACCTTCCATTTTTGCAGCATGTTTACTCATGACCACCATGGCAATGGCTCAACAATCGGCTCCCAATTTGGCCATTATTCCTGCCCCTACGGAAATCCAGACTTTGTCTGGGCAGTTCCCCATTGATGCGGCAACCAAAATTGCCTATGATAATGAATCCGATAAAAGGATCGCTGAGTTTTTCCAAGCTTATGTGCAGGAGACATTGAACATGGCCATTCCCTTTCAATCGGGCGCGGAAGGAAAATCCGTTATTCATTTTTCATCCAGCAATACCGACGGAATACCGAACCGAGAAGGGTACACACTTACCGTTTCCGCAGACCGTATTAGTTTGCAAGGCAAGGAAGCCGGTCTATTCTATGCGATGCAGACTTTGGTGCAGTTATTACCTGAAAAGGCAGGAGAACAATTGGCCATTCCCGCTGTATCCATTAAGGATGAACCACGTTACATGTACCGAGGCCTTCATCTCGATGTAGGCCGGCATATGTTCCCCGTTTCATTCATCAAGAAATATATTGATTTCATCGCGGCCTATAAGCTCAACAACTTCCACTGGCATCTTACCGAAGACCAGGGTTGGCGCATTGAGATCAAGAAATACCCGAAGCTGACCGAGATCGGTGCTTACCGTGACCAAACGCTTATCGGTAACTATAAAAAAGATGGCGATTATGATGGCACACGTTATGGTGGATTTTATACCCAAGATGAGGTAAAGGAAATTGTAGCATACGCCGCTGAGCGGTATGTAAATGTTATTCCTGAAATCGAGCTTCCCGGCCACGCCCTAGGCGCCCTAGCTGCATACCCCCACCTGGGATGTGGCGACAACCCCGGACCTTACAAGGTGGCCCAAACTTGGGGTGTGTTTGACGATGTCTTCTGTGCGGGAAAAGAAGAGACCTTTGCCTTTTTGGAAGGTGTGCTTGACGAAGTCGTTGCGCTGTTCCCCAGTGAATACATCCACATCGGGGGAGATGAATGCCCTAAAACCAAATGGGAGACCTGCCCACACTGCCAAAAAAGGGTTAAGGATGAGGGCTTAAAGGATGAGCATGAACTGCAAAGCTATTTCATTCAGCGCATGGAGAAATACCTCAACAGCAAAGGCCGTCGCATCATCGGTTGGGATGAAATTCTCGAAGGCGGTTTGGCCCCCAATGCCACGGTGATGAGCTGGCGGGGTGAAGACGGTGGCATTGCAGCTGCAAAGCAAGGCCACGATGTCATCATGACAGCAAATAGCTATGGCCTTTATTTTGACCATAAACAAGGTCCAGATCCCAACCGTGAACCCTTGAACATCGGGGGATACTCCACATTACAGAAAGTGTACGCGGCAGACCCTACCCCTAAAGCACTGTCTGCCGAGGAGCAAAAGCACATCCTCGGCGTACAAGCCAATGTGTGGACGGAATATATGGAAACCGATAAAAAAGTGGAATTCATGGTCTTACCACGCTTGTATGCACTTTCGGAAATTGCCTGGACAGATCCCTCGCGCAAAAATTGGACGGATTTTTCGGAAGCGCGCGTACCGCAACACCTGGCCAAACTTGACCAAACGGAAACCGTATACCGTGTGCCAGAGGTCTTGGGTCTCAAAGATACGGTAATCTATGCCAGCGAATACACATTCCGAGCGTTGAAACCTTCGGTGGCAGGTGGAAAGATTTACTACACCATCGATAATTATAACCCTACGGATACCGATTTGGAATACCAAGATGCGGTGAAAATAGTTGTGCCGGAAGGTAAGGAAAGGGTGTTCAAGGCGGTGGTAATCGCACCATCAGGACGACAAAGCAATTATGTACGGGCGGTAATCGTAAACAGCAAAACACCCGAGGTGGCCAGTAAATAATCGAAGTTTGTCACCTCGATGACAAAACCCATGCGATTTCTGTATATTTTTGCAGTAATCACATGGGTTTTATTTTTCGTCATCATGGCAGAAGAACTATTTATAGCTAGGGGCACCAAGGAAGAACAATACCAAGCCTTATTGCCGCAGATTGAAGCGCTGGTTTCCGGAGAACCTGACTTGATTGCCAACATGGCTAATGTATCGGCTGTACTCAAGGCGCAATTTGGCTTCCTTTGGGTAGGATTCTACCTCGTTAAAGCGGAGCAACTCGTGTTGGGTCCTTTCCAAGGCCCATTGGCCTGCACCCGTATTGCTAAAGGCAAGGGCGTATGCGGCACGGCTTGGGAACGTGGAGAAACACTCATCGTATCCGATGTGGACGCTTTCCCCGGCCACATTGCATGCAGTTCGCTATCAAAATCAGAGCTAGTGGTTCCCCTTTTCCATGAGGGCGAAGTCATTGCGGTTTTGGATGTGGATAGTGAGCAACTGGACGATTTGGATGAGGTGGATGCGAAATATCTGGAGCGAATGCTGAAATTCCTTTGATAATCCAGACTCCTATAGGGAAACATCCCATACCATCGCTTTTTTATCATCGCTTACGGAAATCAATTGGTCTTTGTAGCTATTCCATATGATGTTATTGATGGATAGGAAATGGCTGTCAAAACCTTTCTCCAAACTGATGATGCGTAGCAGCTTAAAATCCTCTGCGGACCAAATTTTGATACTTTTATCCCGACTAGCCGTGGCGAAAATGGGTAGCGTAGGATGGTATTTGATGGCATACACCGTAAAGAGGTGTGGGGTAAACGTGTTAACTATTGAAAAATCCGTCCCATTAAGCACGTTCAATTGCGCGTCCCTTCCTCCAGTAAGTAAATATCGGCCATCGGGCGAAAAACAAAGTGAGGTGACCGGAAGGGTATGTGCCGCTATCTCAGACACAAAGGAATAATCCAACGCATTGTATAGTTTCAGCTTGCCGTCTTTTGTGCCAAACACCACCCATTGCTCGTCATTACTGATGGCTATGGTTCGGACGGTTTGCTGCGCTACTTTAAAGTGGTACAATAGATTGAAATTGTCGGTATCCCATACCGAAACCGTACCATCTTCCGAGGACAGGATCATTTCGGGTTTCGTTTTAAAGGATTTAACATCGAAAACCGGTCGTTGGTGATGTGCAAGTTTCGCCAAGAGCTTAGCCGTACCGATGTCGACAACATGTACTTTACCTTCACGCGTACCGATGGCTAACAGGGAAGTATTTGGAAGCAGGTGTAGCGTATATACTGAAAATTGGACGGGATGTAGGATACGCGCAAAAGCCATAGTATTCAAATCCCATTGCACCACTCCTTTATCATTGCCTCCGGTAAATACCATATGAGGCTCGGGTCCATTTTCCACAGCGAAAATTGGATTTTGATGACCTGATAAGGTTCCTGCTTTATGGATTTGGAGTTTACTCATCGTTCTTCTTTCACGCAAAGCTCGCTAAGACGCCTACGCTCTTGCCAAGTACGCCAAGGCTTTTCTTCCTGACTTTCGAACTTCCCAACTTCCGGACTTTCAGACTTTCCCTACTGATGCCTATTCTCCAAATTTTTGGCGATGGCTTCCAATGGGATATTTTTCTCTCTCAACAACACCAATAAATGGAACAAGAGGTCGGATACCTCGTCGACAAAGCCCGAATCTTTTTCGGTCAATGCAGCAATTACGGTCTCAACGGCTTCCTCACCTACTTTTTGGGCGATTTTATTTAATCCACGTTCGTGCAATCTGTTTACATAAGAATCCACCGTAGGAAATTGGTAACGATTGTTAATGATGTTGACTAATTCAAAGATAAAATTCTGATTGTAGTCCGTATTGAAACAACTTCTGGTTCCCGTATGGCATGTCGGCCCTTTAGGCAATGCCTTGATCAATATCGTATCATGGTCGCAATCGATATGTGTGCTTATGACGTCAAGGAAATGGCCGCTCTCCTCGCCCTTTGTCCACAGTCGGTTTTTACTCCGCGAGAAAAAGGTGACGCGTTGTTCTTCTTGGGTCTTCTGCCAAGCCTCTTCATTCATATGACCCAGCATCAATACTTCCAAGGTCTGGGCATGCTGTATGATGGCTGGGATAAGGCCACCGCATTTTTCAAAATCCAACATTTTTGCTTGTTCTTTTATTTGCCGATTCGTTTATTTGCCGATTTGCTTATTCGTCTATTTGCTTTGTACATCTTTACGAATCAGCGAATTCGCGCATTGGCGAATCAATACATCAGCTAATCTACCTCACTTCAATTCCTTGTTTCCGGAGCTCATCTTTTAATTCAGGGATTAGTATTTCCCCGTAATGAAACACTGAGGCCGCCAATGCAGCATCCACATTGCTCTCCTGAAATACCTCCACAAAATGCTGCATATTGCCCGCTCCGCCGGAGGCTATGAGCGGTATGGACAGCTTATCGTTTATTTTTTTCAAAAAATCGCAATCGAATCCGTTTTTGGTGCCATCATGGTCCATGGAGGTCAATAAGATCTCTCCTGCCCCACGGCTCTCCGCTTCCTTTATCCAATCTTCCGTTTCGATATCCGTTTTCAAACGCCCGCCATTGAGGTGGACATAATTTTTTCCGTCTACATGCCGGGTATCTACCGCCACCACCACAAATTGTATACCGAAAGCTTCCGCCATTTGGTTAATCAATCCGGGATTTCTTACCGCCGCCGAATTGATGGAAATCTTATCGGCGCCCGAATGTAATAACACATCGGCATCAGCCAATTCATTGATCCCCCCTCCAATTGTAAACGGGATGTTTACCTGCCGCGCTACCGCCTTTACAAGTTCCGCAGTTGTTTTCCGCCGCTCATGCGTAGCGGTTATATCCAGGAACACCAACTCGTCCGCCCCCTGCCGTGAATATTGCCATGCCAGTTCCACCGGATCCCCTGCATCGCGCAAATCCACGAAGTTGACGCCTTTTACCGTCCGTCCGTCTTTTACATCCAAGCAGGGAATGATGCGTTTTGCCAACATGACAAGCTAAAAGCGGATAAGTGATTTAAGGTTCCACTCCTTAATCTGTTCGATACTGATGCGGTTTTCATAGATGGCCTTCCCGACTACACATGCCTCTACCTTAATGGCATCCAATGTGTAAATATCGTCTATGGAGCTGATGCCTCCTGATGCTATCAGCTTGATAATGGGTGAGTGATCCAATAACTTCTTGTACAACTCCACACCTGCCCCACCCAGCTTCCCGTCCTTATCGATATCCGTGCATAGGAAACGGTAAAAACCTAATGAAAGACACCTATCGATATAGTCCATCAGTTTTACCGGGGAGCTTTCCATCCAACCGGAATACTTGATTATTTCATCCAGCACATCAATAGCGATAACCACTTGGTCTGCATACTTGTGTCGCCCATGGTTGAGTTTGCTGAGTTCATCCAGAAATTCAGGGTTTGTGATTGCTTGCGTACCTACTACCACGCGGTGTATGCCTGCATCCACCAATTCCTTCACTTTATCGATGCTTCGCACGCCTCCCCCATACTGCACCTTCATATCCGTACGTTGTATGACGCCAAATAGGTATTCCTGGTTGGAAAAATCTCCTTTGGCGCCATTGAGATCTATAATGTGGACAAATTCGGTTCCATTAGATTGGTATTTCTCAATCATCTCTTCGAGGCTCACCTCATAGACGGTCACTTCGTCATAGTTCCCTTCGCGCAGCCGGACGACTTTCTTGTCCAATACATCTATCGCTGGAATAATATACATGTCTTCTTTGGTTGATTTCTAATATAAGTTTGAAAAATTCAACAATAACCTTTCGCCCGCTTCCCCAGATTTTTCAGGATGAAATTGCACGCCATAAAAGTTTTTATCCTGTATAGCTGCTGAAAACTTCAATCCATATTGGGTAAATGCGGCCGTAAAAGTAGCATTATATTCAATAAAATAAGAGTGTACAAAGTAAAAGTATGCATCTTTTTTTATATTGTCGAATATTGGGCTTTCATTTTCGTGGAACACCTTATTCCAACCCATATGAGGTACTTTTTCAGTTATACGGCCTTCAAAATGTAACGTTTTAAGGGGTGTGATATTCAATAATGGACTGTCGCCCTCCTCTGAAAATGTGGTCAGTAATTGCATACCCACACATATACCCAACACGGGTTTTGTAATCTTACCGATGGAGGCGGCCAGTCCCGACTCTTGCAATTTCCGCATGGCGGTACCCGCATGGCCTACCCCCGGAATGACAATCCGGTCGTAGCTGGCTATCTCATCCACTTCATTGATCATGCCGTATGGAATGCCTAGCCGATTCAAAGCGGCTGTAAGTGAAAATATGTTTCCTGCCCCGTAATTGATGATTCCTATCATGTCTTTGCTATCAGCTTTCGGCAATCGGCCCTCAGCCTTGTTCTTGCATTTCTAATTTCGTGTCTCGCACTTCTAATCTCGTACCTCTCAAAGCACCCCTTTTGTGCTTGGCAATTCCATATGATCCGCATCGCGTCTCACCGCTTTTTTGACGGATTTGGCAAACGCCTTGAAAATCGCTTCTATTTTATGGTGTTCGTTTTCGCCTTCGGCTTTGATATTGAGGTTGCACTTGGCGGCATCCGAAAATGATTTGAAGAAATGGTAGAACATTTCCGTGGGCATATCCCCTATTTTCTCCCGTTTGAATTCGGCATCCCATACAATCCAGTTGCGGCCACCGAAATCAATGGCCACCTGCGCCAGGCAATCGTCCATAGGCAGCGTAAACGCATAGCGTTCGATGCCTCGCTTGTCTCCTAATGTTTTCCCAAATATTTCCCCCAATGCAATCCCCGTATCCTCGATGGTATGATGTTCATCGATGTGCAGGTCGCCTTTGGCATGTATGGTGAGATCGATATTACCGTGCCGGGCTATTTGATCGAGCATGTGATCAAAAAAAGGTAGGCCCGTGTCGATATCGGCTTTTCCTTTGCCATCGAGGTCTAGTTTGATATAGATATCCGTTTCATTGGTCTTGCGACGATGTTCTCCCATACGGGATCCTAGTTTCAAAAACTCATAAATGGTCTCCCAGTCGGAAGTTTCCAGTGCCACTACAGATGCTATTATTTGATGGGTCTCGGCCGCACCAAGCGCATCATTATTGCGCAACCAAATGGCTTTGGTACCAAGATTTTGAGCCAGTTTCACGTCATTGATGCGATCGCCAATCACAAAGGAATTGGCTAGGTCATACTTATCCTTGTCAAAATACCGGGTGAGCAATTCGGTACCCGGTTTGCGCGTGGGTGCATTTTCATGAGGAAATGTACGATCGATATGCTCAGCCGCAAACACGACTCCTTCTCCCGCAAATGTGTTGATGATAAAATGGTGCACCGGCCAAAAGTTTTCCTCGGGATGAGAAGCGGTACCCAGTCCATCCTGATTGGTCACCAATATCAATTCAAACTCCAACTCCTTGGCGATGCGTGGCAAGTATTGCAATGCTCCGGGATAAAAATGCAATTTGGCGAATGAATCAATTTGTTCATCTTCCGGTTCGGTTATCAATGTGCCGTCACGGTCTATGAAT
Source organism: Parapedobacter tibetensis (assembly GCF_024704835.1). Classification (GTDB taxonomy): domain Bacteria; phylum Bacteroidota; class Bacteroidia; order Sphingobacteriales; family Sphingobacteriaceae; genus Parapedobacter; species Parapedobacter tibetensis. The sequence goes on from NZ_JAMXBE010000001.1 coordinate 122,076, forward strand.
AGTAATCTTTTGATTGTATTAGGCATGGCTCACTTATTTTTATCGTATGGTTTTTCTATGCTGAATAATCCGGTTGGACATACTTAGCTAACGCTTCTACCAATACCTCGTTCTCAGTAGGTGTGCCCACAGTAATCCGAAGGCATCCTTCACACAGTGCTACCTTGGAACGGTCGCGAACGATAATGCTTTGATCTACCAGGTACTCGTATAGTTGCCGTGGTTCAGTCGTTTTGACCAGTATAAAGTTAGCATCAGAAGGGTACACGTGTTGAACAAATGACAGCGTCAGCACTTTTTTGGCTAGTTTATCTCGTTCGTCTACTGCCTCCTTAATCCACGCGTTCACTATCGCTACCTTGTCCAGCGCTTTCAAAGCCAGTTCCTGCGTGGCTTGGTTGATATTGTACGGCGGTTTGATTTTATTGAACACTTCGATGATTTCCTCACTTGCAAAGGCCATACCTAACCGCAGCCCTGCTAGTCCCCATGCTTTTGACAGTGTCTGTAACACCACCAAATTGCTATATTCCGTCAGTTCCTGGATGAATGTTTTCTGCCGGGAATAATTGATATAGGCCTCATCGATGACCACCAATCCATTGAAATTAGCTAAAATTGTCTCTACATCTTCCCTGTGCAGCGAATTTCCGGTCGGGTTATTGGGCGAGCACAGGAAAATTATTCGGGTATGGGTATCAATAGCTTCTGCAATACCCGCTAGGTCAAGCTGGAAGTCCGTTGTCAGATTCACTTTCTTTATCGCCACATCATTGATATTGGCTGATACCTCGTACATACCGTAGGTGGGTGGCACCAAAATAACATGGTCTATTCCGGGGCGGCAGAATGCTCTGAATAGGATGTCTATCGCTTCATCGCTACCATTCCCAAGAAAGATATTCCGTGCGGGGACACCTTTGATGCTACTCAATTTCAATTTCAACTGATGTTGTAACGGGTCGGGATAACGGTTGTAATCCTGATCCAATGGAGAGCCATAAGCATTTTCGTTGGCATCCAACAATACAGATGCTTCCCCGTTGAATTCGTCGCGTGCAGATGAATAGGGGATTAATTTTCTAATATTTTCCCTCAACAAACTAGTTAAGTCAAATGAATTAGCCATTTATCAATTCAAAATTAATGCTTTTTTGTATCTTACTATACGCTAAACCAAATTCCTTCCTGTGCCAATTGTGTTTCCGCAAATGTGGTTTTACTCTCTTGCAGCAATGGTCTCAAATCCCTATATCTTGCCGAATAATGTCCGATGACTAATTTTTTCGCCCCTACTTCCGTTGCCACCTCTCCCGCTTGCAAAGCAGTGGTATGGAAGGTGTCCACCGCCCTGTCGTGCATGTCGTGCAGGAAAGTGGCTTCATGGTACAGCAAATCCACCCCTCGAATGTTTGGCAGGTAGCTAGCTGTTTTGACGGTATCCGAGCAGTATGCATAGCTGCGAGGGGCAGGGGAGGCATTCGTAAGATCTTGCCAAGGGTACACTGTCCCATCTGGGGCGATGTAATCGTGTCCGCGCTTAATCATCGGCAATTGAGCATTGGGTATACCAATGGCCCCGACCTTTTCCTTATTGATGCTAGGTAGTCGTTTTTTTTCATCAAAGCGGAACCCCGTACAGGCAATCCGGTGGCTGAGCGGAAAACTACTTACTTCCATAGCACCATTTTCAAAAATCACTTCCTTTGACTGATCTTGGGTGGCGTGGAAATGTAGTGGATAACGCAATACCGTTTGAGAATGCAAGAACTGCAACCTAATGATTTCTTCCAATGCCGGTGGTGCATAGAGATGCAATTCTTCCTTACGTCCAATCAAATGCATGGATGAAATAAGACCTATCAATCCTAAATAATGGTCGCCATGCAGATGGCTGATAAAAATATGCTTGATGCGGTTGCTTTTGATGCCATATTTAACCAGTTGTATCTGCGTGCCTTCTCCGCAGTCAATCAGATACAATTGCTCATTGAGGTTGATTAATTGTGAAGTTGGGTGACGTCCATATATTGGTGTGGCTGAGCTGCATCCTAATATCAGTACTTCAAACTTCATCCTTCTTCTACAGCGCCTCTCATTTCCTTTTCCAGTTCTTTCATGAATATCAAATCTTCAGCTTTAGACATCTTAGATGCCAATGTGAGAACGCCATCCAGTTTACACATGGAAATAAGGCCTCTTATCTGTTCGTTGGCACCTACCAATACAAACACCCCACCTGCCGCCTTGCATAGTCGATGCGCCAACAGGACAGTGCGCAGCCCTGAAGAGTCCGCTTCCTGCACGTGAGATAAATCAAGCAAGATATTGCTTTGCCCTCCTGTATTTCGCAACAGGAACTCGGCCTTAATTTTGGGCGCATTATCTCCATCTAATATCTCCACATGGGGTTGGATGGCTACGTATTTTTCATGCTTATCTACGGTGAACTTCATGACGTTAATTTTTTCGTTGAACGATTCAATTCGTGATTTCCAACAGGGCAGTTGTTATATGACTGGATACCTGTTCCAACCTATCTGCACCATCGGGGTATATAAATTGCTCTCCCGTGATATGTTCAAATAGCTCGATGTACCGTTCAGAAATCGAAGATACGATTTCATTCGTCATTTCAGGAACTTCTTGGCCATCTTTTCCTTGAAATCCGTTTTCGATTAACCATTTACGTACAAATTCTTTCGATAATTGCCGCTGAGGTTTACTTTCTTTTTGCAACATATCATAGCTATCTGCATAGAAATAACGGGAAGAATCGGGTGTATGGATTTCATCGATCAGCACTATTTCCCCATCCAACTTACCGAATTCATATTTGGTGTCTACCAATATCAAACCTCGCTCGGCTGCTAAGCTGGTACCCCGACTGAACAAAGCTTTGGTATAAGCCTCCAGCTGCAGGTAATCAGCCTCCGAAACGATGCCTTGTTTCAGGATATCGGCCCGTGAGATATCTTCATCATGTCCCACGGCAGCCTTTGTGGTAGGTGTAATGATTGGTTCAGGCAAACGATCATCTTCATGAAGGCCATCAGGGAGCGCTTCCCCACAGATTTGACGTTTACCCGCATTATACTCACGCCAAGCGTGCCCTGAGAGGTAGCCACGGATAACCATTTCCACCTTAAACGGTTGGCACAAATGGCCGATGGTCACACAAGGGTCTGGTACATCAATCACCCAATTGGGCACAATATCCTGGGTGGCTTTCAAAAACTTTGCAGCAATTTGGTTGAGCACTTGTCCCTTGCATGGAATGGCGCGCGGAAGTACAACGTCAAATGCAGAAATCCGGTCTGTTGCCACCATGGCGAGGTATTTATTTGCAATCGTATACACATCGCGCACTTTGCCCCTGTAAAAAGCTGTTTGGTCTTCAAAATTGAAGTTCGTTTCTTTTAAGGTATTCATGTTCTCTTTTCGGCTGTCAGCTTACAGTCATTAGCAAGAAGCCTCTACTTATCAGTTTTATTCAGCACCCTTTAAAACCGAAGGGCTCATCAATGCCAATAATAACAAATGCGACATCAATAATCTAAAATCGTCAATCTAAAATCGTAAATCGTCAATCTAAAATCGTAAATCGTAAATCTAAAATCAAATGTCCCCATAAGCTTCCAATATCCGTCTGACTAGCTTATGCCGCACCACATCACCTCCATCGAGGTAAATGATATCTATTCCTTCGATATTTTCCAACAGCTTGAGCGCTGTATTCAGGCCCGACTGTTGTTTTTTTGGTAAATCTATTTGTGTAACATCGCCGGTAACGATAAATTTTGCCGTAGGACCCATGCGTGTCAAAAACATTTTCAATTGCATGTCGGTGGCATTTTGTGCCTCATCCAAGATGACAAAACAGTTATCGAGCGTTCGTCCCCGCATAAAGGCAAGGGGGGCCACTTCTATTGTCCGATTTTCCAGATAGGTCTTCAGTTTTTCAACTGGGATCATATCATCCAATGCATCATAAAGCGGCCTTAGATACGGATCTACTTTCTCCTTGAGGTCGCCGGGCAAAAAGCCGAGGTTTTCCCCAGCCTCCACAGCAGGTCTTGTGAGAATGATACGCTTCACCTCTTTATTACGCAGTGCCCGGACGGCCAAGGCCACCGCAGTATAGGTTTTGCCTGTTCCCGCTGGGCCAATGGCAAACAGGATATCGTTCGTCAGGATACTTTCCACGATCCGCCGTTGGTTGGCTGTGCGTGCCTTTACCACAACGCCGTTGGGGCCAAAAACAATAGGCTCTCCCCCAATGTTCATCGCCACCTTCTCTCCATTTTTGGCTGTATCACCTATGGCGACTGCAGCACCCAAAATCCTTTCCACATCGTTTGAAGTTAGATTATTGTATTGTTCAACATGTCTGATCATTTTGTCAAAATAGTTCTTGAACAAACTAATCTCCTGTCCATCTCCCAATACTTTCACCTCATTGCCCCTGGCAACGATTTTCAATTTTGGAAATTGCTTTTTGAACATTTCGAAATGTTCATTTCGTGCCCCCCACAAGACGGCAGGGCTTACATATTCCAATGTAATGTTTAATTCGCTCAAATTCTTTTACTATTAATTTTGCTGTAAGCTATATGCGCCCAAACCTTTTGCCATCAAAGATAGGTATAAATTGGCATTCGTATAATCGAAATAAAAAATCATATTTTGGCTGTTCTGTTGCCCAGAGCGAACGTTACGTCATTACATCGTTATGCGCTTTGCGGGTGCAATTCAAATTGTCGCATCGGATACGATCAACTTTGACGTCTTTGCGAGGTTGGGTAGGGTTGCGTGAGCCGACCACGAAGCAGCTCCTGCACCCCGCTCGGGTTCGCAATGACGGTAAGCGACAATTTGAATTGCACCCCACTTTGCTAATCTCAAAATTTCGCATTATACTTGCTGTAGAAGACATCAATGGTACGATTATGGTTAAAGCCATGTGGTAGAACAAGCCGACATAACTATTGGATACTTACGAATTGCGAATAATTGCATATAAAAGCAAGTTTATCTAAGTTTGCACCAATTCTCCTAGTGGTTTTCATCAATGGAAATTTGGAGGTGTATACATTTCTTTACAGGCGGCATCAACGCGTACTTGATTGCCAAATGAAAGTGACCGTTTATTTATTGGCAGGGAATATCGAAATTAAGCAGCAACGCTGGTATGGGCATCATCACCTTAACGACTGATTTAGGACATAAGGATTTTTACCAAGCGGCCCTCAAAGGCAGCATCATCAGCCAATTCCCTGCCGTGCAGTTGGTGGATATCTCCCATGATATCCCTCCTTTTGATATCCAATATGCTGCCTATGTGCTCAAAAACGCGTATACTTATTTCCCAGCGAAGACTGTGCATTTGATTGGTATTGATTCGGTTTTCGATGAAGAAGCCCGCTATCTTGCGCTCCGGTATAACAACCACTTCTTCGTGGGGGCGGATAACGGCATCTTTTCCTTGGTGTTAGATGGGGCGCCGCAGGAAATTGTCGAGCTAAACATCATCCAAGATTTGAAATACCTCCATTTCCCACTTACCGACATTTTCAGTAAAGCCGCATGTCATTTGGCCAAGGGGGGCAAGCTCACGGAAATAGGCGACCCTGTGGATTCAGTAGTGGACCGCACATTGGTACAACCCGTCGTGGAGAAAGATAGTTTGAGGGGCAGCGTAGTCTTCATCGATTCGTTTGGCAATGTGATCAGCAACATCAGCAAGGAGCTGTTCAACAAGATACAACGCGGACGGAATTTTGTCCTGTATTTCAGGCGCAATGAAACCATTGACCAAATGAGCTGGCATTACAATGAGGTGCCTGAAGGCGAAAAGCTTTGCCTATTTGGCATCAGTAATTACTTGGAAATTGCCATCAATAAAGGGAATGCCAGTGGACTATTGGGGCTCAACAAGGGAGATATCATCCGCGTGGAATTCGGGAAATAAGGGATTGGTCTGTTTTTTGAAAGGGATACCGAATGTTATTTCATAAGACTTTAAATCTGATATATAACTATATGTTGAACGTTGCATTAGCATGTTGCATCCTCACGTTTTCCTTTACCGGATCCTTCGCTCAGCAGGAGACACAAGACACATCAAGCTATGAAAGCCAGCGCCAGAAGGTGAATGAGCTATTGGTTCAGCGGAGTGCCCGATTTGGCCAATTTGATGAAAGCCTCAAGCAACGCACCGGCATCTTCGGGCTCAAAACGAAAAAAGACATGCAGGCTTCCATCGATATTCTGAAACAAATCGTATTGACGGACAATGACATTTTCCGTGAAACGAAATTGCTGCTTGACTATAAAGACTTTGAAAAATCCCAAATTGTAGAACAGGCTTCTGAGTTCGATGGGCGTATCAATGGCTACATCAAAACCATTAGTAAACTACAACGCGAACAGGAACAGCGCCGACAAGAAATACAATCCTTGCAAAACACCAATCGAATATATTCGGGACTATTGATTTTGGCTTTATTTGGCTTTGTCATCGCCGTGGTACTTTTCGCGATCCAACGTCAAAAATTGACGAAAGTGTGATATGTGCTAGTGTTATTGTCTATACTTTTGCCCCTATAAATTTTAGTTATAGGACATGGCAAGAGCAAGGTTAAATAGTGGGGACGCGCCACCTGAGGACCTACCGAAACCCAAATTGAATAAGGCTACATTACGGAAAGCTGCTAGGTTATTGGCTTATCTAAGGCCCTACCGAGCAAAGTTTATCGTGGGTATGGTCTTTCTGTTTTTGTCAAGCCTTACAGCGCTTACCTTTCCCGCCCTACTGGGGGGAATGATTGATGCCGCGCAGGGCAAACAGAGTTATGCATGGATTCCGGCTGATATTCGTAGCATTGGTGTCATCGCATTCATTATCCTATTTGCCCAATCATTTGTGTCATTTTTCCGGATACGCTTGTTTGTGGAGGTGGCCGAAAAATCCCTGGCCGATATCCGTCGCGACTCCTACTACAAACTGATTACACTGCCACTCGATTTTTTCGCCAATCGCCGGGTGGGCGAGCTCAACAGCCGGCTGTCGGCTGATTTGTCACAAATCCAGGACACGATGACGACCACGCTTGCTGAAATCATCAGGCAGGTTCTCTTCCTCACCGGTGGTGTATGCTTATTATTCGTCGTATCTGGAAAACTCACCTTACTCAACCTAAGTATACTACCCATTTTGGTGGTGACTGCGGTTGTATTCGGCAGATTCATCCGAAAACTGTCTCGGCAGGCACAGGATAAATTGGCCGAATCCAATACCGTAGTACAAGAGACGCTGCAAGGCATCAGTAATGTGAAGGCCTTTGTCAATGAAGCCTATGAGGCCGCCCGTTATGCTAAGGTATTACAATCCGTGATCAAAATTGCTGTCAAAGGCGCCACATTCCGCGGTATTTTCGCCTCGTTCATCATCTTCTGCCTCTTTGGTGCGGTGGTCGCCGTCATTTGGTATGGCTCGGCACTGGTGGCCTTAGGTGAGATTTCTGTAGGCGACCTAACCACCTATATCCTCTATTCCATATTCGTGGCAGGCTCCATGGGCAGTTTCCCTGAATTATATGCCAATATCCAGAAAGCAATAGGCGCTAGCGAACGGGTCATGGAAATCATGGATGAACAACAGGAAGATATAGGCCTACTGCAGGAGGAAAAGATTATTAAGCATCGTATCGACGGAAATGTCGCATTTGATGACGTCACATTTGCCTACCCTTCCCGTAAGGAAATCACTGTGCTGAAAAACATTTCGTTCGAAGCACGTGCTGGCGAAAAAATTGCCCTCATAGGGCCCAGTGGAACAGGTAAATCCACCATCGCCGCCTTAGTACTGCAATTCTACAAACCTGATCGCGGCCGTATTCTTTTCGATGGTCAGGAGGCCAATAGTTACCCGCTGACTGACATCCGTAATCAGGTGGCCATCGTACCACAGGATGTGCTGTTGTTTGGGGGAACCATCCGCGAAAACATTGCTTATGGTAGGTTGTCTGCCGATGCTGGAGAAATCATCACCGCAGCCGAACGTGCCAATGCACATGATTTCATCATGGCTTTTCCAGAAGGATATGACACCATGGTGGGTGAGCGTGGTGTGAAATTGTCCGGCGGCCAACGCCAACGTATTGCCATTGCAAGGGCCCTGCTCAAGGATCCTGCCATCCTCATCCTCGATGAAGCTACATCCTCATTGGATTCTGAATCGGAACGTCAAGTACAGCAAGCTTTGGAAGAGTTGATGAAAAACCGGACTTCCATCATCATTGCACACCGACTATCCACCATCCGCCAAGCCGACCAGATTGTCGTGGTTGAATCCGGACAGGTAGTCGCTTCAGGAACACATGAGGAACTCATGGATAAAGGTGAGGGGTTGTATCATCATTTGTATAAACTTCAATTAGTTGATAAATAAGGAAGGGTTAAATTACTACCTTAAGTAAATCACTTCCAGCAAACATTTTCCATCGTCTATTGTTCTCTACATAATGGAAACGAAGAAAAAGAAGCATAAAAAAACTAAAAGGGACAATACGATGAATACGAAAAACAATATCGTTGCTTTTGCTTTGGTAGGACTTGCAGCTGGCACAATTGCTTGGTTGTTAATGGGTACAAAGGATGGCAGGAAACAATTGAACCGTGCTGGTGATGGTTTACGTCATCTCTCCGAAACCATTAGAAACAACACCAAAAAGGGTGTTAAAAAAGCTTCGGAACTTGCCAACAGGGCAGCTAAAGAAATCGACGAATTACGTGCCCAGGCAAAAAGCACTGGTAAAACCGCCATCAATAAAGCAGACCAAGCAGCCAAAAAAGCTGTTAACAACGCGAATCAAGCTACTAAAGAGACTGCTAACAAGGTAGATAGTGCCATCAAAACCGCCAGACGTAAAGCCCAGAAGGTTTAAAACGGAATCATACTGCTTTCGTTCAGCAAAAACGTTCGCCCGCAATAAGGTATGAATCGTATCTTTGCGGCGATGAGTTTGCTGAAAGAGGTTAAATCCCTCATCCGTAAAGACATGGTGCTTGAGTGGCGGTCGAAATACGCCCTCAATGGCATACTGCTCTATGTGGTGTCTACGGTATTTGTATGCTACCAAGCGTTTAAATCGGTGGATCCCGCTATGTGGAATGCGTTGTTTTGGATTATCATGTTGTTTGCCTCGGTCAATGCCATCAACAAGAGCTTTGTCCAAGAAAATCAGGGTAGGCAGTTATATTATTATTCCATAGCGAGCGCAAAGGCCGTAATCCTGGCCAAGATTATTTACAATATGCTTATCATGCTGTTGCTATCGGCAATAGCATTTTTTGTATACTCCGTCATTTTCCGCAACCCCGTGGGCGATCCGATGCTTTATTTAGCTGCGGTGATATTAGGCAGTATCGGTTTTGCTTGTGTGTTTACCATGGTCTCGGGAATCAGCGCCAAAGCGGGCAACAACAGCACCTTAATGGCCATTCTCAGCTTCCCTATTATCATTCCATTGCTCCTTGTACTCATCAAGCTTTCCAAGAATGCGATGGACGGGTTGGAACGTAGCGTCAGTTATGACGAAATGATGGTATTGGCGGCCATCAATATCATAACTGTTGCTATTTCTTTATTGTTATTTCCTTACCTTTGGAGAGACTAGTTGATTTTAGATTTACGATTTTAGATTTTAGATTAATTGAACACTGATGACGCAGATTGAGCCGATACGCACAAATATTAAACATATGCACAATAAACTCAAAATGTGCCTTATTAGCCCAGTTTGATAGCTAATACCAAGTATCTCATATCTAACGTCTCATAATATAAAACAATGAAACACTACTGGTGGAAAATTTTGGGAATCCTATTGCTATTATATAGTATTATCTTGGGTTTATTGGGTCCTGTACCGGCTTTGCCCATCGTGCATGAAACCATTAGGAATACCTACTATCACGTACCCATGTGGTTTGCTATGTTTACCCTGTATTTTATTTCTGTTGTCTATAGTATCAAATACCTATCCTCAAATAATCCCCAGCATGATCTCGTGGCTGTTGAAAGTGTCAACGTCGGCATTGTTTTCTGCTTATTAGGCTTAGCAAGTGGCATGCTGTGGGCCAACTTCACTTGGGGTGATCCATGGCCCAACGATCCGAAGTTGAACGGCTCGGCAATTGCCACCTTGATGTACCTGGCATATCTTGTGCTCCGCAATGCCTTGGAGGAGGAGCAGAAACGAGCTAGGATATCGGCGATTTATAATGTCTTTGCCTTCCCGATCATGATTGTACTCATGTATATCCTTCCCAAGACCACGGATTCGCTCCATCCAGGAAGTGGTGGAAATTCAGGGTTTGGCGACTTTGACCTCGACGGTTCCATGAAAGCGGTATTATACCCCGCTGCCGTGGGTTGGATACTTATCGGTACATGGCTGATGACATTGCGATTTCGCATTCGTAAATTGGAATTCCAAAACCACACTTCACCGGAATAAATATTTGCATATTGGCAACTATAAAACGATTGAGCGTTGAAATTTGACAATTTTTATTGTAAAACGATATGAAAAAGATAATTCTTTCTTTGCTATTAGTTATCAATGGGTTAATGTGTAGTTTTGCCCAATCAAACGCCGGGGTCGAGATGGCTACGGGGTTGCGCAGTTCGGGCAAGATTTATGTGGTGGTACTCGTTTTGGTCGTTCTATTTTTAGGGTTGGCCATTTATTTGTTTACCATTGACAAAAAACTGACAAGATTGGAAAAACAACAAAAAAAATAAAAACGCCAAAGAACCCAAGACTCCTTCCGAGCTGCTTATTGTATTAACAGGTTACCAAATATGAATGTTGGATATCATACCCAAACGTACGTCATTGCGAGGCAAACGAGTAGGTTATGTTTCCACTGGACATTTCACAAATTATCATTAATCCATTATTGTTATGGCTAAGTCAATAGCAAAATCCGCAGAAGAACCCCATTTTTTTAATGACGTATCGCAGTTTTTTGACCATGCGGCACAATTCACGAAGCATCCCCAAGGCCTGCTCAACCAAATCAAAGTGTGCAACAGTGTTTATCGGTTTAGTTTCCCATTCAGAAGGGGAGACAAGTTGGAGGTCATCAACGCTTGGCGGGTGGAGCATTCACAGCACATGTCACCAACCAAAGGGGGTATCCGCTATAGCGAATTGGTAAATGAAGATGAGGTGATGGCATTAGCCGCATTGATGACTTACAAATGTGCCATCGTGAATGTCCCATTTGGTGGCGCTAAGGGCGGAATATGCATCAATCCCAAAAACTATGCGGTAGGTGAATTGGAAACCATAACACGTAGGTATACCGTTGAATTGATCAAAAAGAATTTCATCGGCCCGGCTATTGACGTACCGGCCCCTGATTATGGAACCGGCGAACGGGAAATGAGTTGGATCGCAGATACGTATACAACCATGAATCCCGGACAGTTGGATTCATTTGGTTGCGTGACTGGCAAACCCTTGTCACTCCATGGCATCGATGGCCGTAAGGCCGCCACTGGCCGCGGAGTAGCCATTGCCATCCGTGAATGTGTAAGTGTAGCGGAAGACATGGAGAAAATTGGCCATACCCCGGGCATCGCAGGCAAGAAAGTAATTGTGCAGGGCCTTGGTAATGTGGGTTATAATACCGCTAAAGTATTGATGGAATTTGGGGCAACAATCGTAGGTGTATGTGAATATGATGGTGCCTTATACAATCAAGACGGCCTAGACCCAGACGCCATTCTTGAGCACCGCAAAAATACGGGTTCCATACTCGGTTTCAAACATGCAAAGAAAGAGTTTAAAAATCCGTCAACCGGATTGGAACAAGAATGTGATATCCTCGTACCGGCCGCATTGGAAAACCAAATCACTGAAGAGAATGTCGGTAGGATAAAAGCCAAAATTATCGCTGAAGGTGCAAACGGCCCTACCACACCAGGCGCTGAAGCCGCGTTTGTCAAAAAGGGCGGCATCATCATACCGGATATGTATTGCAACGCCGGGGGTGTGACTGTTTCTTACTTCGAATGGTTGAAAAACCTATCGCACGTAGCTTTTGGGCGTATGGATAAGCGCTATGAAGAAATGGCTAACTTAAATCTCGTCAATACCGTGGAGGCGATTACTGGCGTGTCCCTTACTTTTGAGCAACGAAATACGATCGTGAAGGGAGCTACTGAGCTTGAATTGGTCAATTCGGGATTGGAAGATACCATGATCCGTGCTTACCACGAAATCAGGGAAATCAAGAATTCCAGTAAAAAAATTGATACGCTACGGACGGCGGCCTTTATCGGTTCGATTGACAAGATTGCCGTTTCGTATCAAAATTTAGGCATTTGGCCATAACATAATTTCAAAACCTCATATGCTTACTTCTCAAGCCTATGAGGTTTTTATCCATTTATTTTACTAATGCATCCCATAAAATCTCCACGGGATGATATGCCCGCCTACCCGTCCCATCTTTGATTTGATGACGGCAGCTTGTACCCGGTGCGGCGATCAGGATTTCAGCTGGCGTATTCCTTACCGTAGGGAGCAGCACCAGCTCGCCCACCTTCATGGATACTTCGTAGTGTTCCTTTTCATAACCAAATGAACCAGCCATGCCGCAGCAACCTGAAGGGATGGTTTCCACCTCATACCTTTGGGGGAAAGAAAGGATTTTTTCCGTAGCACCTACCAAATGAAGCGCTTTTTGATAGCAGTGTCCATGTAATTTGATGTTGCGAGCCCCATCGGTAAACATGGACACATCAATGTTCCCTTTTTCCATTTCCTCAGCCAAAAATTCATCGATCAACAATGCGTGCTTCGCTAGTCCATAGGCCGCTGTCAGCAGTTCCTGATCCACCAAATCGGGATATTCATCCCGGAAAGTAAGTATAGCCGAAGGTTCAATGCCCAATAGCGGTGTATCCGCAGAGATGATATCTTTCAAATCACGGACATTGCGATTGGCAATGGACTTGGCCTTTCGCACCAATCCCTTGGACAGGTAGGTGCGACCGCTTTCTAGGTGTTTGGCAAGTTTGACATCATACCCCAATGCCGTAAGCAACCGAAAAGCAGTCTGCCCAATACCCACATCATTGTAATCCGTGAATTCATCGCAAAACAGATAAACGCGTTTTTTGGGTTGAGGGGTCAATCGTTGATTGACCTTATATTCCCGCTCCATCCACTTCCGCAACGTGATCCCCCCTACTTCTGGCAAAGAACGGCCCTTGGCAAAACCTAGTGCGCGTTTTACGATATTGCTCAATGGCCTGTTATTGATAATGGCATTGTAAATACCAGGGAAATAAGAAGCCAATCGTTGAGATTTGGTGAAATTAGCAATTACCCAAGTTCGGAAAGGAGTGCCATTGGCATCGTAGTAATGTTGCAGGAATTCCGCCTTCATATTGGCGATATCCACTCCTGAGGGACACTCCGTCTTGCAACCCTTACAGCTGAGGCAAAGGTCCATTACTTCTTTAATTTCCGCATGGTCGAAACGATTGACTTTTGTGGAATGGGTAAGGAATTGCCGCAGTATATTGGCGCGGGCGCGGGTCGTATCTTTCTCCTCCCGAGTGGCCATGTAAGACGGACACATGGTGCCACCCGAAATGTGTGAGCGGCGACAATCGCCGGAGCCCGAGCATTTTTCGGCTAACCGTAGGATATTTTCCTGTCCGGTAAAATCGAAAACGGTTTCTATGTTGATTGCTGAAGTCTCCTTTTCATAGCGGAGGAATTTATCCATGGGTGGGGTATCCACGATTTTATTGGCATTGAACACGCCTTTGGGATCGAAGATGTCCTTTACCTGCTTCAATAACACATACACTTGGTTGCCAAGCACCGTGCCGATGAATTCACCACGGAGTCGCCCGTCACCATGTTCGCCACTCAGCGAGCCGTTGTATTTCTTCACCAGCGGGGCCGTCTCGGTCAATACCGAACGGAAAGCCCGTTTACCTTCGGTCGTTTTGAGGTTAATCAATGGCTCCACGTGTAGTTCACCAGCACCTGCGTGGGCGTAATAGGAAGCCTTCAGGCCGTGTCTATCCAATAGCTGCTGCACCTCTTCGATATATGCGGGTAAATCTTTGGGTGACACCGCACAATCCTCGATGAGGTTTACAGGCTGCGTATCCCCTGGCAAATTGCGGATGAGTCCCAGTCCCGCTTTGCGCACATCCCATACGAGGTCGGTTTGTGGACCGGTGACCAGGGGGTAGGCATAGCCGAGATTTTGCACAACCAACTCCGCCCGTAATGTTGCCGCCTTGTTTTCCACTTCCTCCAGTGTTTCGCCACGGAACTCCACCATTAGCAACGCTTCTGGATCGCCCTCGATGAAGAAGCGATTGTATTGGTAGGTAGGGTGGCCTTTGGTAAAATCCAAGATGTATTTGTCTACCAGCTCGGACGCTTCAGGATGGTGTTTCAATGCTACGATATTGGCATGCAGCGATTCGATGAGTGTGTGGCAGTGTATGCACAATAAGCCCACTTCCTTGGGGGGGAGTGGTAACAGGTTCAGCTTCGCTTCGGTGAGGATACCGAGTGTACCTTCTGACCCAGCAAGCAGTTTACAGAAGTTGAATGGTTGTGAAGTATCACTTAATAAATCCAACGCATAGCCCGTATTTCGACGGGTAAGAGACGCTTTAGGGTATCCATTGGCCATGGCTTCCCGGTTGGCAGGATCTGATAGCAAATCATTCATCCTTCGGTAGATGTCGCCCTCCCGCCCTTTACGTTTAAGCTTATCGAAGAGCGCGGCTTCATCCAAGGTATCGAATAGCACTTCCGACCCGTCATCCAGCAACACGTTTGCCGATAGCAGGTGGCTGCGCGTATCGCCCCATACGATGGAATGTAGACCACTGGAATTGTTGCCCACCATACCGCCCACCATTGCCCGACTGGCCGTGGAGGTTTCGGGGCCAAACATCAACCCATAGGGCTTGAGATACGCATTGAGGTCGTCACGAATAACTCCCGGTTGTACGCGCACCCAACGCTCCGCTGCGTTCACTTCCAGTATTTGGTTGAAATGCTTGGATACATCCACCACAATGCCATGGCCAACCACCTGGCCGGCCAACGAGGTACCAGCTGTACGGGGGATAAGGGTAACACCATGGGTAGATGCAAATGCAATTAGGCTCCTTAAATCATCTCCATCCTTGGGTATGGCCACGGCCAATGGCTGTTCCTGATACACCGAGGCATCGGTGGCGTAAGCACGGAGGATGGTTTGGTGTTCTGGGCTGGTATCATGGTAAAATTGTCCTTTCAACATCCGGACCAAATCCAAGAACACGCCGTCCAAATGAGTTGCATTGTTCATGATTAGGCGAAGATAGGAATATTAAGACTTTTCGCAAGTCTCTCGATAGCCATATTCGGAGACCAGTGCCACTACGACACGGATCTCCGAAGCCATTCACAACATCATCCCGAAATATTGATGGCAAAAGTTACACGCTAACGAAATTCTCCATGACGTTCATGACGTCATAACCTTCCTGAGCGCTGCAAGGGTTAGGTCCGACGCCCCTGAAATACGCGACGACGGCTGCTATCATCGGTTGTTGGACGTGGGGGAGCGGTTCAAATCGAAAATGCTGGACACCTTGCTTGTTGACCAGCTCAATCGATTGATAGTCGAATACCGAAAAAGATAGTCGTCCTTCTGAACCGACTACCTCACACACGTCAAGTGCCTCAGCGACATTGAACGCCCAATGACCGCTGAAAAGCACATCATTTTCAAATAATATATGTCCAGATACCGTATCCGCTGCTGTATATAAAGTTGATTGATTATGGGCAATCCCTTTACTGGACGCTATATTACTGAAGAAATGATGCATGAGGTCGAGTTGATGCGGTGCTAAATCATGGAACAAACCTCCTCCTGACTGCTTTGGATCTAACCGCCACTGCATACGCGGTGATTGCATTTCTTCGCTAGACAGCGGCCGCTGGTAATACCTGAGGTTGGCAATCCTCGGCACACCGATATGGAAGTCAATGAGTTCCTTTACTTTTTTGAAATAGGGTTGCTCCCTGCGGTAATGCGCTACGCTGAGTTTGCCACCAGCAGTTTGCAGCGCTTGTAAGAGTTCTTCCGCTTGCAAACGATTTAGTGTCATTGGTTTTTCGAGGTATACGGGCTTTCCTGCCCGAAGGGCCGCAGCAGCATAAAACGCATGTGAATCCGGTGGTGTGGCTATATATATGGCGTTGACCTTGGGGTCGTCGATAAGTTGCTGTGCATCGGAATACCAAGTAGGTACATGGTGTCTTTCCGCATAACTTTTTGCTTTAGCCGCATCACGACGCATGACTGCCACCAAACGCGAATGTTCAATTTTTTGAAAGGCCGGACCACTTTTTACTTCAGTTACATCGCCGGCGCCTATGATGCCCCATTTTATTTCCATAGCTTCTTTGTATTTGATTATTTGCCGATTGCAACTACAACAAGCCTTTCTCTTCCAGCGTCTCTTTGAGCTGTTTGTTTTTGTCCCAAAATTTGGTTTCGATGATATCGAATACCGCTTTGAAAGCGGGGTTATCCTTGAAACGGGCCACCATGATATCATCTTTGAACAACAGAATCCAATATTGGTAATTGTCTTCTTTTGAAAATAAGCGAAGGTGATCGATCATGTCGGAAGCGTTACCCCGGTATGCAGCATACAACGCCAAATGCATATGCCTATAGATGGATTGATCATTATCCGCAAACGTCTTGAAATGTGAAAAATGGCGTTCGGATTTCTCTCGATTACCTCGCTTGGACCAAAGTATCGCCATGTCCAAGTCGACCGTATGGAAAAAATCCAACTGCTGTTCTTCGCGCAATTGGAGAAACCGCTCATAATAACGGAAGGCGGCCTGGTCATCCCCCGTATGGAAATACAGTTTTCCCAGCTCCTGCAGGATATGCATCTGGTTTGAATCCTTGGCCAGTTGGGACAGCAGCAGCTTTTCTGCCTTGGCGGAATCCCGGTATTTGGCGTAAACCACGACAGCATTCAACCATTGGGCAAAAGAGTTGTCCGGATTGTATGCCAGCGATTGCTCGATGTACCGCAGTGACTCGTCGATGAAACCAGTCTGGACCAATGCATTACTCAAGTGCAGGTAGTTAAAACTGGCCGTGGCGCTATCATGCGCCGCAGGGTCTAACCGTATGCCCTGAAGTGCGTATTCGAGGTATTTGGCCGTATTGGGGACATACCAGTTGTAGAAATCCGAGAGGAAATGAATCACCAGCGTCGAGTTCGGATTGTATTCCAGTGCCTTCTCCAAATACGGAATCGCCAACACATAGGACTTTTGATTAACATAGTGCAGTCCCTTGGCAAACAAACTCTCGGCCAATGCAGGGTCGTAAAGTAATGCTTTATCGGCATAGGAGCCGATGGTATCGACATACTGCGGTTGTTGCTGAAATACGTCAAGATAATGATACGCGATTGCCGTCACCGCGTAGGCCAACGCAAATTCGCGGTCGCGTTCAATCGCCTTTTCAAGGAGGGCAATGGCGGCTTCCAGGTTCGCCCCTCCCCCCTGCCGCATCAGTTCCGTCGCCTTCAAAAACAAGTCGTAGGCTACCAAATCGGTTGTCGGTGTTCGCTCTATTCGCTTTCGCTCTTCCCACGTTACGATAGCACGAACCTCCTTGGCGATGTCCTTCGCAATCTCCTGTTGCAACTGGAAGATGTCTGTTACTTCCCGCTCATACCGTCGCGCCCAAAGGTGGTTGTCGTGCCGCGCATCTATCAATTGGATATTGAGCAGTATACGGTTGCCGATCTTCTGGCCACTCCCCTCCACGACATAGCTGACCTGGAGCTCATGGGCTAACTCGGGGATGGACTTAGCGGTGTGCCGGTATTTCTCGGCAGAGGTGCGGCTGACAACCCGGAGATCATTGATTTTTTGCAAGTTATTCAACGTCGACTCCATTAACCCATTGATCAGGTACACGTTGGTCGAGTCATCGCTATCATTTTTGAAGGGCAGTACAGCAATGGATTTATCGAGGGTAGATGCCAGCGAAGCCGGACGCCTAGCAAGATAAATGAATAGGCCAAGTGCTATGACCGCTCCTAGCGAGATGGCCACCAATACCCAAGGTTTGATTTTCTTGCGCGATTGTGCAATGACTTCCGATGGTTCCGCTTCCATTTTCCTTTTGCTCGCCTCCCCCGGTGGGTAGCCATAGTATTCGCGAAAACATTTGATGAAATACGACGTGCCGCTGAATCCCACTTGGTGGGATACTTCCGAGACAGATAATGAGGTCGTACCCAATAATTCCATGCCTTGCTTCAGGCGGATTTCCCGGATGAGCCGGCTGACGGACGAATTGGTCGAATGCTTGATTCGGCGAAGCAGGTTTGACCGGCTCATGTGCATCTTCTCAGCCAATTCGGACACGCCGAACCTTTCATTGGACAGGTTTTCCATGACCACAACGGTGACCTTCGCAAGGAAATCTGTATCGATGGAATGGGATTCGGACATGGCGATTTGGCGCTTTATTCTACAAACAAATATACCAGTTGTGGGCATATTTGCATCATAATTTATATCGATGCATCATAATTTTTATTAACATCATCAAACTTAACGAACTTATCCGCATAACTCTTTTGCCGATTTCGCGAATCGATTGACCTTTGCTACATCCAACGATTGAACAGTTGGTATAACTTAATAGCAGCAAATCATGAAATCACAACACATTATTTCATTCAAAGAAATCATCAAGTTTACGCTCATCATGGCCGTTGCGCTGGTAACAGCCTGCGCGGGCAATGGAAACTCGTCACAGACGAACGATACAGCAAGCACCTCCGCCATAAAAGCCCCACAGGTGGATATCCACACTGCAGTTGCTACAGGCGACGAAGAAGCATTAAGGCAACATATTGCCGCTAAATCGGACATCAACGCAAAAGATCCGTTTGGCGGGTCGAGCCCGTTGATTACCGCAGCCGTATTTGGTAAGACGGACATGGCCAAGATACTTATCGACGCAGGCGCCGACCTCAACTTTCGGAATAATGATGGTTCGACCGCGCTTATCAGCGCAGCTTTCTTTGGCCGACCCGAAATCGTTCAACTGCTGCTTGATGCAGGAGCAGACAAGACCATTAAAAACAACTACGGTGCGACGGCTTACGAATCTGTAGCAGCGCCTTTCAGCGAGGTAAAAAACACGTATGACATGATGGGCAAGATGTTGGAGCCAATGGGACTGAAACTTGATTACGCGCACCTTGAGAAAACCCGCCCCGAAATCGCCAAGATGTTGAAATAATGGGAGAGCGGCGATACGATATCGATTGGATCCGGGTCATCGCGATTGGCCTACTCCTGTTGTACCACGTGGCCATTGGCTTCCAGCCTTGGGGCATCATGATTGGTTTTATTGCCAACGATCAGCCTTGGCAGTCGTTGTGGGTACCTATGACCATACTGAATGTATGGCGAATCCCGCTGCTGTTCTTCGTCTCCGGGATGGGGGTCTATTTCGCCTTACGCAATAGAACTTGGAAGCAACTCCTAAGAGAGCGCGCCATGCGGATCTTGCTTCCTTTCTTGTTTGGTATGGTGGCCATCGTGCCCATCCATGTGTATATCTGGCAACGTTATTATCATTTTGATGTGAGTTACATGCCCGGCCCCGGTCATCTGTGGTTTCTGGGTAATCTGTTTAGTTATGTGATCGTCCTCTGGCCCATGTTCTATTATTTGCGGCGACAGGAAGGCAAGAAACTTACTTATTGGGCAGCCAAGTTGTTCCGTACACCGTTAGGCTTGCTTCCGGTATTCGCAGTATTCATCGCCGAAACGCTCATTGTCAACCCCTTGCCATTCGAGTTATACGCAATGACCTGGCATGGGTTCTTCTTGGGACTAGCGGCATTTTTCTTCGGTTTTTTCTTTGTATGGTGCGGTACTCCGTTTTGGAACATGTTGCTCCATTGGCGAGGGTTGTTTCTTGCAGCGGCTGTGGGTCTTTTTGTGCTTCGGCTCTTTATTTTTCAGCCCATGGCGCCCAACTACCTGTTGTCCATTGAATCCAATTGCTGGATATTGGCTGTCTTCGCTTTTGGCTACAAATACCTAAACTATCCCAGCAGGGCGTTGAGTTACTTAAGCCAGGCTGCATACCCTGTATATATTGTGCATATGATATTCCTCTACTTGGGGTCGCTGCTTATCTTCCCGCTTAAGGTAGCCGCGCCCGTTCAATTTATTTTGGTATTGCTGTTTACAGGGGTTGGCTGTTTCGCCTTTTATGAGTTGTTCGTCAAGCGAATCACGTTCATTCGGCCATTATTTGGGTTGAAAAAGGCCAAACCCAATCATCATTAACTATAAATTCATTTTCCGATAATATCAAGTAAATATTTGATTGTTTTATTTGTATGCATTATGGTATACCTGTTGGAAATAGCCATTTGCACTAGCATCGTCCTCTTAGGCGGGTTGATGTATTTTTTCGCCAAATACTTCGATGTACGATTTGAAGACAGGGAAGACTACTAACTACCACTGCCTATGAACAAACGGGATGTAGACTTGGTTGTCATTTCAGATGTACACCTCGGCACTTATGGATGCCATGCAAAGGAGCTTTTGCACTACCTCAAAAGCATCAAGCCTAAGAAAATCATCCTCAACGGCGACATTATCGATGTTTGGCAGTTCAGTAAGCGATATTGGCCGGAATCGCATATGAAGGTAGTAAGGAAAATTCTCAAATTCGTGACCGATGGGGTACCGGTGACTTACCTAACAGGAAACCATGATGAGATGCTCCGGAAATTCGCAGATTTCCAGTTGGGTTCACTGACCTTGACAAACAAGCTCTCCATACGCGTTGGGAAAAAACGTGCTTGGGTCTTTCATGGTGACATCTTTGATGTGACTATGCAGCATTCCAAATGGCTTGCCAGGCTTGGAGCTATCGGTTACGACAGCCTTATTTTGCTAAACAGTATGGTCAATTGGATACTCATGAAACTGGGAAGGGAAAAGATGAGCCTTTCCAAAAAAATAAAGAATAGCATCAAAAATGCGGTGAAATTCATCAATGATTTTGAAGCAACGGCTGCCTCCCTTGCCATCGAAAAAGGGTATCACTATGTCATCTGCGGCCATATACATCAACCAGAGATCAAGGAAATAAAAACCGAGAAGGGTGTAGTGACCTACCTCAACTCAGGTGACTGGGTGGAAAACCTCTCTGCATTGGAATTTCACCGGGGAATTTGGCAGGTATATCGTTACCATGCGGCTGATTACTCAACCATCGACTTAGAATCTGAGGCACTCGAAAATGATGACCTCAGTGGTAAACTCGATATCAAGCGGTTGCTCGATTTACTCAAAGCAGAGCCAACAATATAACAGCTGTCGGTCATTAGCAACTAAACTTCTCGCCAAATTGTCTTATTATTGTAGCGCCCAACCAGGCACACGCAATATGATCAATCAATTTCGGAAATACACACCACTGAACATCCTGCTGCTGTCCATCATCGGGCTCTTGCTCTGTTTGGGGGTATTCATCCACTTACCTGAGAACCTGATGCCGGTCTTTTTTGAACCGGCGATCAGTAATTTCACGGGCACATTATACCCTGAAAACATCTCGCCTGAGGCCAATGTGGTTATCACCCTTATACTAACCATTATACAGGGGCTACTCATCAATAGGGTGGTAAACGATTTTAATCTTGTGGGTCGGCCCGGTTTTCTCGCCGCACTTATGTACATGGTGTTGGCAAGTTTGATATTACCGTTCTTGGTGCTATCACCCATCTTGATTTGCAACTTCTTGTCCATTTGGATGCTTAGCAAATTGTTAAGTATTTACCGACGGGCGGAGATAAAGCCATTGATGTTTGACCTGGGTATGATTGTGGCGCTGGGCAGCTTGGTCTATTTCCCCTTCATCGTGATGTTGCTGCTCCTTTGGTTCAGCCTTGTGGTTTTCCGCCCCTTTAATTGGCGAGAATGGATAGCTGCTTTCATCGGCTTCCTAACTGTTTATTTCCTGCTGGGGGTAGTGTACCTATGGTTTGATCGTCTCGGGGAATTTTATGAAATCTGGTTGCCACTCACCCATCCTTTTCCCACCTCTATCCACATGGAAATTTATGATTACCTGGTGTTGCTTCCCGTAGTGCTTATCTTAGTGTTGTTTGCTTTCACCTTGCGTCAGAATTTCTTTAAAAGTGTGGTACATATCCGCAAATCTTTCCAGTTGCTGTTTTGCATGCTCATGCTATCCATTGTTTCGTTTTACCTCAATCCGGATTACGCGATCAATCATTTCTTGCTGGCCGTACCTCCAATATCGATATACATGGCATATTACTTCAATTATGCCACCAAACGATGGTTTTATGAAAGCGTATTTGCTTTGC
This sequence comes from Parapedobacter tibetensis, assembly GCF_024704835.1. Taxonomy (GTDB): domain Bacteria; phylum Bacteroidota; class Bacteroidia; order Sphingobacteriales; family Sphingobacteriaceae; genus Parapedobacter; species Parapedobacter tibetensis. The sequence continues at coordinate 144,601 of NZ_JAMXBE010000001.1, forward strand.
TGCTGCTTACCATTCTCTATTTTCAGTTTTTCTAAGAGGCTGTATAAGTTTGGGTTGTAGCATTCAAATAGGTTATAACCCATTTATAAACAGTATTTTAACCTTTTTTAACAAAAAGGATGTCCCTCGGCAACTAAAAATTAGATAGCTTTGCATACATTTTTCGTTAAAAGCACTGCCTGTGCATGCAGGATCTGGGCGGTTTGTACCTTGGTACACCGCTGTTTATTAAATCGATAATTATCAATTAGCATATTCACATGAAGTTTGGTGTGGTTATATTTCCGGGTTCCAATTGTGATGAGGACATTATTTATGTATTGGAACATGTAATGGGTCAAGAAGTGGTTCGCCTTTGGCATAAGGACCATGATTTACAGGGAGCGGAATTTATTGTGTTGCCAGGGGGATTTTCCTATGGCGACTACCTACGATCCGGTGCTATCGCCCGTTTTTCACCCATTTTACAGGAAATCATCGCTTATGCAAACAAAGGTGGTTACCTGATGGGTATCTGCAATGGTTTTCAAATACTCGCAGAAGCCGGCTTGGTACCGGGTGCTTTGTTGCATAATAGGCAACGGAAGTTTATCTGTGATAACGTGTATTTGAAGGCCCAAACTACCAATTCCTTAATCACATCGCAATTGGACCTCAACCGCGCCTACAAAATTCCGGTTGCCCATGGGGAGGGCAACTATTTTGCCGACAATGACACCTTGAAGGCGTTGAACGATCATGACCAAGTATTATTCCGCTATTGCGATGCTGCCGGCAATGTGACAGAAGCCGCTAATCCTAATGGCTCCTCGGAAAACATTGCAGGGGTATGCAATAGATCGCGAAACGTGTTTGGCATGATGCCCCACCCCGAACGTGCCGCCGACAGCTTGCTGGGCAACGAAGACGGGCTAGGTATTTTTGAATCTGTTCTCAATACCGCATTTTCGTAACCAGTTAACTCAGCACATGCACCACCGCATTCCAACGTATCCTGACACCAACATGCATATTACTTCGAAAGCTTTTATTCTCCTTGCACTCCTCCTCGCAAGTACATTGGTACACGCACAGCGCGCAACCACCAGTTCACCCTACTCGCGGTTTGGCTTAGGAGAAATCCGGGGGGATTTTTTGCCGCAAACACGGGCCATGGGTGGCATCGGCACGGGAGTACGTTACCTGAGTGGCTACGGCAACATCAATATAGCAAATCCGGCTTCTTATTCCGCCTTGCAACTTACTACTATAGACGTTGGTGTGTTTGGCAATGTTACCCAACTAAGCAAAAACCAGCTTTCGGAAGATTCATACAACTTTTCCCTAAGTCATATCAATTTTGGGATTCCATTGGGGAGGCCCGGAGGCATCAGCTTCGGAATCATGCCTTTCTCAGATGTCGGCTACAGCTATGCCATTCCCGGCATGATTGACACAACCAGCATCCGTACGGTATATGCAGGTGAAGGAGGCACAACAAAGGCTTACTTCGGATATGGCATACAAATCAATAAGAACTTTAGTGTCGGTGTAAATACGTCCTACATCTTTGGCACCTTAAATGATATCAATTCGGTAGAATTTCCCAACGATGTGGGCGCGCTAAACATCAGGAAGGACAATAGCAAATACGTCAACGGGTTCAGCTTCGACTATGGTGTACAATATTTTAAGCCGTTTAAAAACAACGTAAGCCTCACCATTGGCTATTCAGGTACCGCCGGCACTCCGTTGAACGCAAGAGCTTCCCAAGTGGTTACCCGTACGCCTACGAGCGTGTCAGACGATGAAGAGAATCTACCATTGGATACGATTCCAGGAGATTTCGGAGACCGGCGATATCAGATAAGCATGCCCATGAAACATAGCTTGGGGTTCAGCGTGGCTAAGGGCAACAATTGGATGGTTGGTGGCGACGTGAATTACGCTAAATGGGAGAATTACAGTGAAGGGAATGACAATCCCGGGCTGACGGATAGCTATGGCTTCGCGATTGGGGGTCAAATTACACCGGATGTCACATCGGTTAGGTATCATAATGTAATTGATTACCGCTTGGGATTCAAGTACAACAAGACGTATATCAACATCGATAATCAAGATATTAACCAGATGGCCGTGACCGTGGGCTTTGGCTTTCCACTACCATCGCTATTTGGAGGTTCTTTCTATAAAATCAATTTCGCCACGGAATTCGGCCAAATGGGCACCTTATCGAATAACCTCGTACGCGAACGCTATATTAATTTCAATTTAGGGTTTACGCTCAACGACCGTTGGTTTAGGCGAACCCCGTACGACTAGGCCTTTTAACCGCAATTGGATGGCCATGAAAACATACCGCACATATCCAAACGATACCTCCCCCGTTATTAGGTGGAACCAGGTTTTTTTTGTGCTTACGTTATTATGTGGTGCCATCATCATGGCCTCCTGTGAGACCGATTTAGCAGAGGTTGACCGCATTGCGACCATCCAGGCAGAGGAGCCCGTAGACATCTCTTTGGGGGTATCTATCGTCTTCAGCGATTCTGCGCAAGTAAAAGCGAAAATGACCGCCCCAGAAATGCGGCATTATAATGTGGATGAGCCTTACTATGAATTCCAGAAAGGGGTATTGATCATATTTTACGACGAAAATAGCGTGGAGACCCAACGCATTACCTCGGATTATGCCATCCAAAAAGAAGTAGAGGAGTTGACAGAATTTCGGGGTAACGTGGTCATCACCCGTGCCGATGGGTCCGTCATCAAAACAGAAGAACTTATCCATGACCAGAAGAAAAATACGTTCTACAATCATGTATCCATTACCGCCTACTTCAAAGATGGTAGTAACATGCGGGGGGATTCATTCTCCTCAAACGGCGATTTTACAGACGTGAACGTTGAAAATTCTACAGCATTATATTTTATAGAAGAGGGCCAAGGACCAACTTTTAAATAGACCATTTCATTTCCTTATATTTTTATTCTTTTTTTGATAAAAGTCGTATCTTGCGCCTCATTTTGAAAATAGATGGCTATGACCATGCCAGCGCGATAAATGAACATAAAAACAAAAACTAAAAAAACAGTTTATATACTATGGGACTAATGAACTTTTTGCGTAACCGAGCGGGGGTAATAATCGTTGTTTGTATCGGTTTTGCAATTTTTGCGTTTTTGTTGGGAGACGTGATTAGTTACGGCACACCGTTTTGGACACGGAACCAGAACCAGGTGGGCAGCATCAATGGAGAAGCCATTGATATCAATGAATTCAATGCACAGGTAGATCAAACCTCGGAAATGTTTCGCCAGCAAATGGGCGGAGGCACCTTAAGCCCGCAAATGAAATCATGGGCAGTGGAGCAAGTATGGGGGCAATACCTCAACAGGGAGTTGCTCAAAAAGGAAATCGACCGCATTGGAATATCCGTGGGGAAGATTGAACTGAACGAACTGGTGCAGGGTGATAACCCTTCCATGCAGATCCAGCAAGCATTCAGGAACCCGCAAACTGGGCAATTTGACCGCGACCAACTCAACAATTTCCTTTCCCAGGTGCGGAGCCTTCCTCAGGGCCATGAAGCTTATGGCCAATGGGAAACCTTGTTGCAAAATGTCATCGATGAGCGGTTGAATTCCAAATATACCAGCCTGCTCAATAACAGCATTTACGTAACTACGCTTGAGGCAACCGAGGAATATAACCAACGGAATAAATTGGCCAATTTTGAATACGTCCTTCTGGACTATAATTCCATACAAGACAGTGCGGTGACCATCACCGAGCAGGATTACGAGGAATATTACAATGAAAATAAGGGGGTATTCAAGAATGCCCAGGAAACACGCAGTTTGGAATATGTGGTATTTGATGCCAGCCCCACTTCACAGGATACAGCGAGGGTACGCGCGACAATTGAGGAATTGAAAACGCAATTGGCCGAATCCACGACAGATTCACTGTTTGCTGCGGTCAACTCAGATACGAAATATCCTTACAGCTATCGTAAAAAGGGCGAATTTAGCCCCGCACTGGATTCTTTGTTATTCAGCGTGCCTGTAGGAACTACCGTGGGACCGGTGCTGTCCGCCAACGGGGTGTTCGAAATTGCCAAGGTAGTGGACTCACGCGTAGGGCCAGATTCGGTCAAAGCCAGCCATATCCTGCTCAACCCGGCCACCGAAGGGGGCTTGGATAAGGCGAAAGCCAAGGCAGATTCCATCGCGGCCTTGATACGGAAAGGCGAAAGCTTCGCTGCATTGGCTGTCCAATTCAGCATGGATGAAAACAGTAAAATAAACGGCGGTGAATTGGGAACATTTGGCCGTGGCCAAATGCCTGCACAGGCAATCGAGAATGCCGCCTTTGATGGCAAAGCGGGCGATGTGGCGATCGCCACCTCCCAATTCGGAATCCATATCATCAACATAGTGGACCAAATCGGTTCATCTCGCGTAATAAAAGCGGCTATCATCGACAAGCAGGTAAATAGTGGAAGGGAAACCATGGATGCGGCTTACGGCAAGGCTACCCAATTCTTCAGTGTCCTCAATAAAAACAATTTTCAAGAAACCGCTACACAACAGAGCATAGCGATACAGAAAGCGGATAACGTAACTGCATTGGAGACCTCATTGACCGGTACCGAAGTGCCTCGTGAGCTTGTGAGGTGGGCTTTTGAGGCTGAAAAGGGAGAGATCGTCGATAAAATCCACGAATCCAACGACAAGTATATCGTGGCAAGGCTTACCGACATACAGGAAGAAGGTCAATTGCCATTGGAGGCTGTGAAAAAAGATATCGAGAGCGTGGTACGCAACAGGGCAAAGGCAAGAACACTTATTGCCCAAGCCACAGAAGCGCTGAAAGGCGCGGGAAATATCGCCCAAGTAGGGGAGAAATTAGGGAAAGCACCGGTGTTAGCCGAAAACATTGTGTTTGCTAATCCGATAATACCCGGTGTAGCACAGGAAAATGCAGTAGTGGGCACGGTATTCGGCCTGCAGCCCAAACAACCGTCCAAACCCGTAAGCGGTTCGCAAGGTGTCTTTGTCGTTGAAGTTTCAGGTTTCGTGAATCCCGCCGCACCCACTGACTTAAATGCACAACGGCGTCAAATCACCCAATCACTGTCGCAACGCACCTCATCGTTGGCCTTCCGTGCCTTGCAGGATAAGGCTAAAATCGTAGACAACCGGGCGAGATTCTTTTAAAAGCCCAACGCTAAACATTATTTTACGTAACTTTGTATCTGGATAGTATATGATTACTATCCAGATTTTTTTGTTATGGAGATACAAGAAACCATCGTCAATAAAGTTGCGCAAAGCGGATTGGTTACCGTAGACCTCGGCAATTTTGCCCCTCTAGGTGAGCGGGTAGTATACGATATTAAGGACAACCTGTTTCATGGCCTCATCCTGAAGGAAAAAGACTTTAGAGAGTTTGTGAAACTGCATGATTGGCAGCAATTTGAGGGGAAATATGTGGCCATCACCTGTTCGGCAGACGCCATTGTGCCCACATGGGCATACATGTTGCTGGCTAACAGGCTGGAACCGTACGCGAAGGAAATCGTCTTCGGCGACTTAGCCGTGTTGGAAACCCTGCTATACGAAAAGGTATTGGAGAAATTGGACATGGAACAATATAGGGACCAACGCGTAGTGGTTAAGGGCTGCGGAGATATCCAAATTCCTGAATCTGCTTTTGTAAAATTTACAACTATGCTCTCTAAAGTAGCCAAAAGCATCATGTATGGCGAACCCTGTTCTACGGTTCCCGTTTTCAAACGTAAGGTATAAAGAGGTGATCAAAAACGGCATTTTATTTGTACGGTATAGCGCATGAAGAAAACGCTCGCCCTTGTATGTAGCCTCCTCGGGGTGGCGCTATTCGCCCATGGACAACCGCTCCCCTATCTCAAAGAATCGGCATTCCAAGCTGGGGAGGAGCTGAATTATCGTCTACGTTATGGCGTGATATCTGCTGCCACAGGCACATTAAAAGTAGAAGATTCCAGCATTAAGTTTAGCAGCCCGCACAGTTTCCACCTCACGGCAAGGGGACGCACGTCCAGCGCATTCAGTATCTTTTATACCGTAAACAACCGCTACGATTCATACATTGATTCGCGAACCTATTTACCCCATTATTATACCGAAAACATACATGAGGGGAATTACCGTCGCACAGACATCGTCCGGTTTAACCATAGGACCCGTACTGTGAATGGTAACAAGGGTACATTCAAAAGTGAATCGGCCCAAATGTTTGACTTACTTTCGGCGTATTATTTTGCTAGGAACCTGGATTTGTCAGGAGTAAAACAAGGGCAATCGTTTAAACTCACCTATTTCCTGAACGATGAAATCGCTACCTTGGGTATCGAGTACATTGGTATAGAGACCATTAAAACCCCTTTAGGTAGATTGGAATGCCTGAAATTCAGTCCCGAAATAAAGCCCGGAAGGATTTTCAGAAAGGACAGTAGGTTGTATCTATGGGTTACCAATGACGGCAACCGCATCCCCGTGAAGGCGCAGGTAGAAATATTGGTAGGTTCCGTGACACTGGAGTTGACCGATGCGAAGGGATTGAAATACGACTTGGGAGAAAAAGCGAAGTGAGCAATAACAAAACAACCACAATGATTGAGGTAGGCTCTATATTGGTGAGCGAAGATTTGATAAAAGAAGAGTTTGTGTGCAACCTTGGCAAATGCCATGGGGCTTGCTGCATAGAAGGTGTTTCGGGGGCACCGTTACAGCAAGATGAACTCGCCATGCTTCAAGCGATCTATCCAAAGGTAAAATCGTATATGACCGAAAAAGGTATCGCCGCAGTAGAGGAGTTTGGGACACATGTGACCGATCTCGATGGTGACCTTACTACGCCCTGTGTAGATGGTAACAAGGAATGCGCCTATGTAACATGGGAAAACGGCATTACCAAATGCGCCATAGAAAAAGCCCATCAAAATGGAGAAATCAGTTGGAAAAAGCCCATCTCATGCCATCTTTACCCGATCCGCACCACCGTTTACCCCGAGTTTGAAGTGTTACATTACGACCGTTGGCACATCTGCCATTCGGCATGTTCTTTGGGCAAGGAATTGAAAGTGCCTGTGTACGCCTTCCTGAAGGAACCGCTAATCCGTAAATATGGGCAGGAATGGTTTGACGAGTTGGAAGAATCGGCGGCAATGATGTAGCTAATTGTAAATTATCTTAGTATCTTGTGCCAGTTTTATCACACAAGTTATACTCGTGGTTTCCGACCATTTTACATGCTCAAACTAAACGAAATACAGAAGCCCATTGCCGGGGAACTGGCAATTTTTGAAGATAAATTCAAAGAGTCGATGCGGAGCTCGGTTCCCCTGCTCGACCGTATCACCCACTATATCGTAAAACGCAAGGGCAAACAAATGCGACCCATGTTTGTCTTTTTCTCAGCGGGGTTATGCGGCACGATCAACGATGCCACCCACCGTGGAGCGGCATTGGTAGAACTATTGCATACGGCCACGTTGGTACATGATGATGTGGTAGACAATGCCAATGTACGCCGTGGTTTCTTTTCGGTGAATGCATTATGGAAAAACAAGATTGCCGTACTAGTGGGCGACTTCCTACTGGCCAAAGGGCTATCTCTTTCCATCCGCAATAGCGACTTCAGTTTGCTTGAGGTTGTTACACATGCCGTAGAACAGATGAGTGAAGGCGAATTGCTGCAAATCGAAAAGGCGAGGCGGATGGACATTGAGGAATCGGTATACTTCGAAGTCATCCGGCAAAAGACAGCCTCCCTCATTGCTTCGTGTTGTGCGTGCGGCGCGGCATCAGCGGGCGCTGATGAAGCGACTATCAGTCAAATGCACCGATTTGGTGAGAAAGTAGGCATCGCATTCCAGATCAAGGATGATTTATTTGATTTTGGCATCGATGACGTAGGGAAGCCTTTGGGAAACGATATCAAGGAAAAAAAACTCACCCTACCGCTCATATATGCGCTGAAGCAAGCGAGTAAATCCCAAAAAAGGCATATCATCAATTTGGTGAAGAACCACAATGAGGATCATGAAAAAGTCAATGAGGTGATTGATTTCGTAAAAGCCAATGGGGGTATGGAATATGCCACGTCACAGATGCTGGCTTACCAGCAAGAAGCGTTTGAAATTCTTACCCATTTCCCCCATAATGCGTATCGGGAAGGATTGGAGCAACTCGTGAAATACACAACTGAACGGAATAAATAATATGAGCAATGAGTTTTTATTCTTTGGCGGTTTTGTCATTTTCATTGTATTGATGTTGGCCATTGATTTAGGCCTTTTCAGCAAGAGTAACAAGACGGTAAGTTTCACGCAGGCGGCGATCATGAGTGCCATTTGGGTGAGTTTTGCATTGCTCTTTTATCTTGTATTGCGGGTATGGGGGCATGAGTTGCATGATATACAGGATTTCACACACTTAACCGAAATAACCAAAAAGCACTTACACAATATCCGCTTAATACCTGATAATTTTGCTGCCAGCTTGGCGCTGTATAGAAAGAACCTCGCTTTAGAATACATCACGGGATATGTAGTGGAATACGCCTTGTCTGTAGACAATATATTTGTGATGGTATTGATCTTTAGCTCTTTTGGTGTGTCATCAAAGTATTACCATAAAGTGTTGGTATGGGGCATCATTGGTGCGATTGTCTTGCGCTTTCTGTTCATCTTCATTGGCGCAGCGTTAATTAGCAAATTTGGGTGGATACTATATGTTTTTGGGCTCTTTCTTGTCTATACAGGCATCATGATGTTCATCCATCGTGATGAGGAGGAAGAAATCGACTCAAAAAACCACAAAGTGGTTAAATTTGCTTCTAAATATTTCTCGGTATATCCCATTTTTGTCGATGGTAAATTCTTCCATAGCGAAAACGGAAAAAAGTATGTCACCCCTCTTTTCCTCGTGTTGCTGGTCATCGAATTTACCGACCTTATATTTGCCGTTGATTCCATCCCAGCAATCTTTGCTGTAACTAAAGATCCCTATATTGTATTTTTTTCCAACATCTTTGCAATCCTCGGTTTACGCTCCATGTTTTTCCTCTTAGTCAATATTATCCATAAATTCCATTACCTCAAAACAGGGTTGTCATTCTTATTGGTATTCATCGGGGCTAAGATGTTGTTACACCATTGGTTGAGTGAATGGGGGTTCACCACCTCACATTCATTGATTGTGATTGTATCTATATTGGCCATCAGTGTGGTTGCCTCGTTGGTTTTTCCCAAAAAGGAAGCAACTGACGTTTGACGGAGCTCATGCTTAACGACAACCACGGAGAAACGCTAGAACTGATACTGTAACATTTCAGAACAACAAGTCCCTTATTTCCGGTGTCTTGTCAAACACACTTTTGGCATACGGGCACAATGGCAAAATTTTAAGGTTATATTCCCTAGCAAATTCAACCGCTGCCATAACAAGCTGCTTACCTACTCCCCTGCCTGAGAAATCCGGATTCACTTCGGTGTGGTCGATGATGAATTTTTGATCGCCAGCCCAAGTATAGGTCATCAAGCCGGCCTCTTGGCCATCATCCTCCGCTTTGAAATACCCTTTTTTGCCGTTATCGTCGCGTTGGATGTCCATTGTTCCTTTGTTTTGAGCAACATAATCGTGCAGGGGCTCCCCTACATGATTATCAGCCTAGTATTATTTATAGTTATCCTATTGTTCGGCATACGAGGCTCCCATATTTTGGAATAAAAACGCCCACTTATCGGCCTGCTCAGCGATAATCATCGCGGTAGGTTTACCAGCTCCATGACCCGCCTTGGTTTCGATCCGGATAAGCACGGGATGCTGTCCTGTATGGCATTCCTGTAGATGTGCTGCAAATTTAAAGGAATGTGCAGGCACTACCCGATCATCGTGGTCAGCTGTGGTGACCATGGTTGCAGGATAGGCTGTGCCTTCCTTCAATGCATGGTAAGGCGAGTAAGTATGAAGATACCTAAACATGTCCTCGCTGTCATCAGCCGTGCCATAGTCATACGCCCATCCTGCACCAGCTGTAAACTTGTGGTACCGCAGCATATCCAGCACGCCTACCGCGGGAAGTGCCACTTTGAATAGTTCCGGACGCTGGGTCATGGCTGCCCCGACCAGCAGGCCGCCATTGGAACCGCCGGAGATACCCAATTTATCCGAAGAAGTATAGTTTTCATCGATGAGGTATTCGGCAGCGGCGATGAAATCGTCAAACACATTCTGCTTTTGGAGCTTGGTGCCCGCCAAATGCCATTTTTCGCCATATTCACCTCCACCACGCAGGTTAGCCACCGCATATACCCCACCCTGTTCCAACAGGATGATATTAGATGTGCTGAACGAGGGTGAAAGGCTAATATTAAACCCTCCATAACCGTAAAGTAGGGTAGGATTGTTTCCATCTAACGCTAAACCTTTTTTGTGGGTGATAATCATCGGCACCTTGGTACCGTCCTTTGACGTATAGAACACTTGCTTGGACTCATATTTCGAAGGATCAAAATCCACACCAGAAGCTTTATATAATTCCGATGCACCGGATTGGATGTCATATTTGAAAATAGTAGGAGGATACACATAGGAAGTAAATGAATAGTACAGCTCCTGGTCTTCAAGTTTGGCGTTGAACCCGCCCGCCGAACCCACATCGGGTAATTCGATGGTGCGCTCCAATTTGCCGGTCCGGTCATATTGTTGCACCATGGATGTCGCATCCTTGAGGTAGTTGGCAAAAAGCTTGCCCCCTCCCGTACTTGGATTCAGCACGTGTTCTGTTTCAGGGATGAGGTCTACCCAGTTTTCAGGTTTCGGGCTATTTACATCTACCGTGACGATTTTCCCATTCGGTGCGTTCAGATTGGTATATATGAACAGTTTGTCCCCATCATTATCAATGATACTGTGATTCTTTTCAAAATCGTCTACGATATTCACAATGCTACTGCCTGGTATGGATAGGTCTTGGATATATAACTCGCCGCCACTGGTAGTATTGGCTGCCGAGATGACCAGAAACCGTTCATCTTCGGTAACGTATCCCCCAATATAGCGGCGGGGTGTGCTGGGGCCGCCAAAAATCAGTTTATCTTCATGTTGAGGCGTATTGAGTTTATGGAAATAGAATTTATGCTGATCGGTTATGCCTGAAAGGGCACTACCTTCTTTAGGCTTATCATAGCTGCTATAGTAAAAACCTTCGTTACCATGCCATGCCAATCCGCTGAATTTCACATCTACCAACGTGTCGCCGACAATGGATTTATCTTCGGCCTTGATGACCACTACCTTACGCCAATCGGATCCCCCTTCCGAAAGCTGGTAAGCCACGAGGCTACCATCCTTGGTAAATGCGACACCAGCTAGCGATGTGGTGCCGTCTTCTGAAAATTTATTGGGGTCAAGGAATACTTCCACCTCCCCATCATCTCCCTTTTGTCGATACAGTACACTTTGGTTTTGCAGGCCATCATTTTTATAGAAATACGTGTATTCACCCTCTTTGAATGGTGCGGAGAATTTCTCATAGTTCCAGAGCTTCTCCAGCCGGGCATTGATGGCATCGCGGTAAGGAATTTGCGCCAGGTAATCATTGGTCACCTTATTCTGTTCGGCTACCCACTCCTTGGTATCGGCCGCTGTATCATTTTCGAGCCAACGATAAGGGTCGGCCACCTCCATGTCAAAATGGTTGTCGACGACATCGCCTTTTTTCGTCTCTGGATAGGGTAATAATGTGATGTCATTTGCCGGTTCGATGGTTTTTTGGTTTTGGCAGGCTGTGACGAGCGTAGCCAATACGATCATGCTGATATTTTTATTCATGTTGTGATGGTTTATGTTCATAATGGATCTTCTAAAACAAAGCTAACAAGATTTTTTTAATTTTCATTCAGATGATGGCTAATTGCACATCACAACAATTTTATCTAAGTTTGGCTGAAATGGCTACACGCGACAAGATTTATTTCGCTTCCGATTTTCACTTGGGGGCTCACCTCCATTCCAAGACATGCGAACGGGAGGCACGGATTGTCAGTTGGCTCGATAGCATCAAAACCAATGCCGCTGAGCTCTATTTAATGGGTGATGTTTTTGACTTTTGGTTTGAATATGCCACCGTGGTACCCAAAGGTTATGTCCGTTTCCTCGGGAAACTGGCGGAGCTGGCTGATATGGGTGTGAAAATCACGTTTTTCAAGGGCAACCACGATATGTGGATGTTTGGCTACCTTAAGGACGAACTTGGTGCCGCAGTCATTGACAACGAACTCATCATCGAACGTGGCGGAAAGACCTTCTACCTGCATCACGGCGATGGGCTTGGCCCCGGCGATAGCAAGTATAAGTTCCTTAAAAGAATTTTCAGAAGCCGATTATGCCAATGGCTTTTTGCCCGACTGCATCCCAATCTAGGTATCGGCATCGCACAACGGTGGTCGGCCCATAGCCGCATTGGATCGGGAGGCCAGGAAACATTTCTGGGGGAAGATAATGAATGGCTGGTGGTTTATGTTAAGGAAATCCTGAAAAAACAACATTCTGACTATTTCATTTTTGGGCACCGCCATCTGCCGTTGGATATCAACTTACCGAATGGCAGCCGGTACATCAACTTAGGGGAGTGGATAAACTTTAGCACATATGCCGTATTTGACGGCAAAACATTGGAGTTGAAGGAATGGTTGAAATAACTATGAACATGATATCATGAACTGGATTATCCTTATTATTGCCGGATTATTTGAAGTCGGTTTTACCGCAAGCCTTGGTAAGGCGAAAACAACTACTGGGATGGCATCGTATTGGTGGTATGGAAGTTTTGTGGTTTGCCTCACCTTAAGCATGGTGCTGTTGGTCAAAGCCACGCAGACACTGCCCATAGGCACGGCCTATGCTGTATGGACCGGCATAGGAGCTGTCGGCACCGTATTGGTAGGTATTATTTTCTTCAAGGAACCGGCCACGTTGTGGCGTTTGGTTTTCATCACCACCCTTATCGGTTCCATCATTGGCCTGAAAGCCGTTTCGCCACATTAACTAAATCACCCATCCCATGGGTTACTTTGCATTTCGAAACACCATTATACGGTTCATATTCCATTCCGGAAAACCATAAAAAAGCGTACTTTTGCATACAATTTTTGCTGTTTCGTTTTTTTGTCGTTTTATCTTGCTGCTTTTGATTGAACGTAAAAAAAACAAACAAAAACACATAAATATGTTAGAGAAGTTAAAGGCCATAAAAGATCGTTGGGAAGAGGTGGAACGCGAATTGAGTAACCCGGATACCGTCAATAATAGGAATCGGTTCGCTAAGCTCAACAAGGAATACAAGGATTTGGGCAAAATTGTAGATCAATACCATATCTATAAAAATATGGTTAGCAATATTGAAACCAATAAGGACATCCTCACCAATGAAAAAGACCAGGAATTGCGCGAGATGGCCAAAGAAGAACTGGATATATTGTTGGAACAAAAGGACCAGAAAGAAGACGAAATACGCTTGATGCTTATTCCTAAGGATCCGGAAGATTCTAAAAATGCCATCCTTGAAATCCGTGGAGGGACAGGGGGAGATGAAGCGGCCCTGTTTGCTGGCGACTTATACCGGATGTATACGCGTTATTTCGAACAGAAAGGATGGCGTGCCGAAGTGATGGATGTAACCGAAGGCACCGCTGGCGGTTACAAGGAAGTCATCCTCAAAGTAAATGGTGAAGATGTCTATGGGCAGCTGAAATATGAATCTGGTGTACACCGCGTGCAACGTGTGCCTGACACCGAAACCCAAGGTCGCGTGCATACCTCAGCAGCCTCCGTGGCTGTGCTCCCCGAAGCGGAGGAAGTAGATGTAGAAGTCAATCCAGCGGATGTTGAGATGCAGACGTCACGTTCAGGTGGTGCCGGTGGGCAGAATGTAAATAAGGTAGAAACTAAAGTGCAGCTCACGCATAAACCTTCAGGCATTGTAGTCGTATGCCAAGTAGAGCGTTCGCAATTGGCAAACCGAGAGTTGGCCATGGAAATGCTGCGGTCCAAATTATATGAGCTCGAAGTACAGAAAAAGCATGGCGATGTTTCAGCCAAGCGCAAAACAATGGTTTCAACAGGCGATCGTTCTGCCAAAATCAGGACATACAATTATCCCCAAGGCCGTGTAACCGAACATCGCATCGGGTTGACCATGTACAATCTTACAGCCATCATGGATGGTGATATACAGGGAATTATCGATGCATTACAATTCGCTGAAAACGCTGAAAAAATGAAAGAAGGGGCTACGCTATAATTATTTTAAAAAATTTGTTTGCAAATAGATAAAACACACTATATTTGCAAACCCAAAAGGGAAAGCAGGTTCGGTAGTTCAGCTGGTTAGAATACATGCCTGTCACGCATGGGGTCGCGGGTTCGAGTCCCGTCCGGACCGCCAAATTAAAACGAAAACCCTTGATAATCAAGTATTATCAAGGGTTTTTTCTTTTTACACTTACAGGATTACTTACATAAAGTTTCAGCTTATACCATACAATGATTAGTGATTATCTCAACAATATCAAAAGTTTCCCTATAGTTGCGAACTACTTAACTACACGACTACACTCCTCCAATCATTTTTGTAGTGTACACTACAATTTAGAAACTAAGGAAAATCGCTATGGCAATTATAGAAAAACAATTGCCCCCATCGAGACATTGTTTAACTACTACAACGTTGAATCATTCGATGGCCAAAAGAACTGCCTTATGAATCTAAGTCGTAAGAACGGGGCTATGGGCTTCTTTGCACCCCACAGTTGGAATAACAAGGACAGACAACGAACGGGTCATCCACAAGATTAGCGTTAACCCAGACACATTTAACATCGATGACGAGGAATTGCGGATGACGCTTGTCCAAGAAATGTGCCGCCTGTTAAAAACACAAATGCATTTTAGTGTATTTGATGTGAAATAAATACTGTATATTTGCAGTATGCAATAAGCAACGATGATAGAATCAATAAAACACAAGGGGCTTAAATTGTACTGGAACAAAGGAGACAGTAGCAAACTACCCCCCAACATGATACGTAAAATCGAAGAGGTTATGGCTATCATCGACAACATTGAAAAGGTTCCCGATGACCTATATGTTTTCCCTGCATATGGCCCGCACCCATTAAAGGGGGATAGAAAAGGAGATTGGGCGCTCGCTGTTAGTGGCAACTGGCGCATTACATTCAAGTTTGACAACAATGCGGCAATGGCAAGCGATTTGAATTTAGAAGATTATCATTAAAAAAGGAGATAAAATGGACAGGCACATCAGCACTTATATACACCCCGGACGGGTGTTCATGGAGCAAGTGGTAAAACCCCATAACCTTAAGATAGGGGAAGTAGCGGAGCTTTTACAGGTGTCCCGCTTAACAATATCGAAAATAGTCAATGGCAGGGGGGGCATAACACCAAACATAGCGTTGCGCATTCAAGATGTTTTTGGCGGTACCGCAGACTTTTGGTCACGCATGCAGAATAAATACGACATGGCAATGGCCATAAACGAATACAACAAAAACAAGCCGTCGCTAAGGAAGTTTGAACACGCATAGAGAAAGCCCCAAAAGGGGCTTCCTGATTTATTGCGAAAGATGGATTTTTTCATATGGGCATCAAAGAATATGTTCGCTTTTTGTCACATGACTGATATAGGCATCCACATCGCTATCCAATCCCGACAACTCAAAAACCAAGGCTATCGGCACCCCAAAACCAACACTGATACGCTTTGCCGCCATCCCATAGGTTTTTCCCCAATTCCTGTTTCCACTGCTTGAAACAGATTCGATAAACTTCCAATTTCTTTCCATGAAAAGATAGGTAGTAAAAGGTATTTCCCCATCGCTATCGGTATAGGTTATCAAATGCCCCCTCTCTTTGACCGTCATATCCGGTTCTATCCGGACCGTGGTAAAGTCCGGCCTCTTGGCTTTTATATTGTCCACAAAGCGGTTTACGTTGCCCGTGCGGCTATCAAAATAAATTATGGCCATTAGGGGGGTGTCTTTTGTAACAAAAGTAACCAAAAAGTGCGGAAAAACCCATAGAGGACGAAAGTTGTCCAACAACTGGGGAACATCACACACAAGCAATTTAAGAAAAAGTAGATTAAGGTAAATTATAAATGTTCGAGTCCCGTCCGGACCGCCAGCATAATGCGCAATCATCTATAAAAAAGGTGGTTGCGTTTTTGTTTTTAGGCCTGGTAGTATCAGTTGGATAGTCTACCGGTCTCCCTTCAGACACATATTCCCCTCAGGCATGCCTTGGCTTTTTTTCCGTTCATTGTAATTCTTTGCCACATAATCCACTGTTGGCTGCTTATGTAGATCGCTTGTCTCCATTTCCTGCTGCTTATTAGCTGTCGAATCCTGCTGCGTGGACTTGTTATCCACTTTTTAGCATTACTATCATAATATGGCAAAAAACCCTATATTTGTATTTAAAGTAATATCACAATGAATACTATAAGCGTAAAAAAATCAACGTCCCTGCGGATTGACCGCGATTTGTACGACTACATCGAACGCCAGGCTCGAAAGGAAAACAGGAGCGTAAACAATTACATCGAGACCATACTCTCAAAGGCTACGGATTTCAAGTTACCAAACAGGGAAACGCGAGAGGCTATAGCCGAACTGGAAAGGGACAAGGCAACGCTAAAACGGTATTCCGGTGCCAAGAACCTGTTTGAGGATTTAGAGGGATAGGATGGGCAAATACGTAGTCGTCCCGTCCGGAAGGTTTCGTAAGGACATCAAGAAATACCTAAAGAAGCAACGAGAAAGGGATGCCATCTATGAAGTCATCGACCTGTTGGTAGATGGTGGGAATTCGTCCATCCCTGTAAGCATGAAGCCCCATAAGCTATCAGGCAATTACGCAGGATATTGGGAATGCCACGTCCTGCCCGACCTGTTGATTATATGGGGACAGACGGAACAACCCGACAAAGAGGTTTACCTTGTGAGGATTGGGTCGCATTCCGAATTATTCTAAGATGAACAATATGGACAAAATGCCTCTGCGAATTCGAGTCCCGTCCGGATCGCCAGTCTTAAGGTCAAAAAAAATACAAAAGCTTGCAGTCAAATGATTGCAAGCTTTTGTATTTTACGATAATCCTAAAATATTCATTTTTCCTCCCTTACATGCACTCCGATGGTCCGAGTCATGGAACTTCCGTCTGCATCCGTAACCGTCACTTCGATCCTATGCAGACCCGGATCAGCAGCCTTAACGTGCAACGTAGTCTCTTTATTCCCTGCACCTAAGAAGGTGTAAACAGGTTGGTCGGTCAGAAAGCATCTCCAACTTTGTCGCATTTACCCCCTTACATTGTCATATTCACCCATTTCAACACACTGATTAACAGCTTATGTTTGTATTGTCATTCCTTCGCAAAATTTGCAGTGAATGAACAGGAGTTATAAACAAACCAATTAACCATGGAAAAAAGCAAAACACCTGGCTTCAGTAGCGTAGATGAGTACTTAACCAGCCTTGGGGATGAAGCATCAGCTACATTGAAACGCGTGCGAACCATTATCAAAGAGGCGGCTCCCGAAGCGGAAGAAACCATCAGCTATCAAATGCCCGCCTATAAATACCACGGCATGCTTATCTATTTTGCTGCATGGAAAAACCATTGGGGTCTATATCCTGCCAGTTCCGCAACAAGGGAGTTCTTCAAGGATGAGCTTGCGAATTACAAACAATCCAAGGGAACCATTCAATTCCCTTGGAATGCCCCCTTGCCCGAAGATTTGATAACACAGATTGTCAAAAAAAGGGTTGTGGAAAACATGGAAGCAGCAAAGGAAAAAACCACGAAGACAAGGAAAATTAAGCATTAATTATTTTAAAACAAAAAAATGGAAAAGCGAATTTCAAATCAAAAGATCACCACAAACCTATGGTTTGACAGCGAGGCTGAAGCCGCAGCGAAATTTTATACCTCGGTCTTCAAAGATTCCAAAATCGGCAGGATTTCCCGTTACACCAAAGATGGGTTTGAATTCCATCAAATGCCTGAAGGATCAGTAATGACCGTCGAATTCATCATCGAAGGGCAGGAATTTGTGGCGTTGAATGGAGGCCCAGTATTTAAATTCAATGAATCCATATCGTTTATTGTCAATTGCGAAACCCAGGAGGAAATAGACTACTATTGGAAGAAGCTTACCGAGGGTGGCGATGAAAAGGCTCAAGTATGCGGATGGCTCAAGGACAAATTCGGCGTATCGTGGCAGGTGGTACCCACGGTATTGAATGACATGATACTGGATCCAGACCCTGCTAAAGCAGGCCGAGTGATGCAAACCATGCTGCAGATGAAGAAACTGGATATTGCGCCGTTAAAGGAAGCATACGAACAAGGATGATGGGTTGCACTCAACCGGATAGGCAATGTGGATACATAAATAATAAGATTATGGCACTCTTCATAAATCGGATAAAGCCTTCGGGGAATATTGCCGAAAAGGACTCAATTGGTAAAACCGCCGTACTTTCAAATAGCAAGGTTGTATTGAATGTGCTGACATATGCCGATGCCGAACCTTTTTTCAGGCTGTATTCCAATCCGGAATTATATGATGCAGATGAGTGTCCCATCCAGTCAGGCGATACACCGGAAAGCTTCTCGCTCCGCATTGTTGCGCGTTGTGAAATGGTCTGGACCATCCGCCTGGCTACATGCCCAGATGCCATCATCGGGGACTGTGCGTTGCACCACTGGGATAGCGAAAATGCAGAAATCGAATTTGGCGGTTCGCTCTTGCCGGAGTTTTGGGGACAGGGCATTATGCCTTCGGCTTTCCAATCAGTCATCGCTTTCGCCAAAGAGGAATATGGTGTGAAGTCGGTTGTAAGCCATACACTGACGGGAAACCAAAAAGCTATCCGATTTGCCAATAAAATGGGGTTTAAGCAAGTAACCGTATCGGACGGCCATATCCATTGGGTAAAAATAGTATAGGTAGAAAGTGAAAATATCACCATAGTTTTACCCATATTTCCTCTATAAAAACTCCCTAATGGCAGAGGAGAGACCGATAAACTTGCTTTTATATGCAATCAATTATACTGCATATAAAAGCAAATTTATCTAAGTTTGTGGAAGACCCCGGGGTTATCCTTATAAAGTAAAATTGACCATGATGATTTTTTTTAACTTTATTCTTTTAGTAACCGCTATACTAATGGCTTTAATCAGTGGCCTTTTCTATGCTTATTCCTGCTCAGTGAATATCGGCTTGGGCCGATTGGCGGATGCCGAATACTTAGGTGCCATGCAATCCATCAACAAAGCCATTCTAAACCCATGGTTTTTCGCCAGTTTCATCGGCACAGCGATTGCAACGCCCCTCAGCACATGGATGTCATATCAAATGGATGGAACCTCTATGTCCTTTTATCTATTATTGATGGCATCGATTGCATACCTCATTGGTGTTTTCGGAGTAACAGTGGTAGGTAACATACCATTGAATGAATCGCTTGATAAATTCAATATCCATACTTCAACACCGGAGGAAATCACTATCCAGCGGTTGGCTTTTGAGGAATCCTGGAACAAGTATAATCTTATCCGTACGCTGGCCAACGTACTCGCGTTAATATTGTTATTATGGGGCCTCATTAAAAGGTAATCCAACCAGCCGCCGTGAATGGGTCAATTTGAAACAATTAATCAGTTCATTTCTGAAATAAATGTAATCGTTAAAACAATATAAAAAGCTAAAATATTTGGTAAATAAAATCATAATTCTTAAATTTACTAATTGTTTTAGTTTATGCGATTACAACTATGGATTTCAACGGATTAACCCTAAACGAGTACCTATTAATCATTGAGCCGGAGGCCAGTGTTAAACAGCAAATTCAACGATTCAAACGGTATTTTATACAAAGCTACCGTTTCAGCAACGCCATTGTCACCCGCACCCACCTTACACTGATGAGGTGTTTGCAATATGAAAGCTATGAGAGTCGCTTTGTGCAAAAACTACGAAACATATCGGCAACAGTTTCCCCGTTTGACATCGAATTACAGGGCTTTGGCAATTTTGGCCATACCCTTTATATTGATGTAAAAACCATCCATCCCATACTTGATGTGGTGTCAAACAGGAAGGAAGAGATTAAGCCCTTTGTCAACCGTAATATGAAACAAGCTCCTTTTTTTGTCAAGAAACCACACATCACCATTGCCCGGCAGCTTACCCCCACCCAGTGTAATATGGTATGGGCCCTATGGAGTCGGGCAAAATATGAAGGGCGCTTCCACGCGAAGAAAATGCTTCTTTTGAAGCGGAGGGTAGGCACACGTACCTATCGTAAGGTCGAAAAATTCACCTTCAGGGGTCAGATACCCTACCCTATCCAAGGACGACTTTTTAATTGAAATTCTGCGCGATTACCCAATTTTTAGGGCCAATTCCTTACCATACATCATTTTGCGGAGGTTGTTGAGTGCATAACGCATTCTACCCAAAGCCGTATTGATGCTCACATCGGTAACATCGGCGATTTCCTTAAAACTCATATCGCCATAATGGCGCATGATGAGCACTTCTTTTTGGTCATCTGGAAGAAGCTGTATCATTCTCCTCAGGTCTCTGTGAGTTTGTTCTCTGATTATTCGTGCTTCCGCACTTTCATCGGCAAAGTGGAGCACATCGAAAATATCAAAGCCCTCACTGTTTACCACTACGGGTGTACGCCGTTCTTTCCGATAGTAATCGATCACCAAGTTGTGCGCAATACGCATCACCCAAGGTAAAAATTTACCCTCTTCGTTATAACGGCCACCGCGAAGCGTGTTGATTACCTTGATAAAGGTATCTTGGAAAATATCCTCCGCAAGGTAACTGTCCTTCACCAATAAATAAATGGATGTGTATATTTTAGATTTATATCGATCTATCAAAACCTCCAGACCCACCTCATCTCCAGATATATAAAGACGGATGAGTTCTTGGTCTGTCTTTTGTTTAAGCTTCATAATACGCTACTTTCGCTTTACTATTTTCAACAAATAAGTAATTTTTTCTCTTGTAGTCGTATTTCCTATAATCGCTCTCCTATTAATAGTTTTGTTAAAAACAAAAAATAATACTGGTCACAGTATTTGTCAAAAAAAGACAAAATTTTCAGAAAATCAAAGCTTTTGTTTTAATTTAATATTACTAAAGCTAAAAAGCAGTTCTTTTGTAACAAAGATTATCATCAAAACCACTGTTACGGCAACACACCAATTAGTCTCTACAGATGGAGCGCTAATCCTTCCTTATGCATTCAATGGCAACACCAAACCCCGCCCCTATACAGAAACGGGGGGTTATATGAATGAAATAAAATCGCTTGCTATTTATACAATGGATATTCCGCCATCATACTATTTACTTTTTTGTGAATCTTTTCCAACTTCGTGTCGTCTTCGTGTTTCAACAACGCCAAATCGATGAGTTCTGCGATTTCTAACATCTGTTCTTCTTTGAGTCCACGTGTAGTGATAGCAGCTGTACCCAAGCGGATGCCCGATGTCACGAATGGTGACTTATCATCAAATGGCACCATGTTCTTGTTGATGGTGATACCAGCTTTGCCAAGCGTTGCTTCAGCGGCCTTACCGCTAATTCCTTTATTGCGGAGGTCAATCAGCATCAAGTGATTGTCCGTCCCACCGGAAATGATTTTGTAATCTTTATTGACAAAGGCTTGCGCTAAAGTGGCTGCATTTTTCTTCACTTGGATGATGTATTTCATATAGTCTTTACTGAGCGCTTCACCGAAAGCGATGGCTTTGGCAGCAATGATATGCTCCAAGGGGCCGCCCTGCGTACCGGGAAACACGGCCAAATCCAGCAAAGACGTGATACTCCGTATTTCGCCTTTAGGTGTTTTGATGCCCCAAGGGTTTTCGAAATCCTTACCCACCATAATGAGGCCACCGCGTGGACCTCGTAAGGTTTTATGGGTGGTGGTGGTCACCACATGGCAATGCGGCAGCGGATCGTTGAGCAATCCACGGGCAATGAGTCCGGCTGGATGTGAAATATCGGCTAACACCAACGCTCCGATTTCATCGGCCACCCTACGTATAAATGCGTAGTCCCAATCACGCGAATAGGCAGATGCACCGCAGATGATCACTTTCGGTTTTTCTTGTAGCGCTGTTTGCTCCAATTGTTTGTAGTCTATCAAACCCGTTTCCCTATCCACGCCATAGAATAATGGTCGGTAAAGCTTTCCGGAAAAATTGACGGGCGAGCCATGTGTAAGGTGCCCACCATGGGAGAGATCGAAACCTAAAATCTTATCGCCGGGCTGTAAAAGCGCTAAAAAAACTGCGGCATTTGCCTGAGCTCCGGAATGTGGCTGCACATTTACCCACTCGGCATTGAAAAGTTCCTTGCCACGTTCGATGGCGATGGTCTCCACCTCATCCACCACTTCGCAACCGCCATAATAGCGTTTACCGGGCAAGCCTTCGGCATATTTATTGGTCAATACCGAGCCAGCAGCCTCGAGTACCTGCTTACTTACAAAATTTTCAGATGCGATGAGTTCAATGCCTTCTTCCTGGCGTGCAAGTTCCTGATCGATTAGCTTGAATAGGATTTTATCTCTTTTCATTATGGTATCAAAGAATTGAATGTTAAAAAGTTGCGCAAAGATATGATTTTGAATATAATATTCAACCTACCATCTCATTTTTGATGGTTTTAAGTGTAAGATCATAATGGTTTTCATCCATTTCCGCAATGTGAGCAAGCAGTATCGTACTCAAGTCCTTCGCACTCGCTGTAGCAGGTAAACCAGCCATGGCATTTCGGATGAGCGCAACTGTGTTGTCTTTGATCTGTGTGGTGACGGACCAAGCCGTATCGCTCACATAGAGCTGTTGCGTAATATTGTGTTGGTACTCCGAGCGAATTTCATTGAATAAAATGCGCTGGAAATCCACTGCACTCATATTGGGTTCAAGCAAACGCACCAATAGATGAGAAGGGTTGATACGCTCAATGAACAACACGATACGTTCATAAGCCTGCAACCGCAATGGTAGTAGCTCCTTTTTGAAATCACGGTTTATATCCAACGATTTCAATCGAAAAACATGGTTGTTATACTTGGGCCAAAAAAACCAATTGGCCATACCCACTACCACACTTCCTGCCAATATGTACTTGATGAGGTCAACTAAAAACGCAATAATATCCATTTGTAATGTTTATGATAATTGTTTGAGGAACGTAAAAATCTATAATGCTTCACAAAAGTGGGTATTTTTATGTATTTTTGTATGGTTAGAAGTTATTTATTTCAAACAATATGAGTACAGATACCCTTTCACCAACAGCACCAGTAACCTTGACAGCAGGAGCCATCAAAGAGCTCAAAAAGTTAAAGGAGCAACAGGAAATAGCAGACGATTTCGGATTGCGGGTAGGCGTTGAGGGCGGCGGATGTGCCGGAATGAACTATATATTGGGTTTTGATCAAAAAAAAGAGGGTGACTCAGAATACGAGATTGGGGGCATCCGGATTTTCATGAACAAAGCGCACGGATTGTACCTTGCCGGCATGGAAATTGATTTCAAGAGCGGTTTGGATGCCCGCGGATTCACCTTCAATAATCCAAATGCAGAGAAAACCTGTGGTTGCGGGACGTCATTTTCTGCATAACTACCAAAATCATCATCGCCATTTTTCTATGTTCACCTTGATATAACCGCTTCGAAATAGGTGGGGGTGGCTATTCATGATTGGACAGCACCTTATGGATTATACGTGTGTTGTTAACCAATCGAGGAAATTAATATCAGAAGACTACCAGCTGTTTCTCCATCCTCATCCCCGTTTTATTCTTTTACCTCCCTTTCACCTTTCACCTTTATTACCTATCTTTGCATCCTCATTTTCATTAGCATAAATAGCTTTTTAGCGCAATAGAGCGATCTCAATAAATCGGGAATGGTGTTGCAGACAAAACATTGATGTACAAGGAATATAAACAGCTTAATCTGCCCGAAATCGGCAAAGAAATATTGGCTCATTGGCGAGCTGCAAATATCTTTGAAAAAAGTATCAGTTCTCGTCCCGAAAATAAGCCTTATACCTTTTACGAAGGGCCGCCATCAGCCAACGGTATGCCGGGCATTCATCATGTGATGGCACGGGCCATCAAGGATATTTTCTGTCGGTATAAAACCCTGAAGGGCTATCAGGTAAGGCGTAAGGGCGGATGGGACACACATGGCCTCCCCATCGAGCTCGCTGTGGAGAAGACCTTGGGCATCACTAAGGAAGATATCGGCAAAACGATATCCGTGACCGACTATAATGCAGCCTGCCGTAAGGAGGTGATGAAATACACGGATGTGTGGAATGACCTGACCGAAAAAATGGGTTATTGGGTAGATTTGGAAAATCCGTACGTCACTTATGAGAATGAGTACATCGAAACGCTGTGGTGGATATTGAAAGAACTCTACAACGAAAACTTGTTGTATAAAGGCTATACTATCCAACCCTATTCCCCCGCAGCCGGCACAGGACTTAGCTCACATGAGCTTAACCAGCCCGGAACATATAAACAAATCAAGGATACGACCATCGTTGCCCAGTTCCGCATCAAAAAGGACCAAGTACATCCATTGATGAGCATCTTGTTTGAGGAAGAAAACGAAGATACAGCATTCCTTGCCTGGACAACCACCCCTTGGACATTGCCGGCCAACAGTGCGTTGGTCGTGGGCAAAACCATCCGCTATGTCAAGGTCCGCACATTCAACCCATACACGTTTGAACCAATAAATGTGGTGCTAGCTAAAGATTTGGTGGGCAAGTACTTTAAACCGGAAGGCCAAAGCGCCTCCTTCCAAGACTACAAAAGCGGTGACAAAATTATCCCATGGGAAATCCGAGCCGAATTTTCGGGAGTGGAATTACTTAACCTTCGCTACCACCAATTACTTCCTTATGTCACCAACGAAGAATTGGAGCAAAAGGCATTCCGTGTCATTGCCGGGGATTTCGTGACTACCGAAGACGGTACGGGCATCGTACACTCATCGGCCACGTTTGGGGCGGATGACTTCCGGGTCAGCAAGGAAAATGATGTGCCGGGCGTATTTATAAAAGACGAAAATGGCAAAGACGCACCCATTGTAGATAAGCGGGGACGCTTTGTGAAGGACATGGGCGAATTTGGCGGACGCTTTGTGAAAGAAGAATATTACAGTGACGAAGAACGTGCTGCCGAAAGTTTCAAACCTACGGATGTGCTTATCGCTATCAAGCTGAAAGAAGAAAATAAAGCTTTTGAAGTAAAGAAATACGAACATAGTTACCCCCACTGCTGGCGGACAGACAAACCTGTATTGTATTATCCGTTAGACAGTTGGTTTATCCGCACCACAGCGGTAAAAGAAGAGTTGGTAGCGCTCAACAAAACCATCAACTGGAAGCCCGAGGCTACTGGTACAGGCCGTTTTGGCAATTGGCTGGAAAATCTCGTGGATTGGAATCTTTCGCGTTCCCGGTATTGGGGTACACCGCTGCCCATCTGGCGCAGTGAAGATGAAAACGAAGAAATCTGCATCGGGTCCATTGATGAACTGAAATCGAAAATCGAGCGTAGCTTGGCTTCGGACTTGCTCAGCGAAGCTGAAAAAGCCAAGCTTCAAGCATACTTGGATAAATTCGACACGAACCAATTGGATTTGCATCGCCCCTACGTAGACGATTTGGTATTGGTGTCTGATGCCGGGCAGAAACTATATCGTGAACCAGATCTCATTGATGTATGGTTTGATAGTGGTGCCATGCCGTTTGCCCAATGGGGGTTAGACAAGGAGAAACTAGCCGCTGGTAGCGAAACACCATTCAATGCGGGTTTTGAGGGAGCCTATCCGGCTGATTTCATTGCTGAAGGCGTAGATCAAACCAGGGGATGGTTTTTTACGTTACATGCCATTTCCACGATGTTGAGACGCTCAGTAGCGTTCAAAAACGTGGTGTCTAATGGCTTGGTATTAGATAAGAACGGCAATAAAATGTCAAAGCGCTTGGGCAATGCCGTGGATCCATTCACGACTATCGAAAAATATAGTGCCGATGCCACCCGGTGGTACATGATCAGTAACGCTTCACCTTGGGACAATCTCAAATTCAACGAACAGGGGCTCGATGAAGTACGCCGCAAATTTTTCGGTACACTGTACAATACTTATGCGTTCTTTGCCTTATATGCGAATATCGATAAGTTTGCTTATCAGGAAGCCGATTTATCCACCGAATCCCGTCCGGAAATAGATCGCTGGGTTATCTCCTTACTCAATAGCCTTACCAAGGAAGTGGATGGTTATTATGAGGACTTTGAGCCCACTAAAGCTGCTCGTGCCATACAGACGTTCGTAGATGAACACTTGAGCAATTGGTACGTACGTCTCAGCCGTAGGCGTTTCTGGAAAGGCGAGTACAGTGAAGACAAAATTTCGGCTTACCAAACCCTCTATACCTGCCTCAACACCATTGCCAAACTCATGGCACCTATAGCGCCGTTCTTCAGCGACCGGCTATATCTGGACTTAAACAATGCAACGGGTAAGGAGCAGTCCGAATCAGTGCATCTGGCGGATTTTCCTGTGTACCAGGGGAACTTGGTAGACCAGGGGCTGGAAGAACGGATGGCCTTAGCGCAAGATATCTCTTCACTCACCCTGTCATTACGTAAGAAAACGGGCATCAACGTACGGCAACCACTCAACAAAATATTGCTCCCGGTGCTGGATGACAAGTTCCGCAACAACGTGAATAACGTGAAGGAGCTGATTCTCTCGGAAACTAACATCAAGGAAATTGAGTTTATTACCGATACTTCGGGTATCATCAAAAAGAAGATAAAACCAAATTTCAAAACCCTTGGCCCAAAAGTGGGTAAGGACATGAAGTTGGTGGCCAATGCCATCCAGGCATTCACACCGGAAGACATTGCCACCTTGGAGCGTGAAGGAAAAGTTTCCATCCCCAATACGCAATATGCGATACAGCTGAGTGATGTGGAAATCATCGCTGAAGACGTTGCTGGATGGCAAGTGGCAAATTTGGGCGGGCTTACGGTCGCACTCGATGTGAATATCACGCCTGAGTTGAAAAACGAAGGCATCTCCCGCGAATTGGTAAACCGTATTCAAAACATCCGCAAAGAGCGCGGGTTTGAAGTGACCGACCGGATAAGGGTGAGTTTGAGCAACATCCCTGACATTGCTGCCGCAACGAAAGATAATTTATCTTATATTCGCACCGAGATATTGGCAGACTCTTTGATATTTGAGGATAGCCTTGCTATGGGTGATACCATAGAGATAGCTGAAAAGGAATTGAATGTATTAATCGAAAAAGTGTGAAATTATGGCAAATAATAGCGAAAAAACACGGTATAGTGATGTGGAATTACAGGAATTCAAAGGAATCATCTTGGAGAAACTCCGTGTGGCCAAAGAGGAATTATCTGCATTGACCAAGTCATTGAACAGCAGCAATGCCAATGGCACTGACGATACAGCAGGCACGTTCAAGACATTGGAAGATGGTTCTGCTACATTGGAGAAAGAACAAACCAATCAGTTGGCTGCACGCCAAAAGAAATTCATTGATAATTTGGAAGCAGCTTTGGTGCGAATCGAAAACAAAACTTATGGTATTTGCCGCGAAACGGGCAAACTCATCCAAAAAGAACGTCTCCGTGCTGTACCTCACACCACATTGAGTATGGAAGCCAAATTGAAACAGTATTAACAAAGCTATCAGCTTTAGCTAAAACATGAAAGGCTATACCAAACCCTTTATACTGATTATATCAGTAATTCTGATAGACCAGCTTTCCAAGTTATGGATCAAATTGAACATGACGCTTGGACAAGAGTACAACATCATTGGCGATTGGTTTATCATCCATTTTACTGAGAATAATGGCATGGCCTTCGGGCTTGAATTTGGTGGCGAAGCAGGCAAGTTGGCGCTGTCTCTATTCCGTATAGCCGCGGTCATTGGCATTGGATACGGATTGCATTACATGGTCAAGAGGAAATACCACCGTGGTTTTATCCTCAATGTGTCACTCATATTTGCCGGGGCATTAGGTAATATTATAGACTCCACACTGTATGGACTGATATTCAGTGAAAGTACTTGGTTTGAAACCGCTAAACTTTTTCCGGCCGAGGGTGGATACGCAAGTTTGCTCCATGGAAAAGTGGTAGACATGTTATACTTCCCCATTTTCAAAGGCAATTTTCCCTCATGGTTCCCAATATGGGGTGGCGAAGATTTCCTGTTTTTCAGACCAGTATTCAACATTGCTGATTCGGCCATCACCGTAGGTGTGATTCTTATCCTATTCTATCAAAAACGCTATTTCAAGGAAGAGGTTCTAGAACCCGCAAGCTACAACAGCGAAGTCGTAGAAGATTAATGTTTTCCTATTATACGGTCAAAGACCACGCGACATTGACTCAAACATCGTAGGTCGTTGAAGAAGTTTCTCCTCCTCTACCTGTCCAATTCGAGTGGAAAAACTCACCACGCGGTTTATCAACCCGTTCATAAGTATGGGCACCGAAATAATCACGCTGGGCCTGCAACAAATTAGCCGGCAGCCGCTCACAGCGGTAACCATCATAATAAATCAATCCAGCACTCAAGCAAGGCACCGGTATACCATTCGTAATTGCCGTAGCAACCACCTTTCTCCAACCGCTTTGAGCAGCCTGTATTTTCTCTTTGAAGAAATCATCCAAAATCAAATTCTGCAAATCTGGATTGTTATCAAACGCCTCTTTGATTTTCCCCAAGAATGCCGATCGAATGATGCAGCCTTCGCGCCACATTAAGGCAATGCTACCATAATTCAGCTCCCACCCATATTCCTCGGCGGCCGCGACCATCATTTGATAGCCCTGTGCATAGGATATCACCTTAGCTGCATATAAGGCATCACTTAGATCGTTGATGAAGGCTTGCCGATCTCCATCAAACGCGGGGGTAGGCCCATTCAGCACGTTAGACGCGGCCACACGTTCATTCTTCAAGGCCGAAAGGCAACGAGCAAATACAGATTCAGCAATTAGCGTAAGCGGAACACCCAACTCAAGCGCCACAGTGCCTGTCCACTTACCTGTTCCTTTTTGTCCGGCGGTATCTAGGATTTTGTCAACCATCGGTTGACCATCTTCATCTTTGAACGCCAGGATATCTCGCGTAATTTCAACCAAGTAGCTATCCAGCTCTCCTTCATTCCATTCCTTAAATACCTCATGCATTTCATCAGGGGTCATGCCTAGCACCTCTTTCATCATGTGATAAATCTCATTAATCAACTGCATGTCGCCATATTCAATGCCGTTGTGCACCATCTTGACGAAATGCCCGGCACCACCATCCCCTACCCAATCACAGCACGGGGAACCATCTTCCACTTTAGCCGCAATGGCCTGGAATATCGGCTTCACGGCAGGCCATGCTGCTTTCGAGCCCCCTGGCATAATGGATGGGCCCAAGAGGGCTCCTTCCTCACCTCCGGATACACCAGTACCTATAAAAAGTAGCTCCTTGCTCTCCACATATTTTGTCCGCCGTTCGGTATCCGGGAAATAGGAGTTACCACCATCAATAATAATGTCACCGGGTTCCAAATGTGGAATGAGGAGCTCAATGAAGTCATCTACAGGTTTCCCGGCTTTGACCATCAACATAACCTTGCGGGGGCGTTTAAGCGATTGAATCAAATCCGTTATGGAAGTCGCTCCATATATATTTTTGCCTTTCGCTCTACCATTGACAAAACGTGTTACCTTATCCACTGTACGGTTGTATGCCGTTACATGGAAACCTTTACTCTCCATATTCAGAATGAGGTTCTCACCCATCACGGCGATACCTATGACGCCTATATCGGATATTTCTTGCATAGTTAAGGTGTTAAATTCTTTGCTTTCCAATTCGTTCCCAAAGTTATACTTTACAGACTAAGAACAACTATAAAAGTGATGAAAATATTGTACTTTTATACATAGAGACTGGGGGATACAAAGAAATCGTTTTTTGCAGCATTGTAAAGTAAAACGTACTTTAGCATTAAACAAACCAATATCAAATGATAGATTCATTTTTCAGAAGCTGCATCACGCCATTACTGTGGCTTGGTATCTCATTTTTCCCACAAGTCCTTTTTGGCCAACAAAACCCTATCTTCCCAGGCTGGTATGCTGACCCTGAGGGCATTGTTTATGATGACCGCTTCTGGGTATATCCCACGTACTCTGCCTCCTATGAGGAGCAGGTCTTTTTCGATTCATTTTCTTCTCCTGATTTAGTCACTTGGACTAAGCATCCGAGAATCATCGATACCGCTGAAGTAAAATGGGCCAAGCGTGCCATGTGGGCACCGGGGGTGTTGGAAAAAGACGGTAAATACTATTTCTTTTTTGCGGCCAATGACGTGCATGAAGGTGAGGTAGGTGGTATTGGAGTAGCCGTAGCCAATCGGCCTGAAGGTCCATTTAAAGACCTATTAGGCAAGCCACTTATCAACGAAATAGTAAACGGTGCGCAACCCATTGATCAATTCGTGTTTAAGGATAAAGATGGCTCTTATTACATGTACTACGGCGGATGGCGGCATTGCAATATCGTGAAGCTCAATGACGATTTCACAGGACTGGTGCCCTTTGATAACGGGGAAATATATAGGGAAGTAACACCCGAAAGCTATGTGGAAGGGCCATTCATGTTCATCAGAAACGGCAAATATTATTTCATGTGGTCTGAAGGGGGTTGGGGTGGGCCCAATTACAAAGTGGCCTACGCCATCGCAGATTCCCCATTCGGTCCGTTTGAACGAATAGCCACCATATTGGAGCAGGATTCCGAAATCGCCACTGGGGCAGGTCATCATTCCGCCATCCAAATCCCCGGCAAAGATGAGTGGTATATGGTATATCATCGTCGGCCGTTGGGCAGGAAAGGAGCAAATGAACGGGTCACCTGCATCGATGAAATGCATTTTGATGAAAACGGCTGTATTCTCCCAGTAAAAATGACACACACCGGGGTAAGTCATTTGTTGGGAAAGTGAGGTACGCCGCCGCTAATCCTTAGCCTTTTCCATCCATAACCGGTTGAACAGGATTGCCTCCCCATCCGCGGGGGCAATCAGGAGGGTCACCTCATGGTAACCAGCTTCGGTAAACGTGATTTTGCCCAACGGCTTTTCCCTAAATTCATCCGTATAATAATCTTGATTGGGTTCCACAACGATTTTACCGGTATGGGGCAGCTCGTTGGTCAGTTCTGTATCGCTTGCCTGCAAGGTAATACTTGCCTCGCCTTTTCCTTGATTGCTATAAGACATATCGAAATTATACACCATGTGCTGGTCTACATAGATTTTCCAACGCAAAGTAGTGGGGCCAGTAATAACCAAATGCTCCGGCCTTGTGCCATCAAACCTCACTTTATTGGGGGCATCGAGATGATCAATTATGTTGTTACCCCGAAGGGAGTACCCGCCAAAAGAGGCTTCCGCCACCACTTCTTTATCCAATTGCATACCTGTTTCAAATTCCAGCACCACCACTGAAACAAAACGGTCTGGCGCTACCCGTGGTGCTTGAACATGGAGATAAGGGCCTTGCTGCGTATAGGTCAATGATGTTTTCAATTTATCATTCAACAGGTAAACCCCGGTCGGTTGGGAGGTGACACCTGAAATCCGTAATACCTTGTCTAACGGCCAATTATACACTTGTAGATAAACATTATCTGTTCCATTTTTTTGCTTTTTATAAGTGATTTTGCCCCAATCGTGCTGTGTGGGTGCTAAATCCACTCCCCCACTGCCGTAAATCGATTCTCCGTTTATGGCTAGCCACTGCCCAATATCCTCAAGCCTACTGACACTTTCATAGGGTATACTCCCATCGGCTCGTGGCCCAACATTAAGCATAAAATTACCGTTGAGGCTCACATTACCAATCAATGCATGCAAAAGTTGGGTGGTAGATTTCCATTGGTTTTCCAAGGCATTGTAACCCCATGAGTGGGCGATGGTACCTGGTGTTTGCCATGGATGTTTCTTGTAATTAGAACCCAACTGATTATCACCCAACGTTTCGAAATCAATGTTTTCGTTTGACACAGGTATCCCCAACCTCGAATTGATTAAGCAATTGGGCTGTAGTTCACGGATTAATGCTAACACCTGGTCAATCTGCTGACGCTCCACAACGGTCTGTTCATGGGGTATCCACATATCAAACCACAACATGGCTACCTCCCCATAATTACTGAGTAACTCCCTCAATTGCGGGATGACTTTATCTTGCCAATATTGATTGTATTGCTCCGGTGTCACTTTACCTGCCAGTTCCTGGTTATGGCTCCAACCGAAGGGATGTTCCCAATCTACCCAATGCGAGTAATAAAATCCCAATTTTATATCATGCTTTTGGCATGCCTTCGCCAATTCCGCAAGTACATCGCGGGTAGTACCGCTGAGTTTGGGCAGGGTATGGCCCCCAACCTTTGAATCCCATAATGCTATGCCATCGTGGTGTTTAGCGGTAATGGTGATGTATTTCATTCCGGCCTTCTTGGCAGCCAACACCCATTTCTCCGGATTAATCTCATCCCAATCAAACCGCTGGGCCAACTGGATGTATTCTTCCATGGGAATACTGTTCCTATACATGATCCACTCAGCGTAATTATTGAAATGCCTATGCGGCTCCCCTTTCCATATACCTTCCGCGGCGCTGTATACCCCCCAATGGATGAACATACCAAAACGTGCATCAGTAAACCATTGGGGTCGCTCACTTGGTGCAATTGGCTGGGATTTGAGTAAAACGGGCATTAACAATAAACATACTTGGACGAAAATAATGATAGGACTATATTTTTTCATGGTTATGCTTTTAATCCGTCATTCCATTAGGTTCCTAATTTATCCAAAGAAATAACAATACTTGAATATAAAAGTAAATAATCTTAACATGGTATTCAGCCAAAATTACATTTCCATCCGCTTCATTTCGTTATTTAAAGTATTCCTATCTTTGGCCTTTGATTTGTTAATATCTCAAATTTCATGTCTAACGTCTCATAGCTCATATTTAACGTTTCATGTCTAATAAAAAAATACTCGTCACCGGAAGTAATGGCCTTTTAGGGCAAAAGATCATAGACTTGGCGCCGGCCCTAAATGACATCGATTTGATAGCCTCTTCACGGGGAGAAAACCGGCATCCCATAACGGGTGGTTATCAGTATATCGATTTGGACATCCTTGATCATAACCGGCTACGGGAGGTTGTTGCTGAATATCGACCGGATACCATCATCAATACCGCTGCCATGACCAATGTGGACGCTTGCGAACATGATCCGGAAGGTTGCCGAAAACTGAATGTAGAGGCCGTGGAACAATTGGCAGCATTATGCGACGAATTCCAAATTCATCTTATCCACCTGTCCACCGATTTTATATTCGATGGCGAAGACGGACCATATGCTGAAGATGACCAACCCAATCCGCTAAGTCTGTATGGCCAAAGCAAGCTGGATGCAGAACATATTATTCAAAGATCCAACTGTAAATGGGCCATCTTACGCACCATATTGGTGTATGGTGTGGTGGCCGACATGAGCCGCAGCAACATCGTATTATGGGCCAAAAGCGCATTGGAGAAAGGTAAACCGCTCAATGTAGTCAATGACCAATGGCGTATGCCCACGCTGGCTGAAGACTTGGCACAGGCCTGTTTGCTTGCTGCTATGAAAGAAGCGGAAGGCATCTTCCACATTTCAGGCAACGATATGTTTGCCATTCACGAGTTAGTAGAGGCCGTTGCAGCGCACTGGCAGTTGGATAAATCACTTATCAACCAAGTGAGCTCATCGACATTGAGCCAAGCCGCACCGCGGCCAAAGCGAACGGGTTTTATATTGGATAAGGCGAGGACGGTATTAGGCTATGAGCCAAAAAGCTTCTCCGAAGGATTGGTGTTGGTCGATCGCCAACTTGGTAAATGAAACCGTAAAAAATAGCACACGGATAACACAGATTTGGCGGATTTAACATGGCAGAAAAATCTACGGCATCAGTAACATCCGTGTCATTCGCGTGAAAAACAAAAATTTATACCATCTTTGCAGCATGACCCAGAAATTTCCACGCGAATCATACACTATCATGAACGAACTGGTATTGCCTAACGATACCAATACACTGAATAACCTCATGGGTGGACGGCTGCTCCATTGGATGGATATTGCGGCAGCAATCTCTGCTCAGAAGCACTGCAACCGCATCGTGGTGACCGCTTCCGTCGATAATGTGTCGTTTAAGCATCCCGTGAAACTTGGTGATGTCATTAGCATCGAGGCCAAGGTGACCCGTGCTTTCAACACGTCCGTAGAAGTACGCTTGACCGTATGGGCACAGAATATCCCTTCAGGCACGAAGGTAAAATCAAACGAAGCCTACTATACGTTTGTGGCTATCGATCAGGATGGGCACACCATCGCCGTACCCCAATTGGTACCTGAAACTGACGAAGAAAAACAACTGTATAACGAAGCCTTGCAGCGCAGGGAACTCAGGTTGATTTTGGCGGGAAAGATGAAGCCCAAAGAAGCCACCCAGCTTAAATCGTTGTTTGAACAAATAGCCGCCGGGTAATCAGGTTTACGAAGCGCTCCCCAACTCCACAATCCGATCAAATTCCTCGCGTTTAAGCGGCATCACAGATAGACGCCCTTGACGCACTAAAGCAATATCTTTGAGTTGTTTGTCTTCCTTAATGGTTTCGAGCGTGATCGGCTTTTTCAAGGCCTCTACCGGTGCCAAATCTACCACCACCCAACGCTCATCTGAAGTCGTTGGATCTTGATAATATTCCTTTATTACTTTGGCGATTCCAACCACTTCCTTGCCTTCATTACTATGGTAGAACAATACCAAATCACCTTTTTTCATATCCTTAAGGCTGTTTCGGGCCTGATAATTGCGCACACCATCCCAAAAAGTTTTCTTGTCCTTACGGAACTGTTGCCAACTGTATTTGAAGGGTTCAGATTTTACGAGGAAATAGTTCATAGAATGTATAGATTTGAGATATGAGACGTGAGACTATTAGCGGCTTAATACAAAGCTATTATTACCTTTTCGTGAGTATATTTTATTCAATTTTTATTCAATCATGCCTAATATAATTGAATTTCACGGTATGTCAATAGGTTTTACAGAAAGAATCTCGTTTTTGTTAACACATATAAAGTCTCAAATCTCATATCTATTATCTCCTATCTTATTATTGCTTTTGTGTAACCTCCATCTTTTCGGCAAAGTGATCACAATAGTCACGCAGGTCGCCAATTACGGCTTTTGCCACTGGGTCATCGCCCGATGCACGAACGAATGTATCACCCAAAGTCTGTAAGGTTTCATAGAAAAAACGCTTCATTTCATCCAGAGGCATATCCTTAGTCCAAAGGTCTATGCGCATGGAGTTTTTATAATGATGATCCCACAACGCCAAAAACAAGGCTTTTGCCGGTAAGGCTTCTTTAGTTTCGCCATCCGAGGATTCCCAAATGATGTTATCTGGTACGTTGTTGTCGTCCAGTTCGATTGTTAGTTTTATTTCTGCTTTTTTCATTTCAACGTCTAAAATTAAGTTGAACGCAGATAACGCGGATCATGCAGATTTACGCAGATTCATTGAAAAATCGGCGATCATCCGTCAAATCTGTGGCATCAGTGTTCCATCCATTACCATATCTTTAAAATCCAAATAACTACCGCCACCAATACGACAAATATCCCCTCCGCTATCCATACACGTTTGAGGTTGCGGAGCATCAACCTGAAAAACTGGTCAGCTGCCACCAATATCAACAAAAATAACAAAAACCAACCAATGCCGCTAATTCCAATTTTATCATCGATGATTTGCCACAACAACCAGGTCAGCAACAAGGCGGATGCAATATTCAGCGGGGTAATTCTGACCTTCTTCATCTTTTCTTTCTTACCGGCTTTTGTTTGCCAATATACCGCTTTCCGCCATGTTGAGGTTTGTTCGTCCGTTGGTTGGCCATCTTCTTTTCATGGAATGCACCGCTGAAATCCGGGTTATCCTTCCTTTTCTGTGCATCAATTTCACGCGCAATGGCCTGCCGTTCTTCAAATCCGGTTTTCTCAATAAATACCTCCCCAGGGATATCCAATACGGGAATCTGCTGACGAATCAACTTTTCAATTTTCCGGATATAATATTCTTCCGCCGGATTGCAAAACGTAATGGCATCTCCCGTTTGGGACGCCCTGCCGGTCCGTCCAATGCGGTGCACGTAATCCTCAATGACGATTGGCACATCGAAATTGATGACATGGCTCACATTGCTCACGTCTAAGCCCCGTGCAGCCACATCAGTGGCCACCAGTATCCGAATTGTCCCCTCCTTAAAGGCATTGATAGAATTAATACGTGTATTTTGGCCTTTATTGGCATGGATCACCCTGATGTTTTCTGCCCCATATTTACGTTCAAGAAAGCTAAAAACATTGTCGGCCACCGTTTTGGTTTTGCAAAAGATGATAAGGCGGAGCAATGTTTCGTCATCTTTGAGCAAGTGTTGCAGCAGGTTGATTTTGGTCTTGAGGTTGGGCACATAATACAGCGTCTGTGTCACCGTCTGTGCCGGTGTAGCTTGTTCGGATACTTCCACGATAGTAGGGAAAGCCAAAAAATCTCCCGAAATTTTATGCACCAATTCACTCATGGTAGCCGAAAAAAGCAGGTTTTGCCGCTTGCGGGGCACTACTTCCAGTATCCGGTGTAGCTTGCTGATGAATCCCATATCCATCATCTTATCCGCTTCATCCATTACCAGCACTTTCAGGGATTTGGTCACAATGTTTCCAGCAAGGTATAGGTCGAGAAACCGACCTGGGCTGGCCACGATGATATCCACTCCCTTTTCCAATTCGGCGATTTGGGTTTTGGGGCCAAGGCCTCCATAAAGCACTACCGCACGTAAATCGGTATATTTGGCAAATTGGCGGATATTTTCCTCGATTTGCATGGCCAATTCACGGGTTGGGGAGAGAATAAGAGCCCGTGCATCCTCGCCCTGTGCATACTTGAGGTTCATGAGAAGAGGCAATACAAACGCAGCGGTTTTGCCGGTACCTGTTTGGGCAATGCCCATCACATCTTGCCCTGCCAATATTGGCGGGATAGCCTTTTGCTGGATGGGAGTGGGTATGGTATAACCCGCTTCCTCGATGGCGTTCAGGATTTGCTTATTGAACTTGAAGTCCTCAAAGGTTCGTTGCTGCATCCTGCAAAGATAGGCAAAAGGGGTTAGAATCCGCTTTCCAATGCCTCCCCTACTTCGGTGGGAAAATCCGATTCAAGGATGGATGCTCCATCCGCAATAATGGCTCGGTAGGCCGTTGCACGTTCCTCTTTAGTTTCCAACTTATCGTAGGTGGGCGCCGATGAAATCATGCACATGGTGCCCTTCGTGTTCAATAAACGATAAAGCACTTGGTTTTCAGGCTTAATATTCGGGCCTATATAGGCAATCATCCGATTGTAGGGAATCCGTGCCTTTTTATATGCTTCAAACTTCTCCATGGTTTGGATATGCGCAGAAAGCATTTGATTTTTATTTTTATCCAAATAAAAGCGGGCCTGTTCTGGAGAATGAACCGTGACCATCACAAACGAGTAGGCGTCATGTTGTTTAATAATCTCGGCAATCATTTCAAGCGGTACATCTTTATGGTCGAGGTTTAATATGGTTTTACCCCTAGCCCATTCAATGGCTTCCGCCAATGTGGGGATGCGGTGTTCCGTCAGATTTCCATCCTTGTCCTTCAGCCGCAATTGTTGCAGCTCTGCCCAGGTATGATCTAAGGCTTTGCCAGTTCCATTTGTCGTACGATCAAGCGTTGCATCATGCAACAGAATAATCACACTATCCTTTGTCAACCGAGGATCTATCTCAAAGATGGCCGGTGTATGTTCCAGCACTGTTTCGAAGCCGGCAACGGAATTTTCTGGAAGTCCAAGTTCAACTGTGCCACGGTGACCGCTGATAATGGTTTTGTCCCTGCCATACTTG
Source organism: Parapedobacter tibetensis (assembly GCF_024704835.1). Lineage (GTDB taxonomy): Bacteria > Bacteroidota > Bacteroidia > Sphingobacteriales > Sphingobacteriaceae > Parapedobacter > Parapedobacter tibetensis. The sequence goes on from NZ_JAMXBE010000001.1 coordinate 182,902, forward strand.
AAAAACCGGTGCAACTGCTTGGGGGATTTAAAATCCAGCGTATGCAATTTTTGGGCTTGAGATGGCAATACGACACCAAAACAGCAAACGAATATAAGCAGGTACAAATAGTTAGTTGCTTGCATTTCTATTTTAAATTATTTTTCAACCGTTAACCATTCAACTTCAGCAGCGAAAATTCTTCCTCTCCCCCGAATTGAATCTGAGTAATAGACGAGTTCTCCTGCACAATCCGCCGGTAATACTTCAGGGGCATTCCCAGCTTCCAAGCAAGATACAGTCGGTTTACACCATTGTGTGCCACTACCAATATACGTTCACCATCATGCTTCTTCATCATTTCCTTAAAGAAATTATCCACGCGACGCACCACTTCCAATGCCGTATCGCCCGTACCTCCAGCAGGCGTATGGTCAGGCGATTGATTCCATGAATCCCAAAGCTCGGGGTTTTCAGTGACAAATTCTTCCCTTGTTTTGCCTTCCCATGCACCAAAGTCGAGTTCAATTAACCGGCTGTCTTTCTCGACTGGTTGTTTATGTCCGCTTGCTATTTCCGCCGTGAGGTATGCTCTCCGCAGGGGGGAAGCATACACCGCATCGATAGATACGCCACTAAGCACATCCGTCACCCGTTTGGCTTGGGCGATTCCTTTTTCAGTCAGTTCCGCGTCTGTTCTCCCACAGTAACGGTTTCCATCGGCATTATAGGTGGTTTCTCCATGCCGGAGTAAATACACATTCAGCATGTTCAAATATATTTCCGTTTCTTCATTTCATCAATAAAATGATGGTAATTCACTTCATAAGCCTCCATCAACTCCGCTTCGGGTACTATTTCCCGTTCAATGGTGGTCATTTGTTCCGCTGCTTCAGCGATGGAGCCATAATAGGTTTTCGAAGCCGCGCCAATGGCGGCACCTACAGCTCCATTGGCTTCCTTGCTTTTATAAATAGGTAATTTCAGCACATTGCTCCTGATGGTCAGCCATACGTCGCTATTGCTCCCGCCCCCCGCTGTATATACGGCTGCCACTCGCTCGCCAGAAAGCTGTTCGATCAGCTCATAAGCAAGGCGCTCGATGTAGGCCACCCCTTCCATGTTGGCCGCAAACCGTTCAGCTTCCGAAAGGCCATCGGGAGCAAACCCTCGTGCATGTGGCGCAATGAAGGGGAAGCGTTCGCCTTGCTGTTTCAATGGCCAAGCAAGTTTTCCGGTAGGTATTAATGTGGCAGCGAGCTCATTCAGGTGTTGCAATGCGGTGCCGAAATCGGTCGAAACCCAATCGGCACCCGTATTACTAGCACCACCGGGCATCCAATAACCATCGGGATGACGGTGGCTGTATATACGGCCTTGGGGGTCATTAATGGCAACCTTGGTTACCCCTTTAATCACCAGCGTTGTGCCGATGGTGGTGTTCCAATCACCTGGCTTCACCGCTCCTGAGGCGATTTGAGACGCACACCCATCGGTCATCCCCGCTACCACCTGTATTTGGGGTAGGCCCCATGCTTTCCCAAGTTCATCGTGTAATCTTCCCACAGGCTCACCGGAAGCCACTACTTCCTGTAACCATTCTTTTTTTAATGGCAATTGCGTCGTAAGATAAGGTGGCCACTCCCCTTTACCAACGTCATAACCCGACTTGAGCGCATTGGTATAATCCGTCGTGTCAAAGTTTCCACTCAGCATTCCGGTAATGTAGTCTGCAGCGTGTATCCATTTACCGATTCGGTGAGCCGTTTCAGGGAAACGGTTAGTATACCATACCATTTTAGAAAGCCCGCTAGACGCGTTAAATCCAGTATAGCCGTCAACCACATGGCGTTCGGCCACTTCCTGACAAAGCCTTCCTTCGGACGCCGAACGTGTATCACTATACATCAGGGCATCATGCAATGGTTGGTATTCGCTGTCCAAGGGGATGACGGTGCCCGATGTGGAGGCAACGGCAACGGCCAGCACGGCACTCCGATCTACATCAGGAGGCAACAATTCCAGCATCTTGCCCATCGCTTCCCGGCATGATTCCCACCAATGTTGTGGAGACTGCTCCTCACGCGAACTCGCCGTAAGCGTGAAAGGCACTGAAGATGCGGCCAATACGTTTCCATTTTGGTCAACGAAGACTGTACGTACCCCCTGTGTTCCCACATCAATCCCAATAAAATAATTCACCATAGGTCAATGCATCTGTTTAAATGTGCTTCTTGCCTTTTTCCATTCATTATGCAGCTTCAAAAAAACCTGTCGATCTTCTGGAGCTATCTCATCCAGTACTGCTGGAGTGGTGTTGGTTATACCGAGTGCATCATTGCAGAGGAATGCCCCACCCAACACAGAGGATTGCCTGAATGTATCACGAATCCTGACTTCTTTTCCAAATAGGTTGGCAATAAATTGCCTGAGTTTCCGGCTTTGCACGCCGCCACCACAAGCCCAGATATAATTCTCTTCATGGGGAGCCACGGCGCATAGCAAATTATAATTTTCATAAATGCTGCAAGCAATATCCCACAAAATGGCAAACACAAAGCCCCCACGGGTGAGCTGATGCGATACCGGAGCATTGAAGATGAACCCCCCTTTGGTAAGCGGCACATCTTCATCGGCGATGAGGGAACCTAAGGAAGCCACGCATTGCGAGTAGGTGGTTTCGTCGAGTTCCTTTTCAATAACTTCATAGGTTTCATTAGGGTAAAAAATTTCTTTCAAGCGCTGGTAATTAAGCCCCGTTACCCCAGCATTGGCCTCCAATACAAAGCGGTTTTCATCAACATGACGACTGGTCCATGTACGTTGTTGTTTATCAGTCACATAATTGTCTACCAACTTGATAATAGGTGTAGTGGTACCGGATACGATTACCACGTCGTTGGTAGCAGGTTCCATGCTTCGGATGGCCAGTTGTGTATCCGAACCACCAACCACGACGATGGCCTCCTTATCAATACCAAATTGATCGGCCACTTCAGGTATGGCCTTATTCAACACCGTTCCGGCTGCTTTCAATGGAGGCAATAAGGTTGTGGGTATTGAAAAGACCGTACACAATTCTTCAGACCATTGTTTGTTTGGCACGTCATACAGCAATGTTTCCGATGCTTGCGAATGCTCATATCCAGGTACTCCTGAAAATTTGTACTGTACCCAATCACTGATACTGAGGAATAATGCTACACGATCCCATAAATCCGTTTTCTTGGCTCTTAATCCTACCAATTTTAGGGCGGAAAATAACGATGTTGGGTAACGTCCGGTGAGGTCATACACACGTGATTTATCCAGGATGATGTCCTCCCATTGGCGTCCGCGGTGGTCGATATTAGGCATGCCTAATATCGAGCGTCCTTCCGCATCAATGGCCACAATGCCTTCCCGTTGGCTGGTCGCCGTGATGGCCTTAATCATTACTGGACCAGCTTCGGCCAATGCTTCCTGCGACAACCGCTTGATTTGCTGCCACAGCCGATCGGGGTCAAAATAAATCGAATCTTCATAATCGACATCTTTTTCATAAATGACGTTTTCACGTTTGATGCTCAGGATGTCGCCATTTGATGACACGACAGCCGCCCGTACGTTGCCGGTACCGATATCGACGATTAAATAAGCGTTTTGTTCGTTTATCATAATATTAGGACGAAGTGATGTGCTCTTCAGTATTTCTAGACTTCCTTATTCACCAATTGCCTGATATCTCGTTTGTTTTCTTTGAAAAACTCCTTCAATACCTGATTCATGATTACCGTATGGTGATCTTCCACCTCATGCGTTGCACCTGCGATGTGTGGGGTAGCCAATACATTGGGGTGCCGTATCAGGCGGTAGTCTATTTCGTCAGGAGGTTCATGGTCAAAGACATCCAGGATTGCCCCCCGGATTCGCTCGTTCTCGATGGCGTCTAGTAAATCGCCCCGCTTTACGACAGCGGCACGGGCAGTGTTCACAAAAATGGCATCGGGCTTCATCAGCGACAGTAAACGGCTGTCAACCATTCCTATGGTGTGTTCATTGACCGGTAGGTGGATGGCCACCACATCGCTTATCTTGAAAAGTTCCTCCAGTGATACCTTGACATACCTATCGTCCTCCGCTGTATAAAAGGGGTCATAGTAGCATATTTCGCAAGGAAAACCCTTCAATATATTGGCTATGGTTTGTCCCACGGCGCCAAAACCTACCATGCCCACTTTCTTTCCGGCAAGTTCATTGCCTTTAAACTGCAAATAAGACGTATGTGACCCTTGGCCCCAATTTCCATCCTGAAGCCACTGTATCGTATCCAGCGTATTGCGCATAAAAGTAATGACATTGGCAATAAAAAGCTCGGCCACGGCCTGTGCATTCCGGGCAGGGGTGTTGAAAACCGGGATTCCGTTTTTGGTGGCCGCTTGTAAAGCCACATTCGATGGTGTGCCTCGGCATACCCCAATGAATTGGAGATTTGGGCAATGCCCTATAACTTCTTCCGTGACCTCATCATGTTCGGTAATTAGGGCATCCGCTTTTGATTCATCCAACAACGCGATAAGCTCATTTTGGTTATATGCCCTGCCGTGGGACTTCCAGGGCTTATAGATTACCTGACCAAATAATTGTTTTAATTCCTGCCTACCTGTTTCATGGTAAGGCGCTGTAACCAGTATCCTCATAAATATGTCAGTGTTTGGTGTATGGCTTTTTATGGTTAACTATTTTGAATGACTTCTCCCAATGGTTCTATTTCCGTTTTATTGTGTTTGGGCAGTGTGATGAACTTGGTAAGCACTGCACTTAGGAAATACAGTCCAGCCAGCACCCAAATGACCCCTTCGCTACCAATGGTTCCGATCAGTGCACCCACAATAGCGGGGCCCACGAAAACTGGAAGGCCTGCCCCAAGGTTGAGGACAGCCATAGCCGCTCCTTTGTCTTTTTTAACCAGCGAGGGTACCAAGGCCGAAAGCGGCACATACCCAGCCAAAAGGGCTCCCCATAATACGCCACTCAACATCACTGCCCAAAAGTCGCCCCCAAACCATACCGGGGAATAGAAAAAGAGCAAGGTGGTAAGGCCGCACCCCACACCGCCAAACCATAGGATGGTGTTGCGCCAACCCAAACGGTCGCCCACAAAGCCAAATATCAAGTTGAATGCAATATTGCTAGTAAAGATAGTACCCCAAATCTGCAACCACTCCTTGGTACTAAACCCATGGGTGGCCATGTAAATGGGTAGAAAAACAGGGAAGGCAAATTGCGCCGTTGTATTGATGACCCGCACGATTCCCCCTAAAAGCACTTTGGGCTCCTCCTTCATAATGGTTAGCCCCTTCAACAACTCCCGTGTCTTTGAGCTCGCATCCCCTGAGGGAACGAAGCGATCCTTGTTGAGCACCAAGGCAAAGAATGTGCCGACCAAGACCCAGAATATCGAACTCCACAAAGTATTATGGTATCCGATCGCCTCGATGGCCCAACTCGAATAGTATGCGCCAAAAACATTCAAACCACCCGTAAATACGAACCAGAACCAGCCCACTGCCCTACCCAATTTGTTTTGCGGGGTTCGGTAGGTAATCCAAACCAGAAAAGAATAAGCAAACAATGGGTAGGCGAATCCCCTGATGCCATAAGTGATCAGCATGACGGGATAGTCCAATTTTTGCATACCTAATCCCACAAACCCTATGGTACCAATAATGTATAACACCAGTCCCAATAGCATGGCTTTCCTTGGCCCATACCCTTCTGCCAAAACACCGGAAAACCATGATGAGATCGCTATGGTAATACCATATACAGTAAAGAGAAGTGCAGATTGCTGCATGGAAAGGCCGTTTTCCAACAGGTAGGGACTCAACCAGCCTTGTTCGACCCCGTCGCCCATCATAAAGATGATGATTCCCAAATATCCCCAAGCGAGCGGTTTAGGGAGACCGGATTTGTCAAAAAAATCGGGTTTTGCGTTTATTGCCATATTCATAAATGGTTACAATTGGTTGTTATTACTTGATAAAACTCCTCAAAGATAACAAAATTTAATATAATTAAATAAATATATAATAAAATTAAATGATTTTAAACCATTAACTACTCCATACCGAACGTTAACCCTCGGCTTAAAACAGCAGGGAACACCTCACTTAATCAAGTGAGGTGCTCCCCCCTACGATAATAAGAAGGATAATAAGTTTGAATCTGCTGTCAACCCTGATTATTTGTTCTTTTCTCGGAGTAAGGTTAGGAGTTTCTCCGGTTCATCTGTGGTAATAAAATCTGCGCCTAAATCTATGAAATGCTGCATTTCTTCTTCTTCATTTATAGTCCATACATTAATGGCGAGCCCCAGTTCATGTGCAGTTTTAATCCAATCCGGGTGTTCCCGAAAAACTTTCATGTTATAATCGAGCCCATAAAAACCATCAGCCTTAGCTTGGCTCGGTTCAACATCACCATTCAGGTAGAACACTTTAGCCTGAGCATCCAGCTCAATGATCCGTTTTGCGGCATCATAGTCAAACAGGATGTACTCCACCCATTCATCGGCTCCCGAAGCCTTCACCAATTCAACAGTGAGGTCGGCCGAGCGCAATGCACGTTCTTTACCCAAATTCGAAGGTTTCAACTCAAAAACAAGTTTGGTTTGATTTTGCTTCATGCCTTCCCGAATATATGCTTCAGCTTTGGGAATGGATTCGCCATTGGGGTGCTTTTTCGACAGCAGCTCATCATATGTCGAAGTGGCGATATCAAGACCATAAAAATCCTTATCATGGTTAACCACAAGTACATCATCTTTGGTAAGATGGACATCAAACTCAGTTCCATAACATTTCAACGCTATGGCCTTTCGTAATGATGCAATAGAGTTTGAAGGAAGGCCATCCGTTTTCCATGCACCTTGATGAGCTACCACCATATTATTTTTCTGGTCTGTAAAATCAGATTGATCCCTGCAGCCAAGCATGGTCAACAATAGTAGATATAATGCGAGTTTTGCTTTCATGTTCATACAAAGTTAAAAACCATACCGCAAACCCAATTGAATCTGATAGGGGTTCCCTGAAGGAAGCGCTACACCCGTATTGGGATTAACATCGTAATTATATGTATTTGACACTGCGTCAAAACCTCTTGTTGAATAAATATTCTGTGCACCCAACACCTTGGACGAGCCCCATTCCTTGTTAAGGAGGTTCGCTACATTGAAGATTTCCGCAGAGATTTCTACATGCTGTGTTTTATAGATGTTCACCTGCTTACTGATTCTCAGGTCCCAAAAACCGAAGAAACCGTTTTCACCACCGTTCCTTTCGGCAACATCCCCAAAACTGCTACGTAAGTAATTTTTAAGATGCTGGCTTACTTCAGGATTATCAAGGATGGCTTGTATGCCCGCGCGGTAACTTTCCCTTCCATTGGGGTCATTCGGGTCAAAAATATAAGCCAAATCATTTGAATTGACAAAGTCCCCGTTTACATTTCCGCTAACCCTGACCGAATACCTGGTTCCTCCCATTCCGGAATAACGAAAGCCAACGCTGAAACCATAAAAGGTCGGCAAGGTACCGTAAACAACCACCTTATTGCGGAACTGGTTGTTGGAATAGGACATACGGCTTAAATCCCTGGGGTCATCGTATACCATCTGGCTAAGTGTTGCGGTATTTGCAACGTCACCATTAAAGGACGTGTTATCTTTTATGTCATTCCAAGTATAGCTGAAGAACAGTTCTCCATCCTTGTAATATTGGTAAGTACCATCCACAACAACGGCAAATTGATCTATTTTTCCCCCGCTGTTTAGCTCAAGAACCCGGCCCACTTGGTCAGACTTCCGGCCATGCATCCAATTTGTGGCGCCATTGACGGTATTGATCGTTTCGGAAGGCACAAACACACCTCTGTTCCCCTCATTTGATAAACGGAAAAACGGCTCATCAACCATATTGGCATCCACATACATGTAATTGTTTCGTGCGAAACTACCAAAGATACTGAGCCCCATTTTGAATTTGTTTGTGAAGAAACGGTTATAAGAAAGGTTGGCTTTATACAAGGTGGGAATCCGTGCATCCGCTCCGTTCATGTTGATAGTCGAAATTCTCGCCACACCGGGCAAATCGAAAAGCTCCACCCCTGGGGCTGTGGAAGGATCTTGGCGATAACGTACAAAATCCGGGACCGGTACATGCTCACCTTGTATATCCACAGAGGCGACCCTTACTCCATCAAATACCATGTTGTTGATCATGGCGTAGTTGTTGATATCGGAACCGAAGATACCAGCTCCCACACGTAGAATATCACGCTGCCTTTCACCGATATCCCAAGTTACTTGCACACGAGGTTGGATTTGGAAGGTAGCCAACCTATTGTCTGTGCGGAGGCCAAGTTCATCGAACACCAATTGATTGAAATTGGGCTTGTTGAAATATCGGGTATAATCAGCACGGAGCCCCGCCATCACTTCCAATCCTTTATACGATTTTGTTTGCACCTGAGCGTACAATCCCGTGTGCAAAATGTTTTGCTTGGCATTGTTTGCCCCTTCGGTAAGGGCAATTTCACGAGCATAGCGATAGGGTGCGAGGTTGTCAAAATTATCCAGTCCGGTGAAATAAAAACGACCATTCATCTCACTTCCATATAGGGAATTCATGTGCGTATACATCAAGTCCGCACCAAAGGTATAATCAATCTTGTTTGTATTGTAGTAGACGTTATTGACGATGTGGGCAACATTGTTATAGAAAAATTCAGGTGTATAACGTTGTCCTCCCAATTGGATGGTCGTAAATACATCCTTGTCATTGACGGTTGATTGTACCCGCTCTACAATGGCACGGGGTATATTATCATCGGGCAACTGTTCGCTTGGGAATGCCAGCTCGGAGGTGTACAAATGCTGAACCTTCAACTCATTGGTGACCCTACTCCCCAGCTGTGAACGCAATGTGGCCAAGAAACTATTGTCTATTGTCCGGACAGAACTGTATACCTCGTACAAGTTGATGCTACTATTATCAGAAATCCCTTGATGATTAATATCATGCACAAAATTATTCCTTACCGTTAGCAGGTGTTTTTCATTAAGCTGCCAATCAACCCTGCCAAATACGGCATCAGTCCCTCTTTTTTTATCAAATGATCCAAATTGTGGGGATTGTACCACCCCATATTTATTGCGTGCAATATCAAGATACCTATCAAGTGATTGTTGGGTAACATTGTACCGTTGCTCATCAATCGGGTTACGGATATCGGCAATCTGTAGCGGACGGGCATCGGCTTGCCGATCCCATACAACGAAAAAATGGATTTTATCTTTTACAATGGGTCCTCCAAGTGAAAACCCGAATTGATATGTCGAAAACTCGGCATCCACTTCATTCCCTCTGATGTCATAAGGACTCGATAGCCAATCCGTCCTACCGAACATGAATGCACTACCAGTCAGTGTATTTGTTCCAGATTTGGTAACCGTATTAATCAACCCACCACCACTTCTACCGTAAGTCACATCATATTGGTTGGTGACAATTTTAAATTCACGGATAGCTTCCATTGATACAGCATAGGATCCTCCGCGGCGATTTGCCGTTCCTCCAGAAGTAGGATTCCTTGCTGTCATCCCATCCACTGTAAAATTCGTTGAAGAAGCCAATTGGCCTGACAAATTATTCCCCCTACTCAATGGCGAGAGGTCAATCAATGATGTAAAATTACGACCGTTCACAGGCAGGCTTGCGATGTTTCTGGATGTAACCGAGGTCGCGGCACCAAAATTCGAAATCGTATTTTGTAAGCTATTTGCAGTCACTTCTACTTGATCAATTGCTTGCGTCGTCTCCTTGAGTTCGAAATCCAATCTCAATAAATCTCCCTGGTTAAGTGTGAACCCAGACTTCACTTGTGTTCCGTGCCCTATTAACGAAGCTGTAACGGTATATGGTTTACCAAGGGGGAGTTGCCTTAACAGGTACTCACCCATTTCATTTGTAATCGTACGTGACACAAACCCCGTGGATTCGTTTCTCGTATGAACGGATGCACCCACTACGGGTTGGTTTTGCTCGTCGGTCACTGTCCCAGTAATCGTAGCATGTGTAGCTTGCGCCAGCAATTCCATGTGAAATAACAGGCTCAATACAATCAGGAAGGAAAATTTACGAATCATCATTGATTTATTTTAAGAATAATTAGTGAAACTCCTTGTCGTTCTTAACTCATAGCAGGTCACTCCGCTATCTTTACTTTTGAATGCATTCCCACCTGATTTACGCCGCCAAACTTAACAATACAAAAAACTAAAAAATAAAAATAACCATTAAATAAATGAAATATAACATTCAGTTAAATATTTATTAACATTACAAAAAGATTTAATGCCCCTTCCGCCAAAAGCTTTTCTTTCAATTTTGATAGGAAAAATAATTCTTCAACGTTCCCTGATCATGCCCGCCGGGGGACTCTTCCCTGTTCCAGCGAATCTGATCAGCTTTGCCATCGCCATTTATATCGGCAAAGTAAAATTGAGTAACACTGCTCTGAGAAGTTCCCCTTAACGAATATATTGGATCATCAAAGGTGCCGTCGCCTTTGGAACGGTATAATTTGAGTTTTCCCAAATAAGCATTGGGATTCCAATAGATCTTATCCGCCTTGCCGTCCCCAGTTACATCGGTGAAATAAAAGGTGGTTTGGGCGCTTTCACTGCCTCCGTTGGTATTGGAGTTGCTCCAGCTAAACGTACCGTCGCCGTTAGCTATATATACCCGGGTATGCCCGGAGTCAAAGGTGGGGTTCCAGTAGATCTTATCCGCCTTGCCGTCCCCAGTTACATCGGTGAAATAAAAGGTGGTTTGGGCGCTTTCACTGCCTCCGTTGGTATTGGAGTTGCTCCAGCTAAACGTACCATCGCCGTTAGCTATATATACCCGGGTATGCCCGGAGTCAAAGGTGGGGTTCCAGTAAATCTTATCCGCCTTGCCGTCTCCGGTCACATCAGCAAAATAAAAGGTAGTGCTATTACTTTCGCTGCCTCCGTTGGTGTTGGAGTTGCTCCAGCTAAACGTACCGTCGCCGTTAGCTATATATACCCGGGTGCGCCCGGAGTCAAAAGTGGGATTCCAGTAGATCTTATCCGCCTTGCCGTCTCCGGTCACATCAGCAAAATAAAAGGTGGTTTGGGCGCTTTCACTGCCTCCGTTGGTGTTGGAGTTACTCCAGCTAAACGTACCGTCGCCGTTAGCTATATATACCCGGGTATGCCCGGAGTCAAAAGTGGGATTCCAGTAGATCTTATCCGCCTTGCCGTCTCCGGTCACATCAGCAAAATAAAAGGTAGTGCTATTACTTTCGCTGCCTCCGTTCGTATTGGAGTTCAGAAAAGTGAAGGTGCCATTCCCATTGGATTTATATACCCGAGTATGGCCAGAATCATATGTAGGATTCCAATAAATCTTTTCCTCCACCCCATCACCAGTTACATCGGCAAAATAATAGCGGGTATTAGCGCTTGCACTGATACCATTAGTATCATAGTGCCCACCGTCAAATATCGCAGGGATAAACGTAGCAGTGATCGCCCAATGATCCGATGGCCAATTACCATTATAACTAGTTGTTATCACTTTTGAATTTATATAAGCCAGATCCCTGGAACAAAAAATCCAATCCAATTTGGAGGTACCAGTAGCATCCCATCCGTGAAATGTGGGGCCACTTTCGCTGTGCGTACACACCATGTTGTTGCTCCCCTTGATGTTTTTGATGATGGAAATTTCCGGAGTACCCGGTTTTGCATTGAAGTCGCCGAACACGATTACCGGCAAGCCTTGGGAATGTTGTTCAACAACATCTTTTACCACATTGGCTGTTGCTACCCGCTCGCTCGATGATTCGGTACTCCAGTGGCTATTGCAAACAAAATACTCCTTGTTTGTGGCATTATCTAGCAAAATAACCCAGGAACCACTCCTATTTTGTATTAACTGGATCTGAAAAGTGTCTTCGTCCAGGCGCGTAAAGCGGTTGCTCTTATAAAAGATCACCTTGGGTGAGCCAAAGCCGGCAGATTCGTTCATGTAATAATCGTAACCTGCCGAAGTCATCTGGGTTTGCATCCAGGTTTCAAACCAGTTGTCAGCAAATTCTTGTAATCCAACAATATCCGGATTATTATCCGTAATGGTTTGAAGAATGATACCTTTCCGTTCATCCAACGATTGCGGGTCATTAGCATCGTGGTGCCTGATGTTGAAAGACATCACCTTAATTGCATTTGCAACATCGGCCTGTTGCGGGGAAAGCATGGCGTTCCTATTTAAAAGTAACGCATCGTTATCGGTCGGTAGTTGTATCAGCTCCGACTTGCAGCCTGCAAACGCTAAACTGACAATCAATATAGAAAACAGTCTCATATTTATCATAATTAGTTATTTCGTTATTGGTTACTCGTCCCGTTATCTTCGTTCCCTGCTGGGCCTGTACTATACAGGTCTGCAAACGTAAAACAACAATAGATAGTAGATTTGTCTCGCCATAGATAAGTTAATATTTGAGATTTAATAATTAATGATTACGATTAAACTTGAATTATACGTTATAGCATCACTATCCATCAATCCATTTCACACATGATTCTCGATAAACGAAAATGCAAAGCGCAGCCTATACCACTTCATTATTTACACAGTTCCGATATTAACACGATTAATTCTTAAGGTTTACAATCACACCGCTTATTGCAGCAGCCTCACCGGCCCTAGCAAACCCGATGGCAACAGTTCAGCATCTTTCTTAAATTCAATATTCGTGTTCGTCAGCCTTTTCTCCGGCGGGAGGGCAGCATCCCCGATCAAGCGATTTGGCCAGAGATTAATCACCTCGATTTTTAGTATATTATTACGCTCTTTTACCGCTTCCGAGATATCAATACGCCAGGGTGCTGTCCAAACAATACCAAGGTCTTTCCCATTGAGCCATACCTGAGCAATGTTTTTCACTACGCCAAGGTCCAATAATATCGACTTCCCTGTTTCGAGTGCTTGATCAAGATCAAATTCCTTCGTGTAAATAGCGCTACCTGAATAGTACATTATCTGTTCATCAGGATGTTTGCTCCAGTCTTGCAATGAATTGAATTCCACTGACTCGGGGCCACCCCATTTGGGATCGAAATGAACGTTCCATGTTTCACTGATATCCTTCATATCTGATAAAGCAGACGTGTCTTGCCACAACCATGCTTTACCTTGTTGTACCGTTGCACTCGGTGATTTCGGAAACACAATAAATACCGACTGGAACTCATCGAACTCAAGAGGTAGAGCCACCCTCTCTTCATTCACATGATATGATGGCTGTAAGATTCTGCCATTAATGGCGTCCCAGATCTCTGGCTTTCTATTTTTAACACGGAATAGGCATGTTGTTTTCGTTCGTTGTTTCTTCCGGTTCGTTAAAAAATATATCTCCGCTTCAGGAGTGGTACGATGGATAAAATCTATCCATGCATCGTTACCCGTATATTCAAAATCTGGTTTTACGCCATCCTGCAGCAGCACATTTCTGATGGTTTCGCCGGTAAACATACGGCCTTTGCCGTAGCTGTTTATTTTCACATGGACACCGTCGTTTTGCGCCCACACGTTTGATGCAATACGTTTTATTTCTTCATCGCATTCAGGATGGTTTTTTAATCCGGAATCTGTTAATGGCCTAGGCCCAATGACCGTGGCCCCTGCATGCACTAGCTCCCTGATTTTCTGTATCACGGAAAGGGGCATCTTTTCTGTATCAGGAAGCACCAGTATACGATAACTCATCCCATCGGGCAATACGACAAGGCCATTTTTAACGGCCAGTCGAGTCAAAACGACTTCCTCATTACATACATCATAATCATATCCCTTACCCAGCGATGGGTCTACATGTTTCTGTTCAACCAGATTAGGGACAATATCGCCATTATAAAACAGCACATCAGCCACAAACATGCCCGCCTGTAGTAAATACTGGCAACGCGCGATATAATCGAAAAAAGGGCCTGACTTTTCCCACCACGTTACATTCGGATTAAAATGCGTGCCGGCACCATATTCATACCCGGGTTTTCCATCACGGGGGCGGGTAGCCGTTGAGGTATGGATAGCTATTCGGTTTATTCCCTCGCAGTAAGCACGGTCCAGAGACTGCTTTAATGAGCCGGGATAGTCCAGCCAGTGCCTCATCGTAGTAAATGCTTCTGCAGAAGCCGTCTTCCGGCCGTATAAATGCGCAGCGGATGCGACCATTTTAGTTACTTTATTTTGGCCGTAGTCTAAGCGCGAAATTCCATAAGACTTGTCATCTATTAAGGTAGACTGATCTTCATGATTTGGCCCCAGCCAGAATTCGCCCATTGGCATATCACTTCTGCCAAGATTTTTCAATCCATCCAGGCAAATGGTGCCTGACCGACTGGGGCCGGCCGCCTCGTTCTGCACTTGCAGGCCCTGCTCATGACACAGTTCGGCAAAGCGCTGATAATGCTCGTCGGCCATACAATCAGCAATCGTTTTTCGGTAATCATTCAAAAACCGATCGGATATTTCTGCGCTTCCAATTAGGTATCCTGACAGGACAGGTAGGTAAAATGTGGCATCATATCCCCGATAGTGCTTAAATTTCTCAAGGATTTTTTCTGTCCAGTTTGGGAAACCGTCTTCAAAACTATCGTCACAGAAATAAGCAGGTTTCGTATCTTCTTTTGCCGCCTCGTCAATAAATATTTTCCCCAGTTTCTCAAACTGTATTTCAAGTCCCTTGCGGTCAAACCAATCAATTGACAGTCCATCGGCCTCGGGTTGAGCGATCATCAGGCGTGAGCCCGTCATGCGGTGCCCTGTACGGACAATGGTCCAGTTACCCGGTGGCACCTCCCACTCCAAATACCCATCATCCTTTACATATGATGCTAGGTCGATTACCTGTGACAAGGGGATCGGCCGATCCTCAGTCGCATTCTTCCATGGGGTCCTAGTCGGCTCCATGACGTCAGTCGCTTTGGCAAAGTTACTAGCATCTTTACGATTGGCCTTGGCAGTAAGAACGGATTCCCGGTCACTGCTAATTTTACTTTTGCCCTTATGAGGAGTTAATATCGCGATAACAGCGGTATCGCGATAATCGAGCTCCTCAAGCGGCAGATCGATATAGTCTTTATATCCCGGAGGATTAAACACATGATCATAGCCATCACGGCCACCGGGTATCGGAAGCTTCCCTGAAAACAAGGAAGGGCCCTTCACCTCCAGTTCTGTTTGTAAATACCATCTGCCAGCATGTTCAGGAGCAATCCATGGCCCTCCCATACACCAACCGGAGCTTAAATTTATCCCTACTTCAATACCAAGTCGCTTTGCTTCTTTCATGGCATGGCGATACAGCGCTTTCCATTCATCTGAAAGAAACTTTGCACCTTGAGGAAAGGGAATGCCGCCTAAGCCGCCGGATGAATTAACCAAAAGTACACCACCCATTCCCTTATCCCCGAATTCTTCCAGATCACGGGTTATTCCTTCTTTGTCAATCAAACCATTAAACCACCACCAATAGCAGGATGATTTACTCGCATCTGGTGGAGAAATAAAGTTAACGAATAGTTCATCGGATCTTGAGTTGAGGGATTTGATCGCATCATTCCCTGCCCATTCCGCCCGCCCGGAACGGGAAAGCAAAGCAAGGCTAGCTGTCGTGACTGCGCCTATTTGAATAAACTTTCTACGATCAATGCTTTTCTTCATTATGCTTTGATTTGATATATGGGTGGCTAAAAACGCTTTACACTGGATTAGTTTATATGCCCCGTTAAAATGGATAACCCGGATTCTGCGTGAGATCGGGGTTGAGTTCCCGCTCCGACTGCGGTATGGGATATAGGAGACGAGTTGCCGTTACTTCATATGAAGCAGGTACCAGGTAATTATATTTTTCCTTCTGTGCAATCCCGTAGGCGGTCAACACTTCCACCGCTTTGCCTGAACGCAGCAAATCAAACCAGCGGTGGTTCTCAAAAGCGAGTTCCACGCGACGCTCATGTGCAATCGCCTCACGCAACGCATCCTGATCCGTAATAGTCACGGGAGATATCCCTGCACCAAATGCGCGGTCTCTCACCTCATTCAAAAACAACAGCGCCTCATTTGATTTATTCTGCTCGTTTAACGCTTCGGCCAGTAACAGCAATGCATCCGCATACCGGTAAACGGGCCAGTTGTCATCGGTGTTACTCGCAATGGAATGTGGGTTCAGGTATTTCTTGATATAAGGCACACTCGTTGTACCTGGGGCAGGAGTATAACCCACGATGCTTTTATTGGCCGTGATTGCAAACACATTGCTGGCGTTGTACGTGCCTTCGGCTATAGCGATGGAGGCATCGAGCCGGGTATCATCCGGTTCATACGCAGCAATCATATTCTCGGTTGGCGTATTCCATCCACCGGCTGTTATGTTATTCGCTTGCACACCGGTTATCGGTGTAGTATTGGCTGTACGAGGCAAAAACCGGTAAATAAAATCACTTTGCTGGCCGCCTTGTGCCCCCTCCCGATATTGCACTTCAAAAATAGATTCGCGGCTGTTTTTATTGGCCGTTGAAAAAACGGAAGCATACTCGGGCAAAAGCTGGTAACCCATGGCAGGCAGTGTTTTGAGCAAACTTTCGGCATCCGGATACCGTTGCAGCGTGAGGTACACCTCGGCTAACAGCATGGTTGCCGCACCTTTGGTAGCTTCTCCCGTTTGCGGGAAGTCCGCCGGAACTTGCAACTTATCGATGGCTTCCTGAGCGTCTGCTATGATCTGCTCATATACCTCTTCGGCCGATGAACGGAGCAGAAAAGCATCTTCCGCTACTTTTGTTTCCTTTAGAAACAGCGGTACACCGCCAAAATAGCGCACAAGCCTGAAGTAATTGAAAGCTCGTAGGAATTTGGCTTGGCCTTCGATATCCACCCTTGCTTCCTCGGGTATATCAGCCAAGGGCAATCGTTCGATGACAATATTTGCTCTTGAAATACCCTTGTAGCAATGGAAGTAGACCGCATTGGTATAGGCATTGTTGGGTGCATCGGTAAAGTCCGCGATGTTCTCGCGGTATTGATATGCCGTACCGCGATTGACCTCATAGTATTCATAATGCGTGTTATCAGTACGCATTTCAGCGGTGTAAAAATCATTGACCAGTACGTCGCGCAGCGGTGCATAAGCGGCAGCAAGGGCCTGCCTGAAGTGTGCTTCGGTTTGATAAAAGGTCATGCCCGACTGTGAGTCTTCCGGCGAGAGCGCTATAAAGCTCTTGTTACAGGATGTGCTGGTAACAGCAAGTATAAAAAGGGAATAAACGATCTTCTTCATGAGAAATAGGATTATGTTTTACACGATAAATCAACCTAAGCCTTTACCTGAATGATGTGCTGATACCGAAAGAATAGGTACGTGGCACCGGGTAGGCATTCTCATCCACTCCGATGCCCCTTGTGGCATCCAGCCCGCTAAAATTAATCTCGGGATTCATCCCGGTATATCCCGTGATGACCAATGCTTGCTGTATAGAAGCATACACCCGTAAGTGTTTCATCAGGAGATTATTTTTAAGCGGCACGGTATAGCCAAGGGAAATATTCTTAACAGTTAGGTACGAACCGTTTTCTACCCACTGCGAGTTGACCGAGCGGCCAATCGCCGTGGTATTGACCAAGGTGCGGGGATAAGTACCAGACCCGGGATTTTCTTCAGACCGCCAGCGGTCTTTTGCTGCCGCCACGAGATTTCTTGATCCATCCATATTGGTTTGATAGGCCCATTTCACGGGGTTCAGTATGTCTCCGCCTACCGATCCAGCCATGGTGATGTTCAGGTCAAAGTTTTTATACCTGAAATCGTTCGAGAAGCCAAATTGAAAATCGGGGGTTGGGTCGCCAATAAACGTGCGGTCGTTTACATCATCAATTACCCCATCGGGCACCCCATTCGGACCGGAAACGTCCCGTACCTTGATCGTCCCAACAGCCGAGTAATTATTGCCCGCGATATACTGAGCAGAGTTGGCCAGATCCTCAGCATCTTTATACAGGCCTTCATATATAAATCCATAAAACTCGCCTAACCTACGTCCTTCCTGATTGCGGAAATAATCGGAAGAAACGGTGTTATTCCGCCGGATGAAGCCTGGTGCTACCAGCGATTTAATTAGGTTCCTATCAAACGATACATTCAAACTGGAGTTCCACTGGAGGTTACCGGTCAGATTGGTGGTACTCACTCCAATTTCATGTCCCCAGAACTCAAAAACCCCAATATTATATTGGATGCTGGAGAACCCCGAAGCCTGCGGGATAGGCCTACTTTGAATCATTCCGTCGGTTATCTTATGGTAGTAATCATAGGTCAATGACAGCCGGTTGGCCAGCAAACTCACATCCAATCCGATATCAAACTGTTTATTGCGTTCCCATTCCAAGTCATCATTGCCCAAATTGCCTATGGTAATACCCGGCACCATCGAACCATCAAACACGTAGTTGTAGTCTCCCAGAGTAGCCACATGCACATAGTTTCCGAAACTATTATTGCCTGTTATCCCGTAACTCGCCCGCAGCTTCAACAGGTTAATTTGCTCAAACCGATCCATAAAACTTTCATCACTAATGATCCACCCGGCAGAGATGGAGGGAAAATATCCGTATTTTCTGTTGTTTCCGAAACGCGACGATCCGTCCTGCCGGATTGCGGCCGACAGCAAATACTTACCTTTGTAATTATAATTTAAGCGGGCAATTGTTGAGAGCAAAGAATAGTGAGTGGTATTGCTGCTCCCTCCACTGATGACCGTGGCGGCATTGATCCATTCCACCTCGTCGCTCGGAAACTCGGTTCCAGTCACCGTGTTGCTTTCCTGGTCAAACCGCTGTGCGGAATACCCGAGCATAGCCTCCATGTGGTGCTCGTTGAGGAACGTCTTATTGTATTGTAGATTCGCTTCGGCCGTCCACGAGTAATTGTCGACCGCCGTACTGACGCCCGTGGCGATTCCGGTTTGGACAACCGTTGATGGGATGAAATAATTACGTGTTTCAGCACCTTTGTCGACACCCAGGTTGGTATTCAGACTCAATCCTTCCAGAAACTCATAGCTCAAGAACGCATTTCCCAGGATGCGTGTGGTTTTATAATCGTCTTTTATTTGGGTAAACAATGCATACGGGTTGATGTTGGTGACCATGCCTGGCGTATTCACGTTGATTGGGAAGCTTCCATCAGGATTTATATGCGGAGTAATCGGACTTGCTTCCACCGCTTTCTGGAACCAACCACCAACCCCGTCACTGTTCAACCGGTTATTATGGTCAATACGGTAGCTGGGAGCAATATTAAAGCCTATTTTTAATTTATCTGCCAATGTCAGGTCTTGGTTAAGGCGTAATGAAAAAAGCCTGGTACCGGTATTAATGATGACGCCCTGCTGTTCTTGGTACCCCGCAACAACGGTAGAAGTCGAATTCTCGCGGGCGGTAGAAATAGTCAGATCATAATTTTGAATGGGCGCCGTACGCGTAAGCAACTGATACCAGTTGGTGCCCTCTCCATACTGCTCCGGGTTTTGATATATGGGATCCAACGTTCCAGTAAAACCTTCATATTTTACCCGGTCTTCATGGCGCTCTTTCATGAATTGCGCGAATTCGCGGGCATTCATCATATTCGGCACCCTGTTCCCGGGTATTTGCTGGATACCGTAGTTGCTGTTGAAGTCAACCTTTGCATCACCGACCTTCGCACGTTTCGTGGTAATGAGGATTACCCCATTAGCGGCCCGGGAGCCATATAATGCAGTGGCCGAAGCATCTTTCAATACGGTAAACGTCTCTATTTCGGATGGATTTATATTGTTGATACTTCCGGTAATGGGCAATCCGTCGATCACAAACAACGGCTGACTGCTTGAAAACAATGATGCTGCCCCGCGTATCCGGAATGACATTCCTCTGCCCGGTTGTCCACTACTCTGTGCAATCTGCACACCGGCTACTTTTCCCTGAAGCTGTTGGGCAAACTGCCCTACGGGCATATCCTGTAATTGTGCGGCGCTCACCTCTGCAATGGATCCGGTGACCTCGCGTTTGCGCTGTTTACCATAGGCAACTTCTACCTCTTGCAGCAGTACGTTGCCGCTCATCTCAATATCAAGTTCTTGTTTTTCGCCCGCCGTAACTTTTACATTTGCAAACTTCACAGGCTCATAACCCACATAGCTAGCAACGACCGTGTAAACACCAGTTGCCAAGCTAATCGAGTAGTTTCCGTTGGCATCGGTTTTTGTGCCGATTGTTATTCCTGAGATAGATACAGAAGCCCCAACTAGAGGAAGCTGTCCATCAGTGATCTTTCCATGGATAATGCCGTTCCCACTTTCTTGCGAAAACACCAGCATTCCACAAAACACAAAAAGGGTTGTCAAACAGGCACTCCAACACTTTAAAATGCTTTCATAATGTTTATTTATCATAACGATTTAATTGGTATATAATGGCATTAAGTGAATTGGTAACTCAAAATTAGCGCGAATAAGTAAATTATCTGTCATGAACTGTCATGGTTTTAAATAAAAAACAAATGTATTTTAACATTATTAAAATAATATTAAACATATATTAAAATATTAAATAAATAAAAATAAATCAGGTCAGGGTGTTGCACTGTAAAAAAGCATATATGCAGCGTTCCAATTCTTAACAAAGCAACTTTTATAGCTAAAAAGTTAGCTTATGTTCATAAAATCTGTTAACATTGTATCTTGGGTGACCAAATTAAAAGATATAAGGTTAAGAAACTTAAGGCATAATCGATATTAATATTATCCCGATGAAAAATATTACTAAACGGCACCAATTCATCTTAGAGCGACTCAAAGACAAAGGCCAAATCACCATACCCGAACTCATCGATCTTACGCAAGTATCGGGGGTGACCATTAGAAAGGATCTCAAGTTTCTGGAAGACAAGGGGCTTATTTTTATCACGCGTGGTGGGGCCTCGCTCACGAATCCCTATACTGTAGACCGCCCCATTTATGAAAAAGCGACCATTAACGCCGAGCAGAAAAAGAAAATTGCCCATGCTGCCGTCAAACTAATCGGAGAAAATGACGCCATCATCATCGGGTCGGGCACCACGGCATTTGAATTCGCTCATCATCTCCATCCACAAAAACCTTTGACAGTAATCACCCCTGCCGTGAAAGTGACCATGGAACTCTGCAATCGACCCAATGTGGAGGTATTGCAGCTTGGCGGCCTCATCCGCCCCAATTCATCATCCGTAGCGGGCCCCTATGCCGAATATATGCTTGATCGGGTATCGTGTGGAGTGCTATTCATTGGTGTAGATGGCATCGACCTCGGCTTTGGATTTTCGATCAGCAACCTAACCGAAGCCAATATCAACCAAAAAATGATTAACACCTCACAAATCATCGTGGTGCTGGCAGACAGTTCTAAATTTGGGAAACGGGGCATCGGGAAGATCTGCGACTTGGAGCAGGTGCAATATATCATCACAGATGATGGCATCTCCGAGTCTACGGTGAGGGCCTTAGAGGACAATGGGGTAAAGGTAATCGTGGCCAAATAACCTGGGTATCCGCTACCGCTTCACTAAGAGCACTTCGTCATTGCCTAAGAGCAAATAGCCGTATTCATAGCAATAGCGGTATTGGTCGCCCTTCTTGGTCGTGTAAGTACTGGTGATATAACCGAAATCAAAACCTTCGTCCTGCAATGTTTTGCGTTTCAACTTTGCTTTACCATCGGGATTAAGGGTTTCAAGGATTTTCCGGTTGCGTTTAAGTATGGAATTGACCTTACGGAGATAGATAGTCTCCTCACTATGTAGTCGGTTGTTGTGGTTGCTGCGACAGGCATCGTCGCAGAATTTCTTGTCGGCTCGTCCAATGATTGGCTGTTCGCAATCTAGGCATCTTCGTTCCATAGGCAACGGCTTTGTTGAATAATTATGTTCAGATGATGGCTAAAGATAAGAGTTCTTCCATTAAATAAAAAACTTTTACGCTCACCATAACGTATGGGTATAACACCATTTTTATATTTGCGAGGCTAATTGTAGCTTTGTCTACATTCATCCTGCATAGATGCGCATACTCATTATACACAACCATTACCAATCTTCAGGTGGCGAAGATGCTGTTTTTGAGCAAGAAAAATCATTATTATCTACCACAGAAGTAGTTGCTTCACTCACTTTTCAAAATCGAAAGAGTTGGAAGGGCGCCTGGCAGACGTTATGGTCGCCCTGGAACATATGGGCAGGCCGCAGGGTAAAAAAGGCCATCCAAGCGCATCGGCCTGATGTCATCCATATCCACAATCTGCATTACGCTATCGGGCCCATTGCCATCCGTGTGGCCAAGCGACAGGGTATTCCTGTGGTAATGACTCTCCACAACTATCGCCTATTATGCCCCTCGGCCACCCTGTTCCATCAGGGGAAGCCATTTACGGACAGCATACATGTTCGCTTCCCTTGGAAGGCCATCCGGTTGGGTGTGCATGCCGGCTCTATGGCCAAAACCTTTTGGCTTGCGTTTACGGTGTGGCTGCATAAGAAAATAGGCACCTGGCAAATGGTAGACCGTTACATTGCGCTGACGGACTTTGCCAAAAGGTTATTCCTCGACTCAACGTTCGGGGTGCCTGCAAACCAGTTTACAGTGAAACCCAATTTCGTGACAGAACCAAACCTACGTCCTATGAAACGGCAACCGCATTTCCTATTTATCGGCCGGCTTACCGAAGAAAAAGGCATCGCTGTATTACTGGAAGCTTTCATGGACAGCAATCTATTGCTCCGGATAGCGGGAGACGGGCCACTAAAGGGCGCTGTTGTGAATGCCTCCAAAAAGTACACCAACATCACCTATCTTGGCAGACTTGACAGAGCCGCTATCGGCGCACAACTAGCCGAATGTAGCGCGCTGATATTCCCATCCATCTGGTATGAGGGCATGCCGATGACCATCATAGAGGCTTTTGCCGCCGGCACTCCCATGATTGCCAGCGACATTGGCGCAATGCCGTCCATGGTCGCCGAAGGCCGCTCCGGATACCTGTTCCCCGCCGGGAATGCGTCGGCATTACGAAAAAAAATACAACAATGGTTTCATACAGATGAAGCCGCCAAGGCGCAGTTGGGAAGCATTGCGCGGCAGGAATATGAGCGCAGGTATACTCCGGAAAAAAATAAAACCTTACTTTTAGGAATCTATGCAGCTGTCATACAACGATAACCTACACAGAAAAGGCCAGTTACTAAATCAAATTAAATACCATGAGATCGCTTCTTATTCACGCACTATCATTCATTTGCACGATATCGTTTATGGGCTGCACACCCCAATCAAGGCATACCGAAAAAAGCCCGAATATTGTGTTCATCCTCGCCGATGACTTAGGGTATGGTGATTTGGGTTCTTACGGCCAACAGCTTATCAAAACTCCCCATCTCGACCGGCTCGCCGCCGAAGGGATGCGTTTTACGCAGTTCTACGTGGGCACTACGGTATGCGCTCCTTCCCGATCGGCCTTGCTTACCGGACAACACACCGGGCACACGTTCGTGAGGGGCAACAAGGAAATTCAGCCTGAAGGGCAAGAGCCACTTCCTGATTCTGCCCAGACTTTTGCTCAACTGCTACAACAAACAGGCTACGTAACAGGGGCCTTTGGCAAATGGGGCTTGGGTATGGTGGGTACCAGTGGCGATCCCAACCAAAAAGGCTTCGATGTTTTCTTTGGATACAACTGCCAACGCCAATCGCACCGCTATTATCCCACCCATCTGTGGCACAACGATGAGAAAGTCGTACTGGAGGGCAATGACCTAACGGATAAGGCATACTATGCGCCAGAAATCATTCAGAATCAAACCCTGGCATTCATTGAAAGCAATAAAGATAAACCTTTCTTCCTGTTCGTGCCTATGGTTTTGCCCCATGCCGAGCTCCAAGGCCCTGAAGACGAACATTATAAACAGTATGCAGAAACCTTCGACGAGACGCCCCACCAAGGTAACGGCTATGGTCCGGATGCCACCACTGGGGGTTACGCGTCTGTGGACAAGCCCAGGGCCACATATGCTGCCATGGTAAGCCGGCTGGACGCCTATGTAGGTCAGGTATTGGAAAAACTGGATGAGCTGGGCCTGGCTGACAACACAATCGTCCTGTTCGGAAGCGACAACGGTCCGCATGTAGAAGGAGGTGCCGATCCTAATTTTTTTAACAGCGCAGGCGGACTGCGCGGTGTGAAGCGTGACTTGTATGAAGGCGGCATCCGTACGCCTTTCATTGTAAGGTGGCCGGGAAAGGTTGCTGCGGGAAGCTCTTCGGACCATATCGGTGCGTTTTGGGATATCATGCCTACATTCGTGGAAATTGCGGGCGCACCGAAGCCCAATTATACCGATGGCCTTTCGTTTTTGCCTACGCTGCTTGGACAAGAAGGGCAACAACAACACGCATACCTCTACTGGGAGTTCCACGAAGGCGGCGGCAGGCAGGCGGTACGTATGGGCAATTGGAAGGGCGTTCGGTTGCAGGTCAAGAAAAATCCGGATGCTCCCATCGAGCTTTATGACTTGGCCACCGATACCGCCGAACAGCATAATGTCGCCGACGAGCATCCGGACATTGTAAAGCAAATAGCGGAACTCATGAAGGAATCGCATCAGGAAAGCGCGGTATTCCCTTTTTTCGGCGGGCGAACGGAATAGGACAACCTAACACAATATCATTTTACTTTGTGCTTCTTCCATCACGCGGAAGAAATTACTGTACCCTATTCTGATAATTTCTTATATGTAGATAGAAAAAGGATAAGATAATCTCAGTACTAAGTGTGTTTATTATTATCTTTATAACGTTATTATATAATAGTATAAATTTTCTTCTTTGCTTATTTAATTTTTTATAAAGAGAAGCCATAGGGAGATCGTATACAATGTGTCATCCATTATGTCACTGAGGTCGTAGTCCAGCATAATATAACAACATGAAAAACAACGCTAAAACCTGTGGTTATACGAAAAATGTAACAATAGGTTTCCTTTTTCATCCAAGAATGGTAAACTTGCAAGTGTTATTATCAACATAGCTTGTTCTGTTAACCATATCACAGCACAATGAAGAAAATTCTATCAGCCCTTGCGTTTGCCGGTTTACTGTTGCATGCAGTTACTCCCGCAAATGCCCAAAACAGCATTGAGTTCAAGGAATTCAAGCTGGATAATGGCCTCACGGTCATCCTCCACCAAGACAAGACCACTCCTATCGTGGCTGTATCTGTCATGTATCATGTGGGCTCGAAAAACGAGAACCCGGAGCGTACCGGCTTTGCCCACTTCTTTGAACACTTGCTCTTCGAGGGCACCGAAAACATTGGCCGGGGCGAGTACATGAAAAAAATCGAATCCATCGGCGGCACGCTCAATGCATTTACCTCCAATGACATCACCTACTACCATGAAGTGGTACCTTCCAATTATCTAGAGACTGCGCTTTATATGGAAAGCGAACGCATGCTACATGCTAAGATTGATTCCATAGGCATCGCCACGCAACGCAGCGTCGTCAAAGAGGAGAAGAAACAATCGTATGACAACCGCCCATATGGTACCATTCTGTTGGAGACCTTCAAACGTACCCATCAAGTGCATCCCTATAATTGGACGGTCATCGGTTCAACCGAGCATTTGGATGCAGCCACGTTGGATGAATTCATGCAGTTTTACCGAACTTATTATGTACCCAACAATGCCGTGCTTTCCATCGCGGGCGATATCGATTATGCCCAAACCGAGGAATGGATAAGGAAATACTTTACGGAGATACCGATCGGCATTGGCACCATCAATCGCCCTTCGGTTAAGGAGCCGAAGCGCACCGCGGAAATACGTGATATCGTCTATGACAACATCCAATTGCCTGCGGTCATCCATGCCTATAACCTACCTCCAAAAAAACACAAAGATGGCCCTGCACTGGAAATGTTATCCACTTATCTTACCGGTGGAAAAAGCTCGTTGCTAACCAAGGAAGTGGTAGACAGGCAGCAAAAAGCCGTGGCCGTGGCAGCTTTCCCATTGGATTTGGAAGATGGGGGTGTATTCCTGCTGTATGGAATTGCTAACATGGGCGTAGCGGCAGACACGGTTGAACAAGCTATTGATGAGCAAATCAATAAAGTCATGGCCAATGGGATTTCGGAAACTGATTTCCAGAAGCTCAAAGCGCAGATTGAAAACTCCGTAGTAAACCGACATGCCTCCGTGGCGGGCATTGCACAAAGCCTTGCCGAAGCCAAGACATTTTTCGGCGATGCCAATGCCGTGAACAAAGAGCTGGACAAATACAATAAAGTTTCCCGCTCCGACATTCAACGGGTGGCAAAGGAGTATCTCAACAAGGATGGCCGGGTAGTATTGTATTACTTACCCAAACCTGCCCAAGCACAGCAATAGGCCGTATCATTTTATCAATAAATAGGAAAAGCCATGAACAAGATCAGCATATACCTCTTAGTTGCATTATGCAGCACTGCGGCTGCTTTTGCCCAAGTAGATCGCAGCAAATACCCCGAACCCGGTCCGGCGCCACAAATCAATATCGGCGAACCTGCCACGTTCACCTTGCCTAATGGATTGAACGTGTTCGTGGTAGAAAATCACAAATTACCGCGGGTCACCTACTCGTTGGTATTGGACCGTGATCCCCTCTTCGAAGGCGATAAGGCCGGCATCACTTCCCTCATGGGCGACATGCTCTTGGGTGGCACCACCGGCCGTAGTAAGGACGAACTGGATGAGGCCATCGACCGCATCGGCGCACGCATCGGCGCATCCTCCACTTCGGCAAATGCTTCATCCTTGAAAAAATACAACGGCCAATTGCTTGAACTATTTGCCGATGTACTGTTCAATCCTTCGTTCCCACAGGCAGAGTTAGATAAGCTCAAGAAACAGACTATCTCAGGCCTGGCTGCTGCCAAGGACGACCCCAATAGCATCGTGGGTGTGGTGAGAAACGCTGCCATGTATGGCAAGGACCATCCTTATGGGGAAACCGAAACCGAAAAGACGGTGGAAAACATCCAGGTAGAAGACATTAAAAACTACTACAACACTTATTTTAAGCCCAACATTTCCTACCTAGCCATCGTGGGTGATATTACCGTAGACGAGGCAAAAAGACTTGTGGATAAGTACTTTGCAAATTGGCAAAAAGGCGAGGTACCCAAGCACGAATGGCCGGCTCCCAAAACTCCCCAAGGCAACAAGGTGGTGCTGGCAAACCGTACCGCAAGCGCCCAATCCATCATTAATGTGGGTTACCCGTTTGATCTCAAGCCCAATGACCCGGATGTCATTGCCGCCAGCGTAGTGAGCCGTGTACTTGGGGGTGGTTCGTCGGGCCGTTTGTTCCTCAATCTACGCGAAGACAAGGGATACACCTATGGTGCGTATGGAGGCATCAGCCCAGGCAAACTCACCGCTACCATCAATACCAACGCCAGCGTGAGTACAGCCGTCACCGATAGCGCCACGCAGGAATTCATCCATGAGTTGAAAAGGCTAAGCGAGAAAACGATCACACAGGATGAGCTCGACCTCGCTAAGGCCGCGCTGGCAGGCAGCTTTGGCCGTTCGCTGGAGCAGCCATCTACAATAGCCAGCTTTGCCATCAATACGGAATTACAGAAGCTTCCGAATGATTATTATAAAAATTACCTAAAAAACCTCGACGCCATTACACTGGATCAGATAAATGACATTGCTTCCAAGTATGTCCGTGGTGATAACCTACAAATTACCGTCGTGGGCAAGACGGATGACTTCGCCGACAAGATGGCACGTTTTGGCGATGTACAATTCTATACCGTCACAGGTGATCCAGAAGTGAAAGTGGAAATCACCGATGCCAGTATCACCGCCGAAGGCGTTATCGCGAAATACATCGAAGCCATTGGTGGCCCAGAAAAACTAAAGGCGGTGAAAACTTTGAAATCCGTAATCGAAGCAGAGATTCAAGGGATGGCCATCAGTATCGAACAATTGGTAGACAAAGACAAAGGCATTGCCGTGCAAAACACCAAAATGGGTGGGCAGGTGCTATCAAAAGTGCTCATTACGAAAGACAAGGTAAACATAACGGCACAAGGGCAACCGCAAGAACTCCCTGCCGAAGCAGCTAAGGCCTACCAGATACTTTTGGATATTTTCCCGGAACTTACTTATGGGGAGAAGGGTGCTAGCCTGGAGTTGGACGGTATAACCAAGGTGAATGATGAGGATGCATATAAAGTGAAAATAACTCAGGGAAGCATCTCTACCGTCGACTACTTCAGCATCGCATCTGGCCTCAAACTAAAATCAGAAAGCGAATTGTCTGGCGAAACAACCATTGCACAATATGGCACATACGGCGGTATACAATTCCCGGAAACCATCACCATCGTTAACAAGATGATGCCCATGCCGTTGAAAGCGGTGACCAAAGAAGTGGTCATTAATGGGGAAATCAGCGCTGAAGAACTGAAATAATAGCTAAACCTGATGGGTTAGAAATCAGGTCTGATAGCTTTTTAAAAACCTATCAGGCCTTAAAACCGAATAAACGCCTCTATCTGTTCATTGGTGAAACGTAGCGTATCGACTTTATAAAGGTCGCCCGCTTCATTTAGCTCACTGAAAATATGCGGGATGTGGATGCGTAGAGGCAGTACGTTCAAGCGAACATAATGGCAAACACCCGTGAAATGGTCTACACCACGCACATTGCCATATTTGCCACTGGAAAGCCCCACCAATGCTGCTTTCTTATTGAAAAAACTATCAGGGAACTTGCAAGCATCCACAAATGTCTTTAAGATGCCCGGGAAGCTGCCATTATACTCAGGAATCACGAAGATAAACTTTTCCGTGGCTATGATGCGTTCCTGTACGGGCTTGAACGTAGCGCTGCACTTGCCGTACATATCTGCCGAAATGAAATTGGCTTGTAGGTCGGCAAGCGAAAGCACATGCGCACCTACGCCTTTTTCCACTAGCTTGCGCTGGTAGTAACTGGCCAATTTGAATGTATTGCTATGCGGACGATTTGTCCCCGAGACGATTGTAATCATTATAATATCATTTAAAAAGCATAGGTGATAACTTATCTTGAACGCTTAATGCTCATATGGACATTATTTCTTCGTTATCAGCCATATGGAATATTCATGTGAATTTGCGCTATAAGGCATCATGAATATTTCGTATCTTAGCCCCTCGTATTCGTACCTGTTGAAATGCCCAAAAGTACAAATTAACGGATACTTCTGGGCGCCCAACAACAATGTTTGTATGGTTTGGCTCGTTTTTATTCCAAACGTAGCCACCAAATGTGGGATATTCCCACATTTGGTAAACAGATACGAACGAAAAAGGATCATTTTTTATCATTATTCATGGGTAAAATTATTGCAATAGCCAATCAAAAAGGAGGTGTTGGCAAGACTACCTCATCCATCAACCTGGCGGCGAGCTTGGCGGTGTTAGAGTATAAAACGTTGTTGGTGGATGCTGACCCACAGGCCAATTCTACATCGGGGATCGGGTTCGATCCGCGTACCATCAAATCCAGTGTCTATGAGTGTTTAATCAATGACCTGGATCCACATGAAGCCATCCAGCATACCGATACGCCCAATCTGGATTTGATGCCTGCGCATATTGACCTTGTAGGTGCTGAAATTGAAATGATCAACCTGCATGAGCGGGAATTCAAAATGAAGCAAGTATTGCGTCAAATCAGCGATGAGTACGATTTCATCGTAATCGATTGTTCGCCCTCTTTGGGCTTGATTACCATTAATGCCTTGTCAGCCGCCAATTCGGTTATCATCCCTGTACAATGTGAATATTTCGCACTCGAAGGATTGGGCAAATTGCTCAATACCATCAAAATCGTACAAAACAGGCTCAACACCGACTTGGAAATCGAAGGTATTTTACTGACCATGTACGATGTACGTTTACGGCTGTCTAACCAAGTGGTGGAAGAAGTGAAATCGCATTTCAACGAATTGGTCTTTGACACCATCATACAGCGCAACACACGGCTAAGCGAAGCACCAAGCTTCGGCATATCCGTCATCATGCACGACGCCAATTGCAAAGGCGCTATTAACTATTTGAATTTGGCACGCGAGATACTCCAAAAAAACGGCCTAGCAAAAGAAGAGAAAGAACAGGTAACTGTATAACATGGCAGCACAACAACGGAAAATTGGATTGGGTAAGGGATTGAGTGCATTGCTCAATGATTCGGAAGATGTAAAGCGGCAATCCGAAAATAAATCGGTGGGGGAAGTGCCGGCACAAAAAGTGCCCGGCAATATCAGTACAGTAAACGTTTCACAAATCGCTATCAACCCTTTTCAACCGCGGACGGATTTCGATGAGGACGCACTGCGCGAATTGGCGGATTCCATCAAGTTACAAGGTCTCATACAACCCATAACGGTGCGCCAAACAGCTAATGGCACCTATCAATTGATTAGTGGCGAACGACGGTTGAGAGCCTCAAAACTCGCTGGACTCACTGAAATACCAGCATACATCCGCACAGCCAATGACCAGCAGATGTTGGAAATGGCCCTCATCGAGAATATCCAACGCGAAAACCTCAATGCCATCGAGGTAGCGCTGAGTTTTCGGCGGATGATCGAGGAATGCAACCTCAATCAAGAGGAGCTTGGCGAACGGGTGAGCAAAAACCGTTCAACAGTGACCAATTACCTACGCTTGCTGAAATTACCTCCAGTCATACAGGCTGCCATTCGTGATGGACAGCTCAGTATGGGGCATGCACGAGCACTTGTCAATGCGCCTGAGGTGGATAAGCAACTATATATTTTCCGCGAAATCATCAAGAAAGGACTTTCTGTGCGAAGGACCGAGGAACTGGTGCGCGAAATGCAACAACAGGCTACCAAGCAATCCAGTAAACGTGACAAACCTTCCCCCCTATCCTTCCAGTACCAGAAAGTGGAAGATGACTTGGCTTCCAAATTCGCGACGCGGGTGAAGCTTAAGGTCACTGACAGAAAGGGCATCGGTGCCATTGAAATCCCATTCCATTCCGAAGATGATCTGAATAGAATCCTCGAATTATTAGACTGGTGATGAATCGCTTGTTACTCATCATGTTTTTTATTTTCGTAGCCATGGGCACCATTCGGGCGCAGGAACCGGACAGCCTCCGGCGTGATACCATACCGAAAGTGGCCGATAGCCTTGCCGTAGATAGCGATACCACGGAAACCCGTAGAGAAAGAAGGCAACGGGAAAAGCGCGAAAGAGAGGCCAAGGAACAGGAGCAGGTGATTTTCAAGGATTCAGCCAGATTGGCGCTTGAAGCACTCTCAAACAAAGCTTGGAAACGTTCATTGGCGATTCCCGGATGGGGGCAATACACCAACGGTGGACTTTGGTGGATTAAGGTGCCTGTTATTTATGGAGGATTTGTTTCGACCGCATTGATATTCGAATTTAATAATAGATACTATAGCGATATA
The DNA here is from genome assembly GCF_024704835.1 of Parapedobacter tibetensis. Lineage (GTDB taxonomy): Bacteria > Bacteroidota > Bacteroidia > Sphingobacteriales > Sphingobacteriaceae > Parapedobacter > Parapedobacter tibetensis. The sequence goes on from NZ_JAMXBE010000001.1 coordinate 214,569, forward strand.
CTTGAAGAAGTGCAGTACCGACTCGCCAACAATCATGCACAGCCTCCTAATACAAAATATCCTAATTTACCCACAGATAGCTGGGCCACGGAACGCTTGATAAACGCAAAAGACGTTTACCGCCGTAACCGTGATCTTTCGATTTTAATCACCGTAGGTTGGTGGGGAATTAATGCCATCGAAGCCTATGTCAATTCCATGTTAAAGTATCGATGGGATATCGGTGATGATTTGGGATTCAAGGTTACCCCAACGCTATTGCCCCAACCCGCCACCTCATTAGCCTACCAGCCATTTGCCCTTGGCGTCAAAGTAAGCATCAATATTGGTAAGTGAAAGCGATGTGAGAAAAAATCACGTTCCAATGAAATTGCTGGACATTTTATACTAAGTTTGCGAATTGGCAATTAACCAGAGATAGACAAACGACAATCACCCAGTCATTTACTGAAATGAACATTACATTACTTGGATACGGCAAAATGGGGCAGCTCATCGAGAAATTTGCGCTACAGCGTGGTCACCAGATCCACCTTATTGTGGACGAAAACAATCGAGAAAACATCCGTGCCTCAGATATCGAGGGAGCCGACATGGCCATTGATTTCAGTAGGCCAGAGGCCGCGGTAAGTAATATCGATTTATGTTTCAAAGCAAATGTGCCCCTTGTAGTGGGTACTACCGGTTGGTATGACCAGCTCGATGAAATAAAAAATAGGTGTCTTGACGGTAACAAAACGCTACTTTATGGCTCTAATTTCAGTATTGGGATAAATGTTTTTTTCCATATCAATAAGCTATTGGCAGCCGTGATGAATCCGTATAAACAATATGATGTACAGGTAGAGGAAATCCACCATACCCACAAACTGGATGCTCCCAGCGGCACAGCCATTACCATTGCCGAGGGAATCATCGATCATACGGATTCCAAGTCGGAATGGTTAAACAACCTTATTGGTGAAGGAGAGGAGACTATTCCCAAAGCCCACCAGTTGCTCATTGAAAGCCACCGTATCGATGAGGTACCGGGTACACATACCGTCTTATATAGCTCGGAGGTAGACCAGATCGAATTCAAGCACACTGCCCACAGCCGGGCGGGCTTTGCACTTGGTGCAATCATCGCCGCTGAATGGCTCGAAGGCAAAACCGGGTTTTACCAAGTGACGGAAATGTTTAACTTTGGCGGGCGCATTTAACACAGCATGGCATACATGCTTAAGCTATTTGTAAATAAACGTATTTAAACAGAACCAACCATATGGGATATATTGTTTTTGCTATCATTCTTGTCCTTATCCATTTTGGTCTTTGGAAACTCTTTGTCAAAGCAGGTCGCCATGGCTGGGAATCGCTGATACCCATATATAGGGAATATGTCATTGCTAAAATCACTGGGCGACCGGGATGGTGGATTGCATTGTTACTGATACCCATTGTCAATATTTTCATTTTCTTTGGCTTATATCTTGATTTGGTCAAGAGCTTTGGGAAATATCGGTTTTGGGAACATGCGGCAACGATCTTCCTGCCATTTGTGGTCTTACCGTTCTGGGGCAATGACCTCAAGACCGCTTACCTGGGCAAATCCGCGACACCCGAATTCCGGAAGGAACACCCTTATAAAAAATCCGTAGCCCGCGAATGGGCCGATGCCATCGTGTTTGCGGTGGTAGCTGCCACCCTTATCAGGGGCTTCCTTATAGAGGCCTACATGATTCCTACCGGCTCCATGGAAAAAAGCCTGCTTGTGGGCGATTTCCTGTTCGTGAGCAAGTTGAATTATGGGCCCCGAGTACCCATGACGCCTGTGGCCTTCCCCTTTGCGCACCATACCATGCCGCTCACCGGGGGCAAAGCCTACTGGGAAGGCATTAAATTGAAATACAACCGACTGCCGGGCTTCCAGCAGATTGAGCGTAATGACGTGGTCGTGTTTAACTATCCGATGGAGGCTGATCCCCCATTCAGCAGACCCATAGACAAACGTGAAAATTACATCAAACGTGCCGTGGGTATTCCGGGCGATACCCTTGCCCTGCGGGAAGCACAAGTGTATGTCAACGGAAAAAAAGGATTCAACCCACCAAATGGACAATTGGATTATTATGTGTATACCGATGGAACCGGATTGAACCCAAAGCGGTTGCTTGATATGCGCATCGAGCATCATCTTCGCGAGCCCTATCTACTCTTTCTTACGGACAAGGCCTACGATGAAGTAAAAAACTGGGCAAACGTGACCAAGATAATCCCCAATATCAGGCACCGTGACATGGCTGAGCCAGGTGTATTTCCAAGTAACCCGTTATATGCTTGGAACATCGATAATTTTGGGCCCATCATCATACCTAAAAAAGGTTGGACCGTGAGCCTTGATACCCTTACCATGCCGCTATATGAGCGTGTCATCCGGGTTTATGAAGGCAATGAATTGGAAAGCCGTGAAGACGGGTATTATCTTAATGGAAACAAGGCTGATAGCTATACCTTCAAAATGGATTACTATTGGATGATGGGCGACAACCGCCACAATTCCGAAGATGCGCGGACCTGGGGTTTCGTACCTGAAGATCATATTGTAGGCAAGGCCTTATTTGTATGGCTTAGCTGGGACAAGGATGGCACATTCCTGAGCAAAATACGATGGAATCGCCTATTCATGGGCATCAAATAAAAATAATCCGCATAAGTTTGCCCGGGCCAGCACACGGGTAAACCTATGAGGATTAGACTTTGATGGTTATTTACTCGATGACCGCAGTAGTCGGAGCATTTTCGGCTAGTTCAATCATCAGGGCCACTTTCTGCATTTCACCTTCCGCAGACCCGGAGAAACCAACGGCCTTGAAACGAATCCGCCCATTTTTGTCTACGATGAACTTGGTAGGGATGCCGCTTACCTTATAGGCCCCCACCACATCGAAGTCATTGCCATCCCCCTCCACGGTGTCAAACAACACATTGAAGGAATATTGATTGTCGGCAATGAATTTCTTGACCGCCTCTTCTCGATCTGGAATATTTTCCCAAGTGTTTACAAAAAGGAATTCAATATCATCGCGATCCCTGAATTTATCAACCGCCAGTTGCATCCCCGGAAAAGAAGCCTTACATGGTCCGCACCAAGTGGCCCAGAAATCTACCACATATACCTTGCCTTTCAATGATTCGGAAGAAACTGTCTTGCCATCCATATTGACAAGCGAAAATACCGGAGCCTCTTCGTCGATAAGCTCCGAAACCAGTTTTTTCCGCACAGCGGCCACATGCCTTTCCTCCAATTCTGATAGGTATGAAACCCATTGTTCCTCATTGCTACCTCTGACAGTATATATTTCTTTTAAATACCCTTTCAACACTTCGGTTGCCTGACCTTTTTCGATGGATTTTTCAGCAGCGGACTGTGCCTCATCAGCCAAGCCCGATTCGCTAAGGAATTGAACGAAACGTTCGTTAACTTCAGCACTGGTATATTCACCTACAGCCTGTCTTTGGTATTCGAGTGCTCCCCCAACGTTGCCCTGTTTGTAAAGAATAAGCGCATATGTGTCGGCATTGTTGCGGTACGTGGATTCAGCATTCTTCTTCCATTGGCTAGCGGTCATCGTGGCCGGTTTGGAATTCACAGGATCTGCAATGATTTCATCCAACAAATCGAGCGACTTCTTGGATTTGGCTTCAGCAACATCAAGCTTCTCACCAGCCTCAGCAAGTGGCCATGCTACTTGGTTGAGCAGCGAGGCCCGCGTACTCTTGTTCGTTACTTTGGCCAAATACACGTCGAATTTGGGGTAATCCTTTTCCCTAAGTGCAGCTTGTGCCATCATCGAATATACCGGCTGGAGATTGGCTGCACCTCCTGTCGTGCTGTGCTTGCCGATATAGGTCTGATACAACGCAGTCTTCTTGGCGTAATCCTGCTCGGCACGCAGGGCTTCGAGTTCATTTGAAGAAGCCAACGAACCATCAGGAAACCGCTGAAGCACAATAGCTTTCAAAGAATCAGCGGTCTCCCTATCACCCAAATAACGGGCATAACCATTGGCTACGTTGATGAGGTCTGTCTCCTTGCTATTTAAATCGGCAAATACGGCATCCGCCCGCTCATCCACCAGTCCCTTCGCCTCATCCACTTTTTTATTCGCTACCAGTGCACCAATATAAGTCAGAAAGTACTTCTCCTTGGTGGCTGGATAACTAGCCATTTCCATTTCTAAATACTCTTCGTTCTTGACAACATCACGTTCAATATCGGCAAAGTATTCGCCCATACCGTTATAAATTTGTGCAAGTGCGGCATATGAACCATTGACAGGGCTACCGCTTTCATAAACCTGAAATGGATATCCTGTTTTCTTTCCCCCCTCATCTGCGGTGATGCTCACCAAGAAAGCTGTAGCGCTATCCGGCAGGGTAAAGGTACCTGAATACCCCGGTCCAGCTCCCACCATATCCAAATCATCTGCATTGAATCCTGATGGGTGAAATATATAAAGTGCAGCCTTATACGTTTGCTTAGTATCTTCGGGCGTAAAAGAAAATGTCACCTGTTTCCCCTGTCGGGGTTTTTGAGTCGACAAGGAAAATACGTTGGATTGCTGGCCTATCGCCTGCAAGCCGATAATGAGCATCCACACACTCATAATGGCTGATTTTAATCTTTTCATGGCTATTAAATTAAATGGCGGCACAAAGAATCTGTTATCGGAACAACTATCGTTTAGTAAAACGTCTAACCAAATATACAAACAAAATATTTTAAAACTAAAAAATTAGTATGTTTTTTTCGTATATAAGGCAGGGTTAATGTAATTTACTGAGGTACTGTTTGATAGTTTCTTTTAGTCCTAAATAAAGCGCATCGGCAATCAGCGCATGTCCGATACTTACTTCCAGCAATCCCCGTATATGTTGGTTAAAATACTTGAGATTATTCAGATCGAGATCATGTCCGGCATTGAGCCCCAATCCCGCTTGTTGCGCCACCTCTGCAGCCATTACATAAGGAGCGATGGCCTGCTCCCGGTCGTGGTGATATCCGCTGGCATACGCTTCCGTATATAGCTCTATACGATTGGTACCTGTTTTTGCAGCAGCTTCCACCATGGTAGGATCGGGATCTACAAAAATGGATACACGTATACCTGCCTCCTTAAACAGTGTACAGGTATCTTGGAGGTAGGATTGATGCTTGATGGTATCCCAGCCGCGGTTTGAGGTCAATTGACCAGGGTCATCTGGCACTAGGGTCACCTGAGCCGGTCGGGTATCCAGCACTAAGCTGACAAACTTCTCCTCGCGGCTATTTCCCTCTATGTTCAGCTCCGTTTTGATATTTGCCTTCAGATCATATATGTCCTGATACCGGATATGTCTTTCATCCGGGCGTGGATGCACAGTGATGCCTTGAGCGCCAAATCGTTCGCACGCCAATGCCGCATGGAGCACATCTGGGTTGTTTCCACCTCGTGAATTCCGGAGTGTTGCTATCTTATTGATATTTACAGAAAGTCTTGCCATGGGAATTACTTTTTGCAAACTTAGATAAAAAAGTTTTATACGCAGTTGTTCGCTAATTGACGATTTCAGTTCCATCCATGATGAAGCTATAAAACCTAACAGGTTTTAGAAACCTGTTAGGTTTGGGCCAAAAATTTGCTAAATTGCGTGGATTATGGAGAGCTTTGACCTCAGCTTTTTCAGTATAAGATTGCTGGACGCGATTGACATCATTTTGGTGGCTATCATCCTTTATTACATATACAGCCTTATCCGTGGCACCATTGCTGTCAACATCCTTATTGGCTTAGGGCTCATCTATGTGATATATATCATCGTAAGGCAATTCAACATGCATTTACTCACCGAGATTTTCGGGGGGTTCATCAGTGTTGGTTCCATTGCGCTCATCGTGGTTTTCCAACAGGAAATCAGACGATTTCTTATCCATATCGGTAAGAACATATCTGTAAGGCGAAAAAATCTACTGTGGTCTATCTTCGTGAACAAGAAGACTGCCGATCAGGATAACCGAGCGCACCTCAAACCCATTATCGATGCCTGTAGGAGCATGTCTAAATCATACACCGGTGCGCTGCTTGTTTTCTCTAAATACTTTGATGAGGAATACTACCAAAGCAGCGGTGAATACATTGATGCCCAGCTTTCCAAGCGTCTGCTCGAAAGTATATTCCAAAAAAATAGCCCATTGCATGACGGGGCAGTGGTCATTGTCGACTTCAAGATTAAAACCGCCAGTTGTGTGCTTCCGCTTTCAGATAGTGAGGATTTGCCACTCCATTTTGGCCTGCGCCATCGTGCCGCTATCGGGGTCACCGAAGTGAGTGATGCCGTGGCTGTGGTGGTTTCCGAGGAAACCGGTGAGATTTCGTTTGCCAAGGATGGCAATGTAAACATGAATATCAGCCACGAGGAGCTGGAAGAGCTACTCAATGCTTCGATATAGGGAATTAAAAAACCTCATAGGTTTGCGCACAGGTCACTGCACGGGGTAAACCTATGAGGTTTGTTGTTTTTATTTCTGCGCTTCCGCGATCACCTGCCCATTCAGCTTTACATACTCTTCATTGTTGGCCTGCTTTGCCAACTCTGCACCTTGTTGGGCTGTTGCAATCGCACCTTTCTTGTCTCCTGCCTTCAATTGCATCTGAGCTTTCCAGTACTTGACATGGGGAGCCTGTGGACTTGCCTTTTCGGCTTCGTTAATCCACTCCAATGCCTTAGTCAGATCTTTACCGTTCTTGAAGTAATACTGTGCTGCCGGGAAATAAGGTTTCTTTTCACCCTTCATGGCTTCATCGATGGATGCCATGATTTCGGTATCTTGGTCAACCGCCAAATCGAAACTTACCTTGGTGTTTTCCCAAGCGATGTTTAGCTTCGCACTTTGGGGTTTTACGTCCGAAAAATCCATGGTAAAGGTTTCCACAGGTTTCGCCAACCGTTCGGGTTTAACCGTAAACCGGAAAAGGTCCTCGTCTTGCTTATAGGAATAAGCTCCCCATTGCTTGCTATTTTTGCTAAAGATAACCGTCCACTCATTGGTGCCTGGTATGGTAAGTAATCCGTAGGTCCCGGCTTCCACCTTGGTGCCCGCAATGGTCACGTCACTATCAAAAGTAAGGATTGGAATGTTATTCGCCCCGGTACGCCATACGTTGTCATAAGGTTCCAACCCTCCAAATATTTTCCTCCCGTTCATATTGGGGCGGCTATATGCAAGTGTAACCGTGCTAATCCCCAAACTTTGGGTGATGGTTTGCGAACTGCTCGCTGGCGGCAGCTTCAATTGGGCTTGTGTGGGCTGCCACCCCAAGGTGACTACCGCGGCAATGATTGTCGAAGTAAATAAACGCTTTTTCATTACAATTGTTTTTAGATGGTAATGAAGCTTGCATGCACTGTTATTCATTTTTGTGAGCGGCAGCTTATGCAGGTTTCATTGGAATGATTTATTGCTTGTTATATTGTTTACAATGGTTCGAAGTTATGAAATATCTTTTGTGCAACTTGTACAATGCCGATTAAAAATTATCAAAAACTTCAACATTACCGAATTTTGACAAACCCCTAATACTATCTCTTCCCAATGGTGCGTTTAATCACTGTCATTTATTGAATGACACAGCCAGATGTTCTCAAAAATCACGTTGATTTTAACTAACTGTCTGGCCTATCAAGATTGACTACATCATTGACGATTTGTTTCACAAAGTCCTGTTTTCCTGCACCGATCAACGTGGTGCAGGAAAAACAGGCACAACTACCTTAACCGCTGTTTATGCTTGTCTCTTGCCCGTCTTATGACCGGGACCGGAATAATATAAGATATAGAGGTAGCATAGTCCCATCAATATTAAAAAGACCAACTGAAAATCGAACTTGTCTTTAAATGATGCAAATAATTGGGGGATGACGGCGCCTCCCGCAATTCCCATTACCAGCAATGCGGAACCTTTTTCTGTGAATTTGCCCAGACCTTCAATGGCCAATGGCCAAATGGCCGGCCATATCAAGGCATTAGCCAAGCCTAAAAGCGCCACGAACACCACCGAAGTATATCCCGTAGTAAAATAAGCTCCCGCGGTAAATACAATGCCTAAGATGGCAGATATCTTCAAAGCTTGTCCCTGTGTGATGATTTTTGGGATGGTGAATAGGCCGATAACATACCCAACTAACATGGCCCCCAATGTGAAGGATGTATAAATAGTAGTTTCAGCAGCAGGGATATTGAAACCCTGCGCATACGCACCAATCGCGTCGCCAGCCATCACTTCCACACCAACATACAGGAAGATGCAGAGTGCGCCTAGCAGCAAATGTGGGAACTGTAGTATACTGGTTTTTTCTTTGGCCCCCACGGCTTTACCTACCGGTTCTGCATTTACCTCGGAAGCATTGATGTCAGGCAACGTGGATTTGGCTACCCATATTGCTAGTAGCACCAATATTACGGCCATTACCATATAGGGCATATATATTTTGGCAGCAAACTCATTGAGGATGCCTTCTTGTACTTCATACGATGATGCTTCCGCTACGCGCGTCTCTAAATCTCCCACTCCCTGAAACACCAATGCACTGATGACAATAGGGCTCAGGATACCGGCCAATTTGTTGCATATTCCCATGATACTAATACGGCGTGCGGCGGTCTCGATCGGCCCTAGAATACTGATATAAGGATTCGACGCCGTTTGCAGCAACGATAAACCTGAACCGATAACAAAGAGTCCGACAAGCGAAATATTGTAATTACGCTGCGTGGCATAGGTTCCAAATATAAAGGTACCTATCGCCATCACAAACAGTCCCAAAGCCATCCCTTTCTTCATCCCCGTCCGCTCCAATATCCAGGAAGAGGGCAGTGCCAAGAAAAAATAAGCCATGTAAAATGCCGTGGTGACCATGAAGGCCTTGGCAAATGTATCCAGGTTAAAAGCCAGCTTCACAAACGTGATTAACGGGCCATTGAGCCAGGTGACAAAGCCAAAGATAAAAAAAAGGGTGCCTATAATAATCATAGGGCCTACTGTAGATTTAGGGGTAGCAGGGTTTACATTCATTTGGATTAGTAGTTAATTTGTTTAACGGTATTCGGCTACGGAATCGTGCTGCCTTATACGCTTTTACAAGACTATAAAATAAAATCAACAATTGAAACAAAAAAAATCATGCAATCGGTTGTTTAATTAAATGGTGATCGTGGGTCGGAGGTCAGTGATTGGGGCCGGAGGCAGTGGTCGAAGAGCTAAATAGGAAACGCCCCGAAAGTATCAGGGCATTTCCTACACCTAAACCGTATCATAAAACCATGGAAATGGTTTTGTAGATACCTTAACTACAAATGACACGCAAAAAAGTTTTAAGTAGTTTGTACTTTTGGCACGATAGCCACTGTCAACCTACTTATACAATTCATTTTGCCTCTTTTGTCGTATATCCTGATTTCCCAAACATGTGTTTTTGTTCCCAAATGAAGTGGGGAACATATCCCGGTTACTTGTCCGTCTTTTACTGGCCGGAGGTGGTTGGCATTCACTTCTAAACCTACCCCTATAAACTGATCACTGTCTATGATCAAATTGGATGCCACACTACCCAATGATTCAGCCAATACGACTGATGCTCCACCATGTAGGATGCCATAAGGCTGGTGTGTCCGCTCATCCACTGGCATTGTAGCTGATAATGTATCATCGGTAATGGCTGAAAAGCGGATACCCAATAAAGACGCCAAATTCTTATCAAACCGTGTGTTCAGTTCGGCTACCGATGGTTTGTTCAGCCATATCATGTTATCATTCATTGAGATACCTTTCGCGGATAATGTTACGGTGGTGGTTTAGGTGGCCCGCAATAATATACATGAAAGCTCTTACACTGATCAGTCTTTCTGAGGCAAGCCCTTTTCGGGCCAATTCATGGTCATTAAAACTTTTAAATAGTATTAAGTTTGATTTACGCACCAATACAAATTCTTCCGAGAAGCTATCCAGCGACCGATCGTTGAAGCGAGCATAGGCCACAAAATCCTCCGGTTCGAAACCAAGTAGCTCCTTTGTATCATTGCGCGCAAAGCGCAATGCCCGGTAAGCCATGATTCGTTCGGTATCAATCACATGTCCGATTACTTCCTTGATGGTCCATTTGTCTTCAGCATATGCATATTCAGATTTTCCCGCGGGGATGTTGGCCAGAAATTCGGGAAATGTTTCAATCTGCTCATCGAGCAATTCCGTCACGTCAGCGATAACGGTATCAATGTAGGCGGTATATATCGCCGGGTATTCGTCAGATTTGAGCGGGTTCATACGTTTGGTTACTTGGTAAAATGATTCTAAATGTGGTTCCTTTGTCTATTTCCGATTCCTTTACAAAAATCTGTCCTTTATGGTAGTCTATCATCCGCTTTGTGAGGCTCAGCCCCAAACCCCAACCCCGCTTCCTGGTGGTGAATCCTGGTTGGAAAACAGCATCAAATTTTGCCCGGGGAATACCCTTTCCTGTGTCGCTAATGTCTACAAAAATTTGCTCTTTTGCAATATTTTCTGAAATAACAATGTCTATCCTCCCTGCCGATTCAATAGCATTGGCCGCATTTTTGAGTAAATTTTCGAGCACCCAATCAAACAACGGCACATTGAGCATCGCTTGCGCTTTGGTATCTCCGGACACATTGAAAACGATTTTATCACTGGTGCGCACCTTAAAATAGTTAACGAAATCAACCACTACTTTATATAGGGTATGGCCCTGTAAAACGGGCGTTGAGCCAATCTTCGAAAACCTGTCTGCCACCACCTCCAACCGTTTTACGTCGTTTTCCATTTCCGTAAGCAGGGGGTCTTCCTCCGCGTCAAACTTAGCACGAACCAACTCAAGCCAAGCCATGAGCGAGGATATGGGAGTGCCCAATTGGTGTGCGGCTTCCTTGGCCATTCCCACCCATACCAGATTTTGCTCAGACTTGCGGATTGAGTTGAACACCGTGTAGGCAATGCCAAGAAAAATGGCAATCAATGTGAGCTGCACGTAAGGGAAAAAGCGTAATAGGTTCAACAGCAAAGAATCTTTGTAATAGACAAACCATTGACCGCCACTCGGCAAGTTGATGATGATAGGTGGATGACTCTTTTTCATGATGGCCAACTGCCTTTTGAAATACGCGGGATCATATACCAAATCTTTATCACCATTATCATCTAAGACTTTGGTGGAGTCTAAATCGCGCCAATAAATGATACTATCTCTTGAATCTGCGATGATAGCTGGTAAAGAAAGGCTATCACGGACAGCATAAATAAAAGTGATCATCTCATCATCAACATCGGGCATGGTGATAATGCTACGTGTACTCATTGCCCACACTTCGGCTTTTGTACGCTCGGATTTCGAAAGATTCCTTACCAAATAATTTGTATAGAGCAGCGATGCCGCCGCAATGAGGGCCGCAAATATTAGCAATGTGAATTTCCATCGCTGCTGGTTGTACTGATAAGGGTTCATTTGCCTTGTTAACGCTAATTTAATTTTCGCCAAAATACATAATTCCGACTTAAATGCCGGTTTCGGCTTATGTATTTTTTATCTTTGCCGCATGGATACCGATAGAAAAATAAGGGTGCGCTTTGCGCCGAGCCCCACAGGTGGCTTGCATTTGGGTGGCGTACGCACAGCGTTATTCAATTACTTGTTTGCCAAGCATCATGGGGGCGATTTCGTGTTACGCGTAGAGGATACGGACAAAACACGTTTTGTACTAGAGGCTGAGGAATACATCCTCGATTGCCTCAAATGGTGCGGAATAGAACCAGACGAAAGCCCTGTGCATGGGGGTAACTACGGCCCTTATCGGCAAAGCGAGCGGAAAGCATCCTACCGCCAATACGCGGAACAACTCGTGGCTGATGGGTACGCATACTATGCTTTCGATACTTCTGAAGAATTGGAAGCCCAACGCAAACTGCACCCCAACTTCAAATACAGCCATGAAAACCGGTTACAGTTGTGTAATTCCCTTAGTCTATCGGATGAAGAAACCCAACGGTTCTTGGCCGATGGCCATCCTCATGTCATCCGCATCAAAATGCCCACTGGCGAAACCATCAGTTTCGAAGACATGATCCGAGGGGTGGTGACCTTTGATTCCTCGCTGGTAGATGACAAAGTACTGCTCAAGGCCGATGGGATGCCCACATACCATCTTGCCGTAGTGGTAGACGACCACCAAATGGCCATCAGCCATACCTTCCGTGGTGAGGAATGGCTACCTTCGGCTCCTGTACACATCTTGTTGTGGGAATACCTTGGCTGGCGCGACTTGATGCCACAATGGGCGCATTTCCCGCTCATCCTTAAGCCTGATGGCAACGGCAAACTTAGCAAACGCGATGGCGACCGGCTAGGTTTCCCAGTGTATGCCATGAATTGGCAGGATTCCAAAACCGGGCAACTAACCAAGGGATTCCGTGAAATGGGATTCCTCCCCGAAGCATTTGTGAATATGCTAGCCTTACTCGGCTGGAACGATGGCACCGAGCAAGAACTCTTCACGCTCGATGAGTTGGTAACGAAATTTTCGGTGGATCGCATCAGCAAGGCCGGTGCGAAATTTGATTTCGAAAAAGCCAAATGGTTCAACCATGAATGGATAAAACGGATTGAATACAGTGGCTTATTGCCACAAATCAACAGCCTATTGGCGATTAATGGCATATTAGATGTTGACGAAAAGTACCTCAGGGAAGTATTGGCGTTGGTGAAGGAACGACTGACCTTCATTGCCGACTTTTGGGAACAGGCCTCATTCTTTTTCGTACGCCCTGAACACTACGACCTGCAGGCCGTACAGCCCAAATGGAATGATGAAAAGACGGTTTTCTTCACGGACATGATAGCGCAATTGGAAAATTTTGACCCCTGGCATAGCGCCGAGCTGGAAAGTTTCTATAAACTGGCCATCAACGCCTCGGGCATGAAAATGGGTGAACTGATGTTGCCTCTCCGTATTATGCTTGTGGGTGGCAAATTCGGGCCGCATGTCTTTGATATTGCCGCGCTATTGGGGCGGGAAGAGACCGTGGCTCGGATGAAAAAGGGCTTGGAGGCGTTCTTTACATGAACCAATTTAACCAAGCAGTTCCCTGATATCGTCCTGTGTAAGTGATTTGATAAAGCTTTCCTCGGTGGTGATCAGCGTATCGGCAATGACTTTCTTACGGTTTTGTAAAGCCAATATTTTTTCTTCCACGGTATCTTTTGTGATGAATTTATAGATAAACACATTGCGTGTTTGGCCAATGCGGTGGGTGCGATCTATAGCTTGCTGTTCTACAGCCGGATTCCACCAAGGGTCAAGGATAAACACATAATCGGCTTCCACCAAGTTGAGTCCCACCCCACCGGCCTTGATGGAAATGAGGAACAAACGGGTATCTTCGTTTTGGCGGAACTGCCTGACCACTTCTTCCCTATTCTTGGTGGCGCCATCCAAATAGGCATATCCAATATCATGCTTATCGAAATATTGCTTGAAAATCACCAATTGTTTAACGAATTGTGAAAACACCAATACCTTATTTCCGCGTTGAAGTACATTTTCAAGTGTGTGGATTACGCTTTCGAATTTGCCGGATTCCCCTTTAAACGTATTGTCCACCATCCTTGGATGATTGGCCAATTGGCGTAACTTGGTCAATCCCTGCAATAACGCTATTTGCGGTGTTTTGGTCTTTTCTTCTCCCAGGTTTTCCAGTATGGCATTGCGGTATTCAGATTTTACACGTTCATAACATTCGGTCTGCTCTATGCCCATCGCGCAATAAAACACCTGTTCGGATTTGGAAGGCAGTTCGGTTGCCACTTGGCTTTTGGTCCGTCGTAACACAAAGGGTTTGATCATCGCTTGCAGTCTCCTCGCCCTTTCCTCATCTTTTTTCTTTTCTATGGGCTGTACAAATTCTTGTTGGAAATAATGGTAACTGCCCAGTAAACCTGGATTGAGAAATGCCATCTGCGACCAAAGATCTGCCACCGAATTCTCCACCGGTGTTCCACTCAACACCAGCCGATGCTTGCCTTTAAGGCTTTTTACGGCTTTGAATGATTTCGATACCGGGTTCTTAATGCTTTGGCTCTCGTCAAGGATAATGTAGTTGAAATAAAATGATTTAAGCAATTCTTCATCGCTACGGACGATACCATACGTAGTAATGACCAAATCATAGCTTGCAAATATTATCGGATCTTTTGACCTGCTTATACCTGTATGTACCAATACGCGCAACTCAGGTACAAACTTATCTGCTTCGTTCTGCCAATTATACACTAAGGAAGTGGGCATGACGATAAGCGAAGTGAATGTGCCTTCCTCCGCCATCCTGGTTTCCTTTTGCCTTTGGAGCAATGCGAGCGTTTGGATGGTCTTTCCCAGCCCCATATCATCTGCCAAACATCCACCGAAGTGGTATTTTTGCAGGAAATGGAACCAATTGTATCCCGCCTTTTGGTACGGCCGAAGCGAACCGTTAAATTGCTGGGGCTCCTTGATATCTGCTATCTCATTAAAATCTATCAGCCGCTCCAGTTTACGGTCCATGGTCAGATTAGTATGTTCCGTGAGGTCACTAAGTAAGCCGATATGGTGTTTACTCAACCTGATGCCCTTTTTACTTTCTGAGAAATGGAAAAGATGGTTGTATTCCGCAAACCATTCTTCAGGAATGATGGCCACTTCGCCATTGGGCAGTACAAATTCCCGGATATAGTTGAGGATATGGTTGCGCAACTGGGTAAAAGGCACTTCATAATTCCCAAAGCGGGCAATCGCCTGTACATCAAACCAATCATTGTTTTCATTGATGGAAAGATCCAGCTCGGTTTGTCCGAAGAAAAACCGCTTGTGCGGGTCTTCCTGTATTATTTCAAAACCTAAATGCTGCAAATCTTCATTTTTGTTACGGAGCCAGTCGATTACCGAAATGCTATCCATCCCATTAGGCTGTGGTTCAAGGTCACTGAAAAGTGCACTAGTTCTTTGCAATCCCATGCTCAACAATTCCTGCATCCGATTCTCTTCCCATTGCAGCGAACGTTTGATGCGGTGGAAGGTATAATGATCAGTGCCTTCATCATACTGCAACCTTACAGTCACTTTATTTTCACTACCCGAAGCGAAGAGGTATGGGCCATAGCGAAAATTCAATTGCAGTTGCGATGTGCCATTTTCCACATAGCGCAATTTCAACACAGGCACCGCGTTGTGCTGGTGCGTTTCAATATCAAAACCTTCTGCGTAGACGTGGTGTTTTTCAATCAGTCCACGTACAAACGTTTCGAAATACTTGCGTTCCGTTGAACGACCTACCGAGATGTAGCGCTTTTGCAGGAACGGCGAGAGCTTTTTCCCTTCCAACGATTCGTCAAAATGATAAAGCACGTTTTCAAGCAGCAGCCACGCCTGCTGGTTGATAATCACCTGTGCATCCTTATACATAAACTCGGTGCGCTGTCCATTGTACTTGATGGTGGGAAAATAACGCGTCTCTTCACCATTGCGTCTAAAATGAAACAGCACGGAAGCTGGCTGGGGAGCTATTTCAAGCTGCTGCTCGGCAGCATACCCATCCTTGCCCATAAGAAACAGGGGTTTGTCCTTGAGTAATTCCAATGCCTGCAGTAAGCGCATCTCAATTTTTGGCCGTATGTATTCAAAAAGCTTCTTATCAAAAAACTTGGAAAAGAAATCCACAGGTCTTACCGGTTTTTTGTGGTAGCGTTTAATGATATTGGTTTGTTCAACCTCATCCAGCAACTTGATGAGCCTAAGATCGGTATCATCCAATACACGAGCATATTCAGTCGAGGTATGACTAAAAATGCGTCGATGTGTCAACGAATACCCACCATTGGGATTGAGTTGCACAACGTGTGGTTCTATCAAGTAGCCCAAATAGGGATGTTGGCAAAGCGAATAGACTAATTCATAAGGTAGCGTAGTATCAATTTGCTGCATCTAACAACTATGGTATCCAAAAAATAAAGGCACGAAAGATACGGAAATCCGTAGACATGTGCCCTATCCTTTCCAAAAAGAATAGGCGTGCTTCCTACTTAGCAAGACCTGTGCCATTCTGTTTACGCGGTTTCCGATAATGATGACGGCTTTCCTCCCTGCATTTTCCCCATTGAAACCTGCGCTACACGAATCTCATGGTAATCTACCTCGTTTCCCAACATGGCTTTTATTTCGGAGGATGATTTACCTGGATATTTCCGCAACATGGCTAGGATAGCTTCCAATTTTGGTGCATCTACCAATTGGCTGGCATCCACCCCTTTGCCGATGAAATCAATCAAGTGGCCAATGATGGTGCCTTTGGTTAAGCTGCGCTCCTTGGAAATTCCACCCACTGACTTGCCGGATTTGAATAATTCAAAACTGATCCGCTTCGTTTCGCCTTTTACAGTTTTCCGCTTTGCGGAACTATCGGGCAGTTCATCTGGGCTTATGACTATGGTAGTGAACTGCTCAGCTTTTGCCATGACGTTTTGTAAGGAGTCGCCTTTCGCTAGCGCCTCGGAAATGGTAGCACACTGCCGTAATTGCTCCCTTTTGCGCTTAATATCTACCAACAAATCCTTTAATTCCTCTACATATCGTTTTGTCCGCTTCTTAATGGCCCAGGCCTTGATGTGTGTTTCAAGGGTAGCTATCAATTGGGTATCTATCTTGGGTAGAAACCATTCCACTGCCTTGGTTGTACGCTCATGTATTTGGGGGTAATCTGCACTTGCAGACTTATTGAGTAAACGATCTAACTGGTTCCTGAATTTATTGGCCACATCCTGCAACATTCCACCAGCTTGGTATAGCGTTTGGGCAACAAGAAACGCCTCCTCCTGGTCGGCTATGTTTCGTGCTGGCAAGTCGGTCTTCAGCGCCGTCAGCGCTACCATCAAGCGATCCCAATTAAATGCGTTCAATAGGATATGTCCGATGTAATTGCGCTGTGAGGCCGCCAATAGTATAGCGGCCTCTTCTTCTGGCACCGTATTACTAGAAAAGTGTGCTACTTGGTGATCTGTGCGGATGCTATGCGATGGGATCCGCGAATGTAACACCAATCCCTCCAATGTACGCAAGCGGCTCAACGCCACATACACCTGTCCGGCAGCAAAGGAAGCGCCCGCATCGATGATGGCCCTGTCAAACGTGAGCCCTTGGCTCTTGTGGATGGTAATCGCCCAGGCCAACCGAAGGGGAAACTGTGCAAACGTGCCCAGCACTTCTTCGTTTATCTTGTCTTCGGCCTTATCATAGTTGTACTTGATGTTTTCCCACACCTCACGTTTTACCCGTACATCCTCCTCACCATTTTGAAATCCCACGGTCACCACGGCATCATCTACATCGATGTGCTTTACAAAGCCAATTTTCCCATTGTAATACCTCCGGTCATCACCGCTGTCATTACGCATGAACATCACCTGCGCCCCCACCTTCAGTTCCATTACTTCATCTACTGGAAAAGAACCTTCCGTAAAATCATCCTTCACGATAGCTTTTAACCATATAGCTTTATCAGGGAGCATTTCCAGCTCCCTTTTGTTGATCGTATCGGCACGGTGGTTGTGGGTGGTGAGGGTAATATAGGGTTCTTCCTTGGTGGGCACGAAATCAGATTTGTGATAACCGTTGAGCACCTCCAACTGCTGGGGTGAGCAACAATTGTTGCGAATATCGTTGAGGATATCGATAAATACTTGCTCACTTTGCCGGTATATTTTCTTGAGCTCCAATAATACTGGTGGATGTTCACGCAACACCTTGGCATCAAAGAAAAAGGGGCTGGGATAATATTTGCCCATGATTTCCCGTTCCCTATCCTTCACCACAGGAGGCAATTGGTACATATCGCCGATAAACAACACTTGTAGCCCTCCAAAGGGTCGAGCATCACGCCTTACTGATTTCAGGATAGTGTCTATGGCATCCAGCAAATCAGCACGGACCATGGACACCTCGTCAATAACCAATAGGTCGATCTCTTGTAGCAATGCACGCCGCTGCTTGGTCAGCTTCACTTTACCAAACAAACGGCGTCGATTGTAGATGTGGCTATCGTCATCGTTCCATGCCAGCTCATAATCCTCAATATACATCCCAAAAGGTAGCCAAAACAAGGAATGCAAGGTGGTACCACCCGCATTTATGGCTGCCACACCTGTAGGGGCCGCTACAGCCATCTTCTTATAGCTTTGCTTCTGGATGTATCTCAGGAAAGTGGTCTTGCCTGTACCAGCCTTACCGGTGAGAAAAATATTGCGGTTAGTGTGATTTACAAAAGATACCGCTTGCATGAAAGCCGTGTTTTGCACGTCCAGTTCGGCCATAATGCTGATAGGGATTAAAAGGTAAATAACAAACTTAGCTAATTTGCTATTATATGCAAAAAAAACAGGATATAAAAGCAAACTATTCGCTAGGAATCCAAAATATTTATAGACCTCCATTTAGATTTATTCTAAATTTGATACCTTTGAGGATTGTTTTCTTTTATAGCATACCATGGTTCAGCATAAATCAATCACCTCACTAAAACAGGGGGAAACAGGCACAATCATTGGGTACGGTTCAGACAGTATTCCCATCAAGGTCTATGAAATGGGGCTTTTGCCTGGGGTAGTTCTCACCATGAAACGGCTGCTGCCATTCAATGGACCAGTCTGTGTTCGTATCAAAGATAATCCAAATGCCATCGCCTTACGCAGATCCGAAGCCGACCTCATTTTAATAGAATCCTTATCAATATGACGGAAATGAAAATTGCCTTGGTTGGAAATCCTAACGTGGGAAAATCCACGTTGTTCAATAGATTAACCGGATTAAGGCAAAAAGCGGGAAATTATCCAGGAGTGACCGTAGAAAAGAAGACGGGGAGCTTTACCTTTAAGCATACGAAATACCAACTTACCGATTTGCCCGGCGCATATGGCATCCATCCCTCTTCGTTGGATGAAGAGGCGGTTTATGCTGTACTTATCGATGAGACTCACCCCAACCATCCGGAAATGGTTGTTGTCATTGGCGACCCGTTCAACCTGAAACGGTCTGTTTTGTTTTATCAGCAAATCCGTGAAATGGGATTGCCGGCGATTTTCGTAGTGAACATGATCGATGAAGCTGAACGAGCCGGCCTCGTCATCGATACTGACAAACTTGAAAAGCTTTTATCCACCAAGGTTGTTTTGACTGACGCTCGATCCGGAAAAGGTATCGAAGAGCTCAAAGTAGCATTGGCAGCAAAGCACATGCATTACGAGCCAATTTTCCAGGTACCCGAGGAGTATGGTGAAGCTGTGGCTGAAGCCAAAACACTTTTGGAGATGGACAACAATTACAGAGCTTGGTTATATCTTTCGCAGAAGCATAGCAATCACCTTAGCGCTGTATACTCAAATGGCATCGAAGAGATAAAAAACACGCACCAAATCAATCGTCATAGCCTGCAAATCCGTGAAACGATGGATCGGTATGCGGCGATTGACATGGCCTTTAACGGTTTGATGAAGGATTCTTCAAAGGAGCAAGCCAGTTTTACAGACAAGTTAGATCGGTTTTTGACGCATCCTTTTTGGGGGTATGTGACTTTCTTCACCTTACTATTGTTGATTTTCCAAGCAATCTACACCTGGTCTGGCCCCTTCATGGATGGCATTGAGAACGGCTTTGCATGGCTAGCTACTAGTGCGGGCGAATTATTGCCCGACGGGCCAATTAACGGACTCATTACCGATGGCATCATTACTGGTATCGGCGGAATCGTTATTTTCATCCCTCAGATTGCTATTCTCTTTATTTTCATCTCACTGATGGAAGAATCGGGGTATATGAGCCGGGTGGTATATTTAATGGATAGGTGGCTCCGCCCCTTTGGCCTCAGTGGCAAAAGTGCCGTACCGTTGATGTCTGGCGCGGCTTGTGCCATCCCTGCGGTCATGTCAGCCCGAACCATTGAAAATGACAAGGAACGGTTGATTACCATCTTGGTTACCCCTTTTATGACTTGCTCGGCCCGGCTTCCGATTTACATCATTATCATTGGGCTCATCATACCTGAATCTCAATTTTTGGGATTCGAATTACAGGGTTGGGTTTTGTTTGGCATGTACGTTTTAGGCTTATTGGCCGCATTGGGGAGCGCTTGGCTATTGAAGCTGTTGATGAAAACCAACTACAAAAGCTTCCTCATCATGGAGATGCCTACCTATAAATACCCCGTGGTACGGAATGTATTGTTGAACGTTTGGGACAAGACCATGGGATTTGTGCTGGGAGCCGGTAAAATCATTCTGGCCATTAGCATCATCTTATGGGTATTGGGATCATTCGGCATTGGTGAGCGGTTTACCAATGCTGAGGAAATTGTACGGATGGAAAATCCAGCGCTACATGGTAAAGATTTCGAAAACGAGGTACAATCGCAACGATTGGAATATTCCTTCCTCGGGGTAATGGGCCGGTCGATAGAACCCCTTATTGAACCGCTGGGTTATGATTGGAAAATGGGAATCGGGCTGATTGCCTCATTTGCTGCCAGGGAAGTGTTCGTTAGCACCATGGCTATTGTATATAGCTTGGGGGACTCGGATGATGAGCTAACCATCCGCTCGCGGATGGCCGGTGAAATCAACCAAAATATCGGCCGTCCGGCCTACAACTTTGCTTCAGGCATATCATTGCTATTGTTTTATGCATTCGCCATGCAGTGTATGAGTACCATTGCTATTGTCAGAAAAGAAACAAATTCTTGGAAATGGACGTTTATACAGTTGGCATTTATGACCGGATTTGCGTATTTTGCAGCTTTACTGGCATACCAGTTGTTAAAATAACGTATTATGGACGCTACGATTATTCAATATATCGGCATCGCTGTACTATTCTGTGTGGCCTTGGTGTATGTTTACCGAAGGACAAAGCAGTCTTTAAAAGGAGAGAAAACATGCTCAAAAGGGTGCGACTGCCCTGCCAACGAAAAAAATAATGCGTTCCTTAAAGCGAACACATCTCCAAACAAAACCTGACAGGTTTTTTTGAAACCTATCAGGTTTATTTTATATTAGCCGTTTCAAAGTATAAACCATGAATTACCAAGCAAAGACATCGCTTTTCAACGAAATGGAAGGAGTCCTTATCGCACAAGGGTTCCAAATTGTGCAGCAAGATCAAACCCGCCCATGGGGTGGGTTTTTCGTGATTGACGAATCACAGGCCCAACAATTCGCCAATACCTATTTCAACGGACTCGATGTCCAAGAACTTAAGATATCGGGCAAACTCAGCCCTAAAATCCTTATCGTCGCCCCAGGCAAGCGTCTTTCCTGGCAATACCACCATCGCCGTGCAGAAATTTGGCAGGTGGTACGCGGCATTGTTGGTGTGGTCACTAGTGATACGGATGAGGAACATGAATTGCAAATTCTTAATCCCGGCGATATTATCCGGTTAAATCAAGGGGAGCGACATCGTCTTGTTGGTTTGGACGAGTGGGGTATACTGGCCGAAATTTGGCAACATACGAATACCGAAAATCCTTCCGACGAAGATGACATCGTAAGGGTACAGGATGATTTTGGGAGGTAGGCTTAAGGCTATGTTAGTGGTTAATTGGTTTATAAGTTACGGGATCTTTTAACCTGAGGAGATTAACACCATCCCCAAGATTCCGGCTGCTAAAACATAATAGATAGTAGGAATAATGGTTTTCCCTAAAATGTAGCCCTCTTTGCCCATCAGCCCCACCACCGCTGAAGCAGCTACCACGTTATGTATCGCAACCATGTTTCCCGCTGCCGCCCCTACCGCTTGTAGTGATACGATAATGACATTTGATATGTCAAGTTTTGTTGCAATGCTATTCTGAAATTCAGCAAACATTAAATTACTGACGGTATTGCTGCCCGCAATAAAGGCGCCCAAAGCTCCTACCGATGGTGCCACTAGGGGCCATAGCGCACCGACTTTGGCGGCAGTCCAATCAGCTAGTGCCACTGGCATGCTATCTATTCCTTGTGGGTTTATTCCTGAGTTGATGTAAATCCTTACCATGGGAATGGTAAATACCAATACGAATGCAGCCATCATCGCCATTGAAGTTGACTCGTTAAATGCTTTCCGAAAATTGGTGACAGGCATTTTGTGGATTAACATGGCAGCAATTGCTGCTAATATGAGCATCGTTCCTGGTAAATACAAAGGAGAAGAAGAAGCGGATATGGAAGTTCCGAAAATTACTGGCCAGGATACATTCAAGTTGTTAAGAAAATCTCCTATCCCTAGATTTTGCTTCCTTGTGATGATCAATAATATCGAAACAAGCACATAGGGCATCCATGCTTTATAAATAGTTACCGATGGCGTAATTAACCCTTTTTCTTCCACTTGCACCTTGCCAGACCATGTTTTCGGCCAGTTTTTCTTCTCAGGAAAATCCCAGTTGTCCGCTGGAATCAAGAATTTATATTTCACCGCGATAACGACAAGGACAAGCCCAATCATGGCCCCCAAAAGCGATGGAAATTCAGGGCCAAGGAAAATAGCGGTACAAGCATAGGGTATGGTAAATGCCAATCCTGAAAAAATGGCAAAGGGGGCAATCGTTATTATTTTTTTCCAATCACTTTTTCGGCCGAATATGAATATGGTCGTCGCAATCATTAGCCATGGCATAAATGTTCCAATAATGGCGTGTATCATGCCTATTTGTGCGGTAGCAGCTTGTAAAAACGCAATCTTTTCATCTGGATTGGCAAAACCAGTTGTCAGTCCGTTGTTCAACCCGATCAATACAGGTGTTCCTATCGCACCAAATGTCACGGCTGTGCTTTGAACCATTAACCCGATGACAACGGCTGACAACGCCGGAAAGCCTAAAGCAACCAACAATGGGGCCACGATGGCGGCGGGTGTACCGAAGCCAGATGCCCCTTCTATAAACGATCCAAAAAGCCAAGCAATAACAATGATCTGTACCCGCCTATCCGGACTAATCTGTGTGAAATTATAACGGATACTGGCAAGACCCCCAGAATATTTCAATACAGAAAGTAGCAATAAGGCCCCAAATATGATATACAGCACATCGAAGGTGATGAACAGCCCTTGAATTGTTGACGCAGCAATATGTGCTACCCCCATATCCCAGTATTGAAAGGCGATCCAAGCCGTCACAAATAAGACCAGAGGCATAGTGTATTTTGCTGGCAGCCTACATCCTACCAACAAGACCATCGCTAGTAAAATCGGAATAAAGGCTAACGCCGCTTGTAATGCCAAACTCATATGCTATCTCGATACTTTATATGGCTTTTTAGCCATTTTGACAACCTCACCACCGGCCAATAAAAACGACCCAACAGCGTAGACTTCGGAATCATCATAACTTACCTGACCAAGAACGGCACCAATACGCTGTGACGGCCCAACACATCCCAGTTTTCGATAGTCTCAAGGCGAATATACCGAAGGGCGGGGTGTTTTCAAAATTTATTTCTTCCCCTGCCAAAGCACAAATCTTGACATAAGTGTCGGAATCTGCATTTTCCAATATCCATACGAGGTATTTTTTATGGAATTTTATTCCTTGTAGCATCCGTGTACCACTTAGCGTTATGATAACAGTTTATCAAGCATTTTTTAGTTAAGTTTGTACAACAACATTGAGGGCCTTTAATAGACACACCATGATTCGTAACATCTTTTCCGTAGCGGTAATCCTAATCACAATGGTCACCACCACCATGGCACAAAAACACCCTGAAAACACGCCGTTCCAAAAAGAATGGCGGCAAATAGACTCCCTCACGGGCAAAGGTCTACCTCAATCGGCTGCTAAAATTGCCCGCCAGGTATTGGTTGCGGCCAAAGAAAAAAAAGATAATGCCAGCGCCATCAAGGCCCAAATCTTCCTGATGGGTGTGGATGAAAGCATACAGGAAAACGCAGATATCCGTAACCTACTCTTCGTCGATTCGCTGATTACAGAAAGCCAAGGTTCCGAAAAAGCACTTTGGCAAAGCATCAACGCAGAGCAATATTGGCAATATTTTCAACAGAACCGCTGGAGGATATATAACCGTACACCCATCCAAGGGGAAGCTCCAACGGATATCGCCACATGGGATGCTCCGGCTTTCATCAACAAAGCAAGTACACTATACCTCGCCTCCATTGCTGAAAGGGAGCAGTTAAAAGCTATCCCCGTAAAACGCTACATGCCCATTCTTGCTGAAGGAAAAAATACCCGGCATCTGCGTCCCACCTTATATGATTTCCTGGTATTCAGAGCCATCGAATTTTTCCAGGATGATGAAAAGGACGTGATAAGCCCGGCATACCGATTTCAGGTGGATGGCGCACTGTGGTTTGAACCTGCCCAACGGTTTAGCGAAGTGAGGGTAAAACCTGCCGACCCAGATGCCCTGCACTTCAAAGCGCTGAGTCTCTATCAGGAAATCATTAGCTTCCATCTCAACGACAAGGAACCCGATGCACTCATCGATGCCGACCTGCATCGCTTGCAATTCGTACATACGCATTCCGTAAATCCGCACAAAGACAGCCTGTATCTAGATGCCCTGTTTAGGCTTGAAAAGCAATATCGTAAGCATCCAGCATCAGCTGAAGTGTCTTTCCGCATCGTGCAGCAACAATATGGGAATGGTGTTTCCCCTACCGATGGGCCCATACCGATGCGCTCCGGAACCCAACAGTCGGGCAAAAGGGATGTACCGGCTCTCCGAGCGAAATTGGAACAAATTATTGCGCAGCATCCTGATACGGAGGGCGCTGCCCATGCCACCGAGTTGCTCAACCAGATTCAGATGAAGGAAATCGCCCTTAAGGTAGAAGAGGTGAACATTCCTAAGCAAAATATCAGAGCCCTGATTACCTATCGGAATGTAGATAAAATCCACTTATCCCTCTATAAGATACCCATAGGGTTTGAATTTCGTAGGGGCAATGATCAAGAAAGGGAAGCAACCAGGCAGGCACTCCAAGCGTTGGCACCAGTAAAGGCTTGGGAACAATCACTGCCGGGAACTGCCGACATGGAAACACATCATACCGAAATCAAAGTGGACGCTTTGCCTGCAGGCAGCTATGCACTGGTTGCTACGGTCAGCCCAAACTCGGGGGATTTGCCGAATCTGGATTTGGGTGAAGACAATAGCCTAATACACTTGATAGATTTTCAGGTATCGCGCCTCAGCTTGATAAGCAATACTGGCGGGAAACAGGACTGGCTCTACGTTCTTGATCGCCAAACTGGGAAACCTGTTGCCCATGCCAAGGCACAGTATTGGGAGCAACGGTGGGATGCCGAAAAGCAAATAAACGTATATAGCAAGCTGGCCGAAAACACAACTGACAAGGAGGGTAAATCAACCATTCCCAATGGAGACAGGCAATATACCAGAATAAACCGCATTACCCTCATCGCCGAGACAGACACCCTGAGGGCCGATGTCCATTTATATCGTTATCGTGACAATGCCGATGAACCAAAAGCCCATAGCAGTACATTCCTTTTTACTGATCGGGCCATCTACCGCCCCGGACAAACCATCTATTTTAAAGGCATTATGGTGGAACGCATCAACGAGGGGAAGAAAAACCGCGTACTGCCTAACCGTAAAACCGAGGTAACCTTATATGATGCTAACGGCCAAGTCGTGTCTACCACCAATGCAAAAAGCAACGAATTTGGTTCGTTTGAAGGCTCCTTTATAGCTCCCGAAACTGGCCTCACAGGTGAAATGCGCATTCAAGAGGAGCATGGGTCTGTCGCTTTCTCCGTGGAAGAATACAAGCGCCCCAAATTCTTCGTGGAGTTCGACACCTTAAAAGGCAACTATGCCCTCAATGAACAACTAACTGTAAAGGCTCATGCCAAAGCCTATGCGGGCAACAATATTGATGGTGCCGAGGTCAAATACCGGGTGGTGAGGCAAACGCGCTTCCCCTATTTCTGGGCCTATTACCGTTGGGGGCAACCTCAATCCCAAGAAATGGAAATCGCCAACGGAACTGCAATAACCAAAGCTGATGGCACTTTTGAGGTGACCTTTGAAACTATACCCGACCGTAGCATCAACCCCGAAACGCTACCTACTTTTACCTATCAGATACATGCCGATGTGACGGATATCAGTGGTGAAACGCGGAGTGGAAGCCAACAGCTTCATGTTGGGTACCGATCCCTCCAAATCATAGCCGCAGTAGATGAAACCATCGAAAGCAAGGAGCTGACCCTTACGGCTTACACGCAGAATATGAATGGTGTATTCACGCCCGCGCAACTGCACCTAAACGTGGCTCCCCTGCGGTTTCCTGAAAAAATCTTCCGCAAGCGCTTATGGGAAAAACCTGACCAATTCGTATTATCCGAACAGGAATACCGGAATGCCTTTCCGGACGACGAATACCAAGAGGAATCGAACTACCTGAATTGGGAAAAGGGTGAAACGGCCTACGAGACTTCTTTTACCACTACAGCGGATGGCCAGGTGACTATCCCCCAGTCGGCCTGGGGAGAAGAAGGCTGGTATGTACTGGAATTGAAAGGCAAAGACAAACAGGGCAATGAAATCACGGAAAGAAAATACACATATTTAGTAGATCCATCGGGGAAAAGTCTGCCACAACGCACCTTGCTCGTACATACCAACCAAAAGCGATATGAACCAGGCGATCAGCTGGAGTTATCAGTGAAGGCGGGGCATGAAGGCGCTTACCTGCTTGAAAGCCGCACGCAGTCGGCCAACACACTGCCCTACCCAATAGGCGACCGGCAGCACATCGAACAACCCATCACCGAAAACGACCGCGGTGGCATAGCCTACCAGTGGATTTATGTATACAACAACCGCGTATATACCGCGCAACACCAAGTCCAAGTACCTTGGTCAAATCGTGACCTCCAATTGGAATGGGCCACGCACCGCGATAAATTATTGCCCGGTGAACAGGAAGAGTGGACACTAACCGTCAAAGGAGACAAAAAAGACAACGTGGCTGCTGAACTGCTTACAGGGATGTATGATGCCTCACTGGATGCATTCAAGCCACATCAATGGCGCTGGGATCGGTTTTCGCCCGACAATCTGTTGGGCAACTATTGGAATACCCAATACGGTTTTGGTAGTAAGGATGGCATCGAATGGAAAGACGGACTCAACTGGAGCCGCTCTGGCACGTCATATACCAAAATATACGACCGGCTGTATGATTTCGGACGGCATCTACGCCAGCTAAGCGGGACAGGGATGATGATAAGAGGCATGGCTACTCCAACCGAACAGCGTATGGCCCTACCCGCTGGCGCTGCCAAGGAGGAGGCTGCAATGAGTGAAGCGGTGATCATGGGTTACGGAAAAGACCAATCAGATGGGAGCACACCCCCCCCACCTACCGAAAATGAGGAAAACATTGAAGCAGATCCGCTGACCAGCACACAGGTGCGTACAAATCTCCAAGAAACCGCCTTCTTTCTACCCCAGCTACGCACCGATTCAGCGGGCAGCGTAACCTTCAAATTTACCATTCCCGAGGCACTTACCGAATGGAAGATGATGGCCTTTGCCCATACCCAAGACTGGAAAACGGGTTATCTGGAAGGCCGGGTGAAAACTCAGAAAGACTTGATGGTGATGCCCAACCTGCCTCGGTTTCTGCGTCAAGGTGATGATATCCATATCAGCGCCAAAATTAGCAACCTGGGCGAACAAGTAATACAGGGAACGGCTCGCTTAGAAATACTAGATGCCACCACCCTGGAACCCATCACTACTAGTTTTATTGACGACACGGCAGAAAAGAATTTTTCGGCACGGCAAAGCCAAAGCACCGCTGTGAGTTGGGCACTCCAGATCCCTAATGGTCATTTTGAACCGGTAGTGGTCCGCATCACGGCCAAAGCAGGCAATTTTACCGACGGTGAGGAAAACACACTACCCGTCATCACCAACCGGATGCTGGTAACCGAAACATTGCCCCTGCCGGTGCGGGGCAATGAAAGCAAATCATTCACGCTGCCTAAATTGCTGAATCCGGAAAGCAATACCTTATCACACCACGCCCTTACCGTGGAGTTCACCGGCAATCCGGCATGGTATGCTGTACAGGCCCTACCTTACCTGATGGAATATCCTTACGAATGCGCCGAACAGGTATTCAACCGCTTCTATGCCAATGCACTGGCTGCACATATTGTGGCGCAATCGCCAAAAGTAAGTGCCATATTTGATCAATGGCGAGAAAGCGATACAACGGCGCTATTGTCTAACCTGGAGAAAAACCAAGAACTAAAATCCGCGCTGCTTGAAGAGACACCATGGGTGATGGAAGCTAAAAATGAAAGTGAGCAGAAACGTCGGATAGCCTTGCTCTTTGACAGCCACAAGCTGGCGCAGGGCTTGCAACAAAACCTAACCAAACTGGCTGAAATGCAACTGCCGGAGGGAAGCTTCCCTTGGTTCAGGGGCATGCAAAGCAACCGTTACATCACCCAATATATCATAACGGGGATTGCACGTCTGAAACATCTTGGTGTTGAAGCAGCAAATACCACTGTGGCCAAGGGAATCATAGACAAGGCTCTCCCCTACCTTGATCAACAAATTAAGGTTGACTACGACCAATTGGTGGAACGCAAGGCAAAACTCGATGATCAGCAAATCGGGTACTCACATGTGCAATACCTATATATGCGCAGCTTCTTTGCCAGCACACCCCTGCCGGAAGCAAGTCGCAAGGCTTTTGGCTACTACCAAGCTCAAGCCAAAACATATTGGGCCCAATTCAACCCCTACCTCAAAGGCCAAATCGCCTTGGCGCTCCATCGCTCCAACAACGAGGACTCAACACCTGCTGATATCATGGCCTCCCTACGGGAAACCTCCATCCAACACGAGGAAATGGGCATGTACTGGAAATCCATGCCACGGGGCTATTGGTGGCATGAGGCCCCCATTGAAGCTCAAGCACTGCTTGTAGAGGCTTTTGCCGAGATAGGCAAAAACACCCAAGCCGTAGATGACCTGAAGGTATGGTTGCTCAAGCAAAAGCAAACCCAACACTGGAATACCACCAAAGCCACCGCAGATGCCATTTATGCGTTGCTGTTGCAGGGCAGCGACTGGTTGGCCAACGAGCCCATTGTAAATATCACCCTGGGGCAGGAACATATAAGCTCCACCGAAGTGAAGGCCGAGGCCGGAACAGGGTATTTCAAGAAGCGTTTTGAAGGCGATGCCGTAAAACAAGATATGGGCAATATTACCGTAAAGGTAGATAAAGTCGTCAACGAGGGTGTCGCTTGGGGAGCTGTGTATTGGCAATATTTCGAAAACCTCGATAAGATCACATCCGCAGAAACCCCGCTCAGCCTGCGCAAACAACTTTACATCGAGCGCAATACGGACAGTGGCCCTGTACTCACTGAAATCACGGAAGGTAATGCGCTGAAGGTAGGTGACAAGGTGAAAATTCGCATCGAACTCCGTGTAGACCGCGATATGGAATACGTGCACTTGAAGGATATGCGGGCAGCTTGCTTTGAACCAATCAACGTATTGAGCGGATACCGTTATCAAGGCGGATTGGGCTACTATGAAAGCACCAAAGATGTCTCCACCAACTTTTTCTTCGATTACCTGCGTAAAGGGACGTATGTGTTTGAGTATCCGGTGTTCGTGTCACAAGCAGGGGATTTCTCCAATGGCATCAGTACCATCCAGTGTATGTATGCACCAGAATTCAGTAGCCACAGCGCGGGGATAAGGGTGTCGGTGGAGTAGAAGATATGTGGTGTGAGATGTGAGATAGGCTATAGAATCATCAAAATTTCGTATTATTGCGTGACTTTAATACATGGTGAGATCAAGGAGTCTAATATCTAACGTCTAAATAAAATGACAGCAGCATACAACGAAGATAGCATACGATCACTAGATTGGAAAGAGCACATCCGACTAAGGCCAGGGATGTATATCGGCAAGCTGGGTGATGGCTCGGCTTATGACGATGGCATCTATGTACTCCTTAAGGAAGTGATGGATAACTCCATAGACGAATTTGTAATGGGCGCTGGAAAAACCATCGAAATCACTGTCAACGAACAAAAAGTGTCCGTACGTGATTACGGCCGAGGCATCCCGTTGGGTTCAGTAGTGGATGTGGTATCAAAAATCAATACCGGCGGCAAGTACGACAGCAAAGCTTTCCAAAAATCCGTAGGACTCAACGGGGTGGGAACTAAAGCGGTTAATGCACTTTCCTCATCATTCACTGTGCAATCCTACCGCCAAGGGAAGACCCGTATTGCTGAATTCAGTCAAGGAGAACTCCTCAAAGACGAGGAAAAAGATACCACCCAACGCAACGGTACAGCGGTAATCTTTTACCCTGACGACAGCATTTTCAGGCATTATCATTACCGTCCGGAATTTGTAGAGAACATGATTTGGTATTATGTCTTTCTAAACTCCGGACTAACCATCAATTTTAATGGGCAAAAGTTCGTGTCTGAAAATGGCCTGAAAGACTTGCTCGAACGCAACATCGATACGGAATCCATGCGTTATCCCATCATCCACCTGAAGGGAGAAGACATTGAAATCGCCATCACCCATGGACAGCAATATGGTGAGGAATATTACTCCTTTGTGAACGGGCAACATACCACCCAGGGCGGCACACATCAAGCAGCATTCCGCGAGGCAGTGGTGAAAACTGTTCGTGAGTTTTATAAGAAGGATTTCGAGGCCGCTGATGTCCGGGCATCCGTCATCGGGGCCATCGCCATCAAAGTACAGGAACCCGTTTTTGAGTCGCAGACCAAAACCAAGCTCGGATCGCAGAATATTGGTCCAGAGGGGCCTACCGTCCGCACTTTCATCAATGATTTTGTGAAAAAAGCACTTGATGATTACTTACATAGGCATTCCGATAC
This sequence comes from Parapedobacter tibetensis, assembly GCF_024704835.1. Taxonomy (GTDB): domain Bacteria; phylum Bacteroidota; class Bacteroidia; order Sphingobacteriales; family Sphingobacteriaceae; genus Parapedobacter; species Parapedobacter tibetensis. Next base: position 245,618 of record NZ_JAMXBE010000001.1, read on the forward strand.
CGCCGATGCCTTGCTCAAGCGTATCCTTCAGTCCGAACGCGAACGAAAAGATATTGCGGGTATCAAAAAACTGGCCAACGAACGGGCAAAAAAAGCATCGCTACATAACCGAAAGCTGCGCGATTGTAAAATTCACTATGGCGACAAGCATGAGCGGGCTATGGAGACCACCCTATTTATCACAGAGGGCGATTCGGCCAGTGGCTCCATTACCAAATCACGTGATGTGCAGACCCAAGCTGTATTCAGCCTCAAAGGGAAACCCCTTAACGCCTTTGGCCTCACCAAAAAGGTGGTATACGAAAATGAGGAGTTTAACCTATTGCAACATGCACTCAATATTGAAGATGGGTTAGATGGACTACGTTATAACAACATTGTCATCGCCACGGATGCCGATGTGGACGGCATGCACATCCGTTTATTGATTATGACCTTCTTCCTGCAATTTTTCCCCGATCTCGTGAAAGCGGGCCATGTATCCATCCTGCAAACGCCGTTGTTCCGTGTGCGCAACAAAAAAGAAACCATTTATTGCTATAGCGACGTGGAGCGCCAATACGCTATGCTGAAATTGGGTAGTAAACCTGAAATCACTCGCTTCAAGGGGCTGGGTGAGATTTCGCCGGACGAATTTGGGCTATTTATAGGCAAGGACATGCGCTTGGACCCTGTAATTCTTTCGAAGGATCAGAAAATTATCCAATTGCTTGAATATTACATGGGCAAGAACACTCCCGATAGGCAAAAACACATTGTAAACAACCTCCGGGTAGAGGTAGATATCGCTGAGCAGCAAAAAACAACAGCAGAAGAACTAGTGGCTTGATGTAATGTGATGACTGACCAGACCTTAATCTTAATCCAATGCCGTGATGCCGTAGGCTTGGTGGCATTGATAGCCAATACCGTTGCCGCCCATAAGCTCAACATTGTGACCATGCGTGAATATGTGGATGAAGCGGCAAACCGCTTCTATGTACGCATTGTTTGTGCCGGCGGAGCAAATAATATACAACAGCTTACTGATGAACTGTTGGTTGAACTCCCCGAAGGGGCCAATGTGCACGTAAATCCCCCGCAACAAAAACGCCTGGCCATTTTGGTTACCAAAGAACACCACTGTTTGGGTGATATCATTATCCGCCATTTTTTCAATACATTGGGGGCTGAAATTTGCTGTGTGGTGAGCAATTACGATAATTTAAGGGCTTTTACTGAACGTTTTGCCATTCCTTTCCACCATGTGGCTCATGAGGGGAAAACGAAAGAAGATTTTGAAATCGAGATTGGCCACATCCTTGAACGCTATCAACCAGATTACCTGGTGCTGGCCAAATTCATGCGTATCCTCTCGCCCACTTTCGTGGAGCGTTATCCGGGACAGATTATCAACATCCACCACTCATTCCTCCCCGCATTCATTGGAGCCAATCCATATAAGCAGGCCCACGCCCGCGGCGTCAAATTAATTGGAGCCACAGCCCATTTTGTGACCAATGATCTCGACGAAGGCCCAATCATTGCGCAGGATACCAAATCCGTAAACCACAGCTACACGGTGAAAGATATGGTACGAGCCGGAAAGGAAGTGGAAAAATCGGTGTTGAGCAAGGCGTTGTCATTGGTTATTGAAGACCGTGTCATCATCACAGGCAATAAAACGGTAATCTTTGAGTGATAATGGACTGCCTATAAAAAATCCTCGCGTACAGGACTGAATGCATCAACCAGTATACCCGCATTGATACAGTGACACCCGTGTAACGTATTGGGTGGTATCAAACAGGTGTCACCTGCCTCTATGGTAAAGGTTTCATCGGCAATGGTGTACTCAAACGTGCCGCTTTCTACATAGCTGATTTGGGTATGCGGATGCTGGTGTCCGGCGCCGATACTCCCTACTTCGAACCTAACCTTTACGACCATCAAGTCCGCATTGTAAGACATCACTTTGCGGCTGACGCCTGCTCCAAGATCTTCCCAAGCACGTTTTTCATCATTGATAAACAATCCCATCGATAGTCTAAATAGCCGTTATCCAATTTTCCTGAATTTCCCAAATACGCCTAGAGGCAGTTTGCTCCCTGCTGTAGCTTGCAGATACAATTCACCCGTTTCCAGGTTTGGCACTTGGGGCAAAAATGTTTTTACCAAATTTTCCACAATAACAGATGAAAAGCCCAGTGAGTAGGTATTAAGGATCAAAAAATGTTCGCTGGGATCCAGCAATTGTACAACATCACGCATCATCTCGGCAATATGGTCCTCAAGTTTCCATTTCTCCCCTTTGGGACCATGCCCATAGGCAGGGGGATCCAATATGATGCCCTGATAGATATTGCCACGTTTCAACTCACGCTTCACAAATTTCAACGCATCCTCCACTACCCATCGAATACCGGATAGCCCGGAAAGCTCCTGGTTTTCATTGGCCCAGGTAACCACTTGCTTGATGGAATCGATATGTGTAGTGTCGGCACCGGCAGCTTTGGCCACCAGTGAGGCCCCTCCTGTGTAAGCAAAGAGGTTCAACACTTTAGGGCTGGGTGTCTTGAAGGATTTTATGGTATTGGATATAAAATCCCAATTGACCGCCTGTTCGGGGAAAACCCCTACATGCTTGAATGCGGTGAGGCCAAGACGTAGCTTGATGGTTATATCAGCGTTTTTGTAGCTTATATGCCAACGGTCGGGTATTTTGGGGTTCTTTTTAAGCCAATCTCCACTCGTGGCAGACCGCCCTTTGAAACGAATATCATGGCGCTTGTTCCATTCGGATTCGGGCAGCGCTTTGGGCCATATAGCTTGGGGTTCAGGGCGTATCAGCACCACGTTGCCAAAGCGTTCGAGCTTTTCGAAATCACCACAATCAATGAGTTCATAATCTTCCCAGTGCTTTGGGGTGAGGAGTTGGATGTTGTTTGATGCCAAGTGTCAAGTATTTTGTGGCAAAGATAAAGATATCACGCTGTTTCTCGCAGAGAACGCTAAGGATTTCGCAAAGTCCGCTTAGAACTCCCCTTTGCGAGCTCCACGTGAAAAAACTTCGCGTCCTTTGCGTGAAATACTCAAAACCGCTCCTTCGCCACTTTCATAAATGGGCTGGCAAACACGAAGTTATTCAATTCTTCCAAATCCGAATGGGTGATTTCCTTATTGGAGCCCTCCCACCATTTTTGGCCCTGGTGTAAAAAGAGAATATAATTCCCAATACCCATCACCGAATTCATATCATGTGTTACCACCACGGTAGTGCATTGATACTCTTCCGTTAGTTCCGCTATCAATTCATCAATCACAATGGCGGTCTCGGGATCGAGGCCTGAGTTGGGCTCATCTACAAAAAGATATTTTGGGCTCATGCTGATGGCACGGGCAATACCCACGCGCTTTTTCATCCCGCCAGAAAGCTCCGCTGGATATAATTTGTTGTTCCCCACAAGGTTCACCCGTTCCAAACAAAAGTTGGCCCGGTCTATTTTCTCGCTTCTACTCATTTCGGTGAACATCTCCAGCGGAAAAATAATGTTCTGCTCCACGGTCATCGAATCAAACAGTGCCGAGTTTTGAAAAAGCATACCGATTTCCTTACGGATGGGAATGCGGGTCTCAAAGTCCATACGTGTGAAATCTTCGCCCTGATAGAGCACCTTGCCTTGCTCCGGCGCATGTAACCCCACCATGCATTTCAATAATGTGCTCTTCCCCGAACCCGAGCCACCAATGATCAAACTGATCTTACCGGCTTCGAATTTCGCGTCAATACCCCTTAATACATGGTTATCGCCAAATGATTTATGGATATTCTGGATTTCAATCATAAAGAAAAAGAAACTAAAACTAAAAATGATAATCGGCCTAAAGCATCAATGCTGTAACGATATAATCGGCCACCAAAATGGTAATGCAGCTGATAACCACACCACGAGTACTGGCCTGCCCGACTTCCAATGCTCCACCCCGCACATAAAATCCCTTGAAAGCCGAAACAGTTGTAATAATAAACCCAAAAACAAAGGCCTTAACCAACGCTACTGCAACTGTGTAGCCTCTGAAACCATCCGTAATACCATTGATATAATCTTCGGGGGTAACGGCACCAGATAGTGACCCACCCAAAAGCCCACCAGTTAAAGCAAGGAAAATGGATATAATTACCAATGCCGGAATCATGGTAATGCCCGCCAATATCTTGGGGAGAATAAGGTACCCCGGAGCATTGATCCCCATGATTTCAAGGGCATCGATTTGCTCTGTCACCCGCATGGACCCGATCTGGGAAGAAATGGACGACCCCACTTTACCGGCCAATACCAAGGCGGTGATGGTAGGGCTCAGTTCCAGGATGCTCGAATCACGGTTGATCTGTCCGATAACGGAATTGGGAATGAGATCAGAAACCAATTGAAACGCTATCTGCATGGTCATTACTGCGCCTACAAAAGTGGAAATGATGGCAACCAGACCAAGTGACCCAACACCAATCTCATTCATCTCATGGATTATTTCTTTCCAATAAATTTTCCATTTTTCCGGTCGCCTGAAGACCGCTTTCAACAAGAGCAGGTACCTGCCAAAGTAGGTGAAAAACATAAATTTCCGTTCTATATTCCGATAAATATAAATGTTTTATGCGGAAGCGAAAATAATATTGTTGCCGAAGTGGTATTTTCCCATCCCATAGCATCACAGGACAAAACAAACTTAGATAAACTTGGTTTTATATACAAGCGACGATTTATCCACCAGCATGAGCAACAAGTTTTATAATTGAAAAATAAGCATGCCGTTGTTTGACTATCCCCACAATAAACTTCTTATTTTTGGAATCAATAGAACATGCTAAAATGTCAAAATTAACTAATCAGACGGCTTTGATTACGGGCGCCACCAAAGGGATGGGACTTGCCATCGCTAAAAAACTTGCCCAACTGGGCTGTAACTTGTTACTCGCCGCGCGCAACAGTGATGCATTGAAAGCACTTAAAGTCAATTTGGAAAAATCCACCCCCAATATCAACGTGCAGTATTTTGTATGTGATTTCTCAGATAGAACCCAACTTGACGGATTGACACAATGGGTTGATCAAATAGCCCCCCATCTGGATATCCTCATCAACAATGTGGGAATATTTCATGCGGTTTCCATATTGGATGAGTCAGACGAAGATTTTGACTTGCAAATGAGTATCAACTATTACACACCCCATCTGCTCTCGCGCTCCGTGGCGCGCAATATGCGCAGAAATAGCAAGGGCCATATCTTCAACATCAGCTCTATTGCCAGCCGAGAACCCGTATCATCCGCGGGTACCTACACTGTAACAAAATATGCGGTGATGGGTCTAACTCATGTATTGCGGGATGAATTGAGGCCCTATGGAGTAAAAGTGACTGAAATCATACCCGGATCTACATTGACTTCCTCATGGGAAGGTACGGCTATCCCTGCTGACCAGTTTGTACTACCGGAAGATATTGCAGCGGCCATAGCCACATGCTTAACGATGAGTGAGGGGGCTAATGTGGATGAAATAGTAATAAAACCAAGATATGGTAACATTTAAAATAAGATAAAATGGAAAGGAAACTTCAGCGAATACCCCATGAAGGGGCGGTGGCAGGTGTTTGCGCTGGCTTGGGAGAATATTTTGGTATAGACAAAACATGGATAAGGTTAGCGTTTATCATCAGTGTCTTTTTCTCTGGGTATATGGGTGTTGGGCTTCTCGGGCCGATTGTATATATCGTGCTGTGGATTGTGTTGCCCATAAAATCATTTTCATTACCTCATGATCCATTTGATGTGGATTATCGAGCTTCGCAAAACCAAAAATCCACGGATTATGAAGCTGGCTACCCGTATAATTGGAATGTAGGGGGTAAAGCACAAACATTCAAGCAATCAAAGGATAGGTATATTGCGGGCTTAATTCTCTTGGCCGTAGGATTATTTTTCCTGTTGCATCAATTGGATGTTTTGTATTGGCGTGACTTTGCACGGTACTGGCCGGTATTGATCATCATCATGGGGCTGGCCAGCATCTTTGGCGCATTCACTAATAAAAAAGAGCAAACTTATCCTCATGAAAAAGAAGAGGAATATACCCAGGATCCCGAGCAACCAACCAATGGTGACAATGAGGAGGGACATGCTTACACCAAATAACCTAAAGTCATGAACAAAGAAAAATTAAGTTGGGGACTCATCCTGCTTTTTGTAGGGGGCATCCTATTGCTGGATAACCTGAATGTTATCAACTTTTATTGGCGCTCTGTCTTAAGTATGTGGCCAGTTATCCTTATTGTCATTGGCGTAAACCTTTTGGTACCCAAACGTGGAATTGGCAGTGCTGTTTCCATCATAGTCACCATAGTTGCCTTGGCTTTTCTGGCCTATCGAGGCACTTTCCCACCCCGCAGCAACTGGTGGGTATTTAACAAAAGCTGGGACATGGACATGGACAGAAAGCCCGCCGGCGAGCCGAAACATATGGGTGCCTCCAAAGGCACATTTAGCCATGAATACGATAGCGCTGTTACCACGGCCCACCTGAACGTCAAGGGCGGGGCGATTGAATATGAAATTGAAGGGGTTACGGATAAGCTCTTCAGTGCAGAGGCCGGTAGTACCATTGGTTCTCATGAGTTAAAAACCATAATCACAGATGCCAAGGCAGACCTCACATTCAGTATGAAAGGTACCAAGAATGGCAACTGGAAAGGGAATGTGGATGAAAATTGGGCCAAAATAAGCCTCAATGCCAACCCGATATGGCATATCACCCTTGACATGGGAGCTGGTGCTGCAGAATTCGACCTGACTGAATATAAAGTGGCCAGCCTCAACTTCAATGGTGGCGCTGCATCATTCGAGGCCAAACTGGGCATGCCACTACAGGAAACCATCATCAGCGCAGAATCTGGAGTGGCCAGCGTGGAAATTGAAATACCACGGGCGGCTGCCTGCAGGATTGTGGTCAAATCGGGGCTCTCATCCAAGGATTTTCCCGGCTTCACCAAACAGGGAGACGGTTCTTATACGACTGAAGGTTATGAAAATGCAAGCAACAAGTTTACGATCAACCTCCAGGGTGGGTTAAGCTCCTTCTCGGTGAAACGATATAATTAATAACGTGGATAACCATCCCGACCGATATTATGTGGTCATCCAAGGGAAACCCCAAGGTCCATTCACATTGGATGAATTGCGAGGCATGGACCTCCGCCCCACGGACTTCGTGAAGCCTGTGGAGCAACCAGAATTTAAGGAACTAAGGGAGCTTGCCGAGTTGAGCAAGCTATTAAACATCCAATATCAAGCTACCCTACCTCAGTATTTTGCCACATTGGATACACGCCTCCTCTCCACAGCTATCGATTATTTCATCGCATTATGTATATATGCTGTTTTGGCCGCAGTGTATCTAGGAGGAGCAACGAATACACAGGAAAGCATCCCGACGCTCATCATGGGGCTGGCTCTTGTGCCTATTTTCAAATTTATCCTATGCGTGGCAACTGAAGGGTCCAAAAAGCAAGCTTCCATAGGTAAAATGCTCATCGGCGTTAAAGTAACGGACGAGGAGGGCAAACCCATTGGATATGGGCAGGCGTTATTACGAAATATTGCCAAGCTTGTAGGTGTCATTACACTCGGTATTGGGTTTTTCACTGGTTTTTTTGACCGTAGGCAGCAATGCCTGCACGATAAGATCGCCGGAACGCTGGTCATCAAGGATAGGTTGATTTGAAATAAACGCCATCTTAATTTCTAACAAATAATATATTAATCATTATTCCTAACTTTGTATGTTGAACGACAACATGGATATTAGAATCGGAAATACCTTGCCGGGTGGCTACTGCAATTCGCTGACGGAATATTCACGATGGCGCACCCGTGAAGTGTCCATTGGCAATATACCTCTAGGTGGGAATAACCCCATCCGTATCCAAAGTATGACCACCGTGGATACGATGGATACTATTGGATCCGTAGAACAAGCCATCCGTATGGCCGATGCTGGCTGTGAATACGTGCGCATCACCGCCCCTAGTATCAAGGAATCCAATAATCTTGCCGAAATCAAAAAGGAACTACGCAAGCGGGGGTATGATATCCCATTAGTAGCTGATATCCACTTTACTCCGAATGCTGCAGAAGTGGCTGCACGAATCGTGGAAAAGGTGCGTATCAACCCTGGCAATTATGCCGATAAAAAGAAATTTGACCAACTAAACTATAGCGAGGAAGCATATAAAGCTGAATTGGAACGTATATATATCAAATTTGCACCATTGGTGAAAATTTGTAAAGAATACGGCACAGCTATGCGTATCGGCACTAACCATGGCTCCCTTTCGGACCGTATCATGAGCCATTATGGTGACACCCCTGAGGGGATGGTAGAATCGGCCATGGAATTTATCCGCATCTGCGAAGACCTTAATTATTACAACCTCGTTATCTCGATGAAATCCAGCAATCCACAGGTGATGGTACGCGCATATCGCCTGTTGGTGGAAAAGATGGTGGCTGAAGGAATGAACTATCCCTTGCATCTCGGTGTAACCGAAGCGGGCGATGGCGAAGATGGACGCATCAAATCTGCTGTGGGCATAGGCACCTTGCTCGAAGATGGCTTAGGCGACACCGTACGGGTATCCCTTACCGAAGAGCCCGAATTTGAAGCTCCAGTGGCTATTGCCTTAGTAAACCGGTATACCAAACGCCAACAAGATACCCAAGGCAGGGCTTCTACCGCTACTTCCCTGACATTCACCCGTCATGATATCAAACCCCATGTTTCCGCAGAAGTAAGCGCGTTCATCGGCGGATCGTTAGTGCCACGAGTCGTGGTGGATATATCACACAAAAATCTGAGGGATCCAGCTATTCTCAGCGATGTTGGATACAAATATGACCCCTTGCTCGATAAATACCACATGGGTGAACAGTCCGTGGATTTTGTCTATCTAGCGGATGAGCTACCCTCCTTTACTATGCCGGGTAATTTAAAACAGCTGTATAATTACCGTATCTGGGTGGGCCTCAAGAACAGGATCAATATCCATCCGGTTTATACGTTACGTGAATTTGTGGAAACAAGTCTGCATGATACTGACCTCAATTTAGTAAGGATAAATAATATCGATCTAGGAACAGTCCTTTTTGAAACACTACCATTGGACAAAACCATCGTCTTCGTATTGGAAACCGATGAACCTCATGGCATGGCAGACCAGCGCTTATTTTTTTCGACCTTATCTGAATTGGGGCTTGACAATCCGGTCATCATCCGTCGTCTTTATCCTTCAGAGGAATTTTCTACCCCCTCAGGCAATCTGATGGATCCAGAAGAGCCTATTTCTAAACTGCAATTATATGCTGCCACGGATATGGGCGCATTACTTGTAGACGGTATGGGCAATGGTGTATGGGTAGATGCACCAGCCATTCCTATGGACAAGCTGGTATCGGCGTCCTTTGGAATCTTACAGGCAACCCGCTCACGGATTTCCAAGACGGAATACATCTCTTGTCCAAGCTGTGGACGCACCTTATTTGACTTACAGGAAACCACCCATATGATACGTAGTCGTACTAACCACCTGAAAGGACTCAAAATAGGAATAATGGGCTGTATCGTAAATGGTCCTGGGGAAATGGCCGACGCCGATTATGGATATGTAGGCGCTGGGCCGGACAAGATTACGCTATACCGGGGTAAGGAAGTAGTCAAACGTAATGTCAGTTCGGCCAATGCACTCGATGAATTAATTGAAATTATACGTGAAGATGGGCGTTGGATAAATCCAGAATAGGGAAACCGACAATAAAAAACACTTATAATACAGAGATTCGTTTCACCACGGTTTCGGCACCTGCCGAAACTCGGATAAAATAAAACCCGTTAGTAAGTTTGTTGTTAGTCTCAAAAGCGTGGCTTTGGTTTCCGGCTTCCAGCTCCTGGTTAAGCAGTGTCATCACTTCATTCCCTAACGCGTCCATTACCTTAATCGATACTGAACTTTGTTTACCAAGGCTGAATGACAGGTTAATCTGCTCGGAAATGGGATTTGGGAAAATCTTTACATTACTTAACAATTTATCGTTTTCTGAATTGTTAACCCGAAACGGAAAGAAATTTCTGAAAGAAGAGAAGAAAGATCGTTGTGAATTACGATTATTAGCAGCGGAAATGCGCAAAGCTTCGTCCTTAACTTCGCTTCTACTCATCACGCTGTTAGTATCTACTGCCACCTTAGTCGTCGGTAGCAATGCTGCATTCACGTTGCCTATGAACGTGATGGCGCCTACAGCCAAAATGATAATTATGTAACGTAAAAACTTCCTCATACAGTATCGGTTTGACAAACGTCGTAATCAGAGGTTTAATTTAAAATGTTTTTCTCCCTCTCCCTTATCAGAACAAATGTAGGACAAAATTGCTATATTCCCTATAATAGAGGATGAAAAAAAAATATTTTAACAATTTTTAACATGTTTGAGCGCTACAGCCTCCAATATTAACACCAAATTACTTTTAATGGCCGTTAATCTGCGTTTGTTGATAATTTGAGGAGGTTTATTCTATTGGAATATCCACGGGTTTATTCAATTTTGAGTGTCGGTAACCATAACAAAAATAAACCACCAAACCAATAGCTAACCATACAAGGAAAATGAACCAATTGCTTGCCCCTAGTTGCGACATCAGGTAGAGGTTGACTAGAATCCCTGCTACGGGCAATAGCGAAAACCGGTAGATGTATCCCATCACACTTAGCACAATCCAAACCAACCAAAATAAGATGATCAGTATTTTATGTTCCAGTATCTGCTGAATTGATAATTGTTGCCATTCCATAATCGTGTCCTGTCCATAGTAATAAACACAAAATACAGCGGCCAATAGCGCCATTGTAATCAGATACTTCCCATTGATATAGGGCACTCGAAATTTAGCTTGCTTTGAAATGCCCGAATAATCCATATACAACACCCCCGCACATACCAATATGAACGCAAAAAAGGTACCCACACTGGTGAGGTCGACAAAGAAATCCATCTTGAAAAACAACGCGGGTATGGCCACCATAAATCCCGTGATAATCGTGGCAAAAGACGGAGTCTTATACTTGGGGTGTATCGTGGCAAATCTTTTCCATAGCAAACCATCGCGGCTCATTGTCATCCAAATACGAGGTTGGGCCAGCTGGAAAACCAATAGCGCACTAGTAATGGCCACTACAGACGTCACCGAAATAATCCCAGCCATATAATCGACACCCACATATTCGAATACATAAGCTAGTGGATCTTTGACATTTAATTCCGTATGATGCACCATTCCGGTCAACACCAATGTAATGAGGATATATAAAACGGCGCAGATAAGCAAGCATATCATCATTGCCCGCGGCAAATCGCGTTGTGGGTTTTTACATTCCTCTGCTGTAGTAGAAATGGAGTCAAACCCAATAAAGGCAAAGAACACAGCTGCAACACCAGTCATCACTCCTTTAATGCCGTTGGGCGCAAAAGGCGTCCAATTATCGGGTTTAATGAAAAAAGCGCCACCGATAATGACCAGTAGAATTACCCCCACTTTGACCACAACCATGATGTTGCTGGCCGTGCGCGACTCCTTGATGCCGATGTAGACCAACCAAGTGACCAAAACCGTAATGAGACCCGCAGGCAAATCAAAAATGACAGGGATGTCTCCCAATTTCGGGGCTTGCTCATAAGCCATGGCGGCCGTCTGCTCCACCCTTGTCAACGATTCCATGCCTTGTGACTGCAACTTGGCATAGGCCTCGGAAGCATAAGCGGGGGCCATCGTGAGCCAGCCAGGCATGTTAATGCCAAACCCTGCCAACATGCCTCCAAAATATTGCGACCATGAAATAGCCACTACCATATTGGAAACAGCATATTCCAAAATCAGTGCCCAGCCAATAATCCATGCAAACAGTTCACCAAATGCCACATACGCATAAGTATATGCGCTCCCAGATACAGGTACGGCACTGGCAAATTGCGCATAGGACAATGCTGTGAACACGCACGCGACTGCTACAAAGACAAACAACATAGATACAGCAGGTCCGCCATTGAAACTGGCCAATCCAATTGTGCTGAAGATACCCGCACCAACAATGGCAGCTATCCCCAATGACACCAAATCACGTACACCCAATACTTTCGCAAGCCCACCGGCCTTCGTTGATTGCGACGCACTTAAAATCTGCTCTATAGTTTTTTTGCGGAAAAGTCTATTTGCCATACGCGTACCTATTGGGTTTGGCTGATTACCAACCAGCCAAACTTATAAAAAAAAATTTACGAAGGAGGTTTAGTGGCTGTTTAAAATTTATATATATTTCTTGCAGCAAAGTAGGCTGGTATAAAAAGCGGATAGCCTTACGGCAGCTGGGCACGTATTTCATCAAATATATGATGGAAATTCCCCGCTAATTCCTTTACATAAGCAGTAATGGCCGTCGTTATCTGTTCCTTTTGCTTGGCCGTCAGCTCAACAACCCACAGCCGGCGGCAAATATTGATCATAGCAAACGTAATTTGGTCAAATGTTCGATAACTTCCTACATACTGTGCACGCATGAAGCTGTTGAAATAGGTAAAAAAGAATAAGGTATCCTTAACGTCGCATAGCTTCAGAAATCTATCCGTCATATCACGGTCTGCCGCCGCTAGATACTCATAAAAATCCGATTCATGCACCCAATTGTTGTGGAGTAGTAAGTGGTCAAGTAGCAATTCAAGTGCGATGTGCGACAAAAAGGAAGGTCTTATCGCTGTACTTTCTACAATAGGGGCAAGTACTGCTTTCAACTCATGTGTATGGCTATAGAAAAAAGTGGAATTATGAAAATAACGGTCGGCTTCTATATGCCTCACCCAGCCGCGATAAATACTTTGGAGTTTAGGATTGTTGCCAAATCGATCTTCGTATTTATGGGGCAGCACATTAATATTCCTGTCTGCATTTTTAATCAAATCGGGCAGTACACTCCCCAATACCAATTCAGGATCGTGACTGTATCGTTCAAAATAATAATGCGAAAGAAAATTCATGCAGCACTCTTTCCTGTTATAATACACTTATTGTGCCAATATAGCGAATTTCAACGATAATTTACGGCAGATTCTACTATCTTTGCCGTCACATTAATCACTCGATTTTAATAGTACATGAAGATGAATTTTGTTGAGGAATTGCGTTGGCGGGGCATGTTACAGGATATGATACCGGATACCGAAGAATTGCTGAACAAGGGGCCCGCGGCTGGTTATATTGGCTTTGACCCCACAGGCGATTCTTTGCATGTGGGGCATCTGACCCAAATCATGACGCTTATCCATTTTCAGCGTGCAGGGCATCAACCCATCGCATTGGTGGGTGGAGCCACAGGGATGATTGGAGACCCATCCTTCAAGTCGGCCGAACGTAACTTACTTGACGAAGAGACCTTACGGCACAATGTGAGCTGCCTCGAAGAGCAACTGCGTAGGTTCTTGAGCTTTGATGAAGGGGCAAACCCTGCCAAAATGGTGAATAACTACGACTGGTTCAAAGATTTCAAGTTTTTGGATTTCATCCGCGACGTTGGAAAATTGATTACTGTCAACTATATGATGGCCAAGGATTCGGTAAAGAGTCGTTTGGAAAGTGAAAACGGGCTTTCATTCACCGAGTTTTCATATCAGCTTATCCAAGGCTATGACTTTTATTACCTATGGAAGAACCACAATTGCCAGTTACAGATGGGTGGTTCGGATCAATGGGGTAATATTGTGACGGGAGCCGAGTTTATCCGTAGGCAAGATGGTGGTACAGCATACGGGCTTACTACCCGACTCATCAAGAAGGCCGACGGCAACAAATTTGGAAAAACCGAAAGCGGAGCCGTTTGGCTGGACGCCAACAAGACCTCTCCATACCGATATTACCAATTCTGGCTCAATGCTAGTGACGATGATGCCAAAAACTGGATTAAGATTTTCACCTTGAAATCCAAGGAAGAAATCGATGCCATCATTGCCGAACATGAGACTGCTCCTCATCTTCGCACGGTGCAAAGGGCGCTGGCCAAGGATATCACCACCCGTACACATTCCGAATCGGACTTTGAAACAGCCGTGAAAACCTCCGAATTTCTATTTGGCAATGGCCCTTTGGAATTTCTGAATGGCATGGAGCATACAGCGGTGTTGGATATTTTTGATGGCGTACCCCAGTTCCATATCGCTAAAGACCAACTGTCCGCCGGAATCAATGCAATGGACCTGCTGGCTGTTTCCACTTCGGTTTTTCCATCGAAAGGGGAAGCACGCAAAATGATACAAGGCGGTGGCGTATCTATCAATAAGGCAAAAATTGGTGACATTGATCAAATTTTTTCCTTGGATGACTTGATAAATGGCAGTTATTTAATAGTCCAACGGGGTAAGAAAAACTATTTCTTGCTGATAGCAGCGTAAAAAAACCGCCCCCGGGGAGGGAGCGGCAATCCGCCAATAGGCGGACTTCAATCAACCTAAACTTTATGGAGAAAATTGTGACCCATGTTTTTAATGGGTAATGATACCATGACCAAAACCTAACGAATCATCATTCGTGTTTTCAAGCAAGCCCTTAGCCCATATGGTATAAATCATACCGCTTGCTGGTGTAAAATCAAAGCTATGCACAACCTCATCACTACCATATTCAATGATGTTGAATGTATAGGTATCGCCAGCATCTATAACAGAAAACTCCGTGACTTCCTTAAACTTCTTATTGCTCGCCAACAACGTATCGACTTCTTCCACTTCTAAATCCAAAGCCGGAGCATCAGGGCTCAGGTGAAGAAACCGGATCTTTGCCTTTCCCTCGCTTGGGTTCGACAAGTCATCTTCTGTAACCATCAATTGGATCTCTTCATAACCCACCACATACAACGAATAGAATTTGCCAGGGGTAAAATCAACAGTTCCTTGAGCCAAAGGCGGCGTGGTTTGATTACGATTGGGATCGAACACCCTTACAAGTCTCCTTCCTGAATATGCATTTTTGTATGGTAATGTATCACCATAAGCGAATTCCTCGCCCAAAACCCTATTGTTTAGTTGGTTTTGGTCTAGTCCAATATCCAACCCTTCAGATCCAGGCACAGCATTAAGCGCCGCCGTGGCTGAAATCTGGCTTAATCCATTATCGCCATCCTTTAAGCATGCATTCAATGCAATAAAACTCACCACAATAGCCGCTATGATAAGACCTAAACGGCGTCTTTTTATTTTTCTTTCCATCAAAATTTACAGTAATTCCTTAATACAAATAACTAAATGGTGATCCAATTCGTATCACCGTTTTCATCATATAAAACGTGTCTAGTATGCAAAGTGCTACAACCTATCGGAAAAATTATCTGAAAATGCGATCCATGAATCATTGAAATCATTTATCTATAAAAATTCCGTAAGTTTGTCTCAAACAAAATGTATCCTTATAGATGTCTGGAAAAGGAAATTCTTTTAGGAAGAATGTACAGCATGATACGGAAGTCAGATCATCCACACGAAAGAAACGGGAGCGTAAATCGAAGGCTAGTTCACTATCTGGGCGCGGTCTAGGTGATAAAATCATAAAAATAACTGGTCTATTTCTGTTGATATTGGCGGTGTACTTCCTTATCGCCTTCATTTCTTATCTGTTTACCTGGCAGGAGGACCAAAGTTATGTCTCCGCGGCCAACGGTGGATGGAACACCTTATTCAAGAGTCGTGAAGAACTTGCCCTTGCCGGTATCGAGCATCCGGTGGTACAAAACTGGATGGGAAAATTTGGAGCTTTGCTTGCCCATCAGTTTGTTTACAAGTGGTTTGGAATTGCGTCTTTCCTTTTTATAGGCATCTTGTTCGTTATTGGATATCGCTTACTATTCAAGGTAAAAATTATTTCCATTTGGAAAGTTTTGGGCTACTCCTTGTTCGCATTAGTTTTCATATCCATTACATTGGGCTTTATCCATGGGTTTATCAGCAATTATCCTCATTTTCTGGAAGGCGAGTTCGGATTTTGGTCCAACAGATTGCTTCAAGCCCAGATTGGTGTGCCAGGGGTAGGAGGATTATTAATTTTTGTCATCCTTACTGTGCTGATTATCATCTATAACTTGGACTTTAAGTTGGGTGCGCGTCGCTCTAAGGATAGCAGCAATACCCCTGAGGCAGATAGTGCATCAGGAAATTCCCTCCGCAATGGAGAGCGTTATATGCAGGAGTCGGAATATCGGGTAGACCCTGTGGAATTCAACCTCAACCGGATGAAGGAATCCGAATCGCAGGAAGAAAAATTGCCACAAAACATCAATGCGCCTAAGCATGAATCCGCCGAGGATAAACCGGGACCCGATTTTACTGTCGAGGCACTCCGGGAAAAAACGGAAGCCAAGAACGAAATAAAAAACCCTCCGCTTACCGTATCAGCCATTAAGGAAGAAAAAAACATTACAGCAGATGAATTGGTTGAAAAAGTAGGCCAATATGACCCAAAACTGGATTTATCGGGTTACAAATACCCCCCCCTTGATTTGCTCCGTGATTACGGCTCAGGCAAAATCACTGTAAACAATCATGAGCTGGAGGAAAATAAGGACAAAATTGTCGATACACTTGGCAACTATAACATCGAGATAGCCAAAATAAAAGCCACCATAGGCCCTACGGTTACGTTGTACGAAATTATCCCGAAACCGGGTGTACGTATTTCCAAAATCAAGAATTTAGAAGACGATATTGCGCTGAGTTTAGCTGCCCTTGGTATCCGAATCATTGCCCCAATGCCCGGCAAAGGCACTATAGGCATTGAGGTGCCGAACAGCCACCCGGAGATGGTATCTATGCGGTCGGTATTGGCAACGGAGAAGTTCCAACACACGGATATGGACCTGCCAATCGCCTTAGGGAGAACGATTTCGAACGAAGTATACATCGCTGATCTTGCCAAAATGCCCCACCTGCTCGTGGCAGGAGCTACAGGGCAAGGTAAATCGGTAGGTATCAATGCGATCCTTACCTCCCTGCTCTACAAGAAGCATCCTGCTGAACTCAAGCTCGTGCTGGTAGACCCCAAAAAGGTAGAATTATCGTTGTTCAAAAAAATAGAACGCCATTTTCTGGCCAAGCTACCTGGCGAAGAGGATGCCATCATTACCGACACTAAAAAGGTAATCAATACACTCAATTCCCTATGTATTGAGATGGATGCCCGCTATGACTTGTTGAAAAATGGTCAAGTGCGCAATCTCAAGGAATACAATGTCAAGTTCATCAATCGTAGGCTTAATCCTGAAGAAGGCCACCGTTTCCTTCCCTTCATTGTGCTTATCATTGATGAATTTGCTGACCTAATGATGACAGCAGGCAAGGAAGTGGAAACACCGATAGCCCGATTGGCACAACTAGCGCGTGCTGTTGGAATCCATTTGGTCATTGCTACTCAACGACCGTCTGTAAACATCATTACAGGTACCATCAAGGCCAATTTCCCTGCGCGTTTGGCATTCCGTGTGCTTTCTAAAGTGGATTCGCGTACCATCCTCGACTCGGGAGGTGCTGATCAATTGATTGGAAGAGGTGATATGCTATTGGCTACTGGCAGCGAATTGATACGGATACAATGCGCTTTTGTGGACACCCCAGAGGTGGATGAAGTATCCGATTTCATAGGCAGCCAACGAGGTTATCCTTCGGCAATGTTGCTTCCCGAATACATCGATGAAAATAGTGAAAGCTCTGCGGGCGACTTTGATATCAGCGATCGTGATGCCATGTTTGAAGATGCCGCCAGGCTCATCGTCCTGCATCAACAAGGCTCAACTTCGCTCATCCAACGCAAACTCAAGCTTGGGTACAATCGTGCCGGGCGGATCATCGATCAATTGGAGGCAGCTGGCGTGGTGGGACCATTTGAAGGTAGTAAGGCCCGTGAGGTATTATTTCCTGATGAATATTCATTGGAACAGTTTTTGGATGGATTGAAGAAAGATGTATAGAATGAATATGATGTTAAGAAAATATATCGGTAACATAGCGCTGCTCCCTTTCCTATTAATTATTGCTTCGCATGGCTACGCGCAAACAGATGTCGCGGCAAAATCCTTGCTCAATAAGGTCAGCAAAACCTACGAAGGTTACAAAACCATACAGGCAGACTTCACCATTGCCGTTCAGCAGCCGCAGCAAACCGCAAATCATTCAGAATCGGGCACCATCTACATGGAGGCCGCAGCTGGTAAGTACCACATATCAATGAATAGCCAAGACCTGATTAGCGATGGGAAAACGCAGTGGACCATACTCAAGGAAGAACAGGAGGTTCAGGTGACTGAAGCAAACAACGATTCGGAAGCCATCTCTCCTATCAACATTTTCTCCTTCTATAACCAAGGTTATAAATATGTATCGGCATCTGATGAAAACGCTGGAAATATCCGATTGCGTGTGGTGGAACTGTCACCGGAAGACCCCCATGCACCTTATTTCAAAATCAAGTTGCGCATCAATGCATCCTCCAACCTGATACATGATGCAACCATTTTTGACAAAGGTGGGATCAAGTACATGTACACCATCAAAAACACAAAAGCCAATCCGCAAATTGCTGCAGATAAGTTTACATTTAATCAAAACAAGTATCCCGGGATGGAAATAGTGGATTTGAGGTAATTCTCTCTGAATCTTATAGCTTATAAAGGGGGCAAGGACTATAATTCACCTTGCCCTTGGCGTTTTTCATCCGTTGCATCAGCCAATAGAATTTTGCTCTTCCTGTAGCCATGTTGCCTAGGATTTTCGATGATTTCCTTGACCGAGATAAGCTTATAAACATAGCTTCCAGTTTCCTTGTTGAGCTTCAGCTTGAAATAATTATCTTCATGTTGATTATTGATAGCGCGCTGAAGATTCCCCTCACCAATATTAAAAGCGGCAGCCACCAATGTCCAGCTATTGAATTCCCGATATAACGCCTTGATGTATTTGGCTGCGGCCAGTGTAGATTTCTCTATGTCTTGCCGTTCGTCTACCAAACTATCCACGCGCAACCCAAAAGCTCTCGCCGTATTAGGCATAAATTGCCAATACCCGGATGCACCACGGTGTGAGGTCGTGCCGCTGGTAAACCCGCTTTCTACTAAAGGGATGTATTTGAAATCCACGGGAATCCCCTGCTTACTTAAAATCGCTGCAACCCGTGGCAAAGCACCCCGCGCCTTTCGGTGCAGTCGGTAAGACCGACGCTTATTATACGAATATTCTTTGAGGTATCGCATCATCCTATTTTCAATTTGCTTATCACCCAAAGGCAGGTTTTCATTAGCAAAATTTAATGATGCAAAGTAAGGAGTGTTGCGGACATTACTTATATCTTCCAGCAACAATGCTCCATGGAATAAGGAGTTATGTTGTAATACATCATTTGTTTCAGTGTTGGCTGCCACACGGTACGTGTACAACTTTGAAAGCAACACCAACAGCAAAACAGCACTACAACAGAACAGTTGTTTTTTTATCATTCATCACCTTCCTGCAATACATGGCACACAATAATTAACGCCATGGATTACTTGATTCAAAAGTCGGCTGCAAAAGTAAAAATTATATTGTTAATATACAAATAGTTATAACAATACCCTTTGACTTTTAACAAAAATTAACGTACCTTTTCAGGTTATTTCTATGTAAATAATCATGGCTATGGCAATTAAACGCATATTTTTAACTACCTTTGTTGCTCACATTTTTTCGCGGTAAAAATCATGCCATTAAGTAACAAAAGGAACAGTCGTGACGACAAATCCAAACAATCAGGAAAATCAACCTCTAGTTTTTCCAATACAGGTGGCCGTAAATTCCGTAGCCGAAATACTCAAGACAACGACAAAAGTCCTTCAGACAGAAAACCAAGTGATTCAGGAAGGAACCGTTCTGATTCAAACAGACCATCTAATACTGATTCGGGGAGAAACCGTTCTGATTCAGACCGGTCATCCAACAGGGACCAAGAAAGACCGTACGGAAAGGGCGGGCAAAAGCGACCATATAGCGGCGATAAACGTCCATTCAGCAACAAATCACCTTACGACCCTTCGAAGAAACGCCGTGAACGGACCGATTCTTCATCAAAACCATTTCAACGGGATCCCGAGGATGACGGATTGATAAGGCTTAACCGATATATTTCCAATGCTGGCATCTGCTCAAGGCGCAAGGCCGATGAATTGATTGAAGCAGGTGTCATTACTGTAAATGGGAATGTCATCACCGAACTGGGCGTCAAAGTAGACCCCATGAAAGACGAAGTCCGGTATAACGGAGAGCGCCTGAAACGCGAAAAAATGATCTATGTGCTTTTAAATAAACCAAAAGACTATATCACCACAACAGACGATCCCCAGGAAAGACGTACAGTGATGCATTTGGTGGCCAAGGCAACCAGAGAACGGATATATCCTGTTGGCAGGCTTGACCGCAACACCACCGGGCTCCTCTTGTTGACCAATGATGGCAACCTTGCCGAAAAGCTTTCGCATCCACGCAATAATATCAGCAAGATTTACAATGTAGAGCTAGATAAGAACCTCGCACAGGGCGACTTTAATAAAATCGCTTTTGGAATTGAACTCGAGGATGGACTTGTGAAACCTGATGTCATAAGCTATGTCCAAGGGGGAAGCAAACGTGAAGTCGGCATTCAGATCCATAGCGGGAAAAACCGTATCGTAAGACGTATTTTTGAGCACTTGGGTTATAACGTGATTAAATTGGATAGGGTAGTCTATGCCAACCTCACAAAAAAAGATCTTCCTCGTGGAAGATGGCGCTATCTGGAGGAAAAGGAAATTATCCAACTCAAGCATTTTATTAAATAAATAAACCCTAGAGGTTTTTGAAACCTTTGAAGTTTTGTACTATTTTAGCCAAATTTTTTGATTATGACCGATCCGAAAACTTTGACGGCCGTTGCCGAGTTTCATAAAACATTTAAACATCCCATTCTGCAAACTCCAACCATACCTGATGAGAAACGCTGCCAGCTACGCGTATCGCTTATTGGCGAAGAACTTAAAGAGCTTGAAGAAGCCATTTCCGACAAAAATATAACGGAAGTGGCTGACGCACTTTGCGACATACAGTACGTACTTTCTGGCGCCGTGCTGGAATTTGGATTGGCGGATAAGTTCAGCCAGTTATTTGATGAGGTGCAACGCTCCAATATGAGCAAAGCTTGCAATACCGTGCAGGAAGCTGAAGACACAGTAGCCCATTATCAGCAAAAAGGTGTGGAATGCTTTTATGAAGAAGCCGACGGACACTACCTCGTGTATCGTGCAGCAGACCGGAAAACACTCAAATCTGTGCACTATTCACCAGCAGACCTGAAAGGGATTTTAGAAGATTAATCACGATTGAATCCTACGCTTGGTACTTGCTCCCTTGGTAGGCTCCCCTTCTCTCCAATTCCTTATCGATATAGGTCTGGATAGCTGATTTCCCCTTGCCCCAGATAGGCGCTATTAGCAATTCCTGATCGGCTAGTCCAAACAACCGTTGGATGACGATGTCGGGTCTAAGCAAGGGTATAAATTCGCATAAGAAATCCGTATATTCCTCCAAGCTAAACACATGGAAAGGTTGCCGCTTATATTGGACACCCATAATGGATCCCTCAACGATATGAAGGTGGTGCAACTTCACAAATTTGATTTGTGGGAATCGATTGATTTCATCCGCATAGCGTAACATCATCTCCTTCGTTTCCCAAGGGAAACCAAAGATGGTGTGTACACAAATATCCAATGGGCTATCGCTCACCAGGCTTAGGGCTGCCCCCAGCTCCTCATGCGAGCAGCCTCTGTTTATCCGGCTAAGCGTATCGTTGTAAATGGATTCCATACCCATCTCCAAATCCACATCATAACGATCGGTATAGCTTTCAAGCAAAGCCACCTTTTCAGAATCGATACAATCGGGCCTAGTGCCCACCGATAATCCAACCACATTTTCCGGCGCTACATTCAACGCCTCATCATACATGGCCTTCAGGTAGTGGGTAGGGGCGTATGTATTGGTATTGGGCTGAAAATAAATCACGAATTTTTCGGCACCATAACCATTGATTGCGCGCTGGATACCCTCTTCCACCTGTTCGCGGATGGTGGGTAGTTTACGGGCTGAATCAGGCGTGAATGAATCTACATTGCAATAGGAACATCCACCATACCCCTTACTCCCATCGCGGTTTGGGCAGGTAAAATTGCCATCTACAATGATCTTGAATACGCGCTTACCTTCATGTTTAGCACGCAAATAAGCGCCGTAATGATTGTAAGGCTTTTGTCCGATATCCAATAAGGTGCCCATAATAGGTGCAAAGATACAACAAAAAAACCCGTCAGGCGTTATACCTGACGGGTTTAATCCTAATGACTGACAGCCAACTAATCTTCTTCTTTGGAAGCCAATAGTTGGTCGTATTCTTCCTGGGAGCCAACAATGATACGTTCGTAAGTGCGCAATCCCGTGCCAGATGGTATCAAGTGGCCTACGATTACGTTCTCTTTCAAACCTAACAAGTTATCACGCTTCCCAGCTATAGCGGCTTCGTTCAACACCTTGGTCGTTTCCTGGAAGGATGCAGCAGAGATGAACGATTTGGTACCTAAGGAAGCACGAGTGATCCCTTGGAGCAATGGGCTGGACGTAGCCGGTATGGCATCCCGAACTTCCACCAACTTCAAGTCGCGGCGTTTCAAGCTGGAATTCACATCCCTTAATTTACGCAGCGACACAATCTGTCCGGGTTTCAACTCGTTGGAATCTCCGGCCTCCACCACGACCTTCTTGTCGTAGATGGCGTCGTTTTCGATCACAAAGTCCCACCTATTCACTGCTTCTTTCTCCAAGAAACGGGTATCTCCCGGATCTTCGATTTCTACCTTCTGCATCATTTGGTGCACGATGGTTTCAAAGTGCTTATCATTGATTTTCACCCCTTGCAAACGGTAAACCTCCTGAATACCGTTGACCAAGTATTCCTGCACTGCCGATGGGCCTTTAATAGCCAGGATATCGGCAGGTGAAATGGAGCCATCAGACAATGGCATACCGGCTTTGACGAAGTCATTGTCTTGGACAAGGATGTGTTTGGACAGCGGCACCAAGTATTTCTTGATCTGTCCATCGCGCGATTCAATCGAGATTTCCCGATTACCGCGTTTCACACCGCCTAAGGTTACCACACCGTCTATTTCGGTCACCACCGCTGGGTTGGATGGATTACGGGCTTCGAACAACTCAGTCACCCGAGGCAAGCCACCCGTTATATCGCGGGTTTTACCGGTAGAACGTGGTATTTTGGCAAGGATTACACCCTCTTTCACCTCAACCCCGTCGTTAACGGAAACGTGTGCCCCTACTGGAATGTTGTAGGTACGGATAACCGCCCCTTTCTTATCAAGTATCTTGATAGCTGGGTTTTTCGTTTTATCACGTGTATCGATAATTACCTTTTCACGGTGCCCGGTTTGTTCATCGGATTCTTCACGGAAAGTTACACCTTCAATGATGGCTTCAAACTCTACCTTACCTGCAAATTCAGAAATGATGACAGCATTGTAAGGATCCCAAGAACAAATACGTTGTCCTTTTGTAACCTTATCTCCAGCTTTGACGTAGAGGAATGATCCGTAAGGGATGTTGGTGGTCATCACCACTTTGTTGGATTCTGTATCGACAATCCGGAACTCGCCCGAACGGCCAATAACCACTTCATCCGGTCCTTCCTCTCCTACATGGGGTACCGAGCGGATATTCTCCAGTTCAATAATACCATCAAATTTGGCTAGAATTTGAGATTCAGCAGCAATATTCGATGCCGTACCACCCACGTGGAATGTACGTAGTGTAAGCTGCGTTCCCGGCTCACCGATGGACTGAGCGGCAATAACACCTACGGCCTCGCCGGCCTGTACACGCTTGCCCGTGGCCAAGTTGCGCCCGTAGCAAAGGGCGCAGACACCACGCCTGCTCTCACAGGTCAATACCGATCGGATTTCCAAACCTTCCACCGGAGAATTTTCAATCTTCGATGCAATTACCTCATCGATATCCTGATCAGCGTTTACCAATAGCTCACCGGATATTGGGTCATATACATCGTGCAGGGATACCCTACCCAATATACGATCATATAGTGGCTCAATGACATCTTCATTATCCTTCAATGCCGTGGTATATACACCTCTCAATCCACCGCAGTCCTCATCCACCACAATCATATCTTGGGCCACGTCATGCAGACGTCTTGTGAGGTAACCCGCGTCGGCCGTTTTCAAGGCCGTATCCGCAAGTCCCTTACGTGCACCGTGTGTAGAAATAAAGTATTCCAATACAGACAGTCCTTCCTTGAAGTTCGAAAGGATAGGGTTTTCGATGATTTCACCTCCTGAAGAACCCGATTTCTGTGGTTTGGCCATCAATCCACGCATGCCGCAAAGCTGGCGAATCTGCTCCTTTGAGCCCCGTGCCCCAGAATCGAGCATCATGTACACAGAATTGAAACCTTGGTTGTCGGTAGACAGGATTTCCATCACATTTGCCGTCAACCTATTGTTGATACGTGTCCAGATATCGATGATTTGGTTGTAGCGCTCGTTGTTGGTAATGAAGCCCATATTATAGTTGTTCTTCACTTCTTCCACCTCCTTGGTGGCCAATTCGATCAAATCTATTTTGGCATCCGGGATATTCAAATCCTGCAGGTTGAAAGACAATCCTCCTCTAAACGCCATCAGGAAGCCTAATTCCTTAATATCGTCAAGGAACTTGGCTCCTTGCGCCATTCCGGATATTTTCACCACCAGGCCAATGGTATCCCGCAAAGATTTCTTGGTCAATAACTCATTGACGTATCCGATTTCCTCGGGAACCACTTGGTTGAACAATACGCGTCCCACCGTCGTTTCGATGATGCGTTCCTCGAACTTACCTTCCTTGTCTTTTACGGTAGCTCTCACGTTGATAAAAGCATGAAGGTCTATGCGTTTCTCATTATAGGCAATGATCACTTCTTCGGCAGAGTAGAATGTCATGTCTTCTCCTTTCATCACTCGATTCTCATCCGTCTTGCGACCTTTGGTCATGTAATAAAGACCCAATACCATGTCTTGCGAAGGTACGGTAATAGGCGTACCATTTGCAGGGTTAAGGATATTGTGCGATGCAAGCATAAGGATTTGGGCTTCCAATATGGCTGCATTACCCAAAGGAAGATGCACGGCCATTTGGTCACCGTCAAAGTCAGCGTTGAAAGCCGTACACACCAGCGGATGTAGTTGAATGGCTTTACCTTCCACCAATATCGGTTGGAAAGCCTGAATACCCAAGCGGTGTAATGTAGGCGCACGATTGAGCAGTACGGGGTGTCCTTTCAAAACATTTTCGAGAATATCCCATACTACAGGATCCTTGCGGTCCACGATTTTTTTCGCAGACTTCACGGTTTTCACGATCCCCCGTTCAATCATCTTGCGGATAATAAACGGCTTATATAATTCAGCGGCCATATCTTTCGGTAAGCCACATTCATGCATTTTCAGGTTTGGTCCAACCACGATGACCGAACGCGCGGAATAATCCACACGTTTACCCAGCAAGTTTTGGCGGAAACGACCTTGCTTGCCTTTCAGAATATCCGAAAGTGATTTCAACGCACGATTACCTTCCGTCTTCACGGCGTTCACCTTGCGCGAGTTGTCAAACAAAGAATCTACAGCTTCCTGCAACATTCGTTTTTCATTCCGCAGAATTACTTCCGGCGCCTTAATTTCCATCAGGCGTTTCAAGCGGTTATTACGGATAATCACACGGCGGTACAAATCATTCAAATCCGAAGTAGCAAAACGTCCCCCTTCCAAAGGCACCAACGGGCGCAGTTCGGGTGGGATGATGGGCACAATCTTTACAATCATCCATTCAGGCCGGTTTTCTATCCGGTCTCTGGAACCGCGGAATGCTTCAACAACCTGTAGGCGCTTCAACGCTTCATTTTTACGTTGCTGCGACGTTTCATTGGCTGCCTGGTGGCGCAAATTGTAGGAGAGTTGGTCCAAATCAAGCCTTCTCAACAGCTCCTCCAATGCTTCGGCGCCCATTTTGGCGATGAATTTTTGTGGATCTGTGTCGTCAAGGAATTGATTTTCCTTCGGCAATGTATCTAAAATATCAAGGTATTCTTCCTCGGTAAGGAAATCCATATACTGGATACCATCCTCTTCCTTCACACCTGCCTGGATCACTGCATAACGCTCATAGTAGATGATCATATCGAGTTTTTTGGTGGGCAAGCCCAACAAATAACCAATTTTATTCGGCAACGAACGGAAGTACCAGATATGCGCTACGGGTACCACCAAACTGATGTGTCCCATGCGTTCACGGCGTACCTTCTTTTCGGTTACCTCCACCCCACAGCGGTCACAGACGATACCTTTATAACGGATACGCTTGTATTTACCACAGTGGCATTCGTAATCCTTTACCGGACCAAAGATACGTTCGCAAAACAAACCATCGCGCTCGGGCTTATACGTCCGGTAATTGATGGTTTCAGGTTTCACTACTTCACCACTCGAACGCTCCAAAATCGTTTCTGGAGACGCCAAACTAATGGTAATGGAAGTGAAGTTGCTCTTTATTTTATTATCTTTCTTGTAAGACATACTTTTCTTAAATTAAAGCTCAAAGCTTGATTAATCCAACGTGATATCCAACCCTAATCCACGCAACTCATGTACCAATACATTGAATGATTCAGGTACAGACGGTGTCGGCAAGTTATTACCTTTGACGATGGATTCATATGTTTTGGCTCTACCCACCACGTCGTCAGACTTGACCGTGAGGATTTCCTGAAGGATGTTCGACGCACCGAAAGCTTCCAATGCCCAAACCTCCATCTCACCAAAACGCTGTCCACCGAACTGTGCCTTACCGCCAAGGGGTTGCTGGGTAATGAGTGAATAGGGACCAATGGAACGCGCATGCATCTTATCATCCACCATGTGTCCGAGTTTCAGCATGTAGATCACACCCACCGTTGTTGGTTGGTCGAAACGCTCACCCGTCAACCCGTTATACAGGTACGTACGTCCAGAAGCAGGAAGTTCGGCTTTTTCAACCCATCCTTCCACCTCCTCAGTGGATGCACCGTCAAAAATTGGCGTCGCAAACTTGACACCCAATTTCTGCCCAGCCCAACCCAGCACGGTCTCGTAGATCTGCCCAAGGTTCATCCGCGAAGGTACGCCCAATGGGTTCAACACAATATCTACCGGTGTACCATCCTCAAGGAAAGGCATATCTTCGTCACGTACAATACGTGCTACAATACCTTTATTCCCGTGACGGCCGGCCATTTTGTCTCCTACTTTGAGTTTTCGCTTCTTGGCAATAAACACCTTGGCCATTTGTACGATGCCTGAAGGTAGTTCGTCTCCTACGCTGATGGCAAATTTATCCCGTTTGTATGCGCCAAGTTCTTCGTTCAACTTGATGTTGTAGAAATGGAGCGTTTGTTTAATCAATTCATTTTTGTCCTCGTCGGTGGTCCATCCAGCAGGATTGATATTCACGTAATCCAGATCCATAAGGATTTTCTGGGTGAATTTGGCTCCCTTAGCCAGCAGAAGCTCCTTGTACACGTTGTACACACCTTGTGAGGTTTTACCATTGACAATGACAAACAATTTGTCCACCAATCTATCTTTCAATGCCTTCAAGGCTTTTACGTGTTGAGTATCCAGCTGATCGAGTGCTTTTTTCTCTTCTTCCTTGCCTACTTTTTTGGCCCGCGAGAACAATTTGGTATCGATGACTACCCCATGGATAGATGGCGGGGTCTTCAAGGAAGCATCCTTTACATCCCCTGCCTTATCACCAAAGATGGCACGCAGCAACTTCTCCTCAGGAGAAGGATCAGACTCACCTTTAGGCGTAATCTTACCGATCAGGATGTCTCCTTCACGTACTTCTGCACCAATACGGATGATACCGTTTTCATCCAAGTCTTTCGTTGCTTCTTCGGATACGTTAGGGATATCGGCAGTTAGCTCCTCTTCCCCACGTTTAGTATCACGCACCTCCAGCTCAAATTCCTCGATGTGCAACGAAGTGAAGATATCTTGGCTCACCACACGTTCCGAAATCACAATCGCATCCTCGAAATTGAACCCTTGCCAAGGCATGAAAGCCACTTTAAGGTTACGTCCAAGTGCCAATTCCCCGTTTTGGGTAGCATAGCCCTCGCACAATACCTGGCCCTTTTCTACCTTTTGCCCAGTTTTCACGATGGGTTTAAGGTTGATACAGGTGCTTTGGTTCGTCTTCGCGAATTTGATGAGCCTATAGGTTCTTACATCGTTATCAAACGACACGAGTCTTTCATCCTCATTACGTTCGTAACGGATTTTGATTTCCTCTGCATCTACATATTCCACCACTCCATTAGCCTCCGCATTGATCAATGTACGCGAATCACGTGCCACACGTCCTTCCAAACCTGTGCCAACCACAGGGGCCTCAGGCCGCAATAGGGGCACCGCCTGGCGCTGCATGTTTGATCCCATGAGGGCACGGTTTGCATCGTCATGCTCGAGGAAAGGAATCAGCGAGGCTGCGATGGAAGTAATCTGGTTAGGTGCTATGTCCATCAAATCCAATTTCTCAGGTTCGATAACAGGGAAATCCCCTTCATACCTCGCTTTTACTTTCGGCGTAATGAAATTACCTTTATCATCGTACTCGGCGTTGGCTTGGGCAATGGTTTTGCCGTCTTCATCCTCAGCTGAGAGGTAAATCACAGGCTCTTCAACGACTACCCTTCCTTTGTCAACCTTACGGTAAGGGGTCTCGATAAACCCTAAGTTATTGATTTTCGCATGTACACAAAGTGATGAAATCAATCCGATATTGGGTCCTTCCGGTGTTTCGATCGTACAAAGCCGACCATAATGCGTATAGTGCACGTCACGAACCTCGAAACCTGCACGTTCACGTGATAAACCACCGGGTCCCAATGCTGAAAGGCGACGCTTGTGCGTAATCTCCGCCAATGGGTTGGTTTGATCCATGAATTGCGACAGCTGATTCGTTCCGAAGAACGAATTGATCACGGACGACAAGGTCCGTGCATTAATCAGGTCGGTAGGCGTAAACACCTCGTTATCGCGGATGTTCATCCGTTCACGGATGGTACGTGCCATACGAGATAATCCCACACCAAATTGCGAGTACAATTGCTCACCCACCGTACGTACACGACGGTTGGACAGGTGGTCGATATCATCGACCTCAGCCTTGGAGTTGATCAAATTAATCAGGTACTTCACGATGGCGATGATATCCTCACGGGTCAATACCTTAGTCTCATCAGGCGTACCCAATTGCAATTTACGGTTGATCCGATACCTACCCACATCTCCGAGATCGTATCGTTTGTCCGAGAAGAACAACCGCTCTATAATACCACGGGCAGTTTCCTCATCAGGTGGTTCTGCATTACGCAATTGCCTGTAGATATGTTCCACAGCTTCCTTCTCCGAGTTGGAGGTATCTTTTTGCAAGGTATTGTAGATGATGGAGTAATCGGCATTGTTAGACGCATCTTCCTTGGTCAGGATGATGGACTTAACCCCAGCATCAATGATCAAATCAACATGATCTTCTTCCAGCACGGTTTCGCGCTCCAATACCACCTCATTCCGGTCGATAGACACTACCTCACCGGTATCTTCATCCACGAAGTCTTCAATCCATTTCTTCAACACCCTTGCGGCCAGTTTACGGCCCACATATTTCTTGAGCCCGGATTTGCTCACTTTCACTTCATCAGCCAGTTCAAACAGCTCCAGAATATCCTTGTCGGAATCGTAGCCGATGGCCCTTAAAAGTGTGGTTACCGGGAATTTTTTCTTACGGTCAATATAGGCGTACATCACGTTATTCACGTCCGTGGCGAATTCAATCCACGAACCCTTGAATGGGATGACCCGCGCTGAATACAGCTTTGTGCCGTTGGTGTGACGGCTTTGGCCGAAAAACACACCTGGTGAGCGGTGCAATTGAGATACGATGACGCGTTCGGCGCCATTGATCACAAATGTCCCTTTCGGTGTCATGTAGGGGATTGTTCCTAAATAGACATCCTGTACGATGGTCTCAAAATCCTCATGTTCCTCATCATTGCAAGACAGGCGAAGTTTTGCTTTGAGTGGGACACTATAGGTCAGTCCACGTTCGATACACTCCTGGATACCATAACGAGGCGGATCGATGAAATAATCCAAAAACTCAAGCACGAAAATGTTCCTTGAATCAGAAATGGGGAAGTTTTCTGAAAATACCTTGAACAGCCCTTCCTGGTGGCGGTTGTCCGAAGTTGTTTCTAGCTGAAAAAACTCCTTGAAAGATTGCAATTGCACATCCAGAAAATCAGGGTAATCAAGTACCTTTTTACTGCTTGCAAAATTCACTCTTTCGTTTTGAATACTTTTGTTTGCCAAGGGAATAAGAATTTAGTTTAATTAAACTGTGCATATGGTGCTGTTTTTACCGTGTACCGGCGTCCATGTACAGCAGAGACATGACTGGAAGAAGAGGAGAAGTCATAAACAGGAATAGACTCTGACGAAATCACGTCAGAGTCTAACCCATTTAGGTACGTTGTATGAGCTGAATTAGTTGATCTCAACAACAGCTCCCGCTTCTTCAAGTTGCTTTTTCAAAGCTTCGGCTTCGTCTTTAGCAACACCTGTTTTGATTTCTTTAGGTGCACCGTCAACCAAGTCTTTTGCTTCTTTCAGGCCAAGGCCTGTCAAATCTTTAACAAGCTTAACAACAGCCAATTTCTGGCCACCGGCTTCTTTCAAGATTACGTCAAAGGAAGTTTTTTCCTCAGCAGCAGGGGCATCAGCACCCGCGGCCGGACCGGCAACTGCAACTGCGGCTGCTGCTGGCTCAATACCATATTCATCCTTCAAGATTTGAGCTAACTCGTTAACTTCTTTTACTGTCAAGTTTACCAACTGCTCAGCAAACGCTTTTAAATCTGCCATTTTATTTTAAATTTTTGAATTTACTTTTGAAAATTATTAATAATCCTACGGACATTGTAATTTGGGTCTCCGTTTAACCCCTTTCTTGTAAAGTTTTAACCAGCCCAGCCAATGTATTGCCTCCGGACTGAAGACCGGAAATAACATTCTTGGCAGGGGATTGCAGCAATCCGATGATGTCGCCAATGAGCTCATTTTTGGATTTAAGATTGCTCAGCGCATCGATTTGATTGTCTCCGATAAATACTGCCGCGTCAATGTATGCTCCTTTCAATACAGGCTTATCGCCTTCTTTACGAAGCTCTTTGATCAGTTTCGCGGGTGCATTTCCCGATTCGGAAAACAACATGGTAGAAGACCCTTTCAGCACGGTAAGTAATTCTTCTGAATCAACACCGGCCTCCTCAAGCGCCTTTCTAATCAATGTGTTTTTCACCACCTGGATTGAGATACCCTTATCGAAACATTTGCGGCGGATACCGTTGATTTTAGCCACGGTCAAATCAGCAGTATCGGTAATATAAAAATTACCGTAAGATTTAATCTGCTCAGTTAAAGCTTTAACAATTTCTTGTTTTTCCTCTTTTTTCATTTGAATAAATTGCTTTTAAGCGGCTATAAAAGTTATCCCGATAGGGAGGACCTTCATGATTAAATTCCTGCTACTGATTTAGTTTCTATTTGAATACCAGGGCTCATCGTGGAAGAGATGTAAATACTCTTGAAATACGTCCCTTTTGCCGCAGAAGGCTTCAATTTGGAAATTGTCTGCAATACCTCCAAGGCATTTTCATAGATCTTTTCCTGTGGAAAAGATGATTTGCCTATGGAAGTGTGGATAATCCCTGTCTTATCTACTTTGAAATCAATCTTACCTGCCTTCACTTCAGACACCGCTTTACCAATATCCGTGGTTACGGTACCAGTCTTGGGGTTTGGCATGAGGTTGCGTGGACCGAGAATACGGCCCAATTTACCAACCTTTGCCATCACGCTGGGCATGGTAATAATGATATCAATGTCGGTCCAACCACCTTCGATCTGGCTGATATAGTCGTCCAACCCCACATAGTCAGCTCCCGCGGCCTTAGCTTCTTCCTCCTTATCAGGTGTACAAAGCACTAGCACACGAACGGTCTTACCCGTGCCATGCGGCAATGTTGCGATACCACGTACCATTTGATTTGCTTTACGGGGATCCACGCCGAGGCGTACATCGATATCCACCGAAGAATCAAATTTGGTATTGGTAATGTCCTTCACTAGGGCAGATGCCTCTTGTAAAGAATACGTTTTACCAACTTCAATCTTGGATAGTGCCGCTTTTTGATTTTTTGTTAATCTTGCCACTTTCTTAAATTGATTTCGTTAATTAATTGTTCCAGGGCGCATTCCCGTTCACAGTGATACCCATACTACGCGCCGTGCCAGCAATCATACGCATGGCCGACTCTACAGTGAACGCATTTAAATCTGGCATTTTATCCTTCGCAATGGTCTCCACTTGTTCCCAAGTTACTGAACCCACTTTTCTTCGGTTGGGTTCACCGGAGCCACCCTTCAATCCCGAAGCTTCAATCAATTGAACGGCAACCGGAGGGGTTTTGATGATAAAATCGAAAGATTTATCGCTATACACCGTAATGACAACAGGCAATACCTTGCCAGGCTTGTCTTGGGTACGTGCATTGAACTGCTTGCAAAATTCCATGATGTTCACCCCTTTTGCACCCAACGCGGGTCCAACTGGAGGTGATGGATTCGCAGCGCCGCCCTTCACTTGTAATTTTACTAACGCACTGACTTCTTTTGCCATTTCTCGATTTGAATTAAATTAATAAATGTTTGTTAGTAAGGTGGAAGCATTATAACGTAACATTTAGATTTTGAGGCACATTGTGCCAAACTGCACGAGCACCCCAAAATGGAGTGCAAAGGTACAAAAAAAAATTAAAATATATAGCGTAAAAAAAATAAAGACCAATCTCTTCAAGATGGCCTTGCACATTTTACTCTTTCTCTACTTGTATATAGTTCAGTTCCAAGGGGGTTTTGCGGCCGAACACCTTCACCATTACCTTCAACTTTTTCTTTTCCTCGTTTACCTCTTCTATTTCACCTGTAAATCCATTGAACGGACCGTCATTGACTTTCACAAGCTCCCCGACATAGTAAGGTACATTCATCATTTCACCTTGCTCAGACATTTCATCCACCTTGCCCAATATACGGTTGATCTCTGCTGGGCGAAGTGGTATCGGATTCCCTGCCTTATCGCCTAAAAATCCTACAACGCTATTGATGTTCTTGATGATGTGTTCCAACTCACCATCCAGTGCAGCTTCTAATAACACATATCCCGGATAAAAATTACGCTCCTTAGCCACCTTCTTCCCATCCCGCATCTGGTAATACTTCTCCATCGGAATCAACACTTGGGGAACAAGATGGTTGATTCCCAAACGGTTTACTTCCGATTCAATGTATTGCTTTACTTTCTTTTCCTTTCCGCTTACGGCCCGTACAACGTACCATTTCAGAGCTTGATCTGCCATTTTTTCTTTCCCAACAAGTTAAGACGCAATATTATAGAACAATTCCAGCACGTTACTTGAAGCCTTATCCATCGCAAAGATGACCAATGCGATGATAACAGATGCTACCAATACCACCACTGCAGAGCTTTGCAGCTGCGCCCAAGTAGGCCAAGTGACCTTTTGGCTCATCTCAGTATAGGAGTCTTTTACAAATTCTAGTACGTTTGCCATGTTCTATGTTCTGTCAATATTTGCACGGGCACCAGGATTCGAACCCAGATCAAAGGTTTTGGAGACCTCTATTCTACCATTGAACTATGCCCGTGTAAGTGTTATTGTATTAGACACGATTAGCTAATCAGCTGGCTCGCTGATTAGCTAATCGGTTATGGAATAACAATCATCCCAAGGGGACTGATTACTTAAGAATCTCAGTCACCTGTCCGGCACCTACAGTCCTACCACCCTCACGGATAGCGAAACGAAGGCCTTTTTCCATTGCGATTGCGTTAATCAATTTCACTGTAATTGTAACGTTATCACCTGGCATTACCATTTCTACACCATCTGGCAAGGCGATTTCGCCTGTCACATCTGTGGTACGGAAATAGAATTGTGGACGGTATTTGTTGAAGAACGGCGTGTGACGGCCACCTTCTGCTTTTGACAATACATATACCTCAGCCTTGAACTCGGTGTGCGGAGTTACCGAACCGGGTTTGCAGATAACCATACCACGGCGGATATCGGTTTTCTCAATACCACGCAACAACAAACCTACGTTATCACCAGCTTCGCCGTAATCCAAAATCTTACGGAACATTTCGACACCAGTAACAACTGATTTCAAGTTATCAGCACCCATACCCAGTATTTCCACCTGATCTCCAGAGTTGATTACACCACGCTCGATACGTCCTGTAGCTACAGTACCACGACCAGTGATGGAAAATACGTCTTCGATAGGCATCAAGAATGGAAGCTCAGTCAACCGTGGAGGAATGGGAATATGCTCATCTACTGCATCCATCAATTCCATGATTTTGTCTACCCATTCAGTTTCGCCGTTCAAACCACCAAGAGCAGAACCACGAATCACAGGGATATCATCACCAGGGTATTCGTAGAATGACAATAACTCGCGGATTTCCATTTCAACCAAGTCCAATAACTCAGGGTCATCTACCAAGTCTACTTTATTCATGAAAACCACTAACGCAGGTACACCCACTTGGCGAGCCAAGAGGATGTGCTCCCGTGTTTGAGGCATCGGGCCATCAGTAGCGGCCACAACGATGATGGCACCATCCATTTGTGCAGCACCAGTAACCATGTTTTTTACATAGTCAGCGTGACCAGGACAGTCAACGTGTGCATAGTGGCGACTTGCTGTCGAATACTCAACGTGTGCAGTATTAATAGTGATACCACGCTCTTTTTCTTCAGGAGCAGAGTCAATCGAGTCAAAAGAACGAGCTTCTGAAAGCCCTTTGTCTGACAATACTTTTGTAATTGCGGCGGTAGTCGTTGTTTTACCGTGGTCTACGTGACCGATCGTACCAATGTTTAAGTGAGGTTTACTGCGGTCAAATTTCTCTTTTGCCATGTTTTATGCGAATTAGTAATTTAAAATTTTTAGTTGTTATGCTATTTTCAATTAAAATAGTACCCTTACGAGCCAATGATGGGACTTGAACCCATGACCTCTTCCTTACCAAGGAAGTGCTCTACCGCTGAGCTACATCGGCTTTTGTGCTTACAATCCAATCCCTGTCAATATACCGAACTTGAGCGGTTTGACAGAGTATTTGACCAACACATGATGAGCGGAAGACGGGTCTCGAACCCGCAACCTATAGCTTGGAAGGCTATCGCTCTACCAATTGAGCTACTTCCGCTTTTCTGATTTTAGGCTTACGATTTTAGATTTATTAGTCCATCGTAAATCTTCCAATCTAAAATCAATATTGTGGGGGGAGAAGGATTCGAACCTTCGAAGCCGAAGCAACGGATTTACAGTCCGTCCCATTTGACCGCTCTGGAATCCCCCCTACTTAGAGCCCCCTGCCGGGATCGAACCAGCGACCTACTGATTACAAGTCAGTTGCTCTACCAGCTGAGCTAAGGAGGCAATATATCTTTTAAACAACTTAGCTCTTCCCACGCTTGTTAGGCATTTCCTGAACCGTCCACCTATTGTTACTGCTTTAGTTCATACAGCTTTACTCAGCCAAACAAAGGCAATCTTTCACCTCAAAATCCTACTCCCAAATACCCCTTTTCCTTTAGGGACTGCAAAGATATACAAACTTGTATTAATTCAAAAAAAATTTACAAAAATTAAAAGGGGGCAAGAAAACCGTATCTTCGCCGGACAAAATCGAGCTATGAGGATTGCATTACGTTGTTTCGTTAGCATAATATGCTTGGGAATGTCGTTTCAATTTGTATCGGCACAAGAGCAAAAAAGCCTTTGGGATCACAAACTTATCAAGCGGTTTGTTTCCACAGAGAAAGACAGCACACGGTCGGCAGGCTTTATGGTCATCCCCGCATTGGGGTATGCCCAGGAAACGGGATTAGAGTTTGGCCTGGCCAGTGTCTACAATTTTTATCTCAACAAAGCAGACACCACGATCCGAACCTCAAACATCACCTTCATCGGTACATTCACCACCGAAAGGCAGACCAACCTTAAACTGGAATCTGATATTTGGACCACAGGCAATCAATACCATTACATCAGCGAGTTACGCTTCCGTAATTTTCCGTTCAACTTTTACGGGCTGGGCAATGCAACCTCCCAACAGAATGAGGATGTTGTACTCATGCAACTGGCACGTGTCAGGCTGGAAGGCGAACGTAAGTTGGCACCCAACTATTACTCGGGTCTCAATTTTGCTTTTGAAAATTTCTCCTTTTCCGACAAGGAACGTGGAGGAATATTCGACAGCTTGCCACCATATGGACAGACGGGGGGCTGGCATTTCCTGTTTGGCCTCTCCCAATTGTATGATACACGTAATATTAATACGTATACGACCAAAGGCTATTATGCACGATTAAAATATGCGTATTCTCCCGGATTTGGGGGAGGCAGCCATTTCAAGGGAAGCATGGTAGATGCTGACCTGCGTGCGTTCTTCCCGCTAACAGGACAGCTCACCTTGGGGCTGAATGTCCTATACAAGACATCCTTTGGCCCACGGGTGCCATTTTATGTGTATCGTGAATTGGGTGGCGACATGATGATGCGAGGGTATTACACTGGCCGCTACCGCGACCGCAGCTTGCTTGCCGCACAAAGCGAACTTCGCTATCGCTTCCACCCCCGCCTGGGAATTACCGCCTTTGCCAGTACAGGCTCTACGTATCAAAATGGCTTGCAGCATGCACGTTTCGTGCCGTCATATGGCGGTGGCCTTCGGTATTTCTTCGATCTGGAGCACAACAGCAGCGTAAGGCTAGATTACGGATTTGGTGAACAACGCCCCGGAGAAAAGCGGCAGGGAGGGTTTTACTTGTCCTTGAGTGAGGCATTCTGAGCCTGATTAAAAATCATACGCAATAGATTTTACTATGCACCATGGACTAGCTCCGGGGGATGATTTGACAAGGGATTATCCATTTCTATTCGGGTTTTCGATAAGCTTTCTGGGTAATGCGCCTGTATAAAGTCAATGAGTTTTTCCCTGATGTAGCACCTCAAATCCCAAGCGTCTCCTGAATTGCGGCAACTCATAAGCGCCCGCACTTCCATGGTTCGTTCCTTTAAATCAGTGACCTGTAATATGTCCACTTGGCCGTCCCACAACGGATGGCCCTTGAGCAATCGGCTCAATTCTTCCCGTAAAGGTGCGAGGGGTACCGTGTAGTCTACATAAATAGACACCGTACCCAACATCTCGGCCGACGTGCGCGTCCAGTTCTGAAAAGGCTTTTCAATAAAGTACTGGATGGGCAATACCAACCGTCGCTTATCCCAGATATTGAGTACGACATATGTAAGATTTATTTCCTCAATCTTTCCCCACTCCCCTTCCACGACCAGCACGTCATCTATGCGAATAGGCTGTGTAAAGGCGATCTGGAATCCCGCCAATAAATTGCCCAATGATTTCTGTGCCGCAAACCCGATGATGATCCCACCAAGTCCCACGCCGGTCAACAAGCCCGCTCCGATGCGCTGCATGCTATCAAAACTAAGCAATATGATCGCGACGGTGATGATCACAACGATGACAATAAGCAATTGCCGGATAAACTGAATCTGCGTGCGGACTTTTCTTGCCCGGAGATTGTCTGACATACGATAATCAAACCGATGATTAAAGTAATCTTCCGCAATGCGAATAATCCGGATCAAGACAACCGAAAAACAACAAATAAGGGCAATTTCAATCGCTTTATTGACTAGATTATGCTCCTCGGCCGAAAGCCGCATAAAAGGGATGAGCGAATTGAAAAACAACAGAGGCAACAAGACATTCACTATTTTATTAAGATGCCTTACCGCTGACCTGAAAAGTGAATACACACCATCATCGATGGCTTTTAGTCTCAACAAAGGAATCAAGATCACTTTAAGCAAAAATCCGGCTAAGATGGCCAAACCGATTATCAGCAGGTTCCATACAATATCAGGGGTATCAGCAAAAAAATCATTTAAGTATGTCATCATTATCTCCTATCGAATGTGGTCCGCTATAAAGTAAACCGAGACCATCCATTATTGTTTAGGTTCATCAGGATTATCATACCAACATTGCTTAAGATATTTGCCCAAACTCGGTTTGATGGAAATAGCTATAGCGAGTGTCGAGGGCTGAAGGTCAGAAACTCCCCTCCACCGTATCGTCCCAATCTGTGCCAATTGCAATGTCAAAGCCATTAATTCTACCGATATCACCGAGCAAGCGCCCTGTGAAAACCAAACGCACGTTATTAGGTATTTGGTGAGACACGGCCACGGTATTCAGCACTTCACCGTCTTCTCCGTAAGCGATAAGTTCATAACTTACCTGTTCTAAATCAGTTAACTGCCCTAAAAATTGATTGAACTCAATTAATGCAGAAACATTACCAAATGTGATAGACTGCGCATTAGACATTGGTATATTTTCCGGAATGCCGAAAGGTGTATAGAAAAAATCCTCATGTAGCCGCTTCAGTACAATTTCTTTAACCGTCAGCAGGTCGCTTGGGTGGTCTGTAAAATTGAACTCCACCAAACTATAGCATCTTTTCAAGACCGCCGATTCTTGTGTATCCTGATCATCCACCTCTATACTTTCCATGAGCAGGGAATAAATGACAGCTTCGGGATCATCGAAATGCTGGCCAAGGTAGAGCTGACTGGCATTGGTCAGATTTTGCGGCAACAACACACCTTTATCTGAACGATAAGCCACGAAAAGCACATCGTAGATTCCGTTTTCCAAGCGCACTTCGAGCAGCCCATCCTGCAGTTCGCTCATTGGCATTTGCCGTTGTTGCACCATACTTCCATCTTCCTGTGAGAAAACGTAATATTGCAAGGTGCTGGGTGCCGAATGATTGCCTCCTCCACCTTCGGCATTATAGACGCCAGACAGACGGATATTATCAAATCTAACTGTTCCCTGCGTTGGATTGTAATCGCTAGCCTCATCACGATTACCGGCAAGAAATTCAAACTTCAGTTTCAATACTGCGGCTCCAACCATCTCCGAAAAACCACTGAGATCAACGCTGTACGTATTCCGCGACTGACTCCCCATGTTTTCAAACTGGTTTGTTGCGCTGAGGGCTTCATACGTAGTGCCGCCGTCTGTGGAATAGGATAATAAAAAATCCTTCGGCCCCGTATCCGAGCTGCTAATATCAAATGCAAAGGATTCCAAGGCAGGCACCCCTGTCAATGGCAATGATACTTCCATGCTACTTGCGCCACGTAAACTCATGGCCTGACCTGCTGCGAAGGGCCCAAAAGCAAAACCGGCATAGTACAAAGGTTGTTCTGCCGCTGCCTCAAACGATATCCCTGCCCCAACTTCATCTACGGCGATATCAGGCGCAAGCGTTTCGTCGTTGAACGACCAATAATAAAGGAATTGCGGTTCAAGGTCAGGCTCGATGTTCTTCAGGGCCATGAGGTCCGCGCCTTTCCATGCGATCTTTTCGGAACCTACCTCTCGCCCACTGAGCGGAGAAACGCTGGTTTCAAAGCCCGATATCCTGAATGCCACGCTACGCATCCCGTCCACTTTGGGTAGCGGAGCATCACGTTTGCATCCTGAAAACAAGACAAAACCAATCAATAAAAGATAAAATGGAAAAATCGATAATTGCTTTAGGCACTTCATAAATATAGTATTTAAAGGTAAAAAAATACAAAACCAGAGCAGCTCCACCTCTTCATCTCCTATATCACATTAGTATTGCTAAGCCCAACGGTTCAGAAGGCAGAAGCTTAAGTCAACTCGAAAATAGGTAATTTACAAGCCAATAGTACATATCAGCGGAAACGTAATACATTATTTACATCAATATAAAAAAACAATAATTACTTGGAAAAGTAGTGATTTTCTAATTAAGCAGGTATCCAATTCCTATGTAAAAACCGGCCTTGCAAAAATTTTGTAGTCCATGTTGATAAATTTTAGATTAATGATATATTGAAATCTTAAAAAACTTGGTTAACAATCACATCCGATGCCACCATCGCTTTCTCCTTTGTCGGTAGCATGAATAGTTTCCTTGATTGCATCAGTACTCGCTTTGGGATAACTATCCTTTAAGTGCCGGATTTCATATATAAGGAAAATCGCCTCCACCAATTTTTCAAAGTAATCCATGGTTTTAAACGGTTTGTCCGCATAGTCAAAAAAACCTTCACCCCCCTCTTTATAGGCATAAATCAACAAATCATCCAAAAGTTCATGCCATCCATCCAAATCCTTATATCCAAAGAAATCATCCAGAAATACCCGAAGATTATTTCTTTCGTCCCTTTCCAGGCATTTATAACTATTTTCATAGTTTCGGATATTTCCCGGTTTCAAGTCCATATCAGCGTGATGCAGAACATACATAGTTTCAATAACCTTGATGAGCTGCTTTTGGCTGTAGGCATAGTTTGAGTTACACCCCGCAAGGAACGTTTCGTCGTAAGAAAATGCGGTTTTTATCAGATACAATGTGTCCCTCCTGAAGTAGTACATTTCCGTCTCCTTCTCACAAAACTCATTGATGTAGATAAACGGATTCTCAATCTCCTCCGCTTTTAAATACCTGAAATGCGTTTGATCTAACGATGTTTGTTTCGTTTCCATGGTTTAGTAGATTTAAGTTTAACAAATAAGTTGACGAAACAAAGATACTATCTTTTGATATATAAAACAATATCAAAAATATATTTTTCACCAAACTAACCGCCAAAAGCCTAATACTCAGGCTCGAAAAAAATTTTCTTGTGCAAAACATTCAATCCTCATCCCATTTGACGATCTTTACGTTTGGAGCTTCGGGTTGAGACGCGGTTTTAGGGGCCTGCTCCCCTTCAAACACGACCACCTCACCATTCTTCACATACGCCGCCTCTGCCAGATATGCGGCGTAATACTTCCTATTGTTGCTTATCAATCCATCGCCGCCCGCTCCATCCGTCCGGAGGAATGATACACCTACGGCTACCAATGCCAAGCGGTCTTCCATGTTCTCGATTGGCACCACGGCCGACCGCTGCTGTTGTTTTTTCTTATGGCCGTAAGCAAAAGCCAACGGCTCAAGGGCATAAACATCAACTGTTAATTCCCGGACATCCAGCACTATGCAACGTATAGAAAGATAAGCCTCTGCCCCCCTTTCCGGCCATTTGAAGTTATCCCTGCCCATGGCGGGCAATTGAATCTTGATCCCGTCCGGTATCGGGACAATATCGGCCTTGATGAAGATGGCATGTGTCAGCCATGAAAAACTGGTATACGGATTAAGCTCCAACCCCTTTAGCAAGGCTAAATTTCCATCAGCCAATGTCCGCTCGCCTTTCTTCTCAGTCGGCCCCGTGCTGAGCACCGCGATAATGCGCGACTGCAACCGTTTATGCAGCTCATTGCCATAGTTGCCAAACACCAGTGGAGACAATGCCGTTTTCAGCGCGGAGGCTAAACGCGTGGCGTAGCTAAATTCCTTACTGGTTTTTAAGGTCTCGTCGCTGTACCGGTAGTTTATCGATTTTTTATTCTTTTCGGACATCTTAAATCGGCAGTTTTGGGCGGATTTCGTAACTTTGCATAATCATCCATTCCGGTTGAGGTAAAGATACCTTACTCCATCCAAATCTCATAAAAAATCTGATATAAAGTCCGTACAGACTCCGTTGAAAGTCCGTTCAAGTCCGTTAGAAATCCGTTATATCTTCGATGCCCCTCCAATCTCCCTCCGTTACCTCTACGTTCATACTATAGGATATAGGGATGGTATATGCAACGGCTACATCGTGTCTATGTACCAAAGGGAAAACGGATAAGGGTCGCTTATCGGATATATAACATAGGCGATACCATCAAATGGATTCCATATCGTCAATACTTGATCTTGAAATCCTCCTTGGCCTGCCCGTAGTGGAAGAACACCAAGCCAAGGTGGAATAGATCGATCGTAACGGTCACATCTGGTTTGGTTTTCATGGATCGCCAAAGCCGTTTCATGCTCGCATTACAGTATATACCGCTCAAAACTAGCACGCTCCCCAGATGCAATTGAGGCCAAAGTAGCTGAAGTTGGTGGGATGTCGTTTCGGTGTTTTTTCCTTCAATAAGGATGAAATCCAATTGTCCTGTGGGCAACTGGTCACCCAACTTATATATTTGTTTGGGTTTAATCCATGCTGTCAGTCGAGCCGTTAGCCGTTTGACCTTATCCTGTGCCTCATTTGATCGTCGCTTAGCATAAACCACTTCATCCACCAAGCAATACACGAAAGGCGAATGTGTACCATGTCTTGTTTTGGATGACAGGAAGTGCATAAAGTAATCAAGGTAAAAGCGCCATGAATGCATGCTGGCAAAGATAAGGGAAACTACCCTCATGTGCTTCATGCAATGGGGTTTTCATTTCCACCTGCGATGCGACCACAACCAATAAGTGGGATTTTTGTTGACGGTTTGCTGCAGCAATTCCCCAAAACATTGGGTTATCTCG
Source organism: Parapedobacter tibetensis (assembly GCF_024704835.1). Taxonomy (GTDB): domain Bacteria; phylum Bacteroidota; class Bacteroidia; order Sphingobacteriales; family Sphingobacteriaceae; genus Parapedobacter; species Parapedobacter tibetensis. Next base: position 288,535 of record NZ_JAMXBE010000001.1, read on the forward strand.
CCTTCTACCGTATCTTTAGCCTTATCGGTAATCAAGGAAAAATACACATCCCAACCATCGTCGGGTTTCCTTTCCAGTTCGATATAAAAAACCACTGCATTGATGGCTTTGGCCAACTTTTCAGCACCATCAAACATGGAAGTAGTTTGGTTCAGGAACTCCAACTGACATCCCTTATTCGAACCTGGGAATTGATCGGCGATAAAGAGGTTGAGGGAGACATCATTCTTCGCCTTCACCAATTGCCTTAAGGCTTTCCCTGCGGGAATGAGCTGCATCCCAAACCTCGACCTAATGCGCCTCACAATGCCGCATAGCATCGTATTAGACAGTGGTTTATACAACGCATTTACCGGAAATGGAAGTTTGCTGGGAAGGATGTTTAGGCTTTCCCAATTACCATAATGACCAAGTAAGGCTACCATGGGCCTTCCCTCGGCTTGATACTGGTTTATTAAATCCATGTTGGTTATTCGAATCTTGGCAGCCAACTGTCTCTTACTAATGGAAATCGATTTGATAACCTCTACCACTAGACAGGAAAAATGCCAATAAAATCCCTTTGCCAACGCATGTATTTCCGAATAAGGTTTATCGGGAAAAGAACGCGACAGGTTTTGAAGCACCACATGGTAACGGTACCGCATAATGGAGTAAGCCAAAAAATAACAGCAGCGGCCGATGGTGGCTCGTAATAAAGCGTATGGAAGTAGGCTGAGCAGTGTAATGGGAATCTGCATGGCGGTATAAAATGTCGCTTTTAAAAGAGCCATCACATGTGAGCGCCAATCGGCTGAATAACTTTGGCTTTTGTTCAAGCCCTTGATGTATAGTTGTGAAACATTCATTTTACCAGCGATAAAGCAACCCACTATATATACCCATGTACAGGGCTTTTCCCGTCTCCGTATTATGGTACCATTTCCATCCGGGGATAACGGAGGATACCGTAGCTCCTTTATCCGGATAGGTATAGTTAACCGTCGGCCCAGCTATGATACCCAAGTGCCGCCCCAAGTATACTTGCGAAAGCAGCCTGAATGATAATCTGGGCTCGCTATGTTTCTTGAAATCCGTGCTGGCCCGGTTGACCATTTCGGCATCAAGGTTGAATGGTCCCCGCCGCAGAATATGGACTCCTATTCCTGTTTCGATAGCGTATTTCATTGGGTTTCCATTCAAGTAATAGCCTGCACCAATCAGCCCATACAACACGCGGCCACCAGAGCGGAAAGCAACCTGTGCCATGCTCGATTCATCCATTGCAACAGAAAGCCCTTTGCTTCCTTGTTTAATAAGATTGATAAGTCCTATGGGGTAGTCACTGCTATCGGCCATATTTACCAAGCCCGCCAACTGGATGCCTTTAACTTTACCGGCAATATTCACGCCACCCGCAATCTGATTACCCGTTTCGCCAACGGATTTGTTTATTACACCAGTGACCTGTATACCGCGTATATTCTCCGCAACATTAAACATGCCGGATAGTTGTACTCCTTTTACATCGCTACCCCAATTGCCCAACCCGGCCAGCTGCATCCCGGAAACGCTGTGCATGACGATATTAGATGCTCCTGCCAGCTGCAGCCCTTGGGCATGGCGGCCCACCACATTGAATAAACCTGCTATTTGGAGGTCTCTAGCATCCTTTTGATTGATATTGAACCCGCCAGCAATCTCAACCCCATTTACCCCTGCGGTATACCCACCGATGAGATTCAGCGATACTTGGTTGACCACCTGGCTATTGAACATGCCATGCGAACTTAATCCAGGTGTGACGGACACTTGATAGGGACTATATGCAAAAAATCCTCCAAGGTTGACGCTTTGGATGCGTTGCTTCGAACTGATGAAAAATCGGCCGAATGCCGTACCTTCCAACCCACTGCCCTCGCTATCATCTGGATAATATCTATAACGGCTCCATTTATTTTTCGGTTTCACTTGCACGGGAGGTAGCAACATTACCGTGGTATCTCGGTAGTTTTCCTTGCTAATGGTAAGCCATATGGTTTCGCCCGGTCGTTTGATTGTCAATTTGAAATTCCCCCCAGGATCGGAAAGCGTAGATACTAATATGTTCCGTTCATAAATGCTAGCAAGATGCACACCCTTGTCATTGCTTGCATCTTTGATTTTTCCTTCCACTACCAGGGGGTTCCCCCGATCTTTCTCAACGTGAAAGGTCAATTCCATGGAGCCAGGTGCGTAGCGGATGATGACATATCCGGGGCTCTCCTTAAATTCATAATCACGGCCAAGGGTACTTTCCAGGAAATCCACAAGTCTACCCCGGAAATCCGATAACGTAATGACACTATCGGCCGCTATAGCGTTACTGTTATAGGCAAAATAGAACCCTTGGTTTTTGCTGATATCATCCAATAAATCTCCAACACGTTGATTGCCGATATCCTCAATGGTGATTTCACGCATAAGGTAGTTCTGTGCTGTGCATACCGCTGTTAATGCAAGCGGTGAACAGGTTAAAAACAACCTAACAAATAGCATGTTGAAGGAAGGGATTATGGTCATTCTGAGTGATCTGAACTATTTCAATATGATATTGTTTCCCTGTTTCTCCACGGTTATCCTCAATGTCTTGGCAATGAGATGGAGCATATCTTCCAAGGTATTCTGGTGTAAGGTTGTGGTCATCGGCAAGTTACGGATTTTATCGTTAACTATGATGATTTCTACGCCATAAGCTTCTCTCAAGACTTCTACAACACGCCAAAGTGGCGTATTATCCAACACAAACTGATTGCTTACATAATAATTATGAAGTAGGTCATCCACCATACCTTCGTCAAACTGTTGGGTTTGCGTATTGATCGTTACCTTTTGTCGTGGCCCCAATTCCACCATCCTACTCAATCCTTCCACTTTTACTTGTCCGCTTTCTACGATAACCTCCGTCTCATCTCCTTTCCGTTTTACGTGGAATGAAGTACCGAGAACGGTGACGGTTACTTTCCCCGACTCGATGACAAACGGTTTATTGTGGTTTGGCGCTACCCTAAAAAACACCTCCCCCTCACGCAGTTCAGCCAGCCTTTTCCCCTGGAAAGGACCTTGGGAAAACCGCAACGTAGCATATTTGTTTAGCGTGATTATTGAACCATCGGCAAGGGTGTCTGTATTTACCGCGTTGGCTGTTTCATAGGTCGATCCATATCGTTGGCTCCCATTTTGCACCAGGAAGTAATAGCCAATAAGGCTGGCTCCTGACACGAAGATGAGTGTGGCGGCAATGCGCAACCAACCTAGACGCCGGATCAGACCTTTAGATTGCCAGCTGAGGGAGGGATTTACACGTTCCCGCCTTTGCATAAAGCGCAGCCATGCTTCATGTTCATCCACATCACTTTTGCCCGCGAGCGTTTGACTAGCATCCCATACCAATCGGAGTTGTGAATAATGCTTCTCGTTATCTGGGTGCGCCGCAATCCACTTGCGAACCGCGGCGGTTTCCTCCTCGCTCGTTTCCTTCAGCAAATATTTTGTCAATAAAACTTCATCCATAGCTTCATATAATGGGTAGTACAATAATCAGAAAAGGCAGGAAATCCGACAGCTTCAGCCGCAATAACTTCAATGCCTTTCCCATGTGGCTTTCCACGGTTTTAAGGGAAATACCCAGTTTGTCTGCGATTTCCTGGTATTTCAGTTCCTCAAACCGACTAAGTTGGAAAACAGTGCGGCATTTTTCAGGAAGCTGCCGGAGTGCCTCTTTTAAGTGACGACGCAGTTCCTTATCTTCCATATCCATCTCCGTTTGTTTTTGCTTATATTCAACCACCGCTCCCTCCATATATTTTTGTTGAACCTTTTTATGTTTCAGGTAATTCAGGCTCTCATGGTATACTGATTTATACAGATATGCCCGTAACGAAGTATGTATTGACAACCGTTCCCTGTTTTCCCATAGCTTCAAAAAAACGGTTTGTACAATTTCTTCTGCCATGCTTTCATCCTGTAGGATGGTATACGAATAGGCATGTAATGCCTTGAAATTGCTTTTAAATGCTTCTTCAAAAGCAGTCTCATGACCGAGGTTTACTGGCATTTCATTTTTGGCCAAATTTACTTCCATTTAGCGTTATACATATAATCATTTCCTCCCTTTCCCCTGTTCTATCACGTTTTCATGAGCTATGACAACTTAGCTAGTCTTTACCCTCATTCAAAAGATTTTTTTATTTCTTGATAAAGAGGAATGCCTCTTACGGCATATGTGACTACCTTCGTGGGTAAAGGTAAACGTAATCGGCAAGTTTTTTGTAACTTTGTGTATCATGATGAATGAGGTAGAATTAGATTCGTTAATCAAATTGCTCGACGATCCGGATGCCGAAGTATTCCAGCATGTGGAGCAAAAACTGATTACCATGGGACCAGCCGTCATCACACGGTTGGAGTCTGTGTGGGAGCAGTCTTTTGACATGCTGTTGCAGGCACGTATCGAAAACCTCATTCATAAGATACAATTTGAAGATGTGCTTCAAGAACTGGAACTTTGGAAGTTGAGCGGTTCATTCGATTTATTGCAGGGCCTAATTATTGTGAACAAATACCAGTATCCCGATATGGATGAGCAGAAAGTCATCAACCAGATCGAAGCCATCAAACGGGATGCTTGGCTGGAGATGATTTACAGCATGAGCGCAGTAGAAAAGGTGCGTCTGCTCAACAACATCATTTACAATGCCCATGGATTTTCGGGCAATACCAGCAACTACCACGACCCGCAAAATTCTTACATTGGCCAGGTATTGGAAACCCGCAAAGGCAATCCCATTCTTTTGGCATGTATCTACAGCATCATTGCCCAGAAACTTGACATTCCTATCTATGGGGTAAACCTACCTAAGCATTTCATTCTGGCTTATACGGAAGACCATACCCCGGTGGAAAACAAACATGGAATCTTGTTTTATATCAATGCATTCAACCGCGGCCAAATATTTGGCCGGCATGATGTCATTGCATTCCTCAAACAGCTCAACCTCTCCCCTAGTGATAATTTTATCATGCCGTGCAGCAATCTCGATATTATCGCACGGGTATTGCGCAATTTAGTAGCCGCCTATTCACAGGCCAGCAATGCCAGCAAAACGGAGGAAATCAATAGGATGTTGGATCTCGTTTCATAATGGCGCCCTATTGCGCGGAGCCTCTTGCATCGAGGAAGATACCGAATGGTACGCGATCTTGGAATGTTATCGGCGCATGTTGCGGGGCCACATTCCCATTGTCTGATAGGTTAAACTTTGAAACCGTACCATTATTGCCATTTTTTCGATCTGCCACATAAATTGTCTTTTTATTCTCCCTTGGGTCTATGGCTACATCGACCGGTTTGAATATGCCCGTTGCCGATCCGCTAATTGTCCGCGTGGGTACCACCGTGGGCGACGGTTGGGCCAAGTAGCTTTTTATGCCTTCAATAATATACACACGCCCATCATCCGTACCTTCTTGTGTTCCATAATCAGCTGCGACCAAAATATCCAGTGAGTCGATGAACGCAATGCCGCGGATGCTCGTGGCTCCTTCTATACGTATCGTAGAAATGGCCGTAAAATTCGTTACTACAGAGTCAGCTTGAGATAAATTTTCATACAAAGACACCCCCCCATTTACCCCTGCATTGGATACCAACAAATTATCACCCCACATTACAAGCCCCCATGGACGCATGGAGGTTTCCAGCTGCAAATCCTTGTCGGGAATGGTGAACCCCCTGCGGTTCATGGGTTGGTAAAAGCCGAAAATCCGATTTGTTGTAGTATTGCTAGCCACATACAGCATCTGGGAAGGCTGATGGAAGACAAGACCACGCATCCTTTCAAGGACGCTGTTGCCAATGTTGCCTGAAGTGGCTAATACACCCAAATTACTTACTGTCATCAACCGGATGGTCGTATCCAATCGTCCGGCCTGAAACACCCTACCCGCTAATGGGTTAAAATGGATGCCGCTGCCACCCATTGCGCCAGAATCGAATCTGAGTGAATCGAACACCGTCGAATCAGCCGGATCAATGATGACAACATTTCTGACAGCACCTGCCAATGGATCGGTCACATCATTATAATTCTCGATAGATACGTATAAGCGGGCTATGGGCCGCGTAGGCAATATAGGTTCGTCGTCATTGCGTATGCAACCACCAACGGCCAGTAACATGCCAAGCGCCACCACCAGAAAACTAGGCGATTTCTTCATTCAACAGGGTTTTGGACAAAGTTATGAATTTTCAGGGTAGAAACCTATGAGGCTTTAGTCGTTTGCTCCGGCAACGGCACAAAGTCCGTCTCTCCCGGTACGTGGTCAAACCGTTGTTCCAGCCACCGTTGTTTCGCCGCCTCGATTTTCTCCCGGCTGCTTGACACAAAATTCCAATAGATGAAGCGTTCTTCAGGGAAGGATTCACCTCCAAAAATGTAGACACTGGTATCTTCATTGATGGTAAACTCGCATAACGTGGAATCTTTGGCCACCAAAACCTGTTTGGGTGTATAGGTATGTCCATCACTTTCGATACTCCCTTTGAGTATGTACAGGCCCGACTCCCCAAACAGTTCATGGCCAATGCTCAGCCGTTGCTTGGTAGTGCTATGGATTTCCAGAAAAAACTGCTTGCTATATACGGGTACGGGCGATCTACGGCCGAACGCCTCCCCAGCAATAAGCCTGAATGCCACATCACCCTCCTCCCAATAGGGAACGTCCTTGGCCTCCACATGGTGGAAGGAGGGGTCCGTGTCTTCTAGTTCCTTTGGCATGGCCACCCAGATCTGCAAGCCATGCAGGTTTTTATCCGAATGGCGCAGGTATTCGGGGGTTCGCTCGGAGTGGACGACGCCACGGCCCGCCGTCATCCAGTTGACCGCCCCGGGCTGTATTTCCACTTCCGTGCCTAAGCTATCGCGGTGTAGCATGCTGCCTTCAAAGAGATAAGTCAACGTGGATAGCCCAATATGTGGGTGCGGGGGCACATCTACATTTTCCCTATCGTTAAGCTTAGCAGGTCCCATGTGGTCAATGAAAATATATGGTCCCACCATCCGTTTACCCCGAAAAGGCAGGAGGCGGCCCACCATGAAATTGCCGATATTAGCCGGCCTTTCTTCGATGATCATTCCAACGTTTGACATAACGTTTCTATTTTAGCTCCATGAAATGTATTAGTTACGCAAAGTTAAGGATAAACGATGATAATTAGCCATCCTCATGAATTTGCAATAACCCCTCTTTTTTAGTAATATTGCACCATCAAAACAAGTTGATATCAAGATGGATAACGCGGAATTCAAACGGGAAAAACTGGAATTGCCCAATGGTGAAAACAAATTGCTATTGCACTCCTGCTGTGCGCCATGCTCCGGCGAGGTGATGGAGGCAATGATAGCTTCGGACATCAATTTTACCATCTACTTCTACAACCCCAACATACATCCCCGTAAGGAATATGACTTACGTAAAGATGAGAATATCCGCTTTGCCGAAAAATATAATATCCCTTTTGTGGATGCCGACTATGATGTAGACAACTGGTTTAGCCGTGCCAAAGGGATGGAACAGGAACCCGAGCGTGGCATCCGCTGTACCATGTGTTTCGACATGCGCTTTGAACGCACGGCCCTCTATGCTTACGAAAACGGATTCCCTACAATTACCAGCTCGTTGGGCATCTCCCGTTGGAAAAATTTCGACCAAATTAATGACTGCGGTATCCGGGCGGCGGGGCATTATCCCGGTATCACATACTGGACATTCAACTGGCGTAAAAAAGGCGGCTCATCACGTATGCTGGAAATCAGTAAGCGGGAGCAATTCTATATGCAGGAGTATTGCGGATGTGCCTATTCCCTGCGCGATACAAACCATTGGCGCTTAGCGAATGGCCGGGAACGCATCGAACTCGGAAAGCAATATTACGGCGATTAAACACGGATAAGGCTGATGTGCTCCATAATCAAATAAGCTTTACAAAAAATTTCATATCTTACATTTTATAGTTACCTTTGCAGGCTCAATTGTGGGATGGTGAATTATTTGAAGCGATATCGAATCCCTTTTTCGGGGTTGAGTTTGGGCACGCACGACTTTGAGTTTGACATTGACAAGGCGTTCTTTGATTGTTATGAATACTCCATTATAAAAAATGGCAATCTTAACGTTCTGGTCAATTTGCACAAGCAGGAAAACATGATGGTGCTGCGGTTCCATATTACGGGTACCACTACACTCACATGTGATGTATGCTTGTCAGCTTTCGAGGCTAAGACTGACATTGAGGAAAGACTCATTGTCAAATTTGTGGATGAAGACATGGCTGAAAGTACTGAGGAAATTATCGTGCTTGCCAAACATGAGCATGAGCTGGACATCGCCGGGTTGCTGTATGAATACATCAACGTACACATACCGCATTACATCAAGTGCAGTGAACAAGGCGACAACATCAAATGTGATGAAACGGTATTGGCCAAGTTGAATGGTCTTACATCGAAGCAAGAGGAAACAAAACAAACAGATCCCCGTTGGGAAGCACTGAAAAATATAAAATATAATCAAAATTAACAGTACGAGATGGCACATCCGAAACGTAAAACCTCCAAATCAAGGAGAGACAAAAGAAGGACACATTATAAAGCTGAGCGACCTAGCTTGACGACGTGCAAGGAAACCGGTGCGGTACACTTGCCACACCGCGCATATATGGTAGATGGCAACCTCTATTACAATGGCAAACTGATTATCGAAAACACTGCCTCCGTCTAATTTGACCTTTCAAAAAATTGAACATCCCATAACGTGTAACTGGTTTTTTATGCGTTACTTTGGGGTGTTTTTGCGTATTATTGGATTAAAAAACAATAACGGATGAAGATTGGTTTAGACATACTGGGAGGGGATTTTGCGCCTGAAGCCACCATACAAGGGGCCATCCTGGCGTCGAAGCAACTTTCGGAAAACCAGAAAATCGTACTCATTGGCGACCAACACATTGCTAAGCAACGCATTGAACAAGCAGGCGAAAATCCTGCTTTTTTTGAATACGTACATGCGCCGGATAACATTGGCATGGGCGAACATCCCACTAAGGCCATTGCTCAAAAGCCCAATTCGAGCATCAGCAAAGGGTTTCAATTGCTTAAGGAGGGAATGATCGATTCGTTCGCTTCTGCCGGCAATACAGGAGCAATGCTGGTTGGATCGGTATTCAGCGTGAAAACGATCCCCGGTGTCATTCGACCGGCCATTGCTACCAATGTACCCAAAATCAAGAGTGGTTTCGGCATCCTCCTTGATGTGGGAGCCAATGCAGACTGTAAACCTGAAATGCTTCCCCAGTTCGGATTGCTTGGCAGCCTTTTCGCCGAACATGTTTATGGCATCCAAAATCCTTCCGTGGGCCTACTCAATATTGGAGAAGAGGAAGAGAAGGGCAACATGCTCACATTGGCTGCTTATCCCCTCATGAAGGAAAGCAAACGCATTCGTTTTGTAGGCAATATCGAAGGACGAGAACTGTTTGATGATAAGGCCGAGGTGATGGTATGCGATGGGTTTGTGGGCAATGTGGTACTCAAGCTTGCCGAATCCTTTTATGTGTTGACACGGAAAAAAGGGTTCAACGACTCGTTTTTCGACCGATTCAACTATGAACAATATGGAGGAAGCCCCATTTTAGGAGTAAACGCACCCGTCATCATCGGCCACGGTATTTCTAGCCCCGAAGCCATCAAGAACATGGTTTTGCTTTCCAAAACCATGATTGAATCCAATATCATCGAAAAAATCAAATCCGCTTTCAATTAAACGCAATTATGTCAAAAATTCATGCTGCCATCACGGCTGTAAACGGATACGTACCGGATTATATCCTTACCAACGATGAACTTGCGACCATGGTGGACACCAATGATGAATGGATAACGACACGTACAGGCATCAAAGAACGGAGGATACTGAAAGAAGAAGGCAAGGCCACATCCGATATGGCGGTACCCGCTGTGATGGGTTTGCTGGAAAAGCGGGGTATCGGGGCCGAGGAGATCGACCTGATTATCTTCTGCACCTGCACCCCGGATATGCCCTTCCCAGCCACGGCCAATATCCTAGCCGATAAAATAGGCGCTGTGAATGCATGGGGGTATGATTTACAGGCAGCATGCTCGGGTTTTATCTTTGGACTGACTACGGGTGCCCAATTCATCGAATCAGGTAAGCATAAAAAAGTATTGGTGGTAGGCGGAGACAAGATGTCTTCCATCATCAACTATAAGGATCGCACCACCTGCATCATCTTTGGCGATGGCTGCGGTGCTGTATTACTTGAACCAAACGAAGAGGGATTGGGCGTCATCGATTCTATACTCAAGAGTGATGGATCAGGCTGTCCTTACCTCAACATCAAAGCCGGAGGCTCGCTATATCCCGCTTCCCATCAGACGGTAGACGCAGCTATGCATTTCGCATACCAAGAGGGACGTACAGTTTTTAAATTCGCGGTGACCAACATGGCTGAAGTTGCTGCTGACATCATGAAGCGCAACAACCTTACCGCAAACGAGGTCACTTGGCTAGTGCCTCACCAAGCCAACAAACGCATCATCGATGCTACAGCTGAACGCATGGGCATAGGTGAAGAAAAAGTGATGGTAAACATCCAACGCTATGGCAATACCACCGCCGGCACCATCCCGCTTTGCCTGTGGGAATGGGAAAACCAACTGAAAAAGGGGGACAACCTAGTGTTGGCAGCATTCGGTGGAGGATTCACTTGGGGTTCCGTATATCTCAAATGGGCATACGGAACCTGACTGCGGTAAGCAGGCAAGCTTCATCGCCTTAAAAAGGCAATTTTGTGGATGAAAAATAAATCCCAATTTAATTGTTAAATAATAGATTAGATTATATTTTTGATTATTATTACTATTATAACCTACTAGACAATGAGCATGGATATCAAACAAGTTCAAGACCTGATTAAGTTTGTGGCTAAATCAGGAGTGAATGAAGTATCTATCGAAGAGAAAGATTTCAAAATCACGATAAAAACAACCCATGAGCCAACCTATGTAACCGCGACGATTCCCGCACCGACAGCGCCTCCCGCACCACAAACCGTGTCTACCGCGGTGGAAGTACCTCCACCCGCGACCACCAAGGCAGAAGATACCTCACATTACGTGACGATAAAATCGCCCATGATCGGCACCTTCTATCGCTCGTCAAGTCCGGATAAACCCGTATTTGTCAATATCGGGGACGAAATCACCGCCGGTAAAGTGGTATGCATCGTGGAAGCGATGAAGCTTTTCAATGAAATCGAGTCGGAAGTATCCGGAAAAATAGTAAAGGTATTGGTAGATGATGCCCAGCCAGTAGAGTATGACCAACCCTTATTCTTGGTCGAACCGAAATAACCCTACTTCGCTAAATCCATTTTATTATTATACAAACGTTGTACGGCAATCATCCACTACCCATAGATTTATAGCTAATTCATGTTCAAAAAGATACTAATAGCCAACCGAGGGGAAATCGCATTGCGTATCATCCGTACTTGCCGTGAGATGGGCATCAAAAGCGTAGCGGTGTATTCTACGGCCGATCGCGACAGCCTGCATGTACGCTTTGCGGATGAAGCCGTTTGCATAGGCCCCCCAGCCAGTAAAGAATCATACCTCAATATACCCAACATCATATCCGCCGCCGAATTGACTAATGCAGATGCCATACACCCCGGATACGGCTTTCTTTCTGAAAACGCCCGGTTTTCATCCATCTGTAGGCAATACGGCATCAAGTTCATTGGAGCCACAGCCGAACAAATCGAGCAAATGGGCGACAAGTCCTCGGCCAAGGATACCATGAAAACTGCTGGTGTTCCCACCATTCCCGGTTCGGATGGGTTGGTCAAAGATATAAAGGAAGGCATAAAAATAGCCAATGAGATTGGGTATCCAGTTATCCTTAAGGCAACGGCCGGTGGTGGCGGACGAGGTATGCGCATTGTATGGAAAGACGAGGAATTTGAGCCTGCTTGGGATTCCGCGCGACAGGAAGCCGGTGCCGCTTTCGGAAACGACGGCATCTATCTGGAGAAATTCGTTGAAGACCCACGGCATATCGAAATTCAAGTGGTGGGCGACCAATATGGGACGGTGTGCCACCTTTCCGAACGTGATTGCTCCATTCAACGGCGCCACCAAAAGCTGATTGAAGAGGCTCCCTCCCCTTTCATCACCCCCGAATTGCGCAGGGCAATGGGTGAAGCCGCCATCAAGGGAGCCAAGGCGGTCAGCTATGAAGGAGCTGGTACCATTGAATTTTTGGTCGACAAGCATCGCAACTTTTACTTCATGGAGATGAATACCCGCATCCAAGTGGAACATCCCGTTACCGAAGAAGTCATCAACTTCGATCTGATCAAGGAACAAATTAAGGTAGCGGCGGGCATCCCCATTTCGGGCAATAACTACGAGCCCACGATGCATGCTATTGAATGTCGTATCAATGCCGAAGACCCGTTCAACAATTTCAGGCCATCCCCCGGCAGAATCACTAATTTCCACTCACCGGGCGGACATGGTGTACGGGTGGATACCCATGCTTATTCTGGATATATGATCCCGTCCAACTATGATTCCATGATCGCCAAACTGATTTGTACAGCCCAAACCCGGGAAGAAGCCATATCGACCATGGAGCGTGCCTTAAGCGAATTTATCATTGAAGGAGTCAAAACGACCATCCCTCTGCATATCCGTTTGATGCGCGATCCCAATTTTAGGGCTGGCAATTTCACGACCAAATTTATGGAAACATTTGATTTAAGCGAATAAATGTAATATACATGGTAAAAATACCATTCTTATCAATTGGAATGGTATTTTTGCTTTTTATCGTCATCATGAGCAAATTATCCGGAAAAAAACTAATCGATACCATCAAGAATAAAGGCAAGGGTCTCGAGGCCGAAATGTCATTTTTCGACCACCTTGAAGTACTACGATGGCACCTTATTCGGTCGGCTATTGCGGTGGTGATCTTTATGGTACTGGCTTTTGCCTTCTATGATTTTATCTTTGACGATATCATCATGGGGCCGAAAAGTCCGGATTTTTGGACTTATCGCATGATGTGCAAGATTGGCGCTTTGTTAAATATCGAAGGGTTTTGCGTCACTGAAGTCCCCGGTACCATTATCAATACCCAAATGGCGGGGCAATTTATTATGCAGATCAATTCTTCCCTATTAATCGCCGTAATGCTAGGTTTTCCTTACCTCCTGTATGAAGTATGGCTATTCGTGAAACCCGCGCTTAACGAGATCGAACGTAAATCTGCAAGTGGCTTTGTCTTCTATGCCACTATATTATTTATGTTGGGGGTATTGTTTGGATATTATATTGTTGTGCCGTTGGCAATCAACTTCTTGGCTAATTATTCCATAAGTGATGATATCTCCAATACCATTACGATCAGCAACTATTTATCTTTTGTTGCCACACTATCGTTGGGTTGTGGCATCATATTCGAGTTGCCAATTATAATTTATATCCTATCGAAAATGGGCATCATGACGCCACAGTTCATGCGGGCATCCCGTCGTTATGCCGTGGTTATCATTTTGCTCGTCGCTGCGATCATCACGCCAACACCAGATATCATTACCATGATTACGGTGAGCTTACCCATGTTCTTGCTGTATGAACTAAGCATTATCGTGGCAGCCCGTGTATACAAGAAGCGGATGAAAACAGATGTGGATTTCTATAAAGGAGAAAATAAGTAACAAACAAGACCATGACAGCACGAAAAACGATTGCTATCGGTGGCGACCATGCTGGATTTGAGTACAAGTCGACGCTGGTGCAATTCCTCGAAGATGCAGGGTATGCCATCAAGGATTTCGGCACATACGCAGCCGATTCGGTCGATTATCCCGACTTTGCCCATCCGGTAGCCATATCGGTGGAGCAAGGTGAATTTGACCGAGGGATACTGGTTTGCGGTAGCGCCAATGGGGTAGCCATCACGGCAAACAAACACCAGGGTATCCGCGCGGCCATCTGCTGGCGGGAGGAACTGGCTACTTTGGCCCGGCAGCACAACGATGCTAACATCGTATGTATCCCTGCCCGATTTATTGATATCGAACAGGCTAAGGCTATCATTGACAAATTTCTGACCACCGATTTTGAGGGTGGCCGCCATGCCAATAGGGTTGATAAGATTTCCTGTTAAGTCATAAGTCTCTAACCTCACGTCTCATATCTCACACCTAAAAACAAGCACTATGAAGCGTATACTATCATTACTATTCTTTATCCCAGCTTTTTGCGGATGTATCATGGGCCAGGATCCGATACAGCAAAAATATGCCTCAGAAATCAGCCCAGAGACGGCCAAGGCACACTTGTCTATCCTGGCATCCGCTGAGTTTGAAGGGCGCGGCACTGGGGAACCCGGCGGCGAAAAAGCGGCGGCCTATATCATGGAAGAATTTAAGAAGCTGGGGCTGGCCGCGCCAGTAAACGGTTCGCACTTCCAGCCTGTAAAACTGTTGCGGACACGTTTTGATGTCAAAAAGTTTGCGATAGCAGGCAAATCGTTTGCCAATGGCAGGGATTTCTATTTCGTGGGCGGCAGGGCCGAAACCAAGGTCAACACAAAAGATGTTGTATTCATTGGCTATGGAATCAGCGAAAGCAAGTATGACGATCTTAGCAGCGTCGATATCAAAGGCAAAGTGGTGTTGGTACTGAGCGAAGGTGAGCCCAAAGACCCCCAAGGCAATTCGTTGATCACCGGAACGGATACCCCGTCTGAATGGGTAACCTCCCGCACCAAACGCCTGCAAAACATCACAGCGAAAGGACCTAAACTAATCATAGCCGTATCAAGTGCCATCAAGGAATCGATCGAACGCTTCGGAAACCGCCTCACGCAACCCCGCATTGCATTGGAAGAAGAGACGGCTGCCACGTCGACTTCTAATACCACGCCCGTCGCCAATATCAGCACCGAAATGGCCGACCTGTTGCTGGCCAATGCTAAGACCACTGTCGGTGAATTGAAGGAAAAAATTGATCATACACAAAAAAGCCAAAGTAGAAACTACAAAGCCAAGCTCAATACGACGTTTGGTTCCATAACCGAACCGTTTATTTCCAACAACGTATTGGGATATCTCGAAGGTACCGACCTCAAAGATCAGCTACTGGTTATCACAGCGCACTATGACCATGAGGGAAACCAAAATGGCACGATATTCTTCGGAGCGGACGATAATGGTTCGGGCACTACGGGTGTATTGGAAATCGCCCGCGCCTTTGCCAAAGCAAAGGCAGACGGCCATGGGCCAAGGCGTAGTATACTTTTTATGACCGTTACGGCGGAGGAAAAAGGGCTATTGGGTTCGAACTATTATTCCCGCAATCCGGTGTTCCCATTAGAAAACACCGTGGTAAACCTGAATACGGATATGATTGGCAGGATCGATGATAAGCACTTACACGGCAACCATAATTATGTACATGCTATCGGCTCGGATAAACTGAGTTCCGAATTGAAGGTAATCAACGAGCATGCGAATGCGGAATATACCCATATGGAGCTGGATTATATGTATGACAATCCGAAAGATCCGATGCGGATTTACTACCGTTCAGATCAATATAATTTTGCGAAGCACGGAATTCCAGTCATTTTTTATTTTAGCGGATTACATCCGGATTACCATACACCGGCAGATACCGTTGATAAAATCAATTTTAACATGCTGGCCAAGCGTGCACGCCTAGTCTTCCATACCGCATGGGAAGTAGCCAACCGAGACAAGCGGTTGGTTGTAGATTCGAATAAGCCGTAAATTCCTTGGCAGTCTCCTCGCCCCAAAAAATCACGGTGCCACCATTTGCATCAATATTCCACAAAAGTATCCGGCATAGGTACCCAGGGCATAACTGAATACAGCGATGAATACCCCTACCGGAACCAATGCTGGATGGAATGCACCCGAGGTGACCGACGCGGAAGCCACTCCACCGATATTGGCCATACTGCCAATGGCGAAGAAAAAGAATGGGGCCTTGATGAGTTTCGCAACAACAAAAAGCAGCGCCGCATGGAACAACAACCAGGTTACCCCTACCAGAAACAATGCTGGGTTATCCATAACCGCAAAAACATCCATCTGCATGCCGATGGTGGCGATAAGGATGTATAGAAAAACGGTGGCCAAGCGTGAGGCGCCCATGCTTTCCAGCCTACGCACCTTCGTAAATGACAAGCCTATACCCATCGTGGTGGCCAATAGAATCAGCCAGAAAAACCCTGAAGTGAGGCTAAATTTGTCAAGCTGGGGGGCATGGGTAGCAATATAATTTGCAATATTGCCTGATAATAGATGGGCAATACCTGTAACGCCAAAGGCAACACCTAACATCACGATATAATCCTTGGTTTCGGCAACTTTGGTTGTTTGTCCGCCATGTTCCTCCATCCGCTTGGTAAGCTCTTGCACTTCATTACCACTGGCCTTGAAGTAACGGTCGAGTTGCGTTTGTTTGCCCGCGCCATAGAGCAAAATGGCCATCCAACCATAGGCTACAAACACATCTACGGCTACCGCCGCAGCAAAAATTTCCGGTGGCGGTTCGAAAATTCGAAACAAGGCCGCCTGATTAGCTCCGCCCCCTATCCAGGATCCAGCCAACGTGGCCAATCCTTTCCAAACCTCACCCGATACCACTTCCGGAGCAAACAGTGAAAACAGCCACACGGCAAACGGGCCACCCAACACGATGCCCACCATCCCCGTGAAGAATAACAGCCCCGCTTTCTTTCGTAGTTTCCATACTTCCCGGAAGTTGATATTGAGGGTGAACAACACCAAGCAGGCAGGTAATAAGTAGTTTGAACTCATCCCATACAATTCGGAATCTTCGCCTGATATCACGCCGAACGAATTAAACAAACCCGGCACGAAATAGCAAAGCAGTAGGGGCGGAAGAATGGCATAAAATTTTCTAAAACCTGGATGCTTGCTATTCGACGTATAAAAAACCACAGCCAGTATGACCATCAGCAAGCCGAATACGGCTGCATCGTTGGTAATCCATGCCGCTGTGTCTGAGGTGTTGTCCATGTTAGGTGATTGGGTCGTGAAAAATAATTTAGTATGTAGCCAAAGGTACTAAAAACGGACAAATAAAAAACCCGGCTCATTGTCCGGGTTCTCACATCGATCACCGACACACATCTTCGTCCTTGCTATGATTGGAGATTTAACCGGATCGGCAAGGTGTAGGCCACCCGCACCGATCTGCCGTTCTGAATGCCCGGGGACCACTTGCTGCTGCTTTGCAAGACGCGGATGGCCGCTTCACCTGTGCCATGACCCAAATCCCTCACCACCTTGATATCGGTGAGGCTACCGTCTCTTTCAACCACAAAGGAAACCTGCACCTGCCCGTTGACTTCCGCTTCTATTGCCTCCTGTGGATAATCGTAGTTTTTGCTAATATATTCCATGAATGCGCGCATTCCACCTGGAGGTTCGGGGTTGACTTCAACAACTTGGAATAATACATCCGGATTGATTTCAACAACTTCTGGTTGCTCCACGTTGGCGGCACGCTGTTGATCCACCTTAGGTGGAAGTACTTGATCCTTTTGGCTCTTTACGTCGTTACCGCCGTTCCTGCTTGGCGATGGTTCCACGGGCGGAGGAGGAGGCAATTCAGGGGCGTATCCAATAATGACAATATCTCCCAATGAGGTATATTCAGCAGCAACGGGTGGCGGAGGGGACATATCGCTCGGTTCGACACCCGATATCCTAAAAGTAATGATAAATAAGTTCTTGCCTTCGGGGGCTAATTGCGCTATTTCTTCCCGTTGAAGTGCCTTTAGCACTTCTTCTTCTTGGCCATGGCCAAATTCATTCAGGAATCGGATATCTTCCATCTTTCCCGCTGTCTTCTCAAATGTCACGGCTAATCTCCCCTGAACATTGTTTTGCATGGCCTCTCCACGATAATCAACGTGCCGACCCAATTCCTCTTTAAAGGCTTTGGCGTCGCCTGTTGCGGTTGTCACCGCTTCCGATGTGGTTTGGTTTGCCATACCCTTTCCCTGGTGGTTGCAGGCAATGGAAAAAACGATCATTCCGACCACGACCGGCAACAGCACCGTGTAGCGTAGCCAAATATATCTTGGAGACTTATCGCGCAATAACATGGATATACGACGTTTCAGTAATTTTTTGCTTGAAAATGAATTGGCCAAAACGGGGCCGCTCACTCCCATCGCCCGTGACACCAACAATTGTGCATAGGCC
The DNA here is from genome assembly GCF_024704835.1 of Parapedobacter tibetensis. Lineage (GTDB taxonomy): Bacteria > Bacteroidota > Bacteroidia > Sphingobacteriales > Sphingobacteriaceae > Parapedobacter > Parapedobacter tibetensis. The sequence goes on from NZ_JAMXBE010000001.1 coordinate 306,911, forward strand.
ATTTGGTCGTCGGCTGCGGTCTTCCCATCGGCAATGTACTCATGTTGCAGTTTCAATGCGCGCTCGTATAGGTAAACCACGGGATTGAACCAATTGAGAATCTTGACCAATTGTAGGATGACAACATCCGCACTGTGCCACTGCTGGGCATGTATCTGTTCATGAAAAGCGATTTTATGGCTTCCATAAGCCGCATGGTCTATACGGATGATTCCAAAAAAAGAATAAGCTTCCCCCGGATTTCGCTTTCTCAGGCCCCTTATCGTATACACCATATTCAGTATCACAAGGAGTGCCGCTATCGTGCAGCCGACTAGATATACTATGGGCACATACTCTTTTATGGAAGGTCGAGGCTCAGCTGTCGCAACACCCGCCACAAGTTGCTCCGTATCGGGATCTCCTAATTGGATGACAGGCAAACGGTATTGGTATACCACCGTATTGTCGAATTCGCCGTGTTCGACAAGCGGCAGCGTAAACGCCAATAACAAACCGGCAAGCAAGTAAATCCGATTCCCTTGGAAGGAGGTTTCCCTACGTAAAAAAATATAGTAAAAACCGTAAAAAATACAAAGGTATAGGTTGGCGAGCAATAAGTACATCATAACTTAGCGTGTTAATCGTGCATAATTCTGTTATTACGTCACTTCCGTTTCTTCCTTGCAGCCTCAAGCATCTTCAAAAGCTCATCCGCATCGTTGAGGTCAAGCTTTTGCTCTTCCAAAAAGAAAGACAGCATGTTTCTAGGCGAATTGTTGAAATAGCCATGCAGAAGCTTGCCTGTAGCAAATGTGCGGTACTCCTCCTTGGACACAAGGGGATAATACCGGTGACTCTTACCGAAAGCTTCATGAGCCACGAATCCCTTGGTTTCCAATATACGTATGATGGTGGATACGGTATTGTATGCGGGTTTGGGAATGGGTAAGCGGTCAATGATATCTTTGACAAAAGCTTTATTCAATTCCCACAGTTCCTGCATAATCTGTTCCTCTGCACGGGTCAATTCTTTTAGTTCTTTCATCTGTTTATTTTTAATTTTCAATGGCCAGATGGAACCTTTGATGATTAAAAATAATCATTCCCCTGTGGGTTTAACTGCGAAGCATTCATGAACGCCGTTAAAAATAGACAGGAATGTGAATAATGATTATTTTAATCATGTCGGTTTCATTGGATAGTTATTATAGCGTTAATAATGGGCCGTATGTTATTAAAGCAAATATATAACTAATATATTAGTTTCACAATTATTTCTTTAGTTTTTTAACGTTTACTGGAATCGCTAGGCAAATGGCCGGCAGATTTATTGGTTTCATGATGTAATTTCCTTACTAATATCCCAATCTTTTTACGTTCAGATGAACTACCCATCAAGAAATTTATCCGTATTTTGTATCCAATTTAATTCACGGGAGCAAATGAAGATAGGCATTGTATGTTACCCCACCTTCGGTGGAAGTGGTGTGGTTGCCACGGAATTGGGCAAGGCTTTGGCGGCAAATGGCCATCAAATTCACTTTATCACCTACAGCCAGCCAGCCCGGCTGGATTTCTTTTCGGAAAATCTCTATTACCATGAGGTGGGCATATCCAAGTACCCATTGTTCGATTTCCCCCCTTACGAATTGGCCTTGGCCAGCAAATTGGTGGATGTGGTTAGGTTTGAAGAGCTGGATGTGCTCCATGTTCATTACGCCATACCGCATGCTTCAGCAGCTTTCATGGCCAAGCAAATATTGGCCACCTATGGCATTCGCATTCCTGTAGTGACCACGCTACATGGTACAGATATTACCTTAGTGGGCAAGGATGCAAGTTTCAGTCCGGTAGTTACGTTTTCCATCAACCAGTCTGATGGTGTAACTGCGGTATCACAGAACCTGAAGGAGGAGACATTGAGCCATTTTGATATCCAGCGCGAAATCCGCGTGATACCCAATTTCATTGACCTCAGCCGTTTCAGCCTCAAACCTCGTCAGCATTTCAAGCAGGCTATTGCTCCTGGCGATGAACGGGTACTGGTACACACCTCCAATTTCAGGAAAGTGAAACGCACGATGGACGTGATTCATATATTCAAAAAAGTACAGGAGAAAGTGGCCAGCAAATTGCTCATGGTGGGCGATGGCCCCGAGCGTACCAACGCCGAACAGTTGTCGCGTGAATTGGGTGTCTCCAACGACATCCGTTTTCTGGGTAAACAGGATGCCATCGAGGAAATCCTCTCGGTATCTGATTTGTTCCTGATGCCATCGGGTTCCGAGAGTTTTGGTTTGGCGGCACTGGAAGCCATGGCTTGCAAAGTACCTGTCATTTCTTCCAATACGGGCGGGCTGCCCGAATTGAACGTGAATGGCGTGACGGGGTTCCTGAGCGAAGTAGGCGATGTGGACTCCATGGCTGCCAACGCCATCCATATCCTCGAAGACAACACGCGTTTGGAGCAATTCAAGGAAGCCGCCTTGGAGCGGGCCAAGGATTTTCAATTGGCCAATATCATGCCGCTATATGAGCAATATTACCAAGAAGTCATCGCGGGGGGGTGAAGCGTATAAAAAAATCTCTTATCTTTGGCGCTCAGAATAGCTCTTCCAAGACTTAAGAATATATGAATTACAAACGCATCCTACTCAAACTCAGCGGAGAGGCCCTCATGGGCGACCAAAACTACGGTATCGATATCAATCGTGTATCGCAATACGCCAAAGACATCAAGGAATTACATGATAAGGGCATGGAGATTGCCCTTGTCATCGGTGGTGGCAATATTTACCGGGGCCTCAGCGCGGAAAAGGCAGGGATGGATCGTGTACAGGCCGACTACATGGGCATGCTGGCCACAGTAATTAACAGCATGGCCTTGCAAGATGCCCTCGAAAAGGTGGATATCAAAACCCGATTGCTTACTGCCATCAAGATGGAACAAATTTGCGAACCGTTTATCCGGCGCCGTGCCGTACGTCACTTGGAGAAGGGGAGGGTGGTCATCTTCGGGGCAGGTACTGGCAACCCTTATTTTACCACGGATACCGCTGCTTCGCTTAGGGCCATCGAAATCAACGCCGATGTAGTGCTCAAAGGCACTCGTGTGGATGGCATCTATACCGCTGACCCACTCAAGGATCCTACGGCCACCCGTTTCGATGAGATTTCTTTTCAGGACGTGTATAACCGTGGGCTAAATGTGATGGACATGACCGCCTTCACCTTGTGCCAGGAAAACAAATTGCCTATCATCGTGTTTGACATGAATAAACCCGGCAACCTCATCCGCTTGGCCAATGGAGAACGCGTTGGGACTTTAGTGCGAGAATGACTATTTTTGACCAAACCAAAAAAATGCATAACCATGGACGAACTGATATCCTTACAACTGGACGACAGTGCCGAACAAATGAACAAAGCGGTGGCACATGCCGAGACCGAACTTACTAAAATCCGCGCAGGAAAGGCTATGCCTTCCATGCTCGATGGCATTCATGTGGATTACTATGGCACAAACACTCCCCTTTCACAGGTCAGTAACATCAACACGCCCGATGCACGCACGCTTGTGATACAGCCTTGGGAAAAGACACTCTTAGGTGTCATTGAAAAGGCCATCCTCGATGCCAATATCGGATTGACGCCCCAAAATGACGGCACGATCATCCGCCTCAATATCCCTCCACTGACCGAAGAACGCAGGCGAGACCTAGTTAAAAGGGTGAAGGAAGAGGCCGAGAAAGGACGCGTGGCAGTCCGGAATATCCGCAAAGATGCAAATGATGTGATCAAAAAGCTAAAAAGCGATGGTGTTTCCGAAGATGAGATCAAGGACGGGGAAACCGAGGTGCAGAAACTGACCGACAAATACACAGCTGATATAGACAGAATCGCCGAGGCCAAGGAAAAGGATATCATGACCGTATAAGTTCCCTCACGTCAAAATCTAGCTAAAGAGGGTGTCCGCTGTGTTGAAGAACAAGTTTTCAGATGAGTTTTCCAACATAGCGGATACCTTACTTTTCCCACAGTAATTATCGGATGAACACTTTTTCTAAATGGGCTTTGCAGGCTGCCATATCCAATAGATAATAAAAGTAGTCCAATATGGAAATTCTGGATAAAATACAGCAAATCTTCCAATTCACCTTAGTCAAAACGGAAGACATTAACTTTACGGTGGGCGCTTTGCTCACATTGGTAGCTTCTTTTATCATCACGGCCTTTCTTCTTCGCATTATTCGAAAGGCGATAACCAAAAAGATTTCCCTGCAAGATAGAGGCAAGTTCATCAGCATCTTCCAATTTATCCAATACTTAGTCTACTTATTTGTAACCATGTTTACGTTGAATGCAATAGGCGTAAACATCAGTGTATTGCTTACCGCATCTGCCGCCATTTTCCTGGGCTTGGGCTTTGCTTTGCAGCAACTCTTTCAGGATCTCATATCCGGTGTGCTGATTATCTTGGACCAATCACTTCGTGTCGGAGATATTATTGAAATTGAAGGCTATGTCTGCAAAGTGGAGAAAGTAAGCCTTCGTTCCACCAAAGCGATCACTCCTGATGAACGGATGGTGATCATCCCCAACCACAAATTCATGAGCGATATCATCTTCAACTGGACACAGAACAACCAAATCGTACGTTCAACGGTGAGTGTAGGCGTAGCCTACGGTTCGGATGTGGAGCTGGTGAAAAAAATCCTGCTCGATAGCGTACATGAAAACCCCGCTATATTGAAGCAACCCGAGCCATTTGTACTTTTCGAGGACTTTGGCGACTCTTCCCTCGATTTCAAGGTGTATTTTTATATCGACAATGGCTTCAGGGAACCGCGCGTCAGGAGCGCCATTCGCTTTGACATCGACAAACAGTTCCGTCAACACAATGTTTCCATACCATTCCCACAACGTGATGTTCACCTGTTCCAGCAGAACAAGGAGCTGGGAGGTAATTAGCTCTACATCAGAATATTATTAATCGGCTGTACCGGCTCAGGCAAGTTCGTCTCATCAAGCATATCCCGTAGGTCGATCTCTATGGTTCGGCTCAGTGAGGCCATCGGGATATCATTGGGCCCACCTTCAAACGGATTTTCAGTTGACTCACCCACCTGTTCTAAGGAGGTGAACACCCAACCCACAATGACACTGAACGGTACGGTAAGCCATACCCAATGAGGGCCTATACTGGCAAACTCATTCAGCATACCGAAGGGTAATAAGTATACCAAGAGCCTGATAAAATATAGGTTGATACTGGCAAACTGGCGCGGGTAAGGGACGTTTTTAATCCGTTCACTCTGGCCTTGGAAAATGTAAAAATCATGGAGCACCTTCTCCAGCTCTACATAACGAAGCGTCTCTAGCTCCCCGCTCCTGTTCAGCGCTTTAAGTTGTTTTGACTGCAACGCGATAATCTGGGTGGCACGGTTTTTTTTATCCAATACATACTGTTTGTCAGTATTAGCTAAAAAAGCCTTCAATTCCTCCTCAAGGTCTCCTTCCCATTCCGGCACCTTATACAACTTTGCGTACTCACGGTTATAGGATTTGCGCTGGATGTTTTCCCAGCTTTTAGGTTGCCTGAGCTGGAATCGCAATGCAGTAAGCCAAGCCATATGGCGATAGATCAGGGACCGGTGCAGTTCATCTTCGGTTTCTTGATGATCATGCCGTACATAATCCTTCACCATGATTCCCCAGATGCGGCTGCTATTCACAATACCACCCCATATCTTCCGGGCCTCCCACATTCTGTCATAGGTGGCATTGTTTCTAAAGCCAACGATGAATGCAGCTGCCGTACCGATGAGTGCTACAGGAACCCAGGGAATACCCAGCCATCGCCACCCCATCATCTCATAGAGGAATGTAGATATAAATGCTATTGCCAACAGCAAATAAATGTTCTTCCTTGTCCACAGCAAAAATTCCTTAATCTTATAATGGCTTCCTATATGCATAAGCGCTATTTTTTTTCTTGATTTGCGGCAAATTTACTAATGAGAATACCAATCAGCACCACTGAATAAAATTGCCCAATAACTCCAAACAACGAAGCAGCCAATTTTGTGTGGTGTGTACTGGGGGTTATGTCGCCATATCCGATTGTGGTGAAGGTAATCGTACTATAATAAACGAAATCAATGTAAGTAGATGCAGTGCTTGCTGTGCTTACATTGGTGAATGAGGTGGAGTTATGGTAAAACAAAAATTGCATTAGAAAAGCGCACATCTCTATGAGCAAAAAATATCCACATGCTGATGCCGAAATGATATCGAGATTGACATATCCAGGTTTAATCAAAAACCGGATGATTTCCCAAAATATAAAGACAAAGAACACCACGTATATGATGCTGGCAATCTCCATAAACAATGTGGCGTTTGCCACGAAGGGCAGACCCAAAGGCAGGGCAAAAACCAAAATGAACAACAAATTTCTAGCGGTGTTTTTCCATTTCCCCTTTTTAAGGAAAACCCCAATGCTGGCTACCCCCAAGACCAACATGTTAATCGGCCAGATTACCTTGGTATAAAACGGCAAATCAGTAAGCACGATAGCAATGTATAAATGCTGAATTAAAGCAAAAAGCAATAATTCGTACTTGCGTTTATGTAAAAATGCACGTATTGCCATTAATAATTCACCTATCTGGCTTCCAGACCCGGCATGAATGCATTATTGATTCTCCAGAATTCGCTTCAGGCTGGCCAACCCCGAGCTCAGGTCATCTCCGATCATGTCGTCCATATCCATGAACACCAGCATGATGTTCATTGGGTAGTCCATGCGTCCGCTAAATCCCCATTTTACTTTGGTTTGGTTTTCGGATACACGTTCAGTAGCCATGTAGGACGGAGAAATGGACTCCCAGGGTTCAATAAAATGAAGCTCGTAATCAATTCGTTCCCCTTCCGCGATTTTCTTGATTTCCTGTTCCCCTTTACCGACATCCTTGTTGCCTTCCCAGGCCGACACAAACCCTACGGTTCCGTCGGTTCCACGGTACGACTTTTTCATGTTAGGATCCATCGAGGCCCATTTGCTGTAATTGTCTTGGTTCTTGAGGTACTTCACGTAGTCAAACACCTCCTGTTTGGGCTTGTTGATGGTCACTTCACGTTCTACGGCATAGTCCTTTTTTATAAACAAGGCTACGATTAATGGAATCGCAACAAGTATCACGATCACAGTCAGAATAATTTTTAAGGCTTTCATTAGATTAATTTGATTAGTGATTTTAGTTAATTCAAATATATTGCATTTTTTATGAACAATAGAAAAAAAATTACTTAAAAACTTAGAGCCTGTTTAAATTTATGTTGTAAAATTTTTTATAGGCTATTTTTGAGCGAATCGAGGCAAATTTCGAAGGGATAGCCGGAAGCCTATCGCGAGAAAATTTAACGAAGATGCAGCCAAAAAGAGGCATAAAAAAATTATTAGATGAATTTTAAACAGGCTCTTATAGCCATAAATATTTTTAAGCCTTTTTGTTGCACTGGCACCTATGGCACCTCTCTCGCGGTCAATCCCTTGTCAATGTTAAAAATGCAATATTACGCTTTTCACCAATTTGCTCGTATGCAAATTTGTCGCGACGCCGTTGCGTGCCATGCAACTTTGTCACGCATTCTTGAAAAAAGAAGTTTGATTTGTAAAGGATTTCGGCATTTCCTACCTTCGTAGGGCATTATGTATATACAGCATGCTGTCGTATCCAACCACGGTATGTTTTTTGTATTAGGTGTAAGAAGAGAATTAACGAATAACGACTAAAGCAAAATAAAAGACAATGATAGGATATTGGATAATTTTTGGTGGCATCATGCTGGTGAGCATGATTGTCCAGTGGCGTTTCAAGAGCAAATTCAAGAAATACTCGGAGATGCCTTTGAGCAGCGGAATGACCGGCAAGGACATTGCCCAAAAAATGCTGAATGATAACGGCATCTATGATGTGGACATCATTTCGGCGGAAGGTCGGCTTAGTGACCATTACAACCCAGCCAATCGCACAGTGAATCTCAGCCCGGAAGTTTATAACGGGAGGAGCATTGCCGCCGCTGCGGTTGCCGCACACGAATGCGGACACGCCGTACAGCATGCTAAGGCTTATTCTTGGCTGCAGCTCCGTTCGTCCATGGTGCCCGCGGTTAGCGTAGCTTCTAAATTAGTTACTTGGGTATTGCTAATTGGTGTAATCATCGCGGCGATGTCTACCAATATTTGGGTATTGGCTATCGGTGTGGCTGCATTGGCCATTACCACACTTTTCGCCTTTGTGACCTTGCCGGTGGAATTCGACGCCTCCAACCGTGCATTGGCCTGGCTCAATACCAACAGAGGCATCATGGCTAGCAGTGTAGAGCACAATGGTGCCAAAGATGCCTTGTGGTGGGCTGCAATGACTTATGTGGTGGCGGCACTGTCCTCATTGGTTGCCCTACTCTATTATGCCAGCATGTTGCTGGGTAGAAGGGATTAAGACTTTTTTCTTTTTCATAATTTAAGTTAGCCCGTCTTGCAAAAGGCGGGCTTTTTTGTTGCCCTACCATCTTATTAAACCACAACCCACTTTTCCAACAGATTTTGTACCTTTGCACTTCGTTCAATTTTACAACAAGTAACTGACTATGTTTCAGAATTTACAGGATAAGCTGGATAGGGCTTTCAAGGTATTAAAAGGCCAAGGGAACATCACCGAAATCAACGTGGCGGAGACCATGAAGGAAATTCGCAAGGCCCTGCTCGATGCCGACGTGAACTATAAAACCGCCAAGACATTTACCGATGAGGTGAAGCAAAAAGCATTGGGCGAGAACGTGCTCACCAGCATCTCCCCTGGCCAATTGCTCACCAAAATCATGAACGATGAGCTCACGGAGCTAATGGGAGGTACCACTACCGAACTCGATATATCCAAGAACCCTACTGTCATCCTCATCGCCGGACTCAACGGTGCCGGTAAAACCACCTTCTCCGGTAAACTCGCTAAGTACCTAAAAGAGACCAAAGGTAAAAACCCATTGTTGGTTGCAGGCGACGTATACCGTCCGGCAGCCATTGATCAATTGCAGGTGTTGGGGCAACAGATTAATGTACCTGTATATGCAGATACCGAATCCAAAGACCCCATCGGCATTGCTGAAGCCGGTGTAGCCGAAGCCAAGCGCAACGGATACAACGTGGTCATCGTGGATACCGCTGGCCGCTTGGCCATCGACGAGGCGCTGATGAATGAGATATCGGCGGTGAAAGATGCCACCCAGCCGCATGAAATCCTCTTTGTGGTGGATGCCATGACCGGACAGGATGCAGTGAACACAGCAAAAACGTTCAACGACAGGCTCGATTTCACTGGTGCGGTGCTCACCAAACTGGACGGTGATACCCGTGGTGGCGCTGCCTTGTCTATCAAGTCCGTCGTAAACAAGCCCATCAAATTCATCGGTACGGGCGAAAAAATGGAGGCCTTAGATGTATTCCATCCCGACCGGATGGCTTCGCGTATCCTGGGCATGGGTGATGTGGTGTCGTTGGTCGAACGCGCTCAGCAGCAATTCGATGAGAAGGACGCCGCCGAGTTGCAACGTAAAATCCGGAAGAACAAATTCGACTTCAACGATTTCAAAAGTCAAATCCAGCAAATCAAGAAGATGGGGAATATGAAGGACCTTATGGGCATGATACCCGGTGTAGGCAAAGCCATGAAAGATGTGGATATTGACGATGACGCCTTCAAACCCATCGAGGCCATCATCAACTCCATGACTCCTTATGAAAGGGAAAACCCAGATACCATCGACCAAAAACGCCGTACACGGATTGCCAAAGGCTCAGGCACTGATTTGGTGGAGGTGAATAAGCTAATGAAACAATTCGGCGACATGCGCAAGGTGATGAAACAGATGTCAAACCCTGCTTCAATGGCCAAAATGATGCGCGGTATGCCGAAAACGCCGATGGGGTGATGAATAATGGATAGATTTACGATTTTAGATTTACGATTTTAGATTTACAATTTTAGATTTAGGATTTTAGATTGCTGCACTTCCAGTAGCTGATGGCCTATAGTCGAACGCCGACACCTAACAAAAAAAACACTATCTTTGAAATATGGACGACCCGGTGCAACTAACCGAATTTGGCAAAATACTCCTCATTGGGGTGGTGGGTATGTTGTTGGTACTGTTTACCTTACTATTGGGCAAAGTCATTTCACCCAAAAAACCAACTCTTGAAAAACTGAGCACCTACGAATGTGGCGAGGAAGCCATGGGAAGTTCTTGGATACAATTCAATTCACGCTTTTACGTTATTGCACTGGTATTTTTGCTGTTTGATGTCGAATTGATTTTCATCTTTCCTTGGGCCACCATCTTTGGTCGCTCCGAGTTGATCGCAGCAGACCCACGTTGGGGATGGTTCACCTTAGTGGAAATGGCCGTATTCGTTGGAATATTGATTGTAGGATTAGTGTATGTGTGGAGAAAAGGCGACCTCGAATGGGTGAAACCGCAAGTGGTGATCCCGCATGTAGATGTAAATATTCCTAAATCGATGTACGACAGGCTGAATCAAGAGCGTTATGCTGTTAGAAGGTTTGAATTGGTATCCGAATCAACGAATCCCCCCAGTACAGCGGGTGAGACAAAAAAACCCACATTCAAACCGAAGTTCAGAAAACCAGGAACAACATCATGAGTATAGACAAGCAATTGGATAGTAATGGGGTGGTCGTCGCCAAACTTGACGATCTGCTCAATTGGGCTAGGCTATCGTCCATGTGGCCGATGAGCTTCGGCATTGCCTGTTGTGCGATAGAAATGATGGGTGCCATGGCAGCAACCTACGATTTGGACCGATTCGGGGTGTTTCCCCGTCCTTCACCACGGCAATCGGACGTCATCATTATTGCTGGCACCGTCACCTTTAAGATGGCCGACCGTATACGGCGGCTGTATGAGCAAATGCCCGAACCCAAATATGTGATTTCCATGGGCTCATGCGCCAATTGCGGAGGTCCGTATTGGCAACATGGTTACCATGTGGTCAAGGGGGTGGATCGGATTATTCCTGTGGATATCTATGTACAGGGCTGTCCTCCGAGACCTGAAGCACTTATTGGTTCATTCTTGGAATTACAGAAAAAAATAGAGACGGAGCATATCGTAGCCGACAAACTGCAATCAACACGCACTTAACCTCAAAAAACATTCATCTCCGCATATGGCAAAAGATTTTTATGGCGAATTACAGTTGGGTATCCTCGGTGGTGGGCAACTGGGCCGGATGCTTATCCAAGAAGCAATAAATTTCAATGTAAACATCCATGTTCTCGACCCCGACAAAAACGCCCCATGCCGTAACCTATGCAACCGTTTTGTATGTGGGCCATTGGATGATTTCGATACCGTATATGCGTTTGGCAAAGGATTGGATATGGTGACCATCGAAATCGAGAAAGTCAATGTGGATGCACTCGAAAAGCTGGAAGAGGACGGTGTATTGGTATACCCGCAGTCTCGAATCATTCGCTTGATACAGGACAAGGGGCTTCAAAAACAATTTTTCAAACAAAACAACATCCCAACGGCCCCATTCCAGTTAATTTCGTCAAAGGAAAACCTAACGAATGCATCCATACCATTACCGTACATCCAAAAGCTCCGCAAAGATGGCTATGATGGCAGGGGGGTAAAAAAAATCATCCATGAATCCGATATCCAAACGGCATTCGAAGCACCCAGCCTTATTGAGCAATGGATTGATTTTGAAAAGGAACTTGCCATCATCGTTTCGCGAAACGATGATGGGGAAGTCGCTACTTTCCCTTGCGTGGAAATGGAGTTCAATCCGGAGGCCAATTTAGTTGAATTCCTGATATCACCTTCTACCCTACCCTTTGAAATCCAACAACGTGCTGAGCTGCTCGCCAAGAAAATAGCTGAAGACCTGCAAATCGTAGGGCTGCTGGCCGTGGAGCTATTTCTAACCAAAGATGGTCAATTATTAGTCAACGAGCTTGCCCCACGCCCACACAATAGTGGGCACCAAAGCATAGAAGGTAATTTCACTTCACAGTTTGCGCAGCATCTTCGGGCTATTTTCAACCTACCTCCCGGCAATACCGCTACGCGCAGCAATGCCGTGATGGTCAACCTACTTGGTGAGGCGGGCCATGATGGGATGGCCCGTTATGAAGGGCTGGAAGAAATCTTAGCGATGGAAGGTGTATATTTGCACTTATACGGAAAAAAATATACGAAGCCCTTCCGTAAAATGGGTCATGTATGCATCATTAATGAAGACCGTGAAATGGCCATTAGTACGGCAAGGAAAGTACAACAGATAATCAAGGTAATCACGTAAAATAAACAATAGCGATGACAACGCATAACTTGCCCGAAGTGGGCATCATCATGGGTAGCAAATCTGATTTGCCCGTGATGCAGGACGCCGTGGAAATATTGAAACTGCTGGGCGCACGAGTGGAGGTGACCATCGTATCGGCCCACCGCACACCCGACCGGATGTTTGAGTATGCGAAGCGCGCCGCTTCTCGTGGTCTTAAGGTAATCATTGCTGGCGCAGGTGGTGCCGCTCACCTACCGGGCATGGTGGCCTCCATCACCCATCTTCCGGTTATCGGCGTGCCGGTAAAATCTTCCAATTCCATTGATGGGTGGGATTCTGTGCTTTCCATTTTGCAGATGCCCAACGGTATTCCTGTAGCTACCGTCGCCCTCAATGCAGCTAAGAATGCTGGTATCTTGGCAGCCCAAATCCTTGCCGTATCCAATGAGCAAATTACACAAAACCTGCTTAATTATAAGGCCGAGCTCGCCAAAAAAGTGGAGGAGAGCGCCAAAGAAGTGGAAGACGGCATGAGTTAATCATGGAACACAGCTGACGCTGATCCGTATCGTCCGCGTTCAATCAAGCAATCTTTCCAGTTCCGTCTTGCTAATCTTAAAGATAGAGCCATGGCGGATGCCGGGGGGCATCGCCAGTTTTTCAGAAACTTCATGCCAATTGGTCAAATCCTTCGACGCCACTGCACCGTATTGGTGCTCGGTGTACTTATCGAAATAGACCACCCATTCTTCATCGATTTTCATGGCGGTAGGCCCTTCCGCCCAATAGTTGCCAATAATCGGTTCGCTTGCCGCCGTATAGGGACCTTCGAGCTGACTGGCGAAAGCGACTTTTAAATTCTTTTGGGCAGGTTCCCGGGTTTCATCTTTGATAAACATCACCCACTGTTTGCCATGCTGCACAATGCTGGCATCGATAACATTGAATCCCGGTTCATAAAGCAATTTAGTTTCACTGAACGTCTGGAAATCCTTGGTGGTCACATAATACATACGGTGATTATAACCATCATCGGCGTCTACTTGTGTCTCAGGGAAACGGCCTCGGATCGTTGTTGCCCAGTAAATGAGATATGTCCCAGTTCCAGGATCATAAGTAACCTCCGGTGCCCAACAATTCCTGGCCCCCGGCTCATGTGCCATCACAGGGATATAGTGTTGTTCGGACCAATGCAACAAATCATCAGAAGCTGCATAGCCGATTCCCTGATCAGTCCAGCTCACCGTCCACACCATGTGGAAACGGCCGTCGCCTCCCCGAATGATGCACGGGTCGCGCATCAGTTTATCCTTGCTCAATTCCGGAGTGAGGAAAGACTGGTCGTTATTCAATGCGATCCAAATAAACCCATCTCCACTATAAGCCAAGTGAAGACCGTCTTCCCCATTGCCTTTGAAATAGGAGAAAGCGTATACACTATCTTGGGCCTTCAACACCGTTATGGATATAATGAATGTAAATAGGACAATTAATCGTTTCCTCATCGGTATGCTCAACATCATTATCATAGATCAATATTAGTCGACAATAGCTAAAACAATCGCAATATACTGAACTTCACCCTTCATTCTACCTCTTTTGCATCCAAATACTGCGTTAGCGCTGACGCCGCCAGCAGGAATGCCCCTACACCAAAATTGGAGGTAGAATTGGTGTCCACCACTTGTCCCGGAATGGCCCGTTCGCCTATGGGTTGCACATAACCCAACCTTCCATTCTCCTGAAGAGCAAAGGTGGATAAGTATTTCCAGCCCTTTAATGCTGCGGGCAAGTAAGTACGCTCTTTTAAGTATCCGTGGTTAATGCCCCAAAGTAATCCATAGGTAAAGAATGCCGTACCGCTGGTTTCCGGCCCGGGTGCATGCGCCGGGTCGAGCATGCTTCGTGTCCAATAGCCTTCGGCTTGTTGCGCCTTTACAATAGCCTTGGCCATGCGTTTATAGATGGCGACGTATGCTGCGTTATGTGGGTCGGTCTTCGGCAGGTCTTGCAATACTTTAGCCAAGCCCGCAAATACCCAGCCGTCTCCCCTAGCCCAGAAATCTTTCTTGCCATTAGCTGATTTATGCTTGGGATACACATATTTGGCATCCCTATAGTATAGCTTTTCATGCTTATCATACATAATGCCATGAGCATAAGAAAAATATTCGTGCAATTTTTCGAGGTATAACCGATTACCTGTCACATGGTAGAGCTTGGTCATCACGGGCATGACCATATATAAACCATCCGCCCACCACCAATAGTCGTTGTTGGGGGTACTCATCTGATATTCCATCACCTCCATAGCCCGAGCGATTTTATTGCTGTCTGGCTCGATATGGAAAAGATCGATATAGGTTTGAAAGCAAATCTGCCAATCTCCGAAAAGCACATGCTCATCCGTTTCACCATAATTGTATTTCCATTTGGCAGGATTATCGGATTTGGCTCCTTTCCATTGATTATGGTTGGCCCAAGCCTCCGAATAGCGGAGATATTGCGGTTCCTTGGTGATTCGATAGGCTTCCATGTTACCCGTATGGTAAGCGGCGACGTCCCAAAATGCCCATTGTTGGGGAGGGTGATTGGTCTGCCAATACCGGTTGGCCAGGTGAAGCGATTGCAGCACTTGTTCTTTGTCAGGGAGATCCTGTGATCTAGTCGCACCGGTAAAAACAATCAGCAATGCAACGATCAGTATATTTCGAATAAGCATATCAACTACCTCATTTAATATCCAACGCATGGTCGGCTCCGACATTTTCCCCACTCCATATTTTTACAGCTGTCCAGGGTTTGTAACCCCCTTGCCAGAATTCATCCGTTTCCGGCAGACCAAGCGGCAACAGTATTGCGGAGCAGAGGTATAAGCTTCCTGTAGTAATATAGAAATCACTCAAAGCGGGTTGGGTTCCATACAAGCCGATGGTGAGCCATCCCTCAGCATTAAACGTACTTGAGGACTCGCTGGTTTTACGGATGACCGCGGTAAGCGCACTTCTTACCTGTGCAGGATGCAACGAATCCGGCAGTTTCTTCCGTAAGGCCATATCAGCCAAATGCTGGAAAGCCCCTCCCCGGTACACAATAGAGCGCCCAACTACGGGAAATGAGCCGTCAATGTGGATGAAACGTTCCTGCAATTCAGCATACCGCCTGCTGATCTTGGCAAAATCATTTGACACCCATTCATATTTTTTGCCCTTACCCTGCAATACAGCTAGAATGGCCTGCATATAGGGTTGAATCACATAGCTATTGTAGTAATCCATACGGAAATCCATACCATCGGCATACATACCGTCACCGGTGTACCATTGTGCGTCAAATGTGCGGAGCGCATATTCTATCCTCACGGGATCATATGGAAGGTCATACCGACAAAAAAAAGCTTCGACCATTGCCGAAAATAAGATCCAGTTGCTATATACTGGCATTACATCCCGTGTAGTTAACAAAACTGACACCACCCGTTCACGTGTGGTGTCGTCCAAATTTTCCCAAATCCATGGGGCACGTACCAAGCCTAATGCAAAAAAAGAAGCATCCACCAATGGCTGTCCGCCTTTCCATAGCAGGTAATCCTTGGCTTCCGGGTTTACTGCATTGGCGATGGCCTTCAATGTCCACGCACGGAATTGGGCGCGCAAAGCCACTTCACTTGGCTGCCCGCCTTCGAGCTGGAGCCAAGGGGCAATGCCGCTCAATGTACGCCCAAATGCCTCCAGGTATGCTACCTGTGTACGATGTGCCTTATTATCAATACCGGGGGCCAATTCCACGGGCATATATTCCTTCAGCCGGTCTTCAGCCAAGTTTTTGAGTACGGGGCGCGCCAGCTGATCGAGGTATTGCAGCCAGCGTTCCCGGTCTGCCTGTCCGTCTTGTTGTGCCACTAGCCCATTGCCGCATAGCAATAGGGTCAACAATAGCAAGCTGCCTTTCAAGGATAGGGCCGATAGGGATTGTTCAATTTTCATCTTTCCGTCTATTACTCCTTTATCAATTGGATTGTATAAGAATAGGTATATTTTTTCTCCAAAAGCCGATACTGTTCATGCGGAAGTCTGCCCCAACTGTCGTCACCCCCTACACCCCGTTGTTTCAGGTCTACATGCAGAAACACGGCATTACCCGGCTTCAATTCATGCGGGTGTTGCTGCTTCTTCGTGAGCCCCGGATCAAGATCCTCCACGCTATGATTGATTGCACTGAAGGAAATTGGCTGCTGGCCCGTGATGCGTATTCCCTTGCCTTGGCCATTGGTCAGCTTTAACCAGCGTACATCGATCTTATTGCCACTTTCCTGTGGACGCATGTAAGCTCCAATATATTGGTTGGCTACATCGTCATTGTAAATCCCCATAAAACTTGCCGTATAGCGGTCGATATAATTCTCCCAAGGGCCCCTACCATAGTAGGAAAGCTGGCTATATTGTGCCGGCAATACCATGCGCATGCCATAACGGGGAAGCTCAGGCAAATCCCTCCCCTCCATATCCATGGTGGCAGTCACGCGCACTGATCCGTCATTTTGCACAAGATATGCTACGGTGTAGGGCACTTGGATACCGGTCAGCTCATACGTTACCACTATTGAAATCCCCTCAGCAGTTTGGTCGCCCACCGTTACTTGCTTCACCTTTCGACTTTCATGTACGCTTCGCCAAATTCCCAGATGAGCAGGCATGTGGTTGCCGAAGTCGTTGTCTGTTGGTGCACGCCAGAAATAAGGTGATGGATAGTGCTGCAACACCCGTTGGTTGTCGATACCCAACCAGGTAAGCTGTCCATTGTCGGTATCAAATTCCCCATTGATGTTGCCCGACTTGAACTTCAGCTTTCCTTCTTCCTGGGTCACTTCCAGTTTCCCTTGACTGAGCTGCTGATTGGTGAAAAAATCACCTGAGATTTTAAACTGCTCACGGGCAATTTCATGGCCTGCTGGCAACATGTCTTTACTTTCCTTGGTTAACGCATACACATTGAGGAAACATTCCTTATCCGATTGAACCGTAGGCATATCCAATTGAATGGTTTTCTGTTGATGCGGGGAGAGCGATAACGTGAAGTCTTTTTGCTCAATCTTTTCACCATCGACCACCCATTCCCAATGGAATGAATATGCACTTAAATCAGTAAAATCAAACAGATTTTGCACATTAATTTTCCCCGTAGCCAAATCAACTTCTTTGAAAAGCACATTTTGGTATACTTTCCTCACTTCAAACAGCCCTGGATGCGGAGTCCAATTTGGCGAAATTAATCCATTTGCGCAAAAATTCTCATCATTAGGAAGGGAGTAACTTCCCAAATCGCCTCCATATGCCCAATAGGGCGTATTGTCTTCACTATAGGTCAAAATACCTTGGTCCATCCAATCCCAGATAAAGCCGCCTTGTAAATGCGGATATTGAAGGATAATGTCCCATAAATCCTGAAAATTCCCGGTGCTATTGCCCATTGCATGGGCATATTCGCACATGATATAGGGGCGGGTTTTATCGGTAGCCTTGGCGTAGTTCCAAATGCTTTGCATACCGGGATACATAGGCGCTACAATATCCGTGTTTTCGGCTTCACCAGCCTGTTCGGATTGTACCAAACGGGTGTTGTCGCGTTGTTTGATCCACTTATACATCTCAAAAAATACCGACCCATTGCCACATTCGTTGCCCAAACTCCAAATGACAATACTGGGGTGGTTTTTACTACGTTCCACCAGCCTATGGGCACGGTCTATATGAGCAGCTTTCCATTCCGGGCGATAGGCTGGATGCTTGGCTTTGTCAAACCATCCCTGCCATTCGGCACCCATGCCATGCGTCTCGATGTTGGCTTCATCGACCAGGTAGATGCCGTATTGGTCGCATAGTTTATACCACATAGGGTGATTAGGATAATGGCTATTGCGCACGGCATTGATATTGAATTTCTTCATCATTTCAATGTCCTTACGCATACTTTCCGAGGAAATCACATGGCCCGTGCGTTCATTATGCTCATGCCGGTTTACGCCTTTTACCAAAATAGGCATCCCATTTATATGTAGCTGTGCATTCTTGATTTCTACTTTTCTGAAACCTACCTTGCTGCTTGCAACGGCAACTATTTGCTCGGCATCATCCAGCAGGGTAATGACGCAATCGTATAAGTTTGGGTGTTCGGCACTCCATTTGAGTGGTTTGCTCACCGTTCCTGACACCTTAATGGATGGTATGCTATCGGTACCCTTGGTAAAGGGAACGGTCTTTTCATATATCGACTGTCCGGATTTATCCAGCAACGATACGTTCACCTTTCCTTTGCCGAAAGCGCTCTTCATGAAATGCCTGAGTGTAATTTCGGCTTCGAAGAGGCCCTGCTCATACCGGTCATCCAAATCTGCCGTGATAAAAAAGTCCCAAATCGTTGTCTTCGGTTGAGCGAAGAGAAATACATCTCGCTCGATGCCGCTTAACCGCCACATATCCTGATCCTCCAGGTAGCTTCCGTCATGCCAACGGAATACCTGTACTGCCAACAGGTTTTCCCCAGCCACGAGATAGGGCGTAATGTTGAATTCTGCTTGGCTTTTAGCTACTTTAGACATGCCTACTTTTTTTCCATTGAGGTAAACTTCTGCCAATCCTGAAATGGAACCGAAATGGAGGATGATTTCCTTTTCTTGCCAATGATTAGGCAAGGTAAATGTCTTCCGGTAGGTGCCTACTGGAACATCTTCGCCCACATGAGGTGGGTTGGCGGGGAAAGGATAAGCAATATTGGTATAGATGGGGGTGCCGAAACCTTCCATTTCCCAATTGGAGGGCACATTGATGCGATCCCAGTGTTGGTCGTTAAGATCCTGGCGATGGAAATCCCGTTGCCGGTTTGACATTCGTTCGACGTATTTGAATTTCCACTCCCCATTGAGCGACTGATGGAAATGCGATTGCGCGTAATCATCCACTTTGGCCTGCTGTTCATCTTGGTACAACATGAAGGTCGTCCTGGGGGCTTCCTTGTTGATATCTACTAACGTCGGGTTTTCCCAATCGTTGGATTGGGCTTGGCTACTTAAGCTCAACAACAAACCATATGCCATGGCTAGCCATCGCTTGCTTCCTGTTTTTTGTTCTCGTGGAAATAATAGCTTCATGAGGACAAAACTATAGCTAATCAACAAAAAGTTACGGGGGCAAATCGGGACAGTGAAGAGGGGTGTTTAAGCTTTGTGAAATTAAACCGCTTAAAAAACGGGGGCTCAATGTCCGAAACCCTCCCGGATCTTAAAGGCATGTAAGATGGTTGGAAACATGGCATCCATTGTTTCCTCCACCCCTTTTGGCGATCCTGGCAGGGTGATGATCAGCATTTTACCCTTGAAACCTGCCAAGCCCCTTGAAAACATGGCCATGGGTGTGCGTTGTTGCCCATAATTTCTTGCAGCTTCCATGATACCCGGCGCCTCAACGTCGAGTAAGGGTCGCAAGGCGTCAGGTGTCACATCCCGTGGTGATAGCCCCGTACCTCCAGTGTACAGTAATAAGTCATAGCCTTCTTCATATAGGTGCAAAGCCTTATCACGGATAAGGGATTTCTCATCGGGAATAATTTCATAGGTGCTCGTATCGATTCCCAGTTTTTCCAGTTTTTCGATAATGCGTTTTCCTGAGCTGTCGGTTCTCGTGCCTGCCGCCACACGGTCAGAACATACGATGACCGCACATTTGAATCCGTCTTTTACTGTTTCAGAAAAAGATGATTTGCCCCCCTCTTTGCTGTTGAGCTTTACGGTGGTGATTACCAATTCCTTGTCAATGGGTTTGAGCATGTCATATATGGTCAGCGCTACATGCATCGCTCCGTGCATCGCCTCTACTTCTACCCCGGTTTTATAGATGGTGTGCACTTCCACTTCAATACAGATATCCAATCCATCGGTATCGTAACGTACTGCTGCGTATTCAATGGGTAATGGATGGCAATCAGGGATGAGGTCGCTGGTCTTTTTTATCGCCAGTAAGCCTGCCGCACGTGCAAATTCAAACACATTCCCCTTGGGTACGTTGTTTTCCAAGACGGCTTGTATCGTTTCCACTTTGGATGTTCGTACAATGGCCGAAGCCACAGCCTTGCGGAGTGTATAAGGTTTATGTGTGATGTTTACCATTTGTTGTGTTTATTTTCCATTGATGGCCTTCCTTGGTGAGGTGCTCTTTTCCCCAGATTGGTAGTTCGCTTTTGATGAGTTCTACGGTTTCACTGCAGGCATCCATGGCAGCCTTCCGGTGAGCAGCGGTGAGGACCACACAAAGGCATATTTCACCCGTAGCTACCTCCCCAAGGCTATGGATGACTTCCATTCCTGTGATAGCGTATTTTTCAAAAATCGCATCGCCTATCGCTTCCATTTTTTCCAGTGCCATGTCCTCATAAGCGGTGTACGAAATGGCCGAAACCTGGTCATTGCCCGCAAGATCGGCCCGCACTTGCCCCAAAAAAATACTATAAGCACCTATACTTATGTCACTGCCATGGTGTTGGATGATGTCCGCTATGCGCGTTGCAGGTATCGCCCCCTGGTTGAAAAAAATCAGTTTATTTAGCCGTTTCATTACTTTCTGCATATACCTGAATAGCGTGTTTTACCCTCCGGAAAATGGAGGTAAAAGGGCTACTTCAGCGTTTGACGTAAGGTCCATCTTTTCCCGGATGATTTTACGGTTTACAGCAATCACATACTTGCTCTGTCGGAGCATGGGATAGCGCGCCTTAAGCGTATTTTCCAGCGCATCCGTATCCGAAACATCCGATAGCCTTACTTGTCGACTTCCTATGATATCTGTTAACTGTCCGAAAAAAAACACGGAGATTTCCATATGTTATTATAAAAGATAAGGTAAAAATAACTTAAATGAGGCGACCAACAATACCATGGCCAGTAAAAGTTTGATGGTGCGCTGTTGGAACTTCTTGGCACCGAAATAAGATCCAGCGAGTCCACCTGCAAAGGCTATGGTGACGTAAGCAATCATATCCGGGTAAAATGTGGCACCTTGCATAAGCTGCCCGGATAATCCTGCCAATGAATTGACAAAAATAAACAGGGCGCTTATTGCTGCAGCCTGCTTTTGGTCTGTCCAAGCCA
Organism: Parapedobacter tibetensis; assembly: GCF_024704835.1. Classification (GTDB taxonomy): domain Bacteria; phylum Bacteroidota; class Bacteroidia; order Sphingobacteriales; family Sphingobacteriaceae; genus Parapedobacter; species Parapedobacter tibetensis. Next base: position 328,411 of record NZ_JAMXBE010000001.1, read on the forward strand.
GCAGCAATAAAATGGGCGATAGGATCACTCCCCCACCAATCCCAAGCAAGCCGGATAATAAACCGATCGCTCCGCCAATAAGGATGAGCCAACTTGTTTTTGGTGATACACCAGCACGGGGTTTGATATCCTTGAAAAACAGGAAGCGCGCCACAGGAACCAACAGGAATACCCCCAGCAATAACTTATATACCGCAGCATCCACCGCTATATTTCCCCCCAAAAAGGCTAAAGGTACGGAAGCCAAGGCTAGCGGCAGGAATAGCTTTCCCACGAAATAATGGGCCCGATAATAATAGATAAAGGCGACCATGGATACAAAGAGATTCAACAGTAATGCGGTCGGCTTCATAACCGCTGGACTCATGCCATACAACGCCATCAAGGCCAGGTAACCGCTTGCGCCTCCGTGACCTACAGATGCATATAGGAAGGCGATGCTAAATAAAAGTAAGTAGAAGAGTATGATGCTATCCATGGGTAGGCAATAAATGAATTTCAACAAGTTCGCCGGGCTGATAGGTCTTTACCGTCTCATCGAGTTTTACCAAGCAGTTTGCTGTAGCAAAGGATCGGAGGCGAAATGATTCCTGAGCTGACAAAATATCCACTTTGCCATCCTGAAATTGAGCCTTCAGGAAATGGGTCAGCGCATGCGTTTTTGTGTGCTGATGTTCCAGGGGCACGGATAGCGCAACCAGTTGCTCTTCCTTGCCGCTCAATTTACGGAGCAGTGGCCATACATACTCATAAAAACAAGTCAATACCGAAGACGGGTTACCGGGCAGTCCAAACACCGGCTGATTGCCTTTCCTGCCAAAGAATAATGGCTTGCCCGGACGTTGTTGCACCCGATGGAATAGCTGTTCCACACCACAGCGTCTGGTTGCGGGCACCACAAAATCATAGTCACCCACACTTACGCCCCCTGTAAGCAGCACGACCTCATAACTATCCAATGCCATGGTCAATGCCCGCTCAATGGCTTCTGGTGAATCGGGCACCTCCACATGTTGGATATCCCGTATACCTATCTGATTCATGGCGGCATGTAGCATAGCAGATGATGCTTCATAGACTTGTCCATGCAAGAGTGTTTCTCCTGCATGACGGAGTTCATCGCCCGTGACGATGAGGGCTACCTTAGGAGGAAGAAACACGGACACAGTTGGCATGCCCATGCAAGCAAGGAAACCAATGGCTGCGGGGGATAGATGCGTGCCTCGCATGATAGCCAGCTCTCCTTGCTTTATTTCGGTTCCCTTTAGTCGCACATGGTTGCCCTTGGCAAGCGCTTGATCCTGCATGTGCAGGGAACCTGCATCCACTTCCGTCCGTTCCTGCATGACCACCGTATCTGCCCCATCAGGTAGTGCCGCACCTGTAAAAATACGCACCGCCTCGCCCGGAGCTATGGAAAGCTGCTCGTTTTTACCTGCTGGCACTTCATTCACCACGCGCAATACCTGGTGTTCATACCAATCCGCAAAGGAAAAGGCATAACCATCCATGGAAGATTGGTCAAAAGCAGGAATATCGAGCGGGGCATATATATCTTCGGCAAGCACCATCCCTGCCGCTTCGCGCAGCGGAAGGCCCCCTGTCTTCAAGGTGAATTTTTGCTGCTTGAGCAACGTTTTCGCTTCGGTTACTGAAATCATCGCTTGCTATATTACGCCTCTACTGTATAAAATTTTAGCTTCTTCATAGTCTTCAGGGGAATTGGCGTTGAACAGTTCCAGATCATTTTCCGGACTTACTAGCTTGGTATCTGCATTTATCAAAAAATTTCTCGGGCTCCTGTTCGTTGTTTCCAATATGGATTCCGCTAATAAGGCCAACCCATGCGGTTCCCATATACCGACCAATGGTTCCGGCAGGTTTGACCCATGTCCGGCGTATACCGTGGCAACTTTTTTGGGATCCCTATTTTCAACCAACGATTGGATGGATTGTGCGCTGAGGAAGGGCAAATCAACAGCCACCACTAACCAAGCCCTATTCGGATGGGCGCGGTGGGCTGTTAGCATCCCATTCAATGGCCCCCCATACACGTTTTTATCTACGATGTGGGGCAAGCCAGAATCCATGATATGCTGCTGGTCACTGCGACAACTGATATAGGTTTCAGCACAAAACTGATCTAGCATCCGATACAAGTACGTTCGCTGATTGGTTTGATGATATTGAAGAGCGCCTTTGTCTCTGCCCATCCGGATACTTTTTCCCCCGGCCAAAACCAAGCCATATAGTCTACTTGTTGCATGCATACTAACCCCCGTTTTGGCCTTGTATCTCATTTTCTCCATCCTGCCTACCCTCCGATGAGTGTCATTGATTGTATGTTTGTCAGTCGTTTTTCCGCTTCGAAGCCATCCTTATACCGGGATTGGATTGCAGCATAGATACTGGACTCCAATCCCTCAGGATCTAGTATCCCTCTCACCATGGGTTTCAGGTCGACGGTCTCTGCTGCATAGAGGCAAGTCTGTAGATGCCCCTTGGCTGATACCCGTATTCGATTGCATGTTCCGCAAAACGTCCTGGAAAATGAGGGGATAACCCCAAAGGAACCCATGCCTCCCGGCACTTTATAGTTTACGGAAGTGGAAGATTGGGACGTGGGCAGTTTCTCGATCCTTGGAAAATGTGATTTGATAAGCGCCAGAATCCGCACATGGTCCCATTCCAATACCTTCCCGCCGATAGATTGGCCATTGAAAGGCATTTCTTCCAAAAAACGTACATTGATAGGGTTTTGATTGGCAAAGTGGACAAAGGGAATAATGTCATCGATATTTATGCCAGCCATCACCACACAGTTCAACTTAACATCGAAACCATGGTCGACCAGTTGATGGACATTGGCGATTACAGTATCAAAACTATCCCTTCTCGTGATGGCGTGTACACGCTGCCTGTCCAGGCTGTCGAGGCTAACATTGATGCTGCTGATATGGAGTTTTTTCAATGCCTGGATATGAGGGCCTATTAAAGTCGCATTGGTTGTAATGGAGATATCGTCCAATCCGGGAAGGTAAGCCAATTTTTCCAGAAAAGACATCAGCCCTTTCCGGACGAACGGTTCTCCACCCGTTATCCGGATTTTATTGACCCCCATGCCCACAAAAACCTTGGCTAAGGTAAACAGCTCATCCCAGCTCAACAACTCGCTCCGCTTGGCAAAGGACACCCCTTCCTCCGGCATGCAATATTGGCAGCGCAGGTTACAGCTATCCGTTACCGATAGCCGCAGGTAGTTCGTCACTCTCCCATGGTTGTCTATAAGCATTGGAGCAAAAATTTAAATCGTGAGGTCTGCATGCTCTTCAATTTTCTTCAAAAGTTCCACCACGTTGTTCACCTTCAATTTTTTCATGATGTTGAAGCGGTGGGTTTCGATGGTTCGGACACTTTTTCCCAATTGCTCGGCAATTTCCTTGTTTCCGATTCCATTGGCAATCATTTTGAGGATTTGTTTCTCCCGTTTGGTGATGTCATGGCTACCGGATAGGGTTGTATTATTGCCGATTTTCCCCTGTTTTACATCCAAATAACGGTTGACCAATACGTTGCTGATGTCGCCACTGAAATACTTCCCGCCTTGTTGTACGGTCTTGATGGCCTTCATAAATTCTTCCCTGCTGGTATCTTTGAGCAGATATCCCTTAGCACCGCTTTCAATGGATTGGAGGATATAATCCTCATCATCATGCATCGAAAGGATAAGTACCTTCGTATTGGTGGATGATTCAGTCAATTTTTTGGTCGCCTCCAGCCCATTCATGACAGGCATCCGGATATCAATGATCAATAAGTCCGGCTGCAATTCTTGTACAGCATGAATCGCTTCTTCACCGTTAGAAGCCAACCCAATGACTTGGATCCCTTCTTCTTCCAAGAGGCTTTTGATACCGCTCCTGACTACCAAATGGTCATCCGCTAATACGACTTTTATACGTTCCATCCGTTTATTGAATTTATTGATCTATTCCAAAGGAATGTTGATGCTTATGGTAGTTCCTTGCCCCGCTACAGAAAAAATCCGACAATCGCCATTGATAAAATTAGCCCGCTCCCGTATATTGAAGATACCGTGGCCTGTAGCGGAAAAATGACCTTTTTCCTCCAATTTTTTGATATCAAATCCTTTCCCATCATCTTTAATTTCCAAGCTAAGATACTGAGAATTATGCGAAATAATAACCTTTACTTCCGTGGCCTCCGCATATTTTATGGCATTATTTACCGCTTCCTGCACAATACGGTAGATATTGTTTTCTACTTTTCCTTCCAACCTGGAGAGAAACCCTGTCTTATTTTCAAACGTTACCTTGAGGCCGGATATTTTTGTGATTTCCCGACAAAATTTACTCAATACGCGGACGATACCATAATCAGACAGTGCACTAGGTGTAAGGTTGAAGGAAATCCTGCGTACTTCCTTAATCACATTTTTCAACAATTCCCGGGATGCTTTCAACTTTTCACGTTCTTTCCCAGCGTTAATCGATTGGATACCCTCCAGGTTGAACTTCATGGCCGAAAGCAATTGCCCCACTCCATCGTGCATGTCCCTGGATATCCGCTTGCGTTCTTCCTCCTGCCCCTCTAGGATCAATGCCGACCTAAATTGCTGTTCCTTGACACTTTTTGCAATCCGCTCCCTGTTAATCTCCCGTGAAATGGCCATGGCTTCCTTTTTTTCCGTCTCATCGCTACCAATCACCATCAATGTTTCCACCTTGCCCTGTTCATCCATGGTGGGAACAATATTGAGTTTGAGCCATACGAAATCGCCGGCTGTATTGGTAACTTTTATTCCTCCATTCCATGATTCCCCCACCAACACCATGTCCTTGATACGCTGTAGGTGTTCTTCGCTATGCCCCTGCTCTTGGAGCCAATCGAACAAGTTTGCGGGTTTATCCATATCAAATTCCATGGAAGCTGTAAAGCGATCATAAAAATGACTGAAGTCCCCGTTTCCGTCACACTTGGCATACAACATGAAATCCTCCTCGCCCCGCACATCTGCTTCCAACAAATCTTGATAAGCCTGCTCCAAGGAGTTGTATAGCGCACTTACCTCCAATGCCATCTTCTTTGCTTTCTCCCGTGCTTCGGAAAGGTTGTCGATTGTCTTGCGGATAGACCGTGCTAAGGGGAAGAAAATAAAAAACAACTCCATCACGATTACCCCAAGTGAAAAAATCATGATGAATATTTCCACCTTCTTGAGATCCATGACTTTGGTCTTGGCTTCATCATCGTATTGAAACACCACCTCATCCATACCCCGAAGAAACGCTCCTTCATGTTTGATTATGGTATTGATATCGGCCCGTAAACTATCCGCGGGTATATTGATATCATGGGTAAGGTTGTTGATCAAGCGCTGGGCGGCACTTGCCATTTGTTGGTGGTCCGCATTGATTTGGGTAAAGAGCTCATCGATCGCCCTGCTGTTATGGCCTTTCACGCCCAATGCGTCATCGCCATGTTGCAGGCCATCATGGGCTTTGCGCCACTCGTCGAGCGCGGTTTCCAGCTCGTTTCGGCGTTCTGCTCGGTCAGCAGGGTTTGCTGATGTTCCAAGGAGAAGCGCACATTTACTAATCCGCTGGCTCAACATCCGTTGCCTGCCAGAAAGGTTGACCACCCGGGAGTCATTTTTCTGTTCACTAATGTATTGTTGTACCAATGCTTGGCTGATGATGATGCTGGCAGCAATGGCACACAACGCAATCAGGTAATACCTTCCTAGATTTTCGAATTTCGGCTTTTCCGTTAGCACCTGATTTCCTCGTTAAATAAAAAGTAAAATGTAAAAACCCCGAAGGGCTCATTCAAACCTTTAAAGGTAAGCAATGAATCAATAATTCAAAATCTAAATCATCAATCTCATATCTCATATCTCATGTCTCAAATCTCATGTCTCATGTCTCAAATCTCAAATCTCATGTCTCACATCTCACACCCCCTACTTACTCTTCAAAGCCCACAAAAACGTATCCGTCTTCAATCTTGATGGGGTATGTCGCGATGTCGCAGGTCTCACCATTAAGGTTTTTACCCGACTTGAGGGAGAATGTTTTCTTATGGAAAGGGCAAGCAACCTTGGGTTCATCCGCATCCGAACCGATCATGCCCCGTGACAGGGCCATTTGCATTTTGTGGGGACATAGGTTTTGGCAAGCATACCACTCCTTTCTTCTTGCAAAATTGAAGATTGCGATTTGGAGGTCTTTATATTTGATACAAGCCCCGCCATTTTCCGGGAAGGCATCTACCGGAGCCGCCCTATACCAAGTAGACACTTTGGTTACTTCCGTTGTTTTGTATTTTTCCAATTCAAAAATCATTGTTGCTTATTATTAAAGTTTGTTCATAAATCAGTGGCCGGGTTAGCATAAACTAAAAATAGAACGCAGATGACGCCGATATTACGGATTTACACAGGGATTTACCCTAATTAGGGTTAATTAACTCCATGATGCTGGAATCTTTTGCCCCCGCATTTCCTGAAACTCCAATGAGGGATCCGATTCATCCGAATTCACAAAAGACTTGAATTTGGCACGCAATTCGGGATTATTCACCACCTCTTTCCATTCACAGGAATACGTCTGGACCATGAACGCCATATCGTTTTCCAGCTCTTCCCCGATACCCAAGGAATCATTGACCACCACATCCCGCAGGTAGTCCAGCCCCCCCTCCAATTTATTGAGCCAAGTGGCTGTACGAGTGAGGGGTTCGGCCGTCCTGATGTAAAACATCAGGAACCTGTCGATGTACTTGAGACAGGTTTCACTATCCACATCCGTGACCAGCAATTTGGCATGTTGTGGCTTCGATCCGCCATTGCCACAAACGTAGAGATTCCAGCCTTTTTCCGTGGCTATGATACCAAAGTCTTTGCTTTGGGCTTCCGCGCATTCACGGATACATCCGGAAACCGCCCCTTTGAGTTTATGCGGCGATCGGAGTCCCCGGTATCGTTCCTCCACGCGTATGGCAAAAGACACAGCGTCCTGTACACCATAGCGGCACCATGTAGTTCCCACACAACTTTTAACGGTTCTCAACGATTTGCCGTAAGCATGGCCGCTCTCAAACCCGGCATTGATGAGCTCTTCCCAAATATCCGGCAACTGGTCTACCCTGGCACCGAACATATCTATCCGTTGACCACCTGTTATTTTTGTATAAAGCCCATACCTCTTGGCGATCTCGCCGATGACAATCAGCTTATCCGGCGTGATTTCACCCCCGGGGATTCTTGGCACCACAGAATAAGAACCTCCTTTCTGGATATTCGCCAGAAAACGGTCATTGGTATCCTGGATGGTATCTTGTTTGACAATCAATTCGTTCCACGTACTGGCAAGAATGGAGGCGACCGCAGGTTTGCATATCTCGCAGCCGTCTCCTTTGCCATATTGGTCTATTAATTGGTTAAATGTTCTGATTTTTTTGATTTTCACCAAATCCAGCAATTCTTGCCGGGAATAGTCAAAATGCTCGCAAAGTACATTTTTGACCTGCTTGCCCATCACCTTCAATTGATGTTTGAGCAGGTCATTGACCATAGGAAGGCAGCCACCACATCCTGTACCGGCTTTTGTGCAGGCTTTGATATCGGCGATTTGTGTCAGCCCATCTTTTTCAATGGCCATGCAGATTGCCCCTTTACTGACGTTTTCACAGGAACACAGCTGTGCTTCGTCCGGCAAACTCTCCACCCCGGCGCCGACCATTTCCCCACCGCCCCTGTTTCCTAGAATCAAAGCCTCCGGCTCCGGTGGCAGGGCCATGTTATTTTGTACCATCTGCAGGAGCATGCCATAGGCAGAAGCATCGCCAACCAGAATACCACCCAAAAGCTTTTTTCCATTGGCAGCGATGTTAATCCTTTTGTAAATTCCCTTTACCTTATCTTCAAAAACAATCGGCTTGGAAGGCTCCGCATCGCCAAAAGGGTCTCCAAAACTTCCTACATCCACACCGATTAGCTTGAGTTTGGTAGACATATCATAGCCAAAAAATGGTTTGACCTCCGCCTCCGTCAATTGGTTTACCACTTGGGCAGCCATTTCATACCCCGGGGCTACCAATCCATAAATCATGTTTTTGTAAGATGCAACCTCCCCTATCGCGTAGATGGATTCATCGGTGGTCTGCAAAAACTCATTGACAACCACCCCACCCCGCGCAGCGACTTCCAGTCCACATGCCTTGGCAAGCTCGTCACGGGGCTTGATTCCTGCCGAGACCACTAGCATATCGACGGCCAATGCTGAGCCATCTGCAAATTGTAAACCCGTTAGCTGCTCTTCTCCATTGATTTGTTGCGTACTTTTACTTAGATGAATTGAAATACCTAGGCTTTCTAGTTTTGATTGGAGGATGGATGACCCTGCGGCATCAAGCTGACGGGGCATTAGCCTGGGGGCGAATTCGATGACATGGGCTTCTAGTCCCATATCCATGACCGCCTTGGCTGCTTCCAGACCCAATAGTCCGCCACCCATCACGGCTGCGGATTTCGCTTTTCTGCCATACGTCATGATTGCATCCAAATCCTCCAAGGTACGGTAAACAAACACCCCAGTCTTCTCCACTCCTGGGATCGGTGGCACAAATGCCGCAGAGCCGGTGGCAAGAATAAGTTTATCATAAAAAACTTCCACACCACTGTGGCTTACCACTTTCTTATGCTCACGGTCTATATGCACCACCAGTTCGTTGGTAAGCAGTTCAATCTGATTTTCCTGATACCAGCCTTTCGAAGCCATGATCAGATCATCGGCTGTGGATCCCGAAAAATAAGCACTTAGGTGTACCCGATCATAAGCTGGCCAGGTTTCCTCCCCAAATACGGTAATTTGGAAATCTTTTCTATTGGAGGTAGCGCATAGTTTTTCGCAAAACTTATAGCCTACCATTCCATTTCCGATTACTGCTATCCTTGTCATACGATGGTTGTTATACTGAAATCAAGTGCTAAGGTAAAAGTTTTATTTTAATATTACGTAATATTACGTAAAAAATACTTATATTTGTTTTATAAATTACGTAATTAATAAGACGGAGATGACACACGAGCCAAAACTCACCCTACTTGGAGCTGGGCCGGGAGACCCGGATTTAATGACCCTGAAGGGCGTTAACGCGCTGAATACGGCTGATGTGGTGTTATATGATACCCTTGCCAATGAGGCGTTGTTGGCACATGCCCCGGCAAAAGCCTTGAAACTATTCGTTGGGAAAAGATCAGGCAAGCACTGCGTACCGCAGGAAGAGATCAATCAGCTTATTGTCCACTATGCTTATACCCATGGTCATGTCGTCCGTCTTAAAGGCGGGGATCCATACGTATTTGGGCGAGGTCATGAAGAATTAGCCTATGCCGATAGGCATGGGATTCCAGTAGCGTACATTCCTGGTATAAGCAGTGCGGTGTCGGTGCCGGGTCTTAACGGTATTCCATTGACCAAAAGAGGCGTGAATGAAAGCTTTTGGGTAGTGACGGGCACATTGACGGATGGGAGTATAGCGAAGGACCTGTATTTAGCGGCGCAATCGTCTGCTACCGTGGTGATTTTGATGGGGGTAAAGAAGTTGCCGGAAATTGTCGCAATCTTCAAGAAATACAGGGGAACGGACGAATGCATTGCAGTGATCCAAAATGGAAGCAAAGACACTGAAAGACGCATTTTTGGGGAAATGGGAAATATCTTGAATATTCAAGAGGAAGCTCAGATAGGTGCCCCGGCCATTATCGTTATTGGGAAGGTGGCTGGGGAGCCTTTGGGTTCGGATAATTATCGCTTTCGTCCTCATCAGGTCTTTTGTGCAGACATTGAAAATCCTTTTCCACCAGAATAAGTATTTCATGATCCGTGTTTTCTCCTTGAACATGCCGAAGCGACACCAAGTCCGTATCGGTCCAAGTCTTAGCGAGGGTCGAAGGGACGAAGACGACCAAGTCGTTGGGTGTGTAACGCGCACTTATTGATAAAGAATCCGCCGCCGTGGCCAAGCTATATCCAAAATTAACATCCTCATTCATCGTCAAGGTTTGCCGTACAGGCTCCCCCCTTCCTATTTGCTCCACTTCGGCTTGAGTAAGCCGAAGCCGAATTGTATTTCCACTGATTCTTAGTTTCATTCGTTTCTAGCTCATGATTAACTTAAAGGCAGATTTCGGACTATCGCAGACCGGACAACAATAGGCATCGGACAACTTCATGAAGGAGGTTCCTGATGGGATATCGGCTTCCGCGTCTCCGAATTTTTCATCATAGACCGTAAGGCAATTAGCACATTGGTATTTACGGTGCTGTTTCACGACCGTTTCTACACCACTTTCTGTGGCTTCGGATGGCTTTCGGGCTTCCAATTGGTCATAGTACTTATAGCTCAGTTCAATTAATAGCGGAGGCAAGGTTTCCTTGGGCACCTTCTTCGCGTAGTAGAAATACTCCGAAAGATTGGGATTGAAGTCTTTGGAATAAAGTATATTGAAGGTGTCCGCATCGCTTTCTTTTTCCTTCTTAGCCTTTTCGATGGCCACGGAAGTAAACAGCGACATATGCTGGGTCTTGATGGAGAAACTCAGGCCATAGGTGCTGATGTCCTGCTTATCCAGTGCCCTTACCAGGTAATTTTTTATCTCCAGCGCTTCCTCATCCAAAACCGGCAAATGCCAATTGAGTTCCAACGAGCTATGGCGGATATTGATACCAAACTTCCCGAGAAGCTTTTCCCAACTGAGCCGGTCTTTTTCAGCAATGCCCTTCACGATAATGGATTTCCAAGGTGTAAGGCTGATTTTACCAATATTGGTTTCGATGCACAGTTGGCATAGCGCCTTTAGGAAATTAATATTGAACTCATTGTTTCTCCAATACAATCCCAACCAATATTTCCCGCCCACAATGCGGTTCATCCCCTCATAATAAGGGGATGTAGCTTCAGGATATACCAATTCCTGTTCCACGGCATGGGTATCGGGAGCAACCGCCGATTTGACCTTTTGATAGATTTCGGGATAGCTCAAATGACCTGTCAATGGATCAAGGTCTTCAATGGCTTTGGATATTTTGGCCAAGTCATACCCATAAATCAGATCTGGCGCACACCATGGCTTGGAATCCAAATCGGCGAACCTCAGGTAGAGATACCAGTAGTTGTCTTCGGAAGAGGCAACAAAATTGATATTACCGGTAAAAAGCGGGACCAGCGTTTGGACGGGATCCGTAATGTTGATTTTGAGTTTGGGTTTATAGTCAAACGTGTCGAGGATATAATGGTAGGTATGAGATGCCAACCAGTGGGTGGTAGGCATCACGTCCAGCGCCACATAGGAAGTCATGATATTCTGAAATTCCTCGCCACCGGTGTCATAGTCTGTATTGATGGCACTGAAGGTTGTATCCAAGGTTTCCGAATTCTTATTCTTCGAAGGGAAAAGTATATCCTGCCGGGAACCTAAATGCACGTAACTGGCGCCCAGTTCGTTGGCCGTCTGGATGGTTCTTTGAAAATCCCCTGGAGAAATAATCCCGCCTTTGACAAACACCCTGACTAAATCTACTTTCTTCATGTTTTATGCTAAGATAGGCATGATTTTTCAAAAATAAACTCATCGAGCATGTGTTTCACTTCGGGTTTGCAACTTCCGCACCCTATCCCGGCGCCGGTTTGTTGACACAATTGCCTGAATTCTTGGCAACCGGACTGCATGGCCTTGACAATGTTTCCCCTACCTACATTGCCACAAGAGCAGACCAGCTCTCCGATTATTTCCACTTTGGCAACGTTGCCCCTGAGCAGCTCCTGCCGCTTTTTGGAAAGTTCGGTCCTTTCTTCAATCAGACTTTTGAACTCCGCAAATTCGGATTTATCCCCCATGAGGATAGCACCCACCAACCGATCTTGGTGTACAATGCATTTTTTATAGTAAGTCTGGCTGGTGTCTATCAATAGGATTTCCTCATAACCTTCCCCATTGGCGGGGATTTCCGGGATACCCACAGAACATAGGTCGAGTTCTGCAAACTTGAGGATGTTCAGGGATACTGACCCACGGTAAATGCTCAACAGGTCGCCAGATAGATACCTTGCGGCATGGTCTGCCTGGGCTTCCGCAGCGGCGGTGATGCCATTGAGCTTACCGTTGTGCTCAGCGATTTCCCCCATTGCAAAAATAGCTGGATCCTCGGTCTGTAGGTAATCGTTGACTTTGATTCCTCTACCACAGGCAAGGCCTGCAGACTTCGCCAATTCGATATTGGGTCTTGTGCCTATGGCATAAACCACTGCATTACATTGGATGGTTTTCCCGCTTTTAAGGTAAACTGAATTTTTCTTTTCCTCCGGATGGGGAACAATACGGTCCACTTGGTTGTTCATGAAGAGCTGCACCCCCATTTCTTCAATTTTTTCCCTGAGCAGGGAACTGGCCATGGGATCCAATTGCCGTTCCATCAGCCTCGACCCAAGTTGTACAATGGTCACTTCCACATCGATTTCTCGGAGCGCGGCGGCCAATTCCAATCCCAATAGACCACCACCCACGATTAACACGTGGCCTTGATAGCCCAAGTATGCTTTCAGTTCATCTGCATTTTGGCGGTTGCGCATGGTGAAAACCCCGGGTAGGTGCATCGGTACATCGCCGGGCACGAAAGCCCGACTGCCTGTGGCTAGAATCAATGTATCATAATGGTGTACTCTCCCCTTTTCATCTGTAACCGTTTTATTGGACCGGTCGATGGACTCAACACCATTCTCAATGAATAAGCTGAAATTCAGCATATCCATTTCATTGTTTGATTTAAACTTCTGCAAATCCGCCCATGTCCGGTGCTGGTTGACATAGTCTGGCAGCAACACCCGGTTATAGAAAGGGTGTTTTTCCTTAGAAAACACCAATATTTCATCTTCCTGGTTAAATTCCCGATACGTATTGATGAAACGGTAAGCAGCTGCCCCCGCTCCCACAATGACGATTTTCTGCTTGGGATTCTTGTAGCGGGCCACCTGCACTGCGGTATACTTGAAATCGGGTTGTTTTGACACCGGATCTATGGCATTACCTGTCAGGTTATTCGCCCGGGCAAAGTCATTATGCAATATTTTACCCCAATGCATGGGTAAGAAAACCACACCCCTTTTAATCTTATCGGTAACCCGGGCATGCACGCGCACTTCCCCCCGGTTTCCTTCAACCAGTACGGTGTCTCCCTCACTAATACCTCTTCCTGACGCATCATCCGGATGGATTTCCAAGAAAGGATCGGGTATATGTTTGGTGAGTCTGCTGACTTTTCCGGTACGGGTCATGGTATGCCATTGATCCCGAATCCGTCCCGTGGTTAGAATGAGTGGGAAGTCTTCGCTCGTTTTTTCGCATTCGTTCTTCGGACCAGGGGTCAATATTTGGGCTCTACCATTTGGTGTATAGAATTTCTTATCGGTAAAAAGCCGTTTAACGGTTTCTTTTTCATGGCCTACAAAAGGCCATTGCACAGCCCCCTTGGTCTGGAGGTAATCGTAGTCAAGGCCGGAGATATCCATGTTGGTCCCTTTTGTCAATTGCACGTACTCGGCACATACTTCCGACATGTTTTGGAACTCAAAGCCATGGAAGCCCATCTTCCGGGCAAATCGAATCAAGATTTCCGCATCGGGAAGCGCTTCCCCTGGAGGCTGATTGAATTTGCTGAGGTAGCTGATTCGCCGTTCGGAGTTGGTCATTGTCCCCTCCTTTTCGCCCCATCCTGCTGCCGGGAGTACCAAGTCAGCATAGGGAATGGTTTCCACTTTGTTGGAAATATCTTGTACGACCACAAATTTGGCCTTTTTCAATGCTGCTTCTACTTTCCGGGCATCGGGGAGGCTTACCAAGGGATTGGTACAGATGACCCAAACGGCCTTGATGCTCCCTTCCTCCAACGCTTCAATGAGTTGCGTGGCCGTCTTTCCGGGTTTATCGGGCAGGCTTTCCACGCCCCAAAACTTAGCTACTTCATCCCTATGGGCAGGATCAGCCAAGTTTCTGTGGGCAGCCAACAACGTGGCCATGCCCCCCACCTCACGACCACCCATGGCGTTCGGCTGCCCGGTAAGGGAAAAAGGACCTGAACCTGGTTTACCGATGTGTCCTGTGATTAGGTTAAGGTCGATCAACGCCAAGTTTTTATTGACCCCTTCGGCACTTTGGTTCAGCCCCATTGACCAAAGGGTCATGAAACCTTTGGCATCACCGATGAAGGAGGCGGCTTTTTTGATGTCTGCTACGGTGAGCCCACAAACGGCCGCGGCTTTTTCCAGGGAAGTTTGCATAACCACCTCCTTATAAGCCTCAAAGCCATCCGTATGGCCCTCGATAAAGCCGATGTCTATATCCCCTTGTTCGATTAAGCACCTGCCGATGGCATGGAACAGAGTTTCATCCATACCAGGATTGAGCTGCAGGTGCAGGTTTGCCAAGGCGCAGCTCTGTGTTACCCTCGGATCGGCCACGATGATTTTGACTCCCGGATTTTGCTCCTTGTGTTGCTCAATCCTCCTCCATAAAATAGGATGGCACCAGGCCGGATTGGCTCCAGCCACAAAGAAGCAATCCGCCAGTTCAATATCTTCATAAGCAATGGGCACGCTATCTTCTCCCAAGGTTTTGATATAGCCCATAACGGCCGAACTCATACACAGCCTGGAATTGGTATCCAGGTTATTGGTTTTCAAGAAGCCCTTGGCCAACTTGTTGACCAAATAATATTCTTCTGTAAGGCATTGGCCCGAGACATAAAAGGCGACTGCATCTGGCCCGTATTTCTCGATGATGGACTTGAACACGGCGCTGGCCCTATCCAGGGCAGTATCCCAGCTCACCTTTTCCAGCGGATGCGACTTGCCCCAGCGCATCTGGGGATATAGCAGCCTGTCGGACTTGTCAGCAATCACATAGTGGAGGTTCATCCCTTTAGAACATAACATCCCTTTATTGACGGGATGGTGGGGATCTCCTTCTACGGTGACCTTGCCTTTTTTGTCCTTACGCACAATGATGCCACAACCAACACCGCAGTAGGAACAAGTACTTTTAAAGCTTTCTGCCTCTTTTGTTGACATGCCTGGGTTATACGAAATTAACTGTTTGCAAATTCGGGCTGCAATTCTTTTTCAGCCAAGAGCTCGTCCATCTCCACTTTCGTAACTTGTTCGTCCGCTTTGGAGAATTGGATCAGCAAGGCGGCTGAACTGATGATCGCCACGGCAATACCTAAAATGGCTAAGGCCCCGCTATATGAAAGGGACTCGATTTTAAGAAGGAATCCGGCCAGTACTGCACCCACATTGCCTCCTGCCCCTACAATACCGGAAACTACACCGAGGGCTTTTTTATTGATGAATGGTACCACTGAGTAGGTAGCACCTTCTGCCATTTGGACAAAGAGGCTGAACAAGATCATGGTACCGATGGCCAAGGGTAAAAAGGTCATCTGAGAAAACAGTATCAATGACAACCCCTCTACAAAAACCACACCTCCCAAAAACAATACCCTGCCTTTCAGCCCCCATTTGATCCCGATCTTGTCGCCATAAATTCCACCCAGCGATCGCGCAAAAAGATTCATCAAGCCGAAAAGACCAGCAATCAGCCCCGCTGTTTTCAGGTCAAGCTTGAAAAAGTCATGGTAATAGATGGCGGCAATGTTATTGATGGTCAGTTCGATGCCGAAGCAGGCCCCATAGATGAGGAATAACGCCCAAACCCGCTTATCCTTGATGGCAGTCAGGAATGCACCTTTTCCTTCCTCCTTTTTCTTTCGCTTGTAATCCAAGTCGGTCTTACTCAGGTTTGCGATATTCCCTTCCGGAAAATCTGTCGTCCATTTATAATAGGCAATTCCACAAAGTATCATGGCCACACCAGGCACGACCATGGCATATCGCCAGGCGTCCGTAGCGATAAAGCCAAGGGAAACAAACAGGGCAAAGATTATGGGCATGACCATTTGGGTGATGCCTCCCCCCAGGTTACCCCAGCCAGCAGACGTCGCATTGGCCGTTCCCACCACATTTGGGGCAAACATCACGGAGGTATGGTACTGGGTGATGACAAAGGAAGCACCGATTACCCCGATGGCTAGGCGGAAAATCAAAAAGGATTCGTAACTGGTGCTCATCCCAATGAAAATAACCGGCAGTGCACCCAACACCAACAAATACGTATAGGTAATCCGAGGGCCTATCCGGTCGACCAGCCAACCGATAAACAACCTGGCAATTACTGTAATGGCTACGGAAGCAATGATGATGTTGCCAATTTGTGATTTGCTCAGGTCAAGTTCTTCACGGACGATGGCCATCAGCGGAGCGATCCCGAACCATCCGAAAAAACAAAGGAAGAAAGCGATCCACGACAAGTGAAACGCACGCATTTGTGGAGACTTGAAATCTAATAAGTTAATCGTTGTTGCTTTTTTTGGGGATTTCATAGCGTTATTGATTATTGATGGATTATTTGTATCGATATCATTACGAGTTATATCATATGATAAAGGGTTATGCGTTATTTGCTGGCAAAAAGCGTGGGATTGAAACGAATCATGGTCCAAGCCCAACCTTGGTAAGCTGGCGTATCCTGTTTACCTTTCAATACCTCGGCTGATTCCGTCCTGAACAGCTGGGAATAACCGATGTTTAGGGTGACGGTTTTAGCTAATTTCGCGGTCAACACCAGGTCTACTTCTTCCCCCAGTGACCGGCTCATACGTTCGGCGGGTTGTGACGGGTCATGAATCGGTACTGCCGATTCAAAATGGTGGACATGCGCCAATAAGCTTGTGGTGCCGGATAGCTTGAAGTTGGTTTTCAGAAAGAAGTCTTTCAGTCCGGCAGTGGCGCCTGACTGACCGTGGTTATTTCCCACATAGAAATGATCCATAAAGCCATAGAACTTATGGTTGGTGCCATATAGTGGATTGAATGCCCTGTTGGTGTTTGAGCCGGGTTCGGAACCGGTCAGGTAATCAGCTCCCAAAACTATTGGGGTGAGCGACGTCTTGTAAGTCATGCTGGCCGACGCCAACCAAGCAGCGGTTTTCAAACCCAACGGATCCCTGCCGCCTTGGTAGTAAAGCTCCCCATCCAGGTTTATCTTATTTAGCTGCTTTTGACCCGTGAATCCAACGGTCTGCCTGAAATTCACCTTTTTGCTGGCTGCTTCAGGGTCTGGGTTTTGCCGCCCGTCATTGAACACCAATAGGGATAGAAATGATCGTTCAAATGTCCTATGCAACCAGATAAATTGCATGGTCTTATAATTGTCCATCCCCTCGTAAAGTGTGCCCGAGAGTTTACTTGGTTCAAAGGGAACGTTTTGGTTATATCCGGCACCGACATGTATTTTTGTCCCCAAAGAATCATCGTACGTCAATAATGCTGCGTCGTGGCTCCTCCCTTGTTGGGCCCAATCCAAGTCGCCCAGAAAACGGGCATTATCGTAATCCAGGGTTTGCCTGCCCACTTTAATGGCCAAGGTTGGGGATATCGCGTATGCACCCCAAGCTTCAAACATGTTAAACAGGGAAGAATCCGTTTTATAGATTTGATTGGTGCTTCCCCATACTCGCACATCCTGTGCTGAAAGACGGAAAGTAAGTTTTTCTTCTTGGAAGTGGACATTCAACCGAGATCGTTGCTCCGTAAAAAAAGCAGGTTTCTGTTCTGTTGTGTGTAGTGTCTTAAAACCATTGCGAAACTCCACCCTTGGGCGAATCTCACCGCTGATCGTCAATTGACCGAAGGATTGGGTAGCAAAAGCCGACTGAAAGAAGGCTAGGATTAGAAAATTACGTAAAAATACGTTCATACCGTAGTGAATTAATGATAAAATTCATATTCAACACGGCTAAGGTAAGAAATAAATATTTATATTTAGGTATTTTTACTTAGTTATTTCTAAGTAATACGTTTTTATACGTAAAAAAGTGCGATAAAACAAGAAAAGGCTGACATAAAGCCAACCTTTTCATAAAGAAATACGTTTATTTTTTTCTACTTGGGGATTTTATACCCATTATGGTACTGGGCAGCGAGCAGTTTATTAGCTTTTTTGTCTGTAAACTGGGCTTTGCTGTCATCCCAATAAACCTTCTTCCCTGTACGGTAGGCAATATTGCCCATTTGCGAGAAGATGGCGATATGGGCTCCGGCGGTGATAGGCGCATTTAGCAAGGTGGGATCCTTTGCCCGCACAGCCCCAATGAAATTGGTGGTATGCATATCCAAGCCATTGTCTTGGCTCTTTTGAAAGGGCACAGCCTCCATACGTTCCCCTTCAGGGATAACTTCCCATCCGCTGCGGTTGAGCACCAGCGTACCGTAGTTGCCGATAAACGCCACACCATGGTTACGGCCATACGGGCCTCCGTCAATGCCATTGGCATGTTCCCATTGTACTGTAAAATCGTCAAATTCATACACCGTGGTTAAGGTATCCGGTGTTTCGGCGGCATCGTCTGGATAAGCGAATTTCCCGCCTGTGGCCATGATGGACTTAGGGGTGGTAGCCTTCATTCCGATGAGTGCGAAATCGAGCATATGCACACCCCAATCGGTCATCAGCCCGCCAGCATAATCCCAAAACCAGCGGAATTCGAAATGGAAGCGATTGGGATTAAATGGACGTTGCTTGGCCGGGCCTAGCCAACGGGTATAATCCACACCTTCCGGCACCGCTTCATCGGGCTTCACCGGGATACTTTTCATCCAACCCTGATAAGCCCAAGCCTTTACCAATCGGATTTTGCCCAGCTTGCCGGAGTGTACAAAGTCCATGGCATCCCGAAAATGCTTTTGGCTACGTTGCCATTGCCCTACTTGTACTACCCGGCCGTATTGCGTTGCCGCTGCCACCATGGCATTACACTCCACGATGGAATTGCCTAGGGGTTTCTCTACGTATACATCTTTTCCCGCAGCACAAGCGTCTACAAGCTGCAAGCAGTGCCAATGATCGGGTGTACCTACAATAACTACATCCACATTGGGGTCGGCCAATAAGTCTTCGTGCTTGGCATATAACGTTGGTGTAATATCGCGTTGTTTCAATTCAGCGGCACGTTTATTCAATTCGCGGCTGTCCACATCGCAGAGGGCTGTGCATTGCACGCCAGATACCTTAAGCATCGAATTGAGGTTGGCCCACCCCATGCCTTTCACACCAATAAGACCTACCTTGATAGCCCCTTGGATATTCCCATCAAATCGGAATGCACGAGGGAATGCTGATGCCGCGCCAACTGACGCTGCCAACGTTGTCATTGTACCCAAAAACTTCCTTCTGGTTGTGTTCATAATTGTATTTCATTAATGGTAATTGCCCGCCAAGATAAGAAAATTCCGTATCTTTTACCAAACGTCATAAGTAATAATCGTCGCCAACACGGATGACATCTGGATCGGAATAATCTGCATGCAGGATGGGATTTCTGTAGGTACCATCCCCTTGATCGGCTACCCATACATGAGATATATGTTCTTGCGCGAGAAGCGAATTCCATATCATAACTAAAAACAGAAAAATGAGCTTCTTCATATCCCGTTGCGTTAAAAATCGACTTTGTGATACCCTTCCTGTTGAAATTCTAGGCGCTTGCCTTTTTGTGTCTCGACGGTTATTGGGCCATCACTCGCGACATAATAGGTGCCATTCTTAAATTCCAGCACAGCATTGGTTAAGTTTTTTGCTTCTATCGTGAAACCATGAGCAATTAGCCTTTTCCCATTCCCCATGAACAACGTAAAATCCTGTCCTCGCCGACTTACTACCGCATAAGTCGCCCGCAGCTCAATACCACTGTACGTTACGTCCGTTGGAGCGACGGATGAAAAAATTAGGTCCTCCCGGCCGGACTTGCTGGTGACGACCAACCCAACAAAATCCTCAGCCGCACCGGTGGGGGCAAAGGATTCGATACGGGCAATGGAACTGCCTTCGGCTTCCGTGGTCGGTTCGAAAATCGACACAAACGGATGATTCCACGCTTCGCCATGTTGACGGGCCGCCATGGTCAGGAACGGTGCTTTATCCACTTCATAGGGAATACCATGGTTCCCTCGGAACGATTTGGCCGGAGGCGCTTTTATCGAAAATACTTCCCGCCCTTCGCATCCCTTCATCCACAGGTTCATGTATATGTGGTTGCTATCCGGCATCGCCATTTTCCAGATCGCCCGGTAGTCACCATTGGCCTTTGCCGATTTCTTGTCCCATAGGTAATCCAGCGCAAAAAGGTGCCCTCCTGCAAATGCCATCTTTTCACTGGGCTGTAAATCCAAAGCCCTGCCTTGCATGTCCCGGATAAACAGTTCCTGTCCGAGGTTGTGGTAGAAATAGTCGTGGAACTTGTCTCCCCCACGCTGCTTTTTTGAACGGAAGATATCCACATAATAACCCGATGAATCGGAAGTACCGACAATGCTCAACAAGCGATTTTGGTCGCTGCGGCTTTCGGGCTCTAAGAAATACACTTCCGAATAGGTGATATTGGGATAATAGCCGTCCTTCTGTCCGGATTGCGGGTAGTGGGCTAACAAATCGAATGGATGATTGCTCAGCATTTCCGGGTATTTGGATATACCATCCACCATCACGGTATTGTGCGCTGGGAACTGCGAATAATATTCCAGATAGGGTTTTTCGAAATAGCTAGATCCTATGCCCGACTCCGGCCCTAACACAAAACCTTTTCCGTATAGTTCCATGGCGACACCATTGGCATGGGCGTGATTACCCAGCGAGGCGTACTGCGAAATCATCAAGCCATGTTGACGGTTGCTGTAATGGCTGCGCTGCACAAACCAACTGACATTCGGGGCATAAAATGTAGGTGTAATAAAGTCGGTAAGTTCTCCTTTGGGTACCGACGAATCTAGCAATAACGGCTTACTGGTAAAGAATGATGCAATTTGCGGGGCGGGAGTCGAAACCGCTGTCCCTTGTCGATCGGCTTGGGGCTCAAATGTCTTGTATAACTTCGTGAAATAGGTCTCGTCTTCCCGATCGCCATATTTTTGAGCCATCCGGATCATGTCACTCATGGCTTCGGTATTGATTGAACCGTAGTAGGTGTCGCCGAATGCCGTAATTTGATCATTGGGAAAGAGGTACTGGGGCAGCATTGCCACTGCTGTCTTCATGACCGGTGCGTACGGTAAAAGGTCTTGCTTGAAGGTATTATCGTAGTCCCGGATAAAGTTGGTCAGGTCGCGGGTGACACCCTGCGCATAACCCGGGCATTCATTCCAAACGCCCGTATGCTCATCGTAACCATAATCCATGAATCTGCGAAGCGACCATTGCCGGGGTGAGTCCACGTTCAGTATCTGGTTGATATAATGCTCCCTTCCCTTGCCATCACCGTAATGGGCATTGTCTTCCAGCACCATCGCCACCTTGAGGATAAACTTGGCCTGATGGAGATTCCAATTGTTCTGGGGCACGCCGTTTTTGATGGTAATGTCGACCCATTTTTTGAACGTCTCGGCATAGATCGGCAGTTTGTCCGCGTACTTAGCTTCAATAAAGGGAAATAGGAAATCGTAGAGGTACGCTAGTTCGGCAAGTACCCGTTCTTGGATTACTTCAAAGGTAGACAATCCCACGAGCGTCTGTGCATGGCCATTGCTGAGGTCAATGGGTTCATCGCGGTAATGCATTCCCAGCATATACGTATCAAACGGTGCGAAAGCCAATTGGGCGTAACGTTCATCACCGGTAATCCAGTATACAAACGCGGCATCCTTGCAAATACGAATAATCCCTTCGTTGACACTTTCGATGTTCGATCCCGACACGTTGGCCTGTTCTACCCACTCCAGGGGTGAACCCGGTTTTGATGCGTTGTGAAAAAAGACGCCTTTGGTATCGTCCATATAAGGGATGATGTCTTCCAACTGGGGTCGTTTATAGGGGCTGGCCACGCCGCGTGTACTGCCGAAGCGGACTGTCGGCACAGGGGCTTCCCCCTCGGCATGGTCGTACACGCCTCCGCGGATATACACGGCCGATGCCTTGCTCTTCCAGTACATCATCAGTCGCGATAGTAGCCAATCGGGTTCTTGGGTCGTCCGTTCCAGATAAGGATCAATGCGTTGCCGTATCCCTTGTAGTACTTGCCCTGCCCATGTCTCTTTTTTGATCAGTGCTTGCAAAACAGGCTTATCCGCCGCCGTCGCCATCAGCCTCGGATGCCCTTGGGGCAGGCTATCGGGCAAGGGAATTTGTTGGCCGCGTGCACTAACCAATGCAAAAACGAGTAGGATCGTTGAGGCAAAATTCTTCATTCGGTTCATTGTCGCCAATTTAACGATTATTTAGTGTCCGTTCACCTTATTGTACTTGGTCAAATCATTCTCGCTTGCCGGTGTCAAGTACACCGCACAGCCTCCACTTGCTTTCAATTGAAATTCGAGTGTAGACTGCCGGTCAACCAGCATTCGCGTCACCTTCACTTGGGTTTTTGTAGGCACCTGCTCATCGTCAGTATAACTATGTGCTACATAAACTTGGCCCTCATCGAGAAACGACAACGGAGCTACAATATGTTGCACCTCGTTGTTACCGATAGCGCCCACAAACCACTCTTTTCCGCTCCGACGGGCCATTGTCACATATTCACCGATTTCGCCATTCAATACCCTCGTATCGTCCCAAACGGTCTTCACCCGATCAAAAAATTCAATTTCAGGTTCACCTCCATAATTTGCCGGGCTATCGTACCAGTACAAAAACTGCAATGGACTATAATAGATAACCGAAAGCGCTAACTGATGCGCGTGCGTGGTCTTGATGCGGTTGTTGTAATAGCATATGGTGTAGTCCCCTGCCCCGGCAAGGAACCTAGTAAACGGCAGGATGGTGTTGTGTGTCGCGTCGGGCATCTCTTCATTACCATGAATACCTTCTTGCGTCATCAGGTTCGGGTAAGTCCGGCTGAAACCCGTGGGCCGGTATTCGTCATGGATATCGACCATTAACTGGTATTCAGCGGCCTTTTTGACGGCATCGTGCAACCAAGCTGACCACCGATTAGAGCCAATCTGCACAAAACCGAATTTGACGGCCTTGATGCCCCACTTTTGGTAGATCGGAAACAATTCGTCCAGGTGGCCGGCCAGTGCACGCTGGTTGACATAAACCATAATGCCAATTCCTTGGGCTGTTGCGTAATTAATGAGCTTCTGCATCGCCAAATCACGGTTTTCGGCCACCTGAGAGGCATCGGATTCGACTTTCATCTCCGGGCCGTACCATCCGGCATCCAAGTGCACATACTGCAATCCGTGCGCAGCCGCAAAATCCACACAGGCCCTAGCCTCTGCCATGGTAAGCCCTGATCGGATGACCTTACCGGGCTTGATCCATGAGGTGTTTTCAATCTCATTCGGGTCATTGAGGTTCAATACAATATCGTTGTTTTCAATCAACTCACCGGGCTGCTCGGCCGCCATGATGACGCGCCAGGACGTGGAAAACGGGCTGATGGCATCCACATTATCATAGATGGAAGCCACCAGTGTATGGGGATGCTTATCGCTCAAGCGGAACTTGGTACGGGCATAATCCACCATTTGGGCTTCCAGCAATGCCACGTTCAGCCCATTGGGCAGTTTCAAGGTTAATGGGCGTTCACTTTCGTCGGCCCACCCTTCGAGCGGTTGCAATGCATACGGCCCCTGCGCCCACCGTTCGTAATACGCCTTGGTACCTGGCGCAAACGCAAACGCCGTCTGCTCCCCAACGATGTGCAGAAACAGACCGTTGCTACTTTCCGGAAAGAAATATTTAAATGCAACGCCTTCGTCATACGCCCTGAACACCATGTGCAATTCATAGCTCCTGCGTTTATCGTAACTGGTACCATGCTGGCCCTCCGTCAGGCTATTGCCTTCGCCAAATTTGGTAAACGTCAATACCAATTCGCGGTAATGGTTTTTAACCCGACTGCGTTCGCCATAAAGCGGCCCCCAGTCTTGCCGCACCTCATCGCGTACTTCAACTTGGAAGTCCAGGTTTTCGCACCATCGTGTGCTCGGGTCGTTCTCGATACCTAGTGCCGACTCAAAAAGTTGGTTTTCCACCAAAATGCCGAGCTCAGATTCACGAACCACCTCCTTCCCCAGGTAATCCAACCGATAGTAGAGCTGCCGTTTGCCGTCACCGACTTCGCGTTGCACGATGTTCAGGTCGTAAGCATTATCTGGCGATCGCAACTGCCAAGTTCCCAAATCTTTCGCCAGCACCGCATAGCTGACAACCGATAAGCAAGCAAAAATCAATATTTTCTTTATCATCATGTTCAGAGCCCGTTTAAAATTTATCTAATAATTTTTTTATGCCTCTTTTTGGCTGCACCTTCGTTAAATTTCTCGCGATAGCTTCCGGCTATCCCTGCGAAATTTGCCTCGGTTCGCTCAAAAATAACCTGTAAAAAATTGCACAATACAAATTTAAACAGGCTCTCAATTCTTCTGTTAACTTTCCGATTTGATCGAAGACTTCCTGATTTGTAAGTTACTTTTAAGCACCACGGTTTGGAAGTCAACGACTTCATGAACGGCCACTGTCGTCAAGCGTTCAAGCATGAGGTTAATCACATGCTCAGCAATTTCACTGATCGGCTGTGCGATCGCTGTAATCGATGGGGTGAATAACCTGAACATATTATTGTCATCAAAGACCACTACACCCATGTCGTTCGGTATCTGCAAGCCAAGGTTACCAATCGCTTCTAGCCCGTTTTCAGCGATATAATTCGTTGCAAAGAAAATCGCGTCGATATATGCATGTGAAGCAATAAATTCTTCGATTTCCCCTATGGCATGCGACTTATCATCGTGGTACTTTACCCGCTTGATGATATACGCTGCATTATTTTCCGAGATTGCCTGCAAATATCCCCGTTCGCGTTCGAGCATCTGCACCTGATCGGACGAAAGCGTCATAAACGCAATATGCTTATAGCCACTATTAATCAAATGCTTCATGGCTTCATAAGCGCTGTTATAATTATCGACCATCACACTATCCGTATGGATCCCCGGCAGCGTCCGATCGAAAAATACAACCGGGTAGCCTTCGGCCATCAATTCTTTCACCTCATCTTCGATACCTGCTGGTGGTGCGATGATGTAGCCGTCCAACTTATTGTTCTTGTAGACTTCCAATAGCTCTTTGGCTTTCCGGGTTTCGTTTTCAGTACTGCTATACACGATTTTATATCCCATTTGGTATGCCCGTTCCTCAATCTGCCGAGCAATCGCCGAAAAAAACGAATCGGAAATATCCTCTACCAACATCCCGATCGTCCGTGTCTTCCCGCTACGCAACCCTTGCGCATATTGGTTGGGGACATAGCCGATTTCTCTGATGTAATCGTGAACCCGCTTCTCCATTTCCTTACTCAGCTGGGTCTGGCGCGCCTTACCGTTCAGCACCAAGGACACCGTCGTTTTGGAGACGCCGAGTGTCTTTGCAATATCGGCAATCGTTGTTTTTTTCTTTGCCATGGGCCAGTCTGAAACCTATCTATTTAATGCCGAGTTCCTGTTGGATCTGCTCCAGGGTTTTCCCCTTTGTTTCAGGCATCACGCGCCAAATAAATAAGAAGGAGATCAACATCATCACTGCATAAAACACAAATGCATAGAAACCTCCTAGCGGACTTCCTTCTACGATGATGGGAAACAACCATGAAATAACGGCCGCCATGATCCAGTGCGTGGAGCTACCCAGTGAGCTTCCCTGCGCGCGCACCGAATTGGGAAAAATTTCGGCGATAAACACCCAGATTACGGCACCTTGTGAAAATGCAAAGAACGCAATGAAACCAACCAGGTACACGATGATATAAGGATTAGCCACATCAGGCTTGCTAAACGCAATAGCCGTGAGCACCAGAAAGACCACCATTCCCAAGGCTCCTGTCAGCAATAAGCGTTTCCGGCCAAATTTGTCAATCACTGCCATCGCCAGGATGGTAAACAGAAAATTCGCCAAGCCAATGTATACCGATTGTTGGAACGCATCCCCCCTGTCGAAGCCTGCCATCTCAAAAATACGGGGTGCATAATACAAAATCGCGTTGATGCCTGACAACTGGTTAAACATAGCCAGCAGCACGGCATAAACAATCGGTTTATTATACTTCCCATTGAACAAGCTTTCTTTCCCAGCGCCTGCACCGCTGGTGGCAACGACGTCATTGGCCTTTTCCAATGCGTTTGTTTCACCCAACCGTATAAATACTCGGCCAGCATCGACAGCCCTTCCTTTGCTCGCCAACCAACGCGGACTTTCGGGAATCCACCAAAGCAATCCATAAAATACCATCGCTGGTATTGCCATAATGCCCAGCATATAACGCCAAGCGTCTTCACCTCCGAATCCAGCCAACAAGAAGTTTGTTAGATAAGCAATTAAGATTCCGGCTACGATATTCAGCTGGAACATACCAGCCAAGCGCCCCCGAATAGCCGCAGGGGAAATTTCAGAAATATACATCGGCCCTACCACGGAGGAAGCGCCTACGGCTATCCCACCGATAAACCGGAAGAAGATAAATCCTTCCCAAATCGTGGTCACCGCACACCCGATAGCGGATAGGAAATAGAAAATGGCTATGACAAACAACATCTTTCGACGGCCATATCGTTGTGCAGGCCCACCGATGATCAGCGACCCCAATACAGTCCCAATGAGGCTTGAGGCCACGGTAAATCCGAGCCAAAACGAATCAAGTGACCACAATTGCTGAATCGTCCGCTCCGCACCCGAAATCACCGAGACTTCGAAACCAAAAAGAAATCCGCCCAACGCTGCAATGAGGGCTATACGCATAGGATAGTTGTTCATGGAATTAGTTGTTTAGGAATATCTTGCTTTATAAAAAATAGGCAAGCTGCACCGACCAGTGCAGCATGTTCGCCCAATTGCGCTAAACGAAAACGGGGCCTTATGCCGTGCGCCCGCATCACGGAGCGCATATTGGGCAAAAACAAGGCGTGAGCCTTGGCAATGTTGCCACCCAAGATCACATCAGTAGCCTCCAAATCGACGGCTTTTCTACTGATAACCGCTGTAAGGTTAAGAGAAAATTCCTCGAAAATTTGCAAGGCGTGTTCATCGCCTTCGATGGCCAGTCGACCGAGTTCAGACACGGTGAGATCACCCATGCCTCGTGCATGGCACTCCTTATGGAACCAACGTGTGGTGAGGTAATCATCCACGATGCTGTCTTTATACGACTCCAGTCCTACATGCTTATCAGACGTTTTTCCACCGTGACTGAACGCCGAACCAAATCCAGTGCCCAATGTAAAACCGAGCACGCGGTCCGCATGTGCATGCCCCGCTGCGATAACCTCACCATGCAGAAACGCCTCTGCGTCATTCCGGAAGCGGATATTGCCTGCAACAATCCCGAAGTGCGCTGCGAATGCTTCCCGGATATCTACGCTATACAGATTCTCGTATTTGTCCAGCCCCTTGATCAACGATACGCCTTGCGCGTAGTCGAATGGCCCGGGCATGGCAAAGGCAATCCGATATGGTCGCGTGCCAGACTTTTCGTAAACCCGCTCAAAGGCATTAAACCAGTTTGTAAAGATGACCTCTTTCAATCCCTTACTGTCAACCTTGATCCGTTCCGTATAATCATCCACCACAGTGGGATTCCCAGCTTTGACCAATCCAACAGTAATGTGGGATCCTCCAATATCGGCTGCGGCAATCATTTCCTCCTCCGCTGCAACCAGCGTGTTTTCTGAGCCTTCCATCGTTATCCTTCTAATTTTTTCAAACGAAACAAGGCCTCCAAATAATAGTAATCTCCATAATTGATGGAGGTATTTATCTCCGTTCCGTTCGGTTTATGTCCTGTCACGTGTTGCAACAGCGCAGTTTTGCCGACAGAACCCGCATGATAATGGGTCGATAATGACTTAAGCATGGCGATTGCAGTTTCGCGATAAACAGCTTTCTCTGGTTGGTCTACGAATGTGCAGAGCTCCAGTAGCGCCGAAGCAACAATCGCTGCTGCGGAGGCATCACGCGGCGCATCAGGGATGTCTGGGTCGTCAAAATCCCAAAAGGGCACACGGTCTTCCGGTAACCGATCTATGTAAGTATCTGTTACACGCTGGACAAAATCGAGAAATTTCGGGTCCTTAGTTTCGCGGTAGACCATCGTGTAACCATAGATTGCCCACGCCTGCCCCCGTGCCCACATACTTTCATCGGCATTTCCCTGGTGTGTTACCCGCTTCATACGTCGGCCATTGTCTTTATCGTAAATCACCACGTGATAACTGGTAAAATCATCTCGAAAATGGTTCGCCATGGTCGTTTCCGCATGCTTCACTGCGATGTCGTATAAGGAGTCTGCTCCTCCATTTTTGGACGCCCAAAAGAGCAATTCCAAATTAATCATATTGTCGATAATCGTGTTGTGTTGGGGCCATTCCATTCCCGGCACCGACCGAGGCCAAGAGAGGATGGTTCCCACAGCTGGATTATAGAGCGTCGCCAACGAATCCGCTGACGCCAAGATAATCGGCTTGTATGATTCATCTTGCATTAACCGGTAGCCATTGCCGAAACTATTGAACACCTGAAAGCCGAGGTCATGATCAATCACCGGCTCATGGGATAATGGTCTTAGCTGTAGGGTAAATCGGTCGGCCGCTTCGCGTAGCATCTCATCGCCAGTGGCTTCATACGCATACCAGAGCAGTCCCGGCCAAAAGCCGCTCGTCCAGTCTTGATACGTTACATAGCGCCACGTTTCGTTGTCCTCCGTAATATTCCGGGGGATATTCGGCGGGTCTTCGGGTAGCACACTCAACGTTTGGCGGACTTGTGCAACCCCATAGTCTATGTCTTTTTGGTAGTCATGTTTAACATTGTCTTTACAGGATAAAATGATCAACAGTAACGATATCAGTCTAATGGTGTGCTTCATTTGTGCGTTTATAGTGTGTATGGATCGTTAATCTCGGTCATCGGTAGTTACAAAAGTGATACCCGCTACATGCTCCCCCACAAAGAAACCGGCCATATCGGCGGTTTTATACCAGGCGGGTTTCCCTTCCATCCTGTCATGGATGGTCGTGCCATTTATCACCAGGTTCTCGAAAACGATGTTCTTTATCTTTCGCTCTTCGTTGTAGCCGGCAATGATGGATAGCTCCGCATTTTTCCCGGTATAGGAAATATTCTTGAACAATACATTTTCAATCCCCATACCGGGCGCCGTACAGTATTTGGGATTGTAGAAAATCCGAAGGTTAACCAGCTGCCCTTGCCTGAAATCTTCTATGCGGATGTCTTCAAATTTCACGTTCCGGATGAGGTTGTTATCCCCGGCATTGATGCTCAGGCAACCTTGGTAATCGATCTGTGCCTCCTGATGATCGAGGATGTCTATATCTACGTAATGAAGGTTCTCGATCACTTCGGGATTCTCGGTATTTCCATGGATACCGATGAAAATCGGATGAGCCACATCTGCCCATAATGTCGAATGTTGCATGGTAATGTTGCGGGCTCCTCCCACAAACCCTTTCCGTGTTGCGTATACCGTGGTGCAATCATCCGAGTTCCGGCAAAATACACGGTCGAAAAGCACATTATTGCTGGCAAATACGTTCATTCCATCTCCCCATCCATAATAACTGATACTTTTTACATTTCGGATGGTTACCGAATCAGATCCTCCAGTAGCACACTGGGTGGTAAATAGTCCGTCTACCAGCACATTGCTTGAATTCGCAATTTCTATCCCCATCTTTACCGTATGTTCCACCATTCCGCGACCGATTACTTTCACATCACGAACGTTATGAATCAGTAACCGCCCCCGCAACACCGCACTACCATCTACATAAACCGTTTTACCGGAAGGAACCTGAAATTTGCCCTGTTCAAACGTATGGATACCGGGGCCAAAATAAATCACATCCGGATTATTCCGATCCGGGATATCCGACAGAAGGGGGTTCGCAAACAGGTGGAGGTTACCAAAGATATCCCCATTCACTTCGACCGAGAGGTTGCGGGGCCCCTCCAGTACGAACGTCACCGTCTGTCCGTCGGTAGCCGGCGTAATGCCATACGACAGCGGCCTTATCCGTGCCGAATCAACCTTACCACGATTATAGGTCACCGTTACTTCCACCTTTCCTTCAACATCAAAAAAAGCCATGGACGCATCGGTCACGTTGTGTCCCGCCCCGGCAACCCGGTCAACCTTGATCAAATATACGGGCAACGTTTGCCAGCTTTCACCCGGAACCCTTACCTTAACGGTGTAGTCATCATTCAGCAACGCGCCTTCCGGAGCCGGATAGACAACGAGTCTTCCATCAGCGAAAACCACGTTCGCTGACAGAAGCAGTCCGAGTGCAAAACTAAAAAAACGAAAATTCCGCATACTAATCCAAGGTAAACATGAGCGTACCAAAGCCCAATTGGTCAAATCCGCCACTATTCGGCCCATAATCGCCCCCACCGCCTTCTGGCAAGGTCGTCTGTACACCCATACCGGTATAAGTGGCCGTCTTCCCTTTGACTTTTGTGTAATGGAAATAAGGTGCAGACCACATCGGCCGGGCAGACCCTCTTCCTTGTTCGCTGATTTGGGTATGTATTTCTACTTGTGAACAATTAGCTGCCCACAGGCGGGTATATTCATGGAATGGGACGCTCAGCCGAGCGACGTTGTATTTTGCGGTATACTCGCAGGCCTTCAGGAAACGGTTATCGTCGAAACCATAGAAATCATCCCCTTGGTTCCATGTCAATTGGCATATCGTAGCCAACAACGCGATGACCAATGTGGAGTGTCCTTGGTCGCGTCCGCTTTCCTGCAATTGCGCCAAGCCCGTGTCGGCACCGGTAAACACATGGTTAATGGCTTTCGTTAGATTGCCATTTCCTCGCCCCTGCTGCAGGTAATGTACGGCATAGTTGTACATCGACCGGTTATCGGTCAATATCCCGATGGCCATCACGGATGCCAGGTTACAAAGATCCCAATTGGCCCAGTAGTGGGAATCGCATGTGCCCCAATGGGTGTTCAAAAACGCCATATTCAACGTATAGAACACGTCGACCATCCATTGCTTATAGGCTGCAAAATCTTCAGCAGTCCAGCCCTCGTAATCCCGCAATAGCTCTCCAGCCAGCGCAAACTGGTAGCCATAAATCCCGCCCGCCAGCGCAGTGTTCGAATCCCCACTGATTCGTTCACAGGTAGCAGCCCACGCATTGAGTATCTGTACCGCTTTATCGGCATAAGCATCATCGCCGGAAATCTTCCAGCGCAAGGCAAGCTGATAAGCTGCGGCCACATCATTGAATGCCCTGGAATAGTTATCGGGATCCGGCTCTTCTCGCGAATTGCCTCCCCTGACCAGCTTCACAACAGGATTGGGCATGTAAGACAGTTGGGCGCGGGAATTGGCAGTCAACTTATTCCACCCCGACACCCAAGGCTCCGCACCGGCATTGATTTTCGTCTTGATACGTGCAAAGTCCTCCGCTGTATGGAGTCCTCCGACATGTTTAATCGGAGTGGTAGGCGACAAGGTGTCGATGTATTGCATTACGCCCTGATTGGATGTGGTGTCTATCCCCGGGTCTATGTTGTTGACCGTGCCTTTTGAACAAGCGGCGGCATACAATAGGCAGCCCATCATGAGCGATACTGTGGTGTGGATTGTTAAACGTTTCATACCATCGAGATTTATCAGTTGTTAATAAAGGCATCAAGAGCCTGTTTGTTTTCGAACCTATCCTACAGGCGCTTATTGCTCCACAATATTGCCGTAAAACTCAATCTCAGCTATATTGCCATTTCCAACTGGAGCAAAATAATAGATATACCGGTAGGCTTCTTCTGTATCAATAGCGACCTCTGTGTACACACCTACCGGTGGCGTTTCAGTAATTTTATGCAGCACGACATAGTCACTTAACGAGGGATCATTTGAAGCCCTTATTTCCGCATCAACCATCCGAACCGGATGTGAAGCACGGGGCACATAACGAACCGACTTCAAAACGGCGGCTTTGCCATCGCCCAAATCGTAACCAACATAAGAAGGGTTACCGGGACCGTCGATAAAAGTCGTAATATCGCCGTCTACAGCTGCCGTTATTTCAGTAGCCGGATTGCCTCCCCAAGACCCAGCGTGCCCAATGAGCGTACCGGATAGTTTTTCAATGCCCACCAGTAGAAACGGCCCGGTTAGACGCTGACCATCCACCATTAAAATAATAGAGCCTGAGGGTACGTCTGATACCGTAAACCGTACTTCCGTAGGGCTAACAGAAACTATCTGGACTTCTTCAGCACCGATAAACACCTGCACAAGCGAGGGGTCGTTTCCAAAATTCTCACCTGTGATAGTCACCTCATCACCCACTGCGGCCATTTCGGCGTCAACTGCAACAATCCTTGCCGAAGGCAAATAGACAAACGCTTGAGAAGTAGTGTCTCTTTTCCCGAAAATCTCTATGGTCAATATGCCAGACATTCCATTTTCCGGAGCTTGCACAACGATACGACTATCTTCTACCGTACGAACGGTATCGGCAAGGACACCTCCAAAGTAAACTTTGACTGCGTTGACCGCATCGCCAAAATCGGCCCCTTCTATCGTGATATCGCTGCCAATATAGCCCTGTTTTGGATAGAAATCCTCCACGACAGGAGCAGGATACACAAACTCCCTGAAATTCGGGCCCTTTTCACACCCTGCCAAGAACAGGCACATAACCGCTACCATACCGGCTGCGATCATGTTGTTTAATATCAGTTTTTTCATTTTTTTCAAATTTCTAATCGGTCTATGAATCGTGCCGCCTAATACCCGGGATTTTGGAGCAAGTTACCGTTCAGCTGGATCTGCTGGATGGAAATCGGATACAGATAATGCCGTTGCATCACCGAATGGTTTAAGTTGCTGGATATTATAACGCAATTCAATATGCCGTCTGCAGTCTGTACAGTCTCTTCACCCCACACATACGTATTAGGCTGGTAGGCTTCCGTCGGGCTTCCGTCTGGATTTTTGAACGGTGTGGCATACGAACCATCGCCAACAACCCTGCCCAATCGGGAGGCATTAAGGGATTCTTCCAGTATCCCCCATCGCTTCAGGTCGTCAAAGCGTTTTCCTTCGCGATAGAGCTCCATGGCTCTTTCCCTTCGGATTTCCTCCCTCATGTCCAATCCATGTGCCGTTGCCAATGCATTGGTCAAGGGGGCCACCGCACCGCGAGCCCTCAACAAATTAACGGATTCGTCCAACTGCTCATCCGTAATCGTTTCATTCAGTTCGTAGAGTGCCTCTGCATAAATCAGGTACACTTCGGCCAGGCGTATGATGGGCCAGTTGGCCGATTCGGTCAGGTCAGGCCGGCGCGAGCCATGGCCAAAAACTGCGAACTTACTGTTGCCATATCCGCCGAAGCCCAAGCCTCCGAATGACAGAGTAATCGTGGCCGGGGCTTGCGTAGCCGCATACAGATAGTTGAGCAAACGACGGTCCCGGTTCTGAAACTCAGACGTGAAAGTATGGTAGCCCTGAAACAAGGGTGACTTATCTGCTGGCAATCCGTCTGTACAGACAGCCATGTCCACAAACTTACGGCTAGGATACAACTGCCAGGATGTCCAGGAAATATTCAGCCTCGACTGCCGGTGTGTAAAATCGTACACACTATAGAGGATAAACTCATTGTTGGTCGATTTGTCATAACCACCGGGATTTGATTCGCCGTCTTCCAGGTTGAACAGGTACCACGAACTCAGGTTTGCCATGCTCGGGTCTGCGTTTTTATTCCAAAGCTCATAGCCCCCGTTGTCCATCACATCTTTCACCTGCACGATTGCGTCTGCCAGATAGCGGTTGATGTTTGACGGATCGTATCCGGCCGTGCCCGCTCCTACGGATACACCATCGCCATCGGTTGCTTGGCCGACATATTTTTGCCATGTGGCGGCATATAACGACACCTGTGCTTTAAAGGCTTTGGCGGCCCAGTTACTGACCCGACCCTTTTCGGAGGCGGGTATGTTCTGTTCCGTGGGCAACCGATTAATCGCCTGATCCAGATCGGATAGTATAAGCTCGATCACCTCGTATCGGCTATTGCGCTTGCCGAACAGTTCCGGAGCGTCTATATCCAGCACATCGGTAATAATGGGCACGCCACCAAACGTCTTCAGGAGGTTGAAATAGGAATACGCCCTGAAGAAATAAGCCTCGCCTACATATTGGTCGATACTTTCCGCCCCATCATATTCACCTACTTTCGAAAGCAGGATGTTGCAGCTCCTTATACCTGAATAGTTCCAATTGTTATTGCTTGGTATGATCGTACCGTGCCCCAGATCGGATCCATTACCATTGGAATTGGCGGATATGTCCGAACTGTTGTCCATATTGCCAAAGCTCCAGCCCTGCAATTGGCCATAAAAACCCGTGGCATATGCCTTAAAGTCACCAGCCTTTTTGAAATAGACCGCATCGGTATATTGTGCCGGTGGGTCTAGATCGACAAAATTTTTCTGGCAGGAGACCGTTGTTGCCAAAGCTCCAAAGGCAAACAAATAATTCAATATCTTTTTCATCGTCATGTACTTTGTATCGTTGTTAAAAGCCTACATTTAATCCGAAAGACCATGTTCTGGCAAAGGGATAACCACTGTTGATGGACGCCTCGCCCATTTCCGGATCGAACCCATCTTTAATGGATGTCTTTTCCCAAAGGTCATTGCCTGAGAAATAAAGCCTTACACGGCCCAATTTCGCCCTATCGGTCAGGTATTTAGGCAACGTATACCCAACAATCAGCGTTTTCAGCCGGATATAGCGGCTGTTTTGCAACATGAAGTCATTGTTGGCATAATTCCAGTTCGCGCGTGTATTGTTGATCGTCAGACGTGGGTAGGGGGCGCCCGGGTTATCCGCTGTCCAGGTTTGCCCCAGGAAGTTGGGATTCTGGTTGGTCCAAATCGCTCCGAACGGGTAGGCCATGTATCCGCTGCGCATGATGTTCTGCTGCAGGTGCCCCTGGAAAAACGCATTCAGATCAAACCCTTTCCATGATCCGCCAAGGTTAATGCCATAAACGAAATGTGGCACGCCGTCACCTGCGTAGACGAGGGAGCTTTCCTCGTTTCCTATTGCTGTGATATTGCCCGTACCTACTACATCGACCTTTTTGGTATCACCGGGCCTCAACGCGACGGCTTGGTTGTTTTGGGGGAAGCCTTGCAGTGCATCACTACCTCCATAAGTTGCATAATAGGCATCCACCTCGGCTTGATCCCTAAAGTATCCATTGGTCTTCCAAACGAACCAAGGCTGCCATGGATAACCATTAACGATACCATTACCACCCGCCCCATAATTGTCTGCACCTTCCACGCCGGTCACCAATGTCCTCGTATCGCCAATATTGACATTCAGGTTATAGCTAAAGTCGCCTTTGGTATCCTTCCACCCCATGATAACCTCCCATCCTTTTGTATTGAAATTACCACTATTGGTTTGGGGTGCATTTCCACCCAATACAGCGGGATAGGTCACATTGATGAGCATTCCTATATTGTCTTTGACAAAATAATCAAAGGAAGTGGTCAGGCGACTATTGAAAAAGCCAAGGTCGATACCGATATTCTGCTGCTTGACCCGTTCCCATGAACGCGTCAGACTGATCAACCCGTTATTGTTCAACCCGCTTGATGACACGGGGGCAGACGGGTATCCCAAAACTGCGGAACCTATACTGACGGTCGATAGGTAGTCGAAAGCACCTAGGCCCGAAGCTTCGTTGCCCGTCATGCCGTATGTCGCACGGATTTTACCGAAATCCAATACGGATGTCATTCCATCCAGAAACGATTCTTTGGAAAAAAGCCAGGCTACCTGTGCTGATCCAAAGTTTTTGAACTTAAATCCGGGAGCGAACCGGGAGTTACCGTCTCTCCTTCCCACGAGCTCAACGATATATTTCTCGTCATAGTCATAATTCAACCTACTGATGTAGGAATACCGGCCAATCAGGGTCTTTCCCCCGGTGTTTGTTTGTGTTTCCAAATCTGCCAAGCTGATATCATAGACTCCGAGGTCTTCAAACCCCACGCGGTTTCCACTAAGCCACTGGGTACTGTTTTTTTCGGCATTGATACCCGCTATGGCCGAAAAATTGTGCAATCCGCTGAATGTTTTGTTATAACGCACCATACCCTCATAAAACTGGTAGTACCCCTGCCACGCATTGGTAAAATATACATTATTGGAGCCACTTGTATTAAGACCGATACCCGTCTGGACACCGTACCAGTTATACAAGGGAACTTCCAAGACGTATCGCTCTTCATTAAAGCGTTCGTTTTGGATAGATGCCAGCCCTTCAATGGATAGCCCGTCTATTATTTCATAGCTAGCTTTTATATCCGCGCGACCAGTGAGCGAGTTCCTGCTACGGCGGCCACCGTCCGCTGTCATGGCAGCCGCATTTCTGATTGCTCCGCCATCAATCCCGTTGAACGTGGCAAACCATTGCCCATGCGGATTTTTCGCCGGATAGAACGGCATGTCATAAGCATATAAGGTGTTATCCAGCCCTACCGAGGGCTCAGCAATCGTAGAGTTGATTAAACTGATTGTTGTTTCCAGCTTCAGTTTTTCGGTTAGCTGATAATCATGGTTCAGGCGGGCGTTTAGCTGCTTCTGACCGTCATAGGCCGTCGCGAGGTTTCCTTTGTTGTCAGCATACCCAACCGAAAGGCGATATGAAGATTTATCCCCACCCTGCGACAAGCTTAGGTTATGCTGATAGGAGTAACGTGTTGCAAACATTTCGTCCAGCCTGTTTGAATTGAAGATGTAAAAATCTGTCCCGAAAAGGTCATACCTGCCCTCGTGCCCCTGTTGCATGAGACGTACATTATCTTCGCCCCAAACCCACCAGTTGGGTGTGGTCTCTTCTTTATTGGCTTCAATCCACAACGTCGCATATTCGGACATGTTCGGGGAATAGCTGGTAATCCCATTGGTATTGAAGCGGAAATTGCCGTTGTAGTCTATCTTCAATTGTCCCTTTCCTCGCTTAGTAGTTACCAAGATGACCCCGTTGGATGCCCTTGACCCATAGATCGCCGCTGCACCATCTTTAAGTACCGATATACTTTCGATGTCATCGGGGTTCAAGTTCTGGAACGAATAATTGTTCAAAACCGGTACCCCATCGACGATGATCAACGGGTTGCTTCCGTTCACCGAGGATGCCCCACGGATCCTGAAATTAAGCCCTTCGTTCCCCGGCCGAGGCGAATTACGTGTCACCACCAAGCCCGGTGTCTGCCCTTGAAGCGCCAAACCGATATTGGTTACCGCTCGGTTTTCGAACACTTCTGAACTAATCGTTTCGACAGCACCGGTAACCGTTGCCTTCTTCTGCGTCCCATAACCTACCACGATTACTTCGTCGAGTTCATCCGTACGCGGCATCAGGTTTATGGTGATGTTTGTTTGCGAACCGATGTAGAATTCTCGCGCATCGTAGCCGATATAACTGACCACGATCACCGCATTTGCCTGTGGAAGCGTAAGTTGGAATGCTCCGTTTTCCCCTGAGGACGTCCCGATTTGGGTATCTTTAATTTTAATGGCTGCACCCCTTATCGGCTCTCGGGTTTCAGCGTCTATGACGCTGCCCGAAATCACCTTGGTTTGAGCAAAGGATTGTATAAAAGCCAAAAGAAATAAAGGCAATAACCAGACACCTCTACTTCGAAAAGCACATTTTAGATTCATAATTCATTTTTTAAGGTTTAATAATCTATTTCACAGACTTGGATTCCCTCCTCCAATTGTCTGGTAATTCAAAAAAAGCTATCTGCACTAGTTTAAATCGGTTTAATCACTTGGGTTTATTTTTACGCATAGAAATCATAATTAAATAGGTGAACAAAAGAGTTAATTGGTATTCTTAGTTATTAGTGTCCTTCAGACATAGAAGGATGAGACAAAGGTATAGCCGGTACCCTATTTAGGATAGGTCAATTCGTCTCAAATGATAGGTTATTTTGTTAGAATCGATGAAAAACCCTCGATTTATAGCGACTAAACCGGTTCAATTAGATTTTTTCCTCGTCGCGATATTGGGTAGGCGTCATTCCGAAGGTTTCCTTAAAATGCTTGTTGAAATACTTGAGGGTATTGAAGCCGACCATATCGGCGATTTCGGTCACGTGGAGTTGGCTATCCCGCAGCAGTTGGGCAGCCCGCTTCAAGCGGATAGACCGAATAAAATCGGCTGGGTTTTGCCCAGTGATGGATTGGAGTTTCCGGTAAAGGTGGCCCCGGCTCAGCCCGATGTCTTTCCCCAGATCCTCGACACCGTATTGCGGATTATCCATGTTATTTTCAACACTCAGCAAGGCTTTCTGCACCAGCGCCTCGTCGAGCGAGTTGATGGTAATGCTGCTCGGTGTTACCTCGATGGTGGTGTGGAAAAGCGCTTTCCGTATTTCCTGCTGCTCGATCAGTTTTTCGATACGGGTCAGCAGCATCTCGTAAACGACAGGTTTGGATAAATACGAATCGGCACCCGCTGAATACACGGACATCCGCGCATCATCCGACATCCGCGCCGTTAAGAGAATAATGGGAATATGGCTCGTCTGGATGTTACTTTTCAGCCGATGGCAAAGCGTGATGCCATCTATCTTGGGCATCATCATATCCGATAGGATTAAATCAGGCTCATCGGCCAGCGCCCGCTTTTCGCCTTCTTCTCCATCTGGAGCTTCGATAACCACATATCGCTTAGCAAGCTGTGATTTCAGAAAATGCCGGAACTCGGCGTTGTCTTCGACAATCAAGATCTTTTTGCCCATTGAAGTCGGCGATGGTTCCGTTGTGCTTTGTACATCATCCGCCAACAATGCATGATCAATCGGCTCTGCTTCCAAGTCTGTAGGCAATCGTACCGTAAATGTAGCGCCTTCACCTACACTACTTTCCACCTCTACTTTCCCTTCGTGCAGGGCAACATATTCGTTGACCAAGTATAACCCGATGCCGCTGCCGGTTTGATTGGCCAATTGGTTGTTCGCTTGCCGGAACCGATCAAATATATAGGGCAAATCTGTTTCAGCAATACCATACCCTGTGTCGGCCACTGTGATTCGTACGTATTTCCTTGCGTATA
Source organism: Parapedobacter tibetensis (assembly GCF_024704835.1). Taxonomy (GTDB): domain Bacteria; phylum Bacteroidota; class Bacteroidia; order Sphingobacteriales; family Sphingobacteriaceae; genus Parapedobacter; species Parapedobacter tibetensis. Next base: position 367,730 of record NZ_JAMXBE010000001.1, read on the forward strand.
CCGTTTCGGTGGTGACGCGCAAAGCTACCGTTCCGCCATCATCGGTAAATTTGAACGCATTAGACAATAGGTTATTCATCACCTTGAGCACTTTGTCTTTGTCAAAAAACATATAAATGGGCGTGTCCGGGCCATCGAACGTAAAATCCAGTTGCTTACTGTTGGCAACAGGTTTAAAGGACGCATGCATGCCCGCTAGAAACTCGACGATATCACCATGGCCCAAGCGCAATTCTTCACCTTTGACCTCCAGTTTGCGGAAATCCAACAATTGATTGACCATAGTGAGCAAATCATTGGAATGACCGTAAATGGATGTCAGCTTTTCTTTCAATTGGGAGTCATCCACCTCATTGCGCAACAACTCCAACGGGGTCATGATCAGTGATAAGGGCGTACGGAACTCGTGGCTGATGTTCGTGAAGAAACTCATCTTCATTTGGTCTAGTTCTTCCCGTTGTCGCTGTGCCTCCGCCGCTTGTTGGCGCACCAGCTTGCGGTGATTCAGTCTATTGAAGTACTGGATAATGCTTACCAAAGCTATCACAAACAAGACCGAATACAATAGCTTCGCCCAAGTTGTCGCCCAAAAAGGCGGAGAGATCACTATGGCCAATTCAACATATTCATCACCCCAAAACTTGTCATTATTGGCGGAATATACCTTAAATGTGTATTTACCGGGTGGTAAACCGGTATAGTTGACCCGTCCAACTCCATCGGCCTGTATCTCCGTCCAGCCCTGGTCATAGTTTTCCAGTTGGTACCGGTAGTAGGTCTTGGATGGATTGACGTAATTCAAGCCCGCAAACTCGAGTGTGATGAAATTCTCATGATACCTCAAATGGATTTCGTTTGCTTGGCTGATAGGCTGCTCAAGCAATATCCGTCCGTTGTGCAATGCACGCTCTTTAATGGGCGTATTGAAGAGCCGGAATCCGGTAAAAATGGGTTTGTGCTTGCTGGTATTATACATCATCCGCTCGGGGTGGAAAACATTCATGCCATGCACCCCGCCAAAATACATGCTGCTATCGCTTGCCCGCATAGCAGCACCGGTATTGAAGCGGCCAGCTTGTACACCCGCTCCATCCATCCTACCGAAATTGGTGACGGTAAAATCGTATCCTTCCTCACCCCTTTTCACCTCGACCTTACTAATGCCATTCATGGTAGATACCCAGAGGTTGCCCATGCTGTCTTCCAGAATAGCCGAAACCGTCTGATTAGGGCGATCTTCGTTGATGGGAACCTCATATAGATGCCCGCCTCCATTGTCCCAGACCTTCAGTCCATCGACACTTAACCAATGGAGAGACCTGCTGTCTGGAAAAATGAAATTGAACTCCGCGCCATAGGTCTGAATTTGATCCCTATAAGCGGGAAACCATAAACTGTCGGTCTTGGTGTTGTAGAAAAATAGTTCCTCGGCGGCCACCGCGAGTGTATGACCATCCATGCGGGTAAACGTCAGCCCTAGTTTGAGGTGTTTGATCTCAGGATGCGTCTTGTACAGGAAGTCTATATTCCCTGTAGCGGGATCGAATCGGCCAACGCCACCGTATACACTCACCCAAAGCTGGCCAGAAGCATCCTCAATCATCGTTCGGCCATTGTTGGGATTAGGGTCTGCATAAATGGAAACGCCAGGACGCTCATACTGGCGGATCTTTCCGTTTTCGATACAGAATATGCCATTGAGAAACGTCGGCACCCAAATGCGGCCTTGGCTGTCGCGATAGAGTCCCATGCAGAGCTTCCCGTTTAATTCGGGGTAGACGCCTTCCACCCGACGGGCCTGCGGGAAGTAACGAGACAGCCCATTGACAGTACCGACCAGTATGGTGCCATCCGCCTCTTCGAGGAAACAACGAACATTCTCATTGGTCATGTGGCTTTCGTGTGGAACGGTATGCACGAGATTGATCTTAAGCATACTTGCATGGTAGTAACAGATCCCTTGGAACAACGTGCCGATCCACACGCCATTATCATCGTCGACATAAATCGAACTAATGTCGTTTACCAAGATACCGCCGGTTGTCAGCGGCATGCCCACGAAAGACTGTACATCGAAGTCCGCTCCGTCGATAACCCGGATTTCCGATTGTGATGTACCGACCCAAGCATTACCATCATGGTCGACATCCATGCAGGTAAAAAAATTAGATAATCCGGAAATGTGGCTTGCCCTCGTCCACACATCGGATGATGGGTGGTAAAACATCACATCGGTTTGGTGCATCAACCAAAGCCCTTCGGTTGGGGACGCCCGTAATACCAAGTTGTGCGAGGCTTCATCAATTACACCCAATAACCGCGTGTCTTGACGGATAATTTCTTTCGTACTATACCTCCATAATTGAATAAGGCCTTTGGAATAAACAATCCAACAGGTGTCGCCCACTTGTTGGATTTCACGGGGAATGCCAAATTTGTTTATTTCGGCCACGCTGTTTCCGGGCAGTGTTATCAAATCCTGACGCGCGACATCATAATAGGATAGCCCGTGGTCTTCTGTAAGAAACCACAAGTTCTTTGCATCATCAATAAAAAAGTCTTCAAGCTTTTTTTGCACCCCAAACGACGCCAGTAACCCTCCCACATCGGCAATGAATTGATTTGTTTTTAGGTCAAAAACCTGCAAGCGAGATTCTTGCTTGAGCCAAATCCTGTTTTGAAGATCGATATACTCTTGTTCATCACCAGTACATTCCCACGCATAGCGGGTGCCACTACCCTGCCTGAAGTTATCAAACGTGCCCCCGTTATATAGATTGAGCAAAGACTGTGTCCGGATGCTGATACGGCCATCCGGTGTGCTTCCAATGCCCTTAATGAGGTTGTCGGACAGTCCCGTATTGGCATCGATATGCCGAAAGACATAGGGATGCTGGGCAAGCAGCCTACAGCTAAAACAGCTAAATAAGCAAAATAAAACTACGGCACCTAGTTTACCATACCACATCTCTGTTGTTAGGCTTATTCATTGGTCTTGTTAGGTGCAAAGGTAATAAAATCGCTGGTCATTCACCGAAAGCAGCACTCAACAATCGGACTTCCACCACTTTCGCCGTGATGGATTGCGGACGCGCCTTGAATTGTATGGTCATTAGTTCATCGTTGGAGATCGCTGCCGGCAGCGGGTATGATGCTGTCACAAAACCGGTTCCCGAAGCCTTGCCCTCTAAGCGGACGCTGGCCACCAGCTGCCCATTGACCAATATATCAAAGTCGCTAGGCCGATCTATGTCACAATACCGCACGAAAAGGTGTTTCGCGGTCTTCTTGGGGTTTCGGAGTTGGTAGCTGAACCATCCTTTGGCTTCGCGCCACTGCTCGCCCTCGTATTGGCCTGTACTCGATTGCTCGAATTGGATGGCGTGGTCGGACTCCGGCTGTTGCTGGCCACCATTCACCCTATCTACGGTAATCTCTTCGAGCCTAGCACTTTCCTGCTCTTCCACTTCCATTTGTTTCTGTAGCACGACAACCTCATTTGGCGTAGCCTGTGGCCAATAGAGGATGTACCGCGATCCATGCAACTGATAAAAAGGCTGTAGTTCCATGGTTGTCCTTGCGTTAGTGGAGTAAAGGTTATCCAATGCGAAACGCAGCTTCTCGCCCGCCACCTGGCGGGGCAAGGCAGCTAAGGTCTCCTGTTGGCCGACTACAATGGGAATATCGCGTAGCGGCACTTGTGGACCATGAGCAATATGTCCACCACGGCTGTCGTCGGCAAACATGCCCTCCATGGCCGTGGTATCCGTCTTGGCTGCCAACACGATAGGGCCATACAGAAAGGAATAATAGTTCGAAGAATCGGGCAGTTGTTCCACGGCAGTATGCATCACAAAGTCCATGTGTACACGGTCACCTGCTTTCCATTCCCGGGTGATGGACACAAAGGAACCCGGCTGTTCCGTAATGGGATAGGTCTCTCCGTTTACCGAAACCACCAGTTCATTTTCCCTTACCCAAGCCGGATAGCGGAGCTTCAGTGTAAATGTGCCGGGTTTCGCGGGGTTGATGAGCAGCGTGGTGCCTGCCTCTTCCGGGAAGCGGGTATGTTGCACGATTTCAACTCCCCTGTTTGCCCAATTTAACTGTGAAGCAATGAATAAATTGACATATAATTCGTCGTCGCGATGTGCATAAATGAATTCACCGTACTTGGAATGATTTTCCAACCCCGATCCCACACAGCACCAAAAACTGGTGTGCGGTTGTGAATATACCCGGTAGTGTCCGGGACGCATGGGGGTAAAGTAAACGAAGCCTCCTTGTTTTGGATGTTGGGTAGACAAGATGTGGTTAAACAATGCCCGCTCATAGAAATCGGCATACCGAACATCCGGCTCCGTTTGGAAGAGTTGTTCGGTAAGTTTCAGCATGTTATAGGTATTGCACGTTTCCGGCCCTTCCACACTTCGGATCATACGGGAGAAATCATTCGTCGGATGAAAATGTTCGTGTGCGCTGTTACCGCCGATGGATACGGACCGATGGAAGACCACCGCTTCCCAGAAAGAGCGTGCAGCATCACTCCATTCAGTGATACCCCCCACATCCGCAACGCGCTTATAGCCGATGACCTTCGGTATCTGCGTATTGGCGTGCAGCCCCGTAAGCCTATCCTCATTAACCAACAACGGTTCCAATATCGTCTGGTGTGAAAATCGCTTCGCCAACTGGAGATACCGATCATCGCCTGTGATGGCCGCTACGTCGGCAAACACCTCATTGAGGCCGCCATGTTCGCTGCGCAGCATATCCTGTATTTGCGCATCCGATAGCTTACTGACCAAGTGTAATGCCCAGTCGCTCATCTTGATCAGCATGTCCTTGGCGTCCGGGATACCTGCGATGAGGTAGGCATCACGCAGTCCCGCATAGGTCTTATGAATGTTATAGAGGGGTACCCATTTTTTGTTCAGATCAAACCCGCCTGCTTGGATGTGGCCATTATGGATATCGGCCCATAGGGCAGCACCACCCGGCACGCCACCGATATATCCATTCCCCAACTTATCCTGACAACGCTTGAGTTCGGAAATCATGTAGTCCAGCCGGGCCTTTACCTGTGTATCTCCGGTAGCGGCATACATTAGGGAGAGTGCGGTGAGGTAATGCCCACCGATGTGGCCGTCGAGGCCGGAATTCTCCCAATTGCCGTAACTTTCGACCTTGGGTTGCAGGCCAGCCTCTCGAAGGAAAGGTGCTAGCAGCCGGTCTGCATCCAGTTCAAGCAAGTATCTTTTATTGAGCTCCTCGGCATGTTTGAATGGTCCTTCGAGTATGCGTACGTCATGGAGTGCAAAGGACTGTACCGCTGTCTGGGCATGGGCCGCTATCCTTACCGTAGTCAACAGTGCCGCTACTACAACCACAATTTTTATCTTCATATCTATTTTTACTCACAGGTAGGCGTTCAATAATTAATTACTCACGCCCTCAATATCCTGTGTTTTGTGTTAAATTGGAATTTTTGTTAAGCTCAATTTGGGGAATGGGAAATAAAGTTCGGTAAGCACTGCTAGGATTGTGGGAAAACCATGACTTCGTGGTAAATACCCCAAAACGTATCAAATCCTGGCGTCGGCGCGCTTCTTCAAAAAATTCATATCCTAATTCATCGAGAAGTCGTCCGTAGGCAATATCAGCACCGCCCTCATTGGAGATTTGATGCACATCCCTACGGCCGTAGTCATATAAACTGCCTTGCATTAAATCGGCTCCGCTTACGGCAGCTTTTTCCGGGTTTTCCCTAAAACTACGCTCCCTCACCATCGTAACAAGTGTAGCAGCTTCATCTGCACGGCCTGTGCGAAGCAGGCACTCGGCTTTCATCATCAGTATATCCGCATAGCGGAAAAAGGGGAAATCATTATTCAGTATGGAAGCCGCTCCCATCTCGTATTCAAACTTTCCGAGACGCAATCCGTGGTTGGCTTCTGTGGTGTCTACCGCAGGCAATTCATTGACCAAGTTTAGCACCTGTCCTTTCTGAGTACCATTCTGCACAATTAATGTATCCCCATTGGAAGCCAGCTGCACCCCCTTAATCCAATTTTCTGTAAAGCGTTCATCATCGATGTCGAACGTATTGATGAACTGCGGAATGGCACAGATTCCACCCCAAGGTGAGTTTTGCAGGTTATAGGTAGCCTGCATTTCCTGAGGCAGGGTCTGCATGTGGTGGTCAAAAGCATTCCAATCGTCCCAGTATTGAACAAGGTATTTATCATCATAGCCAAAAGCCCAGATAATTTCACTTGAATTCTCATTATTGGCAGCAAATATACTCTTTTGGTTAGCTTCCAATGTATATAGGTTAGCATTGATCACTGCGTCACATTGCGTAATGCCTTCGTTCCACATAGCAGTACCCGTATATACCTCAGCATTGAGATATAATTTAGCCAGTAGGGTATGAGCTACCCATTGGTTCATCCTGGTGTAAGTAGACTGATCATTCTTATCACTCAACTCATCTATATTATCGGTAACTTCTTTAACAATAAAGTCAAACACTTCTTTCCGGGTATTTTGTTCGGGCAGATAGCCTTCGGGGACATCAAAATCGGTAACGATGGGTACATTTCCGTACATATCGCATAACACCCAATAATACGTGGCCCGAAGTACTTTTAGTTCTGCAAGGGCACTTTCTTTGAACTCCTCAACTGGAACAAGATCGTTTTCTATTTGGTAAATTACCCTATTGCAAGTGGTAATACCATTATACGCCCTTTGCCAACAAGCAGATATAATGGCATCTTCGGTAGTCCAACGATGGGTATGAAAACGCCGGTAACCCCCATCATCTACCCAACCCCATGGACGTTTGGGTATAACCAATTGGTCTGCGGATATCTCCTGAGCCCAAAAATAGCTTTGCCATTTATTAAACAGGTCTCTCCAAGGAATATAAGCCGAGGCAATCAACGCTCCCACATCCTCTTCTGACGGGGCAAATTTATCAGATATTATTGTATTAAAATTTTGATCCTTAAGTTTTGTACATCCAGCCATTCCAAAAAATGACAGCAACAGTATGATGATCTTCGTTTTCATGAGTCTTGTTTTTAGCGGGTTAAAAACTAACATTAATGCCGACGGTAAATGTCCGAGTCGTAGGATATTTGTCTCTGCCATCGATTCCCGGATCCAACCCTGTCCAGTTCACTTCCGGATCTATTCCCTTATAACCTGTAATGGTAATGGTGTTTAAACTTGAAACATATATCCTTGCGGAATGGACAAAATTCAAATTGATCTTTCTAAAATTATACCCCAAGGTAATGTTGTCTATTTTCCAGAAATCGCCATCTTCCACATAATGGCTATTAAACTCAAGCGGTACATTTTTATTTAATACAGCTTTCCCATAAATTTTGTCGTAAGCCGATGCTAAGCGGTTATACCTTTCATCCCCTGTATTTTCGTTATACATCCGCTGGAAATTGATAATTTGATAATCAAAAGATCCCCTCATCGTGACACCTAGGTCCCAGTTTTTGTACTTGAAGGTATTGTTCCAGCCTGCATAATACTTGGGAATCCCGTTACCAAGCACTTGTTTGTCTTCAAATCCCCTGTTAAATTCATTATAACTAATCATATCCCCATTTTCATCTTCATAGATCCAATAACCATCATCAGAGATATCTACCACTTTATACCCGTGAAAATCGCCAATTTTCTCTCCTATTTCTACGATATGGGTGTGGGTTTGAATCGGTACTCCTGTACCCCCAGCAGTAAAATAATTAGTCTCCAATTGATACAGGTCATTGGACAAGCTTACCAATTTATTAGAATTAGTTGAAAATAGGAGTTGGGTAGTCCAGGTAAAGTCAGATTTCCTTACCGGTATCATGGAGAGTTCCACCTCTAATCCCGTGTTTTCCATAATCCCTACATTGGCTCTGGTAGACGTATAAATATTGGGCGGGCTGGGCACCTGATAGTCGTACAGCAAGCCGTCTATCCGCCGATTGTAATAATCGATAGCGCCATATATCCTGCCACTTAAAAAACTATAATCCAGACCAAAGTTCAACTCTTTTTTTTCTTCCCAACGCAAATGGGGGTTCGGATTTTGGGCTGCTCTTAGGGAACGTACCCAACTGCCATTGATCAGAAAGTAATCGGCATATTCCAGCGTAGCAACCCCGAGGAAAAGGTTATTAGGCGGGTTGCCTGTTATCCCATAACCCATCCGCAACTTGAGGTCGTCTACAAAGCCCAGATTTTTCATAAAGGGCTCTTCGTTTATCCGCCATCCCAAGGAAACTGCAGGAAAGGTACCCCAAGGTTTATCTGCTCCGTAAAGCTGGCTGGCGGCCTCGTGACGGACACTTGCCATAAGCAGGTACTTATCTTTATAGCTATAGGTACTCCGACCAAAAAAGCTAATAAGATTGCTCTCTTCTCGGTTACTCGCTTGTGCAGCATTGCCCTCCGCCAATGCTTTTCCGTCACCTATCCGGGCATACCCGAATACATCGGTTGGGAAATCCCAGTTCTGCATCGAGGAATTGAACCTCTCGCTTTCCTGATATCCATAGCCCCCGAGAATGGAAAGTTTATGATCCCCCATATCTTTTTTATACTCTCCGATAAGCTCTATAAACCGGTATATGTTTTCATCATTACCTATTGAGGCATATCCGTTTCTCCCATCCCTCGTGGTGCTGATATGTTTTTTTGTTTCCGCATATCCACGGGATTGATTGTATTTGTCGTAGGCTACATTTGCCTCCAGACGCAACGCGTCGATGGGGGTAAAAGTTAGTTTTGCGTTATACCGAGTATATTGGCTTTTGTTCCGTCCGTCGGTTTCATAAAGCCTCGCCAACGGGTTATCATAGTCAAAGATTCCTTCCTGAAACCAATCTCCGTTCTCATTTTTAATGGGCGAGGTTGGGTTTTGAATGGTTATCTGCCTGTATATCCACCCATCAAAACTACTGCCGTCACCAGTAGTGGTATACGAGTTTTGCCGGCCTATGATGCCGAGATTAAATTTAAGCTTGCGGTCAAACATATTGTGCTCCACATCTACCCTCCCGTTAAAGGTTTCGTTGTCTGATTTGCGCATGATCCCATTAAAATCTCTATAATTTACGTTAAATAGGTAGTTGGTCTCGGCATTCCCTCCCCGATACGTCAGATTATGGAGCTGGGAAAACGGAGTCTGCGTAGCTTCTTCAAACCAATCTGTCGTATTTCCGTTATCCCAGGATGCGTCGCGAGTGCCTTCAGTTATCTGCCTCCGGTAATCCTCGGCAGTAAGCATATCAGCCTGTCTGGCAATTGTTTGTGCGCTTAATTGTGTGCTGTATTCTAATGCGTTGATCTGCCCTTCTTTAAATCGCTTGGTGGTGATGATGATAACACCGTTACTACCGCGCACGCCGTAAATAGCTGCCGCGGAACCGTCTTTTAGGACATCTATGGATTCAATATCTTCCGGCGCCACAGTATTCAGGTCTCCGGGAATCCCGTCAATCAGCACCAAGGGATTCGCATTGGCTCCAAGAATAGTTGTATTTCCCCTCAACAGTACGGCTACCCCACTTGTAGGATCTCCACTAGAAGAGGCAATCGTCAAACCGGCAACTTTACCTTGCAATAACTGTCCGGCGTTTTTAACGGGAGCCTGGATAAAATCTTCTGATTTTACCGAGGCAATCGAACTGGTTACATCAGCTTTTCGCTGCGTTCCGTACCCCACGACCACCACCTCATCCAAATATTTATTTTCGCGTGTCAATACAATTTCCAGATTACCTTGCCCACTGTAGCCTATATTCTTTGCCAAAAAGCCTGTATAGGAAATATATAAGGTATCACCTATGGACACGCCTGCCAGCGCGAAACGGCCTTCTGAATCTGATAGCGTACCCTTGCCCGTACCTTTGAGCACAATACTAGCGCCCGAAATCGGATTGCTACTTTCATCCAGTACGGTACCATTAGCCTGTTGTTGCCGAACAGCGGGGGCTACAGCAGATGATGATGGTTCTTGCAAAGGTTTGAAAATAGCTATTTGCTTGCCGGATATCCGGTAGGAGATTTCCATATGCTTGAATAATGCATCAAGTATTTCTTGTATAGGGCGGTCTTTCATGGAAATGGACACCGCTTCATTCAAAGCAACATCGCTGCTGCGTATGAGGATGGAATAACCAGATTTGCGTTCAATCTCTTCCAATGCTTTGGCTAATGGGACAGTGTTCAATTGAATGCTTATTTTATTATTTTGATGCGCTGAAAGCACTAATGGAACAAAAAAAGAAATCGAGCATACGGCCACTAACATGAGAACGTAAAGGAAAGGGATTCCTTTCCTCAAATTGAAAATCGGACTTGGTTTGACATGTATCATATGAAAACGTCGTTAATAAATGGTGAATAATTGGTATATATATAGAAGATGTAGGGTTATTCGTCTATAATTATTTCTTGGATCTATCAGCTATAGTGACTATATCTCCGTTTAATTGCCATTGGTATTTACGGTCAACATCTAAATAGTGCAAAACCTCTTGTATGGTGAGGTCCTGGTCAATGCTGCCTGAAAAATGTTCGTCATCCATCCGGTTACTTTGGATGATAATTTCCACCGCAAACCTCCGTTCAAGTGTTTTCATGATCTCCCGTAACGATGCTTTATTGAAATATAACTTGCCGGTGGTCCACCATACAGACCTGGAGGCCTCAACTTCTTCCTTGATCCACTGCCTATCAGCTTTTTGGTAAACAAGCTGCTGATTGGGCAACAAGGACACGGATTCCTTATCAGGTATGGCAATGTCTACACTTCCCGATAAAAGATTGACCGCTACCTCATGATCCCCTGCATAGGCATTGACATTAAATTCCGTCCCCAGTACGTTGATGGTCAACTGTTTGGTATGTACGACAAAGGGGCGACTTTCATCTCTTTCCACGTCAAAAAAGCCTTCCCCGTCCAAGTAGACCTCCCGTACATCTTCATTGAAATCGGAACGATATTTTAGTGTAGAGGTAGCATTGAGCCATACCACGGTTTGGTCGGGGAGCACTAGTTTTTTCTTGCCCCCCGCGGGTACACTAACCTTTGAAAATGTGTTTGCTTGATTGTATGGGGGTGCTCTTTTCAGATACAAAAAGGTTGTTGCGATGGAAACGCCAATGAAGATTGCTGCTGCTATTCGCCACCATTTTTGTCTGAATTTAAGGAAGATACTTTTCTTCTTGCTCAACCCGATTTTATTGGCCAATGCTTTAAAATTCGTCTGTTTGACCGACTCAAACTTGGGTATAGATGAACTTGCGTGAAATTTTACCAGACTGGAATACATTTCCTGAAAAGCGTTATCCGACTCCAAAAGGTCTTTCAACTTTTCAGCATCTGTTGTTGATAACTTACCGGCCAAGTAGGCCTTCATCAATTCTTTAAAAATGTTATCCTTATGCTGATCCATGGTTAGCCAATGCGGTGCCGCTTTGTATGTAATACACCCCTCGGTCAGAAATCATTTAAAACGACTTGAAAAAAATCGGCTTTTTATTTAAGTTTTTGGTTCAAAATAAAAATAAGGAGCCCTGCATAGGGGCCGAGGTTTGTCTTTATGCGGTCTAAGGCTATCTTTACCTGCACGCGTACGGTATTAACACTTAGCCCCATCTCTTCTGCTATTTCTTTTGGGGATCTTCCAGCATAAAGATATCGTTCAAAAATCGCCCTGCATTTTGAGGGTAAGGACTGCACTGACAGTTCGATTTGCTTTTCCAATTCCCTGAATTCGCAAATATCAAAGGGGGTTTCCTGCCTCAATAGCTGAATTTCCTGCAATCGCAGTGCTTCTTTGCCATATTCATCCGCCATTGAAAGCCTGGCTTTTTTTGACCGAATATGGTTGAAGCAACCGTTGCGTACACAGGTTTGTAAGTATGGGTGAATCGGGTAAGTTAACCCTTCTCTTCCTGTCCAGATTTTTATGAAAACATCATTTACGATTTCCCGAGATAAGTCTGCATCGAATATATAATAGGTAGCGGAGGTACATAAAAAAATGAAGTAACATTCATATAGGGTCTTAAACGCTTGTTCATCCCCCATCGAAATCCGTACGATGATTTCTTCATCAATATCATAGATGATTGATTTGGATATAGTACCGCCTGTTTTGTTCATAGCAGCTTATCGTTTGCAAGGACTCCCTCCCCATTTTCAACACATCTTTACTCAAGATACCGCATGAATGCGACCTATAAGCTATGGGTAGTTTGTCGTTTATAACTGTCCCGTCAATTGCAACGGAACTACAATAATAAGCAAATATTTTATAAACGTCAATTAAACAAATATTTTTTCATTTTGCGATTTTGCAGCTAGACTCAGTCATTTTATGAGGTTTTGGTCTTCATTGCTTACTTATAAAGGTTTGCCTACGATAATCCGGTCACCGGTATCATCCACCTCAAAAAGCTGGGGAATACGTATGTAACGTCCGTTTTCACCCACGCTGTGGGTATGTCCGGCCATCAGTAGTTTGCCTTCAAATGTCCGGAATAACATGCCGTGTCCATAATTGGATGGCGTAATCGGCTCACTTTCGTGTATCCAATGGCCGTCCAGCATACCGCTTTCGGAATACGCCACACCTTGAGTATATACATCAAACACCCAACTGGTCCACAGCATACCTAGCTTACCGGTTTGCGTGCGGAACAGAAAAGGTCCGTCGGTTACCTTGTTGGGCACAATCCTGCCGTCTTCATCGTGCTCCTTGCTCCAAGGCGAGTCACTCGCTCGGAACAGTACCTTGCCCTCACCAACGGAGCCGCTTAAGTCTGGTTTCAACTCAATCTTTTCCATCGTTCCGTTCCAATTCTGCAGCCATTCGTGGCAGTAAATCATATAAGGCTTACCGTCTTCCTCCACCCAAAACGTGCCGTCCAACGTCGGCATATGGCCCGGGAGGTAGGTGGAATCAGCCATTGGAACATACGGGCCGTCGGGTTTACCACTGACCAGCACATGGGAGGCACGGCGTTCAATCACATTGCCTCTTACCGTATCAATTTTTACATCGCGGTTCGTAAAGGTGGCAAAATTGTAATATTTGCCCTTGTACATATGCAATTCGGCTGCCCAAATCATTGGTCGTGGCCCCATCCATGATTCAGGGTCATGTTGAATGACGTTAAACGGTCCGGTCCACGCCTTCAGATCCTTACTCTTCCACAGCATTCCACCGGTACCTGTCATGTAGTAAGTAGATGTTTTTTCATCTGCCAAAATGAACGGATCGCTTAGGCGAATGGAATCCAATGGTATGTCTGTTCTTATTGCTGGTTCCCTGTTTTGTGGAAAAACCGACACCAGGTTTACTGCAACCAATGTAAATAACAATAGCATCGTTTTCATAAGCTAACTGCAACAATCATAAATTCGTTAAATTCCATTCATACTCCCATTGGATATACGGTGTATCACCATCCAAACGAATAAGGCAACCAAATATACCTGCTGTCTTTCAAGTCACCAGGGCTCCAGCGATCTGTCATATCGCACAACATGCAATGCTCTTCGTCTAGAAGCGCGTGATTCCTCCATGCGTAGGTTTCACGGGAAGGATGCGTCCATCCGTATCGAATTCCATCCGATCGATACACACTTCCCGGTTATATCCTGCGGCGTCGCCCAAGAGGATGCCATCCGGATAGCGAAACCGATGGTAAACAATATACCATTCATCCTTGCCCGGAATCTGTAGTACCGAATTGTGTCCCGTCCCGTAGATACCCAAGCCTGGGTCTTTGGAGAGGATCAGGTTATCATCGGGCACGTTTATCGGGCCAAGTGGCGAATCGGAAGTGCCGTACCGAATGCGGTAATTCGGGCTGCGGGTATCATCTTCCGACCATAGGAAATAATACGTCCCATTGCGATAAATGATGTAGGCGCCTTCACGGAAGGTTCGGTCGGGCGTGATCACCCGGATGGTTTCCCGCTTGATGGAAACCATGTCGTCGTTCAGCTCCGCGACAGCCATATAACCATTGCCCCAATACAGGTAGCTTTTGCCGCTCATCGGATCGGTAAACACATCCGGATCGATTTCCTGTCCACCACTCACCCCTTCCGGTTTGAAGTCAATCAATGGTTTACCCAAATCCCTGAACGGCCCCGTTGGGTGGTCGGCCACCGCCACACCGATTTTCTGGGCGCCCGTAAAGTAAAAAAAGTAACGGTACTGCCCATCGATTTCCTTCTCTTCGATACAAGGTGCCCACGCGTTGCGCCCTGCCCAGGGCACATCGGCCTTCAAGTCGAGGATAACCCCCTCATCTTCCCAGTGCACAAGATCAGTCGACGAAAACACCTTGAACGCATAGCCACCCCACCCATCGAACCCGTCGCTGGTGGGGTAGATATAGTATTTGCCGGTCTTGCTGGAATAAAGGATATCAGGGTCGGCATACGAGCCCTTCAGCACCGGGTTGCGCCGTGTGCTGTCGGTCAGATTTGCTTCTGCGAAGTCCGAAGGCATGCCCCAACGATCCGTCAACCGCTCCAATTCGTCGGCAGTGATGGGTATCACCGTGCCATGGCGCGGCTTGAAATCCATGGATATCCCTTCTTCGATGGCATCGAAGTGCCGCAAATCCGTACTTTTCGTAAATTGATAGCGCCCTTTCATATACACGTCGTACATGAGGATGTGGGTCTCGCTATCAATCAATTTGACCACACAAGATCCTTCCACCGCGTCGACAGTCTGCTGCTTATAATCTGGTTGTTCCTGCCAGCTGCCCGCGGTCAGGGAGCTCGCAGTTGCCACTTTGATGCCATTGCCATCGCCCTCGGTTTTATAAAACAGGTGGTAAACACCATCTTTTAAAACAATGTCGCCATCAATGCAAGATTTACCATTTTCAGGCAAGAACAAGGGTTTAGGTTCCCCCTCGAAACCAGTAAACGCAGCATTAGCATATGCATAATAGATGATATCCGGCCCGTCGCCATGCTTCATCGACCAATACACCATATACTTTCCGGCTCCCGGATCATAAATGGTCTGCGGAGCCCATACACGCAATAGGTCGTCTTGCTTGGGATAAGTCTCCTGGATGTTGACCACAGTAGACGTCCAGTTGACGAGGTCTGTGGATTTCAGCAATACCATCGCCCGGTTGGAGTTCCAGCCATTGGCGGATACCATATCCGTAAGCACCATGTAGAAGGTCTCCCCATCGGCACCCCGCAGGATATGCGGATCGCGCACCCCTCCCGTGCTGCCGATGGTTTCGGAATCCAGCACCGGTCGGTTGCCATTCAATGCCCGGTAGTTGAGCCCGTCATAGCTGATGGCATACCTCACGGCTTCGCCGGATTTGTCATTCCCGGTGAAGTAGGCGAAGAGGTAGCCTGCATATTCAGTTGATTGTATTGCAGCCGAAGCCGGTAATGCCGTACTTCCGGAGAGTATGACAAACAGCAAATATATAAAACGTTTCACATTCATATAGCCCTACCTCATGGTCTTGAGTTTTGTTTATAATGGCTTTGCTTGTTAAGCACCGCATAAACAAAAATAGGGAAATATTTATAAATGTCAACCAAACAATATAAAAAGGTCAGGGCAATCGGGCATTATCGGGTATTTCGGGGTATAATGTCCCGTTTAACGGTATTGTTTAGTCGCTTAACAGTACTGTTCAATCGCTCAACAGTATTGTTCAGATGCTCCGTTGTACTGTTGGAACGCTCCGTGGTATCATGGAGCGGCTCAAGGATACTGCTGAACAGCTTAACAGTATCACGGAAACGCTCAACAGTATTGTTCAGATGCTCCGTTGTACTGTTGGAACGCTCCGTGGTATCATGGAGCGGCTCAAGGATACTGCTGAACAGCTTAACAGTATCACGGAAACGCTCAACAGTATTGTTCAGATGCTCCGTTGTACTGTTGGAACGCTCCGTGGTATCATGGAGCGGCTCAAGGATACTGCTGAACAGCTTAACAGTATCACGGAAACGCTCAACAGTATTGTTCAGATGCTCCGTTGTACTGTTGGAACGCTCCGTGGTATCATGGAGCGGCTCAAGGATACTGCTGAACAGCTTAACAGTATCACGGAAACGCTCAACAGTATTGTTCAGATGCTCCGTTGTACTGTTGGAACGCTCCGTGGTATCATGGAGCGGCTCAAGGATACTGCTGAACAGCTTAACAGTATCACGGAAACGCTCAACAGTACTGTTCAGATGCTCCGCAGTACTGTTGGAACGTTCCTTGGTATCATGGAGCGGCTCAAGGATACTGCTGAATAGCTTAGCAGTATCACGGAAACGCTCCACAGTATTGTTCAGATGCACCACAGTACTGTTGGAACGCTCCGTAGTATTGCGGAAACGCTCCACAGTACTGTTCAGATGCTCCACAGTACTGTTGGAACGCTCCTTGGTATCATGGAGCGGCTCAAGGATACTGCTAAATAGCCCGGCAATATCACAGAGATGCCAACAGCATTGTCCAAACAGTTTCCTTTACGACTCATGCTCTGCCTGATTTGTGAACTACGCTTTATTAGTTCATTTTTAAAAGATGGCAAGCATATTGGACACCACAATCAGAGCGTGTAACTTATCACTAGGGGTCCTATTGTTCACTGCCATCTTCAATGTCTGTATAAGTAGTCTGTTCTGCACACATCGTCTCACTTAATGCCCAACCTATTATCTTTCGGTCAGCAAGGTCCATCACCGCCGTTAGGTATTTCCAAGCATTGGAGGTGGATCGCTCCCCTGAATGCCTCCTGCTCTAATAGGATTCAACGGATGATAAAAAAACAGCCCCCGTCCATCGGATGAACAAGGGGCTGCTTACAAACACATGATAAAGACTTTTTCGCTACTGCGCCTCGGGCATCAGCACAAATTTGAACAGGCGGTCTTCCTGAAGGTATTTATTGGCCACGGCTTTCACGCTCTCAACGGTCACTTGGTTCAGTTCGTCGAGGTAGCGCAGGATGTATGCCGGGTCTTCGTTGTTCTGGTAAGATCCGGACAGATGGCTCATCCAGAAACCGTTTTCCCGCAGCTGCACTTCCAGCACGCGCCTCTGCTCGATCACAAACTTATCGATATCCACCTGTTCGGGGCCATTCCGCTTGATTTTATTGACCTCGTCAAACACGGAAGCCAGCAGCGGCTCCGCTCGCTCGGGACTGGTGCCATAAGCGATGCTGAATGAATACCGCTGGCGGGGATATTTGGCATTGGAGGCCCTGGCCGAAACACCGTACACCCCGCTTTCCGCCTCGCGGATCCGTTCAATCAACTTGATATTGAGGATGCTTTCCAAGGCATCAAGCTGCATATTCTCGTCTTCGGAATAATCGTAGTCGCCGAAGTAATACAATCCTACGCTGGACTTCTGTTCCTTCCCTTTATAGACCGTGCGCTCCAGACCTTTCGCAGGTGGGTATAGCCCCAGATCGCGGGCCTGCTCCTTCCGGTGAAGCGCAGGCAACCCACCGATATACTGCAACACCAGCGGCATGATTTCCGCTTCGGTAAAGCTGCCCACGATGGTTACGGTGAAGTCAGACGCATCGGCAAAGCGTTCCCTGAAAATATCGTATGCACGTTGCGGATCCACCCAATCCACCTGCTCCACGGTCATGCTGGTGCGGCGGATATTGTTGTTGTAAAGCACTGCATTGACAGAATCCCCGAACACTTCATTCGGGTCGTCCAGTCGGTTTGTCAATGAAGCTTTCACCCGCTGCATATACCCCCGGAACACCTCTATATCCAACCGGGGCACGGTAAAATAGCCATGGATGAGCTCGAAGGCGGTCTTGAGATCTTTCTTGCCGCTCGACGCATTGAAACCTTCTGTGCGCTCCGCGATAAATGGACTCACGGAAACCTTCTTCCCGCTCAGGTATTTGGTAAGCTGCGTGGCGTTATACGGACCCAAACCGCTGCTTCCCACCACGGTCGCGGCATAAGCTGCAGACCGGTAATCTTCGTCGCCATATAGTGAGGTGCCCCCCGGGCTGAATGCCGAGATGCTGATTTCATCGTTCTTGAAGTCGGTGGGTTTAAGTATCACCCGCACACCGTTGCCCAACGTCAGCTCCGTTACGCCCAATTCCGGAATCTCCTTCCGGCCGGCTACCGTGCCTGCCTCCGGTTCCTTTTCCAGCAATGGTACATCCTGTACATCATCCTCATAAGGTGCGATATCGGCGGATTTGATGGCTGCCAGCCAATTGTTCACGGTATCCTCACCGGGCAGGTCCGCTTTTTCGCGATCAGGTGCCATGATGAGCACATCACGGTTGTTATCCACAAAGTACTGCCTGCCCATTTGATTCACTTCTTCCAATGCGATGGTGCCGATCAGCTGTTTGCCCAAGCGGTACCGGTCTTCATTGCTCAGTACATTCTCCCCTTCCAGAAAATGGTTGAGGTAGCTGCCCACGTAACTTTCCGATTTACGTTTGTCGCGCTCAGCATACGCCGATTCGAAACTTGTAAAGAAGTTATTCCTGGCCCGCTCCAGCTCGGTATCGGTAAATCCGTATCGCTTGATGCGCTCAAATTCGGTCAACAGCGCTTTGAACCCCCGCTCCATCTCGCCCGGTTTGGCGGTAAAGCTCATGGTGAACGCATCCAGCCCGCGCAGGAATCCGCCGATACTCCCCCCGCCGTTGATGAACGGCGGATCGGACTGGCGCATCAGCTCCGCGAAACGTGCGCCTGCCAGTTGGTTGAAGAGCGATTTGGTAAGCTGCGCGCGGTAGTCGCCAATCGTCTTCACTTCTGCTTCGGTATGTTTGGTGATGATCTGCACGACTGTTTGCGGCATCTCGGGATCGGTTACCGCCATGAACTGGTTCTTGCCCGAGAGCGGTATGCGGTATGCATCGCGTGCCGGCGCATCCTCCGGATTTTTCAGGTCCGAAAAAGGCGCTTTCACCCGTCGCTCCATATCCGCCACATCGATATCGCCTACGATGATCAGCGCCTGCAGGTTCGGCCGGTACCATTTGCGGTGGAAGTTGCGCACTGTTTCATAGCTGAAACCCTCGATGATCTCCTTGGTACCGATGGGCAGCCGCTGTGCATAGCGAGATTGGTTTAGGATCATCGGGAAATACTGGTCGCGCATGCGCTGCTGTGCGCCACGGCCACCCAGCATCTCGTGGAGTACCACGCCGCGCTCCTTGTCGATTTCCTCGCCGTCGAGCAACGCATCCTGCGCCCAGTCGCGCATCACCTGAAGGCCATTGCCCAGCAATTCGGGATTGTCCGATGGGATGGGCAACTGGTATACGGTCTCGTCAAACGAGGTATAGGCATTCAGGTCGCCGCCAAAGCGCACACCAGCCTTCTGCAGGTAATCGACCAGCTCATTCTTCGGGAAATGCTTCGTGCCGTTGAACTGCATATGCTCCAAGAAATGGGCCAGACCGAGTTCATCCTCGGTTTCCAATATGGATCCTACCTTGGTGGCCAGGTACATCACCACCCGGTCTTTCGGCTCCGTGTTGCGGAGGATATAATACTGGAATCCGTTGGGCAGCGTACCGCGGAGCACGCCCTTGTCCATGGGTAGTTCATCGGAGAGACGCAGGGAATCCCGGGTAATTCTGATATGTACCTCAGATCTTACGCCGAGGGCGGAAAGCATAAAAATTGAAAAAAGCAAGGTTGCCGCTAAGCTTCTTAAACTATAAAATAACATTTGAGTATTAATCATCATCATAATTTTTTAGTCCGGCTAGCGGGATTACCATCGCCGGAGTTCGCTGGAAATAAACACAACAAAACTGTCAATTATTGGAAGAAGATGCAATAGAACCATCAAAATACCATAAATTATTTGGTAATATCAAAAAAAAGCAGAAAATTAAACGGAATCAAACTTAAACAGCAACCATTTACCGAATGTAATCATCCAGCAACATGGCGATTCGCAGGTTAAAACGCAGGTAGGCAAGAGCCATCATGTACAGGCTCGCCACCCTGGCGAGGATAGACGCTATAAAGCAGTGCTCTTTTTTTACTGTACTAATAAACCGTAAAATTTATTCTATCAAGCCCTACGTTTCCTTCCTTTGGGTCATAAGCATATACCTGTACTTCATAATCTCCCTTGCCAGCGATGGGTAGCATTACTTCAAAGATATTATTCGTGTCCGTAATTTTCAACGGCACCTCCGTTATGCGGTCCCCATTTCGTTTTATAATGGCCGCCACATTATAATCCTCTGAGTTCCATGTGCCGTCCTTTGAAATGACACAACCGCAAGCCATGGTCACACTGGCTTTCAAGGATAACCTACCATTCGTTATGCTTGCCAGTGTGATATACTGCTGGGTGGTCGGTGAGAGGACATCCACAATGAATCCCGGTATTTCCACGATTATCCCGTCTCCTAAAATATGCTTACCAGGGATCAGCCATGTCTGCGTGGTCACCTTCTTTGTCCCGTTTCGGCGGTTAGCGGGCGCTACGACCTCGATGTCTACGAACGTCGGTTCGGAAATATCCACAACGGCCTCAAATTTTGAGGTTGTACTATCGGCCAGCGCTTTACCCCTGACGGCCGGCTCATACATAATTTGTTTGGTATTGCCGGATCCTCCCGTCGCCAAGCCCTTAGCGAGCACCTCTCCCGTTAATGCGTTTTTGACAACGACATGTACACCCAATGTAGCGCCTACGAATTTGGCATCGCGGGCTTTAGCCCGTATTACAACTTTTGTAGGCTGCGCCACCGCGGAAACAATACCGCACAGGAGTATTAAACTTGCGAGTATTATAATCTTTTTAATCATCATAATTTCTAATTCAGTTTTTTAACAACCTTTATTAATTCAACGTCAAAAATTAAAACTGATCCAGCTGGAATCCTAGGCCGATCCATTATACCGTAGGCAAGTGTATAAGGTACATAAAATTTGTATTTCGACCCTTCAGTCATTAACTGCAGACCTTCCGTCCATCCTCTTATAACTTTTAATAGATCAAAGGTAATAGGTTCATCCCGCTTGTACGAACTATCAAATTCAGTTCCATCGGTTAAACGCCCCGTATAATGTGCCGTTACAGTGTCCGTCAGGGTCGGCTTTATGCCACCACCTTTTGTGACAACTTTATATTGAAGACCAGACGTAGTAGTCTGTACGCCTGGCTTCAATTTATTATCCGCTAAAAACTTTCGTCCGGCCTGGATAGTTTTAGCTATTTGCGGATTAGTTATTTTCACTATAGCCAAATCTGCTTGCTCTTCGGTAAACTTTGACTTGGTATGAATCAAAACGTCGTCAATTGCCCGTGACACAATCAAACCGTTGATGGACTTCATACCCTGTTTAACGTAGGCGTTAGCAATCTTGACACCTATGGCGTAACTGGCAGAATCAGCTGCTTTCTTTAGATCCATCTGGGCATGAACACCCGCCGAGAAAAGGACGAACAATAACAATAATATGCTTCTCATAACCCCGTTATTTACCGAAAAGCTCTGCTAGCTTTTCATTCAGTAATTGTCCTCTCAGGTTTCTTGCAATGATCTTTCCTTGAGGGTCAACCAGCAACGTGCTTGGTATGGCGCTAATTCCATAGTATGTTGAAACTTCGTTTTCCCATCCTTTTAAATCGGATAATTGTGCCCAGGGCATTCCGTCTTCCCGAATCGCCTTTTTCCAGTTTTCACCATTATCATCGAGTGATACGCCCACAACCGTAAAGTTTTGATCTTTGTATTTATTATAAGCTTTCAATACGTTAGGGTTTTCAGAACGGCAAGGCCCACACCAACTAGCCCAAAAGTCTACAAATACATATTTACCTGCAAAGGCAGAAAAACTTACCGGCTTTCCATTCATATCATTCTGTGTGAAATTTAGGATGGGAGCGCCTATTGCACTTCGCTTTAATACGGCCATCCGCTCAGTCAACGCCCTGCCGTTGGCACTAGACTTAAGCCTGTCGCTTAAACTATCATAAATACGTTTAACATCTTCATAGGCACCCATAGCCGAATGGTCAGTAGCTAGAATCAAAGTGTAAGGGCCGTCTGGATGTTCTTTCGCATACTTAACAGCAGCCTCAAATTTTTGGCGCCTCACGTCTTGAAATTCCTTTTCAACCTTCAACCGGGCCTCTTTATCTGTTGTCCGAAACCTGGGTACCATGGCCGACTCAAGTTTTTCCAGCGGTTGCAGTATTTCAGCATACGCATCGGCGTCATCTTGCACTTTGGAGCCTGTAATCTTCACCCTTTGTAAAGAATCCGCATTGCCTTCCATAGTAATCTCACCACTTTCAGCATGCAACGGCACCACCCTTTTTTCAAATTGAAAATACACTTTTTGAGGTCCAGGCAGATTGGCAACCCATGTAAATTTTCCGTTCTGAGCCTTAACCGTATCAGATATCATGGTTTGACCATTCATATAATTAATGGCAAACTCTTCGTTACCCAAACCTTTAATATTACCTTTTAGCCTAACTTGTTGCCCAAAGCAGGCTGATCCTACCCATAGCAGCATTGCTGCGATTCCTACCATTTTTTTCATCATAACCGTAATTTCTATTTATTTAAAATCCTCAGCTAAGCAGCCTATAATTTAATTTTAATTTCTTGTTCCACTGGCGGATAACAAATATTATCATTACAGCACTGATAACTGATGCGACAAATCAGTTCACCCTCCCCTCTCCCTGCAAATTCCTGAGTAAAAATCGCCGATTCTTTAAATATCGTTGTCCCGCTAGCGCCATACAACTTGGCAATAGGAACACCCAGAGGGGTCATACTCGCATATCCTGATGGCGGCACAATGCTGACTTCTGTCTTAATGAACGGGTCAGCTCCTGCCACCGAATTATAAATGTGATACCCCGGATGTATTTTAAATTTGATGACAACTTCTTTATTTCCATTATCAAGGTCAACAATCCCTGCGGCAACGCTTACCGGCTCCTGGTCAGAAGTTTCGCCTGTAGTTATCTTACCGTATGCCAAAACCTTCTTTTTTAAATAGTTATTCTCTTTACTAAAGTCTAATGAATTAACAAGGAAATAATAACCCCCGCTTTCCGTAAAGAACAACTTGCTCTTGTTTGCTTCATACCATTTTCTCCATGCTTCTGGCGTATCAAAATCTACTAAAGCATACCTGCTGAGCAGGCGCTTTCCTTTCTCTATATCTTTACCGGTTTCCCAAAGTTTAATAGCTGTATTCAGCACCTCAGGATCTGACTTTTTTAACTTAAGACTTTTCAAATCTTCATCTATTTTGCCATCTCCATAGAAATAATCCATGTTCTCGTCATAGTATTTTTGATAGGCCTTGAGGTCAGTACCAAATTTGGAATATAACGGGTTTCCGGACTTCAAATATTCTTCAAGCGTTTCTGGCGTTGGCGTTTCTACTTGTCTATTTACAATACCAAGTTCCTCCTCACTAATTGGTATGCCTTTAGACTGCTTGGTTTTGATCTGCTCAATTTGCCGTTTGTGTCTTTCCGCCAACCCTGTATAGTAGACATTCATTAGTTGGTGAGCTTTATTGGAGGCTGCATATTTTTCGGTCTGAAACTCGTAGGTAGTTTTTATACGGGCATTGAATTTCCTTGCTATCACTTTCTCATCTTTCATTTTAGACATATGGACAAGCGTATTTATGAATACCACTTTTGCCTCCTCTGTCATATGATCGGGTGAGGCGGCAAAACCCCAATGGAAATAGTTCCCATGACGCCCCAAAGCCACGGCATTACCTTCTTTGAGCGAAACTCCTCCTGAAATATATTCCGAGTCTGGTGAATCCTCAAATCCGGCTCCATGGCAGATCAGACCCGGTTTTATATCGTAAGTCATATCTTCATAAGATAGCGTTTGCACCTTCCACATAGGTACTTTAGCGGGAAAGATCTTGTCTTCTCTATAATTTAATACCGATGCTTCCAAGGGCAGTGGTTTAGATGTCATGGTGATCTTAACGGGGTAAGGACCCGAGAAAATACCATGCTCAGTTTTGATGTTATAGGCATCGGCTGCCAGGCACAAGCAATACCAATCGAATTTGAGACCTATGTTATAACCTAGTTTGTAACCAGTTTCTCCGACGAACACCATTGGAGCCGAGAATTTTTCATCCAGCACCTTCACTCGCTCTGCAATAGAAATCCGGTCCTTATAAAAATCATAACCAGGTTCGTAACGCTTTGAGCCAGGGACAGCATCCATAACCGTCACGTCATAATTTGTAGACATACCTGGTTGGTAATTTTTAGCATGTACAACCGTGACTTTATTAAAATACTGGTTTAACAGTGTTTCGAAGGATCTTATCCTTTTTTCAACATCTTTATCCCAGGCTTCTTTAGTCGGTTTGTGACCCGTCTCTGAATAATTTGCTGATCCTCCTACATAGAGCACATTTAAATCAGTTTTTTTGATCTGCGCACGCATTTCGCTTATATTTGTGAAACCCAATATGGCGAACATCAAGATGATCTTCAAATGCGCTCTTATTTCCTTTCCAATTTTCATTTTATTCTGGATTAATCGATTGTTTATTAAAAATTTGTGCCAGCATTTGATCCATTTCCTGATCTCCCCTAATGCCAACAAAGCGACCTACGATCATTCCATTCGGATCGATTAAGATTTTTGTAGGCAGCGTGTATACGGCATAATTTGCGGACACGTCTTCGCTTATGTCGACTTTGTCTCCATCAACCTTCAGTCCTCGAAGGATATGTTTCCATATACCGATTTTATCGACCTCTATTGCCTGCTTCCATTTATCTACATTAGTATCATCATCAGAAACGCCAATAATTTCGAATCCCTTACGCTGGTACTGCGCATATAATTTTCTTAAATGCGGATTACTTTTTCTGCATGGCACGCACCAGGTTGCCCAAAAGTCGAGCAATACATATTTACCTTTGAAATCGGTTAGACTCAATCTTTCACCACGCAACTCTGTTGAAGTAAAGTTGGTTGCAATACTACCAGGTGATCCCTTCTTAATGTCTTCCAAAGTCGAAGAAAGAATTCTTCCCAGACTACTGTTTTTAAAACTTGCTGGGATTTTCTCGTAAATAGATGCGCTCTGCATATAAGGAATTCTGGGCGCATTATTCATTAATAATATACCGGCAGTAACCGTATTGGGATTTTGTAGTATATAGTTTATGTCGATATTGGTAATATCCAACTGTAACATTGCCTGGGCCATATTCAAAGAATCGGCCCGTTTCTTTATGGTGTTTAGCGTAGCTTCATCTTTGTTGGCGGCTATCGCAGCCTTATAATCTCCATCAGCTTTGCGCAATTCATTCAATAAAGGCGACCTTTTTGAGCGTATCGTAGCTTTCTGCTTTTCTAGTTGGTTGATATTGTCTTGAACGACAGAACCCTTTAAGGTTCCTTCAGCTAACTTTCCATCTACAAGATTCAACTGCATCACTCCCGGCTCCATAAACGCTGTAAATACATCATCTCCCCTGGTCCCGTCCGCGGAGAAGGTAGTGCTGATTGTTGCATAGACGACACCGTCGACCTCGCCTTTCAAGACAAACTTCCCGTCATTTATCAAACCACTGTCTACATGCTTTGTACCCTTATGGTCTGTAGCATAACTTAGATAGATTTTTCCATTTTTTTTGCCATCTATCGTACCTTTGATGGTATAAGGTCTCGTCTGAGCACTTGCTAAAACAAGCTGGCCGGCGGTCACTAAAAATAACAAACTTTTTAACATGATATTGATATTTGGTTTTTAATAACCAGCACTCTAGCAGTGCTGGTTAGATATTTCGAGCGGTCAGTTTAATAATTTGGTGTCAACGTAGGGTTAAAATCTGAAGAGTTTGTAGGGAACGCAAATATCCAAAGCGGTGAATTCGGGTTCAGCGTAAACGTCTCATCTACAGCTGGAGTATTTCCAGATGCAACTCTTACAATTCTTCTGGTGATTGTTATGGGGTACTTACCCTCACGATTCCATCTCTTAATCTCAACAAAATTTTGCCAGCTGAACAGATATTCAATACGAGCTGTCCTCTGCAGGTGCAAGATGGCCTGTCCTTCAGTAGCTGCAGAAAGATCTGTAGCGGCAGGATCAGATTGGTCGTTACGATGTTTTCTGATCAGGTTAATTATATCCATACCCCCAGAGATGTCACCGGCTCTGATCAAACACTCGGCCTTCATCAGGTATAAATCTGAAGTAGTCATCCCTCCGCTATTGGTATCATAGGTGGTACCCAACGGATAAAACCATGCAGTCCCGCTCACTCTACTGGTCAAGCCTACAGAGGAATAGTCATAAATGCTGTTCTTATATCTTAGAATGTTGGCTGATTCATAAAGCCCTGCTTGCGGAACGCCGCTGGTAACTCCTAATATTTCGCGGGATACATTCATTCCAGCAGGGAATGCCCTCGATTGTGAGGCATAGAATAAATTTTCCCTGGAACTCTGAAATTGTTTGTTCAAGGAATTATTTGGCAAGAATTTATTGTGGTCATCAATAAAGCTGTTGATCGCCAAAGCTTCGTTACAGGCCTTAAGCGCTTCACTATAATTTCCCATTGACATCATTACCCTGGCCCTAACAGCCAACGCAAAACATCTACCTACGCGCATGTTATTCTTACCTTCAGCAGATAAAGAATTTAAGGCAAAAGCTGCATCCAAATCTTTAATGATGTTCTCATACACCCTAGCGACGCTCAGTTTCTCATTTACCGTTTCGAGATTCAAATCTGTTGGGTAAGGGATTCCCCCGTCGGTTGCAGCCATGCTTTTGTCATAGGCCTTTGCAAATACGTTCACCAATAAATAGTGCATATAGGCTCGCAATACGTACGATTCCGCCTTAATCTTACTCAGCAATGCCTTGTCGCCCGATGCTTCATCTGCCTGGTTCAGCACGATATTGCAAACCTTCACAATATTTCCATATATGCCTTCATAAGTAGGATCCGTCACTGTAAGCGCCGAGCGATTTAAGGTTTCATCATATGTTAGCAAGGCGTAATCCAGGTTCTTAACGTTGCCCGTAACCACCTGTGGTACATTGGTATTGGATGGATAAGAATCATTTATCAGTAATGTTTGCCTGGCAAAATCGAAGGTTTCCGCCGAACTGAAATTCATATGTCGATCAAGATCTGTTGCGGTATTCAGCAAATTAAATCCTTTTGGTTTGACGTCAGTGTATTTTTCACAACCCAATAAGGTTAGTCCTAATACAATTCCCGTTAAATATTTTATTTTCATTGTCGTCGAGTTTTAGAAATTTAAGTTAATACCAAACACATATGAGGTAGGCGTAGGTAAACCAAGTGTTTCAATATCAATGTGAACATCTTTCTGCTTTGCCCACAGGATTCTCGGATTGTTTACCTGAAACCTCAGTTGTGCACTTCTTGCTTTAAATTTAGACACCAGGCTTTCAGGAAGATTATATCCTGCTACTACGTTTCTGATGCGTATAAAATCAGCAGGTCTTACCCTAATATCTGCATGTACCAATTGATTCTGGTTAGCATTGTATCTAAAATATTGGCCACTTGCCGGAACATTAGTATCTGTATTAGTCGGTGTCCAGGAATCCAAAAGGTAATTTTCCATAGAACCATACAGAGGCCACTCTTCGGCTCTAGTATTCGTTAACGCTCTCGCTACGTGACCGCCGTAATACACCATAAAAGCCGACAAGCTAAAACCCTTATATCGTACTTCATTGTTAAGGGAGGCTGATGTGATCGGTTCTGAGCTTCCGGAGTAAACCGGAACGTTCAAGTCGGAAGGCTGACTAAACCGCCTCAATGTCGGCTCACCATTGGCATCATAAAACAGCGGTTGTCCTGTTTCATTTAGCCCGGCATACCTAAAAGAGAAAATTGACCTTACCGGATAACCCAATCTGAAACCACCATCTGTAATTTCGAACGGAGAAGTATAAGCCATATCGATATAAGTCACTTTATTGGTATTTCGTGCCAGGGTAAGCGCGGAAGTCCAGCTAAAACCATTCGCAGTTGGATTTTTGAACCAATCATAGTTCAGGTTGAGTTCTACCCCTTTATTTAGCATACTTGCTGCGTTTATGGTTAACGTTGTAAATCCTTCTGACGCATCCATTCGTTGATCAGCAAAAAGGTCTGTCCCCTTCCTTCTAAACAAATCAATATTACCCGCAATCCCATAGATGTTGAAATCGACACCAACGTTTATGCTTTCGGTTTTTTCCCAGCGCAGTGTCGGGTTCGGCGCATTTTCAATGGTTGAGTTTTGCAGCAGGGTGTGTAAATTATTTCCAGAAGTGGCAGCTAACCTGGCAGTAGACCCTTCCCTGATATTACCCGTAAATCCATAGGACGCTCTCAACCTTAAATAACTGATTGCCGGTAAGGTTTCCATAAAACGCTCTCTGTTAACTATCCACGACATACCTGCAGACCACAATGGCTTACCGCGATACTTAGGATCACCTCCAAAAATATCCGCATAATCCTTACGAATTGATCCAAATAAATTGTACCTGTTTTTATAGGTGTAGGTCATATTAGCATACGAAGAAGCAAAGCGGTTCCAATTCTCGCGGATGTATTCGGATTCCAGACTTTCGGTTGAAGGGGAAGCCAATGCACTGAAAAGCGTTGTAGGAAGTCTATTCATCAGCTCCAGATTAATGGAGTTGGTAGAATGGGTTTGTAGTGCATCATCGTATCCGACATATACAAAACTGTTCCCATTAGATCTCGTTTGCCGAATCTCCATTCCAGCAAGCGTCAGGAATTCGTGGTCGCCGAATTGTTTGTTATAGTTAAATTGACCCCTCACTGTCAGAGACGGTGTCCTTAAGTATGATTTTCTTAGCTTTCCACCCACCGGCAAGTAATTGGTATCTATTAAAACGCCATTTCGATCCACCTCTTGTACAAATGTGTTACTCAGGTAACGCATCGTATAACTTTCAGCTTCAGAATAATTTGATGTATCAGCTCGGTTATCTTCAAACTGAAACATGGGAGTGAATGATAAACCTGGCAAAAGCTTTGCATTTAACCGAATGTAATATCGGGTATTCATGCTGTTGGTTTTATCAAAGTCGCGCTCTAACTCGTCTAAATGATTAAACCGGAGTGAAACCAGAGATGGTCTTTCGCCGGTTTCGGTTATGCTGCTGTATTCATTGATTTCTGGAAAGTAGTAGTTTCTGCTACCGTCTGAATTAACTAACTTATAATAAGACGGAACATTGAAAGGGGTAGTAGCAATTTCACTGGCATGACTTCTTCCGGAGCCAATAACTGTATTTACCCCATACTCCGCTATAAACCATTTGGCAACTTCGACACTCCCCTTATAATTTATATTTAATTTCCTGTTATAGGCATTGATGATCCCGCCGTTATCTGTTGTATAATTAATTACCAGGTTGGACTGTGACTTCCCATTGTTCGTCCTCAACGCGAAATTGGTCTGTTGAATAACCATGTTTTTAAGCGCATGTTTACGATACTGACTGTAGAAATCATTTTGCCGCAAGCCTGCAACAAGCTGATCAATCTGCGATTGAGGATACGCGCCGGGATTTTGGAAATTCATTTCATAAGCATAATGAATCGGCGACATTGGAACGCCGAAAGCCAGAAAAGCCTCGCCTAAACTAGGATCCGCATCAGGATCATTGTAAACCCATTTGAAATAATCGGTTTCCCAATCAATCTGTTGATTTGGAGTCATGTAGTTGTAGTAGCTATAATCTAGCTTGTCGCTGATCGTGGTATTACTGGAAACCTGGATGGTGGTTCTGTCAACTTCCTTAGCTTTTTTTGTTGTTACTACGATAACCCCGTTCGATGCCCTCGCCCCGTAAATGGATGCTGCTGCTGCATCCTTTAGGACGTTAATGCTTTCTATATCATAGGGATTAATATCCTCTATTGTGCCTTCGATTGGCAAACCATCTACAACCACAAGAATATCCCTGGATGCGTTGATAGTTCCCAGACCTCTGATGGTGGTATTACCGCGAAACCGTACCAGACCTGGCACAACTCCCTCCAGATTATCAAGAATGTTTACCGTATTACGTTTTTCCAGTTCCGCAGCTGTAACAGTGACAACAGCCCCTGTACTTTTCTCCCTGGCTATCGTCTGATATCCGGTGCTGACTACGGTTACTTCTTCCAATTCTCTCAACGAAGAACAAAGAATAACGCGCTGTAGTGAATCGTTTGTCGCTGATATGCGTAAAGGCGTATATCCTATGGAACTGAACACGACAGTGGATTCGTCATCCGGTATCAGGATAGTCCATTCGCCTGCCGCATCGGTCTTGGTGATCGCTCTACTACGGATCCCCTGAGGAAGAGCTTGCCAATTCTCAATGCCAACAGTCACCTGGGGGATAGGGGTACCATCTATCTCGACTACCCTACCTGTTACAAAACGACTACCCTTTTGTTGGGGATCAGTTGACAAGAAAGGGTGCGCCGAATTATTTGGCCTTGTTGCGGCAGCGCGTCGTGTGATGGTGTACGATTTTTCAGCGACATACAGGAAGATGAGCTCATTGGGGTACAGTACGTTTCGAAGCGCATCTTCCAACTTGTCGGTTTTTAATGCTTCAGCGGATATGAATTTGTTGTTTAACAAATTGTGCTCGTAGCTAAGGTTGGCATCAAATCTGTCTTGGATGCGGCGGATCGCTTCTGCCAGCGGTATTCGGCTTTCCTGGGCAACGGCATTGTAACCGAGACAAAAGGTCATAAGAACTAGCAGCCAACTGAAGCTCATCGTTCTCCCATTTTTCTTTCTTACTTTCAAGATATTCAGGTTAATTATTCAATAATTATTTTGGTTATTTATCGTTGCAGTTCTGTAGTCATTTGCTATTCAATATTATCGTATCTCCTTTGGTCTCTATTCGCGCTTCAAGAATATTGGCTAAGGAATATAAAATACTCTCTCGGGAGCTGAGTGACACACGGCCATCTATGCGCTTGTTCAGCAAGGCTGTGTCTCGCACTACGATTTCCTGTCCGTACAGGTGTCGGAATTCTTGGATCATCTCAGCAACCGAAAGATTTACCGCCACCATATTGCGCGAGGTCCAGGACGTAGATTGACGAACCGGTTCGCCTACCGGTAACACCTGGGAGAGCCGACCCAATTGATACTGTACCTCGTCGCCGGCAACTAAAGTTCGTATGTCTGTAGGCGCATTTCTATCCCGTAGCTTGATTTTTCCTACTAGTAGCGAAACTGTAATGCTATTATCGCGGTTTTTGATATTAAATGTAGTACCAAGCACGTCGATGGCTAGGTCTCCCGAGTAGGCGGTAAATAGACCTGATGCGGCCTTCTTACTTGGATCTACATTCAAATGCTTGACGTTGAGCATCACCTCGCCCGTGGTATACACTTCTCTCCTGTCAAACCACTGCCAAGCACGACGGTACGTGACGGAAGAATTTGCATTGAGGTGTATGATGCTACTATCTGGCAGCGTTGCTGATCTGATCTCTCCGTTTCCCGTACTGATCGTGACGGTAGCCTGTACATACCATAGGATACCCAAAAAAAATCCAACGAACGCCGCTGCCGCACTTCCAATCCGGGCATAACGACGGATTCTTTTGCGGGTCTCCGCACGACTAGCGATGGCCGTGTCTATATCGGCATATAGTGCATCCGTAAATTGATCCGAAGGAATTATACGCGCTACCGACAATAGACGCTCAGCAACTAATCGTGCGTTATCGTAAGCCTCTGCATTAGGTGGATTCGATGCACGCCAGTCTCGCAAGGTCAATGCGGAGTCCAGGTCAGGATTTTTCAGGTGCGACATAAAGTCGGGATCGTCCAAAAAATCGAAGATTGTATAATCACAATATTTACCCATCATTAAGGCCATGTTAAAAGGAAGACAATTCAAGAGTTCATTTTACCCCATGAAATTTTTATTTTTTTTGCAAAAAAATTAATACACTTAGCAGGAAGAAAAATAAGGGGTTAGTAGTTCGAATATAACATTTTGACAAATGTTAAGAGCAGAACAATATCAGCTTTTGGCATCGACAAAAATTCCTTAAGCGATTCAATAGCGCGATGGTTCAATTTGTAGAGGCTTTTCACCGAGATGTTAGTAAGCGTTGCAATTTCCTCGTAACTAAGCTCTTCGAAATAGCGAAGATAGATGACCTCGCGCTGTTTGGGCGTCAGCTGATCTAGGGCGCGGATAATTTGTTGAGCCCGTCTATTATCTTCTTCATTTTTGATGATCTGGTTTTCCAGATTGAACTGCAGGGCAAATTCTTCTTTATACGTTATAGGACTCAACTTACCTTCCTTCAGCTGTGCATTGAGCAAGCGATTCTTTAGGGCTACCATCAGATAGTGCTTTGGGCGGGATATTTGGCTTAATTTTCCACGTCCCTCCCATAGCTGTTCGAAAATATCCTGAATAGCGTCTCTAACGAGCGCTTCATCTCCTACCTTACGCATGCCATATTCATACAAGGGAGGTAGCAACATCCGATAGATGTACTCGAAGGCGGTTTTATCGCCAGAAAGGAAAAGGCTCCATTGTATATCTATCATATTGGTCATCAGTCAGCGTGCCGAATAGGCTGTCTCTTCATTTGATCACTATTCACTGGTTACAAATGTAAACATACATTTCCAAATGGATTTACAGCGCCCGTGCAGCGGGTGCACGACAAAATGCAGATTAAGCGGCAGATTTAGCAAAATCCTTCCTCGAATTGGATATACCGCTTCGGTTGACGCCATGCTGTGCGACCTGGTGATCATGCGTATCCACATCGATGTATTATTCGAACATGCCGCAGACGAGCAGTTGATAAAAAACTACCCATGGCCAAAATATGTCGCCTACCATCCCAGCGAAAAAGAAGTCGGCCTGGTCATGCTTTACGCCATCGAATTCATCCGGCAACCAAATGAATCGTCAGTGAGGGATGTGTATATCCATGACAGGAATAATGCGGAATGCGGACACGTTTGTAAGGAAATCTTCGACCGGAAGGGGAATAATCCTTCGGCGATGCTGTGTAGATATATACAAGGGTTTAAGAGGAAATCGTAATATTTTAACATCGATTCATAATTCATGATTTGTGAATTGTGAATTATTTGCGATATTTGGTTTATGAAGCAACACAAAGGGATGCGCCCTCATGATATTGCTGTTTTGCTCAAGATAGCAATTACCGAAGGTACATGGATGAGCAAGGATTTGTCTGATGCGCTGAAAATAAGTCAAGCAGAAATCAGCTACTCACTCAATCGCTCTGCCACAGCTGGTCTAATAGACCACACGAAACGCAAGGTGATGCGCAACGCATTACTTGAATTTATACGGTATGGTCTGCCCTATATATTTCCTCCAGAAAAGGGGCCAATGGCAAAGGGCGTACCCACTGCGTTTTCTGCGCCTGTAATGTCGTCGCAGATAGTGGGGAGTGGAATCGTGGTATGGCCACATATGCAGGGAAATGCAAGAGGAGAATCAATATCGCCACTTTACCCGAATGCAGTAGACGTGGCGCTGCAGGATGAACAGATGTACGACCTACTGGCATTGATAGATGTGATGCGCATAGGAAAGGTGCGGGAAAAGGAAATCGCCATAAAACAACTTAAAAACCTGATAGGAAATAAAATACATGCATGAAAACCTAGTAAGAATAAGTGCCGTATCCCGGATACTTGAAGGATTGCAACAGCCGTATGTATTCGTAGGCGGTGCTACGGTATCACTGTATGCTTCTGAACCCATCGTTGCCGAACACATCAGACCAACAGATGACGTGGACGTAGTGATTGAACTTGCTTCTTATGCGGGATATGCGCAAATAGACGAACGTCTCAGGGATATCGGCTTCGTAAATGATGTGGAATCAGGCGTACTGTGTAGATATCGTGTACACGGGATAATAGTGGATATCATGCCTACTGACTCATCTGTAATCGGCTTTAGCAATCGTTGGTATCCCGATGCTTTCCGGCAAGCAGTGCCAAGGATGCTCTACGATGGTACAGAAGTTTTGATTTTTTCGCTACCCTATTTTGTCGCTTCGAAATGGGAGGCTTTCCTGTCGCGGGGAAAGGGCGACTACAGGATGAGCAAGGATTTTGAAGATCTTGTGTACATTTTTCAACACTGCAGGGATTTTCAAGGGCAAATGGCCATCGCTCCAGGGGATGTAATGGATTATCTAAGAAACGAACTAGGTAACCGGATAAACTCAGTTGATTTTGAAGAAGGGATATTGTGCCATATGGAAGGAGGCTACTACGGAGTTGATGTGGTTGAAATTATATCCAAAGTAAAACTCAGCTTGAACATGGAATTATAAATCTAAGCATTTCGGCGTCAACTGGAAAAATTATGCGAACTATACCTGCACTGAAGCTCACTTACCTTTTTCCAACTACATTAGACTCTCGAGAGGCGGCCACCCGTTTTTATTCCGGTTTCTTTTTGGAACGAATTTAACTTATACTGGCTACGGAAAAATTCAGCAAACTGAGGATCACCTTCGTTAAACTCAATGTGCGGTTTGTAGCAGCCCAGCGGGTCTTCCTTGCGGCTTATGAATCTTTTGCGCTCCCAAAAGTAAAAGGATACAGTGGCTGAAATAAAAATCGCGATAATTGGCAAAAACGATGTGATTTCCATGGTAAAAGACTATAAAATTAAGAAACAAAAATACCATTTTCATTTGACCTGAGGCTACCGGGTGCACAGATTTCCGTTACTAACTTTTATCGTCCCCGTTTGCAACGGGGACGGGCGAGAAAGGCGATTGCATCCATCCGCCCGATGGGCTGCCTGTTGGTAAACGTGTCTGACACACTGATTCGGTCTTTTGGCACCGTCTCCAGAATGGCTTCCGTATTTAGTAATTTCAATAAAAAAGTAGGGGTTCCCGTGTCGTACCAGAATGGCTTGTATCGTTTGTTCAACCATTACACCCCATCTATTCCATCTATTAGGACATTGCCTTTGCCAGCGCCTGGTCAATTTCGTCCTTCGAGGCTTTATACAGGATGATCTTTCCCCCCTTATCCAGCAGAATGTATGTAGGTAAGTAGGGAGTCATGTACAGTTCACCCACCCGGGCCGGCATGTTTTTTCTTGGGAACTCATCAGCCACCTGGATCCAGGGCATCTGCTCGGCTTCCAGGGCCTTGAACCAGTCCGACCACTTGGAATCGTTGGTGATGCCGACGATTTCTAATCCTTTGTCGTGGTACTTGGCGTATACTTCCTTCCAATGCGGGATGGCTTGCCGGCACGGCACGCACCAGCTAGCCCAGAAGTCGAGCAGCACGTAGTTGCCCCGCAGGGACGACAGCGTGAATTCAGTACTGTCCGGCGTAAGCAATGTAAAGTCAGGCGCTACATTCCCCGGCAGGAGGGTCTTTCTTTTTTCCACAGCGGAGGTCAAGCGCTTGACATAAACCGAGGTATCGGCCGGCGCCCGGAAGGTGGCCAATAGGCGTTCCAGCTCCTCCAACGACATCGATTCGTTGAACGTGTGGTAGTTTCCCAACAGGTAGGCCCCGGCGGCCTGTTTCGGATTGGCGGCCACCACGCTGTCTATCCAACGGATTTCCCATTGATTTTTTTTCTGGGAAAGGGGTTGTATCTGGGCACGGACGGCCTCTCTGGTTTCCTGATCAGCGGCGGCTTCATATTGTTTGTTAAATAACTCAAATTGCTGTTTGAACCTTACATGCTGGGGGTCATTCTCGAAGGCGGTAAGGATATCCTGGTTGGCTGAGCCGCTCACCGCATATTGCGTGATAGTCGCACCGACGACCCCACCATAGGCAGAATAATCATAATGTTTGGCGTCAGTCGTATCGGCTTCCACGGTCAGTTTGTCGGGCTCAACGAAAACAGGGAAAGACCAGTTGCCCGGTTCAATGGTGAGTGTAAGCAACTCGGGCTGCGTGATGGTGCCCTGCAGCGTAAATCGGCCACCTTCAAAGGCCACGCTGTCTACGGTATGGCTGCTGCGGTCCGTGGGGTCCGAGCGGATCAGTTTGACGCTTCCTTCGGGAATGCCCTCCAGCTTGCCGGTCAGTATGTATGTGTCATTCGGTGTGTTTGACGCGCAGCCATAGCCTAGCCATAGCACCAGTGCGCAGTAAAATGGGGTATTCTTCATTTGTCTAAAATTTCTGCAAGTGTTTCTTCCAATGCTTCGCCTCGAAGGTTTTTTGCAACGATCTTACCGTTGGGATCGACCAGGAAGTTGGCCGGGATCGATCCCACGGCGTATTGCTTGGACACAGCATTGTTCCATCCCTGCAGGTCGGATACCTGCGTCCAGGGCAAGCCGTCCTTTTCGATGGCTGCCAGCCAGTCGGCTTTCTTGCCGGGATTGTCGAGCGAAACACCAAGCACCGTGAAGTTCTTGTCCTGGAATTTTTTGTAAGCGGCCACTACATGCGGATTTTCCTTGCGGCAGGGTACGCACCAACTCGCCCAGAAGTCGATCAGCACGTATTGGCCGCGGAAGTCGCGCAGGGATACCGGCTTGCCGTCGGGATCGTTTTGCGTGAAATCGGGTGCGGACTGGCCTACGGCAGTCGCTTTAATGCCCGCGATGCGTTGGGCCAGGTCCCTGGCAGGCGTGTTGTTTTTGGCCGTCTCATCCAGCCCATCCAGTAGCTTTTCCTGCTCATCGATATCCAGCTGCCGGAGTTCCATGCGGATAGCCCATGCGCTGATGGGAGACGCGGGATGGCCTTTAATCCATTGAATGGTTTTTTCCTGCCGCTTGGCCGAGAAGCGATCAAGCTCGGGCTGGAGGGCTTTCAGCGCTACTGTGTCCTGCTCGCTGTATAGTTCATTCGCCTTCTGGTATATTGCCTCGGCTTCTTTGTCGCGGGTGGTGGCAACGAAATCGCTATACGCTTCCACCCAAGGACTTCCGGACAGTGCTGCGTCCTTAAACAACGGGCCGTCGCCGTTGATGCTCAGGTTGCCCGGATCCAGGTAAAGGCTGAGCGTTGAATTCGGGTCTCGGTAGTTGCGCCCGATGCTGAACAAGTACATATTGCCTTCGCCGGGGGCGATCGGGATGGACAGAGAAAATCCGCCCAGTTCGGTTTTCACCGAATCGCGCCGATCGTTGCCGCCCTGTTCGCGGTAGTACACCCATTGGTCTGCGGGCAGGTTTTTAATGTGCGCCGTGACGGTAAGGCCCGGCTGCTGCCCCGAACCCGATAGGGCTACGGCGAGCAACGTGATTGATAGGATTGTCTTTTTCATGGTATCGATCAATTAAAAAGTTCTGCTAGTTTTTTCTGGAGCATTTCCCCCCGTAGGTTCTTTGCAATGATTTTTCCCTCGGGATTGACCAGCAACGTGCTGGGGATGCCCTGTATCCCATAATAGGTAGACACTTCGTTACGGAAGCCTTTCAGGTCAGAGACCTGCGCCCAGGGCATGCCGTCCTCCTGGATGGCTTTTTTCCATTTTTCACCATCTTCGTCCAAAGATATGCCAACCACGGTGAAGTTCTTGTCCTTATACCGGTCATAGGCTTTCAGGACGTTGGGATTTTCAGCACGGCAAGGCCCACACCAGCTGGCCCAGAAATCCACCAGCACATACTTGCCCTTGAAGTCCGAAAAGCGTACGGGTTCACCTGAGGTATCGGGCAGGGTAAAATCGAGCATCGTGGAACCTATCGAGCTGCGCTTCAGTACGTCCAGTCGTTCGGTAAGCTGCTTGCCGGCCGCCGTCTGGATGGCGGAAGCGTCCAAGAGACCGTACATTGATTTTATATCTTCATAATCGCCCATCACTGCACGGTCTGCCACGAGACTAGTGCTGAAGGCGCTTTTCGGATGAGCCGCAATGTATTGTTGAGTCCTTTCACGCCGTTGGGCGCGGATGGCTTCCAATTTCTCCTCGATTGCAAGCTGTTCTTCCGGGCTGACCTTTCCGTACTGCCGGTAGAGCGGCGATTGCTGGTCGGTCAGGTCCTTCAGCGAACGCGCAAATGCATCGGCTTCGTCCTGTACGCTGGATCCACTGACTTTCAGTTCGTTGATCGCATCGGCCTTTCCTTTGATCTTGATTGCACCTTGCTCGGCGAAGAACTCGAAATACCGAGCAGGGAACTTCAGGTATACTTTCTGCGGCTCCGGCATTTCGGCCTGCCAGGTAAACCGCCCCCCCTTCGTGTATACCGTATCCGATTTGGTGGTATCACCTTGCCGGTAACTGACGGTAATCTGCGTGTCTTCCAGCCCGTCGATATTGCCTTTCACGCGGGTTTTCTGGGCATGGGCTCCAACTACTGCAAACAGCGAGAGCAGGACACAAAAAATCGATTTCTTATTGTTATACATCATCATGTTTTTGATTAGGGATATAAGTGAATATTTTAGTTAATTATCAAATTACGACCCGAATAGCTCGGCCAGTTTTTTGTCCATCGCTTCATCATCCTGGCTTCCGCTACCATATCGACCGATGATGATGCCATTGGGGTCTACCAGTATCTTAGTAGGCAGCGTGGAAATCCCATATCGGTCCGAAATCGATGCGCTGCGATCAAAACCACCATCCGAGGTCCTTTTCAAGCCACGCAGCACATGTTTCCACACGCCGATTTTATCTTCGTCTACGGCTTTTTTCCATGCCGCCTGGTTGCTGTCGTCATCCGATATACCGATGATCTCAAAGCCTTTGTCTTTGTATGTTGAATATAACTCCAACAGGTGTGGATTGCCCCTGCGGCAGGGGACACACCAGGAGGCCCAGAAGTCAAGCAGCACATACTTGCCGCGGTAGTCTGCAAGGCTCAGCTTCCCGCCGCTCAACTCCTCGGATGAAAATACATAGGCCTCGGCTCCCGGGGATCCAGCCTGTAGCTCATCCAACTCCTTTTTGATGTCTTTACCCAGCGCGCTATTCTTTACGCCGTCCGCCAGTTTGGCGTAACGATCCTTTCCCTCGTTTAAGGGCATACGGGCGATTTGGAAGCGCAATATGGAAGCGGTTACATAAGAAGAAGGGTATTTGTCCATAAACTCCCGCTCCACTTCGCTTAGTTGTGCAAAGTAGGGATTCATCGCTTCCCTTTCTCTTTCGGCGACCGCCTTCAGTGTCTCCAGCGTGGCTTCGTCCTTGCCGACTCTCCGGGCCTCGATATAGGCGCCGTTGGCTTTATCATAGGCTTCCCGCAGCGGTTTCAGTTTCGCCATGATGGGTGCTTTGGCCTTGTTGAGCATATCCGCTTCCACCTGTACGGAAGAGCCCGTAAGTACGATGCCCTCATCCGTGAAGTCGTTATAGTCCACCGAAACCTGCATCTTACTTGGCTCGATGTATAGCTGGGCATATTTGTCATAGCTACGACCGTTTTTGTCAATCATGACAGTAGCCTGAGCAGGCCCATCTAACATTCCATCGAACACAAACTCCCCATTTTTGATCAGTGCGCTATCTATAACGCGATTGCCTACATTTCCATACATCAGATAAATGTAAGTAGCTGTTTTTCCCGTGATATGTCCGTTGATAGTAAAAGGCTTTTCTTGTGCATTGAGCATGCAGGTGGCTGTCAAAAAGCCGATAGCGGCGATTAGTTTCTTTCTCATGACTGTGCAGAACCATTTGATGTTCATATTCGTTACTTTCTTCGTAAAAAATTCCATTCTTGTATTACAAGCGACAATTTCTAAAATTCCCGTTCATACCCCGGGTTTTGCTCGCCAAATTCCAGATTATACCGGAACTCATCAGGCGGAACCGGCAGGATGTACTGTATATCGCTCACGATACCGGGTCTTAGTTGCTGAACCGTTGCAAATGGCAGACGCAACAGGGCAAGCCATTCCTGCCCATCCTCGGCGAGGAGCGATTTGACGGTTTCATAATACGTATACAGCAACAGGTCTTCCGGATCATCCATGCTGTCCAACTCGCTGAAATCCGTCAGACCTGCATGTTGTCCAATCAGTCTGAGTATCGTCTTCGCGCTTTCCGGATCTCCACCCGAACGCAAAATTGCCTCGGCCTTCAGCAAGTACACCTCGGTGAGCCGCAGCGCGTAGCTTGTTTCTGAGACTTCCGTAGGCACGCCCTCTTCAGGGATATACTTGGTAAACCAATAATTGGCATTGGCTTCACGAAAAGAACCAACCATCCAATCCCTTGGGTCGTCTGCCAAAAGCTCATGAAAGGCTCCGGTAGCGCAGTACAATGCCGATGCGCCGGGATAGAACTGCCTGCTTCGGTTATAAGGATACTCCACCTGATTGGGTTGCGGCTGAATACCCAGGATCACCTCACTGCTGTTTAGCCCTTTGCTGCGGAAGAGGTCTTGTACTTGGGGTTCCAACACATAGGGGCTTGTGGTGATGATTTCATCGGCGAGTCGGATAGCTTCCTGATAGTCGCCCGCCTGTGCGCGGCACATCAATACCCGTATTTTCAGCGCCTTGGCTGCCCACTTATTGGCATAATAGGCCGCCAGTTCATCGGGCGCCTCAGCGGCCGCCGCATCCAGATCGGCAAGGATAAAAGCATAGCTATCCGCCACACTGCTGCGTGCTTTGGGTATATTGCCCAATAGGGTAGGCTCCTCGCGGATCAGCACCCCGTAGGGGCTGGCATGATCAAACCATTGTCCGTAATAGCTCAGCAACTTGAAATGCCCGTAAGCCCGCAGGAAGCGGGCTTCACCTGTGATAGACACCCGGGCATGCTGCTCAATCTGACCTCCCGCCAATTGTTCAACTCCTTGGATAACGGCGTTCGCAGTGTTGATGATCTGGTAGGCATAAGACCAATAGGTTGTGTAAGATCCCAGCATGTTGTTACCCTCAGGCGAACTGGCGCCTGTTCCGTATCCATAGATCAGGTAGCCCGCCAACTGACCGGGCAACCGTTCATTAACGGACCAGGTGGTGGTATTGGAACCGGCCACATTGGCAAACCGATAGTATGCACCATTCAGTGCTGCCCGGGCGGTAACTTCGTCCCTGACGGCATTGGCATCCACCAAGGCATTTTCGGGCAATGCGTTCAATTCCCTGTTGCAGGATTGGAGGCTCGATAAAAGTACCGATGCATTGAGTATGATGATGTAATGTAAACGCTTCATATGATTCATTAGTTTTAAAGTCCAAACCGAAAACCGATAGTATACTGACGTACAGCCGGATAGGTTCCCGGATCATTTGTTCCATTGATCAAGCTATACGGATCGTTGCTCACTTCCGGATCTGCACCGGGATAATTCGTGATGGTAAACACATTGGTGGCGGATCCATAAACCGTCGCATTTGGCAATCTCCACTGCTGCAGTATCCTGCTCGGAAGCTGATAAGTCAGGGTCATCGTCCGGAGTTTGAAGAACGAAGCATCGTACACCGCACTGCTACTGGTGTAGGTCGTCGAATTTCCACCGTAGATCAGGCGCGGACGGGTTGCCGACGGATTGTCGGGTGTCCAGCGTTTCAGGACGTCTGTGGTTTTGTTGGCACGGTTGCCCACACTCTGATTTTGGATATCTCCGAGGTACAATACATCACCACCATAGGCGAATGTAAAAAGGGTAATCAAGCTCAGCCCTTTATAGCGCAACGTATTGGAATAGCCACCATAAAACTTCGGTTCGGCATAGCCGATCACATTATTGTCGTGGAAATTTTCCCCCTCCGAAATCCGGTACATCGGGTCGCCGACTCCCAAATACGGATCGAAATAGGTATGAAGCACATATCGCTCACGATAATCTTCAGCTTGTTCTTCATTTTGAATGATCCCCTCAAACACTTTTCCATACAGCAGTCCTATTGGCTGTTCCTCGCGGATGATGGCGTTGCCTAGGTTGAACTCGTTCGCGTTTGCCGGATTGGTGAAATCGCGGTTGACATTCGTGACCAGCGACCGATTGAACGACATGTTGTAGGCGCCTATCCAGGAAAATGCCGGTTTGTCTACAAATGTGGTACGAAAATCGATTTCCAATCCCCGATTGCGGATACTCGCCAAATTGGCAATGACGCTGTTATATGCCGAACTCGGTGCCACATTCGTAGTGAAAAGGATATCATTGGTCTGCTTCTCGTAAAGCCCGACACTCAACATGAAGCGGGAGTGGAAGAGCGAAAGGTCGATACCGACATCCTTTTGTAAGGTAGACTCCCATTTGATATTGCTATTCCCCAGCTGGGTGGGAACCATGGCATTTGCGCCTCCGTAGGCGTAGGGGCTGAAAAGAGTATAGAACATGTAATCGCCGATGTTCTGTGTGCCGGTATAACCGGCACTGGCACGCAGTTTCAGTTCGTTCAGCCATTCGGCCGACTGCATGAACGGCTCATCCGATATGCGCCAGGCAATACCCCCCGAAGGGAAATACCCTGTACGGTTTTGCAGCGGAAACTTGGATGACGCGTCCGAACGTCCTGTAAACGTAAACAGGTAACGCTCCTTGAAGGCATAGTTGGCACGCAGGTAAAAACTGAGGAGCGAATTTTGACCGCTGACGCCTTCAGCTGCAGTCACCAAACTGGCAGACGACAGATTGTTCAGCACATTATCATCGGGATACCCTTGCGCAGTCACCCCAAAACGCTGCATTCGTGTCTTCTGCCACGTGGTACCTACTACTGCATTGATGCGATGCTCGGTGCCTAGCTCCTGTTCCCAAGTGAGTGTATTCTCGAAAAAAGCATCCGTATCTTCGGATTGCGCCTGGAAGCCGGTACCAAAGTTAGAACTCCCCACGCCGTTCGAAGCCGTGATCAGGACATCGCTGGGCGCATAGTTGCGCTGGTGCACGCTATTGTAGTTAATGGATGCGATGCTTCTGAACGTGAGGGAGGGAAGTATTCGATATTCAGCGGATACGGATCCCAACAATGCGTTTGTACGGGCTCGATTGATGCCATTGAGTAAAACCAACGGGTTTTGGAAACCTTGATAGTCGGATCCACCCAGCGTGCTTCCCGAATAACGGAAAATACCACCTTCCTCGTTGTAAGCCGGGTAGGTGGGCGGCGCAAACAGGGATTGGGTATACAAACCATTGGTGATATTATTAACGGTATAACCATAATTAAGTGTACCCAGAATACGTAGCTTATCAGTTATGTCGTTGTCTAAACTTATTTTTCCCGTCATCCGGGTAAAATCTGTGCCCTCCACCGTACCTTTGGTTCCGTTATAGCCCAGCGAGATGAAATACCGCGAGGCGTTGCCACCACCACGGATAGAAAGGTCAGCATTATCTGCCTGGCCGGTGCGGGTCACGTAGTCAAGCCAGCTTGTATTGGCCGTCCCGTAATAATTAGGGTCATTCAACCGGTTATTAAAGTCCTGATGCTGCTCCTCAGTGATTGGATTGCCGGAGGCGAGCATGGCATTATAAAGGTTTTGATTGGCCTCGCGCATCACCATCAGGTATTGATCGCGGCTGAGCACTTGCAGCGGCTGTTCCACGCTGAAGCCATGGTAGTAATTGGCTTCCAGCGTTGGTTTCTGGTCTTTCTTGCCCCGTTTGGTGGTGATGATCACCACACCATTAGCTGCCCGAGAACCATAGATGGCCGTTGCCGACGCATCTTTGAGGATATCGATCGACTCGATGTCGTTGATATTGAGTCCGGCGAGGCTATTCAATCCACGGGCAAATGACCCGGATACCGCACTGTTTCGGCTATCACTGCCAAAATTATCAATCGGGTTTACCAGTTCAGCCGAACTCTCCGCATACCGGTTTTGCACCGTTACCTGCACACCGTCGATAATATACAGCGGGTCGTTTCCTCCCATCAACGATGTGCCGCCCCGAATACGTATCTTCGCCACCCCTCCCGGAGAACCATCGGCCTGTACCACCTGTACGCCGGCCGCTTGTCCGGTAAGGGCCTGGTCAATACTGGTAAAAGGGACGTCCCTGACTTTTTCCATGTTTACTGAAGCCACAGAGCCCGTCAAGTCCCTGCGTTTAACGGTGCCGTAGCCAACAGCGACAACTTCTTCCAGCGTTTGATCCTGCGGTTCCAGGCGGATGATGATGCCGTCCGATGCAGCGAGTTCCTTGGTCTTGTAGCCGAGATAGGTGACCACCAGGGTCGCCGTTTGCTCATTTGGCGCGGTAAGCCGAAACCGGCCATCTGATGATGTCTTCGCGGCGATTTGCGTATGCTTTATACGCACTGAGGCACCTTCCAGCAGTGCTCCAGCTTCATTTAATACCGTTCCTGTCAGCATACGCTGCTGATTGCTGTTGCTTCTGCCTGCCGGATCGGTCTTGCCAGAAATGATAATGTCTTTGTCGGCCAGCTCATAGGTCAAAAGCGGTTGATCGGCAAAAATCAAGTCCAGTACTTCTTTAAGCGATTTACCTTCGCTCTTTATGGTAACAGGCCGAGATTTGGTCAAGAGGTCGCCGGTTAATATGAAATCATATCCTGTCTGCTTCTTGATTTCCCGCAGGACTCCAGCCAGGTTTGAGTTTTTGACATCAAGCTGAACGGTCTGTCCATAACCGGCGAACAGTTGAATATTGATGCAGAGCACGAATGTGCAAATTAGTTTAATCGGTTTGCCGATCAGACACAGCTTTCGTGGGCACCTTAACGGTTTGTAAGGTAAAATTCTGTACATTTGAATTCCTTTAATTGATCGGATTAGCGCCAACTAATCCGGCGGTTAATTAATAGCTTAATTTTAAGTTATTTACATTGTACTTGGAGTTATCCCATTCCATTGGGATAACTCTTTTTTGTTTTCATTTAGGTCATTACGATTACCCTCCTTCCCTCAATTTTGAACCTGAAAATGCCTGTTCTTTGTAACGTTTTCAGTGCATCCTCAATGTTTTTCTTCTTGGAAATAGTGCCAATTATTTTCTCTTGGCTG
This sequence comes from Parapedobacter tibetensis, assembly GCF_024704835.1. GTDB lineage: Bacteria > Bacteroidota > Bacteroidia > Sphingobacteriales > Sphingobacteriaceae > Parapedobacter > Parapedobacter tibetensis. The sequence goes on from NZ_JAMXBE010000001.1 coordinate 412,728, forward strand.
ATGGTCCCGTCGTATTCCACCTCGCAGTCATACCACCGGCTCAGCTTTGCCATAACGTCTTGGATGGAACTGCCGTTGAATGTAAAATACCCGTCCTTCCAGGAAACAAATTCTTCCGTATCGACCCCCTCGATGGCGATGGCGCCTTCAGCATTGCGTGTGGATTGTTGGCCGGGATGTAGGATCGTGTCATCTATTTTGATAACGCCATGCACCAGCGTGGAAACTATGTTTTGATTTTCGGGGTAAGCCGATACGTTAAACCGGGTACCCAAAACCAACAACTCTTGGTGATTGCTGATGACCTTGAAGGGCTTGTCTTTGTTGGATGTGACATCGAAATACCCTTCGCCCGTGAGGTAGACTTCGCGGTACCCTTGGTTCAAAAAATCAGCATTGAACCGGATTTCAGACTCAGCATTGAGCCATACCCGCGAGCCGTCTGCTAATTCGATCATCAGCTCTTCACCTTTTTCTGTCCGGAAGACATTGAATTGAGCCGACGGACTCTCCTCAACAACCAAATAAACATCCCCTGTGGAATCCTTTTTGACAATGACTCCTTTTTCGGCGATGATTTCTGGATTCGGAAGCTCATCCAATATAATTTCGTCTCCACCATCCAATACAAACCGGCCGTTCTTCTTGCCGATGGTGATGGTGTTATCTCCTACGGTTGGATTGGGATGGTCCGCCGGGGTGGGGAAATAGTAGACGCCAATCGCCAAAAGGACCGATGCCGCGACGGCATAAGGGATAAACCGGATCAGGTTGTTGGTCCTGCGGCCGGAGGTCGCCCGATCAATCCGATCCCAGATATGAGATTGAAGCTCCTCCGTGGTTTCCTGCGTAGGTTCCGCGCTGTTTTTATTGGCATATTCCAGAAACCATGCTTCCACGAGCGCTTTCTCTACTTCTGTACAATGCCCGTTGTTGTATTTGTGAAGTAGCTCTTCGGCTTTTTTACGATTCATATCGTTCTTTTTCTTCTTATAAGAACGATACCGTAGTAAAAAGTAGTAGGTGGTAAGGAGATTTATAGAAAAATAGTGAAGAAGGAGCTTAATTTTGCTTTTAGTGTTCTCCTAGCATTGTTTAGCTGTTTGCGGACGGTATTCTCAGAAATGCTTAGTAGGTCGCTTATTTCTTTATATGAATATTCTTGCTCGCGAAGCGTATAAATTTCCCGCATTTTTTCCGGCAACAACGATTTTTCTTTTTCGAATGCTCGTTCCAGTTCATTGGCAAGAATTTCGAGGTCCAAGGAAGGTGTCGCTGTTTCAAGAAACGACGAAAAGCTGTCGATATAGTTCGTGCGGCTTTTAGATTTCTCAAAATACTTCAATATCCGATTGCGGGTGCATTTATATAGAAAGGCAGAAAGATTCAATATCTCCGATTCCAGGTTTTTTTTCCAGAGGATAATAAACACGTCCTGAATGATGTCTTCTGACTCCTGCTCATCGCAGACAAGTCGGAGCGAAAAGGAATATAAAGTAAGCCAGTACTTATCATAAATGAACTTGAAAGCAGACCTGTCACCCGACTTACACAAATCGAGTAATTCTTTATCGTTTAATGGACTGCTCACTTTAAAATCCATGTCTAGGGTAGGATAATGGATGGATATTAAATTATGTTAGTTATTAAGCAAATGTAAAAATTAAATTAATATTTAATGCGGACATTCAATATTCTGTAATTTTTTTGTTATTTAAGCTGCATGGCCGAATAAAAGTCGGTTATGCAGCCGTGGTTATGCTGAAATACGAACGATATTTGGGCGTGGGTTAGGGATACTCAACCATAGATTGGATGCATAAATAGGCAATCCATTATCCATTACCATCGTAGCATCGGCCATAAATTTAAAATCAGTTTAATAGTAAGTCAATGTGCAACGGGAATAAACTCGTTATTTAGGAACGGCTATAATCAAAATCGTTGGTAGGTATACAAGGGATGAATTAGTCAATAATCAACAACCGTTAATCTTTTTGATAAACCCTTACATAGTCGATTTCATAGCTTGCAGGCAATAAGCTATCATCGATAACACCACCATTTATGCCCCCCAATGCAAAATTCAGCAAGATGTAATGCGGCTGTTTGAATGGATTTATACCGGTTCCATCTTTATTGACCAAGTTGGCTAAAGGCGCCTTATTTAACAGCACGTCATCCATGTATAAGGCTATCGCCTCTTCATCCCAGTCCATCCGCCAAGTGTGAAACTGCGATGCCCATTCAGCCCCACCTAAATCAGCCACCGCCCTCGTTTCGCTATACCATGCTGCTTTCCACCGCTCTTGGGTACCACACGCAATATTGGCCAAAATCTTTCCATCATAATACTCCATGATGTCGATTTCCCCATTGGATGGCCATTGCCCATTAACCCCCAAGGTCCAAAAGGCCGGCCATAAGCCATCGCCTATGGGTATCCGCGCCCGCATTTCAAAACGCCCGTATTGCCAGCTGTGTTTGCCTCGCGTATTAATGGATGCCCCGGTATATGCTATATCCGGGCGTGAGCGCCCCCAATGGGCGCTACCTCGCTCATAAGTGGGGTTGGGCTTGCCTTCCTTCCTCGCTTCGATGATGAGCTGGCCGTCCTTGCAATATGCATTGTCCTCTTGGTACCATTGGTCTTCTTCGTTGCGTACGAAACCTTTTTCAAAACCCCAGCTTGATAGGTCAACTGGTCCATCGACATTGAATTCGTCGGACCATACCAATCGGTATCCTTCGTTCGTGTATTTTCTTACTTGATCACGTTGTTCGTGCTGGGCTGAAACGATTAAAACACATACTGTCAATACGCTTACTAAAAATGGAATGTCCTTGTTCATGGGCAATTTTTATATCCTTTATGGGTTAATTAAGGGTTGGCTCCGAAGCCAACTCCAAGCGGACTCGCGCACAGGGCGAAACTTATTAGCGATAAAAAGCAGCCTCTTTAAGGTATGTAAGTCCCGCTATGCGTCAACCCATCTTTACGCATGGCCTCAATGATTAAACAATTATATACAAAATCCCAACTAGAAGTTACTTCGGAATTTTGATTTAGGCCATAAGGCCACCAATGGTGGCTATCCCCGCTTAATATAGCGGCATCATCATTGGTAATGCGCTTCAACACTGCGTTGGCGTTAACCGGTTGATACTTCCCCGCTGAAATGGCCGTATTCCACCACCAACTGGTGGTGCCTGTGCCAAAGGTATGGTTCATCTCATGCAGCATGGTTCGCAGGTTTTGGAAACCGGCATTGGCGCCGAACCGCATCCAGCCTTCGTTGTTGGCATCGGCGGTCGGTACATTGGGGTCATAGTTGACCCATACATGCTTGGTAGCTGAGGTGTAATTGTTGGCATACCATACGGCACTATCGATGGCTATTTGCAATCGTGCATAGGCCTCCAGCTGCGCCGGTGTGGGATTAGCTGCCTGATTAAAGGTATAGGTCACATTTCCTTGACCGATAGTGCGAAACGGGATGTTATCGCTGTAGCTCACCCCGGCAGCGTCGATGGCATAGGCCCGGATGTAATAGTCGGTTCGTTCGGAAAGTCCGGTGATGTTACACCTATATTTGCCCATACCGGCCTGGCCATGTGTTATTTTTGGCCCGTCAACGGTCGGATCAGGTGCTTGCCCCCAACAGATGCCCCGCTCGGTAATGCTACCCCCACCATTGCCGGTAATCTCCACATCATACGAAGCCCGGGATGATCCAATGATGAATACAGGCTGGGTATCGAAAATGACCGACTGCATCGCCTCGGTTGTGAGGGTTGCGGCATTAAGGTGCGTTGTATCCACTAGCTCCGTGCTGTCTTGCTTGCTGCACGAAGCCAGGGAGAACGCGCCCAATAACAGGGCTCCAGCAATGGATTGATACTTCTTTTTTCTGTTCATGTTACATAGGGTTAAATGTTATTTAAAAAATTGATTAAATGACTTTACTCAAGTTCCTCCCGCGAGTAAGCGATCCCCCGTACGTTGAAAAATTGATCGGCATCACTAGCATAATTGCATACAAACCCAACAGACACCTGCTTCGTTTCTGTTATTGTGAACTCGAAACGCCTGATGCGGTACTGTGAGGGTTCCACAAAATTCAGCTCTTCAAAAGCAATGGATTCCGCAGGCACCTCCGCGGCATTAGGCAAGGTATCCCCTTCAGCTGCCAAGAAATACACCACGTTATTGGCAGGATTAGCCACGTCGCCGGCATTCCGGTTAAACTCGATATCGAAAATATATTTACCAGGAGGCAAAATTACCGTTTGATAGATTTTGCCATTGTGGATCTGCGGCGTACCCCAACCCGCCTCGAAAGAAAGGACCCCCGTGCCGGTATTGGTGTCGTGTCCGCCGTATCCATTGACGTTCTTTGCCGCATCATTGGTTATCCAGTCGGATAGGATACCCCAGCGACCGCTATTGGATGAACGCTGAAAAGGATACCCCAGGTTGCGAAAGAAATTGATATTGGGGCGCACTGTGGCGTATTCGGTATAAAACGTATCGATACATAGCGTATCGGGCAGAAACCAGCTCCGGTGTTTAAAGGGCGTCCCTATCTTGTAATCTGTGGTCAAGACGCTATCCCTGGAAATAGGCAATATAACGGTTTGTTCGGCATTATCCACGTCTGTATAGACCAACTCGGTGGCAAACACGCCACTGGTCAAGTCCATTTTGCCATATATGACCGAAAATACGGTATCCCAAGCAGTTAGCAAATGCTGGTTGATTGGCCGGTTGTATAGAGATGCTTGATAACGTTCCCCATATACCGTTCCAATCCTATTCACGGTAATCGATTTGTTGCCTTCGCGATCATAGGTCACGACTTCGAAATTGTGGACGTTTTCTTCTATGTTTTCAATCAACACCCGCAGCGTATCGATGTTTCCTGACCGGGTAATCGGTACAGATATCGAGTCATTCCGGCTGTTCCAAAAGATACGGCATTCGATTATTTTAGGGTCGGCGGACAACAAACCCTCCACTAGCACTCGGTTCTTGCCGGAATAGATTTTCAGCGAATCCACTTTGCCGGTATAGGAAACCTCTCCCTCTACCGTGTACTTCTTGTAATCATCCATTTTGGAGCAGGCTAGGAATCCGCCTGCTGCCATTGCCACCAGAATCGCCCAAACTGGAGCTATCCTTGTGATCAGTTTATATAAGTTCATAGTCTCTTGCTTAAATAAATCCATCATCTAATTATCTAGGGTCGCCATAGACCTGAATCTCCGAGATGGCCATATAGGTGGTACCACCCCAGTTTCTGGTGCTCCGAACACGTAGGTACCGCACTTTAGGCGCATCAACATCAAACTCCCAACTGAGACCGGCATTGGCTGTCTGGTAATCTTCGTCGTTCTGTATTCCAAAAGGCAACCCCGAGGGTTTGACGGCATTGTAACGACCCAATAGATGCCAGTTATTAAAGCTACCGTCGGTGGGTGGGTCATTCGATCCCCATATTTCGAACTCCTTGAGATTACCGAGATAGTAATACGTCCGACCATAACCTCCACTACTATAATATTCGGGATAATCCCAAACAACAATGCGACTAAGCTTGGCCAATTGCCCTACATCAAAAGTAATGACGTGGGGTCCGGGATGGGCATTCTGCGTCATGTATAGACCAGACCAGTTGATAAATTCGCCATCCCACATACCTGTCATCGCGGTGGAGGGATGGTGCGGTGCATCACCGGGGAGGTTTCTTCCTGCATAGCCCGACTTCGGAATGGTGGTCTCATACAACGGCTTGATGTTGGTATATAACGTATCGGTATAATTGAGCCAGCGATCACGCACGACAAAGGCAAATGGCCGATCTAACGTATCCATACCGCGGATGGTGTGGGCAATGGAATCTGTAGCCGTGTAGACGCTATTCTGATGGATTTCCCATTCGTCATATTCATTTTTTCCCATCACCAAAATCGCGACATCCTCGCGTGTCGGATTATCGGCATCCACGCGTATGCCGCCAAACGCGGGGCGCGTACTAACGCTCCGGAAAATTTCCCAAATGGGAGACTCCTGCGGCCTGATGGTCACTGTTATTGGTGCGGAAGCCACCTCACTCCGGTTCACGGCATACAAGGTGACCTCGTGCTCAGCTTCATCGGAAAAGCCTTCCACCAGTAGCGAACTGTTGTAATAGGATGCTCTGACCTCCATTTCCCTGCCTGTGGCGAGGGTGTAGGTGGCCTTCACATAGAGCAGATCCTGCTGGCCGGGCAACGTGTAGGATATGCGGGCTTTTCCCGGCAGGTTTTCTATGTGGACGTTGCTCACTGCATCCGGTGCCTCGGTATTGTGTTCCAAGGGTTGTCGCAGCCCGTCTTCCGCGCAGGAAACGAGGAGCATGGTGGCAACCGTTATAAAAAATATGTAGCTATATGTCTTCATGATCATATCATTATGTAAACTATTAATCGATTACCATCCCGGTGCTTGTACCAGATTCTGGTTCTGTATAACCGCGTTCTCGGACAATGGCCAGAAATAATCACGTGGAGCAACAAACTGCTGCTGGTATACTGTGCTGATTTGGTAGTACGACACCGCATTTTCGCCCAGCATATTCCAACCTGTAATAGGCGCATTCAGGTAGGCTGCGGCTTTTTTCCAACGGCGCAAGTCCCAAAACCGATGCCCTTCAAAAGCCAGCTCGATAAGCCGCTCCTGGTGGATAATTTCGCGAAAGCCATCTTTTGTCGCAAATTTGGATGGGTTATTGGAGAAATTCATCCACGACTCCTTCACTCCTTCCAAACCGGCCCGGGCGCGTACTTTATCGAGGTAAACAAATGCCTCGGCATTGTCCGGCCCATTTAACTCATTAAGGGCTTCTGCATACATCAGGTAGAGGTCGGCCAAGCGCACCTGTGGCCAAGCATAGGCTTTGTAGGTAGCTCCAGAGGAGCTCATCGTTTGGTTCCAATCGATTAGTTTCTTGATGAAATATCCGGTTACATTATGGTGGAATGCATGGGTACTGCCTGCATAGTCGATCCGTTTACTCCGTACCACAAACGTATTTTCGTCCGAATTGCCGGGACTGTCGTATTTATACCATACCGCCCCGTCAAAAGCCAGGCTGGAATAGAAACGCGGCTCCCGATCAAAATGCAGGCGCGAAGTCTGGAAACCCTCGGCGATATAGAAACGTTCCTCATAGGTGGCAGTGCGCAACTCCGTGTCATCCAAGAAGCTCATCGTCTTATCTTCATTGATAGGTACGCCATTACGCGTGTAGAATTGCCGAGCAATCTTCAATGGAGGGGATAATATCTTTCGGGCATTGTTGTGGTTATGATCAGCGGCCAGTGGAGGCATGGCTTGGAGCTGTAAGTCGACCGTTGTGCTGTTCGAATTGGCCCAGATTTGCTCGGGGTTCCATCGCTCGCATATCGCTTGGCGAAGGCCAAGCTCAATCATGGTCGTATCCGAAAGGCCAAATGAGGTCGTAGGCATAAAAAAGAGTGCATGTCCAGCCTGTTCTGCAACATCAATTGCCGCCTTGGCTGCTTGCGCTGCGTGTTCCCATTTGGCCTCATCATACGTAGGGTTAAACAGCTGCTCCCCATCCTTGTTGCGGAAGTTGGCATAATCGGTATTGCCATTGAAAAGCGGGCTGGCCGCCATCAATAACAATTTGGCCTTTATGGCCAATGCCGTAGGCCGGGTAATCCGCCCCATTTCCGTGGTCCGGTCAGCGATTTGAACTGGCAACTTTTCCGCAGCAACATCCAACAGGTCTGCGATATAATCCACACATTCATCCACCGGATCGCGCGGCACAGCGATTTCCTCTTTATTGGCATCAATGCCTAGGTTTTCACGGATAAGCGGGATCGGCCCATACATTCGCAGTAGGTAATAATGGAAATAGGCTTTAAGAAATTCAGCCTCGCCCAACCAACGCCTGCGCTCAGTGTCCTGCATGTCGCGCACTTTAGTCGGATCGCTTACGTTTTCCAAAAATATATTGCAGTGCCTGATACCTTGGTACATTCGCGTCCAAGATCCCATAAAAGGGTTTGTGACCTGCTGGCTACCCCGGGCGATATCAAAGCCTAGGTTAATTAGGCTGGTTCGGTAGGGTATCCAGATCTCATCGCCAGCCAACATGCCGATATTGCTGTTGGTCCCTTGCACACTTCCATCCGCGGGCAAATAAGAATACAGGGTAAAGAGGTATTTCTCTGCCTCATTGCGTAGCCTGAAGGCATGCTCAATCGTGGATACATTATCGGGCACCACATCTAAATAGCTATCACAGGATTGCCCGGCAAACATCGCCAATGCGATAAACACGGCCGCAGCTTTCCTTGTTATCTTTTGTTTCATCATCTTCGATTCTCCTTTATTTGTTTGAATCATCTGCTCCATTATAAATCTACCCGTACGCCCATGTTGTACACCGACTGTACGGGATATCCAATCCCTCTATCACCCATTTCCGGATCCCACATCTTAAATTTACTCCATACCCACAGGTTGGATCCACTCAGATACACCCGCAGCCTGCCCAATCCCCAGCGGGAAGCGGTTTTCGTAGGGATATTGTATCCTATCTCGACATTTTTCAGCCGCAGGAACGCTCCATCACGCATCCACCAGGTGGAGGTTAGGTAGTTATTTTCGATAAATCGATCGCTCAACCTCGGCCAAAAGGCATAAATATCCCGGTTCTCCTCGGACCAATGGCTATTGGCCACTACATCCAGTAAACCGTTTTGCGCCCTTCCATTGATGACAAAAGGCGAAATATTATCTGGCCTGATAAAGAATGAAGAACGGGCCGATCCCTGAAAAAATACACTGATGTCAAAGTCCTTGTAGCCTACTGTACCGCCAAAACCATAAGTGATTTCAGGTGTGGTAGGATACCCTAGGGCAACCATATCATTGGTAGTGATCACCCCATCGCCATTCATATCGCGGTATTTGATATCCCCACCCATATATTCTCCGAATTGCTGGGGAGCATTGGCCACCTCGATATCGTCCACAAACAAGCGCTCCGCAATAAGGCCGAAGACCTGCTTGACTGGATAACCTCTACGATAGAGATAGGACATGTGCTCTGGATAGTCGAGTTCATCTTTCTTAAGCATCTTACTGGTGGCATATGTAAAAGTGCCCCGCAGGGTGGTCCACCAATTGCTGGAAAAACTGTTGTTGTAATTGATGGAGGCATCCACCCCCCGGCTTTCGGCCTCGCCCGTATTGGCTTGGGGTATAGCCATTAGCCCCATGGTGGAGCTGATCTCCGAGCGCCATTCCAAGATGTTGTACCTCCGCTGCCGGAAGGCATCCACAATCAGCTCGGTCGATCTATTGAATAATGTCAAATCCATACCCAGGTTAATCTGCTCGGATTTTTCCCAGGTAATCAAAGGATTGGCATAGCGCGAGATGGATACCCCCGGACGGCCATAGCGAAACTCTTCACCAAATACTGCTCCATAGCCGCCATCATTGAGATTCACATTGGACAGGTAGAAAAAGCGGTCAGACCGCTCTCCAATCTGGTCGTTGCCCACCCAGCCAAAGGTAGCCCGTAGCTTGAAATCGTCAATGACATTACGTAGGGGCTCAAAATATTTTTCATTGGATATCCGGTAAGCTAAGCCAAACGATGGAAAAAAACCAAAACGGTAGCCACTGGCAAAACGCTCGGAACCGTTGTACCCAAAATTGGCCTCGACTAGGTAGCGATCGTCATATCCATAGGTGAAACGACCGGAAATCCCTTGGTTGCGCTGCTCCAGGGAAGATTGTACGCTCCCTGCATTGCCTGTTTGATAGCTTGAGAGGATGGTAATCAGCATACCCGATACATCATGCTTGTCGCCGAACCGCCGGGCATAATTGACGGCGGCCTCCATGTACAGCCGCGAATCCAGGTTCTTGTCGCCCTCACCGTAATTGAGATACTCCGACCCAGTAGCGCCTATGGAATTGGTACCGCCATCATTCAGTACCCGCAACTCTATTTCGTCGGATACCGGATTTCGAAAAGCCGAATAATAGAAGGGGTTATATTGCCGCACCACATTGAAATAGGAATATCGTTTCAGGTAACCCATGGCCCTAGCCGACAGCCCTTCCGTGAGGAAACCCAAGTCCTGCTTGATTTCCAGTTGGGGTTGTAGCGTGGAGGTCTTGTATACTTCGTACCCCCGCACCATTTCGGCATAGGGGTTGGACAGCAAGGTGGTACTACCATAACCGGTGATTGCCCCGCCAAAAAGTGGGTGCTCCGTATAAGGCGAAAAAGACGCCGGATAAACGGCTGGGAACATGACCGGATTGGACCATATCGCCCGCTCGAAAATATGCCTTCCCCCATGGATGCGGTTTCCGTCGTTGTCGTAACTTCCCACCGGTCCGCTGTAGTCGTCAAACTGTCCATACACCTTGATGCTGGCTTCCGTTGTACTGGTGAGTGTGAGATCGATGTTGGTACGGATGGAATAATTAAGCAACTTGATGTTGTTGTTAAAATTGTTCAGTCCATCTACCTTGAGTACGCCATTATCTACATTATAGGTGCCGGCAACGTAATACCGCGCCCGTTCCCCTCCTCCACTCGCACTGAGGTTGTAGCCCTGGTTGTATGTGTAATCCTTGATGAGCTGGTCAATCCAATTGTTGCTTGGATACAACAACGGATTATCGCCCATCGCGGTACGATCAATCTTAGTCTGCGTATAAGGCAACAGCGCATGCGGATTACGGGTCAAGGCGGCTTCGTTAGCCAAGTTCATGTACGTGATGTTGTCGGCAAATTTAAAATTACGGGTATTGGATGATACTCGGTTTTCGGCCCGGAAGCTAAACTTGGTTTTGCCTGCGGCACCTGATTTGGTGGTCACGAGAATGACCCCATTGGCTCCCCGCGCCCCATAGACCGCAGCGGCCGTGGCATCTTTCAACACGGAAAAAGCTGCAATGTCATCGGGCTGCAAGCGGGCCAGATCTGTAGGTGACGATTCGATGCCATCCATCAGGATCAATGGATCGACTTTACCCGCCCCGAACGAGCCGAGGCCTCGAATAAAAAATTCGGCGTTATCCGCTCCCGGCTCACCGCTTTGTTGGTAAGCTATCATCCCAGATATCCGCCCGGCCATCATGGTGGTCAGGTTGCTGGTTGGCCCTTTTAGTTCACCGGGGTTGACGGAGGTGATGGAGCTCACTAGACTGGCCTTGCGCTGGGTACCAAAGCCCACCACCACGGTCTCATCCAACATACCAGCTTCCGTGCTTAATTCTACGTTAACCGTATAAACCCCATCGGCATTGGGTCGGCGGCCCGATAATGTAATCTCCTGAGGCGTATAGCCTACCGAACTAAAGGTAATCACGGCATTTTGCGACGCATTCAATCGGTACTGTCCTTCTGCATCGGTCATCACTTGTGCGCCGCCGCGTACCGATACCGTGACACCGGGGATGGGGCCTTGCTCATCCCTGACTACGCCTTCTACGCGGGTGTCTTGCGCCCAAGCCTGATACATCAGGCAAAATGACAGCAAGCATAGTATTGCCCCGCTTCGAAGAAATGTAAAGTTTCTTGTCATAGTAAAGTTTGTTGCTTTAAGTTATTAATTGAGTTGGTTAATAATTCAGGTTATTAAAACCGTTGCGTCACTGGTTGCTTATCCTACTCTATCGGCTTATGCTAAGAAAGGTGTAGTTACGGCTTATGGTTAAGCACCATGATTCACGGTACAATTATCGCTACTTGTATGGTAACCCATGAGGGGGATATTCATCCAATGAAAGGGTGAAATTGGTCGTATGGGGTATTCTAGGATATATCTTATCCTTTATTCAGGTTGTAATGCTGTCCGAACGTGTCCCGGTATTTCTTTTTATACTCCGAAGGCCTCACCCCGAACAGTTTAAAAAATTGCTCCCTGAAATACTTCATGTCATTGAATCCTGCAGTAAAAGCCGCTTCGCTGATGTTGAGGTCGGTACTGATCAGCAACTGTGCCACTTTACGCAACCGGATATACCGGACAAATTCATTTGCCGTTTTCCCCGAAATGGATTTAACCCGCTTGTATAAAGCGGAATGGCTCATGCCCACCTCGTCGGCCAGCAGCTTGATGGTAAAATCGGGATTATCCAGGTGTTGCTCAACGGTTTGTATACATAGCTGCAGGAAATCGCTGTACTCCGACGATATTTTATAATCATTGTGCTGAAGGGTCACTTCGTTATAAAAATAGCGCTGCAATTGGTTTCGGCTTTTGAGGATGTTGGATACTCGGGCTACCAATATTTCGTTGTCAAAAGGTTTGGTGATGTAATCGTCTGCCCCCCCTTCAATACCCTTGAGTTTGATCTCATCCGAGGAACTTGCGGTCAATAGGATTACGGGGATGTGGCTTAGGCTTTCATCTTGCTTTACCCTTGCGCAAAGCTCAATACCGGATATGCCTTTCATCATCACATCACTTAACACGATATCAGGTTGATAAGTACGTATCATTTCCAATCCTCCTTCGCCGGTATCCGCTTCGTATATGGCATAGCCATCCTCGAAAATTTTCTGGATATACTGCCTAATCTGAGCATTGTCATCCACCACAAGCATCACGGGGAGGTCGGAGACCACTTCCGTTACTTTTTTTATTTGATCATAACCGGTTTCACCAATTCCATTTCCCCCTAAGAGCTCGTCGGACGCCAGCTCATCCAGGAATATGGATCGTTCGCTGAGATCCTCAAACACAAATTGTCCATCAAACTGCCCCTTGCCCTTGCATAATGTAAGCGTGAATAGGCTACCTTTATTTGGAGTGCTGCAATAGATGATAGTACCCCCATGAGCATCGACAAACTTTTTCACCAGATACAGTCCTATGCCAAATCCTGCCACCCCTTTTCCGTTTCCTTCGAAATCTCGGTAAAACTTCGCAAATAAATGATCTCCCACCTGCTCGGGAATGCCACAGCCTGTATCTTCCACCTGTATTTCCACCCCATCGGGGGTTTCTTGGATCTGGATGCTGACCTTTCCGCCATCGGGTGTGAATTTAATGGCATTGCTAAGCAGGTTGAATAGGGTAATCTCCAGTTTTTCCCGATCACCGTATAGTTCTACAAACTCCCCGACACTTGCAAATTGATAATTCAAATGCTTTGATTCAGCCTGCTGTTTGAAGCAAAGGAATACCTCATGGCACAGCTCCACGATATTCAGCCGCACCAGCCTTAGCTTATCAGCTTCGCTGTCTGCCTTGCGAAAAAGCAGCAATTGGTCGACTAGGCTAAGCAGTCTTTTGGAATTGCGATACACCACGGTCAGTTCCTCACTGTCCACCATCTTATCCTTGCTGTATAACAACTCTTTGATGGGATTGACAATAAGTGTGAGCGGTGTTCGGAATTCATGAGAAATGTGGGTAAAAAACGAGAGTTTCCGTTCATTTAATTCCTTTTCTTTCTCCACTTCCATATGGGCCAGTTCAACCTCATATTTCAACCTGGTCCGCCGCCGGACATCGTACACATAACTATAGATACCCGCAAAAAATAACACCGCGTATATGCCATAGGCCCAAAAAGTACGCCACCAAGGGGGCAGTACCTTAATGGACAAGGTACGCTCGAAAGGCGACCATGTTCCGTCTGCATTGGTGGATTTTATCCGCAACACATAATTTCCTTCATTCAGTCGGGAATAATGTGCATTCCGCTGATTTTCTATATAGTTCCAATCCTTATCCCATCCTTCTAGGAGATAAGCATACCGGATATTTCCGGGAGAAGAAAATTCCAATGCGGCAAATCCAAAGGACAATACGGCATCCTGATAGGGGATGGTCAACTCTTCAATCGTCAGCAAGTCGCCCATCCCATTAAACCGCTGATCATGCTCATAAGATTTATTATTTATCCGCAAATCCGTAAGTACAACATGAGGAAGCAAAATATCGCGTCTGATGCTGTCTGCGAAAAAGATGTTGAAGCCTTTAATGCCGCCAAAAGCAAATTCGCCGGATGCCAATCGGAGCGCGGCATTGTAATTGAATTGATTGCTTTGCAAACCATCAGATTCATGATAGTTAAGGATTTGGTTGGTCCGGGGATTGAACTTAGCCAGACCATTAAAGGTAGACATCCAGAAATTGCCCGAATTATCTTCTAGTAAATTCAATACGGTATTACTGGGCAACCCTTCGGATTCAGTCCATCCGCGGTAATTTCCTGACTGTTTATCAATACGGAGCAACCCCTTCCCTTCAGTACCCAACCAAAGGCTATCGGTTTTTCCCGCACGTATGTCGCGGACGGCTTGGCCTATGTAGTGCCGGGATACGGTATGAAGCTTGGTATCCAATCTAATCAACGCATCAAATGTACCTAGCCAAAATATCCCCTCCTCATCTTCCATCATCGATAATACATTCTGGATAGCTGCATCGTATAGCTCAAAAGCGGTCCGTTCTGCATTAAGCCGATATAATCCACCGGATGATAGCGTACTGGCCCAAATGCTGCCTTGACTATCCTCAAATAATTTCCAAACGTTCCGATGTTCATAATTTGCAGCGTGATTAAAACAAGCATACCGCTTAAACGTGCCTTTCTGGCGTTCGAGCCGGTTTATTCCTCCTCCATATGTGGCTGCCCAGATATCACCATTGCGGTCACATAATAAGCTTGCTACGTTGTTGCAGCTCAAGGAACCTGGATTATTCGGCTGATGTTTGTAATGCTTAAATGTATTGTTTACCCTGTCCCAATGGGTTAACCCTTCGCCATCTGTACCTATCCATAAAGAACCATCACCATCTTCTGCGAAAGATAAAATGAAATCTTGAGGAAAAATAGCCTCTGTTGATTTATTTTGCCGGATCAACTGGAATCGCCCCTGATGCGGATCGATGATATTGATGCCACCTCGTAAGGTGCCAATCCATTGGCGCGATTCTGCATCTTCATAAGCTGCGAATACCGCGCTACTGGTTAAAGCTCCTCCATGCTGGCTGCCTTTTACATAAGTAAATTCACCGGAAGGGAGGTGTATTTTGGTCATACCGCCCCCGTCGGTACAGACCATCAAGGTATGATCACTCCCCAAACTCAGCGAAGCAATGATATTACCGGATAAGCCGTTTCCTTGGTTGTAATGCTGATAGCGGTCGCTGCCTATATGATAGGCATACAGCCCTTGGTCGGTGCCTAACCAAATATTGCCCAAATCATCCGTAGTCATGCAGGTTGCTGATTTTATAGCTGGCGATTTTAACCTCAGCACCGCTGCCGCTTGGTCATAAAAACAGAGCCCTACCCCATGCACCAAGGACCATAGTACGCCGTCATAATCTACGGCAATGGCCTGTACATTGTAATTGATTTTTACGCCATTGGATTGAACTAAAGGGGTTTGTTTAGCGTGGGTGATTTCTTGGGATCCTGTTGGAACCCTAAGTAGACCTGCACGTTCAGAAGCTGCAAATATGTCACCCTTGGGATGGGATACCAAATGATGAATCGAAAAATCTATGGCATGTATGGTGTTGTCATTGATATCTACGTATTCCAAGTGAGAAAAATTGCCCCGACCATCCATGACGGATGCGCCTTTCTTGGTCGACACCCAAATAAGCCCCTGACCATCTTCCACGATACCGGTTATCCGATTGTCCAGCAATGATTGGGTATGGCCAGGCTGGTTTTTATATACCTTGAACTGATACCCATCGAAACGGTTAAGCCCATCATAGGTACCAAACCACATAAACCCATGGCTATCTTGAAAAATTTTGGTCACCGAATTATTGGATAGCCCATGCTCGATTCCTAAATACCGCACTCGAATAATAGATGTCGAATATACACTTATTGAACTAAACAATAGAACTATTGCGGTAATAATCAATGACTTACTTTTCATCGCTATGGGGAAAACGTGTTTATAATTAAGTATTAACCAGTAAATATAGTAAAAAGTTGCAGACTTAATAGCGGTGCAATTTATTAAAAATTAATACCTATTTTAATGGAGATTACAAGTAAGCCGCTCCGTAATGAGAATTAAGGTAAGGCTACCGGTAAAAAAAAGGGATGCTCATGATGAACATCCCTAATAGTTGGCCTAATGGAATTATCCTAAGGCTTGCTTTATTTCAGTTTTTCAATAGCCTGGATTCTGCACCAGCTGATTGTTCCGGTTGATTTCATCACGATGAATTGGGATGAAATACATTTTATCCAACCACTGCCTGTTTTCGATACCCGGATCGATGGTGCTTACCGTGTAGGTATAGTTATAATGCTCAGGATCATATCGATACACCGATACAGAGCTTCCGTTTTTCAGTCGCCCAAATACGCGAATGATGCCCACTTTACGGCCCAGTGTTTCTGCAGCAATCATCCATCTACGGGCATCGTGAAAGCGATGTTCCTCGTAGGCCAGTTCAATACGCCGCTCTTTCCGATAGGCCTGCATGAGGGCTGTACCGGAAGCCGTAATAGCGGGTAATCCGGCCCGAAAACGGATTCGGTTGAGCCACGTCCTCGCCTCAGCGTCTTCACCCAATTCGATGCAGGCTTCGATGTAATTCAGTACAACCTCCGTGTACCGCAATACCGGCCAGGGAATAAACTGCCGAGTATTCTGATCAACCACAGCCGGATCAGGATCTATAAATTTGCGCATGTAGTAGCCGGTATACGAGCCATTCCAATCCTCTACGCTACTATTACGCGTATCCAATCCATAGTGGATGACCTTGTTTCCGCCTTGCGTCACCTCATATTGACCGGTTTGGATTTGATTGGCGGGATCCCGACCTGCCACATCGGCTGTACGAGGTTTCCAATCGGCACCATCATAGAGAATCGTTGCATAAAAACGGGGATCGCGGTTTTCATATGGTGCCGCCGCATGCTCAGGATTATTCCAATCGAAAGTGGCCCCATCTATCATGCCATAGTCATCTACCAATAGCTGTGTCGGAGTGTTTCCGGCCCAATTGTGGTAACCATTCGGACCATTATTTCGGCCTACGTAATTGCCCCCTTCGTCTTTCAAGTCAATAAAAAATCGCCCGAGTATCAAATCCGCTTTACCATCGGAAGAGACAGCTTGACTACCACCGCCCAAGGAAATGGATAGGTAATTTTGGGTACCTTCTTCGGGTGTAACAGGTGCCGTAAGATCCATCATGTACCCTGGGCCATGCATATCAAGGACATCCTTGGCTGCTTGCTGCGCCCTTTCCCAGCGTGCTTGCTGATTGCCGTTGGTATATCCTAAATACGCTGGGTTCGAATATCCCGCTATAGTTGCTGAATTGGCCGAGGCCGTCGGGATATCATGCAGGTCGCTGGCGGCCTTGGTTAATACCCGGCTCTTCAAAACCAACGCAGCGGCTACAGAGGCCCGGCCATCCACTACCGGTGCATCTGCCAACAATTCGGCTGCCCGGTCGCAATCCGCCGCGATAAATTCCACATGCTCTTCAAATGTATTTCTTGCGATCGTGTAATCTTCCTCGCCCAATCCATAGATGCTATCGATCAGGGGGACGGCTCCATAATACCTCATCAGTTCGGTATAGAAAAAGGCACGGAGGAAATGGGCTTCCCCCATCAATTGGTCCGCAATGTTTGTGGAGTTGTCAAACTGCGGGTTCGCAAGATTCTGAATGGCGATGTTGGCTGCCCGGACACGCTGGTACAAGCTGCCCCAGTTGTGGGTTCCAGCACTAATTTGACTATTCCAACCTTGATCGGCATCGTTCGATCGGGCCTCTGTGATGATATTAATTCCCCGGCCTGGGTGCGTAAACATTGCCTCGTCTGATAACGAAGCCAACATTTCCTCGTCGAACCCACCTTGACCAAATCCATTGTAAATCTCGGTTACGAAGGCTTCGGCGAGCCCGGCGTCCTGCCATGTATCTTCCTGGGGAACCTCATCAAGTGGTCTGGTGTTTACGAAATCATCATTACATCCAGCCACACACACGAATAACAACAATGCGAACGGCACTATTGTTATGCTATATTTTCTTGTCATTTTCATCTGTATATAATTTGTTTTTAAAAGGCGATGAAGCTATCAGATTTTTCACAACTGTTTACTAAATGGGTGTTCAAGAGCTCGCAAGCTCGGTTTATTCATCCCACTGTGTGGTCTGAAAAATCATGATGGTTTCATTTCTCTTCAATCTTAAAAGGTTACAGCCAATCCAGTATTGATAAGTCGGGCTTGCGGATAATATTGCCCCAATTGGTTCAATGATTCAGGGTCATAGACACCAATTTTGCTCCAAGTAAATAAATTAAACCCGCTTACATAAACCCGCAGACTCTTGATGCCGGCAGGTTCCATCCATTGCCCGGGAAACGTATATCCTAATTCCAGGTTCTTCAATCGGATATAATCTGTACTCCTAAGCCAATAGGTATTACCGGAAGAGTAATACTGGTCGCTACGGTCTGTAATTCTTGGATGCTGGTCGCTCGGACTATCCACTCGCCAACGGTTTTCGTAAAAATCAAGGAGGTAATTGCCGATAGCACCTGATTCATCGGTTCCGACACGCAATTCACCCCCAGTAGCCCCTTGGAAGAGCACTGTTAGGTCAAAGCCCTTATACTGCAAGCCAATATTCAGTCCGCCTTGAAATGTAGGTATGGTATTCTTGTCGCGCCGCACACGGTCATCCGATGTAATGGCACCATCGCCGTCGTAGTCCACATACCTCATGTCTCCTGGCCTCAATGAATTGGTTACCGCACTATAATCCAATGTATTTGCTGAAATCTCGGCCTCGTCCCTGAAAACACCGTCATAGATGTAATACAGTTCAGAATTGATCGTTCTGCCCGTGGACTGTTGCCATTCCGGTGCTCCCGGTGCCTCATCCCAAAAGATAATTTTGTTCTTGGCATAGCCACCATTCAAACTTACATTTAAGTTGAAGTCGCCAAACTGATCGGTATATCCCACATTGAAGTCCCAGCCGCTATTCTCTACGATGCCAATATTTTCAGCAGGCAGTGTCATGCCGGTAGTTTGCGGGATAGATGCGTTGCGTCTCCATAGGATACTTTCACGTCTGTTTTTAAACCACTCCAATACAAAGTTGAACTTTCCGTCCATCAGTTGTCCATCGAGCCCAATATTGTAGTTGTTGGCTACCTCCCAAGTGATGAACATATTCGGTACGCGGCTCTCATACAGGGTTTTGACCAGCTCATTGCTGATAACGTAAGTCCCGAAGCCGTATGTGGGAAAGTACTGGTATTCTTGCAACGTTGCTTCTCCGTTATTATCGTGATCATAGAAAATATTGTCGTTTCCCATCTGGCCATATGAACCTCGTAGCTTCAGGTAATTGACAAAAGGCACACCATCCTTCCAAAAATCCTCTTCTGAAATCATCCATCCTGCCATAATGCCTGGAAAGAAACCGTAGCGGCTATCTTCGGGAAACATATACGAGCCATCATACCGCCATAAGAACTCGGCAATGTATTTACTTTTGTAATTATATCCTACGCGCCCGAAATAGTTGAGCCTTGCCCGCTCCCAAGCTCCACCGTTATTATCCTTTTCAGCTTCGCCTCCTGCAAACAAGTAATCGATTGCCGAAGAGACAAAATACCTGCGGAATGCTTCGAAGTTATCGTTGCGAATCGTTTCCCGGTTAACGCCGGCCAATAGATTAACGGTATGGTCGCCAAATGTACGGTCATACGTTAATACCCCGCCGAGCAGCACATTCATTTGATCCTCATCACTCTGAGTGAGGCGTGGATCCGCAGGACCCCGCTCGCCCCGCACTAATAGTGGAGTTACACCGTCGTCTTCATAATCGCCTTGCCAAGTATATAGGTACCAAGGGATTTCCCAGCGCTTTGTTTTAGCGACATATTTATCTATTGACGCCGTACCGCTGAACTTGAGTCCTTCCACCCAAGGTATGGTGATGTCGACTTGCCCATTCGTTTGGAAATAATAACGTTTGTCTCTATCATAACCTGTCTGGTCAGTTGTAATGACCACCGGATTTTCCCCGTATTCGATGTCTGGACCGGGCAACCCATTTGGCCAAAAGGCCGGTTCTGTAGGGATGCCTCGCATCAGCATCCGGAAAATCGTGCCCGCTGATTTCGTGGGGAATTCGCGATCTTCCTGCCTTCCCAAAACACCGATTTTCGTGCTGACGTATTTATTAATATTCGCATCCAGATTGATCCGGATATCGTATTGCGAGTACCCGGTAGCCGAATTTTTATAATAGGCGTCCTGATTTTGATATCCGATGGAGGTCATGTATTTGATGTCTTCCGTACCGCCACTGATTTGAAGGTTATGTTGCGATTGCGGCGACCATGTTTTTAGCGTGGCATCATACCAATCGGTATTGGGGTGGCCCCAGGGGTCCGAGCCATCGGCGAATAACTGCAAATCTTCGGGCGAGAACGGAGCAGTAAGCACGGTGTTGTCTGGTCGGGTGTATGATCCGGATTCCTGAAATGCCATTTGGGCTGCCGACCATTCCGATACAGACAGCTTGAAAATCTCCAGCTCATTACGCATCTCTGCATATTGTCCCGCATCCGCTAAATCGGGGATTACCGTTGGCTGTGAAAAAGCTTGGTTGAACGTATATTGCAGCAATGGCTTTCCGGAATGGCCACGTTTAGTGGTAATGAGGATAACGCCATTAGCGGCCCGCGCACCATATATGGCTGCGGAAGCGTCTTTCAACACGGATATGTTATCGATATCCGCTGGGTTAAGGCGCTCAAAACCGCCGACACGGGCCGGGATACCATCAATGACAACCAACGGATCACTATTCCCGAGCGTATTTGTACCCCGGATACGAATCTGGGCGCCGTCATAGCCAGGTTCAGCGCTACCTTGCGTGGCAACCACACCTGGCAAACGACCCGCCAACGCATTGGACAGGTTTACTGTGGGCGACTTCATGAGTTCGGCGCTTTTTACCGAGGTGACTGATCCGGTGATGTTTTCCCGACGTTGGGTACCATAGCCTACAACGACCACTTCTTCTAGGTTGGACATGGTGGCATCAAGTTCCAGTTGCACATCTATCCGTTCGCGATCTGCCGTATGTGTTTGGGAAACATACCCGATGTACGAATAGACCAATGACGCTCCTTTTGTCGCTTCAATCGTGTAATTGCCTTCGTCATTGGTGGTTGTGCCGAGCGTGCTTCCAGCAACAGCTACACTCGCTCCTGCAATTGGCTCTCCCTGCGCATCGGCAACCTTTCCTTGCACCACAATGGCGCCTTCTTGGGCAAACAAAGCGTTACTTGGAAACAATGTGGTCATCCATAAGACCACAAAAGATACCCTAAACAGGGTACGGCAAAAATAATTCAGTTTGTCTTGAAATCGTAGCGATTTCATTGCTCCCATCCAAGAATCGCTTTGGATAAAAGCATTTGGCATTTGCATCATAATTGTGTGTTTTTTAGTGATGTAAAAGATTAATTGTGGTTGTTTTGTCTACCTGCGACAGGCATTAACGAATCATAAATAGCTCATAAAAATCTAATTTGGTTAAACATTTGGTTTCTAACTTCCTAAGTAATCCCTTAAAGCATATACGATAAGCAAGTCATATAGCATGTTGTACGAGCCTGAATTGCCAATCCCGTTGGAAAACAAGCACAGCGAGGACTGTAAAAGAGTGAGTTATCCGAATCCTAATGTGAAGCCAATATTAGTCGGGCATGCGCCGACTAACACCATGACTGATGTCAAAAAAATAGGCTTCACCAGAACGACTACTATGCAAGCATGTCCCTTGCTGCACTAGGGCAAAACAAAGCAACACGATAGTTATTTATCGTTAAATAAACACTTATTACTTCCCTAAGAAAAAAAAGCATGATGACTCCAATCACCTCCTTCATCTGTTCTAACGATGTGCGCTCGACGTTAACACTCCAGAAAAGGCTTATGAATTAGTTACGATGGTAAATGCGTGTGTGTGTGTTTTTAATTTGCATAACATGGTTCATAAGTAAGGCAATGATAATCGATTCTCTCCAAATAATCAAATTCTGTAAGCAAACAATTATTTATTTAATCGATAAAATACTGACAATCAATAAAATGAAAAGTAATTTAGTCGTTACAGAAAGTAACAACTCGTCGCCTTCATTGGCCTTATCCAATGTTTTCCAACCCACGGGTTTATCCACTGTCACCGTCAATACCTTGTTTTGGGCATAAGACGCAAGCATACCGGAAACGGTTACTCCAATTCAAGCACCACCACCGAAAACGGCGGCAACGCTACCGAGAGCTTGTCGCCCTTGAGCGATGCACCGTCAAATACAGAAGGTTTTATCTTATCAGGATTATCGAATGAATTGAAGTCGCGCAGGTTGGCCGATGTTAATATCCGTCCCGCGGCTTTGCCATATACTTTGTCAAGCGATAACTCAACCGCTTGGGTGGTATTGGGGTGTATATTTGTCAATGACACATGTGTTTTACCTAGTGAATCCACTGATGCGGAGACTGATACCGCTGGCAACTTTTCTTCCCCAAACACATAATCGCTACAATTGACCGTTACAGGGATGAGTGTAGCATCTTGGTGTACCTTGTACATTTCCATCACATGGTAAGTAGGCGTCAGTAATAGTTTGTTCCCTTCGGTAAGGATAACAGCTTGCAACACATTGATGGTTTGGGCCAGGTTGGCCATACGTACCCGTTCGGCGTGGTTATGGAAAATGTTGAGCGTTATTCCGGCAATCATGGCATCACGCATGGTGTTCTGTTGGAAAAGGAATCCTGGATTGGTTTCTGGCTCCACATCATACCAACCACCCCACTCGTCAACCACAAGTGCAACTTTTTTCTCCGTGTCGTATTTGTCCATAATGGCTGAATGCTTGGTCACCAGTTCTTCCATATGCCACGCAGACTTCATCGTCTTGAAATATTCCTCATCCGAAAACGTGGTGGAGGGGCCCTTTTCTTGCCAATCAATAACAGCATAATGGTGTAAAGCCACCCCCTCCAGCAACTGATGGGGAATTTTCTTCATCAACGTTTCCGTCCAGTTGTAATCACTACTGTTGGCACCGGATGCGATGCGAAATACACCGCCGGAATTATTCCAATTGGCCATAAATGTGGCATACCTCCGGTATACATCGGCGTAATAATCCGGCGTCATATTACCCCCACATCCCCATGCTTCGTTCCCTACGCCCCAGTATGTTACATTCCACGGCTTTTCCCGGCCGTTTTCCCGACGCAGATCGGCCATAGGGCTTTTGCCAGCATGATTTACATATTGCACCCAATCTGCCAGTTCCTGTACTTCCACACTGGCCACATTTCCGGCCAAATAAGGTTCGGTTCCCAGCAATTCGCACATGTTCAGGAAATCATGGGTGCCAAAGCTGTTGTCTTCGGTTACCCCACCCCACCAGGTATTCACGATGGTTGGGCGATTATCCTTTGGACCGATGCCATCCTTCCAATGGTAGGTATCTGCAAAGCATCCGCCGGGCCAACGCAGGTTGGGGATGTTGAGTTTTTTGAGGGCTTCTATTACATCATTGCGTATACCTTCCGTATGCGGTACGCTGGTATTGCCCTCACCCACATAAAACCCGTCGTAGATGCAGCGGCCGAGGTGTTCGGCAAAATGCCCATAAATGTGTTTGCTAATCGTGATATCCGAGCGTGTTGGTGCAAGTTGCACCGTATTGGCTTGCTGGGCAACTGCAACATGCCCGACTACCATGAAGGCAATACCCAATTTTGCTAATTTCCTTGTCTGATTTCCTGAGAACAAATACATCATATTTCGATTTTTAATTATTCCAATACCATGATAAAGCCGCCATTGGGCTTCAGGTTTAGCGTGGTCTCCGCCAATGGGACGATCGATTGGCTGAATGTGCCAAATTCTTGACCATCTGTTAATAACTTCGCCTTGATCATTCCATCAAACTGTCGTAGGTCGATCGTCATTTCTTTTTCCTTGGCCTCGCCGTTGATGCCTGCAATGTACCAGCGATTATCGGCACGACGAGCAATGACGACATCCTTGCCGGGGAAACCACTCACGAAGCGTACATCATCCCATGAATTAGGCAAGGCACGAAGAAAATCCTGAATATTTTCAGGAATATGCTCCATTCCTTCTGGTGACTCCGCGTAGTGTTGTATGCCTGATAGGAACAGCACGCTAGTGGCCAATTCGAAAGCAGGTGTGGTTCGTCGTTTTACATGTGTATATATTTTGTGGAGGTTCATGGGTGTGAAGTCCATGGGGTCAAATGCATTCCGCGTAAACGGTAGGATGGTAGCATGGGAGGCTTGCTTATCAGCATCTTCCTGTCCAAATGTAACCATCTCAAAACCACGGACGGCCTCCACCGTCATTAGGTGGGGATAAGTACGTGACCAGCCACGGGGAAGGGTGGCCCCATGGAAATTGACCAACAAGCCATGTTTAGCCGCATCTTCCAAAATGGCGATGTAGTATTGGATCACCGATTTCCCATCGCCCCCAAAAAAATCAATCTTTACGCCTTTGATCCCCATCGCTTTGATCCGCTTAAACTCTTCGTTTCGGCTTTCGGAAGTGAGGAATTTGTCTTTGGGTGTATAGTTCACCGTATTCCAACTGCCTGCGGAATTGTACCATAAAAGCAGACCCACATTTTTTGTGGCAGCATAATCAGCAAGCTCCTTGATTTTTTCATATCCAATATTACGATCCCAATTGACGTCGATAAGGCAATATTGCCAGTTCATATCCGCAGCAAAATCGATGTATTTCTTTTGCTCTTCATACACGATGAAATCATCCTTCGAGTTGATCCAGCTCCACGCAGATTTGCCGGGTTTTAGCACATCTTCATCTATCACTATCGCCTTCTCTGCTAAATCAAGCCCTAATGTTGATTCCACAATCGTAGCCAATGAACCAATGGTGAGAACCCGCCATGGCGAATAGAATGGCCCGTCTGACACGGGGAGTAAACCCCCTGATGGCATCACTTCCTTGGGGTCGGGGAATCCTATACGGTATTCGCCGTCAGGCGATTCCGGTCTTAGTCGGGTTGCACAATAACGACCGTCCAGCCCGGATTCCGTGAGGAGTAACCATGTACTATCCACCTGAAACAAGGCCGGGTATATCCAACCTGTATTAGTCGATTCAGGTGTACCTACCGGTATACCTTGCTCATAATGCTCTTCATAAGAGGGATTGGTCTGCTCCCAGCCGGATTTGGCAGGAGCTACGGGCTGTAGCCAAGCTTTGGCCGTTATTGGCAACCGAAAAGATGTAAGCTCTTCCTTAATGATGATTCCTTGATTATCAGGGCCAATGAAATGATAGCGGAAAGCTATGCCATCATCCGAAACCTGAAAAACAAGATCGAACCCCTTGTCATCAGCATTCCGTAAGCGGAATACACGCTGATTGGCAGAATACCGATTCAGTCTTCGCTTTGCATTCAGCGTCTCGTATGTGTCCACCACCTTTTCCGTTGATGATACACCAACTATGGTAAGTCCTGATGATAAATCCGCCTCTTCTTGGATAATGCCCAAGGATGAGTGCGCTATTATCGTTTGCCCGTCCCTGGTCACTGAATACCAAAGGGCACCAATTGTATCTTCCCATATCGTTACACGTAGCCGGTTGCCTGGGCTCGATACGGCATATTCCGTACTGGTTCTGGAAGTACAAGCTAATGCAATCATCCCACAAACTAGGATTGACAACCATTTATATTTTAATCTCAGCAAATGTGTCAACATATATGACATTTAATTGGTTTATAACTATCCTGCATTCTAGCAGGCATTAATCGGGACGACTAAATTCGGGGAACTTTAGTTAATTGTCAAGAAAACAATTAAAAAAAATCACCCAACACTGTTTATATCAGCATAAAAACTTCATTTACAAATACTTAAAATTTAATATTCATCCATGTTTTGAACGCCCAGTTAATTGGGATGACAAAATAATGTCACTACATGATAATTTACAACCATAAATAAAAGCAAAATCTGGTGCTTATTAGCTAATTTAGGGCAGATAATCCGCCCAGAATCGATTATTTTTGTGTTGACACCTATTAATTAGCCCGTTGTTATCCTTATTTATTGTATCCTATTTGGAGAGCCGAATGACATGATGACACTGAATTTTTTCATAAATAATTGTAACGTATCCATTTATCCATTATCATTGTAAGATAGAATTATGACAAAATACATAAAACAGACCCGCATCCTGGTCGCAGTAGACTGCATCATCTTTGGATTTGATGGCTACGACCTCAAATTATTATTAATTAAAAGGGGATTTGACCCCGAAAAAGACAAGTGGAGCCTCATGGGTGGGTTCGTGCAATCCGATGAAAACCCCGAGGATGCTGCGTCCCGTGTGCTTAAGCAGCTTACCGGGTTGAAAAACGTATACATGGAGCAGATGCTGGTTTTTGGCGAACCCGAACGCGACCCTATCGAAAGAACGGTCAGCATTACTTACTTCGCCCTTGTTGATATTAAAAAATATGAAAAACAACTCAGTGATGATTATCGCGCTGAATGGTTTTCGTTGAAACGTGTGCCAAAGCTCATCTTTGACCATGACCAAATGGTGGACCATGCCAAGCAAAAATTACGTTACAAAGCAGCCCTACATCCTATCTTGTTTGAATTGCTACCTGAAAAATTCACCATTCCCCAAATCATGACACTTTATGAACAGGTGTATGATGTGGAATTGGATAAACGTAACTTCACACGGAAGTTGCGTTCGACGGAGCTGCTGATCAAACAAATTGACAAGGACAAAGAAAACTCCAAGAAAGGCGCGTTTTATTATAAATTGGATAAAACTACCTACAAAGAAAAATTCACCAAGTTTCTGAACTTTGTGTCTAATCCTTGACGTTAGGAGACACACGAAATAGATAATAAATCCGATATTGTTTCGTTTTGAAAACGTATACGTTACACGTGAATAATATGCTTATGCATTTTCAATACTCATTCAAAAGACCAATCCAAGCTTACCATAACAGAGGTTTTACCGGTAGATAATTTTTTATTAGCTGATTATCCTTTTAAATCTAAAAAATTAAATGTTATTTTGACACGAACAACCAAGTAAACGATGAATACCAACTATGTAATCGGGGTGGATTTTGGGACGGACTCTGTCCGTTCTGTAATGGTGAATACAGCAAATGGAAAAGAAATTGCCACCGCCGTGTTTGATTACCCACGTTGGCAAAACGGCCTATTTTGCAATCCAACTAAAAACCAATTCAGGCAGCATCCGCTCGACTACATCGAAGGGCTCGAACATACCATACGCTCCTGTGTGGAACAAGCTGGGCCCGCTATTGCAGCCAATGTAGTAGGAATTTCCGTGGATACTACCGGCTCTACCCCCGTGGCTGTTGATGGACAGGGGGTTCCCTTGGCTTTGCTTCCCGAATTTTCAGACAACCCCAATGCCATGTTTGTGCTTTGGAAGGACCACACTTCGGTGAATGAAGCGGAAAACATCAATTCCCATGCCCAAAAATTCGAAACGAATTACCTCCAGTATGTAGGTGGGATTTATTCCTCAGAGTGGTTTTGGGCCAAACTCCTGCACATCTTTAGGCAGGATGAGCAGGTGCGTCTTGCTACCCATTCATGGGTGGAGCACTGCGATTGGATACCTTTTCTTTTAACTGGAGGTGGGCATGTAGCTGGAATCAAACGGGGTGTTTGTTCCGCCGGACATAAATCGCTATGGGCAGCCGAATTTGGTGGGTTCCCGCCCAATGATTTCTTTGCATCGCTGGATCCGTTATTGGATGGATTCACGGCCAAATTGCCCCAAGAAACCTATACGGCAGATCAGGCAGCAGGGACACTAAGCGCCGAATGGGCAGGCAAATTGGGCTTAACCACCGATGTCGTGGTAGGCATTGGGGCTTTTGATTGCCACATGGGCGCCGTGGGGGGACAGATTGAACCTTATTACCTCAGTAAAATCATTGGCACCTCCACCTGCGATATCTTGGTGGCGCCCAAGGATGAAATGCAAGATAAATTGGTCAAAGGGATCTGTGGGCAAGTGGATGGTTCGGTTATCCCCGGCATGATTGGGCTTGAAGCGGGGCAATCGGCTTTCGGCGATTGCTACGCCTGGTTCAAAGACCTGTTGGCATGGCCACTGGATACATTATTGGACATCATCCCCGGCCTAGATCAGGAGAAGATGGTGCAATTACGTACGCAAGTGGAAAATGGGATACTTACTGAGCTCAGCAAGCAAGCCGAACAGCTCCCCGTGTCAGAAGACAGTGAATTGGCCATCGATTGGCTAAACGGAAGGCGTACACCGGATGCCAACCAATTCCTCAAAGGTGCCATCACAGGGCTTAACCTTGGCTCCGATGCTCCGCAGCTATTCCGGGCATTGGCAGAAGCCACTGCCTTCGGTGCCAAGAAAATCGTAGATAGGTTCATTGACCAAGGCATTCCCGTAAAAGGGGTGATTGCCTTGGGTGGGATACCCCGGAAATCACCTTTCATCATGCAACTCATGGCCGATGTTATCGGTATGCCCATCAAAGTGCATGGATCCGAACAAACCTGCGCTATTGGAGCCGCCATGTTTGCCGCGACAGCCGCAGGTGTTTTTGAGCGTGTGGAGGATGCGATGCATCAGATGGGACAAGGGTTTGATATGGAGTATATACCAAATCCCCAGCGCGTGGACATATATGCCAAGCGATACGTCCAATACACGCTACTTGGAAATTTCATTGAAGAACAGATTAACCCATAGTCCGTCACCATGAGCAACTATCAAGAAATCAAGCAAGCGGCTTACGAAAACAATATGCAATTACCCCAACTCGGCCTCGTGTTATTCACCTTTGGCAATGCCAGCGTAGCTGACGCTGACGCGGGAGTATTCGCCATCAAACCGAGCGGGGTGGCTTATGAAGACCTTACGCCCGAAAAAATGGTTATCGTAGATTTTGATGGCAACGTCGTTGAGGGTGCGCTACGTCCTTCTTCAGATACCAAAACCCATGCCGTATTGTATAAACATTGGCCGAAAATTGGGGGTGTTGTACACACGCATTCTACCTATGCTACCGCGTGGGCACAAAGCCAGCGCGACATCCCCATTTTCGGCACTACACATGCCGATCACCTAACTATAGATGTTCCTTGTGCCCCACCCATGGACGATGAGCGGATTACAGGCAACTACGAATATGAAACGGGGTTTCAAATACTCAACCATTTTGAAGAGCACCACCTCAATTATGAGGAAGTAGAAATGGTTTTGGTAGGTAACCATGCTCCCTTCACCTGGGGAAAAACGGGCGAAAAGGCCGTCTACAACAGCGCCGTATTGGAATATGTAGCTAAAATGGCATTGCTTACGGAACAAATCAATCCGAATGCACCACGGCTCAAGGATTCCTTGGTCAAAAAGCATTTTGAACGGAAGCATGGACCGGATTCCTATTATGGACAACGCTAACCGCGGATTTGCAGATTCGCAGATTTGCAATAAGCGAATTAACGAATTAACGAATCAGCAAATTGGCGAATAAGCGAATTAACGAAACCCGACTTAGGAGGGTTCATTGATACCTTTAAAGGCAAACAGGAAATCAATAATTAGCAAAAAAAATGATCGATCTTAAGAATTTAGAAGTATGGTTCCTCACGGGAAGCCAACACCTTTATGGGGAAGAAACCCTACGGCAGGCCGCTGCACATGCAGAAGAAATAGCAAAATACCTTGACCAATCACCCCAATTTCCGGTGAAGGTAATTTTTAAGCCCATCGTCAAGACACCGGAAGAAATCTATGCCGCCCTTGCAGACGCAAACCATTCATCTGATTGCATCGGCGTCATCACGTGGATGCACACCTTCTCTCCTGCCAAGATGTGGATTAGGGGGTTGAATATCCTCCATAAACCCCTATTGCACTTCCATACCCAATACAATAGAGACATCCCGTGGGAACGTATCGATATGGATTTCATGAACCTCAACCAAAGCGCACATGGCGACCGTGAATTTGGCCACATTGTTTCCAAATTGCGCATCAACCGCAAGGTAGTCACCGGTTTTTGGCAGGATGAAGACGTGATTGACCAAATCAATGTATGGACACGTGCCGCAGCAGCATGGCACGATTGGCAAGGGGCCCGCTTTGCCCGCTTCGGCGACAATATGCGTAATGTGGCCGTCACCGATGGCGACAAAACCGATGCAGAAGCCAAATTCGGGTTTGCTGTCAACACCTATGCCGTAGGAGATTTAGTGAACGTGATAAACACGGTCACGGAATCACAAATCGATACCTTGATAGCGGAATACGAACAGACATATACCTTGGCTCCTAACATCTTGGCAAGTGGTGATAAGCGCCAAAACCTGCGCGATGCCGCCCAAATCGAAATCGGTTTACGGAAATTCCTAATCGATGGAGGGTTCAAAGGCTTTTCCAATACCTTTGAAGATTTACATGGCATGAAACAGCTGCCGGGTATTGCTACCCAACGGCTCATGCAAGCAGGGTACGGTTATGCGGGGGAAGGCGATTGGAAAACGGCAGCCTTGGTACGTGCCAGTAAAGTGATGGCTGCTGGACTACCTGGAGGCAATGCATTTATGGAAGATTATACCTATCATTTTAACCCTACAAATTCCTTGGTCCTGGGTGCTCATATGCTGGAGGTAGATCCTGCTTTAGCCAACGGGAAACCATCATTGGAAGTGCATCCTTTAGGCATTGGTGGCAAGGACGATCCCGCCCGTTTGGTCTTTAATGTCGGCGGTGGCCCCGCACTCAATGCCAGCCTTGTAGATATGGGCGATCGGTTTAGGCTGCTCCTCAACGAGGTGGAAGCACAAGAGCCCGAGCAAGATATGCCCAGGCTGCCCGTAGCCCGGGTATTGTGGAAACCACTCCCCGATATGAAGACAGGGTGCACCGCATGGATTTATGCTGGAGGGGCCCACCATACCGTATACAGTCAGAACCTTTCTGCGGAGCATTTTCAGGATTTTGCAAGCATGGCCAACATTGAACTGCTCTGCATAGGCAAAGACACACGCCTGGATGATTTCCGAAAAGAACTATTGTGGAATGAAGGATATTACAATAATAGACGTTAAATTTACCCGATTTATAAAACCTAATGTTATAAAAATAGATTATGAAATTGCTTGAAACACTCGATTGGTTCGTCATCGCCATCTATTTTCTATTGATAGCTGGCATTGCCGCCTGGACGATGCGGAAGAAAAAAGATTCGGCACAGGAATATTTTCTGGCTGGCAAAAGCCTTGGCTGGTTTGTCATTGGCGCATCCATCTTCGCATCCAATATCGGCTCCGAACACTTAGTCGGCTTGGCAGGGTCAGGGGCTACCGACGGTGTAGCGATGGCCCATTACGAGTTGCACGCCTGGTGCCTGCTGGTCCTAGCTTGGATATTGGTGCCTTTTTATATGCGTTCGAAGGTATTTACCATGCCAGAATTTCTAGAAAGAAGATTTTCCCCAACCGCAAGGACCGTACTTTCGGCCATTTCGCTGGTCGCCTATGTGCTCACTAAGCTCGCCGTAGGTGTCTACGCAGGAGGAATGGTCTTCACGGTGCTCCTTCCTGAAGTAAGTTTCATGGGGCTGGATAGTTTCTGGGTGGGTTCGGTACTGATTATCATCCTTACTGGCATCTATACCGTATTGGGGGGCATGAAAGCGGTAGCCTATACCGAGGCTTTCCAAACCGTTGTCCTCATCCTTGGGTCGGCATTGGTGACCATCCTAGGGCTGCAAGCCATCGGTGGCTGGAGTGAGCTGAAATTGACGGTTGGCGACGAGATGTTTAACCTGTGGAAGCCATTGGTGCCTGAGGGTGTAGAAAGCACCTGGAGCCCAGTAAGGGAAACCGGGAAAATGGCATGGTACTTCAATGACAACTACCCTTGGGTGGGCATGCTTTTTTGTGCACCCATTATCGGTCTTTGGTACTGGACAACCGACCAGTACATTGTTCAGCGGGTGCTCGGTGCACCCGATGAAAAGACCGCACGGCGGGGCGCCATCGCTGCTGCATTTTTCAAATTGTTCCCTGTATTTATCTTCATCATCCCCGGTATCATTTGCTACGCCTTGGCTACCAGTGGCAAGCTACCGGCGCTCACCGCACAGCTGATTGGTCCCGATGGCGAAATCATCCGCGAAAGCGCCCAGCAGGCATTTCCTTTGATGGTAGCACATGTGCTCCCCGTCGGAATCCGTGGGCTGGTGGTGGCAGGGCTGTTGGCAGCTCTGATGAGCTCCCTGGCTGGAGCTTTCAATGCTTCTTCTACCCTATTTACCATCGATTTCTATTCGAGGCTTCGCCCCAATGTTTCACAGAAAAGGCTAGTCTGGGTAGGACGATTAGCCACCGTTATCATGATTATCATTGGCTTGCTCTGGATTCCGGTCATACGTGGTGGCAAAGGCTTGTATGATTACCTCCAAGGTGTACAGGCCTATCTCGCTCCCCCAATTGCGGTGGTATTTTTCGCTGGGGTTTTTCACAAGCGGCTAAATTCAAAAGGGTGCTTGGCGGCGCTTTACACCGGCTTTCTTTTAGGCCTCATTAGGTTGGCCGTGGATACACCGGTGAAATTGTATAGTGATTTTACCTATTCGCAAGGTTCGTTTTTATGGATCCTGAATAATATGTTTTTCCAATACTACAGTTTGGGCATTTTCTTGGTCAGCCTTGTGGTCATGTTCATTGTCAGCTACGCTACTGCAGCACCATCATATGCGAAAATAGAAGGGTTGACCTACGGTACCATTACCGATGAACACCGGAAGGAAAGCAAGGCCAGCTGGAGCAAATGGGAGGTATTAGCCTCTATACTTATCATTGTCCTTATTATAGCGGCATATGTGTATTTTAGCGGTTAACAACTGCTATGCTGTTTTGACAACGACCAGAGGTACGGTTTTACCGTATCCTCTGGTTCACTTTTTTTGAATCAAACGACTACTTTCGAGAATCAAAAATCCAAACATGAACACCGATAGAAGAATTTTCCTAAAGCAAGCCAGTGCAGCCCTTGCAACAGCTTACTTTGCCCCCTCCTTACTCTCCTGCTCCTCTCCAACACCAAAAGGAGGGACTTCATTGCCCAGCGGCATCGGTATCCAACTCTATACCCTGCGCGATGTGTTGGATACAGACGTACAAAACACGATTGCTCGTGTGGCTGAAATCGGCTATGATCATGTGGAAACTTTTGGTCTGGAAATCAATGGACAAGGTGAACCCACGTTTTGGGGGACATCGCGTTCGGATCTGCGCAGCCTATTGGAGCAATCTAGCTTGAAAACCTATAGTGGGCATTACGACCTTTCTGAATTCCTTACGCCGGGTGACGGCAACGAAGAGGCACTCAACATCTACATCGATACTGCTGCAGAGCTGGGTCAACAGTACCTGATAGCACCCGTCCCGCCCATGATGCTCATCGATAGCCTTACAAGCGATGATTATCGCTTCATGGCCGATCAGCTTAACAAAGCTGGGGAGCTCGCGGCCAAATCGGGTCTGAAAGTTGGTTACCATAACCATTTTTGGGAGTTTAGGACATTTGATGACGGGAGTAAAGGGATGGACATCTTGATCGAAAACACCGATGAAGAGCTGGTCGTGTTTGAGCTGGATTTGTTTTGGAGCGAGAAATCAGGCATAGATAGTACAACCTATTTCAAGAAGTATCCCGGCCGTTTCCCGCTATGGCATATCAAGGATATGGACAAACGCAATACGGTTCCGGTCACAGGCCCCGAGTACGATAAGAAACCCATCATGGAACTCCTACCCGCGATTACCTATACAGAAGTGGGCACGGGGGCCATTGATTTCAAGAAAATCCTATCAGAACAAGAAACGGCTGGTTTGCAATATGCTTTCGTTGAGCAAGACATCATCACCATTGACCCCTTTGAGAGTGTCAAGAAAAGCTACCAGTACGTCAATCAGGAATTGTTGGTTGGGCCTTAAACGAATGGCACACCCCTTTTAGTTCTTCCTTTTGAAGGACTCGACCTTTTCGTTGATATATGATATGGCCGTGCCGAATGTGGCGATTCCACAGAAGATGAGCACAGATGCCAACGCCTTCCCAGTGGTAGTCACCGGATAAAAATCGCCGTACCCTACCGTGGTGATGGTGATGTAACTCCACCATAATGCATTTTCGGCAGTAGTGATATTGCCCACACCCTGCTCCACGTATAATACTGCCGTTGTGCAAAGCACAAGGGTTGTATAGGAAGTGAATACCACGAAACCATATAATGTTGCCGCTCTATTGTGCTGGATAAATGCAATCAACAATTTAAAAGATTTGATGATCCGCAGCACCCGGAACACCCGGAAAATTCGGATGTAGCGGAACTCGGAAACCATGGGAATGGATGACAGCAAGTCAAGCCAACCCGTTGTATAAAGGTATCTCACTTTATTCGGGGCTTGAAAAACCTGCCTGAAAAAATCAATCAGAAAAATGGCGCAAAGTGAAAAATCAAAGTATCCGATAAGCCGGTAGACTTCCGATGTTTCAGGGATGAAAAATGTAGCGGACAACAGAATGATGCTAAAAATCGACAATAATGCAATGACAATATTGAAAACACTCATCAATAGCTGTTCTATTCGCTTTTACACTAATTTCTCCTAAATTTATATACCGTTCTGGTGCGATATTCCGCCTTCGGTTCCAGTACCGTAGAAGGGAAATCCGGTTTGTTCGGTGCATCAGGAAAATGCTGGGTCTCCAAACAAAACGCCGACCGATAGCTGTAGGTTTTGCCTCCCTTCGCATGCTGTACATTGTCCATGAAATTGCCGCTATAAAACTGCAAACCTGGCTCTTCCGTCAAAATATCCATTACGATACCTGTCTTTGGACTTTCCACGGTAGCCACCAATTGCAGGCCAACATCTTTTTTCAGTACAAAATTATGGTCATACCCTTTCCCAAGCAATAGCTGGGCGTCTGTCGTGTCAATGCGCTGCCCGATGGCCGTAGGCTGGCGGAAATCAAATGGGGTGTTTTCCACCGGAGTAATTTCGCCAGTAGGGATCAGTGTTTCATCAACGGATGTATACCCATCAGCCCGGATGGTGAGTATGTGATCAAGTATGGTGCTGTCGCCTTCGCCACTGAGGTTGAAATAAGCATGGTTGGTCAGGTTCACAATGGTCGCTTTATCCGTTGTGGCGTAGTAACTGATGTCAAGGGCATTATCCTTGGTCAACGTATAAACCACTGTAGTTTCCAACTTTCCTGGGTAGCCAGCATCGCCGTCGGGAGAGACGTATTGCAATTCCAAACTGCTATCGGTAACGCTCTTCACTTCCCATACTTTGGCAAAGAATCCATTAGTGCCCCCATGCAAGGTGTTGGTACCGTCGTTTAATTCCAATTGGTGTTGTTGACCTTCCAGCTCAAACTGCCCTTTGGCAATGCGGTTGCCATAGCGCCCCACAATGGCCCCATAGAACCCTTCTCCTGGCTGCCGATAGGCCGCCAAATCAGTATATCCCAACACGACGTCCACCAAATCAGCATGCTTGTCCGGTACATGAAGGCTTACTACACGCGCACCATAATTCGTAATGGTCGCAACAGCCACACCATTCGTGAGGGTGTAAAGTTTCACGGAATCCCCATCGATTTCGGCTTCGAAATCAGCGGGAGAAACGGTCAAAACAGCTATTCCTTCGGTGTCTGCGGTCTGTTCTTGAGGGGGATTGCAAGCTGACATTCCGGCTACCGCCAAGATCGCGGCCAATGATTTATTTGCTTTGTTCTTCATTATCTTAAAGTAGGTTTATCCTTTAATTGTTATGTTGACAAAGTTAAAAGGAAAATCCATATAACATAGGCTAAATTTAAATCGCTTTTTCCGCACCGCATTCATCCTTACCAAAAGCCACACACTCTTTCCAATCATTTTTATTTATATTAGCCGACGTTTAGTAGAGAAATGAGCAAACATCCCCCGATTTTTAACGAAAGAGACGCACTAATTCGATCCTCAACGGGAGATTCTCGCGCTTTCAAGCTCATTTTCGATCATTATAACTCCCGAGTTTACACATTTGCGTTAAAATACCTGAAATCAACCCAGCAAGCCGAAGAAGCAACACAAGAAATCTTCCTGAAACTATGGGAAAAGGGCGAATCACTGAGCGACATTGTAGATTTGGACAACTATATTTTCACTATCTCCCGTAATCATTCGTTCGATCAACTGCGAAGAATGAAAATCCGATCGAAATTGATGGTTGCCTTACCCAATCATGATGATTATACGAACGAAACCGAGGAGACCATCATGCTCCACGACACACGCCGTATCCTAGAGGAAGCCATTGTGCAACTGCCCCCGCAACAAAAGCGTGTATATCAGCTTTGCCATCAGCAGGGCCTCAAATACGAGCAAGCCGCCGCGCAAATGAATCTATCGGCTCAAACTGTCCATCGCCACATGAAATTGGCGCTCCGTTTTTTGCGAAACTATCTCAAACAACATACGGAACTGGGTATCCTGATTGTC
This sequence comes from Parapedobacter tibetensis, assembly GCF_024704835.1. Taxonomy (GTDB): domain Bacteria; phylum Bacteroidota; class Bacteroidia; order Sphingobacteriales; family Sphingobacteriaceae; genus Parapedobacter; species Parapedobacter tibetensis. The sequence goes on from NZ_JAMXBE010000001.1 coordinate 449,461, forward strand.
TTTCTTAAACTTTTTTAAAAAATTTCATCATCTCATTGCCCCTAACCTGCGGCTGGTACGTCTTTATATAAAAAGACCCCCATGGAGATTGACCAACGCATTATTTACTTGCACCGTCGTTACCTCACCGACTCCCTGTCAACGTCGGAAGCGCGGGAATGGGAACGGATCTTGTCAGATCCAAACTGCGAAGGGAAAATCAAAGCAATCATGCAGTCCACTTGGGCGGCTATTGACACCAAAAATCAGGAAGAACTTCCAACCGAGAAAGCCGGCACAATTTTCAGGGACATTACCCACTCACCTTCCGTGAAAAGCCGATTCCCATGGCTACGAGTGGCTGCGGTTTTTGTAGCCCTGCTTACCATCGGCTATTTCTTCTTGGACAACAAGACCGACAACGACCATCAAGCAGCTATACAATCAGATGTCCTTCCAGGAGGCCCTAAAGCTATGCTTACACTCACGGATGGACGGATGATCAATTTAAGTTCAAGCCATGAAGGAATTGTCGTAGGCGATGACATTACCTATGTAGACGGAACCTTTGTGATCAGTCCGGAGTCAGACACTCGGATTCCGGACTCCCGACTTGTGACATTATCTACCCCCAAAGGCGGCACCTACAAGATCACCCTCGCCGACGGAACCAACGTTTGGCTGAATTCAGCAAGTACATTGAGGTACCCATCGCGGTTTAACGGCAATGAACGCGTTGTTGAGCTCGAAGGGGAAGCGTATTTTGAAGTCGCTGCACAGGCCAAAAAAGCGAATAATCTGCGGATTAGCGAATCTGCGGATTCGCCTAGCGTGCCGTTCCGGGTAGTGAGTAAAGGCCAGCATGTGGAGGTTCTGGGCACTCAATTCAATATCGCCGCCTATCCGGATGAGCCGAACACCAAAACCACCTTGGTGGAAGGCAGTGTGCGGGTAACACCCTTGTCTGACCACCCCTTACCGAACACCATATTAAAGCCCGGACAGCAGAGCGTATCGTCAACCAAACGGCTCGATGTGATTGACGTTGATCCCCAAACGGAGTTAGCTTGGCGGAATGGTCGATTCAATTTTGACGGCAAGGACTTACGTCAAGTCATGGGCGAATTGGAACGTTGGTATGATATCGAAGTACACTATGAAGGCAGGATCCCAGCCATTGAATTCTTCGGCGGTGTCCATCGCAACAACAACCTCTCTACCGTCATGCATATTCTCGAAACCAATGGAATACGATACCGCCTCGAAAATGGGCAGAAACTGACCATATTATCACACATCGAAACAAATAGGAAGGAGGACTAATATACAGCAAACGTTACACAGTTTATATTACGGATAACATCATGTATCCCTTAGGTCAAATAAACAAATCAATAATCCAAACCGCCCAAACTTAGGTAAAAGTGCTGTTAAAAGCAATTTTACCGGTCTCGCATCGGCTATGAGTTTGCGGAAAACAAACGATGTAACTTAATGAATAAAAACCATGATTTCAGCGTCACCAAATGCGCTGTACTATGCTGTCTAATGGCGCTTTTCCAGTGGAGCTTTGCGGGCTATTCCCAAAGCATCACCTACCACGGAGAAAACAAACCACTACATCACGTGCTGCAAGCCATCAAGCAGCAAACCGATTACGAGGTCCTTGGCAGCAAGACCTTGATAGACAATGCCAAGCCGGTGAGCATCCAGGCCCAAGGCATGCCCTTGATTGAATTCCTCGGTCTCGTATTGCAAGATCAGCAATTGACTTATCGCATGGTCGAAAAAACCATCATGTTGGAATTCCATCCCACACAGCCTGGAAACTCCACGCCTCGACAGGCACAGCAGCAACGCATCACCGGCATAGTCTTGGGGAAAGACCAATTACCCCTTGCTGGTGCTACCATTGCCGTAAAAGGCGGACGCACCGTTACCTCTGACAAGGAAGGCAGGTTTACCCTTCAGGGGATACCCGAAGACAAAACCATTACCATCAGCTTTGTGGGATACGAAAAAACAGTCATCAAGATCCGCGATGGCGAAACCGATTACACGGTTGTGCTCATTGAAGAATCCAAAGAAATGGATGAGGTGGTTGTCACCGGTTACCAGATCATCAACCGCGACACCTACACCGGCACAGCCGTCACCAAAACCGGTGAAGAGCTACAACAGGTCAATCCGCAGAATATCCTGCAAGCCATTCAGGTGTTCGATCCCTCGTTCCGATTGGCGGAAAACAACCTAGCTGGATCGAATCCGAATGCACTGCCTAACATTACCGTAAGGGGATCATCAGCCCTCCCTGCCGGAACGGATAGTGACGTATTAAGGCGCGACAACATCACCAGTACGGTAAACCTGCCTGCTTTTATCCTGGACGGATATGAGGTAAATGTCCAAAAAATCCTTGATCTGGACATGAACCGAGTCGCTTCCGTGACGCTCCTAAAAGATGCAGCCGCCACAGCCGTCTACGGATCCCGCGCGGCAAACGGCGTGATGGTCATCACTACTAAAGCTCCCAAAGACGGCAAGCTACGCGTGACCTACAGCCATGAAACCAACATCAACGGACCGGATCTGAGCGACTACCAGGTATTGAACGCCGCTGAAAAGCTGGAATATGAGCTCCTTGCGGGTTTATACGAGGCAACCACGGAAAATAGCCTCCCGCAAGATATGCTGGACCAAATGTACTACCGAAGAAAGGCCTACGTGGTCGGCGGCGTAGACACCTATTGGTTATCCCAACCGGTGCGCACTGCGGTAGGTCAGAAGCACGGGCTTTTCGTGGAAGGCGGTTCGGAAGTGTTCCGCTATGGCGTGGACCTCCGCTACCAAACCCGTCCAGGTGTCATGAGGGGGTCGCACCGCAACCAATATTCGGGGAGCATGAACTTCAGCTACAGCCCAAACTCCAAAATCCGGTTTCAAAATGAGCTAGCCATCACGGTAGTAGATGCGCAGGAATCGCCTTATGGGAGCTTCGCCGAATACGTCCGGATGAATCCCTATTACCGGATGGCCGATGATCATGGCAACATCGTTCAGGTGCCCGACATGTGGGATAGATACAGCAGCAGCGAAGGCGTCGTCTCGGACAATATCCTAAACCCCCTATACAACGCCACGTTAAGCAGTTTCAACCGCACTGGTTACAACGAAATCATCGACAACCTCTCCGGCGAATTCGAATTGGCTTCCGGCTTGCGGCTCCGTGGCCAGCTCAGTTTCACCAAGCGGCTCCACCAATTGGATGACTATCGCTCACCCTTAGCCAATGAGTTCTATCATTACGAAGCTTCGCGGACCGACGAAAAGGGAAGCTATACGAGTGGCAATATTGACGAACTATTCTGGGATGGCAACGTCCGCCTGAACTACATTAAGCAAATCGACGACCACAACATCAACTTTGTGGCAGGTGCCAACATCCGCACCGAACGGATGGATGAACGCTCGTTTATCGCCATTGGCTTTCCGAACGATCGCTTCAGCAGCGTCGGCTTCGCCAGGGGATATGCCGAAGACGCTAGTCCGCGCAGCACCTTGGACGAATCCAGATTATTTGGCGTATTCGCAAGCACCAACTACGCTTTCCGTAACCGGTACCTGCTTGACGCGACCATCCGCACCGATGGGTCGTCCAAATTCGGCAGCAATAACCGCACTGCACCTTTCTGGTCATTCGGGCTGGGCTGGAACGTTCACCAAGAACCCTGGTTCCAATCCAATGTGGTGAGCCTCTTGCGTCTGCGCTTTACCACCGGTCTGACCGGTTCCGTCCAGTTCTCACCCTATATGTCACGGACCACGTACGAATACCAGCAAGAAAACTGGTATTCTTCGGGTATCGGCGCCATCGTGTCCAATTTCGGTAACAACAACCTGTCTTGGCAAAAGACACAGAACAGCGACATTGGGTTTGACCTTGGCCTCTTTCACGACAGGCTGATGTTGACTCCGCGCATTTACCGCCGACTCACCCGGGATATTCTGGCAGACATCAGCATTGCGCCTTCCTCCGGCTTCTCCTCCTACAAAGAGAACCTGGGCGATATGGAAAACCGCGGAGCGGAACTCAACCTGAGCTGGACAGCTGTCAGCAATCCAACATGGACGGTAACATTGATGGGCAACTTCGCCCACAACACCAACAAAATCGTACGGATTTCCAATGCGTTAAAGGCCTACAATGACCGGGTAAACGACGCACAGCAGCAAGTGCCGGAAACCGATGACGACGAAGACCTGCGTGGTGTCCCGCTATTGCGTTATAACGAAGGGCAATCGGTTGACGCCATCTACGCGGTGCCATCTTTGGGAATCGATCCGGAAAACGGACGGGAAATCTACGTGAAAAGGGACGGCTCGCTCACGTACGATTGGGATGCCCGTGACATTACCGTGGTCGGCAATGCGACCCCAAAAGCAACGGGTTCCTTCGGAGGTACCGTGCGTTATAAACAGTTCATGGTTGTCGCTTACTTCCAGACCCGTTTCGGAGGCGACCTATACAACCAAACACTGGTGGACCGTGTAGAGAATGCCGATCCGCGCTACAACGTAGACCATCGTGTCTTCGAGGAAAAGTGGCAACAATCGGGCGACCACACCTTTTATAAGAACATTGCCGACCTGGGGGAAACCCGCGTTTCGTCGCGCTTCATCATGCCGGATAATGTGCTGACCCTGCAGTCGGTATTTTTATCCTACGACGTGGACCAAACGCTTGCCACAAAACTGTCATTGTCACGATTGCGCGTAGGGCTAACTGCCAACGATCTCTTCCGCTGGTCTTCAGTAGCACTCGAGCGTGGTATCAACTACCCATTCGCGCGTAGTGTAACGCTCTCCTTACAAGCTGCGTTTTAAGAACTTTTGGCTCAACTTGATTTGAAAACGATGAACAAAATTACCATATCACTACTCGTAGTATTCCTCGCCAGCTTGGCATCTTGCAGTAAATGGCTGGACATCCAGCCTGAAACCCAGGTGGATCAGGAAGTGCTCTTTTCCACACCGGAGGGATTCGAAGAAGCACTACTTGGCGTCTATAGCCGCTGTGCGCAAGACAATCTTTACGGCAAGGAACTGACGATTGGCACACCGGAAGTACTGGCCCAGAATTATACCATCCGCGCCGATGATCCGCTCAGATACCTCCGGACACGCAACTTTGAATACAACAATGCGAACTTCATCCAGCGCAAGGACGGTATCTGGAAAGGGCTATATCATGCTGTTGCTAACTGCAACTTGATCCTGGAACATATGGATGAAAAGGTCACGCTGTTCGCTCCTGGGCTTCATGATCTGATCAAAGGTGAAACACTCGCCCTACGCGCTTACCTGCATTTCGACGCGCTACGGTTATTCGCTCCTTCATTTGCCAATAGCCCGAATGCTGCGGGAATTCCTTACGTGACCGCATATTCCAACCAGACGACGGTTATGTCAACCGTTACCGCGGCGCTTGACTCGGCCTTGCGTGACCTGGAAGCGGCCAAAGCCCTGTTGGCAAACGACCCCATCCGCGATGCGGGTTACATTGTGGGTTATCCCACACAAACGGACTCAACCCTTAACACCGAAGAAAACAACCGGAACCTTTTCCTGCAGAACCGGCGGCACCGGATGAATTACTATGCCGTATGTGGAGCGCTGGCTAGGGTTTACCTCTACAAGAATGATAAGTCCAATGCCCTGCTGAACGCCCGGGAAGTGATCCAATCCGAAAAAATCCCTTGGACAGCCATGGCCAATTTCTTAGCGGTGGACCAAGACAAGAAGGACCGCATCCTGTATAAGGAACTCGTATTTGGCTGGTATATCCCCAATATGGGCGATGCATATAATCGTGATTGGTTCCGGGAAAACACAAGCGGCATGTACCTTAGCCAAGCTGTGACCCAAGCGATTTATGAAACAGCCGGTGTGGGCAGCACTGATCAGCGCTACCGGCAATGGTATACGACCCGGTCCCAAAACAACGACTTCATCTCCATCATCGACAAATACCGGAGGAACACATTGAGCGATGCGGAAAATGCCAACATCCACTACCTGATGGCACCGGCCATCCGGTTGAGCGAGTTATATTACATCGCTGCAGAGTGTACCTACCCGACCGATCCGGAAGTGGCATTGGCATATATCGATGCGGTACGCCAGCACCGCGGTATCGGCGAAACGTTATCCGTGGCTAATGAGTCGGCATTCAAAACCGAATTGCTGAAAGAGTACCGCAAAGAACTGTTGGCGGAAGGCCAGCTGTTTTATACCTATAAAAGGATGAACCAACCCATCCCCACCCAAAGTGGCAACGCGATACCGGCATCTAACGCCATTTTCGTTCTGCCGCTTCCCGACGATGAAATCATTTATGGAAACCGTTAAATCCAGCACAACATGTATAACCACTCGATAAAGATATTTTTATACGCACTGGCCGGATTGCTCGTGTTCGGTTCCAGCTGTGAAAAAGCGGAACTTTACACCTATGACCATTCGGCTAATATTTATTTTGACTTTACAGACTCAATTACAGGCGAGTACGTAGACAGCATCACCTACACCTTTGCCTATGACATGACCAAGGCTCAGGACACGGTGTATATCCTCACCCGGTTATCGGGCATCCGCGTAGACCAGACACGATATTACACCGCGTACGTAGACCAAGACTCCTCCTCGGCCATAGCAGGAGAACACTATGAACCATTACAAGTTCAGTACCCGTTGCAAGCCAACATAGGCTGGGCTTATTTACCCCTGATTATTTATAACACCGCTGATCTAGAGGGAACTACCGTTTCCCTGATTATTAAACTGAAAGCATCCGATGATTTCGGTATCGAAAACCCCGATCTCATCCGTGCCAAGGTGGTCTTTTCCGCTCGGCTGGAGGAACCGGGATGGTGGAATATGTGGTTAGGTGCGTACACCCGGATCAAACATCAACTTTTTCTTCTCGTGACAGAACAGATCGAGCTGTCCACTGTCGGACAAGATGCTCCCAAAAACTTGTATTTCGTGAATCTGTTGACCATGATGCTGAACAATCCGGTTACCTGGGTCGCTAACAATCCCGAGAAAGGCTATGTGCTGGATCCGGTTACGGAAGGCTCCACGGCAGCATACCATTTTTACCATGTAGACAACCCTGCCCGGACGATACTGCTGCGATTTAATGCCGCTGCCGGTAGGTATTATTTTATTGACGAAAACGGAGAGGAGGTTAGATAATATGAGATATATTCTTTCCATTAGTATAGTAGCGTTGCTGTTCGCAAGCTGTTATAAAGACAAAGGCAATTACGACATCAACATGCCGGAAATCCCGGTCGTAGGCAACCTCGACACGCTCTACGAAGCCATCGTGGGCGACAGCCTCATTATCGAACCCCAGGTGACAGCAGCTGCCGACGCAGATATTGAGCTGGAATGGAGTATTGGCGTACCGGAAGCGCCAGCGGGCGCTTACGAATTTCTGGGGTCGTCGCTCCGCATTGTATTCGGATTGCAAGCCAACCGATATACCGCCCGTCTAACGGTACATAACAAAACCAACGGCATGCGGTATTTCCATACTTTTGTGATACAAGGAATTACAGAGTTTGTCCGGGGCACTACGGTCCTTAGCGTTGAAGATGGCATCACCCGGTTTTCCTTTATCAAGCCAGATAGTACCGTACAGCCGCGCATCTACGAAGCAATCAATGGCAAACAGCTTCTGGACGAGCCCATTCATCTCTTCTACATGAGCGACCTCGGTACGGGCGGTATGCCACTGGGTTATTGGCTCATCAGCCGGCACGGCGGTGTACGACTCAATGTAAGTACGATGCAGGAAGATCCGCTCTACCCAAACACCTTGGCGACCAACTTCTTTTCCCCTCCCGCCAACATGACGGTGGGTTCATTCCAGCAGTTTGAACGGGGCGTACTGATGGGTATCGTCAATGGAAAGTTTTACGGGGGCACCACGAACACCTGGAACCAAGCGGCCACGTATGGCATGTTTGGTGGTTATGCCGACGGCGATTATGAACTGGCTCCCACTTTCGTCATGAGTACCGTTGATAACAACACTAGCTTCATTGCCTTCGACCGCGAAAGACAGCAATTCCTACGGTTCAACCTCTATAACGGACCCACCTATTTCGGCACCCAATACAGCGTAATTAATCCGGAAATCTTTGACCCGCTCCATGTGGGTATGGACCTGATCGATATGGTGCAAATCAATAACGCCGACACCTATGCTTATGTCTCGGGTGAAGATGGAACGGTCTATGAGCTCCTATTCAACGTGAACTTTAACGGCCCATTCACCTTTACCCCCGGGCATGAAAGGCCCTTTGTACGTCAGGAGTTGTTTGGTGAAAACACCAAACTATTAGCAGCGAGAAACGGGGTGATCTACATCGCCTCAGGCAGCAAGGTATACCAGTACAACCCATTGAATGAAGAAGTGCGGGAGTTGAATACGCAATTCAATACACCAGTTACCATGATCAAGTTTACCGATGGAGAAAACACCCTCGTGGTCGGCTCAGGCACCAGCCTGTATTACCTCGCCATCCAAACCGGGCGTTTCGGCGACCTTACCGGGCAAATCGACGACATACCGGGGTATCCGGTAGATATAGCTTTTAGGAATTGAATCAAAAATTATAAAGTAACCAATAAATAATGAAGATGAATAGTAAATTATTAAATATGTTGCTGGTCGCATTCGCAGCCGGTACTGCCGTAGCCCAGGCACAGGAGGGCTTCAAGATTGCAGGCACGACACCTACTGCAAAAGATGGTTGCATGGTGTACTTTGATTACCAAGGTCTGGACGGCAGTCACAGCGACTCGACCATTGTTAAAGATGGTAAATTCGCCTTTGGGGGTGCGGTGACAGAACCCAATTTTGCCCGTATGATCCTAGACCATGAAGGGAAAGGAAAATACATGATCCAGAACATCGGTGACCGGTTGTATTTTTTCGTCGGTAACGAAAATTACCACATGGTCATTGCTGATTCCTTGAAGCGTGCCGACATTACCGGATCGCCCCTACACGACGAGTATGTTGCCTTCCTTGATGAGATCGGGGGATGTTTTATGGCTATTATGGATGAAGCCGGCAAAACCGCCGCTTCCATATCCAATGATGATCCTAAGTTTAACGAAAAAATGAATGCGCTGCGGACAAAGTATGACACCATCTTGGAGAATCGCAGGCAAAAGGAACTCGCGTACGCGAAGAATAACCCCAGCTCCATTTTCGCTGCCGAGGCCCTGCGTGATGTAGCCAACACCCATCCACTCAGTGAGATCGAGCCAATCCTGGCTAACCTGTCGGAAGAGGTACGCAACCTGAGCATGGCAAAAGGGTTGGCCAGCCGCATCGAAGCTGAAAAAACCATTCAAATCGGCAACATCGCTCCGGATTTCACGCAGTCGGATGTCGATGGCAACCCAATCAGCCTTTCAGACTTCCGCGGCCGCTATGTGCTGGTAGATTTTTGGGCAAGCTGGTGCGCCCCCTGCCGCGCCGAAAATCCCAACCTGAAAAAGGCGTATGAAAACCATAAAGACAAAGGGCTGGAAGTGCTGGCTGTTTCCTTGGATGACCAGAATACCAGGGGGGCTTGGTTGAAAGCCATCGAAACAGATGGGTTACCCTGGATCCATGTCTCCGATCTCAAAGGATGGAACAATGCCGTTGCCGTTCAATATGGCGTACGTGGCGTACCCCAAAACTACCTGGTAGATCCCGAAGGTAAAATCGTAGCTTCCAACCTGCGAGACGAACGGCTTCACACTGTGCTGGAAGAAGTATTTGGCAATCCCTAAACCTTGGTTTGCGATGCCCCCGCTTCAAACTTCTCTCGATGCTGCCATGTGTTCGGGGTTGTGGGACGCATCAATATCCAAGTAATATTAGCCAATATGTTATCGTTAAAATAAAAGCGCCTTAGCTACATTTGTTGTTCAGAAACATCACGATCATGTATATACTGAACACCAACTTTCTCCGACCTCTTTCTTTAACAGGCCTGGTATTTTGCATCACACTTTTGCTTCAGCTGCCATGCCTTGCCCAGTCACCATGGGAGCGTATTGCCCAGCGTCCGTCTACGTTGGGATTGGAACAAGGTATCGACGAACTCACCATACCGCCTTTCAAACTCAAGCTCGTAAAAGCCTCCCAAACAGTGGCAGGGCTTATCCCCGTAGCCGATACGGCTTTCGACTATACCCCTGATGAGCGGCTGGAGATGCGGGCAAAGGATGGCCTTTACCATTTGGGCGATATCAATTTCCGAATCAAAACCAATCAGAGCGAAGCATGGAAATCTTATTCCACCGCGACCAAAAGATCGCCGGTAGGCCCATTAGCCACTGCGGGCAATACCTTGGCCGCAGCTGATCTGGGGCCAACGTTACCTCCGGATGCTCCAATTAGCGTGACACGTTTTTGGGAATCGGTGGATGGTCAGCTGGTGCTACGCTTTGAATTGACGAACAAGACAGGTGGAGAAATCGAGATTGGATCATTGGGTATCCCTATGATTTTCAATAATATTCTGCAAGACAAACACCTGGATGAAGCCCATGCCGACAACGTGTTTTTCGATCCTTATATTGGTCAGGATGCCGGTTACCTACAAATCAATCGACTGCATGGTAATGGCCCCGTATTGTTGGTGCTACCCCATGAGAATGCGCCCTTCGAAGCTTACAATCCCTTGAACGACGATCCTACTCCCCGCAGCATTGTATTCGAAGGTTTCCACGAGTGGATGATCCATAGCAAGGCCCACGCGGAAGCCGAATGGAAGGGTGTGGAACAATGGAATGAATCGACTTCCACCCACCTCAAGGCCGGTGAATCCAAGAGCTTTGCCCTCAAGTTTGTCATGGCGCCTAGCATTCGCGAAATCGAGGGAACCCTCGCTACCCAAAAGCGCCCTGTGGCTGTTGGTATACCCGGCTATGTTGTTCCCCAGGATGTCCCTGCCAAGCTCTTCCTTCGTCACACCCATAAGGTAACGTCAATAACCGCGTACCCAGCAGATGCGCTGATCATCGAAAAAGGTAAGCAGGCCAAAAGTGGCTGGGCGAACTATACCGTCAGGGGGAAAAATTGGGGAAGGGCAAGGCTCACCGTCACCTATGCTGATGGCCTCAAACAAACCATCAGCTACAAGGTCATCAAATCCGAGGCGGAAGTGGTGGCTGATTTGGGTCATTTCCTTACCACTACACAATGGTATGAAAACGACAATGACCTCTTCGGCCGTTCCCCGTCCGTCATCAACTATGATTACGAGGCCAAGAAGCACCTCACCCAAGAGTCACGCGCATGGTATGCAGGGCTGAGCGATGAAGCAGGAGCCGGTAGTTGGCTTGCGGCCATCATGAAGCAGGTGCTGCAGCCCAACAAGACCGAGGTAGAAAAATTGAAACGCTTCGTCAATGAAACCCTTTGGGGCGGTATCCAGTACAACGAGGGCGAATTGCAATATGGTGTCAAAAAAAGTCTGTTTTTCTACGAACCCGATTCCATGCCTGCGGGCACCTACAGCGATACCATCAACTACCGTGGCTGGTCGGCCTGGCCTAAGAAGGAGGCAGACAACCCCGGACGATCTTATAACTACCCACACGTCACGGCAGCACACTGGACGATGTACAGGCTGGCTCGCAACTATGTGGGCTTGGTCACTGAAACACCTTGGCAAACCTCCCTAGAACGGGCATACCACACCGCCATGGCCATGGTGAAACATGCGCCGTACTATGCGCAGTTCGGCCAGATGGAAGGCTCCATTTTCCTGTTGGTGCTCAACGATCTTAAAGCGGAAGGACTTACCGACATGGCCAGCCAATTGGAAGCGGCCATGCGCAAACGTGCCGAGCATTGGCGTACACTGGCCTATCCCTTCGGCAGCGAGATGCCCTGGGATTCTACCGGGCAGGAAGAAGTATACTTATGGTCGCGCTACTTCGGTATTGACGACAAAGCGTTGGTGACTCTCAATGCCATCCTAGCCTACATGCCCACCCTACCCCATTGGGGGTACAACGGCAGTGCCCGCCGGTATTGGGATTTCGTGTATGGTGGCAAGCTTTCGCGCATCGAGCGGCAGCTGCACCATTATGGCTCGGCGCTCAACTCCATACCGGTGCTTACCCATTACCGAGACAACCCAGACGATTTTTACCTGCTCCGTGTGGGCCATGCAGGAGCCATGGGCGCACTAGCCAATATCACCGAAGATGGTTTCGGCCCGGCGGCGTTCCACTCTTACCCTGCTACATTGGCCATTGATGGGTATGCGGGCGACTATGGCAGCGGTTTTTACGGCTACACGGTAAACGCTGGCACGTACATCACCCAGCATCCCGAATTTGGTTGGGTGGCCTTTAGTGGCATCCTCACGCAAAAAGGCGCGTGGATAACCACCAAGGTAACCACCGCTTCGCAAGCCAAAATCTTCATCGCTCCTATCGGCCTATGGATTACCGCGGATGCCGGCCGTATCGAGGAGGTGGCCTACAACGAAAAAACAGGTGAGGTGCGCATCACCTTCGCCGGGGCCGATGCGCATACGTCAAGCGCTTATCTCCAGTTGGCCGCTACGTCCGAACATGCGAAATATTCCCTAGCTGGTTATGAAATAGACCAACGTGGACGGTATGAGGTGCCATTAACCGCAGCAAAGCAACTCATAACGGCATCCGCAGCATTATAAGCTGCGGATGTAATCACTCGTTTTAAACCGCGGGCGGCCAAGCAAGTTTTCCAATTGGTCGTCCACTGCGGAAAACTCACCGATGCGAATACTTGCCGCCATACTTGCTATGAAATCAATCTCGCTTTGGGGGAGCCCGGTTTTCCCTAACTCCTCTTTATACGCTTCAGAAGGGATATCATGATGAGTAGCATCCAAGCGTTTTTCCGATCTAAGCAGGGTCGCTATATCTGCGAAGGAAAAAGCTTCGTCACCAGTAATCCGGTAAGTCGCCTTATGATGCCCATCACCCGTGAGTACATTCGCTAATGCCTCGGCCATATCCGTCCGGGCAGCAAAACTGACCTTGCCTTCACCACTGGGGTAATAAATCTGGCCATCTTGTACGGCGCTGCCAATGAACATCGGAATGGTTTCCTGGTACATGCTGTTCCTAAAAAAGGTGTAGTCCAGCCCGCTGTCCTTGATCGCTTGTTCGGTAGTCGAGCAGATGCGGCCGGCACCGAACACCGCGTTGGGGCTAGGTGTCAGCGTGCTTGTATAGATAATCTTCTCCACGCCCGCCGCCTTAGCCGCTTTCACCACATTTAATTCATGTTGTTGCCCCAATGCCCCCGTAGCGGACGCTGAAATCTGCAGTAGCTTTTCCACACCCGAAAATGCCCGAACCAAAGACTCAGGATCATCGTAATCGGCCTGCCGAATTGCGATACCGCTGTCGCGATACGACGTCAATTTTTTCGGATCCCTTACCACGGCTACTACCCGGTTTGGATCCATTTTCTTTGTTAAATGGGAAAGGGTCAATTGCCCTAGATTTCCACTTGCTCCAGTTATTGCTATCATTTTTAAATAATTTATCCAGCAAAAATAAGGGTGATAAAGTGAGCAAAATTGAACAAAACCGACAACCACGTGTCAACGGATCGATAAACAATAGCCGTTTTTTTAATCCACGGGCGGCGAGTGAGATAAATCGCCATAGGCACAGTTCAAAACATGGCTTACGGCTTTTTGAATCCGTTTGAAGCCATCCGGTTCGTTGATATCAATTTCACAGAAAAGACTATCGGTTGCCTTAGCATGCAGTACCAAGTAGTATATACCACCCACCAATAAAGCTGCAATCGCCCGCAGGTCTACATCCTTTCCATCCAACTCCTTATCGGATAATGCGAAAAACGCCTTGCTTAGCTTTTCCCGTTCTTCGCAGACGTCGTACATGATTTCCGTACGCTCGCTGATTTGCCATAAAACGATTTTCTGCATTTCTTCATTATCATAGAAATACCGGAATTGGTTTAGGAGCAGCGTCTCCAATAGCTCTTTGGTGCCTTTACCACCGATTTCCTCTGCAAGGGTAGGTGCATTGCCAGCAGCAGCAACCCAATAGTCCTTTCCCTTGACATAGATTTCTATAAGGTTGTCTACCGTACCGAAGTATAGGGAGATTGCCCGGCGGCTCATCCCGGCAGCCTCTGCGATATTGGTTGCTGTCAATCCGGTGTATCCCTTGGTTTGGATGACCGTACCAACGGCATTTATAAGTTTGAGTTTCGATCGTTCCTTATCGTTGATTTTGCCCTGATATCTTTTCCTTGCCATAGCATTATAGTTTAGTAAGTGCATAAAGTTATGCATTACCATCTATTTTTTAACGATGGCTTATGGTTAAAGGTATGCCTAGGGGAGAAAAAAATGCTAAGCGTTTTTGGCAACCTCCCAGTATCCGCCTTTGTCAGGTCCGATTCTTTTGATAAGCCCTCCACGTTTTAGTTTATCCAGATCACGTTTTATGGTACTTCTGCTCACTCCCAAGCGCTCCCCTAAAGCCGCCCCTGAAATATAGGGGTCAGAAGCTATAAACGAAAGTATTTCATTGAGGCGTCTTTCTGGTTCATTTTCTGGTTCATTTTCTGGTTCATTTTCTGGTTCATTCGACAAAAAAGCAGGATGAATTGGCAACGTCGCTAAAAAACTCACCCGATTGACATCGGTTTCAAAAACCGGCTCAGGAGACCCGTTGTTCTTCATTTCGCGGTATATTTTCGGAAAACCTGTTCCCCGTCCTTCCGTCAGGTCTAACTCTTTCAGGAAATCCCCAATACGGCGATTCCTGTAATCCCGGCTTACCACTCGCCCCGATTTAAGCGTTTCATTGGTAATGGGAGGCAGCGGACCGGGGAAACTGAGTATTTCAATTTTATCGGGGTGTATATTGATTTCAATGCTGCTTTGGTGCTCATAGCTGCGATGATAATAGGCGTTAACAAGCGTTTCTTCTACGACCTCAAAGGGGAAATTATAAAACCGGTTGGCCTCAGCCCTACCTTTCACTTTCACCACTTTTTCAGCGATTACATTACTCTTGAGAAAATCCAGTGTAGTCCTTATCTGGCGATGAATGGGGCCTTTAAACGTATGCTCAGTAAATTCTGTTCCTGTATCGTCTCTGAACTGGATAACTTCTGTGATTGCTCCGCGAAAGAACTGATTGGGATTTGGGTTAAAGAACAGCAGGCCGGCATTTATTGGCCTTAGATATTCGGCCGGACCTTCAGCAATACGCATCCTGCGGCACAGGTCACCAAAAGGCATGGTAGTCGAAAGCTCAAACAAGTCGCTTTTTATTTCTTGCAGAAACTCTCTTATCAATCCCAGATCAAGGTCTTGCAGTGTGGCATGATGATTCACGCGATCGTCAAAGGGAACAGTAGCTGCCAATTCCATTAATTGTTTGACCTCGACATGATTCGCCTTTACGGTTGTCGATCCTCGGCGAATATAATACTGCTTAGTTCCTTTCACTGACCACGAAACGGGAGCTTTGTAAGGTCTTGTTTGCCCTCCAGGCACCCATATGATAAAAATGGTTTTACCATTAAATTCAACAGGTTCGGTGACTGGGGAATAAAATGGATCAAGGGTATTAGTAAGCCTGACCAGCTCCTTTTGTATTCTGTCAATCTGGTTAGCTTTTAATCCAACAGGGGGAAATACGGGCACACCCTCCTGCTCAGCAATTCCGATAATGATATAGCCTCCGCCCCAATTGTTGACATCGTTTGCGAAAGCACACATGGTATGCAATACATCCTCTGGATTCCAGCCTGTTTTGAATTCTATCCGGTCCCACTCGACGGTTTTACCGGTAATTAAATCGCGTATATTGATTGGGAGCGCCATCAGGTTCAAAAAATAAGCTACGCAGCAAATATGCGTATTTTTTCTCCGTAACAACGGCTTTTTTAACGGATTTAGCGCTTCGCTTAAATTTATTTCGCAGGGATAGCCGGAAGCTTATCAAAAGAAATTTGACGAAGGTGCAGCCAAAAAGAGACATAAAAAACTTATTCGATAAATCTTAAACAGGCTCTAAGCGTCTTTGGCTATTTTAAGTTTCCGGTTTACGTAATCGAATGCGTTGAGGGCCTTGTCCAAATGCTCGCGGGTATGCGTGGCCATAAGGCTTGTCCGTATACGGGCATCCTTTCGGGAAACTCCGGGATAGACGATGCAGTTGGCATATACCCCCGCATTGAATAACAACCGTGCAACTTTTTCAGTTTTATGGGCATCCCCTATTTTTATGGGTATTATTGGGGAAGCTGTAATGCCGATGTCCAATTTCATATCCAACAGGCCCTGTTTGTAATATGCGACATTATCCGCAAGTTTCTTGCGCCATTCGGGTTCCTCGTCTATCAGGTCAATGGCTTTAAGCAACCCCACAGCGGCGGGTGTGGATGTGGACGAAAAGACCTGCTGCCGCGATTGGAATCTAAGGTAGTTTACCATTTCAGGTTTGGCGACTATGAACCCACCGATGTGGGCAAAGGCTTTGCTCAGTGTGCCGGAGATAATATCTACTTCATCAAGCAGGTCGAAAAGCTCGATACACCCCCTACCCCGCTCCCCAATAACACCTATGCCATGCGCATCATCCACCATAAGATATGCGCCGTACTGTTTTGTCAGGGCATGGATTTCATCCATTTTCGCAAAGTCGCCATCCTGTGAATATACCCCGTCTATAATCACGAGACGCGTCAGGTACTTCGCTTGTGCATCGGCCAATGCTCTTTCAAGATGAACGAGGCTGTTGTGCGGAAACCGCTTGGTGTTCGTACCCATCAACCCTTCATACACTGAGGCGTGAACGGCCATATCCACGATGGCGCAATCATCACTTTTCATCAGAGCCAAGAGGGTTGAGCTATTGGCGGTATAGCCCGTGGTGTACACCAAGCAAGAGCCTGTTGGCCGACCGAAAAAATGTGACAGACTGTCTTCGAGTTGCACATGATATTCATGGTGACCACCTATAAGCGGGGATGCTCCCGCACCAGCGCCATATTTTTTGATTCCCTCAATGGCGGCAGCCTTGACTTTCGGATGTTGCGTGAAGTTAAGGTAATCATTCGACACCAAGCTGACACAGGTTTTCCATTCGTAGTAGTATGGCGACAGTACTTCCACAACAGGGCCGCAGCCTTTGGTGATAAAACGGAAGTTCATCTGGTCGTGTCCAAGCATGTGGTCGGTAAAATCTGCAAAAATTTATGCCCTCTGGAATGCGTCAAGGCCATGGATTTCTTCAAAATCCTTGAAACTTGCCTTTGTAAAATCAATGTTGTGGGTGGTCGGCATAAAACAGCAAATTAACTGATAATCAAATATGGCATAATATTCCCATTAGCGGGAATAATTTAAACCATTATATTTTTCGGTAACAGACAAATTACGACTACAATATCCCACAAGCGGGAATATTGTTTAAATTAGTGGCGTATATTATCAGTTGTTTTAATATCAAATTAATTATAGGCTTAAATAATAGCCACAACCAAGAATTACAGTGATTAATCACCAATAACAATCAAATCCTATGAAAAAAATTTATCACCGTAAGGCCATTATGAATTATAAGAAATTACTTTCCTTGCTTGCTTTAATAAATGTTGCCGAAATTTGTTGCGCTCAGATAGAATGGGATGTAAGAGCCGGCTTGAATTATTCCAATATTTCCGCCAAAGACCAGGACGGGAGGAAAGCAAGCACATCATCCGTGCCGGGAATATATCTGGGACTTGGCGCAGCCATCCATTTTTCCGAAGAGTTTACCCTTAGTCCCGCCCTTGTATACGCAAAACGGGGTTTTAAGCAGAAAGGATCATCACATATTGGTTGGGGCGATGATTTTGAAGCCAAGGTTTCGTATATTGAATTGCCTGTTGATTTCTTATACAGTCCGAAAATCGGCCCCGGTATGCTTTTGCTGGCGGTGGGGCCGTATGTGGGCTACGGAGCCGGAGGCAGATGGACAACGAGCGGAACCGTGCTGATTGGCGATGTCGTGATAGAGGGAAAAGGCGATATAGCTTTCCAAAACGACGCATCCCATAGCGCCGACATGAACACTCATGTTTTTGCGAAACCTTGGGATTATGGAGCACATTTCAAGATCGGATACGCACTTTTCAACCAATATTCCGTATCGTTTGATATGCAACAGGGCATAGCAGATCTACAGCCAAGATGGGCAGATTATAGACCCGAAAGTACGGTAAGAAACAGATCTTTCGGTGTGTCAGTCGGCTATAGGTTTTAGCTTGGTGGAATCGTTTAAATTGTCAGGGCTAGGTTGGTTGTCAGAACGTAAAGTTTGCCCCCAATTGACATTTAATTCACATTCCCATGTATAGATACTTTTTATCATTTGTTGTCTTAATTTCTTTCAGTTTTGTAAGTTGCGAAAGCGACCCGGCAGAACCCCTGGATCGGGAAGTCCATATTGAGGAAGTTACCCCAATGTATATGGCGGAAGGGGGAACGATTACCGTGAAAGGATATGGGTTTACCTCAATAGAATCGGAAAACAAAATCGAGATCAACGGAATACCGGCAGATTTCAGAATCCGTGTGGGTGAGGCCGAAGTGACTGTTCCTGACGGAACATTCACCGTAAACCCGTATGAGGCGACAATTGTGTTTGAAAATATCAGCGGTAACCGGGATACTGCGGTTTTTTATTACGAAAAGTATCCACGGGTATATGAATTCCATCCGGCACGGGCTTATGTCGGCGAGACCATCACCATCGAGGGAGACTACCTGGACACAAATACGAACAACACAGAGATATTGTTTTCCTCAAGTACCTCAGAACTTATCAGCGCAGAGATTGTAAGCATGGATAATTACACCATCGATGTCAGGGTGCCGGCCGGGGCTGAGTCAGGTTCGGTCTATTATGTTACCCGAATGATCGGGGAAGAAAAAGTGGTGTTAAGAGACCTCGGTTCACTGACGGTCAAAGAATAAGCGCAGTATAATACACCGCAAAGTTTCTACCGAGGTGCGACGGCCATGTGCATTTCCAGTTTGGCGACAATGAATCTCCAAACTGCGACTATCCGATGCGTTGGGGAAAATTCGGCAATGTTTCGATGAGTGTTTTGCGGTATTGCTTCGGCGAAAGGTCGGTAAAGGCTCTAAAGGTGCGGATGAAGTGCGATTGGTCTGCATAGCCATGGGCAAAGGCCACTTCGGTGAGGCTGTCAAACCGGCCGGTGCGGATGTGTTCGAGGGCCGACTGGAATTGACATATACGCGAGAACAATTTAGGGGCGATACCGACCGCTTGCTGGAACTTGCGTTCGATACCCCGTTCAGAAATGCGCAAGTCACCCCGTAATTCCCGCAGGCTCAGCAGCCCATCTGCCCGCTGTATCTGCTTCATTGCATAAACGGCTTCCGCATCTTGCTTGGCCTGATTTCGTAACACGCACTCATACAGATAGTCGCCCAGCAGTGCCACCCGTGCATCCATACGCCCGGTGTTCAACAGGCATTCCACCAGTGCTTTTCCTTTAAAGCTATCCAATAGGCAGAGATCTACACAGCCATCCGTAAGCTCATGGGCATCAAGTCCGAATATCGCTTGCAGGGCATTCGGAAAGAAAAATATCCCGACAGTGCGAAAGCGGGCCGACATTGCGATTTGGGTTGGCTTCACCGACTGTCCGTAGATATAGGCTGTTGGCAAATTGCGCTCCCCCTGCTGGGCTTGTACACCATCGATCTGTTGAAATATCAGCCCGGGTGAACCATCTGCCACCGTTGTGAATGCCACGTTCCGTTGCGGATCGCCATTGCTTTCCAGCGACCAGAAGTACTGGACATAGGGCGTCAAGACCAAGGGCGGGGCGATTATCCTGTACTCCATTTTCCAAAGATAATGAGAATCTGAGGAATGTTACTATTTGTAAATCACTCCTTATTAATAGTGACTATCTACCGTTGAAAGGCACAAACAAGGTCGGGGCATGGCTGTAGATGCCCCGACTGTATGCTATTTCGTCACCGTCATCACCCCGTGCATGATGCGCCAATGTCCTGGGAACGTACACACATACGGATATTCCCCCGGTGTGGATGGCACCGTAAACGTCAGTTCGTATCGTTCTTCCGGATTAATCAGTGGCGTACTAAACAACACGTCTGGCGTACTGGGGATATATTGCATTTCCACACCGTTCGGTTGCTTGGCCAAATCGTCCGCGGCCTGTCCTACTTTCTCTAAGGTTCCTGGTTTCAAGATCAAGAGGTTGTGCTGCATATGGTCGGGGTTTTCAAATATGATTTTCAGCGTTTTGCCAGCCTTAGCGGTAAAATTGGTGACATCATACTTCATCTCTCCCACGATCGCCTTTATGGTGATCTCTTCATCGGCCACCAATGCCTCGCCTTTCTCTTCCATCTTCGTGTTTACGATGACCAAGCGTACATTCTCCAATCTTCCGGAGAAATGGAAATCATCTGGATAATCCCCCACATTTTGGATTCGTGGCGCATTCCGATCCCACTGCCGTTGTCTATTGTGTCCTACACGGATAAAGCCCCCCGGCAGTTCGGGAAACAAACCCGCGCTTTTACCTTCCGCAACTTGTTTGCCATCGATGGACAAGGTCATGTTTCCTTCCGCGAGCAGGGAAGCTTTCACCTTAAATTCCGATGGCAACGAGTCTACGGAATTGATGATGGTTTTCCTTCCTTTTTGGTTTACTTGAAAATATACCTTACCATCTTTGAGAAATACCGCATATCCATCGCGGTTATCCCCATGTGACATCAGCACACCTTCCGATAAAATACGGCGCATTTCGGGTCTTTTTACATCGGCTACAAAACTGATCTCTTGATTGGTGAAATCCGGTATCTGCCGGCCCCCTATCGTGCCTCCGCGTTCGGTACTTAATGGTAGGACCACCATCTTGTCTCCTGCAACAATACGTTCAACCAATGATCCATCAGTGTTCGACAAATCGGGATGCCCATATTTTTGGTGGTATTCGCCAAGGAACGATTGCCGATGTACGGCACCTGCAATCAGCAATGCATGGGAAACCCATTTATCTCCCACATTTTCCGCTTGCTGTACGGCATCAAAAATCACTTTTCCAGTTTCCACAGTGGGTGCGGCATCTGAAAGGGCTAAGAAGCCTGCCAAAAGGACGCGCAAATCGTCGTCGCTCATGACGCCCGATGAAATAAGTTGTTGGATGACTTCCGGTTTGCCGGTAGGCAATACCTGAATGGCTGCCTTCCTCACCCCGGGAGCAGGATGCTTCAAGGCATCAATGACCACAGCGAGACTTTTTTCATCTGAGCCATCGAGCAGACCTAAACCATGCAGTGCCCAAATCGCATGCATGGCCGCTCCATTAACGTTCACTTCATCTGTTGATTGGTCAGCGATCAGTTTGTGTAAACCGTTGGCTGCATTTTTATCGGCCGACTCAACCAGCAACCGCTGTGCTGTCAACCGCCAAAACATATTATCGCTTTTCAGCGCGCTGACCAACGTGCTTGATTTATCTGCATTTAATGTATAGGGCTTGTATCGCTTGGCATCCTCGTGTACCAACCGGTATATACGTCCCCGTGTATTATCCCGCAAGGGATCGATGTAAGCGTTGCCTTCCCCATTTTCAAAGCCTTCAGGAGTGGGGTTATGCTGGATGATGAAGTTATACCAATCAAGCACCCAAAGCGAGCCATCTGGCCCAACCTTGGCGTCTACTGGCCCAAACCAATTGTCCGAGCTGGCAATCACATTCCAGCCGTCTCCCTTTTCCTTAAATCCGGCGCCCACTTGCTCCAAAATATGGCGGTGCACCAGCCTTCCCGTAGGTTCGGAAATGAACGCCACCCTGTTCCAGTATTCCTTGGGGAAAGACCGTGCAGTATAGAGGCTATGGCCGGCCGCGGCGGTAAATCCACCGTGCACATCCACTTGGCGAAGTTCCTTGGTAAGCACATGCATGCCATAATGGGCGTCAATCTTTTCGATACCTCGCTCATTGAGGTTCGCCTTTTCGTAATAACGAGCAGGTATGGCAAAAAAGTCGCTATGCTCGTTATTAGCCGTAGAAATGAACACATCAAATTCTTCCGAAAACCCAAGCCCCCATGTATTGTTGGAAGTAGGCCCGAGGTATTCGAAATGCTTCGCTCCGGAATCAAAGTGGTATACACCTGCCCCAAATTTGAATTGCTTTCCACCGACTACGCCTTCAAATCCAGAGTAACCTACGGTACCCCAAATTTTGTTATCCAGCCCATACCGCAGATTAGATGGACCGGCATGCGTATCAAAGGTACCCCATCCGTCGATTAATACTTCGCGCACATCAGCCTTGTCATCCCCGTCGGTATCCTTGAAGAACAAAAAATGTGGCGCTTGGGCTACGATGATACCCCCATTGGCAAACGTAAACGCTGTAGGGATATTCAGCCCATCCGCAAATACGGTAAACTTATCCGCTTTGCCATCATTGTCGGTATCTTCACAGATCGTAATCCGGTCGTCGCCTTCTCCCTTATCATTCCTTATGGTATTCGGGTAATCAACGGTTTCGACAATCCACAACCTTCCTTTTTCATCCCAATCCATTGCAATGGGCTTCCTGATATCCGGCTCACTGGCAAAAAGTTCCAGTTTGAACCCTACGGGTACCTGCACCAATGTTTGGGATTCTTCTGGGGTAAGGGGCAATTGATATTTCGGAGCGGGATCACGCCGCTCATAATTAGGCATTTTGGCCTCTTCGTAGGTAGGTTGTGCAATGCTGAAGCCTTCCAACTTCTTTACGGCCTCATCACCTATCGCCCACATGATGCCATTCTTTACCAGCTTCAAGAATCCCGGATTTCTAAATGTCCGTTCATCATGGCCGAATGCGGTGTAAAATACCCTTCCTTTGCCATATTCCTTTACCCATGTATAGGGTTCCCGATGGGTGCTATCTACGCGTTCCATCAATACCTCGATGTCGTCGGCAATAAGATCATGTACGTAGGTTTCATCCCATTCGGTTTCGAAAGGCTCCACCCCCTCCATTGCGGGATGGTCAGGCTTTACGATCTCAGCGGAAAACGCACCGCCGCCATGGCTCTTGAATTGCCCACCGATAAGGGCGACCACTTCCGGCGAATTGCGGAAGCAGAACGAGGCGGAATGCAGGGGAATGAAGCCCTTGCCCGAAGCCACATAGTCCAGCAACGCTTTCTCCTGTCCTGGAGAAATGGTATCGTGGTTGGCATAGAGTATCAAGCCATCGTATCGATGCAAATCATCCCTCATAAGGTCGTCAGGATCGGTCGAATAGGTAATGTTTATACCTTCTGGAAAATATTCCTGTGCGAATATTTCAGCCAGTTTTTCTGAATCATGGTGCTTGCTCTCATGGCCTAGGAAAAAGATCTCTAGCCTTCTAGGCCCTTCATCCTTGCGCTTTTGGCTATTGCAGCTCAAAAGGAACAAAGGAACCATCAATAGCAGCAAGTAGTTGAATAGCTTGTTCATTTTATTGTTTGATTGACGTTTATCGATTTAAAAAATAGTAGCCCATCATTTATTCCCCAACGTAAAATCCGGCAACCGGATGATTTCACCACCTTTCAGTGCAGATTCATGGGCCAAAATACCGACACACGTGATGTTGGCGGATTGGCGGGCATTCGGGAACGGTTGACGACCAGCCACTAACGCGCTGATAAATTCATGAACCAGATGGGGATGGGAGCCTCCGTGGCCAGCTCCTTGCGTAAAGGAAAGGTGTTGGTTATCATCCTCATCATAAACCCCGCCAGTAGTAAACCGTTGAATGGGTTCCGGCAATAAATGGGCATAATCCGGGCATTCGACTTCTTGCGGGATTTCGGACTCTGGCTTCTTGGCCGTATGGACAATCAGGGGCTGGCCTTCAATCAAAGGCCATTCTACAGCTTTCTTTGAACCGTATACCTCGAAGCTCTCCCGATACTGCCGGGCTGTGTCAAACAACGAACGGTACACATGGGCGCTTAAATCTGAATCCTTGAATTTGATATGAGCCGTTTCTACGGCAAAAGGCGAATTATAGTGATGATGTAGCGCTTCGCTAATGGTGCCGGATCCAAAGCACGATACATATTCGGCTTCATTGCGGGTGAGCCCCAACACCGGCCCCACACAATGCGTGGCATAATGCATGGGCGGCAAACCTGGCCAATAGTTAGGCCATCCGTCCATATCCTGCTGGTGGCTTGCCTTCAGGAACTGAACCTTGCCCAATTCCCCATTCTCATACATCTCCTTCATGAAGAGAAATTCTCGGGCATATACCACGGTTTCCATCATCATGTAGGTCAACCCCGTCTCTTCCACCGCTTCAACCAATTGCCGGCATTCTTCCACGGTGGTGGCCATCGGCACCGTACAGGCCACGTGCTTGCCGGCCCTCAATGCCTTCAGGGATTGTTCCGCATGGTTGGGGATGGGTGTATTGATGTGTACCGCATCAACTTGCTCGTCCTTCAGCAATTCATCGTAGTCTTGGTAACGTTTTTCGATGCCAAACTCATCACCAATTTTATTCAGGCTGTCTGCATTCCGTTGGCAAATGGCATACATATTGGCATTCGGATGTTTTTGGTAGATCGGGATAAATTCTGCACCGAAACCAAGCCCGATAATCGCCACATTAATCTTTTTTTCATTCATAGTTATTACTTACTTTTTGTTGTTGAACGCGGATGACACGGATTAAACTGATGATCACTGATTTATCTGTGTCGTCTGCGTTCCATTAATTACCTGTTATCCATTTTTTCAAAAAAACATTCCCGTCACGTGCGAATGCGTCCTGGTCATCAGCCAAGTTACGCCAAATACACACCGCGCCTGCCAATTCCTTATTTTCAGGTGTGAAGCTTTCTATCGATACCGTACCGGTATAGCCAATGCCCGTCAAACCACCGTAGTAAGCATCCCAGCTCGCATTTCCTGTGCCTGGCGTTCCTCGGTAATTTTCAGACACCTGTACATGGATGAGCTTATCACCTGCTTTACGGATGGCCTGTTCGGGATCGGGTTCCTCGATATTCATGTGGAACATATCTAAGCATACCTTCGCCGCCGGGTGGTCGATGTCATTGATAAGGCGAAGCACATCGTCGACGTTGTTCACCAAATCCGATTCAAAACGGTTCAACGGCTCCAATGCGATGTCAAGTCCTTTCGAAGCTGCCATGTCACAGACCGTGCGGAGGTTCGTTACCGCCCGCTGCCATTCGATGGCCCGCTGATCGGGCGAAACCATACGCGCTTTTCCCACGGCCGAATACATGGGGCCTGCGAAAAACCCAGCGCCAAGCGCCGCCGTGATCTCCAGGCATTCCGCGATGTATTCCAACGCATTTCTTTGCAGGCTTTCATCATCGCTCGTCAAATCCCTGGTACTACCAAATGCCCCGCAGATAACCACCTCCAGGTTGTTTTTCTGTAATTCCTGCTTGATTGCTTGCACATCTAGCAACTTCGGGTCTTCCACCGCGATCTCTATGGTATCATACCCGAATGCTGCAGCTTTGCGAAACAACTCCGCGGCCTCTCCCGTATGAAATGGCGATGTCCAAAGCCAGGTGCTTACGCCTAGTTTTACGTTTAATGTCATATAAAGAATAAAGTTAACTAATGGGCACCCTAATTTATGTATCTGAAGCCGTGTAATCCAATACTTTGGCCTTATATCCACCCTTTCGTTTGAAATAGAGGATCAGCAACAAATAAGCGATAAGCATGATGATCGGAAACACGACGATATCCCGCAATGCAACCTTTTTTGAAGTCTCCTGTATAGCTCCTATTGTCTCTTTATCGTCCTGAGGGGCTTTCTCGTATTTGTCAAAATCAAGCGCTCGGTAATCGCCAAATAAACTTGTTTTCTCTTCTGTCAGGTAAGTATCATACAGGGAAGTCTGATGCTCCACGTCATACTTGGCGATATTGGTATCTGCCCGTTTATCCTGCAGGAATCCCAACACTCCTGCGCCAATCACCCCCGCACTGATCATGCCCAATCCAGCGATGACATTCAGCGTAAGTGCTCCGCCTTTCGGGAATTGCTCAGACACAACACCTAGCATCAGTGGCCACAAGTAGGATTTGCCAAAGGCATAGATGGTGGCCGCTATCAAAATTGAAACGCCCACCGAAAAGGATAAATAATACAGGCCTATCGAAGCGACGAAAGCACTTAAGGCCAACAAGCCCAAAGGCGAAATACGGTGGATGATGGAACCTGAAAACAGCCTCATGACTAACATGATGGCCGATGTGTAAACCAGTACCCAACCACCTTGCAGTCCCAGCTTTTCCATTTCTGAAGCCATCAAACTACTGATCCAGCTATCTGTACCCAGTTCTGTAATGGCCAAAGGTATCATCACCAATAATAAAACAATAAATAGTGGACGTCCCCAACTTTTCACATACAATCCATAGCCTATGGCGATAATCAACGTGGCGATAATGCTTACCCAAGTTCCCCATCCGAATACTTCACCCAACTGGAATACCACCAAGGCCGTAATCAACAGTGCACCGATACCCCCCATTTCCTTTAACATCTCCAGGTAAGATACCCCGGCTTGCACCCGTTCGTTGGCGGCAAACTTTCGTGTAACCATCATTCCCCCATATAACAGGGTAGGGATGAATATCAATCCAATTTTCAGCTCCCAAGCGGTTTCAGGGCCCCAAGCCAAGGCTAGCAATCCGCCCAATACCAAACCTCCTGGCCATCCTGCATGTAAGATGCTCAGCCATTTCGTTTTCTGCTTCGGGAACATCGTGGCAACAACGGGATTCACAACGGCTTCTACAATACCATTGCCCAGCGCCATCATGAATGTGCCGACGTACAACATCCAATACCCCGTGGCGAAGATGGTAAGTAAAGCCGAAGCCACGTGGAAAATAAATGCGAAAGCCATGGAAGTTTTGTAACCTATCTTATCTACGATCAAGCTGAACAACACAATGCTGATGGCGAAAGGCCATAAGCCTACACCTGCTATCTCACCCAATTGGGTCTGTGTCAACTGGAACTCTGCGCCCCAATCGGTAAGTACAAATGCGCGTAGCACAAACCCAAAGGAAGTGGCTACCAATGCAAAGACACAGGCATAAAATAACAGCATATCCGGCTTATCTTTGGATATTTTTGCAGCTTTGGGAATCTCTTCTGACATAACTTGATAAATTGTTTATAATATTTGGTTGTATTGCATGGCTAAGATAGGTTTTTTAATCCTCACCGCCACACCTATTAATTAACAAATGCTGACTGTATATTATCTTATTTATGGTCGTTTTCTTAAATTAATGGAATAATAGTCTGGTTTTCCCAAGATAATCGGACTATAATCCAAACCTCTTCCTCACCGTCACCCCATAGGTAACAGGCCGTCCAAGATGCACCGCACCGAAATCATACGCATAATCGGCATAGCGTTTATCCGCAAGATTCTGCCCCCAGAGGATGAGCTCATAACCTTGTCGACTATATCCCACATTGGCGTTAAGCAAGCTATAGCCCCCTTGTTCCAAGGTGTTTTCCACGTCAAAATATTGATGGCCTAAGAATTTACCATAAACCCCCAGTTGGATGTTTTGCCCACCGGACATTCCCAAGGGGATGGTGTATTGCCCGCCTAAAAAGCCCGTCCATTCCGGGGTGAATACCGGACGGTTGCCTTCCAACTGCACATTCCCATCTTCGCCAACGGTATTCAAGTCCAGGTAGCGTGCATGAGTAAACGCGGTGTTTCCCCATAAGCTCAAATTGGGCACGATACGTACTGCGACCTCCAATTCAACGCCCATGCTTTCCATGCGGCCTGTATTTTGGGTCACGGTAATGGCATCCGGCAACAGCAGTGTGGGCACCTGCGCGTCATTTACTTTGGTATAAAAGGCTGCGAGGTTGAGCTGGATACGCTGGTCAAGGAACGTATTCTTGGAGCCGATTTCAAAGTTATTGCTGTACTCCGGATCAAACGACCGCAGGGGTGCCTCTCCGGGATCGGAGGACAGCTGGGAAATGCCTCCCGCGCGGAAACCCCTGGCATAACTTCCGTAAACATGATGCGTTTCATCAAATGCATACTTAAGGCTGGCGCTTGGTGTAATCGCATTGAAATCGGCCGATGCCGAAGTATCTGCCTGGGTGACCATGAGCGGCCCACCATCCGGCTGGAATTCGCCCTTACCTTGCTGCTTTACGTACTCGTAATCATACCTCAGCCCTATCTGCAGCTCCAGCCCATCCACGATGTGATAACCCGCTTGCCCAAACACGGCAAGGCCTTTGCTCTCCCCGGTATTCGTCAATATACTGGTCGCATTGGGAGGCGCGCCCATGAGAGCGGCATCCGCCCCAAAATGCGTTCCCTGTTTTACCGGGCTGTCTTGGTGAAATAAATAAGCTCCTGCGGCCCAGTTAAACGGCGATTCCTTAGCGGTCGCGGATGACAGCCTTAGCTCCTGCGTGAAGACCTTCACGTTGTTCCAGTCTTTGCCGTAGTCATTGATTACGGATATCGCGTCTAAAGGCGAGAAGTCCCCATCGATAGGGTCTTCATAATATCGGTAATTGGATTGGAAGGTTGTTTGTGAGCTAAAATTAAGCGCATCGCCAAAGTGGTTGATGGAGAGTGATGCATTACGCGATTCGTCCTTCATTTTAGTCTTGGCATTCTGGTTCAAGTGGAATGGTGTTTCAAAAGCATTGTCCATTCCCATGACCAATGGGAATGCGCCTTGATTACGGTTGGAAACGTGTTTGAAGTTCAATGTCATGGCCCACTTGGGATTAAGCAGGTATTTTAGGTAGTAGTTGCCAAACACGTTGTGCTGCTGGTCGTAATGCGTGTCGTCAAAATCGTTGGTATAGAATCCATCCAGCTTGTTGAACACACCCGAGGCACCAAAAAACAGCTTATCCGCAACGATGGGTGCACGAACGCCCAACACGTATCGCTGTTGACCATGGTTTCCTAAATTCGCCTCTGCGACTCCATTAACGTTGTTCGTCGGCTGTTTGGTGATGATGTTAATCACACCCGCCATGGCATTGCGCCCATACAATGTGCCCTGCGGACCGCGCAGCACCTCTATCCGTTCCACATCCTGCAAATATGGGATGTAAGTGTCCAATCCGAATTGGTTTACCCCATCCAGGTAGGTAGCCACCGCTTGGTTGTAGGAGGTGGTGGCTATCCCACGTATGGAAGTCACGTTCCGGTTGTCGCCGGGGTTGGCAATATTCACGTTGGGCACCAAAGCTGTTATGTCCATGACGTTCCAGATGTATTGATCTTCGACCTGCTTGGCATTTACAACGGATAGGCTAGCGGGAATATCTTGCGGATCGCTTTCCATTTTGTGGGCCGTAACAATGGCCTCATCCAATCGGTTGCTGATGCCCGATAGCTGAATATCAAGGGAGATATCCTGGTTCAGTACGACTGTCCGGTTTTCAGTGGCATACCCGAGGGCGCTTATCCGGATTATATGCGAACCATATGGGACACGCTCAACTAAAAAATTACCCTCCTCATCGGTTGACGTAGCCAGGTTGGAATTTAACAATTGTATACTGGCACCAGAAATGCCTACACCCCCTTGATTGGCGACCTTCCCTTTAATGGCCGCATATTGTGCCATGGTTGTGGACGAACAGATTAAGAGCATGAGAAACAACAAATAACGAAAGGTAATCTTCGGGCAAATGAGATGCATGGATATGGTTATTGAACGTGAATGAGTGAACGCTAGTTAATTTAATCAATGTAATCACTATGATAATGGGGCCGAATTTACTACAAAAAAAGCTTGAAACCAACAAGGCCATACTGTGGATTTCAATATGGCCTTGTCATTTTTTTGAGACATGCTGTACTCAATAACCCGCATTCTGCGTCAAGTTGGGATTTTTGGTCAGCTCCGCAAAAGGAATGGGAAAAAGTGTGCGTGTTTGCGCTTGCGCATGTGGTCGGTGATTAAACCATGTTTTGGTTTGGAATACCCCGAATCGGATCAGGTCCTGCCGGCGGCGGGCCTCTGCGGCAAACTCCCAGCCCAATTCATCCAGAAACCTGCCGTATTGGATGTCCGCACCACCATTCATGCCATCCACCGAGCCATCTTTATTCTGCCAACCGTAATTATAGCTGCTACCTAGTAAAAGCTGTGGGCCGGTGACTGTCGCTTTCGCCGGGTTATCTTTGAATGCCCGTTGCCGAACTTCGGTGACCAATGTAGCCGCAGCAATGGCGTTGCCTGTGCGTAGCAGTGCCTCGGCCTTCATCATCAATACATCGGCATACCGAAACATCGGATAATCATTATCCAGGTTATTCGTTGCGCCTCGTTTGATTTCGTATTTGCCTATTCGATACCCTGCATTGCTCGGGGCGACAGTACCGTCGCCACCGATCCCCGGCACCGGTTTTACATAATTGATCACTTCATTGCCTGTTGTTGCGTGGTACTGCGGACCTTGTATCCACGTATCATAAAGCCTCATATCATCCGGGTCATAGGTATCGATAAATTGCGGGACGGCACAATTTCCGCCCCAAGGGCCCGCAGACATACTATATACCAGCCTGCTTAGCGGATCAAGGGTTTTCATATGGATTTGGCTACCTGTACCATAAATCTCGTCATACGGCACAGCAAACATGATTTCACCAGAATTTTCATTGGTGTATGTGAATACGTCTGAATAATTCATATCCAATGAGTATGCGTCGCTATCGATGATGTCATTGGCTTCTTGGATGACCTTTTCCCATTGTGGTGAGCCGGTATATACCGCTGCATTCAGATAGATCTTGGTCAACAAGGCCTTCGCTGCCCAGCGGTTCATCCGCCCGTACATCGGCCCGACATCTTCTGACAATAGCGGCAACGCTTCTGTCAATTCCATAACGATAAAATCATATACCTCCTGCCGTGTACTTTGCTCGGGTAACGACGCATCTCGATAATCCGTTACAATGGGAACATTACCGTGATTGTCCAACAGCAGGTAGTAGGCCAATGCACGTGCAGCCCTCAATTCGGCGATGGCATTCCTTCCCACTTCCTCCGGCAGCGGCAATGCACCATCTTCGATTTGCATGATCACGCGGTTTGCCCGGCTGATTGCTGAATACGCCTGGTTCCAGGTATTGGTGGGCTGCCACTGCTCGGATGTCCAATTGTGCTGGTGCATCCGACGGAAAGTTCCCCCATCATCCCATCCATTTGGCCGCACCGGCGTAATGATGATGTCGGCAGATTCTTCCTGCAGGTCGAAATACCCTTGCCAGCCAAACATCAGTGTTCTGAATGGCGCATATACGGGAGCCAAAATAAAAGGCAAGTCCCGTTCCGTGGGGTTAAAATTCTTTTCCAGTATTTCTGAATAAACTTCTTCATCCAAGTTTGTACACGAACTGATACCAGCTCCAAAGGCAATCGTCGATGCCAAAGTAAAAGCAATTATTTTAGTCTTCATGAGTAATTCTTTTTAACGTTCAACCATGGGTTAGAAAACGAGATTCAATCCTACTGTATATGTACGGGTATTGGGGTACTTGTCACGATGGTCAAT
This sequence comes from Parapedobacter tibetensis, assembly GCF_024704835.1. Classification (GTDB taxonomy): domain Bacteria; phylum Bacteroidota; class Bacteroidia; order Sphingobacteriales; family Sphingobacteriaceae; genus Parapedobacter; species Parapedobacter tibetensis. Next base: position 481,199 of record NZ_JAMXBE010000001.1, read on the forward strand.
GCCCGGTGAAAACGTGAAGTTCTGGTTGCCGATTGTCCCCATATTTACGGCTTCGGGATCAATCCCTTTATATCCCGTAAACGTATATAAGTTAAGTCCCGAAACATAAACCCTGAGGTTACTGACTCCTTTAATCATATTGGGTCTGAAGGTATAGCCCAATGTCACATTATCGATTTTCAGGTAATCGGCATCTTCAATGTAGTGTGAAACATAGACCAGGTCATTGTCCAGCTGTTTGCCATATACTGGATCATACGCCGTTTTCAGGACATTATACGCCTTATTTACAGGGTTTTCATAGTACAGTCGCTGCATGTTAAGCACCTGATGGCCAAAAGCCCCCCGGAAGTTCACTGCAAAATCAAACCGTTGAATATTGATGGAGTTATTCCAGCCCAAGTTATACTTCGGGATACCATTACCATAATATTGGCGGTCTTCCGGGGTGGCATCGCCGATCGGAATGGTTTCCCCATCTTTGTTTTCCACCAACCATTTGCCATTGTCATCTACGCCCACGCTCTTCAACACAAAAAACTGCCCGATAGGTCCGCCAACCCGAACACGGTGTGTGCTCACCTGTATCGGCTCGCCGGTATGCCCCCAGTCAAAGAATTCCTGCGTCACGTTAAACTGGTCATTAGATAAATTCACCAACTCATTTTTATTGGTGGAAAAGGTCACATTCGTATTCCACTTTATGGTTTCCGTATCCACGGCTTTTACATTCACCAACGCTTCAAATCCCGAGTTTTTCATGGTTCCAGCGTTCAACATCATGCTACTGTATAAGTAGGGTGGTGTTGGCACGCCAAAGCTATACAGCAGATCTTTCACTGTGCGCGTATAGTAGTCAAGGGCACCTGTCAAGCGGTCGTTAAAGAATCCAAAATCCAACCCCACATTCCACTCCTCCTTTTTCTCCCAGCGCAGATCGGGATTGAAATTGCGTGCCGGCACAAAGCCCGGTACCCATTCGCCATTGATGAACGCACCTTGTGTGATATCGAAATTATAACTGGTTTGTGACTGGTAAGAGCTGGATGCGATGGTACCCGTCACCCCAAATCCCGCGCGCAGTTTAAAGTTAGATACAAATTCCACTGGTTGCATAAACTCTTCATTGGCCAAGTTCCAACCCACCGAAAACGCTGGGAAGGTACCCCACTGGTAGTTTTCTCCAAAGGTGGATGAACCCTCCCGTCGTACGCTAGCCATTGCCATGTAGCGATTTTTCCATACGTAGTTAACCCTTCCAAAAAAACCAGCCAATTGCCATTTATTCTTGTCGCTTTCCATCGTGGCCAGCCCCTCTCTCAGTCCCATACCCGTTTGCAACCGGTTATAGGTATAATCGTCATTGGGGAAATTGAAATTATATACGCTAAACGATTCCCCAACGTTATGCTGCCAGCTGTATCCACCCAAAAGCGTCAGGTGATGGTCACCAAAATTCTTATTGTAATTGGCCGTGAGCTCCAGCAGGTTTTCTTCGTTTGAAGCGGTAGCGCGATTGGCTGTTCCGTTCAAGCTATTCTTCGTTGTATTCACGTGTTGAAAACTCGTGGCATCACCCGTAAGGTTGTTGCTCAACACACGCGACAGCAACATCTTCAAACTCAAATCGCCGATGGGTCGATAATCCAACGATCCGCTGAAACGGGTTTCACGGAATATCCGATCGTCTATCGTTTCATGAATGATGCCCAATGGATTATCATACATATAGGCATTGCCTTCTTTCCAAGTCCCATCTGGATTCTTGATGGGTTCTGTCGGATTACGGATCATTGCCTGACGCCAAGCCCAGCCACCAGCGCCCCCTTGTTTCGATGTCAAACTTTGGTTGATTACCTGCAAGTTAGTTCTAAGCTTACCATCAAACATATCGTGGTTGAGATCAGCCCTGAAATTTAGCCGCTCTTGGCCCGATTTCAGGAAAATACCTTCCCAATTCCGGTAATTCAGCGAGCCCGTGAAATTAGTGCGCGAACTTCCGCCAAAAAACGTCAAATTATGGTTATGGCTTATGGGGTTTTGCAACACCTCATCGATCCAGTTTGTATTACCACTGGAATCTCCATAAGCATATCCCTCCGCAATCAACCGCCGATAGTCATTGGCATCCATCATCTCAGGCTTCCTGAAAATGGTCTGCACATTCGCATAGTTATTGTATTCGATGGAGGTACGGGGTTCGGCACTACGGTTTTTTCGGGTAGTAATCAGTACCACCCCTCCCGTTGCCCGTGTGCCGTAGATAGCCGCAGCGGAACCATCTTTGAGCACATCGACGGATTCGATGTCCTCTGGAGCAACCGTAGCGATATTACCCGGAATACCGTCGATAAGCACCAGTGGGTTCTGGGAGCCATTGATTGAATTGAGGCCTCTCAGGTTAATCTGTGTGGTAGCGTTCGGGTCGCCATTCGGTGTGGTTATCCGAAGGCCGGCTACTTTACCTTGTATCAACTGAGCCGCATCGCGCACCGTACCTTTGGTAAAATCCTCGGCATTTACCCGAGCGATGGCGCTCGTCACCTCACCCTTTCGTTGCGTACCATACCCTACCACCACCACTTCTTCCAAGGTTTCCTCACTCGGCATCAACCGGATGGTCAGTGTGGTTTGGTCAGTGAGATTAAACGTTTGTGATACAAATCCTAATGCGGTTGCTTCGAGGACGGCGGGCGACGCGTATTGAATGGTAAAATCGCCCGACTCATTGGTGGACGTAATGCTTTGTGTATCCTTTATAGCAATGGATACCCCAGCCAACGGAATACCTGTTTCATCCAATACTTTCCCCCGTAGGGTTATGCTTTGCTGGGCCATGCCCTCATAGCAGCATAGCATGCATAACATGAAATAATAGATTGGTAACTTTTTCATATCTATCAGATTTGATTTAAAATTAAATGAAGCCAAAGCATCGCTGCTCACCACCCTCAATATGCTATTGACTAGCTATAATTGGTTCTTTAATTGTCTTTATGACAACATATATGCAAATTTAGGCAGGCTCACGGAACCAGACTAACCACATATTGGCGGATGTAAACCATAAATTAACATGGGTGGTTTTGCTGATGTAGGAAAGGTAAGCTGTGGTATGAATGGGGGTGCACGGTTTTCTGTTTTCTCGCGAAGGCGCAAAGTCGCCAAGCTTGCCTTTTTGACACAAGAGGGATTGGCTGGCGATCAAACACTGCTCCAATACGGACAATATACCTATACCACACTAATTGAAACGTGGCTAATACGTGGATAAAGGGTGGATAAACCGTGGCCTATCCCTATCTTAATACCCACTCAACACCAACCGGATATTCCTCATTAACCGTTGCAGCAACGAGGCGTCTCCCGTAATGATCTCAGCGGTTCCCAGCATCCCTACGGTCAGTTGGATGTATTTAGTCGAAAGATGCTTTTTGTAATATGCTTTCTCTATTCTATGTTAACATTGAATACAAACGTAGCCTGAACCGTGCTACCCGATTCGTATTCATAGACCAATGCCTGCTTGATTATGTAAGTTGTTCCGGCTGTTGTTTGACCGGGGTATTGCCCGATGGAGAACATAAAATTAGATTCATTGTATTCCGAGAAAACCCTTGCCTCGCTTCCCCAATTGACGACGTCGCCATTGGCATCAAACCAATGGCCATAACCATTGGCGGTGGCGGTGGCATTGAGGGCCCCATTGCTTTCCACGGCATAAAACTGGATACTGCTGCCCAACAGCTCCGCTATTTGGCTGGGCTGGAGCACAAAGGCCGTTGCTAATTGGCTCTGGCTGACACTCACTGACGCACCGGTATAATTCGCCGCATCAAACGGGAAACTAACGTCATACGTAAACGTGACATCCTGCGGCTCATCGTCCTCATCAAAGGAAAGGTAGCCCACCACGTTCGTATTAGTCACCTTGATTTTGTATGGCCATTGCTCATCGTTGGTTTCATCATCGTCCCAAGGGTGCGGTGCATAGGTGGTGGGGGCACCGGTGACGATAAACCACAGCTTGCTGCAATTTTGCGGCACGGTGAATGGTACGTTATTATTGGTGCCACTCATCATATTGCCATACACGCGGGTGCCATTTTCCAGCAATGCGATATAACCATGGCGCCACCCCGCCCTACTGGGATTGCTTATCGGGTTAAAACCTGCTTCATTGACCAATCCGGTAAAGGCAATGGAGACTTCCGTTCCTGCTGCGGGTACTTCCAGTGGGATGACATTATACCCCGTGGTTCCAGGGCAACGGTCGTACGTCACCCGCAAGCTCCCGTCCGTAAGCGCATCGAATTTATAGGTATGCACACCAATGTAGTTTTGTCCAATGCTCCGGATGGCGTCCAAATCCCACGTCGCCAATTTGCTGGCGGCATCATAGATTTCGTCATTCAATTGTGCATTGGAAATACCCGTGATGCGCATGTAAGCCTGCATCGGGTCTTCGGGTTGCTGGGCTTCCCGCCAAATCCTTCCCACGATATCGATGCCATGCTTATCCGCCCAGTAATGGTGGATGAAATAATTGGCATAGCGGTACCACTCGTGGATTTGATGCCGATGGCAGTTTTGGGTATAGACCGAGAAATGGTGGGACGCAAAATTTTCCTGGGGATAGCTTTGGTAAGCCTGCCACTGGGCGGTCTGTTCCCAAAACCCATTACCCCCGTTGCCGCCGAATCCGTAACGGAAGCCATGGGCACTACCCAAGTCGCAACGTACCTGATACTGGAAACTGTGCCCGATCTCGTGGGCAATGGTAGCGCCTACTGGCTGGGCGGTATTCGGACTGATCCACAGGGCCCCGATAACATCGTCATATCCCGCACCGAACGCCATCCATTCCGTGGTGTAATGCAAGAAAATCATCATTTTATACTGGTCGAGCTTTGACTGTCCCACACCCCTTTCGGCAAACTTGAGCGTGTCCACATTCAGGGCATAGAACCCTTCGGCCTTTTCGAGTAAATCATCGATATCCACGCGATAGGCCGAAGGCACACCTTCCGTATTGGGATCATGGTTGCCATAACCCGCGCCCCAAAACACGATGAAATGGTCGGATTGTCGGCTCCGGTGATAGCTCCATATACTGGTGCTGTCGTCAAAGTCCATGTTTTGGAATTCCTGTGGGATGTAGATGGCCAGGGTGTCTTCCAATGTTTCTTCCAGAGGGGTCTTGGGGCCCATATTCGTTTCCTTACAGGACATAAAGAACAGTAAAGAAGCCATGGCAGTTATGACTGTAAATAAAAATAAATTTAATATGCCGGCAGCATATGACTTGTTGTAGCGTATTGTTTCCATGGTGGATATATTTGTTTTCACATTATAGCAGCATATATTCTTTTATAAGGGTTTCCTGACCACATTTTTCAACCGGTAGGTAACGGTATAAGTACCACTCAAAAAATAGGTAATGGTACTTACCGGATTCAGGTTTCTGCCTATATCCGTTGCATTACCTACCACGCGGTAGTAGGTGATGCCATCATTCCAAGTAGCGTTCGCAACATTGATCTGCTTAAGCAGCGGATAATTCAGCCCTGTAAACGGATATTGATATTCGATGGACGTATCGGTCACTTCCTCAGAAAAGTAAGGCGACCAATTCGAAAACGTGGGTCTATCGCCTCTTTTGATGATCTCACCTGCTTGGGGATTGAACGGTCGGCCGTTTTTATCTACCCATTTGAAAATAATCTTGTTCTCCGTGGTCGCTTCCCGCTCGACCACAATTTCAAGGGATTGGTCAGCACCCACAAAGTTATCCTCAATCCCGAAGGTTGAAGTGGTCATTGCTTGATACGAAATCGAATGCGTAGCTGCCGACCGTAAGCGGATATCCAAGGCCTCATTGATTACTCGGGCGCCCCTGCTATTCGTTACTTCAACATCAATCGTATACAAGCCGGTATCGATATTGGTGGTGGCCCTCGTCAAGCCTACCCTGCCACCTATTTCATTGATCATGATGGCGGGCGATTTACCTACGTCAATCTTCTCCATTACCTTTTCCAAGGTGTTATCGTCATTCGTAATCTCTGCCAAATAAACAGGCACGTCATACTCCTGCAAAAATTCGGTGGCTTCACGCCCTGTTTTTTTATCGCGTATACTGAGGAGCTTGACCTGAACCGGAGAAGTACTCCCATCCAAAATAAGGGATCCAGTATAGAGCACCTGACCTTGCGTAGCTTCCAACGTCCGCAAATTATAGGTGATATAGTCACTGATATAGCCGGATTCGACTTTGGAACAACTTCCGACAGCCGCCACTAAACCTATTAGGCTTATGAGCGGAAACAACTTATTTATCTTCTGCATATGCTTTGCTTTTTATTCATTCTATCGTTATGTTAAACACAAACGTCACCCGGATCATCTCAAAACCCGCCTCATACGCCATGGCCTGTTTGATGGTATATTCATTCCCCGCTGCAGTCTGCCCGGGAAATTGCCCGATATTGAAGGTGAAGTTGGCTTCATCATACTCGCAAAATAACCGGGCATCGGCACCCCAATTGATCACATTTCCATTGGCATCAAACCAATGTCCGTAACCGTTTGCTGTTGTGGTGGCATTGAGTTCTCCGTTACTTTCCACGGCGTAGAACTTAATGGTATTACCCAAAAGGTCGGGTATTTCACTGGCTTCGAGCCCAAAGGCCGTGGCCAACTCATTTTGGTCAATGCTTACCGATGCACCCGAATAGTTGGCGGCATCAAAAGGAAAGGCTACGTCGTAGTTCCATGTCGAGTTCTGGACACTAAGCGGCGGATAAAAATCGGCTATAAAATTATGGCTATTGGCCAACACATTGATCACCGTTCCGGTGGAGGTAATGATACCTGAAGTCTGACACCTAATCCGCAAATCGGTCTCGTCACCCTCAGGCGTTGTGACCACCCCATCGCTATTTACCTGGTCTTGTTCGCCCCGGATCTGTACATAATATAGGTAATAGATGGGTTGGAAGGACCATTGGCCTGGTGGCTGAAGTTGCCTATGATAGCTAAAACCCGGAATTCCAGAGGCATTGGCTATCGGGGTATACTGCGTATTGGCGGTCGTGGGGCCATGGTTCCCGTCGTTGTAAATATAAGTCCGCAGTGAATCGACGTTAACCGCTTCCAGCATTTGTGCCAATGAATAGGTGGCATTTTCATCCCTAATCAATAATTCCGCCCATTTCCGGTTGTAAAACCGCTTGATGGAATAGTTGGTTGGAGCAAAGAAAGTCGATGCATTGTTAATCTCATCTTTCAGTCCAAAATGGTCAATCACAATGATGAGGGTATCGAACAGCCCTGCAGGGTGCTGCGCCAGATAATCGTAAGTGGTTAGGTTTACCCTGGCCTCGTGCACGCCCTCATCCGTCAGGTAGCTTTCCTTCTTGCAGGAATACAAGCATAGCATTCCTGATAGGGAAATTAATAAAATAAAAAATAGCTTTCTCATATCATTCGTTCAAATGGTCAATTACATATTCACAGTACTCCAGTAAGGGGTCTGCCGTAGTTGTTTGTTTAGGCTGAGCAAGCTGGGGTCAAACGGCCAATAATGCTTTCCAGCTTCGAACTGACTGGAAGTCATCTTAGCTCCGAACTTCATGGTTCCGTTGTACCGTGCCAAACGAACCAAGTCGAAAAAACGATGTCCCTCCAGGAACAATTCTCTTCCGCGCTCCTCGATAATGGCTTCAAACAGGTCGCCGCTGTTGTCCCAAACGTCCAGCCCTGCCTTTTCGCGCACTTCATTGAGTATGATCACGGCTGCGGATTCATTACCGGTAGCCGCCAGTGCTTCGGCTTCCAGTAGCCGGATATCCGCATAGCGGAAAATGATGATGTTGTTTTTGAAGATGGCTATGGCAGATCCCGTCTCATTGGTATAGGTCACGTTGGCATATTTCGTGCAAATGACCGCCTCCGTACTCAACGTTCGGTTGAAAACGCTCCGCAGACGCAGGTCATCATCTCCATACAGCTCACCCATCCGGGTATGGGAAATCACCAATCCCGGCAATCCCGTCCTTCCCCGCAGATACGGCGCCATCAGCGTGAAATTACCAATGCCCTGGATCGTACCTTCGTTGGCCGCGTTTTGGGAAACCTCGAATATCCCTTCTGTCGACTGTCCCTTGTAGATGCCGTGATAGCTGGCGCTGTCTCTTGATACATACGTGTAGTTTCCTTGCTGCGCTACCATGTTGGCGGCCGTAGCACAGGAGGCATAATCCCCTTGCCAGGCATACACATGCGCTGCCAACGCATACAATGCCCCTAAATTGGCACGAATAGCCCGGTCACGGGCTGAAGCATAGCCCCAGCTCAGCAGGCCACTAGCCGCTTCAATATCCGAAAGACATTGGGCCAGGATTTGACTGGTGGTTGCAGCAGGAAAATCTTCGGCATCCACCACATTCACGGAACGGGTCACCAAGGGAACCCCTCCCCATACCCTCGCCATATAAAAATAGGTGAACGCCCGCATGTAGTATGCCTCGCCAAGGTATCGACCCCGTACTTCTTCGCTCGAAAAAGCATCGGCTGGCATCTCCGCTACATAGTGCAACACCCTATTGGCCTGGTCAATGACCCGATAGAATAGATCATATCGTCGCAGGCGAAGCATAGGATTCCACGTTTCCGATGCAGGGACTGCAAGTGACCAAGTCATATTGGCGACAAAGCTATAAGGCCAAGCGGTTACTGTACTGAATTCATCCGAAGGCAAATCGCCATAAGCATAATGCGTCATGCCATCGGAATAATTCAAGGCTTGCCGCAACAGGGCATAGGTGGCTGTCACGGCCGAATTGGCATCGGCTTCCGTCTTCCAAAAACTATCATCAATCGGATAGCTTTGAGGCTCCAAATCCAAAAAATCACTGCACGAGCTACATAAGTATAAGGTAGCTATACAGCTATATAGTGCTAATATTTTTCTTATCATGGTCTGTGGTATTAAAATGATAAATCGACTCCAAACGTGAATTTCTTTGGTATGGGGTATCCGTTCCCTGTGGAATAGCCATTTGGCTGGACCGCTTCGGGGTCTGGTGTATCAGACCAAGAGCGGATATAGAGGTTATCCAGCATGCCGAAAAATCGAATAGATCGGCATTTCAGATTGTCGACCCATTGCTGTGGCAGGTTATAACCCAATTGGACGTTTTTCAGCCTCACGAAGCTGGCATTCTCTACAAAATAGCTTTGCGCGATATGCCAATTATCCACCGTATTGGAAAATAAGTTTGGGTAACGAGTCTGGTCGCCCGGCTGTAACCAAAAATCGGAAACGCTGAAGTCTCCTGCAATAGCAGAATTGCTTCCCCAGGTCCCAAATAAATTGGAAGATCCGGCATCTTGAAGCCGGTCCGACAGGTACCCGTTCCAGAGGTTCCTTCCCTCAATGAACGTAATCAATACCTGCAGGGTAAACCCTTTGTAGGCAAAATTATTGGTCAACCCGCCGGTAATCCTGGGATTGGGATCGCCCATCGACACCTTATCCAAGTAGTCAATGATGTAATCCCCATTCACATCCACGGGGTCTGGATCACCCGCCTTATAAAATTGCCCCGTCAGTCCGCTTCGTAACCGGTCGCCAGTAAGGGGGTCAATGGGCACATCGGCATCGGCAGCAAAAACACCGTTCACCTGCCAGACCTGGAAGGGGAACATCGGTTGCCCCACATTGAGGGTACGCTCCATCCAAGGCGGCCCTACACGGAACTCCCGGCCGTCATTGGGCAACTTGACCACCTTATTTTTATTGTACGCGATGTTGAAATTGGTATACCATTGGAAAGCCGACTGGGGGTTCATGTTCACGGAATTGATGGTTAACTCCACCCCGCTATTGCGGATATCCACAAAATTGCTGATAATGTTCGAAAAGCCTGTAATGATTGGGGCCGGCGCTTCGAATACCATGCTTCTAGACTCCCGCATGTAATAATCTGCGGTGATCGTCAATCTGTCCCGGATAAAATTGGCATCCAGGCCGATATTGAACTGCGGTGTACGTTCCCATTTGATATTAGCCGCTGATGCCGGGTTGTTGTAATTCGGATAGGTTACTAAGGTGCCATTGTATGTGGAACCAGACACATTGTCCCCATTGTCCAATCGGGAGCCTACATAACCGGCGTTGAAGCCCAAGTTGGTATATTGGGCATAATAACTGCCCGGGTCAAGCCCGGTGAGGCCGTAGCTCGACCTGACTTTAAGAAAGGAAACTACATCAGTCAACGGTTCGAAAAACGGCTCTTCGGACAAAACCCATCCAGCGGAGATAGCTGGGAATATACCCCATCGATTATCGCGGCTGTAACGTGAGGATGCATCCTGCCGATAACTTGCCTGCAGCAAATAACGTCCTTTATAGTCATAACCCAGGCGGCCAAACAACGACACCCTTGCCCGTTCTTCCAAGCTTGTCCAACCATATAAATCCGGCCCAGATGGAATCCCAGATATAGTCTTGATGATGGTGCTGTTATCGCTCCATCCTTGCTGGTATCGATCATTTCTATTGTTCTTTTCCATACCGTATCCCAATACGCCTGACAGGTTATGGTTTTCTTTCAAGGTTTTATAATAATTGAAGAAACTCTCCAATTCCCAGCGTTGGTTTTGGTATACCCAACTTTGGGCACGGTTACGACCATTCCCTGTAATCAGTCCGGGCTGGAAAAGATCGCGGGTATTGTTATTAATGTTGTAGGAGAACTGCGTGCGGAACGACAACTCCGGCACAAACAGCTGCTTGATGGTCACCGCGGTATTCCCATTGATGCTCGTCGTCTTGTCATCGTCCATCAAATCGTCGTACCGACCGGTGTGAACAGCCCGTTCCGCATCGGTTATTTGCCAGAAAGAAGATGGGAATCCCCATGTCGTAAAGGGGAATTTACTCCCAAAAACACCTTCGCCTGAACCATGTTTAGCCTTCGTCAGCCCTGCAAACAAGTTGGTTTCAATCTGGACATTCTTGGTCGGATTGGCTTGCAGGAAAATACGTGGTGTGACATTGTCATTTTCATAACCAATCATTACGCCTTCTTCATAATACCGTTGGACGGAGAGCCTATAGATGAAGGTTTCCGTGGATGCTCCAACACTCGCGTTGATGTTATTCACGCGGGCTGCACGCAGAAACATGCCCTGCCAATCGGTATTGTTATTGAAAGCTGTATTCAAGCTATCCGTCAGCATCATGCTGATTTGGTCATTATTAAACCAATTGTATTGGCCTCCTCCATACAGCAATGCCATTTTGAGGCGCCGTTCTTCCGCCCCTACTTGGATGGGTTTCATGGCAGGCCTATTGGCCACACCCATATAAGCCGAAACACGGACTTCCGGCTTAGCACCCATTGGCCGTTTGGTCTTTACGATAATCACCCCATTGGCTGCACGTGCCCCATAGATTGCTGATGCCGACGCATCTTTCAGAATATCCACGGATTCGATATCGTTGGGGTTGATGGATTGCAAGGGGTTAGCCCCATAAGCCGACCTGAAGTCATTCACGTCATAGATAATGTTATCGATCACATATAGGGGAGCAGTGATGGCATTATCGGCTAATCTAACGTTGCTGCTTCCGCGGATGTTGACCAAGTTGTTTGTTCCTGGCTCACCCGAAGTACTCAACACGGTCATTCCCGCTACACGGCCTTGTAACATCGCATCAAAAGTGGCATAGGGTGTGTTTTCAAACTCCTTGCCTTTTACCGAGGCAATGGCACCTGTTGTTTTCCGCCGCTGGATGTCTTGGTAGCCAATCACCACCACTTCATCGAGACCACTGAGGCTTTCTTGCAACACAATCACGTACGAAGGTTGGTCGGTTATCTTAATCGATATTCGCTCAAACCCAACCAATGAAACTTCAATTACCTCTCCAGTTGACGCTTGAATATTAAATACGCCTCTATCGTCGGTCTGGGTTACCCGGTTTGTTCCTTTAACCTGTACCGTCGCGGACGATAAGGGCTCACCTCGGTCATCCTTCACCTCACCGGTCTTGATCTGCGCCATAAGCGCAAACGGTATTAGGATGACACATAATAAAATAGTGAATTTTCTCTCCATATTGCTTAATTTAGTTAGTACATAAATGATCGGTTAATATTCATATAATGTCTATTCGACAATTATTGTATTATAGTGCTTGATCAACAGCATTCTCGCGATAAAAACCTCCGCTTATGCTAGATTTTAATTGGTCGTTAGTTTAAGTTGCTAAATTGCGTCGTTTTGTTTCACCATCCTAAACATATTTTCGCCAGTGATAACCAAAAATTGACGTAATAATTAAGCCTTTGGCAAGACCAGATGGGCAAATGGTTAATGATTGAATTCGGAATCGCTGAATGCTAATAATGGATTATGAAGTATCGCGTTTTATATTTAAAGTAGCTATTACCCATTGAATCAATTACCAAAAAGCTACCGCTTCACCGTCCTCGCTGCAAAGAGTGGCCCTCCGCGACTACCGGTATGGGGTGCGATTTTCACGTTAATGTGTTGCTTGTCTTTCGTCAGGTCTTCCGGGATATCGTATTGGATGGAAAGGAACGATCCGTCCTTGATACCACTGATATTCTGCGTGGCTATGGTCTGCCCATCTACTTGGATATCGAACGTCTTGCTTCCTGTATATCCACCCCAATATTCAAACACCAGTGCCATGGGTTGCGCTGGGAGGACTTTCATGTCAAAGCCAAACCATCCGCCACGCTCGGCCTGCCGGGCTTTTCGATCCTGCATCTGCACAACATGCGCATCCCCCCCTTCGTAATGGTGATCACGCTCCGGCTGCATCTCACCCAGTTGGAAAAAATCATAGGTGATGGATTCGATCCGTGCATATGCTGTCTTCTCGGCTTCATAGGTAGCCTGTAATTCCTTCCACTCTTGTTGGTTGAACACATCCCAATATACTGAATACCGCTTGTCATGTGTCACATAAAAAGGCTTCATCTCCACGTCCCGCGGTTTGCCCACACCTTGGGTACTAAAGGTGTTCGGGCCGTCAGCAGTCTCTATCCAAGCTTTGGGATTACGATCTTCCGTAAAAAATACCGGTACGAAATCCGAATCTTTTGCCTTGGGGTCGTCTACTTCGCCCAACTCTCCGGCCATCACCACCGGTCCATATAACACCGCAAGCCGCGTATGGTCATCGGGCATTTCCTCGGTACGTAACGTGAAGGGCAATTCCACTTCTACATGATCACCGTCCTTCCATGTACGCGATAACGTGACGAAACTTCCCGGTGTTTCCCCATGTTGGTACTCCTCACCATTCACCCGTATTGTTATACCTTGCTCTGCCCAATAGGGATAACGGATTTTTACGTCGAAGCGCTGCGATTCTTCCAAATTAAAGGTAAACGCTGTTCCCTGCTGTTGGGGATAAGCTGTTTCCTGACGTAACGTTAGTCCCTTATCCTCCCATGAAAGTTCGGACGCCATATACTGGGTGATGTAGAGTTCGTCATCATTATGGTAATAGATATGCCCGGCATATTTGGCGTGATTTTCCATCCCTGTACCTACACAGCAGGTAAAACCAAACGGATTCTGGTAATGCTTATGGCCGCCCATCTCCAGGGAAAGGTTGTAAATGACGTGACCAGTCAACGGATGCTGCGACGCTAGAATCTGGTTGAATAACGCCCGTTCGTAGTAATCCGCAACTTCGGCGCTTGGCTCCCATTGGAAAATCCTATCCGAGAGCTTCAGCATGTTGTATACATTGCAGGTCTCCGTGGTTTCATCGCTCAGCCGCTTACTGAGCTTATCCGGTTGCCCGAAATACTCGTGGTTGGCATTTCCTCCCGTTACATAAGAGTGATGGTGAACTACCCGATCCCAAAAGAATTTTGCAGCCTGGTAGTCTTCTTCGTTTCCAGTGGCCTGATAACGCTTCACCAACCCAATTACTTTGGGTATCTGCGTATTGGCATGTAGCCCGGCCAGTGAATCCCGGCCCTGGACCAAGTTATCCAACACAGCCTTGTGATAGAAGGCGCCAGCCATATCGAGGTATTTTTTATCTTGCGTATGGTTATATAAATCCACCAATGACTCATTCATCCCGCCATGCTCACAATGCAATACCTGCTGCATCTGCTCGTCCGTCAAGGGTTCGATGACCGTACCTATCCAATCGGCAAAGCGGGTGGCTACGGTAAGCGCCTTTTCGTTGTCCAACAACGTATATGCATCATGGAGACCTGCCAGTACTTTATGATGCGTATAGAACGGTGCCCAGATGCCATTAAGGTCAAAACCCTGTGAGCGGATATCCCCCTTGGCTATTTCGTTCTCAAAAACCTCCTTGCCATTGTCAAACGCACCGAGGTAGCCGTCGCCGTCTGCTTCTTGGCATAAGGCGAGTTCATCCACGATGTAGTTGGCACGGATCCTAAACTCCTCGTTTCCCGTACTTAAGTACATCAATGCACAAGCTGATAGGTAATGCCCCAAGCTATGTCCAGCCAGTGATTGAGCCTCCCAGCCCCCGTAATGTTCCGCCTTGGGTTCCAATCCCGCATTCTTCCGAAACCGCGCCAGAAAACGGTCGGGCTCATAGGCCAATAGGATTCTCTCATTCAGTTCGGTGGCATCCTTAAAGGGGCCGTCAAGTAACTTCACTGCCGTCAGTGGGAAGCTTGTGACTTCTTTCAGGTTTTCATTCGTGTTTGAACAAGCTGCGGCCACCACCGCAGCCGCTACGATTATCATTTTAGTCAATATGTTCATAGTAATAGCAATCTTGCCTACCCTTAATATACAAAGGTAGTACGGCCAACACGTTGAAACTAACCGTATATTGGCGGATGCAGTTCGGAATTTAACAGAGAGTTAATCCGTAGCCCCAAGAGGAAAGGAATTACCTTCGGTGAGCTCACTTCGTTCGGTTTCGCAGGGATAGCCGGAAGCTATCGCGAGAAATTTAACGAAGGTGCAGCCAAAAAGAGGCATAAAATACCGAGCCGCCAAAATGCGGCGAGCTCCCATCAACCATTAAAAATGAAAATGCTGATGGAATTATTAGATAAATTTTAAACGGGCTCTTAGACGTTTTGGTGTTGGTTGCAAACAGGAAAGCCTAAACACTATTCATTTAAAAGAACAGAATAACATTTAGGCTTTTCCGAATAGATATTACGGTTTATCGTTCTCCAACCCAATGTGGATAAATGGAGGTTGGGGCTGTGATTGCATTCAATTCATTAAGATGTTCCATCGAGAGAGACCAACCGACAGCATCTAAATTTTCTATCAGTTGCTGTTCGTTCCTTGCACCAATGACAATATTGGAAACAGTATCTTGTTGTACCAACCAGTTGAGCGCAACCTGCGAAATGGTCTTGCCTGTTTCGTTGGCTATCCGTTCCAAAGCATCCACGACCGTATATAGATATTCGTCATCCACGGGTGGTGAGCCTACTGCTCCGCCTGATTGTATTCGTCCATCGGCAAGTGGTTGGTTTCTTCTTATTTTTCCTGTCAGCCTGCCCCAACCGAGTGGGCTCCATACCATTAAGCCCATATCCTGGTCTTTTATCAACGGCATCAATTCCTGTTCGTAATCACGTCCGATTAACGAATAGTAGCCCTGATAAATAACATATTTCTCCAAGTTGTGCTTTTCCGAAACGGATAACGATTTCATCAGTTGCCATGCAGTAAAATTGGAACAACCAATATACCTAACCTTTCCACTCGACACCAAATTGTCCAGTGTTCTCAACGTTTCTTCGAGAGGTGTATGGCTGTCAAAACCGTGCATAAAGTACACATCAATATAATCCGTACCCAAACGTTTAAGGCTGTCATTTACGGCATTTGTGATATGAAAACGTGACGAACCCCTATCGTTCACCTTATCGCTCATGGTATATGTTGCTTTAGTGGCGACGATAGTTTCATGTCTTCTTCCTTTTAGAGCCTCTCCAAGCACTTCTTCAGAAGCACCCTGCGAATACACATTAGCCGTGTCGAAGAAATTGATGCCGCTGTCCAAACAGATGTCAACCAATCGTGAAGCTTCTTTTACATCCGTCTGCCCCCAACGTTGAAAGAACTCGTTCGTACCGCCAAATGTGCCTGTACCTAAACTTAAAACAGGAACTTGCAATCCTGAATTTCCTAATTTTCTGTATTCCATAATACTTGTCGTTTTTTACTTATTTTGTCTGTAATGTTATCCAATCCTTTATAGAAATAGCATCGGGTTTCCATCCCAATAGCTTTCTTGCGTGAACGGCTCTTACACGGCTGTTTGAACCCAAAGCGTATTTAGCCCAATCGCCTAATTCCGCCAATGCTTCATCGGCATCCCACGAAATAATTTTTCCGTCAAACCCCAACGCTTTACTGACATAAACCGCAATTTCCTTATAAGAAGCCTCTCCGTTTTCGACATAGAAATAGGAAGCAGTCGGGGCTTTTTCCAAAGCAAGGGCATAGAGATGTGCCAAATCTTCAATATGCACATTTGACCACCTGTTTACACCTTTGCCCACGTAAACACCCGCATTCATTTCTTTTGATTTTCGGAAGACAACGGGTAATTGGTCGCTTTCCTCATTCAGACCTAAACAGTCGCCGTATATCATGGACGGAGCGATGACGATGGTTCGTATTCCTTTAGTGATGCCTGCTATCCGTATATCATTGTTAATGCTTACCCGTTCCTTACGTACATCCATTGGTGTAAACAACGTTTCCTCATCGAATACCTGTAAATTTTCGGTATCGCCCATTACATCATCAGCCACTACGCTTGACCCCGATGTGTGTATGAACGTTTTTCCCGTTCCGGCTAAAGCACTGATAAACGTGTCAACCGAAAAACGATGGTCTGAATTGGCTGTATTGATTACCGCATCTGTTTTTTGTGCGCACTCGGTAAGCAACTCCCTGTCTTCCAATGTTCCAATTACCGGAATGATGCCCAATGCCTTTACTTCGTCTGTTTTGCTTTTATCCCTTACCAGACCATAAACCTGATGACCCTGCTTTGTTAAATATGTTGCAACCGAACTGCCGATATAGCCCGTTGCTCCTGTTAAAAATATTCTCATTTGTTCCATGTCTTAAAATTCCCTGATAATAGTTTTGTCCTGCAATGCCAATTCCGCAATCACATCCTTGCGTTTAAATGAAACACCCTTGTGGCTTTGAATATACTTCATCAAATCGGAAGTTGCTTTTACCATTTGCGGTGTTCCACCGATACGGTCATGGAAGCTAATGGAAAGCTGTCTTCGCTTAAATTCGCTTTCGGCATACAGTTGGTCAAATTCAGCTTTGACCTGATTGAAGAACTGGTCAACGGAAAAGTTTTTGCCCTCTATCAATAGTATATCATTGCACCGTAGCGTATAAGGCACAACCACAAAATCCTTTTGGTTGACCTCTATGATAAATGGCTCGTCACGGCTCAAATCGTCAATGTGGTACTTAAAGCCGAGTTCCTGCAAAATCTTCAACGTATTTTCACCCCTGCGAAGCCAGTTGGCATTGTACCCGACAGGAATAAAACCCGTGGCATTCTTCACGGCATCCGCCCCGTCTTTGATAAATTTCTTTTCCTCATCGTAGGGCAGGTGATACTGTGCGCTCCAACCCATACCGTGGGCAGATGCTTCGTGTCCTCTCTCCACGATTTCTTTTGCCAATTCGGGATTGGCGAGTACAGCAGACCCCACCATGTGGGAAGTAACTTTGATACCCAATTTATCCCAATTGTCCAACATTCGTGGAATGCCTTCTTTATAACCGTATTGATACCACGTATCGGCAGGCAGGTCTTTGTAACCCCTTTCCATATTTTGGGAAAAAGGGCTTTCCGCATTGTCCGGTTGACCGCCTGCCTCAAACTGCATGGAAATGGAAACCACCAGCCGTGAACCGTCCGACCATTTTGTCCTTTCAGTTTGAGCGGGGCTTACCTGCCGGACACCTGCCAGAGTTTCCAAAGGACTTATTGCTCCTGCCAACCCCGCCAAACTGCTCTGTTTAATAAAATCTCGTCTTGAACCCATAATGTATTATTTCTTTTGTTGGTAATCCAATACGAGAATATCCTCCAATACGGGTCTGATATGTGTCACAATCAACTGTTGGTGGTATTCAGATGTATTGAAGTCTTCCAAAGATTTTCTGTTTTTAAAAACCGCTACTTCCGCATGGGTATAGCCTTTTGCCCTGCCTGTGAAGTCTTCGCCAAAAGAAATTTCCAGTAGTCCGGGAATAGTGCCTTTCTGTTTCAGGATTTCATTTTTCAGGCTTTGTATCTGTTCGGCTGTCGTTCCATCCTTAAATTTGAACAATACGATATGGACGGCTTTTTCTTTACCTGTTTTCTCCAAATTTTGTCCGTTTACCGGAATAGCAATATAGGTAAATAACAGGACAAACAATGTGATGATGATATTTTTCATTTTACTGATTTTTTGGGTTATAAATTCGTATTACCTGCAAGACCGCTTTTTTCTGCAACTTCACGCTTTACAAGCGGTGTAATATCGGGAGTAGCCAAAGCATGTTTTGCAATTTCGCCTTTGGTCGCATACCATATACCATCGTGTTGTGCCACATAGTTGAGGAAACGCGCTATCACACGTACGCGTGAGGCATGACCGGAAATACGGTCATGGAAACTGATTAGCATCATGCGCCTGCGTATTTTCGCTTCTCCATACAGCTGGTCAAACTCGTCTTTCAGTTGTTGCTCATAGTCCGCAGGTGAAAATCCGGGGAAGTCATACGAACCGATGTCGTTCATGTGTATGGTGTACGGCATGGTCACAAAAGGCTTTCCGTTCAACTCCTGTACATACGGCTCATCCCTGCTCAAATCGTTGTTATGATAGATAAAGCCCAATTCTTGGAGCAGGCTCAATGTATGTACACTTCCACGCATCCAGTAACAGTCATATCCCAATGGTGTAACGCCTGTTGCTTTTTCAATGGACTGCTTCACACTCCGTATCCATTCCCTTTCCTCGTCTTTCGATAGATGGTATTGCCAAGCCCATTCCTTGCCATGAGCCGCAGGCTCATGTCCACGCCTCACTATTTCACGTGCTAATTCGGGATTGTTGTCAACTGCCTTGCCGACCATGAATGAAGTAGCCTTGACACCGTATTTGTCAAACAAATCCAATAGCCTCGGAATGCCCTCCTGTACGCCGTAATCGAAATAGGAATTGGTCGCAAGGTCGGGGTAGCCTTTCTTAATCGGTTCGGGTATCAACCCGCCTGCTCCCGAAATGGGCTGTCCGCCTGCTTCAAATTGCAGGGCAATGGAAATAGCTAACCTTGCACCGTTCGGCCAAAAGCCATTGGCTGAACCCGATGCCTGTTCTTCTTTTGTCTTTACTGTTGCTCCGACCCAACCGGGGATTGCCAATGCGGATGCCCCTAAAGAGGTCTTTGTAATGAAATCTCGTCTGTCCATATTGATAATTGTTAAAAATGTTATCCGTCTTAAATTATTATGGAACAAATTTCGGGAGCATTTTTTTATTATTAAAATAACTTAAATTGTATATTTGTATCATAAAAGTGATAGATATGCAATGGAATTTGGAATGGCTTAGAACATTTAGAGCCATATATGAAACGGGAACACTGTCTGCTGCGGCGCAGGAATTGTTTATTTCGCAACCGGGTGTTAGCCTCCACCTCAATTCCTTGGAAGCCTATGCAGGGTATAAATTGTTTGACCGTTCGCCCCGTAAGATGGTTCCTACCGAAAAAGGCAAGATACTTTACAACTTCATCCTCGAACCGCTCCAAAAACTGGAAAGTGCCGAACAGCATTTCCACCGCCGTTCGCAACCGGAAAGGGCGACCATCAGTGTGGGGATGTGCTTTGAAACATTCCAGTACACATTGGAGGAACACGTGGCAAGCCTGCCGTTTAATCTGATTATCAAATTCGGTCTTTATCCGCAGATGCAGATGGACTTAGACAACGGGTTGCTGGATATGATTGTCACGCCACAAAAAGGCAACCAACAAAATCTCGTTTACGAACCGTTTTCCAAAGAAAGGATAGTGCTGATTGCTGGAAGCAATACGGATATTTCCGAACTGATGCCATTGTTGGAAAATGGTGATATTTCAGGTGCAAGGGATTTTCTCAAACAACAGCTTTGGTACAGCACGGCAGGTGATATGGAACACCTGAAAAACTTTTGGTCAAAGAATTTTAACGAACATCCCGATTTCAGCCCTAACTATATTGTACCCAATATCAGTTCCATTATCCGTTGCCTTAGTGATAACGAGGGCTTTTCCATTGTGCCGGATTTCCTTTGCCATGAGGCGTTGGATGTAGGAAAAATCAAATTGGTCTGGCAAGGAAACCAACCGTGGGAAAACACGCTCTACTTCGGTACAAGGAAAAATACCATGTACAAAAATGAGTTAGAACAATTGAAAAAACTATTTGAGGAAAAGTGGGAAAGGGAAATGGTGTGAAGTGACACCATTTCTACTTCTCATCTTGTTCATCCATTTTCCGTATAAGCCCCTCCCGGAGTGCATCAAGGAATTTAGTACGGTTCACCTTTCTGTTTCTAAGTTCCAAATACGTCTGATAGAAATTACCCAAATCAACATTTAACGCAGTTTCAAAATACTTGGCCATTGACCGTATGTCGCCGTTCCCATTATCGAAAACAGCCTGATAGTGCAACGCATAAATCAGTTCTATCAGTGAAGCCTTACTGCCCGTCCAATTCAACTTTGGCAGGTCTGTTAATATATCTCCCTGTTCCGTATTCTTATATGGCTGGTCTTCGATATAGACCTGTATCAAATCGTTCGCCATTATCTTGGCAACCTTGTAATCGTGAGAGGTGGAAAAGGTTTGGTCAGACTGGAAATAATAGGTATCTAACCATAGCTTTATATCGTGGTTGCCCCGTAAAAACATTTTCTCGTCAAGGAAAGAGTTGTTGCTACGGTAATACTTATAAAAATCAAGGTTGTTGTCAAAGAACTTATGGCGTCGAACGGCTTTACCAATACCAGAAACAGCGATTATATCAACAAATCATTAGGTATTATTGCTGAAGATCTGCATGATGAGAACGTGTTGAACAATAATGGCGTGTTGTTTTTTATAGATACGGTATTCTTCCTCACTCCGGATTTTTAAAACACCGGCTTCTGTCCTTCCCACACCGGGGGCTCCACACCCAGCAAATGCTTCACAAAGAAGTCCCGGCGCTTCTTCTCGCCGTATTCCCCGCCTGACGTGTGGCCTGCACCGGGAATGACCACCAATTCGTGTTCTTTATTTGCTTTGATCAGCGCGTCCACCACCTGCATGGTAGATGCAGGGTCTACATTGTCATCCACCTCACCCACGATGAGCATCAATTTGCCTTCCAACTTATGGGCATTGACCACATTGGAGCATTCCGCATATTGCGGGCCAATGGGATAACCCATCCATTGTTCATTCCACCACATCTTGTCCATCCGGTTGTCATGGCAGCCGCACGACGACACCGCAACTTTATAAAACTCCGGATGGAACAGTACCGCACCTGCTGAATTTTGCCCACCAGCAGAAGTTCCATAGATACCTAAACGGTCCAAATCCATATAGGAATATTTTTCGGCAGCAGCTTTCATCCACAAGATACGATCGGGAAAACCGGCATCTTTCAGGTCTTTCCAACACACATCGTGGAATGCCTTGGAACGCTTAGATGTACCCATACCATCAATCTGTACGACGATGAAGCCCAGTTCGGCCAATGCAGCCATCCCCTGTTGCGTACCGAAATTCTTGGGCACGAACGATCCCTGTGGCCCGGCATAAATGTTTTCGATAATGGGATACGATTTGCTGGGATCGAAATTCGAAGGTCGAATAATGACACCCCAGATATCCGTCGTCCCATCGCGCCCCTTAGCGTGGAACACTTCGGGGTATTTCCAGCCGGTTGCCAATAGGGCAGTATTATCCGCCTTTTCCAACTCCAGTAATATCTCGCCGTCTGTTGCACTGCGGAGCACAGACACCGGCGGCGCATCGACCCGTGAATAGGTGTCTACGAATGTCGAGAAATCCGAAGAAAATGAAGCCCGGTGGTTGCCGTCTTCCGTCGTTAACGATGTAAAGCCCGAACCATCGAAATTGACACGGTAGTATTGGGTGAAGTAGGGATCCTGCCCTGCATCCTTACCGCTTCCCGCAAAAATGAGATACCGCTCGTCTTCGTCCACATGCACGACGTCTCGCACCACCCACTCGCCCTTGGTAATCTGGTTTTTCATCTTGCCGGTCTGCCCGTCGTAGCGGTATAGATGGTTCCAGCCATCGCGCTCCGATGCCCAGATAATTTCCGCACCATCATGGACATCCTTACGGTATTTTTTACCACTGTATTCGACAAAGGTTTTGCTGGTTTCCGTAATCAAGGTCCGCACCGCGCCATTGGTCGCATCAACAGAAAATACCTCGTAGCGCTGGTGCCCGCGCTGGTTGTATTCAAACGTAAAGGCCCGGCTATCTTCTCGCCACTCAAGACGTGATAAGCTGTATTGGTTGGGAATCAGCTCAGGGTTTACCACAAAGGATTGCTTGCTTTCCAACAAGAAAAGTACCGGTTGGTTTTGCGGCAATGCATCGCCCGGCTTCAGGTAGTTCCGTTCCTGGAGGATGGGTTGCAACTGCGTACTCGGCGAAGAGGCTACGAAATAAACTTTCCGTTGGGTGTTGGGCCGTACCTTGTTGACCGCAAGCTTTTTGGAATCCGGCGACCAGGAAATAGATGAAGAATACGCATGTCCCAATGCGCCGTCGTAACTCAGCTGGATTTCTTCGGCGTCACGCTTATCCCTAGGACGAAGATAGACATTGTAATTCTTGATATAAGCCACCCAATTGCTATCCGGCGATGGAATCTCCTTTACCTCATCGCCATCCCTGTCGCCCCAATAACCTTGTCTCCCTCGTCGCCTTGGTTCGGGCTTTCTTCCCGTATCATTGACCTTATAATCATCAAGGCTTGCAGCCCATACCTTTCCAAAGGCACTGAATTCGATTTTATCGGCCGATTTATAATCGATCGCATTGAAAGGGAGACTATCCGCATCGACCTTTTCGCCACTGGCCAGCGCAAGCGCCGCTGCTAGCTTTGCATGGTCAAATGCTTCCTTCTTCTGTTTTTTTGATGCATCCACCAACATGAACCGCCTTCCTTCCGGCGTGTTGTTTACATACCAGAATTGCTGTTGGCCCTCCAGCCAAGAAAATGCTGTGGGTGCATAAAACACTTTATTCCGGGTCGTTTCCGCGAATGCGCTTGCCCGTTTGTAGTCTGTTGCAGTACCTTGTGCGTATACCATAGAGCCGAGTACCAGCAAGACAATGGTAAACAGCTGATGTAATTTTATTTCCCCTGCCATTTTTCTTGATAATTTTAGATGATCTGTATCTATAGTCCAGCAATTCACTCCTTCTCGTAATCGAACGCTTTTAGGTGTTTTCTGGTAGCGATTTTTTACGGATCAAATAATACACGGGGATCCCCAATAAAGCGATGATGATTCCCGGCCATGTGTAATTGGGTTTATAGATAATCATCAACACAATAAAAGCAATACCCATAAAGATATAAATCATCGGTAGCACCGGATAGCCAAAGGCCTTATAGGGCCGCGGTACATCCGGCCGCGATCTACGCAATCGGAAAATACCGATAATGGCCAATACGTAGAAGATGACCACCACACTGGAGATCATGTCCAGCAGGTCGCCATACTTACCACTTAAGCACCACAATGAAGCAATGATACATTGCAACCAAAGGGCTACACCGGGAACGGCAGATTTATTGAGCTGCCCGACTTTCTTGAAGAAAAGCCCATCCTGTGCCATCGAATAGTAAACCCTTGCTCCGGCTAGGATGAGCCCATTGTTGCATCCGAACGTGGAAACCATGATCATGACCGCAATGATGGTAATACCGACGGGGCCGAAAATCTCCTGGGCGGCAGTCATCGCCACCCGATCTTTATCAGATGCCGCCATTTGCTCCATGGTCAGTACACCGGTGTACATGAGATTGGTCAGGAGGTAAACGATGGTAACGATGATGGTACCTAAAGCCAAACTCAGCCCCACATTACGGCTCGGATTCTTGATTTCGCCGGCCACGGAAGACGAAGCATGCCACGAGTCACTACTGAATATGGCCCCCACCATCCCTGCGGCAATGGCTCCTAATGCGGCAAATGTCGTGTAATCGGCCAAGGAGCCATCAACATTCAGCCTACGAAGATTCCAAGCATCGCCTGATAGCCAATTGGCTTGCCACACCTCGCTATTGAAGGCAAATAGGCCGAAAAGCACCAACCCCGACAGGCTCACGATTTTCACGACGGTGATAGACGTCTGCACGGCCTTACCGCTGTTGACCCCACGGGTGTTGATAATAGTAAGGAGCAAAATAACCACAATGG
Organism: Parapedobacter tibetensis; assembly: GCF_024704835.1. Taxonomy (GTDB): domain Bacteria; phylum Bacteroidota; class Bacteroidia; order Sphingobacteriales; family Sphingobacteriaceae; genus Parapedobacter; species Parapedobacter tibetensis. The sequence continues at coordinate 505,748 of NZ_JAMXBE010000001.1, forward strand.
AAACCAGCTGGGCGGACGACAGCTGTAAAAAGCCGAGATCCATAAGGATGACATCCTCGTCCAACTGCGGGAGGAGGTAAGCCGTGAATTTGGCGAATGCCACCCCTACAGCGGCAATCGTGGCGGTCTGTATTACCGTGAAAAACGTCCACCCAAAAACAAAGCTGACCAGGGGATTGTACGCTTCCCGCAAATAAATGTACTGCCCACCGGCTTTAGGGAACATCGCACTCAACTCTCCGTAGCTCAACGCGGCGGTCAGCGTCATAAATCCGGTAATCAGCCATACGGCCATCAACCAGCCGGCGCTTCCGGTATTCCGTGCAATATCCGCACTTACAATAAAAATACCCGAACCGATCATGCTCCCCGCTACCAGCATGGTGGCATCCATCAATCCCAAGGACGATTTGAACCCTACATCTTCTCCTTTCATCTGTTGAGGTTGATTATTGTTCATTTATTGAAATCATAAAACTTCCAGGTTGATTGGTAGTTCCGCTCAAGCCGTTGGTTGATGAGTGTCGCCCGTAACAACTCCATCGGCAGATAATTTTCTTTGATGACCGCATCATGGAATTGTTTATGGGTCATTTTTCCGCTATCTACCAATTCATTTTTGATACTCATCAATTGCAGGCCGCCCACCAGATAAGCCAGTTGGTACAGCGGACTGTAGTTGGCCTCAAACGAACGTTTCACCTCACCATGGGCATTGGCGGGTTCATGGCCAACGCGGTCTACCAGGTAATCGATACATTGCTGAGGCGTCCATTCACCTAGGTGGTATTTGATGGAAAACGTGATGCGCGCACAACGATGCATCCGCCAAAAAAGCATGCCTATACGCTCTTCGGGTGTTTTAGCAAATCCCTTATCGTACAGGAGTAATTCCCAATATAAGGTCCACCCTTCCGTCCAAAAAGGCGTATTGAACGCTTCCCGACGGTAAGGCTTGTATCTACTGTTCATAAAATATTGCAGGTGGTGGCCAGGTACGAGTTCGTGCTGCACGGTACCCCTTGAGAAATACGGGTTGTTGCCGCGCATGCTCATCAGTTTTTGCGGATGCGACATGGTATTGGTGGGGTATGATACGCTTATCTCGCGACCGCCAGTAAAGAATGGGTTCACCAGTTGGCGCTCGGGCGTCATCATAATCATTCCCCATGTTTCTTCGGCCAATGGTGGCAAATCCATCAGTTCATTGGCCTTGATGAAGTTGATGGCGTCGTCATTGAGCTTGATGATAAGCTCAGGTTGCTTGCCTGCCGGGACGTAACTATTTTTTACTTTCTCCTGTGCAGCTTTCCAGTCGTCGCCAAACCCCATTTCTCGAGATGCCTTGAGCAACTCGGCTTCACACCAGGCAAATTCCTGATCGGCTAGCTTCAGCAATTCATCGGCTGAATAGGCAATCATTTCATCCTTTAGCCGCCGGTTGAGCTCTTCTCGGCCAATCGGTTGTCCCCCGATGTTACTGCCGTCGTCAAACACCTTGGCATCGCTCTTGGATCGAATCGATTTCGCATATTCTCCAAGCGCTTCATCAAATGCTTTATAAGGTTCGGGAACCCACCAGGTGAACACTGGGTCATAACCGTTGTAAAAGTCAAATGCGTTTTTTAACCGTGCTTTCAAGCCATCTACAGCATCACCCGCAAAGTTCGCGTCATTTTGACTAAGCTTATCCACACCTTCCAATGTAGTTTTGGCATCCTGCAGTTGGGTGAGTGCATCATGTAGGAGCTGCGCCACCTGTTCCCCTTGAACCGTAGTCCCCCGTCTGCGTTGCGCCTCAAAATCATAGACAGCGTTGGCAAATGGCAGGTGATTAGCTATCCCTTGGTATTGTGTTGCTTCGTCCTTTAGGTTTTTCTGGCTGGCTTCTATCTTGCGTTTGAGTAAAATGTAGTCTACTTGACCATAAATACTCATCCCATCGAAATCTAGCTTTGCCAACTTATCCAAGTATTCATTATTCAGCTTAATCAGCCTTTCTCGTTCTGCCGGTGAATTGGCTACCGCCGTACCACCCCATCGACCACCAGCACCTGATGACATGGGTCCATAAAAATATTGGATCGCCCGTACATCATGTCCGTACTGCACGACCAATCCAGAGCTTTCGCTGGCTTGTTCGTATAGGCTAGCCAATTGGCTACTTGACTGCGCCGATGCCAAAAACGGCGCTATCAACATCAATAACAAAAAAACAGGGTAGTTAAGTGATTTATACTTCATGAATCAACATTCGTTTAAAAAATATGTAACAAAACAATCGTTCCAAACCATTTCCTGGACAACACCATACCTCCTCAAACAAGTTGCAACAGGTTTTTCTCAAATTGGATTAGCTAAACGATGCTTACACGGTGATAAGTCATCATATCGGCAAATATAGGTAAGATGACCTTATGTAGATAGTCACATATTAACCATTCTTACCCCGATTTGCACAGGGCTTTGTAACATCATGAATATAATTTAAGGGGAATTTATGGATAGGCGCCCTAACCTCAGTCTTTGAGCACTTCTCTTGAAATGACCATCCTTTGAATCTCAGACGTGCCTTCATAGATTTGGGTGATCTTGGCATCACGCATCAAACGCTCCACATGGTATTCCTTTACAAAACCGTAACCACCATGGATTTGTACGGCTTCCACCGTGGTGTTCATCGCCACTTCGGATGCATAGAGTTTGGCCATGGATGAAGCTTGCACATAAGGCAGGTCATTGTCTTTGAGCCATGCGGCCTTAAGGCATAATAGACGTGCTGCCTCTATTTGTGTAGCCATATCGGCCAATTTGAATTGGATGGCTTGGTGCTCGGCAATGGGCTTGCCAAAGGTTTGGCGTTCCTTGGCGTAATTTAAAGCGAGCTCATAGGCCCCTGAAGCGATACCCAGTGCTTGCGCGGCAATGCCTATGCGGCCACCTTCCAGTGTTTTCATCGCGAATTTGAAACCAAATCCATCTTCGCCAATACGGTTTTCCTTGGGGACTTTCACATCGCTGAACATTAAGGAATGGGTATCTGAGCCTCGGATGCCCAATTTATTCTCTTTCGGCCCTATGGTAAACCCTTCCATCCCTTTCTCCACGATGAGGGCATTGATGCCGCGGTGCCCTTTGTCTGGGTAGGTTTGCGCAATCACCAAATAGGTGGAGGCCGTGCCGCCATTGGTTATCCAGTTTTTGGTGCCGTTGAGTAAGTAATGGTCACCTTTATCTTCGGCCGTGGTGCGCTGTGAGGTAGCATCAGAGCCTGCTTCGGGCTCTGATAGGCAGAAAGCTCCGATGTGTTCGCCTGCTGCCAAGGGTTTGAGGTATTTTTCTTTTTGGGCTTCGGTAGCATATTTTTCAAGGCCATAGCATACCAAGGAATTGTTGACGGATACCACCACCGATGCAGAGGCATCTATTTTGGATAATTCTTCCATCACCAGTACATACGATACGGTATCCAACCCCGCCCCATTGTATTTGGGGTCGACCATCATGCCCAAGAAACCTAGCTCACCAAGTTTTTTGACCTGTTCGGTAGGAAATTTCTGATGCTCGTCGCGTTCGATGACACCGGGTTTCAGTTCGCTTTGTGCAAAATCACGAGCGGCATCCCGGATCATTTGTTGTTCTTCGGTGAGTTCGAATATCATAATTAAGCGGTTTTTACTAGCACAACAGTGGTTCGGAACAAAGATAGCAAAAAATACTATGCAAGCATAGTGTTTTACACGGCCTTATTGCCCTTTTATACCGATTACTCATTACCAACTACCGCCTACTAATTTTTCACAACATCACCTTTACATCCGATGTAACTTCGGATATAAATTTTAATTTTTTGATTATGAAATTAGTACACTTCTTCTACTTAATGGCTTGGGTAATTTTTATACCCGGAGCTTGCAAAAGGGACCACAACCCCTCTCCGGCACCGGAAAAAGAAACAGTGCTCAGTAAAATATACAAGAATGGTGTTCTGTATATGGAATATAGCTATGATGCTAACATGAAGGCAATTAATCGGATAAATACTTACAAGTCCGACGGGCAGCTGCAGAATGCAGTGGAATTTGCGTACGATTCGAATGGTTTGTTGGGAAGCTATACCAACTATGACGATTCCGGAGAGCCGACTACAAAAATGCTTTTCACTAAAGATGAAAACGGACATTTTCAAGAGGGTGAGTTGGTTTCCTTAAGCGGAGCCAACACGGGGCAGGTCGTTAACCGGCACAAATATTCCTACAATGCCGATGGGCTTATCAACAGAGAAGCATGGCTCAGCCTCTCCACTGGGGCCGAGAAATCGGCCAGGGAATACACCTATTACCCCAACGGGAACCTGAAAGCCTATCACTACTACGAGAAGCTTCAACCCATGGCCATGCTGTCGCACAAAGCTGAATTCTCGCCAGCGGGAAGCCCCTTGCCGGAAACCATCGCCAAACACAAAGGGTACCCCATCAATTTTCTGATTTATGAATTTGTGGCGGAAAAAATACATTACACCATCTATGACAATTCCGGTTCAGGAGATGATACGGAATATGCTTATCATTTTACCGACAGGGAATATAATGAGCAAGGATTCGTTATCAGCCAAAACAATACGCTTTTTGACCCACCTCCCCCCCCGTCTGAAATATTGACTATAGGTGTAAAAACAACCTATAGGTATGAATATATAGAACTATGAGAAGGGCCAAAAATGAAAATCATGAAAAAGCCATATTTAATCATTGCAGCGTTGTTTATTGCAGCAGTTTTCACGCACTGCGAAAAAGAAAACACGGCCACGCCACGGGATACCGAAGGGACAACATGCGTAGCTCCCATCGATGCCATAGCGCAATTCCTTGAACTTGAGACCACCGAGGAGAAAGTTACCCTTGAAATATTTCTCAAGTTAAAAAATGTTGATGGTGAAGTAACAGATGATAGCCATAAAGGTGAAATTAACATCCTTTCGCTTGATTGGGACACGGGTATCCAACTAGCTGATGAAATCGGCGGCCGTGAGTCCATAGGAAAAAAAGTACAATCATTTAATTTCAAAAAATATAAGGATAAAACAACCCCTGTATTGAAGGAAGCGCTTTCCTCACAAAAAATATTCCCGGAAGTCCTGCTCTCGATCCGCAAGATCACCGATGGACAGCAGCAGAAGGAAATGAAGATCAAATTAAGAGACGTGGTCATCTCCTCTATTTCGGCCGTGGATACCCAAGGAGATGACGTAATGCCCATTGAACAAATAGATTTAGGAAGTTGGTCAAAGGTAGAAGGATTGGATGTTAGTTGGGGTAAGTCTGGTTTCTAAAAGGATAAACGCAAAACATTTACTTTTAATTATAACTAAAAATTTAAAATTATGACAACCCTTGCAGATTATCTTATTATCCGTGATAACCCGTTCGAAATAGGAACAGGTAATCTCACGCAGCCCAGCGCTTTTGATTTTGAGTTACCTAGCGACTATGTAAAGGGTACTAATGTAGCCAAGCCCATTTTGCAATTTATAGTAAGGGGTATCTTGGATGACGACTATTTTTTCCAGATCGGCTTCAATGACCCTCAACAGCTTCAGAGCAAATCTGAAGTTCGGTATAAGTTCAAAGATGTATCCAAAAGCAGGATTTTTACCATGCATGAAGCCATCGACGGCAGTAAGCTAAAACCGGGAAAGAACCGGGTTTACTTCAGGATTATTGAAGGCAAAGTAGGCTTTTCTGACGTAGTGCTTTGGTTTCAGCGAAAAAGAAATTAACCCTCCAGCGCATACCGATTTAAGTCGACAGTTGTCGCGACACAGTAGTCAACACGCTAACATACCGGAATAGTTATGCATAGCAAACGGCGAACTCGTAAACAAAACAATAATTATGAAAAATTCAATCAAATTCCTGATCAAACACCTATTGCTAGCCACTATGGCGACGGCATCGTTCAATATGATCTCCTGCGAAAAAGCCATGGAGAAACCGGCTGAATCACAAGCACTCTCGGGCTCACAACCTGATCGGATGATTGATGAGCTTGCCCTTGCCTCAATGCTTGCTAAAAAAAAAGGCGGACGAATTGCGTTCGAGAGTAACCGGGACGGCAATAGTGAACTATACAGCATGAATGCAGACGGCGGCAATCTATTACGCCTTACCGTTGAACCGAGTGTTGATGCCTCCCCGGATTGGACACATCATGGCAAGCAAATAGCCTTTGTAAGCCGCCGCGATGGAAACTTCGAAATTTATGTGATGGACGCTGATGGCAGTAATCCCACCAACCTGACCAATCACCCCGGCCATGACGCCACCCCCGCTTGGTCGCCCCAAAGTAAACAAATTGCTTTTTCAAGCGCCCGTGACGGTGGCAGCGACGTCTATGTGATGAATGCAGATGGTACCGATGTTACACGCCTTACTTACGCGCCTGCCAGCGATTCCTATCCCGTTTGGTCGCATCAGGGTAAACAGATCTTCTTCAACAGCTTCCGCGACGTAAATTGGGAGATTTATGTAATGGATGCGGACGGCTCCAACCCGGTAAACCTAACCAATCACCCAGCTAATGACAGGGAACCCGCTCTATCGAACAATGGCAAAAAAATTGCTTTCTCAAGCAATCGCGGTGGCAATTACGATATTTATGTGATGAATACAGATGGTACGGGTTTGACACAGCTTACCGACCATTTTGCCGCTGATGTAGAACCTGCTTGGTCGCCGAATAACAAGCAAATCACCTTTACGACTTATCGTGACGGGGTTTTCCCCGAAGTTTATGTGATGAACGCGGATGGTACAGGTCAGGTCAACCTCACCAACCATCCGGATTATGACCACATGCCTGCATGGGGTAAATAGTGAAGCAAAGCCTAACGCTGACGGTTCGGATCAGGTTGTCCCTAGTAAAACTAAAAACAAAATGTCATGAAACGCTTTCTATTTTTTCTCTGTGCTACTGCATGGGTCTGCGGTATAACAAACTCCTGTAAAAAGGATACTGCATCTCCAACACCAGATAAGCCTCTGCTTGTCAGCATTTCCAGAAACGGCATCACCGATTTCGAGCTGACTTATGATACCGATAAAAAGCTGATCCGTCTGAATTACTATTTCAATGGAACATTTTCCAGCTATACGTTGTATGAATATGACGAAAAAGGGATACACGAAACGAGGCGCTACAACGCAAACAATCATGCGCTTCAGTACCGGAACGTATATACCCTGGATAATTTCGGACGCCTGATAAAAGCCAATAATTATTCCTCAGCAGACCCCGATGAGGTTAACAGCATAAATGAATACGAGTACAATGTATCAGACCAATTAATCAGTGAGGAGTTCAGGATACCCGGTAATCCGGTATATAGCCGCCAGGAATATGCGTACGACCAGCAGGGCAATTTAACAATAAACGAACGAACCCTTTACCCCGGCGGCCCCGGAGAATACCTGACTAGCCGACTGACATATACACCGGGAAGCACCCCCTTTCCCGTTGAGTGGAACAGCTACTTGTTCCTGCTTTTCATATCCGGCCTCGACGATCGGATGAGGGATATGTTCAACGCTGGTAGCGGCTATACCTCCTGGGATAACCAAGGGGAAATTTCCGCCGAGTACGAATATACCGCAGCCGAACAGCAGTATAATTCCCAGGGCTATCCGACCAGTCAGGTAATAACTCGCCAAGATCTCCTGGACGATGATCCGGATGTAGTACGTGTACTTACCTATTCCTATACACAATAGCATACCGTTAATGTTTTGTAACTTAGTACATGTAATTAACGGTTTAATCTTATCAAAACGCAAATCAAATATCTATGGCTTCCCCTGATTGCAGGGTTGGTTATATCAGGTAGCGCGGTGGCTCAAGAATTACGGTTCTTCCATATCGACAAAAGCAACGGCCTGAGCAACAACACGGTTACGAGTGCCGTAAGGGATAAGCAGGGCTTATTGTGGATCGGCACGCGTAACGGGTTGAACACTTATGACGGATACACCGTTAAACATTTTTTCAGTAGGGACCATCCCGGTTTACAGAATGACCGGATTGTACGGATGGTCTGTGATGATTGGAACAGGATATGGATACAATGCGATGAAGGGAAACTTACTTTATTGGATGAAAAAAGGCAGTTCCACGCGGTACCCTTAATGGAAAAGGGTAAAAAAATGGAAGTAGCGTACTTATTGCCTGTTAAAGATAAAATAATGTTTCTGAGCGGGGGGCGACTATACGGATTGAAAGGCACACATTCCCTTACTTTTACCCGTGTGGACATGGAAGACCAACCCCTGCTCGGGAATAAATTTCAGCGAATTAATGTATGGAATACAGATACGCTGGTATTCAGCGGTGATAGCCTCCTCTTTTTATTTGATTTGAAAAAGTTGAACATAGCACAAGCCATACAGGTTGCCGACATCACTGCCGCCGTCCGGTTTGGACGCAATAACGCCTTAGCTACTGTTGCAAACAAAGACAAATTAGTTAAGATAGATCTTTCTTCGAAAAAAATCGTTCAAAAATACACCGCCCTGAAAGATCAGCATGGCCAATATATGCACAACTACCCCGAAAGCATTTATCATTTGCAAGACCAGCAGTATTTGATTACCTCTCCCACTGCAGGGGTTTACATTTTTGATGCGCAAAATGAAACCCTAATCAGGCACCCTCATGATGCCACCGATGACCGATCCATCTCTGCCAACCAGGCATCTTATATTTTTTCGGATACCAGTGGTTTTTTTTTCGTGGCCACCGCCATCGCGGGGCTTAATTATTTCAAGCCCTCAAGCCCACCGGCCTACACAAAACCGCTGTTCCATAATAAAATAACTGGCCGGATATATGATGCCCATATCAACGCCATCGAAGAAGATGCCAAGGGGAATCTCTGGCTGGCTACACAAAGTGATTTAATCGAATGGAAACGCAAAACCGGGGACGTCTTTTTTCATTCATACGACCGTGCCAAAGCAAAAAGAAAAATTGGTGCAATCAGAACGCTCTACCTGGATAACCAAGATAACATGTGGCTGGGATCCGCGAACGGGATTGCGGTACTTGATCACAAAAGGCAACCGGTAAAGTATTTCTATGCAACTAGCGAAAACGGCAGCAGCTTACCCGCCAATATCATCAATGAAATAATCCCTTCACCTGACGGCACGCTATGGATAAGCACAGCTAGGGGAATCTGTTTTATAGACCCTGTAACCTTTCAGGTAAGTTTCCCTGACGATAATTCTCCGCTTAATGCGTTACAAGATAAAAACTGCAAAACAATCTGGTTCCGTTCGGATTCAGACGTTTGGATTGCTACCCAGGATGGGGCTTATAACATCAATCTATCAAATGGAGACATCAACACGTACACCAAAGAAAACGGGCTGGTTTTTAACGAGGTGACCGGTTTTGCCGGGGATAATAACCATAATATTTACATAGGCACCAGATTTGGTTTTCATCTACTGGAGCCGGGGAAACCCTTAGCCGCTTACGAAGAAATGGCCCCAGGGCAGCTGATAGACTGCTATGCGTTACTTAAAGACCGGACGGGTGGTATCTGGCTGGTGAACAGTGATTACCTGGCCTATTATTCCCCCGAAGAAAAAAAATTTAAAATATATGACGAAGGGTCGGGCATCAGTAATGCCGGATTTCGTTTCTACGCTGCACTGGAAACTAGAGACGGAGAATTGGTCTTTGGCACAAACAAAGGGATTACCTATTTCAGGCCGGAACAGATTCATACCCATGATATTCCGTTTTCCGTTGTCATCCACGAAATGGAAACCATTGATAGCAGCTATTATTTTTCACCAAACTCATCCATTAAGCTGCCCTATTATACCAATACCGTCAGTTTTTCTTATTCGGTGGTAAATTTATTGAGAAACAAAAACATCCTTTATCAATATCAGCTAATGGGTGTGGATAAAAACTGGGTAAAAACCTCCACTGGACAGCGGATTACATACGATAGGCTCAAGCCCGGCAAGTATCTATTTAAGGTAAAAGCGAGCAGTGATGGAGTCCGGTGGGTGGAAGCCCGTAATCCGGTCTTATTCTATATCCATACACCTTGGTGGCAACGCAGTTGGTTTGTGGCCAGTTGCCTACTAATCAGCATTGGCATCATTATCCTCATTACCTGGCAACGGAACCGCAAAATACGTTACCAACAGGAGCAGCTGGAAACCGAACAAGCCATTAATTACCTTGCTACTTCCTTACATGAGCAACGTACCATGGAGGCCATCCTTTGGGATGTGGCCAAAAATTGCATTGGCCGCCTGAAGTTTGTGGATTGCGTCATTTATTTACTGGATGAAAAAAGAAATATGCTCCTTCAAAAGGCAGCCTGGGGCCCCAAAACATCCGATGGAAACAAAATCATCGACCCCATCGAGATACCCCTAGGCAAAGGCATTGTAGGCAGTGTGGCAAAAAGTGGAGCGGCAGAAATCGTTTCGGATACCTCTAAAGACAATCGCTATATTGCCGATGATGCCAGGCGTCTGTCTGAAATCACTGTACCTATCACCTATAATGGCCAAGTTTTGGGTATCATTGACAGTGAACACCCAAAAAAACATTTCTTCACTCAGAAACACCTTGCTATTCTCACCACCATTGCCGCACTTTGCGCCAATAAGATGGTCCGGATAAAAGCAGAGGAAGACCAGCGGCGGGCACAGCTGGAGTTGCTGGAGCACGAAAGAAAATCAGTGGAAGCCCAATTGAAAAGCCTGCGGCTGCAAATGAATCCGCATTTCCTTTTCAATTCACTCAATTCCATCCAGCAAATGATCTTGGCTGGCGAAGATACCGCCGCTACCCGCTACCTATCCAAATTCTCCCGCTTGCTGCGGCTGGTATTATTACACAGCGACAGGGAAATGGTCATGTTGAAAGAAGAATTGGAAACATTGCACCTGTATATCGAACTGGAATCTCTGCGTTTCAAGGAAACTTTTGATTATGACCTTATATGCGAAGAAGTAATCGATCCAGAAGAAATAAAAATACCGGCCATGCTCATACAGCCATTTATCGAAAATGCCATATGGCACGGGTTGCTCCATAAAAAGGGAGATCGATGCCTGAAAATACACTTTTCCGAGGACTCCGAGGAAAACCTCCTTTGCGTCATCGAGGACAATGGGATTGGTAGGGAAGCTGCAAGAAAAGGGGATAAAAACAACCACACCGGCAAAGGGATTGCGGCAGCGACGGAGCGATTGAAAGCACACAATGAACACCATACCCTGCAAAGCAGGGTGTGGATACACGACATGAAGGATGCAAAGGGCAATGCCGCTGGAACACGGGTAACCCTTGTATTGCCATTATTATAAACGACCATAAGATGACCAAGGCATTATTAATAGATGATGAAGAGCGGGCCACGGATTCCTTAAGGTTGATGATCGAGAAATTCATCCCGGAAATTGATCAGGTATGGAGCTGCAACGATGCCCGGAAGGGCGCACAGCTTATCCACAAGATTTGCCCCGACCTTGTGTTCCTCGATATCCGTATGCCCCACCTCTCGGGATTTGACTTGCTCAATGCAATCCCAAATAAACGTTTCAAAGTTATCTTTACCACCGCATATGATGAATATGCAATCAAATCCATTCGCTTTAGTGCATTTGATTACCTGTTGAAACCCATTGATGCCGAGGAGCTGATCAGTGCCGTAAAGCGATACTTCCAATCCAGTGATGATTGGTCGCAACAACCGGCGCTTTTCAAGAATATTACCCATAATATGCACTTGCAAGCACGGGATGAATTCCGCTTGGCCCTGCCTTCCAAAGAAGGGATTCATTTTCTGATGCCCCATGAGATTATTCGTTGCGAAGCCGCCAGCAATTACACGACATTTTATATAGACGGCGGTAAGCAACACATTACGTCAAAAACACTAGGAGAATACGACGAATTATTGAGCCCTTACCATTTCATCCGCACCCATAAATCGCATCTGGTCAACCGGGATTTCATTTCCTTCATTGATCATGATGGCTTCATTGTATTGAAAGATGCCACGAAGGTTGAAATATCTCGCCGACGAAAGGGAGATGTAATGGCTGCCCTATCCAGTCCTTCATCCAACTAATTACTCTTGTTGAAGCTCTAAAGACCGCTTACCGTATAGTTACTCCAAATAATGAACTGCTACTTGCTTTTCCAAAAAATGCCCGAAAGCCTCCGCTTTTTTGTCAATGGCTTTCTTCGCCGCTTGGCTATGCGGTTTAAACAGGGTGATGTCCATGATGACGTTATCCTTTTTTAATGTTCTTTTCCATACACCTGTCACGACACCATCAATCGCCACTACGGGGCGAAAAATCCCATTGATCATAACGGTCTTTTTGAAATGCGCATCGGGCACAGATGCCGACCTATCGGTATAACCGATGATAAATTCGTCAAAAGCGGGGAGCAAATGGATCTGGGTGCCTTGATCACCCATTGGTAAGGACGCATCAAACCAATATATTTTGCTGTCGATTGTCTCTGCAATAAATTGTGATTTCACTAAATCCAACGCTTTCCTGGCATCGGTGATGGAAAGCCCAGACCACCAAGCAAAATCATACACCGTAGCAGGACCATGGCTAATGAAATACCGTTTGGCGAGGGTACTCAGCGCTTCTTCCCTGGTGAGCATCCGTTTATGAGGTACCCGCTCGGGGAGCAGGGCATAGGTTGGCTTAGTCCCTTTAGAAGCGCCACTGCAAATGATTCCATCCAATTCGGCTCGAAGAAATAAGTAGGCTGCACGGTTATCTTCATTGGCAATGCCGGCCTGTTCGAATACAGCAACCAACTCCTCCCTGGTTAGGTGTTCACCATTTGATAGGCTTTCTTCAATGAGGCGGTTGCTTTTCCTGAATATCACTTCAGAAAGCTCCAGTTCCTTATGCCTGGATTTGGCCAGTGCATTGATTTGCGGACGAGACAGTTCAAGCATCCAGTAAATATCATCAGGCGAGACTAAGTGCCAGGTGGGGCGGAGGACATGGGTACGGATAATTTCCCCACTGTTAATGGCGGTTTGGATGCTTGCTGCTGAGGTGCTGGGCAACCTAACACCAACCGCACGTTGGGACATGGCAAAATCTTGTGCTTGCATGGCACCCATGTGGCCGACAAGCTCCTTAGCCGTACCAAAATCGTGGTGGTTTAACTGTTGGTTGGATAAACGGGCTTTCGCAATATCATTGGGTGTCATTTCCAGTCTTTGATTTATCAACGGTTTCTGCTGCCCAAAGATAAGGGTTTTGTCCACTTCCTCGTGACTTTTGCCGATGGGCATCACGAGAATAATTACTTTTTATGTACATTTATCCCGCTTTTGGTTAATTGCTTTATGGCGCTAAAGTCTCCCCGATCATGACAATCACCGGCCTGCTAACATTTGTGGCCTTACTACATAGCGGCTTGGAAAAGCCGCCTGAATATGTACCTCACCACTACACGATGCAGGAAGGGCTTATCTTTGACAACGTCAATAGCATAGCGCAAGACCATGTTGGTTTCATTTGGATGGCAACCGACGACGGGCTAAGCAGATTTGATGGAAAAACCTTTCAAAACATCAAATATGACACCCGAACGCCCGATGGGTTGGCGGGCAATTATGTCGCACAACTCTATACCGATCCGAAGGGAGATTTATGGGTCACTTCTAGAAACGGAATCAGTAAATATGATGTTTCCAAGGAGTCTTTTGTTCATTATCAATTGTTGACGCCACAAAAGGGCCGATACAAGACCGATGTAAGCTCGATCAATGGCGCGTCTACGGCACATGAATTATGGGTTTCCGCAAACGGACTCGGGCTGTACCGCTTTAATACAATTACGGGTGACTTCAAGCGGTATACCACCGAAAATCTATTTGGTCTTAACTCCAACATGATAACCTATGTTTTTGAGGATAGTCATGGTCTGCTATGGGTAGGCACTCAAGACAACGGCGTTCAAGTATTTGCTATACAGCCAGGAGGATTGGTATTATATGAGCCACTCAATGCCCTGCAAGAAGCAAATAAATACACAAGGGTACACCAAATCTATGAAGACAGCGAGAAAGACATATGGGTAACCACAGACAACGGCCTGTTGTATTGCAACGTACAAACTGCAAATTACACCTGGTTCAATGCCGCGGAATTAGGATTGCCTAGTAACAGATTTTTGTCTGTTATTTCCGACAATCATGGCTATGTCTTCTTTGGCCTACAAGATGGTGGCGTATACCGATTCAAGATCAGCAGAAAGGCGGCGATCAAGCTAGTGAAATCGCCTTTCGTCTCTGACACCAACCACAAAGCATGCCTTACCAATCGGTCTGTTCCTTCACTTTTTTTTGACCGTGCAGGAAATCTTTGGGCCGGTACATCTGGAGATGGGGTGTTCTTATCGGCAAAACCCAAGTATAATTTCGAAAATTTTCGCCACACGAAAGCCCCATCAACGGAAAGCTGGGACGGCATGCGCTTTTACGGCCTTACAGAGGATTCCGATGGCAATCTATTCATCGGCACCGACGGACATGGGATTTTCAAATTCGACAAAACGGATCGGTTCGTGACTCGCTATACCGCGAATAACCGTGGAGGAAGCATGACAGACAATGCCATTCTGTATGCCTATCACGACTGCAAGAATAGGGCTTGGTTTGGCACTTACAATGGGGGATTACTCTTATACCAGCCGATTACTGACGACTTCAAGTCCTATAGGTTCGACCCGAAAGAAGAAGGATTCTTAGGGGGCAACGATGTGCGCATTATTTTTGAGGACCGAAACGGCCAACTATGGATCGGCACCAACGGCGGTGGACTCAACAAACTGAATGAAGGAACCGGGAAATTTAGCCGCTACCTGCAAACCAACAGTAACATCCCTTCCAATGACATACGGGCAATTGCCGAAGATCAAGAAGGGCTTTTGATTATAGGTACTTATGGTGCCGGTATCACGTTCTTCGATCCCAAGAAAGAACAATTCGGGCAATTGCCAAACAATGAGTTATACGAGCTCCTGGCCAGTGAGGTAATTTTCGCGCTGCGAGTATCGGACGATGGTAAATTGTGGATCGCGACAGAAAGCTTAGGCCTTCTCGTATATGATCTCAAAATCCGAAGGGTAATCCACCACTTTGACGAACACCATGGCTTGGCGAGCAATACCGTTTTCAGCATCCAGTTTGACAACCATCGGCATTGCTGGACGAGCACAAACAAAGGGTTGTCAAAAATCATCCCGCATACTGGCCAAGTGTTTAATTATGGTCGATCATCGGGAATCCAGTCGGGGATTTTCAATCCTAACGCTACTCTTTACAGTCGTTTCCGCAATCAATTATTCTTCGGCGGCACGGGAGGCTTAACGCACTTCGATCCGCTTACCGTCACATCGGATACATTCATGCAGCCCGTCACACTGACGGGAGTCGAGATTTTTGGACAACGCGTGCGCGTTGGCAAACCTGAAGAGCACGTTATCATGGAACGGGCATTAAATGACGTGGCAATCATTAGGCTGAAGCCTTCCCAATCAACCTTTACACTTAATTATTCATCGCTTGAATATGGCTATGCTGATGGACAGAATTTCGCCTATAAACTCAACGGTCTGGACAATGACTGGAATTTCGTCAAAGGACAACAATCGGCCACTTATCGTTACCTATCGCCTGGCCGCTATACGTTTATGGTAGGCATTGAAAGCGGGGGGCGGGTTTCCGAAGGCAGCATCAAGACCTTGGAAATTGTTGTGCTTCCGCCTTGGTATCAAACAAAATGGGCCTATATCGGTTACTTTGCGATCGGCTGCTTCATCTTCCATTATTACCGAAAATATCGAAAACAAAGGGAAAAACTAAAATACCAACTGGCCATTTCACAAATCGAACGCGCAAAGGAACGGGAATGGAACGACCTAAAGATTAATTTTTATACACGCCTTTCCCATGAATTCCGCTCGTCATTAACGCTCATCCTCAATCCCGTCAAAGACTTGTTGAACAGCGGCCCGCCGCCTCAGTTTGAGCCATACGTTAATACATTGCACGCAAACACATCCCGCTTGCTGCGCCTAGCAGACCAAGCCCTGAGCATTCGAAAAGACGATCTGATTACCGAAAATGTACTATGGGAGGAGGTGGACATCGTCCAACTGGCTAATGATGTACTCAATTGCTTCACCAACCAAGCTGCCAAAAAGAACATCAGTATCACGCTGCATACGCAGGAAGAACAACTGTTCATCAAAGCTGACAGGGAGAAACTGGAAATTATTATTTTTAATCTGGTATTCAATGCGGTAAAGTTCACGAACCAAGGCGGTGTCAGTCTCGGCATCAAACGGCTTAATGAACGGTTAGAAATAACGGTTGCCGACACCGGTTGTGGTATAGCCGACTCTGTGGGGCCGCGTCTTTTCGAGCAGTTTTATCAGGAATCGGCATCCGACTCCAACGTACCAAAAGGGTTTGGCGTAGGACTATGGATGGTAAAATCATTGGTGGAGCTTCATGAAGGGAAAATCACATATCAAAGCGAAAAAGGCCTTGGAACGACGTTTACTATGTTTTTGCCCCAAAACACCGCGACAACAGCACCTACGAAGCTGGCTACAAAAGAAATCGCTCCGCACAAGGACATCGCCAGAAAAATCATGAAGGTACCAAAACCGCATAAAATCCTAATTGTTGAAGACGATATCGAATTAGCACTTTATCTGAAATCACTTTTTGAAGAAGATTATGGGGTATGGCTCACTGACAACGAAAGCGAAGCTTTAACGATTGTAGAAAAGGAACTGCCTGATATCATCTGTTGTGATATGATGTTGGCTACTGGCAATGGGATGGACTTTTGTCGTACTGTAAAGCAAACCAATAATTGGAAACACATCCCCATCCTGTTGATTACTGCCGCCAAAGGTGCCGATGTACAAATAAATAGTATTGAAAGTGGCGCAGACGACTTCCTAGCTAAACCATTTGATAAAGGTGTATTGCAGGCCAAGGTGAACGCACTCCTTCAACGGGGCAAGAATCTACGGGAGTACTTTTTCAATAACATCACCGATGTGATGGGCTACCAAAAGGTATCTTATGAAGATAAAGTACTATTGGATAAATGCGTCTCAATTATCGAAGCGCATCTCGAAGATGAAAGATTCAGTGTCCATGTGCTGGCCGACCAATGCGGCATGACCTATGCAACCCTTTCCAACCGCATCAAGGAAATCAACCAGCAGACGCTGAATACCCTGATTCGGACGGTTCGGCTCCACAAGGCTGCGCAGTTGCTGTTGACCACGGACAACACCATCTATGAAGTCGCCTATAAAGTAGGCATCAAGGACTTGAAATATTTCAGGGAACAATTTGCTAAATTGTATACGCTTAATCCCTCCGATTTCATCCGGAAATACCGCAAACCATTCCATGAAATCCATCATCCTAATTGATGTAAACGAAATTCACCCCCTATCATTTTCATTTTTACCCCTCACTCCCGTAAGGGCATATGCTTGACATTTGTCCTTAAGTTATAAACCGGTTATCCGTTGGTCTAACCCATCGGAATCCGCTAACCAAATTTAAATATGGCTATAGATGTACAATGTGCAACGCACAACAACAAGGGAGTTAAATGGATCGTGTTTTTGCTCCTGACGGGGTGGGTTTTAACCGTTAACACATTCCTCGCTTACGGTGCTCCGCCTTTATCAAACAGCCCTTCGCGAGATGCTTACGACGAATCTACTCAAACAACCCTATCAGGTATCGTACGGGATGAAGATGGAAATCCGATACCTGGGGTGACCGTAAGCAGCAAACAATCTGGAAAGAGCACCGCAACGGACAATGAAGGCCGTTATCAGCTATCGCTTGCGGCTGATGACGAAACATTAATCTTCAGCTTCGTCGGTTACGTTACACAAGAAGCGGACATCAGCACACAAGTAACGCTAAATCAAACCACGCTAGATATCGTTTTGGTCGCTGACCCCATGGCTTTGGAAGAAGTGGTGGTGGTAGGGTATGGAACCCAAAAAAGGGCCACATTGACCGGGTCCATCTCGGAAGTAAAAGGAGCGGAAATTGTGAAAAGCCCTCAACCCAACCTATCCAATTCCTTGGCAGGCCGTTTCTCCGGAGTTGTCATCAGCAACCGTAGCGGTGAACCTGGTTATGACGGGTCAAACATCACCATACGGGGATTGGCCACCACAGGCAGCAATAGTGTCTTGGTAGTGGTCGATGGCATACCCGGACAAGTTGGTGGACTTGAACGGTTGGATCCCAACGACATCGAAAGCGTATCCGTTCTAAAAGACGCTTCAGCTGCCATCTATGGCAATAGAGCGGCCAATGGTGTCATCTTGGTGACCACCAAAAGGGGAAAGAGCGGGAAGCCCACAATCAATTACAGCTTTAACCAGGGATTCAGTTCTCCCACCCGCTTGCCTCAGATGGCCGATGCACCTACCTATGCCCAGATGATGAACGAAATAAACTACGACGCCAATCCAGCCGGCGGCATGAATCAAGCCTATTCTGAAGAAGAAATACAGAAATTCAGGGATGGGTCGGATCCAATTCTTTACCCGAACCAAGACTGGATTGCGGCCACCTTGAAAAATACAGCGCCGCAAAATCAGCATAACCTGTCTGTAAACGGTGGCAATAACGACATCAAGTACTTCCTCTCGCTAGGGACGGTACGGCAAGACGCGATATATAAAAACGGAGCGACAAAGTATAAGCAATACAACGTGAGGTCAAATATTGATGCTAATATCAACGAACGCCTCACAGTAAGCCTTTCGCTATCGGGCAGGCAGGAAAACCGCACCTTCCCCCAAGTAGGTGCCGGAGACATCTTTCGGTCCATCTACCGGGCCAAACCCATCATCGCAGCGTACTATCCCAATGGCCTACCCACCACGGGAATCGAGAACAACAACCCAGCTGTGCAAGTGACCGATATCGGTGGAACAGCCGAATCACCCACGCAGGTGTTTAACGGTATTTTGAGGGGTAGTTATCAAATGCCCGGCGTAACGGGGTTGTCGGTAGACGGCTTTTTCTCGGCAGATAAGTCCAATACATTTAACAAGAGCTTCAGCAAGCCCTACCTGTTATATAGCTATAACGATGGTGAGTACAACAGTGTCATCGTGGGCGGCAACAACAACGCCGCCACGCTAATAGAATCCCAAAGACAGGAATCCCTCATCACCTCCAATATCAAACTAAACTACGCAAGAGCATTTGGGCAGCACCATGTAGACGCCTTCGTGGGCTACGAACAGAGCAGTAATCATTTGGAATATTTTGACGCCCAGCGCTTCAACTATCTTTCAACCCTGTTGCCCGAACTGTCACAGGGCGGTTCCGCGGCCACGGACTACCTGAATTCGGGCTATAGCTCCAGGTATAACCGGAGGAGCGTGATTAGCCGACTCGCTTATAATTTCGATGAACGTTACCTGTTCGAAGGCCAGCTGCGTGCAGATGGCTCGTCCATCTTTCCAGAAGGCAAGCAGTGGGGCTACTTCCCATCGGCATCCGTGGGATGGCGCATTTCCAAGGAAGCGTGGTTTAGTGGGGTTTCCTTCGTGGACGACCTGAAGCTACGTGCATCATATGGAACACTCGGCAATGACAATGTAAATGCGTTCCAATATTTTGACAATTATGTGCTGGTGGGAAATGGCCTCGTGGCCATCAACGATGGAACGCCTGTCATCCAGCCCAATATTCGCTTGGCAAAACTCGCCAATGAAAATATTACCTGGGAGGTCGCCAAAAAACTGGATATTGGCATCAATACTGTCCTGTTTAAGCATTTTTCGTTGGAAGCCATTTACTTCAACCAAAAGCGGACAGACATCCTCGCTACCAGGAACGCATCATTGCCCGGCTCATCGGGCATTGTGAATCCCTTTGGGTCCGACCCGCTGGTGCCCTCCGAAAATATCGGGAAAGTCAATAGCAGCGGTTTGGAAGGAACAATCGGCTATCAACGGCCGGGAGAATTTAGCTGGGGCATTTCGGCCAACCTCACCTACGCCAAAAGTAAGATCGTCTTCATCGATGAAGCCAGCGGCACATTGGAACATCAGCGGCAAACGGGCCGTCCCTTGAACACCTATCTGCTCTATCGCAGTACGGGCATATTCCGCACACAGGAAGATCTTGACGCTCATCCACATGTCACTGGAGCCAAGTTAGGTGATTTAATCTATGAAGATTATGACAACAACGGCGTCATCAATGCCGATGACCAAATGCGTACCAAATACGGCAACATCCCGGAGATTGCCTACGGCTTTTCGCTGAATGCGAGCTACAGGAATTTTGATGTAGCTGTACTGTTTGCCGGCCAAGGCCGAGTGTCGCAATATGTACTACCCGAATCGGGCAGCGTAGGCAACTTCTACAGCAGTTGGGCAGACAATCGATACAGCGTAAACAATCTCAATGGTACCTTCCCACGGGTGACCGAGCGTGCATCGAATGCCATCAGCGGTGGTCTGTATAACAATACCTTCTGGCTCAACGATGCTTCCTTCCTGCGCCTGAAGAATGTGGAAGTGGGCTATAACATCCATGCACCGTTCCTCGATAGGGCAAAAATCACAGGCCTGCGGCTTTACGCCAACGGGTTCAACCTGTTTACCATTACTAAAGTAAAAGACTATGATCCCGAGGGATCCAATGGTAGTGGGCAATCTTATCCTGATGGAGCCTATGGCAGCGGACAGTTTTATCCGCAGCAACGGATCGTAAACGTAGGTGTAAATGTCAAATTTTAATTAAGCAAAAAATGAAAACATTGAATAGCAATATTTGTCAACTACTCGCGGGCGCCACCATTATCCTATCGCTGGCCGCCTGTAATGAGGATTTCCTGAATGTGGATCCCACGGACAGGATCGCTACCAGCGGAATAGAAGCCGATACCGCACTACTGGAAGCCTATATCACCAACAGATATATTGGGGCACGTTTGCAGGACAAAGAGGGAGACGGCACGGATCCCGGCTTCGGCAGGGGATTTGAATATGCCATGTGGAGCTCGCTGACGGATGAATCAATCTATAACAATGACGACGCTACTTGGTTGATACAGCGCGGCCAACTGGCACCCGAAAACTTAGGAAATGCCGGGGTACTCTGGGCACGCAGTTACCGCAGCATCCGGGAGTGCAACTATGCCTTGCGCGCACTGACAAACATCGAGATGAGTGCAAGCAAGAAGGCTGCGCTGGAAGGCGAGCTGAAATTTATCCGGGCATTCCGCTACCATGATCTTATCAGGAATTACGGGCGTGTGGTCCTATTGGGTGACACGGTTTTCGGACTCACTGATGATCTACAGGATCCCATCCTGTTCAAGCGTGCCAGCATCAAGGAAGGGATAGATTATGCCCTTGCGCAGCTGGTGGAAGCGGCAGAGAAATTGCCCTTGGACAATAGTTCATCATG
This sequence comes from Parapedobacter tibetensis, assembly GCF_024704835.1. Taxonomy (GTDB): domain Bacteria; phylum Bacteroidota; class Bacteroidia; order Sphingobacteriales; family Sphingobacteriaceae; genus Parapedobacter; species Parapedobacter tibetensis. Next base: position 527,313 of record NZ_JAMXBE010000001.1, read on the forward strand.
GCTATTGGGAAGAGCCACAAAAGGCGCAGCCTTGGCACTGAAAGCACGGTTGGCACTCTATGCCGCAAGTCCACTCTACAGCGCAGGCTCCTGGGAAGATGCGGTATCAGCGACCCAAGAAGTGATTTCTCTCAATAAATATGGCATCTATAATGGTGGATACAACAACCTCTTCTTGATCGATGAAACCAATGAAACTATCTTTGCACGGCATTATACGAAGAACGCCAACCATGTGCACTTGGAAATCGCCAACGGTGCCAACGGATATGGCGGATGGGCAGGCAACACGCCGCTGCAGAACCTCGTAGATGCCTACCAGATGGCCAACGGCATACAGCCGTTCAACGACGACGGTTCAATCAACGTGGCTTCGGGGTACGACGCCGACAATCCATACCAAAACCGCGATCCGCGGTTCACGGCAACCATCTTATACAATGGTGCCGAATACCGTGGCCGCGCAGTGGAAACCTTTACCCCCGGTGGCCGGGACAGCCGCGATGGTCCCGACAACTGGAACACCACCAAAACGGGCTACTACCTCAAAAAGTTCATGAACGATAACTATCCATTACAAAATCCCTGGGGCAATGCCGGTTTTCAGCCTTGGATTTATTTCAGATATGCTGAAGCGTTGCTTAATTTTGCTGAAGCTACCAATGAAGCGTATGGCCCTGATGTAATACCGGCCGGCAGCAACCTATCCGCAAGGCAAGCTGTCAATCTCGTCCGTGCGCGTGCAGGCGTCAATATGCCAGAACTGGCCAGCGGCATGTCCCAACAGGCGATGCGGCAGGCCATCCGGAATGAGAGGAGGGTTGAGTTGGCTTTTGAAGAACATCGCTTTTATGATGTTCGGCGATGGATGATTGCCAGCACAACTGAAAACATCCCTGCGTACGGAATGGAAATTACCAAAACAACGTCAGGTTATACGTACACCAGAAAAACAGCATTGGACGGCAGGAACTTTGCCGAGAAGCATTACTGGCTACCCATACCACGGGCAGAAATATTAGCTTCAGGCGGACAATTGGAGCAGAATCTAGGTTATTAAGAAACTCGCTACGCTGCTTAATATATACAGGAATACACATAAAGCGCTAACTTTAACACCGACATGCAAACAATAGCCGTAACTACACGCTCCGCCCGATTGTACATCATGATAGCAGCAATCGCGCTAACACTATTCCCCACGTTGCTCGCTGCCCAGATGGACGGCCAGTCTGTTTTGTTGAACAACGACTGGAAATTCCATCAGGGGGATATTGATAGTGGAGCCGTCGTCCAATTGGATGACAGCCGTTGGCGGACGGTAAACCTCCCCCACGACTGGAGCGTGGAAAACCCGCTAAGCCCTTCACTCGCCAGTGCCACTGGATACCTGCCGGGGGGCTTGGGCTGGTACCGTAAGCAAATCCATATTCCCGCCGAAAGGCGCGGGCAGCGACTCTACATTTATTTCGAGGGCGTATACAACAACAGCGAAGTATTTGTCAATGGGCACTCCATCGGGAAACGCCCCAACGGCTATGTGTCCTTCCAATACGACCTCAGCGACGATGTTGAATTTGGGGCAGAAAACGTCATCGCGGTAAAAGTGGACCACAGTCGCTATGCGGATTCACGTTGGTACACGGGTTCTGGCATTTATCGAAATGTATACCTCACCTACACTAATCCGATACATATCGACCTATGGGGGGTAAGCTATGTCGCAAAAGAAGTGAAACCAAACCAAGCCAACCTTGCCATCGCTACCAAAGTCAAAAACGTTACCGAGGTGAAAACTGAGGTAACCGTAGCGCATGAATTGTTCTTGAAGGGAAGCGAAACATCCTTGGCAAAGGTGGAGAAGAAACAAACAGTTGCCGAAAGCAGCATTATCGATGTCACGCAGGAGATGCGTGTACTTACGCCTAAGCTGTGGTCCGTGGATGACCCCAACCTATATACGCTTCGGACGACCGTAATTCAACGGGGCAAAGTCATCGACGAAACATCGACAACCGTGGGCATCCGCACATTGACGTTTGATGCCAACAAAGGATTTGCGCTCAATGGCGAGTGGATGAAGCTGAAGGGCGTATGCATCCATCACGACGCCGGGGTGTTAGGCGCTGCCGTGCCTCGACAGGTATGGGAACGGCGCCTCAAAACGCTCAAGACGATGGGCTGCAACGCCATCCGGATGAGCCACAACCCGCAGGCATCCGATGTATACGACCTCTGTGACGAATTGGGACTGCTGGTGATGGACGAAGCATTTGACGAATGGCGGCATCCGAAGCGAAAATGGCTTGAAGGTTGGAATGTGGGCACACCCGGCTTCGATGGCTACGCACCGCATTTTGAAGAATGGGGGGAAGCCGACCTGCGCGATATGGTACTGCGCGATAGAAACCATCCTTCCATCATCCTGTGGAGCATCGGCAACGAAGTGGATTATCCAAACGACCCGTATTCACATCCGGTACTCGATGGGGCTACCATAGGGCAGAAAGTATATGGCGGATACCAACCGGAACGGCCCGATGCCATGGAACTTGGCGAAATCGCTAGGCGATTGGTGGCCGTGGTAAAGGCCCACGACACGTCACGGCCGGTTACCGCGGCCTTGGCAGGTGTGGTGATGTCAAATTTTACAGGCTACCCCGAAGCGTTGGATGTAGCGGGCTATAACTACACCGAAAATCGCTATGAAGAGGACCACCTAGCCTATCCCGAACGCATCATCTATGGCAGTGAAAACAGGCACGACCTAAATGCATGGAAGGCTGTTCGCGACAACGACTATATTTTCGGTCAGTTTTTGTGGACTGGTATTGATTATCTTGGTGAGTCCGGACCGTGGCCTTCACGGGGTTTCCATTCCGGACTGCTCGACTTCGGGGGCTTCATTAAACCAAGGGGATATTACCGACAATCACTCTGGACAGACCAACCGATGGTGTACATTGGCACTCATCCGCTTCGCCGCCGTGGGTCACAGCGTACCTCCATTGATGCCTGGCCGATATGGAACTACAATTCGGGCGATACCATACGGGTAGTGAGCTACACCAACTGCTCCGATGTACAGTTGTTTTTGGACGGCCAAAGATTGGATATCAAAGCCAATCGCGATGATGAAAACGGTGTCTTCTATTGGGACCTTCCCTACCAACCCGGAACACTTGAAGGGGTAGCCTTCCGTAACGGGCGTGAGGTAGCCCGCCATGCTATCCAGACCTCTCGGCGTCCATTCAAGCTTAACGCGTATGCCGACCGCTCTGTCTTGAGCCCCGGTAGGGACATTGCGCATATGATCATCGAGGTTATCGATGAAAACGGGGTACCCGTGATGATCGCTGACGACCTCATCACTTGCGAAATCGAAGGACCGGCTAAACTATTGGGGCTGGAAAGCAGCAACAATACGGACATGAGCGATTATACGGACCATGTACACCGGGCCTACCATGGACGGCTATTGGCGTATATCGAGACAACGGGTCGGACCGGCAAGGTCAAGGTGAAATACTCCAGCCCATGGCTGAAACCAATAGAAGTGGAGTTGGAAGTGCGGTAAAACGCTACCGTCGCGTTTATTGGGGTTGACTCGAATACGTCACAATATCAACACCTACACCATTGGGATCCTCAATAGCGAAATGTCGATCTCCCCAAGGTTCATCTCGGATATCGATTTTGATGTCCACACCTTTCGTTTTGAGTTCCTCATAAAGCGCATCCACATCGTCTACCTCAATGGTGAGATACATGCCCTGCCCTTGGAAAGCGGGATGGAAGAGGGGTTGTTGTGTGGGATGGTTGGGGAGCAAAAAGCTGATTTCCGCAGTGCGGTCAGGAGTGTGGAGCAAGAGGTAAAATTCGTTCTCGAATGTTACCCCAAAACCCAATGTCTCGGTGTAGAAAGCCTTGCTCTCGGCTAGCTTTTCGGTGATGATTCCAGCGTTTAATTTCATTTCGTTTTGTGTTTTACGGGCATCCATGGTTTGTGCACTCGCGGATACAAAGCAGCAAAGAACGGAAACCCAAGTGAATAAATATTGCATAACTCCATTGTTTTTGACTATGCAAAATTGTCCAGAATCCGCTACCATAAATTGTAAAAATCGGACAAGTTACCTCCCAAATGCCCGACTTGGCGTAACACCATAGAAGTTCTTGAATTCCTTGATAAAATGGGCTTGGTCATAATATCCAACATCGTAAAATAATTTGTTTTCCCGTAAGCTTTGCATGGATGGTTTGGCGCGGAGAATATTTTGGAAACGTACCACTTGGGAAAATGTTTTGGCTGTATCGCCAATATAATATTCGAATAGTCTGCGCAGCTGACGTGGACTGATACCGGTATCGATGTCGGTTTCTACGTTGAGTACACCTGATTTTTGCATGATGCTGGCGATTGCTCCATATAACCGGGGATCGGCATCCAATGAAATCCCGCTCAGGTGCCGGAGGAAATAGGTATCCAATATCGGTTTGATGGCTGTTATCGATTGGCCAGGCGCAAATGTTTCGGCAATGAATTTAGCCGTTGGTGGAACGACTGCATCGAGGCTTTCGGTACGGTTGCTCAACTGCGAAGCATCGGTTTTGAAAAGCTGCGGGAACATCGTGGGTAAAAACCGAATACCGATGTAGTGAAATGAGTTGTCCAGCTCAAATTCGGTATATTGTTTGCAGAAGCCCATCACAAAGCTTTCCAGTGGCTGAGCGGGCTCGAAGAAAATATCAATACAACCATCGGCAACCACGCGATATGTAAACGGGTCTTTTATAGGTTGCTTTGTTTTAAGCTCCCAATAGCAATAGATGTAGGGTTGTAATCGAAGATCGGGCAACACCTCCACATAGATCACCGATTCACCCGATTGCCGTACGGTGGGTTGTATGGGATTATAACCATTTCTTATGTTGATTGGTGTATTCAATGGTTAATTCGGTTATTTGCCATGCGTTCTATCATCATACCAAAGTTATGAAACAGTTTTCGTCAAACCAATGATAACGTTTTATAAACAATACATTTGACCTTTCCACCCCATCCAGAATATCGTTAAAAATACGGCACTAAGGTAAAGCCATAACATGGAAAACAGCACATGGATGATAGTTTCAAATGCCTTCCCTTTCCAAAGCTTGGCGGAATAACCGAAAAACTGCACCAATAGCCTGATAGCCCAAAACATCCCTATGCCCAATGCCAACTTGTGGCCCAGCGATGTTTCGATGATTTCCCTGGCAGAAGTGATGCACAACAGTCCGATAAGGCCAACTATTAACGCGATAAACAATGTATGTATATATAGCATCTGCCGGTTGATGAGGCTTATTCCACTCAAATCGACCTTCCAATCGAAATATTTGGGGAAGATGAGATGCACTAAACTCAAAGCGATGAGCAAAAAACCGATGATATTAAGGTTCAATTCCATGTTTTTCCAGTACAAAAGAGGTAATAAATGGTGTAATCTTTAGTTCTTTGGAGATACGTAAGCCGGCTTGCTTAAATATCCTTCGCCAAGATACCTTAGGGTAGAAATGGAAAAAACCAATATTGTATGCCAAAAAATTAGGCACATCACGCAGGTGTTCCGTTACAATAATCTTCCCGTTTCCACTTAGTATCCGTTTCAATTCACTAAAAAAGACGCTTCGTTCCCGATTATCCCGGATTTCGTGGGCGGAGAAAATAACAAAGACCATATCAGCATAGTCATCAGGTAAACTTACATCCGCAGTGCTGATTTGCTGTGTGCCAGGGTATGGCGGATAAGCCTTCCTTGCTCGCCTGATAGAAATTTCGGTATGCTTCGATGGATCATAAAAATCAAGAACGGTTAACACTGCATTGGGACACCGGTATTGAAACGACGCACTGGTTTCATCAAAACCTGCATGGATATTCACCACGATACCTCTAGTCGCCACCCCCAATTCATCCATCCAATGTAGTTGATAAAAACCCGACAAATCATACACATACATAGAAATCAGTAATGAAATGATGGTGCTAGCGATAATTAAAAGGCATAATACATTTCCGAACACCTGATACTGTTCGGGCAGCTGCATATTCAATAAGAAAAAGAATGCAACGAATACCGCCGCCAAGAGGTAAAAATGCCAATTGAACCGGATAATATTGCTGACCCCTTGCAAAGGTTTTCTTATTTGCTCCATTGTTCCGTTCCGCCTTTCTTCCAGTAATAGGGAATATCGTTGATGAGGAATGCATTGGCCAATCTTATGTCCTTGAAACCAAGCAAATCCAAAAATGAAAAATGGTACTCCCGCACATATACAGGTTTGGGTATCCAATTTTGCCGTACACCTTCAATGATCAATACGCTTTTTGTTTCAGATTGATAAGTAAATGTAAAGGGTAGGGGACCGGCAAACCGCCGTGCCTCTTTCCAGTCGGTAAAAGGGGAATGCTGGGGTAATGCAATGTCTGTGTGATGTGTTTCAACAGTTAGGTTAAAATCGGATTGGATAGATTGAATGGTAATGATATCACTCCGATGCTGTCGTTGTATATCTGTGGTAGCATAGTTGTAATGCGTAAAAACATTGCCGAAAAATTCCATCTTTTTCTTATCCGTTTCGGATTTGATGATATACAAGCCCCTCAATCGTTGTCCTACGTTGGAGTAATACTTGACGAATATGCGGTAGCCGATCAGGAAAAAATCATTTCCAAGTAGTTTAGGGAATCCCTTTGGTCGCAACCCCTTGGTTTGCACCATGGCTACCGCTATGAATGCCCATTGGTCATTGAAGATGTCCAATTGAAGGCACTCAGGGATTAAAGGCAAAAGTTCATTTTTCGGAATGGCAAACGTGAGGACAAGTGAACTTTCAAAGAATGCTTCAACCGCAAATGGATGATTTTTTAACCAGGGAAACATATCAGGAATTTGAGATTATTTTCTTCCCCAGCACAAATTCGTTAACATAAATGAGTGATATAAACATGAAAGCAAAAATAGCGTTTGCTTTTCCCCAAAGCAACAAATCGGGAACGGCAAAAAATTCAATGGTATTCATTGTAGCCACAATGATGATCTGAGCGATAGCACACAGTCGTTTTGTAATGCGGCTTAAAATCCAACTGGCCATGAAGATTTCCGCCATGCCAATGGCTATTGTCAAAGGTCGGGCATACTCCCTACCCAAAATCTCAGCGACAATTTGTTGGTGGCGGGGAACAAGGTTGAGGATTTTGCAGAAAAGGCCGTTCACCAACCATACTGTTGCAATGAAGATGGTAAGTATTTTATATGCATTCTCCATGATTGCTTTTTTCAAACATACTGAATATTGGCCATCAGGTCAACAAATCGGGATATCAGCCGTAATATTTTCCTATATTCGTCCATTCAGATTGTTAAGAATAGGCTATGGACCATTTTACGAATGACATGTTGGATGCGTCATCACTACCCAAACATGAGGAAGTCCAAATAACTCCCATCCACCCCAGCTATTGGAACGTGATTGTCTTTAATTTTGGCATCATCTTTTTGCTATTTGGCACAGCGTTAGCCACTATCGTTTTTAGCGCCTCCAACTTACGGCCATATGCTTGGTATCTGTTGGTCGCCTATATCTTATGGATGGGTTCGGTATTCGTCGTGCAGCGCATTGCTTTCCGTAAGCGGGGGTATGCCCTTCGTCAGCGTGATTTGATCTATAGACGAGGGGTTTTGGCTACGATCACTACCATCATCCCTTTTAACCGGATCCAGCATGTGGCACTCAACGAAGGTTTCCTGTCACGCTATTACGGATTGGCCCAGTTGCAACTATTCACGGCGGGAGGGGCATCGAGCGATATACGGATATCTGGATTGGTCAAGGATGAAGCTGAACGCATGAGGGAATTGATTATGCGACAAATCGCCGATGAAGAAACGGAGCAATCAGGGAATGGAATACAGTAAATGATGGCAAGCGTGGAAGCATCCGGAAATACAGCTTTTGATACCCCTCAAAGGCAATCCCGTGTCGGGATTTTGGTCGAATTCGCTTATACGTTGCAGCGTACGGTTCGCGCATTCTGGCCGGTATTCCTGTATTTGGCAATCCGGTTTAAGGAAGTGAATTTTTTATATGTCGGGCTAGGAGCCCTATTGGTGCTTGCTGCACTTGCGGTACTTGCCTATCTAAAATACCTGAATTTTGTTTTCCATATTGATGAAAGTCGAAGGGAATTCATACTCCATCGTGGGGTCTTCAACAAAAAACGGGTGGTGGTACAGCTCTCTAAGATTCAACAGGTGAATATCAACCAAAGCTTCATCCAGAAAATGGTGGATGTATATGCCGTGGAAATTGAGACCGCTGGAAGCGCCAAAAGCGAGGCAACCATCAAAGCCATATCCAAAGCATCTGCATTGGCGCTGAAAGAACGCTTGCTGGACGTAGCACAAAACAAGAAGGATCGAGTTGCCCCTCCCGGAGAAGGAGAAATTGCTGTAGAGACGCCTCCACCCTTTATCACGATCAGCCTTGGCAGCTTGGCCAAAGTAGGTATTACGTCCAATTACATCGAAAGTTTCACCTTATTGCTTGCCTTCCTTTACACCATTTATTCCAATGTAAAGGACGTTTGGTGGAATGAAAAGGATCAGGAAAGTCGCTTGCAGGATTTGGCCAGTTCCTTGGTCATCACGCAATCGTTACTGGTGGTATTCGGGATTTTAGTTGTCGTTACCTTCCTCATTAATCTATTGCGCATGATGATTCCCTATTTCCATTTCAATATCAGGAAACAAGGGCCATCACTCCTATTGTCCTATGGATTGGTCAACAGCAAAAACACCCTATTACGCCCCCATAAAGTACAGGTGGTGAAATTAATTACCAATTACCTCCAGCGGAAAATGGATGTATTGCGGATGGTGATACGCCAAGCTTCAAGCGACATCCGTACGGACAAAAAAGCGAGCATTCAAATCCCTGGTTGTAGCGGGACTGAAAGCAAGACTATATTAAAGCTAATTTTTGGGAAACACCCACAAAAAGGAATCATGCTTAAACCAAATATCCGTAGGATAATCAGTTCGATTGGTATTTTTATCTTCATTCCTATGGCGCTATATGTCGCCGTGGCTTTGGCCAATCCATTGGCCTATCAATATCGTTATCTTCTGCCCATATACCTTATGGTGGTGTCTGCTTTTATTTATTTCAGCTACCAAAACAACCGCTTGTTTATCAATGATCAATTCATCATCAAGCAACATGGCATCTGGGATATCCATACTGAAATCATCGAGCCGTTCAAAATCCAAGCCATCACTACCCGCCAAAACTTTTGGCATAGGCGTGTGGATATCGGGCATGTGACCCTTCACACGGCAGGAGGTGATATCACCTTTCGTTTTGCAGATTTTTCAAGGGTAAAGCCTTTTGTAGACTACTGGCTTTATCAAGTGGAATCCTCGGAAGAAGCATGGATGTAGCTTTAGGAGGCTAACCTATGAGGTTTCCAACATCCGCATCCGATAGCAATTCATGGCTGTAGTGCCCAATTGTTGTAGTAGACGATAATTGACCACGGCGCCCACTGCAGCACCGATGACTGGAATGAGTTGGGCCATCTTGGCTAAATCAAGGTAGTCCCTATACTCTAATTGGAAGGTGCGCCAATCAAAATGGTCGACATCGTCCGGGAGGCTTTCAGCATAGGTATCCCAATGGAGAAGTCTTTGATAGACTTCAGCACGATGCTTATGGCTGGAGAAAGCCAACTGGAATACCGTCAGTAAAAAGAGCCGTTCTTTATATTGCCGCACGTCATAGCCATAGGTAGCAGCTATATCAAACAACATCTTTACTTTGATAGCCAACAGCGCAGGGAAATCTGCGACACCCATCAATATGCCTCCAGCCCCGGTAACGGCACCCTCCACTGAAGCTGTTTTTTTGTAAGTTTCGATGAGTTTTTTGACATATGCCTCACACAGCTGGAAACTCTGGTGTGTCTTGGGTAAAGTGGTGGTGTATCGCGCACCAAAAAGTACGCCTTTCACCATCTTTTCAATGGTATAGGTAATGGCCCGATGGATTTTTTCAGGGATGAGGTTATTGAGCTTGGTCTGGATATTTTTGGCCCATACGCTTCCAATTGGTTGCCGTTTCGTCATTTTATGTTTCCAAAATGACAACTCAATCATGACTCGCTTTCGGTATAAGGGTGTCATTTCCACTGTAATCATTTGATGAACGTACATTGCATTTTGTTACAAAAAAATGATACGAATAACGTTGGAGTTTATTTAAATCCACTAACTTTGTAGACTATAAAAAAGGAGGAACAAAATATGAGCTTACGATTGGGTGATACTGCGCCAAATTTCAAGGCGGTAACGACAATAGGAGAAATCGACTTCTATGATTATACCAAAGACAGTTGGGTAGTACTGTTTTCGCATCCTGCGGACTATACCCCGGTATGTACAACGGAACTGGGACGCACGGCCCAGTTGAAGGAAGAGTTTGACAAACGTAATGTAAAGGTATTGGCTGTAAGTGTCGATCCACTCGACAAACACACCGGCTGGATCAACGACATCAATGAAACACAAAACACGGAAGTTAATTTCCCGTTGATAGCTGATGAGGACCGCAAGGTATCTGAATTATATGACATGATCCATCCCAATGCTTCAGCCACTGCTACGGTACGGTCAGTATTTATCATTGGCCCAGACCATACGGTCAAACTGACCCTTACCTACCCTGCATCAACTGGACGTAATTTTCAGGAAATTCTTCGGGTCATTGATTCATTGCAGCTCACTGCCAATTACAGTGTGGCCACACCGGCTGATTGGGCGCATGGTGAGGATGTCATTGTGGTACCAGCTATCGCGACGGAAGATATCCCCGCAAAATTCCCAAAAGGGCATAAGGTTATCAAGCCTTATTTACGTACTACACCGCAACCGAATATTTAAAAATAAAAAACCTCATAGGTCTCGAAAACCTATGAGGTTGATATTGGTTTTGTTTCACAAAGATCCTAAAAGACCCTTACCATATATACATAATCCTGGATCCTTTTCACTTGTTCGGTACGTCCAAGCCCGTTGAGCATGTTTTTCTTATTAATGATCAGCTTGTTGTCCAGCGAATCCGTTGGAATAGCCGATATGGATTTCAGAAGTGCTTCGGTTTTGATGGCAAACGAGGCTCCATCGATACCGGTTTGCTTACCACTGATAATACCAATGACATGGCCCTTGCTATCTAGCAAGGGGCCGCCGCTATTACCAGGGTTAACCGGGATAGAAATTTGGTAAGCTGTGGTATCGCCCGCATATCCAGTACGTGAGCTGAGATAGCCTTGTCCATATACCACCTCATCACGCGGGAACCCAATGGTAAACACATCTTCCCCGATATCCGAAGCTGCTTCCTTGAAGGTATACGGCGCAGCTTTCAGCATTTTGAATGTACTATCACTGATATATAACATCGCCAAATCGTTGGTGGGATCTATATACACTACATTGGCTCTGAACGATTCCCCTTTGGTATTCTGTAAATGGACGGAATCCGCGCCTTTCACCACGTGATAATTGGTCAGCACATAACCATTTGCCGAGACAACAAAACCTGTGGCACCGAAATGGCCCTCAGCGGGATTACCTTTCCGTTGTTCGTTGTTGATGTTTCTGATAACCGCATTTTGGGCATTCACGTTCTTCTTCACCGTATTCATATCCCGGCGCAATGCGCTATAATTGGAAGAGGTCTTCTCAATAGTCTTGTAGTATCCAGATAACCATAGGGTGGAAAATACAGCCACGATGGCCACGCTGGCCGCAACCAGTGAATTGATTTTAAACTTATTCCATAATGTGACGACGAATGGCTCATGGCGTTTATTGGTCAATGAAACCCCAGAAGCGTGGTACTTAGTCGCCACCGATGCCAACGTATTTTTCAACGCTGCCCTATCCGTGTGATCCTTGAGTTGTTGGAGAAAAAACTGATGTGTGGCCAATTGCTCCGCCGCATCCGTATTTTCTTCGCAATACTTCTCAAAAGCCTCCCGTTCACTGTCGTTTAGCTCATTTCGCAGGTAGCCGTCTGCCAATGTCATGAATTCCTGCTCATTCATCTTATCCATTTCATTACAATATTAATCATCTATTAAAAGGTAAAAGGCTTAGTTCACCTTCCGTTGGAAGTGCCGTTTGGCTCATCCATGCGGTTGACTATTCCCCATTACTTTCTATTACTTTTTTGCTATTACTTTTTGCTGTAAAAAACAATTTCTTCAACCGTTGTAAGCATTTGTATTTTTGTGTTTTGGCGTTATCCGCATTGGTATATCCAAATTTTTCACAAATCTCCTGCATGGAGAGATTCAGTATATAAAAATCCTGAATAATGCTACGACAAGGTTCTCCCAATTTATCCAACGCCTCTTCCATCAACGACAGATGCATATCCTTTTCCAGATGTTGGACTAAATCTTCTTCAACAGGTATGGTTTCCTCATAACTGCTGATATCGTGAAATGCCCGTCCCTGATACCCCAATTGCTTGAGCCATAGCCGCCTGCATACGGAGTAAATATAAGTTTTCAACTTGCTGCTCAGCTCAAAATTACCACGCTTAATCCTATCGAATAACACGATGACAGCTTCTTGGAAAACATCTTTGGCTTCCTCCTCCGTACCGTTGTTTTGAACAACCATGTTCAATATCATGGGAAAGTAATCACTGTATAACCCCGCTATAGCTTCGGCATTTCCAAGGGCAATGCCTGCGATGGTTTCCAGATCCGCTTCTGGTACGTTAGATTTACTTAATTTACTCACTAATTAATACGCTTATGCCCAAATAGTAACCCATATATCCCACCAAACGTACCATATTTTTTTTGATTTTGAAACCGCACAACCGTAAAGGGGCACATTCCAGACCGAATACCTATCTTAGCCGCAAAAAACGCACAGTAGTCATGCATGACATCGCCGCATTGCAACATCGAATCGCCCAAGAATTATTAGATATCGGGATTCCCGAACAACCTGAAAACTTGTATGACCCCATCAGGTACATGCTGCAAATTGGCGGTAAGCGAATCCGGCCATTGCTCACCTTGATGGCAGCCGACCTATTTACTATACCCGACATGGGACAGGCGCTACCAGCCGCACTAGCCATCGAATTATTCCACAATTTTTCTTTAGTGCATGACGATATCATGGACAATGCACCCCTGCGGCGTGGACAGCAAACCGTTCACGAACGGTGGAATGATAACATCGCTATCCTATCCGGCGACAAGCTGTTAATCATGGCATACACCCAGTTAGCAAGGTGCGATAGTGACAAGTTGCCGCCACTAATGGAAACATTCAATACAATGGCCGCTGAAGTGTGCGAAGGCCAGCAATTGGATATGGATTTCGAAAACAAGATATCCGTTGGAATCGATGAATACATCCAGATGATTCGGTTGAAAACATCCGTTTTATTGGGTACGGCTTTGAAAATGGGGGCTATACTGGCTGATGCGCATGAAACCGATGCAACGCTAATCTACCATTTCGGCGTAAATGTGGGTATCGCCTTCCAATTGCAGGATGATATCCTCGATGTATATGGCGACCCCCAGCATTTTGGTAAAAAAAGAGGTGGTGATATCCTTGCTAACAAAAAGACATACCTATTGGTAAAGGCCTTGGACATGGCTGATGCCGAAACGAAGGCAGAATTGACACACTGGCTCGCAGACCGCAGTCAACCCGCAGCGAAGATCGACGGGGTGACTGCCATATATGATAAGCTGGGTGTGCAGTCGGCGGTCGAGGCCGCCAAGCAAACCTACATCCAACAGGCATTCATGGCCTTGGATAATGTTAGGGTGGAAAGCACTCGTAAAGCCCCATTGCGAACACTGGCTCAAAATTTGCTCGTTAGAACGCAATAAGGGATTTCTACTAAATCAATGTTAGTTGGCCGTAAAAAATGCAACATAGAAGATATGGTCTTTACTTTTTACGTTTTTATTCCTAACTTGTACTTTTTCGCACACCATTTATAAATGGACACCATAGTTTTCGTGTATGGATGCATTAAAAATCACTACTTTCCAGGCATATCTGTTTTGGGAAAACATCGATAAAAACTTGAGTAACCTGTCGCTCAGGCTGTCTGCAATCCGGGAAAAGACCGATTTGATTGTACTGCCTGAAATGTTTAATACCGGTTTCACGATGGATGTGGAGAAATGTGCTGAAAAATCAGATGGAAAGACTATGCATTGGATGCTAGAAACGGCGCAGCAGTACGATTGTGTGGTGGCGGGCAGTCTCATCATTGAGGAAGAGGGCCTTTATTACAATCGGTTTATATGGATGACCAAAGATGGTAATTATGTGAAATATGATAAGCGCCACCTCTTTGGAATGGCGAAAGAAGATGCTGTTTTTACTCCCGGAAACCAACGGGTAATCGTCGACCTCAATGGTTGGAAAATATGTCCCATGATATGCTATGACCTTCGTTTCCCAGTCTGGTCGCGCAACCTCAATGGTGCCTATGATATCTTACTTTACGTAGCGAATTGGCCTGATAAACGTTCGGCACACTGGCGGAGCCTAATCCCTGCAAGGGCCATCGAAAACCAAGCGTTCGTCATTGGTGTAAACCGTGTGGGGCATGATGGTAACGAGATTTATTACTCGGGCGGCTCCATGTGTATCTCCCCGGGAGGAGACGTGGTTTATTACAAGCCCGAATATGAAGATCTATATACGTTTACCATTTACCGCAAAGACATCGATGACGCGCGGGAAAATCTCCCTTTTCTAAAGGATATGGACGATTTCAACCTCCAAGTTTAGCTCCTAGCATTCGCTTATAAAACTGATGACTGAAGGCCGAAAGCTGATTACCGAAAACTGTCATTGATACGGTCGTTCAAGGATTGCTGCTTTAATCACCGCATCGCGCAGGTCAAATGCTTCCTCATCCTCCAATACATTGGAATCTGTTAGTTTACTTACCTCTGTCTTTTTAGGTATCACTGTCTGTTTACGAAGAGGTTGACGTATACGTTTCACCTCGTCTTTGGTCAATACGCCTGAATATTCGTCAAAAACCTCTTGCGCGGGTAGCTGTTTTTCGTCCATCCGAGGACTGTTGTGCTGGATGGTTCGCCGTGGGGCAGGTCGCTGTGGGGCAGGTTTTTCCCAGTAATCCGGTATCTGAGGTTCTTCCTCATCAGGATACCCTTCAAAAGGCTGTCTGTCGGTTTCAACAGGAGTCCGCGGCTGCCCGGGGTTCCGCTTACGCGCCTTTTCCTTTTCCTTCTGGAAATTGGAGTACGCCTGAGCCCCAAAGATGATTGCGGCGATGAGTATCGGGATTATGGTTTCCATAAATATAAAGGTATGGAAAATATTTTTCAGGACGTAATCTTATATGACACGGATGGCATTACCCCTAAGCCTGGTACGGATGTTCCGTTGAACGTCAGTGCGTAAACCGTACTTTATAGAGCTTGAGGTTGGGCATATCAATGGTTACCTTGGGGTTTCCGATATAGATATGATGAGTCCACCATTCGATTTCGCCCTTGGTGTAGGCCAACAGGTCCGTATCGCCATTGAAGTTTACGGATTTTACATTAGCCACATCCAAAAGAGGTTCAAAAGGGGTGAACGAACCCGTGGATGCTTCAAACTGCCATACGTTTTTATGTGTCGTCACCAGCATATGATCACCATCAATGGCCGATAAATCATGTCCACCATTATCGGGTAGCGTCCAGTTGTCTACCTGGCGAAGCGTCGGCGCTGTTTCCCAATCCACCAGTTCATAAGCTAAAAGCCGGTCATAGCCCAATGCATATAAACGCTGTGAGCTGGGCTGCCATACTACCCCATGGCCAGAATACAACGTGTCTTTGAACAGCACGTGCTCCGGCTGCGAGCTGTCGTATATTTCCAGGCTATTACCCCCCGATGCGGTGGAGTTGGCTACCACTATGCGGTTATTTGGCAGAAATTCTACCGAATGGGCATTGGGTGTACTCGCATAGAACAATGCCGTTTTCTCTTGGATATCGATCAATACGGTAGCGCCTGAAGATGAACTAACCAACAGTTGTTTTCCATCAACCGAGGGTTTGCAGTCATCGATCGACCGCAGCTTGGGCAAGTATTCCGGCGGTAGGTTTTCGGTTTCGGCGGCGCGCCAGTGCCAAACCGTATCGGCATGGCCATTCGCGTGGATATCGAGGTGATACACTTGGTCGTCGCCACAGGCGTAAAGTGAAACCAACGGTGTTTCCCCGCCGTTACGCTGCTGGCTGTCGGGTTGGCTGCATGCAGCCAACCCCGCCAAAATGATGATGAATGATCGTGTCATTGTTTATGTTTAATTATCAAGGCTGCCATCCTTCGTTTTGCTCCAGGTTCGGGTTCAGGGTGAGCTCTTCCGTAGGGATGGGATTGAGGTACTCCCAATCTTCGAACGCAGGCAATTGCTGGTTGAATGGCCTGATACGGCCTTCGGTACCTCCGGAAAGCCCGTGCACATTGGCCATACGGAAATACTGCACACCCGAAAGCTGGTTACCTGGAGCCGATTGGCTGCTCAGATACACGTAGAGGTCGGGCTGGCCATCGCGGTCCAGGTCGATGTATTCCTGCAAACCGGGTATGTAGATGCCCTCGTACGTTTTGCGGAACAGGTGACCGGCTTTCCAGCGTTTGAGGTCGTCCGGTCGAAACCCCTCAAAAGCCAGTTCAATCCGCCGTTCGCGCCTTACCTCGAGCAGCAACGCGTCTGCAACATCGGGATAAAGCACCTGCTGGGTGGCATCGAGGGCAACATCCGCTTGAAGGGGTGGCAACGCCACGCGCTCACGTATCTTGTTGATGGATTGGTCTAACCCGTGCTGGTCAAGCTGCCCCAACTCGGCCTTCGCTTCGGCGTAGTTCAACAGCACTTCCGCATAGCGGATAATGATCACGTCGCGGTATCCACCCCCTTGGTCTTCGATGGGTGGCCCTACGTGCTTATGGATCATGTATCCGGTAGCGTTTTGGGCGAAATCCGTGACGGTCTTTTCCGTGGTGCCTACGCGTACATATCCCGGATACACCAGCGTTTGCCATAGTCGTGGATCACGGTCGGCAAATTCTTCATAGTAGTCCATTTCCTGCCGTTGCGTTTCGTTGGGATAGGCCACTGGGAAGGTGCGCCCATCAGCCATAAGGTACGAAGATACGAGATCTCGGGTGGCTCCATAGTTGCCATTGGAAGTGAATAATGGTGTGTAATAGAAGGTCTGCGTATCCGATGAACGTGCGAGGATGACCTCCTCTGTATAGGTATCCTTCGGCTGGAAGAGGTTGAAATAGTCGGTGTTTGGGCTACCGGTACTATACAATGCATATACGCCACTTTGCATGAGCGTTTCACTCGCAGCCACAGCCAATTCGAGGAAGCGCTCGGCATTAGTAAGGCCCGCATCCATATGATATTTACGCCAAGTGCCCTCATATAGTGCAATACGGGATTGCAAGGCAAGGGCGGTCCACCTGGTAATCCGGTTCTTGGATTTAGTTTCAGATAGGTGTGTTGCTGCGAACTGGATATCGGCCATGACCGAATCCATCACCAGCTCCCTGCTGTCGCGTGGCTTATAAAGTTGTTCATCGTCAGTGGTGTTCAACACGGTGGAGTACCAAGGCACATCACCAAATTGCTGTACCTTCCTGAAGTAGAACCATGCTCGGAAGAACCTGCCCAAGGCGAGATACTGCAGCTTAACGTCAGCGGAGATGGTCGATTCGCCACTTTTTTCGATAAAATAATTAATGTTGCGCAACTGTGTCCAACTCCACCCACCGCTGCCCAGGGATGTCGGAAAGACGTAATCTTTCCGCCGGATGGCTGGTGGATTGGTGCGGTGCTCAACATTATCGCTCGCAAAATCGCGCGTGAAATCTTCCCGTGCGATGTCGTTGTAGAAGCTGTTGGAGAAACTCTCCAGACCGCTTTCGTTCGCCCAGAAAGCATCAGATTCGCCGATCTGCGTGGTGGGCTCCAAGTCCAAATACCTATCATTACAACTGGCCATCAGGACCATGGTGGATAAAATCAAAGAAAATCGTTTCATTTCGTTATTGATTATGAAGTGCTTGTAACTACTTGTTTTAAAAATTGGCTTGTATGCCAAATGAATAAACCCGTTGCACGGGATATGCCGTGCCTAATCCCACATTGCGAGCATTCGCATCGGGATCTTTTACCAAGCCCTCTGGATCCAAACTGAAGTGTAAGCCGGTAGCTTCCCAAAGGTTTTGACCGGAAGCATAAATCCGGATACTGCTCAACGGGATCTTCCGGAGTGGTTTGCTGACCGTATAGCCAATGACCAAGTTCTTCAACCGGATGAATGAAGCATCCTGCAAATATTTCGTTTGCGGTTGGCCGAGATCGTTCGACGCCAAGGCGACATATCCCTGCGGACGGGGAAAATATGCGTTGGGGTTTTCGGGAGTCCACCGTTCTTCTACGGTGTGCTTGAGCATCACCTGGTACTTACGGTTATAAGGGCCCCAGAAGTTGACCGCCTCAGAGCCCGGATAGATATCCTGTTTGCCTACCCCCCGGAAAAAAGCATTGAAATCGAACCCCTTCCAGGCAGCATTCAGGGTGATGCCGAATTGATATCGGGGTGTCGAGTTACCGATTACCTGGTAGTCGCCGGGGTTATCCAGCGTGCGGTCTGCCCACGAAATTACGCCATCGTTGTTTACATCTTCGAACTTGATGGTACCAGCCGCCGCATACGATTTATAGGCGCTGGTGGCTAGCAAGGGGCTATTCTGCGCCTCTTCATCGGTCAGGAAGTAACCCAACGTGTTGAGTCCCCAAATTTCGCCGATTACTTGGCCCACGTAGTAATCTTGCAGGTAATTTGTGGGGTTGTAGTAATCCGTTATCACCGACTTGTAGTCAGACAGGTTGGCCCGCACACCGTAACCGAACTCGCTGCCTCCCAACCGGATCCGGTCTGCCCAGCCCACACTAAGTTCCCATCCGCGGTTGCGTAGCTTGGCGATATTTTCCTTGGGTACGTTGGCACCGAACACCGAGGGTAGCGACCTGAAGTTGGCCAGCATATCCATTGTGGTGCGCTGGTAATAGTCGAACGATCCGACCAGGCGGTTGCGGAGGAAGGCAAAGTCTATCCCACCTCCGAGGGTTTCGATGGTTTCCCATGTGAAATTGGGCGACCGTGGTGCGGGCACAGACGTGTAGCTCACGCGCTCGCCATCGAGGGTAAAATTAGACAACGCTACATTCAGGATCGGAAGGTAATCATACGAGCCGATATTGGCGTTGCCGATACTGCCGTAAGAAGCACGGATTTTCAGGTTGTTCACTACGGATTTCAATGGGTCGAAGAACCCTTCTTCCGAGAGGCGCCACGCCGCGGAGCCCGCGATGAACCCTTGGCCGCGGTTTTCCCTGGTAAATTTTGAACTAAGAAAATACGAGCCGTTTATTTCGAAGAGGTATTTGCCTTGCCAATTGTAGTTCACTCGCGAAAATACGCTTCGTGAGGAGTTCCGGTTATCTTCATCGCTCACTTGGGCCATGCCTGTGGCGAGGTTTAGCGCGCGTTGGGGCAGCGCCAGCGGGCCTATGCGTTCACCATAGTTATAGCGGTAGTCGTAAGCTTCCTGGTTATAACCGCCCATGATGGTAAAATCATGGCCACCCAGCACCTTGCTGTAGGTAGCATAGGCATTGATGTTGTGCGTGGTGGTATTGCCCTGGCTACGGTACACTTTGGCCGGCCCAGCATCTGAGTAAAAGTCCAACACGATGTTGCGGTTATTGAACGAGTTGGAGAGGTAGGGTCCCGCGTTGTCCCACCATCGCAAACGCGCAACGTTGCGGAACTGGTAGGTGGCATCAACGTGTACTTTCAGGTCGTTATCCAGAAACGACATATCAAGTCCCAAGGTACTCTTCGCATCGTGGTCGTCATCCTGAATGCCGGATTTGTCACGTAGGAATTCCTTGTAGAATCCGAGATCTGTAGGCACCGATTGGCCGTCCACCTCCACATATTCCGGCATCATCGGATGCGAATTTTCAATGAAACGGAATACGTTTGACGTGAAGTTATACAGGAACTGGTTGGGATGCTCCTCGTCGCGCTTTACCAGCGTTGTATAGTTGAAGATGGAGATGTGGTCATTGATCTTGTAATTCAAGTTAGACCTCAAGCCGTAGCGGTTTATCTTTTCGGGTTTGAATTTAATGAGACCTTCCTCGTAGTTGAAATCCGCAGAGACATAGTATTGGAACCTGTCAGTCCCCCCATTGACATTCAGCCGGTGGTTCTGTTTGGGGGTATATTTGCGCAGCCACTCCTTATAATAATTGTATACCTTTCCGCCCACAAGCAGGTTGGGGCGTCCGCCGATTTCCGCCACTTGCGCATAAGGAAGTGATGGATCGGCCGCTACCTGCTTGGGATATTCTACTTGGGCATCGGTCCAATAGGTTTGGCCAATATTCCCGTTGAACTCGTTTTGGTTGATTTCCAGGTAATCCATGGGGTTGTCATATACTTCCGGAACTCGTGTAGAAGCGCTATATCCGAAGTAATTGCTGTACTGGATTTGCACACCGTCCTTCCTCCCCTTCTTGGTGGTTACGAGAATCACCCCGAACGAGGCCCTTGCTCCGTAGATGGCGGTGGAGGCGGCATCTTTCAGGATGGAAATATCTTCGATATCCTGAGGTGGGATGTTGTTCAAGTCTGTACCCGACTGGGGCACGCCATCGATGACGATGAGCGGGCCGCCCTCATTTATGGAGGTGGTTCCCCGGATATTGAACGACGCCGCTCGGCCCGGCTTTCCATCTGCTATGCCGACGTTGACCCCAGCCACCTGGCCCTGCAGGGCCTCTCCAATGGTGTTTACCTGCAAAGCTGCAAGCCGCTCGCCGTCAATCCGGTCTACTGCGCCGGTAAGGTTCACTTTCTTTTGGATACCATAGCCCACTACCACCACTTCATCGAGGTCGCTCACCACAGATTGCAGCGTAATATTGATGGTTGTTCCTTCGCCCTTCATGGAAACTTCCCGCTGTCCATAGCCCAATAGGCTAAAAACAAGACTAGGCTCGCCCGCAGCGGGCAACACCAGGCTATATCTTCCCTGTGCATCCGTAACGGTGGCCAAATTCGTGCCCTTTACCGATACCGTGACGTCGGCCAACGGCTCCCCCTCGCTGGATATTACAATGCCGTTTATAGTCCGTTGCTGCTGCACGATCGGCGCCGCCACCACAACTCCCACTGGGTGGCGCTCATACCTAACAAGGATATTGCTATCCACAATCTTGAAGGAGTAGGGCTTGCCCGTTAAAGCTGTTTGCATCACTTCTTGTACCGTGGCGTCCTTTAGCTGCACGGATACATGCATCCGCGACAACTGGGGGTCATTGTGTACCACCACGTAGCCTGTTTGCTCCTTGATAGCCTTGAATACCTGCGCAATCGGGGCGTTGTTCAATCGGATGGAGACCCCTTGTGCATGACCGGCAAAGGACAATTGCAGAAAGGGAAGTATGATCGCGCCAATCAATAGGTAAAACCGCATGATAATATTCCAAGAAAAAAGATGTCGATGTGTTAAAAAACGTATTGGTTCCCACGCTAACCATGGGCGCCATTTCAATGAAATGGCCATTGTGCACAACTGAAATTTCATTACCTTTGTGATGTTGGGTTAATAATTAATTCTACGTTCGTTTGGGATTATCCATCAATGGGTTAACTCACATTTTCGTCTTCTGATGGCAGTCAGAAGACGTTTTTCGTTACCCCTTCGGTGGAATTAAGTGCTGCGTTCTGTATCGTTCATATTGTTCCTCCTTATGGTTAGTTAATCTTTGGCGAGTATGGCGATCCGTTTTTCATCCCCTTTCATTTCAATGCGGTATTTCAGTCCGAAGTAGCTGAGCATTTCCATCGCCTTGGCTGCATTGTCGTGCCGATATACTTCTCCCCACAATTTCATTGTTGGTTTTTCACCCTCAAATACGACCGTTACGTCATACCAGCGGGCGATTTGACGCATGACCACTTCGATGTCCGAATTGTTGAAGCGAAACAAGCCGTTTTTCCACGCGATAGCATCGGCCACATCTACCTGGCTAATCGTGATGGCATTGCCCGCGTTTACGGTTGCTTGCTGATTGGGCTTGAGGACAATGGGTTTCATGGAGCCAAGCGATGTGAGCTGTACAGACCCTTCTATCAGGGTGGTTTTGGTGCTCGGCTCGTCGTTATAGCTATTGATGTTGAACTGCGTACCCAACACTTCCGCCTCCTGGCTTTCGGTGATGACTTTGAATGGATGGTGTCGGTCTTGAGCTACATCGAAATAGGCCTCCCCCTGGAGCTTCACAGTACGGTCTTCAGTAAAGACATTGGCCGCATAAGTCACTGATGAGGAAGCATTCAACCAGACCAACGTGCCGTCTGGTAGGCGAAGCTTGTACTGCCCTCCTCGGGGCGTACTGATCGTATGGTACGAAGGCGCTATACTCGTGTCGCCCGCACCTAGTCGATACGACAGCGTACCTTCATCATTCTTATAGATCTGACCGCCGGCCTGGCTAGCAATCATCCCTGAATCGGCGTTTTCCAGCACCAATTGCCGACCATCAGCAAGTGTCAACGTGGCTTTATCTCCGCCTGGGTAAATGTCGGCCGCATCCAATAGCACCGTCTGTGTAGACGCAATGCTGCTGTCCATCTGGTCGAGATACGGACGACCATACCACACAATCGCTAGGAGCAATGCTGCCGCGGCAAATGTCTTGGGAATCCAACCGATGCGTAGTCTCTTATTTCGTGGAAGGAGTTGATTGCGTATCTCCTCGACATCTGCCCGTACTTCTTCCTCCGGTATGGGGGCTGACGAGGGGGACGGCTCTAATTGCTGGTACCAGCGCTCCAGCAATGCATGCTCCTCCGCCGTGCATTCGCCCGCAAGATAGCGCGTTAATAGTCGATTGATTTGATCTTTATCCATGACTGCTGGTATACATGTGCTCCCCTATTGATACATATCAATCGAACCATAGCTAAGGCGTAGAAAAAAATAGAAAAAATTATAGTAGGGTATCCGTCATGCTGCCAGGATCACCAACATCAGGAGGTAAGCACCGAATTTGAGACGAAGTGTCTTCAGTGCATTGTTGACTTGCTTTTTGACGGTACTTTCTGATAAGGAAAGCGTTTGGGCGATTTCTCTGTGGCTGAGATGCTGCTCCCGGCTCATTCGGAAAATAGCTTGCATTTTTTTGGGGAGTTGGCTGATTTCTTCCTCGATTTGTTGCTTGACCTCCGTCTCAAGTATGCGTGTATCGGCGCTTTGATTATCCATAAAACTGTGGGTAAGCAGCGTATGGATGTATTTATCGTTGTGTTTCCTCCGAGCGATCCAATTGATAGTTTGGTATTTTATTGCCGCAAATAAATAACCCGATAGGCTGATGTCCGCGCGCAACGCTGCGCGATTTTGCCACAATGAAGCAAATAATTCTTGAACCAAATCTTTTGAGGCCTCCCTATCTTGGGTCTTATTCCGTACATGTATATACAATTTCTCCGCGTACCGGCTATAGATTTCCGAAAACGCCCGGGAATCGTCTTCTATTAAACGACTAATAAGCTGTTCATCTGAATACGCGTTGTAGCGGTTCTTCATAACATTCTTTCGTATTACATTTTTGTACAAAAGGTAACCTAGATATGCTCCGCGTCAAATTTCGCTTACCTACAAAAACTCATCATTACATGATTGTTAATAAATCTTCTCTTTTATTCTTCGGTTTACAATAAGCATTCAGAAAGGTGATACCTTTCAAGCAACAAAACTAATAAATTCTTTCTTGCTATTGCAACATAATCGGTGGAAGCACTTCAGCCCTATACAGGTACTTTTTGCGAGCGCTTTGTAGTAGTTTAGGGTATAAATGCAACACGAAGACCCGCTGAGTCTACTAGGATAGGGAAATTGATCACTAATAGTTGCCAGGGTGATCCGTAAGCATTTGTAAAAGAAAGGCAAAATAGCTTAGTTTGTAACAGGTAAAACCTAATGGCGTCCAATATCACGTAACTGCTGTCTATGAGTAACCAACGTTTATTATTCCAGCAACTGTTTGATGATAACTCCAAAAAAGTTTACCATCTCTGTTATGGTTATACCGGTGATGGCGATTCGGCAAATGACTTGATGCAGGAAACCTTTATCAAGGTATGGCAAAACCTCGATAAGTTCCGCAACCAATCACAACTCTCTACTTGGATATACCGCATCGCCGTAAATACCTGCCTTTCCTACCTGCGTACGGCAAAGCGCCGGGCGACCGACGAACTCAACGACAACATCATCGAAAACTACTCGGAGGAGCCATCCGAAAAACAGGAACAAATTGCATTATTATACAAATCCATTGCACAGTTGGAAGAAAATGAACGTATTATCATTACCATGGTGTTGGATGAGGTACCTTATCCCGAGATTGCCGAAGTGGCCGGTATCTCCGAGGGCAACCTCCGTGTGAAAATACATCGGATAAAACATAAGCTAACCGAAATATACAATAGAAATGAAAGGGTTTGATGATATACAACAGCTTTGGCAACGGCAGGAGCCGGAGTCAAGCGTTAGCTTTGAAACGATTCTGAAACGTGTCAGTGGCAGTAAAACTGCGATTGCCAAGAAGCTCTTCTGGCAAAGTGTGGCTATTGGGGTGGCGGTAGTGGTGCTGCTGTGGATGTGTGTGACCGTTGAATTTTCGACATGGACAACGTACCTTGCCTTAGCGATCATGATAGGCTGTATCGGTTATTATTTTGTGAACCAGCTGCGCGATTACCGTAAAATCAGCAAGAGCCACGAGCTACTGTCAAAACCACAGGATTATATCGATTACCTCAAGACGTTCAAACAGCGGCGCAATCGCTTCAACACCCGTAATTACGCCATCTATGAAACCTGTGTCGCTGCGGCGTTTGCTTTCTATGCCATTGAAATGTATTTCGTGCTACCGTTTTGGACGTTCATCGGTTTCATTCTGTTCATCGTTTTCTGGTTCTTGATTTGCCATTTCATCTTCATGAAACAATACATCAACAACGAGAACACGCGCATTCAGGAAATGATTGACAACCTCGAACGCATCAAAAGCCAGTTTGAAGAGCATTAGTGCACTACGACTATTTCGAGCGGGTTGCTATTATACTTACTTCTTATATTGCCGTAGTTGTTTACTCATCCGGGCATATAGTTCCTTCAAATCAGGGTGACCTTCTAACATTTCCAAGTGTTTTTCTATCGTACCCCTATCATTCCGTACCGCCGGTCCCGTCAGCACATCCTCGGGTAGATGTATCATCACCTTTTCGGCTGTTTCGAGAATAAGCGGCCTGATGACATCGAAGTCAAGATTATGTTCGTAGAGGATATCGGCACTGATGGAATAGAGATAATTAGTGAAATTGCAGGCAAACACTGCCGCTACATGGAGTGAAAGGCGCTGCTTTGAATCGCAGGGAAAAACTCGGTTTGACAAACTGCTTGCCAAATTTTCCAACTGTACATAGGTGGCCTCATCTGCCCCCTCAATAGCCAAAGGTATGGATGAAAAATCAACAGCCTTGGCTTTCGAAAAGGTTTGGAGCGGATATAACACACCATAATGCATAGTATACGCTGCAAGGACGGTCGCATCCACACTCCCTGCGGTATGCACAACAAGACCCTTTAGGTGAGTGGGTAATTGGGAAGCTACCTGCGCTATGGCATCGTCTTTCACGGCAATGATATAGGCATCGGCTTGGGAGTCGACATCGGCAAGGTTGTCGATAGCTTTCGCCTTTAATGCCTCTGCCAACAATTCGGCATTGGTTTTCGAGGGGCTATACACTTGGGCAATCCGATGCCCGACCTCGGTAAGCGCCTTGCCAAGATGCGTAGCCACATTTCCGCTGCCAAGCAATATGACGTCCATCAGGTTTTTTCGGGTTTGATTTCTTTATTGCGGCGAAGGATAGCCATGAAGAAACCGATGGTCATGACAATGGCTCCGCACCAAAGGAAGTTGATGTAGGGGAATTTGATGGCTTTAAAGACCACCCACTTCTTCTCGGGCACGGGTTTCTGGTATACCATCAGCTCCAGCTTGTCTTTTTCCGGCATGATGTTGCTAAACCGGAACCGTAGCCCCTGCTCTTCCACATCCTTGCTAAAATCGTATGTGGCGCCATCTTTGATGAGGAATACAGGTTCCACTTCGTACATTTGACCTTCGGCGGTGTGCACATTCAAGTGAAGCCCCACGATGACATCATCTTCCCCTTTTGGGATATTCTGCAATGTGGCATTTCGGTTAATACCTGTCACCACGATATACCCATTGCGGTAGCGTAGTGTATCGCCGATATTGGTTTCATAGATCGCTGGCTCTTCGTAATCCTCAAAACCGGTCTGTTCATCCGCTCCTTGGCTTTGCTGGTGTGTATCAGACATCGCTGCGGTGATGAGGGTGTAAATATCATGAGTGAGGTAATGCCGTGTGTCTGGTGTACCAATAAGCCCCCCCATTTGTGGGTTATTCTGTGCAAAAGGGCGGAGTTGGAAGCTTTCGGTGACCCTGCCTGTTTCCTCGTCTATTTTTTCGTAATTGATTTTGTAATACACATTGGGAGGAACTACGCTATCTCCTACATAGGTAATGCGGTAATCCCCCATCTGTACGGGTTCATCCTCGGTGAGGAATAGGTTATCGCCCGGTTTTTCCACTTGGTCAAAGCCAGCTACAGCGATATAACCGCTGTTGTTTACAGAAATCACTTCATTGGTAGCAGCTGCCACCAATGCACCGATGAGCAACAGCCCAAATCCGATGTGTGCCACCGCCGAACCGGTGAGTTTCCATTTTCCCTTGATGGCTTCACCCAATATCCGGCCGTTGGCCACAATCGTATACGTCGCGGCAAAAACCATCAGGATATACATGAAATTGGTATATACTTTGGTGACATACACCACGATGGCTGTTATCACCACGGCCACCACCAACGAGGCGATAGCTGACACATAGAATTTGCGGACATCCGTCCGCTTGTATTTCATGAATTGTGTAAAGGCTGAAAGTATGCCGATCACCACGGCAAAACCAGCCTGCCATTTATTGTAATGTTGTACCGGATCGATTGGTGGAGCTACCTTAGTACCAAATACCGCATTAAATACCGGGATAGAAGTGGAAGCAATGATTTGAACACACGCTACCGAGAGCACCAATGCGCCAATGAATAGCCAAAATTCGCGGGAATAAATGTCTTCTTCTTTTTGGGTGGATGGCATACGCTTCTTATGCTTCACAAGTAAGTATACCATGATGGCCAGGAAAATCACATTGAATGCGATCAATTGCCAAAACAAGCCCAAATCGGTGAAAGAGTGTACCGACGTTTCCCCCAATATACCGCTACGGGTGAGGTATGAGGCATAGATCACCAACACAAAACTGATCATGACCAAAAAGGTGGCCGTGAAATAAGAATGACCGGAATTTTTGTAGGCAACCATTACATGTACGGCCGCGATCAAGGTAAGCCATGGAATAATGGAAGCATTCTCTACTGGATCCCAAGCCCAAAAACCACCGAAATTGAGTGCTTCATAGGCCCAGAATGATCCCATGATAATACCTGCCCCTAAGGTCATCACAGCGAACAACGCCCAGGGTAATCCTGGCTTCATCCATTCTTTATAGCGTTGCTGCCACTGGCCAGCTACAGCATAGGCAAAAGGCACGACCATTGCTGCAAACCCTAAAAACAGCGTTGGAGGGTGGATGACCATCCAATAATTTTGAAGCAACGGATTAAGGCCTGTACCATCGGCTATCATGCTAACGTAATTGGGGTCGGAAAAAATGGGCCCCTGCATGGCTTCCCGTAATAAGATAAAAGGCGAACTTCCCACGCGTTCCCCAAAAATTTCAATACCAATCAGCATGGAACCCAGTACCGCCTGACATAGCATGATGATGGTCATCACCGGAGTTTCCCAACCTTTGGCTCGGAATACCAATAGTATTCCCAGCATGCCTTGCCAAAACATCCACAGCCAAAAGCTCCCCTCTTGTCCTTCCCAAAAACTAGAAATAATGTAGTGCGTGGGCAAAGACCTGGAAGAATGCGCCCAAGCATAATGATACTCGAAAAGGTGGTTGTAAATAATGTAATAGAGGCAACTGCCCAGCCCTAATACCGATACAATATTGATCCAGAAAGCAATACGGGCGATTTTTTGCCACGAATGGTCTTCCTTGTGCCGAGTAGCGAAATAATAACTGATGCAGGACAGCAACGCGGTTCCAAAGGAAAGAATAACAAAGAACTGGCCTATTTTGCCGGGCAAAAGGCTTTCACCTACATAATTTATATCCATCTACGTCAAATCAATTATCGGTTGGTGTTTCAGTAAACCCCATAATTTGGGCCGTTGACGCCTCAATCACTTCGACCTCGTCTTGGTTGTATTTAGAAGGGCACTTCATCAGAATTTTACTGGCGTGGAACTCATCTCCCACCATCTTACCCGTCAGTACGATTTGCTCCGAACGCTCGATATCCTGTGGCTTTGCACCCCTGAACACCACTTTGCATTCGGTGCTGTCATTGTCGTACATATGAAACGAAAAATGATTGGCATCTACCGTAGGGTCATAATATAGTGTTTTTGCCTTGTTGAGCACACCCACCACATATAGTTCAGATTGTTTCTCCCTCGCTTCCGTGAATGTGGAATAGGTACTCGAATCCGCATATATCACAATAATCATCGCAATGGCAATAGCGATAACGATGATACCTATTACCGAACTTTTCTTCATGTCATTATCCCCCAATGGATTAATACCGAAATGCAAAATTACGAATTGAAATATGAAGCTACGAATATTGCAAGTTATTGGTATTTTTTAGAATCGTTCTAAATTATATTGCTTTACAGGCATAAAGGCACAGGGTTATTGTAGTTCAAGCTTATGGCCAAATCCATAAAAATATCTTATGTTTGCCAATGCAGTGTATGGAGAACTGTATATAATGAAGAATTGTAAATCAGGCAATGCCCAACCACCTATACAATAAAAATAGCGGCTTTGCACGAATGCCTGCCGGTAGGAAAAGTATTTCAACCGGTATATTGCTAATTGCCTTCGTTTCATGCCTGGCACAAAAAATGCCTCGGTTGGAAATCCATTTCCAAAACGACAATGACCTCTACCTGTTTAACAGGCAAGACCAATACTATACCAATGGGTTGTTTTTCAATATCCGTAAAACAGTGGATAGCACAGCATTGGCACCCAAAGAAACGAATAGGCTATGGGGTATTACAATGGGGCAAAAGATGTATAATGCTTATACTGCCCAGATTCACCGCATAGAGGAGGTAGATCGCCCAATTACCGCCTATCTTTTTCTAGCTGCCAATGTAGACCGATATTTTGCCAACGAAACGTTCTTATCTTTCACAGCAGAAATCGGCACCATCGGACAGCGCGCATTGGGTCGGCAGTTCCAGGAAAGTATCCACAGGGTATTGAGACTATATGAAATCGCAGGCTGGGAGTACCAGTTGGAAAATGCCTTTGGCTTGGATGCCTCAATCCGGTATGGCGGTTTACTATATCGCAACAAGCGCCAATGGTTTGATATTTCAGCATACACAGAAGCAACCCTTGGATCAAACCATACCTCCTTAGCTGCCTCCCCAACATTCAGGTGGGGCAAAATCAATCCCCTACACCAATCCGCCCATTGGTCTGGCCGGTTACAGTCGAGGAATATGGCGGTGAAGCGCGAGTTATTTGCCTATTTTAGGCCACAATTGAATCTGGTCATTTATGACGCGACGATACAAGGAGGGTTATTCCGTCGTGATAAGGGGCCTGTTACCTATGAGCCCTCCCGTTGGGTATTGTCTAACCATTTCGGCGTAACGTATGCGCGAAATTCCCTGACGCTCAATATGCAATATATTTTTAATACCAAAGAATTACCAGGGATGTTCTTCAGGCACCAATATGGGTCTTTGGGGTTGAGTTATCGGTATTGATATTGGAACGCAGATGACGCAGATTGAACAGATTAGCACGGATTTTTAGAGCAAGCGTATGAGAAAGCATTGTGCTGTAAACCTGTGATCATCCGCCAAATCCGTGTCATCCGCGTTCTATTGTTCCATTCATAACCAATCTTTCTTCCTATTAATCTTCCGTAGTGCTTGTTGGCGCTTGGCGTCAAGGCGCTTCTGCACAGCAGCTTTAGACGGTTTGGTAGTTTTACGCGGTTTTTCGGTTTTGAGCGCGTATGAAAGCAATTCCACCAATTTCTGAAGGGCAATTTCCTTGTTTTTCAGCTGGCTACGGGTCTGTTGACTATGTATTTGCAGCAATCCATCTGCTTGTAAACGATTCCTTAGCCGCTGCTTGATGCGGTCCTTCTCCACTTCAGAAAACACCGTCGTCGCATCAATATCGAATAGCAACGTGACTTTGGTTTCCACTTTGTTTACATTTTGGCCACCACTGCCCCCACTCCGGGAGGTCTGGAATTGAATATATGGTAGGAGTAAATCCGTCTTTATCCGCTCAACCCGCGTCATCCGTGTTCAATCTTTTACGCTTCAATCCAAACCTACTGACCAGCATGGCAGCCACGGAGTCGCCCGTTGCGTTGAGCAATGTGGCCATTGGGTCTACCAAGGTGCCAATGATCATGACTGCTGGGATAGCTTCCGTGGGCAACCCATATACCGAAATCATCAGCATCTCACCGATATACCCCCCATTGGGGATGCCTCCGGCTACGATGCTCACCAACACGGTGATACCCAATGCCATGATTAATGTCATCGGGTCAAAGAAATCCCACCCAATGAGTACGAAAGCTACGTATATCTTAACGATGCTGGACATGGATGAGCCATCTTTGTGCAAGGTGGTTCCCAACGGAATAACCACATTAGCTACAGATGCTGGGATACCCATTTTAGATGCCGCTGCTAAGTTCGTCGGCATGGTAGCAATGCTGCTGCATGTGCTGATAGCCGTGGCCGACGGCATTATGTTGTTTTTCCAATACTTGGTTATGCCCTGCCTACCTCCAGCGACATAAGCATATAGGCTGAAGAATACGATAAAATAAAATAGGCCAAGGATATAGTATAACCCCAATGGTTTGGCATAAAATCCGAAAAGCTCGGGACCAATGGTACCCACTTGGTAAGCGAAATAAGCACCCAGACCAATAGGAGCCACTTTCATAATCAGGATCAACAATTGTTTCATCACCTCGTTGCCCGATGACAGAAATTTCCTGAATGGTGCACCCACTTCGCCCGACCGCATGGCGGAGATGCCCACAAGAAAGGAAAAAATAACAAAAGCCAACATGTTTTCCCTTGACAATAACTTGTAGAATTCATCTACCGTGACAAACCTCACCAACTTATCACCCCATGTATCATTCGGATTTCCCCGCAGCACTTCTTCGGCGACCTCCTGCGAAGCTTGTGGTGCTTCTACGGGAAAGAACCATAGCGCAACAATGGTAAGTACCGCCGCTATGAGCACGGTAGACAAAAAAACCGCTATCATGGTAGAAATGATACGCCCCAATTTCTGTGAACCGTCGATATTGGCTACAGCAGACGCTATGGCAAAAAATAACAAGGGTATAACAGCGGCAAACAATAGGTTGAGAAAAATATCTCCCAAAGGCTTGAGCCATACCACGATACCTGGGAAAAAGCCACCGATGATGCTCCCTATCACAATACCTAGCAATAAGAGCAGGATGCTCCCGTAATTCTTCAGGAAATTGCCACGTTGAGTCGTCATGTTGGACACTAAAGTAATGGAATTATTTTAAGTTTGCATAACATGATAGAATTTGTTGTCACATCCGATGGATCCAAGACCCTGTATCATGCTGAAATCGGCGAACATTACCATTCCCGACACGGCGCCGTTCAGGAAAGCAAGCACGTGTTTCTCAGCATGGGACTACGCCATTTTCTGGAATCGCAACATCCGGATGCCGTATCTATATTGGAGGTTGGGTTTGGGACAGGGCTTAATTTCCTGCTCAGTGCAGATTACTGCCGCTTAAATGGGGTGGCACTGGACTATACAGGCGTGGAAGCTTTTCCGCTATCGGCAACGGTCATTTCTCAAACGGGATATGATGCTTATGTTTCCCAGGGGTTATGGGCATCGTTCTTGTCTCGATATACGGATAGCCTGCGTACTGTACAGCAAATCCACGACACATGTCAGCTGGAGGTCGCGCAATGTGAAGCATTGCAATTCAGCACCGTAAAACTATTCGATGTTTTGTATTTCGATGCTTTTGCCGCCATACGCCAACCAGCGATGTGGACGGAAGAAACGTTGCGGCATGTATGCACGTTTTTAAAACCAGGCGGCATATTCGTTACCTATGCTATCACCGGGCATCTCAAACGGTGCATGAAAGGATTGGGTTTTACCATTGAAAAGGTGCAAGGAGCTCCCGGCAAGCGAGAGATGCTAAGGGCTATTAAAACCTCATAGGTTTACCACTTTAGGCGGTAAATCTATGAAGTTTTTAATGGGTGATAAGATCCCGATTAATGCTCTTGTGTCCCATCGGGACCATGCGAATGCCCATGGGCCAATTCCTCAGGTGTGGCTTCACGTACCGCAAGCACTTCAATATCGAAATGTAGATTTTGCCCTGCCATTGGGTGATTGAGATCGACTACCACTTCTTCCGGGCTCACATCAGTGACCTGTCCACGGAATTGATTGCCTTGGTTGTCTTGCAATGGCAAAATTTGCCCTACGGCAGGGATACCACTTTCCTTAAACATATCAACAGGAAGTGAAGTAACGGCCTGTTCATTTACCTCACCGTAGGCATCTTCAGCGGATAATTCAAAATCCGTTGTATCTCCACTTGTTAATCCAGCAATGTTTTCTTCGAATTTTGGCAACATCATGCCCGCTCCGAACATGAAATCCAATGGATTATCCTTGCCGGCCTCTTCTACAAAAGTTTTGGTACCATCCTCCACAGTATGGAGTTTGTAAGTCAACGTTACTACGCTGTTAGCTGCTATAGTCATTTGTTTCAATTTTTATGGATGCACTAACCGCATCCGGTTCATATAATTAATTTCATCAATTCATCTATGCCTGTTGTAGGCATGCTACAAGTCTTATCTTTACAGACATAAGCTTGTGTTTCATTGCCCATTTTACCTGCTAACAACGGGAGTGTACCCTTTGTTCCCCCCAATATCATTTTGTTTGGCAGGTAGTGCTTATCTAGGGCCCTACGCATAGTCAACCAATCCGGGCCGGTAAGCACGATTTCATAACACCCATACACTTCTTCCAGCAGCTGCGTTGCCCAATTGGAATATGCAGAACCATATGAAGCAAGCTGTGGGAACACATTAGCTAACGCCTGTGAAGCAATATCCTTGTACCGCTGTTCATCAAAAACCAAGCCCAGCCGATAAAGCTGCCGCACAATGGAAGAGCTGGATGAGGGGATTACATTATCCATGATTTCTTGCTTGCGAGCAATGAGTTGCTCAGCCTTGTCCGACGCATAGTAGAATACGGCAGCCTTCTTGTCATAAAAATGGGCCAGCACATACTCCATTAGCCGTTTAGCCTCTTCCAACCAAACCTCTTCAAACGTGGCTTCATACAGCGCGATATAGGCTTCAATACAAAATGCATAATCATCAAGGAAGCCAGCGATTGTCTTTCCATTTGATGCCGGTTGGTGCAATAGACCGCCATCTTCGGCATAGACGTGTTGACGCAAAAATTCCGCATTACCCAGTGCCATCTCCAAGTATTCAGCGTCATCAAAAACCCGATATGCGTCCACAAAACCTTTAAGCATCAACGCATTCCATGATGTCAGCAGCTTATTATCCAATCCTGGATGTACCCGATCATTCCGGTAATCGAGTAATTTTTGCTTGCCTTGGGCAAGGTATGCTTCCCATTCCGAATCGGAAAATCCTACTTCTTGCGCCAATTTGTCTGCCTCCATGTCGACTTTCAGCACATTCGTCCGCTCTTCCTCCCAATTTCCTTCATCCGAGACCGAAAAATACCGGATGAACAGTGGGGCATCTTCTCCGAGTACTTCCTCAATTTCAGCTTGATGGAATATATAAAACTTGCCTTCCACGCCTTCGCTATCGGCATCCAATGCACAATAGAAGCCTCCCTCCGGACTAGTCATTTCGCGCCGCACCCATTCCAATGTTTCAGCTACCACCCGTTTGTATTGGTCGGTAGGCCGTTGCTGCCAAGCTTCGGCGTAGAGGCTTACCAGTTGGGCATTATCATATAGCATTTTTTCGAAATGTGGAATATGCCATTCGCCATCCACCGAATACCGCGCGAAACCGCCGCCTACGTGGTCATAAATACCTCCCGAAGCAATCTTGCGGAGCGTGAAATGCACATGGTTGAGCACATCCTTATCTTGGGCCAATGCCCCATAGCGGAGTAAAAACAGCCAATTGCTTGGCATGGGAAATTTGGGCACCCGCGTATGGCCACCTTCCTGTTTGTCGAAAAGGCGTTTCCAGGGGGTAACGATGGCTTCAACATCCTGCACGGAATACGTTTCCGGTATGCGGTTTATGGGTAGTTGCTCGCTCTGTTGAATGCCTTTGGTCAGCCTTTCGGCATAGTCGAATGCCACTTCAGGGGTTTCTCGCCACATATCGGCCAATTGCAGCAGTACGTTCTTCCAATCGGATGGCCGGAAATAAGTACCACCATAGATGGGACGACCATCAGGCAAGCAGATGCAGTTAAGCGGCCAACCGCCGCTGTTGGTCATCAGTTGCACGGCAATCATATAGATTTGATCGATATCAGGCCGTTCTTCTCGGTCAACCTTGATGGACACGAAATGCTTATTCATCACTTCCGCTATTGCATCGTTTTCGAAACTTTCGCGTTCCATCACATGACACCAATGACAAGCGGAATAACCAATGCTAACGAGGATAAGTTTGTTTTCCGACACAGCCTTACTCAATGCTTCCTTTCCCCATGGGTACCATGCTACGGGATTATGCTGATGTTGCCGGAGATAAGGTGATGTTTCGTTATGGAGCTTATTGGGCATCTGGGGGTAAAAGTAAGGAAATAAGCATAAAGATGAAAAGAATAAGGAGCAAAGATGACGGAAAATCGGCTTTCAGCTATCGGTTATCAGCTGTCAGCCCATCTAAAATCTACAATCTACAGTCTAAAATAACCTCACTCACCGTCCCTTGGGTAAGCAAACCAAGCCAGCTTTCCAGTCCCTTCACTCAATGAAGCCCAATCTTCAGCATCATCAAAGCGGAGATGCACGATACCACAAGTGGGAATGTTATAGACATTTTCATCAGCAAAATAATTGGTCAGCAAGGTAAAGCTGGGATTGTGTCCAAAAAGGGCTACACTATCGTGTCTATCATCCAGCTCGTTTATGATTTGAAACAATGTGTTGAGTGCGGCTTCATACATCCGGTTGTCGGTTTGGATATTTTTCACCGGCATCTTTAAATGTTCGGCAAATATCTGCGCCGTGGTAATGGCTCGTTTTGCAGGACTGCTCACCAAGTGCTGGGGGAGGACGGAATATTGGGCGAGCCGCAGGGCCATTTGTGGGGCGTTTTTAAATCCACGGGCGTTGAGTGGCCGCTCAAAGTCGCGAACATCAAAGCTCCAGTCCGATTTCGCATGCCTGATAATGAATAAATGTTTGGCCATAACAAATTTATCTCCTCTTTTTATCCATTGGCAATAATCATGCCCCGCTATTAATGGTCTGTGATGATATTACCTAATCATTTTACATTTAATGCGGGCCTTCTACAGGGTCTGCCGCTATTGCCGGATAGAATTCCATATTGCTTTGGCACATGTTTTGATTTTCTTAATAACAATTCATGCCGCGATACCGGGTAATTGGTTAATTTCTTGATATTGGTGTAGCAATATCAACCCACAATCCGTTTGCATTGATAGAACCAAAAAAGATAATATGATGTATTCATCTTGTTCGCTTGCAGAATTTATCCAACAACCGAAATTCTTGCCAACGGCAGCCGAATATATCGCGGATCGGATGGAGCGCCTGCAAAAAAAACTCCAACCCCTCCTTTATACTTAACGGCGCATGCTCGCGACCTGTACAACTTTTCATATCTTTGACAAGAATTTTATCCTTTTAATAGGTTTTATTGAAACATGTATAAAAGCATCTGGTTCTCCATCGTCATTTCGCTCATGGTTTCGAGTTGCAAAAAAGATTCGGCAGAACCCGATCCTTATGCTGCAATTCCCAAAACCGGTTCGCTCCCGGAACGAATCCTCGATTCCATTTACATGTATAGCAATGAAGTATGGCTTTGGCAGCAAGAACTCCCCTCCTATACTACGTTCAACCCGCGCCAATACGCAACATCCGGCACCGAGGTTCAGCAATACAGCACAGCCCTATTTAATTTATTGCGGCATGCCGTCAATCCGGCTACCGGCGCACCCTATGAAGCGCCCTTGAGTTCCTCGCAACTAAAATATTCCTACATCGAAGAAATTGAAGAACGTACAAACGGTGACCAGACAGCGCGCGTCACACTTGAAGGCATTGGTGACGATTTCGGCTTTGAAGTGGGCCAGTATGATCCGAGTGATGTACGCGTCATATACGCCAATGCAGGATCCCCGGCCTACCAGGCGGGTCTAAGGCGTGGAGACCGTGTATCGGAGATCAACGGCTCCCTTACCACGAACGCGAACACGGTAAACAATATGCTGAGGCAGGCCCAACGCATCGATATACGCACAATCAATCCAGACGGCATCCAGCGAACCGCTACGCTCAATAAGCAGCGTTACGAAAGCAACGCCATCTTTAATACCCGCGTGATTAATCTAGCAGGAAGGCCGATAGGTTACCTTGCGTATGCCCGGTTTTCGAACGACCAAGCCTCCAGGGATGCATTGTTGGAGGCCATCAGCCGTTTCAGCAGCGAACAGGTCCGAACCGTGGTCATCGACCTCCGTTATAACCTAGGGGGTTATGTGTCCAATGTTGCATACCTTGCCAACCTCCTTGCACCCCAGGCTTTGCAGGGGAAAGTGATGTTTACCGAGCATTTCAATGAGTTGATGCAAGCAGGCAAAGCCACCATCCTGAAGAACCAATTGTATAACGATTCGCAGGGCAATCCCGTATACATCCAGGACCGGCGTGCCACCTATTTCGACATCGACTACAGTGTGGCTGGTAATACGCGGCATTTTGAAAAGACCGCCGGTATCGATGGGATAGCGGACATCTATTTCATCACCACCCGCAACACCGCCTCGGCAGCAGAATTATTGATCAACCTTTTCGAACCCCACCTCAACGTCCGCATGGTGGGGCGGACGACCTTCGGCAAACCAGTGGGCTTTTTCGGACTGCCGATAGACCGATACGACCTCTACCTCAGCAGCTTTCTCACCAAAAACGCCAATGGCAGAGGCGAATATTACAGCGGCATTGTGCCGACCCTCGAAGCAGCTGACGATATCGGTTATGACTTCGGTGATGTACGTGAGAATTGCCTTGCCACGGCATTAGCGGATATTGCCGGTGAACAAGCGATAGGAAGGCAAATGGACAGCCAGCGGCGTCCAGCGGGATACGACACACCGGTAACTGTATCGGGCTTCAAAGGCCTTGTAGACGATGGTGAACGGCGGTTTCGTGAGGAATAGGTTCGGTCATTCTTGGCTGGATACCCGCTTCGGCTGGATACCCGCTCTATACCTGACGCGTACCTGCTCCGCTAGTTCTTCGGTGCTCCTCCGCTGCTCAAGCGGAAAAGCACCGGAAAAGATGCGGAGAACAAGCGACTCCAATATCCCGCACGTACACAATAGGCATTGCCCGGATAATGACAGTCAGCGGAGCACGGGCGAAAGCCCACCGGACACCGATGCCTGACCAAAATGGCGTATTTCCCGCGTTGGTTGCAGCAACGGGGGTGGTGAAAGCAACGGCAAATGAAGGCAGACGGCAACATGCGACCTGCTCAGCGTGGAACAGGAACTCACCAAAAATGGCAATGCCCGCATCGACTACGACCTCAAAGGGCGCATCCGGCAAATCGGCGACAAACGGTTCGACTATGACCTCAATGGATACATCCGGTCGATAGGCGGAGTGCCTATCGAGAAGGTAGCTCGAAAAACCCTACAGCGTTACCGGATGATCCAGCGGATGAATGGGGGTAAAAAGCTTGGAAATACTACGTAACATTACACGGACATCGTATTGTCTTGCACAGAACCAGTATTGTTTTACCGCCAAGCACCTTTATTCTTCGTGGATCCTGCATTATTTAACGCAAAAACAGGCTTACTACGCACAGGAACAACATTATTTTGCGCTGCCATATAATCGATTGGCAGGGGGGCTGTCCTATTTTTCATGGGAATAATCCAATGATACGCCGGAGGTGGATACCGATGCACCGGTTGAATTTTCTTAATAGTGAAACCGGTTTTCGTTTTTATCAACATCAGATGGATATTTATCATCCCAATCCACCTTTATACGCAACCAAGACGCTTATTCGGCGCTTCTGCCTCCTTATTCAGCACTTCCATCTTCTTATTCAGCGCTTCCGTCTCCTTATGCACCGCCGTAAGAATGAATTCCGTGGGATTATTTTCGGGTTTCACCGCCCTTATCCGGTTTTTAAGCCCAATATCCCTGTTTTTCACGAGGCCAATCCTTTGTATCACGGAAATAATATTGTCTTGATGGAGAGCAACATTTCCTATAAAGAATGTTACGTAACATCGTGCTGGAACCGAATGGTTTCCATGCGCCATTGACCAATAGGAAATACCCGTATTACGCTGATGGAGCAACGGTGTATATCCCTAGCGAACATGGGAACAAGAGGGACGACATAAGGTGTTGTTGCCATGCGTTTTGTTCCGGCGGCCGGGCGGCTAACGATGGAGCCGGTGTGCAGCATGATGATGCAGGTGCCTACCCTTATTGGCCCGGTGGGTTTGAATATACTTGTCGGGCGGCTAAAGACACAGGTCGTGCATCGTAGGTAGTTGGCGGCCCTGCTGAAAAGCAACTGGGCTAGGCCATATCCAACCCCTGCCTTCCCGAAGACTCGTTCGCGGCAGAACATTGGCGTTGGTATGCAAGGTTGGTTGTATTTACTGCCCCCGGGGCATCCACTGTGAAACAATAGGACTGAAGACGGATAAAACAATCGCGTAGGTGAAGCCCAGCTTATCTGGGCTGTTGTTCGTGTATTCGAACGCCACGGTGACCACGCCAAAGCTGTCCCCGGCACATCTTGATGGAAGCCATACCCCTACCAAGCGTGACGGATCTTGGGCCCATTGCTCTCTGTTATATCACCCAAATTGGGGTAGTATTTCCCACAATTTAGGATAAGATTTTTATTTAACTTTGTCGCGTTAATCGCTTCGTTCGATATTTTGATGGCTCGACAAGCTATACAGCGTACTGTTCCTAAGGAGGATTAACAAGAAGAAAAAAGTTTAAACAAGTTCACATAAAACAACATTATTATGCAAACAAAAACAAGAAGAACTTCAATTCAGGTGGTTATTTTAATTGCCGTACTATCGGCATTCACAGGATGTGTCAAAAACGACGTTGAGAAAGAAATTGTCCCCAAGTTGACAGAGGATTACTTAGCTACGGGTGGAGATGGGAAAAATGATTTATTAGGGTATGGCTACGACGTTACGGGTTCACTGATGGGAAACGAAAGTGCATCAGATGCTCCAATTATCAATTTGGCTAGCTTTGTGAAAGATCATTCCAATAAAATTGATGCACCTACAAATTCAAAGGCGGAACAACACTATTACTCAGGGGCAACAGCATTCGACTATCTTAGCGATATTACCAAAAAAAGATCTGGATCTTTCGGGCTGAACGCAACCGGAGCAGACGGTAGCGCCTTATTTTCGTTGACGTTATCTGGAAATAGAGACACACAAAAAAAGTATACTTTTTCTAGCAAGTATTCTTTCGCAAGTTTTGAACAAACGCTGACGATAAAAAGGATTAGGTTCACTCAAGATGTCAGCACCAGTATGTTAATAAAATATCTAACACCAGAGTTTATAAAAAACGTGGACACCTATAGCGCTGATGCTTTAGTTAAAAGATATGGTACTCACGTACTGCTGGATATTAGCTTGGGAGGGCGCCTGATGTTTGATTATAGTGCGTCCATTGTTAATGAAGATAATTACCAAAGAAAAACAAGAGGAATAGAAGCTGGTCTGTCCGCAGGTTTGAGCGAAACAATAGGCATTAAACTTTCTTTGGGTATGAGCACCGAAGAAATAACTAAAGCGGCTAGAGAGAGTCGAAATAAAGTATTCTCCCTTAAATTTTACGGAGGAACAAATTCAGGCAGAACCATCTCGTTTGATGCGGATGGCAGACCATCGGAATCAATTAACATTGCTAGTTGGGAGCAGAGTGTCAATGTAAACAACGCTTCTTTAGTCGATATTGGTAAGGCAATCCCATTATACGAATTCATAGCCGATCCAGCCAAGAAAAGTGCGGTTAAAGCAGCAATCGACAAACATATACTCAATAGTCAAATTAACGTAATAGATGTCCTACCCCTACACAAGGTATTTAGCAAGGGAGACAAAAATCATATGTACGTCACTTCCAAAGCGGCGGCCGACCAACTGGTAAGGGATTGGGGCAATGAATACCAAGGTATTATAGGATACATTCTAGCGAAACCTAATGGTAGCAGCACGATTCCTTTACACTATATGAAAAGCATTGGTGATAAAAATAATTTCTTTTTGACTAACATGGCCGCTGTAAACGAGCATATAGTAAGATGGCGTAACATTCACTATGGTATCTCGGGATACCTTTCGTCAACCCTCAATAGTGAAACTCTACCGCTATACCAGGTAAAAAGCCATGGGGATAAGAATACAATGTATG
Source organism: Parapedobacter tibetensis (assembly GCF_024704835.1). Taxonomy (GTDB): domain Bacteria; phylum Bacteroidota; class Bacteroidia; order Sphingobacteriales; family Sphingobacteriaceae; genus Parapedobacter; species Parapedobacter tibetensis. Next base: position 568,552 of record NZ_JAMXBE010000001.1, read on the forward strand.
TGACAAGCCAAGCTGAGGTTGACGAGCTCGTAAATAGGTGGAAAAACGAATTCCAAGGAACGATAGGCTATATAATAGCACCATAACCATAACATAAAGCTAAAAGCCTAGACTCAAAACCAGTCTAGGCTTTCTTAGGCCTAGAAAAATCATCAACTTTATGGTGTAAAAAAGCGAACGAAGAGATTTCACAATACTACAAATATGGTTTTCTTAACCGTTGTACGCCACCAAATAGAAACGTGATATCGATGCACTACTCCAAACAACGTCATACTTATCAGAGGAAACTGCAAGTTACGATATTGGCGCTGGTTATCGCCTTAGTTGTAGGATGTAAAAAAGACGACTTAACACCAGAACCATATGGAGAAATCAGGGATTTCGCTCATATCTTTGAATACTGATATCTTTGAAGTTGAAAAACAGAGCCAAAGCAGCAGCGGAATTGCTGATTAACATTTTCAAGCCTTATCTTGATATCCATTTGATAGGTCCAGATGATTATCCCAAAACAGCATGATGAACCATATGAACGTATGCTTCTCAACACTTAGCACGATTCTACGTTGCTATTTCGTGCCATAGGAGTTTCATAGCTGGATAAAGCTACCACTTGGAACCCGGGTTAAGGAGATTTATTTGTTGGAACTCTGGCAATATAATCCCAGAAAGGTCCAAACCCTCCATCCCCACCCAACGGTCGGGCGAAACGACAATCTTTCCAGCGTACTGGTTTAACCACGCTCCCCACCAGCTAAAGCTGCTATTTGCAATGATATGATGCTTACAAAAGCTCATTAACTGCATATCGCGAAAACTCTGAAGTCCGGTATTCCAGTCAACAAAAATGGCATTTTGCATCGAGAAGGTTTCCCGGCACCAAGGGATATCATTGGAGAAAAAAACGAAATGGGAATCAGCAATATGTTGTTCCATATATGCCAGTGCTCGACGGTAATATCCCACATCACAAATACCTCCTAGTACCGGATCGTTCAGGTAGTCCCCCCTACGCACGTGCACGCTCACCGCGTTCATCATGGAAAGTTTTTCAGACAACTCCATGTTCCGTTGGTCGGCAAAAGCAGGAAACGCAAGTTCCAAACGCAGTTGGTCCTCCACAGGGTTGATGTAATTGATGTGTTGCCAATAGCCCCAATAATAGCGGTTCCGGGAATCATCGAGCAACGTATCATCGTAGCGGAATAATACAGGCTCTTCGTAGTATCCGTCTTTCGTGCCAAAAAGCCGTCGAAGCTTCCGCTGGACCCAACGGCGATCCTGTTGATCGAAGAGCTTCTGTTCAAAGGGAGAGGCCTGCGGCAGAAGGACACCGAATATCCGCTCCAACTCGTAGCCGTTATGAAGCTCATACGCGTCGAATCCTGAAAAATCGGCTTTGATTTTCCGAAACCTCTGTTGCAGTGCACAAAAAAATGCATATTGGAATAGCTGGTTGCCCAAGCCACCAAGGAATTTGACGATTTTCATATTGCCAACTCCCGCTTTTTGAACCAGAAGCAGCCACAGGCATAAAACTGTTTGTGCAGCAATGATTCCGGCGGGTCAGCCACGAGCCCACCGTCTTTCCCGTCTTCAGGTATCAGCGAAAAATCCATCAATTCCATATCGGAGAATAGGCTCAGCACGTGGTCTTTATCGTAAATGCGATGGGCATTAAAGCAGATTACACTCTCCCCGCCCAGAGGTACGACGAAGAGCAACGATCCCCCAGGGGTCAAAACTCGTTTGAACTCGGCGATGGCTTTGCGGTCACCATCATAATCCAACACCTCACCGTATCGTCCCAATCCGACATGTTCAACGGTTTGCATACACGATAATGACGAAACACTGCTGTCGGTGAAAGGTAAATTAGTCAGGTCAGCGAATGAGGAGGTCAAGTTGTCCAACACCAAGTCAGCGGGTCTATAGTCGTAAAAAGCTGTAGGTATAACCGCTGACAGCATGGAGCAGAAGTGTAATGTGGAGGATATATCAATGTGCAGGGCTGGGTCCAATTGCGTTACAATCCGCATGGCCCACGCGGGATGGTAGACATAGTGCCGGTCGAAGCCGGTTTCCTTGGTTGCATCGTCCAAACACGGGTGAAACAAATCCTCCGAAACACGGAAGCTGGTGGACGTAAATCGCTGTTGCTTTACGATGGTCTCGTATTCAGCAAGGAAAGTGTTCGGCAAACCATTTTTCGTCTTGTTCTTTTTCCATAGTTGTTTCAACATACGTGTATCATCGTTGCGTTAGAAAAACGATCGTAACCATAATTTAACAATACGCCTCGCTTGCTTAAAAGTCAAATAGAATACACTAAAAAGCCCCTTTTTCAGCAAGTATGCTGCCGCTTGTTTTTTGGGCGTTGTTGCTAACACCAAATCGTACCACCGCGTGTAGAGTTCCCGCTCGAACAAACGGATCGGCAATTTTCTGCTTCGCCGATTGGCGTCTTTTAATGCCACCAACATGGTGTAGAAGTCTTGAAGGCTATGTTCAGCAACCCGCCACCACAAAAGGGCATCAAATATAGCGCCATATTGTTGCGGGTCCACTCTCAGCAACCGAAGCTGGTCATCCTTGATTCGACGCAACTGGAATATCGCGGTGTCTCGTTTAGATTGGGAAATGTTTCCTTCATGAGTCCGGTAATAGACCAATGGTTCGTTGAAAACATGGATGGCGTCTTGATCGGCAAGGCGCACAAAGAGGTCGTAATCTTCCACAGGAGCCCGATCTCGATAACCACCGAGTTGTACCGCCTCCGCTCTACGGAACATAACACTGGAATTGACGAAAATGTTATTGAAGAAAAATCGGATCTTCAATTCTTCTTGTCGGTAGGCTTGATGAAGCAATTCTCCACTTGTTCTGCCTTCGGCGTCCATCAGCAGGGCATTACCCCCACATAAAATGACCTCCGGATGCCGTTCCAGAAAACGATATTGCTTCTCCAATCGATCGGGAAAGGAAACGTCGTCACTGTCCAAAATGGCGACATACCGACCAGTGGCCAATTCCAATGTAGCCTGTCTAGCGTGCGTGAGTCCCTGGTTTTGCTTATTGTCGATGAATTGGATTCTCGGATCCAGGAACTGCCACACCTTGCAGGCAGTGGTATCGGTGGAACCGTCGTTATAAATAATTAGCTCAAAATCCTGAAATGGTTGATCCAAGACACTTTGAATGGATTGGCGGATGAACGCCTCGGCATTGTAGGCAGGCATCAGGACAGAAACTGCCGGAAGCCGGCTTTTTTCGCTATGTTCAGACAAATCAACCATTTTGTTACCTTGGCAAATGTAGCTATTTCTCGCTAATCAACGTCTAGAAGAAGGTTTACGAATACTTTACCTAATTTTGGGACGTTTAGCAATGATGGAAACTGGAAGTAAGGGCATGAATTACATCGCGTTCAGTCTTTGGGGAGACTCGCCGCATTATACAGAAGGTGCCGCCCGTAACGCGGAGATTGCGCCGACGGTCTATCCCGGATGGCGTGTGGTGGTGTACCATGATGGCACGGTGCCGTTACCCACACTGAAGGCACTTCGCGACCGCGATGCGATGTTGGTTGATATGACCGGAAACGATATCCTTGGCCCGTTTTGGCGTTTCCTGGCGAGCGATTTTCCAGACTGTAGGTACGCGGTATTCCGTGACACCGATTCGCGACTGACCGCAAGGGAGTACAATGCCGTATCGGAATGGGTACAGGAAGGTAAAAAACTCCATGTGATACGAGACCATCCGTATCACGAAATCCCTTTCGGTACCGAACAACGCGGCATTCTGGCGGGAATGTGGGGAATACAGGGAAACGTTATTCCTATGGAAGCCGAGGTTAGAAATTATATAACGGGAAAGGAATTTTACTACGGGATTGACCAGGCCTTTCTGCAGCAGGTCTATCTTCGGTTTCAGCACTCGCTAACGCTGCACGATGAATTTTTTGGTGGGAAGCCGTTTCCTGACAAGCGGATCGGGTATCAATTTATAGGCGAACGCATTGACGAGCACGAACAGCCAATCGGTGATGACCGCGAGGCACTGAAAGCCTACCTGGGGCAACGCAAACCTTCCTGGCGAAAACGCTTGAAAAATCTCTTCCGCAAATGAGCCATCCCCTGTTTTCCATCATTATCCCTACCTATCAATCAGAGCCGGCCATATACACGTGTGTAAAAAGCGTATTGGATCAGACCTATGAGGACTTTGAAATTATCCTACAGGATGGTCAATCGTCAGACCGGACGGTCGAAATAATCCGTTCATTTAAGGATGATCGGATTAAAATCGTTTCGGAAAAGGATAAGGGAGTGTATGATGCAATGAATCGGGCCATTGAGCGGACTTCAGGTGATTGGATCTATTTTTTGGGAAGTGACGACTCGCTGTTTGAGCGTGCGACACTTGCTTCACTTCGCGACATTGTGGGGAAAACGGAGGCTGATTTGGTTTATGGCAACGTCATGATGTCTGGTGACAGCCATTGGATTAATGACGGAACGATTTATAGGGGTGAGACCGATTTAGCCTCCTTATTCGAACAAAACATAAGCCACCAATCCATTGTTTACCGTCGGAGAATTTTCACCGATGGTCATCGATTTAACTTGGCTTATCCTGTATGTGCAGATCACGACTTCAACTTGTTCTGTTTTGCCTCCTATAAAGTGGAGTATACGCCTCTGATCGTTGCCATGTTTGCAACGGGAGGCCTTAGCACCCATATCGTTGACGAATGTTTCGAAAGAGAAAAGTGGGGAAATATAATAACGTATTACAAAGGCAAACTTAAACACCCCTCACTGTTACGCCACAAAGGAAGCATTAAAAGGACCGGAAAAATACTAGTGAAGAAAGGCAGGTATTGGTTGGGTTTAAACGCGCTTAAGACATATGTTTATTTTAAGTTTATTAAGATCCGGAGCCTCGTTTCTAAGCAATCAATATGGGGCGAACCCTTAAAAGAAGTATAACAAGATCAATGCGTAGCGCAATCATAATACCGCTTTACAAAGAAGTACCAACGAACGATGATATTGTTTCGTTAACGCAATGTTTCAAAGTACTACACAGCTTTCCCAAAATTGCCGTTACACACCATCATCTTTCACTAAACAACTATCCATTCTTGTTTGACCGAATTGAAAGGTTTGATTCTGGCTTTTTTGAAAGCATTGCTGGTTATAATTGTCTGATGTTGTCCAGCCAATTTTACGAACGGTTCGTGAATTACCACTTCATACTGGTACACCAGACTGACGCGTTTGTCTTCAACGATCGGCTAGACTATTGGATGAGGTCTGGATACGATTATATTGGTGCTCCTTGGTATATAGGCGACTTTCCGGACGTTATTAAGATGGCGAAAGATACCATAAAAGGGTGGGTACATCGAAAATATAACATCAAGAAAAATGGCACCGATTTGCCTACGGATATTCAATTTAAAAATCAAGTTGGCAATGGAGGGCTTTCCTTAAGGAATATTGAAAAATTCTATAAGATATGTGTAACGGAAAAAGGCATCATATCCTCCTACCTCAGCAGGACGGAAAAGGATTTTAATGAAGACGCATTTTGGTCTATCGAAGTTAACAGAACAAAAAGACAACTAAAAATCCCTGATTACAAAACTGCATTACATTTCGCCATCGAAAGTGAACCCAGGGTAGCCATGAATCGGTTGAGAGATTCATTACCTTTCGGCTGTCACGCTTGGGACAAAAACGATAAAAGGACATTCTGGCGTCCTATTTTCAGTGATCTTGGTTACGAAATCTAAGGAAAGTCACATGGCTAATGTACTTTATTTCTTTCCGATGAATCCCCATCGTGTAACCGCTGGTAACGAACAACGGGCCCGAACATTGTTAACCTATTTTCGGGACAAAGGACATACAGTTGACTTTGTAAGCAGTAACGATTATTGGGGGGGGGTGATTGCTGAACAAGATATATTATCGCTGAAACAGCAGCGTCTTATCCGGCACCACTTCAGCCTATCAAAAAAGCCCCATATCCTTGGTATTAAAGATTTCCTACGTTTTGAAATCATTCGTTTTATCCGAAAACAACTTAAACCCAAAAGATCAGGCATTTCAAATTTCACCACAGACTATTCCCGAAGTCAATTCAATAAAGTAATTAAAACGCACAGCTACGACTATATTGTCATTAGCTACGCCTTTTGGGCCGATCTTGTCAAAAACAACCGCAATATCGGACATTCCACTATGACCATAATCGACGCCCATGATTTCATCACCGCACAGGAGCAGCCAAAGGTAGACATTAAATTAGGTAGTGCTTTTTCCGATGAAATCGAAAGATTAAGGGTGTTTGATGAAATATGGGCCGTGTCTGCTGATGAATATTATGTTTTTTCCCAACTTTGCAGGAAGCCAGTGCGGCTTATTCCCATTTGCGCCGATGCGGATTCCGACGAAATCGCTTCCGATAAAGAATTTGACCTCATTTTCGTCGGAGGCGATAACCCGCACAACGTCAAATCAATCCAATGGTTCTTTGATGAAGTTTATCCGAAATTGCCTCCATCACTGCGCATCTGCATCGTCGGTAAGATTAACACGGTTCTTCCGGTCTATCCCAACGTAGTTAAAATAAAACAGGCCGTAAACCTCGGTGCCTATTACCGAAAATCGAGAATTGCCATTTGCCCGATGCTAAGTGGAACAGGAACCAAGGTAAAGGTTATTGAGGCGCTCGCTTACGGCCTTCCAGTCGTGTGTTCACCTCGGGGGGTGGATGGGTTGTTGAATAAGCGGGATAACGGATGCCTGATCGCGGAAACTGCTGAATCATTCGCCAACCTGATCCAACGACTCTCGGCAGACATGGATTTCTATGCGTCGACTCAAAATCAGGCAATTTCCTACCATAAAAAATACCACAGCCTCAGGCACCTATATCGCGTTTTGGATGAGGTATTCGACAGCAGCCGTTAACGATGTTTAGGAAGTTGTTCATCTCGCAGCAAATCCACAATACCCCATCCGACAACATCTTCCCAACCATACTTGCAGCGGAGAAAACCCCATTTCGCGCGCGCGCGGATCTTTCGTTTAAAACTTTGGGCAAGTAGGCTACCAATGAAGCCGGATAGCCGTATTCCCCACAGCTCCCTTTTCTGAAGCAGTCCGCCTCTGTATATCTTCATGGCCAAAAAGTATTTTCCGTTCACGGCATAGCTTGCATGATGCCGCTTGTAAAGGTCGTCAATGAATGATCCGGTTAATTTCCTAGAGGGAATCAGGTGCCGGTAAACCAGTGTATCGTCATAATATAACTTGTAACCACGCAATACCAGCCGCAGGCAATATTCGCTATCTTCGGTGGACATCAGGGATAGATTGTTGAGTTGCAATAAAAACGACGGGTATTTGTTATAGATTGCCCGGTACAATGCCGTCCGAGATCCTAATCCGGCCCCCCAAAGGTGTCCTTTGTAAGTAACGTCACCTGTTTGCTTGCCTTGAGGCCCCACGGCATACCCTTCCTGATACCGGTCAAACCATTCCGGCAACGGCTGGTTTTCCTCAGTAACGGGAATCCCCTGGCCACCCACCGCCCCAACTTCGGGGTGGGCATCCAATAACGCCACAGTCTTATACAAGTAGTCAGGAGCCAGCCAATTGTCATCATCGCATATCACAAAGTAAGCATAGCGGGCGCGCTTCATGGCTGCCTGCAGTGCATAATATTTCCCCGACCGCCCTTCTCGCAAGTGAACCAACCTGCTGCTTAGTCCGCCAAATTTTGTCCATTCGGCCTGCGCAATTGTGGTTGATTCGTCGGTAGACGCATTGTCAACAAAAACCAACTCCCATGGAATGGTAGCTGGCAATTGCTGCGCCGCCAAATGCCGTAACGTATCGGGTAAGTTTTTGGCCCCATTGTGGGTACACAGGATAACGGACATTCCCCGTTCTAAATTGTTCGTCGAACTCATACCGTAACCGGACTCGGCGTTTGGCGGTACCCCGGCCCACGGTAAGCCAATTTATGGGTAACGGATTCCTCATAAATTTGTTTATTCGGTTCGAAATTGGATCTCGGGCTCAGTCGGTGAAACAGGTGGTATCCGACCGCAGCCCATTTCAACCGGTTTTTTCGGATACCTGCATTGATCAGCCGTTCGCCAAATTCAGTGTCTTCCCAGCCCCATCCCTCAAAACCGTTGTAATAACCATTTACTTTAATATAGTCTGCGCGCCAAAAGGCTAAATTACATCCTTTTACTTTTCGTGAACTCAACGAATCCGTATGGAAAATGCCGGAAAGTTTGGGACACCGAATCGCGTTGAACCGCCCACAGGTTATTTCTTTTGTGAAGAAACTGAAATCTAACTGCTTATTCGCTAACGCTTGTGCAGTTTTCCGCTCCCCGATCATCGCCCGGCTTCCCTGCACGAAATAACCGCGTTCGGCTGCTTTCAAATGGTCTTTGATGAAATGACGGTGGAGGACGATATCTCCATCAATTTCGATGATATAGGGGCTGGTTGCTTGCTGTATGGCTTTATTCAGCACAATGGTTTTGCGGAACCCCTCATCCTCGTGCCAGACATGCTTAATGGGGAGCCTCCCCGCGTAGCAATCAATCAACGCGCCGGTGCGTTCGTCCGAACCGTCGTCGGCAATAAGTACTTCGTCTGGCAAGCGGCTTTGGCGGACAACGCTTCGCAACACGAGGTCAAGTGCCTCCGGCCAGTTAAATGTCGAAATTAATAACGCTATTTTCATGTACCGTTCAAATTTTACAAATGACTATAAACACACCTCCATTGGCATCGAATCCAATACTCATAAATTCCCTACTACTCCAGACGTATTAATCAAATACCATGCTAATATGAGCCGATTCCTTATTTTCTAACGGAATAACGCCTACATTCGCTACAATCCTTGCTAATTTCTTTTAAGAAAGACAAGTCCCATCAGCGATCTAACTACAAAGTTCTACAGAATAAGTAAGGCACTCATTGGAATGGGAATTAATTGATCCGTGGTGATACTACCTCCGCCAAAACCTTACATAAAATACCACTTTTAGCTCAAAACAAACGCTAAGTAATTGTTTTGCTGAAATGCAAATTCCCACTTTGCTGACTGATATAGGGTTCCGTCCGTGTTCGCAGACTGACCGTTCGTGCCGGTAAATATATCTTCGCTCAACGTTTGGACATCATAAAAAATGGCGTTTTCCTTGAAGTCCTCGATACCACGGAACGATGCTTCCATGAGTAAGGGTTTCTTGAACGCAAAAGCCATATTGAAAGCTCCGGTAATTTTATGGTGTTGGTAAAGCACAAACCCCGGCGTACTGGGGTGAATGAGTGGCATCACGGCATCTGCCAATTGCATATAGGCGTGGAGCAACTCGTAAGGAACAAATGCATCAAAAAGGATGAAGCTCGACTGCAAACCCAGTTCGTTTGCCTGCTGCTTAATCATATCGCCATCATTGCCTTTAGCGTTGCCCAATAGAATGAATTTCCACCTGCTCTCCAACTCAGCCTGCTTAACCGCCTTAATCAATCCCAAATAATCTCTTCGTTGTAAGCTCACTTGCCCCGGAATACATATCCAAGTCTCCCCTGCTGGCTTTGTAATTTGATTGGGTGTCGCTAGCTTCGGAAAAAATGCCGGATAATAGGAAGAAAACTGCAACCCTTTTAATGAAGCTACAGATGGCAATAGGTAATCATTCAACACCAAATACTTCTTGATCTTACTGCTGATAATTCGCTGTCCAATTCCTTTGTAAAATTTATGGGTATTGTGGATGGTACCTATCAGCCTCATACTGCGAGGGAACGGCAAGATAAACAGTTTCTTGATCCCCCCCTGAGCGGTGTTGAACACTACGCGGTCAAACTTTTGCTCCAGCAAATAACGGTATAGCTTCCAGACATTTTTCCATTGGAACGACTGTGAGGATTGGAAACCGAATATCTTTACGGATAACACCAGTTCTTTACAGGCTGTTACCCGTGGCTCCAAATCAGCCGTGATAACCAGTATGGTATCTGCATGTCCATGAAGGAAAAGACACTGGCTATAGAGGCACTCATCATGGGAGCCCCCCACCTCAACCAAAGCTATGCGCTTGTGGGGTACCTTCTCGCTATTCATTGATGTATGCCTCTACGGTGGCCATGATTCGGGATTTCTCAAACGTATTAATAATATGCAACATGCCGTCCTCACCCATCTTCTTGCAAAGCTCGGGATCATTTTTCAAGAGACATACCTTATCTGCACATGCTACCACATCATTCTTGGATACCAAAAAACCTGATAGGTTAGGTTGTACAAGTTCAGGATTGCTGCTGACATCAAAAGCGATGATAGCTTTTCGGCAAAGGGAAGCCTCGGCGAGCACGTAACCGAACCCTTCCCACAGGGAAGGGAGTAAAAAGATATCGCATGGCATCAGTACATCCTTCACGTTGTCGATAAATCCTGTGAATAGGATATTATTTTCCACGCCAAGACTTCGGCTCAGTTTTTTCAGCTCACTTTCTAATCTGCCTGAACCGGCAATGATGATTTTATGAGCAATGCTGCGCTGCTGCAACTCGGCTGATAGCAGTATCAAAAACTTTTGGTTCTTTTGTTCCTCAAGCCTTCCTAGGTTTGCAATGACTACCTCTCCGGGCACTTTGGTATAAATCGGATCAAAAGGAGCATGCACAAATGCTTCTACATCGATTGGATTATAAATCACTTTGATTTTCTCTTTCGGGAAAAGGTGTGTGTTGCGTTGTAGGATAGTCTCTTTGGTAGCTTCTGAATTGGCCAATATATCCGTGATCCAATAGTTAAACATGTACTGATTAAATAGGCTATTTTTTATGGGAATGGCGCTCCCCCGTCGATAAATAATCCGTTGCACGCCCGCCTTCGCAGCCGCCTGCCCGGCTAGTTTCAGATCGCTGGATAGGTTAATCAATAAGATATCAATGTGGAGTGCTTGAAAAATCTGTTTGAGTGCATACACTTTCAACCGGTTGAGGAAACTGTAATTACTTACTTTAAAAGGCACAAACTTGACATTGGGATGTCCACTGATTTTTTGCTGCAAAATGCTCCCCTCCTGGGCAAAAAAGACGACCGGGTAACCACGATTAGCAAAATACAATGCGGCTTCATAATGCCACTTTTCTCCTCCACCCCATGTTTTGGCCGAGTTGAAGAATCCTAATTTCCGCATGGAACATTGATTCAATAAAGTCAGGTTCGAGCAGCTAAGTTAGAAATTTATATGGAAAAACACGAGGATGCAATTAAGGGGTCACTTAAGATTTATCCCCTCAATACGTTTCCATAGCATGCCATCAACTGCCGGGCAATGGGGGCATCATTGAATCGCTGGGCGTATTCAAACCCTTTATCAACCATTTCGGTTCGTAATTGAGTATCGGTAAGCAGGTCCTCGATGGCCTGGCCTATCCCCGCTACATCATCCGGGGACACATATGTTGAATGCGGGCCGCCCGCCTCAGGGAAACATCCGGTATTGGTAGTGATCACGGGCACACCGGAATGGAGTGCTTCAATAATAGGGATACCAAACCCCTCAAAACGGGAAGGATAAATAAATAATTTGGCTAACTGATATACGATAGCCAGTTCCCGAATGGACAATCCCTTGGCAAAAAGGACATTCTTTTGCAATCCATTATGCCGGATATAGGTCCTCACCTCCTTCGCATATTCGGTTTCTTTCCCCACAATGACCAAGCAAGTATCCGATAAATGCTTGATGGCTTTTACCACGGACAAGACGTTTTTGCGTTCCTCGATGGTACCCACATTCAGAATGAAAGAGGTAGGGAGGCTATATTTTTTTCGTATCTGTTCTTTTTCATATTCATCATACCGCTGTTTGAATGCCGGATGGCAACCTTGGTATATTACTTCTACTTTCGTTTCATCCACGTTCAGAAATTCGACGATGTCACGTTTGGTCTGCTCACTGATGGCAATGATACGGTCTGCCCGATGGGCAGCATACCTGAATTTACGGAAGTATATATTACAGTCGATATAAGAAAATAATTGTGGGTAGCGCACAAAAATAAGGTCGTGGATGGTGACAATACTTTTAATTCGATGTCGCCCAAGGCCAACGGGTATTTCGCCTGATAGCCCATGAAACAATTCGATACCATCCTTCTTCACATCGCCTACCATATTCCGTTGCCGCCATAAATTGTAAAACGTCCTATTGAAGCGAGATTGGGGCAATCGTTCGAACACATGGGTACCATTAGGTTCAAATAGCCTCTGCCGTGCGGATTTAGGGTTGTAGAGATAGTATTTGTTTTCAGGATAGTGTTCGCTCAGCATCCGCACCAAATCCCTTCCATAATTGCCTAATCCCGTTTGGTTATGGAATACCCGTTTTGCCTCATAGCCGATGTTCATAGACCTAGTTCCCTTAATTTATCGATAATCATTTCTGGAGCGATTAACTCCATGCTATCTTTTCCATTACAGATGCAGGGTTTGTTTCCATAGATGGAGCTTGGCCGTGCCGGATGGTCTACTTGTATGCAATCTTCCAGCCGTTGTCCGTACCCCAGGAAACCAGCATAAGGATGTGTTGCACCCCAGATGGATAGCGCACGTACCCCCATGAGGGAGGCCATGTGCATACCAGCTGAATCCATGCTCAACATGGTATCCAAGTTGGAAATGATGGCCAACTCCTGTTGTAAGGAAAACTGGCCAATGGTACTACATACATTTTCATATTTCTGCTGCCATGCACTCGCTATTTGCGCTTCCCATTCACCTCCTCCAAAGATAAAAATGGCATGACACTGTCTGTCGAGGTATTCAATTACCTTTTCCATACGCTCCAGTGGGTATACCTTAGGAAGATGCTGCGCAAAGGGAGCTATTCCGATCTTGGCTGCATGATCATCGGCAAACAACCGCTTTGCCGTTTCGGGGAGTGGCAAGCGTCGCCGATGCAGGGTATGGCTAAGCACGATAGGATATCCAAGTTGCCTGAATACATCCGCATAGCGCTCCACGGTAGGTTTCAGTGGTTTCAATATTTTATTACGTGGCCGCGTCAGCTCCTTTTTCTCTTTTTGACCTTTATCAATTTGTTGAATGGGAATCCCATTTGTGCGAAACAACGAAGATAGTACTCGGCTACGGATATTGTAATGCAAATCGGCAACCACAAGTGGTCTATAGGCCAGCAACTCCTTGAAAAGCTTGTATAACCCCTTGATTCCCTTGTGTGCATGGTTAGGATGGAATGGATGGAATAGCAGCCCCGGAATGTCCGCAAAAAAAGGTTTGAATACCTCCCTGCTTACCATGATAATACCGACACCTTGGTGTTGACTTGCAAATTCCCGCAATACACTTGCCACCATGGCCACATCGCCCATGGCTGAAAACCGGAGCACCAGAAGCCTGGGATTGCCCTGCTCCATCACTTGCCCGCATATAGTACCGGGTTGAGAGCCGGGTCGTTATACATTTTCATCTGCTTGTATACCTTCATGTATTTCCTGCCTGCCTGTATATCTTCAAGGAGTTCATCAATGCTGTGAGAAAGATCCTTTTGCTGTTCTACCAATACCGCTAGCTTACTTTTACATGCCGTGATATGCGCTAACGAGGCCTCTGCACGCAAAGTTTCCTGCCGCATGTGATAGATTTTGAGGGTTAGGATGGATAATCGGTCTATCGCCCATGCAGGGCTTTCCGTATTTATTTTGGCATCGTCGTGTGGCTCCACCCCGGCAAATTTCCGCAAGAAATAACTGTCAATGTATTCTACCGTATCTGTGCGGTCTTGGTTGGATTGGTCAATGCGCCTTTTCCATAGCAAGCCCGTTTCAGGATCAATATCAGGCCTACGAACTTCATCTTCCATGTGCCACTGTACGGTATCGATCCAGCACTTCAAATAGAGCAAATGTTCCAGCGAATCGGGGGGGTATGGGTTTGAGATATCATGGTCGATTTGATCATGGACATGGTACGCTGTTACTGCCTCGTCGAAAATCCGGTTTGCTTCTTCGCTAATCATGGTCAAACTTAGATAAACTTGGTATTTTTTACAAGTGTTAGTTTTTACGTTACAAGCTCCCACCAATTTATCCTTTTCTCATCGGCCATAGATAGGATGAAACCTGAAGCACAAAAGTGATACCAATACCAGGCATTTCTATTCAATTCTTGCCTATTAATAACCATATTTTAACCTATTTTAACAAATAGTTGCATAAATGAAGTTAATATCTGTATGTTTATATATGGTTTACTAACTTTATGCTATTATGAAAGCGCTCCAATTTACCATCCCTGTTGAGCCCGATAAGACTGTGATTGTACAGGAAGACATCGTTCCCCAATTTTATCCACACTTGCATAGGCATAAAGAGGCTCAGCTGATTTGGATTCTTAGGGGAGAGGGCACGTTGATTGCCGAAAACACGATGCACACATTCAAGCCAAACGATATTTTTATGATCGCCCCAAACCAATCGCATGTATTCAAAAGCAGTCGAAAGGAAGGGGGAAGCATTGAAAATGAGGGCATCCATAACATTTCCGTTTTTTATGACCCGAACGGCCATCTCGCCAATTTCCTCCAACTTCCCGAATTGAGTCAATTGAATGCGTTCTTGAAGGAATATAAATGTGGATTCAAACTTCCGGAGGACCATTTCCATTCGGTCTCCAAACGTATCTTGAAGCTCAAAGAGTCTAACAGTATGGATCAGATGCTGCATTTTCTCCATCTTCTCCGTATATTCTGCCGCATGACGCCCAAGCCTAGTCACCTTTCTACATTCAACAAAGAGCACATCACCGATGGGGAGGGGTTACGCATGGGTAATATCTACAACTACATTTTGCATCATCATCAAAATGCATTGACATTAGAGGAAGTGGCGGCCGAGGCTCACCTAACACCGCAAGCTTTTTGCCGATATTTCAAAAAGCATACGGGAGTTACCTTCGTTACATTCCTCAATGAGATGCGGATAAACCAAGCTTGTAAAAAACTCACAGCTGGCGAATATGATAGCATAGCCACCGTGGCCTATAACTGCGGATTCAATAGCATCACCAATTTCAACCGGGTGTTCAAAAGCATAGCCGGAGCATCGCCCAAGGAGTATTTATCCAAGTATCTCCACAACGTACAATGACCTATCCTGGCGGCATATTGTCACTTAACCTACATGATGATTGGATACCACGACGAAGCAAATGTTAATATTTGCACAATATTGATTAATTAGTAAGTGGTTTGAGCTAGCCATTGCGGCTATCTTTGTGCAATCCCAAAACGATATTGCACCTTATTTTGGTGGGGTTAAGATTGGAAAACACATACGTATAACAGCAAGGGCATTGCCCCATCATTAAATTAAAAGGTATACTAAAAGACATGAGTAAAAAGGAACTTTGGCATGGGGTCTACCCTGCATTGCTGACACCGTTTACGGAAGACGGAGCGATTGATTATGATATGTTCAAGAAAAATTTCTTCGCGCAGATTGATGCCGGGGTCTCCGGGCTGATCATTGCGGGCACGTTGGGTGAGGCCAGTACATTAAGTAGGCAAGAGAAATTCGATTTGCTTGCCTTCACGAAGCAACACATTCCTGCCCATATACCCATCGTCCTCAACATCGCGGAACAAGCTACTGCCGAAGCGGTAAGCATTGCGGAAAAGGCTGAAGAGCTTGGCGCCGATGCATTGATGTTACTCCCTCCGATGCGCTATAAAGCTTCAGATAGGGAAGTGGTGTATTATTTCAGGACGATTGCAAAAGCCACAAACCTACCTATCATGATCTATAATAATCCTGTAGATTATGCCATCAATGTAACCGTAGACATGTTTGCAGAATTGGCTGAAAGCCCCAATATCCAAGCGGTGAAGGAATCTACCCGCGACCTTACTAATGTAACACGGATGATCAACCGTTTCGGCGATCGGTTTAAGGTATTGGGAGGCGTAGATACCATCGCGTTAGAAACACAACTTATGGGTGCCATCGGTTCGGTTGCCGGATTGGTAGATGCCTTCCCTCGTGAAACTGTCGCCATATACCGCTTGGTCAAAGCGGGTATGTTGACAGAAGCGTTGGCGATATACCGTTGGTTCATGCCATTGCTGGAGTTGGACATCCATCCACGCCTTGTGCAATACATCAAACTTGCAGCTACTGCAGAAGGTCTCAGCAATGAATATGTAAGGGCACCAAGGCTTACATTGGAGGGCGAGGAAAGGGCACGGGTTCAAAAAATTATCGATGATGCTATTAAAACACGACCAGAATTGCCAAATTACTTAAATTTACCGCTAAATTCGGAAATCGAAAAAGCATCATTATGAGTGAAAACACATCAATTCAGGCGATAGAAGGCCTCCTTACGTTGGCACAGGAAGCATTTTTAACCTATAAACGCTCCAATCTAAAGCAAAGGGCTTCGTTTATGCATCAAGTAGCCGACGAAATCGAAGCTTTGGGACCGGAACTTATCGCCGCGGCACAAGCCGAGACGAATCTTCCGGAGGCCCGGTTGATGGGTGAAAAAGCGCGGACAGTCTTTCAATGGCGTAGCTATGCGGATGCATTGATAGCAGGAAATGTATTGGATATACGAATCGATACGGCTACTCCAACGCGTACGCCTCCCAAACCGGATTTACGAAAGACCTGTACAGGGTTGGGTATTGTAGTGGTATTTGGGGCAAGCAATTTCCCTTTTGCATTTTCTACTGCAGGAGGCGATACGGCTTCTGCAATTGCTGCAGGCTGTCCTGTCATCGTGAAGACCCATCCTGGCCATCCGAATACATCTGCCTTGATGGCCGGTGCTATAAGCACTGCCGTTCAAAAAGCCGGCCTGCCAATAGGCTTGTTTGCAGAGGTGCGTAGCGATTCATTTGAGGGCGGCCAGTTCCTGGTATCCCATCCATTGGTCAAGGCCGTAGGCTTCACCGGTTCATTCGCGGGTGGCAAAGCCTTGTATGACTTGGCGGCCAAACGCCCTGAACCCATACCTATCTTCGCCGAAATGGGCAGCGTAAACCCGGTGTTTCTCCTACCGAAAAAACTGGAAAATGCAGCGGCAGAAATGGCAAAGCAATATGCTGCCTCCTTGACATTGGGCGTAGGGCAATTCTGCACCAACCCCGGAATCCTTGTTGTGCCCAATCACCCGGAATTACAGCACTTCCTTCACGTTCTGAAGCAAGAGATTGATAATACCGCGCCTGCACGCATGCTGCATCAAGGTATTTCCGATGCCTACCACAAAAATAAAGCGGTATTATTAGCACAAAGTGGAGTGAAGGTCCTTGCAATGGCAGAAGGTGTTTCAGCGGGCAATCATGGAAGTGCTGTGGTAGCCTCCGTCAAGGCCTCTCAGTTTTTGGCTAATGAAAAATTAGGTCATGAAGTATTTGGACCATTCGGCCTAGTGGTTACCTATGACAACCTCGAAGAAGCGGTTGCCCTAGCCCAAACCTTGCCGGGACAGCTCACAGCTACCCTATTAGCCGAACAGCAAGACTTAGAAAGTCATCAAACATTAATCGAACTACTTACCGAAAAATGTGGACGTCTGCTATTTAATGGATTCCCTACTGGGGTGGAAATATGCTATGCCATGCAGCATGGAGGGCCTTATCCCGCAAGCACCGATAGCCGTTTCACTTCCGTGGGACCAGATGCCATCAGACGGTTTGCTCGGCCATTGAGCTACCAAAATTGGCCGGATGAATCCCTGCCAGATGAACTGAAAAATGCTAATCCCTTGGAAATTTGGCGTACGGTTAATGGCGAGTTGACTAAAGAACCTATTGATTTTAGATTGTAGATTTTAGATTGGCTGACAGCTGATAACCGATAGCTGAAGGCCGATTGCTGACGATGAAAAAAACATTCTCATGCATCGATGCCCATACCTGCGGCAATCCAGTAAGACTGGTAACTGGTGGCGGGCCATTGCTACAAGGCAATAGTATGATGGAGCGTAGGCTCCATTTTTTGGCCGAATACGATTGGATACGGAAAGGGCTGATGTTTGAACCGCGGGGCCATGACATGATGAGCGGCAGTATCCTCTATCCCCCTGTAAATCCCGCTAATGACATTGGTGTACTCTATATTGAAACCAGCGGTTGCCTTCCCATGTGTGGGCACGGCACCATCGGCACAGTCACCATTGCCATAGAAGAAGGATTAGTCATACCGAAAATCCCGGGCAAGCTCCGCCTGGAAACCCCCGCCGGATTGGTACTGATTGATTATATCCAAGTGGAAAAGAAGGTGAAATCGGTGAAGTTGACCAATGTTAAATCTTTCTTGGCCGCCGAAGGACTTACCGTCGAATGCCCGGATTTGGGAAACCTTAACGTGGATGTGGCTTATGGGGGAAACTTCTATGCGATTGTTGATCCGCAGAAAAACTTCAAAGGGCTGGAACACCATACGGCCGACCAATTAATCAGTTGGAGCCGGATATGCCGCCAACGGCTCAATGATCAATATACCTTTATACACCCCGAAGATAAAAACATCAACGGACTGAGTCATATTCAATGGACAGGTTCCGTACTTGACCCTACTTCTACAGCGCGTAATGCGGTATTCTACGGCGATAAGGCGATAGACCGTTCACCTTGCGGTACGGGCACATCAGCCCGCATGGCGCAATGGCATGCCAAGGGCAAACTCAAAAAAGGTGATAAGTTTGTACATGAAAGTATTATAGGTTCCAAGTTCGTCGGTACCATCGAAGAAGAAGTGGCCGATGCGTTTGGTGATGGGAGGCCGGCTATCGTGCCAGGTATTGAAGGGTGGGCCATGGTGACGGGTTATAATACCATCATCATTGATGATGATGATCCCTATGCGCATGGATTTCAGGTGATTTAGTCATTAGTCGTTAGTTAAAGAAATGGTTTCAACCAGCCAACCCAATACAACCGCAGCTAGTGGAACCGCCCTCGTCATTGGTGGTGGTATTGTAGGCCTTGCTTCAGCATATTATTTGGCCAAAGACGGATGGCAAGTGACCGTTGTGGATAAAGGCGATTTTTACGACAACTGTTCATACGGCAATGCGGGCATGATTGTACCGAGCCATTTCACTCCGATGGCTGCTCCCGGTATTGTAGCACAAGGCATCAAATGGCTATTCAATAGCCGGAGTCCCTTTTATATGAAGCCTTCGCCAAGTCTTTCGCTTATATCATGGGGGCTTAAATTTCTCAAGCATGCCAATGAAAAACATGTAAAACAATCTGCACCGCATATTCTGGGCTTAAATGTATTAAGTAAAACACTGTACAACGAGCTTTCCGTGGAATTGGGTGATGAGTTTGGTCTAGCGCATAAAGGCATCCTGATGCTGTATAAAACGGAGAAAACTGCCGAAGAGGAAATCCACCTTGCAGGTGAGGCCAAGGCATTGGGGCTAGAACTTGATATCTTGGACAGCAAGCAGGTACAGGCCTTGGAACCTGATGTGCAGTTGGATGTGATGGGCGCCGTACATTACCGGAGTGACGCTCACCTCTATCCGCCTGCCTTGATAGCGCTTTTAATCGCCAAAATCAAGGCTATGGGTGTCCGGCTCGTACCGAATGAAGAAGTGGTGGATATCCTTCACCGCGATGGAAAAATCACTGAAGTTATTAGCGAGACAAATGAATTTCATACAGACATCGTGGTACTTACCGGTGGTGCTTGGTTGCAAGGATTGGCCAAAAAGGTTGGGTTATCCATCCCATTGATGCCCGGAAAAGGGTATTCCTTCATGACTACCGCATTTGATGGTAAAGTGAGGCATCCATCCCTATTGCTGGAAGCACGTGTGGCGCTTACTCCCATGGGTGGCAAGGTACGCATTGGTGGCACGATGGAGCTTGGTCCTATCAATCACCATATCAATATGCACAGGGTAGAAGGTATCGTGAATGCCATACCGGAATATTATCCCGGATACCGGTTGCCCATGCCTGACAAAAAGGAAATTTGGCATGGGTTCAGGCCTTGCTCACCAGACGGCCTTCCCTATCTGGGGTATTCGAAAACCATTAATAATTTGATTGTGGCGGGAGGCATGGGCATGATGGGGCTCAGCCTTGGGCCCGCGGCCGGAAAAATTGTGGCTGAGCTTGCCCTTGGCCAAAAACCTTCGGCTGATATCATATTATTCAACCCCCAACGGTACCATTGATCGTAGTTTTAGCTGGAAAATTGAACCTTATAAGCCGAACAATTCCGCATAAGTCTTCTCCAACGCAAACATCTCGTCACGCAATTTGGCTGCCTGCAGGAAATCCATTGTTTTGGCTGCCTTTTCCATGTCTTTACGCACCTTATCGATGGACTGACGTAATTGAGGCTTACTCATGTATTGAACCAACGGATCGGCGGCTATGCTACTGGTGGGGTCTGGTTCTACGTAGATATTGGCTTCGCCACCTTTAAAGCTAGCCACCGAGGTTTGCCCCATGATGGATTCCCGCGATTTACCCACCGTACGCGGTGTGATGCCGTGCTCCTCATTGTAGTGGACCTGTTTTTCGCGACGACGGTTGGTTTCCTCAATGGTGGTGCGCATGCTATCTGTAATCGTATCCGCATACATGATTACCCTGCCCTTATCATTCCGTGCGGCGCGACCGATGGTTTGTATAAGTGCGCGCGCTGATCGGAGAAATCCTTCTTTATCTGCATCTAAAATGGCCACCAGAGTCACTTCGGGAAGATCGAGCCCCTCACGGAGGAGGTTGATCCCTACCAACACATCGAACTCGCCCAAACGCAATCCCCGCAAAATTTCCACCCGCTCCAAGGTCTTGATTTCCGAGTGGATATAACGCACACGGATACCCAATTTGGCCATGTATTTAGTCAGCTCCTCACTCATTCGTTTAGTAAGAGTAGTCACCAATATCCTACCTCCTTCCTTGGTCACCTTGTCTACTTCATCCAGCAGGTCATCCACTTGATTGATAACCGGCCGAATCTCAATCATGGGATCTAACAAACCGGTAGGGCGTATCACCTGCTCCACCACCACACCTTCTGTCTGCTGCAATTCGTAATCGCCCGGTGTGGCGCTCACATAAATGGTCTGTGTGATGAGCGATTCGAACTCGGGAAAATTCAGCGGTCGGTTGTCTAATGCCGCCGGCAAACGGAAACCATATTCTACTAATGACATCTTCCGCGAACGGTCGCCTCCATACATGGCTCGGATTTGGGGGATGGTTACATGGCTTTCATCAATTACCATCAGGTAATCATCCGGGAAGTAATCAAGCAAGCAGAACGGACGCATGCCCGGCTGTCGGCCATCGAAAAACCGTGAATAATTCTCAATGCCACTGCAATACCCCAGTTCACGCATCATCTCCAGATCATAATTGACACGTTCCTCTAACCTTTTGGCTTCCATGGGCCTGCCATCCGCCAACAATTGCGTTTTGCGCAACTCCAATTCCTCTCCTATGGCCCAGAGCGATTGCGTAAATTTCTCCTTTGGTGTTACAAACAAATTAGCCGGAAACAACGCCATGTTTTCCATTTTCTCCAAGGTCTTACCCGAGATAGGGTCAATGACACTCAGTTCATCGATTTCATCCCCGAAAAAAGAAACGCGATATGCCTCGTCCATATAAGCAGGAAACACATCCACCGTATCGCCTTTGACACGGAACGTACCGCGTTTGAAATCAGTGGTGGTGCGTGCGTACAATATCTCTACCAGCCGATGCAGAAATGCATTCCGGCCAATGACTGTACCCACCCCAAAACGGAATATCGATCGGGAAAAATCCTCTGGATTACCCATACCATAAATACATGAAACGGATGATACCACAATCACATCCCGTCTGCCCGACATCAAGGCCGATGTGGTGCGTAGGCGCAATTTTTCAATTTCGTCGTTGATGGCGAGGTCCTTCTCGATGTAGGTATTCGATGACGCGATATACGCTTCCGGTTGGTAATAATCATAGTAAGACACAAAGTAATTGACCGCATTATCAGGAAAAAACTGTTTGAATTCGCCGTAAAGTTGTGCTGCCAATGTTTTATTGTGGCTTAAGATCAACGCAGGTCGTTGGGTTTGTTGGATGACATTGGCAATGGAGAAGGTTTTGCCTGAGCCAGTCACCCCCAACAGGGTTTGGTACATCTCGCCGGCGTTGACTCCTTCCACCAACTGACGGATGGCCTCGGGTTGGTCGCCTGTCGGTGTGTATGCTGAGGTGAGCTTAAACTTCATGTGAATTGGGAAGATAGTATGCTTTGGAAAAACTTTGTTACATCGGAATTGTTTACAAAGGTACAAAATAACAAGCAGACCGGCATCTGTCAGTCGGCCGATTATCAATAAGAGCCGTGTTTAATCGTCTATAAATTATACCTATATTTACACAATGGTCCATATCTTAACCCAACAGAATAGTGTTGCCAACCATTTCCTTGCCGAGCTGCGCAATGTAGAAGTGCAACAGGACCGCATGCGTTTTCGGCGGAACCTTGAACGTTTGGGAGAAATATTTGCTTACGAAATCAGCAAAACACTGCCTTATGAACCAATTGAGATCGAGACACCGTTGGGCCTCGCAGAGACTTCCTTGTTACAGGAACAGCCTGTACTGGCCACCGTCATCCGTGCAGGATTGCCTATGCATCAAGGTATGCTCCATGTTTTTGACCAAGCCGAATGTGCATTCATTGCCGCTTACCGCAAGGCTAAGAAAAGCGGAACCTTTGAAATCCATAAGGAATATGTGAGTACCGTTAATCTCGATGGCCGTATTGTGATTTTGGCAGACCCCATGCTGGCTACAGGCAAAACCATTGTACTTACCTGTAAAGAGCTACTGGACGAATTTGACATCAAAAGTCTTTATATTGTAGCGGCGATTGCCAGCGAGGAAGGCGTTGCTCATGTACGTGCATTCCTGCCCCAAGCACAACTATGGGTGGGCGACGTAGACAGCGAGCTTACTAGCAAATCGTATATAGTCCCTGGTTTGGGTGATGCCGGAGATTTGGCTTTTGGGGTAAAAGAGTAATAGCAGTAGGCTGATAGCTGACATCCACCTGTTGAAAACCAACATTATGTTAATAAAAACATAACGCTAAGTTGTTGGGATTAAGAAAGTTTTGCACTTATCTTTATATGATTTTTGACCGATGTGGATTATCGATGTGGAAAACTACCATTGGTCTTTATATTACCAGCTAAATCCGATCAGTATGACTTGGAAAAAATTCAGTGGCGAACCCTTACGCCAACCCATTCTTGACGAAGTATCCACCACCATTGTCCGTGAATATGCTCTGGGCAACAAGCTCAAAGTCTGTATCGGTACGGACTCCCAAGTAAAGGGTGCCACCACCGAGTTTGCTACGGTCATCGTGTTTGTACGCGAGAAGAAAGGCGGATTCATGTACATCCATCAAGACCGAACCACTCAAAAAATGAGCATCAAGGAACGCATGCTTGCCGAAGTACAGCGCTCCATTGAGATTGCCTATTCGCTCTGCGACATGCTTGACCGCTATGATGTAGATCTTGAGGTACATGCCGATATCAATACCAACCCCATGTTCAAATCCAATCAGGCCTTGCACGATGCCATGGGTTATATCCTCAGCATGGGATTTGTATTCAAGGCCAAGCCGGAGGCCTTTGCCAGCTCAGCATGTGCGAATAAAGTGGTGCAGTAGATGGTCTCTCGGGTGACCCGATGGGCATATGGTTCGCCATAGGATATTGGGTAGGTCTGCTTGTCCTAGTGCAAGCACAGATAGAACCACGAAAAGCAAAAGGACTATCCTGATCATTGCTGTACCTTTACTTCCAATACCATGCTGTCCGCATTGTTTTCCGGCACCTTGGTGATCCGTATCAAACCGTGTTTTCCGTCTGCCGTCTGGAATACAGTTACATTGCCGACCGCCAAGGCTGATAGTGCATTGGCGGTATTGGCCACCCCTTCAAAAATTGAAATCAGTGCATCGTCCTTTTCGATGGCTTCGAATGCAGCTTCAGTAACTGAAGATGTTACATTCGCCAGTTTTGTATTGTTACGCGTTGGCCATTCACCCAAAGCATCGTCTCCCGAATTGGCTGCCGTATAGATGAATTGCGCAGCATTTTGGAAATCGGGCGCCGCTAGGTTGCCCCGTGTACTGGAACTGTAGAACAACAACAGGTCAATGTCGGCGCTGATTGCAGCCACACCTTGCCTGAAATGCACGCTTCCTGTCGCCAAATTCAGGAAATGCCCGTGTTCGGCACTCATTTGGGAGCCCAGTTCCGCAGTGTAGGTAATGATAGGCTGTGGTGCACGATCCCCGTCCACCG
This sequence comes from Parapedobacter tibetensis, assembly GCF_024704835.1. Taxonomy (GTDB): domain Bacteria; phylum Bacteroidota; class Bacteroidia; order Sphingobacteriales; family Sphingobacteriaceae; genus Parapedobacter; species Parapedobacter tibetensis. The sequence goes on from NZ_JAMXBE010000001.1 coordinate 592,999, forward strand.
TAACGGTGTATGTAACCTCGGCCGTTTTCTCTTCTTCATCAGTTACCCGGACGGTAAACACCAATTCCATGCCTGCATCGTCGTTGCCGGGTGAGAAGGAAAACCGGTAATCCGTAGCGAATGGGTCGGCAAACTCCGTTTGGGTCAGGCTGTCGATGGCCATTCCGTGCAATAGGGTTTCGATTTTACGGATCTCCATTTCTGAAACAACCTGTATTTCAAATTCCAGGTGCTCATCGATAAATATGGTTTCCGGCAGCTCGCTTGGCAATAGCATGGAAATGTTGATAGGCGCTTCCTCCACTGTTACATGATGGGTGGCCGTGGTGGTATATCCACGCTTGTCGTGTGCAACGATGACAAAGGTCAAATTCCTCCCGATATCAAACCGCGTTGGCGTAAACAAAAAACTGTAGGTGTCCGAACTCGCATTTTCGAAGCTGTTTTTTTCACTGCCGGCTACGGACTGGAAATCCATTCGCACTTCAATTTTCTCAAGTCCAGCGGAGGCCTCTACCCCCACGTCAAATGCCAATTCGCGCCCAGCATAAGCTGTAGTCGGCAATCCCGGTGGAAGCACGACGTTAAAGGTCGCAGGCTCTTCCATTTTCTCACAGGCGGTATGCAGGCTTGCAACAGCAAACGCAACCACATAAAATAAGAAAAAGCTGATTCTTTTCATCTCAATAAGTTTTTATCGGTCAATTATTCAACAAGAAAGGGGATGACGGCGCTCGCAACCTTGTTATGGTCGTCCTTTACATAAACGTATAGCCGATAGGTCCCTGCGGACGGAGCGGTGAATGTAACCGTATGCGCTCCGTTCGAATTGATCAGGCCGGGAATGCCGAGATGCGGCCCGCCATCCGGTGCCACCGCGCCTTCCGGCGAAATCAGCCATTCGTATTCCAGTGGGTCACCATCAGGGTCGCTGGCCAGTACAGTAGCATGATTGGTACTGTCGGCGATTACTTTGATGTTCTCCTCGGCACGTTTCCCGTTCAAAAGCACTTTTTCCCTCGAAGTAATCATGGGGGCGCGATTAGCAGGATATTGGCCGGTCCAGCAAAATTGCATGGCGTCCGCCGCACCAAAAGCGCGACCCTCGCTGTTATGCAATCCGAACCACGTCGCTACTGCTCCGTGGGTTTGATACCCCCACATAAACACGAAAGAACCGATGCAGCCGTTGTTTATATTGCTTAAAATGTGGTCTTGGAAACAGTTTCGGTAGATCTGTTCCTTCTCGGTACTCGTTTGTTCTACCAATGCCCCCCACTCCAATATTCGCTCCGGTTCGGGGTTCATCTGCCAGGTGCCACGAGGTCCAAACTCGGTAATCATATAAGGCTTTTCCCAACCGGCCGATTGTATATTACTGAGTACGTTTGGCAGGGATGGCGCATACATATTGATGGAAAGAATATCCAATTCCGGTGCACGTTCAATGATGGCCCGGATTTTATTAGGATCAGAATTGCTCAGCGCCGCGGTCGTCGGATGATCTGGATCTTCTTCATGGATCATCGCACAGATGTCATTGACCGCGTCCCAAAGCTTGAGATTCGTATAAGATGCTTCGGCTTCATTGCCCACAAACCATACCAGCAGCGCGGGGTGATCCTTGTATTGACGGACAACTTCGGTAAATTCCTCCAACTGTTGTTGTACCAATTCCTCGTTGTCGTAGTCAAAACCATCGGCCTCACGACGTACGTATAGCCCAAAACCGACCGCTATGCCGTTCGCGTGGGCAGCATCAAGCACCCGCTGAGTATGCTCGTTTACGCCGTACGTGCGTATCGTATTCCCCCCGTAATCGGCTAACATGCCATAATAATAGTCCGGACGATCGTCTACGTACGTTGACGCGCCGGGAGCAGCACCGCGTATATAAAACATTTCCCCTTCGCGGTAAAGCCGCCACCGGCCGTTTACGTTCACTACCTGCACCTTTTCGGGCCCCAATTCAGGTTTGTTCGGTGTTGGATCTTCGTTTATTGACGCGTTTTTACTACACCCGAATAGCATGCTGATACACGCCGCGATGGAAACAGCACGGCACGTGTTCGACACAATCATATAGGATATCGTTTTGATGTTCATTTTTCCACTAATTTTCTTCCACTCGAAATGGTATAACCGCACTGGCCAATTTATTGTGATTGTCTTTTACATACGCGTAAAGCCTGTAATTCCCGGTAGCCCAAGCCCTAAACCACGCTTGGTTTCCGGATATCGTAAGGACCCATCCGGGCAAGCCGGGATGAGGGCCGCCATCCGGACCGGGAACTCCTTCGGGGACAAGCACCCAATCGTACGTCAGGGGGTCTCCATCCGGGTCTGTTGCCACCACCTTGGCCCGGTATAGGTTTCCTTTTGTCAGGTATATAGCATCTTCAGCGTGCTGTCCTTCCAAGGTCATATCGTTTCGTGATGCGATTACCGGCGCACGGTTGGCAGGATACCAGTCCGACCAGACCCTTTTCATGATGTCAGCCGCGCCGAAAGACCTTCCTTCGGTGTTATGAAACCCAAACCAAGTACGTACGGCCCCGTGTGTCTGGTATCCCCAAGCAAAAGCGAACGAACCGAGGCAGCCATTGTCAAAGTTTGCTTTTATGTGCTGGTTGTAACTGCTTCGGTAAATTTCGGCCTTTTCGGTACTGGTTTGTTCTACCAATGCCCCCCAAGGTAAAATCCGGTTCGGTTCCGGGTTCATTTGCCAGGTGCCGCGTGGGCCGAATTCGGTAATCATGTAGGGTTTTGTCCAGCCAGCGTTCTGCAGATTGCCCAGCACCGCGGGTAAATTGGGCGCATAGGAATTGATGGAGATAAAATCCAGGTCAGGCGCCCTGCTGATGATTTCCGTTATTTTTGCAGGTGCAGAATTGACAAGCATTGTCGTCGTCGGATGGTTGCCGTCTTCTTCATGGATCATTTCCGAGATGCCGTTTATGGCATTCCATAGCTTTAGGTTTGCATACGACGCATCCGCCTCGTTGCCTATGCCCCATGTCAGCAAGGCTGGGTGGTCTTTATACGTAAGCACTTGTTGCCTCAGGTTTTCCAATTGTTGTTGCACCGCTGTCGCGTTGTCATAATCAAAACCGTCGGTCTCCCTGCCTACCCAAAGGCCCAGGCACACGCTGATACCGTTGGCGTACGCGGCATCCAATACATCTTGCGTGTATTCATTGACACTGTACGTCCTCACCGTGTTTCCACTGAAAGATTCCAACTCCGATAAATAGTAACTCGCGTTGGGATAGGTGGATTTGCTGGCCGCGACCCCTTTTACGATATAGTTTTGTCCGTTGCGTTTTAACCTCCATACACTGTTCTCTTTCACAACGGTCACGATAGCCGGCCCTTCCTCTGTGGTTGCTGTCTCGGTTAGCTTATCGGTAAGTTTCAACGCTGGGTCGATGGCGCTTCGTTCACAGGAAATCGTCAAAATTGACAGTGCAAAAATGAATAATCTCTTCATAATATGATTAGTTTTGTAATTGGTTATAAGGGTATTTACTTCACGTCAGGCACTGTTATGATTTGTCCATCCTGGAGCAATTTGGCCCTTAACTTTCCATAATCGAGCTCTTGTACGGTACATTGCTCATCCAATGATAGTGCAGCGGCCGTTCCGGCAGATTGACCAAGCACCATGTATACCGGTTCCATACGGATGGAGCTAAATGCGATATGCGAAGCCGACAAACATATCGGCACCAACAAATTCTCGCACTCCTCTGCCTTCGGGGTGATGGATTGATAGCTAATTTGGTAAGGGCCGGTACGCAAACCACGCCCATACACTGAGCCTTCATTCCTAAGTTTACCTTCAGCATCGACAACACGCGATACGATATGGCAGTCGAGCATGTACGTACCCACCGCTACTGGATCAGAGGCCGCTACCCGATTCGCAAGTAAGCAGTTGTGCTCCGTCATGATATACTCGCCGATCATCCTTCTCGACTCACGCACATAGAGTTGATAAGGGAAATGATCATTGTCTGCAAATTCATCCTTTGGCAATCCCCACGCTGCCATTTCCGTCCGGATATGCTCAGGAACCCGTTCGTCATTTCCCAAAAACCACAGCATACCCAATGCATAGTCCCTGTGTCGTTGTGCAATTTCCTCCCGCGTAGCATAATCGCCTTCCGGATAGTCAAAACTAGCTCCGAAAAAATCCAAATGATTCGTATCGGTTTTTTTATTGGGCATCGGAGTAAGCGTGATGATCTGTTGCAGTTGTTTATCTGGATTAAGCTCCAAAAACCGCGCAAGAACTTCGTGCCACAATGGGTTGTAGCCTGCTGGCTTTTCAATCGGCACTCGATTTTCGGGGTCATTGGTCAACGTCATCCGGTAGCAGAATGCTTGCGTCCGTTTGTCAGCTTCACCTTCGCTTCCCCACAACTGTGCATCGACGAATGGTAACAAACCTGAACTAGAATCTCCCTTGATGATGTATGGATCTACCGATTGTTCGCCATTACCGATGACCTCGTTGAGTACAATCCCATTGTGGAATTCCCCGTACGTGCTATTGGCTTCCCTTCCGATGACATACGATATATTTGCCAGCTTCATCAAGTCTCCTTCGTAGCTGGCATCGATAAACCGCTTGGCAGCATACGAACTACCTTGCTCCGTCCGAATGCGAGCAATCTGTTGTCCCTCTTTTTCCACCCCTTTTTCCAAATCCAGTCGCTCATTATACACCACAGTGACACCAGCTTTCTCAAGCATCTCCTTCATGATTTCTTCAGCCACATGGGATTCATAAACCCACTGCATGCTGAGTGAGTCATTCTTGCCTGTAAAAGTCCTTTTGAGACTTGACACGAAAAACGACTCTCGGTCTTGGTTTCTCCATGCCTCTGGCCGTTCGTAATACGCATATATATGCTGATAAAATTCACGGGCAATTCCTCCGATCAATGTATTCCTGTTTATATCTGTGGCTGTCAATCCCGAAGTAGCAACACCACCCACATGGTCTGTATCCGATATTAGGAGTACCGACTTGTCCATCCGTGCCGCTTGGATCGCCGCCATAACACCCGATGCAGTTGCCCCGTACACACAGATATCATATGATGTTTTCCCAACTTCACACCCAGTTAGCCAAGAAAAGCAGGTGATCAACAGTACTAAAAAGTAATTGGCATATTTCTTCATGTCTCTTCTTTATTTATGTAGCCATTTATTGTTTTATAGTTGTTCGTTTTCCCTAGTACCCTGTATTTTGCGTGAGCAACGGGTTAATGATTAATTCATCCTGTGGTATGGGAAGCAACACATGGTGATCTTCCACCAAGACGGTGGGGTCTTGTACATTCATCATCTCCTTCAGTTTGCCCATGCGCAGCAGGTCGTAGCGACGCTGCCCTTCAAACGCAAACTCAAGCCTGCGTTCCAGCAGTATACTGTCACGAAACTGTGTTTGCGTCAAACCGGTCGTGAGGTCGTGAGGTGACGGCACGGTCGGCGGCACACCAAAAGCCCGTCTCCGTACTTGGTTAAAGGCATCATATGCAGCTGCATTGCCAGGACTCATTTCATGCAGTGCTTCAGCGTACATGAGCAGGATATCTGCATATCGGGCAATGAAATAATTATTGCCTCCGTCGTTTACATCAAACGCATCCGGATCCTGGTATTTATTCACATAAAAGGGATCGCGGATTGACGCCGGTGCCGTCGGCACATACAGTACATTGACGTCCCGACGTTGGTCGCCCGGTGAATACGCTTCGTAGTGGCTGCGGGTAACGGGGTTATCTCCGTAGCCGCCGAACCCTCCCGGCGGCACCGGCATGACCAGTGCGGATGGTTTGAAAAATCCGGCATAGGAAGACCCATTGGAGTTACCGGCCGTGCCCATACTCATATATTGAATTTCAAATATGGATTCGGTTTTGTTCTTGTTGGAAATTTCAAAGACTTCACCATAGGTCGGCCAAAGCGAATACAGTCCACTTTCCATGAGCCCACGGGCTTCATCTGCCGCCTCTTGAAATTGTTTATTGTATAAATATGCCTTCACAAGCATCGCTCGTGCAGCCCCCTTTGTTGCCCGTCCGATATCACGGGATTCATAGATTTCCGGAAGGTTGTCTTTAGCAAACTGGAAATCCGTGATAACCTGTTCGAAGGCCGCGTCCGCAGACGATCTGGCAATTTCTAATCCATCCAACGTCTCGGTGGCTGTTAAGACTAAGGGGACACCCCCGTATAACCGGACAAGGTTGAAGTACATCAGCCCCCGGATAAAATGGGCTTCTCCAAGAAACTGCTTTTTCTTTTCTTCATTGATGTCCATCCCGGGTACGTATTTTAAGGCGATATTGGTTCGGTTGATATTCCGGTAGTGCACCTCCCAGTATCGGTAAATAACTTCCGAAGCGGCGGTGAACGTAAATTTGTCCATGGACAGTTTATCCGCGTTTCCGGTATTGCGGCCAAAGCCCCACTCAGCATCATCTGTGCCTTGCGATTGGACAGTCTCATTAAACTGGTTGTAGATATCGTGGGATCCCAACGAAGAATACATAGCATTTACTGCCGCCTCCGCATCGCGTTCATTCCTAAAAAGATTTTCGGTCGTATTGATCCCGTCCGGGATTTGTTCCAGCTTAGCACAGGATACGGCTAAGACCATTGCTGGTATAACAATTATTAAGCTTTTCAAGTTCATCGCTATCACATACTAATGGGTTAAAAACTAGCATTTAGGCCGAAGGTAATGGTCCGTACGGTCGGATAAGCTCCGGAATCATACCCTTGTCTCACGTTATTGCTGGCATAGCGGTTTGTTTCCGGATCCATACCTGTATAATTGGTAAACGTAAGCAGGTTCTGCGTGTTGACATATACCCTCAGTATCCTAATTGTCTTTCCAAATCCAGTGTGGTGTAGTGGGATTGCATATGCCAATTGCACGTTTTTCAACCGAAGATAGGATCCATCTTCAACATACCGATCGTGGGCATCATCTGTTGCCCTAGTAGAGGAGGCCCTGGGTATAATCGTATTCCGGTTATCGGGAGTCCAGCGGTCTAGTACCGTGCTGCGCTGGTTAACGATCCCCCTCAGGTTCTCCAGCGATACCAAGTTCTGGTTATACAGTTGGTTGCCGTACACAAATTGAAGGAAAAAGGAAAAGTCTATTCCCTTATACGAAAAACTGTTGTTAAACCCTCCATAAAAACTAGGTTGCGCATTGCCCATAACCTGCCGATCCAACGCATTCATGACACCGTTTCCGTCCACATCCACAAACCGGATATCGCCGGGCCTCGCCGAAGGCTGTGCACCATCAGCGACCTCTTCAATGGTTTGGAAAACCCCTCGGGTTCTGTAGCCGAGAAAGTTGCCTAGTGGTTCGTCAACCCTTAGCACCGTAGTAGAAACCCCTGCAGGAATAATCTCCTCTTCCAATCCTAAGTCAAGCACTTTGTTGCGGTTGAACGAAATATTAAAACCCGTATTCCAAGAAAATGCCTTGTTGATCGGCACGGCATTTAGGGAAAACTCAAGACCTTTGTTTTCCAGCGACCCGATATTTTTCACTCCGCTGGTGAATCCCGATGTTGCCGGTACGGTCACATCCAATAACAAATCGTATGTTTTTTTATAATAGACATCGGCAGCGAGGGTTAGCCGGTTGTCAAAAAAACCCATCTCCAATCCCACATCGGTTTGTGCCGTGGATTCCCAGCGTAAATTTTGATTCGAGATTTGATCGGGCGTGATGCCCTGCGCGATCTGATCATTAAATACATAGTTGGCCCCACCCCAAAGGTCGAGTGCCGGATAGTTTCCGATGCCATCTTGATTACCGGTAATACCATGACTGACGCGCAGTTTAAGATCGCTGAACACATCCAGGTTGCGGATAAATTGCTCCTCAATGGCCCGCCAGGCAAACGCTGCGGAGGGGAAGAAGCCCCATCGGTTGTTCTTACCAAAGCGGGACGAACCGTCGTATCGTCCTGTAAGTGTCAGCAAATACCGGCTATCGAATCCATAGTTGACCCGGGCGATCCAGCTGAGGATTGTCCAGCCTGCGGTACCTGAGCTGGGTAGCGTGGCCTGATCCGGATTACCAAGCCCGAGGTTGTTGCTTCCAGTGTTGTCATTGAGAAAGCCCGTTGCTGAAGCCCCCAACTGCTCATAGCGAGACGATTGTTGCGTATATCCGGCCAACGCTTCTAGGCGATGTGCTCCGGCTGTATAGGTATAATTCAGGGTATTCTCGTTTAACCAGATGATGTTTTGGTTAGTAGAAACCGATGCATTTCCGCCAACCAATGCACCATCATATACCGTTTGTGGCAGATATGAATCCTGCTTCATAAACGACGCATCCAAACCCCACATCGTCCGGAACGTAAGCCCTTCGGCAAGATCGATACTTCCATAAATGTTACCCAGTGCTCGCATTACCTTGTTCAGGTTCTTGTAGTCATTAAGCAACGCCACGGGATTGTTGAAGGGCAGGCCCTGATTATTAAATTGCGTATAGGTTCCGTCCGGTTGCCGTATCGGCAGGTTGGGAGCCGTGGTAAGCATGGAGAATAACGAGCCGCTGCTCACGCGGGTTGTATTCACCCTGCTGAACGTAAGGCTATTGCCCAGGGTAATCCGCTTATTCACCTTGCGATCAAAATTGAAGCGAAGCGAGTAGCGCTCCATGTCGGACGATTTAATGATTCCCTGTTGGTCAAAATAGCTTAATGTCAGCAGAAACCGGTTGGTGTCATTCCCTCCGGACGCCGACAGCTGGTAGTTCTGAAGGGGTGCGCTGGAGCGAAATAGCACTCCCTGCCAATCGGTGGTTACGGGATTTAATGCTGGATCAAACAGCAGTGCCCCCCCCTCGGCAACGCTGGCTTCGTTTGCCAGTGTTTCAAATTGTTTGGCATCCAGCAGGTCATAACGGCGAAGCTCCTTTTGGAATCCGGAGTTAATGTCCAAATCAATGCGCACATCACCGGCACGCCCCCGTTTCGTGGTGATAAGCACGACACCGTTCCCTCCGCGCGAGCCGTAGATTGCGGTAGCCGAGGCATCTTTCAATACCTCCATAGACTCGATATCTGCTGGGCTTATCGTATTCAGCGGATTTAATGACGTTGCATCGTTAGGGCTCACATACACGGGCACCCCGTCGATAACATATAGCGGCTCGTTACTGCCAGTGATCGAATTTCCGCCTCTTATCCGGATGGTGCTTCCTGCCCCGGGTTGTCCCGAATTCTGGATCAGAAACACCCCGGAAACCCTACCCTGCAAGGCTTGATCCATCGATCTAAGCGGAACACCTTCCAAATCACTCACCTTAACGGAAGATATGGCCCCCGTGATGTCCGACCGTTTCTGCGTACCGTATCCCACCACCACCACTTCATCCAAGTCGCTCATCGCTGCATTCATCGAGATATCGATTGTCAATAGGTTTTCAATTGTCCGTTCAACGGCCTCGAAACCCACAGTGGTAAACACCAGCGTATTCCCATTCGCTGGAATGGTTACTTGATATCTGCCAGCTTCATTGGTAATGACAGCTACCGAGGTACCCTTGACGGCTACCGTTACACCGGTCAACGGCTGACCAGATTCATCGGTTACCTTACCAGTCACGGTTCGTTGCTGCACAAATTCTGTTATCTCCTGACGTTTACTATGCGTCATAGCCAACCTACGAATCAGCACTGTCTTTTCCTTAATTTGATAGGTCAACGCCTCTCGACTCAACACCGTTTCAAGAAAATCTGCCAGTGGCATGCGCTCGGCTACGATTGTGACCAGCTTAGCCGACTTGACAAAACGATCGCTATAAATCACCTGATAACCGGTCTGTTTTTCGATGGTTTCAAATATCTTAGTAATCGGTTGCTTGTCTGCATAGAGGGTAATCGTCTGCGACAGGGTTGTCGCACTTAGATGCATGCACCCAACAACGAGCAATAGCATGGTTATTCTCATAATACGGAATAATTGGGCTAATTCATCGGGCAGTTTTCTCCTGCCCAATGGGGGAATTACATAATTTATCATTACGTTTGTACAGTTTGGATATTGGATAATCCGGTTTCTAATACTTGGTTTTATTAGGGCAATATCTGGACGCCTCAGGGAGGTGGTGATGACACTTCCCTGTTTTTTGTGTCCCGCTGGTTAGTATTTTATCCTCATGTTTCCATCATATTTTAATTGGGTTTACGAAATTGGTTAACTATTCAATGATCAGCTTGTTTCCCTCAATATAGAAGCTGATTTCTGATGCTTTCAATAAATCCAGTACGGTCAATAAACTGACATTACGCCGCATCCGCCCGCTGAATGTCTCCTGCGGTATCCGGCTCTTGTAAATCACGTCTACATCGTACCACCGCTCGATCTGGTACATCATATCCGCCAACGGAGTGTGCTTGAAATGGAACATGCCCGATTTCCAAGCAACATATGGATCAATGTCCACATCGTCAACGCTGATGTTTCCGTTCTCGAGCTTGCTCTGCTGGCTGGGTTTTATGGTAGTTGGTGGTCGATGTCCAGTGGTCAGCACCACTTGCACGCTCCCTTCCACTAACGTGGTTTTCGTTTCGTTTTCATCAGGATAGGCGGAGATGTTGAACTCGGTTCCCAATACCTTTACTTCCTGTCCATCACTCTTTACCCTAAATGGCCGCCTTTCATCTTTCATGACCGAGAAGTAGCCTTCTCCATCCAATTCCACTACGCGTTCATTTCCTGTGAATCGGCTGGGATATTTCAGCGTAGAAGCGGCATTGAGCCAGACTTTCGTTCCGTCGGATAAGGTGATTTGGTAGGTGCCACCTTTCGGCGTTGTTAACGTCAGGCGGCTGAAGTCAGCCATGGGAAGTTGGTTTTCATCTTGGCCTGTCTTCGGTCTCCGACCTCCGGTCTCCGGGCTAAGCACAGCGCTTCCATCCCCATACGTAATCCCATCTCCAACCACAATTCCGCTTTGCCCCTCACTCAAATCAATCGTCCGGCCATCGGCCAACGTAAGGGTGGCTTTATTTCCTCCAGATGCGATATCCGCCGCTTGCGCCAGCCCTTGTTCTTTATTCGCTCCCCTGTCCAAGAAAAAGATCCCGACGGCCAGTGCAAAAATCACGGCCGCAGCATAGGGCAGCCAATTCATCCTTCGGGTGTTGATCTTGCGTTGAGGCTTCGCATCGATGGCCTCCAGGACGTGGATTAGCATACGTTCCTTCAATTGCCCGGCATCGCGGGCAAAGGCAGCATCCACTTCAAACGTTTCCTTGACCATCTGCTCATCCACCCATGCATTAAATCGCTCCTGTTCGGATGCGGTAATGCTTCCGTCGATTAGTTTTGCAGCTAACGCTTCAATTTCTTTATGTGATAAAGCCATCTATAACCGGTTCATTGGTTATATAGTCTACCATTTTTTAAGGACGGGTGTATCGGGAAGGAAAAAAAACTTACAGGTCTTTGTCGATAAATAAGACTAACACCATAGGAATTAGTATCAGCAGATCGTTTTTGAGCTTTTTGTTCGCATTTTTGAGATGCATCTTAACGGTGTTTTCAGACAAATGGAGTTCTTCGGCTATGGCTTTGACGGCCATGCCTTGTTCACGGCTCATGCGAAAAGCCAATTGGCATTTTGGGGGAAGTCGGTTGATGCTTTGTTCGATACGCTGCTGTAGTTCTTTGGCAATGTACTCGCCCTCGGGGGATGTGGTATCGGCTACATCTATCGCATCATCCCATTCCGCCTGCGCATGACGGCGGTGATTTCGTGCCATCATGCTGAAGGATTGGTATTTGACTGATACGGAAAGGTAGGTATTTAGTGAATGGCTCAGTAGCAATGTCTCCCGCCGCTTCCATAAACTCAAAAACACATTCTGCACGCATTCCTCCGCTTCCTCAGCACTATCAAGCAGGTTGGCGGCGACAACAAATAACTTATCCCAATAGCGGTTATACAGCTCCACCAAGGCTCGCTCCTTGCTGTCACTCAGTCCTTGTAGCAGATCGGTATCATTATATTGGCTGTAATCAGTGACCACGCTCAGTTTATTTGGCGCCGGAAAGTTAGTGATTATTTAACTGATACGCAACCTGCCTCCAAAATAGAGCGGTTACAAGCGGGTAACCGTTCAACGCTTCTATTTTTCAGATCCAGGCATTTCCCCACGAACCCCTTTTGACTCCAGGGGCTGTCCCGTCTCCCGGTCAAACCAATCCGGCGTAAGCTGATCGGGGGTACTGTCGGCAGTCTCTGCTCGCCAACGTTCCATTGTCGTCCGAAGGCGTTCCAATTCATCGACATATCGAGGTAGAGAAGCCACATTGACCAGCTGCTCGGGATCAGATCGGCAATCGAACAGCTCCTCCCGCGGGCGAGGGGTCGCAAAAATATCCGCTTGTGCGGCACTGAGCCTTCCGGCATCCCGTGCTTGTTTTAATTCCGCGAAAGATGGGCTATTCACTGCATCAGCAGGCCCTTGGTTTGGCAACCATGGGCGCAAATTCAATATGTAAAGGAAATCGTCGGTTCGAACCATTCGCTCCAATGCCTCATAATCGTGCCAATTATGCTCTGCAAACACATATTCACGGAAACGTATAGCAGGGTCATCAAACAGCCCGCAGAATGACAACCCTTGAATGCTCTCAGGAATATCAACATCTGCCAATTCCAACAAGGTTGGCGCGATGTCTATCGTACTGAGCAAACTACTGCTCACAACGCCCTCCTTTTTAATGCCCATAGGCCATTTGACGATAAAAGGTGTTTTGACGCCACTGTCGTACAGTCGGGTCTTGGCACGCGGGAATGGGCGCCCATTGTCCGACAGGATAATCAGCACCGTATTTTCCAGTACCCCCTGCCTTTCGAGCTCTGCTTCCACTTCTCCAATAGCACGGTCAAAACGGCTGATTTCGTCGTAGTAGGCCGCTAAGTCGTTTCGGGTTCCTTCCGCATCAACCAGATGCGAGGGGACGATGACTTCATTCGGGCTATGGCTGCCACTCAGGTCATTGGGTCCCCAAGGCCGGTGGGGGTCATTAGCAGCAAACCAACAGAAAAACGGCTTGTCTTTAGGCCGGGCCTGCAAGGTGCTCACCCATCTGGCCTCCCCGCCGTTTCCGTTGAGTTTTCCTTCTTGTATGATATCAAAACCACGCTTGGCTGGTTCACCCATATGCCATTTGCCGGCTTGGGCGGTGTAATAACCTGCGCTTTGCAATAACTCCGCAAAAGTAACTACCTCAGGGGGCAATGGTGTGTGCAATTCAGCGGCACCCGTATTATGTGGATATCTGCCCGACAGGATGCTGCTGCGACTGGGGCTGCATGAGCTGGTCGTCACATAGGCATTGGTGAATCGCAACCCCTCAGTCGCTATGTGATCGATATGTGGGGTGTTTACCGCTGGGTTGCCATAGCAGCCTACGTCTTCAGCTCCTAGATCGTCCGCAATGAGCAGCACGATATTGGGCCGCCTGTCTTGGCCATATCCCGCAACATCCCTTCCCAATAACAGGACGAGTATGGTTATGCTGAAAACGATACTTTGTTGATTAAAAATCATAAGCTGCTCAATACTAGGGTAAAAAAATCTTCAAAGCCGGTCAACCACCGCTTATGAATTTCGGTTTATTTTTTGGAAAGTTAATCATTATTCAGCATTCAGTCAGGTATCTCCTCAACAGGGTGCAATTCAAGGCCAAGCCAGCGGCCTTTGGATCGGGAAAGACTCACTGGTGATATGCATGGACAGGCACCAATTCTTTGGTGCGCAACCGCTTTGTTAAAAAAGTAATAAGCACTTACACTTAATATATCACAATTTCATCCGTGAATAGAAAGGCTTGATTTACATTGGTGGCTACTACCCGCACATAACGTGCAGTCTGTCCGGCATCAAACTCCAACTCGAAAGTCTTGAACTGTAAGGAGGGGTCATCTTTTGAAATATCGTTGACCACGATTCCCGTTTCCCGGAAATTCTTACCGTTATCCGATAACAATATTTTCACTTCCCCGGGCATAAAAATACCCGGTCCTTTATGTTGCATGAAACGGATGGCAAGCGACTGGATAGCCTCTCTCCTTTCGAAATCAATCGTTATATCCAAATCATTCAGGAATCCCTGCCATTGTCCATCGCCATAAGTGAGTTCGCCTTTCTGTCCGTTGGTGAGTGTGGCTTCCCCCTGGGCCGGATAGCGATCGTTCCATTTCGTATGATAGGTCACTTTTTTTCCAATGGCTTTGTGCAGATCGGCTCGATCTTCTGTCACTCCACCCATTCTGGCAGAATCCCTGAAATAAGCGGCTTTGATGGTAGCTGGCACCGATAGCTCGAAAGGTTTACTATACAATGGCGAATTGACAGTAGGTTTGCTTCCATCAATGGTATAATGAATATTATTTTCGTGTTGTTCGGACAAAAGTGATATGATATTGAGTTGCGTATCTGCATTAAAATCGATGGCAATATCCACCTCGTATGAGGGCCGGTAGTAGTTTACATGGAGCTGCTGCAAGAGCGTATAGTGGCGACGCAGCCTTATCGAAAAACCATCCCAATCACGACGCTCTTGGGCCGACCATAACACCTCGGCGAGGGCCAAAGCACGAGGAAACGCCATGTATTCAACATGTTCTTGGGTGGGCATGTATTCCGTCCAAATATTGCCTTGGGCACCAAGCACATGTTTGGTTTTATCCGCTGCGATTTCCTTTGGTATTGGGTCATAAGCATACACTTTAGACAACGGGATATAGCCACCAATCGCTTCAGGCTGTGTGCGCGGGTCGCTTTGATAATAATCGAAATAAAGGTGTGAATTGGGTGTCATGATAACATCATGGCCCGCGTTGGCCGCGTCTATCCCCCCTTGTTCGCCACGCCAGCTCATCACCGTGGCACCGGACGACAGTCCGCCTTCTAGTATTTCATCCCAACCAACAAGTTTTCTTCCGTTGGACTGCAAGAATTGATCCATCTGCTTCACCGCATAGCTTTGCAATTCGTCTACATCTTTCAGCCCTTCCTTTCCCATCAATGCCTGACATTTGGCGCAGGTTTTCCAAGATTCCTTATTCGCTTCGTCCCCGCCGATATGGATGTATTCGGATGGGAAAATATCCATCACCTCGGTCAATACATCGGTAAGAAAAGTGAACGTCTCCGCATTGCCAATGCAATACTCGGCATGCTTATGTGGCTCGCCCCTGCATGACAATTGGGGATAGGCAGCTAACACCGCTTCAGAATGTCCGGGCATCTCGATCTCCGGGATCACGGTAATTCCTTTACGTGCTGCATATGCCACCAGTTCACGGGCTTCATCCTGTGTATAATAACCCCCGCTTGCATTGGGGTGACCTTCATCCAAGTATCTTCGCCCGTTATGCCACCAATCTTTCCACGCCACATGGGTGCGCCAGGCTGCATATTGGGTCAATTCAGGATATTTCTTGATTTCCAACCGCCAACCCGGTCCATCGGTAAGATGCCAATGAAACCTATTGAACTTGTAAAGCGCCATCAGATCAATGAATTTCTTCAGAAAGGACAGTGGGTAAAAATGCCTGGAGACATCCAAATGAAGCCCACGGTAACCAAATCTGGGTCGGTCTTCGATAAGCATGGCCGGCAATGCCCCACCATCAGGCTGGGTATAGGCCAATTGCAGCAATGTCATGATCCCATTAATCATGGCCTCGGGCTGGTGGGCCATGAGTACGATACCACTTGTATCTACCGTTAAGCGATATGCGTTGGATGGTAATTTGTCGATGCCTTCGGCCTGCACCAAGCGCACTCCAGATTCTGGAACGCGTTTGCGCGATTTAATACGCTCAACTTCCATGAAATTGGTATGAGGGTGTTCCGATAGTAATGAAGCCACTTCCATAAACGGTTCAAAAGCATGGAGTGATGTCGTAGCAGGAAACACAAATTTGCCTTCATGAATTTCTAGTACACTGGGCCGGGGGATGATGGAAACCTGACCTTGGGCGTGGGCAGAAACCATCGGGATAGACAACACGATGATTACACCCAACATCAATCGAAGTGCATATTGAGCCATATGAACAGTTTGTTTTAGTACGTATCTGACTACAAACTTAATTAAAATGCTTCTATTATGCAATTAAGACGGGTGCAATTCAAAGCGCTCCTCGTCTTTGCGAACCAGCGGGGGGGGCATAAGCGATGGAGTGACCGCAAAGCAGCTCCGAAGGAAACCAATCTAACCCTGACGAAGATTGGCTTTTATCAGCTCCGCTGCCCCATACAGGTGTCCCCATAATTTTCCAAATAAAAAAACACTGCGCATGGTGGTTGAATTATGAGTGAAAATTTATGATTATTTTGGATATTGCATCCGATAGCCATAACGAAGATATATGCCTGATAAACAGCGTCAGCGGAATTATTACAAAAAGGTAAGCATCCACAAATTCGAACTGGACTGGCAGGCGAAATTCTGGGAGCTGAAAGCCTTTAAAGACAAATTCGGGCATTGCAATGTTCCGCAACATTGGCAGGAAAACCACGTATTGGGGAGGTGGGTGATCCGCCAAAGGGTGCGGAAAGACAAATTGTCCCCTGACCGGATAGATAGGCTCAACGGTATCGGGTTCATCTGGGATTTACCGGACTTTTGGTGGGAGTGCAAGTACAGCGAGCTATTGGCTTTTAAGGAAAAATACGGACACTGCAATGTATCGAAAGGAACGGACGGCTACAAACCACTTGCTGATTGGATAGTAAAACAGCGGAAGGATTTTAAGCAAAAGGAAACAAGGCTTGACACTTGGAAAATCGGGAAACTCAATCAAGCCGGTTTTAATTGGGGAACCATCATCCGTGTTCCGTGGGAATATAGGTACAAGGAACTCAAGGAATTCGAAAAGGAACACGGTCATTGCCGGGTTCGGCAAGGGTGGAAGGAAAACCCTTCCTTAGGCAACTGGGTTTCTATACAACGCAGGAAAAAGAGGGAATTACCGCAGGGAAAAATTGACTTACTTGACAGGATCGGATTTGATTGGGTGTTAAAGAAGCGCCGCAAAACCTGAGGCGGCGGAAGGGTACTTTGCAGTGGTTTCAGCTTGTCCGGTAGCTTCTCGAATTTGCCTTCATAAGGGTGCCCGTCATTTAATCGTTTCCCAGTATTTAAATAATCATCCAACTCCGGCCTTCATTACCCGTTCGGTGAAAACGGGAAACCATGAAAAAATTCAAAACTTAATTTGGAATTGTGGAAATGTATCCCGATAATTACAGTGGATAAGACATCAGCCTAAACGTGTGTAAGATTCCATCAGGGTGTATTTTCGGCTAATGTGTGCGGGGGTGGATGGCCCCAAGGGCATATTTAATGATTAAACCGATTTACGTAAACCAACAGATCAACTTGAGGAATTAACATACACCAATTAACATTTATGAAACCTATACTCACCTTTATAGCCCTGCTATGCGCATGTGCCTTACACCTATCCGCCCAAAATTTATTTCCAACCACCAAAAATACCTATGTAACGATAGACGGTGGCGGGATCAAACTAATCAGCCCGGTTACGACGGGAGGATGGGCAAGGGGCATAAGTTTTTATACCAACCAGCAACCCAGCGTACGGGCTATGGAAATGGGTATGTTCGGATCCGCTGAAGAAGTCCTGCGTTTTTACATGGCCTATGGGCAGAGCCCATGGAATTCAAAACTTGGTATTCACATTCTGCCAAATGGCAATATCGGCATCGGCACCATTGACCCGCGAGCGAAGCTGGCTGTTGATGGCAACATCCTGGCCAAGGAAGTAAAGGTGAAGACGGATATCACCGTGCCGGACTACGTGTTCGAACCGGACTACGAGCTACCAACGCTACAGTATATCGAGGCCTATGTGAAAGAGCACAAACACCTGCCGGAAATCCCCTCCGCGGCAGAGATCCAGCGTGACGGCCTCGACTTGGCTGAGATGAACCTGCTGCTGCTGAAGAAGGTGGAGGAAATAACACTGGTTTTGATCGAGAAGGAGAAGGCAGAAAAACTTCAAAATGTCCGCATCGAACGCTTGGAAAAGCAACTGCAAAACAAACATTGACCGAACCCTACAACAATAACCATATAAACAACTTATTCGTTTTGATATGAGGACTTTCAAGAATGTAAATGAAACGGTAAAGAAAATGCTGGCCACAGGCCTCATTTGTCTGGGCATTTGCTCGCTTAATGCCCAGACATACACAGGTCTATTCCGTACCATAAGTGGTAACACCACTTACCACCAGTTCAACAGGAACGGGGCTGGCGCGGCGGTATATGTTAACCAAGAGGACACCACCAATCCGATATTTCGACTATCCAGCGGAACTGCGCAAGCCAATGTAAATGTTCGGTTTACGGTGGAGAATAATGGAAACGTAGGCATCGGCACCATCACCCCACAGGCCAAACTGGCCGTCAACGGCAACATCCTGGCCAAGGAGGTAAAGGTAAAGACGGATATCAGCGTACCGGACTATGTGTTCGAGCCGGATTATAAGCTTCCCTCATTATCAGAGGTGGAAGCCTATGTGAAAGAGCACAAGCACTTACCGGGGATCTCTTCGGCAAAGGACATTCAACGTGATGGCCTTGACCTTGCCGAGATGAACCTGCTGCTGTTGAAGAAGATTGAGGAGATGACATTGATGATGATCGAGAAAGCAAAGACAGATAGAGCGGGTTACCGGTCGATTGGAAAAATTGGAGAACGCGGACAAAAACACGGATGACCAATGATAAAGGTGATTACCATGGCAATGAAAATTAAAAACACACATTTCCCGGTTTTGGGTATAGGGAAGGACAGGAAAATCCGATGTATTTGGCTGGCTGTAGGCTTCTTGGCAATAAATTTACTTTCAAATGTCCAAGCCCAAGTAACCCCACCAGTGTTACCGAACAATGTGCCCCCATCACCTACGGCGGCCGGGCTAGGACAATATGGAGAAATCGAAGTCGGCCATTATAGCGGGTTACCAAACGTGGGCATCCCGCTTTATGCGTATTCGCAAGGTGGATATGACTTTAATATTGGCCTCAGTTACCAGAATGCGGGTTTAAGGTATCTTGACGAGGCGTCATTGGTTGGGCTGGGATGGAGTTTGGGTAGTTCAGGTGTCATTACCCGTTCGATAAAAGGCGTGGAAGATCTAATGCCCAGTAAGGGTTTCAGTAGGATCCCGACGAGCCAGATGGATCCGACTAATGCCGATGCCGAACCCGATATATTTTATTTCAATGTAAATGGTAAGGTAGGTAAATTTTTACTCCCCTATGCCCCGGGCACAAGGATTTATGCGAAGCTGATCAATCAACAGGAAGATATCCAGATTTACCTTGACTGGAACAACAATTTTACAATGACCACGCCCGATGGGATAATCTATCGCTTTGAAAAGAAAGAAATGTCCCATGTAACCACTTCTTCCAATAGTTCCGCCGATCGGATTACGTCGTGGTTTTTATCCAACATCCAACTCACGAATGGTGAGCTCATAAATTTCGTGTACAAGGCAAATCCTGTCAGACTCATCAGCAGCACCCTCCAGACTTACAGGATCAACGTCATCAACGTTCAGGCATTGGGCGGAAGCACGGCGGTGTCCACCTGTGTGAATAATCACATCAATGACTTATGGATAAACCAAACAGTAGGATCCGGGACAGCTTCACAAACCGACGAGGTGCTCCTAGATCGTATCGAAGCGAAGAACGGGAAAATTGAATTCGGCTACTCCGCTCGCAACGACATCGGGGCAACCGGGGGTACGCCCAGTAAACTGCAATCGATGACAGTAAGGGACGGGGAGAATGCGATATTGAGGCAATTCACTTTCGGTTATGGTTACTTTACATCCGGAAATTCAAACACCGTTGTCGGCAATCGATTAAAACTTATCAGTATAACCGAAACCGGCAACGGTGTCAATAACCAATCGAAGGTTCACTCATTCGGTTATTACGAAGGTACGATCCCCAATAAAACGCACCTTACCGGCAAATATTTCGGGTTTTACGACAGCAACCCAACCGTGGCGCTATTGAGAAAGATCACCTATCCCACGAAGGGGTATACCGAGTTCACCTACGGGAACCATGATTATTCCGTGACGCCGGGTAACGTGCCGGGTATCCCTTTCAAGGACCTGGGTGTGCGGATCGATCAATTGGCTAATTTTGACGTAAACGGAGATACCCTCCTCAACCGGCAGTTCCAGTATAAACGGCAGGACGCAAACGGTGCGCTGGTCCCAAGCGGGAAACTTATTTCCTATGCAACGAATTACTACGAGCCTCCCAAGGAAATGGTAACGCGGTACTGTCATAATCCGCAGACAAATATAAACGAGGCTATACCATTCAACGTATCCAGGCAGATTAACTATTCCAGCAGTATTGTTCCGTTAGGTGGCTCGTCAACCGTGGTGGGTTATGACCAGGTAACGGTCATTGACCGGACTGCCAGCGGGGACAACGGAAAAACGGACTACCATTTCATCAACAACCCGGACGGCTACAACGCCATCGTACCGGGGCTCCAGGGTACCCATAATTATAAGAACGGTACACTCCTTATGCAACGGGAGTACCGTTTGGATGTTTCGTCAAGTGAATTCAAGCTGTTACGTGAATCGAAATACCAGTACCAGTATGTGGGGAACACGCAGTACCTTGCCAAGGTTTACGTGCCACGCGTCGGGATCTTCGGTTATGGCATAAGTAGCTTTAAATCCAGACCAGAAGAAGTTATAGAGACGCTGCATGAGAGCACCTCAAACATACTTGAAACCAAGCGTACATTCACTTACAATTCCAACTACCTGCAACCTGAAATCATGGAAACCGTAAGTAGCGCGGGCAAGGCAGAACGCCTGAGCAAGCGATATCCGTATCATTTCAGCTCGATTTTCCCATATAATGAAATGGTCTCCCATAATATCGTTACGCCTGTTGTCGAGGAGATACATAGTCTGTACCCTACTGTTTTATACACAACATCAAACATATATAAACGTGTTGGTACGGCATCGCAGCCGGTTTTTGTACTGGATTCGGTAAAAACGAAGAAAGGTGGTGAGGGCTTTGAAGAGAGAATGGTGCTTCCAAATTATACAGAAAAAGGCAAACTGCTGCATGCTTCAATGATTGATGGCCCACCAAAAGCATTGCAATGGGATCAAAGTGAGGAATACGTTGTCGCTGAACTTACAAATGCCAATAACAGGGCTGACACGTATCGTCCTCGGGGATACCAGGGTAATTTAACAGTGCCGATAATCGAGTATTCAAGTAATACAGTGACAGTTTATACACGTGCCACAGGAGACATTACGGTGCAATTGGTGTCTACATCATCCCTTCCAACAGGTACTTCGCTGACGCTGAACTATTCAATTACAGGCCCGGTTTCTAAAAGTGGGCAAATATGTGCGAGTAACACACCAAGTCATCCGTGTTATAACACGAGTAATAATGTACATATTCTTAGCGGAGCGCCGCCGGGCGTGTATACTATTACTATAACCTCGGCCTCGACTATTTACGGAAGCGTTGCGGCAATACGTTATACTTATATTGGTGGGGATTTCCTGCTGCCGGAGCTGAAGGACTTTTTCTATGAGGGCTTTGAGGAGGTTTCCGGCGCAGCTACCACAACGCCTTACGCGGGCAAACGCTATCGCTCCGGTACCTATACGGTACCTTTTACCAAGCCGGACGGAAGGGAATATACGGTGGAGTATCGCTATCTCCAGAACGGCAAATGGATTTTCCAGAAGAAGGTGTATCAGAATAACATGGTGCTGAACGAAGGGACGGCGATCGACGAGGTGAGGGTATACCCCGCCGGTGCAGGCATGACCACGCATACCTACGACCCGATGAAAGGAATGACCAGCAAGACGGATGGAGCAGGTACCACGGTATTTTACGAATACGATGCATTCCAGCGTCTTTGGCGGATCCGGGATGACGAGGGAAACACCCTGGAGGAGTATAAATACAATTACCGGATGAATTAAGCGGAACGAGCCATGAAGAAAAGAACAAACGAATATAGTGCCCAATGGGCATTCTTTACACTGGCCATGGTGCTGGTCTTTCCGCTGGCGTCATGGGGGCAGGTAAACCCAACCTATAGCAGCTATGGTGGGCAGCAGGAACTATACGGCACGCAGAGCGTGCGGTTACTCCCGGGTTTCCACGCCACCGCGGGCAGCACGCTTCGGGTCTTCATCACGGACGATGCGGAACTTGGCACAGGGGGGACCAGCACGCAAAACTATGTGCAGAAAACGATGTTCCTGCGTCCCGGCATCCAGACACCATTGTTGACCGGCGACGCGATGCGTGACATCACCTATTACGACGGGCTCGGCCGGGCACTTCAGGAAGTACGGGTAAAGGCCGCTCCCAATTACCATGATGTGGTGGTGCCCATCGCGCATGATGCTTACGGTCGGCAAGCCTACCAATACCTTCCATACGCAACCCCCACCGGGGCGGGCGGTGCGTTCAAGGCCAATGCCGTTACGGCCCAGGCCTCCTATTACAGCGGCACTCCCCCCACCGGGCAAACCGCCAATTCCTTTGCGTACGGCCAAACAGTGTTTGAGCCATCCCCACTCAATAGGGTCCAAGAACAGGGCTTCCCCGGGCAGGTGTGGCAACCGGGATCCCGCGGTGCCAGCGGTGGCCGTACCGTGATGACCGTATACACCACGAACAATACCACCGGGTTTGATTCCCCGGCATCGACACGCCGGGTGGTACGGTATGCCGTGGGTTCGGGCGGTGAGCTGACCGTCAGCAGCGTTTACCCGGCCAATTCCCTCCACGTAGCCATCACGCGGAACGAAAACTGGGGAGGTGCGACAAGCGGTATCAACAGCAGGTTGAATACGTTTGAAGAGTATGCCGATAAGTCCGGAAGGGTGGTATTGACACGGACATTCAACCTGGTTAACACCAACGACCTTGAAATACTCAGCACCTACTATGTGTATGACGACCTGGGCAACCTGGCCTATGTCCTTCCCCCGGGCAGGGATGCGGATTTCAACCCCGACGCAGGGAGCCTACCGGTGCAGGCCAAGCTGGACCAATACGCATACCAGTACAGATACGACGAGCGTAACCGCGTGGTCGAAAGGAAGATCCCCGGTAAGGGCAAGGAGTTTATCGTGTACAACAGGCTTGACCAGGTGGTGGCTACCCAGAACGCCGAGCAGCGCAAGAAGTCACCGCAGGAGTGGTCCGTCACCAAATACGACGGACGGGGAAGGGCGGTGCTCACCGGCCTTTGGAGCCATTCGGGCAGTTCGGCAAATACCGACTACCGGCTCGCCGTGCGCGACTCCGCCTATGCGGGCGGGCAATGGGAAAACCGGATCGGCACGGGTATCGGCTATTCCCACTCGGCATGGCCCCGGGGGGCGATAGGCACCATGCTGACGCTCCACTATTACGACGATTACTCGGTGCCCGGCTTCCCCGCGGCATACGATAAGCAAAGCGAGCATAGCAAGAAGATAAACGGACTGCCCACGGTGAGCCGTACCAAGGTGCTGGGGAACGGCACCGGCACCACCAACATGCTATGGAGTGCCGTGTATTACGACGACCAAGGCCGCGAGGTGCGCTCGATAAGCCAGCATTACCAAGGCGGGGTGATCGGTACGGCCAAAATCGATGACATCACCAACGAATACAGTTTTACGGGCCAGTTGCTGAAAAGCACGCGCAAACACCATATTGCAAGCACCTCCTCCACGGCGGCGACGGTGGTCACGGAACATACCTATGACCATAGGGAGCGGCTGAGGGAAACACGGAAGTCGGTAAACGGTGCCGTGCCCACGGTGATATCGCGCAATACGTACAATGAAGTGGGGCAACTGGCCACCAAGGAATTGCACCGTAATCCCAACGGCAGCTATGCCCAGACGGTAAACTACAAATATAATCCACGCGGATGGCTCGCTTCCACCGAATCGGAACTGTTCAAGCAGTACCTGAAATACCAGGACGGTCCCGTACCGCAGTACAACGGCAACATCAGCCGGCAGGAATGGCAGCACGCAGGGACTGCGACCCAGCATTACAATTATACCTATGACCGGGTGGGTCGTCTGCTGAGCGGCATAACGGGCTCCGGTAAGGATGAGCGTGACATCCGTTACGACCGGATGGGCAACATCACACAGTTGAAGCGCGATGCGGGTGGCACCTTGCTCTCCTTTAGCTATGGCACCTCGGGAAACCAGCTCCAGACCATCACCAATGGCCTGAAGACCTATACCTATGACCTCAATGGCAACATGACCCTTGACGGCCGGCAGGATCGCTCCATTGGATATAACCACCACCTGAACCTGCCGGTCTCGGTAACGGGCGTGGGCAACTATGTCTACGACGCCGCGGGCCGGAAACTCCGCTCCACGCTTAGCGGCATCACCACGGATTATATCGACGGCGTCGAGTGGCAGGGTACCGCGCTGAACGTCATCCATATGGAGGAGGGACGCATCCTTCCCGACGGATCGGGAAGTGGTTACCAGTACGTGCTGCGGGACCACCTGGGAAACAACCGCGTCGTATTCAACCCGGGCAGCCCGACGGTACAGAAAACGGACTATTACCCATTCGGATCGCACTACCAATCAGGCACCATATTTTCGCCGAAAGATCGGTATCTTTACAACGGCAAGGAACTCCAGGACGTAACGGGGTATATCGACTACGGCGCAAGGTTCTATGACCCGTTCATTGGCAGGTGGGGAAGCGTGGATCTGTTGGCTGACTCTATGCGGAGGCACTCGCCGTACAACTATGCGTTCAATAACCCGATCCGGTTCATTGACCCGGATGGGATGCGGCCTGATGATCCCCCTGGCTCCAAAGGTGAGCCCAGCTTTTTGGAAAGATTTTTTACGATCATACTCTATGGCATGAATCAAGCTGGAGCGGTTGTTAATGAATCTAAAGGATTGCCCAGTGATAATTTTGAAAGCAATCTCCAAGCTTTTGGTAAAAGTTTCAGGGATTATACATTAATTTTACAAGGGCAGAATGAACTAATAAAACCAAGAGTAAATTCATCAAACACTTTCAATCAGATTGACGATATAAGCTATGTTTCAAGCAACCGCTTGACACGAAGCGGTGTTTACGATGGTGTCCGTGCAGCTTCAAAATTTTTGCAGGGACAAGGGGTACCGAGGGCATTCAGAAAACAAATCTTGCAAAGCTATGAAATTGAAACGATATCTCTACAAACAGCAGGTAATGCGACATTTGGCCTGAGATTCTATGGAGGTGCTGCAAATCAAAGTGGGAGATATTTATTTCCAACATTCACCAACTATACTAACAGAAACGGATTGGCTCTCCCACCGAACTGGAATAGCATGACTGGAGTTTCACAGTTTCAAGTTATGCCTGGAAGCAGATATATTTCTGGACGTACAGCTGCTCAAGGAGGTATATATAGTGGTGGAAATTATCAAATGTATATTAATGATTTAAGAAATTTGAAAAAAATTCAATAGGAATAATGAACGAAGAGGAATTCGAAGCAAAGAAAAAAGAATTAATCAGCATAGTTGCTGCTTCAATACACCAAAATAATATATCTGGAGAAAGAGAAGCATCTTTAATTAGGCTCTTAGAGATACTCTATCAATATTCGTTTGAAAATAGATTTCAAGTAAAAGGGCTTTTGTCTCACACGATTGTTGATAGTTTGAACTTGGAATATTCTTTAGGAGAAAAGATTATTAAGTTTGATCATGATATATAATTGGACCGCCTAGAACTTGGAAATACTCAGCTACCGTTTGGAAAAGGCTTGAAATGATACGGTTCTGGTGCTTCGGCATACGCCAGCGGGTTATTTCCGTACGGAAATGCGCCATTTCCGTATGGTTTCAGGTTGTAACTGTATGGTGAAGGCGCTGCGACGTTTGGCTATATACCTTCGGCATACGGTTTTGGGCCGTTTCCGTATGCCGATATCCCGGAACCGTTTTATTCCGGTGTCCCGGCATACGGCAATTCCTTCCCGGCGTATGGTTACCGTATATTTCCATACGCCTCCGGCGTGGAATGGGATGGTTATGGCATCCCGGCATACGGTTTTACGTCCGCGGCGTTTGGTTATTCCTCATTTCCGTACGCCTCTGGCCCAAAACCGTTTTATTCTACTTTACCACCGTACGGTTAGCCCCATTTTCCGTACGGTTTGGCGCTATAGACAAACGGTTCCAACCCATTTCCAAACGCCACAGCCCTTAAGACAAACGATTCCAATGCGTCATTTGGCCATTGGGCAATCACATTTTGAGAATTATTCTTGACCTATGTTCAAAGCGACGGGCGCCCACCAGACGTCTAGAATATGTATAGGAAACAGGTAGGCGTAAAGTACGGGATAAGTAGGTGTAGAGTACGGGCAAAGTACCCTAGCCAGTACTTACCTGGTGCTTTGGACAAGCTTTTTATACGCTTATGAATATGTCGATCATTGATTGGGGCATTCCAATGGAAGAGTTGGAGGAGGCAATATTAAGACATACTTACCCCAGCAAACACAAAATATCCATACCTTTGCAGAAAGGAAGTACTAACCGTATTCATCCCATCACATGTTGGCCAAATTATTCTTGAAGCGAGCCATTCTTACTAGCAGTTGTCTTATTCAGGTTTTAACCATAATGGCACAACACCATGTGGCCATACCCCAGATTATCAATTACAATAGCGGCCAATTCAAGGGAGGGCTGCAGAATTGGGACATTGCACAAGACACACAGGGTATCATGTATTTTGGGAATAATGAAGGCTTGCTCACATTCAATCGCCGATATTGGAACATCCATCCGTTGCCCAACGCTACCGTGGTGCGTTCGGTAGCCATTGACAGGCAAAACAGGGTATATGTAGGTGGCCAAGACGAATTGGGGTATTTCGAGGCAGACACCAAAGGATATGCCTCGACAACACAGCATGGCATCAGTGATACGGACAAGGATAGTTTCATGAACCTCTTAAAAAAATAAATGTTTTGGGTTGTGCCAGTTTTAGAGGTTGTTTATTTCGGCAAACAATGCCTTGAAACAGGCAGATTCACTTTCGGCTTCTGCAGGAAAATTCATCCAAAAAAGAGCTAGCATCAGACGTTTTATGATATAAACCCAACAAAACCCCATATTGGGAATTCAGGATTAATCCCTAACTTTGCCATCATGATTGAACTACCGGTTATCCCAGCAAACCAGCTGCAACGCAAGCCCGATTGGTTGCGCGTAAAGCTACCCGTAGGTAAGGAATACAGGCATGTGCGCGGTCTAGTCGATGAGCACAAACTGCATACCATCTGCGAAAGCGGCAATTGCCCCAATATGGGGGAATGCTGGGGGGCGGGTACCGCGACATTCATGATTTTGGGCAATATCTGTACCCGTTCTTGTTCTTTTTGTGCAGTGGCCACGGGCCGACCGCTGGCGGTGGATTTGGACGAGCCCAACCGGGTGGCACAATCGGTGAAACTCATGCAGGTCAAACATTGTGTCATTACTTCGGTTGACCGCGATGACCTCAAAGATGGTGGTTCCATTATTTGGGCGGAAACCGTCAACGCCATCCGCCGTGAAAGTCCGGACACTACCTTAGAAACCCTCATCCCTGATTTCAAAGGACAGTGGGAAAATCTTGAACGTGTGCTGGCCGTACGGCCTGAAGTAGTATCGCACAATCTAGAAACCGTGCGCCGCCTCACCCGCGAGGTGCGGATACAGGCCAAATATGACCGTAGCCTTGAATGCCTACGCCATATATCGGCTGCAGGATTACGTACCAAATCGGGCATCATGCTTGGTTTCGGAGAAACCGAAACGGATGTTATTGAAGCCATGACCGATCTTTATGAAGCCGGTGTACACATCCTCACCCTCGGCCAATACCTGCAACCTACAAAAGCCCATCATCCAGTAGTGGAATGGGTCACACCTGATCAATTCAAATACTATCAGGAAGTTGGTCTGCGCATGGGCTTCAAATACGTGGAAAGCGGCCCATTGGTTCGTTCTTCATACCATGCCGAGAAGCATTTGTTTGATATGCAGTAACGATCCAAACGTTAGCGGATGATTTCCTGCACATGCTTTTCGATATTCTCGCTAATTTTGGCTATCGGTAAGTCATCCGGATCTTCACCGAAGGGTTCTTCAATGGATTCAGCAATGAGCTCCAATGAAGCCATTACATAGAAGACAAACGGCACAGCAGCAATTACAAAATACCCCATAGAAAACACATAACCCAATGGAAGGGTGGTCACATAGACAATAATGAATTTCTTGATAAACGAGCTATAGGACCAAGGTATCGGTGTGTTTTTTATCCGCTCACAAGCTCCGCAAATGTCTGTCAGTGCAAGCAATTCATTGTTTATGACGATTAGCTGGTCGCCCGTGATATGCCCTTCCTTATATAAGCGATTCATCCTATTATACATCAAGGAGGCCACTTGGTTCGGGCCATGTTTACGGTTATCCAACTGTTCAAATTCTGGATGTGCTTTTTCATCCAGCATAAACAGTGTCTTATTGGAACGCAAATGCTCAAAAAGCGTGTGGGCAAACATAGGGATGGTTTTCAGATAAAAACTGCGTCCAGCCGTGTCATTAGGAGCAAGAAACGCATTGATCTTGATGGCCAAATTCCTGCTTGCATTCGTCAGTGCCCCCCATTGCTTCCTTGCTTCCCACCAGCGGTCATACGCTGTGTTGGTACGGAACACCAGCAAAATGGACATCACAAAGCCCAATAGGTTATGCAAAATGGTGATGTTTTTCACCCAACTCCGTTCTGATAGTTTTAGATATTCGAGCTCCCAATAGGCAATTCCCCAAGAATATAAAGCCATGAGCGCCAGCATGGGAAATAGTTTACGGATGGTATCTGACTTATGCAGGGTGAACACGGCATGAAGCCAATCTTTGGGGCTATATACAATCATATTACAAACATAGGAATTTGGAATAATCACTAAGCACCGACCTCGTTATTTTTCTGTTGTTGAATTGAATATGACCATAAATACAACCACGCAACCATTACCACTGCTGCCGAAGCGTATAAGATATACGGTATCCGAGTAATCACATCATGATAAACCCATCCTGCGAACAGCGCTCCTAACCCGATACCGGCTTCCAAGGCAATGTACATGGTGGCCATGGCTTTACCTCGGTGTTGCGGATGGCTGAGGTCTATTGTCCACGCATTGACAGCCGGTGAGAGGATTCCCGTACCAATGCCATATATCAAGGCTCCCACCATGAGCCAAAAAGCATTGCTTCCATAACCCAAAACACACAGGGAGATCATCATGATAACCAGTCCGACCTTAATCACACCCACACGTCCATATTGGTCAGAAAGCCGGCCAGCCACAAAACGAATCAGCAACGACGCGATGGTAAATGCGACGAAGAACAATCCCTTATTGGTAATGCCTACATGCCCCGTCCAATCGGGAATCAACGTAAGGATGACACCATAGGCCACATAAGACAGCAACGTGACGACCGCCGAAGGAAACACCCGTAAGTCGATGATATCATGCCTGGATATCCGAAATGAAGACCAACTTAGTCGCTGGCGCTGCTTTTGAGGCAACGTTTCCTTCATGTTCATCAATATGACAATGGAAAGCAACGCAAAGGCTGAAGAGCAATAGAAAAGCGCATCAATGGAATAGCGCTGGCTGATGGCACTGCCTACCGCAGGCCCTATGGCCATACCCATGCTGAAACATAGGCCATGGATGCCTGCCGCCTCCCCCCATCGTTCGCGCGGAATGATATCCGCTACATACGCCGCCGTAGCCGTAGGCTTGAAACCTGTGGAAAACCCATGGATGAGCCGAAGGAAAAGAAACCCAGCCACACTGCCCAGTACCGGATAGAGGAATCCGCATATGAAACACACGATGGATCCCACGGCCATCACGGGTATACGTCCTACCGTGTCCGTAAGCTTACCGCTAAACGGCCTGGAAATGCCTGCCGTGAGTGTAAACAAGGCAATGATAAGTCCCTTGTACTCCCCTCCCCCCAAACCGCTCAAGTATGCTGGTAGCTCCGGTATAAGCATGTTGAAGCTAGCGGAAAAGAGCAATGAACTTAGACAGAGTAGGGCAAATGGTACGTTATATATGGAACGGGAGGGGTTTTGCATAGTCGCGACAAAGTTAAGTAAATCCACGTCAGTCGGATGGGTTGATATTTAAAATTCCGATGCTCAACAAGCGACAATTTGAACAGCGAGCCCCATAACGAAGTTAACGGCAAAGCCCTCAACAAAGTTATTTGCCCCCACTAACCTGTTTTTTCAAATGGTATGATTATCTTAGCCTTTGATGGAACAAATTGTAAAAATACAAGAGGCATTCATACAAACACCGCTTGGTATTACGGCTATCAAAGGAGATGAAAGTGGCATAGTTTCCATTTATGTTCTAAATTCAGACACCATCGCTCCATCGACAGTAATTCCCGATTGCCTCGAAACTACAATAGTCCAGTTGCAGGAATACTTTGCCGGAACAAGAAAGGCTTTCCAACTTCAACTCAATCCCAAGGGCACGGATTTCCAAAAGAACGTCTGGCGGGAACTGCTTAACATTCCCTATGGCAAAACCCTTTCCTACCTGGAGCTTTCCAGAAAGCTGGGCGATGTAAAGGCCATCCGTGCAGTCGCTGCAGCCAATGGCCAAAATCCATTTTGGATCGTGGTGCCCTGTCACCGGGTGATCGGCAGCGACGGATCCCTCACCGGATATGCAGGTGGCCTTTGGCGAAAGAAATGGCTATTGGAGCATGAAAGTCCGTATAAACAACAAACCTTGTTTTAACATGGACACCTTATTATAACAATCGATGAATGGCAATCAACTATTGCCTATAAATATATCCGCCTTTCTTTGTTTTTCCACTTCAAAATTCCCTATCTTCACTCCTGAAAATACGGATTATGCCCACTATTCCTCCCCTCAAAATATTGAAAGCCTCCGCAGGGTCTGGTAAAACGTTCAGCCTTACTGCACATTACCTTATCTTGCTGTTTTCAGGCGAAAACAAATACCGGGAGATACTGGCCGTTACCTTCACCAACAAGGCCACGGCCGAGATGAAGAGCCGCATCGTTGAAGTGCTGGAAAGCCTGGCTACAGAGGGAGCGCAAAAACCGGACAAAGCGAGCGGTTACCGCGAAATACTGCTTGAGGCCTACCCTGAATGGGATGCTGATACCCTGCAACAACGTGCAGCAGCTGTGTACCGCAAAATCCTACATGACTATAGTCGTTTTTCGGTCAGCACGATCGACGGCTTCACCCAAAAGGTCATCCGCGGTTTTACCTTTGAACTGGGTATCGATGCTACATACAAACTGGAAATGAACCTCCGCAAGGTGAAAACCGACCTTGTACTACGGCTTAACCGCTTGCTCGATGAACGCCCGGAACTGCTGCAATGGATTACGGACTATGCCCAAGCTAAAATTGATAAGGACGAAAATTGGAATTACCGCTGGGCATTAAATGACTTAGCTTCTGAAATATTCAAGGAGAATTTTCAGGACTTTGACAAAGCGGTGGCCAACATCCCCGAACAGGAATTATTTGGCAGCCTAGATAGCTACTGCAACGAAACAATCACCCAATTCGAGAATGGGTTTGGTAAGCTGCTGAAGGAAGCACTGGAAACATTTGAAACATCTGGTGTGGACGCCAGTGAACTGGTTGGCAAATCACGCAACCAATTGGCAAAGCTGAATGCATTATCGGCACAAGATCCCCATGGAGCCATAAAAAAAATCGAAAAATACATCCACGCACCTGAACAATGGCAAAAGGGGGGACTTACGGGGCCTATGGCGGAACTATACAATAAATTGAATCCTTTGCTCGAACGGATTTACGGTTATTTCACCGGCCAAAGTCCGGCCTATTACCTCGCCCAGGCCATCCACGAAAACCTCTATTTCTTGCGTCTGCTTAAGGAAATGAGCGCACTCCTTGCCGAATGGCGCAAAGAAAATACAGCCCAGCTCATCAGCGATGCCCAAATACTGCTCAACAGCATTGGCATCAACGAGTCGGGCGACCCCACATTCATCTGGGAGAAGACCGGTAACCGATACCGGCATTTCTTATTTGACGAGTTTCAGGACACATCCAAGAAACAGTGGGACAACCTGCGTCCCCTGCTTATCAATGCCATGGGCAATGCTGCTGGAAAACGCAGTGAACACCTTATCGTGGGCGATGTAAAGCAAAGCATCTACCGCTGGCGCAACGGCGACTGGCGTATCTTGCTCGATGGGGCCGAACGGCAAATTGCCGAAACGTTCAACGTAAAGGATACCAAATCGCTTATCGCTAACGAGACATTGGAGGTAAACTACCGTAGCTACTCAACGATCGTCGCGTTCAATAACCTGATTTTCCACCATGCCCCCACTTGGCTGCAGAGTCGGCTCAATGATAAAATAAAGAAAGACTTGGGCGATGAGCGGTATGAGCAGTGGTGGGTTCCTTCCGGCAATCACGATACGGTTATTCGGGCCTATCAAGACAGTATGCAACGGCTACCCAACGGAGATGGCAGCAAAAAGGGAGGCACCATACAGGTCGATTTTCTCGAAGTGGAAAGCAATAACCATCGCGCTAACGCCGTGAAAGCCGAAGCACTCCTGCGTTTGTCGGACACGCTTATCCAATGGATTGAGGGAAGAAAATACCGTGCCGGACAAATCGGCATACTTGTACGCACCAACAATGAAGCGCGTGAAATCATCCAATACTTGCTCGATAAACAAACAGGCTTAACCGTATCCTTTGATGTCATCTCGGGCGATGCCCTCACCTTGGCAAACAATCCATCCATCCGGCTATTGGTAGAAACCTTACGGGCATTGATAGGCAAAGCCTCGGATTCGGCTTTATATCGCACCAATTGCATCCATCTATACCGTCAACTGCAAGGTACTGGCACCTTAGTGCCCAATGATTGGTTACGCATTCGACATAGCAAGCCCGAACAACTAACGGGATTGCTACCTGAATCGCTCTGCCAAAACTGGGATACATGGACACAGCTTCCTTTGGCCGAACTCATCGAATCGTTGATCGCTGTCTACAGCTTGTGTGACCAGACGGAAAACCTACCCTACATATTGGCTTTCCGCGACCTCATTGCCACATTCACTGCCCAAG
The DNA here is from genome assembly GCF_024704835.1 of Parapedobacter tibetensis. Lineage (GTDB taxonomy): Bacteria > Bacteroidota > Bacteroidia > Sphingobacteriales > Sphingobacteriaceae > Parapedobacter > Parapedobacter tibetensis. Next base: position 626,378 of record NZ_JAMXBE010000001.1, read on the forward strand.
GCGAACGCGGCATACCAGCTTTTCTCGCGTATTGGGAAGAAGAAGGAATAGACAGGGCGCTACCAGCCAATGCTGACATGAATGCCGTGGAAGTGCTAACCATCCACAAATCGAAGGGGTTAGCCTTTGATGTGGTGATGATCCCGTTCTGTGGTTGGCCGGTAGATGGCAGGATCAATGGCAACTTTTGGGTAGATACCCGAGATACACCTTATGCCTTATTGAGCAAAGCGCCCGTAAAATATAAGGGAGATTTAGGGAAGTCATCACTATATAAAGCGTATTATGAAGAGATGCTCTTTAACTACATGGATGCCCTCAACACGTTGTATGTAGCCACGACCCGTACACGCAAACACCTTTACATCACCGCACCCGGGAAAAAGGGTGAAGATGACGTCAACGCACTACTTGCTGGAGACTTGCTATTGGAAGTATTACCTGTCCATGCACATGAATTGGGTGTGGAATTCGATGGTGGGATACATATGGAAGGAACGACGGAGGAGGATGCCCCCAAGGGAAGCCGGGAAGATGTTGCAGGCTGGTCTTTTGACCATTATCCGGTATCCAGCCGGATGAAAGAAGAACTGGCGCGGCCGGAACTGCACGCTGAATTGGATATCGTGCGGCTGGAAGCCGCCAAGCGCCATGGGCAGCTCCTGCATGAGTTGATGGCTTCGGCTACCAACATCCAAGACTTGGAAACCCAACTAGACAACCTGCAAGTGCAGGGATTGTTCCAAACCGAAGAACGCGACGAAATCCTTGCCTTGGCGCAAGCCACCTGGAACCATCCCCAATTACAGGATTTGCTGGCTGGTGATTACCAGCATTGGAATGAGAAGAGCATCATCTTGTCCAATGGCCGTACCTTACGACCAGATAAGGTATTGGTTGCCCCGAATGAAACCATCGTCCTGGATTTCAAATTCACGCAGCATGAAGACGATGCATATATAGCCCAGGTTGCGGGATACCAGTCCGTACTGCGTGAACTGGGCATGCCCAATGTGAAGGGGTTTATCTATTACGGCGCACTTGGAAAATTAGTAGAAATCTAACCATATGACTCCATTTCTTAAACGGGTAGCTACTGATTTACTGTCACGGTTCGATGACGGCCTCAACGAGGTAGCCGTGGTATTCACCAATAAAAGGCCCATTGTTTTCCTCCGGAAGCATTTGGCCGATTTATTGGGTAAGCCCATGTGGAGCCCCCCTTTTTTCACCATACAGGAATTTCTCGCGCAGTCATCGGCATACCCCGAGGCCAGCCCATTATCCCAGTTCTTCGTGTTGCACAAACTGCATAACGCGCTGCTGCGTGAAGAAGGCCGTCCCGAGGAAACACCCGATGAGTTTTATCCCTTGGCGGAAACCATCCTCAGCGACTTTGCCCAGCTCGACTATGACTTGGTCAATCCCGAGGAGGTCTATGCCGAATTGCGCGATATCGCCTTGCTCCAACAACGGTTCCCGCATCTCTCAGCAGAACAGCAACGGTTCATGCAGCAATTCTGGGAATCCTTCTCTACCGGCAAGCAAACGGCCATCCAACAGAAATTCCTGCATCTATGGGCGCGGCTACCCAAACTTTACCTGCTATTTACGAAGGAATTAGCACAGCAAAAATTAACCACTACCGCTGGCATTTACCGTAATCTTGCCGAAGGCCGTGCGGCCCATCCCGAATTCTTGGCCGATTACCGGCAAATAGCCTTCATTGGCTTCAATGCGCTTAACCAATGTGAAGCAAAGCTATTCACCCATTGGCAAGAACAGGGAAAAGCACTTTTCTATTTTGATGCAGACGGCCATTATCTCGATGATGACTTACAGGAGGCCGGGCTTTTTCTCCGCAAAAACCTCTACCAGTATGCGCTACGGAACGCATTGGGTGATATCCCTAACACATTAAAGACCAAAGCCAACCGGATAGACCTCATCGCAGCCTCGGGTAAAGTGGCCCAAGCCAAATTACTGTCGAAACTATTGGCTGGGAAGTCCGTCGATCAGGCACCTCCTACGAAGACCGCAATCATTCTTGCCGATGAAAGCCTGCTGATTCCAACACTGCAAAGTCTACCCGATGATATCGACTTCAATGTGACTATGGGCTACCCGCTGATGCAGTCTACACTCTTCGGCTTTATCGATCTGTGGTTAACCATCCAACAACACCTCGCCACCAGCCAAGGCCGCACCGTACATCACTTCGATGTGGAAGCTGTAATTGCTCATCCGCTAGGCGGGGTGTCGCCTGAGGAACGGCATATCATCCAAGAGAAAATCAATGAAAATGAATGGCTGGAAGTACCCCTTACCGAACTGGAATTAAAAACCGGCAGTTACCCCGCTTTCTTTGCTTTCATGCAGGGCAACGAAAACATCCTTCAGGGACTGCATTTGCTGCTGGAAGGCGTATTGGAGCAGCGTCAACAGCGCCATGCACTACGGCACATCGAGGCCTCCCTTATCTTGGCAGCAAAAAAGGCGCTCAACCTCTTGCAGGATGGGCTGGCCGACCAACGGCGCCTATCAACTTCCTTCCTTTGTTCGCTTATCCGGAAAATACTAAAAAGTATTTCCTCACCCATCGAAGGCGAGCCCCTGAAGGGCGTACAAATTATGGGCTTGCTCGAAAGCCGTTGCCTCGACTTTGATGAAGTATATATCATTGGTGCAAATGAGGGCACACTACCAAAAATCACGGCTCCCCCCACGTTCATCCCGGACTCCATCCGGCGGGCGCATGGACTTCCCGTGTTAGAAAACCAAGACGCCTTAGGGGCATATTTGTTTTATCGGTTGTTGCAATTTCCCCAACACATTACGCTGGTATACAATCAGGTGGTGGATGACAACAACAATGGAGAGGTAACTCGCTTTGTAAGACAGTTGGCTTTCGAAAGCCCTTTTGTATTCCACAGCAGTATACAACGGCAACCGGTAAAAGCCTCGGCTATACCCGCACCACTCACCATTGCCAAGACTGGTGCTGTATGGCAAAAACTGATGCAATATTTGGATACCAGCGACCCCAACCGCCCAAAGCTCTCTGCATCAGGATTGACTACTTTTCTACAGTCGCCTCTGTTATTTTTTCTTAAATACGTGGCCGAAATCAAGGAACCACCGAAAATAACCGAAGAGTTTGAGATGAATAAGCTCGGATCAGTCGTACATCAGGCAATGCAGGATTTCTATGAGCGGTTACGCGATAAAAACGACACCATTAATGCCCAGGATATCAGGCAACAGCTGAAAGAATTGCCTCAAATCTGCCTGCAAGCCCTTTCAAAAGTGCGCTATGGGGTGCCCGGCAAAATCTCCAACCCCAATAGCATGCAACGTATCCTACTCAAAATTGCCGAGGAGTATGCGGCTGTATTTCTGCATTATGATGCGCAATATGTAGCCCCATTCCGCATTGTTGAACTCGAAAACGAGCAGGATTATTCCATCGAATTTCCCATTACCGTTGATGGTGAATACAAAACCGTTCGATTATATGGTATTATCGACCGGATAGATGAGGTAAGTGGCAAAACACGTATCGTGGACTACAAGACTGGTCGCGATGAGGTGAAATTCACCAGCTTGGAAACGTTGTTTGCCCCGGCATCCGACAAGGGCAACAAAGCCATGATACAAACGCTTTTTTACACTTTTGTGTACGAGCGTGTGACGGGTAAGACAGCCGTGGAACCCAACCTATATATTGCCCGCAAGCTCCGTACGGAAGGGCCAATTTTCTATAAGGGCGGACGAGGCGGTTTTGAGGTACAAGGGGTGGATTTGGAGGAAATTAAGCAACAATTCACTGATTTCCTAAGGTATACGCTCGAAGAGTTATTCAATCCCAGCATCCCGTTCCGGCACAACGACAATGCCCCACGATATCCAAACGACCCTTATCATGAATTTATCGGGCAACCACAGCCTTTAGAGGATGAATAAGGCTATAAAACGGTAAACCAGCTGGCTATATAAGTCTGACTGATTACGTCCAAACCATTGCCACTTTTCCTTTGGTGCGCATGGCCTCAATATAGCTTATGGCTTTCGGAATTTCTTTATAAGAATAGGTCTTTTCTATGTGAACTTTAATTTTCCCGTTTTGAATCAAAGATGCTAATGTCTCTAAATCCTTGGTGTTAGCTTCTGCTGTAAATTGAACCAACGGGAATTTACTAAAAACTTGTTTTAAAAGCAACGGAATCATATGCCCCATCGTTGTGAAACCTACCATGACACCTCGCTGGCCCATGCGTTTGTAGTCTTTATGTGAAAGATTGCCATGCGTGTCAATAATGAGGTTGTATTTCCCTTTGTGTTGATGTATGTTTTCTTGATCGTATGCAATAACCTGATCAGCACCTAATGTTTTTACAAAACCACTATTTTTACTGGAACAAACTGCTGTTACATGAGCGCCATAGGCTTTTGCGATTTGCACGGCGAAATGACCGACACCTCCTGAAGAGCCGTTGATAAATACGGATTCACCTTCTTTGAGTTGTCCATGAGTAATAAGGGCCTGCAAAGCTGTTATTCCGGCAACGGGGACGCTTGCCATTATAGGGAAATCTATTTCTTCCGGCATAATGGCACAAACATTTGCCGGCACGCAAGTGTATTCAGCAAAAGCCCCTCCTTTAAGTGTTTCACCAAATACGCGGTCTCCAATCTTAAACTGCGCTACATTGTTTCCTACTTCTTCTACAATTCCCGCAAAATCCGCCCCGAGAATTTTATCTTTGGGTTTAAACAATCCGAAAGAGAATCGTGCAAAAAAAGGTTTTCCCCGAAGAATGTGCCAGTCAGCGGGATTGGCTGAATTCGCAGCAACTTTAACCAGAATATGATCATCTTTCAAAGATGGCTTTTCTACCTCTTCCAATTGAAGGATTTCCGGTCCTCCATATTTTGTTTTTGTGATCGCTTTCAATTTAATTAGTTGTTACTTTTCAATTAATTTCGTTTTGCTATTCGGTCACTCCAGCCGTTCAGCATAGGCCTCCACTCCTTGCTTTTTGACCAATTCCACAGCCATGCGACTGCGCTTGCCTGTCGTACAGTAAAACACGACGGGGCGGTGGGGTGTTCCCTCGTCCGTCAATCCTAGCAGCTCTTCCATGCGCTGTGGCAACTCATGCAGCGGCATGTTGATGTGTCCGTCTTCGTGGCCTTCCTCGTATTCCCAGAGCTCCCGCACATCCACTAGCAGTGCATCATCGGGGTATTGCCCTGCAGATGGTATCTCCTGTTCATCATAGGCAGGTATCGGTGCATAATCCACTCGCAGGGAATGGATATTTTTGTTTTCCTCAATGGGCGAAAAATGAAACGTATCGAATCCATTTCCTGAAACATCCATAACAAGCAATTTCCCAGACAGCACATCACCATATCTACCCAGCACCTTGATGGCTTCATTGGCCATCAGTGTACCCACGATGCCCGGCAAGACGTTGAGCACACCATCGATGGAGCATGAACCACAATTTTCGGGAGCTTCTGGATACAAACAGCGATAGGTGGGGCCATCTTGGTAATTGAATACCGATACTTGCCCGGTATAACGATCTATCGCGCCGGATACAAAGGGGATGCCCTGTATGACACAAGCATCGTTCACCAAATACCGGGTCTCAAAATTGTCGGTGCCGTCGATAACCAAGTCATATCCATCCATCACTTCGAGGGCATTCCTTACCGATAAGGCCTCCATATAGATGGAAAACTTCACAAAAGGCACTTGATTGGCCAATTTCCGTGCTGCCGTTTCCGCCTTATTTTTCCCTACATCATCAGGGGTAAACAACACCTGCCGGTGCAAGTTGTGAAAACTGACAACATCGTGGTCGATAACACCGATATGGCCCACACCAGCCGTAGCCAAGTATTGCAAGACTGGACATCCCAATCCACCTGCTCCCACCACCAGCACTTTTGCGGCTTTCAGCCACTCTTGTGCCTGCCTGCCGAAACCGGCAAGTTTGAGGTGCCGATCAAAATAGGCTTCTTCGGTTTTTGTTAGTTTATTGTCCATCATTTGCCGTGTCGTATTGTCAATCAAATATCGGCTTTTTTGGTAGATTATTATAGTGCGTTCAACGCATGGTCCCAATCTTTCCATACGGGTTCGTATCCCGCTTGTCTGATGGCTGAAGTCATCTGCTCTGGACTCCGGCTATCATCGATTTCAAACTGCTCAAGGCTTTGCGGCTCCACGGCATACCCACCAGGATTAGTTTTTGATCCCGCACTAATGGCCGTTATACCCAAGGAGATGATGTGATCTCGGAAACGAGGGCTTTCGCGGGTAGACATCGATAGCTCCACCTCGCCATTGAAAAGTCGCCAAGCGCAGATCAACTGTACCAGTTCGCGATCGGTGATTGTTGTTTTCGGCTGCATGCCCCCAGCATGTGGCCGGAGTCGCGGAAAAGATACGGAAAACCGGCTCTTCCAATATGTTTTTTCTAGGTACTGAAGATGCAAGGCCGCAAAAAAACTATCCGTACGCCAGTCGTCCAGCCCCAGAAGGGCGCCAACCCCGATTTTATGGATGCCGGCGGCACCAATACGGTCGGGGCACTCCAATCGGTATTCGAAATTGGCTTTTTTGCCCTTGAGATGGTGTTTGCGATAGTCTTCACGGTGGTACGTTTCCTGGTAAACCAAGATGGTATTCACCCCTAAAGCATGCAATTCCATATAGTCTTCCATATCTAAGGGCTGCACCTCCATGGAGATCTGTTGGAAATGTTGTTTGACGAGCGGTAGCATCTTGCGAAAATAGGGCATGCCGACTTGTTTTTTGGCCTCGCCTGTGACCAATAGGACGTGACGGTATCCCATTTCTTTCAGTACATTAATTTCCTGTAACAATTCTATCGCGGTGAGTGTCTTCCTTGGAATCTTATTGTCCAGGCTAAAACCGCAATAGGTGCAAATGTTTTGGCATTCGTTGGAGAGATATAAAGGAGCATAGAGCTGGATGGTCTTTCCAAAACGCTTTTGTGTGGCCAATCGGCTCATGCCAGCTAGCTGTTCAAGGAAAGGAGCCGCCGCCGGAGATATCAAGGCTTTGAAGTCTGCCAATGACCGTTTCTCACGAGCCAGTGCTCGTTGTACATCAGCCTCAGTAATCCGATAGATGGATTGCAGCTCATCGTCCCAATTGTATTGGTTGAATATCGGTGTGAACATTTTCCTTCGGTTATCCATTTTCAGCAATTATCTATTGTCTCACGTCTCAAATCTCAAATCTAATGTCTAGCGTCTAATCCAAAAAAGCGGTTAATGGACTAGATGCCTCTACTGCTGTTCGCGGTATGGGAAGCCCAGCCAAATACGCCTGTCTGCCAGCCTGTACAGCCCATTTGAATGCCTCAGCCATGGCTATCGGATCGCTGGCCGTTGCCATCGCCGTATTGACCAGCACCGCATCCGCCCCCGCCTCCATAGCTTGTGCTGCATGGCTTGGCGCCCCAATACCCGCATCGACCACCACCGGTACGTTGGCCTGATCGATGATGATATGTAACATATCGAGCATAGCTAAGCCTTTGTTACTGCCAATAGGAGCCCCCAATGGCATTACGGCAGCCACCCCCACCTCTTCCAAACGCTTGCATAGTACCGGATCGGCATGGCAATAAGGCAACACGACAAACCCAAGTTTGACCAGTTGCGCTGCCGCATCTAAGGTTTCAATAGGATCTGGCATCAGGTACTTAGGATCGGGATGGATCTCCAGTTTCAGCCAATGCGTCTGTAGCGCTTCACGTGCAAGCTGAGCCGCAAAAACAGCCTCCTTGGCATTGCGTGCGCCAGAAGTATTGGGCAAAAGATGGATATGTTCATGGACCAAATGCCGCAACAATGCATCTTCATCCTGCATAACATGCTCCACACGTTTCAGTGCCACTGTCACCAACTCAGTACCAGACGCCAATAGCGCTGATTCCATTTGTTGATGGTTGCCGAATTTTCCTGTTCCGGCAAAAAGGCGTGACGAAAAAGTTTTGTCTGCGATTTTTAATACGTCTTCCATGTTTTTTATAATGGGTTAATTGAAAATTCCCCATTTTCAATTGTCAACTTTCAATTGCTTCTACGATGGCTTTACAAGCCAACACATTGTCCGGGGCTTGATGGATTCCCCCCGATACCGCCACACCATATGCACCAGTATTTGTCAGTGCTACTACATCCGTCAGATGGCGGATGCCTCCAATAGCAATAAAAGGGAGATAAATACCGCTCGCCCGCGCTTGCTCGACAATCCGTTGGATGCCCTCACTACCCAATACCGGGCTCAACTTCTCCTTAGTTGTGGTGAAGCGGAAAGGGCCCAACCCAATGTAGTCGATGTCATATTGGCTTAACCGCAACACATCGGCTAATGTATTGGCAGTACAACCTATAATCTTGTCGGGGCCCAATCGTTTTCTGGCTTCAAGCGGATGCATGTCATCCTGGCCGAGATGCACCCCATCGCTATCTATTGCCTTCGCTACCAATACATCGTCATTGATAATCAGTCTTGCACCATATCGTTTCAAAATAGGCTGTATGACCAACGCTTCGCAGGACCTTTCTTCGGTGCTGGCATTCTTCATACGTAATTGCACCCACCTGCACCCTCCTTTGCAAATATCTTCCACTTGTTTGGCGATGGGGTAATTTGCCAAAGGATGGGTGATGTAATGCAATTTATCGATATGCTTCTTTTTTTCCATTTATTTCTTCCTTATGGTATGCCAACCCCGTGGGGTTTGAATCCAACGCCTGTTCAGTATACCGTTTTGCGGCTTGGCATGCCGGAATAATGGGTAGACCCAAGGCGACACCAGCAGCAATTGAGGCAGACAAAATACATCCTGAGCCATGCTTACCATACCTTACTTTCCCAAAAGGAGGAATATGAATAACCTTGCCGTCAGTTGCAATCAGATAGTCAACCCCCCTTTCTTCTACAGCGGCATGCCCACCTTTTAGATATACCATTGTACGAAGTCCTTGCTCCTGCAACTCATCTACTGCTGCTGTACCAAACAAGGTCTCAGCTTCCGGTATGTTGGGAGTCAGCATATCCACTAACGCCAGGCATGTTGCCAGCGGCTTCGCTTCGAAACCGTTCAGCAGTTCGAAACCCGATGATGAAGCGACCACGGGATCCCATAGTACGAAGACATCAGGACGGCATTCACGAACAAAGGCCAGTAACCCAGCCAGCATGGTGAGGTCTTCGATAATCCCGATTTTGATCGCTTTAACAGCATACCGTTCTAACAATACGGCCAATTGCTGTTTGATTTCCTCCATGCTAAGCCATCGCACCTTATGGAAACGATCTTCCGTCTGTATGGTAATCGCTGTGCACACCGCTAGCCCCACACATTCAAACTGCTCAAACACCTTGCAATCCGCAAGCAATCCAGCACCTCCACTTGGATCGAATCCAGCAATGCTTAACACATATGGCCTATTATCGTCCACCGGGTTCTCCTTTCTTTTTTAAACCTGCCACCGCCTTCTGGCAAACTTCAAATTGCTGTTGGGGATTCTTTCCTTTCCAAATATATCCCATCAATGCAGCGGCCTCAAAGCCATGTTGATGTACAATCGGCAAACGTTCAGGGGTGATACCACCCAAGGCTACCCATATTGCGTCAGTCTTTGGTTTTGGGGTGGTAAGCAATTCAGCATTACCGGCATAGCCTTTTTTGGAGATGCTATCAAACAGGGGGCTGATGAATACCCGATTGACCATATTTCCGCAAACCGTTGCTTCGGCGATTGTATGCGCCGAACAGGAAATTTCTCCGCAGTTCTTCGGTTTCCCGTTTTCCAATAACACCTCCAAAGAAAGATGTACACCTTTAAGCCCAAACGTGGCACACAGCTCAACATGGTTATGGATGATGATTCGTCCGTAAAATTCCGGACGAATCTGTCGCAGGATATTAAACATTTGGGCTGCACTTACCTTTGGCTTACGTAAATGCAGCCTCATCAAACCGGTGTCGAATAAATCGTTCAACACATCCGATTCACCATCAAACAAACCCTCGCTTGTAATCACTGCAAGCTCCATTGTGCCTGTTTAAGAGTAGATTTCAAAATTATTTTCCCGAAACTCCTTCGCCTTCTCGTCCATGCCCTTATCCAACGCTTCGGTACTGTCCACACCATGTTCTTCAGCGTATTTCCGCACATCTTGCGTGATTTTCATGCTACAGAAATGCGGCCCGCACATACTGCAAAAATGAGCGGTTTTAGCGCCTTCGGCAGGCAGCGTTTCATCATGGAATTCACGCGCTGTATCCGGGTCGAGCGCCAAATTGAACTGGTCTTCCCAACGGAATTCGAATCGAGCTTTACTCATGGCATTGTCGCGGTGCTGTACGCCTGGGTGGCCCTTTGCCAAATCCGCGGCATGAGCGGCAATCTTATACGTGATGACCCCGTCTTTCACGTCCTTTTTATTGGGTAAGCCCAAATGCTCCTTGGGTGTCACATAGCAAAGCATGGATGTGCCAAACCACCCGATCATGGCCGCACCGATGGCGGACGTGATGTGATCATATCCCGGGGCGATATCGGTAGTGAGCGGCCCCAGCGTATAAAAAGGGGCCTCCTTGCATGCTTTGAGTTGTTTATCCATATTAGCCTTGATCATGTGCATGGGCACATGCCCCGGACCTTCGATCATTACTTGCACATCATGCTGCCAAGCAATATCTGTTAATTCACCAAGCGTTTCCAATTCCGCGAATTGCGCTTCGTCATTGGCATCGGCGATGGAGCCTGGGCGCAGGCCATCGCCCAGGGAGAACGCCACGTCATAGCTTTTCATGATTTCGCATATCTCCTCGAAATGGGTATATAGGAAGCTTTCCTTATGGTGGGCCAAACACCACTTGGCCATGATGGAGCCCCCCCGGGAAACGATGCCGGTGACGCGTTTGGCCGTCAGCGGCACATACGGCAGGCGTACCCCGGCATGGATGGTAAAGTAATCAACGCCCTGTTCAGCCTGCTCGATGAGCGTATCCTTGAAGATTTCCCAAGTAAGCTCTTCGGCCTTTCCGTTCACCTTTTCCAAGGCTTGGTATATCGGTACGGTACCGATGGGCACAGGTGAGTTGCGGATAATCCACTCGCGGGTTTCATGGATGTTCTTTCCCGTAGAGAGGTCCATCACCGTATCTGCACCCCAGCGGATGGCCCATACCATCTTTTCCACTTCTTCTTCGATACTCGACGTCACAGCTGAATTACCGATGTTGGCATTGATTTTCACCAAGAAATTGCGGCCAATAATCATCGGTTCCGTTTCAGGGTGATTGATATTAGCGGGCAACACCGCCCTGCCCAAGGCAATTTCCTGCCGTACAAACTCGGGGGTAATGAACCCGTTATGCACATAAGCACCGAAGTTATGCCCTTGATGCTGTTGCCACATGGCGTTATGAGAGCGATAGTATTCCTCCAGTCGTTGGTTTTCACGGATGGCCACAAATTCCATTTCGGGTGTGACGATGCCCTGACGCGCATAGTGCATCTGCGATACATTTTTCCCTTCGCTTGCACACTGTGGTTTTGGGGCATGCATAAACCGCAGGTAATCCAATGTAGGGTCATCAAGCCGCGATTTTCCATAGTTGGAAGTAATCCCCGAAAGCTCTTCAGTGTCATGGCGTGTTTCAATCCAACGTTGACGGATGCGGGGCAGCCCTTCCCGTACATCGATAGTCACTGAAGGGTCGGTATATGGGCCGCTGGTGTCGTATACCGTCACAGACGCATTTTCTTCCACCTCATTGCGGAATTGATCGGTAGTTTTGGAAAGTGCAATCTCGCGCATCGGCACGTGGATGTCATGGGTATTGCCCTTCACATAAATCTTTTTCGAATTGGGGAACGGCGTCCGGGTAATCGACGCTTCGTTGGGGAGTTTTTCGGTTTTCATATCTCGGAGTGTTGGTATACTAACAAAAGTTTGTAAATAGGGAGATTAGCCACCTTGCGTGGCTTTTATGATGATGATCTTGTCATTGGGATTCAGCATGGTTCCATCCCATTTTTGGGGAGGGATGACAACTGCATTAACGGCTACCGCAATGCCTTTGGCTTGCGTGATGCCGTAATCGCACAATACTTCCATGAGGGAGGATTGCGGCTTAATCGTAACTGCTTGTTGATTGATGACGACTTCCATGTTAGCACTTGTTTTTTATGCTTTAGGAAGTCACCTAATGGTGTGAGGATTCCGTTACTTTTCCCTTCGCAGGCATTATCCTGAGCAGGTTATGAGGGTTATTCTCAGTCCCTTGATACAATAATCAAGGAACACCCCTAAAGCATTTGATTCAAAGGTAAGGATTTTTAAATGAGGATTACAAATCAATGAAGATTTGTTTAAAAGAAATAAAGAATTAATTTATGCGCTCCACCCCAACAGCAAAACAATAAACGCAAGAATACCTTCTAATTACACTACAGCTTGATTAATCGCCAACTGCTGCGCCACCCGACCAGCAATCTCCAAAAATGCTTCGCGCATCGGGTTGTCCTCATCCATTACTACGGGTAGTCCGCTATCTCCCGAGTCACTGATGCTTTTCACTAATGGGATTTCACCGAGGAACGGTGTTTCAAAACGCTCAGCAAGCCGTTTTCCCCCACCTTTCCCAAATATATAATATTTGTGCGTTGGTAATTCCGCCGGTGTGAAGTACGCCATGTTTTCCACCACACCAAGCAGCGGTATGTTAATGGAATCCATCAAGAACATGCCAATGCCTTTTACGGCATCAGACAACGCCACATTTTGTGGGGTCGTAACCACAACCACTCCCGAAATGGGGAAACCCTGTGCCACGGTAATATGCACATCACCCGTTCCGGGAGGCAAGTCCACCACCAAGTAATCCAATTCACCCCAATCTGCATCATTAAATAATTGCTTGACAGCCGTGCTGACCATGGGACCACGCCATGGAATAGGTTGGTTTGGATCCGTAAAGAATCCTATCGACAATAATTTCAACCCATATTTCACTATCGGCTCAATTTTTGTCTTACCGTCCGCAGTTTTGGAGGCTTTGGGACGTGCATCCTCCAATCCAAACATAATGGGTAAGGAGGGCCCATAGATATCTGCATCGATAAGGCCGGTTTTGGCCCCCTGTATATGTAGCGCCAGGGCTAAGTTAGCGGCAACGGTAGATTTACCCACGCCTCCCTTTCCAGACGCAACAAGGATAATATTTTTGATATTGGGAAGTTGACTATTTTTTGAACCGACAACATTGGAAGTCATGTTAATCTCTACGGCGATCTCTTTATCTACGAATAAAGCGATGGCATTGCGGCAAGCATGCTCGATATGCGCCTTCATTGGGCATGCAGGAGTAGTCAGCACCACATCAAAGCAGATTTTTGATGGGGTGATTTCCACATTCTTAATCATGTTTAAGGTTACTAAATCTTTCTTAAGATCGGGATCCTCCACGTGGCTCAATGCATGCAATACTTGGTCTTTCGTAATCATCACTCCAATCGCTGTTTGTAAACACAAAACTAAGGAAACATAAACACAAACTTGTCATATCTTTGTTTTTAATGATAATTATCCCGTATTTAGGCCAGAATAGACCAGCGCTCATGTGAACTATATGTTTAAGGAACTTTTAAACAAAATCACCAAAAAGCAACTCATTATCGCGGGTATCGTATTAGCTATACTGCTAACGGGTAGTATCGTAGCATTTGCTATTGTGTACAACAAACGGGACGCCTTATTGACATCTACCATTACGCGTATGAAATCCAAGATGGCTGATGACTACCAAATCGATCTTGCAATCGGAAAAGCCTATTTTTCAGGGCTAAGAACGGTAACCCTCGAAGACATTAAGGTAACTCCGCGTAACAGGGAAGAATTGGCAAATGTAGCGGATATTTCCATTAGCGTAAAACTCCTCCCGCTGATTACCGGCGACATCAGATTTGGACGATTATATGTACATAATGCCAACATCCAGCTCATCAAGCGGGATAGCATCAGCAACTATGATTTCATGTTCAGGGAAACCACGTTGCCGGAAGAAGTTGAATCCCAAAGCCCTAACGACGATAATGGGTCAGATGTAAACATGGCTCAAGCTGTGAACCGTATGCTTAACAATGTGCTCTATAAAATCCCCGAGAATATGGAGCTTCGCAATTTCAAACTGACTTATCGTGATGACAGTACCCAGCAACATATTAGCATACCCAAGGCAGATATTGACCGTGGTAACCTCGCATCCGCTGTGTTCCTCAACAACAATGAAGCGGCTTGGCAAGTTTCGGGGAAATTAAACCCAGGTCGTCGGCAACTTTATGTAAAAGTACATGCCAATGGACAAAAGATAGCATTGCCATTGCTTGAGCAAAAATTTGGCCTGAAACTCAGTTTCGATACCATTGAAGCACGTCTTAGGGAAGTGTATTGGACAAATAATGAGTTCCTGCATATCAAGGGTGAATGGGCCGTCAAAAACCTCGATGTCAACCATTGGCGTATTGCACAGGAAGATGTGCTGGTGCCCGATGCGCATGTCGATGCGGAAGTTATTGTTGGCAAGAACCATTTGGAGCTATCCAAAGCATCGAAGGTAACCGTGAAACAATTGACCATACATCCGTATATCCGCTATACTACCGCTCCGGTCGAGACCTATGCATTCGGCCTGGAGACCCCAGAAATGGAAGCTCAAGATCTGTTTGATGCATTTCCAAAGGGGCTTTTTGAATCATTGGAAGGTATACGTGTAGCGGGTAAAATCCAATATAAAATGGGTGCTTTCCTCGATACCAGTAATCCAGATAGCGTGCAGTTCACTTCTAATATGGAACAAAATGGTTTCAAGGTAAACGCATGGGGCAAGGCCAATATCCCCAAAATCAACGCTCCTTTCGTATATACACCCTATGAAAATGAAAAACCCGTACGCGAAATCATTGTAGGTCCGGAAAACCCAAATTTCATACCCATTGCCCAAATATCCCCTAACCTCAAGAATGCAATTCTCACTACGGAAGACCCTTCGTTTTACAGTCACAACGGATTCGTGGAGGAGGCTATAAGAACGTCCATTGCAATTAACTACAAAGAAAAAGCCTTTAAACGCGGAGGCAGCACCATCTCCATGCAATTAGTCAAGAACGTGTACCTCAACAGGAACAAAACCATCGTACGGAAGTTGGAAGAAATACTCATCGTATGGCTGATGGAAAGCACGAGGGCGGTAAGCAAAGAACGCATGTTCGAGGTTTACCTTAATATCATCGAATGGGGGCACAATGTATATGGCATCAGCGAAGCTTCGCGCTATTACTTCGGTAAACACCCCTCCCAGCTCGCCCTTGGGGAAGGCATATACCTGGCAAGCATTGTGCCTCGGCCCAAAACAGGCCTATATTCGTTCACTCACGACGGCGGGCTCAAACCTTATGTTTCGGCCTACTTCAGGTACATTGGAAACATCATGGCAAGGCGGGGATTGGCTCCGGTCGATTCATCCAGCAACTATGGATTTTATGCCGTAAGCCTGCGTGAAGCATTGCGTCCCGAAAAACCAGCCATAGTAGACACCTTGCAGCTGGAGATGCCTCCGAGTGATTTTGAGGGAGAATTGGAACAAGTCCGTGGTCTACTAGACCGCATATTTGGAAAGGGCAAGAAGGAAGAAAACCCATAGGTACCTATGAAGATAAAAATAAACCAAAAAGACTTTGAGCCTATCATCGATTACAATCAAATCAAGAAACGAATCAGGCTTATCGGCATTCAACTCAATGTAGCGTACGAAAACCAACACCCCGTATTTGTGGGTGTGCTCAATGGCTGCTTTATGTTCATGGCCGACCTTATGAAGCAAATCCATATCGCCTGTGAGATTTCCTTTGTTAAATTATCTTCATACGATGGCACGGAAAGACGGGAGCAGGTGAATGAGCTCATCGGACTCGATGCCAATCTAGAAGGTCGAGAAGTAGTCATTATAGAAGATATTGTGGATTCGGGCAATTCCCTGAAACATACGCTTGATCTGGTGAACGCACAGAAACCTGCATCTGTAGCCGTATGTACCTTATTGCTTAAACCCTATGCCTTGAAACATACATTTGACAACATTGCCTATGTAGGGTTTGAAATTGCCAATGACTTTGTTGTAGGTTATGGATTGGATTATCACGGCATGGGCAGAACATTGCCGGATATCTACAGGGAAATTAAAGGCAAACCGTGACCACTTCCAAACAACCGAAAAGCCAGCTTATTTTGGGAATACCGTTCACAAAAACAGTCAGTCTGTAGGTAACTCCTTTAAAATTAATTCATAATACGATAAAATAATCATGACCCACAAAAAACGGAACAGATATTGTTGAACAAATTAAATGGTAACAACTGGTCATACAGGTTATATAGTGATGGGAAAGAAATTATCCGTTGTCGATGTATTCCATAGGAGTTCATTGACGGTGGACGCGAAGGATAGACTCAGTAAGGTAAGCACCGTGATGAAGCAACATGGATTGAAACATATCCCTGTAGCACGTGGAAGCAAAATCATAGGCATCATCAGTAGAAGGGATATCCAGCGCTTGGGATTTGGGTACGTGTATGACAACAAAGACGATATCGAACTGGGCATGTTTGATATGCTACAGGCTGATCAAGTGATGACCCGGGTCGCGCTCATGGTATCCCCAGACACCACAATAGCCGAGGTGGCAGAAATTTTCGCCGTTAACGATTTAATTGCCCTCCCTGTGGTAGACCATGCCAATATAATCGGCACCATAGGCATTCATGAGGTACTGAGTTTGCTGGTCGCCAATCCGTAATACCGTTAATACCATCCTATCTTCCTATCTGAACGCGCAATTTATTTCATGGTCATTCACCATGCCAACCGCTTGCATAAAAGCATAGCATATCGTGGTACCAAAAAACTTCACCCCTCGCTTTTTTAAATCCTTCGAGATAATGTCTGACTCTGTCGTACGTACAGGAGCATGCTTGTAACTTTGCCATGTGTTAACAATAGGCTTACTTTCAGGCATAAAAGAATATAAATATTGGTAGAAAGATCCAAATTCATGTTGCACTTCCATGAAGATGCGTGCGTTGGAAACCGTGGATGATACTTTGCTCCTATTACGGACAATACCCGGGTCAAGCAATAAACGTTCGATATCATCTTGGGTGAAAGCCGCTACCTTTTCCACATTAAACCCGGCAAACAAACGCTCATAATGCGCACGTTTGCGTAATATGGTAATCCAACTCAAACCCGCCTGTGCCGATTCCAATACCAAAAATTCAAAAAGGGTCTTGTCATCCTTCACCTGCTTACCCCACTCATCATCGTGGTATTGCATATATAAATCATCGTTACCGCACCAGCCGCAACGGTTTATCACTTGTTTACTGCTCATCATCATTCAATTGGGGATCCCAAAAAACTTTTTTAAAATCAACAACTTTATCATTGGCAATCATTACCCCCTCATTTTCGAGTAATTGTTGCATCAATGTAGGGCTACCAAAAGCCATTTTACCACTTAACATACCTACCCTATTGACCACGCGATGGGCGGGTATAGGCGGATTGGCTGTAGGTGCGGCACGCATAGCATAGCCCACCATACGCGAAGAACCGGCGGTGCCCAGAGCGCGGGCAATTGCACCATAGGACGTGACCCTCCCTTCGGGAATTTGCCTCACAATTTGGTGTACCTGCTCAAAGAAGTTGATTTTCTTATTTGCATCCATATGCACCTTCAATGCTAATTACTAATGCGGTTTGTCAAATCAGCCCTTCTATTACGATATCGTTTTCGTAAAAAAAACAACACAATGCAGCCATTCTGTAGAAAAATCCCTATAATTGGATTCAAAATCAATTGTAATTGCCGGACACAAAGCTAAATATTTTGGCAAAAATAGACGAATATTTTTAAATATATATCACCGCCAGCTAGCATCCTGTATTCAGCACTGCAACTGGCTATAAACTGATGGATGGCAGATTACCAACCTGCGGTTTTAATATCATCGTACATAATATTGAAAAATAAATAGTAAAACATTCGAAATGAACACATTAACAAATTTGAAAAAGTCAAGATTCCATGCTTTAGTAGCTCTATTGGTAGGCAGCATAGCACTCACCTCGTGTACCACGGAAAGCGATGGATGGCAACAATTGTTTGATGGGGAAACCCTTGATGGATGGAAACGCGTTGGGGGCGAAGCTCCCTATGAAGTGGAAGATGGCGCCATCGTCGGCACAATGACTTCAGGAACTCCCAATTCCTTTTTGATTACTGAGCAGGAGTACGGCGATTTTATCTTGGAGCTGGATGTCAAGTTGGAAGGAGAAAGTACGAATTCGGGCATCCAAACCCGCAGCCACATCGATGAGCAGGCCAATGATGGCAAGGGTAGGGTATACGGACGACAAGTGGAGATAGATCCTGCTAAAAGGGCTTGGACCGGTGGCATTTATGATGAGGCCCGTCGTGGATGGCTGTATCCGCTCGACCTGAACGAGGATGCAAAAAAAGCATACAAAAGAGATGAATATAATCATTTTCGAATTGAAGCCATCGGCAATGAGACCAAAACATGGGTAAATGGCATTCCTGTAGCCTACGTCGTGGACACTATCGATGCCTCAGGTTTCATCGGGCTTCAGGTGCACAGTATCTCTGATGATGCGTTGGCAGGCAAAAAGGTATACTTCAAAGACATACGAATTCAAACTGAAAACATACTGCCACAGGATTTCCCAGAAGGTATATATACCGTAAACCTAACCCCTAACAGCCTCACACCCTACGAGGAGGAGAATGGTTACAAGCTGCTTTTTGACGGCCACAGCAATGCCGGATGGATAGGTGCATACCAAGACACATTCCCCGAAAAAGGATGGGAAATCAAGGACGGCACCATCGGCGTACTACCGTCAGATGGCGCCGAGTCTACCAACGGGGGAGATATTGTGACCACAGCACAATACGGTGCCTTTGACCTTTCTTTTGAATTCAAACTTACCGAAGGAGCCAACAGTGGTGTAAAATATTTCGTAACTTTGTCTGAACACAATACCGGTTCGGCCATTGGATTGGAATACCAAATACTGGATGATGAAAAGCATCCCGATGCTAAAATGGGCAAGGACGGCAACCGAACATTGGCCTCTCTCTATGATTTGATCATGGCTCAAAAAACAGGTCGTGCATTACGAAAAATCGGCGAATGGAATAAAGGGAGGGTAGTTGTAGAGCCAAACAATACAGTAACCCACTATCTTAATGGCGAGAAAGTAGTACAGTATGTGCGTGGCTCGGACGAATACAAAAAGCTCGTCAGCGAAAGCAAATACAAAAACTGGGACAATTTCGGGATGGCCGAAAGCGGTCACATCTTACTACAAGACCATGGGGATAAGGTGAGTTTTAGGAATATAAAAATAAAGAGTCTATCAAATTAAATGAAGCGAAGCGATTTTATTAAGCAAGCAGGGACGTTAGGTGCAGGAATGTTTTTGGCCAATGAATCATTGGCCAAAACTATTTCCCATGCCCAAAATCAAAATCCGATTGGGGCAGGCATTATCGGCTGTGGAGACAGGGGTAAAGGGATTATGCATACGATGAATGCAACCGTCACAAAAAATTTTAAACCGCTTGCCTATTGCGATGTTTTAGACTTCAGACTGGATGAAGCCAAGCAATATGCTGAGCCTTCTGCCAAGTCATATCGTGATTACCGGAAACTGTTGGATAACCAATCCATACAAGCCGTGTTTATCGCCGTACCACTGAGTGAACATTTTCGCGTGGCGAAAGACGCCATACTGGCGGGTAAGCACGTATACCTTGAAAAAACCATGACCTTCACCATTCCGGAAGCAATGGAATTGGTGGAGTTGGTCAAGGCTCATCCTAAGCAAACTTTCCAAGTAGGCTACCAATATCGATATTCTCCGTTATATTTCAAGGTGAAGGAAATGATTGATTCGGGCTATCTGGGTAAAGTTTCCCAAATCGATTGCCGATGGGATCGTAACAATAACTGGCGCCGTCGTGTTCCTGATCCCAGCTTAGAAAGGCAGGTCAACTGGCGTTTGTATCGCGAGTATTCGGGAGGATTAGCAGCAGAATTACTTACCCACCAGATGGATTTTATCCATTGGACATTTGACACCGTACCGGATGAAATCATGGGGTATGGGGGTATCGACATCTATAACGATGGCCGCGAAACCTTTGACAACATCCAATTAACCCTTCGATACAAAAGCCAAGGTATCATTGGCAATTTTGGAACAACGTTAGGCAATGCGCGGGACGGGTATCTATTTAAAATCAAAGGTACCAAAGGGTTCGTGTCGCTATCGGTCAATACCGGGGTCTATTACCCTGAAGATAGCATAAAAATCACCCACGGCACCGTAGACGGAGTGACAGGTGCAACGAAAATTGTGCAAAATAGTGATGGTGGTATCCCCATCCTACCCGAACCCACCAAAGACGGCACCATCTATGCGTTGGAAGAATTCTATAAATCCATCATGAATGGTACTATCCCTTCATCAAATGTGCATACCGGGGCAAAGGGCGCCATCTGTTCTGCCTTGGCCAACGAAAGCCTTTTCTCTGGAAATATCCAGCATTGGAAACCGGAATACAATTTGTAACAATGAAGCGCTTCTTCCTTGTCATGGCGATCTTATTCATAGGGTTTGTTTCAAAACAGCCTATTGCTAAGTGCGCCCTCGTTCCTACCCAGCAAACGCAATGGTCAATACGGGATTCGATTAGGCAGGCACAGATAGCTGAAAAAAAACGTGCGGCTGATTCAATAAAACAGGTACAGGATTCGCTGACCATGCAATATATTGGCTTGCCTGACCCCAACCGACCCAACCAGTTTGCGGATAGTTTACGGAAACTCTTGGTGGTGGAAAACGGTGATTTCATGGGATGGCTGGCATTTACACGTGCATTGGAGAAAACCATTGAAAAAGACAGTGAAAAGGCTTTCCGCGAACAATGGATAATCCTTACCATTGGCCTGTTATTGCTCCTACTTGGTATCGTGAAAGTTGCCTTCCCTAATGAGGTGACATCCATTATCCAAGCTTTTTACAATGACCGTGTATTATTGCAAATCAACAAGGAAGACACCCTATACAGTTCATGGCCCTTTGTATGCCTGTACATTTTATTTGGGTTTGCCACAGGCTTATTTATTTACCAATATAATCTGTATTACCTAGGCGACAAGGCAAATGACGGGGCGGATATTTTTTTGGGAATATCTATTTTCATCATGCTGCTGTTTGTCCTGAAAATTCTTGTTACTCGATTTTTGGGGTTCATTTTTGATATGCAGCGTATCGTGAGGGAGTATGTATCCATATTATATTTAAGTTATTTCAATGCCGCCTTGGTGTTTCTTCCCATCGTGTTAGTGCTGAGCTTAGCCCCACAGAAACACATGCTATGGATTATCCCTATGGCGTTTTTCATCATATTGTGTTTATTTATTTTTCGCTTCATAAAAACGGCCAACAATGTATTGGCCAGCCATCGATTTCCAAAATTTTATTTATTTATGTATCTTTGCTGCCTCGAAATCGCCCCGGTACTTATCTTGATAAAAGTACTTGGTAATTAACGTAAAAAACATGCAAGTGTCAGAAGCAGATAGAGCAAAGAAAGTAAAAAGCATTTTGGTAACGTTGCCTAAACCAGAAAACGAGAAATCACCATACTTCGTTTTAGCTCAAAAGTATAATCTAAAACTTGATTTCAGGGCATTCATTCACGTAGATGGTGTGCCAGCACGCGAGGTCCGTAGAGAACGCATCAATCTTGCGGATTTTACGGCAGTAATTTTCACCAGTCGCAATGCTGCCGACCATTTCTTTCGCATCTGTGAGGAGATGCGCTACGAGGTGCCTGCGGATATGAAATATTTCTGCCTTTCCGAAACCATTGCCCTATACTTGCAAAAATACATCCAATACCGCAAACGCAAGATATTTTTCGGTAAGCAAACAGCCAAGGATTTGGCGGATGTGTTGAAAAAACATGCCAAGGAAAAATTTTTGTACCCCTGCTCAGATGTTGCCAACGAGGAAACGCACAATTGGTTGCAAGAAAATGGTTACAACTTTACCCCAGCAGTCTTATTCCGTACGGTGGTTAGCGACCTTTCCGACCTGAAGGACGTTTTCTATGATATCATTGTCTTTTTCAGCCCATCCAGCGTACAATCCTTGTTTGAAAATTTCCCAGATTTCGAGCAAAAAAATACCCGGATTGCGGCCTTTGGTCCAAGTACCCATCAAGCTTTAATAGATAGGGGACTTATTTTGGATATACCCGCGCCTACACCAGAGGCACCGAGCATGACCATGGCTGTAGAACAATACATCAAACAAGCAAATAAATAAACCATCTTTCTCCGGCATCTTTGGGATGTCCATATCGCTATATGATAGCATAAAATATGGTTATAACACTAGTCAATAGTGATTCAACTCAGGACCCATGGTATCACCTATGAATTATGAGAAATGATATTTTTTAAAATATCTTTCTCTTCTTTAAAGAAATACAACTACTTTTAATAAATTTATGGCCGCTTTCGAATCATAGGTAGTCGATAAATTTATCTACTTATATGTAAAACGGGGTTGTTTTGAATGTATTTAGAAGAACCATGACGTTTATGAAACTGGAGCAGAAGGATACGATGAAGATGTTTTTGGTCTGAATTTTGCTTCCATAACGCGTTATTAACCATAGACTTTACTGATAAGCAATGGAGTAATTGATAAAATTAGGACTAAAAAATGCAATTGACCATGCGGCATACTCAAGGCGTATTGAGCGCTTAGACATATTAAAACAAACAGAAAAGCCGCCATATCTATAGCTAATGAATAGAAATTATTTACCCATACTATCCGTCATGATGTTGGCCGTTTTCACGGTAGGGTGCAGCAAAAACGGGGGAGGTGAGTTGGTTGGGGTGAAACGCGAACGCCTGAAGACCAACAAAGTTCCATATGGCATGGTGCTTATCCCTGGGGGTACATTCATCATGGGCCAATCCGACGAGGACATTACGTTTGCTCAAATTGCACAAAACAGGCAAGTCACCATTTCGTCCTTCTATATGGATGATACGGAAATTTCCAATAGCGAATACAGGCAATTCGTAAATTGGGTGCGCGACTCGATCATGATTTATAATTTTCTGCAAGATGACAATTATTTTGTCCAAGTGGAAGGCACCAATGAACGTTACATCGACTGGTCAAAGGTAAATGGTGGTAAGAGGTCATTATGGAATTCGAAGGACCAAGCGGTGCGCGAACGCACCCGGCAAATGTACTACCAGGGTGAAGATCGCATTTTCGGCAAGGATGAGCTCGACGTTCGCTTACTGCGCTACCACTATGAATGGTATGACTTACGGGCCGCCACAGCCGCAAAAAATGACCCCTCCAAAACGCGGTCGGACTTTATCCAGCGGGATACACTTTTGGTATATCCGGATACTACCGTATGGCTCAATGATTTCAGTTACGCTCAAAATGAACCCATGGTAGAGGGATACTTCTACCACCCGTCTTTTGATGAATATCCTGTCGTTGGTGTCTCCTGGCGGCAAGCCCAAGCCTTTAACACTTGGCGCACAAGACTTTTTGAGAATCATGAAAAAAGCCGGAAATCCACAAACAGGGAAATCAGGCAGCCCTATATGCTTCCATCCGAGGCAGAGTGGGAATATGCAGCCCGTGGGGGGAAAATTGGCACACAATATCCTTGGGGCGGGCCTTCAGCACGCAATGCAAAAGGTTGCCTCATGGCTAACTTCAAACCCGGAAGGGGAAATTATATCGATGACGGAGCCGCATACACCGCTCCGGTCTATTCCTTTTTTCCAAATGATTTTGGCCTGTATAACATGGCCGGCAATGTGTCAGAATGGACTTCATCCACCTTCAATGAATCCGCATCGTCCTTTGTGCACGATATGAATCCCACCTACCGGTATGATGTTAAACCGGGAGATCCCGAGTCCTTGCAACGCAAGGTAGTGAGGGGAGGCTCATGGAAAGACATCGGCTACTTTTTACAAAACTCCGCCCGTGCGTACGAATACCAAGACACCGCCAAATCCTATATTGGCTTTAGGAGCGTATCGGCCTACCCGGGAGTAGATCCAATGAATAATTAGCAAAAGTCTTTTAAAAGTAAGCGAATCATTAAACAGTGTTATGGCAAAAAAACGCAAATTCAAAGTAGGCATTAATAACATCATCTCTTGGGGAGCAACCATAGTCATCATTGGATTGATGGCCAAATTACAGCATTGGGCTTGGGGAGACTGGCTAATTGTCGTAGGGTTGGGGACTGAGGCTTTGCTATTCCTGCTATTGGGATTCCAAACGGAAGGCAACGACGTAGATTGGACAAGGGTTTACCCCGAATTGGATGAAAACTACCAAGGTGAGCTTCCACAGGCTACCGCAAAACCTATCGGTGTGGGTAATACAGCGGCATTGGATAAAATGCTACAGGATGCCCGCATAAGCCCTGACCTTATTGGAAACCTCGGTGACGGTTTACGATCATTTGGGGATAAGGTATCGGCAATATCCAATGTATCCGATGCTTCATTAGCCACAAACCAATTCACCGAAAAGGTAAAAAATGCCACCAATAATTTTGATAGGCTCAATATAGCTTTTGAAAAAGCTTCTAACGATTTGACCGATATCAGTGCTGGTGGTGCTGATGTAAGAACCTATCAGGAGCAGGTCCATAAATTGGCGAATAATCTGCAACACCTCAATGCGGTATATGAACTGGAATTGCAGGAAACCAGTAAAAAATTGCAAACCATTTCTCAGCATTATGATAGTATTGCTCATACCTTGCAAAACTTCAATGACTCCGTTGTAGATACCCAACACTTCAAAGAGCAGGTGACCCATCTCAACAAAAATTTGGCATCGCTGAATGCCGTATATGGAAACATGCTGGCTGCGATGAACCAACCTCGCGTATAGTTTATTATTTTAAGTAGAAAAATTAACCTTAAAAAATTAGATTTTCGCGATGGCAGGAGGAAAACAGACGCCGAGGCAACGAATGATAGGTATCCTATATTTAGTGCTGCTGGGATTAGTGGCATTGAATGTAAGTGATTCAATACTAGATGCATTTAAAAATCTGACAACCAGCTTGGGGACATCCACCCAGAATACCCAAAGTGGTATTGATAATATGTTTAATGCGTTTAAGGCCACCAAATTAAAAGACGAACCTGAAAGGGCTAAACCAGTCTTGGCGAGAGCTGAAGAAGCCAGCCAGTTGGCCAATAACCTGACAACCTATATCGATTCACTCAAAGTAATGCTTACCGAAAAAGGGGGAGGTGAAAATGCTTCGACTGGCGACCTGAGAAAAAGGAATAACCTCAGCATCAGCATGCGCTTGATGGTTAAGGAAAAACGGGCTGAAAAACTCCGGAATCTCATCAATGACACTCGAGAGAAGCTGATTGCAATCTCCGATAATGGAGTTAATTTTTCTTTGGACGCACAAGATCCGCCGCCCCGTGCTGGTATCCGTAAAACATGGGAGCAGGCCAATTTTGGTGAAGGCATTCCATTAACCGCGGCCATTACCGCACTGGAAAAAGTGAAGGCCGATGCAAAAAATGCCGAGGCAGCTGTTGTGAAACAAATATTTGGTGAGATGGATATGGCCGTAGTCAATCTTGATCGGTTTGCCGCCGTAGCTGTAGCACCCTCTTCCTACATCTTACAAGGGCAACCTTATACGGCAAAAGTGTTCTTAACGGCTTATGATTCCAAGTCCAATCCCGAAATCACGGTAGGAGGCAATGCCTTACCCGTTACCGATGGACAGGCAACCTATTCTGTAAATACGTCAAGCGAAGGGATGTTCAACTGGGTAGGTACCATCCGCGTCAAGCAAACCGATGGCAGCATCAAGGAATACCAAACCGAGCCGCAGACCTATCAAGTGTCGCGCCCATCGGCAGTCGTTTCTCCCGATGCCATGAATGTACTATACATCGGTGTAGACAATCCCATCTCGGTTTCCGCTCCCGGTATTCCCAAAGAAAACTTGGCTGTGAGTGGCCAAGGGGTAAGCATATCCGGATCAGGCGGCAAATATGTGGCAAGGGTAACACAAACCGGTTCGGCCAGGATCAATGTCTCGGCCAAATTGGGTGAGCAAACGCAATCGCTCGGTTCCACAGACTTCCGGGTGAAACGTATCCCAAAACCGCAAGCTCGGGTGGCCGGTAAATCTGGGGGTGTCGTGGCTGCTGCTCAAATCAAAGGACAAAACCGTATCTTTGCTGCACTGGAGAATTTCGAGTTTGATGCTAAATTCAACATTTCCCGTTTCTCCATGCTTATACAGAAACCAAGGGTCGACCCAATGGGGCCATATCAAGGCTCCAATGGAGCGTTTTCGGGGCCGATGCAAAATGCACTCAGTTCCGTAGCACCCGGATCCTTTGTGTTTTTCTACAATATTATAGCGGTAGGCCCAGATGGTCTGCAGCAGGAATTAGACCCCATTTCATTCAGGGTCAATTAGCATTAAGGAGGTCACCATGAAAAGGTATTATGGGTTTTTAATTTCGATGTTTGTTGGGTTGACAGCATCGGCACAACAAGGCAACCTATCGAACAGCACCACACCGATTGCGGCAGAGGAGCCACCGGTAGATGGTTATTACGTAAAATCCGATATATTGGACAGGGAGGTAGTTTCCTATGCCGTCATACGGCCTACGGATGTTGCTTACGTAAAGCGGATATGGAGAGAATTTGATGTACGTGAGAAAATGAACACGTTATACGCCTCACCAAAATCCAGGTTAATCGATGTCATCATGGAGGCCGTATTGGCGGGTGAGCTCACAGCATATGACCCTACACCTACTGAAGACGATCCTACAGGCGACAGTTTCAAGACTCGCCTTTCACCAGACCAAGTGTTGGGCAGATTTGGCTCAGACAGCACCTTGGTAGAAGAATATGACGAAGAGGGTAATGTGGTTGCCTCCCGATTTGAGGCCACATCGTTCAATCCGGATGATGTTGTCCGCTTCCGTATCAAGGAAGACTGGATATTCGACAAACAGCGTTCTGTATTCGAGGCCCGCATCATCGGTATTGCTCCACTGGTAACCCCAAAAATGGAAGAAATCACAGGAGAGGGATTTGAAGAATTCGGTGGTGAAATAGAAACCGGGGATAATGAAGAGGATATCATGGCCATTTCCGGCACTGGTATAGGCAGCGATGCCGGGGCCATAACTGCCGATGCCTATCCGGCTTTCTGGATTTATTTCCCTGAGGCAAGGCATATTTTCGTCAACAAGGAAGTCGCCTCACGCCACAACGATGCCACAGGGCTTAGCTATGATGATGTATTCGTCAAGCGTCTTTTCGCCAGCTATATCGTGAAGCAATCTAACCCTGAAGATTTGCGTATAAAAGACTACATCGATAATGGTGTAGAACGCCTATATGAAGCCGAACGCATCAAAAAGAACCTCATTGACTTCGAACAAGATCTATGGTCCTATTGATGCCATGAGCACTCGGTTCCTCGTTTATGGAAGAAGTTAAAAATGATTTTCATCACATAGGAATACTTTTAACTTTTTTGGCACGTAAATCGTTATATTAGCTTTTTATAATGCAAACGTAAAATTAGTGTGTACTATATTGGAGCATACAAGTGTTTATTAAGTTTGCATTAAAGCGTTAACAATAAGTTTCAAACAGATATTAAGTCGTGCAACTCAAAAAAGTAGAAAAAATCTCCGGAATAAGTTCGGCTGATTTCATCAAGAACCACCTCAACAAGAATATTCCGGTGGTCATGGATGATTTTGTCAGCAAGGAAAGTCCTGCCTGGACCAAATGGAGCTATGACTATTTCAAGGAAATAGCCGGAGATGCCATTATTTCGCTGCATGGCAGGGAAGATGCCTCCAATGATCGGGCGGCCAGTGCGCCAGTTGCTAAAATGAAATTTAGTGAATACTTGAATCTCATCGAGCGTGAACCGACGGATTTACGTATTTTCCTATTCAACCTCATGAAGTTGAAACCGGAACTTAACCATGATCTGATCTATAACGATGTCACCGGAGGTAGAGTATTGCAGTGGTTGCCTTACCTCTTCTTTGGAGGAGAAGGATCCAGCACACGCAATCATTTTGACATCGACATGTCACATGTGTTTATCACGCAATACAAGGGTGTGAAAAAAATATGGCTTTTCCCTTTGGAACAATCCGATTTGATGTACAAATTGCCTTATAATTTCCATAGTATTGCCAATATCAAAAATCCGGATTTTGAAAAATTCCCGGCGTTGAAATATTTGGACGGGTATGAAGCGGAAATACATCCTGGCGAAACGTTATTTATGCCCTCGGGGTGGTGGCATTATATCCAATACGCCACCGAAGGATATTCCATCAGCGTACGGGCATTGCCCTCCAAGGTTTATGATAGATGGCGAGGATTCCGCAACTTGGTTATCACTCGGCATTTTGATAACACCATGCGCAGGATTTTTAAAGATTCTTGGTTCAATTATAAAATCAACGCGGCAAATAAGCGTGCTGAGCGAGCATTGAAAAAGGTGAAATAATCACTATTGAATTGAAAGTTATGTAAAAAAACCGCCCGGGGTAACCCCAAGGGCGGTTTTATCTTTTTATTTACCAAATATATGATTGAATTCTTCAAACAACCTTGGCCATGGTACATCGCTGGTCCCTTGATCGGGTTAACTGTTCCGGCATTATTGCTATTGGGCAACAAGCACTTTGGCATTTCGGCCAATTTACGCCATGTATGTGCTGCGTGTTTCCCTGCCAATATCTCATTCTTCCAGTATAACTACAAAAAAGAACTATGGAACTTATTTTTCATAATAGGCATCTTCTTGGGCGCAGTAATCTCAACGATGTTGCTAACGGATCCCAATCCCATCCGAGTAAGTCCCCCGTTGGTTGATGAGCTGGCGGGCTATGGCATTACGGATTATTCCAATATGGTACCTAAACAACTTTACAATTGGGAATACCTCCTTACGCCCAGTGGTTTGATCATGATGATAGGAGGAGGTTTTCTGGTAGGATTCGGTTCGCGCTATGCGGGAGGCTGCACCAGCGGACACGCCATCATGGGGTTAAGTACACTGCAATGGCCTTCATTGGTCGCTACCATATGTTTTATGGTAGGTGGTTTCATCATGGCTAATTTGATTCTCCCACTTATTCTACAATAAATAGCTATGCAGCAAACAGAAAAAAACTCGGACTTTGAAGTGCGTTCACAAGATACGATACGTGCGAATGAATCGCAGTTGGAACATACGTGGCACCACAACATCAAATACCTCACTGTAGGCATATTATTCGGTATCGTATTTGTAAAAGCGGAAGTAATCAGCTGGTTTCGGATACAGGAAATGTTTCGCTTACAATCCTTCCATATGTATGGTATCATTGGGTCGGCCGTAGTGGTAGGCATCATTTCGGTATGGCTCATCAAGAAATTCAACATCAAGACCATCTACGGGGAGCCCATCACCTTTACGCCCAAAAAATTCAATAAGGGCCAAATCTACGGCGGGCTGGTTTTCGGGTTGGGCTGGGGGCTTACAGGAGCTTGTCCGGGGCCTTTATTTGCCCAGATTGGCACAGGCGCCACGGTGGTTGCAGTGGTGTTGTTGAGTGCTATAGCCGGCACATGGGTATATGGCAGGTTTCGGGAAAAACTGCCTCACTGAGTAACATGCTGAAGGATGCCCTTTTTGGATAAAATAAGTTGCATTTTCTTCTTTTCAACCGTAACTTCGTAGCATCATGTATTTCTTCAGGAAAAAAGACTCCAATAGGCCCAACAGCTTTAATCTTAAGGTGATGCATGCTATTAACGCAACGGCAATTATCATCTTTTTGTTAGGCATTGTCTATAAGGTGGTGGAGCGTCTTTTTTTCAGCTGAACACGATGATGTAGTTTGCCGCCATTCAATTAATTTTTCTGCCAACTAAATATGTCTACAAATAAAGAAATTATCAACACCAATCATGCGCCGGCCCCGATAGGTCCTTATAACCAAGCCATCAAGGCTGGCAATACCCTTTATGTTTCTGGCCAAATCGCCCTGTCACCTCAAATGGGTGAATTGGTGCAAGGCAGCGTATCCGATGAAGCCCATCAAGTGCTCAAAAACCTTAAAGCTGTATTGACTGCGGCTGGCTATTCCTTTTCCGATGTGGTTAAGACCACGATTTTCCTTCGCGATATGGATG
The DNA here is from genome assembly GCF_024704835.1 of Parapedobacter tibetensis. Classification (GTDB taxonomy): domain Bacteria; phylum Bacteroidota; class Bacteroidia; order Sphingobacteriales; family Sphingobacteriaceae; genus Parapedobacter; species Parapedobacter tibetensis. Next base: position 656,878 of record NZ_JAMXBE010000001.1, read on the forward strand.
ACTTTGCTGCCGTAAACGCCGTCTACGGTGAATATTTCACTGAGCAAGCTCCTGCCAGGGAAACCGTGGCGGTAGCCGGATTGCCAAAAAATGTCAATGTAGAGATTTCCGTAATTGCTTGGAACGGATAAATGCAAGGCCGTATAAAATATTTCTCGGCAGCCTTCTTCGCTGCGGCACTTTGGGGCTTTATGTCCATTCCTTTACGTGAAATTAAAGAATGGCCTTCCGAAGATATCCTTTATTATCGGATTTTCGTTTCTGTTGTCCTGATTTGGTTATTCATCTTCATCTTCCGCAAGAAACAATTGCGGGCAGATATCAAACACCTTAAGCACTTGCCCCAACGCGGGCGGAACCGGCTTTTATGGCTCACTGCTGCGGCTTCGTTGCTCATTATGGGCAATTGGTTTACGTTTATCTATGCAGTCAACCATGTGAGCATTCAGTCCGCCGCCTTTGCCTACCTAGTTTGTCCACTATTGACCACCTTGGCCGGCTTCTTGATTCTCAAGGAGGGTTTATCTACGATCAAGAAAATCAGCATAGGCATTGCATTTGCCAGCGTGGCTATGCTAGCACGCGGCTCTTTCCAAGAGGTCTGTTGGTCCGTAGGTATTGCATCGTTGTATGCCCTGTATTTGGTCATCCAACGGGTGATTCAACAGGTAGACAAATTGAACGTACTCGCCGTGCAACTCACGATATGCAGCATGGCTATTTTGCCTTTCCTACTTTGGCAGCAGCACCCCGTTCCCCTGGATCCCAAATTTTGGCTCAACATCGTGGTCATCGCCGTCATCTTTACCATCATTCCACTCTATATGAGCATGTATGCACTCAATGGGATATCTTCTTCCACCGTAGGCATCCTCATCTACATCAACCCCATCATCGCGTTTGCGGTGGCTATTTTGTACTTCCATGAACGCATCAACGCCCAGCAGTTGTTGGCCTATTTTGTATTGCTGGTGGCTGTATTCTTGTTTAATTGGGGCACACTTCGGAAAGTTTTGCATAAATTCGCGTAAAACGTTGAAAGCGGAAAACCAATCGTGGCACCACTCAGCACCATCACTCCCATTGAATACCTCAAAGGTGTAGGGCCCAGCCGCGCTGAGGTGCTCAAAGCTGAATTGGGCATTCATACGTTCGGCGATTTGCTCAGGCATTATCCGTTCCGGTATATTGACCGTACGCAATTCCATAAAATCCGACAGCTGCATCCCGATATGCCCGCCGCACAGGTCATCGGCCGATTGGTACATGTGGAGGAAATAGGCGAACGCAAGGGCAAGCGTTTGGTAGGGCATTTCAAGGACGATACCGGCACCATGGAGTTGGTGTGGTTCCAAAGCATTGGTTGGCTCAAGAAGTCCCTTCAGGTAGGTGCTGCCTATATCATCTATGGCAAACCTAACGTATTCAACAACCAGCTCTCCATTACCCATCCCGAAATGGAGGTATATCATCCTGGAGCCAAAAATACGGGAAACATGCGCCTGCAACCTGTATATAGCTCTACCGAGAAGCTCAAGAAATTCGCGCTCGACAGTCGGGGCATCCAAAAACTACAAGCCGCCCTACTGGAAAGTATCGCCCATCAATTCAAGGAGGAGTTACCCGAATACATACTACATAACCATGGGCTTATACCACTACCTAAGGCCTTGGTGGCCATCCATTTCCCGAGCGACCAGCACGAGCTTATTCAGGCTATCCGTCGCCTTAAATTTGACGAATTGTTTCTCATCCAACTGAAGCTCCTGAAAAATAAACTCCTAAACACCCATAAGTTTAAAGGACACCGGTTTGATGTGGTGGGCGACAGGTTCAATGCCTTCTACAACGAGCAGCTCCCCTTCACCCTCACAAATGCCCAAAAGCGAGTGGTCAAAGAAATTCGTAGGGACACAGCCTCTGGAGCTCAGCTCAACCGCCTCGTGCAAGGTGATGTGGGCAGTGGCAAAACAGTGGTGGCTTTGATGAGTATGCTCCTTGCCGTAGACAATGGTTTCCAAGCCTGTCTTATGGCCCCCACAGAAATTCTGGCCCAGCAGCATTACCACAGCATAAAGAAACTATTGGGTGGTGGCATCGCCTCCGTGCAATTGCTCACCGGCTCTACACCCAAAAAAGACCGAAAGGTCATCCATGCTCAACTCGAAGAGGGTACGTTGAATATCCTTGTGGGCACTCATGCATTGATTGAAGACGCCGTACGCTTTAAAAACCTTGGTTTTGTGGTCATCGATGAACAGCACCGCTTTGGCGTGGAACAACGTGCTAAGCTTTGGCGTAAAAACAGCACACCCCCGCATATGTTGGTGATGACCGCTACTCCCATACCACGGACGTTGGCCATGACCCTGTATGGCGACCTCGATATTTCGGTCATCGATGAATTGCCTGCAGGCCGGAAGCCTATCAAAACCCTGCACCTCTATGAAAGCAGCCGGTTGCGGATGTTTGGATTTATGAAGGAAGAGATTGCTAAGGGTAGGCAGGTGTATATCGTTTATCCACTCATTAAGGAAAGCGAGAAGATGGATCTCCTCTACCTTGAAGCGGGTCTAGAAACGTTGACGAAGGAATTTCCCCTACCCCAATATCGTATCAGCATTGTACATGGCAAGATGCCCGTGAAAGATAAGGAGTTTGAGATGCAACGGTTCATCAAGGCTGAAACGCAAATCATGGTGGCCACCACGGTCATTGAAGTAGGTGTGGATGTACCCAATGCTTCGGTGATGGTAATCGAAAATGCTGAACGCTTCGGACTTTCCCAGCTGCATCAATTGCGTGGGCGCGTGGGCCGTGGGGCAGAGCAATCATACTGTATCCTCATGTCGAGCAGCAAACTCGGCAAAGACAGCAAGCTACGACTGGAAACCATGGTGCGTACCAACGACGGCTTTGAAATCGCCGAAGTAGATTTGCAGCTCCGTGGCCCCGGCGACATCGCCGGCACGCAACAAAGCGGGGTGCTTGATCTCAAGCTAGCCGACCTCGCCACGGACCAAGCCTTATTGACGGAGGCTCGCAACAGCGTTATCAATATCTTCAAGGACGATCCCAGATTGGCCAATCCCGAAAATACCTTACTCCGCGAATACCTCACCCGTAGCGAGCCGGGCATCAGCTGGGAGAAAATATCGTGATGGTTATGCTATTCGTTAGTAAATTCCGTATCCCAAACCAGTTTCGGTTTGCCTTCTTCACAACGTACATGACTTGGCGGCATCAAATACATGCAGTCTGAAACAACATCCCATTTTTTGTTGTATGCTTTTTGGAGTTTTGTATATGTTTCTACCTTTTCCAGGAAGTAGGCTGTATCCAGCTTAATGGAATAGGCGAGGTATCCAGTAGGTCCCCCGCAGGCTTTTTCGCCAATGGGCGTAAAGCGCCATTCTTCCGCATCTTCGCAGGCATATAATCCAGCCAGGGAGTCGATCTCATGGTAAAGTTGTTCCAATTTTTTATCATCCGCTTCACGGGTACCTGCAAGATTCCGCTTGTCGCAAGCGGTGACTGCAATGATTATAGCAAGCCCAAAAATTACTAGTCCTTTTTCCATTTTATATTCGCTTTACTTTCTCAATAGACGAATTTAATGAATTTTTTGCTACAGGCTAAAAATGTACCACACCTTCGCACATGTTCCATCTTTGCCTTTTATACCAAAAACCATTATCTTTGCATATTGTTAATTACTATACGCGCCATGTAATACCCCACTACAGCACCATTCTTGTAGAAGACGCTTGTGAGAAGTGTCATTGGACTTTATGTTTAACCCTTTTATTATTGATACATGGCAAAGCAAAAAATTTTTGATACCGCTATACAACCTGAAACCGCTGTTTTGGTGGGCATTATACTACCCGGTGAAAGCGAGAAAAAGGAACAGGAATACCTAGAGGAATTGGCATTTCTGGTTGACACCGCCGGTGGGGTGGTCAAGGAAGTGTTTACCCAAAAACTTAGTCACCCAGATCGGGCCACGTTTGTGGGTACGGGCAAGTTGGACGAAATAAAGGCTTATGTGGAGGCTGAAGAAATCGATATTGTCGTATTCGACGATGAACTATCGCCCTCCCAACTGCGCAACATCGAACGGGAGCTGAAGGTGAAAATTCTCGACCGTAGCAACCTCATCCTGGATATATTTGCCCGCAGGGCCAAATCAGCTCAAGCAAAGACCCAAGTGGAACTGGCCCAACTGCAATACCTGCTACCCCGCCTTACCCGCATGTGGACACACCTTGAGCGCCAGCGGGGTGGTATCGGGATGCGTGGCCCGGGTGAAAGCCAAATCGAGAGTGACCGGCGGATGATCCTGAATAAAATAGCCCTGCTCAAGGAACGGCTAAAAACCATCGATCGGCAAAATGAAACGCAACGCAAAAACCGGGGGCAATTGATCCGTGTAGCCTTGGTGGGCTATACCAACGTGGGTAAATCGACCATTATGAACATGGTATCCAAATCGGATGTCTTCGCTGAAAACAAATTGTTTGCCACCTTGGATACCACCGTACGTAAGGTGGTGATCGAAAATTTACCGTTCCTCCTCTCCGATACGGTGGGATTTATCCGCAAATTGCCCCACCACTTGGTGGAATGCTTTAAATCCACCCTAGATGAGGTACGTGAGGCGGATGTATTGATACATGTGGTAGACATCTCGCACGCCAGCTTTGAAGATCATATCCGCGCCGTGAATGAAACCCTCAAAGACTTGGGCGCATTGGATAAGCCGACCATTACGGTATTTAACAAAATCGACGCCTATAGCCCTGAAAGGGCGGAAGTGGAGCGATGGGAGTCTGAAGAAGACCTGAGTGAGGTAATCGAAGATAGTGAGGAACCAAAACCAACCACCTTGGAGGATTTCAAGAGTAGCTGGATGGCACGGCATAATAGCCCTGCTGTATTCATTTCGGCCACCAACAAAACCAATGTGGAGGAATTTAGGGAACTTCTATATGAGACCATTGTAAAAATGCATACTGAACGGTATCCGTATGATAACCTGTTGTATTAAGAATAAGAACGGAAGGAGCAAGGATTAAGGATGACCCCGTGCAAAAAGCCAACAACAGATACCGATAGCTGACTGCTGATAGCCGAAAGCCGATTAAACATGAACAAAAAAGTAACGTTCGAAGATTGGGGGCTGATGGATTATCAGGCAGCTTGGGATAGGCAGGAGGCGCTGTTTGCTCAAGTGGTGCAGGAAAAGACGGACAACCGCATCCATAGCACCGGCCATCCGACAGACAATTACCTAGTCTTTACCGAGCACCCCCATGTATATACATTGGGTAAAAGCGGCAAGCCCGACAATCTGCTGTTGGATGAGCATGGGCTGACGGAGAAACAGGCCACCTATTACAAGATCAACCGCGGGGGCGACATCACTTACCATGGGCCGGGGCAAATTGTGGGTTATCCCATACTGGACCTCGATAATTTCTTTACGGACATCCACCGCTATCTCCGCACACTGGAGGAGGCTGTTATCCATACATTGGCTGACTATGGCATCACGGCAGGGCGCTATCCGGGCTACACCGGAGTTTGGTTGGATGCAGACAATGAACATGCTCGCAAAATATGCGCCTTAGGTGTTCGTGCCAGCCGCTGGGTAACCATGCATGGCTTTGCCTTCAACGTGAATACGGACCTCTCCTACTTTGGTCATATTGTGCCCTGCGGCATCGACGATAAGGATGTAACTTCTATGCAACGGGAATTGGGGACGCAGCAAGACATCAACACTGTAAAGGATTGCTTAAAGGGTCATATCTCGGAGCTGTTTGGGATGGAGATTAGCGATTAAGTCTTCCGCGATTGCCAATATCGACCGGGATAGGCTTATTAAGTTTATCTTCAAATCCTTCCACCTTCACCGCTTGCAACTTCCGTGTGGTTTGAGCTTTTGTCCCCATTGTCTTTGCCGCAATGGGCTGTAAACTCGGGTCGATAATACTCATCGCCCTCGCTAACAGCGGATCATCTAGTGAACCGATGGGTGCCCATGGCAAGTAATCCCACTCGTTGATTTCATATTGAGGATTTAATCCCTCTGGATAGTCACCAAATCCGTTCTTATTAGCAATTTTGACAATAATAGGCTGTATACCCCATTCGATTTGCCGCGGATCTCGTTTGTCTACAATCGGGATTGCACCTTCGTTCTTGCCAACGGTGGTTTTGCCAATATGTACTACATTGGCATCCGATAGAAACGGTCGGAGATTATTGATAACCAGCTCACTGGCTGAAGCGGAATTGCCCGTAGCAATTACATATACTTTCGACAAGTTCAAGTTCAGTGTCTTAATAGCATCAACAACCTGGTCCGCGGACGAAGCTTCATCTGGATCATCAGAATTACCGCCAAACAATTGATAATAGGTGACAGTCTCATCCCTATAATTGCTGTTGTATTTATACTGGATGAAAGGTTCGTTCTCCTTAAAATTAGCCTGAATCAATCCCGATAGGATTGCCGCAATCCATATCCCACCGCCACCATTGTACCGTAGATCTAATACCAAGTCATCAATATTAGCTGTCTTAAACTTATTAAAGGCAGACAATAGCTCGTCGGGCTGATTATTAAGGAAGCGGTTATAAAATAGGTAACCTACTTTTTTGCCTGTAGGCGTAGTAATAACAGAATCCAAGTGTATGGCCTGCTCTTGAAATCCTTGTATCGGAGTAAGCTCAATCTCTTGGTCGTGAACAATCTGATTATTTTCATTAATATGTGCCAGTTGGACGGTAAAAGGAGAAGCCCCGTAATACGTATCAAGCACGCTGCGATAATTGCTAATGGTCATCGCTTGGCCGTTGATTTCGGTGATGATATCGCCTCGCTCAATCCCAGCTTCATCGGCCGGGGAGCCGGCCAGCGCGTATTGAACCGATATGATCACATCACCAGCTTGGTTTATCTGAAGGAGGCCAATACCCAAACCCACTGTCCTGGAAACACCCGTATTTCCTGCCAACAGATCGTCTGCGAGTTCGATCCACGAAAACCGATCATCCCGATGCAAAATCTTGTCAAAGAAATCCTCCGGTCCAAGATCGAAATTCAGGTTTCTATCTTCGGGGATGGATGTGTTCCAATAATAAACGTCCCGCATGTTTTCGATTACCCACTTATTGGTTTTTTCGTTCTCAGACGGTTGGGGTTCTCCCCTGTTCTCTTTTTTACAAGCCCCAGCTAGAAAAAACACCAGAACCAACATCAGTGCCACAGTGCCCCTGTGCCACCGGTTTAAAAACATTATGTGCATAACGAAGAAATAAATATTAATCAAACTTAGCCAAAAATCTCAATAAAACAGGAAAGCGGATAATTTTGTTTTGGTGGCTCATTTCGAAGCATGCCGTTGTCCATATTTAACTTCAATAGGGATATGTGCTTCTCCGCTCATCGACACTGTTTCCAGACTATACACGGCCGTCTCGGTATAGCGCCCAGCAATCACGATTTCGGTATCACCTCGATGTTCGTCAAACAAATTATACACCAACTCTGGATCATTGTTATCACGTGATAAGTGTGACAGAAAGAGGTGGCTAAGCTTCGGTGAGCGGCGTTCGATAAACAATTCCAAGGCCTCGGTGTTGGACAAGTGTCCATAACCACCACGAATACGGTTTTTGAGGAAAACGGGATAACGCCCGCGCATCAGCATATCCACATCGTAGTTGGCTTCTAAAAATACCGCGTCACATTGGCTGAAGTAATCTGTAACCCGCTCACATACCCGCCCAATATCGGTAAATACACCCGCAGTGAAGCCATCATGCCGGATGACGAAACTATGTGGGTCTGCTGCATCATGCTGTTTTCGGAAGGAGGTAACGGCTAAATCACCTATTCCGATGATTTCCAAATCGGCCAACGGATGTAGCAGCCTCTCAGGTATGGCCAACTTGCAAGCCTTCCTTGTATCGTTGGTGAGAAACACGGGCAGCTGGTACTTATTGGCTAATACACTCAAGCCCTTCACATGGTCGGTATGCTCATGGGAAACGAAGATGGCCTTCACCTGTTGCATAGACAACCCTTGCCGTGCCATCCGCCGCTCTGTTTCCCGACAGGAAATGCCCGCATCCACTAATACAGCTTCACGCTCATTACCAATATAATAGCAATTACCATTACTGCCTGAAGCGATTGAACTGACGAAAAGCGGCATAACACAAAGTACGGGGAAAAAAGGCGGATGTGCAACAAAAAAGTGAACCGGTTATTTGCGTTCGTATAATTTGGTCAAAAAGACCATCTTGGGGTCAATCAACATTCCGGCAAGCTCAGCGGAATATTCACCGCTAACCCCCCGTCGGCAGTTTCCTTATATTTTGCATTCATATCCTGCGCAGTCTCCCACATTGTTTTTACAACAGCATCAAGGCTTACTTTGGCTTTATCCGGATTGGACTGCAAAGCCAGCTGCGCAGCCGTGATGGCTTTGATGGCTCCCATGGTGTTTCGCTCAATACAGGGAATCTGTACCAATCCACCGATGGGGTCGCAGGTAAGTCCGAGGTGGTGCTCCATGGCAATCTCGGCTGCCATGAGTACCTGTCGTTGTGAGCCCCCCAAACATTCGGTAAGCGCTCCGGCCGCCATAGCTGAAGAAACGCCGATTTCGGCCTGGCACCCCCCCATAGCTGCCGATATGGTAGCCCCTTTCTTGAAGATGCTCCCAATTTCTGAAGCTGTAGCAATAAACCGAATAATCTTATCTTCATCGAAACCTTTATGGAATACAATGAAATAATGCAATACCGCTGGAATCACACCTGCCGCACCGTTTGTAGGAGCAGTGACCACACGTCCGAATGATGCGTTTTCCTCGTTGACCGCCAGCGCAAAGCAGCTCACCCAATCCAGCGTATATTGAAATCCGTCTCCTCCTGCGCGGATAGCCGCTACCCAGCTTTCATAATCCGTGTAAGGTTTCCCACCAATCAATTTTTTATTGAGCTTGTAAGCACGGCGCTCAACAAGCAATCCTCCTGGAAGCGTACCCATGGTATGACACCCTCGGTAGATGCAATCGCGTAAGGCGCTGAATATGCGTAAAATACCTTTCTTCGTCTCTTCCTCCGAACGCCATGCCTGCTCATTTTCCAATACCAATTCGGAAATTTTGAGGCCAGTGCGTATACACCAACCCAACAGCTCGTTGGCGCTCTGAACGGGAAAAGGTAGGTCTATATCCTGATGTGCATGACCGTCATCCCCTTCTTGGACGACAAACCCACCTCCGACGGAATAATAGGTTTCGCTGATGGCCGTGCCATCCACCAGCAGTGCTTGGAAGGTAACCGCATTGGGATGGAAAGGAAGGCTTTCTGTATATAAAAAAAACAGGTCTCCAGCATAGGAAAACGGCACTTCATGCGTTCCACCGAGCATCAGTCGGCGCCGTTGCTTGATTTGTGCTACTTTTGGAGTCACTTCGTCCACATTAAATGTTACGGGATCATCGCCACTCAGTCCTAGCAACACGGCCACGTCTGTGCCGTGACCAACACCTGTTTTAGCCAATGATCCATAGAGTAGGATCTTGACGGCTTCGGTTTGCTCCAGCTTACCGCGCTGTACCAGGCTATGAACGAAGCGTTGAGCGGCACGCCATGGGCCAAGCGTATGTGAACTTGAAGGGCCTATGCCGATTTTAAACATGTCAAATACCGAAATCTGCTCTTTTACCATGTGATTGAGTTTGGGGCTTTTCCACAAAGTTATGGCTTTATTTCTGCTTTATGGAGTAAGCGAATGCATTCACTTCATTTAATGCAATATTGCCGTTGCATTTCTCAAAAATACCCTTATCTTTGAATTAGTTATGAAAGATCAACCATTGATCCTACAATTTATTTAACCTTTTACTAAACATTAAAAACCATGGATAATTATGGAGATTATGACTCAATGAACGGCCTTGGAGCAGGTATGGGAATAGGGGCTGTGATTCTTTATTTGGCAATTCTTATACTCTACATTGCCGGATTATGGAAAATGTTTGAAAAAGCCGGGAAACCTGGTTGGGCAGCCATCATTCCGATTTACAATTTCATTGTCATCGCCGAAATTGTAGGCAAACCGATATGGTGGGGCGTCGTAGCAGCATTGGTGCCCTGTGTGAATATCGTTTTTACGATTTGGTTACTCAACCTTTTAATGAAAAGCTTTGGCAAGGAAGTACCTTTGTGGACAATTTTAACGGTATTGTTTGGTTTCATTACCATACCCATCATTGGTTTTGGTAGTGACAAATACATCGGCCCTACGGCTGCTGAAGCAACCGGAGGCAATTCGTTCGACCAATTCAAGGACAAGGACTACAAACCTCCTTTCGGTGACCAAGATAAGCCACAGGATCCTACCGTCTAGTATTATAACCAATACCAAGGGATTGGCATTGGTGGTTTGCAGCCTCGAGGGATCCTCTTGGCTGCAAACCTTTTTATTGCCCTGCCCTTTTAAAGCGGTTACGGATGTCGATTGCCCGGGATGTGGGTTTCAACGTTCATTGTTCGCCTTGGCTCAAGGCAATTGGGCCGAAAGCTACCAGCTTTATCCCCCCACGATACCGCTGCTCGTGGTGTTTCTATATGCCTTACTCAAATGGGCATTCGGCTTTGATAAGCGGGATACCGCTATGAAGATTATGGCTGTGGCTTGTGGATGGTTTGTCATTGGGGTGTACGTGCTGAAATTGTGGAATAGGCATTAAGCCATCAGAAGTCAGCTAATGGCCGATTATTGATGGTCAACAGCTATTTTTTCCTATCTTTACTGCCTATAAGGTTCTTATACAATTATGAATAATATCCGAGGGTGGCTTTTACTATTGATTATTGTCTCTTATTCATCTCATTGTTTTCAGGCTAATGCGGCACTATTCATCGACATACCGCCTAAGCGCGAATTAAGAGGGGTATGGATCGCTACGGTGGTCAATATTGATTGGCCTTCAGCCGCTGGCCTAGGTGCCGAAAAACAAAAACAGGAACTTATCCAACAATTTGACAACCACCAGCGTGCCGGCATCAACGCCGTTATGTTACAGATAAGACCTTCTGCCGATGCCTTCTATGCCAAGAGCAAAGAGCCTTGGAGCCGGTTCCTCAGTGGGAAGCCGGGGCAACAGCCCACGCCGTTCTATGATCCGCTTGAATTTGCCATCGAGGAAGCACATAAGCGTGGCATGGAACTGCATGCTTGGATTAACCCCTATCGGGCTACATTTGATTTGGTGGCCGCTAACACCACGAGCGACCATATCACGCGGCAAAAACCCAATTGGTTTTTCACTTATGGCGGGAAAAAGCTGTTCAATCCGGGTATCCCGGAAGTGAGGGAATATATCATCAGCATCGTCATGGACGTGGTACATAATTACGATATAGATGGGATACACTTCGATGATTATTTTTACCCTTATCCCGAAGGGGGCAAGCCTATACCTGATACCGAAACATTTAGGCAATACCCCAATGGCATACATAATGTGGCCGATTGGCGTAGGAACAATGTCAACCTACTCATTCAAATGGTTTCAGAAAGTATCCATACGGAAAAGAAATACATCAAATTCGGGATAAGCCCCTTCGGCATCTGGGATAATAAAAAAAATCATCCTCGCGGCTCGGAATCATCGGGACTTAGTGGATATCGTCAATTGTATGCCGATGCGTTGAAATGGCTAGAGGAGGGCTGGATCGATTACATTAATCCGCAAATTTACTTCCCCTTCGGCAATCCTGCGGCGCCTTATGAGGTTTTGGTCGATTGGTGGAGCCAACATACCAACGGAAGACATTTTTACATAGGCCATGCAGCTTATCGTGCCAATGAAAATAGGGAAGGTTGGCGTGACCGTAACCAAATCCCAAATCAGGTCCGCTATGCGCGAAAGAATGTCCATACTCAGGGAAGTATCTATTACAGCTCCAAACACATTAGCAACAATACGGCTGGTCTTCGAGACTCCTTGCAATACGACCTATACCGGTACAAGTCACTTCCTCCAAGCATGCCTTGGCTAGATAGCATTGCTCCCGAGCCCCCTTTCGGCCTATTGGCTCGGGTAGCTGAAAACAAAGCATCCATCATCCTGCATTGGCAAACCCCACCCGCTTCTGAAGATGGGGATGAGGCATATGGTTATGTGGTATACCGATTTAACGAAGGCGAGGAACTGGACATCAACAATGCCCAAAACATCTTGCATATCACCTATGACAATACGCAACTGATGTTTACAGACAACATGGTCCGCAAGAACGGTCACTACCGTTACGTAGTCACTACGATTGACCGGCTTAAGAACGAAAGCGACCCTTCGAACGCGAGGGAACTGTATATTGAATGATGGTGTAATAAGGCTTCAAGCTCTCATCTATTTCCCATCCCCATAGCGGAAAAACGCATTTATTGTCACGGGTAATCGTCCTGAAGGGGTCAGCCTTTTTAAGATAACTTTTGCTGCTGCACGTTGCATGATATCGTCATTTTGATAACATACGAGAATAGATTTGGCCTGTTCGACACCAGGTAATCCGGCGAGGCTGTATGGATTGGCAAATACACAAAAAACACTATTCATATTGGCCAATTCATTGATGAATAGGCGTATCGTACCATTGTAGTGGAGGATACTCCTTGGCCGGGATCGGTTGTCATGAAGTGCCACGATGATTTGGCGATATCCACGTAACTCATTGGCTACCATCGCCACATCATTGGCTGTAGCATTAGGGGATAGCACATAATACATAGGATTGTCAAAGCGCCAGCCAAGCATATTCTGAAATTCGGATATTTCTGTAAGGCCAATGCCGATTATTGCCGTACGTTTGGTGTAGTCCAGCGCTTTGATCAAGCTATCGCCCTTGAGCAACGTAACCGATGCGTCGGCCAGCCGTTGATTGAGGGCAGCGGTTTGTGGTCTATTGAGATTACCATATAAATTGGTGGTATCTACCTGTTGCATTTGGTCCAAGCCAAGCCAATACTTCGTGGCTAATATCTTCTTCACCCGGACATCTATATCGCGCTGTGTCAACCGCTTTTGCTTGATGGCTTGCAACACCATGTTGATAGCCCGTCCGCTATTTTCCGAAAGTTCGAGCAGGTCATTACCAGCGATGATGGCACGCACATCGGCTTCGCCATTCCCGAAGTGTTTTACTACGCCTCTCATATCCATGGCATCAGTAAAGGTAAGTCCTTGAAAACCTAAACGGCTTTTGAGTATATCTGTTATGATATGCTTGGAAATGGACGAGGGGAGGTTAGGCGTGTTATCCAAGCTAGGAATATTCATATGTGCAACCATTACCCCTGATGCTCCCGCTTTAATTAATTCACGGAAGGGATACATTTCCAACGAATCCAGTCGCCCTGCTGTAAATTTAAGCGTGGGTAAATCATAGTGTGAATCCGTCTCGGTATCACCATGCCCCGGGAAATGCTTCAACGACACAACGAGGCCACCGTCCATCATACCTCGCATATAAGCAAGTCCTTTTCGCGTGACATTTTGTTTATCCTCACCAAACGAACGGAAATTGATTACTGGATTCCGGGGATTATTATTAATATCCACCACCGGGGCAAAATTGATATTCATGCCCAACCGTTTGAAGTCCCTGGCAATCTCACGCCCCATTTGGTAAATCAACGTCTCGTTCTGTATAGCCCCCAGTGTCATTTGATAAGGAAAGGAGATGGTAGAATCGGGTAACCGCATGCCCAATCCCCACTCGCCATCGAAGGCCACCAACAACGGCACCTTAGACAGTCGCTGGTAGCGGTTAATTACCTGCGCATGCCGTTTGGGTCCACCCTGAAATAGGACCATTCCCCCAAGCTGCTCTCGTTGTACCACCCCCGCCACAGAATCAATATACCGCTGGCCCAAGTTGCTATGCGCACGCACCATGAATAGCTGCGCTACCTTTTCCTTGTCGCTCAATGTATTGAATACAGAATCCACCCATGCATGTTGCGAATTGATGAACGGGATAAATGCCTCCCGCTGTTGGGTGAATGCGGCTGACCACAACAAAACGAAATTGAGTACAATGACGATCTTTTTTTTGAGCATAGCAGCTAAACTTACAAAAACAATACCGATGGCTAATTATCGGAATTCAAGGCCAATATTAAGTATTATTTATGCGTGTTTATGCATGATTGCATAATATTGTTGCAGTTTTTTGCATCCCCATGTACTATAGCCCATACTTGGCTTCCAATAGTCTAGTCAGTTCAGCAGAATGGTTCAGTTCACCATTGGCCTCTTTTTTCCAAAGGATTTCAATAACCAATAAAAGCAATTGTGTTTCCAGTTCTGGGTTCTCATATCCCAACTCCGCAAAAGCCTTATTGATAATGGGATACACCGGTTTCATAAAAAGTTCATGCTGCTGTTTCGAAAATTCATGGTGTGAGAGCCGCTCCTGCAGCTTCCAAAATAAAGGCTCTTCATTGACTAGCTCTTTCGGCAAGTTAATCATGCTCCGGAGAAAGCTCTTGGCATCCCGATAGATTATCATTCCTTTGTGATGCTGCAATACTCGCCTGTACCCTGACTTGATCAAGTGGAATAATAGGTTGTCTTTATTGCCAAAATGCTTGAAAATAAGAGCTTCAGATACTCCAGCTTGCTGCGCAATGATTTTAGTGGAGGTATCGATGTAGCCCTTTTCAGCAAATAGCAAGAGCGCCTCCTTCATTATTTTTTCCTTTCTACTCTCCGCTTTTTGCTTCATGATGGGCCTATGCAAAATCCACTACAAATATATTATTCTTTTGCTTATGACACGCGTCATAAGGAGCAATTGCTTCCGTTCTTTGCAAGACTAAGCGAGCCAACCCTCTTTTTCGATTAGCGAGGTATAAAGGGATATGATGCGGATTCCGCTTAACGAATTATCAGTTTACCGGCTTAGGAAACCAAGTTGTAACATTACCTTTACGATTAAACCATCGCCTCCATATGCTATCTTAACTTATTGAACTGTTCACAGATACTAAAACATACATGAACAACCATTATAAGCATGCCTTCTTGCCGTTGGCTTTTATGCTCTTTTCCTTTACGGCAATGGCACAACAGGTAATCCGGGGGCAAGTGATAGACAGTGCTGACAACATTGGGCTACAGGGGGCCAACATTCGCTTGTTCGTCGCCAAGGATTCATTAGTTGACCAGCGCGCTACGACGGCCGGCGGCCGTTTCCAGCTTAAACCCATGCTACCTGGAAACTATCGCCTGCAAATAAATTTCCTTGGATATAAACCAACTTACCTGAATATCCAAATACAGGCTGAAACAACTCTCCAATCCCTTACTATCCCATTATTGCCTGAATACCGTACGTTGGATGAAGTGGCCATCGCCGCCCCACCAATGGCGGTACTAAAAGGCGATACCACAGAGTTTGATGCCAGCGCTTTCAGCACAGAGGCTTACGCCGATGCGGATGCTTTGGTGATGCAGATTCCTGGGGTTGAAATCGATGAAGAAGGTCGGGTAAAGGCCCAGGGGGAGGATGTGCAGCGCATTATAGTAGATGGCAAAGAATTTTTCAGCACAGATCCACGGATCGCGTTGAAAACACTTCCCGCGGATATCATCTCCAAAATACAAATTATTGACGAACAAAGTGAGCAAGCACAGTTTACGGGATTTGACGATGGGCAACGTCGTAAAGTCATCAATATCGTGACCCGTGCTGATCGTCGGAAAGGCTACTTTGGCAGGGCGACTGGCGGCTATGGCGCCAGCGAGCGCTATAATACCGGCGGTAACCTGAGTATTTTCAATGGTGATAGGCGACTTACCATCTTTGCGGTGGCAAACAACATCAATCAATCAGATTTTTCCATGGCAAGCCTCGCAGGTGGCGATGGGCAAGGTGGTGGACGCAATAACCGCGGCGGAAGAGACCGTAACGGTCCTTCGGGTGCCGGCGGAGGACGTGGCATCAACAATACAAACAACATATCAGCCAACTTCAACAACGAATGGCTAGACGAACGCTTGGATTTCAATGCAAACTATTCATTCAGCTCCACGAACAATACGACTAACAGCCTCACCAACCGTGAATACCTCATCGGGACCAATGCAAATCAGTTCAATACCCAAAACGTGGAATCAGGTAGTGTGAATTACAGCCACCGCACCAATATGCGTATCAGATTTGATATTGATTCCAACCAACGTATCGATTTCAGGCCCAATCTTTCGTTCCAGCAGAATAATCGCAATTCTTTTTCCAACAACAGCACCGCATTGGCAAACAACGACCCCGTGAATGCTTCAATACGCAATAATGACAATGAAAATTTCAATTTCAATTTCAGTGGAAGCTTCGACTACCGTCTACGATTAGGCAAACCGGGGCGAACGGTCTCCTTAAGTGCAAATGGTTCGGCCAATAGCAACGAGGCGCTGGCGCAGACCTATTCACTTAATGAATTTTTTAAAGAACAGACATTGACCCGCGTAGATACGGTGAGCAACCAAAGTAACACAGATGGCTATGGCAATGGCATCACCGGTAGGCTGGCCTATACGGAGCCCTTAGGACAAAACGGCCGCATCCAAGCCAATTACAGTCTCCGCAATACAGCCAACTATTCTAATAGGGAAACTTTTGAATTTTTAGCCGAAACCGGGCAATTGGGTGAGCTCAATACCCGTTTATCAAACGAATTTAGAAACGACTATACATATCACAGTGGCGGCCTATCTTATCAAATTGCAAAGCGCGATTCTTTCAGTTTCGATATCGGTATGGATTTCCAAGATGCGCGGATAAACAACAATCGCACATTTCCGAATACTATTGTTACGGCAAGCCACTTCACGAGTTACTTACCTAGTGCCGATTTCACTTATCGCTTCTCGCGCGATAAGAGGCTCAACATCAGCTATAACACGGCTACAAACGCTCCCTCTATCAACCAATTACAGGATGTAATAAACAACCAAAACCCCCTGAATATACGCACGGGGAATGCCAATTTGAAGCAAGAATATGGACACCGATTCAATCTCCGTTTTAATCGTGTAAACCGTGAGTCTGGCAGTAATTTTTCTGCCAACCTAAATGCCGAGTTTGCTAATAACCATATTGTAAACTCTACTTATATCGCCAATGCCGATACGCTCATTGCGCCCGACGTATTACTGGGTGCAGGGGGGCAATTCACACGGCCGGAAAACATCGATGGATATTACGAAGTGCGTGCCAATACCACATATGGCACCCCAATCAAATCGTTAAAAATAAACCTTAATCTCAGCACAAACGTTTATCACAACCATGATATTGGCCTGATCAATCAGGCGGAAACGTATTCCAATTCGTATGGCATCAACCAACGCATCGGTATAAACAGTCGCTTTGGGCAACACTTGGTGGTTGGACTGAGCTATGCTGGGAATTACAGTATTGCGCGAAATAATTCCAATGCGGATTTGAGTTACAATTATTACAACCAGATTATCCGCAATGACATCGCATATACCTTTTGGAAAGGGGTGCGCGTCGCGTCCTCAATCTACTATAATTACAACCAGGGTTTGGCCGAAGGTTACGACCAGCAGTTTGCCTTATGGAATGCCTCCATTGGGAAGAAACTATTCAAACGGGAAGAGGCTGAAATCACGTTGTCGGCTTATGATTTACTCAATCAAAACACCAATGTCAATCGTAGTATCAGTGAACGGTATATCCAAGATACGCAGAATAATACATTGCAGCGCTATTTCCTGCTCGGTTTTACCTATAACTTAAGACACTTTGGAGGAGGTGGAGGGCCACAGGGTCGTCGTAGTAGTAGGCTATAACCCATTGAGCTTCCCTCCAAGTTGGAGGAAAGCAGCTTTCTTGGTGGTATAAGCGCGTTCGTCAATCGCACGCACTGCATCTTCAATGATATCGGTGCCAAACCCCAATTGCAAGGCGTCCATGGCCGTGAAATGCACGCAATAATCAGCGGCAAGCCCACATAGGGAAACGGCAGTCACTCCCCTATCACGCAGGTAGCCCGCCAAGCCTGTATTTTTCCGTTTACCATTATCGAAAAAACCACTATAACTATCAATAGTTGGCTCCATACCTTTACGGAAGATGGCTTCAATACGGCGTGTATCCAATTGATTGCTGAGCTGTGCCCCATCTGTCCCCTGCACACAATGGTCGGGCCATAACACTTGTTCCAGCCCTGCTAGATCGATGGTTTCAAAGGGCTTTGTACCTGTATGAGCCGAGGCAAAGCTTTCATGGCCCACGGGATGCCAGTCTTGCGTAGCGACTACCAAGTCGTAATCCTGCTGCACCCGATTTATCACCTTGATGACTTCATCTCCGTTAGGCACAGCCAAAGCACCCCCAGGGAGGAAATCATACTGAACATCTATAATAATGAGGGCACGCATCAACTAAAATAGCTATGGCAATTCCTTAATCCGTATGTTTCTAAACCAAGCTTGGTCGCCATGATCCTGTAACGCTATTTTGCCTTGGTTGGCAATCTTATAATCGGGAAAATCCTTCCATTTGCCTTCATTCTTTTCTGTTTCCCATGCTGGGGTACCTTCTTGAAATTCCACGACCATTTGCCCATTGAACCAGTGTTCCACATGACCATCGTCATACACGATTTTGCTGGTATTCCATTCACCCACGGGTTTAAGTTCCTTTTTGGCATTATCTGCTGGATTCATCGCATAATTGGCCCCCGCCTGTTGCCAGTCTTCCAACGTACTGGGGAAACCAATGTCATCAATCAATTGGTATTCGGGACCTGTTTCATAAGGTGCTTTATATTTCGGATCTTCTACTACATGGTACATCAAGCCTGAATTGCCTCCTTCGGATATTTTCCATTCCCATTCCAACTCAAAATTGCCAAATGAGGCGTCGGTAACAATATCTCCGCCAACATCGCTTCCCCCAGTTTTGCCAAGGCAGGTAAGCACTCCTTCCTCAATAATCCAATTATCTACAGAATCACTTTTATTGAATCCATGCCAGCCAGCAAGGCTTTGGCCGTCAAATAGTGAAATCCATTCATTGGCCGTTTCTTCTTTGGCTGTCTCCGTTTCATTAGTCTGGCTTCCTTGATTGCAAGAAAATGCGATAACGGCAAGGGTGGCCATGGCGGCAAAACTTGTTTTTTGTCTCATGATGCTGATTATATTGATTTATGACAAACAAACATCGATAAACTTTCCTTTTTTCACAAGTGTTAGTTTTTTTTTGTCAGGATAAAAATTATCTTGAATTAAAGGGATATTTGCACCCCTGCAATACCACCAATGAAGAGTCCGTTGAAGTGTTCCTTGCCTTCTCGCTTCCATATATATCGGTCATTTCTAATGTCACGTTGGTCAGCATCAAACAGTAAGTGATTGAAGGTAGGACCAGCGAATAACTCAACACGAGGCGTGATTCGGTAACCTGCAAGCGATCGAAAACTGTGTTTGTTGTATGTATGATCATCAAAATCGGTCATTGAAATGCTTACCAATTCAACATTTACTCGAAACGCTTTTACCGCAATCAGATGTGCTCCTATACCTCCTTCAAGTACATAGCGGGCCTCATCATCCTTGAAGTTGTAACCTATACCCAAAATCCCGTACAATACCTTTCCTCCCGAACGCAAAGCCACTAATGTGCTGCCTCCTTCGTCTACAGTAAGCCCAATCTGCATCTCTCCTTCTTTGATAATATTAAGTATCCCTATCGGATATTTGCTTTCCTCCGCGATATTAATCAATCCAGCAATTTGAACTCCTTTGACCTTTTTAGCGATATTAATCAATCCGGCTACTTGTGTGGTAACATCACCCGATCTATTCATCAGCCCGGCAACTTGTAGTCCATTCGCTTCGCCTGTGATATTAGCAAGCCCGGCTATTTGGACACCTTTGGCATGGTGCTTTATATGATTTAAAATACCAGCCACTTGTATACCTTCCGCATCATTGCCTACATGGTTAAATACACCGGAAATCATCGTCCCGTAGGCATTTCCTCTAACGATACCCGAAAGTCCTGCTACTAAAAATGCATTTTCCTGTTGGGATATTCCTGCAATCAAATGCAGTGAAAAATTATTCGTGTCGGTAGGTGCCGTCTTGCCATTCGTACTTAAAGGGTAAACAATTCCAATGTGTGCGGGATTCACATGACGTTCTTGTGCTAATAAACCGGCTGTACAACTTAATGTCAAAAGCGTGCAAATCATCGCATGGAAAGCTCTTCGGGTATTTCTATTTTCCATAATCATTATTGTTTTCAATACAAGACAACAACGCTATGGCTTACCCTTACTTTCTGTTGAATTTATTGGTATTCCCTAATAAAAAAGCACTTCCAATAAAAGAAAAAGCATCCGCTTGGCGGATGCTTTCACAATAAATCAATAAGGAATCTATTCGTTTATAATAACCCCTTTTCTAAAAGTTTTTCTGCTATCTGTACGGCATTGGTCGCGGCACCCTTGCGCAAATTGTCGGCCACAACCCATAGGTTAAGCGTTTTGGATTGGCTTTCGTCCCGGCGTATACGCCCCACAAATACCTCGTCCTTGCCTTGCGCATCCTTTGGCATGGGGTATTCCAAATTGGCAGGGTTGTCCACCACCACCACGCCACTTTGTTTGGCCAACAAAGCACGTATCTCATCAATATCAAAATCGCTTGCAAATTCAATGTTCACCGACTCAGAATGTCCACCAATGACTGGTATTCGCACCGTGGTAGCCGTAATACGGATGCTATCATCGCCCATAATTTTATTGGTTTCCTTAATCATCTTCATCTCTTCCTTAGTGTATCCATTGTCCTGGAATACATCAATTTGTGGGATGACATTCAAATCAATCTGATAAGGGTAAGCTTTTTCTCCTTCTATCCCCGCACGCTCATCGTTCAGCTGCTTCACAGCTTTCACACCTGTGCCCGTCACAGATTGGTAGGTAGATACCACCACCCGCTTAATGGTATATTGCTCGTGCAAGGGTTTCAACACCACTACCATCTGTATGGTGGAGCAATTTGGGTTGGCGATGATTTTGTCTCCGGCCAACAATACATGCCCATTTACCTCAGGTACCACCAATTTCTTGGTGGGATCCATCCGCCAGGCGGAGGAATTGTCGATGACGGTAATCCCCGCATCGGCAAACTTGGGTGCATATTCCAATGAAGTGCCTCCACCAGCCGAGAACAAAGCCACATCCGGTTTGAGAGCAATGGCTTCATCGGGTGTGACCACCTTATACTTCTCCCCCTTGAATTCGATTTCCTTTCCCTTGCTTCGCTCAGAAGCTACTGGAATCAATTCTGTTACGGGAAAATTGCGCGCTGCTAACACAGTTAACATCTCCGAACCCACGAGCCCGGTCGCGCCGACTACTGCCACTTTCATTTTTTTTTGTTGTTTTTTTGAGAATTTACAGAAAATATTTTATTTTTAAAGCCTGCAAACATACAAATTTGCTTTCATCTTCCGGCAAGGAATTTCAAAAAGCTCCATCCGGAAGCCATTGTCTACTAGGCCAGATTGTCAGGAAACTTCTCGCGGTTGGAAAGGTTCTTGCTTCATTGAAAAACAACTTATTCCAATGAAATACACATTACTTTCGCTATGCAGCTTTTTTCCGCTGCTATTGAATGCTCAAATCCAAGATGCCTTTACGCACAGCCAATTCCCCAACCAGCCCATGCAATGGCGAGGCCACACCTCGTTCAGCTACATGGCCCAACCGTTTGACATCATTATCAATGAAATCATGGTAAATCCGAACGGTGTAATTGATTTTCCCCGACAGGAATACATCGAATTATATAATCAAAGTGACCAGATCATCAATCTACGCGATTGGACATACCATAGCCTCACAACGACACACCGATTTTCGAAAGGCACTTTACAACCACGAAGTTACCTTATCCTTTGCCGTACGGCAGATACGGCTCTCTTTGCTCCTTTTGGCGAAGTCGTCGGTATTTCGCCGTGGCCCGCTTTGGTCAATTCCGGCACCACACTTATCCTTAAAAATCAACAAGGTACCATTATCGATGAAGTAGCCTACAACACTTCTTGGTACCGTGACAGTCAGAAACGTAACGGTGGTTGGAGTTTGGAACGCATATCTCCTAATGCATTTTGTCTCGATGAAGACAGTTGGATAGCCAGCAATGATAGTCGCGGCGGAACGCCAGGTATTCAAAATTCCGTATATGACAAGGATTTTGGCATTGATCTGGGGATAACGGAATTTAAGGTGGAGGGAGCTTCACAACTCGCCATTACCTTTTCTCGTGCATTGGATTCCGAAACTGCCATGATGCCCATCAGGTATGTGTTGAACCACGGCATAGGCATTCCTCAATCGGTAGAATTGATAGACGCACGCAGCATATTGCTGCATTATGACCACCCGTTTTCCCAAGGACTTGAATATATCTTGGGGATAACGGAATTGGTCGATTGCGCAGGAGAATCCATTAACATCAGCCATTCATTTTTCATTCCTGATGAAATGCAACAAGGCGATGTGTTAATCAACGAAATTCTCTCCAATCCCAAACCAGAAGGAGTGGATTTTGTCGAAATCTATAACCATTCCAACAAAATTTTTGATTTACAACATCTTTACCTTACCCATGTCAATAGCAGTGGGTCAGTAGCTGGCCATCGACAGGTGAGTGTGGATGAACACTTATTCTATCCCAATACCTACAAGGTCTTGACCACCAATCCCAATATTATACAACAGCATTACCAGTGTCCTTATCCGGATGCATTTATACAAATGCCTTCGTTGCCTGCATTCAATAACAATGCTGGCACAGCTATATTGATTAGTCGGAGTACAATTATCGATCGCCTTACTTATAATGAGTCGATGCAGTCGCCATTTATTACCAACCATAAAGGCGTCTCCCTAGAGCGACAAAGTTTTTCCAAAGCCACAGATGCACCCGGCAATTTCCGCTCTGCCGCTACATCGGTAGGTGGGGCTACTCCAGGGTATGTAAACTCGCAAGGCGAGGTTGAAACAACGGCAGCGGGAATCTTTCTAACATCCAAGACCTTCTCTCCAGACAACGATGGCTTTGAAGATTTACTGGAAATTACCTACAGCTTTCCGGAAAGCAGCAACATGGCCAATATAGATATCTATAACGATAAAGGTCAATTAGTAAAGAGGTTGCAACGAAACCAGCGTATGGCTACGTACGGTACAGTTATCTGGGATGGTTTGTCTGACACCAATCAACGGCTACCCGTAGGCATTTACATTGCCGTGATAGAAGTGTATAATGAACAGGGTATGAGGAAAGTGTACCGAAAAAGCTTTGTATTGGCAACCAAGTTATAAAGGCATTGAAAACCCAACAGGTTTTTGAAACCTGTTAGGTTTAATACTGCCATTTTGCTAAGTTTCATTAGAATAAATTGTTCTTTAACGGCAATGAAGCTTGCATGAGCTGTCTTATTCATGTCCTTTTTTGAGCGGTAGCTCATGCAGGTTTCATCTATAAAAGAAAGTTCTCAAAGGCAGATGAGAGATCGATAACTGCGAAGCAATCATGAGTACCAACGAAAGCAGANTCCTTTTTTGAGCGGTAGCTCATGCAGGTTTCATCTATAAAAGAAAGTTCTCAAAGGCAGATGAGAGATCGATAACTGCGAAGCAATCATGAGTACCAACGAAAGCAGACTATGGCGAATAACTTGCTTTGATATGCCGTTTTTGTAACTTGCATATGAAAGGCAAGTTATCTAAGTTTGCACCCAATGGAAGAACAAATCATCATTATTGGTTCGAACGGTCAAATCGGAACCGAATTGGCCATCGCATTACGGGCAAAATTCGGGCAACATCGGGTGGTTACCTCCGATATACGGGAACCCCAGATGCCGGATACAAGTGGCCCTTTTGAAACCATTGATGTGTTAGATAGGAAAGCCTTGCATGTGCTTTTCACCAAATACCGGCCCACGCAGGTATACCTCTTGGCCGCCATGCTTTCGGCTACCGGCGAGAAATATCCTCGTCAAGCATGGGATCTCAATATCAATGGCCTGCTGAATGTGTTGGACCTATCACTCAAATATGGCGTCAACAAGGTTTTCTGGCCGAGTTCCATCGCCGTCTTTGGACCCCATTCGCCCAAGGCGAATACACCTCAGTATAGTGTCATGGATCCCAATACCGTCTATGGCATCAGTAAATTGGCCGGTGAACGCATCTGTGAATACTACCATAGTCGTTATGGGTTGGATGTGCGCAGTATCCGGTATCCGGGCATCATCAGTTGGAAAGCGGCTCCCGGTGGCGGCACCACCGATTATGCTGTCCATATTTTCCATGAGGCCTTGAAAAACAATACATATACTTGCTTCCTATCCGCTAATACGGCTTTGCCCATGCTTTATATGGACGACGCCATCCGTGGTACACTCGCATTAATGGATGCCCCAACAGATGCCGTAAACATCCGTTCAAGCTATAACCTTACCGGCGTGAGCTTTACACCGGCCATGCTGGCCAATGAAATCAGCAAAGTGGTGCCGGAGTTTACCATAACTTACGTAGAAAACGACCCCCGCCAGGCCATTGCAGACACTTGGCCCAATAGCATTGATGACACCGAGGCCCAACAAGATTGGGGCTGGAAACCTCAATTCGACTTGACCAGCATCACAGAAGATATGCTAACAAACCTTAAAAATAATAGATAGATGGGAAGAGCATTCGAATTCAGAAAAGAACGCAAATTCAAGCGATGGGCAAAAATGGCAGTGCAATTCACCCGCTTGGGCAAGGAAATTGCCATCGCAGTAAAGGAGGGTGGGCCAAATCCCGAGGCCAACTCACGTCTACGTACGGCCATCCAAAATGCGAAGGCCGTGAACATGCCGAAGGACCGTATTGAGGCCGCTATCAAACGGGCGTCAGACAAAGATGCCAAAGGTTATGAAGAGCATGTATATGAAGGATATGGCCCACATGGGGTACCCATTCTTATCGAAACCGCCACGGATAACACCAACCGTACGGTAGCCAATATCCGCAGCTACTTCAGCAAGTCCGGCGGCACATTGGGCAAAACAGGTTCACTCGACTTCATTTTCCAACGTAAGTCTATTTTCCGATTTACAGTGGTCGATGACATGGATTTAGAAGAGCTAGAACTGGAATTGATAGATGGTGGATTGGAAGAGCTTTACCTGGAAGCCGATGAAGAAGGGAATGAGGTGGCAGTGGCCCAAACCTCATTTGAAGATTTTGGCAACATGCAACGCCTGCTCGAAGAAATGGGCATTGAAGTGAAAAGTGCCAAATTGGAACGTATCGCGCTATCAAACACCGAAGTAGGAGAAGACGATGCCGTTGAAGTGCTCAAGCTCATCGATAAAATCGAAGAGGATGATGATGTGCAAGCGGTATATCACAACATGGCATAATGACTTTTGAGGAGTTCTTCATTAAAAAGAAAATCGATTTGGTGCAGTTGCAACGCGCCAACCCCGATTTGTATGCAGAATTCTACGACCATTATATCCAAATGGGTGAAAAGAGTTTCGACCATACGAAGAAGTACTGGTTCAATCGACTCCGCAAGGAGTACCTGCTGGAAGAACGGGAACCCATAAACGCCAAGTCAACGGCGATACCTAGTCCGTCTGCCAAAGAACCGCCACCTTCAACTATCGCTGCCAAACCCGCTGGCTTCAAACCGCGGTTTAAACCGATGGCAGCGAAATCTTCTGAAACATCGGTTCCCGAACAAACCGAGCATAAAGCTCCAGAAGAAGAAACGGCAAAAAAAGCGACAGCACCACAAGGTTTTAAACCCCGGTTCAAAGCTGGGATGACACCCACTTCCAAATCACCAGCAGAAAAACTACCTCCTGAGGTAACGGAAAATAAAGACACTCAGGATGAAGGCACCGAAACAACTGCGCCAGCCTCAAAGCCCCAGGGCTTCAAGCCGCGTTTCAAACCCGGTACCTCGGGTATAAAAAAAGACAGACCCGAGGATTAATGACTGACAAATAGCATCTTGGAAAAAGTTATTTAAACACCCGATCTTCTTTCTCAAACTCCCTACGGATACCGGCCATGATGTCTTTTTTGCTGATGGCACCGTTTTGCCTGGCAAATACTTTCAATGCTGCGAAATGGACCACCTGCACAATTGCCGATCCATTCAATTCATATTTTTCAGCAATTTCCTTGATATGCACGTCCTTATCTAAATTGGCCTTGGCAGGTAGGATAGTTTCCCATAGCTTAAGACGCTCGGCGACTGTGGGCATCGGGAAATGAATAATGGCATTGAACCGCCTGACGAACGCTTTATCGATGTTGTTTTTAAAATTGGAAGCCAAAATGACCAATCCAGGGAAGTCTTCTACGCGTTGCAGCAGGTATGATACTTCCTGATTGGCATACTTATCATGTGCACTCTGTACATTGGAGCGTTTGCCAAATAACGCGTCAGCCTCGTCAAAAAACAGTATCCAATCGCGATTTTCTGCCCGCTGGAATATCTTTTCAAGATTTTTCTCTGTTTCGCCAATGTATTTGGATACCACCTGCGACAAATCGATGCGGAATACCTCACGATCAAATTCTTTACCAAGCAATGTGGCAGTCAGCGTCTTCCCCGTACCAGAAGGCCCATAAAACAAAGCGCGGTATCCCGGCTTGATGACCTTTTGCATTTCCCATTTGCTGATGAGTTCCGTATTATGCTGAAGCCAAGTCTTGATGTCATTGAGTTGCTCCCTCGTTTTATCACTGATAACCAAATGCTCCCAATCCAATAGCGTGCTTACCGCCTTTGCTGGGAAATCAGGGCCAAATGCCGGGGGCTGTTCTTTACCTAATAGCAGTTTGGATAGCCATTCACGAGACAGCACCAGCTTCCCGCTCATTGGCGGTTCTCCTTCTTTGACAGACTCTACGGATAAAATTCCTTCTTTTACCAATTGGCTTTCTCCCATCAACAAGCTTTGAATATGGATTCGTTTCTCCATGTCATCCCCGGCTATGATAAATAATGCCGTTTCACCCGTTGGTAGAAACCCTCGATGATTGCCCACATTTTTCACCCCGCCCAACTCGATGATGTCGCCACCGTTGGGCAGGAATTGCTGAATGATGCGGTCGTAGAATGCGGGATGGAGGTGGGGAGCTAGTGACAACATGATAATGGTCTTTTCTATATCGCTTGATCGCAACAAGAGGTTTGAGCAATAAAATCCGTCATCGCCTATGGCAAAATCCGCCTGTTCATTTGGAACGGCATCACTAATGGCAAAAAACTGACACAGCCGGAAATTGACAAGCTGCTCCGTTTTTCTCAGTAAGATAGTCAACGCATCTTGTAATATTGGTTTTTGCATAAAAGTTTAATTGTCTAATATTCATGCCATACGGCCAATTTCTTCATTCAATGGAAAGTCCCCTCGTTGCAACGGTTGTGGCAGTGATCGCATACGTGTAGTCCATAACCCGATATTATCAAGTATAAATTGGTGTCTATTTGGAGTGCGTTGTTGCAGTATGGAAGGCGCATAAACAAACGCCGAAATCGCCTCCGCAAAATCTTCCCCCGGCCCATCGTCAACTGCATAGTATGACATCGGTTGTTCTATCCATTGGGGGTTGTTCCAATCATTGGCCTGTATTTGATACTGGCTTGGGGGAAGGGTGTCTGTGAGAATGGCATTGGCAACGGCGGGTTGGCCAATGTCAAATAATTGCCCACCGACCCATCCCACAGCACGGTGGAATTTGGTGAATACATCAGGGTCGGCACGCAATGCATCTTCGGCTATACCATGGCCCAATTCATGCACGATGTTCTCGCGTAGACTGTACTCACGCGATTGATACGGCCGAGGTGCCCCTGGTGTTTCTCCCGTAGCAGGAGCAAGAACAACTCCCACAGCCGGGTAAGTGCCACTGGCGTCACTCCTCGCATTTGGGAAAGCCCGACTTCGAGAGAACGCTTCATAAATGGTCAACCGACCTGCACCAAACGAAGCTCCTACACCGGGTTCAGCAACTCCCATGCCAGTAGCATTGGGCTTATAACTTATCTTGAAAAATACCACCGTGCGAATGGTCGGGATCGTTCCAAAAGTTTCCGCAACATCCTCTATTGCCCTGATGATATGGGAGTAATCCGCTGAGGATGCCCCAGGGTCCCACGATTGCCAGTTGGGAATGGAGGTTGTAGAACCACCATGGCGTGTCAAAGCCTCTTCTTGTTCGGTTTGTGTGCCTGTATGAACATCTTGTACCCCAAAATAACCCATAAGATATTGGTCAAACTCTACACGGCTTATAATTCCCTCCGGTATCGACCTGAACAAAGGATTGGGCTGCCTTTGATGGGTGGGAGACGATGACGTTGTTGTTCTTGGTTGTGGATTACGTTGGATACCTGTTGCAGGAGTAAGAAGTCTTGGTTGAAAAAAAGGCATCACACCTGCACCGCTAGATAGGCCAAGTAATGGAGTAACCTGTGCTGACATGGGAATCCGTTGTGAGCTATCGTATTGCATATCTTACTCGTTAAGCCATATTAGAGACTGAAGAAGGCGATGGATAGTCTCCAATAGGATAAACTCGGGTATGTGACGCCCGCCAGTTACATCCGGTGAAGTAATACATCGCTGTGGTAAATGGTGTGTAATCTCGTTCTGAAACAATCCACCCTGAACCCATAATGTCACTCCGTTCAGCAATGGTGTCCCCATACTGGTCACCTGCGGAACAGACGCCAGTACTTGGGTCACATTCAATATGCGGTAAGCCAAGCATATGTCCAAACTCATGTTCGGATGGTCGCTGCTGAAAATCCTGACCAAGTCTATTACGTGTCACCATATCATTGTCTAATGCATCTAATCGAGCAGTACGACTGCTGGAATTGACAGTGCTCCGCCTGGAAGCTGCATCAACATCAATCGTGTAATGTTGATCGCCTGTCACCGAAATTACATTCACCCTTGCAAAAAATGTATCATGTGCATTTAAACATATATCCATTGGAACTAGATAAAAACGATAACTCCAACGGTCTTGGACGTGCCTGATAAAATCTGTTATCCAGGTTTGCTGATCACCGACTGATGGCCAAGCACCGGTAAAATTGAATCTGACGCGCATTATTAGCGTCAATGTTTTGGTATCCCGGTTTAATTCCACATCAAACAATCCAAACCGGTTACGCATACCTAATCCATATCTTCGTTCAATATTAGCGTCGGCGGATTGCCGTTGGACAGCACGGTTTCCTCCTGCATCTACCTGCTGCACTACATGCGTCAGCTCATGTGCTATCAACCTTCTACTGCTATCCGACTCAGGCTGGTATTGCCCATGGCCAAATACGATGTTGTTTCCCGTGGTGTATGCCAAGGCATTTATGCTT
>NZ_JAMXBE010000010.1 GCF_024704835.1 Parapedobacter tibetensis
TTGATTTCAAATACCCGTCACTTCAAGAAAAAGAAATAACGGTGACCCTTGTTGCCATAATTTGATATTAAGCCATCCCCTCGGATGGCCTTTATTTTTCAAACATATTTTTCTTCCCTTCTCCAGAAGGGAGACCTGAATTTAGCTCGATGAACAGTAAAGACACAAAACGATTCACGCTGTTATTCCACGGCAAGTCCCCCTATGCCAAAAATCCGGCGATTCCGGATTAGGGAATGTTTTCTATGGATTCGTGAGTGTTTTTCTGGATTCGTGAGCGGATTTCACGGATTCGTGAATCCCCTTACAGCATACGCTCCGGGTTGGACGAAGCAATTAATCACACGCATATTAACCTAGGATCTACCCACTGGCAGCCAAAAGCTGACAGCCAATTTGCAAATCCCAAAGCCCTTTCCTATCTTGCACCTACAAACCAACAACACTAAATCAATACCCACAGATAAAAGGATGAACAAACAGATTAATTAACCGCTTACAACCCATCACAATCCACGGATAGACATTACTAAATACTGCCATGCCGTATGAATCCTTGCAATGGTGAGGAAACACCCTCGAGTTCGAGGATGCGGATGCAATGAAACCCTATCTCTAACCACTACCTACTAACAGCAAGTGCCGGTATGTGGTTATTCAAATATAATTATGAGACAATTCAAATACTTTCAACAATGAGCAAAGCTCGGGTAGCAGGCTACAGATTGGTAGCTGCGATTTTCTTATTGGAATCCTGCATATCGGGCACACCTGATCGGGTGGAAGCAGTTTTGCAACTCTCGGATGATAATAGGCCGGAGCTCCAGAAAGTCATTACGTATTATAAACAAAAGGGCAACAAGGAAAAGTTAGACGCGGCCTATTATTTAATAGGTAACCTGGAAGGCAAGTCTTTTTGGGACGGGGACATCGTGATGGATTTCGATTCCATATTTTATTACCTGGATTCGTTGGACCGGGAAAACGTACTCGTGACCATTGGCTCCCCACTTGTGGAACGGCGATGGACATCCCTCGAAGGCTTGTATGGAACCCCCAGTTCCTCGGTGGCCGAACTTTGGCATGACTACGAGTACCTGAATGCTGATCACTTCATTGCCCACATTGACCAAGCGTTTCGCTTGAGAGAAGAATTGCCGTGGGCCAAGCGGTTGTCCTTCGGGGAGTTTTGCGAGTACATACTTCCCCATAGAATTGGTAATGAACGTCCTGAGCTATGGAATGCCAAGATTTACGAGGATTTCCAAGCATTCCGCGACACCGCTGAGGCACAAAACAGGCTGCAACTGACGGCTAATATCCAAGCATATCTAAAAAGTAAGATATTTTCGAACAGGACTTTCTGGAAATACCCATTTGATATACCCGCAAGTAAAATGGAAATAGGCAAGCGCGGTGCATGCCGACACCTTGTCATCCATACATCGATGGTAATGAGGGCCAACGGGCTACCCGTAGGGATGGACCATATACCGCTTTGGGGCAACCGCAATGGGGGGCATTATTGGAATACATTGCTACAGGAAGATGGCAGCTATTTCGCGTTTGATGCTGTCGGTGGGCGGCCATTCGGGCAATTTGAACGTCCGCATTATTCCATTGCCAAAGTATACCGGCATACGTTCCGCTTGCAAGACCTAGACCTGCCACCGGATGCCGCAGAAGATATTCCTGCTGCGTTGCTGGCACGCGACAGGATAGACGTTACCGCCGAATACACCGACGTGTATGATTTGGCCATACCGCTCACCTACCCCTTTAAGGAAGGCAACAAGAAGTTCGCGGTCATCTGCACATTTGACAATAAGAATTGGCAGGCTCAACACTGGGGCGAAATAAATGGTGGAAAGGCTATGTTCAAAGACATGGGCGCAGGGGTAGTATATATAGCCATGTACTACGATGGAAAAACATACTATCCCGCAAGCGATCCGTTCTTGCTGAACAAAAATGGGGACACAAGGTATTTACACATATCCCGACACGAGAAACAGGATATGGTTTTAAAAAGGAAATTTCCCCGGTTCCCTGCCATCGAGGACTATCAAAAAACAATGGTAGAAGCGCATTTCCAGGCAGCAAACAACCCTGATTTCAGTGATGCCATAAACCTATTCAACATTACCCAAACACCGGATAGGGTTGAAGAAGCCACCATCAACAACAGCCGGAAGTATCGATATGTAAGGTACTTTTCTGGCCCGTCATACCGCACGGATGTGGCCGAACTTCAATTTTACGGTTCGGCAAACGGGGCATTGGACGGCACCAAACTGTCTGGACGTATTATGGGTTATCCGGAGGTGCCACCAACCTATGGAACACCTTATGAGCTTGCATTTGACGGCAGCTTGGAAACCTTCTTTTCAGCGTATAACGATGAGCAGCCCAGTTGGGTGGGATTGGATTTGGGAAAGCCCCATTACCTGACAAAGGTCAAATTCGCGCCGAGAAGCGATACGAATTTCATCCTCATAGGCGATACTTATGAACTGTGCTATTGGGATGGGGGCCGGTGGATATCCATGGGTAAGCAAGTGGCTCGGGAGCAGGAGCTCCACTACCGGCAAATACCCGCTAACGGGCTTTACCTGCTCCACAACCTCACGAGGGGCAAGGAAGAACGTATCTTCACCTACGAAAACGATCGACAGGTATGGTGGTGAGGAGAGAGGCCTGGGTACCGATGGGTGTTGCTGTATTTGCGTTGCTGGCCGCCGTCTATCTCGGCAGCCGTGCGTTTGTGCTAGGCTATGCTACGGCAATGGTTTTTCTCCTCTTCGCACTGAATAAATTCCGTGTAAAGAAGCTCGCAATCATCGGGGCGGCATGCCTGCTGCTGGCGGCGGCCTCCATACTGGCATTGGCTTTTAAGACGGACTCATCCAAAGGGCGTATGCTTATCTACAAGGTTTCCTCCAGCATATTAAAGGAACATTGGCCGAAAGGGATAGGCCATGACAAGTTCAAGACGACATACCTACACTACCAGGCGGCCTATTTCAGCGAAGGTGAATATACGGAGAAAGAGCTCCTCCTTGCAGGCAACACATACTATGCGTTCAATGACCATTACCAATATGCAATCGAATGGGGTTTATTGGGCGCATTGGCAATGTCGGTAGCGATAGGGGTTCTCCTGTATGGCATCGTCCGCGTATACCGGCGGCAACATCAAGGAAAACGTACGCTATACCACATTGCATGTGTACAACTCATCGCCATCCTTATCGCAGCGTTTTTCACGCATGTATACGATAAATTGCTTTTCCAATTGCTGGCGCTATGCTGCATAGGTGTCATTGTACGGGAAGCCACAAAGCCCGATAGAGTAGGTGCCGTATTATCCGCCACGGCTGGCCTTGCCATTGCGGTCCTGTTGCTTTATTATTCAGTGGGCCATAAAGTTCGTCACGCCGATGACCACAGGCATTGGAAAGAAGGCTTGGCCCTTTCGAGGGCTGGGATTGCCCAGGAGGGGTTGGCCATGTTTGAGACGGCTTACCCAAACTTGCATAACCACGGCCCGTTTCTCGAAAGTTATGGTTATCAACTTTTTTCGCTCAGGCACTATGAAAAGGCCGCGGCTATTTTGCAGGAGGCGCTGCAATATCGCCTGCACCATCGCATTTACCTAGCATTAGGCAAGTGCTATATGGAAATGGGGCGGGTTCCTGAAGCGGAAAAAGCACTGCTTAAGGCCGTTCATATGGTGCCTAACCGGTTTGAAAGCCGCCTTGCCCTGTTTGATTTCTATGATCGGACCGGTAGGGACAGCGATGCAACCAGATGGGGCGTCTCGATTCTGGAACTCCCCATTAAGGTTCCGTCGCTACATGTAGACAGGATCAGGGAGGAAGTGGCCAACCGCATCAAAAATTAAGATGCCATGTGATGCAATGGTACGAAAAACACATTCCATGCAGGTTTCTCCGTCCTCGATTGAATATTTGTTGAAATTAATTTTGAAATCCAAATACTTTTACTGTATTTAGCGGTAACGTAACCGTAACGAATTTTCATTGATTATACAGCCTTAACGACACCACTAAAAACATCACCTTAACAAAACCTAGCTATGAAAAGACAGACCCAATTCCTGCTGCTTGCCTTTCTGGTAAGTATATTCTCTTGCCAGAAGGAATTCACCGAAAACATCGAT
Source organism: Parapedobacter tibetensis (assembly GCF_024704835.1). Taxonomy (GTDB): domain Bacteria; phylum Bacteroidota; class Bacteroidia; order Sphingobacteriales; family Sphingobacteriaceae; genus Parapedobacter; species Parapedobacter tibetensis. The sequence goes on from NZ_JAMXBE010000010.1 coordinate 4,184, forward strand.
GATGCAGGGAGCAAGGAAATTGCTGATTTCACAAAGGCCGGCAGGGCCTACTACCACCGGGAACTTAAAGTGAGAATGCAGAAGAGGCTGGCCGATGGGCGCATGCAAATCCTTGCCACGAAAAGCCCCGATAGGTTTTCAGCTGATAACGTGCACATCTATTCCATATGGAAAAAGGCCTATACATCACAAGTGGCAGGAACCCTTGCCCTCGAAGTGCCCATCTCGTACTCCAAGCGCTTGGTGTCGCTGATTGCCGTACCCCGTGATAGCCTTGGTTATATACCGGACCAAACCATGCTAAGCACCATATTTGACCGACTGGTCATTTATAAGCAGCAGGGCAAGGAAAGCTTCCAGCAGAAGGTGATCCGATATCATCCCGATAAGGCGTACCTTGAGAGACACAAATACGATGTTAGCCACAATTATCTTACCCGGCTCGATGAGGATTTTACCGGATATCTCGAGTACCTCACGCTGGAAGGCGACCGCACTGCCATTGTACGCGTAGTGGACGGCAGACCGGTGAAACGGTACATCACGCGCACACCCAACGTGCAGCTATCAATGAAGGCCAAAGACGTGGTGCCGGATAGTGCGGATACCATGACACCAATGTCTGGTGATTGGGAATGCGTGGAGATATGCGAACCGATTTGGGCCGAGGTCTGTGTCGGAAACCCAGACCCAGACGACCCCGATCAAGATGATATTTGTTATGAAGAGATCGTCGACGAAGAATGCTGGGAGGATTGCTATTACGTGGACGACCCAGAGGAACCCGAGTTCTGCGATGACCCCTACAACTGGGACCTGCCAGAATGCGGCGGAGAAGGGCCGGGAGATCCAGGTCATGGTTACGATTGCAATGGGGACTTGAATGGCTCCGCATATATGAGTTACTGCGGATGTATTGGAGGGAATACTGGGCTTTCAGATTGCTCAACAGATTCCATCCAAAACGATCCATGTGATGCGGTTACGAAAGCTAACCAAATTAAAAATAAGCCAGCCGTGAGCACCGGAATAAACAACATAAAAAATAGTAGCACGGAGATTGGATATAAGTTTTTTGTAACTAGCAAGGATAATTACAATACATTTTATGTAGGACCTGCGATTAGTGGAGGAACATCAGTTTGGGCTCCTAGCTTTACTTGGAATCCATCAAATGGATACTCGATAGGCCATATGCATAACCATCCCCAAGGGTCTGCACCTAATCCTACTGATGCGATGGCAGGTATTGATCTAGCGTTTATGCAGTCTTTACATACAACCAGCGAAATCAATTTTTATACAAAGAACTTCAGTTCGGTTATTGTGACCAGTAGTTATATATATACTATTACCATCAAAAATGCGGCTCAGTATAAAATAGACCAAGCTAATTTCTATGCTAATTCAACATCTGCAGAAAATACTTGGGTAACTCACGGTCAAAGCTATTTAAATTCAAATGCATCTGCATCGGTTCAAGAAGCAGGAGAGTATGCATTACTCAAAATGTATGGTAACTCTATCAATCTCACGCGACAGAGTGTAAATTCCAATAATAATAACATAGAATTGAGATTAAACACAAGCAATAAAGTTGTATCTTTTAATCCATGTAATCCTTAATTTAGTTTGAATAGTATGAAAAATTTAATGATAACAACTTGTCTGATACTTTCAATATTTTTTTGTTTTGGGCAAAAAACATTGAGTGAGGTTAACTTAAAAAACGAACAGCTAGAGGAAATTAGCTCCTCCTCCATTCCTGATATCCAAGCTTATCAGAGAGAGAAATTTAAAAACCCGAGAGGGGGGTTCTTTACTGCCGTAGAACTAGGATTAGGCGAACACAGTAAAATTTATAAACTAAAAGGAAGCGATGATTTAATTCAAATCACCCCACGGCTCAATAAAGAATTAGTAGCTAATTGGGATAAAGCTGTTTTGGGATATGTTGAAACTCTTACCCCAGTATCCCATAATAATTTCGAGAGATATACGGAACATATTAATAACCAAAACTCTAAAGCTATTATTTTTTTTATTAAAGATTATAAACTGACCAACTCTAATTTTATTTTGTATAAAAACACAGATAAAAAGATAGCACTTTTAATAACATACATCAGTAATTCTCCAGACGACGTCAAAATCGATAATATGCGGAAAATAGTAAATGATTTAAAAATTGAATAGCCATTTTGAACGTAAGAGATGTCGCCGTTGCAAGGAGAAATTTACTGTTCACCATCTGTTTGCTAATCTCGGTATTTCCCCTTTTCGTAGAAAAAAGGTTAGCTGCCTATGGTAAACGGGCAGGTATTGATGCCAGGCTAAGCTGCTTTCCTTAGCAAAATTCAAGTAGACAGAGATAGAATTTTAAATACAATAGCGACCGAACAATATGGAATCGACAGGAATGGGAACTCAACAATTGATCAACAAAAAGGTGATGCGGGCAGATGCTAGCATTATTTCAATTTTATCATTTCTTCTACTTTTATTCATCTCTTGTACATCGGTAAAAAAAAGCGGCTTACAAAAGTAGCGATGGCCGAATTGACAATTGCGGAAAGTTCACGGTGCGTTATGAATCCGATACGAATATGCAAGACCGAATGACAATCGTTTGGTGTTGCAAGAACATGCAGCGAGGTGTAGCTGCAAAGGGTACATTGGTATTTGTATATGATCATTCGGGGCGCCTGAAGACGGAAACAATTTCCGATGATCATGGGCTGTACGAAGTCAAACTGGAACCAGGCCAATACAATTTCGTTTTTGTAACCCCAAGCGTAGGGAAACTGTCAACGGATTTGATTGATGTTATCGGGTCAAAAACAACGTGTAAGCTTGGATGTTTATCTTCCTAACGGCGCCGGTTTCATAAATGAAATAGAAGATCCCATACTTAGGAACCGACTTGATTCCCTAAAAAGGACTATGAATCCTAAATAGTACGACCGTTAATAAAACGATTTAAGAGGCTATAAAATTGGTGTTTCAAATCACTCTGTCAACGCCAATATTCCTAATACCCCGGCAGGGAAATTCACAAATACTCCGGCAGACTTAGGTCAAACGTTGAGAAATTTACCGGGATCAGATACAGGCGGAGGCGATGCCCCAGCTCGTAAGGGGCCCCGCTATTAACGGAAAGAATTGAAAAATGGCAAAGAAAAAGTGTATTCTAACCGTACTGTTGGTGGTGAGTAGCTTCTTATTGGGGTTTTCGCCTGAGTTTTCGGTTTATATCCTTTCCATAGAAATCGGTATCATCAGGAGCTTTCCCAATCCCAATAATAGCGCGATATTCCATTTACAATTCTTTTTGCTTATTATCGCTCATTTAGGTGTAATAGCGCTGTTATTTCTTCAGTGCTCCCCCAAGTACTTTGATACATTTTTAGCATATTTCCCTCCACTGCTCGTTGTATCGTATGTATGGATTGCCATCATAGCGGTGGTATTTTATCCCATTCTATGGCTGAGTATTGTTGTGTTTATCACAATATGGCTTGTTCTCCTAATAATGGATAAAAAAGGAGATTAATTCGAAAAATTCAACGATCGGCAGCCGCTATTTAGTAAAGGAAGTCGTTGACATCCTTTGTCGTGTGCAAACGTGTATAATTCTGGGGGATATGTACAGGATTTTGAAACGGCAATATTTTAGATTTTATAAACATACATATCTTAGCAAGTTGACTGTTATGAAAGTGTTAATTTTATTCACCTATTTTATAATATTAGCTAGCTGCACTTCGGCTCAATCCTTTCAAAACAGGGCAGGTATTATCAGGGAATTTTTGTTAGAAGTGCAGCGCGCGGAAAAAGCGACTGCGGACATTATAGCGGAATTCTTCCCCGTGCCGGGACAGACTCTTCAAGAACAAGAAAGGGTAAGGATCTTGGAATTGCAACTGGAGGATTTGCATAAAAGGTTGAAAGATGTTAATATTGAAGAACTAACCATCCTTGAATATGCGCATATGGATGCAGAAAATAAAAATATCCTGACGGAACGTCCGGCGGATATTTATATTATAGAATATGAAGGGCAATTTTTTCTGCCAGTGCTTTTTAACGATAAAAAAATTGAATCAGTGAGTGTAATGAATAAAGGTGCAAGGAGATGGTTCTTTTAAACGTTTGAATATGTATACCAATGGGTATCCTGAAACGATTCACGCTGTTATTCCACGGCAAGTCCCCCCATTGGCGGAAAGCGGCCGATGCGATAAACACCATGCCAAAAATCCGGCGATTTCGGATTAGGGAATGTTTTCTATGGATTCGTGAGCGGATTTCACGGATTCGTGAATCCCCTTTTAGCATACGCTCCAGGTTGGACGGAGCACAATTCATCACACGCATATTAACCTAGCATCCACCCACTATCAAAGCCTTAGGAGAAGAAATTATTTTTATTTAAACAAACTTATTTCTTATCTTTGTACCGGAGGCTTTGCCAGCAGTGGCATTGCCTTTTTTATTTATACAACCGATATACTCCATATTTCGTATTCTTCACCGTCATTGATTTCCCGGAATGTACGATAGCGTAAGGGTTTGATAATATTCAGGAACGAGTCGAGTTCGCGTCGGCATGTCTTGTCTAATTTGCCAGATCGGAAATTCCAAGAGAGAATGTAAGCCATGAAATCCACGATTTGGATTCCGGTTGTCAGGTCGCTATGTACAAAGAACGGTTCGGGGATGATTAAGCTAGACCGGGTCCGTCCCTTTCGAGTACGTTTGAAGTATTTTTCCATCTGATCGAGCACCAAATGGCTTGCAGATTTATCCAGTTCGTCGAACACTACGATTCCCTGATGTTCATCGTGTTTATCTTCCAGAAAATAATAAAACCGTTCAAATAAATACACATAGTCCTTACGCAGCATATGATCTTCGTCTGGTAACGTAGTATGGTCATGTACGATAGAGGCGAAAACCTTACAACGGAATTGGTGACATAGTTCAAGGAGTTGAGTCACGTAGTCCAGCTTGGCCTGAGCCAGTGCGGTTAGGCTTTCTTTGGTAACCTGTTCTCCGTTATCCAATGCCGATTTTGCCAACATCGTTCGGCTTTCTAACGGAATCGTTGACATTTGGTTAGCCAAACGGAATGTCTTGCGTTTCAAAAACTTCTTTGCCTTAATTTCGTTCCGCGTATCACGGTATTTACGACCGAAACACTTCATCTCTAAATCATGAACGGCTTTAATCATCGTCCACAAATCGTCGTCAAGGATGGCAATACCGGCTAAAACCTCGTAAGGAGAATCGTGATGATCCTGCCCACTTTCATCGATGAACATAAAATAGGCCATAAGTCGAAGGTCAATGTTATTGGCAAAACTTAGTTGCTAACAAATGTAGTAAATAAGATTTAGATATGGAATAGTTGTTAGCTTAGTTTTTGAAGTGTGTTAGGGGGTGGTTAGTTTCTCTTGGCAAACACGGTCTCGTAGTGCTCTATCGTTGGGAATGGGTCGTAGTAATGATGCAGCAGGCTTTTCCATTCTAGGTATTCAGGTGATGAACGGAAACCCACGGTATGATCCGTCAAGGTTTCCCAATCCACCAATAGGATATATTTGCCCGGTTCTTCCATGCATTTTCGCAACGTGTGGCCTTTATATCCGACAATGGCACTTATGAATCGGCTGGCCAGGACAAAATCCTGTTCAAACTTATCTTCAAGTCCCATCTTCACATTCAATATCGCTACTTCGTGAATCATCAATCTTTGTTTGTTGCCAAATTTAGCCAATTATGCTAGCTACGCAAGTTTGGCCGGTGATTAGGTATCACCTTCCGGTTTCCCGTAATGTCCTCACCATTCCTTCCGTTACCTTTGGCTAATCAAAATTTGTAATTGTCAATCGGATGTTTTACCTTGCATGTTATAACGACCATATAAGCCAATAGGCCTAAGAAATACATTTAATGAGACAACAACAACATATAATCAGCCCAATTCACTAACCATTAACTATCAATAAAACGACCAACACAAACCATCATGCGTAAGCGTATCGTCTACCTTTTCCTCGTATTGGGGTTCCTACTGCCTGCGGCTTCGAATGTGCAGGGTAGGGAAGTGGCCTATACCACTACCGAGCAAAAGGACGCCACGGTATATATTACCAAAACAGGGGAGAAGTATCACCAGGCAGGGTGCCGGTATTTGGCCAAAAGCCAGATTAAGACCACCAAGAAGGAAGCTGCGAAGAATGGATATGGAGCGTGTAAGGTGTGTAAGCCATTATGGAAGTGGTTGACGCAATTATATACCCCATTCACCAGTTTATGGGAAACCGTAAGGGAATGGGTTTTCGTAGGGTTAGTTTTGGGAAATTGGAAAGCCGGAGGCGGTTGTATATCTAGGTTTTCAATAGGACGGGATGAGTATGACCTTATAATAGTGAGAATAATTATGACAATGAGAGTTCGAGTCTCTCTCTGGGCCAATCCAAATTGCGTGTCACGGAATAATGTAAGTGGCCCCTCGATACAAACAAAGAAAACGAGGACGATAAAACACTTAATAAGTTAATGAACATCCTCCACACCGCCGATTGGGTATTGGGCCAATTCTTCCCCGATTACGACCATACGAACATGGGTGGAAACTTAAGAGAATTTAAGAAATGCAATTTATTTTATGTCTGGAATGTTAATATAAAGACCTCATCATCCACTCTTTTTATTTTTTATATAGATATGAATTCATATTTAAGCTCGAAAGTGATAGAAACATTTAGCAATATGTACTGAAAGAGGAAGAGATGACAGTAGAGGAAGTATTAAATTATCCTTTTTAAATAGGCAAACTATTGAGTAAATAATTTCAATATGATAGACCAATCATTTTCACGGAAAAACATAGAAGAAATCTTTGATGCTGAAAATAAGAGAGGAGTAAATATTGAGCGCATGTTTGAAGGTGCTTTCCGTGAAAGTATCGCGCTTACTGCTGACTTAAAGAGTATAAGAAAGCAAATCAAGTTTACCCATGATCTTGAAACTAGAAAATCACTAATTGACGACCTAAACAATCAAACGGAAACTCGAAAAGAAATATTAACAGATATTTTTGAGAATATTTCTAATCATTTAAAAGGCTATAATCCAGAAGTTATTCATAAGCTAATTGACTCCAAGAGTTGTTATACCTTAAGCCCTACAGTTGAAAGCTTTTTTTATTCTAAAATAATTCAGAAAAACCTCCGAGATACCTATAAAATCAAGCAACTTTCGAGATATCATATTTTAAAGTCTGTTATCCATTTTGTGTCGGATAAATTCCCAAAAGTTATCATTAGAACTGACATTAAAAACTTCTACGAAAGCATCCCTCAAGAAGATATCATCAATCAATTGAGCAACGACCATCTTGTCACAGTAAACACAAAGAGATGCATCCTAAATATATTGGAGAGCTTCAACAGTTTAACTGGGAATACTGTAAAAAAAGGTTTACCTAGAGGCATTGGCATTAGTGCTTATCTGTCTGAGATCTACATGCGGCAAATAGATAAGCAGATTAATAAGATTGAAGACTTAGTTTATTTTGCACGGTATGTTGATGATATTATCGTAATATTTGTTCCTTCCCAAAAGAATCTATATACCGCAGAAGATTACATAAATGAAATTAAAAATATCATCCAAATAGAATCTAATGGGGCATTAGTAATAAATGAGGAGAAAACTAATGATTTTGACTTGCAATCTGATTCCAAGGAGATTGTTATAATAAAGAATGAATTTAACTCAGCATCCTATTCCATAAAAGATATCAAATACGACAAAGGAATTCAATATCTAGGTTATTTCATTGGATTAAAAGAAACCAAAATAATAAGGGATGGCACGACAAAACTATCTTACGAAATCGCAGTTGACATATCAGACAAAAAGGTAAAAGACTATAAAACTAAAATCAAATTGTCGTTTGAGTATTTTATAAGAAAAAAGAAACACAACCCTAAATATGCATTCGAATTATTAAGGAGTCGATTAATATATTTAATGACAAACACTCAATTAAGTAACAACAAATCAAATGTTTTCGTAGGGCTGTATTATTCCTATCCATTTATTACCGAAAATCTGAATCTGAAAAAACTTGACAGATCATTGGTTTATTACACAGGACGAAGCAGATTGAGTTTTGATGAAAAACTAAAATTGAAAAATCTATCCTTTGCTGAATATTATAGTAAAAAGGAGTTTATGAAACATTGTTTGAGTAATAAGAAATATAAAAATTATAATGCCGTTGATTCGAATTCAATTAATTTAGAAAATAATGGCGTTCTGAAATTTGGTATAAGAGAAATCACATCTATCTGGAAAAAATGAGATACAAGAAATCAATTGGCTACAAAGATGCTAGAGTAGTATTGTCTGATATATTACCATATGAAGTACCTCCATTCTTCAGTAATAGAAAATTTTATGATTTCATTGTTCAATTCAACATTCATATTGAAAATAATAAACTTAAAATAAAAAAAGGTTTATCTGATGAAATCAGAAACATCATTATACTACTGTTTGGGTTAGATTTTAGAAATAGTAATTTTGTCCGAACTGATTCAAATGAAAAGTATGACTATTTTAAGATACCAAACAAACATAATCAAACTATTCCTTTTGATTTTAAGATCTCGCATAAAGATAATGATTATAGGAGATTATTTGTCATCCATCCCTTTAGTCAACTTGAGATAATTGATTTTTATAAAAAGCATAATTCTACAATGCTTTACTATACTTCTCGATCTAAATTTTCCCTCCGAAAACCACATAGAATCGCCTCATTACGATTCTTTAAAAACACACTTAAATCTCAAAAGGCAAAAGCAGAAGAATTCATTGAGCTAGATAAAAAGGAATACAGAAGCTTAAAAACATACTTCTCTTATGAAAAATATAGCAATATTTATAAGTATTATGAATCTTACGACTTTCAAAGAGCTGAAAAAAAATTCAATTTCCTCTTGAAATTTGATATTTCGAGATGCTTCGACAGTATTTATACTCACTCGATTATATGGGCCACAATTAATAAAAAAGCTTCAAAAGACAATCTGAACTGCAAGGCGACCTTTGGACATGACTTTGATACACTAATGCAAAGGCATAATTACAATGAAACAAATGGCATTGTAATCGGGCCAGAATATTCAAGAATTTTTGCAGAAATCATCCTGCAAAAAGTAGATCATAATGTAGAGAACACACTTGATAAAAGAGATAAAAAGAATAACCTTGATTATGAAATTGCAAGATATGTTGATGACTATTTTATTTATTACAACGATCAAGATGTTAAAGAGCTTATAATCTCTACTTTCAAGAAGGAGCTTCAAGAATACAATCTATATTTTAACGAATCGAAAACAAAAGAATATTCCAAACCCATTATCACGGAAATATCTATTGCTAAGGAGGAAATAAAAAAGCTCCTGAATAATTCTATCATCTTCAAATTTAACGAGAATAAACCAGAAGGAATAAGGTATTATCTTGCGAAGGACATTATAACAAACTATAAACGTATTCTAAAAAGCACCCAAACTAGTTATAAGGATTTACAAAACTATTTTTTAGCGAGCATATACAGAAATTTGACTAAGCTCTTTAAAGAAATATCTAAAGAGCAAAATGCATTGATAAAAATCTATAAAGATTTAAGAACAGCTCCGTCATCGGAGGATCTCAACCTAAGGTTTGCAGAAGTTTCGTCGGATTTAAAAAAAAAGCATAAAAGCTTGGTGAATAAGATAATGGAAATCATTGAGCTTTCATTTTTTATTTATACCGTTTTGCCTAGAGTCTCCTATTCAATAAAGCTATGTCAGGTTTTAATTACTATCATTTCTTTCATAAAAAATGCTGAAAAAACAGTCAATATGCTGAAAATGAATGGTGTAATAATTAAAGACAGTAATATTCTTCTAACGTTTGATTTTGACACTAAACATGATATTTTTAAACGAATATATGATGGAATAGCCACAATATTAGGCAAGAAGGTCATTAATGAATACTCTGAGATCGAAACATTATATTTATTACCAGTCATTGAAAATCTCGGTAAAGAGTATAGTGTCAGTAACGATATATTAAACAAACACTTTTTATTAGATCAACCAGAAAAAAGTACAAATTATTTTACTATCACCTTCTTGCTAACATTTCTAAAGGGCGACTCAACTTATAAAAGTCTTATTGAAATATTGCAGGGCAAAATTCTATATAGATTGAAGCATTTCAACCCAAAGGAGACAGAACATATCTTCCTCTTATTTGAAACTTTAACAAACCCGTATTTTGGCTATAACAAGAATAATCTTAATGAGTTTAAAACCAAAGTTTTGGATTCCATACGTTTTTTTGCGAACAATATATCTAGTGCTGACAAGAATAATTTCATATCTTCGATTTCAAATTTTAAAAAAATGTATTTTTTTGATTGGAGAAATCCTAACTTTGGAAAAGAGCTTAATACTAAAAGAGGGCACGAAGTTTACTAACATAAAGATTCATGGAGAAATCTAAAAGCCTTAAAATTATTGGTAGAGTTTCTAATTTTGATGTGGACGGCTTTTCTCAATTTCTTCATTGAAATTTTGAGTGGCTTTTTAAGTGAAAATTAGTGATGGATAGGTAACCAACACACACAATCTCCCAAAAAGCAATTATTGTTTTTATGAGACGAGCTTAGAGAACTCGTCTCTTTTTGTTTACAATAGATTCAGAGATCACATTGTAATGTTGCCCCGCCCCATTGTTCTGCAAGTCGATTTTAGACCAGTCAGGGCAGCCGTACTGGTAGTTACGGCACTTTTGACTGCTTTATTGTCGCCTTATCATCATGCCAGATGCGGCTTTATCTAAACATCTACCGCATGTAACCAACATGGTTGTTTAGCTTTATTCAGCCACCTCTGCTAAATCCTCTCCAACAATTCCGATTTTACCAATTCGTAAGCCTTCTCGTTATCGTATTCCACGCCGGGGCGTAGTATAAAGCTGATGTCCTTTGTGAACTCAGGATCTTTCATTTTTTCTTCCATGTTGAGTATGAACATTTTTTGCGTCGGCGGCTGGGCTACCGAGAAGTCCATATATGCTTTATAGCATTCGATTATTTTGCCTGTATCCAGCTTCATGTTTTCCAAAGCCCAATACAAGTCAAAGAGATCGCGTCCTTTGCGACGCTGGTACAGCGCACGAAGCTTGGTGCTCAATAATTCTTCCGGAAGGTACGTGTGTAAGGTGCATTCACCCGTGAACCAACCATTGTTCACTACAAAGGGATAATTCTCAAATCCGAATACGCTGAAATGTTCTTTGCAATTGATTTCGATTTTTAACCGCATATTAATCACCGGCGCAATCTCCGAATCGAACCGGTAAATAATGGTGTTGTTATGCGCACGTGGCATCACGGTACGTTTCAACCCAAGGAACTTCAACCGGTCACGGATGCGTTTCAGTATGGGGCCAATGGCACCTTCCTTCACTTGTACCAGATCAATGTCCTCGGAATATCTGATTTGGGGTGACAGGTAGAGCTTGTGTAGCGCCGTTCCTCCCCGGAAGGCGAGATGCTCATGCAACATTTCATCGGTGAACAATTCCACCAATGCACGCTCGATGACAAGGTCTTGCTCCACCTGTGCGTTGTCAGGCCATGGCGCATGGTTTTTCCATTCTTCGATATACCGGCGTGGGATCATAAATCTGCCTCCAGTTCCGTGTTCACGATGATTTTCCAGCGGTTATCCGAATCGCCTTCTTTGCCCTTATTGGGGGATAGAGGGGTCAGGTAATACCGTTGTCCCTCCAAAACTCGGTATAGCGCTTCTGCCAATTTCTCCTCTCCGAGTTTGTCCAGTAGAAAGCCTAATCGCTGTATTGCTGCTATTTGCGGGTAGCGCTTAGCCGTTTGCAAAAGGCTGTTTATCTTGAACTTTTCGACCAGTTCTATTATAATAGTGTAGCTTCGATTCAATCCGGTGCTTTCCAAATAATACAACAAATCCAGTGCGGTCAGTTCCGGTGTTGATACATTGATATAGCCCGCATCCGTTTTGATTTGGACAATGTCAGTTTCGTCCCATTCCTTTTTGACGTAGAAATTTATTTTCAAGCCATTGTTTTCGACAGCCCTTAATGGTGGCCGCTCAATGACGACGAAATATTCCATCGGCTGTTGGTGGCTTGCACCATGTAGGGCGGACGCAGAAAGCAACCCTACATAATAGGATCTTTCAAGTGCTACCATCATGTCGTCGATAAACAACGCTGGAGGAATCATGCCTTGCCGAGCATACTCTGGGGATATAATTACATAATATCCTTTACGGATCTGTACAATACGGTTCTTCTGCTTTAGTCGGAAAAGCGCTTGCAGAAGCGCTTTTCCAGTCAATTCGAAATGTGCTTTGGTCTCTTCCAGCGAAAAGGCATGTCTACCTTGTGAACGCAGGTCATCCACAAAATCTTCTAACGTGCTGATATGCTGAATCAATGCGGGCATTGGCGTATTTGTCTTTGCGTTTTTTAAGGTTAAGCAAATGTATGTTTTAGGTTTGGTATATCAAAGTTTATTGTAGTTTTTGTTTGCGAAACACTACGATTTTCGTAGTGTTTCGCAAACAAAAACTAAAGTAGTTTAGCGGTCGAACTGCGGATCACCTCATCACTCAAACCCCAATCTTCCTCAACAACTCCCGCAGTAGTTTTTGAAAACGCATTAAAATCGTTGTGTCGGAGGTTCAGGCATCAAATAAAGAAGGTATTCTATGATACTCATTAGTGACTAAAAGGATTTTCGTAAAAAAAATTCCTCGATTTTGTCTTTTAAGTTTGAGTAATATTTCTTTTTTTCTTGAGTTAGTTTCGTTTCAAGTGAATAACATTCATCTACAATGCAAAGTAGCTCTTCTTTAGACTTCAAAACGAATAGTTTTTCAAATTCTACACCTAAAACATCGCATATCAGCATTATTTTATACCAAGCAGTATTATACTCTGCTCTTTCAATTCTTCCCACAGATATGCTGTCAGTTCCGCTCTTTAGACCAACTTGATGCTGGGAAAACTTTCTTTTTAATCTTTCAAGCCGAAGCATGCAGCCTACGTGAACACTAATAATTTTGATATGTATAGGCGTATTCTTTTGTGACATGTGGTAAAGGTTTCGATAAACAATATTTTTATTCGATACATATTTGTATTGAATATGATTTTTATTATATTTGCATCAGTTAATAGATGTCCCTTAGGGGAGAGGTGTTAAACAAAGAGTCTCGGTCGCAAATCCGACATTTAAATCCAATCGAGACGGTAGATTAATGCCCGTGGCGAATTTTGCGTACTTTTGTACGACTATAGCGCCATGGGCTCTATCGTAAGACGTATTGGAGGGGTCGGACCTTGCGACACGCAGATAGAGCCCGCTATAGTTTTCGTGCTCTATCATAAACGGGACTCGTTTTCAAACTAACCATTATGAAAACGAGTTTTTTATTTTTACAGCTTGCCAGTTTTTCCGATCCAATAGGAGAGGGGAGAGCGGTATGTTCAAAGGCGTGGAGTATCTCCACTAAAAATCTCTTTAAAAATGTTATAAAAGTGCCGGTTTGATTTAGGTGATTAATCTGAATGAATTAACGATTTCTTACACCTAAAATCAAACAATACGATGAAGCAAAAAATACGCTTAATGGCCGGGCTATGGCCTTTGCTAAGGCTATTGGCCTTAACCAAGAAATATAAACGAAAGCCAATCATTCTAAAATCATCCAAAACAGCCGAGCAACCTCCGTTACATCTTCGGTCATCCTCCGATGGTTCTTCGCTGCTGCTGGATACCCGAGCCTTAACAGCCCCGTACTTAAAACGTGTTTTCTCCGCTTGTTCTCCGCTGCTCCTTCGGTGCTTCTCCGCTGTTCCTCCGCTGCTCAAGCGTAGAAGCAGCGGAGAACGAGCGAACAATGAGCGGAAAACCACCGAAGCGGGAGCGGCGCAGGTGCGCAGCGGGTATTGCTTAGGTAATGGCAACCAGCGGAGCATAAACGGAGCGGAAGCGGACAAGGTTAGGCGACGGGTTCGAGATGGCTCCCAGACTGCTGCGGTCTCGCTGGCGATGCGCGAGCTGTCGGCTAGGGGTCACAGTGCTGTTTTTAAGCAGCGAACCCCGGGCGAGACAGCCGGTATACTGCACGAAGACCCGACCATGATGCGGAGCATTTTGGGCACTGGTGCGCTTGGGGATAAACTGCATATGGAAGCATGTTCCCGTCCACCTTCCCTTACCCTTCCTTCGGTCCTTATCCGCATATGTCCCGCATATACTTCGGTAAAAAGGCCCAAAAGCGGCACTTTAGCGAAGAGTAAGCGGCTATATAGCGGGAGAAAGGCGCATACGGAGGGGCATGGAATGGGGTGGAACGTGGCGCGCCCGTCAACCGCTTGGGGTTGTCTTCAGACCGGCTTGGAGATGGCTTCGGATATAAGTGCGGTGCTGAACGGGTTTTTGACGGGGCTTGTTCGGCCGAAAGCGGAACGAGACCCGAAGGTGTCCCGTTGGAGTGCCGTAGAAGCCCCGTCCGAGCGGCAAAGCCGTATGCCGGATGGTTCCGGAGCTGAGAAGGGTATGCCACGTTGGCTGCCGGCCAAAAGAGATTCCGAAGAATCATGTGTTTGTACCCATGCGAAGGCACCAGCCCGCAGCGGGCTGGGCCTCGCTTTGGGGATGACCTTGTTTTTCTTGTTAGCCTTGTTCAGTGGCCTGTGTGCACAACCGAGCACGCAACGCGCAATGGAAGTAGACAGTATTACGCCATTGCAGATAGGTGACACCATCCCCGAGGCGCTATGGCGTCTGCCATTGCAGGTGATAAACCATCCGGATGGAAAGGAAACGATTACGCTGAATGACTATCGGAATAGTAAACTGATTATACTGGATTTTTGGGCCACGTGGTGCAAGCCGTGTCTGCAATCGCTCAATAAGCTGGATGCTATTAGGGACTCGGCATTCCAAGCCGAACTGGCGGTCATACCCGTGCAGGCTTTTGACAGTGAACGCCGGGCTTTGGAATTTATAGACCGGCATCATTGGACGCGCTATTCCGTGGTGAATGACCCTGCATTGCACAGTGATGTTTTTTCCCGATACCTGACGGCCTTCGGCACGGTGTGGATAACCGATGGAAAGCTCTACGCCATCCCGCAGTATGAGGCCATCACAGCAGAAAACATCGCTAAGGTCATTCAGGGACAACCTGTCCATATGGAAAACCAGCCAGAACAACCTATTTCGAACAACTAAACCACTTGAAATGAAAACAACCATATCACTGATACTATTCCTATGCTTTGCCGGAATGGCAGCATTTTCCCAGCAGGAAGTAATGGGAGTTGTACGATCAGCGGAAGACCGTGCTTCACTTAGCGGTGCCAATGTCCGTTCCATCTCATCTGGCGGTTCGGCCACTACAGACAGCGAAGGCCGTTTCCGGCTTTCTGTATCTGCGGGTACGGATACCATACAGGTGACCTATATAGGCTATATCACACAGCGTATACCTATTAACAAGATGCGGATCCCCGAAACCATCGAGATTTACCTCGAAGCAGATGCATCCACATTAGAAGAGGTGGTCATCAACACCGGCTATTACAAGGTGCCGAAGGAAAGGGCTACGGGTTCATTTACCCATGTCGATAACAGCCTGCTTAATCGCAGCGTGGGGTCCAATATCCTCCAGCGGTTGGAAGGTATCGCTCCCGGCGTACAGTTTGTCAATGCTAACGGCGCCTCAGCCTCGGACATCCGTGTGCGTGGTGTGGCCACCATCGAATCGGACGAGACCCCGCTCATCGTGGTTGATAATTTCCCCTATGAGGGGGATATCAACAGCATCAACCCCAACGATGTCGAGAGCATCACCGTACTACGCGATGCGGCAGCAGCCAGTATATGGGGTGCCCGGGCCGGCAATGGCGTGATTGTGATCACCACCAAACAGGGACGGTACAACCAGCGAGCCAAGATCTCCGTCAATAGCAACTTCACGATGGGGGAGAAGCCGGACCTGTTCTACAGCCAGAGTTGGCTGCCGAGTGCCACGGTGATGGATATCGAGAAGGAATTATTCGAACGAGGTGGGTATTACCTGGAATCGACCAACCAGCGTCCTTTCCCGGCTTACGTGGAGCTGCTCATCAAACATAAAAATGGATCGATCGATGACGCGGAACTGGCCCGGCAGGAAGCCATCATGCGCAAGACGGATGTGCGCAACGAGGCCATGCGCCACCTGTACCGGGGAGAGTCCCACCAGCAATATGCAATCAACATCAGTGGGGGCGGTGAGCGCTACCGCTATTACCTCTCCACCGGATATGACCAAAACCGCAGCATACTGGTGGGCAATGGCAACAATCGCCTGAACATGAATTTGCAGAATACCTTTCAGCCGATCGATGGCTTGGAAATAACGGCGGGCATCTGGTATGCCCAACAACGGGCGACCAATAACGGATTGTCGCTGAGCAACCTCAATCCGGCCGCGGCACAACAGGTATCCACCTATGTGCGCTTGGCCGATGAACAGGGCAATACGCTTGCCATTCCCCATGAACGGCGATTGGCTTACTATGACAGGGCAGAAGCTGATGGTCTGCTCGACTGGCACTACCGTCCACTGGACGAATTGCAGCTGACCGACAATACTTCCACCGGCAATGAATATCGGCTGAACGCCGCGTTGCGCTACCGGTTTCTTGACCACTTCAACCTGAACGTGACATACCAATACCTGCAGAGCAGCAGCACCGGCAAAAATTATTATGACGCCGATAGCTATTTCGTGCGCAACCTGGTAAACCGTTTCACACAGGCCGACGGAAGCCGCATGGTGCCGCACGGGGCGATCCTGGACGGCGGGCGCAACACGGTTGGACGGAGCCAATCAGGGCGGGCGCAGCTCAACTACAGCCGTGATTTCGGCAGTGACCACAGCGTGACAGCCCTGACCGGTGCGGAGATCCGGGAAGCGGTCAGCGAAAGCTCACCGGGCTACCGGATCTACAACTTCGACCGCGAGCTGCTGACGGGCACGGCCACCTATAATTACAACCAGGCCTATCCGGTTCGGCCTTCGGGCAGCTCCCGTTTGCCCACGCCGCCGACGGGTTTGACCCATTACACCGATCGCTACCTCTCTTACTTCGGCAACGCGGCCTACACCTATACCGGTCGCTATACGCTCTCGGGCAGCCTGCGCTGGGATGGAAGCAATCTCTTTGGGGTAAAGACCAACCAGAAGGGGGTGCCGCTGTGGTCCATAGGCGGTAGCTGGAATGCGAGCAAGGAACCCTTTTACGGGCTGGGCGATATCCTCCCGTACCTGCGTCTGCGGGCAACGTACGGAAGCGCAGGCAATGTCAATAAGCAGGTAAGTGTGTTCCCGGTTGTGCGGTTTACCACCAATTCCACTACGGGGCTGCCGGTGGCCAACGTGCAGAGCGTGGGTAACCCTTCATTGCGTTGGGAGCAAGTGAATACGTTGAATTTCGGAGTGGATTTCGCCAGCCGGAACAACCGGATACAGGGAAACGTCGAATACTATACCAAGTACGCGGAAGATCTGATTGGGGAGGACTTTATGGCCCCGTCTACGGGTATCAACAGCGCGGCTCGGCTCTCCAACCAGATCAACTACGCCAACCTGCGTACCCACGGCTGGGACGTGCAGGTCACCACGCGCAATCTGACAGGTGTGTTGAACTGGCAGACAGGCTTTCAATTTAGCCATGTCCGCAACAAGGTTACGCATTTCAGCACCGCCGAAGTAAATACCATTGGTACGTATTTCACTAACCCACCCCCGGTTATCGGCCAATCCAGGGATGCGGTATATGCATTGCCTTGGCATGGGCTGGATGGCGACACAGGGATGCCGCTGGTGGACGTGGATGGACAAATGGGTATGGATTACGATGCTTATATCCGAAACTACGATGCAGATAAACTATTGATTGCCGGTATGCGTGTGCCGCCGTTTTACGGAGCGCTCCGGAATACCCTCGAATGGAAAGGAGTGCAGGTGGGGGTGAACATCGTCTGGAAGGCCGGTTACGTTTTCAGAAGGCAGTCCATATCACCGGGGCAGGAATACAGCACCTCAGGATACCATATCGACTATTTCAGGCGGTGGCAGCGTCCCGGGGATGAACTGCATACAGACGTCCCCGCCTGGGCCGAGACGGTACAACCTTACCGGAGCCAGTCGTACCTATATTCCGAGGCATTGATAACCGACGGCGATCAAATCCGCTTGCAGGATGTCAACTTATCGTATGATTTGCCCGTTAACCAGACGCTGCTACTGCGGCGCATGAGACTATACGCGTATGCACGCAACCTGGGGATATTGTGGAAAGCCAACCAAGATGACATCGACCCGGACTATGTCAATGCAGAATACATCGCGCCAAGGATGTTTTCCGTTGGTGTGCAAGTGGATTTTTAGTTAGTTGTACTATTGCGAAACCACCAAATAAAAGACCATGAAACAAATAAATATACTGCTGTTAATTGTTGTGTTGTTTCTTTGTTCCTGCGGCAAAGAATTTTTAAACATAAAAAGGGACGGGAGTCAAATAATACCCTACACATTGGCCGACTATCAATCGATATTGGATAATGTCAATGTATTTAACTTCGATTCGGGTAACAGGTTGGCCATCATCGGAGGTGATGAATATTTCCTTTCCGATCAATCTTATGCGTCGCTCACTGCCCCTTATGAAAAGAATGGATATCTGTGGGGAAAAGACGTGTATGAAGGGCAGTCCGTACACGACTGGAATATTGGTTACCATCGTATATTGCTAGCAAATCTGGTATTGGAGGGCGTAGATGGAATTGAGCCCAATGTTGACGAGGGGGTATTGAACAATGTCAAGGGCAACGCCTTGTTTGTTAGGGCATACAATTTCTATCAACTTGCCCAACTCTTTTGCCATCCTTATGACGAGCGGAGCGCTTCCACGGATTTGGGTATTCCGATAAGACTGGAATCGGATATTACGATAACTACTCCGCGCTCCAATGTTGAGGCGACGTATGAGCAAATCATTGTTGATTTTAGAGAAGCAGCTGATTTACTGCCGGTATACTCGGGCAATCTGTACCGCCCTTCCAAAGTCGCAGCATATACAATGCTTGCAAAGGCATATCTGCACTTGGGAGATTATATTAACGGTGCTGAAGCGGCTGATCGGGCTTTGGCATTGAAAAATGAATTGATAGATTACAACGATATCGATGTCGACTCGGATTTGCCCTTTCCTATGCTTCCCGTTAGTAGGGAAGAAAACAAGGAAATTATCTATTTCTCAATGATGTCTAATATTCCTGTCATCCAAGTGAGTAGATTTAACGCGGATACGATACTATTGGGCTTATATGAAGCGGAAGATTTAAGGCGGAGGGCTTATTTTTATGAAGAAAATGACGGAAGGGTTGTGTTTAAAGGGTCATATGTCGGAGGTGGGCCGTACGCATTTTTTTCAGGACTTGCAGTAGATGAGTTATATCTCATTGCGGCCGAATGCCATGCTAGACAGGGAAATTTGCAGGAAGCTTTGGAACACGTGAACTTCCTGAGGAAACACCGCTTTTTAACGGCAACTTTTGAGCCCTTAGCCAATTTAACCAAGGAAGGCATACTGACATATATCATCGAGGAGCGGCGTAAAGAATTGGTGTTGCGAGGAAACTGCTGGGAAGACGTGAGGAGATTAAGACGAGATACCATGTTTTCGCGATCTCTTAAACGGATTATTGAGGGAGAGACGTATTTGCTAGAACCCGGGTCTCCAAAATTGGCGTGGCCTATCCCAGAGGATGAAATCGCAATAAATAATATGCTTCAGAACGAACGGTGATGTTTATCATTAAGGCAGTTCTCCGGTTTGGAGAACTGCCTTCGTTTGTTTAGGGGTAGTTTGAGTCTTGGCCCACAGTGACATCATCATCCGCCTCTGCTTCAGAAACCGTACTCGGAACATCTATTGCTTCAGCATCAAATGTGAGATGTATGGCGCAACGGTCTCCGGAATTGGCGGTAGCACATCCTGAACCGACTGCAGGAGGATCATTGTCCAGCTTTTCGCCGATTTGTTGCAGTGATTCATCATCCGGATCGGTGGCGTCGGACGTTATCTCATACCACCCATCCTCGGGTTGCTGGGTAGACTCGACATACTTAAACGCCGAAAATCCGATAAACGTGGCCGCCAGGGCCAACGCGAAAAAATACTGCTTAATAAATATTGCTGCTTTACTATGCATAACAGGAACTTTTTTCTAACACATCGAAAAAAGGGTACCAAAAATGTTTAGTGAAAAAATGAATAATTATTGTCCGGTCACTGACGTGGAGATTCCGGTCACGTGCCGTTGGCCATTTCGCTGGAGATGGCACATCGGCAGGGTAGGACGGATGCACTAGGCCCTGCGCCGGAAAAGGGCGAATTTCCTCGGAAAGCGGATACGCCTTTTAATCTCGTATACGTTGGATTGCTTCACGCCACTACCCTTGTCCAATGCACGGGTTCGCAATGACGATGAGGAATGGCTGTCCGCTGACGGTTTGCGCTGGGGCCGGGTGAGCCAGATGCCGAGAATAGAGAGAAGTAGGAAACCGAGGTTGAACCACAGGTGCTCATTCCACGAAAGGCCAGACACGATGGATCCGCATCCACACGGCTTTTTGGCGTACCAGCCCAATACACCGAAGAGGATGAATAGCGTGAAGCTGAGCATCAGGATGGCGGAGAGCCACAAGCCGAGCCTATGGAGGGATTCGGGGATTGGGATGAGTGAAAGCAATTTTCGTCCAAAAGTAGGCTGCTTCGCTCCTCCACGGTACCGCGGGCTCTTGCTCGCAGTGACGAAAAGATTTGCTTGCGATGACGGGAGGTTTGGCCAAGCGATAAGCACACCGGCCAGTAGCTCCAAGAGGGGCAACAACCAGAAAAGCACATCGGCCCACCAGTCCGGGAAGGGTTGCCGCAGCAGGGTGCTGTAGAATCCTTGAAGACCCCACAGCTTTTCCACTGCGACCGGAACCCACAGTAGCAGGAGGGTTAACCGGACCGAGGCGACGAGAGGTGAAGCGATATGTTTTCGAGTAATCGACATATCACAAAAGTAGCCCATGGGAGGCCCCACCAATGTTAAGCGGTTTACATTCTCCCGGTTAAAGGTTAACATCACAGCTGTTAACTTTTAACATCGACGGCTAGTAATTTGAGTTTCTTGCTGTAGGTTTGCCGGGAGAGGCCGGCATGCATGCAGCGCGTCTCCACGGTGGCCACATGGGCAAAGGTGGGGTACCGCTTTTCAAAAGTGGCTACGCGTTGCAGGGGTGTGAGGCGCAACAAATGGTCATGTGCCTGCCGCTGCCGTTCCTGTTGGCGGGCCAGTACGGTGATGGCACGCTCGATGACCGCATAGTCGGCCATAAAACGATGTAGTGCGGGATAGCGGATGCTGAGATAGGGGCTAGGCTCCAGTGCCTGTACGTAATCGGTACGCGCCTCGCCATCATGTAAGGCGGCGGGGTTGAATATCAAGGTACGACGGCGCCAGATTTGGGTGCCGATATAACGTATGGCCGGTCCTTGGTCGATGATCTGAAAACTGTGCGCCACGGATTGCAACAGCAGGATGGCGTGCCCCTCATCAGCGGTGCCGGGCTCTTCCACATACTGGCGTGCCACAGCTTGCCGGAGCTGGCAGCGCTCGGCCAACCCTCCGCAAAAGCGGTCATGGAGCGCCGCGGGTAGGGTGTCCAGTAGGGGTAGGAGGTGCTGCCGGATGAGCTCGTACTTTTGGTGTGCAGATGGAAAGTTCATGTGGTATTTTACTTAGCCTTTTTTAACGGGACGAGGCCACATTCATGGGCCCGGGCTATCAATGCGGTGTTGTCCTGCACCCCGAATGTATTTCGCAGGTGCTTTACATGGCCCCGAACGGTGTAAATGCTTATGCTATTTTTTGCGGCAATTTCCTTTTGCGAATAGCCTTCAGAAAGGAGATGTAGCACGTTCATTCGCTTAGCCGGAATGTCTGCAATTCCACGGCCCAATTTTCCCTGTTCGGCCAAGCTGAGATCGCGTTCCGTAACCAATGCATTTACGTACCGGCCGGATTTGTAAAGGTGGTGTATCGCAGTAGCCAGGTCGTCCGTGTCTGACGCCTTGGCAATGAACCCACGCGCCCCGCTACGGAGCATCCCCTGTACAGCCGCTTTTTCTTCGGAAAACGTGTATACCAATACATGGGTTTCAGGAAAATGTTTGGCAAGCCACTTGGTGGCCTCGTACCCGTTCATGTGCGGCATGCGAATATCCATGATCATCACATGCGGTGCACCGTACCTGTGGATTTGATCTTGCATTTCCAGTCCGTTTTTGGCGGTGAAGATGACCGTAATGCCATTTGGTTGTGCATTGAGGTATTCGGCGGTATAGCGATTGATGGGTGTTTGGTTGTCGATGATTCCAACCGTAATCTGGGATATGTTGTTTTCAGTCATGTCATGAATAGGTTTTGTTGATCAATTGGAGGTCGTAAACATGGGCACGTAGAGGGTAATCTGTGTGCCTTTATTCGGTGCTGATTCGATGCGGAGGGTAGCATTGACACAGTCAGCCCGGAACTGCATATTGCTAAGCCCCATGGATTCGCCAAGGGGTAGCCTTTCGACGTCGAAACCCTTGCCATCGTCTTTCACGGTAAGCTGAAATGTATCCTGGTCGTACATCGCGAGTGAGACGGTGATTACCCGCGCTTGCGCGTGCTTCGTGATATTGGCCGCGACCTCCTGCAAAATGCGGAAAATGTGAAGTGCTACACCATGTTCCAGATCATCACGGCAATCGGGTTTGATATGTACGCTCACTTGTAGACTGAAGTGGCGTCGCAGGAGGGCCGCTTCGGCTTGAATAGCGCTTATAAGACCTGCTTCAACAAGCTGCTCTCCTTGGATAACACGGTTGAAATCCCGGAAGTCCGCCAAGGATTCCCGGGCAAACTGCCGACAAAATTGCACCTGTTGCGCAGTGATGGGCTGGTCGTGTTGGAGTTGCTTGGAAAAATCGCCCAACAACGTGTTGAGGAATGCGAGCTTGTTGCCCAGGTGGTCGTGTAGGGCACCGGTGATTTGCATGATTACCCGGTCCGCTTCCTGAACACGACTGGCCTGGAGGGCAATTTCATGTTCTACGTCTTGCCGTTTGGCGGTTTCCTCCGCAAGTTGTCGCTCCCGGTTATATAGTACCACGAGGAGCACGATGGCGGTGCAGCACATTAGCATAGCGATGGTACCGACAATCATAATGCTGATCAATGCCAATTTCGATAATTGCACGTATACGAAAAAATCCATAGGCTATAACGTTTTAGGTTCAACAGCAAATAAATAGCATCCGTAAAGCGTGCATAAACCAATGAGGTAAAACAAATAATTCTTCATGTGCGAAATAAGTTTTGGTGACCGGCAAAAATAACGGTTGTGTCCAACAAAAAAAACACCCAATATTGGGCATTTTTTTATCGGAAGAGGGTTTATAACTTTGTCTTACACATACCTGTAGACCGGAATAATGCAATTATATGGTTAACATTGTTTATCAAACTAAATTTCGAGTATGGAACAAAACACCTACCTCGCTCAGCATCATCCCCTAGGGGGAGAGCTGGCAAATGCAATTTTACCGTTGTTAAATCTCTTAGTGGAGCTGCTCAAAAGGCTATTGGCCGGGCTGGGCAATCCCGCCCATAGGCATGGGCTGCTGTTGCCCGAAGAGGTCACCATGATGCTCCGTATCAGCGCACGCACATTAAGACGATATAATGAGCTGGGGATACTGTGTCCCCTCAAGATCGGTAGCATGCGTTACTACCTGATGAGCGATATCATCGATGCCGGAAGGAACGACGATACCGCCTGATTTTAGCCCATTAAAAAACGCCGCTTTCCGGTGGCGGCGTTTTTTATGGGTATCCCTAGCTATAATAGTAAATATGTTTCCCTTCATTGTCGAGCCTTGGCTTTAAATTTATTGATGGTTATCAATGATATTCCAGTCGGAGATATAGAGACTATAGACGTATTGAAGATGCGTCATCTACTGCTATTTACGGAGCACAGGGCGCAAATGGTGTAATTTTGATGAAATATTTGGATATATAGAAAATATTTAACATATTTGATATGTACTACATAACTACTATTAGTAAGCCAAATATAAATCCTATGTATCACATTAAGAAATTAAGTGTTAGCAGAAACGAGGTTTCAATTCTTTGCTATCTGAGTTTTATTTTATGTATTGTAACGGGCTGTGCCAAAAGTCCGGAGGTCATGCAATCTATTGAAAAGCAGGCTATGTCGAAAGAAGAACAGGTAAATGTTGCCCCCCTGGCAACACCTGTATACTCCAGAATCACTGTATTTAATGGTGGTAATGAAGGTAACAATGGAGTTATCTACCATTCCTTCCGCATCCCATCAATTATTAAAACCAATAATGGTACGCTGGTCGCATTTGCAGAAGGCAGAAGATGGAGTCCGAGCGACTATGGAGACATTAATATTGTTTTTAAGCGGTCGACCAATAACGGTTCTTCATGGTCTGCCTGTGGAGAAGTAATCGGAAGCGGACCCGGTAGCTGGACCAATCCGACGGCTGTTTATGACAGGAGTAAAGGTACAAATGGCAGGATATGGCTTTTCATGGAATGGAACGATGAGCATAAGCAACAATGGTCTGATTTCGATTCATGGGGTGATAGAAGAATCCATACTTCGTATAGTGATAATCATGGTTCTACCTGGTCTACACCGGTAGACCGAACTGCTACGCTTACCCCTTCAAACTATAAATGGGACTGCGTAGGCCCTGGAATAGGAATAAGAACGGTATATAACAGTCCCGGAAGACTCATTGTGCCTGCTTACGGTAGAAATATCTATAGTGACGACAAGGGGACAACCTGGCAGTATCAACGTATTCCGGGAGGCACAGACGAAAGTACAATTGTAGAACTGATGAACGGCAGTTTAATGCGAAACGACAGACCTGGAACTGCGGCGTGGAATACTTCTAAAAGAAGGAGAAAGACTTGGGGCTCTATTAGCGGAGGATTTGTTCCCTGGATTGCCGTTGCTGCCCTTCCAGATCCAAAATGCGAAGGTTCAATGTTAAGGTATAACACCGATCTGCCAAACAGAAGGATTATCTTCTTAAATCCCAACGGCGTTGATAAAAGATGTAACATGACGGTTCGCATCAGTTATGATGACGGTGTGACCTGGCCTAAAAGCCGGGCATTGTATAGTGCTGCAAATTGTAATTATGCAACAAGTACTGTTGTATACGGTGGTTATTCGAGCATGGCAAAAACAGACGATTATTGCGTAGGTGCCTTAATCGAATATAATGAGAACGTGAATAGCAGCGGAAGCAATAAATCGATATCATTCAGCAAGTTCAATCTGGCCTGGATATTAAACGGCAGTTCAGAACCTAATTAAGCTGTTCTTGGAAAAATACATTGGTAAACTCCGCGGGCGCTATGCTATGGCCGGGGGGTTAACTAAAGCTTACCGGTTGCAGCTGCTGGGTTTCCGCCCCCGACTGAAGCCGAGCAACTTCCGGCAATTCAGCATCAAAGCCAGGGAAAATAGGGCAATTCCGCCTAATAATACCTGGTGTATCCCGAAATGCGCGATGATAAATCCGCCTAAAGCGGCTCCGAAGGCTATGCCTATATTCGCTGTTGATAAGACCAGGCTGTTCACGAACTCAGGAGCCTCAGGTGCAGCTGAACTGATCCATGCCTGGCTGATCACGAAACCGGCCATGTGAAAAAAGCCCCAGACGCCAATGATACCCACATTCAGCAGATAGCCGGCATTCATATGGTATAAAAGAATAAAGATCACGCTCATGGAGATCATATAGATCAGTATGGCCTTAGGGATACTTTTACTTAAAGCCCTACCGGCAGCCCAGTTCCCCAGGATGCCGGTGAACCCGAACAGGATCAGCATCAGGCTGACCTGGGGTCCGCTCATGTCAAATACCTTCTCCAGGTAATCGGCAAAATAACTGTAAACAGAAAAGGCTCCGGCAGCGATCAGTACCACGGTCAGGATATTTATCCATAAGACTTTCTTTTTCAATACGCCCAGCTGTCCGCCATAGGAAAGTTTCTTCCCTCCCGGCATGGAAGGGACAACATACCAGATGCCCGATAACGCGATCGTGTTAATACCCGCTGCCATCCATAAAGATGCCTTCCATGTGAACAGATCTGCCATATAAGCGGTCAAAGGGATCCCTATTACGGTAGCTGTACTCAACCCTCCATATACCGTTGCAACTGCTTTAATGGCATTTTTCTTCCCGGCCGACTCCGCCGCCATGACCAGCCCGTTTGAAAAATAAACAGGTAAGAAAAAGGCCGGCAGCACCCTGGCCAGCAGCAGGGTTGCAAAGGAATCCGAAAGCGCTGACAAGATATTTGACACGATAAAAATTGCCACTACTCCCTGAACGAGCCGCTTCCTGTCAAAACCCGAAAATAGCAATGTCATGAACGGGCTTGAAACAGCCACCGCTAGGGCGAATAGGCTCACCAGCAGCCCCGCCTCATTAGTGCTTATCCTGAAGTAGTCTGAAATCTTCGGTAAGATGCCTATAATGCCGAATTCTGTCGTGATAATGCCAAAAGCGCCTAATGCCAGTACATAAGTAGTTCTGCTCATGATTCAAAGGGTCGTCTCTTCCGGATCATCCGGACGTTGTCCCGCCTTATCGGTGTATCAGACATTTACACCTCCGTCGATGGTGAAGGTTGCTCCTGTAATAAACTGGCTCTCTTCACCGGCGAAATAAGCCACTAATCCGGCGATTTCCGCCACAGTTCCATAGCGTCCGATAGTCGTTTGGCTGATCAACGCAGGAGCATGATCGCTGTCGGCCGGGTTCATATCCGTATCGACCGGGCCCGGCTGGATCAGGTTGGCCGTTATATTCCTCGGACCCAGATCCCGCGCTATTGCCTTCGTTAACCCGCTGAGCGCGGATTTACTCATGGCATAAAGGCTGCCTCCCTGAAACCCAACCCGGTCGGCCATGTTGCTCCCTACCGTGATGATCCGGCCGCCTTGTTTCATGTGACTGGCTGCAAACTGCGCAGCCACAAAAACAGCCTTCACATTCACACCCATCATCTGGTCATATTCCTCCAAGGTATATTCATTGATAGGTTTGTTCGAATAAATCCCGGCATTATTTACCAGAATATCCAGTCTTCCAAATTCATCGACGGTCGTTTCCAATGCCGTCAGCAGCGCATCCGAATCCTCATTGCCGGCCACCAGCGCCCTGACCCGGTTTCCGTTCTGCCGAGCAGCAGAGACCACTTCATCAGCCTTTTGCGGATTCCTTCCCGAATGGGTGAAAATCACATCCGCCCCTTCCTGCGACAAACGCTTGGCGATCGCGGCACCCATGCCCCGGCTTCCACCGGTTATAAAAGCTACTTTTCCTGTTAGTTTTTGCATGATCATTTGTTTTTTATTTACCTGTAAACTTTTGCAAAACTAACTGACATACTGTACATTTGTAAGTACTTACCGATTTATTAAATACTTACTAAAAAGTAAGAAATGGGGAAAAGGACCATGAGAAAAGAAACGTCAACCAACTACTCCAACGAAAAAAGAATCCTGGCCGGCTGCGGCATGGCCTATGCGCTGTCCCTGATAGGAGGCAGGTGGAAACCGGGTATTCTGTGGCAGCTCCTGCTGGAAGGTAAAATGCGGTACAGCGAACTCAAGAAGACCCTGCCCGGTATCTCCGAACGGATGCTGGTAGCCCAGCTCCGGGAGCTGGAAAAGGACCGGCTCGTAAGCAGGATCGTGCATCCCGAAGTGCCGCCCCGGGTAGAGTATGAGCTCACCGAACTGGGTTATTCCATGCAACCCATGCTGCAAAGCATCTCCGATTGGGGCGATCTGCAACGTCAGGCCGTGGCCGGAAGCCTGAGCCGTAGCTCGTATATACCATTGCTTTCATTCGCTGTTGCATTGTTCTTTCTGACTACATTATAAAACCATCCGCAAATATTTTACCCATACCTTCTCGCACGATATTCTCGTCAAACTGATCCGCCCGGTCTATTTTTCCATTTTTCAAAGATTTGTACCAGATGTCGCTCCTGTTCATAATCAGCCATAATACATCATACAGTCCGGCATGGAGTGGTGGTTACCGAAATAGACCTAAGAAGTCAGTCGAACAGAAATTTCCTTGCCGCCCGTATAAACTTTTCCCCAGTTGCAAAGACCTTCTAAAATCGGAATCAGGTCTAAACCTTTATTGGTTAATACATATTCAATTCCGACGGGAACGGTTTCGGGAAGTTCTCGTTTGACAATAATTGCGTGCGTTTCCAACTCTTTGAGTTGACGGCCTAAAACCTGTTCCGAAATCTTTGGCAATTTCCTTTTCAGTAAGTGAAACCGGTTGTATCCCTGCGAAATGGAAAAAACAATCTGACATTTCCAGCGTCCGCTTACCATTGAAATCGCTGAATTCAACTCACAAACCTGAAACAAAAACTGTTCATTGATAGCATTGGTGGAATTTTCTTTCCGCATAATCTTCCGGCTTTCTATGGACTAACAATTTTGTTCGTTATTGCGAAACCAAAGTGGCTTGCTGAACTTTGTAACAAAGTTACTAAATGAAATCTCTAAATAATAATAGAGAAAAATGCCCTGGTCAACAATGAACGAACAAATAACTAAAAAACGATGAGAATCAGCATTTATATTGCAGTTTCCGCCAATGGATTGATTTCGAATTTCAGAAACGTGCCCGACTGGCTATCCCCTGAATATGGCCAGGGTTTTATGGAAATATGCCAAAAAACAAAAGCTGTGATTATGGGCAAAACGACCTATAACATCCTTGCGCCGGATTATCTGCCGCTCCAAAAGGAAGGGACAATCGTCGTCCTGACAACGGATGAACAGGCAAAGTCTGATAACCCAACGGTGGTTTTCACAAAAAGCAACGCACCGGAAATCGCAAAAATGCTTGCGGGAAAAGGCCATGACGAAGCCGTAATCATCGGGGGTACAATGACAATGAGTGAATTCATCAATGCCGATCTGGTGGATGATATTTATTTCGTTATGGAACCCGTGCTTTTCGGAAGCGGTTTGCCGCTTTTAAAAAATGTGGAACTTGAATTCAAACTCAAGCTATTGGAGGTAACGAAGTTGAATAACAACTCGGTTCAATTGCACTACGAAATACAAAAACAATCTTAATTTTCAACGAGATCAAAAAAAGCGAATCGGACTGAATCGATCGCCACCGAAACATCAAAATCGGGGATCGGCGCCACCTGCATGTGGCGCTGCACGTAGAACAGGTAGAAGTGCTTGAAACAGCGGAAACCACTGAGGTGGAACAGGAGCAAAACGCACATGACCTCGCTGTCGCTCATTACGGGCGGTCTCTTGGAAGCTTTGCCCAGGATGAACTTTTTGGTGGTGTCTGCTTTTCCCGTTGTGTTGACCATATTCTCGAATTATTCTTCCTCAAATAAAACGATTCGGCCATCGACACTACTAGCCAATAAAATACCTTTTGAGAAGCGTGACAGCGTATTCACCATGTTATCGCTCATGTCAAAAGACCAATTGATTTTCTTTTTGGAGAGGTCTATCGAATAGACCGCTCCCGAATTGGAGCCAAAAAAACCGCTATTCTTGTGAATAATGGGTATGGAGGGAGATAAATCACTTGCTGTCCCAAGGTTTATTTCCAGGAATTTACGCGGAGACCCACTGTCGATTTTCCAGCCAACTACCGCGCTTTGGTTTGTTTTCGCTAATAGCCTTTTTTTCTTGATGTCGCCACCTAAAGACTCCCACAAGCCTTGCTCCTCTATTTCTGAAACAAGGTCGCCGGTAGCTAAATCAAACCCTCTCAACAGACCTTCTGGCGTAACTACGTAAACCACGGTATCCATAATTACCGGGACACAGATAGCAGGTGAATAATACGGGCTGCGGTCCGGATTTTCCCAGAACCAAGACAAGGAACCATCATTTTTATCTAAGGCGTAAAGTTTATTGTGCCAGGTACCGAATACAATCGTTTTGCCGGCAATTGAAGGTTTCATAAAAACAGCACCTTCCATGTCATGGAAAATCCAGCTTATTTCTCCACTGTTCAATTCGATAGCCCTGAATTTATTGTCACTTCCTCCGATAAACACCATGTCCTCTTCAATGATAGGGGAAGCAATAATGGGAGCATCTGTTTTCAATTCCCATAGCTTTGCACCGGTGAGTACATCCAGGCAGTAAATAGTACTGTCAACCGATGCAAAAACCACTTTGTTTCCCGATATTGCGGGTGAGGAATAAATTGCTCCTTCTGTTTTATACGTCCAGTTGATCTTGGAATTTTGCGTACTTACGGATTTAAACTCCCCTAGCATATTTCCGAACAAAATGTTCTTCCTGGAAGCAATGGGAGTCGAAATAATGTTCCCATTATCCATATAACTCCATGTTATTTTTACTGACTCCGGCCGGTCAGTTTCTGCTTCCGAAACGTTTAATTTTGATAGCTCTGCCTGAATATCCGCTTTGTTCATTAAGGCCAAGGTGGTCCAGA
Organism: Parapedobacter tibetensis; assembly: GCF_024704835.1. Classification (GTDB taxonomy): domain Bacteria; phylum Bacteroidota; class Bacteroidia; order Sphingobacteriales; family Sphingobacteriaceae; genus Parapedobacter; species Parapedobacter tibetensis. The sequence goes on from NZ_JAMXBE010000010.1 coordinate 35,012, forward strand.
CTGTATCTTTGCCCGCTTCCGGAAAGATAGCCTTTGCAGTTAAGGAATCGTTAGCAATGGTGATTTGATTATATGTGGTTAAACCGTTCCTGAACTGGGTGGTCGTCGTCATTAAACTTTTAAAACCAGCTTCATTGATTATTTTATTTGAATGGCCATGGCCTGAAAAAACCATCAGGACATTATGATCTTTCAGCACGGATAGGACTTCTTGATAATTGCTGATATATGTATCCAACAAAGGGATATGAGCTATTAGTATAATCGGTTGGTGTAGAGGGGTAGAAGCCATGGTCTTCTCAAGCCAATCCAACTGTCCCTTGGGAACATAACCTTTTATAGTCGCGCGTGCATAGGGGCCGGTGCTTATCCCTATAAAACGGATCCCGTTTATGTCTTTGATAAATTTCTGCCCCCCAAAAAGTTCCGTAAAAGAAGCGCCTGCATTATCAGACCAATAGGTATCATGATTTCCGGGAACAATCATATACGGCTTGTCCAATTTATCCAATATTCTTTTGGCTTCCTTCAATTGACTATGGGAACCAAAATCACTAGCATCTCCTGCATGTATTACAAAACTTATCTCAGAATTTTGATTAATCGCGTCAACTACAAGTTCAAGCGAAGTATCATTACCGGGTTTTCCAATATGGCTATCCGAAAGAACGGCAAATGAAACAGATCCTGGAGGAGTGGACTGACCTAAACAAACTGCTGTCGAGATATAAAAGAAAACTAAACTCAACGTTGATTGTAAATGAATGTGCATGTTAAATACTTAAAATTCCTTAAAACTTTGTTAATTTTATGGCATTTCCGCCATCAGGCGCCAGCTTTAGGATTATTTTATCCGAATTAGTTAATTCCAGCGTATAAATCTCGAGATTGTTGGGGTTTTGTTCCACATCCGGGGCGTCTGCATAGATTTCTGCTTTATACTTACCCGGAGGCAAGAAATCCAAGGAGACTTCAACACGTTTGGCCTTACTGTTGTTTAGCGTCCCGATATACCAGCTATTCCCTTTTCTACGGGCAACAGTGACAAATTCATCTATTTTGGCTGTAGGGACCACAGTCTCATCCCAAACGGTAGGAACCGCTTTTAAAAATTTAAATCCGGGCTCGCCTTCATAGGCTTCCGGATAATCGCATAGGCTGCCGAGGTAGCTTTCCATCACGACATACATGGCCAGCATATGTGCACGTGTACCGATCATAAGCGGGCGTGTATAATGTTCTTTCCACTCCGATTCGGGGACGGCCCTGAAGCCGCCCAGATGGTAGTCCGTTGGTCCGGCAAGCAATCGCGTAAAGGCGATATTAAGATCATGCGCTGTCGTAATCGGCTTCTGGCTGAATTTATTGTATTCATAGTTGTAGGCCGCCTCCCGGGTAAATTCATTCGGATAGGTGCGGCTCAGCCCGGTAGGTTTATTCGAACCGTGAAACTGAATGTAAAGTTTGTATTTTGCAGCCTTTTGCAAAATTTCCTCTTGGATGTTGATCATTTCCTGATCATCGCGGTTCATAAAGTCTACCATCATCCCGTTGATACCCCATTCATTAAATTGTTTAAATGCTTTTTCCAGATCAGGATAGATGGCTTTCCAATGAACCCATACATGTATACCTACGCCTTTCCCTTTAGCATAATCAGCGATTTTTTTTATATCGATCGTTGGAACGGTTTCGGTAACATCGGTGTGCTCACCTACTATGCTGTACATTGCAGCATCACTTTTATACCACGGAACACCACCGTAGCCGATTACTGCATGATATTCAATATGATTGCGCGCCGCAAAATCAATATAGTATTTATTGGTTTCAAAATTATTGCCCGGAGCAAAGCTGGTATCCGGGATAATATCGCCGTTCCACCAATGAAAGGTGGTTTTCCCGGGCTTAATCCAGGAAACGTCTTCAAACCGGGTTGGCTCATTTAAGTTGGCCAAGATATTCGATTCGATCAGTCCGCCTATCCGGTCTCCTATCATGATTACCCGCCATGGTGTGCGGTGGGGCAGGGTCGCTTTGACCTTTATCGCTGTTTGACTCGGTAAGGGCGACAGCTGGCTTCTTAATTTGCCACCCTCCTTTTTTAAGTACAAGCTAGCATAATCCCTTAGATTGGCCTCGGTAATAGCCATGAACGTACTATTGGAAAATTCAAATAATGCCGGGAGGTCTATTAAGGTATCTTGTTTTACTTCTTCATAAGGGACTTTGTGAACGAACCCCTCGTGACTATTGGTATAGTTATCCCAGAATATCCCACGCACGACAGGGTTTCCGTTGATGTTAAAGGTGCTTTCTTCCTCCAATAGTTCATATGATTCCCAGTTTTCTTGTTCAGGAATTTCATACCGAAATGCTAAACCGTCATTAAAAGCTCTCACTACCAGATTAATTTTTCTTTTTGCTCCGCTGCGTTCGGCCAGTGGGATTATAACCTGCTTATGGTAGTCCCTTACTTCTTTTACCTTCCCCACTATCAATTCATACGATTGGTTCACTTCGGTAAATTCAGGTTTTCCCATACTTAAGTTTGGGGCAAAGCTTCCGTCTTTTTTGAAGGCAAGCCCAAGCTTGGATTCATTGAGCAGTTTATCCCCCTTAAATACGATCTCGTAAACGGGTGAGCCCGTTGTTAAACGAAAGGTAAAAACCAACTTCCCATCCGGTGACGCTAATCTTAGCTCATTTTTGGGGAAAGCTTGAAAAGAGGTGAGAATGAATAGCAATAGGATATTTATTTTCAGGTATTTCATTGCGAACATTTTTTTGGGTTTGAGACGTTTGACGTTTAGTAGCCGGGGTTCTGTGAAAGGTTCGGATTAGCGTTCAAAGCGGTTTGGGGTATGGGGAACACGTTATGATGATCGCCATTGGGTTTGTGCGACAACCAGCTTTTTGTGGAAAATATTCCGAAGCGGATCATATCCCGTCTCCTATGGGCTTCCCAGGCAAATTCCCACCCCAGTTCATCCAAAAACCGCCCATAAGCTACCGGGCTTGTATCTCCCTCATCGGTGATCTCATAGTCTTCAACATATCCATAATCATAGCCCGAATCCTGGGTTAATTCATTCCCGGTAACGGTTGCCTGTTGTGGTTCATCCTTAAACGCCCGCTGCCGGACTTGGGTCACTAACTCGGCCGCTTCGTCAGTTCTTCCCAATCTTAATAAAGCCTCTGCTTTTATCATTAGCACTTCAGCATAACGGAAAAACGGGAAATCGTTGCTTAAATTGGCAAGAGAACCCTGCTTTACCTCAAATTTATTCACTCTGTATCCTTCATTTGATGCCGTGAAACGGCCATTGGGGATTTCTTTGGTAAAATCCAGTTGTACACCTTCTGCCATGATGAGATTCCCGTCAAAATCAAACTGCTGCCCCCCTAACCAGGTACTTTCCAGCCGGGAGTCGCCGCTATCATAGGTGTTTAAAAATTGAGTAACCCCCTTGGCGGCCCCAGGACCCCATGGCAAGGCTTTCAACTCATACTTCTGAGCCAAGGCATTATGCCATGACCATCGTTGAATGTAAAACCCTGTTCCCAGGTTTTCGTCAAAAGGAATGGCAAAAACTATCTCCGGAGACCCTTCATTGTCCGTACGAAAAACATCGCTGTAATTGGTCTCCAATGCATATTTTCCGGAGTTTATAATATCATCGGTTTGTACAAGGCATTCCTCCCAATTTGGTTGTCCAACATACACTTCCGAATTAAGATAGACGTTTGCCAATAAAATTTTAGCAGCCCATTTATTAAAACGCCCATACATAAGGCTATTTTTCTCCTCATTCAGATTGGGAAGGGATTCGTTTATTTCGGTGACTATGAATGCATAAATTTCTTCACGAGTAGCGCTTTCAGGCAGGTCCTGTGATGTTGATTTCACCAAAGGGCCATTTCCGAAATTGTCCATAATCAACCAATAAAAAAAAGCACGTGCAACCCTCATTTCAGAAAGAATAGCCTCTTTACCTGCTGATATTGGAAGAGCCCCGCTTTCAATCAGCTCGATGACCCGGTTCGAATAAAAAACGCCTCGATAAAATCCTTCCCACATATTTGGAATAGATCGTTCCAACGAATTCCAGTTGTGCAAGTGTAAATTCCTATAGATACCTCCATCATCCCATCCTGAAGGATTTGCAGGCATTACAATGGCGTCACCAGGAAGTTCTTGGGCCATATAAAAATGCTGATGGTTCCACCATGGACGCATGCTGGCGTATACCGTCCCAATGGTACTCTGTAGATCTTCTTCCGAAAACTCGTAGGTTTCTTCTGTAACCGAAGAAAAGACAGTGGGATCAAGATCATGATCACATCCAAAAATTAAAACCGACAAAAATATAATAAGTATACGTTGTGTATTTTTCATCTTAATAAATTGTTTGTTTAAGGCGATGAAGCTATCAGATTTATTCGTCACACTGTGGATGAATAAATCGTGATGGTTTCATGATTCCAGTTTAAAAAGTTAACGATAGGCCAAGAATGTAGGTCCTAGCTGAGGGATATCGGTATCTATGGTCAATTCCAAGATCAAGACCTACACTGTTCACCTCAGGGTCAATTCCGGAGTATCCCGTTAGGGTTGCAAGATTAATTCCTGTGGCACTAAACCTTAATACTTTAAAAAATGCGGAATGCTTTAAATCCATATTGTATCCCAAGGATACATTGCTGATCTTCCAGTAATCACCGCGTTCTACGTAATGGCTAATGTACTGCAATTCTTGGTCGAGGGCCAATTGTTGTCCATAGACAGGATCGAAGGTCGAGTTAAGGACATTACCCCGTGTCAGCATGGTGGGTGTTTCGTAGAACATCCTGGCCATATTCAGAATCTGGAACCCAAAAGCCCCTCGCATTTGTATGCTGAGATCAAGATTTTTATAGGTAAGGGTGTTGTTCCAGTTCAAGTAGTAGTCTGGAAGGCCGTTACCTAAAACACGCTTATCGTCACCGGTTTGTTCCGATATGGGCTTAGTTTCCCCATTTTCCCCTGCTATTAACCAATGTCCTTCTTCATCAACCCCTACTGAATGATAGCCGAAGAAATTACCGATGGGTTCCCCTATTTGTATCCGGTGTGTGGTTTGTAAAATAGGTTCGCCGGTAGCTCCGACATCAAGGTAACCACTGGCTAGTTGAAAATTGTCGTTGGTCAGTGAAATAACTTCATTGGTATTGGTGGCATAATTTACCGCTGTGTTCCATTGGAAGTCCGACCGTTCAATAACGGAGGCATTCAACGTTATTTCCAAGCCTTTGTTCTTCATCGTTGCGGCGTTGGCAGTAATGGAATTGAATAAATAGGGGGGTACCGGTACACTGTAATCCCATATCATATCCCGGGTTGTCCGCTGGTAAAGGTCTACGGACCCCCAAATGCGTTGTCCAAAGAGGCCGAAATCAATACCCAGATTGATCTCCTCTTTGGTTTCCCATCGTAAATTAGGGTTCGGGTTGGTCGTAGGTTCTATGGTTTGGATCCAATTTCCGTCAATATAACTCCGGGTATTGTAATTCAGTGTGCTTAGGGAGGGATATGGATCTTCCGGGATCGTCCCGGTTAGGCCGAATCCTACACGTAATTTCAGCTGGTTCAAAATTGTACTTGAGCTTAGGAAAGGTTCCTTGTGCAGATTCCAGCCTGCAGATATCGCAGGAAAACTCGCCCATTTATTGTTAATTCCAAATTTTGACGAACCTTCACGCCGAATACTTGCGGCGAGTAAATATTTGCCCATGAAATTATAGTTTATCCTGAAGAAATAACTGATTAATTTATTTTCAGATTGATAAGAGGACTGGATTGCTTCCCCCCTGGTAAGGGCAAGTCCTGTTTGTATGAGGTTATAATCGTATTCATCCGTTGGAAAATCCCAATTCTGCAACCCGGCATCCTGATAATTTTGGGTAAACCAGGTATGTCCGATCAGCGCAGCGATGTTATGATCCTCAAAAAAAGTTTTATCATATTCCAGGGTAGCCTCAAAGAGATCCTCCTGTGTTCTTATGTTCCTTCTTGAAGCAAAGCCGTTTCGTCCGTCCCGCAGCGTAGAGGTATGGGCCTTGGTTTCGTAATAGCCCAGCATTTCCTTCGTTACATCCCTCGAACCCAGTATCCTGAGGGATAAGTCCTGTGTTGGATTAAATGTAGCCGTACCGTAGTATTTAAGTTTGTTATTTTGATTTATACCCCTCGTTTCCTCCAGGAGGGCCACCGGGTTATCATACGCATGCCTGCCCAGGTTTTGGAACCAGCTGCCATTTTCATTCGTTAAGGGAGCTGTTGGGTTATAAATAAGGGCGTTGTAATAAACGGCCTGATTATACCCGCCACCAGGAGACCCTGCAAAAGATTCTTGTGTGTACGCATTAATATTGGCAGTAATCTTTAGCATATCATCAAACATGGAATGATTTACCTCGAAACGCGGATATATTTTTTTGTCATTGGATTTCTTCATGATTCCATTTTGACTACTATACCTAAGGCTCGCAATATAATTACTGGCCCTGTTTCCGCCCTGAAGGCTTATATCATGAATTTGTGAAATAGGCGAGCGTGTTACCTCTTTCAGCCAGTTGGTACTCGCCCCCTGATCAATAGCGCCCGGCAATCCTTCCTGAACTTTTTCCCGGTATTCGTCGGTATTCAAGAAATCCAGTTTTCTGGCGATGGCTTGAACGTTCAAGCTGCTTTTAATAGAAATTGTTGGTTTTATATCTCTTTTTACGCTCTTGGTGGTTAGTAGAATAACACCGTTGGAGCCCCTGGTTCCATAAATGGCTGCCGCCGAACCATCCTTTAGCACATTGATCGATTCGATTTCTTCTGGTGAAACTTCGTCAAGATCGCCAGGAACCCCATCTATCAATATCAAAGGTTGCGACCCCGACGCTAGCGTAATAACACCCCTTAAATTGATCTGGGAAGTGCTCAAGGGATCAGCATCTGGCGTAGTGATGTTTAAACCCGCTACTTTTCCCTGTACCAGTTCTGCTGCATCTGTAAAGGCACCTTGGTTGAAATCGGCTGCATTAACTGTGGAAACAGCCCCTGTTACTTCCTCGGCTACCTGTGTTCCATAGCCGATCACCACAACCTCGTCCAATTGGGAAAGTGAGGCGCGGAGTTCGATGACCAAGCGTTGCCGCCCATTAATGGAGATTTCCTGTGGTTCGTAGCCTATCCGCTGTACTTCGAGTATGCCGTTGGTCGGTACGGCCTGCAGGGTAAATTCCCCCAGTTGATTGGTATAAGTTGCGAGTGGGCTGCCCTTGAGCCGTATGGTGACGCTTTCAACTGGTGTGCCCAGTGTATCGGTGACGACACCCGTTATGGTTTTTTGCTGTACATCGTTACCGTCCTTCCCTCCATTGCCAAAGGAACCCCCGATTCGTTCGGGAATGGTTTTTTCTTTTACCACAACCAATTTCAATTCATCCTTTATCTCAAAGGTGAATGGCCGGCCGGAAAAAAGCTCTTCCAACGCTTCGTCAAGGAGAACGTTCTTAAGTTCCAGCTCGATGGCCGGTTGAGCCTGCATCAGATCTCCTTTCATAATGAAATTGAAACCGGTTTGCTCACTGAACGATGTGATGACGTCCTCAAATGCCATTGTTCTCTTCTCCAACGTCACCCGCTGGGCGGTTGTTTCTGCTGCAAAAGCGGAAATCATTACGATGGTCAGTAAACTGAAAAGGGTATAAATACGCATAAGCCATTTTTTGACGATGGTCAGGTTTCCCACCCTTGCTCCGTTAATGGGGCTGACATCGGGCAGGAGATTCGGCAATTCCAATACATTCAATGTGTCTTTCGTGAGACCGCATTCCTCTAAATTTTTAATCATAAAATTGTAATGCAACCCCTTGAATCAGCAATTATTGCTAACTTCGCAGGGTCTGGATTTATTAATTAAATTATCACCACAGTTTGATTAACCCCGCCTAGCGGGGGATATTCCCAGGCATTCAGGCTTCCGGCTGCAATCCGGAAGCTTTTTTTGGGAATGTTGGTACACGTTTACCTCATTACGCTAATCCTCCTTTCTTTCCCATTCGTTGTCACTTCAAACCGGGCGTCAGATGCGGCTTCGAGCATTTTAAGCACATCTCCAAGCGTCCATTTCCGGTGCACTATTCCAAAAATCTGTTCGCCCTTTAACGATTCGTCTTTAAACGTTACGCTTACGTCGTACCATTGGGATACCTGCTGCAAGATGCTTTCGAGGTCTTCTGAGAAACGGAAGTAGCCCTTTTTCCAGGCAATGGCATTCTCGATTTCAGCGTCGCCGATTTCGATTTCACCATCACTGTTTATGGCTTGCTGCCCGGGTTTGAGTATTTCACGCACCGCATTACCTTGCTGCATCCCCGTATAGGCCGTCACTTGCACTGTACCATTGACCAGGGTGGTCGTTATATCCTGTTGGTCGTTATAGGCCGAAATGTTGAACTCCGTGCCCAATACCCTGACTTCCTGCCCCTTGCTTTTTACGATAAAAGGTACCCTTTCATTTTTGTATACTTCGAAATAGGCTTCTCCTTCCAATTCGACCATCCGACGGTCCTCAGTAAACCGGGAGGGATATTTCAACGTTGAGCTTGCATTGAGCCAAACTTTTGTGCTGTCGGAAAGTGTGACCTGGTATTGGCCACGCAACGAAGTCGAAAGCGCGAGTTGTTGGACCAACTCGGTTTCGCCCAAATTGATAGCTCTCAAGGATATGTTGTCTGCATATCTGATAGTCCCTGCTGCCATGATGATTCCCGTTTGGTTACTGTCTAGGCTTATCTGCCTGCCATCTGCCAGGGCGAGTACCGCCCGGTTACCGCCTGGACTGATTTCTGACGCAGCGATGGTCCGCCAGTCGTCAGATCCGCTATTCCTGAAAAAAAAGAGGCCGACAGCCGAGACGAGAAGCAGGGCGGCAGCCATTGACCAGTATTGTGCAGACTTACCCCAACGGAGACGTTCCGGCTTGTGCGGGGTATCCGCGTGAAGCAACGTTTTGCGCAAACGGGCAAGCACCATTTCACGGTCATGGGTCATTTTGCTTTCCGGAATATCAGGGCGTAGGTCGCTGGCCAAAGCGTCGGCATACCATTCTTCGATCATTGCCTTTTCGTCGCGTGTACAAGTGCCTTGTCGATACTTTTCAAACAATATTTTCGCTTGTTTCGTTGTCATACCTAATAAATTTAGCCAGGTATTTTCTAACTTATCCCGCCATTGGTTATTTGATAATACACCAAAAGTGCATTGCGGTTGTAGACCGAAATGAAAGAAAATTAAGTGAAGAACCTTAGTTTAATTCAAAGTTCTGATTATCAAAAATATAAGAATGGTTGAAAATTTCTTCCAAAGCCTATAGATGGCATTGTGCATTTGGGTTTTGACAGTCAGTTTAGAAAGATTTAACTTTTCAGCAATTTGTGCGTAGCTGAGCTCCTCGTTTCGGCGTAGCAAAAATATCTCCCGCATACGGTCAGGAAGACCACCTATTTCCTTATCAAGGGCAGATTGAGTCTGTGCGTCCACCAGCTGCTGATCGGGCGCGGTCATCCTCGTCGACGCATAACGGGCAAAATCGCGTTGATTTTTCTCCAGGTATCGCTTACGGCGCAGGTCATTCAACACAGCATTACGGGTGGCCGCGTAGAGGTAATATTTCAGCGCAGATCCGGAGATGTTGATCAATTCTCTCCTTCTTACCCATAGGTTGGCAAACACGTCGTGGACAAGATCACAGGAACCGTCATCACCGTATGTCATTTTATAGGCATGCCTGTCCAACACGTCGAAATACCGCCTGTAAACTTCCGTAAATGCGGCTTCGCTATCCTGGTTCAGCAGGCCGATCAATTGACCATCGGATAGGTGATAAAGCGATTCCATATTCTTCGAGTAACATAGCCAGCCAAAATTACTAAGTAAATTGTTAATGAGGTGTTAAAATAATGAAAACTTTTTCAAACTCTCAGAGAGATACAGGTTAGAAGATTCTGGGTACTTCCTATTTACTTCGGCATTTATCGAGAACTCAAATTCGAAACATGGAGGCCTCGATAGGAGCTCGCTGCATTTGGGAAATAATGAATGATCGAAAGGCTTATAAATGTAAAATGTTATCAAAATACCGGGGACAGCTGCGGGTTTGGGCCGTAGGTGAACCGTTGGCGGTAAACCTTTTTCAACGAGTCGGTAATCCCGAGGAAAAGATTGGTTTGGAAAGAGGTGATATTTTGGTCCGTGCCCTAGGCCATCCGGAAACGGCCGTGCTTTTTAAGGCGGATCCCAAACCATTGGACTTGCTTTGTGTTGCCATTGCCTCAAAGGTAGGATGCGGGTTTCTCCCGGATCTCCTCCAAAAGAAACGGAACACGACAAAGCTAACGGGGCTGAACCGCTTTGAACGGGAACGGGAATTGGAAAACGTGTATAAATTGGGGAATGTTTTTGGCTGGGGTAAAAAACGGGTTTGGATAATCGATGACGTGGTCACTACCGGCGCTACTATCAGGGCAGTTGCTACCGTACTAAAAAAACGATATGCTTCGGTTGAAATTTACGCGTTTTGCTTAGCACGGACAGATGCCAATCCTTTTGGGAGTGACCCTATACTTTTGGGACATGATTATATCTGGGATCAGCAAGGTTCATGGATGCTCAGGGAGAGCTGGGCCGATTATATGGATGACTTTTTGCCTCGGCATAATAACCTTTCATCATCGGTGTTTAAGAATGAGGGTGCCTTTCTTATTAATCGCTAACAAAAAAATCTAATCCGTTTTTGGAAAAATTTGCAGAATTTAATTCTTAGCGGTGTTTTCTAAGCAGTTTCTGCAAGGATGCCAGCTTTTTGGGTGGATTACCTCCCTCCAAAAAAAAGACCAATAGCTCAAGATTAACTGACAGTTAACCGCAGTCAATACTAAAGGCTTCTATTGATTTTCATCATGAAACGGGCAGTTCGCAAACGCGCGCGGAAGAAATCCTACAAAGTCAGATTTGACACTACATACCTCCGCAAATGACTTAACATACCGATAACATTAAACCTGTAGATTTGCGAAGTGACAAAGAGAATTGATATACAGGACAGAGAGCTCTTGCGAAGGATTTCTGAGGGCGATACGGTAGCGTTTGACCAGCTGTTCCTAACCCATTACAGCGGATTGCTCCGCTTTGCCAAGAGCTTGATGCCTTACCCAAGCGATGGTGCAGAAGATAGCGTGTGTGCCGTATTCGGCTATATATGGGAACGCCGTCATGGGCTGGATATTTCCGCGTCTATCGCAGCATACCTCTATACCTCGGTTAAAAACAGGATATTAAAGGAACTTAACAGGGAAAGGATCTACGAACGCAAAGCGGATCGTACGGAACATACAGCTATTGCCGATAGCATTCATAACGAACCGGACAGTATTTTACAGTATAAAGAACTTGATGAGTGTATCAGGCACCTAATTGGCAAACTGCCGGAGCGTAGCCGGATGGTGTTCCTGATGAACAGAAATGATAAGCTTACCTATGAAGAGATCGCCGCATTATTGGACATCTCAATCCATTCGGTGAAAACACACATGTACCGCGCATTATTATTCCTGAAAACAGCCGTGTTTACATTAGGTAAATAGAAACCTAACCTTTTATTCACAATACTCCCTCTTATATTATCTTATCATTAATCTTCATTTTTCCTGTAAGGAGTTAAAGCTGTCTGTGGCTCTTCGTATATAGTAGCCAGAAAATGGCAGCTATATACTATGGAAGATCAGGAAGTCTATTTACTCATTACCCGTTACCTTTCCAAGCAAACCACGCTGGATGAAAATGAAAAACTCGCCGACTGGATTGCGCTGTCTAAAGGGAACGAAACCGAGTTTGAGAACATCAAGACGATATGGCTGGCCGGATCAAGTGCCAGCGATGCGCTATCAGCTTTAAGTGCGCTACACAAGACAAAGGAAAAATACGGTATCACCGATGTGGCACCATATCCTGCCCAAAAAAAGACACGAGGCAACCGATGGTATTATTGGGGAGCTGCCGCTGCCACGATTACCATCTTCTGCTTGCTGTTTCTTTTTCGATACACATCCGAAAACCAGTCTGGGGCAATTGTATACATCGAAAAAAATACGCTGCCCAAACAAAAACTGAAATTGATACTGGCAGATAGTACCGTAGTTTACCTTGCCCCGGAAAGTAGGCTACGGTACCCGGAAACATTTGCCGGGGACAAACGGCAGGTCTTTCTGGAGGGAGAAGCCTTTTTTGAAGTGAAAAGGGATACGCTCCATCCGTTCCTCGTAACAACCGAACTATTGACTACGAGGGTACTGGGCACATCGTTCAATATCGACGCATTTGCAGGCAGCCCGGACATCCGAATATCCCTCTTTAGCGGCAAAGTGGAAGTTTCGAAAGAAAACGAACCCGAACATAGCTACGCCCTCCATCCCGGACAGCAACTCCTGTACGATCGCAACGAAGGACGCATATACCGGCAGGACTTCAACGAAGCCACCGTCAATGGCTGGATCACCAACAAATTGGTGTTCAGAAATACGCCTTTGGAGGAAGCCGCCCGGAAGATCGAAAAGCTCTATAGCGTAAAAATCGTATTGATCGACAAAGACATGGCAGATCGCCAATTATGGGCCAGCTTCGAAAACGAATCCCTTGAAAAAGTTCTCGGATACCTCAAAATGGCCGGAGGGGTACATTTTAGAAAAGAAGGAGATGTAATCTATTTAACAAGCAAAAAAGGAATGTAGGCATACAGAAAAGAACAATCGGTCGACCCTTGCCAGGCAATGGCTACCATAAAAAAACCGGCATCTGATCCATGCCGGCTTAACAACGTCATTCAAATCAGTGAAACTTAAAAAACGTATTCGATAAAAATATGAAAAAAAAACACCCTGGCAAAATATTCGGGGCCAAAAATCCAAACGCTTCTGTTATTCTATACTTTATGAAAATAACTGTAATCGGGTTCTTCATCAACATGATTTTCCTTACAGTGTCCCCGGCAGCAGGACGTGCACAAAATTTAGAGCATGTACCCTATGCTGCCCAGCCTGGACAGAAAACACTGGCTATGCTTTTTGAAGACATAGAAAGCCAGACAGGCTACTCTTTCCTGATGATGGACCAGCACGCCAATGCCCTGCTCAACAAACCAGTAGCACTTGATAAGGTAGGAAACAACCTTGCGGCTGTGCTGAGCCAATTGGAACAAAGAACCCTATTGGAATTCACGGCTAAGGATAAAAAAATCATCGTAAAACGAAAAGAAGAGCCGGAGGCCAAACCCCAGCAACCCGGCCGCATCTCCGGCAAGATTATGGACAACCGTGGCGAAACCCTGGCCGGAGCCACGGTAAAGGTAGTAGAATTAAACCGCTCTGCCCAAAGTGCTGTTGATGGCAGTTATTCATTCCAGCTTGCTGCGGGCGCTTACACCATCGAAGTCTCTTACCTTGGATATCAGACGAAGCGTGTTACGGGCGTAAACATACGAGCCGGGGAAATGACCCCGCTGGCTATATCCCTATCGGTATCCACCGCAGAGCTAGGGACGGTCACGGTAACAGCAGGCTACAAGAAAGCGTCGGTGGAAGGCCTTTATGCCGCGCAAAAAAATGCGGCGTCGGTGACCGATGGCATCAGTGCCGAGCAAATAGCCCGTACACCGGATAACGATATGGGGCAGGTGCTGAAACGTATTTCGGGCCTGACGACCATCAACAACAGAAACGTGGTGGTGCGCGGCATGTCCGACAGGTACAACCAAGCCATGCTGGACGGCGTGGCGATACCCAGCACCTCCATGAACAAGCGTGATTTTTCGTTCGACATCATCCCCACCGAGATGGTCAGCAGCGTGGTGGTCAACAAAACGGCCACGCCTGACGTGTCTTCGGAGTTTTCCGGCGGCCAGGTATCCATTAACACGCTGGATATCCCCGACCGGAACTTTACGAGTATACAGGTGGGATCGGGCTTCAACAGCCAGTCCATCGGAAGCGACATCTACCAGTTGGGCCAGCGGCATGCCAGCGAATATTTCGGGTTTTTCGATAAATCGGCCAAGCAGCCTGAAGGGATCCTTTCCTGGAGTTTCCAGAATGAAGACGTGCCGCCGCCGGGAATACCCGGCTCCAATACCGATGACATGGAACTCTACCCGGGTGCCGGCATTCCATATAGCAGCCTAGATGCCGTAGGCCAGTCGAAGCGCCTGTCGGCAGAACCGCTGAAACTCCACAAGACCTCCGGAAGGCCGAACCAGAACTACCGCTTCAGCCTGGGCCGGGTATATAATTTTGCTGATGGGATGCGCTTCGGTTTTTCGGCCAGTGCCAGCCTGCGCAACGACCAGCAGCTGTATGAATTCAACAACCTGAGGGGCACGCCATTCGGTGGCGCGCAGTATGCCGATAGCACGAAGTATGGATACAACGGCGCCGGCAAATCCTTCCGCTTCAACAGCAATAGCGGCCTGGTGGCCAACCTCGGGCTGCAGGGCAGCGGCTTCAAGGTGGTCCTGAAAAATATGTATGCCCGCACGTACAGCAATAACTACAACGAGGCTGTCCGGCTGAATTATCCGGATCTTGGCCACAATCCGAAGCCATATAAGGAACAATACCAATTGCCGGAAGCAATGGCGTTGCAGCAGCACCAGCTGAGCGGTGAATACCAGCTGCCCTGGGACATCAAGGCCACCGGGATGGTCGCCTTCAATAAGATTACCCAGCGCATCCTCGATGAGCGCAAATTCAAATACCAGCTCACCATGCAGCTCGGCGACCAATATTATTTCCAGACACCCAATATCGCTAACCATGGACAAGCAGGCACGGATGCGCTGTCGGAAGATTCGCGCATGTGGACGCACGTAGATGAAATGGACTACAACTGGGCGGCCGGTTTCTCGAAGACTTTCGGCACGGGAAAGGCCGTCAGCACGCTGGTAAAACTGGGTTACCAGGGGTATGACAAACAGCGCGACCTGAACATCCTGCGGATGATTCCGTTTTCATCGCGTGGCAGCCTTATCGAAGCGCCTTATGAAGAGGTGTTGGATCCGGCCAACATGGGCAGTGGTGTCAACCAGGCCTATTACTGGGCCCAGCAGACCAACGGCCCGGTGTTTGACGGACGCATCCAATCGCATTCGGTCTATGTAATGGCCGACCAGAAACTGTGGGACAAGCTGCGCCTAGTGTATGGTGTACGGGGCGAGTCCTTCGAGCTGAACAGCAGCCAGGAGGATATGCTGAAGCGGCTGTACGGGCCCAACCCTGATGAGTTCATCAGTTTCCGGAAGGGGGTGATGGAAAACGGCTGGCGCTGGCTGCCTTCGGTCAATGCCACCTATGAGGTGACCGGCACCTTCAATGTACGCTCGTCCTATTCGCGAACGGTTATCCGTCCCGATTTCCGGGAAAGCTCCTTTTTCGGGTTCTACGACTATGAGTTGGATGCCAACATCAGCGGTGACCGGGTGGAGTCTACCCTGATAGACAACGTGGATGTGCGCCTGGAATGGTATCCGTCGCCCGGCGAAATCGTTTCCCTAACGGGCTATCATAAATACCTGGACAGGCCGATTGAGTTGATCATGAATCCGGCATTTCAGAGCGGACAGTACACGATGACCAACATGGAATCTGCAACCAACCTGGGTCTGGAAATGGAATTCCGTAAGCACCTGGGCTTTTTGGGCGATCAGCCTTGGTGGGAGGATATCTTTGTCTATGGTAACGGAAGTTTACTGAAATCCAAAGTGAAGGTGATGTCGCCCTGGATGGCAGAGGTTATCGATGACCAGGGTAATTCCGAATTCAGGCAGCAAAGATTAGGGGAACAGGACCGGCCGCTGCTTGGGCAATCGCCCTGGCTGCTCAACCTCGGAATGGGGTATTGGGGAGACCAGTTTGGCGCTACGGCGAGCTACAACCAACGGGGATACCGGACCAACCTTACGGCGGCTATCGAGAACGCCGTGGAATATGAAAAGGCACCCGGTCAATTGGATGCGCAGCTGTATGCCCGGTTTTTTAAGAAAAGGGCAGAGCTAAAGCTGAATATGGCGAACCTGCTGAATAAATGGACGTTTTTTTACCGTAACTCTGAGTTAATGACCGGAGGTGGCGAAGAAAGCGACTGGGTGCACCATAAGGGAGACAACAAATTCAATAAGGAAGACGGCGACACCATCATGTACCGCCGGAAGGAAGGACAACGCATCAGCTTGTCGTTGACCTATAATTTTTAACTGCACTGAAACATGAAAAAAAAAGCAACTATTTGGTGGGTGGCCCTAATGGCAGCGGGGTTGTCTTCCTGTGAAAAAGGGGACTACGTGAAGTCATACCACGAGTTTGTGGATGTTTATTTCGATCCTTTGCGCACCGCACTCCGATCGAATCCAGAAGGGGTGTTTATCGCGATGCGATACAACGGCGCTCCAATCGATTGGAACGCTGGCGCTGACGGGAAAGTCAGGGTAGTGGAGGGAGAGGGGACTTTCGAGTTTTATGATACCCGCAACAATCAGGTGGTATGCGACACGACGGTCAATGTGATAGCTGATGGAAAACAGGTGTATTACCTATTCCAACCTACGATGGACGCTCCGGTTACATTTATCGATCCGGATGGGCAGGCCTCGGAGGAAACCGCACCGGATGGCCATATCAAACTGAGAATCGCTAATTACGCGCAGGATCTCATCCCATTTGCGCAGACCGACATCAAGGTATTTGTGAAGATTGCCGACGAAGAATGGAACGAAACCGTTGTTGAGGTGGGGACCATCAGTAACCTTGCCGGGCAGATAGACGAAGCTGCCTATGTGACTTTACCATATGATGTTCCTGATGGTACCATTGACTATCAGTATTATTTTGAATTTGTCGATAGCGCAACGGGAGAACCGCTGCTTGATTACGGCGGTTCACCCTATCGGACCTCCGGTTTCAGCCCGGGCTATTTGGATCCGCTACCGGTCAAAAATGTATTTACACTCTATTTAACCTCGCTGAAAGCCTGGGGTGAAGCCCCTCCATTCATTAAAAAAGGGGATGATTTTTACGAAGTAGCGATCAACGTGCTCTATGCGGATTAGTAAACGATAGTGCTGTTGGCAGCAACATTCTTCTGCCGCCATGGTTGGTGGCAGAAGAATGTATACTGTACTTCTACGGCGATACAGGGTATATGGTCAGGGGAAACCTAATGGATCAGTCGGTCACCTCCTGCTTATCCATATCAAGCTCCTTCCCAAGCGCGGGCAACCCCCTCTTGCGATTTTCAATACCGATTCCATAAATGTTAAACACAGAAGCGTACCACGTATGGTGGTACGGTCTATGGTTTCCTGCATCTTGAGGCGGATGCAATTTTCCTATGGGGGCTGCAGGCAGGGTTGATTCCCATCAAAAAAATCTGATCCGTTTTTAGAAAAATTTG
This sequence comes from Parapedobacter tibetensis, assembly GCF_024704835.1. GTDB lineage: Bacteria > Bacteroidota > Bacteroidia > Sphingobacteriales > Sphingobacteriaceae > Parapedobacter > Parapedobacter tibetensis. The sequence continues at coordinate 52,542 of NZ_JAMXBE010000010.1, forward strand.
CAGAATTTAATTCGTAGCTGTATTTTCGCGGCAGTTTCTGCAAGAATGCATAATGATAGTAGGAACTCGTTCTAATTTTTGCAAAGTACTTTACAAATACTTTACAGCAATAAAAAGAGTGAAAATGAAAATGAGAAATCCGACTGTTAACTAACTCATTTTCAGAAATATAAAACACACTCCTCAGTAGTTCAGCAGGTTAGAACTTCTGACTGTTAATAAGATACTCCATACGGCAACGCGGATGCTGTGGCCGATCGACAATTTGAATGATTTCATTGTTTTCATAATATTCGTTGTTATGTATGATGCAATGATAACCGGTTGTCGACGATGATGAGTTCGGATGGATGCATCTGAACGAAAAACACGCTATCTTGAAGGTTTTGAACGGGCTTTTAGGTATGCCCGGGGTGTCGCCCGTGGCTTTCTTAAATGTGGTATAGAATGTCGTTTTGGAGTTGAAACCGGCCCGTGTCGCAACGCCAAGCATATCAAGATGGCTGGTTTCTTTTGATAGCAAGAGCGATTTTGCTTCCTCCGTCCGCAGCTCGTTGATGAACTGGTAAAAATTTTTATCCAATCCGTTATTCAGGACATAGGAAAGTTCGTGCGCGCTTATCCCTGTTTTATCCGAAAGCACCGAAAGGGTGAGACTGGGGTCGAGGTGTAGTTTTTCTGCCGTCGTTTTTATTAACACCCTATTTTTTAGTTCGTCTACCTGTTGCGGTGTAAGCCGTTCGTACAATGGTTTTTTCTGAAAACCCTCGTCGGTGGCCACGGGTTGATAGGGTTCTATGGCGTAGATCGAACGCTGTGTCAGCGTAAGATAGGTGAGTGCGGTAACCCCAAAAAATACAGCGCCGGGGAAACATAGACTACCTGCATGCTGAACAACCCCAATATTGAAAAAACTGGGCAGCAGGTATACGAGCGAAAAAACAAGGAAAAACAGAAAGGGGACAAAGTGTAAGAACCAAATTTTTTTTGGGCGCAGTAGGAGCCACAAAATAGGCTATGGCCATATAAAAACATGGAAGCATAGCCCATCTGGGCAGCTCAAGTAGATAGAGCAGCAGACGTTGCCCAATTCGCAAATTTTCCAGGAAAAGCTGGGAAAACATGCAGGCCAGAATGCAGTAAAACACACCAAGCCATCGATTACCGGCCACGTTTACGCCGTTTACGTTGAACAAAAACAAAACGCCGAGCAACCACAGGGCGCCTGCGGTAAACGCGTTAAAGAAGGTTAGCAAATTGATGTCAAGCATTGGACCGCGTCTAATGTTTCTGCTAATGTACTGTGTTTGCTCGAAACATACCGCTTAGTGCGTCCAGATGAGGACTCCGCCATAGTTGTACTTTTTTGCCAAAGTACAGGCGTCTTTTTTTGGGTTAGTTCGATACTATCCAAACGAACTAATTGGGGCTCGATTTTGGGTTAAAACGTATGATTAGCTGGTTTATTTTTGCCTTGAATAAAATATTAATATGATGCAAACATTGGTAATCGTTACCCACCCGGATATTAAACATTCGGTCATCAATAAACGATGGGTAGAAGAGTTGAAAAAATTTCCTGAAAAGTATGTCATTCACCAGTTGTACGAGGCTTATCCCGATGAGAAAATTGACAGAGCAGCGCCTTGTCGAGCGATACAATCGGGTCGTATTCCAATTTCCGGTATATTGGCATAGCTGTCCGTCATTTATTAGAAAATGGATCGATGAAGTACTGGTGCATGGTTGGGCTTATGGCAGCAAAAGCGGTTACAAGCTGTCCGGTAAGCATATAGCCCTCGCGATATCGGCCGGAATAGACGAACACGAATCGCCCCAACGAAAAGTATAAATATATCCTTGCCGAATTGACCCGGCCTTTTGAACTGACTGCTGAATATGTAAGAGCAGATTATCGGCATTTTTTCGCGTACTATGGGATGGAGTATAATGCTTCTCCGGAATGGGTTGAAAAAAGTGTGCCGCTGTATTTGGAGTTCCTGAATGCTTTGTGAATCGGGGATATGATTAGGCGTCCGCCAAAATGCCGGCGATGCGGCGTGAATAGCAGATGGAATACCTATATTTAAAAAAGATGTCCAATTCATGGGATTTCAATCATTATTGGAGTATATGTAAACCATAAAAAATAAAAAAGATGAAAGAATTTATGCTATTATTCCGTCAACCCAATTATGACTACAGCAATGCTTCTCCCAAAGAAATGGAAACGCTTTCCAAAAAATGGAAAGACTGGGCGGGGAATATCGCTTCCCAGGGAAAATTGGCAAGTCATGGCCCACGATTGGCTATGGAAGGTAAAGTACTAAAACCCGGGGGCATGATTACCGATGGTCCCTTTGTGGAAATCAAGGAACAATTGGGTAGTTTTATTATTATCAAGGCAGAAAATCTTGATGATGCGACGACCTTGGCGCACGGTTGCCCCGCAATTGACGAGGGCGGTAGCGTGGAGATCAGACCGATTTATGGTTCTTAACAAGGATATAGCAAAAAGCAAAACCCACGTTCCCGAGTGGAACCGTGGGTTTTGTAATTAAATTATGGAAACGGAACACGAATCTTTAAAAACAATATTTCAACAGGAATTTTCAAAAATGGTGGCGGTCATCAGTAAGATGTATGGACTGCAACATATAGAAATTGCCGAGGATATTGTGAGCGAAACCTTTTTATTGGCCGCGGAGACTTGGGGCGTGAAAGGAATCCCTAAAAATCCGGTAGCGTGGTTATATACCGTGGCCAAACAAAAAACGCTATACCATTTTAGACGGCATAAAATTTTCGAGGAAAAAATTGCTCCTGAACTGATGGATAACCACAAGGCCAAAGAAATAGGGGAATTGAATTTTTCGGAACAGAATATAAAAGATAGTCAACTACAAATGCTCTTTGCCATCTGCACCCCGGTTATAATAAGTGAGGCCCAAATCGGATTGGCACTTCGCATCCTTTGCGGGTTTGGTATTGACGAAATAGCCGAAGCCTTTTTATCAAAAAAGGACACCATTAACAAAAGACTTTTTAGGGCGAAGGAAAAGCTAAGGACAGAAAAAGTTGAATTGGAATTCCCTGCTGAAACTGAAATACCCGATAGGTTGGACAATGTGTTGCATGTTATTTACCTGCTGTTTAATGAGGGGTATTATTCCAAAACGCAAAATCAAATCCTACAAAAGGATTTATGTCTGGAAGCCATGCGCTTGGGTATTATGCTTACCGAATATGAAAAAACAGACCAACCAAAAACAAATGCATTGATCGCCCTGATGTGTTTCCATGCTTCCCGTTTTGATGCCAGGAAAGGCCTTGATGATGCGTTGATTTTGTACGAACAACAGGATGAATCGTTATGGGAAATGGGATTGGTACAGAAAGGGATTCATTTTCTAAACCGCTCAGCAGAAGGGCACGAAATGAGTTCATACCATGTGGAGGCAAGGATTGCATACTGGCATTGTATCAAACAGGACAGCGATGAAAAATGGAAAGATATATTGCAATTGTACGACCAGCTTCTCTTGATCAATTATTCCCCAAGCGTGGCTTTAAACAGGCTTTTTGCCTTTTATAAAGTACATGGGCCACAACCAGCTTTGGTAGAAGCCAAAAAGATAAAATTGGAGAACAACCATTTTTATTTTACACTGCTGGGCCTGCTCTATTCCGGTATTGATGACCAAGAGGCAAAAGTGAATTTTCAGAAGGCGATTGCATTGGCCAAAACGGAAGCTGACAAACAAACATTAGTGCAAAAAATGGAACGTTTAAAAGATTAAGCTCTCCATTTGTCCAATTTCAAAGTGTTCAATCATTATTGAGGTATAAACATAAAATATTTCAGAAATGATGAACGCAGAAAGCAATTCAAAAACAGGTTCAGCAAGAACCCGCAACATTATCTTTAAGATTACTACCGCCATTACCATCATCGGGATGCTTGTCGGCGGAGCAAGTCAATTCTTCCAACTAGCCTATCAAGTCGATGTTTTTGAACAATTGGGCTACCCGCTGTATGCGATGTCAATAATAGGGCTTGGGAAAATTCTTGGGGGAATTACGTTGAGCATACCACGGATCCCTGCGCTTTTTAAAATCAGTGCCTATGCAGGCTTGTTTTTTGTGACAATAGGTGCCGTAATCTCACACCTGGCAACAGGTATGTATGGGGATGCCCTATCACCTTTGATTGTAGCTGGCATAGCGGTTACTTCCTGCCTGTTAAATCCGCAATTGAAATTTGCATTGGAGCGGCTGAAAAGTTTTCCAACACCCTCCTTGGCGAAATAGCAAACAGATTTAAGATAAAATAGGGTATGCAAAGAACAATCAAACTATACCTGCGGCTGGCAATTGCTGTCGGGTTTTTGTCGGCGGTGGCAGACAGGCTCGGATTTTGGAACGAGGACGTGACTATTTGGGGCAATTGGGATAGTTTTTTGGAATACACCCAATTGTTAAATCCATGGGTTGCAGCTGGATTAATACCGACGATAGGATTTATCGCCACGGCGGCTGAAGTAGTGTTCGCCTTGTTTCTCCTGATTGGTTTCAAAACGGAATTGTTCGCAACACTCAGTGGTGTTTTATTGCTGTTGTTTGCGCTATCGATGACATTCTCTACGGGCATCAAAGGGGTATTCGACTTTTCAGTCCTGACCGCTTCGGCAGCTTCCTTTGCGCTGGGAACCATGCGAGAAAAATATTTGGAACTCGATAGTTTGCTATTCAAGTACCGAAAACCGCACTCATCCCCTCAAGATCGGTAGCATGCGCTACTACCTGATGAGCGATATTATCGACACGGGAAGGAAAGACGATACCGCTTGATTTTAGCCCATAAAAAAACGCCGCTTTCCGGTGGCGGCGTTTTTTATGGGTATTCTTAGTAGACAGGCTACTTAAACATGATGTTGAAGGTGGTGCCAATACCAAGGTATTGGATGTGGCCTCCGTTTTCCTCTTTACGGAAGATGCCGTTGTAAAACCCAAAAATATTCCAAAGCCGGTTGTGGTAGCCCACCTGGGGCCGTACATACATGCCGCCATTACCATTCAGCTCGCTGCCCGTCTGGAAGCTGTAGCCCAAGTCCGTACCTACGAAGAAACCCTGCCTTGCCGGATAATACCGGGCAAATACACCCACCGGTACGGAGCCGAAATTTTCATGCCCCTCTTCTGGAAAGTAATGCGTATACCCGCTGGTGAGGCCGAGCCCCCAATGCGGGGTAGACATCAATTGCCCCTTTACCTCCGCGCCTAATGTAAAGGTACTCTGGTCGGCCAAATCCGCGATGGGAATACCCGCATTTACCCCTGCTTTTATCCAGGAATTCTTCCGTGAGATATTCGTGGTACGCTGTTGCCCATACACCATTACGGTGGCCATCACGGCCAATATGGCCAAAGCGAGATGTTTTGATTTGTTGCTGTAGTTGTTGTTCATACAGCCTGCATAGCAAAGGTTATACCAAATCTTGTGCGGACAATTCCGGCCACACGCGGCCAGCGGCGGACAATGCTGGCCATGCCCTTTTCCCGATAGGTGACCCCCATTATGTTTGCTCCATCAAATCGAAAATTGAAATGGAAACAATCGAATTCAGAAATGCACCGTCTTCATCCAGGATGGCGATGGTGCCGGGGCTTACAAAGCTCCAAAAGGAAACGATGGGCTGGCTGAAATGGCTGCGTGCGCTGGTTAGCCCCGCGATGGTGAAGGCGGCTTTCATGCTGGGCTTATGCATGGCCTTCGTGTTCAGCGGTTGGTGGCTGCGCTGGCTGGATCCCACGGCCGCCGTGGTGGATGTGGGGGCGCTCTCCTTGCTGTTGCTTGCTGGGCTCTCCTTGCTTGCTTTTCTAACCGTAAGCCATTGGCTACTCGGGCTGCTCTGGCCGGTGTTGCGCGACTATCAACGGCATTATTTTACCAACAACTTCAAATCCTTACAATCATGGCAAAAAATCACGTTTTACCTCGGTATCTTCTTTGGGCTGCTGTATGCGTTTGTGTGCTGCTTGGTAGCGGTGTTTTAGTTTTGTTTCACGCAAAGCGCGCTAAATTGCTTCGCTCCTTCGCAGAGGACGCGAAGGTTTTTTACCAGCACGGCTCCCCTGAACATTTCCAAGAAGACATAGAAGAAAAATTCTTTGCGGCTTTTGCGGAAGATCCTTTGCGGACTTTGCGTGAACCATCAACCCCGACTTTGCGTGAAATCTACACTTCCGAAATCGGCGTCCGCGAAGCCACCGGCAACAACGACGGCGATCGGGTAGCCGAATACCTCCGCTACTGCGGGCTAGGGGAGGGTTACTCATGGTGTGCAGCCTTCGTGAGCTGGTGTTTCGGGCAGGCGGGATATGCCGAGCCTAGGAATCCCTGGAGCCCGGCGCTTTTCCCGGAGAAACGGGTGGTGTGGCGTTCTTCTGCCGTCACTGCGAGCAAGCACGCAGGGAATGTGCACAAGAGCGAGGCAGTCTACGCAACGGACCGGATGGTTTCCTTCGGAGCTGCTTCGCGGTCAGCTCGCACTGCCCATCGCCTGCCTCGCAATGACATTCAGGTGGGCGACATCTTCGGCATCCACTACAGCAATCTCCGGCGTATCGCCCATGTGGGCTTCGTGGATAACTGGGACGGCACGTGGTGCATCACCGTAGAGGGCAACACCAACAACACCGGAGCCTTGGGCAATGACAGCAGCATCGCCAACCCCATACGTGCTGGCCCAGACGGTGTATACCGCAAGCGACGGCCGGTCAGGACGATCCATGCCGTCGCACGATGGATAGATTGAACGCAGATACCTATACGCGGTCATCCGCTCCATCGGTGTCATCCGTGTTCAATCAAAAAAAACGCTGCGAATGCAGCTAACATAAACAACGCTGACAGCCGAAAGCTGATAGCAAAAGACAAAAAAAAATGAGAAAGCCAAAATTAAAAACGAATTACAGTTACATGACTGACGGGGAGCTCGCCACACTGGCGACGCGCACGATAGACGCATTGAGTACGAACACCAATTTCCCCGACATGAACCCTCCGCTTTCGGAATACCAACCGGCGGCGCAGGACTACCTCAACAAGCATGGTATAACGTCCAAGGGAGGGAGTATTCAACAAAACCGGGAGAAGGATGAAGCCCGCGAGGCGTTGATCGTAATGATGCGCCGGGTAACCAGCTACGTCAACAATTTCACCGATGTGAGCTCCACGCAGCTAAGTTCGGGATTCCATCCCGTGGAGCCGCCCAGTGAGCTGCTGGCACCGGGGGAAGTGGGTTGGATAAAATTCCGCGATGGGAGGCAGCCCGGAGAGCTGATCCTCGACTGGGAGGCCGTGAAAAGAGCCGCCGAGTATGAGTACACCACGGCCGACCAGAAGGATGAGCAAGGTGAACCTGTTTGGGGCGAAATCCGCCGTGTCAGCCGCAGTAAGGGCAACCTGATCACGCCTGTGGAAAACCGCCGGGAGTACTACGCTCGCGTCCGGACCCGCAACATTAAGGGCGAGAGTGCCTGGAGCCCGACGGCCGTAGCGTTTACCCGCTGGTAAGCATATCGGGCAATAATCAGTAGGAGGGTGGTGCTGCCATGTGCAGGGCCACCCTTTTTTTGGAAAAACTTCAAATCCACTTCAAATGATACGTTACATCCTTTTTGTTCTGCTAGTCTTCGCTTCATGCGCCAGCAGGAAAACCCGCAACACGGAGCGGAAGCACCAGCAACAGGTCAGTTACCAGCAGGTGAATCGATTGGACAGCCTGCATACCTTGCAGTTTGCTGCACAAGCGCAACTTGCCATCACCAACTACAGGGAAGCGGTCACCATTATTCCCGTCGGGCCGTTCAGCTACCATCCGGATTCGGGCTATAGCGGGCATGCCACCCGTGTGGAGGTACAACGGGAGGGCATCCGCACGAAACACCTTTCCACCCGTGGCAGCACGCAACAGATCCGACAAACGTCCAGCTGGGAAACGGACAGCTTGGCCATCCGGCAAAGCCATGAAGAACAGCATACCGATACGCGCCGTAACCCTTGGCACTGGGTAATGGCTGCCCTGGCCTTGGCTAGCCTCGGAGGGGTTGTGCTGCACTGGCTATGCCGCTGATTTCCTAACAAACCTCACCCGATCTATCGTTCACCCGATATTGGTTTACACCGCACCGAACCCTGTCTACACCGGATAGGGTTCGGGTGTATTCCACCCAAGCCCGTCCAGACTTCAACTGGTTTGCTGTCTACGTTGTAAGGATGCCGGTTAGGCTCCGAATGGGTTCAGGTGCATTTCACCCAAGCCCGTCCAGACTTCAACTGGTTTGCTATCTACGTTGTCAGGACATCGGTCAGGCTTCGGATGGGTTCAGGTACATTCCACCCAAGCCTGTTCAGACTTCAACTGGTTTGCTGTCTACGTTGTAAGGACATCGGTCAGGCTTCGGATGGGTTCAGGTGCATTTCACCCAAGCCCGTCCAGACGTCAACTGGTTTGCTGTCCACGTTGTCAGGACACCGGTCAGGCTCCGAATGGGTTCAGGTGCATTTCACCCAAGTCCGGTCAGACTTCAACAGGTTTGCTGTCCACGTTGTAAGGATCCCGGTCAGGCTTCGGATGGGTTCAGGTGCATTTCACCCAAGCCCGGTCAGACTCCAACGGGTTTGCTGTCTATGTTATAAGGACATCGGTCAGGCTCTGAATGGGTTCGGGTGCATTCCACCCAAGCCCGTCCAGACTTCAGTTGATTTGCTGTCCACGTTGTAAGGGTACCGGTCAGGCTTCGGATCAGTTCGGGTGCATTCCACCCAAGCCTGTCCAGATTTCAGTTGGTTTGCTGTCCATGTGGTAAGGATACCAGTTGAGTTCCGGATGGGTTCGGGTACGTTCCACCTAAGTCCGGTCGGATCTCAACAGGTTTGCTGTCCACGTTGTAAGGGTACCGGTCAGACTCCAGATGGGTTCATGTCCATGTGGAAGCATACCGGTCAGCCGTCGGATGGATCCATGAATACGCTCCCTGTACCAAGTCAACCTTCAACATCGTACTTTTGAAATAAAGATTTTAATTGTTCAGCGGTTAATCCCAACTCCTTCAACCGTGTTCTGCATTCCTGTGCAAGGTCTGGCTCGTCCATAAAAGTTGCCAGGTCCAACTGCAGTATCCATGCTTCGGCGATGTCTGTTTTGTCTTCATTTTCCGCTTTCCGCAAGGCTACATCCAGGGTCTTCGCTGCCGCTTGTTCATCCTCCTTGTAATCACGGAACCTGATAGCCATGGCAATGGATTTTTGCAAGGGGCTTTGGTCTTTGTTGTCCGCTTTCTCCCAGGTTTCCTGGTCTTTGTCTGTTTCTCGGCCATCAACGAAAATAATGGAATTACCGGAAACATCCGTTAACGTAAATCGGGTTGTACCCGGTTTCATCCGAGAAATCCTTGGTATGCCTGAGTGCGGCACTTTGCCCAGCTTCTCCTTGAATCGCGCCCTGAATTCCTGATACACCTTTCCTGCGTCGGGCACCATCACGAGACAACCGCTGTATTCATAGTTCACGGCTTCCATACCCCTGACACGTCCGAAATGCAATTCGGAACCGCCCCGTGCTACCACACCGTATTGATAGGGGCGGGTTTGTTTATAAGTAATCTCAAATCCCAGCATTTCCCAGAAGGATAGCGTTTCCACTATGGATACACACGGCAGGATTGGGACGGTGGTCCATTCTTTTTTGTTCTTTTCATCGGTCATTTCCATGATCATTTTATTTGATGCAAACCTAGGCACTATGATTTACAAGGCCATTTTTATATACTTTTTTGTATATAAAGGAAAAAGCAGGCAAAGCCCTCAAGGCGTGTGATCAATTCCAGCTTCTTTCATTAGGGAAATACCATATTCGGCCAATTGGTCAATGACCGGCAAGGCCATTTCGGCCTTCGCTGTCAGTTGGTACTCCACCCTTGGCGGCTTCTCTTGGAAAGTCTGCCTGGTAACCATGTTTTTTTCCTCCAATTCACGCAATTGGGTAATCAGCATTTTATGGGAGATGTGAGGTATGGATTTTTTCAAGTCGCCATACCGCAGTGCCCCGGTCCGTAGGCAATTTAATATCGGGATTTTCCACGTACCGCCTATATGTGCCATGGCAAACTCAACGGGGCTGTAAAAAATCCGCTTGTTGTAAAGGAAATCGTTCATCATACTATTTTCAAAACAGGTTATCCGGTGTTGCCGGACTCACGCGCTACGAAATTATACAAATAACCAATGCCTCGCATTTCTTTAGCCTTGCAAAATGGATATGGTTTTATAAATTAGCCAACCCAACTGCGATGACCTAAGCTAGGAATACACCACTTGAGTATGGATTAACTGGATAAACCTTGATGAACACCAAATTGCGGTGGATACAGGAATATCCGTATAATTGGTGAATGGGTAAGCGGTATATTTCCACAATGGGAGGCACAAAACACCGGATTTTCCGAGCTGATTTGGAGTATATTTTTCTTTTGTCCTACATATTCAAAAAAAATATCCCATTTTTGCTGGCACTATGATTGTTTAACCCTAATTCACATGGCAAGCAAGAATTTAAGTAACGATATTGAAAAAATCGCCTCCACGACGATGGCCGACGTAGTCGAAACCCGATTGCGCGAGTACTTGAAGAAGAAAGCCTTCAAACCGGGCGATGCCCTGCCGAAAGAGCTTGAGCTGGCCGAGGCCTTGGACGTGAGCCGGAATGTGGTGCGCGAAGCATTGAGCAGACTGCGCATGCTGGGCATGATCGAGTCACGGAAAAAGCGCGGCATGATTTTGGCCGAACCGGACATCCTGGGCGGATTCGAGCGTGTAATGGATCCGCTCATCCTCGACCAGAAAACCCTGAAGGATCTGTTTGAATTGCGCCTGGTGCTGGAAATGGGGCTGGCGGATCTGCTTTATGCACGGATGACCGATAAGGACCTGAAGGAACTGGAGCAGATTGTGAATAAAGAGGTCAATAAAGTGCAAAAGCCTTTCAAGGTGAAATATGAAATCGCTTTCCATGGCAAGCTCTACCAGATGACGGGCAACGAAACCTTCACCCGTTTCCAAAATATGCTCTTGCCGGTATTTGAGTATGTGGTAAACGAAGAAGAAAAAATAAACGGTGCGGCCAAAGTGGGCAAAGTGACCCATCGGGATCTGCTCGACCTGCTGAAAAGCGGTAGCCCGGAGGATTTCCGGCATGCCATGAAGGAGCACCTCAGTCCGCATTTTGAAAAATTAAGCCGCTAGTAGCCCTTGCCACCACACACAAGGCAAGCCACCGTTAGGCTCGTACAGAAAACCAAGGATAGGTATCCGGATGGGATGCAAGTACCATTGCACCCAGTCAATAGCATATTATAATCATATCTTTGTAAGAAGAAGCACAAGGAAACCAAGCATGAGTAAAACAGCAGGCAGCCCATTGAACCCGATTAGCAGTATCACGATGACTGACCAGGCCGAGCAACGGCTGAGGGAGTATTTTATAAGCCAAGGATACAAGATCGGAGATGCGTTGCCAAAAGAAATCGAGCTGGCAAGTGAATTGGGCGTAAGCCGCAGCGTCATCCGCGAAGCGCTAAGCCGCCTTCGGATGCTAGGCATGATCGATGTGAGAAAGCGGAGGGGAACCATCCTGACCGAGCCGGATGTGCTCAGTGGGATGGAACGTATCCTCGAACTGAATTTTCTGGGGAAGGAAACGCTGAAACGCCTATTTGAAGTGAGGTTGATGCTGGAGATGGGCCTGGGCGAATTCCTGTTTAATCGCATCGATGACCAACACCTGCAAAAGTTGGACGGCATCGTGAAGGAAGAAGAGCTCACCGGCGACAAAGCAAGGCTAATCCAACTGGACATCACGTTTCACGCCACCTTATATGAAATAACGGGAAACCCCGTATTGATCCGTTTTCAGGAAATGCTACAACCCATCTTCCAATACGTACTGGACTACCGGGCCGAAATACATCAACCGGGTACCGCCCCCGAAGTGACCCATCAAGACCTGCTCGACATCTTGAAAAACGGAAACGCTGCATCATTCCGCGAAGCTATGAAAAATCACTTTGAGCATCATTTTCAGCTAATTACCTAGTAACTGAGAAATTTCTTTTAAAAAAATTTGCTTTTTTAAAATACTCCTGTATATATTTGTTGAATATATCAGACATATATGATGTGTTTGATTTGTATAACTGAGAGTAACGAATTGTAGGCCTGTTTTTGGGTAATCAAGTGACTAAAAACATGTAGAACATAAGTATTTTAGGTTATATCAGTATAGCGACAACCAATTATAAATTCAAGTTATGATAACAGTAAAACAGCGTTTATTTGCCTTATCCGTAATCATACTCACTTTTCATATAGCCTGTATCGGTCAAAAAGCCGAATCCTCATCAGGCCTTGATACACTCAGCACCACGGATTTATCCAAAGATACCGCGAGGCACGTGATGGTGGCCCAAGGTACCGAAGAAATCTACCAAGGACACCCTACTACCGTTTTGCTCCCAGATGGAAAGACGATGTATTGCGTGTGGACTTATAACCACGGTGGGCCATGTGGCCCCTTGAAAAAGAGCCTGGATGGGGGGCTTACCTGGAGCCCGTTGCTCAATGTGCCGACCAACTGGCCGTCCGTGCGGAATTGCCCGACCATCTATCGTTTGCCAGATCCGGAGGGAAAGCACCACTTATTCGTATTTGCGGGTACCGGTCCTGATGGGGGCATGTACCAATCCCATTCCCTCGATGAGGGCCAAACCTGGTCGCCCATGGAAAGCAATGGTGTCGGCCCAAGCGTGATGCCTTTTTGCACCATTGAACCCATCGATGGGGGAAAGAAACTGCTGGCGATGTCAAACATCCGGCGGCCCGGGGAAACCAAGGAGAAGCGATCCAACGTAGTTTCCCAAAGCATCTCAGAAGATGGGGGATTTACATGGAGCCCATGGCGTATTGTGCTTGACCTACCGGGCTTGAAACCTTGTGAGCCCGAAATCGTACGTTCGCCGGACGGCAGTGAGCTGCTCTGCCTGATCAGGGAAAATGATGAGCGCGTGGCGTTGTTTATGACCAGCAAGGATGAAGGCGAATCCTGGTCGGATGTACAGCCGTTGCCCTTTGCCTTGCATGGCGACCGCCACAAGGCGAAGTACACCTCCGATGGACGCTTGGTTGTGGTATTCCGTGATACGGGAAATGGCAGTGAGACACGCAACCATTTTGTCGCCTGGATGGGGCATTATGAAGATATCATTCAAGGACGCCAGGGAAGTGGCCGCCTGAAGCTTTTGCATAGCTACAAGGGGGCAGATTGTGGCTATCCCGGTCTCGAAGTATTGCCGGATGATACGTTGGTGGCCACCACGTATGTCAAATACAGGCCAGGGCCGGAAAAAAATTCCGTGGTGAGTGTTCGGTTCACCTTGGATGATTTCGGCCAATAAATCGAACCACAGGGGTATTGCTCCAGCAGCATATAAGTGGTTTTTTAATTAACTAACCAGTTTACAACTAACGAATGACCATGTTATGATTAACCGAATTACATTTTTCTGTGCACTGCTTTATGGTGTCGTCCTGCATGTTCAGGTCGCACAAGGGCAGGAGGCCAATGCCAAGATGGTATCTGGCCGTGTTACAGCCGCCGATTCCGGAGAACCGCTGGCGGGTGTGAGTATCAAGTACGAAGGGTCTGCCGCTGGTACCGTAACCGGTGCCGATGGCAGGTACACACTAGCCATCATCGATCCCAATGGGGTGATTGTGGCTTCTTATGTCGGCTTCCAGACCCTCCGGGTTGATATTGGAGGGCGCGATGAAATCAATATCAGGCTTGAGCCGGGCATGGAGGCGTTGGAGCAAGTCGTGGTAGTGGGCTATGGCACGCAACGGCGTAAGGACATCACCGGCTCGATCGCCGAAGTATCCAGCGAGGACATCCAAAACCAGCCACTGGTGAGCATAGACCAGCTCTTGCAGGGAAAGGCTTCCGGTGTTCAGATATCAAATTCATCGGGTGCCCCCGGGGGCCGCGTGAATATTCGTATCCGTGGTGCAAGTTCGGTAAACGCGGGCAATGAGCCGCTGTTTGTGATAGACGGTATACCCGTTTACAACAGCAACATGGATCCAAGCGGCACTTCCTATGACACATTTACCCCCACGAACGCGTTGGCTTCGTTAAACCCGAATGACATCGAATCCGTAGCGATACTGAAAGATGCATCGGCGACCGCTATTTACGGTTCCAGGGGAAACAATGGCGTGGTGCTGATTACCACCAAAAGGGGGAGCGGCGAACAGGTCCAGATCGACTACAACGGGTACTATGGGACGCAAAGCCTCGTCCGGAAATTAGATTTGATGAACGGCAGCGAGCATGCAGCGTTTTTAAACGACTGGGCAACCGAAGGGGGGTTGCCCCAACCATTTCCCGACCCCAGCGCAATCGGAAATGGTACCGATTGGCAAAAGGAGGTATACCGTACCGCCCCGATGCAGAACCATCAGCTATCGCTTTCCAGTGGAAGGGGCGATACACGCTATTTCATTTCGGCCAACTATTACAACCAGGATGGAATCGCGTTGAACTCGTCGATGGACCGCTATTCGCTGCGGATCAATACCGACCATAAAATAGGTAAGAAATTGACGTTTAGCCAATCCCTCACGTATAGCAAAACCATCAACCAGGCGGTACCTACTAACAGTGCGGGCTCGGATAATATCCGGTCGGTTGCCGACAAGGTGTTCGCCACATCGCCTACCATCCCGGTGTTTGATGAAGATGGAAATTATGTGACCGACTGGTATGGGGGGGGCAAGACCGAAAGCCCCGTGGCCTCCTTGTTGAGCATCCACAACCAGCTTACCGGAGACAACGTGTTGGGCAACCTTTCGCTGGGGTATGAAATCATCGAAGGGCTTACCTTCAAGACGCTTTGGGGAGTGAACCTCATGAACCGGAGCAATGAGGAGTATTACCCGGCGGAAACCACCTATCTGGGCGGTCTTTTGGGCGGATTGGGGCTGCTTTCGGAGCGGAAATCCACCAATGTGTTGAACGAAAATACCCTGCATTTTACCAGAAACTTCCATGAAACACACCAGCTCGATGTCCTTGGGGGATTCACCTGGCAAACGGAAAGCATCAAGCAATCGTCTACCCAGGCGTCCGATTTCCCGCATGACCGCTTCGGTGTGGATAACATCGGGAGTGCATCCGGGGTTCCGGATGTCAGTTCATCCGTCAATGAATGGGGCCTCGCTTCTGTAATCGGTAGGGTAAACTACGCGTATAAAAACAAATACTTGGTTACCACCACCCTCAGGGCCGATGGATCCACAAAGTTTGGAAGCGGCAACAAATGGGGGTACTTTCCTTCGTTTGCACTGGCCTACCGCCTATCCGCGGAGGAGTTCATGAAAGGCCAACAGGTCATCAATGATTTGAAAATCAGGACGAGCTACGGCATTACGGGCAACCAGGAGATTGGCAGTTACCAATCGCTGGCCCGCGTGACCACCAACGATATTTACATCATAGACGGGCAATTGGTTTCCGGCGCAAGCCAGGTCAGTTTGCCCAATAGCGGGTTAAAATGGGAACGGGCCGCCCAATGGGATATCGGCTTGGATATTTCCCTGTTCGACAATGCGCTGAATGTGGTCTTTGATTACTACAGGAAGAAAACGCATGACTTGCTTTTCCAAGTGAATTTGCCAGCCTATTCAGGCTATAGCAGTGCGTTGTATAATACGGGCAACTTGGATAATACGGGTTTTGAGGTCAATATCGGGAGCGACATCCAGCTGGGTGCTTTCGCCTGGAACATCAATGCCAACTATTCGAGGAATAAAAGCGAAATGGTCTCCTTGGGCCGGTCGGCATCCACCTCGCTGTTTCTGGGGCACCCGCCCGGAGCCATCAGGGGATACACCTATGATGGGGTATTCCATAACCAGGCAGAAATAGATGCACAACAGGTACAGCTGGGGGTGAAGCCCGGTGATGCGAGGTATCAGGATACGAATGGGGATGGCCAATTGAATGCGGATGACCTGGTGATACTGGGCAACCCGCTGCCCGACCACATCTTCGGCTTGAACAACAATTTTGCGTATAAGGGCTTTACGCTGGGCGTATTCCTGCAGGGGGAGCTTGGGATGGATGAAATGCATGGGGTTTCCATCTTGAATCCTGCTGCCGGAGGGAGCAATAAGCTCAGGACCTTGCTGGGCCGATGGACCCCGCAAAATACCGAAAGCAATATCCCGAGGGCCAATGTGGGCAACTGGCTGGGATCGTCGACCTATAACCTGGTCGATCGCTCCTATGTCAAAATCAGGAACATCCAGCTGGGCTATGACATCCCCGCCAGCCTTATCCCTCGCTTCAGGCGGTTAAATGTATATGTCTCGGGGCAAAATATGATTACATTCACAAAGGATTACCCGGGATATGACCCCGATGGGGGCAGGCACTATCCGACGGCCCGCACGGTCATATTTGGTGTTAATCTTGGACTTTAACGATACTAAACGAATTTATCATGAAACATATCGGTAAAACCACAATAGGATTTATTGCATTATTATTTTGCATGGTTACATCATCCTGTGAAAAATTTCTCGAGGAGGAACCGCGTGGTTTTCTCTCTCCCGATAATTTCTACGAGAACGAACAGGATTTGTTCACCGCGTTGGTGGGGGTATATGATGGCTTGGGCGATAACGGCCAGAGTTTTTTGGCCAGAAGGCTGCATTACCTGACCTGGTTTACGGCTGGGGAAGCATTTTCCCCCTCGTTAGCCGAGCAGCGATTGCTCAGCAACTACACCTTTACGAATGACCACGGCGACATCAACCGGGTATGGACAAGCATGTATGCGGGCATTGTAAGGGCCAATAACGTGATCAACCGGGGAGCAGGTGTACCTATGGATGAATCCCGCAAGCAGCAGTACATTGGCGAAGCCAGGTTTTTACGCGCGCTCTTTTATTTTTACGGTGTTCGCCTATGGGGCGCCTTGCCGTTGATTACCGAAGAAGTGGCATCAATCGACGACGTCAATGTGCCTCGCAACCCGGTGCACGAGATATACCAGCAGATCATCACGGATTTGGAATTTTGCATACAAACGGTGCCGCCGACCAACCAGCAAGGACGCACTTCATTGGGAGCTGTAAAAGCATTGCTGGCGAAGGTATATTTGACCAGGGCTTCATCCGCGGCTGCTGGCGACAATGACTATCAGCTGTGTGCGGATTTATGCAAGGAAGTAATCGATATGCCTGAACATCACCTGATGCCTGATTACCAGCAGGTTTTTGGTCCGCCGAATGAGTTTAACCCGGAGTCTTTATTTGAATGGCAGGGCGACAGAAACCTGTCGCCCTTGGGCGAACTCAGTCCGCTCGGGGCCTTTTCCATGCCAAGGGGGATCAAACTGTTCGAAGAGCAGGGGCCTTCAGACGGGGGCGGGATTGTGAGCACCGTTGACTATTTTAATCTTTACCAAGAGGAAGATTACCGGAGGGAATCAACCTTTGTTACCGGAGGCGTTAATTTTGAGGGGGAATGGCTTACCTGGCAGCAGTTTACCAATCCTTACCCGGCGCCCTGCCTGAAATATATAGATCGGACGGCCACTTCCCGCAACGGATTCGAATGGGGCGGTAATTTTATCGTGTTACGCCTGGCTGATGTATATTTAATGCGGGCGGAGGCGATGAACGAAGTGGGTGGCCCCTCGGACGAAGCGTATGACATGATCAATGAAATACGGGGACGCGCCAGAAACCGGAATGGCCAACCTTCCGCATTTCCGGAAGACGTGGCCGACCTTAACCAAGACGAATTCAGGGACGCGGTATTGCACGAGAGAGCCATTGAATTGGGCTTTGAAGGGCATCGTTGGTTTGACTTGGTCAGGACATCACGATTGGTGGAAACCCTGAAAGCCATCGACCCTACCTTGCCGGTTATGGATAAGCACCTGTTATTTCCGATACCTCCTGATGAATTGATTTTAAACCCTTTGCTAACACAAAACCCCGGATGGGGAAACTAAACAATAACTATGCAACATGTAATTGCCTTAGACCAAGGCTTAAGTAAATTCCAACCGCTTAAACACGTCATCTGTTATGACGATTTTGATCGGGGTATGTGCGGTTGGTTGGATTTACACCCCAATTATGTAGGAACCGATTTCAACACGCTCCGTTACAGCCATGTGGATAAAACGCAGTGGGGTCCCCTCATGCTCAGTTCGGCCAGCTTCCGTTTTGCGGGCACGCATGGTTCCTTGGATGGTACGTATTCGCTGAAACTATCCACCAGGCCCATAGCTAATCCCTACACCGAAGCGCCCGCACCGGGTAGCCTATCGCATGGCATCAAACGCATGACCACCCACTTGCCGAAAGGGCTCAAGCAGTTTGAAATGTGGTATGCCTATACTCCCGAGCAGGACCGGCAGGGCCTCAGCGAACAGGCCATGCGGGCATTCGGGTTTTTTTTCGATGTGCAGGACGATGACTACCGGTATTTTATCGGTGCCCGCTACCTCAACGCGGTGGATGGAAACATGGTGCGGAAATGGCAGATCTTCCAAGCGAAGGACGTGACCGACCTGGAGTGGGCCTATGGGGTGGAGAATGATTGGTGCAAGCACGGGGTAGATGCCATGTGGTATGGAAAGCGCTATCCGGATGGTTCTACGGATGGCTTTGAATGGATAGACGGCGGTTACCAAGACCTCTGTTATAACGAAAGTGACGATAAAATCAACTGGAGCTACCTGCGCTTAACGATCGATACCGAGAAGCGGGAGTATGTGGCCCTCCAATCTGGCAATACCATCTTTGACCTGAGGGGGATGAAGCCTACCCTCACCGCTCCTTATGCGCGGATCAAGGGCTTGTTCAACCCCAGCATTTGGGTAGAGAACGATACGGATAGAAGGGTGTTTTTATATGTAGATTCCATTGTTATATCAGGAGCGTAAAATTAGATGAGACATTTTCATGCATCGGCGGTAGAGCGCCGCATTACAATAAACAATACCTTAGCATCCCATCCCATGGAGACGGGATGGGCTGCAGAGGCCATTTTCTTTTTAATCGTAGAGGAGGTAGCGGGCATGGACACCCTGCTGGAAGCGGAAGTAGAAATTTCTGCCGATGGGATCAACTGGATCCCGGAAGGAACGGTCTTTCCGGTAATCAGCAAACCGGGGCATTACCATGCCAAGGTATCCCATTTTGGCAATTGGCTTCGTGTACGGGGCGAGCTGAAGGGAACGCATACATCCATGAAACTGTCTGTCCACTTGCACCTCAAGGCGTGATATGCACCAAATAGATTACATTATACTGGTCGTTTATTTTGTCGGCGTACTGACACTCGCGGGGATTTTCAGCAAATCGCAAAAATCCTTGAAGGACTTTTTCCTGGGTAGTGGCAATATCCCCTGGTGGGCGGCGGCTTTCTCCGGCATTGCCACGGTAGCCAGTGCCATTGCATACATCGGCGGGGTAGGGCTGGGGTTTAGCAGCGATTTTTCCTTTTTGCAATACCGGCTTGCCCTACCAATCGCCATCACGGTGATCTGTGTGGTTATTTTACCGTTTTTTTATAACTTGAAGCTGTACTCCATTTACGAATACCTCGAAAAGCGCTTTAATTTGACCATTAGGTTGCTGGGAAGCGCCCTCTTTATCCTCTTCAAAAGCTGCTTTTTGGCCATCGGCATTTATGCGCCGGCGATCATCCTCAGTACGCTGACCGGGATGGATATCATCTGGATCGTATTGATTACCGGTGTGTTGACCACGTTATATACCTTGATGGGCGGGATGAAGGCGGTCATCTGGACCGACGTACCACAATTGATTATCATGCTGGGTGGCATATTTGTCATCATCGGTATTGGTATTGCGGGTGTGGACGGGGGCATTGCGGAAGTAATCAGTTTGGGCAAGGCGCATAACAAATTCGACTATTTCAATTTCTCCCCCAAGCTCACGGATACGTACACGGTTTGGAGCGGCATCATTGGCGGCACGTTTTTGATTATCTCGCAGTTTGGAGCCGACCAGTCGGAGATGCAACGTTTTCTAACGGTTAACTCGCTGCGGAAATCCAATTTTGCACTCATTACATCGGTTTTATTCGCTACCGTATTGGGGTTTTTGATTTTCTTTGAGGGTGCCGTCCTCTTTGCTTTTTATGAGCAGCGAGGTAGGGCCGCCGATATCGGAACGAATGAGGTCTTCATCCGCTTTGTCATCGACGAGCTGCCCGTAGGTGTACGGGGGTTTTTGATTGCCGCGTTATTCGCCGCGGCGATGTCGACCATCAGTTCCGTACTGAACTCATTGACCACCGTATTTCTCTCCGATTTCTACAATCGGTTTAAAGAGAAGGAAGCGACGGTTTCGCTGGCCCGGATGGTCACCTTGATCATCGGCTTTTTTTCGACATTATTGGCTTGCCTTGGCGGGTACCTGGGCAATATCTTGGAAGCCGCCACCACCGTCATCAACTTTTTTGGCGGCGCGCTTGTCGGCATATTCCTGCTGGGGATGCTCAGCAAAAGCACTGGCCCTAAGGGGGCATTGGTGGGTTTTATAGCCGGTTTCGCCGTCGTGTTGGCGATAGCGGGATTAACCGACGTATCCTACATGTGGTATAGCGCCATCGGCGGGACAGTCACCTGTTTGTCCGGTATGCTAACCAGTTGGTTAACGAAAGACAGTCCACGTGAAGAGCAATTGCTATTGGTCTACCGGAGGAAAAGAAAAAGATAAACCTATGCGCTATTACTTCTTCTGTATTATCGCCTTTACGCTGCTCGCCTCACCGGTATGTGCCCAGGAAGAAAGACGGGTAATCTGGGATGAACTTCCACCAATCCCTTCCGAATCAAGCATGCGTGGTGAAGGATTGGCCGGTCACTTTGCTGGCGTGCATAATGACGTAATGCTGGTAGCAGGCGGCACCTATTTTCGTGAAAAAGGCCGGCCTTGGAATGGAGATTCGCGGGTTTGGAATGAGTCCATTCGCGTACTGGAGCGTGGAAAAAGCGGGGAATACCAATGGCTTGATACGGTTTTTAAATTGCCCGCTGGCAGGGCCTACGGAGCTGCTGTTAGCACACCCAAGGGCGTGCTATGCATTGGAGGTATGGATTCATCCAGCTACCGTACGGATGTTTTTTTGATCAGTTGGAATCAATCCAAGCGAACGGTAGAAACAACAAACTTGCCGGAGCTACCCGTTCCGATGGCCTACATGGGGGCGGTGCTATTGGATGGATCCGTGTATATCGCAGGTGGTGTGGAAGCCCAGAATAAGGGGCGTGCCACGAAGTCTTTCTATCGACTTGATTTCGGAAAAGCCGGCGATGATGATTGGCAATGGGAAAAGCTACCCTCGTGGAACGGACCCAGCAGGATGATGCCGGTGGTGGCTGAACAAAACAATGGAAAAGACCATAGTTTGTTCCTGTTTAGCGGAAGGAAGGGCGCCGCAGAAGGGGAAGAACTATTAGTTGATGCCCACGTATACGATGTGCATACCAACCAATGGAAGCAGCTTCAGGACATTCGGCTGGGCGACGGTTCGCTGCGGTGTTTAAGCGGTGCCTCGTCCGTAGCGGTTGGGTTAAATCATATATTGGTCTTTAGTGGAGCAGACAGCGAGGACCATCGGAAGTTTCGATCTGCTCAAAATCAATACAGGAATTCGAAAACGAGCGCGGAGCAGGACAGTCTGCGCGGGGTGCTCAACGGTATTGCCGATAACCACTCCGGTTTTTCACGTGATGTGCTCGCTTACCATACACTTACGGACAGTTGGATACGCGTTGGGGAATTTCCCAGAGCGGCTCCAGTAGTTACCCAAGCCGTATGGTGGCATAACGATATCGTTATCCCGGGCGGGGAGATCGCGCCGGCCTTGCGTTCGCCGACGATATGGAAGGCCAATCTGGCCACCAAAGAATCATCCGTATTGAATGCATGGGATTACCTGCTGATTCTGCTTTACTTTATCACGGTCCTATATATCGGATATCGATTCAAAAAGAATATAAAAACCACGAACGACTATTATAAAGCAGGCGGGCGGATCCCCGGATGGGCTTCTGGCGTGGCGATGTTTGGCACATTGCTTAGCGCAATCACTTTCCTGACCACACCGGCTAAAACATACAACGAAAGTTGGATTTACTTTTTGCCCACCGTCAGCAGTTTGGTGGTTGCCCCGCTGGTGGTGTTTTACATTATTCCCGAGTACTTCAAGATTAATGTCACAACGGCATATGAGTATCTCGAAAATCGATTCAGCGCAACGGTGCGAACGTTGGGAAGTTTGAGTTTTCTGTCGTTTCAGGTGGCGAAGTTCGGTGTGATGCTGTTGCTCCCTGCCTTGGCGATATCGGCTATAACTGGCATCGACGTGATGCTTTGTATTATCGTGATCGGCTTGTTTTCGACGGTCTACGGCACATTAGGTGGAATCGAAGCAGTGGTCTGGACGGAAGTGTTGCAGGTGGCGGTGTTTCTGCTCGCCGCCGTCCTGAGCATCGTGGTCGTCGCAATGAAATTGGATGGTGGAATGAGCGGCATTATCGCTGCAAACCGTGATTTTGGAAAGTTCGATTTCGTCCATTGGGATTTCAGTTTTGCCGAGATTACCGTGTTCGTTGCGATTTCATATTGGGTGGGCGGTGGCTTGGTGCCGTACATCGCTGACCAAACGGTCATCCAAAAGTACCTGGTGACCAAGGATGCTAAAAGTGCGTCACGCGGGGTATGGATAAACGGCGTATTAATTGTCGTGTCTTCCATCTTGTTTTTTACGATTGGAAGCGCGCTTTTTGCCTATTATCATGCTTACCCCGAAAAGTTGAATCCTGTACTGCCGACGCAAGAGTCCATCTACCCTTGGTTTATCGTCAATGAGTTGCCATCAGGTGTCAGGGGTGTTGTGGTGGCCGGGATATTCGCTGTGGCTATGTCTACGATCAGCAGCACCATGAACAGCATGTCGGCGGCTGTAGTTACGGATTTTGTCCGTTTCAAGCCCATTGAGTCTGGGAAGCAATTGCTTATTGCAAAAATTGTCTCAGCGATGTTTGGGATCCTCGGCACGCTGATCGCTGCCATTATGTTCATTTACGAAGTGGGCTCGTTGTGGGATATGATCAGACGCATTACCGGATTGCTTACCGGGGGCCTGGCGGGACTATTTCTTCTGGGGATTTTTACAAAGCGGGCCAATCCGTTGGGGGCGTTGGTCGGCTTCATTGGCAGCGCGGTTATACAATACGTTGTCAGCATGCATACGCCCATACATTTTATGGTGTACAGCCTTACAGGCATGTTATCATGCTTCATCATCGGCTACTTGGCAAGTATAGTTGCTCCGATGTCGACGAAAGTGGCCAATAGTGGTAATAAATGAGATTAAGAGCTAAATGAAGAAGAAATTTATCCTAGAGCCAGCGCGCGAGATACCGGTTACAAGGGAAGCAGATGTCGTTGTCTGTGGTGGCGGACCTTCGGGATTTATAGCTGCTATCGCTGCAGCACGAAATGGGGCGAAGACATTGTTGTTGGAACACTATGGATTTCTGGGTGGAATGGCTACCGCAGGCTTGGTAGGACCCATCAGCAAATTTAATTTCCGTGGAGAGCGTATTATTTCGGGTATTCCAGAAGAATTTGTCGGTGAGATGGCTGGACGAGGTGGGGCGATCATCGACCTCCAAAGCGGCAATGTGCCTTATGATCCCGAAACGTATAAGTACACGGCATTGAATATGGTGGAAGCGGCTGGCGTAGACATCCTGCTCCATGCCCACGTAGTGGGATGTGTCACGGATCCCTGTCAGGCGGGAACACTGACCCATGTGCTGATTGAAAACAAAAGTGGAAGGCAGGCTATTGCTGCAAAATATTTCATAGACTGCACGGGTACGGGTGACCTGGTCTCCCGTAGCCAGCTACCCTGGAAAATGCGCAATAAATATGATGGTGAACTTCAACCCATGTCACTTTATTTCCGGCTTGGCGGCGTGGATACAACGGCTTTTGATTTGCTGATGGCACAGGATGGAGTAAAATACACAAATGTAGCGTTGAAACGCTTGTTGATGGAGGAAGTTGACGCGGGAAGGCTTACCAATTTTGGAGGGCCATGGGCCGTACATGGTAGTACCCTGCGCGACGGGCAGCTTTCCGTAAATGCGACCAGGTTCCGGGGCAATGCCGCCGATGGGGATGATGTGTCAACAGCTGAGCGGTCGTTGCGGGAGGATGTGATGCGAATCGTGAAAATCTTTACGGAAAAGGTGCCCGCAATGCGAGATGCTTACCTGATAGATACCGCGACACAGGTAGGTATACGTGAGACAAGGGGGATCATTGGACTGTATACGATGACGCTTGAGGATATCCTGCAATCCAAGGGCTTCGATGACACGGTTGCATATGGCGGGCATCCGGTGGATATTCATCGGGCAGCAAATAGCAAACAGGACGTCAGTTTCCTTCAGGAGCCATACGCGATTCCTTACCGCTCACTCGTACCCAAGGGAGCCACCAATTTACTGGTGGCAGGAGGATGCCTTTCCGCCACACGCGAAGCATTTGCCTCGATACGGGTACAGGCTCAGTGCATGGCGTTAGGGCAAGCGGCGGGGACTGCGGCGGCATTATGTGCCAGAGCGGGCATCGGTGTTGCTGAACTCAATGGGAAATCATTGCGTGAAGAATTAAAGGGACAGGGAGCGATTGTATGACTATGATGGCAGTTTAATTAAAGAAATGAATGATGAACAGTATGAAAATAAAGGTGTTTTGTATGATCGTACTTTTTCTGGCGGGCAATAACATAGGCTTTTCGCAAGGAATTAAGCAACAAGAGGAAAAAACTCCTATGTCGGAGACGATGGTATGGATGGGCAATGAGCGTGGGATGAAAAACCACCGCATACTTGGGCTCACGCTGGGCAAAAAGGGGGCCATACTGGCTTTTACGGAAGCCAGGCTGGACGGCAGTGACGAAGGCCCGCATGATTTGGTATGTAAACGTTCACTCGATAATGGAATCACTTGGTCATCAGATATTTTCATCGAAAAGGGCGACGGTGGTTTTTGGAAGGCCCAGGGAGTGCAGGGGAAACTGGAGTCGTGGGCAAATCCCGCCGCTCTGACGGATCTCACCAATGGACGCATATTCATTTTTTATGTACTGAACGAAGGGGAGTACAAGGGACGCAACACGCAGCGGATGACCCATGTCTTTTATCGATTCAGCGACGATGAAGGACTGACCTGGAGCAAACGGACGGAAATAACGGATGTGTTGAATACGGGACCCGATGGGCGGCCCCACGTGGATATCAATGGGCAACCGATCAAGAACGCCAATGGGTTTGCTTGTGACTATTTGGGGCGCGCATTTCATATGCCCGGTCCCGGCCACGGCATTCAGCTGGACAACGGACGGCTGCTCGTACAATTTTGGCACCGGAGGCCAATCGGTAACGTACAAGCAGATGGCACAAGCGTTAGCACCCCGATAGCAGACCGGCTTTATAGTTCGTCGGCTATCTACAGCGATGACCATGGCCAAACCTGGACGAAGGGGAGCGATACGGGGCTTGGGCATCATGCCACTGAAGCGCGTGTGGTGCAGTTGGCTGATGGAACGGTTATGATGAATGCCAGGATGCACAACAGGGGCAGGAGATGGGTAGCCCGGAGCAATGACCAAGGAGTCACTTGGCAAGAAGGGTATGAAGAAGAAACCGTGATACCGTATACAGCTGTCGACTGCGGATTAATACGTGTGCAACCGTCTCATCAGGAATCCCGGAAAACGGACTGGCTGCTTCATTCACATCCAAACAAAGTGGATAAACGGGAAGGGTTGACCGTAAGCTTAAGTACCGATGGCGGCAAGACCTGGCCTGTTAGCAAATTAGTGTACGCGTATGGCGCGCAGTATTCGGATCTCGTGCAGTTAAAAGACGGAACAATAGGCCTGATGTACGAAAAAAAGAACAACCACCCGGAGAGTACACTTGTCGCTGGGATTTCATTTGTGCGGTTCGAACTTGATTGGTTGATGGAAAATATGGAACATGAAAAATAAAACGATCAACATATTGCTCTGCGGGAAATCTGGAACGAGTATCTAACTAATAATAGTGTATATGAAACAGGTAAATATCTTGATAACATTCATCCTGGGATGTCTGCTATTTTTTATAGCTGAAACAAACGGCCAGGCTATCAGCAATGATGATTACGAAGGGGCTAAACAGGCTCCCAATATCCTGGTTCTTATCGCTGATGATTGGGGGTATCCAAATGCTGGTGCCTATGGAGACAACGTCGTTCAGACCCCCAACTTTGACAGAATTGCCAAGCAAGGAGTGCTGTTCACAAATGCATTTACTACACCATCATGTTCTCCTTCACGAGCTTCTTTGCTTACCGGACAGTGGCCTCATCAGCTTGAGGAAGGCGTTCATCTAAAGGGTTTCTTAAATAAAGAGTTCCCCAATTATGTGGAATTGTTGGCCAAGCAAGGGTATGCAACCGGGCTTTCTAAGAAAGGCTGGGGCCCGGGAAAATATCAACTTGGTGGCTACGAGCATAATCCGGCTGGACCAACATATCCAAATTTCGAAACGTTCTTTGAAAATAAGTCAACAGACCAACCTTTTTGCTTTTGGTTTGGAAGCCATGATCCACATCGGCCTTATGAAAAGGATAGCGGGATTAAATCGGGAAGGTCAGCAGCGGATGTACAAGTTCCTGCTTTTTTGCCCGACAATTCAGTGGTAAGAGGCGATATACTGGATTACTATCATGAAATAGAACGATTTGACCACGATGTTGGGGAAATTCTTGCGATTTTGGAAGCAGCGGGCGAACTTGATAACACATTGATTGTAGTAACCGGAGATAATGGTATGCCTTTCCCTCGGGCAAAGGCAAATCTGTACGATACGGGTACACACATACCATTAGCAATATCCTGGCCTGCCCGAATAAAACCGGCACAGCTTCGTGCAGATTTTGTCAGCTTCGTTGATTTAGCACCTACTTTTTTAGCATCAGCGGGCATACAAGTCCCAGATGCGATGACGGGGACGAATTTGCTTTCATTAATGACAGGAGGAAAAGATGTTGTCAAACGCGACAAGATGTTTGTGGAACGCGAGCGACACGCATACGTCCGTGAAGGGAATGTTGGTTACCCTTCGCGAGGTATTCGTACAAAGGACTTTTTGTATATCCGGAATTTCAGATCGGATCGTTGGCCCGCGGGCGATCCGGAAATCGGTACCAGACGTTTTGGAGATATAGATAAATCACCAACCAAAGATTATATGATGATCCATAAAGATGATCCCGAAATTGCTCCGTTTTTTGAGCGGGCATTTATGAAAAGGCCTGCAGAAGAGCTTTACGATCTGACGGTTGACCCCGATCAGCTGACCAATGTTGTTGGAGAAAAGCAATATGCGGCAGTTCGCAAGCAGTTGAGCCACGAGTTAAACCGCTGGATGCAGGAAACGAATGATCCTCGTTTGAATAATGGGGGCGACTATCTTGAGGACTACCCCTATCAGTAAATAGCCGTAAAAAAGACTGTGAATTTTTGCAAATAACAATAACCCTAGTATAATTATCAATATGTAGATCATAATAACTTTAAATATTTTGATCCATTGGGATTGAAATAATAGCATTGCAACTGTTGTAACCAATTAATAACCAATTAATAACCAATTTAACCTAATATAATATGTATGCAAAGATTATTTGCCTGTTTTTGGCAGGATTCCTTTTTTCCGTTTCATACGGAGCGAAGGTAGACCGTGATCGTTTACCGGAGGATTTGACTGGAGTGTATTTCGACGTCGGGGTGCGAGGAACTGTACGGGACACGGCTGGGAATGCACTGCCCGGTGTCTCTGTCGTCGTAAAAGGTAGGACCACGATTGGCACGACAACGGATTTAAACGGAAAATATTTCCTTGAAGTGCCGGATGGTGCAACGCTGGTCTTTAGTCTTATTGGGTTTGAGATGCAGGAAATACCGGTAGACGGTAGGGAATTGATCGATGTTTCACTTACGGAAGCCACTTCCATGTTGGATGATGTGGTTGTCGTAGCTTTCGGAACCCAAAAGAAACAGGATGTGATCGGCGCCGTGACCAGTATCAACCCCTCGGAACTCAAAGTGCCTTCCAGTAACCTGACGACAGCTCTTGCCGGCCGGTTGGCCGGAGTCATCGCCTACCAGCGTAGTGGCGAACCCGGGCAGGACAACGCTGACTTCTTTATCCGGGGGGTCACCACGTTTGGTTACAAGGTGGATCCCCTGATCCTCATCGATGGCGTGGAATTTTCGTCCAGGGATTTGGCTAGGGTGCAGCCGGATGATATTGCGAGTTTCTCCATCATGAAAGATGCCACGGCTACGGCATTGTATGGGGCGAGGGGCGCCAATGGGGTGATATTGGTGACCACCAAGGAGGGAAAAGAGGGGAAAGCCAAAATGTCGTTCCGTTTGGAAAACTCGATTTCCACCCCTACGAAGAATATCGAAATGGCGGATCCGATTACGTATATGTTGTTGCATAATGAAGCGACGACCACCCGGAACCCAGCGGTTGAGCCGCTATATCACCAAAGCAAAATTGACAATACCATCGCCGGTACCAATCCCTACATGTATCCGGCTACCGACTGGCGGGAAGCGTTGTTCAAGGACTATACCATGAACCAGCGGGCGAATTTAAGCGTAAGCGGCGGCGGCCAGATCGCCCGCTATTACATTGCGGGTACCTACAACCAGGACAACGGTGTGCTGAAAGTAGACGGACGCAATAATTTCAACAACAACATCGACCTGACGAGCTATTTGCTGCGGTCGAATGTCAATATCAATGTCACCAAAACCACCGAGGTAGGTGTGCGTTTGTATGGTTCATTTGACGATTACACCGGGCCGATTGACGGGGGCACGGGGCTGTACAGAAAGGTCATGCGTGCCGATCCCGTGATGTTCCCACCCTATTATCCGGTCATGTCGGGCTATGAGCATGTGCAACACATCATGTTTGGGGGCTCGGTGGAAGGGGGTATCAATCCATATGCCGACATGGTGAAAGGCTATAAAGACTATTCACGTTCGTTGATGCTGGCCCAGTTTGAGGTAAAGCAGGACCTGTCTTTCTTCACCGAAGGCTTGACGTTCAGGGCGCTGGGCAATACCAACAGGGAAGCTTACTTTGAGGTGTCCCGCTCGTACAATCCGTTTTTATATCAGGCCGCGGCATACAACAAGGCAAATGACACGTACCAATTAGAGCCCCTCAATGAAACTGAGGGTACAGATTATTTGGCTTATGACGCCCAGCCGGAAGATAATATTATCTCTGCCGCGTTTTACTTAGAGTCAGCCCTTAACTATACCCGCACGTTCCGGGATAAGCATGGGCTAAGCGGCATGTTGGTGTACATCATGCGCCAAACGCTGAATGGCAACGCCGAGGACCTCCAGCGATCCCTCCCGTTCCGCAACCTGGGCCTTTCGGGCAGGGCTACCTACGCTTATGACAGCCGTTATTTTGCCGAATTCAACTTCGGATACAACGGCTCTGAGCGCTTCCACTCCGATTACCGGTTTGGGTTTTTCCCTGCCGGCGGGGTGGCCTGGCATGTTTCCAATGAGAAATTCTGGCAACCATTGGAGTCGGTCATGCCCTTATTCAAGCTGCGGGCCACCTACGGATTGGTAGGCAACGATGCCATTGGTGGTCCGGAGGATCGTTTCTTCTACCTATCCGACGTTGATATGAACGTATCCGGTAGAGGCGCCACTTTTGGTACGGACAATGGACGATCCTTGTCGGGAGTGGAGATCAGGCGATATGACAATAAGGATATTACCTGGGAAACTGCCGAAAAGGTCAACCTGGGGGTTGAGCTGAACTTGTTCAACAAGATTGGTGTCCAGGCGGATTTCTTTTCGGAGTATCGGCGCAACATCCTGATGACACGGGCCTCCATTCCCCAATACATGGGGTTGTCTGCCGACGTGCGGGCCAATGTGGGCGAGGCGGCCGGCCGGGGCATGGACTTGTCCGTGGATTATAATCATCATTTTGGCCATGATTTTTGGATCACGGCACGGGGCAATTTCACGTATGCGACCAGCGAATACAAAGTATACGAGGAGCCCGAATACGAAACCGAATGGTGGAAGTCGCGTGTGGGTTATTCGCTGCGCCAACAGTTCGGCTACATTGCCGAGCGCTTGTTTGTGGATGACCGCGAGGTGGCCAACTCGCCCACCCAGAGCTTTGGCAACATTGTGATGGGGGGCGATATTAAATACCGTGACGTCAACGGGGACGGGCAGATTACGGCATTGGATATGGTGCCAATAGGCAACCCGACCGTCCCGGAGATCGTTTATGGCTTTGGCTTTTCGGCCGGGTTCAGGAAGTTTGACCTGTCTGCTTTCTTCCAGGGGCTTACCGGAGAGTCTTTCTGGATCAACGTGAGACCACGTTCTGCCACCAATTTGGATTCAACCATCCCATTCGTGAACAACAGCCAGTTGCTGAAAGCGTATGCCGATGACCATTGGTCCGAAAGGGATGGCAATGTGATGGCCCTATGGCCGCGCCTGAGCACTGCGTCCAATCCGAACACCCAACAGACGAGCACCTGGTTTATGCGGGATGGGACGTTCCTGCGCCTGAAGACCGCGGAATTTGGCTATACGTTCGATCAAAAACAATTGAGTAGGCTCGGCATGGAGAGCCTGCGGCTGTACCTGAGCGGCATCAACCTGCTGAGCTGGAGCCGGTTCAAACTGTGGGATGTGGAGATGGCCGGCAACGGGCTGGGATATCCTGTTCAGCGCGTGTTCAATATGGGCGTGCAGGTGTCATTTTAAAAATTAAAGAATCATGAAACTGAAAATCATAATCCTTTCGATTGCAATATTTTGTGCTTCGTGCAACTACCTGGATGTCGTTCCGGATAACGTAGCCACACTCGACAATGCGTTCAACATGCGCAATGCTGCAGAGAAGTACCTGTTTACCTGTTACTCTTGGGTGCCGAATGATGGTCTGTACTACGGGACTAATCCGGGCTTCACCGCTGGAGACGAAATGTGGTTTCTCACCAATATTACCGATCAGCAGTATGCCTGGCGCATCGCCACGGGCAACCAGAATGTGGTGAATCCATTGGTCAATTTCTGGAGTGGAGAACAGGGCGGAGTAAACCTGTACCGAGGCATCCGGGAGTGCAATATTTTCTTGGAGAATATCCAGTCCGTGCCTGATATGCCGGAATGGGAAAAGGCCCTATGGAGCGCGGAAGTCAAGTTCCTGAAGGCCTATTACCATTTCCATTTGTTGCGCATGTACGGGCCGATTCCGTTGATGCGGGAAAACATGCCGATTTCGGCTAGCGTGGCCGAGGTGAAATCGGTGCTGCGTAATCCGGTGGATGAATGTTTCGACTATGTCGTTGAGCTGCTCGATGAGGCGGCCGCCGTGCTGCCGAATACGGTACAGTTCGATATAGAGCAGGGTGGGCGGGCCACAAAGCCTATTGCATTGACGTTGAAAGCGTACGTACTCGTGACGGCGGCCAGCCCCTTATTCAATGGCAACACCGATTATGCCAATTACAAAGATCCTAATGGTCAGGTCTTTTTCAATCAGACCGACCAACCTGAAAAATGGCAGCGGGCAGCCGATGCCTGCAGGGAGGCCATTGAGCTTTGTCATGACACTGGGCATGAGTTATACAAATTCCATTCAGGTTCCGGCCAAAATCTTTCTACGGAGACGATTAGGGAATTAAGTTTGCGGAACCCCTTGACCCAAAAGTGGAACAGCGAGCAGATATGGACCAACACACAGGCTACAGCCGGCATCATGCAAAGTGCAGCACAAGCCAAATTGGTAAGTGGTTCCTCTATGCCTGGATCAAGATTGGCTCCTCCGCTTAAAATTGCCGAAGTGTTCTACACCAAAAATGGGGTGCCCATCAATGAGGATACCGAATACGAATACAACAACCGATACACGCTGCGGCGCTCGGAAGAAAGTGACCGGCTGTACCTGAAGCCCGGCGAAGACATTCCGGTGTTACACTTCGACCGTGAATCGCGCTTTTATGCCTTTTTGGGTTTTGATCAGGGCAGGTGGTACGGCGGGGCGTGGAACACTGACGACGAGATTATGTATGTAGACGCCAAAGCTGGTGGCATCGCCTCCAGTGCAGGCATCAACAACCGATCTGCCACAGGGTACTGGCCGAAGAAAATTGCGAATTACCTCAACACGATGACTTCGAGTACTTCTACCACTCAGAATTACCCCTGGCCGACGTTCCGTCTGGCCGACTTGTATCTCCTGTATGCCGAGGCACTTAATGAGGTGGGTGGTCCCAGCGACGAGGTATACGAATACCTGGACTTGATTCGCGAGCGAGCGGGCTTGCCGACCGTGGAGGACGCTTGGACAAATCATTCCACCCAAGCGACCAAACATACCACGCAGCTGGGTTTACGGGAAATCATTCATCAGGAACGCATGATTGAACTGATGTTCGAAGGCAAACGCTGGTGGGACCTGAAGCGTTGGAAAAAGGCACCCCAGGTGCTGAACCAACCCATTACGGGGTGGGACATCTACCAGGAAGAGGCGGTGACCTATTACCGGGTACGAGTAGTGTTCAACCAGGAGTTTAGGCAGCGCGACTATTTCTGGCCCATCAAGGAATCCGAATTGCTGGTCAACCGGAACCTGGTGCAAAGCCCGGGATGGTAAAGGTTATGAAAAAAATAACATTGGAACTTTAAAACACTCGTTTTATGAACACGTATAAAACATTGATAATATTTGGAATAGCCCTATTGTTTCTGAGATGCTCGGAAGAACGGCTAAAGCCCGTTAATGATGATGACCATGTGCCGCCGCCCGTCTCCAACGTACAGGTAGAAAACATCCCGGGAGGCGCATCCATTGCCTATAACCTGCCGCCCGGAGGCAAAACGCTGTACGTCCTGGCCGAATGGGATCTGGCCAATGGCCAGGTAGCGACCGCACAGGCATCGTACTATAGCAACTCGGTGCGGGTGGAAGGGTTTGGCGACACGCAGGCCCGTTCCATCCGGCTATACACCGTGGGCAGGAACCAGAAACGATCCACACTGGTGACAGTACAAGTCAACCCCCTCACGCCACCGATCCAGCAAATTATCGAATCCTTCGACATACACGAGGACTTCGGTGGGCTGCGAATGGACTTTGCCAACATCCACGAGGCAGATGTAGCCATCGAAGTGTCTACCGTGGATGATCTGGGCGACTGGGTATCGGTGGAGATTTTCTACACCAAACGCCTGGAAGGGCGGCTGTTTGTCCGTGGTTTCGATGCGGAAGAGCACCTGTTTGGGTTCACCGTCAGGGACCGGTGGGGAAATACGACGGACATGCGGACGAAAACGATTACTCCGTTGTTTGAAAAGGAATTGGACAAAAGCCTGTTCAGAACGATTCCCGCACTTCCAGGAGAAATGGGCGTGTATTCCGGTTCGGCGCTGAGCAATATATGGAGCGGCAACTACATGGGTGACAATAGCATTCCCTCCAATAGCTTTTTCCGTTCGGCCAATGCGCTGACCCTGCCCGCGCATTTGACGTTTGACCTGGGTGTCACCGCCAAGCTGGGCCGGTACGTCCTGTGGCAGCGCGGTGCTTATGTGTCGCCATATACATTTACATGGTCGGGAGGGGGGCCTCGCCGCTGGGAAGTGTGGGGAAGGGCCGACCTGCCTACAACCGGTAGCATGGACGGCTGGACCAAGCTGATGGACTGCGAGATCATTAAGCCATCTGGAACGCCCCCTGGGACGACCCCTGTTCCCATTGAAGATGTCGAACTTGCCCAGGCCGGACATGAATTTTCATTCGACCCGGATTTGCCGACCGTGCGATACATCCGGATCCGGCTGCTGAGCAACTGGGGCGGGTTACAATATATCAACTTTGCCGAAGTGAGTTTCTTCGGGGATCCCGGTCAATAAGCATGAATCATTAAATGAACAATCATGAAAAGAATTAATTACGGAATATATGGTTTCATCGTAGCGATAACCATATCCGGTTTTTTTGCCTGCCGCAAACAGGACGATACCTATCGGCAGTTTTTGGAAGGAGGGGAAATCGTGTATGTAGAGAAAGCCGACTCCTTGCGGGCATACTCGGGCAAAAACCGGGTGAAGCTTTCCTGGATTATTTTTTCGGACCCCGATGTGAGCCGTGCACGGATATTTTGGAATGATGGCGCGGATTCAACGGAGGTGGCCATTGCACGTACCACCGGTATCGATACGATTGAGGTCGTGTTGGATGACCTGGCTGAGGGGTCATATACGTTCGATGTATACACCTATGACGATGCGGGCAATTCCTCCATCCAAGCCGATGTTTTTGCACAAGCGTATGGCGAAAACTATGTTGCCTCGCTGCTCAACAGGGCGATACAACAGATTGGCTATAATAACGGTAAGTTGGAGCTAGCGTGGTACGGGGCAGATAACCAGGCCATCGGTACGGAAGTGACCTATACGGATGTATCAGACATCCAACGGAAAGCTGATGTGCTTCCTGGCGATTCGGTTGCTGTACTGGCGGATTACAAGCCAAATAGCCCGTTTGAATATGTAACCTATTACAAGCCTGATTCGATGTCCATAGACACATTTTCTACCCACGCCAGCACGGTGGAGGTACAGATGCAGCACCATGAACATATCGATTTGGATAAATCGCTGTTTTCACCGCTATACCTGCCGGGTGATGCACCGATCTGGGTGACCTCATCTTCAGAAGGTAATGACCTGTCTAACCTGTGGAGTGGGATATTTCTAGGCAGACAGGCTTCGAGCCGCGCCTGGTACCGTACCGCAGACGGTACCGGTATGCCCCAGCATTTCCAGTTTGATTTGGGGGTGAGCGCCAAGCTGAACAGCTTCAAATTGTTGCAACGGGGCGCGTTCGATCATGAGGCTTTAGTATACGCCAATGCCAACCCCCGCCGTTGGGAGGTTTGGGGAAGCAATGAACCAGCCGAGGACGGAAGCTATGATGGATGGGTCAAGTTAGCGGATTGTGAATCCCATAAGCCCTCCGGGACGCCCGTGGGGCAACGTACACCCGAAGATATCGCTTATGCGCAGGCCGGTGAAACGTTCCAGATTCCAGCCGACAAGCCACCTGTGCGATATATCCGGCTCCGGATACTGGAGACCTGGGGGAATACGACGGCGGTGTTTATCAGTGAGGTGTGGCTCAATGGTAGTTATTGGACGATTGTCCAGGAATGAGGGTGATCTAAATATGGTGGACACGTTACCGATAATCAACGAATGAACCCGATGATAAGGTTATTCAAAATATCGTTTGTTCTATTGTTGTTCAACGCTTTTTTGGTGAGCACAAAGCTTCCGAACGGTTTGTTCACAGCCAAAGAATTAGGCTTGTATTTTGTTGTGTCCATTGCGTCGTTGTGTGCAGCTGCATTGCTTTTCTGGCGGAAGAGTGAGCCGTTCCGCTTGGGGTTGCTGGATTTTCTGGTATTGGCCTACTTGCTTATTTTACCCGTTGTTCATTTATTGGCATTTAAATTCATTTCCTTTCCGGCTATATTGGTACAGACGGCTTATGGGATGGCCTACCTAACCATCCGGACAATGGCCGCCGCACTGAGGCCAGCTGTCCTTGTAAATGCCGTGGCCGAGTGTGTAACTCTGGTACTATGCTTCCACTTGGCCACTGCGTTGGCCCAGCATATCGGTATTATGCCTTCGTATTACCCGATGTTCGGGGCCACGGGTATGTTCTTCAACCCCGGTCCGTTTGCCATCTTCACCGTTGCGTTAATGGCTTGTGTTCTGGTGGCCTGCGGGGTGAATCTAATGGACAAACAATACGCTATCGCCCTGTTTCAGTTGGTGTTATTTGTCGTGGGCTGTTATTTCGTGGCTCTCTCGCTGTCTCGTTCGGCTTGGATTGGCCTACTGGGAGGAAGCATAGTGCCTTTGACTGCCTATCTTGCCGTCCGTTTTCAGTGCCGGCTGTACATGTATCGCAAATGGCTGTATGCCGGCGGCGCCATCGTACTGCTGCTGCTCATCCCCTTGGGTTATTGGCTCTATGGATTGAAAAAAGGCTCGGCTGACGGTAGGTTGCTGGTCTGGCGCACTACGGGCGGCATGGTGGGGGACTACTGGTATTCAGGGGTCGGAGTCGGTAATTTCGCCCCTAACTATATCCATTACCAAGCTGCATATCTCCGGTCTTCCGCGCCTGCTTCCGAAGAGTTTGGCCGTTTGGCCGGCGATTCGCGATACGCGTTCAATGACCTACTCCAAACAGTTGCAGAAACGGGGTTGGTTGGTGGGATATTGCTGCTGTCGATCATCGGGTTGGCAATGTATTCCGCGTGGAAGGTCTTGCGGAAAGAGAGCTGCCGACGGTGGGTGGTACTGGGGAGTTGCGGTCTTGGGGGAGCAATGATTACAATCCTGGTTGCGGGATTGACAGCTTATCCGCTACAGATGACATCCATTGCATTGTTATTTTGGATGCTGGTCGTGTTATTGGCGTCTCTGTCGGGAAGAACAGGAAACAACTATTCCATGACCATGCGGTATGCGCTGGCCATCCTGCTGATTTTGGGTGCGGCGGTTTATACGTACTATGGCACCAAACGTGTTGGGGCATATTTGGGTTGGTTGCAGGAGAAGACGGAAAGATCTGCAGGGATTACAGATACTTTGCCCGCAGCCCGCCTGATGCTTTGGGACGATGTGGCTTACCTCTCCCACCGGGCGGACCTACATAGGAAACGGGGTGACTACCGCAAAGCGGCCAGGTTGTTGGAGCGGGTAGTGCGTTTAAATCCGGCTCCGGCATTCCATTACGTGTTGGGCTCCTGCTACGAGCACTTGGCCGACACAGGCAAGGCACTGGCTAGTTACCGGCTGGTAGGTACGGCTATACCCAATCTGCTGGGGCCAAAGTATCGGGAGGCCATGTTGTACCACCGGCTGGGCGATATAGAGACGTTCAGGATAAAGGCCCAGGAGGCACTGATTTTTAAGCCTAAGGTAATGAACGGTGAAGTGGTAGAAATGCAAAGCGAATTGCGAGGCTTGCTCCGTGGCTTGGATCAAGATTTTCCAATCGTTGATGAAGCTATATTAGGTGAAAAAGGCAAAATGAAAAACGAACTCGAATAACAAATAAAATCCTATGAATACAAAATTGGGGGACGGGGTTGTCATTGTCAAAATACTAGTGGCGCTGTTGGAACCAGTCCATGCACTGTTTTCGATCAGATGCCGATATTCGCTTCGTAATATTTATGTATGGATTTACTCACAGAGAATTAAAAAATCAAAATGTCAAAGAGCAGGAAATATCGAACTTCTTCGATTTTAAAAGTTAACGTATTTGTGCCAATTATAAATCAATGAATTGTTGCTAAATTTATGACGCATTTTCGGTTTGCGAGAACCACATACGTATACCAATTTAGTTAAGAGCGAAAAACCAATTTTATGACAAAACACATCCAACGGTTTCCCTTGCATTGCTTGATAGCATTGGCACTCGCGGCCTGCAACCCCAGTGGTGCAAACGACGGGAGCAACAGCGAACAACCACCCGGAAACACCCCGACGTCGGAATCCACCACCGAAGTCGGGGTGTTCGTTTTGGAAACTGGCACATTTCACCAGGAACTGCTAGCAAACGGCAAACTGGGGTCAACCCGCAAGGCCGACCTGAAATTCCGTACGGACGGCACCATTGAGAACATCCATATAGCCGAGGGAAATCGGGTGCAGGCGGGCCAATTGCTGGCCACGCTCAACGACGAGGCACAGCGGCTGGCACGGCAACAGGCCGAACTTCGGCACCGGAAGGCCGTACTCGATTACGAAGACCAGTTGCTACGGCTGGGTTACCGGGCCGCAGACACGGCCAAGCTCGACGAACGGGTCAAGCGCATCGCCCGTCTGCGCAGTGGGCTGAGCGACGCCGGGCTCGAACTGGACAAAGCGGAAAAGGAACTCGGGCATACCCGCCTCCATGCCCCGTTTGCCGGCAAGGTGGCCAACGTGAAGGCCAGGGCGCACAACACCGCATCCTCGTTCGACTACGTATGTACGCTCGTGGACGACCGCGAGCTCCATGTGGAATTCGCCGTGCTGGAGCAGGAACTCGGTTTTATAAGGGCAAGCAAATCGGTAAGCATAACACCGTTCAGCGATAGCGACACCCGGTACAGCGGCACGGTCACGGGCATCAACCCACAGGTCGACAAGGCGGGGATGGTATCGGTGAAGGCGCTCGTCAGGAACAATGGCGATGGGCTGATCGACGGCATGGGGGTAAGCGTGACCATCTCACGCGAAATCGACGACCAGCTCACCGTGCGCAAGGAAGCCGTATTGGACCGCCAGGGGCGCAAGGTGGTCTTCACCGCCACGGAGGGGGGCACGGCGTACTGGAATTACGTCGAGATCGGCCACGAGAACAGCACCCACTATACCATAAAAAGCGGCCTGGAGCCGGGGGACCGCGTCATCCACATGGGCAATTTCAACCTTGCCCACGATAAGCACATCACCGTACAGGAAGGAAGCAAGTAGTATCGGATATGGACAAGCATAAAACCCGAACCTTCCCTTCCTTCAGCATCCTCACCGTATCCCTGATGCTGGGCCTCGTGGGGCTGGCGCTCATCCCCATGCTGTCCATCCAACTGGTGCCCAGCCGGAGCCATGCCTCCGTCACGGTGAATTCATCCATGGGCGATGCCCCGCCGCAGGTGACCGACCTGGAACTCACAGGCCCCATCGAACGGACCCTTTCGGGCCTCAGGGGCGTACGCCGTGTCCGTTCGACCTCGGGGCAGGGAACTTCAAGCGTACAGGTAGACCTGGATAAGTGGACCGACCCGGCGATGTTCCGTTTCGAGGCGGCCACGGTTTTGCGGCAGCTCTATCCGCGCCTTCCCCCCACGGCCTCCTATCCCACCGTATACCTGAACCGCCCGGCGGAAAGCAATACATTCGGTAGCGACATCATCGGTTATACGCTAAATGGCCCTGGCACGGTCAATGACGTGGCCCGTGTGGCCGAGCGTACCATACGGCCGGCACTGGCCGAAATCCATGGCATCCATACGGCAGGCATCACCGGTGCACGGCCCAACCGCATGGCTATTGACGTGGACCTTTCCCGGCTCCAGCAAATGGGGGTAACACTGAACGACTTCCAAAACCAACTACGCGAAGGGTTCGCCGCCAAAGGCCTCGGGGTGATACGGTCCGGAGAGGTAAAAACGGACTTGGCCATCGAACGCTGCATCGCAAGCGTATATGACCTGCGGGCATTCCCCGTCAGGGGCGGGGATGGCCGGGTGTTTTACCTGCGTGACGCAGCCACGGTGGTTGCTGAGGAAATGACTCCCGTATCGCACTACCGGATCAACGGGGAAGAACTGGTGTACATCAACATTGCGCCGGAAGCACATATCAACAACATTGCGCTGGCCGGGCGGGTAAAGGCACGCATGCTGGAAATCGATGGCCAGCTCGCCCGCGAGGGCTATCGGTTGGATATAGCCTACGACAATACCGAATATATCCGGGAAGAGCTCGGGAAAATTTATTTCCGGACAATCCTGTCGGTAGCCATCCTGCTCCTATTCGTGCTGCTCATCACACGCAAGCCCCGGTACCTCCTCATTGTCATCCTCTCGTTAGCCGTGAACGTATCGGTATCACTCATCTTCTACTACCTGTTCCGGCTGGAGATCCATCTCTATTCCCTTGCTGGGATCACGATATCGCTGGGCTTGGTCATCGACAATGTTATCGTCATCGTGGAGGACATCCGCCACACGGGTCGAAACCGGATATTTGCGGCCATCTTGGCGTCCACGCTCACGGCGCTTGGAGCGTTGAGCGTGATTTTCCTGTTAGAGGAAAACGCACGGATCAACCTGCTTGACTTCGCCACGGCCATCATCATAAACCTGCTGGTGTCGCTGCCCGTGGCTTACTTGTTCATCCCGGCACTGTTGGAACGGCTACCCATCACCATCCGCCGGACCCGGATTCTGTACAGGCGTAAACGCCTGCTCGTAGGTTTTAGCCAGCTGTATCGGCGACAACTTGCTTTTATGCTGCGTTTCCGCTGGATGCTACTGCTTATTTTCCTGCTATGCTTCGGCCTTCCCCTGTTCATGCTCCCCGATAAGGTGGAGGGGGATACGCCATGGGCCAAAGCCTACAATGCGGTCTTTGGAAGTGATTTTTATAACCGTACGCTGCGCGAGAAGGTCAATAAATACGCAGGGGGTGTCCTATACCTGTATGTCAACAGCCGGACGCAACGGAACCAGGGTAGTGCCGATGAAGAACGGGTAAGGCTCAACGTCCAGATCAGCATGCCGAATGGAGCCACGTTGGAACAGATGGATGCTGTCACGAGGGAGTTCGAGGACTTTCTTGGGGGGTTTGATAGGGAGCTGGACGTGTTTACCGCCCGTGTTGCCAACGAAAACCGTGCCTACATCAGTATCAGCTTCAATCGGGGCTTCGAGGGGAGTTTCCCCCACAGGCTGAAGCACCTGCTGGAAAGCCGGTCCATCCTGTCCGGCGCCGCGGACTTCGGGGTGTATGGTGTGGGGAGGGGGTTCAACAACGCCATAAACCTGGATGATTTCGATTCAACCATCGCACTGAAGGGATATAATTATGACCAATTGCAGGCTATCGGGATGTGGGTGCGCGACACGCTGCTGCGCAATCCTAGGGTACAGGATGTGCTCATCACCACGCAAAACCGCTGGCAGCAACGACGATATGAGGAGTTCGTGGTGGGCATCACTCGGCCGGAACACTTGGTGGCGTACCGCATAGGGCGAAGGGATATGGGCAGCGCCCTGCAACGGATGGATGGACGCCCCGTCCGGGTAGGTGCTGTTGAAACGGATCCGGGTGTTTTCTCGCAGGTGGACGTCCGTGCGCATGCCGGCGACATGCCGCCCGTTTGGAAGGCCATGCACCACCCCATGGAGGTCGACGATTCCACCATGCTGCGCATGAAGGACGTTGCCGTCATCGAAAAGGTGCGCGTAGGCCACCATATCGTCCGTGAAAATCAGGAGTACCTGCTCAATGTGCACTACCGCTTCATCGGCACTTACCAATTGAACCGGGTCGTGCAGAAGCGGGTGGTGGGTAGCATTACCGATATCCTACCCTATGGGTACAGGGTTGAAGTGTCCGGCTCGGGCGGATGGTGGGGCGACAAAGACGATTATACTTACCTATGGCTCATCGGCTTGGTAATGCTCATCATCTATATGGTCTGCGCGATCCTGCTAGAATCTTTGCGGCAGCCGTTTGCGGTGTTGCTCATGATCCCGTTTTCATTCATGGGGGTGTTCCTGGCTTTCCATTTCCTGGGCCTGCGGTTTGACCAAGGGGGGTACGCCTCCCTGCTCATGTTGAGTGGGTTGGTCACCAATTCCGCATTGTACATCATCAATGACTTGAATTACTTGTCGCATAGGCATGGGGTGCCTACCACGCCTTCACAAAGGCGGAAGGTTTTCATACAGGCATTCAACGCCAAGGCCATGCCCATCCTGATTACGACGTTGTCCGCCATACTCAGCCTGTTGCCATTCATGATCAGCGGCGAGGAAAAGGGGTTTTGGTTCACCCTGTCAGCAGGGACGATCGGCGGCTTGCTTTTCTCTCTATTGGGGGCTTTCCTGCTGCTACCGCTTTGCTTGTTGGGGAGGGGACGGCCAGGTATGGGACACCGCATAATAAACCCCGGGCGTAGGGATAGACGAACCAGCAAATGAACAAACGAGCAAACAAATAAGCAAATGATCCGATTTTTAGTCCATAGACCCATTGCTGTACTGGTGAGTTTCGTTGCCCTGCTATTGCTTGGAACTACAGCTTATACGTTCCTGCCCACCTCGCTCCTGCCGGATTCGGACATCCCCCAAGTGTCCGTCCGTCTTATGGGCGAGCACCTTTCGACGGAGGAGGTGGAGGAACAAATGGCCACCCCTATCCGCAATGCCCTGCTGCAATTGCAAGGGCTCCAGCGAATCGAGAGCCGTTCCTCCGAGGGAGGGGCGAACATACATATCCGGTTTGAGCCCGGTTCGGACATCAGCCTACGGTTCATCGAGGTGAACGAAAAGGTGGACATGGCCATGAACAGCCTTCCCAGGGAGGCGCAGCGTCCGTTGGTTACCAAGACGGGGGTGGATGACATACCCGTGTTCCAGCTCGATATCTCGCCGAAGGATTCCATGACAACCCCGGAGAGGCTGGTCGAGGTCAGCACGTTCGTGCGTGAGACCATCCGCAGGCGCATCGAGCAGTTGCCCGAGGTGGCCATGGTGGATGCCACGGGCCTGATGCAGCCTCAGATACGCATTGAACCCAGGGATGGCTACCTGGAGTCCCTTGGGTTGGACGCACAGGTCTTGCTGCAGGCATTCCGGGAGAACCGGATCAGCTTGGGCAATATCCAGGTGAAGGACGGCCATTACCGGTATTTTCTCCGGTTTTCGGCGGACATCCAGTCGCTGGAAAGGCTGGCGGCTACACCGATCAACATCAATGGTCGAGTATTCCGATTGGGCGACCTGGCCACGGCCTCGCTCACCCACGCCGAGGAAACCGGGGCATTCTACAGCAACGGGAAGCGTGCGATCAACCTGTCGGTCATCAAGCAGCCATCCGCCCGCATGGAAGACCTCCAACGGCATTTTTACGGGCTTTTGGACCGTATGCGGCGCGATTACCCCGACCTGGTGTTCGAGCTGGCGCAGGATCAGACAATGCTGCTCGATTA
Organism: Parapedobacter tibetensis; assembly: GCF_024704835.1. Taxonomy (GTDB): domain Bacteria; phylum Bacteroidota; class Bacteroidia; order Sphingobacteriales; family Sphingobacteriaceae; genus Parapedobacter; species Parapedobacter tibetensis. The sequence goes on from NZ_JAMXBE010000010.1 coordinate 95,652, forward strand.
CGCCATCGGCAATCTCCGCCAGGACCTATGGATCGGGGGCATTCTGGCGGCCCTATTGATGCTGGTTTTCATCCGGCGGATAAAACCGGCCGTGCTCATCGGCATCACCATGCCCATGTCGCTGCTTATCAGCCAGCTTGGCTTTTACTTGCTCGGCATTTCCATCAATATTGTTTCGTTGGGGGGACTCATCCTTGGGCTTGGCATGATCGTAGATAATTCCATCGTGGTCATCGATAATATCAAGCGATACCGGGACAGCGGGCTGGGGGTGGCCGAGGCGGCCATCCAGGGTACCGACGAAGTCATCCGGCCATTGATTACCTCGGTGCTGACCAACTGTGCCGTGTTCATCCCCTTGATCTTCATGAGCGGTCTGGCCGGAGCCATCTTCTTCGACCAGGCACTCTCGGTGACCGTGGGCGTAGTGGCCTCGCTCATCGTATCCATATTACTACTGCCCCCGTTGTACAGCTTGGTCTATTTGGGTGGGGATAAGAAAGGCCGTAGGGAATTCGAGATCAGGGCGTATGTCAATGTCACGGCTTGGTATGAACGGGGATTGGGAATGGCTTTCCACCGCCCCGTCGCGACGTTCCTCATGGTAGCGGCCCTGCTTGCCGGTGGTGTGGGACTCTATACCATGCTGGACAAGACCCGCCTGCCGGAAACCACCCGCAGTGACTTCGAGGTATCCATAGACTGGAACGAGCCGATAGGCGTGGCCGAAAACTGGGACAGGGTGAAGCGGTTGCTCAATGGCATGGCGGATGGGATTGGTACGTCCGGCGCCTGGGTCGGCGAGCAGCAATACCTGCTTGACCGGGGGAATGACCGAGGCCAGACCCAGACCGGAATTTATATCCAATCATCGGCCGGGACGGATACGGACACCCTGCAACGGCATCTCCATGCGCTACAAGATTCTCTTTTCCCCACGGCCGTCATGGACATCATCCCAGCGAGGAATGCCTTTGAAGAAGTGTTCGCCGACCGCATAGCCCCCTTGCGGCTGCAGGTCGCGACCAAGGACAGCCGGAAGATGCCCCCGCCGGAAGAGACGCTCCGTCTGCTGGATACCCTGTGGGAGGCATTGCCGGATGCGCGGATCGACCCGGCCGCACTACATGGCAAGGTGCTTATACACATCGACCCAGTGAAGGCCGCACGCTATGGCATCGGCCTCGGTGAAGTGACGGCAAGGATCGAGTCGGCATTCAGGCCCACTTTCGTCGACCATTACCAGGGCGGGCAGGAGCAGGTGCCCATCGTGCTGGTACCGGCTTCTCATCCGGACATCGGTGCCGTACTCGCTCATTCCTTTATCCGTAAACCCGACGGTTTCGAAGTGCCGCTGTCGGCGTTGGTGGAAACCCGGCACACGGACAGTTACCGGTATATCACGGCCGGCACGCAGGGACGATACTATCCGGTGGACATCCATACGGCCTGGGCAGGGAGCGACCTGGCGACCATCCGTGACCACATGGACAGGAACTTTCCAGAGCTGGAAGCCACCTATACCGGAGCCTATTTTGATAACCGCGCGCTCATCGGGGAGCTATCGCTGATCCTGCTCGTATCGGTACTGTTGCTGTATTTTATCCTGGCGGCGCAGTTTGAATCGCTGGTGCAACCGCTCTTCATTCTGGCCGAGCTGCCCGTGGCGATATCGGGTGCGCTACTGTTCCTGTACCTGGCTGGCAACGGGATCAACCTCATGTCGCTAATCGGCATCGTGGTCATGTCAGGCCTGATCATCAACGATTCCATCCTGAAGCTGGATGCGATCAACCGGTTGCGGAGGCAGGGGATGCCATTGAAGGAGGCGATTTACGAGGGCGGGCATATGCGGCTGAAACCCATCTTGATGATCACGCTCACCAGCATCGGCGCACTGGCGCCCACGTTGTTCATGCATGACCTGGGGTCGGAACTGCAACAGTCGCTGGCCCTTGCGCTCATCGGCGGGATGGTGGTGGGGCTATTGGTCAGCCTGTTTTTCGTGCCGCTGCTGTATTGGATGGTGTATAGGAAGTCGGGAAGTCGGGAAACCGGAAAGTTAGGTTCATAAAATGGAAAAAAGTCATAAACGAAAAAAAAGGGCATGAAACACCATATACACCATATAGCGACGATGTTGGCCTGCGCGATGGCGACGGGAATTTTACAGGCGCAGGAGCGTACGATCACGCTGGAAGAGGCGGTTCGGATGGCACAGCGGCAATCCTTTGCCTACAAAGTGGCACTCAACAGCTACCAAAGCAGCGTGTGGAGCTATCGCAACTACCAGGCCTCGTTCAGGCCCATGCTCTATTTGGATGGCACCATTCCCAATTATAGCAGGGCCATCAACAGGATCACGCTCCCCTCTGGCGAGGATACCTTCGTGCAGCAGAACCAGGCTTACAGCACGCTGAACCTGGGCATCCGGCAGAACGTGGGATTGACGGGTGGCGTAGTGTCCGTCAACTCATCGCTCAACCGCATCGATGTATTCGGTGACAACAGGCAGACCCGGTATTCGGCTATCCCGGCGTCTATCTCGTATTTCCAGAACACCATAGGCTACAACCCCTTCAAATGGCGGAAGCGGATCGAGCCGCTCCGTTTCGAGTCGGCCGACCGAAATTTCGTGACCCGGATGGAGGAAATCGGTGGGCAGACGGTAGCGCACTACTTCGATATGCTGGCGGCCCAGGCCCGGCAGGGGCTTTCACGGCAGAACCTGGCCAATGCGGACACGCTTTACGGCATATCGCAGGAGCGGTTCAAGTTGGGCACAGTGGCCCAGAGCGAACTGTTGCAGCTACGCCTGAATGTGCTGAACGCGCGGAACCGGGTGACACAGGATAGCGTGGATGCCGTGCTTGCCCGCCAGCGGTTTGCCCGTTACCTATTGCTTCCCCGGGGGGAGGATTGGCAACTGGCCGTGCCGGATAGTATGGCGTTCTTTGATGTCAAATTCGATGATGCCCTGGCACATGCCCAAACCAACAGCCAGCAGGTCATCGATTTCCGGCTGCAACGGCTTGAAGCGGAGCGGAACTTGGCTGAAGCTAAAGCGGAGAACAGCTTGAAATTCAATGTGCAGGCGAACTTCGGGCTGTCCAATACCGCGGCCACCTTTCCCGGCCTGTTCAGCAACCTGGAAAACCAGCAGAACGTGCTCGTCGGGTTTTCCCTGCCCATCCTGGACTGGGGGCTGGCCAGGACCCAACGGCTGCGCGCCGGGGCCAACCTGGCCATGGTGGAAGGCCAGGTGCAGCAGGGAGAGATGCAGCTGGAGCAGGACATCGCACTGCAGGTGGCCCGATGGAACCTCCACCGGCAGCAACTGGCTGTTGCGGCCGAAACGCGCGAGATTGCCGGCCAAAACTACGGATTGGAAGTGGAACGCTTCCTGCGGGGCACCATCGGCATCAACGACCTCAATGCCGCCCAGACGCAAAAAGACAATGCTACCAACGCCTACATCGATGCGGTGCGCACGTACTGGGAACTGTATTTTACACTTCGCAGGTTGACGCTGTATGATTTTGAAAACAGGGAAACCATCAAATTCCAGACGGGAGGAATGCTGGACGGACTTGATTCCTAACCGATAATATACCGATATGAACACCAAGAAAATTATAATCACAACAGCTGGGAAGACTAGCATCCTGCCGTGCGCTGACATCGTTGTTTGCAAGGCGGACGGTTCTTACACCCATTTACAGTTCTTGGATGAAAATGAACGTTTATTGATAAGCAAGTCTTTGAAACAGGTTATGGAAATGTTAGACGTACCCTACATCATCCGCATTAGCCAATCTATATCGGTCAACGCTGATTATGTTAAATATCTGCATCACCGAGAGAAAGAGGTGGAATTGGTCAATGGTGAAAAATTCCGGTATACGATCAATCTGAAAGAGTTGGAAAAGTCAATTCAAGATGCCTTGCAGCAAATGGGGGTTTCACGACAGGGTGAAGATAACGGAATAATAGGTGAAACATAGGAAATAATAAATAAAACCCCCAGCATACAAAACGGTTCGGTCTAGCCCTTGCAGGGTAATCGGCTAGTTTGTACTATTGCATTGAAAATTATTTTAAACCAATAAAAAAACAAGAAAATGAAACGAAAATTAAACAAAATCAGCATGGTCGTGGTAGCCACGGTAATGTTTTGTGCAATAATGTTCTTGAGTATGGAAAAAAACGAACAGGACGAATGGGAGTTTGCGGCTGTGAGTGCGTCTGCGCAGGGTGGGGATGGAGAGAGTGGCGGAACACTTAAACAATACTATGATAACGACCCCCTACCGTGTGTAGGTACCGAAACCAGGCATTGCGATATTGCGATCGTTATTCCGGGAACTGCCATTTATTGCAGTGTAGGGTTTGATTATACCGTTGAGTTTGACGGCACGCAAAACTACTGCGACTATACAGGTAATCCCCAAACCTACTGCAATTATCACACATGCCAGAGGAATTGAAGCTAAGGCATTATGGCATGGCGTTTATTGATGTGAAGTTACTGGTTTTTCTGTTGCTGCTATTGCAAGCTTGTGGATCTGGATCTTCAGGGGGAGGCCGGGGCCAGCCGGATGAGACGTTGTTGCGGACAGCGCAGCTCATCACGCTCAAACCGATAAAAGAGATCAATGCGGAGTATACGCAGGCAGCTTCGGGCATGGTGGATCTCCTAGAATATTATCCGCTCGAATCCCCTCAGGGTATTATCATCGGGAAGATTGATGAGATGATCCACTATAACAGGCATATTTACATATTTGACCGGCTTGCGGGTGATATTTTTGTCTACACGAATAAAGGCGCTTTCGTGGGGAATATCGGGAAGAAAGGGAAAGGGCCGGACGAATATGCCGACATCAGTGCGTTCAGTATTGACGAAGATGGAAATGTCTGCATTTGGTCGCCCTATAACCGCAAGGTATTTGTTTACTCGGTCAAGGGCGAATTGAAACACAGCCTTGACATCGGCCTTTTGATGATGGATGATTTTTACGTAAATGCCGATTCGACCATTGTCGGATATGAAAAAAGGTCCGCAAACGAACGCCTATTTGAAGGGACCTATCCCCGTCAAGGCCGCATATTTCTTTTGGACGGGAAGGGGGGGCTTTTGGATCATGGATTGACGTATAGGTATTCCGATGCCTTGAAAACGTATCCTTTCTCAAACGAATTTTATCGGTTCGGCGACTCTTTGTCCTTGATGGAGGACTTCGGAAACGTGGTCTACCGTATCCATGGCAGGGACATGAACCCCGTTCCGCGATATGTGTTCGATTTCACCGGTGCCAATGTGCCGTTGCACTATGAACAGGCTGAAGCAGTGCAGCGCAAATTGATAGACGAGTACCAGAAAGGGGGAAAGGACGAGTGGGCAAGCCTCTACCGCATATATGAGACGGACAATTACCTTGGTTTCAAATATGGCTATGATAGATATGTGTATACCTCATTCTATTCCAAGAAATCGGGCAACCTGATTAATCTGGGTTTTTTCTGGATAAATGACAGGGACAATATTTCGATGCCCTCGGTTTCCGCAGCGGGGCCGAATGACACGTTCTACGGTTTCATTGAAGCACATGCACTGATCCGCATGGTTGACCGCAATGAAACGGGCGCATCAGATCGCGTGGAACAGCTTCGGGCGAAGCTACGTGAGACGGATAATCCGGTATTAGTCTCTTTTACATTGAAAGATTTCTAAATTTCTAAAAGATGTTGGCATGTACGCGGTCGCTAATAAGTCTGCTGGTATTCCCCGGTGTTATAATCGGGTGTGCCCAAATCGGTAAGGATGATTCTCCTCAAGAAGCGCGTGAAATGACTAGGAAAGAACGGATTCTTTCTGGTACTTTAGAAGCCAACATCCTAGCCTCTGGGAGTTTTTATCTCGATGATACGTCTCCAATTTATGATGAAGAAGGTAAACGAGTGTTTCTTAGTGAATTAGTCAATGGGACAGGTAGTCTTGTATTGCGGTTTTCCCCATCGAACTGCATAGATTGTATCTTAGCCGAGATGGAAAACATAAATTATGCTATGTCAGGAAGCATTGAGGACGATGTTGTTTTTCTTTCGTCCTTCCAGAATATTAACCAATTAAGGATATTTAAACGGGACCACAACATACCGTATGCACTATACAATACCAGCGAGTTTGAAAATGATTTGCCTCGGTATCTTGAGGACCTACATGTCCCCTACTATTTCATTGCAGATACGACCCGGCTTTGTGACAATCTTTATGTGCCTGAAAAAGAGCTAGCATCGATGTCTACCTTTTATTTAAAGGAAGTCGCTGAAAAGCTCAAGCGGGAAAAGGAAAAAGGAATCGTGTTTAAAAACACAATGATAGAGCAAGATGGGAGCTCCGGGAAACCATTGTCCTTTGTGTTTTCATACAGAAATGAGATGGACATTCCTTTGATTATCAAAGATGTCCGTGCCTCATGTAATTGTACTGCCGTCTCCTACGATAAACATCCTATCCAACCCGGTGAACGTGCGGAAATCCAGATAGAATATAATTCTGATATAGAAGGCTATTATTTCAAGAAAATCATAGTGGAAAGCAATTCTCCGAAAGGCAAGGTGTTGCTTACTATCAAAGGCAATCTTACCTAATAAGTTTAGGCACACACAATAAAATAGTACATATATGATGAAGTGACAACGCTATACGAAAGGATAGGCTTTTATGGTACGGCTGTTCAGAATATTATTTATTCTACTCCTTTTCAAAGTCTTCCTGATGAGTACGTGTGCCTCAACGGGTTTATTTACAAGCTTAATAGCAGGTATTCTGGGGATAAACTCTTTGATAGACTGGTTGTGAATGTAACAGGTGCGTAAAGGGATAATCAGTGAATATTATACTTAAATATGATATGACAATTTCACCCTCACTTTCACAAATGCCCCTGCCTCACGGATTTATCGGCGTGCAGGAATTGATCCTGCTTGCGCTGCCGATACTGATTATTGCGCTCATCGTCTTCGCCATTTTCCGCAGCAATGCTTCCCGGTCATCGCAGATCGGGCAGCTGGTTGCCGAGCAGGAAAAAACGAATCGGTTATTAAACCAGATTTAGCCCGGCTGGAAAAACGGGAGCAGGGAAAGCCGGACGCGGAAGAATAAGCAATGGCGCTGTGGATGCCATGAATGGATCGATTTTGAAAGTATGGCTGCTTCGGGTGACGCTGATATGCCTCCTGTCCAACGCCTTTCTGGTGAGCACGAAACTTCCGGACGGTTTGTTCACAGCCAAGGAGCTGGGGCTGTATTTCTCGGTTTCCATCGCTTCGCTATGCGCCGCCGTATCGCTTTTCCTGCCCGGTGTCCACTTATTGGTATTTGAATCGGTATCCCTTCCGGCCGTGCCGGTACAGACGGCTTATGGGATGGCTCGTTAATTGCGAATTACAAACTTGATCAATTCATTTACGATATTTCCATTAGTCCCGATGAACAATATTTGTATGGGACCGCAGTAGAAGCGGTGGGTGATTACCCACAATTAGTACGCTACAAACTCAAATAGAAACGATGTGTATTCTAAATTGATGACCATGGGGTATGTGCTGGCCATTTTGCTGATTTTTTGTGGGTTGGGTTATTCTTGCTTTGGCACTAGCGTATTGGCATATTTGAGTTGGTTGAAGGAGAAGTCGGAGAGATCCTCGGGCGAGATCAGGTGAAAAAGGCAAAAGATAAACGACCCCGAAAAGAATTAGATTTTTGTTTATATGGAAGGTCAAGTATTTCGTTTCTACTTATTATTTCTTGGTATCAGCTTACTTTCATGTGAGAGCAAGTACCATCGTATTGAAAATAGCATAAAGCATTTGTCAATTTCCGAACCGGAAATCGCAATCCTTAAATGGAGAATAGTAGGGCCATTTGTAGATACTGCCCATGCATCTACGTTTTTATCCTTTTCAACACCGTTGGAACCGCTATCTTCCAAAAGGATCGGAGCAGGAATAGAGGACACCCTGTATACACATCGTAAGGGACATATAGTTGATTTTGATGAACTATATGGTTCAACGGAAAAGCAGGTTGCCTACGCCCTTTCCGTCATTAAAGCCAGAGAACAAGGCGAGGTTGCATTCCTGATTGGAACCACTGATGATGTTCGTCTTTGGGTGAACGATAAGCTATGTTTGGCGACTTCAGCTTTACCCGAGCCTAAAAAAACGCGGTTTATTAAAAAGATATATTTAGAAAAAGGGGATAACTTCGTTGTCGTCGAGATTGCAAATACAGATCGGGGAAAATGGGGGTTCAATATGGATGTTGCAACTATTGATCACGTTCGCTATAACGCGTTAGAACCAAACTATTACAACAGTTGCTTAAATCCGACGATCGCATTGAACGATAGCTTACACATTCATGTCTCAAATCCCGAGTTTATTCCTGTTACGAAGCCTTGTTTACTGGAGATTTACGACCTGGATGAAAAATTAGTCTTAAGGAATCGTATTCAATTGGATAAAGAAGCCAACGTCTGTTTGGAAAAACTCACCCAAGGGGTGTATAAATACAACTTGTACACAGATTTGGATACGCTCCACGGCGTATTTAGTTACGGTTCGATTGATCAACTGTATAATCGAAATGAATTAATTAAAAAGTGCCAAGGCGACTCTATCAGACTTAGGGTGATGGTGCCATATATGAAGAGACTGGATCATTTACTAAAAGTTACGCAAGCGAGAAATAGGATTAACCATGATTTGTCGAAAAAAATAGCCTTCTGTCTATACAGGATCCGTAAAATTGATCATGAGGCTGATATCGGTGAAGACGATATCCGGAAGACGACGGGTCTGCAACTACGGACCTTCCGGTCGGCAATTGACAGTGCTGATGATTATTACCAATTATACATACCGGAAAAATCAAAACATGAACCAGATGTAGGCATGCCATTGGTAGTAATGGTGCCATATGTGACCAATCGTCATGAATTTTATTATGGCAGTATTGTAGCTAATACCCCCCGAAATGAATATATAGCTAGTTTTGCCGAGCAACACGGAATGGCAGTCGTTTGGCCAAGCTCTAGGATTTATACCCGTTATAATATGACTCCGATTGTTACTAAGGCCATTGAAGAGACACTGGCTGATGTTTTTAAGTTTTATAATATAGACCGACAAAACATCTTTTTCTATGGAAACTGTTCGGGAGGACTATTTGCGTTGTCGGCGGTTATACAAAAGCCAGAGTTGTGTTCTGCGATTGCACTGGAAGGCCCGGATTTTGTTCCGGCATATTTTGCGAACGGGGGTTACGATCCGTCAATTATTGCGAACGATATTTTCGGTCTGACAGACAACCTTGCCGATAAGCCAATGATGATCCTCCATTCAAAATATGATGCGAAGGCCCCGGTACAATTATCGGCAATGTTGATTGACTCACTCAAGAAGAAGGGGCAACGAGTAAAATACGATGATCTGCGCGATGCATCAAAAAAAAGTGCTACTAAGAAAATGATGGCGGAATCACAGGCGATGCGGAAAGTTTTCGACTTCTTTCACTTACAGCTTAAGGCAAAGGAAAGGCCACTCAAATTAAAGAGGTTTGTAAGTTATGCCGTTTATAGGGATACCGTATACGGTGTGCTGATCAAAGAGAAAATTTCATCAGGAAAAGCATCGTTCGAGTATTCTATTTCTGATAATGTGTTGAAAATGGAAACACATAATATCCGAAGTTTTTGTATGGATACTAAAGGTTTAGACATTCCCGACATCAGGGAGCTTCGGGTTGTGTTAAACGGACGGGCTTTAAAGCCCATCGATATGGTAATCCGTAATGACCTTTGGGAGGCTACCATGCCCGTACCACGTAGACAATCCAAAGGCACCGGTTATGAAAACTATATTCCATTGAATGCGATTTTTAAGCAGCATTTTGCTGTGGTTCGGCCTGAATCGGCTGATACGGTTGTTGACAGCATATTGCATGCGATAAGGTCAGTTTGGCGGGATGAGTATTTCAAAGATATCAGAATAATTGACGAGGCAGAAATACAGCGAGCACTTGACGCTAATACAAACTTAATATATATTGATAATGCTGGGTTAGACTGTATACCGGATTCCATCGCATCAGCGATGGGCTTAAGTTATGATGGCGATGCTATTGGTTTTAAAGGGAAAAGCTATAATGCCAATAACATTTCCTATGCTTTTGTTTCGGATAATAAGACAGAGGGGCCACGTAGCTTAACAATTGGCACGACCAGTAATATGATTTCGAGAGAGTTTCTGCAGGAAATCATCCAACGAGGTTGGTTACCATTTATGGTTTGGAACAACCGTAGTGGACATTCATTGATAGACGTCAACTATAGGTATTAGTACTTGATTTCTATGTCATCCGTAGCTGAGTGATCAGAAACTGGAGAAGTGAACATCCGATGCGCCGGAATTCTGTAAAGAAAAAATATTTTGGTATATAACAGTAAAGTGTTTATATTTATCAATATGTAGGTCATAATACTTTAATGGCCTAGTGCAGCGGACAAGATAATATAACCAATGAAACTAGTTAAGGATGGTGTAGTAGATTATTTACCTGTTTTGCACTGGATTTATTAATGCTGCGTCCACACTGATATCAAAATATGGCTTTTTTAAAAATATCCTGGTCTTTCCTCGCTTTGTATGGCATACTCGTTGTCGTGCCGGATGTTCATTCACAAACGTTGGAAATATTCAATCCGCTGTCGGATCAGGTGTATAGTGACGATTTTGACGACGAAACGGAAGCGAGGAGCCCAAGCCATTGGATAGAAAACAATAGGCACGATTACTGGTCTGTCGTCAGGGGTGATGCCAATAAAGCGTATCGTGTGAAGAGCAACGAAGTTTCGACCTATTCGTGGCTGCATGTATTCGAAAAGAACGTCACATTCGATGTCCGCTTCAAGGTCGTTGAAATTGCTGAAGAGGATGCTGAACTAAAGTTTGCGGTGCGGTTCAATGATTATGAAGCGCTGGTATACGTGGGATATGATTTCAAAACCGAAAAATGGTATATCGCCGAACAACGGGGTAAGGATTTTGAGCAGGTCAATTTTGAGCAGGTCATAGATGTCAGCCGCAATTTGGAGCCGTTGAAACGGGGCGATTGGCACAATATTCGGGTGCTTTCTAATAATGAGACAGTGACGGTTTATATTGACGACATGACGCGACCCAAATTATGGGCTACGGATATCAGGCACCAGTCTCCGGGGCGCGTGGCTTTGAGCGCATACAACGCTACCGTTGACTTTGATGATGTGGTGCTGAACCTCCGGAGTGGGCAAGGTCGGGTAAACGAGGGTGTATTGGAATACACGATAGGGGATGACGATCGCTTTAGGGAAGGCGCGTCGATTGTGGAAAAAAGCAACGGTGATCTCTTGCTATTGCATCGTGCAGAAGAATTCCACTCCTCGGATCAAGGCCAAACGTTCACAGGTCCATACCCGTTTAGTTGGCCAAAGAACGAGCATGGGCATCATAGCGTCCTCCGGTTACAATCGGGGAAGCTGTTGAATATGGTAGCAGAGCGTTTCGGCCAAGGGGCACGATTTAGAGCCAAACTTTCAAGCGATGATGGTGCTACCTGGGCGGATGGAGGGGTGACATGGGAAGCCTATCGCGAAGGGCTCCCCGGCAAATCCGAAGTGATTGTAATGAATGATAAATTGACCCAGGTGCCCGGCGGACGGGTCTTCTTCGTGGTGCCAGCCAGAAAAGACGATGGAGAGAAAATAGTCGGTCATAAAACAGAAATCTATTATTCGGATGACGAAGGTAAAACGTGGAACCAATCGAAGAACGACTCGGACGACTTCACGAAGCTCAGCCGGTATGCGGAAGGGAAAGTCATCCAAACCTCGGACGGGACATTAAGATTGTATACCCCCTGGACCCACGCCCACAGCGTGCGGTATTCGGAATCCCACGACAACGGGGAGACCTGGAAGGGGGACTTTGCGTTGGATCAATTCAGGAACGCAAGGTCATCCTTTGCCTTGATACAGGACATGTATGCATCACGACCTACGTTTTACATGGTATGGGTATATAATAACATGTATGATACGGACATTGTGTTTTTACCTCGTTCGCGGTTGGGCTTAGCCAGAAGCTATGATGGTATCAATTGGGAGTACATGATGGATGTGGAGCGGTGGATAAGCCCAGCCAAGAAAGATAGACGGATAATCACCCAGATTCTTGATCCGAGCCTGACCGCCACAGACAAATATCTGTATGTGACCATCGGCCGGTCCGACCGGGCAGCCGACAATGGCCACAATCATCAGCGGCTGCGGGTATACCGGATTGAGAAAGCGAAATTGCATCCCTACGCCACATGGCCTAACGAATTTTAACCTAGCGATAATCATAAGACACTCCTCGTGACAAGCAGTTGGTATTGCTCTGGCGATTTCCAGAATAATTTGGAATTGTAAATATATTGTTTCTATATTTGTTGATATGTTCTACATAATAAAGTGGAGCCAATTATTGACCCATATGAAACGCCCAAGACCATTCACCGCGATTGTATTGTTATTACTGGTGACCCTATGCAACATCAGCATGGCGGCTGCCCAGCCTCCGCAAAAACCGAATATCATTGTATTTCTTGTCGATGATCTGGGATATAGCGATGTGAGTTGCTACGGTAGTGATTACTATGAAACCCCTCATATCGATCAGCTGGCCGAATCGGGGATGCGGTTTACCGATGCATATGCCAGCAGCACGCTCTGCTCGCCGACACGGGCAAGCCTACTCACCGGCAAAAATCCCGCTCGTTTACACATTACCCATGCCATTCCCATTCAGGGATACAGACGTATCGATGGGGGAAAGGGTACCCCGTTGAAAGATGCGGACTATGTGATGAACCTGCCACTGGAGGAAGTGACGATCGCCGAGGCGTTGAAGGTTGGTGGCTATGCCACTGCCAGTATCGGCAAATGGCATGTCTGCGATGACTTAGCCTATTACCCCGAATACCAGGGTTTTGATGTCAACATCGGCGGCAACCACCATGGACATACGGGCGAACATTTCTATCCATACCACGGCCGGTGGCGGATGGCGGAGGGTCATCCCTGGGTAGAATGGAACACACTCCCTGATGGGGAACAGGGGGAGTATCTAACCGACCGGTTGACCGCTGAAGCGGTCGATTTTATAGCAGACAACAGCGATAGGCCTTTCTTTCTATATTTATCTCACTATGCCGTGCATACACCGATCCACGCGAAAAAGGACATTCAGGAGCGTTATGAACAGAAGGCCCCGGATTCGCTGAAAGGGCATGTGAAACCGGCCTACGCCGCCATGATTGAAAGCGTTGATGCCAGCATGGGAGCCATCATGGAAAAACTAGCGGCCTCCGGGCTTGCGGAAAATACCATTGTGATCTTTGCCTCCGACAACGGGGGGCATGGTAGACAGACGTCGAATTATCCCTTCCGGGGCAACAAGGGCAACTTCTATGAAGGCGGAATCCGGGTGCCACTGATCGTCCGCTGGCCGGGGGTCACCAACCGGACGTCGGTTTCGGAAACGCCGGTGATCACGACTGACCTCTATCCGAGTATACTGGACATGGTGGGCCTGCCCCTGATGCCCGATCAGCATCGGGACGGTGTCAGCTTGGTTCCTGTGCTCAAGCAGGAGGGGACGCTGGCACGGGAGGCGCTTTATTGGCATTTTCCGAATTATGTAGGTACCGGCCATCCCAATCCAGCTACTCCGCTAAGCGCAATCCGGTATCACGACTGGAAGCTGATCGAATCCCTCGAAGATGGCACGCTGGAGCTGTATGATTTGAAGACTGATCAGGAAGAATTGTATAATTTAGCCTCGTCAAATAGGAAAATGGCCAAATCCCTCCAGCAGATGCTGGAGATATGGAGAAACCAAATCGATGTACAGATGCCCGAGATCAATCCTGCATACCAAAAAACAGAAAAATGAGATCCATTCAATCCAAACTTTTCGTTGTGCTCTGCCTGGTGTTGAGTAGTCTGCAGGTGCTTGCCCAAGGGGACGAAAAACGTAAGAATGTCCTTTTCTTCCTGGTAGACGACCTTCGGCCGAACCTGAGGTGCTATGGTGATCAACGCGCGTTGACACCGAATATTGACAGATTAGCAAAGCAAGGCATCCTATTCAACAACGCCCATTGCCAACAAGCCGTGTGCAGTCCCTCGCGGACCTCCATGCTGACCGGATTGCGGCCGGATGAGACGGGCGTTTACGACCTGCAAAGCCATTTCAGGGATCATGTGCCCCATGCCATAACACTTCCCCAGCGGTTTAAAAATCAGGGTTATTTCACGACAGGCGTCGGAAAAATCTTCCATAACTCAAAAAACACCCTCGATCCCATCTCGTGGACGAAGGAAGTATCGCCGGTGAGCGGCACCACCTATGTGCTCCCTGAAAACCGACATGGAGGCGGCAAGCAGCGCATTACGGAAATGGCCGATGTGCCTGACACCGCATATGCCGACGGAATGATAGCCGAGGGTGCCATCTGCTTGCTGGAGGAGGCTAACCAGCTAGATGACCCTTTTTTTATTGCGGTAGGCTTTAAGAAACCGCATGCGCCCTTTTGCGCACCAAGGAGGTATTGGGACCTGTACGACCGTTCGGCATTTCGTGCGACGGATAAGGCCCGACCCATAGGCAGCCCGGATCTGGCATTTCATCAATGGCAGGAACTCAGGGGGTATAATGATATTCCGGATGAAGGCGGCATTTCGCCCGAACAGGAGCAAGAAATCATCCATGGATATTACGCCTGCATCAGCTATGTAGACACACAAATCGGAAAAGTAATGGATCGATTGGAAACACTTGGTTTGAGTGACAATACGGTTATTGTGCTTTGGGGTGACCATGGTTACCACCTGGGGGAGCAGGATTTATGGTGTAAATCCACCAATTTTGAGTTGGATACCCGGGTGCCGTTGATCGTTGCATCACCCGGTATGCGAGGAAATGGCAGCAAGACCGATGCCATGGTGGAATCCGTGGATATTTATCCCACGTTGAATGACTTGTGTGGCATTATGCCGATGGATGGCTTGTCCGGAATCAGTTTACGGCCACTGTTGGACAATCCCTCGGCAGTATGGGGATACCCTGCTTTTAGTCAGTTTGTGCGGCCTTATCAGGCCATTCTCAAAAAAAACAGGCCAACACATATGGGGTACTCGGTTCGCCTAGCAGGGTGGCGGTGTACGTATTGGTATGATTTGGAAAAAAATGCCGTGGTTGAACGGGAGTTGTATCGGCTGGATGGTCACGGCCCTGAACGTGAAAACGTTACAGGCCAGCATGCGGTATCCGAGGTGGAAGCGCAGCTGGCTGTACTGATCGATCAGTACAGCCATAATACGTACGTGAAATCAAGCCGGTAATTAAAAAAATCAACTTTAATTTGCATCGGATAGTAGAACTCCATATATTTGTGAATATGTTCTACATAAGAACTAAAACCAATTATAAATTAGTGCCGTTATGTAATGTCAGGAAAAGCCAGAACCGTTAGTCAATGCAGGGAATAACATACCTGCAAAGCCATTGAAATTAACCCAATTTAAAAATGCCTAAAATATGATCAACAAATACACCGCTTTCACGTATTGCTTGCTCTTGATCCACTTGGTCATTTCATGTTCAAGAGAGGACACGATGTTTTTGGATCCGCCATTGGAAGCAGCGATTGAAGCGGATCTCCGCGAAATTCAGGTGGGCGACACCGTGAGGTTCAGCGATATCTCAGCTGGTCTTCCTTCGCAGTGGAAATGGATTTTTGAGGGCGGGAGCCCCGGGGAAAGCGTGGTGCACAGTCCTATTGTGGTCTATGATACGGCGGGAACCTACCCCGTGACGTTGGAAGTACGGAGAGGGGATAAGGTTTCATCCATTACAATCCCAGACTTTATCGACGTCGGTTACCGGGCCTTGGCCGCGGATTTCACCACCGATACCACCACCGTTAACCTGGGGGAACAAGTGCAGTTTACCGATCTTTCGGTGGGCTTCCCCGCGTCTTGGCAATGGGAGTTTTATGCAGCAAACGGAACGGTTGTCACATCTGAGGAGCAGCATCCGGAAATGACGTTTTCCAAGCCCGGCATTTATTCAGTGAAATTGACCGTATCACACCCGGGCGGAGAGGGCATGGTGGTCAAGGAGGAATACCTGACGGTTTTGAGTGCTAATCCACCGGAGGCCGAGTTTATGGCCAACAGCACCGGAGTAGCCGCAGGTGGCTCCATTACGTTTGAGAATAAGACTACGGGTGACGTTACCGGATGGACATGGACATTTGAAGGGGGGAGCCCCGCCACATCTACGGAGCTGAACCCTACGGTTGCGTATCATACGCCGGGAAGATACCGTGTGGTATTGGAAGCGTATGACGAAATCAGCACATCTACGAAAACAAGGGAAGGTTTTGTATTGGTCGTACCTGCTGATGGCCTGGCGGCTTATTATCCGCTAGACGGGGACGGAAATGATATCGGGCCGATGGCGCAGCATGCGTCGATCATTGGCGACGTGGCTTTTGCTGATGCAAGCCGCTCCGATGTAGGAGCCGCAGCACAGTTCGAAGGTTCCGGCTTGCTGTTGGTTGCGGATGACCCGGCCTTCAACTTTGGCACCAATGACTTCACCATCTCCTGTTGGTTGAATACCTCAAATACCAACCGGATGATGATCTGGGCTGAAAGCGGTGCAAATGGCGCCCGCGACAATCAAACGTGGCTGCGCTTAAACGACAATGCACAACGGCAAATCCGGTTCGCGGTGGAGGATGGCAGCGGCGGTACCATTCAGAACAGCGATCACACAGTCTCGGATGGCCAGTGGCACCACGTGGTGTGCGTGCGGGAAGGAAGGGTTTCTCGCGTCTACGTAGACGGTACATTGATCAAGGAAGGGACTGCGCCGGTTGTGAAGGACGTATCTAACAGCCAGGATTTTAAGATCGGTGCGCAGGAAACCGATGGCGGTGGGACTTATAGCAATTATTTCAATGGAATGATCGACGACTTTTTGGTGTACGACCGAGCACTGAGTGAGCAGGAAATTAGCAATTTGTTTGATTTGCAATGATGCTCGAATATAAACGGATAATGGCTAAACGAAAACAACATATGTACCGGATGTGCAGCCTTCTTATGTTACTTTCATTCATAGTAGGCCAAGCGGTTGCCGATGGGAGCACTCCGCCGAAAGTGGTTCAAAGCCAGTTTCAGGTACCCGCATTGATCAATAAAACGGACAATCCGGTGCTAAAAATTAAGGTGACAATACCGGAGTCAGCAAAACGTGCGCAACTCGAAGCGATACAGCTGTCTACCGTAAGAACCACTGCCGTGAAGGATATCAAGGCAATCCGGGTCTATTATTACGGGAGTGATTCAATAGCCGGAGCGATGAATGAGGTTAAAAAGCAACTTTTTGGCCAATCAACCGCTAGGGGTGGGGAAGTCCGCATCACTGGCAATCAACCATTGGATCCGGGCGATCATTTCCTATGGGTGTCTTATGAGCTGTTCGATGACACGAACTTGGATCATGTGATCTCGGCCAGTTGCCTCTCGCTGACGGTCGATGGGAAAACAACGGCTGTCGGCGCTATGGAGAGGCCCATCGGCCAACGGCTGGGGGTGGCCGTAAGGCGGCATCAGCAGGATGGCGTACATACGGCACGGATTCCGGGCTTGGCGAGGGCCAACGACGGAACCTTTTTGGCGATATTTGACGCACGGTATGAAAGCGCACGCGATTTACAGGGGCACATCGATATCGGATTGCACCGGAGTACGGACAATGGCCAGACCTGGGAACCCTTGCAGATTGCCATGGACATGGGAGAATGGGGTGGGCTACCGCAGAAATTCAACGGTGTATCTGATGCCTCTATTTTGGTAGACAAAAACTCAAACACCATGTATATCGCCGGTCTGTGGATGCATGGCATTATCAATGAACAGGGCAAATGGATAGCAGGGCTCCATGAAAACAGTGACGATTGGAATCACCAATGGCGGAACAAAGCCTCCCAATCGGGATTCGGCGAGCGTCAGACATCCCAATTCCTGATCGTGAAAAGTACCGATGGGGGAAAAACATGGAATGAACCGGTCAACCTAACCCGCATGTGCAAGAAAGAAGAATGGTGGCTATGGGCGCCTGCTCCCGGCAATGGCATCACACTGGCCGACGGTACACTGGTGTTGCCCACGCAAGGAAGGGACGAAAAGGGGAGATCCTTTTCAAACATCACCTATAGCACCGATGGTGGAAATACTTGGAAGACCAGTAATCCGGCCTATTCGGGTACAACGGAATGTGCAGTTGTTCAACTGAGTGACAACAGCTTGATGCTGAATATGCGGTCCGGCAGGAACAAGGGTAAGCTGGGCGACGACAATGGTCGGGCCATTGCCGTGACCAACGACTTAGGTACTTCCTGGCAAGCGCATCCATCGTCGTTTGGGGCACTTCCAGAACCGGTTTGTATGGCGAGTCTGTATAAGCACGAATATCAAGCCGACGGCGTAAGGCAGTCGATGCTGTTGTTTTCAAACCCAAATTCAAAACAATTCAGAGAAAATATGACCATTAAGATTAGTCACGACGATGGGAACACCTGGCCGGAGGATCATTGGATATTACTGGATGAGGGCCGTAGCCGGGGATATTCCTGTTTAACAACGGTAGACGAGCGTCATATGGGTATACTGTATGAGAGCAGCCAGGCGGACTTGGTTTTCCAGCGAATTGACGTTCGTGCCTATCAACGCTGATTAGATGACCTGTTTTAATATTACCCAATTATCATTCAAATTATGATCACGTATCAACGCTTGTTCGGTCTTTTTTATGGCACACTTACTTGCTTAATGCTGGGTGGATGCACAAAAAATTTAACCGAATACTACAATCCTGAAAGCACCTTGAATAAAAACATCATCGAGGTACTGGAAGAGGATGGACGGTTTTCGGCATTTGTAGGACTCATCGATCGACTAGATCTAAGAAGTACCTTAGGAGAAGCCGCTATCTATACTTGCCTGGCACCTTTGGATGAACACGTAATAGCTTATTTTTCTCAACAGGGATATGCTTCGCTGGATGCCGTGCCGGATGAGGAGCTGCGGAAGTTTGTCAACTACCATTTCATCAATGGTATGTACTACCAGTACGACGTGGAGCAGCGGTACGTGAATGCCAACACCGAGATTGACAAAAGCCGGGCCACGCAATACCGCTCCAGAGCAACAGGCAAGCTGCCCGGAAAACCGGTGAGGTTCTTTGCACCTTCTTTTTTTCAAACACGGGCAGCTGACTATATGGGGCTGTTCGGCGAACGTGAGGACATCGGCGGATTTACCGTGGAGAGTGCCCGCATTTCGGACACGGACCGGGACATTGGAGCGAGTAACGGAGTAATCCATGTACTGGAAACCCCGCTCAATATATTGCCGAGGACGGACGAGGCGCTGATAAAAGACCCGGAGACAACACTGTTTAGTACTTGGCAGGAGAAGCACGCGGCGTATGTGCTGGGGGAAAAAGATGAGTTCGGTTGGGTAGATACCACGCTGTATAAGACGTATAGCACAGGCCGGAACCTAGCAGACGAAACGGTGCAGTCTACCTTGCTGGTCCCTACCAATGAAGCGATCATGGCATATTTTGAGCCTTACTTGCCCGATTTGGACAATACCATTGATTCGGTGCCACAGCGGGTAATGGCGTCCCTAGTCCGGGCTTCCCAGATTGCCAACTTTTATTTTAAGAGTGATTTGGTGCGCAAGGAAGACGGGGGGCTTAGGGAGGGCAAAGCCTATGTGTACCTGGTACCCGACATTTCCAGTTTGATTACCGGGTCGGTATTGGCCAGTAACAGCGTCATCTATAAGACGAACCAGCTCATTGAGTCGGCCGAAATGAATAGCGTCCAGGGCGGCATTTACATGAAACATAAGGTATACAGTCAATGGTACTGGATGTTTGAACGGACGAACCTGAACGCAGGTTTAACAGATGGACTGTCTTTCCAGCACCCTAAAAAGACCCTCCTTGTCCAGTCTGACGATGTCTGGGGATTCCCGTTGGCTTCTGATATGTTGCCGGAGGACCGTGTGTACCGGTACGAACAATGCCGATCGGGCGTGCTCAACCTCGATGTACGTGAAGATGGCGGCTTCCGCAAGCGTTTTTATGCAACCGATTTTGGTCATGTACTGTATGACGACGGGCGGTTCTATGACTATACGGGCCATTCGGTACAGTTGCTGACCAATAGTCCGGTGTGGGAACGTGTAAACGGCGCGATTTTCGAAATCGACGGTTTCCTGACCCCCATAGAAAAGCTGGATGTTACCCAGACCATTTATACTAAAATATTCGCCGACCCGGAGTTTTCATTATTTGCCAATGCCATCGACAGGACGGGGTTGGCTGCGCAGTTGCAGTTGACCGGTTTTTTCACCTTTACAATTTTCGCGCCTACTAATTCAGCTATCCAGGCCGCAGGGGTTGACCTAAATGCAATGGAAGAGGAAGAGTTGACCCAGTTCGTCAACACCTATATCATCCAGAATCGGTACATCTTTACAGACGGTGTATTCAACGGACAGATAGCCAATAAGAATGGCAGTCGTATGGGAATCAGCGGCGCTTGGGATTCGTTCCTAATCAGCGACACTAGCGGCAAAGTCATCCCCGTCCCATCGGGAAATGTACAAGGAAACAACGGAGTGGTTCACAAGATTAACCAACTATTCTAAACCTTTCAATCAAGATATGAAGAGAATATGTATCAAACTGACTGTACCGGCCATACTACTTGTTATAGGCCTGCTCAATGGCGTCTCTGCACAGGAGATGCTCCGGGGTAGGGTTTACATGGAGAAAGTAGGTACACCGCTTTCGGGTGTTTCGATAACCTTGGTGAATGCTAACAACCTGATATTGCGAGGAGGAAAGACACACGACGATGGTATTTTTGAAATCTCCCGGCATCCGGACGCTGTTAAGATCAGGTTCTCGAATGTGGGATACCAAAGCCAGGAGTTCCGGCTACAGACCGGTCAGAGCCGCACGTTTGAAGTGGTGATGGTATCGAACCGGCAGGAGCTGGACGTGGTTGAGATTACAGGACAACGTGAAAAACAAGCCGACCTGGGTTTTCTTTCCATCGACAGGCGAGAGCTTTCGAGTTCGATCGCTTCGGTTGACCTTACGGGGATTGAAAACATGCCCGTGGCCTCGGTTGACCAATTGCTCCAGGGGATGGCGCCGGGTCTACAAGTGGTTGCTGCCAGTGGCGACCCCGGTGCATCGGCATCCATCCGTATCCGGGGTATTTCAAGTATTTCAGGTATCAACGATCCGCTCTGGATCGTGGATGGCTCGGAAGTAATTGGTAGCAACTACCAGGTGGCAAGCATTTCGGATTTTGGATTCAGCCCAATCGGCGACTTGGATCCATCGGACATCGAGTCCATCGATATCCTGAAGGATGCTTCAGCTACCGCCTTGTATGGTTCCCGTGGTGCCAACGGGGTGATCGTCATCAAAACCAAACGCGGGAAACGCGGCACACCTCAGCTGACCTTCAATTCACGGTTTACCTTGACGGAAGTACCCGAGACGATTCCGATGCTTTCGGGTGATGAACAACGTATTTACTACATCGAGCGGTGGACAAGCGGAGCAGATGACGGAACGGTCCATCCGCAGCTCCGCGGAGATTTGACGCGTGACGACGCCTGGATATTCAACAACAACACGGACTGGGTAGACGCCATCACCCGCACAGGCGTTTACCAGCAATACAATACAGCACTAAGCGGCGGCGGCGAGCGTATCAACTATTATTGGGGGCTGGGCTACACCAACCAGTACGGAACGACCAAAGGAACAGGGTATGACCGGTTCAATACGCGATTCAACCTGAATTATACAGTTTCCGATAGGTTGAAGGTTTCAGCAGATTTGACCTATACCAATTCCTTGACCGACAAGCGGGGGCAGAACCATCCTATTAAAGTCGGAGAACAGGATATCAACCCGATTTTGTTCTCCCGCGAAACACCGGCTTATTTTCCCATCTATTCGAAAAACGGGCTGAATTACTTCGTAGATCGGAATGTCCCAGTGTCAAGCCATTCGCGATACAATCCGCTGGCGCTCATTGACTACTCCACATACCTCAGTCGCGCCAACCGGTTCATGGCGTCAACGGTTGTAGACTATAAAATACTTGATAACCTGGATTTCCGCACGCAGCTTTCCGCAGATTTCCGTGAGTCGGCCGACGAGTACTTTCTCCCGGGGTATGCGACAGATGCACGGCCCGGTGAGCCGCTTTATAACTCGGGACAGCAAACGGAGGGATACCAACTGATGATCAACAACAATAACCGGTTGACGTGGTTGGCTCTTCAGCAGGAGAATCATCGACTGACATTTACGGGCGTGTTCAATTTGAATATCGACCGGGATAATTCAATGCAAGTGTGGTACCACAACGGCGGTTCACCGCAGTTGCGGGCGGCCGATGCCTCGGCGGTGATTGCGGAAGCCAGAGGAAAGTTCGGAACGCGGAAATACCTCGGGATGTTCCTGCAGGGCCATTATGCCCTGCGCGACCGCTATTTCCTTACCGTAACCGGGAAAACGGAAGGTGACTCCCGATACGGTAGCGACAATCCGTATTCGGTTTTCCCGGCCATAGGTGGTGCATGGGAAATGACCAAGGAGCCTTTTCTGGCCAATGTGGAGTGGGTCAATTCCATCAAGCCCCGCTTTGCTTATGGCGTTACCGGCAATCTGCCCAACGTGCTGAATCTTTATGATGTTGCATATAGTACAGGTGTAGGCTATATGGGTGAAACGTATATCTATCCGTCTAAATTTGCAAATGACAACATCCATGAAGAGCGGACCACGGAATACAACCTCGGCGTAGACTGGAGTTTGTTCAACAACCGGCTCACCGGTCAATTCGATTATTATACGCGTACCACCAACGACCTGCTATTACAGGAGCGCCTTTCGACCACATTGGGGTATGAAGACCAATACGTCAATTTCGGGCAGGTGCGTAATACGGGCCTGGAACTGGGTATAACCGCAGTGATTTTAAAAGGCGGCGAAAACCGCGTCAGGTGGAAGTCGTTCTTTAATATCGCAACCAACAAAAACGAGTTGCTGAGCCTGCCGGACCAGTTCAATGATGGCGCGGTTTCAGCGACCCGCAACGGGTTTTCCTCCAAGCTGCAGGAAGGTGACGTCATCGGTGGTTTTTACGCCTACCGGGCATTGGGAGTCTATGCGACCGACGCAGATGCTGTGCTGCGCGGACCCGACGGCAACATCATTTATGAAGCCGATGGCATTAACCCAAAATACATGCGCTATGGCTCCAATACAGGGCATCGATTCAAAGGCGGTGACATGATCTATGACGATGTCAATGGAGACGGCATCATCAATCAGCTGGATCGTGTACAGATCGGCGATGCGAACCCGCAGTTTTTCGGCGGGTGGAACAATACATTCAATTACGTAAACTGGGTGCTCACCGTCAACTTCCAGTACCAATACGGAAACGATGTCATCAATGGCACCCGGATACAAATGGAGCAGATGAGGTACTCCCACAACCAGTCCAGGTCGATCATGGCCCGTTGGCGGAGGCAGGGAGATATTACGGACATTCCGCGCGCACAATCGGACGGTACCTGGAACCGCATCGCGTCATCACGCTGGGTGGAGGACGCTTCTTACCTGCGCTTGAAAACCGTATCGCTGACCTACAACGCGGATAAAGCATTTACCAACCGCCTGGGACTCGGTATCCGCCAGCTGAGCGTGTTTGTTACCGGATACAACCTCTACACTTGGACAAATTACTTGGGTGTGGATCCAGAAATACCCATCACAGGTGCTGTGACCTTATTCGGCATTGATAACAGTACAACCGCACCGGCCAGGCAATATACACTGGGCTTAAGGGCATCATTTTAACTTGGTAATACAACAAACGATTATGACGGCTAATATAAAATATGGAATTCTAGGACTGTGCATGTTACTAACCGTCTCATGCGACAGCATCCTGGAGGTCGATGTGCCCGACAATTTGGTGCACCACGAATTTTGGCAAAACCGGGACCAGGTGTATTCATCGTTGATTGGGCTGTACACCTCCCTGCACAACAACCTGGACAGTTACCACGCATGGGGTGATTTGCGTTCGAGTTTCTATGCACCGGGAATCGGAGATGCATTTACGGGTGCGCATGCACAATTCCTATCGCATGATATCTACCAAAATAATGACCTGCTTTCCTGGAAGTTCGTATACCGCTCCATTACCTGGATCAACTCATTCATTAAGAACGCACCCACTGCACTGGAGCACGATAACACGTTCAGTGCAGCGGAACTCCAGTCGATGGTGGGCGAGGCCCGTGCGCTCAGGGCGCTGAACTATTTTTACCTGGTGCGAGCCTTCAGGGAAGTGCCAGTTATCGACGAGCCATATGAGTCGGACAACCAGCAGTTTGATACCTCTCCATCGTCTGAAGAAGAGGTGCTGGATTTCATTGAGGCTGATTTGCAGCAGGCACTTGGGGATGCACCGGCCAGCTTTGACAATGTCGCCAATCGTTACGGAAGGGTGACAAAAAACATGGTAAGGGCGCTTTGGGCCGATGTGAAACTTTGGCGCAATGACTATCAGGGGTGCATTGATCTTTGCGATCAGTTGGAAGCGCAATATGCTGGCTCTT
Organism: Parapedobacter tibetensis; assembly: GCF_024704835.1. Classification (GTDB taxonomy): domain Bacteria; phylum Bacteroidota; class Bacteroidia; order Sphingobacteriales; family Sphingobacteriaceae; genus Parapedobacter; species Parapedobacter tibetensis. Next base: position 120,554 of record NZ_JAMXBE010000010.1, read on the forward strand.
TGGTAAGTCCGCTGGCTTGGTATACCATTTTCAATCCGGGTAACTCCGCGGAAAGCATCTTCGAGTTTCAATACGGCCAACTGGGGCCGGCGTCGCCCCTATACAATTGGTTTGCAATTTTTTCGAGGGCCAATTCCGATGGGGAGAGGTACCTCGCCAACGCGACGAATGTGTCAATCAATGCGCAGGAAATCTTATATCCGCCGGTATTGCCCGACTATGCGACATCCGATACCATCCGGCTCAGCTCATTTGCAATGTTCAACCCGATTGGGATTTCGAATGGTTATGGCGTAGCGCTGGAAGTCTACAAATTCCTCGGTACGGCGCCTTACCAGGTATCCTATCGACCCGCTAACGCCCGCAACACCAACTACATTTTCTATCGGTACCGGGAGGTGCTGTTTATGAAGGCCGAAGCCTATGCTATGCTGAACCGGTATGCTGAAGCGGAACAGCTGATCAACATTATCCGCGAGCACTGCGACATCCCTCCGTTGGCACAGGGTGAAGGCGGTGAAGGAACGGAGTTTATATCCAGGCTGCTGATGGAGCGCGAATATGAGCTGGGCTTCGAAGGCAAGGAATGGTTTGCGGCGGTGCGCATCGCCCGTAGACCCGGTTATGAGGGTATATTGCAAGAGAAAGCTGCCATAAACAATTCCATGGGGAGGTCCTATCAGGTAATCCGCGCCAGATTGCTGGATCAGGAGAGTTGGTTTCTACCCTACCATTTGACGGAGGTGGAGAACAATCCGCAGCTCGACCAGAAGCCATATTATAGAAACAAATAAACGCACTAGACGATGAAAAGCTTATATAGATTACTGGTACTGTGCCTGGTGGTGGGCATACAAGGTTGCGACAAGGAACTGTCCGGAGCGCGGTATGACAGCACCGATCAGCTCCAGATTATGGATTACGTCGACAGCCGCGAGGATTTGAGTACATACCGGCAACTGGTAGAGCATGCGGGCCAGCGCAGTTTGCTGAAAACCGCCGGAACCTATACCGTGTTTATCCCTAACAATGCAGCGTTCGAGCGCTTGTTTGCCGAACTTAGCGAAGCGGGCGAAGCCATCAGGACGATCGGGGATGCGAGCCCCGAATTCTGGATTGACTATTTCAGGTACCACCTGTTGAATCGCAAGATCAATACCAATGAGTTTACACATGGTCCGCTGCCCTATCCGACGGTGTACAATGAAAAGTATGTTTTGGCCGACATCAGTGAATCGTTTGCTGCCGTCCGGCTGAACAATGTGGCCACCATCAAGGAATCCAACATTGAATTGAGCAATGGATATGTCAACATAATCGATGATGTACTACTCCCGCCCTCCAAGAGCATCTACGAGGCGTTGGAGGCTTCGGGTAAATACAGCATCATGCTCGACTTGATGCAGGATAACGGGTACGGAGATTATCTGCGGGACAGTACAGTCACCCTGTTGATCGAAAGTGATGAGGCTTTGCAACGCAGTAATTTTTCGGTGGGAGCGGTAGAAAATATAGACGATTGGCTGAAATACCACATCATTCCGGACTCCGGGTACTTCCTAAACCTCCTGACGGCACAACGGTTTTATTCCCTGTTTCCCGATGAATCATTGAATTTCCAAGCCGATGAATTCGGACAGTATTATGTGAATAATGACTACCGTTTCAATCAATCCCGCGACTTTGGGATCGACAAAGTCTCGCGAAACGGAATCTATCACACCTTGGACACGCTGCTCGATATTGTGGAAGCTCAGCCCACGACCATCCGGCTCAATCTGTATCCTCCGGGAAGTCCTTATGGGGAACAAAATGTATTTGCTGAGGCTCCGGCACGTATCTTACTAAATACGGGCACACGCAGCTATCATCAGAACCAGGAGTTCAGAATCACGCAATTTGATGCGACTCAAGTAGGTGATCACTTCTGGTTGACCGTGCCCGACGTTCCTAAAGGGAACTACCGAATCCGGGTCATGCACCGGGGTGGTGGTACGCGGGGAAAATACATCACGATTTATAACGATGAGATCGTGAAAGACGACATCAACATGGCCAGGAACGAAGGCCCGTTTGAGGAGTGGGATTACCTGGTGTACAACCAATGCGGCGATATTACGGTGGAAGAGCGAGGAGATGTTACGGTGATTTTCGCTTTTGCTGGATTCGGCTCGAATTCGAACCCGGGCTATTGCTGCGACCTGTTGATGGATATCGTAGAACTGATACCGATAAACTAAAATGAACACCCAACAAATGGACATGTCAATGAAATATTTATATAAGAGTTTGGTGGTACTTGCTTCGCTTGGGTACGCTGCATGGCCAGCCTACGGTCAGGCAGAACAGGATAGTTTATCCATGAATGCGCTGAAAGACAGTGTGATTGCTGCCACTACGCAGGTGCGGATACCCGTTCAAAGTGATGCGGTTTCCTTTGCCGAGGTATTGGCTGGCAATGCAAAGATCCATGTAACGGAATCTGGAGTGGTCGGTTCGGCGCCCCAATTGATGATCAGGGGTATACACAGCGTCAATTTAAATGTGACCCCGCAAGTGTTCATAGATGGGATATCCGTACGATACAATAGGGACCTGCCGTCTTTTCTATCGGTATTTGAGCCAACGCGCTTCGGTTTTATCAATCCACACGACATCGGAGCAATCTATATCGCCAATGGCGGAAAAGAATTGTCGGAAATCGGAGGGAGAGGCGCAAACGGAGCGATTTACCTGACCACGGATCGGGGCGAGTTCGGCGGTACCCAGATCGATTTCACCGCCAACTATGGATTGTCAGACGCAACGTATCAGGTGAGCCGTATGGGAGCTGATGGGTTTAAACGGTATCTACGGGAAGTGATGGAAGAAAACGGGGTTTCTAGTAGTGAATTGGCGAGTAACCCCATATTTGACCCTGCCTTGCCGCAATATGCGTATCAAACGGATTGGGTAGATATGATTACAAGAAGGGCCTCCTTCAGCGACTATCATCTGAAATTAAAGGGCGGCGACGCCGATGCCAACTACTTATTCAGTGTGGGGTATACCGATAAGGAGGGCACACTGATCGGTACCGATATGCAGCGCATCAGCATGCGTTTCAATCTAGACTATCAGCTTTCACAGAAGTTTAAAATCACAAACAACTTGGCTTATGCCAATACAACGGCAGGCTATCTTGAACAAGGAAGCAACTGGGATGTGCATCCCATTTATACCGCTGCGACCAAGGCGCCTTTTATGGGACGCTACGCATACAATGACGAAAACCAGCTGACCGACTTGCTGGCGGATGTAGACGTGCTGGGTAAAAGCAATCCCTGGGCATTAGTAAACAATATGGCTAATGACAATGAGGAAAACCGGGTAGACGGTTCCATCAGCGCAACATGGCAAGCAGGTGAGCGCACGTCGTTGACCTCGGTCATGGCGGTGAATTATTTCAACCTGAAAGAGAAGCAATATCGGCCTGCGCTAGGTATCGTGAACGATCGGCACCGTATTCGTCAGAACGCACAACGGTCTTCCAGCGAATTTACGTTGCTGTGGAACTCCCATTTGGATCAGAACGGTGTATTGAGCGATTGGGCAAGTTATAAAGGACGTGTGGGTGCTTGGGTGGAACTATTTGAGGAGAAGACGGTTTATGCCCGAAAGATCAATGCCGGCACAGATGATTACGAAACGCTGGAGCAAGGGACGGCGGATAGTGCTTCTAACACCAAGTTCCAGTCGAACCTGATGCGGATTTACGCTAGTGGCGACATCCGCGTGTTGGACAGGGCAACCTTCTCGGCCAATGTGAGCTTGGAAGGTTCATCCAATTTCGGGTCCAAAGGACGATGGAATGTTTATCCCGGGGTAAGCGCGGCGGTAGATTTGCTACAACCGAATAACCGGCATCAAATGCAGTTACGCGCATCCTGGGGGCTTAGCGGCAATCATGACGTCCGCGGTTTTTATCATTATAACCTGTATTATCCCGTTGGATACTTCGGATACGGCGGGGCTTACTTAGGAAATGTTGCTAACACGGACATCGGTCCGGAGATCACCAATACCGCAGACGGCGGCCTGGCGGTCGCGCTGTTTGGAAATCGGGCCACCGTGGATCTGGGTTACTACTACAAACGGACACATGACCTCATTACCTCCAAGGCCGTTCCCATCGAAATCGGATTGGGCCCCCAATTTGAAAACCGGGGCGTGATGTATTCCCACGGGCTGGAACTGGCCTTGAATGTAAATCTTCTTCGTAACACCGATCGGTTTTCTTGGTCAGTCTTTGGCAACCTGTCGACACTGAATACCCGCTTGGAGTCTTTGGGCAACGGGGAGGTCATCAGGACACTCGGAAATGTCGATGGGGTGGCATTGGCTGGTGAGCAGATGGGTAGTTTTTATGGGTATCGCGTGCTCGGTGTATTTGGTTCAGAAGAAGATGTTTACCTGCGTAAAGCCGATGGCACCAACTATAGGCCCGGCGACTATATCATAGACGATGTAAACGGGGATTCGAAGATCAATGAATTGGATAGGCAGGTAATTGGTTCAGCATTGCCGACGCTCTTCGGCGGTTTTGGTACGACGGTCGGATGGGGACGGCTATCCATGAGCACGCAATTTGCCTATTCGTACGGACAGGAGATCTACAACAGCTTTAATCAACGCATGCAACTGATGAGCGATTATTCCAACCAATCCCCAGCCGTTGCAGGCCGATGGAAATCGGTCACCGAACAAGGTGACGGGCTGAGCAGGGCCGCCTTCGGTGATCCCTCTTTCAATGGCATCGCATCCGATATGTGGGTGGAGGACGGTGGATACCTGCGGTTGAAATACGTGACCGTGAGCTATGCGATCAACACCGAAACGCACCTGCGGTTTCTACGCGGGGTTAAGCTGTTCGTAACGGGCGAAAATTTGCTGACCATCTCCAATTACAGTGGCATGGACCCGGAAGTGGTATCATACAGCGATCCGCTAATGAGGGGGATTGATTTTGGTGCATCGCCACTGCCCAAGACATTCGTGGTGGGTGTTAAATTATCCCTTTAACCTTAGATTAATGTTAGCATGAAATCAATTATGAAGAAATTAATGTGGATTGGCTTTATTGCATTAGCTGGATGCACTGACTTTTTTGAGGTCACCCCCTACAATGCGGTAAAGGAAGATGAGTTTTATAAAAACCGGGAGGACCTGAACGCCGCTGCCATCGGAATGTATCAGTCCTTAACAAAAGAAGTGCATAAGTTCTTGCTATGGGGTGACGCCCGTGCAGATATGGTTACAACGGGGCAACCTGAGCCCGATCCCTATGTCAACGAGTTTGTGTTGAATAATGTCACGGTGAATAACCCACATACCGATTATTCGGGTATTTATCGGACCATCGCCCGCTGTAACCGCCAGCTGGAGCGAGTGTATGACGTGATGGCGGTAGATGACAAGATCCTTGACAGGGATGCGGGGGCCTTCTATGGTGAAGCGTTACTGCTTCGGGCTTACTGTTATTACCTGCTGGTAAGGACCTTTGATCGCTTTCCGATTATCCGATCAGATTATGCCGAGGAAATCCGGTTCGTGAATGAACAGGGCGATACGGTTTCGCGGGCTACAGCGGCCCTGACCGTCCATGAAATCCGGGGGCTTTATCAGTTTCCAGAGGACAAACAGGAGGTCTGGCTGATGATTTATAACGATGTGCTCACCGTACTGGGGATCCTACCGCTCAACTACCAATGGGACCGCAATAGTTTGCCTGCCCAACAGCGATATGGACGGATGTCCCAAGCCACGGCCAATACCTTTGCTACTGAGCTGGCGCTGTGGCTCGGCGAGTATCAATCGGCCTCCGCATTCGCCAATTCACCAATCACCAACAACAACCATGGGTTGGGGACGTCAGGCAACTGGATAAACCAGTTTACCGGTTCTTACGCCTCGCAGCATTCGATGTTTCTTCTTGGTTATCAATACGAAAAGAGTTTCGAGACAAACCGCCTCCAGGAGTTTACGTCACAGGTTCCTGCCGATGGGGGGCGCTATCATTTAAAACCAGTGTCTCACGTAATCAATACCATATTTTTCCAGGAAGAAGGCGATATCCGCACGAGTTTCAGCTATAAGGTTATCGGACAAGACACCGTCATCTGGAAGTATATCGGTACGGACAATGTGTTATCCATGCGCCCGCCTTATCAGAGCAATGCAAGCTGGCAGTTATACCGGAGTGCTGATGCCTACCTGTTCAAGGCATTGGCCGATTTGATGCTTAATGACTACTCCTCGGCATTTAATTTCTTAAACATGGTTCGGGAGGCGAGAGGATTGCTCCCTTTGCTGCCAGAAGAGATCGACTATACGAACAAGCCGTTTATGCTAGCGCAGCTTTTTAATGAAAGGGCACGGGAATTTGCATTTGAAGGGAAACGCTGGTATGACCTGATGTTGTGGTCGGAACTTTCCGGCGAGAATAAATTGGCACCGCATGTGGCGGCTAAATACCCGCCAGGGACGCACGAACGGGTGGAAGAGAAACTGCGGTTTGAACAGAACTGGTTCATCCCGGTGGATCCACTGCTGTGGAAATAATTTGGTGATTGGCAATGAGCGTACAACGAAAAAACTAAGAATCATGAAAGTATTAATCGATATAAAATACGATGTGTTGCGCAAGAAGGCAATTGCAGGTATGGCAATGGCTTTTTGCCTGCTGACCTTGCTGCTTTCGGGATGTTACAAGGAACAGCATTTCGGCTTTCCAGGACCTTACGACGAAGAACAGCGCATGCCGGATAGCCTGCCGTTTCCGTTTGACGAGAATCGCGAAGCCGGCATTTGGCTCATGCGTGACGGCGTGCCCGATTACGGTAGGATATTGTTCAAGGGGTATACCGATTTTTATCCGGCAGGGGATACCCTATCATGGAAATCCGATCCCGATGGCATGCGGATGATTCCGCACCGCAATTACTATCCCATTTCGAACGCTGACCACTTCGGGGGCAACCCAAACAGCTATCAATTTAACTGGGCACTTAGTAAATACTTTGTGCCCATAGGTCCGGGAAAAAGCTTCTATATGTACACCAAGATGACGGTTGGTACGTTTAGCGGTACCGCACTTGGGCTGCTCCTTGGGATCAGCTGGGATAATGGTGAAGCCTTTGTTTTGGGGATGGATGGGTTTTCGAACATCGCGCCGACGTTTTTTATCAACCTGTATGGGACGACCGCAAATGTGGACGCCAACCAAGGATGGCCGACGGTGAATGAGGTGGTTGTGCCCGGAATTCCTGCTGAGATCGAGGTGGTGATACATGATGGGCTGTTTTACTTCAAAATCAACGGAACGCTGTGTTTTCAGTTCAAGATTCCGGGCGAGACGTTTTACTTCACACCGACGATCAGGCCTTGGCGCAATTTCGTGACGGTGCATGACTTCTACATCGAGAGTATGGATGCCTTCACGGTAGATTACGCCATGCATGAGTATGAGCAGGGATATAACCGTATACAGTCACCTGCGCTGGCGCAGGCATCGAATGGCGACTTATTATTGTTTGCCGAGGGCAGGTCAAACCCGCGTTCGGACGACGAGCGGGTTGCCCAGCAAACCATGCCTGCCGGTGATACGGACATCATCATGCGCCGATCGTCCTCTCAGGGTACATCGTGGAACGAACAGCTATCGGTTGTAGCCGGACAGGGCACCGACCAAACGTTTGCTTTTCCCCAGGTGGTCACGACAGCATCGGGGGATATCATACTGCATTATAGTCTCTTGCCTGGGCATGTTCAAGATGAAAGCTATACCTTTGACCCAAGCCAGCAGCGCGTCTATCAGGTGGTTTCCAGCGACAATGGGCAAACCTGGTCGACCCCCAGCGAGATTACCGACTACCTGAAATCCGATGTGGGGTACGTGAAGAGCGGACCGGGGCATGGCATTGAACTGACGTCGGACGCCTTTAAAAACCGCTTGGTGATGCCGGTGGTGCATGACGGTCGGCAGGTGCGCGTAGCATTGTCTGATGACGGTGGGCAGTCATGGCGACTATCGGAGGCGCGGATACCCGGCACCAATCGCCAGTCGGGCACCGTGATCGAACTGGCCGATTCCAGGCTGATGATGGTGGTGGGGCATGGCAATACGACGCCCCGGAGCCGGTTGGTCTCCTACAGCAGCGATGGCGGGGAAACCTGGACAGCGCCGGAGAATCTCAGCGCAGATGTGAGTACGGGAGATTTCGGGCACATGTTCCCGGCCACCATGGTCAAATCGACTGATGGAACGGTGCATTTGATTACACCGATCAACAGAACGTCGGACAGCCGAACGTATAATGGTCCGGTCTATAGCGTAAACCCGGTATTGTTTTCAAGCCAGGACGAAGGGGGATCCTTCGGGCAGGGTGCGCCGTTGTTCGACCACTTGAGTTATCGTGGTTATAATTCGCCGATTGGGGCGCTGGATGCTGTGGCATTAGAAGATGGGACTGTGGTCATTGTTGGGGAAGGCGGCGTGGAGAGTCCGAGGGAAGGCATTGTAGTATATCGAAAATAGTGTTTGATTGATTTAAAATTGTATTGGTAACTTATGATGGTATTGAAAATGTGTAAGCAGATAGGAAAATGGTTTCAAGCAGTTGCATTGATCATATGTACTGCACAGTTGAATGGTGTGGTCGCCCAGACCGTAGCAACAGAAAAGAAGGATGAAGTTGTTGTATTTGAACCAAAGGCAGGTGAATACTCGTCTACCCGTATACCGGCGCTGGTGCTCACGAAGAAAGGAACGCTCCTCGCATTTGCCGCAGGGCGGATAGAAAGTGCGAGCGACTGGGCGGATATGGATTTATTGCTGCGGCGAAGTGAAGACGGGGGTAACACGTGGGGGGCCATACAGGTGGTCGCCGAACGTGCGGGCGGCAAGCCGACGGACAATCCCGCTCCCATCGTGGGAAGCGATGGCACCATCCATCTGTTGTACCAACGCGACTACGCCTATGCATACTATACCCAATCCACTGACGATGGACTCACCTGGTCGCCGGCGGTAAACATTACCTCGACGTTCGACGCATTCAAAAAGGATTACGATTGGAAGGTATTGGCTCCAGCGCCGGGGCATGGCATACAGCTCAAGAATGGGCGGCTACTGGTGCCGGTATGGTTGGCTAATTCGGACAAGATAAAACCACATCGGAGCCACCATCCTTCACGGATTGCGACCATTTACAGCGACGACAACGGCAAAACGTGGCGCCGCGGAGCCATGGTGCCCGAGGCAGATGGTTTCAAAGACCCAAGCGAAACCATGGCCGTGCAGCTCCCCGATGGCAGGGTGATGCTGAGCATCCGGAACGAGTCTGTCAAAAGGCGCAAAGGCGTAAGTTTCAGCAAGAATGTGATTTCGGGCTGGACCACGCCAACATATGATGAAGCACTGTTTGAGCCGATCTGCATGTCAAGCATGATCGCCGCTCCATATCATGGAAAAGATTATTTGCTCTTCTTGAATCCAGATAGCGAGCATATTCCGAAGCATCCCCGCCAGAACCTGACGCTGAAGGCGAGCGATGACAGCGGTAAAACCTGGGCAATAGAGCGGGTGGTCAACGAAGGGATTTCAGGTTACTCGGACATTACCATGGGAGCCGATGGCACCGTCTATTGCTTATTTGAAACGAAACATAACCCGAAAGATAATTGGTCGCTTGTATTAAAGCGGGTGACCATGGACGAGCTAGTAGGCCGCTGAACGAAATCAACACACGGCGCCCGCCGAATACATAATTATAACCCGTTATTATGACTGTTACGAATGGGATACCTAAGGCATATTTGATCATGCCATGTATGCTATTGCTGTCATTGATGTCCTTTTTTCCTGTTATTGGGCAAGTTTCTTTTCAGGAATTTATCGATCCCCCGACCGATTCCAGACCCTTTGCTAGGTGGTGGTGGAACGGCAACCGTATTACAAAAAATGAGCTAGCTAGGGAGTTGGATGTGCTGAAAAAAGCCGGAATTGGCGGGGTCGAAATAAATCCAATTGCGTTGCCTGAAGGTGTAAGCGATGACAAATCGAAACCCTTGGTGTGGTTAAGTAAAGAATGGAATGAGATGGTTCGGTATGCTGCTGAGGAGGCGAAGGCCAGGGATATGGTTGTCGATTTACTTGTCGGTACCGGATGGCCTTTCGGGGGCGAATTTTTGACGGAAGATCAGGTTATTGAAAGAGCGATTGTCCATCGTTTACCATGCAAAGGAGGCGATCGGGTAAACGAGAGCCTCAAGGGACTATATGATCAGGCAATAGCAGCGTCACCGCGCCCCCAAAAAGAGGCAGTCGATCATTATGAGATGTTGTTTATCAGACTAGTGCCTGTAAACATTGAATCGATAACAGACCAAATTGATTTAACAGACCAATTTAAAACGGCAGGGGATACACTAACATATACGATTCCTGAGGGAAGGTATGAACTTATCTATGGTATTTTGCAAAAAGGGTATCGTAAAGTTGTCCATGGTGCCCCGGGAGGGGCCGGTAACGTGATGGACCATTATCGGGCCGACGTAACCCAAGCCTATTTGGATAGACTGAACAGGATAAGCCAAGATACAGGTGTTCCACTATCCTCCTTGATAAGAGCGTTGTTTTGCGATAGTATCGAGTTGGGCGGCGCTAACTGGACTCAGGAGCTGCCTAATCTTTTCTTTGCCGAATATGGCTATCGGGTTGAACCATGGCTGCCTTTCATATTTTATGATCTTTATAGCGGTTATACGGAAAGTGAGTACAACATTGCGTTTACTGATGATTTGGCTCGTATTCGTTATGATTATAACCGATTGCTGGTGAATACATTTCTGAAGAACTTTGTTCAAGTGTTCCAGCAGTATTGTAGCGATAACGAGGTGCTGTGCCGGTATCAGGCCTATGGATTTCCGTGGTTATTGGGGATACTGGAAGGAAATATGGCCGTCGATATTCCCGAAAGCAATAATTGGCTATTTGCGTCCGACATGTATTCCAACGAGTGGAATTGGCATCAGGGGCATGGTTATATGATTTGGAACTTATATGCTTCATCCGCAGGTCACTTGACCAATAAGCGCATTATTAGTGTTGAGGCGATGACCAATACGAAGGGTGTTTTTAAAGCCTCGCTGGAGGACATCAAGCAAAGCGACGATATGAATTTTATAACAGGGATTAATCATTCCGTATTGCATGGTTATAATTATTCCCCGCCGCATGCCGGTTTCCCCGGTTGGGTGAGGTATGGTGCCTATTTCAGCGAATATAATACGTGGTGGCCCTATTTTCCGAAATGGGCGGCATATAACGCAAGGCTTTCCTATGTATTTCAACATTCCGACCCGGTAAAGAAAATTGCAATCGTTGCCCCACAAAATGACGTATGGGCTAATCATGGATTAATAAGGACACACTTTAACACACAACCGTGGTATGCTTACAGATTGTGGGAGGGGATTAGTCAGGCAGGCAGTTCTTGTGACTATATTACGGATGATATTATCAAAAACGGAGAAGTAAGTAACGGGCAGTTGATATACGGTCCAATGTCTTTTGACGTAATCATGTTGGCGTCCGTGGAATCGGTTGAACCTAACGTTGCTAAAAAATTGGCTGACTTTGTAAAATCCGGGGGAACGCTCGTTGGAATAGACAAAACTCCAAATAGATCGCTTTCAATGAAAGATAAAGCACAGGGAGACAAAATTGTTAGCGACGCGTTCAATCTGCTAGCAAAAAATTATTCTTCCAATTTTCACCGGGTGCCTGCTCCCAAAAATAAAGACGAACTGCTTCCATGGGTAGATAATATGTTAAAGACATTGTCACACGGAGGAGAGGATGTATACGATGTGAAGATTAAAACCCCCAATAAAAATATATTCCAAATACATAAAACGGCAGGAGACAGCGATATTTATTTCTTCACCAACACGAACAGGTCGGAAGAAATAAGTTTTTATGTAGACTTCCCATTGACTGGAAAAACGCCATGGATATGGAATCCGGAAGATGGGACAAGAGAAAAATATGCAAATGGAAAAAGCAGCAATAGCTTATCTATTAAATTGCGGCCTTTGCAATCTATCCTATTGATTTTCGACCCGTCAGATGAAGAAGATGTGGTGGATTATGCACTTGAAAGCAAGGAATACAAGTCAATCAAATCACTCAATGCCAATTGGCAAATGACCTTTAAACATGTAAACGGAACCGAGTTTACCCGTAATGAATCAAATATACTTCGTGAATTCGGCACGTCAAATGATTCTTTGCTCCATGCGTTTGCGGGTACCGTTTATTATAAAACCACTTTCCAATCAGACGGATTAGGTGATGTTTTGAGAATTAATAATACGAATAAGGGAGTTGTGGAAGTATTCTTAAACAATACGAAAATTGGAGAAAGCTGGTATGGCGTGCCTTCTTTTGCGTTGGCCAAACACCTTAATAAAGGAGAAAATACACTGGAGATTAAGTATACTACGCTTTTGAGCAACTATATGATGGAGTTGAAAGACCCTGTTTCTAACGTATGGACTAAAAACTATAAAAAGATCCCGTCGGGAATAGATGGGGAAGTTGAGATTTTAGCACATTAAATGGCATTTTTTATAACCTATTTCCAATCAGACGGATTAGCTGACGTTTTTGAGAATCGCTTCCTCGCTTAGTTTGCTGGATTGGTCGTGATTTTTTTTAACATAATCTTGGAATTGTCAGATAATAAATATTATATTTGTTGATATGTTCTACATATAAACCAATTTCAAACCATATAACAAAGTAGTTTTCAATTATTTAATTTATGAATTATGATACAATTTTTACAAATTAAACAGGTGGTTCTGAAAGGCTTGTCCTGTTTTACGATTCTTTTTATTCTGTCGTGCAGCAAAGAAGCGGGTATCGATAACGTACCGGAGTCTGAATTGCAAGATGATTTTTCACTCGAAGCGGGCGTTCTTGCGGCTCCACAGTTTCATAGCCACACCGTTCTCTTTAATGGGGGCACGGATGGGTACCATTCTTATCGTATCCCCGCACTGGTCAGAACGACTAATGGTACACTACTGGCATTTGCGGAAGGGCGTGTAGCCAATAATCGGGACTATGGCAATATTAACTTGGTTTATAAACGATCGACAAACCACGGTGCAAGTTGGTCATCGCTGAAGGAAGTGGTAGGCTGGGGGCAAGGTACCTGGGGTAACCCTACACCTGTAGTTGACCAGAATACAGGCCGGGTTTGGTTGTTCATGTCCTGGAATGATGAATTTCATAATCAAAATGGGAACGATGGTTACGACAAAATTGATTCCTGGGGGGACCGAAGGGTTTATATGACTTATAGTGATGACCATGGGCTTACCTGGTCACCTCGTCAGAATATGACATCTACGCTTTTGCCTCCCGGATATGCCTGGGATGCCATGGGGCCAGGTAATGGGATACAAAAAGCCAAATCACCGGATAACGGCGCATTGATTATTCCGGCCACTCGGAGAAATATTTATAGCACCGACGGAGGAAATACCTGGGCGTACCAACAAATTCACGGCGGCACAAATGAAGGCGCGATTGTAGAGCGGGATAACGGGTCGTTGTTGCGTAATGATCGCCCGAATAGTACCCAATGGAACCAGCATAAGCGCAGGTGGAAAGCGTCTGGGTCGCTAAGCGGCGGCTTTAATTCGTTTGTACATGATGCGACGTTGTTAGATCCGAAGTGCCAGGCGTCGATTATACGGTATGCCGGCGATCGTGATCGTTTAATATTCTTGAATCCGGCCAGCACAGAAAGACGCTGCAAAATGCGTGTAAGGATTAGCTATAACAGTGGAGCTACATGGCCCAGAAGCCGTAGACTTCATGATTGGCTTACGGAAACCGAAACGTGCAATCAAGGTAAAGGTGGGTATTCAAGTATGACAAAAACAGCAGATTACAAGATTGGCGCATTAGTCGAATATAACGAAAATGTAGGCAACGCTACCTCACATCGATCTATCGAATTCCATAGGTTCAATATCCCATGGATATTAAATGGACAATCCGAGCCGTAAAGCTATTAGGATATCGTTATGAAAGTATTTCGCAGGATTTATAGCGTGTCCGTGGTTCTTTGCGTGTATCTAGTCACACTGGGGGTCCCAATCGTGCTAGGGCAAGAAGTGCAAAAGGATGACGACTTCCATATTTATCTTTTGTTGGGCCAATCCAATATGGCTGGCAGGGGAAAAATCACACCGGAATTTGCAGCTATGGAGCATGAAAGGGTTTTCGCCCTGGATGCTGAAGGACATTGGGTGAAGGCAAAACATCCTCTACATTTCGATAAACCGAAAAGGGCAGGCGTAGGACCAGGGCTTTCGTTTGGGATGGAAATCGCTGAGGCGGATTCCGCTATCCGTGTGGGTTTGGTTCCTTGCGCCGTTGGCGGCACGGATATAGGAAAGTGGACCCCCGGTAGTTTCGATGAAATCACCAAAACCTACCCCTTTGATGATGCCGTGCGCCGGCTGAAGACAGCACAAAAATACGGCGTGATTAAAGGGGTGCTGTGGATGCAGGGTGAAGCGAATAGCACAGAAAAAAAGAAGCATAAGTATCTGAAAAAATTATCGAAGTTAATCTCAAGAATAAGAAAGGAATCGAATACCCCCGATTTACCTTTTGTGGTTAGTGAATTAGGTAGGTACAAGGATAGCTATGCATTGATAAATGAGCAACTCGCTAAACTGCCGTTAAAGGTTAAAAATACATGGGTCGTTTCGTCTGAAGGGCTGACTCATAAGGGAGATGGTGTCCACCTAAACAGTGAATCTGCTCACGAATTGGGAATAAGGTTTGCAAGGGCCGTCCTGTCAATTAGGTAGTGAAGGATTCGTTGCCCGTTTATCTGGAACAAACTACCGTTATGTGGTAAAAATGAAAGAAATGGAAAAAATCATCTTGCTTTTGATTACGAATTTATGCACCTCAGCACTGCTGGCCCAGCGGGCACCGCTGCGCGTATTCCACAACGACGTACCCGCCGTCCGCGAAGAATACCGGAAAGCCTATGGCGTGCCGGTGGAAGCAGTGCCGGCGACAGACCGCCAGCCCAATATGCTGTTTATTACGAGCGACCAGCAATACTGGATGGGCGTGGGTTACAACGATACCACCCTGAAAACACCTAACCTCGATCGACTGGCCAAATCAGGTATGATTTTCGACCGTGCCTATACCTGCAATCCTGTATGTACCCCTGCGAGGGCTTCGATGATTACAGGCATGTACCCCTCGCAGCACGGCGCGTATGCCCTCGGTACCAAGCTTCCAGAAACCGTCCCTACCGTTGGCGACTACCTGAAAGAATTGGGTTACCGTACAGCATTGGTTGGCAAAGCGCACTTCATGCCCTTGGCGGGCAACGCCGAGTACCCCTCGCTGGAAGCCTATCCGGTACTCCAGGACCTGGACTTCTGGACCCATTACCGCGGGCCGTTCTATGGGTTTGAGTCGGTCGAGCTGGCCCGGCCGCATGGCGACGAAGCGCATGTTGGCCAGCATTATGCCCTCTGGATGGAACGCAAGCTAAAAGAAGCGGGGCACGATCCCGCAACATGGAAACAATGGTACCGCAAACCCCGGCAAGCGAAATTTAATGCGGCAAACGCGGTGATGCGGCCCATTATGGAGGAACATGCCGCACAAGGGAACGCCCAGAATGGGGTATGGAACATCCCCGGTGAATACCATTTAAATGCATGGATAGCCGACCAGACCAATGCACAAATCGATGTATCAATCAAAGATGGAAGGCCTTTTTTCGTGTGGGCAAGTTTTTTTGACCCGCATCCGCCCTACCTGGTTCCCGAGCCATGGGCTTCAATGTATGACCCCGAAGATATGGTCCTGCCCGAGGTGCCCCAAGGCGATCTGGATGACATGCCGCACCACTACCGGATGACGCAGACCAACCAAAAAGGATGGAACAAGCAATACATGGAAGACGGACAGGGCGTCCATGGATTCTACAGTCACCTGGTGAATCCCGAAAAAGCCAAGCGGGACAAAGCCATCTATTACGGCATGATCTCTATGATGGATCACTACATCGGCAAGATCCTGGATCACCTGGAGCAAACCGGTCAGCTGGAAAACACCATCATCGTGTTTACCACCGATCACGGGCATCACCTGGGTACGCATGGCCTTTATGCCAAGGGCGGCTTCGCTTTTGAGGAAGACCTGCGTATTCCGTTTGTCGTTTCATGGAAAGACCGCTTTCCATCGGGCGGGCGCACTGATGCCCTCATATCCGTGGTGGATCTTGCCCCGACCTTTATCTCCCTTGCCGGCGGCGAAAAACCGACAACCATGAGCGGTGTTGATGCCTCGGCCCTCTGGTATGGCAAAGCTGACAAGGTACGCGATTGGGTCATTACTGAAAATCACTTCCAGCCTACTAAATTTTACCAGAAGACCTATATCGAAGGACGGTATAAAATAACCTGGTACATGCATTCCGATGAAGGAGAGCTATTCGATTTACAGACCGATCCACAGGAATTCAACAACCTATGGCAACAAGAAGACTTCAAGGAACTGAAAATGGAAATGATGCACCGGGCCATGCAAGCTGATATGTTTAAGGAGACGGCATGGATGCCTCGCTTAGGGCCGGCTTAATGGTTGAAATGAGCATAACCCCCGGTAAATGCTATTTGTAATAATTGGATAAATTTAACTATAAACGCCAAAAGAATAAAAACATATGAAACCGACATGATTAAAAATAATCATTATTCACATTCCTGTCTATTTTTAACGGCGTTCATGAATGCTTTGCAGTTAAACCCACAGGGGTCCGCCAGCTGGCGGATTAATCATCAAAGGTTCCATCTGGCCATTGAACCGAGCTTGCGAGCTCATTGATGCCTTGAAAAGTCAAATAATGACATCAATAAAATTAAAAATAAACAGATGAAATACACTGGTCTTTGTTGTTTAGTAACACTTTTTTTATGTGTGTTTGCTAATAGTGCCCTAAGCCAAGTACGTGATAGTAGCTGGTTTTCCGAAATGTATCATTCTATTACCCATACCGATTCTTCAGCATGGAAGAATAATGTTAGTCATCTTTGGTATGAATTGAGGGGTCGTTTCACCAATGCTGATGTTCTTCTGGAAATGAGTTGGGAAGAGCGTGATGGTATCTGGAGTGATGCATTACCAAAGGGAATTAAAGGAACGCAGGTCCTGGCGAATAAGTATTTAGATGCATACAGGGTTTCATGTAATGAACGCGGAGTAGCGCCGGAACCGCTTGATTCAGCCGTTAGAACCATGGAAGATCTCGTAAGTCTCCGGGCAGTTTACTTGGCTTCGAGGAAGGCAGAGTATATTATTTTAACACCTAAACCGAGTAAAAGTCCAAAAATAAATAGTCCGAAACTATACGGCGTGCGTCCAAACCATGAGATCATCTATAGGATTGCGGTTTCTGGCGAGAAGCCAATGCGATATGCGGTTAACGGATTGCCACCGGGTTCTTATTTAGACGAAGAGTCTGGTGTAATTAGAGGAAGCATCGCTAAAAAGGGAGCATATGATGTTGTTATTACCGCTCAAAATAAACATGGTAAGGATGAACAGCACGTGTTAATTAAGGTAGGCGGAGATATTGCGCTAACCCCACCAATGGGCTGGAATAGCTGGAATTCCTATGCGTGCAATGTTACGGCGGCTGATATTAAAAATGCTGCAGATATCCTGATTGACTCGGGCCTTGCAGATTTCGGTTGGAGCTATATTAATATTGATGATTGCTGGATGAAGGTGCCGGATATCGAGCATATGCCCGAAGGGGAAGATAAAGCGATTCGGAAACCTTATTACGAGGCGAACGTAGCTTTCCGTACCAACACAAAGAAAGTACGTTTTAATGAACATGAACTGGTCGGTAAGACAAGGGATGATAACGGAAGCATTTTGTCCAATAAAGATTTCCCGGATATGCAATCTTTGACGGGGTATTTGCACGAATATGGGCTTAAAGCAGGGATTTATACATCACCCGGACCACTAACGTGCCAACGTTATGAAGGTAGTTATGAACATGAAATGGAGGACGCTCAACAATTCGCAAAATGGGGATTTGACTACTTGAAATATGATTGGTGCGGATACCGAGGCGTAGTTCCGGAACCGGATTTAAACGAAGCCCAATTACCGTATCGCTTGATGGGCGATGCGTTAAAAAGTGTGAATAGAGACATTGTCTTTAGTCTGTGTCAATACGGGAATAAAGATGTTTGGAAATGGGGAAAATCTATTGGCGGAAACTTATGGCGTACCAGGGGTGATATAAGGGACAATTGGGGAAGCATTTTAAAAAACGGCTTTAGCCAGGCAGGCTTGGAATCCTATGCAGGTCCGGGACATTGGAATGATCCGGACATGCTGGTTGTTGGTTATGTGGGATGGAGCCAGCATTTGAGGCCCACCATGCTTTCTCCTAATGAACAATATGCCCATATTTCACTTTGGAGTTTACTTAGTGCGCCGCTTCTAATCGGATCCGATTTAACCCGTTTGGATCCGTTTACTTACAATTTACTGTCAAATGCTGAAGTTATTGCCATTAATCAAGACATGCTGGGGAATCAGGCTACAAGAGTCCTAAAAGAAGATGATATTCAGGTGTGGGTAAAATCCTTGTCAGATGGATCGATGGCTGTGGGAATATTCAATCTTGGTGAAACTCCGCTATCATATAAACTATCATTATCCGCTTTGGGCTTATCTCGTAACCATCATGCCCGCGATGTGTGGACACAGAAAGATTTAGGAACGTTTAGCGGAAATATTGATCTTGACATCAATAGACATGGCGTTAAGCTGTTGAAAATAAAATAATATGAAGTACGCATAACGTTATCGCTCCCCGGACCCCGGGGAGAAGCTGATTGAACATTAACCCTCGTTTAACAATTTTTAAACAATAATTTGGAACTATCGAACGTTAAACTCTATATTTGTTGATATGTTCTACATAAAGACCAATGTCCAATATTAAATTTAACTGAGTTATGAGGGTTAATTTGTTAGTTATTGTTTTCCTGTGTTGTACTATTTTTTCAATGCAACATGTAGTCGCACAGGATAGGAGGGTTGCGGGTACGGTCAGTGGGGCTGACGGAAATCCGCTCGAAGGGGTGACGGTTTCACTCAAAGATTCAAATGCAAAAACCACTACGGATGGAAACGGAGCATTTAGCATCGATGTGCCGCCCACGGGGCAAGTGCTCATTTTTACGGCTATCGGGTTCGAAACGATAGAGACTCCTATACCCGCGTCAAATGAAGTCAACATTACGCTAGCCGGCGCACATGAGCGTTTGGACGAAGTCGTGGTGGTGGGATATGGCACCCAATCACGCCGAACGATTACTTCAGCCATTACGAAAATCAGTGGTGAGGCTTTGCGTAACATTCCCATCAGTACAGTAGGGGAGGGATTGAAAGGCAAAGTGGCCGGTGCACGCGTGTATCAGTCCAACAATACGCCAGGTGCGGATGCTGTTTTCCGGATACGAGGTGGGTCGTCCATCAATAAATCAAACAATCCGCTGGTACTGGTGGATGGGGTGGAACGGGCGTTTTCCGGTATCAATCCCAATGATGTGGAATCGATCGAAGTGCTCAAAGATGCGGCGTCTACGGCCATCTACGGTTCGCGCGCTTCCAATGGGGTGGTGTTGATTACCACCAAACAGGGATCAGCCTCGCAGGCGCCGCGGATTACGTTTGATGCGAGCCTTGCATACCAGGAACCGGAAACCCTCATCGATTTTATGAATTCGAGGGACTATATCAATACGGTGCGCCCGGCCGTGGCCTTGAGTCCGAACCCGCAGTACAACAGCGCTTCGGGATATTCGGCCAGTTCCGGCAATGATGAAAGCTCGCTTTATTCCACCCGATACCTAGGCGAGGGTGAAGCTGTGCCCGCAGGGTACAGTTCGATGCCTGACCCCGTGGATCCAAGTAGAACATTGATCTATCAAGATAACGATTACCAATCGCTGATGTTCCGCGAAGTGCTTTGGCAAAACTATTACCTGGGCGTCGATGGAGGCAATGAGTATCTTCGGTATGCGGCCAGCGGTGGCTATACGGATGATGCCGGCGTAGCCTTAGGCACCGGTTATACCCGTTATAGTGCACGAGCAAAGACGGATGTGACGATCTCGGAACGGCTTACATTAAATACGGCCGTTGATTTTTCGTTGACGCGTTCCAGTCAATTTGAAAACCAGCAGAACGTGATTGCAAGGGGATTGGCTACACCGCCTACCCAGAAAATATACTATGCAGACGGTCGGCCGACACCAGGCTACAACGCTACCTCGCCAAACCCCGTCTGGTGGAATTATACCCGCGACGTGGCAAACAAGGACCAACGGCTTTCCTTGATTGGTGGTTTAAATTACCGGATTTTGGACCAATTGAAGGCCAATGTCCAACTTTCGAACTATAACCACGCCACGCAATATGATTATTTTGAAAGAGCGCATGAATTCAGCGGTCTCCGGACCACTGAGGCTAGGTTTGCTGAGCTGGAACGGACCAAACTGGACGCCTATCTCTCTTATGATGAGACCTTTGGTAGCCAGCACGCGCTATCGGGGATGGCGGGTTATTCGTACCAGGTGACCGATAACAAGGGGTTTTCCGCCAGCGCCACGGGTGCGAGCTCCGACAAAGTGCCTACGTTGACCGCCGGACCGAATAAGACCGGCGCAGATAGCAATTTTGATGAAGAGGTGTTGATCGGTTATTTCGGTCGCCTCTCCTATGATTACATGAAGAAATACCTGCTGATGGCGACATTTCGGGTCGACGGCTCGTCGCTGTTTGCGCAGGAGAACCGCTGGGGCTTTTTCCCGGGGGTGTCAGCAGGTTGGGTGATTTCGGACGAAAATTTCTTACAGAATAGCCCGGTCATCAATTACTTAAAACTGCGGACAAGTTACGGACAGACGGGTAACAACGCAATCGGGTTGTACGATGCGCTTGGCCGGTATGCGACCGACGCCCGGTATAATGGAAATGCGGGTATTGTTCCTGGGACCTCAGGCAATGCCACCGCTACCATGCCGAACCGGGACCTGACCTGGGAAACCTCGACGCAGCTCGATGCTGGTTTCGATTTGAATATTATCAATAACCGGATTTCAATCAGTGCCGATTATTTTAACAAAATCACGGAAGATTTGCTGTTCAGCATGGAGCTGCCTAATACTTCTGGTTTTGATAACGTACAAACCAATGTCGGCAAGGTGCGGTTCCATGGTTATGACTTGGAATTGTCGTCGCGCAACATCCAGACGGATGCATTTTCCTGGGATTCGAAACTTACTTGGAGCTTTGTCAAGAACAAAGTGCTCGAATTGCCGGACAATGGCCGAGACCGTAATCGTATCGGCGGGATTACCCTGGCTGACGGGACGGCTTTCGGCGGTACTGCCGAGGGGGAGTCGTTGTATCGGTATACGGGCTATGTGGTGGACCATATCCTGCAAAATGCGGAGCAGGCGGCCAATGCACGGTACGATGAGCGTGCGCGCGGCTTTGATCCTACAGATGGACAAAGCATACGCGGCCGGAAATTGCCGGGCGACTATGAATGGATGGACCGCGATGGGGATGGGCGGATTACGACCATGGACCAGTTTGACTTGGGTGTAACGGTGCCACACACTACCGGTGGCTTGAATAACTCCTTCTCGTATAAAAACTTTAGCCTGAACATATTCGTGGATTGGGCATTGGGACATTCGATTAACCACAATGCGTATATGCGCTACTTCATGAATACCTTTGCCAACAACTACACCATTGTGGACGAAGTTAAAGAGACGTGGAAGCAAGAGGGTGATGGCACCAAGTATGCCCGGTTTACGGCGAACGATCCCGACGCTGGCAACTCGAACTTTTCGAGGACATCAGACGTATTCAATTACAAAGGTGATTACCTCTGCATCCGGGAAGTGACCTTGCAATACCGCATGCCGGAGAAGGTCTTCGCTAAATTGGGAATCAAGGATATGACCCTGACCTTGTCCGGAAACAATCTGCATTATTTCTCTGCCGTGCAGGGCAAGGGTATTTCGCCCGAGGTGGGAGCGTCTACTACGTATAGCAATAGTAACGCAACCCGGTATTACAATTATCCGCCAATCAGAAGGTTTTCGATTGGAGCTAAAATTACACTGTAAATCACAGCGTCATGAAGATCAAACAATATTATCTTATCTATATAATGACCGGCTTGCTCGGATTGCAGGCATGCCATGACAAACTGGATGTTAACCAAAAAAGCGCCATTACGGCAGACGCCATGTGGGCGGATGAAGGCGACGCCGTTGCGGCGATGTATGGTATCTACAATGAGATGCGTTCGTCGTTTTCAGACGGCTATGCCTTCTGGGGGGAATACCGCTCTGGTTTATGGGGAGGGGGATTGGCCACCAATGCAACGTATAGCGATCCGTTTACCAACCAGTTAACCAGTACGCATACCCATGCCAATTGGAAAAACCTGTATACGACAATCAACGATTGCAATCTTATTCTGAAATACACGCCGGACATTTCCTTTGCTAATGAAGTAGATAAGAATAAGGTGCTTGCCAATGCATTGTTTGTCAGGGCTTTTTGCTATTACTGGATCGGGCGCATTTGGGGCGATGCTCCGGTATTGTTGAACGGGTTTGAGTCTGGCGGGCAGGAAGATCTGTATCCTTCACGTGACCCGGCCGATCGTGTGTTCGATCAAGTAGGCATTGACCTTGAAACTGCCAATTCCCTGATGCCAGAGAGCGTTACCGACCGCGATTTGGCATCCAAGGCGGCAATTAATCTATTGCAAGCTGATTATTATTTGTGGATGGCGAAAGTGAGGGGTGGAGGAATGGAAGCATTGAATATGGCAAAACAAGTGGTTGATGCGGTGTTGAGTAACTCCAATTATGCGTTGATGTCGGACTTTTCAAGCGTATTCAGCAGTGAACTCAATCAAGAAATCGTATTTGCGTGGAGCTATGTCATGGACGAATATACCGGCGGGTATCCGGCGGATTACCTGGTGCCTTTGCAATACATATCGACACAGTACATCGAAAATCCCATTAAGGTGGGTAGTCATCAGCAATGGATTTTCCTGACGAATGCCTACAAATCATTTTTGTCAGAAAACGAAGATGATCAACGGACTAATGTAAGTTTCGAGACGTTTTTCGACGCACCGAAAGACGCAACGTTTCAATGGATCAACAAGTATGCGGGCAGCTGGCAGAACCAAACCCGTGTTTTCGACGCTGACATCGTTGTTTACCGGTACGCGGACGCCTTATTGATGAGCGCCGAGATCGAAAATGCACTGGATAATTCACCCCTGGCTATCGAACGGCTGAATGCAGTGGCAGAACGGGCCTATGGCACGGCTGATTTCTACTCCGCCGCCTTATCGCCGGACCAGATAGATCGCGAAATTTTGAATGAACGTAAGCGAGAGTTTGTTGCTGAAGGGAAGATCTGGTGGGATCTAATCCGATTTGGAGTGGTATTTGATGAAGTGCCGTCATTGGTCGGCCGTGAGAATGAACAAAATATTCTCCTGTGGCCAGTGCATAATACATCCATCAACACGAACCCCAATATTATTCAAACGCCGGGGTACTAACAACGGTTGATTGGAAGATGAATAACAGGAGCAGATGGTTTGGATAAACGTTAAATATAGCTTGCTGTGTTGTGCGCTGGTATGGCTCACTGGTCGTGCATCAGCTGCCGGAGATGGACATAATGAACGGCCGGGGAAGCCCAATGTGCTGTTCATTGCGGTAGATGATCTCCGTCCACAACTGGGTTGCTACGGCGATGCGGTTGCCATTACGCCAAATATTGATCGACTGGCCAATCGGGGCGTGGTATTTAACCACGCCTATTGCCAGCAGGCGGTCTGTGCACCCTCACGGGCTTCCGTGCTGACGGGTAGGCGGCCGGATGCGACCAAAGTCTGGGACTTACAGACCCATTTCCGGCAGGCGCTGCCAGACGTGGTGACGCTGCCGCAGCATTTCAAACAGCACGGATATGATGTGCGCGGTGTTGGCAAGATCTATCATGATCCCAAGAGCGCACAAGATCCGGTTTCCTGGTCGACCCCTCCGGTGCTGGCGGTTACCGACGATGCCGGGGGTAAATATGTGCTGAGCGAGAACCTAGTATCTAAAACTTCCTGGAAAGCAGCCGCTACGGAATCTGCAGATGTGCCTGACAGCGCTTATGTGGACGGCAGGGTTTGCAATGCCGCGATCGCGGCCATCCGGGAACTGAAAGATACCAGTTTCTTCCTTGCGGTCGGGTTCAGGCGGCCGCATTTGCCGTTTTCGGCGCCGAAGAAATATTGGGACCTGTATGATGATTCCCAAATTCCCAAGCCTTCTCGTACGGATCCGCCTGGACATGCACCGGAAATCGCGCTGCATGATGGTGTGGAACTTCGCGGTTATACCGACATACCGGATATGGGGCCGCTATCTGATGAACAGATCCATCAGCTGCGCCACGGTTACTATGCCAGCATCAGCTTTATCGATGCGCAGATCGGCAACCTGTTGGATGAGCTGGCACGGCAAGGATTGCTCGACAATACAATCATCGTGCTGTGGAGTGATCATGGCTTCCACCTGGGTGAGCTTGGCCTTTGGTGTAAAACAACCAATTTTGAACTAGACACGCGGGTACCGTTGATTATTTCCGCTCCTGACCATTCCGGCAATGGGATGCACACCGATGCCGTGGTGGAGCTAGTGGATCTTTACCCCACGTTGTCGGAACTTGCCGATTTGCCGGTTTCCGGCGACTTGGGAGGTGCCAGTTTGGCGCCGTTGCTGGCTGACCCGGATAGGCGCTGGAAAAGCGTTGCGTTCAGTCAGTTTCCACGGCCCTGGATGTATAAGGATACCCCCGACGTGATGGGTTACAGTGTGCGTTCCCCGGATTTCCGGTATACGGAATGGCGGAATATGAACGATGCATCGGTGATGGCAACGGAGCTGTACAGCTATGATGGCGAAGGTATCGAAACCGAAAATTTAGCCGGCCGGACGGAATATAAGAAAGCGTTGCGTAAGATGCGCACCATGTTGCGGAAGGGACAGAAAGGGACAATCCTGCGTGACCGTTGAAACGTACAGAATACAAACAAATAACACGATACGATGAACAATATGAAAATATCAGTGACGAGACCAGTTAACTATATGAAGACTATCGCCTTATTGTGGGTCGGTATGCTTTTCGGGTCGGCCTATGCCAATATCAAACTGCCTGCTATATTGAGTGATGGTATGGTACTGCAACAACGAGCGACCGTACCGCTTTGGGGTACCTCCGATGGTCAGTCAGTTAATGTTACCACTTCTTGGAATGGAAAAAAGTACCGCGCCAACGTAAACGATGACGGTACCTGGCGATTGCTGGTGAAAACACCGGAAGCAGGTGGGCCTTATGAGATTCACCTGGACGACGGAAGCGAAACGGTGTTGCGAGACGTGTTGATCGGGGAAGTCTGGCTGGCTTCGGGCCAGTCTAATATGGGCATGCGGGTGGGAAACGGACCTAGAGATACAACCCTGCATGCCGCTAAACTCATTGCGGAAGCCGGCAATCCGCTTATCCGCTTATTCAGGCTGCCGGTAAAGCAGGCGGTACATCCGTTGGATGACTGTGATGCCACGTGGACACAGTCCGATTCGGCATCGGTGTCGTCCTTTAGTGCAGTTGCCTATCAGTTTGCCTTAAATCTGCAACAGGAACTGGACGTGCCCGTTGGCATCGTACAATCCGCCTACGGTGGCACAAAGGTCCAAGCGTGGATGGATTCGACCACGCTCAACTCATTTCCGGAACTTGCCGGCCAAGCGGTACCCGAAAAGGTGACCAAAAATACACCGACAGTGCTATTCAATGCCATGATCTATCCGGTTCTGGGATACGGAATCAAAGGCGCGATATGGTATCAGGGTGAAGGAAACCGGGCCACAGCCGACCGGTATGCGGATTGGTTTGCCGGTATGGTGCGCGGCTGGCGGCAACGATGGGGACAAGGAGATTTTCCATTTTATTACGCGCAGATCGCACCGTATAAATACGATGGTACCCATCAGTCGGCGTATCTCCGCGAAGCCCAATTGGATGCGGCTGAAGAAATCCCCCATGCCGGGATGGCCGTTACCATGGATGTCGGATCCGAAAGCACGATACATCCGCCGGACAAGACAACTGTGGCCAATCGGCTATCCAACCTCGCGCTGGCGGAAACGTATAAAAAGAGGCGCGGGGAAGTGTTTGGTCCGGCGTTAAAACGCATGAAGGTGGATGGAAAGGCCGTCCGTTTGCATTTTGACCATGTAGCGGAGGGACTGACCGCCTCGACCTCGACCCAAGCGTTGGCCCATTTTGAGGTGGCGGGCGCCGATCAGGTATTTTATCCGGCTGAAGCACGTATTACCGGACAGGACGAAGTGGTGGTCAGCTGCCAGGAGGTGGCCAAACCGGTGAGTGTCCGGTATGCTTTTAAAGATTGGGTTGTCGGCGATTTATATAATTCAGCTGGACTACCGGCCTCATCGTTTAGGACCGATGAATGGTAAGGATGCAATTAATTAACACCCGAAACACCCCTAGTAACGCAATAGCCGGAATAGCCAATACTGCATGCCAATGATTAATTAATTCAGGACCAAAACCTTATAATGCATAAACAAGTTTAAGTACGTGTTAGATGGCATACCTTACCGCGAATAGTTTGAAAGGCAACTGGGCTACCCTCTTGCTACCGCTGACGGCATCAGAAAACATTGATTTTGATATACTGGACGAAGAAATTGATTATTTGACCAGCATCAAAGTAGACGGTATTTATTCAGGTGGAACTGCCGGTGAATTTTACAACCTGGAGGAAGAGGAAACACTCCGGGTAAATGAAATGTTGGCAAAAAAATGCCACGCGGCGGCCATTCCATTCCAGATCGGTATCAGCGATACTAACCCTAAGATATCCCTTAAGCGCCTCAATAGCTTGAAACACTTGCGGCCATCGGCCTTCCAATTGATATTGCCGGACTGGGTGGCGCCTACGTACAGTGAACAGGCTGAATTTTTAACCCGGATACAGGAAAAGGCCTTCCCGATCCCGTTGGTTCTCTATAATCCACCCCATGCCAAACGAATGGTGACGCCCCAGGAGTTTAATCAATTGGCCAATCTGATACCGGGATTGATCGGTATCAAAGTAGCCGATGGCGATACGTCATGGTACAAGGCAATGAAACCTATCGCTGCAAAACTGGCGATTTTTGTGCCGGGACATCACCTTGCTACGGGTATCGCCTCGGGGGTGGCAGCGGGTGCTTATTCCAATATAGCCTGTTTGAGCCCTTTGGGCGCCCAACGCTGGTATGCGTTGATGTTATCAGATACGAAGGAAGCATTGGCGATTGAAAAATTGCTGCTTGGTTTTTTCCGCAAGGCGATTGATCCGTTAAAAAACGCGGGATATTCAAATCCCGCCCTAGACAAGTTTTTGGCCGTGGTAGGCGGCTGGAGTAAAATAAGCACGCGGATCAGGTGGCCATATCGGTCCGTCCCGGAAGCCAACGTGGACGAGGCAAGGAAATATGCCAAGAAAGCATTGCCGAGCTTTTTTTTCGAGCATTAATCCGGTGGCACTCCGTGGTACTATTTTTTGTTATTTTATTTTGAGATGAATGAAATAATCTTTTATATTTGTTGATATGTTCTACATAATAAAAGGAAACGTGCATACCATGCAAACTTAAATTGGGAAGAAATGATAAGGGGAAATCGTAAAATATTTAACGCAAAAGCACTGCTTGTTTTTATTGCGGCAACGGTGTCATGCACATGTTTTGCAGCGAATACCACAGATCGCCCGAATATCGTATTCATCCTGATTGATGATTTGGCCTGGTCTGATTTGCCTTGTTATAACAACTTTGTGCACGAAACACCCCATATCGATGCATTGGCGAAGGAGAGTTTGCGATTTACGAATGCCTATGCGCCTGCTCCAATTTGCTCTGCATCCAGGGCTTCCTTGCTGACAGGCAAATCGCCTGCAAGGTTGCACTTCGAATTTGTGACCAAACCTGATAAGAGTGAAATACCAAAGAACACGGCTCTTCTACAGCCCCCATATCCCCGGGATTTGCCCTTGGAAGAGGTGACCATACCGGAAGTTTTAGGCCCTGGTTACATAGCCGGTTTCTATGGGAAATGGCATTTGACGCAGGAAAGCGACCTTTATTTGGATTGGGGGGGTAAATTTGGACCGCTACAGCAGGGTTTTGCAACCGGCTCAGCACACCGTGGTAGCCATTCGTATGGTTATCCCAAAACCGGAAACCAACCATTTGATGAAACTGAAGAAGGAAAATTTCCCGTGGATTCACTGACTGAAAAGGCGATCGATTTTTTGAAATCCAATCGGGATACCTCGTTTTTTCTCTATTATTCCATGTACTATGTGCATACCCCGGTGCAAACCCGCACCAAATGGCTACATGATAAATACCGGAAAAAGCTAGGCGACGATGCCACGGAAAACCATGTTCATTATGGCGCTTTTATGGAAACAATGGACCATCACATTGGTAGGTTATTGCAAGCCTTGGAAGCGCTTGCTTTAGCGGAAAACACCTTGGTTATTTTGACATCTGACAATGGAGGGCATCCTGAATATGCCGATAATACGCCCTTTAATGGGAGTAAGTGGAATTTATATGAAGGAGGTATCCGGGTTCCGATGCTGGTAAAGTGGCCAGACCGGATCGCCGGCGGAACGGTGAGTGACCTTCCGGTAACCGGCATGGATTTGCTTCCTACGTTGGTCGATATCACTTCGTCAAAAATACCGGTGAATGTCGAACTCGATGGAATAAGCCTGTTGCCTGCTTTCCTGGGGTTGGATATAAGCGAAGATGCCATGGCGGAAAGAGAACTCTACTGGCATTTCCCTTTTTACCATAAGCCCGTTGTTGATACCAAACCCCAATCAGCTTTGCGGATAGGAGATTATAAACTGATTTACCATTATGAACATGATGATGTTGAATTATACCGTATCAACGCGGATCCCGGGGAACAGCGAGACCTCAGTGAGTTGTATCCTGAACGAGCGAAAGCCATGAAAGAAAAATTATTATCACACTTAACAACGATTAATGCCCGATTTCCTGTTCAGCGTACGAAATAAAAGGAATGGATATGTTGAATTGGGTAAAAACTAAAAACAAATGACAAAAATAGAAGGTCTAATAGCTGCTACATTTTCTACGTTCCACGAGGATGGTTCACTGAATCTTGATATCATACCGACAATGGTGGATAAACTGGTAGCCGACGGTTTAAAAGGGATATTTATATGCGGTACGAACGGCGAAGGGCCCAGCCTGACCATTGCCGAGCGGATGGCTGTGGCCGAAGCGTATATTAAGGCAGCCACAGATAGGCTAACGGTGATGGTACATGTAGGGCATTCTTCCATCCAAGAATCCCGGAAATTAGCCCGGCACGCGGAAGCATCAGGAGCAGATGCCATTTCATCGGTAGCGGCATTCTATTTTAAGCCGACCTCAGTGGCAAACTTGGTGGAAAGCATGGTAGACATTGCTGCGGAAGCGCCGAACACACCATTTTACTATTACCATATTCCGGCATTGACCGGTGTGGGGATGGATATGGTGGAGTTTTTGACGCTGGCGGAGAAGCAGATACCAACGTTGTATGGCATTAAATACACCGCTTCCACATTGCATGAGTACCAAGCCTGCCTCAATTATAAAAACGGTAAATTTGATATCCTCTTTGGCTACGATGAATTACTTTTGTCAGCATTGGTCATTGGTGCACGGGGTGCTGTTGGGAGCACGTATAATTATGCCGCACCCCTATACCAACAGGTAATGGCTTATTTTGCAGACGGTGAATTGGAAAAAGCAAAGGATACGCAGTTTAAATTGGTCGAGATGGTCAGGGTACTGATGAAATTTTCGCCCATTCCGGCGCAAAAGGCGGTCATGAAAGCACGTGGCATTGATATGGGACCATGCCGTTTGCCATTGAAGGGCCTTACCCCGATAGAAACCGAAGCGTTTATAGCTATGCTGACAGAAACGGATTTTTTTTCGCTGTTGGATAGCACTTCCCCCATACATAGATGAGGATTTTCACAAATAGCATATGGATTATTTGGCTAGCTGTTTTCATGGTCGCATTCCCAACCCTTAACCGCGCAGCAGACGAAGGCTCAGGTTACCTCCAATGGGGGCAGCTTCCGGCAATCCCCGATAGCGTCGGCTTTGCTGGTTCTTTTGCTGGGGTATCTAATGGCACACTGCTGGTGGCCGGCGGGGCCAATTTCCCGAACGGCCAAACTCCTTGGAACGGTGGAACAAAATTATGGTATGACCACCTCTTTGCCTTGGAAAAACCCGATGGGGAATGGAAGTATGCCGGGCAGCTGCCACGTAGGCTGGGATACGGCGTTTCGGCAAGCTGGATGGATGGAATGGTGTGTGTGGGCGGAAGCCATGCCGATGGGCATTCCGGGGATGCCTTTATCGTGCGGTACCGCGATGGAAAAACGACCATTGAAGATTTGCCTCCACTCCCGCGACCATTGGCCAATGCCTGTGGGGCGCTGGTGGGGAATGTGCTCTACATTGCAGGAGGGATACATACCCCCGATGCGCAGATGGCATCGAGCGATTGCTGGTCGATGGACTTGGCTATGTCGCCCGGTCAACGACATTGGAAGCAGGAAGCACCCATACCCGGTCCCGGACGCATGCTGAGTGTGGCTGGTGTGCAAGATGGGGCATTCTTTGTGTTCAGTGGTGTGGAATTGGTAGACGGACAGCGTAGGTACCTGAACGATGCCTACCGCTTGAGTGCCGATGGGGAATGGACACGCCTGAACGATATGCCCGCATCGGTTGCCGCCGCACCTACGCCGGCCTATGCGGCAGGGCAGACTAGTTTGCTCATCATGGGGGGAGACGATGGTTCATTGGCGCAGGAAGCGGCAACATTGCAATCCCGGCACCCGGGGTTTTCCCATCAGGTGTGGAGCTACAATGTAGTTACCGATACCTGGGTAGCGATGGAATCCATCTCATCAGACAAACGGCCGGATGCCGAAGAAAATCCCAACGGCAGTACCTGGCCTGCGGTAACCACCACCTTGGTCAACTGGAATGGACAGCTAGTCATCCCCGGAGGAGAGGTGCGGCCGGCCACTCGCACACCGAGGGTGCTTATCGCACAACCTGTACAGCAAAAAGGCGTATTTTTGATGCTTGACTGGCTGGTGGTGCTGGCTTATTTCTTGTTGACCATCGCCATCAGTGTCGTGGTATCCAGAAAGATGGGTGGCACCACATCCGACTTTTTCTTGGGGGGCAGTAAAATCCCCTGGTGGGCGGCAGGCTTGAGTATATTCGGAACAACCCTAAGCGCCCTTACCTTCATTGCCATCCCAGCGAAAGCTTATGCGACAAACTGGACATACTTGGTGAACAACCTGATGATCGTGGTGGTGGCACCTTTTATTGTGTATCTGTATTTGCCTTACTTCCGTAAACTGAAAATCGTCAGCGTGTACGAGTATTTGGAGATTCGTTTTTCACGTTCCGTAAAGCTCCTGGCCAGTTTTGTGTTCCTCGTTTTCCAGATGAGCCGCTTGGGTGTGGTGATATACCTGCCTGCGCTGGTAGTGAGTTCGCTGATGGGTATTGATCTGGTGTATTGCATTATGGTCACAAGTTTGGTGACCACTGTTTACTGCTTTCTAGGGGGTATTGAGGCCGTGGTTTGGACCGATGTGATGCAAGTGGTTGTGTTGCTTGGTGGGGCGCTGGCCACCTTGTTTTACATTGCCTTTTCCTTGGATGGCGGATTTGTCCAGCTTTTTGGTGAAGCATCAGAAAACCATAAGCTGGTACTTGCCGACTTGGGGAGCAGCCTATCTGAGCCGGTATTGTGGGTAATGATCATCGGGGGCTTTTTTGGCCAGTTGGTGACCTACTCCTCGGATCAGGTAGTGGTTCAACGCTATCTTACTACGTCTACTGAACAGAAAGCCCGCAAGTCGATATATACTAATGCATTGCTGACCATTCCAGCTTCTATTATCTTTTTTGGTGTAGGATCGGCGCTGTGGGTATATTTCAGGCATAATCCTGCCGCAATCAACCCGCATGGGCGGATTGACGATGTATTTCCCTGGTTCATTGCCCATGAGCTACCGTCCGGTGTTTCCGGCCTCGTGATTGCAGGTGTTTTTGCGGCTACGATGTCAACCATCAGCTCCAGCATGAATTCGATGGCTACGGTTATCACCACTGATTTTTACAAATACCTCAAACCAGAGGCTCCAGACAAGAAGCAGTTTGTGTTTGCCAGGTGGACCACCGTTGCGATGGGAATCATCGGCTGTATGGTATCGATATACATCGCTTCGCTGGGCAATACATCGATATGGGACCAATACATTGCTATCATCGGATTATTGGGTGGCTGTCTGGCCGGTATGTTTATGGCGGGAATACTGGTGAAGCGGATACATGCTCGGGCGGTCTTTTTCGGTTTCATCCTCAGTGCCACAGCGCTGTTCCTTGTCAAGCAGTTTACTTCCATCCATTTATTGTTGTATGCTGCCGTAGGGGTATTGGGATGTTTCACGGTAAGTTGGCTCGCCAGTTATTTAATCCCTGACCAAACGCAAGCAAAAATCAATTTTAAGCATACTGATGAAGATTAAGTACGATAACGTGGCACTTGGCGCTGATATTGGCGGCTCGCATATCACAACGGGTTTGGTAGACTTGGGTAACGGTCGTCTCTTGGAAGATACGGTTGTACGAACCCCTGTCCAGTCGGATGGGAGTGCAGACGAAATCCTGAATGCATGGTCTGCGGCATTGCGCCGCAGTTGTCAAGGGCGGGCTGTTCCGCAGCGGGTAGGCCTGGCCATGCCCGGCCCGTTTGATTATGAAAAGGGCATATCGTGGATGAAAGGGATGGGTAAATATGAGAAGTTATATGGGGTGGATGTCCGTGAGGCGTTAGCGATGCGGCTAAACACCGCACCTGAAAATATCCTGTTCAAAAACGATGCAGCTTGTTTTCTACAAGGCGAGTTGTTGGCCTTATCGGGGGAAACACCAGGCCGTGTACTTGGGTTTACGCTGGGCACGGGATTCGGATCGGCATACGCAGTGGGCGGGGTTGCTGAAGATGCTGAATTGTGGAGGACCCCATTCGGGGAAAGTATTGCCGAAAACCATTTTTCCACCCGCTGGTTTGTCAGTCAGTATGAATCACGTACAGGAAAAACAGCAACTGGTGTAGCCGAATTGTATCACATGGCTTCGGTAGATCTTAAGGTAGGGCAGCTATTTGAAGAATTTGGGTATAACCTTTCCTCGTTTTTGAATAGCATTATCCAGCAGTTAACATGCGATACCATCATCATCGGTGGAAATATTGCAAAAGCCAGTGATTTGTTTTGGCCTATTCTTGAATCGGAATTTGGAGCACCGAATGGCATCGCATTGGCACCATGCCGGTTGGGTGAGATGGCACCAATATGGGGTGCCGCATCCTTACATGCGATGGCGAACGTTTCAAACAGCATTTGAACCATCCACCTAGTATTCATATCGCTCTACGGATGCAATTTGGTTGTCTTCCTTGGTGAATACCAGTATAGGTTGGTATGTGTCGGCTTCTTTTTCCGTCATATTGCAAAAAGCGAGGATATGTATGGTGTCACCGTTTTTGGCATGTAGGGCCGCTCCTCCGTTCATACACACTTCACCACTTCCTCTTTTCCCAGGTAGTACATAGGTCATAATGCGGCTACCATTTACCACGTTATTGATATACACCTGCTCGTATTTTTTTATTTGGGCGGCATCAAGCAAATCAGCATCTATGGTGATGGATCCATTATACGCTACATTTGCTTCGGTCACTTTTACAGTATGGATTTTTGACTTTAAGATATTGATTTCCATTTTAATTCATTATATTTTTATCATTAATATAGTTAGTTGTTTTCTTGTTGTTCAGTTACTAAACGTTCTGCTGCTATAGGCATGGCATTTAAGGTGATTTGTGTTTGCCCTTGTTGCAAGATATACCGCTGGTAATGTAAGTGGTAAGTAAATTGATAAGGGACATGCGGCTCTATCGGTTGCCCTGCTTCACAGTTCACCCGGTATTCTTCATCGCCACGGCTGGTATATTTGATGACGGCATAGGAACCTGCTTTCGTAACCTGCTCAAGAAAAAACCAGGCCCCCTCGCCGATACCGCCCAACCATTGGGCAGATTTAGGTAAATGAGATGGTCTGCTGGGTTCTGAAATACATCCCGGTGTCCGGTCGCAAGGCAGCTGCTTTGCCTTGCCGGAAGAAAAGTTATGAAGTAGCAAATCTATTTGTAAACGAAGGGATTGCCACCTGTTCATCTTCATTTTTGTCAACGAATTTTCGTAATAACAATAAATGGTGCCGTTAGTTACCGCATTTACTACATTGCTCATCGGACTCGGCTTGATGCTTTCTGGATAAATAAGGGTGGCTTTTGCAGGATGTTTGTCTTTCATGCCTGCTGATAACGTTTGGGCCACAAAGCGGGAACAGCTATTATGGCCTTTAGCAATAGCGCCATATTTAATCAAGCCTTGGCTGACGAGGCGATTGGCTAATGTTGTTGCCTTCGCGTACGAAATTCCTTCGGATAGGGAAAAAAACATCCTCCCGCCCCCATGGGTAGCAAATTCCAATTGGTGCAATTCTTCCAAAATGGCATGTATATTTCCAATTTCGTTATTTCCCGTAATCGTTGCTTTGGTAAATAAGCGAAGTCTCGGATCAGATTCAGCCGAACGGGCCCGTCCATATCCGCGGGGTGTGATGTAACGGCCAAAGTCATAATAGGCCATCGTTCCGCTTTCACGATGCAATAATACAATGGCTGCATGGCCTACCTTAAAATTCAGGTTTTTTACGATACCAAGGCGCTTCAGTACAGCCATCCACTTCTCATCTCCCCGCGCTGTTACATCAGGCCAAGCGATTACTAATGCTAAATCTTTACTGTCCAGATAGTCCTCCGTCTCTAAGTCCTTAATTTATATTTACTATTCGATATACATACATCGTTTGCGAAACTAAGCATTATCATTTACTCTCCTCTATTTTTAAGGTTTTTTAACACATTGGATTCATTAATTCCTCCCTGTAACGCATAACGTTACATCGCATTGAAACCCCACCCTCAAATCTGTACCAGAAAACTTACCCAAGTAATTTAAATTTATCATGATATTGTTGCAGAAATTATCATTTTTGCAATCCGGATAGTAAACAATGTGATAAACCATAAGATGAAGAGTTTTTTTAATGCCGTTTCGACTAAATCGATTTTATTTTTTCTGGCTGTGGCGGTCTGTATCGCTGTAAATTCCTGCAATAAACGCAGCGGAAAACCGCGGGTACTGGTATTCAGCAAAACAGCTGCATTTTACCATAAATCCATCCCCGCGGGGAATGAAGCGTTGCTGAAGCTGGGAAGGGAAAATGGTATTGATATCGATACCACCACCAATGCGGCATGGTTCCATGAAGACAGTTTGGCAAAATATGCTGCCGTGGTATTCCTGAGCACAACAGGGAATGTACTCAACCATTATCAGGAAGTGGCATTTGAACGGTATATCCAAGCAGGAGGTAGTTTCGTGGGTATCCATGCGGCATCCGATACGGAATATGATTGGGGATGGTATGGCCGTTTGGTGGGTGGGTATTTCAAGAACCATCCACGGCCCCAACCGGCAACTTTCCATGTCATCGATTCGGGACACCCCGCTACGGAAGGCTTGCCGCAGACATTTACCTATGATGACGAATGGTATAATTTCACCAAACTTTCCCCAGCTATCAACGTGCTCATTACGATTGACGAAAGCAGCTACGAGGGTGGGGAAAACGGCGAACGGCACCCAATGGCTTGGTACCACGATTACGATGGGGGAAGATCGTTTTTCACGGCCTTTGGCCATTCTCCGGAATCGTTTCGGGATTCCTTGCATTTGAAACATATATTGGGGGGCTTGCACTACGCCATCGGCAAAAACCATAAACTGAATTACCGCAAGGCAAAAAGCAAGCCTGTGCCGGAAAGGCAGCGTTTCGTGAAAACGCAATTGCACCAAGGCGGTCTGTTTGAGCCCACGGAGATGACTATACTGCCCAACTTTGATATCCTGGTGGCCCAGCGGCGGGGTGAGCTAATGCTGTACCAAGAGGAAACACGGGAAGTAAAGCAGGTGGGTTTTCTGGATGTGTACCACAAGACTGAAGTGCCCAAGGTCAATGCCGAGGAAGGTTTCATGGGATTGGCCGTTGACCCAGATTATGAACACAACAACTATATTTATGCTTTCTATAGCCCTGCTGATACATCGGTAAACCGCCTTTCACGTTTTGTCTATCGCAATGATACCTTAGACCGGAGTACCGAGCAGGTGGTACTGCAATTTTATTCGCAACGCGACATCTGCTGCCATACGGGTGGTTCCATCGCTTTTGACAGCGAGGGGCTGCTGTACCTATCGACAGGCGACAACTCGACACCTTTTGACCAACCCGACCCCTCCTATAAGAACCATGGTTTTGCGCCATTGGATAGCCGCCCGGGATATGAGCAATATGATGCCCGTCGTTCAGCGGGCAACAGCAATGACCTAAGAGGTAAGATTCTTCGCATAAAAGTGTTGCCCGATGGTAGCTATGAAATTCCGGATGGCAACCTGTTTCCAGCTGGGCAGGAGCGGACCAAGCCGGAGATTTATGTGATGGGCAACCGCAATCCTTATCGCATTTCCGTCGACCAGAAAAATGGGTTCCTCTACTGGGGAGAGGTGGGTCCGGATGCCAATAACGACAGCTTGGCTACCCGTGGCCCCCGTGGATATGACGAAGTGAACCAAGCAAGGCAAGCCGGTTTCTTTGGCTGGCCCTTCTTCGTGGGCGACAATTATGCGTACCGCAAATACAATTATGCTACAGGACAGTCTGGTGAAACCTTCAATCCGGACAAGCCCGAAAACAATTCGCCGAACAACACGGGGATACAGGCGTTGCCGCCTGCACAACCCGCCTATGTCTGGTACCCTTATGCAGCATCGCCACAGTTCCCTCAGGTGGGCACAGGTGGGCGCAATGCGATGACCGGACCGGTATATTATGAAGATATGTTCCCAAAAGCTACCCGCTATCCGGATTATTACGATGAGAAACTAATGATCTACGATTGGATACGGGGCTGGATCAAGGCAGTGACGATGTTGCCAAATGGCGACTTTGACAAGATGGAGCCGTTTATAGAGGGGGTTAAGTTTGCCAACCCCATCGACATGGAAGTAGGACGGGATGGCAGGATCTATGTGCTTGAATATGGTTCTGGATGGTTTTCCAAGAATGAAGATGCCGGTATAGCCCGTATCGATTACATCTCAGGCAATCTTCCGCCGCAGGTAGGCGATATTGTGGTGGAGAAAAACAATGGCAAGGTGCCTTTCACCGTGAAGGCCAGGGTGGAAGCCACGGATTATGAGAACGACAAGCTCACATACACTTGGAAAATCGGGGAAGTAACCCAGCAAACGAATGAACCTTTACTTACCCATACATTGGATAGGGTAGGGGAATATGCCATCAGCGTAACGGTGGAAGATCCTTCCAAAGGTAACGCGGAAAGCAACCCCATTACGGTCTATGCTGGCAATGAAAACCCCGAAGTGGAGATTGTACTCACGAACACCGATGGTTTTTATACCCCAGGGGAAACCATTGGCTATGAGGTAAAAGTGGATGACCGTGGGCGCGCGATTGACACATCTAACCTGGTGATATCCATCGATTATATCAAGGGTACAGACATGGCAGGTGCGTCTTTAGGTCACCAGCAAGTATCAGAAATTGTATTGGGAAGGAGCCTGATGATGGCTTCCGACTGTCAGTCGTGCCACAAAATCGATGAACCCAGTATTGGACCTTCCTATATGCAGGTAGCTACCCGCTATAAGCAGCGGAAGGATGTATCAAGCTACCTCGTCGAAAAAATCACACAAGGGGGCAGCGGCGTATGGGGAGAGGTGGCCATGGCAGCGCATCCGGATATGAAGGAATCCGAAGCTAGGCAAATCGTGCAATGGATCATGTCGTTGGCGGATGACCAAAGCGCCAAGCGCAAATCCTTGCCGGCTAAGGGAACCTTTGTGGCCAGACCTCCATCAGACGATGGCAAGCAAACGGTCTTGCGCATTACTGCCCAGTATACCAATAGCCCAGAAATGGGTATCAGGCCGTTGTCAGGATCGAAAACGGTTGACCTCAACCTCAAAGAATAACAATGCTTGTCATTGATTAATACTGGTATACATGGAGTTTCCGGTCGTTTTTGCTGCATATCAAATAAGCCCTGTTATCGCTATGTAACTTGCCAAAATAAAAATACGGACTGCCTGTTGTGGGGAACCCATCGACCAAGGTTCCATCGGGATTGAATACGTAGAGTAACCCATTTCCTGCTGTGGCAATACCGATCTGGTGCGTGCCGGAGGTTGTGCGGAAAAATTGCGGGCGTAGTGCAATGCGCTGGCCAAAGTCATAGTGGTATACCAAGCTGCTGTCTTGATACCGATACACGGACAGTTGCCCGTTGTCTGTAAACACAAATTCGGGTAAGCGATTGTCTGTTATGTTTTCCGTGTCAAATGTATGCGATGCGCTCCATTGCCCCATCACTTTACGCGATTGCTGCTGCTCGAAGGAGATGGTGGTAAGCATTCCGGCGGTGTCCGTAGTGGCAATCCATGATGATGAAGGCTCATCGGGGAGGGTATATAGTCCAATTGGATTCTGGAAATCGGTACGCGTTTTTGCTTCAGTCAGCTGTACCAACTGACCATTGTAATTAAAAAAATAAAACCTTCCCGCGTCTGTGCCAGCGATGACATAATTGATATCATCCACATGGGTGGACTTGAGGTCAAACAGGATATCGCCGGTAACGGTCTTGTTTTCCCATCCAGGAAGTATCTTCCCCCTTGCATCATATGCCAGTATACGGTTTTTGGCAGGCACAAACAACCGGATATCCTCCCCATCTTCAAACACGGTGGCACTGCTCGTAGCGCCATGGGGCAATTGCAGGGAAAATCCTGGTAGGGGATTGCCGCCGGTATCAATGCGGTAGAGTCGTTGTGCTGTGGTAAGTATGATGCTGCTGTCTGCCAATTGATGCACACGTCCCAATATAGGGCCGGGCAATTGTGCGTTCCACAGCTGCTGCCCATCCGGCGACACCGCATAGAGGATGTGATTGGATGCCTGGACCAGGATAAATTTACTGGAATGGTCATAATCAAGTACCATGGGCCCGGCAACGGGCCTGCCATGCAGGTCGAATGTCCACTCCGGTGTGGCGCCTGGCGCTTCCGTATCGGCGTACTTCGCATAGAAATTGCTGAAAAAACCTCCTGATGAACCCGATAGTTGGAAGGACCATGCATAGAATTTTTGATAACCAAAATGTGCTTCATCGGTGTAAGCGGCTTCAAATGGAGCTTTCAATCCGCGTGCGATGGTGTTTGATGCATTTTCATTGTTAACAAACACGGCTACATTAGCCCTATTGGCCTGTAAACGGTCAAAGTTGATATAACCTAACGTGCTTGCCAGGGTCTTCTGCTGAGCGTATTCCGTTTCGAACCGCCGCAGGGTGCTGGTATGGTTGGCACAGATCATATATTGGTCAATCAAGAGGAAGTATGGGCGGGTAAATGCTTTCAAAGGGTCGCCAAAGCTATAGTACAACAGGTTGGAATGGTTGAGCCTGTATAAGTTTGCGGGATAAGGTGTGCTAATCCGTTGGATGGTGTTGGCAAAGGATAGGGAATCTTTCACCTTGATGATGGCGAGGGTTTCCCGGTTGGCCAATTCAAGTACAGCGAATTCGTTTCCCCACTCCGGCAACAGCTCTTCTTGAATGGATACCTTAGCCGTATGTCGGATCAACCGGTGTTGCTCACGCATTTGGGCAATTTCCTTTCTAGTGGTTAGCAGGTTGGTAATGCCATCATGTAATCGTATAAAATCCGAGATGCCGAACGAAATATAGGTGGCGGTGGTAGCGGGAACGATGTTTTTCAGGGTTTGTTCAATGGGCTGTTGTTGGCTGTATAAGGATAAGTACTGGGTTGAATCAACCTCCAATGTACTGCTACCGCTAAACATGAGTGC
This sequence comes from Parapedobacter tibetensis, assembly GCF_024704835.1. Lineage (GTDB taxonomy): Bacteria > Bacteroidota > Bacteroidia > Sphingobacteriales > Sphingobacteriaceae > Parapedobacter > Parapedobacter tibetensis. The sequence continues at coordinate 161,075 of NZ_JAMXBE010000010.1, forward strand.
ATCGCTTTTGAAGTTCATGCGCAATGTTGAATAGCCCGAAAGACCTTCCAGCAACCGAACAAAATCACCCGGTTTATTGGCCATGAGACTCCCTGCGAAATCGAACAACCGTTCGTGATTGATATACCATGTCAAAGGCGAATTACCGTTGTTCCCTTGACGGAAATAAGTGATCGCTGCATCAGGAAGCTTAGGCGATGTATCATCGGTGGCACGGTTTATTAAATCTGCAGAAAAACTTGCGAATAAGACTCCTTGGTGTTCGGCCACATACAGGGATTGCTTGCCATCGGGTAAATGCATGCGGAAAAGTTGTTGTTGCAAGGAATCCATCCACTCCGGGTTGAAGCCTGCATCGATGGTTTCCACCTCGTTAAACAAGGTTTGTATGGTCAACGATTTATTGGCGGGTAGCGCCATGAGGTAATCAATCTGCGCCTTACTGGGGTGGAAGGATAACGCGATTTCCTCTCCATGGGTATATGCCGAGATCAGTTCATGCCGCAACACCTGCTCGCGGATATCGGTCAGTTGCTGAAAATGTGCATCGCCGAGCATGGCCTTGAAAATATCGAATCCGCTGAAGATGTCATCCAATACCTCGTCGTTCTGGAATGATACCAAAAAAACAGCATCTTCGGGAACATGGGTAAATAGTTTCCGTTTGGATTGGTCGCCCTGCTTGAGATCGGCAAAATATAAAACAGAAGCAACGATCACAGCAATGAACAATACCGATGTGACGATAATCGTGTTCCTCATCCTAGACAAACCTAACACAAAAAGTGCCGAACTGGAAATTTTCATGAACTTTATTACGTGTTTGAAAGATTGTTTGAAACATGGCAGTCGGTAGGTCGGGATGATCCTTGCATATAACTCCAATTATAACTATGTTTGGCAAAATATTGTACCGTACAATTGGCCTTATATAAATCGTTGACATACCGATGAATAAACGGATTATACTCACTGCCTCTTTCTTTGGCCTTTCCGCTGTAATATTAGGTGCTTTCGGAGCACATGGTTTGGAAGACAAAATCAGCGAAGACCATTTGAAAACATGGGAAACCGCAGTGGACTACCAATTCTACCATACAGTGGCATTATTGTTTTTGGCCACCTTTTCGAGGGCGAAAAATTCATTTATCAAGCTCGCTTATGCTTCATTCACATTGGGAATATTGCTCTTTTCGGGATCGTTATATTTGTTAAGTACATACTCGCTTACCGATTTCGGCAAACCTGCCATCTTAGGACCCATTACCCCTATTGGCGGGGTGTGTTTCATTGTGGGCTGGTTGGGGTTATTCATTGCCACCATAAAGAGCAGGGGCTAAATTAATTTTTCCCGTACCGTTGGTTCATCCGCGCTCATATAAAGCATGGATTCACCAGTTTAATGATCTTTTATCCGACTATGCTTGAATTTACGGAAGGTAATGAGGATGTACGCGCCACGTTATTCGTGGAGGTGATACTGCCTTTGGCCATTTCCAAAACATATACGTATCGTGTTCCCAATGCATGGAATGACCAGGTAGCGATTGGCAAACGCGTCATCGTGCAATTTGGGAAGAACAAGGTCTATTCAGCCATCATCTACCGGGTGACGGACCAACCCCCGGGATTGTATGAAGCCAAGTATATCCTCGACGTATTGGATGATACACGCATTGTTGAAGATACCCAGCTCCAACTATGGGAATGGATTGCTACCTATTACCTATGTAGGTTGGGCGAAGTGATGCAGGCAGCCTTGCCCGCGGCCCTCAAACTGGCCAGCGAGACCAAAATCATTGCAGTGGATACGGGTCTTGTCGACCGGTCTGAATTGAATGACAAGGAGTATCTTATCTTGGATGCGCTGGATATTTCACCTGAGCTGAAAGTGAGCGATATCGTGAAGCTGCTGGGACAAAAAACGGTATTTCCCATTTTGAAGCGGCTTTTTGACAAGGGCTTGATCATGATTTCCGAGGAAGTTTCGGCAAAATATAAACCCCGAATGAAAGCGTTCATCAGGCTCCACGGTGAATATGCAGACAACACGGGGAAAAAGCTGCTGTTGGAGTCGCTCAGTAAAGCTCCGAAGCAGCAGGATGCGGTGCTGGCTTACCTCCAATTGGCGCGCTTGAACCCTGATGCGGCCAAATCGGACATCATGGAGGCGAGCAGTTGCAGTGCGGCCACGATAACGGCTTTGGTGGATAAAGGGGTATTTGTATTGGAAGAACGGGCCATTAGTCGGCTGGATGGTGAACCCATTGATGTGTCGGGGGATTTTACATTCAATGACGCCCAATCAAAGGCTTTTGGTGAAATAAAGAATAAATTCGAGGAAAAAGATGTGGTGTTGCTGCACGGTATCACCGCATCGGGCAAGACCCAACTGTATATCCGCCTCATTGAGGAGGCCGTGGCCAAAGGGAACAATGTGCTTTATCTCCTACCGGAAATCGCATTGACCGCGCAGATTACCGAGCGGCTGCGCTTGCATTTTGGCAATCAGCTGGGTGTTTACCATTCACGGTTCAATGACAATGAGCGGGCGGAGGTGTGGCATAAGGTACTCAACCATGAATACCAGGTGGTAATCGGGGCGCGATCGGCTGTTTTTCTGCCATTCCAATCTTTGGGGCTCATCATTGTTGACGAAGAGCACGAAACGTCTTATAAACAATTTGACCCTGCACCCCGCTACCATGCACGTGATACGGCTATCTACCTCGGCCATATCCATGGCGCCAAGGTGTTATTGGGTTCGGCCACACCCGCCGTGGAAAGTTATTACAATGCCCGTGCGGGCAAATATGGCCTAGTGGAATTGAACCAACGATACGGGGATGCTCAACTGCCCGAAATCACTACGGTGAGCATCGGCGAAGAAAGCCGGAAGGGAAACATGTTTTCATACTTCAGTGGCACGCTGCTGCAGGAGATAGAAAAGGCATTGGCCCAACAGCAACAGGTTATCCTCTTCCAGAATAGACGAGGGCATACGCCACTTCTGCAATGTAAGACCTGCGGTTATATTGCGAAATGCATCCATTGCGATGTGAGCCTTACCTACCATAAAAGCAGCGGCAAATTGCATTGCCATTATTGTGGATTTTCGGAGGAGCCCGTACCGGTATGCCCGGCATGCGGCTCTACCCATATCGAAAGCAAGGGGTTTGGTACCGAACGCGTGGAAGAGGAGCTTGAATCATTGCTTCCCAATGCCCGTATAGGTCGCCTTGATTTGGATTCAACACGGGGTAAGCACGGCTTTGACCGGGTGCTTAATGCGTTTGACGAGCACCGCTATGATATCCTGGTAGGCACCCAAATGGTGGCGAAAGGACTGGATTTTGGAAAAGTAAGCGTCATTGGCATCATCAACGCCGATGGGCTGATCAATTATCCGGACTTCAGGGCCTATGAAAGGGCCTTTTCGTTACTGGCCCAAGTGAGCGGAAGGGCGGGGAGGCGCAATAGCAGTGGGAAGGTGATCATCCAATCCTATGCACCGAGCCATCGTATTATCCAACAAGTGATGGAGAATGACTATGTAGGGATGTTTATGACGGAAGTGACCGAACGGAAGAATTATGCTTACCCACCCTTTTTCCGGTTATTCAAAATCGATGTGAAGCACAAAGAACAACAAACCGTCCATGATGCGGCACATCGCTTGGCTGTATTGCTGCGGGAGGGCTTGGGAAGCCGGGTGATTGGACCCGAAGTGCCGTTAGTGAGCCGTGTGCGTAACAATTACATCTACAGCATCATGCTCAAAGTGGAACGCATGGGTACGAGCATGGCCAAGGTGAAGGAACTGATAAAAAGTACGCTATTGAATTTTGAAGCCAATAAAGCCAACAAGGGGGTTCGTCTGCAGATTGATGTAGATCCTTACTGATTGACGAGGCTAAAATTGTATTGGAGGGTGATGGCGGCTACCGGAGCGAAGAAGTATTCAAATCGGTAACGTTTTGTTTGATCAGGTATGGTGCTGTATGTTTGTTTCTCACCCTCATCTTTTGGTAGCGGTGCATATAAATTAGACTTTTGGTAAGTGTAGGCGATGTTGAAATTGGCTTCAGCGCTTAGCGCCACCCGAGGTGTAAGGTACAATTTGAATCCAACCAACGGTGATATCAACAGCGCATTTTTATTGTCCTGGGTTCTTGCAGTTATGGAGTCAGTGGTAATGGCATGATAGGTATGCCCGTCGAACTGTTGCACCATGAAGCCTATATCCGCACCGAAGTAAGGTTGGAACCTGGTGTAATTGATGCTCTTTTCGATACCCACTTTCACGGCTGTATTTTGCAGTTTTCCTTTGCCGGTAGCACACCCTTCACATTCGTTGGTAAACGAAACATCCTGATTAAAATAAGCGGCCTGCAACCGGTATCCGATTTGATTGTCGTTTATCTTGAAGAGAATCCCATTGAGGTATGACGTATGGAAAGCTTGTCCATAGGGTTCGTTGAGGATTTGCGGGAATTGTTCGTAGCTGTAAGCCCTAATGGCGATGGTGTACCAGTAATCCGTATTGAAATTATAGTTCTTTTTCTTCGGGATGATAGGGTCGAGATAGTTGACCGTATCAATTTTCGTCACTTGGGCCGATGCATAACCGACTAGATTGCAAAGCATAACAAGTAAAAGTATATACCTCATCCGTGATAGCGTTTATACCGTGCGAAAATAGTAAATAAAATTGTATATCGAGCGTGTGGTTGGAAATAGGTAAGGGTATCGCAGTTAGCCATTAGCTGATAGCCAACAGCCGACAGCTGATAATCGATAGCTAATACCCGATAACCGAATCATCAATCTAAAATCTTATTTTTGGGGCGTAATGGCATATAAGTTTATTGACAATTATCGGGAACGGGGCGCACGGAAGCAATTGGTGGAACTCTTGAAGCGAAGAGGAATAGCCGACAAGAAGGTGCTAGAAGCCATCGGCAAGGTGCCCCGGCATTATTTTTTTGACGAAACCTTTTGGAACCAAGCCTATAAAGATATTGCCTTTCCCATTGGGGGGGGGCAAACGATTTCTCAACCCTATACCGTGGCCTACCAAACTGAATTGCTGCACATTAAACCAGGCGATAAAGTGCTGGAGATTGGCACGGGGTCTGGCTACCAAACCTGCATCTTAATGGAACTGCGTGCCGACGTATATACCATAGAACGGCAACAGAGCCTCTATGACCGCACCATCCAAGTATTGCCCTATATGGGGTACAAACCACATTTTTTCCTTGGCGATGGCTCCAAGGGAATCCCCGCGCACGCACCTTATGACAAGATATTGGTGACTGCCGGAGCGCCCTTTGTACCTGAAATCATGCTGAAGCAGCTTCGCATCGGAGGGGTGTTGGTCATTCCGGTGGGAAGTGAAAAAGAACAGAAAATGGTAACCATCATCCGAGCGGGGGAGCACGACTATGACCGGATTGAGCTGGACACATTCCGGTTTGTACCCTTAGTGGGCGACCAAGCATGGTAGTGTCATTAATAATCATCAAATCAGCAAATGAACAGTTTTGATATATACCGAAGGAACATAACGGATACAAATAAGGCGCTGGCTTCCTTGCGCAAATCGATAAACAGCAATTCCTTTTTGCGTCTTGGGGTCATCATCGGCGGCGGTGCTGCACTGTTTATGGGTGTGCAGTCGGAGAAAGTATGGCTGGTATTAGTGCTATTTTTTGCAGTGATTTTGCTTTTTTCGGGGCTGGTGTGGCGACAAAGCAAGCTGGAAGCAAAGAAGGCTGTACTGCTTGATTTTTTGGCAGTCAACCAAAACGAGATCGACATCGTTGATGGCAAGCCAAACCGTTATCCCAACGGGGAATCTTTCAGGGATGGCGGCCATCCCTATAGTGAAGATTTGGATGTATTTGGCGTATCTTCATTATTTGCTTTAGTCAACCGCAGCGCTACGGTGCAGGCCAACCGACTACTGGCAACTTGGTTGATGGCTCCGGCAGATGCCACAACCATCGCGATGAGGCAGCAAGCGGTCAAGGAGTTGGCCGATGATGCGGGCTGGTGCCAGCAGTTCCAGGCCAAGCTGTGGTTCAATTTGGAGAAACACGAGGATTTCAGGCAGCAGTTTGCGCGCTATCTAAATGACCGTAATCTCACGTTTGGCAACACGCTCCTGCGCATGTATGTGAAGGTGGTGCCCTGGTTGATGGGGGGGCTAGTAGGGCTAGCTTTTTTTGTGCCCACGTGCTCAAGTATAGCTATTTTTTTGGCCATGATACATGTATTGGCTGCCGTAAGGTATGGGGGTGAGGTAGGTCGCATCGCTGGTAAAATGGATAAAACCGGACAATTATTGGGGGCTTTTGCGGAGTCGTTCAAACTGGTTGAAAGCCGGAAATGGGAGAGCCAGTTAGGTATGAAATTGTTTTTGTCCTTACGTTCCGAAAATGGCACCAAACCGATTTCGACTGTTTTCAAGGAATTGGCTACGCTGATTGACCGGCTAGACTACCGGCTGAATATGTTGGTTGGCGCCGTCCTCAATATGGTGGCGTTGTGGGATTTCAGGCAGGTATTTGCCATCCTCGACTGGCGTGCCAAATACGGTGTAGATATCCTGAAAGCCTTTGATGTGGTCGCGGAGATCGAAGCACTGGGCAGCTTGGCCGCATTAAGCCGAAACCACCCACAGTGGGCATTCCCTGAGGTGATCAGCGCTACAGCACCTTTTGTGGAGGCCTCTGTACTTTCCCATCCGCTCATTCCGGCCGATAAATCGGTGCCTAATGACTATCAGATGGAAAACCACCGCGTAGCGCTTATTACAGGCTCCAATATGGCGGGTAAGAGCACATTCCTACGGACGGTGGGGAGTAATGCCGTGTTGGCTTTTTGCGGTGCACCCGTGCATGGGGAGCATATGCGAGTAGCGACGTTCCACTTGGTCACTTATATGCGGATCAAGGATTCGCTGAATGAAAGCACGTCTACCTTTAAGGCCGAGCTCGACCGGATACACATGATTCTTCAAACCGTGAAAAGCCAACCGAATACGTTTTTCCTTATCGATGAAATGCTGCGGGGAACGAATTCAATGGATAAATATTTGGGTTCCAAAGCGATTATCAAGCAATTGGTTGCCGATGGTGGGGTAGGTATGGTGGCTACGCACGACTTGCAACTGGCTAAACTCGCCGATGAACACCCCGGCATTATAGCCAATTTCCATTTCGATATTCAGGTACGGGATGATGAGATGGTCTTTGACTATAAACTCAAACCCGGTGAGTGTACCATTTTCAATGCTTCCCTATTGCTTAAAAACATCGGCATACATGTGAATGGTTGATCAATGAGTTTTCATCACCCTTGCCAACTCGCGTTTGGTGTCACGCTCCTTAATGGAATCCCGTTTATCAAAATCTTTTTTGCCTTGCGCCAATGCGATTTCCACCTTAGCAAACCCCCTTTTGCTGATGAAGATGCGCAGCGGGATGATGGTGAAGCCACGTTCCTCGCCCTTGGTTTTCAATTTCTTGATTTCCTTTTTGTTGAGCAGGAGCTGGCGGTCGCGCTTGGCTTCATGGTTATAGAATGAGCCGTGGGAATATTCGGCGATGTGCATATTGCGGATATAGAGGCCATCATCGAAAAACGCACAAAAGGAATCGTTGATATTGACCTTGCTCTCCCGGATGGATTTGATTTCCGTGCCGAGAAGTCGAATACCAGCCACATAAGTGTCCAGGATATGGTATTCGAAGTGTGCTTTTTTGTTTTTAATATTGATAGCTGAAGATAATGCCATGTTAAGTATTGTTTATTTGCTTATTCGTTTATTCGCTGTTCACTTATTCGTTTATTATTGATTCCCTGTTTGTTTTTAAAGGCATCAATGAACCCTCCTGCGTCGGGTTTTGCCTATTTGCGAATGGCGAACAGCGAATCTGCGTATAAATTATAAAAGTTTACAATAGATGTTTTGTGCTACTTTGTCCGAAATGTTGATTTTAGTGCCATCTACNCTATTTGCGAATGGCGAACAGCGAATCTGCGTATAAATTATAAAAGTTTACAATAGATGTTTTGTGCTACTTTGTCCGAAATGTTGATTTTAGTGCCATCTACTTCCAATGCCATGGAATGGTCAAACGCATATTTCTGAAGTACTTTTGTTTGACTATGGATACCGATGCCCATTTGGCTCACGTATTGCAAGAATGACGGGCTATTATCTTTCACGGCGATGATGGTATAGTGCTTACCTTCACTGGCCTCGGCCAATGTGAGGCGCGCTTCATTGATATAGTCTCCATCAGCGGTTGGGATAGCATCGCCATGTGGGTCAAACTGCGGGTAACCCAGGAATTTGTCGAGCTGTTCCACCAATTTTTCGGATTTGATATGCTCCAGCTGTTCGGCAATATCATGCACTTCGTCCCAGCTGAATCCCAACTTGTCAAACAGGAACGTTTCCCAAAGCCGGTGCTTGCGGACGATAGCAATGGCTAGGTCGCGCCCCGTATCTGTAAGCGATATCTTCCCGTATTTTTCGTAGTTGACGAGCTGTTTTTCCTTTAGCTTCTTAAGCATGTCGGTAGCCGTAGCCGGACGCACATTGAGTTTGCCCGCCAATTGGTTGGTGCCCGCTTCACCAGCACTGTCCTGTTCGACAGTGATACGGAGTAAGGCTTTCAAGTAATTTTCCTCGGTATCGGATAACATAAGGGCAAAGGTAGGTAAATTGTCAGGAATAGCGCTGCGTTCAATAGCTTGAAAAACGATTGGCAAAAATATTTCTTGTTTGTCCGAAAATATAATATCTTACAAATCTTATCGATGCGGCGTATTGGTTACCTTATGACAATCAGACCATACCATAAAAATGACTGGAGCGTTATACTCGACATTTTCAGTAGGGCCAAACCGGATGAATTTGCCGGATCTATCCACCAAAAGGACATTATTCCTTTGGATAAAGATGATGGACTCCTGAATTTGTTTGAAAACAGCCACTTGTATGTTGCTGTCGATGAGAACGGGGTTTTGGGCTTCATCGGATATCAGCGAGATCTGATTTCATTTCTATTTATTGATCCGAATTTCTACAGGCATGGAATTGCGACAAGATTATTGGAATTTGTCCTTTCCATTATCGGCGATCGTGCGTGGTTGCTTGTGGTGAAAACAAATTCACCAGCTTTTGCCTTGTATGTAAAACATGGATTCAGAGTCGCTGAGGAATTTGAAGGGAAGTATAACGAGCGGATTAACGTTGCTGTATTGAGAATGGCAATAAAGCCTGAATTAAAATCGTGGATATAAAATACGGTTATGTAAAGGGCACTGAATTATACATCCAGCGCCCCACTATATCACGATAAAATTAGCTACTAGGCACGTACACCCAATTCCTCAGCCATGGCCTTGCCGATTTCGGCGGGCGACTCCACTACGCATATTCCGCATTCACGCATGATTTTCATCTTGGCGGCAGCGGTGTCATCCGCACCACCCACGATAGCTCCCGCGTGGCCCATGCGGCGTCCCGGAGGCGCTGTTTGCCCGGCAATGAACCCCACTACAGGTTTGGTGCCATATTCCTTGATCCAATGTGCGGCTTCGGCTTCCATGCCACCGCCGATTTCACCGATAACGATGATACCTTCGGTTTCGGGGTCATTCATCAATAGTTCTACGGCCTCCTTGGTGGTGGTGCCGATGATGGGATCACCACCGATACCGATGGCCGTGGTAATGCCCAATCCGGCTTTCACCGTTTGGTCCACCGCCTCATAGGTAAGGGTGCCTGATTTGGATACGATGCCCACGTTGCCTTTCTTGAAAATGAAACCGGGCATGATGCCGATTTTCGTTTCATCGGCGGTGATGATACCGGGGCAGTTTGGCCCGATCAGCGTTGAGCGCTTATCACTCAGGTATGATTTTACCTGGATCATATCTTTGGTAGGGATACCTTCGGTAATGCACACAATCACCCCGATGCCGGAGGCAGCAGCTTCCATGATGGCATCTGCGGCAAATGCCGGAGGAACGAAAATGATGGAGACATTGGCCCCGGTTTTATCCACAGCTTCTTGCACCGTGTTGAACACAGGCCGTTCCAAATGTGTTTGGCCACCCTTGCCGGGTGTTACGCCGCCCACCAAATTGGTGCCGTATTCAATCATTTGCGAAGCATGGTAAGTGCCTTCGTTGCCTGTAAAGCCCTGTACGATGACTTTTGAATCCTTATTTACTAATACGCTCATTGTTCTGTTTTTTGCACCGCAAACTTAGCTAAAATTGCTTTTTTTCCCAAATGTTAATTTGCATAGGGTTCAAGTTGGCTTCACCGGTATAAGCACGTTCATGGAAACGGTATTATAAAAGCAATTTAGCGGTTTTTTGAGATGAGATGTGGAAATGTTTGGAAGAGATAATGTGGTATTTATTGCGAATCTCTCATTGGAGGTGGAGTTTGTGGTAGCAATCCCATAATACAATGCCGATGGATACCGCAATATTAAGGGAGTGCTTGGTACCCGATTGCGGGATTTCAATGCAGGAATCGACGGCAAGCATCACCTCATCCGATACGCCATGAACCTCATTGCCGAATACCAAGGCATATTTTTCCGGATATACCGGAGCGAATTGATGGAGGGGGATGCTGCCTTCGGCTTGTTCAATAGCGATGATATGGTAACCTTCTTCACGGAGTTGCTGGATGGCCTGCGCCGTTTCGGCTACATGGTTCCACTCCACAGATTGGGTGGCACCAAGGGCGGTTTTTTCAATCTCACGATGGGGTGGGGTGCCCGTAATGCCACACAGCGCAATCCGCTCCAATGCAAACGCATCAGCGGTGCGGAACGCCGAACCTACATTGTGCAGGCTACGGACATTATCGAGTACGAGTACGACCGGAAGTTTGGCCTGTGCCTTGAATGCTTCGATGGATGGCCGCTGCAATTGGCCCATGGAGCGTTTTATATGCATATGATTTGACTTTTATTGGCGATATGCCGCAAAGATAGGAAAGAAGTTGGGAAGCCCCAGACCTGTATTCTTTACTAGTATATGAAATTTTGAGATAATTGTTTTGAATATTGAAAATAAGATGCTAAATTTGCAGTCCGAAAAACAAGGCAGGAATAAATTAGCTAGAATAAATGGCAAATCATAAATCAGCACTTAAAAGAATCAGGTCAAACGCCACAAAGCGTCTCAGGAATCGCTATCAGGCAAAGACGACCCGTAATGCAATCAAGAAATTAAGGAACACCACTTCTGCGGAAGATGCGAAAACATTGTTACCGCGGGTGATTTCAATGCTTGACCGCTTGGCCAAGAAAAATGTTATCCACAAGAACAAAGCTTCCAACAACAAGTCGAAGTTGACGAAACTTGTGAATAGCTTGTCATAATAGTACAGGTATAAAAAATATAGAGGCCGCTCTGGATATCCAGAGCGGCTTTTTTTAGTTGATGTGCGCTTAGCGTTTTTCCGATTTCAATCTTTCCAGCACCTGCTGGAGTTTGCCTTGGTCTTGCATGTACGGTTCCAGATCCAGCAATTCCACTTTCCTGAAGTCGATGGGATGGCTTTCGCTTTGGAGGGAAATATATCCGCTTTTCAGCAATTTCCCGTCTTCTTTTACGGCAGGGTCGTGGTTGGACACGCCTCCGCCACCAATCTGGGGTTTGTAATAGGTAATCACGGTATCCCCTTCGAGGATGTGGTGCACCACGGAATCTGCCAGTACGAGGAATTCGGCAGTAACCCATTGGTCGCCATGGTAGGTCTTGGAACTGGAATTAATGCAATGGGGGGTGAATACTTCACCGTCGATTTCCATCACCACATTGGTGCCCGGTGTGCAGAGGTTGCTGGTCGTCCGCTCATTTGTACCATCTCCGCCAAGCAGTTGGCCTTCTATGGAGATGGGGAAATCCTGGTCTTTCAACATGGTTTTCGGATCCTGCCCATGGAGCATCGCGCCACTGTTGCGCCAAGCCCAACCTTCGCCACCCGGTACTTGTTCGCCTGTAAAGCGGTATTCCACACGTAGGAGATAGGCCGAATAGGGGGTGTTATAATGGATATGGCCATATTGCTTATCGAAATCCGTATACCCATCGTACCGTACTTTCATAAAGCCGTCTTCCACACGGAAGGTATTGGCATAGTTTTCACCCACTTCGTGTTTGGAGATTTTAACGGTCCAATCGTTGATGTCCTTTCCATTGAAGAGCTGTATCCATTCCAAGGTATCATTTTTTTCATTAGCCGAGTTTGTGCATGCACTTGCGGCTGCAGCCAATGTCGCTGCGAGAATGAGGGATGTTTTCATTAAGATATAATTATTCGTTCAACGCGTTGAAGATAATAATAAATTACTAAAGTCCTATAGGGTGTACGACAAAATGCATCAATCTGTTAAAAGGGTTCACGCAGAGACCACAAAGGCGCTCCACTTTCTCGCGAAGGCCGCTAAGGAATGGGATTGGTACACTTTGCCTTCCATTTACTTATCCCAAACCCCTCGGTGTTTGACATATTCGCTGGGTCTCACCCCCACAATCTTGGTGAACGTATTGCTGAATGTGGGTAAACTGCTGTATCCTACTTTGGTGGCCACTTCGTTGATACTGAGTTTTTCATCCAGTAGCAATTTCAAGCCTTTGAGCATCCTCAAAATCGTGAAATACTGGATGAAGGACATATTGAGTTCCTTTTGGAACAAGCGGGCTAGGGACCGTTCACTGATGCCGAAATGATCGGCCACATGCTTGACGCTAATGGTATTTGCGATGTGTTTATCCAGGTATTTGACGATTTTCTTGAGTCGGGGATCATCCGGGTAAGGCAAAGCCAAGGGCAGGGCCCCTCTGCTCAGTTCGGGTAATAGCATCTTAAATGCCTTGGCGATGCTATAGCGACTCTCTTCATCACGCTGGATGTTGCCGTTCCACCGGTTGGTAAACATCATCAATTCCATCAGCAAGTCATCCACCGGGTATATTCCTGTCCGGAAGAAAAACGCATCGTCACATGCGTATACCGGAAAATACAGGTTGCGCATGATTACCTCTGGTGAGCTGGGATGGATACTATGCCGTACCCCCGCGGGAATCCAAATGTAATGCCTTGCGGGCAGGAAATAAGATTGTTCTGGTGTATTGAGGTAGACGACCCCGCCTTCGGTGTAGAGGAATTGGCCTTTTTTGTGTTCGTGTTCAGGGATGAGTTTTTCCCCCATCATGGCATGGTGGCAATAGATGGTGTCCGGGTATCGGTCCACCTCGGTGAGGTAATACCTATTTACATATTTTTCCATTTAACGAGCTAATTCCAGCTGTTCAGTGCCACTTGATTGCGGTTCAATGGGCGAAAATAATCAGAAAATATGATTCTTTGTCTAAATTGGATAAATTTATGACGTAAGGTGATAAGCAGTAAAAGAATGTTTTTCCCTACTAAAACCGTTTGAAAATGCTTAACTACCGTTTGGAAAAAGCTTAGCATCGTACATCCATAACCATACGCCGTGGCGTTAAAACAAACCATACCTCCGCTTCCGCAGATACTGCTGCATCACGCCGCACAATATGAGCAGGATGAGAGGAAGGGCTACATTTAATAACTGCCAATAAAGCGATTCATCCTTGACCTTCACTTGGTTCAGCAAGCGGAGTTTCACCTCTTTGGCCCGCAGTTCAATGATGCCCGCATCATCGGTGAGGTAATCCATGGCATTCAGCAGGAACGATTTATTGCCATATTGTTGTTCGGTATACCGATCCCAACCTAGTGGATAAGGCGAGCCGTCCGTGGGATTTACCTGCCCTTTGAATACATCGCCGTCGGCAATAGCCAGCATCTTGGCGGGTTTGCCTTGCTCGGGCACTTGATCCGAAAGGGTTATCCCCGCAGGTATCGGACGATTGGCAAATACGGAGGGGAATTTGCCCGCTAATATTACTGCCACAGGGTATGGCTGGTTTTTGAATTCGGCCGGATTGGGCTCTTCTTCCACCAATTGTAAGGAAATGGTGGCGGGGATGTTGCGCAATCGGGAAAAAGGTGATGATTGAAGAATGATTTCCTTGGCTACGCCCGGAACAGCTACCGTATCGAGTGTGCCGGCAAATTCACTACGTATGCCATCAAGGTTTTTCAAGATGGGGTGATTGGTAGTAGGCACAAAGATGGGGTAAAAAAGCCATGGTGCCAGTTCAATTTGCGCTTGTCCGCCCATATGGCCCATGGTCAATGGGATTTGCGCGCAATTCATGTCGGCAATAAGGTTATAATTGAAGCGCAAGCCATAGGTAAATAACAAGTCATCGAGGTTGAGCGACCTGGCGACCACGGTTTGGTCACCGGTGGTGCGCAGACTATCCAACTCGGCATCCGATTGGTCGATAGCCCACAACATGCTACCCCCATTCATCACGAAATGGTTGATTTTATATTTTTCCGTTTCGGTGAAGGGGCGAGTCGGCTTGGCTACGATAAGCACTTTCAGTTGGTCCAATCCTTCAACCGTAATGCTGTTCAGATCCACAAACCCCACCTGATATCCATTCATCAAACTTTGGATGGCATCATGGAGTTGCAAATTGTTCAATTCGCCATGCCCTTCGGTAAACCCGACCAAGGGTTTGCCGCCCGATGCCACCTTGCGGAGCGCGGATACGAACGCATATTCCAAGTTCTGCACGGAATTGTTCAATGCCTGTTCATGAGAGGCTCCCGTGCGGTTTTGGAGGAGGGCTACCGGTATCTCCTCCTTGCCATAGGTGATGAGGGCTCCGGGGAAAACAAGCTGCTGGGTAAATCCGGTTTCCGTACGCACATTTAAGTTGGTAGGAGAAATGCCCCTATCGGCAAGCGCTTCCATATTTTGCTGCCGCTGCTCTGCATTGCCATCCATCGGGTTTATGAATGAGTAGGTTAACTTGCCACCCGAATAGGCTTTCAGGTCGCTCAATAAGTCGACAGTGGCCTTCCGTAGCCGGGTAAAGCCCGCTGGTAGCTTGCCCTCGAGGAATACAGTGACATGAACGCCTTGGGGGAGATTGCCCACGGTTTGCCTGGAAATGGGGGAGAAGGTAAATCGCTTTTCGGCGGTAAAATCGACACGGCCAAAATAGATGGAAGCAAAGATATTGGCAACCAAGATACCAGCCACCACCATCAGCCAGCGTACCAGCGTTTTCTTCCAAGGGTTCCGATTTTTGGTCAATAAGACATAAGAACTCCAGAGAAAGCACGCCGCGAGACTGAGGAAATAGATAAGATCTCGGCTATCCATCACTCCCCGGCTGATGGCTTCGTAGTGGGATTGAATACCCAAAGAGGAGACGGTATATTCGTAAGCGGAAAGAAGTGGCAATCCACTGAGGGCATCAAAGGCATAAAAAAATAAAAAACATAAAAAGACAGCGAGCAAAAACGCCACGATGGAGTTGTTGCTTAAAACCGATGCGAAAACCCCGATGGCGGTGAACGTGGCTCCCAAGAGTAAAAGACCGATGTAGGAACCGATAACGGCTCCTGTATCTATGTTGCCAACGGGCATGGCTAACTGGTATACAGTGTAATAATAGATCAAGGTGGGTGCGAGGGCCAGCACCACAATGCTGAAGCTGCCCAAGTACTTTCCAAAGAGCAAATCCCACATCCGGATAGGGCGGGTAAGCAACAGTTCCCAAGTACCTTCGGCTTTTTCGCCGGCGATGCTACGCATTGCAATGGCCGGTATCAAGAACATGAATAAGTAGGGGCTTAGCTGGAAGAAACTTTCCAGGGAAGCATAGCCATGGGTAGGGATGCTCGTATCTGGGAATACCCACAGTAATAAACCGGAGACCAACAGGAACAGGCCAACGGCTAGATATCCGGTCAGCGAGTTGAAATAAGCGGCAATTTCTCTTTTATAGATGCTTAGCAAATTGTTTGGTGTTATGCGGCATCGAAAATAGGAAAATATAGGTTGCAAAGCAAAAAAGCACGGGCTAGTTAGCCCGTGCTTTTTTGCTTTGTTTTTTTGAATCAGCTTATCGTTGGCCGGGTATGTAGATTTGGAAGCCTAAGCTAACACCAAGCCCAGTGTGCTTCTGCGATCCTTCAACCGACGCCTTTTTATAATTATAACCCGCCATGGCTTCTAATGCTACATTTTGAGTAATAAAATGAGCATAACCAATATTAGCTCCAACATCTAGCGTAGCACCATCACCAGGAGAACTACCTGCAATACCTATATTGCCGTGTGCGAAGAAGCGGCCGGAAGCACTAGAACCCTGGGGGAAATAATAACGAATAAAGGGAGAAATACCATATCCCCAAATGTCATCTCCATCTTTCACCGTACGAAAAGACAGGGAAGGCTGTAAACCCAAAGCTAATCCGTCCGTGATGAAATATCCAGCCGTAGGGGCAAGTCCTATTTTAAAAGTTTCGCCTTCAAAACTGTAACCTATATCGCCAATAGCGCCACCAACGATCCAATTACCCTTCTGGATTGGGGTCATCCCCACATCGGCCGTTGTCTGCGGCTTATTGATTTCTTGAGCATTTGCTAAAAAAGCACCTGTCAAGAAGAGTACTGAGAATAAAAATACGCTTTTCATGGTTTTCTGTTTTTAATGTTTCAAAATTAATATGGTTAAATGTCTTTAGGTTGTTAACATAAAACGTGCCATTTTGTTTAAAATAGGGTAAATTAGCTCCTATTTGTTAGCTGTGAGCCTAATGAATAGTTTTTCTAAGTTGTCTTCTGGATAGATGGTATGGAGCTTGCTTAATGCGAAATCCGCAATGATTTCACCCTGATTGATAATGACCACATCATCACAGATAGCCTCCACTTCTTGCATGATGTGGGTGGATAGCAATACCGTCTTTTCAAGGCTGAATTGCTTGATTAATGAACGGATGTCTTGCAATTGGTTGGGATCCAGCCCGGAGGTCGGTTCATCCAGGATAAGTACATCGGGATCATGCAGGATAGCTTGAGCCAAGCCAACGCGTTGGCGGTAGCCTTTGGACAACTGGTTAATTTTTTTGTGTTGCTCTGGATTTAGCCCCGTCAGCCTGATGACTTCATCTATTCGTGCGTTTTTGTGGCGTATGCCATGCATCCCTGCCATAAAATCCAGCGCTTCACGCACGTACATATCGGTGTTGAGCGGATTGTTTTCTGGTAGATAGCCGATGTGCCGACGTGCCGCAAGGCTATCCTGCTGGATGTCGAAGCCACATACAACACTTTGGCCCGAAGAAGGCGATAGGCTGCCGGAAAGGATTTTCATCGTGGTGGACTTCCCCGCGCCGTTGGGTCCAAGGAAACCCAATATCCTGCCGGGGCTGGCCTTGAAAGAAATGCCCTTCAGGGCAAGCTGATGGCCGTAAGATTTGCTAAGATTGGTTACATGGATCGACATCTTATTGGCGAAAATAAGTGTTTTTTATTGATTGGAAGGAATTAAGATGGACCTAGATGCTGAAAACGGCAGCTTTAATTGATATATGCCGAAGCTATTTTGTATTGCTTCCGGTAAGAGTTTAAGGCCTTTCCCGCTTCTCCGGGCCTGTCAGTCGATAGGATGTCGGCTCCCCGTTCCACCAAACCAGTGTATACCGTATCCCCCCGGCTGGTCGCCTGCTTGTCCAAGTTGCCCATGGTACCTAATATGCATAGGATACCGTGTCCGTGGAGGAGTTCATATACCTGTTTATTCACTTCGCTGGTACCAACAAATGCCATAAGCCGGTTGTCGGGAATATTGCGGTCATTGAGCCGGAGTAGGTCGCTGGCCGAATGAATGGAAGCCGAAATCATCAAATCGGGTGCCAACCGGTGTACGGTCGCTGCTTGGTCAGCATTGTATGTAATGACCACGCTATAGGCCTCTGCCTTATTGCGGCGAATGGCCTCTACAACGGATGCATAGGGTGTTCCTCGTTTAACGTCGATCGTGAAGATGACTTTTCCGGCACCCCATCGGAGCGCTTCATCCAACGTGGGGATACGGTACGCCGTTACCTGGCCATCCGGGTCTTTTAGGCGGAGCTTCTTCAGTGCAACCAAATCGTATTCATGCACCTTGCCTGTAGCCGTGGTGGTACGATCCACGGTTTCGTCATGCATGAGTACCAGTACGGAATCTTTGGTCACACGGACATCGCATTCGATGATGACTGGATGCTGACGAAGGCTGTTTTCAAAGGTCTCAATAGCATTCTCAGGAAATTTTGCAGTGGGTCCCCCGCGGTGTGCGCTGACTAAGGGATAACGCTTTTCGTTATAAGTGAGGAAACGGTATAAGTCGGTGGTCGTTTTGAGTTTTATTTTATTGGCGTTATAACGAAATTCTCCGCTGCCGATACCGGAAGGTAGGCAGGAAGTACATAAACTTGCAATAAAAAGGACAAAAAGGAACTTAGTAAAATCCTTGACCATAAAATAAATTTAAACGCAACAAAATAAGGGGAAAGCCTTACTATTTACCTAGCGATTTTAATGCCAAAATGTAATTTATTGAGGTTTATTGACGAAAAATGTCGTTTTTATGAGAAAAGTAGGATTTGGGGTATTAGTTATCGCTTTCAACTAGTTCAATCAATTCAGCCATTTGTAAGGACAATTGGTCTATCGTGTACTTGGCTTGTTTGTAAAAAGGTTCTCGTTCGGCTAATTTAAGCGTGATGTAATCCAATAATTCCTCGCCTGATAAACCATTGAGCGCCGGCCGTGAAGTGATGTCGGTCTGCATGAGCCTATCCCATATTGCCTTGGGGGGCAGCTGAAGGTAGATGGTTGTCCCGGTTTCATTCATCCATGCCATGTTGTCAAAGTAGCAAGGGGTACCCCCGCCTGTAGACACAATAACCGGATCCGTAAAGCGTAGGTTTTTCAGCACTTGGCTTTCCATTTCCCTGAATGGTGCTTCACCGTGCTGCGAGAAATACCCGGCAATGGACATGCCTGCTTCATCGACAATCCGCGCATCCAAATCAATGAATGCCCGATCGGTCTTGCGGGCGAGCTTGCGGCCCCAAGTGGTTTTGCCACTTCCCATGAAGCCCACAATGAACACGGGTCTGTCTTTGTTGTCCATGGAATGCGCTATTGATAAGATTTGCTGAAATATGTTTTGTCCAAGGTGTCGAAATCAGGCAGCGTATTGTAATGCCATTTGTCAATCACTACACCATTTTGCATAAGTAATACCCCTGGATTAGCCCTAACCATGCTTTTGAGCGGTACAGCATCGGCATAAAAAATTTCAGCCAATAGTTTCAGGTCGTCACTGATTCTTTCGGCATCCTGTGTGCTGTTTGCGGTAAGCAATACCGAACGTATATTGTAGGCGTCGGCTGCATTCATCACCAGCGCATTGATATTGCGCAATGCCTCAAGGTTCGTATGATCCAGGTTCCAGGCCACGATGATGATGTTGTAATAGGGATTTTCGATGACCTGCTGAGTGAAATCATTTCCATTGGCATCACTTATCAGCAAATCGGGAATGGGAATCTGGTGTCCTTCTTTTACCAGTTTGCTTTCAGGGTCGCCAACGATTTCCCAGTTTTCATCCTTCCATATTTCTTCGGCAATGTATTCCTTGTCCGATACTTTTTTTTGTTCGCCGGAAGATTTATGGTGTAAGGTATAGCGAATTTCATACTGGTCGCCCTCGGCTCCTTCCGGCAAGGTCATCAGCTCGGGAATATTATTGCCTTTCTTGTAGGGTAGGAAATCGATAAATGGCAGGTAATTGACGGTATAGATGCCAATACCCAGTGATAAGATAACCAACGCCACAGTCGTGATGGTTTTGGTGTATCGGTCCGTCGTGACGGGTTTAATATGGCTACGGTTGAAGAAAATGATCAAGATCAACGCGAGTAATACCAAGTCTTTTATGAATGACTGCCAGGGTGTGAGCGGTATGGCGTCTCCAAAGCATCCACAGGAAGTGACTACTTCAAAAAAAGCGGAATAAAACGTAAGGAACGTAAAAAATAGGATGAGCAACAGTAAACCCCAAGCAACCGTTCGCCTCCAAAATCCGAGTAACAATAATGTGCCAAGCAAAATTTCGAGGCCGCATACTACCACGGCGATAATCACCGAATAGTCATTGAGAAAGTGGGTGCCGAAGACATGGAAATATTCTTCTAACTTATATCCAAATCCTATCGGGTCATTGGCCTTGATAAGTCCGGAAAAGATAAACAATAGGCCCGTGAATATTCTTGCGAATCCCAGCAGGTAGTTTGTTCGTTTTTGGAGATTACTTGTGGTTTGCATCATGTGGTTATGGTTTATTTGCAGCAACTCCGAGTTTGATCAGCGCAAATACAGCATAGTTGAGCATATCTTGGTAGTTGGCTTTCACGCCTTCTGAAACAACCGTTTGGCCCTGGTTGTCTTCAATTTGCTTCACGCGGTATACCTTCATCAAAATCAGGTCGGTAAGCGATGTCAGCCGCATATCGCGCCATGCTTCACCATAATCATGGTTTTTGGCAAACATCAATTCCTTGGTTTCATGGATGGCTTCATCATATTTCTGCACGACGGTTTCCAATGGCAGATTTTCATCCTCATCGACCCCCAATTCCATTTGCATGATGGCTATCACGCAATAATTGACGATCGCTACATATTCTTCCATCACCCCTTCACCCACTTTGGATACTTTTTTTTCTTCTAGGGTACGGATGCGCTGGGCTTTGATGTAAAGTTGGTCCGTGATGGACGGCAAGCGCATGATTCGCCATGCGGTACCATAATCTGTAGTTTTTTTGGTGAATAACTGCTGGCAATGCTTGATGACGCGGTCGTATTGTGCTGATGTATCCATGTTATCGGCAAAGATAAGAAGATTTACGATTTACGATTCGCAAAATTATATGGATATTTGGAGGTGAATAATTTGATGATACGTACTGTACAGGTAACACGCTATGTCACTCCCTTACGTGAAGGAGGTTCATTGCCCGCCATTGCGGAGGCAGACGACGGATTTTTATATGCACTGAAGTTTCGGGGGGCGGGCCAGGGAACCAAAGCGCTGATCGCTGAACTGCTGGGTGGAGAAATTGCCCGTACATTGGGTTTCCGGGTACCTGAAATCGTGTTTGCCAACCTCAATGAGGCTTTTGGCCGAACCGAGCCGGATGAGGAGATACAGGATTTACTGCGGGCCAGCACAGGGCTCAATCTCGCATTGCATTACCTCTCGGGAGCAATTACGTTTGACCCCGCGGTTACCACAGTGGACGCGACGTTGGCTTCGCGTACCGTATGGTTGGATTGCTTATTGACGAATGTTGACCGCACGGCGCGGAACACCAATATGCTGATGTGGCATAAGGAGGTATGGCTGATAGATCACGGAGCATCGTTGTATTTCCACCATTCATGGAACAATTGGCGAGAACAGGCTACCAGGCCCTTCGTGAAAGTCAATGAACATGTGCTGCTCCCCTGGGCGTCTGAATTGGAAGAGGCGGACCTTGCGCTGAAACCCATGCTCACAGCAGATCGCATCCGGGCAATTGTGCATTTGGTGCCCGACGAATGGTTGATGGATGTAGGTGGAATTTCTCCTGATGAAGCGAGGGAGGTATATGCTGAATTCTTGGAGATGCGGGTGGCCGCATCGACTAGGTTTGTAAACGAGGCGCAAAATGCAAGAAAGCGAATTATTTGAATATGCCGTTGTCCGTATCGTTCCAAGGGTGGAGCGGGAAGAATTCCTAAACGTGGGGGTGGTGCTATATTGCCGTGGGCAAAACTTTCTGGACGTGCGGTTTGCCTTGGATACAACTCGATGTGAAGTGTTCTTTGCTCCATTGGATAGGGATGAGCTAAAGGCATATCTGTTGGCTTTCCAACGTATCTGCTGGGGCAATGCCGATGGAGGGCCCATTGCTGCTTTGCCGATGGCGGAGCGTTTCCGTTGGCTCACGGCTAAGCGGAGCACGGTCGTACAAACATCGCCCGTGCACTCAGGGCTATGTAAGGATGCGGGATTGGCACTGGAACGTTTATATGAGAAGTTGGTACTTTGATACGATACCACCGGTCTTTAGCTGACTTTGTAAATTGGAATGAATGTCATAATATGAGGGTACTGTTGCCAAAATATACTAATTTTCTTTTCTTTATTCTTTATAAAGATTATAACAACAAACAATGAACGAGGAGTTTTTCAATAACCTTCATGATAAACAACGGGAAATAGCGGATGTGCCAGCCAATCATACCATTGCGGCTTGGGCACTACGTCTATTGGACTTGATTTTTCCTGAACGCCAAACACATCCCGACAGGACCATAGACCAGCTCAAGGAGCAGTTTGTCCAGTCTGAAAAGGAATTAATCAGTATTCTCAACAAGACCAAGGCTTGTGAAGAGTGCAATAGCGAATTGGTGGCCAAGCACTTTTTTGGCACCCTGCCGGAATTGCGACGGGTGATGTATACCGATGCGGCGGCCATTTATGAAGGAGATCCCGCCTCCTCAAGTGAATTTGAAGTCGTCCGTACTTATCCGGGATTCTTTGCCATTTCCTTATATCGTATGGCCCATGCATTGCTACAATCGCAGGTACCCCTGATTCCACGAATCCTAACTGAGCATGCTCATTCCGCTACCGGTATCGATATTCATCCCGGTGCCTCCATTGGCGAATACCTATTCATCGACCATGGTACGGGGATTGTCATCGGAGAATCGGCGGTGATTGGTAACCAGGTGAAGCTATATCAAGGGGTAACGTTGGGCGCATTGAGTGTGGAGAAAATCTTGGCAAATACTAAACGGCATCCTACCATTGAGGATCGTGTGATTATTTATGCTGGGGCGACCATCCTTGGTGGGGAAACAGTTATTGGCCATGACAGCGTGATTGGGGGCAATGTATGGCTTACATCGAGCATCCCGCCATATTCCACGGCGTATCATCAACCTACCGTTAAAATTGTGGACTCCAAAACAGCGCATTGAAAGATGGGAACGATTATCGATTGTGTAGGGAACACCCCACTAGTAGAAATCCAGAAATTGAATCCTAATCCCCGGGTGCAGTTATATGCAAAACTCGAAGGCAACAACCCGGGGGGAAGTGTGAAAGACAGGGCCGCGCTTAACATGATTCGAAGCGCCTTGGAACGCGGGGATATCAAAAAAGGAACCCGCTTGATTGAAGCGACCAGTGGCAATACGGGCATCGCGCTGGCCATGATTGCCCGAATCTATGGGCTGGACATCGAGCTGGTGATGCCATCCAATTCTACCCGGGAGCGCACGCTCACCATGGAAGCCTTTGGTGCGAAGGTCACCTTACTGGAATCCATCGAAGTTTGCCGAGATTATGCCGAGGAGAAGGGAAAGCAGGACGATTATTTCATCTTGAACCAATTTGCCAATCCGGATAATTACCTAGCGCATTATAAGACAACGGGTCCGGAAATCTGGCGTGATACAGCGGGACAAATCACGCATTTTGTAAGCGCAATGGGTACTACCGGAAGCATTATGGGCAATTCGATGTTTTTGAAGGAGCAAAATCCGGCTATCCAAATCATAGGTTGCCAACCTACGGAGGAATCATCCATCCCCGGCATTCGCCGTTGGCCTACGGAATACTTGCCCAAAATCTATGATGCCAGTAGGGTAGACCGTATAATGGATGTTTCGCAACTGGAGTCGACGGAAATGACAAGGCAATTGGCGAGGGTGGAAGGTGTGTTTGTGGGCATGAGCACGGGAGGTGCCTTGGCCTGTGCTGTTCGCTTGGCGCAAGAACTGGATGAAGGAATCATTGTGTTCATCGCCTGTGACCGGGGCGACCGCTACTTGACCAGTGATCTGTTTGGATGAGTACTATTATTGGAACGCCGATAACACAGATCAGATGGATTTATGCGTCGAATCCGTGTCATCCGTGTTCCATTCCATCAAAACCCAAATTTATTTTTAAGCGCTGCTAATTTGGAAACCAAGTCATTTTCTTGATTTCTTGGCTTTTCTACTTTCCGGGTTTTATTTCCTGCGTTTTTCTTTGGAGTAGGGCGTTCTTCCGTTTTCATGGAGAGGCTAATGCGGTTACGCTTTTCGTCGATTTCCGTAATTGTTACCATCACTTTTTGCTGTACCTTCACCACTTCATTGGGATCCTTTATAAAGCGATTGGCCAATTGGCTGAGGTGTACGAGGCCATCTTGGTGTACACCGATGTCTACAAATGCCCCGAAATTGGTGATATTGGTGACGATACCTGGTAACCGCATGCCAATACGCAGGTCGGCAACACTATTCACGCCTTCCGTAAAGGAAAATTGCTCAAATTGCTCACGCGGATCACGGCCCGGTTTGGCCAATTCGGCAAGAATATCCCGGAGGGTAGGCATCCCCACGGTATCGCTTATGTAGTCGCGCAAGGGGATTTGTTTACGTAATTGCTCATCACGGAGTAAAGTTGCTACATCATGACCCAGATCAGCGGCCATTTGTTGCACCAACGCATACCGTTCGGGATGCACGCCGCTCGTGTCGAGTGGATTTTCGGCATTGCGTATACGCAGGAAACCCGCCGCCTGTTCAAAGGCTTTGTCTCCGAGACGGGGTACCTTCCGCAGCGCTTCACGGCTATGGAATACACCATTTGCATGGCGGTAGTTGACGATTTGCTGCGCTAGCGAGGGGCCCAAGCCCGACACATATGACAGGATTTGTTTGGATGCGGTATTGAGTTCCACACCCACCGCGTTTACACAGCTCATGACCGTATCGTCCAACGCCGTTTGAAGCTTTGTTTGGTCTACATCGTGCTGGTATTGGCCTACACCAATGGATTTTGGGTCGATTTTTACCAACTCGGCCAAAGGATCCATCAACCTACGACCAATGGACACCGCACCACGTACAGTCACATCATGGTTTGGAAATTCCTCGCGGGCAACTTCAGACGCCGAATAGATGGAGGCTCCACTTTCATTGATCATGATTATGGTAACATCCGGAATGGCCAGTTTGCGTACGAAAGCCTCCGTTTCACGCCCACCCGTACCATTGCCAATGGCGATGGCTTCTATTTGGTGTTTTTCCACCAAGAAATGGATGGTCTTGGCGGCTTCCTCGGCTTTTGCAGCACCGGTATGGGGAAATACCGCCGTGTTATCAAGCAATTCACCCTGCGCGTTGAGGCATACGGTTTTGCAACCTGTACGAAATCCGGGGTCAAGAGCCATCACCCGTTTTTGGCCAAGTGGTGCAGCAAGTAATAGCTGCCGGGCGTTTTCGGTAAATACCCGTATGGCCTCTTCATCGGCCTGTACACGGGTAAGCACCCGTACCTCGGTTTCCATGGAAGGTTTGAGCAAGCGTTTATACCCATCGAGCATGGCCATACGCACCTGTGCACTCGCTTCGCCGGCGCCTTTTATGTAGGCATTGTCCAACAGTGGCAATACATCTGTTTCGGATACTTCAATGTCGAGGTACAGCATTTCTTCTTTTTCGCCCCGGCGCATGGCCAGAATCCGATGCGAGGGAGCTGTTTTCAATGGCTCCGACCATTCGTAATAATCCTTGTATTTGAGGGCGTCTTCCTCTTTGCCGGGTACCACCCGGGATACGAAAAGTCCTTTTTCCAGAAAAATATGCCGGGTCTTGGCTCTAACGGAAGCATCTTCAGCAATGGTTTCGGCAATGATGTCACGTGCTCCAGCCAATGCTTCCTCCACGTCATTTACCCCCTTGTCTGCATCAAGAAATAGCTGGGCTGCATTCCTGATATTGCTGCCATCCTGCGAGAGAATGAGCTGGGCGAGGGGTTCGAGCCCCTTTTCGCGGGCCACACTTGCCCGGGTTTTGCGCTTGGGTTTGTAAGGAAGGTAAATATCTTCCAAGCTTGCCATGGTTTCGGCAGCCCTGACCTGTTCCTCCAATCCGGGGGTGAGCTTTCCCTGATCCGCCAACGATTTGAGAATGACTTCCCTACGTTTATCCAAGTCGCGCAATTGCTGCACACGGTCACGTATATGTGTTAACTGCACTTCATCCAAGCTGCCTGTCATTTCCTTGCGGTAGCGGGAAATGAATGGAATGGTAGCACCTTCATCAAGGAGTGCAATGGTGGTGCTCACTTGTCTTTCTGACAACGTAAGTTCCTTGGAAATACGAATTTCGTGGGTCATGGATGGAATGGAAAAAAATGGGTGGACAACACAGTTGCACTGCTAATTGCTGAGAATGGAAAGTAATGATCAGCTAAATCGACTACGTATTCTTTTCTTCGTTTTCCGGTAAACGAGGTGTTTTAGAAGCTGTGTTTTCCTCCTTCGAAGTGCTTTCTTGAGATGGATCCTCCGTGTTTTCGGTAGCCTCGGGCTGGGTATATGAATAGCTGTCATTATAATAAGGGCCCTCGCTACCATAATAGTCGGGTTCACGTCCGGGATTGTGTTGGTAGGTGCCGGCTGGTGTAGAAGGATTACTTTCGTTCAATTTTTTGGGTTCGGCATCATCCACAATGACATCCTTCACGTCTATATCTTTTTCGAAATTATTAATCTGCTCACTGATATCACGCTTAATGCTTTCTGAAGCATCCTTGAATTCGCGGATACCTCGTCCCAAGCCCCTAGCCAATTCTGGCAATTTCTTGCCCCCGAACAGCAACAATGCCGCTCCGATGATGAGCATCATCTCACTTGTTCCAATATTCAGGAATGCCAATACTGTACTCAACATAACTATATCTTCGCTATTTTGTAACCGCTAAGGTAGGGGTAAATTTTGTGATATCCATGTTTTGGGTGAAAATAGTTGGCGCCAATAGGCAAACCGTCGATGTCTTGGATCGCATAAACTAAAAATAGAACGCCGATGATGCGGATATTGCGGATTCACACAGCTAATGATCAAAAATCAGCGATGATCTGCTTGATCGGTGACGGCAGAAAGAACTATTGGGTTTGATATAATGTGTTAAATAACAACTTGAATGTGCCATGGGGTTGGGCTCGGAACGTGATTTCCGGACCGAAGACATAAAGTTTTCCTTTACCCACTGGCGCTGAAAAGGCCACCACCCCGTTCTTGAGGTAATCCGCCCCCCAAATCCAACCGCTTCTTAACGGGTTTTCATCGCCATACCAAGCCAGCGGCGTAATACCTTCGGATGCCGCATCGTCAGTTAACTTAAACACAGGGCTGTTGTTCGACATGACATCCACCTTTGCTGCCATACCCCAGCCAGCGGGGTCGACGGTGTCTGCAAACACTTGATGGATGCTTCCGGGCGCGTAGAATTGCTCGCTACGTAACGGTTTTTCCTGGCCACTGCTATCTATCGCTACCAAGGCATTCTTGACGGGCAACTCCAAATGATAGGCCAGTGCCGTGCTGGCTCCAACGGTGAAGATTTCACCCCCTGCTTCCAAAAACTCCTTTAGTTTGGGAATGGAGATTTCTTTGGTAATACTGCCAAGCATGTGATGGTATTTTTCCGGTATGTCATCCGCATTTGGCCCTCGACCGCGTCGTTGTCCTCCTCCTTGGCCACTGGCAGATGGGATACCGCCTCCAATGAACAGGACGATGTCATACTTTTCCTTGAGGCCACCTTCATCTATTTCTCCCGGGTATACCACGGTGAAGTCGGCAAAATGATATTGTTCTAGCATCCACCTCACCCATCCGGAGGGCATGGAGCCACCATATTGATCAAAAAGGGCAATCCGCCGATGCTTGATTTCCATGAGGCCTTTAGGTTTGGTGCTGACCGTTATGGGGCTTATCCCCAAAGAATCAGCCGTTTTTTGAAGAACAGCCAGGCCTTTCACCGGGACATAAAACGAACCAGCAGATGCGCCTTCTATCGGATTGGTGATACGCGATACGTTTATGCCAGCCGCAAGTAGTTTGTTGACAGCTATAAAGGAATTATTAACTTCGGCGTTCAATAGGTAGCCCGCCGATGACTTAGCGACCGTTTGCGACGGTGGTGCTTGCAATTGGCCATAGGGAAGAGGTTCGAATGGCCCTTCAAAGGAATCCAATATGCGGTCAAACTCAATTCCAAACTGGTAGGCCAATGTCCATCCGGCGGCGTCATAGGGTCGCACGGGTGGCCCTCCGGGATATTGGAAATCATTCGGGTGGTCTTGGGGTTCAAACATGTCGATAACATGGGGGCGGAAAGCCTGACTGGTTTTGACGAGGTATGAACCCGCAGGATAGGCTTTGCCGGCCACGGAGAAATCGGATGTGGCTGTATGCACCAAGACTCCGGATTTCATCAGGGCATTGATGAAGTGGATTGCCCGGGGGAAATCTGTTTGATCTGCAGGGATGATGAACCCTTGGGGATCACGTAGCGCGGGGTTTTTGAACACTGCATCGTAATAGCTTGTGGGGATGTTGTTGCGATTCCCATAGTGCCCTTCGTCGGCTTCCCCACCGGTTTTACCCGCTTTTTTGTCTGCCGCGTAATCGGTTTCTATCTTGTGGATATAGCTGGGTTTAGGAGTCCAATAATCTTGGTTCCCCTTTTCGATAGCATTGCGCCCCATTTTATACCTGTTGTACAGCAATTCGTCGCCCACACGGCTGGCATAATTGAGGATGGCATAATTGAGGGAAACGGAATAATCAATGGCCTCCTTGAAATGCCATGGGCGGGGAGACACCGGGTAAGGGGTGGCATTATTGGGTACGAGCCTATCGGGTACGAGGGGTATGGTCATGGGAGTGGGATCGCCTACAATTTCCGTCAATATACCAATGCTGTTGTGGTAGTAAGGAGTGGTACGCAGTCCGCCATTCCACCAAGTGGAAAAGACCGAACCACTAAGCCGTGTATAGCCGGGTTTGTCTTCGGCATTGAGTCTATTGATCATCGCGGCGGCTACTCCGTCTATGCCGGTGATGAGCAGGGGATCGAGTACGTAATTGAACGGGTCGCGGTAGGGAGGCCCTGCGAGAATAGTTCCTGGAGGGCCTGATTGGTGGTGGTTGTAGATAATCTGCGGCATCCATTCAATGTATTGCAAGCGAGATATGGTGGTGCTTTCTATTAGGTTATTCATGTAGAAATCACGGTTGTTATCATGTCCCACATACTTATGGTATAGTGTGGGTGTATTTTTGTTCCGCTTAGCCGTGTCTTCATGCTGCATGTACCAGTTGGATACCAGATCCTGCCCATCAGGGTTGCAGTGGAAAAGTAGGATGACGACTTCATCAAGTATCCGTAGGGTTTCGGGATCATTGCGGCTGACGAGTTGATAAAAGGTTTCAGTGAGTTGCTGTGCGGCCACCGTTTCAGTGGAGTGTAATCCCCCATCGATCCATATGATCGGCTTTCCTGCCAAGGATAGCTCCTTGGCTGCTGTTTCCGTCATCTCGGCATGCGCTAGCTTTTGGGAGATTTCTTTATACTCGATTATTTTACTCAAATTTTCAGGCGCAGAAATAATAATCAGGTACTGGTTGCGACCTTCCGAGGTTTTTCCAGCCAACTCCATTTTTACCCGATTAGATGCCGCAGCCAGCTTTTTAAAGTAGGCTTCGGTCTGCATGTAATTAGCCAGTGTGTAATCGTCCCCGATGTTGAACCCGAAATGTTCTTTGGGTGTGGGGATGTGCTGTGCGAGGGCCTGTGTCCATACTAGGACAAATGCCAGTAAGGAAAAAGTGATACGTTTCAGCATTTGTTTGCAATTGAATTGGATTAGAAGATAAGCTTATTGATTTTTGAATCGGACTCCGGTACGGCAATCGCAAGGCTCACCTCGTGACTCGTCACAGGCATTGTCTTGGAATTGCACAATCCGAGTACCGTCTGACATTGTAATGGCAAACTTAAATAAAAAGTAATCATTCGGTTCCACTGTATCTAAATCGATACCAACAAGTTCAGCCAATCCGGTGGGGGTATGGATGAACGTCTTGGGGAATTCGGTGACCACTTCATATAGGATGTCGGTACTCCTGATGGTACTGGGTAATGGGAATTGCCGGATGTTGGGGTGTGGTAGCCAATTTCTGCTAGTTCGGCCAGTGTATTCAAAAGTGTTTTAGGGAAGTCGGTCGTCACCAAGATGTAGCCATGTACTCTTGATGTAATTATGTACTTAACCCCTAACGCCAGCCGCTCTTTTTTAATAAGCCGCTTTAATTGTCGGAATTTTCCGATGCTGTTTAGCTGGTTTTTTCTTCATTTTATTGAGCCAGATGAGGGTACCGGTAATGGGTAGGGTGGTGGCGACTAAACAGGCTAAAAAGTAAATCAGCTTGGTGAATTGGCCATAGATATTGCCTACATGCAGTGCTTTTATGGAAGCGGCCACACGTTCGTTGAACGGTTTGTCACGGAAGATCCGCACGTCTTTTACGGCCGCAGTGGAGGCATCCAGGCTAACCTGATCCCCGGCTGCCGGGGCAAAAAAACCGACCCGGTTCTTGCTGATGGATAGGGGAGTTTCCGCATCTTTCGGCAAGCTTAACCGATAGTCGCCGGTATAAGGTAGCGCCTGATCGGCAGCAGCAAGATAAGACGCGAACGGCAATAGTTGTAGTTCGGCTTTTTGTTCTTTTTCGTCCGGCTCCCCTTCATTACCTGGTTTTCCCCTGCCGCCTCTTTCGGCATTGGCACGGCCAGGGCCTCCGTCACGTTCAGCAGGTTGTTCCTTGTAGGTGCCCAGGGTTTTTTGCAGCCCCGTGCGGTACCAGGGGAAAGACCATTGGGGGCCGGTGATACCCATGAGGAATAAAAAGATCAATGAATAAAATGCTAGGGAGTTATGAAGGTCGTGGTTAATGCGTTTCCAGTTGCCGCTCCACTTTATTTTAAGCCCCTGCTTCCATGTCCGTAATTTCTGAGGAAACCAGATGACTAGTCCGGTTAGGACGCCCAAGGTGAACAATATGGTAGCCGTTCCGGAAATATAACTGCCCAGTTGCCGATTTGGTAACTCACCGATCAGGGGCTCTTCTATTTTATCCAGCAATAACCAGCGGTGCAGGCTGAACATATTCTGCATAAACTCGCCGGTTTTGGTTTTTTCTTTGGAGGTACCTGTGATGTCGCCGGTATAGGGATTGACGTAATACGTCGTGCCAAAGCGGCTTCTATCGCCTTCAATGCGTGCTGAAAATTGATAGGTGCGGGCCGGGTCAGCAGGAATGCTAATCGAAGTAACCGTTCCGCCCGAGGTTTCTTCTATTTTTTTGATGATATCATCTGCCGGCAGGCGTTTACCGTTTGCCGGAATCTCTACCTTGTGCAGGTGTGGCGATGCCCATTCGCGCAACTCGGTATTGTAGGTGTAGATGGTGCCACTGAAGCAGATCAGGATCACAACGATACCACTGATTAGCCCAGCCCAGAGATGGATGTCGTTGAAGAACTTCCGGGTCTTTTGCCAGGTTGTTTTTTTGCGTGCTGTTTTAACCATGTTTATGTAGTTCGTTTTAAAATAATCCAAACAAGAAAATCATCCAATGGTCAAATTGGATGATTTTCTGTTCAGCAATTGCTGGCAAAAGCCTCCTCCTTATTAAAGACCATGTGGCGTTTTACTTTTAGTAAACGCCGATGTACTGGTTACCAGTTTTATTAACAAGTTTAGCGCCTACCGTCATTTCACCTGTTTTTCTGTCAAACACATAGATGTTGCCGTTTTGCCCAATAGCAGCAACAGCAATGTAAACATCGTCACCGTCGATTGCAATGTTTTGAATTTGACGGAACTTCAACGCAGCCTCGTTAGGGATGGTATACTTCGTAGCGGTTTTATTATTCAGGTCGACACGGGCGATGTAACCGCCAGTGCGCTCTCCGGCATTATTGACCAAGCTATAAACCACAAAACCAATACCGTCACCAGTATATCTCCATGTTTCAATGTACGTGTTTGTTAAGCCCAACGCCTGGTCCAGACTAAATACGTAGCTGTTGTCATAATCGTTCGTTTCGGTACTGATTCTGAGTATTTTAGATCCGCCGGTGCCTACCGCCTCACCAGAAGTAGCTTGATACACATGGCCGTCTGTGCCTACATATTGCATGGTGCTGCGGTAGCCATTGGTATTGCCCCTGGTTTGCGTAGACGTAATCACCTTCGGATTAGCAAGCGAAGGGTAGTCCAATACCAGGGTTTTTGCCCAACTTTTCGGCCTTGTTCTATCGTTGTCAAAGACCGGTACGCCTTCTTCCAGTGTATAGCTATCAGGATTAACTTTGTTTACCGCGGCGCCAATGAATACTTTGTTTCCAGCCTTATTAATTACCGGAACATCAATACGGGACACATAATACCCAGCGGCCTCTTCATCTTCAGAAAGCCCTAATTCGAATGAAGTTGTTTTGGTGATTTTTGGGTCGTTAAGATCTAAGGTAATCGCATCGGTTTTTGCCCTTCTGTATTTAAAAACAAAATTGGGATTGGTGCCTTCATATACGGCATCATTAGCAGCTGCTCTCACGGCTACCCCGACGCCTTCAGCGGCTTTTAGCCAACGAGGAGAGGTACTGACATAAGTTGCTGTTTCTACCTCTGGGCCATCTGGCCGGAAATCTTTTCCGCCATGAACACTGTATTTGTTAAAGATCCCTCCATCGTCTCCCACATATTGGATATTATATAAGAAATCTCCATCAGCAGAAGCTTGGAGACGAGCGGTACGCTGTGATTTAACGTGCATACCGTTATCAAAAACATTGATGGAGACACCCGGATCTTTGGCCTGAGCAGCAGATACACTATATACCATGGTGCCGCCATTACCGTCACCAGCCTCTTCATCCATCATCGCTCCGGAAACGGTAATCCAACGGTCTACATCTTCGGGAATTGTCGTGTCTGGGCCATCATTTTTACTGCAACTTGCCAATGAAAATGCCGTTGCAACTGCACCGAATAAAGCGGTTTTAATCAGATTTGCTTTCATATTACTGTGATATTTATTTAGAAGTTGTTAATGGTGTAATTAAGTTTCAAATAAAAAGCTCTTCCAGGTTTCTGTACACCGAAATTATCATAGACTTCTGCGTTAAATATGTTTTTGATATCCAGGCTGGCTATAACTTTGCGATTAGGGAAGATGTAACTTGCCCCTACATTTTGCGCGTATTGTGCGGGGGTAATAAACCAATCGGATACCGGCCATATGGTTCTGAACGGATGTACATAGCCTAATGTGTAAAATAAGTTTAACTCCGATGCCTGCTGAATGACGTCGTCAAGTCTGTAATGCGCGTTGCCATTGATGGTGAAAAATGGCTCATTGGGAATTTGTGTATTGTAATAGGTCATCCGTTGACCTGTGGCAGGGTCAAATTCCTGTTTAAATAACGAGTTGAATTTGGAGAAGTTGACCATAAGGGTCAGGTTATTCTGGTAGATATAAGATAGCTCGCCTTCGAAACCTAACGATTGGGCTAGACCAAGATTGATATATTGTGTCTCTTCTATTTCCTGATTGTTGAGCAGCTCATTGGTCCTTGGCATAATTCTGTCTTTTACATTACGCCAGAAGACATTGGTAGACAAGGATATTTTATGCTGGTCGAATTCGAACGTACCGACTCTAAAACCTGCATTATAGTTGTCGCTTCGCTCGGGCTTTAGCGCAGGACTGGCCAGCACGTTTTGATCTGGACTCCCGAATATTTCATTGTCTCCAGGCATGCGCACCGCACGTTCTGCTGAGGTGATGATGATCATGCGGGGGAATAGCGAATAAG
Organism: Parapedobacter tibetensis; assembly: GCF_024704835.1. GTDB lineage: Bacteria > Bacteroidota > Bacteroidia > Sphingobacteriales > Sphingobacteriaceae > Parapedobacter > Parapedobacter tibetensis. The sequence goes on from NZ_JAMXBE010000010.1 coordinate 194,858, forward strand.
ACGCAGCAAAACCATAACCCGTGTTGGACCGGTTATCGTGCACAACATCTTTTATAATAACGACTTGACCATCAACCTGCGAGCCGTTGTAAGCGATACTCGTTAAAGACTGCTGATAAATCTTGGCAAATAAATTTGTCCGCAATCTATTATTGAAGGTTTGCGCTTCGTAATTGAATGAAAGGACATTTTTTGACAAGTCATTCGAGTTCTTTAACGCACCGTCTCCAAGGGGATTTAATAAGTCATCGTCTTGTCTATCAACCGTATAGTAGATGTGGTTTACGGATATCCGATGCCCTGCTACCATATCATAACTTACATTGGACCTGATATTCGTAATTTGCCTATCGATATCCATCATGGTCGGAGCCGACCCTTGTTGCGCGCCGCCTAATCTTCGTATCGGGTTACCATTGAGATCGACACGAATATTGCCATCCCAATTATAGGCCCATGGAACGGTGTCTTGGATATACGTATTCCGATTGCCATATACCCCATTAACAGTCAGATTTAGTCCCTGGGTTAATAGATCGTTCTTGGTGTAATGCAAGTTGAGTACATGACCTTGGGCTTCCGAAGTTCTGCCCATGTAAGGTGTGCCCATGGTTTGCCCATGCTGAATTTCCTTATAGGAGTCAGCGATGTTATACCCGACTAAAAAGGCATCTGCCCATTTGACGTCAGTAAAGCCGAGTTCAAATCTTCCTCCGAAGGTGGTATATCCATCAAAAAATCGCTTGGTTCGATAATTTCGGGTGACGATACCATTCGGTTCGATATACTTCGAAAATTTACCCCATTGCTCATAATCATTGTCGGTAGCCGTATAAAAACCTGATACTTTGGCGGTGAATCCATTTTTAGCGTTGCGGTAATTGGCACTTAAATCTGATTGTAAGGTATTGAACGATCCATAGGATACCGAAGCCGTCATGTTGTTGACCGTATTTCCTTTTTTCAATACGATATTAATCGCTCCGCCAAGTAAGTCTCCGGATAGATGCGCAGGCAAAACACCTTTATATACCTCTATCCGGTCGATCATTGCCGGAGGGATATTGTTTAGATTAAATGACGAACCATACGTTGAAATTTCTATCCCGTCGATAAAAATACCGACGGACCTTCCGGTCATCCCATTGAGGTTGTATTGTACTTCAGAACCCAAACCTCCACTTTGCCGGACCCTAACGCCTACCGTTCTGTCCAATAATTCATTCGTTTGAATATTTCGGAGAGCAGCTTCTTTCGTTTCGATAACATTTACGGCAAATCCCTGGGTTTCGATTTCACGCTTTTCCGAACTCCGTACGACGGATGCTTCGGTCAATTGTGTAGACTCATTTCCCTTCGCGATAATGTTTTTGCGTTGGCGGACTTCATTTAACGTGACCCGAGCTTCTACGGGCTGTATCTCTAATGAAGTGACGACCAACACATGGTCTCCGAATGGTATGGCGCTTAAGGAATAGCGACCGCGCTCGTCTGTCATTGTACCGATGTTGCCGGACTGTAAAATGACCGACGCCCCAACAACGGGTTGCCCTGAAGATAACGTTACTGTTCCCCAAAGTTCGCCGTTTTGGGCGAGCGTCGTCAACGTGGAAAGGAACAAAATGGTAATAGATGATAGTAGCTTCATTTATTTTTCATCCCATTATTTATATATAGTCTAAATAATGTAAATTTGGCGCAAATATAAGCGTACGCACAACTAGAATATTATAGTTAACGGAATACAAATTATAAATGGCGGAATTTTCGTTACAGTGTGATGAACTCACGCACGACCTATTAATAGATGGAGCTATCGATACAGTTGCACGGGGGGACGGTAAAGTTACGGTAAGTCGTTTCGGCGTTTTCGGCTATTATCATTTCAGCACTTCGCATCCTTCCGGTTGCCATTGGCGTGTTTTGGAGCAATCGAGACCGGAGATCCGCTTAATTTGCTTGTTACAGGGGCAAAATGCCCATGTGGGTTATGCAGGGAGTATGAGGGTGTTTTCGGTCGGAGAAAGCAATTGTTCATTCGTAAAGGCGGGTTGCACTCAGGATATTACCATCGATAGTGAAGGAGGATGTGAGCTGTTTATGCTTGTCGTAGGACTTTCTGATATTTCTTTGCCTATATCAGGAAGCCAACCACATCTCCGTGATTTCCTGGAAGGAAATAAGTGTGCCTGGCTACTGGATGTGTGTAATTCGCCGCTGGACATCCGACAGACTGCCGTAATCCAACAAATATTGCATGAGAAGAAACCAGCGTATCTACAATCTGCCTACATGCAATTGAAACTTGCTGAGTTGTTCGTTTTGTTTTTGGAACAGGCTGATAGGTTTGATAGCAAACAGGCGCTGGCGCGACTGCGGCCGGACGAGTTAGACCGCATCCGCAAAGTCGGAACTATGCTGCATGATCATCCGGCTGAGGCCTATTCACTTGTTGGGCTTGCTCACGCCGTGGGTACGAATGAGGCGAGCCTGAAGAAGAACTTCAAAGCGGTTTACGGAACAACGGTATTTGGTTACCTTACCGCATGTCGTATGGAGCGCGCCAAGATCTTGCTGGCCAATGGGCAATTGAAAGTGGCGGCGGTAGCGCAAGAAGTGGGGTATAAGTATGCATCTCATTTTTCGTCAGCTTTTCGGAAATATTTCGGGTACCTCCCCAACAAAGTAATACGGAGAATGATTTTCGCAGCCTCATTTATTATTGCTGACGAACTGGAATCGGTGTGTCTGTTATTGGCATTTTGATAAGAGGTAGAAGCTAAATTCTCGTACCTTTGCCGCTCCTGTATTAAAAAGCAAACAAGGTGCGTCGAGGATTCAGAGCATATAAACCCTATTATTGGAGTAGTTTGGTATTGGCTGGCCCGGTGGTTATTTCCCAGTTGGGACATACGCTGGTACATACGGCCGATAGTATCGTGGTAGGGCAGTTTGCAGGCACGATACCCCTTGCCGCCGTGTCGCTGGTACATAGCGTCTTCATGATTGTGCTAGTCATCGGATTGGGCATTGCCTATGGCCTCACACCATTGATTGCACAAGAAAACGGTAGAAAAAATTACGACGAATGCGGGGTGCTACTTTCCAATAGTTTATTGATTAATATCTTATCCGGTATCTTACTGTTTTGCCTCGTATATTTTGGGTCGATGGTGGTGATAGACCACCTTGGCCAAGACCCGGCAGTCGTGCGCGAAGCCAAACCTTACCTGTTTATCCTCAGTTTGTCGATCTTGCCCTTGATGGTGTTCAATGCCTTCAAACAGTTTGCGGAAGGACTTGGTTTTACTAAGCAGGCGATGAATATCACCATATGGGGTAATGTACTGAATGTGCTGTTGGCCATTGTCTTCGTGAAGGGGATGTTTGGCATAACCCCCATGGGGGTGAGCGGAGTGGGGTATAGTACCTTGATAGACCGTTGTTTGATGGCGGTAGTGATGGGGTTTTATGTGTTCCATTCCGTCAACTTCAAACGATACTTGCCGCGGTTCAATATCATGCGCATCGATACGAAACGGTGCTTGTCAATCTTGAAAATCGGAGCACCTGTAGCAATGCAGTATGTTTTTGAAATCGGTGCTTTTGCCGGGGCGGCCGTGATAGCGGGCACATTAGGTCCCAATGAACAAGCAGCTCATCAAGTGGCCATTACCTTGGCTGCCATGACCTATATGATGGCCAGTGGCATAGCTGCTGCTGCGACCATTAAAACAGGCAACAGCTTTGGGCAACGGAATTTTTTCCGTTTGAAGCGGTACGCGATTTCCAGTTACCATATCGTACTGGTTTTTATGGGAATATGTGCGCTGCTGTTTGCGCTATTGAATCAATATCTGCCATGGATTTTCACAAAGGATACCATAGTGATTGGTATTGCTGCTCAATTGCTAATCATTGCCGGGTTGTTCCAGCTTTTTGATGGCACCCAAGTAGTGGGCCTGGGTATATTGCGGGGAATGGGTGATGTAAACACGCCCACACTGATTACGTTTGTGGCTTATTGGGTAGTGGGGCTTCCTATAGCGTATTTATTGGGCATCGTGCTCCACTTCGGTGTGGAGGGGATATGGTATGGACTCACCTTGGGCCTGCTCACTTCTTCGGTATTGTTATATATGCGATACCGACGGGTGGTGGGTAAGTTGAGTGGCGTTTGAGCTGGTTTCACGCAAAGCTTGCAAAGATGGGCGCAAAGTTCGCGAAGAAATCCATACGCTTAGCGTTCTCTGCGTAAATTGCCTTGGCGTCCTTTGCGTGAAACACTAAATTTCTCGGTTCACGTCCCAATTTTCCAAATAATCGGCTACACGTTTCACAAACCGCCCGCCCAATGCACCATCCACCACACGGTGATCATACGACAAGGATAAGTACATCATATGCCGTATGCCGATCATGTCGCCGTATTCCGTTTCGATGACAGCTGGTTTCTTGGTGATGATGCCGACGGCCAATATAGCTACCTGGGGCTGGTTGATAATGGGGGTGCCCATGATATTGCCAAAAGCACCGATATTGGTGAGTGTGAAGGTGCCATCCTGTGTGTCGTCGGGCTTCAGCTTATTGGTTCGCGAACGGTTTGCTAAGTCGTTTACAGCTTTGCTCAGCCCAACGAGGCTCAACTGGTCGGCGTTCTTGATAACGGGTACAATAAGATTTCCGGAGGGTAGCGCCGCAGCCATACCGATGTTGATGCGCCGTTTTTTGATGATTTGTGTGCCATTTACCGAGACGTTGACCATGGGGAAATCCCGAAGGGCTTTGCTTACCGCTTCAACGAAAATGGGAGTAAAGGTGATTTTTTCGCCTTCCCGTTTTTCATAGGCAGCTTTTATCTTGTTACGCCAGTTGACCAAATTGGTCACGTCCGCTTCGACAAAGGAACATACATGCGGGGAAGTTTGTACGCTCATGACCATATGGTCGGCGATTAACCGACGCATGCGGTCCATTTCAATGAGTTCGTCGGTGGGCGATACGATTACAGAGGCGGGTGGGGGTGCGATAGGTTGTTCGGCTTTTTCCGCGGGTATACCTGTTGGCGTTTTTTCCGATGCCTCATCGCTGTTCTTTGCTCCTACATAATCAAGTATGTCCTGTTTTGTCACACGGCCTTCATTGCCGGTGCCAGTAATAGTGTCTAATTCTTCAGGTGTAATCCCCTCTTCTGCGGCGATGCTCTTGACCAGTGGAGAGTAAAAGCGCGAATCCTGGCTTTTGGGCTGTTGCGCTGGCTCAGGTTCGTCCAGTTGTTCTATACCCGGGATGTCGTCTGTAGCGGGTTCTCCGATTATGATCTCATCGGGTTGTTCAGTAGGTTCAATGTTATCCTCATCGCCCTCAATTTCAATGGTGGCGATGACTTCCCCAACTTGGGCGATGGTATCCACGTTTATGAGCTGCTCCTTGAGTATCCCTGAAACCGGAGAAGGGACATCGGAATCCACTTTGTCCGTGGCAATTTCCAACACCGGTTCATCCTCTTCAATGTGGTCGCCCGGTTGTTTCAACCATTTTACTATCGTTGCTTCTGATACGCTTTCGCCCATCCGGGGTAGTTGTAAGTTGTATGTCGCCATAACGATTATTCGTGCTATTATTGAAAAGGCCCAAGTTACATAAATAATTGATTAAAAATAAAAGAACAGAATTTTATTTTGCACAATGGTATTTTTACATAATTTAATAGTTGTTATTAACCTTCATATGCCTGCTCTTCGGTTTATTTATGATTAAACCGCTTGGGTTTGGGTACCAGCCCAAGTGAGGCAAAACCTATGAGGTTTTGAATGGGTTTTCGGCCATTAACATTTGCCAAAGCATGAATAGTGCAGCCATGGAGGTCCTTTCGATGTTGACGAGTCGGTCGTTGCCAAATTGATATTCCCGTGCAATCACACCTTTTTTGCCGGCCACTGCAATCCACACGAGGCCGACCGGTTTTTCGGGCGTACCACCGTCGGGTCCGGCTATACCGCTTACGGCAATGGCATAGTCTGTTTTGAAGTTTGCTTGAGCACCTAATGCCATTTCTCGCACGGTTTCCTCGCTTACAGCACCATGGCGCTCAAGGGTTTGTTGTTTGACATCGAGCAATTTTATTTTCATAGCATTGGAATAGGTAACGGCGCCGCCCTCAAACATGGAGCTGCTTCCCGGAAGGGAAGTGATGAGACGGGCAATGTTGCCTCCTGTGCAGCTCTCGGCTGTGGCAAGGAGCAAGCCTTTCTGATTCATTATGCGCTTGATTACGGATTCCAATGTGGTGTCTTCATCGGCTATGAAGTGACCATCTATACGTTCTTTAAATTGGGCAGCAATGGCTTGCGTTTCGCGCTTCAAGGTATCCAAGTTATCGCCAATAGCGGTAAGCCTCAACCGCACAACACCGGGCTTAGGCAGGTAGGCGAGATGTATATGCGGTGGCAATGCCGCCTCAATATCGGCAATTTGCTTGGCAAGGAAAGATTCACCGATGCCACCGGTCAATAGGGTATGGTGCCACATGGGAAGCCTTCCTTCGAATAGCCGAAGGCGCGGGAGTACCCGTTCTTGCATGATATGCTTCATCTCGAAAGGTACGCCGGGCATAATAATGTATGTCTTTCCCTTATGGGTGAGCCACATGCCGGGGGCAGTGCCCAGCTCATTGGACAATACTTCGCATTTGTCCAAGACATCGGCCTGCTGGCGATTCATTTCTAGCATGGGGCGGTTATAACGCCGGAAAATGGACTCGACATGGGCAAGCACGTTCGGATCGCGCCTGAAGCCGCAGTCAAAATAGGTGGCCATTGCCTGTTTACTCACGTCGTCTTTGGTAGGTCCTAATCCACCTGTGATCAAGATGATATCGGCCCTACCAGCAGCGAGTGTAAGCGCCACAATAATATCTGTCGGATGGTCTGCGACGGAGCTGACCTGTTTCACATGGATACCTTCGGCATTTAGTTGTTGAGCCATCCAGGCCGAGTTGGTATCTATAATCTGCCCGATGAGGATTTCGTCGCCTATGGTAATGATTTCAGCTAACATGGTTCTGATTTATGGTGTTAAAAGCCTCCGAAAGAATCGTTCCGTTTGGTCAACTTCAAATCTTGCAAGATAGAAGACTTGGCCCGAATGGTGACATTGTAGCTTTGGTATCGGCCGAATGGTACCCAGCCGAAAGACATGTCCCAGCAATGCAGATCGCGATAGATGCTGAAGCGGGTAAGGGAAATTTCTTTTTGCCTGAAGTCGTAACCCGAATTGAATTGCACCTTCCATTTGGGGGTGAGGCTGAAATCGCCGTGGACATTCAGCGTAGCAGTAACGTTACTGCGGTTGCCTGGATTTGAATACTGGAAACTAAACGAGCCGGCAAGGTTCCATGGGATATTGAAGTCGACAAAGGCATTGGGGTCTGAACTGATCCGCGATAGCGCCTGTTGCTGTTCCGGGGTCATGTTGGCCCGTTGGTTGTTTAAGGAATCCAATCCATTTTGTCGGCTTTCATTGGCCTCAGGATTGAAGCTATAATCAAAGGACAATCCAAAGTTGGTAAGCCGAGCAAGCTTGCCATCCTTGATGGCAAAACGGTTGACGCGCCTGCCAGTAGCCTGGTCAAAACTATACGGGTCGAAGGTGCCGTTGAAATTGAGGTTTATTTTTTGGTTGAAGATAGCGGTCCTACCCGAAAAATTGATGTTGGACAGGTTAAAAGAATCGGCAACGAAATTATAGTTGCCGCTGAATGTCAACCCCTGTAAAATGGGGACTTTCTTTATGCCGCCATCGGTGGTGTCCTTTTTGCTCAGGATTTTCGCCTCCAAGTTGTTATCGATGGAAAAGCCAATTCCCATGGATCTGCCGCGCCCCGGCCCGCCAAACATTCCGCCTTCGAAGATGGAGTATTGTGTCTCGTTGCCTTGCGCATCCCTGAACCTCCGGTAAAAACCATATAGCTCATCGGAAAAGTCAGGCCGATAATTGAGGTTTATGGAGGGGGTGATGACATGGCGCATCGCTTGCATTTTGCCTATTTTGGGGTACATCCCATAAATCTTGGTGGATAGGCCAGAAGATATGGAATAATCATAGGCCCTGTTGAATCCCGGAAGGGTATCCCGAACCTCTTCAAATCCACTCGGCGAATTCTCTAGGCGCTTTCGGATGCTTTGTAAATACCAGCGTTCGGTATAATTTACGCTGGTGTTGAACTGGAAAAACTTGAATGCATTCAGCGAAAGGTTAATGGGGATGTTGTGCTGGAAGCCGTTCTGGAATTTATCCAATGTCTCCCTGCTGAACAGACCGCTTTCTTGGGATGTGACCGAATTCCTGCCCTGCAAGGAATAACCCATGGTGATGCGTTGGTACCACTTTTGCTCACCGACACGATCCTTGGAATCAAATGGATTGAACGAAGACACATTCAGTGAAAACGTGGGCAATTCCAGAAATACTTCGCCTTTGGCCATGTCTTGCCGATGACTCAAGCTGGAGGTGAAGTTTACCTTCCCATCAGCAAATACCTTTCCATAGCTGATGCTGGATGACATGTTGTTGCGGGTCAGTTGATCGTAATCATAACTGGCACCTGCGGCGGTGTTTTGAAAGTAGGAACTTGTGCCGAAATTTACATTCGCGCTAAACGTGGTTCCGGGATTGGCTTCCTGCCGTTGGCTATGGTTCCAAGTAACGTTGAAATCTTGGTTGGCCCGATATTCCGGGGTACCCTCCACGCCGTTTCGGGTGTTGGCATACCGCATGTTGAATCCACCGTCAAACTTATAGTTGACTTTGTACCGGGTGAGTATAGATGCTTCATAAGAACCTTTTGAATACAGTGTGCCCCTGATTTCACTATCCCAATAGTCGTTGAAGGCCAGGTACCACCCGATATCCCGCATGAAAAAGCCTCTCGAAAATTCTTCGCCAAACGTAGGGAACAGAAAACCTGAGGAACGTTTGTCAGGCTTCGGGAAAAAACCAAATGGAATGGCAACAAATTTCAAGGGGACGCTTTCTATGACGAGATAGGAAGGGCCGGCGATGATTTGGTTTTCCGTAACGATGCCTTTACTGATTTGGATACCAAAGTGTGTATGCGGCTCTGGTAAATTGCAGGTGCTGTACATGCCACGATAGAGCGACATCTCGTTGTACCGATTTTTACGCACCCTACTCGCTTGAATGTATCCTCCTTCAACTTCGGTGAATATCCCATGTGTAATGCCGTTGCCTGTATCGAAATTATACCGGAGCGAATCCACAGCCTTTGGTGTTTCGTTGGGGAAGATGACAACGGGCCTTCCCCGGTATTTGTCGTTATGGTCATATAGCCCACTAGCAAATACTTCATTGGTGGTTTGGTTTACCCGAATATAGTCTGCCGCAAGCTCAAAGCCTTCATATTTGATTCGCGCCTCTTTATACAAATGCACGATATTGGTTTTCATCTCAGTGATCTGCGAATCCGCAGCAACTATGCTTACCATGGCTTTTAATCCATCGGGTGTTTCCTCTCCTCGCTGGGTGGTATCTTGTTTGCCGCCAAGGGAATCAACTACCAAGGTGTCTGTCAATGCGTTGCGCGTTGTATCGGATAGGGGAGGCCGTTGCCGCAGGGAGTCAACCCTGATACTATTCCTTCGGGAATTTTTCTGTGCATATACGGATACGACCGAAAATACCGTTAAGAATAATAAAATACACGAAAAAAAAACGGCAATTGACTTCAAATTTGACAATGAATAGTATTTTTGCAATAAATTGGAATTGCGCACAAAATTAATTAAAAATAGTCAGGATTTTGGTGTTTTCAAATATATTCGCATAGTGGTTGGATCTTTGTAGATAACGAGTATAATCCTAGAAATGCGACAACGTGATTTATGAATGAAAACCAAACCTCAATACATCGATATGATTAACAAACAATTTACGCAGTACACGCTATACTTCCTGCTCCTATTCATATCTATACCAACGGTTACTTTTGCAAATAAGTATAGGGATTCCATCTATACCATAAAGACCATTGTACTGGATGCTGGACATGGGGGCGACAAACCCGGCACCAAAGGAGCAACATCATTAGAAAAAGACGTCGTCCTACAGGTAACACTAAAATTAGGCAAGGCGATTGAGGCTGCAATTCCAGGGGTAAAAGTATATTATACGCGCACCACCGATGTGGATGTGGATTTATATAAGCGCATTGAATTTGCCAATGCGAAGAAAGCGGATATTTTTATGTCCATCCATTGTAATGCGACTCCGGCTCGTAGGGTAAGGAGACGGAATAGCAAGGGTAAATATTATAACACAACTGTACAAGATAAAAGTGTGAGGGGTACAGAGACATTTGTATCGGGATTCAGCAGGTTGGGAGAGCAAGATGCGGCGCTGCGGGAGAATGCGGATATCCTGCTGGAGGAGAATTATGAAGAGAATTACGGGGGCTTTGATCCCAATGACCCTGAAAGCTATATTGTTTTTTCCTTGATGAAGAACCAGTTCAGGGAACAGAGTATCAAATTAGCATCCGCTATCCAAAATGAATACGTTAGATCAGGAAGGGGTGATAGGGGAGTGCAGGAATTGAGTTTAGCGGTACTTGCCCGTGCGGGCATGCCCGCTATCCTTACAGAGATTGGCTTCTTGAGCAACCCTAATGAGGAGACTTACATGAAATCAGAAAAAGGGCAGGCCGAAATCGTGAAGAATCTGCTTGATGCTGTCAAGGCATACAAAAGGCAGGTCGAGCGCTAGGTTTTCAGTTTGCCAAAAAACAGTATCTTTACAAAGAAACGAGATAAATGAAGATAGCAAATGAAACCAAGGTGGGGATATTGGCTGTAGTGGCCATTGCCATCTTGATTATTGGATATAGTTTCCTAAGGGGGAATGATGTATTTAGCAGTGAAAATACATTTTATGCTACCTATGAACGGGTAGATGGGCTGACACCCTCCAAACCCATTCTTGTCAACGGATATCAAATTGGCCGTGTATCAGAAATGCAACTGCAACCCGATGGTAAGATTAAGGTGGAATTCAAGGTAAAGCAGAACTATGCCATTCCGGCCAACACACTTGCCCGTCTGACAAGTACGGATTTATTAGGGGGGAAGGCCATCGTCTTCGAATTGGGCGATAGCCCCGAATATGCTAAGGATGGTGATGAATTGGAGGCTGATATACAGAAAAACATCATGGAGCAGGTAGAGCCTATCCAAAGGAAAGCTGCAGATATCGCTGCCGCATTAGACTCGGTGCTGAGTGCCGTCAATAATACTATTAATGCGGATTTTCAACGTAATTTTAACCGGAGTATTAACAGCATAGCCAATTCACTCCAAAACCTGGAGGGGATTACCCAGCAATTGGATGGTTTGGTAGTCTCTGAACGGAATCGCATTAGCCATATCGTTGGCAATGTGGAGTCTATCACCGGCAATTTGAAGAATAACAATGAACGGATCGGTCAAGTATTGATCAATTTGGATGAAATAACAGATCAAATGGCCAAAGCCAATTTTGCGGAAACCATCACCAGCGCTAATAAAGCGATGGCCGATTTCCAGTCTATTACTGACCGTATAAACCAAGGCCAAGGCTCCATCGGTATGTTGTTGAATGACGAAAAATTATATGACAACCTCAATCAAGCCTCCCAAAATCTTGAAGAACTCATCGCAGATATGAAAGCCAGACCGGGACGATACGTGCATTTTTCGGTGTTCGGCCGTAAGAAGGATTAAAAGCCAAAAATTAAGCTGCAGATAAATTATAAATCAAATCTGATGCATGTTGCATCCCAATCTTATGGCTTAACATTTTCTTGATGAAAAGGTAATAAGTGCGACACTGGGTGTTTTGTAATATTTCGAATATTTGCACTGCGGAATATGGAGGATATCATAGCAATACGGAATGGCTGTGTGGATTCTTTTGAGCAGGCATACCACATATGGCATGCTAAGCTTTATACATTCATACTAAAAAAATGCAGGTCGGAAGACCTTGCAGAAGAAGTGGTGCAGCAAACCTTTGTACGCTTATGGGAAAAGCGCCATTTGCTTTCCACCGAATATACGTTAGCTATCCAACTATTCAGAGTGGCTAGGACGATATTAATTGACGAACTCCGTAAGGCCGCCCACGCCCGTAAATATAGGGAACAGCAGGTGGAGCTCCACATTAGCCCGGGAGCCGAACAGCAACTGTACCACCAAGAAACACTCACCCGCATCCATGCTGCCATCGACCAAATGCCTGCTGTCCGCAAAAAAGTATTTACGATGAGTAGGTTCCAGCATTTCACCTACGCCCAAATCGCAGCTAAACTTGCCATATCCCCAAAAACTGTCGAAAACCATATTGCGCTCGCACTGAAATACCTAAAGAAATCACTGCTGTTGCTTGTCAGCTATTGGTTTCCTTTTATGTGAGTGGCTGGTATACCAGCCGCCAAGCCTGTCTTTTTGCGTCTTAGCGACGTACCCCCCCTTTGCCTGTCCCACTATTTTTTTTACATTCGCTTAGGGGTATGGAGCTCCTTAAACGTATTACCTATAACTAACAATGATGGAAGCGTCCCTAATACAAAAGTTTTTGCGGAATGAATGCACAGCTGAAGAGGCCGATCGCGTAGCCAATTACCTCATGGAGCATCCTGAAGCATTGAAATCGATATTGCCAGAAACGGAATGGGAATCGTTTGCGCGGGAAAAAAGTCTGCATCCTGAACAAGAAAAACCAGCGATTCTGGCACGTATACGTCAGCAAACAGGGATTGAAAGCCGTCCTGCAGTGAGGTTGTGGCGTATAGCGGCCGTGGCGGCATCTGTACTTATGCTCGCCTCTATCGGGCTATGGGTATATTATGTAAGTACGGGGAACTCAGGAAAACAGCATAACGAACAACAAATCGTTGAGAAGATGCCGATAACCCGGGAGAATCTAAGCGATAAGATGATAGAAATCCATACGGAGGATGGTTCGGTGATTACGTTATATCCAGCAAGCGAGTTGGCCTATATGGAAGGGGAAAGCGACCATAGGGATTTTTACCTCAAGGGCGCGGCGCGGTTTGCTGTCGCAAAAGATAAAAACAGGCCGTTCACGGTATACGCAGGTGGCTTGGCTACCACAGCTTTGGGTACCGAGTTCCTTGTCTCTGCCTACACGGACGATGACGAGACAGCCGTGGAATTGATCAGCGGTAAAGTGGTAGTTAGTCCCGATGAAACCACATTGCGTCATGGGATGAAGGAAGTTTACCTCACACCGGGGGATAAAGTGAGTTTGGATCGCAAGACATGGGTGGCAACGGTACTGCCCAAATCCAAACAGGGTGACCAGCCAAAGGCTCAACAACCTCCGTCGCAGGCCGTGGAGAAACTGGGTACTACGTTGTTTACCGATTCTTCGGTGGTCTTCACCAACCAACCACTTGAGATGCTGTTTGCGGATCTGGAGATTTATTTCAAAACCTCCATCCAGTGCAGCCCTCAAGTAGTCAAAGACATGTACTTTACAGGATCCCTTAAACTGGATAGAAGCTCCGAACAACAGACATTAGAAGAAATTATGCATACTGTGACGACCTTAAATGGGTTGAAAATTGAAAAAACCGATGTGGGATATCTAATTAAGTAAACAACATAACATATTGAAAATAAAATTTTTATACTACACTTTTAAGGTGTGGAGGGAAGGGTATTGCTTAAAACTTAATAAATATGAATGAAAATAGACTACGAGGAATTATCAAAGCAAGGCGACTTCATCTATGGTTGCCTTATGTGTGCTTAATGATGGTGTTTGTGCAAGCGCGAGCTCAAACGGGTGCTATGGTGACAGGTATCGTTAGGGATGTAGAAGGACGTCCGCTCAATGGAGTATCCGTCAGTTTGGAGAGTAGCACGCTTGGGGTGAAGCGCAACACCAGTACGGACAGCAACGGTATATTTACGTTCAGCCAGATCCAACCTGGAGACGGGTATGAACTGAAGTTTTCATCCATTGGTTTTAAACCCAAGGTGCTGGATGGTTATCGTATAGGTAACAATGACAAGTTGTCTTTGGTTATCGAATTGGAGGAAGCCTTAGGCGAACTCGATGAAGTGGTGGTAGTTGGGTATGGAACGCAAAGAAAAGGTGACGTTACTGCGGCCATCGGTACATTCAGGCCAACCGAGGAAAATTCCAGACCCGTATTGGGCCCCGAACAGATGCTCCAGGGTAAGGTGGCTGGTGTGAATGTTTCTGGCGGATCCGGTGCGCCTGGTACGCAAAACCGGGTAAGTGTACGAGGGATTGGTTCGTTGAGTGCTAATAACGAACCATTATATGTAATCGATGGCATACCGGTGCTAAGACACAATGCGGCCTTATTGAATATGGGAGAAAACATGAATCCCTTGGCACTCCTAAACCCGAATGATATTGAATCCCTTGAAGTGCTGAAAGATGCCGCCGCAGCAGCCATTTATGGCTCTAGGGCCACCAACGGTGTTATTATTATTACCACCAAATCAGGTAAAGTGGGTCGTACAGCCGTCCACGTTAATTATTACCAAGGTATGCAGGATGTGTCCGATTCACGGCAAATTAAGATGGCCGGCTCCGACCTATATATCGAGGTTATTAATGAAGCGATAGATAATTACAATGTGCAGTTTGGCCACAATCCAGGCGATGCCAACTATATGGAAAGAAAGATGAACCCTTATCCGGGCATGGGCGACACCGATTGGTTTAAAGCGGTTACTCGCACAGCTGGCGTAAAAAATGCCAATCTTTCCTTCTCGAGCGGCACCGAAAAGACCCAGATTTTTATGTCTGGTGGATATATGGATCAAGAAGGTGTCATCAAAACCAACCGCTTTCAAAAAGTAACTTCCAAATTGAATTTGTCACATAGCCTGTATGACTGGTTGGCTATTGGAACAAATTCCAACATAAGCTATTCCAGAAATTATAGGGTTCCGGGATCCAATTCTGGCGCCACAATTATGGGAAGGGCCATTTCTCAGCGCCCATATGACCGTATTTATAAGCCGGATGGTTCTTACTATAAAGGTGGAACGGACGACTTATTGAGGCATAACCCCATTCAAGTATTGAATGAAGGAAACGCCTACTTGGACAATTATCGTTACTTGGGTAATATCCACGCTACCGCAAAACTTCATCGCGATATTGAATTTAAAAGTATGGTTGGGCTTGATGCCATTTATACGAAGGATCTCATCCATTATTACGATACCCATCCGTATGGTGTCGGTATGGGCAGAATGTTTGATAACCGCCGCTTGATTACCAATCTGCTGCTGGAGAACACATTGAATTATAAAAAGAGTTTTGATAAATTGCATTTTACTGTACTAATGGGACATTCGTTCCAGAAAGTGACTAGTTCTTCGGCAGCTATTGATGGACAAGGGTTCCCTTCTTCATCTTTCGAAGTATTATCTGTAGCAGCAGAGATTAATGATGCAGGTACTTCGCTATCGGATAATGCCCTGGAATCATATTTTGCCAGGACCAGCTTTTCATATAATAATAAATACTTACTGAATCTCTCTTTCAGAGCTGATGGCTCATCAAAGTTCAGTCCTGACAATAGATGGAGCTATTTTCCATCCGTATCTGCCGGATGGAATATTTCCGAAGAAGATTTTTGGAACAAGGATCACGGTACTGATTTAAAATTGCGAACAAGCTATGGTGCCACAGGCAATCAAGAGGGGATTAGCAGTTATGCCTACCATGCCCAAATGAGTGGAGGAAGAAACTACAATAACCAAAGTGGCATCGGCGTGAGTGATCTTGGCAATAATACCTTGACTTGGGAGACTGCGACACAATTTGATGCGGGTATGGATCTAAGCCTTTTTAAGGGAAGATTAGGTTTCATTGCCGATTATTTTATCAAAAATACGGGCAATCTACTTTATAGTAGACCGTTACATGCCACCACAGGATTCACTAGCATTGTCAGCAATATCGGCTCCATGCGCAATACCGGTTGGGAGTTTACACTGGATGGTAACTTGGATATCGGCAAAGTGAATTGGTCTTCCGATTTCAACATTTCATTTGTCAAGAATAAGCTTACCTCACTTATCGGTGATGAGGCGCTGTTGATTGGATCCAACAGAACATTGCAAGTGGGGCATGAAGTAGGGAGTCATTATGTATACCGGGTGTTGGGGATATACCAACATGATGAGGAAGTCCCTGAGTCCTTATATAACAACAGTAATGTACGAGCAGGCGATCTTATCTATGAAGATATCAATAATGATGGGGTCATCGACGTAAATGACCGGCAGGTAGTAGGATCGATCAATCCGAAGTTTTACGGTGGATGGAACCATACCTTGCGCTATAATAATTTTGATTTAAGTGCATTTTTTACCTATAGCTATGGAAATGATGTCTATTTCTCCTATCGCACTTTTATCGAACGGTTAGGCAATGGCTTTTTTGGTTTCACTGAGGCTTCGGCGGAAAACAGGTGGGTTGGTGCCGGAACAAGCAACACTGTGCCCAGAGCAATATATGGATCCCCTTGGAACACACAAAATTCCACACGTTTTCTAGAGGATGGATCCTTCATTAGGTTGCGTTCCTTGATCTTGGGGTATACACTGCCGACCGCGTTGACCAGTAAAATCAAGGTAAAGCACCTCAGGCTCTATGCTCAGGCCGACAACCTATTCTTATGGACGAAATATTCAGGAATGGATCCAGAAGTGACAAGCGATTTCGATCCACGGTTTCTAGGGGAGGACAATCTTATTTTGCCACAACCTCGAATCTTTAATTTTGGGATTAATCTTCAGTTTTAATCAATAAAAAGGTAAGACCATGTATAACCAGATGAAATATTTTTTGTGGATAACCCTAGGGGTAATGCTCTTGCCATCTTGTGGCAAGCAACTTGATTTATACCCCTATTCATCAGTAACTCCGGGGAATGTAACGGAAAGCGATTTGGAGCCGCTAATAAATGGCTTATACAATGTAGTGCAGAATAGGCCGGGAAGAGAATCATATGTGATGTTTGATCTTGTGGGGGGTAATATGATCAATGCCGCCGGAGGCAATCAACTTGTCTTCATCAACAACATCTTACGCCCTGAACAAGGTTTGATGTCAACGGCTTGGAATGGTTACTACGCCGCATTGTATCAGGTGAATAATGCCATGGAGTCCGTGGAACCGCTACCCGATTCTGAGAAAAAACGCCGCCTGCTTGGAACGGCCCATTTCTTTCGGGCTTTGATTTATTATAATTTGGTAACCCGCTGGGGTGGGGTGCCTATATTGCGGGTAAAAACGGAGGATAAGCTGCCTCGGGATACCGAAGCAGCAGTATGGGCGTTCATTGAAGAGGACCTAACCGCAGCAATACCATCATTACCTTCATTTGCCACCGGGCTCAATGGCAACTATTTCTACCTTTCGCAGGAAGCTGCACAGGCGTTGATGGCAAGGGTAAAATTAATGACGGGTAAAACGGAAGAAGCAGCGATTTGGGCGGAAGCGATAATTACATCCAACCAGTTTCAGTTGGATGATTTTTCACGCATGTTCCGTGGACAAGATAATAATGAGGTGATATTCTCCTTCGTAAACCTGAATGTTGAATCCAGTGTCAACCTGAGTACCATGTTTTATACCTATGCGCATCCGGTAGGAGGATCTTATGTCTATAAACCGAATGATGAGGTATTGGTATTATACGGAGAGGATGACAAGAGAAAAGCCATTTCGATCGATACCTATGAGGGGCTCGATGTTGTGAATAAATATTCCAGTGGCCAAGCTGGTACGGATCCGATTATTGTCATCCGTTTGGCTGAGATATATCTAATCAGTGCTGAAGCTCAGGGCATGGCGGGATTGCCCCGTTTAAATGGATTGCGGCATGCACGCAATTTGCCACCTATAGCACCTGCCAATGAAACGGAATATGAGTCCGCGGTGACGTTGGAAAGGCGAAGAGAGCTGTTTGCGGAAGGATTTCGATACTATGATTTGGTAAGGAGGGGGGAAGCCGTGGAAACGTTGGGGATAGATCCCTCCAGACAAAAGTTCCCAATTCCTGAAAATGAACTGATTTTAAACGAATTAATGACGCAAAATGATGGATATAATTAAAAAAGGTTGTATGATGAACACAAGATGTTTTGGCCTCATCCTACTGTTGTTCATTGGCAATGGCATCAGTATTACATTTTCATCCTGTACAAAACAGGATCCTGTAGTTGATGGCGGACAGGTAGAATTAACTCCCCTTACTCAGATATTGGTAGACAGTACGGGGTTAATTAGTAGGGTATTTAGTGATTCTACTTTTGTCGTGGCGCCGGGTGTGGAAGAAACTGATATTCACTACCTCTCCATGAATGGGTATACCATGCGCGCATTTATATTGAAAATTGATCTAAACACAGAAGGCGTCTCCTGTGTGCCACTCACACCATATGGGTCGGTATCTTATGGCATGCAAACCATCCCCGATATGTTACAATATGTCATTTCCCCAACGGGCAGCGTACCCGTAGCTGGTATTAATGCCGATTTTTACAACATGAGTACAGGTGAACCTAGGAGTATTGTACAACTGGATGGGGTGCCAATAAGGACCGTGATACCGGAGGGAAGGAGTTTCTTTGGTTTTCTGGAAAACGGGGACCCCATTATCGGTGGCCCTCAACAGTATCTTGCTTTTGCCGATCAAATTACAAACGCTTTGGGCGGCCATCATCGCTTGATTGATCATGGCCAAATTGTTTCCCAAACGGATCTTTCCATTGAGCCACGGACAGCTGTGGGTTTCACAGCTGATGAAACGCTGTATTTCATCGTAGTGGATGGGCGTAGGTTTGATTATTCCAACGGGATCACATTGCTTGACCTAGCCATTTTCATGAACGCCTTGGGTGCAAAGGAATCAATTAATCTCGACGGCGGGGGATCATCTACTTTTGTTATCAGGCATCCGATGGCGGATGTTTGGCATGTACGTAACCGTCCATCGGATGGTGCACCTCGTAGCGTGGCAAATGGTTGGGCTATTTTGGCTGAAGAGCAATAATGCAACATGTCATCCTAAATATTTAGCTATAAACTGATTCGAAATGAAGATAATGAATGTTTTTTTAGGGGTAGTCATCATATGTGCAATCAACATATGTATGCTTTCTTGCAAGAAGGAGACTACTTCCAGCCAGGAAAGTAAAGAGCCAGTAATTGTTTCTTTCTGGCCTCAAAGTGGATATGGCAATGAAGTCGTTAGCATCTTGGGTCGTCAATTCGGCAATGACAGATCGGCTTTGAGCGTAACCTTCAGTGATCGTGAAGCGGTCATTCTGGAATCATCAACCGATGAGGTCAAAGTAGCTGTACCGGTTAATGGAACAAGCGGGTTGGTGCAATTGCGGGTTGGAGATCGTGTATTTGATGTGGGGACATTTAATTATACCGAACCGGTTAATATTTATAAGGTGATTACCTATACCGGAAGCGGTATGACGGGGAAAAGTGATGGCCCATTGCTTCAGGCTACCTTTCATAATCCGGAAGGGGTGACGCTTGATGGTGCCGGCAATCTGTATGTGACGGATAGAAATAACAATGCCATCCGCAAAGTGGGGACAGATGGTATGGTCACCACGCTATTGGGTGGCACGGACGGTTTTGTTGACGGTCCTTTGGAAATTGCCAAATTGGATTATCCATGGAAATCTGCTGTGGATGAAACAGGCAACATTTATATTGCTGATCGCGATAATCACAGTATCAGAAAGATAAGCATTGATGGCATGGTAAGTACCTTGGCGGGAACCGGACAGGCTGGATTTGTAGATGGTCCAGGTGAAATTGCCCGGTTTAACCAACCCATCGATGTGGCTGTCGACCTTTCGGGTAATGTTTATGTAGCAGACAATAATAATCATCGAATACGTAAAATAGATCCTAACGGGATGGTAAGTACCGTCGCAGGGGATGGTACAGCTGGCTTTTCCGATGGAATGGCTACAAGTTCCCGGGTGAGGAACCCTTCGGGAATCGAAACGGACGAAGCGGGGAATGTATACATTGCCGATCGAAATAACCACCGTATTCGCAAGTTATCTGTTGATGGCCATTTGAGTACCATCAGTGGATTGGGAACAGCCGGAGCCGTGGATGGATCCTTAGCCCAGGCTTCTTTTAGTCAACCTTATGGTATTGCCTTGGATAATGATGGGAAACTTTATGTGGCGGATTTGGGAAGCAACAAAGTACGTTTGATAAATATCGGATCGGAAACCGTGTTAACAATTGCTGGTTCTGCCGCTGGTTTTGCAGATGGCATTGGAGCTGCTGCAAGATTCAGTCAACCTACCGATATTGCGGTCGATGATGAAGGTAATATCTATGTTGCCGATCTTGGTAATGCAAGAATAAGGATGATTTTTGTCGATTGAAATGCAAGTTACGTGTTAAAATCAATATTATGATACCATTGAGAGCAACGATTACGTTTTTTTTTACCACCATGATCGGTACATGTTCCATTTATGCGCAGGGTAATTTCAAGGTGCTGTCATACAACGTCTTGAAAGGATTGCAGCAAGATACAGTAATCCATAAGGAGTATGTTGATTGGGTTAAGGAAATCGATCCCGATCTAATTGCATATCAGGAAATGAACGGCTTTACCCAAGAAAGCATCGAAGAATTTGCAAGTAAATACGGACATCCCTACGCGGTAACATCAAAGGTTGATGGTTTTCCCGTAGCACTATCTTCAAAGCACCCTATCGTCAAAGTGGAAAAGGTGGTAGCCAATATGTGGCATGCATACCTCTATGCAAACATCAACGACGTTCATGTCTTTGTCGTGCATTTTTCGCCATTCAGCTATGTGAAGCGTCAATTTGAGATGAAAGAAATCATGGCACGTGCAGCCTTAATACCTTCGCATGAAAAGATTATTATCATGGGCGATTTCAATTCCCTTTCCTCAAAAGACTCAATAACCTACAACCAAAACTTACAGGCTTGGTTAGAACAATTAAAAACCAGAGAGGTCCAACATGACCATATCCGAAACCTGAACGACAATAAACTGGACTACTCGGTAATGGAGATTGCGGAGGATATGGGATATCATGATTTGATGCACCAGCATACTGGCATATTTAAGCATAGTATTCCCACTGAAAGGTATGCAACCCCCACTTCAGTAAGAAACCGTATAGACTATATACTGGCTAATTCCGCATTAGCTGATCAACTCAAGTCGATTGATATTATACACGATGAGGCAACCCATCATATGTCAGACCATTATCCTGTGCTTGCTATTTTCGATCTACAATAAAATAGGACCGTAAGTTCAATTAAGAAATGCAACAAAAGTTAATTAACAATACC
>NZ_JAMXBE010000011.1 GCF_024704835.1 Parapedobacter tibetensis
AGTTTGATTTTTTGTTAGTACGTCTTTGGGAACGCCTGCCAGATCTGGCCAGACCGGTCGATCTTCAGGTTCCGGAGCAAATAGAGGAATTTATAATCAGCTCAGGTCCTTTTCAAGTAAGCGGCTGAATACGCTAACGATGAAATTAATTAATTTATCAAAAAAAATCTTAGTTTTTTTAGACGGTAAAAAATGTGAACATCAAAATAGAGCTGCCGGTGAGTTTTCAGTGGGATCCAAAAACGCAAATAATTCGTTTATCCTTTTGACGCTTTCAAACAACTGTCTTTTGCTTTTTCCTGTATTTCAAAAAAGCCACGAAATCCGACACCTCTTGCCTGAGATTAGCCGGTAAGGAACTGATTTCTGCAAATAATTGAACATCTGATATCGCATGATTTTGCTCAGCTTTACCGTTACTTGGTTTTGCACTTTTCGTTGGCACATCAATCAGATCATATGGAGTATTGAGTAAATTCTGATCCAAATGTAAGAACTCGGACAATTTGCGGATCATGCTTTTTGATAACCCTCGCTTTTTATTCAGTACTTCGGATACAATCCCGCTGCTTCCAATATACGGTTGCAGATCTTTTTGCTTCAACCCCATGTATTCCATTTTGAGTTTGATGATTTCTATGGGGTTGCCAACATCAATGTTGGCATTCTTATTTTCGTAAGCCTCGATCAAATCTGAAAGCAATTCAAACTGTTTTACGAGTTTTTCGTTTTCTTCAAACCCCTCCCGATCACCAAGCTCTTCCAACAAGGCTACCGCCTTATTGTACTCTTCTTCGTTTCTAAACATTTTCATTTTCATGGCTTTCATTTAAACATTTCTACAGTATACTGCTTGTTTAGTTTGCAAAGCTTTGAATATTCTGCGTGTGTACCGATCCACTTAACGTAAATCACGGATTGCTTCAATTTGGAGTGAAATTGATATTTAATGATGATCCGTATGTGATTTCCTTTAATGTCAATTACAGCGCGTTCGCCTCCGATAATATCTACAGCCTTTGCTCCAAACGATTCGACAATATCTTGGGGCTTTTCCCACGTTAGTGTTTTGACCAACGATACCCAAGCTTCGAGAGCGTCCTTTACTTTCGGATTTGTTTCGATATATTTACCTATCGAAGTAACTTTTACGATTCTAATCATGTTATTATGCCGATGATTTCGCTCTCGATTACAAAGGTAATAATTTACTCTCAAAACGAGAGGTTTTTTTGTGTTTTTTCAAATCCAGAAATTGTCTACAGGAAGTTTCCTACAACGCAAAAAAACCCGAGCCAATTTTAAGCTGGAATTGTGGAAGGCACATATTTCGCCGCTTCCAAAGTACTACTTCCCTATTTTGTCGCATATGCCCCGTTTAAACAATTAGGCATGTTTGTATCTTTGAAGTTAGTTAGGACGCTATGAAATCAATATATCTCCATCCGGCTCCCTGTATTGCAGAATACGTTCATGAATTGCTTATTATTGAAAACTTCCAATAAAAATATTTTCACCGGAATCGATATAGCAAGGAAGCACCACAAGCTGTATGACAGCCGACCGCCTACAGTTCATACAATTCGATAGGTAACCGGTCGGGGTCGTTAAAAAACGTAAACTTCTTTTGGGTATATTCATCAATCCGTATGGGCTCTACGGCTATATTACGGGAATCGAGGAAGGCAACCCATTCCGAAATGTTATCGACCCCAAAGGCAATATGCCGAAGCCCGGTTGCTTCGGGCCTGGTAGCCCGCGCCGGTGGATTGGGAAATGAAAACAACTCGATGAGGTATTGTCCATTCAAGGATAAATCCAATTTGAACGACTGGCGCTCTTTCCGGTACACTTCATTCACGACTGCAAACCCTAAAATTTCGGTATAAAATTTTTTAGAGACTTCGTAGTCCGTGCAGATAATGGCAATGTGATGCAGTTGGCTTATTTTCATCGGTATAAATTACTTTCAATGGTGATGAAGCTATCGTGATTTTATCTTTTCTGCTATGAGCCTTTGCAAAATCATGATGGTTCGTTTTTTCAAAAACCAAAAATGCAACTTCAGGACGAATAACTGAAGGAAACGTGAGGAAGGAATATTAAGTTAACGTTCTGGTGATATTCGAGATTTAACTTTGTGTAATGAACCCATGCTAACGCACTGGTTTTATCCAAGTTCTGTACAATGATTTCTACAGGCCTGCTGCGGCAAAACACTCCAACGGAAGAACGGGTTGGCTAATTATTTTGAACGTCAGTTCACCCCTGATTTTTTAGGGATATGCCTTAAGCCAGTTTATAAATAAATTCCTCTATCTCCGTTTGCCGTGCATTTGCAAAACCTTTGTCAGCGCCTATTTTGACAAAACCACATTTTTCCAAAACTTTTTGTGAACCGAAATTATCAAACGCTACTCGCCCAAAAACGGGTCTCGTCGTTTCAATCTCAAGAAGGTTCTTTAGTGCTTTTGTTGCAATTCCTTTTCCCCAAAAGTTTCTGTCTATCCAATAGGTAATTTCCGTATCACCTTCCATTATAAACTTCGCAACACTTCCTACGATGACATTGTCAACTATAATGGTCTGATTATTTACGGTTGGGTCGCTCAATAATTTTGTGTATTTAGTCAAATATGCCGTTTTGTCTGTCGGGTCTTTTGGTGTAAACGCAGCTAAATAATTCGCTTCTTTGTTAAGCTGAAACTGAAAGAAATTATCCAAGTCTGCAACTTCTGTTCGTCTAAGTTTTATGTTGAGTTTGTTTTTTGTCATTTTGTTTCGCGTGGTCGCTCGGTATTAACCCAAGGTACTAAAACCTCATCATCTTCAATATAGTGGGCCGTCGCTGCGGGTCAGCTTGCTCCGCAATATCCACTTCATCTATTTCATGGCATTAAGATAAATAAAATTTGTCAATTCATTTACAATTTATGATGGAAGTGAGTGGTGTAACAATGATATACAATCAATTCGCAAAGTCCCAATAGACCAGCACATTAGCGCCAATAGTGATATTAATGGCACCAATTGTTTATCCGATACTATTTTGATTGCTTATTTTTATTGCAGGAATGGTTTTTGGATACAACCTGATGTGATTTGGATACTTTTAATCAGGTTGCATGACGTAGCTTTGTTATAAATTAAAATAATGAATCTATGAGCAACATTAAAGAAGTGAAATTGGGCAGTCAGGGACTTACTGTACCAACGATTGGTCTGGGCTGTATGGGTATGACAACAGGGTTCGGGGTAGAAATATACGGAAAAGCAGATGAGAAAGAAGCGATTGCTACTATTCATCGTTCATTAGAGTTGGGCGGTAATTTTTTGGACACGGCGGATATATATAGTCCTTTTCTCAACGAACGGCTAATTGCAAAAGCCATTCAGGGAAACAGGGAGAAATACATTATAGCCACAAAATTCGGGTTTGAAATTGACGATAATGGACAAGCTACAGGTGCAATAAATGGCAGTAAAAGTTATGTAAAAAAAGCCGTAGAGCGTTCATTAAAAAATCTTGGTACGGATTATATTGACTTGTATTACCTGCATCGATTGGACACCAATTGAAGAGACCGTAGAAGCAATGGGCGAATTGTTTGGCGTGGAGGTTAACACCATCAATTATCACCTAAAAGAGATTTTTAAAAGCGGTGAACTCAAGGCAGATTCAGTTATTCGAAAAATTCGAATAACTGCCGATAACGGCAAAAAACACAAACGCTGAACGAAGAAAGGAAAGAAATAATACAGAAAAGTTCAGCATGGATACCTTGAAAAACACAGCGAAATAGCTTAACATTGGATCTATCCTATGGAGATGACCACCGAATATAAAAAACCTTAAACTGGCGTAAGGCATCAAAGGCCCGTGAGTGGGGTACCTTGTGCCTGACAATAAAACCAAGCGTGTAGCTTGATGGTCTGTATGAAGCCACAGGCTTCTTTTTATTGAGTGGATCCAAGTTAGGCCAGCCGCATTTCCCGACTCCTAAACTTGACCCAATGTCGGGCAGCGGCCTGTGCAAAGAGTGAAACATGCGGGCAAGTTATTAGATATACGGTTGTTGGATCACCTGATCATCACTAAAGAAAGGTACTGTTCATTCGCTGAAAAAGTGATCACTTCCGGATAAACTCACAGACCGCTTTCGTAAAAGTTGCATTATTCTCATAATACAACAAATGCCCACCGTCTATCTTCACTACTCTCTGATCTGGAAATTTGAATAACCGGTAATGATTGATCCCGATGGCATGGTCCCTTGTGCCGGTGATCACCAGCACGGGCAGCGAAAGTTTAGACGTCATGCCGGTAAAGTCCTGTGCATATTCAGGATAAACAACAGGCTTGGTGGTATCTAACAGCGGTACAACAATGGCCATTCCAAAGTCATTGGTACGGGGGTACTTATCATCGAGGCTGTCCAGTTTAATGATGGTTTGAATATCATCCGTCAGGAATTTGTAGCCGATGCGTTTTTGGCTCATTTCTTTCCTTACTGCCGTCATGGCCTGCAATAAGGAATCTTTATCCGTCCGCTGAACGATAGTGTCTTTATTTAGTAAGTGGTATCCATATTCCACCTGTTCCTTTATAGAGGTGGTGTTGAAAAAGTGAAGCGTTGAATTGGCCAGTATTAAACCATATACATGATCAGGATATTTCCTAGCATAATTGACGGCAATGATTCCGCCAAAGGAATGGCTGAGCAGGTATACTTTATCCAATTTCAGTCTCACCCTCAATTCTTCAATATCCTCCACCATTCTGTTTAAGCTGTAATCAGCGGCATTATGGGAGGAGCCGGAGCCACGCTGATCGTAATACACCATCGTCAAACATTGCTCAAGGGATTGACCGCCAATTTTTTCGAAAGAAAGAAAACCACCACCGGGGCCACCGTGAACAAAGATACAGGGGTAGCCCTGCCCTGCTACTTTAACCGCCAGCTGAATGGAATCACTGGTAAGGATGGTTGTATCCGCATTGGATAATTGAACATAGCTGGCTTTGGGTTGGCAAGCCGCTATGAGTAACAGGATCATTGCAAAAGGGATACGCATAAGCGGAATTTGGTTAAACTATAGCAAATATATGTTGGGTGTCCATGTTCGTGAGCAATTTATCAGTGAATAATAAGCCCCTAAACTTGTACCAGTGTTTGGGTGATTTAACCTACGCGGAACTGGTAAAACTCCGTGGGTACTGAAATCGCGTTTATGGCATACGGCATTCAAAATGATAGGTTCCAGAACCAATTTCCGATTTATTGGTCGTTTCCTTACCATCTTTCCATTCAGCAGCGGGCAAGGTTACCGTTGCTCGGGCATTCGCAGGGACCTCCACATCAAGCTTAAATAAGCCGTCTTCAATCTTCCAGGAGGAAGTAACCCATCCATAAGGCGTATTCAGTTCACCTGAAGCGCTGGTGATCCCACCACCAGGTTTCGGAACGAGGTTGATTTTTTTATACCCCGGAGCGGCAGGATCAGCATTGATACCCGCTATGTTCCTGTACATCCAATCGCCAATGGCGCCATAGGCATAGTGGTTGTATGAGTTCATATCAGGTGTTTGAAAACTTCCGTTGGGTTTGATACCGTCCCAGCGTTCCCATATGGTGGTAGCACCCATTTTAACCGGGTACAACCAAGAGGGATAGCTCTCCTGCATCAACAGGTCATAAGCCACTTGGATGTGGCCAAAACGTGTCAACACATGGCATAGGTAGGGCGTACCTAAAAACCCTGTAGTAAGGTGGTTGCCATAATCTTTTATGTTTCTCACCAGGCGGTCTGCCGCCGACACCCGTAGGTCTTCCGGCAGCATATCAAACTGCAATGCCAGTACATAGGCCGTTTGCGTGCCCGAAACCAGTCTACCGTTACTGGTCATGTATTCTTTTACAAAGGCTTCTTTGATGTGATTGAGCAATGCGGTGTACTCAGCTACATCTTCTTTTTTGCCCAATACTTGAGCGGCATTTATCAGTAACTGCGTGGAGTGTGCGTAAAAAGCCTGTGCAATTAGGTATTTATCGGTCACGGCAGCTCTGCCATCATTGTCGTCATCCGGACGGTAGAATAACCAGTCGCCAAAATGGAACCCGGTGTTCCAAAGGTTATCCTTAGCCACGGATGTCATATAACCAACCCAATTTTTCATGCTTTCATATTGCACTTCCAGCAAACGCTTGTCCCCATATGCCACATACATATCCCAGGGAATGATCGTGGATGCGTCGGCCCATCCGGCAGACCCACCATCATTCGCGCCCAGCACATTAGGGATCACATGCGGAATCGATCCATTAGGCTGTTGGTCTGCCCTTACATCGTGAAGCCACTTGGTAAAGAAACCGGCCACGTCCATATTGTAGGCCGCCGTATTAGCAAAGGCCTGCGCATCGCCGGTCCAGCCCAAGCGTTCATCACGTTGCGGACAATCGGTAGGTACATCCAGAAAATTACCTTTTTGCCCCCATTGAATGTTGTGCTGCAACTGGTTGAGCATGGGATTGGAAGTAACGAATTTACCAGTAATTGCCATCTCTGAATAGAGGGCAACAGCGGTTAGGTCTTCTGCACGGACCTCACCTGGATACCCCTCCACCTTCACATACCGGAACCCCTGAAAAGTAAAATGAGGTTCGAATACCTGATCGGTATTTTCGTTAAGTATGTAGGTATTTTGTGCTTTCGCCGATCTCAGGTTTTCGGTGTAGAAGTTTCCTTCCTTGTCCAGCACTTCTGCATGGCTTAGCGTGATTTTGGTACCGGAAGGGCCCCTTGCTTTGAGCATTACCCATCCAACAAGGTTTTGCCCAAAATCAACCACCGTTTCTCCTTTAGGGGTTTTAAATATCTTTAAGGCCTTAAACTCCTCATGCTTTTTGACCATGGGGCCACTCATACCGACCAGTTGCTCTGATCCCTTTTCAAGAATCCGGACATTTACCCATGAACTGTCTTCTGTATACCCTGCGGCCGACCAACCAGCCTTCTCCTTCCTCGCATCATAGATCTCCCCGTCATAAATATCAGACGCCAGTATCGGGCCGTATGAGGTCTTCCAACTTTCGTCCGTGTCAATCGATTCCCTGGTCCCATCGGTATATTCGACTTCCAATTGCATCAGTAAAGCCCTGGTATCGCCATAAAAATTCTGCTGACCTGCAAAACCTATTCTTCCCTTGTACCAGCCATTGCCCAGCGTTACGCCTATCGTGTTTGCGCCATTTTTCAAATCAGCCGTCACATCATAAACCTGATATTGAAGGTGATTCTTGTAGCTGGTCCAACCTGGCGCAAAGTAGGCATCACTAATGCGCTGTCCGTTGATATTTACTTCATATAAACCCTTCGCTGTGATGTAAGCCAATGCGGATTTGATTTTCTTTTTCAAGGCAAACTCTTTTCTGAACAACGGGCTTCTCACTGAAGTATCCTTGCCATTCACTGAAATCCACTGAGCAGTCCAGTCTATGGCTTTCAGACCTGTCTGCCAAAACTGAACACTGCTCCATGCAGAGGTATTGCCATGATTGTCCTTAACCCTAACCTGCCAGAAATAGTGTTTTTTTGATTGCAATGCAGGTCCTGCGTAAGGAATAAGTACCGACTTGTCTGATTTGGCAGCACCTTCCCATACGATCGCCTTTCCCGATGTCAGCCCATTTTTATCTGTGCCAACCCTGATTTCATAGGCAGTCTGCTGTGTGTTTTTTAATGGTGATAGGAGCTTCCAGCTCAATCTTGGTGCAGGGGCATCTATAGCTAAGGGATTATTGAGGTGCTCAACCCTAAGGTCACTCACATGGAGTTTCTGAGCCAAGCACGTAAAACTTGGCATGATCAATAATGCTAAAAGAAAACTCTTGATGGAAACGTTGCTCATGTAACATATAATTGGATCATACTAGTATCCGTAACATTTTTTGGATTAGTATCATGCACTATCCTGTATTTTTGGAAACAATGATGTCTGATCCACCAGGCGTTTATTTTACCATGGGCAAGTATTTAGCACGATTATCTATAATTACCCAAAGGTTTATCGCCAATAGTATCAAGGGGATTAGCAGGGTAGCCGGATCATGTGTCATGTGGTGGACAATAATCCCTACCATTATTGGAAAAATGACAATGGCGCCCAAAGCCCTGTATTTGGGGATAGCAATCAGGATGCCTCCCAGGATTTCCCCAATGGCTATCAAAGGGAGCACCCACTCAATGGTGCCGAATGCTCCAAAGATGGTCATCTGCTCGGGTGTGAGCTCCGGCATTGGCATGTAATTAAAAAGTTTGTTTAATCCTGAATTGACCATCATCAAACCGAAGAGGATGGTTAGTACCAATAAGATTTTCTGTTTCATAATTTTACATTTTTCCTTGGTTAAACTTTTATTGTTGATATACAAAAATAAGTATTCTTGTCAGATAACCTAATAGGCTAACAAGAAACGAGCAGCCGGGGAAGCCGGCCGGCAGGGTTCCTCTGCAAACTAGTCGTAATCTGAAAGCCTCACGGCAAACACGCAGCGGTTTTCTCGGCCGTATTGGGAAGTTTCGTATTCGGTCAGGTTCCAGAGATATCCGGTACTTTTTTCGAGGTACAGATCTTCGGCCCCATGTGGCCATCGCCAGCGGTATCCGGCATTGTCACCATCGGTATAACGCACCAGTCGCGCCGTGGAACCCTCGTACTGGCTTTTGCCTGTGACGGCCATAAAGGTAGTGGTAGCTTTCCGGTATACCCCTTGTATGTTATACACGGGCCCGTTGTTGCCCGTTTCGTTATCTTTGGGGGCGACCATCTCCGGGCTTGGACTGGAGGCAATCTGACCGGAAGCGTTGAGCGGAAAGCCAAATACCTTGGGAGTTCCCCCTGTCGAAGTCGTGATGTACTGACCTGTCCACAGGCCATCCCCAG
Organism: Parapedobacter tibetensis; assembly: GCF_024704835.1. GTDB lineage: Bacteria > Bacteroidota > Bacteroidia > Sphingobacteriales > Sphingobacteriaceae > Parapedobacter > Parapedobacter tibetensis. Next base: position 8,945 of record NZ_JAMXBE010000011.1, read on the forward strand.
AACCCGGGCCGTCGCCTACGGCGATGCAGGAGAATGGCGAGGCATTCCTAATTCTATAATAGCCTGTTTGGGGTACAATATAGCGGTAATCGAATGCCTGAAGTGTTCCATCAGTATTCCTGCCAATGCGGTTTTTAGTGGCATCCCCGGAAGCGGGGATTATTTTATTCAAATCGAAAACCCGTATCCCAAGGCTGGTAGACGCCACATAAATTTTCTGGTTATAATAAGCCACCCCTCCAGCATGGACACGTACAGGCGCAAAATCACCCAACTGTTGGTACCCGTCTGATCCATTGTAAAAACCATTGTTTATATCCTGTACCAACAGCAGATGGCGATACGTGATATTGTTCATATTGGTGATATCGACCAATGATATCCGGACGCCTTTATGAGCGTACGACTCCCTGCCATACCAAGTGACAAGCAGGAACCGCTTTCCTCCCCATTGAAATCCCGTGATGCCCTGCGGCCTCCATTCTTCCGTATCCTGGTCGCCCTTATTCCATTTGAACCCAGCAGCCTGCCTGTTGGCCGGGATGTTAAATCCGTACACCGCGTTGTACCCGCTGGTGGTACCCACACGGTTCAGGTTTACCTGTGTCGGCGTCTGGAAGCCATAAGAAGATAGGCTGGAGACAAAATTGCTTTCATCGGTGTAGGCAACGGAAACATCCGGTGCAGGAACGGCAGCAAGTAGGGAACTTTGGTCCAAGGCATTTGTCTCGCCGATCATTTCTTCTAAGTGCTCGTCGGTGGAGCAGGCACACAACAGGAAGATCCAAAGGCATGCCGCAAGGTAGTGCAGAGGTCTCATGGTTATATTTTTTGGTTAACCAAATATAGGAACAATTCGCCATGGGACAACATTAATTTTCAGTTAAAAACACCGGTCAATATCAGCACTTGGCTATACCGGCAATCACACCTCCATCAAAAATTCCGTTAGGTTTTTTTCGGTCGGCAGGTTGAGTTTTTTGCGTAGTCGGTAACGCCTGATTTCTACACCTCGGGTGGTGATGTTGAGTAGGGAGGCAATTTCCTTGCTACTCATGTTCATGCGGAGGTAAGCGCATAATTTGAGGTCATTGGGCACCAAGTCTGGGTAATCCGTTTTTAGTTTCTTAAAGAAGTTTTCATGTGCCTCATTGAAGCTGTCTTCAAAGAGGTTCCAGTCGCGTTCGTCGCTGCGCGCATCCTCGATGATTTTATTGATTTTTCGGAGCTGCTCACCAGATAGTTTCCGGCCATCGGCATCCTTAAGCCCCAGCATTTCATCATGCACATTATTGAGCAGCTCGTTTTTGTATACAATATTCATCGCTGAATTGGCGAGCTCCCTATTCTTACTGGCCAACTCCTGCTCCAGCTGCTCATTCTTAAGTTTGATGAGCCGCTGCTCGTTTTCTTCGGCCTCCTTCTTTAATAGCTCCTGTTGCTGCCGCGTCATCTTTTCTTGCACAAGCCTACGATGCTTCTGTATTTTATACCGATACCAATTGCGCCCCCCGATGCATAGAAGTAAAAACAGCATGATATATATGGTGAGTGCTCCCCAAGATAGGTACCATGGTGGCAAGACTGTAAATTTGAAATCGGCAATAGCTGAGCGCGTACCATCTGCGGTCATAGCCCGTACCTTAAAGGTATAATCCCCGTGCCTTAAATTGGTAAATTCCTTTTGTGCGGCCTCGCTCCATTCAGACCAAGTGCGCGAATACCCTTCTAAATAAAATTGGTATCGCAAGGGGGTGGCACTATACCATGGCATTGCATAGCTAATGCGGAGATTATTGTGTCGATATGGAATCTCCGGAGATGCGTCAATGATGTACCATCCGCCTAAAAGACTATCCGTAATATTCTGCACCGTGCGAATAAGCGGGATAGGCAATCGGGAAGGTCTAACGCTGGAATCCGGTGCTTGGTAAATGGCAAATCCGTCATCGAGGCTCATCAGGTACATATTGTCATTGACCCGATTAATGCTTTCATGAAATTTCATCATTCGACCATTAAGGGTGGCAAATTGGGTAGAATCTACCTGTATCTCTCCTTTCTGCCTAAAATGAACCAATGAAACCCGTGCCCGATTGATGAACCAATAGCGATTGGTATCGGCGTGTATAATTTTGTTGGAGAATGCAAAAGACCCCAATTGCTTATTCAATTGGTCATATCGATAGAATCGATCTGTGATATCATCGAATCGGTAAAAACCGCTATCCGTAGCAAACACTGGACTTCCCGCTAAATTGAACACATTTACAAACATGCTCCGGGGCAGGCCTTGGGTTGAGTCATAGGTATGTACCTGCTGAACTTCCTTAAACTGCTTATCGAGCGTGAGTAATCGAAGTCCTTTATAGCCGCTGGCCCACACTTTGGTATCTGAGATGGGTTCAATGAACTGTGTAGGGTCATTATACCTAGCAATACGGTGTGAAAACCGCCAACCTTGCCCTGCATTATGGAAAACGGCCAACCCTGTATAGTTGCCTTGTAATAAGGTGTTTGGTTGGTTAGCCAACTGCCTGAATGTCCATCCACCCGTTACGGATGACAATTTCACCAGCTTATTACCCAATACCTTATAGGTCCCATCGTTATGTCCACAGAGGAGCTCCCCATCCGCGACCGTGAGGTCCCACACTTGTCCCTGTGATCCGGCTACCAAGGCAAAGTTGAATGGACGATAGGCATCGCCAGATGACCAGGGGCTATAAAACAACCCTTGATTGGTGCCCAAATAGATGTTGCCTCCAAATATACGGGCGGCATAGACTGTACCGATGCTTCCACTATTATCCGCATAATAATAAAGTGGGGCATTGATCTCAATCCGGTCAATGCCATTATCGAGCCCCATCCAGATGTTTTGTTGAAGATCCATATTGATGCCCAGTACCGTATTGTTTTGCAAGCCGTTTCCTTTATGAAGGTGCTGCACAATATGGCCTACTTGATCCATAATGACCAAACCTTGGAGTATGGTACCGAAAGCATAATAGTGATCAAGCACCTTAAGACCGTTATTGAGTTGGGCGGCCTTCAGTAAGTCGTCAGCTGCGTTTTGCCATTTGCGGATGGTGGCAATACTGTCCATCAGGAACAAGCCTTCCTTGGATGTGCCAATAAGAATCTGCCCGTCTGCGAAGGGCAACATGGTCAGGATGTTTGCTCCAGCCAATAGGTCTTTATCAGCCACGGGTTCCAGCTTATCCTCCTTCAATTCATGGAGACCGGAAGGAATCAGCTCGATAAATATCCGTCCGTATACTTGATGCACGAATAGGAAAGGTTGACCGCCGCCTTTGATGATACGCAGCGAGTTGTTTTCATAGAGGTATAGGGTAGAAAACGATTGGAAGATGACGCGGTCGCCATCGATGATGATTTTCCATACCTCATCCTTGATCTGCTCTTCACTGCCCAATAACCGGCTCACCGAATGATAACGCATTTGCCCGTATCCGGAATCTTCCCAATACCCAAATTCAGCCAATCCTCCTGTATACACCCTACCCGCACTGTCCACAGCTACGCTCCTCACCGTGCTTTTATTCGGGAGGTAATGCAGTGCCCAATATTGTCCATCAAAAACTAATAGGCCGTCGGCATTGGCTACATACATGATGCCATTGGCCCCGGTGGCCACTGCCCAGTTTTGGTTCCCGGCCTTGTAATCTGATTTCGTGTACTGCTGCACCAAGGGAGAGCCTATCCGCTGGATTTCCTGCCCATACGCTTGGATGAGGGCTAAATAAATAATTATGAATATCGTTGCAATTGATGGTTTACACATATCGATCAGCATCACGAATGCATGCAAACTTAAGGATTTCATTCCTTATTTGTGATTTTATAAAAAAATGCCGCCGCTGATTCACATCGGCGGCGGCGAACCACAAATTTATATGCCCAAACACACTAAGGCATATTTACACGGCTTTTTTCCTCACTTTGGGTGTCGCTACGGCGGGCGCCGTTTTTTATGTTCCCAAAGTTGTAGGTAAGGGTAAGCCGCACAACCCTTGTCTCGTTTTTCTGATTAATTATCGTATTCATGCTTGCATAATTTGTACGCACATCTTGAATACGGGTATCGAAAATATCGCTCACGGATAGCTTCAAATTGGCCTTCTTATTGTAAAAGGACTTACTTAGCCCTGCGTCTATAGACCATTGTGCTCCTATATGATAAATGCTATAAATCAATGATGATCGATAGTTGCTTGAAGTTTCGGCCGTAAAGGTTGGCAAGATAGTAAATGTTTGGTTACTGCGCAATTGCCATGCAAATTTTCCTTGCTTCAGGTATTGCCCATTTAATGGGCCCTCAAAGCTCATATAAAAGGCATTGATGTTGGTGCTGGTATTCCAAAACTTGGTTATTTTCACAGGTATATTTAAATTACTATGCCATATCTCTTGTTTTGCAAGGTTATCCCGACTAACCCATGTCCTTTTTGTTTCCAGATTTTGGTTCATTGATTCGGCAATAACATCATTGGTACGACTATAGCCAGCGCTCAAATGATACCGCTGCATCAAGGTATAGGTAAAATCGAAGGCGTGGGTATACTCTGGCTTGAGGTACGGATTGCCCTGCTCAGATGTATATTGGTCAAGAAAATATTCGAAGGGATTGAGATTTCCATAGTTGGGCCTATTGATCCGCTTGCTGTAAGATATGCCTGTTTGATGGTTATCTGATATGCTGTAATTAACAAACAGACTGGGAAAGAAATCGATATAGTCGCGTTGTATACGGTTTTGCAGGGTTATGGAATTGCCATCAGATATCGTGTATTCACTACGCAGCCCTGCTTGGAAACCCCACTTGCCCAGCTTAGTGCTGTAATTGGCATAAGCGGCAGCTACCTGCTCCTCATATAGAAAGTGGTTGGTACGACCCACATCGTTTTGCCAGGCCCCATCTACCTGATTTTCAAACCGCATATCATTGTCTGACGCCACATTGCTGTATTTTATGCCCGCCTCTATTTTATTGTCTTTGCCAAACGGATGCGTATAATCAACCTTGGCCACACGGATATTGATGATGGTGGGCATGTCGCTCCGTGACAGTAGCGGAGTGTCTTTCATATCACCCGATGGTAGGTATAGCGTATTGTTGTAGTTGGCTTTGTTCTGGTTAGAAAAACGTGATATGTCCACATCAGCCACCAGTTTTCTGCCAGTGGTATCGATGGTAAACTGATTGTTGACGTTTACTGCAAAACTCCTATAGCTTCCATCAAAAATCGATGTCGTAGCCAAGGTGGAATCTGGAGAAGCGACGGTTCTACCTATCAAGGTGTTGCTCGAATTATTATTGTCATTACCGCTTGCATATCCGCTCAGCAAGATGCCAAGTACGTTTCTATTCGACGTATTGTAGTCCAGTCCAGCTCGATAGTTATGGCTACGATTTTGACGGTTAAAATCCGTGTATTGCTGGAAATCCGTATTGACGTTTTCCTTCATTAACGAACGGAAAATATCAAACTCATTGCCCCCTCTGTTATTCATGTAGCTATACGTACCAAATGCATTCAGCCGACCCGCCTTATGGTTAAGATTGAGGGAGGTATTGGCCTTATGGCCAAAGCCATATCCAGTTCCCATGGTCAACGTGCCGTTAGTCCCTGCCAGCCGGTTTTTCTTGAGCACAATATTGATCATACCGGCTGTTCCGGAAGCATCGTATTTGGATGAAGGCGTAGTAATCAGTTCGATGGACTTGATGGAATTGCCATCCGTGCTTCGGAGGAGGTTGGCCAGCTGCTCAGCGGATAGGTAAGTTTGCTTGCCATCTATCATCACCGTGACACCTTGTTTTCCCATCAGGCTGATATTGTCATCCTTATCCACCGTGACACCGGGTGAACGCTCAAGGATATCCATGGCGGTATTGCCCGCGGCTAACGTAGAATTTTCTACATTGACCACCAACATGTCTGGCTTGCGTTCTATAAGCGGACGTTGGGGAGCATCAACCGCCACTTCTGCCAATACCGTATTCACAGCATTGAGTAGCAGAGGTTTGAGTTTTTTCGTGGTGCTTTCAGTAGTTATCTCCACGATCTCGCTGATTGCATCGTCATAACCGACAAGTATTGCTGAAACTAAGTATTTGCCTTGCGGAATGCCCTGGAACTGGAAGTTCCCCTCTTCATCTGGAAAGATAGTCTTCACTACGGATGAATCTTTCGCATTCAATAAATTTATCGTCGCCAAATCGAGAGGTGCTTTTTGCTCGTCGATGACTCGACCTGCAATGGAAGCCTGCTGGGCATAGGCCGCTGCCATCAGCGAAGTGGTGACAATAACTGTTATAATGATGTAGAAAATAGTCTTCATTCGTTTCGTTACATTGCCTTTTGTGGGCTTGTACCACACAGATTTCATGTTTGTTTATTCGTAAGACATGAAATCTTCCCCAATTAAAAAACCTGGGGTTTTTTAATTACTTGCAAATCTGCCTTTTATATTTAAGCTTGGCTCTTTTAAGAATATACGGCAATATGATGTTTGCTCAGTTTCTGCTTTGTCTTCGTGCTATTATTTTGTGTTTGCTATATGACGCATCTACCTGTCAAAAAGTTGCATCAATCCACTAATTTTTTTGCACGGTATCAATATTGATCGTTCTTTCTTCATCGATCGTTTCTTCTTCAATGGGTGGCGGGATAACAGCACATTTTAATCCTGATTCGGTCATGGTCCACTCGGTTTTGTCGGGCCTGTCACCATCCGGATAGTTATAATTGTCTTCACACTGGTTGAATGGCAAATCCCAAATATGACGCTGCAAATCCCTATCGATGATGAGGGTTGCCCCCACAGGCATATTCAATTTGAGATATAACTGTTGGTGGCGCATCAGGTCGTTGCCATCGATATTGAAATGGCTATCGAATATCAATTTCCCTCCAAGTTGTTGGAATTGATAATCAATCCGTCCGGCGCGTTCAGCAGCGCGTTCGTAGGTGGCGCCATGCGCGGAATATTCATAGGTGATGGATGGTTCTTGCGTGGCGTCTACTTTGACAATGCGCATATGCATCCTACTGTGCCCCTCCAACACATTGTGGTTGCGGATAATTGCACGTTGCCGAATTCGAGATATGCGATCTGCACTATCGGTTTGCAGCCGGATGACCGTCAAGTCGTTTTTTGACAAATGGTATACCTCTTGTTTTTCCAAGGGGCGTTCTTCAACTACTGTGCTCTCCTCCCGGAAATCATTCAATGTACGGGTGCCATATACCGTGGTGAAACCCACGGCAATTAACCAAGCCACCAACATGGTAAAGCCCGTGTATTGCCCGATAACACTTTTATTGAATAAGATGCGGATAATTAACGCGACCAATGCGAGGAACGGGATAATAGCTACAAACAAGGCACTGACCAGCATGGGTGTGCGGAAGTCGGGCTCAATGACATTGAGCGGAAACATGGCCATCCCATTTTCACTGCCTAGAAAGCCGAAACTGGCAACAATGGCAATAAGCAATGTGATCAATCCGCCGCACATCCCCATAATCACCAGCACGCCTAGCACTTTCGCCAATACGACAAATGCCCTAACGAAAAAATTCCCAGCCGAGTTCAGCCCGCTCTTAAGACCTTCCTCGGCGCCGGTAAAATTTGTACGGAGGCCCTCCATCTCCTCCTGAAAGCTGCGCTTGAAATTCTGTAGGTTGGGCGCCTCGCCCCGCATAGCCATGCGGTCTGCGCGGGTCTTGGCTACGGGCATCACAATCCAAAGGATGATGTACAGCAGAAAGCCTGTGCCACCAAAGATGAAGAGCAGCACAAGGATGAGACGTATCCATCTGGCCTCGATGTCAAAATAGTGCCCCAAACCGCTACATACCCCACCGAATACCTTGTCATCGGGGTCGCGCATTAGCTTGCGTTGTCCGCTCATTGGGGGCATATCATAAGCAGCCTCGGTGGAATCTTCTTCTGGCTCACCCGTCTCAAAGTCGCTCACACGACCCATCTGCGCAATCACTTCGCTTACATCCTGCATCGCAATCACCTCTTTCTTGCCCTGTACGATACGCTCGTTGAACATTTCTGCAATCCGGTTTTCGATATCGCCTACGATCTCATGGCTGTCTGCCGTGTGTCCAAAGTGCTTCTTCACATCGATCATATAGGATCGGAGCACTTCATAGGCATCCTCCTCAATATGGAATACGATGCCGTTTATATTAATGATGATGGTCCTGTTCATTTTCTTGTGGTTTTATGTTTTAATTTGATGATTCTGTTGTTTGTTTATCACGGCCTTCCATCGAAGTTTGTACGGCAAAGACCAATTCTTCCCATGTGGTATCCAGCCTAATGAGCACCTCCAACCCTGCCGGGGTTATTTGGTAGTACTTGCGGGGAGGCCCCGATGTGGATTCTTTCCACACATAACTGAGGAGTCCATTATTTTTAAGCCGGGTAAGCAGAGGATATAAGGTACCCTCTACCACCAACAGTCGCGCTTTCTTAAGCTCGCCGATGATGTCTGAGGCATATATCTCGCCTCGCGAGATAATGGAAAGAATACAGTATTCGAGTATCCCCTTCCTCATTTGGGTTTGCGTGTTATCTACTATCATAATACAAAGATATATGTTTTACTTTATACTATGCAATACATAGTAGTATATAAGATCATAATTTGTTGATTATGAGTTAGAAAAATTTTAAAATCATTTGTTGTGTTTGGTCGTAGGTATTACTTGTAATCAAATCTGGGGGACTGGTAAAGCAAGATTCATATGATAAATAAGCAACGACTTCGAATTGGCCAACCAAGGTGCTCTTGTAGATCGCAATTGAAGTAAGTCTGCTATCAACTTATGTAACCGTATGGCCCATAAGGCTGCTTAGTTGGTTTTCATCGGTGAGATCGAGCCGTAAGGGAGTAATCGAAACCAAATTGTTTTCCATCGCCCAACGGTCGGTGTTTTCCTCAGCTGGCTCTAAGGGCATTACCGTAAACCAATAATGTTTTCGCCCCATGGGATCCGTACCGGGCACGATTTTGCCATCGTAAAACCGAACCGATTGCCTTGTCCACCTGATGCCCGATGGATACCGAGGGAAGTTTACATTGTATAATGCGGTTTCATCGGGATTTTCAAGCAACAGTGTCAATGTTTTTTCAACATAAGGTGTCAATAATTCAAAATCTGGCTCCGATTCACCTACCGGAGTGCTCAATGCAATTCCTTTTTTTCCCAATAATACAGCTTGCTTAGCAGCGGCCAACGTGCCCGAATGCCACATGGAATTTCCGAGATTAGGCCCCATATTGATGCCGGATAAGACAACTTGTATACCGCCGCGAAGATGCATCCCCAATGCAACACAATCTGCCGGAGTGCCATTGACTCGATAAGCTTCCATACCATCAAATGCAATGGGGGCTTTTTTATAGGTCAATGGGCGTGAATGGGTAACAGCGTGTCCCATGGATGACTGCTCTACATCTGGTGCCACAACGACCACTTCTCCAAAACCTATTGCAATCTTTGCTAATGCGTGTATTCCTGGGCTGTATATGCCATCATCGTTGGTTACTAAAATCCTCATAATCTATCTTTTACACGTATTACGTTATGGTTGTTTTTTTAAATTTCAAACAAGTGATAGCGGTTATTGTTTTTATCCTTAAACGAAGAAGCTTACAGATGAAGCCAGGTGCACACGTATATGTGTTACACAATCCAAATGCAGGAGACCAAAATAATACCAAAAAAGATCTTGTCAATCTTATTGAATCTGCAGGATTTCCCTGCAAATATGCCTCAGTAAAAGAGAAAGGTTGGCTACGTTTTAAAAAAAATACGGCCGTCTTGGTCGTTGTTGGTGGTGATGGCACCATCAGGCAGGTGATCAAAGAAATTCTGGATAGGCGATTGCTGGATAAACGACTACCAATAGTGCTGTTGCCTAGGGGTACAGCAAATAACTTTGCCAAGACGCTACAACTTTCTCCCAAATTGCTGGATCTGCCACTCCGTATCCATCATGGGCAAGTAAAAAAAATTGATGTCGGCTTTATTAGTAATATACCGGAACTTTCTTTTTTTTTAGAAGGCTTAGGATTTGGACTTTTACCAGCGCTTATCAAAGCGATGAGAGAAAGTAATCTATCGGCAGCCAAGGTTAATGGCCAAGAATTGGATATGGCTTTTGCAAAATTAATGCAGATAACCCAACACCATAAGGCAGAGCATGCCAAGCTAATTGTGGATGGAAGGACTTATGAGGGCAACTTCCTTTTGATCGAAATCCTAAATATTAAATCCATCGGCCCTAACCTGGAGCTTGCACCTGATGCAGATCCTTCAGACGGGAAATTCCATGTAGCTTTGTTAAAAGAAGAAATGAGGCAAGCATTTCTAGTATACTTGCAAAACAAAAAAAATGTATCTTCAAAAAAAATTACGCCAGTAGTCCCTTGGGAGCTTATAGAAGTAACTGACGAGGTAACCGTCGTCTCGGAAAATCGCTTACTCCATGCAGATGATGAATTAATGTATCTTAATAAGAAAAAACGCATAAAGGTAGAGGTGAGAACTGGTGTACTGGATGTGGTTTTATAAGTTTAACTAAACGTATTTTATATTTTGAGTAAAATTATCATTGTATCCAATCGATTACCCGTTAAAATCATGCAGGATGGGGACAACTTCGTCATACAACCCAGTGAAGGCGGACTGGCTACCGGATTGGCTTCCATCCATGAAGAAGGCGAGAATCTGTGGATCGGCTGGCCGGGGTTATCACAGGAAGCATTGGGTGACCTTGACCCGTTTACAGCGAAACTTAACAAACTCCGCTTAGTCCCATGTTATTTGAATGAAGAAGAGATAAATGGCTTTTATGAAGGATTCTCTAATGAGATCCTTTGGCCAATATTCCATTATATCTCCATGTATGCCAATTATGACTTCAATAATTGGGAAATATATAAACGTGTCAACGAGAAATTTAGGGATATCATCTTGCAATATGTGCAACCCAATGATACCATTTGGATACATGACTATCAACTGCTGCTGCTCCCTGGTTTGCTTCGGACCTCACTTCCCGAAGCAACCATTGCCTATTTCCAGCACATTCCATTTCCTTCCCAAGAGCTTTTCCGGCTCATCCCTTGGCGTAGGGAACTACTCGAAGGCATGTTGGGTGCTGATTTACTTGGCTTCCATACGTTTGACGATGTTCGCCACTTTGTTAGCTCTGCCACTCGTATAGCAGGTATACGCAGCCACTCCAATCGATTGGAAGTAGACGGGCGGGCCGTTTTTGTGGAGCCATATCCTATGGGTATTGATAGTGAACGGTTTTCTAAACTGTCTGCTGACAACGATGTACTGCAAGGTGTCTCCCAATTGAAGGAAAACTACAAAGGCCAGAAAATCATACTTTCTATCGATCGGTTGGATTATAGTAAAGGCATATTGCAACGACTTGAGGCCTTCGATTTGCTTCTTGCCGAAAATCCCGACTTCCATAAAAAATTGACTTTATACATGATTGTGGTGCCATCACGCGATACCGTCCCTGAATACCAGAAGTTAAAAGATCAAATAGACCGATTGGTAGGCCAAATCAATGCCCAATATGGGTCGTATGACTGGTATCCCATCGCTTATTTCTACCATAGCTATCCGGTGAAAGAAATCGTTACGCTCTATCATACTGCGGACATTTGCCTCATTACCCCGCTACGTGATGGAATGAACCTGGTAAGCAAGGAATACGTGGCATGCAAAAATGACTGTTCTGGGGTACTTATCTTGAGCGAAATGGCGGGGGCTTCCAACGAACTTATTGATGCGCTGATTATAAACCCCAACAATATACATGATATCCGCGATGCCATCATTAAGGCTTTGCAAATGCCTGAACCGGAAATGAAAAAGCGGATGGAAGCAATGCGATCAGTGGTATTCAAATTTAACATACACCATTGGGCAAAACTATTTTTGAACAGATTACAAGAAATCAGAACAATGCAAACTTCTACCAGAGCCCGATTAGTCGGTGACCATGTTGAGCAAACTATGCTATCGCAATACCAACGTGCTACGAGTCGTTTACTGTTGTTGGATTATGATGGCACATTAGTAGGCTTCCAAAACGATATAGATAAGGCTTCGCCAGATGAAGAACTCTATACCATACTCGATGCATTGGATGCGGACATATACAATCATTTGGTGATTATCAGCGGCCGAAAACATGAAACCCTAGCCCGGTGGTTTGCCGGGAAAAAATATACCCTAGTGGCCGAACATGGTGTTTGGATAAGAGAATCTGAATCAGACTGGCAATTGCGGAGGGGGCTATCCAACGCATGGAAAACTGAGGTGGCTCCGCTCATGGAATCGTATGCTGACCGCACCCCGGGCGCTTTTGTTGAAGAGAAGAGTTTTTCATTGGCGTGGCATTACCGCAAAGTACAGGAAGGCTTAGGTGTATTACGCGCAAGCGAATTGAAGAAAAGCCTGCGCGATTTCTCATCAACTGGTGGTTTGCAGCTCTTGGATGGCGACAAGGTTTTGGAAATCAGGCTGGCTGAAGTAAACAAAGGAAGAGCTACACTAGATATCTTGCATGGAAATACGTATGGTTTTATCCTAGCCATTGGCGATGATAGTACGGATGAAGACACGTTTATGGCCTTGCCCCCGGAGGCGTTCAGTATAAAAGTGGGCGATGCCATTTCCGCTGCTCGCTTTTATATGAAGCGGCAAACCGAAACAAGGGCGTTGCTTCGTAAATTGGCAAATATTTCAAAAGCAAACACCGAACAATCATGAAGTCACCTAATGGATTTATGTTTCTGTGTCTGTCTTCGCACCTTCTTGGGCTGTTACTGCAATGGGTTCCATGCCTGTTGCGTTTATCATGAAATGTTACTAGAACCTTTCCTATATGCGCTAATAAGTAATAAGTTGCTACTTACCCCATAAAAATCGGGCGATCGAGTTTCATGGAAATGCGATAAGCTGCATTCATGAGCCCTACATGACTATATGCTTGTGGAAAATTACCCCATTGGCTACCGTCGGTTTCATCCACATCTTCACTGAATAACATTAAGGGGTTTGCGTAGGTGAGCAACCGTTCGAACGTATCTACTGCTTCGTCTATTCGCCCGACACAGGCCAATGCTTCTACATACCAAAAGGCACAAATCAGGAAAGTTGATTTCGGTTTGCCAAAATCATCTGGATGCAAATATCGGTAAAACAATCCCTCAGGGGTTTTAAGCTCGCGCTCTAGCGCCATGAGGTGGCTATTGGCACGTTCGGATGCTGGATCCAAATAATGCATCATAATGAGCTGTAATGTACTAGCATCTAAGCTTTGGCTTCCAACGGCGTTGGTATAAACCTGTCTTTCCGCCTCATAGCAGCCCTCGATGTATTGTGCCGCGTTATCCATTAATGATTTGGCTCTTTTCATTAACTTTTCATCTCCTACTATCTTCCCTATTTTATAAGCAGCCGAACTACCAGCCCATTGGAACAGGTTAGAGTAGCAGTGATGATTCGCAAAATTGCGAAACTCCCAGATTCCGGCATCTTTCTCATCAATGGTTTTCTCCATTTTTCGCAGAATGTAATCCACCCAAGGCCCAGCATCTGAACGTTCCTTGAAAACAAAACGATAATCGGTATAGAGCGGTAATAACGCGATCATTGCTTGTCCATACACGTCATTTTGGATATGTTCGTATGCCTGGTTTCCAATTCGTACCGGTTTATTGCCCAGATATCCCGTTAGATGATTGAGGATATGCTCGGTCAACTGAGATTCTCCATTTATACCATATAATGGTTGGAGCCTTCCGGTATCAGCATGCGTGATGTTGGTAACGTAATTGGCATAGTGTTCCATTTCTTCGAACTGCCCGATATGGTTCAAGGCGGTAATCACATAATAGCTATCGCGCAGCCAACAGTACCGGTAATCCCAATTGCGGCCACTACCCGGATACTCCGGCAGACTGGTGGTACTTGCCGCTATAATAGCTCCCGTATCTTCATTTTGGTGGATTTTGAGCGCAAGAGCGGAGCGGATAACCGCTTCTTGATAAAATGTGGATATGGTGGCGTGCTTTATCCAGGTACGCCAATAGCCGATGGTCTCTCTCAGGAAGTGTTCAACGGTATGTTCAAGGGGGGCTTCCAGCGGTTCGCCATACGTCAATACTAGGTATTTTGCCTCACTTAATACAAAAGGCTCATCTTTAAAAAAATGACTGACTGGGATATTCGTTGTTAATCGCATTCGTTCAACACCGTTGTTGAATTCAACGTGGTTGCTACCCCTAAATTTTTGAAAAGTCCCCAAGCCATAATCGCATACTGGATTGCAGATAATCCGTAATCTTGGCCGGTTATCCAATGGTTCAATTTTACGGATAAGCATTAGCGGTTTAAAGTATCGTTCATATTGCCTAAATCGAGGGGCAAAATCTGTAATCCGATAGCTGCCATCTACAGCAGTCACTTCCGTACGCAGCACATTGGTGTTTTCGATGTAATACTGTTTACTGGTGAATTCTCCGATAGGTTCAGTAGAAAACCTCCCTCCCTTTTCGGGATCCAATAGGCTACCGAATATAAACGAGCTATCAAATGAAGGCCAGCATAGCCAGGAAATATTGGTATCATGCTGTACATGAGCAATAAAGGAGCAATTTCCAATAATGGCAGAGTTATAAACGTGTCGATTTTCCATGTATTAACGGCATTTGGTATGTAAGCTAATAAAGCAAAGTCTCATTTATCGTGTCAAAAACAATACCGATGAAATACTTTTCTTTAGAAATATCCGAAATCCACCACGTATTAAATGATGGTGAGCATCTACAGTGTGATCAATAGCTTTGGACTAACATTTTCGGGATCTCTTGATCGTGTGTTTACGGTACATATGCAACCCAAACATGGCCATGCCCATGACAACGGCATAGGGCACAATGGGGTGTCCTTGCGGTAAAACGAGTAGACTGATTATGCAAAAAATGACAACAAAGACATACACATAGCTAAAATAGGCGTGTATAATAATTTTCTGTAGCTTATTCATGGCCGGAGGCGTCCTAATATCATTCAACCGGTGCAATCCGGATTCCTACGTCGGTTATTTCATCCAACGGATTTTCACGCATATTTTGTTCCAACTTAAATACGTATTTCCCAGTATCAGGGAATCGAAAATGCTCCTTTAACAATTGTTGATGTGAAAAGGTACTTCCCATCCCACGGCCTAACCAACGGCCATCAGGTTCTGCAAGGCGTACTTCAAATCGTTCGGTTGTATCCCTCCCATTAGGTTCGTGCCTATGTACCAATACGAAAATATTAGAATATTTATAATCCGGTGTATGTCTCAAGTTGAGATAAATGTTATACCTTTTTTTGGTATCCGTAATATGGGCTTCTATTTCCGGCTGGTCTTCATAATGCCATTTACGGTCGGAAATAGCGACGCTATTGTCCAACAAAGCGGTGTCTGTGCAAGCCGAAGCCAGCATAACGAACAGCATCAGCCAATAACAAAATCGTATAGGTTTTGCTTGCACACAGAGCAGATGCAAACCTATGAGATTTCTACCGTTATGTGTTGCTTTGTTGCTGGCCGCCATTTCTTCCTTTTCGGTTATTATTGCCCCGAAAGCGTTTTTTCGGTTTTGAAGGTTTTTCATCCGGTGCCTTGCTCTCCGGTTTAGTCTGTTTTGCGTGGGCTATTTTATTATCTGGCTTATCCTGCGTTTGCGAGGTGGCGGTGTTTTTACCTTCAGGTTTCCGTTTGCCCCTACTTGGCCGGCGCTTTTTCTTGTTCCGTTCATCCAAACGGGTGAGGCTATCTTGACCTACTACATTTTCATAATCATAAACTACTTGCTTCTCCTCCACAATATCGATGACGACGGCTCCAATTTCCTCAGGTTTTATTCCTTCTTTGTTTAGTTGATTGATTTCCCTTACTCGATCCGTTGTGAGCGGAATCCAATTTTCCTCACCAGGATAGCTAAACCACATCAGTCTCTTGAAAATATCAGTTTTCTGGAGCCAAGCGGTACCTTTTTGGGTTTCTACCCGCTCAATGTTATTGGGAATGTCCTTGAGCGCATCCATGTAGCTATCCAGTTCGTAATTCAGGCAGCATTTGAGCTTTCCACATTGTCCCGCTAGTTTTAAGGTATTAAGCGAAAGATTTTGGTAACGCGCTGCCGAAGTGGAAACGGTTTTAAAATCGGTCAGCCAGGTAGAGCAGCATAATTCCCTTCCACACGAACCTATCCCCCCTAAACGGCTGGCTTCCTGCCGCATACCGATTTGGCGCATTTCGATCCGGATTCGGAATGCCTCTGCCATTCGCTTAATGAGCTCCCTGAAATCTACTCGTCCATCTGCTGTATAGTAAAAAGTGGCTTTGGATTTGTCTCCCTGATAATCTACATCGCTGATTTTCATGGATAGGCCAAGATCAAGAGCCAATTTGCGGGCCCGGTGCATGGTTTCCCACTCCAAGTCTTTGGCTGCTTGCCATTTCTTGATGTCGGTATCGTTGACTTTACGATAGATCTTTTTGGTTACATCGGCGACGTCTACACTGTTTTTCTTCAATTGCAGCCGTACCAATTCACCCGTTATCGACACGTGGCCGATGTCAAATCCACCCGTGGCAGGTTCCACGACCACCATTTCTCCCATTTCAAGGTATAGGTTATCGTGATTGACATAAAATTCTTTCCTTGACCCCTTGAACCTAACCTCCACAATGTTGAAGGGTGTATAATTTGTTGGCATGTCCATGTGGACCAGCCAATCGTAAACATCTAATTTATTACATCCGCTCGTCATACAAGCGCCGTTATTCTGGCAACCTGCAGGTGTGCTACCACACCCTCCGCCGGATGAGCAACTGCTACATCCCATAATTATTTATATATTGAGTCCGCCAATTGGTGGATCGTTTGATATTTGAATATTAAAACCAATTGCAAAGATAAATCTAAAAACAATATTTTCGGATTTGCATTGCGTTCTATATGATAGTGCGCCTTCTCAAATAAATCAATCGCCGGCTCAATTTGGTCCAGACGGTAATGTTTACTGAATTTTTGCGCAAAATCCAACTCTGCACTCGGCAAATGGACCAGTTGCGGCATGCGCTCTTTGAGCAACACTACCTGCCTCATCATATTAATGGTGTAAAGTAAAAAACTTTTTTGGTTTTCACGCCCTAATTTTGACAATTCCTCTTCACAGGTTTTAATCAGCGATGGGCCAGCGTCTGTAACGCAGTGACGCAACCACCGAATCATCAGATCGAAATGACCCTTGGTGTCTTCTCCCAATAAGGTGATGGCTTGTTGTATATTGCCATCGCTGATGAAGGCAATTTCGGTGGCTTGATGTTCACCTAATTGCTGAGCAGATATTAGGTATTTGCTTACGCTATCCGTATCAAGGCGATTTATTTTTACTAACTGGGTACGTGATATGATGGTGTTTAAGATCTTATCTTGGTTTTCCGCCACCAATAGGAAAAGGGTCTTCGCAGGGGGCTCCTCAATGAGCTTCAACAGGGCATTGCCCTGCGTATCCAAATATTCCGGCAACCACATGATAAGCACCTTGTATTCAGATTCAAAGACTTTAAAGCTTAGTTTTTTGATAATGTGATGGGCCTCTGCAATATTGATGTTGGCCTGCTTGTTTTCAGCGTCTAATTGGTTGCGCCAGAAGTCGAGACCGAGGTAGGGGTTGCCCAAGAAGGCTTTCCGCCATTCATCCGCATAAGTAGCGGCCGTATCTTCCTTATGTTTGGCGAAAAAGGGGTACGAAAAATGTAAATCAGGGTGAATGAGCTTGCCATATTTCCTGCATGAAGCACATGCTCCGCAACTATCATCGGCTTGTTTATTTTCGCAGTTGATGTATTGCGCATAAGCCACAGCCAGCGCCAAGCTACCGCTCCCTTCTGGACCAAGAAAAAGTTGGGCATGGCTCACGCGATTTTCCCTTACCGTATTGATAAGGTGTCGTTTTGCCTGCTGCTGCCCGATGATTTCTTTAAATAGCATATCGCGATTAGAATCCGCTTTCAATCAGTTCCATATCCCGTTCATCTCCGTCAGCACAATCGGTCTTCCATCCGTTATAACAATGGTATGTTCATGCTGCGCGACGAAACCACCGCTGTTGCCTACTAATGTCCACCCATCCTGCAATGCATTCGCTATGGTTGAACGGGTAGAAATAAAGGTCTCAATGGCCACCACCGAATTTTTTCTGAATCTGGATTGGTTAAACCGATCATAGTAGTTAGCAATCTCGCTCGGTTCCTCATGCAGCTTCCTGCCTATTCCATGGCCCGTCAGGTTTTTTATGACCGTATATCCCGATTTTTTTGCTGCTGTTTCGATTAAATGACCAATTTCCGCAATGCGAACACCTCCTCTAATGTTATCAATGGCTTTTCGCAAAATTTGTTTGGAGATATCAACAAGGTGTCGGTGGTTGTAAAAATCTTGCCCGAGGACAAATGAACTCCCATTATCAGCCCAATAACCATCGAGTTCCGCGGAAACATCAATGTTTATCAGATCGCCTTCGTGCATCGTCTTATTATCCGAAGGTATACCATGCGCGATCTCGCCATTCAGACTAATGCAGGTCCATCCCGGAAAATTATAGGCCAATGCCGGTGCTGATTTTGCGCCATACCCTTCGAGAAGTTGACGACCAAAATTATCGAGCTGCTTAGTGGTCATGCCTGGTTTGGCATATGCCGTCATTTTCCGCAGTGTAGTCGCAACGACTTCACCTATTCTCTTCATCCCTAGAAATTCTGATTCGCTTGTGATTGACATGTGCTGTTAAATTAACTTTGCAACAATATATTATCAATTAATTGAAAGTTTGTAAAGTTACTAAATTCAAGTCTGATGGCAGCAAAAAAGCCAGTCAACCATAGCGTAAACAAAAACCATCAATAAAGGGCTGTATCAATTATTCCACATATATTTCACCCATCAGATATAGTTTGCCTTGCCCGCTGATTTCAACTCGCTCACCTAAATACCTACATTCCAAATAGCCGGTCCGCTCAGAGAGCTGTATGGCAATCAATTCGTTTTTATGAAGCAAATTTGCCCAATAAGGAATCAATGTCGTGTGGGCCGATCCTGTTACAGGATCTTCATTTATACCCGTTCGTGGACCGAAAAAGCGAGAAACGAAATCAACCTTATCACCTTTTGCCGTAATAATCACGCCTCGGGCATCCAATTTGGAAATTTGCTCAAAATTAGGCGTGATTGTTTTTATCTGATTTTCGTTTTCAAATATCAGCATATAGTCCGTTTTCCCTTTTAGGGCCGCTATGGGTGTAATGTCGAAGCCATTAGTTAATTCATCGAACAGTGGTACTTGTTCGTAGATATCCGCTGGGAAATTCAATATGAAATAGTCGCCTTGTTTCTTCACCGTGAGCGCTCCACTTCGTGGCGAATGGAAGTGAATGATATTACCGGGATGGCCTTCATGATTAAATAAAACAAAAGCCGTGGCAAGCGTAGCATGGCCACAGAGATCTACTTCTACAGTTGGAGTAAACCACCTGATTTCATATACACTATCGTTTTTTACATAAAATACCGTCTCCGGAAGGTTGTTCTCCATGGCAATTCGTTGCAAAAGCTCATCATCTAACCAGTAGTTGAGTGGGCATACTGCAGCAGGGTTTCCGGAAAAAACTCGGTTGGCGAACGCGTCAATTTGGTAAATTCTTATGGTCATTTCGATTTCCTTTGAAGTTAATGCTGTATAATTTTTTTCGTTCTAATGTGGCGCCATTCTATTTCGGTTGTCCATTCAATTTACAATGTAATCTTCACACTTTACGCCAAGTCTCCAAATATACACCTTTGCCAATATCTTGGCAACCTATTGAAGGTTGTGCGAACAAATAAAACATTTGTGACTAAATGGTTTGTATAGCCGATTGTAACCGGATATAACCGTTTAAAAACGGAAGTATCCGGCTAATATACGGCTAATTTTTTTAGTCATTCGCATTTTTGCTTCGTCGTTGATCAAAGGAGATCATCGTTCATTAATCACATCATTCACGTTTTAAAATTTAAGTATCATGAACAAGTTAAAAAACAGTGTACGCCTTACCGGATTTTTGGGTAGCAATCCTGAAGTGAAAACATTCAACAACAACAGAAGCTTAGCGCGCGTATCCATCGCCACTAACGAACGATACCGAAACGTTCAGGGGGAATGGGTAACCGATACCCAGTGGCATAGTCTTGTATTTTGGGGCAAGCAGGCGGCCTTTGTGGAGAAGAGCCTCACCAAAGGTTCAGAGATTGCTGTAGAAGGCAAATTGGTCAACCGTCAATATGTTGATAAGGATGGTGTAAGTCGCTATGTCACTGAAGTCAACGTCTACGAGGTGTTACAGCTCAACCGAAAGCCAGAATAAAACGCTTCTAAACCTAACAGGTTTTTGAAATCTGTTAGGTTTTTCATTAGCTTTGCGCCAAATTAATGCTGCTTAGCTATGGTAAAAAACACCGCCCTCACTGACCTACATATTGCCTTGGGAGCCAAGATGGTCCCATTTGCTGGATTCAATATGCCTGTCCAATACTCGGGCATCAACGACGAGCATGAGACCGTTAGAAATGGGGTAGGGGTCTTCGATGTCAGTCATATGGGCGAATTTATCCTAAAGGGTGACAACGCGTTTGACTTAGTACAAAAAATAAGTTCAAACGATGCAGCAAAACTTTATGATGGCAAGGTACAATATGCCTATATCCCGAATGAAAATGGTGGCGTGGTAGACGATTTTCTGATCTACCGCATCGACGAAAAGACTTACTTCCTCGTGGTCAATGCTTCCAATATCCAAAAAGACTGGGATTGGATATCCAAATACAACACTTATGGGGTGGAAATGAAAAACATCGCTGATGAAACCTCACTGTTTGCCGTACAAGGGCCTAAGGCCGCTGAGGCATTGACCACCCTTACGGATATCGATTTGGCCACCATGGAATACTACACGTTTAAAAAGGGTGTTTTTGCCGGTATTGATAATGTATTGGTCTCTGCAACAGGTTATACTGGTTCGGGTGGATTTGAAATCTATGTCGCCAATAACGACGCCAAAAAAGTTTGGGAGGCTATTTTCGAGGCTGGTGCTCCATATGGAATTAAACCTATCGGCTTAGGCGCCCGCGACACCTTACGACTCGAAATGGGATTTTGCCTTTATGGAAATGACATCGATGATACTACCTCGCCTTTGGAAGCCGGATTGGGATGGGTCACCAAATTCACCAAAGATTTTGTCAATGCTGAAAACCTAAAGAAGCAGAAGGAATCTGGACTGAAAAATAAGCTCGTTGGATTCGAGATGGTTGACCGGGGTATTCCCCGTCATGGATATGACATTGTAGATGTGGATGGCAATGCGATTGGACGGGTTACTTCCGGTACCCAATCACCTTCACTAAAGAAATCAATCGGAATGGGTTATGTTGCCATTAGCCATGCGAAAGAGGGGAGTGAGCTATTCATTGATATCCGAAATAACAAGGTGAAGGCTATGGTGGTGAAGCCACCATTCGTGAAATAGAACATGTCTATGAATCCAAAAAGTATCCGCGTCTGCTTAAGCCCTGCATTGTTGCCATTTTACGATTTAGATGACACCATTGCCGTGGTTGTTGACATTTTCAGGGCTACTTCTTCGATATGCTATGGGTTGGCCAATGGAGCCAAAGCTATCATCCCTGTCGCAGAGGTAGACGAATGCCTGGCCTATCAAGGAAATGGATATCTGCTTGCAGCAGAACGTAATGGTGAAGTAGTGGAAGGATTTGATTTTGGCAATTCTCCTTTTGCTTACACGAAAGATAAAGTAGCGGGCAAAACCATTGTGCTTACCACCACTAATGGTACCAGAGCCATTCAGCTATGTTCAGGAGCAAAAAGAGTAGTTATCGGATCCTTCCTAAATATTACTGCACTTTCAGCGTGGTTGAAAAAGCAAAACCACCATATATTGTTGGTGTGTGCCGGCTGGAACAATCATGTTAACCTGGAAGATACTGTTTTTTCAGGGGCGGTAGTAAATCGTATCAAAGACACGGGGGCTGAATTGGACGATGCAGCTCATGTAGCTGAGAGCCTTTACCTTGAAGCCGAAAAAAACCTAGCAGTATATCTTAGTAAAGCTTCCCACGGCAAACGCATGCAGCGGCTAAACATTTCGCAGGATATCGCTTTCTGCTTACAGACAGATAAAGTATCGGCAATACCTATCATGAAGGGCAACAAGCTTGTTTGTTTAGCTTAACCTATCGTAAAGCACACAAATAACCGTTATCGACTATAACTGGGATTATTGGTCTTTATTGGTCCGTTTCACTTGTTTCAGCAATTGATATTTGAGGTAAACCAACACGATAATAATTGCCATCGAAATCGATAGGACGGGATACAGTTTGCTGTCGTATGCCGCTAATGCACTGAGGATCATCAGTATCAGCCCCACATTCAATAGGATATTATACAAAAAGGGTTTTTTCACCATAAATCAATATACCTGCATATCGGGGTCGAACGCATCACGCCAGGCCAGTATCCCTCCCTTGAGGTTAGCAAGGTTGTCGAAGCCTTCGCGTTCAAGCAATAGAATGGCTTGCATGCTCCGCTTGCCGCTGCGACAGTGTACTACCACTGGTTTGTCCTTGGCAATTTTACCTTGTTCAAGGATTACCTCTGCCAATGGGATATTTTCTCCGTTGATATGCGAGGTCTCATACTCAAATGGTTCACGTACATCAATCAGTTGAAAATCCTCGTTGTTATCGATTTTGGCTTTAAGTTCTTCAACAGTAATCTCTTTCATGGTTCATCGTTTTCAGTATCCAAACTTAGATAAAATTGCTTTTTTTCACAAGCATTAGTTAGTTTTCTTTTGTGTTCAAGCTTCCGCCAGTTGGCGGAGGTATATGCAAGTTTATAGAAACGGCATATAAAACAGGTTTATCGGTCTCTCATCTGCCGCTGAAGAACAGGTTTTACAGATGAAACTTAGGCAAATTGCTTTTAATATACAAGCACATGAATCGTGTATAACTAGCTAGTCCGCTCAAGTATGCTGAAACCATACACTCATAGAAAAAAGAAGTTTATCTAATTCTCATTAGTTATTTTACGGCAAAAAGTATGACAACCTTATTCAAAAATATGTACATTTGAGTCTCTTATACTCATGAAGTTATGCTTAAAACACTGAACCTATACATATTATTATCCTGTTTATTGGGGGGATGCGCCGTCTATCAATCGACCGACCGTATTGTGGATACCAAGGAGGTAGCAAGGCTGTTGAATACATTGGCAGCTGATGATATGGAAGGTCGGGCTTCTTTTACACCAGGCATAGAACGAGCTGCCGACTTTGTTGCTACTGAATTCAAAAAAGCCGGGCTACAGCCCCATGCTGAAGATAATTATCGACAAACTTTCCATGTGACACGCATCAGCCCAGCCACATGGGAAGTGATGCTAGATGGGGATGAAATTCCACAGGAACATATCATCATATCAAGCAATAGCCCTGGGGTGAATTGGAATTCAGAACCTGGAGTAGCAATTATCCAAATCAAGGCGGGCGAAGACTTCGCTCAACGTTTCAGAGAAGCATCAACCGGCAATCAAGATGCCGTTGTTATTATCGATACCAGTTTTACTACGATGTTTGGTCGGTATAAAGGTTTCCTAATGCAGGGCAGGATTAACCAACAGCAGGCTGATACTTCTAAAGGCAGCCCATCCGTTGTGTATGTGTTGGCAAATGAAGTTCCCCAATCATTTCGTGTGAGCTTTACAAATAGGATCGAAGAGTTACCACTTTTCAATATAGTGGGGATGCTCCCTGGCAAAACCAAGCCCAATGAGTATGTGATTTTTTCGGCACATTATGATCATATCGGCATCATCGGCCCCATAGGGCAGGACTCCATCGCCAATGGGGCAGATGATGATGCTTCAGGTGTATCGGCGGTTATTAGCTTGGCTAATTACTATAAGAAACGAAACGATAACGAGCGGACCTTGCTATTTGTTGCTTTCACAGCTGAGGAAATCGGTCTTGTAGGGTCCAGACACTTTTCGCAGCAAGTCAATGCCGACGAGGTGGTGGCTATGATTAATATTGAAATGATTGGCAAGGATGCCCGTTTTGGTCCTAATTCTTTGTATGTGACCGGATATAAGCAGTCAGATTTAGCCGAAATCATGCAACGGAATGTGAAAGGCACGGACTTTACGTTTCATCCCGACCCCTACCCCACACAAAATCTATTTTATCGTAGTGACAATGCCACATTGGCGGCGTTGGGCGTTCCAGCACACACATTTGCCACAGTTCAGATTGATAAAGACCAGTATTACCACACCGTAAAGGATGAAGTGGAAACCCTCAATGTAGAAAACATCGTTTCTTCCATCAAGGCTATTGCGCTAGGCGCAAGAAGTATCGTGGCAGGCGAAGATACACCAAAGCGGGTGCCCAAGCTCGAACGTTAGGCCGAGCTAACCCTATCTCCATCAAATGGAACGGATGTGGTATCATTGGCGCGATCAAGGTTAAGAAAACAGAAATAGATTGTCAAAATTGCTTTTGCATAATGTAGTCATTCAGCATATAGCCATAATAAGGGATGTCTACCTCTTCTACAATAACAAAACCTTGCTTTTCATAAAACGCCCTTGCCGGATTGCTTCGGTTTACATTCAGTTCTAGACAATGGATATTTACCGCCAACGCTGCTTGAGAAACATGATCGATTAATAGCTTTCCCGTACCTTTTCCCTGCTCAGATGGATAAACATATATCTTCTCAATCCGCATGATGGTTTTAACCGATGGTTTTGGTTGAAATCCCACAAAGCCTACAGGATCTCCATTCCTCATGGCAAATGAAAAATATTGTCCGGATTCCATCTGCTGTTTCAAAGCGGTTTCGGTATATATCAATTCCAGCATCAGGCTTATTTGTCCATGTGGGATATAATCCTCATAGGTAGGCCACCAGATTTCATTCGCCAATCGATGGATGGTGGGGGCATCAGCCAATTTCGCTCGCTGAATAGTTGTATTAGTGTTCATAGTTTATAAGTATTCGCCTACCAATCCATACTTCCCCGCAAAACGGATGGAATAAATACCATCCGCTTCAGTGAGGTAATGGTTAGGGCCTTGTTGCATCAAGCCGATGGTACTGATATTGTTTCCGTACAGACGTATGACCTCTCCCTTGGGTCTCCATTTACTAAACCGAGATTTGACTACAAAGATCCGCATCCCATTACCCAATAGGGTCGTATTGATCTCATTAGCGTATTTGAATAAAAGCTCAGTATCACCTTGATTGGAAACGATATTGGCCGCGCGATAATCTTTTTTAACTAAATAAGCAAGCGCTGCATCAAGAAACGTGTCCGATAAAGGCAGGGTAAGGATATGGTCTTGAGGTAAAGCGATGAGTTTGTTGGCAAACAGGATATCTACTTTAATGCCACGTTTGATTACCGATTCGAAGCTACCGCTATGGGTAATGATTGTGGGGCTCCATTCCAGTAATTGCCCCAATTGGTGCTCGGTGATGCCGTTGATGTCTTCAATGATTAAGGCAGGTTCTTGGTCTTCCCTGACAATGTGATGTGAAGACATGGCAATTAAATAGTTAATTCCCCAATTTGCGCAGCGCTATGTAGGCCATTAATCCCGTGCTTAAGGCCAATGCGCTTTCATCAATGTCAAATGTGGGGGTATGAACGGCTGACATAATGCCTTTGGCTTCATTTCCAGTACCCAAGCGATAGAAACAGGCATCTGCCACCTGAGAATAATAGGCAAAATCTTCTGCAGCCAACCATAGATCAAGGTCAATCACATTTTCCCTACCAAGGTATTCTTCGGCAAATTTCCGGGCTTCTGCGGTAAGCTTTTCTTCATTTACAAGGAAAGGATAACCTACACGAACCTCAAATTCACAAGTGCCTCCCATGCTCTCGGCAATTCCGATGGCCATTTTTCTCATCCGGCTATGGGCCTCTTTACGCCACTTTTCATCGAATGTACGGAAGGTACCTTCAAGGTACACCTCATCAGGGATGACATTGGTAGCTCCATTGGCAATGACCTTGCCAAAAGATAACACACTTGGTATTTTGGGGTCTGCAATACGACTCACCACCTGCTGTAGTGCAGTGATGATATGCGCCATGATGACTACTGGATCTATGTTCTGTTGGGGTTGTGCGCCATGCCCGCCTTTGCCTTTAATTGTCACATACAATTCATCGGTAGACGCCATGTATTTGCCTGCACGGAAACCTACCTTGCCCGCAGGAATCATAGGCATCACATGCTGTCCTATAACGGCCTGTGGTATGGGGTTCTGTAATGCACCTTCTTTAATCATTAGGCTTGCGCCCCCCGGTAGCTTTTCTTCTCCCGGTTGGAAAATCAGTTTAACAGTACCGCCAAATTCAGCTTTCAACGATTGGAGGATTCGGGCTGTACCTAATAGCGAAGCAGTGTGCGCATCATGCCCACATGCGTGCATCACACCAGTATTCTTGGAACCATATTCACGGCCAAGCACCTCCGTGATAGGAAGTGCATCCATATCAGCCCGCAATGCAATAACGTTATTAGAAGATTGCTCTCCCTTGATTTCGGCTACCAATCCGGTATTGGCCATGGGAATATATGAAATCCCCAAATCATCCAATTCGGATTTCACAAAAGCCGATGTCTGGTATTCTTCAAATGATAGTTCGGGATTTTGATGCAAGTGTCTCCTCAGGGCTATGATTTTACCGTGAATTTGAGCTGCCACTGCGCTGACCTTGTCTCTCATCATTTGTCTTTCTCTATTGATATATGTATATCTCTTCCGTGAAGATAAACACATTGTTGAATTGCTTCCGTAAGCCCTGCATGAGGTTTTGGGCTTCACCTCTACTTCTAAAATCGCCCACCTTTACCCGATAGTTTGGCTCATCATAGCTCACATAGGTATCAATATCTTTATACAGCTTTTTAAATCGGGCCTGTTCAGCATATGCTTCCGTACGGTTAGATCCTGAATAGATTTGGACACGGAACCCCATAGCCTTGGAACGAGTCGCGTTTTTCTTGTCGACAACCGTTTTACTCCCAGGATTCGCCGTGATATTGGTACCCATGCGGTTTCGCTGCATTAAGTTAATCAAGGGATCCGCTATAATCTCTACTTTGCCTTTTTGTTGGGCATGACTGTCCACACACCATAAACACAAAAATAAGCCAAAAAGCAATATTCCTTTTTTATTCATTTTTCTCTTTGATTTCTATGACCCATGGCAATTTTTATATTTTTTGCCACTGCCACAAGGACAGGGATCATTTCTGCCCACTTTCTGTTCGTTTCGGATGGGTTGAGTCCGTTGGATTTCACGTGTATCCTCTTCTACTGGTGATCCCCCTCCCGAAGTGACTAATTCAGGTTTGGACGTCTTTATTCGTGTCTCCTGACGTGGCAGCGGCCGGGCTTCGCGCACATCCTGTGGCTGCTGGTTGGGAATCTCACCCTTGAAAAGGAAACCTACCACATCTTTATTCATGCTGACCAGCATTTGCTTGAACAGGTTGAAGGCCTCCATCTTGTAAATGATAATTGGGTCTTTCTGTTCATACACGGCATTCTGCACAGATTGCTTCAGCTCGTCCATGTCACGCAAGTGCTCTTTCCATGCCTCGTCTATCAAAGCCAATACCACGCCTTTTTCAAAGGATTTGAATACTTCTTTACCGCCAGACTCTACGGCCTTCTTCAAATTGGTTGCCACCTGTATGCCACGCAAACCATCCGAAAATGGCACCACAATATTCTCAATCTGTTCCCCTTTTGTCGCAAATACATCCGTTAGCACAGGGAGCGTCTGTTTGGCTATTTTATCCGCCTTTTCCTGATAAAATTGAATAATCTGTTCAAAAAGCTTATCGGTAAGCGTTGCAATATTTTCATGCGCAAATTCGTCTTCGTTAATCTCAGGATCCAGGGAAAAAATACGTATAACCTCCAACTGGAAATCATCATATGTCCCGGACTCCTTATACTCACTTACCACATCTTCCACGACATCGAAAATGGTATTATTCAAATCCACATCCAATCGTTCGCCAAACAGGGCATTTTTACGCTTGGAGTAAATAACCGTTCGTTGGGAGTTCATTACATCGTCATATTCCAACAAGCGTTTCCGAATACCGAAATTGTTTTCTTCCACCTTTTTTTGCGCTCGCTCAATAGATTTGGTAAGCATACTATGCTGCATCACCTCGCCTTCCTGAACCCCCATGCGCACCATGATGTTAGAAATCCGTTCGGAAGCAAACAGGCGCATCAACGGATCTTCGAGCGAAACAAAGAATTGAGAAGCCCCCGGATCGCCTTGCCGCCCAGCACGTCCACGTAATTGCCGGTCAACCCGACGCGATTCATGTCGTTCAGTACCAATGATGGCCAGACCTCCAGCCTCTTTTACTCCCGGCCCCAGTTTGATGTCTGTACCACGACCAGCCATATTGGTGGCGATGGTCACCATGCTGGCTTGTCCCGCTTCAGCCACGATATCGGCTTCGCGCTGGTGCAATTTGGCATTCAGTACATTATGTTTCACTCCGCGCAACTTAAGCATACGGCTCAGCAATTCCGATATTTCCACGGATGTGGTACCTACCAATACTGGACGTCCCTCTTGTGTAAGCCGATGGATCTCTTCGGCTACGGAATTATATTTTTCACGAGCGGTGCGATAAATCAAATCATGTCTGTCCTCACGTTGGGTAAGCACATTGGTGGGTATTTCCACCACATCCAATTTATAGATTTGCCAAAGCTCACCTGCCTCCGTAACAGCCGTACCCGTCATACCGGCCAGCTTATGGTACATCCGGAAGTAATTTTGCAACGTGATGGTCGCATAAGTCTGTGTGGCGTCCTCCACCTTGACGTTTTCCTTGGCCTCAATCGCTTGATGCAAACCATCCGAATAGCGGCGGCCTTCCATAATCCGACCCGTCTGCTCGTCTACGATTTTGACTTTGCCTTCATCGATGATGTATTCATCATCCCGCTCAAATAAGGTATAAGCCTTTAACAATTGATTCACCGAGTGAATACGCTCGGATTTGACCGAGAAATCACGCATCAACTCTTCTTTTTTGGCAAATTTTTCCTCAGGGCTCAAAGCAGACTTTTCGATTTCAGCTATCTCAGTACCTACATCAGGCATGATAAAGAAATTGGTATCTTCACCTGATGAAGTGATGAGCTCAATGCCTTTCTCGGTGAGTTCTACTTGATTATTTTTTTCGTCGATGACAAAATAAAGCTCGGCGTCTGCCTTTGGCATGTTCTTGCTCTGCTCCTGCAGGTAATAATTTTCCGTTTTGGCCAGCACCTGACGGTTATTGCTTTCACTAAGGAATTTGATGAGCGCCTTGTTTTTTGGCAATCCCCTATGGGCGCGAAAGAGTGCGAGTCCTCCGTCATCCGCACTGTTGTTACCTGCAGCGATCGCTTTTTTTGCCTCGTTCAATACACCATTAATGAACGCTTTTTGAGTAGCGACTAGACGTTCGATACGCGGTTTAAGTTCATAGAATTCGTGTTCGTCCCCGCGCGGAATGGGGCCAGAGATGATAAGGGGTGTACGTGCATCGTCTATCAATACGGAATCCACCTCATCCACCATGGCAAAGTGCAATTTACGCTGTACAAGCGCCTCGGGTGATTGCGCCATGTTGTCACGCAGGTAGTCAAAGCCAAATTCATTGTTGGTACCAAATACAATGTCAGCGGCGTAAGCATTACGCCTAGCGGGCGAATTGGGTTGATGCCTGTCGACACAATCCACACGTAATCCATGGAATTCGAATAATGGACCATTCCACTCCGCATCGCGTCGTGCGAGGTAATCATTCACTGTTACGATATGCACACCCTGCCCAGATAATGCATTGAGATATGCCGGAAGTGTACCCACCAACGTTTTACCCTCCCCAGTGGCCATTTCAGCAATCTTACCTTCATGCAATACGATACCACCAATAAGCTGTACATCATAGTGCACCATATTCCATACGACTTCAGTACCAGCAGCAGTCCATGTATTCTTCCAAATGGCTTTATCGCCGATTATCTGTACATTGGATTTAAGGGCGGATATTTCACGGTCAAAATCCGAGGCGGAGACTTCCAATTCAAGGTTTTCCGTAAAACGGTGTGCAGTTTCCTTTACCACCGCAAAGGCTTCTGGAAGAATCTTCAGCAATACTTCCTCCAACTTTTGGTCACGGTCTTTACCCAATTTATCTACTTTATCGTAGATAGCCGTTTTTTGGGTCATATCCATGCCCTCTTGCTCCGCTTCCGCCTTTAAGTCGGCAATTTCTTTATCAATATCGGAGAGGAAATCCGTTATACGTTGTTTGAAATCTGCTGTTTTCGCTCGCAGCTCATCATTGGTCAGGCCCTCAAGTTTTGTATATTCCTCCTTGATTTTGTCTACCAAGGGTTGGATATGTTTGATATCTCGCTCTGATTTGCTTCCGAATATTTTGCTTAAGAATGTTAACATTATCTACTGTTTACTAAATCACATACCACATCGTCAATAATAGCACCAAAACCGCATTTCAGTCAATATGGCATAATGGGCAAAGTTAGTTAATTGATTTGAAATATGGGATATGAGATTTGAGCGACGTTCATGCAGCTGTTGGAAGCTTATGCCATTTTATAGCGTATATCTACGAGACAGGATCAAGTGATAAATAAATTTTTGGTCGTTTTAGGAACCAACCCAATCTGCATTGCCTGTTCAAAAAGTGTTTCTATGGCCCTATGCCCATCATCTCCAAGTGACATTGAAAACCGGTTGACATACAATTCGATGTGTTTATACATCACGTCTTCACGCATTTCCTGTGCATGCGAGCGGATGAAGTCAATCCCGGATTTGGGATTTGCAAAAGCATATTCAACACTTTTACGGATTACTCTATCGATTTTTCGTTTCACATCATCAGGCAACCTTCTTTTGGCCACGATGCCGCCCAATGGGATAGGAGAATTGGTCATTCGCTCCCAATAATCACCAAGGTCAATAACCTTATGCAGCCCTTTACTTTGGTAGGTGAACCGGTTTTCGTGGATGATAAGCCCGAGGTCGATTTCTTCGTTGAGCAGGGCTTGTTCAATATCAGAAAACAGCATTACCTGCTTATTTTCCAAATCGGGGAATGCTAAGCTCAATAGGAAATTTGCCGTGGTATACCTGCCGGGAATCCCTACTTGTGGCTGTGAGACGGGAGACGGGAGATGGGAACCTTGATGCTCACCGACAGCTACTGCCGACGGCCGATGGCTGATAGCCGACAGCCGTTCCGCCAACTCGGGGCGCTTACAAATCAACAAGGGCCCCACGCCAAAACCTAAGGCACTACCGGCGTCGAGCAATACATATTCTTCTATAGCATAGGCATAAGCATGGTAGCTTAACTTGGTGATATCCAGTTCGCCTTTGAAAGCCTTTTGATTCAGGGTCTCCACATCCTCGTAATACACCTCGAAATCCAATCCTTCGGTATCGATTTTATGGTGGATAAGCGCATCAAAGATAAACGTGTCATTGGGGCAGGGTGAAAATCCAAGGGAAAGTTTCATTTGAATACAACTTATTATATTTAAGCTGGCATGAACATTTCTTTACGCAGTCAGCTTCTGGGTAAACAGCAATACCATAGCTGCAACAAAGGTAATCAAAATCACGCCGCGCGCACTTTGCTCAAGGGCATTCCGATAGAAAAAACGCATAAGCAGCAGGTTTATTAACGCCGCGATGACATATAGACTTAGTGATTTATTACCGATAACCATATTCCAAGAAGTGAATAAGGTGAGTAAATGGGCGGCAGTAGGAGCCAGCAACCCGATGATACAGCCAAATAAAAAATGATTTATTTTCACCAGAAACAGCTTTAGCGGTCACTTAATTTCAAAAATCCAGGAGTTGAGTTCCGGTATGGCGTGATGGGCCGTCATATCAAATTGCACCGGTACAATGGAAGCATAACCATTTTGCAATGCCCATACATCGGTATCTTCACCACGATCACGCAGTTTGAACACCCCGGTGAGCCAATAATAGCTCCGATTGTAAGGATCAGTCCGTTCATCAAATTCCTCGGCCCATTTGGCATCTGCTTGCCGACAAATTTTAATGCCTTTGATTTGGTCAACCTTCGGGAAATTTACATTGAGTAATGTGCCCTTGGAAAGGCCATTGGCCAATACTTGCGTGGTGATACCGCGTACATATGGCCTGCATTTGGAAAAATCCGCATCGTTGTCGAAGTCATCGTAAGAAAATCCGATGGACGGGATGCCTTCTATTGCACCTTCTACGGCAGCAGACATGGTGCCTGAATACAACACATTGATGGAATTGTTCAAGCCATGGTTGATACCTGATACGCAAATATCCGGTTTTCGTCCCTTGAAGACCTTATTCACCGCAAGTTTCACACAATCTACCGGTGTGCCTGAACACTTGTACATTTCTATACCCGGATAGATATTGATACGGTCGATACGCAGCGGCTTGCCAATAGTAATGGCATGGCCCGTGCCAGATTGAGGCCCTTCAGGCGCCACCACCGTCACATCGCCCAGTTTTTGCATTTCTTCGATAAGTACTTTGATTCCAGGAGCGGTGATACCATCGTCATTGACGACCAATATAGATGGTTGTTTTTTTGCCATGGGGCTAAGTTAAATAAAAAAAGCGTCTGCCCAATATTGGGCAGACGCTTTAAATAGGTAATTCCTATTTTAAGTTTTACTTATTTTTTGATTTCAACACGACGGTTGATAACGCGGCCTTCTTCTGTTGCATTGGATGCTATTGGAGCAGATTCCCCAAGTGCTTGGACATTAACCTTAGCAGCGTCTACACCAGAGTTAACCAAGTATTGTTTTACTGAGTTAGCACGGTCTCTTGACAAACTCAAGTTATATGCTTCAGAACCTTCTGAAGAAGCATGGCCGTCTAATGTAACGGTTGCATCGCTTTCACGCAGGTCAGAAGACAACCGATCCAAGATAGAGTATGACTCTGTCTTCAATACGGAGCTATCAAATTCAAACTGAATGTTTGAATAAGTACTAGATGCTTCCGACTCGTTTACTACCGGCTCAGGGAACTTGATTGGGCATCCAGCACCATCAACTTGCGTACCAGCAGGAGTACCTGGGCACTTGTCAAATTTGTCAGATACACCGTCACCATCTGAATCACGGCCCAACTCATCAACTAAGCCTTCCAATGTAGATACACGTTGTTTCAATGCTTCAAGCTCGTTGCGCAATGAAGGATCTTTCAACTCGTCATACAAAGTAGACACTGGGTTGTGCCAAGTCAAATCTGGTTTCGAAGAAGAACCCAAAGAGAATTCTAACCCAGCATAAGTATAAGAGAATTTATCATTTGCTGCACGATTAGTAACAGGGCCGAACAAAGCTTTGTCATCAACAAAGTTCATGGTGTAACCCAAGTTCAATGCTACACGGTCAGACAGTTTGAATTTCACACCAACACCTACAGGGATGTAAGTCTCGCGCTTGTAATCACGTGAATGGTCCGCGGTACGCTCACCAGGGAATTCTTCGCCCCAAGCGCCTTTGTTATCCCATGCACCGGCAGTGTTAGAACCGTCAGCGTCTGTATAAGCAACAGGGTTGAAGCCTATTAAACCATAACCTACACTCGCATAGAAGTTAACCGAATTTTCTCTTCTCAGAAAATCGATAGTAGCCAGTTGGAATACACCATTCAAGCTTGCAGCATATTGTACGGCAGTTTCTACTGATTGGTATGATTCAGCACCAAATGCATTGTTATGGGCATCAAACAACATCGTGTTTCCTACTCCATTGTTGTTATGAGTGAAAATTCTACCGCGGTTAGCAGCAGCTTCAAGGCCAAACCAGCTTGATAATTGCTTGCGAACAGTAATTCCGTAGTATTCACGCAACTTGTACTCGCCAACACCTACTTTTTGATTAAACGCATTGGATCCACCAATAATCACCGATGGAGTAGTAAAACCACCATTGACACCGATAGACCACGTTCTGTATTGGGATCTTCCTCCAAATACAGTCGGCTCCTGTGCCTGTGCTGTTTCAGCCAACCCTAAGGCTGCTACAAGCGAGCAAGCAACTGCCGTTTTGATTGTAGAATAATTCATACTCTTGTTTTTTTTAAGGTTAAAAATTTTTAATTGTCTAATTTTTTTTGCAAAAATAACCAATAGTTTGATTCACGCAACATTTGCAAATACTATTCCAGTTTTTGGCTTTTTTATGATTTTTTAAAAAAAATGGCCCAAAAGCAGCTTTAGAAATAATTGAAAAAGAACTTATTTATTTGTTTAACAGCTGTTTACATAGGTATTCTTGTCTTATAACAAAAACTGAATTGCTGATAAACCCTTTTTATTTTTGCCCGAAAAGCCCCTAAAACCCCCTAGAACATCACATCTAATCAGCTTTTCCAAATGTCTATTTTAATAGTCAGTCTGGCGAAAAACATCGTAAACCTACTGATTAATCATCTTGTTTCCTAAAAAAAACAAAAAGAATTTGTTCTTATTCAGGTTCAATGAACGATAAAATCCTTCAAAAGCATCAAACTCAAAACAAATAGTAGATAATGGTATACGTAATACCGGCCAATATTGCTGACACCGGTATGGTCAGTATCCATGCCCATAACAGGCTGATTGTAACTCCCCATCTCACTGCAGACACTCTTTTTACCACTCCGACACCAATGATGGAACCGGTAATGGTATGTGTAGTAGACACAGGAATGCCGAAGTGCTCTGTGATACCTAAGGTAATGGCTCCTGCGGTTTCTGCCCCTACTCCTTCAAGTGGTGTTACCTTAGTGATTTTTGTCCCCATTGTCTTTACAATCTTCCATCCCCCGCTCATTGTACCCAGTGCAATGGCAGAATAGCACGTAAGCGGTATCCACTCAGGCATGGGGTCATCAGACTGCAAATACCCACCGGCTACCAAGGCCACGAAGATAATACCCATCACCTTTTGAGCGTCGTTGCCTCCGTGTGCAAAACTTAATGCGGCTGAAGACACCAGCTGGAGTTTTTTGAACCACCATTCGGCTACGGATGGTTTGGCTCGTTTAGATAGGTTAATGATGACAAGCGTAATGATAATCGCGAAGATCATACCAATCAACGGTGCAAACACAATAAAGGATATGATCTTCAAGGTTGCATTCAGGTTTATCGCACCAATCACATGATCGCCCAAAAGAAAGGCATGAGTCATCCCTGCCCCAGCAAATCCACCAATCAATGTGTGGGATGAACTGGATGGCACACCATAATACCAGGTGAATAAATTCCATCCGATTGCAGCAATCAATCCTGCAAAAATCACTTCGAGTGTAATGTATTCTTCCATTACGGTTTTGGCTACCGTATTGGCTACCTTATGGTCCGTGAAATAAAAATATGCGGCGAAATTGAATGCTGCTGCCCACAGTACGGCCTGAAAAGGCGACAACACTTTGGTGGAGACAATAGTGGCTATTGAGTTGGCGGCATCGTGGAAGCCATTGATGTAATCAAATGCGATAGCTAGGATGACGACAATTACCAGTAATGTGGTGACCATATATGCTGTATGTTATTAATTACGCCTTGCGACAGATGCTTGATACTTGGTTTATTTGAGGTTAGGCATTTTTCACTAAAATACTCTCTAATACATTGGCCACGTCTTCACATTTATCTGTAGCTGTTTCCATAGCAGACAATACCTCTTTGTATTTGATGAGCACGATGGCATCCTTCTCAAATTCAAACAATTCGCCCACAGCTTTATCGAAGATATAATCCGCCTTATTTTCAATACTATTAATGCGTACGCAAGAATCCGTGATATTCCGAATATTTTTCAAATTGCGTAATTCATGTACCGCCTTTGCCACGTCCTCCGTTGCCTCCAAAATCAAATCAGCCATTTCAATAATCGGATCAGTGATTTTCTCAACTTTATATAAATCCATTCGGTTTGATGCGCCATATATAAAATCGGCCACATCATCCAAAGAGCTGGTTAATGTATGGATATCTTCCCGATCAAAGGGCGTGATAAAATTTTTGCTCAATTCCAGATGTATTTGGTGGGAGATATCATCGCCCTTATGTTCCAAATCTTCAATCTTTCGGCAAAACTCCTTACGATTCTCAGGCTCAGGGACATTGACCATTTCCTTAAGTAGCTTCGCCATATCAATGAGGTTACTACTAGCCTCTTCAAAAAGGGGAAAAAACTTTTTGTCTTTGGGTACAAAATATTGGAATATACTGTTGAGCGACATAAGGGAGAAATTTCCGCAAAATTATGATGTTAATGTTAAGTTAATGTTAAGTAATGGGTCACTTAATGCTAATCGTGCTCACCGTTGTTTAAATCACGTTGGATGAGTGAATCAGTGGGAAGGATTATAACGATGGTTTTACTTTTTCTAATGTAAAGGTGAATGTCGTGCCCACCCCTTCCGTACTCCGCACGTTGATCGTTTGTTGGTGTGCTTCAATAATGTGTTTCACAATGGAAAGCCCCAAACCAGAGCCCCCTATCTTGCGCGACCTACTTTTATCTGTCCGATAGAATCGTTCGAATATACGCGGGAGATTTTTTTCCTCAATGCCTATGCCATCATCCGTTACCTCCACCAGCACCGTTTCAAACAGTTCATATATTCGGATATCAGTATGGCCGTTAGCTTTTCCATACTTGAAGGAGTTATCAATGAGATTGACAAGTACTTGCCTGATTTTCTCCCTATCCGCATTAACCATCATTGGGTGTTGGTACTTATCTTTAAATATTAAGGAAATCTCGTGGCTAGCCGCTTTTTCCTCCGTTGATTCCAAGACTTCCTTTACCAACATCACCAAATCGAATTTCTGGTAATTGATAGGTATCTGCCCACTCTCAAGTTTTGATATTTCATCCAAGTCTTTGATTAGGAAAGTCAGCCTATCGAGGTTTTGCGAGGCTTTCATCAGAAACTGCGTGGCCATCTCCATATCTTCCTGCATCATACCATCCTGTAATGCATCGATATAACCCTGGATGGCAAACAATGGGGTTTTAAATTCATGAGATATATTCGCAAGGAACTCACGACGAAAGCGTTCTTGATTTTTTAAGGTATCTATTTCCTTTTTTTTCTCTTTTGCCCAATCCCTCACTTGTTGCTCGACATCATTGATCGGGTCCTCGCTCATCTTTTCACCCAATGCGTCTTTTAGATCTTTCCCTAGTTTGAGGTTATGAATAAGCTTATAAATGAGTTTAATCTTGCTATAGATATACCGTTGGAATAGGTAGTAGAAGACCACGAAACTGATGGTGAAAGAAAAGGCAAACGTAAAGAGGAAATACTGCCAATTGTGTTGGAAATAAAAATTCACGCATGCAATGGATAACCCCACAGCACATGCATTGATAAAAACAAGCAATAGAAATCTCATCGTATACTCAATCCTCCTCCTTATTCAAAGCGTCCCAAGATAGTGAGCCCTCCTGAAACCATATCTCCGATATTCACATCTACCTTGGCACTCAACGGCAGAAACACATCCACTCGCGAGCCAAATTTGATAAACCCAAATTCTTCACCCTGTTTTACCGCTGTGCCTTCTTTTAGATACCACACAATGCGTCGTGCCATCGCTCCGGCAATCTGTCGGAACAACACCTCTTTGCCTGAAGCAGTCTGCACCGCAATACTGGTCCGTTCATTGAGGGCAGACGATTTAGGATGCCAAGCTACGAGGTATTTCCCAGGATGATAACGGAAAAACTTGACAATCCCGCTCACCGGGTTACGGTTGATGTGTACGTTGATGGGTGACATGAAGATAGATACTTGTATCCTCCTGTCATGGAAATATTCCGTCTCCTCCGTTTCTTCAATCACGACCACTTTTCCATCCGCTGGACATAAAATCATGTTTTCATCAATGATGATGTTCCGTTTAGGGTTTCTGAAAAACTGTAAAATCGCAACGAACAGCAAGAATGAAAGGATATATACTGCCCAAACGACGAATGTATTGCCGGGTATAAAGTAATGCACCAGCGCGTTGGCCACAAAAATGACTAATAGTGTAATGGCGATACTTGTATACCCTTCTTTGTGAATAGTCATGCGCTAAATTTATCCGGCAAATATAAGGATAAGAATCGTCATATCCACGTCAATCCTATGCATCAAAAGCCCTTCGTTCGTTGGATGTTAACATCGAAGAATCGCAATTTGCGTTCAGCTATATTAGGGAATACTTCCATGGTGACTATTAGTATATCATCGATGTATTCACCGTCTGCATAAGACGGAAACCAGAAACCAACCCAGCGGAATGCATTCAATAGGGAGGATGCTTGGATTTTGTTGGGAAAAGTGGAAATTGGCTCAATCTT
Source organism: Parapedobacter tibetensis (assembly GCF_024704835.1). GTDB lineage: Bacteria > Bacteroidota > Bacteroidia > Sphingobacteriales > Sphingobacteriaceae > Parapedobacter > Parapedobacter tibetensis. The sequence goes on from NZ_JAMXBE010000011.1 coordinate 47,682, forward strand.
TTGGGGTTCCCCGGTCTTGCTGACGGAAATAACAAATTCGATTTTCTGGGGTTCAAGCACCTCGTCCATTTCGCCTTCAAACCACTCTTCTAAGTGTTTTCTCAAATAGTTGGTAAAGCCGGTGTATTCGTCAATAGTACACGATTTACCAATCATCGATTCTGCTCGGCGGAAAACATCAAAAGGCACCAGCTGATACCTCGGCTCCTTATCAAACGTTTCGTCTTTAAAGGCTTCATATCCACTTATGAATTGGCCATTCCGGTAATGTTCATGCCCAGCACCAACCTTCTTATTGTTATCAAAGATATATTCAATAATCCAATCGCCGTGCGGCCGGCCGGCCACCACCCTCCCTTTGCGATTGTATCGTACATATCCAAATTCATTATAATCGTCTGTTCTAATGGCAAACTCATACCTTCCGTTTCCGTTAGTGACGCGCTGCCGCCCACGATTGTCCCAAAAATTGTATATCCACATGCCTTGCACATCATATGCTGCCTCAAGTAGCGGCTTACCATCCGGATAGTAAAATTTCCACTTTTCTTGGGGAATATTCTGTAAATAAGACACCTCCCATTTCAGTTGGCCATTGGGGTGGTAAGCCTTAAATTCGCCCTCCTTCCTACCATCTCGGTAATTCCCACGTAAAATCGTCGTGCCTTGGTTATTGAAATCAGTAAACTCACCTACGAACGTCTGTAATTGGAAATCATATCTCCCTACCCGCTCGATGGCCTTGAATTGGCAGTTTTTATCGGCAAGGTAATAATTATCATCATAGAAAAAACGAGTCATCCCGTTGGGAGCCGCTTCATAATATACAGGTTCATATATTACGGTATCTAAGCCATCCGCAAAAACAGTTGATGCGGCAACCAACCATATAGCTATCAACAAATGCACCTTCATATTCCGACCCGTTGTTTAGTGTGCCTCCAGCCAGTTACGCCCCTCTCCAATCTCCACTATAATAGGTACGGACATGGTCAAGGCATTTTTCATATGCTTTTCTACCAACTCTTTGAAAACAAGGACCTCCGTCTTTGGCACATCAAAGACCAGTTCGTCATGCACCTGCATGGTCATCTTTCCTTGCAGGCCTTGCCGCCTGATGTCTTCATGGATGGCGATCATCGCCACCTTAATCATATCTGCGGCTGAGCCTTGGATGGGAGCATTGATGGCATTTCGCTCGGCAAAACCCCGTACGGTTTGATTAGCTGAGTTGATATCCCTCAGATAACGTCGTCTTTTAAGTAACGTTTCTACGTAGCCGTTTTCCTTCGCAAAATTGATCGTATCATTCATGTATTTCTTGATACCTGGATATTGAGCAAAATACTGCTCGATGATCTGTGCTGCCTCCATGCGGGGGATTCCCAAGTTTTGCGAAAGCCCAAATGCAGATTGGCCATATATAATCCCAAAATTGACAGCTTTGGCATTCCGTCGTTGTTCGGATGTGACATCTTCCAACGGTATACCGTATACCCTGGCCGCCGTAGCTCGATGCACATCCAATCCTTGTGCAAAGGCCTCCAACATGCCTTCATCGCCACTCATATGGGCCACCAACCTTAATTCAATTTGCGAATAATCGGCAGATAGAATCGTATGGCTGTCGTCCCTCGGAATGAAAGCCTTACGGATTTCGCGGCCACGTTCCGTTCGAATGGGGATGTTTTGCAGGTTAGGATTGGTAGAGCTCAGTCTCCCGGTGGCGGCCACCGCTTGGTTATATGAGGTATGCACCCGCCCAGTAGCCGGGTTAATTAATTCAGGTAAGGCATCCACATAGGTCGATTTGAGCTTTTGCAATTGCCTGAATTCCAAGATATCCTTTACGATATCACTTTTAGAAGCCAGCGCCAAAAGCACATCCTCCCCAGTCTTATATTGTCCAGTTTTTGTCTTTTTGGCCTTAAGGTCGAGCTGTAATTTATCGAAAAGCACTTCGCCCAATTGCTTGGGCGATGCAATGTTGAACCGGACCCCAGCTTTTTCATAAATGGTTTTTTCGGTTTCAAGGATACTTTTTTCCAACATCTCTGATAGCTGCTTGAGCACCGATATATCGATATTGACACCCGAACGTTCCATATCAGCAAGCACATGTACCAATGGAAATTCCACGTTCTGTGCCAGATCAATGGCTTCTGCTTTTTCCAGCATAGGCTTGAAGACCGCTTTCAATTGGAGGGTGATATCTGCATCTTCCGCAGCATATTCCTTAATGACTTCCACATTCACATCTTGCATACTGCCCTGCTTTTTACCTCGAGGCCCAATAAGACTGGTAATCGATACAGGGGTATAGCCTAGGTAATTCTCAGCCAATACATCCATGCCATGGCGGGTATCGGGGTCAATGAGGTAATGGGCCAGCATCGTATCGAACAGCTGCCCCTTCACCGATACCCCATAGCGGGCCAATAGCAAGATATCATACTTGATGTTTTGTCCGATCTTCTCAATAGTTTCGTCTTCAAATACAGCTTTGAAGTATTCCAACAGGCGCAGACTTCCTTCCTCATTGGCTGGGGCAGGAACATACCAAGCTTTGCCTGGTTCGATAGCAAATGAAAATCCTACCAGGTCGGCAGTGTTGGCATCTGTTCCGGTTGTTTCCGTGTCAAAACAGAAGCACTTTTGCGTCGACAACAGCGCGACCAACGCTTGCTGTTGTTCCACCGTATCGGCTAGTAGGTACTCGTGTGGCGTATTGCTGATATTTTTACCAACTGCTGGCGGTATATATTCACTTTCGGCTGCGGATATGTTTTGGAGATTGCCCGTTATATTACCGAATAAATCCATCTGCTTACCCGTCGTTGGCTTCGATTCCGAAATATTAAATTCCTCCCCAAATACGCGCTTACCGAGTGTTCTGAACTCCAATTCGGCAAAAAGAGGTTCAAGTGCTTCCTTATTGGGTCCATCGAGCTCCAAAGCAGTTTCGTCCAATTCGATGGGTACGTCCAATTGGATGGTGGCCAATTTCTTGGAAATCAGTCCTTGTTCGGCAAAAGTCTCTAAATTTTCTCGTTGCTTTCCTTTGAGCTGGTCGGTATTAGCTAGGATGTTTTCCATGGAGTCAAAGCGCTTGATCAAATCCTTTGCGGTCTTTTCACCGATGCCAGGAATACCGGGAATATTGTCTACCGAATCTCCCCAAAGGCCGAGGATATCGATAACTTGGCATACGTCCGATATTTCCCATTTCTCCAATATCTCCTTTACCCCCAGTATTTCCGCACCATTACCCAACCGTGCAGGCTTATAGATATAGATATTATCGCTCACCAATTGCCCGAAATCCTTGTCAGGCGTCATGCAATATATGGTATATCCTTTTTTCTCAGCTTGCTTGGCCAGCGTTCCAATGATATCATCAGCCTCATAACCATCCATTGCAATGATTGGGATATTGAAACCCTCCACGAGCTTATATACATATGGGATAGCAGCAGCCAAATCCTCAGGTATGGCTTGCCGGTTAGCTTTGTAGCTTTCAAACTCGGTATGACGATTTGTGGGCGCCATGGTATCAAATACTACCGCGATATGGGTTGGTTGTTGGGATTTCAATACCTCAAGCAACGTATTGGTAAAACCCATGATGGCGGATGTATTGAAGCCGGCAGAGGTGAGCCGGGGAGTCTTGCTCAGTGCAAAATAAGCCCGGTAAATCAGGGCCATGCCATCTAGTAGGAAGAGTTTTTTCACGTGTCTTCGACTTATTGGTATGGATACAAAGATAGGATATAGATTTGAAATTGATGACCACATCATCGATCTCCCGCCACCGCTCACCAAAATACAATTATTTTTACGACTTTTGTAGCAATGGCAACATACGTATTGGTATATAATTTGATGAATGAATGAAAGGCCTCGTAACGAAGTCGACAGGAAGTTGGTACGAGGTGCTTGTGGATAATACACCATACAAGTGTCGAATCAAGGGCAAATTCAGAACCAAGGAAATCAAAACAACCAACCCCATTGCCGTGGGCGATTGGGTGGATATCACACCGGAGCCTGAACAATACACGGCCATTATCACTCAGCTGTATGAACGGCAAAACTATATTATTCGCAAGTCAGTAAACCTCTCGAAGCAGGCGCAGATTATCGCAGCCAACCTTGACCAAGCCTTTTTGGTGGTTACCTTGGCCTCACCGTTTACCTCATTGGGGTTTATTGATCGTTTCTTGGTTACTGCCGAAGCTTATGATGTGCCTGCGGGGCTCGTATTCAATAAACTGGATTTATTCAGCGCCGAAGGGATAGCTATTTTGCATGAATATGAAGCCATTTATAAAACCATTGGCTATCCTTGCTATGAAGTATCAGCACTTAAGGGTACAAATATCGATGTCATCAAGGGTTTATTCCATGATAAGACGACATTGATTTCCGGGCACTCAGGCGTAGGGAAATCTACCTTAATTAACGCCCTCTATCCAGAAGCAGCATTGCGTACAGCCAATATCTCCGATTGGTCTGATAAGGGAAAACATACCACTACATTTGCCGAAATGATTATACTTCCATTTGGTGGGCGACTCATAGACACACCGGGTATCCGAGAATTGGGCATCATTGATATCGAACAACAAGAGTTAAGTCACTTCTTCCCCGAAATGAGGGCCCTCATGAATGCATGCCGTTTCAATAATTGCCGCCATATCAATGAACCGGGCTGCGCAGTGCTTGCGGCGGTAAATGAAGGGGATATAGCGTCGAGTCGTTATGATAGCTATCTCAGTATCTACCACGGCAATGACACACGAGCCTGAGGAAAGCCTTTTGACTGTTGAGAAATTTAGTTTAAGTTTGACACATTAAGTCATACAACCATGTACCATTTGATAGAGGAGACGGTAGCATTCATCAAGCATTGCATAGTCAATTTCACTCCTGAATTCGGCATTATTTTGGGCACAGGATTGGGCAAGTTGGTTGATGAGATTGAAATAACTCATCAACTGATGTATGCCAACATTCCTAATTTCCCAATTTCGACCGTAGAGTTCCACTCTGGAAAGCTTATTTTTGGCAAACTTAATGGCCGTCGTGTGGTGGCCATGCAAGGACGCCTCCATTATTATGAAGGCTACTCGATGCAACAGATTACCTTTCCTGTACGTGTAATGAGGGCTTTGGGCATCCAAAAATTATTCGTATCCAATGCCTCCGGATCACTCAACCCGAATATCCTTAAGGGCAATTTGGCCATCATCGATGACCACATCAACCTATTACCCGATAATCCGCTGCGTGGCGCTAACGACAACCGTTTCGGCCCCCGCTTTCCCGACATGAGCCAGCCATATGACATCAACATGATTCGTGAGGGTATGGAAATAGCTCAAAAACATAAAATCACCATGCATTCTGCCGTATATGTATCGGCTCAAGGCCCTAATTTAGAAACACGGGCCGAGTACCGCTTTATGCATTTGATTGGGGGAGATATTGTAGGGATGAGCACTGTTCCGGAAGTTATTGTAGCCAACCACATGAGCCTACCGGTTTTTGCCCTTTCGGTGGTTACAGATGAAGGGTTCCATGAAGACCTCCGTCCTGTCTCGCTTGAGGAAATTATAGAAGTGGCTTCCACGGCTGAACCGAAAATGACACTTGTATTGAAAGAATTGGTAGCTTTGCAGCAATGAACGGTCACCTGCGCATTTTGTTGCTCATACTGTGTTCCTTTTCCTTCCTCTCCGCATTATATGCTCAGGAGGAAGAAGAATGGAGTAGCGCATTGGATTCTGCAAGAGCCGCAGAGGATAATAAGGAAGACACCGTGATTTATACAGCAAGGTATGTGCGTTACACAACTTTGGCTATGATGAAGCGAGGAACATTTACCTACCAGATAGACACACTCCATAAGAATCTCCAGTACTATAACATGCAAAACCAACCCCGAAACCCGAGCATAAATTTGGGCAGCTACGGGTTGGCCACGCGCGATTTACTCTTCATTCCCGATAAAACTATCGGATTCCAGACCGGATTCCGTAGTTTGGAACGGTATGTATACCAACCGGATTCCATCAAATATTATCGTGCCCGAGCCCCTTTTTCGGAGTTGTACAATGTGGGGTTCTTTTTTGATGACCAAATTATCCGGGCCAAAGTAACCCAAAATATCAATCCGCAGCTCAATATCGGGGGAGAATTCCATGCGGCAAGAGCAGACGGTTATTATACCAACCAACGATACAATGACGTGAAAGCCGCCGTGTTTTCATGGTACGAATCGCCGAACCGTCGCTACAACCTATTGACTAATGCGGTATTCAATAGGCTTATCGCTACGGAAAATGGATCCATTACAAACGACAGTGTATTTACCGATGGGGAAACGCGCGCCAGCAATGAGGAGTCGACCCGTTTGCGGGCGGCCCGCGATGAGCGCCCGAGACATACCTGGCGCGACAATAGTTTTTTCCTCAGACAAAGCTTGTTTGTGGGTCGATTGGATACCATCCATGCGGGAGAACCAGAACAACAATTATTGCCGACCAACAGCATGTCGCATAGTTTCAGCTTGCGTGCACACGATTTCCAATTTTACAAAAATGAGGAAGACGCCAACGATGCTTTTCCGGTTGGTGAAAGTGTATTAACACAGGACACCACCCGCCTTACTACCATTACTAATGATTTTAACTATAGTTTTTACCTGAGAGGCAAATCATTGGCTTTTGTTAAAAATGAAGTGAAGCTCGACCTTGGGTACCAACACAACATGTATTGGTATCGAGATAGGGGGTATAATACGTCTTCACAAAATAATATACTTAAAGCAGGCATTGGCTATCGTTTTAGTGACCGCGTAAGCATTACCGGAGATTTTAACCAGATTGTGCAAGGCAACAACTTTGGTGATTACCTTTATGAAGCCAAGGCAAATATCTTGCTCAGCAAAACTATCGGTCGTATCGTATTGGGGGCCTATACCCAAAATAAGTCACCAGAACAGCTGTTTCAGCGGGTCAATTACACTTATCATCAGTGGGCGCATGATTTTGATAAAACGAAGACCACCAATTTGTCATTTGCTTATGAAAATGCCAAGCTTGGGTTTACAGGTAAGGCAGAATACTTCCTTATAGCCAATCACCTCTATTTTAAAGAGGTCGACAATGATAATTATGATCCACGATTGTTCCGCGTCATTGAGCCCGCCCAGTTGGGGAGCAACATCAACTTACTCAAGATTTCCGTAGGTCAGAACTTCACATTGGGCAAGTTCCATTTGGATAATTATGCCGTATATCAAAAATCAGACTACAACGATGTCCTTGCTATCCCAGAGCTCTATACTTGGCATAGCTTTTATTTCAACAGTCAATTATATAAGGTCGTTGATTTTAATCTCGGTTTTGATGTCCGGTTCAACACCCCGTTCCGTACCCCTTCCTATGCCATCAATATCGGTCAGTTTTATAATGATAATGATAATGCAGGCATCGAATTTTCCACGTATCCCATCCTGGATGTATGGACCACTGCAACCATCCGGCGAGCCAATATTTTCCTCAGCTATAATTTTGTAAACCAATATGTTTGGCCCACAGGCTATTATACCGTGCGCAGATATCCCATGAATAATGCCAATCTGCGCATAGGCATCGCTTGGAAATTCTATGATTGATAGTACCCGTATTCATAAGCCTCTCACCTGCATTTATAAGTCGAAAAATCTAAAATACCTAATATTAGGTATTGGTTTTTAAGTAATTATCCCCGATATTGACCTTAATTTTGGTGGGCAATATAAAGTGCTTTATCATAATCTGGGTTTGCTTTTTTCAATTTTCTACAAATATTGCTAGGATACATATTGACCATAACCTAAAAGATCGGCTGATGAATACTAACACCCTGTATGGTATCTTACTGAAATTGTATAACACATTTAAGCTTAACGGCTTTTATATCCTCTTGGCCTTATTGGTACCCATAATCTTATGGAAAGTACAGGTAGGTAGGGACATCATAGCAAGCTTGGCAGAAAACGGGGAGCAACATTATATCAATATCCCTTTGCTGGTTGCCTCGTTTTCCATGCTAGCGATAAGCAACTGGGTAATCCCTGTATTAGCTATCGATATTTGGAGATTCATTTTAAAACGCCGCGTTAAATCACAGTGGTTATATCTTGGCCTCATCGGGCTTTATAACGGCAAAGATGTGAGTAACATTAACCAGCAGCAAACACACCCGATAAACAACAACCGGCAATTCCCGATACGGTATTTCGCCAGTCTTCCTTGGGTGGTTTTTCTGTATGTGACAACCTATTCCTTCTTCCCCAACCATCCCCTTGTTCCAATCGTTACCATTATTGTTTTGTGTGCCTTTATTATGGTAATAGACAAGATATACCGTAAACGGCGGGTGCCACCGCTTTTCCAGCATCTATGGGACAATGCGACTCGGTGGGGAAACAGCGACAGAAAAAGAGCACTTCACTATGTAGCCTCGATTGGCTTACTGTTTGGTTTATTCCTAGTCATCATCGGAGGATTGGGATTTTGGCTACGTGATAGTGTAAAAGGGTTGATGTGGTTGGTAATCAGCTCCAACTTCATAGCAATCTTGATTATTTATGCTTATATGAAATTTTCAGAAAATGTGGATGCGCGGTCTGCCGGCACTTCATATTTTGTCAGCAAGTACATCCATATTCTCTCCCTGACGCTAACACTTACCGCGGCTGTGTTATTGCAATGTTGTAATGGCATCAGGTGGCCAATTGAAATCAGTTTCTTTTCCCCGGTTTTCATTTTGATCATCGTAATTTCTCTTTACCTCTTCCTGGCTGATGTACTCATTACCACGCAGCTCAATATCACATGGATTTATAACAGCAGGCCAGAAAAATACGACCTTGTTAATGGAGAAAAACCAGGAAAGCCCGTATCAGTATGGTATAGGCCCATTGTACGTTTTGTCGCTATTGGGTTCATATTCTTATTTTTTTTTAATACGATTAATTCGCATCGAATCCGCAAAGAAATGGCACAGCCCGAAAGGGAGTATACGGCAGCCTTGAGGCCCAAGCTGGTAGACTATTTCGATAACTGGATAGCACATCGTTCAGCAACGCCTGGCGATACACTAAAGGTGTACTTAATATCTGGCCAAGGCGGAGGCTCTAGAGCGGCGGTATGGTTTTTTATGGCCATGAATTACTTGGATAGTTTGGAAAGCACGGGTTCATACCGCTTTGCAGACCATGTGTTTTCCATTTCCACGGTATCGGGTTCTACCTCCGGCGCCGCCATGTACCTCGCCGATCGCTATTTGGATGTGCCATCGCAGGCGACGTCGGTGGTACCACGGCTCAAAACCATTTATGCTAAAAATTATTTGAGCAGTTCATTTTGGGGTGCACTAATCGGCGATGGTTTCGAAGGAATCAAGCATGAAGTGTTTGACCGGCTTGCGGGTATACAACGGGCTTTCCCAAAGGATAGAAATTATTATTTTCAGCAAGAGGAAGTAATGGGCTATTCGGACGCCACACCTATACGGCAAGCGGATGAAATCAGTGGGTTCTTTGAAAAAGACTACCTCACACCGTATATAACAAGCCTTGCAAATGGGCAATCGGGATTGACTGCAAATGATGTGGAATTCAATTATACCCTCCCGTTGTTATTTATCAATAGCGCTGTCGTAGACCGGGGTGAACGGGGCGTATTTTCGCCGGTGGATTTGGGAAGTTTTAGCCTTGGCACGGATTTGTATGGTTTATTCAAAAAACACAACAGGCAATACAATATTCCCTTGATAACATGTGTGAACCAAAGCCAGGCTTTCCCCATCATCAATGCATATAACTACCTAGATGGTGTTGGAAGGTTGATTGATGGCGGTATTTATGAAAACTCTGGTACGACCACCACGCTTGAAATTTATGAGACACTTAAAAACCATTGGAATACCAAACATGACGCACCTTATCACGTAAGGTTTGTATGCATCAATATTGTGAATACCAACATGGATGCCGAAAAGAGCGAAGTTCGCTTTCGTCCGGCTTCAGTACTCAACACCCTTACAGCGGCATTTCAAAGCCCTTTTGGCGGACATGAAAGTTTTAGCTATCGGAATATCCTAAGGAAGGTAACCGCTCCAGATACGGCCTATTCGATTCAGTTAATCAGGCCAGTACCCCTCACCCGTATGCTTCAAGCTGCAGCCGTTGACACGATGTATGTGGCTTTACGTGAGACGGGTATTGATTGAATGGAGCAGTTGTTTCTCTTTGATTTGGACACCTTTATTGGGGCTTTGAATTTGTCTAATTATCAAGCTCTTCTAACCACACGCGGCTGGTCCAGAAGATAAGCTTATCAATGATCATCCTTTTCCTGATGGTCTATAAATAGACCATACATTTAGGCAAGAATAAAAAACACCCGCCGATTGGCGGGTGTCTGTGGGAGCTACTGGGTTCGAACCAGTGACCCCCTGCTTGTAAGGCAGGTGCTCTGAACCAGCTGAGCTAAGCTCCCATTTATTTTACCATACTTCGGGCAACATTCTGTCAGCTGTGGCTCTGCTTGTAAGGCAGGTGCTCTGAACCAGCTGAGCTAATCTCCCTTTATTTTTCTTTTAACCCTTTTGGACAGTGACCCTCCCGATGTAAAATCGGGATGAGCTGAACCAGCTGAGCTAAGCTCTCTTTATTTGGGAATGCAAATATAGCGCAGTTGCGGGACTTTCAAAATTATTTTTTCACTTTTTTTACACGGTTATCGCCCTAGCAGTTCAATGCAATAAATTTAGTTTGTTTCCAAAAAGCAGAATATGCATTGTCGCTATACATTGATGCAACAATCCGCTTTTATTTGTGTCTATATAGTTGTAGTTTTACATCTCCTTGTTAGGTATTTGCTTTTTACTTCACAAGTTCCATAAATTTTCAAATACATGAAGCACGCTCGCATATTAATTGTAGATGACGATCCAGATGTATTGACCGCTGTACGCCTGTTGTTAAAACAGAAGGTAGGCGAAGTCATCACCGAACATAATCCTGAAAATATTCCGGCCATCTTATCCAAGGAAATGCCCGACTTGGTATTGCTTGACATGAACTTCAAAAGCACCATCAATACAGGGAACGAAGGCCTATACTGGCTTAATCGCATTAAAACAAGCAAGCCTGAGTTACCTGTGATCATGATTACGGCTTATGGGGCCATCGATTTAGCCGTCACATCGCTTAAACAGGGTGCCGCTGATTTCGTGGTCAAACCTTGGCAGAATGAACAGCTGATGGCTGTTATTGCTGGCTTGTTATCCAAAAAAGACAACAAGAAAGTTGCCGACAACAAAACAGGGACTGACCTTGAGCTCATCGGAGAATCCGAAGTTATGCAAGATCTCCTCTACAAGATTAGCAAAATTGCCCCTACCGATGCCAACATCCTTATCCTGGGAGAGAACGGAACGGGAAAAGACCTCATCGCCACCGCCATACATAAGCAATCCCGAAGGGCAGATAAGCCTTTTGTAAAGGTGGATGTAGGAGCGCTTACGGAAAGCTTATTCGAAAGTGAGTTATTCGGTCACAAAAAGGGAGCATTCACCGATGCTCGGGAGGATCGTATAGGACGCTTCGAAGCTGCCAATGGCGGTACGCTCTTCCTTGACGAAATTGGCAACATCTCCCTGCAGCAACAAGCCAAACTGCTCAGCGTACTTCAAAACAGGCAAGTCATCCCGCTAGGCAGCAACACTCCAGTTTCAATAGATATCCGATTGGTCTGTGCCACGAATGTACCATTGGCCGATTTAGCTAACGAACATCGATTCCGAAAAGACCTGATATACCGAATCAACACGGTTGATTTGCAGGTACCCCCCCTTCGGGAACGGGGAGAAGATATCCTTCGGATTGCCCGACATTTCCTGGGGAAATATGCCCAAAAATACATGAAGTCTACCATAGATCTCGACAAAAGGGCTGAGCAGAAACTGCTCAAATACCACTATCCAGGTAATGTCCGTGAACTGCAATATAGCATTGAACGGGCAATCATCATGGCTGAAGGTGAATCGCTCAAAGCCGAAGACCTCATCTTTTCTCCGATTGAACATGTTCCAGAAAACAGCAAGAATAAAACCAATATACCCGATGAACATAACCTTGTTGAACTGGAGCGTATCACCATCAGTAATGTAGTAGAAAAACATGGCGGAAATATCAGTAAGGCAGCCAAGGAATTGGGCATTACCCGCACGGCCTTGTATAGAAGATTGAGCAAATACGATATTTAAGAATGCGGCGATTCAGGCGGTTGATATTTTTCCGGGCAGTACTGCTAATGGGAGCATTGACTGGCTTGGCTTACTTACTATTTCGACAGGAATACTTATATGCGATGTTGTTAACCCCATTTTGTATCTGGATGTTGACACTCAATTTCCGCTCGCAGTCACGTGCATACCGTGAGCTCGAAGAATTTGCCGAGGCCGCGCGTTACCGCGATTTTACGCGCCACTTTCCGCTCAGTCATGCCACCGCAGAATTGCTACCCTTAAGGAGTGCGTTCAATGAAATCAATAACGTATTCAAGAAAATTAGTAGCGAACGCGAAACCCAATACCAATATCTACACCAAATTTTGGAAATTGTAGACACGGCCATCCTATCATATGATACCACTTCTCACGAAATCGTATGGATGAATGAAGCATTCAAAAAACTCTTTGGCATTCCTTATTTACATCGATTTGAAGGCCTGAAACGTAAAAACGCGGACCTCTATCAAAAGACATTACAATTGGTGCCGGGCGAACAGACCCTGCTCACTGTAAATTCCGCAGGAGGGAATATCAAGCTGTTGCTTACCGCCAGTCATTTTCAAACACCTGAAGGGAAATACCAGCTTGTAGTGTACCAAAATGTCAATGAAGCTATCGATGAAACGGAAGCCAAAGCTTGGCAAAAACTGCTTAGCGTGCTGACCCATGAAATCATGAACTCCATTGCGCCCATATCTTCCCTTGCAGACACATTGAAAAGCCGCTTGGATGGAATGCCCAACAGCGAGGAACTGGAGGATATCCGGTTGGGCACAGAAACCATTAAGCGCCGGAGTGAGGGCTTGCTCAAATTCGCGGGCACTTATCGCTCACTCAACAAAATTGAGCGACCAAATATCGGCAAGGTATACGCATCCGATCTTTTTGAAAATCTTTACCAACTCATGGAACCATCCTTGATACAAAAAAATATCGAGTTGGACATTATCTTGAAAGACACCCAGTTGCAACTTGAATTGGATGTAAATCTCATCGAACAGGTACTCATTAATCTGTTACTAAACGCCATGGAAGCGGTCAAGGAGATCTCCGCTCCATATATCTCCCTCTCCGCTTCCGCCAATGAGGGAAAGCCGCAAATCAAGGTAAGTGACAATGGGAAAGGAATCCCCGCAGATTTGCTCGAAAATATTTTTATTCCGTTCTTTACCACCCGAAAGACCGGAAGCGGTGTGGGGCTTACACTCAGCAAGCAAATCATGCTATTGCACGGAGGCAATATCTTGGTACATAGTGAGGAAGGTCACGGCAGTGTATTTACACTGCAGTTTTAAAATAGCCCTGATTTTATATCAAGGTTCAAATATGGTCGGTGAGAAGTAAAGACACTTTTTCACATAGCAAATTAAATGATAAATGAAGATACTAATGGTTTGTTTAGGCAATATCTGCCGCTCACCCTTGGCACATGGTGTATTGCAACACTTGGCCGATAGCGAAGGATTGGATTGGGTGGTCGATTCGGCAGGCACAGGAGGCTGGCATGTAGGCGAACCGCCAGACGACCGGGCCGTTGCTGTTGCCGGGAATCATGGAATTGATATTAGCTGCCAACGGGCCCAACAGTTCAACCCCCGTCACTTCGATGAGTATGACCATATATTAGTGATGGATCGAGAAAATCTGAATCGAATCTTGGCCTTGGCTGAATCGCAACAACAACGCAGCAAAGTAAGGTTATTTCTCGAAGACAGCGAAGTACCCGATCCATATTTTGATAGTCGCTTGTTTGAGTTGGTATATCAGCAAATAGAAATACGTTGTAGGGAATTGCTGCGGATCTTGGGGAAATAAAAAAAGCGTCACCGAAGTGACGCCTTTCCAGATACTAAAACAAACAGTTCATACTATACTAAAGTAATTTACCGTTCTTTTTCAACTTACCCTTATGAAGGAATATGGTCACAAGGGAATGTTATATTGTTAAAGATTTTTCTAACACATATGTTCTCTTATAGTCAGGAATATTGTGCCAAACCGAAATATTGAACCCACTAGGTAATGCCTTTCATCGCATCATACCAAAAGACTAAGCTGACTATCAACCTAGTAATTGATTAAATCCAATATATACAATAGTTTTTTCTACGAGCGACCGTTATCTTTAAGTGGTGTCGTTATTATTTCTGTAGAAACAATTCCCCAAAGTGTTGCCGGAAAAGGTGATTTGTCACACAGTTGCTGTCCGATGAAAAGACGCGGAAGACGAAAACCGCCCGACGAACAAAACAATAAATACTTATCTTTGTACCGTGAATGCTTCAGAAATCAACAAAAAATGGACGGCTTTGCAGCAAGAGACAGCAAAGCAGTTCGAGATGGAAATACCAGATATCAAAGTGCTTTTGTTTCTCATTGGTGTACAGGAATTGGGCAAAGGCCCAATGAAGTTCAACAAAAGACAGAAGGAGGAATTGATGCATATTGCTACTTGCCGACTATTCAGTGCAATGGGCTTTTATAAGCTGGAAGGGCTTGATCAAGATGGCTGGCCTCATTGGCACCTCGTCAATCCTATACCAAACTACACCTTACTGGAACAGGAAATGATTATCAAGTCGCTCATTATTGACTATTTTGATGAAGTCTATCAGTAGGGATAGGCCTATTGCTTAAAGGCATAACATAACAAATACATGAAGAAAACCATTATATTAATTACCCTCATCGCATGGCATGTTATATTACATGCAGCCAATCCACCCCACAAATATGTACGCATTATCACTTCCAAAGGCGAATGCCTGTTGAAGTTGTACGAAGAAACGCCATTACATCGTGATAATTTCACCAAATTAGTCCGTGAGGGATATTATAAGGACTTGTTATTCCACCGTGTCATCCAAAATTTCATGATTCAAGGGGGCGATCCCAATTCTCGGTATGCCGCAGAGCGGCAACGCTTGGGAGAAGATGGGCCAGACTATACCATTCCCGCCGAATTCAACGATAGCCTCTTCCATAAGAAAGGGGTTATAGCAGCAGCACGCGATAATAATCCTGAAAAGGCTTCAAGTGGATCCCAGTTTTATCTTGTACAAGGGCGTATATTTACGGATAGGGGCCTAGATAGTTTGGAGCAAATGCGCCTTGGTGGACGCAAAATCCCCTCGTACCAACGCCAAGTGTATAAAATGCTTGGTGGCGTGCCCCATCTCGATCAAAATTATACTGTTTTTGGTGAGTTGATTTCAGGGGTGTCGGTAATCGATAGTATTGCTACAGTAAACACTGATCCGAACGACCGACCGCTGGAAAACCAACGTATGGATATGTATTTGCTTACTAGGAGAGAAGCCATTAACCTTGAGCGGGAGCTAGCTGGTTTCGAACCCAAAAACAACATATTGACTAAATTTTTAGATTTATTCAAGCCAAAATATTAATAGTTGTCGACGACCAGTGATGAATTACCGACCACTAATTACCTCCATTGGTCCCTAGTCACAAAGAAAATGAAAATCGTCACCTACAACGTCAATGGTATCCGTTCAGCCCTTCGGAAAGATTGGCTCTCATGGCTCAAAGCCTCCAAAGCAGATGTGGTGTGCCTACAGGAAATCAAAGCCACACCGGATCAATTACTGGAACTACAGCTTATTGAACAAATGGGCTATGAGCACTACTGGTACCCTGCTGAAAAAAAAGGATATAGCGGCACGGCCATCTTGACCAAAACTTCCCCCAAGCACGTTGAATACGGTTGCGGTCATGATGACTATGACCGCGAGGGCCGTATCATACGTGCAGATTTTGAAGGCATATCGGTGATGAGCACCTACTTCCCTTCGGGCACCACAGGCGATATTCGGCAGAATTTCAAGTATCGTTTTTTGGATGATTTCCAACTATATAGTGATAAGTTGCGTCGCGAGCTGCCAAATCTTGTCATTTGTGGCGACTATAATATCTGCCATCGCTCCATCGATATTCACAACCCCATCAGTAACGCCAATTCATCCGGTTTTTTACCCGCCGAGCGCGAATGGATGGAAAACTTCGTCAACACTGGATACGTCGATTCATTCCGGCATCTCAACCCCGAACCACACCACTATACCTGGTGGAGCTTCAGGGCTAACGCACGGGCACGCAACCTGGGTTGGCGTATCGATTACAATATGGCGAGCAAAACACTTGAAGATAAAATCGTCAGTGCTTACATCATGCCCGAAGCTGTACATTCTGACCATTGCCCGGTATTGCTCGAACTGGCTATTTAATGTGGGTAGTAATTTTATTAACGGTTTTGTTATCAGAAGCCATACGTTTCATCTTGTCATTACTGGAAAACGAACGGATAGATAATTTTCCGTATTTTTGCAGCCGAATAATGTAATACACTGCATGTCCGTGAAGATTGGAAATATCGATTTGGGTGAATTCCCTTTGCTCCTCGCACCCATGGAGGATGTAAGCGATCCACCCTTCCGTTTTGTGTGCAAGCAAAATGGGGTAGACATGATGTATACCGAGTTTATTTCCTCCGAAGGGCTTATCCGCGATGCGGCTAAAAGTCGGCAGAAGCTCGATATCTTCGAGTATGAGCGACCCATTGGCATCCAAATATTCGGTAGCGATATCAATACCATGCGCGAGGCTACCGAAATTGCCTCCCACGTTAATCCCGATCTGATAGACATCAATTATGGCTGCCCCGTAAAAAATGTAGCCTGCCGTGGGGCAGGGGCGAGCTTGCTGCAAGATGTCGAAAAAATGGTGGCCATGACCAAGGCCGTAGTGGAGGCTACACCCTTACCCGTGACCGTGAAGACCCGCCTAGGCTGGGACGATAACACCAAAAACGTGTATGAAGTGGCCGAACGCTTGCAGGATGTGGGCATCCAAGCCCTCAGCATCCACGGTCGCACTCGTGCACAACTATACAAGGGGCAAGCCGATTGGCGCATGATTCGTGATATAAAGCACAATCCCCGCATACGCATTCCCATTTTTGGAAACGGCGACGTAGATAGCGTCGAGAAGGCTGCAGCTTGGCGTATGGAATATGAAGTGGATGGTATCATGATCGGTCGAGCATCCATAGGCTATCCTTGGATTTTCCGTGAAATCAAACATTTTTTCAATACAGGCGAACGATTAGCGGGCCCTACGATTATAGAGCGTGTGGACGTATGCCGTACCCACCTGCAAAAATCCGTGGAATGGAAAGGCGACAAAACCGGTATTTTTGAGATGCGCCGACATTATGCCAACTATTTCAAAGGCATACCCCACTTCAAGGAATACCGAATGAGATTGGTTTCACTTACCGACATCAACGATATCCATGCTGTACTTGATGAAATCAGCGAGCAATTCGAGATGGAAGTCGCTTAACACTCCCCTTTACTTTTTTAATACCGCCATTAACGTCTTTCGCTCAGCAAAAAAGGCAATTGCCGCAAATGCGCATAACAACACATTGCCAATGATGACATGGCGATCAAACACATCAAAGGCCAACCAGCAAACAGCTACTCCTGCCAAGATATAAGTGATGTTTTTGCCTACGCGATAGGGAATGGGATACCGCTGTTGTCCCCAAAGGTAGGATAACACGACCATACATGCATAGGCTAATAATGTGACCCAAACTGCACCTACGTAACTGAAACGAGGGATCAAAATCACATTAAGCACCACCGTCACGACCGCTCCGATTCCCGAAATATACAATCCAAACCGGGTCTGGTCGGTCAATTTATACCATATCGATAAGTTCATGTAAACACCCAACAACACATAATTCAGCAACAAGATGGGCACAATATGCAGTCCCGACCAGTATAATGCCTGTTGTTCGGCACCATCGCCTTCGATAAAATATTTCAGCCAATCAATATTAGCAGTAATACCCACCATGACCAAAACCATGGCGATGATGAAATAGTCCATGATGAGTGCATAGATTTTACGGGCATTTTCATTTTTGGAATAACTAAAAAAGAATGGTTCTGCCCCTAAACGGAATGCTTGCACCGCTATGCTCAGGAATACAGCTATCTTAGATACAGCACCATATATTCCGTTGTCAATCTTCCCCGCCTCGCCGGGTATCAGCAGCGGTATCATGATTTTACCGAGGTATTCGTTGATGATAAACGAGATGTTGGCCACCAAAATGGGGAAGCTATAGGAAAGCATATCTACCAAAAGCTTACGCTCCACCTGCAGGCGGATCCGGCGGATTTCCGGAATCAAAAGCAGCAATGTCAGTCCACTGGCCACGAGATTGGCCATAAATACGTAGCCCAGCCAGCCGGGCTTGTACCAGCCTGCAAAATATGCTGCCGAGCTAGGCACCTGCTGCATCAGCCAAGGAATGGCCACAATCAACACTAGGTTGAGGCAAACGAATGTTAGGATATTAATCAGCTTAATCACCGCAAACCGGATGGGGCGACCTTGGGCACGCAATTGTGCAAACGGGATGACCGCAAGCGCATCGGCCGCGAGGATAAGGGCAAAATAGCGCACATACCGGTTATAATCACTGTCGTACTGTCCGTTGTTTAGCCACGCGGCAATCGAGGCAGAAAACAAGAACATCGTCGCTAAAAAAAGGGCTGAAGCAAATAAGATAACCACGAAGCTGTTGTTGAGCACCTTCTTTTGGTTGCCCTCATGCTTTTGCAAATAGCGGAAGAAGGTCGTTTCCATGCCAAAAGCAAGCACGGCATTGATCATGGCCGCCCAGCTATATAGTTGGGTGAAAATTCCATATACGGCCGTAGGGAACTGCCGTACAAAAAGCGGCGTGAGCACAAAATTAATTAGCCTTGCGATGATGGTACTCAACCCATAGATTGCGGTTTGACCGGCAAATTTTTTTAGTGCAGACAAGTTTTCAATGCGTTAAAGTCAACTACCCAATTTCTTGATGACTTCAAAATTACGATAGTTTTTTACTTCTCCCTCATGATACGCTACCTTTTCAACTAGAGCTCTATCAGGTCCTTCATTGCACCATTCAAGAAAAGCGTCTAAAGCGAAGCGGTCGCCTTCTGCTTCGATATAAACGGTGCCGTCGGGTATATTGCACACAATACCTTTCACACCGAGTTGATTGGCCACCGCTTTAGTAGCCAGGCGAAAGTATACCCCCTGTACCTTGCCTGATACGATTATGCTGAGATGTTTGATGTTTTTGTCATTAGCCATTCCCGTTCCCTTCGTCTTGCACGATCACTGCAATATCCCTTCCAATTTAAATACCCAAGCATGTGCACAAGGCATTTCGGCTGGACCAACGGCAGGAGGTGTAATGGATAATGCCTTGCCTTTGCTGCTTGTTTTAATCGTTGCATCCGAACCCAACAAGGAGACGTTTTGGGGTTTCCCGTCAATAGGCACATGAATAGGTTGCTCAGGCCAGCGGGTACAGATGACATAGAGATCGTTGCCTTTGCGTGTATAATAAACAGGCTCATTCGCTTTATTATTGGGGCGTTCCTGCCATGCCGTTGTCCCATAGATGGCGTCACCATTCACGGCTAGCCATTCCCCCATGTCAAGCAAACGTTGCTCCATGATTACGGGGATAAGGCCGTTAGCCTTAGGCCCCACGTTAAGTAAGAGGTTACCTCCGTTGCTTACCTTATCTATTAATAGATCGATGAGTTGCTTGGACGAGAAATAATGTGCGGTGGTTTCGAATTGATTGTACCCATATGACGTGCCAATGCCCCGGCTTTCTTCCCAAGGGTGGGTAGCTTTATCACCTATACCCTTCTCATTATGAATCAAATCGTATTCCGTGGTATAGTAATCGCCGTGTTTGCTGCGGGTTTCCTTGCCCCAACGGTCATTCACCACTACATGCTCTTTTACCGGAGATTCATTATACAGCCAGGCCAAAAATTCAACACTCTTCAATGTCTCACTCGGATAGTCCCATTCACCGTCTGAAAAAATGATCTCAGGTTGGTAGGCACTGACTAACTCCTTCATTTGGGGAATCATGTGGGTATCCACCCAGTTGTGGATGGTTTCTTTTTTATAGAGCGGGTGGCTCCATTCCAGCAAGGAGTAGTAGAATCCCATATGAAGCCCGGCATCCTTTACCGCTTGCGTGAGTTCTCCCGCTAAATCACGATTGGCACCGATATCCATACTGTTCCATCGGGGGCTATATTGGCTAGGCCATAAACAAAATCCATCATGGTGCTTGGACGTGAGCACGACATATTTAGCTCCTGCACGCTTAAATAGATCTGCCCATTTGTTGGCCTGAAAATGCTCCGCTTTAAACATCGGGGCAAAATCACGGTAAGTGATGTGGTCACCGTACGTCTTGCGGTGGTATTCAGCAAAAAACTTGTTGCCATGCAACAGCCGGTTTTCATAATGCTCGGCATATTTTTCATATACTCCTTCTACTTCATCTACTGGGGCATAGGCAGGCACCGAGTAAGGCCCCCAATGGATGAAGATGCCAAATTTGGCATCAGACCACCATTGTGGGGTTTCGCGTTTGTCAAGCGATTCCCAATTGGGTTGGTAGGATTGGGCTAGCAATGAGGTTGTGGTACATAGTACAAGTAGTTGCATCAATAAGTATTTCATAGCTTGAATCCGTAGGATCTTATCTGATTTGTTATTAATTGGATTCCGCTAATATCGCGATTTGTTTTGAAAACTTGCAACTCCCTATTCCATATGACGAATAGCCGCCACTACCGGAAGATGATCAGAAGGATAACGCTGGTCTTTGGCATCGGTTAGCACCGCATATTTTGATACATCGAAATGCTTACTTACGAATATATAATCAATACGATGCTTCATTAGTGCAGTGAAATTAAAAGAATTAGTAGTCCCTACAGGACCATAAGGCGGTAACTTTGAAATGGAATAAGTGTCATTAAGTATCGATGAAATGGCTTTAATCTGTTCAGTTTCCGGTGTAGAGTTAAAATCTCCAGTGCAAATAACAGGCTCATCCTTAGCGATTTCCTTTATTTTTGACACCATTAGCTTTCCCGATTCCTGACGGGCAATTACCCCTTGATGGTCAAAATGTGCGTTGAATACGTAAAACTGTTTTTTGGTATCCTTATCCTCGAATTTTGCCCACGAACATATCCTATTGCAACAAGTCGCATCCCAGCCCAATCCGGGTTCATCCGGAGTTTCGCTCAGCCAAAAGTTTCCAGAATCAATGACTCTAAAGCGGTCTTTCTTATAAAGAATCGCCGAATGTTCGCCGGCATGCTCACCATCATCACGGCCTGCTCCAAAGTAGGCATACGCTGGTATTTCACAAAGGTCATTTAATTGGTGAATAAAACCTTCTTGGGTACCGATAATATCAAAATCGTGGTATTGGATCAAGGCTTTTACATTTTCCTTACGGTGAGGCCATGCATTTAGGCTATCCCTTGGTGTGTCCATCCGCAGGTTATAGCTTGCCACATTGATGTCGGTGGTACCGTTCCGTTTTTGGCCACATCCGGCAAAAATGAAAAAACAGGAGAAAACGATTATAATAGATGCTCTCATAATTACATGCTTGATTTGTAATGATATGGCAGAGGCCATAAAGCAGCCCCTGCCATTCATGATGAAATAAACTATATGAACTACCAGCCCGGATTTTGTCCAAGTGCCGGATTCCGATCCCGATCAGTTTCGGGAATGGGATATAGGTACTTTTTATCCAGCCATTCGCGGACTCCAGGGTTCCACCTCACCTCACCCGATGTTCCATTGGACAGTTGTATCCTCCCCGTAGCCGTAGATGGAGATACATCCACAAAAGCAATTGAAGGATTCGTAGAAGTTGGCTTGCTTCCCTGATAGAAATAAACATCCATGATCCCATCCTCGTTCAGATCATACTCACCCAAAGCGGGCACATACATACCATTCATCGGGGCATCCTGGAACAGCTTACCAATTCGCCATCTTTTTAAGTCATCGGGTCGAAGCCCTTCGAAGATCAATTCAACGGCTCGTTCGCGCATAACTTCAAGCAATACCGCATTGGTAAACTTTCCTTGGTAAAAATTAACCAGGTATGGGTCAGCAATGGATGGCATGGTAGTGAGTGTTGCACCCGTGATACCGGCACGCTGGCGCAAAGCGCCAATAGTTGCTGCCCATGTCGCATTGGTCATTGCACCTAATTCTGCCAAAGCCTCCGCCTTGTTCAACAATACCTCTCCCCAACGCATGATGATGTGGGCATTATCATTCCTACTTTCATCATCATAAGGGAAGCGCTCGTCATAACACCACTTTATGGGCTGGTATCCGGTAACCGTCTGATTGAAATTTGGAGGTGCCACCATGGGAACCCCGTTTTCAGTTCGTCGATAGTCTCCCAAGCGGATGGTTTGTTTCAGCCGCAGGTCACGATCTTTTACTTCATCCACAAATGGTGTCATTTGATAATTCGGGTTATCGGTAAAAGGCGTGCCATCCAGCTTGAGGTAGGTGTTTACAAAATTACGGGTCAAACTTGGGCGGTTGCCATATGTTGGGCTTATAAACCGCCGGTTTGCCGAACTGAATACCTGTAGGCTGGCATCCAATGCCACGGCCAAGATCGTTTCGTCTGCATAAGGAGTTTTGGTGATGAAAATCTCGCGGTAAGACCGCGCTTGTAATGTGCCCTGATGCAAGGAGAAGCCTGCGATGTTGTCCGCCTCTTTTATCACCTCTTGGTACCATGCATCAGCAGTAGACTGCATGTTATAATCCGTATGGTACTTCCTAAAAGACGCCTCATAGAGACATATCCTTGTTTTATAGGCTCGAGCAACATTGTTGGTAATCCTAGTGCTCGTAGGGTCCGTTGCCAATGTAATGTTTGTTATGGCGTAATCAAGATCGGCCAACACATTATCCATTACTTCGAAACGGTTTGTACGAGGTCCGTGTAGCGTAAGACTGTCTGTTATTTCGATCGTTCTGTCAATCCAAGGCACATCCCCAAAGCGTTTTACTTTATCAAAATAAAACAATGCGCGAAAGAAACGGGCCATCCCAATGTAATGATTTTTCTCAGGCACGGTGCTTTCTTCGGCATTCTCAATAAAATAGTTGATATTACGGAGGTCTGTCCAACTCCATCCAGAGCTTGTAATGGGGCTTAACGCCCCGGGGGCCAATAAATTATCCACCCCGTTTCGGGCAACCAAATCCGATACATCGTCACTCTGAAACACACCAACATCTGTTCCGGGCAAAATATCATAAAACGAGTTGGCATAAAGTTCAAGACCGCTTGCTGAGCCAAAGATCGCCTGATTTGTTGCGGTATCCACGGGGATTTCATCCAGATCGCATGACGCTAGCGAGATGATGATCAATATTGGCAATAAATAACGAAATGTCTTCATGATTATTCAAGATTAAAAATTAAGGGTTAATCCTACTGAAATGGCTTTGAGCATCGGGTAATTGTACCCGTCTCCGCTCCTACCCCTACCATCACTGCTCAAATCACGGTCGGACCCATAGATATTAGTCACATCCGTATCTTTGGTCCATTTGTACATCGGTGACCATGTCCATAGATTTTCGGCAGAGACATATACTTTCAAATCATTTGCATGAATTCTCGAGACAAGTTGCATTGGAATCGTATAGCCCACTTGCAGGTTTCGCAATCGAATATAAGCCGCATTCTGCAGATACCGGTCATTCGGCACATTCAAAGCACGCCCTGTTCCCTGGGCGATATAACCAACAAGACGTGGCATATAGGCATCGAAATTTCCAAGCTCTTCCCTGAACATATTGGCCTCTTGCCAGCGCGGGTATTGATTGTAGGGACGATTATACTGCCCCCAGAATCGCGCCTCCGGTGACGGGTAGTAATCCTGCTTCATTACCCCTTGGAAAAATGCCGATAGGAAAAAGCCATTCCAATCGCCAGAAAAATTAAACCCAAACGTATACCGCGGTTCCGAATTGCCGATAATGGATTTATCGCCTGAATCACCAACGCGGTTCAGGCCCTGGTAAATAACACTGTCCCCATCCAAATTTCTAAATTTGATATCCCCAACATAGTTTTTCCGGGTATTGGTATTCGGGATGTTGTGCTGGGAGGGTGAGTTTGCGATTTCCTCTTCCGAACGGAAAAGGCCCTCTACCTGATAACCCCATATTTCCCCGACACGCTGGCCGACATAGTAGTCCGTCAGCAATTTGTCCCTATTGTTGTACTTTGTGATTGTGGCCCGATAGTCGGATAAGGTAAATCGGACGTCATAATTAAATGGTTTTTCGGCTAAGGTAAAACGATCCATCCAATTGACGGAAATCTCCCATCCGGTGGTTTCCAGGTCGGCATAATTCCCTTTCGGCACGGTCGTTCCATAGATAGCGGGCAATGTCGGCCCGGTGGTGAACATGTCACTTGTCCAGCGACGATACAGATCGCCCACAAACTGGAGCCTGTTGTTCAAACTTGAAAATTCCAAACCGATATTGCCCGTTGTGGACGTTTCCCAGGTCAATCCCTCAGGAACAACGCCCGGTTGTCCTGTTCGTTGCGGACGGATCCCATTGATGATACGACCCGATTGGGAGATGACAAAGTTCTCCGTAAACGAATAAGGGTTAATATTTCCATTACCCAATGAACCATAAGAGGCCCGTAACTTTACATTGGACAAAGCCTTGGGATTTACCTTCCAAAACGGCTCTTCAGAAATCCGCCAACCGACGGATGCCGATGGGAAGAAGGCCCATTGTTGGTCAGTGGGGAACTTTGAGGAACCATCATAACGGCCATTTACTTCAAGTAAATACCGTTCCTTGAAATCATAATTCACACGAAAAAATCCACCGGCAATAGCCCATTTTTGATTGCCTCCTGTGGTAAGAATGCTTTGCCCGAGCGCCAGATTGATGTCATCCGCATCGGCATATACAATACCATTACGCCGTGCGGTCAGGTTTTTATACAGCGACTGCTCATAATTGTAGCCAACCAATAAACCGATGTTGTGGGCAGCATTAATTGACTTTACATAGTTGGCATAGATATTTGTAGCAATATATTCCGTCGTTTGTCTACGCTCTTCCAGGTCGTTTGTGTTGGTGCCTGTGTAGCCGATTACCCCTTCGTAACGGCTGTATGGCACTTGAACCCGGTTTTGTTGCGAACCGATATCTGTACTTTGGAAGGTAAAATCAGCACGTAGTGTCAAGCTTTTATCAAGAAATTCAGCCTTGGCAGCTGTTCTGTTCTTCAGGAACCGTCGCGCGTTATCCGTGCCGTTTCTTCCGATATAGTAGTCGCCTACCGTATAAGCCGCGGGAAAGGATAAGGTACCATCCGGATTCAGCAACGGGGCTAGGGGATGGCCTTCGTCGGCCATATTACGCCAAATGCCACTGCCTTCCCCAACGTTCAATGGTTGATGATAGTCCATCCGCGAGTATTCCGTATTATTTTCCATTTGCAACCATTGGGTAAGTTGAATGGTGCCTTTCGCCCGTAAATTATACATGGAATAGGTGTCTGAATTATATCGGAAAAGCCCGTCTTGCCCATTGTAGCGGCCACTCAAATAAAATGCGGTCTTCTCGTTCCCACCGGAAAGCGCCAGGTTATGGTCTTGCGCCAAAAACTGGTCTTTATACAATTCGCGATACCAGTCAGTACTGTAGAAATATTGGTACTCTCCCGTAGATGGATTTACTTCTATCCTTGGTAGGGACGGGTCCTCCCACCGCCTTTTTATTTCGGCTAAATATGCAGGCGAAAATGGTAGGGTTTTGTTTACCGCTGTGGGTGTATTGCCATTGTCATTCCATCTCGACCATGCATCGCTAAAGCCTTGGGCCCAAGGATAAGAATCCGTGATGTTATCCGGGACGGTTGTTGGCGATTTTGAAGAGAAATTTGTTGAATAAGTAATGGATGTTTTTCCTTCAGATGCGGATTTAGTGGTAATCAATACCACCCCAAAAGCGGCGCGTGCCCCATAGATGGAGGCTGAAGCAGCGTCTTTTAATACGGATATGCTTTCAATATCGTTTGGGTTCAACATACGTGGATCGCCTTCTACTCCATCTATCAAGATCAACGCGCTACCTTGTTGCCCGATTGAAGTCGTGCCCCGGACATTAAACTCTGGCGATTGGGTCGGCTTACCGTCCAACATGCGGATATTCAAATTTGGAGAAGCCCCTACTAAACCTTGGGAAATATTTGTGATAGGTCGGTTCTGGAATGCCTCAGCAGTGATTTGATCTACCGCACCCGTAAGGTTTACTTTTCGTTGCGTGCCATAACCTACCACCACCACCTCATCCAAATCGCTTACCTGTTCTTGCATGGTCACATTGATGACATTGCCCGTAGTTACGGGCATCTCCATTGGCGTATAGCCGACTATGGAAAATGCCAGCACCTGATCGCGGTTTGGCAGTTGGATGCGGAAGTTTCCATTGACATCGGTGGTTACCACAAGCGTACTGCCCTTTACGCGTACTGTGGCCCCTTCAAGCGGTTCTCCTTGTTCGCTAGTAACCCTGCCGGTGATGATGATTTCCTGTATGGCTACTTTTTTTCCTACAGGAGGGTCTGATTTCGCTTTGGTAATAATGATGTTCTTTTCGATCATCTGATAGTCAAGCCCCTGTCCTTTCAGACTCTCGGAGAGCGCCTCTTCAATGGAGGCTTCTTTAAGTGTAATGGCAATCGGCTTTATACGGCGGATGAGCTCCGAATCATAGAAAATATGATATCCGGTTTGTCGCTTTATTTCCTTGAAAACCTCCACCAATGTTGCCCTGTCTTTTTGTAGGGTAACGTGCTGGGCATACGTCAATGCGCTGACCTGCAAACAGCTGATCAATGACAAGATACAGGACAATTTCATGGCCAATACATATTTGGGCTTCACACACCTACGGAGACGATGGTAATGTGTGGTAAAATTTTTGTACATTTGAATAGGGTTTATGAAAAAAGGTTCCTAATTATTCTTTTACTAAATCCTGATGGCCCAAAGCCATTTGCATTCAGGGGCGGTCGCAACGCTCCTGTTTGCATCTTTTAGCCTTGGATTGCCCTTTCCATTAAGCTATGTCATCACAATTACCCTCCTTCCTACTATCCGAAACCGGATGGAACCTGTTAGTGCTATGGTGCCCAATAAGGTTTCAAAATCTTCAAATCTTGAAATGGTGCCCCCAAAATACTTATTTGTCATATCGCCTTGGTATTCCACTTCAATATCATACCATCGTGCGATGGTGGTCATTACGTAGGTGATGTGCTCATCCGAAAAGGCGAAATAGCCATTTTTCCAAGCGATGGCATTGGTTGGATCTACTTGTGCGACCTGAATGATATTGCTACCCCTTTTGACGGTAGCTTCCTCGTTGGGATTTAGGATACGGTGTATGGATTCATTCGGTCTTGAGGTAGTGGCTGATACTTTTACACGGCCTTCGAGCAAGGTAGTTTTTACGGTTTCTCCATCATTATAGGCATTGATATTGAAATGAGTGCCAAGGACTTCCACAGTTTGCGTCTTGGTTTTGACGAGGAATGGTAGATGGAACGCGGATTGGGCGGATGACTGACTGCTAACCTCAAAATACGCTTCTCCTTCGAGTTCGACTATTCTTTTATTTCCAATAAACTGCGTGGGGTACGTTAATGTGGATGCCGCATTGAGCCATACCTTGGTACCATCGGGTAATATCATCCGCTGTTCACCCCCGTTCGGCGTGCTGATGGTGTTGTATACGACCTCTTTTACCTGTGTCGTATGAATGGATTCATAGAAAAGTTGTCCCTCTGCTGTCTTCACAATCCGCATGCCTGATTCCTCGGCGATACGCCCAGAACTGATTTCATCCAAATTGATGGTTCTGCCATTGGACAAGGTAAGGATTGCCTTTTCACCACCTGGTACGATAGCATCTGAAAGCACCGTTTTGTCTAATTGTTCGTCTTTCGTATTATCATTGGTAGAACGATCGTGCAGAAAAAACAGCATGCCTATGCAAAGCAATGCAGCCACTCCCGCTGTCCACCGCCAAATGGCTGGCTGGATTAGCCTGCTCGATTTTGGTTGCTTTATTGGTGGGTTAGCCTGTACTCTTGGGTCGTTGAGGATGCTTCGATACATGGAATCACTTTGGGCGGACATCGGTGTATCGCTATTTAAATCGTGCCACAGGCTGTCAATGACAGCATTCAAATCACCCTCCGTGTCGGTCTGCAACATATACTGTTTCAATTCCAACAGTTCATCGGCACTAATTTGATTGCTCATATATCCTTGAAGCAGCTGGCGTAACCGTGCTTTGTCAAATTCCATGCAATGTCCTTCTCAAGTTTATCATATGGTCCATCAGATTTATGAGGGTTACCTATACAATAAACGGATGAGGGATGCCAGAGGACTAGTGGGGCATCTATTTTTTTATTGGGGGGAAAATCGTGTTCATCCGATTAACAGAAACAGCGACAGCAGAAAAGTCATATTATGTTTGCTGAAGTGCAGTTTTAAGGTTTTCAATGCACTCACCATATGATTTCTTACGGTATTAGGTGAAATGTGTAAGCGTTCGGCAATTTCGTCATATGACAACCCTTCTTTGCGGCTCAGGGTGAAAACAGTCTGTTGTTGGGTTGGCAACGCTTTGATGGTCTCTTCTGTAAACCGATTCAAATCTTCGAATATGATAGTTTCTTCGGTATTATTGGTATGGGTCTCCATGTAGCGGCTCAAATAGTCTTTTGCGCTAGCCTCCGACAATTTTTTCCGAAAATGGTCAATGGTTAGCCTTCTCGCCGTCAAGTAAACATAAGGATACAACGGTTGGGTCTCGTTGAGTTTGCCCCGATGGAGCCACAGTGCCACAAATGTTTCCTGAAGCAATTCTTCGGTCTTTGCGGTATCTTTAACCAACGATTGGATTAGCCGATAGATTCGCCCGTGCAGTTGATTGTAGATGGCACGGAAAGCCGCCTCCTCTCCGTCCTGTAGGCGGGTGATTAGTTCGGGGGCGATTTCTACATGGGTAGACATGAACAATATGGATAGTAAACTAGTTTCGAATTACAGGAATATCCTTGGCATTGGTAAGAGCAAACTTAAAGCAAATTCTTTAACATTCCAAGGATATCAATGGACATCATTCTGTCAACAAAAATAACAGACTAAGCTAAACTTCTTGTTCGCTATAGGTTAAGTTTGTGTTAGGAGTAGTAATCCACAGGCAGGGCACTCACGCTTGAGCCGCACCAGATACTTAGACTTGCGCCGCAGCTTCCCTGACATTCAGTCTCTGTACTTTTACCCCTTCTTCGGATGTTAAATATTGCTGGTTCCTATCGCATTTGCTCTGCGGGTTTGTCATGCTGATCCATTTCGCATCAATGGCCGTTTTCAGCACCTTGTTGAAATTGTCCGTATACTGGGTAGTCCGAATTTGTCTTTCAACGTATCCGTACTTATTCGTTTATATCCGCTTAAAAGCGACTTTAGTTTGCTAATAAAATTAGATTATGGAAAAATGAGAACTGACAGGAGGCAGTGATACTATGGGTATAGAACAATTATTGATTGAAACAGAAAAGAAGGGAAGCGAAAAGAAAGGCATTGAAAAAGGCAAGTCAGATGTGGTAGCCAACCTAATCCAGCAGCTGGGGCTGGACGACCAGGCCGCTGCCGAGGTAGCCGAAGTCTCCATCGACTTCGTGCGCAAGGTCCGTAAGGATTTGGCCAAGAAAAAGAAATAAGAAGTTTTACCAATAGAATCTAGATATTTCAAGCCATCCGCCAGTTGTCGGGGGCTTTTTTATTTTCTCACAAGCTCTACACCAAATACCGCTGGTTCTTATGGTGCAGGCTTTCGGGATATTTGAGGCGCAGTAGGCCGGCTTGAAGGGCTAGGTCCAATAGGCGGTTGAAGGAGCGGGTGTAGGTTTTGAGGTTGAACTTTAATGATAGCCGTAGGATTTCATAGCGAAATCCTTTATTTTTGCAATCAACTTTACCTTTGATTAACTAAAATCGAAACCTTGAAAAAGTATTACTTTATTGATGAGAGCGGAGACCCGGTATTCTATGGGCATCGGAAAAAGCTTCTTGTCGGAACCGATGGTTTCCAACCCTATCTGATTATTGGCATGATCGAAACTGACAACAGGAGAGCTCTACGTAAAGCCGTGGTTGACTTCATGGAGATGATTAAAGCCGATGTCATGTAAATAGTATTCCATCCATATCCGATGGGAAAGGCTGGTATGTACATGCAAGGGAGACCATCCCGAGATCAGGGCAAAGTTCTTTGAGCTGTTGCGTGGCCTGCAGGGTTTCAAAGCACACATCGTCATCGCCAAAAAAAGGACTTGAATATCTTCAACCGCAAACACAACAATAATCCGACAGAATTTTACTTCGATGTATTGCAACATTTACTCAATGGCAAATTGCATAATCAGCAATGCGAACATTGCCTGTACCTGTCCAATATATGTCGCAATACAAGAAATGAGTAACAATAAAAATAGGACAGAAGAAGAGTTTAACCGGATTCAGTCCCTGGGCGAACCCGACCCCTTCAGATTGAAATACCGGGAACGACAATAATGGATTTCCCGGATTTCTTGGCCAGGGCAACCGGAGTTTCGTATCTTTTTTCAAACAAGTGACGTTTTTTTCCGCATCGGGCGTGGTGGTAGTGTTAGGGGATGCTTAGAAGACACACGCAATAATTTCCCCTCCTTCGCTCGGCTTCAGATCGCTGAATTCCCGCCAGATTCCTGTGTCCGGATCACCAACCCTCATCAGGTAGGTCGATTCGTTAAACACTTTCGGTTTAAATGTTGGGCTTTCTACGCGAAGCGAATACACCAGTTCGCCATTTTCCTGATCGATTATTTCAACGACTGGACTTTCCAGGTTTTCCAGCTGAAGTTCGGGCAGGTAACCGATCGCCTTGCGTGCATAGTTATCCTGCTGCGCAATGGTCATCGGCCATCCTTGGTATTGTCCATCCAGTTCTTTTTCCGGGTCGGCATACCGGGGCCAGCATTCCACTTGGATGCTTTGGGCTTCCTTATCAAACGTAACGATCCCGTAACCGGTGGAACGGTCGTAAATGATAGCAGGCTCCCGGTTCGTTTGCCGTGGGTTGGCCACCGCATGGATGGTCATCCGGTTCCCGAATCCGTCGAAAAAATCGCCAGTGTATGCCGGTTGGCCGTTGAGTGGCCTGTGGTTTTCGGTCACGGGCGGCCACCAGCGCCTCGGGAAAATATTATTCAGTGCCGGCCCGGCGAAGGCATATCCGGCATCGCCGAATTCTTCTATACCATAGTGCACCATACTGGCCAGGTGTTGGTCTCCTGCGATATGGAAGGCAAAGCATTTCCGGATCAGCTTCAGTGCCTCATCGCGCCCGCGCTGCGGCCAACCGTTTGAATCCATATCGGCCGTGGGCGCATCACCCGGAATGTATTCGCCTTGCTTCGGTACTGGAAGTTTGGGGACGATGCTGTCGATAACACTCCCTTGGGGTAGGGTGGCCACGGTGCAGAAATTGGTCTGCGAAAGTACCGCTTTCATTTTTATACCCTGCTTCCAATCTTTCGACCATTCCTCCAGGAAATGCAGCTGGCGATCACCCAACAAGTCTGCATCGATATCGTAATGTGCTTTGATGTCAAAATCCCGATTCTGTGTAAAACCATTGAGTACATTGGCTTCCCCGGGCAACGCATTTTTGGGCGCTGTTTTGAACTTCCGGTCTTCCAGGATCGCAAAACCCACGCCTCCGTAATTCCAATTGGTGTAGTACACCCCGATTCCTTGCTCCACAGGGGTGGGATCGTAAGGATCGGGGAGATGGCTGGTTTGCGTCTGCTGCATCATGTTTACCCAGGCTGCGGGCATTTTATACCCACCCTGATCTTGAGCCACATAATTCCAACCTTCATTGGTTGGAGCAGCCTTGCCGCCTTCTCCCCATACATTACCATGGTACGCATCATGGTCGTCCGGGATGATGGCCGCGGGGATGTGCCTGAAGATATCGCGGTACGACCACCCGAACATGTACCACTTGCGCAGGTAATCCAACGTGGCGCGGTCTAACGGAGCGGTTTCGATACCGAACCCGCCGGTCGATTCATAAAACTGGTCGCCTAGGAAAAGGGCCAGGTCCGGGCGGTGTTTGGCCACATGCCGGCCTACCTCGGTGTCGGGGAATCCAAAATCGCCGTTGCAGCTGAATACCGCCGCTTTAAGCCCCTCTTCGCCTACGGGCTCACCGGCGATGCTCCCCTCGTAAAAATAGGTTTCGGTTCCCCTGCCAAGGGGGAGTTGCACCCGAACCCGGTAGGGCACGGTTTGTTCGTACGCCCAGTTGTCTGCCCGAAACCGGGCGATGCGCCCCTGGCCGTCTACCCGGCTGTCCTGCACGGGATCCCAGCTATCGCCGGGTTTTATTTCTAGGGTGACCCGGTGGCCGGCTATGGTCTCTATGGGGGTTAGCTGGGCAGTGAGTTTAAGTACCTTATTGTGCAGGGTGTACTGTGCGAAACATACCGGGCCGAAAACCTGATCGGGATGGTGATCCACCTTTGTCCCGCTGATCTTCCAATCGGCAAAAGCAGCCGAAGGATATAATTCGGCTGTTTTCTCGGCCTCCAAAAAATGTGATATTAGGGCGATGTTGCCCGTGAGGCGATGCCGGGGTATGTCGCCAACCTCCATTTCGGCCAATTGTCTGTCGCCGTCAGCGCTCTTGGCGGCCAAGTGTATCCGATAGGCCCCACCACGGGGTTCGGCCCGCAAGATTAGTTGGCACGTCCCACTCGGGGATAAACTGGCGGATACCTTGCGATCACCGATAAATAAATCGCCCGCTGCGGTAATCCCGGTATCCAGTCCCTTCCCGAAGACCGTGGCAGACCGATAGTCGGCAAACGGGCCTTTCGCCCCCAAGCGGATCCCAACATATTCCATACCGGCATTTCGCCCCTTGCTAAACAGGTGCACCTGTACCGAAACCTCGAACACTTCCATACGGTCGCTAAGCTGGCAAGTAAGGCAATGTAGGGTGCGGTTTTTCCCGGTCACCACGCAAACCGCACGCCCGTCCTGAAGCTCCCAGTCCTGCAGGCGATTGCCCCAATACTCCGGGCCTACCCAGCGTATGTTTGGCCAGTGATGCCACTGACTTGCGAAGTCCGCCGCATCGGTTGTCGTTTTATTGTTCGCTTTCTTGGTGTCCGCGAGTAACGCGGATGGGGCTACCATGGCAACGCCGATGGTTTTGATCGCATTTCTTCTTTTCATTTCTTCGTTTCGATTTGTTTGCTTTAGCGATATCTGAATTATAAAAACTAGTGTCCTGCTCGAAATCCGTGGCATTGACCCAAGGCGATTCCATTTCTTCCCCGGCCATATATCGCTCATAAAAATCCCGATTATTCTTGGCAAAATAAGGGTATTCGTCAAATATATGGCCTTTTCCAAACATCCGCGGATCTCCTTCGTCCCTTAATTTTTCAAACAGGAGTTCCTTTAAGCTTAACCTAACGGAATCATGGGCCGCTTCATTCGCCAGATTTCGGCCAGTGAGGATACTGGCCCTGGAAGGCGCACATTTGGCATTGGGGGTATACGCGTTCGTAAATAAAACCCCCTCGGCGACCACGCGGTCAAATGCCGGGGTCTGCAGCCACTCGCATCCGTACGCACTCATATAGGGAAAAGATGCATCATCCGCCAATGCGAATAAGATATTGGATCGCTTGGGCTTTTCCTCTTGGTTTTCGCGGTCACTTTTATGTGAATACGATATTTCCATCTGGAGAAGTGAGTTTAATATTTTTCTGCGCAAATGCTGGTATTGTGCATGCCACTAAAAAAATAGTGAAGATATTGCTTAAAACGTTCATAATATTGCGATTCCGTTGATTCGACTCTTTGCGTTTATTGACATGCAATATAATAAAACCGTCCGAATCGTGCTAATCGTCGCAATTTAATGCCGTTTTATAATTTTTAAGGATAAGCTTCTAATTCTTTGACAACAGGCTTAAGGTCTGCATCGGCTTCTTATTTCTCCTTCGACGTTGCCGACAAATAGCTGTCGATGTATTTTTGATCGTTCGCATCCGAGTCCTTATACTTTTTGCGAAGCTCATCCAGCTTTGTATGCATTTCTTCCCGGATGCCCTTATAAGATGGATCATCGTACACATTGTGCATCTCATGCGGATCCTTCTCCAGGTCATATAGTTCCCACTCGTCGATATCGTAATAGAAATGGATCAGTTTGTAGCGGTCCGTACGGATACCATAGTGGCGCTTGACCATGTGGATTGATGGATATTCGTAGTAGGTATAATAGATGGCATCCCGCCAATCCTTCGTTTTCCCTGATACCAGCTCCCTGAACGATTCGCCTTGCATGTCTGCCGGAATCTGCGACCCAGCATAGTCCAGGAATGTCGGCGCGAAATCCAGATTCTGTACCAGTGCATCGAGCTTCGTGCCTGCCTTGATCTCTTTTGGATAGCGGATCATCAGTGGTGTACGGAGCGATTCTTCATACATGAACCGCTTATCGAACCAACCATGCTCACCCATGTAGAAGCCCTGGTCTGATGTATATATCACAATTGTATTTTCATCCAGCCCGTTTTCTTTCAAGTAGTCCAGCATCCTGCCCACCCCATCGTCCACAGCGGCGATCGTTGCCAAGTAGTCCTGCATGTAGCGCTGGTAACGCCACCGCATCACATCTTCCTCCGACATCGAAGGGTAGCGCTTCTTGAAATCCTCGTTGATCGGATCGTAAACTGCATCCCATGCCACACGCTGGGACGAATCCATCCGCCCTAGGTTATTATTGTAGGCATTTTTATCCCAGTTCAACGTACTCGGTATACCCAATTCATCCATCACCTCCGGTTTGATCTTCGAATCACCTGCCCAGTTCATGTCTTTAAGGATATTCATCTCGGCCGATTTAGCGGCCGTACCGCGGTCCTCATAGTCATCGAACAAGGTCTCCGGTTCCGGAAATTTCATCTTGGTGTATTCTTGATAATGCCGCTCGGCAGGTAGCCATTCGCGATGAGGGGCTTTCTGATGATACAATAAACAGAACGGCTTGTCCTTATCCCGTCCTTCCAGCCATTCCAGCGCCAAGTCCGTCGTGATATCGGTTACATAGCCGTGTATCTGTTCCTTCTTGCCGTTTACGATGAAATCCGGATTGTAATACTGCCCCTGCCCCGGCACCACCGCGGAATAGTCAAACCCCTGTGGCAAACCATCCATGTGGATCTTGCCCACCATGGCTGTCTGGTAGCCAGCACGCTGGAGCAATTTGGGAAAATTGTCCTGCTCCCAGTTGAAATGCTGCACGTTGTCCACTTTACCGTTAAGAAAACTATGTTTGCCCGTCAACAGCACAGCCCGACTTGGCGCACACAATGAATTGGTCACCGTTGCGCGCGTGAAAAGTGCTCCTTCGGCCGCAATCCGGTCTATGTTCGGCGTTTTATTTATTCCGTAGCCATAGGCGCTCACCGCCTGGTAGCCATGGTCGTCGCTCATGATGTAAACAATATTGGGACGTACGTCCTTCTTGTTTTCAGGTTGTGCACAAGACATAACAGCCCCTACAATGATAAATCCTATGGAATGCCAAACGCTAACAGTTGTTCTCATCATCGTTGTACGCTATTGAGCCACGATTTGTGCAGGTTGAATAATTCCATTACTTTTTCCGGATGTTTTTCAGCGAGATTTATTGCCTCACCGATATCTGATGGTAAATGTACCAAAAATAGCCGGTCTTTCCCATTGAAGTCCGCATTCCACTTAGGATTAGGATCCGTGGGATTGCCCAATAATTTCCAGTCCCCCTTCCGCACAGCCCAGCTGCTGGTACTGTCATCATAGGATCCGGTCTGCCAATGCAACTCACGCGGTGGTGCGTCCCGGTGGTTTTCCATCAGGAGAGGGAGCAAATTGACACCTTCAACCCCCTCTTGCTCGTACTTAGCGCCGGTGATGGTAACGATTGTAGGAAACCAATCCATTCCAGATGCAACAACATCACTCTCCACTCCTTTGGGAACAAGCTTTGGATAGCTAATGATCGCCGGCACTCTGATCCCTCCCTCGAACATACTGAATTTGCCGCCGCGATAAGGACCGGAATTCCCGCCCCCAAAAAATGCACGTTCTTCGTAGGAATGGCCGTGATCTGATTGGAACACAATTACTGTGTTCTCCAGCTGTCCAGTTTCTTCCAGTTTTTTCATTACCTGTCCGATGCGTTCATCCAGAGTCGATACAAACGCAGCGTACTCCTTTCGAGGCGAGGCAAGGTTTTTATAATAATCCAGCCACTTTTGTGTGCCTTGATAGGGATAATGTGGCACATTGGCTGCCCAATAAATAAAAAAGGGCTGACTCCGCCTTTGGTCGATAATCGCATTGATTTCCGTTACCATTAAGTCCGGAAAATAAGCTCCTGGTCTGTACAGCTCCTGTTCATTTTGGTATAAATCATGTTTGTTTGGGCCACTCCAAAAAAAGAAATGAGAATAGTTATCAATACAACCCCGCTGATGGCCGAAAAAATAGTCGAACCCCTGTGCATTTGGAAGTTTGTCCGGTGCGTGGCCTAAGTGCCACTTGCCCACCAGCGCTGTATAGTAGCCATTGCTTTTCAGCATTTCCGCCATGGTTACTTCCGAAGAGGGCAATCCTCTGGTCATGCCAGGGTCCTTTTCCGGAATGGGCACATTCCCTGGCAATCCCGCTCCCAGGTTAGATTTTCCTGTCAATAGTCCCGCTCGGGAGGGGGAGCATACCGGCGCAACAGCATAGAATTGGGTGAACCGAATGCCGTTGCTGGCTAAACGGTCGAGGTTTGGCGTTGCCAAGTCATCCGCCCCATAGAAGTTCAAATCCATGGTTCCCAAATCATCGGCCAAAATAACAATGACATTTGGCCTGGATTGTGCCCAAACTATCGTATTAAGGCCATTTAATATGACCAATCCAATGAATACAATTCTCTTTAATTTTCCCATTTTTAAACAACTTATTTACCAATTAGGGTTTTGCTCGAGTTCGGGGTTCAAATCACTATCATCGCAACGCCGATGGTTTTGATCGCATTTCTCCGTTTCATTTATTTGCTTTTGCGGTATCTGAACTATAAAAACTCGTATCCGGTTCGAAATCGGTGGCATTGACCCAAGGCGATTCCATTTCCTCCCCGGCCATATATCGCTCGTAAAAATTCCGGTTATTTTTGGCAAAATAAAGATATTCGTCAAACACATGGCCTTCACCGGCCATCCGCGGATCTTCTTCTTCCCTCAATTTTTCAAACAGCAGTGCCTTCAATGCCATTCTAGTGGAATCATAGCTCGCCTTGCTCGCCAAGTTCTGTACGCATTCCGGATCCGTATCGATCCGGTATAGTTCTTCTTGGG
Source organism: Parapedobacter tibetensis (assembly GCF_024704835.1). Lineage (GTDB taxonomy): Bacteria > Bacteroidota > Bacteroidia > Sphingobacteriales > Sphingobacteriaceae > Parapedobacter > Parapedobacter tibetensis. The sequence goes on from NZ_JAMXBE010000011.1 coordinate 85,519, forward strand.
GCCTCCTCCCAAAGGATTGATCCCAGTAGCGATCCACTCCTGTTTGCCTTCGTCGGTTTAGGATCACCGTTTTCGTCGGGCTGCCATCGGTATTCAGGTAACCCGTTTCTGGATTGCCCGCGGGCCACCGTGCCGTTTCGAAGTTATGCAAGTAGATAAATCCATCCTTCACGATCCCCCGGATGGGATATCCCCAGTCATGTGGCCTCCCCACATCATGGCGTTCCTTGCCGATCAGCACGAAATCCCGGTCGGGGTCAATTTGGCCGGATGAATCACTGTAAAAAATATCCGTGAGGCTGCTACCTGTAATTGGCTCCATGCCGCTTGCTGCCGCTGAGATACCTGCCAGTTCCAGAAAAGTTGGCGCCAGGTCTACGAAGCTGACCAGATCGTGCACCTGCCGGCCTGGTTTTTTGATCCCGTCTGCCCACATCACGGCAAGCGGCAGGTGGTTGGAATATTCATACGCTTGCCCCTTAATGCGAGGAAACGGCATGCCGTTGTCCGCCGTTACCACCACTAAGGTATTCTCCAGTTCGCCCCGTTCTTCCAGCAATTCGAGCATCTGCTGCAAATGCCTGTCGAAATGCTCCAGCTCAAACGCATAATCCAGCATGTCGGCCCTTACGGTATCATTGTCGGGCCAAAAATCCGGCACCTTCGTGATGTCGCCAACCTGCTTACCGCCTTTTTCAATACCTGATCTAAACTCATAGCCCCGGTGCGGCTCGGTTGATCCATACCAAAAACAGAAGGGTTCGCCATCGGGCTTTGCATCCAGGAACGCTTTGAAATTTCCCGCGTAATCGTTGGTGTTGATGCCTGTAGTGGGTGCGGCAAGCGTATGCTGGTTGTATGCCTTGCCCGTGAGCTGCCGTTTTGCGCCGTTTACCTCGCCCGGATCACCGGGCGCCCAGCCTTTGGCTGTATAACCGGTATGGTAGCCGTGTGCCGTCAGGGCCTCCGCATACGTTTTGAACTTAGCCGGGAAGAACGCCCCATGGTTTGCGGCTTCTTCCAGCTGCCAGGAGTTTCTACCGGTAAGGATACTCGCCCTGGAGGGTGCACATTTGGCGTTGGGCGTATACGCGTTGGTAAACAAAATACCCTCCTCGGCTACCCGGTCAAATGCAGGAGTTTGCAACCAATCGCTCCCCATCATATACGCATAAGAAGCATCATCCGCCAATGCGAATAAAATATTGGGTTTCTTGGGCTTTCCCTTTTGGCCTTCGCCCATGGAGCAAGCCACCAAACCGAGTGTGAGCGTAAAAAAGAGCAGTTTTTTCTTCATTTTGTCAATTCGTTTATTGTTTGGCTTCCGGATGAGTGTTCAATAGCTTCCGGAGTGCAGCAACGACCTCCGGCCGTTGGTCTGCTATATTTTCATGTTCGACAGGTCCGTCTTGGTAGTCGTATAGTTCCAACTCCGCGGATTGGGGATCTGCACCGATTTTTTTCCATTCCACCAAGCGATACCGATCCGTTCGGATGGCCCGGCCTAACCGCCCTCCCCGTGGGAAGCAATGGTACACATGGTCTCGAATGTGTACTTCAGGGTGTTGGAGTACGGATACCATGCTCAGGCCGTCAAACGGCTGTAGTACGCCCGGTTTGTCCAATCCGGCGAGCGCTGCCAATGTGGGGTAGATATCCACCGTTTCGGCCGGCTGATCGGTATGGGTACCGGGCCGTGTAATACCGGGGGCACATACGATTAGGGGGATCCGGCAGGCAAGCTCATAATTGACGTGCTTCGTCCAGATACCAAGCTCCCCAAGATGAAACCCATGGTCGCCCCAGAATACCACGATGGTATTTTCATCCAGATCAAGGGCTTCCAACTCCTGCAATACTTTCCCGATCTGCGTATCCACATAACTGACGCCAGCGTAGTAACCGTGGATCAGCTTGCGCGTGAGGTGGGCAGGAAACGGATCCTGCTCTGACGATAGTGGGATGGGACTGTACTGGCTGATTTCGACATCCCGCTTGCCAGCATAGTCCGGCGCACCCTTTGGCGCTTTTTCATAGAAGGGCATGGGGAGTTTTTCGGGGTCATATCGATCCCAATACTTTTGGGGTACGGAAAAGGGGAGGTGCGGACGTGCGAACCCTATGGCAAGGAAAAAAGGTTGTTCCGGATTTTTCTTTAATGCCCGCAACCGCTGGATAGCGCGGTTGGCCGTCCGGCCATCAGCATAGGCATCATCTTCCACCTCCGGCGATTCCCAGGCCGGTCCACGGATAAGTGTCTTCGCAAGGTCCTTGTCTCTATTTCCGAAAAGCGCTTCTTCGCGGGTCAGCTTGCCACCGGTGCTGGCGGGGTCTACATACTCAACCACCAGGTCTTTGTGGTGGGGTACACTCCAGGAAGCGGTATCATTATAACTGCCGTGGCCAATGTGGTAGACCTTACCCATGGACTCGCAGTGGTATCCGTTTTGTTTGAAGTACTGCGGCAGCGTGACCGCCTCTGGGTAAAGCTTCCGGAAATCCCGGCCAAAGGTGTAAATACCTGTTGATGAAGATCGGCTGCCCAACATCAGATTGTAACGCGAAGGGCCGCAGACCGCCTGATTCGCATACGCGTGGTTGAACTGCATGCCCTTAGATGCTAGTCGGTCTATATTTGGTGTGATTGCCACCGGATCACCATAGCTACCCGTGGCGGGCTTCAGGTCATCTACCAATATCAACAAGACATTGGGCCGGCGGGCTGCCGGTTGCTGGGCGGAGGCGTCATGTCGCCCTGCAATCATTAGCAGGTACAAAACGAGTAAGTAAGTTGGTTTCATGGATCGTTGCCGTAAGTATTTCATCGCCTATAATTTCACCCCCATTTCGTCAAATCTAGCGGCAGCATTCAGAAAATGTGCCGTGATCCAGAATACCGTCCACGATTCGGCATAGCCGCCGCGCAGTGCATAAACATCCGTGACTTCGCCCCGCTGCGCAAAGTTTGTCTGCTGCAGTTGTTCGCCCTGGCTACCGGAGGGGTCAATCAATTGGCCACAGCTGAGAAACATGATTTTTGCTAGCTGCTGTAACCGTGGATCATCCAGATATTCGCCTAACTTGTATATTTCTGGGCTATACAATACGCCATAGATATCGACGTGCTGGTTCTGGGGCGACACAACGGTCCACCCCCGGGTTTTCAACCCATGGTCGGCAAGCCTGCCCGGAGGCAGCGGGATGTCCCATACCACCGTGTAGCTCAGGCATACCTCGCCCGCGTGTTTGGCCCACGCGAGGTACTTTTTTTCATCCAGGTGTTCGTACAGCGTTAAGAAACCCTGGAAAGCCGCCCATGCCCCCTCCTTGTCTTCACCTGTGGCATCCAGCGTGCCGCCCCAGTAGGGTTCTTCCATCGAAAGGTGCCTATCCGCATAATGGGTTGCTGCCTTGACCGCCGCATCCTTGTACGACGCTGTACCGAACAGCGAATGGGCAATGATCAACGGGGCGATATAAAATCCCTCCGCTGTGGAGCGGGGGTACCACTTTGGATCGAGGATGCGCGCCGAGGCGAAATCACACGCCTCAATCAGAAACGCCTCCCACTTGGCCGACTGGTATTGCCCGTTGGCTCGGGCCGACCGTATGGCACTGGCGAAATTATACATGGCCTGCCCCACGGAAACATGATCACTTTTGGTCCATATTCCTTTGCGGATGTTATAGTTTACTGAAAAGCCCGCCTCTTCAGACGGGTTGGTTGTGGTCAGAAAATCCAGCGACTTCTGCACCATCCGATGGATGTCGTGGTCATCCCCGGCTTGAAATTCCCGAAGATGTTGCAGTGAGTACCCCGGTGATGCCGCCTGACCGCACCAGCCCATCACGATGTGTTGACGATCTGCGGGTTCATACATGTTGAACCCCGCCACCGAATCGTCCTCAACATACCGGGATACCGCCATTCGGTATTTGGCTCCAACGATATCCGCGAACGCTGGCAATCCGCTATCGGAATAGGGTTCATGGAGCTCCAACGCGTCGTACAGCGGCTTCTGGAAACCCGTGCCTTTGCGGGCTATCGGGAACACATCCAAATAAAAAGTTTTCTCGATGACCATGCCAGGCGAGGCTGTAAAGTAAGTATCGTTGTACTCCACCGGGGCTTTTTGCGTGGCCTTCGCTACGCTGCGCCTGCCATTGTACCCCACCGGCCCCGAATACAAGACCAACTCACTGCTGCCGGAGTCTGCCAAGGCGCCCATTGACCACCAATGATCTGGGAGTCTTGGGTTCTTGACCGGGCTGGGGAGTGAATGGACGGCTGCGCCGTATTTTTCCGCGCCGATACTGTTTTCGAGGGCAACAAAAGGCATGGGGAACCGATGCTCTTCAAACACCGCAAATTCACCGGGAAGTCCGTTGTATGATGGCACCCGACCGGGGGTGTTGGCCGTTCCAGACGGGTTGCCGTAATAGAGGATGCCCGGCATGAACACGGAGAGGTGCGCTCCCGGCACACGCCAACGCACCGAAAGCGTCACCGAATCGAGGGCCTCCTCTCCGGTCCATTCATACCGTCTCACACACTTTACCAGCCCCTGTTCATATCGGTAGGCATCCCGGAAAATCCACTTGCCTTCCGGTAGATCCAACGAGCCTTCAAGGATATCCCAATCGCCCACTTGTTCATGCGACATAGCCTCGACATGCCGCCATTCCGATGGCCAGTCCCCATCCCAGGCCGTCGCAATAGACCAAAGGCCTTCTTCCGGAGGTGATAGCTGGATGCCCGACACGCTTTTGACCAATGGAATATATTGACCATCCTGCTGTTCAACTTCAAAACGGGCCTGTCCTTCAGTATCCGGCGTGCTTTGCGCCGCAACGATGCCGGACTGCACGGCCAGCCATAGAAAAATTAATGATAGTGAAGCCAATTGATGCATGATCTGTTCTTTTTTAAACTTAACGATGGGATTCCATTTTTTCCATTCGGCTCGTCCCGGCACGATCCCATTTTTGCAACAACGCCCTCATCTCATCAACCATATCCGGGTAGTCATTCCACACATTACTCACTTCTTCAGGATCCCTGCTGAGATCATAGAGTTGCCCTTTGGGCCCTTCGGGTTGGGCCTCGATCGAAGCCGGACGGGAGAAACCGCCCGAACCAAGCGATTCGATCAATTTCCACCGCCCGCTTTGGATGCTCCTCACCCCAAGGCTGGATACCGAGACAACCGGAGGACGAATAGCCACCTGTTCTGGCTGTTCTCCGGTCAGTACCGGCAATAAGCTGAAACTATCTTCACCGGCATCCGTCGGTAAATCCACGCCAACAATAGCTGCAAACGTCGCCATTACATCGGTGAACGATACAGTCTGGCCCGTTAGCGCCCCTGCCTTCACAACTCGTGGCCAACGCACAATAAAAGGCATATGGTGGCCTGCCTCATAGGTGTCGCCTTTCATTCCCCGATAGGAAACATACGATGTACTACCATCCTTTGCTAACCGTATGCCTGCACTGGCATGGTGGCCAAAGCGTCGAGTGTCATGGAGATACCAGACCGGGCCGTTATCACTGGTAAAGATTACTAGCGTCTCGTCTGACATACCGGTGCTATCAAGCGCAGAAAGGATTTTTCCGACCTCGGCGTCCACCGTCGCGACAAAATCGCCATATTCTCCCGCTCCACTTTTTCCGCGAAAATTATCGGCGGGTAGCCAAGGGGTGTGTGGAGCAGGGAACGCTATATGCAAAAATAGCGGCTTATGAGCACTTCCCTTGGCATGATCTTCAATAACCTCAACCGCTTCTTCCGAGAATCGCGGCAATACATCAGCCAGATTCAACCCCGGCGCTATCCCCCCACCGCGCCAAAAGGCACCTTGAATGGGTGTCCAATCCGGACTGTTATGATCTTCAATCGTATCAGTGGGAGGCGTAACCACGCGATCATTCCGAATAAAAAAATAAGGTGGAATATCCGTAGATGCTCGGATGCCGAAAAAGGAGTCGAACCCGCAATCTACGGGGCCTCCTGAAAGCCTTTGGCCTTGCTGATAGACGCGATATGCGGCCTTGCTGTTCCCGTCGTCAGACACGTGTTCTGTGCTTGCGGCGACAGCCTCGGATTCATCAAACCCCAAATGCCACTTCCCTACCATCGCCGTCCGGTACCCGTTCGATCGAAGCAGGGAGGCGATCGTCATCCGGCCGGGCTCAATTACCGGCTTCTCCGGCCAAACACTTACATCCGTACGGAAAGGGTATCGGCCCGTGATCAATCCATAGCGTGAAGGATGGCAAACGGCCCCCGGTGCATGGGCATCGGTAAAACGCATGCCTTCATTGGCCAACCGGTCGATATGGAGCGTCGGAATCTTAGCTTGCGCATTGTATGCGCCGACATCCCCATAGCCCATATCATCCACTAAAATAATGACTATATTCGGACGTTCCCTACCCTTTTCCTGTCCAAATGAAGGCGTAACCAGTAAGACTAGTTGGCATACAAAAAATAAATACCGACGCCTGTAAGCAAAACTCACCATCTTATTCCTTTCCCATCGCTACTTTGTAAACGTGATCTCATCCCAAGAGGCCGTTCCTGCGCCATTGTGCTCCAATGAGATAACCGCCCATTCGTTTCCGGCAACAAAGCTGACCTCCGCATGCACGTATTTCCCATCGGACTCCGCGTAGGTGACTTCCTTTTCTGCTTTCTCCTTCCCCAATACATCGAAACCCATGGCTCTCAGATTGGCTTTCGATGCCGCTCCAGTCAGCTTCACCCGGGCACAGAGTTTGTACCGTTGCCCCGGTGTTAACCCTTCCACCAAGCGACGACACCTGTTCGCTGAAATTTGCGTTAAAGGACGAACGGGTTTGGACATCTTTAAATAGTTATTCCCCTTGAAGGCCCCGGACGGATCATTCTTGACAAAATCCACCGATTCCCATTCCTGCGGTACGGAGGTTTGCATGCCAATACGAGGGTTTCCTTTAAAGCATACCACCCACCCGCGCGATTTATCCGGATTAGCCTCCTCAAAGCCACCGTTTATACCATTCGATAACAAATGTGGCTCCAACCGCCAAAGCTCTTTATAGGCTTGGTATTCCCGCTCATAGCGCTCGAATCCATTCGCCAAAGGGCGATTTTTGTCCAGTATATTGTACTCGCCGCCGTTGGCCTGCGACTTGATCACTGCATACATCACGATATACTTGAAACCCAGCGCCTTCATTTGCACCAAATCGTTCCCTATCCACCGCGCTTTATAGGTACGGGCATCCGCTTCGGTGGCGCCCTCCCATACCTGCGGGAGTGTAAGCCGGGTGCCGTTCTCGTCCATCACCATGGGTCGACGGGGATATCCCATTTCCTCGGCTCGATCGATGATCCGCCAAACATCGGTACCGCCTTCGTTATGGCCATCTTCACCAATATCATTGTGCTTGTGTACCCCGAAATAGTCGCAATACTGGGTAATGCCACGTTCGGCCAGCTCCACGCCTTTGTCGATACGGCCACCGGAAATCGGGCAGGACAGCACGACAATTTCGGGATTCACGGCCTTTAGTGTCGTATACACCACTTCCTGTACCCGCATCACCTGATCGACTGTCAACGGCACACCATCCTCCCGCATACCGGGCAGAAAGGGCTCGTTCACTGCCGAGTAATAGAGCGGTTTTGTTCCGTAATATTTCCCGATCTCCTCCACCACGTACCGGGCATTCTCTTCCCAAACCGGCCCGAAGTTATCCGGATTGGCTACCACACGATCCAATCGCAGCTCCGTAGCATACCGGATGCCCTCTTCATCCAGTCGTCTATAGATCGAATCCATATACGGAAAATCGATAAAACTACCCTTCCTCCGTTTTAATCTGTTAACTTCCAACACACCTACCGACTCACGCACGCCCCATACATCCAGGTCTTTCAGGTGTTTGATCACCCGCTCGCGCATGGGCTTGCCGTCCGCCGAATCTTTGCTCCGCGGGCGGTACCTGAAAAATTTCAAATTCGAATTGAACAGCAAGTTGCCCCGATAGGTTTCATCAACCGAAACTTGTGCGTTGCTTTTTTCTTCCGTAAGCCCATCTGAGAGCTTATCCTGGCATTTGCTGAAAAACGGAAAAACGATAAAAAGTGCAAGGTACTTCACCAGCACCGGGAGCGATTTTCTATTTGTAGGTTTCATCATTTTGGTTTTTTTTAATTTAATCAATGTTTCAATACCCCTCGCTTTGTTCCAACTGGTCATTGGCTTCCAATTCTTGTTGAGGGATGGGTAAGTAATTGTCGCGGGGAGCATAGTTGATGGTTCCCGACCTGACTTTTCCATAAGCAGCTAACTCATCCTCAACGATACCCCAGCGTTGCAGATCATACCACCGATGGCCCTCGGCAAACAATTCCAAAAAGCGTTCCTCCCGGATCGCATCGCGGAGCTGGATTCCCGACAACCCCATAAGGTCTGCCGAAGGCTCGGGCGTATCCGGACTAAACCCGTGGGCCCGCCTTCTTACTTTATTCATGTATTCCAAGGCCTCGACATCGTTGCCTTGGGCCTGAAGCACCTCAGCATACATCAAATACACATCGGCCAAGCGCATCATGATCAGGTTTGCCCCATGGGTAAGGTTGGTGGAATAAACCGAATGGTCCAAGGGTACGTACTTCCTAAAGCTCCAACCCAGCGCACCGTCATCACCCACGTAAACCTGCAAAGGAATCTTAGCTCCCTTGTTGTCAAAAACCGAGTCCACGCCCGGCTCTAACGCTGCGATGCGTAGACGGGGATCATCTCCAAAGCGCTGGACATTCTTGTCGTGCGGATATACATTGCTCCATCCTGATCCCTTGGGAGCCATCACCAGCGAGGTCAGTGTTCCGGTACCTCCGGCGCGCTCCTGCATGTCTACGCTGAAGTTGAGTTCGTAGAGCGATTCCGGGCTAAACTCGTTGGTTCCGCGGAACAGGGCATCGTACGCATCATAGGGCTCCAATGAAAAAGCCCCGCTGCTAATCACCTCTTCGAAATACCCACGAGCCATCTCCCAGTTTTCCTGGTAGAGGTACGTCTTTCCCAAAAAACCTTTTGCCGCATACCGGTCTACCCGGGCAATGTTTTCGCCGCTCCAGGAATCCGGCAGCCGTTGCTCGGCTTCTTTAAAGTCGTTGACGATTTGCTGATAAACTTCGGCAACGGAAGCCCGGGGCACAAACATGTCCTCCCGCGTTTCGGGCACTTCCAAAATCAGCGGAACGCCCCGCGTGCTACCGTTTCTTGCCGGACTGTCTTCGCCCCACAAACGTATGAGGTGAAAATAGGCCAGCCCCCGTTGGAAATGGGCTTCACCTTTCATTTGCGAAACGCGTTCTTGCTCTTCCTCGGAAAGCTCGGTGCCTGCGGCAAATTGATCGCTTTGGGTTAAAAAATCATTCGCCCGTGCGATAATTCGGTACCAGCTTCGCCAGAAATCCCTAACCAGGCCGTTCTCCGGTGTCACGTTGTTTTGGTATAGCTGATTCCATGCATTATCCGCAATCCATTCCTGATCGGCCGTGTGAGCCAGGCCATACAAAGCCTTGGGCACAAAATCCCGGCCGTAAAGCTCCCGGGTGGTTTGGGCGGAATACACCGCAGTAAGTGCCAGCTCCAGGTCTTGCATCTTCGTAAAGAAATTTTTCTCATCGATCTGATTGGGATTGGCAACGTCCAGAAAATTATCCGAGCACTGTGTTGATACCAAGCCTACACTCGCCAATACGATATATATCTTTAGTTTCTTCATCACTTTTATTGATTTATGAACATGCTTTATTTCCATCAGAATCCGATTTGTACGCCTGCCGAAAACAGCCGGGTTTGCGGATACTGGTCCTGTCCGTCGATCCCCCTAGCGGTATTCCCCCCAGCCAATTCAGGATCCAATCCCGAGTATTTGGTCAATGTGAGTACATTCTGGGCGCTCACAAACACCCGGGTGTTGGTCATACCGACTCGCTGCATCAGGGGCTGGGGAAGTGTGTACCCCAATTGTACGTTCCTGAGCTTCAGATAAGAACCATCTTCCACGAAATAACTCGAAGGTTTTCGAAAATTGCCGTTCGGATCGGTTGCGATCAGCCGCGGATGTTCAGTTGGGTTTTCCGGGGTCCAGGCTTCATACACATCGGTGGTTGAATTATAGTCGCTATACAACGTACGCGAGTAGGCTTTGTTGAGATTGAACAGTTCCACCCCTTGCACCCCTTGCAAAAATAGGCTAAGATCCCATCCCCGATACCCCACGTTCACATTCAAACCATACGTCATTTTTGGCCAGGGATTTCCGATATGAACACGATCATCATTGGTAATCACCCCGTCCCCGTTCATATCGCGGTACTTCAAGTCCCCCGCCGCTGTTCCCTCTTCCTGATAGTTACCCGTAGGAGACTGGCTATTCAAGGCATTGATCTCCTCGTCGCTCTGAAAAATACCATCTGCTATCCAACCCCAATACATACTCATCGGATGTCCGGTTTCGGTAATCGTCAGGTTATAACCGCTCATGGCCGCACCACCTGCTCCCCCAGTCAGGAAATCGTCCGCATTCAACTGTTCTATTTCATTCTTGTTGAATGAAGTATTACCCGTTACATTCAGGTTCCAGTCGTTAAAGTCCTTCCGGTAGGTAAGCGCCAGTTCAAAACCGCGGTTACTGACCTGCCCGACATTAATCGGCGAACTGGACGGGCCGACATTGGCTGCCGCAATACCGGACGTAAGCGGCAGTTGCACATTGAACAACATGTCGGTTGTTTTCTTTATATAATAGTCGGCCGTGAGGGTTATGCTCCCGTCCAAAAAGCCCGCATCGATGCCGATATTCGTTTGCCGCACCTCTTCCCATTTAACCTCTTCATTAGGAAACCTGCTCAAGTAAAACCCTCTGGATCTCGTACCCCCGTCAACTCCCGTAGCATCAAAAACATACGATGAGCGGATATTGTTATAGGTTCTGGAGTAGATAAAGTCCGCAATCCGATCCGACCCCAGTATGCCCCAACCGGCCCTAAGCTTCAGATCAGAAAGTACGGGTATGTTTTGCATAAAAGGCTCTTCGATCATACGCCATCCCGCGGAAAAAGATGGAAAAACCCCGTAGCGGTTTTCCGGCCCGAAACGGGAGGACCCATCGCGGCGGACATTCGCCGTAAGCAAATATTTACCGCTATACGTGTAATTCACCCGCCCGAACACGGACGCTAGCCGGTACATCCCCAGGGTATTCCTATTGACGATGTCCACCTCGCCCGAAGCCAGGGCGAAGCTATAACTCACATCGACCGGAAAATCCAAGGCTTTGGCACTAAACGCCGTCCCATCACTTTGGAAGCGTTCGTATCCGGCCATCGCAGAAAAATCATGCTTCCCGAGCGTATTGGCATATGTAAGCACCACATTGGTATTGTACTCTTCGACGTCATCGCTGGCATGCGTCAGTGAATTTATCGGATCACCCTGCGTACCATAGTCAAACGCCTCCTGGAAATTTTGCGTGCGGCCGGCCAAAATATTTGCTCCGAACGAGCCCCGGAGTGTTAAACCGGGTAGCGGCTCAAGTTCGGCATACACATTTCCGTTTATACGTGTGTTCGTTGACAATATATGCGATTGCCATTCCTGGGCCACCGGGTTACCCCCGTTAAAATAGGTCGGCCCACGCCCCCACCCTCCAAAAGAATTGGATGCGTCGTATACAGGCATAATCGGAATAGACCGGTATATCCGTTCCAAATCCCGTGTGTCATTATCGGTGGGGTTATTCCGAGACCGGGACACTAATATCGATTCGCCGATCTTCAGCATTTTCCCAATCTTGAAATCGGAATTGGCCCGTACCGCAAAGCGTTCGAACCAGTTGTTGATCATGACTCCGTTCTCGCGGTCGTACGCGCCTGAAACATAGAACTTTGATCGCTCATTCCCACCGGATACCGAAAGGTTGTAGGTTTGCTCCAACCCATTCCCGGCATATAGTTCGTCTGCCCAATTCGTGCTGGGCAACGATGCGGGATTGTCCCACGCGCTTTCCGGGGTTTGGCCCGCTGCTTCGCGGGATTTTGTACCCGTTTCCACAAATTGTAGGGTATTGAGCATCTTGGGTAAGCTAACGGCTTCCCGCCAGCCAACTTGTGTACCCAAGTTTACCGTAACCTTATCCTGGGCCGCCCCCCGCTTGGTTGTCACCAAAATTACACCATGGGCGGCGCGGGCGCCATAGATAGCCGCTGCTGAGGCATCCTTCAATATTTCGATGGATTCCGCGTCGTTCATATTGAAATAATTACCCGGAGCCATTGGTACACCGTCTATGACCCACAGCGGTGTGCTGTTTCCGATCGTACCCGCTCCCCGGATTTGGATGGAACTCCCTGATCCGGGTTTCCCCTCAGACCTGGAAACGATAACCCCCGCCGCCTTGCCCTGCAGCGCTGTTGCCAAGCTCCGCTCCGATACTTTGGTGATTTCTTCGATAGGAACAGACGAAACCGAGCCGGTTAGGTCGCTCTTTTTCTGCGTGCCGTACCCAATCACCACTACTTCGTCCATCGTGCTGTGCGTCGCGTGGAGTGTCGCATCTATCGTGGAGCGGGTGCCCACCTGCAATTCCAATGGTTCAAAGCCCACCATACTGAACATCACAATCCCGTTGTCCGAAACATCCTGCAATTCATAGTGCCCTTGTGTGTTGGTAGACGCACCTAGCGATGTGCCCTTGATGGCGACAGACACACCCTCCAAAGGTGCGCCGGTGGTATCGCTCACCGTCCCGCGGAGTGTCCGTTGCTGGGCCTGAACCTGAAGCAGGGTTGTGGTGAGCAAAATGAGCATCAGCTTACAATTTAAATACATACTTTCCCCTTGTTTTAAGGTTAAACAATCAGCCCCCATTCAGATGGATTAAGTTTTTCGTTATTTGGTGAATGTGATTTCATCCCAATAGGCCACCCCTTCGCCATTGTGTTCCAGCGAGATGACCACCCACTCATTTACCGCCACAAAACTCACTTCTATTCTCGTGTATTTCCCTTGGGATTCGGCATAAGTAACTACTTTTTCAGCCTTCTCTTTCCCCAGCACATCGAAACCCATGCCCCTTAGGGTTGCCCGGGAACTGTCTCCGCTTAGCTTTACCCGGGCACAGATCTTATAGCGTTGTCCGGGGATCAGCCCCTCTACCAAGCGCCGGCACCGGTTTGCCGATATCTGTGGCCGGATGGGTTTGGCCATCTTCAAATAGCTATCCCCTTTGAAGGCTCCAGGCGAGTCATCGTGAATAAAATCTACCGATTCCCATTCCTGGGGTATCGAGCTTTGCGCGCCGCCGCGGGGCCATCCTTTGAAAGACACCACCCATCCACGCGACTTGTCGGGGTTTTCCTCTTCGAATCCGCCGTTGATACCTCTGGAAACCAAATGCGGTTCCACTTGCCAAAGCTCCTTATAAGCCTGGTATTCCTTCTCGTAGGGTGTGAACCCATTCGCTGTTGGACGGTCAACATCCAAAATATTGTACTCTCCATTATTAGCCTTCGAGCCGAGTAGCGAATACATGACGATGTATTTGCAACCCAAGGCTTTCATCTGGATCAAATCGTTCCCCACCCAGCGTGCCTTAAAATCGCGTGCGTCTTCCTCGGTGGCTCCGGACCATACGCGCGGCAGTATCAGGTGCGTCCCGTTTTCATTAAGCACTATTCCACGGCGCGGGAAACCCATTTCCTCAGCCCGATCGATGGCATCCCAGATCAACTTCTCCGATCTTGGAGCATCTTCGCCGATATCCACGTGCTTATGAAAGCCGAAGTAGTCACAGTATTGGGTTATCCCCCGCTCGGCCAGTTGCACTGATCCACGATTGATTTCCAACGTGTTAACCGGGCAGGATATCACTATTATTTCGGGATTCACTGCCTTCAAAGCCCTATAAAACACCTCCTGTATGCGCAGTACCTGATCGACCGTCAATGGCACGCCATCCCCCCGCATGCCGGCAGTAAAGGGTTCGTTTACCGCCGAATAATAAAGGGGCCGGGTGCCGTAATACCTCGCCATCTCCTGCACGTACCACCTGCAGTTCTCCTCCCAAACCGGCCCATAATCATCCGGGTTTACGACCACGCGGTCTACTATAAGGGGAATGGCATACCGGATACCTTCTTCATCCAGCACTTTATACATCTTATCCAAGTAATCGAAGTCGATAGGGTCGCCTTTTTCCACTTTTCTGTCCTTTCCCCCCACCGCAAGGTATCCTACAGACTCCCGTACGCCCATGGTCTTCAGGTCTTTCAAGTGGTTTATGATGGACGCCCGTATCTTTTTACGTTCGTCCGTGTCATTTGCGTCCCGGTACGTGTAGTTATCCAAATTCGCATTGAAAAGGATATTCCCTTTATAACTTTCATCAATGGGAAAAACATTCGCTTTTTCCGTTGAAAGATCTCCCTTGAAGTCTGCGCGCTTGCATCCAGAGAAAAACAGTACGGCCATCAAAAGGACGAAGTATTTTGCTAACGGTAGAAATCGTTTGATATTAGTTTCCATTTTTTCGTGTTTAAATTAATGAATGAGTTACTGGTAGCCCGGATTCTGTTCCATTAAAGGGTTGGAATCCATCTCCAGCAGCGGTATCGGGAACAGTTTGTGCGTATCCTCATTAAACCTTTCTTTTACTTGAGGCCGCTTTTTTGCCATTACTACCTCACCTAGACGCTCATACCTGATCAGATCGTGCCACCGCGAACAGTCTTCATAGCAAAGCTCCCAAGAGCGCTCCTGCAATACCGTGTCTATAAATTCGGCCAGTGGCAATCCCGAATAGTCGAGCGAGTCCGCCACGTCTACCGGTTTACCAAACGCTCTTCTTTTTACTGCATTCAATGCCGAATACGAGGCTTCCGATGGCGACCCATTCGCCATAGCCGAGGCCTCTGCGTATAGCAGCAGTATGTCTGCATAGCGGATCAACGGATAGTCGTAAGGCGAATTGTACCCCACATACGAGCCGTCGCGCCGGAATTTGGCAATGCCGAAGTGGGTAACCTTTGTGCTTGGCGCGGTAGCGCCGTTTTTTCCTGCCAAGAAGTTGGATATCGTCCAATTGCGCCGGGTATCCAAGCTATCATAAGATTGGTAGAAAGACTGTTCCACTTTTACCGTTCCAAAACCGGCGATATTGTCCCAGCTATTCCCGTTCGCCCCGCCAAAGGGCACGATACCCCCATGGGATCCCAACGTGGTTCGCTCGCCCGGGCTATCGCTAAATTTAACGGCCAGTATGACTTCATCGTTCACCTCGGTAGCCCGGTCATTCCCGCCAAAGACATCCACAAAATCGTCCAACAACCGGTGTTCGCCCGAGGTCATGACCTCCTCGGCATAATCGGCTGCCTCCGCCCATTTGGTCTCATCATGGAGCGGATACGTAGCCCAGGTGGAATACACCCGTGCCAGCAAAGCCCAAGCCGCGGTTTTTGTAACCCGTCCGTTTTCGGCGGCGCCGAGTTCGCCCGGTAGGAGCAGGTACTCCTGTGCAGAAAGCAGGTCCGACTCGATTTGCTGGTAGACCGCCAGCACCGGAGACCGTTCGATGGCGATCACGTCTTCTGCCGTTAGGCTCGCTGTTTCCGTCAATTTAAGGGGAACCGCTCCGTAAAACCGTACGAGATTGAAGTAATACAATGCCCGTAGAAACTTTGCTTGGGCGATAAAATGCTGTAGGTTCTCCGTGTTGAAACGTTTATCTTCCAACAGGGGCTCCACCCGGTTGATGACCGTGTTTGCCCGATTGATGCCGACATAATGCCCCTTCCAGACTTGCGACGGAATCTGTGAGCTTGGACCATAAGCGTACAGATCCATTTGGTGGAATTTGTTGGCCACATCGTTGTTGTTTGACCGGAGCTGGTCTGTGCCGGTCATCCCCACGGTGAGTAAGTGTTGCTTGTAACCGGCTGCGGCCAACGCATCGTAGATGCCATTGACCGCGATCTCGATATTCTCTTCGGAAGTAAAAAAGGTTTCGGATGCCAACAATGATTCCGGGGTCTCCTCCAAAAATTTCTGGCAGCCTGATAGCAGGCCAGTCAACAATCCAAGTAGTAATAGCTTCTTCATAACAGTTCTTTAAAATTTTACCTGTACACCAAATGTATAAATCCGGGAAAGGGGATACGCTGCCCAATCGATCCCCGGCGCAACGGGGTTACGATTCACATTCGCTTCGGGGTTGTATCCCTTGTAGTTGGTCCATGTAAGCAAGTTTTGGCCCATCGCATATACCCTTAAGGTCTTCAGCGGTGTGCGTTTCAACAGGTCAGGCCGGAGTGTATAACCCAAGGTTACGTTACGCAGGCGTAAAAACGACCCATCTTCGATGTATCGTTCGACCAGCCGGTTCACTTCACTTTTTCCGATAGCGGGCAATTCGGCGTCCTGATTTTCGGATGTCCAACTGCCTTCTAAAGCGATGGGCGACTTGTTCCTGGGATCGGTTATTTCTTCGAGGTAAATCCGATTGGCATTGTATACGCTGTTGCCGTATGACCAGTTGAAGAACACGCTCAAATCGAGATTTTTGTACCTCAAGTCGTTTGTAAAACCACCGTAGTGTTTGGGCTGAGCATTTCCGAGGATTACACGATCATCATCATTAATGACCCCATCGCCATTTTGATCCACAAAGTTCCATCTGCCGGCCTGTCGCTGCTCTGCCTGCGTTGGATTGTCCGGCAACCCGACGATCCCATCGGTTTGGTAGCCGTAGAACGTACCGATAGGGGAGCCCGGTTGTAAAATCACCTCATTCACCACCGTATGGCTTCCGCCAACTACATTGACAAAGATCTGTTCATATGGCCCCAAGTCCAGTACTTTATTGCGGATAAACGATATATTGAAGCTCGTGCTCCACTCAAAATCCCGCTTGGCAATGTTCTTTGAATTGATACCGATCTCCAGTCCGGTGTTTTGCAAGCTACCAATGTTCTGCAGTGCCGGTGCGGCAACGCCCGCCGAAGGAATCAGATTGATGGCCAAGAGCAGGTCTTCCGTCTTTTTGTGGAATGCATCAACGGTTGCGTTCAGCCTATTCTTGAACAACCCTACATCCAAGCCTAGATTGTATTGGGTGGTTTTTTCCCACGTCAAATCCGGATTGGCTACACGATCGGTGCCTACCGCAATGTTGGCCCCTCCATCGCCTGTTCCGAAACTGTAGAAATTGACCCCAAGGGACGATAGGGACTGGTAACGCTGCACCTCCTGGTTTCCGGTGACACCGTACCCCAACCGCAGTTTGAGATCGCTGATGGCTTTTACGTCTTTCAGGAATGCTTCGTTTGATAGCCTCCATGCGAAAGCGGCCGCAGGGAAATACCCCCATTTATTGCCCTTGGCAAAACGTGATGAGCCATCGGCCCGCAAACTGAGGGTAACCAGGTACCGCTCGTCAAACTGGTAGTTTACCCTTCCCAAACCCGAGGCAATGGACCACTCGTCGACGCTTGATTTGGGGATAACCGGATTCGTACCCAACCCGATGTTGTTGAAACCCAAATCTTCAATGTCAAAATCGAAGTTGAGAATCTCATTGAATGTTCGCCGACCGGATTGTAAGGTGCCTCCCCCCAACACGGTGAGGTGGTGCTTTCCGAATTGTTTATCGTACGTGAGCGTATTCTCATTCACCCAATCCCGGTTGTTCGCGTTCCGGATCTGTACCCGCCCCCCAACTGCAGCACCGGCCCCTACACGGGATGAGTGGAATGCGTTGCGTTTCTGATTAAGCACATTGGCGCCGGCCATCACTTTAAAGGTCAATGCTTTCGTAATGTCGTATTCCACCGACACATTCCCCATAAGCCGGTCTGCGGTATTTTCCAGGTCAATTTCATTGAGCACGGATAGGGGACTATAGTTGGCAGATCCGCCGATTTCACTGGTGGGTTCCAGATTTTCATTCGGAATTACCGGCGGGAAGAACAGTGCTTGGTTTACCACGCCGGCATTCTGGTTGTTGGTGCCACCGGTGGCCGCCCCGTCTTGTTTGACAAACGAAGCCGAAACCAAGGTTGAGAAACGCATTTTTGGAGAAATATTGCCCCGCAAGTTGAGGCGACCCGTGAAACGGTCGAATGCCGAGGTCTTGATGATCCCCTGGTCGTTGAAATAACCAAACGAGGTGTTGTACTTGATGTTTTTGACCCCGCCACTCATGCCCAACACATGGTTTTGCATCACCGCTTGCCGGTAGATGGCGTCCTGCCAGTTGGTCGTTGCTGAATCCGCGTACCGCTCCGGATTTTCGAAGGGGTTTTCTTCATTGTTGATACGTCTGATATTTTGATAGGTCGCATATTGTAGCGCATCCATCACGGTTAGCTGTTCGGTTAGGTTCTTTATCCCTGCATAGGCATTGTATGTAATGGTGGGCTGCCCAACCTGCCCGCTTTTGGTGGTAATGATCACAACCCCATTAGCTCCCCGGGCGCCATAGATAGCCGTTGCTGACGCATCTTTGAGAATTTGGATGGATTCAATATCGCTGGGGTTTATGCCCGCAAGGATATTGGTGCTGGCGGTGGCCGCGTAATCCGCCCCCATCGCTTCTTGCTCGTCGTCAATGATCGGAAACCCGTCGATGACGTAAAGGGGCTCATTTGAAGCGCTGATGGAGGTGCCCCCCCGTACCCGGATAGACGCGCCGCCGCCGGGGCTACCCTCGCCGCTGAGCACCTGTACACCGGCGGCTCGCCCCGTCAATGCATCGATAAACGAGGTGTTGACGGTTTTTTCCAACTCGGCCGACGAAACAGATGCAATCGCACCCGTCACGTCCCCCTTCTTCTGCGTACCATAGCCAACCACCACCACCTCATCCACCTCGCTAAACGTTGCTTTGAGTACAACATCTACCGTGGTACGATTCCCCACAGGTATGCCCGCGGTCTCAAATCCGAGCATACTAAACACCAGTATCGCATTTTTCGGGACATTTCGCATTTGGTATTGTCCTGCTGCATTGGTGGAGACACCCCGATCCGTTCCTTTGATCGATACCGACGCGCCCACCAGCGGTGCACCGGTGGTGTCCCTTACCGACCCCCGAAGGATCCGGGGTTGCTTCGCCTTATCGGTCGGCCGCGGTATATCCCGTTGGCCCTTTGGGTAAATCATGATGGTCTTGTCTTCCATCATGTAGTCCAACCCTTGCCCCGCCAAACTGGCCTCGAGCGCTTCTTCCAGCGTCCCTTTTTCGATAGCGAAGGTTACCGGTTTCGCGTGCCGGAAAATCCCATTGTTGTAGAAAAAAACATAGTCGCTTTGCTGTTCGATGGCCGAAAGCACCTGCTTCAACGGAAGTTCCCGGGCCGAAAACGTGATGCTCTGGGAAAATCCCCTGGCCTGAACCTGAAGCATGGCGACGGTTAGTAACATCATCGTCAATTTCATAACTAACCAATAATTCGTTTTATAATTTAAATGCATACTTTTACCTTGTTTAAGGTTAAACAATCAATTCCAATTCAGATGGGTGAGACCTTGAACGCCCTGCCTTTTGGGCGGGTTTTCGCCGGAAGTGCCGCAAACACTTCCGGCTTATTTGGTGCATGTGATTTCATCCCAATACGCCACTCCTTCGCCATTGTGCTCTAAAGAGATGACTACCCATTCGTTTACCGCGACGAAGCTAACCTCTCTCCTGATGTATTTCCCATCGGACTCCGCGTAGGTGATCTTTTTTTCTGCTTTCTCTTTCCCCAATACGTCGAAACCTATCCCTCTCAAGGTCGCTTGCGAGCCTTCCCCGCTTAGCTTTACCCAAGCCCCGATCTTATACCGCTGGCCAGGCGTTAGCCCTTCCACCAATCGCCTGCAGCGGTTGGCTGTAATTTGGGTACGGCCTGGCTTTGTCATTTTCAGGTAGCTATTCCCAACCCGTGCATTTTCGGAGTCGTCATGGGCGAAGACCACCGACTGCCATTCCACTGGAATGGACGTTTGCACGCCTCCCCAGGCCCGGCCCCGGAACGAAACCACCCACCCGCGGGATTTATCGGGATTAGCCTCTTCAAACCCGCCGTTGATCCCGCCCGAGAGCAAGTGTGGTTCCAATTGCCAAAGCGATTTGTACGCTTGGTATTCTTTCTCGTATGGTTCAAATCCATCAGCCGTTGGCCGGCCTACGTCCAGCACATTATACTCCCCATTGCTTGCCTTCGATCCGATCAGCGAATACATCACGATGTATTTACACCCCAGGGATTTCATCTGCACCAGATCGTTACCGATCCATCGGGTCTTAAACGCCCTCGAATCCGCTTCCGTGGCTCCAGCCCACGCTACGTCGAGCGTAAGCGGGGTTCCATTTTCGTTCATCACAACACCCCTGCGCGGATAGCCCATTTCCTCCGCCCGGTCAATGGCATTCCAGATCGCGGTCTCCGACATTTGTCCGTCTTCGCCAATATCATTGTGTTTGTGGAACCCGAAATAATCACAGTGGCGAGTAATCCCACCCTCGGCCAACTGCACGGCGCTTGTGGCGATATGGCCGGTAGAAACCGGACTGGATATCAACACCACGTCCGGATTGACGGCTTTCATCGCCGTATAAACCACCTCCTGGATCCGCAGCACCTGAGCAATGGTCAAGGCTACGCCATCCTCCCGCATACCGGGCATGAAGGGTTCGTTTACTGCCGAATAATAGATCGGCCGGGTTCCATAATACCGGGCAAGCTCTCCCACGTAGTATCGGCAATTCTCTTCCCAAATGGGCCCGTAGTTGTCCGGGTTCACGACCACTCGGTCAACTATCATAGGAATGCTGTACCGGATGCCTTCTTCATCCAGGGTTTTATAAATCTTATCTAGATAGGCAAATTCAATCGGGTCGCCCTTTTCTATCTTTCTCCCGCCGAGATGCAGGTTGGCTACGGACTCGCGCACGCCCCATACATTCAAGTCTTTGAGGTGCTT
Source organism: Parapedobacter tibetensis (assembly GCF_024704835.1). Lineage (GTDB taxonomy): Bacteria > Bacteroidota > Bacteroidia > Sphingobacteriales > Sphingobacteriaceae > Parapedobacter > Parapedobacter tibetensis. The sequence continues at coordinate 106,543 of NZ_JAMXBE010000011.1, forward strand.
GATGATGGCGGCCCGTTTCGGCATGCCATCCGTCGTGTCCCTTGCTCCCCGATAGGTATAGATATCCAAATTCGCATTGAACAACAGGTTGCCCCGATAACTTTCGTCATACGCAGGGCGCGCTTCGCTTTTTTCTTGGGGCTCAGGTTTTTGCGTTAGCTTATCTTGGCATTTGCTAAAAAATGGAAAGACTGCAAAAAAAGCGACGCATCTCATTAGCCGCGGAATAAATTTTCTCCTGTTAGGTTTCATCATGGTGGTTTTTTATTTGGTTTACACTTATGGGTTTATTCTATAAAGATTCCTGTCTATGTCATGCGGATAATTGTCGTACCACGTTTTCAATTCTTCTTTGAGCCGCCTAGTTGCCCGGCGATCGATAAGGGCTAAGTTATCCCTCTCCCCCGGGTCTTTGCGGATGTTATACAATTGCTGGGACGTGCCATCGACATCCATCATCAGTTTGAAATCGCCTTTCCGTATCGCCAGATCGGGATCGTTGTCGCCATCGTATCCCGGACGGTCTGGCGGACGGATCCAAAACAACGGTTTCTCACGCAACCGCGAAGACTGTCCGGTAATGGCGCCAAACAGGTTTTCGCCATCGTAGGCTACCTCAGGCTGCGGGTCAACGCCTGCCGCCGCCATAAAAATCAGTGGCAGATCGATACCTGCCATTACCGTATTTTGATTGACCGTGCCACGCTTATCGGCCGAAATCTGATCCGGCCACCAGGCAATAAACGGCTCTCGAATACCGCCCTCATACAAGCTGGCCTTATATCCCCTAAGATTTCCTGCTGTATTGACTTTTTTATCAGGGCCATTATCGCTGGTGAAGATGATGAGTGTATTCTTGGCGAGCTCCGGTTCAGCCCGGATGAAGTCAAAAAGGCGGCCCATTTGCCGATCCATTTCAGCCATTACCCCCAAAAAGCGTGCTTTGGTTGAAAGATCCCCCCGCAATGCTGCTATGGGTTCCAACGGTGTATGAATATCATCCGGCCAAAGGTTAATGAAGAAGGGCTTATTTGCCCGCTTTGCGTTCTGTATCGCACCGATGGTCCGGTCGACAAACACTTGTGTGAAATTTTCCCGCTTTTCCCAGTGTATGTCTCCGTTACCGAGTTTGGCCGACATTTTCTCCAACTCCCTCGTACTATCTTTCAGATTCAGCGTCTCATAAGTGGCCAAATACCGTTCGCCCAAACCTTCGAACTGTGTGACTGACTCGTCAAACCCGTATTGGGTAATAAGCGGAGCATCACCAACATCGCGGCCACCGCCCATATGCCATTTGCCGATGTGGGCGGTATAGTATCCGGTTTTGGCGATGGATGGCGCTGCCGTATCCAGGTAGTCGCGCATCCCCCTTGCTTTATTTTGTTCCCTCGCGTGAATAAAAGAGGTAATCCCCCAACGGGAAGGATATTGACCAGTGAGCACCGCCGTACGGGAGGGCGAGCAAATGGGGGCATTCACATAGAACTGGTTGAAGCGGATCCCCTCCGAGGCCAGTTTATCGATATTCGGCGTCTGGACTTCGTCATTTCCGTAGCAGCCCAAATCGCCGTATCCCATGTCGTCAATGAAAACAAATAGGATATTCGGCTGATGCGCAACAACGTTGTTGGTGTTGCAGACTAAACAAATAGCCAGAACAAAAAGCGCGCAGACACTACTCGTTTCCTGAATAGCATTGTTCATCACAATACAGGTTTTAATCACTAATTTCCTCCCAATGTACCGAAGTACCGGTACACGGTATTTATAATTAAGTTATGGCCTTACCACCAGTTTCCGCCCATCTAAATGGAACTGAACCCCTCCTTTTTCCAAAATCCTTAACACTTGCGACAACTGCAGGCTTCGCTGGATTTTTCCTGAAAATTCCAATGCGGGAGTATTTCCGTCATAATCAACTTCAACATCATACCACCTCCCAACTTGCCGTATAATATCAACCAACGGTGTGCTATTGAAATAAAAGAAACCATCTTTCCAAGCGGTGTATTGTTGTACATCTACCGTGTGGATATCCGTAGCCGCCCCGCGGATGATGCTTTGTTCTCCGGGCTGTAATTTATTGACCGTTTCAGATTGGCGATTGACGATTTGCACGCCGCCCTCCACCAAAGTGGTTTTGACTTCTTTTTCGTCTGCATAAGCGGAAATATTGAATTCCGTACCCAACACGTCAACCTCCTGCCCGTTGCTGATGACCTTGAAGGGCTTGCGCGCGTCCTTTGCCACCGCGAAATACCCTTCGCCCACCAGTTCCACAACCCGCTCTCTGCCGGTAAACGCACTGGGATACTTCAATGTGCTGGCCGCATTGAGCCATACTTTGGAGCCGTCCGGTAAAATGAGCTGGTAAGTACCTCCTTTTGGAGTAGTGAGCACAAGCTGATCCACAATACCAGACTGTAGATTAACGATTTCTCGTGACTCATCGCTGTATGAAATATTGCCTTCATTGACGATAATACCTTCTTTTGCTTCATCAAGCGAGATTGTACTACCGTCTGCTAAGGTTAATTTTGCTCTGCTGCCGCCTGGCAAAATTTCTTCGGCATCGATAATTTTTGATTGTTGATTTCCGATCCGATCTCTTAAAAGAAACCATGTCGTGACTGTAGCCATTACGAGAATTGCAGCAGCATAGGAGAGCCATTTACGAATGCGCCTTATAGATTGGGCGCCATGGTCGCTAAGAATTCCTGATTTGCGCTGATGATACTTGGCGAGAAGCAACGGTAGAACTTCTTCCGCAGGACGCGGCGGCTCTTCTTGGAGCGAGACCTGCCTGCTGTGGTCATTCATCAATTCTTCGTAAACCTGCTTGTTGCGGTCGGACAATTTTAACCAAGCGGTTATCTCGCGCGCCTCACCGTCCGTAAGCGTGCCGCGGAGTTGCTTAACCAATAGTTGGCCGATTCGGATCGCTTGCTGCTCATATTTGTACGACATCTAGGTTACCTTTTTTTACAACTTGGTTATCGTCATTCAACAACCACCAAACAACATGGATCCCGAAAAGTACCAAAGGCAATGTTGGATTTTTTTGATGAAAAAAGTTAACCAGTTGATATTCAGCTAAAAAATTTAATAATTGAGAGCTGCAAGGCTTAGAAGCAACAGGAATTGTTCATCGGTTAGTCTGGTGCGCAACAGGGAAAGTGCCCGGAGTTTTTGGTTTTTGATCGTCTGCACTGACAATTCCAGCGCGTCGGCGGCTTCCTGGTTGGTCATGCCTTCGAAGTAGGTGAGGGTAATGACCTTCTTCGCTTGCGTAGGCAGGTTGGCTACGGCCTGCCTCAACTGGAGCATGGCCTCTGCCCGAGCAAGCTGGGCAAGATAATCATGTTCTTCATTGGCATCCCATGTGGCGAAAGCCCTGTCTCTGTGGGTTTTGCGGACAGCCATCTTCCGGGCATTCAGGCAGGCATGTCGGACAGCCCGGAACAAATAGGCTTTCAGGTGTGTGGCATCGTTAAAGTGGGTGTCTTCTTCCAGCAATTTCAGGAACACGTTTTCGGTCACGTCTTCCGCCTCGGTATCACTGCCTACAAATTTTTTGGCAAACTGGAACATGATGGCATAGTAGATTTTAAAGACGATACCGAAAGCTTGCTCGTCACCCTTTGCCAAGTTGGCGAAGAATTCTGGATTGTTTGTCGCTATATGGTCTTTCTCTGCCATTTTACATTCCTTCCATTTCCAAAGGTAACGCAAACTTATCATATTTCTATGCCGGATTCGATTCTACTCAGCCATTATTTAGCTATTTTTCAGCAGAAAGTGGTTGCTTTTTTATGGTTGTTGACACTACGAGTGCCAAATATTCACTTTTCTTGCGTTCACTTTTCAGGATTGTGTCTTATTTATCCGAAGCCAGCAGCAATGGTCGATAAAACAGGCGATGACACATTTACATAGCCCGAATTTGTCTTCTGTTCAATTAAATCCTTATCCTGCCATTCTTTTTTATAAACAAAATCGATTTGGACGTACGGCTTTTTTTTCACGGGTAGGTAAGGAGGTCTTGTGACAACCACATTCCTCTGTGGTTGTTGGTGTGCTGCTCCATACCATGCCGCTGCATTTAATAGGCCGATGCTGGAGCGATCGTCCACATAAGCCTTCCATTGTTGTGCCCATCCGTAAAAGTCCATCCGTGGGATGTTCTCGAAATCCTTAAAACTTGCGTTATCGAAATCGTTGCTCATAACAGTATTATTTTGTTTATGGGCAAGGTATAACTATCTCCCCATCCAACCTCCATCAATGGTCAGTATTGTGCCATGCACGTAACTGGCAGCCGCTGAGGCTAGAAATACCACTGCACCCTTGAAATCATCAGGCGTACCCCATCGGCCGGCGGGTATTCGGGAAAGAATGGCCTCGCTCCGTACTGAATCGTTGCGCAACGCTTCAGTATTGTCGGTATCGATATAACCCGGGGCAATGGCATTCACGTTGACACCATGTGCCGCCCATTCGTTGGCCAGGGCCTTCGTTAACTGCCCGATAGCACCCTTACTGGCGGCATAGCCCGGCACGGTGATGCCGCCCTGGAATGTCAACAAGGAAGCGGTAAAGATAATCTTGCCGCCACCTCGCTTCACCATATCCTTTCCGAATTCACGGGAAAGAATAAATTGGGCGTTTAGGTTGACGTCGATGATTTCATCCCAGTATTCATCGGAATGTTCTATTGCGGGTTTGCGCAAGATCGTACCTGCGTTGTTGATTAAAATGTCTATGGGTTGTCCACTAGCCTTCACTTGCTCGATGAAACGGTATACCGCATTTCTATCGGAAAAATCGCACTGGAACGCGGTGAATTTTTTGCCTAATGCGGTGATTTCTTTCTCTACCTGACTTCCTGCTGGTGCAAGCGAAGCAGAAACGCCGACGATATCGGCTCCCGCCTCTGCCAACGCGATAGCCATCGCTTTGCCGATGCCGCGCTTGCAGCCGGTTACCAACGCGGTTTTACCGCTTAAATCGAATGGGTTTTTAGTGTTCATGATTTGTTTGAGTTGCTAAAAGTGATTGCATTGCTACTTCATGACTTCATTACTTCGTTAAAGCCATAACGACCGTTCAGGGCGGTGAGCTGCCAGCTGCGCCCTCCTATCCTATCATTCAGCGTAAAGGCCATGTGTTCACCTGGAGTCAACGTCAATATCCAGTGCTCTTCGGGGCTACGGGCTTCATAAGCGTCCGCGTTAGTGCTTAATGTCCAGTCGCCCAATTTGTCAGGCTTGTCTGCAACCAACACATGTACCGCGCAGCGATTGGTCTGCGCTACCGGCTCGATGGCACGGAAAATCAGGCCGCTGCCCGGCCGCCCTTCGCCGAGCCGGGCGGGCTCGGGATGATAGGCATCATGGGCGTAACCATAAACCGGCCCGACCGGCCTGGCCGGTCCGCCTTGTAGGAGTTTCAGTCCGGCCAATGGCCGATGAATGGTCAGTTGCTGATCTTCGACCGTCACACTAGCGAGCCCGTCGCGGTTGTTGATAATCCAATTCCAGCTGGTGCGCACCGGTACTGCCGACTGGATTTGATCGATGACAAAAACGACGTGGCTGCCAGCGACGACCCAAAAGCGTGAAAACGCGGTGAGCGGTGGCCCATAACAGGCTGATGCCTCAGCCCCTACAACGGATACTTCTGCAATTCGCTCGACAATCAGTCGGTTATTGCCACGTAGAATGGGACTGCCCACCACACCATCTACAATTAGGCGCCTGCTCAGTATGCTCTGCTGCTCCAGCAGTTTGGTCTTGGTCAGGTCTTCTTGCAGGCCCAACCCACCCTCTTCGATCAAAAACGTACAGGTATTGTGGGTTTGACTACTGCTTTCCAGGCCGTGGATGAGGTTACGGTAGCAGCTATGGCCGGGATCGATAAGGAGGCGTTCCCGTTGGTGGGCTAACATAAAACTGTTTACGTCGCCGTGCAAATGGCCCGGCCCATGGAGGGGTGAGGCGCCAGCTTGTAATGCGATGACCGTATCGCCATTCCAGGCATCCCGTACAAATGTATTGCCGTTTTCGAAGGCTGCCGTGAGTGGCAGACCGGCATCAGACGGCGATAGGCGAGTCGCTGCTTGCCCAAGTAAAGGCAACGTCAGAAAACCCCAATCGTTGACGAACCCGAAGCTGGCCAAATGGTGCGGCTCCTGCGATGGAACCGGCACATAATAGGTGTGAAATAGGTAACTGGCCAATCCGGCTGCCTGCTGATCGGTATGTGTACAACGGGCGGCGATGTGCAGCAACAGATCGCCCGACGGCCTGAAAATGGCTGCACTATCGTTGAAATTGACGGCTCGCGCGCGGGATTCTTCACCCCATCCGGAAAGGGGTTTGGCATACAGCATGCTACTGACCACCCAAGGTATTCCCATGGCATAGGCTTCGACAGCAATGGTGGAAGCGTAATCGGTGTACACCCGGACCAACGATTCGTAGACGAGCATCAGCGCATGTGCTAAGTAATTTCCATACTGCACCGACTCGGCATAGGAGCCGTCTGGCTGGAAAGCGGCCAAGCACTGCGCCATCAGGGGAACATGGTCTTCCAGGCGTTGCCGATCGCCCAATACGGCGGATGGCACCAATACGCCCGCCAACATGATACCCCGCCAGTTGGCCAAGTGGGTATTTTTTGCGAGCCACCGCTCACAGGGGATGACGCCTTTTTCGAGGAGTGCTTGGCTGACTTCTTCGTGCTCTGCAGGGGTAAACGCCGCAGCGGCAAGGTCTAGCACGCTAGCAATACCCCAACAGACGTGAGCTGTTTCTAAATGGCCGGTGTACGGCTGGCTGTGATCCCGGAACCACGGACCGACCCATTCGCCCGCCGGATACCGCGCGATGGAAAGTGCAACCTGCCGGAGCCAGTCGCCTACGTGCTGATCTTGCTCGATGGCATATAGCATGGCGGCATCCGAAAGGTATTCAAAAGCGGGGTACCACCATCCGGTACCATCTTCTGGTTGCGGCAACTGTGGCTGCGCTGTTCGCGCCAGTACCCGGTCACGAAGTGCAGGCCGGAAAACGTTTACCTCGCCGCCACCGGCGAGAATCCGCTCGCGCTCCTCCCTGGTCAGGAAACACGCTTCACGACCAATTTGGTTATTGAATGTGTTCATTGCAGTGGAGCAGATATTTCATCCCCGATGGATTTTGATCAATTTGTTCAAACGCATCCTGCACGCGACCTAATGGCAACACCTTCGTAATCAGTTCCGCCAACGGCAGGGTGCCCAACGCGACCAGTGCAATGGCCGCCTCAAAATCTTCCGGCTCGTAAACCCGGGCGCCCACCAGCTGCAGTTCTTTCCAGAAGAAGTCAAACAGCCGCACGGGTTTGGGTTGGCTATGGATGGCGACCATCACCGCACGGCCACGGACTTTTAGTAGTTGGGTCATGCTATCGACGGCGGCGGCCACCCCGGAGACTTCAAACACCACATCGGCCATTGCGCCATCGGTGAAACGGTCGACAACCTGTACCAGGTCTTCTGCTGTGGGATCTGCCGTTTGGAAATCGAGCGACTGAATCATCGCCAACCGGTGTGGATTGACTTCTGAAACGAGCACGACGGCGTCTTGTTGCCGGGCGACCAGGGCGACGAGCACCCCAATGGGCCCACCGCCCAATACGACCGCTTTATCCCCGGCTTTCAACTGGCTGAGGCGCACATCGTGGCAAGCCACGGCGAGTGGTTCGATCAACGCTGCTTCCGCTAACGATACACCGGCGGGCAGCCGGTGAAGGGTGTGCGCGGGTACCACCCACGACGATTGCATGCCGCCTGGGGTATCGATGCCGATAAACTTGAGGTTCTTGCCGATGTGTGTGTAGCCATTATCAAACGGGGTCTGCTCGCCGGGTTGTAATGGACGGACAGTAACGGAATCGCCGATTTGGAATCCCTCCACATCGGGCGCCAACTCACTAATCACCCCCGATACTTCGTGGCCGATGACCTGGGGAATGGCGACCCGTTGATCCATCGCGCCGTGGTAGATGTGCACATCGGTACCGCAAATGCCGCAGTAGGCAACATCCAAACGTACCATTCCTGCTTCCAATGGGGGTAAGTCTGTTAAGGCCTTTACCGCAAACCGTTTATTGCCTTCGTAATATGCTGCTTGCATCAGTGTTCAAATTGACGTTCCAGAATCTGTAACATGTTCCCCTCGGGATCAACAAGGTTTCGCACGCGGCCGCCCCCGATAGCGGGTGTCGGGTCGCCACCCCATTGTACGCCCTTTTCATCCAGACGAGCAATTGCCTCATCGAGGTTTGCTACGCGAATGGCCAGGTGTGACCAACCGGGTGTCCAAGTGGTCCGTTCCGGCCGAACGGTGTGATCTTTGGGCATGATCTCCAGCAAGGTATCGTCTGGCGCGCGAAGCATCCATACGGGCTTATCGTGCCGGAAATACTTTTCATAACCGAGCACCTCACAATACCAATCTGCCAATTGATCCACATCATCCGCAGCTACCGCGGGGTGGTCTATTCCGGTGAATCCGATGTTGTTACTGTTGTTATCTTTCATGATTTCCTGATTAAAAATATCCGCCTCGCTTGACGACTTCCGTGGGCTTTAAGCCGCTCTCCACCATGGCTTTGATATCTACTTCCTTCACCTTGATCGCTTCGGACGCTACCAATACATCATAAGCGATGGCCGCTGGAATGGCTATAACACCATCGATATCGCCGAATATCCAGTCGCCGGGGTGGATAATGATCTCCCCGATCAATACGGGTTTCTGATAATAGTACATCCGGAATCGTCCGAGCATACCGGTATTGGATTTGTATTGGTAGAATACTGGAAATTGCTGTTCCAAAATAGACTGCGTATCGCGAATGCCATTGACCAGTGCTCCCCGACAACCGGCCTTGCCGGCAGCCATGGTCATCACCTCCCCCCACTGCGACGTTACGGTATCGCCGGTACAATCCCAGATAACGACCGAGTTTTGGTGTAAGGTTTCCAACATTTCAGCACGCATCTCAAACTCGCCGTCGGTGGTGATGTCAGGCCCGCCCTTGACGGTGAACGCCTGGCCAACCATTTTCATTTCGTCGCGAAGTGGACGATAGCTTGCCGGTAGGCTGGTGGCGTGCATTTTATAATTGAACCGCAACACATCGTTGATTGCTCCAGAAAATAACTGGAGGTACCGCTCACGCATCTCGGCTACCGGTACTGGGTACTGTACATCATTTGCTGAAATACCCTGTTTAGTTAGTGCTCCCATGCTGCTATCTTGCTAAAAACTTCATGTTGTCAAAATTAATCTCGCGAATGACCACGTACTCGGGCTGGGACAGCACAAATGTAATGATATTGGCCACGTCTTCTACCTTCAGGAATTTCTCCCGAGCCACCTTGCGATCGCCCCAATACGCGCTATCCACCGGTCCAGGGTTTACATCGGTAACCTTGATGCCTTGTTTCAATACCTGATCGGCAAAGCCACCGCTGAGTCCGCGCGCGCCGAATTTAGATGCACAATACAGCGGTGCATTCGGATTGGTACGCTGCCCGGCCATGGATATCAGGTTAACGATATGGCCTTTGCCTTTGGGCTTCATCATCCGCAATGCTTCCCGGCTGCACAGAAAAACGCCGCGCATGTTCGTATCGACCATCTGCTCAAATACCGCCAATTCGGTCTCCGCCAAATCTGGGGTCGGCAATCCCACGCCGGCATTGTTGATCAATACATCCACCGTACCGAACGCTGCTACACACTGCCGAAACGCTTCCTGTACATCCGCTTCATTACCAACATCGCCGGCAAATACGCGATGATTTGGTTCATTGGCTGTAACCTGGCTCCTGCTCATGGAAAAGACCTTGGCACCATTAGCCAGCAGCAACTGCTGCACGGCTTCTCCGATTCCCGACGATGCCCCTGTGAGGAATACCACTTTATTTTTCAACTGACTCATACGTATGTTTTTTTTGTTTTTCTTTCATTCGTTCATTTTTTCCATAAGGCCAGGCTAATGCGCCACCGATCAAACAGATTACACCTGCCCCTAGGGATAACTGTCCCCCCAAAACGCTTAATGACGGTATGCTCATGAGGACAAACAATACCCCGGTGGCTGCCAAGGAAAAGACAACCACCTTTCGCATACCGATCCCTGTCTTTGCAGAAAGCGACGGCTTTTCGGCCGCCGTCAACGGACGGTTCAATTGGTCAAAGAATGCCGTTGTCCGTGATAGATACGCCGGGTCTCTTGCCGGCCATGCGGCCGAGACCAGCATCACTGCAAAGCAAAGCATGACCTGGATCAGGGTGGCAGTTTCCCAACTGTACTGGGGATGGGCATTAAAAAACAATCCCGTCACCAATCCCACCAGAATGGAAGCAAATGCACCAGCGGGACGAATCCGTTTCGATACGATCCCACCGATCAACGGGATCGTCATCGGAATGGCGAATAAACCTGTAAAAAGTTTATTGGCCTCGAATGCGCCGCCGAACCGATCAATATAAAGCGCACCTAACATAACCAGTATTCCAATTCCTGTTGTTGCCACCCGACCGACAAGCAGCCGTTGTTTTTCCGTTGCACGGGGACGAATTAGGCGTGCGTAGACATCCAGTGTCACCACACCGGCCATCACGTTATATTCGCCATCAAGCGATGACATGGTAGCGACAAACATCGCGGCTATCATTAGCCCCAGGATTCCCGGAGGAAGTGCCGCGGCGCTAATCGCAGCATAGGCCATCTCACCGTTTTCCAATCCCGGCAATGCCACGGCTGCCACCATCGATGGCAGCAGAAAAATAATGGGAAACGCCAAAAAAAAGCACGCACTCATCCAGCCCAGCTTCTGGGCTGACCGCTCATCCTTTACACTGTAAAACCGCTGGATAAAACCCCAATTGCCATTGTATTTGATCAACACCATCACATAATAAGCCAGCAGAAACCAGAACGAACCTTTAGGCCCATTGAACCAATTGAAATGGTCCGGTATGGTAGTTACCACAGTATCGATGCCACCAGCCATCCGGATGGACAACGGGATCAATATCAGCGTAGTCAACATCAGGAAAAAGAACTGGACGGTATCCGTAATTACCACTGCCCATAGGCCACCGGCGATGGTATAAGCCAACACCCCTGTTCCGGCGAGCAGGATGGCTATTTTCAGCGAAAGCGGTGTGACCGCTGAAAGGAAAATTCCCATGGCATACAATCGCACCATATTGTCTAGCAACCTAAAAAACAAACCCGACCAGGTAAACACTTGCCGCGTAGCAGGGTTGAACCGCCTTTCTAAAAATTCCACCGGCGTCATGATGTTGGCCCGGCGCCAACGTTTGGCCAGAAACAGCGCTGCCAAGACCATCGGAGGTACAGTACACCAAAGCAAGGTCAGCGAAACCAATCCAAACTCGTAGGCTATGCCCGCGTAAGCAACAAAGATAAACGTGCTGAACATGGACATGAAATTGCTGACTGCCCCCACCGCCCACGGAATCACGCTGCCTCCCTTGAAATAGTCGCCCGCGTCCTTCACGAACCGTCCCAACAGCACGCCTAAGACCGCCATGAGCAACATGTACAGGGCGATAGCGGTGTAATCTAAGTGGTGGAGGGTGTTCATTGTTGCGTTAAGTAGTTTTGTAAAAATCCGGCAATGTACGCTGCCTGCGCTATGCGACCGCTATCGCTATAGTGGACATGGTCGATGACCTGTTCACGGCCTAGTGAAACCGAAAGATGATATAAATCGATTGCTGGAACTCCGTTCGCCTGGCAAACTTCATCCGCAATTCGGTTGAAACTATCTAAATCTGCAGTGTATCGCTTAAACGCTTTGGAACGTTGATTATGCACGGAATCAATGACCATCGTGGTACGCATCCAGATCAATTGGATGCCCTTTTCAGACAACAGCCTGTGTATTTCTTGGAGATTTTGGCGGTATGCCGCCGAGTCGACCTGCGTACCCGCCCCATTAACATCGCGCTTGATATCATGAAGGCCGCAGTTGAGCAGCAGATAATCGGGTTTGAAATCGGGGTCGGCGGCCTTTTTCTTCAAGTACGCCAACACCATACGTGAATCTCCGCCATTAGCACCGGTAGGTATATCCAGGTTTTTGGCTGCGCTGCCATCATCTTCCTTACGTTCCAGCTGCGCGATTCCTTTCAAGTATTCCTGTAGGTATGGGCCATATTGGATAGAAATGGAATCGCCGATGAGGAATACATTGGGCAGGGGGTTCTTCCATGCCAGCAGCATACAGCCAATTGCCATCATGCCGATTAGGATTCTAAGCTTCGTCATACGCCGATATTCTTTGTTCCATTAAACACATTGCAGACGTGCAGGGACTGTGCTGTAAACTGATAAGGCCCCTCGTAGCCCGTGTTGCCCAGCATATGCGCGATCAGCGCGATGGACAACGGATAAAACCATGACCCAAGCATGATATGGGTACGGTTGGGGTCTTCGTCCCTCAGCTCGGCTGTTGCTTCTGCTTCTCCGGGCTTCCAGATCCAATGCGGCCTGGGCACCCAATCCTTCGGGCTGCTATCCCGGCGGTGCAATAACCAACCATGTTGATCCGGGTCTTCATGCATCAATGCATGCCGGAGGTAGCGCATCGCCGCAGCTTCCATATCTTCCCGTCGGTAATCGGTGAGCTCCGCAAGGTTAGCCATCATATATGCACCGTCAAAATCGGGGCAATCCGATCCCCCCGGCCAAAAGGAGCCGTCGCTGAGTTGGCAAGCCAGCGTAGCATCCACATTGCGGTCTACGGCACGTAATGGCCAACCTTGCGCAAAATAGATCGGTGTGACGTGGATGGTGCCAAACAGGCCATTGGGGAGATCTGCTCCGAACTGCGTACCCCAAAATCCGGTCTGTTCATCAAGTAATTCTTCCAATGCCGGGTACATGCCGTCTTCCATGATTTTGTCTACCTCAGACACCCCGAACCAATCGCGCAGGGCAAACAATGCCGTCGCACAGGCGAGGACCTGATTTCCTGCAGCCCAAGAATTGGCCCAATTATATTTCTTCACCCAGTTATACAGGGCTTTTGCATCCAGCAATGGTTCTAGAAAATCCAGCTGGTGTTTGGGTTTTATACCCAGCACACGCAATGCCCAGATGTTGCCCCGGGTATAGTGCCAGTAGGGGTCAAAATCGTCGATTGTCAGTCGGCGATCGGCATCTTCCGGCTTGGACGAGAAATAGCCCTGTTGGGTCTGGCGTTTGGTAAAATTGGCCGCCCAAATGGCCTTTTCATCACCGGATAACGCGTCCAATTCGCCAAACAAATCCAAAATATGCACCGCATGATAGGATCCGTAAAAACTCTCTCCTTCACTCGCTTCCTTACGGTAGACGCCGGGCGTATCACCGATTTTCATGGCGTTTACAAAATTGAGGGCGGTCCGCTTGATGCGGCTGTACCCGTAGACCTCGTTGTTTATCGTTTCACTCATTGCTAAAGATACTATTCAACTTGATTATCTGCACGCTTGATACGGTATTGCTGACCGATCGGCAATCAATATCGGATAATCGGGTACCTGGATATTCTTGATTGTCCTTTTGCCATCCATTTCGATGATTGCTTCTTTCGGAACTTGATACACATTTCCGGATATCAGATCGACATAAACGGGATTCTTGACCTGATCGGCAAGGACAATATCTTGGAGCGCAGGAACAAAGCTTTCTAACGGGCGTCCCTCATGGTTCCAAATGCTATAAACTGGCGTACGGGTTGCCTTGTGTTGGTAGCCGAATACCGATATCGACTCGGGAAGCGCTGTAGGAATTACTTCAGCCGATTCCAAACGGTCAACCTCATCCGCAGTGAAGAAGCCCATAATCCGCTGTGCGGTAAAGTAACCGATCTTCGGTCTATCAATCGTTTTATCCTCATGGGTTTTCAACAACCCTTTTGAGTTAACTCCGGCAAAATGATCTCCTTTTTCGTAATGCAAATCACTAAGTGTAAACAGGTTGGTCTCGATACCTCTACCGTAGTCGCCCAGTAACCGCCGAGCAACATATTTGGCTTGGCTAAGCTCTGTCCAATCCAATTGTCTCAACGCACCTACACTGATACTGCTTGGCGTGGAGGGGCAGCCATTTTCGCCCTGCATCAGCTTGATACGGGACGCATACCCATGCACTACGCTCTTTAACTTATCAATCGTCGGATACAGGGCGTCTGGATTGGAAGGATATCCATGGAAGGTGACCACATCAACCAAGTCTAACTTACCTTGCGCTTTTAACACCTCAAAAAATTCAGTCAGAAAAGCCGTGTTACTCACGCCAGCATACCCTAACGCCAATAAACGGGCATTTGGTTGTACTTTTCTAACCAATTCCGCCGTTCGGATATAAAAATCAGCATAGGACTTACCGGTTATCTTCGCGGTTAAATCTGGCTCATTCCACACTTCCCACTCGATAACCTTATCTTTATTGCGAGATACCAATGCCGTTACCCAAGCATCCCAGGCCTTAAGTGCTTCATCAGACGAAGGGAGAGCCCCGCCAAGCTTGGGTTCGCCCCCGCCCTCATAGATGGGATTGCCGTAGGAAAACTCTACCCATGGGTGTACTCCCCGTGACAGCGCATCATCAATCATGTCATCCAACCAGGTGAAATCATGTTGCCCTTTAACCCTTTCGCATTTTGCCCAACCAGCCTGGAATCGGATACGCTTTGCTCCTAACTCACCGAGATACTCCTTATAGGAATGGTAGTCTGCATAATCCCGATCAAGCGTTTCCCCGCCGATGGACCATGTAGATGATTTAATCTCGGAGGATTTTTTGCCTTTCATCGAACCTAATAATTCGTAACCGGCCGGTCCTACGGGGTGCTGCCCATACATCACCGAGGTTATAAAAACCATTAACATCCCCAGTGAAATTTTTCTTTTTGTTTGTATCATAATCCATTAAGTTTTCTCAAAGCTATTCACTACTTAAGCACGCTAATTTATTCAAATCCTGGGTTTGACCTTACCGATCTTCTGGTAATAAATCCCGCTTGTTTGCGCGGTCAGGGCAGCACAATAGATCAAGCTAAAAATAAATACGAAGATACCCTTTTTCAACCCCTTTCGTTTTGGTTTTGGCCTTTGCCGTTTTACCCAAAAAGCTTTCTGTTCTCCGTATCGAGGCATAAACGTATCCATTCCGCTATTTATTTTCTTCTTTATTTCCCCGATTGAAATTACCGGGGGTTAACTTGCTGCGCTTCAAGGTCAGCTCCTCGATATTTTCTCCTTCCTGGTCGATCAACCGAAATGTAACCGTGGGATCCGGCACCTTCGTGTTGATCTCAAACTCACCGAATGCATATCCACCAGATATTCCATAGAATTGAGTAGTCCACTCGCTCATTGTTGCAGGCGGACCGGAAAGGCCACCCAAGCTTCCGACTCCAAATTCATAAAATTTAAATCCCGATGGGCGGGGAATCTGAAACCCTCTCGCACCGTGGCGGTCTCCCGAAATCAGCAAAACTCCCCGGATATTATTATCTTCAATAAAATCAAATAGCTCCTCGCGGCCTTCAGGATCGTTTATTCCCCAGGAATCCTTGCCTCCTGAAACATAATCGCTCCACATTGATCCGCAGGAAAGGATAATAAAAGGACCTTTACAGTCGAGTAGTTGTTTTTTTAGCCAGTCCATTTGCGCATCGCCAAGAAAAGAACCCTTTTTCCCGGTCCGGAAATACCGGTTGTCTGTCATAATAACATCACAGTGTCCAATCCGTGTCCGTAGAAAAATACCTTTTCTATGTTCCCCTAAACCATATGATGGGTTATTCCAAGAATATCTGAAGACCTTCCAAACATTCTCCTTATCTTTTTCGCGGTATCCTTCCGGTATTCCGGCTTTATCGTTACCGAAGTAATCGTGATCGTCCCAGGTTGCATAAACCGGTACGTTGGAAACGAGATTTTGCCAGGCAGGATAAAGATCTCGTGCCATGTAATCCAAGCTATGCCATCCTGCATGATTGTTCCTGTCCTGAGCGCCTATATCCCCCAGTCCTAAAAACGCATGCGGATGTCTTTCAATCATAGCCTTACTTTGCTTTTCATTCCCAAGCCCCCAGCGATGAAAGTCCCCTCCGAAAATGATTCGCGTATTTACGTCTTCAGCACCAGACGGAGTCCAGATGCATGCATTTTCCGGAACCCCTATTTCTTGCTCCCCAACAAAAACCTTGTAGGTATATCGTGTGTCAGGTTTCAGATCTGACACATGCACAATAGCAGTAAGTTCAGTATTCTTTGTCGATTTTACCGGACCAAACTCTTTGGCTTCTCCATCAATCTCTACTTTAACTGTCACTAAATCCGGTTTCACCGTACGGACCCAAATATCTACAGAGTTCGTGGTTATATTACCTAACATCGGGCCGCCCAAATGAACAATATTAAATTCGCCGGCTAGCTTTTGAAATTGGGGGTAATCAACCAGCGCACTGAATCCTTTACCGGCTTCACCTGATAGTCTAGTCTCCGCCCATTTATAAAGCAGCTGTTTTTCAAGGGGCAGTTCCCGATCAAAATTGTTCAGGAAAATAAGATTATCCAACAACCGGGGACTAAATTCAACTCCGTTTTTAACAGGAAAGTTACCGGCCTGAGAAAACGCTTCAAAAGTGAAGAGTAAACTCAGCATGGATATTATAAACAGCCTTGCACTTCTTTCTTCCATTTTTATTTTTTACCATTAGATCTTATGATCCTGATGCAATTTCGCGTAAGGCGCTCACCAGCCAGGATTCTGCGGAAACTCCTTATCAATGTTCGCGTCAATGACAGCCTGGGGAATTGGAAACAAGGTATCCCTATCGGCGATATGCGGACCGGATTGTTCATTAAACCGCCGTGTGCGTTCGAGGTAGGTGCCTGTGCGCAACAACGTATAGCGGCGGTGCTCTTCTGCATGGAGCTCCCTAGCCCGCTCTTCGAGGATAAACTCCATGGATACATCCGCGGCTGTGATAGCTGACGCATTTGATCTGGTTCTCACGCTGTTAATGCTTTGTGCAGCCAGTTCGTTTTTACCTTGCAGGTATTGTGCTTCCGCTAGCAGCAAGAAGGTTTCGGCCAGCCGGAGATAGGGTTGATCTTTGTACCCTTGGTCATCCACTGGGTTTTCTTCATATACATCCTCCCATTTACGCGTAGAAGGCCAGTTATAAGGCCGATCAGGATGCGTTGGCGGAAAGGATCCGATGGCGAAGGCACCGATATACTTATCGGCATTGGTCGTGGTGTAGAGTGTATCCCCATTGTCTTTAATCACATAGCGAAAAACCGCAAATTCCGAATACCGATCGTCATCAGCTTCATACAGGTCGAAGCCATGTTTATTAAAGGCATACCAGCCGGTACCCCTACCTCCTGTTTGAACGCCTGTCGATATACCCGGATTTTGCCAATACCAAAGTACCCATGCCCGCCTCATCCGGTTAAATCCTCCGCCTTGTACCTGCCTACTGTACGGAATAGCCCATAATGCTTCCGTATTCCCTTCCTGATGCAATGCATTACCATCGTAAAATTGATCCATGAACGGAACGCCGGGCTGATTTGCCCGCACTCCGTAACGCTCGGTAATCAATTTGTAATTGGGATTGTTAATAGCGGCCCGCGCCTTTTGTTCGGCTTGGTCTGGACGGCCCAAGATGAGGTAGAGTTCGGCTAGGTAGTGTTGTGCAGTCGCACTGCTTGTACTGCCGGCATTGGCTTGGACCGGGGGAAGGTGCTGTTCTGCAAAAAGCAAGTCTTCTTCCATTTGACTTTGCACTTCGCGTTTGGCTGTACGTTCCCAATCATTGCGGAAATTAACTCCCGTGATCTCCTCAGTAACCAAGGGTACGTCGCCCCAAAGAAAAGTAAGATGCCTGTAGCACCATGCCCTGATTAATCGGGCCTCTGCGACAACTTCATTTTTCTGGGTTTCATCGCTCCACGGAATATCCGGATTTTCCGCCCGATGTATGATCATGTTTGCGGCCAGAATCATTTGATACAACTGTTCGAACCAAATTTCGAAATCAGGCAATGTACTGTTGATGTAGCTTCCTCTTTGTGCCCAAGGTATATGCGGATTGTTGACAATAGGTGCGTAGTAGTAGTCTGTGGCCAATGAAAGCCCTTTACCCATCATCACTTCCCGATCACCCCGCACCGTAAGGCGTTCGAACGTACGGAAACCACTGTATAGTCCATTCAGCGCTAACTGAAAGCCTGAGGGACTGCTGTACAACTGTTCGGCTGTTAATTTGGATTTTGGCACCTCTTGCAGAAAATCCTGCTCACTGCATCCTAACGGCAGGAAAAATAGGAACCCAATACCGATTAAAACAATGATGTATGATTTCATAATGATTTTTTCTAAAATGTGACGTTCAATCCAAGATTGTATACCCGATCAAGCGGTGCCCCGCGTTGATCGCTATATTCCGGATCGAGCCCGTTCCAAGACGTGAACGTGAATCCATTAATTAATCCTGCTGACAGCATGAGTCTTGACACCCCCCACTGCTGCAAGACTTGGACAGGTAGTGTATAGTTAAGACCGATGTTGTTAATCCGGACGTAACTGGCATTTTTGTAGAATCTTACACCAAAGGGGTTTGTCCCTTCGCGATTGGCGGGGTAATCATTCGTAGGATTATTTTCATTCCACCAGTTCTGCTTAAGCGTGTTGCGAACGGCATCTGCATATACGATATCCGTATTCCAATATTGATTCAGGCGCGTCACACCGGTTCTACCCGTTACCATCACATTCAATGAAAACTGTTTAAACCGGATTTGATTATCGACACCGAAAGTCAATTTGGGGGATCGCTGGCCGATAAAGGTACGATCGTCTGGGGTGATCTGACCGTCTCCGTTCACGTCGACAATCTTAATATCCCCTGGTTTGGCTGTAGGCTGATGCATATTGGGAATATCATCGTCCGACTGCCATACGCCATCATACAGGAAACCAAAATTAGTGCCGATAGGTTTACCGAGGAACCAATTATTGGAAATATCATCCTGTCCATTTCCATACAGGTCAACGATCTCATTGCCGTTGTGGGCTACATTAAACGTAGTGACCCATTCAACATGTTCCTTCTTGATGTTGCGGGTACTTAGTGCCAGTTCAATCCCGGTGTTCTGCACTTTACCAACGTTAGAGAGGATATTGGTTACCCCATTGACGGATGATATGGCCCTATTGAGCAACAAGTCTTGCGTATTGGACCGATAGAAATCCAGCGTTCCAAAAATACGGCCGCCGAGAAATCCATAGTCTAAACCCACATTGAGCGAACGGGTAGACTCCCACCCCAGTAAAGCGTTCTCCAGTGAACCGGGCCGATACCCTACTCCCTGCTCGTCTCCCGTTGGCCCTGTCAGGTAATCACTCCGCTGCATTTGGGCTAATGTGGAGTAAGCCGAAATAGCTTGGTTGCCATTAAGGCCATAGGTAGCACGTAGTTTCAACTGGTTAATCCAACCGACGCTTTGCATAAAGGCCTCTTGATGGATGTTCCATCCCAGCGCCAACGATGGAAATACACCGAATTTCTTTTCACTGCCAAAGGCTGAAAAACCGTCTCGACGGATTGTTGCGGTTACCAGGTAACGATCATCATAGGAATAAAATAACCTGGCCATTTGCGAAAGATAGGCTTCCTGCACGTAATTCCTTGCTGGAAGTGTAAATTCAGCTGACCCCGGTTGATACCAAGTCAAGTCTTCCGTTGGAAAGCCTCTTGCGAAGATACTAGCATTGTCATTCTTATTTTCTTGCGAACTATACAACAACGTAACATCCAGCCGGTGCTTCTCAAACTGACGGTTGTAGAACAACAGGTTTTCTATAAGCCAGCTCGACTGCTTGCCATCGCTGGAATAGGATTGTCCTTGGTTTAATATCCCCTCGATGGTGTTAGATCCCCAAAAAATATCATGGTTTGTAGATTGAAAAGTATATCCCGTATTCAGTTTATAGGACAGCCCTTTCACGGGGAGGCTAACCGTTAGGAAGTTGTTAGAAAACAAACGTCTGCTGTAATCCTCATCCAGCGCATTGACCGCCGCGAGTGGATTAGGATAGGTAGGCCTCTCGGGCCAGGGGACTATTTTCAGGTCTCCATTTTCATCGTATGGTGACACCAATGGATTCATATAAAATGCCCCACCAAGATTTGAATAGCTATTGGGAGCGCCACCTCCGCTGTTGAAAGCCACCGCCATACCCGAATAGTCCATAAAGGAAAATTGCGAATTCGTGCCGATTTCGAGCCACGTTGTTGGTTTCATCGATAGGTTGGCCCTACCTGTTGTCTGTTGGTATTCTTCTCCCTTGGCTGTACCCTCCACATCCGAATAATTTGCCGCAAACAAGTAGTTGATGAATTGCGTTCCCCCAGAAAGGGTCACGGCGTGCTTCTGCTGTGCACCCACTTGAGTTGCAAGCTTTACCCAATCGGTAGAGACACCATTTTGATAGTTGGCCGTCCGCGTAGCATCGGCTAACAACGCTCCCTCTCCATAACGTTCAACACCAAAAGCCCAGTGTTCGGGGCCAGTCAATAACCTGGGAACACCGTAGATCTGTTTCCACCCGTAGCTGGCATCATAAGACGCCGTGGGTTTGCCTGTTTTCCCCCTCTTTGTGGTGATGATGATAACCCCATTGGCACCACGCGCACCATAAATGGCCGCAGAAGAAGCATCTTTCAAAATCTCAACCGACTCTATCGTTGTCTGGTCGATGAGATTGAGCCCTCCACTGTAAGGAACACCATCCAAAATCACTAAAGGAGCGTTGCTGGCCGCTATGGAATTTTGTCCGCGTATATCAATATTAATACTGCCCGAGCTTGCGCTATTACCCGTTTGGGTGACGTTTAGGCCCGGCACAGCCCCCTGCAAAGACTGCGCAAAATTAATCCGGGGGCCTTGTTTCTCTAGGTCTTCGGCTTTGACGGAAGCTACACTACCTGTCAGATCACTTTTACGCTGTGTGCCATACCCGACAACCACCACCTCTTCGAGGGCCAGATTGTCCTCTTTTAAGGTAACGTTTAGTGTTCGCTGACCATCATACCCGATCTCCTGGGTGTGAAAACCTACTGAAGAAAACACCAAAACACTACCTGGCGTTGGTACGGTTAGCTGGTAATTACCCGCTTCATCCGTGGAAGTGGATACGTTCGTCCCTTTTACGGTTATGGAAACACCTGCCAACCCCTTGGATTCAGTGTCGGCTACTTTTCCCCTCGTCGGCGGCTCAATTTGGGCGAACACATCAATACAAAAGAGTTGCACCAACAACATGAAAGAGCCGTAATAGATTAATCGAATGTATTTCATCATAATTTACAAATTGGTTTTCGATCAAAATTAATTATTATTGAATAACAATTCAACAATGCAATATTAAATATAATAATTATTCTTACCAAATATTTTTTAAAAAAATACGCTGGCGTCTAAAAAACGCAACTTGAGTTGAAATAAAAGCATTTTTCTCGAAAAGCAGGATTAACTGCCTTTCCTCAACAAGATTTTTGCGATACTCATTACAAACACATTATTATTTACTATTATTGAAAAATAATTCAGATATACATGATACAGGTTATTAATAGGGCATTGAATATATTGGAATACATAGCCAAGAACAAAGACCGTGCGTGCTCGCTCACGGAGATTGCAGAAAGCATGGGGTTGAACCTGCCCACATGCGCGAATATTCTGAAGACCTTAGTGGACGCGAACTACCTGGAGCATCTAGGCCGTAAAAAGGGTTATAAACTGGGCCCTATGGTGTACCAGCTAACCGGAGACCTCTCCTATAACCAAAATTTACTGCAAGTAGCCAAACCTGAAATGGAAAAGCTCACTGAAAAACTGAATGAAAGCTGCATATTGGGCATCATCCGCAACCAAAAACGCTTCATCTTACATACGGTCAATTCCGACCAGGATCTCCAAGTGCGCAGTAAGACCGAACGTGATATCTACGAAACAGCCAGCGGAAGAATGCTGCTCGCCTTTCTGCCCGAAAAGGAACGGGTCGCCCTGATTTCAAATATCGGTTTGCCCAGACCCGAAATATGGAAAGGAATCAAAAACACGAAACAGCTCGAAGCGGCCTTTCAAAAAATCAGAGAAGAGCGATTAGTGACGACCCTTTCTCCATCACACATCGTAGGGCTCGCCGTTCCCATCGAGAAGAATGGTATGGTTGTCGCCAGCCTGAGCGTATTCCTGCCGGAAAGCCGTTACAACCGGAAGGGAAACGTTAAACCCATAACAGAGGAACTTATAAACACTGGAGAAAGAGTCAACAAACATTTGATGGAGAAGTAAGCCAGGCTAAAATGGGCCTTTTTTTGCTACATTGATAACATAATGGTCGATATTATCAAATACGATCATCCCATCATTGCAATGCCCGAAACCAGCGACCATATCCGTATGTATAGTGACGAAGACATTATTGCCATGAAATTTAACGCAATCCTGGGTCGGGGAAAGAAAAAAGACTTTTGAGACATTTTTGAATTATTGCAGCATTACACGCTTGCAGATATGATCAATTACCATCGCCAGAAGTTTCCGGAGCAAATGTTATTAATATCAATACCTATGGCTCTTACCTATTTTGAGGATGCCGAAGAAAGTGAAGGTCCTGTCAGTCTAAAGGGTCGGACATGGGATGACGTCAAAACTTTTATACAGCAAAAGGTTAGTGATTATTTGAAATAGCCCTACCCTCACAACTTCCATCCCAGCTCCGCACCTACTTTCAGCACAAACTGATCTTTTGCCATGGACGTGACGTCGCCTTGGACCAGAATGCCGGATTCGAGCCCTCTTGCATCTTTGAATATGCGAAAAGTGAAGATAGATAAAGTTAACTATGCGGTTCCCGGAGATCCGATGACGCAAGAAGAATTACAACAGATGATCCATGAGGCTGAAAATGGCAAGTTTCATAGTGTGCATACGGTTAAGCAAAAAATTGACAGAATAGGTGAGTGTATGCAAGGGGCTTTCCAGGTTCACGAAGGGTGGTTGGCTGTTCCACTATGAGTAAAAGATTATAATCCTTTGTCGTCTGATTGATAGCGCTGTAGCAAGGTTTCTACTTCGGCCAATAAGGGGGAGGAAGATCTTTTGTCAGTACGCCCCATACAATTGCTGGATCTATCTGATCATAAGAATGGATGAGTATATTACGCATTCCCCTGATTTTATTGCAATTTTTAAGCGCTACCTTTGGGGTTAACTGTGTCAGTTTATTGACGGCTTCCCCAACAATAGCGATTTGGCGCTCGACAGCACTCTGTGTCTTGAGATCGGCTTCAAAATCAAAATATGTAACAATGTCTTTCCTAAACTCCATTGCCAGACCTATCGCATAGCGAATATCCTCCAAATACTTTTCAGCATCCTTAAGCATAGATCAGTGTTTTGGTTTTATTGATTGCTTTAATGAGGTAAGGATTTCTTAATGTACGTTCAATGATCAGGTCTACGTGTCTCTTCAACAAACTTTCCAACTTTTCTTTGAACGAGAAATAATTGTCGGCATAGGCATCGATCGACAACGAATCTTTAAATGTGACCAGCAAATCCACATCGCTCTGCGGCGTGAATTCATCGGAACATACCGAACCAAAGGCATACATTTTCTCTACGGAGTGTTCTTCACATAAAGAAGACAACGAAGGAAGTTTATCTGCCAAATCAGTTTGTATATTCATATTTCATATCTCCAATCTTTACAAAGACTACAAAACAATTGATTAAATCTTTACATACCGACCGTATCATTTGTCAGGTACTGAAACTGCAGTTTTCCCTTATTTTTAGTCTGTTCCAATGTGGCAGTAAAGTCGCTGACTTCCCACCATTGGGCACGGGCCGATGCGATGCGGTATTTATTGCGGTATTTTTTATCCATCCTGATCATTGTGTTCGGCTGCAATGTCCGTATTGCCCTTTGCCTCCTACGAAAACGGGATCACGCCAGTGCAGTTCCCAAGTATCGGCTTGGCCATCCCCGCTCTACCACAAAGCCGAAAAGTAGATGGCGACCCCCTGGGAGCGTGACCTCGTAGGTCGCCACTTCAGCCCGAACCTGCACATGCTCATCGGCCACCAGCCAAAGAGCTACCATACCATCAGGGCCATGGATGCAAAATTCGCCAGCCAATGGGTAGAGCCAATGCAAGTCACGCCGGAGACACTCCACACTGAAACGGAGTGTTTGCCGGGGACTCACCTCGATGAGGTAGACGTAGGCATGGCGTGCATCATAGGCCTGCTCGGTGATCCACCAGTTTTCCCCCCGCCAGCAACGCTTCCTGGCGTAAGGCACGCGGTAGCTGCAATCGGCAGGCAGTCGCTGCGACATACGTGCACGGGGATTATGGGCAGTAACCTGGAGGCTAAGCGATGGAGCCATGGAATAATAAGTAAGGCCAGGTGGTAAAAGTCAATAAATGGGGAGGGCGCATTCGGCGGCCCTCCCATGTAATTAATACGTGATCGTAAACCGCAGCCTGCCCTTCATCGCGGCGGCGGTCAATTTGGTGGCACCTTCCAGTGTTTCCAGCTCCTCATCGGAGAGCACCAGCTTGGAGCTGCGCACCTCCGGGATCACATCGGGTTTGTTGAGCTCGATGGGCAACCGGCACCGGATGAAGTAGGCGATGCTCTCGCCCCAATGCTGGGTAAGCGCATTGTCAAGCGCAACGAGGTAATCCTGCTGGTCCTGCGTGAGGCTGAAGCGCTCCATGAGCCAGCCTTTCATGTTGGACTCCGCGTCACCGGCTTCCTCCTCGATGACGTCGTCGGGTGCGGCATGGAGGTCCAACTGCCATGCCTTCACGCCCGCTGTGGTAAAAGGATATTGATCCATTTTTTTAAGAATTTAACGGGTTAAACAATCCATGCCACCGGCACCATGCCGATGGCTACGGGGCTAAGGTAAACGGACACCCGTTGATTCCGGCCCCGCCCGGGGCACGAATTGGCATGAGCCAACGGTTTGTCTGGCATGAGCCATCACATGCGCTGCATGAGCCAACAAAATCCCATGCTAAACCGTTTGGAAATACCCAGCTACCGTTTGGAAAAGGCTTATAATAATACGGTTCTGGTGCTTCGGCATACGCCGGTGGGTTATTTCCGTACGGAAATGGCGCATTTCCGTATGGTTTTGGCTTGGAATCGTATGGTAAAGGTGTCCGGTGGATGCCCGGGGGGTGTTTCCGTACGGTTTTAGGCTATAACCATATGGTTACAGGTTGTAACCGTATGGTGGAGGCGTCGTGGTATTTGGCTATATGCCTCCGGCATATGGTTTTGGGCCGTTTCCGGATGCCGATATCCCGGAACCGTTTTATTCCGGAGTCCCGGCATACGGCAATGCCTTCCCGGCGTATGGTTGTGGTATATTTCCATACACCTACGGCTTGGAATGGGACGGTTATGGCACCCCGGCATACGGTTTTACGCTCGCGGCGTTTGGTTATTCTACATTTCCGTATGCCTTTGGCGCGAAACCGTTTTATGCTGCCTTACCACCGTACGGTTTGGCATATTTTCCGTACGGTTTGACGCCATATACAAACGGTTCCGGCCCATTTCCAAACGCCGCAGCCCTTAAGACAAACGGTTATACTGTATTTATATCGTCAAGAGACCCTTCTTTGCACTCCCTTGCACAAAAGACTTGCCTATGCTTGCATATCCTTGCCCATCGTTGCCCAAAAAATCGTTGTACCNATACTGTATTTATATCGTCAAGAGACCCTTCTTTGCACTCCCTTGCACAAAAGACTTGCCTATGCTTGCATATCCTTGCCCATCGTTGCCCAAAAAATCGTTGTACCCCAATAAGTTGGCGGAACTTTGCACTTGCAAACGAAATAAAAACAATGGACAACAACGAAAATCCCATCCGGGCAGGACCATTTTGAAACAGGTTCGCAGATTCGCAGATTAACGAATAAGCAAACGGAGCAAAGCGACGTCCCGACATCCTCCCGCCCCGGGCGGGAGGATGTCCACCGTGAGGTACATCTTGATGTAAAGCAAAAGTGGAGCGCCATGGTGGAAAAAGACATCAGCCTAAACGTGTAGAATTCCAAAAGTAATGTATTTCTAGGCCTATCAGTAAAGTTGGAGCGTGCAGACAACCTGTATAGCATTGGCTTCCAACACCGGATACACGTGGGCTTTGAGCCGCTGTAGGTAAAAATATTTTTACTATATTCGGCAGGTTGTCAAAACAGGATCCCATTAAAATTTTTAAACAGTAAGAACACTATGGAAAGAAGATTTCGCTTGGGCATGGTAGGTAGGGGAATGGGCGTGTAGCTAATTTAATTTCGCACTTACATGAGCAACATCATTCCCCCCGCTTTGGTCAGTAAATTGGGAGGCCTTGCTGGGTTCGATGCCGAGGCTTTCGAGGCTGCACATACGCTGGAAGGCAGCATTACCTCTATTCGGATAAATCCCGCAAAACCCCATGGCCCAGATACAGCCACCTTGGAGGGGGTGCCTTGGTGCGATACGGGCTTCTACCTCGCAGCACGCCCGGTATTTACGTTGGATCCGTTGTTTCATGCGGGATGCTATTATGTACAGGAAGCTTCGTCCATGTTTGTAGCCCATGCCATCAAAGCCCTTGAATTGGACCAACAACCCTTGGTGGCTTTGGATCTCTGCGCCGCGCCTGGCGGGAAGAGTACGTTGCTCAACACGTATCTTCATCCGGAGAGCTTGCTCATCTCCAACGAACTCATTAAAACACGGGTGAACATATTGGCCGACAGTCTTGTGCGCTGGGGGCATACGAATACGGTGGTAACGAATAACGACCCTTCCGCTTTTCGTCACCTGCCGGGGTATCTGGACCTCATGCTGGTGGATGCACCATGCTCAGGGTCGGGGCTGTTCCGAAAGGACCATAATGCCATATCCGAATGGTCTGAGGCCGTGGTGCGGCTTTGCAGTGAGCGGCAGCAGCGTATCCTGGCCGATAGCCTACCCGCACTCAAAACAGGGGGTGTCCTATTGTACTCCACGTGCTCGTATTCAACTGAAGAGAACGAGCAAATAGCCGATTGGCTATGTGATACACAGGGTATGGAGCCGCTCCATATCGCCATTGATGAGGCATGGGGCATCGAACAAACGATGTCTGATAAACACGCATGCCCCGGATACCGCTTCTATCCACATAAACTACGGGGTGAGGGATTCTTTCTTGCCGCTTTCCGCAAGGTAAATGAACAACCTTCGTTTGAACATCGTAAGCTAAAACCT
This sequence comes from Parapedobacter tibetensis, assembly GCF_024704835.1. Taxonomy (GTDB): domain Bacteria; phylum Bacteroidota; class Bacteroidia; order Sphingobacteriales; family Sphingobacteriaceae; genus Parapedobacter; species Parapedobacter tibetensis. Next base: position 133,983 of record NZ_JAMXBE010000011.1, read on the forward strand.
GAAAAGGCAAATGCTCCCAAGGAACTGGAAAATTGGATTGTACAGGGTGATAATTTGTCTTCGAGTTTCGTTACATTCACCATGGGGGATGATATCTTTATCTTTTCCCAAGATAGGGAAAGCGACTTGCGAATCCTGCAACGTATGTTGTACTTGAAACATGCAGGAACATGTGTAGGAAGGCTGGCCAAGGGTGATCTCATTCCTAACCACGACCTAGCGTTGAGCCATGCGCTTCGTCCCGGTCTTCCAATGCTTGATTTAGAAAAGGAGCATGCACTCGAATACCTTCGCAAAGGCAATCTCCCACTCACAACCAACCCACAGGGACTCGCCGGCTGGGCACTTGCCGCTTACAAGGGAGTGCCATTGGGCTGGGTGAAGCTATTGCCCAACCGCATCAACAACTACTATCCTAAAGAATGGCGGATTGCCACCTTGTAAGGTTAAGGCTTAGCGCACCTGCGTCTTTGCGTGAAAACTACAGCAGGTCATTCGCCAAATTCGCCAGTTCGCTCCGTTCACCTTTTTGCAAGGTAATGTGGGCGTATAACGGGTGGTTTTTTACATTTTCAATAAGGTAAGAAAGGCCATTGCTTTCGGCATCGAGGTAGGGGGTGTCTATTTGGTAAATATCACCGGTGAAGACAATTTTGGTGTGCTCGCCCGCACGGGAGATGATGGTCTTGATTTCATGAGGGGTGAGGTTTTGTGCCTCATCCACGATAAAGAAAATCTTGGTAAGGGTGCGCCCCCTGATGAAGGCCAATGGTGCGATTTCGATTTTTTCGTTGGCGATCAGCTCATCGATTTTTTTGAGCATCTTTTCATCGTCGGCATATTGCTCTTTGATGAAGCGAATATTGTCCCAAATGGGTGCAAGGAAGGGATCTGTCTTGGATTTGGCATCTCCGGGCAAGAATCCGATTTCTTTGTTGCTCAATGGGATGATAGGCCGGGTGATGTAAATCTGCCGGTAGTTTTTTCGCTGTTCGAGGGCACTGGCCAAGGCCAATAGTGTTTTTCCTGTGCCCGCATTGCCTTGGATGCTTACCAAGCGGATAGCCGGGTTGGTAAGGGCATGCAAAGCAAAGGCCTGCTCAGGGTTGCGCGGTTTAATGTGGAAAACAGGTTCGGAGGGTACCGGAACCAACGTATGTGTAGCTTTATGGTAAAAGGCATTGACCTTTTTACGTTGATGTTTAAGGATGTAGAATTGGTTGGCGCCCGTGTGGTTGAGCGTTAGATTTTCGACGGTGACCGCTGTTTTGTCCTTTAAAGCGTCAACCAACGGTGCAGGTGTGTCATTGCGAACGGTTTTTCCAGTATAGAGTTCCTCTACATTCTTGATTTTACCGGTTTCATAGTCTTCGGCGAGGAGGTTCAGCGCTTTTGCCTTCAGACGCAGGCAGATATCTTTCGAAACCAGTACCACCTTTTTATCTGGATTTTCCTCCATCAAGGTAAGCGCCGCATTAATGATTTGGTGGTCATATTTGGCGTTGCCGAAAATTTCCTCCGCATCATTCAGCCTGGGCTTATTAGACAGGATTACTTTGAATTTCCCTTTCATCTGGCCTTTGAGGTTCACCCATTGGTTGATGAGTTTCTGTTTAGACATTTGGTCAATCAGCCGGATGAAACTACGTGCCTCGAAATTACGGGTTTCATTGCCCCCTTTTAAATTATCGAGCTCTTCAAGCACTTGTATGGGAATGGCCACATCATGTTCTTGGAAATTGTTGAGCGCATTATGGTCGTACAGAATGACCGAAGTATCTAAAACGAAAATTTTGCGGGGAGCCGCCATAATTCATGTGATTTTTTTTATCAAATTGAAGGTATAAAATTACTGTTTTTTATCATCAAGTTGTCCGCTTCAAGGCTTATTGGTTAATCTTTTTCTTGCGTAATTAAAGGTGGGGAGTAAAAAAGGCAGGTTTTTATTGCCTAAACTAAAATTAGCCGTTAAAACAACCTTAAACCAATCCTAACCGCATCCTTTCCTCGCAAGCCTACTTCTGAGCCGAATGACCGCGCATAAATTACACGGAAGTTTTGCCATTGGAGACCAAAATGGGCTTCCCCATAATGATCGGTTTCCGAAGTGTGCAGGTAATGCAGCCCAATGATTTCCTGTAATTTGAGCTTACGGAGCAGGGGCACTTTACTGGTGAGCACGGTAGCGAGGTTATATTCGCCGTGCGCTTCCGCAAAACTCCCTGCAGTGCTGTGTTGATAGTAATCTAGCAGGAGGAAGGTCCTTAGTTCCTGCTCACTGATGAGTGTCTGCGTGCCGTTGAAATGCCTACGATCTATGTAATATACTTGGCTCCTGTTTAGGAATGTCCCTACTGCTGCGGAAAATGACATATGGCCGTACAGCCCCAATGCGATTTTTGACTTGTCTAATCCAGCAATAAACAAATCATAATCCACATCCGACCCGAAAACATTCGGGATGCCTTTAGTGTAATTCACGGACAGCGTAGGCCATTTCGATGGAAGGTATACCCTACGATGTGGGTACGTTTCATATGTTGTGCCGAAATCATAACTGAGCCCCAAGGAAACGTTGAACGATTGGTTCTCTTCAAATAGCGGTATGTCTTCCTCTGGCATAAAAGGATTATTTGACGTAAGGTGCTGCCTATTCCGCTCCCAAAAGGTATAATCGGTGCTGTTTGGCAACCATTGTCGGTTTTCCCATATCGCTGAGGTGGTCAATTTCACATTTCCTGGCAGGGTATACTGCCATCTTGCTCCACCAAAAGCGCGTTCGTATAGTTTTAAGTAGTTACGACCAAAAAAGGTTGTGCTGATGGTGTTAAACAGCGGCGGAAGGGACCCTCGATTGTTCAAGTCTTGCATATCGCTACCCCCATAGATACTGATCGTGCTTTCGCCCAAGGGAAATGTAGTACCCAAATAGCCATTGAATTGTTTGTTGGCAAAGCCATAACGCGCATTGCCATATAACACAAAATTGCGGTTGAGTACCGTATCTATGCGCTTCGTATAGCGAATCCCGTAGTTCAGCGCCAATCCTTCTACGCTGTTGAACAGTATGGAAGTAGCCAATCCGTCGAATGAAAGGAAAGAGCGCTGGGCCCGGTTTCTATGGGTGTATCCCGTGGTGAGGAATCCCATCGGTTTGAACCGGTTTGATACCTTATCAAGCGAATCTAGGTATTCCTTGGATTCACGCCGCTGCTGGAGACTATCCTTATGGATATAATCCAGTCGCTCTTCTTCCGTGAGCAACAGCAGACGATGCTCGGCCCAATAGGCCGAATCCTTTTCATTGACACCCTCGGTGATACGCAGCACTTCGTTGAAAAGCCCCTTTTCTATATCGGGGTTTGGTGCATAGTCGCTATACACAGCCGCAAAATACCCGCCGATCCGGAATCCGAGCAGTCCACCTACAAAATCAAACCGGATGCTCGAAGGCTGCCATTGCCCATATTCAAGTGGGATGAATTCCTGTTGGATGGCTAATGTATCGATGATATTGACGCCGGACTCTTTGGTGAGTTGCAGGTTTATACCATATATCCGCCAGGTGTCCTCCACGATATAGATATCGCCACGATACAGTGGTTCGACCTTGCGCCGAGGGATCACCTCGATTTTATTGATGATCAGCCCGTTTTCTTCGCTGCTTCCCAAGTAACGGTAACGGTAATAGCTTAATGCATTGTCTGCGATGGGCGAAACAAATGGGCGGGCGCTCAATCCTTCTATGATGGGTTGGTGGTTTTCATAGAAATTAAGCTTCAAATCAGAGGCCCTGTTGAAACTAAACGCCCTATTGTTGCCAGAAAAGGTAGAACTAATCATTTCTTCCCTAAATTCATCGGGCGGCCTTACCGTAATTTGGGATTCGGATTCCGATAAGTACACGATGCCCGTACGATTGGAGTCGAGACCGATTTCCCGACCAATTTGATCGATGTCTACCCCAAGAAATTTCTTTGGCGCACGCAATAATCGTTGTACTCCCTTGATGTAAACCTTTGCCGTATAAGGAGTGGCCTCATTCAGGTATTTCTTGCGATTACGTATGGCTTGCCGAATGATCGCATAAGCAGGGTCCTCTCCTCCGCCGATGACTACTTCATCCAACAGGTAGGATTCCGTGAGAAGCGTGATCTGGATGTGGGTATCACGGTTTAATGTCACCTGTTCAGCGGTTTGCTTATATCCCACGGCCCTTACCAGGATTTCATGTTCGCCTGATGGCAGCTGTAGCTTGAACGCTCCTTCGCTGTTGGCTGCGGTGCCTATGGCGGCGTCTTTCTTGTACACGCTCGCAAATGGAACGGGATCGCCCTTTTCGTCTGTTATCATCCCGGTCAACTGGTAGGATTGTGCATGAGCAAAGGTGGATGCGATAAAAAGGAGAAGAAGGAGGGTAATGGATCTCAGCATGGGATCGTGTTTAGAACATTAATGTTGCTAAATATAAATGACGACCAAATTTAAAAAAGATTACAATCAAGCGCTGTTAAATCGTGTTAAATGTGGGCAAATGCTGCCGCCTTTGGTTCTTTAAGTATCCTATTTTGGCAATTTGGCCCAGAAATTGTGCCATGGCTCATCGTGCGGCCATAAAGTTGCATATGATAACAAGTTTATCTAAGTTTGCCTGCAATGGATATGTTCGATGACATATTGACGAGCTATCTGGAGAGGACCTGTGATGCTGAATCTGCGTTATTGCAGCGCATCAATAGAGAAACCTACTTGAAGGAAACGATGCCTCATATGCTTTCAGGGCATTACCAAGGCAGGGTATTGGCATTACTAAGCAAGCTAGTTTCGCCCAAAAAAATCATGGAAATAGGTACATTCACTGGTTATGCCACGATATGCCTGGCCGAAGGGCTTTCGCCCAATGGCGAAATCCATACGATTGATAGCAATCCTGAATTAGAAGATCGGGTGCTTGGATATTTTGAGCAATCCGGATTCGCTAATGCTATCCACTACCATATCGGTGATGCATCTGCAACCATCCCCGGCTTGCCGGGACCTTTTGACTTGGTCTTTATCGATGCCGACAAGAAAAATAATCATCTTTATTACGAACTTACGCTTGAGAAAACCCGCGCAGGGGGATTGATTTTAATAGATAATGTACTTTGGAAAGGAAAGGTGGTGAACAATGCCACGGATACTCAAACACAGCAAATTGCTTCGTTGAACGAACGGCTTACAAACGATGAACGTGTGGATAAACTGATTCTCCCGATCCGGGATGGATTATTTGTATTACGAAAACGGTAGCGATACCAAATAATCGATATGGAACAGCTATATAAGACTATGGTACGCACATTAAGCTTTACCCTCTTGTTATTGACAGCCTTAGCCATGCCATCGTATGCCCAAAAAACCTCTCCTCAGCAGTATATTGAACAATATAAAGATGCTGCTATACAACACATGAAAGAACATGGGTGTCCGGCAAGCATTATATTGGCCATTGCCATGCATGAAAGTGCAAACGGGAATAGCCGGGTGGCTAAGCACCTCAATAATCATTTTGGCATCAAAGGGCGAAATACGAGTAAGATCATCCGTTCGGCCTATAAAGGCTATGCGTCCGTGGAGGAATCGTACGAAGATTTTGTTAATCTTCTCAAAAGACGGAAAAGCACACAAAAACTGTTTAACCAGTACATGACAGATGAATACCAGGAATGGGTGCGGGGAATTGCCCGCTCGGGTTATGCGCAAAGCCCTACATGGGCTACCAAGGTGGTGGGTATGATTAAGAAATACAACCTGCACGAATTTGACGAACGGCCTGAGGATGCGACGTTTGTGCTAAACGAGGAACCCGACCAAACCGAGCTATATACTGTAAAAAAGGGGGACACGTTGTCTGCCATTGCCCAGAAACATGGTACTACTGTTAAAACGATACAGCGCAACAACGGATTGGCCAACTCAAGATTGCATATTGGTCAACAACTAGTTCTATAAATGAAAGTGAAGAGTTTTTTCTATTGCTTGCTCGCTATTGTATGCTTTGCTTCATGCCTATCCAAGCACGAAGTGCTTCAGAATCCGCGCTCGGGAGGCCGTCCTGCGCCCGTACGCACGCCAAAACCGGAGATAAGCAAAGCGCCCCGCCCTTCTTATACGAGCACTTCCGGATACGAATACATCGCTCATTACAAGGATATTGCCATTGCGGAGATGGACCAATACGGTATTCCTGCAAGTATTAAATTGGCTCAGGCCTTACTGGAATCAGGCAATGGCAATAGCACCTTGGCCCGAGAGGCCAATAATCACTTTGGTATCAAATGCACGCCGGAATGGCCGGGGAGGAAAACCTATAAAGATGACGACAGCCGTAATGACTGCTTCCGTGTGTATGAACGGGTAGAAGATTCTTTCAAAGACCACTCCCAATTTTTACTACGCAATCGTTATGCTTCCCTTTTTGAACTTGATCGAGATGATTACAAAGGGTGGGCAAGAGGGCTTAAGTCTGCAGGCTACGCGACCAATCCTAAGTATGCTGAACTATTGATAAATCTCATCGAGCGCTATGAGCTACATCAATACGACCGCCCGGAGTCCCGTGGCGAGAAGGTAAAACGTGAAGGAATTGTTCGGACGGAAATCGTTGATAACAAGACGGAAAAAACCCGAGAGGCACCAGCAAAAGCCCCAGTGGCCATCGAGATCCATGAAGTGAAACAAGGAGATACGCTTTCAAGTATCAGCAAACAATATGGGATGACCGCTAAGGAACTAATGGACCTCAATGGCCTTAAGACCGAATCCCTTTTTGTTGGGCAATTGATTTTGGTGTCGCTTTAGGTGCTTAAGTGTGCGGAGCCATTATCGCGCCGATTGCTGGAGAGCGATTGTGAAATGATGTTAAATTTTTCGCTAACTCCGAACTTAACCGTAGTTTTACGACGGTGAAAAATACTGCCTGCTTTTTTTTTGCGTTGCTTTTAAGCGCTTTATGGCCCAGGTTTACTGTGGCCCAAACAGCTATACAGGGCATCGTGTTTGATAAACACACGAAACAACGGATTTCCCAAGTATATATCTACAATACAGTCAATGACCAAGGTGGGTACAACAACACGCGGGGCGAATTTGATATCCAAGCCGGTCCGGGCGATGTTTTGATTGCGGCAGTAAAGGGATATCACGCAGATACATTGGTCGTGTCGGATAAGAAAATTGTCTTGTTCCATTTGGAACGGTCTACCATTTGGATCGATGAAGTGTCTGTTGTTGCAAGGCGCAGCCCGGAAGAGCAGTTGCTCGAAAACAAACGAGCATACAGTACAGCATACGCTAAGGGGGATGCCGGTTCCATATTTTCTGTAGGACCTACTGGGGCAGGGCTAAGCATCGATGCCTTGTATAAGTTGATTAGTCGGGAAGGAAAAAATGCCCGTAGACTTCAAGAAATCATTGAACGCGATTATAGGGAATCTGTTATCGACTATCGTTTTACACCAGAGTTGGTCAGCGGGGTAACGGGCCTTACCGGTACAAAACTTGCTGATTTCATGCGTCAATATCGTCCCTCATATTATTTTTTGCTGAGCGCCAATGATTACAACCTAACGTTTTACATCCGTTCATCGTTTGCACAATATCGACAAAACCCAGGCGCTCGAAGGCTGCCTGCACTCCCCAAAACAGCGAATTAAAACGACCCGAAAGATATACACTGGCATTTAGATTGCTTCTCGGGTTCCAAAAAACGCCAGCCATGAATAGGGTATGGATCATGCCTTGGAATTTTGTAAACATGGCGCTAAGCAAGTTTTATGAAAAAACAGCACGATATTTGTTATTTTAGCGGCAGATATGAAACAATACAAACCCATCTATTTTTGTGCCTGTTTACTGTTAGGAGCTACTTTTGTGGCTCGAGCCCAACTATATGATTTGGATCAACTGCGACACAAACCAGACTCCAATAGCTTGAAAGTGGACAAGCCTGAACTTGATATACGCCCCGTTGCGCTTCCCCTATCTGCATTGGGTCTTAACGTCATCTATTGGCGGCATTGGTCATCTTTCGGAATCAATGCCAACCAAGCCTCCTTCAGTGACAACTGGAACGCGGGTGGTGTAAATTCCATTTCGGTGGGGGCCTTGATCGACCATAAATCTGATTATACTCGGAACAACACGAATTTCGTCACTGAACTAAAATTGCGGTATGGGAAAATGAAAAACAGAGATCAGCTAGCCCGAAAGAGCGATGATCGGATTTTTTGGGACAACAAATTATCCGTGAAAGTTTCATCTAGCTGGTCTATTTATACATCGGTTACATTTGAAAGCCAGTTTGATGTAGGTTATAAATATAGGAAAGTGGATGGCGAGGAAATGATTGATACGTTGATTTCTAATTTCATGGCCCCCGGCTACCTTACTGAATCACTCGGTGTGGAATATAAACCGGATAAATCGTTTTCCCTGCGTATTGGCACCGGAGCCGTAAGACAGACATTCTTATTGGACGATCGATTGGTTCCCAGAATTGGGGAAGAACCACGGTTTGGTGTTGAGCCGGGCAAGCGTTTTCGAAACGAATTGGCTTTTCAGCTTACCGCTTTTTTAGATCGCAATTTATCAGAAAATCTCAACCTGTATAGCCGATACAACATGTTTGCCAATTACAACGAATTGAGCGACCCTAATCATGAACTGGAAGCAAAACTTACCGCTAGGGTGACTAGATTGGTAAATGTCACCCTCAATGGCCGTCTGATTTACAATAGTGATGTAGATCCCAAGGTGCAAACCAGCCAAACACTTGCCTTGGGTCTGTTATACAAGATTCCATAATCAAGCGCACCTTTGCATGAACATGTCCATAAAAAGGAATAGGGTTTTATATTATGTGTTGTTTTGCTTACTTATAAGCTGCAATACAAACCGTTATGCAAAGACCAATAAATTATACAAAGCGCAATTAAAAGAATTAACCGAGGAAATCAAGCGACCGCTTCCCTATCCAACAGCACCCCTTATTACCACATATGATTCCTCAGGCACTGCCATTTTATCGGAAGATACACATAGGCAGCGAGATGCCCATTGGGTAGGTGCAGTCCATTTCAACCTACGGAAGCCTAATTATGTAATTATCCACCATACTGCTCAGGATAGTTTGGAGCAGACCCTACACACATTCACCGTGCCCCATACACAGGTAAGTGCCCATTATGTCATCGGGCACAATGGCGAGGTGTACCAAATGCTCAACGATTATCTACGCGGATGGCATGCAGGTGCCGGGAAATGGGGAAGTATGACGGACGTCAATTCGGTATCGTTGGGGATTGAGCTGGATAACAACGGAAACGAACCATTCTCCGAATCTCAAATATATAGTTTGCTGAGCCTATTGGATACCTTGAAAACCAGATACAACATCCCTACGGCCAACTTCCTTGCCCATTCGGATATCGCCCCAACCCGTAAAAACGACCCCAGTGCACTATTCCCGTGGAAAAAATTAGCCGAACGAGGCTTTGGCCTATGGCCGGATGAGGTATTAATGACTCCACCGGAAAATTTCAATCCCGTAGATGCCTTACGTATCATCGGGTATGATACGAGTAACCTAAAAGCGGCAATCATCGCATTTAAACGCCGCTATATCCAAAATGATCTTACTCCTGAATTGACAGTATACGACCAAAGCGTACTGTATAGCCTCTATTTAAAATATTGATCGTAGCTCGCTAAAGCGCTATGAAGTTTTCAATTGCTTATGAGCAGTAGTTCCCTGAAATAGCAACGCAAACAAAACTACTCCAGCACAGCCAACCAAATTCAGCCAAAGGAAAGCCATGGCATCTGACCACCACAAGAACACGATGATCATTTCAGTAAGGATAGCTGCCCATAGTACAGCCCTTCCGCCTGCCCGTTTCACATAAAACGCTACCACGAAAATGCCAAGTATGGTGCCATAAAACAGCGACCCTAGGATATTTACGGCCTCCAATAAGTTGCCAAGTTTACTGGCATATAAGGCAATTAATACACAAAAAGACCCCCAAACGAAGGTAAAAATCCTGGAGGCCGAGAGGTATCGCTGCTCGCTACCCTTTTTGCTTACAAAACGCTTATAGATATCTATCACCGTTGTAGATGCCAATGAATTGATCGCGCTGGCGGTGGCACCCATGGACGCCATAAATACGATGGCCACCAAAAGTCCGATTACGCCCTTTGGAAAATTTTCAGTAACAAATGATAGGAAGATGTAATTATTGTCATTGGTATCAGCCATGCTGTCGTTTTCTTCCATTAAAGCTACCAAATCCTCTCGCACTTCTTTAGCACGCACATCGGCATCGCGCAATCGTTGCCGTACATTGTCTATCGTCGCTTCATCATCACGGTCCAACGCAGCCGTCAACCGGTGTATTTGCTCCTGCTTTTCCCTGAAAATCGATTCATGTTCCGTTTTCAGTTCATCTACTTGGGCAGTATACCCACTGTTTTCGATTTTATTGAGTTCATATTTGTTAAAGAAGATAGGCGGGCTATTGTATTGATAATACGCAAATACCAGGACTCCGATAAGCAGAATGGCAAACTGCATAGGTACTTTGAGCAGCCCATTCATGAGCAAGCCAATGCGACTATGGCGAATAGACGAGCCGGTGAGATATCGTCCCACTTGGCTTTGATCTGTGCCAAAATAAGAAAGCTGCAGGAAAAAACCGCCGATCAGTCCGCTCCAAAGGGTATACGGGTTATTCCAGTCAAAAGAGAGGTCTATAGCGTTAGCCTTGCCAGATTTGCCCGCGATATGCAGGGCCTTGACCAGGCCAATATCTTTGGGCAGCATGTATACCACCATTATCCCTGCGGTCAACAACCCACCAAAGATGATGCTCATCTGTAACAGTTGGGTATACGATACGGCCTTGGTACCGCCATATACCGTATAAAGCACCACGAGTGCGCCAATGAAAAGCGTCGTATAGGTGACATTAATCTGCAAAATGCTCGATAAGATGATAGCGGGAGCATAGATGGTAATTCCCGTTGATAGGCCCCGCTGGAGAAGAAATAGGAAGGCTGTAAACGCGCGGGTGCGTACATCAAAGCGTTTTTCCAGAAATTCGTATGCCGTGAAAACACGTAGGCGATGAAAGATAGGCACAAATGAGATGCTCAACACGATCATGGCCAAGGGCAGGCCAAAATAAAATTGCACGAAACTCATGCCCGAGGAATAGGCCAAGCCCGGTGCGGAGAGAAAGGTAATAGCACTTGCTTGCGTGGCCATCACGGAAAGTCCAACATGGTACCATGGCAATGACTTGTTGCCTAGCAGATACCCATCGATATTCCGGATGCCTTTACTTTTGTACACCCCATAGGCGACAATCATTAGCAACGTGCAGAATAGCACAATCCAGTCTGTATTACTCATCCGAAATAGCTAGTGAATAAGTAAAACAGCAGGATCAGCACCAACAACCATAGCACCACAATCCAATAAAAGCGCTTCCAATTGCGGGCAAAGGGTGGCAATCCCTTATCGGTCATGCTCGCGGCCTTTCAATAATATATTGGCAAAAAAGGCGGCAAATAGCAAACCGATGATCGCCCCAACAATGGTGGCCATAAATGTTTCCTGGGTAACGCCACCTGTTAAGGCGCCGAACACGGCCCCTAACAAAAAGAAAATGCCTTTCATGTTCTTTACACCATCCATGTGTTCTTCTGCTTGTTTCTCCTTCATAGTTAATTGGGTTTGGCCAGCAAATTTACAAATAATCTGTATGCGCCCGGTACACCAGCTGGCAATTGCCTAAAAAAAGCCAGCGATGTATAAACAAAGTTACCTTTGCCATAGGAGGCTATCAATAGTGAACCATCGTTGGGCGACTCGCCTGGGTCGCCCATACGCAGTGGCCGGTCATACTGTGCATCCGAGTCACCCACGAAATACAGCCCCCTTTCCTGTATCCAGCCATCAAAGTCGGCTGCCGTGATTTTGTTGGGGTAATTCAACACGCGGCTGTTGGGGTTTACGATAGTGACTGGTGCCGTTTCGTCCGTCACCCGACTACGGGTGAGTGTAAGCGGGTAGGGGCCAAGTTCCGATACACCCAATCTACTGCTTACATTATATTGGATAAGCAGCGTGCCCCCATTTTCGACATATTTAAATAGGTGAGGCTGCATATACCGCATGCGTCCATTTATATTGTATATGCGTATTCCGGCTACTATGGCGTCATATTGCGAAAGGTTTCCCGACAGTACGTCCTGTTCTCCTAACATGTCCACCTGTAGACCGATTTCTCGTAAAGCTTGGGGCACCAAATCGCCTGCACCCGGCAGGTAGCCAATACGGGTAGCTGAGGTTCCCGTTTCCACCTTGCTGAGCCGAGCGGCGGCAGTGGGGAACCAAGTGATGTGTGGGATATGCTCATGAGATATGGAGCGGATTGTATTGGCCGATTCCGTGGAGCTTGCATATTGCAATTCGACGCTTAGTGAATCGGTTAGCGACGCGTCTTCTGGTGGGTATATAGTGAAATGCGAAACGATTTCCTCCTCTTTTGATAAAAAATCCAATGCAAGTTGTTGGGGTTCGGCTTTCCAACCTTGTGGTAAGCGCAATACGGCAGTGGCCGACACCTTTTCTTGCGCATGCGAAATAAACACCACTTCAAGGGATTTGGGTTCCTCACCATTAAAAATCAAGGCTTTTTGGCTGAGGTTGGCGGTCACTTGGGGAGCAATGACTAAGGGTTCATATACCTCACCCCGAACGGGATGCGTGTATTTGAACACGATTGGGCGCTCGAATGCTATTTCTTTTCCATTGATATTCAAGGCTATATTGGTCGTGGGATTGTCATGATTTTCGGGTAGGCCAATGTCCTCCTGCTTTTCGACGATGAAGCTTCCCACGCCATGCGGCTGGCGGAGCCAGTAAGGTTGGGTGATGCTACTGGCAGTATAAGTGGATGGATGCTGGTACTGCTCGTTGATTTCCAGCTCCGTCTGTTTTGACGTATCTGAACGCTCGGTCCCTTTTGTCCACACGTTTTGTACAGACACACTAACATCGGGTCTCCGTACGATGAAGGCAGTGCTAATGGGAATTTGTTCACCCACGGCAAATTTTGCGGCCGGCGCATAGCTTTCAAACCAAATCCCGCCACAGGCTAAAATCAAGTTCTTGATTTCTGTAGTCTTTTGTATTTTCCAATACTCGTCATCCAAGGCTTCCACGGCGCTGAGCAAGGCGATCAATCCATTGATGGACCTTTCTGGACGCTCCATGTCAAAATCTTCGAGTATGCTCGCGACGGACTGCTGGATGTTTTCACCCCCCTTAATCCGCTTCCATGAGGTTTCTATACCGTCAAAAAGCGTTTGCTGGGGTGCATCGCCTTGCAATACCTCAAACCGTTCAATGATGTTCCCACGTTGCCGCGCCGCCCCAAAGCCTTGGCTTTTATGGTTTGACCGGCTTTCTGCGGCAATTTCGCCATAGGATTGGCCAAGGAGTGGATTATAGTCGCCAATGTTTACGATAAAATGTTCAGAGGAAGGCGGAGATCCCTGGAAAAAACTGGAGGTATTCCAAAGTAGCCGCTTGGCTCGCCATACCGATACCTCTGTGAGTTGCTCGGGGAAGCTATTGGGATCCGCCGCTGCTTTGAATGCTTCAATAGCGAGTATCGCAGAGGCTTGGTGGTGGCCGTGTCCGGCCCTTTCATCAGACGGGAAGCGCGTAATGATGACGTCCGGTCTGAATTTCCGGATCACCCATACGGCATCGGCAAGGATATCTTCCCGACCCCAAAAGCGAAACGTCTCGTCATGGGTTTTGGAAAAACCAAAGTCGTTGGCCCGAGAGAAAAACTGCTCTCCGCCATCTCTGCGTCGCGCTGCAAGCAGCTCTTTTGTACGGATCAGGCCTAGCTCTTCGGCTTGTTCAGTACCGATGAGGTTTTGCCCCCCATCGCCACGTGTGAGGGAAAGGTATCCGGTACGGTATAGCTTTTCTTTGGCCAACCAAGCAATCAGCCGTGTATTTTCGTCATCAGGATGTGCTGCAAAATACAATACCGAACCCAATGTGTTCAACTGTTTGATCGCTTGTTTGATTTCGCCGGCATGATATGGGCGCTGCGTTTGAGCGAAGGATAGGGTGGATATAAAAAGGAGAAAAAGAGCTGACGGTAAAAATCGTATATTCATGGTTTAAAGATAATGCATTATATGTATATCCTTATATAGGGAAAGCATGAATGGCGCTGTCTTCACATAAATTTTACGTTTGATGGCCCTTGGTTTATGAGTATTACCCATACAAAAGCCGTCCCGATCTATCGGGACGGCCCTTGCAAATTAACAATTAAAAAAATCATTTAAATCTTAAAACCTCCGCTTTTACAACCACCAAAAATAACAAATGATTGCTCTGACTAAAAATCTGTAAAATCCGATTTTAAGAAGTTAACCTTTAACAAGGGTAAAGTTACGACAATATGCGGCTAAGCGTAAGGGTAAGCGCGGACAAGTTTTCAACAAAAACTTTGTTTTTAACATTCCGCGGCCCATTCACTTATCTATCGAACCGAGTACGCGTTTCATAAATATATTGAGGGCCTCTTTCCTTTCCATGCCTTCTTTTACCAGCTTATCCACTTCCACGGCACCGTACATATTTGAAATCAGTTCGCCCAATACATCCAGTTCTTCATCTTTCAATGAAGGCACTTCAGTGAGCGATTCAAGCGTTTCAATGGTTTCAAGGACATAATCCTGGTCATTTTGCGCAATGAACTCAACTAGGTGCTTAATTATGGGCAACTTCATTAAACAAATCGATTAAAGGATCAAATTTATTCGTCTGCACCTGATTGACCAACTTGCCCCCTTTGAATGCCGCAAAAGTAGGAAGGTTATTTACATTGGCCAGTTGCCTTGATTGAGGGAACCGTTCTGCATCGGCAATGACAAAGGGAATCTTTTCGTTTTCCGAGGCCAATTTCTTGAACTTCGGTTTCATGATTTTGCAATTGCCGCACCATGTGGCGGAATATTGCACCACTACCATATCGTTGTCTTTCACGATATCGGCAAGGTTATCGCTATCCAATTCTTGAAACATATTGTAATTAAAATAAAAATGTGTACCCTGGAATAGGTGTATTGTGATAAATTAGCTCAATGAGATTTGACTGGCCAAGTAGTTGGCTACACCATCACGTGAAGCGTTCATGGCTTCTTTGCCTTCCTCCCAATTAGCGGGGCATACTTCGCCGAATTTTTGCACATGAGCGTAGGCGTCGATTAGGCGGAGATATTCTTTCACATTGCGGCCTACCGGCATATCGTTTACACTTTCGTGAAACACCTTGCCATCCTCATCAATGAGGTAAGTAGCACGGAAAGTCACATTTGAACCTTCGAAGATGTAGCCAAATTCGTCACTTTCTTTTTCTTCACCTTCCAATATACCTAATACACGGGATAGGTTACGGTTGGTATCGGCTAGGATGGGATAGGTTACGCCTTCGATTCCACCATTATCCTTTGCGGTGTTCAACCAAGCAAAGTGCACCTCGTTCGTATCGCATGATGCACCGATAACGATGGTATTGCGTTTTTCAAATTCGGGCAATGCTTCTTGGAAGGCATGTAGTTCAGTGGGGCACACAAAGGTAAAATCCTTAGGGTACCAGAACAGCAGCACTTTTTTTCCGTTTTTAGTGGCTTCTTCAAAAATGTTGATAGACAGATTGTCGCCAAGGTAATCAATTGCATCAACCGTAATGCTTGGGAATTTTTTTCCTGTAAAACTCATAGTTATGTATCCATTAAAAATTTGACACCGCAAAGGTACAGTTTATCTCCATGTCGAATTATCGTTTTTGTCAATAGGCCATATAAATCCTCTATGGCTTGGTATTTTTGAAATTGAAATTACAATCACCGAACATCGTCACCGGAAATCTTTTTTCGGTTTATTTACATAAAAGCTTATTTTTGCCCCAAAGTAATTCTGGCCCTGTAGTTCAACGGATAGAATAGAAGTTTCCTAAACTTTAGATATGGGTTCGATTCCCGTCGGGGCTACCTACGGGACATTTGACTTAAATTGTCATTTGTCCCGATTTTTTTTGACTCCAATTCATTGTTAATCAATAATATAAGGCATCAAGCGTAAAAGTTGACTAATGCTACGGGCCTGAACAGAATTAAACTGTAAACGGAGCGATTTTTGTTTTGTTAAAGAAAAACGTTGCTATGAAAAATTTAGCTGTTTATCTCATTTTATGTGTTTGTATAGCACAGACATCCTGCAAAAAAGATAAAAAATTATCCGTCGATGCCCAGGTGCTTACTGATATCAGTTTTGGTGAGGACCCTAAGCAAAAAATGGATGTGCATCTCCCTGAGAGTAGAAATGAACAGACACCTGTTGTAGTGATGCTACATGGTGGCGGGTTTGTGGCTGGCGACAAGACAGCGTTTTCTGCGCGTGCGCAGCAGCTTGCTGCCAAAGGTTTTGTGGTACTTAATGTCAACTACCGGCTGGTGAGCATCGATGGTGTGTTTAGCAACCCTATTGTGCACAAGCCCAGTCCTGTAAAGATTTCAGATCAACTAAACGACATTGCGGCGGCTGTTAATCTGGCTGCTTCTAAAAGCGGCGAATGGCGGATGAGTAACGATAAATGGTCCATAGCCGGACATAGTGCAGGTGCAACATTAGCCTTGCTTTATGCTTATGGTGATAAAAATACCGGCGGGCGGGTTAAGGTGGCAGCCAATTGGGCCGGTGCTACCAACTTTGCTTTTCAAGACGAATCGGAAGTAGAGCAACTCGACCCGAGAATTGCCGAGATCATCTACCGCGCAGTAGGCGCAGAACCTGTACAGGCCAATATACCGGCTTACATGGCTGTCAGCCCCATGTGGCTGGCTATTCAGGGTAGGGGGTTGGCAACTATCAATATCCGTCCCGAGTTCAATAATGTTGGTGATCTTCCTGATGGAAGCAAAGTGGAATATCAGAAGTTTACCCAGGTACTGAACGATAAAGGCGTAACCAATAAATGGGTAGAGGTTGCCGGTGCCGATCATGGATTTTCCAAAGCAGGCAACTGGGACCTGGTCATGAATGAAACTGCCGCATTTTTTAACTCAAATTAGCCAACCGATAT
Organism: Parapedobacter tibetensis; assembly: GCF_024704835.1. Lineage (GTDB taxonomy): Bacteria > Bacteroidota > Bacteroidia > Sphingobacteriales > Sphingobacteriaceae > Parapedobacter > Parapedobacter tibetensis. Next base: position 151,208 of record NZ_JAMXBE010000011.1, read on the forward strand.
TTGTGTTTCTATTCCTGATTGGCGCATTATGTCCGGATTATCTCCTATTCAGATATGGAATGACCTCCGGTCAACAAGTGGGTAGTAAACCGCGTGTTAGTTCCCATGAGGGTTACATACCCGCTTTACGATGCGTAGAGCAGGTTTTTACTTTAAGCGTTTCAAAACATCATCATGCAGGCCTTGGGTCGGATACGGTAAAACAGATCAAGGGCAAATTATCTGCCGGCTTGGCACATCAATTGGACTATACAATCCTACAAAAATGTATAGCCATGAAACGCGATAAATTTACACTTCCTGTACTAATAGCTTGTTTATTAGTCGTATTGGTTCTTTTGGGCTCTTTTTCTGCATAGCACCAAAGATTTAATCATCCAAACAGGAGTAAAAGGGTGGCATATGCCAAATTAATGCCCTCATAGAAAACACCTGATTATGTATAAGATAACCACAAGGTGTAGCCGGATTACACATCCTGTAACCCAAAATACGCCTTTGCATTGTGGTAGCAGATATCCTGTATGATTTTACCGGTCCATTGAACATCATCTGGAATCAATCCGTTATTGATGTCCCTGGCAAAAAGGTTGCAAAGCAACCGCCTGAAATATTCATGCCGTGAATAGGATAGAAAACTACGTGAATCTGTAAGCATGCCCACAAAGCAACTGATTAGTCCGATATTAGACAAGGTATCCATTTGCTGAGTCATGCCATCCAATTGGTCCAAAAACCACCAGCCGGATCCAAATTGCATTTTTCCTTTTGTGCCCTCGGCTTGGAAATTCCCCATCATAGCTGCAAACACGGCATTGTCTGCGGGGTTGAGGTTATAGATAATCGTCTTTGCCAATCGGCCCTCGGCTTCCAGGGCATTGAAAAACTGCGACATGTTTTCAGCCTGCTGGAAATCGCCAATAGAGTCAAATCCTGTGTCAGGGCCGAGTTCTCGCAATCTGCGACTGTTGTTATTACGCAGGGGGCCGAGGTGGAACTGCTGCACCCATTCTTTATCGTGATATAGTTTGCAGAGTTCTAAGAGCACCGTATAGGTAAACGCCTCTTCATGCGCCGCCGCCAAGTGGTCATCTCCGGCAAGCACTTGTTTGAACACTTCATTCAGTTTGGCAGGGGATGCAGTGGCTTTCGGCAGATGGCTCAGCCCATGGTCGGCGATGCGACATCCATGGCTATGGAAATAATATAGCCTATTCCATAATGCATCCAGCAGCGTATCCAAATCTACAATCGCCACGCCACTGCTTGATTGTAGCCTTTCGATATAATCCCGATAATCATCGCCTTTGCTCAGTTGGAACACTTTGTCTGGCCTAAATGTGGGAAGGATCTTCGTTTCAAACCCGGATTGGGCGATTGACTGATGGTGCTCGAGGCTATCCGTGGGGTCATCCGTGGTGCCTACCATTTCTACTTGAAAATGCCGAAGCAGACCGCGTGGCGTAAACTCAGGGATTTGCAGTTGGGGCAGTGTGCGATCAAAAATGGCGTCGGCATTGCTGGCATCTAGTAGTTCGGTAACGCCAAATGGGTTTTTTAGCTCCATATGGGTCCAATGGTACAATGGGTTGCGTAAAGTGTAAGGCACAGCCTCGGCCCACTTCTTAAATTTCTCCCGGTCATCTGCATCGCCGGTGATATACTGCTCTGGAATACCCAATACCCGTTGTGCACGCCATTTATAGTGATCGCCGGCCAACCAAATATGGGTAATGTTTCTGAAATTTTCGTTGGAAGCCACCGCATCCGGTGGCAGGTGTGAGTGATAGTCAATAATGGGCAATTTCTTGGCATAGTCATGATAAAGCTTTTCAGCCGTGCTGGACTGTAGCAAGAAATTGTCAGTTAGAAAATAAGCCATAGGGTTTCCATTTTTACGTTTTCAGATGGCGAGCATTCATTGGCCGATGATACCCAATTCAAGCCCCCGTAGTTCGGCCAACCCGCGTAGACGGCCGATAGCCGAATAGCCCGGTGCCGTGGTTTTATTGAGGTCATCAAGCATTTGGTGTCCATGGTCTGGGCGGAAGGGGATAGCCTTTTCGCGCAGTTGGTTTTCGGCCTGTAGGGCTTTCATTATCGCATGCATATTGACATCGCCATCCAAATGGTCTGCTTCAAAAAAATTCCCCTGCTCATCTTTCTTTACGTTACGCAGGTGTACGAAATAAACACGCTCTTTTACTGCGTCAAAAACTGCTGGAATATCGTTGGACATACCTGCACCCAAAGATCCCGTGCAAAAACAGATGCCGTTAAATGGTTTGTCCAATTCGCGGAGAATATACAATAGGTCTTCTTTATTGCTGGCAATACGCGGTAGCCCAAGAATGGGATAGGGCGGGTCGTCGGGATGGATAGTCATCCGGATACCGTTTTCTTCGCATACTTCCGCGATGGATGACAAAAACCAAATCAGGTTTTGCCGTAGCCCATCAAAACCAATGGCTGCGTATTCACGAATACTCTCACGCAGCTCTTCCAGTTCAATGCTTCGTTCGCCCGGTATTCCCATCAATACATTGGTGTTTAACAACTCCATGGTTTGCGGCGTATATGCTTCGTATCTTTTTTTTGCTTCAACTTTAATTTCTTCGGGGTAATCTTGCTCAGCCCCTTCCCTTTTCAATACAAAAAGATCAAAGATTGCTAAATCATTCCAATCAAAATACAACGCTTTCGAACCGTCCTTCATCTCCAAATCGAGCTGCGTACGCGTCCAATCCAACACCGGCATGAAATTATAGCAAACGGTCTTAATCCCTTCCTGGCCTAAGTTTCGTAGGGTTTGCCTATAATTTTCAATATAGATTTGCGCATCAGGCCTCCGGGTTTTGATGGCCTCGTGCACGGGCACGCTTTCCACCACACTCCATGTAAGCCCCGCCGCTTCTATCAAGGCTTTTCGCTCCCGAATATCTTCCAATGGCCACGTCGCCCCATGGGGAATATGATGGAGTGCAGTTACTATACCCGTGGCTCCCGCCTGTTTGATGTCCTGCAAAGAAACCGTATCAGCGGGACCGTACCAGCGCCAGGTTTGTTCAAGTTTTTTTGTCATTTTCTTTTATGCTTATTTGCCCTTCAATCACACTCCACTCCAGGCATTGAATCCACCATCTACCATAATGGTTTCACCGGAAACAAAAGCCGATGCATCGCTCAATAAGTATATCAATGTGCCGGTCAATTCTGCCGGAGCGCCCAGTCGCCCAAAGGCCGTGTTGTTGACAAAGCGCTGGGCGCGGTCGGTATATGACCCATCGGCGTTGGTGAGCAATGTACGGTTTTGCTCTGTAAGAAAGACACCGGGTGCAATGGCATTGACCCGTACTTTGTCGCCATAACGCTGGGCTAATTCCACAGCCATCCATTTGGTATACCCTTCAATGGCGCATTTGGCCATAGTGTACCCCATCACGCGTGTAATGGCTTGCTGTGCTGCCAAGGAAGAGATATTCACGATGGAACCTTTGCCCTGTTCGGCGATGACCCTGCCAAAAATATGTGTAGGTATCACAGTACCAAAAAGATTCAGCTCCACGGCTTTCTTGGTGTCTTCTATTTTTGAATCAAAAAGGTTTTGGTCAGGACCAATCGTTGCGCCGGGGATATTGCCACCTGCGGCATTTACCAAGCCGTCTATCGTGCCCCAAGTATCTAATATTTCTTTTTTGGCGTCGTGTATGGCGCGTTCATCCAGTACGTTTGTAATCACTGCTATGGCTTCTCCTCCTCTGGATTTGATGGCCGCTACACGTTCGAGGGCTCGTTCCTTGTTGCGTCCTAATATCGCCACTTTGGCCCCTGCCGCAGCAGTCGCCAAGGCAAATGATTCGCCCAGAACCCCCGTGGCACCAGTAATTACTACCACCTTGTCAACCAAAGAAAACTGTTGTATTCCATCCATAGCTATTAAAATAAGGTTTATATCGTGTTTAAAACGCCAATATTAGTCAAAAATGAGCTTAATCGCTATGTTTTTTTGGATAAATATCTACGAAAACGTTGTAGCATAACACATTGCAGTGAAAATGCTTATTTAAGAAATATGTGGATCTAGCTGATGATCTCCTCACTTAAGAGCGCGTGTTGCCAATACGGCTAAAGCCCATTCAGAAGGAACAATCGGTTTTGCTAAAAGCTAGGTAAAGCGTGTCAAAAATTATTCATCTGGGTGGGCTTTACAAAAATTTAACAATTTTATTTTAAGATGTCGTTTTAAAGCGATACTTTTGCATCCCCAACATTGGAAGGGCTTACATGTTGAAAAATAATTAATTACAAAAAATATAGATATGACTAAAGCAGAAATTATCGCGGAAATCGCTAACAAAACGGGGTTAGAGAAAGTAGATGTTCAAGAAACTGTTGAAGCTTTTTTCAAAGTAGTGAAAAATGCCATGATCGGGGGTGAGAATGTTTATGTAAGAGGATTCGGTAGTTTTGTAGTGAAAAAAAGGGCAGAGAAAACCGCGCGCAACATCTCGAAGAACACTGCCATTATTATACCTGCACACTATGTGCCGACATTCAAACCCGCCAAAACGTTTGTTGAAAAGGTAAAAACCGGCAACAAATAATTGCGCCCATAAGCGCAATGTAGCGTATCCGCCATGCAAAGGACCAAACAGATAGCCACGATAACATCCATTGTTATACTCATGGGCTTCCTTTTGGTACAACCCATCAAGGGTTTGGTCAATAAAGATAAAGGCGGCGCAGCGTCCGATACGGAGTCCAGTTCCTTGGTAACTTTCGAATTGGTATCTCAACAGGCCAAGCAAGGGCTGAATGTGAATATCATCAAGGAAATATCGGATATTGAAGCACAATTACGAGACGCTTCTGATTCGAAGAAAATTGATTTGCTGCAACAACTTGCGATGAAGTGGGATGATGTGAACAGGCCCGCCCCAACCGGATTCATCTATGAAAAACTAGCCGATCTCGATGCTAAGTTTGATTATTGGTTAAAGGCAGGCAATGCTTATCGTGAAGCATATGCTAATCTCCAGGACACGTCGATGGCAGGTGCATTCAATGGTTATGCGATAAATGCTTATCAAAAAGCCTTGGAAATCAACGGGAATGATTTAGACGCCAAAACGGGATTGGGTAGTGCATACGTAAGTGGCACAAACAATCCCATGGCTGGCATTGCGCTCTTACAGGAAGTGGTCAAAGCCGATCCATCCCATATTGATGCAAACAAAAACTTAGGCCTATTCTCCATGCAGTCACGTCAGTTTGACCGCGCGATAGATCGGTTTAAGACCGTTGTATCTTTGAAACCGGATGCCGAATCCTATTTTTACCTGGCAACAAGTTATGAAAACATTGGGTTGAAACGAGAAGCAATAGCTGCGTTTGAAAAAAGCAGGGAACTTGCTGCAGATCCAACTCTCACTCAGTTTATCAATCGTAAAATCGATGAATTGAGTAAATAATTAGTTAAATTCATTCATTTAAAAAAATTAAGCTATGCCAAGCGGAAAGAAAAGAAAAAGACACAAGATGGCTACCCACAAACGTAAAAAACGTTTAAGAAAGAACAGGCATAAGAAAAAATAGTCTTTCTTGCCTAGTATAGACCAACTACCGGAATGGGGTATATAAATGAGCGTGATTTCACAATTGAACTCTGCCCCATATGATGCCGGAAAGAATTGGTTTATAACTAATTGCGGTGGTGGCTGAGCAAGGTGTTTACCTTGATGTAACTCCGTACCATCGTTGGTTATTAAACGTATTTTATTGTTTCATCCAGAGCAGGTATTTGGATCGTGAGATGAAGGCATGTGGGAATTGTTTCAACGTCTATTATTTATTTACGTTATGATCATAACGAGATTAAGTTATAGCCATCATATAAACAAGGAAAAATCAGTCAACCATGGCATATCGTTCGCATACTTTCGCCACATCCTAGGCAGCAATAAGCCGCCTCCAAAACCCACCTGCTTTGCAAAAGGAGTAGCTGTTGGTAAAGGAATTAATTATCGATTCGACTCCCGAAAAGGGGGTCACTATTGCTTTACTACAGGACAAACAGCTTGTAGAGCTCAATAAAGAGCAGGCGAACAACAATTACGCCGTAGGCGATATATATCTGGGCAGGATAAAAAAAATAATGCCTGGGCTTAATGCTGCGTTCGTAGATGTTGGTTATTCGAAAGACGCTTTCTTGCACTACCTCGACTTGGGGCCGCAGGTGCAATCGCTTGTCAAGCTTACCAAACTAGTAAAGAATGGCAGTTACAAAGAGAAACTGCTCAATAGTTTAAGACTAGAAAAGGACATCAACAAAGCCGGTAAGATATCTGAGGTATTGAGCCGCAATATGTTGTTGCCTGTACAAATAGCCAAGGAACCTATTTCTACCAAAGGGCCAAGATTGAGTTCGGATTTGTCTATTGCAGGAAGGTACATCGTGTTAGTGCCTTTTTCCAGCGCTGTATCCATATCCAAGCGCATCAAAGGCAACGCAGAGCGTAATCGCCTCAAAAAAATTGTAGAAAGTATCAAACCTGCCAATTTCGGCGTAATCATCCGGACTGTTTCAGAAGGTAAGGGTGTAGCGGAGTTACAGAAAGATTTATTGGACACCATTTCCAAATGGGAACTTTTCACAAGTCGCCTGCGTTCGGTCGAACCCGCGCAAAAGGTGCTTGGCGAAATGGACCGGGCTTCGACCATCTTACGTGATATCCTCACCGATGAGTTTTCGCATATTTATGTCAATGATCAGATGATCTATGAGGAGACTCGTTCGTATGTGCAGGAAATTTCGCCAGATTTGGAGAAAATAGTCAAACTATACAAGCATAAGGAACCCATATTCGAACATTTCGGCATCGAACGGCAGATTAAGGCGGCATTCGGTAAGACGGTAAACCTGCATGGCGGGGCTTATCTCGTAATCGAGCATACCGAGGCGCTTCATGTCATTGATGTGAATAGTGGCAACCGTACAGCCAATAAAGAAAACCAAGAGGAAAATGCCTTACAGGTAAACATGGAGGCCGCTAAGGAAATCGCACGCCAACTTCGCCTTCGCGATATGGGAGGTATTGTGGTGATCGATTTCATCGATATGCACAAGCCGGCCAATCGCAAGGAACTGCATGCGCACCTGAAGCAGTGTATGGCCACAGATCGCGCTAGACATACCATTTTGCCTCCAAGCAAATTTGGCCTCGTGCAAATCACCAGGCAACGCGTACGGCCCGAAATGTCCATTGTGACCAACGAAAAATGCCCTGCTTGTGATGGTACCGGGGAAATCCGTTCCAGCATTGTGCTCATGGATGATATCGAAAACAACTTGAGTTTTATCCTTCAGGAACAGAATGAAAAGGATATTACGCTATGTGTGCACCCGTACATTTATGCTTATGTCAAATCCGGTTTCATCTCGCGTCGGATGAAATGGTATTTCAAATTCGGTCGGTGGATCAAAGTGAAACCCGTTTCATCGTATTACCTCACTGAATTCCATTTTTTCAATGGCAAAGAGGTAGAGATAAAGTTATAACATAAAAAGGGAAACCCGGGCATACCCGAATTTCCCTTTTTATTTCAGCAACTCCAGCGTAACCAACACGGGCATATGATCCGAAGGGTTTTCCTTGATTACCTTGATATCCTTGATATCCCATTTGTGCCCCTTGCCCTTGGAAAGGAAAACATAATCAATCCTTGATTGTGGGTTTTCAAACGGAATGGTGTTTTCTTCCTTTCCATATTCCCGTGCTGCATCCAAGAATTTTTCCGAAATTACCTGGTATGGTTCGGTGTCAGGCCTGAAATTGAAATCCCCACCCATGATTACAGGGATAGCTTGGTTTTCAAAAACCGTATTAATGGCCTCTACTTGTGCAATACGATTTGCCTCAGACTTATGGCAAAGATGCGTGCCAGCAAAAATCAGCTGATTCCCATCAGGTAGCGTGTATGTAACGGAAAGCAGTGCTCGGGCCTCACCTCCTTCAGGTAAAGGCAACGTATCTCTTTTTGCTTCAGAAGGCCAACGGGAAAGCACCCCTTCGCCATATCCGCCATTGCTATAATCGATAGCCTTAGCAAAATAGCCGTGCATGCCTGTGAGTTTAGCGAGTTCCTGTACCAAATCCTTGGGCACCCCATTATTGAATCCTGCAGTACGATTGGTCATGCTGTCCACCTCCTGCAAAGCAACAAAATCGGGCTTATATGCATTGATGATGTCGGCTATTTCCTGCAGGTTACTGTTCCCTGGATTGTAATTATGTTCACCATGATAGATGTTATAAGTCATTACTTTGAGCTCTTGCGCTGAAGCCATTACGCCGGGCAAACAAAGCAATAAACATATAATAAAGTGCTTATACATGTTTTAATCCTCCAATAATTAATACAACAATATTACGCTTTCCGCAGATTTTCCACAACATCTATCGCCATATTTTCAATCAACTGCCACTTCAGCCAATGAATTTTTAATCCGTCTTTCTCCATCTTGCGGAAATAGGTCATCTGTCGCTTGGCGAAGCGATGTATTTCGGTGTTGAGCCGGGCGAAAAACATATGGTAGTCCATTTCGCCCAAGAGGTACTGCGTGATATATTTATATTCTAGCCCATAATAGACTAGCCTTTCCGGGGGTATCCCTCTTTGCAGTAACAACCTTACTTCGTCAATCAAACCTTCATCAAGTCGTTTCTGAAGTCTTTCAGTGATACGTTGTCTTCGGGTTTCCACTGGAGGATTAATGCCAAAAATAGTTGCTGAAAGCGGGGGGTATGGATTTGGCGGCAATGTGTATTGCTGGCACCATGTGGCTATCTCGATGGCTCGGATAAGCCGTTTCTTGGTGCTGGTATCCGCCTTGAAATCGGACGGAACGGGCAAATGCCGTAGTTTCTCCTTTAAGGTTTCAGCAGCTAGCGGTTCGAGCATTGCTCGCAGCGCGGCATCTACGGGTACGATGGTATAATCAAGCCGCTGCATGACCGATTGGATATATAACCCTGTACCCCCACATAAGATGGGCTGTTTGCCTTGCCGTCGGATGGATTCCACGGCTTTATGTACATCTTCCTGATATTGGGTTACGTGATAAGTCTCCCCTGCCTCAAGGATGTCAATGAGGTGATACGGGATATTACCATATATGTGGAGATCCTTGCCAGTGCCCAAATCCATCCCCCTGTAGACCTGCCGCGAATCTGCACTGATGATGGCGCCATTGGTCTGGCGAGCCACTTCTATAGCTAGCTGGGTCTTTCCAGAAGCGGTAGGGCCAAGGATGACCACCAACCTCACACGACAAACTTAGTCCACTTCTCGGTACTACTATTACTCGCTACCACATTATCGATGAAAGCCATACCCCGTACTCCTTCATCCACTTGCGGGAAATCGAGCATTTCGGGTGTGGGTGTTTCACCATTAAGCTTGGCCGACACCGTGAGGACAAAATTCCGATAGATGTTGCCGAAGGCTTCCAGAAGCCCTTCGGGATGGCCTGATGGAATACGCGTATTATGGGTGGCGAAACTGCTTAGGGTATAGGGCGGTTGGTAGGCGTTACCGGTACGGATATATTGCCGGGGCTGGTCAAGAATCTTTATAATCAGATTGTTGGGATCTTCCTGGGCCCATTCGATGCCTCCTTTTTCTCCATACACACGGATACGGAGCGCGTTTTCTTCTCCTGCCGAAATTTGTGAGGCAGTAAGTACTCCACGCGCACCGTTGTCAAAACGCAGTAATACATTTCCATCATCGTCAAGCAACCTGCCTTCAACCAATGTGGATAGGTCTGCGCAAAGTTCGGTAATCTGCAAGCCGGTGACATATTCGGCCAAATGCGCTGCATGCGTGCCGATGTCACCCATAGCCCCACTTTTACCCGATTTCTTGGGGTCCGTGCGCCAAGCGGCCTGAGCATTTCCTTCACGCTCAGAGAGGCGGCTCAGCCATCCTTGCGGGTATTCTACAACGATTTTTCTCACCTTACCCAATACGCCCTCTTTTATCATGGCCTTGGCTTGTTTCACCATCGGGTAACCACTATACGTATGTGTGAGGCATAGCATTTTTCCTGTGCGTTCTACAATTTCTTTCAACTCCTTGGCTTCTTCGAGTGTAAAAGTCATTGGTTTTTCAATGACAACATTGAACCCATGCTCTAAAGCCAGCTTTGCCGGGCCAAAATGCACAAAATTGGGTGTAACGATGGTCACGAAATCCATCTGCACGTCTTCGGGCAACTGGCTTTCTTTTTCAATCATTTCCTCGTAGGTGAGGTATACGCGGTCTTCGGGGATGAACAGGGCTTTACCCGATTCCTTGGCAACTTCAGGATTTATGCTGAATGCCCCACAAACCAATTCAACCAGCCCATCCATATTGGCTGCAATCCGGTGCACTGCGCCGATGAATGCGTCCTTTCCTCCACCTACCATGCCCATGCGAAGTTTTCTTTCCATAGTGTTCTTACTGTTTAAAAAAAATATTAGGATCTTGTTTTAACAATCTGCCGAATATACTAAAAATCCCTAATTTGTGAACGCAAAAGTCAATAGGATGTTGCCTACAACAGTCGATAAAAAACAGGTTATTAACCTTAGGGTAGTAGGTGATTCGATTTCAGTGATATGCCATTAAATAACCTTTACCAACTTGAGGCTACCACTGTTACAAATCGGCACATAGCCTGCTCTTTCCCGGTCTTGGGGTGATTTTTCCATCATATCGGATGGCATTGCCCCATCATAATATCGTTTCATCGTGCTGGTCTCTATCCAAAAAAGCTGGGGAGGGATTTCGCCTACAATGGTGAAGCCCGTCTTTCGATAGCTGCTTCCATCAGACCAGTCCTTATCAGCATACGTCATGATATCGCCGGGGTTGAACTCCTGCTGAAAGGCGTCAAGCAATTTGCTAAAACCCCCTACCACTTGTATTCCTTGCTTATGGCAAAAACGAAGCAGTTCATAAGACCGGTATTCGGCAGGTTGATTGTCCATCCGCCTTCCACCACTGAATACAGCAATGGAAACCAACTCGCCCTCATGGAACAGGCCATAACGATACTTGCCCGGCAATGCCACTTGTAAATGGTGGTCTTGCTGGAATGCCATAGCCATAGATTTATCAATGCGGGCCGCGACGGTATCACGCGCATGAACCCGTTGCGCCTGTCCCGCCAACGCTGCAATGCGGTTGAGCAAAAGGTCGGGCTGTGTTATCCAGACATCCTCATCAATGTGGATGCAACGCACATCGCTCTCTACCGGTATTCGTTTCTTAGCATCGCTCAGGTAATAGACAATACTTATAGGTAAGCCTTCGGAGAATAGGAAACAAGCATTCTTAGTGAGTGCCTTGAGGTCAAATTCCGCATGCACCCTGTGCTGCAGAGCTATTAAAAACTTGTAGAAGGAGCTGTTGACACTAAACATGGAAATCAGGTAAATGAATTGCAAAAATCATAAAATTTTTAACAGATAACTATTTTTTGTGCAAATATTAGCGATATTCGTCATGTATGAGAAAAATTCCCTCAATTACCTACATATTATGCTTGTGTATAGTTTGCTTTTACGGATGCCATACCGCTTACGCGCAACAAAATGTGCCAAGGGTCAACCATACGGTTTTGTTAAACAACCAAAGCAGGATCGTTCCATTACGTGCCTTGCAGGATCGCAGAATCGCTCATATTGCCAATATTGACGAACAAACCTTGTCGCTGTTTGGCGAACTATTGGACCGTTATGCACCTATTGACCATTTCGCCATTCCAACTAACACCGAGAGCTATGGTAAATTGGATGAGAGATTGAAATTCTATAATACGCTTATCCTTGCCGTCAATGGCAAGGACTTAGGTAACAAACGGTTGTTGCAGTTTATCAATACCCAAGCGATTGGCAAACAGGTTATACTCGCCGTTTTTGGAGATGGTACGAAGTTGGGTGGGTTAGATTTTGTCCGATTTCCCATATTATGGAACCCCGAACTGACCGAAGAAGCCGCTAGCCATGCGGCAATGTCTGTATTTGGGGGTATCGCATGCACAGCGCGCTTGCCACAATCGTTTTCTACAAAATATGCAGCAGGTGCTGGGTTTACTACAGAACAAACGCGTTTAGCATATACGGATGCTGCCCTATTAGGCATTGATGCACAACACTTGGGCGCTAGCATTGATACCATTGTGGAAGAGGCTATTCGTGAGCGAGCTACGCCCGGAGCTGTTGTGATGGTAGTCAAAAATGGCAAGGTTATTTTCGAAAAGGCTTACGGCTACCATACATATGACCGGCTCACGCCTACGGAGGTGTCTAATATTTTTGACTTGGCCTCCCTAACCAAAATAATGGCTACCACTCCTTCTGTGATGCGACTTACCGAACGTGGTGTAATCCACCTCGATAGTACGATGGGTTACTACCTGCTTCAGGCCCGTAATACGAATAAAAACAAGACCAAACTACGGGATGTGATGCTCCATGAAGCGGGGTTTATCCCTTATATCCCATTTTACCGCGAATTGAAATCCGATGACCTTAGCCCCGATTCATCGGCCGCTTATTCCGTGAAAGTGGCAGATGGTTGCTATATCCGTACAGGATATTATGAGGAGGTAATGTGGTCTACCATGCTTCAATCTAAGCTCAATGCCTCTGGATCGTATGTATATAGTGATATCAGTATGTATGTGATGAAAGAAGTAACCGAACACCAAACAGGTTTTCCCATACAAGACTACATTCAGCAGGAGTTTTATCGGCCATTGGGTATGAAAACCGCCGGATACGGCCCCCGTGAGCGCTTCGGAAGAAACCGGATTGTGCCTACGGAGAATGATAAAGGATTTAGGAAAACCTTACTGCAAGGATATGTCCACGATCAAGGAGCAGCCATGGCAGGCGGCATTGCGGGGCATGCTGGATTATTCGCTACGGCAAATGATTTGGCCATTTATGGCCAGCTGCTGCTCAATAGGGGAGCATACGGTGGTGATCGTTACTTCAGGGCCGAAACGGTAGATTTGTTCACCTCCCGACAGTCGGCCAACAGCCGGAGGGGATTGGGATTTGATCGTTGGGATCCGGATACGAGCAAACACTATCCCTCAAAGTTGGCTTCAGATGCTACCTTTGGACATACCGGATATACTGGCACCTGCATTTGGATTGACCCTAAAGAACAATTGGTATATATCTTCCTTTCCAACCGGGTGCACCCAGAAGTGAGCACCAAACTGATCAGTCTCAATATCAGGGGAAGGATACAGGACGCTGTATATGAAGCCATACAAGCAGCGCAAAAGAATTGATTACAATTTTTCACCTAATTTGCTATGGGTTTCTCCATGAAAATAGTTGTTGTTTGCCTAGCTTCCATCCTTTGGGACATTGCTATCTATGCCCAAGATGCCACTGAAATCCATCGTTCGGCCATTGTCTTTGATGCACACAACGATGTGTTATACCAATCGGTTATGCGAGGTAAGGACATTGGCAAACGGATGAATACAGGGCATACCGATTTGCCCCGTATCAAAGAAGGGGGGATAGATGTGCAGGTCTTTGCTGTATGGTGCAATGAAAAATATGGCAAAGGCACAGCCTTTGCCCAAGCCAATGCACAAATTGATGGGTTGATGAAGGTCATCCGCGAATATCCCGATGATATCGCCTTGGCCACTGATGTTGCGCGCATACGGCAAATCATAGAACAAGAAAAAATAGCTGCTGTCATTGGCGTGGAGGGGGGCCACATGATTGAAGACCGAATAGACTACCTCGATAGCTTGTTTAGACGGGGCGCACGGTATCTTACCCTCACATGGAACAATAGTGTAGATTGGGCGACCTCCGCTACGGATGAAACGAGAAACCCATCAAAGCTACGGCATAAAGGGTTGAATGACTTTGGCCGTCAGGTTGTCCATAGGATGAACGATTTGGGAATGATGGTCGATCTCTCACATGTAGGCCGGCAAACATTCTTTGACGTGATGGAAACGACCTCCAAGCCGGTGTTGGTGTCACATAGTAATGCATATGCCCTAATGGCACATGCCCGCAACTTGCATGATGACCAAATCAAGGCTGTGGCTGAAAATGGAGGCGTGATTTGCCTCAATTTTTACTCGGGATTCCTTGATCCAGCTCATTATGGCAAAATAAACCGCCTATATGAGAAACACGTTGCAGCAACAGATTCCGTGAAACGTTCTAGCAGCGCTAAATATAATTTACTGCCCCCAGCGGCAAAGGAACAGCTCCGCCCGTCTTTATCACTTTTATTTGACCATATCGACTACATGGTGAAGCTGGCGGGGATAGATCATGTAGGTATCGGGAGTGATTTTGATGGCATTACGTCTACACCTAAGGGGCTGGATGATTGCCGTGATTTCCCCAAAATTACGGCAGGATTACTGCAACGTGGGTATTCGGAGGTAGATATCAGAAAGATATTGGGTGAAAACATGTTGCGGCTGATGGAGGCGCAGGAAGAATAAATATCATGGCCAAAACAAGAACAACCTATTTCTGCCAAAATTGCGGATATGAATCTGCAAAATGGCTTGGCAAATGTCCCTCTTGCAACGAGTGGAATACATTTGTGGAAGAAGTGGTGGAAAAAACCGGTACCCGAACTCCTGATTGGCGAACCACGGCTGATCCCACAAAACGACCAAATAAAGCTGCGGCGATACACGAAATTGTGCATGCAGAAGAAATTCGCCGAATCACACCCGACAAGGAACTAAACAGGGTTTTAGGCGGAGGGATTGTGCCCGGATCACTGGTGCTCATCGGGGGTGAACCCGGCATCGGCAAATCCACACTGATGCTACAGCTTGCCCTCAACATGCCAGGAACTAAGACACTATATATTTCTGGTGAGGAAAGCGAACAACAGCTCAAACTGCGGGCAGAGCGGTTAGTACAATCGTCCAAAGCTGATTGTTACATCCTCACAGAAACATCCACGCAAAATATTTTCAAGCAAATTGAATCCACCAAGCCCGATTTGGTTATCATCGATTCGATACAGACGCTCCACTCTGCCCGTATTGATTCCACTCCGGGTAGCGTATCACAAGTGCGCGAATGCACCGCGGAACTGCTTCGTTTTGCAAAGGAAACAGCTACACCAGTATTCGTGGTCGGTCACATTACCAAGGATGGCACGATTGCCGGCCCCAAGGTATTGGAGCACATGGTAGACACGGTATTGCAGTTTGAGGGCGATCAGCACCATGTATACCGCATCCTACGCGCTATCAAAAACCGATTTGGATCTGCGGCTGAGCTGGGAATCTATGAAATGCAGGGAACAGGGCTGCGGGAAGTGAGCAATCCTTCGGAAATCCTGCTTTCACAACGAGAACATACCATGAGCGGCATCTCCATCGCCGCTATGTTGGAGGGGCTGCGGCCCATGCTCATCGAAGTGCAGGCATTGGTAAGTAATTCCGCCTATGGAACGCCCCAACGCTCCTCTACGGGATTTGACGCCAGACGATTGAACATGTTGCTTGCCGTGCTTGAAAAACGCTTTGGTTTCCGACTAAGCGCACAAGATGTGTTCCTCAATATCGCGGGAGGGTTACGAGTGGAAGACCCTGCTATTGATCTGGCGGTCATTACCGCCATTATTTCCTCCCAGCAAGACATATCCATGGCCGCCACGATTGCCTTTGCGGGTGAGGTGGGTCTTTCTGGCGAAATACGGGCGGTCAACCGCATTGAACAACGCATTGCCGAAGCCGAGAAGCTCGGATTTGAAGCCATCTATATTTCCAAATACAATACCAAAGGATTAGATAGCAGCAAATATCAAATCGAAATCAAACCCGTAGCCAAAGTAGAGGAGGTCTTTCAAGCCGTTTTTGGATGATGGAAGAAGCCGCATAGGTTTAGATTGAGGCTAACCAACCGTTTTCCCGAACGGAGTAAATGCCAATCCCATTAATTTAAAATGCTGCCTGCCGAATGGGATGCCAATAATGGTGATGCAGAGCAATAAACCAAAAAGAAAGTGGGTGAGCGCTACCCATATCCCCCCGAATAGGATCCAAAGGATATTCATGAGCGTGTAAAGGCATCCTGTACTTGATGGCGTATTGGTTACCACCATGCCGAACGGCACCAATGAAGCAATCGCCAGCTTAAACAGTTGTATCCCGAAAGGAATGCCCACGATGGTGAGGCAGAGTATCAATCCACCAATAAGATATTCTAGGAAGATTAAAAATCCACCAAAGACTATCCAAATTAGATTTCCTATAAGATTCATAAGCTTACTTGGTCAAAAAAGAGATAATAGCCTTTTCATCCAATTTCCGTTGTTCTCCGGTCCGCATGTCTCTCAGCGAAAACAGTCCATGCTGTATCTCTTCTTCTCCGAGGAGAATAACATAAGGGATTTTTTTGGCATCTGCATAAGACAGCTGTTTCTTCAATTTCACCGAGGAGGGGTAAAGTTCCGTGGAAATTCCTGCCGCACGCAGTTTTTGCAGGAGAGGCAAGGCGTACAACTCAGCCAACTTATCGAAATTACTGATGAGCACCATGGTAGACTGCGTAGCGCTTTCTGGAAACAAGGCCAATTCTTCCAATACATCATATATTCGGTCTGCCCCGAAGGAAACACCTACACCGGTAAGCCCCTTAAGTCCAAACATGCCGGTAAGATCGTCGTACCGGCCGCCACCGCCAATGCTACCCATGGTCACCTCGTTGGTCTCTACCTCAAAGATGCATCCTGTGTAATAGTTGAGACCCCTCGCCAAGGTAATGTCCAAATCAACAAAACGATCTATCAGTGATGAATCAGCCGTTAGTTTTTCAATGTAACCCAATACGATTTCAATTTCATCAATGCCTTGTAATCCGGTGGTTGAAGATGTAAGCACTTGCTTCAGGGTTTCTATTTTTTCGGCTTTGCTGCCTTGCAACTGAATAATCGGTTGTAACCTATTCAAATCTTCTGTAGAAAACCCCTTGTCAAGCAGTTCCTTATTGACTCCATCGAAGCCAATTTTATCTAGCTTGTCAATGGCTACCGTCATATTCACGATTAACTCCGGTTTGCCCAATATCTCTGCAATGCCCATTAGGATCTTGCGGTTATTGAGTTTGATGGTAAAGTCGCGTAATCCCAAGTTACTAAATGCCTCATGATAGATGAGCACAAATTCGGCTTCATTGAGCAGGCTTTCCGAACCGACTACGTCCACATCACACTGGCAAAACTCGCGATAACGCCCGCGTTGCGGCCTATCTGCACGCCATACGGGTTGCATTTGGAATCGCTTGAATGGCAGGGCGATTTCATGTTGGTGCATCACTACATAACGGGCAAAAGGCACCGTGAGATCATAACGCAAGGCTTTTTCAGCGATATGTGGAATCAGCTCCGTAGAAGCCCTTTCTTCCAAGAGACCCTTTGGGGCCTTGGCTAAGTAGTCGCCCGAATTGAGTATCTTGAAGATCAGCTTGTCTCCTTCATCTCCGTATTTGCCTGTAAGCGTCTGAAGGTTTTCAAAAGAAGGGGTTTGTATCTCTTGATACCCATACTTTACGAACACCGACTTAAGGGTATTGAAAATATAATTGCGCTTTTCCATTTCAACGGGCGAGAAATCGCGCGTGCCCTTAGCCAACGAAGGTTTAATTATTGCCATACTGCAAAGGTAGGGATTGATTTACGATTTTAGATTATTGCTGTCGCATTTGTCTTGATCGGTATCAATGCTGCCTTCGGCGGTTATAAGATGCTCAAAACTTCGCAGGCCTTTTCGGCGGCTATTTTCTCTGCACTCTTTTTATTGTAATCGCGACCAGTGCCATATACTTCGCCATCCACCACTGCATCTATCGTAAAAATCTTAGCATGGTCACCCTCGATATTTTCGACTTGCACAAAACTTATTTCTTTGCCAGCCTGCTGGCACCATTCAATAAGCCTACTTTTGAAATTCATTTCGGTTTGTTCCAAGGTTTGGATATCCACATGAGGCTTGATGATTCGGTTTATCAAGAAGTTTTTGGTAAATACATATCCCTTATCCAAATAGATGGCACCAATTAATGCCTCAAACGCATCACCGAGTAACGAGCCTTGTTTGTTTGGATAGTTTATCATGCGCACATCAAATTGGATGAGCTCATTGAGTCCCAGTTTTTTAGACAACTGATTGAGATGTGCTCGGCTCACGATTTTTGAACGCATTTCCGTAAGGAAACCCTCGCCTTTGTAAGGGTATTTTTTGAAAAGCAACTCAGCCACCACGGATCCCAATACGGCGTCGCCCAAAAATTCCAGGCGCTCGTTGCTGTTTTTTGTACCGTCTTTCACAGGCACGGCGACAGATTTATGACGGAATGCCAATTGGTATAGATGCAGGTTGCCCGGAACAAAGCCCAACATGTTCTTCAACGCCTTTACGTATTGGCGGTTGGATGAAAAATGTAGTTTGTAAATCTTTGAAATAGGCATCTATTTATTTAGCTGTATAAAGCGTTCAAAGGAAAAAAATGCTCCCTTTGTCGCAAATGCCTTTGGGTTATTCCTCGAATTTCTTAAAAATAACAGTTGCATTATGCCCGCCAAAACCAAAGGTGTTGCTCATAGCGGCATCAATCTTCCGTTTTTGTGCCTTATTGAACGTGAAGTTTAGTTTCTGGTCAAGGTTTGGATCATCCGTGAAATGATTGATGGTAGGCGGGGCCATATCATTTCTCACCGCTAAAATGGAAGCGATGGATTCAACCGCCCCAGCAGCACCCAATAAGTGCCCTGTCATGGACTTTGTGGAGCTAATACTGAGGTCATAAGCATGATCGCCATAAAAATCGAGGATAGCTTTTGATTCGCTGATGTCTCCAACGGGTGTTGAAGTGCCATGTACATTTATATAATCGATGTTTTCTTTTGAGATTTTAGCATCTTTTATCGCGTTGGCCATGGCAAGGCGCGCTCCCAAGCCTTCAGGATGAGAAGCGGTGATGTGATGTGCATCGGCACTCATGCCGCCACCTACAAGCTCGGCATAAATTTTGGCCCCACGGGCCTTGGCATGTTCGAGGCTTTCCAAAATAATTGCTCCAGCCCCCTCGCCAGCCACAAACCCATCTCGGTCTTTATCAAAAGGCCTCGAAGCTGTGGTTGGATCATCGTTGCGTGTAGATAGGGCATGCATGGCATTGAAGCCACCTATACCCGCTTCATTAATAATAGCCTCAGACCCCCCACTAATGATGACATCTGCGTAACCTGTCCTGATGTAGTTAAGTGAATCAATCAGTGCATGCGTTGAAGAAGCACAAGCGGATACCGTGGAGAAATTCAGACCATGTAGGCCATATCTCATCGAAATATGCCCAGGGGCAATATCCAGAATCATTTTGGGGATAAAAAAGGGGTTAAATCGCGGGGTACCATCCCCTTGGCCAAAACTGATCACTTCGTCCAGAAATGTTTTCAGCCCGCCGATACCCGACCCCCATATCACACCAATACGGTTGGTATCCAGTTTTTCAAATTCAAGCGAGGCGTCTGCTACCGCCTCATCTACTACCGCCAATGCATAATGTACAAATGGATCTACTTTTCGGGCTTCCTTCCGCTCCATGAAATTATCTGCGCTAAACCCTTTCACTTCACAAGCAAAGCGAGTTTTGAATTTTGACGCATCAAATCGGGTGATAGGAGCAGCGCCGCTTACTCCTTTGATTAGGCTGTCCCAAAATGCCGAGACAGTGTTCCCAATAGGAGTAAGCGCACCTAACCCTGTTACTACTACTCTTTTAAGCTCCATTTATTATGACTGGCCTAATGAAATTAGCTAGTTAACGTTTTTTTCTAAATAGGCGATTGCTTGTCCTACAGTGCTGATGGTTTCAGCCTGGTCATCGGGGATAGCTACGTTGAATTCCTTTTCAAACTCCATGATCAGCTCTACGGTGTCGAGTGAATCGGCACCCAAATCATTGGTGAATGAAGCCTCAGGTGTAACTTCGTTTTCGTCTACACCTAGTTTTTCAACGATAATAGCTTTAACTCTTGATGCGATATCAGACATGATTTTATAGTTTAATTGTTTAATAAATCTGTGCAAAGAAAAATAAATTTCGGCAAATAGTAAAACGTTTTTGATTTTTAAAGCATTATTCCGTTTACTTTAGTGAAAACTAAATTATAGTTTTTATGTCAGCTGTTTAGCCTAAAATTCTTTTAGGTCTATTAATTGGTCAATTGTCCAAAAATAATTACAGTATGCTTTATCATTACTTTTATATAATTGCTATTCCAGTCCTTTTGTTTTTGTAATTTTGCGATGAATATAGAAATTTACTTTGAATAAAGTCATATTAAAATACGAATTAGACTTAGATTTCATCTTGATTGCTATTACTTCTTCACTCAAGGATTATCGCCTGTGTTATTTTATCAACAAATTTACGGGGTTGAAGTTGCATAAGATTGACGACCATGAAATTTGGAAGCCATCTCCCAAGAGCCGGGTATACTTCAGTCGGTACGCGGATTATTCAGCCCCCTCAGACACCGAATATTACCTCTTAGCCAATAAAGGGGCGGATGGGGGGTTTCTGATTCCCGAAATGCGCCATTCGGATTATTTTTTTTTAATCAAAAACTTTATTGATGACGAGGACCTGACTGCACTACAAGATAACGTTGCAGAGATTCCTGAAGTAGTGGTGGCCAGTGAAATCCCCCCCCAAAAATTGAAATCCAAAGAAAATCTAATATTTTAGTGCCATATTTGCCAAAGTGTATTTATCACACCATGAATATAAATAATATAAGTTAGAACAAGTCAATTTTTTAGTGCCATACCGAGTAGGGCAAATGCAATTAAACAAAATAACAATTATAGATGGAAAAGGTTCAAAAACGAACTAAAATAGTGGCCACATTGGGCCCGGCGTCCGCCAAAAAAGAAATATTAAGTAGCATGATTGCTAAGGGTGTAGACGTATGCCGACTCAACTTCTCGCACGGCAGCCAAGAAGACCACCTAAAGGTAATCAAAATCATACGGGAAATAAACAAAACACACCAAACCAATATTGGGATATTGGCCGACTTGCAAGGCCCGAAAATCCGGATAGGCAAAATGAAGGAAGGGGGCGCCGTTTTGCTTAATGGTACACAGGTAGAAATTACGACCAAAGCGCTTATCGGTGATGAAAGCAAAATTTACATTACCTATGAGAATTTCCCCAAAGATGTGAAAGCGGGAGAAATCATTTTGCTCGACGATGGGAAAATACAGTTACGCGTACTGCGCTCAAATTTCGAAGATACGGTATGGTGTGATGTGGTACATGGGGGCGTCCTCACTTCGCGTAAAGGAGTGAATCTTCCTAATACCAAAGTTTCCATTCCTAGTCTGACAACGGAAGACCTGGATAACCTATATTTTGCGCTTGAGCAAGATGTAGAATGGATTGGGATGTCGTTTGTAAGAACAGCAGACGACATTGTGAGGCTCAAGGAGATCATCCAGTCAAAAGGGAAGACCGCACGTGTGATTGCAAAAATAGAAAAACCAGAAGCCATCGACAACATCGATGCCATCATCGCTGCTACGGATGGCATCATGGTAGCCCGAGGCGATCTTGGCGTAGAAATGCCAATGGAGGATGTGCCCATACTACAAAAAATGATGGTAAAGAAATGCCGGAATGCCTCCAAACCGGTCATCATCGCCACACAAATGCTGGAAAGCATGATTACCACCCCCCGACCTACGCGAGCAGAAGTAAATGACGTGGCCAACTCCGTGCTTGATGGTGCGGATGCTGTGATGCTGAGTGGCGAGACATCGGTCGGTGAGTTCCCCGAAATCGTGATAGAAACAATGAGCAAAATCATTGTCCATGTGGAGCAAACATCCTATCCATATTATATTGCGAAAAAGACTCAACATAGCTCAGAATCGATGATTCCCGACTCCATTTGTGGCTCATCCATCTATTTGGCCGAAAAGACGAAAGCATCTGCCATTGTAGCCATGACATTCTCAGGCTATACAGCCTTCGAGATATCGAGCTTCCGCCCCGATACCGACATCTATATCTTTACAGGCAACCCGATACTGCTCAACACCCTCAGCTTACTTTGGGGTGTCAAAACGTTTTTTTACGATAAATTTGAAAGTACAGATGGCAGCATCAACGATGTGAATTCACTATTGAAAGCGAAAAAACTAGTGGAAACGGGACAAATCGTCATCAATACTGCGTCTACCCCGCTACATAAAAAAGGCAATACAAATACAATCAAAGTGACGGAGGTAGATTAGTAAGCATAAGTAAGTTTAGCCTGACGCCATTAAAGTGACAAAATATTTATTGCTTTAATGGCGTTATATGTATGGTTAAGCCGGATCCTATGGAATAGTCCCCTTACAGCTTAATCATTTTTTGACTGAACATCGTTCTATAACATAGCAAGAATGACTATCGAAACACTCCTTACAAAAGCACAAGCCATCTTATATGCCCTTACCGACAAGGAAAAGGCTCGGCTTATTCAGATAAAACAGGACCATCTGACTTATCTGGCCACCAAGGATATCTTTAACCTCTATCGCGCAGTGAAAGAAGTAGAGCAGGCCCAAACAAAAGGATTGTTTATAGAGGCCGGTTGTGCGCTTGGTGGTTCGGCCATTGCGATCGGCAGGGCCAAAAAGCAGAAGCGGGAGTTTTGGATATACGATGCTTTTGGATTGATTCCTCCGCCTACTGATAAGGACGATGCTGACGTGCATGCCCGCTATGAAGAAATCAAAAGCGGGAAATCCAAAGGCTTAGGCAATAATCCATATTATGGATATACCAAAAATCTACAGGAAGTAGTAACCGCTAATTTGGCCAAGTATGATGTTCCCGTTGAAGAAAACAACATCAAACTGATAAAGGGTTATTTTGAGGATACGCTCTCCATAGCCGAACCCGTAGCTTTTGCACACATCGATTGCGACTGGTACGAATCTGTAATGACCTGTCTATATCAAATCGTACCAAACCTGACATTAGGGGGAAAACTTGTTTTTGATGATTATCACGCATGGTCCGGTTGTCGCCATGCCGTTGACAAGTATTTTGAGGGCAAAAAAGACCAATATGCGTTTGCCACACAAAGCAAAAAGCTGCACGTGACCAAAATTGCATGACTCTTTGGAGGCGTTGTACATAGTTCCTCCTATTGTTGCGGGTTTGTTATTGGCTTAATATCATGATTCAAGTTTGCAATACCCTGATTTTTTTAGTGTTAAAATATGTTAAAAGCTAAACTTTGCTTTTAAGCTTACGTATTTTTGTATGGGATGAAGCACAAAAGCATTGGATTGATTATTGGGTTGATGACATTTGCCCTCCTGGGTGTAGTGGCCATGCAGTATTTTTTCATCAAGCAGTCATACATTCAAAAAGCACAATTGTTTGATGAATCGGTGAAGGCCGCGCTCAACGTTGTGGCCTCCAAGGCGGAGAAAAGGGAAGTAATGAAATTGGCGGAGACCCAACAACGCAAAAACAAGGAAAAGTTTGAGCGCGAACAACGTAAGCTGGAAGAGCAACTTCGGATAAAGACCGAGATCGAGGAATTACGTAATAAGCAAGCTAAATTTCATGCAGCCTTCAAACAACAAGAACAGGTATTAAGCGAGCAGTTCCCAGTTGTAATACCCATCGAAAATAATGATTTCTTTGAAACGTACATTAAGAATCCTCGAAATCGACATTTAGTCGAAGTGGATTTTGGTTTCAAGTCCGTTATTGATGGTGGGTTCCAAAGAAACGATAATACAGTTGGTATTTATGCCACCAAGCAAGTGCCCATACGTAAGGCTCAAGATGATAGCGTAAGATACCTCATTTTATTGGGGGCAAACCCCTTTGGTACCGAGCGTGTGGATTATACCTATAAAGCCCTCCCCCCCAGGCAAGACCTTAAGCTAAACAGCGAAATAGACCGCAAAGAAAGGCAGCTTAGGCTGCTTCAGGCCAACACGCTGATGGATACCATAGCCATCTTAAGTGGCAAGAATCATAAGCTTGTCGAAGATTTTGCGGCGGAATTGGAATTATATAAGCGCCCATTGAGTGAACGTATCAACGTAGGGTATATCAAAAAAGAACTGCAAAAAGAATTGGTAAGCAGGGACATCAAATCCACGTTCAATTTGGAAATAAAGGACGAGTATACCACCTTTCATTCTTTTGCAAATTTTGCCGACGAGAAACCTACCCCGCAAAATGTCTATTCCACGGTGCTGTTCCAAGCAGATAACGACGGTTCCTCTGGGCGGCTTTCTGTGTATTTTCCCAACAAAAATACCATCCTCACAAGCAGCATGTCGATGATGCTATTTTCCTCCGTGGCCCTGTTGCTGGTATTGATCGGGTGTTTTACTTACACCATCTTTACCATACTCCGACAGAAGAAGGTTTCGGAAATGAAAACCGATTTTATCAACAACATGACCCATGAGTTCAAAACACCGGTGGCGACCATCATGATAGCGAGCGAATCGTTGAAAGACCCAGAGATTTCATCCGATCGATCCCGTACGGCACGTTTGGCCAACATCATATATGATGAAAATGTTCGCCTAGGAAATCATATCGAGCGCGTGCTCAATATTGCCCGCCTTGAAAAGGATAATCTGAAGCTGCAGCATCATGATGTAGATATCAACGAACTTGCGCAAGTGGTTGTAGATAGCATGGAATTGCAATTACAGAAAAATGGCGTTCATGTAGCTATGGATCTCGATGCCACTCAGGCAGTGGTGGTAGGCGATGAGCTACATATTTCGAACGTCTTATTCAATTTAGTAGATAACGCGATCAAATACAGCAAAGAACATCCGGAAATCACTATCAAAACTAGAAACACCAATAAACATATTCTAATCACAGTGGCGGATAAGGGAATAGGAATGAGCAGGGAGCAGCTATCTAAGATTTTTGATCAGTTTTATCGCATCCCTACTGGAAACAGGCATGATGTAAAGGGATTCGGTTTGGGACTGAGTTATGTACATGATATCGTGAAACGGCTAGGTGGAAAAGTACAGGTAAAAAGTGAAAAGGACAAGGGCACGACATTTGAAATAATACTGCCCATCAAAGGCTAGGAAACTATTATGCAAAAAATTCTATTAGCTGAAGACGATCCCAACTTGGGAGACATCTTGAAGGACTACTTGGAACTGAAAGGAAAATTTGACGTCACGCTCAGCAAGGATGGGGATGAGGCATTGCGTCAGTTCAACAAGGAAGCATTTGACCTCTGTATACTAGACGTAATGATGCCCCGTAAGGATGGATTTACCCTTGGCAAAGAAATCCGGAAGATCAACGCAGATATCCCCATCATTTTTGCTACCGCCAAAGGGATGATGGAGGACAAAACAGAAGCTTTTGAGCTTGGGGGCGATGACTACATCACCAAACCTTTCCGCGTAGAAGAATTGTTGCTGCGCATTCATGCCCTGCTCAAACGGGCTTCACGTGAAAAGCAGGGAGAGGATGAGTTGCCCGACAAATTCCAAATCGGCGATCATCATTTCGATTATATCGCCCAACAGATTTCATACAAAGGGCATCAACAAAAATTATCAACCAAAGAAGCCGAATTGCTCCGCCTGCTCTGCATCAAGAAAAACGATGTGCTGACCCGTGAGGAGGCCTTACTCAGAATCTGGCATGACGACAACTATTTCAATGGCCGTAGCATGGATGTGTTCCTAAGCAAACTCCGCAAGTACCTGCGCAGTGACCCCAAGGTAGAAATCGTAAATGTGCATGGTAAGGGATATAAGCTGCTGGTGAGCTGAGCATTAAACCTGCAAAAATATTTGCACTTTATAGATTTTATCCCGACCTTAGCGGCCGCTTATGGAGAAAGGCAGAGGGAATGGACCCTGTGAAGCCTTGGCAACCTGTCACAAGACAAGGTGCTAAATTCTACCCACCAACTGGAGGGAAAGATAAGCAGACACAACTCATCCTTGTGCCCTCTCCCTCAAAGCAATCAAAATAGGTAAAGTTTGCCGACCATCGAATTAGATCCGGCACAAGTTGATTGTACATTAAATACATTTTATTCATACATTATCATGTTAAAAACCAACAATTTGGGCTACCCGCGTATCGGCGCCCTCCGCGAGCTGAAAAAGGCCAATGAAGCATATTGGGCAAAAAAAATCAGCCAGCAAGAACTGTTGCAGGCCGGACTCAAAATCCGTGAAGGCAATTGGAAGACTCAACAGGAGGCCGGTATCGACTTGATTCCCTCCAATGATTTTTCTTTTTATGACCAGGTGTTGGACCTTACACTGACCGTAGGTGCAATTCCCGCCCGTTACAATGGGTTCAATGTGGAGAATGCATCCGCTTACAACCTCGATTTATATTTTGCCATGGCCCGTGGTTTCCAACAAGATGGCCTCGATGTAACCGCCATGGAAATGACCAAATGGTTCGATACCAACTACCATTACCTTGTTCCTGAATTTGTGAAAGACCAGCAATTCCGTCTCACTTCGGAAAAAGTCATCAATGAATTCAATGAAGCCAAGCAGTTGGGCATTACTACCAAACCGGTACTGTTAGGACCCATCTCCTACCTCTTGTTGGGTAAAGAAAAAGAAACTGGTTTCGACCGTTTGGATTTGATAGACCGCTTATTGCCGGTTTACGAAGAAATTTTAGGAAAATTAGCTCAAGCAGGAGCACAGTGGGTGCAGTTTGACGAGCCTTTCCTAGCATTGGATATTGACGACAAAACCCGTCAGCTTTACCAAAGCGTTTACACCCGTCTATCGGCTGCTGCACGTGGTGTAAACTTAATTATTGCTACTTATTTCGAGTCATTGCGCGAAAACACACAGACCGCCCTTGGCTTACCCGTGCAAGCGTTGCATATAGATTTGGTGCGGGGAGAAAGCCAACTCGACGAGCTATTGCCGCTCGTACCTCAAAATCTCATTCTTTCACTTGGTGTGGTGGATGGACGTAACATTTGGAAAAACGATTATGAAGCTTCACTCCAAAAAATTACGAAAGCTACGGATGCTTTGGGTGCCCAGCGTGTATGGGTAGCTCCGTCAAGCTCCTTGCTGCATGTTCCCTTTGATTTGGACATCGAGGACAATGAAAAATCATTACCCGCTGAAGTCAAAAATTGGTTGGCATTTGCCAAGCAAAAATTGACTGAGGTCAAGGATTTGGCCGTATTAGCATCAGGCAATGCAGATGAGACTACATTGGCTCGCTTTGAAGCCAACAAAGCGGCACAACAAAGCCGTCGTACATCGTCATTGATTCACCGTGACGAGATAAAGACCCGCGTGAAAAACATCACCGATTCCGATGCTCAACGGACAAGCCCTTTCGCCGAGCGTAAGGCCAAACAACAAGCAAAATTTAATTTGCCCGCTTTTGCCACTACAACAATAGGTTCTTTTCCACAGACCAAAGATGTGCGCAAATGGAGGGCCGACCTAAAAAAAGGAGTCATTACTCAAGCGGAATATGACAAACTCATTGCCGAGGAAACCGAACGGACTATCCGTTTGCAAGAAGAGCTGGATATCGATGTATTGGTACATGGCGAGTTTGAGCGTAATGACATGGTGGAGTATTTTGGTGAGCAATTATCGGGATACGCATTTACCAAAAATGGGTGGGTACAATCATACGGCTCACGTTGTGTAAAACCTCCAGTTATCTATGGCGATGTTGCCCGTCCGAATGACATGACCGTTTACTGGTCGGCATATGCGCAAACTTTGACCAAGCGTCCGGTAAAAGGGATGCTAACAGGTCCGGTAACCATTTTGCAATGGTCATTCGTGCGTAATGACCAACCGCGTTCGGAAACAACCTATCAAATCGCACTCGCCATTCTTGATGAGGTGCAGGCATTAGAAAAAGCAGGCATCAAGATTATCCAAATCGATGAGCCAGCCATCCGCGAGGGTCTTCCCTTGCGCAAAGCCGACCACAAAGCCTATTTGGATTGGGCGGTACGTGCATTCCGTGTTTCTTCATCTAATGTAGCAGACGACACACAGATTCACACGCACATGTGCTATTCGGAGTTTAACGATATCATTGAACATATCGCCGCGATGGATGCCGATGTGATTACCATCGAAACTTCTCGCTCACAAATGGAGCTATTGGATGCTTTTGCCGATTTCAACTATCCAAATGATATTGGACCCGGTGTATATGATATCCACTCGCCACGTGTGCCGAGCAAGGACGAAATGGTCAAGCTTTTAGAAAAGGCGAAGGCAGTAATCCCTGCCGAGCAATTGTGGGTAAACCCAGATTGTGGATTGAAAACACGTGCTTGGCCTGAGACTAAAGCCGCTTTGGAATCTATGGTCGAAGCAGCCAAAACCCTTCGCGGCGTAGCCGAAGCGGTGTAATTGCGTTGATTATCTTATTATAGGCCCCGCTGCCGATAACGGCGGCGGGGCTTTTTCTTTATAATCGTACGGATGGGTTTCTATGCCTCCGTATAACTGAAATTTTAACGCAACGCCGCATTGAGCTTTGTGTGATGACGCACCCGCTGACTGTATTAGTTATTTATTCCTTCAACGCTGCCCTTACTTGGGGTGCTATCTTCGCTCCGTAGATTTCGATGGATTTCATTAGATCTTTATGTGAGGGGCCACCTACATCCATATGCGCGGCAAAACGTGTTAGGCCAAACATTTCTTGTGCCTGCAGGATTTTATCGACCATCTCGCTGGCATCCCCGATGAACAATGCCCCATTTTTGGTTCTGCCATAGTCATATTGCGACCGCTGGTATGCAGGCCAACCTCTTGATTTTCCTACCCTATCCATCTGCGCGGCATACAAAGGATAATACTGGTTGCTGATGGCCAGACTGTCTTCACCAAAAAATGCATGCGCATGTATACCTACCCGAAAGTTGGAAAGATCATGCCCATATTTCGTATATGTCTCTTTGTAAAGCTCAAAGAGTGGCTTGAACTGTACAGGTGACCCCCCGATGATGGCGATCATCAAGGGTAGTCCCAATCGTCCGGCCCGCACAACCGATGCCGGCGTACCGCCAACAGCAATCCATATAGATAAGTCGTTGTTTACCGCACGGGGCAATATTTCTTGGGCTTTCAGCGGCGCCCGGTGTTTACCCCCCCAGGTAACCTCTTGTTCTTTGTTGATTTGCAGAAGCAATTCCAGCTTTTCAATAAATAGTTCTTCATAGTCTTGCAGATTATAGCCAAACAATGGGAAAGATTCGATAAAGCTACCTCTGCCTGCCATCAGCTCCACACGGCCATTTGACAACAAATCGACCATGGCGAAACTTTGGTATAGTTTTACGGGGTCTGAAGAGCTCAATACGGATACAGCGCTGCCCAATTTGATATTTTTTGTTACAGTAGACGCCGCGGCCAATATGATTTCGGGACTCGGAACAGCATAATCGGGTCGATGGTGCTCGCCCATGCCGAAGTAATCTAGCCCAAGCTCATCCATCACCTTAATTTCTTCAATGATTTCTTGCAACCGTTGTTGTGCAGGCTGGAATTTTCCAGTTATGGGATCCATATGCAAGTCCCCAAACATGCTAATGCCAAGTTCCATGACTTTCTCCTAATTTTATGCGAAGATACAGAAAGCAGGATGGGCCTGCGTTAATATAGGTTAAGAAATCTGTCAATAATTTGAGTCCAAGCACATCTCAGTTTTACGAAATAAATTTAAGCATATTTCCGAAAACACAGCAGCCACCTCTTCTCGAGGTGGCTGCTGTGTCATCTGTCTTTTTATAAACTTACTTATAAGATTGCTACCGTAGAGGCCTCGCGGTCGTCAAATTTGGCCACCCGCTCAATGGAACGGGCAAAATGCTCTTCTACTTCACGTAGGATTGGTAGCGTCTGTTCATTTAATTCGTTTAATAGGCGGGCATATTTTTTCTTTGAAACTTCAAACCTTTTCATTTCCTTGTTCAATTCGGTCTTCAATAGTGCTTGCAACCGAGCTATTTTCTTGTTTTCGAATACATCCCTTTCTGCATGCTTTTCGGTATAGAGGGCCGCGATTTCAGCAATTGCCTTTTTGCTTTCTTCCACACGGATTCCCTTGTCGAGGTCTTGTTGATAAACATTGGTAAAGAAAGCCTTATCGCGTTCAAGTTCGGCATGGTTACCGCGGCTTTCTTTGATACGAGCTTCTTCCAGTGCATATTGGTTCCACAGTACATCTACATTTCTTTGGTGGAAGGCCATTTGCTCCTTAAAAGCTTCGATGCTTTTTGAGTCACCCGATAGTTCCTTCTTACTTTCCTTGTTTGATGCGGCTGACCCGTAGGTACTTGCCGTCCCGTTTCCAATTGCTGCTGCGCAAATCATAGCGCATAATACTAAAGATTTCATAATGGTATATTTTAATTTTTATACGTTGCTTTCCCAAGGGTGTTGTTCTTTGTTTTTGCCCTCTTTTATGAATAAGACGCTAAGTGCTAAAAAACGTTGCGTACGATTTGGAGATAATAGACCAATTGGCCGTTGTCATCGACCAAAAGATAGATCAATAGATAAAAGGCGGGTTTCACTCGACGAAAATTGGGAAGGTTTAAGGTGAAGAGCTCAGGACTCAGGGTTTAATTCGCTCTGTTACCTGGGCAAGGGTGACTGCGTCGCGGCCGCATAGCTCGAAATAGGCAATATTTGGACTCAACATACTGCCTCCCTCAATCCGCACGAAGATGCGGTCGAGGATAGCCTCGCGATTGTTGATGGAGGCCAAAACCAGGTATTTCTTATGTGCCGTAGAATAGGAAAGTCGCAAGGGCAGGGTTTTGTAAGCGGCTAGGCGTAGCTCAAAATCCCCATTGGTAAGTGTTTTATGGGAAATGCCATACGCCATGCTGCGTTGGATAAGATTCAGCTCCTTACGCACTCCGCCTTCGGCATACCGTATCCAATAGGCATTTACCGGCTTATCGGCATCTACTTGGTTCCCATCGGTATTGAGCTGGTATATTATGGTGTTTTCATCGGGGTCACGCTGTAGGTAAAAAAGCTGCTTCTTTTCATTAGGTATCGGCAATTTAGCTACTTCAACCTGTTTTTCAAAGTCATTTTGTTGGGCCAAGAGCCCCAGTGCATAGAAGAGGAATACCACACTGATGCAACCCTTGAGGCAGGCATACCGATGAAAAATTGGATGTGATAGCATAACGCTCTTCCCTTTTTCCAAAGATAGCGATTTTTATGTTAAGGATCGGGCGGGGGACAAAGCACTAATAAAGCCGTTTCACCAACTGCTCTTCTACACCTTTATACACCTGTAGCGGTTTTTGATGGCGCCAACCCAAATCGTTGAGTATACCTCCGAAATTAATGAAATAATCGATATTGCTCGATTTGAATTCGTCAATAACATGGTCGCGGAAATTGATACCGGCAATCCAGCCGTCTTCTATATCTTGGAACCATTCCTCATAATAGCAATCGTCTGAAGCATGGAAATTGAGTACGTTTTCGCCAATGATAATAAATTTGCTAATGCCGGCGCTGACCATGATGTCTACTACCTCACGCTTGAGCAACATCACGTCATTATATATCGCATCGTTCCATTCGCCAATTAATTCAATGATGGTGTAACCATATTGGTAATCTGTAAACAGGATTTTGAGGTAAAGGGTATTGGATCCGAAATTGTCCCATTGTGGGTGCAGGAGGAAGTTGTATATTTTCTTGTCAAACTCGAACTCATTGTACTCCGTGCCATAGAACGGGGAAAACTCGTCTTCAGCGGCGATATAATCATCTCTCCAGCGGTAATATGGCTCAATCTCGTGCATCGTTCTGTGCGAGTTTTCTGTTTTACAAAATTGCTAATAATTTATGAAACCCACATGATTAAAATAATCACGAAGCGCATAAGACATAGCACTCAGGGCCGGGATCACCGAAACCTGACCACCACATTTTATGTAAATTTTGTGCGTTAACGATGGAAAATGCTGGAAACTATGTAATTTAGCGGTTGTTATCAATGCTATGCGCAAGGGAACCAAAAGAAATTTATTTATAGCGGCCACTTATGGCGCTGTCTTATTTTTGGGATTGCTACTCGGGCAGAATTATGCGGGTGAAAATCGCTGGTCTGGGTCGGGTGGGCTGCTGCCTTTGGGCAAGACTGATAGAACGGGGAAGGTGCAGCATATGATTGATCTCATCGTTTCCAATTACGTGGATAGCATGGATATCGGCCAGCTGCAAGACCTCGCTATCAATGAAATTGTAGCACAATTAGATCCGCATTCCGAATACCTCCAACCTGACCAAGCGCTTAAGCAACATGAAACCCTCGAAGGGAGTTTTGAAGGCATAGGTATTGAATATTACAACCTGCACGACACCTTAATGACGGTAGGACTGATTGCTGGCGGACCGGCACAACGTGCTGGCATGCGGGTGGGTGATAAGCTTGTCGCCATCAATGGCGATGCAATCGCGGGAGTAAACATCACAGACAAAGCTATCGAGGAGAAGATCCGGGGGCGTAGAGGCACGGCTATTGAAATAACCATAAACCGTAGCGGGAAAGACATACCCACGCCGCTAAAGGTCATGCGCGATCGAGTGGACGTGAGCAGTATCGATGCTGCATACATCATCGATAGCGCCACGGCTTACATCAAAATTAGACGTTTTGGTGCTAACACTGCCGATGACTTTAGACAGGCGCTGCAAAACCTGAAAAAACAAGGTGCGCAACGGTTGATACTTGACTTGCGTGAAAATGGCGGGGGTTACTTCAGTGCTGCCACAGCATTGGCCAGCCAGTTTTTTGTTGACAAACAACTAATCGTATACACGCAGGGGGCACATGAAGCTCGTACCGACTATTACTCTAGCGCCGACGGCATATTTGGAAATGGCGAGCTGGCGGTGCTCATCGATGAGCAATCTGCATCTGCTAGTGAAATCGTGGCTGGAGCAATACAAGACCTAGAGCGAGGCATTATCGTAGGCCGACAGTCGTTTGGAAAAGCGTTGGTTCAAGAACAGTTTGGTTTTGGCGATGGGTCGGCAATCAACCTGACCGTCGCCCGTTATTATACTCCATCGGGTAGGTGTATCCAAAAGTCATATCCCATCAGTAATGGGAAAAACCACCATCTGGCCAACCGGCCAACCCCGGCCAAAAAACTGATGGATACAACTATAGCCGAAGCGGTCCGCCGCCATCGTCCATCTCAAGACGTGTATAAAACCGCATCAGGTAAGTTGGTATATGGCGGTGGTGGTATTTCACCCGATGTGCTGGTGCCCGCAGATAGTAGCGGGATAAGCACATTATATCGCAAAATACGAAAGGCCAATCTTATCGAAACATACGTATATGACCGCCTTACCAAATCTGTGCCAGCCTACGCAGCAGAAAACTACCTGAAAGGATATTTCTTGCCTGACAAGGAATACGATGATTTCTTGCAATATGTACGCAATAAAGGTATAGACCATACCACGAAGGAAGCCGAGGCCATAAAGCCTATGGTGCGCACAGATATTGAGGCATTATTGGGCCGCTACTATTTTGGTAGTGAGACGTTTTTTAAAGTACGAAACCGTTCGGATCAGGTATTGGCCCAAGCCCTAAACGCCTTGCAGGGTGGATAATTAACTCACCACTTGCCCATCCAGGAGTTCGACGATTCGATGACCGTATTCTGCATTTTTCTCCGAATGTGTTACCTGTATAATGGTTACACCATCTTCCTCATTGAGCTGCTTGAACAGGTTCATGATGTCCTCTCCCTGTTTGGAGTTGAGGTTCCCCGTAGGTTCGTCGGCCAGCAGTAACTTGGGCGTAGTGGCCAATGCCCGTGCGATACCTACCAATTGCTGTTGACCTCCCGAAAGCTGTGTGGGAAAAAGGTCTTTCTTGCCCACGATGCCAAAGCGGTCGAGCAAGTCGCCCACAATGGCCTTACGTTCGCCTCCTTTGAGGTTTTTATAGATGAGCGGTGTCTCAATGTTTTCGTATACCGTGAGTTCATCAATCAAGTGGTAGGCTTGGAATACAAAGCCGATATGTTGTTTATAAAGGGCTGAGCGTTGTCTCTCCTTAAGCCCAAGCACATTTTCATCCATAAAAAGGTATTCGCCCTCATCAGGTTCATCCAAGAGTCCAAAGATATGGAGCAACGTGGATTTGCCTGAGCCCGAAGGCCCCATGATGGATACGAACTCGCCCTCGGCAATATGGAGGTTGACATCTTTGAGTACGAATGAACGGCTTCCGCCCACGTTGTACCACTTGAATATGTTGTTTAATTGGATCATGTTTAGCTATCAGCTTTTGGCTATCAGTAGTCAGCGTTTATCTTTTTGCTGAAAACAATTCAAATATATTAATTATCAGGATTGCTATGCCAAATTCCTTACCAATATTACAAAATACTATTAACTAACAGCATACCTAAAACCAGAAAACGTCCGGTGTCCGATTCCGAACATATTGTTGTGCGATTCCGAACATTCTCATTGGCTCGAAAATGAGATAATGCCGTCAGTTTTGTATCATATTTTCGACGAGCCTCTTCCTAATATGCATAAACCAACTATCTTTGTGTACTTTTTACACTAAGAGATGAAAAAAAGTTTATTGTCACTCGCTTTCGGCGGATTGGGTATCGGAATTACCGAGTTTGTTATGATGGGTTTGTTAGAAGATATCGCGCGAGACCTTCGTATAGATATCCCGACGGCGGGCCACCTCATTGCCGCGTATGCGCTGGGGGTGGTCATCGGGGCACCTTTGCTAGTCGTGATGGCGGGCAAGTATCCACCAAAGCGTATCCTTATCGGCTTAATGGTGTTGTTTACGGTTTTCAATGCCTTTTCCGCATTTGCACCGAGTTACTATACCTTGCTGATCTCGCGCTTGTTGGCAGGTCTACCCCATGGCGCATTTTTTGGTGTGGGCTCGGTGGTGGCCAGCCGTTTGGCCCAACCGGGGAAGGAAGCCCAGGCGGTATCCATCATGTTTGCCGGTCTCACCATCGCCAATCTTATCGGCGTACCGCTCGGCACCTATATTGGCCATCATTTCATTTGGCGGTATTCCTTCGCCATTGTGGTATTGGTAGGGCTCATTACGCTATTATCCTTGAAGCTATGGATGCCTAACCTGCCTGTGAAACAAACAGGAAGCGTAAAATCCCAACTTCGCTTTTTCAGGCGCAGTGAGGCATGGCTGATTATTGGGATGATCGCCATTGGCACTGGAGGTCTTTTCTCGTGGTACAGCTACATTTCGCCGCTGATGACCAAGGTGTCGGGCTTTTCAGAGGCTTCCATGACTTACATCCTCATGCTGGCAGGCCTAGGCATGTTTATCGGCAATTTTTTCGGGGGCCGCTTGGCGGACCTGGTTTCCCCCGCCAAGGCCTCTGTGGTGCTACTCTTTGCGATGGCCGTGGCATTGGTTTCCCAGCGGTATTTGGCGGTCTATCCTGTCCCGTCTTTGGTGATGACATTTATTCTTGGTGGCATTGCCTTTGCATTGTCTGCTCCTATACAAATGCTGATGATCAATACAGCCAAAGGCTCGGAAATGCTCGCTGCTTCGGTGAGTCAAGCGAGTTTCAATATCGGCAATGCCCTCGGGGCCTTTTTGGGAGGCTTGCCCATTGCAATGGGCTATGGCTACGCCTCACCGGAATGGGTTGGAGCGGTCATGGCCACTTGCGGCGCCTTGTTTGCATTGTGCTTCATTTATCATCGAAGCCAGCGTAATAGCGAGGAACCTATAGTCGTTGGACAGGCCATAGAAGAAGTTGGTTGTTAGCCCTCAACGCTTATTCATCCCTAAGCGAATCAATCGGATTGGCGCGTGCTGCGCGTATCGACTGAAAGGCCACCGTAAGCAACGAAATAAGTAAAGCCGCCATGCCCGCCACTGCAAACATCCACCATTGCACCGTGATGCGGTAAGCAAACGTGGCCAGCCATCGGTCTACCAACAGATACGCCAGTGGCAATGCGATGAGGTTGGCCAACAGAAAAATCCTGAAGAATGGCTTGTTGAGCTGCATAAATAGCTGGTTTACGGAGGCTCCTAAAACCTTACGGATGCTCATTTCTTTCTGCCGGATACTAATGCTATAGGCAGACATGCTGAACAGGCCCATTACCGCGATGGCGATGGATAGGAACGTGAATGCACTGAACGCAGATTCCAGTTGTTCCTGTTGGGCATGTAGCGCAGCGTATTTCTGGTCGACGA
Organism: Parapedobacter tibetensis; assembly: GCF_024704835.1. GTDB lineage: Bacteria > Bacteroidota > Bacteroidia > Sphingobacteriales > Sphingobacteriaceae > Parapedobacter > Parapedobacter tibetensis. The sequence continues at coordinate 187,591 of NZ_JAMXBE010000011.1, forward strand.
ATTCGTATCGGAAATGCTCGCCATCCAATCTGTTGATGGACTTCCAGTCTTTTTCCAAGGCGATCAACGTCTGCCGTGCCGTACCCGGTTTGATTTTTGCCAGAATCTCGGTTTTGTGCTGCCCGCAGGCGTTGTTGATGGAATATACAGTGGGCTGTACCAGTCGCTCAAACCCTGCCATCTTGCTGTCTTTGACCACCCCTATGATCTGGAAGTCGGTGTCACAGCCGCGGATGGTTTTTCCGACGGGGTTTTCTATATCGAAGGCTTTCGCCAGCGTTTCGTTGACTAGGGCTCCGCTCACGGAGTCCGCCGCAAACGCTTCGGTGAATGAGTGGCCTTGCAAGACTTCCATGCCCATCGTTTCCACGTAGTCGAAATCCACGGCAACGTGGTCTGCCTTGTGCACTCCGTTCACATATTCAAATTCCTTTTTCGCTGGGCCGATTCCTCCCGGAACACTCGTTGCCGCTGTGACATATTCAATTCCCGGGTAGCTTTGCATCCGGTCGCGGAAGGGTTTGAAATCAGATGGGTTGTTCAATATCGCGGAATTCTTGATGTACACCACCTGTTCGGGATCGAAACCTTTGTCTCCTTGGCGCATATAGTCAAGCTGCCTGTTGAGGATAAGCATGCCGGTGATGAATACAATGGCGATGACAAACTGGAAGGTCAACAGGGAATGGCGGAACCAGGCCGTCCGGTGGCTGGTCTGGAAGTTGCCCTTCAGAATGCTCACCGGATGGTAGCCCGAGAGGATGATGGATGGGTAGATACCCGATACCATTGCGGTGAGCAGCGCAGCCACCAACAGCTGCCACCCAATCTGGCCCGTCAACGTGAAGGTGGCCAAATCATAGGCCAGCCATTTCTGCAAGCCATTTTGGCAAAGGACGACTAGGCCCCAAGCAAGCACGGAAGCGAGTAAACATTGGAGCAGTACCTCGCCCAGGAATTGCATGGCTAAACGGCTTCGGCTCACGCCGAACATTTTTTTGATGCCGATTTCCTTGGCGCGTTTATTGGCCTGGGCAATCATGAGATTGGCGAAATTGATGCTGGCCAGTAGCAGGATGATGCCTGAGAGTATTCCCAATGCCCAGACCGTGATATATCCCGTATTCGAGCCATGCTTCGGCCTCAGATGCAGGTTTTTTAACGGATCAAGATACGTTTCGCCCTTGGCGAATGCCGAAGTGGAGTTGTGGTAATACTGTGAAACTTCTTGTTTATATATTTCGTTGATTTTCTGGCTTAATCGACGGATATCCGTCCCCGGCTTCACTTGGATAAAAGTTTGGACTTGGCGAGGGTGCCCCACGTTTGCGTCACCGAGGTTTGGTACAAAAAACACGACTTCAAAGGTGAGGTTGGACAATCCTCGTTCCTTTGAGATGCCATGAATGTAGGGGAATCGCCCAAATTGCTCGCTATGCAAGATGATTTGCCGCGGTTCGAACACTTTCTCGGGCGCTTTCGGAAATAACGCTTTGGCGATCTCGGGCGTAATGAGATTCCACTGGGGTTGAGATTGGTCAGCTACTGGATTTCCATAGGCTTCAATGCCAAACATCTTTGCAATGGAAATATCGGCCGCCTTCCAATCTTTTACCATTGCTTCGCCGTTGTCGTGGATAAAGGGTATTTCCCAAGGGAAATAGGAAACCCGACCTACCTCCTCCACTTCCGGGAATTCCGTTTTAATGGCGTCGGCCAATGCCGACGGCGTAACGTCGGTATTCGTTCCCCGATAAGTCAGCCCTACCAAGTAAATATTCTCATAATTCGGATTCCATTTGTCATAGCTCGTTTCTCGATTGATGTAGAGATAAGCCAATACAAAACCTGCAAAACCCAGACTCAAACCAAGGATATTTAATGCGGTAAATAGCTTTGATCGAAGCACATTACGCCAAGCAATCTTTAGGTTATTCAAATTCATGATCTTTCGTTAAAAATTCAACGTCATCTCATTATACCAAATTCACTACCAAATAGTTAACCTACTGTCTTTCAAATAAACGAGACAGCAGGCCATCAACAAAAGTGTCCGATATCGGACACCTACTGTTCGATTTCGAACAGTATAATGACTAGTAAATTATTTATGAAATTGGTTGAATATGCCGAATGGGCTGCGCTATGTTAACAATCCCAGTTTAGCCAATGCATAGAATAACGCCGCAGTATGCAGCGCCTGCCCAAATTGATTGTCCAAGAGCAGGTGCTTCAATTCCTCAGGGGAAACTAATATCACATCAATTTCTTCCTGTTCGTCAAGTTCTTGTTCCTGCACTTTCACACCTCCGGTGAGCAGATAAGTGGTGGTACTGTTATTACTTGTAGCGGGATTTGGAAAGAGTGTGGACAAGTTTTCGATGGTATCAAACCGATAACCCGTTTCTTCGAGGAGTTCACGGGTAGCCGCTGTTGAGGCATCCTCCCCGGGGTCAATCACCCCGCCCGGAATTTCGAGTACATCTTGCTTCACCCCGTGTCGGTATTGTTTTACTAAAATAAACTGGTTGTCGGCGGTCAAGGCCACCATGTTCACCCAATCGGGGTATTCCAACACGTAATACTCGGGCACGATGTGACCGTTTGGCATGCGGCATACATCTTTGCGCAAAACCGCCCATGGCGCTTGTACGAGGTATTCCGACGATAATGTTTCCCAGTGCAGCATATCAGGCGATGTCTTTCATGATGCGATCGATTTTTTCATCCAATTGCCTGCTCACTTCATCGAAATCATCGCGGCTAGGCAATGGTTGCCTCACGCTGCAATAAAACTTGATTTTGGGTTCAGTACCGGATGGACGGGCCGAAATAACATCACCATCTACCGTGATGAATTGCAGCACGTCTGACTTGGGTAGGTTGATGATTTCCCTCGCCCCTGTCTGCGGGCTGAATGCTTCACTGCTTTGGTAATCTTTGATTTGTGCTACCCGGATACCGCCTATTTCCTGAGGGGGATTACTGCGCAAACGGGTCATCATGGCTTTGATTTCTTCGGCTCCAGCCTTACCTTTCTTGGTGAGTGAAATCAATTTTTCCTTATAATAACCGTATTGGAGATATAGGTCTAACAGGGCATCAAACAAGGTTTTGCCTTGGTTTTTATAATATGCCGCCATTTCGGCAATAAATGCGCATGATACCACAGCGTCTTTATCACGGACCAGCTCGCCCACCAAAAATCCATAGCTTTCTTCACCACCCACTAGAAATCTGCTCCGTCCTTCTTTGGCTGTCATGATTTGGCCAATGAACTTGAAGCCCGTGAGTACATCGTCATAAGGAACACCGTAAGCGTTGGCAATGTCTGCAATAAGACTAGTGGTCACAATAGTTTTAACCACATAGTCACCCTCCTTCAAATCGCCCAATTCTTTTTTGGATGAAAGCACATAGTTGACCAATAAGCTGCCGATTTGGTTTCCGTTAAGCAGTTGGTACTTGCCCTTTGCGTTTTTCACCGCCGCCCCTACGCGGTCGGCATCTGGATCGGTAGCGAAAATGATGTCGGCACCTATGCGCTCACCTTCTTTCACTGCCATAGACATGGCTTCTTCTTCTTCCGGATTAGGGTACACTACCGTAGGGAAATTGCCATCGGGCTGTGCCTGGGCTTCCACAACCTGTACATTCGTAAAACCCCATCGCTCAAGCGCTGGCGGCACCAGGGTAATGCCCGTGCCATGTATGGGCGAAAAGACGATTTTTAAATCCTTTTGCGCGGCCACCACCTCCGGCCGTATGGATAATGCAGCAATTTGACTAAGGTATGCCTCATCCATTTGCTCATCGAGCAACGTAATATTTTCCGCTACGGGACCAAAATTTATTTCACTAGGATTTGTGATGGCGTAAACCGCCGTGATGACATTCTTGTCGTGCGGGGCCACCAGTTGCCCCCCATCATTCCAATAAGCCTTATAGCCATTATATTCTTTGGGATTGTGAGAAGCGGTGAGCATCACTCCGGCATGGCATCCCAAGTGACGTACCGCAAAGGAGAGCAGCGGAGTGGGTCGCAATTCTTTAAACAGAAACACATGGATGCCATTGGCGGCGAAGACGTCAGCAACCAATCGGGCAAATTCTTTTGAGTTGTTTCGGCTATCGTAGGAAACGGCCACTTTCAGTTGTTCACCGCCGGGGTAGGTGTCTGCCAAATAATTGCTCAACCCCTGAGTCGCCCGGCCTACGGTATACTTATTCATGCGGTTGGTACCCACGCCCATGATACCACGGAGGCCTCCGGTACCAAATTCTAGGTCTTTATAAAAGCTATCGGTCAATTCCGTGTATTGCTCTGAATCAAAAAGATGTTTTACGGCTTTGCTTGTTTCTTCGTCATAAGGTGTTTGCAGCCAGATGGCTGCGCGCTCTTGTATGGATGGCTCTAAATGCATTGTTGACATGGGCTTAAAAATTTCATTTGTTTTTCGCAATCAAAAATATCAATTCAATTGAAAAAAAGGAGTGTTTGAATGATTAATTTTATCTGTTTTCGGCGTTAAGCTTTGCGCATGGCTCAAAACACGGAGCCTATACTCCCTGCCCTATGCTCCTAGCCACGCGTCATCTGCTCCAGCATATCCCACATGTCATCCGGCACCGCTTCCAGTCCATTGAACTGTCCGGCACCCTGCAACCATTCTCCCCCATCTATGGTGATGATTTCGCCATTGATGTATCCGGCAAAGTCCGACACCAGGAATGCGGCTAGGTTTGCCAGTTCTTGGTGTTCGCCTACCCGTTTGAGCGGCACACGGTTTTTGAAATCGAATTGTTTGGCCAAATCACCAGGCAACAGGCGCTCCCATGCACCCTTGGTGGGGAATGGGCCCGGGGCAATGGCATTGCTACGGATGCCGTATTTACCCCACTCTACAGCCAGTGAGCGGGTAAGTGCTAATACCCCTCCTTTGGCGGCAGCTGAAGGGACAACGTATGCCGAACCGGTAAAGGCGTATGTGGTGACGATGTTGAGGATGCTGGCCGATTGTTTTTGGGCAATCCAGTGTTTGCCAAAGGCCAGGGTGCAATTGGCCGTACCCTTCAATACAATGTCTATGATCGTCGCAAATGCGTTGGCAGATAGGCGCTCAGTAGGTGAGATGAAGTTGCCCGCAGCATTGTTGAGCAAGCTATCCACCTGTCCAAACCGCTCAAGCGTAGCAGCTAACAAGCGCTCTACGTTATCAATATCGCGTATATCGCAGGCTACTGGCAATACTTGCCCGCCAGTATCAGATTCCATTTCGGCGGCGGCTTTTTCTAATATGGCTAATTTACGGCTTGCGATGACCACATGCGCCCCTAATTTGAGGAAGTAAGTAGCCATGGCTCTGCCCAGGCCCGTGCCTCCTCCGGTGACCACGATGGTTTTGCCTTTTAGTGCATCCTCACGTAAGGCTCCCTGTATGGGGGTGCTTGTTTTACTATTCATTTGCTGATGTATTTAGCTGCAAATTGGCGAAACGCGAATAGGCAGAATCACCGTCCACCCTTTAAATTATCAATGAGATCGTTTCACTAAGTTATCAATAATCGTTTTGAGTATGGAGCGGGTGGCGGGCGACCACCATTGTTTGAGCACGGCCTCTATGACTTCATCTTGATTGGCCTCAAACCGTGCAATTAGCGCTTTGCGCATGTTGCGCTTACTTTGCCGCCAAGTGTTCCGTTCGTATTGGGTGAATTTTCTAAGCTGCCGCTCAGCAGCAGTTCGGATACTTTTCACATGGACAACCTCATCTATCAGTCCGGCTTGAAAGGCTTCTTGCGGGTTGAGCAATTTTCCTTCAAGCAAATACCGGTAGGCAACGGCTTGGCCCACCCAAAAACTGTATAAGTGGAAGATGCTGTCTGGCACAACGATACCTACGGGCACTTCATTGAGCCCAATGACGTAGTCGCCCTCGACCATCACCCGATAATCACAGCAAAGTGCCAGTACACAGCCGCCTGCGGGGCTATGTCCACTGATGGCAGCCACAGCTGGTTTATCAAAGGCCACAAATACACGGATGAAATCGATAAAGGTATGCCAAAACTTACGTACTTCCTCTTCATTGTATTCATATAGTGCGATCAGGTCAAGCCCGGCGCTGAAAAAGTCTTCTTTGCCCTGTATAATCAGCCCTTCAATGGCAGGATCTTGTTGGGCGGCTATTATTGACTGCTTGAGTTCCTCAAGCATTTGCTGGTTAATGGCATTCGATTTACCACGATCCAAATAGACATGGGAAATCCGTTCGTCAACCGTTACCTTAATAAAATCCATAGTTGCTAATTCGCTTTTCGTCGATTCGTTAATCTGTTATTTGATAATCTGCCTATTTGCTAATCTGTGAAAAGCAAACCAACTACTTGACCGTAATATAATGTAACGCCCGTGCAAGCCTCCCATTGACATCCAGTCCCTCTACCATGATGCGGTAGGTGCCGCTCCCTTCGGCAGTATAAAATTCAAACGAGGCATTTCCTTCTTGGTCTGTGACGATATTGGGCGCCCAGTGGATGGTGGTTCGCAAGTCTCTCATTCCTGCAAGCGAATCTGTAGGCACACTATAATCGGGCACATAGAATTCCCTTACCTCATAATACCCTTGTGGGCTGTGGGTGACGATGCCAGGGGTGTACAAATCCCGGTTATATCCGCCACTATCTCCACGCTTAGTGGTGATGATAAGCACCCCGCCGCCACCTCTGCTACCATATATAGCAGTATTGCCTACACCACGCAACACCTCTATGGTTTCTACATCAAACGGGTTGATCATAGAAAGGGCATCACCTTCCATGAACATGCCATCCATGACAACTTGCATTGGTGTGTTTTGAGAACGGGTAGAATAGGGTACCCCGTTACGGAAAACTACACCCAACAGCCTTCCTTGCAAGCACATATCCAAAGAGGCACATCCCATCATCAGCTCGTCCGCAGTGATAACTTGATCGGCGTTGCCGGGGCCATTGAGGTTGCTGGAATGCCTTACCTTGCTTTTCTCCGCCTCACGTGTCACCTTCACTTCCTCCAATAAGATTGTTCGTTGCTTGAGCCCATATCTTTCCATCTCATTAAATTGCTCCTGCGTGTTTTTGAGGTATGTGCTAATGGATTGGTTGATATTTACAGTAGCGTCTGGGGTATTCTTGTTGCGTGTAACCTGTTGTTGGGGTGACTCATCAAGCTGAACTTCCACATTTTTTCGGCCTCGTTCGTCCCGGGCTTGTACCACGAATTTGGTGTTATCATAAAACAGCAACCGATCGAAATTGAACCGGCCATCATCTCCCGTCACCGTGTCGATAATAGCACCGACATTGGTGGTAGAAAGAACGGTCACCGTGGCATTGGGTACCGGGGTCTTACCATCGCGCTTGGTCACCACCCCACTGATGCGTAAATCTTGCTCAGGATGATAGGTGATGGCGGGAATTTTGCCTGCCATCAAATCGGGCCAATTAATCCTGCTCCATCCCTGCGTGAGCATCACATGGTCAAGCTGCCTTTTTTTGGCAATATCCATGTCTTCAAAATAATACTCAGGGGTTTCGACGTACCCTTTTATATCCGAACTGAGCAATAAGGAGGCATAGATATTGCCCTCACCATGTTCATCAAGAGGCACTTTGCTCAGGTCAAGTACAGAGGCAGAAAGTGTAGCAACACGGCTGGTATCCGCATCATGCCCTACCGCAATCTGGACGGTTGCTTTTTCCTTATGCCTATAATTTTCCTTATCTGTCGATACACTTAGGGGCAGCATCGCACTTTCATTTAAATTGAATATTGTCCGCTCGGCTAGCGGTTGCATCGCTGACGAGAAAAGGGTGAGTTGGACTACTCCAAGGGGGATATTTTCACGCGGAATGGAGAAGACGATCTCATTCTTCGCAAATTTGCTCTTTGAAGCATAGAACACATTGGCGTTACGCTGCAACAACAGTGTGACCTCTTGCCCCTGTAACAAGTCATGGGAGGCAAAGGCCTGCACGTAGATGTTCTTGTCAAGCTCGTTGTTCACAGCGAGCGCATAGCCTGAGGGAATCACCTTGGGAAGGTTTTCCTGTGATTCACTTCCGTCTGCATAAGTGAGCTTTGCCGTGTAGCTTTGTCCGACTTGGGGAATGAAGCTAAAACTCCCCATTCCGGCATATGTCGATTCGAATTCGGCTATCTGTGTGCCATCGCTATCTTCTACATGGCCGGATACATCAATACCTAACCCTTCGGGCTGCAAAGCCTTAAACCCAACTTTAGTGAGGTTGTTCGCCACAAGGTGGCCGCTTTCGGGAAAGAACTGGATGCTATTGGTATTTGACGTAGTTTTTAGCGGTATGGTTTTATTGATGGTATGCTTATCCGGTGTTAGTATGGTAAGCGCTACTTTCCCCTTCTTTAGGTTGAAAGGCTGCTTGTTTACAAAATCAAAGGAGATTTGGCCGTTTTCATCCGTCTTTTCCTTACCCCGGCTGATATTCCTACTCTCCATGACTACTTGATAATTGACGTCCATATCGGCCAGCGGCCCTCCTTTGAGATCGGTAAAGGTGATTTCGGTATTGACGGTATGTACGGGTGAATTTTCGTAGGAAAAGGAGCTATGGGTAACAATGTTGTCTGATCGGGCATTTCCGATAGGCACCATTCGGTCATAGAAGATATCGTTGTCAAAATTACGCATCCAGTTGGTATATGCGCGGATACGATAGTTTCCTTCCCTCAGCGAATCGGCTAGTTGGAAATCACCCATGGTTACTCCCGCGATGAGGGGCAGCCGGATGGATTGTACGATTTTGTCTTCGGGATCGATGAGGTCTACATACAGGATCTTACTTAAGCCCGAGAGGTTATTGTATGTTCCGATGGTCACATAGCCCTTGAACCAAATATCGTCGCCTACTGTATAGTAGGGTTTATCTAAGTGTAGATATACCTTTTCTTGAGGATATTCATCAGCATAGTGCTGCAATTTTTCCAAAACCTTGTCGGTTGTGAAATTTTGACCATACACCGTTTGCTGTAGCAAACATAACAGGCATGCCCAAATAATAGCTGTCGGTTTCATTCGAAAATTATTCGTTCTTTAATGGCAGGTTTCATCAGCATAAAGTTTCTCTTCAAAGCAATTTCGCTAGGTCCTTTTTCTTCCGAGCTAACCATTAAACCAATCAATTAATTCCCTAGCCTCGGCTGAAAGTTACGAAAAATCTTTAATATAAATAGCTTAGCTAATCTTAAGGTGCAGTAATCGGGACTTGGCGGCCGCGATACGGGCTTAACCGTCAGATCGATATTGTTTCCCGAAAAGAATGGTTTTTTCATTAAAGGGTTCACGCCAAGTTACAAAGACGCTTTTGTCGTTCTTATTGGAGACAAACGGGTAACGGGAACCTATAGTGCGCTCCCACAGTAACACATCATCATGCAAGCCAAGAAAACTCCTTGGACGAACAAGACCCGATTACAGATATTTTTAATATCGTCCAATTCCCGTTTAATTAAAAAAAATATCTTTGCAAGATGAACATCCTGATTATCGGTTCGGGCGGACGAGAAAGTGCTTTCGCCTGGAAAATAGCCCAAAGCAACCAAATTTCACAACTATATATCGCTCCCGGCAATGCTGGCACAGGTCAATACGGCCAAAATGTACCGCTTGAGGTCACGGATTTTGACGGAATAGCTGATTTTGTACTCCAAAATGACATCGACATGGTCTTGGTAGGACCGGAGGAGCCATTGGTGAAAGGCATTCATGACTTTTTCCTTGATCGTGACGATCTTAAAAACATTCCTGTGATCGGTCCTCAGCAGAAAGGTGCGCAATTGGAAGGGAGCAAGGATTTTGCCAAGCAATTCATGGTGCGCCATGGCATCCCTACGGCATCCTCACAATCTTTTGACAAAGCGACGTTGGCTGAAGGGTTAGCCTATTTGGAAACACAAAAGCTACCTATTGTCCTCAAGGCGGATGGATTAGCGGCAGGCAAGGGCGTATTGATATGCACAACCTTAGAGGAGGCCAAAGCTGAATTACAAGCCATGCTTGCCGAAGGTAAATTTGGCGAAGCCAGCAGCAAGGTGGTTATTGAAGAATACCTCTCAGGTATTGAGCTGTCCGTTTTTGTTCTCACAGATGGCGATAGCTATAAGGTGTTGCCTTCAGCCAAAGATTATAAACGTATTGGAGAAGGCGATACAGGCCTTAATACGGGGGGTATGGGGTCCGTGTCTCCAGTGCCTTTTGCTGACGATGAGTTTCTAAATGAGGTGGAGCAACGCATTATCATGCCCACCATCAATGGGCTCAAGGAGGATGGCATCCCCTATAAAGGTTTTATTTTCATCGGCTTAATGAACGTGGAAGGTAAGCCATATGTTATTGAATACAATGTACGGATGGGTGATCCCGAAACCGAAAGCGTGCTCCCGCGCATTGAAAGCGATTTGGTGGATTTGTTGCAGGGTATAGCGCAAGGCAACCTGGTTGACCGTTCGTTTACACTTTCACCGAAGACGGCAGCCACGGTGGTACTCGTTTCAGGAGGTTATCCAGAGGCCTATGAGTCAGGCAAGACTATCAGTAACACCGAAAATGTGAAGGATTCCATTGTTTTTCATGCCGGTACGCGCGAAGAAAACGGGGTGGTGAATACTGCAGGGGGACGCGTGTTGGCGGTAACAGCGTTGAAAGACACATTATTTGATGCGCTGCAACAGGCTACCGCAGATGCGGGGCGGATTTATTTTGAGGGAAAATATTTCCGTAAAGATATCGGTTTTGACCTGATCTAAATCATTGGTTTATAGCAGTAAAACGGCCCATTAGTCTATCGGTTAGGACGCCAGATTTTCATTCTGGAAAGAGGGGTTCGATTCCCCTATGGGCTACCACTGCCTCTAGCAACATGCTAGAGGCATTTTTGTTTTTCAACCCTTCTCAGAAGGCTTAAAAACAGGGATTTTGGTTCATCCCCCTAAGGTGAGCCTTAGGGGAAAAGGTTCGAAGCCTTACCTTTTCCTGTCCGGATTTACACGATAGGTCATAAACGCAAAGTTAACTTTTTAGCTTGATATAACGGTAAAAAATTGAAATTTTACCGTTAGGTTCGCCTTTGGACGGTAGTCAATCACCTTTTGCCGGTAACTAAGGGTAAAAAATATAGATTTTACCGTTAGCCCCAGATGTGAACGGTAATGAAGGCGCCGCTGATCCAACATAACGGTAAAAAAATGGACTTTTAATGTGCCTTTCTAAGAAATTAGCAGACCTCCTATTTTCGTTAGTCCCCCTTCCCCCAATGGAATGACCGCCGGTCAACAAGTGGATAGTAAACCGCGAAAAATAACCGACAACGACTTTCTCACCCACTAGTCAGCCAATCGACGCAAATCTTCCATAAAGCGGTTCGTGTTAGTTCCCATGAGGGCTACCTCATGGGAAGGATTCAAATTAAATGAATTCTTCTCCTTTTTTGTTTCTAAGTTGTTGTTATCAATAATATAAGCGACAGCGCTTTGTTAAGTCTAGCGGTTCGATGGCCCATTCCATCCCATGCTCTGCCGCATACAGCACCCATGCGGCGTTATCTACGCTGACAAGTGCATTATAAATAAAATTCGCATTGATATTCGCCTTTCCGGTCAGCACACACGCGTCTGCAAAAACCGCAGGCCATATGGTTTCCAACAGCTCGATGGGTGAACGGAATGTCGTTTGCCTAGCCCAACGGAGTGCTTTATTGGCTAAGAGGTACATCGTCGCGTTCCCTCCGCTTCCGAACAGGAGGCGAAGAAATCCGCATCGCCGTACAGCACACTTTGCGTCGCCAGGCCGATACCATGCTTTCCGGAAGTCGACTCCATCAGCGAGGCTACCTGCCAGAGTTCCGTCAAAAAGGCGCCCTTAAAACCAAAGGGATGCACCAGCTTTTCCCGCATAAAATCCGAATCCGTGCCGACCAACTAAATTTCCTTCATTTCGCTATCGTTGTCGTACCAAAAAATCGGTTACAAACGCATCGTCTGTCAGGTCGGGATAGGCTTGGCAGACGCGCGTAATTTCATCAGCCTGACCGGGGGACAGCCGCTCATCGGGATCCAGGCACCAAATCCCATCCATCAGCCCTTGTCGGCGAAGCACGTCGTGGATACCCGGAATACAACCGTGGAAATCATGCGCCGGATCAAAGATAGCGGCATTCATATCCGTGACGGCCACCCCTTTTGCCAGCAGCTCATCCATATCAGCATAGCCATTGTCACGGCAACGCTTCACCTCCTTCAACAGCGCGACCGCCGCATGCGTCCATACCGCCCAATGGCCCAACAAGCCTCCTTCAAACCGCTTGCTCACCTTTTTCCCGCGCACGTCAAAGGTATAAGTAGTCAGCAAATCTGCAACGATATTGTCGTCATTGCCCGTGTACAGCGCAATCTCCTCACCCCGGCTGGCATGGCAGACCGCACGCACCAACTCGAGGGTTTGATAGCGGTTGAAAGGCGCTGCTTTGATGGCCTGCACATTCGGGATTTCGGCAAATTCCAACCAGAAATCATACGAAAAAACCCGCCCCCCCACACTAGGTTGGAGGTAAAAACCAAATACAGGAATAACCGCTGCCACCGCACGGGCGCGTTCCAGTATCTCCGCCTCGGTCTTTCCCTGTAGCCCCCCCATGCTGAGCAACCCCATGTCATATCCGTATCTCAATGCCAATTCGGCTTCCCGCAAGGCCTGCTCGGTGTTGCCGCAAAGCCCGGCAACACTGATGAAACGATCTCCCGTGCCGGCCGCTGTAATCTCCTCGGCAGCCAATGCCAACACCGGCTCATATAAATTGATTCCCGGGTCTCGTATGGCAAACTGGGTGCTGTGTACCCCAACAGCTACCCCGCCCGCCCCTGCGGCGAGGTAATAGCGTGTCAGCAACCGCTGATTCGCTTCATCCAGTTTACGTTCACTCGTCAGTGCCAATGGATGTGCGGGGATGACTGTACCCTGCTTCAATATGGCCCTTTTTGCTGCTGAAAATCCTGTTTGCGCTGCCATCACCTAAAATTTTCCTGTTCTTTCCTGAAAATGGGTAGGCTTATTCAGTTCTTCCCCACCGTTGATTAACCACCGCGCCGTCACTTCGATGATTTCCCGAACGGTCACCCGTGGGTAACCGAAAAGGCGATGGCATGCCGATGCATTATTCAGCAGCGCCGTCCCCTCCGCTTCGCCGACAAACATGGGTTCCTTGCCGATTAGCCGGCCAAATTGTTCCGCTATCCACCGGATGGAGAGTGTCTCCGGCCCGGTCACGTTTAAAACGCGGGCGGGCGACGTGCAATGGAGCAACGAACGGATGGCGATCTCATTGGCATCGCCCTGCCAGATCACGTTGACGTTTTCCGTACGCAAATCGATTGGCTTCTCGCGGAGCACCGATTTGGCAATCTCTACCATGACCCCATAGCGGAAATCCACCGCGTAGTTCAACCGGTAGATCAAGACCGGCGTGTTATTTTTGGCCGAAAAGTACTCGAATATACGCTCCCTACCGAGGCAAGATTGCGCATATTCGCCCACCGGCGCAGGCTGGGCCTCTTCTGATACGCCGCCGGCCGTTACCGGCACAAATGGCAGCACGTTGCCAGATGAAAATGCCACAATATTCGACTGGCGATATTTCTTAGCGACCTCACCAGGCAGGTAAGTATTCATCGCCCACGTAAACGCCTCGTTGCCCGTAGTCCCAAACTTATGCCCGGCCAAGTAAATGACATTAGGCACATCCGGCAACGATGCCAATTGATGTTCATCCAGCAAGTCCGCGGCGATGGTTTCTACCCCAGCGGCTTCCAGTGCTGTACGCGCAGCGGGGTCGGAAAACCGGGATACCCCGATGATGCGCTGCCCACTTCCAGCAATATCCGCTGCGCGGCGGGCAAGGCGGGCCATCGATGGGCCCATCTTTCCGGCAACACCGAGCAGCAGGATATCGCCCTTGATGTGGCTGATGTCTTCGACCAGCGCCGGGGAGGGCCCCAGCATCCTTTGCTCCAATTCGATTAATTCATCCATCTTCATTGTTATTTTAGGAATAATTCATTGAAATTGTATACCGCTAGCACCATAAGCGCCGCGAGGCCCACAAAACCAGCCACACGGACAAAGCGGGAGTTGACTTCAGGTCCCATTATCGTGCGGTCGCAGGATATGCGATACATCACAATGCCGATAAAGGGCACCAGAAAAATCGTGACACGTTGCGCAAACACAATCATTTCCAGGGGCGGCTTCTCGTAACCGATGGCAATGACACAGCCGGCCAGCATCACCAACGCGATGAACCCTTTCACGATTTTGGCGTCCAACCCACTCCCATAGCCAAACCCATCGGACAGCATGGCGCCTCCAATGGTAGCATTGCCCACTATCGATGAAAAAGAAGCACCGAACAGCCCGATAAGAAACAGATATGAGGCATACCTCCCAAAAAGCGGTTCCAATGCCTGGGCCATGTCTGATGCCTTAGTCACCGGTATTCCTTGCCGATGCAACACCGCGGCTGCACAGATAATCACCACCGCACACATGACGCCCAGCATGACAATACCTGCCGCCCCACGGCTCTCATGCTGCTTCATCTGGGGATTGACCTTCCGCGCCGCCTGTATCAAGTACGCCTGATAGAACGCCCCCACAATGGAAAAACAGGATGCCGAAAAGGCGATGATCAATCCCAAGGATTCATCAGGGATAACCGGTACGAGACCCGACACGATACCGCCCACGCTGGGCCGGGCAAGAAACATGGTCGTCACGAATGCGAAAAGCATCAATGCCACAATTCCAATCATCAGCCGCTCCAGCACCTTATAAAAATCGCGGAAAAACAGTAATGCAATGCCGATCAGGTTAAAAAGAATGATCCAGGGCGCCATTGGCGTATGACTTGCTTCTGCGATGGAAATGCCTACGCCGATGGAATTCCCGGCTTGAAAAGAAATGGCTACCAAAAAAATACCGAAACCCATCAATCCCGACACCCACTTGCCGTAACGCCGGCGGATGGTCGTAAGTAGTGATTGTTCAGTGGCCATCCCAATCCGGGATGCGATGTTGGTAAAAACCATCATGAAGAAGATGGCGACCACCACGACCCAGAGTAGCCCATAACCATAGGTGGCACCCATCTTGGAAGTAATGGTAATCTTGCTCGGCCCGAAGACAATGGCTGCCGTTACGACACCCGGGCCCAGGGTCATCAGCCAGCGTTTGATATTATTCATAGTCAAATGACTTGATTATTATTGAGTTTATTTAAACTTTGTATATATAAATCAAGGTTTTGCAAATCGAACCCGCACTGTATTAAAGGAATCGTTATACACACCCCCGGATTCCCATCCCCCGGTAAAAACAAGGGTCGCCGATCGTCCGTCTTCGCTCATCCATTTTGTCGGTACACACCAGAAAAAAGTGGTTCTGGGCATAATGCTTGGATCATAATCGTGCCCGAACCACGTTTCATTCGTAGCATACGTGACCGTAGACCACGGTCCCCAAGGCGCAGGTGCTTCAAAAACACCCAACAACCCGGAATGCCCCTTGCTGTGTCCGGTACATAGCAGATATCGTTCTAGTCCTGGATTGTAACTAATTCCCATGGGCGTGCCCACGCCATTGCTGTCCTCAAATATCGGCTTTTTATCATCTACATTTTTCACCCAAATAGGTTTGTCTCCGCTAAATCCCCCAAAGAATTCGTATGTTTTTCGCTTCATCAATCTATCACGATGAACTCTTGAAAGGTAAATTTTGCCGGGAAGCATGAGTTCCGATTCCCCCTTGTCTGGATCCAGTAAAATATCGGGATGAACAAAATAATGATAGACAAACTTATCGCTGGCGCCCGCGCCATTTTTCCCAAATTGCAGAATACCTCCACCTGTCAAATTTTCTTCCGGTGAAAATACCCAGTCTGTCGCTTTCCATGAGGCCCCTTTATCTTTTGACACATAAAGCTTGGATTCGGAGTGGTGCTGAGCCCAACCACCCCATCCTTCTTCCCTGTCCGGATGGATCCAGGCATACAGATTGCCTCCCACACAAACCAGTCCCCAGCTCTTGCCTTTGATTTTCGCTTCGTATTCAGCGCTTTCCTTATGTCCGTATCGATCGTAACCTTTGTAATTATCGTAGTCTCCTTCTATTCTAGCCACACCGAATGATACCCTGTATCTGCCATCTGATCCGGCGAATCCTCCTCCGTCTCCCCATATGCCATATTGGTGTCCGTCATCTGCCCAAGTAAGCTGAAAGTTGTCGCTCCCCTTGGCATGACGTTGGTGTGTGGACCAGTCGATCTCAATACCTGATATTACCTGACTTTCGGGATAAGGAATTTCCTGTGCGAAAGTCCACGAAGTAAGCAGCACCGTAAATAACGTTAAGATCTTTTTCGTATGATTCATCGTTCATTCGTTTGTAATGTCCCGAAGATCATTTTCCTGACCGAAAAATAATCCTCACCTGAAAACAGCAAATAGCAGGTTTTGTCATCGGGGTCCATCCATTTGGTCGGGATGGAAGAGGTCTCTCCGGGACCTATGTCCCAATCCCGTGTATAGTAAACAGTTTTCCAGGGACCCCACGGATTTGGCGATTCAAATATGCCCAAACCGCCTTTGAAGCGGACGTCGGTATGTTCTCCGGAAGTAAGTTGAAGGGTCTGGCACCACAGGTATTTTTTCAAACCCTTATGATAGGTAATTCCGGACCGGTAACATTTACCGGGATTGGTAAATACAGGTTTTCTTTTGCGGATGTCTTCAGACCATTTGGGCTGATTATCGTTTTCATAACCGGCAAAAAATTCATATTGCTGCCAATCCTTTAGTTGTTTTTTCGGCACCCTTGCCAATACGAAATGATCGCTATTTTTGTAAGCACTTGCTTCGTCGTGTGAATAAATGTAAACGTATTCGTCCCTTGCGCCTGCGTAATTTTTCCCATAGTTTAAAAATGTGGGAGCGCCAAAGCTAACATCGAATTTCCAATCGGACTGTTCCCAGGTTGCACCGTGATCGTCTGACCACATCAGGCTCGAACTTTGCGGATTCCGGATCAGCATATAGAGCACCCCGTCGACCATGAGCATACCACTCGCCTTAACGCCGTGTTTGCCGTCGCCCACTCTTTCTCCAGTAGCGGAATGTAAGTTCAGGCCGTTTATGGAAGGTGGAATTCCGCTCACTTTAGCAAATCCAAGACTAAATCTGATAGCTGTATAGGGCAAAAAACCATTCCCGTCGCCATAAGCCGTGTACAAGTTATCGTCATCAGCCCAGGTCACCGGCCAGTTGTCTCCTCCTTTTGCCATACGTAGCACAGCATCCGGAGGGGCAAATTCCACTGACAGGCTGCTCTGGGGATACGGAGGTTCTTCAGTTGCATCCATAAGTGGATTGAGTAAATATTTTTCACTTCCCAACCAGAAACCTTCTCCTTCTGACGCGTTATAGAGGTTCTCTCCCATGCGTATAACGACCATATTCAGGCTGGGGATAACCACCAAAAGTTGATTGCCCGCTCCAGCACCGCCAAAAGCATCTCGGGGAACCCCTTCCCAAACGCCGTCAAAATTACTATACCAGCCTGCTGTAGTGGCCGGTATCGGATTATTTTCGTCCCGGATATTGTGTTTCCCCTTACCGGAAAAAGGCGTAGGTAACGCGGTTCCGCTGTATCCGGTTACCCGGTCAATAGCGGAAGAATCGATGATTTGCTTTCCCTGCCATTTACCTTTGTGGAGCATGAGCAGACCGATGCGGGCTATAGCCTTTGCCGTAAAATCTCCTCCTCCCCAACTGGGTACCAGCTTCAGCCCACCCGCTTCATAGGTTTTTCCATAACCAATGGTATATTCATGCTCATCTACCCCGATGGGCCCAAATATACGCTCCCTCAGGTAGGTCCGGATATCACTGTATTCCGAATTCTTCAAAGAAGCTGTAACACCATAGGTGAGCATTGCGATACCCGGATTGCTATAGGCATATTTTTCACCGGGGGTAAAACGTACCAGGGCGCTGTCCCGCGAAACCGAAAAGGGGTCGGGGTCATTCAGCCAAAACTGTCCTTTCCAGCCGGGAAGGTCAAAATGATCGGTTCCCGTTCCCTCGGCATCCATCAGTCCGGAGGTATGTGTTGCCAATTGCCGGATGGTGATCTTTGATTTTACATAATCGTCTTTCCATTGAGGGATATAGCGGCAGGCTGCTTGGTCGAGCGTCAGGTAGCCATCATCTAGGGCTGCAGCCAATGACATTCCGCCGACCAAGGCCTTTGCCAGCGAAGCCGTATAATGACTCCTGACGGTGCCCTCCCATCCTTCGGCAAACCACTCATAAACTATTTTGTCATTTTTAATAATCAATAATTTTTTCGTGCCCTTTTCAGCTAATGTAAGGCTCATTTTATCCAACTTCTCCGATGACATGCCCTGGCTTTCAGGGCTGGCATATTCCCATTGGAACGGTGGAAATTTCGCTTTCTTTTCCGGGGCATCCGTCCGGTGGCAGGCGACAGCGAAAAATGGCCCAAATAGCATAAATAGGACCATGCACTTCGGCACCAGATCTTTCCGTTTAGCTAACGTCATATGTTGTCAGATCTAAGTAAACTAACTTTCTGGTTCAAACAACACAATATACTGAATGGCAGTGCCACCCATTCCATTCAACGTATGTTGTCCGGCGGAGGCGATATTCTTTGACCAGACTGACATGCTTATCGTCTCCGTACCGGAATCGATCGTGATATCATCACCTGTATCCGTAAAGTCGCTCATCAACCATGAAGCCGGAGCTGCCCGATCATCCCACAAAACATACAAGCTCCCTGGTGATGCCGACGTGAACGTATAATAGGTCGAATCGGAAGGTGCCCTCTTATCATCACAAAATCCCCTGATCCCGTCAAGACCCTGATAAGCTGACGGAATCGCACCAAATGTAAACAAAGGTGACGTACGATCGAAGTAAACTCCATTACCCACCTGGGCAAACCCTTCATACGCTACCGCTGCTTTCGAGGTGGAGGTGGATACACCGATAATTTCTTCGGATGGTGGTATGCCGTCTCCAAGCTTGAATAAAACAGTATACTGAATGGCAGTGCCACCCATTCCATTCAACGTGTGCTGTCCGGCGGAAGCGATGTTCTTTGACCAGACGGACATGATTATCATCTCCACACCAGAATCGATCGTGATATCATCACCTGTATCCGTAAAGTCGCTGGTCAACCATGAAGCCAGAGCTGCCCGATCATCCCACAAAACATACAAGGTCCCCGGTGATGCCAACGTGAACGTATAATAGGTCGAATCGGAATGCGCCCTCTTATCATCACAAAATCCGCTGATCCCGTCTAGCCCCTGGTAAGCTGACGGAATGGATGCAAACGTGTATAAAGGATCGGTCCGGTCCATGTAAACCCCATTACCCACTTGGGCAAATCCTTCATACGCTACCGCCGCTTTCGAGGTGGAAGTGGAGACGCTTACTATTTGATCAGATTCCGATAAAGCACCTTCAATGTCTGCAGGAAAAGTATGGAGCCACTCTTCCAGTACGGTATATCCACTGGGTTGCACCTGGTCTTTATTAGGCGGAATGGCAAGTGATCTGGCATTCGCGTTCAATACAGGCCATCCACCCACATCGTCCTGGCTATCAATGATGCTTCCTGTCCCATTAACAACATCATTGACAACACGATCATCCACCGGATCACGGTCAAGTGGGTGGGCGCCGACATCGGCTATTACCCGGTTCAAGACCTGGTCTTCGGCAGTAGGCAGGACCATTAGCCCGTTATTCCAGGTTGGGGGAGTACTGGCCACAAAATCCGGACCGGCTCCATTGTAAACAACAGACCACGGATCCGAACCATCAAATTCAACTGCAGCATTGTCGGCGACATACACCTTCGAACCCGCTACCATAGGAGCTGAACCAGTACCCCACATCCAAATAGGCTTGTTTGAGCCTGTATTAGCACCCCGGATAAAAACATTCCCGACTATCGTATTTTTGCTCACCACCTCGTGTAACCCTGCAAGCGTAGCCGCGCGGTCTTGCCAATTGTAAACCACATTGTTCGCCATCACCAGTTCGGCAGCATAGGAAAATGGATTCCGGCCAGCCTGGTGGGCAAGAAGGTTGCCAACGAAAGTAACCTTACTGCTTTCGAAATAACCGAAAATGGGGCCAAAGCCATGAACCCCTTCTGGGTGAATGGAATTATTCAGCGCTTCGCTCATGATCGAATTCTGTACGGTTACACCGCCTGTTTCATTCCATAACGAAATGGTTTCGTCCACTGCCCAGGAAAAAGAGCAGTGGTCGATCACCACATTATATGTGGTATTTGGCTCCTGGGTACCATTGATCTTCAACGCATCGCGATCGCCTGCAGAAGGCCCTGGAAGGTTATCGCCAACCCGTACACGCAAGTGTTGAATAAGTACATCATGGGCAGTGACCGTCAGTCCGCCCCCCCGAATGGCGATGCCTGGTGAAGGGGCGGTTTGCCCGGCAATGGTAATATAGGGATTGGAAATCCTCAGGTCGCCCGTCAACTGTATGGTGCCAGCCACTTCAAACACGACAACCCGCGGCCCCGTAGCGTCGATCGCTGCCTTCAGCGAACCCGCACCCGAAGTATTAAGATTGGTGACCTTGATCACCGTTGTCGCTGGTGTGCTAAGATGCCTGCCGCTCCCGGCTACGGTATGCATTCCAAAACCCGCGCTTCCGGGAACGATCGGGAGATAGTCAATAATACCCGGGTCCATACCGAGACTGTCAGGGTACTCATCGGGATTACCCACCTTGATTTCGCTGCATGCCTGAAATATCAGGCAAAGCATTCCGATAACCGCTAGGGAAAAGCTAACTCTTTTCATGATTTATTTGTTTTAGTAGTACAACATCTTATTCTTACTCGAATTCAATCTACAGGGATACATTGAGCCCCAGGGTATAGGTCCTGGGCATG
>NZ_JAMXBE010000012.1 GCF_024704835.1 Parapedobacter tibetensis
GGTATTGTTAATTAACTTTTGTTGCATTTCTTAATTGAACTTACGCAACGGCTTTTCAATATCAGTGTTCCATATGGATATCACTCCATGGTGAGATAGCAATAAAACGATTTGCAGCGGTTCCATATTCTCCATAAACTGCCTAACTGTGATGGTAGGTCATACCTGATATTCCAATCCAAAATTAACGATAGTATAACAGATTGTTTATCAGATAGGTAAAACGTTTTACTAAACGCTGTTTATATAAAAAACATAAAAAATTTGAATTATTGGTACTAAAACCATTATGTTAGGCGAAAATTTCGGCAAACCTTAGCAAATTATATGACAACTACATCCAACAAAAACTACGCATCAGCCCTGTATTCATTAACCATGGTATTTTTTTTCTGGGGGTTTCTGGCTGGGGCAAACGGAGTATTCATACCTTTCTGCAAATCACATTTCGACCTTACGCAATTCGAATCCCAACTGATAGATTCAGCCTTTTATGGTGCTTACTACATCGGTTCATTGGTCTTATACCTCTATTCAAGTGGGGTAGGTTATGATTTCCTGAATAGAATAGGGTATAAAAAGGGTATCATCTATGGGCTTTTTATATCAGTGGTCGGAGCGATATGCATGATTCCCTCGGTCAATAGTTCGGAATATATGTTTATTCTCATGGCTTTTTTTGTAATTGCTTTGGGTTTTTCCTTGCAGCAGACGGCAGCCAATCCTTTTGCGGTGGCGTTGGGCGATCCTGCTACAGGGGCACACCGACTTAGCTTGGCGGGCGGGGTGAATTCATTTGGCACCACTATTGGCCCCATCATCATTACACTTATCCTATTTGGCACCGTGGTAGCCACACCCGAACAGGTGGCTAATGCCCCCATTAGTTCGATCAATATTTTGTATATGATTTTGGCTGGGGTATTCCTTTTGGTGGCTGTACTTTTCGCCATTAAACAAATGCCTCGGGTCACTTCCGATGAGGAACCAGAAAGCAGTAATAAACTTACCAAGGCATTATTGATAATCACTTTTTCCCTTTTAGCGATTATTCTCGTTGGATTTGTGCTTCCCGAAAGTTACGGGCACCAAGGTACCTTAGCTATGCTAATCATCGCGCTGCTTGTGGTCGTAACCACACTATTTCTCTCCAATGGTGCCGCGCAGAAAAATGGCAACGGCTGGGGAGCAATGAAATACCCCCAACTTACATTGGGAATGTTGGCTATTTTTGTGTATGTAGGTGTAGAAGTGACCATACAGAGCAATCTTGGTGCTTTATTGAAGACTCCGGCATTTGGTGGTTATAATGAATCTCAGATTTCACATTTTATCTCCCTATATTGGGGAAGCCTGATGATTGGTCGCTGGATGGGAGCCGTGACCGTTTTCAGAATGAGCAAAACAATGCGCGCATTGATGAGTATATTGGTCCCATACCTGGCGTTTGCCGTGATATTGCTGGTAAATCGCATCAGCGGACGTGATGTATCCGATTTATATATTTATGCCATTTGCATTGCCGTGATGATTATCGCCAATTTTTGGGCACAGGCGAAGCCAGCTAAATTGCTGATGGCATTGGGTATATTGGGTGTTGGCGCCATGCTCATTGGCCTTTATACGGAAGGCAAGATTGGTATATTTGCTTTTATTAGCGGAGGACTCGTCTGCTCTATCATGTGGCCAAGTATCTTTGCACTGAGCATCACAGGACTTGGTAAATACACTAGTCAAGGGTCTGCTCTTTTAATCATGATGATTTTGGGAGGGGCTATCATCCCGCCTTTGCAGGGGAGTATTGCTGACGTATTACATGATATCCATTTGTCGTATTGGGTCCCAGTTGCATGTTTTGCTTACCTTGCATTCTTTGCTTGGAAGGTATCGGGAATACTGAAAAAACAAGGGCATGATATAGAAAATCTAAATACTGAGGGTGGGCATTAGTAAGGAGAAACCTGAAACATACTGAAGACAACAATAGCTCAATTTTCTTGTCAATTTTTTAGAAGGAGACATAATATTTTTGAAATAAGCGGGTCTATAATGTTATTTTTTTCACAGAAAACTGTATTTTCGGCGCGTATATCCAGATGGATATCATTGGATTAAAAATATACCAACAAAATAAAACCCAACAAATGATTATTATCGCAGACGGAGGATCAACCAAGACAAATTGGTGCTTATTGGATGATGCCGGGAAAAAAGTGTATTTCAATACTGAAGGTTACAATCCGTATTTCGTGAATAGCGAATACATTGTAAATTCACTTAAAAAGGGATTACCAAAGGATTTGTCCTATGATCAGATAGTAGAAGTCAATTATTACGGTGCGGGTGTGCACAATGATGAAAAGGCCAATATCGTCATTGAGGCACTCCAACAGGTCTTCGTCAATTCCCAAGTGTTTGTAGGCCATGATTTACTGGCTGCCGCCAGGGCCTTGCTTGGCGACCAAGCAGGCTTTGCCGCAATTTTGGGCACAGGAACCAACACGTGTATATATAATGGGGAAGATGTTGCATACAATATCGATTCAGCTGCCTATATCTTAGGCGACGAAGGCAGCGGCTGTTATATTGGTAAAAAACTGCTTACTGATTACATCCGGGGGTATATGCCAGAAAATGTCCGTGAAATATTCTGGGAAACCTACAAACTCACTCCCGATGATGTGATGGACGCTGTTTACACCAAGCCCTTGGCTAATCGGTTTTGTGCGAGTTTCAGTAAGTTTGTGTATGATGTATCGGTCGATATCAGCTATTCGCGCGGAATCGTCCAAAATGCTTTCGATGATTTCTTTCGCAACTTAGTTTCGCATTATCCGGATTACCAAAATTATTCGTTCAATTGCATTGGTTCAGTGGGCTATAATTTCAGAAACGTATTGGAAGATACAGCCAATCAATATGGCATGAAGGTAGGCCGGATTGTCCGCTCGCCGATAGACGATCTGGTGCAATACCATATCAATAGATCGGCGAAATAACCTACCGGATAAACAGGCTATTTTTTAAAAAAGGGTTGAAGAATCAAACTTCAACCCTTTTTATTTTTCAGCATTGGTAAATTATCACAACCCTTATATACTTCGTCCTTGGAAAGGATAATCATCTGCGTCCTATTTTCTGTTTATTGACCAAATAGGCCACCTAATCCACCTAGCATATCTTGGGTAGCGGCTTGCATCTCCGTTTGACTGATATTGTCAGCCTGTTTCAAGGCGTTGTTAATCGCTACGACAAGGAGTTCCTCCAGTTCCTCTTTATCAGAATTAGAGAACAACACGGGGTCGATTATAATATCAGTTACCTCCTTGTTGGCAGTGGCTGTCACTTTAATGAGTCCTCCTTCTGCTTCACCCACTACACTGATATTATCCAATCGTTTCTTAATTTCTTCGGCCTTTTGGCGCGCCGCTAATAATTTGTCAAACATTTTTTTGTTCTTTTAAACACCTACCTCTTTGGTGAACCGAAATTAATATGTTTTGTTTTAATTTTTTCGCCGTGCAACAATGATAGCAATAACGAAAGCAATAACCACACCGATTACCGATGTGGAAATCGTAGATACCAAAATATGATTGGACAAGGAAAATCGCAGTGCAGCTATTTGTGCATCCATTCCTTTAGTCTCAACAGCATAATGCATCATATTATTCAGGAAGGTCGGATTCACAAACACACAAAAGACATACCACACCAAAGGGCACAGCATGGTGACTACCAATGTGATGCCTAACCCAGCCATGAAAGCTTTCCTAAATCCCGTGCGGCTATCGGATTGATTCCTACTGCTTCGGATACCCCAAAACATAATAGCCACAGAAGGTACGGCGAAAAAATACGAAAGGTATTCATGATATTGAATGTATCGGTCATGGAGCCCTACCAATGACTCAATAACTGCCCATATAAAAATGGCAAAAGCGAAAAGGATTCCGTAATAAATGGCTATCTTCATAAAAGGGTAGATCACCACTCAAATATATAGATAAAGGTATAAAAAAGCAAGTATAGCGCTAAAGGCTTCATGACACATAGCCTACTATCCCCCCATTTTCCCTCGCACCCTCAGATATAGTACGCTACTATGTGGCAAACCCAAGGTAGTGGCAGGTGTAATCTCCAGTAAATTTTGCAGGTACACCTCTACAATACCCGTGAGCACTCTCCTTCTCGATTCCTCAAACTCGGGCATCACAAAGAACTTACCCAGATGCATTTTCCCTTCCTGATCCACTAATACCGAGAACGTATGGTAAAAATCTTTGTATGCCTTGTCAATAACAATATCATATTCAGGATACAAGTAAGCGTAAGCAGCCGATTGGTTTATCAGCTCCAGGCTATCGTATTGACGACGCTTCACTTCGATATTCGGACTCTTACTCGCCAATTTCACAGTTTGCTTAGAAGAAAACGAACTATCCACATTTGTTGGATTACAGTTAGCCCGTTCGATCATTTGCTGAACAAACAAGGAGTCCTGTTTGCGTGGCTTCCGCAGATCGGCCAAGGAAGTACTTAGTTGTTGCAAATATTGTTTGGAATAAAATCGCATGTATACATTGGAGCGTATCTTATTTACTTTCAGGCCGTCTAAACTCAGGCGTTGGAGCATCATGCTGTCGCGGTGCAGGTCAATCACTTTCCAGCTTTCTCTCGCAAAATGGAAAAATGAGTCGTGATCGTGGGTGATCTCAAAATTGAACGAGGAATCACTGCCCGGCACATAGATCTGGATGGCATCCTCACGAGTGAATTTCACATGCCATTCGGGTTCCTGTACAAATCCAATGGAATCATATGCCAAGCCGCTGTCAAATGACCGCCTCACCTCATAATAGTCAATCCCCGCAATTGGGGTAAAGGATGGTTTTCGTCGATTTTCCCTTTCGCTTTGGGCGCCCCCCGCACAACCCACAAGATAACAACATATCATGAAAAAGTGGATTTTTCTAAATTGGGCAATGAAACTACTCTTTATTTGCATAGCCCGCTAACCTAATATAAATACCAATAATATCCAATAAATTTCCTGTTACAATGATGCGGTTTCTATTTTCGATACCCACATGGAAGCCTATTAATGGACATCATATTAAGTTTTCACCAAATGAGAAACAAAAAAAGTCTCATTTGTATTCAACAAACTCACAAGCCAACGATTCAAAAATTCATTTTGGAAGGGTTTTCCGTGAAGACAATACCCTGAGCGCTTAAATACCATTTCCTGATGGATAAAACAGGGAACCTGTTTTCTAAAAATAGGTCCCTGTTTTAACAAATAGCCTATCGACGAATGGGTATTTGAAGTGACCACGAATCACGACTTTATCTTTTTAAAGATGACCTACTTACATTAAATCATCTGTCCGCCTGAAACCTCAATTCGTTGGGCGTTAATCCAATAGGCTTCTTCCGTACATAAGAAAGCGACCACAGGGCCGATATCCGTTGGCAAACCCACACGCCCCAAAGCCGTAGCCGAAGCAATGTGCGCATTCATTTCTTCATTATCCCTAACGGCACCTCCGTTAAAATCTGTTTCGATAGCCCCCGGCGCAACGATGTTGACTCTTATTTTTCGTTCGGCCAATTCTTTTGCCTGATATTTGGTAAGGATTTCCAAAGCACCTTTTATCGAGGCATAGGCTGAGTATCCGGGATAAATAATACGGGTCAATCCTGAGGAAATATTAACAATACCACCACCGTCATTCAAATAACCCAACGCCTGCTGAGTGAAAAAATAGCCAGCCTTGAAGTGTATATCAATCAATTCGTCAACTTGAGAAACCGTAGCGGAAGAAAAAGGAGCAAATTGTCCCGTACCAGCATTGTTGATTAGAAAATCAAATTTACTTGTATTGAACTTTTCCTGTAACTGTGGATTTAACCTGTTGCCGAAAAAGTCGGCGTAACCGTTGTGGTCTGAAACATCCAGTTGCAAGGCCAGGGCTATCCCGTCGCTATTTTCAATTTCAGCTACCACGTTATCAGCTGCTTGTTTGCCGCTTTTGTAGGTGAGTACTACATCAATTCCTTTTTTGGCAAGGTTTAAAGCCATATCCCTGCCCAGCCCTCGGCTCCCGCCGGTTACTAATGCGATTTTGTTTTGTGTGTTCATATTTTACTTTTTTATTTACTGCAAAGTTCATGAACAACACATCATGGGATGTAGTCGAATCTCCTATTGTTGTAGTCAAAAATGGGGGTTGACGTATTTTAGAAAAAATCTCATCAATTAAATGACTGCCTAAACGCTAAAGGCGAAAGTTTGGTCTTGTTCTTGAACAGCTTACTAAATGACTGCGGATGTTCAAATCCCAATGCGTAGGCGATTTCGCTTACCGAAAGTTCAGTAGTGGATAATTTTTCTTTGGCTTTTCCAACCAGTTTATTGTGGATGTGTTGTTGGGTGCTTTGTCCGGTGAGCGTTTTAAGCAAACTACTTAAATAGTTGGAAGACACGTTGAGTTTATCTGAAATATCCTGAACTGTTGGCAAGCCTTTTTCAATTAAATCATCATTATCAAAATAATCCGTAAGCAGCTTCTCTAACCGATCAAGGATTTTATGGTTGGCTATTTTACGGGTAATAAATTGGCGGTTATAAAACCGGTCTGCATAGTTAAGCAACAATTCAATTTGCGAAATAATAATCCCTTGGCTAAATTTATCAATATTAGCATGATATTCTTGCTGGATATTTTGCATAATCCCTACAATAACAGTCTCTTCTTTTTCTGAAAGGAACAGGGATTCATTGACCGCATAACCAAAAAACTCGTATTGTTTAATACCCTTCGCCAAAGAAGTATTCCATAAAAAATCGGGGTGAATAAGCAACAGCCATCCTGAAGGTTGCACAGATTCTTCACTGTCAAGCAATTCTACGCTAAAAACCTGTCCCGGAGCAATGAAGGACATCAATCCTTCGTCAAAATCGTATTCCTGCTGGCCATACCTGAATTTTCCGCATACATTTCTTTTTAGGCCTATGGTATAAAAATCTTGTATCCAGCTTACCTGGTTATTTTCGGGGGAATGACTGATTTGCCGATAATCTACCAAACTTATTAGGGGGTGCTCAGGGTTAGATAATCCTCGAAGTTTATGAAACTCGCTAATGGTCTTGATTCTGTGAATTTGTTTGATTGGCATATGGAAAGATACTTATTTTTAATGATATTTTTTCAATAATTCAAGGTTAGACTATTTCAACCTATTCTTAACAATCTATCGTCTCCGGGCCTTGGTGTTGTTCCACCCCAAGCCACACCATCAGTATTTGAAGCGATTAAACGAGCGCATCCATTAATGGTATTAGAGACATAGTAAGCATTATATTACTAATCCGATTTTGTTTTGTGTGCCCATTTTCTGTTTTATATTTTTTCAAAGTTCCGAAACAACACCTAATGCAATGTAGCCGAATCTCTTGTAGTTGTAGCCAAAAATAGGGTTGTTTTAAACTTATTTCGCTTTGGTCACTAGCGGAACCTTCTTGAGTCTTCCCCATATAATGAATACCGCAATAATTCCAAAGAAAATGTTTATACCAATTTGTGATGCCTCCCCTCTTGAAATGTGAAAAATACTTGCAGCGATCATCAATGCGATCGTTCCAAATGCGGCATAAATTGTAAGCTTTGGCTGTATATGAAGTAATGCCGGAAAAACCAATCCAATACCTGCCAACAAATCCAATACTCCTGTAAGTTTTACCAATGTGACATTGCCTGCTGTCCATGCCCACATTTCAGCTAATTTGTCAGCTGGTTGAAACAGTTTCATCGAGGCTGCCCAAATAAAACCGATTGAAAGCATCACTTGTGCTATCCAAAGGATAATGTTCATTGTTTTTGATGTTTTTTGCTCACTTGCCATATTATATCCTTTTATCATCACAAAATTAACCATATTTGATATCCGAACGATAGTACTTCCTCTTTGGATAGCACTATCCAAATGGGAAGTAATGTAAAAAACGAAAAAGAAATGTTGTCAAAAGGTGGCTGCCCTAAAACGATGCTTTCAATCAGAGATGCTCTTGAGGCTGTTGACGGAAGATGGAAATTGCTTATCTTGTTTTCTTTGTCGGAAGGTCCTAAACGATTTAAGCAAATTGCAAGGGAAGTCAACGGAATAACGGATAAAACGCTGTCCAAAGCCTTAAAAAGTCTGGAAGTGAATCAATTAATAATTAGAGAAGTGTTTGATACCTTTCCCCCGGCTGTTCAATATACTATTACAGAACATGGGATGTCGCTTGAAAAAGTATTGGATGAACTTCATTATTGGGGTTTAGCTCACCGTAAGAAAATCATTGGTAAATAATTGTCTAAAGAGCCCGCTCAAGCAAACTTGGTGAACTCTTTTGCATAAAAATACCCCTGCGTTCGCAGGGGCTTTTTTGGTTGGTCGGGATGGCGGGATTCGAACCCACGACCTCCAGCACCCCATGCTGGCGCGATACCTGGCTACGCTACATCCCGTTTGGGGGTGCAAATATAAGAAAAAATCAATCCAGGTCTAGCAAAAATCTCTTCGCCCCACGCTTTTTTATCCTAGCCTCTAGCTTAAGTGCCTCACGTCGATTAGCAGCTTCAAAATCTTTCACAATTCCCCATGGAATCCCACTTTTTGTATACCTGCTTTGGCCCTTATTGTGTTCGGCAAGCCTTTTGTTTATATCCGAACAACTTCCGGTATAATATTTACCGAGGGCATCGCTATATAATATGTAAACATGATACATGGTTCTCAGAAATAGGTTTAAAAGCTCCCACGACCTTGACATCATGCGATATCTGGTCACGCCTATGGCGTGACTATTCGTAAATTATCCGTTTTTATCACCGATATATTTGTAGAAAGCATCACGATAAGTATCCCCAACAGGAATAACCTTATCCTGGATAAAAATGCGTCCACGCTCGATACTCGCAATTTTGTCGAGTGCCACAATATATGAACGGTGTACCCTTACAAAACGGTTAGCAGGAAGGATATCTTCCATTTTCTTCATGTTTTGAAGGGTAACAATACGTTCGGTAGTTGTAAAAATGGAAATGTAATCCTTGAGCCCTTCTATGTACAAGATATCATCAAGGTCTACTCGTTGGATTTTATGTTCAGTCTTGACGAAAATGAAATCAACCATATCATTTTGTTGTACGGTCGAAAGAACCGGTTGTTGCGTTTTCAACACCGAATTGTTCAAGACCTTCTGAACAGACTTATAAAAGCGGTCAAAAGCGATGGGTTTCAACAAGTAATCCACCACATTGAGTTCATAGCCTTCTAATGCATACTGGGGATAAGCTGTAGTGAGGATAACATCGCATTTACCATTGATGATTTTAAGAAACTGTATTCCTGTAAGTTCAGGCATCTGTACATCCAAGAACACCAGATCCACTTCACCATTCTGTACCATCGTCAGTGCTTCAATGGCATTGGTCGTGCTGGCTACAAGTGATAGTTCAGGTATCTTAGCCACATAATCTGCAATGATATCCAATGCCAGCGGCTCGTCATCTACTGCTATACATCTAACCATGAGCGTATACTTTTGGGTTATAAATATATGAAAAGTTCACCACTGTAATAATTGTCGGACTCCACAATATTAATGGTGTGTTTATCCGGATACCCTAACTGGAGCCTTCGTTTTAAATTGGTAAGCCCCACCCCTTTCGTTTGATCCTTATTCACTTGACTCTTCGCATTTTCTGCCTTGAAATGCAAACGGCCATCTTGAACTTTTATATCAATGCGAATCGGTTTATTCGCATCGGTAGACACGCCATGCTTGAACGCGTTCTCAAGGAATGAAATGAGCAGTAAGGGCATGATGCGATGGTTCGTCTCATCAATCTCCACATGAAAATCAACATAAATTTTTTCCTTGAAGCGTAATTTCTGCAGCTCAATATAATTTTGCAAATAATTAATCTCCTCCTCCAATAAAACGGCCTCTTCATTGCTTTCATAAAGCATATATCGCATGATCTCAGACAATTTCAAGATGGCCTCGGGTGTCTTTTCTGATTTCTGGTAGGCCAGTGAATAGATATTATTTAATGAATTGAATAAGAAGTGCGGATTGATTTGTGATTTCAGAAAGGCCAGCTCTGCATTGAGTTTTTCATTTTCTAAGCTTTTACGCTGCTCCCGGTTCTTGAAATCAGAAGAAATCGTATATATAGCAGAACTCAGCAGCATGAAAAACAATCCCGTTATCAACGCGGCAACGACGTACTGTATAGGGGTCAACACCTTATCCTTATTATCGCCATACCGCAGAATGATATCTTCAAATTGCAGTGCCATGGCATATTTGACGGCTATTGAAACCACTAAAACAACTGCCATATACAATACTGCACGCCCATACTGACTGCTATCAATGAGCGGTGGATTGATAAAGAAATAGTGCACATAAAAAATAACGATGTTCAATGCACCATATAGCAATATAATAATGGCCGACTCCTCTGGTCGTTCCCTTACATTAACAAGATACAAAACCGTCAATAAGACCACCCAAATGAGGATATGAATCAAAACTGCTTTATTTTTAAGCATAATTGCAAATATACTGTTCAAAAGCAATAATTGCTTTGGTTGATAGACAAACATCTCGCTTCTATCGGCCAATCCCCTATTACGATAGATGAACGTCTAAAAACCCGTTAGTCTACAAAATCAGACGGTTGGTCTAAAAGATTTCTACAGAAAGCCAAGTATTAGTTCCTTTGTACTGTGCGTTTGGAAGTTGGTGTGATTGTATAATATTGCAAACAATAAGAACAATGAAAAAATTGAGCGTTAACATTTCACCTTTTCTATTACTTATTATTCCCTTTTTCATAGCCCTGCTAATGGTGGCTGGACAGGCTGGGAGTGAAGTTATCCAAGAGCGGATCCAACTGAATGCCTCCTTTATATCCCTGCAAGATATCAATATTTTCAAGGTATTATCGCGGTAATGGTATCCTAAAGGATTCATATGGGACTGAGGCAATAAAGAGCCGCGGGCAATCTCGCACTTCTCGTCCAACTTCCTTACCTTTGCATTCATGCAAAGCCCGCTTATTTCATTGCACAGCATCTTGGAAGCATTAAACCTCGATACCGCATGCATATCATTACTCGAACAGACTGAAGAGCATGGTGAATTTATCCAAGCCAAGACTCCCAAAACAATCTATTCCACCATCCGCATCATCGGAGATATGCTGAATGTGAAACAACGGGCGGACCAGTTAGCTGAAAACCTTGAGGAACGTATCAATATCATCACCCATAAACTCAAGTTCATTGCTGATGAGCATAAACCCAAAGTATTATGCATCAACGGTGTATCCCCAATGACAATTGCACATAATGAATATATCGATAACCTTGTCAGTATTGCCGGCGGCATCAATTACTTTGATGCACCGAGTGACAAGCTGAATCCTGATCTCCTAATCATCATCAGTAGCCAGCCCATGCCACAGCTATTGGATGAGTTGCCCGCTGCATTATCCAATCGGGAATGGTCGGAAACACAAGCCGTAAAAAACAATAACGTATACGTTATACACAACAGTAAATTCCTGCATCAGCCCGGGGCTACCATTGCCGATGACATAGAAATACTGGCGGAAATCATCAACCCACGGCAATTTTTCTTCGGGCGTAATGAAGATGTCTGGATGCAGTTTAGTTTGAATTAAAATCACAAGCCATGGGCAATTCCTCCGCCCAATTAAGGATATTTCAATAAATGCGATTTGAATGCTGCAAAATCCACTGGCAATTCCATCACCTCTTTCCTACGACCTTTCAACGTCTTTACTTGTTCGGGGATGATAATCTTCGCAGCGATTTCAGGCGGAAAAACCTCCGGGAATTTGCAGGGGTGGGCAGTGGATAGGAACACTGTCGCATATGCTCCGGGATGTTGCTGCCGGTAGGTTTCGGCTGCCAGCCAAGCGATAGCCGTATGCGGGCAGGCCACATAGCCATAACGGTTGAAAATCGTTTGTATGGCTATCTGGGTTTCAGAATCGTTGTATGTGTAGGCAGATATAACCTTCCTCAGCCCAGCCACATCATGATCAAATAAATCCATGATTCGCACCCAGTTGCTCGGATTTCCCACATCCATGGCATTGGCCAGTGTCTGTACGGATGGCCGAGGTTCGTAATTGCCGCTTTCTAGGAAACGTGGCACCGTATCATTCACGTTGGTGGCAGCGATGAAACGTTTCACAGGCAATCCCATCTTATAGGCCATCAATCCCGCACCGATATTACCGAAATTACCGCTAGGAACGGAAAACACCACCTCCTTGATGCCTTGCGACAGCAACTGTGCATAAGCATTGAAATAATAGAATGTTTGCGGAATGAGCCGTGCAATATTGATAGAATTTGCCGAGGTAAGCCGCAATTTTTTCCGAAGGTCTTCGTCATTAAATGCTTCTTTGACCAACGACTGGCAATCATCGAATGTGCCATCCACCTCGATGGACCGTATATTTTGGCCATTGGTAGTCAATTGCAGCTCCTGCACAGGGCTTACCTTTCCCTTGGGATATAGGATGGTAACCCTTGTACCCAGTACGCCCAGAAAGCCCAACGCTACTGCACCTCCAGTATCACCCGAAGTAGCCACCAATACATCCAACACGGATTTTTCTTCTCCTGATAGATAAGCCATTATTCGGCTCATAAAACGGGCCCCGAAATCCTTGAAGGCTAACGAAGGACCATGAAACAGTTCCAATACAGCCGTACCGCTATCCAACGGTTTTACAGGCGCTTCAAAATCCATGGCATCACGGATGATTGCATGCAAGTCGGCTTCCGGAATATCTTCTCCTAACAGCGACTTGGCTACTGTAAAGGCTATTTCCTGCAATGAATATTGTTGGAGATTTTGGATGAAATAAGGATCCAGCTGTGGTATCCGCTCTGGCATGTACAATCCCCTATCAGCCGGTAGGCTATTAAAGACGGCCTCCTTGAAAGAAACCCGTAATCCGTTATTATTTGTACTGTAAAATTGCATCTTATCGTTCTAATCTCGTATCGGTGTAAACCCGTTTAGTTCGCGTCATCTGTGTTCAATGCTTTCGGGCTTTTGCTTTCACTCTTCCCGACCTTGTATTTCCTTCGGTCCTTCGGTATTTATTCCAGAAACATATCCGTTGCTATCGATACCTTGACCAGCCAGGTGTGCCTGTACCACCGAAGTGATATGAGTTGCAATGTCCTTGCTTTGGGCAAAGGCAAAAACAGATGGACCTGAGCCAGAAATACCGAATCCAAGTGCCCCTGCCTCCATGGCTAATCGGCGCATTTCGTAAAATTCTGGTATCAAGATGGCACGCGTGGGCTCAATCAATACATCCTGCATGCTACGCCCAATCAAGTGATAGTCGCTAGTAAACAAACCCGCTACCAGTCCGGCGATGTTCCCCCATTGAATGACGGCGTCTTTGAGCGCCACTTTCGCTCGGATCATCTGCCGGGCATCGCGTGTAGGCACATCCACATACGGAAACACCACCGATGTATACAGTTCGGACGGTACAGGCAACGCCACCACATCCAGCGGATCGTATCCCCGGATCAGTGTGATACCTCCCAATAAGGAGGGCGCCACATTATCTGCATGGCCATGACCACAGGCCAATTCTTCTCCCTGTATGGCAAAGGGTAGCAATTCTTGCCGCGAAAGCGGGCTACCCAACAATGTGTTGATTGCAAACAGTCCCGCTACCGTACTTGCCGCGCTTGATCCCAAGCCACTCCCGATGGGCATTTGTTTATGCAATTCGATTTCCACCCCAACATCAGTCCGGTCGATATACTGGAGGAATGACATCACACTCGCGCTGACGGTATTTTTTGCCGCCTCACGGGGTAGCCTCCCATCGTCGCCTGTGATATTCACGATGTGTACCCCTTGACGATCAGCTTTGCACATGATTACCTCATCTCCTGGTTCATTCAAGGCAAAACCAAGAACATCAAATCCACAGACCATATTGGCCACGGTGGCCGGGGCAAATACATGTACGCTGTCTTTTTCGATGCGGTCTGCTTCAGCTTTTATTCCGGTTGTTGTATATATTGATTCCATATTGTCCAATGCAAGCTATTAGGCGCCAAATAATTATGCTCCAACATTTACCAAATCGGCGAAGACTCCTGCGGCGGTCACTTCTGCGCCCGCTCCAGGGCCTTTCACCACTAATGGCCGTTCTTTGTATCGTTCCGTCGTGAATGAGATGACGTTGTCGCTCCCAGAGAGCGTAAAAAAAGGATGGTCTTTATCTACCAATTCCAATGCGATAGACACGTGGCCTTCTTCCAGTTTGCCGATGTACCGGATGGCTTTCCCCTGTTGTTGAGCTTTATCCTTCAAGTCATTGAAATAGCTATCCGCGGCTTTTAATTCCCGGTAAAAATCATCCACCGAAGTCGCCCGGATACATGTTTCTGGCAATATGGTCCCCAAATCCACGTCCTCCGCTTCAAGCGGGTAGCCTGCATCCCTTGCTAGTATCAGCATTTTACGCATAAAATCCGTACCCTTCAAGTCATCTCGGGGATCAGGCTCGGTATACCCCAATCGTTGTGCCGTTTCCACAACATCATGGAAGGAAGCGTCTCCGGTAAAATTATTGAAAATATACGATATCGTACCCGAAAGTATTGCTTCAATACGAATGATGCGATCGCCGCTCAGCATCAAATCCTTGAGCACACGCACGATGGGTAAACCTGCCCCTACATTGGTTTCGTAAAAAAAATCTACCCCATGCCTGCGGGCGGTGTCTTTCAGGGCCTTGTATTGGGCGTATTTGCCCGAATTGGCGATTTTGTTGCAGGTAACTATGGAGATATTGGATTTGAAAATTTCCTCGTAATAATGAATTGGCAATTCGCTTGCCGTGTTATCGATAAACACGCAATTAGGTAAATTCATCAACTTCATCTGTGCCATAAACTGCGCCAAATCCGCCTGTTCGCCAAATTCTTGCAGCTGTTCCTGCCAGTTGTTTAACGTGATTCCATCACTCTTGAACAACATCTTTCGTGAATTGCTGATTCCCACTACTTTTATTTCAATGTCATTGTGGTCTAGCAAAAACCCATATTGCTCCTGTATCTGCCGGAACAAGGTGGAGCCAATGTTTCCCGTCCCCAGGCTGAAAACGTGCATGGTCTTGTTCAATTGGGCAAAAAAAGCATCGTGCACCGCGTTCAGTGCTTTGGAAAGGTCAGACTGGGAAATAATCACCGAGATATTGTATTCAGATGAGCCTTGGGCTATCGCTCGGACATTGATACCGTTTCTACCTAGGGCATGGAAAAGCTGCCCAGACATGCCGGGTGTCTGTTTCATGTTTTCACCGACGATGGCCAGTACAGACAATTTCCCTTCAATCTCCGGTTCCAATAGCTTATTGGCTTGCAGTTCCAGTTCGAATTCATTTTCAATCAACCCCTTTGCACGTAATGCATCTGCTGGATGTATGGCAAACGTGATGCTATGTTCGGATGAAGATTGGGTAATTAGTACCACATTAATCTGTTCCCGAGCCAATAGGGTAAACAACCGCCCACTGAAGCCTGCCTTTCCCACCATCCCACTGCCAATCAGGTTGATTAGACTGATATCTGAAATGGAAGAAATGCCTTTGATCGGCAATGTTGTTTTGCCGCTATCGTGTTGGATTGTTGTTCCAGCAAAATCCGGGTTGAATGTATTCCGTATAATGATGGGAATTTTCTTAAGGAATGCTGGAATCATGGTAGGTGGATAGATAACCTTGGCTCCAAAATACGACAATTCCATCGCCTCCGTATAGGAAAGTATGGGAAGCGAAAACGCCTTTTTTACGATGCGGGGATCAGCAGTAAGCATGCCATCCACGTCTGTCCATATCTCAATGGCTTCGGCATCAAGTGCCGAGCCGATGAGGGCTGCTGTATAATCACTCCCCCCCCTACCCAATGTGGTGACCCTGCCATTTTCATTGGCTGCGATGAATCCAGTGACGAACAGCAATTGCCCGGGGTTCTCGGCAACAAAAGCCTGTATAAGCCGCTCCGAACTTGCCTGATTTACATGCGCGCTCCCAAAATGGCTGTCCGTTCGGATAAGCCGTGTGGCATCCACAAACAACGCTTCTGGGAAATACTGTTCAGCAATTTTGCTAACCAAAAACGCCGAACACCTTTCGCCATAACTCAGAATCAGGTCTTTGCTTTGCAAACTCAATTCCCTAAGGTTGAAGACACCTTGCAGCAGGTCTTCCAATTCATTGAGATAAAGTTTCAGCTTGGTGAAAACAGGGTTTTGATATTTAATTCCGATAAGCTGTTTCACCACTGCAAAGTGGCGGGCTTCCAATTCTTGCAACCCACCCATGAAATTCACGCCTTCTGCGGCATCTTCCGCAAGCCGAGTGAGCAAGTTGGTCACGCCCCCCATGGCAGATAATACTGCTACCGGGCGCTCACCGGATTCATGTGATCTCTTTACAATTTCTAGTACTGCACGGATACTGTCTACGGAACCTACGGATGTGCCGCCAAATTTGAGTACCTTCATTTTCTTAGTCGAATTAGTTCGTTTATCTGAAAACAAAAGCGCCTTCCTGTATTCGAGGAAGGCGCTTTATTGTTCTTTATCATTACGATTACAACATAAAATTACTTCCTCCGTGCTTCATACCCGGTGGTAATAATTGTCGTTGTAATTATTGAATGTCTTTTCACGATATTTTTTCAAATTTCTGCGACAAAGGAAAACTATTATTTTGATATTAACAAGAAAAAAGTCACTTTTTTATGATTTCTATATTTATAACCCTTGTTTCTTATTTATTAGCGTACACTATGAAAAAACTGTTGAGATTATTAAATTATTAATTTTTCCTTGCATCAATAATATTTTTAACATAGCTTTGCGAACCAACGGACCTAAAATAGGTACGTCAATAAACAATCAACGTCTGCATGTTTCACAAAAACGCAGCTTAATGAAGAGAAAAACATTAATAGCATGTATGCTATTTGCTTGCTTATTTGCTGTATCGCAGGCACAGACTCCAACCAATCAGCTTACCATAAACCCAGAAGACCCCGATAATTTAGCCAAAGAATACTTTTCCCAAATAATGGGAGTTGCGGTTTCTGCGTCTACAAACACCAAGCTTTACCAGTTTATATACGAATGGATAGGCACTCCTTATCGGTTGGGCGGTAAAACAAAAAAAGGTGTTGACTGTTCAAAATTTGCCTATGAGCTTTATGAACAAGTGTTCAACACGACACTTGGCTACAACAGTCGTAATATTTACACGCAGGTGAACCCCATACGGAAAGACGAGCTCAAACCCGGTGATTTGGTGTTTTTCAAAATAAGGAGCCGAAACATCACCCATGTAGGGGTATACATCGGTGATGATAAATTTGCGCATGCTTCATCGAGCCGTGGGGTGATGATCAGTAACCTGAATGAAGCTTATTGGAAGCGTTATTATTATAATGGGGGTAGGATGTTCACCGCAGAAAACAAATCTGATGGGCTAGTGCAGCAACCTCCTGTTAATTAAAAAAAGACGTTCAAAATAAATAGATCCGGGCACGAGTTTTCGTTGTCCGGATTTTTTTATTAGCATATACCTATTTTATCTATGATGTCTAAGAGCAATTCACCTAACTTCATACATGTTTGTGCCTCAGGCTTCATGAATATTTCTTATTTTTACCACGCATTACACTATACAAGATAGCATGTCCACAAAAAAAGTGTTAGTCCTTGACCAAGAGCAGATACAAAAAAAAACCATTCGTATTGCCTATCAAATACTTGAAGACAATTTTGAAGAATCATCATTGATCTTGGTGGGTATAGCTGAGCGCGGGTACGTGTTTGCCAAACGGTTAAAGACGTTACTAGAAAAAATCTCTTCGCTGGATATTCAGCTTATTAAAGTTACATTGGATAAAACGAGCAGAACATTGGATGTGCAAACGGATATCCCCATTGAACAGGCGAAGAATAAAGTCGTCATTTTAGTTGACGATGTCTTGAATAGCGGGCGTACATTGGCGTATGGTATGGGTGCGTTCTTCAATGTTCCCCTGAAAAAAATGCGTACGGCTGTATTAATTGACCGGAGTCATCATAAATTTCCAATTTTCAGTGATTTTTCGGGTCTGAAGTTATCCACTATCCTTAAGGAGCATGTCACGGTAAACCTTCATGAGTGCGATGGTGGTGAGGATGCGGCTTGGCTTATGTGAAAAATCTGATATACCTAGTTTTATTTCATCGCGATTCTCAACGTCATGCCAGGTTTAATACTGTTACTTTTCAACCCGTTAGCCGCTTTGATGCTGGATACACTGGCACCACGATGTTTTTGGGCGATGTCAGACAACGTATCCCCTTTCTTCACACGATAGCTGATCTGGGAGGCTGACGAATTTGTTGTTTTGCTAGAAGTGGAGGACACTTCCGGCTTGAAGACACTTAAGCGTTGTCCAGGTACAATAGTGTTCTTTTTGAGGTTATTCCAGACTCGTAAGTCTTGTACGGTGACCCGATATTGATTGGCTATTTTACCTAATGTTTCGCCCTTACGCACCCGATGAGTGGTGGCGTTTTGACCTGAATGAGATGGATTTGAAACATTCATCACCTTGGCGTTTTCCATGGGGTTATTCAACGCTACATACAAAGCCGAAAAGGTGGCTGGTTGTACTTCCGGCAATATAAGCCGTTTTGGCATCTCAGGGGTACCGTTTACAATCCCCCTTTTATATGCTGGATTAAGGGTTTTGATAACCCCTTCATCGATATCCAATGCTTGGGCCACACCATTAAGGGGTACAAATTTTTGGACCCATACCGTTTCCGTTTTTAACAACATGTCCGCTTCAACCGGCTCAATACCATGCTCTTCATGGTATCCCAGCATATAAGTCATGGCAATAAACGCAGGCACATAATTACGTGTTTCCTTTGGCAAGTAAGGGCTGATGGCCCAAAAATCAGGGTTACTCGCCCCAGACCGATGAATTGCCCGCAATACATTGCCTTTGCCACAATTATAGGAGGCAATGGCCAATAGCCAGTCTCCAAATTCATTGTAAGCATCCAATAAGTAGGCGGCGGCGGCATAACTAGCAGCCACGGGGTCTTTTCGTTCGTCTATGTAGCTATCTATTGCTAAATCATACATCCGGGCTGTGGCAAACATAAACTGCCATGGACCGGTGGCTCCCATTCTAGATACCGCATGGGGATTCAAAGCCGACTCCACAATAGATAAGTACTTGATTTCATCGGGCACTCCTATTTCGGCAAATACCTGCTCATAAATCGGGAAATAATACTGCCCAAGCCCCATCATACGGGAAAGATGTCGTTTATAACGGTCTGTACTATAGGTGTCAATATAAGACTGCACTTGAGTATTATAGGTGAGTGGGACCGCTTTCTGCAAATAGGCAAGCCTCCCCTTTATGCTAGTCGGAACAATCTGAAATAATGATGGGTGATCGAAGGTTTCTTCTAGGTGAACAAAGTTTATGCTGTCTGCGGTTAAGTCGAGTTGTGCATTAATATGGTCGGTTATGTTGTTTTCCGTTAATGTGTCGGACAACGAATCAAGGGAAGTGGTTTTCGAAACTGCTAGCTGCACACACAATATGCTACTCACGGCTATTGCCGAAATTCCTTTTAATCTCATATTTTCGTTAGTAGGTATTTATGCCATAATGCTTTTACAAGACAATCCAATAGCCTATTGATTTCAACGATATGTGTCATTTGGCACACATTACTTAGTGTTGAAAACGTGCCAATGCACTTTTTATTGCATTACCACCAAATAAAAGCCCAACAACAAATGAAATATGGCCTGCCATAAAATAATAAAGAGACCTTATGCCGAACTTATTGCTGTTCGGTATAACGTCCCGTCCGGTATTGAATATGAGTTTTGTTATTTATTTTCTTCCAATTCCTCTTTAGGAGTTTCCTTCTGACCTTCCTTGAATTCACGGATACCACGTCCCATGCCACGCATCAGTTCGGGGATTTTCCGGCCACCAAAAAGTAAAAGGAGTGCTAAAACAATCAAAATAATCTCTTGCGCACCAAGAAACAACAGCACTGAATCTAACATAATAGTTGTTTTAAATTACCAAATCCATCTATCAATCCTGTATAATACAGGCGATTTTACAAATGTAGGTATAATATTTTTATTAGTACAATTATTGCTCATTTGTTTATCCTTAGCGGATTAACGAAATTGGCTAAGCCGCTGGGATTGGATTATTTCAACGCTAATCATAAGTTTTATTTTGCTAGCCAAGGTTCGGGATTTATCGGTGCGGCTCCCTCCCAAATCTCGAAATGTACTTCAGAGTTTCCATCATCCGTATCTGACAATACTGTGCCCAGTGTTTGTCCCCGTTGCACTACTTGTCCCCGTTTCACCGTGAGGTTTCTCAAATTATTATAAATAGAATAATACTTGCCGTGTCGGACAGCTACGGCATATACACCCTGAACATTGTAAACGACGGCCACTGTGCCCTCAAAAATAGCTTGTACAGACGCATCATTACTTGTTCGGATCTTTATTCCGCTATTGTTTACAGTAACATTTCTTCCATATGTTTGCCGTCCAAAACGCTGGGTAATGATCCCCTGTTGCACCGGCCATGGCAACCTTCCCCTGTTGCTAGCAAAATCAGCCGATAGTTTCGCGGCTTCCGGCGTGGACGCCAGTACCTCAGTGTCACTTTTCCGCACGGCTGGTTTCTCGGCTTCCACTTCTTTGACCGTCTTTCCAGTCCTCTCAGCTTCCAGTGCTAGTGCAGCCTTACGGGCCTCCTCTTCCAATCGACGCTGTTCCGCAATTTCGCGCTGGATGGCTGTTCTTATCGCCCTAGCCAGCCGTTCATCTTCCTGCTGCTTCTTTTGGAGCTCCTGCTTAAACTGCTTCTCTTGTTTTGTAAGCGCATTGAGCACTTTCGACTGTTCGCCTTGTTCTTGGGCTATAACTTTACGTTCCTCCTGTTGTTCGCCAAGCAATGACGCCTGCTCCTTTTTACTGGCCTCCAGCTGCGCCACTTTCAACGCGATCTCTTTCTGGGTATCTTCGATTTCCTTTGCCCGTTCCTTGCGCGATTCATTGAATTGCTGCAGGTATTTTATCCGTTTAAATGCCTGGTTGAAATCTTTCGACGCAAAAATGAACATCATTTTGTTGTGTGCATTCCGATTGCGGAACGCAAACATGACCATGCTTTCGTAGTCTTTGCGCAATTTAGCCAGTTGGTTACGAAGGTTTTGGATGGTTTTATTATGGGAAGCGATCCGGTTACTGATGAGCCTGATTTCGCTATTGATCGTACTAATTTTTTGCTCACGTAAACGCAGCTGAGCGTTCAATGCATTCACCTGCTTAAGCGAAAGGCTCTTATCACTGGATGTGCTTTTTAAGCTTTGGTTGAGTTGCTCAATCTCTCGATTCAGGCGTTCACGCTGCTTTTTAAGCTCGGCACTGCTTTGGGCATAGCAGGTAGCCAATGCCAGAAAAAATGCAACTATGCTTAAAATTCCTCTAATAAAATCCATCAATATCTTTTACTATGTTTGATATGTGGAACCGGCGTTCAGCCAATTACTGTTTGCGAAAGTAATAAAACTAGCTCGATAAATTATAGTCCGACCATAATTATTGGGCCTCCTTATATCTCGAGGGTATACTAAAAGGCATTTCGAGCGCCTCATTGTATGCCACCCTACTATAGTTCATCGCAGACTGCAAATCCAAATCGTCGGCCGTTATGGAAATGTTCACCTGATTAGGGAACGATTGCCCAGCAGATTCACTATAGCTGGTATATGATGCTTCCAATCGTTGGTTGCGCCCTTCTTCATCCATTAAGGTAAGTACCGTACGGTAATTTTTATCCAATTGCACCAAATACAACAAATCATTAGCCTGCCCACGCAAAATACTGCCGGCATCGGCGGTAAAAACTTGGACATCACGACCAATGGCTTGAGTAATCACATTGCCGACCAGTAAATCTTGCAGGTTGGAGAAATCCAATTCCCTGCTGGTAAATTTATAGATATAATCAAAAGGCTTTCTGATGTATTGAGCTTGTAGCCTGTTCATGATTTTGACGCTGTCTGGCGTAATCAATACCCTCCCCACCTCAATGCCCATTAATGCCGTAATGGAAATCCAGATCGCTTTGTCTCGTTCAATACGTACATTCGCTGTCACGTCATAACTGTCTTTATTAATGGATACCTTGCTTTTTGCCCGACCGCTAAACGTCGTGAAATATAGTTGACTTTGGGTCACGGCTCCAATGATATGCACGCGTTCGGCGCGGGAGACCCGCTTTTCATTTCCTACATCAGGGGAGACCAGTTGCTTTTTGGGTGTACATGAAAGCAACAGGCTTATCAACATCAAGGCATAAAAAGGGCCTCCACTAGTCAATATATTGTTTCCCATTAATCTTTTTAGCTAACTTATCAATATCCTTGCCAACCGATTCAGAAATGGTTCTCGCCTTTTTCCATTGAACCACCGCTTCATTGATATTGCCCGATTTTGCAAGAATATCACCATAGTGCTCAAGCAGGGTATCAGAGGCTTCACCCGCATACTTGATGGCCTTTTCAATCCATACCAGCGCTTCTTTGTATTGCCCCTGCTGGAAGAGTACCCAAGCATATGTATCTGCATATGATGCATTGTTTGGCTCCAATTCATTGGATTTTTTCGACATCTCCACGGCGTGAGACAATCTTTCTTTGCGCAACGCCAAATAATAAGCATAATTGTTTAACGCATAGGCATTCGTGCTGTCCAATGCAATAGCTTCCTCATACGCTACATCAGATTCTGCATGCATCGCTAGCGCATTGTAAATGTCACCAAGGCTGCTGTACAACTGGGCGAGTAACGGTGTATGCTCTTCGTCTGCATTGTTTAATGCGGCTTCCATGTAGGTGCGGGCTTGGGGATAATTCTTGTTGCCTAAAAATCCATGCCCCGTAAAAAACAGCATCAAAGGATGGTTTTGGAATAGCGCTAATGCTTCTATCCCATGCTCCTCGACATCATCATAGCGCCCCATTTGGAGCTCTAATTGCAAAAGCTGTTGCCAGACTCCATCAATATATCTATTGATATCTATGGCCTTTAAATATGCCAGACGTGCCTGCTCCAACTGCTGTATTTGCATGTATATATCGCCTTTCACAGCATGTGCTTTTACCTCCATGGGATAGGTTTCGGCAAGTAAGTCGGCCAGATCCGTCAACGACTTAGTGGCGATGGGGCGCTTGTGGTCGCCTACTGCCGTATACAGTATTCCTGCCTTAGCATCAATATCCAGTTCCTTGTTAAGGAACGCTTGGTGAAGATAATCATATGCTTGTTTTTGCTTGCCCATGGCAAGGTAAGTATCTGATTTAGCCAGTAAGATAAGTGGATCGTTTGGAAATAGAGCCGCTGCTTTATCTAATAATGCCATCGCTTTTTTTGTATCCTTGTCATCGGTATACAATTCAGCCAGCATTATGTATCCATTGCTTTCCTTTGGCTTTTTGGAGATGAGTAATTCCAGTTCTTTTTTAGCTGCCTCCCTATCCCCTTGGGCCATATAAATCTGGTATTTGGTAATATGCTGACCATCCGTCGCCCCAAATCTTCCGACTATCGTATCAAATGTGGCAAGGGACGCTTC
This sequence comes from Parapedobacter tibetensis, assembly GCF_024704835.1. GTDB lineage: Bacteria > Bacteroidota > Bacteroidia > Sphingobacteriales > Sphingobacteriaceae > Parapedobacter > Parapedobacter tibetensis. The sequence goes on from NZ_JAMXBE010000012.1 coordinate 23,836, forward strand.
ATACTGTTCATCCAGATACAACGCATAGGCCTTGTCATAGTAATTGGACGCCTTGGTTGGATTCAGCCTGATGAGTTCGTCGAGTATCAGAGGCATGCGCTTCGTATTGGCTGTCTTCTTATAAATATCCAACAGCATGACCCAATACCACTCATTATCGGGGTTAAGGTCGGCCGCCTTCCTTGCGGCGTTTTCGGCAGCCCAATAGTCTTCTTTTTCAAAATAAATCCGTGCCAGTTCAAAATGGACTGCATCATTGTCGGGTTGCAACAGAGTTAACTTATCAAATGTCTTCTCGGCGGCTGCTAGTTGTCCCGAGGACTTTTGTTGGATACCCTGAAAATACAATTCCTTTATTAACAAACTATCCCCAGCACTCAGTATTTTTGGAACAACAATATTTTCTTGGGCAAAGGCCACATTACCAAAGCCCGACAAACAGGTACACAAAAAAAAAGGCACAAAGAATCGAATGTTCATCATCATTTAACTACTCATTTATCACATCGTTTGCTTTTTTTTGTGGTTTCAACAAAACCATTGGCCAACGGACATGCAAACTATATTTGGTTCAAAAGTACACAAGCAAAATGTATTAGGCGAATACAACTACCAATAATTGCTTCAGCGTGATATTTTTGCCATCGCTAAGCATCCCTAATTGATTAACAATTGACGTCTTAAATAGTGCTTAGAATTTATAGCGCTGCACAGCTTTGAAAAATCAATTTATTTATTGTACCTTTGCAGTCCCTTAAAAGTAAGGGCGTAAATATAGTTAAATTAATTATTTCAAAACAAAGCAAGTGAATACGTTAAGTTACAAAACTGTCTCTGCCAATAAAAGCACGGTCAACAAAGAATGGATTGTTGTTGACGCTGAGGGAGAGATCTTGGGGCGCTTGTCATCCCAGATTGCTAAGGTAATCAGGGGGAAACACAAGCCATCGTATACCCCACACGTAGACTGCGGTGATAACGTGATCGTCATCAACGCAGACAAGGTTAAGTTGACTGGCAATAAGCTCAATGACAAGGTGTACTCGAGATATACCGGGTATCCGGGCGGCCAGCGTTTTATTTCTCCAAAGCAGTTATTGGCTAAACATCCGGAACGCATCGTGGAAAGCGCGGTACGAGGTATGCTACCCAAAAACCGTTTAGGGCGTGCGTTGTTCAAAAACCTTTATGTTTATGCTGGTGGCGAGCACCCGCACGTAGCGCAGGGTCCAAAAACTGTTAAATTCTAAGGAGCAAAGAAATGTCAACAATCAACACTTCAGGAAGAAGAAAAACTGCAGTTGCCCGTATTTACCTATCTACTGGTAGCGGCAACATTACCGTAAATGGTAAAGACTATAAAACATATTTTCCTACATTGCCATTACAATACATCGTTACCCAAAGCACGGAAGTAGCCGGTGCTACTGGAAACTACGATGTAAAAGTTAACGTGGCCGGAGGCGGTATCAAAGGACAAGCGGAAGCCGTTCGTTTGGCGATATCCAAAGCGCTCATTGAGCTCAACCCGGAAGTGAAACCTGCATTACGTGCCAAAGGGCTGATAACGCGCGACGACCGTATGGTGGAGCGTAAGAAACCCGGGCGTCGCAAAGCGCGCAGGAAGTTCCAATTCAGTAAACGTTAATTTCTTAAGGAGGATTAAAAAATGGCAAGAACAACATATCAAGAATTATTGGATGCAGGTGTACATTTTGGCCACCTTACCCGGAAATGGGATCCGAAAATGGCCAAATACATTTTCATGGAGCGCAATGGCATCCATATCATAGATTTAAACAAAACACTTACCAAGCTTGAAGAAGCTGCTTCTGCAATTAAGCAGGTTGTCAAATCGGGGCGGAAAATACTGTTTGTGGCAACTAAGAAACAAGCCAAAGACATCATTTCAGCCCAAGCGAAGGCCGTAAACATGCCTTATGTGACGGAACGCTGGTTAGGCGGCATGCTTACTAACTTTGCTACCGTACGCAAGTCTATCAAAAAAATGTCGAATATCGACAAAATGACCAAAGACGGCACATACGATGTATTGTCCAAGAAAGAAAAATTGATGATACAACGTGAGCGTATCAAATTGGAAAGCCTCCTAGGCGGCATAGCCGACTTGAACCGCTTACCAGCAGCGCTCTTCATCATCGATGTGAAGAAAGAGCATATCGCAGTAAGTGAGGCATTGAAATTGAATATCCCTACCTTCGCCATGGTGGATACGAATTCCGATCCAACAAATATCGATTTTCCCATTCCTTCTAATGACGATGCTACCAAATCGATTACTCTAATCAGCGAACTCATAGGGAAAGCCATTCAAGAAGGCCTTGAAGAGCGCAAGCGCGACAAGGAAGAAGAAGCTGAAAAGGAAGCCGCTGCCGCCAAAGCCAAAATTGACACTGGAGAAGAACCAGAAGCAACAGTGGAGGAAAAAGAGGCAAAGGCTGACACCGAAACCTCAGGTAAGCGTCCACGTAAAGCAAAAGCAGAGGCAACTGCTGAATCGGAAGAAGCTAAAGACGGAGAATAATCTCTTATAGAAGCCGGATGGTAATCAGGAGGTTTCGGAAGAATTATCTTTCCGTAAACTGATGGTGTCATCCGGTTTTTTAGTTGCACATTCGTAAATTACAAAATAAGGAAAATAACATGTCCACAGTACAAATTTCTGCATCAGATGTAAACAAACTGCGCCAACAAACCGGTGCAGGTATGATGGATTGCAAAAAAGCATTGATTGAGGCCAACGGTGACTTTGAAGCCGCCATCGACTATTTGCGTAAAAAAGGCGCTAAAGTGGCTGCAAGCCGCCAAGACCGCGATTCAAATGAAGGCGTGGTGATTGCTAAAACAACAGCCGACAGTAAGAAAGGAGCCATTATAGAACTAAACTGCGAAACCGATTTCGTGGCGAAGAATGGCGATTTTATCGCCTTCGGTGAACGTATTGCAGAAGCCGCTATCGCTCATGCACCTGCATCGCTTGAGGCGTTGAAGCAACTGGAAATAGACGGTGTAAAAATTGCTGACTTGCTACTTGACCAAACTGGCAAAATCGGCGAAAAAATAGATATTTCTAAATACGAAACTGCAGAATCCGACAAAGTGGTGGCCTATATACATGGTAATTACCGATTGGGCGTATTGGTGGGTCTTAATCACACTTTTGATGGCGCTGATGAAACCGGCAAGGATGTAGCGATGCAGATTGCAGCGATGAATCCAGTTGCCATCGACAAGAGCGATGTGGATGTCCGCATAATTGAACGCGAATTGGAAATCGCCAAGGAGCAAATCCGAGCAGAAGGTAAACCAGAAGAAATGGTAGAAAAAATTTCGCAAGGCAAACTCAACAAATTCTACAAAGAATCCACTTTGCTAAACCAAGAGTTTGTTAAAGATTCTTCCAAAAACATCGCTCAATTCTTAGATAGTGTTTCCAAAGGGCTGACCGTAACTGTTTTCAAAAGGGTACAATTGGGCGCCTAGGTAGTAATAATGCTACAAAGACGTACTACATTACATATATAAGAAACATTAGCGCCTCCTTGAAATCCCACATTTCAGGAGGTGTTAATTTTACTAAATTTAGCGGGATTTACTTATTTGACAATAATACACCGTTAAGAAAGCTCATTGGCAAGGTTCGCTAAAGTTGCTATTGTAACATCGTTTTTTTGTAAAAAATAGACTTAAATTACAATAATCCCCTCCTATTTAGAATAAAGTTTACTAACTTGGGATTTGGAATTGCAATGTCCATTAATTTACCGAGGCTAAAAAAGAATGTACACAAAGTTTATTTACTACGACTCCTTATAAAAACATATTCTTGGGAGTCAATGTTATTATAAAAATGGAAAATAGGATTTCGGTTTTATATGTGGATGATGAGGAGAATAATTTAATTTCCTTCAGGGCTACATTCCGTCTGACCTATAGCGTATATACTGCCATAAGTGGCATCGAGGCTATTCGAATCGTCAAGGAAAAGCCAATTGATATAATCATCACCGACCAGCGAATGCCACATATGACTGGGGTTGAATTTTTGGAAGAAATTATAAAAATCAGCCCTGATTCCATGAGGATATTACTCACCGGCTATGCCGATATGGGTGCCGTAGTGGATGCCGTGAATAAAGGCAAAATATTTCACTACCTAAGTAAGCCATGGAGTGAAGAAGAATTGGATAACACCATCAAAAGAGCCTATGAAGTCCACTCGGAAAGGAAAAAAATAAAAGAATCGTTTTCCAAGCTTGAGGTGACCAACGAACAGCTCGAATTTTTACTCAGGCAAAAGCTTCTTTCCTAAGCCATCTCATAACTATTTACTCGCTATAACCACAGTAAAAGTTGTTCCCATACTTTCTACGGAATTGACTTCTATTTCGCCCTGAAGCTTTGCCAAAGCACTTTTCACATTATATAGCCCGAAACCCGTTCCCTCCGCCTGATCACTTCCTCTGAAAAAAAGTTTAAAAATCTCTCCAATATCTTTCTCCGCGATACCGATCCCCGTATCTTTTACCTGTATTGTTGCAATGTTGTTCCCTACGATGACGGATAATTTGACAATTTTGTTATCACTGTCCCTTTTTTGATACTTAAAAGCATTGGACAACAAATTATGTATGATTAGTTTCAACGATATCTCATCGCTTTTAAATTCCTCATTTTGTGTACTGCTAATGGTAAACTGAATGTTGTTGCTTTGGGTATAAATCCGATAGAAATCCTTGAAATATTCGAATAATGCGCTAAAGTCAATATCCGAAATACTGAGTTCACCGCGTTTTAACAGGTAGTAATCATGCAAGCTGTTTATATACGAATTCAATTTTAATATAGAGCTTTCCATCAACCCCAAAAGCTCATGAATTCGCTCAACTGAATCAAACTCGAAGGCCAATTTAATCGCTGACAATACTCCAGTCAATGGATCTCTCAGGTCATGGCTAACACTATATGCAAATTTATCGAGTTCGTCATAGGCCCTTTGGAGTTCCTCATTCCTGATATCCAACATGGAGTTTGCAACGTAAAATTTATTGGCCTCCTCAATAGATGAAATGATTTCCTCTTCTACCCAAGGCTTCTGCACAAACCTAAAGATATGTCCCTTATTTACTGCATCCACTACGGTCTCCATATCGGCATATGCAGTAAGAAGAATCCTTATGGGCCTAGGAAAATCCTTCTTCATTTGATGTAAAAAGTCAATGCCCATCTCACCCGGCATCCGTTGGTCACAAAAAATAATCCGGATATCGGGATTTGCACGCAGTATTTCCCTAGCTTCAACTGTATTGGTGGCGGTATATATGGGATAACGGTATCGAAATGCGGCTTTAAAACTAATTAGATTATTCGTTTCGTCATCAATGTAGAGTATTTCCGGAGATTTATGCATAAAGCTAATGGGAGTTACAAGGCAAAAATCAAACCTTAAACAACAAAAATAGCATAATTGATTTTAATAAACGCAACAACTATCGTATTTGTTGCTGAAGTGGAATAACCAATCTAAATTCCGTCCCCTCACCCACCAATGAGTCAATTTCTATCTCGCCATGATGCTTCTTGATTGTATTGTAGACAATGGACATGCCTAATCCAGTCCCTTCTCCGACTTCCTTAGTCGTGAAAAAAGGTTCGAATATTTTTTCGATTATGTCAGCTGGCATTCCAACTCCGTTGTCCTTGATAAAAATATATACGTTTGTATCGTCAGCTTCAGTTTTAATCATTAGGTTTCCTCCAGATTCCCCTTCAAATTTCTTGTTAATGGCATAGATTGCATTCGTTGTGATATTTAAGAACACCTGGTTCAGTTTTCCGGGATAGCATTCCACCAAGGGTAGGTCACCGTATTGTTTGGTTACTTGTAGGGCATCCTTGACCACGCTATTTAGGATCACCAATGTTGATTCCAGCCCCTCGTTGATATCAGCATATTTCAATGAATCTTCATCAACTCGTGAGAAAATGCGCAAACTCTTCACAATTTCTGCGGTTCTATTAGCCCCTTCATGCATACCTTTCAATAAAAATTCGATTTCAGTCTTCAGGTATTCCAATTCCAGTTTTTCTTTATAGGTTTCAAGCTGCTGCTTTTTGTCCGCTATTGCATCACTTGAAAGCCCTACCTTTTCGATTTCAATGAGGGCCTCCCACAATAAATTTATATCCCGTCGTAAAGGAGCAACATTGGACGTCACAAAATTGATAGGATTGTTGATCTCGTGAGCAACCCCCGCCGTCAATTGTCCAAGTGAGGCCATTTTCTCTGCTTCGACCAGTTGAGATTGGGTCTCTTTCAAGTGCTTCAATGTCTGTTGGAGTATCTCGTTAGACTCTTTCAATTCATGCGTACGTTCTTCTACTTTCTGTTCAAGGTAGAGATTCTGCTCGCGTATCAACCTTTCGTTTTCCTTGGATATTTGCAACGTCCTAAGTTGGGATTCCTCTTTCTCCCTTTTGTAAATGTTTATTTTATCTGCCAAAGCAAAAGACAATAATGCTACCTCCAATCCTGAACCTATCAAGATCGAATTACTGGTGAAACTATTATATGGCAGAATACTTGCATCCTTCAATATATAAATAATTACCCCACTCAAGAAAAACGACCAAGCGACGTAAAAAAACAGCGCTGGTTTATATTTTTTCCTATAGTATATATAAAAACCGCTAAATAACACCAATGCTGAGCTGAGGGCTGTATTCAACTGCAATATTTGCTGACCAATGATGTACTTCCCTCCCAAATAAAGGATGGCAGATATAAGATAAATGCCAATGGTGACGCACAAAGCAATGTAAACAATTCTCAAGAAACGCTTGACATGCAAAAAATTAAACGTAAACAAAATGGAAAAGACCCCGGCTAAAACGGTGATGACATGATTAGCCCTAATGATTAACCATTCTGAGTCAGGCCATAAAAACTTGGCAGCATACCCTTGTAGACAAGCTTGTGTAAGTCCTACCACTAAAATATATAAAACGTAATACAGGTATTGTTTATCCTTAATTGATAGGTACAGGAAAAAATTATAGAGGAACATGACTATAATAATCCCTGAATAAATGCCAAAATACAATTGGTCATTGGCCACCCATTCCAGAATGGTGGCATCCCTGCCTATAGTGATAGGAATTTCCATTATACCATTTCCGGAAGCTCGCAAGAAAAAAACAGCCTTTGAACCAGGCATAAGCTTAACCCTAAAAATGGGATATTGTGTCTTAAATTCACGTTTATAAACAGGGGTAATGCTTAACAACTGCTGAACCTCCGCTTTGCCATTCGTCATATTATAGAAAGTCAGACTATTGATATTGGCATTCTGAATTTTAAGTAAAAAAACACTGTCCACAACCTGATTGGTTACCTCAATTTTAAACCAAAATACTGATTTGCTTAATCCGAAGTTTGGGGAATGGTTTGGTAGTGTATCAAACTCCTTATGGATGATGTCTGTTATTTCAAACTGGTGGTATTGATCTTCAATAACACCTACATTCAAGGAAATTTCTTCTGCGTACTTTAGCGTAGAATCTGTATAAGCCAATAAGATGCCTAAAACGTGATATAGGATATGTGAGAAAAACATCTACCGTTATATTTCAATATTATTTTCGCTTATTGCATGTTGCACATAACCACAGTGCGCTGCTTATGAATGCTCCTTATCTAAGGATAAGTTATATTCCACCATAAGTTCGCCTTTTGGGCCTTTTTCCACTCTACTTTGAATGGGAGTCTTGTCAAACTCCTTTATAAAAAGTTGGTTGTCCTCCGTTGCATGGGATAGCTCATTGACATCCCTAATGACCATAGCGGTGGCCACCAAATCCAATTTAGGATAATTGAAAAAACCATCATTCCCGAGAGACCGTTCAATCACAAAGCCTGCCCGTCCTCCCATTCTTACAGTGGCCGGTGCACATAATGCAAATAATGATTTGACTTTCAGCTTCCTCGCTAGTACAATAATTGCTTTAGTTAAGTACGCACTACCTATCCCGTACCCGGCAACCTCCCTGGAATTCCATAAACCACATAGTTCCGCAGTCATCTGTCCTTCGCTATGCTGCCTGATTACTTCATGTATTTTAGCATCAACTTTGCCTACTGCTTCTTCAATTGGCAACATTAATTCATTGTCAGCTATTTGGAGTCGCGCTCCTCCGAATAGTCGACCATCAGCTTTAGATTCAACTAATACGACATACGTGTTTGGATGACTGGTCCACAGTGCCTTATTGGAGGTTATCATGGTAATTCCATAGATTTCAAGCACCTTCCTGTGCCCCTCTATAAAGCGTGCACATGATTCGGGTTCGTCTGTGGCGCGAAAAGCTCTGAACGTTACAGAAATCATATTTAATTTTCTCTCTGAAAAAAAACCTCATTCAAGTTTAACCTCAAGGAACTCACTGTTGGATTCTTGCCTTTAAACAGCCTAAAGAGGAATAAGGGCACCTCCTTTAATGGAGTAATATCAAAAATAGCATCAAATTCTTCATTCAGTATGGCAAACTCATTTTGAATCTTGATAGGCATATCTCCCCCTTTTCCATATCTTAACCTCGTGAAGTGTAATACTGGCGCTAATACAGGTTGTAATGAAATGAGATTTTTATTGGCGGTAATCCATAGCCGCTCCACAGCCTTACCTGCCGCTAAGCAATTGATTGCGTCAAATGTTGGCATAGCGATAAGCCCTACCGCTGACGACGTTCCTATAAGGTCTGATGTCATATTTTCGAGCGCTTTCCCTAAATTCCAATCAGCAATCAGCTGCATAGCCTTTGGATCTCTTGCTACCCTGAAACCTATTGTGTCTTTGGTGCTCAGTCCAAGGGTTCGGACATCTAATCCATCTTTTGTTTTTTCCGTCTCCTCTACTGTCCATCTCAACTCCTTTTCAAATAGGTCATAATGGCCCTGCGGTATAAAAAGTCGCAATTTCTCGGATTTCCCAGCAACTAATGCCAAACGCTGTAAGTCATCCTTATCTTCGATAAATTTAAGCGTAGCCCCCTCAATCGGCGCTATTGATCGCCGTATCTCATTAAGACTTTTGGTATCCAATTTCATTCCGGTACCCAAATGTCTATTAGTACATCGTAAGTGAATATGAGCTATCAAATCGCTCTTGACAGGCTGGGAAGGGCTAAATGAAAAAGCCGCTATTAATAGGGGCTCATCAGGTAATGGAAAAAGCATTTCCGTCACTTCCACCCCCATTTCCTTAGCTTTCAAATTCAAATTTTCAATTGCGGTGCCGAAAGTCATATAGGATGCCATGTTTTCGAAATCGCCATATGATTCCGAACGCTCAATATCATGAAATAAATAAAGCCGTTTTCCATCAAAGTACCATTTCCATGGCTGGTTATTTCCCGGAGACGGCGCAATAGATGCTGTTCTAACCAGCTCTTTTACCATTTTATTGTCTATATTATACGCTGTATTGCCAATAGCAGGCAGTCGCTTAGCGACCCTCATCATCTCTTCATCATTCAATGACTTTTTAGTGTACTTAAAGTTTGGGGCTGCCGGCTTTGTATCATCTATCAATTCTTCTAAATCGATAAAATACCTCCCTGATTGATGGAATAAATCCAAGAGCACCCTTCTACATACATCTGCAGTAATCCCTCCGCCCATTGTTACCGCACTTGCCAATTGAGGCCATGTCGAAATGCTTTGTCCCACTTCAATCGCTGAGGCCTTCATCCTTATCGACAATGTTTCTACCCCTGCAAAAGCAAGTATATAAGGAAGTTTTTGCTCATTGGTTTTGAGGTTTTTGAAATTTGAAATATCCAAATGTTCTACAAATCCATGCAATATTGGTCTATCTGGCTCCAAATCGAACCGTTCGATGTCAACGGTTCCCCGGTCACTAGCTTCCATTAAAACGGGGATGTGATGCTTCTTTGCCGCCAATCTACAATTAATCTTCACGTCTACCCCATCGCATTCATCAATCAATACATCAAGCTTTCCCCCATCTAAAAGAAAGGACTCCAAATTCTCTGTTGTAATCCCATCATGAAAGCATGTGATTTTTAAATAAGGGTCAATCTCGGCTATTTCCCTCGCAACGATTACCGTCTTTTTCAACCCCATGTTATGCACCCCGCTTCGAAGTCGATTTAAATTCGTTATTTCCAGCTCATCGAAGTCTGCAATCCGCAATTCACCAAACCCTCGCTCCATAGCCAATGTCAAGGAAACCGATTGGCCTACGGAAAGGCCAATTACCCCTATTTTCTTCTTCGTTAATACAAATTGCTCTTCAGCAGTGATTTTATATTTATTTCGGTTTGTCCTCAGTTCAGCAAATTCGTTTTCATCCAATAGGTGCACCAGCTTTTCATTCCATGGATAGTAAACCCATACGCCATATTCGTCAAAGGGCGTATCTCCAACATGATTCTCGATTAATGAACACAACCGACTTTCCTCCAACGTCTCGGTCGGCAAAGAAGATTTTATCAGCTCTTTGAGTTGCGGTTCAATGGTATCAAAAACCTGAATATAAGGTTTCCGTTCCAATAGCTTCGCCAGTCCTTCTCGATCTTCTGGGTTTCCAATACGAAAAAATAATGGCTGAAAGGTTTCCTTGTCTAGTTGCTGGTTGCTTGTTATCCGGTGTTTCAATGGCCCGGTCTTAAAATCATCAATCATCATGTCTTATGGCTAGAATTATCATACGCTCATCGCTATTTACTACTGCACTTATCACCCTTACTTTAATTTGAAACAGTGAGCATGCTATAGAAAACCTCCTCAACAGCTAAACGACAATCATATATTTACATCTTTCTACAAACGCTCCGAAAATTGTGCTTAGGTATCCGCTTTTTATCTTAAAAAATTTTATAAAGATGGAAGCTAGAATACGCTTTAACAACATTATTAATGCTAGTGTATCCCAAAGAGCATAAAATTACAAAAATAATCCTCAATTCAAATTTTGCCTTTTAATTTATGATGACGAACCTTACAGCTGAAACATCCTATCATTACACTAAAAGAGCCTGTTCAGTAAACTGAACAGGCTCCGGATGTAGCGGGGAGCAGGATCGAACTGCCGACCTCAGGGTTATGAATCCTGCGCTCTAACCATCTGAGCTACCCCGCCAAAAATTTAGTTTGCAAATATAGTTTATTTTCCCTTTCTTTAGAAAAAAAGTTAGAGAAAGCACGAAGGATACAATTCAAATCGTATAATTATTAAGATTGGCATGGCAGAAAAAATTAAGTTCCATTTGGAATACGAAATTAAGTCGTCAACAAAAATTCTATTTTCATTCTTGCATGAACCTAATGCACTGGCACAATGGTTTGCTGACGATGTGGCGTATAAGGATGGTATTTATGAATTCAGCTGGGATGACGAACAACATACTGCCAAACTCATCAGTCTAAAAGAAAATAAATTGGTGAAATACAAATGGCTTGATGATGAACCTTACCATTTCGAGATGGAAATCGTACAGGATGAACTCACTAACGATGTAGCACTAGCGATTACTGATTTTGCTCGGGAAGAGAACCTCGCTGATCGTAAATTAATTTGGGATAACCAGATAGAATATCTCCAAGGTGTTATAGGTGCCTAAAAATAATACTTACCTTTGCATGTAGTTATCATTAAAAGGCGTTTCCCGGGCTCCTATAGGTCTTGGAGAAACATTTTATGGGATGAAAAAAATCCATCTTCTTATCCTTAAATCATTCATCAGGCCGTTCATCGTCACCTTTTTCATCGTGATGTTCGTGCTGTTGATGCTATTTCTATTCAAATATATTGACGATTTGATTGGGAAGGGGTTTGAATGGTATGTTATTTTGGAATTATTGGCCTATCAATCGGCTGTACAGATATCCATGGCTATGCCACTCTCCATGTTGCTTTCATCTATCATGACGTTTGGCAATTTGGGCGAGAGCTACGAGTTGGTAGCCATCAAAGCCGCTGGCATCTCCCTTCGGAAAGCCATGACTCCCTTATTCATCTTGGTAGCGTTGTTTAGTGGAGGAGCTTTTCTGTTTAGCGACTACATCTTGCCCGTGGTGAATCTCAAAATGGGTTCTTTGCTGTATGATGTCCGGATAAAACAAGCCGATTTCCTCATCAAGCCCGGCATTTTCAACAACACGATACCGGGGTATTCCATCCGCGCAAAAAGGAAAAGTAAGGATGGCAAAATCCTATATGACCTGATGATATATGACCATAAGTCGAGCAGCACAGCCAATAATGTATTATTGGCTAATGAAGGCTACATATACAATTCGCCCGACAACAATTTCATGATACTCAAACTCAAGGATGGGGTACGCTATGAAGACAGCAGAACCAAGAATGCCAAAGCATACAATCCACGCCAACAGTTCACAAGGTTTTATTTTGAGGAGACCGAACAAAAGTTTGATATGTCTGCATTCCAAATGAAACGTACCGACGAGAACCTATTCAAGAACCACCATGCCATGCTCAATCTAAGGCAACTCAGGCACTATACAGACTCTAACGCCATCCAAATGGATAGTCTCCGAAATACGGTATTTAGGGAAATAAAGCACTATTTCTATTATTTCAATGATTACTATAATACCAAAAGCAGTGTAGTATCCAGTCTCCCCCCTATCCAATATACACATGGGTTTGTAGAAACGATCCCCAAAGAGAAACGCAATATGGCTGTAAGCAATGCCATGAACCAAGTACGATACATTAAAGATGTACTCAACATCAAATCTGGTGAAGATTCTTTTTATCGCGACAAGGACATTCTCTATAATGTTGAATTCCAGCGTAAATTCACACTAGCCGTTTCCTGCCTTCTACTGTTTTGTATAGGCGCTCCTTTAGGTGCAATCATTCGTAAAGGTGGGCTTGGGCTCCCTGTGGTAGTGGCCATTATTTTCTTTCTTATTTACCATATCATCTCTACAGTAAGCGAAAAATCGACGAAAGAAGGAAACATCGATACCTTTTGGGGTATGTGGATGGCCATCTTCGTATTATCACCCTTAGCCATCTTCTTGGCCTATAAGGCCGCTACGGATTCAGCCCTGTTTGATATTGAGCAATACAGGTTGAAGGCAGAAAAAACACTAGCCTGGATAAAGGTGCGATTCGGTATCCGCAATAGAAATGTTGCGCCCCCCAATAAATCTTTACATGACGATTATACGTTATCGCCGTAAGTACCGTACCTTTGTATCGTTTTAAAGAAAATCAATGAACATCAGGTTAAATACGATTGAAGAAGCAATCGAAGAAATAAAATTGGGGAAAGTGGTTATCGTGGTAGACGATGAAGACCGCGAGAATGAGGGAGACTTTATAACTGCGGCGCGCAACGCTACACCCGAAGTAATTAATTTCATGGCCACTTATGGTCGAGGACTGGTCTGCACACCCCTCACCGAAGAGCGATGCAAAGAGCTTGACCTTAACCTGATGGTTGGGAATAATACGGCTGTTTATGAAACCAATTTCACGGTTTCTGTGGATTTGCAGGGCTATGGCTGTACCACGGGAATATCAGCCTCAGATAGATCCAAGACTATCAAAGCGTTGATCAACCCCAACATCAAACCGGAAGAATTTGGTCGTCCCGGACATATTTTCCCTTTAATTGCGAAGGATGGAGGCGTACTTCGCCGTACCGGTCACACGGAAGCAGCCGTCGATTTGGCCCGGCTTGCCGGGTTTGAGCCAGCGGGTGTGTTGGTCGAAATCCTCAAAGATGATGGTGAAATGGCTCGACTGCCCGATTTAATCCGAGTGGCTAACAATTTTAACCTAAAGATTATTTCTATCAAGGATTTAATCGAGTATAGGCTCACGAAAGATACGCTCATTACGCGGGAAGTTTCTGTAAACCTGCCTACCCAATGGGGACAATTCAATTTAATGGCGTATACGCAGAAAAATACGGGGGAACAGCATATCGCGCTTTATAAAGGCGAATGGGAACCCGATGAACCCATATTGGTACGCGTGCATAGTTCGTGTGTTACTGGGGATATCTTTGGGTCGTGCCGTTGCGATTGCGGGCCACAATTGCACAGTGCCATGCAAATGATTGAAAACGAAGGAAAAGGAGTAGTTGTATACATGAATCAAGAAGGCCGAGGCATCGGACTGATCAACAAATTACACGCTTACAACCTGCAGGAGAATGGCTTGGACACCGTGGATGCCAATTTGGAATTGGGCTTCAAACCCGATCACCGCGATTACGGCATTGGTGCTCAAATATTACGAGATTTGGGTGTAACCAAAATGCGCCTGATGAGCAACAACCCAACAAAACGTGCGGGCCTCATTGGCTATGGGTTGGAAATCGTGGAAAATGTGCCCATAGAGATTCAATCAAACGAATACAATGAAAAGTATTTACGTGCCAAACGAGATAAGATGGGGCATACCATCATGAAAGGACTTTAAGATTGGGGGGAACTAGGATTTATTCCGCCATCATATCCAGGTAAATCCACCGGAGTGTTAATACCATACAATTCAGAAACCCACCAAGGAAGCCTCCTATTATCACAGCCATCACCCATCCCATCCGGTTATTGTCGAGCGGCAAAACAGGCCTATCTAAAATTTGTATGACCGGTTTTTCATGGCGAAGGGTGATTTTTGCCATTTCTTGGTTGGCCACCAGCTCTTTGAGTATTTCGCCGTTAGCCTGTACATCCACCGTTCGAAGCTGCGATTCTACACGTAGCCGCTGAAGTACCCTGTTTGGATTTGGGTTAGCATCTGTAGCGGCTGCCACTCCCCTGATCGCCGCATTTAATTCCTTGCGGACGGAATCGACCTGATGGGTCAACACATCCAGGTTTTCTTTCGCTTTCAGCGTCCGCATTTGGATGTAGAAGTCGGAGGCGTTTTCGATCAATTTTTCCACAAAAACCTTCGAGAACAACTCATCTGGGCTTTTCATTTCAATTTCTATGATATTCAACCGTTTGTCCGGTTTTTTTATACTAAGATGCCGGTTAAGGATGGATTTATAAAACATGGTGATCAGGCTGTCCTGAAGATAGACACCGGAAGTGTCCCTAAATCGGAAACCGTTTAAACGATCGGTGTACTTAAGCTTTATCAATGAGGCATAGCGGTCTGCCAGCATTTCAGGTGGCCGGCCATCTTCATGGATTTCAGACAATAAGGTTTTTTCAATCATGGAGCGAGATTTGAGAAACTCGATGATGTTATCCCCTTCGAAGAACCCGCCAGATCCGCCTACACCACCCAGGTTTATCCCAAACTGGGAAGCAATGTTCGCGGCTGCACCCAATGTACCAGTTCCTCCACCCTGCTCTTCCACGACAAAACTTAGCTTCGCCTTGTACTGAATCCTTTTTACATGCGCATACGTGAGTGATAAGGCTCCTCCAATGACCACACAGCCGATAACCACCTTCCAGTTATGTAAGAGGTAGCCACACAACCTCACCATCTTCTCAATCAACAGCTTGAGGCTAATTTCATCGGTTTGTTGGGTTTGCTTACGTTCTTCCATGTTGACTTCAGCCGTTTTACCTTGTAATTGTCACGATAATAGCCATCAAAGAAGCGAGGCCAGTAGTCATTCCGATCCACTGCTGCGGCCCTATTTTTAATCGTTCAGGCGCTTGCGGTATAAATATCTCCGATCCGGGTTTGACTGGCGGATAGTTGTTGAAAAACAAAAATCGGTTTGTGCTTTTCACCATCCCATTTGCATATATGATGTATGATCCCTTGCGCAAGGCACGCTGGGAGAAGCCCCCCGCCTGAGAAATATACTGTTTAAAGCCCTTACTTGGTGCATATACCGCCGTTGAGGGGGCTAATACTTCTCCCGAAATTTTGACGGTCTGCAATTCCTTAGGCACGCGGATTACATCTCCATCCTCTAAAATCAAATCTCCTCTTTTGCCTGGGTCGGTAACAATACGTTCAAGATTTATCCCCACTAAATCATTATTCAAGTTTCTCGTAATATGCACGGAGCTTGCCGTACCCGCATCCTTCTGCAAATATTCCAGTGTCAGCATCCTGGAATATTCATCCTGTTCCTTTTGTTCCTGCCGTGATTTTTCAACCTCCGTTTCGGCCATTCGCTGCCTGGTTAGCTCCCCACGTTTTAATGACGCGCCCTCGATATGCGCGTAAGGAGTAAATCCACCCGCCCGCTTGATCAGGTCGGAAATGCGCTCATCCTTACGCAAGATGGTATACTTACCGGGATATAATACTTCCCCCTCTATTCGTACGGTTTTCTGGGTCTCATAACCCGATTCTGTACGGATAACGACCAAATCAAACGGCATCAATACAAAATTAGCGGCTGACTTGCTGAGTTCGCGGTCGGCATCAACCTGAAAAACCTCCGCAATCTTGGCTGAGGCCGACAGCGCATTGGCATCCCGAACCCGCCTTGATATTTCAATACGTTTCGGGCTGGCGCTTTCACGATATCCGCCTGCTTGCATGATCAGGTCCTCAAGCGTCATCGATTCCGCATAATCAAACTCCCCGGGTGTACGGATTTCTCCTTCAATCCGAACGGTAAACTCCTCCTTCAAATCAAAAATGGAAGAAATATGGATCACATCCTCTCGCTTCAATTCGATATCGGGTTGTACACCGGCCACTACATCGGCCACACTAAATGATAGTTGTTCGGTCTGTAAGTCATCCTTGAGCCTCGTAAGATATGCCCGATTCAAAAAAGCATCTTCCTTCAACCCCTCCGCCTTTTTGATCAACATGGAGAGGGTCAGGCCGGGGCTAAGCTCGTACTCTCCCGGCCTAAATACGGCGCCCGCTATGGTCACCCTGTTTTCAAATCGTTCGAGGATACGTTCTACTAAATATTGATCACCAGCTTGGGGGAGATAATGCCTAAACTGACTTTGCATCAAATCCTCGATACGGCGCTCAGACATCGTATTTTTTATTACTTTAATGCGTTGTTGATAAGCTTTTTCGGAAAACCCACCCGCATAACGTAATAAATCCGCGAAAGTCTCTCCTTCTTTCAATTCAAACCTCGCCGGACGTCTTACCTCCCCATCTAGTTCCACCAAATTGATATATGGAGGTACCATCAAAACATCCTGGTCTTGGAGTCGGATATTTTCGCTGAATGTACCCTTCATCATAATATCGTAAATATCCAACACAGCAATGGTACTGCCATCCCGTACCAAGCTGATGTTTCTAAACGAGCCGTTTTTACTTGGCCCTCCTGAATAATACAGTGCATTGAAAACCGATGCCAGCGAAGGCAAGGTATAGGTTCCCGGTTTTGTCACTTCACCTGTGATAGTCACGTTTATACTACGAATATTACCCAGCGAAATACTGACTTTCGTTTCTCCCGTACGGATAGCTGAATATACCTTTGTAAGTTCATTCCTTATCCGTCCTGTGGCTTCCTCAAAAGTCAACCCCCCAACCGATATCACCCCTACATTTGGCACATTGATCATGCCCTCAGGAGTTACTGTAGGATTATAAAACACTTCTGATAATCCATAAATGTCAATCAAAAGTTGGTCATCGGGACCTATTACATAATTTTTGGGTGTAGCCAGACGTAGATTCGGCTCGAAAGCACTCATATCTTCTTGAAACAAGGAGCTACCGAAAATCGGCAGGGGCCTTTTGCTTCCAGTCGGCTCCTTCTCCGTCTCTCCGGATTTGGCGGTATCCCTCCGCTGCTTGGCGAGCAATGAATCATCCACCTCCCGTTTTAACACAGGGCGTTCTACCCTAGTTGGAGTTTCTTGTCCGCCCTTCAATTGCTGTATGCGTTCACGCAATTTCTCAATTTCGGTTACAGGCATCCCACGTTGTAACGCCATTTGCTCCATTTGGGATTCGGACAATCCTGATGCTTCAGCTTGTTTTAAATAGACACGGATCTGCTCATCAGATAAGTCATCAACACGGACATTGGATAGGTTATTGGGATCTATGCCTTGAGCCATTGCCGAATTGCTATACAACCCGACAAGTATCATTAATCCAATTAAATGAAAAATGTAACGCATCAACTGCTTTTTTTGAATATCTGATTTAAACCCTTGTATCGTACATGTACAGCATGGAACACCAAACTTAGATAAAGTTGCTTTCATATGCAACTTTATCATACGCTCATCTACTGATGTAAGCAATTTAAAAAAGGAAATTTATGGTAAATAAACTAGTTTTCCATCCTATGATTACATAAGGCCCTGACAAAAAGCACATCAGAATCGATACATCAACCCCAATCTAATATTAAAATTTGTATTGTCCTGTGGGTCAAAATCCCAATATTCATCCGCTGAGGATGAACCACTGAATTTATACTGGTAGTTATAGGCGTGAATATATTGGATATGTGCTGAAGCAATGAAACCTTTATAATCCCAATGGCTATAAGCCGCTATACTTGCGTCTACCCAATTCCTTCTGAAATCGGCACTAACGCCCCTTGCGAAATCTTCGTTATGCACCAATCGTTCAAACTGTAGCCCTACTTGCTTTAGACCTTTAATCCAGCTAATATCTACGGACTGTACATTACTACCGGGTCCGATACCCGCACCAAGTATCTGTCCTCGATGGGTATATCCATGATGACCATGAAAGTACCATGGGCCCGCGGCTCGTATTCTTCGGGTATTGGTGACCGCCAATTGAGTCACCTCTCCACTTAATTGCAGCATAGCCCCCTTTACGCCCTGCAATGGCACTAATTTTCTAAGCCCCACTGTATAAGCACGTGTATGGTCAAGCTGAACCGTTAAATCCCTAGTATCCCAAGCGTGGTCATTGCGGGCATACTCTCCATATATCTCGGCGTGCGCCTTGGGAATAACCCAACGAAAGAAAAAAGAAATCTGCTGATCACGCGAATCCCCTGATTCTGAATCGTCCGTCACGCTCTTTTTAGTTGCCGGGATGATAAAGGGCAAATAATCGCTCAATGAATGCCCTGTCATTTCATTATCTGTGAGAAATGCCCTATTCATCCCAAGACTCAATCCTGGAATCCACCTCGGCTGGTAACTCAGCACAATTCCCGAAAAATACCGCCATGATTGGGTCTTATCTCTCAGATATTGCATGTGCACACTGGTATCACCTAACAGCGAAGGAGGGTAACCCGACAATTCTATACGTCCAGCTACAATCTGCCCTTCAAACGAACCTATATATGTCCTTATTGGTTTAGTAGTATTAAGGGTGATGTGTGCAAATCCCGGAGCAGTGTTGCTCATCAATATCGAATTGCGTCTACTGGGCCCCCACCAGAGGTTTTCAGTGGATATCCCCAACGATATGGGATCGAATGTCACACGTATACTGCTTTGTCCAGGTAGGATACGGGAATAAGCACCTGTTCCAAATAATTCCGGCATATCAATTCGATTACCGATGAAGTTATACCAAGCTCGATCTAGTCCGGCTACTCCTCCGTACCCTTCGTACCGCTTATTTTCGGCAAGCACCACTTCAGGGTTTAGTTGCACACTGAAAAATTTATACTTGGCAAAAATACCTGCACTCAGCATCGTCTGATGGCCTCTTGCGGGGATCATTGCTCCGTCATTCCATCCGTAGGGGTATTTTGAGTTATACTGATATCGGATTATGGCAGGCATGAGCTGTACCATGCTGCTGTTATCGTCATTCCTCCATACTATGGAAGATGACTCCTCCCGATCCATGTTGTAGATATCATCGACCTGCAAAGCAGAAGCACTCAAAGGCCGTACGTTGAAAGAAATCGAAGAGTCTATTAAACCAAGCAATTGTGCTCTTCGATAATAATCTTCCAATAACGGGGTGCCTACAGGTAAAACCTGGGCTTCTACTTTTATGGTGATTACAGACAAAAGCAGACCGAATATTATTAATCGTACTTGTCCTATTTTTTTCATAAATATCATTTATTCTGTGAAGTGCTCTCCATCTTCCGTTAAAAAAGATATGATAATCCCAATTGCAAGTGGTAATTATTCTTATCGCGGTGCTCAACACCCCAAAAAGTATGTTCTGGAGGAAAATAGATTTCAAATCTATAATTATAGGAATGCATATACTGTAATTTCGCCGATGCCACAAAATTCTTATAGTCCCAAGTGGCATAACCAGCAAGTCCTAAATCTACCCAACCCCTACGCAAATCATTCACATGTCCTTCCCTATACATAAAATCCTCTTTTTGTACAAACCGCTCAAATCGCAATCCAATCTGTTTTATATTCCTTACCCAGGCCATATCTATGGATTGCACATTGCTACCCGGCCCTATCCCTGCCCCCAACACTTGTCCCCTATGCGTATAACCATCACGAACAACATGGTGGGTGTACCATGTGGGACTTTCCCGCATAAAATTAGTTCTATTGAACGATAATTCTGTAACCTCAGCATCAAACTGGAGCATATCTTCTTCGCCACCGAAATATTTAAATGATACAAGTTTACGAAAGCCCAATACATAAGCCCTGGAATGAGTACTCTGAACCATCCAATCCCTGCCATTTTCTGGACGAACTTTGCGACCGTATTCCCCGTAAACTTCAAACTTACCAGCAGGCATCACCCAACGGAAGAAGGCCGAGCCATATCGATCTCTCACTTCTCCATCGGTCTGTAAATCCCCATTGTCATCTAAATAGCGTGCTTCCTTATTCACCGGTTTGAAAAAAGGAAGATAATCCCTCAAGTTGTCAGTCTGGTCATGGCTATTAACCACAAAGGATCTGATGATCCCCAGTGAAAGACCTGGCAGCCACTTGGGTTGATAACTAGCGATAAAGCCTGAAAAATAGCGATCACTTTTGGGCTTTGGAATGTAATACATCTCCTGATGAAGACTCTCGTCAGTAATGGACGGCAAGAAACCTGAGCTCCGCAATCTTCCTCCAACCAGCTGCCCTTCAAAAGATCCAATGGGTGTACTTACCGGCCGGGTTGTATTGATCGTGAAATGCGGAAATCCCGGTGCGGTATTGCTCATTAGCAATGAATTTCTAATCCCCGGCCCCCACCATAGGTTTTCGGTAGAAACCCCAAACGAAACCGGGTCAAAATTCAGTCGGACACTACTTTGTCCCAAAAACGCATCAGTATACACGCTCCTGCCAAAATATTCTGGCAAATCTATCTTGTTCCCAAATGTGATATACCAATGACGCCCAAATCCCGGAGAGTTTCCTAGCCCATCATACATCCTGTTGCTTGCCATGACCACTTCCGGTTGGAATTGCACACTCAAGAACTTATACTTTGCAAAAACTCCCGCAGATAATTTCACCTGTCCTCCTTGAGAAGGAATCATTCCCCCGTCATTCCAGCCATACGGATATGTTGAATTGGTTTGAAACTGTAAACTAGCGGGCATAAATTGTATATACCCATTTCCATCCGGCGTGTAAAAAAAATTGCGTGATTCCAATGTGCCATCATGGTCAAAAACATTGGTACGCTGTAGTGCGGCTGCACTCAACGGACGAATGGTGAAAGACACTGTTGAATCAACCAACCCCAATAATTGATCGCGTCGATACTTATCCTCTAAAACCGGAGTGCCGACTGGCAATACTTGCGCCCTTAATTGCCCTAAAGAACCCACGCCTACTATGAAAAGGACCAAGAACATTTTACAAGAAGCAGCAGGATTAAATCGTATACATTTCTGCATTATGGATAAATTATAATGAAACCGACATGATTAAAATAAACAGATGAAATCTGAATGATACTTAACTTATTTGCCAAATTTCGAATAAATTACAGAGTCATTGCCTAAACTCATTGTCCGCTATGCCAATCAAAAAACATGCCTATTCCGTTAGGCTTCCTTTTATTAACATTTCCAACCGATGGAGATAAATCGCGATGATTCGATCTACGGAAAATTCTTGTATCATTTTATTCCTCCCCTTTTGCCCCATTTCTTTGCGTTGGGAAGGCGATAATTTAATTACGCGTTCCATGCAGACAGCTACACTTTTGGCATCTTTCTCTCGGCATAAAAATCCGGTCACTCCCTCTTCCACCAATTCCCTACATCCTGATATATCACTGGCAATAAGCAGCTTACCCATGGATGCACTCTCTTGAAGGGTGGTAGACATGCCTTCCCGATAGGAAGGTAACACCACGCAGTCCACCTCGGCAATAAAGGGTCGTACATCATCAACCGGACCCAAATACGTGATGATCCCCTTGCTTACCCATTCCATCAATTCTTCTTCCTGCACAGCAGCAGGATTGACAACATTTAAGTATCCTAACACCTGAAAATTAGCCTCAGGATAAATTTGCTTAATATGTCGGGCCGCTGTAACAAACTCCCGGATTCCCTTATCATAAAGTAATCTACCAATGAACAAAAACGTGCAACGCGCTTCATCATGATCGTGCTTTTCTACCAATACCGGGTTGAACGTATCAAAACAATTGATTCCTTCACCCGGAATCCGTAGCGCTTTTTCCGCCACAATCAATTTTTGATTAATGAAGAGCTGTAAATCATCATTGTTCAAAAACCATACACTATCCGCCTTCCGTAGCGCAAATCGATATAGCTTTCTAGCCACATTTGTAATGATTCCCTTATTGATGAACGCATAACCAAGTCCCGTAATCACTGCCAGCACTGGAATACCCAAACTATGCGCCGCCAATGTACCATATACATTGGGCTTGATTGTATATTGAATGATAACGTCAGGTCGCTCCTTCGTGTATATGCGCTTAAATTCCCGGTAAAGCTGTATATCTTTCAAAGGGTTCATCCCCTTGCTTGCCAACGCGGTTAATCCGCTAAAGCGAACACCTACCGCTAACAACTGGTCAACATGTTCGTCTTCCGGAGCCAGCAACAGCACGTCATAGCCTTGGCTTACCAATGCTTTGAGCAAATCCATGCGGAAACGGGTAAAACTCCACGCCGTATTGGAAACAAGACATATCTTCTTTGGCACACCCATTTGTTAAGAATTAGTAATGGCATCGATGAGTGAATCTGAGAATATTGGCGTATTTCTGAATGTTTCATGTGCAGCTTTTGAAATCGAACTGCATTTTTCTTCATCTTGTATGATTAAAAGCAATTTATTCATCGCCGCTTCCCATGATTCAGGGGTCCTTGTGTCCATAAAAATTGCTGACTGACCATCCTTGGCATAATTAGGGATTTCTCCTACAGCTGTCACTACACAGACCATGCCGTGCTGCATCGCCTCTGCCACACTCATGGCCATGCCTTCTTGTATACTAAGTTGGATATAAAAATTATGCGAATCGTGGATTTCATCCTTTTTCGCGGGAGATACTTCTCCGTTTATACGGATATATTCCTGCATGCCAGCAAGCTGGATTTGTTCCATGACAGCTGCTTGCTCACCTTCATCCCTTCCAAAGATATCCAGTGTAGCGTCTATCTCATGCGCTCTGAGCCATGCAATCGCAGAAACGGCCAGTGAAACCCGCTTAATTTTGTTTAACTTTCCCATAAAACAGAATTTCTTTGTTCCGGAAAAGTCATATCCTCTAGGGTGCCTAGGTATAGGATTGACGAGATAAGAAAGTGCTTTCACGGGGCTTTTGGCGCCATGTATCGTCTGTGCAAATGCTTTTGTTGCTAAGGAATCTGCAAATACAGCATTGCTCATTCGTATGGCCCTGCTCGTGAAAAAACGATCTGCCCAATGGAAGAATCCATTGCTATGTAACATGACAAAATACCGGGCATGGCCATGCCAGAATTTGTATAACATAGCCGGCACTGTGGATCTCCACAATGAGCTGATTATGATATCGGGATTAAATGATCGAAGCCGCAGATAAATAACAGGCATATATAACGGTAAGGCCCATGCTGGCATATTGAAACAAACCGTACGCTTTTGTACAGGCTCGGCTAGTCCCGCCATCAACGTTGGTTTGGCACTACCCAACACATAAACTTTGAGGTTAAAGGTCTCATGCAATTTGGGCAAGGCTGATAGAAAGGCGACTTCTGCCCCACCAACAGCGACATCATGAATGATATAAGCCAATCTCCGTTTCGTAATCATAGCCTCTTAAAGTAAGCAATTCGAATAACATTCACCATATTGAATAAGGCTGCATCAGATCGGGACTTATCATTTTCAACCCATAATAAAATACATACACCAAAAACAAAAACCGTAATGACAAAGCCGCAAATTGTTCCCTTTGATTCATTTCCAATGTACGACACAAGTAAGGTGCCGCGAAAAGTATTGTCCCAAACAGCAGTAAAGACAGACGTTGCATAATAGCAAACGAAATGAATAACAAATTGATAAACGAGGACAACGACAAGGAAATAAACAATATTTTCAATAATCGGTCAGAATAATGTTGAGACAGTTTTTCACGAAAAACAACCATACCGATCAAAAAGACCTGTGCTATAATTGAGATAACATATCCACCTTTTCCGATCTCATCCACTTCTACATAATGGGCCAATATAGGCGGCAACCCTCCTAATTGGAACAGCAGCATTGTTGGGTTAAACAGTCCTCCTATCAGCCCCAGCAACGGCAAAAACAAGAAAACCAATTGGTTTCTCAAAACCATATAGATCAACGCGGGCAATAATACCACGAGCGCAGCGCTGTGAAAGGTTGAAGCAAGTAAAACCAATAAAAAAAACTTGATGTATTTTCGGTCGACAAACATGAAAATTGCCCACAAACCGATGCCGGCTGAAAGGGCAAAACGTATTTGTGTGAAATCTCTATAGAAATAAAAAAAGCAGACATAAATTAGTAGCGAGGTAAAAGGGTAAGGACTCCTTCGAAATATCAGCGTATAGTTGACTAATCCCGTTGTTACCGCCATCAACATAAAGACGATATGGATGTTACCTCCCAATGAGTAAATCACTTTGTTTACCAACAAATATCCCCGTTCCATGTTCTCCGGATAATTGCCCGTAAAGAGATCAGTCCATGACATACCCCCCGCCAAATTAAAAGCATCCTGATAACTAAAACCATCATTGTCTACGCCTAATGAACGCAAACCGACAAATAGCACTAACAAAACACCATGTCCAACAAATACGAACCAGCGGATATAACGCTGCTGTACAAAGTCAAAAAGACAAAGTAAAAATGTCAATATCACAAGTGCGTAATAAGGTAACATCTATTTTCCTTTCTGGGGATTAATATATTTATCAAAAAGCATGAAGAGTCGACTCACAGGCCAAAGGATAACAGACCAGCTCATATTAATCTGCTTCATTTTTTTTGAAAGCCCCGCCCCTTGGTCATAAACCGCAAACCGCCAAAAGTTAATCACTGCCTTAAATTTTTGCATGAACGACAATCCTGGCATATTTGACATCTCTGCGTAATACAAACAGGCATATTTAGGACTCGATTTTCGTAGGCGAACAGACGTATCTGTGATACCGCCAGGCAGGTATTCACAGATATATATCCCTTCATTGAAAAATCGTAACATATAAGATTTGGCTATCCTGTTCCATACCAAGGCATCCGCGCAAAACGATTCATCTGATATTACAGGGTAGGGATATTGTGCCATGATCCTTGTAGAAATAACTTCCGCTTTATCCCCTTTATATTCCATCTTGAACCGATACTCCAGTGCTGAAGCATCAAGGATCTCATAGTCCACATCGCCTCCTATGACCGTGCCGTCCTTATAAATACGCAAACCACAAACACCAGCAAACCTAGCTGAATCAGTACGTTTAAGCACAGCCCTCCATTGCTCCACAATGGTTGAAAGCGCATGCTTAGTTAGGGTATCATCACTATCCACAATGAAAAACAATTCCCCTGCGGCCATTTTCACTCCTTTGTTGATTGCGATATGCTTGCCTGCATTTTGCTGGAAGTGATACCCAATCGGAACCAATCCCTCGGAAATAAATCCGTTCACCTTTTCTTGAGTACCATCGGTACTGCCGTCATCGACAATAATCCATTCGAAAGAACCAAAATCCTGATTTTTAATACTCGCATACAATAAGCTAAGATATGCGCCCCTGTTATATGTGGGGGTAAATATACTTATGTATGGGATTGCCATAATTGTTACTCGTTTGTTATGTTAGTTAATCGGTTTTCTCAACACGGTCTTAAAAAGCAAAATTCCTTTCTTATCTCCCAAGACAAATCGATTTTTTAACAAAATAAACAATCTTTCGGACACAGAACGACTATTGGCATAACGAAAATACGCCCTGAAAAGCTCCTTGGTGGATTCGTCTAATAAATCGTAGTATCGTTGGTAAAACGACTCATTAGCCTCGTAATGGGCTCGATCGATCACAGGCTTTCCATCACATAAAAAGGACTTTGCTTTTCTTAAATACCCATTCAACTGGTTTCCGGTCACATTCAACCGATGCTGCCTATATAGCATATGTACCTCATCTAAATATGTCATTGTGCCAAGCGAAACGGCACCCATTGTGATAAGGTGGTCATGCATTGCGACATGGTCAGGAAAGGGTCTTAACATTTCCAATAATTGATGGTTGATGATTACCGCACACCCTTGTATGCCCGAATTGAAGAATAGCGTGTTGCGGACAGTGCTGGGGTGGATGGTTGTCGATTTCTGAGGTGTAATGTCAGCATCCTTGTATAGGTAGGCATTCGTATAAACTGCTGCCGGCTTAGAGTATCGCGAAATGGCATCAACCATTCTGGCAACTTTATTTTCCAGCCAAATATCATCTTGATCACAAAACATATAATATTCTCCATCGACATGTTGCATTAAGTGTAAATAGTTTTTTGCCGACCCTAATCCGCTTACGCCATCATCAAGAAGGTGGATACGATTATCCCTTTGCTGGTAATCCCTAATAATAGCCAATGTGTTGTCTGAAGAACCGTCATCGTGGATGGTCAATTTCCAATGAGCAAAAGTTTGCCGTAACAATGATTCCAATTGATCTTTGAGATAGGCCTCTCCATTGTAGGTTGCCATTAATATGTCAACACTGGAATTATCCATAATGCTTAACCAAAGGAAATAGATCTTTATTTTTGTTAATGGCCAAAAGCTCTTGAATCAGCTTGTGATTGGTTTCACTCTTTGTCGGAATAAGGTCAACAGAAAAATCCTTATAACATAAATATTCGTAGCCCATCGCTTCAAAATCACCTATTTTGGGACTTTTGACAATGGGTATAATACCATAGAACAAGTACTCCACCATTTTGGTAGGGCAGGCAACATGGTTGACCGTAATATCATCACGTAGTACAAAGCCATAATGCGCGTTATGGTAATAAGCATCCAACTCCTTCGGATCAACTGTTTGTACATGAATTCTTTTGTTGGATTGCAATCCAAATTTTGCAAGGAGTTTCTTCATTTGTTCAGGCTCTCCCGTTAATATATCGAATCTTATATTCCCATAATCATTATTTTTAATCGTCTCCAACATTAATTCGATGTTTTGCCAAGATTGCGTGTTGCCGCTATATACAACCCTGAGTTCCACAACATCAGTTGGAATTTCAATATTGATTTCCTTGTCATAAAGGTGTGAGGGTAATATGGTATAATGTAAAAAAGTAGGACGCGATGAAAGGTATTTGGCCTTGAAATGATTCTCCATAGTGTGCGTCACTACAATGACAACATCGACCCTTTTAAAAACTATCCTTTCACTGAGACTATATAAGAAACTCTTAAATGCCAGGCCCGATAATTTGATTTCTTCCGGAACCACTCCATGTGCATCCAATATGAGCTTACTTTTTTTATGAATAAATAAGAACAAAGGCAATACAGGCAAAACATTAATTACGGAATGAAAAAATAAGGTATCCGCATTTCGAATCAGTTTTAAAATCAAAAAAAAGTGAATAAACAAATTGCATCTATATTGGACGACCCCATCAGCTATTTTTTCCACTTCCTTTCTGGCAAACAACCGATAGGAAACAAACAGGTAAGTCCGCGCAACTGCTTTGAATTGTTGGTCCATAGCCACTATACGTTGCGACATCCCTTCATGCCATGTATCCTGATTGGGGTAATTAGCTAAAAATAGTAACATTTTACTAAAATTGAAACAAATGATTCTTTAGTATTTCCACAATTCGCTCGGCGCTTTTTCCATCACCATAAGGATTTTCACTAGTTGACATTGCCTTGTAGGCATGTTTATCATGCAATAATAAGGAAGCTTCCTGAATAATTTTTTGGGTATCCGTACCCACTAATTTTACTGTTCCAGCAATAATAGCTTCAGGGCGTTCGGAAACCTTGCGCATAACCAATACAGGTTTGCCTAATCCCGGTGCTTCCTCCTGTACACCACCACTGTCCGTAATGACCATATAGGCCCGAAGCATCAGCCAGGTAAAAGCTGGATAACCTAATGGTTTCACCAATCTGACATTTTTTAGTTGACCCAAAAGCTCATTTATCGGTTTTTGTACATTCGGGTTGGGATGTACTGGGAATACAATTTCCACATCTTCCGTTTCAGCAAGATATTTTAGTGCAAAGCAAATATCAATAATCCCTTGGCCAAAATTCTCACGGCGATGTGCAGTCACTACAATTAATCGCTTTTCAGGGGAAAGCTTAGACTTTAGGAAATTAATTTCATCATCATGATAATCATTAAGTTTATCTTTTGCCCAATACAAGGCATCTATTACCGTATTACCCGTTATAAAAATGTGTTCACCGTCAATATGTTCGTTGAGCAGGTTGGCTCCAGCCATTTTAGTGGGCGCGAAATGCAGGCTTGCAATTCTGGCTGTCAACTGCCTATTAATTTCCTCTGGAAAAGGGGCGTATCTATCATAAGTTCGTAAACCAGCCTCTACATGACCGACCGGAATCTGGGCATAATATGCGGCTAATGCTGCAAACGTGGAAGTGGTGGTATCCCCATGGACCAATACCAAATCGGGTTTAAACTCGTTCAAGATGGTGCTCATACCCTCGATCACATTGGCAGAAAGTCCGGATAGACGTTGATTATCACGCATCAGATTGAGGTCATAGTCGGGTCTAATCTCAAAAAAATGCAAAATCTGATCCAATAGTTCACGATGCTGGGCTGTCACGCATACCTTCGCTTCAAATGAGCCATTATCTTTAAGTGCTTTCACCAGCGGGGCCATTTTTATGGCTTCAGGCCTTGTGCCAAATACTATCAGGATTTTATTCATATTTCAAGATCACGACGATTTAGTTAAGCAGCACATATAATCACTACAAAAACTATGGATTACTATTATATTTTGAGACCTCATCGGCCAGTACTTCAAGATATGCTCGTCCAAATTTCAAGTCAGGCTCTAAATAATTACCCTCGCCCCATTCATTCCATGATTTTATAAAAACCACCTGTTGGTCCGCCGGTTTACCTTTGATAGCATCAAACGTTTGCCTGATATGCTTACGAAACAATGTAGGTGTAGAATCTGTCAAAATATACCCATTGATCCCACTCCTTGGCGAGTGATCCCAATTAGGAATAAGGGTTGGATAGCATCGTTCCTGGGAATCTTCTTCTCCGGTAAAATACTGCATGGCTTTGGAATAGGGAAATATATTATGGTATTTTATATGTGATTTATGCAATACCTTATCAAATAAAGAGGGTGCATTTGCCTCCTTTATATCATAGAGGCGTAGCAAATTCACCGCATCAAATCCCAAGGAATATAACGTTGGTAATTTCTCCTTATGCGTGGTGTGCCCAATAAAATACATCCCCTTTAAACCATTTTTCACTGCCAAATCGTTCCATATATCAAACATTATCTTACAATCGGGGATGTCAAAAGGCACATATATAGTAAAGATAGGCTTTCCGTCGATTTTAATATACCTGGAATCCTGGAAAGCAGGCAATAGCGCATTAAAATGATCAATATAATCTTGTGTGCCCGGATACACTTGCTCAATGAGTGTTTTGCCTTTTGAAACTCCATGCCAAATACCCCTCCATGTTTCATTAGCCCAGGCTAAGCAGAAAGGAAACGATGGGTCACCTGATTTCAGCACCTCATTGAATGGTGTCTCCAGCAACCTTCTCCCGTTACCAAACCAATAGTGCCAATAGCAAAACCCTTCGATACCATGTCTTGCCGCCATTTCGGCCTGTTGAATTCTAGTGGAAGACAAACGTAAATCATAATACCCTAAATCTGTAGGAACCCTGGGTTGATAGTGACCTCTAAACAGGGGTTTGGCTTTGCCAACATTCGTCCATTCAGTAAAGCCCATACCATGCCACAGATTGTTTTCAGCTATCGGATGGAACTGAGGTAGATAATAAGCAATTAATCTAATCATATAACAGCTAAGTCTATTATGGAGGTGCAATTCATTACATGTATTCGACTAGATCTACCTCACTTTAATTTATGAGAACTAAACCATTTTTGACGTTGAATCGCTAATAAATCTTTCAGATATTGATCCCTCTCAAGAAAAAATACCGTACAAAAGTATAAAATCCCGCACAGAGGTATACCTAGTGCCAATATAATAAAAGCATTGGTGCTTACTATCCGGCAAGCCATTGCTATCAAACTAAAAAGAATGGCAACATAAAATACCTTAAACATGAATTTCCCCCACGTCAAATCTATTCTAAAAAATCGCTTAACAAAGAGAACGGAAATCACGGTAATGACCAATTCCGTGACTAAATTTGCGATAGCTGCACCCACCGCTTGATAATGAGGCACCAGCAATATATTCAAAACAAGACAGCATCCCCCTCCCACCACTACGGCAAATAAATATTGCTTTTCCTTCTTTGCAGGAATTAATATCTGAAAAGCAAAGAAATGGGCTAAGCCAATAATTAATACTAATGGAGACAATATTTTCATAGGAAGAATCGATTCTCCAAATGCCGGGCCACTAATAAGCCAAATAAACTCATCAGCAAAGACAAACAACCCCAAAAATGCTGGAATTGCCAGCATATTGATATACCAAAAGGATTTCTCAGCCAGATATTGGACTTCTTCTTGGTTATTTTGACTCATTGCAATGGATAATCTTGGCAACAAAACCACCCCTAAGGCAGTAATGATGGGAATGATAACCTTGCTTATCTTGACAGCTGCAGAATAGTATCCAACGCTTGCGTCATTGGCCAACAAACCCAATAAAATTGTATCAAGTACCGTATAAATGCTTATAGCAAATAGGACTCCGAAATTAAGCATAATAGGCCGAACGTGTTGATATATCCTTAGTCCATGGAACGAGAAAACAACATGTTTCTTTAGCATCCAAACATTCCAAAGTTGGTTGCCCAAAAACGACGACACTGCAATAGATAAATAAATCCACAAATCCGCTTTGGTTTTCACAAACAGAAAAAGGCCTATTAGCGATAGAATTTTCACAATCATAGACCTCAAGGAAATTTGCTTAAATTGCTCTAATCCCGAATAGAACCAATCAGTATTCATGAAACTGAGAAAAACCAATAGCCCCACTAATAAAAAAGAAGGATATTCAATAGTAAATGGCTGATAATTGAAAACAACCAGCAAATAAACAAACGATATGAGTACAGATGATAGGATATTTATTATGAAAATTTCCAGAAAAGTCTTTGATAAGGATAATCTATTATGTCTCGCCTTAGCTATTTCCCTTATTCCGTACAAAGGGATTCCCAAAGAGGCCAGTACCACGAAATATTGCGCAAAGCTAAGCAGGAATTGCGCCTTCCCTACTCCATCAGGCATTAGTATTCTACTGATATAGGGAAAGCTCACTAAAGGTGTAACGGTATTAAAAATATTAACCAATACATTGTAAAAGTAATTTCTTTTAATATCGCTCATTTACTTCTAAACTGTGAGTTATTCTATCTTACAGATTGATAAAAATCGGTTAAAGCTAATATGATTATATCGGTAAAGCAAACACTACTATCAATTAATCCATAAGTATAGAATATTCACAAGAAATCCATATTATTGAAGAACAAGAAGAAATTTATCAGTTTCACGAGAACATCACAAAATTAATCCGCATAATAAATGAGTAATGACAAAATATGTAACAAAAAACCATTAAGCTTATCGCGTGTTTAATTTATTAACACTCCCATTTATCTATTATTTTTCAACATGAGCAATACACTAATCACTGACAAATCCTACATCAACGGCAAATGGATCAAAGGGACGCAATCCTTCGATGTTATCAACCCGGCCACGCACAAAGTGATTGCCTCAGTAGCGGATCTCACCGTGGCTGATTGCCGTAAGGCGATAGATCATGCGTACGCCGCCTGGCCGGGCTGGCGAGATCTTGAGGCATTCAAACGAAGCAATCTCATCATGGAATGGTTCAGGCGCATCATGGATGCAAAGAATGAATTAGCCCATATCATGACGCTTGAAAGCGGAAAACCCTTAGCCGAAAGTCTAAAGGAAGTGGACTACGGCGCATCTTTCGTGGAGTGGTTTGCCGAAGAAGCGAAACGCGCCTATGGTGAAACCATACCTGCTCCTAAAATGGGGCAGCGTCTGCTCACCATCCGTCAAGCTGTTGGCGTAGTTTCGGCCATCACGCCATGGAACTTTCCCTTGGCCATGATTACCCGCAAAGTAGCCCCTGCATTGGCTGCAGGCTGCACGGTGGTGCTTCGCCCTGCCTCACAAACCCCACTCACAGCATTGGCCTTGGCCCTTATGGCGCATCAATCCGGATTTCCTCCAGGGGTTTTCAATGTCATTACCGGTAAGGACAGCAAGGGTATCGGACAGGAATTGGCCACCAACGACAAAATCCGAAAAATATCATTCACCGGCTCCACCGAGGTGGGTAGATCCCTGATGCAACAGGCGGCAGGGACCATCAAGAAGGTTTCCTTGGAGCTAGGAGGTAATGCCCCCTTCCTTGTCTTTGACGATGCCGACATTGATGCAGCCGTGAAAGGGGCTATCATAGGCAAGTTCCGAAATTCTGGACAAACCTGTGTGTCCGTCAATCGCTTTTTGGTACAGGATGGGATATTCGACGCCTTTGCCAAGAAGCTTACAACTGCCGTGAAGAAACTCAACGTAGGCAACGGCCTCGATGATGGTGTCCAGGTAGGGCCACTCATTAATCAGGATGGGGTGGACAAAGTAAAAGCGCATGTAACAGATGCCCTTGATAGGGGTGCGAAGCTGCTAACTGGTGGCAAGGCAAAATCGGGCTTTTTCTACCAGCCCACCGTTTTGGCCGATGTAGACGTAAAGGCGCTAGTCGCACAAGAAGAAACGTTCGGCCCTGTATGCGCCTTATTCCGTTTCAAAAAGGAGGAAGAAGGTATCGCTATGGCCAATGACACGGAGTTCGGCTTAGCGGCTTATTTTTATAGCAACGGGGTGAATCGATGTTGGCGTGTAGCTGAACAAATCGAAGCCGGGATGGTGGGCATCAACACCGGACTGCTCTCCAATGCTGTGGCACCCTTTGGCGGTATCAAGCAATCCGGTATGGGGCGCGAAGGATCAAAGCATGGGCTCGATGAATACACTGAATTGAAATACCTTTGTTTTGAGTAGTTTATTTGAGTAGGCGAATAATTCTGTTAATATATTATCAGCTAAATTTAAGAAAATATCCGGTTAGCTGTCTATCCCAAAGGTATATAAACACCCATATGGTTGCTCACGGAAACCATACAGGAACTGGCGGGCACCGTTTAGGCTCCAATGGTCACCACATGGGTTGACGATGAATCCCATATCGGGCCTATTGGCCACCGTTTAGAGGCTAATAACCACCATATGGTTTTTGGTTGAACCCCGTATCGGATCTGTTGGCCACCGTATAGGGGCTAACAGCCACCGCACGGTTTGCAGTGAACACCATCCCGGGTCTATTGGCCATCGTCAAGGGGCTAATAGCCCCCCAATAGTTTGCAGTAGACACCATGTCGGGGTCTATTGGCCACCGTATAGGGGCTGACAGCCCACCGCACGGTTTACAGTGAACACCATGCCGGGTCTATTGGCCACCGTTCAGGGGCTGACAGCCCACTGCACGGTTTACAGTGAACACTATACCGGGTCTATTGGCCACCGTATAGGGGCTAATAGCCACCATATGGCTTGCAATGAATCCCATATCGGGCCTATTGCCCACCGTTTAGGGGCTAATAGCCATCCCATGGTTTTTGGTGAACCCCATATCGGGTCTACTGGCTATCAAACGGTGTCCGTGGAATCCTAAATGGGGTTTGAAGGTTTTATGATGAACCCATTCGTGCTGTTTTATTTAATTCAGGTTTTTCCGCCCCCTAAATTTCTTGTACAACTTCACAGCCATCATCAAGGTCAGGGCAAACAGCAACAGCCCAAGCACCCCATATATCCAATTAATGGCGCTTTTGAGCACCACGGTAAAGACGATCGCGAACAACAATAGGGTAGCCAGTTCGTTCCACATGCGCAAACGCGTTGATGACCACACAGACGCTTCACGTTTAAGCCGGAACATGATCCGCTGGCAGACGAAATGGTAGGCAATCAGGCCCAGCACAAAAGCCAGCTTCACGTGCATCCAACCTGCCTGAAGTAGCGTCGGCGCGATATAGAGCATGACCAAACCCGCAATCACCGTGAGATACATGGAAGGCGTGGTGATAATCCACCACAACCTACTTTCCATCACCATGAATTGGCGGTGCAAGACTTGGTATTCCACCACCGCCCGCCGCCTAGCCTCGCTATGGTAGATGAATAGCCGTACCATATAAAACAATCCGGCCATCCACGTGATGACGAAGATAATGTGTATAGCTTTGGCATAAAGATAAACCATTTATCGGCTTGATAGAAAATCTAAAATCGTAACTCTAAAATCTAAAATCCTTCACCACCTCAATCGCATATTTCACGTTATCAAACGGGATATCAGGCATGATCCCATGCCCCAGGTTAAAAATGAAACCATCTTGCCCGCGCATACGTTCAAACAAATGCAGTATTTTTTCCTTGATTACTTTTTTGTCGGCATATAATACAAACGGATCCAAATTGCCCTGTACAGCCACCCCTTGCGGCAAGTTGTCTTTGACATTCCTCAAATCCGCATTCCAGTCTACAGACACCACATCCGGTTTGGCTTCGGCCATCAATGGGGCGAACACCGAACTTCCCTTGCAAAAGGAAATCACGGGCACACCCTTGCGATTAAGCTTGGAAATGATCTGCGCATTGTATTGGTGTGAGAACGTTCTATAATCGTCCCAAGACAAGGCCTGTGCCCAACTATCGAATAACTGTAAGGCATCCACTCCCGCCGCTATCTGCAAATTGAGGTAGCCGACGGTGACATCTGCAATCTTTTGGAGAATAAAATGGGCAAGTTCAGGCTCATTATGGAGCAATAGCTTCGTGCGCTTGAAATCTTTGGATGATCCTCCCTCTACCAAGTAACTCAGCACCGTAAATGGAGCGCCCGCAAAGCCTACCAATGGAATGCTCCCTTGCAATCGTTGCTGGACAACTTTAATCGCATCACCCACATAATGCAGGTTTTCTACCACGTCGGTTTGCAATGCCTCCGCATCAGCCATATTCCGAATGGGGTTTGCAAAACGAGGCCCTACACCTTGTTCAAAGCTCAGTTGCCCTCCCATTGCCTCGGCAGTCACCAAAATATCCGAAAACAGAATGGCGGCGTCTACCCCCAGCAAATCCACGGGAAGCATCGTCACATCAGCCGCGATTTCAGGGGTTTTACACATTTCAAGGAAAGAATATCTATTCTTGATATCCCAGTATTCCTTCATGAAACGCCCAGCCTGACGCATCATCCATACGGGCGGGCGTTCGGTCTGCTGCGAAAATGCCGCGTTTATCAATAAGTTGTTCTGTAGTTGCTTAGTCACTGTTCGTCTTTGGGTATTTCGTTTTCTATTCTATTGATTATCTGCGCTATACGGGAGGTCACTTCCAAATTACGCGCAACGGCTATGTAACCTCTTACCCGTTCGAAATCTCTCTTTCGCAGGTTGATATTGGCCAAGTTTACCAAAATAATAGCCTTGTCATTGGGTCGCCGGAAGGGCAATAGTGAAGCGATTTGGAAATGTCGCTCCGCGGCCTCGTAATCTTCTTCCTTCAACGCCAGATTCCCACTCATAAATTCATAGTAATTACGTCGCCTCTTACGCAAATATTTGGGGTTTTTGATATCCGTCAATAACCGTTTTGCCTTTTCAAAATCCTTGCGTTGGAAAGCCTGTGTGGCAATGAATACGGTTCCTTCACGAAAATGGCTCCATACCAAATATCCCATCCCCCCTGCAATCATTACGGCTACCTCATAGGCTTGGGCATATACAGCCCAAAGCGACAAAATAAATGCAAGCACCAATACCACGGCGCGTGCCTTTGAAGTCATCATGGTTACTGTGGGTTGTCCGTGAATTTATAACCTACACCACGGATGGAGTGGAAATATACCGGATGTTTTTGATCGGGTTCGAAGTATTTTCTGAATGTCAGGATAAAATTATCGATGGTCCGTGTGGAAGGATACACATCGTAATTCCATACGGTCTCCAAAATCTGCTCACGAGAAACGGCTTCATTTCGTCGCTCGATGAGCAATTTGAGCAACATCGTTTCCTTCTTGGTCAGTGAGGTCACCGTACCGTCAGCATGGTGTAATTCATAGGAGTTGAAGTAAATGGTTTTATCACCTATTTGGTAGGAATTGAGTTCCTTCAGATCGTCCCCTTTCATCCCCCTTCGCACCAATATCCCTACGCGTAGAATCAACTCCTCAAGGTTGAACGGCTTTACCAAATAATCATCGGCTCCTTTTTTGAGCCCAGTAATACGGTCTTCACTACTATTTTTGGCGGTAAGGAACATAATGGGCACTGCCGTATTTTGCAGGCGTATCGTTTCTGCCACTTGAAACCCATCGATTTCCGGAATCATGACGTCCAATATCACCAAGTTGAACCGCTCTTCTTTAAATACCTTCAAGGCTTTTTTGCCATCAGTGGCCGTGGATACCCGGTAACCTTCTAACTCTAGATTCAACTTAATCGCTTCCAAAAGGTGCTCTTCGTCCTCTACCAATAAAATCCGTTGCTTAGCTTGTTGCATAATAGTTGTTAAATATTACTTCAAAAATACTCCCTGATGGGGTATTATCTTTCACCTTTATTTGTGCGCGGTGTTTTTCCAAAACAGTCTTAACGATATATAAACCCAGACCAGTGCCCTTTGTTTTCCGTGTGTCTTCGTTGCCTATCCGGTAAAATTTATTAAATATACGCTTCTTGTCATCTTCATGAATCCCTATCCCATGGTCGGCCACTGAAAAGGAGACACTGCCATTATCCTCCGCTAGTTTTACAAATACATGAGCGCATGGGGGTGAATATTTGACGGCATTTTCAATCAAATTAGTCACGACATTGGTCAAGGCAAACCTATCGCCTTCAATATGGATATCGGGAGCCAGTTCAGTCTTAATGATTTGTGAGGTACACGAATGAATCTGCAGCCGTCCTGCAACATGTTGAACCAGTTCGGTCAAGTTGATATCTTCCTTGGGGAAATTGCGCCGTGCGTTTTCCAATTTAGTCGCAATCAACACATTCCCTACCAAATCATCCAAACGCTCAATGTCTTTGAGCGAATTGGAAAGGAATTGCGCTTGCTGCTCCTTGTTCAGGTTGCGTTTTAGGATGGTTTGGATAGCCAATTTAATGGAAGCAAGTGGCGACTTAAGTTCATGAGTAACAGCCAAAAGGAAATTTTGTTGCTGTTGTTGTATCTTGTGCTCACGCACGAACGCCTTTTTTAATTTGAGCGCCCCAACCACAAAGATGAGCATAAAAAATATGCCTTCACCAATGATCATCACTTTCCGGTGTGGCTGGGACTCAATGAGCAATACTCCCCACCAAACCAGTTGTGCAGTTGCATAAAAAACAAGAAAATAAAATAACACCAACGGTTTCCGCATACCAAACTCCTGAATAGCAACCACAAAAGTATCGATTTACAAGGATTAAAAGCAAATAATAGATGACAATATGACTGAGACGTGAGATTTTGATCGCTAATCGCTTTTTTTTGATTTTTCATTTCCCTTACTGTGAGTAAGAAAATAAGCGAAATGCATATATTTACTCCCTACTACCAGGGGTTTTTTAAAAGAATCGCAACCGCTGCCATGAGGCCTTTAAAGAACAAACTTTATGATGAAATAAACTGTAACCGCGATGAATACCATAGATTCTTTCATTTGCCAAATATTGGCAATCGTCATGCTTACTTTCACTTATCAGCTTAGTGCCCAAGAAGCCCTTACTCCTGTGCAAAAACATGGTTCCTTGCAAACTGCGGGCAATCGCATCATCAACCAATATGGGGTATCGCCGCAATTACGTGGCATCAGCTTCTCTTGGAGTATATGGGAGGGCAAGAAATATTACAATAATGATGTGGTCGATTGGTTGGTTGATGATTTCAAGGTTTCACTCATTCGGCAATCGATGGCTATTGAACCTAAGGAAGGCTATCTACAAAAACCCGAAGAGCAGACGGCACTGATGTGCAAAGTGGCAGACCGCGCTATCAAACTGGGTATTTATGTAATTATCGACTGGCACGACCACCATGCTGACAGAAACAGAGAACAAGCCAAGGCTTTCTTTACGCAAATGGCCCAACTATATGCCGGCACGCCGAATATCATCTACGAAATCTGGAACGAGCCCGAAAGACAAACATGGTCCGTCATCAAAGCATATGCACTGGAAGTCATCGAGGAAATTCGAAAATATGACCCCGACAACCTGATTGTCGTAGGCACCCCTCATTGGGATCAAGATGTAGACATAGCCGCACAAGACCCCATAACGGATTATACCAATATTGCTTACTCCCTTCACTTCTATGCTAGCGACCCCTATCATCAAGAAAATCTACGGCATAAGGCCAATACGGCTCTGGAGCTGGGGATTCCATTGTTTGTTACCGAATGGGGTGTCGGTGAGTCCGATGGAGATGGCATGTTTGACCGGGAGAAAACGGACAGCTGGATGACTTGGATGGAAGAACGGCAACTGAGCTGGGCAAATTGGAATCTAACAGACAAAAAGGAAACTACTGCCATCCTCCTTCCCGATGCGCCAACAATGGGCAATTGGGGCACGGGGCATTTGACTGAAGCCGGAACGTATATCCGTGAGCAGCTTAGAAAACTAAACGACAGATGAAAGACCGATAATTGCGAAGCAATCATGAACACCATTAAAGGTTAGCGTTAGTGAATAAACTTGCATATAAACGGCCGTTTATCTAAGTTTGTCCTATGCATAACACCCTCAAAAAGGACATTTTCTTTGATTTGGACCACACCATCTGGGATTTCGAAAAAAATGCGGAAGAAACATTGATGGAGCTGTTTGACACCTATCACTTCCATGGTATCGGCATTGGCGCTGCAGATGTATTCATTGAAACATACAACAGGAATAACCAGCGCCTATGGGCACTGTACCACCATGGCAAAATAAACAAATCCGAATTGCGGGAGGCCCGTTTTGCGGATACGTTCATCGAATTGGGTGTAGATCCCAAATTATTTCCAATAGCTTTTGAAACGGATTATTTGCGGTTATGTCCACAAAAGACTAATCTATTTCCCTACGCGCATGAAACACTTGGCTATTTGCAGGAAAAATATACCCTGCATCTTATCTCGAACGGCTTTGGCGATGCAGCCGAGATCAAGATGACCCGATGTGATCTGAAAAAATATTTCGCTACGATCGTGATTTCCGAGACGGTGGGTGTTCATAAACCTCATCCCCAAATTTTCCATTATGCCATCGCTAATGCCAAAACGGAGATTCCCCAGAGTGTGATGGTAGGTGATAGCCTAGAGGCAGATATCCGCGGAGCCCAGAATATAGGCATGGATGCGATTTATTTCAATCCCAATAAAGCCGAGATACCCTCGGATGTCAGGAAAAGTATATCGGCATTAGAAGAATTGAAATCTTTATTCTGAGGTTAGGTTGGCTATTAGACCAACCTAAAATTCTTCACCCCCATTGAAATCATCCATATCCTGCTTCCGGCGTTTATCCTTGTCCTGGAAATCTTGCTGCCCAAAGCGGTAATTGAATGACAACATGAACATTCTACGCATCCAGCGACTCTCAAAATAACGGTATACATTGTTTGAAACCGTATATCCGCCCCACCTACGCTGGTTAAGCAAATCCCGTACATTAAACATAATGCTTCCCTTTTTATTCAAAACATCCAGTTTCACACCCGCATCAACAACAAAGGTTTCGATACCCTTTCCCTGCGCCATGATACGGGGGGCCTGATAATCGAAACGTGCTTGGGCCGAAAGGGTCGATGTAAAACGGTAATTGGTTGTTGCATTTGCATTCCAACTGAATCCCTCGGATGGTGCTATCCCAAAAGCTTCACTACCTCTGAAACGGGTTTGAAAGGCGTTCACATTGGCCATAACATCCCATTTTTTGGAAAAATCAATCTTGGATATCAACTCAAACCCCGTGGCCTCATTGCGACTAATGTTTTGCCATTGCATCAACGTGACCCCCGTATTTTCATCGACCTCAATGATAATGGGTTGTACCACATCATTGACAATCCGGTGATAGATGGACGATGTAAGTATAAGTGAACTCCAGGTCTTGGTATATCCCAGTTCAAACGAATGAATGTCTTCAGGCAGGAGATTGGGGTTCCCTTGGCGGCGGTTCAAATTATCGGATACATCCACAAACGGATTGACCTGCCAACCCCTGGGCCTGCTTACCCTGCGTGTGTAACTCAATTGCAACTGATTTTCATTACCAAACTCCTGTGTTAAAAAAACACTGGGATAAATTCTGAAATAATCAAGTTTTCCTTCTATCTGCTGTTCATTTTCCGGAAGGCCGGGGGTAAGTAAGCCCAATTCCGTATCCAAATAAGCTTGCTCCGCCCGCAACCCGACTTGAAACCCAAGCTTATCAGTCAATTTATTCTGGTAATTGGTATAAAGGGCATGCACGGTGCTGGTCATGTCAAAATCATTACTCACGCTGTAATCGGGCAACAATCCTCCCCCAGTGGAGTCGGACTGGGAATATTGATAATCCTGGCTTGACCTAATGATGGAGCGGTATCCCGCTTCAAACTTATGATTTTCACTAAAAGGCCTCACATAATCCAATTGGAGGTTGAGATTTCGCCCATCTTCTTCCGTGTCATTAATCCGCATCCGCTCATATTCCCCCCCCGGAGGTTGGGAATAATCCTGATTAAACGTATTGATCCCCTCTTCGCTATCTTTGCCAAAAGCTACGTTAGCAATCAATTGCTCCCCGTCATTACGTAAGCTACGCCTTATATCAAGGTTAAGGTCAAAACCAAGGTCATCCTCATCCTGCCTTGACAACCGTGTGCTGGTACCCGATAAGGAAGAGTGGTTAAGATAATTATAAAATAAATCTTCATTCCGTTCATTACCCCGCAAGCTGAGGTTACCGGATAAGCCAATCACGGTTTTTTCTCCCCAATAATAGTCCAGCCCTAATTGCACACCATGGTTAAGCCCTAATCGTTCACTTTCACTCACATTATTTGTAAGGCTATTATTGGTCAATAATTCCGTATTATTCACCCCATTGCCCACCATATTCCGGCGGTTAAATGTATAGCTGCCAAAGTAGTTGAATTTTTCATCCCGGAAATTCAGGTTTAAGCCCGCCATATAATTATTATACGAGCCTCCTGAGGCATTGATTGCACCATTAAGTCCTGAGCGGGTATTTTTCTTGAGGATAATATCGATGATGCCCGACTGCCCCTCAGCATCGTACCTTGAAGACGGATTGGTTATTACTTCAATACGTTCAACAGAATTTGCCGGTAGCGATTGTAGAAACTGCGTGATATCACTACCCGCCATCGCCGACTCACGGCCATTGATCAGTATGCGCACGCTACTGGATCCACGTAAACTCACCGTTCCATCCATATCAACCTGTAGCGAAGGCACATTGGCAAGCAGATCCGTAGCCGTGCCCC
Organism: Parapedobacter tibetensis; assembly: GCF_024704835.1. Classification (GTDB taxonomy): domain Bacteria; phylum Bacteroidota; class Bacteroidia; order Sphingobacteriales; family Sphingobacteriaceae; genus Parapedobacter; species Parapedobacter tibetensis. Next base: position 66,020 of record NZ_JAMXBE010000012.1, read on the forward strand.
CTACACTGATGGTGCTTTGCGCCACATTGAAAATTTTGCGGTCTATCCCTAATTGCATGGCGGGTGGAGTACCTTCAACCACCACCTCTTCCAGCAACTCGCCGGATGACTTCAATAAAATGCCGCCCAAATCTACATCCTTCCCCGCTTCGACGACAATATTTTCCTTTAGAAGGTCTTCATACCCTACATAAGTGACCCGCACCATGTATGTCCCTGGAGCGACATCAGTAAATAAGATTTTACCATCCGCTGCCGTTTGCATTCCGTTGATATAATTTTCTGAGTCTTGCTTCAATAAGGTTGCACTGGCAAAGCCCACTGGCTCCTTTGATGCCTCATCAATGACTACACCCGATACTTTTGCATTCCCCTCCTGTGCAGCCACACCTAAGGGTAAAATAAAAATAACGATTAAAAAAATCCATCCAATCCTTATGTTACGCGCAAAGTCCATTTTGTCTATCTAATAAAATAGTATCTGAATATTCTGCCACAAAGATTGTGCTTTTATCGTAACCATACACCTATAGTAACCGCATTATTACAGCTTGGGAACTGCTTCGATTACATTGTTACGTATGGGATCACCCCTACTCCACGCTCACCGTCAATCCTTCTGATTTGAGTATTTTTCGGTACACATCCACCTCGGTGTAGCTTCCTTCCAATACAGCGCATTTGCCATCCGTATGTACTTTCCATGCGATTTTTTCAGCTTCGGGTTCAGTGTATTGCAAATGTTTCATCAAACAACTAATCACATGCTCAAATGTGTTGGTATCATCATTCCAGAGAATAAGCTTGTGACTGGGCGTAATAGCGGACAATACTTCGTCCAGTGTAAAGGTTTCTTCTTGCGTTTCGATGGTCATAAAGACAAAATTACTTCTTTTTATAAAATTTCCGTACAATTGCATGTTATAAACCTATAAAAGATTGACATACATGTACCAATCAAAAATAGCTGGCATAGGGTATTACGTTCCCAAGAACGTCTATACCAATCACGATTTAACCCGTTTCATGGATACGAGTGATGAATGGATACAGGAGCGCACTGGCATACAGGAACGCCGTTTTGCGGATCGTTATGCGGAAACTACCACCACAATGGCCATCGAAGCCGCTAAAATAGCCATTGAGCGGGCGAAGACTACGGCTCAGGATATTGATTTCATCGTATTTGCCACATTAAGCCCCGATTATTATTTTCCAGGTTGTGGGGTATTGCTGCAACGTGAAATGGGTATGCATGAAATAGGTGCATTGGATGTACGTAACCAATGTTCGGGCTTTGTATACGCATTATCCGTGGCTGATCAGTTCATTAAAACGGGTATGTACAAAAACATTTTGGTAGTGGGAAGTGAAAAGCACTCATTTGCCATGGATTTTGAGACACGCAGCCGTAATATGTCGGTCATTTTCGGTGATGGCGCGGGTGCAGTTGTACTCCAACCTACTCAAGAAAAGGGAAAGGGCATCTTAAGCACCCATCTCCATAGCGATGGTGCCGATGCTGAAATATTGGCCATGTATTATCCCGGTGCTCATGCCAACAAATGGATGAAGGATAAACCGCCCTTCCCAGATCAGGAGTTGGGAGGGCTCTTTCTTACTACGGAACAATTGGAAAGTGGGGCCGCACTACCCTACATGGATGGGCCCGCCGTATTCAAAAAAGCGATCGTAAAATTTCCGGAAGTCATCAAGGAAGCATTATCGACACACAGTTTTACGGAACAAGATATTGATCTGCTCATACCTCATCAGGCTAATTTTCGCATCAGCCAATATGTGCAGAAGCTACTAGGCTTGGATGATAATCAAGTGTTCAATAATATCCAAAAATACGGAAATACCACCGCAGCATCGGTTCCGATTGCATTATGTGAGGCTTGGGAGGCGGGGAGAATTAAGGATGGTAATTTGATCTGCCTCGCTGCTTTTGGCTCAGGATTTACTTGGGCAAGTGCATTGATTAGGTGGTGATTTATTAAGCTATTGGCTGTCAGTTATCGGATGTCAGCCGTTTACCCCACCGAATCAAGCGCTTCAAAGGGAGAATTCTTGCTGAGAAATTCGGGGACAATCTCTTTCATTTTTCGAACCATACCACTGCTGTTTCTCCGTTCATTCAAAGCAAGCAATTCATAAATAATACGTTTTGCATGTTCATGGTCCACCGGATTGACCCGAGCGATGTTGATTTTGTCGTGATGGGTAGGCAGCACTTTTTCGCCATCACTCAGTAATTCTTCATACAGTTTTTCTCCGCTTCGTAGACCGGTATAAATGATTTCGATGTCCTTTTCTGGTTTGAGTCCCGCGAGTTGGATCATTTTTTTAGCCAAATCAACAATTTTCACAGGTTTACCCATATCAAACACATAAATTTCGCCACCATTGCCCATCGTACCCGCTTCCAATACTAGCTGCACAGCTTCGGGTATGGTCATAAAATACCGAGTGATTTCGGGGTGCGTTACCGTGATGGGGCCGCCTTTTTCAATTTGTGAACTGAAACGCGGTATCACGGACCCATTTGAACCCAACACATTGCCAAACCGGGTGGTGATGAAACGCGTCCCCTTCATCAATTTGCTCGTTCCAGTAGCTGCATCCACCAGTTGAATAGATTGTATTTCATCAAGGCTTTGCGTATAGATCTCGGCGATGCGCTTTGAAGCACCCATCACATTAGTCGGGTTTACTGCTTTATCCGTAGATATCATCACAAACTTCTTGGCGCCAAAAAGGATAGATAGATCTGCTATATTCTTTGTTCCGCCTATATTGGTGCTTACCGCTTCACCAGGGTTTTTCTCCATCATGGGCACATGCTTATACGCCGCGGCATGGTACACCAGTTCAGGCCGATAATCGTTGAATATTTGATGCATCCGTTCCAGGTTGCGAATATCCGCGATGGCTACAACCACATTGCTTTCTGGGAATTTTTCTTCGATTTCCAATTGGATTTCATGCATCGGCGACTCCGCTTGGTCACATAAGATAAGCATCTGGGGATCATAACGCAGTACCTGGCGCACGATTTCGGAACCAATGGATCCCGCGGCACCCGTGATCAGGATACGTTTACCACAAAGGTCATCGCAAATCTGGTCGTTATTGATCTTAATGGGCGCACGTTGTAGCAAATCCTCGATACGAAGGGTTTTTATTTGTTGCAATTTCAATCTTCCCGACGCCCATTCCGTAACTGGCGGAACGGTAAGCACCTTGATACCCAACCTTAAACAACGTTCTACGATGACCTTTTTATCCCGGTGGCCCAAATGATCCTTCACGAAAATCATCTGGTCTATCGAATACTTATCATTCAAGACGGCGAGATCCTTCACATGATAGACCTTCTTCCGTTCGATGTAGCTATTTAGCTTACTTCTGCCTGTATCGATAAAACCTATAATGATAAATTTGGATTCCGTGCTGTTTTCCAAGGCCTGTTTGGCCATGATGGCATTTTGATCCGCTCCATAAATCAATACCCTCACCGTGTCAACGTCACGTATCTTCCTCATTAACATGAAATAAACGCTTTTCACGACGATACGGAGCATGATGAGGAAAGATATCGCAATGAAAAAGTTAATCAGCATCACCAAAATCATTTCCGAGGCCGTAATCTCCAAAAGAGGTTTCAATACTAAATAAATGGCCACCATATAGGTTAACGTGGTGATGAGCATGGCTGAAAATATCTTCAGCATATCCCGTGTATCCGAATACCTAATCAATCCAGTATGTATCCGCATCAAAAAAAACACCGGCAATGCAATACCACTATATAAGGCCGTGCTTATAAAGAAATGACCTCGAATGATGTCATTGAAATTAAATTGATTAGCAATAAAATAAGATAAGGAAAAAGACCAAGTCAATATCAGTAAGTCCAGCAACAAAATTGCCCAGCGAGGTACAGTTTTGAAGCGAAGTATTAATTTTTTCATGTATGGGTTTTAATGTAGCTCTCCCATCCTGATTGGTTAACCGAAAACACCCCTCCTCTTGCTACAATATGTACAATAATAATGAATTATTGACCAATAATTCAACTCAGCACATCTCACACTCAATTACTCAATAACCCTGCCAAAGGCGCATTGAATCACCTTGTGGAGCTTATAACACAAAAGTACTACATTTGTTTGCTATACAGCAATACCTATTTTCAGGTATTTTTAATGGTTGCATATTTCTCTTCCAAAAATTGATACTCCGTGGCTGCAAAAAAAGGGGCCGTCAGGCCCCTTCATTATGCTATCATCTGATTGAAACTATCCATTGGATAATGCGGCCGCGCCACTTACGATTTCCGTAAGCTCAGTGGTAATAGCGGCTTGCCGAGCCTGATTATAGGATAATTTAAGTGCTTTCAATAACTCTCCTGCATTGTCGGTAGCCTTATCCATTGCTGTCATCCGCGCGCCATGCTCAGCAGCATGCGAATCCAGCACCGCCTTAAATAGCTGCGTCTTGATGGCTTTTGGAATCAATTCCTCAATGATTTTTTCTTTGGATGGTTCAATGATGTAATCCACTTCCGACTTTGGTTGGTCCAATCCTACTGTTGTAGGCAATAAAGGGAGCAGTTGTTCGGTGGTAAGGATTTGTACAGCTGCATTTTTGAACTGGTTGTATACCAACTCTACACGGTCATAGTCGCCATCCGAAAACCCCTTCATGATGGCCTCGGTAATCTTCGACGTGTTTTCGAAATTAAGCGCCATAAACAATTCGCTGTTATCACCTATTACACGGTACTTGCGCCTTTGGTAATAATCCTGGGCTCTTTTTCCAATGGCAATGATGCTTACATTTCCTGCCTTAAGCTGTTCACCGTACTTCTCGGCAATCAGCCGGTTGGCGGTCTTCATCGCATTCGCGTTGAACGCCCCAGCCAACCCTCTATTGGAGGCAATCACCACCACTAATACCTGGTTTGGCTTGCGGTCGACCGTGTATGGAGAAGCGCTACCTTCCACACTCGCAGAGACACTGGCCAAAATCTCCCTCAACTTGTTGGCATAGGGCCGCAATTGCACAATGGCATTCGTAGCACGCTTGAGTTTGGCGGCCGAAACCATTTTCATGGCCTTGGTAATCTGCTGTGTGGAGCTGACCGATGTGATCCGGTTCCTTACTTCTTTTAAGTTTGCCATATCTTAGATGTGAGATGTGAGATATGAGATGTGAGACATGGAAAATATCAGCAAAAATCCCATATCAAAAATCTCAAATCTCAAATCTAATGTCTCATGTCTAAATTATTAATATTTTCCAGCCAACTCTTTGGCCACAGTATCCATTACATTAGTAAGTTCGTCCGTGAATTTACCTGCTTTCAATGCTTTCAACACTTCGGGATGGCGCTGTTCTAATTGTTGGAGGTACTCCGCTTCAAATTCCTTTACTTTATTTACCGGGACGCTACGGAACAAGCCTTTTACACCGGCATAAATAATAGCGACTTGCTTTTCAACGGCAACGGGTGAAAACTGTCCTTGCTTGAGAATTTCCACATTACGCACACCTTTATCCAACACCGCTTTGGTAGCCGTGTCTAGGTCCGAACCGAATTTTGAAAATGCTTCCAATTCACGGTACTGCGCTTGGTCCAGCTTTAATGTACCTGCCACTTTCTTCATGGATTTGATTTGCGCGTTGCCACCCACACGTGATACCGAGATACCTACGTTGATCGCTGGACGCACCCCAGCATTGAAGAGATTGGATTCCAAGAAAATCTGGCCATCAGTAATGGAAATCACGTTAGTGGGAATGTAAGCCGATACGTCACCTGCTTGGGTTTCGATAATCGGTAGCGCTGTTAGTGACCCACCACCTTTCACGATGTCTTTAATGGAATCGGGCAAATCATTCATGTTCTTGGCAATTGCATCTGACCCATTGATCTTCGCAGCACGTTCCAAAAGGCGGCTATGCAGGTAGAATACATCACCAGGATAGGCTTCGCGACCTGGGGGACGGCGCAACAATAGTGACACCTCACGATAGGCTACGGCCTGTTTCGACAAGTCGTCATAGATAATCAAGGCCGGACGGCCCGTATCGCGGAAAAATTCACCGATAGCGGCTCCCGCCATGGGCGCATAAAATTGCATAGGCGCTGGGTCTGCCGCAGACGCTGCCACCACAACGGTGTAAGGCATGGCCCCATTTTCATCCAGTGTACGCACAATATTGGCTACCGTGGAATTCTTTTGGCCGATAGCCACATAGATACAGAATACCGGTTCACCTGCATCGTAAAACTCTTTTTGGTTGATGATGGTATCTATACAAACAGCTGTTTTACCTGTTTGGCGGTCGCCAATAACCAATTCACGTTGACCACGTCCAATCGGAATCATGGCGTCAATCGCTTTGATACCTGTTTGCAATGGCTCGTTTACCGGTTGACGGAAGATGACACCCGGCGCTTTGCGTTCGATAGGCATTTCATAGGTTTGGCCTAAGATAGGACCCTTGCCATCTATGGGTTGCCCCAATGTATTCACCACACGACCCAGCATACCTTCACCCACTTTAATGGAAGCAATGCGGCGTGTACGTTTGATGGTGTCTCCCTCCTTTATTTCATCCGATTGGCCAAGAAGTACAACACCTACATTGTCCTCTTCAAGGTTTAATACGATACCTTGCAATCCACTATCAAATTCAACCAGTTCACCCGACTGAACCTTGGTCAAGCCGTAAATACGAGCGATACCGTCACCCACTTGTAATACGGTACCTACTTCTTCGAGTTCGGCTGCTGATTTAAAGCCCGACAATTGTTCTCTCAAAATTGCCGATACTTCATCTGGTCTTACCTCTATCATTTGTCTATTATTAGGGGTTTTTTGCTATTTAACTTTTTTTTGACTCCCATCTTTGGAAGTTCATCAATTAACAACTTGGGATTTAAAATGGCGTTCGAGCTTATGGAGTTTACCGGCTATGCTAGCATCGATTTGCTTATCACCCACAGTAATTATAAACCCACCAATCAATGTGGCGTCTACCTTATTTTTTAAAATTATTTTTGCATTAATTTCGCTGGCAATTATTTTTTCCAGTATATCAAGATGCTCAGGCGAAAATGCCACGGCTGATGCTACGGTCGCTTTTACAATACCTTTCACCTCATTGTATTCGCGGATAAATTCCTGTGCTGTGGCATACAATATACCGGCGCGGCCTTTTCGTACCATGATGTGGAAAAATGCCGTTATAGAGGGGTGTATCTTTGCTTCGAACAATGCATCTAGAATCTTGCTCTTCTTATCCTGTTTTATGATTGGATTCTTAAGCACAGCCTGCAGCTCCTTACTGGCACGCAATACCGCTATGAATTGCGCCATATCCCCTTTTACGGTTTCAAGGCTACCTTGCTCCTGCGCCAAATCAATCAATGATTTTGCGTACCGTGATGCAACTTTAAACTCTGACATATCGTTATGCGATTAGCTTCAGGGGCCTATTAATTCAATTTTACGTCCTTCAGCAAGTCTGCCACCAAAGCCTCTTGCTTTTTGTTGTCTTCAAATTCCTTTTGAAGCACTGTGCGCGCAATATCTATAGCAAGCGAAGACACTTGGTTTTTCACTTCGGCCATTGCCCGTTTCTTCTGATCGTCGATTTCTTTTTTTGCCTGTTCAATCAACTTGGCCCCTTCGGTTTGCGCTTGTACTTTAGCATCCGTCACAATTTGGTCCTTAAGTTCTTTGGCTTCTTTAAGAATTGTATCCCGTTCGACACGAGCTTGCTTAAGCAACTGCTCGTTTTCATTAGATAGCCGTGCCATTTCCTCCTTTGCCTTTTCGGCGGATGCCAAGGCATTTTCGATGGAGGTTTCCCGCTCATTCAACGCCTGGATAATTGGCTTCCATGCGAATTTCCGTAACAGCACCAACAGCAGCAAAAAAGCAATTAATGTCCAAAATACCAATCCATAACTTGGATTACCAATATCAAAACTCATATTCAGTTCTTAATTTCTACGTTGTGTAAATAAAAGCCGGGAGCAAAACCAATCGTTAGGAGCCCGGCTTTTTTTCCATTCAGCAACTTATGATGGATTACAATCCCATCAAAGACACTACGATTGCAAAAAGTGCCGCACCTTCTACAAGTGCCGCAGCGATAATCATAGCTGTCTGAATTTTTGAAGCAGCTTCAGGCTGACGCGCGATACCTTCTACCGCTTTGCCACCCACCTGTCCGATACCGATACCGGCACCGATAACCGCTAATCCAGCACCAAGTGCCGCAATTGAACCTACCATAACTAATTTAATTTAATGTATATTGATCTATTAAGTATTTACTAAAATCAATGATGCTCCTCTATAGCCATCCCGATAAACAAGGAGGTGAGCAACGTAAAAATGAATGCCTGTAAAAATGCAACCAACAGTTCCAATACATTCATGAATAACACAAAAGCCAATGAAATTGGAGCTACTGCCAATGATTGAAAGACAAATATCAACGAAATAAGGCTCAGAATAACGATGTGGCCAGCAGTGATGTTGGCAAACAAACGAATCATCAATGCGAATGGCTTAGAAATCACGCCTACCAATTCAACAGGAATCATGATTGGATACAGCCACCAAGGCACATCAGGCATGAGGATATGCTTCCAATAATATTTATTACCATTGACATTGACTACGACCAAAACAACTAGCGCCAAAACCAACGTGGTCGCAATATTTCCCGTCACGTTGGCCGCTCCCGGAAAAATCGGTATCAATCCCAATAAGTTGTTAAACCAAATAAAAAAGAAAATGGTCAATAATAAAGGCATGAACCGGGCATATTTATGGCCGATGTTTGGCTTAGCAATATCGTCACGCACAAACAATATAATAGGCTCGATAAGTGACTGGAATCCCTTAGGTGCTTTACCTTCTCGCTTTTTGTAGGTCCTGGCAACAGACGAAAACAACAAGACTAATATAAACACCGATAAGAACATGGAAGCGACGTTCTTAGTGATTGAAAAATCCCAAACACGGCCTGAGGCTGCTTCATCAACTTCCCCATTGGCTCCCACCACCCAGATTTTTTTCTTATCTACCAACCTATAGGTATAATGCTTTCCTTCATAATCATGCGTTCCATGATGGAACTGTCCCGAAGAGAAAAACTCAAATCCTTTATCCGTATATAATATGATCGGTAGCGGAAGCGATAAATCTCCCCAAATATGCCAATCATGGGCATCACTGATATGCTCCATGATGATCTCAGTCGGGTTAAATTTCTCCTCCCCATGAGCTCCTTGGGCAACAACGGCGGCACTATCAACGGAAATACTATTGGCGGCTCTTACAGTTGAAAATATGGCAAAAACAACGAAAATTGCTGTGAAGGTGATTTTTTTTGAGTTGAAAAAGTGCCTAAAATTCATCTATTCCCAATTTTTTAAGATTTCTTTTGGTCGCGCAAGTTACGCAACAAACATATAACTTCAAAGACCGTAAACAAGAAATATAGTGAAAAAAAGTTAAGGGCTGTAAGAACCTTATTTTCAGGGAATTTAATTATTAATATGGCTACTACGGCCAAGCAAGCGAGTAGCTTGACGAAAAGTCCGGCAATGGGACCGTAAACAGATAATTCTTCTCCTTTGCGGATGCCCAAATCGCTCAACACATAGGCCACCAGCGTAAGGATAAAAACCACGGTAAAAAGCAACCAAAAATGGGGACTAAGTATTATTGTAGGATCAACGACGTGTTGTAATCCCACAGCTAGTAATGCCACAAGCAAAGCAAACACATGGTAGTATATCAAAAAACGGGGAAGTCTCATGTCACCAAGCAACCTTACCTTCGAAAACAAATTCAGCAGGCCCCACTAAAAACACCTGTGTAAAGAGGCTCCCTTTTTTGGAAAAACGGATATTCAGATTTCCTCCTGCCACCCGTATGGGGGTTTCCAATTCACCATCCTTACTTTCATGCCAAGCCATGGCCAACGCCACAGCCGTGGCACCCGTTCCGCATGCCAACGTCTCATCCTCCACGCCACGTTCATACGTGCGGACAAAATAACCCAAGCCGTCAGCCTCTACGAAATTCACATTTATGCCTTCACTCCGATAAGCATTACTATAACGGATTTTACGTCCTTCTTCAACCACGGGGAAGAGATTAAGGCCATCTACCAGCTTGATGTAATGTGGCGAACCGGTATTGACTATATAGGCATCACCGTCCTGTTTGATTTCATTTACATCGATCATCTGCAGGCTTATCCATCCCTGTTGATCATGCATATAAGCACGATGCCCACCGTCAGCTGCCAAAAAGTCAGCTTCACGGTCAATGAGTCCTAGATCCCGTGCAAAGGCTACAATACAGCGCCCACCATTGCCACACATGCTTCCTTCGCGTCCATCGGCATTGTAGTATACCATTTCAAAATCATAACCTGCTGCATGCTGCAATAGCATCAATCCATCCCCTCCTATACCAAACTTTCTATCGCAAAGGCGATGCACCAAATCCGCGTTATTCCTATCAAACAGCCCATTTCGGTTGTCAATAACAATAAAATCGTTGCCAGCGCCCTGGTATTTATAGAACAAATGTGTTTCCATTGGAGGGCCAAAGGTAATTATATCCGTTCAATATTTCAGCACGTTAAGTGAAAAGCAACAAGGTGTTTCCCATTTATTTGCTTTAACATTATTTAACAGAAAAGTGCAGCCATACATTTGCTTTGGTGTGACAAATGGTATTACATTTGAACATCATTTTGCAACAGCAAAAATTTTCGACTTATAACGATTGGAAATATCATGAAAAAATTAGGATTAACATTATTGACCGCACTCACAGGAGGCTTGATTGCATTGGGCGGTTACAAATTGTTTGAAAACAAACAGGAAAGCAAAATGTCTTTTGAAGAAAGACAAGAATTACATTATGCCAATGATCCGGTTCCGAATGTGGTATCGTCTACCGGAAACCCGGATTTCACCCAGGCGGCGGCGGTAGTAGCCCCTGCGGTGGTCAATATTAAAACCACTTATGCTGCACGCCAATCCAGAGGGGGAGGCGGACAGGACCCTCTTGATTTGTTCGAGGAATTTTTTGGCATGCCCCGACAACGGCAACAACGCGCGCAACCAGCCCAGGCAACGGGCTCGGGAGTGATCATCTCAGACGATGGGTATATCGTGACCAATAACCATGTGGTAGTAGACGCCGATAAAATTGAGGTTACGCTGACCGATAAACGTGTATTGGAAGCCAAGGTAATCGGTAGGGATCCGAATACGGATATTGCATTGATTAAAATTAACGCCAAAAACCTGTCTTTTGCCAAGTTGGGTGATTCGGACGAGGTTCGCATTGGGGAATGGGTATTGGCTGTGGGATATCCTTTGGGATTGGAATCCACCGTTACTGCCGGTATCGTAAGTGCTACAGGGCGTTCCACCGGTATTATCCGGGCCGAACAATACCAGCAATATCAGCGGGATCAGCAACAACAAGGCTATCGCCAACCGCAAAATGAACAGGAAGAGTTTATCGCAAATGCCGTAGAATCCTTTATCCAAACCGATGCGGTCATTAACAAAGGCAACAGTGGGGGTGCATTGGTCAATGCCAATGGCGAATTGATCGGCATCAACTCCAACATCATGTCGCCTTCAGGGTACTACGCGGGCTATGGATTTGCCGTACCGGTAAACATTGTAAAGAAAATTTCGGATGATTTTGTAAAGTTTGGAGAGGTAAAACGCGGTTTGATTGGCATTACGTTTAGGGAGTTGAACCCATCAGCAGCCAAGGAATTAGGCATTGAAGATATTAATGGCCTCTATGTAAACGGTGTAACGGAAAAAGGTGCTGCTGTAGAAGCAGGAATCAAAGCGGGAGACATCATCACCAAACTAGAGGGCCGTACCATCACCTCGTCTGCTGAATTGCAAGAACGCATCTACCGTTTACGCCCAGGCGACAAGGTGAAATTGACTTACAAACGTGACGGCAAGGAACGGGATGTAACGGTTACCTTGAAGGAAGATACCCGCTCTTCTGCAGCCGCAGCTGAAAAAGAAACTGCCGCAACGCGTAGCGCAACGGAAATATACAACAAGCTGGGGGCTGGGTTTGTGCCCGCTACCGATGCGAAGAAAAAGGAGCTAGGGATATCATCTGGTGTGGTCGTAACGCAAGTGCATCGTGGAGGACTGTTCGACTACTTTAATGTACAACGTGGATTGGTCATTACCCATATTAATGGTAAACCCGTCAACAATGCGGACGCTGTGGAAGCGGCTTTGGCCGACTCCGAACGCAACATCGTAAGGATTGTAGGTGTACCGCAACGCGGCAGCCGCGTGGAGCTGAATATACCGATTGAATATTAATCGGCAACGAAACCAAATTCAGACCCATAAAAAAACCATCCCGAAAATTCGGGATGGTTTTTTTATTAACTCAAAAATTTAAACGGCAATACTAGCAATATTCATCAAATGCTGCCACTAAATTATCAGCAATCATTTGTGCGGGGCGGCCTTCGATCTGGTGGCGCTCAATCATGTGCACCAATTTACCGTCCTTGAACAAGGCCATGGCAGGTGAAGATGGTGGATAAGGCAGCATGTATGAGCGAGCCGCGTCAACCGCGTCTTTCTCCATCCCTGCAAAAACTGTCACCACCTTGTCTGGGTGTTTCTCATTTTTGACGGCGGTAATCGCAGCAGGGCGGGCATTAGCAGCCGCACAGCCACATACTGAATTGACAACTACGAAAACTGTTCCGTCTTGTTTAATGACCGTCTCAACTTCCTCCGGTGTTTTCAATTCTTCGAAACCTACATCGGTCAATTCTTTGCGCATCGGCGCTACCAAGTATTCTGGATACATCGTGTTTAGTCCTTTCTTTTAGTTTAACAACTATTTCAATGTGCAAAGATACACTACATCATGACCCTAAACAAATGCCTTGTCTCAAATGAATGTCAGATTTTGTGATGTGATGCCTGTCAACGTTTGGTATTCAGCATCAAATAAGGTAATTTTGCCATTCAATAAAACGTGAAACCATGTCATCAATAGAAACTTCATACATCCCTTACAAAGTAAAAGACATTAGCCTCGCCGAATGGGGCCGCAAGGAAATCGAATTGGCCGAAGCCGAAATGCCGGGTCTCATGGCACTCCGTGAAGAATTCGGAGCTTCAAAGCCATTGAAGGGTGCCCGCATCGCCGGTTGCTTGCACATGACCATCCAAACGGCCGTGCTCATTGAAACCCTTATCGAATTGGGAGCCGAAGTCACTTGGTCGTCCTGCAACATTTTCTCCACACAGGATCATGCCGCCGCCGCCATCGCCGTTACCGGTGTTCCGGTTTATGCTTGGAAAGGCCTGACTGAGGAAGAATTCAATTGGTGCATCGAACAAACCCTTTTCTTTGGTGAAGAACGGAAACCCCTCAACATGATATTGGATGATGGTGGCGACCTTACTAACATGGTATTCGACAAATATCCCGAACTGATTGAAGGCATCAAGGGGCTTTCCGAGGAAACCACCACCGGTGTACATCGCTTATATGAACGTATGAAAAATGGCACGTTGCACCTCCCGGCCATCAATGTGAATGATTCCGTCACCAAATCCAAATTTGACAACAAATACGGTTGCCGCGAGTCATTGGTTGATGCCATCCGCCGCGCCACAGATCTTATGTTGGCTGGCAAAGTTGCCGTGGTAGCTGGATACGGCGATGTGGGCAAAGGCTCGGCCGAGTCGCTGCGTAGTGCAGGCGTGCGGGTTATCGTCACCGAAATAGATCCCATATGTGCGCTGCAAGCCGCCATGGAAGGGTTTGAAGTAAAGAAATTTGCCAATGCTGTCAAGGAAGCGGACATCGTGGTTACTACCACCGGTAACCGTGACATCGTGCGTGGCGAGCATTTCAAAACCCTAAAAGACAAGACTGTAGTGTGCAATATCGGCCACTTCGACAACGAAATCGATGTGGCTTGGCTCAACCAGAATTACGGCCATACCAAAGTCGAAATCAAACCCCAAGTAGATAAATATACGATTGAGGGAAAAGATGTCATCTTGTTGGCCGAAGGCCGTTTGGTCAACCTCGGTTGCGCCACAGGGCATCCATCATTTGTGATGAGCAATTCGTTTACTAATCAAACATTGGCCCAAATTGAATTATGGACCAACACTGGTAACTACGAAAACAAGGTATATACACTCCCCAAGCATCTGGATGAAAAGGTAGCCCGTCTGCATTTGGCGAAAATCGGTGTTGAGCTGGATATCTTGGAACCCCATCAGGCGGAATATATTGGCGTACCGGTAGAGGGGCCTTATAAACCCGAGCATTATCGGTATTGATTTGCTTATTCGCTTATTTGCCGATTCGTACACTCGCTTATTCACGAATGTGCGAATTGGCAAATCTACAAATTGGCGAGGAACCGTGTGACCGCTTCCAGTGCATGCGTAAACCGCTCCTCCCTCAATCCCGACACAACCGCATAGTTCGCTCCGATTGCCTGTAATTCGCGATGCCATACCTGCATGAAATGCTCCCTAAGGTCCGGAAAATCTCGTAATGGATCATCCACCCAAGGCAAGTCGATATCCATCAAGAGGTAAAACTCATAACTAGGTGTTTCCAGTGCTTCGTGTATCTCGCGGGGTGTATGGCCAAAAAGGTGGTCGCACCATACCTTCATCGTGAGGAACATGGTATCGCATATCAGGAGGTTGTTCTGTGCAAGGGGCAGCAGGCTCCGCTCCAAGGCCAATTGGCCATAGAACATGTTCATTTCATCCTGTAGCGTGTATTCGCGGTTTAGATGTCGACAGTATTCACGCGCATATTCCGGCACGCATACAGTGCCGTAATGACGGGCCAACTGTTCGGCAATGCTCGATTTGCCCGTTGATTCGGGCCCGACAACCGCTATTTTTATCAGTTGCTTGCTATCCATGTCTTCCTCCAGTCCCGGTATCCGGTATATGCGATGATGGCAAAAGCCAAGTACAATACCGCAGTCAGTGTTAATCCCTTATATACATATAATGGAATATAGCAAATATCAACAATAATCCAAAGCAACCAGTTTTGCAGTACTTTTCGTGACATGAGAAATTGGGCCACAAAACTGAGCGCCGTACAGGTGCCGTCTATAAAAGGCACATCCGTATCGGTAAAATGGCTTAAAAACAATCCCAGCAAAAAGGCCAATACGGTGGTGAGCGCCACTACGCCGGTAATCTGTTTGGTACTCAGTGACACAATTGGTTTCATATCCTGCGTGTCTCTTTTTGCCCAATAGTACCATCCATATATAGCCGTACCAAGAAAATAAAACTGCAGTGCAGCATCGCCATATAGCTTACTTTGATAAAATAGTATAGCATATGCAGAAACACTGAGTATACTGATCGGCCAATTGAGGATATGCTGACGAGCAGCAAGATACACACAAACAAAGCCTGTGATGGTTCCAAACCACTCCAGAGCAGATGTCTGCCGGAATTGGTCAACTAACAGCTCGAAAAAAGAGACATCCATAATTTGTCCAAGATCGTTCTTTGGCAATAGCTGACACAAAAATGGCCAACCAAACGAATTGGCTGGCCATTGCACTTTTTATCTTTTAACCATTAAAACGTGTACCTTGCGGTCACACCTCCATTGGCGTAAAAATTTTCACGGCCTCGAAAGTCAGAGCCGTTCACGATATGGATTGTAGGTCTGATGTCTGCTGAAAAAGCAAAGGGTGCATTTTTTAACTTGTAGTCCACACCGCCTGTTGGATAAATTCCAGCATTGAAGCCATCTACGTCATCAACATCAGAAAAGGTATTGGATAGCACAACACCTCCACCTACGAACCATTTGAATCCTGCAATGTCTCCGATGGGAAAATGATGTTGGTACGCACCAGAAAAAGAAAGGTTTGTCCGCTTGGCCCACCCTGAATAAGGCCGGAATCCCAGGTCAAACTCTAAAGCACCCGGTTGGCTGATGAATGTCTTGAAAGCAACGGCGACAGCATCATAATACCCCGAACCTAAGCGGATACCAATTGAATTTTTGTAATCACTTTGTGCAGACACCGTCATGGTACATACAGCGAAAAAAGCTAACAACGTCAATTTAATTTTCATAATGTAATTTCTAATTAATATTATCTCCCTATTTTTAATTCCCAAAAGTAGACTTTTATTCGCATTCTGAAAAAAAAAGTTAGTGACGGCTAACAAAATACCTAAAAAGTGGTAGGATAGAAATCGCTTCATCAAAAATAATTAATCGTTTATTTCATAAAAAAATGTATCTTTGCACTCCGACAAAACAGTCGGAATATCCTACCAAGATTCCCCGGGCTTTCTCACTGTTTTGGCGCCATAAAATAGTTGGAAATTGTTAACATTTTTCTCCATATAATGCCCAGAAACACCTCCATTAATTCTGTATTGATCATCGGCTCAGGCCCAATTGTCATCGGACAAGCTTGCGAATTTGACTATTCTGGTTCTCAGGCTGCCCTTTCACTTAAAGAGGAAGGAATTAAAGTATCCATCATCAACTCCAACCCAGCTACCATCATGACCGACAAAGTTATTGCCGATCATGTGTATTTGCTGCCCTTGACATGCGAGAGTATCGAAACCATCTTGCAGGAGCAGCACATAGACGCTGTACTGCCTACCATGGGCGGACAGACAGCGCTCAACCTATGCATTGAAGCTGATGAACGTGGTCTTTGGAAAAAATACAACATAGAAATTATTGGAGTAGATGTGGCCGCCATCGAAAAAACCGAAAACCGTGAAGCGTTTAGGAAACTCATGGTAGATATCGGTATCGGCGTGGCCAAATCCAAAATCGCCAATTCATTCCTTGAGGGAAAAGAAGCAGCCCAGGAGATTGGTTTTCCTTTAGTTATCCGGCCGTCCTACACCTTGGGAGGCACCGGTGGTGGCTTTGTCCATAAAAAGGAAGATTTTGAGGTAGCACTCAGCCGTGGGCTGCAAGCATCGCCTACGCATGAGGTATTGGTAGAGCAGGCCGTATTAGGTTGGAAGGAATTCGAATTGGAGTTGCTCCGCGATAGCAATGATAATGTAATCATCATTTGTACTATCGAGAACTTCGACCCGATGGGTATCCATACAGGCGACTCGATTACCGTAGCCCCGGGCATGACACTAAGTGACCGCTGCTACCAAGATATGCGTAATCAAGCCATCCAGATGATGCGTGCCATTGGCAATTTCGCCGGAGGGTGTAACGTACAATTTTCCGTCAATCCGGAAAATGAAGACATCATTGCTATCGAAATCAATCCGCGTGTATCACGTTCTTCCGCATTGGCTTCCAAAGCCACCGGATATCCCATTGCCAAGATTGCATCCAAACTGGCGATTGGCTACAACCTTGACGAAATTGAAAATCAGATTACCAAAACCACCTCGGCTTACTTCGAACCCACGCTCGACTATGTGATTGTAAAGGTTCCCCGTTGGAATTTTGCCAAATTCAAGGGAGCTAACCGGGAACTTGGCCTACAGATGAAATCCGTGGGTGAAGTGATGGCCATTGGCCGCACGTTCATCGAAGCCCTGCAGAAGGCCTGCCAAAGCCTGGAAACTGGCCGCCATGGACTTGGAGCCGATGGGAAGCAAATCCGGAACCTAGAAGAAATCATGTACAGCCTCGAACATCCGAGCAGCGACCGCCTCTTCCATATCAAGGATGCTTTTGAGTTAGGCGTGCCCCTTGAATCCATTCGCAAGATTACCCATATCGACAAATGGTTCTTATCGCAAATCCAAGAGCTGGTGCTCTTGGAAACCGAATTGCGTCGCTACCAGCTGTACAACATCCCAAAAGATTTCTTCCTATCGCTGAAGCAAAAAGGGTATTCGGATGTGCAAATCGCTTGGCTGCTTGGCAATGTCTCTGAAGATGATGTATACAACCGACGCGTACAATTGGGCATCAAGCGGGTGTATAAGATGGTAGATACCTGCGCTGCTGAATTTCAAGCGCAGACCCCATATTACTACTCCACGTTTGAACATGAAAATGAGTCCATCGCATCAGATAAGAAGAAAATTATCGTGCTTGGCTCCGGTCCCAATCGAATTGGGCAAGGTATCGAGTTTGATTACTCATGCGTGCATGGTCTGCTGGCCGCCAAAGAGGCCGGGTATGAAGCCATCATGATCAACTGTAACCCGGAAACGGTGTCCACAGATTTCAATATGGCAGACAAGCTCTACTTTGAACCCGTTTATTGGGAGCATGTCCGTGAAATCATTGAGCTGGAAAAACCGGAAGGCGTCATCGTGCAGCTAGGTGGGCAAACCGCCCTGAAGATGGCCGAGCAGCTGGAAACCAATGGCATCAAAATCATCGGCACCTCATTCCAGAACATGGATTTGGCCGAAGACCGCGGCAGCTTCTCCGATCTGTTGAAGGAATTGGATATCCCCTACCCCCAATACGGTGTGGCTGAAAGTGCCGAAGAAGCACTTCAAGTGGCCAAAGAGGTGGGTTACCCAGTGCTGGTTCGCCCCAGCTATGTGCTAGGTGGGGAGCGAATGAGCATCGTTATCAACGACGAAGAACTTGAAACGGCTGTTGTTAAACTCCTGCGCAATTTACCCGGCAACCGGGTGTTGATCGATCATTTCCTCGACCGCGCCGAGGAGGCAGAATCCGATTCCATCTGCGATGGCGAAGATGTCCACATCATCGGTATGATGGAACACATCGAACCCGCTGGTATCCACTCTGGCGATTCCAGTGCCGTATTGCCCCCGTTCAGTTTGCCAGCAGCTGTGCAACAAAAAATGGAAGAATATACCATAAAACTGGCCAAAGCATTGAATGTAAGCGGACTGCTCAATATCCAGTTTGCGATAAAGGACGAAAAAGTATATGTGATAGAAGCCAACCCACGGGCATCACGTACCGTTCCTTTTATCGCGAAGGCATATGATGTACCTTATATCAATATTGCTACCAAAGTGATGCTTGGCGCAAACAAACTGAAGGATTTTACCATTGAGCGCAAGCTAACCGGGTATGCTATCAAAGAACCAATATTCTCCTTTGATAAGTTCCCGGATGTGGATAAACAGTTGGGGCCGGAAATGAAATCGACTGGTGAGGCCATTCGCTTCATCAAGGATTTAGAGGATCCATTTTTCAGGGAAATGTACGCGAAGAAATCGATGTATTTGAGTAAGTAAGATAATTAATCATAAAGTATAACCCTTTCTTACAAACTAATAGCCTGCTTGAGAATCACGTCCTGGTCTCTTAAAAGTTCTTCAAGGGTTCTTTTCACCTCAATATCCGGGGCGATGCCGACATTTTGTGTCTCTGTCCCATTCGGAAACATAACCCGTGCCCCTGAGAACGCGAGTTTATACTTATTTACGCCCACTACCGGAATCCAGGTCACATTTCCGTTTGATCCGCAGGTATTTCTCCCGATAAATACCGCATCTTCTACCCCGGCTTTCAGCTGCATGGTGACGGTTTCCGGATAGCTCTTACTATTTTCCGAAACCAGCACCACTACCTTTCCGGAGAACAAATAATCTTTGTTTGGGGATATGGCTTGGGGGACTACTTTCACGTAACCCGGAACTCGAATGGGCATTGAGAACCTCACAAATTCCTCTTGCTCTTTAAATAAAAAGTTCCAATTATAATTAGCTTTGGGACGGTCTCGCATATCGATAATGAGCTTCTTTACATTTTTGAGCAAACCAACGTCATCAAATTGTTTTTCCCAATAACCACTGTTGAGATAAAGCGTCGTATCGTTCACCCGCCATACGCCCTTGTGCGCTGCTGCAAAGTGACTGGGCTTTTTAGCATCTTTCATGAGCTTCATCGCGTCTGCGAACATAGACGGATCAAACCGAAAGCCAACATCCTGTTGCACCGAATCCGTTAGATAGACCAACCGGATGGAATCATTGACGACCGGCATATAACTCAATAATTCACCTTGTACTTCATTGCCGTTTATAATGTGTTCCAAAACATCGTCCCGGCCGGTACTAATGTGTTCGGCCAGTAGTGCGATATGCGCTGCTATGGGACGGTTATTGATTTTCAGTATACGACTTCCTTTCTGCAAACCTGTAGCGGCCTGGAATGCGGGGCTCACCTGTTTTACATATACTTCGCCGTTCAGTACACGGAGTTTAACAGGCATCATAGGCGTAAAACCGTTGAATACAGTAGAAGTCACCGTCGATGCACGGCATGGGAGCGCGGTGTGGGCATCATTAATTGCGGCATTCAATCGAAGCAGGGCACGACCATAAGCGTTGCCGGTAGTCGCATTGACAAATACCGGGATCATTTGTTCCAGTATCGTGTCCCACTTATCGGCTACCGTGTATTTATAAGGGTAATAGTATTGGATAATGTTCCAGTACCTAAACAGCATCAATATCCGTTCATTTGCGGTCGGAACCGGATTCCCATGGCGTTTTTCCTCAAAAAACTGAGCCGCACCATCCCTTGGACTGATGCGTTCGTCTGCAGCATCCCAGGTGGCGACGTATTTGTTGGCGAATGGCTGATAATGGTTTCTTGCTTTGCTCAACAAGGATCGCGTCTGTCCATCAAGCACATCGTTTTGCTCGATCCATGCGTCATCTATGTTGATCCGTTCGGCATCGGTAAACGTGCGTATAGTTTTCCCGACAATAGCCGCAGTATCCGGATAAGCAAGCTGAAGCCAACGGTCAATGATTCCCTTGGAATTGTTCTTCGTGTTTGAACCGAACAGACTGTCGAGGCTATGGATCAAAACTTGATCCCAATCCATATCGTCATTGCTGATGTTAGGCCCATGGTATTTAAGCAATCCCCAAACCTTTCCCATTACAGCTAGTTGTTTGCGGAAGGAAGGGTCTTCAACGCGTTGTGCGTATTGCCGCTGCCACTCCTTGGTATATTCGCCCTGTGTGAGGGTAGAATGAACCTTTGACAAGCGCATGGCAGACCTACCAGTCAGCATAAAGTGTATGGCCATTGAGTCGACCGGCGTGTCGACGACTATATTGATAGCTTGTTCCGTAGAAGGATACATCGCCGACTTACTCAATGGTAAGTTTACGTAAATCGGAAAGGTTTTGTTATGGGTGCCGATAATGATGACCGAAATATTGGATGTCGTATCGAATAACGCCATGCTATCGATACGAAAGCGCAGTGTCATTCCTCCTTTTTCGAGATCCTTGAAACGGAATGTTTTGGTGATGTACGTCGTATCGGGTGCATTTTTGTTGGTCCATTCAATCGGTTCGTGGTTACCTGAGGTGGTATGTAATGTTCCATTTCTAACCTGGTCCTTGTATTCCCATGGCCCCTCAAAAATGACTTGTTGGGAAAAACAAATCTGGTTGATGAACGCGAGGAAAAAGATAATTGAATAACGAATGGTCATAACTGTTTTGATTATTTTTTCTTTATGGCTAGCTTATATTGAACTCGTTTAAACTTTTTTCTTCTTTAATCCTCCTTAGGAACAATAGGCTGTTAGCTTGTCGAGCTATTGAAATATCGAACGAAGCGATTAACAAGACAAAGGAAAATAAAAATCCTATTCCTCCTTCACACCTAAATTGTGGGAAATACTACCCCAATTTAGGTGATATAACAGGGGATGATGAGCTCAGTGATTCTTTTCCCTGACGAGGTATAAGCATACCAATATTTATGACTGAATTTATAACTGTCCTCTATCGAATGCTCTTCTCCAAAAATCGATCATTAGTCCCAGCAAGCTGAATCAAAGCCAATCCCATTCCAGCTAGGCCATGGCCTATCCCACAATCTCCAGTTAAATTATCAATGTACTCTGCAGTGCCATTTTCTGAGTTTGTCTTTTGCGTTATAAATTGTTCTTTGTCAGCCCATGAAAATACTTTTTCTACGAAATTCAGCTTATCGATTGTATAGTAATTTTCATATAATAGGTCAAATAGTACAGCCTTATAATATTCAGCACGTGGGTTTTCATTGGAGGATCGTGCTCGACAATTTATGGAAATGTCTTTAATTAAGTCCTCACATTCCGCTTTTCTCTTTTGGCTGGTTATGTGCGGTAATACGTTTTGGATAGTTTGAAGAAAAATGTAGCGCTCTATCAACGTATCAAATTTAACTGACGATTTAAAATACAGAGGTAAAATATTCAATAAAAACTCAGTCCGGTGAAAAACGTTACCTAGTACTAAAAGCTATCAGGATAGCCCTGATTTTCTTCAATACCTGTCTTCCGAGCTTTATCGATTGCAACGTGAATCTATAGACTTCTTTTTTAAGATTACGTTCCCAGAGTAACGGACGCCATGCCAGGTGGTCTATTAAATAATGTAGAACTTCATTTCTTTCATCAAAAAAACCTCCTCTCAACCAGGAGGCATATTCATCTAGACCATATTGAATTTTCAGATTCCCACTTGTCTCCTCACTGGTCTGCTTTGGAACTATTGTTCGTATACCCGCCTTGATTTTGCACATTGCAGATAAGTGCATGTCTTCTGCAGTCTCAAGGGTAAATGGACTCGCACTCCAAAAATAGTCTAGCCATTGGCGTTTAAAAAGCCAACCATTACAACCAAAGTCAACAACTGTATTTTTGAAACAAAGATTCTGCGAACCTTGCCTTGGGACATCTCCGAAAAAGAACTGGTTAACATTTTCTAGCCGCTCAGGGAAATAGTCTCCTTTTGGGATAATTCTACCTGCACTACTTATAATTGCATTTTCTTTTTCGCACAACTGCAACGATTTTATTAGCCAGTTAGAAGAGGGGATAACGTCGTCGTCCAATATCCAGACATAATTTGTCTTAACATATCGGGCCAATGAAAAGCGACCGAAATATTTAAGGTCAACCGAAGAATGTAAATGTTCGACGAACGGGAACTTTGCCAAAGTAGCGGAAACATCGACATAATTTTTACATTGATATACCCATATTGCATTAGGCGTTACCGTCTGTGATAACATTGATTCAATTTGTTCCTCCAAATGATTTCGTTTCCAAACGGTAAGTATTACGGTAACAGTGTTATTTTCGTTGTACATCGTATTATGTAAATTGTCCATACGTTATAGTAATATTTGTACTTAAAATGATCGTCTGTTTATTTATCTTATGCGTGAAAGCCACACTAAATGTCCCAGGTTATTAATTTACAAATCAATTTTGATAAACGAGCATGTATACGTAGTTCAAGGCTCTAAGACTATAGTAATTAGGTCGATACTATGTTGCAGCCTTCTGTAAACGTAAACAATTATAGACTCATTACGTACTCCCTAACTCGGCCCGGGGAGCTTTCAGTCGCAGAAGGAAGAGCGGGCAGCACTTCAGATAATTCTAGCACGCTGTCACTCTTATTAAGCATATTCATGAAGACCAATATTGATAACGGCGCAACGAAGTTTATGTAAAAAGGCTTATAACTATCATAAGACTGACCATCATTCCGCTTTCGTGTGTGCGAGAATTTAACAAAGACTTCGCTGGGAATAGAATAATCGCGAATAAATGCATTCAATTTTAAACAAAAAACTTCAGGACGCTCTTCGAAGACGCCTATGTAAGATCGCAAATAATCCACCTTAATATGCCATTGCTTCCGTTTTAGAATTATTTTTCTGTCGAATATAATTCTGGGGCTCATGTGAACATTACAACTAAACGCGGAGTTGATTAAAAAATCGCCAATTCTTTGCATTAAATAGCTGTACCCAAAAAGGTCTGTGCTGTTGAATAAATCCAAAAATTGTGTAAATTTTGATTTCCTATGTACTGCTTCCATAGAAAAATTCACCGGTTTAACGACTACTCCGTCTCCATTGATAATTCTTACCTTGTTATCGTCACAAACAGCTAAAAACAAGGAGTTTAGGGGAATATCTTCATTCGAATCAGTATCCGAAGAAGCGATATCTATAGTATAATTTGCTAAAATTGGAAAAGAATTTGAATTATGGATAGAAGCGTCCCTAACATCAGCAACCATTGAGTCTTTTTCGCAATTAATTACGTATTCGCGACATCTTTCTAAAACATTAGTAGGGCAAAACCCCAGATATCTAGACACATTAGATCCAAATCCGCCGGAAAAAGAATTAATAATAACGTCCTCAAATTTATTATTAATGAATTGCACAAATGCCCCAAACTTTATATTGTTATCAATTACGATTGATGATCGGTCTACAAAAGACGAAATATCTATTGGACGGTCACCATCTCCTTTTGCAAGTTCGGCAAGAAGCTTATCGAGTATAACATTGGCAGCATCAAAATCCACATTCTCGCTGTCGATTGCTTTTTTATTCTTCAGATAAATCTCAGTGTACGCCTCCAATAATGGCATTCTTTTAACTCCATTTTGCACCATGTACCGATAAAGAAAACTTATACTTCTTTCTTTCAAAGAAATACAGTTTAATGCAAAAAAAACCTCTCGTATCCTATCCTGCACCGCCTCAATGTGTATACTTTCCAGTTCAACATCAGATGTGGTGAAAACATTTTCGTAGAATAAATTTTTTGAAAGGACCAACTTATTTAAATAATCGCAAGTTCCGTCAAAATTCAGTGCTTTGCTAATTTGTCGGGAGCAATCATCCATATATTGCCTGCGCTTAGAAATATCATGCGTTGACTCCAAGGAAAGCACGGTAGACCTAAGAAGCACTAAAAAGCTACGCACTTTCAATACTTCTAAATCGAGGTTTAGCTTATTTCTGTCAATAAAGTCTATCAGACTATTGACCCACTCCATGTTGTCTATTGCTACTGGGAATTGGAGGATCAGAATTCCCACGTCTATCAACGCGTTTAAAAATTCACCGATCGTTTCCTCTCCCTGAGGATATTTAATAGCTATTAAATCTTCCAAATCGCGATGATGAACCGATTGTTTAGCAAGCTCAATAATCGCTATAACGACAGCATTTTTTTTCGCTTTTTTGAAATACTCGTTATTCTTGACATTAACAAAAAAATGAAAGAATTCATCATCTTCTATTTCTTTGCAAATTGCTGAATTAGGTTTTACGATCAAATGTCGAACAAAATTCTTATTTCCAAGCAATATTTCTTTGACGCGAAAAAATATTAAATTAGAAATTTGAATTCTAGATTCTTGTTGATTAAAGTCGACTTTTTTGTATCGTTTTTCCTTCAACTCCAATACAAACACGCTATTTAAGCTGCTAAACGGGGTGGTTTTCGTAACGCTTCTTATAAAGTATTTTGTTATTGCAATTAAAAGATTCTTGTTGCTTTTGTCTATTTTAGAGTCTTTAGGTAGTGTTTTTCTGATTTCTTCGTATAGAACATTAGAAGAAAATAAGATTCCGTTAGCCAAGAAATGTTGTCCCCAGCTCTCTCTAATTGTGTTAACACTTTTTCTTAACTGATTTTTAAAGCTTATTTCAAATTGCTCTTTCTTACTGGCTACTTGGAATGAGCAAGAAATATACAAATCGATGGCCTTTTTTAGATCGTCATAGTCACTTACTATACCACTGTATTTTGCGAGATCGCGATTATTGAATACGTCTCTTTTCAAGGATAAAAGAATATTTCTAGCAGTATCGTTTGATTCTTTACCAATTAAATCGAAGAGAATATTAACAACGGTCTGTTTCAAAGCGTCAGCTTCCAAGTTAAGTGATGTAATGGAATTACACTCTTCATAGCCTTGTTTCATTGTTAAAAAATCCAATAAGTTGGTACTAGCACCTCCTTGTCGCCCGAAGATTAATGGAAATGTAGTTCTCATGAAAACTCGATCCGGATTTGTAAAAATTAAATTTTCTATGGCAGTATCAGTAATTTAACTCAAAGTATGTTTTATGACCTCTTCAATGTCAAATTCGAGCATCGTTTGGTGTATCTCTCTTTTTAAACTTAAAAGCATAGGAAGACTACACAACCTCCCATTTTTAAATTGGTCAACACACTCTACAAATATTTCAAAATGATTTTCGTTGTCTTTTGGATGCGGGACGTGTTTTGATACTTGCTTCATTTGCAATACCATTGCTACATCTTCTCTATCATAGCACAATGTTCCCAACGTTATTGCAGGCTTCTCATTCAGTATGGGATAGTGGTATATCCCGGAGCCGCACTGATGAATTATCAAATCCACGGAAGACGAAACAATATCTAGCGGCAAAAATTTATTTTGAAAAACCCTCGGCCTTTCATGGTCTTTTTTGACTATATAATCAACTGTGGTGATTACGCAGAATTCCTGTTCCACCAGATAATCAATATAGGCTTCCGCCGGGGTATTATCGATCAGACCCAATGTTAGGAACACTTTTCTTCTATCGCGATTAGCCTCAAAAAACTTTTCTAAATTTTTAATTAGCAAGTCTGAAGGATTGTCTTTTACGGTAAGCGGACCAGCAAAGAAGTATGAAGTATCATCAGACAAAGAATCCGGAAGTATTTCAATAGACCGTATTCCCGGGACAATTTTTGTCTTGGCGTTTAAGTATTGTTTTAAGAACTTTGATTCCGGAGTAGAATCGTTAAGCTGGGATTGGTCGTGAAAAAAATCAAGCAATCTGCTGGCTCTATTACCTTTATCGTCTTTCTCTGCAGAATGAATGTGATGTTCCCGCCTATATCGATTATCTATAGACCTGAAAAAACCAGTCCGTTGGACTGAAATTCTGGGAACGCCATTCTTTTCTGATATTAATGGGCTAGTAAAGCAGTTATCCTCAATTACAATGGAAGGTTTTATCAAATCGAACGATTCTTGTTCGGCAGCAAAGATCTCCCGTCTCAGCTTTTCTAAGCTGTGGTGGGATCGGACCGAATAATCTAAGTTAACACAGTTTATGCCACTAGCCTTAAGTAGCTCTTTATTCTGTTCTCCAACCAAAAAGAAGTTATTTACATAACTTAACCTTCTGAGATAACGCTGGTGGAAAACAAATAGAGGAATTAAGTGAGAATGCCCTCCAACCAAACTGGGTATTGATAAAATATTCATTTGGCCATGTCTAATTCAATTTCCTTAAAATCCGCTAATTTCAGGCCATCTATAAATTCGTTGGAATAAACTAGCTTCAATAAGTTTGCATATCGAGGGGTAAATTCTATTTCATTTCCATTGGTCTTAAACAACTCGTTGGTACGGGATGGCTCATTGGGCATCTGAATTAAGCTGAAGTAGATCGCATCAATTATACTCCGCGGCCTTAATTCCTGAGCGCTTTCACTAGCGTTAAAAGAAAGCTGAACCTTATTTTTGATAAGCTTTGGAAACATACAGGTTCTCCCCGCGATTATTTCGTTACTGCCTTTTACCGATGCTTTCTGGTTATCCGATTGACGGAAGTCAAAAACAATTCCGTGACTGGGTTCCATAGCGGGTGACGCAGCTAGTTTGAGGTTTATATTGGGAGATATCTTATTGAGGGCCAAAATGGCACGCGCTATGGTGAGTGAGTCCTCTTTTTGTATCGGTCCATACAAGTATAGGTTTGTTTCTTTTGGGTGTTTTAGGAAGACGCCATCGAAAAAACATTTTTCTACATCCTCATACGACGTTTGCGGGTATTTTGCTAGCAAATTTTCAATCTTCTGATGTGTGTTAACCGCGTAGAGCTCATCAGCAAAATTCTTTTCAAATGACTCCCTCGTGTAGTTTGCAGGAATCACTGGTTCGTAGAGTAATGACAGCACATCAACGTCTAATGGTGTTAACGATTTAGCCGGATTGTAATTTTCAAAGAAAAGACTGCTCGGATAGTTATAACTGTCGCCTATGATACCAAGCGATTGTATAATTTCCTCCAGCACGATCTTGTACCTGGTTGAGTAGGTCAGGTCCTTTTCCGTGTAATAAATGCCGACGTTAGCCTGCTCTATAATGCCATCATAAGCAGTTGATCTCACCATTCCAACATGCCAATCGGCATCATTATCGCTTATAAAAACGCTGTCTGGCTTAAAAAAGGCGTTAACCTCTTTTAGATCTCCAAAAAAAATCCTGATCAATGCGGAATCACCTGGAGCAGCCAAGGATAACCTGATAGGAAGTTTCAACTTATTTACATCCGAAATTGCTCTTTCTACATATCCAATCTCCTCTTCAGTTGGATGCCCTAAAATTGCAATCGTGGGGTTGGAACTCAGTTTTGTAATGACATTACTCATTCCGTTGTCATCCTCATGAAAAACAGTTTCATAAAAGTAATTCAATGTTTCGATACCGTATTTGTCTTTTAGATATTTCAAGTTTCTAGAACTGATTGTCGATTCATCCTTTGGAAGGCAGCTGGGGGATATAGCTAAGAAATGAATCCCTAGCATCCAATAAACGAATTGACTTTTTATTGACGATAGCGCCATAGTGTTATATTAAGCATGTGATAAGCAATGATAAAAGTGGGTTCAATGAAGATTCAAAGAACCCACTTTTAATAGTCTACAAAGTAACATTTCTTCTTTTGGAATTCAGTACCTAATCATTTTCCTTAATCATGCCAAAAAAATTGAAAATGAGTACTTGAAATGTCACCTGTAGTTTAATTAGGGTAATAATCATACTCTTCTTTAACCACGGTACTATCGCCACCATCGGCTTTTTTAAATGTAGTAGTCGTTGTTTTTTTTGTTTTAACCTGTTTCGGTTTGCTAGCGGTAGCAGCAACAATAATTCCAATTGTGGTTATTACGGTTCCGACAAGTACATAAACCCCACAGGGAACAGTAGTACCACCTTTAATCTCCGTAAGCTCTTGCTCACATAGCTGAACAGCATAGCTGTCAACCATTAAATCTTCAATTGATAATTTCATAAAAAATAAAAATAAAAATGATATTAAACTCCTACTCTTTTATTGGTTTTTCGGATTCCACCATGGCTATGATTTTCTTTAATGCATTATTTCTTATTAAATACGTATAAAATGTTTGAAAACACTCTTTCAAGTAAGTTTCGGTCATTTGTAATTATCTCTCCGATACCCCTCATATTATCCCTAATTACCATTCGGCTATTCGAAATATTTTCATTGTCAAGTTTAATCCTTCCTACATAAAAATCCTCCCCTGCAATTGACGAAAACTCCGACAGGTTACCCTCAAGTAAACCGTACTCCTTGTAAGGATAATCATTAAGCTTTATTAGAACCCGCTGACCAAGCTTGACTTTACCTGCACCGGCAACGTTTATATTAGCTTTGACAGAATGAAAGGTACTGTGAGGCAATACAGTAAGCATTTTGCCAGAAAAAAAATTACCTTCCTCCAAATTTTGCAAGAAATGAACTTTGCCCTGTACCGGTGAAACGAACAAATAGCGTTTTTTCCAAGCTTCGATAGCGGAATGAATACGTCCCAAGGATGTTTTAATTGATACGGTTTGAGTTAATAAACTTTGTCTTTCCTCATTCAACAAACTATTCCTTTTATTCTTAAGTGTACCTATTTCTGCTTCAATCCTAGTTAGCTGTATTTCATTTTGTTTCAGTTCCAATTGCTTGATGTAGTAACTCTGCCTACTGTTGTTATATTCACCCTTACTTAGGACTTTTCGTGAAAACAAAATAGAGTCAGCTTTAAACCTCTCCTCATTGATATCATCTTGGTTATTATTGATTTGAGTTAACGTAGAATACTGCCGTTTCAACTTTATCCGGTCTTCAAGTTCTTCCTCTATATACTCGACTTGCACCTTGAAAAAGTTCAATTTTTGAATTTTGTAATATGATAATAATTGATCTGACAAAGAGCTCCATTCGTTTTCGATAGTTTCGCCTAACTGCATTTCCTTTCCGATATATTTCTCAAAAAATCCGACTAGTCCTTCTTCGTCGAGAGAAATAGTTTTCAGGTCTTTGTCCAACATCAACACATCCTGATAATTTGCACTATTCCTGAAAACTAAAAGACTTGTGCCGTCTTTTACCGTCGCATTATTTTTAACCAAAATTTTTTCAATTTCGTTACCTTCTGCGATTTGAAATGTAATACTCGGATTGTTGGTGGAAACTTCAATATCACATTTGATAATATCCGGATACCTAACAATGTAGGCGAAGAAAAACAATAGCAGAAATATACCCAGAAAAATTGTAATCCCCCAACGCATCCACCACTTAGGCTTCATCGTGTATACGTCGTTAAAAAACTCTTCCCGTAAATCAAAATTTTCCATCCCTGTTTTAACTATCAAGTTCAATTTGATTGCTAACTAAATTGAAATAATGACCTCTAACTGCGACAAGCTCTGAGTGGGTTCCAACTTCAACAATCTCACCCTTATGTAAAACGACAATTTTATCGGCTCTTTTTACTGTACTAAGGCGATGGGCAATTATTACGCTTGTCTTTTCTTTTAGGATTCGTTCAAAATTATCGCTTATTTCTCTTTCGTTTTTTGCATCTAAGGAATTTGTTGCTTCATCAAAAAATAGAAAATCAGGATTCTTATAGAGCGCTCGAGCGATTAAAATTCGTTGCTTTTGCCCCCCACTAATACCGAATCCACCGTTTCCTATAGGAGTGTATAGCTTAAGAGAAGTCCCATTTATATATTCCCTAAGATTTGAAAATTCAATAACGGATTTCAACCTCTCTTCATCAATGCTTTCTGAGTCTAACACAATATTCATCAGTATAGTGTCATTGAATATTTTGCCGTCTTGAAGTACTGCCGCACTTTTTTGTCGCCAATTATATAGGTTTATCGAATTTAACGGTGTGTCGCCGACGAATATTTCACCTTCGTAGGTATCGTAAAGTCGCAGCAGCAGTTTCATTAAAGTAGTTTTCCCGCTACCGCTCTGACCAACTATCGCCGTCATTTTGCCCTCTTCTATTTCGAGGTTTATTTGCTTCAACACGTTTGGTGTGCTCTCATGATATTTAAAAGACAGATTAACTAGTCGTATAGTTCTCTTCGATGGAAGAGAGGATTCAAAGCCGTCAAAAATTTTTTCTTCCTTCTCCTCTTCTACAACTTCGTTTACTCTCTCTAAACTAATATTTGCATCCTGGTATGACTGAACCAATCCAATTATTTGTCCTACGGGGCCATTCATTTGACCAATAATGTACTGAGCGGATAGCATCATTCCTATAGTCATTTCACCTTCTACTACCGCTTTTGCTGCAACGAATGTGATCACAATGTTTTTAATTCTATCAATTAAAGTTGTTCCGAAATGCTGAGTTTGTGATAGATTCAATGATTTTACAGTTAAATTGGAAATCTCTGCTCTACTTTTTTCCCAATCCCACCTCTTTTTCTGATTTAAGTTGTTGATTTTTATTTCCGTGCTATTATCGACAATCTGGATAATTTCATTTTGATTTTCAGTGTTGGCATCGAACAATCCAAGATCCAGCCTTCTTCTTGCCCCAAGAAATAAAAAGAT
This sequence comes from Parapedobacter tibetensis, assembly GCF_024704835.1. Lineage (GTDB taxonomy): Bacteria > Bacteroidota > Bacteroidia > Sphingobacteriales > Sphingobacteriaceae > Parapedobacter > Parapedobacter tibetensis. The sequence goes on from NZ_JAMXBE010000012.1 coordinate 97,546, forward strand.
CCAAATTAAATACAAAATCGTGCCGCCAAGAAACACCAGGAATAATTGAATTTTATAAAAACATAATATCGCGGCATAAACAATGAAACTTAAAGTTGAAACAATAATTCCTAAGAAAGCATTCATAAGAAAAGCTTGAATACGGTTATGATCCCCGATTCGGTTCAATATATCGCTTGTCATCTTTCTTTCGAAGAAGTTAATGGGCAATCGTAATAACTTAGATAAAAAGTCTGACACCATGCTGATATTAATTCTATCCGCAACAAACAATATAACTCTGCTCTGTATGTAGTGTGAAATTACTGAGCTTAGTGTTAACACCAGAGAGGCAACTAAAAGAATGTTAATAAAGTCGAAATCTTTTGTCTCTATTCCAATATCGACAATTGACTGTGTAATAAACGGGAACACAAGACTGACAGCCACTCCGGTTATCATTCCGATCAGGACTTGGAAAAGAAAGTTTTTGTATGGCAATACATACCCAGCATATCGGTAGATGTTTTTTCTAACTTTTACGTCTTTCTGTTGATATAATTTAGGGCTTGGCTCGATTACCAGAACGACTCCCTTTTCGTGGCGCCCTGTCCAACACTTTTCAAACTCAGCTTTAGTATATTTTACCAAGCCGATTTGAGGGTCTGACAGAAAGAATATGCTTTTACTAATTTTGTATATCACAACGAAGTGAGTATATCTCCAATGTATAATACAAGGCAACTGCACTTTTTCGGTGAGATCCTTTACTGATAATTTTAGTGGCAAAGTCCGTAATCCAATTTCGTCTGCGACACGGCTAATATCCTTCAAAGAAACCCCTTCTCTGGCTATGTTACACTTTTCGCGCAAATACTTCATGGAAAAATTTTTTCCGTAGTATTTACAAATAATCTTTAAAGATGCCGGACCACAATCCATCGCATCTAATTGTTTAAAGAAAGGAAATCTTCCCAGGCTCATAATTAATAGGTTTGAATCGACTCTGAAACCTAACTAAAAGGACGCGTTTACGTGTTTATCGCCTCTTACTTTTAGAAAATACATACATTCATTTTAATTAAAACTTGCAGGTTTTCAATCGAGTATCTATCGTTAACCCGCCCTTTAAACTTACGTAGCGATTCCCGATAGATGTCGTTATCTAATACATCTTTCATTTTTTGTTTCAGACTATCCACACGTTCGTAATCAAGTACACCTCTAAGTCCTAACTTATGAAACTCCACTTTATGGGCATTACTATTTTGGTCATAAAAAAGATCTAATGGAAATACAATCATTGGCACTTCGTAAAATATGCTTTCCTTTATGCTGCCCATACCACCGTGAGTAATAAAAGCAGCAGCATTTTGTAACACTAAGGTTTGGGGAACTTTATAAAAAAGCGAAATGCGGTCTCTCTCCTGTTTTTCTAAATTGATAGCATCGATTACATACTTGTTAACTGAACACACTAGGTGTACCCGTTCAAAATCCCCTAGTGTAGTCGAAAGCAGCTTTATAAAGTTTAATAGTTTTCTATCAGCTCTATCGAAAAAAGTACCAAAGCTGCAATAGACAATTCTTTCACCATTGGCCTTTTTTTTCAATATATCCGGCCAATTTCTGCAAAAAGAATCATCCAGCTCAGTGTCAACTCTTTCGTTTCGTTGGCAAAGGCCCAAGTAGAATTGATGCGCTTTTCCAGCATTTAATTCATATTCAAATTCTTCAGGTAAAAGTATTAGTTCAGGAACGTCCTTAAAAAGAAGCGTGAACTTGCTTCTAACCGGCATTTCCTTACCGCTAAGGCCGACCTTCTTTATCAAATTAAAATATTGAATATCCCTCGCTAATCGTAAAAGAGACTGCTTACCTCCGAGAATTAAGTCCCATAAATTTACTTTTAGAATTTCTGGTTCCGAGTAAGAAGTATCTGTTTCTGTTCCATTTGAAAAACTAGGGAATGTATCTATGGTATAAATAGATGGCATCGGATTGAAAAATGCGATATTTAAACTGCGGTATTGTTTTAGTACGAAAAAATCGGTACTCATGAAGACATCTATGATCACTAGATCTGGTTGCCAATCCCTTACAATTCGGTCATAAAGATCTTTCCTTTTCCAATACAATTCGTTTGTTACATATGCCTTGAATAATCGCGCAAAACTGACCTTTCCATATTTTTCCTTTATATACCTCTCTTCAAAACCTAAACCTATTTTTGGACCACCTAATGTAAAATATCTAAAGCCGTTTTTTTTACACAGCGTTCCTAAAGCTTCTGAACAAACTGCATACACAACCTCATATTCTTCAGAGAGCAACTCCGCTAAATAAAAAGAGGGAAGCACATGGCTCCTTATGCATGCAGGAATGAAAATTGCCTTTTTTTTAGACATCGGGTTCTTAAATTGGTTGGTAGATGAAATTATATCAATGTTTCTTTAATTATTACAAATTTTGGTTTCGTTAAAAACGGTATAAATCATAAATGCTATAAAAGACTCATCCCTCAAGTACACCCCTAAACGGTTATTAGTCATGTGGATATGATTTTCGCAATATTGAACAAGCTGATTGGGTGGAATTAGGTGTTGTGTACTCAGGTCAACATTAACCTGTTGGCAGCATCGCAACCACTGTTCTTCCCAACCTTCACATTTAGTCTCTTCAAGTTCCGTAAAAAATGTACTCCTAACTATTGAAACAATCTTTTCCTTTTGCTCGAGGAAAGTTTTCTCGAATGCCTTTTTTACCCTTTCAATATTTGCCTGTGTAATTTGATTATCAATATCGAGTTTTACAGAATGCATCATACAATTTTCAAAAATGCGTTTAAATAGTTCTTTCCTCGATTCTGATTCCTCGATTAAACTCTTCGCAAAAATTACATGCATTTTAATTGCAATGGCTATCGCAAGTCCATTGTTCCATCTAGACTCATACTGATTAATGATATTTATCACAGCCATTGAGGAGTATTGAAATATGGATTCGGCTATTTTTACTCCATTTTTGCCAGAATATCGGTCGACTTCTCTTTCGTAAGGAACGAATTCTATACGATAATGCTGGCGGTCTTTTTGTGATTCATAAAATGTAGATCCATTTCTCACGATGTAGCTTCTGACGTCAGGGATGCTTTTATTTCCTTTTGGTAAAACCCTCAACCTGATGTGGCTTCCACCTTCCCAGTATCGTATAAAGAAATAGGAGCGAATCAAATCCATATTGGTTAGTTCCACTACAATTTTTCTGATCAAGGCGGCAATAACTCGCTCGAATGAAAGGTCGCTATATAGATATACCGAGATCCAATTATGTTTCATCCTTTCAGGTTAACATTTAACATCCTTTTTATATCAGAAGCATTATATATCATAGGTAATTCTGCCCCATCCATAAGTATGATGGGCAACTCTGATCGTAAGGCAGATAATTCAAACCAACGAAAATGGTGTATAAGTTGCTCTAAGCCTAGTTTCTTATCGAATTGCAAAGTTTTGCTCCAATCTTCAAACTTGATAGGCATTTGCTTGTACCAATCCTCCAATGCGACTTTCGCCGGCACAGAAGTAGTACCTAGTATGGCAGATGCAAGGGTATAATCGAATGATTCTGGATTTTGTGAAACAGCTAAAAAAATCTCACATCTTATTCCGTGATTCGCTAAAATTAATTCTTGAGTCTGAAAAAAAGCAGTTCTACTCATAAAACAGATAGGACTTAAAACTAGCGTTATGCAGGTACGAGCCTCACTTACTCCGATGGTGACAGAATTCATTTTAGAAAACAGTGGTGGCAATTCCTTTTTCTTAGCTAATAAACTTCTTAAATATGCAGGATCATACATCATTTTTTTAATGGTGTAATAATGCCCTTGGGCCGTAGAAGAGCTTCCTAAGACACCTTTAAAAGAGACCCAGATAACTGTTGGAATTGAAAAAAGTAGAATTAATTGTGTGGTATCTTTCCAATCTCCGGAAAATGTAGGAATAACTTTAAACAGTATCAAAAACTCAGCACATAAAAGACCTGAAACTAGTACACAAAGAGGAGACCATCCTTTTAACTTAGACTGAACATAAAGAATCCATGCAGTGAGACCTAAGGCCAAATAGCTGAAAATTTGCAGCGCATCAATTCTAGAAGGAAGATTACTTAGATTTGAAGTTAGTAGGGAAAGCAGTCCACCAGAGAAAAATAATAAGCACAGCTCGGCCCAGTGTAGGCCAAAAATAGACTTCGACATTTTAGATCGGAGTATCCGTTCTGAATTTGATGGAAAATTTAGACGTTTATCCTTTCTCCAAAAGCTATCATATTTATCCATCGAGATCTGGACAAGTTTGAAACTAGCTACACTTCCTATTATTTTGATAAAAAGAAGTAAGTTGAATAGCGTATTGGTAGTTGCTGGACTTTCGAGTAGCCATAACAAAAAAAGTATTAGCGATGCTATCCAAAGAGAATACCTCTTCCTGCGCCTGTTAGTTTCTTCTAGTTTGTACTTCTCGTAATCGGTATCTCCTGATAGTGCACTCGGTTCAATCACGAGAGAAACGCCATTCCATTTTCTCGAAAAGTCCGCTATATGATCTCGGCCAGCTCCCAAATCGTTGTGAAACCACTCGACAAAACCATTTTCCACCTTTTCGACAGTCACATATCCAATGTTGTTATTCAGGTATACGATGACAGGAAGCGTGATTCTCTGAAGCAAAATAGGATCGATTCTAACAGCTAAATTGGAGACATTAAAAGATGTGAGGGTATCCTTTAAGGATTGCATTGACGGAAAATGCGGATGTTCGAGTAAAGTTTCTTGCAACCGTGTGTCAGTAACTTTAATATTAACAATTTTGCAAGCTCTCCGAACAGTAAAAGCGGCATTACGTTCTATGGAGTTTATTTTCATGGGCGAAATGTGTCTAGTAAAACCCGTTGTGCGGTTTAAACGGCGAGCGCGTGTTTCAACCTGTTAATATTTCTGTTGTTTAAAAAGTTCATGTACTGCAATACAGCCACTGCGGATACCTTGGTACTTTCCGGCGATTTCACTGTCCGACAAGACACCAGAAAAACTCATTTGTACGTGACCCTGGTGCAAAACGAAATAGAGCGTATCGTCGCTGTAGGTAAAAGTATCAAGTTTGGCGTTGTCGACAGAAAGTGCAGGAATACTCAAGTACCCAACAGGTTCGTTGTCTGGGCCGTTACAAACTTCCAAAATATAGTTAAACGGTTCCTCAGACCCGGGATCCAACGCTTCCCAAAGCCCTAAGATATTCTCATTTTCTTCCTGACCTTGACACGCAAAAAAAAAGAATAGCTCAGACCAATCAAAAGAACAAACATTTTTATCTGAGTCATGCTTTTCCAAATTCATTTATACCATAATGCTATTACCTTTTGTGGGTCTCCGTTGCTTTTCAGACCTAGGGTCTGCACTTTTGCAAGTATTAATATAATAAGCTGACATTTTTTAACTTTAGTCTATTGCAATACAAATGTAAGTAGTTAACATAAAAGGATTTGATCTTTAATTTTCCATTTTGAATTACTTTTTTACATTTAAATCCAAAAAGGCATGTTTCTCAATTGATTTATAAAATGCTATATATTCGCAAGCCGATTAAGATAGGATTCTGCTACCTTCTCGGTTTTAGGACTGTTTTTTCGTATCATCTTATAATAGGGTGCAATTAGCTTAATCCGCATTAAGTCGTTCGATCAGCCAATGCTTCAATAGTTCCAAGACCTCAGGGGACACCGTCTCATCCGATTCAAACACCTCGGTGTCATTCATGCTGTTTGATGTCTGCAAGAAATGGTTCATGCGTGCGAAACATTTTGCCTCCAACTCAATTCCGGATCGGCTAACAAGGAAATCCAAACGTTCTTCCTCTGCCGGAAAGCTTATGCGGTTGTCGTGGCCACCATAAATTGCCAAAACAGGGCATGTGATTTTTGGAAACACCGCATCAGGGTCATATGACAAAATGTAGTAGTGGTCTCTGGAAAAATAATATCCAAACGATTTCTCTAGCATTTCCCGGATCGCCATTTCATTCGCCACATCATCAGGCGTAAATAGGAAAGCAGATAAGGCCTCCTTATCGTCGCGGTTGTACTCCAACCATATCTTGAGCTTGTCCAGTATCAGGTCCGCAGCCCTCCTTTTTGACGGGGTTTCTTTTATCATGTTGAAGATTTCAGACATTAGCCTTGTAACCTTCTTTTTAGATTGATGAGTCATATTCGCTATGAAAGGCTCATAATGGTTTAAGAAGTAATCACCACCCGTAACGGAAATGGGGGAGCCGAGCGACACAACCGCTGCAAGATCAGGGACAGCAGCCGCAACCTCCATCGCAATTAATCCTCCTTGGCTATGCCCAACAATACCGATGCGCCTGCAGTCCACATTCGCATGCCCCCTCAGGAATTCGATAGCGCACATCGCGTCGTCCACAAAATCGACTTTGGCCCCAGGAGCCTCCACCGTCCTCCCCACATTACGGTCGTCCAGTCTGAGAACGGCAATGCCGTGCCGCGTGAGGTAATCAGCGATGACCAAATAAGGGTCATGAAAATACAGATCCCCATCGCGATCCTGCGGGCCAGACCCTGTAGCGACCAAAACAGCAGGATATCGACCGCCTCCTTTCGGAAATGTAAACGTGCCGCTAAACACGACCGAGCTGTCACGGTTGGCAAAGTGGACTTCTTCTTCGACATATGGAAAAGGACGGATTGGTGTCTGAGGTCGGTGGGCTTTCAAGTCGAATCTACGGAAAGTCATCTCCCGTGTTTGATCGTTCCGGGTGAATTCACCACTGATTACGTCGCCATCCAACTTCCCCTTAAAGATGTCTTTAATCCCGGTATTGTCGCTCCAAAAGCGGACTGAGTCACCGTAAACAAAAGCGGTATCAAATTGCATTCGGACAGGATGACCCAAATAAGTTGCTCTTGCTGAAACAGCAAGACCTTCACCATCTATTTCATCCAGTTGCAACACGTGTTTGTAGAGAACACCGTTTAGGGAATCTTCAGCTGTCCATATACCATGAATATACTTATTATCATGTTGTTGGCCACATGAAATGGAAGAGAAAGCTCCAACCAATAACGGAACAAAGTAAGCTAACCGCTTTAAGGCAAGAAGGTCTATAAGCATAAAAACCTAAAATAAAACGAAATTGCTTGATTTCCCTATTCCAACAGCAAGCTGACGATGTATTCTAGAAAATCTTTGGCTGCCGCCAACCACAACTCCAAGTTGCGCTTTGTAAAACAAAAGTGACTTGCACCGCACACCTTGAAGCAACGCCGCGAAAAATTCTGTGATTAGATTTCGAACTGGCAACTTATTAAATTCAGATAAACTCGTCCCAATAATATTCCGATATTCGTCCTGATGACTGATGTAAGATTGATCTATTTTATCTTGATGGTTGTTACAGCTAATATTAAGCAAAATAGAAGATACTACAGCAACAACAATTTTTGTTTTCGACATCGCGTATTAATTTGTTTGATTATTCGCTAACCATAAAATCATTCAGTATTTCCTCAAAAACTACTACCTCAAATCTTCATTCTTAACTCCATTAAATAGAAAGGATTTTATTGATTTAATATCATTTTGTATACCTTCTATGCCAGATCCAGAAGTCCGCGCTGAAGTTGTATTTAAGATATCATAATCGATATTTAATACTTCTTTTATTTCCTCGTTGCTTAGTTTGAAGTAACTCACTACCTTTTTAAATGAACCTAGAGGCATTTTCTCAATGTCCATTTCCCACGATCGATATGTTGGTCTGCTAACATATAGTAAATCAGCCATTTTTTGCTGAGTAAGCTGATTTCTGATTCGAAGGGAATATAGAATATTGCATACTGATCCAATCATAAAGCGCTATCATTTTGACTATCGGATATTATATCTTGAACTCGTTTAAACTTTTTTCTTCTTTAATCCTCCTTAGGAACAGTACGCTGCTAGCTTGTCGAGCTATTGAAATATCGAACGAAGCGATTAACGAGACAAAGAAAAATAAAAATTTTATCGTTTCTTCACACCTAATTTGTGGGAAATACTACCCCAATTTAGGTGATATAAAGTACCATGTCTCTTTAGATAGATACGATCCTTTCGTGATCTTTACCCCACGGAAGTTCAAAAAAACATCAGATTACCACACCTAATTGTAAGTGACTGGTTTTCAGAATGTAAAATTTATACCTTTTTAATGCTATCGATTCTTTTTATACTACGAACAATTTCTTCCGGAAGGCTTGGGCCATATATCCAATAGTCATTTTATGTAAATCTAAGTAAGTTTAGTATTATGTATCAACGAGATCCACCTAACCATACGATAAGTTGGCGTGGATGCTCCGAACGGCGAGTGAAGAGGTGTGTCTAGTCCTAAAATAGGGGATGGGTTTCAACCCATCCCTTTTTCTCGCTATTTCCGTTTCCGCTGCCAGCGTTGTAACGGCAGGCTTACGCCGAAGCTCACCACCGCACCGATGGCTGCAAGCACGGCTGTTTTGAGCATATCGTGTAGGCCCAGCTGGCCCATAATGCTCAGCAACGTGCCGCCTGTTGTGCCGATGCCCAGCTGCTGGCTAACTTTCATCGCCCGTCCCTTCCTTCGCCGCTCCTTCCACCGCTTCCAATACACCCAATGCCAGGGCGAGGTACTTGGCCACCGCCACCACTTTGGGCGGCAGTTTCAACGGTGATGCAATAACGAGTTGGCTGGCCACGGCCAGTGTTCCCTTTATCCGTTCGTAAACCTACTTGATGCCATAAAGAATGCGGTAGCTCAATTTGAGAAAAAACACGGCTCCGCCTATGTGGTAAAGGTAAGCAAGAACGGCAAGGAGTCCAAAACACTGAACCCGAAACTGAAAACCCTCTTACGTGGCATCGTGGAGCAATATGGGAAGGACGGGACGCTTCCGAAATAGAAAAGCCATACCCAAATGGATATGGCTCAATATCAATATATGGTAGTTCGGGCTACCGTTATTTCTTTTTTTGCAAGGCTAAGCGGACTTTCTGCACGAAGTCTGTGGATACTTCGGCGACCCCTGCTGCGGCTTGGTCGTCCAATCCCAATTGCTGGATTAGATTGGCTACAACTTTATAACTTTTAGTTTCTTCGCCTTTTTCCATACCTTTTTGGATTCCTTGCTTTTCGGCCTTATCCAATAAATACTCTGTTGTTCCCATTGCTTCGGTACTCCTTCCTTCTATTTCAGATGTTTCACTTTCAAAGATAATGAATTGATTTGGATCCACAAAAGAAACGTAATATTTTAAAAAGTCATATATCCCTGCCCGCGTGTGCTTTGGCATCTTGCGGCCCTTCATCTCGAAATACAGATCGCGTTTGATGCCCCGCAGGGTGTCGTCGTCCACACCCTTGCGCCTGATGGCCATCAGCGCCGTGAGCACCACCACCGAGAACGGGTTGCGGTCTGCCCGCAGCGCCGCCTCGTCCTGGTCCAGTATCTTATAACTGGTGAACTCATACGTGAGTTTGGTGCCCAGCAATCCTTCCTCGTAACCTGATGGACGGTAGTTTTTGTTGCCGTCCCCGAGTATGGCGACGGCCGTAATCGGAACCTTGTATTTTTCGCGGAGCTTGATGTAGTAATCCGCCATGCGCCTGGCCAAATCGCCTTTGCCTTTCTGCGACTGCACTTCCACATGGGTGAGGATGAATCGCTCGCCGCCGTCCTTAAGGAATACCTTGACCAGCTTGTCCACATAGCGCACGCCTTTGTTCCCTCCCTGCCTATGCTCGGGGAAAAGTTCGTCCATTTCCTTGTCGAGGTAGACGAAGCCCCTTCTGAAATCGAATAGGTCTTTTGACGCTGGGAAGAAGAACAGCAGGAAATGCCGGAACACATGCTCCAGCACGGCTTTCCAGAGGCGGTCGTCCTGCCTGCCGTTGGTTTTTATGCTGTTTTCGGGGTCTGCCATGTTTTTCCGGGTATGGTGCTGGAAGCAAACTTACGTAAACAGCGATAAACTAACAAACTTAGTTTCCAGTTTCCCTACAAGCCCTCCGATTTCGGAGCAATCCGTTTTTGCTGAGGAGAAAACAATCCGGCAAATAATTTCGTATCTTTGAATAATTAAAATAGAAAGCGTATGGGAACTACGATAGAAAATAAAGGTCTTAAAAAGAAGCAGTATACAGAGGAAGAGCGCTTTGCCTTAAGTCTACAATCACCTGCCTTTGTAAAAAAGAAGAAGGATGCAGAAGCATTTCTCAAAAAAGCAGGGCTACCCGAGTGGCATCCTCATTATGATAAATTCAAAAAACAACAATAATATAGTCTCTTAATTATTGTATGCATATTAAGCCTTACACCTGCTGGATGTGAGGTTTTTTATTTAAGAGTAAAATCCCCCGCCCCATTGCCATCGGAGAACCTTCCGGGAAATGCCACTACCTATATACCATCACCGACAGAGGCGGGTGACTTAACCCTTTCTATAGCAAAGAACTACAAGGCATGAGTCATTTATTTTCTAAGGCGTAGGTTCTGGGAGGGATTAAATTGACGAAACAACGCCAAAAGCGAAACGCCACCTAGGGGTGGCTATTGGATATTTGAATGCATGGTCGATATTACAGCTTCGCGACCTTTCAATCAACTACATCGCTATTGTTTGTCAGTAATCTTCCCTGCTTTCATACCGCTTGAAATCCCGGTGGCCCCAACTGGTGAGGTGGTAGCCACCGCGATGCTGGCAATGGTAAGTCCTGCGTTGCTTGGGTCGGCCCTGACGGTGCTTGATGCGTCTGCCATCCAATTTGCTGTGCGACATCTTGAATCCCCACCTCAACCTATAGATGGCAACACTTGCCTCAACCCTGGACACACTTTTAGCTATAACTATTCATTATGAGTGAAGAAAGCCTATCCAATATTCCGGTTTCCCGTAATAAGAGGTACATATTCATCCTTAATTTTGGATGATATTATGTCAAAGCATTACGACGCGCCAAAAACAGCGCTATAAAATGCATCTCAAAAAATGAGATGATAATCGGATCTATACTTATCTTGTGAGGCATTTCAATAGTGGGAACAATGAACCGAATCAAAGCCGTATTGCAGGAGAAACGCATAGGTATGCTGATTAACAAGGTTGAGAAAGTTATGTCATCTAAAAAAGAACGAACATGACACGATTATCGACACGAATAGCTGCGCGAAAAGTTGTTTCATGCCGTAAAAATGGTTGTTCTCGGCAAAATCGATTGATTCTTAACAGGTTTTAACGTTCGATTATGATCTGTTTTTTTAAATCGATACAATTTAAGATCAATCTAATTTGTTTTACTAAAAAAAACAGGTATATATTTGTGTATGTATAACCAAATCGAAATATACCAAGCCAAGGACGGCCAAACGCAAATCGAGGTGACATTTGAGCAAGATGCGGTGTGGCTTAACAGAAAATCAATTGGCCTTATTTGTCGCGGCCAGCAAGCCCGACGGACCATTCATGTTTGCCCTTGGAAACAGACAAAATATGAATGCTCCATTAGTCCATTGAAAAGCAAATAATGTACTAATGAAATGGAGATGGTGAAGAAATTGGTGTTAGTGTATTGAATAGAAACAAGTATAGTAAGTAAGATGAGAATCAGTATCAGTTTTTTATTCGTTCTAATGACTATCCAGTCTTGTGGTCAGAACAAAGAGCGTGTTGAAAATCAAACCACGGGAAAGACAATACGGGAAATTGAAAAATACGATAATGAACCAGTATATCGGCTTAAGGTCACGAGCTCGTTATCGTATACCATCAGAATAAACGGCATAACGACCGCCAGCAAGAATCAGAATACAGGGAATACGAGGTGGTTTTTAGTGAATAACTGTATTCCGGCCTCAGGGGAGCAGGAGCTGGAGATTAATATTCGTCCATCAATGACCAGTGACGGAACGAGCCACAAGGAGTTCATAGAAAATAGTAATACGTTTAAAATTGAACTTGAGAGCACTTCTGGAATAAGCGGCAGTTTGGAAGAACCGACGATCGTTTATCAGTATGAATTGCCGGAGGGAGATTATTCCCGGCAAGAAACGTTTGTTCACAAAGCCTCTTTTAAGGCGGAAGTGCCTTATGAATTGATAGATTGGCGGAACGGAAAAACGTTTAAAGACAAAGATAGCACGATATTGAAAACAGCGGTTCTTGAATTTTATAAAGATTTAAAAGATCACTACGAGCATAAAAACGGAGAAGAATATATAAAGCTTATTGAAAAAGGAATGTATAATTTGGCACAAGGGGCCTACTACGATAATGATGCGTTTGAGAAACTGAAAAAGAATAAAATAGACTTCATAAATAGAAAATCGAGAGAATTGGAGGATTTAGATAATTACCAACTGGAAATTTCAGGAAACGGAAAACTTTTATCTTTAAGAAAAATCGATGGATATAATCGGGAAGAAGGGGTATTGAGAAGAAAGTATACAAAGAACGGTCAGGAAACGGTTCATATTGATGACATTTACCTTTATGCTCCCCAAGGGATTGACTCAGATAATGGCAAAGAAAAATTAGAAGTGATCGTATATCAAAATCTGGTTAAACCATATTTTCCATGACGAATACATTAAGTACCATTTGCTGTTTCATGTTTTTGACGCCATTTTTGGCTTGTAGCCAGCAAAATACAAATGGAATAAAAAGTATAAACATCATAGACGAAATTGATCACCTTGAAAATTTCGGCGATGAACCCACCTATCAATTAAGGGTTAATACGGGGTATTCGTTTACCGTATTAATAAATGGTATACCCATCGGGAATAAATATGTGAACTATTTGAGTCATTATTTGACGGAAATTAATTCCTGCATACCCAATAAGGGGGAGCAAAAAATAGAAATACAAATTTATCCAAGGTATGTGGATGAGCTTACCCAAAACGAATCATTGGAACATGATATCGGTTTTAAGCTAACCATCGAGCAAACGGCATGGAAAGACGGTGGCATGGAAGAACCCAAGATTATATATAGCTATAGCTTGCCCGAAGGGGATTATGCCGGGCAAAAATCATTCATACATGCAGCTATATTTACCGCCGCCGTGCCTTATGAGCTCATCGATTGGCGAATGGGAAGAACCTTTGATGAGCAGGATACGGCGACCTTAAAAATAAAGGTTTTACAGGCCTATGAAAAACTGATATCCGATTTTGAAAACCAACAAGGGGAGGATTATGTAAATGCGTTGGGCAAAGGGTTATTTAATCTATACCAATCAAGCTATTTTGATAAAGAAGAGGCGTTAAACCACATCAACCACAGAATCTCGTTTATCAATAAGAAAAAGCGAAAACTTGCAGAAATAGCGAATTACAAGTTGGAAATTCTGGGTGATGGAAAGTTACTCTCGCTAAAACGAATAGACGGATATAACCGTAGAGAGGGGGTGATTAGAAGACACTATAAGAAGGGACCTAAAGAGATGGTGCAAGTTGATGATATACTCTTTTATGCTCCCCAGTCGTCAAAAAGCGATGACCTTCAAGTCATCTGGCATAGGAACCTGGTTAAAGGCGCCAATCCGTAAATAAACGTAAGTAAAAATTGGTCTATGATGTATAGAAAAGCGACACTATCAGGCTTACTTGCTTTCTTAATCCTGCAAGGTTGTGCGCAGGAAAGTAAAAAAGAGGGGAACCTCGTGCTAAAAAGTATATACGAGGTCACGAAAGGGGATAGTAATCAGCTATTAGTCTATGGTTTGAAGGGTAACGTAAAAACGGTGGAACAGAAGACGTATCTTGTGCCCCAAGATTCCGTCATTGACCTTGGCGGCTATGAGGCTTCGGGTTTGAGCGAAGACGTTCATTATCCCTTTCTTTCGGAAATGGACAATGATTGTAAGCTAACATTTGATGAAGCGGGCAAGCTGTTATACCGCATTGCATACGGGGAAAGGTTTTCAAGTAAAACGGTTGAAACCGATACGTTGCATTACAACGCAAAGGGTGATCTTGCGCGAATCAAAAACAGACTGGTGGGTGACGATTCCGTCTTTAATAATGACACTAAATTCGATTATGATGAAAATGGGCATCTTGTCAGAGATGCAACCAATAATAAAGCGATATTTGAATATACGTATGATGAAGCCAAGAACCAGGTAAGGGTTGTGCATTACGACGACGGCGAGTTTTGGTTTGACAAACTTCACACGCATGACAAATTCGGATTAACTACGGAAACACAGAATTATAATGAAGACGGCAGTTTGGATACGCGCTGGGTGTATGAGTATGACGATTCGGGAGGCATTGAAAAAGAGATCGCATACTTCCCGAATGGAGACTTTCACGAATATAAAAAGGCGGAAGTGGACAAAACAATCAAGGTTTACCGCCAATATGACAAGAAATAAGAATTGCACAAAAAGGGTTATTGTTGATTCAAATGGAAGGATGACGATCAGAGAACGGAAATTTGAGTATTATCGATGATATGCTCTACCGGTGCGGAATTGAAGGCGTTTCATCAGCTGGAATGAAAAGTATAAACATCATGTGGATGAGCTTACCCAAAACGCATCGTTGGAACATGATATAGAGGATCATCATGCTGTATGTGCCTAAAAAATCAATGAACGGTAATTACGGCTTTGAAGTTATTTGGTATATGGAAGTAATCAAGGGCACTCAGTAATCCATATGTTTGGGGATACAAAGTTGGAGCATACCTTTATTAAAAACCGGAAAGATGAAATATAAAAGGCCGCCCGGAATTTCTCCGGGCGGCCTTCGAAACAGACAAATATGAAGAAATGAATCTATCGGGATTAATACTAAAAAGCCATATACTGCTGGTCAGCCTCTACTGCGCTGGTACGGTCCGGGTGCACGGACAGGAGAAATTAGTCAAAGACACCCTCCTGTTAGGGAGCTACACCGAACAAGGCAGTGCTGCTTTGATAGCAGGGACACGCACGGTAACGCTGCCCAAAAATAGCGCATATCGGCTATATGAAGTGCCGGCGGCTTATTTTGTGGAAGCCATGATGAACGGGCTTTTAACTTTTCTGGCGGCGGGCGATAAGGGAGAAATATGGGAAGCCGGGTTCCGTAAGAACCAGCTGCATTTTAAATCGTTTACCTCAGATCGGGAAAAGACCCTGCACATTACCTATCACAGCGATCAGCTGCCCAGTCAAACCATTATGTTTTCGGCAGCAGATAATAAATGTTATGGCATGATTAAAGCAGTGGATTTTAACGGGGATGATAAACGGGAGCTGCCCGCCTGTGTGTACTCTATCAATGACCAGGAAATGCTGTTCGAAATATTCCTGAATATCGATGGTAAGGTATTGAAAGGTTGCGGCACATTTGCAAAGAACTGACTCAACTATTACGGCGGTAAGGGCGGGTGGTTTATGAAAAGGCTGGGCCCATTTCCTGTGACACCAGGAAATAGTTTTTGTTTATGAACCCGACATGATTAAAATAATGTTATTCGCCTTCGTGCTTGTTTTAAGAGGCGTTCATGAATGCTTCGCATTTAAACAACCTTGCCCGTAGCGAGGCATTTCCTTTTGTCCGATATCGATTGAAATGCCATCAGCCGCTCCTCTCAAAACGAAAAACCGCCCGCTTTCGCGGACGGCAGCCCCAATGGGATTAGGGGCTATCAACCTAAACCTAGCACGAAGATAAGGATTTTTTTTGAACAGCCATAAGGCCGTTATATTGTATTTTGCATTGTTTGAGTTTATGTTTGGTAAGCGCATAAGTTTAAATCACTTCGATTAATGGGGTAGTTTTTCCCGGGAAGAGGGTTCACTCAATCCGTACATAATATGGGGAACAGCATATGGATTTCATCATCGGTCACCCGTCTGCCATACTCGCAGATTTCGAATGATTCAATGCGTTTGACATCGCTAAGTTTCTTGTGCGGACACCGTTTAAGCAATTGCTTTTCTATTTCATCCGTGATAATGGATTGGGGTAGGCGCCAAGCCCTTAGCCATGCCCGCCGTTCAGCGGCTCCAGTGGGAGGTTCATCCAATTGCATAATCCACGGCAGCCATTCGTAAAACTGTGATGCATGTGCATCCAACAAATCTACCATCCCATCTAGCACCGAGGTCACATCAACGACAATATCAGGGCGGAATGGATTGGGTTGCTGGAAATTGTCGCTGAAATACAAGAATAGGGGGTTCTTTTTCAAAGCGGGCACCTTGCTCACAATATTTGGGACAGTCACCAAAAAAGCGGCATCCTGTACTAACACGCCGGTGTATCGATGGTCAGGATGATACGTATTGGGGCGGTGTGATATCACAATATCCGCCTCCCATTCGCGAATCAAGCGGATGACTTCATGCCTATTCTCCAGGGTTGCCATCAGCTCCCCGTCGGGGATATCCAGAATCTCATAGGTGACCCCGATCTTCCGCGCCGCTTCCATGCTTTCTTCATAGCGGTGTTTAGCTAGCTCCTTCCCCTTCATCCGAACATGCCCTTTGTCGCCATTGGTCATAGACACGAATTTCACTGCATGTCCTTGGTTGGCATATAAAATGGCTAGTCCCCCAGCCCCTACTTCACAATCATCCGGATGGGCACCTATTACGATTACACGCAGGGGTTTTTCTTGCGCGAATAATGTTGTACTTCCTACTAACAGTATAATGCTTAAAATTAGTCTGTATGCTTTCATCATATTCCAAAATTGAAACAGCTGCCCAATATAGTTAATAACAGGCAAAATGATAGGGATTTATGTGGTTTTTCTGGGACATCTATGATTCGACAAGAGCACATCTCATGTCTAAATCTAATATTTAAAAAGGTTCACGCAGAGACACAAAGGCACTCCGCTTTCTCGCGAAGGCCGCTAAGGAATGGGCTCGGCGCACTTTGCGTGAAAAAAACCTTCGCGTGCTTTGCGTGAAACCTGCTAGCTGTCGTACACCCTCACATCTCACATCAAATCCCTATATTTCCTCTACAAAAGTTGTCTTTCAATGGCAGCCGGAGAGACCGATAAATCCACTTTTTTATGCAACGCGATTAAATTGCATATAAAAGCGGATTTATCTAAGTTTGCATACGTAATCAAAAACATCAAAATTCATGTCTTATAGAGTAGAACACGACACCATGGGTGAAGTGCAGGTACCTGCCGATAAATACTGGGGGGCACAGACCGAACGTTCGCGCAATAACTTCAAAATTGGCCCGGCGGCATCCATGCCGAAAGAAATTATCGAAGCCTTCGCCTACCTCAAGAAGGCAGCGGCCTATACGAATACCGATGCAGGTGTATTGCCGGCAGAGAAACGGGATTTAATTGCCCAGGTATGTGATGAAATATTGGATGGGCAGTTGGATGGGCAGTTTCCGTTGGTCATTTGGCAAACCGGATCAGGTACGCAGTCAAACATGAACGTCAATGAAGTGATAGCCAACCGCGTGCATGTCATTCAGGGCAACAAACTTGGTGAGGGTAAACCATTCGTCCACCCTAATGATGACGTGAACAAGTCACAATCTTCAAACGACACCTACCCCACGGCTATGCACATCGCCGCTTATAAAAGATTGATGGAAACGACTATCCCCGGCGTGGAAAAACTAAGGGATACGCTGCAAGCAAAATCCGAAGCATTCGCCAGCGTAGTCAAAATTGGCCGCACACACCTCATGGATGCTACGCCACTCACCTTGGGGCAGGAATTTTCGGGCTATGTAGCCCAGCTTAATTATGGTCTCAAGGCATTGAAAAATACACTGGAGCACCTTTCCGACCTTGCCCTTGGCGGTACGGCCGTAGGTACCGGGATCAATACCCCCAAAGGATACGCAGAAAATGTGGCCAAGTATATCGCTGATTTCACCGGGCTACCCTTGCGCACGGCACCCAATAAATTCGAGGCGCTCGCATCTCACGACGCCATCGTAGAAAGCCATGGTGCGTTGAAACAATTGGCCGTATCGCTGATGAAAATTGCCAACGACATCCGCATGTTGGCTTCCGGTCCACGCTCCGGTATCGGTGAACTGATGATTCCTGAAAACGAACCCGGCTCATCCATCATGCCGGGTAAGGTAAACCCCACACAATGTGAGGCACTCACCATGGTTGCTGCACAAGTCATCGGCAATGATGTAGCCATCGCTGTAGGCGGTGCCAATGGACATTACGAGCTCAACGTGTTCAAACCCATGATGGCCGCCAATTTCCTGCAATCTGCACGGTTAATTGGCGATGCCTGTGTCTCGTTCAATGACCATTGTGCGGTAGGTATCGAACCTAACCGTGATGGCATCAAAAAACACCTCGAAAATTCATTGATGCTCGTTACGGCCCTCAACCCACACATCGGTTATGAAAATGCGGCCAAAATTGCGAAAAAAGCTCATAAGGAAAAAAAATCCCTACGGGAGGCTGCATTGGAATTGGGATTATTGACCAATGACCAATTCGATGAATGGGTGCGGCCGGAAGATATGATTGGAGGACTGAAATAACATCACGTGCTTCATTACAATCCAAATAAATTACGTAACATCACATACCGGTTTCTACTAGCCGGTATGTTTTTTCTGTCCGTTTGCAGTTGCCGTTTCAATCCAGATATCCAGCATGAAGGTGCCGAGTACCTGCAAGGGGTATGGATACAAGACAGCATCCCGATGCAGGATGCCCTGCTGCAATATACCCTGCATGAATTGAAATTCACCTGCGATTCCATCTATGCAACCTTGCACACCACATCCAAAGTCAAGAACATTGCCGATTCATGCTACAACAATGGGTTATGGACGGAATATGCAAAAGGGGTATACGTGGTAAGAGGCGATAGCCTCTTGGTGGATGGATTATACACAAGGGCCAATTGGCGGCAAAAAATCTCAGGCTGCTATCGCATAGGCCAATACCTGCCTCGTTTTAAAATTGTACGATATACTACGGATTCCCTTGTATTGGAAAACCGATATGACCAACGACCGATTCTGCTGCGGAAAACAGCTGATATTACATGTGTACCTAAAAAACGTTGGGAATAAAATAAACGGAACGCTGATTTATATAGAAAAAAATCACCGTTAATCTGCCCATCAGTGTTATCCGTCAGGGATTTCGCATTTAAAAGAATCGCAACCCCTCGTCCTTGCGAGCAAGTGCGCTGGGGGGTGAAATGGAGCGACCGCGAAGCCCAACACAGCCTCGCAATGAAGAAAAAAGTTAAAAGCGAAATCCCTGTGTTATCCGTGTTCAATTAACTAACCAACAAAAAAGGCGGCACGGAAAATCGCACCACCCATTTTGATTTATATTACAATTAAATTATACCCTGTTAGTATCTGTCCATAAAATCAGTGGCCAGGCGACATTATAGACGGACACTATTTAAAAAGGCAAATCATCGTCTTTTCCTTCGTCAGCAGAAATATCCACTGTGGGAGGCGTATCAAATGCCTGCGGGCTGGGAGCCGATTGTCCACTGGCATCCACGGGTGTAGTCGTGACCTTGCTCACCCGCCAAGCCACCAATGAATTAAAATAGGTGGTTACCCCCTCTTTATTGGTCCAAGGACGCCCACGCAAGTTGAATGAAACTTCCACCTCATCACCCACATTCAGGTTGTCGAATATATTGGTTCTGTCTTGTGTTGCTTCAAAACGAATATATTCTACAAACTGAGGGTTTTCCGCATACTGAATAATCAAATCTCTTTTTTTGAACGTATCAGTGACCTGTTGTGTATCACCAATTTCGTGCACTTTTCCACGTATTTCCATTGCTTATTTTTTGTTGAAACCCCAAAATTACATATTTTTTACCTAACAATAATAACTAACTTTGCCAAAATCTTATGGAAGTTTTCAACACCCCCAGCAAAGTTATCATCACCTGCAGTAGGCGCTTGTCGCCCTATTTACAATATGAAATCCGGCAATTGGGATTTGACATCGAGCGTGGATTCGCCACCGGTGTCGAGCTATTGGCCACCGTCAACGACTGCATCCGGCTCAACCTTAACCTGCGTTGTGCCAGCCAAGTGCTCTATTCCCTGCATTCATTCCCGGCAACCAACCCCGAGGAACTTTATCAATCGATACTGGGCATCCCATGGGAAGAGCTCATTGCATTCGATGGATATGTTACCGTTACGTCCAATGTGAATAATTCCACTATTTCTACGCCTTTGTTTGCCAACCTGAAGGTAAAGGATGCAATTGCCGACCGCATCAAGGAAAAGAAGGGTCTGAGGCCAGATAGCGGGCCTGATTTGCATAAAACCGTGGTACACCTCTACTGGCAGGATGACCAAGCTGAAATCTTTCTCGACACTTCAGGTGAAACATTAGCCAAACACGGATATCGCAAGCATCCCGGCAAAGCACCCATGCTTGAAGCCTTGGCCTCAGGAGTGGTTTATGCTACCGCCTGGGATGGAGAGTCTGCTTTTGCCAATCCCATGTGCGGATCGGGCACATTGGCCATTGAAGCAGCACTCATCGCCACCAACCGGAAACCGGGTCTTTTCCGGATGAACTATGCCTTCATGCATATCCTTGGATATGATGAGCAAGTCTTTTTTGCGGAACGGCGAAAATTAAAAGAACAGGTAAGCAAAAATATCATGGCAAAAATCATCGCTTCAGATCTATCCAAAGAAGCCATTGATATCGCTTTGATGAATGCCAAAACGGCCGGGGTAGACAGCCTTATCGATTTCCATGTATGCGACTTTGCGGATACCCCTTTGCCTGATGGTGCCGGAGTGGTAGTTTTCAATCCCGAATATGGGGAGCGTATGGGGGTGCACACCAAGCTAGAAGCCACCTATGCTCGTATCGGCGATTTCCTCAAGCAACGATGTGCTGGCCGGCGGGGCTATGTATTTACGGGCAACCTCGACCTTGCCAAAAAAATCGGGTTACGGGCGTCGCGAAAAATAGAATTCTACAATGGTAAACTAGATTGCCGCCTACTGGAATATGAAGTATATGAAGGTAGTCGCAGAACAGGGGACGAAAAGGCCGATGATGCAAGCATACATTGACCAAACAGCGGATTACGTGCGCAAACAGCTGGCTAACGCCGAAGCAGGGCACGATTGGTGGCACATTCTTCGGGTTTGGAACAACGTAAAGCTATTGCTCCAACATGAAACAGCTGACCGGATAACTTGTGAGTTAGCCGCATTGCTGCACGATATTGCCGACAGCAAGTTTCATGACGGTGATGAAACCATTGGCCCGCAGATGGCTGGTGAATTTCTGAGCAAAATCGGAGTGGAGGCCAGCACCGTACAGCATGTGCAAAACATCATCTTCAACATGTCTTACAAAGCGAGCTTGGGCGATGTAACGTTTTACTCGAAAGAGCTCGAAATCGTTCAGGATGCCGACCGTCTAGATGCCATGGGAGCCATTGGCATCGCCCGTGCCTTTCATTACGGTGGCTTTAAAAACAGGGAATTGTATAATCCCAATATTCCTCCAGTTGCCCATCACGACAAGGAATCATATAAAAACACGACCGCTCCTACCCTGAATCATTTCTACGAAAAGCTTCTGTTACTCAAAGACAAGATGAATACCCAAGCAGCTAGAACGATAGCCAAACAACGCCATGAATTCATGGAGCAATTTTTAAGTCGGTTTTATGACGAGTGGGAAGGGAACAATTAAAATCCACTCAGCACCATGTGCATGCACTCACGTGTCACACGTTGGTTGTACTCATCCGTCATACTTTTATGGTTGATCAGGTCTACAATGGTACCAATCCAACAAAAACCTATCGTGAGAAAATAGATAATCCCCATCCCCACTTGGTTTAACACAAAACGTTGGATTCCGGCAAACCCAAGAAATCCCAGCAACGTAAATAGCATGATGTCTTGCGCATTTTTCCGCTTGCCACTGTATAAGAATACGAAGTTCTTCAATTGGTCATCATTCAACGAAGCCGTGGCTTGTTGCAGGTACATCAATTCCTCTGGGGTAATCCCTTGGATGCCCATTAATATATTACGGTTACTCATGGTGGTTATGTTTTGTCCAAATTATGTATTCTCTTTTTGATAATGTGTATATGCGATGGATGATGATAAGCAAAGCAGGTATCCCAAGCCAATGCATGCTTAATGAAGCCTTCAGCTCCCCATGCATTAATAAGGTAATCGAGCGTCCCAACCCGCATCCCGGGCACCACGTAAAACCCGCATTTTCCAATGGGCACAATGAAAAATGATGCGCGTGTGGATTGGAAAAGTAAAGTAATACCAATGCCAATACCCAACATGCCAATTCAATTGGCAATTTTGATATCGACAGCTTACTGTACATTTCCATTTGGATAGTTTTCCCTTTAGCGGTTCCATTAGGATGTCTGATTAACGATAAAGTTACAACAGTTTTTCTAATTTTTACTTTAATCCGTCAATCTTCCATCTTTTCTGTTGGTTTGTTTGAAGATTTATTATTTTGGCCCACTAAAATTAAATACATACTCAAGATGAATGTTCATGCGTTGATTAAAATTACGAGAAGACGCTATTCCTATCTAATCGTATTACTTTGTCTTTATATCCTACCCCAACTGTCTATTGCCCAAACTCCAATAGACTCGTTGCTGATTGCCGAAGCGCACTGGCAAGAGAAGACCTTAAAACCCGGAATTACCTGGCGGCAGGCTCATTTCGAGAACCTATTTGAATCCCAGCAAGAAATAAATCTGCTGGAAATCGATTTGTCCGTACCCGAGCGAAGGTTAGCTTTTGTAGGCTTGTCTCAAGACCTTAAACTCACCAGTGAATTTGCGCGTGAAGCCGATGCCCTTGGCGCCATTAATGCCACGTTTTTTGACACCAAACTAGGCGGTTCGGTAACGTTCTTGAAAATCAATAAACAAATCGTCAATGAAACCTCCTTGCTGCTACCTAATGGCGCAAACCACGAACGGGCTAATGGCGCGCTCATCATGAATGGGCAAGAAGCGTCCATAGTCATTGGCGTTGATCAAACCATTGGATGGGATAAACAATTGCCTGCGGATCACGTTATGGTTTGCGGCCCTACCCTACTTCATGGTGGAGCCGAAATACTGCTACAAAAGAATGCATTCAATGACAATCGCCATCCTCGGTCTGCGGTTGGCCTCACGGCCGACAACAAGATTATCCTACTTACCGTAGACGGGAGGAATGCGCTTGCTCATGGCATGAACTTACATCAACTGGCCTTTTTGTTGCGTGTGATGGATGTGCAAGACGCCCTGAATCTTGACGGCGGAGGATCTACCACTTTGTACATAAAGGGAGAAAATCATTCCGGGGTGGTTAATTATCCATCGGATAACAAAGCCTTTGATCATGATGGAGAACGCAAAGTGGCCAATGCTATTTTAGTCTTTTAATAGCTGTGAGCATTCGTTAATGCTAATGAAAACACAGAAGAGATTAATAATTTGATTACCTTTAGCCAACAAAACGCTAACACATAAACATTCTATTTGGTGAACCGTCACGAGCAATCGCTCACCTGCTTATGATAGGCAGGCAGACAATAGAAACAACTATGCTAATGAACATTAAAAACATGAAGACAGTAACCCGTATTTTTCTGACATTAACCGTATGCATTATGTGGCATGTATCTGCTGCCCAATTTATCAAGAACCAAGCGATCGCTCACCGCGGCGCATGGAAAGCTGATAACTTTCCACAAAATTCAATTGCCTCCTTGCATCGTGCAATAGCATTGGGATGTGCTGGCACCGAGTTTGACGTACACCTCACCAAAGACGATGTGCTCGTCGTAAACCATGATAAGGATTTCTATGGCATGGATATCGCCACATCCACATATAAGGAATTGTTGACCAAGAAGCATCCAAACGGAGAATCAATCCCTACGGCCAAGGAATACCTCCGCGAGGGGATGAAACAAAAAAAGACCAAACTTATCTATGAGCTAAAGACATCTAACTTGGGAAAAGAACGCACCCGGTATTCCGCAGATTTGTCTGTACAACTCGTCAAAAAACTGAATGCGGATGAGTGGGTAGAATATATCCTTTTCGATTACGATGGCGCCAAACGCATCATCGAACTCGACCCCAATGCCAAGGTATATTACCTGAATGGAGACGTTGCTCCGGACCAAGCTAAAAAAGACGGTTTTTATGGCCTCGACTATAATTTCAACGTGTATAAGAAGAATCCTACCTGGATTAAGGAAGCTCATGACCTGGGCCTCGTAATCAATGCGTGGACCGTAAATACCGAAGATGAAATGCTCAACCTATTGAATCAAAATGTGGAATTCCTCACCACGGACGAACCTGCGTTAGCCATAGAAGTAATCAACAAACATAACAACTGATAAAATGAAAAGGATCATCAGCATCTCCATTCTTATATGGCTTTGCATATCGGTTGGTTTTGCACAGCAATTCATTGTGGCCTCCTACAATGTCAGGTATGACGCATCTCGCGATGTGGGCAATTTGTGGAAAGATAGGCATCCACATCTTGTGCAGCTAATCCGATTCCACGAGTTCGATATCTTTGGTACGCAGGAAGGACTCAAGCACCAGCTTGAGGATATCAAGAAAAACCTGCCCGGCTTTGAATACATTGGCGTGGGCCGTAATGACGGTAAGGATGATGGAGAATACGCAGCGATATTTTACAACACGGATAAATTCGAGGCGATAAAACAAGGCAATTTCTGGCTTGCTGAGCAAACGGAAGTGCCCAATAAGGGTTGGGATGCTGCCTTACCCCGCATCTGCACATGGGGGCTCTTTAAAGACAAACGTACCGGCTTCCAGTTTTTCCTATTTAACGCCCATTTTGACCATGTGGGTGTAGAGGCACGTAAGGAAAGTGCGAAACTCATTATCAAAAAGGCTCATGAATTGGGGAGCGGTACGCCAATGATTATCACGGGTGATTTCAATGTGGACCAACGGAATGAAAGCTATCACGTGCTCAATTCCAGCGGTGTAGTAACAGATGCTTATGAATTATCGCCCTTGAAATATGCACCAAATGGCACGTTTAATGGGTTTGACATCAATAAGGTGAGTGATCGTAGGATTGATCATATTTTTCTTTCATCTCCCTTCACCGTAACTCGTTATGGCATTCTTACCGACAGTTACCAAGGCAAATTGCCTTCTGATCATTATCCCGTGCTGGTGGAAGTACATTATTGATATCGTTAATTTCGTCTATTATGTTAACTTTGGCGGAATCCATATTCAGTTACTTAAAATAGCATGCTATGAACAGCTTAAAAGCACTTTCTTTTGCATCCTGTCTGTTGTTTTTTACCCAATGCGACACACTGAGCCAAATGGCCACTACCAATGGGACAGGTACCGGAACAAATCCGTCCACTTCCGGTTCAACAGCAGGTACCTCGGTTACTTCCAGTGAAATATCCTCGGGCCTTAAACAAGCGCTAAGCCAAGGGTTAGACCGTAGTATTAAGTCATTGGCAGTACAGGATGGTTTTTTGGGCAACGCGGCCGTGAAAATACTCATGCCCCCTGAAGCCCAAAAGGTAGAAAGCACATTGCGTGGCATCGGTCTTGGATCGTTATGCGATAACTTTATCCAAAGCCTCAACCGAGCAGCGGAAAGCGCCGTGAGCGAAGCGGCGCCGGTTTTTGTGTCGGCACTCTCGCAATTGACCATTAAAGACGCCACCAATATCCTACTCAGTGGACAACAAGATGCCGCAACCGGTTTTTTTAAACGAACCACTACTAATGAATTGGCTAAAAGATTCAGCCCCATCGTGGAAGGGGCACTCGGCAAACATAATGTAGCCAAATATTGGAGCGACGTGGTGACTCGCTACAACCAAATCCCACTGGTAAACGATAAGATAGAAACAGACTTGAACAAGTATGTCACCCAAAAGGCCATCGACGGTCTTTTCCATCAGGTGGCACAGGAAGAGCTCAAAATACGCGATAATCTAGGCGGAACACGTACTACACCCTTGTTGCAAAAAGTATTTGGTTACGCCGACGAAAATAAAAGTGAGATTTAGCAGATAAGATTTTCCTTTCTGATAAAAAATCACTAAATTACCTAACCATAGTTCATAAACCCATGTCCAATCATCGGTTTATGAAATTTTCTTTTAAACCAATATTAGATGAAAACGCTTTTAATTCCGATAGATTTCTCTGATGTATCTTATACAGCAGCACAATATGGCCTGGATTTGGCTGATCATTTGAATGCGCTAAAGGTAATTTTTTATCACTCTTATGTAACAACGCCCGTAGCATTATCCAATTCCGAGCAAAGTGAAAACCTGTATTACGATGCTGCCATAAAACACCTCGAGAAAATGACCGATAGACTCCGCATCCCCAAAGCGATATCTCGGGATAAAATCATCTTGTTAGCCAATAACCATCCTGTGAAAACAGGTGTGGAGGCTATCGTCAATCAGCATAATGTTTCATTGATTGTGATGGGGATTGCTGGTTTATCGGATATCGAAAATACGCTCATTGGCCGAAATACACTTGCAGTGGCAGCATCTGGAGTCGCGCCTTTGCTGATCGTTCCCAGGAACCATGTCTTTCAAACTGTAAAAAAGGTAGTCTATGCCACTGATTTAAGGGATATTGAAACCTCCACTCCCGTTGATAGTATCAAGCGTATCGCCGGGCAATTGGATGCTGAAACATATATCGTACATGTGGATTATGAATCACAGCATCAGTCGCCCGAAACCCTCCTATGTCAAAAACAACTCACCAGGTTACTTGGTGAGCTGAACCCCGTATTTGATATGGTAAATGAACATAAGGATAAGGCCTATGGTATATTCGATTATGTCAAAAAACATGATATCGATCTCATTCTCATGGCATCACGCAATTATGGTTTCTTCGAACGCCTCTTTCACAACAGTGTCAGTAAAAAGCTCTTGAATATTGCGGATGTACCCGTGGTGTTGCTGAAGAACAAACCTGTCGCTTAACTTTTTCATGATGTATTAAAAAGGTTCACGCAGAGACCACAAAGGCGCTCCGCTTTCTCGCGAAGGCCGCTAAGGAATGGGTTTGGCCACTTTGCGTGAAAAACCTTCGCGTGCTTTGCGTGAAACCTGCTAGCTGTCGGTGCACCCATGAACGATATTTGCCACCAACATTTGCTATCTTTGACGCTATTATGAGCAATACCATCATAAACAAGATTACCGAATTTACCGTGGAAGAACGGTTTCTCCGCTATGTACAAATAGATACCGAATCCGACCCTACGTCCAATACATATCCATCGACAGAAAAACAGAAAAACCTTGGTAAAATACTGGCGCAAGAGCTGTTGGAAATGGGGCTGTTGGATGCTCATCTCGATGAACATGGTTACGTCTACGCTACCATTCCGGCCAATACGGACAAGAGTGTCCCGGTCATCTGCTTTTGTTCACATATGGATACCTCGCCAGATTGCTCTGGGGCCGATGTAAAGCCCATCATACACCGCGATTACCAAGGCGAAGACATCACCCTGCCCGATGATCCTTCGGTCGTTATTCGACCAAGCGAACATGCCGACTTACATAACCAACTTGGAAATGATATCATCACAGCCAGTGGCACCACCTTGTTAGGTGCCGACGATAAGGCAGGCATCGCTGAAATCATGTCTGCCGCGCAGCTGCTGATGTTCCACCCCGAAATTAAGCATGGCACCATCAAAATCCTTTTCACCCCCGATGAGGAAATCGGCCGGGGCGTAGATAAGGTGGACCTGAAAAAATTGGATGCCGACTTTGCTTATACCGTAGATGGCGAAGTAGCAGGTTCCATCGAGGACGAAACTTTCTCGGCAGATGGTGTATCGGTTGTCATCAATGGGATTAGCGTACATCCAGGCTTCGCGAAAGGCAAATTACAGAGTGCCATCAAAATCGCTTCGGATGTAATCAATAAGCTGCCCAAAGATAGGCTATCACCCGAAAGCACAGGCGGCCGCCAAGGTTTTGTACACCCTGTAACCATCAGTGGTAGCGTAGAACAGGCTACGATAGATTTCATCATACGTGACTTTATTGATGAAAACCTCCATGCGCATGAATCCGAACTGGAAGGCATCATAAAAGAAGTGGTCTCCAATTACCCCGGCTGCACCTATCATTTCGATATCAAGGAACAATACCGCAACATGAAACAGGTACTTGACAGGCACCCGCAAATCATGGACATTGGCATGGAAGCCATCCGTCGTGCAGGTATGCAACCCATTAAGCGCAGCATACGCGGTGGTACAGATGGATCGCGTCTATCACTCATGGGCTTACCCTGCCCCAACATCTTTGCCGGTGGACACGCATTCCACGGCAAGCAAGAATGGGTATCGGTACAAGATATGCAAAAGGCCGTACGAACGATACTGCATATTGCAGCCTTGTGGGAAGAGCAGTCTTAGGTCAAAGCCAATCCGCCAATTCATTGATTTGCAAATTCGCGGATAGACAAATCAGCGAATAAGTAAGTATCAAAACATAAATCAGATGACAACAAACGATTTCGAAAAGATGCAGCATATTATCAAAAACCGAAGAAGTATATTTCCAGCCAGCTACATTGACAAGGAAATCAGCAAAGAAACACTCATCAGTCTATTGGATTGTGCCAATGCCGCCCCCACCCACAAGCTTACCCAACCGTGGCGATTTTCCGTATTCCGGGGCAAAGGTTTACAGCGTCTAGCCGATAAGTTTGCAGAATTATATCAAGAAAACACCCCCGAAGCGCTCTTCCTGCAAAAGAAATACGACATTACACGTGAAAAAGTACTGCAATCGGCTGCCGTCATAGCCATCAACATCCATTATTCTGGCGATGTGCCTGAATGGGAGGAACTAGCCGCTACGGCATGCGCCGTACAAAACCTATGGCTTGCCGCCTCAGCGGCAGGCATCGGTGGATATTGGAGTAGCCCAGGCACCATCAGCCAATTGGGTGATTTTCTTGGATTGGCCGACAACGAAAAGTGCGTGGGTTTTTTCTACATGGGATACCATGATGAACCGGACCGAGATGCTAATCGTGGGCCGGTGGCCGACAAAATACGATGGGAAGAAAACTAAATCTACCGGCAAGCGTACGGGGTGCCGTCCGCACTTCGCCTTTTATTGTTTGAATGCCGATATTCCTGATTGTAGAAAGCTACGGTAGCTTTCTACATTATAATCGGCTCCTTTGGGTTCTATCAATACCTGCTCCGTATTCGGATCAAGTAACACATAGAATGGTTGCGAATTTGCATTGAATTTGGACGCTTGCACATCACTCCATTTATTCCCGATGGTGCGAATATTTTTTCCGCTGAATGCCGAAACGTATTGCTCTTCGGCCGGCAATGCGGTTTTATCATCCACATAAAGCTGGATGATGACTAACTCATTCCTAAGTAATGTATAAACCTCCTTTTCAGGCCATACCGAAGCTTCCATCTTGCGACAATTCACACAGGCATGGCCGGTAAAATCAATCATCACTGGTTTATCTACGGATTGGGCATACTGGATACCTTCATCATAATCAAAAAATACATCCAAATTAAGGGGAGCATGGAAAATGTCTCCATATTTACGTGGGGAGCTTCCCTGTGTAGCGCCACCGGAATGTACCCCACCACCAAAAGAGGTCGTGTACAGGTCGAAGTCCTGCGTAGCCTGGGGAGGTAGGAAAGCCGAAACGGCCCTAAGCGGCGCTCCCCATAACCCCGGCACCATATATAAGGTAAACGACAGCACCATAATAGAAAGGAATAAGCGTGGAATGCTGAGGTGCTGGATTGGGCTATCGTGGGCAAAACGGAGTTTGCCAAGCAGGTATATCCCCAATAGTCCAAAAATAACAATCCATAACACCAAAAAGACTTCTCTGTCAAACAGGTTCCAGTGGTAAGCCAAATCAACATTGCTCAGGAACTTCAACGCCAGTGCCAATTCGAGAAAACCCAGCGTAACTTTCACACTATTCAACCAACCACCTGAAGAAGGCATGCTTTTCATCCAGCCTGGGAACATAGCGAATAAGGCAAAGGGTATGGCTAATGCAAGCGAAAAGCCAAACATGCCAACCGCGGGGCCGAGTAATTCACCCATGGTGGCTGCCTGCACTAACAAGGTGCCTATGATTGGTCCCGTACAAGAAAAGGACACCACGGCCAGTGTTGCCGCCATGAAAAATAAGCCGACAAGCCCTCCCCTGTCAGACTGAGCATCCATTTTATTGACCCAGGAGGAAGGTAGCGTGATTTCAAAAGCACCCAAAAACGAAATCGCAAATACCACCAAGAGGATAAAGAACAACATATTGAAAATGCCGTTGGTGGAAAGGCTATTGAGGGCATCAGCACCGAAGCTTACGGTGATAATCAACCCCAGCGCGACGTAGATGATGATGATGGATAGTCCATACAGTAGCGCCTGTCCCACAGCCTTACTCCTGGAATGGCTACTCTTGGTAAAGAAACTTACGGTAAGCGGCAGCATCGGGAATATACAGGGCATCAGTAGCGCGGCAAACCCACCGATGAACCCGGCTATGAAGATCGCCCAAAGGGATTTGGACTCCGGGTTGTCCGCCACGCCGTCGCCTGCGGCCGTATGTATTGCAGCGGTATCGGCAGCATCTTGCGGGGCGGTTTCCGCCACGCTATCAAGCTCCTCGGCGAGTTCCTCTTCCGAAAAAAATTCGACATCGTCATATGAAACCGTATCCTGTGCCAACGCTATTCCGCCTGGCAACCACAACAACAGCGAGCTGATTACCAATGCCTTTAGCCAAATCATAATGTTCTTCTCTATTAACATTCCGCTTTCTTTAGGCTTATACGTTCGTTATTTCACCGTGATGGCAAACGTCTTCTCATCGGGTGGCAAGCATTGCTGATCGTCACAAACCATGTATTCAACTGTACCTTTCACCACGGTTTGGCCGGCTTTCAATTTAATTTTCTGTTGAAAGACCACCTGTTTCTCAAAATAAGCCACCTCCATCCCGAATACTTCTTCATGCTTCTTAATCGGTTTCGGCTCGGCGGTCTTGTCCACCAATTCATATTGTTTAGATGGCTCGAAGGAAAACGTGGTCTTTACCGGACCGCCATCCGCAATGTGTTGAGAATACAGATGCCACCCAGCATCGATGTCGGCCTTGATAAATAATACCGCTTCATTCTTTCCTACTTTCTTGGCGGCATAACTCCATTTCACAGGCTCCAATAGCTGTCCATAACTCAGTGAACATATCCATAGCAATATGCTACTTAAGATTATCCTCTTCATAATTGATTATTTTGATTATATATTTATTGTTGCTGTTTCTTCTCCCAAAACGGGTTTACTTAACCGCGGTATGGGTTCATAGCCGGTAAAATTGGTTTCCAAGCTGACGTACCCCGCTTTTCCCGGTTCTTCCTTAACTAAGTCTGTACTCAGGTATTTCTTGTTGCTGTCGCACAGCAATGTGGCTACGATTGCCCCTTCCCCTAATTGCTCCTTCACTTTGATGGCTCCGATGACGTTGGCTCCGGAAGAAATCCCCACCGCTAGGCCCATTTCCTTGGCCAGTTTCTGTGCCATAATGATGGCGTCTCCATCGTTGGCTTGGACAACCTTATCCAACCGGTCCAATTTCACGATGGCGGGGATGAATTCATCGGAAATGCCCTGGATACGGTGAGAGCCGACTTTGTAACCCGTGGTTAATGTAGGGCTTTCGGCAGGCTCCAGTGGGTGCACACATATTCCGCTGCTTTTGCGCTTGAGGAAATCGGCGGCCCCCATGATCGTACCGCCTGTCCCTACTCCGGCTACAAAAGCATCGGGACTCAGACCAACGTTGTCCATTTGTTGCCAAATCTCTTCCATGGTTGTTCGTGCGTGGGCTTCCCCATTGTACAGGTTCTCAAACTGTCTGGGCAGGAACACCCCACCCTTGGCAGCCATCTCCTCACTCATTTTTATGCTGCCTAAAAAGCCTCCCTCCTCCTTGGAAACCAAGATAACCTCCGCGCCCATGCTCCGGATAATATCTATGCGCTCCTTACTCAGCCAGTTAGGCATGATGATTTTCACAGGATGTCCAAGGGCACGGCCAATGGCCGAAAAGGCAATCCCGGTATTTCCACTGGTAGCCTCTATAATCGTATCTTCAGGGCTTATCTGGCAGTTGCGGTATGCTTGATAAAGGATGTATAAGGCCATACGGTCCTTTATGCTTCCCGTAAGGTTATAATGCTCACATTTTACATAGATGCTTCCTGCCTTACCTTTGTACGTATAATCCAATCGCAACATGGGGGTATTCCCAACCATATGCCACAAATGCCTGAATTTACTGGCAAGTCCTTCATTAAGGCATCGCGAAAACAAGGGATCATTGATCATAACCGGCATATATTTAAACTGTAAAATATTAGACAAATAACCATATAAATCATTATATTTACAATATATATCCATTATTTCCATAAATTTTTCGGTTATTTGTATATATTATATGTTATTATTCAGAATCATTAGACTAACCTCAAATATGACTGACTTTTTTCCACTATCATCATGACACAGACCATACTTGATCCCACAGACAAAGCACTATTGCGGCTACTTCAACATGATGCCACCTTGACGAACAAAGAACTGGCCTACAAGCTGAACAAGTCACCTGCAACCATCCACGAGCGCGTAAGGCGTTTAAAGGAGCAAGGGTACATCACCCGGATCGTGGCCATTGTAGATCGCAAAAAAATAGACAAGACGCTGATTGCCATCTCCCATGTATTGCTCAAGGAACATACGGCCAAAACGTTGGGTGAGTTTGAACAGCGCGTTGCACAGTTCGAAGAGGTAATGGAGTGCTACCAGATGACGGGCTCTTTTGACTTCATCCTGAAAATCGCCACCACTAATATGGAGGAGTACCACCTTTTCCTGCGCAACAAGTTGGCGGTACTTCCCAATATTGTGACTGTTCAAAGCTTCTTTATTCTATCAGAAACGAAGAGTGAGACGGCTTATCCGGTGTGATGTCGGAAACGCTGGATAGGCTTACCCCGGACGACACGGATTGGATTTAGCGTTTTGAAGGTTTGTCAAGTAGCCCCCACGATGTCAATGAAGTCTACAGGGGAAATGACCGGAAGCGAAGGGAGTGCGGCTTTACTGACGCGGTATCACAAAAAAGGCGACGAGCACCTCGCCAAGCCCCGCGTATGGCTGATGCGTACGGAGGTGGATGCCTATTACCGTGACTATACGTTGTTGAAGGGCAAGGAGAAAAAATAGCGTTTAAGCAGTATCATTGGGCCGCTCCATGGTACCGCGGAGTGCTCCAACGATACTGCGGGACTTCTCAACAATACCGTTGGGACGCTCCACGGTACCGGGGAAGGCTCCAACAATACCGCGGAGCTTCCGGACAATACTGTTGGGCGTTTCAATGGTACTGTTGGGCCGCCCAATGATACCGGGGAGTGCTCCAACAATACTACGGAGCTTCCGGACAATACTGTTGGACGTTTCAATGGTACCGTTGATACGCTCCATGATACCGGGGAGTGCCCTAACAATGCCACGGAGCTTCTGGACAATACCGTTGGACGTTTCAATGGTACTGTTGATACGCTCCATGATACCGGGGAGCGCCCTAACAATACCACGGAACTTCCGGACAATACTGTTGGACATTCCAATGATGCTGTTGGACGTTCCAACAGTACTGCGGAGCATCTCAACAGTATTGTTGAGCGTTCCAATGGTACTGTTAAGGGGTTAAACAGTACTGTTGAGCCGGGCATAATACCCCAAAATGTCCGGTAACCCTATGGCAAACCCTACATGGCTTTTTGATGTTTTTGAAATTGATCCAAAAGACATCGAAAAAATTAATGTATTGGGGAAGAGCAAGGTTCGCCCTTCGGTTATTGGAATACCAGTTGGATTTTGCCTTTTTGGCCTTTCCATATCGGTCCAGCTTGCAATAAGCGTTTGGCTTCTTCAAGCAACCGGGGATCCGTGCCGTCCGAACCTTCAATAGCGACTGGCCGGCCTCGGCTATTGATAGGGAAAGTTAAAATAACTTCACCGGCAGGCAGTTCCGTTCCCTTGTTCTTGGTAAGGTATTCGTTAAACGTATCCCAACCGCCTTCGGGGTAGGCGTTCATTTCGGCATTGTTTACACCTGTGGCATGGATTCCGGCACCACTTCCTGGCGTGGCTAACTCCACTTGGACTTCTTTTTCACCGGTTTGCTGTACCGAATGATTGCGCATCCATAGCAATACCAGCACCAATACCATCAATACACATGCCGTGGCAGCCACGCCCAAACGTTGCCAACCGAAGTAAAAGGAATTACGTTCCTTTGCCTGCCCTGCAATCCGATTGGCCAGCCGCTGCTGCAATAGGCTCAATTGGCGGTGACTCACCTCCTTTTGCTGCCTGTATCCTTCCATGGCATCATGGAGCAACGGATCATTTAACGCATCTCGTTCCAGCTGGTACATTTCCGCTTCGCTCAATTCGTTATTGAGGTATTGTTGTATGCGAATGATATTGTAATTATTGTTCATTCCACTCTCCTTTCCATGCAAATTTTCAGGTTGCGTTTACCGTTTTGGATATAGCTTTTCACCTTGTTGAGGTCATATCCGGTCATTTCAGCAACCTCCCTATAGCATTTCTGTTCCAAGTAAAACAGCCGGATACAGCGCTGTTGTTCTTCACTAAGCTCATCTAAGCATGCTTCCATCTGCGTAAGCCGCTTCTCTGGAATTGCATCACTACTATTATACTGATGCAAAAAAATGTCGCTTTCCACAATATGCTCTTCGATATCCACGGTATTGATACGGTTGGCCAAGCGCAGATCCATCAGACAATGGTTTCTTGCCAATGTATATAGCCAACTTTTGAAGTTACTTACCTCATGCACCCGTAATTTGGTAATGAGCGCCTCGAAAATCTGCATCACGGCATCTTCGCTCTTCGTTTCGTCCTTATAATATTTGAGGCATAATCCGTAGATAAGTGGCATATAGGGCTCATACAGTTTACCCAACAGTTGCAAATCCCCTGTTTTTTTGTATTCCTGCAATACGTGTTGTTCTGATTGTACCACTAACCAAACATAGTAAAATTACTTCTAAAAACCGAGTCTCTGGGGTGCAATTAACTTCATTGTAATATGGATGCCTGGATTGACGGCTTTCCATAACGTAGTCCAACCCATTTGCAAAAAAGAAACCGAAGCAGCTTTCACTGCCTCGGCTCCGCCTTCATGTGTTTGTGAAATACACTTAAAAACAATACTTATTCGCTTCTATTAGCTGCTTGGCTATCCGTTGCCTAGCGTCCTTGAGGTTAAACGGCTCCACCTTGGTGAAACGCCGCAGCCCCACCAGCATCATCTTCAGTTCATCGCCTTCGGCAAATGAATTAAGCGCCTCCTTGCCAGCGAGGTAAACATTATCAACGGTGGTGTGTAGGTAAATGCGAGCCATATCCAACTGCCCTTGCACCGTATGCTCTCCACGCTGATTAACCAATTTCTCCACGCGCAATAAGGTAGATTCGGCTACATAAACGTAGCCGATGATGTCGGCAATATTCATCAATATTTCCTGTTCCTTCTGCAAGGTCGTCATCAGCTTCTGTACGGCAGCACCAGCCACTAATAAGCCGACCTTTTTGAGATTGGCAATAATTTTCTTTTCATAGGCGAAGGGGGTGTTATCTTCCTCCCCGAAATCGGGGATGGCTGTCAGTTCTCCAGCTATGGCCTGTGCAGGTCCCATCAGGTCGAGTTCGCCTTTCAATGCACGTTTGAGCAACATGTCTACGATGAGCAGGCGATTCACCTCGTTGGTACCTTCGAATATCCGGTTAATGCGGGAATCGCGGTAGGCACGCTCCATCGGTGCGTCGGCCGAATAGCCCATTCCGCCGTATACCTGTACGCCTTCATCTACCACATAATCAAGCATCTCCGAACCCCAAACTTTCAATATAGCACATTCAATGGCAAATTGCTCGGTCGACTTCAACTTGGCTTTGGCAGCATCCATTCCCCCCGCAACCAACGCATCATAGGCATCATCAATGTTTTGCCCTGCACGGTAGGCGGCAC
The DNA here is from genome assembly GCF_024704835.1 of Parapedobacter tibetensis. Lineage (GTDB taxonomy): Bacteria > Bacteroidota > Bacteroidia > Sphingobacteriales > Sphingobacteriaceae > Parapedobacter > Parapedobacter tibetensis. The sequence goes on from NZ_JAMXBE010000012.1 coordinate 133,791, forward strand.
TTTCCACGGCAAAATTACGTACGGCCATCTCGGCTAGCTTATGGCGTATAGCACCGAATTTGGAAATCTGCAAGCCAAACTGCACCCGTTCATTGGCATAATTGATCGCTTGACTGATTACACGGCGTGAAGATCCTATGGCGGCTGAGCCCAATTTAATGCGGCCGATGTTGAGGATGTTCACGGCGATCTTGAATCCGTTCTCCCGCTCGGAAAGCAAGTTCCCCACCGGCACGGGGCAATCGTTGAAAAACACCTGCCGGGTAGATGAGCCTTTGATGCCGAGCTTGTGCTCTTCAGGGTTCATGACGATGCCCCCAAACTCCCTTTCCACGATAAACGCAGATAGGTTTTTGTCATCGTCTATTTTGGCAAACACAATAAAAACATCGGCAAAGCCCCCATTGGTGATCCACATTTTCTGCCCATTGAGGAGGTAATGGGTTCCTTCGGCATTGAGTTTGGCGCTGGCTCTTCCCGAATTCGCATCAGACCCGGCATTCGGCTCCGTAAGGCAGTAGGCCGCTTTCCATTCACCCGTGGCCAGCTTGGGTATATACTGGGCTTTCTGCTCATCATTCCCATAATAAAGAATGGGTAAGGTACCAATGCCTGTATGCGCGGAAAGCGCCACCGCAAAAGAGTGACCTGCACCTACAGCATCCGTCACCAACATAGAGGTGTTGAAATTCTTACCAAACCCGCCATAATCTTCAGGGATGGATACACTTAGCAGTCCCAGTTCGCCCGCCTTATCCAGCAGGCTTTGCATCAGTCCCTCCTCCTGCGCATCGATGCGATCCAAATTGGGGAAGACTTCGGCCTCAAGAAAATCCTGACAGGTCTGCCGAATCATTACCTGTTCTTCGTCAAATTCTTCAGGGATGAATATATCCCGATAATCTGTTTCACGGATGACAAATTCTCCGCCCTTTATCGTTGATTTATTTGTTGTCTCCATCATTCAATAATTTTATCTGATTTATAGCATCTCAAAAATTCCGGCAGCTCCCTGTCCCGTACCTACACACATGGTTACCATACCGTATTTTTGTTTTCTTCGTTTCAGTTCGTTGAATAGCTGTACCGAAAGTTTTGCCCCAGTACAGCCCAGTGGATGGCCAAGGGCGATGGCGCCTCCATTGACGTTCAGTATATCCGTATTGATGCCCAGTTCGCGGACAACGGCCAACGACTGTGAAGCAAAGGCCTCATTCAATTCAATCAGGCTGATGTCTTCCAGTTTCATCCCGGCTAGTTGAAGCGCTTTTGGTATGGCATCAATTGGCGCAATACCCATGATTCGCGGCGGTACACCCACTACACCATAGCTCACCAGACGAGCAATTGGCTCGACGTTCAGTTCTTTCAACTTCCGTTCGGATACCACGAGCACAAATGCGGCGCCATCCGAAGTTTGCGAAGAATTACCTGCCGTGACACTACCTCCAGCGGCAAATACGGGTTTCAGTTTGGCCAATGCCTCCAGATTCGTATCTGCCCGTGGCCCTTCATCGGTATCTACCACATATTCGCGGGTCTTGATTTTCTTGCCGTTTTCAAGGTAGTTTTCTTTCACGGTGATGGGTACTACACCGTCTTTGAGGTGACCGTTTTTGATAGCTTCCACCGCCTTTTGGTGCGATTTCAAGGCAAATTCGTCTTGGTCTTCACGGTTCACCTGGTATTCCTTGGCTACAGCTTCTGCTGTGAGCCCCATTCCCCAATACCAGTCGGGATGGCGTTTGGCCACTTCGGAATTAGGCACCAGCTTCCACCCACCAAAAGGCATACCCGACATCACCTCTACCCCACCAGCGATGATGGTATCCGCCATACCTGCTTTTATTTTTGCCACCGCCGTGGCGATGGTCTCTAAGCCTGAGGCACAATAGCGGTTCACGGTGACACCTGGCACTTTGTCCGTGTCCAGTCCCATCAACGAAATCATGCGGCCAATATTAAGGCCTTGTTCCGCCTCTGGGGTGGCATTACCTACGATGACATCGTCTATCTGTTCGTTGTCCAGATTAGGTACCGATGCCACCAAATGCTTGATCACGTCTGCCGCGAGGTCATCGGCCCTGGTAAATCGGAAAACTCCTCTTGGAGCTTTTCCTACTGCCGTTCTATATCCTGCAATTATATATGCTTCCATAGTCTTAATTTCTTAATGGTTTACCTTTGGTTAACATGTGTTGAATGCGCTCCAGTGTTTTTTTCTCCCCACATAGCGACAAGAACACTTCTCGCTCCAAATCCAATAGATACTGCTCAGACACCTCGGTAGGCGAAGACAGGTCGCCACCACACATCACCCAGCCCAGTTTCTCGGAAATTTTTTGGTCATGTTCGGAGATGTAATTACCCGCGCGCATGGAATTGGCTCCGGCATATACGATACCTAGCCCCTGTTTGCCCAAAACGTTGATATCTTTACGAGGGATTGGCTGCGTATATCCCGCCTCGGCTAGTTCAATTGCTTTAGCTTTCGCATCCGCCAGTAGGCGGCTCCTGTTCATACTGATGGCATATTTACCCGGTAGCAAATAACCGAGCTCAAAGGCCTCCACCGCCGAGGTAGACACTTTGGCTTGTCCAATGGTCAGGAACCGCTCCCGCAGCACCTGCTGTACAATTTGTCCTTCTTTAAACTCATCGGAAGCACGAAGAGCAAACTCTTTAGAACCGCCCCCTCCGGGAATGACACCTACACCGAACTCTACCAAGCCCATGTACGTTTCAGCATGCAGCTGGACAAAATCAGCATGCATGGAAAACTCGCAGCCACCGCCCAGCGTCAGGTTGAATGGAGCCGCCACTATGGGAATAGCCGAATACCGTAAGCGCATAGCTGTGTTTTGGAATGTCTGTACCGCCCTATTTAGTTCATCATAATCCTGCTCCACAGCCATCATGAAAATCATCCCGATATTAGCTCCGGCCGAGAAGTTGGCTCCATCATTGGCAATAACGAGCCCACGAAAATCTTTTTCGGCCAAATCAATGGCCTTATGGATGCCTTGGATAACATCGCCGCCAATGGTGTTCATCTTGGTGTGGAATTCGGCATTTAAGATACCATCGCCAAGGTCGGTGATGGTCACGCCACTATTCTTCCAAACCGTATTGTGATTGCGAATATTATCCAACAGGATGAAACCTTCGGTGCCTGGGATGGGCTTATATGCCTTACTTTGGATATCATAATAATGCCTGATGCCGTTTTCCACCTTATAAAAAGATTCATGACCCGCATCCAGCATGTCATGTACCCAGTCGGCCACCTCTCCGCTATGGCCGGGCACCCGTTTCTCTTCAGCCTTGATTTTCCCGACCGTTTCCTTTACCCCCAAGGCATCCCACACTTCAAACGGCCCGAGTTCCCAGCCAAAGCCCGCACGCATGGCATCGTCAATACGGAAAAACTCATCGGTAATTTCGGGAACACGTCTGGAAACGTATTCAAATAAAGGATAGTGCATAGCACGGAAGAATGCTCCGGCTTTATCCGTCCCCTGCTCGTATACTTTCATCCGCTTACGGATATCATCTACAGGTTTAGTAGCTTCCAACGTGGTAGATTTCACCTTATCTTGCTTCCGGTACTCCAAGGTCTTGAGGTCAAGCGCCAATATTTCACTATTCCCTTTATCATCCTTTATTTTTTTGTAAAAGCCTTGCTGACTCTTCTCTCCTAGCCATTTCTTATCCACCATGCGTTGGATATATTCGGGTAGTATGAATACGCCCTTGGCTTCATCTTCCTTAGCATTTTCGGCCAGTCCATTGGCCACGTTTACCAAGGTATCCAGTCCCACCACATCCGCCGTACGGAACGTAGCCGATTTGGGGTGGCCCATTGCCGGTCCGGTGAATTTGTCGACCTCCTCTACAGTAAGCCCCAATTGCTCGACAAGATGGGTAAGGGCCAGCATGGAGTAAACACCCACCCGATTACCGATGAATGCCGGCGTATCCTTGCATAGTACCGTGGTTTTGCCAAGGAATTTATCGCCATAATGCATCAGAAAATCCACGATTTCAGGTTTGGTATGCGCAGTGGGGATGATTTCCAACAACCGCAGGTAGCGTGGAGGGTTGAAAAAATGTGTACCGCAGAAATGAGCCTTGAAATCATCGCTGTGTCCTTCGGCCATCAGGTGGATAGGGATGCCCGACGTATTGGACGTTACAAGCGTGCCTTCCTTACGGTGTTGTTCCACCTTTTCGAACACTTGCTTTTTGATATCCAGTCTTTCCACCACCACTTCGATAATCCAATCTACGGATGCTAGGACAGCCATATCGTCATCGAAATTTCCCGTGGTAATCAGTTTGGCTGTACGTTTACTAAAAACAGGCGAAGGATTGGTCTTGATGGCCGTTTCGAGCGATCCGTTGACGATGCGATTACGGACGGCTTTGCTTTCCAAGGTCAGACCCTTAGCCTCTTCCGCTGGCAGCAATTCCCGTGGCACGATATCCAACAATGCGACCTCTACACCGATATTGGCAAAATGGCAGGCAATACGTGAACCCATTACGCCCGATCCTAATACCGCTACTTTTTTGATGCTTCTGTTTGTCATAATATATGTATGTTAAACTTCATAGGTTTTATTTAGGTCTTACCTTATGAAGTTTTGGTTCATCATTCTGGATTGTACTCTACAGCCAATTGGTTTATGCGTTTCAATGTTTTGATGAGCGCTACACGTTCCTCGCTAGGAATACGTTCATCCAAGTACGCATTGAATTTGCGAACCACGTCTTTGGCGATTTCTCTTTTCTCATTACCTAAATCTGTTAGGAAGACCTTTACTGAACGCTTGTCGGCACTGTTGGTTTCCCTATATATAAACCCCGAGGTTTCCAAATTGTTGAGTATACGCGATAGGCTGGTAGTCTTTACTCCAAGAAGGTTGGCGATCTGCGATACCGCAGTCCCTTCTTTGTGGATGTTAATGAGCACATAACCTGTGACTTGTGTAATCCCAAAACGCGAAGCAATTTGGTTATACTTATTGGCAGCAGACTGCCATGCAGTCTTCAGGTAATAATCAATGGTATTATCTTCATTCATAATCCAGGGCGCAAATTACTATGCTTGCATAGCAAATTTAGTGGTAATATTTTTAGAATGCAAATTTTTGAAGATAAAAACTAAACCGATGAGGTTTGATGAGTGCACGATAGCTAGCAGGTTTGACAGAGAAGGTTTGACAGAGAAGGTTTGAAAATCAACAAAAACCCGTTATCTTTACTAAAAATTCAATATGTCCACAGTAAACATTCCCAGACTCGACCTTCATGATTATACCAAGGGGTCAGCAGCACAACGTAAGCAATTCTCGCAAGATATTGGTAACGCATTCAACGAAACCGGTTTCGTCACCATTGCCAACCATGGCATAGATAAGGCGCTTATCGATGAACTGTATTCCGTGGTACAAGCTTTTTTTACGTTACCGGAAGAAGAGAAAATGAAATACGAAATCCCAGGGCTTGCGGGGCAGCGTGGCTATACCTCCAGAGGTAAGGAAAAGGCCAAGGATGCCAAGACACCAGACCTCAAGGAATTCTGGCAACGTGGGCAAACGGTCGTTGGAGAAGACTTACCTGAAGAGGATTACCCCGATAATGTGGACGTAAAAGAATTGCCTCGCTTCAATGAAATCACGGCTGAAGTGTACTGGCGACTGGAAAGTGCAGGTAGGACATTGTTGAAGGCTATTGCGATTTACCTTGGTTTGGATGAAGACTATTTTGAAGACAAGGTGCATAATGGTAATTCCATCCTGCGGGCCATCCATTACTTTCCGATTGAAAATCCGGATAATATCCCTTCGGATGCCGTGCGTGCTGGGGCACATGAAGACATCAACCTCATCACCTTGCTCATAGGAGCCAGTGCTGATGGTTTGGAAGTACTCACTCGCGATAGCTCTTGGTATCCGGTGAAAGCCCATGGCGAAGATATCGTAGTGAATGTGGGCGATATGCTGCAACGCCTCACCAACAATAAATTGAAATCAACCACCCATCGTGTGGTCAATCCGCCCCGTGAATTGATGAAAACTTCGCGTTATTCCGTGCCGTTTTTTCTTCATCCCAAATCAGGCATGAGCCTGGCAGCTCTGGAGTCGTGTATAGATGCTGAACATCCCAAAGCTTATCCAGATGTGACCGCCGGGGAATACCTGGATGAACGGTTGCGGGAGATTGGGTTAAAGATGTAAAAAGCGAGTGATTGCAGTTTTGTGATTACGATGCATTCGGGTGCAAATAAACCGAAGGAATATGCTATATTTACCAAGCGCATCAATTAATTTGGTTTTTTCCTACTGCGTTTTAATGCCATGGTGAATCATAGGAAGCTGTTTTTACTATTCATGGCCTGCTCACATATGATGGCACTGGCTCAGCAGCATCCGCACTATACGATGTATATGGCCAATAACTATATACTTAATCCCGCTTTGGCGGGAATTGAGCCTTATATCGATTTGAAACTAGCCGCCCGTTCACAGTGGACAGGCATAAACAATGCTCCCAAAACCTTGTATGCGACAATCAATTCTCCACTGAATATTACTGATTTCAAAAACAATAGGATAGGAATTGGGGGCAAGGTCTTTGTAGACCAGACAGGCCCAATATTGCTTTCCTCAGCGGAGTTTAATTTTGCTTACCACCTCCCATTAAATCGGGACTATCGATTGTCCTTCGGTGTAGGCGCCGGCATGAGCTACCACCGCATTGACATCAACAACGTGCAATTAAAAGATCCGGCAGACCCGATATACGGTATGGCCGATTTTAACCGGATGGATCCAGCCATCAGCGCTGGGTTGTGGTTTTACTCCAATGATCTATACGTGGGAGTTGCTGCCCAGAATCTGTTGGAAAACGATTATAGCCTTTCTACTTCGGTATCTGGGGGAGCCGATATGGGATTGCGGAGGCATTATTTTGCAACGACCGGATATCGATTTAGCATCGGTGATTTTTATGTTACTCCATCCACCATGCTCAAATTTGTAAGTCCTGCTCCTTTTGCTTATGACCTTAATCTTAAAGGACAATTTTCCGATATGTTGTGGGCCGGATTCACTTGGCGGCATCGGGATGGGGTGGCAGCAATGGCCGGGTTCTTCATCAGTTCCACGCTGAATGTGGCCTATTCCTATGATTTCGTCAATTCGGATTTACGTAGGCATTCGCAGGGATCGCATGAAATTATCCTTGGCATCAATATCAATAACCAATGGGGGCCCAAATGTCCGGTAATCGCATGGTAAACCTATATTGTTATAACCGATGAGGGGCTATGCAACCATAGCGACCATGGCAATATGGGTAACCATCGCATTATCGGAAAGGACAATGGCACAACAGGGCTGTGCTAACTATGGTGACCCAATCATCAATATCACCTTTGGAACAAACGTAGACCCAGAGTTTGGAGCAGGAACCACGACCTATATCCGTAACCAAAACGGCCAATTGAATGATGGTGAATATAAATTGGGAAATAACATCAACCAAGGACGGGGAAGTTGGCAGCATCTTCCGGATCATACAGGCGACCAGCAGGGCATGATGTTGATCGTGAATGCAGGTTATGAGGCGGGTGAATTCTACCGTATTCGGGTACCGGGGTTGTGCGAAGATACGCACTTCCGCTTTAGTGCCTGGATAGCTAATGCCAATCGACCAGAAGAATGTGGAGGAAATCCGATACCTCCTAATGTACGGTTTGTTATTGAAGATTTGGCAGGAAACGTGGTCAGTTTACCCTATGCAACGGGCAATGTTTTTCCTTCGGCGACACCTGGATGGCAAGAATATGGTTTTGAGTTTGAAACAGGCGGACAAACGGATTTTGAATTGGTGCTCATCAATGAAAATCCCGGTGGGTGTGGCAACGACCTAGCCATGGACGATATCCAGTTCAGGCCCTGCGGTCCAGAAATCATGTTGAATATCGACCAACCATTTATACAGGGTGATACCCTGTTTTTTTGCGAAGATGATATACGTCCGATTGCCATTCTTGGAGAAATAGCAGATGAAGGTTATGCTGCTAATGCGGGATTCCAATGGCAGACAAGACAAAATGGACAGGCTGAATGGCTGGATTTGCCAAACGAGAACGGAAACACATTGCAAATCACCCCAATAGCCAATCGATGGTATCGGATTTCAGCCGCAGCCCATGTAAATAACCTTAGTAATCAACTATGTCGAATCCTTTCAGATTCCATATACATAGCACCTGTTATACCACAAGTAGGTCGTGTAGACACAGAGCAATCAGCAATATGTGAGAGTGCTAATGCATCCTTAGCCCCACCTGAATTCGTGGGACACGGCGCAGGCCCATTAACCTATCGCTGGCTAATTGATGAAGGTGACGGTGATCATGCTATCCCTGATGCGAATACGCCCACTTATCTTTTTGAGCCAGAAAAAACCGGCCATTTTATATTGAAAAGGGCAGCTGTTAACATCTGTGGTGATTTCTTTTATACACATACGTATGAAATCGATGTGTTGGAGACGATCCATACTTCCTTTACCCTTCCGCAAAGCTCCATCTGTATGGATGATGAACCCTTATACCTTACGGGAGGGGCGATTATTAATAATGATGGAAACATGGAAGGTGTATATGGTGGAGCAGGGGTTGTTGATGGTTATTTTTATCCCAATATTGCAGGGATTGGCGAGCATACGCTTACGTTTTCACCTCCAGACGATGTATTATGTACTGAACCTTCACGAGTCGAGATAACGGTGCATGACACCGTATACCTTCACCCCATGGAAAACATGGTCATGCTCCCCGGACAAACGGTGACCTTGCTCCCACAAACCAATGCCACACAATTCAATTGGAGCGACCAGCCTGGACTGGATAATTACCATGTGCAATATCCCGTTGCCTCCCCAAGCGAAACCACTACCTATACCCTCACGGCTGGCAATGCGGCAGGGTGTATGAAAACTGAAACAGTCACGATTAAGGTATTGCAAAATATCCTAGTACCCAATAGTTTCACACCAAATGGAGACGGTGTAAATGATGCTTGGGAGATCGATGGGTTGGAAGACTATCCCCATGTATTCATACAGGTATTCAACCGTTGGGGCTCCTTGGTGTTTTCCGCCAAAGGATATACCGTCCCATGGTACGGCCAATTCAATGGTGCCTCTTTGCCAGTCGCTACATACTATTATACCCTATCTTCGGATGTATTGGAGCAGCCATTGTCTGGTTCAGTTACAATTTTGAAGTAATCACGATTTTTTCATCGTTGATTATGTTAAAATTCGAGCAAAATCCCCCTTTTTGTATTGATAGTAAAATATGAGGAGAAAGGACCCTGGTTACTATCAACTCGGTACAGGTATTCGATGCTCCCTAATAATAGATAGTTTGATCGTGCCATTGCTCATCTTTTGGGTCCATTTTCGGCAATGGCGCCGCCACAACTGGATCCGGATCCAGCGGTACAGCCATAGCAGTGCTGACCAGTGATGATTTCCCTTTTTGCTAGCGCTCCGGCATCGAATTCACGGATGTGCTTGCCTGAACAATCTACCTGCAATTCCAGCATCTGGTTGAAATCGCAATCGTATAAATAGCCATCCCACCCCACGGAAATGGTATTGCGACACATCACATTTTCCGCTGCTATTGGATTATACGCATTAACTAGCTTTTCCATGTAGCTTTCATAATTGCCACTGATAAGCAAATAGTCTAAGTAACGGCTTATCGGCAAATTCGTTATGGCCAATAAGTTGTTGAATACGATGCCAAATCGTTGTTCCAGCACCTCTTTATATTCGCTTTCCAACGCGGCTTGCGAAGGGGGCAAGAAGGCCCCTGCCGGATTATACGCCAGGTTCAGCACCAAACCCGTGCCTGCTTTGCCATAACCTACCTCATTCAGCAGTTGAAGCGCTTTGATGCTGTCCTCAAAAACCCCATTGCCCCGTTGCCTGTCTGTCCGGTCCTGCGTATAAAAGGGGAGGGAGGAAACCACTTCGATGCGGTGCTGTTTGTAAAACCGGGGGAGATCGTGGTATTTTCTGTTGGCCAAAATGATGGTGAGGTTACAGCGGACAATGATATGCCGATTCAGTTTGGCAATTTCTGCGATAAACCATCGGAATTCAGGATTCATCTCCGGCGCCCCGCCCGTAATGTCCACTGTCTTGAGTTGCTCGTTTTCCTCCAGCACCGCTAAACACTGCTGCATGGTTTCCCTAGTCATGATCTCCTTACGGTCAGGCCCAGCATCCACATGGCAATGCTTACAGGTCTGGTTGCACATCTTGCCAATGTTTACTTGGAATATGGTTATTTCCGTGGGTTTCAGTGGGTATAAGCCCGATTGTCGCAGCTTTTCCCGAAAAAGGGGCAACACAAGATCATCGGACATCCCATGTTCGATGATTCCGATTTGCGCATAAGCATCGGCAAGTATATGGTGTTGAGCTTTTAATGACTTCATGCCTACATAGCGATTTCTTTAACTTTTTCCATCATCTGCACCCCATGCACCAAGGAGGCCCCACCACGGATGGCACAAGCCACATGGACAGCTTCCATCATTTGCGCTTCGCTCCATCCCTTTTCAAAAGCATCACTGCTATAGGCATCAATGCAATACGGACATTGCACAGCATGGGACACAGCCAATGCAATCAATGCTTTTTCCCTTGCAGTCAACTCACTGTCCTTGAAAACCTCACCATAGTAATCAAAAAACTTATCGCCTAAGTTTTTTTGAAAATCTGCGACCTTGGAAAATTTGGCAAGATCCTTCTTGTTGTAATAATGCTCGCTCATGATATTTGGTTTCTAATGATTTTATTTAAATTATCATTTCTCGATAATCCGCGCTCAAGATTCGCAATTCCTGACAGATGTCCTTGATTTATCATCCAGGCAAGAGGTCAGTACGGGTGCAATTCAAATTGTCGCATCGGATACGATCAACTTTGACGTCTTTGCGAGGCTGGGTAGGGTTGCGTGAGCCGAAGCAATCTTCGTCAAGTTAGATTGGTTTTTATCAGCCCCGCAGCCCCATACTCATCCCTGATAGAAATAGTTCCTTCGGAGCTGCTTCGCGGTCACTCCATCGCTCCTGCCCTCCGCTCGGGTTCGCAATGACGATAAGCGACAATTTGAATTGCACCCGGTCAGTACAGCTGTTCACGGTCCTTTTTTGGCAATCCAGCTACGACCAGCTCATAACTGTGGTCGATGAGGCCCATCAGTATGTCGTCGCTCAGCTCCCCGTTGCAACTAATGGAATTCCAATGCCGCTTATTCATGTGGTAGGCCCCTTGCACAGCATGTGGGTTTCGTTCTCGTAATTCCAACGCATATTCCGGATTGCATTTGGCATTGAAAGACAAGGGTTGACTATCTAATCCTGTAAGCAAAAATATCTTTCCTGCCACTTTGAACACCAAGGTGTCCGGTCCGAATGGACAGCTTTCGGTCACACCTGGTTTGGCTAAACAATAATCACGGAGTTGTTCGATATGCATGACGGAGTTGATATGTTAAATACAATAATAGCCAATATATGATATTGACACCAATTACAAACGTCTTTTATCGATCCATTCAATGATGTTCGACACATCATCCGGATTGAACCAATGGGTGGAAGTGTCTTTCCTAAACCAAGTGAATTGCCGTTTGGCATAACGACGGGTATTTTGCTTGATTTTGTCTACCGCCCTTTCCAATGTGTATGTCCCATCGAGGTAATCGAATAGTTCGGCATACCCCACCGTTAGCAACGGAGGGCGATGGCGGTAGGGCAGCAATGTTTTTACTTCCTCCAGCAAACCCGCTTCCATCATGGCATCTACACGGCTGTTGATCCGCTCGTATAATAATTGCCGATCCATCTCCAAGCCAATTTTCAGGATATCGAAATCCCGTTGTGCACGCTTTTGTTGCCTGAAATGGGAAAAGGGTTTTCCGGTACTTTCGTATACCTCAAGTGCACGGATGACCCGCTGCGGGTTGTGGATATCCACTTCGCTATAATATATTGGATCGATGCGTTGCAGCATATCCTGCATGTATTCCAGTCCTTGATCTTTATGGAGTTCATTCAGTCGCTCGCGCACACCGGGCATAGGGCCCGGCAAATCATCCAGCCCACGGCATACCGCATCTACAAACAGACCCGAGCCTCCTACCAATATCACCACATCATGCCATGCAAACATAGCTTCCAATACAATCAGTGCATCCCGTTCGAAATCGCCTGCAGAATAATCATCCGCTATGCTAAGAGAATCAATGAAATAATGGGGTACGACCGTCAATTCCTCTTGGGAAGGCTTGGCTGTACCAATATTCATTTCGCGATAAAACTGCCGGGAATCAGCTGAGAGCACCACCGTACCAAATCCTTGAGCAAGCTCAATGCCTACGGCTGTTTTGCCAATAGCTGTGGGACCAACGATGCAAACAAGCGTTTTTCTCACGTGCTCAACTAAAATTCTTCTTCATACCCTCCGCTTTTTTCCCCATTGCCTTCTTTTCCTTCTTCTTGTTCTTCCTCATCAAGCATATCGAAATCCTCTGCCTCATCAATACCGTACTCTGTTTCATTCAGGAAATCGTAGTCGTCAGTTTCTTTTTTATCTACTATTTCCATTGGTAGTACGCTCGTGCCATAAGGTTTGGGTGTCTGCCCAACACTCTTGAATAACGCGGGATAAACCTTGCCTTCCTCTTCTTTCAATATCTTGATAAGCTGCACGTGGAAATCAAACGGCTTATCGAAATTGTATACATAATAAAATTTCTGGTGTGGATCATCAATAAACTTATTCAGCCGCGAATCTTCCATCAATATAACATGATTTTCTACCTTCTGCTTATCAGGCAAATAGGCAATTTCATTCCCTTTCTTCCATTGGTCATTACTCACATAAAAGGAGGAAGACACTTTGGGGTTGTAACCGGTTGCTGCATGTAGCGCATTATGCAAATCCAAAAAAGTTTGTTTGGGCAACACATCAATTTCACGAATCACATCATCAAAATCTTCAAATGAAATCCTAAATCGGTAGATAGCCATGGCGTATTGTTATAGTTAGTAGTGGTCTTATGTATATTTAATGCGAATATCTTAATTTATGGACGGAAATGAAAATCGGATATGAGATATGAGACCTGATGTGAGATGAAAAATCTAAAATCGTAAATCTAAAATCGTAAATCTAAAATCTAAAATCTAAAATCCAAGCTCCTTCCCTTTTTCCAGCATGAATCGGTAAGCTTCTTCCCTATTATTGGGAATATCTCCTTCCAATATAGCCTCACGAATGGTATTTTTGATGATGCCTACTTCCTTACCGGGCTTCAATCCAAAAGCTTCCATGATATCTTCTCCAGATACGGGAGGCTGCCAATTCCGGATTTGGTCGCGCTCCTCCACATCCCGAAGCTTCTGTTTCACCAACTCAAAGTTTTGTCGGTATTTTTTCTTTTTATATTCATTTTTGGTTGTCACGTCCGCATGGCAAAGCATCATTAGGTCATCGATGTCATCGCCCGCTTCAAACAGGAGCCGCCTTACTGCGGAATCGGTCACAATATCCTGCGCCAGTACAATGGGTCGTAGATGCAGCAATACCAGCTTTTGCACAAATTTCATTTTGTCATTAAGCGGCAGTTTAAGATCAGCAAACAACTTGGGTACCATCCTTGCGCCCTTATCTTCATGCCCATGGAACGTCCATCCATGCCGTTTGTCAAAGCGTTTGGTAGCAGGTTTGGCGATGTCGTGCATAATGGCTGCCCAACGGAGCCATAAGTCATCGCTCAACATAGCAACGTTGTCCAATACCTCCAAGGTATGGTAGAAATTATCCTTGTGTCCCTTTCCGTTGATAATTTCTACGCCATAAAGATTGGCCATTGCCGAGAAAACCAGGTGCAACAGCCCGGTATCAAACAGGTATTTGAATCCGATGGAAGGTCTATTGGATAAAATGATTTTATTCAATTCATCGGTGATGCGTTCCTTGGAAATAATCTTTATCCGCTCCGTATTGGTTTTGATTGCATTGATGGCTGCAATGTCAATTTTGAAATTCAGTTGCGTAGCAAAGCGTATGGCACGCATCATACGCAACGGATCGTCAGAAAAAGTCTCATTGGGATCCAGTGGTGTGCGGATGATACGATGTTGGATGTCTGTAATCCCTCCAAAAGGATCGAGCAACTGCCCGAAGTCGCCCTTATTCAACGATAAGGCCATTGCATTAATGGTAAAATCGCGTCGGTTTTGGTCGTCTTCCAAGCTCCCATTTTCTACGATGGGTTTACGTGAGTCTGCCCTATATGATTCTTTACGTGCACCCACAAATTCGATTTGCAAGGATTGGTGGGTTAGCATGGCGGTTCCGAAATTCTTATAAACGGCCACCTTGGCATTCAAGCGATTACCCACACGCTGCGCAAAATCGATGCCGCTACCCACCACCGCGATGTCTATGTCGTTTTTGAAATCACGCTCCATCACCTTATCCCTTACATAACCGCCTATGACGTAACATTCTACCTTGCATTCTTCGGCAATGTCACTCAGCAATGTAAAAATAGGATGTTGCAGTAATTCATTCATAGCGGATACAGGCTCACACTGCCCTTTTATTCGGGCAAAAATACATATTCAATATGAGATAAACACAGGAATCGTTGGGATGGACACATTCAGTCCCTATCACGGGATAGACGTCTGGTGACCAATGGGTTTGCCGATAATTCTCCCTGCTCCCTCCTTCGTCCTACGATGTGGATGGCCGTGAAAATTGCCTCCATAAAAGAAGCTTCGGAAGCCTGATTCTTTCCAGCAATGTCATATCCCGTACCGTGATCGGGAGAGGTTCGCACCACCGGGAGACCGGCTGTAAAATTGACCCCACTACGGGCAGCGATGTGCTTGAATGGAATCAGTCCCTGATCGTGGTACATAGCCAGCACTGCGTCAAATTTGATATACGTTTCATCGGCAAAGAAGCCATCAGCCGGGTATGGACCAAAACAAAAAACACCTTCGGCGTTGGCTTTTTCGATAGCAGGCACAATTACTTCTTCATCTTCCGTACCGATTAATCCATTGTCTCCAGCATGCGGGTTCAATCCCAATACGGCAATCTTAGGCTTCCGTATCCAAAAGTCATTCTTCAAGCTGCTGTTCATCACATGAAGTTTGGCTACAATAGCTTCTACAGTTACCTTTTGGGCCACTTCTTTAACGGGAATATGCCCAGTTACCACGCCCACACGCAGCTCATCGCTAATCATAAACATCAATACATTTTCGGCTTCCAGCCTAGCTTGCAAGTATTCAGTGTGGCCCGGGAAATTAAAGTCCTCCTGTTGGATATTGTGTTTGTTGATGGGAGCCGTGACCAATGCATCAATCTTCCCTTCCTGTAGATCATCTACCGCTCGTTTCAGCGATAAGTACGCGTATTTGCCGCCCACCTCGTTTTGCTCACCCAATGTTACTTTTACATCTTCCTGCCAGCAGTTAATAATGTTAGGGCGCTTTTCATGGGCTTGCTCGGCCGAATGGATGATGTTGAAACTGAAATCGTTGACCCCTAATGCTTTTCGGTGATAGGAGGCTACCTTGGCATGGCCATATACAATGGGGGTAAAAAAATCCAATAACCGATTATCCATCAATGATTTGATGATTACCTCCATGCCAATACCATTTATATCGCCTACAGAAATACCAATTTTCAGTTTTTCGTTCATGCTATTCTATATAATTAGGCTAATCATTCAAATTAGCTACCAAAATTATAAAAAATAACCGGATTGCGGCTCCGTATCTTCAAAAGTGCGCGATTAAGTATCCCATAATCTTTATCTTAATCCTTATCTTTGCCGCAAAGCAATCTATCAATGGGCACTGTCCGCGCAAAAAAACATTTAGGCCAACACTTTCTGACGGATAAAACCACTGCGGCGAAAATCGTTGGCGCGCTCCGGCCTGAATTGGGATACGATACGGTGCTGGAAGTGGGACCAGGCATGGGTATTCTTTCGGATCTCCTGCTGGCCAATGAAAACTATCAAATCTGGCTCATTGATGTAGATCAGGAATCCGTACAATTCTTACAGGATAAATATCCACAGGCGGGCAACAAACTCATCCATGGGGATTTTCTCGCTTTAGATTTCGCTTCGTATTTTGATGGCAAATTGGCCATCATTGGCAATTTCCCATATAATATATCGTCCCAGATCCTGTTTAAGGTATTGGAAGAGCGCCAGCGCGTGGTAGAGGTGGTGGGCATGTTTCAAAAAGAGGTAGCCGAACGGTGCACGGCTAGAGCAGGTAGTAAAGCGTACGGGATCATCTCGGTTTTTATACAAGCTTTTTTTGAGGTTGAATACCTTTTCACAGTCAAGGCGGGGGCTTTCAACCCTCCCCCTAAAGTACTCTCCGGTGTCATCCGGCTTACCCGAAATGACATGGAGACACTTGATTGTGACGAAAAATTGTTTTGGCGGATTGTCAAAGCGGCGTTTAACCAACGCCGAAAGACGCTACGGAATGCCTTGTCCGTTATCCTCAGCAAAGACAAAATGGGTGAAAACCCATTGTATGAACTACGTGCCGAACGACTTTCCGTGCCTGATTTTATCCAATTGACTAACGAAATTGCCCAGCATATATGACAAAATCACCTATGACTGTATTGATTGTGGACGACGTCCATCCCATTTTCATGGAAAAACTCCAAAAAAAGCATATTCCATTTGATTACTTTCCCGATATCCAAAAAGAGGAAGTACTTTCAATCATTCCGCGTTATACAGGGCTGGTCATCCGCTCGAAATTCAAGGTAGACGGCTTATTTATTGATGCTGCCCCGAAATTGGCTTTTATCGCGCGTGGAGGGGCCGGTATGGACAACATCGATGAGGCTTACGCCGTGAACCGTGGCATCACGTTGCTCAATGCCCCCGAGGGCAATCGTGATGCCGTGGGTGAGCATATGGTGGGCATGTTATTGGCACTGATGAACAACTTCATCCGCGCCGACCATCAAGTAAAAAACGGGAAATGGCTGCGGGAAGAAAACCGTGGTATTGAATTGGGGGGCAAAACCGTGGCCCTTATCGGTTATGGCAACAATGGACAAGCCATGGCCCGCAAACTTTCCGGTTTCGATGTTCGTGTAATCGTCTATGATAAATACAAAACGGGGTTCAGCGATGCCTATGCAACTGAAGTAAGCATGGAGGAAGTGGTGAAAAGTGCCGATGTACTGAGTCTGCATATCCCGCTTACGCGTGAGACACATCGTTTGGTCAATGATGAGTATCTGTTACACTTCCGTAAACCGATTTTTTTCCTCAATGGTGCCCGGGGTGAAATCGTGGACATCCCTTCCATATTGAAGGCGCTTGACCGAGGCAAGGTATTGGGGGCGGCATTTGATGTCCTTCCCGTTGAAAAATTCCCTGCATTGGGCGGAGAGCCGTGGTTTCAACCGCTGGCCAACCACGACAGGGTCATCCTCAGCCCGCATGTGGCTGGGTGGAGCGTAGAAAGCTACTTTAAAATTGCGGATGTCCTTGTGGATAAGGTGTTGAGATTCATCGAAACCCATCCAATAGAATAACTCCATACACTGCCAAAAACTGCAGAATCATCATCCCATCGAGTAGCAGGAAGTAATAATATTCACCGGTCGAGCGGCGGACGACTGGCATAAAAACCAATCCGGTAGTAACCAGCGTCACCGAAATCAATGCAATCCGTATTTCGATGGGATAACCGCTTACCCCTACCCAAACTGCTTGAATCAGCAATAGCATCAAACATAGCAAGTAGGTGTTCCGCTCGCCAATCATTATCGGGATGGTTTTTAACCCATAATGCCGATCTTGATAAACATCGCGAATATCAAAAGGAATGGTAATTCCTACAATAAATAAAAACATCCATGCAGCCAGCTGCAATACCTGTGTCCAGCTAATGATGATGCCTGCATGGTAGGCTTCTCCGACTGGCACAAAAACACAACTGAGCACCCAAACCAAAGCAATATAAAACAACTTAATCCCTGGTATATGCCGCAAGCCAACCGGTTTCTCATTTTTCAGCGGAATAAATGGCACATTATAAGCCAAACCGAGTATTCCAACAAGTAAGCAAATGAATACAGACTCCCTGTGCAGTTGAATCAGCATCAGGATCACCACTATGCCCGCGATCAGGGTAAATAACCACAGCTGCCGTTCATGCCTGAAAATCCACCTTACTCGACGAAAAGGGGATTCCGCTGGTTTTGCGGGCCTTGCTAAAATCATGCTGAAATTATAAAGTGCCAACGTAGCACAACCCAACATAGTTAGTATGCGGAAGTCAAATGGCCATCCAAGCAACAGGTAAGTTAACCCACCCTGAGCCACGGCACAGCAGGAAATGAACACGTTGCTGAATAACAGCATGTCCAATAATTTCCGAATATAAATCGATATCATTTGGCAGAAAATTCGCTTTTTTTTAAAAAGTGTGTAAATTAGCCAACAATAAAAAAACCAGAAATAGGCCAGTCAATTCAAAAACGATTATACTGTTGAAAAATTCTTCATTAATTTTCCAAACTATTGACAACTGACCACGAACTTCGTATTATTAAACAAAATAAAGCATAAAAGGGCAAACTAAACAATGGATTTACAAATCAAATCATTTGAGGATTATCAAAACACCTATCAACATAGCGTGGAAAATCCGGAGGCATTTTGGGCAGGTATCGCTGAAAACTTCTATTGGCGACGCAAATGGAACAACGTATTGGATTGGAATTTCAAAGAACCCAAGATCAAATGGTTTGAGGGCGCAAAACTCAACATCACCGAAAATTGCCTGGATCGGCATATCTACCAGCATGGTGATACGCCCGCCATTATCTGGGAACCCAATGACCCTAATGAGGCACACCGTGTGCTCACCTATAAACAATTACTGGACAAGGTGGAGCAATTTTCCAATGTGCTCAAGAATAATGGTGTCCGCAAAGGCGACCGCATATGCATTTACCTACCCATGGTTCCTGAACTGGTTATTGCCGTACTGGCCTGTGCCCGTATCGGTGCCATCCATTCGGTAGTCTTTGGTGGATTTTCGGCACAATCCATCGCCGACCGCATCAACGATGCCGATTGCCGGTTGGTCATTACCTCCGATGGTGGATTCCGCGGCACCAAGGACATCGAGCTTAAGAGCATTGTAGACGATGCACTGGTGCAATGCAAGTCGGTGGAACGGGTCATCGTGCTTACCCGCACACGTACTCCTGTATCCATGATCAAGGGCCGTGATGTATGGTGGGAAGACGAAATCAAGAAAGTGGAAACGCAGGGTAATCCACCATGCCCTGCCGAAGAAATGGATGCCGAAGATATGCTTTTTGTGCTCTACACTTCAGGCTCTACAGGCAAACCCAAAGGCGTAGTGCATACCTGCGGCGGTTACATGGTCTACACGGGCTATACCTTCACAAACGCTTTCCAATACCAACCCGGGGAAGTCTATTTCTGCACAGCCGATATCGGTTGGATCACGGGCCATTCATACATTGTTTATGGCCCATTATCCCAAGGGGCTACCTCACTGATGTTTGAGGGTATACCCACTTGGCCCGATGCCGGACGGCTCTGGGATATTGTGGAAAAACACCATGTGAATATTTTGTATACAGCGCCAACTGCCATCCGTTCGCTTATGGCTGCCGGCGATTCGTATGTGGACGGCAAGAACCTTAGTAGCATCACCAAGCTGGGCACCGTCGGTGAGCCCATCAACGAAGAGGCCTGGCACTGGTATGATCAAAAAATCGGCCATGGGAAGGCGCCCATCGTAGACACTTGGTGGCAGACGGAAACAGGGGGCTTCCTCATATCGCCCATCGCTGGGGTCACCCCTACGGTACCTGGATATGCCATGCTACCCCTCCCGGGGGTGCAACCCATCTTAGTAGATGAAAACGGGAAAGAAATAACAGGCAATGACGTGAGTGGTAACCTCTGCATCAAATTTCCTTGGCCGGGGATGCTACGCACCACTTATGGCGACCATGAGCGGTGCCGGCAGACTTATTTTTCTGCTTACGAAAATCTATATTTCACTGGCGATGGCTGCCTTCGTGATGAAAACGGCTATTACCGGATCACCGGACGTGTGGATGACGTGTTAAATGTATCCGGCCATCGCATTGGTACCGCTGAAGTGGAGAATGCCATCAACATGCATAGCGACGTGATTGAATCGGCCGTAGTAGGTTATCCACATGCCGTCAAGGGTCAAGGCATTTACGCATTCGTCATTGCCAGCCAGCACCACACCGATGAAGAGCTTACCCGGTTGGACATCAACAAAACGGTGAGCCGCATCATTGGGGCTATTGCCAAACCGGACAAGATCCAGTTTGTGAGCGGGCTGCCCAAAACGCGGTCGGGGAAAATCATGCGGCGCATTCTGCGGAAAATTGCGGAGGGCGACACCTCCAATCTGGGCGATACCACTACCCTACTGGATCCTGGTGTTGTGGATGAGATCAAAGAAGGGGCTGAGAAGTTGAGGGGCTAAGGCATAAAAATAGAACACGGATGATGCGGATTTGGCTGATCGACACTGATTATCGATGTGCATCCGCAAAATCTGTATTATCTGCGTTCTATCGTATACCTTCTCATCAATCCAACTCAAATATAAACTCATCGTATTCGGCCGTGCGCCATGCCAAATGTCGTGTCGTTGGGGACATTTAGATTAAGCCTTCATCCTTCATTCGTTGAATAACCTGCTCAACAGACACGGTATCACGTTCGCTTTTCAGATATATTTCAGCTAGGTAGACCGTTTCCTGAACCACGGTTACAAAGGTAATGATACGGGCACCTCCTGACTTCCCTTTATTCGTTCCTGAAATGGCTATCCGTATCTTATAAACATCATACCCTAAATCTACACCCATAGTCGGGTCATTTTTAAGTTGGGCCGACAGTTTAGCAATATCAACTAGTATGGAACGATGTTTTTTGGCTATTCGCTTAAGTTCTTTTGTGAAACCGGTGGTAGGTATTACGGTTATGGGCATGCTAAGAGAGTTCTGATAAAACCTCTTCAATAGTTTTCAATTTGATTTTACCGTCTTGGTGTTGCTTGATTTCTTCAAAGGAATCCTTTAGCCGGTCATAAAGCATCTGCTCCTTTTTATTAAGCGGCCGATCCGTATCTGAAGCGATTTCAATCTTATAATTCAAACCTAATGCTTCAAAAACGGCCAAAACCACCTTTTCAGATTTTTTGTTATCAATATCAACACGAAGCGTTGTCATATGACAAAGGTACAAAATTTAATTTCAAAAAATCAAGGGAAGAAGCTATAGGGTGCATTCCAAATTGTCGCTCCTCGTCTTTGCGAACCAGCGCGGGAGGCATAAGCGATGGAGTGACCGCGAAGCAGCCTACCAATGACGCCAGAACTATGTTGTCAAAAGCGACAATTTGGAATGCACCCGAAGCCATAAACCCTTATGTAGATCGCAAACGGAGCCTGCTTACCGCAGGCTATTCCATGTCTCCCAACACAAACGTNCTACCAATGACGCCAGAACTATGTTGTCAAAAGCGACAATTTGGAATGCACCCGAAGCCATAAACCCTTATGTAGATCGCAAACGGAGCCTGCTTACCGCAGGCTATTCCATGTCTCCCAACACAAACGTAAATTCATCATGGCTTTCTGTGCGCCATGCCAAATGCCGTGTCGTTGGTGAAATGGCAAATAAGGGAGAAAAGGTCTTCACGCTGATGGTTTTCCCATCGGGCAGGAATTCCAAATACCTGAGCCAGCCATCGCCACCATTGCCATGCCAGCCACCGCCTAGCGCTTGTGCATTGAACACCATCTGGTGTACCGTCTTTCCCCCAGCATTGGTATCCGTGCGGAACCCGAGGTGGCCCAACGCATCATCCGGCTTGCCGATATGGCCGCTAAACACCAGTTGGATATTTTTGGAAGGTTTCACCAATTTTTCCCAGATGGCCGCGCCATAGTTACCATCCGTGATGGGGTACCCTTCCTTGACAATGTGTTCGCTGTCTGAATTTAAGTAGGAATGGGTCAACAAAATGACTGTATGGTCGGTATATTTTTCATCATTGATGGTCTGTAATGCCCAATTTAAGATGGTGTCCCGTGGGGCAAATTCGATAAGCAAAACAAGGAATTTCCGCCCATGGGGTGAGGTAAATTCATAGGTAGCGTTTGTGAGTGTTGGATACCCTTCCGCATCGATACTGACTTCCCTTAGCAATTTTTGCGATAGCGGATTCTTGTCTACCGGGAAATACTGGTTGTAGTTTGTACGGCGGTACTCGATGTTTTTCACTCCGTAATCGTGGTTACCTGTAGCGGCCACATACGGCACCTTGCCATCCATCCGGCCGAATGCACGGGCGGTAGCTTCCCATTGCTGCTTACCCGGCTGGTTGGCTTGGGTACCATTGGGGTTGAGCCAGTCATTATGTTCCACCAGATCCCCCATGCAGAGCACCATCTGGATATTCAATGGATCAATCTGCTCACTTACCCATCCGGTCATCAGCTCCAATATGCCCTGATTGCGCTCGAATTTGACATAGCTTTGCACATCGGGAATGAGTACCATCGACCAGGAATCGGGGTTACTGAGTTTGGGTGGGGTGTATGTTTCTTGCTGGGCATGAGCGGTTAACAGCGAAAAACATAGGAAAACTAAAAATAGGCGCTGACACAAGAGCTGTTTCTTCATGAAAGTATATTTTAAAAGTATGTTTTAGTAGTCTAACAGATTTAAATCACAAACATAGTATTTTCAACCGGAGATGACAAAACGGAAGAGATTAACGCTTCATATGCTAAGGCATCATAAATCGATCTTCTGTATGCGTACTCAACACCTGCATGGTATCCCCTATGCGTACTACACCTGTTCCTTGATGAATCAGATTTTGTCCGAAAAGGATTTTCTTGTTCTTCGATCGGTAAGAAGCTAAGGTTTTCAAGGGTTCCTTTGCTTTTTTTGCCGTTTGTTGGTTGATCGTAGTCACTACGCAACGGGCACAGCGTTTAACGCCATAGAAATCAATATTCGATAGTTGAATATGTTTCATCAAATCTTCCTCAAAAGGATTCCCTCCTGTGAACACCATATTTGGACGGAACCTATCCATGTTCAAGGGTTCCTCCATCCGACTGTTTAAATCATCCAGCGAGGCTTGGCCAATCATCAAAAAAGGATACCCATCTGCAAAAGAGGTAATAAATCCATCAGGAGCATAACGTTGGTCGACCTGACGATGAGTAGTTTCGGGCATGAAAACCAAGCTACATGTTATCCCCAATGCATCACTGAACCAGCTATCCAAATCAGGGTTTACCAGTATACCGATACAGGTATCGTTCCATACCTGCACAGGTAGCTCAACCTGAAGGGCAGGTTTGAAAGGAACGATGACATGCCCTTTATCGGGATGTCTCACCAATAGACCCGCTTCCGTGATCTCCACGTTTAGCAAAGCCATGTGGGGGTATTCCCGCTGGGTAAGGAAGCGGTTATGTTCATCAATGAGCATCCACCGCCGATCGTATTCAAATCCACGGTCGGTAACCGCTGCGTGGGAAAGCGCTACACCTCCCAATGATTTTATGGGATAGCTATAAAGTTCACTTATGGTCAGCATGGACATGGGGGTATGAACTCCGTAAACCGGCGAGTAAATTTCCTAGTTGCATCGCAACCCTTGAAAGATTTTGAGAAGTAGTGGCCAAGGCTTCAGCCAAGGAAGAAGGCTCATTACCGATAGCCAACAATACATCAAAGTAGTGGCTGAGCTCATCGTCGATTTCCATCGGTATGCTGCCTGCCAGCCCGATAACCGATACACCAAAGCGTTTTGCCCGCTTGGCGACACCGTATGGTCCTTTGCCCTGTAGCGTTTGGCTATCAATGCTCCCCTCTCCGGTGATTACCCAATCGCTTTTTAATAGCGATTTGTCGAACTGGGTCAGTTCCAAAAAATAATCGATGCCGTTGACCAATTCGGCATTCAACACTCCTTTCAATCCGGCACTTGCCCCACCAGCCACCCCACCCGATGCCATCGTAGAAATAGCTGTCCCTGTTTCAGATAGGATAACCGCCGCATAATGTTGCAATATGGCTTCCAGTGTCTCGACCATTTCCGGGGTTGCCCCTTTCTGTGGACCGAAAATATGGGCCGCACCGTTTTCACCCAGCAACGGATTAGTCACATCACACAGAATCGTAAGCTCACACTCCTGTAATCGCTTATCCATGGCGGAACGGTCAATGGCATGCAGTTTCTGCAAACCAAACGGCAAATCCATAATCTCCTCTCCGTCCTCGTCCAAAAAGCAAACGCCCAATGCGGCCAGTATGCCGCTCCCACCATCAACCGTGGCCGATCCCCCCATGCCGACAATGATTTTTCTAGCACCAATTTCCAGTGCCGCCTTTATCAATTGTCCCGTTCCATAAGCGTTTGCGTGCAAAGGATCCAGCTCGTTTTGTTCCAACAAATGCAATCCCGAGGCATCGGCCATTTCGATGATCGCGGTCCGTCCATGATCAATCCATCCAAAGGAAGCGGAAATGGGTCTTCCCAATGGATCCTTGACAGGCGTGTTTACTATTTTCCCCTGCAACCGATCACCAATCAATCGACAGGTGCCATTGCCGCCATCACCAACCGGGAAACATTCACATGTGCAGGAGAGCTTACTTGCCAAAAGACCACGTTGGATAGCTTTGGCTGCTTCCTTGGCATCAAGTGCATGCTTGAACGCATTAGGAGCTACAAGGATATGCATATGCTTTATTTATTGACCACATTCATTGGTTTTCCATCGAAGTAAGCGGCCAAATTGTCCACGACCATTTCCATCAAACGGGACCTAGCCTCTTTCGTTGCCCAAGCAATATGGGGTGTAATCAGGCAATTTTTGGCGGCAAACAACGGGTTTTCAGGTTCTGGGGGTTCCTTGGCTAATACATCAAGCCCCGCACCAGCTATCTTGCCACCGTTCAATGCCTCCGCGAGATCACCTTCCACGACGATGGGGCCACGGGAGGTATTGATGAGGAAAGCAGTTTCTTTCATTTTTGCCAAGGTGGCGGTATTGATCAAACCTTTCGTTTGAGGTGTAAGCGGGCAATGGATGCTGACCACATCCGACTGCGCCAACAAGTCATCCAATCTTGCCCATTGGAAATTCCTCCGGTGGGATTGATCTGTTTCCGTCCGGCTATAGCCCAAGATGTTCATGCCGAATGCGGAGGCCACATCCGCTACCTGCTGGCCAATATCGCCGAAACCGATGATGCCCAAGGTTTTTCCCGAAAGCTCAATCAATGGGTAATCCCAGAAACAAAAATCAGGGGAGTTTGCCCATTTGCCTTCCACAACACTGTCGCTATGCCGTTGCACGCGATGGCAAAGCTCTAATAGGAGTGCAAATGTCAGCTGTACGACTGATATGGTGCCATACCCCGGCACGTTGGTCACTACAATCCCTTGCTGCTTGGCATATTCGATATCCACGACATTGTATCCCGTGGCTAGCACACCAATATATTTCAAATCAGGTAGCTTTTCCAATAGCTCCGAATTCAAAGGCACTTTGTTGGTAAACACCACTTCGGATCCCTTGGCCCGTTTTACTATTTCATGCACAGGTGTACGGTTATAAACTGTCAGTTCCCCATACCTTTCCAAGCCTTCCCAGCTTTGATCTCCGGGATTCAGGGTGTGTCCATCCAATACAACGAGTTTCATTAGCATATAATTATCAAAAAACCAAACATACCGGTGCCCCTACCGCAATGCGGTTGCCCGTATCTTCCAGCAGTCCCGTGTTAGCATCCCGCGCAAATACCACCACTTCATCCGTGTTTTGATTGGCTACCAACAAAAACTTTCCATCGGGTGACAGCGTGAAATTACGTGGCCCTTTGCCCAATACGGATTGATTCCCCACTTTCGTCAATTTGCCATCTGCTGTATTTACCCGATATATAGCCAATGTATTCGCATCCCCCCTATTGGACGCATAGAGAAACTTTCCATCAGGGGACAGCTTGATGTCGGCAGCTCCGTCTTTGCCCGTAAACCCACTTTCATTCATAGCGATTTCCTGTATGGATACCCACCGATCTTCCTCCTGCTTATAAACCATCAAATGGGCTGTCATTTCTTGTACAAGATAGAGATATTTGCCATCGGAAGATGGAGCGATATGTCGTGGGCCTCCACCTGGTGCACTTTTGACAACCGGTTGCGCTGCGGGAGTGAGTGGTTTGTCTGTATGTTCAGGATGATAATGGTAGATATTGATTTTATCTGTTCCCAAATCCTGCACATATACCGTTTTTTCGTCTGGGCTGAAAAAAGCGGAGTGTACATGGGGGGCTTGCTGACGGTTTTTATCAGGTCCGCTACCTTCGTATTGGATCAGTTGTACCAGTTCGCCAAGCTTCCCGTCCTTATGTATCGGAAACACGGTCAAGCTACCTCCTGAATAATTAGATACAAACGCATGGTTCACCCCAGGGTTGATGGCCACATGACAAGGGCCTGCACTTTGGGTCAACTGGGTATTCAACAAGGTCAATCTTCCTGTTTGTTCATCAAATGCAAAAGCGCTTAACGCTCCCTTACCTTCTCCAAGCTCACTAACTGAATATGCAAACTTGCGATCGGGGCTGATGGTCAAAAAAGAAGGGTCAACCACTGTTACTTGGTTCTTAAGGGTTACTTTTCCGGTATTGGTATCGAAATCGTACACATAAATTCCCTCACTCTTACCGGTATGGGTATAGGTACCGATAAGCAGGTTAATTTTTTGGCCTTGTGCAGCTCCGGTGATGGATAAGCACAACAGCATCATGATGGTTTTTGTCTTCATAAAAATCAGCTTGTAACGAAGCCAATATTACAAAAATTATGGGACGCGACATAGTATCATGGTAGTTTAGCTTGAAAATGGTAGTCAATCACGACACCGTCAGCCAATAGTTTATTGCCTTCTTGCGTTATTTCTGCTTCATGTGGCACATAGGCAAGCACGGCAGATTGATTGGGCAAAAGACGGATACGGGTTTGTCCGCTTATCCCGCTGGCCACAAAATGTCCTTGAACCGCATCATACAAGTCAACTTTTTTCCTTGAATTATTGCCTAACAAATCAATGGTTATCTCTTTGGCTTCATCGTAAGGGTTGTAATATAGATAAGATGGATAAGCGTTGCCTCTGAAAAAATCCGTCGCCAATAAATCTAATTTCAAGATGCCTTCTACATCGGTGGTTTGAATGATGCTGCCAAATATACCAACATGAGCACTGCCATACACGCTGAACTGCGATGCATCCGGATTTTTACCTGGCACCCAATTTGGGCCATCACCCTGTGCCACTGGGGCAGGAATATGTGCATATTTTTCAAAAGTCGATCGTTTCACCAGTCCTTCATAACCAATCACTCCTTTGGTCACAGCCGCGAGTTGCGGAATGGTCTGGTGTCCTTCTGGTATATGCTCGGGATAAAACAGTCGGGCGGCGTTGGCGGCGTTGAGCATCCACTTGCCTATCGCTGAGGCATATGATTGATCATAGCGCACCATGGCCACCAGCGGCCATGCCGTATCAAACGTATTCATCAGGAATCCATATCCCCCATGATCTATCGTGCTGCCCACGATACCCGAAATATCAAAGCCATTCCAATTCCCCACGAGGACACCCCAACCTTCGCGGCATACCGATGTGCCATCAAATGTCCATCCTAAAAACTTTTTCACGTCAAAATCTCCGCCCTGCTCGGCGTTGATTCGGGCAGCGGTATACGCGCCGAAGGGCATTAAGATTTCATAGAAGCGGTTTTCGGATTGATTTTCCAACGCTGAAAGCGCGCGCAAAGCCCCTTTCAAGTATTTCTCATCACCAAACCGCTGATAGGCCGCATACAATATCCACGCATGCCCCGCTGCGGCATCCTGCTGAGCACAAATCCAATTTTTTTGAGGCTCCATGGCCGAATAGTCGAAGTATGTCCAGTCATAATTGCCTGCCAACACGGAATCCGCTTTGTAAAATTGTTCGGCTATCATATAGGCGATGTCATCGAAACCTCTCTCATCGGGGTACCGGTCGTAAAGCGCATAGAACAATACATTGGGATATACATCATACCACCAGTCACGACCGTAGCCTCCTCCCAATAGGGCTACTTCGGGAGCGGTGTTGTTCATCATGATGTTCCAACCAGTCTCCTTGTTGAAATAGTTTTTGAGCATACCTACATAGTTGAGGCCATCTTGGTTGCTTTTGTCAATGCCGACCAACGTAGCTCCCAATACACCGCCCATGGTGGCCAATGATTCGTGAAACATGCCGTTGTTGTTTTGCGGACCCTGCCGCGCATCGCCCATGGCGGTGTACAAGCCAACAACGGGTTGGTCAAAGTTCTTGCCGGTACTATCCCACCACACCAACGGCCAGTGCTTGCCCGTAGCTTTAAAATCATAGACCGTACTGTCATAGCGTTGGCTCAGCGCCAACCAGTCGATAATATGGAGCGGTTGCGGAAGGTCAGCCATCGAGTCCACGCGTGCCAGGCTTTGCTGTGGCACGGGGATGCCCCGTACGGTTGGCCCCTGCTTGCAGGAAATGAATGGAAGGAGGAATAGTATAGCAAGGAAACGATTCATTTTAGTTACGAATTTAATTTTAATCATGTATTATTTTCACACTACGCTCACAATGGAAGCAAAACTAGGCTTTCAGATTTCCCAACTTCCGGTCTTCCTCACTGCACTGAGGGTCCAACTCAAAATCCTGATTGAGCTTCTCCGTAGTGTTGATCAGCCGCTTAGCGACAAAGATAGAACACAGTTGCAGCACGGCAATGATGATGATGGCGTAGCGCAGGGCGATTTCCTCACTATAGTACCAAGCTAGGCCAATAAACGTCATTGCTCCGATGAAGCGGCCTGCATACAACCCCAGCTCATGGTTGAGAATGTAGGCAAACTCATTGCGCTTCTCTTTTTTGGAAAGGAAGTCAATCACACTGAATTGGATGGGGAAATAAGCCAGGTCCAACAGGGGTTTGGCAATGAGCAGGAACAGCATGAACAGGAGGACACCGGTGGCATTATACAGCGCCCCATTGATGACTGCGGCGACGGTGAAGCAGATCAGCCCCATGCTAAAAATGAGCAAGCGATGGGATGGTTTGGTCAATCGGCCCACCGCATACATGATCACGGCCGCGACGATAGCTCCGATGGATTGCACGGTACCCAATGCGCCTTCATTGCCCACCAGCCGCATGATCAACATGGCTGGTGCGGTTACCAGAAACCCTTGGGCCAACCCTTTGAGTGCGGCAAGTACCAGCATGTTTTTCCAAAGCCTGTGGAATTTGAAATAGACGAATCGTCCTGGGGTGGGGTTGGTAAACGTACCCCGGAAACACATGATGGAAGCCAGGATGGTGATGATGAAAACCATTGCCGTGACAATGCGATAGGCCGTGTTCACATCGCCCGTTCCCTGTCCGCCAAATACGATGAACCAGCCGATGAATACCGGCACCACTACCGCGATGATGGTGTAAAAGAACGTTTCGAGGCCATAATAGTAATTGCGGTTGCCATTGTTGGTGATGGCGAGTGCCAGGTAGTCACGATTGGCCCAATAAAAGCCGAATGACATACCCATGGTCAGACCGGCAATGGCCAATCCGACGATGTCCAATGTTTTCAGCGACATCATGATCATCATGGACACGGCACTGAGCATCATGCCAATGGCATATAGTGTTTTGATGTTGATGCGATTGAGCAGGTAGCCATTGAGTAAGAACGTCAGTGGGATACCCGTATAAATGGTAAGCTGGTATACGACGACTTTCACCGGGTCATTCGAGCTACGCATCACATAAGCGGCAACGAAAATATCAATGACGGGCAGCACGAAGGCGTAGATGAGGTTGGTCAATACCAGCACCCTGAAATTGAGCGGCTGCTGATTGAAATGAGTGATTTCTGAACGGAGTTTTTGGAGCATGGTATGCTTTTATGTTAATCGGGAAAGGACTTCCTGAATGGAAAAACGGGCGCCGCACACGAATTCATCGGCGGCACCATAGTATATCGCAAGCTCATCGCCATCGACCACATGGCCATTGGTAAAGACCACATGGCCGAAAAACCCGCTGACTTCGTAGGGCGCTGTGGGTACCATGATGGGGTCGGCCGTACGGCCAAGGACCATGGAGGGGTCATTCAGGTCCAGCAACAACGCTCCTAAACAGTAGCGGTGTTGAGTATCCGCCCCGTGGTAGATTTCCAGCCAGCCCGCTTCGGTTTTGATCGGAGCTGCACCTGCACCGACCCGTGCACTATCCCAAAAGCCTTTACGGGTGCGTGCAATGAGTTGGTGGTTGCCCCAGTGCAATCCATCGGGTGACTGGGCTAGCCAGATGTAATTGCCCCCGATATCGACGCTGCTGGGCCGGTGCAAGGCGTAATAAAGGCCATTGATGCGTTCCCCGAAGATGGCGCAGTCTTTATTATGTGGGGGGAGTATCATGCCGTGCTGCTCGAAATGTTGCCAGTCGGTGGTGCTGCGCAGCCCAACCCCTACGCCGTTTGGAGACACGGAAGTAAATGTGAGGTAATACCGGTCGCCTAGTTGAGTCACCCGGCAATCTTCGATGCCAAAAGATTCCATCAGCCCTTCACCGGTGAGTTTGGGATAGCCCTCGGGTTCGTAAAACCGCACGCCATCGTCACTGCACAACAGGCGCAAGTGCGAGAGGGTGGTCAAGTAATCGGATCCTCGGTAGTTGATTACCCGGGGATCGCTGAGATCCAAATCCGAGTCATCCGTGGACAAATCGATGATCTCGATATCACCGTTTGCCTTTAATATGGGAAACGATATGCTTCCCGGCAGCTGGGGCGGCCGCTCGGCTACCCGAACGATGAGCCAGGTTTTTCCTTCATACCGGAACACGCCGGGATTGAGCAGGCAGGCGATCTCCAACCCCGCTTGGGAGGGTTGGAGGTCTTTTGGAGCCAGTAAAGGGTTTTCGGCGAAACGCCGTGAAATGTCCGTCGTCATCTCCATGGCTTAATATCCTGGATTTTGGCTGATCGTACCCGCCGATTTGTCCACTTCGCCCTGTGGGATGGGGTAGAGATAGTTGCGATCCTGGAAATTTTTGCCCAATGCGGTCAAGACGTCTTTAGCCGTCCCCCAACGGCGAAGATCGTTGAAGCGATGCGATTCCACGCCAAGCTCCACGCGGCGTTCATGCATGAGCCAGCCTTTGACCTCCTCTTTATTCGTGCTGCCGGTGTTACGGGCAGGGAGAGTGCCTGCCGGTACAGCCGCACCATTGATCGTAGGCGTAGTGCGAGCCCGCTCCCTGACGTCATTGATCAGCGTTATGGCAGCTGTATATTGACCCAGCTCATTGTGGGCCTCTGCTTTCCATAGGAGCACGTCGGCCCAACGGATGTAGATTCGGTTGACCGGGGAATCCTCGTTGCCTTTATAGATGGCCGTGGTAGCACCCAACAGTTTGTATACGTTTTGGGCGACAGGGTCTACGGTATAGGCAAGCCTTGGATCACTTGCTTCAAAAGCATTCATGAAATTTTGGGTGGGTGCTACAAAGCCCCAATTCTGGATAGCTGTAAGTCCACTCCCCCTTGCCGGAGTTCTGCTGGATTGGTGGTCGTAGGCAAAGATGACTTCATCGTCGGCAAATTCCTTGGTTACATCAAAACTGTCAAAATAGTTGGCATTAAGGTCGTAATATCCGAGGGTTTCGAGCGCATTCACTTTATCAACCACTTCCTGCCATTGGCTATTGTACAGTGCCACTTTGGCCTGCATGGCCAGCACAGCGCCTTTGGATGCCCGCCATTTGTCGGTATTGTCCGAAAATTTACCGTCGGGCAAAAGGCTAAGCGCCTGACCCAAGTCGGTACGGATCTGCTGCCACACCATTTCTTTCGGTTCGCGTTTGGCCACTTCGTAAGCTTCCTCAAAGCTGTTGAGTGGTTTGAGCAGCAAGGGTACATCGCCAAAGTTGGTGACGAGATCAAAATAATTGAAAGCGCGGACAAAATAGGTTTCGCCCAAAAATCTGTTCCGGCGAGATTCACTCATTCCAATTTGCAACATGAGCTCGCTGTTTTCGAGTTGGTTAATCGCGCCATTAGCCCTTGAGATGCCTTCATAGGCGTAACTCCACACGCCGTTGAAACCGCCGTTATCTGCCGTAAAGTTAAAATTACCAATGTCATCCATCCAGGCCTGGTCTCCATCCGGATTCCATTTCTTATTGATATCGCCCGAAGTAATATCCTGGATGATGAAGTCGTTACGGATGACCAGTCCATTGTTCCAGTCCCATTCGCCAAGGATGTTCAGCGTACTTGATAAGGGTACATAGGCAGAATTTACAGCAGATGTCACCGTATTCACAGAAGGTTGCGTGTTGATCACGTCTTCATTAATAAGTCCTATAGGTTCCCTATCCAGATATTTACTACAAGCCGCAAAGCCTATGATGGCCATTATCGGGAATATGATCTTTTTCATCTTCATCACAATTAAAAGGTTACGTTTACACCAAAAAGAAAAGCGCGCGATTGCGGATAGGTACCCATATCCATGAGATCAGTCGATTCAGGATCTAGCCCGCTGTAATTGGTCACGGTAAATAAATTCTGTCCAGATACATACAGGTGAAGGTTTTGTACCCCCCAGTTGGCTTTCTTCAGCAGTTCGCCGAAGGAATAGCCAATCTCCACGTTTTTCAGCCGCAGGTAGGAGGCGTCTTCCACATAGATGCTGGAAATGCGGCTGCTGCCATTGTTGCTGAAACTGACGCGGGGTATGCTATTGGTCGATCCTTCGCCGTTCCAGCTACCCAGTACTGCCGTGCTGTGGTTAAAAGGTCGGGTATCATAATCCGTGATCTTTTTGCCATCGTTATACCGGTCTATACCCTGCACGCCCTGGAACATGAACGATAGATCAATGCCTTTATAATTGGCCGAAAAATTCAGCCCGTAGGTGAGGTCAGGTATCGGGCTGCCAATAAATGTCCGATCAAAATCATTGATCATGCCGTCGTTGTTGAGGTCTTTAAAGCGGATGTCGCCCGGTACTTCTACGGCGTTACTAGTGCCAAAAAGGTGTGAACTGACTTCTGACGCATTCTGGTATATGCCTTCCATAACATAGCCATAATAGGCATCGAGGGGATGACCGGGTGTTATGCGGGAAATCGTATTATCAATGACCGGAAGGTTAGGATGCAGTGAACGGACTTCGTTAGTCAACGTGGCCAGGTTGGCATTAATGCTGTACTGGAATCCGCCTGCCGTACTATGCCGGTGCGTAATGCCAAATTCAAAGCCACTGTTGCGCACGTCACCGGCATTTACGGCGGTAGGGCTTACCTGACCAATAAATTGGGGTAAACGGATAGGTAGCAGGATATCTGAGGTGTTTTTAATAAAATAATCAGCCGTAAAGCTCAGACTATTGTTCCATAGCCCAAAATCAATACCGACATTATGCTGTGTTGTGGATTCCCAACGTAAATTGGGATTACCATAACGCGTTCTTTTATATTCCTCTCCGTCTTTGCGGTATAAGGTCACGTAGTCATAGTTTGCCAGCGAGGCCTGGTTGCCCAATTGGCCGGTGCTGAGACGGAGGCGTAGGTCCGATATCCAATCAGCATCTTCCATAAAGGATTCACGGGAAATATTCCAGCCAGCTGACACGGAAGGGAAATACCCCCATTTATTATTCTCACCAAAACGTGAGGAGGCATCGGCTCGGAGGTTGGCGGTGAGCATATAGCGTCCGTCATATACATAAGTGGCTGTACCAAAAAGGGAGAACAACGACCATTCAGATCCTAAACCGCCATTCCATAGATTCAATTCGGAGCCTCCCAGATCTAGATAACGCAGGGCGGGATTTTCATATTCAAACCGCATCCGGGAGGCGTTGATGGAAGATCCGGAGTTATGGATAAATTCGGTTCCGACCAGTGTGCTGAAATTGTGTTTTTCCGCAAAGGTCTTTTCATAAGATAAGGTATTGTTCCAAGTAACGGTAAAATCATCACCCCGGTCTTCATTCAGTGAGTTGGGTCGGTTTTGGCGACCTTGCCCCCGGTCGGGGTCATTTCCCCCACCGTCGTCGTCCCCGAAATTTCTGTAAAAAGCCTTGTTGTGGTTGAAATTGAGGTCAACACCCACATTCGTCCGAAATTTCAATGAGTTGTCGCCAAGTATATCCACTTCGGCAAAAACATTTCCGAACGTCTTGAATTGCTTCTGTGTATTATCGGTAAAATAGGCCAGTGCAATTGGATTCTGAGTGTTTTCATACTTACTGTTCTGGAAGTTTCCCGGTCCAACGTAAAAGGGCAAGTCAGTAAAAGGGTCATCTGTCGTATATGTGGGATCGGAAGCATCCTTGTAAACAGATAGCACGGGCGGCCTTAGCAAAGCGTGTCGGATAATGCCCGGCGCATCTCCACGGGAAGACAGCGGATCACGCTGTTCATGGGAAAACTGTAAGTTGGTTCCCACTTTGATGCGTTTACTGAGCTCGCTGTTTAGGTTCACCCGGAAGTTCAATCGCTGATAACGGTCATTGTCATACACCACGATACCGTCTTGCTTGTAGTATCCTGCGGAAAGCAGGAACTGGGTCTTTTCGTTGCCTCCACTGGCGGTAACCTGCAGGTTTTGTGAATGTCCCGATTCAAAGAGTTCGTCAAGCCAGTCGGTATTGGCAAGGTCGGTGCGGCTCTTATCCGCAGTGTAGGGATTGGTGCCGGTATATCCGGCATTGTTCCAAGCCTCTTCCACCTTATTGAGGTATTGCTGGGTATTGAGCATCGTGGGCAGATTCGTCACCTGTTGTACGCCATTGAAGTAGTTCACGTCAATGGCGGTACGGCCGGCTTTCCCCTTTTTGGTGGTGATCAGTACGACACCGGCCGCAGCGCGGGCACCATACATTGCCGCCGCAGAGGCATCTTTCAGAACGCTTATCGTCTCGATTTCCTGCGGATTGACGAAAGAAAAATTGGTGGAAGGTATCCCATCGATCACGTATAGGGGATTGTTATTGCCGATAGTACCCACCCCACGGATACGTATATCAATGGGGTCGCCTGGGGCGCCCGTGCTCTGCGTAACCTGAACGCCGGCAACCTGCCCCTGCAGTAGCTGGGCTACATCGGGCACCCGGCGCTTTTCGGCATCGTTCATGTTCACACTGCCTACTGCACCCGAAATGGTATTCCTTTTCTGTGACGTATAACCCACCACCACGACCTCATCAAGGTCATTGAATGAAGATTCTAGGATGATGGTTAGCGTGCTCCTACCCGCAAGGGGTATTTCCTGCGTGCTATATCCGATATACGATACGATAAGCGTGGCATCCGTGGAAGCGGAAAGCGAGAAAGCTCCAGCCGCATCGGTACCCGTCTTTTGGGTGCCATTTTTTACTTCTACGGTGGCACCACTTAAGGGGGTGCCATCTGAAGAGGTCACTTTACCCGTGATGGTTTGTTGCGCAACTGCTGCTAAGGCCGTGCTACAGCCCAGTAGTATCCAAAGGAATAAGCTCCCGATGTTGAATACAAGTTTGATTGGCTTCATTGGTTAAAATTTAGTTAAATATAGTTCAACTGGTAGGACAAAGGTATCCCATGACGCACCAACGCTACTGCACTATAGTTACATTTGAATGTACTGGGGTTACAATTTGCGGTTTTATAGGCTCTTAAACTTGCACATATTGCCGGGAACGGTACTCATTTGGTGAACAATGGTATTGCTTCTTGAATTCACGGAAAAAATAGGATTGATTGTTGAATCCCGTGCGGTAGAAGATTTCGGCTACCGTAAGTTGAGTGGTGCTGAGTAGCTTGGTCGCATGTTGCAGGCGGATGTGTCGAATGAATTCAGCCGGGGTCATGCTGCTGATGGTTTTCAGTTTTCGGTAAAGCTGCATTTTGCTTAACGCGAGCGCCTCCTCCAGCATGGAAGCATTGAGCATGGGATTGTCCAACTGCTGTTCGATCACTTGTACCAAGGCCGATAAGAATTGCCCATGCTCTCGATCGATGCTGGCAGGAATACCACCGATATCCGTTTGTTTGAATAGCTGATGTAGGCGTTGCTGCTGTTCAAACAAATTTTTTACCCGTATGCGTAGGTGGCTGCTATGGAAAGGTTTGGCGATATAGGCATCTGCACCTACCTCATACCCTTCCGTGCGTTGCTCCATAGCACCTTTCGCGGATAAGATAATGAAAGGGATATGGCAGGTCGCTGGGGTGTTTTTGACTTTGTTGCATAGCGTCAGGCCATCCATGCCAGGCATCATCACATCACTGATGATGAGGTCTGGGGCTTGTTTCTTGATGAAGGCAACGGCCTCCAATCCATCTCCAGCCTCATAGAGCACGTACTGGTCTTTCAAAATATCACGCAATAAGTATCGGATCCCTGGTTCATCCTCCACAAGCAGGATGGTTTTTTTATGCGCCTCGGTGAGTGTCTCCAGCATGGCGATTTTATTATATTCAGTGGTGGCGAGCGCGGGTTCGCTACTGGTCACTGCCGTCATATTCTGGTACAAAAATGAAGGTCTGCTCTGGTTTCCGCCGTCTGCCGGAAGCTCATTAGGTGCCTGTTGGGCAGGGATGGGAATATCAAACTGGAATGTGATCCACCCTTGGTCTATGCTGGCACTGATATTTCCACCAAGCAGATTGACCAACTGTTTGGTAAAGGCTAAACCGATTCCCGTGCTGAATCGGTCGGCATTGGTCTTGTTGCCGGTTTGGAATTTAGTGAACATCCGTTCCAGTTCATCATTCCCCAATTCGCAGCCCGAATTGGCAACGGTGAGTTGCAGCAGCTGTTGATCGGCGTCAAACCGTACGCCCATCATGATATGTTCATGCTTGCCGGAATGCTTAAACGCATTGGAAAGGAGGTTAAATAGGATTTTCTCGAGTTTGTCGCGGTCGGTCGTGACCGTGAGGCCATCGGGGATCTGCCGTTCAAATGTGATGCCGAGCTGCTCGCTCAAAGGCACGAACAATTCGGTGAGGTTACCCAGCAGGGCTGAAACGTCTATGGTGTTGTAGTGTGCTTGCAGGTGGCCAGCTTCTGCCTTGCGAAATTCGAGGAGCTGTTGGACAAGGTAGGTGAGCCGAGATGCCTGTTGGTATAAGATGGATAGTAGATCCGAACGTTTTTTCGCTGGGCCTTGCTCTTGATCATGGTGTTGGAAGCGTTCAGCTGATCCCATAATGAGGGTAAGCGGTGTTTGCAGTTCGTGTGCGATGTTGGTGAAAAAGTTGAGCCGCTCTTGATGCAAGGCTTCATCTTTTTCCCTGAGTTTCTGTTCAAGCTTTAGGTGATGCCTGATCTCCAATTTATTTTTGCGGTTTTTGTAGAATAGGTAGCCACCAGCGAATAACAGTAATGCATAACCGAGGAAAGCAGGCCAGGTCATCCAGAAATAGGGTTTTACGTGAAGGTGGAAAGCCACTTGCTCGGTGGTCCACACACCTTCTCCATTTGACCATTTGACGAGTAGTGTGTAGTTGCCCGGAGGGATATTGCTGTAGGATATTTTTCCATTTGTGCCAGCATAATGCCATATTTTGTCGTGGCCTGCCAATTGCCAAGTGTACTCGCATTTTTCCGCCCGCATGAAACTCAAAGCACGCAGTTCCAGTTCAAAAAAGTTGTCATTGCGGTGCACGGCGTAGTTTTCGGGGGTTCCACGGTCCGCTCGCAGCACGAGATATCCGTCGGGATTCAGGGGCTTGCCGGCAAACTGGAGGCCGGCCAACACCAGGTTGGGTTGGCGTGTATTTTCACGGATATCTTGTGGAAGGAAATAATTGAGACCATAAATCCCCCCAAAATAAAGATAACCCTGCGAGTCTTTCCATATGGCCCCATCACTGAATTCATTGCTCTGCAATCCGTCTGTTTCCTGATAATGGGCAATGCTGATATCTGCGGGGTTGATCTTTGCCAACCCCTTGTTGGTACTCACCCAAATATAACCCATATCATCTTCACTGATGGCATGTATAGTATTGTTGGGCAGCCCATTGGAAGTAGTAAGGCTTTTGAATTGGGGTCGTA
The DNA here is from genome assembly GCF_024704835.1 of Parapedobacter tibetensis. Taxonomy (GTDB): domain Bacteria; phylum Bacteroidota; class Bacteroidia; order Sphingobacteriales; family Sphingobacteriaceae; genus Parapedobacter; species Parapedobacter tibetensis. The sequence goes on from NZ_JAMXBE010000012.1 coordinate 172,184, forward strand.
TATGCCGGGTTTCTTCCAGCGAAATCCAGTTGAGGCCATAACTCGTGCCTACCCATAGTCGGTTTTTGCTGTCTTTATATAAGGATAACACATCATTGTTGGATAGGCTACCTTCATAGGTAAATGCTTTGAATGTCTTTATTTCCCCACTTTTCCGATTGAGCAGGCTGAGTCCGCCATATCGACAAGCTATCCAGAGATCGTTGCCGTCACCCGGGCAAATGGCGTAAATGATATCATTGGCCAATCCACCTTCCTCACCGGAATAATTGTACTGTTGGATGAACGTCACTTGGGGGCGCCCGGAGGAGAGGCGTGAAAAGCGTAGGTGGAGCAATCCAAAGCCACTCGTACCCAACCAGATGGAACCATCAGGGTCTTCCCTGACGGCATATACCGAACCAAAGTCGGGGCATTGCGCATGGCCCGGCAGATCTGCCCAGTTGAGAAACTGACTCGTACGCTGGTCATAAAGGCTCAGTCCTTTGCCATCCGTGCCGATATACACCAGTTCATTGCTGCCTTGGCGAATGGTATACACCGAATTATTGCTCAGTTCTCCGTTGGCAGTGAGGTGTTTCCATGCGGGGGTTTTTGGATAATCGTGATCGAAATCGGGGACGGAGGAAATGCCTCCGCCCTTGGTGCCGACCCATAGTGAGCCATCTATTTCGCAAATTGCCCGGACTGGTTTGTTTACCCCTACATAAGCAGGGGAAAGGCTGGCAAAGGGAATCGTTTGTGGAGCGATTTTCAGGATCCCATTTCCATCTGTCGCAGCCCATAGTAACTGTTCGTTGCCAACTGACCAAGCAGTGACTTTCATGGTCTCCAGCGGTTCCAGATTGGCTGAGATCGATGCCTGCGGACCGAAATTGGCATTATAAACCAAATATCCTTGGCCAACCATCGCAACATAGTAATGCTGATTATACCAAGTCATCGCTTTAATGCCATATCCTGTAGATGCGACCGACTTGGGTTTCATCAGGTTCGCCCCTACCTGATACAGGGTCCCATCCGATGTGCTGAAAAAGAATTGGCCATTGACAAAAAACAAATCTGATATAGACCGGTCTTGCCCATTGTAAACATACACCGGCTTAAACTGTCGGTCAGACGTATGCTCGAAGGCATGGATCATACCTCGTCCGGATAAGACCCATAGCCGGTTGTGTGCATCAAATAGGATTTTATGGATACGCTCTTGCACACCGGTTAAGCTAAGGGAAGCAAAGGTGTCTGCTTGCGCGTCGTAACAGGCTAAACCATGGGCAGCGGTACGGGCAAAGACCATGCCGCCGGTATCGACGGCAACTTCAAACTCTTGCTCACGAATACGATGCTGTTTGCTTCGCGTGTAAAAATAATGATGGAAACCCCCTGTCTTTTTGCTGTACCGTGAAATGCCCTCCATGGTACTGATCCAGATGTTTTTGCGTTGGTCTTCTACGATATGCTGGATGATGTTGCTTCCGATACTTCCTTGGTCTCCATTGTTGTGGTCGTTATAATTGAAAACATGGAAGCCCTTCCCGTCATAGCGGTTAAGGCCATCCCATGTACCTACCCAAAGCATATCGTCTGAATCCTGAAAAACACAATTGACAGCACTGTTCGACAATCCATTACGGTTGTCTAATTGTTGTAAAATGTATGCTTCCTTTTGTGTATAGGCAGTGATTGGCGATACCAACAATAAAAGTAAACCGGCAACGAAACAACGGCAATCGGTTGTCATAACTTAGAAGCCTTTAGCCAAATATTTTACTAAAATATGAAGTTTATGGCTATAAAACAATTTCTGCCTACGGCTATGACTTTCCTACGTGCTCAATGGTGCACCTTCTATGCCTTATCAATACCTAACAACCGTCTATTGCTATCTTCATCTGCCTGCGCCCCGGCAAAATCGTCGAAGGTCTTTTCGGTGACGCGAATGATATGATCCTTGATGAATACAGCACCTTCCCGTGCTCCGTCTTCTGGATGCTTAATGGCACACTCCCATTCCATCACGGCCCAACCTTTGAAGTCATAGGCGGTCAATTTGCTGAATATGGCCTTAAAGTCTACCTGCCCATCGCCCAGCGAGCGGAAACGGCCGGCGCGGTCTACCCAACCTTGGTAGCCACCGTAGACCCCCTGCTTACCCGTAGGGTTAAACTCTGCATCCTTCACATGGAACATCTTGATACGCTCGTGATAATGGTCGATATAAGCCAAATAATCTAGCGACTGCAATACAAAATGAGAAGGGTCATATAGCAAACATGCCCTAGGGTGGTTGTTTGCCTTTTCCAAGAAACGCTCGTAGCTCACCCCATCATGTAAATCTTCACCGGGATGGATTTCATAACATACATCCACTCCATACTCATCAAATGTATTCAGGATGGGAAGCCACCGGTCGGCCAGCTCAGCAAAACCGGTATCTACAATTCCCTGCGGGCGTTGGGGCCAAGGATATACCATTGGCCAAAGCAATGCCCCACTAAAAGTGGCATGTGCGGTTAGTCCCAGGTTATGGGAGGCCTTGGCGGCATATTTCAGCTGTTGCACGGCCCAAGCGGTACGTGCCTTGGGATTATTATGGTACTCCGGTGGAGCAAAACTATCAAATAGTTGATCATAAGCAGGGTGCACGGCAACCAATTGCCCCTGAAGGTGGGTAGACAATTCCGTGATTTCCAACCCCATCTCATTCACCATCCCTTTAATTTCATCTGCATAAGTCTTGCTTTCCGCGGCTTTTTGCAGGTCGAAATAATCGGTTGCCCATGTTGGGATTTGTACTCCCTTAAACCCTAATTCCTTTGCCCATTGGCAAATGGATTGGAGGGTGTTAAATGGTGGATGTTCTCCTAAAAACTGCGCTAAAAAAATACCTGGCCCTTTGATTGTCTGCATAATTTCTAAATAAATTTGGTGAACTATAAAATACCTATTGACTGGTCTTTTTATTTTCTCAACGTCTCCAGCATGCTATCGTCGGCATTTCACCGCGCGCTAACGTTCCACAAAAATATCATTTATGTCAAAAAATGCATTAAATACCTCAATTATTTTACTTATTCCATTACCTTTAGCACCATTCCGCCATGCGGATTTATGTGGTTTGGATGTGTTAAAAATCGTTAAATCTATGCCGCATTGCCATCAAATATGTACATTAGCCTTCTAATATAAGCAGGTTGATATCGTGTTGCATGGAAAAAAATAATGGTTAGGGTTTTTATATTGGCTATAGTTATCCTTACGTCCCTGTTTGCTGCGTGTCATTCGGGGAAACCACATCCGGTGGCACGGTCATATGATGCATTCCTCTACCCTGAGGATTTGCAGGGAGTAGTGCCTATTGGTATAACGGGAGATGACAGTACGCAGCTTGCGCAAGCCTATATCGAACAATGGTTGCGTCAACAGGCATTGCTTTATCATGCGCAACGAAACATTAACATCAATACGGAACGTCTCGATAGGCAGGTGGAGGAATATAAAAATGGGCTTATCGTATATGAATACGAGCAGGCATTGGTAAGTCAAAAATTGGATACGGTGGTTACCGATGAAGAAATTGGTGAATATTACGGTACGCGAAAGGAGTTATTTTTGCTCAAACAACCCATTCTCAAGGTTTCTTATATCAAACTGCGGCCGGATGCGCCTGAATTGGACCGGGTGCAGCGATGGTTTCTTTCGACTGATTTCAAGGACCAGGATTTGCTTGAAAAATATTGCTCCATGTATTCTCCTCAGTATGTACTGTATGACACTTCATGGCATTACGTGAATGAATTGGTGAATAAAATCCCACTTTCCCGTATCGGAGAAGACAATTATGGCCAAACTGGACGAATTTTCGAAATAATTGAAAATAATGAATTATATCTGATAATTTTGCACGATTCAAAATTCAGGGATACCCGTTCACCTTTGTCTTTGGTGCATGACAACATCCGTAACCTGATTTTGAATAAACGCAAAATTGATTTAATCGCCCAAATGCAAAAGAGCATTGTAGACGATGCCCGCAAAAAAAACAACATAGAAATATATAACTAATGAGTAAACATAGCTGCATTCTTCTGGTTTTGGCAATTCTAAGTGCCTCCAAAATTGTTACGGCACAGTCCAAGGTCATCGATAAAGTGGCGGCAGTGGTGGGGTCAAATATCATCCTGCAGTCTGAAATCGAAATGCAATATGCCCAGTACCTGGCCCAAGGCAACAAAGCCAGTTCGGATTTCAAATGCTACATCCTGCAACAACAACTCACGCAAAAGCTATTGGCGCAGCAAGCCGCCATTGATTCCATTGAAGTGGGTGAGGGTGAAGTTGACGACAACATCAACTCACGCCTGCGATACATGTCTAGCCAAGCAGGAGGGCAAGAGCGGCTCGAACGTTTCTTAAACCGCTCATTGCTTCAGTATAAGGAGGAAATGCGGCCGAGTATCTATGAGCAATTGAAGGCCAACAAAATGCAGCAAAATATCGTGTCTGGTATTGATGTTACCCCATTGGAAGTGAAACGATATTTCGGGTCGTTGGAAAACGATAGCCTACCCTATTTCAACACGGAAGTGGAGGTAGGTGAATTGGTGGTTTATCCCAAACTAACCCGAGAGGAAAAGCAGCAGTTCCGCGACCGTGCCGAAGACCTGCGTAGGCAAGTTGCTGAGGGCGCGGATTTTGCCACCATTGCACGATTGTATTCCCAAGACCCAGGTTCGTCACCTTATGGCGGCGATTTGGGCTTCAATACCCGTGAAGGCTTTGTGAAGGAGTTTTCGGCTGTGGCCTTCCGGCTCAAGCCCGGTGAACTCTCACCGGTATTTGAGTCTGAGCACGGATTCCATTTCTTGGAAGTGCTGGAGCGCCGGGGCGAAGAGGTACGAACACGGCATGTTTTGATACAGACCAAACCTACTTCCGCCAGTTTGCAACGCTCAAAAACCCATATAGATAGCATACATAGCCAAGTGATATCGAAGAAACTTGACTTTTATACGGCAGCGACCATGTACTCCGACAATAAGGAAACCAAATACAATGGTGGCATGCTCCTCAATATGGAAAACCAACAGAACCGTACCACATTGATACCTACCGACAAGCTTGATGCGTCCGTCTTCACGGCCATTGACACCTTACAGCCCGGCCAATATTCGCGTCCTGCCCAATTCACCGACCAAATGGGCAAAACGGGATATCGATTCACTTATCTCAAATCGCGCACACCTCCTCACCAAGCCAATCTTAATCAAGATTACGCCAAAATCAAGGAGGCCGCTTTGGACGATAAAATCAATCGGAAACTGAGTGAATGGTTCGAAGGCAGACGGAAGGTAACGTACATCAACATCAATGAAGAATATCATGATTGTGATGACCTTAAGATATGGCTGAAAGATGCGGAAAAAATTGAACCCGTAGCTGCACAGGAATAATGATGTCCTTTGCTTTTGGACGCTAGGCTACACGCTTATCGCTTACTGCACTAAAGCCTTATTGCTCAAACAGCATCTCAATAATTACCCGCCATTGAAAGTCGGGTTGCAGCTGCCAAATTCTAACGTAGTTGCATTTGAGGTGATCACTCCCGGTAGCTACCGTAGCCGTTCCATACGAATAGGCCAATTCCCCGCTAGCGGAGCGGCTTGCCACAAGTGATTCCGCTTGGATAGCCAAATCCTGTTTCTTAACAAATTTAAGGATATTACTTTTACCTATGATCGGTATATTCCAAGGGAAATATAAACGCGCATCGTCTGCCAAAAATTCCTCGTAAGCAACAGCAGCGTTGGACTTCAATACGGCAGAAAGCAATTGGTCATTACTCGTCACGATTTCCTTCCGTTGTTGTATTCGTTCTTTCGTCCTGAATCTGGTGTAGTCCTTGTCATCGGGCTCAATATATTGAAGTTCCGGCTCCTCCTTTCCACCGTGATGCTCGATTTGCGCCCGTAGGTCAATCTTCCAGTTGCCCTTACGATCGCGCCGCCAAACCGTCAGATACTCTCCATATCGCTTTATTGCTCCCACACGCTGAAACGAGAGCGACCCCGCCGTTACGCCAAATTCCATGCTTTTTGCGACCGCCGCAAAAGCAGGCTTCCATGTCAATACATCCGGAATGTTAGGGCGGTTATTCAGGTATTCCAGCGCGTTTACGGGTGAAGGGGTAAAGAAAGTCGAACTACGATCTACCACAGACAACAATGCCGTGTGCGGCCCTTCGTTAGCCGACAACCGTGCTGCGCTCCGGTCCGCCGACAACAGGCTTCCTACTTTACCCAGTACCTGCGCAAAAGTTTGGATTGAGAACGTGAGTAAACAAACAACTATACCACACCGAACAATATGTATCATTGACTATGAATTGATAACTGATTTTTAACAAGCACCTCCAACCAATCAAATCTTATTCCAAAGTGTGCCTTCCTTGCTATCTTTAAGCTGAATGCCCATGGAACTGAGCCCTTCCCTTATGCGATCTGATGTCGTGTAGTCCTTGTTTTGTTTGGCTTCATTCCTTAATGCGATGATCACCGTCATCAATTTTTCGAAATCCGCAGCCCCCGTATTGTCATCGATAAGACCAAGTACATCATGAACAAAATGCTGCATCAATGTATTCAATTCGGCAAAGGATGATTCATCGAGCATGAGTTTGCCATCGTATACACTGTTGATGATGCGTACTGCCTCAAACAATTCGGCAATCAACACCGGACTATTAAAATCGTCGTTCATGGCTGCATAGCAACGCTGCTTCAGTTCGCCAATGTTGACTGCTGATTTCTTCGTATTTATCTTTAATTTGGGCAATAAAGCTATTGCATTCATTAACCTTTTATACCCTCTATCAGCGGCATCAAGTGCTTCATTGGAAAAATCAAGGGTGCTCCTATAGTGCGCCTGCAACATAAAAAATCGGACAGCCATGGGCGAATAGCCGCGGTTCAGCAACTGATGACTACCACTGAAAAGTTCGTATGGCAGGAAACCGTTTCCAGCCGATTTGGACATCCGCGTGCCGTTTACCGTAAGCATGTTTGTATGCATCCAATATTTGGCCGGATTGGTATGGTTACAAGCCTGCGATTGGGCTATTTCATTGGTATGGTGTGTAGCAGCCAAATCCATTCCACCACCATGGATATCAAACTCCTCGCCAAGGTATTTGCTACTCATTGCCGAACATTCGATGTGCCAACCCGGGAAACCTATACCCCAGGGCGAAGGCCAACGCATGATATGCTCTGGCTTGGCTTTAATCCATAGTGCAAAATCAAGCCTGCCCCGCTTATCATCCTGCCCATTCAGTTCGCGGGTATTGTCTAGCAAATCATCCAATTTTCGGTTGGTCAGTATGGTATAATCATGCTTTTTCACATAGTTCTCTACATCGAAATACACCGTCCCATTCACTTCGTAGGCATATCCATTTTCGATGATCTGTTTTACCATCTCGATCTGGTCAGAAATATGGCCTGTGGCTGTGGGTTCGATACTTGGTGGTAAGGTGTTGAAAAGCCGTAAGACTTCATGGAATCCCAAGGTATATTTCTGCACAATTTCCATGGGTTCCAATTGTTCCAGCTTCGCTTTTTTTGCGAATTTATCATCGCCTTCATCATTGTCGCCCTCTAAGTGCCCTGCGTCGGTGATGTTGCGCACATAACGCACTTGGTAACCCAAATGAAGTAGGTAGCGGAAAATCAAGTCAAAGGATACAAATGTACGGCAATTGCCCAAATGTACATCGCTATATACGGTAGGTCCACAGACATACAACCCTACAAAGGGTGGGTTCAGCGGCTCGAATTTTTCCTTCCTTCTCGTTAATGTGTTGTATAATACCAACTGATTATCCATGCGGGCGAAAATACAAATTTAAAATGGTTGGTGACAACACCAAGCGTGTGTTACTTTTGTCGGAAATACACCTGTATGGGAACCCCTTCAAAATCGAAATTTTCCCGGAGTTTATTTTCCACGAAACGGGCATAAGGTTCTTTAATATATTGTGGCAAATTGCAGAAAAAGGCAAACATCGGGGATTTGCCCATTATTTGTGTGACATACTTGATTTTGATGTACTTTCCTTTGGTAGACGGTGGCGGGAAACTTTCGATGATGGGCAGCATGATGTCATTCAATTTCGACGTCGGCACCTTTTTCACTTTGTTTTCATACACTTTTGAGGCTGCTTCAATGGCCTTGAAGATTCGTTGCTTTTCGGTTACAGAGGTAAAAATAATGGGCACATCCGTGAACGGTGAAATTTTCTCGCGGATAAGCTCCTCGAAAACTTTGGTGGTTTTGTGGTTTTTCTCGATAAGGTCCCATTTATTTACCAATATAACCACCCCTTTCCGGTTTTTCTCCGCTAAGTGGAAAATATTGATATCCTGTGCCTCTATTCCTTCAGTGGCATCGAGCATCAGGATGACCACGTCCGATTCTTCCAAGGCCTTGATGGTGCGCATCACGGAGTAGAACTCAATGTTTTCACGCACCTTGGCCTTGCGGCGCATTCCGGCCGTATCAATCAAGATGAAATCATGCCCAAATTGATTATAGTGTATCCGGATGGAATCCCTTGTGGTGCCGGCTACTGGCGTCACAATGTTGCGTTCTTCACCTACAAGGGCATTGAGCAGGGAAGATTTGCCCACATTGGGCCTTCCCAGGATGGCGTATCTCGGGCGTTCGTCGACCTCCTCCTCATCTTCTTCGAAATGCTTCACCACTTCGTCCAGCAGTTCGCCGGTACCAGAGCCCGTAATGGATGACAAAGGATAGATTTCGCCCAGCCCGAAACTATAGAAGATACTGGCTTCCTGCTGTAAGAGCGGGTGGTCGACTTTGTTTACCACGACAAAAACCGGCTTCTTACTGCGCCGTAGCAAATCGGCAATCGCATCGTCCAAATCGGTAATGCCCGTGGTCACATCGACCATGAATAGGATAACGGAAGCTTCCTCGATGGCAATCAATACCTGCTCACGGATGGCTGCTTCAAACACATCGTCAGATCCATGCACATACCCTCCAGTATCCACCACCGTAAAATTCTTTCCTATCCATTCGCCCTGTCCGTAGTGCCTGTCGCGGGTCACGCCACTGTAATTGTCTACAATGGCTCTCCGGCTCTCCGTCAGCCGGTTATAGAGGGTAGATTTCCCGACGTTTGGCCTTCCTACTATTGCGATGATGTTTGCCATATTGAATTTTGTGCTATTGTGCCTAGCAACGAGAACCGTGGCCCTGTCGCCAATGAAGGTTGCAAAAATGCAAAGGTAAGGATAAGGAATGGTAAAAACCTATATCCCCTTCAAATGCTTAAGAATATCTTCGAGATAAGCCCTATCGTTGGCTAGCCTTGGCACCTTGTTCTGTCCGCCGAGCTTTCCACGTGCTTTCATCCAACGGTAAAATGTGCCCTGGGGTGCGTTGTGAATACTAGGAAACCGTAAGGCCATGTCGTTAAACCGCTTCCCATCATAATCTGAATTGATTTCACGCAAGGTATTATCCAACACCTTGCAGAATTTATCAAAATCATTCGGTTGTTCTTCAAATTCGATGATCCACTCATGCGCACCTGCTTCGCAGTTCTTGAAATAAACCGGTCCAGCCGTATAGTCGCGGATGGTGGCTTGCGTTTCCGCGCAAGCCCGTTTCAGTGCATCGTCCGCATTATCCACAATTACCTCCTCCCCGAAGGTGTTGATAAACTGTTTGGTGCGTCCCGTAATTTGTATACGGTAAGGATGCAGGGTGACAAACTTGATCGTATCACCAACCATATAACGCCATAAACCTGCATTGGTGGAGATAATCAAGGCGTAGTTCTTGCCCAGTTCCACCTGATGGAGGCCCAATGTTTTGGGATGCTCATCAAGTAGATTTTCCATGGGCAAAAATTCATAGTATATCCCGTAATCCAGCATTAGCAGCAAACTATCTGAATCCGACTGGTCCTGTAGCGCGAAATAACCTTCCGATGCATTGTAGTTTTCGAGGTAATACATGGCATCGGAAGGGATAAGTCTCTTGAATTGCTCAAGATAGGGCTTAAAGCTCACACCGCCATGGCTATAGAACTCCAGATTTGGCCATACCTCCAATAGGTTGTCCTTACCCGTCTTTTCCAGTATACGCTTGGCCAATACCACATTCCAGGTAGGCACCCCAGCAAGGTTAGTGACATTTTCCTTGATGGTGATTTCTGCTACATGCTCGATTTTTTCCTCAAAGTTGGGATTCAAAACAACGTCCAAGTTGGGGGTGCGATGAAATTCGGCCCAAAATGGTAGGTTACGCAAGATGATGGATGAAAGATCCCCATAATACGAATCCGAATGGAAATTATTTATTTGGGAGCTCCCTCCCAACACAACGGATTTCCCGGTCAGGATTTTCGTATTGGGCCGGTTGTGGCAATATACGGAAAGCATGTCTTTGCCTCCTTGATAGTGGCAGTCTTCAAGTGCTTCCTCGCTCACTGGAATAAATTTGCTGCGGTCGGCCGTGGTACCGGATGATTTGGCAAACCATTTAATATCCGACGGCCATAAAATATTTTGTTCTCCATGAATCATCCGGTCTATATAAGGCTTGAGGCTATCATAGTCCTGTATAGGCACACGTTCTTTGTAGGTCTCTGGTGTCAGGATGGAGTTATATTCATATTTTCTGCCCCACTCAGTAGCTTCAGCCGTAGACAGCAAGCTCTGGAACCATTCTTCCTGCACCTCATGCGGATATTTCATAAAAAGCTCAATCTGATGAATGCGCTTTTTCATGATCCACGTAAAAATTGAATTGATAAGGGCCATTGATGGTCGGTGGTTAGTTAGTTGTAGATTTACGATTTTAGATTTTAGATTTTAGATTGCTAAGCAGTTGTCCAATTTTTGGGGAGTACTATACTAGAGTGGCCGGATAAATCTAAAATCGTAAATCTAAAATCGTAAATCAATCATAATCTTTTTCTTCGTAACTCAAAATTCCGGCCAAGATAAAACTTACGCGCCATTTCGTTTACAGAAATTTCTTCAGGTGTTCCCGTAAGCATGATTTTACCTTCCGTAAGCAGGTATGCCCGGTCTGTGATAGACAGTGTTTCCTGCACATTGTGATCAGTAATCAAGATTCCGATATTGCGGTGCTTGAGCTTGGAGACGATGGTCTGTATCTCTTCTACCGCGATGGGATCTACCCCAGCAAATGGTTCGTCCAACAGAATGAAGTTTGGATTAGCGGCCAACGCCCGCGCAATCTCTGTGCGACGGCGTTCGCCTCCGGACAGCAAGTCGCCCCGGTTGGTGCGTACACGGTTCAAACCGAATTCTGCCAATAGTTCCTCCAGCTTTTCCTTTCGCTCAGCTTTGTCCTTATAATGGATTTCCAATACCGCCATGATGTTATTTTCTACAGACAGTTTTCGGAATACGGAGGCCTCCTGGGCTAGATAACCAATGCCCTTTTGTGCCCTTCGGTACATCGGATCTTCGGTAATCTCTTGGCCATCCAGGTATACGTGGCCCATATTGGGTTTAATGAGCCCTACAATCATGTAAAAGGAAGTGGTCTTCCCCGCACCGTTTGGCCCCAATAATCCCACGATCTCCCCTTGCGACACTTCGAATGACACATCATTCACCACGGTGCGTTGCCTGTATTTCTTGATGAGGTTTTCTGCTTTTAAAATCATAGTGATTTTAGATGTACAATTGTAGATTTTAGATTTACGATTTTAGATTTCGATTAAAAGAATCGTAACACTAAAATCTAAAATCACTAAACTCTAATGTCCTTTAAATTCAACTGAAGATTGCGCTTATCGCGCCATACGTTCTCTTCGATGGTATAGCATATATCAACAACCTTGCCTGTATTGATCACATCCACATAATCTGCCAGCCCAAAGCCTATGCAATCAAAACCGACTGTTCCTTCCTGCATAACGGTCATCTTAAGGTGGTTGCCCCCTACGATCATCGCCTGCCCACAGGCATATACCTTTTTACTAAGGAATAATGGCCCTTCATTTTGCGGGCCAAACGGTTCGAACTGTTTCAAAATCCGGAAAAATTTAGCATCGATATCCGATAATGTCAATACCGCTTCGATATAAATTTCCTTTTGGAGCATACTTGGGCGGATACTTGCCGAGACCACTTCTTCAAAACGTTGTTGGAATGATTCAATATTTTCTGGCTTCATGGTCAGTCCCGCGGCATATTTATGCCCTCCAAATTGGTCAAGCAAATCGCTGCATGCGCTTAATGCCTCATACAGGTCAAAGCCAAGCACCGAACGGGCCGAACCGGCCACATGTCCATTGGTTTGGGTAAGTACTACGGTAGGGCGGTAATATTTTTCAGTAAGGCGTGATGCCACAATCCCGATGACCCCCTTATGCCAGTCGGGCTTAAATACCACGGTGGTTTTCCGTTGCTTAAGCACCTCGTCTGCATCAATGATTGCCAATGCCTCTTCCGTGATGCGGAGGTCAAAATCCTTCCGTTGGGTGTTTTGCACATCGATGCTGGCACTGTATACAACCGCTTCCTGCAATGATTTTGAAATCAATAACTTCACAGCGTCTTTAGCATGATCTATCCGCCCTGCTGCATTGATACGGGGGCCAATTTGGAAAACAATGTCATTAACTGTAAAATGGCTGTTTTTATGGGTAGATAGATCGATCAATGACTGCAATCCACAGCAGGGATTGGTATTGAGCTTATGGAGGCCGTAGTGGGTCAGCACACGGTTTTCACCCGTAATGGGCACAATGTCTGATGCGATGCTCACGGCTACCAAATCAAGGTATTGATAGCAATCATTGATATCCATGTTGTTTTTCAGGATAAAGGCTTGGATGATTTTGAACCCAATACCACAACCTGAAAGTTCCTTGTATGGATAAGCGCAATCTTCACGTTTAGGGTCAAGCACAGCCACCGCGTCGGGCAAGCATTCGCCCGGAAGGTGATGGTCGCCTATGATAAAATCAATGTTCTGCTGGCGGGCGTAAGTAACTTTATCCAGCGATTTGATGCCGCAATCCAATGCGATGATCAATGAAAAGCCGTTCTCGGCAGCATAGTCGATACCCTGGGTGGATATCCCATACCCCTCAATATAACGATCAGGCAAGTAATATTCCAAGCGTGAATGGAATTGCCTGAAAAAGCTGTATACCACCGCTACTGAAGTAGTGCCATCCACATCGTAATCGCCATAAATCAGTACCTTTTCATTGTTGCCGATGGCCTGCTCAATACGGGCAATGGCTTTGTCCATGTCACGCATCAGAAACGGGTCGTGTAGTGAAGACAAATCAGGCCGAAAAAAGCGCTTTGCCTCTTCGAAGCTTCCGATACCCCTATTGACCAAAAGATTGGCCAACACGGCACGGATACCAAGTTCTACTTGAAGTTTTTGTGACGCTATCTGATTATGGCAAGAAGCTATTGCCCATCTTTTTTGCATATCTTAGCACGCTACGAACGCGTAAAGATACAGTTTGGGAAGGTATTTACCTAACATTGGGGATACCGGCTCCACCACTCAGTTTATAACGTACAAAGGTTCAACGCAATATAAAAATGCAAGCATATTCCCTATACGAAGGCTCTTTTTCCGTAGACTCGTCGAAAAAATTCATTCCTTTCGATCCAACACAGCACGACAAGAAAGACCGCCCTGGCTCCCTATTCATCCATGTCCATCCTTTCCTCATTGAGTCAGCGGGCGGACTCCTCTTGCTGGATACTGGCTTGGGATTCACCAACGAAGAAGGCGGACTTTTGCTACATGACAATATCCGCGAAAAAGGTTTTGACCCGAACGACATAAGGTATGTGCTTTTGTCGCACCTACATAAAGACCATGCAAGTGGTATGGTCACCGGCGAAAACGGGAATATCCGCTTGGCATTCCCCGAAGCCGAATATGTTATCCAGCGGGGCGAATGGGAGGATGCATACAGCGGCAAATCCGATTCATATAAGACGGAAATCTTTGATATACTGCAACGAAGCGGCAACCTGTTGCTGGTAGAAGGCGATGGGGCATTGAATAACGAAATCCGTTACGAAGTTTCGGGCGGGCATACCGCACACCACCAGGTCTTCCACATCCGCACCGGAGGGGAGCATTTCTTTTTCGGGGGGGATGAAGCTCCCGAACCGGAGCAGTTCTTCAGAAATTTCGCTGCCAAATACGATTTCGACGGACGCAAGTCCATGACCCTCCGCCAGCAATACTGGGAGCAGGGATGCGCCGAGGATTGGGTATTCCTGATGTACCATTCTACCAATATCGCCATTGGGCGCCCCGAAGCGAAGGAAGATGGGGATTACCGATTGGTGGATGCGGTGGGTAAATAGCACATTGAAGCCGCTTGCCGGCGTGATGCCTTATTTAATCACATCTCTGTTCAAAAAAAACAGTTCATACACAACGAAGCTAACATAATAAGCAATCAACATGCATAACACTACCCTTAAAAACAGTAACCACTGGTTACGGTAAAACGGTGAAAAATACTGTTGGTAAAACCAAACGAAATACACCCATGGGAGCGAAGCGCTAAAAAAGTAGTACACGGTTACAGCAGTATTTACAGTAGTGATAAAAATCCACGGAATGTAGTAAAAGGCTATCGTAATTAGCATCTCTCCAGCCGCCCGATACGCATTCAATACTAAATGCTCGGCATAATTTTGCCTGCTCTTTCTAAACATCAGCAAGCTTACCAATGACAACACTGGAATCAGGAGGAGCGAAATTAACTTGACCTTGCCACGGTAGAATTCTACACGTTCCTCCTGCATTTCGTTGTCCTCGAACGACACGATATCCGACGTATGGATACGGGCAAGTCCACTGATATAATAAGAGAGCGCAATCAGTATAAGAAGCATTGTAAAATAGTTAAAATGCCTGACGCGTTTCCCTGCTACATATTCCCGGATGCTATGTCCCGGTCTTAAAAGCAGTCCTTTGGCCGTAAAGAGTATCCCTTTGTCCAAGTGAAATATGCCGTGGATAAAATCGTGAGAGAAAATATGCTTCAAAGAAAAACGATGGGTGGATGCCTTTTGGCCACACGCTGCGCAATAATTCCCCCGTATCTCGGCATTACAGTTTAAGCATTGCTTCATTTCTAGTTTAAATTTAGTGTTTCATGGGATTTTCGACAAAAAATCATTTTCTCAGTCTTTCTGGCATTTCTGTCAATAAATATAGAAATAATTTTACATCGTAATTAGTTACACAATTAAAATCGATTAATCATGGAATTGACTAAGGAACAAAAACTGATGCAAACCATCATCAACAGAACATGGGAAGATGAAGGTTTTAAACAAGAGCTAATTGCCAATCCTATGGCTGCCATTGAGAAGTTAACCGGCGAACGGGTTGTAATACCAGAGGGGAAAACCCTGGTGGTACGAGACCAAACAGATGAGAACACCATCTACATCAACATCCCGGCCGAGCGGAATTTCGACGATATGGAATTGAGTGAGGAGCAACTCGAAGCTGTGGCCGGGGGAAGCGCCTTACTTGATATCATCATGGTGCTCCCACCGAAACTCACCACAATACCCGTAATTATACGGTAGAAACGACTTTTATATGATATCATTTAGTAATCTTTTTATAAACAATTAAAATTATCGTATCATGGAATTCACACAAGAGCAAAAACTAATTCAAACCATTGTCAACAAGGCGTGGGAAGACGAAGCGTTCAAACAAGAACTGGTTGCCGATCCGGTAGCCGCTATTGCAAAACTTACCGGTAAAACAATCGAACTGCCCGAAGGGAAAAAACTAGTGGTACGTGATCAAACCATCGGATCCGTCATCTACATCAACATTCCGGCAAAGCCAGAATTGGATGCGGAGCTGAATGAGGAACAATTAGAAGCCGTGGCAGGCGGGGTTATAGATGGGGGATGTTTCCCACTTCCCTTTCCTACGTTTCCCATATTTCGGTTATTATAATCAGTTAATAAACAACATAAAATCAAAAAATCATGGAAGTTACACAAGAACAAAAGTTGAATGCTCAAGTCGTACAAAGAGCATGGGAAGACGCCCAATTTAAGAGTGAGTTGATGGCGAATCCAGTTGAAATAATGGAAAAATTAACGGGTCATAAGATTAATTTACCCGAAGGACAAAAAATGGTGGTAGTAGACCAATCAAATGAGTCTACAGTTTACTTTAATATTCCAAGAAAAGTAGACTTTGATACGCTGGAGCTGACTGAAGAGCAGTTGGAACAGGTAGCGGGTGGGATTACCCCAACATTTATAGCAGTTGGCTATGGCTTTGCTGTCGGAGTTGCGGTTTGGGCGGCAACCGGTGACTAAAGAACAAATAATGTAAATATAAAACTAAAAAAAAATGAATATCACATTAGAACAACAGGAAAAAGGTGCAGAGTTGATGAAAACCCTTACCCAGAAGGCTTGGGAAAGTGCATCGTTCAAAGAGCAATTGGTAAAAAATCCTGTAGCAGCAATTGAGGAGGTTACGGGAAAGAAATTAGCAAACTTTGATGATAAAAGAGTAGTTGTAGAAGATCAAACGGATGAATCGGTAATCTATCTCAATATTCCGGCAAAAATTGATATAAATGAGCTTGAGTTAACCGAAGAACAATTGGAGACGATTGCCGGCGGAGTGACTCCTGCTGCATATGTTGCCGGTGTGGCTCTCGGTATTGGTGTATGTGCACTTGTTGATTATATGAGAGGTTAAAATTTAATTTCTTAACTTTACTACTTTTTAAAACAACTACTCCTCATGGGTAGTTGTTTTAAAAAGTTTTCATCGTTCGGATCAACTTTTAGCATGAATTATGAGTAATAGAAATTTAAGTTTACCTTTTATCATAGTCGCTATAATATTAGGAATCACAATATATAAAGATTTCGATTTCAATACATTTACGTTCAAAGAAACGTGGTTGGATGTCGTATATATTGTTACGTTTATCTATGTCTTGATTATTCTGTTTAAGAAGAAGAAAAAAGTAGATAAATAATTTAGAAGCGATGAATAATCGTTACGCACCCGTATGGAAAACAGTACAGAATATTTGGTCAGAAATGAGCCTGACAAGATTCCGTTTGTCGATATACTGCTGTCTTATGCTGAGCGTTTCTTATATGACCTGGAACAGATAAATGCATCCAATGAGTTAATCGACAAACTTCATCTAACTCTTTTGCAGGAGCTCAGTTTAGTTGCGGAAATAACGTTGCAAGAGGAGTTAGCATATTTTAAAGGCAATGAAACAGGCACCTATCAGGAGTTTGTAGAAACAACCAATTTAGTATTGGCAGTTAAATACCCCGTCCTGGATAACATCTTAAAAACCATTGCAAATAACTATTTAAAACATATACAAAATATATTTTCAAATTTTAGTAAAGACTTTTATGTTATTGCAGAAGTTTTCTCTTTAGAAACTAATAAAAATATCATCATTGAGGACATAGACACAGGCCTTGGTGATGGGCATCGTGGAGAAAGTACTGCCTTAATTACGTTGGCTGATGGTACAAAGCTGATATACAAACCCAGGAATATTGATGTAGCGATTTCATACAACCAATTTATCGACTGGGTTAATCGCAAATTAACTACCGATCTGAAAACGATAAAATGTCTGAACTGCGGGAGTTACGGCTGGCTGGAGTTTATTCCTTATCGGGCAGCCAAGTCTCCCGATGAATTGCAGGAGTATTATTACAAAGCAGGAATACTCTTAGCAGTTACCCTCCTTTTGGGAAGCAAAGACTGCCATTATGAAAACATCATCGCATCGGGAAGTAATCCGGTTATTGTCGATCACGAAACGATCATCCAGCCGGTCCTTTCAAATCAATCCATCCGGACGTGGGATGATCAGCACAACGTGCCTCATTTTTCGGTGCTGGAAAGCATGTTGATCGTTAGCCGACACACAGGTATTCCTTTAGCGTATGCCGGATATGGTAGCAAAGGAAATGTTGAAGCTATGGATTTAGCGAAGAAAGTAATTGACCCGAATACCATTGATTCTAGGAGAAATACCCGTTTTGTTTTCAGGAAACTGGTGAAAGATAACGTACCATTATATAAGGATACCCATGTGTTTGCTAATGCTTACAAGAATTCTTTTATAGCCGGTTTTTCAGCCACCTACGATGTATTTATGGATTCGAGAGAAGAGTTAATATCTTGCAATTCCCCAATACAATTCTTTGATAATCGGAAAATCCGTTATGTATGGAGACCCTCTTTTGTATATTTCAGCATCTTGAAGTACATGCGAAGTGCGTCTTTTATGTCGAGTTTTGAGACATACCGATCAAAATTGTATGAATTGATGTCAAAAGCTTATCAGAAAGGAAATTTTAGCGATTATAAATTTATCCTCAAATGCGAGATGGAGCAACTATTAGCTGGCAACATCCCTTTATTTAATCTTGACAGTTTAGCTTGTCATTTAGAAGAAGATAAGTCATTTAAAATCTTCAGGTATCATTGTATTGAAAACATTAAGCGTAGGGTTCGTTCCTTATCGATTCATCACAAAAACGAACAAATCGAACACATTACAAAATGGCTGACGACAATCAGATGAACATTTTAACTATACCCTACTTTGCTGGTGGACTCTCGCATTTGATTCCGCTGTATGTTTTACATCATCGGTGGTTAAGCAATATTGCCGGAATCAACAATCAGTTTTTGGTTAATAGTCGCGCACAGAAATTCCTCGTGATGCACGGCATACGCTGTATGCCTTTAGCTTATGATTTTGAAGAGCATCTGCTTACGTCCGATCATGCTTTGCGGACAAAAGCGTATGTCATGGAAATGGAAAATAGGGCTTTTGGTATGGCAAAGCCATCGTTGATTATCGAAGATACTTCTTTTTTTACTCCGCTGATCGCTGAGAAAAACCAACTGCCAAGAATTTCAATTCAGCGAACCGGGATTTTTAGATCAATTGATAAGCGATTTAGAAACAGTAGTCATGTACATTCACTACAGAAAGGCGGTTATATTCAAAAATCTGATTTCTTTTCAGATCGGAACAATTTAGAGGTACCTACATTTAATGATTCCGATTCGTACTTTTTGCAACAATACGCAAAACCAAAAGTTAAGATTATTCCTGGAATACCTACAATCGAACGTTTACCGGAGAACATGGAAGATCGGGAATCCTATTTCTATTCCGGGCCGCTGATTGTTATGGATAAACCTTCGAAGAATCTATCGAATAGATTGGATGAATTTCTAGATATCAATAAACAAAAACCAATTGTTTTTATCACTACCGGTACAATAGACAAAACGCCGATAGCAAATTTTATAGCGTTCTTTGCAAAGCGCAACTACGCTGTTATTACGACCTGTGATTGTGAAATAAACGAAACCTACAAGCGAGCGGTTTTTTATAATAAACTGCTTCCCCTAAACTATATATGCGGGATTTCAAATTTAGTGATTCATCAATGCGGTTCAGGAATGTACCATTACCCAATAATGAACAGGGTACCTTCCTTAACAATAGGTACTCAATGTTACGACCGAGAAGACATAGCACTAAGGTTACAGGAACTTGGTGTTTCTGGTCACATACCTCACCCAAATGATAATCCTAACTATTGGAATATTTTTCTCGAAATGGTGAATAAATTTGAGAAAAATATATTAACAGATTATGACATGATGGACAAACTACAAATTGAAATAAACGAAACCATGTCAAATTTTAAAATGGAAAAAGTTATTCAATACGCCTTGGCATAAAAGCGTATGTTCCTAATATAGTACTCCCACAACCGTTATCCTCCTTACCGCATGTTTTCTAACCGGAGTTGGAATCGGTGTCCCATACAAATAATCATTCCACCCCCGCAATTATACTGAAAACCTACGCGGATATAAGTCACGCATTAAGACAACATTTCAACCATACTAACTTAGCTTTTGCAAAGCTAAGTAATGGTAATCGCCATGAATATATTGACACAGGCTAAACATAGTCTAAAATACCTGATTACAGGGATTTTTTCTACAAAATAACCTTCGATACTTGATATATATAATATTGACTACCAAAGCTTCAGCAAGAACCCCATAGCTTGTCAGTTTTGACAGTTTAGTGGTCAGTTTTATACCATTATTCATAAGTAGTTTTAACAATACAAAAATAATCAAGTTAAAAAACCCAATATGATAATCAAGTTATTAAAAAACACTTGGAAACATGAAGTTTTGAGGATTTGACATCACATTAGGTAATGATGCTGACAAAATAAAATTAGGGCAGCAGGTGGTTTGTGGTGTATAGGCAGCAGGTTTCTTTCCTCATCAAAAAATTGACAAATGCTTAATCTATTAGAGATGTTAGCGTAAAGGATTTTACGCAAGCTTGGAAAGTAAAACACCAATTGAAACAACCACACAACACAAAAAGAGTTTTCTTAAATCAATACACAGGACACCAAACCATTAAATGAATAAGGAGTAGCGAACAAAAATGTAGAACAACATCATCACATCACAAACAAGCTTATGGATAGCCAAAATACCCTTACAGACTTGAGATCATCAGACACCCTGTTGAAATTGGTCGACAGCATTAAGAACCCGCTGTCATCCATTATAGCAGCCAATGACGTAGCTACTAAACGAACCCGGAATCATCATTCCCATAAGACAGCAGCAGAGGTGACTTTACAAAACAGCAAGATGATTGCAGATTTAATCGATGAAGTTGTTAAACATGCTTCAACGCGCCACGTTCAAAAACAGGCTCCGTTGATATTTGAATTGTATGAAACGCTCCCTCACGTCCAGGCTATGTGTTCGGATAGCATTGACCCCAAAAAGATTTCCAAGACCGATCAAACCTGGCTAATGAATTTGGAACATGTAGTTTTCGAAGAGATAAAGAAAAGCCAAATCAACTTGTTTAGCTTGGCATTCGAAGTCTCCGTAAGTGAACGTCAATTGCACCGTAATATCAAGAAATTCCTTTCCCTAACACCAAACAAATACATACGGATATTAAAGTTGCATAAAGCTAAAAATCTGCTAGAAGATTATGCGTATAGGACGATAGCAGAAGTAGCCTATGCCGTAGGTTTTAGTGATACTTATTATTTTTCAAAAATGTTCCACAACCAGTATGGTATCATGCCCAGGGAGTTGCTTCCCAAATAGGTAGGACTAAAGGCAACTCGTGCATTCAGCTTTGGAACTGACAAAAAGACAACGGCAAAGCCAACAATTGATCGCCTATCTGATTAAGGTTTGTTGGAAAAACCCAACCTTTAAAAAGCGGTTTATTGCATCCCCCGTAGAGACCATTGAAAAAGTAACCGGCAAGCCAAGCCATTTGCCGGAAGGAATGCGGGTAGTAGTGGAAGATCAGTCCGATTCTTCAATCATCTATTTAAACATCCCAGCAAAACCACCCGGTATTTCTATGCTCAAATAAAAGCTTCGGTTACCGAAGCAAACCATTAAAGTCACTACCATATATCGTATTTGTCAGTTTTGACAGGTTTCTTGACAGTTTCACATTCGCTTATCTACCTACATTTGAATGGAGTAAAAAACGGTTATGGTATCGTAACCCCTTTGGAAATCATTAACATGGAGACGAATGAAACGCGTACTTTTTTTATTAGGCCAACTGAATGATCTGGACATCGAATGGATGATCAACAACGGTCATAAAGCATCCGTAAAAGCCGGGGATGTATTGATCCACAGGGATGAGGAGATTGAAAATCTTTACATCGTACTCGCTGGACAACTCTCCATCCGAGACGGTATTACCAACATTAATGAGATTGCTACAGTTGGCGCAGGTGAGATTTTAGGAGAAATGTCCTTTTTGGAAACCAGGCCTCCATCTGTATCCGTAATGGCAACGGTGCCCTGCGAAGTCTATGCGATTTCCCGTACGTTGATCGCTGAACGCATGCAACTCGATATCCAGTTTAGAGCCAATTTCTATTATGCACTGGCACTCTTTCTATCCAATAGGTTGCGTAAAACCACGGACCAATTGGGATACGGCATACCAGAAGAAGCAGACCTCATAGACCATAACATTCTTGAAGGTGTCGCACAAGCAGGGGCTAGGTTTGACCAGATCCTAAAGAAATTCGCTGAGGTATAATAAGCTGGATCACTCCTTTTTTACGGTAAGAATAGGTGTTCACCTTACGCCAAACCACGTTATGAATTTGAAAACAGGTATACACTTTTGCATCTTTTTATTGGTTTTACCATTTGGTACGTTTGGCCAGTCGGCTATTGAGGGAGATTTAATCATGCTATCCGAATTGACGTTATCAAAGAGTCCACTTATCCAAAGAAATGCGTTGGAAATCGACCAAGCTGAGGCCAATCTGCGTACACAACGGAGCACTTTCGATTATCAGTTGTCATCTGGTATCAATGCCAGCAGGAACAACCTTACACCTTTTAATGCAGATCCACGTCAGCAATTTTTGACGTCCAATTTAAAAACCAATAACCTTGATTTCTATGTGGCCATGCAAAAAAAGCTACGCACTGGGATGGTAGCCGATATTAGCACTAATTACTCTCGGGTATATGACAACTTCCCATTCAACACATACAATGAAGAGGTAGGGCCAAATGTTTCAGACCATGCTACATCGACTACCCTTTCCCTTACACAGCCTTTATTAAGGGGCAACAGTGTAAAGGTAAACACCGCATTTGAAAACGCTGCCAAACTGGATGTGGAAAGCGCTTATCAAAATTTCGAATTAAATGGGGCTTTTGAAGTGCTGCAGATGGGAACAACCTACTGGCAGTATTTGGGAGCATTCAGAAGTTTGGAAATCTTCCGGGAAAACGAAGACCGGGTCAGAAATGTCCTGGAAATCACCCAAGAACTCGTTAAAGCGGATAAAAAACCGGCAAGTGACCTCGTGCAAATCAAGGCCGACCTCGCTGAGCAGGAACGGCAGACAACTGTGGCTCTTCAAAACTTGTACAACGCACGGGTAAATTTGGGTAGGGCCATCGGGCTAAACGAGGCACAAAGTAGATCCATAGGAAATCCTACAAATGACTTTCCAGCCATTGTAGCGTCACGATTCAATGAAGAGGTCGACGTTGAATCTATGATGGCATTGGCCAGGAACCGTAGAAGTGACATCCAAGCATTTCAAAATACTCAAGATGCCCTAGCACTTCAGCTTTCAGCCACTAAGAATGCCGTGTTGCCGATATTGGACCTAGCTGGCTTTTATACCTATGGAGGAGCGGCTGTAGGTGGTGGCGTGGATCGCTTTTTTAACACGTTTGGAAACAGGCAAGGACGCAACCACATAATAGGCCTAAGCCTTACATTTTCATTGCCGGTCAACAATAATTTAGCCCTCGCCAATCTAGCAAAAAGCAAAATCGCCTTGACCGACCAGAACATATCCTATGAAAATCTATTGAGAAACATCGATTTGAATGTTAGCATCGCATTAAACAACCTTGAAAACAGCGTGTCGATACTTGAAAAAGCTAAAGAAACACTGGAATACTACCAAGAGGTATTCGACAATGAGCAGGTAAGGTTCCAGAATGGTCTGACCACCCTACTGAACCTCATTTTGTTTCAAGAGCGCCTGACCTTCGCGCAATTGGAATACCTAACGGCACAACAGCAATTTGCTGTATCCATCATCAATCTTCGATATGAAACCGGCACACTCATTTCGATGAAGGCAGGCAAAGAAATACAATCGATTGAACGAACAGCATTTTATACAATACCTAGTATTCATTAAAACGATAGCGGTATGTCTACACCATTTTTTAGAAAAGCGGCATTGGAAAAACTCTCCACACCAGAGAAATTGGACCAACTGATCAAAGTCACCGAGCCGAGGGCTTGGGTTACCCTCACAGCCATCGCCGTTCTTTTAGCGACAGCAATTGCGTGGTCGTTTTGGGGGAACGTAAAAACCAAACTTAACGTGGTAGGCGTATTGTTGGGCGGTGAAGTTCATGAAGTGGTGTCTACATCGCAAGGCCAACTCATCAGTTTGAAAGTGAAGATCGGTGACCAAGTCAAGGAGGGTGACGTCATTGCCAAGATCGAACAACCGCAAATATCCCAGCAAATCGAGGAAGCCAAAGCACTCTTGGTTGAGCAGCAGTTTGAATTGGAGCGGTTGAAATCCTTTGGGTCACAAGATTCCAAGTTGCAAAATGAATTTATCCGCCAACAGCAATCAAGTATCCAATTGCAAATCGGAACCCAAAGAAAGACACTGGAATTTCTCAGAAATCAGCTCGATACCGAAAAAGACCTACTCAAGAAGGGGTTGATTACCACCTCCCAAGTAATCAATACAGAACAGCAGATTGAAGGAGCCATCAACCAAATCGAGAACTTAAAAGCGCAATCAGCACAAACTTCTTCACAAAAACTAAACCTGGATTTTGATTCTGGCCAGCGAGTCAACTTAGTCAAACAGCGTATTGCACAAACCGAAAGGAATATTGAGCAGCTACTGGAGCGATACGACATACAATCCAACATAAAAAGCCCTTATAAAGGCGAAGTAGTAGAAGTGTTGACCGATGCAGGGATCATGGTGGCACAAGGGGCACCGTTGTTCAAACTCAAAAATCAGGATGAACTTACAGGTGATTTGCGCGGGGTACTTTATATACCGTCTCAGGATGGGAAAAAAATAAAAGTTGGCATGGAAGCATTGGTAGCGCCGTCAACCATACAACCTCAAGATTTCGGGTTCATGAAGGGTACGGTTACCTATGTATCGGATTTTCCGATTACCCAAAAAGGCATGATGACTTCGGTCAAAAATGACCAATTGGTTCAAAGCCTATTGGGGGTAGGAGCGCCGTTTGAAGTTCATGTAAAATTTGAAAAAGACACCGCCGCTTATAGCGGTTTTCGATGGACTTCAGCTAATGGCCCCAAAGTGCAAATCAAAGAGGGCACATCATGCCTGGGAAAGGTAACCGTCAAATCAGAACCGCCCATTACCATTGTTGTTCCAGCGCTTAAGAAATTCTTTGATCTATATTAAATACCGCTAAACATGATAAGTAATGTCTTGAAGCTTAAGAAACATGGCCATCGCGTAAAGACACCGACGGTACTCCAAATGGAAGCCGTTGAATGCGGTGCAGCAGCATTGAGTATCATGCTAGGGTATTTCGGCAAATTTGTCCCTTTGGAAAAATTGCGAATTGCTTGTGGCGTTTCCAGAGATGGCCTCAAAGCTACCAACCTATTAAAAGCTGCCAGGGAGTACGGATTGGAAGCCAAAGGTTATGCCAAGTCCATTGAGAAGCTCAAGGAAATGGAGATGCCTGCTATCGTTTTTTGGAATTTCAATCATTTCCTAGTCATTGAAGGGTTTACAAAAGATAAAGTCTACCTGAGTGACCCTGCACAAGGACGGTATCAGGTCAGCCATCAAGAATTTGACGAAGCGTTTACCGGTGTTGTAATGACCTTCAAACCCGGCGAGGGGTTTGAAAAAGGAAATGAAAAGACTGGTTTAATACCATCCTTAGCTACCCGGATTTCCAGTTCCAAATCAAGTGTTATTTTCATTATCCTGGCTAGCTTATTTTTGGTTATCCCGGGGCTCATCATCCCCTCATTTACCCAAGTTTTTATCGATCGGTATTTGGTCAATCAAGTTACTGGGTTTGTGATGCCATTACTGTTGGTCATGGGTGGCATTCTGTTAATCAATTCAGCTTTGGTATACATTCAGCAATACTATCTACTCCGATTGGAAACCAAGCTTGCCTTAACCACCTCCAGTAAATTCCTGTGGCATGTATTCCACTTGCCCATTGCCTTCTTCACGCAACGATACAGCAGCGAAATTGGCAATAGGGTAACACTAAACGACAAGGTGGCGAGGCTCCTGAGTGGTGAGCTTGCCACGGCATTCCTGAATGTCATTGTTGTAATTTTTTACGCCATGTTGATGTTTTCATACGATGTGGTCCTAACCACGATAGGCATTGCAATGGCGGCCATTAATGTCTTTGCTTTAAGACTTGTCTCAAGAGCGCGAAAAGACGGCAACCGGCGTCTCATCAATGAAAATGGCAAGCTGCTCGGCACCACCACCTCTGGAATAAGTATGATAGAGACCTTGAAGGCCTCCGGGAGAGAAAATGATTTCTTCATGAATTGGGCTGGTTACCTAGCCAAGGTAATCAATGCACAGCAGGAATTGGGCTGGCTGACCATCAAATTGAATATTATCCCGCCATTGCTCACCTCGTTGACCACAACCTTGGTTTTGGGCATTGGTGCGATGCGCGTGATGGATGGCCATATGACACTGGGTATGCTGGTCGCCTTCCTGTACCTGATGAACAACTTCATTCGTCCCGTCAACCAACTGGTCTCTGTTGGCAGTTTACTGCAAGAGACCGACGGCGACATGAACCGGATCGATGATGTCTTGAATTATGGGATATCAGAGGAGTTTACCCAGCAAGAGCACTCAAACCCTATAGATACAACAGCAAACGAACAGCGCGAAGAAGAAGCAGCTGAAAGCACCGCTAAACTTATCGGGCATGTAGAAATCAGAGACCTGTCTTTTGGTTACACGACAACGATGCCCGCGTTGATAGCCGATTTTAATTTGACACTAAAGCCGGGCCGTAGGGTAGCATTGGTTGGCGGTTCCGGCAGTGGAAAGTCTACCATTGCACGCTTGGTAGCCGGCCTCTATACCCCGTGGTCAGGATCGATACGATTCGATGGGAAGGCAAGGACCGATATCCCGCGACATTTCGTCAATGAATCCGTGGCAGTTATTGATCAAGAGGTATTAATGTTTAAGGGTACTGTAGCAGAAAACATTTCCTTTTGGGACACCAAAATGCCGGAAAGCCAGATCATAAAATCTGCCCATGATGCTGCGATCCACGAAACCATAGCCGCCCGGCACAGTGCCTATGATAGCGAAGTGGCCGAACGTGGCACAAACTTCAGTGGTGGACAACGCCAGCGGCTGGAAATCGCCAGAGCACTCTCGCTCAACCCATCGGTTTTGATCATGGATGAAGCAACCAGTGCACTAGACCCTACATCGGAAAAATCGGTCATGGACAATATCAAAAGAAGAGGCTGCACTTGCCTGATTGTGGCACATCGACTAAGTACGATCAAGGATTGCGATGAAATCATCGTGCTGAAATTCGGAAAGATTGTAGAACGGGGAACACATACTGAATTGCTAGCCCAAAACGGGCTGTATGCCGATTTGATCAGTTCAAAATAATATCAGCGTATGTCAGAAAGAAAAAAAATCAGTTTGGGCGCAAACAACTCCTTGGTCTTGGGGAGCCATGATAAATGCTGGATGGTTGTCGCGGGTGAAGTGGATGTGTTTTATGTGAGTGTTGACGAAAATGGAAACTACTGCAGCCAGCTACATCACCTATATAGCGCCAAAAAGGGAGAAATTCTATTCAGCCTATTAACACGCCCGCTGGAACGCGGCATCAAACTCGTTGCGCAAGGAGCTGAGGCCAAGCTCATCGAATTGGATAAAAACCAATTGATGAATGTAGACCATAAGTTTCTAAAATTCTACATCAATAAATGGATACAGAAATTATCCGAAAAACTGATTCAAGAAAACATTCCCCGTGTTTATAAGCCGTTAAAGGAAGGTATGGACATCATGTTATCAGAACATGAAATTGCTTATCCTCCCAAGGATATCGTGTGGTGCAGTAAAGTCGAGGGAGATGTACTTAAATATGCAGGTTCCATTTCATACGATTCCACAGCGCAATATCCCTATCCATTCCCTGTAGGCCGTAACCTATGGATAAAAGCTTTGGGTAACGATGTCAAATTGAAAGTGCTGGATACAAGGGCAGTAGTAGCAGATGATATTTTTTTCATGCTCGCGTTGAACGACATCCAAGAATACTTCTATAAGCAGGTAATTGACGTTGAAAAGTCGGCGAAAACTAAGGAAAAGGATCGGATCGTCAATAAAATATATGCCGATGATGAAACCCTGAATACCACATTGCAGGAACTGGGAGCCATTGTGGACAAAGACCGCTCAAAGAAACGCAGCTTCACCCACACACCCAAGACAACCCAAGACGATTCCGTCTTAGCCACCTGCCAACTTATCGGAGAAACCGTCGGGTTTAGGTTCATAGCGCCGAAATTGATGGAATCCTATACAAATAGTCCAACCCGTCAACTATTTGCCATTGGGCAATCTTCCAACGTTAGAATCCGAAAAGTGATTTTACGGGGCGCCTGGTGGAAGGAAGAAAACGGACACCTATTGGCCTTTACCAAGGATGAGAAGCAACCTGTAGCGTTGCTCCAAAGCAAAGCGAACACCTATACCCTGAAGGATGTCCGAACGTCTGTTGATATTCCCATAAACGAAGACATTGCCCAGTCACTTGAGCCGGTAGCCTATATGTTCTTTTTTGCATTTAATGGCAAAATGGCGTCGATCAAGAAAATCTGGAATTTCGCCGTCCGCGGTGTGCAACAAGATGCTGGCTATTTAGTCCTGGCGGCTTTCATAGGAAGTCTATTAGGGCTATTGGTGCCCGTCCTATCGGGGGTTATGTTCGATGATGTGATTCCAACGGCCGACCGAACAATGTTGGTTGAAGTTTTTGCAATCATGCTGATGATCGGCATCATAACAGCACTACTACAGTTGATCCAAGGTGTTTTACAGCTTAGGGTAGAAACCAAATCCAACCTGAACCTCCAAGGGGGGCTCATGGACCACCTGCTGCGCCTACCGGTATCCTTTTTCAGGAAATACACGGCGGGGGACTTAACCAATAGGGCGCTCAGCATTAACGCCATACGGCAAATCCTTTCGAATACCGTGATAACATCTGTGTTAAGCGGTACATTTTCGCTCGTCAATTTAGGTTTACTTTTCTATTATAATACGCGCCTGGCTTGGATAGGGGTCGGTTTGGCAGCTATTGCGATCATTTTTGTCGCTAGCATTGGATGGTTGAAGTTGGCCTACGACCGAGATATCTCAACCAAACAAGGCAATATCCAAGGCTTCTTATTTGAATTTCTTTCCGGAATCACCAAAATACGGATTACAGGAGCAGAGAAACGCATATTTTCGCTTTGGGCCAATCAGTTTTCGACATTGAAGAAACTTGGATTTAAGTCAGGGAGTCATCAAAATCGCATTCAGGTATTTAATGAATCCTATCCCCTACTCACCAATATCTTCTTCTTTTCGTTTATCTACTATACCGTCAGCAACGCCACATCAGCAAACGCCGCAATGATTTCTGTAGGTGCATTTATGGCATTTATCACGGCCTTCAATCAATTTCTGTCCGATGCCTTGAAGATGAGTTTATCTTTGATTTCCTCTTTAAATGTTGTGACACTATATGAACGTGTAAAACCCATCTTGGAAGAAACCCCTGAGTCGACGGATCACAATGCCGACCCTGGGGAATTAAGTGGAGCGATTGAATTGAATTCCATTTCGTTCAGGTATCACGAAAACCAGCCGTTGATATTGAAGGATATTTCGCTCAAAATTAAACCGGGGGAAATGATTGCTTTTGTCGGCCCATCCGGTTCCGGAAAATCAACCATCATGCGGATATTATTGGGTTTTGAGGAGGCCGAAGCTGGCTCGGTCTATTATGACGGAAATGCCTTTGACTCGTTAAATAAAGATCTCGTACGCCAACAGGTCGGTGTGGTCTTGCAACATGGCTCACTCATGCCGGGCAGCATTTATAAAAATATCATAGGCAATTCCGAGCTCAGTCTTGATGCTGCATGGGAAGCGGCAAGGATGGCCGGAATGGAAGAAGATATAAAAGCGATGCCCATGGAAATGCATACCGTGGTAAGCGAAGGCGCCGGAACGTTTTCCGGGGGCCAGCGGCAACGCCTAATGATTGCCAGAGCTATCGTGCATAAACCGAGGTTGATATTCATGGATGAAGCAACAAGTGCTCTGGACAACAAAACCCAAAGTATTGTTGCCGAAAGCCTGGATAACCTACAAGCAACGCGTATTGTAATTGCTCATCGGTTGAGCACAATTGCCAATGCGGATCGAATATACGTACTCGATCAAGGTTCAATCGTAGAATCAGGCACTTATCAAGAACTCATGCACAATGGAGGGCTTTTTTCAAATATGGCCAATAGGCAAATTGCTTGAATGAAATCCATGGCTGGCTTAACAGAAAGATACGAGTTGTTGAAGCGTTATACGACTAATCCGTTGGTAATAAAAGCGGTTCTTGGCTATACTCAAAACAAGTTTACACCGAAATCCCGGAATAGTCATTTCCTATCATTTCCACTACCCGATGAATCTTATGTCTCTTCTTGGGCTAAGTATGAAGAAGAATCTGAGAAAAATGGCGTGTTTTCGACATTGAAATCCTACTTGCCCCAATTGCAATTTCCCATCAAGCAAGGCATTAGCCTATCAGACGAATACCGGGCGGCCACGTTAAGCGGGACTACAATGAATAATAAGGCATCCCAAGCTGGCCTTATACTCAATGATGCCGAATCTTTAACGCTTCAAATCCATCAAAGCATAGCCGGTAAAATACCGGTACTCACCACGGCCAATGACGATGATTTTTGCAGTCTTATTCAGGCACTATCGCATAAAAACGAACCTGTGGTAATACCCAAATCAATGGGTGCAGCACTCATTAAAGGCATCAATAACTGGGGTCGGATCAAGGCGCTGCGGCAAAAATGGCAAATGGAGAATCCTTTTGGCAATTGGAAAGCAACGTTTTCAAGTGTTGTATTGCCCCAGAAGTCGAACTACCAAGACAACATTATCATTTTAAGCAGAAAGCCATATAGTGGCGTCTCATCCCAACAACTCGGCATCCCAAATGAACAATGGTTAGCACAATCTATGGAAATCAGGTTGGCTCATGAATGTACACACCTCTTTACCCTCCGTTACTACGGGCACATGGCGAATAATATGCATGATGAGTTGCTGGCCGACTATATGGGCATCACCGAAGTGTTGGGCAAATTTAATGCAGATTGGTTTTTGAAATTCATCGGATTGGAGAGGTACCCACAATACCGTGCCGGCGCAAGGCTGGAAAACTATCTTGGAAAACCTCCAATGGCAGCGGAAGCCCTTGAAATACTCAAAACAATACTGGTAAAAGCAACCAAGCATGTTGCCTTGTTTGATGAACATGTCGGCACACCATCCGACATGATGGATAAGGTACAACGTCTCTTAAGCCTATGTTCAATGGATTTAGTGGAAATGTCGAGCGAACAAGGTACTGAAAGGCTTATCGCCGCATATAACAGCATGCAAATTAACGTACTAAGTAATGGTTAATGTGAAGACTGAACGGTTATTGAAAGAGGTGAATAGTGTGCTCGGCCATGTATCCAACGCGTTAGAAGCCGAGCGAAGTTCGTTTTTCTTGATCAATAGACCGTTGTCAATCTTGGAAAGCATCGTTGCACAAGGTATTGAAAACCTCACATTAAGCATACCAATCGGAACGGGTATCGTAGGACGCGTGGCTGAAAGCGGCGTAGCTATTCTGGAAAATGATGTCCAAAGTTCTCCGATATTTGACCATTCCGTGGATGTGCAACTGAATTTTACCACGAAATCAGTGGTGTGCGTACCTGTATTTGATGACATAGGAAATACTATCGGAGCGTTACAATGCCTTAATTCAACACGTGGCGAGTTTGAGGAAAAAGACATCAGGGTTCTGGGCAGCTTCGCCCATACCATTGGTGCAATCGTTAAGAGCACGAAGCTTTATCACGCCAGTGACCAGCTCAAAAATAGCTATTCAACACTTTTAAATGTTTTCGGAGCGGTTACTTCTGAATTTGATTTGGACCACCTGATTCCGTTGATTATGTCGAAAGCAGCCCAGATAACCCAGGCCGATCGCAGCTCGCTGTTTTTCTTGGACGACGATACTGGCGAATTATGGACCAAGTATGCAAAAGGCCTTGAAACAGAAACTATACGGACCAAAAAGGGAATTGTAGGCTTGGTAGCAAAAAGTGGCAAGCCCTGTATTGTGAATAATCCTTACCAACACCCTCATTTCGATGCGTCCATAGATTTGAAAACAGGATACAAAACGGCATCTATTTTAAGTATCCCTATTTTCCGTTCTAATAACCAGATTTTGGGTGTTATTCAGGCCATCAACAAAATCGGTGGTCCGTTTAAATTGAGTGATTTATCAATCCTCGAAGGCTTCGCAAGTCAAATTCGGATTGCTATTGAAAATGCCCAACTTTTCAGACAGATCAATGGTATGAAAAACTACCTGAATATCCTGGTTGAAAACCTGGACAATGGTATCGTGACCATTGACAAGGCCGACAAGATTCAAACCGTGAATAGTGCTTTTTACAGGATATTTGGTCTAGACCGCAATCAATCCCTTGGCAATAGAAAAATCAACAATCTTGACACCGGGCTATTTTCGCTGTTAAGCCACAGCCACCATACCATGGCAACCGGCAAGAAACATTATGAGTACGGCCTTGAATTTATGACCGAAAAATCCAAAAATATTGTCACCAACTTAAGTATTCTCCCCATGCAAGATACCAATGGCGCCATCATCGGGGCAATAAATGTGTTTCATGATGTCACCAAGGAAAAAAGAATACATGCTAATTTAAGCAGATACATCCCCCAACACATTGTCAATGAGGTTATAAATAAGGATGACCTTTCCATTTTACAGAGTAAAAATAGAAAATGTAGCATCCTATTTTCTGACATACGGAATTTCACGAAACTTACAGAAGAATTGGGAGCGCCCCAAATTGTTGAGTTGTTGAATCGGTATTTTGATGCCATGGTAACTTCCATCCATAAACATCATGGAATTTTAGACAAATTCATCGGGGACGCGGTTATGGCGGTGTTCGGTGTGCCTTACACCAACTCCAGCGATGCAGTAAATGCCATCACGTGTGCGTTAGATATGTTTAGGGTAATTGAAGAAACCAACAAAAATCAAAATGGTAATGTCGAATTAAATATCGGGATTGGCATTAGCACCGGATATGTGGTTTCCGGCAATATCGGTTCTGAGAAAAGATATGAATACACCGTAATCGGCGACCCTGTAAATTTGGCGGCAAGGCTTGAAAGTGAAACCAAGAAATACGGTGTGAAAATATTAATATGTGAAAACACGTACCAGCAAGTTTCTACTGAATTTGAATGTAAAGCGATTGACACCGTACTGCTTAAAGGGAAACAACATCCTGTGAAAATATATACCGTTTTAGGACATAACACGGAGAAACCATAACTTCTATTTTCCCATCTCGAGTGCAACTCAGCATTCGAGCAATTCCTTATTATAATTTATGTACGCCTGTACGAATACGAACAACCAAATGTCCGTTATCGAACAGTGCTCAACTCGCCTAATAAATTTATTTCACTGAAATACAGCCTGTTAATTTTTTGGAACGGTAATGTAATATACTGGCATGAAACAATGAGCAGCGGGTCGGCATTGCGGGAATCCCAAGATAAAAGAAGGCTGTCTCGAAAAAATGGATTTAAAAATTAACAGATAAAAATTAAAAACAAAACATCATGAAAAATTTAGTATTAAGTGCGCTAGTCTTTGCAACAACAGTAGGAAACAGTATGGCGAACACCACCATGGAGACCGCTACTTACGAAATCGCAGACAACACCGAAATCAGGGATGAACAAAAACGCATCGACGCTTTCAAACAACAGCTTGCCTTCCATCAAAGGAATGTAGATGTGTTCTGGAATCAGTACAATCTGGAAGAAACACGGATAAAAAATAGCCGTGGGAGCCATACCGATCTGGACAGTGATAAGGCTTTTTTTCTAGGTGTCTACCAACAAGACATCGCTAAGGGCATACGTGTGGAGGAAAGCAAAAAGGCTATGACAGAAATAGAAGCCACATATGCTCAGAAGCATGCCGAAAGGGAAGCCTATGAAGGCAAGCGGATTGCCCTATTACAGGCTCATTTGAAGGCCGAATTGAAAAAAGAGCAGAAAAAATTTGAAAAGGTAAAGAAAAATAACGCGCAGCTCGTAAACGATGAAACGCTATCACTCTTACATGAGGTAGCGCAGTATTTTGCCCAATCCATCAAACGGGTAGAAAAAATGGCTGCAAACGACGACCAAGAAGCTATAGTAGCGTTATAAGTGTATTCGTTTTAGACCTTGCATAACATAATTAAGCGGGCGGCCCGATGACTAGGGCCGCCCGCTGTTTTGCATAAGGCCTACTGGCGCCTGCGTAGCCAGTGCTGTAGCAGCAGGGTCACTATGAAGCTCACCACCGCACCGAGGGCAGCGAACACGATGGTCTTCAGCACATCATGTATGCCCAACTGGCCAATGATGCAAATGACTTCCCTAAGATTAGTTATGGTTAATAGTGGAAAAA
>NZ_JAMXBE010000013.1 GCF_024704835.1 Parapedobacter tibetensis
AACGGTAAGTGAGGGACCGGTAGCGGTGGATGATACAACCACCACGACACCGGATACGCCGGTGACCATACCGGTATTGGACAACGATACCCCGGGTGATGCACCGCTGGATTCCACAACGGTAACCATCACCACCCCACCGACGAACGGTACGGTGGAAGTTGACCCTGAAACGGGTGACATCACCTACACACCGGATCCGGGTTATACCGGACCGGATACCTTCGAGTATACCGTGGACGATGAAAACGGCGTACCAAGTAATCCGGCTACCGTGACGGTCGACGTTGTTGAACCGGAGCCACCTGTGGCGAACGACGACGGGGCCATGACGACAGTCTACACTCCGGTGACCATCCCCGTCCTTGATAACGACGAGGATGGTGACGCGCCGCTGGATTCCACAACGGTGACCATCACCACGCCACCGACGAACGGTACGGTGGAAGTTGACCCTGAAACGGGTGACATCACCTACACACCGGATCCGGGTTATACCGGACCGGATACCTTCGAGTATACCGTGGACGATGAAAACGGCGTACCAAGTAATCCGGCTACCGTGACGGTCGACGTTGTTGAACCGGAGCCACCTGTGGCGACCGACGACGGGGCCATGACGCCAGTCAACACACCGGTGACCAGCCCCGTCCTTGATAACGACGAGGATGGTGACGCGCCGCTGGATTCCACACCGGTGACCATCACCACCCCGCCGACAAACGGAACGGTGGAAGTTGAACCTGAAACGGGTGACATCACCTACACACCGGATCCGGGTTATACCGGACCGGATACCTTCGAGTATACCGTGGACGATGAAAACGGCGTACCAAGTAATCCGGCTACCGTGACGGTCGACGTTGTTGAACCGGAGCCACCTGTGGCGAACGACGACGGGGCCATGACGCCAGTCAACACACCGGTGACCATCCCCGTCCTTGATAACGACGAGGAAGGTGACGCGCCGCTGGATTCCACAACGGTGACCATCACCACCCCGCCGACAAACGGAACGGTGGAAGTGGATCCGGTAACAGGTGAAGTGACCTATACGCCGGATGACGGATTCACCGGTGAAGACACCTTCGAGTATATGGTAGACGACGAGAACGGTGTGCCGAGTAATCCGGCGACTGTAGCCGTCACCATCGTGGATGGCCCCGTGGCCAATGACGACGGAACCACAACAACACCGGATACGCCGGTGACCATACCGGTATTGGATAACGATACCCCGGGCGATGCACCGCTGGATTCCACAACGGTGACCATCACCACACCACCGACGAACGGTACGGTGGAAGTCGACCCTGAACCGGGTGACATCACCTACACACCGGATCCCGGTTTCGAGGGTGAGGAGACCTTCTAGTATACCGTGGATGACGAGAACGGTGTGCCGAGTAATCCGGCGACTGTAGCCGTCACCATCGTGGATGGCCCCGTGGCCAATGACGACGGACCCACAACAACACCGGATACGCCGGTGACCCTACCGGTATTGGATAACGATACCCCGGGCGATGCACCGCTGGATTCCACAACGGTGACCATCACCACACCACCGACGAACGGTACGGTGGAAGTCGACCCTGAAACGGGTGACATCACCTACACACCGGATCCCGGTTTCGAGGGTGAGGATACCTTCGAGTATACCGTGGATGACGAGAACGGTGTGCCGAGCAATCCGGCTACCGTGACGGTCGACGTAGCCGAACCGCAACCACCAATGGCCAACGACGACGGGGCCATGACCCCAATCAACACGCCGGTGACCATACCTGTACTCGACAATGACGAGGAAGGTGACGCGCCGCTGGATTCCACCACGGTGACCATCACCACGCCTCCGACAAACGGAACGGTGGAAGTCGACCCCGTAACCGGCGAAGTGACCTATACACCGAATCCGGGTTATACCGGACCGGATACCTTCGAGTATACCGTGGACGACGAGAACGGTGTGCCGAGCAATCCGGCTACCGTAACCGTCACCATCGTGGATGGTCCCGAGGCCAATGACGATGTGGCCATCACCATCCCGGACGCGCCTGTGACCATCCCCGTACTTGACAATGACGAGGAAGGCGACTCCCCCATCGATCCGACAACGGTGATTATCACCACACCACCGACGAACGGCACGGTGGAAGTCGACCCTGAAACGGGTGATATCACCTATACACCGGATCCCGGTTTCGAGGGCGAGGATACCTTCGAATACACCGTGGACGACGAGAACGGCGTACCATCCAACCCAGCGACGGTTACCGTTGTGGTAGCCGAACCCGTGGGCCCGATGGCGAACGACGACGGGGCGATGACGCCAATCAACACACCGGTGACCATCCCTGTACTCGACAATGACGAGGAAGGCGATGCGCCGCTGGATTCCACCACGGTGACCATCACCACCCTGCCGACAAACGGAACGGTTGAGGTCGATCCGGTAACAGGCGAAGTGATCTATACACCGGATGACGGCTTCACCGGCGAGGATACCTTCGAATACACCGTGGATGACGAGAACGGTGTGCCGTCGAATGTAGCAATGGTAACCGTCACCATCGTGGAAGGTCCGGAAGCCAATGATGACGAGACCTCCACCACCCCGGGTACACCGGTGACCATACCGGTATTGGATAATGATACCCCGGGTGATGCACCGCTGGATTCCACCATGGTGACCATCACCACCCCGCCGACGAACGGCACGGTGGAAGTCGACCCTGAAACGGGTGATATCACCTATACACCGGATCCCGGTTTCGAGGGCGAGGATACCTTCGAATACACCGTGGACGACGAGAACGGCGTACCATCCAACCCAGCGACGGTTACCGTTGTGGTAGCCGAACCCGTGGGCCCGATGGCGAACGACGACGGGGCGATGACGCCAATCAACACACCGGTGACCATCCCTGTCCTTGATAATGACGAGGAAGGCGATGCGCCACTGGATTCCACCACGGTGACCATCACCACCCTGCCGACAAACGGAACGGTGGAGGTCGATCCGGTAACAGGCGAAGTGACCTACACGCCGGATGACGGCTTCACCGGCGAGGATACCTTAGAATACACCGTGGACGACGAGAACGGCATGCCAAGCAATCCGGCTACCGTAACCATCACCATCGTGGAAGGTCCGGAAGCCAATGATGACGAGACCTCCACCACCCCGGGTACACCGGTGACCATACCGGTATTGGATAATGATACCCCGGGTGATGCACCG
Source organism: Parapedobacter tibetensis (assembly GCF_024704835.1). Classification (GTDB taxonomy): domain Bacteria; phylum Bacteroidota; class Bacteroidia; order Sphingobacteriales; family Sphingobacteriaceae; genus Parapedobacter; species Parapedobacter tibetensis. The sequence continues at coordinate 3,245 of NZ_JAMXBE010000013.1, forward strand.
CTGGATTCCACCATGGTGACCATCACCACCCCGCCGACGAACGGCACGGTGGAAGTCGACCCTGAAACGGGTGATATCACCTATACACCGGATCCCGGTTTCGAGGGCGAGGATACCTTCGAATACACCGTGGACGACGAGAACGGCGTACCATCCAACCCAGCGACGGTTACCGTTGTGGTAGCCGAACCCGTGGGCCCGATGGCGAACGACGACGGGGCGATGACGCCAATCAACACACCGGTGACCATCCCTGTCCTTGATAATGACGAGGAAGGCGATGCGCCACTGGATTCCACCACGGTGACCATCACCACCCTGCCGACAAACGGAACGGTGGAGGTCGATCCGGTAACAGGCGAAGTGACCTACACGCCGGATGACGGCTTCACCGGCGAGGATACCTTAGAATACACCGTGGACGACGAGAACGGCATGCCAAGCAATCCGGCTACCGTAACCATCACCATCGTGGAAGGTCCGGAAGCCAATGATGACGAGACCTCCACCACCCCGGGTACACCGGTGACCATACCGGTATTGGATAATGACGAGGAAGGCGACTCCCCCATCGATCCGACAAAGGTGACCATCACCACCCCACCGACAAATGGTACGGTGGAAGTCGACCCTGAAACGGGTGACATCACCTACACACCGGATCCCGGTTTCGAGGGCGAGGATACCTTCGAGTATACCGTGGACGACGAGAACGGCGTACCGAGCAATCCGGCTACCGTGACGGTCGACGTTGTTGAACCGGAGCCACCTGTGGCCAATGATGATGACATCATGACAACGGTCAATACGCCGGTGAGCATCCCTGTTCTTGATAATGACGAGGAAGGTGACGCACCACTGGATCCAACCACGGTGACCATCACCACACCACCGACAAACGGTACGGTTGAGGTTGATCCCGTGACCGGCGAAGTGACCTACACGCCGGATGACGGTTTCGAGGGTGAGGATACCTTCGAGTACACCGTGGATGACGAGAACGGTGTGCCGTCGAATGTAGCAATGGTAACCGTCACCATCGTGGAAGGTCCGGAAGCCAATGATGACGAGACCTCCACCACCCCGGGTACACCGGTGACCATACCGGTATTGGATAATGACGAGGAAGGCGACTCCCCCATCGATCCGACAAAGGTGACCATCACCACCCCACCGACAAATGGTACGGTGGAAGTCGACCCTGAAACGGGTGACATCACCTACACACCGGATCCCGGTTTCGAGGGCGAGGATACCTTCGAGTATACCGTGGACGACGAGAACGGCGTACCGAGCAATCCGGCTACCGTGACGGTCGACGTTGTTGAACCGGAGCCACCTGTGGCCAATGATGATGACATCATGACAACGGTCAATACGCCGGTGAGCATCCCTGTTCTTGATAATGACGAGGAAGGTGACGCACCACTGGATCCAACCACGGTGACCATCACCACACCACCGACAAACGGTACGGTTGAGGTTGATCCCGTGACCGGCGAAGTGACCTACACGCCGGATGACGGTTTCGAGGGTGAGGATACCTTCGAGTACACCGTGGATGACGAGAACGGTGTGCCGTCGAATGTAGCAATGGTAACCGTCACCATCGTGGAAGGTCCGGAAGCCAATGATGACGAGACCTCCACCACCCCGGGTACACCGGTGACCATCCCGGTATTGGATAACGATACCCCAGGTGACGTACCACTGGATCCGACGACGGTGACCATCACCACTCCGCCGACTAACGGTACGGTAGCTGTGGATCCGGTAACAGGTGACATCACCTACACACCGAATCCTGGTTATACCGGATCCGATACCTTCCAGTATACCGTAAAGGATGAAAACAGCATGCCAAGCGATCCGGTAACCGTTATGATAACCGTTGCAGAACCGGAACCTCCAGTTGCCAATGACGACACGGCCGAGACACTGGCTGAGACAGCGGTGACCATTCCGGTACTGAATAACGACGAAGAGGGCGATGCCCCGATCGATTCCGCTACGGTAACCATCGTTACCCCGCCGACCAACGGTACGGTGACTGTGAACACCGACGGTACGGTAGTATACACGCCCAACCCCGGCTTCATTGGTGAAGATACCTTTACGTACACGGTAGAAGATGAAAATGGAAATCCATCAAATACGGCTACAGTAGTTGTACAAGTAACGGCCAGGCCAGTGTTTGTCCCCAATATATTCACGCCGAATGGTGACGGAATGAATGACCGGTTTGAGATTATAGGAAAAGAGGCTTATGACCGGATTGAAGTGACCGTCTTTAATCGCTGGGGCAATGAAATATATCGCAACATGAATTACAACAACGATTGGGGCGGTCAAGACCTGAGAGAAGGCACCTACTATTACTTAGTTAGATTAATCAGGACCAACCAAGAGGAAACCTTAAAAGGATGGGTACTGATAAAAAGACAATAAGAAGTAGGTCATAGAACCAAGCGGTTGGCAAGATGAACCTGCCAACCGCTTGGATTGAGGGCATCACAGTTGAAAAAACATACAATATGGATACGCAGAACATAAAGAAACTACTGGTGATAACGGGACTGGTTTTCGGTTTGTTGCATGCCAAGGCACAGCAAAACATCCAGTTTACACAGTACATATTCAATTCAATGAGTGTCAATCCAGCATATGCGGGTTATAAAGAAGAATGGTTCGGTCAATTAGGCCTGCGGAGTCAGTGGGTGGGCCTAGATGGGGCTCCAGAAACAGGGGTGCTATCCGTGGACGGGTTGATTGACCCGCTCAATAAGCGACATGGTATAGGTTTACAAATCATCACGGACCGATTAGGCCCACAGACAGCATCCTCGGCATATGCAAATTATGCCTTCCGTCTTCGGTTAAATGAGGAAGATACACAGCGGCTAAGTTTTGGCATAGGTGCTGGTGTTACCCAATATAGCTTAAACGGCGATGTATTGAATCCCGTTAACGACGGAGATCCCTTGGTGCCCCCTGGAAGAATCAATAATTTTATTCCCGATATCCGCTTCGGCATCTATTACTACAACCCGCGCTGGTATGCAGGGGTATCGGTCATGGATCTCCTTTCGGGTGATCAAAGCAACAACATCTTCCGGTGGGATAATACAACGACAGACAATATCCGTCGGAAACGGCATATGTATTTCATGGGCGGTATGCTCTTCGATCTCAGCGAGGGCACAAAACTACGCCCCAGCGTGCTGGTAAAGGAAGATTTCACTGGGCCGACTAGCTTGGATCTGAATGCCATGTTCATATTCGGGAACCGCTTTTGGATAGGCGGGGGTTGGCGCACCGGGGTAACCGCCTTCAAACGAGACTACGAGCGGTACACGGGCAACAGCCTGAGCAGTCGCAATTCGATATCCGCCATTGCCCAGCTCTATGTCACGCAAGCCCTACGTGTTGGTTATTCCTATGACCACATCTTAAGTCGGCTGAGCGGTGTGCAGAACGGATCGCACGAAGTAACCTTGGGTATTACTTTTGGCAAATTGAACCAACGGATGCTTAGTCCAAGATTTTTTTAATTATCAATTATTAAGAGTTTCGAAATGGAAAGAATGGACATAAAAGATAACGCATTGGCCAAGTTCTACCTGTCGATGGTTACATTTGTTTCGCTGTTTATCACGGCAACAGTTTTATCCATCGTACCGGTTCATGCGCAGGAGCAACTGGGATTACGCGATCGTGCCGAAGAACTATACCGTAAATATGAATATGCCCATGCGGCAGCAGCCTATGTTAAACTGGCTGACCGAAAAAAGCCCCGTCTAGAAGACCTAGAGCGTTTGGCAGATTGTTATGAAAAGATGAATGACTATGAATCTGCGGAAAACTGGTATGCCCGTGTGATTCAAGACGAGAAGAGTGATGCAGCGAACCTGATAAAATATGGCAGTGTTCTGAAGACTAATGGAAAATATGCAGAAGCCCGAAAACAATTTGAAGCGTATGCCAGCCAAACTGGCGATGCTGAAGCCGTTGCGATCGACATTGCAGGCTGTGATTCGGCTGTTGTATGGATGGCTAACCCGACAGCACATTACCTGCGCAATGAAGCAAACATCAATACCGCTTTATCCGAGTTTTCGGCCTACCCCCTTAACAATAAAATTTACTATACCGGTGAGCCCGATGCAAACATGTTCAATACGACCTATGGCTGGACAGGAAATACATTTCTACGCGTGTACACGGCGGACCGTTCAACGGACAATAGCTTAAGCCAGCCGACCATTGCTCCCGCTGGGCTCAATAGTGAACCTTATCACATCGGACCGGTAGCAGCCGACAAAGATGGAAACACGCTCTACGTTACCCGAACGTATCCAGGTAAAGAAGGGGAGCGAACAAGAGAAGCCAGAAAAAAATACCGGACAAGTAAACTGGAGCTGTATACCTATACAAAAGACAACGATGAATGGAAACCCGCAGCTTTTCCCTATAATAACATCAAGGAATACTCCGTCGGCCATGCCACGCTAAGCGAAGACGGTAACACGTTGTATTTTGTGTCTGACATGCCCAGTGGTCATGGCGGCACCGACATCTGGTACTGCGAGCGACAAACGGATGGTACCTGGGGTACCCCTATCAATGTCGGAAGCACCATCAACAGTGCAGGCGATGAAATGTTCCCAAATATTGGTTCCGATGGGGCGCTGTACTTTTCCAGCGATGGCTTTGCCGGCATGGGAGGACTCGATGTTTTCAAAACACAGGGCAATAAATCCACGTGGAGCAGCCCCGAAAATCTGGGATTTCCTGTCAATTCTGCCAGAGACGACTTCGCATACATCGCGGTTTATGAAGGAGATGCAAATGTATCAGGCTACTTATCCTCCAACCGCCGGGACGGCCGTGGTGGTGATGACATTTATTCATTTTCTTATGAGAAACCTAGGATTATCATTATCCTGATTGGAACCACTTCAGACAAAAGTACAGGGGAGCGCCTTCCTGCCACCTCGGTAACATTATACGACGGCGAGCGAGAGATTATCGCTAAGAAGAACAGCGACCAGCAAGGCAAATTCGAGTTTGTACTTGATCGCGACCAACGCTATACAGTTTTGGGACGGAAAGAGGGTTACCATGCAGACTCGGCGAAAGTAAGTACGGAAGGCATCACCAAATCAGATACGCTCGAAGTTGCTTTATTGTTGGAGCCTATTTTCGAAGTGGGACAAACATTTGAGCTGGAGAATATCTACTATGATTTTGACAAACATAACATCCGTCCGGATGCGGCCGAAATTTTGGATGAGTTGGTTCGTACCATGCGTGACCATCCGACACTGAAGATTGAATTGTCAAGCCACACGGATTCCCGTGGAAGCGATGCATACAACGTTGCCTTGTCACAACGACGGGCCGAGGCAGCCGTGGATTACTTAGTATCCAAGGGTATTGCCCGCGACCGAATGCAAGCAGCGGGTTATGGAGAACGCAGGTTGGTCAACCATTGTTCGGATGGTGTGTCTTGCTCACGTGCAGAACACCAAGCCAACCGCAGGACAGAGGTGACCGTGTTGGAATATTAATGGGTAAAATTATATTTAAGGGTTACGAATGGTTTTCATTCGTAACCCTTAAATATAATTCACTTGGCAAATCTTACAAAGAGGCCCTCAAAGTTAAATAAAATGGCACCTCTTCATGCCTGCGAGAATTGTCAAGTATGAGTTGAGCGGCAACTGTGCCCATCCGTTTAAAATCGGTTGATATGGTCGTAATACCATCTAAAATAAATTTCTTAAGTGGTGTTTCGTTATAGGAAATGATGCCTACCTGTTTTCCTATTTTTAACTTAAGGGATATAACCCTGTCCAATAATTTCACTAGGTCATCTTCCATCAGGTTGATGTAGACTTCTCCCTCGGCAATTGGCTCTTGCATGATGTCGCTAACCAACAAATGGTTAAATGCATACTGTTGGCAAAAACGGTAGAACCCTTTGATAATGCCTTTTGGAAAGTAGCTTTTATCTGGAAAAATTAGCTTGATGGTGTGGTATTTACTTAATTTTTCTTTTGCCTGTTCAAGTGCGTTGTAAATATCATTTTCAAAATTTTCATACACAACAGCATATTCCCCGTCGACGTCCGGCACTAATTTATCGAGCAAGACCAACTTATCCTTCGGGATTGTATTGATAATCTCCGCAGCTTTGTCACGTCCTTCTATAAAATGAGGTATGATTACGTAGTGGGTGTATTCCTGCCTGAGGTTTTGAAACAGCTTCTTGAAAAGAGATAAGTCGTTGTTGTAAATGTAGAAATCCACAAAGGCATCGCTTCCGATGGCCTGCACAAAGGAATCATAAACAATTTTCTTGTGTGCACTCAGTTTGTTAAAAAAAAGTACGATCTGGAGCTTTCGCTTAAAGTCTGCATTGGTGATGTAGTATCCCTTGCCCGGTACAGATCCCAATACGCCCAGTTGCTTGAGGTGCTTGTACCCCTTTTCAGCCGTATCACGCGATATCTCAAGCACATAGCTCAACTCATTGATAGACGGGAGCATATCGTCTTTTTTTATCTTCCCTGCACCCACAGCGTTGATCACTGCATTAGCCAATTGCAGGTATTTGGGCGTGGCAGCATATTCGTTGATATGAATATGGTCCAATATGTTTATGGGTTTCATGGCAAGCGCTGGTTTTTTACGCCCTAAAGATAAGCGGTTAATTCAAGAATGGCATATTTTATTCCATTTTGTATTGCTTAATCTTGACAGTCCCGGTTAATCCAGAAGGCTGAACTTTCCATGATGAGGCATCAAATGCTTTATAGTCGATATTTACGAAATTGATCTCATGGTATTTCCTCCACTCAACGCCCGCGCGATCCATCGACCGAATACGGTTGGCCATAAGGTTGGCTACTTCTATTCGAATGGTGTTCTTCCCTTTTTTCAATAGGTGGCCAATTGGTAAACGATACGGTATGCTCCATGCTAAGCCGGCATCTTGCCCATTGATCCATACCCGCGCGCTCTCATGTACCCCTTCCAATTCCAGCAAATACGTGTCCTTCGTCACTTTGGCAAGCTGGAATGTCACCTGATATGCCCCTACCCCACTAAAGGTTTGGTACGCATCGTCCATAAAATCGGTCCAAGGAACCAATGGCCCAACTTCAGTTGGGGGAGGTAATTGGGGCCCTCCTTCTTTAAAGTCGATCCGCCATCCGTCGGTAATGTTTATTTCAGCTACATTTCGCCCGATATATGACCAATCGGGCATGTGTTTATCTTGTTTATTATAAAACTTAAGAATAACAGCCTCACCTGGATGGAGCTGTATACGTACACCTCGTTTCCCATCAGTTGTTTGGGTGGCTACCTTCCCGAACCGTCCGTTCTGGGGATCCAATAGCATTGCGTCGTGATCCGTTGCAGATTGGAAAGGCACCCAGGTGTCGATTGTGGTAGCATGGTGATTAACGATAAAATAATAGGCGCCATCCGTTGTTTTCCGTCTGACGAATTTCAGCCCATGCTGTACCAATTGCTCTCCAACAATATCATGCCGTTGTAATGTCGACACGATGTCGGTTGAAAGCAGTATGTGCCCTTTGCCTAGCGATGCTTGTTTAATCCCACCCTCCAATGGCGAAAAAGGTATCGTTTTCAGCAACGCCTCAAACCTCAAGTGCCTGTTTTCATAATCCCCCAGACCCGGCACATCCTGTGGAACAGCCTGAAACAGCACGGTAGCACCCTGGCGAACCAAATCCAATAGTTTTTCCAATGTTTCCAATGGCATCTTCCGTGTCACCGGTACAATCAACATTTTATAGGGTATGGCATTGCTTGACGTACGGATAAGGCCGTCAACCACTTCGGCGTTGGACAACAGGTTATCCGATATGAAATCGTAAGCATATCCCTCTTGCTGTAGCCGCTGTACATTTTTATAAAAATCGGTGGGATGCAGCCATTTATCGATATTATGCACGGTGAATGTCATCATGCGGCCATTCGCGGAATCCCAATTGTCATGGATAGGCCAATAGAGCAGCAACTCATTATCGGGCTTGCCCGCCTGCAATACGGATTGCACACGGGTAATGTATTCATTGAGCCCATACAAATGTGGCCACCAGCTGTTGGTGGGCACGAAATTGACCGAAGCATAAAACAGCCATCCAGGCCAGCCCGCTTCCGCTGGCGAATAGGTGATACCGTGGTAAAAAACATGGTTGACCCCGGCAAGGAAACATTGCTCTACCTCTGGTTTGCATTGGGAGAGTGATGTCTTGAAATGTTCCGTAAGCCAGGTGAATGTTTCGGAAGAGACTAGTTTCTTGCCCATGACATTAGCCGCCGAAGAGCCAAATTTCAACATGATGGGGTCTGGGTCTACCGAACGGACATCTGCACTATCGCGACGTAAGCCGGGAATGGCAAAAGAACTCGAACCAAACGTTTCCACTTCGGGGATATCCACAGCAGCATATAGGTCGATAAGATTACCGGGTGATCCATGTGCTTGGTTTTTGCTGACACTACCATATCCATGTGCCCATTTGGTCCAAGGTTGGGTAAAGTTTTCCAGCAGTAAATCGGCCATGGTCTGCCGGTAATCCGATTTGAGCCGAGCCACATGGTCATTGGATTCATCACCAAGAAATTCACGGATATGCAGGCGTAAATCATATCCCCGCCGTTTTATGAATTCATCGAAGAACTCCGCCGTCCAATCTGCACCGTATACCTCATAACTGTCGTTATAGAATGCGCGTATGCCTTGCGGTTGCTTAGCAAAAGCGCTATCATAACGTGACAAGTAGTGGCTCAGGGCATCATGAGAAAAATGGTTGAGGGTAAGACCTTCGCCCCCTGGGGCTGCACGCTTTACCTGCTGATGGGTTTTACCTTCAAAGATAGCATATAGTTCCCAAATGCCTTTCGTTGGTTTCCAGTCCAGTGTGCCATCCTCGGCAACCCGATCGGTAAGCAATGTAGCATTTCCTTCGTCGTCATATGCCGTAAGTGACAATAAGGGGGCGGATTCCTGCTTCGGATCGGCTGATCGGATTTTCTCTTCGAATGGCTTAACAGCAGTCAATTGGAAGGTACGGAATACCATTTTGGTAGCTGCTTCCTTAACACCAACCTGTGGGCCACCGAATGGCCACCCTGTCCCCGTGGTCAGATCGATGCCCATATCCAAGCTATCTGCTTGTTGGACTGTATAGTTCAATACCTCCATCCACCGTGGGGAGAGGTATGGTATATACTGATCTTCATACCCTTTGGCGCCATAAATCGGGGCAATCTCCAATCCGCCAATTCCTGCGGCGGCATAGGACTGCATCAATTTCGCCAAATTATATTCATCCACGGCATTGCCCATCCACCACCAACGTGCCCAAGGTTTCATTTCTTTTTCCACACGTGGCCAAGGGCTGGGCTGGGCTAGGCTTAATTGCATGCCAAGCAACACCAGTAGATAGACACCACATAACCGTACCATATGCTTCAATTTATAATTTTTAAGCATCAATCAAGATGAAAAACCTGTTTTAGGGGTTTGCTTATCGGTGAATTGTCCGAATTTGTTTCCATAATATCTGCCATATAGGCCCACCATTTCTGTACAACGGGATGCGTACCCAAGTCCTGTGAAGATTGGCCTGTTGCTTCCTGCTGCTGTACGGCAAACAAGGTATTGGTTTCTTCATCGAGGAAAATGGAATAATCGCTTATGCCACTTTCTTTGAGCAATTCCTTGAGTTCGGGCCAAATGGCATCATGTCGTTTTTTATATTCCACTTGGCATCCGGGCATCAACTTCATTTTAAATGCGATTCGTTGCATATTTCCAAATTTAATATCCCATTCTTAATAAAATACATTCAATTCACCATGGTCCATTTTTTCGTCTACCCATACTACACCTGCTTCGGCATCATAAAACCAACCCGATGATCCGGAACGCTGTTCCATTTCCTGAAGGTTACGCCCATTGAACGTCAATGCACGTGGCTTTTGTGGGATATCCCACCTGATCTTTGCCGTATAAGCCCTGTTACCCAAGTCATAACCAGCGGAGGGTTTGCCGATCTGGATATTCAGGTGGTCTGCCCTACTGAATGAATGGATTGGCGTAACTGCATAGGCGCCAGCTTGGTAATCCAAGCTCATCCCATCATCGTCATAAAGATCTAGATGGCCATTTGCAGCTGGAAAAATATCCAGCAGCATTTCATCATCCGCATATTGGCCTACATAGTCCATTTCCCGCTGCATGGGAATGATGGCTCCCGCTTTGGCAAATATCGGCATCGTATCCAGGGGCGTGGTCACATGGATGTACTGCCGCCCTTCATAGCGCTTGCCTGTCCAGTAATCAAACCAAATGCCTTCCGGCAGGTACACGGTCCTTGTTTTAGCTCTTTTAGTCACTACCGGACAAACGAGTAAATCATTCCCGAATAGGTATTGGTCATCGATCTCGTAAACATTTCTATCCTGCTGATGCTCCATCACCATGGCCCGCATAAGCGGGGTGCCATCGGTATACATACCGTAAGCGTGGCTATAAATATATGGAATAAGGCGATAACGCAGCCTGTCGTATTTCCTGAAATTTGCCAGTGCTTCCTCGCCATAGTTCCAAGGCTCCTTGTATCCCGGATGGTCCATGCCAAACACCATGGCTATTGGGCTGAACATCCCGAATTGTACCCAACGGATGTACAACTCCGGATCGGCCACATGTTCGAATCCCCCCATACAATGCGTCCAATAGCCTACACCCGACAGTCCCATGTTGAGCCCCGCACGGATGACCGGTAGGAAATATTGCCATTCGCTAGGCCAATCGCCAGCAAAAATAAAGGGATACCGTTGGATGCCTGCGTATCCTTCTCGGGTCTGGTTCAGTCCCCTGATGCCATTGTATGCCTGGAATTTTTCGTACGGTGCCTTGGCATAGGCTATCGGGAAAACATTATGTAGCTTTTTAGCTTGCTCGTCCACAGGCCCCATCTTATCGCTCTCGTTGGCTTTTCCTCCGAAGGCACTACCTTCGTCGGTTTTCAGGAACATTGCCCCGAGATCGGCCACGCGTTTCACGCCGTTGTCCCACCACCAGTCTACCGATTGCTGATCGAAGAAATTAACGAATTCGCCAACCTCTTTCCCCGTTTCATCCTGCTCCGGATAGACATATCCTCCTGCCCGTGCCTGATCAAGCAAATCCATGGTCTGGCCATTGTCAAAACGCGGCCTAAGATGGAGCCCCACCATGGCATAATTCAGGGCATATAGGCTATCAAACATCCCTTTAGGGTCGGCAAAGGTCTCGCGCCATTCGAACGACGTAGCCCCTTTGCCACCGTTTTTGCCAAAAATCCGCCAAGTGGAATCCAACCACAGCAAATCAATGGGGATACCCAATTCCCGGAATTTACGTGCCAGTGCAATTACATAAGCGTCGGACGTCTGTTCCTCATGCCCCCACGTGCCGCCGCTATAGGTGCCAGCATGCAAGCCAAAGGCAAACTTGGGCAACATAGGCGACTTCCCGGTAATGTTGGTGTAGTGTTTTACCACGTTCTTGAACGTCGGTCCATAGATAAAATAATAGTCTAATTCGCCGCCTTCCGCTTCAAAAGCGTACGCATCTTGATCCGAATGCCCCATATCCCATTGGGTGGTATAGGGGTTATGTAAAAAGATACCGTATCCCCGTGTACTCATGAAAAACGGCACCGGCGAATAGTTAGCCTCCAGAATGTTGTATGCCCCTACTTCATGTGGGCGTCCTTTACCACGTCCTACCTTCAAGGTAAGCTTCTTATTACGTTGGTTTATGAAATCCATCCGCTCTCCGAAGCCAAAGAAATACTCCTCGGCCTGAAGTGCCTTACGTACACCTGTTCGCTCCCCTTCTCGATAGGGCCCACCACAGTCGGCAGACAACAAAGCGCCATGCTGGTCATATAGCTGTATGGAAAATGGACTTTTGATAATATGTACGATCAACGAGTCCGATACCAGTCGAACCGTAGAATCGGTCTCCGTCATAGCGACCTCCGAAGGGGGCCAATCGTCACGTACCACCATGAGGCTTGGTTCGGTCTCAAACGTTCCCGTCCATGATGTCCTTATCCGCACCACATCGCTTGTGCAGAATGTTAGCTTTGTGCTGGAGACAGCGGTTTCCAATAGAAACGTATTGCCCTGTTTTTTAACATGCAAAAGGTCCTGCCCTTCCTGGGCAACGGCGGCGGTGATGTTAATCACCAGTAAGGCAGCAATGGCATATTGTATTAAGTGGATCATCCGTATTATCTTTTTTAATTGATGTTTTGGGTAGTGGATATTACCGGTGGACACTAAGGCATTTTTTTAAATCCTTCCGCTTTTACGGTCCATGAGCCGTCTTTCGGAAATCCGGGTAATTCGCCTTCACTCGCATCCCAGCCACCAGCCATCATGGCCACCGCAATAAGTATACCCCCATTACCGGGCAAGTAAATGCGCAGCCTGCCATCCTGGTAGTTGTGGCCATTTTTCAGGTAGCGGTTGGTTTGTATATCCATAAACAGGGCATCCAGGGCTTTTTCAGGCAGACCAAGCCGTGCGGCATTCATGGCGGTCATCGGAAAATCCCATCCCCAGGTCTTCTCCCAAAACCAGGTTTCCCAGACTTTATCCAGGGTATTTGCCATGATTTCCTTATCCAGTTTAGGCGATTCGGGCACCATGCCCAAAGCGCCCAGCACTGCCGGGTGATCCGTCCGCCAACGGTCGTTGGTATAGGAATCAGGAGCACTTTCCGTGGCGAGGTAAACACCGTCTTGTTGGGGTAAGGGTGCCAATTTATCAATGATTTCATCCCATCGCTCATGCCTGGGCAAGCCATCCCGTTCACGCCACTCCTGAGCGATTTTAAGAGCCCAGTCCCAATACGCAACCTCATAAGTTGGGTTATAGGTGTCAACAGCCGGGAAGACCTCTTGGGCAGGAATCACACCTTTGCCGAGGTTGTAACGGTCGTTTTCCTTATCGTATGTAGGGAAATCAGCCATGAATTCAGCTGTGGCATATACGAGTTCCTTGTATTTTTCAATTGTCTCCGGGTCCTTTTTATCCCGATAGGCCAATTCTGCGAGGTAGATAAAATGGGGTTGTTGCCAGATGAGGAAGGCGGCTACGGATGAAGGCGACTCATCACCTTCATGGTCCACCATTTTTTGCCAACGAATGCCCTCATAACCTTGCCGGGTAGCCAAAGCCCGCCCCTTGTCTGCCACTTGGGCAAAATAGCCCAAACTTTTTTCCATCAGATCCACCCGATCCCATAAGGCAAAATGCACGGCATGCCACCAATGCATTTCCAAGTGAGGTTTCCCAAACCAACTGTTGAAAGTTAACCCTGTTTCCTGCGGTGGAAAATTACCTGTACACTGTACTTTAGTAAGGTATTGGGAAAGCACAATGCGTCGTTCCAGCTCATCTGCCCGAGCATCGGTACTCCCCTTAAAATCAATGGCAGCGCCACGTGACCAGAACGCTTTCCATCCCGATTTGCAGCTTTCCGAGGAAGCCTCAAAATCGGGCAGCTCGGCTGGGTCGGATTTTTCCAATGCAAATAATACACTGCATTCAAATGTTTTTTGCCCTTCCGCCGGCGTAACTTGAAAATAATGTGGCGTACCTGTGGGCTGAATATGTGCTCCACTCCACCCAAGAACCGTATGGTAGGTAATTCCTTGTAATGTATGGGTGACAACAGCGCCTCGTTTATTTTGCTGACTGATATCCGTCTTATGGTGTTCATGGTCGGCCCAATGATTGCCTTCATCCAAAAATTCAGCCGTCGGGTATGGATAGCGTAGCCGTATCTTCAACCGACCTTCATCCAAGAGGGCTGATGTAACCTTCACCGCGATCAGGTCTTCTTGCTGGTGGGCCGTTGTCACCACTTCGACCAATTGGCCCTCAATGGAAAAGCTACTGGTTAATTCCCCTGTCCAGAGATCAAGCTCCTGACGAATATCTTGTACATCAGTGGGAGCGATAAGCTGCCCGTCTTTTTTATAGATATCGAAACCGACATTGCCAAGTTGGAGTCTGTGTGGGTTTTTCCGGAACCAATTGGCCGCATCTTGGTTGCGTCCTGCTTCTTTCCACTGCACGCTATAGGTGGCCTCATGTCCATCGTTGTTGAAATCATAGGACCTAAGGGTTTCTTCAAAGCGATAGCCCACACTGTCGTCAAATCGATTCCATCCCCATTCGGATTGTGTACCCAATGAAACGCCTTTGGCATAGCGGTCTGGAAAAGTCTGCAATCCGGTTACATCTGCAGTAAACGCAAATTCCCCATTTCCGATGGTCAGGGATGCCAATGAATCCACTTCCGTATTGATGATGTTATGCCTCCGAACGACCTCCTGCCTGTCGATACCGCTCGGTTGGCTACAACCTCCGGCCAAGGCACACAGTCCAAACCCCATAATAACCTTCCCAAAAAACGTTAACTTCATGATTGCTTATTTTGTTTATAATTTATTCTATTCGTTGCAGGCTTGCTCCCATCAACCCAATGACCACATCATTGGCCAACGCCTGCAACTCCAGCGATTGCAGTTCTTTATCGGGATTGAGTGGTAAATCCAATACCGTTGCAGCACCGCCATCGATAGCCCGTTGGGTGAACCCCTTGATTTCTGTATACTGCGTTGCTTCCCGGGTTATTTTGCCCGTCTTCAGATGGACACGGTAAGGATGCGGGGCTCCGGTATCAAATGCGTATCCATCGTTATAGAAATCCTGTTCGATGGGCCACCAATTTTCTGGATTCCTCAGTGCCAACCGGTCAATGGAACCATCGTTGTACCGTATGCTGATTACCGCATTATCCAATTGGCTCTGCATTGGGTTCGTAGATCCCGCCATTAATAAATAGACGTGATTGGCTTTTCCCGATAATGGAATAGCTAAGGAATCCGGATAGTTATCCCATTTGGAGACAAACGCGATATTAGCACCTTCAGCGGCACCCGTGGTTTGTATGGGAACTCCACCGGGTAGCTTGATTTCATTGTGCTCGCCAGCGAGTTCGCGGATTCCGCTATCATCTATATGAGCTTCCGTAAGGGGATAGCACCAGTTGCCAATCCCTTGCCATGGCAACTGCAATGTGGGGGAGGTTGGCCGCGGCGATAAATACTGGTTCTTGAAAATTTGATCAACACGGTCATTGAATATGCCATCCATAGGAACCGCTTCATAAGAAGCCGGAGCTGCCGCTATCGCGTTCCAATGTTGGATATGTTTTTGCGCGACAACCGCTCCGGTTTCATCGACAATGCGAATGGTGTTTGTCCCCCAAATCACCCCGTTTCGATGCACAAGATGTTCCACTTTCCCTTGTGCGTGAATCGTGATGGTTTCCTGATAATCTCCCTTATCTTCATTTACCAGCACGGTCAGCCTCTTTTCTGCTCCATGATTGACAATCGTAAGGTGAAGATCTGCTCCATCTTGCTCCCGATCGCTCAGCAGCTGTACCTCTGGGATGACATGGAGATCAATCGGTTTCAACCAAGAAAATTCTCCTTGGCTTAACCGGACAAAAAACGTTTTATTCCCAGTTGTCTTAATCGCCCCCGACCAGGCATTCCCTTCCATGTGGGTATGAGCCAGTACCTGCTGCGGGTCATCAATGTGATCAACGGAAGCTCCGGGAAAATCCAAAGTAAATGCGGCATTGGGGAAGATAACCGCTGGCAATTCTGGTTCTACTATCGTTTCCGAAGACCATTCTAACGCTACCCGGTAGGTTTCAGAAGGATCCGCCTCAATCACAATCATTGGTCTCCCAATGGCATCGGACAGGTTATGCCATACCGCTTCAACGCCATTCACCTTGGCCGCTATCAAACTTGCCCCGCGAACATTGACTTTTAAGCATAAGGCCATCTGCTGCCCGAAGCCCGGCTGGATTTCAAACACTTCATGTTTTCCATTCCGATCATACTGAAAGGAGATATGAGGGAGTTCCAATGATGCACTATCCCATTGCTCGGGAAAACCGGGCTGGATAGTCAACACCTTGTTGATTGCATTGGGTTTAATGCCAAACAGTCCTTCTACCACCGTCCTCGCCGCTATACCGATCGGATCCCCAAAATCACGGTAAAGCTGCCCTCTCCGCGCATCATAAAATGATAGCTGCTGGAATCCTCCGGGGCTGGCCCCCAAATACAGGCTTTCAATGATGTTGCTGCGCCATAGTCGATATGCTTCCTCCGGTCTATTACCCTGCCAGTAGGCGATCGTAGTATGCAGTACTTCTGCCAAGGCCACATTGTTTACCGACCAGGTGTATGGCTGCCAATTGGTTGTAGAAAGTGTATATAATGAAGTGTCTGCCAATCCATTGGCGCGAACAGGGATATGTGGGATATGATTGTCGACATATCGTAAGGCTTGATAAGCCATCATGGGATCCGGCACTTCGGAATCAATGGTATGGTAAATGGTCCACAGTCCGGGCCAGGAATGGAGCAATTGGTTGCCCAACAAATCCTGGTATTCGGCATACCACCCTTTTTCCGGTATCCATAGCCGTTCATTCACGGCTTTATGGATCTTTTCTGCCTCTTGGCGATATGGGGTCGGGTCTTCACCAAACCAGCTGGCGACGTCCGCCGCAATCCGATTCGCCCGATAATTATACGCCGAAGTGTGTGCGACACCACCTCCGCTATATTGCAAACCATCGCTGGCCCAGATGGCACAGTATGCATCGTACAATCCATCACCGTCCATATCGAAATTGCGTTTCTCCCAAGCAAGGTGACGCTTGATGGAGGGCCACATCTTACGCATGAAAGCGGTATCTCCGGTCCAATTAACATGGTTGAGCACCTGATCGAAAAATACCAGGTTCATATCATAATGGTGGGGCCTACTGTTATCGTTGGGGTTGCGGGAGATGTAACCGCTGGAAAACATGGCTGTGCCCATTTCCTCGAGGTGACGGGCGAGGTGCAGTGCGGTATCCATCACCACCGGAGCGGTTTCCGGCGCCGTCACCTGCGAGTTGGCGTAGCTCTCGAAATGCCTCCGTGCCCGATCACTCCAGCCCAAGACATCACCCGCATAGGCCCCACGCCAGGCATTCAGGCGCATGCGCCAAGCCACCGCGCCATGCAGAAACGTGGGATCTTCCCAGATCGCATCGGCCGCTGTGGACAGCGCTCCGCCCAGCGTGTTGATAAACGGATCGGGGGTCTTGATTTTTACCCGACCAGCCAGCGTCCTTCGAGCATTCTCCGCTTCACGGAATGCGATTTCTGCATCCGTGTTTGGTTGCGCCCCACCATCGCCAGTACGTACCAAAAAATAATAAGTTGTAGCTGATTGAAGCTTGAGGTCCGATAGCAGCACGGGGGTATCTGAACTCGATGATCCAAGAAGTGCCGCTGGTGTAGCCAGGGCATTCGCATCGCCAAGACGCAGCATACCCTGATCGGGAAACATACCCCATAGCTGCTGCTGTCCGCGACGGCCGTGTACATAGCTAAGTTCAAACACTTGACCGGCTATCGCATAGGTATTGCCTTCGCAGTATGCTGGATGCAGGTAAAAACCCGATTCCGGGTCTGCTCCGATATCCCCTCCCCTGCTGAACGTTTTGCCGTTGGCTCCGCCAAAAACGGACACGAGTCTCAAATCTCGGGGAATTGTTCCTTCCACATGCGCCTTCAGCACCATCCCCTCACCATCGGCCAAGGCCAGTACCTGCACGTGCAGTTCCGCGTCGCCCAACAAGGAGTCTCGAATGCGATACAGCATGGTACCCGGCCGGTAACGCGCTTCGATCGATTGCGCGTTGATTACCCATTTGCTTTGCGATTCATCGACCAAGCCGAACTGGAGGTTACCGCCTACACCGGGCAGATACAATGCAAATTCGGGTAAATCGCCCGCCTCCACACGAAATGCGGTGTTGGTACCATAGAGTGCCCTGTTGAATCGCCTGTTCCCATTTTGGATTACAAAATCTTCGCCATCTGGAAGATACCTTACCTCCCGCGGCAGGTTATGCCAAAAGCGTTGCTGGGCTACCGCCTCCGCAACGCTACACAGCAAACAGCAACCCCAAACCAGAGTAAAAACAATGACATACCAGTTCTTTATACTCTCCATTGCCTATTTAAACTCCTCCGTTTTCTCCAGGCTTTTCTCATCCATATCCACATTCTCCATCGTCATGTTACGCACATTGTTTGCTTTTATGGGTGTGCGCACGCCGTGCATGGTCGAATTGACCATCCTGAAATCCTGCACGGGTGATTCTTCGTAAGCATTGATCAATATGCCATATTTTCCGCCACGCTCCACCTCCATATTTTCCACCCATATATTGCGGATGGTAGGGAGAAAATCCCCTGGCTTCTCGTAAAACATATTGAACCGCACTGCAGCCTCTTTATAGGTGCCCACCTTCGTATCCTTCATGAAAATATGCTCAATAATGCCGCCTCTACTGGAACTGGTCTTCAAGCGTAATACCCTATCCAGCTGCGGACTATCCATTGTGTTGTTCAGGGCAAAGATGTTCCGTGCACCGCCAGATACTTCGCTGCCGATAACCACCCCACCGTGCCCGTCTTTCATGTAGCAATGTTCAATGATGATGTTTTCCGAAGGTATTCCAATCCGGCGTCCATCACCATCGCGTCCCGACTTGATGGCAATGCAATCGTCGCCCGTATCGAAGTAACAGTGGCTAATCAGCACATTCTTGCTCGACTCTGGATTGCAGCCGTCATTATTCGGGCCATGGGAGATTACCTTCACGTGCTCCACAATGACATTTTCGCATAAGACAGGATTGATATTCCACATGGGTGAATTGATTACTTTCACATCCGCAATCCTGACGTTTTTACAGAGATATGGCTGTATGAAATTCGGCCTTAAGTAATAGCCGTCGCCAAACACACGGGTCTTTGGGTCGGTCTGCTGATCGTTGAGCACATGCAGGGAATCGCGCGCCACCTTTTGGTAGCCGATGTGTTTACGCCCGCCGAAACGTTCAGCCCCATTCCACCACCACCAATGGTTATTGTCGGCATTACCGTCTAAGGTACCGATGCCAGTGATGGCGATATTCTCTTCGCCGTAAGCATAGATCAAGGCTGAATAGTTGATCAATTCCATCCCTTCCCAGCGGGTGAAAACCATGGGATATTGCGTGCTATCGCGGCTAAACAAGATCGTGGTGCTATCCGCCAAGTGGAGGTTCACATTGCTCTTCAGGTAGATGGCTCCTGTCAAAAACGTTCCAAAAGGCACCACCACGCGCCCTCCCCCACTGGTATGGCATGTTTCAATAGCCTTCTTGAATGCCTCCGTATTTAGTGTCGTGCCGTCACCAACTGCCCCAAAATCCGTTATCACAAAATCGCGGTCTGGAAACGTTGGTGCGCTGATCTGCTGCCGAACCCGTTCCAGTTCGGCCAGAGGCTCGTCTACGGAGTGCCAAGGGGTGTAATCCGCTATATCCTGATGTTTGGCATCATGACAAGCCGTTGATAAAAAAACCAGTAGTAAGGAAAGTACGGGAAGCTGCTTGAAAAAGGATAGTCTCATGAGTTTTTAAAGTTCAACGTTGTCTGAATCGGTGATTTTCAGCGGATTGCCATCGGCTGCCTCAATGACCACCTGGTCAAACGACCAATCTTTGGCATGCTGTATCTTGCCCGCCTCGCGGGCACGGATCTGTATGGCCTTCAAATGGAAACCCTGCAAAGGTTTTTCCACCAACCCATCAGCAAAAATTGCCTTGCGTGCGTCTTGGCAATTCACTTGGTCAATGTAGATGTTCCTGAATGTAGGGATTCCGCGGCTCGCTGGCAACACCGGCTCCAGCATGGCCCGCCAGTGATCCGGCAGTGTGCGGTAGTCATAGCCTTCGGGCAATTCGGAATAGCTGTAAGATGGGTTCCAATTGGGCGTTATTTCTATGGCCACGCCCACGCTGTCCATCGTGATATTTTGGAGGTAAATATCCTCCACTACGCCACCTCGGTTGCGGGCCGATTTAAACCGGATGCCCACTTTGGTCCCTTGCGCCTTGAGGTTGCGTGCCATGATGTAGCGCATCCCACCGGAAGTCTCGCTGCCAAATGTAATCAGTCCTCCGCCTTTACGGGAAATGCAATTTTGGATGAGCACGTATTCCGTAGGGCGGTTTATGCGCAGGCCATCCCAATCCCTGCCGGATTTGATACAGAAATTATCGTCGTTGCAGTCGATATCGGCGTTCTGTACCAATATCCAAGAGGAGGAGTCGATATCGATACCATCCGTACTCGGGCCATGCCCTCCGATATTATTTTGTACAGTAATGCCATCTATCGTCACATAAGAGGAATAAAGAATGTGTACCGTCCAGAAACCCGCTCTCCTGAAGGTGATATCTTCAATGAGGATATCCCAACATCCATCCACCAGTAGTGTACGGGGGCGCTTGGCGTCATAGTCGACGATCCACCGCAGTTTTTTAGATTCATATTCCTTGCGTAAGGCCCAATATGCATCCCAAAACGGTTTACCCTGCCCATCGATGATGCCTTTGCCGGTTACAGCCGCATTGCGCTGACCAATAATATTAACCAATGCAGCAGGCCATAGCATTTCTACACCCGCTACACGGGTCCATATTTCGGGATAGTCCTTCAGATCTTGGCTTCCCAACAATTCCACGCCCTCATCGATATGCAGTTGCACGTTGGATTTCAGAAATATGGAGCCGGTGTGGTAACTGCCTTTATCAAAGACCACCTTACCTCCACCTTCGGCGGCACAGGCATTCACCGCGCGTTGTATTGCCTCGGTGTTCAACGTCTCGCCATCGGCAACCGCACCATAGTCGTTTGCCCGGAAGGTCTGTTCAGGGATGTCCAAGTTGCGGATGCCTACATGGGTTATCCAATCGGGATCATCGGCATGGGCCGTCATAGCAAAAATGCAACATATCAGGAAAGAGAGCAGTGTCCGTGAAAAAGCTATCATTGATTATTTAACTTTATATTGGTTTTACCTAGCAAGTATACAAACCGTACTTTGGTTAACCGTCCTGAACAAACCCGAACTGGGTTAATTCCAATGAAATCGTTACAATAAAAAAGGGCATGAACTGTTCTGCCCATTTATTTCTTCAACCCCCACCCCAACCCCACCTCAAATGCATTGCCGGCATAGCGGCTCAGCGAAGAGGTTTCCATGCTATACATACCCAGCAACTGCAGGTTTCCCAAGCTTACACCGAAACCCGCAGACGCATTATTTGACGTGTGGTAAAGCCCGAGGATCCGGAAGTGTTCGGCAAAGTGGAAATCCACGCCCAAATCCAGCACATTATCCGTGCCTCGCATGCCGCGGAAACAAACCTTGGGCACCAACGTGATGTCGCTTTTCTCGACATCAAGCGGCACAGCATAGCTAACGGCTGAGAAGAACAGCGGGCTATTTACCAATTGGCGGTTGTCATCCCGTGTGTTGCGTACGATGTCGCTCATCGAAAATTCTATAGTCAACTGTTGGCGGGTATAAGCCAGCCCGAAGTTAGCATCGAGCTCCGTACCCCTGTCGTTGTAGGAAGCCAGCACGGGGTCATACCCTTCGGCGGTCACCTTGGTCATATCCAGTCTGCTGCGCGAAAGTGACATCGCCACACCGAAATGGATGTGTTGGTCATTTGCGGCTATCGGCAGGTGATAGGCATAGCCCAATGCTCCGCCCGTATGCCGCACGGATCCCACCGAGCTGTTATTCAGCACCAATCCAATTCCCGACCGGCCAAAGCCATGGTCTGCGGAAAATGCTTGGTTCTTAGGCGCACCGGGCATTGAATTTGCCGTTGCCCTCACCGCAAGGTTCAGCTTGGTGCCACCATCTGCACCCGCCAATGCCGTGTTAAATAGGTACGGATTTTGGAAATATCCTGTACCCATGGGCGACAATTGCGCCAGGGACGACAATACACCAGCTCCCATCACCCAGAAGACTAGGGCAGCGAAATACCGGCTTATTTTTTTAATCTGCTCGTTCATGTCAGCTTCTTTTATTACCTATTTTCCCTTACAATATTGATATATCCTCTTTGCGTTTCCCGCCCACTGTCAAACGTGATGATGTAATAGTAGGTTCCTTCCGCCAGTGGTTTTCCTTGGTAGGTGCCATTCCAATCGTTTTGGTAGTTCTTAGTCTGATAAAGCACCCTTCCCGATATGTCGAAGACTTTCACGTCGTTGCCAGCATATAGCTCGATATTTTTGACCATCCAAGTATCGTTGATGCCATCTCCGTTAGGTGTCACTACGTTGGTCACGGCGAGTTCCTCCGGCTCAAACACTGTGATGGTGATTGATGTTTCGTCTTCGCAACCCAACGGATTAGTGGCCTTTACCACGTAAGTGGTGGTGACCTGTGGGTGAACGGTTAATATGTCGGTAGCACCTATTACTTGGTCATCGAAATGCCAAGTCATTGCAAAATTTCCACGGGCATTATTCCTGACCGTGAGTCTCACCTCCTCTCCCTTTTCCACGCGATCTTTATCGGCTAAGATGCTGATATCCGGATTAGCGGATACCTCTAGTGTAAACGTTTGGCTATAGGTATCTTGGCCTCCATTCGCCGTACCTCCATTGTCCTTGGCGATTATCGAGACAGTTATCTGATCGTGGATGCCCGCCTTGGGCGTATAATGCAAGTAGGCTACTCCATCCTCGGGTTGCGTAATCGACAAGGAATGGAACATGCGCGATGGATTGGCGTTCACCGACAATTCTACAGTCTGATCCATCTCACGGCCGGGATTGATACCCGAAATCTGGATAACGCGTTCCTCCGGACTGTAGCAATGTTCTACCGGTGCCACCACGTCAAACGATGGTAGCCTGTTCACAAAATTCACCAGTACTTGGATCGTCTGCTCGTCGCTTTCGCCCGCACCATTGCTGACCCGGACTTTCAATTCCAAAATACGTCCTTCTTCGAATACGAAATCCGCCGAATCGCTGATCGCTAACTCCCCGGTTTCGGCATCCAGCTTGAATGCGTCGGCTCCATTGCCGTTTACGTCTACATTCTCCGTAACCCGCCAGTCAAAGAGGGTCTCCCCTTCTGGATTGTCAGCGGTCAACTGGGCGATAACGGTATGCGCTGGGCTGAACTCGTTCACCTCGTGCACGACATCATTGTGGATGACGGGTATCGATTTGGCTTCGGTTACAAAACTCCACGTTTCGCCCGTTACCATATCTCCATCCAACAATGCATCAACGCGCCAGAAATACGTAGCTCCAAATTCCAAGGGTTCTGGAACGGTATACGATTCGCCCGTGATTCCTTCAGCTATGGTAACCAAGTCGTTTTCATCCGTACCCAAGTGAAGCGTATAGGCAGTGGCCACTCCTTCCCATACGAAGGTAGCGCCAGCGACCGGAAAATCGATCGTGCCGTCTGCCGGGCTGATATACGTCACCGCCTTCACTATCGGTTTGCCTTCAAATATTCGTTTCACCTCGTCGTCATTCAAAACCCGCGCATATACCTTAAGGTCATCAAACCGACCGGTATAAGGGGCTGTGCCTCTTTCCAAGTTCGACAACTCCAAAGCCCCGACATTCCCAATAATCAAGTCAGTACCTTCACCGATGCCGGACAGTGCCTTCGTAATTGACTGCTCGTTCACCAATTCCCCGTCACGGTATATCTTCAGCCGCTTATTTTCCGCATCGCGGATGGCTACCACATGAACCCACTCGCCCGAGAAAAACGGAACACCATCGACCTGTATCTCATCTTTACCTCCGCCATTGGCGTCGTTGTCATCATCGATGGCAAAGCGGAGTTGCTTATTTTTCAGCTCGATATTATATCGCTTGCCGGTAGCCCCTGTCGACTCGTTGCGGCCTATGGATCCTTTGCACAGCAAATATGCACTTGAGTTGTTGTCTTGTGGAAGATTCGCACTGGTACCCTGTACCCAAAACGACAGTGTAAATGAACTATTGTCAAAGGTCAATTGTTGCGCGGCAGGCACACGCCATCCCCCCCGCTCGGTATTGTCTTTAAAGTCCAGTGCACCGGCATACTTGCCTTCGGTTATCCAAGGGGTAGCGCCGATGTTGTCCAAATCACCATGGTTTGCGTAGGCAGTTGCATCGTCAGTCACCAACCCCAGGCCTTCATCCAAGCGGTAATGCGCCACGAGGTCGGACTCCACTATTGGAGGTGAAAACAATGCAGCGACCTCTTCCGGTGTCAGCGCGTAGTTATACAGCTGTACATCATCCAGGTAGTCCCGGTAAGGCCGGCTTTCTGCCGAGTTGCCGATCAGTAAGTCCAAATCGGCTTGCGCAATCCCACCAATGGTGCCGTCGTTCCCTTCTTTGGCCAGCTGCCCGTCCACGTACAATAATAGTTTCTGCGCATCGCGGTCGCGAACTGCCACCACATGTTTCCATTCCCCACTGTACAGGTCGATATCCGCCACATCGGCATAGATATCACTCTTCACGATGTTATCATCCACAGCAAACACCAAACGGTTGCTGTGGTTCAATTGAATACCGTACCACTTGCCCACGCCGCCGAAGGTACCCTTCTGGATGAGGTAGGCATTCTGTGCCGAGGGCGTATACGTATTTTCGGTAGCCCGCATCCACAGCGAGATGGTAAAGGAATTTTCGTCAAATGCGTTCTGGCTGGCTGCTGGCACCACAATAGCACCAGTCGGAGTGGTCGCATCAAACTTGATGGCTCCACCGCGCTGGCCATCGGAAACCCATGGGTCGCTGCCAAAATCCTGCAACACGCCGTGGTTGCCGTACGGGCTGGTATCGTACACTGCCGTGCCCGAGGTTTCATCCAGCCGGTAATGCGCCACCAATCCGGGTTCCTCTTTATTTTCAAACAACGCCACGATTTCCTCGGGCGTCAATGCATAGTTGTACAGCCTCACCTCGTCCAAGTCATCACGATAGGGGCGCTCCTCTGCTGAATTGCCAATCAGTAAATCCAAATCCGCTTGGGCGATACCCTCCACGGTGCCGTCGTTACCTTCTTTCACCAACTGCCCGTCAACGTACAACAACAGTTTCTGTGCATCGCGGTCGCGAACTGCCACCACATGTTTCCATTCCCCACTATACAGGTCGATATCCGCCACATCGGCATAGATATCGCTCTTCACGATATTATCATCCACCGCAAACACCAAGCGGTTGCTGTGGTTCAATTGAATACCGTACCACTTGCCCACGCCGCCGAAGGTACCCTTCTGGATGAGGTAGGCATTCTGTGCCGATGGGGTATAGGTATTCTCCGCGGCACGCATCCACAATGAGATGGTGAACGAATTGGCATCAAAGGCGTTCTGGCTGGCCGCCGGAACCACAATAGCACCTGTGGGAGTAGTCGCATCAAATTTGATGGCCCCGCCGTGCTGCCCGTCGGCAATCCATGGATCGGCTCCAAAATCACGCAGCATACCGTGATTAGCATGGTCGCTGGCATCATACACCATCGTGCCCGATGTTTCATCCAGCTTGTAGTGTGCGACCATCTCGGGCGTCGGCCCGTCGCTATCCGGTAGTGTAGAATCGCCGGCGTATTCCGCCATGATTTCGGCATCGCTCAACACATAGTTAAACAGTTTCAGGTCGTCTAATTGCCCACGGTATGGTGCCGGAGTATTTTGACCACTAAGAAACTCCAGCTCGCCAATGTTGCCAATGATCAGGTCGCTCGCTTCCCCGATACCAGCCAGCGCCCGTTGGATGGTGGCCTGGCCCACAGCCGCACCATTCCGGTATATTTTCAGCTGTTTCGATTCCGCATCCCGGATGGCCACTACATGCACCCATTCATTGGTGAAAAAGGGTGTACCGTCGAGCTGCAGTTCATCTTTCCCGCCACCATTGGCATCGTTGTCATCGTCAATGGCAAAGCGGATTTGTTTGTTCTTGAATTCGATATTGAATCGTTTTCCCGTGGCGCCGGTATTCCCGTTACGCGTAATCGAGCCTTTACAAAGCAGGTAGGCGCTCCAGCTGTTATCTTGCGGGAGGTGCGTACCGTCCCCTTTCATCCAAAAGGCGATGGAAAACGAGCTTTGCCCAAGGTACAGGTGATCTTCATGCGGAATGTTGATGGGATACATGGCCGCATCTACATTGACCAAATCGATAGCCCTATCTTTCTTGCCATCCACGCGCACACCTTGCGCATCGTCATCAAATCCCAGCACGCCATGGTTTTCGTATGTTGTGGAGTCTACGATTGTCCGGTCGCCGTCCTCTTCATTGAAAGCCCAATAGCCTGCCAGTCCTTGTTCGAATACATTTTCTGTCCGGAATGTCCACGTGTCGCCCGCTGTTGTGCCTTTGTCATTACGGGCGTCTACACGCCAAAAATACGTTTTGCCGGGTTCCAGTCCCTGCGCGGCATAGCTAGGCGTGGCACCCTGTTCTATTTCGGCCAATTGGGTCAAGCTCTCGGCGGATTCACCAAGGAACACCAGATAGGTTGCTGTATTCTCGCTGCCTTGCCATGCCAATGATGCGCTTCCAGTTTGGTCAACGGTTACGTATTGATAATCGTCTGTTGGATGGGGTTGTTGTGGTTTTTCAGGAGCGGTAGGTATCGGTGGTGTCGTGATTGAAGCTTGGCCATAACTGGATTCCATCCCTTCCTTTATGATTTTTAGCCGATAATGGTAGGTGGTGTTGGGCGTGAGCCCGTCATCATCCTCATAGGTTTCCTCCCCTACGGCTACCTCGGCCACTTGTTCGTAATCACCCTCCGCTTCCCTGCGCTCAATCACCACGGTTCCTGCTTCGTGGTCATTATCGTCCCATTGCAGGGTAACGATGCTTCGGGGCGGCTCCTCTTCGGAAACGGCTTCCAGCACCACCGCGATTGGCGGCTTCAAAAAATCCGGTGCAGGGCTGTCTACCAAGGAGTTGATGTATACCTCGATGTTCAGGTAACCTGCCTCCATTGTGCTTTCTTCCAGCGCATCGGCCGGATTGTCCTTATCGAGGTCGTGTGCATCTTCCCAATCGTCGGGAATACCGTCCCCGTCTGAGTCCATCGGTGCTGGGGCACCATAGACCTCACCCAACCCGCCATTCGCGAGTGGTAAGTCGTTTTCGCGATATGCGTAGTGGGCCGAAGCGCCCTTTGACAGCAGGTCACCAATCAATAGGTTATCCACTGGGTCGCGGCGTGGGTAGTTTGCACCCACATGCTCCGCCACCCAATCGAAGGCCTCAATGGCATTCATTGCTGCCGAAGCCGTGGGGTAGGCATAAGGCTGGCCCATAAAATTTCCTTCAGGTATACCCGGATATCCGGCTTCGTTCTCGGGCACCAAGGAGCCATCCAGCTGCCCATTCTTATTCGTGTCAAAATAATTGCCGGCCGCATACAAGGAAAACGTGGGTGTACCCCTTGAAAACGGTGTGGTTTTACTTGGCGTATGCGGTCCGCTGATAAAGTAGTTGTTGATGATATTCACTTCCGAGACCGAGGCAGACCCTCCCATGATGTAGGCATCGCCCGAGATGGTATGGCCATGCGGGTTTCCGTCGTTTCCAAAGTTGTATACCACATTATTTACAAATTCATTGGTTCCCTTCACTTTGGGATTCCGCGTTTTGTTGCTGATATACAAGCTCTTCAGGATACTGACCTTGCCTCCCGGCTCCATCAGCCCCCCGGCAGAGTGATTATGCCGATGCAGGCCTTGGCCGATGATTGAATTTTGGATGGTGATGTTATCGGGATCCGTTCCTTTATTATCCCAGTTGATGGAAAACACTTCATCCAGCCCCCAAGAAAAGGACATGTGATCAAATATGATGTTGCTTCCGTTGGCGACGCCCGATGCATCTTCGCTGCTACCTGCTCCGGCGTTAGCTCCCATACGAATGCGTAAATACCGAGCGATGGTGTTACTGGCTCCCGAGAAGGACACGTTCCTCCCGTATAGCATGATGCCGTCTCCTGGGGCCGTCTGCCCAGCGATAGTGGTATAGGGTGCCACCACCAGGCGCGATTGCAAGTGGATGATGCCACCCACGGCGAATACCACAAACCGGCCGGGTTGGCTCACCGCATCGCGGAAAGATCCCGGACCGCTGTCATTTAGGTTGGTTACGATATACACCTGCGGGCTGGCATGCCCACGGGCACCTGCTGCATGGCGCCCAAAACCTTCCGCACTCGGAAAAGCGAGCGTTTGCCCTGTACTTCGAAGGGGAACTCCCAACGTCAACAAAACACAGGCGACGAAAAGTGCGCCAATCAAAGCGTTTGTTAATCTCTTCATAATTTGTCGGTTTTCTAATTGGTTCATTTCGAATGATAGCTATTACTCGATTCCCGAAAGGGAATACCGGACAAACCAGTTTTGCGGATCCATCAATCGATCGCGCATGGTTTGGCGCATTCCTTCCTCATATTTTGCACTTACGCGGTCGGCCAGGATGGCAGGATCGTTCCACCGTTTGGCGATACGAATCATGGCAAAATACGATTTCGCTTCCCCAGCACTTTCCATACAGGTCTCTTCAACAATCAGCTCATCCAAAGCGCGTTTGTAGGCCGTCACCTTTTCAGGGGTGTCCAGCTCAGCTTTGGACAAGCCCGCGGGGTATACCGGGCCAAGATCAATCCGTCTGCGGATGCCCCAATTGCGGGTCAACGCGGCATTCCATGCTTCATTGTTAAACGGATACTGCAAGTTTCCGCTGTTTCTTGATAAGTACAGGTTAATCCCATCGTTGAGCAGCGCTTCGGCCTCATCAAAAAGTTCCAATTGATTCAATGCTTCCAAGATAAAAAAGTGTACATCGGAATCACGGTACAACACAATGTGTACATTGTTTTTATGGATTTCGGAAGCCGTTTCCCTATCGCGGGAGAATTTGCGGATTACCCAATCTCCATTCTGCCGGGTAAACGTGTAATTTTCTCCCCTGTATAGGTCTCCAATGGTATGGCCATCCAGCCGCACTTGCTGCCTAAAACGATCCATCGCTACTTGCGTTGGCTTTAGGTAGTATACGGAAGGGTAAGTGTTCGAGAAATATCGGATTAGCCGATTGGTTTGGTTGCGTTCAAAATCAAACGGCACGATGTTGATGAGCACACGGGTTTTCGTTACTGGATCGCGTGTAAATACCTGCACCCATTCGGCGTTGTAGTCGTCATTCCCGATTTTATAGCGGTTGCCTCCGTTGTCATAGATAAAAGGCATGCCGATTTCGACTACCCTGCTGTATTGTCCGGCCCATAGGTAAAGCTCCATAAGCAGCGGTTCAGGTGAGGGGCAGATCATGTTCCACACCAAATCTTGTTCGGAGGCGGTTACCCCAGGGAACAGCACATTGCCCCAGTTCAATACCAATTTTCCATTGAATCCGTTGACACCCACCTCCATCAACTGGATCAGTTTCGGGATTAGTTCATCGAGGCTCAATACGGGCAAACCGCTCAAGTTGTCCAGCGTCACATTTGGCTCGTCAGTATAAGCTGCCTCACCATAGAGTTTGCCTAACATGAGGTAAGCCCATACCTTGAAGCGTATCGCGCCGCTGATCAGCGGCCCAAAATGGGCCTCATCCACTGCACGTGGATATTTGACGCGGTATTCCATCGCTTTATGGATGTAGTTATTGGCATTCAAGATCACATTGTAATAGCCTCGGGGGCTTGCAAACGGATTTCCCTCTGCTGGCCTGTGGCGATAGATATCCCAAAGATCCTGCGGGGCGTTTGCGGTGGGTTCCAACAGATCTCCCCGCAGCTCGGCGAGGAATATGGCATGGTCTGCCACATCTTGTACCTTGGCGGCTATGCCCATATACCCGGAATATAGCTCATTGCTTTCGCCGATGTAGTCTTCATCCTTTAGCATATCGTCTGCATCAACCTCAAAAAAGTTTGAACAACTGGTTGATAACAGCACCATCAGACAGCACGTAGTAAACACCTGTAGTTTCATCGTTTTCTTTCTTCTTAGAATGTCAAATTAATACCCGCCTTAAACGTGCGGGGTTGTGCCAAATTCCCATAATCCATTCCTATCATCATGGGATCCTGGCTGAACGCGGTTTCGGGGTCTAACCCAAGGTATTTCGTCCATGTCACGAGATTTTCGCCAACGAGATAGATCTCTGCACCATCTAGGACACGAATACGGTTATTTTTTATGCGATAGCGGAGTGCCAGGTTGCTCAACCTCAGGAATGAGCCATCTTCGATCCATCGGGAAGAGAAGCGGCTGTTTTCCAGTGGATCGCCGTACACCGCTCTTGGCATATCAGTGACCTGGCCGTCGGCCTTCCACCGGCGCAGGGCGGCGGTAGACTGATTGCCATACCCATCCATGGCCTCTATGTGCCTACGCACGCCATTATAAATTTGGTTGCCATAGCTGAAATTGAAATAGCCTGTCAAAGACAGCTGTTTGTAGCGTACATCGAAATAGGCTCCGCCGAAGAAATCCGGGTTGGGGTCGCCAATGATAAAGCGGTCGGCGCGATCGATCACCCCATCCCCGTTGGCATCAGTAAACCGAATATCTCCAGCTTCAAATGCGAGGTCTTTGTAATCCACTAGTCCCAATGATTGGGCGGCATCTGCTGAGGAGATCACTTCATTAGCTGCATAACCGTAGAACGCGTAAGGCGCTTGGCCCACTTGTGAGATCAGTGTCGATCCATCGGTAAACCCATGTATGCGTTGCTGATCGCCACCAAGGCTCTTGATTTCGCTCGTATAAGTGCTGAACGTGCCACCAATGGTGAGTGAAACGTTCCGCTTTTCTATCAATGCCGCGGAGAGGTCAATTTCTATTCCCCGGTTGCTAATCTCCGCACCATTGATATACACATGGCTAAGCGCCGCCACAGGTGAAGCGGTACGGGCCTGCACCACATTTTTTGTTAAGGTATGGTAATAACCTATTCCGGCTCTCAACCTTTTGTTAAGAATTCCGATATCGATGCCGGCATCGAGCGTATTGTTGTCTTCCCAACGGAGGCCATTGTTTGGTATATTGCCCACCACGATTCCGGAAAGTTGCCGGTAAAGCTGGCTGCTATAGGACGGGCTGCTCAGTTTGGACGAATACCGGCTGTTCCCCGTACGTGAGTAGCCTAGGCGTAGGTCCAGTTGGTCAAGCCATTGGCTTCCTACAAAAGCCTCCATATTGGCCATGCGCCACCTCACTTCCCCACCCGGAAACACCCCAAAGCGGTTGGTTCCGCTTCCGGTGGCCGACGAGCCATCCACGGAAAGGAACGCTGAAAGTGACAATAGGTTGTTCAGGTGCAATCGCCCATAACCATAGAAGTTCATCCAGTTCCAAGGTTCATTATAGCCCCAGAATTGCCTTCCGTCGTTACTTACATGGCTAAGTGTTCTGTAAAAATCCGAGCTGGTGTTTCGCCCGTAACCGGCATCGAATTCATTTTTTGCCATCAGCAGTTGGTAGCCCCCACCTGCTTCCACCTGATGGTTACCCAATTGCTGCTGGTATTGGGCACTGAGCCGGTAAAACAGATTGGACGTTTGGCCAGAGCCAGCCCTGGCGGTATTCAGGGCCACACCGTTCTCCAGCGGCATAACCGTTCTATCGGTAATGCCGGGCACGAAGGTTGACTGTCGGGTATAATTGGTATAGATACCCAATACCGTCCCAATGGTCCAGTTTGTGTTTGGCCGGTAATTTACCCCAGCGTTTACGAATACATCATACATATCTGAGCGCACGGTCATCGTGTTGAGCACAGCTAGGGGATTGCTGATGTTGAACTGCCGCACCACATCGTAGCTAGGCAGCTCATTGTTATACTCATCTTTGGTATATGGGTTCAGGATGGGTGCCTTGCTTAGCGCGGTGAGTATCGGGTTGGTTGCTTCCAGCATGCCCTGTTCGTGCAAGTTGCTCGTCAGATAACTCAACCCTACTGTGCCATGTAAATCAAATTTTCTACCCAGGGCCACAGCGGCATTTAGCCGGGTGGAGTAGCGCGTCATCGCGCTGTTGTCTAAGGCACCTCCTTGATTGGTGACACCCAGAGATAGGTTATACTTGGCTACGGCGTCTCCACCCTTTATACGGAGGTGATTGTCTGTCACGAATGCAGGGCGGTATAGCATATCCTGCCAATTGCTTTGTGCATTGTACAGAAAATTATAGTAATAGTCCGGATCGTCGCGCAAGAAAGGGAAATTGTTGAGCATCTCGCCCATGTCTTCAAACTGCGTGAGCCCTACATCGCCAATGTAGCTTTTGAAGTCACTTGCCCCCAATACAGGCAGGCTTGCCCTATTGTATGCCACCCCATATTGTCCAGCAAATTCGATGACGGTCTCCATATCATCCGGTGTCGCCGTCTCAATGAGCAGTACACCATTAGAGCCCATCGCTCCATAAACTGCCGTCTCCGCCCCTTTGAGCAATCGTACTTGCTGGATATCCTTCACGTTAAATGGGCTGAATAGGCTGTTGGAATACCCACCGATCACGGGCGAATTGCCCATATCTGGCAAATAGGGCACACCGTTTAGCACCACCAGGGGGGCGTTACTGCCTTCAAACGAGCGTACGCCCCTGAAGTGTAAGGTTGCCCCTTCGCCCGGCATCCCACTTTTATTGACTACGTTGAGCCCGGAAAATTGCCCTTGCAGGGTGTTTTCCAGGGTGATTGCACCCCGTCGGAAATCACGCTGGTACAGGGCTGCTGCATCCGCATACAGCGGACTGGTTAGGGATTCGTCGTCATAGTATTTCATCCGACTGTCGGGTACGAGTGTCACTGTAAGGTGCTGCCGTCCCAGGATAGGCAAGGTTGCTTCGTAGTAACCGGGCATCCAAATGGTAATCTCGGTTGCTTCGGCCGGCATGACCAAGCTAAAACTACCATCAGCCTTGGTTTGCGCGGTCATCTCAAATCCCTTCACCGCGATTACAGCACCCTCCAGAGATGCACCATCATATCCACTGATTACCGCTCCGGTTAGCACTAGGCTATCTTGTTGGGCATACCCGGGTAGGGCCATGCCGATGCACACCAAGAAAATACTGACCACTTCCTTCGGTACCAGACGCACCATAAACCTTAAAAAAAATTTAGTTATCGCCATCATATGCTATCAATAATTATTCTGCGTGGGCACCAGTGCCCAGTGATACGGCTCCATCTGCTCGATAGATCCGCTACTCAGTCCGGCAAATTCAACTTTAATCCTAAAACTCCTCACTTGATCGCCTTCGATGACCACTGGACCTACAAGTCCACCCCAACCATTATACCGTGTACCAGGAACCGTATTCGTGGCCCGGTCATAGTTCCAAGGCGTTGCTGGCACCACATTGAGATTCATGGTCACCGGTTTGCCATCTACATAAATGTTGACAAAGGGATGTGCGCTGGAGCGGAATCCCATATAGAGATTATATTCTCCCGGTGGCACCTCTACCACACGGTAGCCCGATGAGCCATCTGGTCGCTGTTCGAGCAATACCGGTGTGAAATCTATGCTCGCCGGTTGGCCCGCTACCAAGTCACCTCGAATCATTAGCGTGCGATACGTCAATTCAATCCCCAGCGTAGGGAAGGTCACATGGTCACGGTTGGTAGGCACGATATCCGTAACGTTATGTAATGTAAACAACGCCGGTTTGTCTCCTTCGGGCACAAATTCCCAATAGTGAAACAATTGCTTGATCATTTGGATGTGCACATTATTCGGTATCTTCAGGTGGGTTATTTCGTAGATCCTGCCGTTACTCATCCGCCGGAAATTTGGATCAACCTGTTGAATATCCGTCCGCCAAAACTTGCCGAAAGCCGACACTAAGTCGCGTTGGCTACCATAGTCGTCAATAATTTGTCCGTAGAATACCGCTTCGCGTATCCATTGGTAAGCAATGAGGCTATCAGCGGGTGTAAACGCCTTGCCGAACTGTTCATATAGTTCCCCCAAGTTTTCGAAGCATTGCTCAATTACAGCATTGCTTGGCAGGAATAGCGTTACCTGAGCAAATTCAGAGCGGAAATTAGCTACTTCGAAAATCGGGTTGGTAATGACGAATACCGAATCATACAGCGTATTGCCAGTAGGATCCACCCCTATGGGAATGCTGTTTTGCTCGTCAAAAACGGTATCATTGAGCGCCAACACCGAATCCCGGATGATGGAGTAATCATCGCCCAAAGCCGAAAGGTAATCGTAGATGCTCTCATCGGGCCTCATCAATTCGTTGATTTCATGCACCACCCCATTGCGACACAGCTGGTTCCCGTTGCTGATGTAGGAATCACCCACGAAAATGGTCTCACTTGTGCGTTCCACCTGGATGTATTTACCATTGAGCGTCTGCACCCGTGTGCCGGCTTTCAGTTTGGTGAAGTCAAAGGTGAGGTGATTGATGTGGTAAAGCATCACATACCGTTCGTCTAGTCCCATAGACGCCAAGCGATCCATCTGGGCATTCGTCACCACCCATACCGAAAGGTTTTGGTCACGGGTGAGCTGCTCGGCCACACCGAGTTCTTCCAGTTTTTCCACAAACCGACTGTAGTTTGGTACGGTTTTGAGATAGTCCAGCAGGTTCAGCGGCGATACCACCGCATGTTGGTCGTCATCGTTGAAATGCTCGTCCCAAACCTTTTTTTGGCATGCACTGATACCCAGTACCAGGCATGCACACAAGAGTATCTTATATAGTTTCTCCATGATTTTTCTAGTTGTTATTGCTCATCCATAGGTTCAAACCTGATGTAATCCAAGGTAATCAGGCGGCCATCCAGCGAGACCACGCGCAGCGTATGGGGTTCGGTTTCGGTAAAGGTCACCGTACCCAGCGTCTCCTCCAACACCCGGTCTTCCCGTGTATTGGATATGTTGTGCCTTGGCCGGAGCATCTGCCCGTCAAGCGCAAATGCGCAGATGCCGGTCGTGCTGGCCTGCCGAGGGCTCGGCCAAATCACTTTAAGTCGATAGGTCCCTTTGACGATTACCGGACTTTCCATCTCCATCCATCCGGATTCGCCTAGTTCGATACGGAGGTGATCATAGTTCAATACATCCGTATACCAGATGCCTTCTGCGGCCCGGTTATTCCGATAGGTAAGCACATTGAATTTGTCCTCCGGTTGGGATACCCAGTGGTAGCTGGTCAACTCTCCTTGCTGGAATGTCCGATTATATTGTGCGCCCAAACTTGGATTGCGGTACTGCGTCACATTGGCTGCGAGATCCGGATAGTCCGTTAACTCCCATACCACCACCACCTGTGGTGGCGTAAATATGGGCATCCAATGGTTTACTTCATGGATTACCCCATTTTTAGAGGGGATATTGGCTTCGTTAAAGCGAATCCCGTCGTTGTTGTCCGGATCATAGTTAATCAAAAGCTCGCCTGCTGTATCCGATATGCTCATCAGCTGGTTTTCGGCCAGTGTATTGATGTTTTTCGTCTGTTCGCCACCCGGAAATACACCCAACTCCGCGAAAGACTGCCACTGGTGGAGCAAGTGATATGATACGTAGCTGTGCAGCGCGTTGTCTGGTACATTGTAAGGGCCGACACCGGCATCCAACGCAGCTATCAATTCAGCAAAACTCTGGATGCCATGTTGCTGGTATACCTCGTTAGCCACGGCGAAGGCCGTATAGCGGTACCGCACTTCAATGGGATTACCCTGCGGATCGGTCTCCTGCGTGTATACCGTGCGGAGCATAGTTTCATATCCCGCGGCTACCATCGCTTCATAAAAGATGCTGTACCTAGCGTCTTCCAAGCGGTCGGCTATCGTTGCCGTGACCGGCACCAATACATCTTCGATCGTGTGGATGATCCCATTGGTTGCCTGGATATCAAATCGTATAAACC
Organism: Parapedobacter tibetensis; assembly: GCF_024704835.1. Lineage (GTDB taxonomy): Bacteria > Bacteroidota > Bacteroidia > Sphingobacteriales > Sphingobacteriaceae > Parapedobacter > Parapedobacter tibetensis. The sequence continues at coordinate 39,237 of NZ_JAMXBE010000013.1, forward strand.
GGGCTTCCCCATTGAGGTAAACAGCATCCAGTCCGCCTCCCTCTCCCCTAAATTCGACGGAGAGGTTATCGTCCGTTTCATTGAGATCGTTTATGGCCCCGCTTTGGAATTGTCCAAGGTCTACCGTGACACCGTGGATAAGGTGATATTTCACCAAATAAGCGGCATCATCTTTCGGGATATCCGTAATAGCCCCATAACCCTGTGCCTGCAGGTAACGGTTTACCCCGTCGTTTGTGGGCACAAAGAAGGTGTAAGTGGTCCTTAGGTTCAGTGTGCTGTACAGCCCCGCATGTTCCATCAGTGCCACCCATTGGCTATAATCATCGGGGTTCTCCTTCAAGTACATGCCGATAGGCAATTCATCAAAGGCCGTGTAGATATCATCTTCATATAGGTCTTTACATGCATGCAGGCAAAGGCACGGAAGCAAGAACAACCAGCAGTACTGCGTCAGGCGGTGTATAACATTTCGTTTCCTTTTCATAACCGGTTTTGTTAATTGAGGTTATTGTAATATGGGTTCTGTTCCAACAGCCGGTTGGCTTGCAATTCATCAATGTGAATGGGCAGGTAGTGGCTGTTTTCGTTGAGCAGTTTGGAGCGGATTACCGGTGCCGAACCACCCGGTGCGCTCGACAGCACTTGCGTAATCAGGTATTCCTTGTAGGCATATTGGTTACGTTTGGCCACACGCAGGATGTCATACCAGCGCTTACCTTCCCCGACGAATTCGAGTGCCTTTTCGGTGATTATGATATGGAGCATCTCCAGCTCGGTAGATCCACCACCCAACGGTGCCGATATGCCCGCCCGTTGTCGAATGCGATTTACGAGATCCAACGCTTCGCCGTAGTAGGCCTGACCTTTCATCACCAGCGCTTCGGCTTTCATCAGGTAGATATCCGCCATGCGGTAGAGTATCCAGTTTTGATCGCTATTTGTACGTGGTATGCCGGTATTGGCTTCGGCACCGAGGTATTTCCACAGTTTGAAATCGCCAATGTTATAGGTTGCCCCCTGCCCGCGGATATCTTCCGGAGAAAGCTCAAACTGGGCAACAAGCAGCGATGAAATCACCCAATTGTATGATGTGCCAAACCATTGCATCATGTCGTTGGTCTGGTTTTTCGTAAAGTCAAACTGGATTTCAAAGACGCTTTCGTTGCTATTTCCTTCGCTGAATATGGTAAACCAGCGGTTCTTGTTATTTACCATCCCTTCCAGCAAGCCTATCCAGCCGGATTGCAGCACCTGGTCGCAGGCGGCAATGGCTTGGTCGTATTGTTCGGTCCAAAGGTATACATCGGCGAGGAGCGCATATATGGCCCATTTGGTCGTGCGTCCCTTGGTTTCCCAAAGTGTGGGCCATGTCTCCTTGCTACTTGGGATGGCGATCTCCAAATCCGCGATGATTTGCTGGAAAATCGCTACTTCGGGCGATTTAGCCACCTCAAACGTGTGCTCATCGTTCATGTAAGGCTCGGTGATTAAGGGCACATCCCTGAAATTGCGCACCAGGTAGAAATAACTCAGTGCCCGCAGGAAATAGGCTTCCGAAAGGAAGGAACGCATGATTGGCTCGCTGAATGAAGGATCCTTGGCCACCACATCTGGGGCGTACTTGATGACCATATTCGCGAGGTTAATGATCTGGTAAAATTTATTCCATTGCACAAAGGTATTGGAAGGGATTAGGTCGAACTGTTTCATTCGATAGATATCCATCGTAGTCTCCGTAAGAATGCCCCCCAGCGCCAAGCCATTTCCCCGTGCTTCACCCCAGATCAATTGGGTTTGCAGGGTTTCTTGCAACCGCACATACGCTGCGCCCAACACGGCCTCCACTTCTTCTTTGTCTTTCCAATACAGGTCGCTCACCTGTTCGTTTTCAGGTAGCACATCGAGCCATTTGTTGCAGGCACCCAAAGGCGAGAGCATCGCAACCATCACAATATATATGCAAATTCGTTTCATCATTCAGCGGATTAAAAGTCCAACATAATTCCCAACGCATAGCGTCGAGGTCTCGGTGTACTGGCGTTATCTTGGCTAAGCAAGTATATATCGTTTGACAGGGATACTTCCGGATCCAGCCCCGTGTAGTTTGTCCAGGTGTATAAATCTTGCACCGTCATGAACACATCGAAGCGCTCGATGCCGTGCCGTTGCAAGAAAGTTTTCGGTAGCGAATAACGCAGTGAGAGATTTTTGAGGCGTACAAACGAAGCATCTTCCACAAACCGGTCGGATCCGAGGTAGTTGTATCCTAATCCATAGAGCGCTCGTGGAATCTCAGTCTGATCGCCTTCATGCCGCCAGCGCCGCAGCACGGCCAAGCTTTGGTTGCCAGCCCCACGCATATTCTCTGTATTCATGCGGGCACTATTGACAACCTTATTGCCAAACCGGCCATGGAAAAACGAGGTGAGCATGAAGTTCTTGTACCGCACGGTTACACCACCGCCACTGGTGAATAGGGGCATGGCATTACCCAAGTACACGATGTCATACTGATCAATCACCCCATCACCATTGATGTCGGCATATTTGGCATCACCCGGATAAGCCTTGCGCGGTCCGTTGGCCATGAAAACCGGCTCGCCGTTAATGTTGTAAATGAGGTTGCCCTGCGCATCCCGCGCATAGGTATCATCCACATTTTGGTATACACCCAAATAGCGGTAGCCGTAAAACGATCCTACCGGATTGCCTTCGACGATCCGATGGGCGTATTTTCCATTATCGAATTCATAGTTTTCAAACTGCTTATTATCCGGCAATTCCACTACCTCATTGCGGTTGCGCGAGAGGTTAAAACTCAGCTGCACACGCCAGTCGGTCTGCTTGACCACATCATAGTTGAGGATGAATTCCCAACCACGGTTGTACAACACACCGGAGTTGTAGAATTTCATGGTACCAAAACCTGTAGAGCTGGGCAGGGTCACGTCTTTTTGTAGTAGGTCTGTGGTCTTGCGATCATATACATCAACGGTGACAAAAAGCCGATTGTCGAACATGGCCAGGTCCAGACCCACGTTGGATTGCGTAATGGTTTCCCACTTTAGGTTCTCCAGTTGGATCCGCGTGGGGTTGATGGCTGTCATGTCCATGTATCCCGGGGTGATGGGTTGGAACACACCGAGGTACGGCCAGGCCCCGTCCGGTGCATTGCCACTGCGCCCCCAGCTGTAGCGCAACTTGGCTAGCTGGAATATGCCCAAACGCTGCATGAAGGCCTCGTCGCCGAACTGCCAAGCAGCACCTAAAGAAGGAAAGCCTGCCCAACGGTGTTGGCGTCCCAAACTGGAGTTGGCTTCCCAGCGGTATCCCCCGTTCACGATGTACTTGCTCTTGAAAGCATAGAAGAAATTAGAAATCGCACCGATGTTCCGTCTGAGTGTATTGCCAGATTCCATTTCCACCACCGACCCGCCTGCAGTGGGATCGGACAATCCAGAGGAGGCATTCCCCGCGGTTTCACTCACATAAGCAAACTCACGCGCCTCGTTGGTCTGGAGGAGCGCACTCGCAATGAAATTATGGTCGTCATTTACCGTCTTGTTATAGATAAATTTATTTTCCGTATTGAGGTAGAGATCATCAGAGAGCATGTCTGAGCCCCGGTTGAAATAATTGTGCACCCAAGATACGCCGGTAACGGACTGGGGTAGGAATTTCCGGTTTTTATTGGATCGGGTATCAAAACCCACTGTCCCCGTATATTGCAAGCCGGGGACCACGTCGTACATCAAGCGGAAGATCACCCGGGCGTTTTCACCGAGGGAATTGTTGACGGACTCATTGACCATCGCCACGGGGTTGTATATCTTGTTTTTGGGATCATCCGCTTCGAACGTCCCTTGGAAATTGAGGCGGGGAGTAAAGTACTCAGGGGTCCAGCGCCCGTCGGGGCCGATCACATAAGGGCTCATGTTGGACATGCGGGTCATGGCAATATCGCGGGGGGTTCTTAATTTATCTTCTGACCAAGAGCTACTCCGGTCACTCCGCGAATAGGACATATCGGCCACCACTTGCAGGCGATTAGAGAAGCGGTAGTTAACGCTTAAGAGCGCATTATAGCGATTGAAATCCGTGCCGATGGTGGTACCCACCTCATTGAGGTAACCGAGTGACAGGCGGTAGGTGGCTTTGTCACCTCCACCGCTCATAGAGAGCGAGTTGTCTACGAAATAGCCCATTTGGGTTACCTCGTCTACCCATTTCGTATTTCGATTGTACTCATCGAAATATATCCAATTCGGGTTGAAATTAATTTCATTGGTATTATAGAGCAAGTTGGTATAGGTTTCGCCGCCTTGGTAACCGAGGTCATTCACGGTATTCCACACCCCATCTTGGATTAAGCTCACGTATTGTGAGCCATCAAGCAAGGGGATGGTGCCGGGTTCGCGCTTCATGTCCAGCTTGCTGGAAAAAGAAAAGCGTGTCTTGCCCTGCTTACCCCGTTTCGTGGTAAAGACCAGTACACCATTGGCGCCCTTCGAGCCCCAGATGGCAGTGGCTGCGGCATCCTTGAGCACTTCAATGGATTCAATATCGTTTGGCGAGATATTGACCAAGGAACCGAAGTCCTCGTCATTGGCCGTTGCAAAGTCAAAACCTGACTGGATGTTCGTGGGATAGGGTACCCCATCTACCACGATGAGCGGCTCCGAATTAGCGTTTAGCGATGAGGTACCTCGTATGCGGATAGAACTTCTTGAGCCGGGATCGGCTCCAGCCACGATGTCTACATTGGCCATCCGACCTTGGATGCCCGACTCAATGGAAGTAAAAGGCATCAACTCCACTTCTTCCATATTGAAGCGCTCCGTGGCCGATACTTGGTCGCGGTACGATATACCCAAGCTATTGATTTGTTTGGGTCGCGCCCTTCCCTCTACGGTCACTTCCTCAATCTGCTGATCTGCCAGATGGAGCATGACATTCAGGGTGGTTTGGCCTTGATAAGGTATGCGCTGGCTTTGGAAACCAAGGCACGAAAACACGATGGTGAGGTTTGATTGGCCGGGCACTTCAATGCGGAAGAGGCCATTGGCATCTGTGGGCGAACCGTTCAGGTTGCGTCGGTCTTGGTTTTCAATGTAAACCGTAGCCCCGGCCAACGCATTACCCACCTGATCTGAGATCTTTCCCCGCAAGATATTGGATTGCTGTGCGCTGGACCACATGGCCCAAAGCAACAAGCATCCCAGTAAAAAACATTTTTCTTTCATTCGTATGTTGTTTAAACAGCTTAAACCGGTCTTTTTATTAGTTCAATGACAGCAGCCTATCTATCTGATAGATGGCCCCATCATTGAAGGTCTTGGGAAACTCACTCACCACCTGGGCCACTTGCCCTGTGGCATCGCGCAGCTGCAATGTGGCCCCTTGATCCGTCAATGTGAGTCGCGAGCGCATACCTCCAGCCAGGTGGGCGGTACGCCATTCGCCCTGCACTCCGAACCCCGGAAAGGGATAATCGCTGAGGGAGTTTTCATTGATGGGCACAAAATAGTATTTAAGGTACTCGGCCAGCTCAGTGTTGTCTTCTGGAATAATGCCTCCCATCGTCAACGCTTCACGGATGGCCTCGTTGCTCGGTGCAAAGAGCAGGAAACGCTCACCCAACAAGAATGACAATTCCGAACCAGACGGGAGTAAGCCAGCCCGATTGAGCAGCATGGCAAACTCCGAAAATTCTTGCAAGGGACTCGTGGCGGTGGTGGCACCGCCAATCATGAATTTGATGCTCCCCGGCTCGCGCAGCAAAGCGGCATCTGTGGCATACACGAGGCCGTTTGTCCAGCTGCCCGGAATTTGCCGTACCGGAAAAAACATACCGTTGTTGTAGGATGCCGATGAAGCCACGCCATCTTGGGTCACATACAGGTAGTTAAATGGATTGCGCGTACGAAACACTTGCTTACCTGCAAACTGGGTGATACGGCCGGAAGCGATGTGGTTGGAGACAAATTGGTTCATGGCAGACTGGCTCATCGGTACGCGGATACCTTCTGAATTCTCCACCTCCACAGCCTCATCACCATAGCGCAAGGGATGGCCTTCATTCCAGAACAAATAACTATCGCCATACAGGGTGTTCAGGATGACCTCGTCTTCGGGCACAAATAGGGTATATTCCACCACGTCGCTCATCAATGGCTGGATGATATTGGCGTTGGCCGCCATGTGCAAGAACATCTTGTAGTCGGGATTTTGCAGCAATGGCCCAGTGACACTGTAAAACATGTTAGGCACGATGACCTTATTCAAGCCATAATATACACCATTGGTGCCGATACCCTTGGTAGCCACTTCGGTATAGGGATCAAACGTGATGGGGTTTCCATACGAGCTGGTGATCTTGTTGCCTTGAGCAATTTCATCCGGAAATACCACGTTGCCTTGATATACGTGGTTATTGAGCAGCAGGGAGAGCGGAAGGAATCCCACATCGTCTATGGATGGATAGTAGCTGCTCCAATAGGCTTCGAAGAATTGGCTGAGCGCTTGGTTATTGGGGGCAAATACATTGAACGCCTTATAGGATAACTCACCCAAGTTGGCATAATCCGGCTGACCATCCTCTCCATTATATGACCATTCCGAGGCAATTTGTGGCAATGCGCCGTGGCGCACGATGAACAGCGAATCGGCTAGGCCGCTGTATTGTGCACTGGTAGGAGCATCATACCAAAACTCGATGAAGCGATCGTATATCTTCATGAACGTTGAATAATCCTGCTCATCGCTCAATAGTTTATGCACGGTCTCCAAAGGTTCCAATACACGGTCAATGAGATACACATAACCATTATCGGTGGCAATCGCATATTCCTCCACATAGGCATCTGAAATGTGAAATTCGCTGGCACCTGCATTCCAGGTACTCTGAGGGTAAAAATACTCGTAGTTGCGCTTCGCATCGATTCCCTTGGTCGAAAATAGCGTTGAAGAGATTACCGGCAAAAACCGCTCTTTGTGATATACCGTGCGGTTGAGTTGGCTCACTGGGTCGCGCCATACGGATACGGTATCCTGGCTCCGGGTGCGATGTTTGTAGTGCAGTCCGGCATTAGCAGGTATCGCATTGTCAACCCCTTGCGGTTGATAGTTCGAAAACTTGGCTCGGTCATAGGCATAGTACACTAGGTGGAAGCCTATCAATTTACGCAATTGAGCTATTGGCATCCCCTCTACGGACGCAATGTCATGCGCCTGAAAATATTGCTGCATGGCTTGGTCATTGGGTGCCATCACCGTGGCGATGACCTTGCCTGTGAGTACATTTTTATAACCGGCACGTTCCGCGGCTTCCAGAAAAATCTCGAAATTCCCCCGTGCTTCGAGTACCTCCCAAGCATTTCCCCGCAACCATTCCGGCCGTTCATAATGCTCTTCCCATGGTTGTTTCTGACATTGGCAGAAAACCGAGAAAATCAAACAAGCCCATATAAGACTAATAATAGGTTTATGCATAATTTGTCAATTGGTTATGATTTATAATAGCTCTCAGTCAAACAAACGTTGGCATTTTAGAAAACGAATGTGGATTTAAGTTTAAGGAAACTAGATACATCTGCATACCCAGATTCCGGCAATTTAAGTCATTGGTCAATCCTTCTTAAGGATTATCATCCAAACAAGTTCTTACGACATGATTAGTTGCAAAAAGTGGAGTGATCTATAAAAGTTGGTCGTTTCATTTAAATTATGTAATTGGTCATTAAATTGGTTTATGCTGTCAAAATTAGAAAAGGTAAATCCCATTGGCATCCTGATGCATCCTGCTGCCAAAGGAGGCTAGCTTAAAAAAAGCCGCCTAGCTATTCATTAAGGCTGATTTTAACTATAGGTTAAACTACGCAATCGTTTCCGGTCGCAGGTCTTACGGAGCAATTATTCATCGCATTTGAAGACAAATGCGCTCGAAGTCCTATATTTTCCCCCTTGAGCTGCACAAAAAAGCCAAGCTGGTTTTTTGTTCTCCAGCAATAGCATGGGCCGTTCCAATCGTCCATAGCGTTTTAAATGAGCAGGTGCAGGAGGTTCATCCACATAAGCTGATAGTGATTTATAGGCTATTTGGGGTTCAGACCAATTAATCCCATTGGGAGAAGACATGATAATGCCCACATCATGATTGAATACCCCCATATCTCGCGCTATCATATAAAAGACACCACCTTCCCGCCATACAAAGGCATCTTCAAACTGCCTATTATCGCCTTTGCTTGAAAAATCAATTACCGGATTGTGTTCATATTTATGATAGGGGCCATCAGCGGAATTGCTGAAAGCAACGCCGTATTTGCGATTGCCGCGGATGGCAGGGTCTGTGTAATGCTCGTATTCATAGGTGTTCCAGGATTTATAATAAAGGGAAAATGTTCCATCTTCGTTTTCGACAAAAGCGGGATTGGTGGTGCAATGGTCGTCCCAAGCACCTTCAGCCCCAACATCCAACAAGGGTATGTCTTTTCGCTTCCATGGACCGTATAGCGAATCGGCAGTAGCTAGGCCTATCCTTTTGGTATTGGTTTTTCCATTGGCATTGCCCATGTAGAAAAGGAAATACTGGTCTCCCACCCGCTTAATGAGCGGATTATGACAGGTGGTTGCATCCCAATAACCGGCACCCCTAGGTGTCAAGACCGGCCCAACTAATTGGAAGGTGCTCATGGGATTATCCGCCACTGCATGTGCAATTTCGCAACCATTTATCCAGCCACTCATACCCCGCTTTGCATCCCATCGGGAAAAAAATACATGCGTCTTCCCATCGTCACCGATAATCGGACTATTGCACCATACGTAATATCCTTCCATTTCGAGGGCGCGACCTACGGGCACTAGCTTACGGCTAAAATCTGATTCAGGTAAATGCTCCTCCATACCTCTCCTAGATGTAGCAGCCCCTAAGGGCAGCCCCACGGCCATCATGGACAAGCCAGCAATGAACTGCCGTCTATCGATACCCCTATACTTAGTCGGTTCCATCACTTGTCTTTCTCCGCTAGTTTCCTTTTCAATTTGACAATTTCTATTCCCGCATCAATCACCGAACCCACTCCGTGTTTTTCATTTGGACGGGCGGGGCGGGTGTAGTAAAAACGCAAATTATCTGCAATTCCCGTACCTACGCAAATATCGTTCACCTGCCCATCCTCCGTAATGAAATGTTGCTTCATGCCTTCCCACCCTACCAAGGCCACAGAAGCATAATGCGCATCAAGCCAGCCTTCGTTTACGGCTTTGGCAAACCCCTGTACAAACATGGCTGTGGCCGAAGCTTCCGCATAAGAATCAGGTTTGTCGATTAACTGATGCCAAAGCCCTTCAGCGTCTTGGTAGCGGGCTAGACCGATCAATTGCTTCTGTAGATTAGCAATGACATCTTGCCGATTTGGGTGATCTTTGGGTAACTTGTCCAACAAATGCAGCTGAGCCACCACCAACCAGCCATTGCTGCGCCCCCAATGGGCTACACCGTTTTGTTTGTTGGTTGAATAGTAACAGTGGTAATAAAGCCCTTTGCCTCCATGCCACAGGTATTTATCAAAATTCAATAGTTGGTTGATCGCATCATCGAAATACCTTCCATTGCCGGTAAATTGGGCCATCCTTGCCAAAAAGGGCACACTCATGTACAGATCATCCGCCCATAAGGTTTTATCAACCGGGAACGTACGTACCAACGTACCATCGGATAACCTGGCTTGGCCATCGCTCAGTCGTTTAATACCATTTTCCAAATATACTTTATATTCCTGGCGGGGTGTATGTTGATACACGTCGAGGATACTTGCACTCATAGCACCAAAGTCATCCAATTCCTCCATCGTCCAAAGTTGGCCAAAAGGAAAACGGTGATGAGGGCGGTCATGTTTGAAGATACGTTGAAAATAGGCGTAATTGTCAAACCCGAAAAGCACATGGTCTTGTGCATACTTGGCATATTTCTCTTCTCCCGTGAAATCATAGAGGTTGAGCATAGCCATGTTGATTACACCATTTGTATAATGCCAGGCACCGTATGAGGACTTGAAATCAACTTCCACATCCTTGGGGATATCGGAGGTTTTGGTATAGGTGTTACCGGTTTTGTCGGCAAAGGCGAATTCCGCTTTGCCTAAAATGTAATCCGCCACTTTTTTAACGATTACTTCATCCTCACTTGGGGTTACTTCTTGGGAATAGGACAAATGCCATCCCATTACAAGCATCAAGATTAAATAGCACTTATTCATATATTAGTTTAGTTTCAGGTATTCTTTCAACGGATTTTGAACCAAAGACGCAATGGTCTCAGCCACGGTTTTTGCATTCATTCTCGCCCCTGTTTCATTGGTATGGGTATGGTCAGCTTCTGTAAAGTATGCCTGCACCTTTGCGGAGCCCATCCCATTGTATTTTGTAACAATACGTTCATGCAGATCTATGTAATACGCATCCTGTTGTTCAGCTATCTGCTTGGCCCATTGCGGATAACTTTCCGTGCTGGTAGCTACCGTGCCTCCCTTCCAATTATTACGCGGTATTGGCGAGCATATGTACACCGTTGCACCTTTGGATTTTGCCTCCTGCACAAAGGCAGCTAGGTACCGGCCATAGGTATAAACCGTTTCCTGTTGCCGAGTGATGGGATTGTATATTTCCTTGGCTTCTTCGTCGGCACCCATCTGGTCGTACTTATCCGCCGTGCGCTTATTTAGGTCTATGAAATGAACTTTCTCTTGCTTGGCTTCATCACCGGTGCCCCGGAGCACCCCCCGGTACCCTGCCCTTGTGGTATCGGGTTCGCTACCCTCATTATGCCCAAATTGGATGAGCACATAGTCGCCCTTATGCAATAAGGAGCATACTTTTGCCCAACGGCCTTCTTTGATAAAAGTGCGTGTACTGCGTCCCGCCATGGCGTTGTTATCTACCCGAACACGGGAAGTATCTAAATAATCTGCCAGGTGACTCCCCCACCCCTGTTGCACTTCATGGGTATTGCGCACGGTAGAGTCACCGATGATGTATACGGTTGGCCGGGGCGGCTGCATGGATAACAACGGGAATATTATACAGGCCCATAAGATATATTTTCTCTTCATCAGTTATCCAAAAACTGCACGGAGCTATCGTTGATTTCGTATTTAAATCCGTCTAGCAGGCGATAAATCTCTGCCCCTGCAAGCAAAGCAGGACCATAACCGTGGGCGGCATACTTATTGACTGGTCGATGGTAGTAGAATGCCGGGTCAAAGCCCATCCCGGTACCCACACAGGTCCCCTCCACTTGTCCTTCTTCATTGACCATCGTGCTTACCGCATTCCAGGCCTGTAAAGCCATTGGGCCGTAGGCTTTGGCATCCAACCAGCCGTTATTAATGCCATGAGCAATACAGTATGCGTATATGGCCGTAGCCGATGTTTCCAGGTACGTATCGTTTCGGTCAAGCAATTGATGCCAGAAACCGGTGCCGTGTTGCAATACAGCCAGCCCACCAACGTGTGCCCTGTACTGCGCCAACAATTTTTCACGGGCAGGATGGTCTTCCGGAAGCACTCGCAGGATTTCGACCTTGGTTAACAAGGCCCAACCATTCGCCCGGGCCCAATGAAATACAGGATGGGGCTCCATATCCTGTACCCACCCATGCATATACAGTCCTTTATCTTGCACAAACATCCGATCGGCAAACAACCAAAACTGCCGTAATGCTTCATCAAAATAGCGACTTTCGCCAGTCAATTTTCCCATTTGCACGAGCGCAGGAAGGCTCATGTAAAGGTCGTCAAGCCAAAGCGTATTGGGCTGAGGCCTGTTGCGCGCCAAGGTGCCGTCCGTAAGCCTAAACTCTTTATTAAGAATATAATCCACATAATTGTCAATGATTGGACGTATGTCTTTTTGAATCACCCCAGACTGTTGCGTTTTGATGATGGCCGCACACATTGCGCCTGCATCATCGAGGGCCCTTGGATGGGTAACCGAATGTACGGGGCTTCTGAAGTTGGAGGATGTTGCCTCGAAATTCCGGTATGCCTGTACTACGTCGGCAATAAAATTTACCCGTTTTTGTGTGTACTCCTGATAGCGCTGGTCGCCCGTCGCTTCCGATGCCAACAACATGGCCCCGTAGGTGACTCCCCACTCATAGCTAATCAGGCGGAAGTTGCCCTGCTCAAAGCGGGTATTGGTATCAATATCAGCTAGATTATCCACTGGTGTATTGGTATCGGCATCGACCAACGCCACAGGGGTGGCCTCATCTAAATAGGCATGTACCCGATCGAGCACCACCTTCACGGCGTCCTTATCTGTTTGTCCATAAAACACTGAGTAATCGGGTTGTAGCAGATGTAGGGGGGTATTCACGTCGTTGGCAGTCTCTTGTTGTTTGCCCGGCTCCTTGCAGGAATATACCGAAAGAGAAAGTGCCGTATAAAAAAACGCTTTGCTAATTAACTGTATTTTCAACATTTTACTATGAATATAACTGGTTTAATATGTCTGCTAAACTACGAATCTTTCAATTGTCGACCATCATGGTGTATCCTGTTTTTTTCATTAATTGGTGTCCTAAATAGCTGTATCCATAGGAGCCTTTAAGGTGATCCAATAAAGGCCAAACACTGCATGGCTGCAAGCCCCCATTGGGCTGCCGCGTTGGTGGAGACAGGAGCTTCCATTACGGGAGCGAGGACATCGGGGGGTATGACGATATGGGTAGTCGGCATGGCCACGGGCATGCCCGCCCCAGCAGCATAAAATTCAGCCCATGCCCGTTGCCCCAACTCCTTATCTGACAATTTCCTGGCTGCATACGCGGTGAGCTTACTGTGCCCCTGTGCAAGGTTGAGCTTACCCAATGGTTTACCCAGTTCTTCCTGTTGCAGCGTTTCTGACGCGTTGTACAAACGGCAATACTGTAGCCAAGCAGCGCTGAACTCGGGGATATCGAAATTTTCAATCAATTCCGTACAGATTTCTGGAAGGCCAAAAGCGGCACTAAGATGTGATACAGAGATCCGCTCCGAATCAGCCCTTGAAAATTCCCCCGTCTCCAAGTCCATAAGCGCAACACCGGTAAAAAAACCACGGGGTTGCGCGGCAATGGTACGCATGCTATTTTCCAGCCGAGCCCGCATACGCTTGTCGGCCGTACGTTCCCATTCGGTAAACCACGCCGCAGCAAGAGCTCCCCAATCGGTACCAAAGCCAATGCTTGCATAGCCTTCCTTATCGGCAGCCCGTTGCCCGATTTTGCGACCCGGCACGATGCGCCTGACGGTTGCTGCGGCATCCAATTGCTCCCGCATCAAGTCCCCTATTCGTTCATCGGCTGTTAGGTAGTAGTAAAACCGTCGGTTGGCCACAGTGCTAATACGTAGCTGTTTGGCACTGCAACCCCAATGTTGCACATTATGTCTGGAGCCCAAGGGACTGAAGGGACCAATATGATGTACATCCACCTCTCCGGTATGCCGAGTCATCGCCTCGGCCATCCGGAACACATCGTATCTCCCTGTCCGTAAGAAATAGTACCATAGCCATAAATCTGTTGATAGCTCGGAATTGTCCCAAGCAAAGCCTCCCACATCATAGCGCCACATATGCCGGTCTCGGTCATAGCTATGCATCACGTCTCCGTAATTCCAGAAACCATACCACTTGTGCTGTTCTATTTGTGTCTTATAATACTCAATGTAGAACGCGAGCTGCTCTTCGATGGCCTGTTCCGTGGCATCTTGTTGATTGACCGGAGAGAACGCCCCTCCAAAAATACCGGTATCGTGATAATACGCTGGTTGACAAACCAACAAAGGGGGCTCATTGATTTGTGCGGCCAGCGCGGTTAAGTCTGCCGCCGCAGGGGTATGATCCAAGGCCCAAAGTTCCATTTCGCTGGTGCGCGCCACCCCATGAGGAGTGCCGAAGCCGGGCTCATAATCTTCATAATTGATATCGAGCGCGTCCAGCTGTTTTTGATGTGTATCCTGCCCCATGCCATCATGGTAAAAGCGCAGATCCATCGGCTGGGCATCCGGCGCCCAAAGCCATAAGGTTACTTGGGCTTGCTCCGTTTCCGCGTGCCGGATATCCAGTTGTGCCGGGAAACTCTTCCAGAAATTCCGGATACCAAAAGCAACCCCTCCGGACGGCCCGCCCAAGTAACCTACGCCGGCCGCACGCTGGCCAAAAGCCGACTGCAGCCAGGCGTGGCCTTTTTTGGTGCGCTTTCTAATTTCAAAACCTTCGGGATTTGGCTGCAATAAGGTGTAGTCGCCAAATGTAGCGATGTAATGTATATTCTTTTTAACCGAAGGATGGAAATCTTCTTCGGGCGGGGTTGCCTTGCCGGCCACCTGTGCGTCCCGCACCGATTTTCCTGGATCCCTTCGAAGCCCCGTGAGTCCTTTGACTGCCTCGCCAAATACGCCTTCATCGGCGCCGCAGAAGCGGACATGCCTGTTGTACAGTTCATCGGTCAGTGGCATGGTAAACCGTAACCCCAATCCGCTGATGAAATCCTGCTGCTCGTCTGCGTCATAGACGATACTATGTACCACACGCATCGATTCCCCAGCGGCATATATATAAAACCGAACAACAAAAGGCAGCAGTTGCCTGCCTTCTGCTGACTGATGACTGCCTGTAACTTTGATAACGGCACGTATGGGTCCGCGCTGCTCTACCTCCACTTGGGCGATTTCGCTGATAAAATCCTGCGCGACCATGGGCATTCCTTGCTCCGGATCGGAGCTATTGCGTACATTTAGCACCAATTGGCCCTCCTTGGCCAACACCTTGTTGCCCCTGCGTATTTCAGCTATCAATGCATCGCCGTTCTTGTTGAACCGGAAAGAAGCTTTACCGGTATCAACAGTAACATGCTGGTCCTCATCAACAACAACCAACTGTGGGTCGAGGGCTCGATTAGCGCCCTTAGGTTGTGTGGTCAGCAAAAGTTGGTCGCCGATATATGTTGCTGCAGGCACAGCGTGGGCTGTCCATTTCAGCGAACCGTCGGGCCAACGGGCCGTCACCCAACTTTGCAGGGTGACACTTGACAAGTCATTTTCCTGTAAATTCAATTTATCGACATTGAACAATTCACCTTGTTGCCAAGGCACTCCCCAGGTCAATCCCATGGGCATCGTGGGCTTATGGTTTCCCATCCATTGCAGGGGTACCCCGCGTCCATTGTCCTTTTCCGTGGCTAGCCACGGCAGGGAGTGGTATAAAGGAAAAGCGGAAGCAAGTGCGAATGATTGCTTGACAAAGGTTCTTCTATTCAGTCTGTTTTTATCAGCCATATTTCAATTCAAATTATTTTTTTATCATTATTTTGTTCATTTTAGCAGCATGCGTTTATATCATATTATCCCAGCATTGCTATCGATTTCAACGGCCTTATCGTCGTACCAATCACCCCAGCAGTCGGCACGGGAAACAACAGATTCTCAAGAGACCCGGCAACTCCTGTTCGAAGAGCAATTTGACAAACTGGACAGCACCAAGTGGGTGATGGAAATCGCACCCGCTCCAGCGTCTTCCGTATACGTAAAGGATGGAAAATTGTGGATGGACACTTATGGTGGGGTAACGGTTTGGTTAAACCACCAACTGGAAGGGAATATCGAAATCGAGTACGAACGTACGGTGGTACTAGACAGCGGAGCCAATGACCGAGTATCGGACTTAAACCAATTCTGGATGGCCACCGATCCAAATCGTGATTCATTATTTTCCCGCTCGGGTATATTTGAAGAATATGATTCATTATCACTTTATTATGTGGGTATGGGTGGCAATACCAATACCACTACGCGTTTTCGGAAGTACGAAGGCACGGGTGAGAAGCCCTTGCTTTACGAGCGGGATGACCAACTGCTTGAAGCAAACCGTACTTATCATATACGTACCGTTGTAAAGGATGGCACCACTTCCTTTTGGGTGGACGGCGAATTGGTATTCAGCCATGAAGACCCCGAACCGCTTACCAAGGGCTACTTCGGTTTTCGCTCCACATATTCCCGGCATTCCATCGATGCATTGAAAATCTATCAAATCGAATAAATATGTGGTGTGATCTAATAATTCCCGCAGCGGATCCGCATCCCACCATACTATAAAATTGGAGGGGTTTGGTGTTTCCAAATAGATTTCCTCTCGGGTATACAGGGGTATCCTCCGTGCCTTAATCCAAAAGAGCCCCCATATCCATTAATATCCCGGATTTTGGTAAGCATTTCTTGTTGTCTCGTCAAGCGGATTGCCATTCTCATCGGTAAGCTGTACGAGGAAAGCATTCGGCCATGGGCGGAACGTATGGTGCTTGGCCATTTGGCCTTTACCATTGCCGTTCTGTCCGTTACCGTTGTCCGTATTTGTTGCCACAGGCCACAAACCACTCCGGTCCGAGGCCATTTGGTTGAAATAAATCACCCGGTCATAGAGTATCCCAGTGTTGTGTTGATCTTCCCAAGCGATGCCTTCTGATAAAAATTCCCTGACTTTCTCATTGTATATAAAGTGTATGAACATGTCAGCCATCGTTGTAACGGTCGGGATGTATCCCTCTTGGGTAGCTTCCGGCGTACCCGGAGTGAAATGGTTCATAGAAACATTAATTTTGTCATACGTATTGGCGCTGCTTTGGTAGGGTGCCTGTCTTTCTTCGGCTGGTAATGTAGCAGCCTTCGGCTCCCATTGGGCCAACACCTGTGGGCGGCTTTCACCGGCTTTATAGGCTGCACGTCTCCTTAGCACGTTGATGTCATCCACTGCCAACCCATATTGTCCTTTGCGCCCATAGGCTTCAGCCCGGATGAGGAAGGTTTCGGCAAGGCGCATCAGTATAGCATCACGAGTACCAGCTTCACTGTTGAAATTGGCTTCATCCGCACTGCCACCCCGCATCGGGTCGACATATTTTTTTGAAGCAAGATAAGGTGCATTTCGTGTAGTGGCAAGCCCCATATTGGAGCCGTCAATGAAAAGCCGGTAATAATACTTACCCGTGTTCGCAGATTTGATCCAGCGTACCATGAATTGATACGGCTGGCTCATCACTGTAGCCGAATCCAATGCTTCTTCCTTTTGGTTTTCGATATAAATCAATGCCCTAGAGTCTTGCAAAATCCGCTTTTCCCCCGCTGAAACAGTGGGTTCACCATCCGGCTTATTGACATTCCACCATGCAGCTGCCGCTGTGTTCCACGTATAGGACGTGCTCGTGCTTGGCGGCATGTTGCTGACGTACTCATAGGAAAACGTTTTATAATAGCGTGAATCGTTTACCTTATCCCTAAAATTGTCATATGCCCAGTCTGTAGGTTTGAACGTACCGAACGGTCGTCCGTAGGCCATTGCCCTAGTTACTCCTGTCTGGTCCGTATAATTACCCACGTGGTAATTCACGGACCGATTGCCTCCGAACCTGCCATTGAGTGATGTATTCACATCAAACTGTGCTGACCAAAGCACCTCCTTATGCGGAGTGCTTTCAGCGACTTCGGGGTCAAACAACATCCAGTAATCCGGAGCCAGACCAATACTTTCGCCTCCCATGCCATTGATGACCTCTGTGGTCACACTGATGACCGAGTCCAAGTCGGTAGACACACTGCCTTTGTAAAGCATACGGAGATGTTCTTCTGCACTGCTTTGGAACCCTGCAGCTTGTGCCCTGTTCAGGTATAGCTTTGCGAGAAAATGCCCAGCTGCCCATTTGGTCACCCTGCCATAGTCGGATTGGTTTGGCGGGAGGTGTTCATAGGCGAAACGAACATCCGTGATGATTTTTTTATAGATATCCTCCAAACTGGTTTTTGGATAATAATAAATTCCATTATCTTCTCGTTTCGGTTCGAGTAGTAGCGGCACGTCCCCAAGCTGATTGGACACCAAATAGTAGGCCCAAGCCCGCAAAAACAACACCTCAGCCTTGCGTTCATTACTGAAGGCTAGATCCGTGCCGTACATACCAGGATGTACATTATCTATTTGGTCAAGGGCGATGTTGCAATTGTTGATATGCGGATATGCACCCATCGGTGCATAATTCGAGTTGGCCGATCCAAGGAAGTTATTGATGTTTCCGGCAATACGGCTTACATCCGTGCCATACTCGGCGCTTGTCATCCGAGCTACGGGGGCTGATGAGGTCATGTAAGCATCTGTCTCGGTTTCAATAAGCCTAGCACCATTGGCATCCCATTCATGTTTCACGCGAGCGTACACATATAAGCTCTTTATCATCACTTCCAGCCCACTCTCCGTATTGTAATAATCCTGGGTAAGGGTAGAGACCTGCTTTTCCTCCAGAAAATCCTTGCAGGAAAGCATGGTAGCCATTATCAATAAAAATGCGATGTATCTTTTCATGATTATACTGTATATAGAGTAAACAAATCAATAAATGTTAAAAACCTGCCCTCAAGCCAAATACGTAGGATTGTGGCACTACTGTATTGTTGTTCATACCACCAAGCGGATTCGTATTGGAAGAGGCGACTGACCAATTGGTTTCATCATCCGGGTTGATGCCGTATTTAACAATGTCCTTTCCGAATATAAAGGGGTTCAACACCTGTGCGTTTAATTGGATGTTTTTTATGAATCTTCCCGCAAGCCAACTTTGCGGGAAATCATAACTTAACGAAATATTTCTTACCGCAATGAAGGAACCATCATGGTACTGCATGGCTGCTGTAATATTTTCGACATTGCCAGAGTTGGGCATGGGCCACTTCCCGTCAGGGTTATCCCACCGCCATACGTCGTTTTCTACCCTGCCATTCGGCCATATTCCACCGTAGGAATTAGGATATCCACCAAAGTACGTCTGTCCCCACCTAGCGTAGATAAACGAGCTAAATGTCCAATTCTTATAGGTGAGCGTATTCGTGATACCACCAGTCCATTTCGGACGTGTGGTTCCTAATACCACCATGTCATCACCTGTGATCCGGTAATCGCCATTTTGGTCTACCACTTTGATCGTGCCGGGATGGAATTGGTGGCCATTTGCATTGAATTTAGCCATCTCAGCTAAGTCCTCCGTTGTATTCTGCCAAATGCCTGCGTTGTCATATTGAAAGTAGACTTGCAGTGGCTGACCGATAAACCAACGGTTGGCCAACATGTCTTCCTTGCCGTTCAGCAGTTCGACGATTTCCTCCCTATTGTTGCTCCAGTTGAAATCAGTGGACCAACTGAAATTATCGTTTCTGATGTTGACCGTTGACAATGTAAGCTCAACCCCCCGATTTCTTGTTTTGCCCACGTTTTCCAGTTTTTGTACGTACCCTGAAACCGCGGGCAGTGTCTTGGGCATAATCAAATCGAATGTATTGCCTTCATAATATTCAATGGAACCGGAGAACCTGTTATCTACAATGGCAAAATCCACACCCACATTTATTTGTGCTGTTTTTTCCCAACCAAGCAACGGATTTTTCACCAGTTGGGGGAGGTACCCTATTGCTGGAGTCGAACCAAAGACATAGGGGTTGCGGCTCAATGGTCCAGATGTGGAGTATGGATTAACAGCTGAATTTCCCGTGATCCCGTACCCCACACGGAGCTTCAACTCATTCAACCAGTCGACACCAGCCAAGAACTCCTCTTCCTGCATTTTCCATGCGAGGGCAAATGAAGGAAAGAAATCCCACTTGTGACCCGGCGCCAATACCGAAGAGCCATCATAGCGTCCAGTAACGGTCACCAAATATCTATCCAATAAGCTGTAGTTCACGCGTCCCATCCATGACATCAACGTATTTTCCGAAAAACCTGTTCCATAGCCCTGAGGAGCACCATTGGTATTCGACGCCAAGTCATACCAGTAACTGATATCATAAATGTTTCCCGCTACATTAGCTCCGATGTTCTCTGTACGGAACCGTTGGGCCGATTGAAGCAATGTCACATTGATGGTATGAATATCAGCGAACGTTTTATCCACAAAGAGGAGGTTTTCAGCTACCCAAGAAAACTGCTGGCTCGTGTTATATCCGGCGGTGTTGGGCCGGTTCGTGAGGTGGCTGGTCGCTTCGGGGCCCGTCCATAACCCATTCCTAAAACTCCGAAACTGAGCACCAAAATTCAACCGGTATTTCAGCCAAGGTATGAATTTCACTTCGGCAAAAAGGTTGGGTGAGACTGCTCCTATCCGTCTTTCGTTTTTCACTTGGTCGATGTCAATTAAGGGGTTAAACAATTGCAAATTACCCCCTGAATTGCGTATGTAATCTCCATTTTCATCCTTCATTGGTGCATAGGGAAATTGATCAGCAGCCCTAGAATACAAATCTTTAGACCCTGTATTAGAAGTATTTGGGGGAAGAATACCGAAATTTTGTACCGCCAAGGAAGCCATCACAGAAGCTCCAACTGTCAGCCAGCTATTTGGGGTAATGTCTCCGTTGAGATTCACCGCGAAACGCTCGTAATCCTGATCTTTCTGTACACCCAACTGATCGAAGTAATCCATAGACAAGTAAACCCTGGATGTTTCGGTACCAGCGGACACTGACAATTGGTGGTTTTGGGTGACCCCTTGCCGTATCGCATTATCTATCCAATCATAAGTGGGGATATTGGCCGAATTGTAGATAGGTACCTGAGCAGGCCATCCCCAAGCCTGTTCCTGTGCAGTGGTTGACCTTGTTCTTACCGTTTCACCAAACACATCCCATTCATAGCCCTTCCAAACATTGTTGCGGGCATTGACATCTTGGCCTAACCCCATCCGTTGCTCATCCTCAAATGGGTCAGGATAACCGGGAACAATGGGGGTATTCAGGTCGGTGAACTCAGCGGTACTATACAAGCCGCCATTCATTAGGCTCTCCCGCCAACGATCGATATACTCCCCGCCACCCATCCACTCAGTCAATGATTTATATCGATCCAAGGTAGTTGTTGCACGATAGTTTACAGTTACCCTGCCCGCCGATCCCTTTTTCGTGGTAATCAGTACAACGCCGTTCGCACCCCTTGAACCGTAAATAGCGGTAGCCGAAGCATCTTTCAGAATTTCCATCGACTCAATATCATTGGGACTGATATCCGTGATGCTGCCTGCTACAAGCGGAATATTGTCTATCACATATAAAGGTTCATTGGAAGCATTCAAAGACCGATTACCGCGGATTCTGATTACAGGAAGCTCCCCAGGTCTAAAATTCGTCGAAGCATTGATTCCCGCAACTTTGCCCTGCAAGGCCTCAAATAAGTTTTGCACGGGGCGCTCCTGAATAGTGGACGCTGAAACACGGGATACCGCGCCTGTCACATCACGCTTAAGTTGCGTACCATACCCCACCACCACCACTTCATCCAAATGACTTTGGCTGGCTATGAGTACGATGTCGATGGTACTGCCTACCACTTCGACCGCTTGTTCTTCAAAACCTATTGAACGGAATACCAAATAGCTCCCCTTGGCCGCATTGATATGGTAGTTCCCTTGTTTATCGGTTTGAGTAGTAGTTGCTTGTCCCCGTACGGCAACCGAAACACCTTCTAGCGGACTGCTGTCTTCCGAAGCGGTGACCGTACCGCTTATCGCGAGAATTTCCTGTGCATGCACAACCGTGCAATACACCACACTAAGGAAAATCAGGATAAATTTTCCCAGTAGTACTAAGTCATACAATTTTCTCATAATGGATTATTTTGGTTAAAAATTAGTTATGTCAACAAGACACTTAAGCAGCTCTAAAAAAGTCACCAATGCGCACATCGCCTCATCATATTGATGCCCTATACCTTCTGACTATTGCGTCGAAGGTATTTCCGTCATCGGTGGGTACTGGATTGGTGTGTATTTGGACGCATCCTCCGCATTCACACCCAAGTAGTAGCTTGTCAATGGTGACTGATCATACCCCATAGATCGGTGAGCTACCCCATTGCGGTATACCAGATCCTGCAACAAACATACACGCCGGTCGGTTGCCGGGAAGGTGGTCGTATAGATACGTAGTTCACCCGGCAAAACCGTAATAAGTTCTTCACGCCAGTCACCCGCGACATCCGCTATCATTTTAATACTCCCTTCCATACCTTCTGCAACGATTGGCCCATTATATTTGGTCACGGAAAGTTTGCTTGCCATGGGAAATTGGGGGCGCTTATTCATCGATGGTTGGCTTATAATTTCTTCCCGCAGCAAGTCATCATCCCAAAAAATCCAATTCAATTGTCCAGGTACCCCGTCATTACGCGCGAGGTATTTGCCCTGTGCCGAGAGTAGGTATTTCTCCGTTGATTTTCCGTTGCCATTTCCTTTTGGATCTTCCGCTGCAAAAAATTCAAGTCCCGGAATGGACGGGTCAATGTCTGCCACCATACCATGACCTACATGGTATGTTTTATGTCCGATACCCCATAGGGTTTCACCAGTTTTGGCATCAACAAGGTTCACTCCATAACCGTCAAAATGCCAGTCCTCCTGAACATATGCAATCTCCAGCCCAAGACGGGTTGGATCTATATCGCTTACGAATACTTTATCTGGATGTCCGAATCCAGTAGACCAAAGCGCCGTGCCGTCATCATCAATCACCACCGCGCCAAGCACTACCTCATCCCGGCCATCCCCGTCCACGTCAACAGCATGCATGTTGTGCGCTCCCTGATGGCGAATGATGGGGTTTTCTTCATCCCCGTCCCAATGCCACAGTTGTTCCAATTTTTTTTCATGAAATTGGTAGGCAGTTAAGGTCATCAACTTATACGTACCACGCCCAAGCAATAGGCACGGCGTCTTTCCATCGAGATAAGCCATGCCAATTTGGTTGCGATTAAGCCGATTGTAGTCGCCATAACGTGGATCACGTTTGGGCCATGGCGCCCTTACCAATTCTTCACCGGTCATGCCGTCAAGAATTGAAATAGCTTCTTCCCCGCTTCGGACGCGTCCATCAGGATCACGTTTACCGTTGGGGGCAGTCTTAACGGCCACTTCAGCTTTCCCATCACCGTCAAAATCATAAACCACATAAGGCGAATACCAGATGCCCTGCTCTATACCCGGCCCAAGATCCACACGCCAGAGAAACGTGCCGTCGCCGAGGTACGCCTCCAATTTGTAAGTTGAGTCGTCTGTATTAGGCCGCCCCCCTGGGTCAATTGAACGGTTGGGCTGCTTGATTACAAAATCCAATTCGCCATCGCCATTGAGATCTGCAACACCAATTTTCTGGGGCATATGCTCCCCATGTAGTTTGATGGTCTTATAAAGTTCATGGGCCATTGTACGTGCAACTGTCTTCTCTGAAGGTTCCAGCTCCTTGCCTGCAACTACTGGTGCAACCCAATAAGCACATTCTTGGCCACGCACTGGTTCTTTGTCAATAAAATCCGTGGTAACGAGGAGTGGCTTGTTATTGAGTTTTTGCCCTTTGCCGTTACCTATGGCACGGTACACATTGAAAGCCGTCTCGGCCGGATCGGTCTTCAGCAAACGCCAACTGATATACACCTGTCCCTCACCATTTGATACGGCTAGTATGCCCCGATCAAGTTTCTCTTCGACACGTTCCCGGGCCCATCCAATAACCTTAGGCTTAGCTTCGTGCCGAGGCTTGAGTACGGGATATAAGTAATGCCGCTCAGCCTGGTCTTGTGCAAATACCGGGAGGCCCACGAAACATATCATTAACAGAAAAATTTCTTTTAGCATTATATAGGCATAATTTGGCATTTTGGCAGTTTATTGTAAACGTTTGCACGATCAAGCTATATCATCGGTTATTGAGCAGCCCAACTGTCTATATACAAGCAACGCTACATTGACATGTAGATGCTCCGCTTCCTATGATAACTGCTTAATAAGTTTATAACATTCCGGACCTCACTGTCCAAATTTTTTCTAAGTTGAGAAAAAAAATAATAACGGCCATCCTGCTGTGTCCTGAAAAAACCGAAATTAAGCCCAAATGCGCTGGGATTAATCGGTAATCGATTTCACGAACCAATTGCCGTGAGGCAGGTGGATTTGCGGATGCCGGTCGAAATCATGTTGGTTTCCATTAACGATAACTTCGCGGTGTTTTCCAGCAGGTAATTGAAGAATTGCGGTAGCACCTTCGGGTACCGTGAGCTCCATATTGAGTGTATCTTGATTTCGATTAAAACTTGCTTTAATCATCCCCCGAACACTTGCCACCGCTGCTGAAGCCTGCGTGATCGCCCCTAGCTGCGGAGCCACGAGGAATGTCTTATATCCTGGCTCCAAAGGCCTTATACCACATAAATAGCTCGATAAGATCGTCAGCCCTCCTCCACTCCATGCATGGTTGACCGTTCCACCGCCAAATCCCTCTCCGCCGATGCCCCAACCTTCAAACAATGTGCTGAAGTACTCGTTATTGACCATCATGGAGAAGCGTTTTTCATGGCGGACATTGGCTTCTTCCGGAAAACCCATCTGGTACATGGCCTCATAAACATATTTTTCCATATAGGGGCTGGCATGCTCCTCCGTTGCGAAAACGTCCATGATTGCCGGAGATTTACTGGAATCCGCCACACCAGAAACCACTGCCAATGCATGCACCCGGTCATCCGTCTTACCTGTATATTGTGGATCCCGGTATGCCTTCCCATTCCAAAATCGCTGATTGAAGGAATGGGCAAACAACCGCATGGCTTGGGCATGTTTTGCCTCATCTTCCTGCAGCCCCAATTCGCCGGCCATCAATTGGCTTCCTTTCAACGCCAGGTAATACCATAGGTTAAAAATGGGAAGCATATCCTTGTTGTCACCCCAGTCGCCCCAAAGCCAACCTCCCTCCCTTATCTTCACCAGTCCACTTTCCTCTTTTTCCCATAGCGCTAAGTAGCGCTGTATGGCCGGATATAGGTCCTCCAAGGCCTGCAAATCACCCGTATGGAGATAGTATGTCCATATTCCATAATAGCCGATGCTGGCCAACACTTGGTCCGGCAGTTCTTTGTCCCAATTACCTGCTGGCACTGGGGCATATAGGCTGCTGTCTTCCCGCTGCCATCCAATCAATTCATATAACCACTTGCGCGCCAAGGCATGTGAAGCGGTATCCAAGGCATAAAAGGCCTCTTCGGCTTCTAACACCGCATCACCGGTCCATTGTGCACGCTCCCTATCCGGGCAGTCCATATACGTGTCGCGCATGGTAATATATAGCGTCCGTCGAGCCTTTTCCCATAGTTTATTCAAGAAGTCGTCACTTGATGAAAAACTTCCTGCAAATTCGGTATCATAGCCTGTCTCTCTATATTTTAGATCCAGCACTTCCACGCCTTCTGGGATGATGTAGTACATCCAATGGCCATTCAGCCATCCCAGGCTTTCATATTCCTGAACACCTTCCTTGGTAATGTACTCCGCACGAATATTGTCGTCAGATCCATTATAATGAACATAATTATCGGTCATCATCACGATTTTTTGCCCAGCCCGTGCCTTTACTCGGAGGTAAGGGGTGAATTGGGCATTATACGGCAATTGACATAGGATGGTGTCTCCACGTTGCTGATAGGTTTTAAGATTACCTACGTAGTTTTTTAATCCGAAATCCTTCCATAACGGAATCGGACGTCGTACAAGCTTATTCCAAGGCAATATGCCTGCGCTGCCGATTTCAATGGCGTTGGGCATCTCCTCCATTTGATTGGGGTCTTTCCAGTCCGCCTGCTCCAGCCGAGCATCATACCCTATGCTTGATTCAGGTAAGCGATAATTGGGCAACGGCGGTGGTGCAGTTTGGTAAGTCCGCAACGGCTCAGCCCGCCATGAGCTGTCACTCACCAACGAAACACCTTCCGCAACGCAATCAAACAACAATCCCGCTTGTCCACTATTCTTATGTGAAAATCCGTCCTTTCCGAAAAACCACAGCTTCACAGCCACGGTATTCCGCCCTTTTTGTAGATAAGGGGCAATATCCACCTCATCATAATAGGTATCATACGGGTTAGGGCCTCTTTTCAGCCCGCCTTCAAATACCACCATTTCGCCATTTACCCATAGCCAATACTTGCTATCTACAGCGATTTTAGCTACCGCTGCCTTAGGCACGTTAGCTATTTCGATGTCCTTGCGAAACGCAAACCATGCATTGACTGTGTCCTTTCCGTCTACTGCCGCTATCCATTTGGCTTGCCAAACCTGTCCGTACATTGTTTGGCCGATAAACAATAAAAGCAAGGCAATTATACATAATCTGATCATCGTAGTCTTATACATGGTTTATAATCATACGCAAGATAATAAGAATGACTGAGAGGGGTATCCTGTGCTTACCTGAAGACGTTACCTGCATTGTCGCCTACTTTTTAAAACTACTAAAACGATTTATACATATGAAATTGTACATTTGCCTTGATTATAACCACAACATAGCTACAAAATCATAAACAATAAAAAATATCCAGAAAATGACCCTTTATTATTTATTAGTAAGCATTATACCGGCATTCCTCGTTCGCTGCGATGCCAATAGCGACACGATTCCCACCACGGTTGGAGAAGATCTTACGACACCCTATATAGAGGCCGATATCTCGGAAGCCTATGAAGCGTTCAACCGGCACCTACTCCATCCTGAACGAAAGCTATATATGCGCGATACGGAAGCGCAAACAGCGGTGGGCGCCATCTGGACACAGGCCATCTATTGGGATATGGCCATGAATGCATTTAAGAAAACCAATTCGGGAGCACATAAGCAATTAATCACGGATATTTATCAAGGCAATCATGACCATTATGACCGGTTCAATTGGGATAATGGCAAGGTATGGTTCATTTATGACGACATCATGTGGTGGGTCATTTCGCTGGCCAGAGGTTACGAGCTTACGAAAAACGAAGACTACCTCAGGCTATCCGAGAGCGGCTTTGAACGGGTTTGGTCCGGCTCTCCTGTGGTGGGCGACGGTGGATCCTATGATTCTGTTGAGGGCGGGATGTATTGGCAATGGAACCAACGCAATCCCAGCCAGCCGAAAGATGGCGGTGGCAAGATGGCCTGCATCAATTATCCTACCGTTATCGCCGCCATGACCTTATATAAGGTCACCAAGAATTCCGATTACTTCTTGAAGGCCAAGAAAATCTATGCATGGGCATCTGAAAATCTCTTTGATAAGCAGCTCGGTGCGGTGGCCGATTCAAAGCACGGTTCCAATACGCCAAATTGGAAGACGCACGTATACAACCAGGCTACATGCATCGGCGCGGCGGTCATGCTTTATGAAGAGACCAAGGAACAGCGCTATTTGGATGAAGCCGTTCTCGCTGCAGACTATACCTTTCACACCATGTCCGGAGATATGCAGTTGCTACCCTATGAAGGTGGGGAGGAACAAGGGATCTACACTGCGATTTTTGCACAATACATTATCCGTCTGATTGAAGATTGCGATAAACCAGCATACCTGCCGTGGCTCCGCCGTACGATCAATTACGGCTGGCATTACCGCGACAAGACAAGGGGACTTATGGGCAAAAATTACACCAAGCAAGTGGAGTCCACTGATGTGGTCAGTTGTTACGATGCGTCTGGGATTCCCGCACTCATGTTGGTCTGCCCACCATTATCAGGCGCAAATGAGGCAGTGGATAGATAAACAAAACCATTGGTTATGTCTGTTGTTATTTCGTATAGGGAACAGTTAACCATATAAATAATTAATCATGAAAACATTAAGAATAATCGCCTTCGTAACTGCAGCTGTCTTTTTCTTGCTGCAATCTTGTGGTGAGAACAAAGGAACCGATTTGGTTGAATCAGGCACCTATGAGGGCGTCGTTGAAAAAGTCGTGTCGGAACAACGGGAAATATACGTACGCACGGCCGACAATAAATTGTTGGAGCTATATTTTACGGATGAGACCGTCCTCACAGGATCAGATGACATCCCAATAGAATTTGATGCGCTGAGTAAAGGTGGAAAAGTGGAAGTGCAGGTGGAGAATACGGGCGACCAACTGGAGCCCATCGCGGTAAAAATCTTATAGCTAAACGGCAACAAGGCATGGGCAGGTCCGTGCGAATAACATTCACTTCATGACTTCGATATCATAGGTTCCACTGCCCATTGCTGATAACCGGATGAATCCATGATCTAGCTCAAAATCAACCTTTCTTCCATTAACAGTCACTTGTGGATTGGGAATGGCTTGAACAGGGATTTCAATGTAGGCTTGCGTATTAGGCGGTATGGTCAGGTGCATGGAATAGGTACCTTGTCCTTGCCGACACGATAGGTCGACAGATCCTTTAAGGGTAGGTACTTTGATGGTTGCCCATTCCAATGAGCCGATCTGCGGTCTCACCCGGAATGTTCTCCAGCCCGGTTCCAATGGCTCCACACCCATCAATTTCCGCGGAATAGCATTGGCCGGTACCGCACCCCATGCATGGTTCCAATCTTGGTTGGGCTTATATTTGTTGTCCCAAGCTTCCATTGTAATGGTACTTCCAGCACGGATCATGTTGTACCAACTTCGGTCGCCCTGCGAAGTGAGCAAAGACAACCCATAATTGGCGTCACCTGCTGTATAAGTGGCATCCAGCAGGAACTGGCTACCATACACACTGCAAGCCACCCCCCTTGAACGGATAAAATCCATTACATGGCGGGTTTCTTTTTCCGGAACCAACCCAAATGCCAGCGCCATCATATTCGTATGCAGCGATGCATGGTCCGTATCAATTCCATCGCGAAATACGCGCTTACGTTTATCCCATAGCAGCGATTGGAATGCCTTATACGTTTCATCCGCTTTTATGGAAAAATGGGCGGCATCGTCATGGTTTCCTAAAGCTACAGCCAGCTTCTCCATATCCCTAAGTGCCTTGTAATGGAAAGCGTTGACCACAGCATTATAGGTGGTAAACACAAACCCATCGGTTTCTCCGTTGCCCACCATGCCGAAGCCCCCCGTATGGGGCCAATCCACAATATCCCGCAGCGCATCTCCTTGAAAATGGATGGCTTGCATCAGTTGCTTATTTTGCTTCTCGGTTTTTGTGCTGATGAGGCCATTATTCTCCCTTAATGGCAACAGCAATTTGGCTTTCAGGTCTTCATAGTAATGTCGTGCTGAGCGAATGTCACCTGTATACAAGTAATCATGATAAGCCATGAGTACAGATTGTAAAATCCATTCCGTGGGCCAAGTGGCATGGTGGAGCAGGTATTCATGCGAACGGCGAGCCATGCTATATTCCTTGTCTACACCATAATGGCAAAGCTGGTTGATATAAGCATCCGCCTCATAAGGGATTCGTTCGCGATCGCCATCTACATAGATACCAGCAAAGGACGTGGCTTTGATACTATACTTGCACAATTCCCACACAGCGTTCAATATCGAATCCGAGCTTTCAAAATCAGATGCGAAGTCGTCAAAAGGATAATGCACAGTGGAACGGACGAAATCATCCTTTTTCAATTCGCCTACATGGCCAGTTACTTCACCATAGCGAAAAGGCATCACTTCGCCAATATAATCGGGCATTTTGATGGCTTGTGGACCCGTATTACGTTGGTTAGGACTCAATTGCAATCGGTAGGTATGTCGTCCACGCATCAAGGGCACTTGGTATTTGGCATAACGAATGGTTCCACCGGGATCACGGTTAATGCTGCCATCCGGATTTACAGCCTCCCCCAACCTCACGGTTATGGTGTCCCCGTCTTTCGAAGCAGCCAGCGTCAAGCGGAGCTGGCCGAATGAAGCCTTGCCAAAATCAATCCGCACCACATCGTCAACCTTGGTCAGCGATTTGGGCATTTCATCGGTTTTCTGCAACGGGTAAGCGGAGGTGTTGTAGTCGCTCAAGCTATCGGCTGTCCAAAAATTAGAAATCGCCGACCAGGACGATGGCCTACCTTGATCGTCCCACACCATCACTTGCCAGAAGTAATTGGAATTGGTCTCCAATGGAATACCCTGATATAATACCGTGGTGGATTCTTCAGACTCCATTTTGCCGGAATCCCAAATGCCCCCGACACCCTTGGTAAGGCTATCGCGATTTTGGGATACCATTATCCGATAGGCCGATTGCATTATCCCCATACGAGCGCCCGACAATTCCCAGCCAAACGCAGGTTGGGTATTGGCTATTAATACCCGTTGCCCCGTTCCAATAGCATAACCGCCAACGGGATAACCGTTTACCATCTGGAGCGCAGGGTATTGTAGATGGTCTACTTTGAGGTGGTGTACTTGGACATCTTGAGCCTGTAAGGTCATACCAACCACACTCAAACCGCACAAAATGGCAAGGCATAAAACCCATTTTATGGGACATTTCCTAGGTTTAAACATACGAAAGCTTTTTACTGGTTATCCAAAAATACTGTTCAATATCATGTCTTTAATAGCCACCGGTTCCACCAAAACTTCCCCTTGTTTTTCTCGTGTTATCAAAACTGGGTAATAGGCTTCCGGTATGTTGATTGCGCCATGCGACCCCTTGACCAACGTAGCATCCAATGGTATAACATCCATCACATACCGAAACCCTAGTTTCTTCCTGAGTAATTTGTACGCTGCACGGGGTTTGGAGGTCATGAACATTTCCACGGGATCATAACCTGGTTTCTTGTGGATATCCACAACCGTTGCATAATCAGGTGCAAGCTTATCGTCCAACCAGAAATAATAGGTAAACCAACTGTCGGGTTTCGCAATAGCCACAATGTCTCCAGCCCGTTCATGATCGAGGTGGTATTGCTTTTTGCCCTCGCCATCCAATAAAAGATCTACTCCTTCCTCGGCGGCCAACAGCTTCATTACTTGCGCTTTTATGGATTCGTCTTTCGTATAGATATGTGCAATTTGGTGGTCGGATACAGCAAATGCTTGGGATGCCCCCGCATCCAGCAATTCCAGACCTCGCTCTATGCGAATGCTGATGAGACCAGCGCTGCGCAATATCCGGTTGATGTGTATGGGGCGGGACACGGGCACAATCCCGTACTCCGATAGCAGGATAACGTTTGCCCCGCGTTGCTCGTAAAACTCGACCAGTCTTTCCAATAAGGCATCGATCTCCAGCACTTCTTTGCCGATTTTCTTCACATCCGGACCAAACTTCTGCTGGCAATAATCCAGGTGTGGCAAATAGACCAAACTAAGGGTGGGGTTATATTTTTCTTCCACGTACATAGACGCCGCTGCAATCCATTCCGAAGAAGCGATATTGGCCCCAGGCCCCCAAAAACTGAACAGCGGAAACTGCCCGAGTTCACGTTGCAATTCATCCCGCAACTCAGCGGGATGGGAATAACAATCGGGCATTTTGCGGCCATCTGCCAAATAATTCGGCCGCGGGGTCACCGAATAATCTACCGAGGAATACATATTATACCACCAAAACAACTGGGCGCAGGTAAAATTAGGATCCATGCGCTTGGCTGTATCCCACACGGATTCCCCTTGCACCAGCTTATTGGACTGCTTCCAAAACTTCACTTCGCAATCTACGCGGTCATACCAGCCATTCCCGACAATGCCGTGTTGTGATGGCCACAAGCCCGTGAGGTAAGTAGACTGCATCGAAGTGGTAACCGCCGGTAGGTGGGGTTTTATATGGCTTAGGTGGGCATTCCGCAAGTATTTCTTCAAAAAAGGGGTATGTTCGCCAACCAAAGCGGAAGACAGTCCCACAACATCGATTACAATCGTTTTTCTCATCTCAATGTTGTTCAGCAAATTGATCAAGCACCCATCGTAGTTCGCGCAAGATGGAATCGGCTATAGGCAACTGCAGGTGTTCCGGTAAAACACCCCAGGTATAGGTTTCCACTTCGAGATGGCTGGTCAACCGGTTATCGTTATGGATATCCAGCAGTTGTATGATGTCTGACTGCGTTGACTGCAACTTACCTAAATCCGCTAAAAATATGGGCACATGGAAATGCGAGCGCCACTCCGTCACCTGTTCATCAAAAAGGGCGGATTGCGCATCTGGCAAATCCTTGAAGCGAATAAGCTGTCCGTTTTGCCATTTTGCAATGACCTGATGCAAATAAGTGGGTTCATCAAACGCCATAAATGCATCGCCGATTGCTTGTCTGGCTGCGGTGTCGGTCGGCATTGCAGCCTTGATGGCTGCGCTGATCTGAAATTTCCCGATTTGTATACCATGCCTGGTCAATGTTTCGACCACGTCCTGGTGTTGCTCGTAGCCCAATGCAAAATGACAGACATCATAGCAAAGCCGGATATGGTGCTTGATCGCCTGCTCCGCTTCGGCCGGTGTGAATCCAGGCTCTTTCGATAGTATCGCTACTCCCTCCGGCACCAGTTCCTCCTCATACCAGGTGACAAATTCCTCACCGCTTTCCAGCACGCCATCCGGCTCGGGTTCAATATCGAGGTGCAAGGTCTTTCCCTGCTCTTGTTGTATTCTGATGAGATGCTGAACCACATCTACCACCTGTTGCGTAGCCCGCTTGCGCATGGCTGTCCACGTATGCTCGGCATCGTTATACCAATGCCTGTAGGCCAGGGGCGAGGTGGATATACCGCCCTCCAACCCATCGGGAACCAATTGGGCAAGGATATCAAACATCCGTTTGGTATACTGGAGCCGATCAGCAGTTGTCCAGTCCGGCGTATGCACATGTGCTTTCACCACGTGGTCATGGAAAGCCCCGAAAGGGAACCCATTCATCGTAAACACATAGGCATCCTTGTCGGCAAGCCAGTCCTTGAATACAGCCAGCTCCTTATCATCCATCAAAGCTTTGCTTGCCAAATCGGAGAGGCGCAGCCCGATTCCCATCGGACGCTGCGGTGAGACCGCATTTTTTATCGTTGGGAAATGGGTCTTCAACAACCTAAAGTGGTCATCCCATTTTTCCCCGCCGTGGATATTGGTGCAATATGTGAGGTGTCCGTGTGTGGTAAACATGTCAGCTGTGAATTGCTACCCGGTGCTGCAGGGCCGTGGCGGCCTGCAGGATCAGTTCGTTGTCCAATGCATTTACTTCAATCCCCTTGCCAATCACTTCAAGCAACATGATGGTCAGCCGACCACCCAGATGCTCCCTGAATTCCTCCAGACCGGCAAGCAGGGGATGCTGCTGATCGTTGCCGGATTCCAAAAGTGGATGGAAGACGGGCAAGCCTAGTGCCTGCAATACGTCTATGATGCGCTCGGCATCTGCTTGTGGCAGCAAACCAGCCAACGACGAATACACGCTATCCAAGGCAATGCCGATGGCAACGGCCTCGCCGTGTATGACTTCAAAGGCCGAAAGCTGCTCCAGTTTATGTGCGCTCCAATGGCCAAAATCCAAAGGCCTGGACGACCCGAATTCAAATGGATCCGCACCTGCGATGTGTTGCAAATGCAGCTCGGCACACCGATAAATCAGGTATTCCATCGCCACCATATCGCGGTTATGGAGCTGGAACGTATGCCCTGCTATCCATTCAAAGAAATCAGCATCTTTAATCAGGGCCACCTTTATAGCCTCCGATATCCCGGCCAGCCATTGGCGATGCGATAAGCTCTGCAAGAAGGAGCGATCATTGAATACGGCAACCGGTGGGCTGAACGTTCCGATGAAGTTTTTCTTCCCCTGGTAGTTGATACCGTTTTTTACACCCATGCCAGAGTCGTTTTGGGAGAGGACGGTAGTCGGCACTCGGATGTGCCTGATACCCCTGTGCGCAATCGTGGTGGCGTAGCCCACGGCATCCAGTACGGCCCCACCCCCAATGGCCATTATGTAGGAGTGGCGGTCGATGCCATGCCGATCCACGGCATCCACGATACGATCTACCACGGCATGGTCATTTTTCGCGGCTTCACCCCCCGGCACCACCATCACCTCATCGATGAGTGAAACACACGGAAATCCCCTGAAATACGCGGTTATCCGTTCTATCAGCTCATCGTGGTGCGCCGCTACACCCTCGTCGATTACAACCAATAACTTGGGCGCCGCATCGATGGCCTGGTTATCAAAAAATTGCGCCAGTAGTCGGTTATCCACGGCAAACAAATCCGCTGTAAAGTGTACGTCGTATTGGTATGTAACTGTAAATGATTGCCTAATCGATGTCTTGATCATGTAAAAAGAATTGTTAAGTAACCGAAAACATTTTTGACAGCCAAATGGATATTGGAAAAAGTGACAATACCACAACCGTCAGCCCTGTCAAGCCGGCTGCGGCCACCCAAACCGCGTTCATAAAAATTAATGCCAACACCCCATATTTCACGGATTTACGAATATCTCCGGCAGCTTGTGTTTTAATGGCTTTAAGTAAGGGCGTATAAATCATTGCCGCGAACACTATCAAAATCGCCATACCTAGCCATCCCCCACCTTTCAGCACGCCGAAATAGGTGACAAATCCAATTACAATCGCATATAATAGTGCCGAAAATAAAAGTGGGATTTTTTTCCCACCGTGTACCTCACCCCTACTGATCGTAGTAATAGCAGCGATATATATAATCGGGATGAATGACAACATCCAAACTTGTGGTAACGCGGCGACGAATATGCTCATCCCCAGCATTAAATTCAACCCCCTGCATAACCCCATAACGATAGGGCCGGCCACGAAATGATGTTTCGCCCATTTATCGTACAACAGGCACATCAACGTAATGGAAATGGCTATGGCACAAGAAATAGCGGTTAAAAACCCAGCGGCCAGCACACCGACTGCAAACAGCAATGAACCAAAAACCATGGCATGCTTTAGAGGCACTTTTCCACTGGGTATCGGGCGTTCAGGCCGCTCTTTGGCGTCCAGCTTCGCATCGAAAACATCATTGAAAACAACGCCTCCACCATACAATCCGATGGTGGATACCGACAATATCGCAAGGGAAAATACCGACAGGTCCAAACCTTCTCCTTCCAAATAAATGGTCGAAATTGCGGCTCCTGCCAAGACATCCGACACGGCCGTGACAACGTTTGCCGGACGCATCAATTGTAAATATGCTTTCCACATGCGCCTCATTCGCTGGCCTTAAGAGATAACGATGGAATCGGCATCCCTGCGGGGCTGCTGTCCTCCCCTTAAAATAGAGTTGCCTTCAAACTTCTTGCCCTGATCAATACGGTCCTTTGCATTCAACATGGCTTCGTCCAGCTGCCCGCTTTGGGAAAATGCCGCCACTGCATTTTTATAGCATACCATTTCAATAGCTTCCCTGGCTATCCCGCTCTTGACCATCAGTGCGGCAGTCTTCGGTACGGCCAACGGGTCGCTGATGCCCCAATCGGCCGCAGAATTAACCATGATCCGCTCGGGGCCATATTCCTTAACGATTTGTACCATGCGCTCATTGCCCATTTTGGTAAATGGGTAGATGGTAAACGCTGCCCAAAAGCCTTTGTCCAGCACTTCCCTGACCGTCTCTTCCGTATTATGGTCGATGATAACCATCGCCGGGTCCAATCCATGCTCAATGGCAATATCCATACTTCTGGAAGTTCCTTTGGTTTTATCCCGATGTGGGGTATGTACCTGAACCGGAAGTCCCGCTTCTTTCGCAAGTTCCAACTGTAGCCTATAATACTTTTCTTCCGCAGGGGTTTGATCGTCAAATCCAATCTCTCCAACGCCAACAACGCCTTCTTTGTAAACGAAGAAAGGAAGCAGTTCCATCACCTCTTCGGCCAATGCTTCATTATTCGCCTCCCTGGAATTCAGCCCAATGGTACAGAAGTGTTTTATCCCAAATTGAGAGGCCCTAAAGCGTTCCCAGCCAATCAGGCTGCTATAATAGTCCCTAAATGTATCGATGCCTGTACGTGGTTGGCCAACCCAAAATGCCGGTTCGATGACCGCAACCACACCAGCATCAGCCATGGCCTGATAATCATCAGTTGTCCTAGAAACCATATGGATGTGGGGATCGAAAAAACGCAATCCTTTGACCAAATCCAACTCTAATGCGACACGCTGTCCCATCAACGCCCCGTCACGATCATTATAATTACACATAAATCTAACTTATGAAGTTTGTTCCATTAGCCGGTATGCCCTTGCATCCATAAACGGGGCAACCAATATCCACAACATGGGGTTTATGCTCCTTTTGGCTGCATGAAGCTCATATGCATAATCCACCAAAGCTTGGGCCAGTTTTTCATTATTCCGCTGTTTCAAACCTACTATGTTATGGATGTCTTCATCCGTAAAGAAGGCTTTCAACACCAGTTGGTTCCATGCCCCTTCGTCTAAGAATTGACTCGGATAATGGTTATGGATCATGATGGCATGCCTGACAGCCCCGATATTGCTTCTTATGCCTTCCACACACCGCAAACGCCATGCCGCTGGATAGTGATATATCGGCAAGGCTGCATAGAGCGCCACAAGTTCCTCCATTTCACCATATTTAAACAGCTGCTCAATCAACCGCACATATCCAGCTTGATCCCTTGCGGGGATATGCATCAGCACCCAAACTCGTATCAACCTCACCAGGGTCCAATCTTTCACCAGCAATGGCAGCTGATTACGCCCGATGTTTTCTTCTTCCGCGAAGGAAATATATAAATCTTTATCGATGGATCTGATGTTTCTCGGAATCGTGGTAAATATCCTAGCCACCAGCTGCGGTTGGGGATCGGCGATATCATTCAGGTTATTAAGCAACCATTTCCATTCCGTACCATTAATATGCTGCTCAATCCGGTTGGCTATCAATCCGAAATGCTCACTATGCGCTATAGAAAGAGTATCTTTCAAGTGGTTATCGCTATCATTCATGGTCTTTCAACCACTAAGGGGTTTCAACTGTATGTTTCTGGAGGGTATTTTCATCGGTGTACCAAGGCACACCTGAAATCCTATCAAGCCTTCAAACTTAGATAAATTCGCTTTTATATGCAATAAAATCGCATTTTATATAAAAGTGAAGTTATTCGTTATTGTCTATTCTCATAGGTACTCATGAATGCTACGCAGTTATTGGCCTCTCCTCTGCCGCTAAAAGACAGCTTTTATAGAGGAAATTTACAATTTTTCTCGTCACCGTCAACCACTTCACTTCATTGTATGATGTTTACAGTTACTTCAGCAGCCAATTGTTCGGCCAAATTCACGATGTATTGTTCAAAACCCTCAGCTTCCAAGAAGGCTTGGTCTGCTAATTCCCATCCAGCCACGGAATAGTATGCTACTGGTTTTCCATCGGATATATCCAATTGAGCCATATAGCTATTCGTTAAGGGTCCCTGGCTAGGGGCTTCTATATAACCCTGGTACAATGCTTTGGGCACAATAAGCCCCAGGCCAAGACGCCATTCTTTTTCGTAAGTCTGCCAATCATGCGTATACAATACAACCCACTCGTCGGCAACGGTGATTTCTTTCGGCTTTTCCGCTGTATGGATATTCACCAATCCTACCAGTAACGTTTCATCACCTTGCAATTCCTCAATGGATACCGAGTTTTTATACGCGTACATGCCTGGCCAGATGGATACCTGCTCACGCACATGATACATACGCTCGCTTGCTGCCCAATTTTCATATTTAAAATCCATTGAAGAACGTAAAGGGCCATCAGCTGTAATGTGAAATATCGTACGCTCGACATTGTTGACCGAGTCATTTACGGTAACCCCTAAACGGCAAAACTCATCCCCTATTTTCAACGCCACTCCTCCAAGGCCTACCGAATTGCCTACAGCAAGGATGTCTCTCCCCCAATCCGCCATCACATGATAATTGTCTTCCACAGCTCTGGATGAAGTAAGCCCGACATTCGAGGGGCTCAGATAAGCCACCTTTTTACCAAAGACATCCTTTGCATTGCGACCATCAAGATAATGCCTGAATCCGACCTTGTCGTTTTCCCAGGAAGGGCCATCGGTCTGATAAGGTTGATATCCGATACTCAGGGGCAATTGATCTGCATATAATGTATCGCCGAGCTTTGGCTCCACGGGAGACGTCCCCGAATCTCTTTTGCCGAAACGGACTGATGTCCGCTTTTCGTACGCCATGGAATCGTCGGTATGTTTCAGCGTTACCGTTATTTCTCCTTGGGAAGGCATATCCACCAAAAAGAACAATTCATCCCATTCGCCATCACCGTTCATATCGTCCGTTTGGGAGGGGATGGTATCGCCTTGAGCATTCAATACTAATGGGAATCGACCATCGCCCTCATCTGTCGTTAAAGCTGTCCTTTTTACAGCGATTGCTTTACCCGATAAGTCGATATCAGCTGTATTTTTCAGCGTTATGGCAATTCCTTTATCACTCCGATTGCAGGAAAACAAGAGCATGGAGACCAGCGTAATCATTAACGTATTTTTCATCCGCGTGATTTGTAGCATGATTTGTATTTAAACTTCCATCAAAATTATACATTTTCAATGACGGTTTATAACCGATGGATCCCTTTTCTAAGGAGCACTACGTTTATACCCCAACACCACCGGTCCAATCAACCCAGATTCCAGTAACTCCCAATCATCTTTTATGGTGATGTTGGTTTGGGTATAGCGCTTTTCCACAGGCTGGCCACGGTCGCCCACCAACCGGTTCCGCCAACTATTGACTACTTCCACCTCAAGTACATGATCGCCCTCCACCAGTTCGTCCACCACCACCCGGTAGGGAGGTGTCCACAATACGCCCAAGTCCTCGCCGTTCAGCCAGACACGGGCTATCCCTACGTCAACGACCTTACCTAAATCTATCCAAAGCTGTTTCGGCGTTTTTCCATCATAATGGAACGATTTCAGATACTTCGCCGTTCCCGAATAGTATCGAATACCCGGATCGGGATGGCCTGTCCAATCCATCAATTCCTGAAATTCCGCTTCGGAAGGCGCTCCCCATCGTTCATCAAAACGCACTTTCCAAGTACCATCCAAGGTATCCACGGGGATGAACGCCGCAATATTGGCGGATCCTTGACCTTGTTGATCCGTTGGGATATCCTGCCTGAACATTACAAACCACGATCCCATCGGATCGAAATGCACTGGAACCTTGGTAAGCCCACCCACCTGTTGGTACGCACGTGCAGGCTTAATTTCGCCGGATACTGGATTCCAAAACTCCGGCAATTTTCCGGTTATGCGGAAGGATACCACAGCATCACAAGCCTGCTTGTTTTGGCTGCTCAGGAAATAGTACGACTCCTCATCGTCATTGCGGACATGGTGTATGTAATCAAAATGGAGGGAGGTGTCCGAAAGCTGTTCGAAACGGCAATCCGGCTGTATGCCCCGCTCCAACAACAACTCACGTGCGGTATAACCCCAAGCTACGGAACCCACCCCCACTTTGCGCTTCCCTTTGGTAGTAGACGCTTCTCCCCAAAGTGCCGTTGCCATTCGTTTCACTTCATGTTCCGAATCGGGATGATGCATCAGGCTGACCGTTTTGAGGGGCTTCGGGCCAAGAATTGCCGCACCGGCATTCACCAGTTCGGTGACCTTCCGAAGCGCAGCTAAAGACAGTACCGCATGATCCGGAAGTACCAAAACCCGATATCGCATGCCATGTGGCAGGGTAAGCCATCCATCCACCATTTGAAGCGACATCAAACGA
The DNA here is from genome assembly GCF_024704835.1 of Parapedobacter tibetensis. GTDB lineage: Bacteria > Bacteroidota > Bacteroidia > Sphingobacteriales > Sphingobacteriaceae > Parapedobacter > Parapedobacter tibetensis. The sequence goes on from NZ_JAMXBE010000013.1 coordinate 78,821, forward strand.
TCCTCATTGATGAGGTCGTAATCAAAGTCAGGCAATGCGCCCGCCGGGTCGCTCGCTTTCAGCGTGCCGATGTTGGGCACATGATCGCCATAGTAATAAAGCACATCGGCCTGAAAACGACCGTGCTGCATCATATACTGAATCCTGGCCATGTAGTCAAAAAAAGCTCCAGCGTGCTCCCACCAGGTAATGTTAGGGTTGATATGCGTGCCCGCAAAATACTCCTGGCCCGGGATCCCCATCTCAGTGGGAGAGTTAGTAAACGTATGCAGGAAAGCCAGGTTCAGTCCGGCGCACACCTCGTGGTCAAAGCTGGGTTTCATATCCTCCCAGATCACGTCATCCCAGTGGTGCCCAATGGTGGTAAAACTCTCAGCCCCTACCAGCTTTTTATCGTAGATATGCGCTGCGCTGGAAGCCTGCTTCACAAAAAAGCGCTTTTCGGGAGTAGGTCGGTGTCCGGATGGCGACCAGAACTCACTCATCATCAACTCGCTGTATCCATAATTCATTAACCCGTCAAACGGCCCGGCATGCGGTCCGGCCGATTCAGGCTGAATACCCATTCCATATTCGGCTGCTTTCTCAGCGAAAACCCGGTAATGATTATCCGAGATACAGTCGCCGATGGTCTTGCGAAAATCTGCCAGGAAACGATTGCTCGTCTCCCGGTTGCCAATGATCTTTCCGGCAACGACCGGCAGGTAAGGGAACAGATCGTACCCCCTCTTGGCTCGGAACTCTTCCCGGAAATTTTCGGTCCAATTGACCCCGCCCAACTCCCAGCTGTCGGTCTGCAAGTAACGGACGGTCGTTCCCGCCAGGGTGTCGATGCTTTCCAGCAGAGGTAGCACATGGGTATCCCAATAACGCGTAAAATGCTTCCGGCTCATGTAATCCAGCACCAGGCCCTGCCATTTGCCGCTGGAAGTGGATACGTGCGAGCCATTATTCGTATATCCGAAACGCATCACGACCCATTTTCCTTCCGGCACTTCCCAACGTAAAACGCCTTGTTCATCCATGTACGGTGTCAGGTCGATGATCTCCGCGGCTCCGGCATGTATTTTCCCGTCTTCCGAGTTTGTATCATCAAGCAGGTACCGGGTATCCGAAGCCGAAAAGGCCGCCTCAACAAAAGCAGCCTTGACCTTTAGATCACTGACCGGTTTTATCCCTGCGGTATCCCGGTAAGGGAAAGCCAGCACGGCAAAATCCTGATAAAAACCGATTCGGTGAGGCGGTAAGGGCAGCTTGTGTTCATCATGCCGACCGCCCGACACAACGGTCTCTGACCAAGTCAGGTGCTTGGCCGACTCCTGCGGAGTCACATCCGGGCCGCCCAGGTTCCACCCGCTTTGGATACTCAGGCTCAGCACCAGACCCAGACGGTGGGCTTCTTTTACGGCATGCCGGTAAAGCTCCTGCCATTCGGGGCTACCGAACATCGGGCCCTCAGGCACCTGTGCATTCCCCCGCTGGTCGGCCCCGCCGGCATCAAAGATACAGGCCCCGCTGAATCCTTTGGCTTTCATCTCCTCCAGATCTCGGGTAATGGACACTTTGGTCACATTCCCGTTCAACCACCACCACCAGCAGCGGATGCCAAATTCAGGGATCGGTTCCCCAAACAACTCCTCCGACAGCCCAGCTCCCCGGGAATCCATGTCCGGATTTTGCTGACAAGCCGCCAGCAAACCCACCAGACTTATAAAAACAACTTTCAGGTAAGACATATTATCGATTCTCCCATCCGGGGTTTTGGTCCAATTTTACATCCTTATTCGTATCGATCACCGTTTGCGGAATAGGCCAAAGATTATAATTGAACGTCAGGGTAGCCTTTGTTTCAGGCCAATAAGCGTATTCGCGGATACGGTCTACCGCGATCGTGCCCCCCATACGAAGCAGGGTATTCCAGCGGCATTCTTCATAAACCAGTTCCCGCGCCCGTTCATCAAGGATCAAATTAAACGCATCGTCCACATCGGCTGCACTAACCAGGTAATCGCATTCCGCACGTTCCCGCAATAAATTGATATCTGCCGCAGCGCCGGCTTTATCGCCCATCCGTTGCTTAGCTTCTGCCCTGAGCAGGATGGTTTCAGGCAGGCGAATGATATAGTCATCGCGAAAAAGGTTGCTTCTATTCTGCCCCTCATCCAGCCCGGTGTACTTATCGGTTGCGATCTTGCAGGAAACCGGATAACAAAGGCTACGGTTATTCATATCGGTTGTGGCGTCTCCACTCCCGTTATACATCACCTCCCAGGGAACCGGCTTCAAATAGTAAGGCGAACTGGGTACATTTCCTTTGAATCTTCTGCGGAAAACAATATCTGAATTGCGTAGGTCATCAGCCCATTTACCCTCATAAATAATATCACGGGTATACATGGTAGGCATGATAGAAGAAATACCCCTTCCGCCCACGTCTTCCAGCGTGCCAACCATATGATCTTTGGCGGCATCGCGGAAAACAGGACCGAAGGAACGGGAATAAGTCAGTACTGATTTGCCGTCTTCTGCTTTAAAAGCGTCATAATCGACCTGTAAAGCCCAAATGCATTCCCTGTTGCCGTCCTGATAATTGACACTCCCTTCCTGGAACAAGTCCCAGTAATGATTGGGGGTCAGTCGCAAGGTATCTACTTTTTCGCTTTCCCTGAAAATGCCGTTATTATAGATATCGATCACGGCCTCCTGCTCCTCAGCGCGCCCGCCAAAGCGGGTGTTCATCAGGGAATATGTCCCCCCATCGATTACCTCGTTTGCATAACTGATAGATTTCAGGAACGCAGCCTGGGCATCCCCGCCTTCATCAGCAAGGTGAGTGCCCAAGGCCAGATACAGTTCACACAGGTTGTGCTGGGCCACCCCCCGTACCAGTCGCCCGCCCGCACCGGTTGTTTCAGGCAAGTCATCCAAGACCGCCTCCAGTTCGTCGATAGCAAACTGGTAGGTCTCCGTGCGGCTGGCCCGTTCATAATCGTAACGCGGCACAGTGGTGACTTCGGTGACAATCGGCACACCCCCGAAAAGTTCGCCCAAATTGCGGTAGGCAAAAGCGCGGAAAAACCTGGCCTGAGCCAAGACATGGGCCTTTTCTTCTGCCGAAGACCAGCTGATCTGCGGCAGATCCGCCGCATAGATAGCGAGGTTCGCACGGGAAATCACATAGTACCAGGTGGTATAGATCTCATAAAAAGCCTCCGTGTTGGTGTTGATTGTTCCGTAATCGCTAAAGGTCCCACCCCGCCTGATGCTAGCCACATCATACATATCGGTGCCTTTGCCGCGGAAAACACGGATCCAGTCATCGCCATCTGGAGCAGCCCATATATCCCGCATATGCGAATAGAGCGATACCAGTACCTGATCAACCTGGGCAGCCGTTGAAAATGCATTATCCACCGTGTAAAATGTGGGCGGCTCTTCGGTTAAAAAGTCCATATCCGATTTGCATCCTGCCATCATCAAAAAAACCAACAATAACCCGGTAATGTGTTTATTATGGAATAATCTGTTCATGATCAATCTATTTAAATCTAATTAGAAACTTGCATTCAGGCCTATCGCATAGGTGGAAAGCACTGGAAACGTATCGGATATGATGGTAGCGCCCGTTTCGGGATCTCCCCCATACCAATCGGTAAAGGTGCCGAGATTTTTGGCGGTTGCAAACAACTTCAGCGCTTGGAGCTTTGCCCGCCCCATCCAGGGTTGGCGGAAGGTATAGGAGAGCGTTACATCTTGAATCCTAACAAACCCGCGCGACTGCAGGGCAAGGTAGCGCCCATCCCCTGCAAAATAGGCTGAGGGGTATTCATTACTCGGGTTTTCCGGTGTCCAGTAAGGCTTTGAAGTCATGTTATCGTTAAACCTGCCTGTTCCCCCGGTCAAATAAGCGGTGGTATTGCTTTGCAAGAACCGGTTGTTCCCGCCAAAAGTACCGGTAAGCATCACGTACAAATCAAGATTTTTGTAGGTCACGCTATTGCTCAGGCTGAGCCTGAAATTTTCCATTCTGTACCCGAGAACCTGCCGGTCTGCTTCCGTGATGCCCGGTACCCCGTCGATGTCCCGGTATTTAGGAGCCCCGGCGGCGGCCCCCGTCAGTTCCATATATTCCGTATCGCTTTCCTGAACGATCCCATCCTGCACATAGCCATAAATGGCTTCAAGGGAGTGTCCAATAAACAACTCGTTTCCAATATCATCATCCTCCCTTCCATCGCCATCATGGTCTTCCCCATATAGTTTGACCAGTTTATTGTTGTTTTTCCAAAATGTCGCGGCGGTATTCCAGTTCCAGTTGGCGTTTCGGACATTGACCGAGCGCACCGTCAGGTCGATACCGGTATTATTCACCTGCCCCATGGACGTAACGACCGTCTTGAAACCGGTCATCACCGGGATGTTGCGTCTAAAAATCTGGTCGGTGGTTTTGGAGAAATAAGCATCCAAATCCACGAACAAGCGGTTATCCAGCCAGGCCGATTCAAAACCGGCATTCCAGGATTCGGTCTTTTCCCAACCGAGGTCAGCATCTCCCAACGTATTTTGGTACAGACCGTACCGGATAATCCCCGGTCCATCCGAAAACTCATACCTTACCCCACCGCTGGATGCGTTGGCCACCGTAGACAGCGTACCGTAAGGAGCGATCCCCTGATTGCCGTTTTGCCCAAAAGAGAATTTCAGTTTCAGATAGTCCAGCGGCTTCAGGTTTTGCATAAAAGGCTCGTTGGATATCGCCCAGGCCACCCCTGCGGCCGCAAAGTCGGCCCATTTGTTATTCACCCCGAATACCGAAGCGCCATCACGGCGGTAAGAACCCGTAAAATAATATTTATCATCGAAAGCATAGCTTACCCGGCCCAGGTAGCCAACATTGGTACGCTTTCGGCCATCCAGTTCTATCCGCTGGACAGTCGCCTTATCCAGACCCTGCATGCCCAGGATCGTGTTCCCGTTGGCCGCAAAGTCGGATCCCCTTGTAATAACCCTGGCTGTATCCACATAGTCCCTGGTTGCTACTAATGTGACATCCATGCTGTGTTTCTCAAACGTTTGCTTATAATTGAGAATATGATCGATTACATAACTACGGGCACGCTCATTACTGATATAGCCGTTGCTATTGGTGAGGAAACCCTGCACCACGGCGGGGTCATACCGTTCCAGTCCCTCGCCCTCCTGTACATAATATCCTTCATAGATAAAAACCCCGGATTCGTACCGATCGATATTGGTCATGTAATTTGCCCGGTAGCTCAGTCCCGCTACCCAGGGGATACGGACCAGGGCATGGGCATTCAGGCGGAGGCTATTGCGCAGATCCAGGTTATCCCGCAAACCATCGTCCACCCCCCATAATGGATTTGCGAGAGATTGCGTATAAGGATATTTTTCCAGGTTGCCCGCCTCATCGCGAAACATTACCCCATAAGGAGACATCCGCTGGGCCGCTTGGACATTCGCTGCGTTCCCTGAATAATCCCTCCGGCTATAGCCGGCATCCAGCCCTACCTCCAGCCAATCGGTAACCTGCGTATTCAGCTTACCCAGCAATGAAATCCGGTCGAAATCCTCTCCCACCATCACGCTTTTATTGTCATCGTACGAAGTGGAAACATAATAATTGATCCACTCTGACGAACCCGAAACCGCGGCCTGGTAGTTTTGCATCACCCCGGTACGGCTTACCTCATCCAGCCAAACCGTTTCGCGGCCGGCCTCCATATTGGCCAGTTCGCCGGGTTTCAACCAATTGGTGGAGCCCTCGGTGTATTGGTTGCGGGCATTAACGGCCTCAACCCACTCCTGGCCCTTCATCATCACCGGCTGGTTTTGCCATCTTTGGAAGCCGGTGGACGTATTGAAAGCAATGAGCGGTTTGCCGAACCGGCCCTTTTTGGTAGTAATGGCAATCACGCCATTAGCCGATCTGGAACCGTAGGCAGCCGCAGAAGTGGCATCTTTCAGCACATCGATGCTGGCAATGTCGTTCGGGTTGATATCGCTGATGCTTCCCAGGAAAATAACCCCGTCCAGCACAATCAGCGGATTGTTGTCGCCATGGACGGAGTTCTGGCCACGGACCTGCATGTCCGGCTCGCCCCCAGCCCTATTGGTAGCGCCGATATTTAGGCCTGGTATGCTCCCCTTCAGTGCCTCCAGGACATTTAAATTGGGCATAAGCGCCACAGGCGAATCCTCCAATTTCAGGGAGCTCACCGCCCCCGTTAAGTCCTTCCTCGTGGTCGTGCCATAGCCGATTACCACCACCTCATCCAAATCAGCCGATTCGGGCACCAATACCACGCTGAGATTCCGTTGGCCTGTTAACGTAATTTCCTGGGCCATAAAACCCAGGGCACTGAATACCAACACCTCACTCACATCGGCCTGGATTTGGAATTGCCCGGTAGCGTTGGTGGCCGTGCCCCGGGAGGTGCCGCGCACCAATACCGATACGCCTTCCAACGGATTGCCCAGTGAATCGCGTACGGTACCTGTAAACGTTTCCTGCGCCGGTGCAATCGCATGCGATCTACTTTTCTGTTTAATCACAACGGTCTTATCTTCATTGAAGATAAACTCCAGCGATTGGTCTGCAAAGCACTGTTCCAATACTTCTTTAAACGGCGCATTGCTCACGCGCATCGTCACGCGTGGCACCTTGCGCAATAGTCTGGCATCGTAAATAAAATCATACCCACTTTCCTGCGATAGTTGGTACAGTACCTGCTCGATGGACGCATTTTTTACATGAAGGCTCACCTCCTGCCCGTGCCCTGCTACGGCCAATTGCATGAATGCGATCGTCAGCAACAAGAGTGTTTTCATAATCACTAAATGAGGAAATGATCGAACGATTGGTTTTCCGCATCGAATTGCGATAAATTTTCTATACATTTGAATTTGGGTTTAATTACTAATTGGCATATATACTCCGCTGGTTGGTTGCCCAGTATTGCCTCCATAAAAGGCGATAACCGGGTGCGGGCCAACGCCCCGGTTATTTTGTTGGCAACCCAAACTGCTGTCTCGTTAGTTCTCCATGACGATGATCCTCCTTCCTTCAATGTGAAACGTAATCAATCCGGTATCTTTCAGATTTTCCAGCAACTGGACGATGCTCTTAGACCGTTTGAAAATGCCCCCGAAACGCTTGTCCGACAAATCCCCCCGGTATTCCACCTCTACGTCATACCATCTCGCTACCCGCTCCATAATGCTTTCGATAGCTTCGTCGTTGAATAGGAAATACCCGTTATGCCAAGCCAGTTCGACATCCAAGTCGACCCTGCCTACCGTGAAGTTCCCACCACGCCTGGTAAACACAGCGACTTCTCCCGGTTTCAGCAATGCGGACGCCCCTGAGGTATTTGACACCCGGACACTCCCATCCACCAAAGCCGTTCTGACGTCGTTACCGGGATACGCCTTGACATTAAAAACCGTACCCAATACCTCTACTACCTGCCCGTTGCCCACCACTTTAAAGGGTACATCCTTCACGGTCGGCTTCGTGTCGTTACCGGACTGGCGGTTCACCTCGAAATAGGCTTCTCCTTCCAATGCCACCACACGTTCATGTTTTTCAAATGGTACGGGATACTTCAGCACGCTTTCTGAGTTGAGGTGTACCTTGCTTCCATCCGGCAACACCAACTGACAATGGCCGCCCCTGGGGATCACGATGGTATGATGGGTTGTCGCTGTTGCCACATGCCCCATAGCTGGCTCATAACGGACTTGTCCATCCGTCAGCTTTTGGATGGACACCCCAGCCTCCTCGGCCATCAAACCGCTGCCCGCTTCATCCAGTACGAGCGTACGGCCATCGCCCAATGTAATCGTAGCACGGTCTTTTCCGGGTTTTATCCCGGCCTGCTCCACCGCTTCCGCCAACGTCAATTCGGGGCTATTTGCCGTCTCCTTTGATAGAAACAGGTAAACGGCCAGCGAGGCAACGATCATCACACTGGCAGCAGCAGCCCACCAACGCCATGCCACACCGGCGCGGATCTCCGATGACGGCGTTTCTTCCGGGTGATGCTGATTCATGATCCCTTGTAGCATTTCAACCCCTTGCTCCTGCGTAAAAATGGATCGCCCGGGACTGAAATGTTCCCACATTTCCCCCAGTAATTGTTCGGCATATGCTCTGTTTTGCGGATTGGCTAGCCGCGCGAATAACTCGTCGCGTTCATCAGGCGTGATGTTTTGATGTATCGCCCTATTTATCAATACCGCAATTCGTTCTTTTTCTATCCCTTTAGCCATTTATCCGTCATCCGTTTACATAAAGACGCAGAAACGGGGAAAAGTGGATATCAAAATAAAAAAATGAGAAAAATTAAAAAGAAGTGGCTAGTCAGAGTATAAAAAAAATCAACGTTGCCCATCGCACAAATTCCTTTATTGATTTTATCGCCAAATGCTGATACTTTTTCACCGATTCGATGGAAAGATTCATCCGTTGGGAAATTTCAGGGTTTTTCAGGCCCTGTTGCCGGAAGATGAATACCCGTTGCTGCTGAGGGGGTAGGTTCTGCAACGCCCGTTCCACCAGTTCATGCGGGTTTTGCGGTGTGTCTTCCTCCACCCGGTCTTCGATCCAGTCAGTCTCTCGCACATAGGTTTCGTATTTTTTCCGTTCGGCCACCTGTTTCCGGATGTGACTCAAGGTATGGTTTCGGCAAAGGATGAACAGGTACGCGTCAAAACTTCTGACGGAAGGTAGGGACTCCCGGTTGATCCATATTTTTTCAAAAACTTCCTGCACAATTTCAGCCGTGGCATCCAAGTCATGGATAATCAACTGCACAAACTCACCCAGCTGGTTGTAATAAGCATGGAACATTTCCGTGAAGGCCCGCTCATCGCCTCCGGCAATTTTTTCCAGCACTTCTTCTTCATTAGCTAACTTACGCAAAGTCATAATCTAGCATTTGAGCAAATAGTCGGCAAAAAGCAATACTAATGTCTTTCGTGTAAAGGGGCAACCTGTACTGTCCTGAAAGAAATAGTCTATCAACAGATCTTAATGGTTTCCATACTTATCAGTTTCCCCAATTTCTCGATTTTACTAGCAATGTGTCCAGTTCCCACCGCGCAATGGTGCGCAGGACCGTAGCTATTCCACCGTTCCACAAACTTCCGTGCCCCGATACTGAATCGGTAGCGGCTGTTGGTATTACCGATTTCCAGGATAGGGCCAGGTACAGATTCGGCCTCGGCCACCAAGAAAAACAGCTTCCCTTTACCATCTTCCACCACCGACAAGAGCGTGACCGGTCCATGTTTCACCGACATTTCCACAGACAATCCCTTACCCACCTTGCCGTGGTACACCTTTAGCGGTTTGACCTTGATCTTCCCTTCCGCGATCCGGAAATGTCCGGGCCCATCATGTCCCATCAATACCACATCGTCATTAAAGTCCATCGCGTAATATTCAGTAAAGGAGCCACCGGCATCGAAACTATCCATTATTTTCATCGCTTGAGCGTTTTTGATTTCATACTCACCGGCAACCGGAACGCCACGGGCCGTGAGCAACGTATTTCCCAAAATCACAGAACTTATGGTGTCCTCATTGGCATTGCCATTGTGCCCCTTATAGTAATACGCCAACGAACCGAGCCGATACCGCTCAACCAAACGATCCAACGCGATAGCCGTTTGTGCTGCCCGTTGGAGTTCTACTTGTGAACAATCCGAACTTACGTTGAAAACTTCGGTAAACTCCCGGATCCGCGCTTCAATTGCATTCGCCGAAACGTCCTCCCGTAATGCTGTCAACTCATCTACCTCAATGATTTCGATGTGTCCGCCGAACGTGATGAGTTGTTGGGTCAAATCAGTATAAATATCAAGCATCCCAGAATAGTATGTGCCCATCGCCCCCAAGCGGTTATGCGCCATAATGGCAGCTACACGGGCTGCTTCAATCCATTCGCCGATTTCCTGCCAACAGGCTTCGTCATCGTGTAACATACCTATTACCTCATGGAAGGGAATGCCTGCCCGCTTAAACACATTTGCGATTTCTGGTACGGGACAGGCAGTGCAATACTTGAGCCATTCCCCTGTCATCATGCGCCGGTCGGGCAATTCATTGAACAAGACATAATCGATTGCAGCCGCAGGCGATAAATTGAGGATAATCACCGGAACTTTAGCCCGTTGTACCACCGGCAGTACCGTAGACGACAAGGCGTAGGTCGTCACATACAAAAAGATGATGTCTACATCTTCCCGGCGAAAATGATGACCGGCCTCCATGGCCTTGAGGGGCGAATCAATCAATCCAAGACTCACCAATTCCACTCCGTCATATTCCCTGAAACGATTCTCCACCAGCGCTAGATACTGCTCCAAGGTCGATTTCAATCCTTGAAACTGTTCCCAATAAGCTTCGAGACCTATCCCAAATAGCCCTACCCTAAGCTGGTGTTTGCCTGACGGCTGTTTTTTCATCATATCGTAGCTTCTTCAAGATGTTAAAAGTATTTTTAATTGTATCGTAAACCCATGTAGAAATTGATACGGTGCATGTAGTTTTTGATCTATCCGTATTCATGCCGCGGTATCATGGATACCGTTTATTTGTTTTCCTAAAGATCCCCTGGTGTATAATCCACTTCGTGAGGCAGGCTTGCTCGGCATGTACTGCCACCCATTCTTCACGGCCGGTATACGTGTCTTCCCCAGCGGCCTGACAGGCACAAGATAGTAATGGCGTTTGCGATCATAAACGATTAGTGATGATTGAAAGATTTAATAGTTGACGATCTCAAAATCGTTCATCAAACCATATTCAAACGTGTCGTACTGGCTTCCCGGCGGATACCGGTCGGCCTTCCAGAAGCCCGGCCCGGCAATACCCTTTCCTGGTGTGTTATGAAAAGGGCCCAATAAATTTTTAAGCGTTCCAATCACCTCCACTGTGATGCGGTTTGATCCGTTTTTCAGGTAATCCGTAATGTCCAACGTGTTGGGTTCTGCCAGGATGATTCCCGCCTGCCTACCATTTACAGTGATTACGGCCACACTTCCTTTCCACTGATCGAGCTTTACGGCGTATCGGCCATTCCCACCTACCAGTTCCAGTTCTTTCTGATATATTACCCCGTGCGCATACATCGGCAACCCTTGTTTATTCCAGCTGCCGAAATCCAAGGGTTCCGATGCGGTGATGTGCCAGCCCCTGTCCGCAGTGCGGAGGTTAAAATCCCCCAGGATATAAATTGGCTCAATCTCGGCATAAATGCTCATCGGATCGACGGACAGGGTCAGCACGTTTTCGCCTGCCCGAACAAATGCGCCTATCTCCAGTGCACTAAAGGCGCGGTCGAGCCACCACATCTCTCCATCCGGATGGATTTCTTTGCCATTTACACTGATACTGCTCCATAGCGATCCCTGCTCCACCACTGCACGGAATTTCTGATGGTTAACGCCTTCGTCCACAAAAAAACGGTATGTCGCTGTAAACCCGGTACCCGCTGAAAACGTATCCCGCTCTACGATACGTTGTTTGAATTGCGTTTGATTAAACCAAGGATTTCCGGCGCCTTCCGAAAAGCCTAGCTGACGAAATACCAGGTTAGAAGCCCTGGGGACGTAAACATCCTGTAACACGGTGTCCGTACCATGTATCTGCAGATCGCAAAAATCGAGGGTCAGTATATTTTCCGCAGCCCGTCGGATTTCCGTCAGGCCACTCTTCATCGATATACCGTTCGCAGGAAGTAAATAGTCCTTCAGGCCTTGCTGTTTTTGATCAGCGCTGAAAAGCAGCAGACTGCCAGCCGGGGGAACGGTAACGTCAACAACGGCAAATCCACCATCCGCACCGGTTTCCGGGTAACCCAATAGTTCACCTGTAAACAGATCCAGCAGCAGCACATCGCTGCCTTTGATCCGCACGCTGCCTTTCGCCTCCTGTTCCAGACTGGCGTTCGAGAGGAACAATAGCTGGCCATCGTCCAGCAAGCGCCGGTGATGAAACAGGTTTCCTCCTTCCGTATCGATGCGGAAACCGTCGGACCGGAAATGCCGCTCGATTATTTCGCCGGAGAGTTCGCCTGTTTTTTGATACCCCACCATAGTTCCTATTCGCGGCTCGTTGGTTTCCTTACCGTTAATCGTTTTTATCGTTTCAAACCCAAGCACTTTCCCTCCCGCTGCCAGGTATTGTTGGAGTAAATCCAAAGTCTTCCCGTTCAGATTGTCCATTCCGGGTGGAATCACCACCATCGTATAACCCCTTTCACCAACAATAAACTGACCATTCCGGATATTTCCTGCGTAACTGATTATATCTTCTGATCCCAGGTCGTATGCTACCTGCGCCTTTGTAAGCGTGGTTACGAAGTCTTGAAAACGCGACCCAATTTCATAGAACCGTTTATTTTTTCCTCCGGGCCCTGTATACATCCAGGCCGATGTGGTCGGCTCCAGCACCAGGATACTATTTTCCTGACGGCCGCTGGACAGCGCCAGCGATAGACGGGCATAGTACTGGTTCAGGTCGCGGTAATACGGCCACCAAGGGCTGTGATAAGAAAAGCTCGGCGGGTAATCGTATTTCCGGGCGCCGGTAAGCGTCATAAACGAGAGGTGCTGGTTCATGAAATTGACGCCCAGCGCAAACTCCCAGTCGGCCAGTCTTTTCAGGTCTTTGAACGTAACATCCCAGCCGCCCCCGCCGTACGTCTCGCTCAGCGTCCTTTTTTTTCCAAGCTGGTTGGCGACGCTCGACAGCTCCTTTACCGCGCGGATGTTTCCGAACTGTGCATTCGGGCTATTTTCATTAAACTGGTTGAACAGCATATCAATGCCCGGCTGGTCAAACCAAGCATACATCGCCATATTATCCGGCACATGTTGCGGGTCGGGCCACCCATGCTCCCAATAATGGCCGGTCCAGATAAGCCCTTGTTTCGCTGCGTACCGTTGCATTGGTTTAGCCCACCGTTCCGTAAACAGGTGCAAAAGCGCATACTGATAGTTATGCCTTACATGCTTCCAATCGCCCACTTCTTCAAACAGCGACGGCAAATGCTGCTGAAGATCATAACCCCACTGTCGCTTAAACGTACTAAACAGGTCCGGCGTCCAGCGGATCCGGTTGGGGCCTTCCGTCGGAATACTGGGTTCATCTGAAAAGATACCCGGTATGGTTTTTCCGAATTCCGCACCGGCAACATTTCTATACCCCTTAAAAGTGATATCGATGAATTTTTCAGTGACGCCTTCCGCCATCAGGTCTATGTACGAGAATCCGACAGGACCGCTCAATATCCCGCGGTTGGCGGTGTAATACGCTTTGGTGATGAGGTAATAATTGCCCGGTTTTCCGAGGTACGGCCCCATGGATGATGTAATGTCTTCGATCTGGTTACCTTTTACAATAAAGCATGCAACCAGATCATGAAATACAACCGGCAGGAGATTGACCTTGTTCAGCTGAAGCATCTGCCCCTGGTTTTGGGCAGCAGGCATCTGTTCCTGCAGCAAGCCGCCTGCAAATCCGGTAGGATATGAATTCTCATCATATATCCAGACGTTCATCCCGAGTTCCTTCCCCTTTTCTACGGTGTACCTGAACAAGTCAAACCACTCCGGGGATAAGTATTCCGTGACCAATCCGGGGCGCGGATGGACCATAACCCCGCCGAAAGCATTTGCTTTAAATTCGGTCATCATGGAATCGATGATCGTTTTGGTGACCTTAGTATGCCAAACCCATAACGGCGCACTGCCATATTCCTTGCCGGGAGAAGCGAAATGCTCCCGAAGATAAGAAAACGAATCCCGGGAACGCGGAATATCCGGTGCGGGTGATTTACCGGAAAACAATAATGCAAACAAGACCAAGGCAGTCACCTTTAGCCTATCTGTTTTGAGAAATCGATTCATCTTTTTCATATCCTGTTTACTTTAACTTAAGCAGCTCACTGGCCGCAAGCAAAAAAGCACCAACGCCGAAGCCATCGGTATCTTCGTAGGTAGCCGGCTCAGGCTGGTCGCCTATCTTTTGCACATAGCCCAGTTTGCCGTTCGGTCTTTATATTGAGCATATAGTTTACAATACAAATCGCCTATCAGGTAATCATCTGCAAAAAAGCGTCTCTTTCCTTCGCCATTGATGAGTCCGTCCTGCAACCTGCTCCATTTCTTTTCTTTCGTATGGTAGTGATTCAACATCAGGTTGCCATTCCCCGAACCTCCATCCCTATACAGAAACAACAGATCACCATTCGGAAAGCTGTAAAACTCGGGGTAAGTGACCTGTTGCTCTTTTTGGCCGGTCATCGGTAATTTTTCCGACATGACCAAAGCGCCTGGTTCGGTGCTCTTACAGTACCGTAATGGATTGTTGTGATGATCCCATGACATGTGGAGATAGCCATCGCCGTCGACCATAATGCTGATCGCATTATGCGCATCTGTATTGTTCCCTTTATAGGACGTGACTTCCAGCTCCCATTCATCGGTGCCCTGTTGGCGTTTTCCCAACACGACGGTATTGACAGAATTTTGTGCCCAGCCCATGCCCACGTTTGTCATGGTTTGCTGGGTATGCCTTTGCGGATAAGCGGATAAGGGGAACAAAATCAGACTGAAAAAAAATAGTTTAATATCCATAAACGCTGAATTCTCCCAAAACAACGAATCGTTCTGGACCTGATACGGCCACCAGTTTAACGTAACGAGCTTTTGGCAGTGATTCGAAATGGTATAGCTGCTCACCGTTAATTAAGCGGTTGTAATCAAATGTTCCAAGATCGGCCCAATTGATGTTGTCACTGCTCACCAGAAACTGTATCACATCCGGACCACGCGGGTCTACCGGATTAAAAGCATTCGTGGTTCCCCATACGCCCAAACGAGCAATGGTACGCTCCATTCCCAGATCGAACGTAACAAAATGCGGATAATTGGACGTGTTAGCATTCGCGTGCCAGCGCGTGGCATCGGTACCGTCTATGAGGTTTTTTGCCATATTTGCTTCACCGGGATGTTCGGAAGAAACGGCCGCGATGAACCAATCCTTTTTATCAAACTCAAATGGATCGCTTGTCGCAAACTCGGTGTAAAACGTATCAATGGCTAATGAATCCGGAATGAATGCGGTTCTGTATTGGAAAGCAGCGCCTCCCTGGTAATCATCGATCGTTGTTTCGGTTGAATCCACATGCACATGAAGAACCTGTTGAGTATTATCACTCGTATATTTTATTTCCGTTCTGATCGCTCCATTGGCTATATCCGCATCAGCCCATTGCAGTGTCAGGTTACCGTTGGCATCAAGTAGAGCGGTGCTCAACGGCCGCGCCAGCAAGCTTTCCTGATACCTGATCCCATACGCTTTTCCGCTAATTTCTACCGGAACCGAAACATGCCCATCGTCATCAAATGTCTTGATAACAAACGAATAAGTAATTCCTTCTGTTAAGGGCTGGATGATTTGGCTGATCGTATCCCCCTGTTCAGGAATGGGTACGACAACGGAATCAATAAAGTTATTCCAGTAAATAACAGCCCATGTCACATTGGGATCATTGCCCCGTAACCAGCTGATCTGCAGACGATCCTTGCCGGCATAGACCTGCGGCGAAGAAGCCTTCGCCGGATAAGTCGTGCCATTCGGAACAACATACGCTTTATAACTGTCATCCATCTCCTTGCAGCTGAATGCCGAAATCAGCATAGCCGGGATGAGCATTGTATATATTATCGTTTTCATATACTATAATATTTATTTTTGAACCTGTCCGGAAAGGGTAATCTCCGCTATGATAACCTGTCCCGTTGTCGTATTACCGGCCCATGTTTCCATGCTTCTGAAGCGGATGTAACGAACCGGGATCCAAGGGTTGGGGACTTTATCGGTTACCACGAGCTCGAAGTTTTCACCCTGGACATTGGCATACTCCTTGTCTTCCGGTGTGACGGCACCTCCGGGTCCTGACGGCTTAAACGATTCGAATTCGCCGAGTAAAGTCCAGTCTCCACCAGCCAAATCATCACCGGGAACTGCTGCATTAGATCCATACAACTGAAACCTTTTGACATTGGCGCCCGCATATTCCGAATTTTGGCGATGGTGTACTCTGATCCGGCTGATAATCGCCGGATCATTCAGCCTGAACGTAAACGTTTGTGGTATGGGTGAGGTATGGGGTGTTGCAAAGATATCATTGTTCACGCTGGACGTAATATCATCCCAAATCTGGGGCAGGGCATAATTCTGGCTTCCTTCTACAGGAAGATAGGTATCGGATGCTAAGTTGTATTCAATATAAGGTTTTTGTAACCGCTCTTCATACAGGGGAGTCAGCTCTTTGATTAACGTATCCGATTTATTATCCCACCGGTCACGCAGATAAATACCAAACCGGGCATCCAGTGAATCCAGCCCCAGGTATGAAAAGCTTCCGGTGCGCGACTTGGTGTAGAAGGTCTGCAAAGGTCTCCACATACCATTCTTCAGCGAATCGTACATCAGCGAAATGGCCAGATTGGCTTCATATTCATTTTTAAAAGAAATACGCACACCGCCGAACGTTTCGTTCACTTCCAGATCCGGAAACGATAGTTCCACCGCAGGCGGCAACGGTTCGACAAGAACCGTAAGTGGTTCGGAAATCTTTTCGTTCTTACCTACAGCATAAAGGGTAACTGGGTATGAACCAGATGCACCATAACCTTCAATAAGCAGGGTGTCTACATAATATGATGCCCTTGATTCGCGTACCACTCCCCTGTTGGTCGTATAAACGGCCTTCACATAAAGCATATTTTTATCTGTTGGGATTTTATATTGCAGAACCGCGCCGCCTGGTATGTTTTTTACGGAAACGCCGGAAACTGCTCCTGGAGCAGGAGCTGAATCATCTATCAGATTGAGCCGCGTATCCTCTTTACAGGTACTATACAACAGGCCTATTAGGCCAGCTGTAATTAGAAAATATACTTTTTTCATCAGAATAAATTGATTTTAAGTGGCGATGAAGCTTGCCAGCTACCGCAGGCAGCAGTGGTAGCACATGCAGGTTTCATTTTAAACAATAGCTAATTGTAGAACAATGAACAACTACCATCCGATATTCTGTACCATATTGGGGTTGACCGTGAGATCAGCCTGTGCAATGGGCCAGAAATAATCCCGAAGGCGGTATTCCTGCCTGAAAACCAGTCTTGGCCGGTAATAATAAGCGGGGTCGGCCTGTTGTAAATCCCAGCCCTGTATAGGGGTGCCATAATAATCCGCTAAGGTTTTCCAGCGCCGGATATCCCAAAAACGCTGGCCCTCAAAACATAGCTCGTTCAACCGCTCCTGGTGAATGATTTGCCGAAGTCCTTCTTGCGATCTGAACTTATCCGGATTCGTTGAATGTTGTGTCCACGCTTCGTTTACGGACTTCAGGCCAGCACGTTCTCTCACCATATCCACATATTCAAGTGCCTGCGTGCGGTTAGCGTCGGTGTTAGCTGCTTCATTTAATGCTTCTGCATACAGCAGGAACAGATCGCTTAGGCGAAACAGTGGCCAGGCATAATTGCGGATAGAATAGCTTGTCAGGCTGATCTGCACATTTTCAAAGTGAATCCATTTCTTGATCTGATAGCCCGTAATGGGCCCAAAATGGGAACCTCCCGCACCATGCATCTGGCCTTTGCGGCCGGTCATGTAATATAAACTTGACGGATTCCTATCGTCGTAAACACCCTGTCCGTACCATATTCCGCCATCAAAACCCAAATTGGCATAAAACCGAGGCTCCCGTTTAAAATTAAGGTACGCCGTTTGGTAGTCCTGCCTGATATACCGGTTGTCTGCTACTGTTGCGGTTTTCACTTCAAACCTGCGGCTATAGTCCCAGTCTCTGTCTTCCCTGATGGGTACGCCGTTGTTGCTGTAAAACTGCTCAGCGATCTTGATAGGCGCTCCGGTCAGCATTCTCATTTGTGAGTAGTCGATATACCTGATATCCAGCTTAGGAGCTGAGTTTTGCTGTAAATTTGCGGAAAGACTCTGGGTATTGGCCCATATAATATCGTCGTTCCACCGTTCGGCAAAAGCATTGCGCAGGGTGAGTTCTGTTAATATGGTATCTGATAAAGGAAACTGCGGGTTTCCCGGATACGCATACAGTCCCATACCCAATTCGCCTACACACACATCAATGGCATCTTTACAGGCCTGGGCCGCAATAACCCACTTCCCGGCGTCGGACCCCTGGTTAAACAATACAGTCCCATCCGGATTTCTCAAGGTAGTCTGATCGGCATTGCCATTAAACAACGGACTTGCCGCTGTTACCAGTACCCGGGCTTTGAGGGCCAGTGCGATGGGTTTGGTAATACGGCCCAGTTCTTCTCCCCTGCTGGCAATCGTAATGGGTAATCCTTCAACCGATTCATCCAGTAATTGTACGATGTAGCTGACACAGCTATCTACGGGATCCCTTGCGACACGCACATCCTCTTCGCTCGCATCAATGGGTAGATTGACTTTGATGACCGGAATTGGTCCATACATCCGTAACAGGCGAAAGTGATAATACGCTTTCAGGACCTTCACTTCCGAAACCCATTGGTACCGCTCCCAATCCTCCAGATCAGGCACATTGCCGATATTTTCCAAAAAGATATTGCAGGTACGGATTCCTTGATATAGGCTATTCCAGCTGTGAATTAGCGGACTGCTCGCATTCTGCGCACCTAGCGCAATATTAACTGCCTCGTAATTGAAGGGAATGACTGCTCCCGAACCCTGTGGAACTGCCCACACTTCATCCCCACTCATCAATGCAGGGTCTAATCCGATATTCCCGTCCTTTGGCATATAGGAATAACAGGTATACAAATATTTTATCGCTTGGTTCCGCATGGAAAAGGCGTTGTCAATCGTACTGACCCCCTCCGGTACCACATCTAGGTATTTGCACGAACCCAGCAGGAAAATCATTCCGCCTATTAAAACAAGGGGTTTTATACGTTCCTGTAATCTTAAATTTTTCATGCTTGTTAATTGAATGACATGTTTATCCCTAAGTTAAATACCCGCTGTATGGGATAGGCCAAACCATTGCCGGCCATCTCCACATCCCATAATTTGAATTTACTGAATGTAAGTAGGTTGGTACCGCTGAGATACACCCTGAAATTGGATAACCTGAGCCGCTCTATCAGGTCCTGGCTTAAATTATAACCAATTTCTAACTGTTTCAGGCGCAGAAAGGTGCCATCGCGCATGAACCACGTATTGGGTACCACATTGTTTTCATTAATCGTGGTGCTTAATCTGGGCCACAGCGCATATATATTCCGATTCTCCTCAGACCAATGGCTATCGGCGTAGACCTGCAGCAACTGTGTTTCCCTATAAAATGGCGTCGTGGAATTAAGCCATTCCTGGTTGGGTTTACGGCTATTCACTTCGATCCAGAACGACTCGTTGGTTATCCCTTGGAACATGGCAGATAGATCAAAATTTTTGTATCCCAGTGAAAAAGCAAATCCGTAGACAATTTCCGGCACTGTTGGATTGCCAATAGGGACGATATCCAAGCTGTTTACCCGGCCATCCTTGTTCACGTCGGTGTATTTAATATCGCCACCTCCGTATAACGAGTTCCCTACCTCCTGAACCGGAGAGTTGGCGGCCTCCGCATCATCGACAAAGAGCCGTTCAGCGATATAACCATAGGTTTGGCTTAATGGCCGGCCAACATGGTACCGCCAGGGTTCGAGGTAAACGGGTTCTTCATACACTTCATATTTACTGGTCGCGTAGGTAAAGTTGACACGGGCAGCAGCCCACAGATCGGAAGAAAAATTCTGCGTGTAGTCCAAGCTGAAATCGATCCCTTTGCCGGATGCCTCGCCCAAATTGGCCCTGACGGGAGCAGTAAGCCCCATAGTGGTGGGAATGGAAGCCCTCGGCATCAGGATGTTGCTACGGTATTCAGTAAAATAATCAGCAATGATGTTCAGCTTATTCCAAAGGCTTAATTCGACAGCATAATCGGCCTTCCGGGCAGTTTCCCAGCCTATTTCCGGGTTCGCGTACCGGTTAATCAAGACACCGGGCAAGAATTCCGAAAATTCTTCGCCAAAGGTTGCGCCCCGGCCGGCATTTCCCATATCAACCTGTGAAAGATAAAAAAAGCGGTCTTCAGCACGGCCTATCCGGTCATTACCCACTAAACCATACGAGAAACGAAATTTCAATTTAGAAATGGTATTAAGGAAAGGTTCCATAAAACGTTCGTTGGATGCCATCCAGGCCACTCCTGCTGACGGGAAGAAGCCGAACCGGCGTGATTCATGAAAACGTTCGGACCCGTTGTAACCAAAATTAAACTCGCCGAAGTAACGGTCATCATACGAATAGGTGGCACGGCCGGAAAGCCCCAGGTTACGCGATGGCAGTGACAACTGTAGTTCGCCCGTATTGGCGTTCAGGGCTTGCTGAGCCATAAACACGAACAGGCCGCTCAGGTTATGCTTATTGCCAAACAATCTGGAATAATTGGCAATACCCTGAAAGTAGAAGGTAGAATTGGTGACTTTGTCGGGATTAATTTCGGCATAGTCAAGGTACTCTGTCCCGTCGTTCGTCTGAATAAGCGAATAGTTTCCGGTGGCCATATCATAACTACCCATCTGGTAGTAATACGGATTGTAAAATCTATTTACAGAGAATTGCGAAAGCCTAGATATATTTAATAGTCCGTTTACATTCAGTCCTTCCGTCAGAAAGCTCAGGTTTTGTTTCATTTCGAGCTGTGCCAGCAGCTGGGAACGGGATTTATCCTTATATCCCCTTACCATTTCCGCATAAGGGTTTACGAACTCATTATCATCATTACCAAACATGATGTGATTAACGTGTTGGTGCTCGGCATCGAGTGGATAATAGGCCGGAAACCTGACCGGATTGGAGTGCATGATCATCTGATAGGTCTCCGTACCCCCGTTGAGCGGACCGCTGTAATCATCGAAAACACCGCTCAGCCTCACAATTAGCTCAGTAGTTTTACTCAAATCGATGTTCACGGTTGACCGCAGCGTATAAGATTTATTATCAATATTATTATTAAAATTGTTTCGCTTATCTACGTTTAAGATGCCATTATCCTTATTCAGTGAGCCTGCCACGTAATAACGGGCGACACCACCGCCACCGCTTACACTTAGGTTAGCCCGTTGGGTGGTTGCATAGTTTTTCATCAGCATACTCATCCAGTCATTGGTCGGATAACGTATCGGGTCGTAACCTGCAGCTGTAGACTCGATTTTTTCCTGCGAATAAGGTAATTCACCGAGTGGGTCCCTCGTCAACACCGCTTCATTCGCCAGTCTCATATACGTTATGGGGTCGGCCAGCTCGACTTTCCGGGTAGGGGCTGATACCGAATTTTCTATTCTGAAAGAAACTTTTGCCGGACCGACAGTCCCTTGCTTAGTGGTCACCAAAATAACCCCGTTCGCTCCTCTGGCGCCATAGAGCGCGGTGGCGGTTGCGTCTTTCATCACCGAGAAACTGGCGATATCATCCGGCTGGAGCCTAGCTAAATCGGTGGTGGTTAGTTCGATATTATCAATTAAGATCAGCGGGTTGGTGTTGGCACCAAATGTCGTGATGCCCCGTACGAAGAAGTCGGCATTGTCTTGCCCCGGTTCGCCGTTCCGCTGATACGCAATGATCCCCGCCACATTCCCCGCCAACGCAGCGGTCAGGTTGCTCGACGGAATTTTCAGTTGGGAAGGATTCACCGTTGTAACTGCGCCGACCACGTCCTTCTTCTTCTGCCGACCAAAGGCAACCACGACTACTTCATCGATATCCGATTGCTCCAGCGCCAACGTCACGTCCAGCACCGCGTGTTGCTCAACGGGAATTTCCTGGGCCGTATACCCGACCATGGAAAATACGAGTACGCTACCCTCGGGCACAGCCAGTATATAGCGGCCATTCACATCGGTGGATGTACCGATTTCGGATTGGTTTTTCACTTTAACGCTGACACCGGATAACAACGTCCCCGTACTATCGGTCACCGTTCCTCGTACCTCTGTCTGCTGCACGGCGGCCCGCGCGACCGTTGTCTGTAGCAAACAGATGGGCCATAATAATAATAGAAATGCGATAATACTTTTCATAATCGATTATTGTTTGACATGTTGTAACGCGTTCATCTTATTGAACGATTCCTACGCTGCGAAAGCCATTCGTATAATGCTATACGTAGTCCACTAATGCCACCCTTGGTTAATTAGGAGGAGGCCATCGTTCTTACACTTCGAAGTGTCCGTACCAAACCAATGATACGCTATAAGACACAACGGGAAACGATTTCACTGGTTGATAACGTAAATTTGCTGCATATCACAATTTTTTAGTTTTTATGTTTTAGGTTTTTAGGTGACACGCTCAACAAAACTATACCGTGTTCACCAAAACTATCTTAGTTTTACCATAAATAATTTGATGTTCAAAGATATTTTTCGTTATCTTACATCAACATACACAAACTGATATTATACATATAAATTATGACAGGCTGTAAATCCGCTTAACCATGAAGAAATACTACAAATACCTGCCCGTGGGCATCGAAGATGAAAAATGGGGGTTATGTATACTGAATGTGGGGTTTGGCACCATCCCGTTGTCATCGGTTTATCCAAGTCCAAACCATCCTCCCTCCTATTATTTCAATTGGGAAAAGGGACGTGTGCTGAGCGAATATCAGCTGATTTACATCACACAGGGCGGGGGCATATTCGAATCTAAGACGGGTGGAGAAATCGCCATAAAAGAAGGGACTGTTATCATGCTCTTTCCAGACGAATGGCATCGTTATAAGCCAAATGAAAACACGGGTTGGAATGAACATTGGGTTGGATTCAAGGGACCCATTATTGACCGGTTGATCAAACACCATATTTTCGGACCACAAAAACCCGTCATCCAAATCGGATTGCGTGATGAAATCATTACTTTTTTCAATGACATAGCGGAACGGACGAAAACGGAGTTCACCGGTTACCAACCGCTCATATCAGGCGAAGTCTTGCACCTGTTGGGTTTTGTTCATGCCATCAGCAAGGAGAATGCACTGAGTTATGATAAAGATGATATGCACGAATTGGTAAGCAAGGCCAGGGTGATATTCCGCGAAAATGTCGAAACCACGATAACAGCCGAAGAAGTATCGGATGAATTGAGGGTGAGTTACTCCCTTTTCCGGAAGGTATTCAAAAAATATACCGGTATCTCCCCGGGTCAATACCTCATCCAGCTCAAAATCGAAAAGGCCAAGCTGTTGCTAACCTTTCCGGATAAGCTCATTAAGGAGGTGGCCTATGATTTAGGTTTTGACTCGTGCTTTTACTTTTCAAAACTGTTCAAGGAGAAAACAGGGTATTCACCCGTCAAATATCGCGAAAAGTACCTGGGGCGTTTAGCGTCCCGGCTGCATCGCTGATGCTGCCATCTTTTTGCCCGCCTCCAGCAGATAGCTACTTGATTGCAACTCATATTGCGATTGGCCCGATCAGAAAAGTTCCAATGGGTTGATCATCAAGAATTCCTCCCAGGGGATGCCCGAGTGTCCAACCAGCAGCACGCGATCCGGCGCTACTGCTTTACGGAATGCCGGCATGTTGGTGCCCGTTTGAATGCTGCCGCTCTTGACCTCTATACCGATGACCTTGCCCCTACGTTCCAATACAAAATCCACCTCATAGCCAGATTCTCGCCAATAAGAAACCTGATATCCATCGGTATTGGCTCCATTTATCAGGTGTGCCCCGACGGCCGATTCGACCATATGGCCCCATTCATCCGGTTGCTGGCGGACTTCGTCGAATTGTTCGTTACGTTGTGCACTGATCAACGCCGTGTTGTGCACTTGGAACTTGGGGCTTGATGAACGTTTCCTCACTAACTTCGGATCGTGCTTTTCCAGCCCGCTGAGCAAGCCCGCTGTATTCAATAATTCAAGGTAATGCGCCAACGTAGTGGTATTTCCTGCATCCACCAATTGGCCAAGCATCTTGGTATAGGCCATGATTTTCCCCGAATAAATGCATCCCAATTCAAACAACCGTTTCATCAGGGCAGGCTTGTCCACACGGGTCAGCATAAGAATATCCCTAGATATACTCGTTTCGATCAACGAATCGTGTACATACCGCTTCCAGCGATCTTCGTCATCGATGAGCGTAGCAGCTCCGGGATAACCACCAAACCAGACATAGGTAGATACATCCCAGCTGAACGCATCCCGCATCTCCGCAAAAGACCAATGCCCGAGGTATGAGGTCTCAAATCGGCCGGCGAGCGACTCGGTCAGCCCTTGCTGCAATAACAGACGTGACGAACCCAGTAGAATTACCTTGATATTGCGCTGCTCCCGGCTATCGGTATCCCAGAGTAGTTTGACGGTCTCGCTCCAGTTCGCTATCTTCTGTATTTCGTCAATCACCAAGAGGAATTCAGGTGTTCCGCGCTGCTTCATCATCAACCGTGCCGTCTCCCACTGCTGTTCCAGCCAGGCCGCCCCCGCTGCAGGCACAGCGTCTGCCGTAACGAAATGAAAAGGATACTCATATCCGGCCGTAAGTTGGGTCACCAATGTCGTTTTTCCGACCTGCCGAGGTCCCATGATTACCTGGATAAATCGTCTTGGCTCATTTACTCGACGAGTAAGATCCTGTAAATAAGGCCTTTCATACATGATTTGCAATTTACTCAATATACTGAGTAAAAGTACTCAATATATTGAGTAAATACAATATTTTTTATGTAACAGTTAACAAATGTTAGAACCGTTGAATGGGTATTGATTGAATGATGATCAACATGCAATGCTCCAGACCACTTCAGCTCATCGAAGTGGTCTGGAACATGCATCATCAGGCGCTTCGACTATTCGTTACTGGATGTGCCATTTGGATTCAACACGGTTTTTGCCACGATGGATCCATTCAGCACATGAAACATGAATTGCTCGGCATCCGTATAGTCAGGTGCGATTTTACGTAGGTCTACCTTCACGTTCAGCTTGGCATCAGGGTCGAAGGCTGCTTCCTCGCCCTCGTACACGATGACCAATCGCAGGGTGGCGGGATACGACAGTTGGATCTGTCCATCCCAGATGACCTTGAAATCTGCTGCCTCGCTGCCACCTTTGAGTGAAATGACCAAGAAATCTCCTTTCCGATTGACGTTTTCGATGTGGAATATGTTGGTCGTTTCGTTATCGCGCTCGCGTAAGGCGCTTTCGAATAGCTTGGGGCTCCGCAATAGGTTCACGTCAAGCGCCTGCGGATCTTCTATTGCAGGGTTCTCTATTTTGTTGCAGGCGGCAAGGAGCACCAGTAATAATACCGCTGTAGAAATAAGTCCTTTGATGTTCATGTTTTTTTTCATGCCTTAGATTTTAATTTTTAGTGAATCATTTTTGTTATTAACCGTATAAACACACCTTTACTGCCCAACGCTACAAGAAATCTCCTTTTTTAGAAAGCGACCTTCAATCGCAGGCCACCATACGGTACGCCCTTGCGTGAATTAGCTTGGCCTACAGGTAATTTGAAATAGGGTTCGGCGGTCAAGGACAGGTTGTCGCCAATGGATATTCGCTTGCCTGCCGAAAACTGGATGAATCCCAGCGGATGCATGAAATCCCGGTCAGTAGCAGGGTAACGGGCCTCATACTCCACGAGTTCATAACGCTTTCCGGGCTCACCTGTTAGGGGGTCGGTAAACTCTACCGGACGCAGCGCTTTCTCATGGTAAACCAAATTTTTGTCCTCCCGGAGCACGACGAAAGAGGAAACTCCCACAGCGGCATATAGCCCTTCGTTAATGTGGTAGCTTACCGATAGCGGGATGTCGAATCCCGAAACCTGATTTTCCGTTCCGGTCAATAACTTATTTTCCGATTCTGAAATCGCTTGCTCCAATCTGTTATTTATGCCAAGGTGTTGCCAGCCGATTCCTCCTTGCAGCGACACGCGGGGCGACATTGCGTATATCGCCGTAACACCGCCACCGAAGTAAGCCCTGTCAGTAATGGCGGTCGACACTTCGAAACCGAAGTTCCATGGTTTTTTGGTTGGGGTGGCGTTGCCGTCCTCCATGGGATACCGATTTGTCGCGAGTAGCGCTTCCTGATCCCTCGAAGAATCTTGCGCTGGCCGAGCCGGGAGGTTAGCATGTTCCTGCTGACCGGTAGGCAATCCAGCACTTAAAGGCGTTTGCGTAGCGGCCAGATCTCGGTTGGGCACGTGCCTAGGGGTTTGCACGGCGTAGCTGGGTTGGGGGGCTGGGGCTGATGCCTCGTGCGCGATGTGCGCCTTAGTCGATGGTGCAGAAACAACTGGTGCTGCGATAAGGCGTGGAGTTTTTTGACCCACGGCTTCCTCCAGGTGTCTACCGTTCGTTGTGTTGCCGGTATCCATACGGTTCGTCGGTACGAGAAGGAAGGCCAGCATTACCGCCGCGGCTATCGAAGCCCATCTCAGGGCAGTGATTCGTTGTCGGCGCCCTACCTTTTTGGCGAACTCTTCCCACCGACCCTTCTCATAAGGAATTTCGTAATGCGCCAATGCATCCCGCAGTTTTTTTGGCAACTGGTTGTCTTGACGATGGTCCATGTTATTTTAAATGAAGTCTGCTATATAATGTGCGCAGCCGCTCCTTGGCTTTGGAGAGGTAACCCCTGCTTGTGCCAGCGGGGATTCCCAGCAGCTGGCTGATTTCCTCATGCGTGTAACCCTCGATTTCATACAGGCTGAATACCGCGCGGTGTAGCGAAGGCAAGCGGTCCAGCATCCGAATGAAATCTTCCACCTCCAACCGGTCTTCTGCCGGGCCGGGCTGCTCATAATACGTGAGGTCTTCGCTGTATACAAAGAGAATCCTCCTTTTCCGCAATGTGTTAAGGGCTGTATGGGCGGTTATCCTGGCCATCCATACCCGGAATGCCGCTTCAAATTCGGATGGAAGCTCTGGGCATTCGAATCGTTCGGCATGCTTGAACAGCTTCATGAAGCTATCATTGACCACTTCACAGGCAGCTTCCTTATCGCCAACGTAGCGCATGGCAACCCCCATGAGATACCCCCAAAAATGCTTATACATACGTTCCTTTAACCGGCTGTCAAGCGGTTTCTTTTTCAGGATAGCCACCCTGAACTGCTCCATGTTTATGTTCACGCTGACGTTGGGATCCTGAATAGCTAAATAATAGTGCTGTTACCTTTTTTGGTTAAACACTGAATTCAGTCATGGTGCTACAGGTATTTGGTTTTTTTTGTTTGGGAGTTTACAATGCTTTTAAATAAGCTTGTTGACACATTACGCGTGGATAAAACAGGGCTTTTAGATTAGTTCGGATGGTACAGTTCGTGCTATGCTACCAAGTCAAAGCTTCATTATTGTACTTCCCTTTATATTCCAATGGCGGCATTCCCGTGATTTTTTTAAACACCTCTCGAAACGCTTTTACATCCGAGTACCCGACATCATACATTACTTCATTGATTGCTTTGCGGTTTGTTTCAAAAGCTTTTTTAGCTGCTTCAATTTTTACTCTCTGCGCATATTCAATGGGCGTATTTCCAGTGGCTTTTATAAACCTTCTGTCAAAATTTCGCCTGCTGACGGAAAATTTGGAGGACAAATCTTCTATGTGTATTTTTTCATGCAAGTTGTTTTCAATATAAGTTTGCGCTTCTTTTACCATTTCATCCCCATGTTCTTTTTGCCCTTTGAAAATGATAACTGCAGATTGGCTTTGCCTATCCATTTCGATCTGGAATATTTTAGAATAATAGATAGCTGTTTGCCTGTCAAAATATTTTTCTACAAGATAGATGATAAGATTCAGGAAGGAATAGGCCCCTCCATTTGTATAAATCCCTTGTTCGTCTGTTATTAATTTTTCAGGTTGTAGGTTTACCTTGGGGAACATATTCCTGAACGTATTGACTGCTGACCAATGGGCAGAACAACTTTTCCCATTAAGCAAGCCTGATGCTTGCCCATCAGGCACGATAATGGTCAGGTGTTTCATGATTTGAATTTTCTGTAAAGGTAATAAATATGGCTGTCCAAATCAACCTGCTATAAAGTCCATTTTACACCCTTGCCAAGTGATATTTAGTCAATACATTTACAGCATAAATTTTATAGCAATTAAAAATCAAAAAAATGACAACAACAGAAACAACCGTTAAAATGATATTAGACAGGTGGAATGCATCCATAAAAAATTTTGGTGATCTGCTGAATTCGCTTACGGATGAGCAACTGCAAAAAGAAATTGCACCAAAAAGAAACAGGGGAGTTTATTTAATAGGTCATCTTATAGCTGTTCACGATTTAATGATTCCATTATTAGATATGGGAGAAAAATTGTATCCCAACTTGCAACAATCCTTTTTTGAATTGCCAGATAAAGCGGTTGCAGAAATTCCTTCTGCAAAAGAACTGAGAGAATGCTGGATCAAACATTGCGAATGGCTAAGACAAAAATTTGAAAGCCTAAAACCTGAACAGTGGTTTGACAAACATACCGTTGTTTCTGACGAAGATTTTGCCAAAGAGCCACACCGCAACAAATTAAATATTATCGTAACAAGAACATCCCATCTGCAATACCATACAGGACAGTTTGTATTACTTAAATAATTGAAAATGAAAACGAAAAAATGAAGTAATATTATCGATTTTGGTTTTTCTGTGTCTGTTGTAAGTTACAGCCACGGAACCAACCCTGATTCTACAAAAGAAACATTAATAAAAACAAATAAAAACATGGAAAGTAAAGATTTTAACATCACCATTTTGGTGAATCAAACACCAGCCGAAGTGTTCAAAGCCCTCTTAAATGTCCGCGGTTGGTGGTCGGGCTTATACGGCGAATCGTTCGAAGGCAGTTCAGAAAAACCCGGTGACGAGTTTACATTCCTGGCAGGTGGTGGAGCGCATTATACTAAACAGAAGCTGGTAGAACTAGTACCCGACAAAAAACTGGTTTGGCTGGTAACGGAAAGCAATCTCAGCTTTGTCGAAAAAACCAACGAATGGACAGGAACCAAAATTTGTTTCGAAATTTCCAAAGAGCAGGACAAAACCAAAGTTGTATTCACTCATATGGGCCTGGTTCCGGAATTTGAATGCTACGATTCCTGTGCTCCCGCATGGACACAATACGTATTGGAAAAACAATTGAAATTAAATTAAAACAAATAAAATCAAAAATAAAAATATGGAAAATAAAAATTTCACGGCAACCATTTGGGTTGACCAAAATCCGAATGTGGCTTATAATGCCATAAAAAACTTTCGTGCTTGGTGGTCGGAAGAAATTGAAGGCAATACCGATCAACTCCATGGAGAATTTTTCTATCACTACAAAGACATCCATTTGTGTAAGCTGAAACTTGTCGAAATGGTTTCCGACAAAAAATTGGTTTATCAGGTATTGGAGAACGAATTCAACTTTATCAATGACAAAACCGAATGGGTGAACACGCAATTGGTTTTTGAGATTGTCAAAGAAGGCGAAAAAACAAAAGTGAAATTCACTCACGAAGGCCTAGTACCTGCCTATGAATGCTACGAAGTTTGTAATGATGCTTGGACGAGCTATATACAAGGGAGTTTACAAAGTTTAATCACAACAGGGAAAGGCAAGCCAAACCCTAAAGAGGGTGGACTTAATGCCGAATTGGTAGAAAAATGGGGCTTACCGAAAAAGTAGTTTTATGATCAATCAAACTTTGGAATTGCAATGGTCTACTGGAGACAGTTGCTGACCTTTCCGGATAAGCTCAGTAATGAGGCGAAAAGTACCTGAGGCGTTTAGCGTCCCGGCTGCATCGCTGATGCTGCCATCTTTTTATCTGCCTCCAGCCGATAGCTCCCTGATTGCAACTCATATTGTAAAAAATCCCCTTTCATCCCCAACTCAGTAATGGAGTCGTATGGTGTCACATTTACAGCTTCCTCGACCCGTAACTGAAGAATGGCTACGCTATTTGGTGGCACGGTTAGTTCCAGCATAAGTCGTCCATTTTCCCTTGACCATTTCGATTCGATACTTCCTGCCGGGGAATCGAAAGCCGCTTTGGCCCAGCTTACAGCTGTCGCATTTGCGGCCGGGGGACGGATGATGAACCGACGGAAGCCGGGATATTCAGGATCCCTGCGGATACCCGCCAACCCATCAATGTACCATGCACCGGGGTAGAGGTATGAACTATGCAGCAGCGAATGTCCCGGCAGGTCTTTTTCCCACATCTCCCAGATGGTGGTAGCTCCGTGTTCCTTCATGTATCCCCAGCTGGGGTAAGTGGTTTTGGATACCATGCTGTAAATCAAATCGTCCCTACCTTCCTCACGAAGGAACTTGAATAGCAAAGCCCCGCCGGTAATGCCCGTATGGATATGCCCGCGGCGCACATGGAGGATCTCCCGCTCCAGTCGCTGCATTACCCGTCCCCGTATTCCTTCTGGTGGGATGCCCGCCAGCAATGCCGCGGCTAGGTTGGCCATCGAACCATCTGCATAGCTGTCGTCTGTTTCATTGAAAAACCGTGCATGCGTGGCTTTGGCTGATGCCTCGGCCCGCCGATTCCATCGGTCAGCCTCGGTTGTGTGCCCCAGCACATGGGCGACCTTGGCCGCCGTGCGCAGGTTGAATACATAATAGGCATTATTCAGACACAACGTTTCGGGCTTATCATTATTCATCCCCTCGGCCGTGGCATTGGGCCATAGCCAGTCGCCCAGAAAGTCCCATTGCCCGCCGAAGCGTTGCAAGAGATCAGCTTCTGTGTTGGAATTGAGGAAGCTGAGCCATCCTTCAATCAGTCCAAAATTCTTTTCTAACACCTGTTTATCCCCATAGTGCTGGTACATAAACCACGGCAGGGTAACCACAATACCGCCCCAAGCCGGGCCACCTCCGCCCCAATAGGTAGGCGCCGTATGGGGAAGGACGCCATTGCCAAGCATCCTTCCGCTACCCACCACCTTCCGTGCATGGTTAGTATCGAGCATATTGCCTACCATGGATTCGGTGCCCTGCACATCCCGCCAATCTTCCATCCACTTCGTATAGAACGCGCCTAATTGGTAATTGAACATCCCGGTCTCACTCGTGGCGTGGGCATCGCCTCCGTACCCCATGCGCTCCCGTTGGGGGCAGTCTACAATGTAACCGCCCAAAGAAAGGTTTTCGAATGTCCACCGTACACGATCGTATATCCAATTTTGTAGGGAATCCGAGCATTCAAATCGGGTGGCGTTTTGATAGTTCGTTCGTACCATCCATCCCTTAATGTCGTTGATAGCGGGTTGTTCTTTTAGCCCCCGTATCGTAATCCACCGGCCGGAGCTGTAGTTGAAGCGGTTGCGGAATGTGCCTTTACCACTTGGCCCAATAATATAGGCGCTATGAAGGTTGAATGTCATATCATCCTGTTCCCGTTCGGAATACTGGAACCGGACGGTATCTCCCTCCTGTCCCTTTACATTGACTGCTGTCCATCCTGCAAAATTCACCCCCATATCCACACGATATGAGCCATCGGGCCGTGCCTCCACGCTTACCGGCCTGATTTCATCGAACAACCGGTTGGGTGCTACCAGCTGTGCTGAAAGCTTCAGTTGAGTTGGATATTCGATGGCCGTTTTCCAATCCGTCTCATCGCATGTAATCTTGTTCCAATCGGTTATCTCTTTGCGGGCATCCCACAGTTCACCCCCCATCTTCGCAAAGTCCCATTTGCCAAGGAGTTTATTCGGACTGGGGTGGGTTTTCCATGAGTTGTCTGTCATTACGGTCGCCATTGGTGTTGCATTGGCCGCCGGAAACCGTTCCCGATAAATGACCGCCTGCGCCATTACGATGGGTGTAAGCGGACGGTCGCCATGGAGGATATACGCCGGAAAAATGGACCATGAGGTCCCTAACCAAATGGCTATCACGTTTGTTCCCCGTTTAAGTTCTCCGGCGATATCATACGCCACGTATCGTGCCCGTTTGGTATGGTCGGTCACAGCTGGCGCCAGTACATCTTCCCCGACGCGTTTACCGTTTACATAGAGTTCGTGATAACCTACCGACGCCAGGAATAACGTGGCCTTCCCAGGCTTTTTACTAAGTTCAACGGTTTTGCGGAACCACGGATCCGAAATGTTGTTGTCAGCGGCAGCCGGGTCGTATAATTCATCGCTTCCAATCCATTTGGCTAGCCATTCATGCTGCTCGAACAGGCCTGTGGACCAATAGGCGGATTCGCTCCATGCCGAAGCCACCCCATTTTCGTCTTTTACCTGCACTTTCCAGTGGTAGGTTCGGTCAGATTGCAGCTGCTGTCCACCGTATTGGATATGTTGCATTTCATCCGACTCCACCCATCCACTATCCCATATATCTGTTTTGCCCTTGGCCAGCAACCTATTTGTGGAGGCCACCAGTATCCGGTAGGCCGTTTGCCGTTTCCCGAAGGCATTTTTATTAGTGGCCTGGAGTATCCAGCCCAGCCGTGGGTGAGCCTCATCTATGCCTCTTGGATTTTCGAGGTATTCACAACGAAGTTGGGCAGGAGAAACCGAGCGCTGCGATCTTGCGGATACCGGTGTAGTTAATGGTAAATTTATACCAACAACCATAAATAGCAAGAAGACTTTGTTAATGGCAATCATAAAATATTAAACTGGATAAAAACGAAAGTAAGGATATTTTCTCGTTACACCCACGCTATAGTAGTACATTTAATTGCAAATATATCCTCCGATTATAAATTGAAGTCGCTACATTAGCTTGAAATATAAATCTATAGCCATGGACAATATTATGAATCTATTGAACGGCGGTCTCAGCAAAGATGTCATTGCGGGCATAACGAAACAAACAGGAGCTACCGAGGAACAGACCCAATCGGTGGTTTCAAGTGCCCTGCCCGCCCTGCTGGGCGCCTTGCAAAACAATGCCAGTAGCGGGGAAGGTGCCCAAGGTATCCTGAACGCCATTGGTTCCAAGCACGATGGAAGCATCCTAGATAACCTGCAAGGTTTCTTGGGAAGTAGCGATACCTCAGATGGTAACGGTATACTGAAACATCTATTAGGCAATAAGCAAGGAGCACTTGAGCAAGGGATCAGCGGGAAAACCGGTGTATCCTCCGGCACCGTGTCCAAGATACTGGCTATGCTAGCACCTATTGTCATGGGTTACCTCGGCAAACAAACTCGTAGTAACAATGTCAGTGACGGCAACGGACTGCAAGATCTCTTGGGTGGAATGCTAGGCGGCAAATCCGGTGGCAATGTCTTGGGTGGCATGCTCGACCAAAATGGCGACGGTAAATTGGGTGTCGATGACGTCGGCGGACTATTGGGTGGCTTATTCGGGAAGAAGTAAAGGACTAACATTCTTTGGCCGAGTAGTCGGCCACGTTGCGTTGCTGCGATGAGAAACTGATTCCTATTGCTGTTTTTTGCCTAGAGTCAGCGGTATAAGGTGTAAGGTAGCCATTATCAAGCACCTGCTGCAATGCCTCCTCGGCCGTGCCATCCAACTTGAGTTCGATGACATAAATATAGCGGTCGGTCTGGACCAGTAAATCGCAACGCCCCTTGCTGCTGTGTACTTCGGTACCAACGTCTACTCCTACTTTCTGGAAAGTAAGCAGCATAATGATGTGGAATATGGATTCCGTATCCGCCCGCCAATGATCGTAAGGAATGCTGGCGATCACCGCATTAAGCGCATCGATTAGCCCAGGGATGTCATGATTTTGGATGGCCAACAGGATGCCCCCGGTTTCGTTGGCAGAGGTATCTGGATATACGCCCCGATAGGCGCTCAGCAAGTTATCCAACAAACTGTCCTTAACCTCCTGGTTGGGGTATCCTAATTCATACAAGCGGCTATTGGGGTTGTATTCCTTGATAGTCAAGTAACCCGTTTGGAACAGCAACGGGATGGAAAGCATGTGCAGCGGGTCGAAATTGCCCAATATGTGTTCCGTACTACTCACGCGCTCAAAGTCATATTCCCCACGGGCACGTATCCCATTGACCAAAAACGTGGGTGAACCTGTGGCAAACCAATAATTCCTAAACTCCCCCTCTTTCATGAAGGAAAGCAAGGAAAACGGGTTATACAGTGTATCACGGCCTCCCCAGGAATAGCCGTTGTACCACTGTCGTACCTTCTCGATGAGCTCCACCTCGCGGACACCCATTTCATCGGCATAATTCCGGATTTCCGCCACAAAGTTGGTTTCCAACTCCTGTTGTGTAATGCCCACCAGTGCATTGAACATCCGGCCTACGGTGATGTCCTGCAAGTTGTTCAAATCCGAAAAGATGCTTACTTTGCTGAACCGGCTCACCCCCGTCAAGAAAAGGAAGCGGATATGGCGGTCCGCATCTTTTAACACGGAGTAGAAGCTTTTGAATACCGCACGGTTTTCTTTCACTTTGGCGGGGTCGTCAAGGTAATCGATAATCGGTTTATCGTATTCATCGACGAGGATGACCACCTGCCCTAAACTTTTGGCCGCTTTCTCAATGAGTTCCCGGAATTTGCTCTTCAGGTCGGTCTCCAATAGATCCAGTCCCATCTCTTCGGCCACCTTATTCAGTTCACTGGATAAGGCGTCATACAATCCCCTTTTTTGGTAATCGATCTGACTTATCCGTAGGTGGATGACCGGGTTTTTCTGCTCCCAGTCCCAATGGTCGGCAATCCAGAGCCCTTCAAACAGTTTGTGGTTCCCGGAAAACAACTCATCGATCGTATCCACCAACAGCGACTTTCCGAATCGCCGTGGCCGGCTCAGGAAATAATAGTTACCCGTAGTAACCAATTCGTGAATCAGTTCTGTTTTGTCAATATACAGATAGTCCCCCTCCCGTATTTTACGGAAGCTTTGCAAACCGATAGGATATTTCCTGCGCATGAAGCAAATATAATGCTTTTACTCAGAAATCCCCATACGCCACTTGGGAACAGGGCAACAGCTTACGCCATAGTTCCACCACTTGATCGCGGTCATCCAACCCAAACTCCACCCGGTATTGGCCATCGATATGCGCTCGGAAGAGCTCCTTTTTTATAACCGCATCCTTCCGGTAATCATTCTTCTGCCTCATCCACAATCCATCGTATCCAATATGGTGCTTTTGGAGGAAAGCTTCCGTCTGCGGCCGGTAGACTTCCTCCCTGCCGGATAACAACAGGATTTTATAGCCCATGCAATACTAACACAGTTGCAGACGAAACGACTTTTAACTACTTCCAAACTTACCACCCACCTTTTCAGAACAGTTAACAAATTCATTATCTGCTTATTTGTAAGCCTTCCAAACTTCTCTTTCAAGTCTGCTTATTCGTTGAAATTCATCATCGGTCATTTTCCATTGTAAGGAAGAGAGGTTGTCACTGACCTGTTTTAAGTTCTTTGCTCCGGGAATATAAATCATTTTTGGATGGCTATTTAACAACCAATTTAATGCTACTTGTACTATGGTAGCTTGGTGAGTAGAAGCAATTTCTTCCATAAGTTCAAATAGCGGCTCCAGCTTCTCTCTTTCAAGTTCGTAAGGTTTCTTAAATAGACTTTTAAGCCAAAAAGTCGGATGTCCTGTACCAAATATATCTAATTGCATAACTTTCATAATTGACTTTACATTTTTGGGGTAATCCATACCACCGACCCTGTACTTGCCCGTCAAGATACCTTCTGCCAGTGGAAGAATAGCAATAGGTGCTACATTCAATTCGTCACAAGTTTCTAATAGACCATTGGTTTCAGGGTGACGAAATAACAAGTTATACCCTATTTGATTGGAAGCAATCAGAATACCTTGTTTGTCAAGAGTTTCTCTGACTCCCCTTTCGCATAACTGTCCGAAGTATCGAAAAAATTAACGCCTGCATCCAAACTTGCTTTGAATGCCTCAAACACATCTTTTTCGGTATATTTTGAGCCATAGCCAAAACTCCCTTTTCCCCAGGCTTGTGTACCTATTCCCATTGCAGTGACGTTAATTCCACAAACCCCTAATGCACGATATGCTATTTTGTTCATTTTTTAAAAGAATTTTATTTCGTGACAAAAGTAAAAAGCAAATGGTATATATTTGTAACCAGTATTAAAAAGGATACCGGTGAAAGAAAGAGAAATATCTGATAAAGAGATTATTAATTATTTGCAAGACACGTTGTATGTGATTAATGGTAAATGGAAACTACCTGTTTTAATGGCCATAAAGAGGGGAAGCACCCGTTTCAGGGAAATTCAACGTTATGTTCCGCCTATTACAAGCAGGGTATTGTCGTCTGAATTGAAATTATTGGAACAAAACAAACTAGTTACTAGAAAGGTATATGATGAAATACCTGTGTTAGTGGAATATACATTAACAACGTATAGCGAAACACTATTTCCAATCATTGAACTCATGGTTTATTGGGGTAAAGACCATAGAAAAGTAATTGCAGGAAAGTAATTTTTGTCAAGCTAACAAAGAAATTGGAAAATGTACATAGATAAATAACCGAAAAAACAAGCAACGACCCGCTAACATCGTATTGGCAATTACCATGAAGCAGAAAATTCAAATTATTTCAGCACCATCCATATTGGGATTAAAACCGACCGGGGTTGAACAATTAGCTAACGTCTTACTTAATACTGGTCGCCTGCACAAACTGAAGTATGTTGAGCCCCTGATTGAAGTTCCTACATTAAATGCTGGTTATAATAAACATAGAGACCATAAAACAAAATGCCTTAATCCGACAGCAATACACGATTTCTCGAGGATATTAATGAGCTACATTGCAGAACAGATTGATAAATCTAATTTTCCGCTTGTCTTAGGTGGTGACTGTAGTATCCTCATCGGAATCATGCCCGGTTTAAGATCAAAAGGGAACTTTGGTTTGATTTTCCTGGATGCACATGCAGACTTCTATGAACCCGCCAAATCAACCACAGGCGAGCTTGCAGACATGGATTTAGCAATTGTTACTGGTCGTGGTCCTGATATTTTAACTGACATTGATAATTTGAAGCCTTACGTTGAAGACAAAAATGTTATTCAGATTGGGCAAAGAGATGCGGAACAAACAAAGGAATACGGTTCGCAGGATATTAGAAAGACAGGCATAAATGTTTTTGACTTTGCCACTATAAAATCAGCAGGGTTAGACAAAGTGATTGACGATGTTATTAAATACATGGACGAGTTGAATCTTGATGGTTTTTGGATTCATTTTGATACCGATGTAATTAGTGACGATGAAAACCCTGCGGTAGACTATCGTCTTCCCGGTGGATTAACTTTTAAAGAGGCTGAACATTTACTGAACCAATTAGTGCAGACGGGAAAAATAACAGGCATAAGCGTGACAATTTTCAATCCCAATTTAGACAAGAGTGGCGAAATAGCAATAAAAATATCAGACTGCTTAG
Organism: Parapedobacter tibetensis; assembly: GCF_024704835.1. Taxonomy (GTDB): domain Bacteria; phylum Bacteroidota; class Bacteroidia; order Sphingobacteriales; family Sphingobacteriaceae; genus Parapedobacter; species Parapedobacter tibetensis. The sequence continues at coordinate 116,375 of NZ_JAMXBE010000013.1, forward strand.
TTTTTGGTTTAAGTAAAAATAGCTGCTAACATAGGCTTGGCGCAAGCGGGGCTGACGAACAGGGGCTGAACATTTGTATTTCAATTTGGCTTCAGTGCAAAGGTTGGGCTGACATTCCCTGATTTCCCCGCCTGCGCCAAGCCCGGAACGTTAGCGGTAATTGTAAAACAGAAGGAGTAACACAAAACGAAATGAAACCATCATGATTTTTCAGATCACACAGTGGGATGAATAAACCGAGCTTGCGAGCTCTTGAACACCCATTTAGTAAACAGTTGTGAAAAATCTGATAGCTTCATCGCCTTTTAAAAACAAATTATATACAGATGAAAAAAATAGATAAGAATAATTTTAAAAGACTTATTGGAGCTTGGAAAACTCGAGGTGATATAAAGTCTGGTCAGGACAACCTGAAATTAATTGGTANATAGATAAGAATAATTTTAAAAGACTTATTGGAGCTTGGAAAACTCGAGGTGATATAAAGTCTGGTCAGGACAACCTGAAATTAATTGGTATTGACAGTTACGAATTGATACTTGACGGAAACTATATATTGCATAAGGCAGACGTTCAGATGGGTAATGAAAGAAGTGAAACTTTAGAAATTATTCAATTGGATAACTCAATTGACAAAGCAAAAATGCAATACTTCAACACAAAAGGTGAAGATGGCATAATGAAAAGTTCTATAATCAACAATGAATTCAAGATTGAAGGAAAAGGTTTAACGTTTAATGGAACAATCAATGATGAAAACACAAAGATTATAGGTAAATGGTACATTCAGACAGAAAATGATAAATGGACTGACTTTATTGACCTAACCCTTGAAAAACAAAAAAGTTAATGCTATCAAAAGCAGTTCTAGGGACAAATCATATATAAACGAGATCAACCTAATGAAAAACGAAAGTACTCAAACAGAAATTGAAGCCCATATTCGAAAATTAATTGACCAACAAATCAGGGCAGTTTGTGATAAGAATATTGATCAGGCTTTGAACAATTATGATAAGGATGTCCTATCATTCGATGTAGTAGACCCGTTACAATTTATAGGAATAGATGCAATAAGAAAAAGATTAGAAGAGTGGTTCTCAACGTTTCAAGGCCCTATCGAAAATGAGATTAACGATCTCAAAATAGAATTATCTGGAAATGTAGCTTTCTGTTCCAGGCTAAACCATGTGAACGCAGTCAAGGTTGATGGTGGGAAATTAGACATGTGGTGGCGTGAAACAACTTGTTTTAAGAAAATGGATGGTCGTTGGATGATTACGCATGTGCATAGCTCAGTACCATTTAATACTCAAAATGGTAAAGCTTCTACTGCTCTCAAGCCGTCTACTACATTGGAAGATATCTCCATCACAAACAGGGAAGAAAAAAAAGTATCACTGCTTATTAAAAAGTATTTTGCTGCTTATGAGTCAAATGACAGGAAGGCAATTGGCGAACTATTGAGTGAGGATTTTAGGTTTAGCAGCCCTGACGACCCTGATATTGATAAGGCAACCTATTTCAAGAAGTGCTGGCCATTTAGTGAAAAGGCTAAATTTTACAAAATCGAAAGACTTATTGAGGAAGATGATGAAGCTTTTGTTCAATATGAATGTGAAACGATTAGAGGAAATAAGTTTAAGAACACGGAACTCTTTAAAATAAAAGCAAGCAAAATAAAAAAAGTAGAGGTTTACTATGGTTCTCTGCCAAATGGAATTTCAGAATAGAAAAGGCTTCAGTATAGATGAAAACTTAATCTACATGAGAAGAAACAACGAACCGCTAACAACACCTCTGTGAGGAGTATTCGTTTGCCAATTCGGTTAAACAATGGCACATCTAATTCATTTTCAAGCTGCTTAATTTGCTGCGATAGTGTACTCTGGCTGACATTCAAAATCTTCGCAGCTTCGGTAAAATTTAATAATTCCTTTGCCTTAAGGAAGTATTTAATCTGTCTCAGCTCCATATTTCTAAATCGGTTTTATCGATTGTTTTCATCGAAAAATAACGTTTTGCAAATATAGAATTTGTCGCGACATTTGTGGTATAAGACTTTTAACTGAAAATTTTATCCGGATATACGGATGCTGTCCTGCAAAGCCACGGGTACATTCACCGGCAGGTATTCCGAAGCGGTGATACCGAGTGCCATCGGGAACATCATGATACTACGCGTTGAAACGTATATATACCCAATGGGGTCGCTTTCTGGATTTGTTACCACGTTTCTGAATTGTGCCATGGAATGCGATCTATCCTTTACTACCTTAGACCCGTTGTACAACAAAAACAAGTTTTATTTACGTATTAAAATCAGAAAATCATGAATTTAGAACATTTGAATGTAGCGGAGCTCAGCTCCGAGGAATTGGTTGAAACAACTGGCGGCCGTTACATCATGCCTTTCACTGACAAAGATGTTTGGGACGAAGTCTTTGTGGTGAGAAATCCGGATTTTTACTAACGTTTTAGCACAATGATTCAGGTGCGGGTATTGCCCGCACCTTTTTTTTGAAATGCTTTTCTTTACGCGTTGCTTTGTCAGGCCATGCACTCACGCGCTGTGAGTTCCTGTACATCCAATTTTTGTAAATCCATTGTTTAAAAATTTAAAGATTAAAAATGATTTTATTCTCCGTAAACGCACCTAATATTTTTAGTATATTAGCGAGGTAAAAGAAGAGACGATGAATATATTCAGTTTTAGAGCCCATTTCGGCACGGAGGACGATTGCCGGCTTCATTTCAAGGAGCAGCGGGACAAGGAGGGCGTCACCTGCAAGAAATGCGGGGGCAGCTCTCATTATTGGCTACAGAAGAAATGGAGCTACGAATGCAAGTCGTGTCATTTCCGCACCTCGCTGCGCAGCGGGACGATCATGGAGAGTTCCAAGCTACCTTTTTTGGTGTGGTACAAGACGATGTTCCTGATGAGCTGCACGAAGAAGGGTTTTTCAACCAACGAGTTGCAGAAACAGCTGGGTATGAAGCGTTACGAACCGGTATGGGCGATGGTTCACAAACTCCGCAAGGCGATGGGCAACCGGGACGCGAAGTATACCCTGGAGGGGATGGTGGAGCTGGACGAGGGTTATTTTTCAGTAGCCAGCAAAGAAATAGAACGGGGCAAGGGGACACGCGGCCGGGGAGCCGAGGGCAAGCAGAATGTGGCCGTGATGGCTGAAAGCACCTCCTACGTTGATATCTCCCATCTGGTGGAGTTACACGTTACCGAGAAATCGGACGCCAAAACCACCAAAGAAACCCTGAAGTGGGTGCATATCGCCATCAGCAATGCCAAAAGGACGTTATTGGGCAATTACCATAAAATCAAAAGGAAATACCTCCAGCTGTACCTCAACGAGTTCATTTACAAACTGAACAGAAGGTATTTCGGGGACAAACTATTTGATAGGCTGGTCATTGCGAATATAACAGGTGCGTAAACGGATAATCAGAAATTTTATTACTTAAATTCCATTACTAAAAAAATCAATCATGAAAATTAAACTCATTCTATCGGTTTTACTTCTGATTACATGTCTGGCAGGATTTAGTCAAGAAAAGCAATCTGGCAAAACTAAAAAGAACAGTTCGGTAGTGTTAGAAAAAGGATTAATTAAAGTGTCCATCATGTACCCGTTTGCAGAAGGCAAGACCTTTGATATGGAGTATTATGAAACCAAGCACATGCCTATGGTAGCAGGGTTTTTAGGATCAAATTTGGTAAAATACACCATTGAAAAAGGCTTTGCCAGCGGTATTCCTAACACGCCATTGCCATTTATGGCTATTGGCTCCTTCTATGTAAAAGACCTGGGCGACTATCAGGCAGCTATCGGACCAAATAGAGATGCCATAAGATCAGATTTCCCTAATTACACTAATATTAGTCCTGTCATCTTTGTTAGTGAGATTATTAGGTGACGCTACAACTCATGATTACTTTTATCCCTTTACTATCTGGCAAAAAAAATATTTGCTGTAACCGGCCGGCTGCCAACACAATGCATAAGCAATGGCGGGTTTTGGTTTAAGGTCAACGTGTTATCTTTCAAAATACGTTTTTGTAACGGGGACAGTGGCACACATCTTGCACCCGCCACTGCTCATGCACCAACGTTAGCGGTCATTGTAGAGCGACTGTAAAACAGTAAAAACGTTAAGACAAGAAAAATATGAAAAGAGTGACAGTGTTTTGTGGTTCAAGTTTTGGGACAGATGACATTTATAAATCACAAGCGACTTTACTTGGACAAACATTAGCTAAACAAAACATTGAATTAGTTTATGGAGGTGCAAACGTAGGACTTATGGGTGCAGTTGCAGACGGAGTTTTGAGCGAAAGTGGAAAAGTTATTGGCGTATTGCCTAACTTTTTAAAATCAAAAGAAATTGCCCACGAACAATTAACCGAATTAATCTTGGTTGACAGTATGCACGAAAGAAAAACCAAAATGAATGAACTCTGTGACGGAGTAATTGCACTGCCAGGTAGTTTTGGGACATTAGAAGAATTTTTTGAAATGCTAACTTGGGCTCAACTTGGACTTCATAAGAAGCCAATTGCAATTTTAAACATTGACGGTTTTTATGACTCTTTAAATGACTTGATACAGACAATGGTTAATAAAGGGTTTTTAAAGGAAGTAAATCAGCAAATGCTTTTAGTCAGTGATAATATTGATGAACTTCTTGACAAAATGAAAAATTATGTAGCACCGACAGTTGGAAAATGGATTACCAAAGAAACAGTTTGACGGAAAAACAACGAACCACTAATGCAGATACTTGGTTACATATTGTTGACAATACATTTTCTTTTGTTCTTTTGGGCAGTAGGGGGTTTCATAGAAATGATTTTTGATAATGTGCCTTGGAAGCCTTTTACCAATCCCGAATTTCCGTTTTGGGTATTGGTTATTCATTGGGGTTCTGTGCTGTTTGCTTCTGTAAGTTTCATTTACGGATATTTAGCACATTGGAATAAAACACCACAAATTATGACTATTGCTTACGGACTTATGGCATTGGTCTGTATCATTGAAACCTTTGGCTATATGACAAGCAAAACGAAATATATAGCAATGGGAGCAGAGTTTATGGCTTATATTATCATTCTGTTTCTCTTGTTTAAGAGCAGTTACTTTATTAATCACTTTGGAAATTGAATAGTTCCTGCTTCTAAATCGCCACCTTCGCCAATCCCTAAACCATTGTATGCCATTTTAGAACGACACTGCAATGAAATACAGAGAGATTAAACCGAATGGATTTTTGAACAACTTTGTGCAGTGTTTTTGGTATTACGAAACAACTGACACCGAAGTTCAGCACACTATTTTGCCAGACGGTTATTTTGACATAATTGCAGAATTTGAAAACGAGAAATTGACAACTGTTAAGCTCACAGGAATTTGGACGAAACCGAAAGACATAAAAATCCCGAAAAACACAACATTCCTTGCTATAAGGTTCAAACTTTTAGCGATTGAATACCTGTTCAAAAAAGAGATTAAATCCATTTTAGACACTACCGTAAACTTGCATTTTACATTTTGGAACCTTGACACATATAAATGTGATGAGTTTGAAAAGTTTGTTACTGACACTTCTAATGAATTGGACGCTTCAATAAAACATTTAAGTGAAATAGACAGCAGGAAATTAAATCTTTTTGAAATCGTTTATCAGCAAAAAACAAAAACTGTGTCGGAGCTTTCAAACCAAATTTTTTGGAGCAGTAGACAAATTAACAGATACTTTAATTCGCAGTTTGGTATTACACTAAAAGAGTTTCTGAAAATTGTTCGTTGCAACGCTACTTATGAAGAAATTTCAAACGGCAACCTAAGTCCTCAATCCGATTTTTTTGACCAAGCACATTTCATCAAAGAAATAAAGAAATACACAGGAGTAACACCAAAAGAATTAAACAAAAATAAAAACGACCGATTTTTACAATTATCAAAGTTGGAAGAAAGGTAATTTTGAGTCATAATTTAAATTTCATCAAAATGAAGATAAGCAAACTTTCGCCCAATTTTGAAGTAAGCGACATACGGAAAACTGTTGCCTTTTATACCGAACACTTCGGTTTTAAGCTAATTATGGCTGTTTCTGAAAGTCAATACGGTATTGACCAAACTTTTGCAGAAAATAAAGAATACGTTTACGCAATGATGCAGAAAGACAATGTTGAATTTATGTTTCAACGAACCGATACTTTTAAGAACGATGTTGTTTTTTCAAAAGATTTATCTATTGGAGCAACAGTTTCATTCTATATGGACATAGAAGGGATAAAAGAATTTCACCAAAAACTGAAAAACAAAAACCTTCAAATTACTGAATTGAAAACAACTTGGTATGGTATGCAAGAGTTTTATGCAAAAGACCTTAATGGCTACATACTTGGATTTGCCGAAAAAGCTGAATAATAATGAATATCGAAGAATAAGAAAACTTTGCTGTCTGATACGCGTGCCGCCACCTTCTCCAGCAATATGTGGTGTCTCATCGTATCGAAGTAAGACAATCAACCGGAAAAACAATTTGGCCTTGACTGATTTTATTTGATTGATTTTGTCGCGGTCGTATTCAAATGCTATCCAGATTATGGCTGCACCGCGGTGTTCTCCCATGGATAACCTGAACCCATTCCAGACATTGTTGCTTTCACTTCGTATTCCGAATAATTATTTTCAAAACAAATATAAAAAGTTATTCAAAATACGAAATAAAAAAGCGGCTTTGTTGTGAGCTTTTTGTGCTGATTTATAATGATATAAGCTGTTCTCACTAGAATGCTTTAAATTCATGTCGATACTGGAATGTTTCATATATTTGGGAGTTGTAAGCAATTTCACGAAACCGCACAGACAAAACGATAAAATGAAATTTGACAAGCATTTTCCGACAAAAAGACTAAAACCCTACATCAAATATTTTGTAGTGTCGGAGAATGAATCGGAAAACGAATACAAAGTTTATCCGTCTTCGAGATTAGTTATAGGATTTCAGTATAAAGGACAACTTACTACAATTAAAAACAACACCTTCAACAAGCTAACATCCGCAGGTATTACAGGGATTTCTGACAGCTACAAAATCTTCAAAAGTTCAGAAAATATTGGTACTGTTTTGGTTTACTTTACCGAAATTGGATTTACACATTTTACTTCACATCCTGCCAATGAATTGTTTAATCTAAGTCTATCGCTTGAGAATATTTTTGAAAAGAATGCAGTACGCGAAGTGGAAGAAAAATTAGCTTATGCCACTTCTGACAAACAACGTATAAAAATTGTTGAGCATTTTTTTCTATCTCAACTAAAAGACATTCAAGCTGACAAACTGATTGTTGAAGCCATTAAAATCATTTACCAAAGCAAAGGAACTGTCCGCATAAAAGAACTGAACGAAAAATTGTTTATCAGCCAAAGCCCGTTGGAAAAACGCTTTCGAAAAGTGGTTGGAACAACACCTAAAAAATTTGCTTCAATTGTCCGTTTCAACACTGTTCTTGACAACCTAAACGAAACAAAATCGCTTACTGAAATCTGCTACGAAAACAACTTCTTCGACCAAGCTCATTTCATTAAAGACTTTAAACAGTTTACTGGAAACACTCCCGAAAACTTTAAACGCTTCTTGTAGAAAAACGATTTTTTACAATTACAGGTTTTTTTGTCATCGCACCTTTGCATTGTAATCTTAATGCAAAGGCAATGAAAAAATCAATTCTAAAATCAGTAATCATTTTGATAGCTTGTAGCATTATGGTTGCATGTCATTCAACCAATTGTTTAACAATAAAAAATCAAGAACAAATGTTTACAGATGAACAAATCAAAGAAGCTCACATTAAAGTGAAATCAGGTGCGGACTTTCCTACTTACATTCAAGACCTTAAAAAATTAGGTGTTACTTATTACGAAACTTTTGTGGCAGATGGTCATACCGACTATTATGGAGCTAATGACTACAAAACTACATCGCCTGCAAAGTATGAAGCCTTAGCAATTGCGGAAACTTCCGATGAAGAGCAATTTAAAGCAGACTTGAAAGCTCATCAAGGCGGCAAGACTGACTATCCGACTTTTTGCAATGACGCTGCAAAATCAGGTGTCAAAAAGTGGGCTGTTTGTATGGACGAGATGACTTGTACGTACTTCGATAAATCGGGAAGCAAAATTTTGGTTGAAGAAATACCACAATAAAACTGCTTACAATATCGGTTTTGCGAAATAGTCCTCAACCAATAATATTTTTGCCTTTTGAAATTTTAATGGAATGGTTAGCCTAATAACCAAAAAAAAGCTACCTGATTTCATTCAAGTAGCTTTCATGTTAACACCAATAAAAAATCAATTAACCATAGTAGCAAATTCTTGTTTTGATATCCTCACTTTTTTGAGTGTAGCAAGATAGTCGTTTTCTTCATCACGATATCCTAACGCAAGTAGGACAACCACCTGTCCTTGCATCAAACGAAATAAAACCTTATTTTAGCGCTGCCCGATTCCGGGCACCTACATCTATCGTACAATGAACGAATATTTCACCACAGACCACTACCGCCTCGTATATCCGAACACGATGCCTCCGCATTACGACTACGTAGACAATCCGCCTGATGTTTTCCTCCCGATGAGCGATCCCCTACCCGTACGCGGTGTGCGTGGGCCGGAGGGTGATGCGGTGCTCCAATACCTGGAAGATGAGCAGGTGTTTTTTGGCTATTTCCAAACCCTTTGCAAGAAGCCTTACAAGCTCCTGTTCGATAGCTTTGATGATTGCTGCCTGCTGGTGTTCTGCATACAGGGCACCATCCAGTGGGAGGTGGGGTACCAGGATGAATTGCTGTCTACACCACAAGGCTACACGCTGGGCTTCCCGATTACCCAAGGACTCAGTAGGATCCATTTCGATAAGGGTTTCCACCGTTGTTACTTCATAGGGCTGAAAGGCGATTTCGCCAAGTTGGCCTCGTATCAGTATTATATGATCGGATCTATGCACGACCATATGAGTTGGGCAAGTTCTGCATACGCCGCACTGCCTCCCGGCAAATTGTCGAAGGCTTCACTTGACCTGCTCGCCGAACAAATCGCTTCCCCGAATAAGAAACAACTGGGGGCTATATTGGAATTGAAAAGCCGGGTATATACCCTGCTCGGTGCGTATCACGACCAGGTACTGGCCTATTACAAAGGCGGGGGTATGCCCATCAATGAACGCATCCGGTTGCAAGCCAAGCGGTATATCGAGCAACACTATACCAATCCGGACCTCACTGCTGATGAAATAGCCGCACAACTCTTCGTCTCCCGTAGCCTGCTGTTCAAGGCTTTTGCCGAAACCCGTGAGAAAGTGCTCGACCTCATCAAAATCTACCGCATGCACAAAGCAAGTGAGTTGCTGCGCGCTTCGCGCCTGCCCATAGCGGATATCGGGGCCCTGACCGGCTATTTTACAACCACCACCTTCAACCGGGTATTCAAGGAGACCTTTTTCATGACACCCACCGAATTCCGGCAGGAAAAGCGGAAAAAACGATAGTATTTTCGAAAAACAAAGCCTACCTAATCAAACACAAACAACTCAACATCAATATGTTGAACAACATCGCTATGCAAATAGTCCACAGAAACCGCTGAAAACCACCGAAAAGTTTCCACTATCCGACTAACGGCAGTGCATTTTCCGCCCCACCTTTGTACCCGTACAAACAAGGATAATAGGAACATGGAAAACATGGAAACACGAAAGGGATTGTATTATCGGGAATCGGTGGTTTACAAGGGGAATCGCGGAAAGACCTATCCCCGTTCGGGAAAAAGAGATACTTTCTTGGCAAAAACCAATTGGTTTCCGCAAATATACGATCAGTTCCCGAGGGTTTACGATGAATTCCTACCGGTTTATAATCGGTTTTTCCGCACCACCATTTCGCTTTCACTAGAAATGAATTGGTTTTTGCTGCAGACCGACGCCCTATTTACATTTTCCAATCCTTTTTTGCGAATAGCTAATTATTCTTCTATTATAGTTAATCCACTTTTACCCCTTACCAACTGGGAATACCTTACGGAAAAATGGAAATCCATCGGCGCCAATCGGAAATCCATGGAAACCAAAAGATATTTCCCAAACATCAATCCTCTCCGGGTAGAAGTGGATCGGTTTCCCCCGAAAACCGATCGGTTTTTTCGGAAAACCAAACCTGAACCGGACGGTTACCGTCCTCAACCCAAACCTAGTGATTATAATTTAGTATTAACCTTCTAATTTTTTTAAAAATGGCAAAAACAAAAATTGATTTCTCAAAATTCAGCAATGTAGAGCTGGATCAACAGGCGGAAAGCATCTTCGAAAAGATGACTGACCGGGCTGACCTTTTTACAGACCCGGCCCCGGCCCTCAGTGTCATCCAAACCGGATTGGCCGACTTCCGTAACGCGATGGTCAACGCTCGATATTACGATCGGCAGAGCATCGTGCGGCGCGACCAACTGCGTGCCGAACTGGAGTCAAACCTTCGCAGGCTGGCACTGTATGTGGATCAGGTTGCCGATGGTGACCCGCATACCATCCTCGCTGCGGGTTATGGCCACAAGCAGACCGGCGCTACCAGTGGCGTTGCCGCGCCCAATCCGAAACCCCTCAACCTGCTTGCACAAGCAGTAGGCGTGGGCACCGGCAGGGTAAAACTGTCCGTATTACCTATCAAGACGGCCAAAATGTACCGTTTTGAATACCGTGAAGCGGGGGCGGAACAGTGGATCGACATCAGTGTAACTCGCTCAAAGGTGGAGCTTACCGGACTCGAAAGCCTCAAGCTTTACGAATACCGTGCGGCTTACCTCGGCACCAACCCAACCGTCACCTACAGTGATGTGGTCAATGGGTATGCGTTGTAGGACACTGTAAGCGGTTCCATACCAACACCAAAGCCCGCGGCGAACTGCCGCGGGCTTTGGTGTTAATTCATGAAGTGTGGTACAGGGTAGTATATAATTATTTTCATCACAAATATAAAAAGTTATTCAAAATATGAAATAAAAAAGTGGCTTTATCGTGAGCTTTTTGTGCTAATTTATAATGATATAAGCTGTTTTCACTAGAATACTTTAAATTCATGTCGATATTGTAATGTTTCATATATTTGGGAGTTAGCGATCATTGTAGAGCGACCATAAACAGACAAAAAACCTTCTGACTTTTAACTTTTCAAAATAAAAATGAGAAAAAAATTTGCGCAGCTAAATAACTGCACTATATTTGCAGTCGAGTAACTGCATAAAATGGAAGCACGTAGAGATATATTTCAAGCAATCGCTGACCCGACACGTAGAGCGATATTAGGTTTATTGGCATTTCAAGCAATGACCCCAGGGGCAATTGCGGAAAACTTTGATTCTTCAAGGCAAACAATTTCAAAGCATATTCAAATTTTGACAGAATGCCAACTTGTAAGGCAAGAGCAAAAAGGACGTGAAATATACTATCACTTTAATCCTCAAAAAATGAAAGAAGTGTCAGACTGGGTAGACCAATACCGAAAATTTTGGGACAACAAACTTGACTCATTGGAAAGTTATTTGGCAAAAATTCAAAAAAAGAAGAAATAGAAAGATGGAAGAATACAATACATTCAAACAAGAAGACAACATTCTTACACATACAAGAATTCTTGATGCTCCAAGAGATTTAGTTTGGGAAGTATGGACAACTCCTGAACATATAAAAGAATGGTGGGGACCAAACGGTTTTTCGCTAACTACTAAAGCAATGACTGTAGAAACAGGTGAACTTTGGGATTTTATTATGCACGGTATGGGGCGGGATTGGGATAACAAAATTGAGTATGTAGAAGTGAAAAAGCCTTCCTTTTTGTCCTATAAACATACTGGTGCAGAAAGCGAAGATTACAATTTTACAGTTTCAGTTTTCTTTGAAGAAGTTGAAGGAAAAACATTATTGACAATGAAGTCAGTATTTAAGTCAAAAGCAATTATTGATGAATTAAATAGTAAGGTAAATGCCATTGAAGGTGGCAAGCAGACTTTAAATCGACTTGAAAACTATCTTAAAACATTAGTTAAGAAATAAGAACATTAATAAAATAATCTCGCAATGAAAATTTCACAACAATGAAAAAGGATAAAATTATATTTTGGACAATAACAGGCTTATTTTCCTTATTTATGGCTTTAGGTGCTATTCCTGACATTTTAATGATTGACGACGCAAAGGAAGTCGCTAAACATTTAGGCTACCCTATGTATCTATTACCTTTTCTTGGCGTTGCAAAAACATTTGGTGCAATTACAATCTTGATTCCGAGATTTAATAAATTAAAAGAATGGGCTTATGCAGGTCTAAGTATAAATTTAATAGGGGCAACCTATTCAATTATTCAAGTAGATGGTTTTTCAAATATCCTAATTCCTTTATTTGGCATTCTCTTACTTACAGTTTCTTACATTTTTTGGGGTAAGATTAAAGCAAATAATGATAAAGTGTGACGAAAAAAGCTAGCTGTAATGAAGGTTACGAGTTAGTGATTAATTTAAAAAGACAGTGACAAAATATAGTCAACAATAAAAAAAAGAAAAATATGAGAAAAGTAATTTCATTTATGCACATATCGCTTGACGGTTTTGTAGCAGGACCGAACGGAGAAATGAACTGGATTAAAGCTGAACAAGAAATTTTTGATTATGTTGAAAAGCGAATAAGCGAAGGCGACACAGCATTATACGGACGAGTAACTTATCAAATGATGGAGAATTACTGGCCAAAAGCAGGCGAACAACCAAACGCTACAAAACACGCCATGGAACACTCAAGATGGTATAACAATGTTCACAAAGTTGTTTTATCAAAAACAATTGAAAACACGGGCTTAACTAACACAACAATTATCAACGACAACCTTGCGGGCAGAATAAACGAAATAAAACAGCAGGCGGGTGAAGACATCTTGCTTTTTGGCAGCCCGACAGCAACCCATTCACTTATTCAACAAAACCTAATTGACGGTTACTGGCTTTTTGTTAACCCAATTATTCTTGGACAAGGCATTCCATTGTTTGTGGGCATCAAAGACAAAATAAAACTAAAACTATTGCCTTCTACTCGACAATTTACTTGCGGGGTAACTGAACTGAATTACACAGTGGACAGACAATAACAACGAACCGCTAACAGCACCTACACGTAAGCAGGGGTTTTGTGCTTCGTATGACAGTTTTTCGTAAATTTGAAGTGCATTTCTTCGTAGGAAGTTCAGTGGTAATAATCCCTGCCTGCGTGTAGCTGCAAACCGTTGGCGGTCATTGTAGAAAGCGGAACAAGAGAAAGATGAAGTGGCGTAATTACCCATTAAAATTGTCGTTTTTAGCCTCCAAGATATTAAAGCTGACTTAGTAAATTTGTTTCATAAGAACACGAAGTATAAACTATTAAAATGGAAGAAAGACTATTAAAAAAAATCGAACTTGATTGGAATAAATCAATTGAAGCAAATGATGTTGTTTCAATGGCGAAGTATATGTCTGACGAATGGGTGATTTTTTCCGGTAATGGTAATGTCACCACTAAGCAAATGTTTTTGCAATTAGTAAAAAGTGGAGATTTGATTCACACACAAATGGATTTTGAGGTTTTGAATGTTAAGGTATATGGCGATACAGGAATTGTAATGCAAAAAGGCACAAGTTCCGGAAATTGGAAAGGACAAACTTTTAGTAACTATGAAATTGCATCTACAGTTTTTATTAGACAAAATGACCAATGGCTTGCAGTTCAAACAATGATTGCTCCAGCCACTAAATAGTAAAAATCAGACACTGTTGCAATTAATATGGCGACACAGAAGATAAAAAAAACTTGCAAATTTGGACACACATTCTATAAAAGTAGCGACTGTCCAACCTGTCCGACTTGTGAAAAATTGAAGGAACCCGCCTCAGGTTTTTTAGCACTATTGAGTAATCCTGCAAGAAATGCTTTGCTTCATCACGGAATGGACACCATCCAAAAATTATCAACCTTTACAGAGAATGAAATAATGAAGATTCACGGGATAGGAAAAGCATCATTACCGACTTTTAGAAAATCTCTTGAAGAGCAAGGGTTGACTTTTATATGATTTTGGAGAAAGGTTGCATAAACTTAGTGCAGTCGGACAGGTAATCGCCTTGGAATCCGCTACTGCTCATACACGCAAAACGTTAGCAGAAATTCTAAAAAATAGAAAAACAAAATGAAAGTTATTATAAAAACTCTATTGATAATCGTAATCTTTATAACAAATTTAAATTGTAGTTCTCAAAAACGAGACGCATTCAAACCCAAAGAGGTTTACAAATCTGAAGATTTAATTATAACTCAGATTTCCGAAAATTCATATGAACATACTTCATTTTCACAAACTCAAGATTTTGGAAATGTTCCTTGTAACGGTCTAATTGTGAGTAATAATAAAGAAACAATTGTTTTTGACACGCCAACCAATGACAAAAGCTCAGAAGAGTTAATCAAATGGATAAACGGAACACTTCATTCAAAGATTAATGCTATAATTCCAACTCATTTTCATAATGATTGCTTAGGTGGATTACAAGCGTTTCATAACAATAATATTCCTTCTTATTCATATTCTAAAACCATTGAACTCGCTAAAGAAAATAATTTTGTTATCCCAAAAAACAGTTTCAATGATTCTCTTATTTTGAAAGTAGGCAATGAAAAAATTATTGCAAAATTTTTCGGAGAAGGTCATACGAAAGATAATGTTGTAGGTTATTTTCCAAGCGAAAATATACTGTTTGGAGGTTGCTTAATAAAAGAAGTCGATGCAAGTAAAGGTTATTTAGGCGATTCTAATGTTGCAGACTGGTCAAGTACCGTTGAAATAGTTAAAAAGGAATATCCAAATGTAAAAATTGTTGTTCCGGGTCACGGAGAATTTGGAAACAAAGAATTACTAGACTATACAATCAACATGTTTAAAACTAAATAAAATACAAGAAGAAATAAAGTACTCTCCAAATAGTCATTTAAAAAGTGAAAAGAAAACTACTTTGGACATTAATTATAGGGCTGTCAATTAGCAGTTGTAAACAGAATAATACAGAAATGAAAGAGAAAATAATTAAGACGAACGTATCCAGCCTATGAACTACATGTTTGATTGTTGAACCATATTGTTATAGTTCTGGGGATATAGGTCTTTTATATTTTTGTGGTTGATGGTCATGATATTTTCCAGGGTATATTTCAGCCACTGAAAAGGATTTACCTCATGTTTTTTGCAGATAGCAAAGAACGAGTAGATCATCGCTGCACGCTGTGCAGCCTCATGGCTTCCTGCAAAGAGGTAGTTCTTCCTCCCCAGGCTAACTGGTCTTATAGCATTCTCCACGAGATTATTGTCGATCTGTAGATTTCCATCATATAAATAAGCTGATAGCGCATCCCATCGTGCGTAAGCATAGGCCATCGCTTTTCCGATCTGGCTTTTAGGGAGTGTGTTCTTTATTTCTTCAAAGATCCATTTCCCCAATTCGTTGATCACCGGTAGCGATTCCGCAAGTCGTAGTTCCTTGATCTGTTCAGGAGAAAGGTTTTCCTGTTTAGCTTGCCGTTCTACGGCATAAAGCTTCTGTATCATCAGCAAAGCCTTTTCGGCTCTTTGCTTATCGCTATCCAGTGCTTTTTCGAACTCACGCCTTGCATGCGCCCAGCAGGCTAAGTGGGTAACCTCTTTCTTTTTGCCGTACTTTTCGTAAACCGCATAGCCGTCCGTTTGGAGATAGCCTTTGAAGTTTCCAAGCATGGGCACAGCGGCAATGCCACCACGGGTGGGACTATAATCGAACAGCACGGTGTTATCCAATGGGGCATGGTATACCCAATAGTATCCTTGATGGGTAGCGCCTTTCCTATCGCTATCCAGTACTTTTATCGGCGTCTCGTCCACTTGAAGGTATCCTTTTGCTTTGGTGTCGAAGACCAATCGTTCATAAAGGGGCTGGAGTTTGATGAGTGCTTCTTTTGTCCAGCCTTCCATTGTTGAGGAGGGGATCTGTATGTTTTCCCTGGCGAAGATATGCTTCTGGCGGTATAGTGGGAGATGGTCGGCATACTTGCCGGTTAATATCATCGCCAGTAGGCCTGCTCCCGGAATACCTTTGTCAATCACCCGTTCAGGCAGATCGGCGATGCGTACACCTTCACCGTTTTTGGCAGCGTACTTATAGCGGATGTAGCGTTTGATATAGAACTTTGCAGGCTCGCACTCGAGTTCTTCGGTGATTTCCTTACCGATGCACACCATTTCGGACAGATCGCCCTCCGGGTGGATCCCGATCTCTTCGACGGGAAGGTGCCGGGGAAGTTTCGCACGCCCTTTATGGTTAGGGCGCTTGCGTACGTATTCGATCTTTTCCCTGGTTTCTTCCTGCTGCTGCTCCGCTTCATCAGGTCCGGCTCCAAACGGCAGGAAGGTCTGGTTGGGGTCCCCTTCGAAGCGTTCACGCTTCTGGCCGAACTGCATCCGCTGGTACATCTCGACCTGGGACTTCAGGTAGTCGCGCTCCTGCCTCAGGTGATCGATTTTCTCATCACGGATGGAAATAACCTTTAAAAGGTCTTCTTTCGATAGGTTTTCCAGTGCCGTTTGCATGCTTTAAAAATACGCAAAAATGGGCACCCACACAAGGAGAAAGTGATTTTTTATAACAGTGAATAACGTTTTTTCCGGATGCTCTCCACCACGTGGATCCCTTCGACCATCAGCACCAGATCACTCCATGGCAGTTCACCATCCCCGGATCCGGCAGGTGAAAATGTGCCTGACTCCAACCGCTTGTAGTATAGCACGAAGCCGCCTTTTTCCCAATGCAATAGCTTCATGTGGGTGCCCCTACGGTTCAGAAAGACGAACACTTCGCCGCTGGTGGGCTGGCGCTGCATCAGCGAACCCACCACACCGCATAACCCGTCAAATGACTTACGCATGTCGCAATGGCCGGCATACAGGTAAAAACGGTGCGATGACCCCAGTGAAAACATACTTAATACAGATGGATGAGCCTGGAGACCAACGCCAGGTCGGTACCCGCATTGACCTTCACACCGTTGGGATAGATCACTTCAATCTTTTGGATGGGGTTATTTTTTGGGAAAACTTCCACAAAACCGGAAGGTCCGTGATCTTCTTTACTGATGCGCACCCAATAGGCCAGCGTGCCTGGCCTGATACCCTGGAATTGGCAGAACGCTTTTTGGGTTTGACCGCTGGTGCGCCACTGTTCAACCAAAGACAGCATGTGCGCACGCTTACTTGCTAATGTACTCATGAAAGCAAAAGTACAGCGCGTGAAAGCCTAATCAAATATGTACTTGGTGGGGCGGATACAGACGAACGACATTGAGCTTTATACAGAAAGTTTTGGAAATGAAAATAACCACCCAATTTTATTAGTGGCAGGAGCAACAGTTTCAATGCTTTATTGGGACGCAGAATTCTGTCAAAAATTGGCAGACAAGGGATTTTTCGTGATTCGATACGACAATAGAGATGTGGGAAAATCAACTTTCTACGAGCCCGGAACAACACCTTACGACATTGTTGATTTGACAAATGATGCCATTTCAATTTTAGACGGTTACAAAATTGACAATGCACATTTTGTAGGTATGTCATTAGGTGGACTGATTTCTCAAATAGCTTCAATAAAATATCCTGACAGAGTTAAGTCATTGACACTTTTATCAACAGGTCCTTGGGGCGATTCAGACCCAACCATTCCTGAAATGGATACAAGAATTATAGATTTTCACGCTAAGTCGGGCAATGTTGATTGGACAAATGAAGACAGCGTTGTAAACTATATGGTAGAGGGTTTTGCCTTAATGTCAGGTAGAAAACAGTTTGATAAAAAAAGGAGTGAAAAATATATTAGAGAAGAGTTCAATAGCGCTAATAATTATATAAGTATGTTTAACCACGCTGCTCTACAAGGTGGCGAAGAATATTGGAATAGATTAAACGAAATCAAACAACCGACTTTAATTATACACGGAACTGATGACAAAATATGGCACTTCAAAAATGCAAGTGTTTTACTTGAAAAGATAAAAGGCTCAAAATTAATTACGCTTGAAGGTACAGGACACGAGTTGCATTTTGAGGATTGGAATTTGATAATTGACGGAATCGACAAACGTCAAGAAATTTGAAAACAAATAATTCAGTGTTTAAAATGATACCGCAATGCAGGTCAGGTGCTGAATCCGCTTATTCAAGTGCGTCAAGTAATGTGCTTAATTCTCCATCTGTGATATTATCCTTTTCGCTTTTATCAAATATCGTAAGAAGAAAAACAGACTCTTGTGTCAGTTTTACGCAAGTGATTATCCTGGAACCTCCAGATTTTCCTTTCCCTTTACTTTTAATTGCCATTCTGATTTTATAACATGAACGGCCTAATGAAATGCCTTGGTCGGGATGATTTTTTAATCATTGTATTAAAGTGGTTAACTCGGATCTTAAGGAAGGGTATCTTTTTGCGAGATTTTTGAAATCTTTTTCAAAAACAGGAATGGTCTTAACTTTGTAGCTCATTTAAGAAATCGTCTGCATCACGAGCTTCTAATTTACCCGCCGAAACTAAATTCATTTCTTTTACCGCTTGCTTCATACTATCGATAATAGCCGATTTATTCGAAGATAACGGTTCCGCCTTAACAAACTTAAAATTTTTCAACACCTCCAAGAAAAAAGGCACTTTATCATCCTTTATATCTAAAATCAACTTCATACCTACTTTATTACGTTATCGCAAATGTACGAATATTCTTAAATCAACACCACTTCGGATAAAATAAATATATTCAATTATCTCTAAATCAGGCTGCAATGCACCTTTTAAATTGGGGTCTGTCCCCAAAAGAGAATTTTTAATAAACTCCCCTGGCTAACTGTAACATCAACCACCGCATGGTGTCCAATATCAAAAAACATCAAAAATTACAGCATGAGAACCACATCTATTGCTACGATATTGCTATTTTGCGCGATGACCATTTCAAAAGCGCAAATAACCGGCGACTGGAAAGGAATGTTATCCATCCAGGGCACAAGCCTCAATTTGATTTTCCATATCAGTGAAAAAGACGGTGCGCTTAGCGCCACCATGGACAGCCCCGATCAGGGAGCCAGTGGAATACCATTATCGGAAGTCGACTTCCAAGACAATACCCTTACACTTGGTCTATCACAGGCAGGTATGGCATATACCGGTACACTGTCCGGCAACACCATCAGTGGCACCTTTAAGCAAGGGGGGATGGAGTTTCCACTCAGCTTGGAAAAAACGACCATCACCAAACCGGGAGATACTGCACTGGTATCCTCCCCCGAGGAAATCAATGCATTGATCGAACTGGACAAGGGCGCGTTTAAGTATAACGTTGCGGATTACTTCCAGCGACCCAAATCATCCAGCTTCCAGCTATCGCCCAATGGCAAATACTTGTCATACATGGAAAAGGATGATAAAAATAAGCGCCATGTATTCGTCAAGGAAATAGCCACGGGCAACGTAACCATGGCTGTGGAGGAAAAGGAAGAACTTATCCGCGGATATGGCTGGATAAACGATAGCCGCTTGGCTTATCTGATGGATCAGGGAGGAAATGAAAACTACCATGTGTATGCCGCCGATGTCGATGGGTCGAACAACAAGGACCTCACACCCCATGAGGGCGTACAGGCGTCCATCCTGAACATGCTCAAAGAGCAGAAAGACCAGATCATCGTGAGCATGAATAAGGACAATCCCCAGATCTTCGAACCCTATCTGATCAATGTCGTCACCGGAGCTTCTGAAAAGCTATTTGTCAACGATGACCCGGCCAACCCAGTAGCGGGATATGACTTTGATAAGGACGGCAACCTGAAGGGGTATACCAAAATGCTTAACGGTATCGATGTCCAGTATTTCTACAAACCGGCGGGTGTCGATACGTTTGAGTTACATGGCACGGCTTCCTGGTACGATACTTTCAATGTACTGGCATTCAACTATGCCACGGAAAACCCGGATGATGCTTATGTGCTGACCAATCTGGATTCGGACAAAGCCCGAATCGTGCTGTATGACTTCAAAGCAAAACAAATCCTTAAGGAAGTTTATTCCAATCCGGATTTCGATGCTTCCATTATCGGCCTTTCACGCAAACGGAACTGGGAAATCGACTACCTGGGCTATGAAGGGGAAAAGGTAACTATTGAGCCCGTCAGCAAAACGTTCAAGGCCATCCATGACAACCTGGAGCAGCAGTTCAAGGGATACGAATATACCATTGCCGGCAAATCAGACGATGAAAACCAATATTTGGTGGTGGTGCAGAGCGACAGGCTGTACGGCACCTATTATAGTTACGACAGCAAAACCGGCAAGGCAACCCTACTTTATGACCTGATGCCGCAACTGCGAGAAGAAGACATGGCCGAAATGCGTCCCATCACGTTCAAAAGCCGTGATGGCCAGACCATCCATGGTTACATCACCTTGCCCAAAGCCGCTTTGGAAGGTCAAAAGGTTCCCTTGGTCGTCAATCCGCACGGCGGGCCGCAGGGTATACGCGACAGTTGGGGATTCAATCCTGAAGCGCAACTTTTCGCAAGCCGAGGCTACGCCACGCTGCAGGTCAACTTCCGCATTTCGGGTGGATATGGCAAGGAGTTCCTGAAAGCCGGTTTCAAGCAAATCGGACGCAAATTGATGGACGATGTGGAAGATGGCGTGCAGTATGTGATTGAGCAAGGTTGGGCAGACCCCGACAAGATGGCCATCTACGGCGGCAGCCATGGTGGTTATGCCACCTTGATGGGGTTGGTGAAAACCCCCGAGCTTTACCAATGTGGCGTGGACTACGTGGGGGTATCCAATATATTCACCTTCTTTGAGTCTTTTCCCGAATACTGGAAACCTTACAAGGAGATGGTGAAAGAGATCTGGTATGATTTGGACAAACCTGAAGAAGCGGCCATTGCAAAAGCGGTTTCACCGGTTTTCCAACTGGATAAGATCAAACGCCCGTTATTTGTGGTGCAGGGAGCCAATGATCCAAGGGTAAAGATAGCCGAATCGGATCAAATCGTGAAAGCCCTGCGCGACAAAGGCTTTGATGTGCCTTATATGGTGAAGTATGACGAAGGGCACGGATTCGCCAAAGAGGAAAACCGGATTGAATTCTATCGGGCCATGATGGGCTTTTTGAGCAAATACCTGCACTAGCCTATAGTCTGCCGAGCCATTTAATCCAAGCAACCTAGTTGCTGTTTGGACTCAGAGACTGTATTCTGGATCCGATAGGATCGCATCTCCAACAGCGCATCAAACTCAGAATTGCCATCTTTCGTTTGTTCGTGACACTCAATAATCTGGATTTTGCACCAGGTTATTATTGATTTGCAATTCCCGAAAAGGAATAGCATAGATCAATCTATTTTCGTAATGTCGAATGTGCTGGGCAACAACCAGCCATATAACGCTTTCAAACGTTCATCTTTTGCCCTAATGGCGTCAATCAAATCCATATTGGCCTCCATAGCGATTCAGACACCATTGATGCTCATTTTGGAACGTCATTCGAGTAAACCATATCTACGCAGCGCATACTGCCCGGACTGCGAGCCGCTAGACGGTATGGAAAGTGTTCCATCATCCCCACATCGCTTCGTAGTAGCCGGTTTCGTGATTGTAGGTGCCGCGTATCTCGTCGCCGGGCACATCATGCCAGCGCGACAACACCCGCCCATCGTCGAGCATGGCAAGGTCGCGCTCCTGGTCGAGCGTAGCCGAAAGGTTATCCGTATAGCTTTTATCGTTCAGTGCCAGTCCGATTTGGGCAAAAAATGGTTCGTGCAGGCACTTCCAATGCCGTGACCAGCAGCCAGGCCATAGACAGCCATCGAAGCCTGTTAAACGGTGAGCGGTATCGTTTCATCATGTTCCAATTGGTTTATTGAATACACTAATTTTTAACCATTCAAAGGGCAGGTTTTAATGCTTCCCACTTCACTTTCCACGAACCATCATCGGGGAATCCAGGCGCATTTGCATCGGGAGCCCCTTCCCATCCCGCAGCCATCATAGCGACTGCATATAATAGCCCGCCATTGCCCGGAAAATAAGGAAATGGTGCCCGGCCGCCCCCCACCAGTCCATGCTCATCAAACATAAACGCCGGATACTCCAAGAGGTAATCGATTGCCTGTTCCGGCTGCCCCAACCTTGCTGCCGACATGGCCAGCATCGGAAAATCCCATCCCCACGTTTCATGGAGCTTCCATTCCTGATGCACTTTTTCAAGGGTTCTGTTCATCGTTGGAATATCTACGCCATCGCCAGGCAGCATACCAAATGCCCCGATAAGGGCAGGGTGCTCCCAATTGTGCCTGGTCCACATCTCATCGATTCCCTCGTGGGTAACATACACACCATCTTCAACCGGCAGTGGTGAAAGTTTGTCCAGCACGTCGTCCCATTTCTCTTCCCGCGGCATATTCATCCGTTCTCTCCAGGTTTGCGCGGTGCGTAAGCCGAATCCCCAATATGCCAATTCGAATGTCGGATTGATCGTGGTACGAGGATCCGTATTCTCCGAAACGATGTAGACTGGCGGTCCGAGCACATAACGATCTTTGGCAGCATCGTAATGCGCGAAGTCGGCCATGAACTCCGCGGATTCGAACACAACTTCTTTCCATTTATCGAGTGTGGTTTGCGTAGGATGCAAGCGATAGTCCAATTCGGCGAAAAAAATCGGGTGCGGCTGTTGCCAAATCAATGTTGCATGGATAGGATGGGGCCAATCCCTATCCAAATCCGCTGTGCATTTTGGCCATCTCGCCCCCTTATATCCCTGCTTTTCAGCGCGTGCCATTGATGTGGGCAAAAAATCAGGGTAGACATGCAGACTCCTGTCAAATAGCGACCACCGGTCCCAAAGCGCAAAATGGGCGCCGTGCCACCAAATCATCTCGAAATGGAAACGGCCATACCAGCCATTATTGACCAGGCCACTCTCCTGCGGCGGCCAGCTCCCGGCCTCGTTTACCTTCATTACATACTGCGACAAGACCACCCGGCGTTCCAACTCTTTCCAGCGGGGGTCGGTACTTGCTGACAGGTCCATGGCTGCGCCAGACATCCAATAATCTTTCCATGATATTGCAGAAGATTGCTGGCATTCCGAAAAGCTTAACTGGATTTCCACAATGGGGTCGTCATTAAACGCACAAACAAACTCGAGCGTATTCCCAGATTCCGGCACCAACTGAAAATCATGCTTGCCCAACTCTTGGAAACCGGCATCCGTGGTCCAGTTTACACGCACACCGTAATCGGTATCATCTAGGATACGCTGGAGATGGGCAAATCTTCCTTCCGTTGCAACCAGCTTCGTGGCATGCGCACCGGGTTGATCGAATGTACTGTTCACCTGTTGGCTTTTGTCGGGATATGGAAAAGAGAACGCAACGGAAATCTGCCCATTTTCTATCAATTCGGAAGTAATCTGCACGCCGACGGCGTCTTTTTCGCCGTGACACAGTGTCTTTACCAATACAGGTGTCCCTTCCAATTCGAACGAACTGATGATGGTCCCTGTCCACAGATCGGTTTCCTGCTTCGTATGCTGCAGGTCTTCCAACGCTGCGACCGTACCATCCGATTTTTTTAACACCAATCCGATCCGTCCGAGATTGAACGAATGCGGATTGCCCGCCAACCAGGCAGATAGTTCTGGCTGGTTGTCATTCCAATCGTCATAGTGGACCAGCCGACCATACGTATCCCACATTTTCCCCTTGAAATCTTCGATATTAAGGCCTTCGGGAAGCGGAAAGCTGTGCCAGCCCCAGTGCGACATCGTCGCATGCGTAGCGAATGTCTGGAGGCCGGTGATATCCACGCCGAAAGCAAACTCCCCGTTGCCAACCTGTGCCGGGCTTTCCGGATTGTCCTTTTCAGTAATTATCCGATGACGGCTCACCACCGCCTCGCGATCGATTTTTCCGCCGCTGCAACTGAATAACAACGCTAGAAGGCCTGACAATAAAAAAAAGCTTTGTGTCCAAGCTAGGAGACATTGATAACACTTATTCATAACCATGCTAGTATCCCTCGTTTTGTTCCAGCGAATTTAGGCTTTTTTCAACTTCTGCACGGGGTATTGGAAGACGGTAATGTTTCTCCTGAAAATTACGTTCATCAGAGAGCACCCCTACGGCATAGGTCTTACTGCCATCCGGTCGCTTCCGTATCGTGATTTTAAGCAAGTCTTGGTTTTCCGTCCGCTCTGCAATCATCCAACGCCGTATGTCAAAAAAGCGATGTTCTTCGTACGCTAATTCCACCATACGTTCATTTTGGATCCGGGCCCTCAACTGCTCTCCGGTATCCGTTACCGGCGGCATCTGCACGCTTGCCCGAGCCCTTACCAGATTCAGGTATTCGCGCGCGGTTGCTTCGTCGCCCAATTCGAATGCCGCTTCAGCATAATTCAATAATATTTCCGCATACCTGAAATAAATCCAAGGATTCATTGGTTGTTCCGTATTTCCCGTAGGCGGAATATTTTCATTCAAAAACTTTTTAAGGGCATAGCCGGTAAGCGAGGCATTCCAAGGTTGCACACTGCTTTCGGGAGAATCCAGTCCCCCCATAAATGTCTCGGTCTCACGTTCCATCCACATCGCACCGTCATGGAGAATGGTTGCATAAAACCGTGGATCTCGACCTACATAAGGGTTGTTGGGATCGTACCCCGATTGCTGATTAACTGTTAATCCCCCGTTGGCTTGCGCTATATAAGGACGCAATCCCGTAGTCTTCATCTCATACGCGTTGACCAGATTTTGTGTAGGACCCTGATAATTGCCCCCTTCATCTCCATTCCTTCCATTCTTCCAATTATAATCCGTAGCGTTCCCTTGTGTGAAAGACCTTGCCCAGATAATCTCATCATTGTCTTTCAGAAATAACTCCCGATAATCGGGGTACAATACATAGGACCCCAACAGCTCGCTGGCTGCGGCGGCAGCCATTTGCCATTTTGTACGGTCATTCGAAGGATTGTTTAATTTACTCGCCGCATACAGCAGCACGCGGGACTTGAGTGCCTTACAGGCGTCTCCAGATGCCCTGCCTAATTGGTTTGCGGGTTGTTTTGCCGGCAAAAGTTGAATCGCTTCATCCAATTCGCTAACAATGAAATCAACGCAGGCGTCATAAGGATCACGCGACAAGGTATAGTCCTCATTCAATTCGTAGACCTTCGTAATGATAGGCACCCCACCATATCGCCATATTAAATTCGCATACGCACAGGCCCTTAGGAACATCATTTCGCCTTTCATCAACGCTTTCACGTTATCATCAATAGGCGCACCATCGATTTTGTCGAAAAATACATTCATATTTCTGATCTGACTGAAACCAAGCTGCCAATAATTGACCCTACCGGAAAGCTGGGTAATGTTATCTGACGTAACTTCGCCCCTTTGCAAAACAAACATATTCCCGTGATTATGCAAATCGTAGGACTCATCACTAGCCGCGGCGAACACATCATCTACGTAACCATGCAAGACCGTGTTATAACTTGCATTCACATATAATTGAATCAATGCCGCGTCCGCCCAAGTATCGTTTTCCGACAGCTTATCCAATGGCTTCAAATCCAATACATTGCATGAAGACATGGTGAAAAGAACCAATAGTATATAGCTAAACTTTTTCATTTCTCTAGGATTAAAAAGTCAAATTAACTCCAAAATTAAATACACGTTGCAGCGGATAGTACCAGAAATCATGTGTTTCCGGATCAAAACCCATATCTTTCATGTGGTCATATACCATGAAAAGGTTACTTCCGCTAACGGATACGCGAAGGCCCTGCGCTCCGAATGATTTACAGATAGCTGATGGTAGGTTATAACCGAGCTCCATATTTTTTAGCCGCAAAAATCCGGCATTTTTCATCCAGTGTGTAGAGGCATACGAACTGTTTGTACTGGTTGTCCACAATGCCGTACTCCCCCTAGGCATGGTCGCGTCCACATTGTCCACCGCCCAACTATCCCTTGCACGCCAATCGAGGAAATTACCGAATGTATGGCTCATCACGGGGAACCAACCGCCAAAATATTGCTGCGCGTTCTCCTGCCCTTGGAAAAACAAGGCCAAATCAAACCCCTTGTAGGCCAAATTAGCAGTAAACCCGAAGACAATTTCAGGAACATTTGTTTGATTTATTCTGATCCTATCTCTTGAATCAATTTCGCCGTCACCATTTACATCCTCATAAATCAGGTCGCCAGCTTTGGTTCCCGGTAAATGGGGCGTGGCGTCGACTTGTGTTTGATCCCGGTACACGCCGGTAGCTTTGTACAACAATGCCGCCCCATATGGCCTGCCTGTGGCATACTGATAGGGCTCCGCTGCGGGTTGCTCATCTGCAAACACAACTTTATTGCGCGCGAAAGACACATTGCCGGACAATCTGTAGGAAACCTCGTTTACCTTGTTGGTATGAGAAAGTACTAATTCAAACCCTCGGTTATCCACAATCCCGATATTTTCATCCGGCAACGTCAATCCCGTATAGTCAGGTACGGTCGCACTACGTTTGGTCAGGATATCCGATCGCCGGGACTTGAAATAATCGAATTCAACATTCACTAGTCCATTCCATAGACCGGCCTCGACACCGACATTCCATGTTTCCGCGGTCTCCCAGGTAATAAACGGATTGGGCACATTGGTTTGCACAAGACCTGCTACATCGTTGTTGCCGATTACATAATTGTTGTTGAAGCCGTAGGTCATCATGTATTGAAATGCAGGAACGGCATCGTTGCCCATCTTCCCATAAGACCCCCTTAGTTTAAGGTTACCGATGAAATCCAAGTTTTCCATAAAAGATTCCTCGGAAATTCTCCAACCCAATGAAGCTCCTGGAAAAAAACCATACCGTTTCTCCTTGGGGAATTTCGATGAACCATCAGCCCGTAATGTCACTTCAGCCAAGTATTTTCCGGCGTAGTCATAATTGATCCGTCCGAACACGTTCTGCCGTGCATCCTGACCGGAGAAGCCAGAATTTGATTGCTTAGCCTTATCACTGCTCCCCATATTTAATTCCGGCAAACTAATGGACAGGAAATCACTCCTTCCAGCTTGTAGTGTCGCGCTTTTGATCTGAGTTTGCTCATAACCAGCCATCAGCGCTATACTATGCATATCGAACTGCCTTGCATAATTAACTTTGGAGGTAAAATACATTTGCGTTACTGCATAGTTAATCTGGTTCAGATTTGCCAAAGATGGGCTCATTCCGGACAATCCTTTCACATACTCCTTCGTTTGTGCGTCCTCACGATACACATAGCTTGGCGTCTCAAACCTTTTGGTATAAACCCCCGAAAAATCATAACTCCCGCTACCGTCTATCGATAAACCCTTTATCCAAGGCAACTCCCATTTAAAAAAGAGGTTGCTTTGTGCCGCCCTTGTATCTTCCTGCTGATGGCCAGCATTATCTGTCACCCAATTGTGGACATTCTCACTCCCTCTCAGTGGCTGCATGTAATCTGTACCCGGCCAGTAAGGCTGCCAATTGGGTTGATAAAGGTAGATATGGCTATTTAGCTCGTTATTACTCCAAAATGGATAGTGTCTGTCATCCACCCTTCCGGAAATATTGAGTCCTACCGTCAAATTATCGGTTACCTGAACATCTACATTTGAACGTACGTTGTATGATCTGAATTCGGTTGAACCATTTGTATATTGCCCCGATTGTGCTAAATCACCCATAGAGAAATAATATTTAGTTCGTTCGCCACCGCCAGATACAGATACGTTGCCACGATGTTGGGGCGCTAATGGCCTCACAATATAGTCGTACCAATCCACATTGGGGTAATTGGGATCGCTGCCTTCCTTGTATTTCTGAAGTTCCACATCCGAAAAGATTGCCTCCCGCCCTTCATCGATTTCGATGTTATTTGATATCTTACCGAATGTATAGGAATCAGCCATCCTCGGATTTCTTGTCGGCTGGCTATACCCTTGGTTAAAAGAAAGATTGATAGACGGCTTTCCAACAGACCCGCGCTTTGTGGTAACCAATATAACGCCGTTCGCGGCACGCGAACCATAAATGGCAGCCGACGCATCTTTTAGTACCGTGATCGTTTCGATATCATTCGGGTTTAACTGCCCTAACCCGCCACGTTCCACACCATCAATAATAACCAACGCATTAGTGGCACCCGTTGTGCCACGGCCCCTGATCATGATTGATGGGTCGTCCCTTCCGGGTTCTCCGCTTCGGCTGTTAATAATCACACCGGGTAAACGCCCAGCGAGCGACTGAGAAACATTCGCTGAAGGGCTTTTAACAATATCAGCCCCCTTCGCAGTAACAACAGATCCCGTTAGCGAAGCTTTCTTCTGCGTACCGTAACCAACCACCACCACTTCTTCCAACGCTAAAAGATCTTCAGTCATCATTATAGTGAAAACACGTTGTTCTCCCACTTCAATTTCCTGCGAAATGTAGCCGGTATACGATATCTGGACAACGGCGTTTTCCTCGACCTTCAACGTGAATTGCCCATTATCATCTGTCATTGTCGGGTTGGTTGTTCCCTTTTCCAAGATGCTGGCGCCGACGATTGGGTTTCCCGCTTCGTCTGATACCGTGCCCGTAATAACATGGTTTACTTGATAAGAAATAATAGTACGCTCCCCATTTGGGAAATACGTGCTTTTTGTAGCCGACGCAGTGGGCGAATAGATTACTAGGATAGGGACTATCGCGGTCAAGCATCGTAATTTGACTTTCCAGCAAGTAGTTTCATTTGCTCGGAAAAACAAGCGATTTTTCTGTCTCATAATTTAATAGATTAGTTGTTAGATATGGTTGGATTCAATGGTTTACTTGGTATCTTACCTCAAGCAGTTGCTTCATCCAAAGATTCACTTCATATTGGTCGGCCAGGAGTCGCGTCGTATTGGGTACGTATGCCATATATGGATGCGGACCAAACTCGGGGGTGATGGTAGCCATATGGCTGCCAGCTGCAGTCAAGTGATCGATCCACCGATCCCACCACGCCAGGTGGTTGTCCAATGCTACTTGGTTTTCCGGACTCCGCGGGTCAGTGACCTGCGGGCCTTGGGGATGTCCGACACGGGCATGAATGTGTTTGGTATGTCGTATGGCTAGATCAACAGCATCCTCTTGGTCTTCAAGATAGCTTTCCGATACGCAAACCCAATGGGAAAGATCCAGTGCCAACTCCAACGACGGGAATGCTTTCAGGTAGTCGTGAACAATGTGCGCTGCATAGGACCATTTGTTGCGATGGGTCTCGTGGATAATGGGGATGGACGACTCCCTTGAAATCCGGTCGCACAGTGCAAAGCAAGCTTCCATCTGGTCCTTGTTGTAATATTCGCGACCGGTCTGCGAAACGATAAATCGGGGTTTTGCCGAACGGCTTTTGTAAGACAGCAATGCGTACAAATTGCGCTCCAAGGCATCCAGATATCGGTTGAAGTCCTTGCCTTCGATCAACTCGGCATGGAGCAGGATGTACGAAAGCCCGTTGTCGCTGAGCGTAGCGACCATGTCTTCGTTCTTCGCCATGTCATCCAGCGGGAATACCTCTACGCCAGCGTAACCATCGCTTTTGATCCGTTGGCCAAATGTTGGCCAAGGGATGTTTTCCGAACCCCAACGCGGGCAAAAGAAGTCGATATTCATCGCAATTTATAGATCAGTGGCATTTGTTCGTCGTTGTCCAACACATCTCCGATTTGGAGTGTCTTTACATATTCATCCGGCAGGATATTGGGGGTACCATTATAGGTATTTCCATCGGGCATATAGGCGCAGGTCATTGCACGCCGGAACCCAGGTGTCATGTTGGCGTGTGCACCATGGATAGTCAATCCGTTATGGAAGGAGCAACTACCTGCTTTCATCACCGCTGCATGAGACTTCGTTTGCTTGAATTCGGGATAAACTTCAAAGATACCACCCATGTTTTTACCAATACCTGTATTCTCGAATGTGGTTCGCTTGTGTGAGCCTGAAATGAAAAACAAACATCCGTTTTCCAACGTCGCATCATCCAATGCCACCCAGATGGACAATGCCCGTCGGTCTGAAAAAGACCAAAAAGGGGTGTCAAGATGCCAAGAAGTCGGGTTTGCCCAAGGCCGTTTTACCAATGCCTGATCGTGCCAGATGCGGATGCCGGCTACACCGGCCAATTCCGCAGCCATCTTGCCGATACGTTCATCCACCATGAGTTGCTTGACCTCCTCGTTGGTCTGCCAAAGATTCAACAGTTGATCAAACACGTTGTTGAAATATTTCGCGTCTTCGTTGATGCCATCATCTTCGCCTAGGCGTATTTCCTTTCCCGGTATCTTCAACCCATTCCGTTCCTTAATGGCTTGGGTGACCACCTGCCGCCAATGTTCCAATTCAGCTTCA
Organism: Parapedobacter tibetensis; assembly: GCF_024704835.1. Taxonomy (GTDB): domain Bacteria; phylum Bacteroidota; class Bacteroidia; order Sphingobacteriales; family Sphingobacteriaceae; genus Parapedobacter; species Parapedobacter tibetensis. The sequence goes on from NZ_JAMXBE010000013.1 coordinate 146,990, forward strand.
TTCAAGAAATCTTCAATGACGATGTATCCGCTGGTTCGATAAAAATTGATTTGCTCGCTACTTAGTGTGGTATTCATAAATGCGCTCTAATTGGTTAAATACTCCTGCAAATGTAATCCCTCAAGACTGGTAATAAAATGACAAAAACACTTCATTATTTGCACTTTTTGATATTTTTAGCCTATGTTTGAAACGACCAATTAGCGATAAACCTTATGGATAACTATCACAAATACCTACATGTAAGCGACTTAGACAAAGATTGGCAATTCTATGTTAATACGGTTGGCTATTGCAAAACCAACAAAAACATGCACTACCCAGACATGAGTAAGCATCCGAAAGACCACGTGTTCTCATGGAACAAAGGAAGGATCCTAGATGGGTACTATATCGTATTTATAACCAATGGCAGTGGGACGTTCGAATCGGCAAAAACGGCACCCCAACAAGTTGAGGCGGGTACATGTTTCATACTGTTTCCAGGCATATGGCATCGTTATAAGCCCAATCCACTCGTCGGTTGGGAGGAATATTGGGTTGGGTTCAATGGCGCATACCCACAGCATATCATGGAAAAGTTCTTCAACCGAAAAAATCCGTTTATAAAGACAGGATTGAATAAAGACTTATTGGCTGCATTCACCCTTTTGCTGGGTACGGTTTCGCAGGCTCAGATCGGGTACCCACAACTGATTTCTGGCATAGCGTTACAAGTTTTGGGTCTCCTGAATAACATAAGGCTTGCGGATAACATCAATAACGATCCCGAATCGATATGGGTATCACAAGCTGTATTCATGCTGCAGAATCAGCTTAGCAACAGTGTTAATATGGAAGAGTTGGTTGAACAGTTTCCCATTAGCTACTCGAAGTTCAGGAAGTCGTTCAAACGGTTGACCGGAAAATCCCCAAACCAATATCACCTCGACTTACGCCTTGACAAAGCCGAAGAACTACTGAAAAACACGAATCTAAGCGTCAAGGAAATCGGTTATCACACGGGTTTTGACTCTCCTTATTATTTCTCCAGAGCATTCAAGGGGAAATTTGGAGTTTCACCTAAGATCTTTCGCACAAAACCTGCCTGAACTACGACACGCTAACAAGCTGGTATTCGATTTGGTTAAGCGTAAATTGCTCGCCCACCTCCTTACCCAGCATCAGGCTACCGACAGGAGAGGCTATGGAAACTGCGAAATAGGTCTTTCCGTCCACGAGTAGCTGACCGGCGCTGACCGAAAGGAAGAAAGCACCATGGTTGGTCTCCACCAAGCTGCCCAACATAGCTTGCTTCGCGTGTATATTGATGTCGATATTTCGCAAGACCTGTTCCATTTGCCGGGCCTGGGCAAGTAATTGCTGAAGGCGGTTGATTTCCTGCTGCATCATTTCCCGGGTGGTCTCAAATTTATCCCCTGCGCTGCTTTTCGTGTCATCGGTAGCTGCGTCGCTCGCCACCGCTATGGCTTGATCGGCATTGGTTATTCGATCTTGCACATACTGTTTACAGGCCGATAAAAGTGCTCCCTTCAATGATTCCATTTCCATTGTTTCCGCTTGATGTTGATCTACTCACCTACCAAGCAGCAAATCATATGCCTTTTTTCCGCTTAGTCCTACTTAATTTCCATGCCCCTATAGGTTTCAGCATCGGAGCGCCAGATTTCAAACTTTACGTCATACCCTTCGGGTACGTAGATGACAATGGGCAATCGACCATTATAATTGGTGAATTCACTATTCGATCGCACGAACTGGGTAATTTTCTGGTCGTCCGGACAGGCCATTTTTGTCCCTGCGATATGCCCTTCCGTATGAAACACATAGTAGTCGTACCCCCAGCCTTGGAGATCCTTCTTCTCAAAAGACCCCATGAGCGAATGGTGGTTGCAGGCATCCGTTTCAGTATCTTTACCCACGTAAAACGCTATTTTCTTGTTATGGTCATTGTCTGATAGGGGCACTTCTATGATGATCTGTTTTTGCCCTTCGGCTGGTTTAGGGAACATCTCCAGGCTCGCTTTGACATGATCCTGCGCCATCGCCTGACTGCCGGCCATCATGCCGATACCGAACAAGAGAACTGTTAAAATTGATTTTGCCATTTTATCATGATGTTAATTTATTACCTGCATAACGGCCGGAATGGATAATTCGCTACAAAGGGGGGGTTAAACATCAGCATGCATTTCCTTACGTTCCCCTATCTGCTGCCGCCACATCGCATAATATAACCCTTTTTGCTCAAGCAATGTCGCATGGTTACCCGTTTCTATAATCCTGCCCTTTTCCAATACAAAGATCTTATCGGCATACATAATGGTCGATAAGCGGTGGGCAATCATCACGGTGATATGCTGGCGTTCAGCCGTGATGCGGCGTATGGTATTCGAAATCTCTTCTTCCGTAATGGAATCAAGGGCAGAGGTAGCCTCGTCAAAAATCATGAGGTGGGGCTGCCGCAACAGGGAGCGCGCAATGGATAATCGCTGGCGTTCGCCGCCTGATAATTTCAGCCCACCCTCGCCAATCACCGTATCCAACCCTTTGTCTGCCCGAGCAAGGATATTTTGCCCTGCGGCCTTCTCCAATACGTCTTCGATCATGGCATCGGTAGCTCCCGGGTTAACAAACAACAGGTTTTCCTTTATGGTTCCAGAAAACAATTGGGTATCCTGCGTGACGAACCCAATCTGATGGCGCAATTCTTCAAAGTCAATACGGTCATCGCTGTAATCGTTATAAAAAATACGCCCTTCGCTCGGATGATAAAGCCCGACAAGTAATTTTACCAATGTTGTCTTGCCCGAGCCCGAGGGCCCTACAAAGGCAATGGTTTCCCCTCGTTTTACTCCGAAAGATATTCCCTCCAATGCAGGCCTTGTAGCGGATTGGTGCTGAAAACGCACATCGTCGAACTGAAGGCTGGTTATGTCATTGATTTTTTCCGGATGTGCGGGTTGAAATTCCACTTTCCGGCTTAAAAGGTCTTGAAGGTTGTTTAAGGAAGCTTCGGCCTCCCGGTATGACAAAATAATATTGCCCAATTCCTGCAAGGGGCCAAAAATAAAGAAGGAGTAAAATTGCATCATCATCATTTGGCCTACGGTAACCTCATCCCTGAACACAAAAAATAGTAGGGCAAACATGATACATTGTTGCAAAAAGTTGACAAAAGTTCCTTGTACAAAACTAACGGAACGGATACTCTTGACTTTCCGCAATTCCAGTTTTAGAATCTTCATGGTCGTGGTGTTCAACCTACGTATCTCCTGCTGCGTGAGGCCGAGGCTTTTCACCAGTTCAATATTGCGCAACGATTCTGTAGTGGATCCGGCAAGGGCATTTGTGTCTTTGACAATATTTTTCTGGATGAATTTAATTTTGCGACTCAGGACGCTGGTCAGGAAGGCGAGCGTTACTGCACCCACAAGATAAATAGCCGGCAAAGCGGGGCTTAGCTGAAAGGCAATGATGGTCACAAAAACAATGCCTACCAATGTTGCAAACAAGACATTCACAAAGTTGGTAATGAACTTTTCACAATCGGCACGAACCTTCTGCAGGACAGAGAGTGTTTCCCCGCTCCTTTGGTCCTCAAAATCTTGAAAAGGAAGGCGAAGTGCATGACGAAGCCCGTCTGTATAGAGTTTTGCGCCGAATTTTTGTATGACCACATTGACCACGTAATCCTGAAAAGCTTTGGCAATGCGCGACACCATGGCAGCACCTATAATCAATAATAGGCCAATGGTGATTCCCTTAAAGAAGGCATCCTCCGCGCCTTTTTCCCTATATTCAGCAGCCTTGTTGGCATAAGGATCGATGATTAAATTACCCAGGATGTATGGATTAAGTAAAGAAAATACCTGGTTAATGGCAGCAAGAATAAGCGCAAGGAAAATAAGGCCCTTGTAATTACTCAAATATCTTAATAATAGCTTCATATCTTTTAGTCGTCATTCAAAAAGCAAAAATTTGATTCCTTGTATATCATCAGCGTCAATTGTTTAGGTACTGAGCCCACTAGTGGATACCAGCGGCATAGGGAAGGCCCCACAATTTTACTTCTTTTTTCTCAAAAATTCATTTTTTAATTTAATTCGGGTGCAAGACAGTTAACAGGTTTCACGCAACTGCCTGTAGTTTCGTTTACAGGACAAAAGTATGCCCTGCTTATGACAACCCTATGTCAGGGGACATTTTGGATGGTTAAGTTATGATCGCAATTAGTCGTGAAAGTCATTTTGTGTCCAAAACTGGAACCGAAGCAGGATGAATGGCCTACGTGCTAAACCAAATGTCGCTTTAGCATCTGCGCATTTATGGCAACTACAATCGTACTTAAACTCATCAGCACCGCTCCAGCTGCCGGGCTAAGCATAATCCCAAATTGGTATAAAATGCCGGCAGCCAAGGGAATGGCAATAATATTGTATCCTGCAGCCCACCATAAGTTTTGTATCATTTTGTTGTAGGTAGCTTTTCCAAACAGTATCAGGTTGGCAATATCTTTTGGGTCGGAATTCACCAAAATAATATCCGCTGTTTCTGCCGCCACGTCCGTTCCCGAACCTACAGCAATCCCTACATCGGCTTGTGCAAGGGCGGGCGCATCGTTTACCCCATCGCCCGTCATGGCAACAAATTCACCGTCTGCCTGCAATTCTTTTACTTTCTCTAATTTATCATGGGGTAAAACATTCGCTAAAAAGCCATCCATATTTAGTTCTTCACTTACTTTTTTAGCTACTTTTTCGTTATCACCGGTGAGTAATAAATTCTTAATTCCCGCTGCTTTTAACTGTTGAATGGCTTCAAAAGAACTTTCCCGTATTTGGTCTGAGAAGAGGAATTGTCCTGCCACTTCGTTGTCAATGATAATATAAACAATTGTCCCTGTAGCATCTTCGCTTGATTGCGTGACGTCCATATGCTGTTCTTTCAGGTAATTTGGCCCAACTACCTTAATGTTTTTACCTTCTACGATGCCTTCCAGCCCTTTACCCGGCATATAATTGAATTTTTCGGATTTCGGAGTCGCTATGTCCAGTTCCTTTATTTTTCGCATTAAACCTGTTGCGATGTAGTGTTCCGAATGTTGTTCAATGCCCGCCGCGAGACGGAGCAATTCATTTTCATCATAATGTTCATCCGACACAACAACATGTTGTAACTGGTGGCTTCCTTTTGTGAGTGTTCCAGTTTTATCAAAAATGATCGTAGTGATTAGGCGGGCATTTTCAAAAGCGGTTCTGTTACGTATGAGCAATCCTTTCTGCGCTGAGATGGATGTAGAAATAGCCACCACCAGCGGAACAGCCAGTCCCAGAGCATGGGGACAAGATATCACCATTACGGTAACCATTCTTTCCAGGGCAAACACAAAAGGAAAATCTAACAACAACCACACAACGAGTGTAATGAAACCACCACCCAATGCCACAAACGTTAAAACCTTAGCGGCACGGTCGGCAAAGTTTTGTGTTTTGGATTTTATCTTTTGTGCATCTTCCACCAGTTTTATCACTTTATTGAGGTAGCTATCTTTCCCAGTGCTCGATACCTTGATGGTCAGCGAACCGTTTCCATTTACGGCGCCTCCTATTACTTTGCTGTCTTTTTCCTTTTTTATGGGTTTGCTTTCACCGGTAAGCATACTTTCGTCTAAGTAACTTTCGCCTGCTATCACTACGCCATCCACCGGAACTTTTTCCCCTGGTTTTACCAATACCATGTCACCTATTTTCAATTCGCTAACTGGCATTTCGTGCACCTTATCATCGACAAGATGATGCGCCGTGGAAGGCATCATCTTTACCAGTAGTTCCAATGAGCGGGAAGCGCCCATCACCGATTTCATTTCAAAATAATGTCCAATAAGCATGATATCGATCAGCGTTGCCATTTCCCAATAAAAATCCATTCCCTGCAAACCGAACGTAATGGCTACGCTATATGCCCAAGCCACGGTGATGGCTACGCCAATCAACGTCATCATGCCGATGGCTTTATCCTTCACCTCATCATAAAGCCCTTTTAGGAAAGGATATCCCCCATAAATAAAAATAAAGGTGGAAAGTGTTGCCAACACGTATTTATCCCCTTGAAAAGTCAACTCAAACCCTAACCATTGCTGTATCATATGTGATAAAGCCAGTGCGGGGATTGTGATTAGGGTACATACTATAAAACGCCTCCAAAAATCCGCTACGTTGTGTCCGGCATGTTTGTCGTGCCCATCTGCGTGCATGTGTTCATGGGCGTGTTCGTGGCCATCATGATGCTTGTGGTTTGTATGCGAAGTGTGATTTTCCATTACTACGGATGTTTTTGTCCTAATTTAGTTATTATGCCGTCATTGCTTGGGCACCGTTAGACGAATTTAGCATAAATGTCTGATAGAAATACAAAGTTCTATGGCACTTGTTTTAATCTGCCCCTAATTAGCGTCTGTCTATCAAGTCAGTGGCTAAAGCTAGCATAAACTAAAAATAGAACGCAGACCGTGTCCGACATACAACTATCACGGTTAAATTCAAAAAGCTCGTTATATCTAAAAAATATTTTTCATTTTGGCATGAGTAATTTCTTCGGTATGATAGTCTTTTAATATAGTGAGGCAACGATAAGCCTAGGCACCCAGTAATATACGTTGAATAAATGGAAAAATTAACCGAGAAAGAGTCAATATACCATGATTTAGAATACATGGATGTAGCAGCAATATTGCAAAATATAAACCAAGAAGATCGGCAGGTAGCCGATGCCGTCCATAAATCCCTTTCGCAAATAGAAGCATTTGTAAAAGCGGTAGTTACCCGGATGAATGAAGGTGGTCGTTTAATCTATATTGGAGCAGGTACTAGCGGTCGTTTAGGAATTTTGGATGCCTCTGAATGCCCACCCACTTTTGGGGTATCTGCCGATAGGATTATCGGATTAATCGCGGGAGGAGATCAAGCCATCAGAACGGCCATAGAATTTGCAGAAGACGATACCGTGCAAGCATGGGAAGATCTAAAAAATATTCATATCAACGAACAGGATATAGTTTTAGGGATCTCGGCTTCCGGTTCCACGCCCTATGTTTTGGCGGCAATTGAGCAAGCCAACAAAAAGGGAATACTTACTGGATGTTTAGTCTGCAATTTAGCCAGTCCTATCGCCAGCGAAGCTAATTATCCTATAGAAACCATAACGGGGCCTGAATTTATTACGGGATCCACACGGATGAAGGCTGGTACAGCGCAAAAAATGGTTCTCAATATGATCAGTACCTCCGTGATGATTAAGTTAGGAAGAATAAAAGGAAATAAAATGGTCGACATGAAAGTTTCCAATAATAAGTTAAAAAATAGAGGGATCATGATGTTGATGCAAGAGACAGGCCTCAACTATACGGAAGCGGAGAAACTGATTGATAAATACGGCAATATCCGAAAAGCAATTGAATTGGTGAATACATTGGACGATTAACGAACATGCTGAATATAAAAAAGGCAATAAATCAGAAAAATTTAATACAATAACTCACCAGTATTCATGGCCTATAAAGGATTAACGATTAAAGAATTGTTCACGGAAATAGAAGCCGGCCAAAAGAAAGCTTTTGATCAGGTATACCTGCTGCATTTCGATAATCTTAAGCAATTTGCGATTCAATATATTAAAAATGAGGAATCAGCCGAGGAGATCGTCTCCGAAATATTTGTGAAGCTTTGGGTTCGAAGAGCAGATTTATCAAACATTCACGAACCGATTTTTTATCTGTATAAATCCGTTAAAAATGCATGTTTTACGTATTTAAAACGTGAAGAAAAATACCTGAAAGTAGCGCTAGATGAAATTACGTTAAATGAATCACAATATACAATGATAGCGGATCCCGAAAAAATACTGGAATATAAAGAGTTACTTTCATATCTCGATGAAGTGGTGGATAGCTTGCCGGACCAGCGTAAGGCGATTTTTAAAATGGTAAAAGAGGATAGACTGAAATGCAAAGAAGTAGCAGAACTTCTTGACATATCTGTCCGCACGGTAGAAAATCAAGTCTATAACGCTATAAAAGTATTGAACGAAAAAGTAGAAAAGTATCTTAATGAAGGTAATCTACCGAATGGATCGCCAAGAAGGACATTTTTTATGGTTTGGTTGATCAATATAACACAGGTTATGCTTCCATATTTCCTTTTATTACTACTATAAATGATGAACAAAGAAGATTTCTTGCTATTGTTAACGCGCAGGCTAACAGATGGTCTATCAGCCGTTGAAGAAGAAGAATTTAAGGAAGTTTTGAAATCAAATGATGCATACAGACGTCAAGCCGAACTATTAACGCATTACTTCCATACTCCATCCCGATCCAACGGAACCGATCGAATAAAATTGGCCAACGTATGGCGTGCTATTGATGAAGTAGATCGTTCCGAAAAATTGGGGAAACGAGCGCATGATCGTCCAATTTCAAAATCAAAGCGGCATACTTGGTTGAAGGTAGCGGCAGCTATTGTATTATGCATGAGTATAGGAGTTGTGATTTACAAAAATGCCTATAAAGCAGAACACGCACCCTTGACAGAAATCAAAACAGAAGCTGAAAAGAGGTTTGTTACCTTAAATGATGGTACTAGAATCCTATTAAATAAAGAATCCGTTATCCAATACAATCCTGATTTTGGTTTAAAAGCTAGAAATATCACGTTGCAGGGCGAAGCGTATTTTGAAGTAGCGAAAAATGAAAAAGTTCCCTTATTTGTGTATGCAGGCGGTCTAATTGTCGAAGTGAAGGGCACCATGTTTAACGTGAATGCTTATGAAAACTCATCAACTGTATCGGTTTCGCTAATTGAAGGATCGATAGAAGTAACCGCTAAAGGAGATTCCATGCAGAAAACATTGCTTAAACCCAATCAAAAATTAGTGGCTGAATCCAACCAGCTCCTCAAATTAATTTCCTTACCAAAAGAATCTTTATTAGCTGAAATCAACTGGTTACAAAACCACGATTCCTTAGTTTTTAAGAAGGAGAAATTGAAAGACCTGGCTGTGAGAATGGAGGAAAAATACGCGGTAAGAATTGAAATAAGAAATGAGGAACTAAAGGACAAACGATTCAGCGGCACATTTAACCAAGTAAATTTAAAGCAAGCGCTGGATGCATTACGCACGTCTTATCCCTTTAATTATAGGATTGAAGGTAAATTGGTCGTCATAGAATAAAGCCATGGCATTAAGAATAGTAATCTTATTGCTTCTTTCCTTCCAATTCTTTCCATCCATCGCACAAGAAGGAAGTGTCAAGATAAAATCAGGTAAGCAATCGCTTATTTCTGTTTTAAATCATATAGAACGGAAATCAATGTATAATATCGTTTTTAGTGATGAATTTGTGGCCGAAGATATGATGGTTTATTTGGCCTCCGGAGAATATCCGATATCAACGTTATTAAATAAAATCTTATCAGGATACGATTTATTCTATAAAGAACTCTCCGGAAACCTGATTGTAATCGGCAATAAAAGTTCACAGTATACGCTGGAACAAGAGCAAGCAAAGATCCGGTTATCTGGCAATATCCGAAATGCAGACCAACAAGCTATCTCCTATGCTTCCGTAAGCTTATTTTCAGGTAATCAGTTTTTAACAGGCACGACTACAGATACGTATGGGCGGTTTCATCTCCGCTATGCATTCAAAGAAGGAGAAGCGTATTCATTGAAGCTATCTTCCATCGGATATAAGGCTACTGAAACGTCGTTTAGCTACCCGGATACGGCCTTGTTTGCCAGTCTCCAATTGGAGCGAGAAAGTCGCCTCTTGGATGAGGTGCAAGTGAATGCGCAGAAACCAGCAATTGAGCGCAGGGCGGATCGGTTTATCGTTAATGTAGAAGGCAGCGTATTGGAAAATGGAAGCAACGGCCTAGAAATTCTGCAAAAGTCGCCCGGCTTATGGGTGAATCCGAACGGTGCGATAAGCCTTCGGGGCCAGTCGGTACTTGTTATGATCAATGACGTGGTGCAACGGATGTCGTCAACCGATTTGGCGGAATATCTGCGTACGCTCCGGTCCGAAGATATTTCGAAAATCGAAATTTTACCGAATCCACCCGCTGAGTTTGAAGCCGAGAGTTCGGGGGGAATTGTACATATCATCTTGAAAAAGGGCCGTGAGGAGGGTTTTGTCGGCTCGGTAAACACACAGTATAGGCAGCAGGTGGAGCGACCACGATATGGAGTAGCCGCCACGTTGAATTATAAAATCAAAGATTTCTATGCCTTCGGGTCGACGGGCTATGAAAAAGATCAAAGCGAATACATCGCCACTAACGATATCCACTATCCGGATCAAAGCGTCTATAATAGCTTCACCGATCGGTACAACAACAATGACCGCGCTATGCTACGCTTAGGGGCAGTATATGATTTCAGCGCAAACCAATCCATCGGATTGCAGACCAACTTGAACAGGGGTAAGTTGCTCCAGTATTTTGATACGGAAATTGAACTGACGGGTCAAGAGCAGGCGCTTGACGGATTGGCTAATTCAGAATGGACAAGGAAACCTGAGTTTAGCAGCACTACCCTGAACTATTCGCTGAAGACCGACAGCCTAGGTTCCAGATTGAAATTCATTGCGGACTATGTACATAGCGAAAACCCCAACATCAATCATTTTCAATCCCGGTATTCGGATCCGCAACAGGATGCCACCTTCCGTAATTCGACGCCAAGTATAACACGGCTGTTTAGCGCCCAGACGGATTTCACCCAGTTATTCAAAAACAAGATGCAATTTAAAGTGGGGGCCAAATATACTTCAACCAACCGCGACAATGAGGTAGTCCATGAAAACTTCATCGTAGATAGTTGGATATTAGACCCAGGGCGCAGCAACCGATTCATCTATAAAGAGCAGCTGATGATGGGATATGCATCTCTGGAGCATAAACTCAAGCGAACCAGCGTACAATTAGGCCTCAGGGCTGAGCAAACCATCATGGATGGAAATTCATTTACTGCAGGGATACAGTTTCACCGCTCTTACCTGAATTTCTTTCCTTCTGTGTTCATTATGCATGAATTGGATAGTGCCAAAAAGACTTCTTTACTGCTCAACTATACCCGCAGGTTGAGCCGACCGTCATTTGCGTCGCTCAATCCTTACCGCCTGCAGTTTTATGATTATTTGGCCCAGATCGGCAATCCAGACTTGTTGCCGGAATATGTGAACAGGGTAGAGACTGGCGTCACCTTTGGCAGCGGCATTTCGTTCGATGTATACTTTTCGTCCACAGACAACATGATGGCCCAATATGCGCAGTCCATCGATAAGGTGATTGAGTACCAAATCAGGAATTTCAACCATAGTTACCGTTACGGTGTGAGTTTGTTTGCCCCGATAAAAGTGAAAAAGTGGTGGTCCATGACGAACAACATGCACCTATCCACACTGCGTTATCGTATTCAGGATGTCGATTACAACAATACCTCCTTTAATGTCAGCACGTTTCAGGTCTTCAACATCAAGAAAATAGGTGATGCCGATGTCTTTAGCTATTACCGGTCTCCTTATCTTTCCGCAAACTCGGACATGGCATACCAATTTGCCATGGACCTCGGGTATACCAAGCGCTTATTTGGAGATAGGGGCCGCCTGAGGCTCACTATCACCGATGTGTTTAATACCGCCCGGGAAAAAGATATCACCGAGGACAATGGGACGACCATCTACTTTTATCAGAAAAGGCCTACACGTACAGTTGGTCTATCATTCAGCTACACGTTTATGTCCGGCAAAAAATTCAGTAACAAGAAAATCGAAGAGAGTGCTGAAGATGAGCGGAAGAGAATTGGTAATTAAATTAAGATGTCCAATCATCGACATACCGTTCTATTCTTTCGTAAATGTAAATTCGCCCCCACCTTGCTTCAGTATCATGGTTTTTTCCGTGGGGTCAAACTCAAGCACTACTCCAGCTTGGTCAAAATGGAATTTGTCTTTTTCAGTTGCCTCTAGCGGAAATGAAGGTTGCCCGGTTGCTTGGGCTATTAACGTATTTTCATTTTTGGTAATCGTTATTTTCAGCGGCATTTGCATGGATGAATAAACTCCCAAGTATTGATCTAGGTCTGCTGAAGTAACCTCAAATGCACTAAATTCCGGGATATCATAGGGTTTGTCGTAAATCGCACTCAATATGGCAAGGGCAACATCATTGGTGTTAAAATTACTTCCGTTAGACATGAGGGCAAAAGAAATCCCTTCTTCAGGAAAATAGCCCCATGTCGACTTGAATCCATCTATCCCCCCGTTATGCCCAAATGCTTTCTTCTCCTGAAAAGAATTTTGGAATAGCCCCATTCCGTATCCGTCTTTGGATGTTTTCATCCGTTCAACACTTGCAATTGAAATAACCTTTCCCGAGAAAAGAGCCTCTCCAAACCTGATGATGTCTGTAGGAGTCGAAACGATAGCGCCGGCACCCAAAGGGATGGAGCTGTCTGTCTCCTGTTCCTTTATCCATTGCCCCTTAAATGTATAAGAGTTCGCTTCATTACTGTTTGGGTCAATTTTTCCTCCGAAATACGTATTCGTTAAACCTACAGGTTTCGTAATGTATTGTTCCAGCAGGTCGGCATACGGTTTTTCAAACGCCTTCTCAAGGATATACGTCAGCAATACATAGTTTGAATTGCTATAGTTTGCTGTGGAATCCGGCTCAAAATCACTGCCCGATTTTGAAATGATTTCCACGATTTCTTTTTCCGTTTTCGGTTGTGTGTTCCACTCCGGATAATCCTTGTTGGATGTGATGTTATGGATTCCACTTCGGTGGTTAAGCAAATTGCTTATGGTGATTTTTTCGGCATTTTTAATGCTTGGGAAGAATGTTTCAATGGTTTGGTTTAGGCTTAATTTCTTTTCTTCTACCGCCTTTAATACCAAAGTGGCTGTAAATGTTTTTGAAATCGATCCGATTCTGTATTTCGTATTTTTGTTGGCCTTTTGGCTATTCGCTACATCAAGATATCCAACTGATCTGGTGTAAATTAATGTTCCGTTGTGAGAAATGGCCACGCTTCCCATAAACTTATCGTTTTTTTCAAGCGCATCAAAATAATTGTCTAATTTGGTTTTGTCTAGGTCTTGAGTAAACCCAATCTGGCTTATTAACGCAACAAATAGTGCCGCAATTAAATTTCTTGTCATGCATTTTTGACGCGTTCATTTAGCGTTTGTTACGGTCGTGGTATGGTCGAGAGTGGCAAATCAACGGTTTTCAGCTATCATGTATCGGGGTTGCGAGAAATTTTGCAACCCTTTAATAAAACTGAGCTGGCCAGTATCCATGTGGTCAAGAAAATTGAACATGACCGTATTCAAATACAATTGGGCGGAGTTTTGCTTTTTGAAAGAAGTGGTTAGTCTATATATCGGATTTAAGGTCCACTCCGTGTTTTCAAGATCTCCAGCTGTCATAAAGATATTAATTGGATTTTCCCGACTAGCCGTATGTAGTGTATCTGGAAGCCGGTTGAGGTAAAAATCATGGTACCACAGTGTAGGACTTGCTGCCACAATATTCGAAAACACCGATCGCCCTTCGCTTGCCTGCTGCAACAGGGCATACAACGCAAAGTAACCACCAAAAGAATGCCCCAAAAGTGACCGCTGCAATGTATCCACCCGCAACTTAGACTCTAAATTCGGCAGCAACTCACGACTCAAAAATTGATAAAAATCCTTACCACCCCCTGGAGCGGTCATCTCATCGGTTTCCAAAGACTCCGGGTAGAGGAAATCCCTCACCCGTAGTGAATCCATCTTATGGAAGCTACCGTAGCCTATCCCTACCAAAATCATTGGAGGGAGCAAGCCCGTCATCTCATATTGGCGCATTACTGGTGCCATCGTTGGGAAATAGAAGTCGCCATCCAATAATACCACGATGGGATAGCGCGTGTCCGGACTGGTATTATATTCTTTTGGAAGCTGTATGCTTACCGTAAACGTGTCTTTGACCGCTGATGAATAAAATGCTATTGTTTCAGCATCCACATAATTAGTCGACTGGCCTAGCTGTGCTATACCAGCAAATGGAAGAAGAGAAAAAAATAAAGCTGACGTATAATTCATGGCTCTTTGTTATGGTTACGTTTTCCGGTAATGGTTATCTTGTCCATCATGATGTGGCGAATGGTATCCCTTTGTTGTGCCAGCAAATAGGACGGCGCCATAGCTAGCAGCAGGCAACAGCCAAAGATCGATACAGGCTTGTTTATTCTTTGTATGATTAGGTAGGTATCTCCCATTGCTACAGACAATATGGGATCAAAAATAGTCTGATAACAAACAGGTAGTTAATGTTTTAACGTTTTTAACAGTTTTTACATTTTTTAACGAATACATTCATGAAATGTCGTCAATGAATGTAGGAATTAGTTGCGCTTTATAACGGGCGTTTCAATGAAAGCATATAATCTGCGTGAAGTCCTTCATGATAGAGCAGGTAGCCGAACTGCTTAAGTTTAACCTTATTATAAGCATAACTAACCAAGAAGACAAAACCAAGGAAACAAATTATTTGTGATGAGGTCGCTTTTTAATGTTGTTTTTTCATCCGGAAAGTCTGCTTATGTTCTTTACCGTTTTTCGTTCCCGAAATTTCAGCAATCAATGAATCTGCATTGATTTTTGTGTACGATATGACTTGAGGGAAATCGTGTTTTGGATTTTCAAACACCAATACAGTGTCCGAAACTGTTTTCAACGCAAAACGGACAGGCACATTATTGTTCTGATTTTTTACCGTTGGAATATAAAAAAGGCTGTCTTGCTTTTGAATTAGTTTTATTGTTTCAAAAACAAGGGTGTCCTTTTCTTGTATCATATAACTTTTACCAAACAATACACTCTCGTTTACTTTAACCCAAGTTTCGTAAATACAACCTTTTGGGGTATTGTTTTCCCAAGTTCCGATGAGCCACTCCGCTTTCTTGATTTGTTTTTCCGTTTCAGTTTTCCAACCGCAAAAAACAAGTATTCCAACCAGGGTAAATAGTATATATAATTTCATTTTCATTGTTTTTAAGGTTACAAGTGCAAAGTAGCAAACAATTATAAGAGTGAAATTGTAAAAACACGACAATCCTACCCTGCACCATAAAAGAGGGAAGACATTTTCAGGTTTTCGCCATAAAATTCCTTTGGGGTAAATCCTGTAAATTCCTTAAAGTCTTTAATAAAATGGGCTTGGTCGTAATACTCGCCTTCGTATGCCAAAGCTGTAAAACTTGTAAATTGCTTGTTCACCAATAACTTAAGCGTAGCTTGTAACCTGATGGTTTTAGAAAGTTGCTTTGGACTTAAACCAATGGTTGAAGAAAATTTGCGCTCCAATTGTCTTCGGTTAATGACAATGCGCTTGGAGAGTTCATTAATAGAAAGTTGCCCGTTGGCGGTCAATATCATATCGACCGTTGATTTTATGATGCGATCAATAGTTTTTGAATCTGCCAATCGGCCTATTAAAAACGCTTCAGTGAGGTTTATTCGTTCAGAAGCTGTCTTTGCATTCAAAACGTTTTGCGCTATTTCCTGTCCGCCTTTTCCAAATAATTTTTCCAATGCCACAGCGCTGTTTTCCATTTCTTTTATGGATATAGTTGCAAATGGTATAAAGCCATCGGGGTGAAAACGAACGGAGAATATTCCTGTTTCACCCATTGGCTCTATTTCAAGGGGTTGTGTTAGCTGCCCGATGACAAAGCATCTTGGCTGGACAATGCTGTTCTCCTTTCCTAGATATTGTTTGTATAAATCGCCATAATGAAAAATCATTTCCATACACCCATCAGGGACTATTGTTTGCCGTTGAGCATGTTCTTCCCCTCCTGCCTGGCGGGTAGGTTTCGGGCTTTCCAATGTCCAATAGCATTTTACAAATGCACTAAGGTCCTTATTGGGCTCAAACGTTTGGTAGTTCATCTGTTGATTATTTATTAATCCATCATAAAGTGCCTTAATGCATGCTGTTCTAAAATTGTCTATCCCCTTAGCGATGCTCAGACGATTACCAAATTAGGTAAATCTTTCTTTTAATCAAGTGCTTGCTGTGGAATTCCTTCTCCATGAAACATATGTGTCGATATTGCAATGCGATTCCAAATGTTAGCTGTCCCGATTTGCATAATAATTTGAGCTATTTCATTTTCGTTGAAATATACCCTTGCAGTTTGAAAAGTGATATCCGTCAATCCTTTGTCAGCTATCAAGCTTACTTCGTCTGTGATTGCCAATAAAGATTTTTCCTTTTCAGTAAAGAATGGCGATTCCCACCATGCAGTCAGGGCAAATATTCTTTTCTGATGTTCCTCATCACTTAAGGCTTCAGCGCTATGTTTTTCTATACAATAAGCACAACCATTTATTTGAGCTGCTCTTATATTAATCAAGTTCCTCAACGTTTTATCCAAACCTGTCGTATTAAGATATTTTTCCAGTCCAAACATTGCTTTGTATGCGTTTGGTTCTAAATCTTTGATGCTAATTCGTTGTTTCATGTTTTTCTATTTTGTAGGTAGTTGTCCAAACTATAACGATATGTATTCATCATACTCAATAAAAAACATGCGCTGGCACCTATCCATACCGAATAATTAAAAGTGGATTTAATGCCGAATGCCATGGTCATGGCCACTGCAAAAAGCGTCAATAAAATACCGGATAATACGCTGGTAATTTTGGTTTTATATCCAATCAATAATAAAAGGGCAAAAACAACTTCCAAGGCCGTGGCTGTAATCGCCAATAACTCGCCAATTTGCTGAGACACGAAAAAATTGAGTTTGTTTGAATAAATTAAAAAACTCTCCCAGTCTCCCCAAGAGGCGTTTGGGCTTCCTGGTTCACCCCAATAACCTAAACGGTCTGCCACCGCCGATAAAAAAGCAGTTGCCACTGCTACCCGCACAAATAGTTGAATATACTGCTGGTTGTAAGCGCTCATTCCTTGACATTTTATATAGGCAAATTTAGCCGTCCCATGTGAATTAGAAGTTAAACCAGTTTAAGAAATGGGGTTTTCAGGTTTTTTTCCTTATCTCACTAAGATACTCTGGTGTAAATCCTAAATAGGAAGCCAACATGTATTGAGGAACCCGTTGTACAAATTCTGGGAAATGAGATGAAAAATGACGGTACAATTCTTCTCTGGAGTAATCGTAGAGAAATTTAATTCGAAACTGTGACGCGGCATAAGCATGTTGCCTTACCAACCTGAAATATCGCTCCAGTACCGGTACATCTTCAAATAATCGCTCAGCGGAAGATGCATTTAATCGTATTATTTTGGCGTTTTCAATGGTCTGTAAGTAGAAGGGGGAAGCTTTCTGAGTCATTAAGCTCATATAATCCGACATCCACCAGTTTTCGATAGCAAACTGGGTGATTTGCTCTGTGCCATTTTCTTTGATAAAATACATGCGTAAACAGCCTTGGCTCACAAAATAATCGGATTGGCAAATCCCACCTTCCTGTAACAGGAATTCTTTCTTTTTTATTGAGATTACCTGGGTTTCTTCATAGAGTCGTTTAATATCCGAATCTGTCAGATGAACATAATTTTGGATATGTCTAACTAGATTTTTCATAAATATTGAATTTACTTTATGTTCTTTATGGCATCTTGAGCATACCTTTCCATTTTACATTGTTCTCTGTAGCTTAATATTTAAAGATAGTACTTTTTCGCCTTCTTCATTGTCTGATTTTCTTAGAGCGTCATATCGATTATAAATTATAAAAAAATGCGCTAATATAAAAACGAAAAGGCCGACACTATCCGTGCCGGCCCCTTCAACGCTAACAAACTACCGCTATCCCTATTGAAGAACCCAAACTTTCAGTTCCACCGTGGTAAGGTTTTGAGCAAGGCTGGTAACCCGGAAAATCCCCTTAACACCATCTGCGGTTTCAAAAACATAGGCAGCGCCTTCCGGAAAGTCCTTTACCGAGGCCTCGGCACCACTGCCATCAGCAAACATTTTGTTAATGAAAGCTTCGTTGATGGATTCGGGGTCAGATTGTGCTTGCTTTGCAAATACGTCAAAGGTCATGGGCAGATCCTTAAAAATGGTTGTACTCTTGTGTGCCCAACTCTCCTGCCCGTATTGATGAGGATACGCGGTAGGCGAATACAAGCCCCAGTTAATATCATTGAGATTATACCCGAAAGCAATATTCTTCTGTAAAGCTGCCTTTGAAGAAATTTCTTCCATAGCATGTACCGACTGATCGGATATGGAAAACCATACTACTGCCTTCTCAGGGTCCTTTTCCGTATTATGGTTTTTCAGGGTAACAGTTCCGGTCTTAACCGTTTTCACCGGTTCAGGAACAACGCCCTTATCCTTTTTGCAGGATCCCAGGGCCAGGATGATTAGTGCCAGTATGGCGGTAAACTTTGTTTTCATGTTGTTAAAATTTAATCTTGTCAATAAATTATTTTGTTACTTCTTTAATTATGGCCCAAAAGTATGGCTGCAGCGTTTATGCTTTACATGCCGATTAACCGTTAAGGCCTGCTGTTTTATGATTGGCGGTTTTGAATTGACAACCTATACAGGATTGGCCTGCTCATCCGCTCCCGACAAACGACACTAATCCATTTAAGTTAACTTGCTTTTTGCCATATGGCAAATGATTTCATGTTGAAAGTCCGGACCTTCAACATGAAAACCGTATTAATTACAGGTGCAAACAGAAGTATTGGATTAGAAACCGTAGTCTTGATAAAGGCCTGAACGTTGAGAAGCGATTCGAGGAAGAAGGTTTGGACAAATATGAACGTCCATGGTAAATAAAAGCAGCACTATTGGCTCCAGTGATGAATCATTGAGTTTAAATATTTCTTCTAATCCTACTCAATGAGGATTGGGTAATCCCTAAATATGAAGCTAAATATGAAAGCGGGATTCGGTTTGCCAAAGTGGGGAATTTTTCTAAAAAATTAAGATAACGGGTTGATGCATCTTCTGTTAACATTGGGCTTAGTTTGTTTAATTTTTCAATTAATGCTTTTTCCGTTATCTTACTTATCATGCTATCCCAAACGATTATGGTCGTGGATAATTCTTTAAATGCTTCTGCAGAAAATATTAAAAGCGTACAGTCGGTAACAGCTTGTACATATTCAGAGGACGGGATTTTCTGATTAAAGCTGTTGATATCTACTGCGAAATTATTTTCATCAACAAAATATTTAGTAATCTCATCACCTTTGCTATTATAGTAGCACACGCGTAAAATTCCTTTGTTAATAAAAGCAACTTGCTTGGGTATCTTTCCTGCTTCCGAAAAATAGTCGTCCTTTTTCAAATCCACGACTTCAACTTTTCTTTTCACTAAGTCAATTTGCTGTTGGTTTAGTTGTCCGAATTGCAACAAATAGTTAATTAAATTGTCCATAGCCACAAAGATCGTCATTGTGAAATCTTCAGAATTTGTCAAATGGCAAAAAATCTAGACCCTTAGCGCGCCACGGAATCCCCTGGCGCCATAGTAAGATTCCGCACCGTTGTGGTACACGAAGACATGGCCGAAACGGCGATCACAAAAGAGGGCGCCACCGCGAGCTCTGATATCAGCAGGTGTTATTATCCAGCTCGACGTTTTCAAATCGAATTCCCCCAATTGCTGCAACTCCCGATATTGCTCTTCCGTCAAAAGCTCAATTCCCATGTCAGCAGCCATACCCATAGCACTATCTTTGGGTTTATGTTCTTTCCTAGACTCCAGCGCTTCATGGTCATAACAAATACTTCTGCGGCCTTTAGGACTTTCCGCTGAACAGTCATAAAAAATGTATTCGCCCGTCTTTTTATCATAACCAACAACATCTGGTTCACCGCCCGTTATTTCCATATCATCGAGCGACCATAGTTTTTCAGGGTTTGCTTCCAACTTGGCTTGCACGTTAGCCCATTCAATACCTTTATGGCGGTTCATGTTTTTCTCAAAACGGGTTTTTAATGCGCTGAGTAGTTCTTCACGTTGCTCTGGTGATAACTCCTTTTTATTGCTATTCATCTTGTTTATACTTTTATATTATCGCTGTTGAAAATACTACTAATCATTTAATCCCTTTCCGTTGAGTATTTGCGGCATGTAATTTTCAACCCTTGACTCTCGGGTTTTGGATTGTTTGGGTTGTGCAAAATAAAAAAGATAAGCCCTTTGTCGTCCGGGTGTCAATGCCTCAAAGGCAGTTTTCAGTGCAGGGATCTCATCTAATTTATGTTGAAATTCTTCCGGAATAGGGAATTCCGTAGTCTTTTTCAAAGGCACTTTCAAACCGGCTTTTTCCACTTCAATGGCTTCATAAATATAGGCTTTCAGTCTTGCTGATACATCGGGATCAACTATTTCCCGAATATTGGTGAACCGAATCTGCCGCGCCGCCTGCACATTCTCCGTTTGTTGGATTAGCATACCATTAGTATCCTGTAACAAGGCGCCTTTAAAAAACAACAGTGCACAGTATTCTTTGAACACATGTATCAGCACAATGTTGCTTTTCTGAAACGTGTAGCAGGGACAGCCCCACTTCAATTCTTCCATCAGACCACAGTCAAGAACGATCGTTCTCAATTGCGCTATTTCCTTCTGCCATTTTTGGGCTTTATCAAAGTACCAATCAACCTTGGGATTCATTCGTATATTTTTTAGTGTTTTTAATGGTCGAATGGAACCGCCATTGCTATTTACATCCTTTTTTGTGGAGTAGCTTCACATGCCGGTTCCATTTTATTCCTTTATAGATATACTGCAATAAAGTTATGAATGGTTATTGATTCACCAAAATCATTTTTCTATCCGCAGGTCTGAAATACCAGGATATCGCAGTCAGGAGAAGTAATAATGCGGGTCCAAAAAGTTCTTTGGCACCATCTCCAACGGCCAGGTGCGAAAAAATTGCACCCAACATGGCAAAAAAGAAACCTGCATAAGCCCATTCTTTGAGCAAAGCAAATTTAGGTATAAGCACGGCTACAACGCCCAAAATTTTCCAAATACCCAGTATCGTTAGCAAGTAAAGCGGATAGCCCAAATGGGTCATCATAGCTACCTCTTCCTCCATTTTAATTAATTGTACGATCCCGGTTGATAGCATGCCTAATGCTAACCAGACAGTGGCAATCCAATAGATAATTTTATTCCTCTTAGTCATAATATATTATTTTAATTTCCTCTATAAAAGTTGTCTCTCAACGGCAGAGGAGAGATCGATAAAGTTGCTTTTTCTCACAGTTGTTTTTTTTCAGAGGCGTTCGAGCTTCCACCAATTAGCGGAGGTTTATTCCACGCGATTATAGTATTAAAGCAACTTTATCTAAGTTTGTTTACAACTTCTTGCAGACGGTCATGCGCCATGTTGATGCCGTAAGCAAAGGGGAGTTTCAGCTGCTGATCCCGAAGCACCGCAGACCGGTATATTACGTGCATGGTGAGCTTGCTTCGATCGTCGGTAAGCGGTTCAAATTCCAGAAACTCCAATTGAACGTCAAAAGGCACATTTTCCATTTCAAATGTGCGAGTAATTTTCCGATCCGTGACAAACTCATGGATGGCCCCATTGGCCTGAAGGACAACATTTCCCTGTGCATCGGATGTTTCAAATTGATAACCGCCATGTTTTTTGTTTTCCAGTTTCAACACTTTTGTTCCCATCCATTGCTCCACAATGTCGGGCACCGTATAGGCTTTAAACAATAATTCCAAAGGCAAATCAAATTCCCTTGTAATCACTAAATCTTGTTTGCCTTCTTCGGTATGTATTTTTGTTTTTTGTTCCATATTATGCTATTTATTTGATTGGTAGTTTTTCATTACGGTTTCCAGTTTATTAAATCGGTCATCCCACATTTTGCGGAATGGCTCAATAAAGTCGGCTACTTCTTTCATTTTCTTTGCATTGAAGTGATAGTAAATTTCCCTGCCGTTTTGCTCTTGTTCCAGCAATTCGCACTCGATGAGTATTTGCAAGTGTTTTGAAACCGTCGGTCTTGCTGTGTCAAAGTTTGAGGCTATTGCACCTGCTGTCATGGATTGCGAGGCCACCAACATGAGTATGGCCCTTCTTGTCGGGTCTGCTATGGCTTGAAATACGTCTCGTCTTAAGTTCATTGCGTAGCTATTTGACTACAAATATATATGTAGTTATTTGACTACGCAAGTTTTTCTGTATTTTTTTTGTGGATGTTTTTCCGGGTCGTTAGTTGTAGGTTCGAATTAAGGCAGCTATTTTCAAGGAAGATTACAGGCCAAAACTGCCTATAGCTTCTTTCATCCGCTTTATCCTCCTTACCCATATCTTTGATAAGACGGTTATCTGCACAACGACTACCAATACTACTACAGCTAGCATCCAATACCGATCTGCATTAAACTTAATTACAGAAAGAAAGAAGAACCATAAACAGACAGCTGCCAGCATACGGGTGGCGATGGACACCATTGCGTACGTTTTCATTTTGGAAAAACGGTCTTCCAGCGATTGTTTAATATTGTTGCCTTTGACACCGCGTTTGGTGAGCACATACCCAATGATATTATGTACAATTACGAAGAGCATGGCACTTACCAATAGTACATTCGCATAAAACGGTTTGCGATCACCATCGAAGAAGTCATAATACACCAAAAGAAAAACAGTGAATCCAACAATTTCTATCATCAACTGCATGCGAATACCCTTCAGTACCGGATGTGCGCTTTCCTGCATGATCGACTTTAATTCCGTGTTGCTTTTCTGCGGGGTATCCATGCCCTGCCAAGCTGACTTTAACGCATCATTTTCCATTACTTAATCTTTTAAAAGTTGCTGAATTTTGTTTTTGATCCTGTTCAGTTTTACCCCGACGTTATTTTCGGTGATACCTGAAACCTCCGCAATCTCCTGATAAGTCAGGTCTTCCAAATAGAGCGTAATCAGCGCTTTGTCAACATCATTTAACTTCTTAAGCGCTTCAAACAAACGTTCCCGTTGTTCGCTCTGTTCTGGTTGCTCACCCTGTTCGTCGGGCAATGACGCCGTATACCTGATATCCGGTCTCTTTTTTCGGAAAGCAGCGATGGCCGTACTGAGCGCTATCCTGTACATCCAAGTACTGAATTTAGCCTTACCTTTAAAAGAGGGAAGGGATTTCCATAGCTGAAACACGATCTCCTGAAACAAGTCTTCGCGGTCCTCTTTTGAGTCCCGATAAAGCCTACATATTTTATGAATAATTCCCTGATGCTCATTGATCAAGCGTAAGAACAGCGTTTCATCCATGGCTATTTTTTTGTGAAATGATGTTTCTGCCCCTTTACATCCGCTTCCAGGCCTGTTATACCGTCTTCTTCATCTGACTTAAAAGTAAGGCGTACATCAACTTTTTTACCAAAGAAACTCAATTTGCTTTCGGGATAAACCTCGAAAGCAGGATTAGCCCCCAATTTAGCATACAGCTGATCATTGACAAGCACGATATCTAGTTCCTGTTGCCCCTGCATATACCGTCCCGTGAATTTCTGCAATTCAGCCGTGCCCATGCGCATGGTTGGCCTGATCATGGGCAGTTCAAAGGGTTCACCGAAAACAATTTTTTCAATATCACTCCACAGTTCGTCTACCGGCAATACGGAAACATTACTTAAAATAATGATACTCATCTGCTCATCGGGATACCACGCCGAGAGGGCCGAACAGCCAAAGGTCCCGCCGCCATGATAGTAGGCAAGCCTTCCCTGTGGGCGGATGAACCATCCGTAGCCATAATTCGGTGTGTTATGGGTATGAGCTGTGAACAATAATTTTTTCAGGCTTTCGCTCCACATGCCACCGGTGGAAAAACTGCTGTTCCATTTGGCGAGATCTTCTGCGCTGGCGTACAAATCACCTGACCCCTTCATCAATGAAAAATCCCGATATGGTGCCACCATCAAGCTATCGCCCAGCATATGATACGCCGATACCATCCCCGGAATCAGTTTACTGCTATGGGATACACCAGCATAGTGCATCTCTAGGGGCCTTAATATTTTCTCCTCAAGAATTTTAGCATAAGGCTGCCTATATATGGTTTCAAGGATGCAAGCGAGCAGCAGATAACCCGGGCTAGAATAGTGCATTTCCGTTCCCGGTTCAAACAGCAGCTCCATGGCAAATATTTCCGCCAGCGCCTGCTCTTTAGAAAGCGGCAGGCGCGATTTTAATATCCAATAATCAGCGATGCCTTCATTATGTGGGATGCCGGAAGTGTGAGACAGCAATTGGTGTAAGCTTATTTTTCGCCATTGGGTATTCTTCAGCTCGGGAAAGAATGTACCGAGGGAATCATCCAACCTCAGCCTTCCCTCCTCGGTTGCAAGCGCAACGAGCGTGGCGGTAAATTGTTTGCTGATGGATGCTATCCTGAACACAGCCCCAGTATTGATCGGCACATTTAGCTCTTGAGAAGCTTTTCCGACATTTATCTGGTAAAGTGTTTGATTGTTCTTTGCAACCAGTACAACACCATTAAAATTTATCCTTTGTTGTTGAATATCCAGGTATTTATTCAATACGTCCGACTGCCCTGAACATACCAAAGACCATATGGCCATCAAAAAGCTTATTGTTATTTTGTACATACTTTGCTGTTTACGGAGTTAGTTGCAAAGGTTGACGAGAACTTACAGGCGCAAGTGCATTTCTATTTGGTATGGTTTTAATGGCAACCGGTTTTGGTCTCTGAATTGCCCCCATTGATTACAAAATAGCCATTAGGTAGGTTTTTTTATTCAATTTTTCTTCGCTGTTCATCGTAAAGTCCGATTAACAGGCTATTTCCACTTTTGTCTACTTTTACTCCTCCGTATTTTGCCATTTCATATTTTTCTGCTCGCCCTTCCTGAAAAAAGAATGATTCCGCTCCTATATTGACATTCCAGCTATTGGGAGATGTATATTCGATAAGATATTCACCCGCATTCAATGGAGTTAGGTCTTTTTGAAACCTGACTTTGTTAGCTACGTTATTACTGTCAAGTCTTACAACACAATACCCACGTTTTGGAATATTTTTATGACTAATAATATCTTCCGAAATGTCATATCGCAAAGCCATATAGTCGCCTTGCATCAATGAACGAGGGTCAACTGGGGCAAGCGCTAACAAAATCAATTGTCCGTCCTTTAATAATGCCTCTTTCTTTGCTACCGAATGATTAAAATATACCAACAAAAAAATGAGGTTCAGGAGTATGATGAACCATTTATATCTTTTCATTTGATGTCAATTTTTTATAGGTGAGTAAATATAGCAAAATGAAGAACACACCTGATGAAAACAAGAGTATGGATTTGGTCAGTAACGTGAAATGAAGGTCGTAATAGTACTGTGAAATGAAGTAGATAAATGCAATAATACCTATAACCAAGCCTGTTTTATAATTCACCAAAAAACTCAAAAGAACGATGAGAATAGCTCCTGATATAGCCGGAGACAATACAGTTGGCAATAATAAAAGAATACTGAGCACGTAAATACCAGTTTTGTGCTGTATGTTGGTTATATTTAGAATACCAAAGAGATTGGACAGCAAATACATTATTGCTGAGATTATGATTACCGAAGACAGCCAAATATAGTCGGGCGATATGGGAAGTATTCCCTTTTTACCAAAAATAACCAATCCTGACAAAAACGAAATAATCAATCCTATCCGTATTGGGTTGTAAAGTCTGAACAGCGCTTTACTCGCTGTAATTATTTTTGCTTCTTTCAGAAAAAAATAAGTGATAATCAATACGAGTACAGCAACACAAATATGAATCAGGTCATAGCTTTTGTTTGATAGGATTATCGCTAAAATACTTCCGTTTATTATCAGGACAGCGATGAAGGAAAGGATATAGTTTTGAACGATAATTAGCGAGCAAAGCGAAATGATGATAAAGATAATGCTTACAATATTCACATTTACCTCTAACTCACTGAAACCAAAACCAATAAGTATAAAACCGATTATAAAAGACGATACACTTAACGTGTCAATGATAATTTTATCATACGCTTTGTTTATCCAAATCGCTCCTGCGATGCAAAGTGTCCCAAAAATCAACAAACCTATATCTGAGTCATACAATCCAGCGATAAAAAGAAACCCCAAAAACGCAAGACTTGCCATTAACCCTCCAAATATGGATAATATTTTTATTGCCAATGATTGATTGTCGTTATTCTTTTGATAAGCTGTAACAATAGCCTCTTCGTCAAACTGCAATTCCTTCTCCGCTGTAGTTTGTAAATAATCCAATAACTCTTTTATGTTTTCTTTACGCTTCATTTGCCCATTTCTTTTGAATATCAATCAAATTTTTAATGACTAACGTTATACTGGCTACTATAAATAAGCTGACTAATAAAAACATCATTTCACCTTCTGATATTTTAATTAGCAAAGCCGACACGATAACAATAAGGCTGAAAGGGACAACAGAAAGATAAAATCCACTTTTTGCTTTTAGTCCGTGCCAAATACCCAACGCATATACAATTGAAGCTATTAAAATCAATATAAGGAAAGCAATCTGATACTTGTCAAAAATCCCGATAACGATTCCTATGGTTGCATAGGTTGTGCACCCCAAAGCCACTATATTCAGAAACCAATTAGGTACGTCTACTATTTTCTTGTACTTGGAAAGTAAAATAGCGGAAACGAGTACAGCAGTATTAATGATGAAAAGCAAGGAAAAAACAAGCACTTCCGACCAATCTTTGGCGACTTGTTGCGCATATAAAATGAACGTTGCATTGATTAAAATGAGATAAAGCAACCACAAAGGGGCAAAGTTTGCAACGAGAACCCATAACGTTACAAAGACGGTCCAAGCTAAAAAGAAGTCATACGCATTAGCTCCAGTCTGATAAATTTGTCCGAACACAGCAAACAAAACCCCCACTAAAACTGCTGCTCCTGTCAGTATAATGTTCCTGATGTTGGCATTGATTTTAGGAAGTAACGCGAGGCTTGTAATTGCAATGATTAGTCCCTCTGTTATTCCGATTTTGGCAAACTTATGTAGATCTTCCCAATTGTAGGCAAAAAAGAAAACTATCCCCGACACCGTAAAACCGACTCCAAGCGTGATAAAAAATAGTCTAAGAAATTTTTGCCACGCCTCTTTGTCATTATATACTTTTTCCTTCAAGACACTGTCAATTCCTTGTTCAGTCAGGTTGCTGTGTCTGCTGATGATATGAATGTCTTCTCGTTGAATATCTTTCATTCGAGGGTATCTGTTTTAAAATTATGCTTACGACCCACATTCGCTCACGTTCTTCACCAAATCTCTGCTTATCCCGGGCTCAGGTCATGTTGGTTATGTTAAAGATAACCACTCAATCGGTTAAATCCAAATTCTTTAGGCTTTCAACCGATCCTTAGTAAGTTCACCGCACCATTAACGATGCCCATGCCTTGCCTATCGGGATGACATTGATAATTCTTTCATAACCAAACGCCAAATTTAGTTTTTTTAGTCAACAACTATACTCGGTTTTTGCCCTATGAAAGCACTTCAACGGCGGCTTAGTTTAGGCCTAGAATATCCTTAAATTCGTGAATGGAAACAACATTGACAACCGGAAAATCGATTGATTTAAGCACGTTGAAATCCTTGTCATTGGTCACCAAATAGCTAGCATTCCCTGACACAGCTAAGTCAGCAAACTTATTATCATCCGGATCACCAATAATTAACTGCCATTTGAATGAAGGTTCAGTAAATATAACGTTTGGAGCGGCACTAAGTATATTGAGTACCAACGTGGCTGCTTTCCCGGAATATCGATCAGTGATTTTCTCCTCATATTCGGTGAGGATTTCATTGCTTACCAACCAATCGAATTTCCCATCGGTGAATGACTGATATAGCCAATAGTATCCGCTTTGGGGCGGTATAGATGCCAATAGACAATTGGTATCGACAACTATTCGCATCAACTTTCATCATTAAGCATCCTATCGAAATCAGCTTGGGTATATCCCTTCTTTGCCACCACACGATTGGCCTCCTTTTTCAACAACTTATCGTAATGTTTCACCAAAACACTCTTTAATTCGATGACATCCCTATCGGACATCGGCCGGTTAAACATCCTCAATAAGGAAATCTGCAAAGCATTTAACTCCGTGTGTGAATTTGAAATTACTGCCATTTTGATACCTCTAAAACACAAAAATACGAAAAAATTAAATTAGAATCCGAATGTCCGAGGAAGCTCTCGACATACGCATAGCTCAGTTGTTCCATTCGATGCCCTATTCATTCAAATTATTAAAGAAAATTTGTAGTTTTGTGCCCATGAGAATGACTGTAATGTTATAAAATCCTGTCTAGCTTAGTTTCCAGGCGTTGCACTATTTATATCCCCCTTAGTGCATAGATTCTCATTATACAAATTTTATCGTTAGTTAATTAAATCAAACCCGTTGTCCGAAGCAGGTTTATTATGCTTCGTTGTTTAACAAAAAAATAGAAATATTATGTCGGATATACTAAGAAAAGAGGAAATAGAACAGTTTATTCTTAACGGTTTTGTTCGCATTGATAATGCATTTCCTAGGGAAATTGCAGAGGCTGCTGTAGCTATTCTATGGAATGACCTTCCCTGCGACAGGTCAAAACCGAGTACCTGGACAGAACCCGTTATTCGTTTAGGAATGTATTCACAACAGCCTTTTTTTGACGCTGTAAATAACCCCAAATTACATTTGGTCTTCAATCAATTGATAGGGACGGATAGATGGCTTCCATGTGGAAGTGTTGGAACCTTTCCGGTCAGGTTTCCTTCTGATAAAGAACCGAATGATACCGGCAAACACGTCGATGCAAGTTTTCCCGGAAAAGATCCGTCCATTGAATGGAGGATTAATGTCAAGTCAAAAGGACGAGCATTGTTAATGTTAATACTTTATTCGGATGTTTCTGAAGCAGATGCGCCTACCATCATTTACAAAGGGTCGCATATTGATGTGGCCAAACTATTGCATCCAGAAGGAGAAAACGGGCTTTCGTTTATGGAACTTGCTGGCAAGTTGGATACACTACCTCAACGTGATAAAGTGACCGCAACAGGCAAGGCAGGCACCATTTATTTGTGTCATCCTTTTCTGGTTCATTCAGCTCAGGCACACCGCGGAAAAACACCCAAATTTATGGCTCAACCTCCGTTGTTGTTGCGAAACGAATTGACAATTTCTGATTCAGAAATCGGTTATGCTCCTGTAGAGGAGGCTATACGGATGGCTTTGACGGATGAATAAGAATAAGAGCAAATTTCCATTTAAAAAGAGGTTATCGGATAGCCTCTTTTTTAGGGTTGCATACGGCATCTGGAGACGAATATTTGGCCATACTCGTCAATTAGTTTCTTAGTCTCCATTCCAAACGCTCGACATACTTCAATTCCGGACATTCGCTTACCTAAAATACCACCATTTGCCCCAGGTGATGCTCCAAGTGCGCCACATAGTCGTCAATCAGGAAATTCAGCGTCACCACGCCGCCGTCCCTCATCCTACAGGTACATTGCAAGTTTTCGTTCGGTATGTGACTCAGCAGGATTGCCAAATACCTGTTGTAACTGGCCCAAAAGGCTATCAGTTGCTCCTTTGGCACTTGTTGATGACGGCTATATGCAACCCAATTATCTTGGTCATACCAAATCGATGGGCAATCTTCAAATTGCACACGGACAAACCGTTGGTGATTGTTTGTTGCGCTATCAATCAAATGGCCAAGTATTTCCTTCTTACTCCATTTCTCGGGCGATGGTTTAGTGGAAAACTCTTCCTCGCTGATTTCGTGCAATAGCTGTGGGATAATGTCACACAAGTATTCAAGCCTATTTATCGCATCGTTGATCATATGTATCGTTTACCTTGCACTAAGGTAATGCTTTTTCACCTTTCATGTAGTCTTATTTTCGGGATGTGATAAACGATATCAAGAAAATCAACTAAGGACATTGATTTCACCATTTCGCTTCATACAATTTTTTTTTCACCACTTTATCATCTTTGCGATGTTTAAATTTGTCAGCTGATACGCTATGGATTAGATAATTAAAACAACTATGAACAGACAACATATTTATCGGCTGACTGTTGAATGGACAGGAAATACCGGTAACGGAACGCAAAACTATTATTCGTACAAACGCAACCATACGGTGCAGATCCCCAACAAAGTGGATATACATTGCTCTTCAGACGCGGCTTTCAGGGGAGACAAAACAAAGCATAATCCCGAAGAATTATTTTTAGCATCGATTGCAACGTGCCACATGCTTTGGTATTTGCATTTATGCACAGATGCGGGAATTATAGTTGTTGACTATAAAGATAATGCAACAGGAATTATGCAGGAAACGGAAAATGGTGGCGGGCACTTTACGGAAGTAACATTACATCCTGTTGTTATTATAGGCGAGCATGCAATGATTAGCAAGGCGGATGAATTGCACAAAAAGGCAAACGAACTTTGTTTTATTGCAAACTCTTGTAATTTTCCAATTTACCATAATCCGACCTGCAAGACAAGCAATGCTTGAAAATAAGCCAAATTGCAAAACTGCGGTAAACTATCACAAAATGAAAACAGCGTAAATCAACAAATAAAATTGTAACCCTCCTTATTTTCAGACCGTAGGTTAGGCGAAAAATGGAAACTGGGTTTATTCACTGATAACGTGTTCAAAACGCACCAATAGTCGGATGAACTTTACAGTCTGACCACCCTTAATATAACTGATACGAAAGGGTATGGTGATATAGCTAAGGAACAAGCTATCTTATTAGTTCCTGCCTGTCTATCAAGGAAATAAGGATTCATTTATTAGATAAAGTCCCCGCTTACTAAAAAAAATCATGGAGGTGTAATGTTCTTTGAATTTAGCCACTAAATAAGGAAAAGAACAGAATTATGAAGAAACTAATCTTACTTATGGTGCTGATTCCTTGCCTATCGCAAGCTCAGGACATCACCGGAAAATGGAACGGAATGCTTAACGCGCAGGGAATGGAACTGAGGTTGGTATTTCATATCTCCAGAGAAGATTCAACTTATGAGGCTAAAATGGATAGCCCTGATCAAAAAGCTTTTGGAATTCAGGCAAGTGCTATAAATTTTGAAAATTCAACTTTAACTATTGAAATAGCCAAATTGGGTGTCCGGTATCAGGGGCAGTATGGATCAGATGGCATAGAAGGCTTTTTTTATCAGTCAGGGCAGTCCTTCCCGCTCAACCTTACCAGAAATCTGATCGAAAAGAAGGCTCTTTTTCGACCGCAAGAACCTAAGAAGCCATACCCATACTTCAGTGAAGAGGTGAAGTTTCCCAGCGAAGGAGGTAAAATAGAGTTGGCGGGAACCCTGACGTTGCCCGATGGCAAGAAAAAATTTCCTGCGTCTATTTTGATAACAGGATCCGGGCCTCAGAACAGGGATGAAGAATTTATGACGCATAAGCCGTTCCTGGTATTGGCCGATCACTTGACAAAAAATGGAATAGCTGTCCTTCGTTATGATGACCGTGGCTTTGCTCAATCAACCGGAAACCATGGGAGTGCAACTTCAGCAGATTTCGCCAATGATGTGAGAGCAGCTATCGCCTATCTTAAAACAAGAAAGGAGATTGACAAAAGGCGCATCGGACTGGTCGGACACAGCGAGGGAGGATTGATAGCTCCTATAGTGGCTACCGATACTGAAGTCGCATTCATCGTACTGTTAGCAGCACCTGGAGTTTCTGGCAGTCAGATACTACTCAAACAAGTAGAGTCGGTCACCAGATCTCAAGGACTGGATGAAGAGAGCGTTCAAAGAGAATTGAGAACAAGTCGGGGTATTTTTGAATTATTTAGTCAATATGGAGAAGATGAATCATTTGAAACCAGGCTGAAAGAATATCTAAATGATGTGATATCAAATAATAACATGATCCCTGAAGGAATGGATGAAGAGGAATTCATTAAAATGCAGGTTTCGCAATTCAGAAGACCTTGGATGAGGTACTTTTTAAAGTACGATCCCGTGAATTCATTGAAAAGTATAAAATGTCCCGTGCTTGCACTCAATGGAGGAAAAGATGCGCAAGTGGCGCCAGAAAATTTGGCAGTCATAGAAAAAGCCATCAGGCTTGGAGGGAATGACAATGTAACGGTAAAAGAATTTCCGGACATGAATCATTTATTCCAAACCTGCAAAACGGGGGCAATGGACGAATACGCAACCATCGAGCAAACAATAGACCCGTTAGTGCTTGAGGAAATTTCTGGTTGGGTGCTAAAACAAACAAAGTGAGTAACGATTTTTACCAGACATCGATTTTACCCTTTGCAGCAATCATCATCAAGATCTGCAGGGCATATACCAATTCTCAGGAAGATTTTGAGGACTACTACCAAGAGGTTTGTCTGCAAATTTGGAGAAGCAAAGATAATTTCCGCGAGCAATGCAAATGGTCAACATGGGTTTATCGTATTTCTCTAAACGTGTGCCTGACGCTACTCAAAAAATCGAAAGGCAATGGACAAACGTATTTCACTTCGGATGTTTTACCTGATGTGATAATAACTGAAAACAGGGCCTTTGAAGACGAGTCTCTGAACCAATTGTATGTGGCAATCAGGCACTTGTCAGAAGTCGACAGGGCATTGATCCTCCTGTATTTGGAAGAAAAATCTTATCAGGAAATTGCCGATATCCTTGGTACAAATGCGAATAACATTGGTGTCCGTGTGAACAGAATTAAAGAACGTTTAAAAAAAATACTCGATGAAAAATTCAATTGAAGTAATTTGGAAAGAAGGCTTTTTGAATGAAAAGAGCTTAGTTGCTCCGAAAATTAATGACTTGTACAACCAAAAATCAAAGCACCTGGTTGACAAGATGAAAAGGATGTTCAAGGTCAACTTAATTGTTATTGTCATCATGGCAATTCTTTTCCTCATTATATATTATTTCCTGGATGCCATTTGGCAGGGAGCTGCCGTATCTGTACTGCTTCTTCTTACGGCATGGTACAGCATACGGCAAAAGCGAAGCATCAAAACACTGGATCACGGAGCAACCAGTCTTGACTATCTCAAGTCGTTCGATCGAAGTATTAAAGATGCCCTCTCGGAGGATGAGAAAATATTACGTTTTACTTACCCACTCTATTTTCTAATTGCCATGAGTACTATATGGTCTGCATGGAATAAAGGCCCAATAACCTCGAAAATGTATCAAAAATACCCGGACGTAATATTTATTGGGAGTGTTCCATTATTTGCATGGATCATCGCGGGAGTGGCAACCCTGCTGATGTTCTATTTTTCCGACAGAATCTATAGATGGGATGTAGGTTTGATATACGGAAGGGTATTCCGGAAACTGGAAGAAACAATTGCTGAGATGGAAAAGTTGAAACAGGGATAGTAAAACGCTAAAATTGAGTCTTAACAAACCTACGGTGAGTGGACAGTGAATCGTTCCCAAACCCGTACTACATTTATACTTTACCGTTATGTGCAACCAAAGCACATTCCACTAAATTAAAATGACTATGACAGAATATCAAGCAAAATCAAACCAGTCTTCATCTTTTGATGTGACAAAAGACGACAAATTAATTGGGAAACTTTCTTACAAAAGCTGGTTTAAATTTAATGCAGTAATAGAAATTGCAAATAATTCAAACTACCAAGTTGAGCCGAAAGGTTTTTGGGGAACAACAATTGAACTCAAGGACGGAGAAAAGGTACTACTAAAATTCAAAATGAATTGGAATGGAGAAATTGTCGTACAAACTTATTTTAACGACATTGAGAAAGGTTATATTTTTAAATATAGCGGTGTTTTTAAAGCATCATTTATACTTATAGACCAAGAAGGAACTGAACTTTTAGTTATGAAACCGCATCTGAAATGGACCAAAATGAATTATGAATATCAGATAACAACATCTGACACTTTTAAGACTTTTTCTAATAAAGAAATATTATTGATGACTTCAATACACTGTGCAAATTACTATATGTCAATGATGGTGGCGCAATAGTATCAGGAGCGTCAACTATTCTTTATAAGCTACTTTAGGAATTATCGAACTTTTTAAAAAAAAGTAACAGAATAAACCCTGATTTATTAAGTTGAGCAGGTTTGACGGGCTTTCCCAAAAAGAAATTGCTGCGTCGATGGATATATCCGAGAATACAGTTAAAACAGTTCCCGTTACACTACCAGATCGTGATATCACTTCACTGTTTTCCCGTTATTGGCTTCATAATTCAATAATACAACACCTCCCGATGACTTTGTTATGTCTACCAACTTCAAACCCACTCGCTGTTTTATATTTTGAAATAGCGGTTTGCCTGAACCTAAAAGGACAGGGTGCACGGCCAGTCTGTAAACATCTATCAAGCCGAGATTTATAAATGTCGTTGTCAATTTTCCTCCACCGTATAACCAAATGTTTTCTCCGGGCTCCTGTAAAATCTGTTCGACGTTTTCCTTAATATTTGAGTCGATGGTTGTAACGCCATTTTCATATCGTTTGGTTGTCGAAAAAACGTATTTCTTCTTGCTGTGAAGTGATTTATACGCCTCCTTTAACTTAGCACCTGCGTTTTCATCCGGTTGATAATTTCCCCATAGATCGTAACTTATTCTACCGTAGAATATTGCGTCTATCCCGATAAGTATATCATTTATGATATCACCGAAATCAACATCTTCGTCACCGAGGAGCCAATCAATCTCACCATTTGGCCCTTCAATGAACCCATCAAGCGATATTGCTAAATCTAAAATAATCTTTCTCATAGTGTTGTGGTTTACCTCCGCGAAATTAATCAATTATTGTAGTAACGCTCTCCTTGGCTGTGCGCTAAAGGTTAAGCTGGTTCAACACGTTTACGACCACGCCGATAATTTGTTTCGGTTCCATCATTCCACAATCGATTTCCAATGTTGTTCAAGTATCGTTACCAGCTCGGGATCCATATAGTTGTATTCATCCGGGATGCTGAGTACGATAATTTCTTTATTCAGTATCCAATTGCAGAATTTTACTTGCAGGATTTCCTTATGACGCTTTTCCATTACCAAGATCATGTCGACCCATTGGATCCCTTTTTCCGAAACCTTCACACACGCGGAAGACGCTGTGCCAGCGGAACGAACCTGATGTAGCGGATGGGTTTTTAAACAGGTCTTCAGCGGTACGGCTGCGCCATTGGTTTCTGCTGCAAACAAAGAGAATATTCATGATAATGCTGGTAGCACCTCCTTCCACTTATCCGATTCCGCATACTGCTTTATCATCATATTGCGCTGGTCGATGAAATTCCGCAGGTAGTTTGTCAGCACCAGCCAGTTGGCCAATCGGCCCAGAACGCCCAATGGCGAACCGAAGTCAAACTGGTCGGTCATCACCGTTACGCCATTCTTTCCCTCAAAGAAATGATCATGCCGAATATAGCGGAAAGCTCCCTTCACCATTTCATCACGGAAATGACGCGGCCGTTCGAAAGCCGCAATCACGGAGGTCAGTCGCTGCCTTACACCGAAGTGCGTAGCTTCGAAAGTAACGGTTTCTCCAAGCCCAATAAGCCCCGTAGTGACGCCTGCCACGGCTCGCTCACGTGTGTTTCCCGTAGATAATTCGTGCAAGTCTATGCTTCTTGCCAAGTCGAAGCATACTTCGATCGGAGCTTGGATATTGGTTTTCAGTTCGATGACAGGCATATAGAAAATGATTACATAGGCAAACATAAAACAAAATCATAATAGCTTAGTTGCGCTAACTACCTAAACTCATTTTTTTTATTTATTCGCCTGTGTTGCTATTCTCAAACAACTCGTGTAGTTTTTGTTGTAACAGTTTTTTGTCGGGCAGTTGTGTTTTGTATTCCGAAACCATGCCAAAGGCAATTGGCATGGAAAAATCACACTCACAAGGAATCTAAAAAATCAATATATAGCGGAACGCTCTTTTCAATCCATTCACTCGAAGTATTTAACTCAATTCCGTAATATGCAAAAAATTGTTTGTAATCAGCCCTGATGTATTCAAAAGTGAGCTCGAAAGGGCTTGTCAATTGCTTTAAATTGTATTTATATATACCTAAGGGGCCATATTCTTTTTCATCAATCCCCGCAGTGATCGCCAAAGCTATTTTCTTTCCAGAAACTTTATACCCACTTTTACTTCCATAAGCCCAACCGTAAGTCAAGACTTCGTCCAGCCATTTTTTGAAAAGAGGAGGGCAATTAAACCAATAAAATGGAAATTGAAAGACAATTTTGTCGTATGATTCAATCAACTTTTGTTCCTTTATTATGTCAATTTTCTCATCAGGGTAGATTTCATATAATTGGTGAACGTCGTACTTATCAGGATGTTTATTTAATTCTTCAACCCACCTCTTATTGATCAGTGAATCTTTAATCTTGTTATGGATGACAATGATTAATATTCTCATATCGTATTGTTTTTTATTCAATAGCCACAAAGGTATTGTCAAAAACATACTTTCCGTATATTAGCTATCAATTGTATGGTACTATAAAAAATGTAAGTAATGACAAAAATTAAAGAAACGTCAACCAATTTTGCCAATAAAAAAGCATTAGCGAATGAATGCTTAGAAGTATATGCATCAAATATTATTGGGGGACAATGGTCATTAGCCATATGCTGTTATTTAATAAACGGTAAACTAAGATTCGGAGAATTGAAAAAGTGTCTGCCCAATATTACCGAGCGGATGTTGACATTACAACTGCGTAAATTAGAAGCAAATGAAATTGTTAAACGTACTGTCTATGCAGAAGTTCCACCTCGTGTGGAGTATGAATTAACTCCGATTGGATACAAGTTGAAGTCAATTATTAAAGAACTCGAAAGTTGGGGTAAAAAACATAAAGCACAATGGTACCCAATACGATGATTATTGCGGGCAGCATGGCGAAAAACACCAGCTTTTGCCAGTTGATTTCCTTACGGCCTACCTTAATCACGCGGTCTTTCGCTTTTTCTCCATTCGGGCTGTAGGGGTATTCGCCACTGGAAAACCACCTAAACATGCGGGCAATAATAAAGGAGGCGTTTTGTACGCCAAATCCTTCCGGGCTGCCTCCGTGTTTTTCTACAAAGGCATAGGAGACGTTACCAGACACAGGTTCAAGGTAACCCCAACACCGGGCCTTTAATGCCTAAACTTACGCCAATTTAGGGACACTATTAGGGGGCATTTTTATGATCAATGGCTTTTTTAAATGTTGCTATTTCGATTAGTTGTTTTTCGCCTTAACCGAAGCGCTAAGGTGGTTCACTTTCTGCCTACTCATGGGGATTGAGCAATTCCAGTCCCTTTATTTTCTTAAAATCCGATGTATTGCGTGTGATAAGCGTAAGGTTTTTTGACAATGCAGTAGCAGCTATGATGGCATCCGGCAACTTTATCGATCTTGACTTCCTCAACGCTATACAGGTATCAATAATATCCTTGTCAATTTCGATGACGGTGGCCAGTGCCATAAATTCTTTCGTTTCCTTCGAAACGCTTTTATATCCAAGAAACTCGATATAGGTTACGAAAGATACCGTAAAATCTTCGTCAATGATGCCGGCTAAAAACAGGCTGCCCTTGGGCGGCAGCCTGTTCATCTGGGCGTCGATCAGCACATTGGTGTCAATCAGATATCCCGTTGCCATTCCTCGCGGCTTTTGTTGACGTAGGTATGCAGCTTTTTCCCTTCTTTTTCGCTAATGGTACCGAAAAAGTCAGAAGGTTTTTTTTTGGCCGTCACCGACTTTTCCTGACTGATCTCATAGGGCGTATTCAGCCGTTTGGCCAGGTACTCGAAAAGTGTTACTTCTTCCTTATTCTTGGGATGTATGGTAATAACGGCCATATCGCTGTCTTCTAATACTTTTATGCAAATTTACTAAAAGAATCGCTATTTGGCAAAGTTGAATTTTTCACCCCCCCTGCCAATCGCAAAACCTTCTTTCCGGCTTCGATTGCATAATCCTCCAAAACCTTCCGGCCTGCCTCCGTGTCTTTCTACAAAGGCATAGGAGACGTTGCCAGACACAGGTTCAAGTTCACCCCACCCACAGGCCTTTGGCGCCTAAACTTACGCCAGTTTAGGGAAAATTAAAAGCATTGCCTAACTCTTTTGGGGTTCATGCAATGTTATACGGGGAATGAATTTGAAATCCTTGACGTTATAGGTAAACAAAGGAATCTCATAAACGACACTCATCGCAGCGATGATGGCATCCGGTATCGTTAGATCATGAGATAGCCGATAGTCCAGCACCAATTTGATGGCCAATTCGGATACCTATTCACTATAATGGATTACGTTGTAGTGATTCAGCTTTTTCTTCATCTGTGCGAATTCTGTTTTATCACGCATACCACGGTAAAGCTCCATCACAGAAATGGAAGGGATCAATATATTCTCGCCGCCAATGGATTGCAACTAGGTAATGGTATTATCTATTCCTCGGAAAAGCGAAATGAAGATGTTGGTGTCGCAGATAACAAAACTCATACGCGGTTGCCCCAAGCGTCTTTGCGTAAGCCTTCAAGAGAAACTTCACGGTCTTTCCAAATACCCAATATCCAATCATAAAATCCGAACCATCCGCTGTATCGCTTACAAACTCACTTCTTCCTATACTTTTTCGGCTTCACCCTGTCATCCAGTACCAGCCAGCCTTTTTTGACAGCGTTATCCAAGGTATTGGTAGCATTGCCATAAGTGTAACCATACTCTTCTTTGCAAAAATCTGCCACCTCGGCAACCGTATGGTAATCATCGAAAAAGCCGCTGGTAATCAGTTCCTCTGGGATGAGATCATTAAGTTTGGGTCGGGTGAACACTTTCTCATAAGCATCCGACCCCGTTTTTTTATGGAAGGCTTTCATCCTTCGCTTCAATTTTTCAGCAGTGGGCAAAGGTTCGTCGAAATCGAAAAAATCAGGAAGGGTGAAGCCATAGAAGAGTATTAAGGAAAAAATGGATTCTAAGCTTGGTGTAACTTCACGTTTTTCAAGACGTTCTAAAGTGCTTCTAGATAGCGGAGAAGCTTTGGCGAGTCTTGGAATCTTGATGGACAATTTTTCTCTAATTTCAATTAATCTCCTTATTGCTTTTTCAATAAGGTCAGAACAAATATTTTCAATTTTATTTCCTTTCACTATTGATTTATTTTAAAATATTATTTACCTTTGTTTCATCATCCCCATAAAGCGGATGAACCATGAATGATTGAAAAGAAAAAACTATGTGTATGGCATAAATTGAATTAATACATATAACCAAGGTGTAGGTATAAAAACACTAAAAGTCTCGTCACGTAAATATCCCACACAAGACCGAGGCAGCAGGTTTTATGCCCGTACTCCAATTTAAAGACTATATTTGCCTTTACTTTGGAGGAGGGTACTGCTGTTGATGCGTGTCTTGTGTGGGAACCCGAGTGGCGCGGAGGCAGTATCCAAATCCAAACTAATATACGATAACCGGATTAGGCCTACCTCATCACTTCCTATGTTCCCTACGCCGTTAAATTAACCAACGGTAAAAATGACAAAAAAATCTGACAAAACCTGTGGCATGAGTGCATTTGATGTGCTTTATCCGAAAAAACCGAAGCAGCCGATTTAACTGTTGCCTGCCATTTCTGGCGTTGGCGGTTAAGCTAATGCACCTTAGTTAACCGATTTTTTAACACTAAACCCTTTACAAATGAAGCGAAATTTACGCTTAGGGGATTGTTATGCCCCCTTGGCAGCAACCGATATCAAACCCATTGGAAACATAGCTGGACGCCGAATCCCGCTCTCAGTCAGGAAGGAGGTTTCACGATGAGGAAAGAAAGATTGGAACTTAACGAGATTTCCAAAGAATTCTTCGACAATTTTTTGGGACCCTTTAAAGCGGGGTATGATGCCTCCAAAGTCATCAACACGTTCTGGCATAAGTATACCCTCCACGAAGCGATGGCCAATATGTATATCGTGTTGCAAAAAACAAAAGAAAATGAAAAAGAGCTCCCGCTGTTCAAGGCGGACTACGATGATTTCATCGGCGAAGCGGTTTCCGTGATTATCGCACACTATTTCTATTTCCATTATGATTTTGACACCGAAAGTGTGGACATTCCGTTTGGTAAAACATTTCGTGGAGCCATTTATCCGGAAAGGCGAGGCTTCATCGATGAGCTTAATGCCATCTTTGTTCTTCTTTCTGAAACTGATTCAACTTATGAAACCCAACAAGATGAAAAAGCGACCACTGATATTTAACCATATGGCCATGCTTTGGCCGATATATACCTTGTTTATTCGAACGTGTCTGTTTCCAACGGCCTCATGGAACCTACGCAACAAGACTTGTCTCTTAGTAGCATGCGTAGGTTTCATGTGTGCAGAAGCCCGTGCGCAGGTTCCCGATTCCCAGTCGGGGCCTGTGCCTCCGGGCGAGGTTGAAGAAGTCCAAGGGCTCATCATCGGCGATAGTGTGCCCGAGTGGTTCTGGGATGTGGAACTCCATGTGGTGAACCATCCTGAAGGCAAATCAACCGTAATTCTCGGTGATTTTAAAGATAAACTGCTGGTATTGGATTTCTGGGCCACCTATTGCAGACCCTGCGTGGCTTCGATGAGCAAATGGGATACCCTGCAACAGGATTTCGAGCAGGAAGTCGCCGTGGTGGGTATACATCTCTACCACCATAACGATCTTCCTAGGCCGTTTGCACAAAAGCAAGGATGGCGGCTTCCCATAGCCGTGGGCAATACCGCAGATACCCTGCTCAATCAGCTATTTTATGCACAAAGCCGCTTCGGGCAGGTGTGGATCAAGGACGGCAAACTGCTGGCCATTCCCAAAAACAAGGTGGTAACCAAGGCGCTCGTGTCCAATATTGTGGCCAACAAGCCTACAGCTATAGAAATGGAGGAATCACTTACCTATTTCGACCCATCGTTTACCCAAACTAAAAACTAAACCCATTAACCAAACCTGATACAACAATGAAACATATCCTATTTCTTTTCTGTGGACTAGCGGCCATAAGCATATCCCATGCCCAGCAACGGCTCACCGGCACCGTGGTAGACTTGGACGGACAGCCGCTGGTTGGCGCCAGCGTGAAATACTTATCCAATGATCGTACTGCCGCTACGGACACCAAAGGCCAATTCAACCTGCCGCTGCCGCAACAAACGGACACGCTCATCACCACGTACATTGGCTACATCCCACGGCATATGCCCGTGGAAAAAGGTTATGTCGGCCCACTTCATATTGCCCTACAAGCTGATCCCCATGCGCTGGAAGAGGTAGTGGTCAATACCGGTTATTATGAGGTGCCAAAGGAGCGGGCCACCGGTGCATTCATCCATGTGGACAATGCGCTCATCAACCGTAGTGTGAGCACCAACATCCTTGAAAGGCTTGAAGGCGTGGTCAACGGTGTGCAGTTTGTGCAGCCGCAGGCTACCAATGCGGAGGGTATCCGCGTACGCGGGCTGAGCACCATTGAGGCTGATACCCGGCCACTCATCGTGGTGGATAACTTCCCTTACGAGGGAGACATCAACACCATCAATCCAAACGATGTGGAAAGCATCACCGTGTTACGCGATGCAGCCGCAGCCAGTATATGGGGTGCCCGAGCGGGTAATGGCGTCATCGTCATCAACACCAAGCAAGGCCGGTACAACCAGCCCGCACGAATATCCCTCAACAGCAACGTGAATATCATTGGTAGGCCCAACCTTTTCTACAGCCAACACTACTTGCCCTCGCCTACAGTGATGGAAATTCAGAAGGAACTTTTCGAGCGCGGAGCCTATGCGGAGCGCGATCAAACCTACATCCCCAGCTATGTGGAGCTGCTCATCAAGCAGCGGGATGAGCTGATCGGCGAGGAGGAATTCATGAGACAGGAAAGTTACATGCAACATACTGACTTGCGGCAACAAGCCATGGATTATCTTTACCAGCCCGCAATCAATCAGCAATATGCGCTTAGCGTAAGAGGAGGAGGCGACAACTACCGCTATGCATTGTCTGCTGGGTATGACCGCAACCGGGCCAGCGAGATCGGTAATAGCAGCAATCGCATAAACCTCAGCTTGCAAAACACCTTTAAAGTACGCCCAAACTTGGAGCTGACCGGCAGCATTTGGTATACGCAGCAACAGGCGATCAATAACGGCATATCCCATAATGAGCTTGGCCTATTCAGATCTACCGCGAACAGCATCTATGATGCCTTGGTAGATGCCAATGGAAACCCTGCAGCCACCTTTAGCCAATTCCGCCAGGCCTATCGTGAGCAGGCCGAAGCAAATGGCTTGCTCGACTGGATGTACCGCCCGCTGGATGAACAGCGGCTGGCAGACAATACCAGTGGCAGCAAGGAAATGCGGCTCAATGCCGGGGTGAGGTATGCTTTCCTCAAAGATTTCAACCTCCACGCCACGTACCAATATACCACGGGAGATGATTTGAGCAGACAATATCATTCGCCAGAGGGCTATTATGTACGCCATCTGGTGAACCGCTTCACACAGGCCGATGGTACACGAATCATTCCCCATGGCGGGATATTGGAGCTGGGCGTACCAGGATCAGCCAACACGCATTCGGGTCGAGCGCAGGTCAATTACAACAAGGACTTGGGGCGAGACCATCAGCTGGCAGCATTAGCTGGGGGAGAGGTGCGGCAGCGCATTGCACAGATACTGCCAGACGTGCGCCTCTATAACTACAATGATGATCTGTGGACGGGTGTCGCCAATTTTGATTACGAAAATTTATACCCTACCCTGCCCAACGGAAGTGCTTGGCTTCCCCGCTCATCCACCATAAGTCCTGCTAAAAGGATGGCCAGGGATTTGTCTTATTTTGGCAATGCTTCCTATACCTACAAGGAACGTTATGTACTGAGCGGTAGCCTGCGCTGGGATGGCAGCAACCTGCTTGGTGTGAAGACCAACCAACGGGGCACCGCGCTCTGGTCGCTGGGCGGTAGCTGGGATATCAGCAAGGAATGGTTTTATGGCATAGACTGGCTGCCTTATCTACGTCTGCGCACCACCTACGGCAGCGCGGGCAATATCGACAAGAGCCAGAGCCACTACCCTACCATATCGGTGGGCACAAACAACATCACCAATTTACTACAAGCTACCTTGCAGCATCCCGGCAATCCATCACTGAGATGGGAGCAGGTCAACACCTTCAATGCCGGGCTGGATTGGCGGCTGTTTGGAACGCGCATCAGCGGTAGCATGGAATATTATAACAAACATGCTAAATACCTGCTTGGAGATAACATGATGGATCCTAGCACCGGTGTGGGAAGCAATTATAAAATGAACTATGCCAACCTGCGCACACAAGGGTGGGATGTGCAGGTGAATAGCCTAAACCTAGCTGGAGTATTTCAGTGGCATACTTCCCTATTGTTTAATTATACCT
Organism: Parapedobacter tibetensis; assembly: GCF_024704835.1. Classification (GTDB taxonomy): domain Bacteria; phylum Bacteroidota; class Bacteroidia; order Sphingobacteriales; family Sphingobacteriaceae; genus Parapedobacter; species Parapedobacter tibetensis. The sequence goes on from NZ_JAMXBE010000013.1 coordinate 190,603, forward strand.
ATAATAAGGTAACCCATATCAATGCTCTGCAGCCATCAAATATCGATGAACTTCTTGTCAGTACAGATCGGGTGAAAAAGGGTCAGTCGGTAGATTTAATCTACGCCCATCCTTGGCGAGGATTGAATCCCATGAATGGGTATCCCTTAGTTTTCCTCAACGGCGAAATAACCACCGATTATAGAAATTATTATTCAACCCTCACAGCCGATGACCTTCTTATCTCAGGCGTTACCGTGCCGCCATATTTTGGATCAATACGGAATACTTTGATATGGAAGGGGATCGAGTTGGGGGTATTGGTTAACTACAAAGTAGGCCATGTTTTTAGGCGGAGCTCTATTTCATCCGGACAAGAGTATGTGGTAAATAACCCCGTATTTCATACCGATTATTTCAATCGTTGGCAACAACCGGGAGACGAATTAAAGACAAACGTACCCGCTTGGGCAGCATCATACGGTAGTTATGAGCGAGATTATCTCTATCAGTTCTCAGAGGCCTTAATCACCAAAGGGGGTGTCATCCGCTTGCAGGATGTAAACCTCAGCTATTCGCTCGATGACAACATGGTGCAGCGTTGGCCTGTGCAACGCATACGGCTCTATGCTTATGCGCGCAACCTCGGTATCCTCTGGCGAGCCAATAAGCATGGTATCGATCCAGATTATTCTAATGCGGATTATACCGCCCCGCGGTCATTTGCCATCGGTATACAAGTGGAGTTTTAACCCCATGATATCCATAATGAACCCTTGTCTATCTATTTAAATACGAAAAGGAAATGAAACCATTCAACCATCTTATACCATTACTACTTGTTCTCTTCCTCGCTTCCTGCGGAGAGGCATTCCTTGATGTCAAACCTTCAAGGAACCAACGGGTACCCAATACCGTAGCCGATTATTTGGCTTTGCTGGATAATCCAACCGCCAATAATAACCCGATGAATATCCGCTCAAGCCATACGCTGGGGATTATCGGGGCAGATGAGTTTTATATCTCGACAGAACATTGGAACAACTTCTCAAGTGGAGTCCGGTTCAATTACCAGAAGAATGCCTACACTTGGGAAAAAACAGTCTACGAAGGAGGCGAGGGCGGCACGTTGAATCCCACAGATTTTGATACGGGCTACCAGCGGATACTAAATTGTAACATTGTTTTGGATGGGTTGGCTAATATGAGCTCCCAACACCAACAAGATGATTGGCGGCTTACGCGAGGCATTGCCCTTTTCCACCGGGCATTGAACCTCTACAACCTCGCCCAGTTATTCTGTCCCGTTTACAATGAGGATACGGCGCCTGTAGACTTGGGACTACCGCTAAGGCTAGAAGCGGACCCGACTGTACAATTGGCAAGGTCATCCGTATCGGATACTTACCAGCAGATCGTTAATGACCTAATGGAAGCCGTACAATTGCTACCGGATGAACCATTGGTGCCCTTTCGCCCATCCAAAGCGGCTGCATATGCATTATTGGCACGAGCATATTTGCAAATGGGCAATTACCCCAAAGCCCTCGAATATGCTAATAGGTGCTTGGCTGTACAAAGCGCATTGCTAGATTTCAATGACCTTGAAATAGGAGCGAATTATCCCTTCCCATTGTATGGTATAGGCAATGTAGAAGTCATTTTTACCTCTTCGGCATACAACGCCCTTATTTACGGTTCGGCCAGATTCAATGCAGACACGAGTTTGCTGGCAAGCTACTCACCTGAGGATTTAAGGCGAGCTATCTACTTTCGCATAAGCAGTAATGGCCAATCACAGTTTTTCGGCAGTTACTATGGAAACGACTTCTTCTTTACCGGCTTGGCAACGGATGAAGTTTACCTCATCCGAGCAGAATGCCATGCAAGGGAAGGAAATACCGTTGAAGCTTTAAACGACCTCAACCATTTAAGGCGACATCGGTTGGAAGCCACAGGTTATACGCCTTTGGAAAGCGCGGACAGCCAGCAGATTTTGGATTGGGTTATTTCCGAGCGAAGGAAAGAGTTGGTATTGCGCGGCACAAGATGGGAAGACCTGCGCAGGCTCAATAAGGACCCACGGTATGAGAAGCCATTGGTACGTGTGTTGGGAGAGCAGCATTTTGAGCTTCCTGTAAATCACGACCGCTGGGTGTGGCCATTCCCTGTGGAAGCCATCCAAGCGGGTGGATATCCTCAAAATGACCGATAAGTCATTGCCAAAAAAAGGCCGGCATCAGAAAAATGCCGGCCTTAATCAACGATAGGCATGGTAACCATCGCTCCTTTACTGCTCCTCTTCGTAAGAATGGGACACTGATGAAGCACCTAAATCTTCAAAGTCCTTCACCGTAGGAGGAGTACCTGTTCCTATCTGGCTGATCAGCGCTTGAATAGCCGGATCGTCTGCATCGTATTCAACCCGGACTGCGCAGAGCGCACCATCAACCTCATTGCACGGAGCTTGGGGATCCCCACTCAGCATCGCTTCAATTTGCTGGTTTTGTGGTAACGTTTGATTCCCAGAAACCGATACATCAAACCAATTCTCAGTGGTTTGCTTAGTCACTTCCTTTTCCTCGGAAGCGTCATTGTTCACGCCTTGGCCCGTACCCAGTACGACCAGTGCGGCGGCTATAAAGCCTGGTGCTAAATCAAATAGCTTCATATCACAAATGTAGCCTCAATACAGCCGCTTGGTTTGCTGTTTTGTAGCAGGTGGTATTGCTATTTTGTAACGGGTAGGAACTTGGGCCGACTGAATTTGGCGAAGGGGTATTGATTAGTAAATAACGCAAAAGGCCGATAGATATACCACTGTTAATACAATTCTGTTAGCCCATTGCGGGAATACCTTGATCCAATTACCTGCATTCACCTTCTGGCGAACAGGATTCGCCATCAATAATGTCCAATGAGGTTTCAGGATTTTCCTTTCTCCACGAAGTATAGGCTTTTTCCAAGGTTTCTAAGAACGTTTGGCTTTCTTGTGCTCCTGATACGGCATATTTCCGGTCGAATACAAAAAACGGCACACCTCGCACACCAATCTGTTGGGCTTCCTGAATATCCTTTCTTACATCATCCACATAGCTTCCGTTTTCCAATGCCGTTTTCAGCGCCGCTGCATCCAAACCTATTTCTATTCCCAACTGAATTAACGTAGCATGGTCATCAATGTTCTCACCATCTGTAAAATAAGAACGGAACAGGAGTTCTTCGGCCTCGTTCTGTTTCCCATATTGCTTTGCAAAATGAGTAAACCGATGCGCATTGAAACTATTTGCAGGAATGGATCGGTCAAGATTATAATCCAGCCCTATCTGCTTCGCCAATTGGATAACGTGGTTATTCATTGACGTGGCTTGTTCCATACTTATTCCTTTATGCTCCGCCAAAAACTCATTCAGGTTCTTGCCGGGCGAGGTCTCTAAATCGGGCATCAGCTGAAAACTTTTCCATTCCACCTGTATGTTACCCTTATAAGGGAATTGAGCCAACGCCGTTTCAAATTTCCGCTTACCGATGTAACAGAACGGGCACATGACATCGCTCCATACTTCTATTTTCATTAGAATATGTTTAAATCATTTATTTGTTTATCAATCAA
>NZ_JAMXBE010000014.1 GCF_024704835.1 Parapedobacter tibetensis
TACCTTCACGATCAACGATGCCGCTACCGAAGCCGACATCGCGGACGTAGTGGTCAACGGGGTTGATCCCGTCGATCCATTGTGCCTGATGCCTGGTGAGGAAGTCGTATTGACGGCCACGCTGAGTGCGACCAGCACGATTGAAAACGAGGTGTTCCACTGGTACGACACGAACGGCGACATGGTTGCCGGTGGTGCAAACGGTACCTTGAACCTCGGCGAACTGATGCCGGGCACTTATACCTACAGCGTGGGTGTTAGTGGCGACGGTGTGTGCGAGAGCGCCGAGGGCGACCGCAAGACGGTTACCTTCACGATCAACCCATCGGCTACGCCTGAGGATATCGCGGATGTCCTAGTTAACGGAGTCGATCCAAGCGAGGATATCTGTATCGATCCTACGGATGAAACGGTTCTTACAGCAATGCTAAGTGCCAGTAGCACCATAACCAATCCAGTATTCCACTGGTATGATGCCAATGGCGACATGGTTGCCGGTGGTGCGGATGGTACACTCAATCTTGGTGTCCTTGCCCCAGGTACGTATACGTATCGTGTTGGTGTAAGCGGCGACGGCGTTTGTGAAACCGCTGAGGTCGACCGTACAGTTGTTACCTTCACGACGGTGTTCTGCGATATGGAGCTGTCGATTACGAAGGTAGCCGATGAAGAACGCGTAGTAGCAGGCGAAAGCACAAGCTTCACGGTGACGATCACTAATAATGGTCCAGGTACCATCCAAGAAGGTGAAATCATCAGTGTGGGAGAACGCCCAAGTGAAGGCGTGACCATTACCGGTTACGAAGTGGTTTCTGGTAGTGCAACGGTGTCTGGAACTGGCAACAGTGCGGCGGTAACGACAACGGGTACTGTGGCAACCGGTGAAAGCATTGTGATACGTATCACGGCCGACATCGATGCCGATGCTCCAGCTACGATTACCAATGGTGTTGACGTATGGGGACCAGATAAGGATCCGGAAACAGAAGATCCAGACGATGAAGACGATACCCCAGAAATCCCAGTTGACCGCGAGTCTACTATGGGTATCACGAAAGTGGCTGATCAGAACCGCGTAAAAGCCGGTACGAGTACCACCTTCACGGTAACCGTAACAAACAACGGTCCTTCAGTCATTGAGGTCGGTAAAGACATCAATTTAACTGAGCGTCCAAGCGAGGGTCTCACCATTACCGGTTACGAGGTGACCTCGGGTGCGGCTACTATAGCTGGAAGCGGCAATATGCCGGTGTTGACAACCACAGGTAAGATTGCCGTAGGCGGTACGATTATCGTGAAAGTTACCGCAGATGTTGATGCCGATGCGCCTTCAACCATCTCCAACGGAATCAGCGTATGGGGTCCTGATAAGGATCCGGATACAGATCCAGATGATGAAGACGACACACCTGAAATACCGGTTGATCCTGACCGTCTGCTGAGCATTACGAAAGTAGCCGATCAAGACCGTGTACAAGCGGGTACCAATACAAGCTTTACGGTGACCGTCACCAATGAAGGGCCTTCGTTGATCGCCAATGGTGAGGTAATCAGCTTGGTAGAGCGTCCAGGTGAAGGAGTAACCATCACGGGTTACGAGGTCATCAGCGGAAGTGCTACGGTAAGCGGTACAGGTAATGAGGCTGCGGTAACCACCACAGCAGTATTGCCTGTCCAAGGTACCATTGTCTTGAAGATTACCGCTGCTATTGCTGATGATGCAGAAGGAACGATCACCAATGGTATAGCGGTTTGGGGTCCTGATAAAGATCCTGATGATGGTGACCCAGATGATGAAACGGAAACACCGGAAATTCCTGTGGATCCAAGGCATACATTGAGTATTACTAAGGTTGCCGATCAGCAACGCGTAACTGCCGGTGGTAGTACCAGCTTTACAGTGACCGTTACCAATGAAGGGCCGTCTACCATCGCGGTGGGCAAAACCATCAGCCTGGGAGAACGGCCAAGCGACGGCCTGACTATTACAGGATACGAAGTGACTTCAAGCAATGCAACGGTGGCAGGAACGGGTAACAGTGCTATACTGACCGCTACTGCAGCGATAGCTGCTGATGAAACCATCGTCATAACGGTGAATGCTGATGTCACGGCCAGCGCTGGACAAACAGTTTCCAATGGCATAGCGGTTTGGGGACCTGATAAGGATCCAGATACGGATGATGAGGACGATGAGGACCAGACACCTGATATTCCGGTAGATGCTCCATATACCTTGAGCATTGATAAGGCTGCTGACCAGTCGTTGGTACAAGCAGGACAGGCTACCACCTTTACGGTGACCATTACCAACAACGGGCCGTTGGCCATCGAAGCCGATGAACTGATCGCGCTCGAAGAACGGCCAGGTGCCGGAGTGACCATCACAGGATACGAGATTGTATCCGGTGCGGCCACCATAGCCGGAACTGGTAACGATGCGACCATCACAACAACAGGAGTGATGGCACCGCAATCGACCATCGTGGTTAAGGTGACTGCCATGGTAGCTGAAACGGCTGTCGGAACCATTACCAATGGCATCGCAGTTTGGAGTCCAGGTACGGATCCTGATGATGAGGATCCTGATGATGAGGATGAGATCGATCCAGTTCCGGTCGACGCCATATTGGTGATTCCGAATCTGTTTACACCTAATGGTGATGGACTCAATGACCGCTTTGTCATCAGGAACCTCCTGCAGTATTCAAGTAGAGAGCTGTTGGTGCTCAACAGATGGGGCAACCAGGTGTACAAGAGCACAAACTACAACAACGATTGGGATGGTGGTTCACTTAGCGAAGGTACATACTACTATATTTTGCGGGTTCGCAATGACAATGGCGAATGGCAAACCTACAAAGGCGCCGTAGCCCTTATACGAGTGACGAACCGCTAAAAAAGGATGCCCTGCTGGGTAAATATTCCCAGCAGGTCATTAATTAGAAGAAGCTGATTTGACCAACATCCAATAAAAGATAAAGACATGAAGAAGTATTTTTTTCTACTGCTGATATTAGCCTCAACCGCTCCTGCTTTTGCCCAGCAAGTAGCGCAGTATAGCCAGTATATGTTTAACGGGTTGTACATCAACCCCGCGTATGCAGGCTATCGCGGACCGGTGAATTTGCATACGTATTATCGGTCGCAATGGACGGGTATACCCGATGGCCCGCGTACGTTGGCTTTGGCGGCGGATATGCGTACTGCCAGTGATAATGTGGGACTTGGGTTGAATATCATGAGCGACCGCGTAGGTTTGGAAAAACGTATCTACGCTTATGCAAATTACGCATACCGCCTGCGTGTAGGTTGGGATCCTGAAGATCGGCTGTCGTTCGGTCTCGGATTGGGTGTAATCCATTCTGGGTTTGATAACGCAGATGCTAGGACGCAAGATCCCGAGGCCGTGAACATCGAAAATTCGTTTCTACCGGATGCGCGGTTTGGTGTTTACTATTCCAATAATACCTTTTTCGCAGGTGTTGGGGTCGATAACCTGATTTCTCGTTTGTTGTTTAATGAAGATAATGGAAGTACCCGTATTCCGCCAATCACCCAATACTACATCAATGTAGGCGGAATTGTGCCCATTGCAAGTGATATGTTATTTAAACCTTCCATTATGGTCAAGAATGCGAATAATGCGGTAACGAGGGCTTGGACAACCGATTTAAATGCTGCGGTCATTTTTGCTGAGCAGATTACTTTTGGGGTATCCTACCGAACCGCACTATCAAGTGGCGATAAACTATCAAGTGATCTTTCCCGTCCAAATTCCATCATTGCGCTGGCTGAATTTATTGCCGGCGGCCAGTTCAGGATTGGCTATTCCTTCGATTACGCATTAAGTAGGATACACAATCAAGTAGGTAGCACACACGAGATATCGTTGGGGTATACCTTAAACAAGGGTACACAACGAGTACGTACGCCGCGGTACTTTTAATTTTCAGGATTTCCGGATTAACCCATGCTGAGAAGTTATAAACAATATTGACCTATGAGAATTTTTGACAATAAGATTAACCTGATTTTCGGACTTTGTCTGCTGGCAGTTCTTCCTCTTCAGGCACAGTACTCCCTTTTGAAGTCCGCTGATCGTGAATTCGAATCCTTTAATTTCATTAAGGCGATTGAATTGTACCAAAAGGCTTATGATGCTAAGGCAGACATTAAAACGGTTGAGCGCCTTGCGGAGTCATATTTTAATATCCGTAATTATGGTGAAGCCGAAACATGGTATGCAAAATTGGCCAACCATGACGATGCCAAAATCGATCATATCCTGCAATACGGACACGTGCTTCGCAACAATTCCAAATTTAGAGAGGCAAAGGCCCAATACCAACGTGCGGCATTGAAAGATGATGGGGGGGCATTAGCTGAAGAGCTGAAAGTGCTCTATGCCTCATGCGACTCGGCAATGGTGTGGCTTGAAAACCCCATAAAAGCCGTGGAAGTGAGGAATGAGAAATACCTGAACAGTGCCCAAGCGGAGTTTGGTGCAACCAAGGGACCTGATGGCCTTTATTTTGCCTCAGACCGGTTTAGTGGTGCAGTCAAATCCGATGTTATTTATGGATGGACCGGAAACCCGTATTTGTCTATGTATTCGGCTAAAGATAAGGTAGTCGACAAGGTGGACGCTAAATGGGGCGATGGAGCCAACCACTTCGGCCCAGCGACATTTTCTACGGAACGAAATGAGGTTTATTTTGCGGTAACCAGGAAACCTGATAGGGAAGAAAAAAGGAAAGCGGGAAGGGATGTGACAGTCAATATTGAGATTTTCTCCAACACGTTAGATACGGCTAATTGGGGTGAGCAAGCGACACCTTTCCGTTATAATAATATCACCGAATGGTCGGTGGGCGATCCATTCCTGAGCCCTTCTGGGGATACCTTATACTTTACATCCGATATGCCAGGCGGACAAGGGGGCACTGATATATACTACGTGGTTCGTCAGACAGATGGTGCTTGGGGAGATGCTGCCAATATGGGGAGTGTAGTCAATACCACTGGCGACGAGCGTTTTCCAACAATTGATGACCAAGGGGACTTTTATTTCTCATCTGATGGCCACCTGGGAATGGGCGGACTGGATGTTTATAAACTGGACAAAGGAAGTGGTCAGCCGCAGGTATCGAATTTGGGCTACCCGTTCAACTCACCTTATGATGATTTTTCTATCCGTTTCGACAAGGAAACGGAGGGTTATTTCGCTTCCAACAGAAAAGGTGGATCTGGAGCCGATGACATCTATTGGTTCAACCTCGATAAACGAATTCAGCTTGATTTGGTCGGCGGGGTATACAACTCAAGAAGCAAACTGCCTATATCCGGTGCTAAGGTGACCCTTACACCTGCAGGCGATGAAGCAAATGCGGTGGTATTAAACGCGGGTAGTGATGGAAAGTTCAAGTTTAATCTCGCGGAAGAAACAGATTACCAAATCACAGCTGAGCAGACGGGATTCAGGGAAGCTACACCCTTAGCGTTCACCACAAAAGGGATAACCAAAACAATGACGGTACAAAAAGATATCTTCCTTGACCCGGTGGAAAAAGATGAAGTGGTTGTTTTGCGTAATATCTATTTCGATTTCGACAAGGCGGATATCCGACCAGATGCGGCACTGGAATTGGACAAGATCTTAGCTTTCTTAAATAGCGACCCGAAGGTGAAAATCGAACTAAGTGCACATACCGACTCTAGAGGAACACAGGCTTACAACATGAAGTTGTCGCAAAGAAGGGCAGATTCAGCCATCGAGTACTTGGTTTCAGGGGGTATCAGCAGAGATCGCCTGGTTGCCAAAGGTTACGGCTTCACCAAATTGGCCAATCATTGTGCCAAAGGGGTGAAATGTACTGAAGAAGAACATCAATGGAATAGGCGCGTGGAATTTTTCGTGATTGAGAATTGATTTGATTTGATCTTCCTAAATATAAACCTAACGGGCCCAGAAAGCCTGTTAGGTTTTCTTATGTTTATACATTCCCCATTAGCAGCAATTATCATCTTTAAGTATAGGCCAGCACCCTATGATAATATATCATAGGTATTTGCAAATATTATTTAAGTAATGGATAGGGAATTGTATTTACTTTGTAATCGTGGTATGAAATATGGGTTGGAATAGATTTTTCGTGATTTGCAAATAGGATAAACCATGAAGTTATATAAGACAATACGGGGGAATCTGCTCCAAACGGAAGATAGTTATTACATCGTCCACCAAAACTGGGACGAATTAGTCAACAGGGATGGGCTTCATGACTACCTCAGCAATGGCATCGAGTCGTTTAAGCCAGTTAGCGAGAAGGATGCGGTTGATTGGATAGCCAATGGACTGTTGCCCCCCATCAGTTCCCAAGAGGTATGGGCAGCAGGGGTAACGTATTTCCGAAGTATGGAGGCACGTATGGAGGAGGCTAAGGACTCCGGAGGTGCCGACCTCTATGATAACGTTTATCATGCGGATCGACCTGAATTGTTTTTCAAAGCATTGCCTCATCGCGTATCGGGGCATGGGCAACCCGTGAATATCCGAAAGGATTCCACGTGGAATGTACCTGAACCGGAATTGACCCTTTTCATCAATTCATTCGGAACTATTCAGGGATATACCGTGGGAAATGACATGAGTTCCAGGAGCATTGAGGGGGAAAATGCGTTATATCTACCGCAAGCCAAAATTTATGAACGCAGCGCGGCACTAGGGCCGTGCCTGTATGTTCCTAAAACATCGATTGACCCGAATACATTAATTGAAATGGAAATTATTCGGAGCGGTGAGCCCATGTACCGTGATTCCGTTAAAATCAGCCGGATGAAGCGTTCGTTGACCGAATTGGCAGACTACCTTTATCGGGAATGCAATTTTACCTATGGTAGTTACCTGATGACGGGTACTTGTTTGGTGCCTCCCAATGATTTCACATTGAAGGTGGGTGATGAAGTGGTCATCGCAATTGATTCCATTGGCACACTGCGAAATACCGTGGGGCATTACCATGGTTGAACCGCCATGTCAGAGTAACTGGAATTTCTGCCGGTATTCCTTCGGTGTCATCCCCATATAAGTCTTGAATTGTTTGTTGAAATTGGATAGGGTATTGAACCCGGATTCGTAACAAATTTGTGCAATACTTTTCGCTTCATCGGTAGTGAGGTGTTTACACGCATGCCGTATACGGAGTTCCATCAGGAAGTACGAAAATGACTTGCTGGTTTTCATGGTGAAATACCTGGCAAAGGAAGTCGGGGTCATATTGAGCAATGCGGCAACCTCTTCCAGTGGGATTTTTTTCCTGAAATGTTTGGCCGCATAATTGTAAATGAGGTTGATGCGGTTCGTTTCCGCATCTTTCAGCGGGTAGTTGTACATATCGTCATGCAACAAGTGGTAATCCTTTGTGTTCGACAGCAAATCCAAGATCTTGAACAACTGGATAATGCTAGCTATCCCATGCATGTGCAGGATTTCGTGCATAAGCTGTTGGGTTTGCGCTACCGTCGAACCGTATATCTCCATGCCGCAACGCATCTTGGTAAATAAGGTCTTGATCTGGGCCAGTTCGTCCTTATCGCTTAGGGGACTTAATGAATCCATATTGAAATAGATAACCAACCCATGCGAATGTGCATCGGAATGGAGGTCGAAATACATATCGTCACTCCGCCAAAGGTGAGGTATGTTGGGCCCTAGCAGTGTCAAATCCCCCCTGGAAAAGTATTTGACCGTATTGCCGATGAACCGGGTGCCCGTTCCCTCGAGAACCATGAAAAGTTGGCACTCCTGGTGGGCATGCCATGTTGCGTCAAAATGCTTGTCGCTTAATTCCCGGACGAAAAAAATTTTCGACTCAGGTATCCTTGTTTTCTGGACGGCCGTTTTCTTGAATGTTTCCATATCCTCGATTACTTGCTGTGCGTAGCGTAAGTTAAGTATAAAAACGATAAAGTTATACTATTATTCTTGTTTTTATGGTGTTACTTTAACATTTATGGTAAAATACAGTCGTTATTGGTTGCCTAATAGGTTTGCGGTAGACTTGGTGTTGTCTACTTTTGTTTTAACGCAAAGGCAATATATACTAACCAATTAAGAACGAATTGCATCCGTATCTGGCATATAAATTAAATGCTAACCGATACTTATCGTACTCCAATACGCGGGTATCGTCAGTATAAACCGATTATAAATTATCGACATGAAAAGTTTTTTTTATGCAATGGACAAAATCCTGTTAACCTGCCTGCTCTTAGGTATTGCTGTTCATTCCAATGCTACAATGGGGGCTCATGGGGCCCGACAGGGCAAAATAGTACGGGGACAGGTCATGGAAGAGGGGACAAATGAGCCGCTGGTTGGCGTAAGTGTTCATGTTAAAGGCACCACGGCGGGGACGGTTACTAATCATGCAGGAAGATATGAGATCAATGTCGCCTCAGATGAAGCCATACTCGTGTTCTCTTATACGGGTAAAAAAACGGTAGAACGCTTTGTTAACGATTTAACCGTGATCGATGTGGTGATGACGAATGACGAAACCATGCTTTCGGAAGTATACATCGGGTACATGACCCAGCGGAAAGCCGATCTTACCGGCTCGATCGCGATGGCAACGGCAAGTGACATCGAGAAGAATCCTTCGGCAAATGCCATGAAATCCCTCCAGGGCAAGCTCGCCGGCGTACACATCACAACAAATGGGGGTAACCCTTCAGAAGGTGTGAACGTACAGATCAGGGGGCTCTCATCCTTATCCGGAGAAGTCAGGCCCTTGATCGTGCTGGATGGGATGCCGACCGAGAACCTAAATCTGCGGGACATAAACGCAGGAGATATTGAATCCATTCAGGTATTGAAGGACGCAGCCTCAGCTAGTATATACGGGGCAAGGGCTTCCGGAGGTGTGATATTGATCCAAACGAAAAAGGGAAAGGTCGGCCAAACTAAAGTTGAATACAATGGCAGTGTTGCGTTGAGCAAAGTAATTGATAAACCCACATTGATGAATGCCGAACAATACGGGGTCGCCACGTTCCGGGCATATGCATACGATGAAGCAGTGTATGGCATACCCATTTCGTTGCCCGGCACCTATGATTTCACGTGGCATCGGGATGCCAACGGAAGGCCTGTATTGGATGCGGTGAAACCTGCGGAATGGCTCAACCCGGAGCAAACCGTGAGGGGATCTGACACAGACTGGTTGGGTGAACTACTCCAACCGGCGATGATGACTAACCATCAACTGACGATATCCAGCGGAACGGAGCGATCAAGAAGTTTGTTCTCCTTGGGCTATTACGATAATGAAGGGACACAGATTCACACCTTCTTCAGGCAGTATTCGATACGTACGAATACGGAGTACAATTTGATCAATAACCGGTTGAAAATAGGCGAAAATCTGGCAGTATCTTATTTGCAGTATAAGGACGGGAATGAAATGCGTTGGGCCTTGATTAACCCCCCAGCCGTTCCTGTTTATGACATAAACGGAGGATGGGCCGGAGCTGCAGGGTTTGACGATTTCACGAATCCGATACGGGTCCTGACCGATAGCAAAGGTAACATCAGCAATTATGTGAAAATAATCGGAAATGTCTTTGCTGATCTTACCATCTGGAACGGCTTATCGGCCCGTACACAATTCGGGGTTGACTACGGAAACGCTTACAACCGGAATGTGGATAAGCTTTGGTCTGAAACCGGAGGCAGGAACAGCGATGGAGAAAATTATGTAGGAAACAGCCAGTCCCATCCGTTAAGCTATGTGTGGACCAATACCCTGTCTTATAGTATGAGCACGGACAGGCATAGCCTGGATGCCGTGGCCGGTGTCGAATATACACGGTTTGTGCAGGAAGGATTTTCAGCAAGAAGGGAGGGTATTTACCTTGAAGACCGGGATTTTGCCCATATCGGTGTGACGACGGGTACGAAATATTCACTTGGCAGTTCAGCGGATGAATACGTCTATTTCTCCCTTTTCGGTAAAGCTAACTACGTTTATAACCAAAAGTATTTGTTCTCTGCCACGCTGCGCCGCGACGGTTCATCCCTCTTCGGCGCAAACAACCGATATGCGGTATTTCCGGCATTTTCGGCCGGATGGCGGATCAGTAGCGAACCTTTTATGCAGCGCCATGAGGTCATATCTGACCTTAAAATACGAGCGGGTTGGGGCACAAACGGAAGTGTGCAAGGCCTCCCCCGTGGCTATACCTCAACGCCGTTTACAACGGACTATTTCGGGACGTCCTATCCGATAGAAGGGAATGAAACCGGACCCTTGTACTCGGGTTATAGACGGACTTGGTTGGGTAATCCGGATCTGAAATGGGAAACAACCACACAAACCGACGTAGCGGTAGATTTCGGTTTGTTGGATAATCGGATAAACGGTTCGCTAGGCTATTATTTCAAGAAAACAAGGGATATTTTGGTCCAGACACCCTACATCGCGGCGATGGGTGAGGGTGGTGAGCCCTGGATCAATGGTGCAGATATGAATAACCGGGGGATTGAATTCGAGATTGGGTATCGCAACGATCCGAGGCATGCATTCCAATATGCCATTTCGGCCAATGTAGGCACCTACAAAACCAAAATAGTTAGCCTCCCGGAGAATGTGATCAACAAATATCCGGGTGATGGCGTTCATGATCTTGTCCTGGGCAGAACACCTAATATCCTATATGGTTTAGTGGCGGATGGCATATTCAAAACACGGGAAGAGGTCGACAGCCATGCCGAGCAACCGGGGAAAGCCATTGGTCGTATCCGCTATAAAGACCTGGATGGCAATGGTATAGTGCAGGAGTTGCATGATCGGGCATATATCGGAATCATGGATCCGGATTTCTTTGGGGGAATCACCTTTGACCTCAATTATCGCAATTTTGATATGAATGTGTTTTTCCAAGGTGTTTTCGGCAATAAAGTAGACAACATTTGGAAACGAGAATCCGATTTATGGAACATCACCGTTCCGGCACATAAAAACCACCCTAACCGGATTTTAGATGCATGGTCTTTCGATAACCCAAGCGCCGATATCCCCGCCATATCCAATTCAACACAAAATGCGGAACATCGTTTTTCCAGCTATTTCGTGGAAGACGGGTCTTACCTGAAATTGAGAAACATAGAGCTTGGCTACACACTTCCGAGCGCCGTGTCGAATAAGATGATGATGCAGCATTTGCGGGTATATGCCTCAGCGCGTAATGTGCTGACACTTAAAAAGAACTGGGGTAAGGACAGATTTACCAGTTTTGATCCGGAGATGCCGGGCTATGGCTACTTGACGCCTTTTTTTGCGACCCTTGGACTTAACGTTACCTTCTAAATTTTTTTACCATGGAAAAGTTTAAATTCTTCATATTTTCCTTCGCGCTCACGTTGACGGCGATAGGTTGTGCTGATTCGCTTAATGTGGCACCCAAACAAGTATTGGACGAGTCGCTGCTAACAAAACCAAGTGATATGGAAGGTTTTGTGTCAGCGGCTTATGCCAGGATGACAGACATCCCGTCATTTGATTCGCCCTTTTCACCTTGGTGGACAGGTTCGATGCGGTCTGACGACTCCTATAAAGGAGGGGGCGGGACATGGGACGGCGACGGTTGGCACTTCATGGAGACGTTTGTCGGCGTAACGCCAAACGGATGGCCGCTCGATTATCCCTGGTATGTATCCTACCAGATCATACAGCGGTGCAATACCGCGATCCAAAAGTTGCAGAACATCACGGAAGAGGAATTTCCGCAAAAAAATGCCCGGATCGGTGAAGTGACGTTTATCCGGGCTTTCACCCATTTCAGGCTCAAACAGTTTTTCAAGTATATCCCCTATATCGATGAACATGTGGTAGGAACCTCGGCTGAGTTTGAAGCGGTCCCTAACAGGGAACGGGACCGACCCAACGACCAATATTTATGGGAACGTATTTTGGCTGATTTTAAAGAAGCGGAAGTGCTACTGCCGGAAATCCAGCCGAAGAAAGGAAGGGTAGACAAGAATGCAGCAACGGCAATGGTGGCGAGAACACTGCTGTTTATGGCATACGAGCAGGACGACAGGAATAGCGTGGTAAACATCAATATGGAGCGGCTGACCGAAGCGTTGGTTTATCTGGATAAGTTAACCGACCAGGAAGGGGCAAAGGTTGGTCTACAAGCTGATTTCGCCGATAATTTTGATATCGCTTTTGACAATAATACGAAGGAATCAATTTGGGAAATACAGTATTCCATTGACGACGGCAGCTCAACGGGAGGGAAAATAAACAGGGGAGAGGGATTGAACCATCCATTCCAGTGGGGTGGATTCCAATGCTGTGGATTCCACCATATAAGCTATAATATGGGTAGTGCTTTTAAAACCGGACCTGATGGGCTACCGCTGTTCGATACCTACAACAACGGCAGCTATGCCGATGGAGATGATGCGTTTTTTGGCCAGAATACGTTCGACCCACGTTTCAGCCATACGGCGGTCGCCCCCGGACAGCCTTGGAAATATAACCCCAATCTGCTGTTTGAAACAGCCGGAATCCGAAATGGTGCTGAATACGGTTACCTGAAATCCGTAAAGGAGTTGGTGCCGCCGGATTGCAATTGTTTATTATACGATGGGTGGCAGTTTAATTCGATGAACAAGCAGATGATCAGGTACGATGAGGTGTTACTGTGGAAAGCGGAAGTGCTTATCCAGTTGGATCGGTGGAACGAATCCTTGGGGTTGATCAACAAGATTCGTGAAAGAGCCGCGAACAGTACGGGCCGTTTAGTGAAAAAAGATGGGTCGCCTGTATTGAATTATAAAATTGAACCATACAAGCCGGGCATAAACTGTACATGGGATAAGGATTTTGCGTGGAAAGCATTGCAATGGGAAAACCGCCTTGAAATGGCCGGTGAAGGACGCCGCTTCTTTGACCTGCAGCGTTGGGGGATTTTGACGCAAACGATGAATGACTATTTTGCCGTTGAAAAAAACAGGTTTCCGTGGATGGGCATCGCACGCTTTACCGCCGGGCGTGATGAATATTTCCCCATACCACAAGCCCAAATCAATTGGGCAAAAGGTAATTATACA
Source organism: Parapedobacter tibetensis (assembly GCF_024704835.1). Lineage (GTDB taxonomy): Bacteria > Bacteroidota > Bacteroidia > Sphingobacteriales > Sphingobacteriaceae > Parapedobacter > Parapedobacter tibetensis. The sequence goes on from NZ_JAMXBE010000014.1 coordinate 13,124, forward strand.
CAGAATGTGGGATATTAACAGAAAACATCGAAATCATGGTAAAGTTAGTTCATGTAGTTGGTGTAGCGCTCAGCGCCATCTTGTTGGTAGGTTGCTACGATAGGGATATTATCGATTATAAGGAGTTTGGCTATTCCTTGCCCAACGTGAAAAATTTGGCATACTCCAGACAGGGGGATTTAGTCACATTGACATGGGAAATACCCGAAAGTATCTCGGCTGGCTTTAGAAGGCCCCTAGAGGTGAGCATACAAAAAGTAGAGAATGGGGTCTACAGGGAAATAATCATGGTGCATGGCGAAAGTACATCACGTGACATTGCCATCGACGCCAACAAAACGTACCGGTTTGTGGTTAAGCTAGCGGGGTACCTCACGGATGATGTACGAGCAACGGGAAAACCGGATAGGGTCTATTCTGAAGGCGAGGTCCTTGAGATTCAGTGATAATTGATAGATGAATCTAGGGTATATCAAAAAATATAGGCTATGTGTAGCTTTTGCCTGTTGCGCGCATCTGTTCGCTGCATGTAGCAAAGGTGATGGCAATAAGCTTGGTGAGCCAACGGATGAGATAACCGCTGCGGAAACCAGCCTTATTCCAGACAGGCACACAAAGGTCGTATCGACTGTGTTGAGTTTTGTGGATCTCGATGCGATAGATCATATCATGGTCAAGAAAAGTGGGGGAGACCATTACCCGGTTCGCATAGGCCGGCAAGAACTTTCATCGCCCTATGCGTTTCATTACACCATCCAGCAATCCGATCCGGAATCTTTCAGGTTGGTGCTGGTTGCTTATTATAGAAATGGGAATGTATCGAAAGAACTTTCCTTGAACGTGGACAACCGTTGGGGATTTTTTATCCGGGGTGCTAGTCGTGTAGCCCGTGTGACGGGCAGGACAATGGCAGGCGAAAATTTCCCCAGTCCGAACAATACGGCGGCAGCATGGAATGTGGGCGGGACTGATCTTGGTGTCATATGGGAGATGGAACAAGGGAAGTATGGGTTTTTTTTTGGCGATACATTCGGAAGCGATTTTGTACCCAACCAAGCTAATCCGGGACCTAATGGGGGGAGTTGGCGATGCAATGTATTGGCTTTTTCGGATGACAATAACCTGGAAGACGGACTTTCATTGAGCGGTATGGTTACAGGTAACGGTGGGAATGCCCGGGAAATTATATATGGTGGAAAAGACCAGTCGGGCAATGGCGACTGGACATCCATCCCTACGGCAGCCATCCGGGCAAACGGGATTGACTACGTGCACTATTTCAATATTAGAAATTGGACAGGGTGGGTTACAAATTATTCAGGGATATACAAATCTACGGATAATGGTCAGACATGGACGAAATGCGAAGATGCCGTGTTCTCGTCAAACAGTAAATTCGGACAAGGTGGCTATTTCAAGAAAGATGGCTATGTGTATATGATGGGTACCGAAACAGGTCGGGATAGCCCTGCGTACTTGGCACGTTTCCGGGAATCCGACATCGAAAATCCGGATGATTATGAATATTGGAACAGCTCAACCGCCCAATGGATAAAAGGTGACGAAAGCCAGGCGACGATCCTAATAAACGATAAGGTGGGGGAGTTATCTTTCATCTATAATGATAAACACGAAAAGTGGATAGTTGCCTATTTCAATGGCGATCGATATAATATAACCATGCGCACGGCCGTAGATATCGTCGGCCCCTGGAGCGAACCTTATGAATTGGCGGCCGGCAGTGAATATGCCCAGTTGTATGGTTCGTACTTCCATCCATTATCGACTTCCGGTGATCACCTGTATTTCCTGATGTCCATGTGGATGCCTTACAATGTCTTCCTGATGAGGGCTGAATTGGCCGACATGGGTAGTTTTGCAGATTAACCCAATTGGGTTTTATGATTAAAATAAAACGTTCAATGGTTTAAATTGATTATTTTTCCACATTATGCGCTATGTGGTGGATAAAAAACAGTAAAGAAATGGCAATAATTTTTTTCCTTAGGAGTACTATACTAGCATACGGTAAGCTACTATGCAGTGTTGGTTTGAGTTGTACGATATTGGCCGGCTGTTGTGCGGCTTGCGCACAGCAAAAGACTAAACCTGAAGGGGGAGTGGGCAAAACGGTAGCGCTGTTCGATGGGGAGACGCTGACAGGCTGGAAATCCGTGGATCCCGATGACGGACATTATTGGTCGGTAATGGATAGCCTGATCACTGGGGGGGATGGAGAGACCCCGGTGCCCAAAAACACTTATCTCCGGACAATCCGGGAATACGGGGATTTCGAGTTCAGGTGCCTGTTCCGCCTTTCGGGTGACCACGGAAGCGGTTTTATCAACAGTGGGATCCAATACCGTTCGAAAGTGGTTGACAACGATATTGTGGGTTATCAGGCCGATATCGGAAGGGGCCATTGGGGTGATCTTTATGACGAGCATCGCAGGGGGCTGTTGGTGCCCGGTGATTTGAATACACTGCGGCATATCCTTCATGAGGATGGGTGGAACAGTTATATTATCCGGGTTCATGGCATGCACCACGAGCTTTACATCAATGGTGTAAAAACGGCTGACTATATCGAAAAGGATCCGAATATCCCATCAACGGGTGTAATCGCATTCCAGCTCCACAGCGGCGGGGCAGCGAAGCTCCAGGTGAGGGATGTGACCATTACGGAATGGCCATGATGGTATCAATCTTTTAAGTAATATGATACAAAATAACGAAGAAATTGAGACGATACCGCTTCTTTATTTTTGAAATAGCCACTACTTTTAATGGACAATTATACCCCTAGATTTTATTACATTTACAGTATAACCAAATTGAACATGTATTTACGTTTATCCCACATTGCCTTCTTATTTCTGTTTGCTGCGTTTGTTGCGGCTTGTTCCGGCGATTCTGATTCGGCAGATTCACAGCAAATTGACCGCGAATACGTACTGGATGCCAAGATGATTGGCTATACCGGAATCGGTGGCGACATAGACGGCAGGATGAATCCCGTACTTCGTGCGAAAAAGGGCGAGCGCGTGAAAGTTTCCCTGATCAACGGGGAGTTGATGGCCCATGACATCGTATTGGAAAAGGCGGGGGTCAAAAGTGAAACCATGCTGGAAGAAGGTGATACGACAAGTGTCATATTCAAAGCCATGGAAGATGATATTTACTATTGCAGCCTTCCGGGCCACCAGATGGTCATGCGGGGACAGTTTAAGATCGTCGAGGATTTCGAAGCAGCTATAGTGAGCGACAATTGGGGTGTTTCTCCCCGGAAGGACGGCAGGCCCCTGAATTTCGGTTTCGAGCGCGGCAACCTGCAGGACTGGCAGGCAACGGGTAATGCATTTGGTCCCAAATCGGTGACCTACGATCCAGCCCCGTGGTATCCGGATAGTGCGGTGCTGAAGCAATCGGGCGACTACTATGTGAGCAGTGGGGGCACGTTGAATTATCAAGCTACGGGCATGCTTACTTCAACATCATTTAAGGTGACGCACCCTTGGGCATCGTTCAAGGTAACGGGGGGCGCCATGGAAGGTTTACGGGTAGAGCTCGTGGATGCGGTTGCGGATACGGTCGTTTTTAAGATTTCGGGGTATGTCACCGAAAGTGAGCCAAGCAATCCGGCACATGCCGCATTCCGCCCGGTCGTGGTAGATCTCATGCGTTACAGGAATAAAGAGCTATACATCCGCCTGGTTGACGACGAAACCGGTACGGTGCCCGAAATCCCTTACATTGCCGACAACCCTTGGGCCCATATTTCGTTCGATGACTTCCGGTTCCACGAGGAAAGGCCTTCCTATGCCAATGAATTACGGCCTGACGACGTAGTGATCCTTCCGGCGAAAGACGTGGTGCCCAATGCAGGGCTTTCGGGTGCCGAGGCGGCGAAAGTCATGGAACTTCCCGACGGTTTTTCAGTGACGCTGGCGGCAGCTGAGCCTGATATCATTCGCCCGATCGCGTTTACCCTGGATGACCGGGGTAGGTTGTGGGTTGTAGAGGCACATACTTATCCGGTGCGTGCCCCTGAAGGGCAGGGCAGAGACCGGATTTTGATTTTTGAGGACACCAACGGTGATGGTGTGCTGGATAGCAGGAAAGTCTTCATGGAAAAGCTTAACATGGTCAGCGCAATCGCACTGGGTTTTGGCGGGGTGTGGCTGGGTGCCGCACCATACCTCATGTTTATCCCGGTTGATTGGGAAAAGGATGCCCCGGCCGGGGAACCGCAGATCCTGCTCGACGGCTTTGCCTACGAAGATACCCATGAGGTACTCAACACCTTCAAATGGGGCCCCGATGGCTGGTTATACGGAACACAGGGGGTATTCACGCACTCCAATGTAGGGAAACCGGGGGCACCCGATAAGGAACGGATACCGATCAATGCGGGTGTATGGCGATTTCATCCCACCAAACATGAATTTGAAGTTTTTTCCCACGGTATGAGCAATCCCTGGGGAATTGATTTCAATGACCATGGACATACATTTGCGACGGTCTGCGTGATCCCTCATCTGTTTCACATGATACAGGGGGGAAGGTACCATCGCCAAGCCGGAGAGCATTTCAATCCCTATACCTATGAAGATATCAAAACCATCGCCGACCACGTGCACTGGTTGGGCGACAGGGGGCCGCATGCTGGGAATTTCCGCTCTGCCGCCGCAGGTGGCGGACATGCGCATGTGGGAGCCATGTTTTACCTGGGGAACAAACACTGGGGTATCAATAGGAATGCGATTTTCATGAATAATATCAATGGTTTCCGCGTAAATATGGACATCACCAAACGATTGGGGTCTGGTTATACGGCGAGCCATGGGAAGGACTTTATCAATACCAATGATTTTTGGTCGCAATGGCTGAATTTCCAGATCGCACCCAGCGGATCGGTGTATGTGAATGATTGGTATGACAAAAACCAGTGCCACAGCCCGAATCCGGATGTCCACGATAAGACCCTGGGCCGTATTTTCAGGATCAGCCACCGGGAGGATAAGTGGGTAAGCGTTGATCTGACTAAAAAGACCGATCAGGAGCTGGTGGAATACCAACTCCATGAAAATGAATTTTATGTGGTACACAGCCGCCTCCTATTACAGGAAAGAGGGGCCAATGATGCGGTGCGTGATGGATTGTGGAAGATTTTTAGTGACAATCCGGATGTCACCCGGAAACTGCGCGCATTGTGGGCATTGCATGTAACAGGAGGGATTAATGAAAAGCAATTGTTGGATTTGCTGGACCATGACGATGAAAATATACGTGCCTGGGGAATCCAATTGCTTGCCGAAACGAAAGATGTGTCCGCGGATGCACAGCGCCGTTTCGAGCGGCTGGCCAAAGATGATGCCTCGGCATTGGTGCGGCTACACCTTGCTTCCGCTCTCCAACGGATGGAACCGAACAGCCGGTGGGGTATCCTCAAGAACCTGAGCATGCACGAAGAAGATGCCGGCGACCAAAACATACCGTTGATGGTGTGGTACGCTTTGGAGCCATTGGTTGCACTTGATGCCAACCGCGCCTCTGATTTGGCAAAAGCAGCCAAATGGCCGGTTTTGCAGGATTTTGTTGCCAGGAGGATTGCAGATGGAAAACGATAAGGAAATGATAAAAACAGGAAAAATTGCCCCTTTATACCTAGGGTGCGTGTTGTTGGTTTGTGCAATGACAGCCTGTAAGGTTCAGCACAGGCAGGGCGTAAGTGGAGAAGAAGTGAAGTTTACAAAAACAACGCTTACAACCGAGTTCATTTCAGAAGGCGTTGCCGTCGGAGATGTCAACAACGACGGTGCCGTGGATATCATAGCTGGTGCGCGATGGTTTGAAGGGCCCGACTGGGAGCGTGTCCATGATATCTATCCCGAACCGCAGAAGTTTGATGGAACTACAGGTTACAGCAATTCGATGTTGAATTTCACCATCGATGTGGACCAGGATGGGCGGATGGATTACATCCGGGTGGATTTCCCGGGTAAGGAGATTTGGTGGTACCAGAATCCCGGTGACACTGGAGGATACTGGCAACGACATGTCATCACCGAAGCAGCCGCTAATGAGTCGCCGGCTTTTGTCGACATCGATGGGGATGGCCGTCCGGATATCCTCTGTGCCGATCCCAATACAAAGGAGATGGTTTGGTTCCGATGCCCGGATGAAAAAGGCAATATCGAATGGATACGTCATGTAATCAGTGAAAGGGGGGCACCGGGAACGGATGTTTTTTCGCATGGACTCGGTTTCGGCGATGTAAATGGTGATGGGCGGGGCGATGTGGTCTCCATGCATGGTTGGTGGGAAGCGCCAGCCGACCCCAAGCAGCTGCATTGGACATTCCATGAAGCTGACCTTGGTGAGGATTGTGCCCAGATACACGTGATGGATGTAAACGGGGACGGATATCCGGATGTCATCAGCTCGTCGGCACACCGATTTGGGATGTGGTGGCATGAGCAGGGCCGGGATGAGGAAGGCAACACGACCTGGCATACCCATGAAATCACCGGTGATTTTTCCCAGACACATGCGTTGTCCTTGGTGGATATCAATGGCGATGGTAATTTGGACCTGGTGAGTGGCATGCGTTATTTTGCCCATATGGGAAACGATCCGGGTGAATTGAATGACCCAGTGATTTTCTGGCTGGAATTTGTACCGGGAGAGACCCCCATCTGGATACCCCACATCATCGACAATGCCTCTGGGGTTGGGGTGGACAATGCGGTACAGGACATTAACGGAAATGGTTTGCTGGATATCGCGATTGCCAACAAGAAAGGCGTTTTCTATTTCGAACGTGTGGCACGGTAAACCACACGTTCGCGAAGTTTCAATATGTGTTTCCTGTAGTCGATGACCGCACCATAGCGCTTCAGGATATCCCCTCCGATGACACCGATAACAGGGTCGATATCCAACTGCTGGTAGGCATAGTTGATGGTTGATAGATCCAACACGGCCACTTCGAATTTTTTGAGGTGGAGGCCACCCAGCAGGAGGTCGGGTACGGTGAGCACAAAACTTTGCATCGACGTGGTTCCCAATCCGGTAGAGACCATGTCGGTATGCTGCAGTTCCATGTCCTCGTGGAGGTAGGCCTCCACGGTAGCCTTGTCAAATACGGTCTTGGACGCACCGGTATCCAAGACCGCGTTGAATGGTTTGCCAAAGACAACGACTTCCAACAAGAGGTGGAAGCCATCGTCCTGCAAGTTCAGTAAGGTCAACGGAACATCAACCATCGATTTTAGCGTGTTCCGATTTCTTTCAGTACATTGTTCATGGTACGTACAGCATCTGCGCTTTTGGTAAAGGCCGCTTTTTCGGTTTCGTCTAGGGGGAGTTCGAGAATGCGCTCCCACCCGTTTTTGCCAAGGATGACGGGCACCCCAAGGTTGATGTCCTGCTGGCCGTATTCGCCATCCAGGTAAACGGATGCTGTAAAGAGTTTCTTTTGGTCGCGCACAATGCTTTCTACCACAGCGGCACTGGAAGCACCTGGGGCATACCAAGCCGAAGTACCAATGAGCTTAGTAAGCGTAGCACCACCAACCATGGTGTCGGCAACGATTTGTTGTTGCTCTTCTTCTGACAGGAATTCGGTCACCGGCAGGCTGTTCCAGGTGGCGTGCTTGATCAGCGGAATCATGGTGGTATCACCATGGCCACCGATAACAATGGCATTGAGGTCGGCAGGAGAGGCGCCGAGCCGTAGGCTCAGCTGGTACCTGAAGCGGGAGGAATCCAATGTGCCGCCCATACCGATAATGCGGTTTTTGGCTAAGCCCGTGGCTTTCAGCGCCAAGTAAGTCATGGTATCCATCGGATTGGATACCACCACAAGGATGATCTCGGGTGAATATTTTAGCAAGTTCTCAGCTACGGTACGTACGATGGTTGCATTCGTGCCGATAAGCTCTTCCCGGGTCATTCCCGGTTTGCGCGGGATACCGGAAGTAATGACGGCTACTGAAGAGCCCGCTGTTTGGCTATAATCGTTGGTTACCCCTGTAATCTTGGAATCGAAACCGAGCAATGCGGCAGTTTGTGAAATATCCTGAGCTTTGCCTTCGGCAAGTCCCTCCTTGATGTCTAGCAATATGACTTCTTCGGCAAGCTCCTTACGGACAATATTGTCAGCAGTAGTGGCGCCCACAGCTCCGGCACCTACGACAGTTATCTTCATGGTTGTTATTAGTTGGATTTGACTATTAATTATCGAACGGTAGCTAAGGTAGGAATTATTTAGGAATAAAGATAAAAGGAGTAGGGATTAAGGATCCTTATTCCCTTAGAACGGATATCCAATTGCCAAATTAAACACGAGGTTATTCCGGCGCCAATCTCGATTACCGAAATTAATCTCATCAAGCACCCAGCGTTCACCCTTCGCCCGATATGGGATCCGCAATGGCATGGCCAGATCCGTACGGATAATCAGGTAAGTAAAGTCGAATCGCAGGCCGACACCGGCCCCCACGGCTAACTCGTTGATGAATTCCCGGCTGAACTTTGCCCCGGGTTTGTTTTCATCCGTGTTTTGCAGCCAGATATTTCCGGCATCCACAAATAGGGCCCAATTGACTACACTGGCCAGTTTGGCCCGATATTCTGTATTGAATTCAATCTTGATATCACCAGTTTGGTCTGCGAAGAAATTATCCTCACCATAAAACTCTGGCGTATAGGAGCCAGGGCCGAGTGCCCTTGCCCTAAATGCTCGTAAGCCATTGGGCCCACCCATGAAATATTGCTTTAAATAAGGAAGCATGCGTGAATTGCCATACGAATAGCCAAAACCTGCGATGGCCCGGGAAGCCAATTGTGAGTTTTTCCCCAATCGCATGTAATGCCGCACATCCCCCTCGATTTTTACATACTGCGAGAAGTTGGTGCCGAAAACTTGGTATACACGTCCTTCGTTGATGTTGGCGCCGCGGATCAACCCATAAAGGTTGGCTGATAAATCCAAGCCGCCTTTAAAATAATAGGTGTGTTGGCGGCTGGTTTCCATGGTGTTGGTATACGTAAAATTATAATTCGGCCCAAAGGTTAATTGGGGCTCTATGGCATGCCTCAGGGGAGGCACGGTATCCATCTGTGCCCGGTAGGAATCCGTAATGTTGCGGGGCTGCACATACGCCACTTCCAGTACATCCAGATCGTGTTCCTTTTGGAGCGTTTCTTTCCAGACATAGCCGTATGAAAACCGCATGGAATTGAGGCTATAGGCGGTTCGCCTGTTGAGATACTCATAGCCCGTCCTGAAATACGTGCGCGGTACGAACCGCCGGGTGGGCTGCCACTTAAATGGAGCGATCATACGGGGGAACGAAAGGGTGGCCTCTATACCGTACCGATAGAAACTTGAGTTGAGATTGACATTACCCCCTGTTTGGGTCTCAAAGCCGCCATATACGGTAAAGGTGAGCAACTCGGCACTCTTGAATGCGTTGCGGTGTTGCCAATTGACGTTCACCTCCGATCCGTTGTAAACTGATGCTGTTTTGCCAAGCAGTTCTACCCGCAGCCCATGCTTGGGCATAGGGGTCAGGTAATAGTGTACATCAAGCAGGTTGGTTTTCCCCGAGTCCACTTCCACGAAATCATTCCTGACAAACCTGAAGCTGCCCATACCCACCAACTGGCTAATGGTTTGATTGTGGCTGTTGCGGTTATATAGGTCACCTTTATGGAAAAACATGGTCCGCGATATGGCAAACCTGCGGAATGTGATATCCGGATCAATGAAATAATATTGCCCATTGTAGAGCTGGGCATTTCTTATCGAACCACGCTGGTAACCACGCTGCGTAAGGGTATAATTGGGGAATATATAGATGTTGTTGATGGTATAGGGTTTCTTTGCCCGAGCAGGTGTTTCGCCTTTCACCGTCACATAGAGGTCAACATGGTGGTTGCTCGACGTACTGTCCACCTCAATCAACAGATGATCTGGACTAAAATAGTAATATCCCTTGTTTTTGAGATGATTATCAATCCGTTCACGCTCGGCAATGATGTTGTCCAGGTTATATGGCCTGTCAACTTGGAGCAACGAACCGGGTTCGGATGCCTTGATGGCTTTGCCCAGCTCACTGCTATCCACCTCAAACGTCACGGATTTTATGCGATAGATGATACGTGGGGTAGCTGTATAGGTGACCGTGGCTTTACGGTTGGAAATGCTGGTGTCTGAACTGACTTCGGCATTGAAGAAGCCCAAGTTTTCCAGCCGGTTCCGGAGCACATTCTGGTTATATTCCCGGTTGACACCACTTAATAGTACCGGAGGTTCACCAGCCTTATTCTTCATCCAGGCTTTGAGACCGCGGTCACTTTTCGGTTCCCCAGCGATGTTATAGATGTATAGTTTGGTCCGCAGGCCTAAGAATTTTTTGTTGACTTTCGGACGCAACAGCTCTTCGAGGTTAGTGGTCAACGGCTCGATATACTGCTCCGGGATGGTATCCGTATCGATTTCTACTTCCCCTTTTACATAGAGATGTTCTCCTTCAGGCAAGTATTTGATATTGCTACAGCTGGCTAGGCACCATACCGTGGCAACGACGTAGACCATATGTAATAATCCATGCCTAGTGTTCATCGGTGCTCCTTTCTTCCAACACGAGGTTTTCCTCCCTTTCATTGCGCATTGCCGTATTTTTCAATTTGGATTCGCTTGGATTTGGCTGTCCATTGTTTGACTGTCCATTGTTTTGCTGTTCTCCTCGGCTTTCCCTACGTTTCCTTAGTCTTTCCCTGAATTCAGGATCGTTGCGTTCCAAGCTGTCCAGTATGACCCGCCGCACACTGTCGCGGTACGCTGTGTCTGTTTCCATCCGTTCCACATCCCATCGTCTCCTGAAACTACGGCTTTCCGTATTGTACTCATCGGCAAGCCGATCCGCACTCATGAATATTTCCTTGAATTCATTATAGTCCATATTGATGATGAAGCCAAGGCCTGTTTCTACGAACTGTCCTTGGAGGGTCACCTGGTACTGGTTTTTGCGATATGCCCGCAGTAGGTATCGCCCATCCTTTGACAGTTGGTAGTCTATTGAAATATCGCCAGCAATATTGGTCGTTTGTTCCCCTGGCCGTGCATTCCCCTCCAATTCGAAATTGGAGCCAACGGTTACTTTGAGCCGATCATTGAATAGCATTTTAGACACACCGATATTGAGGTCTGTCCGGTTTTGGCCCGATCCTGTCGAGTAATCTTCAGCCGATTGCAAATCAAAATCCAGCTCCACGCCTTGGATGAGGTCGCCAGCCAACCGGTTGAGCTGGGCGCTCAGCAATGAGCTGACACTATTTCGTGCAAGGGCTTCGGCGCCGCCTCCGGTAAGGCTTTCAAAGGGGTTCGCGGCCATGAAACGTCCCAGCACAATCAACGCGAACACCTGTTTGTTCATTTCGGATTCGTTTTCCCGTAGCTGGTTTAATCCGGTATTGACTTTGCCGGCCACATCTTGTGATACCATGGCATTGTTTTCATCCAAATTGATGTCAAAGCCAAGTTTAGGTTGGAACATCTGCTCGGATATGCGTAAGACTACATCAAACGGAACACGTTGTTTGTACACATTGGGCCGTTCGGCCCCGATTTGATTTTGTACCAATTCCAATGTAGGAGCTTTCAGCTTATATACGGCTGTGATGTCCAAGCGAGCATCCATGGGATCGCCGGACCATGTGATGGTACTGCCTTGTCTGAACTGGAAAACACGTTTCACGGGACCAAAGGAAAAGGAATAATTGCCATCATTGACGGTGTAGGTGCCACTCAACATAATTTGGCCGCTGGGATCGATGCCTGCGTTCAGTTTGGCCTCGCCCTTGATGGCTAATGCATCCTGGCTACCGGGGTCAATGACAATCGTGAATGCGGCGTCCTTATCGGTTTCAATATTGAGCGACAGGTTTAGCCCTATTAACTTGGTTTGGGTAAGGGAATCCACTTTTGCGAACACATTCACCTGGGCAGTATCACTTCTATTTACGAACCGGACAATACCTTGTCGGTCTACCATGCCCGGATCTTCGTTTGGCAGCACGAACGTGACGTCGGTATCGGCATTGACCCGCAATGTGCCGGTTACATTAGGAGCATGCATATCACCTTGGATACGGATATTGCTGGAGAGGAAAAGCTGTCCGTAATACAGGTCATTATCCTCTTGGGTTGAGTTAAGCACCTGGAACTCATTTGCCGTCAGCGTAAGCCCGAAGAGGTAATCGGTATAGGTTTTCGTATTGACCGTGCCATTCAAAACCGCAGTGTTACCCTTGCCATCGGTGAATTGGAAGCGGTTGAAACGCATGCCATTGTCATTGAAATTGATGCTTTGTCCATCGATGTTGAATGGAGCGTTGAGCATGGTAACATTGAGGCCGGCATTGTTGAAGTTAAGCGCACCATTAATGAGTGGCTGTTCTGGTGTGCCTTTTATGTTGAGCTTACCATTGATGGAACCGGTCGCATTCCTGATGTAGCCAAGGCTGAATGCCTCCAACGTATGCATGGAAAGCGAATTGACATCCAATGCAAAATCCAATTGCGGTATTACACCAGGTGGGCTGATGTAGTCGCCGACAAGGCTTATTTCATTGCCATTGCCCTTGATGTTGATATCGGCCGCATACACGTTTTCACGTTCGTTGTTTACTTTGAGGTTGATGTCGCCAACCGTGTCATTTCCGAAGTAAAAACGGTCTATCGTGATGTCCGAAACAAACACGGGCGATGTATCAAGCCGGGATACGGTTGCTTTTCCATTGATGCCTCCACCCATACTCAATAATTCGCTTTCAAGCATTTGGCTTAGTGTTTCTATCCTGAAGTTATTAAAAACCAAGTCAATCGGCGAATTCAAGGTAGAATCTCTAGACTGTATCGCCATTTCTTGCCCACTGTTGCTTAGGATAAATTGATGGGTGATTAGGCCATCCTTACCAAAAGATATCGCGTTTTCTGGATTTACATCCCATTGTTCATAGTTGAGCATTAATCCATTTTCCAACAAATTGAAAACGAAGTTTCGGGCATCCACTTTGAGCCCCATTCCGAGGTGGTAGCGTTCCTTATCTGCATTATCCTTAATCCATAATCCAAAATCCAGTTGGTTTTGCTTTACCGTGCCACTGAGCAAGGTGTTGATCATCTCGATGTTTCCTACGCCGATCCGGTTGATAAGCGTTGAATAATAGAGGACACTGTCCAGCGTATTGAGGTCAACTGCTACATCGTTGATACGGGTGCCTGCATATACGATAAGGGGAGCGGTGGCTTTCGCTAGCAACATCTTGTCATCGCTATTGAATGAGCCATCGAGGGTGATGTCTTCCATTTCGGTAAGGTCAGGAAAAAGGCCCTGGATAAACCGAGAACGCGTAAACTGTGCGCTGAAGTCAAAATATTGTGGTGTATATTCAAATTGTGGGGGTATGGAGTCAGGTTGATAATATACCGCAATGATATCCTGTACAGAAGCGCCCAATTCGCTCAGCTTGAAATCACCCACCATATGGGCATTAAGGAATTCGGATTGTAATTGCAGCATATTGGAACCTTCTTCAGCCACAGCCAGAAACTTCACCGTATCGAGTGCATAACGCTCGTCATTGTAGGCTATCGACGAATTGACGATAGCTGCTGAGCCATTTAAATAGTCGATATCCGCAGTTTCCATGTCGACCAACATACGCCCATGATAGCGGAGTTCGTCTTTCATCAGGCCAAGGTTTTTGAGATTGATACTATCAACCATTAGATCCATGGTTACCTTAGGGTATCGGCCCCGCATATTAGCATGCGCATTCAGGTCAAAATCGATGTTGGTATCGCCACTCACAACCGATGCATTGATATCACCGCCGTTGGCTTTCATATTGATATCAATACCGTTATAGGTATAACCCATTGCTTCCAGGCTGATTAATTTGCCCTGGATATCCGCTATGGCCGAGGCCGGATCAAAGCCGGTTCCTTTCGCATGCGCTGCGAACGATACCTTGCCTAACACGGAATCCATCTTCATCAACTGTCCAATGTCGATATCCACGATGCTTATCTGGGCATCGTATACCGTATCCCGTGTTTGCGGATTTATCTGGTAATCGGCATCTATTGTAGCATTGCCCATACTAGTTTGGAGCTGCATGGCCGTACGGAAACCCTGCATGCCACCATTGAACGTACCCGCGAGGTGGATATCGGACGGGAAATTGAGGGTGTCTGGCAAGAGGCTGCGGGCGATTAATCGATCCAAATCTATTTTTCCGGTGGTCAATTCCTGTAAGTCAAGATCGAGCTGTAGGTTATCGGTATCAGGCAGTCCCTTGAGGTGGATGCTACCTACGATATGGGTTTTATCGAGTGTCGTCAAGTCCATGTTCTGGATGTGCAGATCGTCAAGGCGACCATCGATTTCCGTGCTGATGTGGTAAGTATGCTGCCAAATCGGCTTCATGATTTCTATGGTATCCAAATCGGGAACAAAAAACAAGACATCCTCCATGGCGATTTGGCTTTCTTTGATGTCGGCGGCAAATTGAATACTGCCAAGCGCTTCGGTGATAGTTTCCAGTGAAGGATAAGACACTTTGATGTAGTCTTGTAGTTGCGTGTTGGGTGTTTCGGCGTAAAGGTTACGTATTTCAACGCCTTGGTTTGTGTAGATCAAATCACCCTTGAACTGATTTAATATAAACCCGCTGCGATCCTTTGCACGCAGTTCACCGAAACTTCCACTGATGGAATCTGGGGCGTAATAGAAATCACGGACGTCGCCGTTTACCTCGGTTAACCCCATGTTTCCATAGTCAAAGCCCTTAGCTATGCGAGGTTGGTTTGCATCTTCATATGCGAAATTGGTGTTCGTAAGTTGTAAGGACGCAGCTTTTAGTTTCCAGTTTGCTGGTTCACTGGCCGATGTGTCACTCGAAGAAGGAGATGGCTTTACGGCTTGCCCGAAGAAAACACGCGAGTCCGATCCATCCAGATCGATGGATTTCGCATCGATAAGCTCACCGTTTAAGTCCAGCTTGTTGATATTGGCCAACAGCTTGTTTATTTTAAAACGCGTATCCAATGCGCTGGCCTCGTCTACGTAGCTGAAGTCAATGTTGGTTAGATCTAATCTATTAATGTCTATATCTGGAAGCAGTGAACTGGAGGAAGTGTCCATAAGGCCGAAGTCCTCGGCGTCTGGCATTTCCTCAGGCTGGGCCACCGCCCATTGCCTTATCGATGCGTTCAGGCCATCAATCGTGATGCGCGGTAGGCCGAAACGCATATTGCCTTCAAGGTCAAAGGTCTCGATGCGTGTATCCAAGTGGTTGAGGTTCACTTCCGCCGCCATCCCGATTATTTCATCCCGATAAAGGAAACGGACACGGTCGAAGTTTACCCTGTCGATATTAAACTTCATGGGTGCGGTGTTGTCAGCAGGGGAAGGTTCTTGCTGTTCACCCACGAATGCGCGGATGATGTAATCGAAGTTGAATGTGCTATCGGGGAGGGTACGATTTATCTTGGCCGTGACACCGTGCAAATCAATTCGGCTGATTTCCACTGTGTTTTTCAGCAATTTCAACATGCTGATGTTTACCCTTAATTTTTCGCCTGCAAGAAGTGTGTCTTGCGATTGGTCCTCGAAATATACGCCCTCGAGTACGAGCAATTTGGGTAAATCAAGACTTATACGGGCGATACGCACCGGGGTTTTGATTTTATTTTCGACGTATGAGGTCACTTTTTGCGCCACATAGTTCTGAATGGCGGGGATTCGTATTAAAATGAATAGCAATAATATTAGTCCGATGACACTCCCTATTATCCAAAGGAGTGTCTTAATCGCTATTCTACCGAGTTTGTTCAAGGGTTATATATAATTTTTGATGCCTGTCACCTTATTAACGTAATCGCCTTTCAAAGGTTTAGCGAAAATGCTGAAAAGTTTTTGTATCAAAAAAAGAAACGCAATAATATTCAAGGCAAACGTCTTTTCAGCCTCGCATTCGATTCCCGCTCGACGGCCCTTTCCTCACCATTTAATGGGTTGCCGTTACAATCTTTTAACGCGATATACGTTATTACTTATATTGAAAGCCGTAAAGGTAGGGATTTCCTAGCAAGTATACAGCGGTTTATACGAAATGACCAATTTTGCCGAAACCAACACGAGCATCTGAATTTAAAGGTATAATACCCTTTCAAACGAATATTTTTTTACTATTTTTGGAGCAAACGCAATTTAATTATGTCCGATACCCATACTAAACATAGCGAGTCGGCCCATGCTAAACTAAGTTTTGACGATTTCAGAGCCTTTGTAATAGAAGATTACAGAATTGCTGTAGAAAGCAGGTTTGTAAGTTTGTTAGGCCGTAAAGAAGTGCTTACTGGCAAAGCAAAGTTCGGCGTATTTGGAGATGGGAAGGAGTTGGCACAAATAGCCATGGCCAAAGTGTTCCAACTTGGTGATTGGCGTTCAGGGTATTACCGCGACCAAACCTTCATGTTTGCATCAGGGATTATCTCGATTTACCAATTCTTTTCACAGCTCTATGCCCATCCAGATGTGGAAGCGGATCCATCATCTGCTGGTAGGCAGATGAATAGCCATTTTGCCACCCGGATGCTCACGCCAGAAGGAAAGTGGGTAGACCAAACCTTGATGAAAAATTCGTCGGCGGATATCTCTACAACCGGCGGACAGATGCCGCGCCTTTTGGGTTTTGGGCTTGCCTCTAAAATATATCGAAATAATCCTGATTTGGCCGATATGAGCAGCTTTTCCAATAATGGGAACGAAATTGCATTCGGTACAATAGGCAATGCTTCCACCTCTGAAGGAGTCTTTTTTGAAGCGGTGAACGCCGCTGGTGTTCGGCAAATCCCTACGGTGATTTCCATATGGGACGACGGATACGGTATTTCGGTATCCAATGAGGTACAAACGACCAAAGCAGATATTTCGGAAGTGCTTAAGGGCTTCCAACGGGATGAAAATGGTGAGGGGTTTGAGATTTTTAAGGTGAAGGGATGGGATTATCCGGGCCTTTGCGAAACATACGAGAAGGCAGCAAAGATCAGTAGAGAGCAGCATGTACCCGTGCTGGTTCATGTAACGGAGATGACCCAGCCGCAGGGCCATTCCTCATCCGGTTCACACGAACGTTACAAGTCTAAAGAACGTCTGGCTTGGGAAAAAGAGCTTGATTGTATTGCTAAAATGCGGGTCTGGATAATCGAATCAGGGATAACCGATGAAGATGAATTGACAGGTATCGAGCGCACGGTAAAAGAACAGGTACGCATCGAGCAACGAAGAGCGTGGACAGATTATAATAAAACACTCAAGTGGGAAGTAGATGAGGCTATTGTCTTATTAGCAGCAATTCCTGATGGTACCGTGCGGTTATTGCTCAACGAATTGAAGTCGAATACCGAACCTTCGCTCAAAGAAGTGTACAGTACGGTGAGGCGAGTTATTCGTTTGCTGCGGGGCACCCCTAGCGAAGCAAAGTCGGCATTATTGGCTTGGTATAGTGAAAAACAAGAAATCAATAAAGATCGATACAATAGCGGCCTGTTTACGGAAACGGTAGAATCGCCCAAACATGTACCCATTGTCCCTGCTGATTATCCTGCGGATAGTAAAACCGTGGATGGCAGGGAAGTATTGAATGCATGCTTCGACGCTAATTTTGCCCGGGACGCTCGGCTGATAGGTTTTGGAGAAGATGTAGGCAAGATAGGAGATGTGAACCAGGGGTTTGCCGGATTACAGGCCAAGTATGGCGAGCACCGTATTTTTGATACGGGCATCCGTGAAGCTGCCATCATTGGCCAGGGCGTTGGCCTTGCCATGCGTGGATTACGGCCCATCGCGGAAATCCAATACTTGGATTATTTGGTATATGGTCTCACCGTGCTGACCGATGATTTGGCTAGCCTCAGCTATCGGACCAAAGCCGGTCAAAAGGCGCCGTTGATTATCCGTACGCGTGGACATCGATTGGAAGGCATCTGGCATTCGGGATCGCCTATGAGCATGATTCTCGGCTCACTAAGGGGCATTCACATATGTGTACCCCGCAACATGACGCAGGCGGCAGGGATGTACAATACCCTTCTCCGGTCTGACGAACCCGCTTTGGTAATCGAGTGCCTGAATGGATACCGGCTCAAGGAACGTATGCCTGTAAATGTCGGAGAGTTTACTGTGCCATTGGGCAGGGCGGAAGTGGTAAAGGAAGGAAAAGATGTAACTGTGGTATCCTATGGATCTACGTTACGTATCGTGCAGGAAGCATCCACTGAGCTCGGCAAGCTCGGTATTTCTATCGAGATCGTTGATCCGCAAACCCTGCAACCCTTTGATGAGGAACACCTATGTGCCCAATCGCTGAGGAAAACGAATAAATTATTGGTAGTAGATGAGGATGTGCCGGGGGGTGCCTCAGCATTTATCTTGCAGCAAATATTGGAGGAACAAAATGGGTACTACCATCTCGATGGACAACCCCGTACGCTGACAGCCAAGGCTCACCGACCTCCATATGGATCAGATGGGGACTATTTCTCCAAGCCGTCGGCAGATGACGTGATCGAAGCGGTGTACAGTATGATGAGTGAGTCGAATCCGAAGGATTACCCACCATTATTCAACTAAAAATAGAACGCGGATGACGCGGGTATTGCGGATTTACAAAGACGGACACTCATTAAGGATATTAAACAAATACTGATGCAGCGCCAATCAATGCTGCATGTTCGCCCAGTTGGCTGATATGGATGTCGAAGCGGTCTAATGCTTTGGAATTGAAACTATGGAAAATGTCCCAAGCCTTGGAGATATTACCACCTATGATGAACCTGTTCGTTCCTTCCCTTTCGCCGAAGAATTGGATGAAGTTGGTCAGGTGATGGCTGTACTCGGCCAATATGTCCGCTACAAAAGGATGCTGGCCCCGTAGTTGAAGCAGCTCGCGGAGTCCGGTCACTTTCATGTTATTTTGCGCTGCCCTTCGGACAAACCATCGGGTTACCAAGTATTCCTCCATGATGCTATCTTGGTATGGTGTGTCCCATAAATCGGCGTCTACCGCATTTCCCCCTTGTTCCCATATGGCGCTTCCCAAACCGGTACCCAGCGTGATTCCTAAGATCTTTTGATGATCATCATGGCCCCCTGCGAAAACTTCGCCTTGGAGGAATGCCGCAGCATCATTGATGAAACGGATATTCGCTGGTTCTGTGGACAACATGGAAGCCAATTCCTGCTTAATATTCACTTGGTATAATGCATCGTATTTATCCTGATTGTGAATTAATGATATGCCATTATCATAGTCAAACGGGCCAGGCATGGCAATGCCGACAGGTAAATGCTTGGCTGATATGTCCTTGAAGGAAGCGGTCAGTGCTTCCGTCCAAGTATATAAAATCGATTTAGCAGAAGCTGCTGAATTTACCCGATGCCTGACAATACTATGAGGTAAGATTGACCAATCTTGTGTATGGATGACAGCCGCAGTAATATGGGTACCTCCCACATCAGCAGCCATCACATACGGGCTGTTATCTTGCTGCATCGTAAATCTGGTTTTTAAGTAAATGATCAGCGAGGACCAACGCCGCCATGGCTTCTATAATAATAACTGCGCGGGGTACCACACAAGGATCATGTCTTCCTTTTCCGGTGATCTCGGTAGTTTCACCCTCCCGGCTGATGGTTTGCTGAGCGCGCATGATGGTGGCTACAGGTTTGAATGCCGTACGGAACGTGATTTCCATGCCGTTGGAAATGCCCCCTTGGATGCCTCCTGAGAAGTTGGTTAAGGTCTTCAGCTTTTCGGCATCATTTTCAGGATTGGTAAATAGGTCGTTGTGCTCAGATCCTTGCATTTCCGAGCCTGCGAAGCCGGAGCCGTATTCAAATCCATGCACGGCGTTGATGCTCATCATAGCTTTTGCCAAATCGGCATGCAATTTATCAAACACGGGTTCACCAAGCCCTACCGGTACATGCTGTATCACGGTGCTGATGCGTCCACCCACGGTATCCCCGGCTTTACGTATGGCATCGATGAAGGCAATCATTTCATTGGCCGTGGCCGGATCGGCACAACGCACGATATTACTTTCGCGGATTTGCGTCAGTTCGTCAATATCATGCGACACCAAGTTGGGTGCCTCTATCTTTCCTACACCGGACACATGGGCAAAAATCCGTATGCCGAATTGCGAGAGAAAACTTTTGGCTACGGCACCTGCGGCCACACGGGCAGCGGTTTCGCGTGCTGATGAGCGCCCCCCTCCACGGTAATCGCGTATGCCATATTTTACCTCATAGGTATAGTCGGCATGCGAGGGGCGGTATTTGTCCTTGATATGGGAATAATCTTTCGAACGTTGGTCTTCGTTGGGGATGAGCATCGCCAATGGTGTGCCCGTGGTTTTTCCTTCAAATACACCTGAAAGGATTTTCGCGGTATCGCTCTCCTTGCGCTGGGTAGTGATTTTTGACTGCCCGGGGCGACGTTTATCCAGTTCGGATTGGATAAACGTTTCATCGATATCAATATTTGGTGGACATCCATCAATGATCACGCCGATTGCCTCACCATGCGATTCGCCAAACGTAGTTATACGGAATACATCTCCAAATGAGTTTCCTGCCATGTGTATTTTAGAATGTAGATTTTAGATGTACAATTTTTTCATAGAAGTTTCTTCTTCTCTGTCTCGCTAACGTCTAGACTTCTTTCCCACAAAAATTGAACACGGACGACACGGATAAATGATTAACAACCTGTGTAAATCCGCGTCATCAGCGTTCCAACTGCCCAACTTGCAGCTAAGATATAATAAATCCCTGTTGTTTCAAATGTTTCCAGAAATCGGGATAGGATTTTTCCACCACTTCGGGTTCATTGATCTGTACAGGATCAAACATCAGCGCCAATGGGGCAAAGGCCATGGCCATCCGATGGTCTTCATAGGTATCAATGACAAGATGTTCCGGTTGGTATAAGCCCGCGGTATCGAGATGGCAAATTTCTCCATCCTCCACAAGCTTTACACCAAATTTCACCAGTTCATTTTGCAGGGCCGCAATCCGGTCGGTCTCCTTGATCTTGAGTGTTTGAAGCCCAGTAAAAGATAGGTCGCGCTTCAGGGCGGCGGCACACACGATAGCAGTTTGGGCCAAATCCGGACATGCTTTGAAATCGAATAGCGTTTTGTCTGAATGGGTGGTTGTCTTTTGGATGCGCAAGCCGCCATTTTCAAAGGACGAAGCCACGCCAAAGTGCACCATGATGTCTACAATGGCCATATCGCCCTGTAAACTATTTCGTTTTAGTTCAGGAAGGAAAATGTTGCCCGAGGCAGACAAGGCGACCATGGCGTACCAATAAGACGCGGCACTCCAATCGGGTTCTATGGCCAATGTACTGGGCTGGGTTTGTTGGGGAGCAATGTGGATGGTATCCCCGCTCCATTCGTGATCGACGCCTGCTTGGAGGAGCATATTGAGGGTCATGCTGAGGTACGGACGAGAAGTAAGCTCTCCCTCGATTTTCAAGCGGAGTCCGTGGGGCAAGGAAGGAGCGATAAGCAGCAATGCCGACAAATATTGACTACTCACATTGCCCTGAACCCGTACTTCGGGTGTTTTCTGCATAAATCCACCATTGATGGCGAGCGGAGGATAACCGATCTCCTCGGCATACCGGATGTCGGCACCTAATGTTTTCAGTGCATCCACTAAAATGCCAATGGGGCGCTGCTTCATCCGTTTGCTTCCGGTAAGCACGTAGTTGCCTTTAGCGGTGGTTAGGTAGGCAGTCAAAAACCGCATGGCTGTGCCAGCTGGTCCGATATCAATAACGGTTTCTTCGGCATCGGAAGCCGCTATGGTTTCCAGTGCCTGCCGTAGGGTTACCGTATCGGCCGCTGAAGACAGGTTGTCGATATGTACCGTTCCATTACCTAGTGCCTGAATAATCAAGGCACGGTTGCTCTCACTTTTCGAACCGGTGAGTTGTACGGTGCCCGACAGGGTTTTTGATGAATGAGAAAGCTTTACAGCGTTTGTATTCATTATGCTTCGGCAACCGGTTTGGTGTTCATGATTTCATTTTGCTTGCGGATGGATTCATTATGAATCAACTCCAACATCTTCACCGTAAACTCCTTGTCCAATTTGAGTGCTTGGGCTACATTGCTCCGTTTGTGGATGATTTCGTCCCAACGGCTTACCTGAAGGATGGTTACGTTATTGTCACGTTTGTATTCGCCGATTTTTTCCACGATTTTCATCCGGTCAGCAAGCACTTGGATAACTTTATCGTCTAGCTTGTCAATTTCCTTCCGTAATGCGGCCAATTTATCTTCAAACACGGGGTCGTTTGATTCAGCGTGCCGGAGCGCAAGGTGACTGATGAGATCTGCCAATGCCTGCGGTGTAAGCTGTTGCTTGGCGTCGGTCCACGCCACAGACGGATCGATATGTGATTCAACGATAAGGCCTTGCATGTCCATATCGAATGCTTTTTGTGCGATGTAAGGGATCAGTTCCCGATTCCCGCAAATGTGGCTTGGGTCATTGATAACGGGTAGTTCGGGCACAAGGGTTTTTAATTGTATGGCTAGGTCCCACATTGGTTCATTACGGAAAGCCGTTTTCTCATACGACGAGAAACCACGATGGATGGCTGCCAATTTTCGGATGCCGGCACGGTTTACACGTTCCAAGGCACCGAGCCAAAGTGAGAGATCCGGATTGACTGGATTTTTGACCAATACAGGCACGTCTACACCTTTCAGTGCATCGGCGATTTCTTGCACGGTGAAGGGGTTGGCTGTGGATCTGGCACCTATCCAAAGGATGTCGACACCTGCGGCTAAAGCTTCCTCCACATGTTTGGCGGTGGCTACTTCTGTCGTAATGGGTAGCCCGGTTTCCTCTTTGGCCCTGCGCAGCCATTGGAGGCCGACGCTACCAACGCCTTCAAATTCACCCGGGCGGGTACGGGGTTTCCAAATGCCCGCACGTAGCACAGATACTTTCCCTGTATTGGCAAGCAGATGGGCGGTTGCCAGCAACTGTTCTTCGGTTTCGGCGCTACAAGGCCCGGCGATGATTAACGGCTCATTGCCGGTATCAAACCATGATTTTAACGGTAAAATGTCTAACGTTTGTTTCATTGTCTTATTTGTTTATTTGTTAATTATTGATTTCCTGTTTGCCTTTAAAGGCATCAATGAACCCTCCTACGTCGGGTTTCGCTTATCATCGGGACTCCACTTCGTTCAGCTTCCGGTTTTTCCGACTTCCCAATTTTCCGACTTACTAAACCTTATCATTCTTCACATATTCCCCCATAATATTGAAATTGATGGTATGTTTCAATACCTTGCGGATGGCCATATCATATTCCGATTGGTTTTGCCATTCCACATCCACGTAAAATTCATATTCATTGCGTTTACCCAGCACAGGCATCGACTGTATCTTACTCAGATTGATATGTTGCTCGGCAAAGCATTGCAGTACCGTGGAGAGTGAGCCTACACCATTACCTGTCTGGAAGGACAACGAGGCCTTGTTTACGGATCCCTTCTCTTCGGCATCAATGGCCAATATAAGAAACCGCGTATAGTTCTTCTTGTTGGTCTCGATACGGCGTTCCAATATTTCCAGCCCATATAATTTGGCGGCAAGCTGGTTGGCGATGGCGGCGGTATCTTTCAACTGCTGTTCGCTGATTTTCCGGGCGCATGCTGCGGTATCTTCCCCTTCACTCACCTTGATGTGGGGATTTTCTTCCAGGTAATCATTGCATTGTTGGATAGCGATGGGGTGTGATTCCACAAATTTGACGTCACGGAGCTTCACGCCCGGCAGCACCATGAGATGCAGTTGGATGTGTAGGTATACTTCCCCCACGATTTGGAAGCGGTAGTCGCGCAAAAGGTTGTAATTGGGTAGCAGACTCCCCGCAATGGAATTTTCGATAGCCATTGCTACGTAGTCGGCTTTTCCCTGTTTCAATACTTCACAGGTCTTTTTGAACGAGTCACATTCAATGGTTTCGATCTTATTTCCGAAATATTTCAGTGCGGCTTCCTCATGGAAGGAAGCTTTGGTGCCCTGTATCGCTACTTTTATGCTCATCAATTGCAGTTATGGGTCAAAAAAAAGTCCCGGCTTTATTTGCCGGGACCATGCTACACTTTGTATTTTTATACGTTGTTAATGCATATCAATCCCGGCTTTTATCACTAAAATAAAAGTAGCCAAAAAACCAATATGCATTATTGTGTGATATCATTTTCAATTTTTGATGTGCCAAATGTACGTAAGATTTTTTTATTATCAAGAAAAAAGTGAAAAAAGGCTGTCAAACGTGGACTTACCGTGTACACATGTTGCTTACATATCGGAATTGTCTCAAATCATTGTCAGGGGGATTTTCGGGTGAATCAAGTTGTGTATAGCTATTCAGGACAAGACCGCTACCTGTTTTACTTATGTATCATCTACCCATTAGCCACGGTTTATCCACGTATTACCCACATATAATCCACCTTTAATTTACCTTTTTCTATATGACGAATCGCTGAGTAATACACAAGGAATCCGTAACCAATGATTGGATAATCCACGGGTTTTCCGTAACTTTGTACTAATCATTTACGCCATAAACCATGGCCATTCAGAAAAGTTCAATCACACTGGAAGGAAAAATTGGGAATTTGACCTTCTACCAAAGCAACGGTAAACCACAAGTCAGGCAGCATTCAGGAGTCAGCAAGGCACGCATCGCTAAGGATCCACGTTTTGCGAGAACCCGTGAAAATAACACGGAGTTCGGTCGTGCCAGCAGTGCGGCGAAGCAGATTCGTCTGACGGTAAAACGGGTGTTGGGCGAGCGCTACAAGCTATTCGAGGATAACACGTTAGTGAATAGACTGACACCACGGATGACTTCCATTGTTAGGGCTGATGCCAGGCACGACCGTGGAAACCGCAAGGTATTGCCCGGAAATCTCCCTCTGCTTTATGGGTTTAGCTTCAATGCGGTTGCGGCATTGAAAGATGTGCTGTTCATGCCGCCGCGTTATACCTATCAGCATGACATGGGGCAGGTAGTAATCATCCTGCCAGAAGTCTATCCGAATGCAGCGATGGCTGTACCCAAGGATGCCGAGCTATGCAGTTTTCACGCCGCTGCACTATCGTTCAATGAAAACCACGATTGGCTGCCATTTGCGGTACAACACCAAGAATTGATACCGTTGGGCCATCAGGCCATCCCAGCGCAGACCTTCCGGTTGGAATTGCCGGAGGCATCCTCCGATCCAGTGATTGTTTGTTTCGGTATGTCGTTTTACAAGCTGTTGGGCGGCTATCCGGTGCCGATTATGGAGCAAAGCAGGAATGTGTTTGAAGTAATTGGGGTGGATGTGGGCTAAGGTTTAAGACGGCTCGTTCGAATATCAGCCCGCTCAGGTTTTTATCCATTCGATAGCGCTTTTTCGAACTCAGTTGGTGTTAATATTTGTGCGGTTTTAAAAGGATTGTGTTCCAATAAATCTTTATCGCCTGTTACCAAATAATCTGCTTTGGAAAAATCAATCAAGTCTAACAGGAAATTGTCTTTTGGGTCACGGCTTATAAAATGCATGGGTTTGATTTCAAGTTTTTCGGCTAAGGTTTCTAGTAAGTCAATCAATTCGTTAACGCTGTCCTTAGGGAAATACTTTTTTAATTTTTCTCTTCCCGTAACTATCCTTATCTCTGTCAGCAGTTGTTCGGTTGTCACTATCGTAATTTGCCCATCTGTAATGTATTGTTTTATATTTTTTAAACGCTTGCCGATGAGAAAGCTAATCCAAACATTCGTGTCAAAGATGACCTTAATGTTTTTGCTTGTCATAAATTTCCTGCCTTACTTTTTCCACTTCATCATCTATCGTTTCTAAACTTAATTCATTGGCTTCGAAAGATTTCAAGAGTTTTGATAACTTGGAGCCAACAATTTCTCGCTCCAACTCTTTGGTCAGTTTTAATTTTTGTCTTCTCGGTAATTGTTTAACGAGTGACAGCAGTTGGTCAAACGTAACGTCTATTTGCATGGTGGCTTTCATTCTTCACACTTTATCTTATCTACAAATTTAGCTAAATTCGCATATTTTCCAAGATTAGCAAATAAACTATCGACTTAGGCATCTGAAGTGTGCCATTATATTCCCTCGAAACACCTAGCTTTGTTGCTATAACCGAAAAATACAATGCTTAGCTGCACCTAAGTCCGCTCATATAAATCCGAGCTTGGAATACGAGGATCCCAGGATGGCTTTGGAGTCATTGTCCAGCCAGTTTTCGAGGATGGTGGCATATACCCGTTTGAAATCAATTTCATGTGTTAAATCCCCATCCTGCAGATTTCCTAAGTCTGGCAAGGGATTGAGCAATCCCTGCTGCTTGAGTGATCCGCTGATGAAAAATAGATTGTTTGCCGTTCCATGATCGGTACCACCACTAGCGTTTTGGGCTACTCGACGGCCAAATTCGCTGAACGTGAAAAGCAGGATGTCTTCGAACCGGTTGTTGGCTTTCATGTCTTTGACAAAGGCCATGACTGCGTCGTCCAGCTGGGTGAATAGGTTTGACTGTCGTTGGTTTTGGTTTACATGGGTATCAAAGCTTCCCAAGCTTAGGTAATATACTTGGGTATCCATATCGGAAAGGATTAAGGAGGCCACGGTCTTGAAATCATTACCCAGTAATGTGTTTGGATAAGGGGCTTTGGTGGCGTGACTCTTGCTTTCCTTGAAGATACGGTCGGCATGGCTCACGGTTTCTGCCAAGGTTTTATAAAGGTAACTAGCCATTCCATGGGTATGTTGTGCCGCATGGCTTGCAGCCAATTGTTTGAATAGTGGTCCGTTGCTATCGCGGTGTAACCGTGATGGGTTCCCCGCGGAAAGCCCTTTGGTTTCTTTGCCTTTCAGGGCAAGGCTCAGCACTTCATCCATTTCCAGTGCCCAGGATGGTGATTGCTTGATATCCAATACCCTGCCAATCCATCCGGTATGCAACACTTCATCACTTTGGCTAGCTGTTTGCCAGATATCCATGCTCCGGAAGTGGCTGCGGTTGGGCTCAGGATAACCTACCTGGTTAAGGATGGCTAGTTGCCCTTGCTGGTAAAGTTCACGGAGACCTACCAAGGAAGGATGCAAGGCCACATCATCGGTCAGGCCAAGCGCATCTTTTGCTGTCAGCGCGATTTTTGGCCGAGCTCGGTGATAAAGGTCGTTGCTGATGGGGATGACGGTATTCAACCCATCGTTACCTCCGTCTAGTTGCAACACCACGACCACCTTGCCCTTCGGCGGTAAGCCCTGCTGGCCAAAGGCATTCAGAAAGCGAGGAGCCATTAGCGACGCCGTGGTAAAACCGCTTAATCTTAAGAATTCCCTACGTTTGATCAAGATACTCATAATCGCTGTCCATTAAGCTAATTGATATTCGGGTGTGCCCATTAGGGCTAGGGTGAGGCTGCTTAGTTCTTTCGATTTCACCAGGTTCTGCAATAATCGGCTGTCGAGGCGTTGCGCATTGATGCCTAGCATCAATGTGGGCAGTGAATCCTGCCATTTGCTATTTGCCACGGCACTGAGCTGATTGCCAAAGCCATCCCAATCTGCTATCGCCAAAAGTCGCAGTCCCTTATTCCGCTCTGGTTTTTTGACTTGGCGTTGCATACCCATCTGCACATCGTCATCTTGTTTCTTGGTTGGGTAAAATGTTTCCTCCTTGCTAATTAATAGGGGGATCCGCATACGTGCTACCAGTGAGGAGCTGTCTATCCAATCCGTTCCACTGGGCCAACCGGCCACATTGGGTGGATGGAACAACCATTGTCCGAGGTTCCGTTGGAGTTGGATGAGGCTGTTTGGGGTTTCAATGTTTAAGTTGAGCAGGCGACGGGTGTTCGTGATCAACTCCACGGGAGATTTGATGAGATTTCCCATGTTAGCGTCCTCATAGAACCAACGGGCCGTCAGAATATCCTCAATAAGCGGCAATAGTTCATAGTTGCCTTGATGGAAACGCTTGCTTAACCATGCTACATGTTCGGGATGAGGAGTGTCGTTCACTAAGTAACGGTATAGTTTTCCTGCAATGAATGAGGCGGTCTCTTCACGTTCCAATAACAGCTCCAACACGTCTTCACCCTTGAAGTTGCCCTGTTTACCAAAGATGGTTTTTCGACCTTGGTCATGAACCTGTTCGCGAAAGACGAATTCACCCGATTGGTCAAATGACCATCCGGTAAAGGCTCGGGCAGCTTCCTTGATATCTGTTTCCGTATAGTTGTCTCTTCCCAACGTAAAGAGTTCCATCACTTCTCGGGCGAAGTTCTCATTCGGATGGCGCTTTTTGTTTTGCTGGTTATTAAGGAATTGCAACATAGCCGCAGACTGCCCGACTTTCTGGAGCAGGGTGCCAAAATTCCCCAATGCATGCTCACGGATACGGTGGAGCAACTGCTGATGAAAGTAGGCATTATTGCTCCTGCAGGCAAAGTGCCCGTGCCAAAACAACGCTAACTTTTCGCGAAGCTGTACCTTGCTATCGGTCATTTCATCCATCCATAAGAGATTGAGCTGTGCGATTGCCCGATTATTCTCGCGTTGTACCTGTTGCCGGTCTTTTTTCTGTCGTTGTGGGGTCCGGGTATTTTCTTCAACGACGATAAGCGGCTTTGCCGGTTCATTGGATCGGTTAATCCATGATTGCCGGAATTCGGCAAAAGGAGTGCCATGTATGGTTTGGAGCTCTTTCGTTGAAAGGCCAAATCCAGCTCGGTTCATCAAGTGGATATAGTACGTTAATGGTTCTTGCTCGCTCATTTGTAACTTTTGGATAAAGCAAACGCAGTTTTGATAGTTGGCTAAACTATTAATTAGAGCAGCTATGCACTTTAGAACAACTATGCACCTAAAAGGTTTAATTGGTATCTGTCTATAATGTCACCTGGCACAGGTAATAGCATCCACTTATAATCATATTGGTAGAATTTTGTATCTTGACCATTTGAGTGTAGTTATACCTTGCAAGTATGATAGACGACGGTCATTTCGGGTTTGAGGAAGTCGGCACGGTTAATTATATAATCAGTTTTGCTTTTCCGGGCGAGAGCTACCATGTTTCCGATGCAGGCAGATCGGTTAAAAAGGAATCCGTTATTTCGGATAACCTGAGGGTAGTTAGCGTTATCGTGCTGAGGGCCACTGATATGGAAAACGCCATTGAATTGGCCAAAGATTGCCCTATTCTTGAACATGGTGGTACGGTAGAAGTCAGGGAAATCCCTTCCCCATCCGTTTTCACTTCGAACTGAGGACTGCGAAGATACCCCTTTGAGTGGGCCAGTGGACAAAGCGTTTTGCTTTACACATGAATTTCTTGTAATTTCACCTGTTCATTAAGCAAAAGCTATCACGATGTCAAAAAACGTTTTCTATCTTTTTGGGCTAGTTGCCATTGCTTCGTTGTTTTCCTGCCAGTCTTCCCAGCGGCGAGAAGGGACACCACTCATCGGGTTCGTAGAAGCATTTGAGGATGCTACCATTGCCCAGGCGCGACAGGGCTTTGAAGATGCGCTGAGAGATAGTGGCTATAGTGAGCAACAGGGCACGGTTACGTTCATCCATCGCAATGCGCAGGGTGATGCCGCTACACTTAACCAAATTATCAGCTATTTCAATAGCCAGCAGGTAGATATCATGGGTACCAGCACTACATTGGCTACCATGGCAGCCATCCAGCGGAGTAAGGCCATTCCTGTGTTTATGACGGTGACGGCCATGCCCGAAATTCTTGGCTTGACGGATGCCGAAGGCAATCCCCCGGCCAACTTGTTCGGTACGGGTGAAGACCTGAATTATATCGATACCTCTTTTACCATCATCACCGAAATCGTTCACCCCAAAAACGGAAAACTTACCGTGGGTATGATTTATAACCAATCCGAGCCCCAGTCTGTGGACGCCCATGAACGGATTGCCAACCTTGCCAAAAAACTAGGTGTGCGTTTGGTGGCTTTGCCCCTCAATTCTTCGGCCGAGGCGCAATTGGTCGTCCGCTCACTGCTGACCAATGATATTGATGCATTTTTTGCCAACCCTGACAATACCGTGTTCGCGGCATTTGAAACCATCTTGAAAAATTGTAATGACAAGGGAATTCCCGTGTTTACCAGTGAAGCGGGCCTAGTGGTCAGGGGGGCGGTTGCCGCTTTCGGTGCGGATATCTATCAATGGGGCTATCAAAGTGGTGCGCAGGCTGCCACATACCTCAGGAACCAATCGACCGATGGCTTGCAAGTGAATATGGTCACGGTAAGGAAAAGAGTATATAACCCCGGTATGGCCGAGAAGTTCGGGCTCACTTTTCCGGATACATTTGATGCGGTGACGGATTAGCATGCAATTGCCTTAATGTTGTTCTTGCCGTGTCATCAAATGGCAAAAAGGTGTTATCTTTGAGGCCTGGTCCTGAGGCGCCCTAGGCCGAATTTATAACCATGAAAATATTAGTGACCGGAGCCGCTGGATTCATCGGCTATCATTATTAAAGAACAGGGGAATGTTAAATTTTTCGGGCCGACATCATGCAAACGTGAAATTTTCGTTACGTTTTGTTGAAAAATTATTGCCTGGGTTTTTTTAGTTTTGCTAACTTGCAACTTGATGCCACATATAAACTTGAAAATGCAGGCTATATCCAACGACGTTGATGAAAAGGAATTGCTGCAACGATTTCGGCGTGGGGATTACGCGGCTTTTGACCAACTTTATGATACCTATAAAAGGCCGCTCGCTAAAGTTCTGTTGCGATTTTTGAAATCCAGTGAATTGGCTGATGAAGCGCTGCAAGATCTTTTTATGAAACTTTGGGAAAACAAATCGAAGATAGACCCGGAGAAATCCATCAAAGCATACCTATTCCGCATGGCCGAAAACCTGGTTGTTGATTTCTTCCGCAGGGCTGCACGAGACAAACAAATGCGTGCGCATTTCATGGTTACATCTACCGAAATTTATTCACATATCGAGGCCGGTTTATTTAGCAAAGAGCGTAAAGAGCAGTTGTACCGCGCCATTGATCAATTATCACCGCAACGCCGGAAAGTGTTTGTGCTCTGTAAATTGGAATCAAAAAGCTACGAGGAAGTAAGCCAATTGTTGAAAATATCCGTTTCCGCGGTAAATGACCACATTAAGAAATCAAATCTTTTCCTGAAAAAATACTTTAATACACAAAGCTTCATTACGACTATGCTATTTGTAATCAGTCTGTTAAATTGATCTGGGAATTAACAATAATCCAAGTACATCAATTTTTTATTAACGGAGCTACTGGTTTTTTCTGCTGAAGCGTATAAGCTGAAGAAAAAACAGTGAGCACCAACAGACGTATCCTGATCTTATTTCAGAAATACTTGGCCAATGCACATAATCATGATGAGTTGGACGAGCTTTTGCGCTATTTTAATTTGGAAGAAGATCAGGCGACGCTACGGACGTTGGTGAGGCAGGAATTTAAGCGGTTGGAGACCCAACAAGACGAGGAGGAAGCGCTAACTCATTTTGTAGATACTGTAAAACAGAAGTTAGATGCCAGCATCCGGTCTCGCACTCGCAAGGGCAGTAGTTTTAAAAGTTGGTTTACTGCTGCGGCGATATTGGTTGTTGTGTTAGCTGTTGGTTTTCGTTTTTATTTTTATCAGGAAGCCAGCAACAACCAGCAGCCGGCTGTCATCCAGTCAGTCGGCAACGATGTCCTGCCAGGAGGCAGTAAAGCAACGCTTACCCTAGCCGACGGCCATACGATAGATTTGAGCGAGGCTCAAAACGGTATCATCGTTGGTTCTGAAAGCATCACCTACCAAGACGGTTCATTAATCAATTCGTCATCGCGAGCAAGCGACCCCACACCGCCTTCCCGAAGCAAGTTCGGGACAGGCAGCAATGACGTTACGTTGTTAGTGCTCACCACACCCAAAGGCGGGCAATACCAGGTCACGCTGTCGGATGGCACCAACGTATGGCTCAACGCCGGAAGTACCTTGAAATACCCCTCCAAATTTGCTTCGGATAAACGCGTAGTAGAACTCGAAGGTGAAGCGTATTTTGAGGTTAGCCATCAGCTGTCGGCTATCAGCAGTCAGCCATCAGCAGTTGGCAATAAGGAAGATCAGCAGTCATCAGCCCAATCGGCGTCGTCTGTGTTCCATCCTTCGCATGAACGAATTCCATTTCTCGTGAAAACGCAATCCCAAACCGTTGAAGTCCTCGGTACCCGGTTCAATATCTCCGCTTATCCCGAGGAAAAAGAGACCAGGACCGCATTGATGACCGGCAGTGTACGCGTAGCGCGCCCATCGGGCCAATCCGTCGTTCTAAAGCCTGGTCAAGAGGTTGTTAATCATTCAGATGCAGCGGATTTTGCCGTGCGTCAAGCAGATGTGGACGAAATTGAAGCTTGGCGGAACGGTTATTTTGGCTTTGACGACAAGAGCATAAAATATATCATGCAAAAAGTTGCCCGCTGGTACGATGTAACTGTTATTTATGAAGGCGATGTCGAAAACCGGAAATTCGGATGTATGGTGAAGCAATCGAAAACATTAGTGCAATTATTGACCAATTTTAAGCAAGCCGGAATTTTGGATTTTCATATCGAAGGAAGGAGGTTGGTTATCAGGGAAATATAACATGCTGCTTGAAAGGAGCGGTATGTGGTGAAAATATTTAGCAAAAGGACCTAAAAATGCCGGGGCGTTTGCCCGCACCCGGCATGTTGTTCACCAGGTGAACAAATGGGCAAAAAGAATAATAAAAAACCAATTACTAATTCTAACCCATCTTTCAAATGTATAAAAAAATCACTGCATTTATATGCAGAAGAAAGCGATTGTATTCATTAAAATTTCTGATGAAGATGAACTTGGTGATGATGGCTTTGACTGTGTTAAGTTTACAGATTGCTATCGCTGCAAACGCACAGCGGGTCACCATTGATGTAAAAAAAGCCACAGTCAGGGACGTTTTACTAAAAATTTCAAAGCAAACCGGTTATGATTTTATATATGACCCAGGGTTGATCCGGGAAAACTCCAGAATAACGATGAATGTTGATCAGGTATCTTTGGAAGAAGCCCTGACAACGTGTTTTGGTGGTAAATCACTTGACCTCATGTATAAGGACGACCGTATGGTCGTCATTAAAGCCAGAAAGCAACTCAGTACATCAGCTACTATACAGCAGCGCGAAATCACTGGTCGGGTGACAAATGAGCAAGGACAGCCCTTATCAGGTGTAACGGTTCGCGCAAAAGGATCGGCGGAAGCTGTTGTTACTGATGACGAAGGGAGTTACCGTATTCTTATTCCCCAAGCTATAAATGTTATCGTATTCACCATTGTAGGATTTGAACTTCAGGAGCTGACGATTGGAACGTCCAATGTCATCAATACGGTCATGGAAGAATCGGTGAGTGATCTGGAGGAAGTCGTGGTAGTGGGGTATGGAACGATGAAAAGGCGAGATATCATTGGCTCTGTGGCGACCGTTACAGGTGCTGACATCAATAAAGTTCCGGTAGCCAACCTATCGCAGTCCATGCAAGGGATGGCCAGCGGACTATTTATCAGTAATAGCAGCGGTCATCCGGGGAGCAGCCCAGATATTTTAATCAGGGGGCTCAACTCGATTAATTTGGGTACCTCACCTCTCTGGGTAATCGATGGTGTACCCATTTACACGGGATCATCTCAGCTTGAAGCAAATGGTGTGAAGCCCGTTTCGGCGATATCCATGATAAATCCTGCCGACATTGAGTCGATTGAAGTGTTGAAGGACGCTGCAGCAACCGCTGTATATGGGAGCCGTGGTTCCGGAGGTGTCATCTTGGTGACGACCAAATCCAATAAAGGGGGTGCCAGCGGAGTATCTGTGAATTATGACGGTGGCGTTTCCGCATTGCCATTCAAGCAGGAGGATATCTGGGTGGACTCAAAAACCTGGTGGGAACTGCATGACGAAGCCTATGCAAATTCTGGATTTAGTGGTCAGGTTGATCCGAATACCATTATACAGGTGCAATTTCTGGACGTAAATAAACCGTCCATGACACGGGAAGAGGCAAGCGCAATAAATTCCGATCATCTGGGAGCCCTCACACAAACGGCTAAATTCAATCAGTTTGGATTGACGGCAAATAAGGGGTTCGAAACAGGTGGGGTACTGTTTTCGCTTAATTATCGGAATGAGGAAGGCATACTTCGGAACAACGATTTTGAACGGCTCACAGGCCGGTTTAACTTCAACTTTTCTCCGATTGAACAGGTGAGCATGGGTATCAATATGAACCTACAGTATTTGAAGAACAAGGGTGTGCCACAAAGCCATGGAAAAGGAGCGGCGGGTGGCTGGTCTAATTTAATTACGATGTTGCCTTGGTACTTGATTGAAGATGAAACGTCGCAGAGCGGTTATTGGTTTCCCAATTCGGGCTATAATGCCATGGCTTCTTCCGACCCGGCTTTAGTGCGCAATGAGTCAGATATGTATCGTACCATCAGCAATGCGTTTGTGGAGTGGAATACACCTGTTGATGGGCTACGTGTCAGGGGGGAAGTGGGGGTAGACCTGATGTTGACCAATAGCAGTTCATGGACATCCATATTGATGTCAACCACCCCTTACCAAAGCGAGGCAGCCGAACTAGCCATTACTAAACGCACCGTGAACCTGAATGGGTACGCTACGTATGAACGCGATCTTGGCAATCATCATATCCATACGACGGTAGGTGCGGAGGCAATCAAGGGTCATGATTATGTGCGCCGTGCCGAAGGCACACAGATTTACAGCAACTATCCGGAACTGATCAACCCGATGAACAGAACGGTGGCTTCCGGTAGAAGTAATTACGCTCCGGCTATCCTGGGTGTTTTTGGAAGGGTAAATTATAAGTACAATGATCGGTATATTCTCAATTTCAGTATTCGGCAAGATGGCCACGGAGCCTTTAGCGAGGAAAATCGATGGGCTACGTTTACGGCTGTTGGTGCCGGATGGTTGTTGTCTGAAGAGTCGTTTTTTGATTCGCAAGACATTGATTTACTAAAGATACGTGGAAGTTATGGACAAACCGGGAACACGAATGTCAACCAAACCATGACACAGATGAATTGGGATCTTACAAGAGATCAGTATGGTGGGGATTTTCTTCCTGGATCCACGTCCTTGGGACCCATGGGGAATCGGGGGCTGCGTTGGGAAACGACAAGCAATATGGATGTGGGACTTGATTTTGGTTTGTTTAATAGTCGGATTTCGGGATCCGTGGCCTATTATCGGCAGCGGATGACCAATCTGATCCTCAAGGGAAATGTGCCATGGTCGACAGGCTTCGGAATAAACGAGCTATGGGAAAACGTTGGCGATATGGAAAATTGGGGGTGGGAATTCAGCGTTTCTTCGGTGAATGTGGCAAAAGCAGTCCGTTGGAGCACCGATTTCAATATTAGCTTAAACGAAAATAAGGTGACAGGCTTGAACGAATTTGAAAAAGGCAAGGGATATGAAGGTACGCAAACGATTCGTAAAGAAGGGGAGCGGCTGAATACATGGTACCTTTCAAACTTTGTGCATGTTGACCCGCAAACGGGAATCCCCATGATTGAACAACGGGATGAGGAAAAATGGAACAATGATTATATGACGGTTTCTACGGGTAGACTGATCCCCATGAACGAATCTAATACGAATGCAAATAAAATGATCCAGTCGGGCAAAAGCGATCTGCCAACCTTCTATGGCGGGCTTACCAATACCATTCGGTATAAGGCGTTCGACCTGAACATCCTATTGACCTTTGCCGGAGGACATTACCTGCTCAATCTTCCCAATGAAAATACGAATGGACAGGGCAGTTACCGTACGAATGGTATTTCGGCTATAACAACCGATCTCGTTGGCAATTATTGGAAGAATCCGGGAGATATCGCCAAATATCCCAAATTGGTTTACGACGATAAGTACCCGGTTGACAATGACGGCAATCCATCGGAGGCTGGAACTAATTTCTCCAGGAATATCAATTCCACATTTCTGCTTGAAAAAGCGGATTATATCAAGTTGCGCAACCTGCAATTGGGTTATACCTTTCCAGCTTCAGTAGCCAACAGGATGAAACTGCAAAACGTTAGGATGTATGTTGGAGGTATCAATTTATTAACGCTTACGGGTTATAGCGGTTATGACCCCGAAACGGGGAATCAATTACCCTTGCCCAGAACGGTGAATTTCGGTTTGTCATTTAATCTATAACTGATTCGATTATGAAGATGAAAAAAATAATATTATTGATTGCGCTAACGGTTTTCTTTTCTTCCTGTAAGGATTATTTTGATAACCCAAGGCCGCAGGAGATCCAATGGGTCAATACAACTACATTTGACCAGGGGCTGACATCGGCTTATTTTAACCTTTTTTATAAATGTTTGAATGGGAGAACTACCTTTATGGAATTTGCCAGTTCAGGCACTTCCCAGCTTCTTCCCGAAACGTCGACCGGTGTGCCCTGGAATGAGGCTTACAACCGGTTGTTCAATCAAAATGTTTCGCTGAATAACGACGTTTGGCAATACGCCTATAAAACAATTACAACCTGCAATGCGGCCATTGCACTGGATGAATCAGCCAATGCCAATCCATTTAATTTGGAGATGAACAGTGCCGATTATGAAGACAATTACCTCCGACAAATCGGAGAATACCATTTCTTGCGTGCCTATGCGTTCTATACCCTGGTACGTATTTTTGCCGCTCCTTATGTCCATAATGGCGATAATTCCCAACAGTATATTCCTTTTACCACACAGGTACCTGAAACAAAGGAAGATATTTATTCGATACCTTTGGGAACCAACGCGGAACTATACGAACAGATTGTATCCGATTTGAGAAGGGCTAAAGCGATGTTGCCAGAGGCGTTTAATGCTTCAACCATGCTGCCAAATTATGCGATAGGTAGAGCCAATCAATATGCTGCGGCGGCACTGCTGGCCAAGGTGCTGTTTGTGATGGGTGATTATACGGCAGCGGAACAGGAACTCGATTTCGTTATCCAAGCGGCTGAAAATGATGCGCGCTATGCATTGGAAGAACCCATCGAGGCATTCAATAAATTAGATAGAAATGTCATCTCCAGGGAGGCCATCCTTGAGTTTCACTCCGGTATCGAAGGTAACTATCCTTACCAAGGGGAATATATGTATTACGCGATGATTTTTTCCCTCAACTTCCGCGATGCAACGGGTGGCGGCAGGGGCTTGGGAAATATGGTGAAAAGCGGATGGAATCAGTTCACTGTCAGTTATTGGGCACTTGATAAAATGGGCTGGATGACGGATCCGGCGAATGACGATTATACACTGACAGCTGCGGCCGAGAATGACTTAAGATGCAAGCAACTCTATTATTACCTGCTTGGATATAAAGCGGGAATAACGGACTCCGACCCTGATTACCTAATATACGAATCGGTGCTGGCGCATAAGGCGGTGCATACTCCGCAACTATATATTGACAAGTACTTTCGGGGAGGGCAAGGAAATGAACTGAGTCGCTTTACCAAGTTCCCATTAATTCGCCTCGGGGATTTATACCTTATTCGGGCATGGGTGCGATGGAACGGTGGCAATACAGAAGGAGCAGTAACGGATTTAAACAAGATATGGAACCGGGCTAATCCCACCAACCCTGACTACTATACGGCATCGACCATAAATCATGATGTGATTTTTGCGGAATATTTGAAGGAAATGGCAGGAGAGGGCTGGACCCTTGATTTCATGATGGCTACACAGATGGATATCCCGGCTGGCGATAGGCGCAATGTCGCTGCGGTACAACCTCCGTATGCCAACTGGCATTGGGCCATACCAGTTTCAGAAACGGATCTGAATCCGAACTATTAAGAACAGGGGAATGTTAAATTTTTCGGTTATGTGAATTGTATTTTCCGTGAGTTTACATTTCAATTTTTAGGGTTACCCATTTAGACGACAATCAACTGTTTATGAATAGATTACAAATTATAAAATCGCAGAATCCAAAATGGTTGAAAGCGCTTAATGAAATTAATAAACAGTGTTTACGCTCATCCGTCATGTAAAAAATCAAGATTTATACGATTTAAATGGATAACCCTATTAATTTTTTAACAATAATGTCTGAGTAAAATTTTCGACGCTATTGTAAGATCCATCCGGTTGTCCCCAAACATGCTTATTCCTAATTCCATGATTCCTCCTTGTTTAGCAACAAAAGTAAACAAGATGTTTGAACGGAAAATTGATATAGGTTAAGAAAACGCGGATTACAGCTAACCTTCCCAACCACACACCAGTGGTTTGGTACGCGTTTGCGTTTTTATCGTGATTAGTTTATATTTGTCGCCCGCAGACCAATTGTAGTTTATGATTAGGCAGATTTATGGGATTCAAAAGTGAAAATACGCATCGTATCCGTAATCTTGATACGAAAAGCGAGTCATCCTTTTCTGCTATTTACGATGCGTATTGGGAGCGTCTATTTCGATTTGTCATCCGTATTTTGCCAGATGAAGACGATGTCGCTGATGTCGTACAGGAAACGTTCATTACGTTCTGGGAAGCACGCACCAGGCTGGAACATATCAAATCCGTCAAATCCTACTTGTTTGTCATCGCCAGGAATTTGGCTTTTAGGCGCTTCCGTGAGCAATTGAAATATGGCGATGCCGCAAACAGGCTCATCGATCAGTATACTGAAGGTGCCGACAGTACATTGGCGACCATACACACCAGGGAGTTGTCAGCCATCATTGATGCGGAAGTCGAGAAACTGCCCGAACGGATGCGTGAAGTATTCGTGCTGAGCCGCAAAGAACACCTGTCTTATAAGGAAATTGCCGAGCGGCTGAATATTTCGGACCAGACGGTAAAGAAACAAATCAGTAAGTCATTGAGGTACCTACGCCTTAAACTCGACGTGGATTACATCCCATATCTCGCCATATTACTCATTACTGATCATTTTCGTTAATTTTTTCTTTTTGATTATCAATGATTTATCGAAAAGGTTAGTCGGGTGAATACCACTTGCCTGCGTTTTTTTACTCTTTATACTAAAAGCACCAATTTTATAAACTGACATGCAACGAGAAGAATTCCGAGGATTATTGCGTCGCTATGCCGATGGTTCCTGCACCAAAGCGGAAAAGCTTTTTCTAGAAGATATGGTGCTTCGTAATCCTGTTGTCGGCAATTGGTCTTGGAACAGCGAGGAAGAACGAGTGTTGATGGGGATTCGGATCAGGCAAGCGATTGACGAAAAGCGTTATGTAAGCAGGCGTTCCCGGTCTATGAAGCTATGGTATGGAGGTATTGCAGCTTCTTTACTAGCTGTTTTTGGACTTATGTGGTCTTTCGGTGGGAAGAAAAACGTTAGGGAAAAGCCTTTAGTGATTTCGGAAACAGCTTCCTATCCATCCGATGGTATCCGGCTCACATTGGCCGACGGTTCGGTAGTTGGGTTAGATAGCTTACAACACGGATTGGTGAGCCATACCGGAGATGTCGATATCCGGAAACTTGACGGCGGTGAACTGGTTTACGAGAAGTCACCGGATTCCAAGTCGGATGTTGCGCCGGAGTTGCCAGCACAAAACACCCTCCACGTACCCAATGGTAAGCAATTCAAGCTGGTCTTGCCAGACGGAACAAATGTATGGCTGAATACAGCAACAACGCTCACCTACCCTGTTGCATTTACGAGGAGTGAACGTAAAGTAGTATTAGATGGGGAAGCCTATTTTGAAGTAATGCCCGACCGGTCAAAGCCGTTCAAGGTGATGACGCATGGCCGGGAAATCACGGTGACAGGTACGCATTTCACGGTCTCTGCATATGCATCAGATGAAGTGGTGCGCACCGCGCTACTGGAAGGCGGTGTAGATGTGCGCCATCAAGGCAAGACGCTTTCGTTGACTCCTGGTTTCGAGGCTGTTTCCTCGGCGGATGGGAACCTAGTGAAGAAACAGAGCAACCTGGAGCAGGCGATGGCTTGGAAAAACGGTTACTTTTTGTTTGACGATATGGATGTCGTTTCGGTCATGCGGAGCGTGGCGAGGTGGTATGATGTACGGATAGTCATCGAATCGAATCTCCCCAAAAAACGCTTCGGGGGAAGTTTTCCGATCACCGCCGGAATCGACGAACTGCTGGCGGACTTGGAATTGGTCAGCAAGATTAAATTTGAGCGCAACGGAAAGGAGGTTCGGATGATATGGTAACCTGAATCTTTACCCAGAGTAGCCAAAAAAAGCCGGAAGTGCGGCTAACGCTTTCGGCCGGAGTGCTAATGGTACCGCAAAAAGGCTAATCCGATGGTTAGTTGGTAAATGCCAATTGACAATGATAAATTAAACAGAATAATCACTTTATAAGAACTGTAATAGTTATTGCTATGGAAAAAAATAGGCGTAATATTGGATTGGTCATCACAGCGTTGGTGATCGGTTCGATGGTAAGTTGTAGCGAAGTTATTGAGAATCCGAATCCGGAGATTCCGTTGGAGGATATACCTGTAATAGCAGATCGGCGCTTGTCAATCAACGGCATTGATCTTGATCCGATGACCACGTTGGAAGAACCAATTGGCATCCCTCCCGGCGCGACCAAGGCTCACGTCCGGCTGACGCTAGCCGGTGCGATTATGAGCACTGCTTATGTACAGGTTAATACGAGTACAAGTGGAGCAAAGGGCTTCAACGTCAATAGAGACATATCCACTCCTTTCAACTATCAATATTGGCGTCCCGGTGACGACGCTGACCTTTGGATTACGGTTGACATTATCAATCCGAGGCACACCCCTGGCGATCAATTCAAGATAACTTTTCCCGGCGAGGGCACCGCCGGTCCTGTTGCTTGTTTTTTCCAGATTCAGGAAGGTGCAGTCAATGAGCTTCCAGATGAAATACCCTTCCACCGTGATCCCCTTGTGTTGCACGCGGACGGGGTAACCCCATCCATGGATTTGGATATGGCCGCCATTGAATGGTCGGATAGTGGTTTTGACGCTGATGGCAACCCAATCTGGCGCTCCCGCCTAGCTCATGGTTATTCGCAGGCCAGCAACGGTGAGACTGGCCTGTACACAAACGTCGAGGCGTTTCCGGACGACGCGGTGAACCCTCAGACACGAGAGGTGGATAGCGAAGGAAGGCCATTTGTTCGGCTGCATACGGTAAAGTTTGAAGAGCCCGTTGTCTTTAGCGACAGAATATTCCCCTTTCAGGCGTCTGTATTGCAAGGTTCGAAATTGGATGAATGGAAGTATCGCCGAGGCGTTTATCGCGCTCAAATACAGACCCCTAGCCGTAAAGGAGCTTGGTCTGCTTTCTGGGCTATAGGGAGCAGGCTTAGTACGGGCGCTAGCCAGTGGCCGCCGGAGATCGACTTCTTCGAGAGCTTCAACGGAGCTTACGGCGCAGCCTACACGCCGCGCTCGACAAGTTCTGCACAACATATCGGTGTGCATGGCTCCAACCAGCGTGATATGGTAAATGGGCTGAAGAGTGAATTGGACCGTGTCCCCGGTTTCGAGCTGGACGTAGACCTGAATGCTGAACCTCACGATTACGCCTGCGTTATTGAAGATGACTGGATTACGCATTTCGTTGATGGCAAAGAGACCCTGCAGCATAGAAATATGCTTGATAGGGCCGATGGCGACACCGATTGGGCTTTCTACCCCATCATAAACGTGGCCGTGAAGATAGGTGCGGAAAATCCCTATAACGAAGGAACTCCGGATCTGTTATGGTATGGCCTACAGTATTATGCTCCCGGTTCCGGATGGTCTATGCAGTAAGTAGCGGGTATAATTGAATGCGACCCTGAAGATGTATAAATGATCAAATCGAACACAAATGTAAGGAGGTGTGGAAATATGGAGACTTGAGTAGATCCCCAATCATGGATTCCCTGTGAGGGTATAGGCCCAAAAAGCCGGAAGTGCGGCTAACACTTCCGGCCGGCGCGGTTATTGATGCCGCAGACAGGCTAGTCCAATGATCAATTGACAATGTATAATTGACAATTGATAATGATAAATTTAACAGAATAATCATTTAACCTGTATGGCAAATGTATGCAATTTGTATTGCAATAACGTGCGGAGTTTGCAAAACTTGCAAAACGCATAAAACTTATAAAACCCCGACGTATAGTCGCGACCTCATTAAGCTTTTGATTATGATTAAAATCATACTCGCTATCGTGTTGATTACTGCTGCGCGCGCCGGAGCTGAGGTGTACGCGCAGAAAGCGAGTATTACGGCTGAGCATATTCCATTGAAAACGGTCTTTGCTGAATTGCGTAAGCAGACTGGCTATCATTTCCTTTACCTGACGGATGATTTGAAGGAAGCCCGTCCGGTGAGCCTGCGTTTTAATCATGCTCCG
Source organism: Parapedobacter tibetensis (assembly GCF_024704835.1). Classification (GTDB taxonomy): domain Bacteria; phylum Bacteroidota; class Bacteroidia; order Sphingobacteriales; family Sphingobacteriaceae; genus Parapedobacter; species Parapedobacter tibetensis. The sequence continues at coordinate 55,776 of NZ_JAMXBE010000014.1, forward strand.
TTGGATGATATCTTACAGCACTGTTTTACCGACCAGCCACTTACCTACCAAATCCGTGGAAAACGGGTGCTGGTATCGAGGAAGGAAATAGCAGTCGAAGAGGAGCAAAGCTTCCGGCAACAACGTGTCGTAGCGGGTAGGGTCACCGATGAACAGGGGACGGCGGTGTCTGGGGTTACCGTTACTCTAAAAGGTTCGTCGTCAGCAACATCTACGGATGATGATGGACGATATCGGATTGAGGTTACCGATCAAAACGCGGTACTCGTTTTTACCATATTGGGCTATAATACGCAGGAACGAACAGTAGGCAGTACCAATGTGATTGACGTTCAATTAAACGCATCGGTCAGTGATTTGGAGGAGGTGGTCGTGGTCGGTTATGGAACCATCCGTAAATCCGATTTGACGGGTTCTGTCGCACAGATTACATCCGAAGACATCCAAACAGTACCCGTTTATAACATGGAGCAAGCATTGAAGGGCCGCGCTGCAGGTGTGCAGGTGACCCAGAACTCCGGCCAACCGGGAGGTAGAATAGAAGTACGCGTACGCGGCGGAAATTCGATGATCGGTAATAACCAACCATTATATGTAGTAGATGGCTTCCCGGTTACGGGCGGCATCAATTTCCTGAACCCAGCGGATATCGAATCCATCGATATCTTGAAGGATGCTTCCGCTACGGCGATTTACGGGGCCCGGGGTGCGAATGGTGTGGTCATCATCACCTCCAAAAAGGGGAAAGCCGGACAAGCAGGCCGCATCGAACTGAACAGCTTCTACGGGGTACAGCAGGAAACCAAGCGCTATGATTTGCTCAATGCGAAAGAATATGCTGAGATAGCCAACGAATGGTTGCGGAATGGTGGCCAAGAACCCTATTTCAATATTGATGAAGTGGAAAATCCCGGTACTGACTGGCAGGATGTGGTATTGCGCGCTGCACCGATTCAGGATCATACCCTTACGTTTTCGGGCGGCTCCGAAAAGACACAGTATTCTGCGTCAGGTAATTACTATGGGCAGGACGGGATTCTAATCAACACTGGCGTGAAACGCGGGTCGGCCCGTGTAAACCTTGGCCACGACGTCAAAGACTGGTTGCGCTTCAATGTAAACCTGAACCTTTCGCGCAGGGAGCAACGTTCCGTGCCGGTCAACAACGGTTATCGGGGCGGGGGCTCTGTCTTGTCTGCAGCCGCCTCGGCACCCCCGACGCTGCCGGTATATGACGAGAATGGCCAACTTACACAGATTGAGCGGATTTATAGCTTCGGTTCGTCCGATATGCGAAATCCGTTGATTTTTGCCGAGGACCAAACCAGGGCGCTAGGCAATACGGTGATTGGAAATACGAGTCTGGACGTCAAATTGACGGAAAATTTGGTGTTCCGAACCTTACTGGGCTTAGAATATGCCAATTCGTTGACCGACCAGTTCAGACCCATCATTTTCGAAACGGACCGCGGTTATGCCCGACAGCGAAACGATTACCGCAGCTCCTTCCTGAACGAAAATACGCTGACCTATACGAAGGAATTCAATGATATCCATCGGCTTACCGTATTAGGTGGTTATACCTACCAAACAAATAGGGATCGGTATTTCCAGGCTGCTGTATCCGGGCTTCCGGGCAACACCACGGAGAATTATGATCTTTCGGCGGCGGAGACCATTAACCCACCTACGTCAAGCATTGAGGAATGGGTACTGGCGTCTTGGCTGGCCCGTGCCAACTATTCTTTTGCGGATAAGTACCTGCTGACCGCCAGCATGCGGGCCGATGGATCGTCTCGTTTCGGAAGCAACAACAAATGGGCGGTGTTCCCATCGGCTGCGGTCGCTTGGCGGATTTCCGAAGAACCGTTCATGCAGGATGTCACGGTTATCAATGACTTGAAATTGCGGGCAAGTTATGGGGTGACGGGGAATACCGCATTGGATCCTTACCAGTCACTGGATCAGATGAGCGCTGCGCGGATAATTTACGGAAATAATGAGGAAATTGTCGGCTATGTCCCTTCCGGTATCGCTAATGACGACCTGAAATGGGAAACGACGGCACAGACAGACGTTGGTATCGATATCAGCTTCTGGAATAGCCGGTTGAACGTAACTGCCGACTATTATTGGAAATATACAACGGATCTGTTGGCTTCGGTTCCGTTGCCGCCTTCCGTAGGATTCGAATCCATCTTCCAGAACGTAGGGGAGATCAGAAACCAAGGGATTGAATTGGGCGTTAATGGGGATATCCTCACCGGTGAATGGAAATGGAACATGGCTGCCATGGTGTCTTCCAACAAAAACCGGGTGATGAAGCTTGCTGGCGGAAGCGACATTTACAGCGCTGGCCAAGCCGCGGTATGGTCCAGCACCAACATTGCCCGTGAAGGGGAACCGTTGGGTTCACTCTTCGGCTACCTGGAAGACGGGCTTGATGAAAACGGGTTCATCAAGTATAGAGACATGAATGGCGACGGGGTGGTGAATGCTCAGGACCGGGTGATTCTGGGTAACCCTATCCCGGATTGGATATATAGCGTTAATTCCAGCCTTTCTTATAAGGGGGTCAATCTGAACATTTTCCTGGAAGGGGTCCAAGGCAATGAGATTTTCAACGCAACCAACGGCACGCATCTGAATTCCTTCCAGCGCGGCAGCAACCAGTTCAAGGACATCATCGGGAATTATTGGACAGCCGAAAATCCGGATCCGAATGCCAAGTACCCGAAAATCAGCGCTGCCACCGGCGTGGACATCTCAGACCGGTTTATTGAGAACGGCAGCTACCTGCGGGTGAAAACCATCAGCTTAGGTTATGATTTCCCTGTGAAGAAGTGGAGCATGGCCTGGTGCAATGCCGCTCAGATTTATGTGTCGGGAACCAACCTGTTTACCTTTACAGACTATACCGGCCTCGACCCCGAAATGAATACGCGGGGAGACGATACGCAAGAAATCGACGACCGCCTCCGGATGGGACACGACCAAAGTGGCTACCCGAACGCCAAAGTATATGCAATTGGTTTAAGATTAACCCTTTAAAGCGAGTTGAAATGAAAAGTATAGGTATAGCGATAGTCACCCTTATGATATCATTGACGTCTTGTCAAGATATGCTGGACGAAATTCCAAAGGACTTTGTTGCAAGAAATAATTACTATAAAAATGAAGCCGATGCGCAAGGTGCGTTGAATGGTGCGTATAATGCGTTGAGTAAAGAATTTTACGGTATTGACAACTATATATTGAGCGAGTTGCACGGTGATTTCCTGAACGGAAGGGGATCACAGGCCCCGATTTCCAATATGCACCAGCTGCTGGATCAGCAAAATATTGGCAGGGCATCCAATCAATGGACACGGTTATATCAGGGGATCAATCGGGCAAATGCGGTGTTAGATAATGTGCCTCAGATCGCTCAAATGAATGAGGGGGCACGAACCCGCATCCTTGCTGAAGCGCACTTTTTGCGGGCTCTTGCCTATTTTGAACTGGTGAGGGGCTTTGGAGCGGTTCCGATCAAGACAAGAGAAAGTACGGATCTATCCGATCTGGAATCGCCCCGCAGGCCGGAAAATGAAGTCTATGAACTCATTATCGCCGATGCAATGGCCGCAGAGGAAGGGCTGCTTGAAACGGTCAGCGGAACGGGGCAAGCGTCCAAATCGGCCGCAAAAATGCTGTTGGCGCATGTGTACTTAACCATTGGCAACTGGGAAGCGGCGGCTGCGAAGGCGGATGAGGTGATCACCAGTGGAAAGTACCAGCTGGTGAATGTGCAGCAGCCGGACGACTTTTATCGGATTTTCGGGTCAAATACCAGCTCGGAGGATATCATGTCCGTGCATCATTCAGAAACGATTCCATCCGAAATCACCAATTTCCTCCATATGGGTAATAACATACCTTACAATTACAGCAGTACTGGATATTTTGCTTGGCTACCAAACATGAACTCCTTCATTGGCGAGGCTTGGGATGAAAACGATTTACGCAAACCGTTCAACCTTTATACGCACGTCCAAAACGCTGCTGGCGAATGGGTGCCCTTACCGGCTACAACCCCAGTCCTTTTCAAAAAGTTCATTACGAATAATAGTGGCCTAAGCACGTATAGCGTGCCGATATACCGTTATGCAGAGGCGCTATTGTTTTATGCTGAAGCCGCTTGTCGCGCGGAAGGTGGGCCGTCGGCACTTGCCTTGGAACGGCTTAACATGATTAAGCGGAGAGCTTATGGTCATAATCCTGCTACACCTTCTCCTGTAGACTATGCGGCCGGTATGAGTGAAACCGCATTTGTGGATGTTGTTTTACAGGAGCGGGCATACGAATTTCTAATCGAACGGCGACGTTGGTGGGATCTGAAACGGACAGGGAAAGCAAAGGAGGCATTTGCAGCAGTAGGAAAAAACTTGATTGATGAACGTTTGCTATGGCCTATCCCGGAAAATGAGATCAACAATAATCCGGCGATTGGTCAGGGCGATCAAAACCCCGGGTATTGATGTGTTGTGGGTTATTAACGATGCGATCGTTGTTTTTAGTGGGTAGTCTTAGCCTGTTTTTCAACCTATATGGGCAATCAACAGACACCGCGAAAGCGAGCCGGACAGACTACAATGTTCTTTTTCTCATGGTAGACGATCTGAGACCGCAATTAGGGTGTTACGGGGACACCATGGTAAAGACTCCGCATATCGATCAATTGGCAGCTACGGGCACGGTGTTTAACCGTGCCTACTGCCAAATTGCATTATGCAACCCGTCGAGGGCTTCACTGCTTACCGGATTGCGGCCCGATGAGCTGAATGTATATAATCTGACCACGCATATCCGCGAGCATGCGCCTGATGCGGTAACGCTGCCTCAGTTGTTTAAAAACAATGGGTGGCAGAGCCAGGGACTGTATAAGATTTTCCATCTGATACCAAGCGATCCGCGTGCTTTCGGCAATATGGACGATACAGCTTCCTGGAGCAGTCCGCTGTGGCTGCCCACGAAATCCGTATACGGACCGAAAGGTGAAGCGCTGCGCCAGCGAAAGTTGGACGAAATGGCTAAGGCGGGCGACACTATGGATTATAGCAACATTCCCAGGGGATTCGCTACCGAGGCACCGACGATACCGGACAGTGCCCTGGCGGATGGAGAGACGGCAGTACAAGCCATAAAAGTGTTGAATGAACTGAAAGACGAGCGGTTTTTCTTAGCGGTCGGGTTTTATAAACCTCACCTACCATTTATCGCACCGAAGGAATATTGGGATTTATACCGGGCAGCCGACATCGTCCTACCCAATAACCGATATGCGCCGAAAAATGCTCCTGAGTTTGCATTGCAAAAGTATGCGGACCTGCGGTTGTATGAGGATTATAAACACATACCCTATGAAGCAGAACTAACAGCAACACAACAGCGGGAATTGCTGCATGGATACCTTGCCTGCATTAGCTATGTGGACGCCCAAGTAGGCAACATACTGGCAGAGCTCGACCGCCTAGGTTTGCGGGACAATACCGTTATCGTGCTGTTGGGCGATCATGGTTTTCAGGTGGGTGAACATAATATGTGGACGACCAAACATACCAATTATGAGACTTCAGTGAGGGCACCGCTTATTGTGGCAAAACCGGGGCAGAAAGCCGCCGGTGCGGTCAGCGATGAACTGGTTGAATTTGTGGATATCTATCCGACGCTGGCGGATATCTGCGGACTGGAAGCGCCGGCTTCATTGGAAGGAGAAAATTTCGCTCCGTTATTAGACAATCCGAATGCACCTTGGTCCAAAGACTTCGCACTCAGCCAATATCCAAAACACGTGGATGACGAACAGGTCATGGGCCGGAGTATCCGTACGGAACGGTATCGGTTAGTGGAGTGGCGGGTGCCATCGACGGGTCGTGTCATCCATGAGCTGTACGACCATGAAGTCGACCCCGATGAAAATACGAATGTGGCCACGTACCCCCGCTATAAGGACGTGGTGAACGCATTGAGCCAAGCATTGCATAATCACTGGAATACTAAAACAACAACTATTCACTTATGAACATGATGAAGAAAATTTTTGTACAGGTAGTTCTATTTGTTTTCGTCTATGCGTCGTGCATAGCGCAGGTCAAAAACGCGTTATATGACCTCTGCATATATGGCGGTACCTCTGCCGGTGTAGTGGCGGCATATACCGCTTCCAAAGCCGGCAAATCTGTCGTATTGATCGAGTCGGGCCACAGGCTCGGCGGATTAAGCTCCGGTGGGCTTGGGCAGACCGATATCGGCAACAAATACGTGGTACGCGGTTTGGCGCTGGACTTCTATCGGAAAACCGGTACACACTATGGTACCTTTGAGCAGTGGATATTTGAACCGAAAATAGCCGAAGCGATTTTCAAGCAGTATATGGAACAGTGCGATGCGGATGTTGTTTATGGACAAGTCATCATGGACGTGACGAAGGAGGGGACGAGACTCGACGGCATTACCCTCCAATCTACGGAAAAAATGGGCGTGCAGTCGATGTCCGTGAAAGCCAAAGTCTTCATGGACTGCACCTATGAGGGCGACTTGATGGCCAAAGCCGGTGCATCCTACCATGTGGGACGAGAAGATAACAGTGTATATGGGGAAACGTTAAATGGTGTGCAACTGATGACGGGCCATCAGTTTCCGGATGGTATAGATCCCTATGTGAAACGTGGCGATCCCAGCAGCGGTCTGCTATGGGGAATACGCGATGGCGAATTATTACCTGACGGTACCGGAGATCGAAAGGTGCAAGCATATAACTATCGCATTGCCTTAACCAATGTTTCGGAAAATCGTATTCCGATTACCAAACCTGCCAATTACGATCCCGATCGCTATGAATTGTTGAGGCGGCAGAAGGAAATCCAGCCATGGAAGGGATTGAATGATGTCTTCATCTGGAGCCTGATGCCCAACGGCAAAACAGACATTAACAACCGTAATGGGTTTTCGACCGACATGATCGGTATGAATTGGGACTATCCGGAGGCCGATTACGAGCGGCGGCAGGAGATTATAAAAGCGCACGAGGACTATACCAAGGGGTTGCTGTATTTCGTGGGCAACGACCCGTCCGTGCCAAGGTTCATCCGCGATGAGATGCAGCAATGGGGATATCCGAAAGACGAGTATGTCAGCAACAACCATTGGAGTCCTCAGCTCTACGTGCGCGAGGCGCGGCGTATGATCGGTGAGGTAGTAATGACTCAGCACCATTGCCAGGGTAGGGAAGTGGTAGACGATGAAGTGGGCTTTGCGGCGTATACGATGGATTCGCATAACTGCGACCGATTGGTGGTAAATGGTATGGTAAAGAACGAAGGGAATGTAGAGGTTGGAGGGTTCCCGCCGTTTCCGATTTCGTATCGTGCCATCGTTCCGAAGCGTGGTGAAGTGACTAATTTATTGGTGCCGGTTTGCCTTTCTGCCAGCCACATCGCCTTTGGGTCTATCCGGATGGAGCCGGTTTTCATGGTGCTGGGACAATCTGCGGCCGTGGCCGCCTGCCACGCCATTGATCAGGGTATTGATGTGCAAGCAGTGGATGTGAACGATATAAAAGCGACCTTGGCGGCCAATCCCAAAGCGGATGGCCGTGAGCCAGACGTGCTCATTAACAGCACGGATAGCGATGCGGTACAGTTTGCCGGAAATTGGAAAAAAGGCCGAAGCAAGGGGTATGGACGTACTTATGTAGAGGCCGATGGCAAAGACGGACTCAGCAGCGCAACGTTTATTGCGAAGAGCCTGAAACCGGGTCGCTATCAGCTTTACACCTACTTCCCCAAGCATGCTGAAAGTGCCACGAAGGTTAGTTACCGGGTTTTTGACGGAAAACGCGTTTCGGAGAACATATTAGATTTGTCGACCGTGGAAATCAAGGGACAAACATCTAGTACCTGGGTATCCCTAGGCAGTTATACGATTGTTAAAGGTAGTGAACCCGCTTTTGTTGAAATCAGCACAAAAGGTGCGGATGGCGTTGTTGCAGCGAATGCCGTTATTTTGGTTCCTAGTGATGATCAAGCGCTCTAAGAAATTCCAGAGACACGATGATATATACAACTAAGATGGTTAGATACATCTCCCCCCTTTTCGTTATATGCTGCCAACTGGCGTGCAGCATGCCCGACCCGAATGCTTATGAGGCAGACCTCATCATATATGGCGGGACGTCCGCTGCTATCTCGGCGGCAGTACAGGCCAAAAAATCGGGAAAGTCCGTTATTGTGGTTTCGCCCGATACGCATTTGGGCGGCCTATCATCTGGCGGTCTCGGCTTTACGGATACGGGCGATAAATCGGTCATCGGCGGCCTTGCCCGGGATTTTTACCACCGCGTATATCTCCATTATCAAGACAGCACCGCTTGGCAATGGGAAAAGCGTGAAAACTATGGCAATAAAGGCCAAGGGACACCAGCGATCGACGGGGCTGCCCGCACCATGTGGATATTCGAACCGCACGTGGCGGAAAAGGTCTTTACCGATTATGTAACCGAATACGGCATTGAGGTACACCGTGATGAATGGCTGGACCGGGCCGCGGGAGTAAAAAAGGGAAACGGCCGAATTATATCCATTACAACCTTAAGTAACAGAACATATAGGGGTAAAGTCTTTATCGATGCGACTTATGAGGGCGACTTGATGGCTGCGGCTGGTGTAGACTATCATGTGGGGCGTGAGGCCAACAGCGTATATGGGGAGCAATGGAACGGTGTGCAAACAGGGGTACTGCACCATGGGCATTGGTTCAAATCGGACATCAGCCCGTATAAAACTCCCGGTGATTCCAGCAGTGGACTGCTTTATGGCGTTTCTGCCGAGCATCCGGGAGCATATGGAGTGGGCGACCACCGCTTGCAGGCTTACTGTTTCCGGATGTGCCTGAGCAATCACCCGGACAACCGGGTAGCCTTCCCGAAACCGGATAATTACAATCCGGAAAACTATGAACTCTTGGCGAGGGTGTTTGCCTCCGGTTGGCGCGAGACATTCAACAAATTTGATATTATCCCGAATCGGAAGACGGATACCAACAACCATGGCCCGTTCAGTACGGATTTCATTGGTATGAACTACTACTATCCGGAAGCGGATTACGATAGAAGAAAGGAAATCATCAAGGAACATGAAAATTATCAGAAGGGCCTGATGTATTTTCTGGCCAATGACCCGAAGGTGCCCCAAGCCGTACGGGAAGAGATGGCGCAGTGGGGGTTGGCCAAAGATGAATTTACGGACAACGGTAACTGGCCGCATCAGCTGTATATCCGTGAGGCACGCCGTATGGTGGGGCAATATGTAATGACCGAGCATGATACATTCAGTGAGCGCGTCATTGATGACCCTGTGGGGATGGGGTCTTATACATTAGATTCACACAATGTACAACGCTATGTCAAGGATGACGGCTTTGTACAAAACGAAGGGGATATCGGGGTTTCACCAAAAAAAGGCCCTTACCAGATTTCATATGGGGCGCTGCTCCCTAAAAAGGAGGCATGTACCAATCTGTTGGTACCCGTGTGTGTTTCAAGTTCACATATCGCCTTTGGCTCCATCCGGATGGAACCGGTGTTCATGATTCTTGGCCAAAGTGCAGCACTAGCTGCGGTATTGGCCATTGACGGTGATATCGATGTACAGGATGTGGAATACGGCGCATTGGAAGAGCTATTGGTGAAGGAGAAGCAGGTGTTATCCAAGGATTAATTGCGTTATTTGTCAACAAAAAGAATTCGTAGCTTTACGGGCTTTAACATGCTTTATTGCAATTTCCAATTTAAAAACTAAATGATTACATTCTTTGTTTGTGTCGGGATCCTGGTGTTGGGTTATTATACGTATGGGGTTATCTGCGAACGCATTTTTACCATCGAACGGACGCGTCCCACCCCAGCCATTTCCATGCCTGATGGGGTAGACTATGTGCCCTTGCCACGATGGAAATCATTCTTGATCCAATTCCTAAACATAGCAGGTTTGGGGCCAATTTTTGGCGCGGTAGCTGGAGCAATGTGGGGCCCCGCTGCCTTCCTATGGATTGCACTGGGTACGCTCATTGCAGGGGGAGTACATGATTATTTTTCCGGCATGCTATCCCTACGCAACGGTGGAAAGAGCTTCACGGAGATCACGGGAAAGTATTTGGGGAGACCGTTGATGCAGTTCATGCGCGTGTTAACCTTTGTGCTGCTGATCATGGTTGGGACGGTGTTTTTTATCGGGCCGGCGCAGATTCTGGCCAACTTGGTAGATGTTAGCTGGTTAACCGTTACCGTTTGGTCATCGATTATTCTATTCTATTACATATTGTCGACCATCTTGCCCATTGATAAGATCATCGGTAGACTATACCCGGTATTTGGGGCTGTTTTCTTGCTAATGACAGTGGCTCTTGGTGCGGCGATGGTGTATCGTGAGTTACCTGTTCCTGAATTGTCATGGGATGCGTTCGCGACGAACCGTCATATCCATCCAGAGAAGTTCCCAGTATTCCCGATGCTGTTCATTACCATTGCCTGCGGGGCCATATCGGGCTTCCATGCTACACAGTCGCCCCTTATTGCACGGTGCCTCCAACATGAAGGACAGGGGAGGAGCGTATTCTACGGGACCATGGTGACGGAAGGCGTGGTAGCGATGATATGGGCAGCGGTGAGCATGAGTTATTTCGGTGGCATCCGTGAGCTTAATGTGTTCATGGATGAACGATCGGGGAATGCAGCGATGGCGGTAAACGAAATCTGTACAGGAGTTTTGGGAAGATTAGGGGGCATATTGGCAATCGTCGGTGTGGTAGTGGCCCCCATCACATCCGGTGATACGGCTTTCCGAAGTGCGAGGCTGTTGCTTGCCGATATCTTCCAACTTCGCCAACGGGCGATGAAAAACCGGCTTATGTTAGCCCTGCCCTTGTTTGGGATTGCTTTTGCCATTAGCTTGATGGATTTTGGGGTCATTTGGCGATATTTTGCCTGGACCAACCAGACGCTTGCTACCGTGGTGTTGTGGACGATCACGGCATACCTTATTGGACAAGGCCGATATTATTGGATTGCATTGGTTCCCGCGGTATTCATGACCAACGTGGTGGTTTCCTACATACTGGTTGCCCCGGAAGGGTTGTCCCTTCCTCATGGTCTTTCCTATGCCTGCGGTTTATTGGTCAGCACAGGGCTGCTCTTATTGACATTCTTCCATGTTTATCGTAAGCGTAAGGTCATTACTCCGGTAAAAATCTCATAATATCGGTAATATTTCCGCATGCCCCTGACATAGGGTTGTCATAAGGATTGTTTATTTTTGAGTAAAAATAATTGATAGATGAAGGTACATAGCACAAACTACTACAATATGTTTATAGTGGTGGCCGACGATTGCCCAACGATGGTCGGTGAGATTCCACAAACCAAGGGAGATACAAAATCCATAGCAAACATTCAATTTGAACTGATAAGCAAAAACCCGTATCAATATACCTCGGACGAGGTACTGTTTCAGGTTTATGCACAGCGTAAAGACCTCACAAAAGATGAGCTTGACGAAGCAAAGGCAATCTATTTTTCAAAAGGACAAGCTTGTCTTAGGGCTTCACCATTGACTAAACGCTATGGATGGGGTGTTCATCACAATGAAGAAGGAAAAATTGCTTTATATGGATGCGAAACGGAAGCATATGGACGATTTTTAAACGACAAGCACATCAAGGTTGTCAAAGCGATGAAGACAAGCAGATGAACAGCGATGGTGAAGAGGTGTTATTACACCTTCACGGTTTTCCAGCTACCGCGCTTAAAGAGCCATAGGGTAAACAACCCTACAGCGGTTTCCGAAACAAACACACCCCAAAATACGCCTGAGTGCTCCCATCCAAGCGTGATGGCCAAAAAATACGATAGGGGTATTTGGATAAGCCAGAAAAACACCAGATTGATCTTCGTTGGTGTTTGGGTATCTCCCGCACCGTTGAATGCCTGCACGGATACCATCCACCAGCCGTAAACGAAAAATGAATAAGAGAGGATGCGCAACCATTCGCTGCCGATGGCGATCACCTGGGCGTCTTGTGTGAATATCCGCATCAATGATTCGTTGTAGAAAAAATAGATGAACGAGACACCTACTAGGAAAATCATGTTATAGAGGCCGATTTTCCACACTGATGATTCTGCTCGCTCGGGCTGCCCGGCACCAAGGTTTTGCCCAACCAGTGCAGCAGCAGCGTTGGATAAGCCCCAAGCGGGCATCATGGTGAACATCATGATACGCAGTGCTATGGTAGCTCCCGCCACGGCTTCGCTTCCTATATCGGCAAGGATGCGCATAAGGAATATCCATGATGTCATCATCACTAGCATCTGCCCAATACCGCCAAGGGATGTTCGGATGATACCGAAAAAAATCTTGGCGTTCCAACGAAGCTGAGAAAGTTTTGCTCGAATATGCTTTCCTCCTTTGAAAAGGATCCAACATTGTATGAAGACGCCAACCCCACGACCGATGTTGGTCGCTATGGCGGCACCCTCGATGCCCAGCGCGGGGATTGGGCCCCATCCAAAAATGAGCAGTGGATCCAGCAGGATATTCAACCCATTGGCAATCCACAGGACCCGCATGGCAATGGCGGCATCCCCTGCACCCCGGAAAACGGCATTGAGCAAAAACAGCAGTACAACAACCACATTGCCTCCCAACATCCATTGGGTATAACGATATCCATACGCAATGCTCCAATCATCGGCCCCCATGAGTACCAGTAAATCCTTGGCAAAAAAGATACCGGCCAGGGCAAATGGCAGTGAAGCGAGTACAGCTATAAATATAGATTGTATGGCTGCGATGCCAGCGTCTTCCTTGTTTTTTTCGCCAATCCGTCTCGCAACAATAGCGGTAACCGCCGTGGATAGCCCCATGGCTACTGCATAGAGCAGGTATAAATAAGTTTCCGTAAGCCCCACAGTCGATACGGCCGAAGACCCAAGTTTACCCACAAAGTAAATATCCACTACGGCAAAGGCGGCCTCCATAATGAGTTCCAGAATCATTGGTATGGCAAGCAAGAAAATAGCCTTGCCAAGGCTAATCTGTGTATAATCAGCTTCGGTGCCTCGGATGGCGTCTTTCAAATCAATCCAAAACGAACGAAGTGTATTGGACGTTGCTTCTTCTGGGGTATTGGTCGACTGATCCGTATTCTGCATCGAATTTTCTTCCGGTATGTGTGTCATTTTTTTGTTGTTTTATCGGATTATAACACAAAAATGGTATGTCAAATATACACCTATGAGGTGTAATTAGTGCAAATGACGTATTTCTTCCTTGGCCGTTTCGGAGCGTCTGCCATTGATTGCATGGTAGCATCAGCAAGGAATAACGACTCCATCATTATCCGACGTTTTATACGATAGGATTATTGCCAACTACTTCAATTATTTTTTTTAATTGGTGATTGTGCCGCTGGGTATGTACGGCTACAAAGCCAATCCATTCCAGTCGCGTAAGGGCCCCTGATCCGGGCAGTTCAAAATCCAGGCAGGTTTCGACCATTGCTTTCCGGTTGATAACTTGATGGAGTTGTTCCAACCTTTGCTGCAAACCATCCAATAGCGCTTTCTTGGCGATGAAACCATTCCTAGGCAAGATAAAATCTGGTGACTTCATTTTGATGCCAAAATTTAGAAACATCTCGCGGAGGGCTCCCAATTTTTCATCCGGCGCTCGTTCGGTAGGTTTGGTAGTTCCATTGAGCGTTTCCGCTACGCTATAGGATTTCAAGAGATGTTCCCCCACTTGCGCAGCTGTCCAGCTGCCTTCAAAAGGTTGTTCATTCAGTTTTTGATCGTCAAGAGATGAAAGTAACCGGAGCAGCTCCTGGGTTGCCGAATGGAAGGAGGTGATGATTTCTTGTTGTGTCATAATAATTGTTTCTTCTTGCGTAATACTGGGCTATGCTCCAGTAAATATGCAAAAATAGTGTAACAAATGGACACCCATGGGGTGTAGACACGACATTCTAAATGGGGAATCGAGACAAGTACGGAACTATCTTATCCAACAACTGATTCACTGGATTTGGACACTTGATGAACAGCCTCCTTATCACGGACTTTTCGCTTTAGCTTTAAGGCAATCACCAGGGTAGTGGTGGATAAGGCTAACCAAAAAGCATCTACAACGAATACCTGATAATGGTTGTCCACGAAAGTTTTCCATATCCAGTTTCCCGTTGTTATGCCATTGGCAATGGGAACCAGCAAGCCAATGATGGATCCGCCAAGGAGTGTGTATTTGTTGATAAGGAAATTATCGCGCCTAGCCGCAAGCAAGACTGATAACGCAAGCCAGCTGTAGAAAAAAACACGAAAGATAAAGACCATCCGATGGGAATCTAATTCGGGAGGGAATACTTTAGCCACCAGAAAAGTGAGGGCAGTAACAGGGTACATGCTTAGACATACGGACAGATAAATCCACACGACCCAAGCATTGAACCGCCGCTGGCCATTAGGGGTGCTCTTCTTGTCTCTGGCGACCAACCATATCATCACGCCAGAGATAATTACGAAGCAGGAGACAATCCCGAGGATGAAATAGATGATCCGTAAACCCAAGCCGCCATAATCCCCGAAATGTAATTTACGGAGAACCTCGGTGGCCCCATCAAGATAGGAAGTCCCTTCATAAGGGCTTTTCTGAGAAACGACCGCTCCGGTGGTCGCTTGGTAGGTGATGTGGCCTTTGCCAGCAAATTTGAATTTCTCCAAGGGGCCTCCCTCAACGGAAACATGCATATGAGCATCTCCATAATTGAACAATGCCACGGACCGTAGCTCAAAATCCCCCCATTCAGCTTTAGTCCTTTCAATAAATGCATTGATATTTATGCTCGTGTCCAATTTTTTGTTGGCCAAAGGGTAGGTCGATATGGCAAACCCCATGTCGTTGTATAGTTTTTCTGTATTGTTGTTATATAGCAGGGATACCACGGGCGGTGCCATCACTGCGGTGCCCACAATCAGGTAAATCCCTGTTACCGCAAAGATGAACTGGTAGGGCAAGCCTAGTACGCCTAATGCTGTATGGGCATCGGTCCATAAGGTCTTCAACTTCGCTCTCGGCCTGAGAAGGTAAAAATTCGATATGATCTTATTCCAGTGTACCCATACCCCGGTGATGATGGCAAATAGGAAGAAAAAAGCTACCAGACCGGCCAATAGGTAACCGGATGTACCATAAAAGTTCAATTGGGCAAAAAAGTGCAGGCGATACAGAAATTCCGCAAGTGAATAAGATTTTTGATATTCGTATTCATTGAAATCCAATACATTGATAAAGAAGTATTTCCGTAGTTTGGCTTCCTCCGAAGCAAGAGAATCCTTGGATCCCGTCATATCAATGGTCACCCGTTGCTCCTTGTTGA
This sequence comes from Parapedobacter tibetensis, assembly GCF_024704835.1. Lineage (GTDB taxonomy): Bacteria > Bacteroidota > Bacteroidia > Sphingobacteriales > Sphingobacteriaceae > Parapedobacter > Parapedobacter tibetensis. Next base: position 71,241 of record NZ_JAMXBE010000014.1, read on the forward strand.
TATGGCGTATGGTGATGTCTCTACCATAGGTGCTATACCGCTGGCCAAGGGTGTCTATCAGGCCATCAAAATCCATGTTTTCGAACATTTGCGCTTCCACGGGCTCGTTTCTTTCCCAGCCGGCTATTTCCGATCGGAAAAAGGAAAAAGACCCGGCAAAGAAGATTACATACAAGGCCACGCTGATAACGATGCCACTGATGGTGTGGGTATTGAACAGGATATTGTAGATTCTGTTGTTCATATGGACTAGCTTATGGGGTGATATGTCCGCCCCAAGTAAATAATGATGGAAAATACCAACGTGATGAGCAGGTAGAGTCCCCATACCTTCCAGCCATTTTTGGCAAGGAAAGCAAAGACCATTAGGAAAGCCCAAAGGATAAAGCCCGCGTAAAGCAGGGTCATCAACACATTGACATGATTGACCCAAAAGGACAAAGCAATGAAGAAGGAAGTGGCTACCAGGTACCCACCTGCAAAACCGGCAGTGATTTTAGCAAAACGCTGTGTCCAAGAAGTTGTCAGGTATTTTCTGTTTGCTGGCACGACGGTTAAATTAATTCAATAATTAATGACAATAAGAAAATGAAAATCAATACTTTCCAATTGATTAACCTCAATGGGGTCAAGATGACAATCAGGCTCCCCATGGTCATCAAGATGACGAAAAAGGAGAACAAGCCGGCTCCGATTCCAAGATAAACCAGGCAAAGCAGGATTGCTGCCGCCAATAGCGATAATCCCATCCGCTTTCCCGATTTTGGATAAGTATGTATCCAAGCCGCTATTTTCAATGAAGAAGATAAGACGGCTTTCTGTGAAGTATGATAAAGTAGAAAGAACCCGAGAAAGATGAGGATGGTGATTGTCGTTATCATGGTCGGTTTATCATATATGATAGCGTAATAGTTAAAATCTAAAGGTAACTGAAGCAAGTAGCCTGCGGGGCATTTGTGGATTTGCAGTCGACCAGCCGTTATAATATTCCTTATTCGTAAGATTATCCAACTTAAGTGATAGCTCGTATGAGCCGGTGCCATAGGAAGCCGACGCATTCATCACGGTGTAAGCGGGCAAGGCGAACACACCGGTGTTTGAACGGTTCATAATCTTGTTTTCGCTTACATAATTTCCACCAAAACCAAAACCAAGACCACTTAATTGGCCTTCGTTTACCCGATAGCTTATCCAAGCATTGGCGAGATGTTCTGGGCCGGCTGCCTCGGGCCTCCTCCCTACAATGTTTTCATCATTCGTTTTCACGACCTTGCTGTCGTTATAGCTATATCCCATAATCAGGTTCAGGCCGGGAGCTGGATTTAGGGTGAACGCTGTTTCAATCCCTTTGCTGTAGTTCTCGCCATCTTGGATATAGATAATATCGGGTTCAGGATCGGAATTTTCTATCACTTCTTGGCGCACCACATCCGATACCCGGATATCGTAATAGCTGACAGTAGCTGCTATTTTCTCATCCAACAACGTTAATTTAACCCCAGTTTCCCACTGGTTGGCGTGTTCTGGCCTGAAAGTGCGTGGTATAGAAACTCCATCTATGGTCTCCTCTTGTGGACCGACATTGGAAAACCCGTTCATGTAATTGGCGAACAAGGCAAGCTTATCTTGCACAGGCTGGTATACGACGCCAAACTTTGGGGAAAGTGCAACCTGATCAAAATCGTCCTCATCCGTAGCTACATTCCCTTGGTTATTGAAATAGTCTAACCTTAGGCTAGCCATCACCAGCAACGAAGGTGTGATATTCAGCACGTCCGAAAAGTAGGCACTGAGCACCTCTTCCTCGGTTTTGCTTTTATTTGCCGTGGTCCCAGCCAATGCCGCATCAACCCTAGACTTGGATATACTGCCAGTGCCCGGCTCCGATATGATGATGCTATCCGCGATCACATAACCCGAGCTATTATTCACATAGCTCCTGTGGAAATAGTCTACCCCGGCCACCAAACGGTTACGGAGGTTACCGATTTTAAAGTCCCCGATGAAATTTTGCTGAATGTCTGTACCGAGCAGATCCGCGTTTTGCATGCTGAAATAACGCTGATAGGTACCTTCCCCATCTGCCAAATCCCAGATGTAAGAATAGTAGCCATCCGATTTTGACGAGCTTCTCGATAGCACGGTCTGAGAAACCCATCCGTCAGCGAGCTGGTAATTCATTTGCCCTTGAAGATTGAACGTGGGGTTTTTGAAAGAAAGGTCATTATTCGTGAATGATGCTTTATGATCATACCCCAATTCCTGCATATTTTCCGCGGCCAACGGCCGGCTGCGGTTAAAGAAAATCATGAGCGGGTTGGTGCGTTCGCCTTGGTAAAATTCCGCGCTCATCAGGAAAGAAAGCCGTTCGTTCACTTGATAAGACAACGTAGGGGCAATAAAAAGCGATTTTCTAAAACCGGCATCCTGGAAGCTGCTTTCGGAATGCCAGGCGGTGTTGATCCGTAGTGCAATGTCTTTTATCGTGCTGAGCGCGGCATTCACATCGGCCGTAACCCGGTTCAGGCCATAGCTACCAGCCACATAGGAAACCTCGGCCCCGAATCCATGATATGGTTTTTTGGTGATGATGTTAATGAGTCCGCCGTAGGAAATCAGGCTGCTCCCGAACAGTGTACCGGATGGCCCCTTGATCACCTCGATTCGCTCAATGTTGGCAGGATCTGGGCTACCATTGGTAAGGCTAGGCAGCCCATTTATCATTGTAGGCTGTACCGCAAAACCCCTTAGCGAAAAATAACCGGCACCATCACCACCACGTCCGGTAGATTCCCAGAGTTGGGTGATGCCGGGGGCGTTTTTCAGCGCATCATCCAAGCGGATGATTACTTGTTCTTTCAGGAGTACGGAGGGAATGCTGTTGTATACTTGTGGGTTTTCTAGGTTTTTGAGCGGCATGCGCGCCACATAGGCCGTTTCTTTTTGGGCAAATTTGTTGGTGCCTTGCGCATTGATTGTCACTTCCTGCAATTGCTGTGCATCTGCGTTGAGTGTAAGGGTAAGGTATGTAGTCCCTGTTGAAGATACGTTTACCTGCTGGCTGACGGGACGCACACCCACCATACTCGCGGTCACCGTATGTAGGCCTTCCGGTATGGATGCCAGGGAAAAACGTCCTTTTTCATCAGTTTGCGCGGCTGCCTTGCCATCTATCCTGATGGTAATCTTGGCTGCGGGTTGTCCATCGATAGTCAGCACCGTACCCTCAATCTCCCCAACATCGGCCCATGATGTATGCTCGTTATGGGCGATGGGGGTGGAGGAATCAACTTGCAGCGCATATACAGCTGTGTTGAAGTTTAATAGGCAAAGGATAATTAAATAGAAATAAAGCGATAATGCTGTATAATTGTGTTTCTTTTTTTGTGTAGGGATATTCATCTTGCAAAAATATTATTATTTAGATTAATTACAAATAATTATGTTTTTAATCGTTGTTGTTTAGAGCGTGTGGTCTGCTGGATACGCGTCGGCAGCGTTGTTTTTTAAATCGGTTAATCGAACTTAATGGTTTGCGAATTTAGGTGAATGGTAAGCGCTTTATTTTCGGAACATTTGTAACTTAGTAGCTCGTGGCGAATTTAAAATAATAAATCGCTCGGATAAATAACCAATTATAGTTGCTGTATAGCATGTAGCCCCCTAAAAAGAAAATATCGGTTGGGGAAATATTTCGATTTCAATTATAATAACTACATAACGTAATTGCCATAGCGGCAGTGACATTATACAATTATTGAAATAAGGCAATGAAAAATAAGCCAGAGACTTTCACTGTTGAGGAGTTGTTTGACAGGTACTACATCAGATTATGCGAGTTTGCCTACCGTATAGTGTCCTGCCGTGAGACTTCACGGGATTTGGTTCAAGATGCTTTTGTGGTGCTGATGGAAAATAGATGCAATATCAAGCAGGATACCCACGCCATCAAAAGTTATTTGTATAGCACCGTAAAGCATGCCGCCCTCAATAGCATTAGGCGGCATAGCATCATTGACCGTATACATCGGCAAAACCAGCCTCAGGTTATGGAGGAGGCCGAGATTACCCACGCGATGATCCATGCCGAAATTTTAGGCGAACTCCATGCGGCATTGGAGACATTACCAAAGGGCTGTGCTGAAGTGTGCAAAATGGCATATTTTGAAGGGAAGAAAAACCAAGAAATCGCTGATGCGATAGGTGTAAGCATAAATACCATCAAAACCCAAAAACAACGGGCAATCGCATTACTTCGTAATAAAATATCCCAGCAAACAATGATTCTGCTCATACCTATTCTCCTGCGGTAAGCATTCGATTAAAAAAAAATCGATCCGCCTTTCACCCATTTTCCATTTTCATGTTCCTTAGGAGTATACCAATAGTGGGAATACACCAATTATGGACAATACATATTTAGAACTGGCTAGGCTCATATCGGAATATGTGCAGGGCACACTCAGTGAAGCGGACGAGGCGGAATTGAACGATTGGGCCTTACGTGATCCGTTTGTCCGGCAGCTCATGGAAACGTACAGCGATGACCGGACCGTGGATGAAGGATTGTCAGCGCTCGCACAAATTCCCAAAGCGGCCGATTGGGGGCATATTTTGCAAAAATATCATGAAAGACGAAGCAGAAAAAATCGATTCAAATGGATCGGTCTGGCTGCGGCGGTCTTGGTATTTGCGGTTTTGGGATGGTGGGCCATTCAATCCGTTCAGCAAACAGGCATTATCCAAGACAAAGTGTATGGACATAAAAATGACGTACTTCCGGGCAACCAAAAGGCTATTTTGACATTGTCGGACGGAAAACGGGTCGTATTGGCGGAGGAGCAACAGGAGCAAATGGTTGATGCGTCTGCCGTGATAAAAATTCAGGACGGTGCGCTGACTTATCAGCATGATGATGCAAGAGGCTCCCAGACCTCGGTCAGCCATCAACTCTTTGTGCCCAAAGGAGGTACTTATAAGTTGGTGTTGGATGATGGTACCAAGGTTTGGGTCAATGCCAATTCGACGCTCGATTTTCCGGCGACGTTCGACAGCCACGAACGCCGTATCCGAATGGATGGCGAAGCGTATTTTGAAGTGGCTAAAGATTCCAAACGCCCTTTCATCGTAGAAACAGATCACCTAGAAGTCGAAGCCCTAGGTACGGCTTTCAATATAAACAGTCACCGGAAAAAAGGATATGTCAAAACCATCCTCACTGAGGGAAAAATTAAGGTAAGTAACGACAACGAACAACGCATTGTGCTTTCTGGAACCGAAGTCGTAAGCAGTGCGCAAAGTATGCGGGTATCGGCTGCCGATTTGGAAGAAGCGCTTGCTTGGCGAGATGGCTACTTTTATTTCAACAAAAAAACATTGCGTGAAATCCTGGATGAAGTAGCACGGTGGTATGATGTAGAACTGGTCGTAAAGGCCAATATAGGCGATAAAAAATATATCGGTGGAATCAAACGCAGCGCCACATTGGGCGGCGTCTGTGCCTTATTGCAAGATTTAAGCGGAACGCAGTTTGATATCCAAGGAAGAAAATTGATTGTAAACTGAGGAAAAGGAGGAAACGGAACATGAAATGATACAGGTAAGCTAAACGTCCATTACCATAAAAAATCCGAAGGTAAGCCACTACCTCCGGAAACCGATAAAGGTATTGGCCGTAAAATGTATGAATAGAACCAATTGAATAACCCTTAATCTTTCCAAAATTATGGAAAAAATTTCTATCGGACAATACCAAGGGAAGGGTGTCCGGCGCTTGTTGATGAAATATCTAATAATCATGAAACTTGCAGCGATTTTCGTGAGCATTTTATGCATCGGCGTGCAAGCAAAAACTGACGCACAGACCGTAGATTTGACCTTGAAGAATGCGAGCCTAACGGAGTTGTTTGCGGCAATCAAACAGCAAACTGGGTATCGATTTATCTATGAGGAAAATCTGTTGGACCCGAATTGGCGGGTTACCTTATCCGTCAAACAGGCCTCACTGGAAACCGTGATGGAAAGCGCCGTAGCTTCCTATCCCTTGGCTTATTCCATCTATGACGGTACCGTAGTCATCAAGGCTAAACCCCATGTGAAAGTGGTCGAACCGACTGTTGCTCAGCAAAATTATGTAGAAGGCAGTGTCCGTGATGAGGCAGGCCAACCGCTGGCGGGTGCATCTGTGCGGGTAACGGGAAAGCAGCTTGCGACGGCTACGAATGATCAAGGCAAATTCAGGATTGCTGCGCTAGTAGGTGATAGCCTCCAGTTTTCGATGCTAGGGTATAAACCGTTATCAATCGGTGTCACTGGCGAGCAAATAAACATTGTGATGCGGCTTGCCGAAGGTGAAGATTTAACTGAAGTGGTGGTTATTGGATATGGTGAAATCAGGCGTAAAGATATTACCGGTGCGGTAGGGCAGGTTAATATGGACGATTTTGCGAAAGCACCTGTTGCATCGATGGAAGACGCATTGGCTGGACGTGTGGCGGGGGTAGCCGTCTCTAGCACAGACGGGCAGCCCGGTAGGTTGAGCACGATCGTCATCCGGGGTGCTGGATCGATCACACAAGACAACTCCCCGTTGTTTGTGATCGATGGGTTTCCGGTAGAAAATCCTGACAATACCATATTGAACCCTTCGGACATCGCTTCAATCGATATATTGAAAGACGCCTCTGCCACGGCTATATATGGTGCTCGCGGTGCAAACGGTGTGATCATTATTACCACTAAAACAGGCAAAATAGGTACACCGGTATTGAGTTACAGCATGAATTTGGGTAGCCAACGGCATACAAAGTTTTCTGAAATGATGGATAGCTATGAATTTGTACGTTATCAACTTGAAGTTGACCCCGCCAGATCGCATATCTATGTGGATAGCACGCGGAGCATTGATTACTATCAGACAGCGGAAAGCGCGGATTTTCAGCGACAGCTTTTCCGTACGGGGCTTTTTCAAAATCATGATCTATCCCTGCGTGGTGGCACGGATAAGACGAAGTACTCGCTATCTACCAATCTGATGGATCAGAATGGGATTATCATTGCGACGGGTTTCAAACGGTATCAAGGCAGGGTGATCCTGGAGCAAAAGGTCAACGAGAAATTAAATGTGACACTGAATGCCAATTATAGTGAAACGAAAGCGACCGGTGCCGTTTTTTCAGAACATCCAGCCGGCCATACGAATAGTTATATATATAACGTTTTGGCATACAGGCCTACGCGAGGCTTGACCTCCGGAAATCTGGTGGAGGATTTTTTCGATATTATTGATGAAAGCCAAAATCCAGGAGAAGTGCTTGTCAATCCGATAACATCTTTAGAAAATGAGCATCGGTTGAATAAACAGCGGAACCTCACCGCGAACGGCTTTTTTCAATACCGGATACTTCCGTATTTGACCTTGAAGATCAGTGGGGGTATTACACGAAATTTCCGCTTGGAGGAGAATTTCTACAATTCGCGTACGAGCTCTGGAAATCCATATCGCTCCAATGGGGTGAATGGTCGGGTCGGCAATGGCAATTCAAATGGCTGGCTGAATGAAAACACGTTGACATTCAGTAAAAAGTTTGCCGAAAAGCATAAGTTGGATTTGTTGGGGGGCTTTACCATGCAGGGCAGTCAATCGGCGGGTGAGGGGTTGTCTGCCACCATGGTACCTAATGAATCATTGGGCGTAAATGGGTTGGATGAGGCACCCAACATCACTTTTTCTAAATCCGGTTCGGAATGGGCATTGGCGTCGTTTTTAGCAAGGGCGAATTATGATTTTGATGGCAGATATCTGCTCACCGCCTCCATTAGGTCCGATGGCTCATCTAAATTCGCATCGAGCAATCGTTGGGCTTACTTTCCCTCCGGTGCGTTGGCTTGGCAGATGAAGCGTGAAGGTTTTATGAGCGACATCGCGTTCATTTCGGAATCAAAATTACGCATCAGCTACGGGCATTCCGGAAACAATCGGGTGGGTGATTTCCCCTATTTATCGACCCTTTCTTTTCCGATGGTGAGCGGATACAGCTTCAATAATGGGGCACCTACAAGGGGTGTGGCATTGGGTGCCCTGGGCACCGAGAAGTTACGCTGGGAAACGAGTGTCCAGACGAATTTCGGATATGATTTGGGATTGTTTGATAATCGGATTTTGTTAACGGCGGAGGTTTATCGCAAAATTACCCGGGATTTGCTGCTGAATGCTGAAGTTCCGTACGTAACGGGTTATATCAGAAGCTTCAAGAATATGGGAGAAATGCGCAATGAGGGGCTTGAACTGACGCTCAATACCGTCAATATCCAGCGACCCAACTTCTCTTGGAGTTCCAATTTTAATATTGCCTTCAACCGCAACGAGGTATTGGCATTGGCGGAAAATCAGCACGAGCTGCTCTCACGCGTTTCGTTTGCAGGCAGCTATTCGAATGGGCCTTTGTATGTGGCCCAAGTTGGACAGCCGCTGGCTCAATTTTTCGGATACGTATGGGACGGTGTATACCAGTATAGCGACTTCAATCAAGACGACAATGGCAAATATGTATTGAAAGATGATGTGCCCAATAACGGCAATCCTCGTAATCAAATCCAGCCAGGAGATATCCGTTACCGTGATTTGACCGGAGATGGCGTGGTCAACGACATTGATCGGACAGTGCTTGGTCGGGCAATTCCGTTGCATGCGGGCGGATTTTCAAACAACTTTACTTATAAAAACGTTGACTTGAATGTCTTCTTCCAGTGGTCCTATGGCAATGAAATCTACAATGCTAACCGGTTGATTTTTGAAGGAAACGGAACGTCAACGAAACAAATCAATCAGTATGCACATTACGCCGACCGCTGGACGCCCGATAACCCAAGCAACACGTTGTTCAGGCAGGGGGGGCAAGGGCCACAGTTTTATTCTTCGCGTGTATTGGAAGACGGATCTTTCCTCCGCTTGAAAACGGTTTCCATTGGTTATCATTTGCCGGCTGGATTGCTTTCGAGGTGGAGAATGAGTGGCTTGAGGTTGTCCGTTTCTGCTCAGAACCTCTATACCTGGACCAACTATTCCGGGCCGGATCCCGAGGTTTCAACACGCAATTCGAATCTCACTCCTGGATTCGACTATTCGGCTTATCCAATCGCCCGCACGATCACGTTCGGGCTGAACGCATCATTTTAATTAACTGCATTATCATAGCGTTATGAAAAAAGTGTTAATCTTTATTATTGGCCTACTGACGGTATCTTGTAATAGCCTGTTGGATACGCAGCCGAGTGACTTCTTGACACAATCGTACTATTTTACCACCGAAGAGCAATTGCAATTTGCGTTGAACGGCGTATATGATCGCCTTGGTGCATCTGAGGTTTACGGAGATCGGATGACATGGACCTACAACTCCAGTACCGATGAATCTTTTCAAAAGGGCAGGGGCACACAGGGAATAACCGTGAACAACTACGATGCTTCTCATAACGATATCAATAATTTCTGGCGCGTATGCTATGAGGGGATTGGTAGGGCCAATGTGTTGCTGGCGAACATAGATAAACCCCAAATGAGCGATAGCAGTCGCAATTTGATTCGAGGGGAGACCCTTTTCCTCCGGGCACATTATTACTTTATTCTTGCCTTGAATTTTGGGGGAGTGCCTTTGATGATCGAACCCACTGTCTCAAATGAAAACCTGCAAATTCCAAAGGCGTCTTTACAGGAGGTGTACACCCAGATTGTTGCCGATATGACGGCGGCGGAAGCACTGCTTCAGGAACAAACGGTCACCTCGCTTGGATATGCTGGCCGGATCACGAAAACTGCGGTTCAGGCGATGCTTGCGCGGGTGAACCTGCACATGGCCGGATATCCGTTAAATGACGAAGCCCGGTATCAGGAAGCGCTGGATTGGGCCACAAAAGTGGTGGAATCCGGTGAACATGAGCTGAATCCCGACTACGCCCAGGTATTTATCAATTATGCCCAGGACATTTATGATGTGAAAGAAAGTATTTATGAAATCGAATTTTTCGGAAACGGTTTGGATACCTATCGAGAGACGGGGCGTATCGGCAACAATATCGGCATCACTTGCCAGGATCGAGAGATTGGGCAGTGCTATGGTTCGGTAAACGTGTCGCCAAAATTGTTTTATTTATATGATTCTGTAGATACGAGAAGGGATTGGAACTGCGCGCCTTATGTGTTTTCCGGAACCAGTAATGCCGTTAAAGTGCCTAACCTGGATGTATGGGAAAGGAATGTAGGTAAGTGGCGCCGGGAGTATGAGACCCTGACTCCAAAACATCCCAATAATACGCCCCAGAACTTTGCCGTAATCCGATATTCGGATGTATTGCTCATGTTTGCTGAAGCGGAAAACCACCTCAACGGCCCGACGAACTTGGCTTACGATGCGGTGAACCGAGTGCGGCGAAGAGCGTATGGAAAAGCGTTGGATACGCCTAGTGAAGTGGCTGATGTGCCTCCGGGGCTGAGCAAGGAGGCGTTTCTTGCGTTTATCCAAGATGAACGTGCACGGGAATTGTGCTTGGAAGCGATTCGGCGGTATGACCTGATTCGATGGGGTATTTATTTGGAGACCATGAAGGATTTTGCGGATTACATCATGGCGGAGGCTCCGGAAAACAGGCAGTACTATGCATTGGCTGCACAAAACCTCGATGAACGGCACCTACTGTTTCCAATCCCGCAACGGGAGCTTTCGGTAAACCCCGCATTAACCCAAAATCTGGGTTGGTAATGCGAAAGTACGTATGTGGATTGTTGTGTTACCTGCAATTATTCGCCGTGGTAGCACAGCAAGGAGATCGCTTTGCGGAAATCGGAAACAAAGTTCCAGCGGTAAGGACGCACTTGTTGGTCACGCCTCAACCACCGACTTTACCGGAGAAGCAGCTTCCCACGGTTCATCATCCGTCAGCCATGTTTCAGCCAATGGATCGATTGGATAACGAAGCGGAGTTGGCGCAGGCCTTGGATACGATGCGCGCGCATTTTCTTCCGTTTATGAAGCAACTGGCTCCTGACCTTAAGCAATACCGGGTCAGCATGAGTCTCGATTCGTTCCAGTGGCGCAAGGAAACGACGGACGACAGGAAGGATTTTTTGAACGTGCTTCAGGGTGGGGGTGCATGGCAACCGGTGTCGATACCGCATTTCGGGGAGCCGCTTGGTAAATCGGTGACGTATTATCGAACCATCTTTCGGATATCTCCGGAAATGCGCCAGAAAGATGCGGTATACATCCATTTCAACGGTGTGGATTACAAGGCCCAGGTCTTTGTCAATAAGCAGTTCATCGGAGCGCATGAAGGTGTGTTTGCACCGTTTGAATTTGACATCGCCGATGCTTTGGTTGAGGGTGAGAACGTATTGCTCGTCAAAGTGGAAAACGATGTGCCGATGCAGGGTGGGGGCGACAAGCTTTATGCGGCTACGGGACCGGGCTATGATGAGCCCAAGCGAGGATGGCATCACTGCCCTCCAGGGATGGGGATCTATCAGCAAGTGCATATCGAAGGGAGAAGTCATCTTCACATACACGATGTATTTGTAAGGCCGTTGGGAACAACAGATACCGCCGAGATATGGCTGGAGGTAAACAATAGTCGGCAAACAAAAAAAACAATACGAGTTCGTTACGCGGTGTTCGGTCAGAATTTCGAGCAGGAGGTGCTTCGCGATCAAGTTTATCAGCCGCGTACGGTACATGTACCTGGTGTAGGCGACCTGGCTAAGAAGACAGACCATTTGGAGAAAGACCTACTCATGGGGCAGGGACCCAATTTCCTGAAGTTCCGGGTAGTCATTCCAAACGCGCGGCGGTGGAACAATGATACCCCCTGGCTATATCAGCTGCAACTCGAATTGCTGGATGAGCATGATGAAGTGGTCGATTCAAAGGCGCAGCAATTCGGTATGCGGCATTTCGAAATGGATACGGTAAGCGCGGTTAAGGGCATGCTGTATTTAGACGGGAAACCCATCCGATTACGCGGAGCGAATACGATGGGGGCGTTCCAGCAGGCCGTGATGAATGGCGATGACGACCGGCTGATTGATGACATCTTGCTGGCGAAATTGACGCATATGAATTTTATCCGGATGACCCAAATGCCGGTGCAGGATGAAATATATTGCTATTGCGATCAACTGGGGCTGATGACGCAGACAGACCTTCCGCTATTCGGCGTGTTGCGGCGTAACCAATGGCTCGAGGCGGTACGGCAGGCCGAAGAAATGGAGCGGCTGGTCAGGAAGCACCCCTGCAACATCATGGTCACCTATATCAACGAGCGATTTCCGAACGCCGAAGGCAATCCGCATCGGCACTTGAATACCTATGATGAGTATGCACGGTTTTTCCGGGCGGCTGATGAGGCAGTCCTGATGGCTAATCCAGATCGTGTAATCAAAGCTGGGGATGGGGATTATGATCCACCATCGCCCGGGCTTCCGGATAACCACTGCTATAACGGATGGTACAACGGCCACGGGTTGGGATTGGGCGAACTCTTCAAGGGACATTGGATTCCCGTCAAACCCGATTGGTACTATGCCTGCGGCGAATTCGGCTCGGAGGGACTCGAATCAGTAGAAACCATGCGGAAATACTATCCGGCATCCTGGTTGCCGCAAACCGAAGAAGAAGAAAAGGATTGGTCACCTTCAAAAATCCCCGCTGCGCAGACTGGACGTTTCCATTACATGTGGTTCAATACCGGCACCGGTCTAGCAGATTGGGTGGAGGCCAGCCAATCCCATCAGGAAACCATTTCCCGCCTGACGACGGAAGCATTTCGGCGCGATAATCGGATGGTGAGCTTTGCGATTCATCTGTTTATTGACGCATTTCCTTCCGGATGGATGAAAGCCATCATGGACGTGGACCGCAAACCCAAAAAGGCTTGGTATGCTTATCGGGAAGCGCTCACACCACTGGCCGTCCAGCTGCGTACCGACCGGTTCCAAGCATTTTCAGGCGATACCATTCCCGTGGAGGCTTGGATTGTGAATGACCTTGGCGAGGCGCCAGCCGGTTACAACATCAGGTATCAGTTGGAACTGGATGGCAAGGTGTTGAGTGCCGCCCAATCCACCGCCGAAATACAGGCGAACGCCAGCAGCTTCCAAGGCTATTGGCAGGTTGCATTGCCAACGGTTAAACGGCGAAAAGAGGCAACGTTGCGAATTGCACTGTTCGACGATTCGGACAACCCCGTTCACGAGCGCTCGGAAACGATCGCGCTGTATCCTGCCGCTGCACCCGCGAAAGCAGCAGTATGGTTGGCGAATCGGAATGGAACTGGCATGCAGCTATCGGATGAGATGGACTGCACCGTTGTCAACGAAATGGGAAAGGCCGATGTATTGGTCATCGACGATATCAACGACTATATCAATGATAAGGATCGTATAGAAGCCCAAGTCATAAAGGGAAAGCGCCTGGTTTTTTTAACGATACCGCAAGGAGTCTATAACGTGGGTGCGGATTCCATATGGATCAAGCCGTGCAGCATGGGTAGCTATTATTTTGTTTCTCCGCAAACTGGGCATCCCATGGTGAAGCAAAACCAGCCGCTGGATTTCCGCTTTTGGTATGATGCCAATAAAAAAGTAATCAGGCCATTCTTGGAAGCCATGCTGGTGGCGGAAGGTTGGAGTGCGATTTTAAAAACAGGAGATGCATCCTGGGGTGGGGGTAAAGCGCCTGACCATGCAATGGCAGTGGCTGAACAGCCATTTGGAAAAGGAAAAATACGGATATGTCAGTTAGCCCTGCATGGAAGGGTTCGCGACAACCCGGCAGTTAGCAGCCGAATTATTGAAATAAAAATGGAATCTATTAGCGTATATGAAAACTATTATATTGATTTTTTGGTCGATCTCGGCCATTTATTTGCCACATCGGTTGGTTGCCCAAGATGCGGTTGTTGTATCACCTGATGGAGATGACAGGAACGACGGCACGTTAGGAAAGCCCTTCAAGACACTTGAACGGGCGAGGCAGACAATCCGCAGGTCTTCAATCCGTATGGTTTATCTCCGCGTGGGGGTGTACCAACGTAAGGAGCCTTTTATCCTTACCGAAGAAGACAGCGGGAGCACCTGGAAGATATATCCATCAGACCCCGTAAATTCAGCGATCCTGGACGGAAGTGGTTTGGATGATATCCTGTTGATACTCGGCGGAAGCCATATTACTGTTGAAGGGCTTACCATACGCAATTACAGCAGCAGAGGCATTGGTGTTCATGGTGGAAAGGGTTGGAAAAACGCAAAACCTCATTTCCATGAGGATTATCCCACTGCCGCGCACAACGTGATCCGGAACAACATCGTTGAAAATGGGAACGTGCCGTCGCCGGGCTGGGACAGGGCGGCGATCAATACCCAAGGCACGACACCAAACAGCCATATTCTCCATAATGTGGTGCGCAATACGACTGGTTACGGAATTGGCGTATGGGCATTGCAGGAAGGCGATGACATTTCGGGCACGCTGGTGAGCGGAAATGCGGTGCTTAATACCTGCACTCGAGCAAAGGACGGAGCGGCGATTTACATCTGTGACCGGACAGCAGCCTCTAAAGCCATCATGGTGGAAAATAATTTTGTGAGGGATTATGGCGACTATGAACATGAATTGCGCGCTGTTTATTTGGATGATTGGGCTTCAAACACCACAGTCTGTGGAAACATCCTTACCGGTAAGGGAACCCAGCCAGTACTCATCCATGGCGGCAGCAATAATGTGGTAACGGGGAACATCATCGATGTGGGAAACAGCGGAAAACCATGCGTATTGAATTATGCGGCTCATCGCAACCGTCCGATGCTAAATAATTGGTTTACCGGAAACGTTATCCTCTCATCCTACCCGGAGGACCGTTCGGGCGGCGCTTACCGCAAATTCGGCGACATCACCAATCCGGAAGTTAAGAACAACCTCTACTATAACTATTCAACGGGCGTCGTCAATACGGGCGGGCAGTATTACCTCATCAAAGATACGCATCCGCTTACGGCAAATCCGCAGATCGCTGGCTGGGATTACCAAGTGGCGGATTCCAGTGCGATTTACAAGCAGCCCACGGCATTCCAACCGTTGAAGCGCAAATGGGGCCCTCCGGGCTATCTGCTGCCCGAAGCGGGTACCGCGCCATCTTGTTTATTGCTCGGCGATAATGCGCTTTATCTCCATGCAGAGAGCTGTGATACCTTATCGGGCGTCAGCAAAAATGGAATAGCCGCCATTGTCGCTGATGCGGAAAACGTAGATCAGTTTTCAAATATTCATTTGGGAAATGGGTTCGATGCATTTCCGGCAATGGCTGTAAGCGCGTGTGATGATGGAGACTGGGTTGGTTTCCGTCAGGTCGCCATCCATCATCCTGGCAAAACATTCACTGTGAGGCTTGCTTCAGCTTCTGGTGCAAACGGTACCATCACATTAAGGATCGATGAGCCCAACGGAAAGGTTGCGGCTACGCTGAAAATCAAGCCTACCGGGAGCTATACGGAATATGAAGAGCAGGCGGCCACGGTAGACCTTAAACCGGGAATATATGACCTGTATATGGTTTTCCAAGGCGGAAAGGCTATTGGTAATTTCGATTATTTTAAAATCCACTAATACTAACTAACCATTATTAACTAATTATGAAAACACTCATGCTAATTTCATTTGCCTTAATAGGCTATTCGTGTTCGGAAAAGCATCTTTTGCTTAATGCCGACGATTTCGAGATGAATAGTACGAAGATGACGCATAATAAAAATGCATTTTTCGTGTCACCTGACGGTGATGATAACCATGACGGGTCTATCAGGTGTCCATTTAAGACATTGGAACGCGCCCGGGACACCATGCGGGTTTCATCGAAGAAAATAACGTATTTGAGGGCTGGAATATATGCTCGAACGGAGACGTTCATTTTGGATTTGAACGACAACGGCCAGACTTGGCAAACCTATCCCGGTGATGCCATCAATTCGGCCATTATTGATGGTGGAGGCATTCAAGATATCATCGATATTTTGGGGGGTAACCACATTACCATCGATGGCCTGCTAGTGCGCAACTATACCAGCCGGGGAATTGGCGTGCACGGAGGGGCTGGCTGGAATAATGCCGCACCCTACTTTAACACAGCCTACGGCCCCGCTGCGTATAACACCATTCGAAACAATATTGTCGAAGACGGCAATGTGCCGACACCGGGGTGGGACCGCGCAGGCATCAACACGCAAGGTACCGTGCCGGGCACGAAGATATTGAACAATGTGATACGCAATACAACCGGATACGGTATCGGGGTTTGGTCTTTGCAAAGCGGTGATAACATTTCAGGCACCGTTGTGAAAAATAATGTACTACTAAATACGTGTACCACTGCACGTGATGGCGCAGCCATCTATACCAACGATCGGACGATATTATCCGATAGTATTTTTATCGAAAACAACTTTATACGTGATTATGGGCCCTTCGAAAATTATGTGCGCGCGATTTACCTCGACGACCATACCTCGAATGTCTCGGTAAAAGGTAATATTTTGGCTGGTTCAGGGCGGCAACCGATTCTGGTACATGGCGGATACAATAATCAGATTACCGATAATATCATCGACTTGGGTTCTACAGGTAAGTTGTCTGTTTTAAATTATGCGATTCGTGCGACAGCAACGATGACCGGCAATGCCTTCACGAACAACATTATTATCTCCAGTTACCCTGTGGATAGCGCCGGAGGAGCCTACCTCAAAACGGGAGATGTGGTTAATCCGGTGATCGAGCATAATCTGTATTATAATTATGCAGGTGGCATCGCTAATACGGGCGGATACCATTACCAGCTTAAGGATGCTTTTCCGTTGCAAGGCGATCCTAAATTAAGTGGGTGGACTTATGCAATGGCCGATTCGAGTATGGCTTACGCTTCACCTGTCAGCTTTGAACCCATTGTTGGCAATTGGGGGCCTCCGGGATTTAATATTCCCGAAACAGGGATGTCGCCATCCTGCTTACTGCCCGGTTCAAATGACCGCTACCTCCATGCCGAGAGCCATCAGGATATGCAAGGTATTACCAAATATGGTATGCATATTCGTTCTTGCGACAATGGCGATTGGGTGAAGTTTACCAACGTAAATTTAGGTTTTGGTTTCGATCAGTTTACCGTGCGGTTCGGTGTTACCGATGCCAACGCTGGTAAACGGATTCAGGTTCGCCTTGGCAGTCCAATAGGAACATTGATTAGTGAGCTTACAACCACGGGTACCGGGGCTTATGATGCCATGGAAGAGCAACAAGCACCGATGAGCAGTGTGACAGGAATCCATGATGTATATATCGTTTTTGCTGGCGGCTCCGGCGTGGGCAATGTCGATTATTTTAGGTTTCATTGATATGAAGCATTCCTTGAAAATAAAATGGGCTATTCTATTTATTTGCCATGGTTTTTTTATGGTGGGCGTGGGTAAACCCATTGAAGTAGACGGTCCTTTGAAATTACAGGAATCCCGTTCCGGATTACCCAATTTTTTTGCCAAGCTTGAAGCAATAGATTCCGTGACCGTTGCTTTTTTGGGGGGAAGTATAACGGCTGCGGGTAGTGGGTGGCGAGACCAGACGATGGCGTGGTTGCAGCAACATTTCACAGGGACCAAAATCGACCAAGTCAATGCAGGGATTGGAGGTACAGGTTCCGACTTGGGCGTATTTCGCCTAAAGAAAGATGTGCTGGTGCATCATCCCGATCTGATATTCGTGGAGTTTGCCGTAAACGACAATGGGCGTGCACCAGAAACTGTCCACCGTACGATGGAAGGAATTGTAAGGCAAATCTGGAAGGCCGATCCGCAAACCGACATCTGCTTTGTATATACGATGATGGCAGATATGGCCCCGGCGCTCGTTGAGGGGAAATTGACGAAAACCATGCAAGCCATGGAAGCTATTGCCGACCATTACGGAATACCCTCTGTATTTTTGGGAGAAGAGGTCATCCGGTTGTATAGTCAAAAGGAACTTCTTTTTCGGGGTATTCCCGATGAACATCCAGGAAAAACCGTGTTTTCAAAAGATGGCGTGCACCCGTATGCCGAAACCGGCCATCGGTTGTACGCCGAAGTATTGAAGAAGGCGCTCACGGCAATGCAAGCAGTTGGGAATCTAGGAGCCGATCGATTGCGAGATGCGTTCGATGCATCCAATTGGGAAGACGCAAAAATGATTGCTGCAAACGACCTGATTAAGGAGCGTAAATGGGAAATGGTTACCAC
This sequence comes from Parapedobacter tibetensis, assembly GCF_024704835.1. Classification (GTDB taxonomy): domain Bacteria; phylum Bacteroidota; class Bacteroidia; order Sphingobacteriales; family Sphingobacteriaceae; genus Parapedobacter; species Parapedobacter tibetensis. The sequence continues at coordinate 89,545 of NZ_JAMXBE010000014.1, forward strand.
CAAGGATTCCGTGTTAAAAACCTATTTGGTGGAAGGATTCCCCGGGTTGCTCAGGGGAAGGGCAGCAGATAGGCCTGCGATAACGTTGAAATTCGTCGGCCGGTTGGTAGGCCTTTATGATATCGTGGGGCCGGGTACGGGACAGATTGATATTTATATTGACGGTCAATTGGCGGAACAAAAAAAGCGATTTGACAAACACTGCACGTATTATCGTCCCCAATATTTTTACAAATTGGATATGTCGACGGGACAACATACGGTGACTTTCCGTATCTCGGATGAGCGGTTTGATAAAATGGATATCCTGAAACAAGGCAATCATGAAATAGCTGATTGGGACGGTTACCGGAGTTATGATTGTTATATTGGGTATGTGCTTTGTCTTGGGGAAATAGCTTTATAGGCAAGAACTTAAACGATGAAAATTCCTTAACAGGCGGTTGGAACCGGATTTTTTTTTTACTATTGTATGAAGATCCAATTATATCGATGTATTGAAAATTACTGGTTTATATCACGCTTATAAGGATTCGGCGTTGATGTCCTTATTGAACAAGGGAGATCATGATGCGTTTACGGAAATTTACGATCGTTACGCCGAGTTGCTATATCGTCATGCACATAAGGTGTTGGGAGATACGGAGGCTTGTAATGATGTGGTACAGGATGTATTTTTGATGATATGGAATAGGCGAAACAGCCTAGAGATTACCGATTCTTTATCTGCATACTTATACAAAACGGTAAGAAATAAAGTGCTGGATTACATAAGCCACCAGCAAGTGGCTGAACGGTATGCGGATACCATCCGCGATTTTGTCAATCAGGGCGCATGGATCACCGAAGATTATATCCGTGAAAAAGAGCTATTGACCATTATTGAATCTGAAAAAGCCAAACTTTCCCCGCGTGTCAGACAAGTATATGAACTCAATCGTGAACTTGATCTTAGTTATAAACAAATTGGTCAACAATTGAACATTTCCGAAAAGACGGTGAAAAAGCAGGTGCATAATGCGCTTCGCATAATCCGGCTGAAAATCGGTTCATTGTTAAGCTTGTCCTTCTTCTTTTAGATAGGCAAGCGTCATTTAAAAAAAGTAATTTTTCTAGTACTCCCTTTAATACCCTTGGTCGTCTTAAGGATATATGGATAAAGAACAGGTTCGTAAACTTTTGGAAAAACATCGGGTTGGTAAACTCTCCGATGATGAGCGTGCTATCTTGGAAAGCTGGTATTTAGATAACGTTTCGCGCCAGGAAACCAAGTTAGATGACAAGGAAGTGCAGGCAAATTTGAATCTGGTTAAGCAAGCAGTCATTAATCAAACCAAACCTCATAAAGGTTATGTCCAACACATTTGGAAGGCCGCTGCAGCATTAGTTGTTGTTTCGAGTGTGACGTGGTATGTGGTCAAAGACGTATTAAATTTTAGTCCACAACAAAACATCGTGCATCAATATGACGTATTGCCTGGGGGTCAGAAAGCGGTATTGACGCTAGCCGATGGTCGGAGCATTGATTTAAGCACGGAGCAATCGGGTATCATCTTTGGGGATGGAATTACTTACCAAGATGGATCTTTCGTTTTAAGTCCGGACGTCAGCAAGTCCGAAAACCTGGAAGATGACCCGCATCCGCCAGTGGTCGGACACAGTCTCATATCTATATCCACCCCTAAGGGTGGAACCTACCAAGTCACGTTGTCCGATGGCACCAAGGTATGGCTCAATGCGGCCACTACATTGCGTTATCCGGCGCGGTTCGACGATCAAAAACGTGTCGTGACATTGGAGGGGGAGGCTTATTTCGAAGTTGCGCAATTAGCAAGCCTGAATGTCCAGAAATCCAAAAATACACGCTCACGAATACCATTTATCGTGAAGAGCAGAGGTCAGGATATCACGGTATTGGGAACTAAATTCAATGTTTCTGCCTATGCAGATGATTCGGCCACAAAAACTACCTTGATCAGTGGCAAAGTGAATGTATTTGCCCATGATGCTGACCGTGAAGTGTTGTTAACTCCCGGTCAGGAAGCAGTGCTTTCTCAAACAGGCTTTGAAACGCATCATGTGGATGTCGCCTTGGCCACAGGATGGAAATCAGGAAAATTTCGGTTTGAGGAAACTGAGTTGCGCGAAGTGATGAACCAATTGAGTCGATGGTATGACATCGAGGTCGAGTTTAGGGATACCATGCCAGAGAAATATTTTTATGGAATTATTAATCGAGACCGGACGTTATCGACCGTATTGGACCTGTTGAAAGAAGGGGGAGTGAATTTCAAACTCGAGAAAACGAGCATCGGTCATAAGGTAATCGTATTGCCTGAATGACGGCAAAACAACCAAATTATTTAACCAATTTAAAAGATAAATTATGATGAAACCACCCGACTAATTTACAATCGAAAGGGGGTTCCTGATAAAGCCGGATAGTGCGGTCACACTACCCGGCTGATGCTTGGGCAACTCCGTATATGTACTGCTGACGCAGTTGAGTAACATAAATGATTTAACCCAAACAATGCAAACATATGGATTTTAAGGCATGTGTTAAAGGATATTATTTGCGATTTCCTTTAACCTATAGATGGATACTGATAATGAAGTTAGCAGTATTACTAACCATGGTGGCCATATTGAACGCCACAGCAGGAAGCTATGCTCAATACATTACCATTAAGGAACGTGGCATCACGCTGTCCAAGGCAATGGAAAAAGTACACGAGCAAAGTGGTTATGAGGTGTTTTTTAGTGTGAAGGAGCAAGCCAAGGTACGGTTGAATGTGAACCTGGTGAACGCTTCGTTGGAAGAAGCGATGGAATTGTTGCTAGGCGATTTACCGCTGCAATGGAAGTTGAAAGACAATATTATCATTATTCAGTCTGTCACTAGGAATAATAGACCTCCTCGCTTGGAGGTAAACCAGCAACGCACCATTGAAGGACGGGTCACGGACGAGGATGGTAAGCCGTTGGAAGGAGTCACTGTCATAGTAAAAGAGTCTCCGGCAGCGACTAAAACAAATACAGATGGCCGGTACCGGCTCCAAGTACCGGAAGACGGGATGATCCTTGCATTTACCATCATCGGATTTGAACCTACGGAGCGAACGATTGGCCATGCTAATCGCGTTGATGTGGCCATGAAAGCGATGGTAAGTGATTTGGACGAGGTGGTGGTAGTTGGCTATGGCACGCAAAGACGTAGAGATTTGACCGGTGCTATTTCATCGGTAAATGCAAAACAAATAAAGGATACTCCCACACCAAGTTTGGACGGGGCGTTGACCGCGAGAATGCCGGGGGTACAGGTTTCGCAAACTACAGGAGCACCTGGAGGGGGGATTTCCGTGAAGGTAAGGGGCACAGGTTCCATTGGTGCAGGAAATGAACCGCTTTATGTTATTGATGGTTTTCCGATCACAGCAAACTACAACCAAGAAAGTAACCCGCTGAATTCCATCAATACGAACGATATCGAGTCCATTGAAGTATTAAAAGATGCTTCTGCCACAGCGATTTATGGCTCCAGGGGCAGCAATGGGGTTATTATCGTAACGACCAAAAGCGGTATGGCCGGAAAGATGAAGGTCGATTTGGACATGTTTACGGGCTTTCAACAGACTACAAAGTACATGGATGTGATGAATGCCCAAGAATACGCCAGTTATATCATTGACTCTAGGAACAACGCTTGGATCGATACCGGAGGCGACCCTAGTGCGCCAAATTCGGAACGGGGCGCTATCTATCAAATCCTGCCGGTACTTCAAGATCCTGAAGCGCTTGCGCATAACACAAATTGGCAACGAGAGCTATTCAGAACGGCCCCAACGCATAATTTACAGCTTACGTTTTCCGGCGGCAATGACCGAATAAACTACATGACAAGTGCAGGTTATTATAAACAGGATGGAATTATTATCAATTCGGACTTCAGCCGATACGCTTTCCGGGTAAATCTGGAAGCAAAGGCATCGGATAAGTTCCGTGTGGGATTAAATCTTTCGCCGAGCTATTCCGTTCGCAATCCAGTAAGCGCTGAAGGGCATTTCAGCGGTGGAGCGGTGGTGTTGACAGCGGTGATGATGCCGCCTGTTATGCCGGTTCATAACGAAGATGGAGGCTATAATACGGCAATAGGTCTAGGTAATGGTTTTAGCAGCCTGGAAAATCCAGTTAAGGTTGCGCTTGAGCGTGAACATAACAATACCGATTTTAGGCTGCTGGGGACAGCATTCGCAGAATACGCTTTCCTGGATAATTTGAAATACAAACTTTTGGTGGGTACAGACCTACAGAATGAAAAGAACAATACCTTCAATCCGTCTACCGTTGGATCAGATGGAAATCCGCCACCGGTGATTCCTAATGCAACCTACAATTCACAAGCGTCATATAATTGGTTGATCGAGCATACGTTGAACTATACCAACGACTTTGGAAAGCACCGTGTCGACGTTTTGGGAGGTTTCACAGCACAAAAAGTTCGTGCAGACATGGCATCCATTGCGGCTACTAACTTTCCTAATGATTTGGTGCGGACCTTGAATGCCGGTGTGGTATCCTCCGCATCCACTTCCGCCTTGGAATGGTCGTTGCTTTCGCTTCTAGGCAGGGTCAACTATAGCTATAACGATAAATACCTGCTCACGGCTACCATTCGTCAGGACGGCTCCTCCCGTTTTGGGGCTAACCGCAAATGGGGGGTATTTCCATCCGTTTCCGGCGGTTGGCGGATTTCCCAAGAATCTTTTATGCAAGGAATTGAGGTCATCAATGAGCTCAAACTCAGGGCCAGTTTCGGCTATACGGGCAACAACTTCATTGGAAATTATGACCATATTGGCCGTTTATCCATAGCAAACTATGTGTTTGGAAGCAACGGAGGCAATTTGGTAAACGCCATATCGCCAAGCAGTATTGGTAATGATGAACTGGGGTGGGAGAGAAACAAGCAGTTTGACGTAGGGCTTGAAGTCGGGTTATGGAATGGAAGGCTTTCCTTGACAACCGATTACTATCATAAGATTACATCTGACTTATTATTAGATGTGCCTGTGCCATCGCTGACGGGATACACCTCCGCAAGGCAGAATATCGGGCGTGTACGCAACCAAGGCTGGGAATTTGGTGTCAGCTCGCGGAACTTCACAGGTGCTTTCAGTTGGAACACCGATTTGAATTTCTCCTTAAACCGGAACGCTGTATTGGAGCTTGGTCCAAGTGGAGAGCCGATATTTGGCAATTACCAATTATCCAATAGCCACATCACGGCAATCGGAAAGCCTTTGGGCAGCTTCTATGGTTATAACGTGGCAGGTATTTTCCAAACGCCCCAAGAAGTAGCACAATACCCGAGTTTCTCGAACTCAGCGCCGGGGCAATTCCGCTTTGAGGACGTCAACGGTGACGGCCAACTTAGTGTCGATGACCGAACGATTCTCGGAAATACGCAGCCTGATTTTATTTATGGCGTCACCAACAATTTTGCATATAAAGGCTTTGAATTGAGCTTTTTGATTCAAGGGGTACATGGAAATGAAATCATGAACCTTGGACGGCGGTTTTATGCGAATTTTGCCGGTACGGCAAACGCCTTACGTGAATTGAACAACCGCTGGAGATCCGCGGAAGACCCCGGAGATGGTAAAACGCCACGTGTAAATAGGGATTTATCGCGATACAGTACGAGCAATGCAAGCGCTAACATTTCTTCTACACACATTGAAGATGGTTCGTTTGTCCGTCTTAAGAGCATCTCTTTTGGCTATAACGTTCCTACGGCAAGCGCCAATAGATGGCATTTGGCCAGTGTTCGGATTTATATGAATGTCCAGAATTTGCTTACCATCTCAGATTATTCAGGCTATAACCCAGAAGCGAGCATAAGAGGTATAGATCCCTTGACACCTGGCGTGGATTATGGAGGTTATCCCATTGCCAAAGTGTTTACGTTTGGATTGAATGTTGGGTTTTAAAAAACGATAAGATGAAAACAAGATTGATAATATACATCATGGTTGGAATGGGCATAGCAGCATGCAAAACTGGCTTCCTTGATTTGGCACCCATTTCTGAGACCAATAATGCCAATTATTATAAGACACAGGAGGATATGCTGAATGCCGTCAATGCTGCCTACGTCTCCCTGCGCCACAATGGAGAATACGGTCAGGCGTTATATGCTGTTGGAGAGGTAGCTTCGGATAATACGGAGATTCTGGATGCACAATCTGGAATTGATATCACGCAGATAGATGATTTTACGACGTTGACTAACAATGGAATCGTAAGTACCATGTGGAACGCTCATTACCAAGGAATCTTAGCCTGTAATGTAGTGATCGACCGGATAGGGAATGTAACCATGGACGAGGCATTGAAATCCCGTTATGTAGCGGAAGTTAAATTTTTAAGGGCATTGCAGTACTTTAATCTCGTGCGTACCTTTGGTGATGTGCCATTGGTCACCAAGGAGATTACGGACGTGCAAGAAGGATATGATTATGACCGAAAGCCCATAGCTGATATTTATAACCAGATCATAGTAGACTTATCTGAAGCCGAAGTCGCTTTACCCGCAACCTACGGAAATGCGGACGTGGGGCGTGCAACGTTTGGCGCAGCGAAAGGACTGTTGGCTAAAGTCTATTTGACCTTACAACAATGGGAGGAATCGGCTGCAAAGGCCCAAGAAGTGATTACCAGCGGACAGTATGAATTGCTGAACAATTATGCGGATATCTTCGATATCGGAAATAAGAATCATAAGGAATCGCTTTTTGAGATACAGTATAAAAAGGGTGGCTTTGGCGCTGGGTCGCCGTTCAATAACAGGTTTGCCCCAAGGGGATCAGGATCAATTGTGTCTGTCATCGGTGCAGGACAAGGGCAAAATCAACCTACTGCTGATATGTCAAGTTCCTATGAGCCTAATGATGGACGAAAAGAGGTGTCAATGGCGGAAGGCTACATGGACGGCGGCACATTTGTACCGGTTCGGTACATTAAAAAGTACCTGGATCCCAATTTGTTTGCTGTGTCCGATGCAGATAACAACTGGCCGATACTCCGTTATGCCGATGTACTGCTTATGCGTGCCGAAGCGCTGAATGAAACGGGATATGTTGCCGATGGTGAGGCATTCGACTTGCTCAATGATATTAGGGGACGGGCGGGGCTGGAACCCAAAAGCAGCGGTGATTTACCTGGCCAAGCATCTTTTAGATTGGCTATCGAACAGGAACGGCGTATAGAACTGGCTTTTGAAAATCACCGTTGGTTTGATCTGATCAGAACTGGGCGCGCACTTGACGTATTGCAGGCCAAGGGCGAATCCATTGAACCCTATAGGCTGGTATTTCCCATTCCGCAAAATCAAATCGATATTAACCCCAATGTGTTAAAGCAAAATCCCGGATATCAATGAAGCGAATAAATTTATGCATGATCGTGCTGGCATTTACAATAACCAATGCGTGGACTCAGCAAAAAACAGTACATCCTGATATCAAATATGCCGAAGCGACGTATGTGCTGCAAAAAGCGAATGGTTTTAAGGGGGTCTGGTATATGAACCAGCCCTCCAATGACGAATATGTCTTTAAATACAGCGGAGGCTTAGGGACTTATCCCGCTAATCATCGCCCCTTTGCAATTTATGCACCAGCCGTGGATAAGACGTTTTTCTGTTTTGGTGGAACCGATGATAAGAATAGCACTTTGTTGCACAATGTTTCTTACTACGATCATCGGTCTGGAAAGGTGGCTAATCCAACGATAGTGCTGGATAAGGGTACCACCGATGCACATGATAATCCGGTGATATCCATCGATGACGAAGGATCTATCTGGATATTCTCCACCTCCCATGGTACCAGCCGCCCATCCTATATCTCTAAGTCTACCGAACCTTATAACATAGCGACTTTTGAGCCCGTGGAGGCTACGGAGATGGTTGACGGTAAACGGCGGGCATTCAAAAACTTCTCCTATTTTCAGATTTACCATCTTCGGAGCCAAGGCTTTATAGCGCTATTTACCCGTTACAAAAACGGTCAACGTGTAATTGGATTTAATACCAGCCGCGACGGTAAGGACTGGAACGAATGGCAAGTGCTTGCCCATATCGAAGAGGGGCATTATCAGGTTAGTGCCGAAAAGGATGGGAAAATAGGTGTCGCATTCGATTATCATCCTGCGGGAAAAGGCCTCAATTATCGTACAAACCTGTACTACCTCGAAACGGCTGATTTGGGTAAAACTTGGCAGACGGCTTCGGATAAAAAGGTGACTTTGCCCTTAACCAATAAGCAGAACGATGGATTAGTGAATGACTATAGTGATCGCGGGCTAAATAGCTACCTATTGGATATCGACCTAGATCGAAATGGGAACCCTTATATCCTAACGATTACCAGCAAAGGCTATCAGGCTGGTCCCGCTAACGATCCCCGGAATTGGGTGCTGTCTGCTCATGACGGTAAGCGATGGACTAATGAGGTGGTCACTTCATCCAACAGCAACTATGATATGGGTTCCATCTATCTGGAAGGACAAGGAAAGATACGGGTTGTAGGTCCAACGGAGGGTGGGCCACAGGCCTATAATCCGGGTGGGGAAATCGCGATGTGGGAATCTGCCGGTGCTGGCATGTCGTGGCGAAAGGTTAAGCAAGTTACGCAAAACAGTAAAATGAACCATAATTATGTGAGGCGTCCTATAAATCATCATGCTGCGTTTTATGGCATTTGGGCAGATGGCCATGGCCGAAAACAGTCGGTCTCCAATCTCTATTTTTTAAACGATACCGGTCAGATTTTTAAACTCCCCCGTCAGTTTGAAGGAGCGGAAACTGATCCGGAGCCCATAGCAGATAAGATCGACTATTTTAGTCATTTCCCTGCATCTGCAGATCCCACTGCCGTTGGTAATTTATTGACCAGCCGCTTCCTTGCAGGCGGGCATTCGCAATATGGCAATCCACATCCGGCGAAGCCACCCGTGCAAATCACCTACCCAGATGTATGCACTTGGTTGGGCAGCCTATGGTTTGCCAATGCCATTCAGGATGGCAATCTGCTGGATGCGCTGGAAAAGCGGTTTATACCGTTGCTGAGTACAGAAAAACATCTCCAGCCGGCAAAAAACCACGTGGATAACAATGTGTTCGGCGCTGTTCCACTTGAGTTGTATAAACATACGAAGAAGCAGTCCTATCTTGACTTAGGACTATCTTATGCAGATACCCAATGGGAACTGCCTCCCGATGCAAAGCCCGAGGAAAAAGTTTGGGCTGAGCGCGGGTTTTCCTGGCAAACACGTATCTGGATAGACGATATGTTTATGATTACGGCAGTACAATCCCAAGCTTATCTTGCCACCGGAAAGACGGCATACATCGATCGTGCAGCAAAGGAAATGGTATTGTATCTGGATAAAATACAACAACCCAATGGCCTTTTCTACCACGCGCCGGATGTCCCTTATTTCTGGGGTCGGGGAAACGGATGGATGGCCGTTGGCATGACCGAATTGTTGCGTGTACTTAGCCAGGACCACCCCAACAGATCCCGCATTATGGATGCCTACCGCAAAATGATGCACACCCTGAAGACTTACCAAGCCCCGGATGGCATGTGGCGCCAGTTGATTGATGATCCGGAAGCTTGGGGCGAAACTTCAGGGACTGCTATGTTTACCTATGCGATGATCACAGGCGTGAAGAAAGGGTGGCTTGACGGAGACGAATACGGACGAGTAGCACGAAAAGCGTGGTTGGAATTGGTCTCTTATATCAATGCCAATGGTGAGGTTACCGAGGTGTGTGAAGGAACCAATGCAAAAAGCGACCGCCAATACTATTTGGACCGGAAGCGGATTGTTGGGGATTTACATGGCCAGGCACCGGTGATTTGGTGTGCTTTTGCATTGATCGATTAAAGCGAATTTCTGGAGGCTAATAAGCTCTAAATGTTGAGCTTCCTGTTTCGGGCAGTAATAGGCCAATATGCGACAAACTCACCATGAGCGACAGTTATTGCGCGCTCGTACAGTGCCACGGTAGGGCAAATATGGTAGGGCAGGCCATAAAGTACATCGCCCACTTTCCACTGATGGCCTTGTGGCACTTCCACAACCAGATGCTCTTCGCTTTGGCTAATGGGTTTCATGTCTGGGGCATTCAGGAAATGTACACGTCGGTCAAGACTGTTTTCCGGAGCGATCGATTTATGGCCAAGGTCGAGGCATAGGGATGTGTCGGAGGGCAAAGAAACCACCCTGGTCAGTACCAGTGCTGCAGGGCTGAACTGTTGCTCAGGCAAGCCATCGCCATAACCCTTGTCCCAAAAAATGAACGTGCCGGGACTACATACAACCCTATCGTCAGCAGCATGGATGGGAAAGGTGGGCGAACCACCAGCGATGACGGTGGGCCGGGGATAACCTTGGTTTTTCAATTCGGCAACCATTTCCCATACGGCAACAAAAGCTTCTTGACAGCGGGCCCGCCGCGCGGACAAATCCTGATCGCGCAAGTGGCCATCATAGGCATGTAGGCCTAATAGTTTGATATGATCCAATTGATGCAGTTTCTGGCACAAATGGAGGGCATTGATTCCCGGGGCAATCCCAGTTCGACCCATGCCTACATTGAGGTCTACATATACGTTAGCGTTTATTCCGTTTTCTCCAGCCACTGTTGACAAGGCTGTCGCGGCATCCTCGTTGTCTACCAAACAGGAAAACACCGTGTCTGGATATTTTTTCACCAAGTCCATATAGCGGTGGAGTTTCGGGCCAACAGGTTGGTAGGCGAGAAGCACATCGGGAGCTCGACACATGGCCAACATTTCCGCCTCGGCGATGGTGGCACATTTAAACTGGTAGATGCCAGCATCCATCAGTAGCAAGGTAGCTTCAGTGGTTTTATGTGTCTTGACGTGAGGGCGAAGGCGGTCTACATTACTACCAACCATTGTTTTGAGTGTATGGATGTTATCGATTACCCGATCAGGGTAAACGATGAGTGCTGGAGAGTCGATGTTATCGACATTTTTGATGGTATACCAATGCTGCTTGTCGTCTTTCGCCATCGTATCAGTGATCATACGGCGAATATACAAATTTCACTATCTTGGTGTTTAGTCGAACATTATTTATTTGACCATGCCCGCCGGATAAACCGAAGCCAGTTGCCGTGTAAGATATTGGCAATATCCGCGGCAGAATACCCCCTTTGATGTAAAATCCCCTCCAGTTTTTGAAGGTCGGCAATAGTTTCCAAATCATACGGACATTGTTCCGTGCCAAACATGCCATCCAAATCACTTCCAATGGCCACATGGTTGCTATTGCCGGCCAATTGGCAGATATGGTCGAAGTGGTCTACCAGACTTTCGAGGTTTACACCTTGTTGCGGAGGCTTTGATTCACCCCGTATCCATTGCGGCGATAGCATCCATGCGTCCAATGCACCGCCGATGACGGCATCCCGTTCGATTAGCGCTTTCAGCTGGTCATCAGCAAGTTGCCGTTGGTGATTTACCAGTGCACGGCAATTGTGATGACTTGCCCATATCGGCCCTTTGTATAGTTCCATGGCTTGCCAGAATCCCACATCCGTAAGGTGGGTGACGTCCAATATCATATTCAATTGGTCCATTTCCTTGAGCAGGTCTATGCCCAGTGTGGTAAGCGGGCCATCCATGCCTGTGCCGGGCGCATACCTTCCCGGGCCATAGTGTGCGGGGCCGATTGCGCGAAGTCCATATTGGTATGCTTTTTCAAGATAAGAAAGGTTTACCAGCGAATCAGCACCTTCAAGGCTGAGGATAAAGCCGACTGGTTTGGAAGCATTCGTCCTTGTTTCATCTTGCCATAAGGCAATATGATGCTCCAATGAATTTAAATCGACGATTTGCTGCATCTCACCTGCCTCCTGCATGGCTTGGTACCAAGCCAGTTGCCCTTGCGTTTGCGCCCAGGCCTGCTCGGGCGAATACCAGCCGGGCAATATCTTATGGTCTTCCGTTGCCCGTGCAATCTGCGTGGCTACTACGAGGCCGACCCCTCCTTTGCGCAATTCGGGTAGTGATACCACACCATTTCCGCGGTCGGGTTTATCATGCATCCTTGATTCACGGTCACGGAGGGTATTGAGCTCCGCTTTCAGATCACGGTTCCATTCCAGGGCATTCATGGCTAGGTCCAGATGTGCGTCGATGATGAACATGGCGTACCTTTTAGTTTATTTTTTTGCGATACAATCGATTTCCACTTTAATGCCATTACCCAATATGGATTGGACGGTTGTTCGAGCGGGTTTTAGCTCAGTAAAATATTGGCTATATACGTTGTTGAAGCGGTCGAAATCATTGATGTCACTGAGATGAACGGTGCATTTCACCACGTGCTCCATGGCCATTCCGGCTTCTTCCAATATGGCTTTGATGTTTTTCAAGGTGAGATGGGTTTCTTCCTCAATGGTGCCCAAAACGAACTTAGATTCCCTAAAATCAATGGCGACTTGCCCGCTTACGAATAAAAAACCATCAATAAGTACACCATCTGAATATGCCCCAGTGACGAAACCTAGTTCCCGCTCTGGATGGACAATTTTTGTTTTTTTCATGTTGATTTACTGTTTATTATGTAAACATTGTGAAAGTTAAAAAAAACCAGGCGGGTTTCAAAAATCTATTGCTAAATGGGTTTAATAATTTGGGATGTTTTCACTAAATTTGAAAACACCATTATAAATTAACTATGAGGCGCCTTCTTTCACCGAAGTGGCTAACCTTGATAGCGGTTTGCTTATTTGTCATCCTGCTTTCTGGTTATTTTTTCACAAAAAGCGAGACGACTGGCTTAGGTGGATCCATGCCATTACCTCCAATGGTGGATTATAATTTCCATATTCGACCCATATTATCTGATAAATGCTTTGCATGCCATGGGCCGGACCACAATTCCCGTGAGGCAGATTTACGGCTCGATACAGAAGCGGGTGCTTATAAGGCCTTGTCGAAAACAGCCGGAATGCATGCTATTGTTCCCGGCCATCCGAATCAGAGCGAAGTCTATTTGCGCATCACCAGCGATGATGAATTGTTACGCATGCCCCCGGCAACATCCAACTTGACGCTTACGAATTATGAGGTGAAGCTGATTGAACGATGGATTCGGCAAGGCGCGGAATATAAACCACATTGGGCATTTATTCCTCCCGAGAAACCTGAAATCCCCGAAGTGGGGCGTACAGATTGGCCGGTGAACGAGCTGGATCAATTCGTGCTGGCAAAGATGAAGGAGATGGACTTTAAGCCTAATCCGAAAGCAGAAAAACACCACTTGCTTCGTCGGGTATGCCTTGATCTTACCGGGCTTCCTCCCAGTGAAGAACAGCTTGACCGTTTCCTTGCGGACGATTCTGAAGAAGCTTACGAACGAATGGTGGACGAGTTGCTTTCTTCTCCAGCCTACGGCGAGCGCATGGCCATGCATTGGCTGGATGTGGCACGTTATGCTGATTCCTATGGTTATCAGGACGATGATATCCGCACCCAGTGGCCATGGCGTGACTGGGTTATCCATGCCTTCAATGAAAACATGCCGTATGATGAGTTTGTGACTTGGCAACTGGCAGGGGATATGCTGCCCGAAGCCACCAAAGAGCAGATATTGGCCTCCGCATTCAACAGAAATCATAAAATTACAGAGGAGGGAGGGGTAATTGAAGAAGAATATCGTGTGGCTTACGCGATCGATAAGACAAATACATTCAGCAAAGGTATTTTAGGCATCACAATGGAATGTGCACAATGCCATGACCATAAGTACGATCCCTTTTCGCAAAAAAACTACTTCGAGTTGTATGCCTTTTTTAACAACTCATTGGAGAAAGGGCTCGAAGGATTGGTGAATTCGGGCCCCTCGAAGACCCCGAGACTTACCATTACGCAAACCGATGTAGAAAATATCCTGCAATTTATCAATAAAGGGGACGACACCTCGGCAGTATCGGTATCGGTAATGGGAGAGCGCGATGAGGCACGACCGACATATATCCTGAATCGCGGATTGTATGATGCCCCTACTGAGCGTGCGTATCCCGGTACTCCAGCGTCAATCCTGCCGTTTGACAGTGCCCGATTTGCCCCCAACAGGCTGGGGTTAGCCGAGTGGGCCTTTAATGAAGAAAATCCCCTTACTGCTCGGGTATTGGTGAACCAACTATGGGCGATGGTTTTTGGTCGTGGACTGGTACCTACCGTGGCTGATTTCGGTAATCAAGGAGAGCTTCCTAGCCATCCCGAGTTGTTGGATTGGCTAGCGGCCGACTTTAGAGATAATGGCTGGAATATCCAACGACTGCTGAAACAATTTGTACTCAGCGCCACTTATCGCCAGTCATCACAGGTCACAAAAAGGCACCTACAAGAAGATCCTGAGAATACGTATTTGGCCCGTACTAAGCGGCTGCGTTTACAAGCGGAGTCTATCCGCGATTTGGCACTTGCCAGCAGTGGGCTGCTGAACCGGGAAATCGGCGGTCCAAGCGTGAAACCTTATCAACCTGATGGCATTTGGGAGGTAACTTCTTCGGGGCGCGGTGCCTTGACCAACTATGTGCAAGACCATGACGGTGCATTATACCGGAGAGGGATGTATGTGTTTATTAAATTGACGGTACCCCCACCCAATATGCTCATTTTTGATGCCAGCAACCGGGACGTATGTGAGGTGACACGGCAGCGCACGAATACGCCTTTGCAGGCGTTGGTTATGCTAAACGACCCCGTGATTCTAGAAGCATCCCGTGTACTGTCCGGCCGGATACTAAAGGAATCATCGGAAGCTGCGCCGCGACAACATATTGAATCGGCATTCCGCTGGATTTTGAGCCGAGAAGCCAGTGAACAGGAATTAACCTTGCTAGAAACGTATCATAAGGCAGAATTGAAGCGCTTTAAAGAATCACCGGCCAAAGCAAAAGCGTTTTTGGAAGTAGGTGAGGCCCCACAGGAAGAGACATTGCCCGTTGTTGAACAAGCAGCGCTAATGGCTGTTGTCCATACGCTGTATAATCTGGAGGAAACCATAACGAAGATATGACGAGGGTAAAGGGCGAATAAGCAAATCAGCAAAAGGCATTGCGCAAAGAGCAAATAGGTAAATAAACAAATGAGCAAAGTGCACATGAAGAAAGACGAATTGATTGAGAAAGAAGTCAAACAGGCACGTTTATTCCAAAACCGGCGGCAATTTTTGTCACGACTCAGTATAGGTATTGGAAGTGCGGCTTTGGGTTCGCTATTGATACCCGACTTATTTTCTGGTGGCGGGGCGGATAAAGAAGCAATGGCTGGCCGGCTTCCGCATTTCGCTCCGAAGGCAAAGCGGGTGATTTACCTGTTCCAAAGCGGAGGCGTTTCCCAATTGGAATCCTTTGATCCCAAACCCAAACTCCGCGAAATGATGGGCCAAGATTTACCGGAATCCATCCGTGGTGGCCAACGGCTTACGGGTATGACGTCGGGCCAAGCGAGCTTCCCGTTGGTGGGATCATATTATGATTTTGCCCAATATGGAAAAAGCGGAGCTTGGGTAAGTGATTTGTTCCCATACATGGGAAAAGTTGCAGATGACCTTTGTATCATCCGCTCATTGCATACCGATGCCATTAATCACGATCCGGCCATTACGTTTTTCCAGACCGGCGCCCAACAGGGCAACCGACCGAGCATGGGGGCATGGCTGAGTTATGGGTTGGGTAGCGATAACCAAAATTTGCCTGCCTTTTGCGTGTTGGTATCCAAAGGAAAGGGAAACGGACAAGGTGTGTACGCCAAGCTGTGGACCAATGGTTTCTTGGATTCCGTGCATCAAGGCGTTCAGTTTATGGGCGGTCCAGATCCAGTTTTATACCTCAATAATCCGCCCGGTACCGACAAGGTGAGTCGCCGGGCGTTGCTCGATAAACTAGCTGAATTAAACCAGCTGCAATTCGATGCTTTTGGCGACCCGGAAATCTCGGCAAGGGTGCAGCAATATGAGATGGCCTACCGGATGCAAACTTCAGTGCCTGAAGTCACGGATCTATCGAAAGAACCAGACCATATTGTCAAACTATATGGAGCAGATTGCCTCGTGCCGGGCACTTATGCCGCCAATTGCCTGCTTGCACGTAAACTGTCTGAAAACGGTGTGCGCTTTGTGCAACTTTACCATCAGGGTTGGGATCAGCATGGCAACCTCCCGCTGGAGATGGCAGGACAGGCCAAAGATGTAGACCAGGCTTCAGCAGCACTGGTGACCGACCTCAAACAACGCGGCTTATTGGATGAAACGTTGGTGATATGGGGCGGGGAATTCGGACGCACAAATTATTGCCAAGGGAAGTTGGAACATAATAATTATGGACGGGATCACCATCCACGCTGTTTCAGTGTATGGATGGCAGGTGGGGGAATAAAACCCGGCATGGTGTACGGCGAAACAGATGAATTCGGCTATAACATCGTAAAAAATCCTGTACATATACATGACTTCCATGCGACCATCCTGCATCAATTGGGGCTGGACCATGAAAAACTCACCTACCGCCATTTAGGTAGGCGTTATAGGTTAACCGATGTGTTTGGTGAAGTTGTGAAGGATATTCTTGTGTGAGAGGCTAAGATGAAATCAATCCAATCACTGCTGCTTAATCTGCTGATAGGCCTTAATGTATTTATTCTCTTTTTTTTGCTATTTGAAAGCCGAATAGTCGTGCCTGTCGCATTTCAGTTAGTTGGGCGTATGCATCCCTTATTACTGCATTTTCCAATTGTGCTGTTGGTATTGGCTTGGTTGCTGGCCTGCTTTGGTAACCGATTGAATTTGCAACAAGCCATCACTTGGCGATTTGTTCATGCTATGCTTTTTGCTAGTGCATGGAGTGCGGCAATAACCGTGGTCGCAGGCCTTTTGCTTTCCAAGGAAGGTGGATATGAGGGAAATGGTTTCCTGTGGCACAAATGGATGGGCGTAGCGCTATGCTTTATGGTTACGGCATTGCTGTGGTACCACTGGCAGATGAGGAACAAAGAGAGTAAGTACGATCGAACGTTTTTGGCGGGGCTAAACCTCTCCTTGGTTGCATTGATATTGGTTGGACACTTTGGTGCGAGCCTCACCCATGGGGAAGACTACTTGTTGGAACCTTTGCGTCGGAATGAGCAAAAAACGTTAAATGTGGAAACGGCTGTCGTGTTTCCGGATTTGGTATACCCCATTCTTCAGGCGAAGTGTCTAGGATGCCATAGCAAGAACAAGGCTAAAGGCGGACTGATATTGGCCGACACCAGCGCTGTACTAAAAGGTGGGGAGAACGGTCCTTTATTGGTGAAAGGTTCAGCGGAAGAAAGCCTCATCATCCAGCGGTTGCTGCTCGATTTGGACCATGAACATCGGATGCCGCCAAAAGGGAAGCCACAATTGACACCTGAGGAATTGGCGTTGATCAAAGCATGGGTTATTTCCGGGGCTGATTTCAATAGGCCACTATCAGCCATGCCGTTGGACGACACGCTCTACCACCTTGCTGAAGCGGTTTATGGCCCTGCTGCCAAAGAAAGTTATGACTTCCCAGCGGCCGATGCTAAAACCATAGCGGCATTAAACACGCCATACCGCACGGTTAAACCCCTCTCACATGCATCGCCAGCGCTGGCTGTGGGATTCTATGGGAAAGCATTCTATACCAAACAATCATTGCAGGAACTGTCGCCAATTAACAGACAAATAGTTTCATTGACATTAAGTGGGATGCCCCTATCTGCGGAAGATAGGGAAACACTGGCGTCTTTTGTCAACTTACGTGAACTGATTTTGAACAATACCCCTGTGGACGATACCTGGGGGGAGCTCTTGGGCCAGCTCCTTAAATTGCATAAAATAAGTTTAAGCAGCACAAGCATTACGGAAACGGGCCTTACCAGGTTGTTGTCTGCCCCAGATCTCCGTACGGTATATGTTTGGAATACAGGTATTGGTGCCGATGTATTGGAAAGGCTGCAACAGGAACATCAGGAAGTACGTATCGAACGGGGTTATGTGGATGATGGGAATGTCGTCTTACCACTGAATGAGCCGTTGATAACACCCGCTAGTGGTTTCTTCCGAGATGAGGTACAAATAGCGTTGAGCCACCCGATACCAGGTGTTGAACTTCGGTATACGGTTGATGGAAGTGAGCCGGACAGCCTGCATTCGATGGTTTATGACACACCTTATCGGGTGAAATCTGCTGTTGATATCAAGGTGAAGGCCTATAAAACAGGGTGGCTTTCCAGTTCGAAGGTCGTTCGCTCATTCCATCGATCCGGATATACCCCTCACCAAGTATCGCTGATGGACCGGCCCCATCCGCAGTACCGGGGGCGGGAGACACTTACATTGTTTGATCTGGAGAGCGGAGGCAGCAATCATGCCGATGGCAAATGGCTGGGATTCCATGGCCAACGAATGGGGACCTCCATGTATTTCGACACGGACATCCGTATTGATACGGTTGGGGTTAGTGTCAAGCAAGATTATCGTAGCCATATTTATCCACCGAAAACCATTGAGATATGGGGGGGTGCAGATTCGGTAAGTGCACGATTACTCGGGCGTTTCCATCCTGAGCTGCTTAAGCAGGATCAGGTTTTACCGCGACGGATGATACATGCTGCATTTGACGGAAAGACTGTCAGCTACCTACGGGTGACGGCAGAACCCTTTGGTTCAATACCCGATGGCTATCCTGGAGGGGGGCATCCGAGTTGGATTTTTGTGGATGAAATCATTATTCACTAGAAAATTTAGCAAGTTGCTGAACCTGTTGCGTTCAAAAAAATAGGTGTAGAGAAATCAAGTACATCGTTTGAAAACGTAGCAATCGCTATTTTTTTACTCCGTAAACCTATTTGGGGGGTAAAGTTTGATAAAGAAGGAGATTCGGAAATGGGCTTTCTCTATCTTTGTTGTTGAATGGTGTTAAAATTGTTGATAAGGCCAAAATAAACCAAACATTCAAAACACCTGCAATTTACATGGGAGTTTGACAAGTTGGGGTTCATATGGAGCTTGGGGATGGTTAATAAGGTCTAATAGCAACGAGCCAGCTTTTTGCCCGATGTTATAGGGTTGTTCTTTGAGTGAAGCAAGAGGGGGCCGTTCCAAATATTGGATGACGGGCATGACGCCATAACCAATTAACTCGACGGAATCGACCTTTGATGCAAATTCACGACGCAAGCAACTCAGCGTATCAAGCATCACTTGGTCCTTAAATGCGAGGATAGCGGTGGGAGGTGAGTCGAGTTGCATCAACTGGCGGGTAGCTTGGAAATTGCTTTCTTGAGTGAAATCGCTTTCCTGTACCAGGGTTTTATCAAAGGGGATGTGGTGTTGGATAAGCCCATCGCGGTACCCTAGGAAACGATCGCGACTGGTGGTCCAGTACGATGAGGCATTGATGAAAGCAATGCGTTGGTGCCCCCGAGATACGAAATAGGCAATAGCCTCAATAGCGCCTGTATATACATCGCTGCAAACGCAATGGAATTCTTCGTTGATCGGCTTGCGCATGAAATAAACGATGGGGATACCCGATTTGACAAAGGCATCAATGTGCGAGGTATCCATCGTTTCCCGGGATATGGCGATAACCAGACCATCTATACGGTTGCTCTGCATGATGAGTAGGAGTTCTTTCTCCCGTTGCAGCTTTTCGTGGCTTTGGCCGATGAGCACATTATACCCTTCGCCATAGGCGAATTTTTCAAAGCCCTCTACGGCTACTGAATAGAAATGGTCGAGCATGCTGGGTATGAGGATTCCAAGGGTATAGGATTTTTGTTGTTTGAAACGGATGGCCGTTTGGTTGGGCACAAAATTGAGCTGCTCGGCAAGTTTCTTTACACGTTCCTTGGTGATGACACCGATACTTGGGTGATCCCTTAATGCCTTGGAAACCGTGGAAGGCGAAAGATTCAATTCCGACGCAATATCCTTGAGGGTTGCTCGCTTGTGGTCCATTGGGCTAAGATAGGGAAAAGTCGGGAAGTCAGAAAGTCGGAGAGAAAAGCCTTAGCGTACTTGGCGGGAGCGCAAGCGTCTTTGTGGGCTTTGCGTGAAAGGAGTCGAGAAATCACTGACCGCCAATTATAGATTACAGAATACTAAAATAAAAATATGGATACAAGAAGAAAATTTATACAGCAAGGCTTACTTGCAGTAACAGCTGCAACACTGGCAGGGGTTCCCAATAGCTTTGCCTTGGCTGATCCGCAGCGCGGACATAAACAGGGGAAGCGTGACGACCGATTTAATCTCGGTGTTGCCGGTTATAGCTTTGTGAAATTTGGTTTGGATGAATCGCTGGCCATGATGAAGCGTATGGACGTGCGTTACCTATGTATCAAAGACTTCCATTTGCCATTAAAAAGTACAGCTGCCGAAATAGCGGCTTTTCATGAAAAGCTTGCACAATCGAATGTGAAAGGATATGCCGTTGGACCGATTTACATGACAAAATCAAAAGAAGAAATAGACAACGCATTCGAATATGCCAAACGAGTAGGGGTGAAACTTATCGTAGGAATACCTAATAAAGAAGACTTGGGATATATTGCCGATAAAACAAAAACATATGACATCCGTTATGCCATCCATAACCATGGTCCCGAAGATAAGTTATACCCTAATGCCACCAGTATTTATGAATTGGTGAAAGGTTTGGATGAGCGGATGGGATTATGTTTTGATATGGGACACAACATGCGCGATGGCCGAGACCCAGTGGCGGACATAAAGCGCTATCATACCCGGATTTTCGATATTCACCTCAAAAATGTGACATCAGCCACTAAGGAGGGAAGTACATGCGAATTGGGGCGAGGCGTAATTGATATCCCGGCCTTTGTGAAGATGTTGCGGAAAGTGGGTTATGGCGGTATGTGCAGCCTCGAATTTGAGAAGGATATGAATGATCCATTGGCCGGATTGGCCGAATCCGCGGGATATTTCAGAGGAGTGTTGGATGCTTCGGCATAAGTTGTTATCTTGCTAGTCAATTAGTTTCAATCTAATAAATGAGTTATAAATGAACAAGAGCGAATATTCAAGAAGGAATTTTCTTAAGCAGGCCATGTTGGCATCCGCTGCAGCAGCAGTTGCCCCAGGTTTGTTAATGGCCAAACCCAAATTGGCGGCTGCCAATGAACGTGTTAATTTAGCTTGTATAGGAATTGGCAATCGCGGTGGTGAAATTATCCGCGATTTATATGCTACGGGGTTAGCCAATATCGTAGCGCTTTGCGACGTCGATATGGGTGCTGAGCATACCCTCAAAACGCTGCAACAATTCCCGGACGTACCGCGATTCCAGGATTTCCGTACCATGTTTGACAAAATGGGTAATGAAATTGATGCCGTTTCCATCGGTGTGCCGGATCATTCACATTTCCCCATCACAATGCATGCGATGGCTTTGGGCAAGCATGTGTATGTGGAAAAACCTTTAGCCCGGACTTTTCAAGAGAATGAGTTGCTTATCAAAGCCGCCCGTAAATACAGGAAAGTTGTTACGCAAATGGGGAACCAAGGGCATTCAGAAGCCAACTATTTCCAGTTTAAGGCTTGGGAGAATGCGGGGATTATCAAGGATGTGACCGCCATTACGGCGCACATGAATTCCCCTCGGCGCTGGCATGGGTGGGATCCCAATATCAAGTCATTCCCGCCTGCGGAACCGATTCCGGGCACGTTGGATTGGGATTTGTGGCATTCCGCCATTGCTGAGCAACATGGTTATAACAAAGATTTCATCAATGGGCAGTGGCGCTGCTGGTATGACTTCGGTATGGGAGCCTTGGGCGATTGGGGAGCGCATATCATCGATACGGCCCATGAGTTTTTGGATTTGGGGTTACCTTATGAGGTAGATTGCACGAAGGCCACGGGACACAACGACTTTTTCTTCCCTATGTCATCCACTATCGTGTTTAAATTTCCGAAGCGGAGAGGCATGCCGGCGCTTGATATCACGTGGTATGATGGAGTGGACAACTTGCCCCCCATACCAGAAGGTTATGGCGTTTCGGGACTTGATCCCAACATCCCCCCGCCGAGCACGGGCGAGTTGGAGCCGGTAAAATTGAATCCGGGCAAAATCATCTATGGCAAAGACCTGACATTCAAAGGTGGGTCGCACGGCAGTACGCTGTCCATTATCCCAGAGGAGAAAGCCCTGGATATGGCTTCCAAGTTGCCCGTGGTGCCCGAAAGCCCCTCCAATCACTTTGCAAACTTCTTAAAGGCCTGTAAGGGTGAAGAGAAGACGAGGTCGCCATTTGAAATATCCGGCCCCTTGAGCCAAGTGTTTTCGCTTGGGGTACTGTCACAACAACTCCATACCAAACTGGAGTTTGACCGGAAAAAGAAGGTGATCACCAACAATAAAATGGCCAATGAACTGCTAGTAGGCCCCCCACCGCGCAAAGGGTGGGAGCAATACTATCAGGTATAGTATAAGGTTAGTCGAACACAGATAACACCGATGAAACGGATGTTCACGGATTAAAAGCAATAAAAATCAGTGTAAATCTGCCTATTCTGGGTTATCTGTGTTCTTTTTATTTTTTGAATTTATATTTTTTTCCTACCTTCACCTCGATGATTGGAAGGTGCCTCATACTCCTCCTAATCTCCTATGACAGCTTAGCCCAGACCTACCTAGGCCCAAGATTTGAAGCTATGGGGTATACGGGTGCAGCCCTCCAGGGGATTTACAGCCTGACCGCGAACCCAGCGGGTCTAACGGGGATAGAATACCTTACTGCCAATATTTCCTATCAACACCATTTTTTAACGACAGACATCACCTCGCAAAGCGCTTTACTTGGTGTACCTACCCGATTGGGAATATTCGGGCTGGCCGCAAATCGGTATGGATTGAAAGAGGCATACGATGAAACCAAGGTAGGGTTTTCCTTTGCAAAGCAATTTGGGACGCGATTTTCCGTGGGTATGTCAGCCGGCTACCACCAACTTTTTATCCCGAATTATTTGAGCGTTTCTTCCTTATCTGTCGATATGGGATTGCAGTATCATTTTGAACGAGGCGCGACCATTGGTTTCCAATATACCAATATTGGAAATGCAGATTATGGTCAGGATATATACGGCATCATTCCTACTTACATACGAATCGGCGGCAGCTATCCGCTGGCTCAAGTAATCGTCTCTTCTGATGTGGTGTATCGATTAGAACGTTCATTAGGCGGGCATTTCGGTATAGAATATCGCATAGCTAATCTAGTATGCCTACGTGGTGGGCTATCCATTAATCCTATGCAGCAGCATGCTGGCTTTGGCATCTATTGGCAGCGTTTTATGTTTGATGCGGCAGCTACCTTCCACCCGCGTTTGGGTACATCGCCACAAATAGGTTTATGTTATGCATTTTAGTCGGTATGTTATATTAGCGGTTTGTTTGCTATTGGCATATACTGTACATGCACAATCCGAAACGGATTTGCTTGTCGAGCGTTTGACAGAACTTGTAGCCGAAGAGTTGGCGGAAGATTTTGATTTCTCGGAATTGGCCGAACGGTTGGATTTCTATCAAAGACATCCTATAGACCTCAACCGTACAGACGGCAGAGAATTACAGGAACTCCAGTTCATCCCCCAATTGTTTATCGACAACCTGCTGGAGCACCGTGATCGTTCCGGAAAATTTGTCGCGATTTATGAACTGCAAGTCGTCGACGGACTGGATATGGACTTACTTCAACTACTTCTGCCTTATATTACCATAGGCGTTCCACATTCGCTCACCAATGTAGGTGTAGGCCAATTGCTCGAAGAGGGGGAGCACGATTTAATGGTCCGATACGGACGCACCTTGCAGCAGCGGCAGGGATACGCTATTACGGATACCACCCGCTCACGGTACTTGGGTACCCCCCACCAGTTGTTCGCCCGTTACCGGTATCATTTCGGTAGCGACCTGCAGGTGGCGCTTAACATGAAAAAAGATGCCGGTGAAGCGTTTTTCGATGGTGCACAGCGATATGGTTTTGATTTTTACTCGGGTAGTCTTTACATCCGCAATCAGGGTAGGCTAAAGGATCTCGTGGTAGGCGATTATGCGTTGCAGTTTGGCCAGGGATTGGCCATGTGGAATGGTTTGGGCTTTGGCAAAGGCTCCATGGTGCCAAACGTGGCCAAACAGGCTACCGGCTTGCGCCCTTATACATCCTCCAACGAGGTGTTATTTTTGCGAGGTGGGGCGGCTACTGTTGAATTTGGGCACTTCTCAGTAACACCATTCCTTTCCTGGCGTCGCCTCGACGGTTCGGTGTCCTATACGGTTGACAGCACGGCAGTGGTAGGCTCCATTGGCCAAACGGGCCTGCATCGTACTTCTACAGAGGCTGCCAACCGAGGTGCTGTACAACAATGGGTGTATGGGACCAATGTACAATACCAATACAGACGACTTCGAGTGGGAGCCACTGCTTATCAAACTCGTCTTGATGCGACTATCGACCCACAAGCGCTGCTGCGCAACCAATATGCTTTTCGCGGAGATGCCTTATGGAATGCCAGTCTTTACTACAATCATTCATGGCGGGGGATATACCTTTTTGGCGAGGCTGCACATAGTTTAGGTAGTGGCTTTGCCTTTGCCAACGGATTGATTGCCGCATTGCACCCTCACCTTTCCCTGGCCCTACATTACCGCAATTATCAACGCGACTACCATTCATTTTTTAATCAGGGCATGGCGGAGGGTAGCAGTTCATCTAACGAGCGTGGTTTTTACTCGGGCTTGGTGTACCACCCCAGCAGAAAGATAGAATGGGTGGGTTATGCCGATTTTTTTAGCTTCCCATGGTTGCGGTATCGGGTGGACGCGCCTTCACAAGGCCTTGATTTGCTCACGCAATTTACATACACTTGGTATAAGAAAGCTAATGTTTCCATGCGCTATCGCTATCGCCAGCGTCAGGAAAACGCCTCAATGGAACTGCCTCATCATCTCCTCGTAGATGTGTTGCGTCAGCAGGTGCGTGTAAGTGGGCAGTATAAATTGAATGATGCGTGGAGCATGCGTAGCCGCATGGAATTGTCGCACTACCAAAAGGAAGGGGATTCCACGGAAATGGGGTGGATGGCCTATCATGATGTCATTTACAAGCCAATGAGTGGGAGGCTGAGTGGTAATTTTCGCTTAGCAATATTTGGTACGCCCAGCTATAATTCGCGCATGTATGCCTACGAGAATGATGTGTTGTATGCATATTCGTTTCCAGTGTACCACAATAAAGGTATCCGTACTTATTTGAATTTACGTTATCGGTTTGGGAGGAAGACGGATGTTTGGATGCGATATGCCACTTTTGTTTATCGTGATGTGGATGAGGTGGGCAGTGGATTGGATGTCGTCGCTGGTAATCGGCGGTCGGATGTTCGTGTGCAATTGAGGTGGCGGTTTTAATTCATTAGGTTTGGATTATATAAAATAATTCCTAAATTAGCTGGAACTGATTGAATTTGCAGTAACCTGTTGGTTAAAAGCAACCGAGCCCAGTGAAAAAGCAGCATCCTATCTACCGCGGCCATATACCCTTCGTACGTTTCCTCTTGGCATTGGCTACGGGAATAGGAACGGCCTATGCGTTCGTGCCGCAACAGTCATTGTATACCTTAGCTTGGGTAATACTGGTAACCGCTTTGGTAGCCTTCATGGGCATAGCATGCATTACACGGCTACAGCAATACCGATATTATGGGCCGCTGGGCTTTCTCATCCTATTGTCGCTGGCTTCCACAGGTTGGATACTGACATGGCAACCCCATCCACAGATAAACCAAATGCACTTCAGCCATTATGAATCCAAAGCGCTGGTTGGCTATGTGGCTGATGAACCGGTGAGAAGGGGAAGTCATGTGCGTTTCCCGCTGACCATTACGAAAGGGTACGACAAGAACGGCATCACCAATATGTCGGGAGGCATTATGCTTACCGTGCATGTGGGTGACACCGTACTACCCATTGCTCTTGACTATGGTGATGAGCTTATCATCCCCGCCCAGTATAGGGTGGTACCACCACCCTACAACCCCGGTGAAATGGACTATAAAAGCTATTTGGCCAATAAAAATTTATGGCATCAGCTATATGTGCAGTCAGGAGAGATCCAAAAGATAGGAGCGGGTAGGGGCAATCCACTCGTTGGGTATGCGTTGGGCCTACGCCAGCGAATGGTTGCCAAATTTTCGCAGTATATACCTGATAAGGATGCGCTTTCCATCGCCTCCACGTTGATTTTGGGTTACCGTGCAAGCATGAGCCAGGAACTGCTTCAGGCTTTTTCAACTACAGGAACGATCCATGTGTTGTGTGTATCAGGTATGCATGTGGTGATGGTGTTTTGGTTGTTGTCGAAATTATTGTGGTGGATGGACCGCGGAAAGAACCTTCGAGTAGTCAAATTCTTCGTTTTGCTAATGTGTGTATGGGGTTATGCGTTATTGACCGGATTTTCGCCTTCAGTACTGCGGGCCTCTATCATGATCAGTTTTGTCATGGCGGCTTCTGGTTTCAGCCAACAAGCAAGGATATACAATAGCATTGCGGCCTCCGCTTTTTTCCTATTGTTATACAATCCCAAATTCATTGCAGAGCTAGGGTTCCAGCTCTCTTATCTCGCCGTGTTGGGCATCGTGTTTCTGCTTCCCAAGCTGCAAGTAGCCTTTTCAGTAAACAATCGGTTAGCCAAACCAGTTTGCGATTATACCTTGTTGTCTATTTCTGCCCAGGCAGGTGCGGGGCCATTGGCGGCTTACTATTTCCACCAATTTCCCCTATATTTCCTCCCCGCTAATCTGTTTGTCGTCTTGCCTGCGAGCGGAATTATGTACTTGGGTTTTGCTTTGTTGCTGTTACCACCGGGGCAACTGGCATCTTGGATCGGGTATGTACTTGAAAAACTGATTGTATTCACCAATGGGGTGCTAAGCCATATCGAACATTTGCCGATGGCCAGCATCAATGGAATTTGGCTGGATTGGTGGGAAGAAATATTGGCCTACGGGTTAATCCTCACAATAACCCTCGCCACTGTCATGCGAAACAAAGGCTTAGTATACGGTACCTTAGGATGCTCGGCCTTACTGATATTGTCTTCCTTTTCGGGTGCATTCCGACGGTTGAACCAACAAGAGGTGGTCATTTTCAACATCCGCCGCGATATGGCTGTTGGTTTCATCAGTAGAAAGCAAGCGTGGATATATAGTAGTCGGCCTTCCATGGATGACCGGACTATCCAATATTCAGTATTGCCCAAACTGGAAGCCAGCGTGCCGGCATCGGATATTCATTTTATACAACAGGACAGCGTTTATGTTAACCCTGAAGTTTATATCAAGGAAGATGTACTCCAACTGGGCGACACACGATTAATGATCTATGATGGGAAGAAATCCTATGACGGACAATTGGAAGTTGATATCTTATTGTTGCGCAATAACCCATGGATAACCCTTGAAAAGTTATCGGAAACCGTAACGTGCAAGCAATTGATACTGGATGAATCCAATTACGACTCCACCATACAGCGTTTTCAATCGGAAGCCAATGCCATTGGATTACCAGCATATGTATTGAAGCACAATTTTGCGTATGTTTGGGGAGTGAAGAAGTAAAACTTAACGATAAGAAATAGCAGTATACAAAGCATGAAATCCATCGGCTACATTTTCCTATTAATCTTTTTCCCATTCTTCCTGTATGCTTCCGATGAACGGCGCGACGATACAACGGCAGCGCTCCAAAGGAAAACTCCTGATGCTATCCGCTTTGCTGATGGCTTTGTACACACAGCCATATCACCCATCAGGTGGAAGGGGGGCGATTGGTTGAAAGCCGGTGGTGTTGTGGTAGGTACGGCGTTGGTGTCACTGGCCGATAAACCGGTACGGCGGTTTTGGCAAAATCGTGGCGGCGCGGTTTGGGACGGGGTTGAGCGGGCAGGTTTCCATTATGGTAAACCGTATGCGGCTTTCGCGATGACCG
Organism: Parapedobacter tibetensis; assembly: GCF_024704835.1. Lineage (GTDB taxonomy): Bacteria > Bacteroidota > Bacteroidia > Sphingobacteriales > Sphingobacteriaceae > Parapedobacter > Parapedobacter tibetensis. The sequence continues at coordinate 117,677 of NZ_JAMXBE010000014.1, forward strand.
GTGGATTTTACTTGGCAGGGTTGGTATGTAAAAGTGAATGGGCCAAAGAAACGGGCCTTATTCTGGGAGTTGCTTATTTGACCAGCGGGCTTGTCCAGACGGGTATGAAAAGCATCGCGGGAAGGGCAAGACCGGCTACGGAAGTAGGCCCATGGCGGTTCGATCCCTTTTCGTCGGAAGCTGCTTACCATTCCTTCCCTTCGGGGCATATTCAGATTGCCTTAGTGAGTGCCATGGTGCTGGCCAGACGGGTAGAAAATCCGGTATTAAAAGTGATTTTTTATTCCACGGCCGGTGTGACAGCGGTAGGTCGCATGTATTCGGATAGCCATTGGTTGTCGGATTTGGCCTTTGGGGCGGCGATTTCATGGTTTTGTACAGATGCGGTATTGAAGCGGATGGGGACTAATAAATACACCCATCCATGGAAGAAAAAGCAATCCGTTGTTTGGAATTTTGTGCCTTCACCCCAAGGTATCGCTATTGTCGGGAAGTTTTGAATATGTTTTTATACCGGTGTTTAGATTTTTGATGCCGATTCAAGCTTGTTAAACGGCTGATAAATGGGATGTACGATTGGTAGCTAATAGGCCATAGATAGCCTGTTGCGAATGCAAATCTTCGTTGTTGCGTACGGACACGTTACAGCAGTTTTCATCCAATACCACCGCAGCGGCGTCGTCCCTTAGCTGGAGATCGACCAGATTCTTGATTAACTGTTTGATTTGAGGATCGTATACGGGGAAGCACACTTCTATCCGCCGGTAGATGTTCCGGTTCATCCAGTCAGCAGATCCCATGTAGATGTCCTCCTTTCCATTATTATGGAAGATGAAGATGCGCCCATGTTCCAAGTACCTGCCAACAATCCGCCTCACTGATATGTTGTCGCTTAATCCCTTGACTCCAGGTCTTATCCGGCATATGCCTCGGATAATCAAATTGATTTCAACCCCATCCTGACTTGCTTCGTAGAGTTTCTTGATGAGGGCCTCTTCTTCAATGTTGTTCATTTTGATGGTAATCCGGGCAGGCAGTCCTTTGCGGGAATGGCATATCTCCCCATTGATGAGCTGCATAAATTCGTCCATCATATTGAATGACGCGACAAGCAGGTGCCCGAATGCGGTATGGTCATCCACCGTTCTCCGTTTCCGTTTTTGGAGGAATGAAAACAGGGTGTCAAGTTCCTCCAGCATGGGCTGATGGGCGGTTAAGAGCATATGGTCGGTGTACACGTTTGCTGTGTTCTCATTAAAATTGCCTGTGGACAAGAGGCCCAACAACGGGTTCTCGTCGGTATCCCGCGTTACAAGTGCCACCTTGGCATGAACCTTCAATCCCGGAATACTATACAGGATATTGATGCCAGCCTCTTTCATGCGTTTGGCCCATTTGATGTTGTTGGCCTCATCAAAACGGGCCTTTAGCTCTACAAAAACGGTTACTGATTTCCCGTTTTTAGCGGCTGAGATAAGTGCATGGATGATACGAGATTGTTGTGCTACGCGATACATCGTGGTCTTTATCGCCTTGACATCTGGGGCTATGGCCGCTTCGTTGAAGAAACGAAGTACCGTATCATATGACTCATAAGGTGTATTGATGAATAAATCACGCTTTGCGACCTCGTCAAAAAGCGTCGTCCCACGTACCAGGGTATAAGGAATCGGAATTTGCTTGAGGTATTGAAGAGCGGTTTTCTTCGCCGGAAAATCAAAAAAATCTTTGAGGTTGTGATAATTTCCTCCCGATATCTTGTTGCTTTTCCGTATGGAAAAAGAGCTTATCAGCGTGTCGAGAACTGATTTAGGCATGCCGGGCTCATAAAGCATACGTGTGGCCAAACCATAGTCGCGTTTGCTGATTTGGGCTTCAATGATTTCGGCCATGTCGTCCCCATATTCATCATCTAATTGGATGTCCGCATCCCGGGTTACTTTGAAACTGTAGGCGCCAGAGATGGATAGGTTTCCATCAAACAATCGGTCGATGAGAAGCTTGATGATGTCATCTATGAAAGCCACGTACTGCACACCATCGATATCTTTAGAAAAAAAACGAGGTATGGCCTCCGACGGTATATTGACAATGGCAATGTCTATTTGCCCGGTAAACATGACAGCAAGATACAACTGGTTGTTTTTTGGGAAAAAAGAACGTCGTCCATCAAGATGAGTGATTTCCAAATGGGCAGCTATGGTATGGTGGAAATACGGCTCGGCATGATCCATTAATTCGGCGGGAATGGGTGTATTATAGCAGACATGGATATTTTCCTGCAAAAGCCCAGGCAAAATTCCCTCGCACAATAAACGGCCGAACGTTTCCTGTTGTTTTCCGATGGTTCGTTTGGCATCTTTCAGGACATTGCCATCATGTAAGTTATCTATGACAAGACCGTTCTTTTTGTTGAGTTTGCGGAACGCCATCAATAAAGGCATGCGCACGCGGTAAAACTCATCGAGATTGGATGAATAGATGGCAAGGAATTTCAGGCGTTCCAATAGCGGTACATAAGGTCTGGATGCTTCCATCAATACACGTTCGTTGAAGGATAGCCAGCTTAAATCCCGGTTAATAAAAAGAGGTACGTCTTGTTCCATTGTTCCGCTTTGACAATTAATTCCTGCCAATTTACATATATTTTTTCGATGGGAAAAGGAGTAGTGTAATTGCATGACACCTTTTCGAAATGTAATTTTGCGTATGTTTGATAGGTAGAAGTATAGGCATGATGAATAATGTAGAAATCCTTCGTAAATACTGGAAACATGAGTCTTTTCGCCCTTTGCAAGAAGAAGTCATCCGGTCAGTATTGGATGGGCATGATACGCTTGCGCTGATGCCCACGGGAGGAGGGAAATCCATTTGCTTCCAAGTGCCGGCCTTGGCAATGGAGGGCCTATGCATCGTGGTGACACCCCTTATTGCCTTGATGAAAGATCAGGTGGAAAACCTCAGCGCAAAAGGCATTGAGGCCGTAGCCATCTTTTCGGGAATGAACAAGCGGGAAGTAGATATCATGCTTGATAATTGCATCTACGGCCATATTAAATTCCTTTACCTCTCACCCGAGCGGCTTACTAATGAATTGGTGCAGGAACGAATTCGTTATATGAAGGTCAACCTCTTTGTCGTGGATGAGGCACATTGTATTTCGCAGTGGGGGTATGATTTTAGACCATCTTACCTCAATATCGTCGTATTGCGTACGCTGCATTCAAATATACCTTTCCTAGCGCTCACGGCCACAGCCACATCCAACGTTGTGGATGATATCCAAGTGAAGCTGGCTTTCACACAAAAGAACGTGTTACGCAAAAGTTTCTTTCGGGAAAATCTTGCTTATATGGCTTTTGAGGAAGAAGACAAGATGGGAAGGATGCTACGTGTCATCCGTAAGCTTGGGGGCAGTGGCATCGTGTATGTGCGCAATAGGAGGGAGACACAGGAAATAGCCCGTATCCTGTTGCATGAAGGGGTTTCGGCTGATTTCTACCATGCCGGATTGGAAACCCCCGAACGAGCACGTAAACAAAGCGCATGGAAAAAGAACAGTACCAAGGTCATCGTGGCGACCAATGCTTTTGGGATGGGTATCGATAAGCCCGATGTGCGCTTTGTCGTCCATTTGGATTTGCCTGATTCATTGGAAGCTTATTATCAAGAAGCTGGAAGAGCTGGGCGTGACGGTAAAAAAGCTTATGCTGTACTGTTACATCATGAAAGCGACCGAATCCGATTGCGGAAAAATTTCGATCTCAGCTTTCCTTCCGTAGCATACATCAAACAGGTATACCAACAACTTGGTAATTATTTCCAATTGGCTTATGGGGCTGGAGGGAATTTGACCTTGGATTTTGATATTGGTGACTTTTGCAACCGGTATAAGTTTGATGCCATCAAAACAATCAGTGCATTGAAATTCCTTGAGCGGGATGGCTGGATTAGCGTCAGTGAAAACGTGTACTTGCCATCGCGCGTGAAGTTTGAAGTCAATTCACAAGACTTATATCGATTCCAGATCGAGCATGTAAGCCATGATACGTTTATCAAAACACTGCTTCGTAGTTATGGAGGGGCGTTTGACTATTTTATTCCTATCCGTGAGCAGGACCTGGCAAGGAAATTGGGCAAAAGCTATCGCCACATTGTCGACACGTTAGAATACCTTCAAAAGCTCGAAATCATCAGTTATATCCCACAGACCGACAGCCCACAATTGCAGTTTTTGCGTCCTCGGATTGATGATAAACGTCTGCACATAGACCACCAATACATCGAGGAGCGAAAAGAAACCAAACGGGAGCAGCTAAAAGAAGTATTTGCTTATCTTGATATCCGTACATGCCGCAGTATGCAGTTGCTGGCCTATTTTGATGAAAAGCGGTCAAAACGTTGCGAAATATGCGACCTTTGCTTGAAAACAAATCAATCGGAGGATATAGCGGACAGTTTACTGGCTGAATTGGTAGCAGCTTTATCAGACGGTCCTTTGACCATCGATAAGCTCGTGATGGGTATGCAATCGGGTACGGAGGAGGCCCGCTTGGCGTTTATCCGTAGGCGATTGGATGAAGGTCGACTGAAAGTGAATGGAGATAAGTATTATTTGGGGTAGTTTGTTATGCATATCATTTTTAGTTACTTTTGTGGCCGCATTTGGGTCAACAGGCCTAGATAATCTCAAAAAATCAATCGTATATATATGTCAAAAAGCGTTAAGATTCTTTACACAAAGACTGATGAAGCACCAGCGTTAGCAACGTATTCATTTTTACCTATTGTTAAAGCATTTACAAGCCCAGCAGGAATAGCGGTAGAAGAAAAGGATATTTCTTTAGCAGGCAGGATCCTTGCCAATTTCCCTGATTACCTTGCTGATAACCAAAAAATTGGTGATACCCTCGGTGAGCTGGGGCAATTGGCAACTACACCCGAAGCCAACATCATCAAATTACCGAATATTTCGGCTTCCATACCGCAGTTGAAAGTGGCCATCTCGGAGCTTCAGGCCAAGGGTTATACCGTGCCTCGTTATCCCGAAGAACCAAAGACGGATGAGGAGAAGGCCATCAAAGCGCGATACGCCAAAGTCTTGGGATCTGCTGTGAATCCGGTATTGAGAGAGGGAAATTCCGACCGCCGTGCCCCAAGGGCGGTTAAAAACTACGCTAAGCAACATCCGCATTCCATGGGAGCATGGACACCCGATTCCAAAACACGAGTAGTGTCCATGTCAGCAGGTGATTTTTACGGCAGTGAAAAATCGATTACGATACCACAAGCTACCACATTCACCATTGAATTTGTGGACGAGAATGGTACGAAAACAACATTGAAAGCGCAAGCACCTTTACTGGCAGGAGAGGTTGTCGACTGCTCAAGGATGAGCATTAAGCAGCTAAAAAGTTTCGTGGCCCAGGAGATCAATGCAGCCAAGAATGCTGGTGTACTGTTGTCTGCACACTTGAAAGCAACCATGATGAAAGTATCAGATCCCATCATTTTCGGAGCTATTGTGGAGGTCTATTTTCAACGTGTATTTACGAAATATGCTAACTTGTTTGCCGAATTAGGAATTGATACCAGAAATGGTTTAGGTGAGGTTTATGCTAAAATCACTGGGCATGCTCAGGAGGATGAAATAAAAGTGGCACTTGCGGAGGCCCTTGAAAGCGGACCGGATTTGGCCATGGTCAATTCGGATAAAGGCATTACCAATCTGCATGTTCCTTCCGATATTATTGTAGACGCTTCCATGCCAGCGATGATTCGCAGCTCGGGCAAGATGTGGAATAAAGCCGGCGAATTACAAGATACCTTTGCGCTTATCCCGGATCGTTGTTATGCGGGTGTATATGCCGCAACTATTGATAACTGCAAACAACATGGGGCTTTCAACCCAGCCACCATGGGGTCGGTTTCTAATGTTGGCTTGATGGCGCAAAAAGCTGAGGAATATGGGTCACACGACAAGACATTTTGGGCAACGGCCAAAGGAACCATACAAGTTGTCGATGTAGAAGGAAATGTACTGATGGATCAGCAAGTGGAAGAAGGCGATATTTTCAGGATGTGTCAAACAAAGGATGCACCGATTCGAGACTGGGTAAAACTGGCTGTAAACCGTGCAAGGAACTCGGATATTCCTGCTGTTTTCTGGCTGGATGAGCAACGGGCACATGATCGGCAAATCATAGAAAAGGTCAATGCCTATCTCAAAGAGCATGATACCGTTGGACTGGATATTCGGATTCTGAACCCTGTAGAGGCAACCAAATTTTCTTTAGCCCGTATCCGTAATGGCGAAGACACAATTTCCGTAACGGGCAACGTGTTGAGAGATTACTTAACGGATTTATTCCCCATCTTGGAATTGGGTACTTCTGCGAAAATGCTGTCTATCGTTCCGTTGATGAATGGTGGTGGCTTGTTCGAAACCGGTGCGGGTGGATCTGCTCCCAAACACGTGGAACAATTCCTCCAAGAAGGATACCTGCGCTGGGATTCTTTAGGAGAGTTTCTTGCATTGGCTGTTTCTTTGGAGCATGTGGCCCAAACTCAAGATAATGCCAAGGCATTGATTCTTTCGGAAACACTGGATGCCGCTACGGAAAAGTTTTTGGAGCATGATAAATCACCCGCACGAAAAGTGGGCCAGATAGATAATCGAGGTTCCCACTTTTACCTGGCACTATATTGGGCGGAAGCATTGGCTGCGCAAGATAAGGATGCCGAGCTCAAAGCCCTATTTACCCCCGTGGCGGGCAAATTACTGGAAAACGAATCCCAAATTAACCAGGAATTGATTGCTGTTCAGGGTAAAGCACAAGATATCGGTGGTTACTATTTTGTAGATGATGATTTGGCAGGGACGGCCATGCGACCCAGCAAAACGCTTAATGCAATTATTGAACATTTGTAAGTAATTGTAAATAAACCTAACAGGTTTATGAAACCTGTTAGGTTTTTAAGTTCTTTTACATCACTTCTTGTATTTGTCGTTCAACCCCACACCTTGCAAGATGAGATATTGGTTTTACTACAAACTCCTACGGATTTTTGAAGTATCATTTGATTCCTATGGGTATGCTTAGTGCAATGGTTATGCAGATGCATAAAACGATGGGTTAGCCTTCCTCTTTTTACGATACTTAGCCATTCATGTCCTTTGGTATACCGTTGCTTTTGTTCACTGAGCAACGGTTTTCCGCGACGGACATTTATTACCTATCTTTACGGATAATGCGAATGCTTAAGGTTTTGCTTGTTATCATAGCCAGTTTTGGTTGCAAGGCTGTCCCCGCCGCGGTGGCAGATGATACACTGCGGACCAGCCATATAGAAGGGCGTATTGTTATAAGCAAATCCGATGTGACATACACCGGCCAAGCCATGGGGCTGCCAGCGGAGGCAAAAGTGGCTCAGGGCCAGTATAAAACGTTACGGTGGTTTTCTTTCTCGTTGGTAAATGATCGGACTTCGGATGATACCTTATTCATGGTTAACAGTCGATACGGACGTACACTAAATTATCTCTACAACCAAGCAGGGGAGTTGATGTATGCCGATACGACGGGTTCACAACACTATTCCCGATATCAATATTTCCCCGATTTTCCTTACATCAGCACGATTCCCTTGTCGCGTGACAGCACTTATCGCTTGTGGCTAGGAACAACAAATACAGCGCAGGGTAACATTCACCTGCTATCCGTGGGCGCCGTTTACGAATACATCTATCAAACCCGGAATAGGAATGGCCTTCAAATGTTGGTGAACACACTCGGTATCGGTTTTCTGTCGTTTATTTTCCTTTTTTTCTTGTTTTACGCTATTGTAGCAAAACAACGTGTATTTACGCTATACACCATATACCTCTTTGTGGCTTTGGTCTTCTGTTTTAGTCTAGAGAATGAATTTTTTGGCTATGCACAGAGTTTGGTAAATCAATTGTCATACCTGCGTTATTTCAATGAGACAGCCGTTGCTTGGATGTTTGTCTTTTACATTTTCTTTGCTGACGCGCTATTGGACATGAGTAAGCAGGACCGCATACTGAAGCACTTGCTCCGGTGGGTCATCTTGCTGCTTGGACTATACGGTCTATTCCAGATGTTTACCCAGTTGCTGGATGTTTCAGGACAAGTTATATCGCTGGCTGCATTTTCTTTCCGGATATTTTTCTTGCCGGTCTATGTGATTCTTCTGGTAATCATTATCATTCGTATAAGAAGCCCCGTAAAACCATTTTTCCTTATTGCCAATGTGTTCTTGCTTTTTGGAGTGGTTGTTTCGGTTGCCATCGATTTCACCATCGGCATATTACATCTTGGTATGCATGAAATCTATTCAGGGACAGTTCTACAAGTCGGTATTGTGGGCGAAACCATCTGCTTTTCGTTTGCTTTGGGGTATTACAGCCAATTGATACGAAAGCAACGGGATGAAAAAGTGATCGCACAGGCAGAAATGGAAAAACGTATTCAACAAATCAGTATAAGATCATTAGAGGCACAGATGAATCCACATTTCTTATTCAACGGCATCAACGCCGTGCGTGATTTGATGATGAAAGACCAAAAGGAGGAGGCCTTGAATTATATGAACGCCTTGGCATTGTTGCTCCGGACGAGCCTCATTAACGGCCGTAAGGACAGTATTTCATTGGCTGATGAACTCGAAAGCGTCAAGCATTATTTATCCATAGAGAGGTTGCGATTGGGCACGGGCTTCCATTTCGATATCAAGGTGGATGAAAGCATCAACCTCCATGAGATTGAAGTACCACCCCGGTTATTGCAGCCCATCGTGGAAAATGCAATCAAGCATGGATTGCGGCCAAGCGGGAAGGAACAGAAAAACATTACTATTTCACTGGAGGGGCAGCAACAAAGATATTACCTCACCGTAACAGATAATGGTATAGGGCTTAGTAAGTCACATATACTACGTGCAGAAGACCCGCTTAAAAGTACGATGTTAGGTTTAAGCATGACCCTGGAGCGATTGGCGATTTATAATGAAAGGGAGGGTGTAGGAATCAAGATGGAGGTCAAAGAGGTGGCTTCGGACAACGGGGAGGTGATGGGCACAGCGGTAAGATTTATCTTCTCTGATAATGAATAGCTATAATTTTAATGGACAACCGTAATTTTTACCCATATGGATACAATAAAAGCCATAATCGTAGATGATGAGCACCATGCCATCGATAGTTTCAGGGCAATTGCCATGGAGGCCTGCCCTAATGTGGATATCATTAATGCGTATGAAAACCCGGAAAGATTTATCAACTGCATGGATGAAGACGGTAATTTTGATATCCTGTTTTTGGATGTGGAGATGGTGCCATATTCGGGCTTCAAATTATTGGAAAACTTGCGCATAAAGTATGCTGATGAACTGCCTTTCGATGTGATCTTCCTTACAGCTTATGACCAATATGCTGTGCAGGCATTCGGCTATAATGCGTTAGATTATCTGTTGAAACCCTTGATGCCACAGGATTTGCAGAAATCTATCTGTAAATGGGAGACGAAGGGTCATAAACGTTTGCATGCCGCACAATTGGAACAGCTGACCGCATTCCTGTCCACCCCCACTGTGAAGCCTGATCGGATGGCCATCCCTACGTTGGACGGATATGAAGTAATCCATTTCAGGGACATCATCCGGTGTGAGGCAGATCGTAACTACACACATATTATTGATCGGGATTTTAAACACCACGTGGCCTGTCGCACCTTAAAAGAGGTAGAGCACCTGCTTTCGAATCATGGCTTCATCAGGGTGCACCACTCGCATATGATTAACCCAAATTTTGTTATTAAGATATTAAAGGAAAGTGGGGGGACATTGGAGATGATTGACCACACCAAAATTGCTATAACGAAAAACCGCGAGGATACATTGCGCCAGTTATTTTACCAAATCAAGAAGCTGTAAATAGTAAAAAAATGCTCCCCCGCTTTGAACGAGGGAGCATGTTATGCTATTCAGCAATGAATGATCAGTGCTTACTTTTTGGTTTTTTTGCCGCTTTCTTCGCCTTCCAATTGTTCTTTCAATTGTGCAAGGACACCCAAATCCCCTAAAGTGGATTTTTCTACGGATTCCTTCACTTTCTTCACGGCTGACGAAGCTGCCTTCGCTTCTTTCTTGCGGCTATTGAATTCTTCCATACGTGCTTCGGCTCTTTTATCTTCCCAGATTCGGGAATGAGAAATAACCAGACGTTTGTTGTCTTTGTTGAATTCAATGATTTTGAAATCAGCGATTTCATCCGCTTTCAAGACGCTACCATCTTCTTTCACACTGTGTTTGGCAGGGCAGAAACCTTCTACGCCATAAGGAAGCGCTACGATATTGCCTTTTTCACCTACTTTAATTACCGTTCCCTGATGGATGGAGTCAAGTGTGAAAATCGTCTCAAAGGTATCCCATGGGTTTTCTTCCAGTTGTTTATGCCCAAGGCTCAACTTGCGGTTTTCCTCATCGAGTTCCAATACAACTACTTCCAATTTTTCACCTACCTTGGTGAACTCATTGGGATGGTTGATTTTCTTGGACCAAGAAAGGTCGGAGATGTGGATTAATCCATCAATTCCTTCTTCAAGCTCTACAAATACACCGAAATTGGTCATGTTTTTCACCACGGCTTTTTGCTTGGATCCTATTGGATAGCGCTCCGCGATGTTTTTCCAAGGGTCAGGTGTCAGTTGTTTGATGCCGAGGCTCATCTTGCGGTCGTCGCGGTCCAACGTGAGCACTTGTGCTTCCACCTCGTCGCCCACCTTAAGGAATTCCTGCGGGCTACGCAAATTCTGCGACCATGACATTTCGGATACGTGTATCAAACCTTCCACCCCGGGGGTAATTTCGAGGAATGCACCGTAATCGGCTACGGTTACGATTTTGCCTTTTACCTTTGAACCTATTTCCAGGGAAGTATCCAATGATTCCCATGGATGTTCTGTCAGTTGTTTCAGACCCAGGGCGATACGTTTCTTCTCGTCGTCGAAATCCAGCACCACCACATTGGTAGTTTGGTCCAATGACAATACTTCTCTCGGGTGCTCAATGCGACCCCATGAAATATCTGTAATATGCAGCAAGCCGTCTACGCCGCCAAGATCGATGAACACACCGAAATCGGTGATGTTTTTGACTGTACCTTCCAGTACTTGTCCTTTTTCGAGTTTGGAAACAATTTCAGATTTTTGATTTTCTAAATCGTCCTCGATGAGTACTTTATGAGATACGACGACGTTCTTGAATTCATGGTTGATTTTTACCACCTTGAATTCCATAGTTTTACCTACATAGATGTCGTAGTCGCGTATAGGTTTAATGTCGATTTGTGATCCAGGCAAGAAAGCTTCTACACCTTTGATGTCCACAATTAAGCCACCTTTGGTACGGCTTTTTACAAAACCGTCGATGATGGTGTCATTTTCAAGCGCTTCATTGATTTCTTCCCATGATTTCTGGGTTTTGGCACGCTTGCGTGAAAGGACCAACTGTCCGTTGGCATCTTCCTGTGATTCGACGAAAACGTCTACCACATCTCCAACCTTCAAATCCGGGGTGTCACGGAATTCAGAAAGAGATACCAAACCGTCTGACTTGAAACCTATGTTCAATACGACGTCTTTGTTGTTGATGGACACGACTGTGCCCTGTACGATTTCGCCCCTGTTGACCGAGTTGAATGTACCGGCATAGAGGTCTTCCAACTTCGTGCGTTCTTCGTCACTGTAGTTGCCGAAACCTTTCTCGTCTTTTTCCCAATCAAAATCACTGTCGGGGGTGCTCCAAGTGGTCGACTTGATTTCGTCAATGAATTTCGAATCGGCTTCCGACTCGATGTCTTCCCTTTCTTTCACCAAGGTGTCCTCGGTGTCTTGAAGTTCAGCTTTTTTCGCTGCTAGTTCCTTTTCTGCTTCTTGTTTTTTTGCCATTAATTAATTTGTCTCCTTTTCCTGATTTTTATCAGGACTGCAAAGATACAAAAAACTTTTATTTAGGGAGTTATTATTTTATTTTGTTGCCCGGTTATCAACCTTATTGCATGTAATTATTCCTGAGGAGCGGAGCTTATTTTTCGCTCCCCAACCCCATCACTGGCGGTGTTACCGCCCTCCTACGATCGTTTTCAGGATGAGATTCGGGCGACGAAACATTTTTGGCATCAAGTTGGCATAACATAAGGGAAAGAATAGAAAATGAAAGGAGAACATGTTATGAAACGAATGCCAATATACGTAGGAATGGCCATCATGGCTATGGTATTGCTGTTGTCCGGATGCGTGAGCAACAAGAAGTACCAGTCGCTGCAGGCAAGTTACGATGAAATGCGTAACAAGGAACAGGAGCTGAACAAGCGCTATCAGGATGCGCAGCAGCAACTTACTTCCGCGAATACCCAGGTGAAAAGCCTGGAAGACCAGATAGCTTCGGAGCGTGCCAACGTAAAAGCTTTGCAAGAAGCGCTTAACCAATGCCTTGCCTCAACCAATCAGGGGAACGTGAATATTTCCAAACTGGTAGACGAGATCAATGCTTCCAACCGATATATCCAGCACTTGGTAAATACCAAAAACAAAAGCGACTCACTCAATATGGTGTTGACCAACAGACTGACCCGTTCGCTGAGTCGGGAAGAGATGCAGGACGTAGATGTGCAGGTATTAAAAGGTGTGGTTTATATCTCCCTTTCGGATAATATGCTGTATAAGTCCGGAAGTTATGAAATCTCCGAAAAGGCAGGGGAAACACTTAGCAAAATCGCCAAGATCATCATGGATTATAAAGACTACGATGTGCTGGTGGAAGGTAATACGGACAATGTGCCTATTTCACAAACGAACATCCGCAACAACTGGGATTTAAGTGCATTGCGCGGTTCATCTGTTGTACAGGCCTTACAAAACGACTACGGTGTGAACCCCAAGCGCCTTACTGCGGGCGGACGAGGCGAATACAATCCAGTGGCCAGTAATGATACGGAAAGCGGAAAAACACGTAACCGTCGTACCCAAATCATCATAACGCCGAAGCTTGACCAGTTCATGGAGCTGATCGACAAGGCGCCTGAAAACAGTGCCGCGCCGGATACGAGCTCGACACCTACCGATAGTACGTTGGTGCTCCCTATCCAACAATAACGATAGGATTCTCTAAATTAATTTGATAGCGAAACCTCATTGTTTTTTCAGCGTGTAAACCGATGAGGTTTCCCCTCATCTTTTCCTAAACTTCGTAATGTTTAAGGGCGCCGAGCAATGCTTTCACCAACTCGCTTTCCGTGAAGGGCTTTTCAATATAACCGTCAAAAGTAATCGCGTTTCCTTGTTCTTTCGGCTGGCCTAAGGTGGCGAAATCGGCTGATATGGCCAATATCTTGACCTGTTGGTAATCTTGGCGGGATCGAATGTTTTGCAGCAATTGATCGCCTCGCATATCAGGCATGTTGATATCAGTAATGACAATATCAAAGGCATGCTGCTCCAACACTTGCAGCGCATCTTTCCCACTATTTACGGTATGGATACGCTTGAACCCTGTGAAAAACTGCTTCATGTAGAGAATGTTGATGGGATTGTCATCCACGATCAGAATGCCCAGATCCTTGGAAAGATCCGAGAGCCTTGGTGTCCGTTGTTCACGTGCCTTCACCATGGTCTTTTCGAAGGGGATATCCATATAAAAAGTCGATCCCTTACCAAGTTTACTTCTAAAATTGATCTTTCCGCCAAGCTCTTCAGCCATGACTTTTGAAATGTAAAGCCCTAAACCAAAACCACCCGAATGGTTATTTACCGTGTAGTATTTCCGGAAGATTTGCCGTCTATATTGCTCGGAAATGCCTAACCCGGAATCCTCCACCTCAATATGGAGAGACTGCCAATCATTGGCCTTCAAAATGGATGCTCGGAAAACGATATCACCGCTATGAGAATATTTGATTGCGTTGCTGACAAAATTGGAAGCGATTTGCCTGACCCGGAATTCATTACTGAAAATGCCTAACTTGGGGTCGATATCGATTTCGGTTCTTATTTCCAAATCTTTAAGCTCCGCTTGGTTTTTATGAAGCGAAATGACTTCCCGGCAAGTTCGTTCAGGTGAGAAAAAATCCATCACGATACTCCCTTTATTTGAGGTTTCAAGTTTGCTGAGACTTAAGATATCGTTGATGGTACTGCTGATCACATTGATGGAATAATAAGCCGAATCAACCAGCTTTTCATCCGGATTTTTTGAGGTTGTCCTGCTTTTGAGTAGGTCGATGATTCCCAATAGGGAATTGAGCGGCGTCCGTATCTCATGGCTGATGTTGGCCAACACGCTGGTCTTCTCTTCCGCAAGTTTGGATGCATAGTCTTTTTCTTGGTATAAGCGTCGCTCATAGGACGAGGCATACCGATCGTAATAAATCAAGGACAGTATCATCAAGAGCATAAGGGAAAGTGCAAAAATCAATTGGTTTCTGAATGTTCCTGCATTTTTTCGGAAAAGCGCAAAATCAGTTTCCTCTGCAGCACGGAGCACCTTATTTTCCAATGATTTGATTTTGTACATATGGCTCTTAATATCTCCCAGTAGTTGCAAATTTCGGTTTATCAGCTGCCGTTCTTTTTGTTGGAGATCAGTAAATGCTACCTTGAGCGCATCATTGTTACTCCGCTTGGGACGTTTGGTTTTAAGTGCCCCGGAAGTCACCTTATTGGTTTGGATAACGGAAAGCTGATCAGTGTTGATGTGTTGTGCTTGTTGTCTGTTTACCACTATGGTATCATTCTTTGCGTTGAAAATCCGCTGGATTAGCCCTTGCTTTTCGCGTACAATGGTGTCGGCGGTTTTTTTGTAGAAGGTGTCCTGAAGGGACGTTCTCACGATAGATTCAGGCTCGATAGTTTGGAAATGGGACGATACCGCTGAAAAATCTTGGATTTGTGTTAGCGAGTCTTGGGTGTGGAATACGAGATATTCCACATTTCTTTTAAGCGCTATAAATTCCAGGGAAATCTGATTGCGTTCACCCACATCAAAAACCTGTTTTGCCAATGGATTGTCAGCTAATGGCAGGGATGCTAAAGAATCAACCAGGTACTTAACGGAATCGAGTTTGGTCAGGTATTGATGGTAGCTGGCTGTATCAAAATCGACGGTATACATCCGAAAGCGATTTTCTGCCTCACTAAACATGGTGAGCAGGTGGTTCAAGCTTTCAGAGCCCATTTTTTCCAGTTGGTATGCATGGACAAGCCGTTTTTCGATTCCATCATATTGGCGGTGTTGATAGATGAATATGCCTCCGATGATCAAGAACAACAAGATAAAGCTGACTAGCAATACCTTTCTAACAACCGGTGTGTTTTTTTTGTTTTTTGTCATTATAGTTGATAACGGCCTTTTGATGACAGTTGGGAATGATTGTTCTTATATAGCTATACAAAAGTGTGCCAAATTTTACAATTGACAATTGTATTTTACTAGAACGACCACTGAAAGGACCATAAAAGTGATTGCGACCTTTCGGTTTCTTTTACGCTTTTCAAGCTTTAAAAGCATTGAATGTACGGGGGCGTACAATCTTTATGCTTTGCTTGGAGAGTGCAATACTGGCATTCAGCTCAAAACCGACCAATAAAATCAAGGAGTTTAAATACAACCAGATCATGATGACAATCAAGGTGCCAATCGAACCATAAAGCTTATTATATGCACCGAAATGATTAATGTAATAGGCAAATCCCGAGAAGGTAAGTACAGCCAAAATGGTAGCTAACATCGCTCCGGGACTGAAAAACTTCCACTTCCGTGACGATGCAGGGCCAAATTTATAGAGTATGCTGACCGTCAAAAAATAGATGCCGAACAGGATAAGCCATCGGGAGGACGTGACGATAAAACGCCAGAATGCTGCGTTTACTTGGATGTTTTCCTTCAAGTATCCGATGACGTAGCCAGCCACCGAGAAGACCGTCATCCCCACAGCCAAAGCCATGATGATCATCAACGTCAAGCCGATCGCCACGAGCCGTTGGCGGCCCCAACTGCGGCTTTCCACAACAAGAGAGGCTTTATTGAAGGCGAGCATCAAGGAACTCACCCCATTGGTGGCGAAGAATGTGGCCAAAATAAAACCGACGGACAGCAAGCCACTATTTTGGTTTTTGATGATGTCCTCAAGTGTAGACTCCACGGTTAAGAAGGCATTTTCGGGCATCACCATCTCCATGAAATCGAGCAGTTGCTCCTGGAAATTTTCAATAGGGATGTATGGTATCAGCGTAAATAAAAAGATGATACCTGGAAAAATCGCGAGCATGAAATTATAAGCCAGTGAAGAGGCTTTATTGAGAATGGATTCACGGGCAATTTCCTGGAAAAAAAAAGTGGCCACCGTGTATAATGGCAATGAACCAAAACCGGGTAGTACAGCAACCTTGGTCCATTCCATGAATAGGTGATACGGTTTGAATTTCAGTAATAAGCGGTGTAGCCAGTTCATTGCTTAGTCAAAATACCTTTGCAACCGATCCATGAAATAATCAGGGGGCATGCAAGGCTTATTCCGTTTCATGTCTATAAATACCAGCTTGGTATCTCCTGTGTTGATTAAGTCGCCATCCGAATTAAACAACTCATATTCAAACTGGATTTTAATGCTGGGCTTTTTCTTCAGATATACCTTCACGGTTATTTCTTCGTCATACCTTGCCGGTTTCAGGAACTTGGAATGGAGCTCCATCACGGGCATCATAATGCCTCCCGCTTCAAACGATTTATATGACAAGCCTAAGCTGCGTAACATTTCTGCCCGGCCCACTTCATAATACGCAGCATAATTGCCGTAGTAAACATATCCCATTTGATCGGTTTCTGCATAGCGAACCCTCACTTTTGTTTCAAAGATAAACATTAACGCTTGATGTTTCGTTCGTTTAAGGCTTGCTGGAATTTACGCGCATTGACACCATGTTCGGCCTGTGTAACCGCAAAATTATGATATCCTGAAAAATCATCCTTTGCGCACATGTATAAATAGTTGTGCTGTTGATGGTTCAATACCGCATCAATAGACGCAATGCTGGGTAGCATGATGGGGCCGGGCGGGAGTCCCCTGTACAAATAGGTGTTGTATGGTGAATCTGTGCGCAAATGGCGGTACAGCACACGCCTGATCGTGAAATCATTGTTGGCAAAAATCACGGTCGGGTCGGCTTGTAACAACATGCTTTTCCGTAACCTATTGATGTATAACCCAGCAATGGTAGGCATTTCGTCAACGTGCAACGCCTCACCTTTTACGATAGATGCCAGTACACTGACTTCCTGATAGTTAAGCTGCAAGTCTGTCGCTTTTTGCTTGCGTTGATCATTCCAAAACTTTTCGTATTCCTGATGCATCCGTTCGATAAAGCCTTCCGGGGTGGTGTTCCAGTAAAATTCATAAGTGTTAGGGATGAACATGCTGAAGAAATTTTCTCCCTCGAATCCATATCGCGAAGCAAGGCTGTCATCATTCAACAGGTTGATGAACGCAATGGAATCAGGTTCGAGCTGGTTGGCAAGCAGTGCGGCCAAATTTTCCTTGAGTCGGATATTTTCGAACCGGAGTTTGACGGGGTCCTGAAAACCACCCCCCAACTTATTGATGAGTGTCCGGTTGTTCATCCCGGGTTCCAATTTGTACTTTCCGGCTTTAACCCGGTTTGGGAAATCCATCTTATTGGCTGCCCAACGGAAGGAAGTCGTATCGTCAACAAGATGCAATTCACCGATGTTGGTCATCACATCCTCAAAATCCCAATGTGAGTAAATATAGAGGTACTCCTCTTCCGACGTAACATTGGGATTGAAAAAACCTTTGTAGTATCTATAGGCGATTACCCCGCCCACCATGACCGCCAAAAGGGCAAGGCCTAGGAAGATTTTGATGTAAAGTCTTTTCTTCTTTTTTTTCATCTGTATATAATTTGTTTTTAACGGTGATGAAGCTATCAGATTTTTCACTATTGTTTCTGTTTTCAACGGTGTTCAAGAAGGCTTGAGCCGTTTATTCATTCCCCTGTGTGGTTAAATAAATCATGATGGTTCCATTTTAACCGTTTTTGATATGTACCGCTGTCTTTCAAGTCATCACCTCCCGGTAGCAACAACCTATTCTTCGTTGGCGAGCGCGATATTTACACGGGTACCAATACTGACTTTGGCATCCTCCGGTGTAGGTGTTTGTGAAACCACCACAGTGCTAAGGCTATCTGTCACCGGCCCCATATAATTGACCGATCCCAAGGTCAATGAGGCTCCTTGGAGCGCAAAGCGTACTTCAGTCAAGGTAAGTCCGGTCAAATCAGGTATCTGTACTTCATTTGCGCCTCTACCATCACCCAATACGAGGTCCACGATCGAACCTTTGGGGATCGGGCGGCCTGCATTGAGTCGTTCGCCACCGAATTTCACATCCAATACCATATCGCGTGCGATATCCGGAATATAAGTAGTGTCACCCAATTTGAGGCCATAGCTACCCAATGTGGCCCGTGCCTCCACAAAAGTTTTCTCAACCAAATCTGGAAAGGCCACTTCGGGCGCATTGCGGGTGATGATGGTGAGATAAAGTGTCCGGTTTTTTTTCACCTTGGTATTGGGATCCGGATCCTGTTCGATAACCAACCCCGGTCGTGCGTCCATTTGATACACGGAGTCCAGGTTATATTCAAAGCCTTGGGATTGCAGTTTCTTTATGGCTTCATCAACAAGGATTCCTTTAAGTTCAGGAACGAGTACGGATTCGTTGTGGCGTGTGTATTGGCGGAGGCTGAAAAAAATGATCAGAAAGAAGACGGTCAAGCCGATAAGTGCACCAATAAGATTTTTTCTGAATGTTTCTGTCTTAAGGTATTGGAAAAATTTCACCATGTTGGATCGTGTAATGTAGGCACTATGCACCATTTAGCACATTGTTCAGCGCTATTCATGCCACAGTTTATGCCTTGTAAATAAAACGAAATATACGGAGCAAAATTATTCGTTTTTCTGTGCATAGCAAATTATATTTAATCTATAACTTGCTTTGTATGCTACTTGCATATCAAAACAAGTTTATCTAAGTTTGCGCAACTTAACGTAGCCCATGAACGCAAAAATAGCATTAATTACTGGGGGATATACCGCCGAATCCGAAGTTTCGTTGAAAAGTGCACAATTCGTGTACCAACAGTTGGATAAATCTACGTACGATGTTTATCAAATCGTCGTCACACTGGATAGCTGGTTCCATATTGCAGCGGATGGTGTCAAGCACAAGATCAACCGGGATAATTTCACGCTTGAATTGGATAACCAGACCATCCACTTTGATTTAGCCTTTATCATCTTGCATGGGTCTCCGGGTGAAGATGGCCGTTTGCAAGGGTATTTTGACATGGTGGGGCTGCCTTATACTTCATGTGATGCCCTTACCTCGGCGTTGACGATGAACAAGGCTTATACTAAGGCTGTGTTGGCCGGTATCCCTGATCTGCACCTTGCCAAATCGGTTCAGGTATTCGATGCCCAGCGTGAAGAGGCTGTAGATATGGTGCGCCGTGAGCTGTCGTTACCTTATTTCGTGAAGCCTAATGCGGGTGGAAGCAGTATAGGGATGACTAAGGTAAAGGACGATGGCGAGTTGGCTGAAGCCATCGAAAAGGCATTTAATGCCGAAAATACAGGCAAACAGGTTATTGTTGAGGAATTTGTGGAAGGCAGGGAGTTTTCTATAGGGGTATACCGGCGTATGGATGGATTATTCGTATTGCCCGCATCCGAAGTGATTACTGAACGGGAATTTTTCGATTTTGAGGCTAAGTATGTGCCTGGCCTGACCAATGAAGTCACCCCAGCTGCCTTGACACTGGAACAACGATCGAGGGTGGAAAAGCTGGTGAAAGCCATCTATATCCGTCTTAACTGTAAGGGAATGGTGCGTGTCGATTTCTTCCTTGAACGGGAAACGGACAAATTCTATTTTATTGAAATCAACACCATTCCCGGCCAGACGGCGCAAAGTTTTATTCCGCAGCAGGTCCGGGCAGCAGGAATGACGGAAACCGAATTCTATGGTGAATTAATCGAACAGGCGTTAAAAGCATAAGCTCAAAAAAAGTTTTTTTATTTTTTTTCATTTTTATTTTGCTATTTTTCCTTAGGGTTTCTATTTTTATCGCCGATAACGATTTGCCACTTCCCTAAGTTGAACAGGTAGGTGATAAGTCTAACCACTTATAGGAACCTATACATTCGATAAATATAAGGGAAGGTAGAAAATATGCAACCCAAATCAATTGCAGTATCCGCTGATTTCAAAGGCAAGGTTACCAACGTCATCTTTTCGTTGGTGCTATTCATGTTGACCTATTTATTATTGATAGGGTTGACCATGGGGTTGACCATCCTATGTGCCTATGCTGGTGTGATGTTGGTTGTGCTGAAACCTGCTTTCTACACATTTATGGTTGGGGCTGGTTTAATCAGTATGGGAATATTGGTGCTGATTTTCCTCTTGAAGTTTATCTTAAAAAGACATACAATAAACCGCACGCATTTGGTGCAGGTTACCAGGGAAACAGCGCCTGAACTGTTTGGTTTCATTTCGGAGATCGTGAAAGAAGTGAAAACTACATTTCCAAAGCGGATCTACCTCTCATCGGACGTCAATGCCTCGGTTTTTTATGATTCGAGCTTTTGGAGCATGTTTTTCCCTGTTAGGAAAAACCTTCAAATAGGTATTGGGTTAGTAAATGCGGTATCGTTGCTTGAATTTAAGGCTATATTGGCGCATGAGTTTGGGCATTTCTCTCAGAAAAGCATGAAAGTGGGAAGTTATGTTTATCATGTAAACCAGATCATCTACAACCTGCTCTACGAAAATGAGTCATACGAATCATTAGTTGCCAAATGGGCAAAGATGAGTGGCTTCCTATCCATATTCGTAAGCTTTGCGGTAAAGCTTGTCCAAGGAATCCAATGGATATTGCGAAAGAATTATTCATCGATCAACCTCACCCATATGGGGTTATCGCGGGAAATGGAGTTTCATGCAGACGAGGTGGCCGCAAGCGTAGCGGGTTCACAGCCGCTCATTGCCTCGTTGCTCCGGTTGGAATTGGCCAATTACGCATTGGATGGTGTGGTGGCTTATTATAATGATCGAATAACGGATGCGGTGGTCACACATAATGTTTATCCCCAGCAGAAGTGGCTCATGAATTTTCTAGCCACTAAAAGCAATTTACCTGTCGAGCATGGATTCCCTCAAGTGACCCTTGCCCAAGTGAAGCGATATAATAAGTCTAAGCTGATTATCGTCAACCAATGGGCATCACACCCAAGTATGGAAGAACGGGTGGTGGCATTGAATCGGCTCAATATTATAAAGGAGAATGAAACTTATACGCCGGCCGGCATGGTTTTTCGTGACATGAAAGCGATACAGCGAATAATCACTACGCACCTGTTTTCCACGATCAACTTCCCAGAAACGGTAAGCCATGAAGGTAAAAAGGAATTTATTGCGGCCTATGTAAGACGGTCCAAAGCAAATGCTTCCCATCAAATTTTCAATGGTTATTATGATAATAAAAGCCCAGGTGTGATCGCTATGGAGCAGGTTTCATCAGCTGATATGAAAGATGGTGAAGTGACGTTGGCCGATTTATTTGGGGATGATAAAGTGGATTTGATTTATTCTTCTATTGCAATTGAAAATGATCGAAATGCGTTAATGGAATTAGTTGAAGGGACGCATCAGATCCAGTCGTTCGATTATGATGGTGTGAAATATGATGCGAAAGATTGCCGCAAGGTAATTGATTGGTTAGAAAAGGAATTATTGGAATCGAGGAGGCACATCATCAATAACGATCGCCAAATTTACAGCTTATTCTTGCGGTTAGCGACAGCGCTGAATAAAAAAAATGCATACGTTTCTGCCTACCAATCGTTTCAAAAGCAGGATATGGAGTATGAACAAAGGTATGGTGCATACACGGATATGCTACAGGCCACCCATTTCATGCAATATAACTTGCCCGTTGCGGAAATAACCCGAAAAATTAATGAGCTTAAGCAAGTTGAAAAAACGTTGAAAGTTTATATCGCCGATCTGATGGGACAAGTCACGTATCAAAAAGTGCTGACAGCGCAAGCCAAGGAACATTTCCATGAATACCTATCGAATGACTGGTTATATTTCAATGGGAATGAATATGACAGCTATGCAATTGACGTGATGTACAATGCCATACAGCATTATCCCGAATTGGTATCCGATGCGTATTTTATGGCAAAAAAGACCTTGCTCGACTTCAAGGCCCATTTACTTCAAACCAAAAGCGCACTTATTTAATTTTACTCTTCCACCACTTGTACCCATTGGCCAGATGTGATGGCTTGTATCCGATTGTCATACATGGCCTCAGCACTTACGGCAGGCAAGAAATACCGCCCTATATAGGAGGCGTTGAGCAATACCCGGTAGGTAAGCGTTTCTTGTTGCTTGATGTTGAAGTAGGTGAGTACCCGGTCATCGCGAATATCTTGATAAGTTGCAGGAGAGGAACGAAGTGCAGCCCCATTATCGCTGAGCCTCGTATTGATGATTTCCCAACCCGAGGGGAATATTTGAGCCAAGGCGATATGTTCATACATCCCCATACTCCCGGTATTTTTAAGCGTCACCTCGGCAACCAAATCCGTGCCTTGTGCCAATGTCACAGGGTTTATTCCCTCGCCTTTACCATTGGTGTATCGCACGTTCATGGTCAGTAGTTCCGGATTATTGTTCATTGGTGGGTTTTCACCGGTCGGCAACTGTCCCTCCCGTACAAGGCGAATATACAGCTTATTCTTGCCAGTATTTTGGATGTTTAGCTGATTGCTTGGATTACTCATATCAATGGGGATGCGGTACAGGTAAGTGTTTACTGTTACCTCGTTCGACTTACCATTGAGTGTATATGAGAAGTTATTTTTGCTTTGTGCATTGTCGCCAAACTTAGCGATAGCAAGTAAGGCGTAGGCAGTAGTCTGCGTGCTGTACCAACTATCGTTGCCCAGTCCGGTGGCGACGGAAAGCAACAGCCGCTCGGCATCCTTTTGGCGCCCCATCAAATCCACTGTCTCCAATATCATGGCACGGTCGCGCAACGCAGAGCCAAACGTATATCCCGCATTTTCATAAGGCTTCACTTCGGTGGATCGTGTTTTCACCAGTTGATTGGCCACGATACCTTGCCCAGCCAGCTGATAGGCAGCGGCAAGTCGCCATGCGGCCTCATCCGATAGGTATTGGAATTCCTTAAGCCGGTTCATTGCGCCCATTTCGGGAGCCTTGGCAAGTGCAAGTAGGTACAAGCGATAGGCTTGTATCAAGTCGCCACCTCGCCAGTTATACCGGCTGGGAGCCCAATTTTGCGCCATGTTCCGTTGATAGCGTATCCATCCATCCAGGAACCCTGTAGGTAGGGTATAGCCTTTGGCTTGTGCTTCGAGCAAGAAATGGCCGACATAGTTGGTGCCCCATTCATTAGCGTCTCTGGCACCAGGCCAATAACCCAATCCGCCGTTAGGCAACTGGTAGCTTCGGAGACGGTTAATGCCAGCCTTGATGTTACGGTCCATGGATGCCTTTTGCTGTTCGGTCAGTTCTACCAGTTTATCGAGCATCAATTGCGGAAATACACTTGATGTTACTTGTTCAAGACAACCATAAGGGTAACGGATAAGGTAGCCAAGTCGTTTGCTCAGGTTAATGGGGGGTAGGGAGGATATTTCTACCATGGCAGTATTGCCATTGCCAGGTCCAAGCGGTTTGATTTCCTGTTGCCAGGTGGCCCCACCGTTGATTTCGGCTTTGTCTACTGAGGTGATGAAAGGGTTGGGATTGCGAATATCGATTTCGACTTCATATACGGCAGTTTCGTTACCGCTTTTGGCTATGGCTTTCACCTTCCCCACGCCGGTATTATTGCCAGCCGTGATGGTCGCGTATGCCATCTGCTCACCTTGTTGAGTAAAAGCCAAGGTTTGCTTCCCATGTTGCACAGCTAGTCCTCCCGATGCGCTCACCTCAAGGCTTACTTGTTTAATGTGGTTTTCCATGGCAAAGACGGTGAGCGGCAGCTTGAACGTCTCGCTCGGACCAATGACCCTGGGCAAGGTAGCTAATAGCATCAGGGGTTTCTTCACAGCTACGGCTTTCTCGGCAAAGCCATATGCACCATCTTGTCCAGCGATAACCATAGCACGAACCGAACCAATATATTGAGGTAGGGTAAAGTCATGTGTATTTTTCCCTCCTTTGCGTAAGGTGAATGGCCCCAGGAATTTGACCACGGGTTGGAAACGGTTGGCCTTGGCGGGATTCACATTGCGGTCGATTTCGCCGTCGCCCCCAATGCTGAGGATACGTTCTAGATCGCCACCCCAAGCACCAAGCACTTGATCGAAAAGGTCCCATGATTTGACGCCTAGTGCTTCACGAGCATAGAAACTGGCATGCGGATCGGGTGTCTCGAAACGTGTAAGGTCGAGCAAGCCCTCGTCTACGATGGCGATGGTATACGTCATGGCTTTACCGCCGGATTCGGATACCGTGATGCTAGATTTGGTTTCGGGACGCAGTGTCTCGGCTATGCCAATTTGCGGCTTAAGGATGGTTGTCGGGTTTTCAACGATGAGCGGTATCACGCCATACATGCGGATAGGTAGGTCGTTAGCCGTTTGTTCGTGCGGCTGCAGCAACGTCACGTTCACAAACACATTTGGCGCCATATTTTCTTCCACGTTGAATTTATAGGTAGTTTGTCCCTGATCAGTGTCTATCCACCAACTTTTGAGCACGCGGCTGCCATTTTCGATGCTTATAAGCCCGCGGCCACCCGCAGAGGAAGGGATGGTCAACGTTACTTCTTCTCCCACTTTATAAGTTTCTTTATCAGCCGTAAAAGAAAGCATGGAAGCTTCCGTCGGGTTGTTTTGTTGTTCACGCTGTGCCCATCCGGGCCAATCGACATATAGCGTTTTACCAGCGGAATGGCCACTTTCGAGATCGACTATACGGACGAGATAACGCCCCCAATCAGGGTAATTCACGCGGATGTTCCACTTGCCAGTACCATTGTTGAGTGTGATGGTTTCTTTTTTGAGCAATTGGTTGTATTTGTCTTGGGTGAAGTTGCCTAGGTATTCCCCCTCTTGGTTCCACCACCACCGCCAGCGAATTTTATAAAACTCTAACTGCACGCGCCTGTTTCCAGCTATTTTCTTGCCGGCAGCATCCACGTCTACGATCGTTACCTCATGGTCCTTGTCGGTGAGTAATAAACCGGAGAGCCGGTCGCCCTGTGGCGTGCTGAGCCCTACGTAACTGTTATAAGGGCTATAAGGCATGCTTATGTTATCAATACTAAAATTGCCTCCAGGCTCAAATACGCGGGTCGTGAAATTGGCACGCAGCATGCCGGGGGCATTATTGGTGGCGGCAATATCGTCAGCAAACGAAGCTTTACCTTGTCCATCCAATGTGCCATCAAAGAGGACTTGGCTTTCTGTTGCAAAGCTACGTGTGGGGTCATCAAATGTATATTGCTTGAAATCAGGAAATGCGGTTTTCACGGGTGATACCGTAGCCTCTACACGGGCCTTGAGGTTTTGAACGTCGGCGCCGAAGAGCCATCTCGCCGACAAATCTATCGGGGCGGTACTACCTTTGCCTAGTGTCTTGCGGCCGCCGAAATCGAGGGTTATCCGGAGACGGTTCGGCATAACGGTTTCTACCTTCAGTGTCTTTTGAAATACGGCTCCACCCACGCTTACCTTAGCCAACCAGTTTCCTGTAGGGGCCGTGGTTTCCGTATAGGTCTTGAAGGTATAAAAGCCGTTGGTGTGTTTGGATTCGACCAAGCGTTTACTCAATTGACCCTTGGGATTGTACAATTCAAAGGTGACTGGATGGTTTTCCGGGAGATTGGCTGATTGGTCCTCCATAATGAATCCCATAAAAAGCGAATCCCCAGGTCGCCACACACCACGTTCACCATATATGAAGCCCTTAATGCCCTTCTGCACCACGTCGCCACCTACATCAAACCGGCCCAACGGCAAGGCGGAACCATCGTCCAACTTAAGGTATCCACGTTCTTCGTTTTTGGCTGCCAGGAGCATGAAGGGTTTTCGGGGTACCTCGAATTCGGCGAAGCCTTCACCGTTGGTAGTGGCCGATTGGATTACCTGTTGTTGATAATCCAACACCTTTACTTCTACACCCTCCATAGGCTGGGCCGTGAGGATACTGGTGGCCACGATGGTTATGCTATTGTCGTTGCCCCGCTTGGCAACGAGGCCGATGTTGGAAGCCAACATGTCACGGCTGGCCCAGCGCTCAGTGGTGTAATAGGAGCTGTGGCAAGGGTCATCGCGTTCGTCCCAATCGTAGTCATAGGGATAGTAATTGTTGTATCTTGCCCAAAATTCATCATCTTCATCAATATCGTCACTGTAATAATAGCCGCCTTGGTTGGCTTCCGCTTCCTCGATTTCGCGGGTATCGCTACCGTTGCATGGATATACGGAATAGCTGTGGCGAAAACCAATAACTATGCGATAGATGGCACCGGGTTCCGTTTTCAGGAGCTGGTCGATATCGAGTGAAAAGCGATTTTTACGCCGCAGATTGACACTTTTGTCGGTGTCTAGGGCAATGGTTTTCTGTACCACAGGCCTAGCTACCCGGCGCAATTCATCTTTGCTATCATAGGTGTTTTGGAAATATTGGGGGATGTTGTTTTCGAAGATTTTCACGATCGTGACGTCCACGGCCCGCAAGTTGACGGCTTCAAAGGGCATGGTGAGTTTGCCCGACCCTGGCAAAATCGTACCTTTTCCGGGTATGCTTACCGATGGCAATCGGTTTTCAAAGTTTACATTAGCTGAATATGTGGAGGTGATTTTTTGGGAATTGATATTTTCCACACCCTCATTTATGGCGATGGCATAGCTGCCTTCAAGCCTATCCGGTGCATATACCTTCACTTCGCTGCCATCAATCGTATACCGGACATCGTTTATTTCGCTGATGCCAATGAGGCCATCAAGGTGCTGTGCCACTAATATCGGATCCGAAAATTGGACAAGTACATATTGCTCGGGCTCATGGACGGCACGGATATCCAATACCTTGAATGAGCCGGTTTGTGGTACCTCAAACTCCTTTTGATCTTTCTTTTTGGAGGCGATCGGGGCTCCGTCCCATTGTAACGTGAGTTTTCCGGGTTGTTTCCCTCTTGTGAGGGAATCGACAGAGAATGTAGAAACACGGGTTTGGCCATTGTGCTCCCATTTAATGGGCATCGCTTTGCCGGAGTAGGTAACGGCCAATAGCTGCTCGATTTGTTCAGGTTGTTCGATGTCTGCAAGGAAGACACTACCACTGAACTTCATACGGTCCATCGCATTGTTGTTTTGAGCTTTCAGCCCATCAATTTCCACGCTATAAGAGGGTTCGATTACCTTAAAATTAAATGCGAAGATATTCAGTTCGTTACTTACTTTGGTCACTTGACCTAAATCAAACTGCACATGATATTCCTGTCCGGGCTTGAACTGCTCATCGGGCACGAATTCCACGGTACGGGCATCTGTCCAATATGTTTTTCCTTTTACGGAAGGGCTGATACTGAAAAGCTTGCGGCTTTCTTCTTGGTTGGTTTGCTGAACTGAATTCACTTGCGAAGCGAGGCGTATACGCACGGTACCTTCACGCGAAATCACACCTGTGGTATAGCCTTCGATGTATTTTGCAAACGCTGTATTATCCGCATTTACAGATTTCGCTTGGCTGTATTTCCAAATGGCAAATGCGACAACAGCAATTATAAGAACCCCCACAGCTGCAATGATTGCAATTCTGCGCGGGGAGAGATTCATAGCCTTTTCCATGGTTTAATAAGGTTTTTCTAGCACGAATGTACGGAAATTTTAAGCGGATATTTCTAAATATAGGAGCGGAGAATAAAAATAGCGGTTTTCAGGGATGTCAACCTCACGGGGCATTAGGCTTTTAGCTTGCTGGGTACATACCCGAAATGTCTTTTGAATGCCTTGGTGAAATTGTAGGGTTCACTATAGCCCAACGTGTAAGCTATTTCGAATACGCTATAAGATGTGTCGAGCAATAGCTTGCGGGCATATTGCATACGCAGCTTGGAAAGGTATTCAAAAACAGTGGTGCCAAAAAGTTCCTTGAACCCCTTTTTGAGCTTGAAATCGTTTAACCCTGTTTCCTGGCATATTCGTCTCATGTTTAATGGTTCAAGTATGTTCATTTCAATGAACTCTTTGGCCATATGCAGGCGCATCTCGTCTTGTGTAGATAAGCTTTGCACTTTGGCGCCATCGAACGTTTCCGCTTGTATGGCCTGTATTAGGAAAAGTTCAGCGATTTTCGACTCGTAAAATAGTTTTTTCATTTCGCCAGTGTACGTGCAATGCTGCAGCTCATGGATCAACATTTTCTGCTGGGGCGTGATGGGTAGTGGTACAGGGGCAATGTCTGCCTCCTCATTCCGATCCACTTTTTCCCAAAACCGTTGCAGGCAGCCAAGGTCGTTGACCATCAAACGTTTGAAATGATATTCGCTCATGCTTACTCCGAAATTACTTATCCGTTCGCCCTTCACTGAATAAATCCCTTCGAAATAAGGCGCAAAACTAAGGATATGTTGGTTTCCCTTAAGTTCATACACTTTTGGGCAATGTTTTTCTTTTGCTTGGCAGGTACCTTCTATTGAAAAATACATAGTGAGTATAGGCTCCGTATGGCAATCAGTCATCGAAAGCCGTTGCCGTTTTTTGCTGCTTGCCGAAAAGACGTCCAATCCATCATGAGACAAATGGATCGTAGCGGAGATATCATTGGGGTTTTCAATGCTCAAGCTTTGCAGATTTTCGAAGGGGAGATATTGGTGAATGTCCATGTTTTATGGTTATTGCTCATCCGGCGTTTGTGGTCCAAAAATAATTTTTTATTACCATATTGCCTAATGATTATTCCTGCTAAAGTACTTATTTGACACGTAATCAACATGTTGATTTTTTTGGAAGGTTTTTAATCCGCCTTGCACAGGATGCTATTGAATAGAATTTTTCATTTTTGAAGACTGCAATCAAATGCTTCTTAACGTTTTTATTTATGGATATGGAAAGTGTTTATATGCAACCTTCTTTGGATGGCAAATTATTGGTTACAATCTATCGGACCAATGTGATTGAACAGGAGCAAGCGCAAGCCATATTGGACAGGCTTACCTTGAGGTTTCCAGATTGCCAGTTCAGTTTCGACCTTCGGGACAGTGACCATGTGTTCAGGATGGAATCATCCACAGACATTGATGAGGAAGTCGTGCGCTTATTCCGGAAACAAGGCTTCCAATGTGAAGTATTATGACCGTTATGGTGGAGGTCAATTCAATCCTTCCCACCAGCGTGAATACACTTGTATGCTGTCTTTTAGCAGTACGGGTTGGCCTATCAAGGGCGTTAGCAACTTCAAGTTGAATGTTTCGTTTGCTTCGCTGATTCTTATCCATGGATCATCCCATGAATGCAGGGCCAGCGCAAATTTGGACGAATGCACGGGCAATATCCGCTTGGCTTGTAAATCCATCGCAGCTTGCAACACCTCTTTGGGTAGGGCATGGATGTATTTCCATTGGGTATTATACTGTCCATTTTCCAAAATGGCAAGATCGAATCCCCCGAATTTTTCGCCAATTTGAGCAAAATGCGTGTCGTAACCGCTGTCGCCACCGATGAATATGCGCATGGAAGGGGTTTGCAATGCGTACGAGGCCCACAGTGTCAGGTTGCGGCGGAAACCACGGCCGGAGAAATGGCGAGCAGGTAGCGCATGGACACTGAATCCGTTGTCCAAGTCTGCGGATTCGTACCAATCAAATTCGATGATTTTTTCAGGTGGATAACCCCAATATTCCAAATGGGCAGCTACCCCCAACGCACAAATCACTTTTTTTACCCTTGGTTCAAGTTTTTTTACGGTTTGGTAATCCAAGTGGTCCCAGTGGTCATGCGTGATGAAGAGGTAATCTATTTCGGGGATATCTTCTGTTTTATACACATCGGAGCCCGGGAAGCTTCTGATGGCAAAGGACAAAGGTGATGCGGAACCGCTAAATACGGGGTCCACCAAAATCCGCTTACCATCAATTTGCATGAAGTAGGAAGAATGGCCAAACCATACCAAGATTTCTTCGTGCTTAGGGAGGGATAGCAAATTTGTTTTCTCATGTGGCACGCTATCTGTGGGAATTAATCTTGGTGTACGGTTATAGATGAATTTCCACAATACAGTAAAGAAATTGGCCCCTTCAGTTAGATCGGGGGTATGGCTAAGGTTCTGGAAGCTTCCGTTTTTGTAATTGGGCGATTCCTTGATGCGTTCCAAACGCTCGCCGGATGGCACTTTCCCAAATTTAGGTTGTTGAATATAGATGAGTACGGTAAGCGTGAAAACAGCTAAGATGAAAATAAGGATCATTAGTATTTTTTTGATAGTTTGCTTCATGTCATGATCAGGAATGTGGCGAAGTAGTTAAAACTACCACATAAAAACAATAATCCAATACGTCCACCTGATTTTTACAATATCTTGACTACATTTGGACGTGGGAAAACCTAATTGAGGCTTAAATGACTGGGATGAACATATCATTGGTATTATCAAGCGGCGGCGCCCGCGGTCTTACACATATTGGAGCCATAGAAGCGTTGGAAGCCAATGGTTTTTGCATCACATCAATTGCCGGATCATCCATCGGTACCTTAGTAGGTGGGATTTATGCCATGGGCAAGCTCCCCGAATTCAAGGAATGGCTGCTTACGCTGCGGGCCAGGGATGTGTTCAGCTTAATGGATTTTACCTGGAATGGCGCGGGTGTAATGAAAGGAGAAAAAGTGCTCAATAAACTTAAAACCTTTATGCCAGACGTTCGTATTGAAGATCTGCCCATCCCATTTGCCGCGGTCACCACGGACATCATGCATGACGAGGAAGTGGTGTTTACCCAAGGAAGTTTTTATGAAGCAGTAAGGGCTTCCATTGCTATTCCAGCAATATTTACCCCTGTAAAATACAAAGATAATATTTTGATTGATGGAGGAGTCCTCAACCCGTTGCCCATCAATCATGTGAAACGGACAACTGGTGATCTATTGGTGGTGGTCAATCTCAATGGGCGGTACCCAGCTCCGGAAATGCAAGGAAATAAAGGCAATTATTCAGGTTATATTTCCCTTTTGCAACAGGCTTATTTTTCCATGAGATGCCAGCTTGCGCGAATGGCTATCCAACATTACCATCCTGATATCATAGTTGATATCCCTCGTAATATTACTGGGGTGTGGGATTATCACAAGGCCGGTTATTTGATCGAATCGGGCAAGGAACTAGCACAGCAAGGCATTGATGCTTACCAACAGCGGTTGAAGATGTTGGGATGATGAGCAGGGACCGCTCGAAGGGCATTATACCCGGCTTAGAAAAGCACTCATTTCCCGATTGAAATGTTCGGCATCCTCCAGATTAGGTAGGTGCCCACATTCAGGGATTTCCACATATTTTGCATCAGGTATGTTCGTCACCAGGATATCAGATTGTTCCTTTGTGGTGAGGTTGTCTTCCGCTCCTCTGATGACCAATGAAGGGACGGATATGGCTTTCAAACTATCGGTAGTATCCGTCCGGGAGGCCAGTGCCAGTAAGGTAGCACAGATACCGCTTTCCGTATTTCTCCGTATGCTGCTTTTAATTAAGTCTATAGCCTCTTCGTTTTCGGCCAAGCTTTTTTTGGAAAATACGTTGTTCACAAAGCCGATGGAAAATACCCGTTTCCCATTTTTGAGAACGGATTGTATACTATCAAATCGTTTTATTTTGGCGGCATTGTTGTCTGCCACAGAGTTAGTGTCGCTCAATATTAAGCCTGAAAACGAATCAGGCTGGATTTGGTAGGCACGCAATGCGATGTATCCCCCCATGGATATACCGCAAAGCACGGTCTTATCTATATTCAGTTTCCGCAGGAAAACCAATAAATCCTTCGCAAAAACATCCACGCTGAAAAAACCATGTCCCATCGTGCTGTTGCCATGTCCCCTCACGTCTATGGCCACACCAGTAATTTGGGGTGGCAAAGATTCCAACTGGGGTATCCACATGTTTTTATTGAATGGGAATCCATGGATGAATACAACCGTCTTTTTTGGCTTGGTTGCTTCTCTGATTAAATAACTTACGCTGATGTCTCCGATGCGGATTCGTTTTCTTTTGATTAGGCTCTTATTATACTCCATATTATTCCATAACAATAAAAAGATAGATTAGTTTGGGCGTGTCCCATCGTCTATAAAAGTAGTCATATGAGGACAGTATTCCAAGTCAGTTCTATCAATCCCCGATTTTTTCCAAAAATATTTCCGTTATATCAATCAGATTTCTATCTTTGCAGACCGATTCGGAAAAGCGCTTGTAGCTTAATTGGATAGAGCACCTGACTACGGATCAGGAGGTTAGGGGTTCGACTCCCTTCAAGCGCACATGTTACATCCATATAGCCTAATCAATGTATCGATTAGGCTATTATTTTTCACGCTTATACTATGCTAAACCTTGTTTTGTTTGGCCCTCCGGGAGCAGGGAAAGGTACCCAATCGCAAAAACTTATTGACCATTATCAGTTGGTTCATATTTCAACGGGCGATTTGTTCCGTGGGCATATCAGCAACCAGACTGAACTGGGACAACAGGTGAGCAAGTTGATCGCCGATGGCGAATTGGTGCCCGACTCTATTACCATTGCCATGCTGGAGGAGGAAATCAATAAGAACCGAGGAGCGAAAGGCTTCATCTTCGATGGTTTTCCCCGTACCGTAGCGCAAGCTCAGGCGCTGGACGATTTTTTGGAATCAAAGCGCAGTAATATTACAGGTGTGATTGCGCTCGATGTTACGGAAGAGGAATTGACTACACGTATTGCCAAACGCAAAGCCATCAGCAACCGTGCTGACGATGATAGCGAAAAATTGAAAAAGCGTATTGAGGAATATTTTAACAAAACCATCCACGTACTTCCTTACTATGAGGAGCAAGGTAAGCTCACCAAAGTCAATGGCATCGGGGATATTGAAGATATTTTTGCGCAAATTAGGCAGATTGTTGATCGTTTGACTAGTTGAAACTGTGCTGACAGCCGAAAGCTGATAGCCGAAAGCTGAAAAGATGCCTCAAGGTTCGAATTTCGTTGATTATGTAAAAGTGTGTTGCCGCTCAGGACATGGTGGGGCGGGCTCTGCACATTTACATCGTGATAAATTCACGTCCAAAGGTGGGCCCGATGGCGGCGATGGTGGTAGGGGAGGACATATTATCCTTAAGGGCAGCAGCCAATTATGGACATTGCTCCATCTCAAATACCGTAAACACGTCATCGCCGAAAGCGGCCTACCGGGCGGCAGTGCCCAGAAGCATGGAGCTAATGGTAAGGACGAAATTCTGGAGGTTCCCCTTGGTACTGTAGCGCGCGATGCCGAAACTAATGAAATCCTGTTCGACATCACGGAAGATGGTGAGATGAAGGTATTGACCTCGGGAGGCCGTGGTGGACTGGGTAACTGGCATTTCAAGAGCCCGACGCAGCAGACCCCACGTTTTGCACAACCCGGTGAATCCGGTAAGGAAGAATGGGTTATCCTTGAGCTGAAAGTGCTTGCCGATGTAGGACTGGTGGGCTTTCCAAATGCAGGTAAATCTACCCTACTCTCCGTTGTGTCGGCGGCCAAACCTGAAATCGCGGACTACCCATTTACCACGTTGGTACCCAACCTCGGTATCGTCTCCTACCGAGATAATAGATCATTTGTGATGGCAGATATCCCTGGTATTATTGAGGGGGCTTCTGAAGGGAAGGGGTTGGGGCATCGTTTCCTCCGTCATATTGAGCGTAATGCGGTGTTGCTATTCATGATTCCAGCGGATACCGATAGAACCATCGCCGCCGAATACCAGATACTCTTGAATGAATTGATGGCTTTCAATCCCGAATTGAAAGATAAGCCCCGCATCCTTGCCGTCACCAAATCGGACATGTTGGATGATGAGCTCCAGCAGGAAATGCAACAAGAAGTTCCCAAAGGGATTCCAAATGTATTTATTTCATCGGTTGCTGGTAAGAATATCCAGCAATTGAAAGATTTGATTTGGCAAGCGATCAATACCTAGCAGGAACACCCTTTTCGGGGATGCTGTTCCTAATAAAATTACGGATATCCTCATTACCTTTTTCCAGATCTTCTTTGCGGAGGTACATCATGTGCCCACTCCGATATCCCACAAAACTCATCCGGTCTTGCAATTTGCCAGAAAGGTCCATCTGCCATAGGTTGTACTTGGCGTTGAAATAATCGCAGGCCCCATCATAATAGCCCGATTGTACCATTACATGCAGATATGGATTTTGCGCCATGGCCTGCCGAAGGTTTTCACCTGTCCGGTCATTGCTTCTGTCCCAAGGGTGTACCGGTCCAAACATATTATACTTTACGTCGGTCTTGAAATTCAATTCGTTGCGCATGTAATAATTGATGGCTGGTGTGAATGAATGGAGCCAGGAGGTGAGTTCAGCGTTGAAATCGGGCCGCTCACCTGCATCGCGGCGATCCAAACCCAGGTAACGGGAGTCTAACCTGCCCACCGTGTAGCCTTTATCACGCAGTAATTCTTTCCAAAACAGGGATGTGGAAATGTCTAAGTTATTTTGTAGCAAGATCTTTTCGGAGAGGCCGGAATAGCGGGCAACTTTCGTTGCTATTGCCTGTTTTTCGGAGTTGGTAAGCGTACCCCCTTTTACCAATGCCGGTAAAAATTCATTAACAGCAAATTGCTCCACTTCAGGCAGCATGTCTGTCAAGTCCTTTTGCTGCAGGTCAGCTGGCAGGACCTTGTGGAACCAAGCCGTGGCGGCGAAATAAGGGAGCCGGAGGGCGATGTCTACCGGTCCATCGCGTTTGATACCCAGGTCTGTCGGGGATACCAGGATGACTCCATTTAGGTACATCCATTGAGAATTTTGCAGTTCCAATGCCAAGCCGGATACGCGCGTAGTCCCGTAACTTTCTCCAATGAGGTATTTAGGCGATGGCCAGCGGTTCTGGCGGGTTACAAAGGTGTTTAACCATTCGGCCAGGTATTTGATGTCGGCGTTCACCCCGAAAAATATGGATTTGTTGGCTTCCTTATCGAGAATACGGGAATACCCTGTATTGACCGGGTTGACAAATATGATGTCCGCCACATCCAATATGGAATAAGGGTTCTTTTTGATGCCATAAGGCTGGACGGGGTAGCCTTCGTCGTCTATTTCCAACAAAGCGGGGCCCGTATACGCGATTTGCATCCATACGGATGCCGAACCGGGGCCGCCATTGAAGGAAATCACCAATGGGCGCGATGTACGGTCACTTATACCATCCCGTTCATAATAGGTATAATCCACCGTGGCAATGGGCTTGCCGTCGGCATCCCATACGGGCTGGGTTCCCTTGTGAGCGGTGTAGCTTATGCGTTGGCCCTTGATGGTGGTTTCGTGTTTGGTTGCAATTACCGAATCCGCGGGTATTTTCGTTTGTGCAAAAGAAAATAGGCTAATCGATATAACAACTAAGGTAGTCAGGTAATGTCTCATCATTTTGCAGTTGTGTAATTGAATATGCAAATTAACGAATCTACCTTATAGCTAGCGCTATATTTCAATATTATTACATGCTGAGCGCTTGGCAATTAGTACTGCTCGTTTTCATTTGGGAAATCCGACGACTTCACGTCCTGAATGTATCGGCCCACGGCGTCGCCTATTTGTTCATAAAGATTGAGGTATTGCCTGAGGAATTTGGGTTTGAAACCTTTGTTTAATCCAAGCATGTCATTCACTACCAATACCTGTCCATCGCAATCGGGGCCTGCCCCGATACCGATAGTGGGAATGCTCAGGTTATTGGTCACTTCGGCAGCCAGTTTGGCGGGGATTTTTTCGAGCACTATCCCGAAGCAGCCAGCCCCTTCCAATAGCTTGGCGTCTAATTTCAATTTATTAGCCTCTGATTCTTCTTTTGCCCTAACGGTATAGGTGCCGAACTTATAGATGGATTGAGGAGTAAGTCCAAGATGGCCCATTACGGGGATGCCGGCATCGACGATGCGCTCAACGGTTTTTCTGATTTCGATTCCCCCCTCCAATTTCAGTCCATGCGCACCAGTCTCCTTCATTACCCGTACGGCGGCCTTTAAGGCATCACTACTGCCGCCTTGGTAGGTGCCAAAGGGTAAATCCACAATAACCAATGCGTGCTTGGCGGCGCGGATTACAGATGAAGCATGGTACATCATCTCCTCGAGTGTGATAGGGACAGTGGTTTCATATCCGGCCATCACATTGGCAGCCGAGTCGCCCACTAGGATGATATCTATATTTGCTTCATCCAATATCCTGGCCATGGAATAGTCATAGCCCGTGAGCATGGCGATTTTTTCACCACGTGTTTTCATCTCGCGGATCGTGTGTGTGGTGATACGTTTTATCTCTTTGTTTACAGACATAAGACAAACGTAAGACAAAATTTCATGATATGGAAACCTGAATTATTAAACAGGTTCTCATGTATATTACCATTTAGCGTGACGGCTGTCATTAAATACTTAATAATTTGAGTTAACTTTGTTTCTCAAGTAAAGCGTTTGTTAACTGTGATAATCAATACTATGAAGACCATTTTAGTCCCTACTGATTTTTCTGAAAATGCGTTTATAGCCGCGGAATATGCTTGTTCACTGGCCGCTACAACCAAACAACAAGTACGATTGTTGCATGTATATATAGCACTTTATTCGGGGTTTGGAGAAGAAGGTTCCAGTACCAAACAAATTAAATGGGCCGAGACCGAATCGACCAAAGCGATGGCAGATTTGTTGAAGATACTCAAGACGCAGTTTCCAAATGTAGACTTAGTGGGCGAATGTCTTAAGGGCTTCATGATTGATGTGGTCACCACTGAACTAAAAAAAGGAGACATTTCGTTGGTGGTAATGGGCACTAAAGGTGTTTCCAATATCACGGAAAGCATTTTGGGTAGTACCACCTATGAAGTAATCAAAAAATCGCCAGTGCCGATTTTGGTAGTCCCCATCGATACGCCAGATTTTTCATTTGAACGGGTAGGCTTTTTTACGGATTATAATGACGTCGAATTGGATGCTTTGTTGACTTTCCAACAGGCAGTTACCTTAAGTCCATATCTAACCATGCTTCATTTCTATAAAGACGGAGAAAAAGCACCGACGAAAGAGCTGGAACGCTGGGAACGTAAAGTTCATGAAGCGTTTCCCGATTGGGATATTTCTTTCAAAGCGCTTCCTGTGGAGAAAGTAGATATGAATGCCGTAAGTCAGGCAGCTAAATCTGAAAACTTGGATTTATTAGTGTTCGCCAGGCCACATAAGTCCTTTTTCGAGAAGACTTTTGTCGCTAGCCTGACCAAAGCAATAGCTAATTATCCCATGGTCCCATCCTTATTCATCAAGGCCTGATTGTTTGCCCTGATCGAACCCGGGCCAACTTGTCCACTTCAATCATATCCTGTATATTTACGAAATTCACAAAAGTAAATAAGAATGAACAGGTATCAATTATCCGCCGGAGGGCGCTGGCATACCGCCATGAAAGCCGAAAAACCCTTGCAAATCGTTGGTGCAATCAATGCGAACCATGCATTATTGGCAACACGGGCTGGTTTCAAGGCCATATACCTTTCGGGTGGTGGTGTTGCTGCGGGTTCGCTGGGTGTGCCTGATTTGGGCATATCCATGTTGCATGATGTACTGGTCGATGTGGAGCGCATTACGAATGTATGTGATACGCCACTTTTGGTGGATGTGGATACTGGATTCGGTCCTTCGGCATTCAATGTGGCGCGAACGGTAAAGGAGTTGATCCGAGCCGGAGCCGCGGCGCTTCATATGGAGGATCAGGTAGGGGCAAAGCGATGTGGACATCGGCCAAACAAAGAATTGGTGAGCAAGCAGGAGATGGTAGACAGGCTTAAAGCAGCCGTGGATGCGCGTACGGACGAACAGTTTGCCATTGGCGCCCGCACCGACGCACTGGCCAATGAAGGGCTTGGCGCAACCTTAGAACGGGCAGCAGCCTACGCCGAGGCCGGTGCAGATTTTATCTTTGCCGAAGCGGTGACTGATCTGGCTCAATACAAGGCTTTTGTGGATACAACTGGCCTTCCGGTATTGGCAAATATTACGGAATTCGGGATGACACCGCTCTGGTCGGTTGAGGAACTGGCGGAAGCGAATGTCGCCTTGGTGTTATACCCATTATCCGCGTTCCGCGCAGCCAATAAGGCTGCCTTGAACACCTACGAGCATATCCGTCGCGACGGCACACAACAACACATATTGGATACCATGCAAACCCGAGCCGAGCTGTATGAGAGTATCGACTATCATGGCTTTGAGCAGAAGCTGGATGAATTGTATGGAAAATAGGCTGAAATCTGAAGTTGGAAACCCCACGTCCGAAGGGGGCGAGTAGCAAAACAGCAAACGCATAAATTATGAGTACGAATAATCAAGAAACAAGTTTTAAACCGAAGAAATCCGTTGCACTTTCTGGTGTAGTAGCTGGCAATACCGCATTGTGTACGGTAGGCAAAAGCGGCAATGACCTTCACTATAGGGGATATGATATACTTGATTTGGCTGAAGGTGCCTCATTCGAGGAGGTTGCCCATTTGCTTATACATGACAAGTTACCCAATAGGGCGCAATTAAAGGCTTACCAAAATAAGCTAAAAACATTGCGGGGATTGCCCCAGATTGCGAAAAAGGTATTGGAGCAAATCCGTGCGGCGGCACACCCCATGGATGTGCTGCGCACGTATACGTCGGTATTAGGCACCATTTATCCGGAGAAAGAAAACCATAATCCAGTGGGAGCACGGGATATTGCCGATAAACTGTTGGCATCCTATAGTTCTGCCTTATTATATTGGTACCATTATGCACATCATGGTAAACGCATAAACGTGGAGACCGATGATGAATCCATTGGTGCACATTTTCTACATCTGTTGCATGGCAAGGCGCCTTCCGCATCGTGGATTAGGGCCATGGAAATATCGCTCAACCTGTATGCCGAGCATGAATTCAATGCTTCCACATTTACCGGTCGGGTAATCGCCGGCACGGGTTCCGATATGTATTCGTGCATCACAGGGAGTATTGGAGCGTTGCGGGGGCCTAAGCATGGCGGAGCCAATGAGGTGGCCTACGAGATTCAAAGCCGCTATGTTAGTGCCGATGAGGCCGCCGCCGATATCAAGCAGCGGTTGGAGCGCAAGGAAGTCATCATCGGATTCGGTCACCCGGTTTACACCATCTCCGATCCAAGGAATGCCGTAATCAAAAAGGTAGCTCGGGGGCTTTCGGAAGAAGCCGGTGATATGGACTTGTTCAACATTGCCGAACGGTTGGAAACCTTGTTATGGGAAGAGAAAAAGATGTTTCCCAATTTAGATTGGTTTTCGGCGGTTTCGTATCACCTGATGGGTGTGCCTACCGCTTTTTTCACACCGCTTTTCGTGGTCGCACGCGTCACCGGCTGGAGCGCCCATGTCATCGAGCAACGGCAAGATGGTAAGATCATCCGCCCCAGTGCCAATTATACCGGCCCTGAGCATCGGAAGTTTGTGCCGATTGACAATAGGCAATAAGCTAAATAAGTCATTATCAATTAACCATTAAACAATTAATCATTAACAGTTATCCATGTCATCCCCCATATCAAACGTACGTCCGGAAACGGATAAAGTTATTATCGATATTGTAGATTATACGCTTAATTATGAAATCACGAGTGAATTGGCCTTCCAAACAGCCCATTATTGTTTGTTGGACACCTTAGGTTGCGGATTTGAAGCCTTGACTTATCCGGCCTGTACCAAGTTGCTTGGACCAATAGTGAGTGGTACCATCGTACCCCAGGGAGCCAAAGTGCCCGGAACACCCTACCAACTTGATCCCATACACGCCGCATTCAACATCGGGGCAATGATTCGCTGGCTGGATTTTAATGACACCTGGTTGGCCGCGGAATGGGGGCACCCGTCGGATAATCTCGGTGGTATATTGGCTACAGCCGATTGGCTGTCGCGCACGGCAGTGGCCAATGGCAAAGCACCATTGACCATGCGTGATGTATTGGATGCCATGATCCGTGCGCATGAAATACAAGGCGTGATGGCATTGGAAAACTCATTCAACAAAGTTGGTCTGGACCATGTACTGCTGGTTAAACTGGCCTCCACAGCGGTGGTAGGTAAGCTCCTTGGTCTTACCCGTGAGGAATTGATCAATGCGGTTTCGCTCGCTTTCGTTGATGGACATTCCCTCCGTACCTATCGCCATGCACCCAATACGGGGAGCCGCAAATCATGGGCTGCCGGAGATGCCACTTCTCGCGCAGTAAGGTTGGCGTTGATTGCCCAAACCGGGGAGATGGGCTACCCATCCGTGCTTACTGCCAAAACTTGGGGTTTCTATGATGTACTTTTCAAGGGAAATGCATTCAGATTCCAACGGGACTATGGCTCGTATGTAATGGAAAATGTATTGTTCAAAATCTCCTTCCCTGCAGAGTTCCATTCGCAAACGGCCGTGGAAGCTGCCGTGACGTTGCATCATAAGCTCCAGGAGCTGGGTAAAACTACCGAAGATATCCATCATATTGGAATACGTACACATGAAGCGGCTATCCGCATCATCGACAAAAAGGGCCCATTGCATAATCCGGCCGACCGCGACCATTGCATCCAGTATATGATTGCCGTACCCTTGGTTTTTGGGAGACTCACCGCGGCAGACTATGAAGACAACGTAGCGACCGATCCCCGTATCGATGCCCTACGCGCAAAGATGGAAACGATGGAAGACCCACAATTTACATTGGACTATCATGATCCTGAAAAGCGATCCATCGCCAATGCACTCACGGTGACATTTACGGATGGTACGGTATTGGACGAGGTGGTGGTAGAATACCCCATTGGCCATAAACGACGTAGGCAGGAAGGCATGCCGGTATTGCTAGCAAAATATAAAACTAATTTAGCTCGGATTTTCCCACTGAAGCAGCAAAAGCAGATTCTAGAAGCATCGTTGGACATCGAAAAATTGTCGGTATTGTCGGTTAATGAATTTGTAGATTTGATGGTAATAGGAGGTCGGTGATTGTAAATAGAGTACAGATGACACGGATTCAGCGGATGGTTGTGTGTAATCTGTGTCCAAAAATGCTGTCAGTGTTCAAAAACTTACCCAAAACCTTTTATCTTTGCAGCGTAATGTGAGGATACTGAACTATGCCTATTGCCGACAAAGACGTCATTTACGAAGATAACCATTTGCTAGCCGTCAATAAACGGGCGGGATACCTTGTACAAGCCGATCCAGGTGGCGACGAGCCATTGGAGGAAATGGTCAACAGCTATTTAACCCAAAAATATAATAAACCCAATGGGGCTTTTGTAGGTGTAGTACATCGACTGGATCGTCCTGTGAGTGGCTTGATACTCTTTGCCAAGACGAGTAAAGGCTTGGAGCGGATGCAACATCTTTTCAAAGAACGGGAAATCCAAAAAACCTATTGGGCCGTGGTGCGGAAACCACCCAAAGAACCTGAAGGAAACCTCGTCCATTGGCTATCACGCGATCGTATGAAAAACATCACCAAAGCCCATGCTGAGGAAGCTCCCGGCCGAGTAAGGGCAGAATTGGGTTATCGTGTGCTGGGCACATTGGATGGCTATTACCTTGTGGAGGTTTATCCAATTACCGGACGTACGCATCAGATTAGGGTACAGTTATCTTCAATGGGATGTCCCATTGTGGGTGACCATAAATACGGTTACCCAAGGGGAAGTCTAAGGCGATCCATTTGTCTACATGCTAAAAAGTTGTCGTTTATACATCCCATCAAAAAGGAACCTATTGAATTGCAAGCATCATTACCCAGAGATGGTTTTTGGGATCGATTCGAGGTGTTTAATGGGAAGTAAATCCAGTTTACTTAATCCATTAAATAAAATTTCGTAAGTTTGCATTATGGATACGACGAGGCGGTTTTTCGGAATAGTGGTCATGGCGGTTATGTTGGTGGCTGTCATGCCAGAAACAACAAAATCGCAATGTGCCATGTGTTCCCTGACGGCAGAAAATGCCACGGAAAACGGCAATAGTCAAGGAAAAGGACTGAATAAGGGCATTTTGTTTTTGTTGGCCATTCCGTACTTGGCAGCATTGGGGGTGGGGATATTATGGTATAAAAAGTACCGCAGTAAAAAAACTGTGGATGTGGATGATGACCCCATTGTTCTGAATTAGACATTTCTTAGGATATCCCGGTTTTTTCCATGGCTGCAACCACACGCACTTCCAAAATCAAAGCGGTAATCGATTCCAAATGCCCTAAATGTAGGATAGGCAAGTTGTTTATGGGGAAAACCTATAGTTTCAAAAAGCAGCGTATGAATGACATATGCCCACATTGTGGCTTCCGCTTCGAAATCGAGCCCGGCTACTTCTATGCGGCGATGTATGTGAGCTATGCCTTTTCTGTAGCGCAAGTGATTGCTATCGGTCTACTTACCTACCAAATCACCCAAAGTGAATCACCCTGGGTGTATCTTGGTACGCTGATGGCTGCCATCTTGCTGTTTGCGCCATTCAATTTCCGCTATTCCAGGCTTATCTTGCTGCATTACCTTACCCCAAAAGTAAAATACGATCCCAAATACGAAGACCAACTCCATGGGGAGCGCTGACGAACCCGTTTAAAACGGGCTTACGATTTCTTTCAACAGCGGCATTTGCCTGTCTTTTTCGGAAATGATAAGCTGGTCTTCCCTTATTGGCCAATCAATACCAAGGTCGGGATCATCCCATCGTACACCTAATTCCCCATTTTTGTCGTAAAAGCCGGTTACTTTATAGGTAAATAGCGTGTGGTCTTCCAGCGCTAGGAATCCATGCAAAAAACCTGGCGGTATCCATAATGATTTGGCGCTGTGTTCATCAAGCATAATGGAAAAACTTTGCCCATAGGTTTCCGAATTTTTTCGGATATCTACCACCACATCCAATACCTTGCCACGCAATACCCGCACCAACTTGCCTTGGGCATTCTCCCCGGCTTGTGCATGCAAGCCACGCAATACCCCACGATGGGAATAGGAGAGATTATCCTGCACGAAAGCCTGTGCAATGCCATGCGCTTCGAAAGGTTTCGTATTATAGGTTTCGATGAAAAAGCCACGCTCATCTTTCCATACCTGTGATTCGATGATGACGAGGCCTTGTATAGGGGGGTGAGTGAAGTTCATGTTATCCGTGTTTTATGTATTTCATGGTGCTATCGAAGAGCAAAATTTTCGTAGGGTACTCCTTCGTTGCCAATTGCTGGATTGCGGCCAAATGATGGGTTTGAAAAGACGTGATTCCCTCCATGTTTTCCGAACGCAGTTGAACGCAGTACGTGGTGCCTTCATGTGGGGAATCTAGCATTTCCAATAATGCGACAGGAAGTTTCTTGCCCTCATGGGTGAATAATAGCGTTTCGATTCGCTTCCTGACATCATCCCGGATGTCATTTTCGACAATGATGGTTACATTATATAGAAACATGCGAGGGCCTTTAAACAAAACTCAACTGGTGTTCCATCAGCACATGAAGAGACATGATGGTTTGATGGAATATTTGGCGAAGATAAACAATCCAAATAAAATAGAAAGTTGTAATTTTGGGGAGTGTTTTAAGCGTGTAAAATTAAGGTTGCATAAAGTGGTTTTACGGTAAAATTTTCCACCTTTGATGATATGTATGGGAGTTTGGGTATGGTCAATATATTACGTAACAGTGTATTTTTATTAGTGGTGTTGGTTATTGTAAGCTGCTTTGGGGGCTGCAATAATCATAAGGATCGCATTATTCCTGTGGAAGATTTCTTTTCCGCGCCAGAAAGAA
Organism: Parapedobacter tibetensis; assembly: GCF_024704835.1. Classification (GTDB taxonomy): domain Bacteria; phylum Bacteroidota; class Bacteroidia; order Sphingobacteriales; family Sphingobacteriaceae; genus Parapedobacter; species Parapedobacter tibetensis. Next base: position 161,896 of record NZ_JAMXBE010000014.1, read on the forward strand.
CCAATTTTCAGATATCACCCAATGGGGAGTATATCGCTTATTTGGGATTATTTGAAGGGAAAAAGAATATTTACGTGATCCATCCCGATGAGGAAAACGATGAGCAGCGCATCACATTGGAAACCGATTTGGGCATCCATTCCTATTTCTGGGCCGATGACAACGAATTGGTCTTTACCAAAAACAGGTTACATGACAGCCTTCAGGTGTTTGCGGTAAATCGTGCTTCGTTGGCGGTGCGGCATCTAATGCCCCCTTCTATGGTAAAAATGCGCTGGATATACCCGACCAAAGTGATGAACAATGGTGTGTTGGTATCACTCAATGAACGGGATTCCTCGGTCTTTGATGTATACCGGCTCCATACCAATGCCTGTAAGAAGGAATTGGTCGCCAAGAATCCGGGAAATATCATAAAGTGGTTTGCCGATTTGGATGGGAAATTGCGGCTAGCGCTGGCCAGCGACAGCGTAAAGGAAACCATGCTGTACCGGAATAGTGAAAAAGAGGTATTTAGAGCCGTCATGAGCAATAGTTTCAGAAACTCGATTATGCCATTGGGGTTTTCACGCGAAAACAGGAGCCATGTATTTGCGCTTTCAAACATCAATAGGGATAAGTTGGCCTTAGTTGAAATCGACATGGAAACGGGCAAAGAGGTTAAGATGATATACAGCCACCCCGATGTAGATATAGACCATGATGGGTACTCCAGTGATCGTGGCGAGATGTCCTATGCGAAGTATGTCACCTGGAAGAAGCAACGCCATTTCCTAAATAAGCAAACCGAAGAAGTGTACAAGGCCATTGGCCAGAAGCTGAAAGGGTATGAAATAAACTTATTGGATCGCGATACAGCTCATAACCGGTTTATTGTTTACACCTATACAGACAAGGATCCTGGGGCCACGTATTTTTATGATATGGCCAAGGATAAGCTCGTGAAACTTGCGGACAATAATCCGGCATTGAAAGATCGTATGCTTGCGGAAATGAAACCCATCACCTACGAATCACGAGATGGCCGCCGTATACAAGGGTATTTGACCTTACCCCCAAAATCGAAAGGCAAAAAAACACCTGTGATCGTATACCCCCACAATGGTCCGACTAACCGTAACAAATGGGGGTTCAACCCAGAAGTACAGTTTTTTGCAAACCGAGGGTTTGCCGTGTTCCAGGTCAACTATAGGGGATCCACAGGGTATGGCAAGGAATTTTGGTCGGCGGGCTTCAAGGAATGGGGAGGAAAGGTACAAGACGATATTACCGACGGGGTACGCTGGCTGATTGATGAGGGAATTGTTGATTCTTCGCGTATAGGTATCTATGGTGCCGGCTTCGGGGGATATTCCGCATTGCATGGTGCTTGTTTCAATTCGGATTTGTATAAGTGCGCGGCTTCCTATTCCGGATTTACTAACCTGTTTACTTACCTTAGGGAAATCCCCCCTTATTTTAAGCCTTATCTACAGATGTATTATGAAATCATCGGCAACCCGGAAACGGAACCCGATTTAATTAAAGCGATGTCACCGGTGTTTCATTCCGACAATATCAAGATACCTGTTTTTATTGCACAGGGTGGCAAGGACAGTAGGAGTACCATTAATGAGACGAATCAATTTGTTCAGAAACTCAAGAAACGGAAAATCCCCATCATTTATATTCTGCATGAAGAAGAAGGTCGATATTTCCGTGATGAAGAAAACCGCATCATGTTCTACAGAGAACTGGGGGCGTTCTTTGATAAATATTTGAAACAATAGCAGCGTCTATCCATGATGGTTTGTTCGCTTTAACCCATACGGTATGAAGCACCAACGCAACAGTTACCGTAAAAACTATATATTGATCGTTGCCTTCATCGTTGTGGTGGTTGCGTCGTTTATATTGGCCACTTTCCTTGCCCGTAACTTGACCGTGAAATATGTGGAAAATGAATTTGCCTCCAGGAAAGTGGAGGTGCTGGAACATAACATCGCGCCATTCAACGATTTTTTCCATAATCGGATTCCGGAAATATCATTTTACCAAGGTTATCTCGATTCGGTGAGTGTATCCGTATATGCAGACAGCATCCTGAATACTTACCCGTTTGTGGATCGCATCATATTTTATGATGTACTATTGAGCAATGATGAAACCATCGATTATGGGTTTTCGGCAAACAGCCTGGTGGTGTACCCCAAAGGAGTTTATCAGTACGGTGCTCGTAGTGAGCGAGATAGCCCGGATAGGGGAACAAGACAAAACGGGCAATTACCCCTTTCCCTGTCTGATGACTTTAACAACATGGCCGTAAAATTTGCCGCTTTCATCGAACGGGTGGATACATCCAAAGCAATGTATGATGATGACATATTCAAGGTGTTTTATTCGGTAAACCCAGGAAAAATATCATACATGAACATCCCCAGAAGGGATGACTTGAAAACATATAAGGAATTGATGTATGGGCAACATACCCACAATGTAGGCTACGAACAGGACATCCTTACGTATTTTGTCGACGCTAATAAACTGTCATTGGAAAACACGGTTCCCGAATTATATCAATATATACAGATTCAGCCGTTGGTTTACGAATCCATCGATACCGATCCTGACCTGTTTACCACTGAAACGCCATTGCCAGGAGCATTGGCGGATTATAAGCTGTATTTCAGTTCGAGCCGGGTATTTCTGCGGTCTGAAATAAACAGGCGGTTTTTGCCGGTGATGGCCAGTGTCCTGACGATTTACCTACTCTTGGCTATCATCGCCTACCTGATTTACCGCAATCTTTATGTAAATAGGCGGATGTTCAAACTGCAATACGATTTCATCAATAATTTGAGCCATGAATTTAAGACACCCGTGAGCGTAATCAAAATAGCGGGCAATAATATCTATAGTGCCAAACAACTTTCCGACAAGGAAAGGCTGCTTTATGGAAAAATATTGGATGAAGAGGCCGATAAACTCAATAATTTGATGAATACCCTGCTCTCTTTTACACAGATTGAAAATAAATCGATAAAAATAAAGCGGGAAGAGGTTGATTTGCACGAATTTTGTGATAAGACAATAACCGCCTCCAAGATCAAGTACATTGACTTGGACATTCGGTGCAAGGTGGATGCGAAACGGACATTATATATCGATCCGGTATTATTGGGTAGTATTTTCCAAAACCTGATTGACAATGCATATAAATACTCTAAACCAGACAACAAGGCACTGGATATAAAAATAATACAGTCTAGAAAACAAGTGACCATGCAATTTGCAGATCAAGGAATCGGTATTGCCAAAAAGGAATTAGCTCATATTTTCAAAAAATTCTACCGTGTACAAAACCAGTACAACCAACAAGGTAGTGTGGGGCTTGGGCTCGCCTTCTGCAAGGAACTGGTCAATTTTATGGGAGGTGATATCACCGTGGAAAGCGAGTTGGGGAGCGGCACAACGTTTAGCATCATTTTCCCTATTGACTGAATATAAGTAAATCACAAATCATCAGCAATAAATTGTATTTATGACTATGTATAAAAACATCAAAATAGCCATTATCGAAGACGATGAGAATTTACGTTTTTTGGTGGCCCACCGCCTCGAATCCGAAAACTACCTGGTTGTGCAGACCGGAAACGGCGATGATGCCGAGAAATTGGTATTGGCGCAGAAACCCGACATCGTTTTGCTGGATTGGATGCTGCCTGGCAAGCAAGGCGCTGAGGTTTGTGCCAACTTACGGAAAGAGGGCTTTTCCAACCTCATTATCATGATGACAGCCAAATCGCAGGATGTGGATAAAATTGATGCCTATAGCTTTGGGGTATCCGATTATATCACCAAACCGTTTAGCATGGATGTATTGGTAGCCATGATTGAAAATAAAATAAAGTATTTTGTCAACAACCAAAGTGCGGACTTGTTAAGTTTTGGTGATACGGAGCATCATCCCAATATTCACTCGCTCGTCCGTAATGGCAAGAAAATAGAGCTGACCATATTGGAAAACCGCATTCTACTTTATTTCTTGCAGAATATAGGTAGGGTAATCAGTAGGGATGAGCTGATGGAGGTGGTTTGGGGGTACAGTTCCAACGTGAACACACGGACATTGGACATGCATATCGTGCGTCTACGTAAGAAAATCGAACTCAATGTCGATAAACCTGCTTATTTACAGACCGTCAGGGGGATGGGTTATAAGTTTGTTGATAACCCTTGATGGGTGGGATGGAATACTGATGATGTAGGTACGGAGGTGTGCGTTTCATTTTAAAGTATTCGCTATCTTTTTTGTATAATTAAAAAACATTTCCTATCTTCGTATGAATGAGCAAGGCCATGTCACTTATCATGATGATGTGGTCTTGCTTCTTTTTTTGACTTTATTTTTTTATTCATATCAATTATGGCAGAAGTAACATATTACAGCAAAGAAGGGTTGGAAAAACTCAAGGAAGAGTTGCAGTATCTCAAAACGGAAGGCAGGTCAAGGATTGCCAAAGCCATTGCCGAGGCGCGCGACAAAGGAGATTTGTCTGAAAATGCGGAATATGATGCGGCAAAGGAAGCCCAAGGATTACATGAGGCCAAGATTGCCAAGCTGGAAAACACCTTGGCAAGCGCACGCCTGATTGACGAGTCGGCATTGGACGCATCCAAAGTATTAGCGTTGTCTATCGTCAAACTCAAGAATGTGAAAAATGGCGCCGTAATGACCTACCAATTGGTGTCCGAGACGGAGGCTGACCTCAAAGCCGGAAAGATATCGGTGAAATCACCAATTGCCCAGGGGTTGTTAGGTAAATCCATTGGCGACAAGGCCCAGATACAGGTGCCGGCAGGCGAAGTAGAGCTGGAAATCCTGGACATCTCCAGGTAAGTATATGACGGTTATGTGCGGGTTGCCATAACCGCACATACCAAACAATAGTACCCAACGGCTGTTTTATTCAAAAAAAGCAGCCGTTTTTGTATAGCTTATCATTAAACAAAAAAGAAATACCATGCCCACTATATTTTCAAAAATTGTTGCCGGTGAGATTCCGGCTTATAAAGTGGCCGAGAGCAATGATTATTTGGCTTTCCTGGATATTAGTCCATTGGCCAAAGGTCATGTGCTGGTTATCCCCAAGCAGGAAACAGACTACCTATTTGATATTGGCGATGATGAATATATGGGGTTATGGATTTTTGCAAAAATCGTTGCCCAAGGTATAAAGAAAGTACATCCCTGTGAAAAAATAGGCGTAGCCGTGATCGGGTTGGAGGTGGCCCATGCCCATATACACCTGGTACCCATCAATGAGGTGGGTGATATTAATTTCAACCGACCTAAGTTACAGTTTAGTCAAGCTGAACTTACCGAGAGTGCAGAAGCAATCAAGGAATCGATTTTGGGAATTACGCACAAATAATAAGGACATGATGACATCTTTTTGTCGCTTCATCACTCCGAGTGATGGATCCGCAAATCCCATGCTCGATGTGACGCTTGCCACCGAGATTCGAAAATTGGTTATGTCCGTCCCCATGAATTAAAGCTGTTCTATTCGTTTAATATTTCGTATTTTTGTAATCGACATATATGCAAGAGTTCTGGGAGTCATTTTCACAATTGTTGGATGCCGAAGCATTGATAAAATCTGGAGGTTTCTACCTTGTGTTGTTTATCGTGTTCGCTGAGACAGGACTTTTTTTCGGTTTCTTTCTTCCTGGGGATTATTTGCTTTTTTTAGCCGGCTTGTTTTGTGCTTCCGGAATGTTGAATGTGGACATCACCACCCTGTGTGTAGGGTTGTTTGCGGCTGGTGTAGCTGGCAATTTTACCGGATATTGGTTTGGATGGCGAGCGGGACCCATGCTGTTTACACGTAAGGATTCATGGCTGTTCAAGCGGAAATATGTGGTCATGGCCGAGGAATTTTACCACAAATACGGCGGTTTGGCCTTGATTATTGGCCGTTTCGTGCCGATAATACGTACATTTGCACCTATATTTGCAGGAGTAGTACAAGTAGATTTCAAGAAATTCACGCTATATAATGTCTGTGGTTGTATCGTATGGGTGTTGACGTTGACACTCTCTGGATATTTCTTAGGCCGTGAGTTTCCGCAGATTATTGACTACATCACATTCATCATTGTCGGCTTCATCACGTTAACATTCATACCTATTATCATTGCGTTGGTGAAACGGAAAATACGCCTGAATAAAAGTAATAAAGACATCGATAACAAAAATCATCAAAATAATTTCTAATCCCAATGAGCATATCACACCCATGGCATGAAGTGTCCCCAGGCGATGACGTTCCGTCGTCGGTCAATGCTATTATCGAAATCCCTAAAGGTTCAAAAGCAAAGTATGAAATAGATAAGCAAAGCGGGCTCATCAAATTAGACCGCGTTTTGTTTTCTTCGGTGATGTATCCGGCTAACTATGGTTTCATCCCAAAGACCTATTGCGATGATAAAGATCCACTTGATATTTTGGTGCTTTGTTCCGTCGATGTCTATCCCATGAGTATCATAGAAGCCAAGGTCATTGGTGTGATGCATATGATAGACAATGGGGAACAGGATGACAAAATCATCGCCGTAGCCAAGAACGATATGTCGGTCAATTACATCAACGACCTTTCGGAATTGCCTCCACATACCATGAAGGAAATTGTTCGTTTCTTTCAGGACTATAAAGCACTAGAACAAAAAAACGTAACCATAGAACGCCTTTTTGGTCGTTCATATGCATATAAGGTTATCCAGGAAAGCATTGAATTGTATCAAAAAGAGTTCGCTAACCTTATAATGAACTAATGGGCTGGCAGATTTTCTGGACATTATTCTTGGTCTTCGCCAACGGTTTCTTCGTGGCTGCCGAATTCGCGATTGTCAAAGTCAGGGCTTCGCAAATTGAGATTAAGATCAAGACCGGTAGCCAGGTGGCTCAGGTGGCCAAGCACATCACCAGCCACCTCGATGGATACCTTGCCGCCACGCAATTGGGTATTACATTGTGTTCCCTTGGCCTCGGTTGGGTGGGTGAAGCCGTGATGACCCAAATCGTGGGCAATATCTTTGGCTGGTTCAATGTAGAACTTACCGGCGTAGTGGCCAAGAATCTAGGACATGTATTGGCGTTCAGTATTATCACCGTATTACATATTGTGTTCGGTGAATTGGCACCTAAATCCATTGCCATCCAACGCCCTGTGGCTACTACCATGAGTATTGCGTTACCATTGCGGTTTTTCTATATTCTCTTTAGGCCCATTATTTGGGTTTTAAACGGATTCGCCAACCTGCTCCTCAAGCTGATGGGTTTCCAGGTCAATGTGGGGGAAGCCCACCATTCGTCCGAGGAATTACAATACTTGCTTGACCAAGGTAGGGAAAGTGGCGCTTTGGATACGGTGGAGCATGAGCTAATCAAAAATGTGTTTGATTTCAACGAACGGATTGTAAAAAACATCATGGTGCCCCGCACCAAGATTTCCGCCGCGGAAATGAATTGCCCGGTGGACGATTTTATTGAAAACATCAACAAGGAGGGTTATTCACGGATACCCATCTATGACGATAACATTGACCAAATTATCGGTATTGTACACGCCAAGGATATATTGCCCATCATTGCCAAAGGCAAAGAATTGGTATTGAAAAACATTATCCGTAAGCCCTATTTCATCCCTGAAACAAAGAAAATAAACGATCTGATGGCCGAGTTCCAGCAGAAGCGCATGCAGATAGCCATTGTGCTCGACGAATTCGGTGGCACGGCAGGGATGGTGACACTCGAAGACATCGTGGAGGAATTGGTAGGAGAGATCCAAGACGAATATGATGAGGAAACACCCGTGGTGGAAAAAATATCCGAGATGGAATACATGGTGGATGCGAGTGCCAGCGTGCATGATGTTAACGAGTTTTTGCCGAAGGAATTGCCAGAAAGTAATGATTACGATACCATTTCCGGCTTGGTGAGCGACTTGTTTGATAAAATACCGGACGTGGGCGAACATAAGGAGTTCCATGGATACAATTTCATCATCATGAAGAAAACCCAACAGAACATTGAATTCGTGAAATTGGAGCTGATGGTTACCTCCGATGATGAGGACGACGAATAAAACCCCGCGGTTTGCAACTATTCTACACCCCAGAAATACTGCCCCAACATAAAGCCTTTGTGCTGAATGAGGAGGAGAGCAAGCATGCCATCCGTGTACTGCGTTTGTCCAGCGGGCAGCAGATTAACCTGGTGGATGGTAGGGGTGGACGGTATACGGCCGTCATTATGGATGCACATCCCAAAAGGACAGTCTTGGAAATTGTGGATGTCAGCATCAACGTTGGAAAACGACCTTATTACTTACATATCGCCATTGCACCCACCAAGAACATCGATAGGGTGGAGTGGTTTCTCGAAAAAGCCACCGAAGTGGGGATTGATGAAATCACCCCTATTATTTGCGAACATTCCGAACGGAAAGATATCAGGTTAGATAGGTTGAATAAAGTTATGGTATCCGCCATGAAGCAATCCATGAAGGCTTATCATCCAAAACTGAATGAGTCGATGAAATTTACGGAGTTTATAGGTGCCGCCAGTGATGGCCAAAAGTTCATAGCACATTGTGCGGATAGCGATAAGGCTTATCCGAGCCAGCTGGCCCATCCTTCAGACCGTTATACCATCTTGGTCGGCCCAGAAGGCGACTTCAGTGCCAGTGAAATCGCTGGAGCCCTTTCTGCCGGATATCAAGCCATTACGCTTGGCGACAGCCGATTGCGCACGGAAACTGCGGCGTTGGTGGCTTGTGTAGAGGTGGCTATGTTGAACCGCTGAAATTGAATCCTTTTTAATTGATTAGCTCCGCATCCAGCAGCTGTATTTCGGAATTCCCTTCCAACGTATTCCCATTCAGGTATACCCGACCTTTTATCTTGATGGGTTCTTCCGTGAAGCGTACCTTTTTACCCTTCTTCATAAAGATTTCCACCATGGGAGGGATATCGTTTTGTCCGCAAAACATGCATTGCATAATAGGCAATACGGAGAGCATAAACGTTTCATGGTCCCTTCCGCCATGCATAGGCACCAAATAACCCGGCAGGGTGACAATTTTTTTGTCGATGGCTTTCAGTGCTTCGGGGAAATGCGGGGTGTAAATGGTTTCGTTGTCTTTATGCGTAACCTTGTACATCAGTTTATTGATGGTCTCCCATGTGTCGTTCATCATGGGGGTATGGTCCGGCACCTCCCCAAAGGGATTGTCTTGCTGCGCGTTAACCAGCTGGGCGCCCAACATCATCAATACCGTGATTATAACTTGCTTCATCATGTCAATTTCCTGATAGTGTTTGCGATATGGATGTCTTATAAGCCTTAATGGCCGGGATAATGGCGGACACAAAGCCGATGGATACACCAATAAGCACCAACCACGCTTCCTGCGGAAGTAGTACCAGCGTCTCCAGCAATGTGGTTGCACCCCCTGTGCTGGCGCTGATTAGGTAAAGGGCAACATGGCCAATCACGATACCCAATATCGCACCTACAAAAGTAAGCAATATTCCCTCAGCAATCACTATGCCGAACAATTTCCCCTGCGAAGCACCCAAGGTACGCATGATGGCCAAATCGTATTTGCGGCTTTTGAGGGCGTTGTAAAGGCTGATAAACACACTGAGGGCGGCCATCAGCATGATCACATAGGCCAATACCTGCAAGGAGTCAATACCGATGCCCAGCAAGGCGAATAGCCGTGCACTTTCGATGGCGGGAGAAGCCGCTTGCATCGCGGTGCTTTGGTTGACCAACCGAGGGAACATGCCGATAGCAGCGGGGTTGCGGTATTGGATGAGCATGCTGGTGATTTCACGTTCGCCTGTACCGATATCGCCCATGATGCTTTTGACCAATTGGGGTTCTTCATGGCTATGGTCATGATCGTGCTGTTCACCATGATGGTGCTCATGTTCTTCCACGCCAGACAAGTCATGGTCATCTTCTCCGTGTTCATGATCGTGATCGTCATCGTTGTCGCCATGCATGCGCCACACACTGGCCAGGTTGGCCAATATAAGCCTATCTGCAACGTTATGGACTGGTTCGAAGATGCCCGTGATGGTATAGGGGTGTTCGCTATGCGTATGGCCCTCGCTGCTCAGCCCATGGGCGCCATAGATCTTGTCACCCACGCTGAGTCCATGTTTGCGGGCTACTTCAGCGCCGATTACCGCTTCGAAGTCGCGTTGCCATATACGGCCCTCAGCAAGTGCTAAGTTGTACAACTGAAGAAATGTGCTATCGGTACCTACAATGCGGTGACCCTTGTAATTATCACCCAATGACAGTGGAACAGCCAGTTTGACCATTGGATTTGCTGCCAGTGTTTGTGCTTCACGGAGGCTAATATTCCCTGTGGGATTGTCCATGTGGTAAATGCTGCTGAGAATCAGCTGTATTGGGCTTCCTTTTGCACCGACTACCAGGTCGATTCCGCGACTGTTATTGTCGAGCTGTTCTTCGATTTGGCGGGAAGTAAGCAGCAATACACATAATATTCCCGTGCCAAAAGCGGTGAGTAGTATCCCCAACACGGATGTTGCCGGATTTTGGCGCATGCTTTTCCAGGCGATCTGTAATATATTCATTGTTTTATCCCCATTTGATACGCATGTGCTATCCGCGTTTTGACCCGTTTGTCATGCGTAGCGACAATCAGTGTGGCATGGTGTTCTTCGGCCTGCGTGAGCAGCAGTTCCAATACCGAGGAAGTATTACGATCGTCCAACGATGCCGTGGGTTCATCTGCCACCAAAATGGCTGGTCGGTTGATCACAGCCCGTGCTATGGCTGCCCGTTGCAGTTGGCCCCGGCTAAGTTTACTGGGATAATTGTTTGCCTTATCCACAAGGTTAAGTAACGACAATACCTCGTTGATCCGGTCGTTATTTATTTTTGCCCCGGCGAATCCTTGTGCAATCTGTAGGTTTTCCTTAATGGTGAGGCTTTTTACCAAATGGGCTTCTTGGAAAATCAAGCCAATGCGTTGCCCGCGAAACGCATCCAATTTACGAGCTGGGAGTCCATAGAGTTGCTGCCCGTCTACCTGCACCGTCCCATCCCCGGGTTTGAGCAACCCACTGAGGATATGCAATAGGGTAGTTTTGCCGCTACCTGAATCGCCTAATATTAAGGTGTGTTGTCCAGGTGGCACTTCCAGGTCGGCGAAACGTAATGATTCACCCTGGGGATATTGGTATGCTACGTCGTTCAAACGGACGACAGGAGTTATTGTATTTTCGTGCATGTTACTACGATATCATTCTACCAAGTTTTTAGCTAATCGCTTAGACTTTGCAAGTTAATGTATTCACATTAAATAAGCAGCACGCTAATGCAACTTTATTGATATTATTGGCTGTCGGCAGTCAGCTATCAGTAATCGATATTTTAATAACTGTTTTTTGCTATTTTAGGTTTTAATAAACCTAATTTGTGTGTGATTTATTTAATGAATCGAGAATTATGTGTTATTTTTATGAGTATTTTAATAATTTTTTCGTTAATTTTCATTAGAATAATTTGCTTTTTAATGGCAATGAAGCTTGCATGAATTATTTTTCACTTTCTATTTGTTTTCAGCGGCGTTCAAGAAATCACTTCGCTAAGTTTATGTCTTTTTGTGAATGTAAATTCATGCAGGTTTTATCAATTAATGTAATTTTTGCGTAGTTTGTTTGTGTGTATGATATGTTTATGATTTGATTTTGTGATTTTTGATTAANACTTCGCTAAGTTTATGTCTTTTTGTGAATGTAAATTCATGCAGGTTTTATCAATTAATGTAATTTTTGCGTAGTTTGTTTGTGTGTATGATATGTTTATGATTTGATTTTGTGATTTTTGATTAAAATATCTATATTTTGATTATAATTGTGTCAAAATTCAAACTTCCTATTCAAAATGACTATAGGTATTCCCAAAGAAATCAAAAATAATGAGAGTCGGGTAGGCTTAACAGCTTCTGGAGTGTTCGAATTGACGCAATATGATCACCATGTGTTGGTTGAGCAGGGTGCAGGGAAGGGAAGCGGGATTTCCGATGCGGAATACGAGGGTGCCGGAGCTGAAATCGTGACCGATTCCCATGATATTTGGGCTCGGGCCGATATGATTGTCAAGGTAAAAGAACCCATCGATGGGGAGTTGAGGCTGGCTCGGGCCGGACAACTCATCTTTACCTACTTCCATTTTGCTTCCAGCATTACGCTCACGGAAGCCATGATTGGGAGGGGGGCTATCTGCATTGCTTATGAGACGGTGGAAAAGCCCGACCGTTCCTTGCCTTTATTGATACCCATGTCTGAAGTAGCGGGGCGTATGGCTGTGCAACAAGGTGCGCGTTACCTGGAGAAACCAGTGAAGGGAAGGGGTGTACTACTTGGTGGTGTACCCGGTGTGCCGCCGGGCAGGGTACTTATCCTTGGCGCAGGCATTGTGGGTATCCAAGCCGCAAAAATGGCGTCCGGGTTGGGAGCGCATGTAACCATCTTGGACATCAATACCGACCGATTACGCCATGTGAATGATATCTTACCACCCCATGTGGTTACCCAATATTCCAGTCAATATACCATCCGGAAAATGGTCAAAACCCATGACCTCATCATTGGAGCCGTGCTGATACCAGGTGCCAAAGCCCCGAACTTGATTACGCGTGACATGCTGAAGACCATGCGGCCGGGTACGGTCATTGTTGACGTAGCCGTGGACCAAGGCGGATGTGTAGAGACTTGTGTGCCCACCACACATGAAAATCCCACGTATATCATTGACGATGTACTTCATTATTGCGTGGCCAACATGCCGGGCGCTGTGCCGTTTACATCCACATTGGCCCTTACCAATTCCACCTTGCCCTATATCATCCGCTTGGCGAACCGCGGTTGGAAAGCCGCCTGCTTGGAGGATGCAGCACTCATGAGGGGGCTGAATATTGTGGAAGGAAAAGTGGTGTACCACGGTGTTGCAGAGGCATTTGATTTGCCGTTGCATGGTGTGGGGGAAGTGCTTGCCTAGTCCTTAGCCTTATTTCCTTTTACTTCATCTGAATTTTCCACACGCATACCACCCGTTCGGGTTGTTAATGTTTAGGTAACATTAAATTCATTGAAATTTGATTTTAAAGAAACGATAACTTGATATTAAATAAATTCCTTTGCATAAGAAACTAAGAGGAGTTTAAATCCCAAAAAAATGAAAATCATGAAAAAGTTTTTTTTACCATTCCTAACCATGTTTGCTCTAGGGTTTGTAACCAGTTGCAGTGATGATGATCCGGTGGATCCGATCGATGAGGGCGATGAAATGACGAAATCGGGCATTATCACGGCCAATGAAACCTGGACTTCCGAGAACGTATATATATTGGACGGGCACGTGGTGGTTGGCGATGGCGTAACCCTGACCATTGAGCCGGGTACCATTATTAAGGCGGAAAATGGAGAGCGTGCCGATGCTTCTTCGCTGGTTGTCGATCAGGGTGGCAAGCTGATGGCTGAGGGAACGGCGTCCCAACCGATTATCTTTACATCGGTGTTGGATGATATACAGCCGGGCGAGACCGAAAGTACGCTGGGTGTTGGGGATGCAGGCCAGTGGGGTGGTTTAATTATGCTTGGACGCGCGCCCATATCGGTAGATGGTGCCACCGGAATTGAATTTATTGAAGGGATTCCCGAAAATGATGAATATGGGGAGTATGGCGGCGATGTCGCAAACGATAATTCGGGTACACTGCGGTATTTGTCGATCCGGTTCACCGGGATTGTTTTGGAGCAAAATGCGGAATTGCAGGGGCTGACACTTGGGGGTATCGGCTCGGGTACCATCATCGAGAATATTGAGATTTTTTCTTCCGTGGATGACGGTGTGGAATGGTTCGGCGGTTCGGTTAATGTGAAAAACCTGATCGTGTATGGCCAACAGGACGATGGTATTGATATTGACCAAGCTTATTCTGGTACGATAGACAATGCATTCGTGATTCAGACCACGCAGTCCGGATCCGCGTTCGAAATCGATGGTCCGGAAGGTACCATGGAAGGGGCGTTTACTATGCGGAATATCACCGTGGATGCCGGAAACTTTGGAGGTAAGTTGCTGGCTGATTTCCGTGATGGTGCCATGGGTATGTTGGAAAACATCTACATGTACAACATAGAAGAGGGATCCACCGTCAATATCGCGAATGCGGCAGCGGCAGCTACCTATAATGATGGTGATCTTACGTTCGCTTCATGGGAACTGGTGGCACCGGGTGGTACAACGCTTGCAGACTTATTTTCTACCGGTGAAGGCGTATCGGTGTCTGATGCGGCTTTTGTGAGCAACGCCTCGATTGTGGCGGCAGGAGAGCAAACGGTAGGTGCAGACCTGTCTGTGTTTGACTGGACCTTTACAAGTTCAGTGGGCGCTTTTTAAATAGTATAGTATAAGAATATCGGTCCATCTTCCATATACCATTGAGGAAGATGGACCTCTTTAATTTAACCAAACAATAAAAGAAGTTTCGTAGATGAATAGGGGTTTTTATATACTGCTCAGTATGTTGGTTTGTCTGCCTTTTTTCCTCTTCGCGGATGAGATTGGGCGTATCACCGGAAAGGTGTTGGACGAAAGTTCAAACGGGCCGTTGGCGGGCGTTAGTGTGCAGATAGTTGGCACCAATGAGGCAACCAGCACCGACTTTGAGGGCGACTTTACCTTGGGGGTTGCGCCGGGAACGTATACATTGCGGTTCTCGTCTATTGGATATGGGGTGAAGGAGATCAGTGAAGTGAGAATTGAGGGAGGGAAGGCTGTGGAAATGAACGTCTCATTGACGCCATCAGCCGATGAATTGGCAGAAGTGGTGGTGACTGTTTCAGCCAGGAAGAATACGGAAATTTCGCTGCTTAACATGCAGCGGAATGCCGGCGTGGTGATGGATGGACTTTCTTCGCAAAGCATCCAGCGCACGGGCGCCAGCACCATTGCAACGGCGGTACGCACGGTGCCGGGCGTGTCTGTGCAGGAAGGCAAATATGTGTACGTCCGTGGGTTGGGCGATCGCTACAGCAAAACGACATTGAACGGCATGGATATCCCCGGGTTGGATCCGGATAAAAACACGGTGCAGATGGATATTTTCCCCACGAATATCTTGGAAAACATTGTGGTAATCAAGTCGGGCTCTGCCGAACTCCCCGCGGACTTTACCGGTGGGGTAGTCGATATTGTGACCAAAGACATCCCGGCGCAAAAGCAGGTCGGCGTTTCGGCATCAATAGGCTATAATCCGGATATGCATTTTAACGATAATTACGTAGGGTATCAGGGAAGTAGGACCGACTTCCTCGGGTTTGACAATGGTGACCGAAAGTTGCCGATAAGCCCGACATCTGACATTCCGAATAGGATCGGGGAGGGGAGGGAATCGCTAGAAGGAATAACCCGATCGTTCAACCCCCTGATGAGACCAGACCGCGAGAACAGCATGCCCGATTTGAGCCTTGGTTTCGACTTCACCAATCAATATAAGCTCTGGGGTAATCAACTCGGGGTGATCGCTGCGGTGAACTATAAAAACGTTACCTCGTTTTACGAGGGTTTTCAGAACGGTACTTACCTCAGGCCACTCCAAACCACTGCAAGCGATGAACTTCGGGCTGACCGCACACAGATCGGCGATCTGGGTGGGCGCAACGTGTTGCTTTCCGGTATGGCCGGGTTGAACTACAAAACGGGCTCTTCAAAATACGGCTTGAATCTGCTGCATATCCAGAATGGCGAAAGCCGGGCCAGTATATACGATCATAAAGAGCGAATAGCTAATAGCATCGATGCAGTTAAATACAACCTAGACTACGGCCAACGGTCGGTATCCAACCTGTTGCTTAGTGGAAAACACAGCAACGAAGACGCCACGTTCCTGACGGAATGGAAAGTGTCGCCAACGTTGGTTAGTGCCGATGACAAGGACGTGCGGACCACCACGTTTGTCCAAGAAGGGGCTAACTGGACGATCCGGTCGGATGCAGGGGTTCCGACCCGTATATGGCGGGATCTGGATGAATTGGATGTAGTTGGCAAGGTCGATTTTACTAAGAAAATGAACCTGTTCACCCGTGATGCTTCCCTGAAGTTCGGGGCATTATACAGTTACAAACAGCGGGACTATGCCATCAACGAATATGAAATTCGATCCACGATCGATGTCAATCATGCGGATTTGAACCGTGATCCGAATGCGATTTTGCTTCCTGAAAATATATGGACACCAGAAACCGACTCAGGCTACTACATGAGTGGACAATATCAGGAAGCCAGCACGTTTGACGCTACCCAACATACTGGTGCGCTGTACGTTTCTGCCGAATTCCGGCCATGGGAGAAGTTGCGTACCATTGTAGGGCTTCGTGCCGAACAATATACGACGTTCTTTACAGGTGCAAGTATCGTCCCAAGAGCGAGTTACGATAATGTGAAGACGATTGATAAGCTGGATCTGTTTCCGTCCCTCAACCTGGTTTACAACGTAGTTGAAAATCAAAACCTGCGGGCATCGTATGCCCGTACCACCGCTCGCCCTTCATTCAAAGAGCTGTCGGTCATCCAGATCTATGACCCGCTGACCGATACGCGATTTGTCGGGAACCTTGACCTGGAGCCTACCTACATTGACAATATCGACCTCCGGTATGAATTTTTTGGAGACGGTGCTCAGATGCTTGCAGTCGGCGGTTTCTACAAGTACTTTAGGAACCCGATCGAGTTGCAGGTGACTTCGGATGCGGCACAGAGCAACTTTACCCCCCGGAATGCACCGGTTGCAAAAGTGTATGGGGTAGAAGTGGAGGCCCGCAAAAATTTCGGTTTTATCTCGGAGTCCCTGACCGATTTGAGCCTGAACGTGAATGTTACGTTTGCCGAATCG
>NZ_JAMXBE010000015.1 GCF_024704835.1 Parapedobacter tibetensis
ATAGGCTACACTGGAGTTGCCACAGTTCAGAACATTAACTACATAATCACCTGAAAGCGGGTCTTTGCCCAACAAACGCCGGGTAGTATTCACCAGGGAGTCCGGTTGAAAAGTAAGCTCATTCTCAAACCTGATTTGGTATTCATTTTCGGCTATCTTTTTTACCGGGAGCACCCTTGATGTACTGTCGCCCGACTGTAAGAGCAACTCATGCCCTATCCTGCGGAGCAAAACTTCCCTTCTGGAAATATCAAAATCGTCATTACCCGTCATACTGAAAGCTGCGCAGATCACAGAAATAAACAAAAGCAGCATCCCTCCGAACAGGTACTTGCGTTCCCCAGACAGGATATTTCGGCTATCTAGCATAGTGTCAATATTTTATTTACAAAGTTTACATTTTTATTTACAATACAAGCTCTCTGCGTTGAAAAATATCAAAGTAATTTTGTTGAATCAAATTTGATAAGATATGAAAAATAAAAATACGTCTTATGCAATCTGATTTATCAGTAGAATCTCTATGTTATTTAATAAACCCAAAAAAATATGAAAAAAGTAATTTATGCGCTGATGTTACCACTGGTTGTGGTGAGCGGACTAGTATTTACAAATCCTGAAATCAAAAATGAAACTACCAAGAAGTCACCCCAAAAACCACTTTCAGTTGCTGAAAGGAAAGCCGAAAGGAAAAAATGGGAGGCTACACCTGACGGTATAAAGTACAAAAAATGGGAGGCTTCTCCAGAAGGTAAAAAAGTGCTTACCGGTGCTGCTAAAATAAGGAAGCATATAACTGCTTTTACCAATATGGAGGCTGTTGTAACCTCTCTTTCTCTTCCGCCAGGATCAAGATTAGGTTTCGGTGTTATGGCCAGGATTAATGGTGACGATTATATTGTAAAATTTGAGCCGGAAAAGTCTCAACTTGAGCAATTGCATAGCCTGAAAGTTAACGACAAAATAATTATAAGAAGCCATAGCGTATCGCACGCGCCTAAGTATTCATATCCAATAGTATCGTGCGAATATGTAGAACGAGATAGTAAAGTAATTTTTAAACGTGTCCCCCGAAAAGGCGGTTGCTGAGTAAATAAATTATGAAATACATACACTTATATATTTTGTTGTTGATGTTCGTTTTTTGCACTTCTTGTGGACAAAATCAAACAAGCGTACCAAAACAAAATAACAGGAGCCATAGATCAGGATTATCCGAGTCTCAACTTAAAGAGGCGGCCGCTTCGAAGGTACCTATGAGTATGGTTCGGAATGTAAGGCAAGCAAAAAACGGGGACATTTTAATTGCTTCTTATGTAGGTGTTTATCGATACGATGGAGCATCTTTTACCAATATGACAAGTACAATAGAGTGGCCGACCTTCTGGGATGTGTTGGAAGATAGAAAAGGAAACCTTTGGTTGGCTTCCCAAGATTCGGGTGTTTACTTCCAGCCTGCCGAACAGAACGGCTTTATGCATTTTAAAGCAAAGGATGGGACTGGCATTAGTTCAGCGCTTCATATTTATGAAGACAGAGCCGGTAATATTTGGTTCGGAGCAAGCCGTTACGATGGGAAATCTTTTCGGACCTTTACCACAAAAGGTGGATTTCCCAGTAACAATATTCGTTTACTCCTTGAAGACAAAACCGGCAAGCTTTGGTTTGGCGCACAAGGAGAAAATATGTTCGTTTATGATGGAAAAACATTTACCGTTTTAAAGAACAACGATGGCAAAGCATTTAAAAACGTTTGGTCAATAATCGAAGATAAAAAAGGAAATATTTGGTTCGGTGATGTTGATGGTCTTTGGCGCTATGACGGCAGAACCTTTACGAAGGTATCACAGAAGGGTGCTTATGTTATAATCGAAGATAAGAAAGGAAACATCTGGACTACTGGTGAAGTCAAACTCTATGGGAACGTCTGGGCACTTTCCCGTTATGATGCAAAGTCCTTGTACAATGAAAAGCCCACTGTAACCGAAATAATGTTAATAAAAGAAGGGGCGCTTTTGGGGCTTCTGGAAGCTAACGATGGAAGTATTTGGGTTGGATCTATGAACGGAGTGTATCGGTATGATGGAAAGACCATTTCGGACTTTAAAAGTAAAGAGGGTCAGAAATAAATGCATAGAGCAACTAACTTGAAGATGTAGTTGTGTTCATAATAGAATTGGAAAGATAAAAAACTACTTCCAGAACATAAGCTTAAAACCAAGTCGGATGGATGAGCACTTGACAGATATTCAGATTTAATGCTCGTAGAGTAAAATGGAATGAATGAGGTAATTATAACGGCCTTAAAATAATGTAGTATCTGTATACGGTAATGGCACGATATATTTCAGTTCTGACCCACTGTTTCGACTTTAATCCTGTTTTGATAATTCAGAAAGTGGTTTTCAAGTCAATAAAGTGGCAATTTTCTTTAAATCTTCAATAAAATGGTTCGATAATAATCCTGTTTGGAATACTAAAAAGCCGGATTGAGTTCTAATTTAGTTCTCATTCCGGTTTTTTTGCGCCATAAATCGCTGTTAATCCAATAGATAAGCAAGGCATCTTGATTAACTTTTCCGGTTCGATGTTCTCCATTTTGAAAAACCCATTTTTCAGGAAAGACTGAACCAATAATTTCTCTTTTGCCCTTAATATTTGCTCTGACATACGATGGTTATTAATCCTGGCTCCTGTTCAGAAAATCATCAAAAGGTTTTAGTGCTTTAAAAACGTCCGCCGAATACGTTACAAATTCTTTTGATAAAACAGTTTTATCATCGAGTTTATGAACGGCCAGGTAACTTTTATATTTAAGCAGTTCAATATCGGGGTGATCTTTAGGAACCCCCTTAGGTGCCTTTACCAGCTTCTCTCCTTCGATTTCTTTGAAATATTTTTTAAAAGCAGCACTTGTAATTATTTTCTTTAATTCCTCCCCATGATAATCAATTTCAGCACGTATGTTTTTCAACCATGGTGCCGGAGGAAGATAAGCGCCACCTGCCAGCATGGAATCACCGACAGCGAGATGAATATAATAACCAGCTTTTGTATGGATTTCTGACTTGCTTTTTGCTGAAGTAATGTGCGCGCCGAAGTTGGTTTTGTACGGAGACTTATCTTTTGAAAATCGTACGTCACGGTAAATCCTGAATATGCAATCCTTAGCCTGCAAATGACTTATGCCTTTATCATACTTGGAAATTTGCGAGATCAGGGAATTAATATATTCTTCAAAATCTGCTTTTGCTTCTTCAAAGCGTGATTTATTATCCATGAACCAGTCTCGATTGTTGTTCTTTTTCAGATCTTTCAGAAACTGGAAAGTAGCTTTTGATATCATATCATTATAGTTTGTGGAAAATTATAAAGAAGGGAGAAAAAATTCTCCCTTCAGATTTTAGCTCATTGAATGCAGTGCCACCCGGTTGCCTTCGGTATCGGTAAAATGAGCCATGAATCCATTTTCGCCGATCGACGTTTTCGGCATCAGAATTTTTCCGCCGGCATTCTCTACCTTCGATAGGGGGACGCTTAAATCTTCACCTCCGTTCAGATAAACTACACTTCCTTTACCGGAAGGTTCGTATCCTTCACCTTGTACTACTGCTCCTCCTACCTCATCGGGTGAAAAGCCGGGAAGGAAACCGTAGTTAAGACCGCGAGGAGAATCCATTTTGTGTACGTCTCCTCCCAATACCTGCCCATAAAATGCGCAGGCTCTCTCGAAATTTTTTGCTGGTATTTCAAACCAATTGATAACGTTTGCCATAATGTGATTTTTTTGGTAAATAATTTTTCTTTGCCTGAACAAAGATATGAGCACAGGTTTTACCGTCCTAGCTTAAAAATTTAAAAAACGTAGACTTCTAAAATATATAATAGTTAGATATTGTATTAAATTCTATCTTTATTTAAATAAATACGTGAAATTCAATGATCAAAAAAGGCAACTTGTTTTTACTTATCAAATCCCTTTCAAAAAGTGAAAAACGGTATTTCAAGATTTATGCGGGAATGAGTGGAAGAGATACCAATTACCTCCAGTTATTTGACGCAATTGACGCACAAAAAGAATATGATGAAGAGGAAATACGAAAGAAACTCAAAGGAAAAAAATTCTTATCACAGCTTCATGTTACCAAGATCTATTTAACAGAGCTTATTCTGAAAGCACTGAAAAATTATCATTCCGATACTTCCGTGCATTCCAAGCTTCTCGATCTATTAAAGGATATTGAACTGCTCTTCGACAAAGAGCTGTATGATCTCTGTTATTATAAAATACAGAAAGCGGAAGATCTCGCAGGCAACTATGAAAAGTTATCCCTGCTTACTGAAGTCTCTTTCTGGAAGAGAAAACTCGCCTTGGCGGTTTCAGGCGACCTGAAAGACATTCATTCTTTGTTGGTAAAAGAAAGGGAGGCGATTGAGCAAATGAGCGTCCTTAATACCTACTGGCAACATACCATTAATATAAGCAATCTTATTAATGATGATCATTTTATAAGAAAACTTACGGAAACAAAAAGCAATATTGCTTACGCGCTTCAATCGCAGGTATTACATTACCATATATTATATGGTCTCCATTTTATGAAAGGAGATATTAAAAAAGCCGAAAAGCATATTTCCGAACTCATTAAACTCTTAGAAGAATCTCCTGATCACATAAAAGAAGATCCCCATTCCTATGTCACAGCCATCGGGAATAAAATCGGATTATATCTTTCAAGTAAACAATGGGATGAGATTCCGGCTTTGATCCATAAGATCCGTGAAGTGCCCCTGAAATATAAACCGAAAAATGAAAGCAGGTTTACCGTTCGTCTATGGCTGAGAACGTTTAATGTTGAGCTTGAAATGTATCGAGATTCCAGGCAACTAGAAAAAGGGATTGCGCTGATGGATGAAATTCAGCAATTTATAGAAAAGCGGCGGAAAGCGATACCCGCTGATTACATACTATTATTCTACTATCAATTTGCGAATATATTTTTTCTTAAAAAAGAATACGCAAAGTCGTTGCGCTGGTTGAATGAAATACTAAATTCCAACTTTGTAAACATAAGAGAAGACATTCAATCCTATGCCCGCATCCTTAACATTATCGTACATTTTGAACTAAACAACATTATTGTATTAAGGTATGCTGTAGACAGTTGCCGTAGATTTCTAAAGAAAAAAAGTACAGAAATCAGTTCTGGTAAAAAATTATTGAATTTATTTTCAAAGCTTAGCCATGCTTATCCGGAAGAATATCAGGCAATTTTCAAGAAAGCACATACTGAACTTTTCCCGCCTCATTTCAGGCAAACTCAGGATTATATTGATATAAAAGGCTGGTTGGAAGAGAAAATAAAAATCTGAACTGTTCTGTCTTAAAAAGTACAATGAAACCGACATGATTAAAATAATCATTATTCACATTCCTGTCTATTTTTAACTGCGTTCATGAATACTTCTCAGTTAAACCCACAGGGGTCCGCCAGCTGGCGGATTAATCATCAAAGGTTCCATCCCGCTAGGCGGGACAGGTACTGACCATTGAACCGAGCTTGCGAGCTCATTGATGCCTTGAAAAGTCAAATAATGACATCAATAAAATTAAAAATAAACAGATGAAATCAATGAACTTACACCCTATAGTAAATCGTTAAAAAATATTATCGAAACACTCCGGGTATGGGGTGTTGAGCACAAAAACCACATCATTAAACTCCCCATGGTCTCTCGCCTCAAAATGGTTGCTTTTTTTAGGCAATGTGGCCAGCACTGTTACACCACTGCAAACAATATGCTGGCAACAATCATCCAAATGCCCACAACCAAGCCCAAGACACCAAGCTTCCCTTGCTTAGGCGCTATTTTGGCACGTAGCTGCTCGGCCTTATTTTTAGCCTCTTGGCTTCCCGATAACAATAACTTGTTAATCAGCCCATATCCGAGCATAAAGCCCAACGCGGCTTGGATAGCACTGCCCACAAAAAGTGTTGTCCACCATATGGGGGCCGATGTAAGCCATCCGAGGTTTAATACGGCACTAATGATACCCCATATCCCCCATAAGCAAAACACAAGGCCGATCCACCCTTGATACGGTTCGATTTTAGCCAATAGGTCTTTTGCATCAGGTTTCTTTGATAGTATCAATGACGGTACAGCTAAGATACTCAACAGGATAAGTGTAATTCCCCAAATCATAATGTTATATTTTAATACGTTAATTAATAAGACCAAAACTACTTGTTTCAGCAATGGCGGTCAATCCCAGTTTTCAGGGGTTTTTAGCCCAAATCGGCTTGGTCTGCACATTCGATAGTAATGCTTGTTCCAATCCCTTTCTCGGCGTGTATATCGATACTGCCATTCAGGAATTCCACCCTTGCTTGAACGTTAATAAGACCGGCACCTTTCTTCTCGTTCAATCTATCCATATCCAACCCATTTCCATCATCTTCAACCGTTAAAAAAATCATGCGGTCTACTTGCTGTAATTGAATAAGTATTTTTGAAGCTTGAGCATGCTTGATGGCGTTGTTTACCAGTTCTTGCATAATCCGGTATAAGACAACCTGCCGGGAATGAGGCATCTCATCCACATAATGGAATACTTGGCTTTCGATATTAATGGCAGGTGTGTTGAGCTTTTGGCAATATTCCCGAATGGCTTCGGCAAGACCAAATCTCATCAAGATTTCGGGCATCATGCTATGGGCAATATGCCGCAATTCATTCACCGCATCGTCTAGCCCTTTCATGGTTTTCTCAATCAATTGGCGATGAAGGGAATCCTTCAGCATAACCATGATACCCGACAATTCCATTTTGATGCCCGAAAGCAGGCCCCCCAATCCATCGTGCAGATCCTTGGCCAGCCGACTTCTTTCCTCTTCCTGTCCTTCAAGCATGGCAGATAATAGGGAAATGCGATGTTCTTGTTTCATCTTATCTATTTCCATCTGATGCAGCTGTTCCTGTTGTTTCATCGCCTTTACCCTATTTTTATAGGCATAAACGAGAAACAATGCGGCTAATAGAAAAGCTGCCACCAAAGCCACATACACTTGGCTAAGCTTCCGATTATAGGCTACCTTTTCCTGCAGCACCGCTAGTTCTCTTTCCTTTTTGCTTGCTTCATACTGCGCCTCAAGTTGTTTAGAAAGGTTCATTTTTTCGATGTCAAACAGATTGGTATATGCATCGACGTACTCTTTATAATAGTGCAACGCTTCCCCCAAGTTTCCCTGTTTCTCCCGCATGACAGAAAACGACTTTGAAATTTTCAACGCTGTTTTATTGTCAATGATTGGTTCTTGATATAGGGTAAACACCGCATTGGCAAGGCACAATTCAGCATGTTGGTAGTCAGCTTCCGCTATGGCATCATCCCCCAGCCGGATATAACAATTGGCTAACGTAATGTGTGCGTTGGTTCGTTTCGCCTCATCCATGGCCATATCCAAATAGTGGGATACGGTATCCCTAGGCGTGGCAGGTATGTAGTCACTGTATACCTCAGCAATTCGGTAAGCTGTAGCGGCCAGTTCGGTGAGGTGCACCAAACGATCGCGATACCGTTGCATCACAGGGATAGCGCGTTTATAATAAGAAAGTGCCGAGTCTATCCCAAACCGTTGGGTGCTGTCATTGCGGTAGCCATTCATGAAACTATTGGCCATGGTATGGTAGGCAGCAACAAGCACATCCGCATTATTGCTCCTCATTGCCGATGATAGCGCCATCCGTGCATATTTTTCCTGATTGAGTAGGTCATTCCACTGTCCGAAAAGGCCCGACAGCTCTCCGTATATACTACTTTCATAAGCGTAGGCTTCCGTTCCTTCCAGCAGGCGCGCACCTTCCAGAAAGCTCGCAATGGCTCCTTGTGGTTCATTCTGCCGGATTTCCATCCAGCCCTTGTTATATTGCACATAGCCTTTTATGGCCTTGTCGTCAGTAAGTGCATCATAGTGCAAAGCGCTGTCCAAACATTGTTGGGCCAATACGGGGTTCTCACTCTCACTGTATTGGCTGGCGAGCAACGAATAAAGATAAGCCTTATGCTGGGGTTCCCCGTGGATATCCGCTCGTTTCAACGCATCTTCCAATAGGGTGCGTGCTTCTTCAGGGTTTTTTCTATAGTATACAATGTGGGCCAGTTTGCCCATTGCCATAATTCGTTCACCCTGTGGCAAATCAGGCTTTGAAAGCACCAGTTTCAATGAATCCGCTGTGATGTGTGCCTTTACCGCTAGGCAACTAATGAAAACGAAAATCCCAACCAAGATAGTTTTCAATAAACCGCATGGATTATGCGATTTGACGTCGGTATATTCATTATTCATCTTCAAACAGTTTGGTATATAAAACAGGGACAATATGACATTAAGGCCTCCGCAAAAATAAAGAAACACTTGACGATGGACAATCCCTGAAAACAGCCAAAATCTACTCGATTGTGAATGGAGTCAAATCGATAGGTTCTCTTACGGTAAACGTCTGTGTACGCAATACGATGGTTTGTTGCTTGATTTTCTTCTCCGAAGCGAGGACAATTGCGCCTGGCCCAGCATGCATGTTTTCGGCAGGTAATTCATTGAAACCCCATTGCCGCCCTTCAGACCACAAGGTCACCGTCCTCCCATCTTCGTATTCCCAGGTTGTACATGGATGTCCGAGTACTTGAGCTGCTTTCGGACCATGGATGCCTGTTTGGGTGAGTTTATGCAGCTCTTCGGGGGTGGGGCGGCCCGACAAGGAAGCGAATTGCAACGCAAAGGCTTCCGGTATGCCAGCTTCTTGTTCAGCCACGGTACTATCGCCAAGGTTGTACGTCACCGTATTACCCGGAGTCTTGATTTCCAATGTCCCCGCATAGGTTATGGCAAACCGGCATTCGCCTGGATGATGGTATGGACCACTCATGGTAAAACCCCATGATTCACGCCTGAGGGCAACCCGATCTCGGGTAATAGCCAATTGATAGCGTTGGGTTCCCAACGTTTCCAATTCATCGCTTGTAAGTTCTTGCACCAAAAGGCCGGAAGATTTAGCTGATTCAACAGCACGTAAGTAGCTCGACTGCATGCTATTCACTCCGTCCATCAATGCTTGTACCGTTTGGTCGACATAAATGTCGGGATGCGCGTTGCCCTTATCGGACTGGCATCCGCCCAATAGAAGCATCAATCCAAAAACGCACACGAAACACGTTGCTGTCCAATGACCGATCATGGGCCAAAGTTATCCTTTTCCAGTTATATAATCAACGGAATAAGCATAGCGCCTTGACGCCCATCACCTGCCATCCCCCTTGCTAGCACATTATTCAATCGGTGTGCAGGTCGTATCCTCGCCAAAAAATCAATTGCTGTAAATCTTTAAGATGATATTGTCATATAAATGTCATTACCACGCTATCTATTTTTAACCGGTCTAAATAACTCTATTTTTGCGGCGTTTCAAATTAACACCATTTATCAGGATGAAGCTACGCTACACTTTTGTCGGTATCCTAACCCTCCTTTCCGCCTTACTGCTTGCACAAACTCCCCAGAGCAAACTGGTGGGCCACATTGCAGATATCAATGGATCCGCCTTGGCAGGAGCAACGGTTCAACTCAACGGTACTACAGGCAGCAGCGGATTAAAGGTCGAAACCAACGCCAACGGCGATTTTTTACTTGAATTATCTCCCGACGAATACAGTGTGAAGTGCAGTCATATCGGTTACCGGTCAACCCATGAGGACATCCGCCTAATTGCTGACAGTACCATACATATGGAGGTAACGCTGGCACAGGATGTGACACTCGATGAAGTGGTCGTTACCGCTGGCCGCATCGCGGAAAGTATCGATGAAGTCCCATCATCTATCAGCATACTGAATGCGAAGCAAGTCCAGGAGCAGGCCAACATCAACCCCTCGGTTGCTTCCATCCTCGGAAATACCATCCCCGGACTTGGGACAGGCACCAACAAAGCCACCAATAGCGGGCAGACACTTCGGGGCCGACAGGTATTGGTGCTCATCGACGGCGTTCCGCAATCGACCCCTTTAATGAACGGCAGCAGGGACATCCGAACGCTTGATCCCGCGGTAATTGAACGCGTGGAAGTCATCAAGGGTGCAACCTCCATTTATGGTAATGGATCTGGCGGAGGCATCATCAACTTCATTACGAAACAACCGGATTCGGGCAAGTCTTTCGGGGGAACAAGTAGTATCGGCACCGGTGGTAACCTCGCCCATCCGTCGAATACCATGGGTTACCGGTTTTCTCAATTGTTTACCGGTACGGTCAATAAGTTTTCCTATGTATTCAGTGGCACCTATAACTATACTGGTGTATTAAAAGATGCCAAGGGCAACGTAAATGCACAGGCAGATGGCCTGGGCGAAAATTCATTGTATAATATTTTCACTAAACTGGGGTACAGGCCAAACGACAAGAGCGCGTTTATGGTTTCTTACAACCTGTTTCGGAGCGTCCAGCACAGTGATTACATCAATACGGTTGGCAAATATGGCGAAGACCCCTCCATCGGCGTAAAGGGTGAAAATCTGGGTGAGTCCGCCGGAACACCGTACAATCATAACATATTGGTGTCATATCAGCACAGTGCCCTCCCCTACAACACCGTGCTTGATGCGACGGCTTACTATAATCGATTTGTTTCCATGAATCGCTATGTAGAAAACGGTACGGCGTGGTACGGACCGGGGCAAACAAAGATCCAGTCGTTTAAAAAAGGCATTCGTGTAAACCTCCATACCCCCTGGAAAATGAGCGATCGATTCGGCGTTGAATTCACCTATGGGTTGGACTTATTAAATGACCTTACGAACCAAATATTGACCGATGGACGTGTGTACATACCAGACATGGACATGGTTAACCTCGCGCCCTATGCGCAACTAAAATTCGATCTATGGGACAATTTGGTGCTCAAGGGCGGCTTACGCTATGAAAATGCCAGCGTAAAGGTGCAGGATTTCAGCACCATCGCAACAGGACCGAATGGCGAAGGTAGCGTGGCCATCAAAGGTGGAACGATACCGTACCATGCTACCATGTTCAATGCAGGCCTGCGTTATAATAGGTATGCCGTTTTTAACCCCTTCGTTAGCTTTTCGCAAGGGTTTGCCATCAACGAACTGGGACGTATCCTGCGACGTGCGCAAGAAAACACGCTGGATCAAATTGAAACCGATCCGATTATCACCAACAACTATGAAGTGGGCTTCAGCAGCCGTATCCGCATGTTCCATTTTACAGCGGCTTACTACATTAGCACATCAAAATTCGGCGCCAACCTGGTGGACGTAGGCGGTTATTTGACGGCACAGCGCGAACCTGAACATGTTCAGGGCTATGAAGTAACCGCCGATGCGTATCTCGATGAAAAATGGACGACCGGCGCCAGCTATTCGTTTGTAGAGGGCAAAGCCGAACAGGATGACGGCACCAAGGTATACCTAAACGGTATCCGTATCGCTCCGCTAAAGGCAACGGCGTACCTGGCTTTCCGCCCGTCGTCGATTACCGAGCTGAAACTCAACTGGGTCTATACCGGAAGCAGGGACCGGTTTGAGCCCCGTGCGAATGGTACCTATGCCAATAGCGAAGGTCCGATAACATCCGTAAACCTGCTCAATTTCTCGGCCATGTACCGCATCAGCAGCAAGATCCTGATTGGATTGGGTGTCGAAAACCTGCTGAATACAGCGTATTACCCCGTGGTGAGCCAATACCGGGGCATCGATGCGGAATACGTGCGTGGCAACGGCGCATCTGTGAACGTGAACCTATCTTACAGTTTCTGAAGCCATGGCCCGTAAGCTCTTCCGCTACCTACACAGATGGCTGGGCTTAACCACCGGGCTCATTGTCTTTATTGTCAGTGTCACTGGATGCATTTATGTTTTTTCCGATGAGCTAAAGGGGCTATTTTACGGCAAGCGCCTGTTCATCGTCGAACAGGAGGCTGCCTTCCTACCGCTGAGCGTCCTAAAAGACAATGCACAGCGCGCATTGGATCCATCGCATCCGATTACCAGGTGCGATGTCTTCCCCAAGGGAAACCGCTCGTGGATATTCCGCGCAGCGAAAACCAAGCCAGGGGCCATAGGCTATTGGAATTACTACCCATATTACTATCGAGTTTACGTCAACCCCTACAACGGAGAGATCGTCCATATCGAAAATAGCAAATGGGAGTTTTTCCAAGTGGTACTAAGCCTACACATGAACCTGTTGCTGGGTGAGCGTATAGGCAAACCCCTCGTGGGCTACGCTGTTGTCGGTTTCCTATTCATCCTCATCAGCGGGGTAGTGCTTTGGTGGCCTAGGAAATGGAAAAAAAAGAAACTGAGGCAACGCTTTGCCATCAAATGGAAGGGATCCGTGAAACGCGTCACTTACGACTTACATAACGTGCCGGGGTTCTATATCCTTATACCTGTGTTCATCATCGCGACGACAGGGTTGGTTTTCTCCTTCAATTGGGCGGACCAAGCGGTGCAATACCTCTTTAACGGAGGCACGCCTGCAATGAAAAGAACCCTACCCGTTTCAGCTCCCTCCGCCCAATACGCCGACAGCGCGCTGGACACTGCGGTGAGATCCGTCATGCATGCGCATACCGGCGCCGATATGCTTTCCATCCGGTTCAGGGCGGGGGAAACCTCGCCCATCGATATCCAAACCCGTTTGCGGAAAAGCCGGACCAGCACTTTCGTATGGTATTATTTCGACCGTAATGACGGTCGACTGCTCACCAAATATGGCCACCGGGATATTACGGGAGGCGAAAAGGTGCGAAGCATGAACTATGACTTACATGTGGGCTCCATTGGAGGTACCGCCACCAAGATATTAGCCTGCTTTTGCTCACTCATCTGTGCGAGCCTGCCGGTAACTGGTTTTCTGATCTGGTATAACAAAAGACGCAAGCGTGGTATTGCCAGGGTCGGCGCCTAAAAACAATGACTACCCCTTAGCAAGCTGTTCTTTCTTGAGAATATCTTGATGTTTGACAACATAGGCAATGGCCTCTTTTACCAAATCGTTGAGTGACATTTGGCGTGTAGCAGCCACCATAGCCGCATCTTTGTGGAGGTCGCTTGGGATACGCACGTTGAAGCTGCCTTTAAACGTTTTTTGCGGCGATTTACCAATCGCTTCGCAGGTAGCGATATAGTCGTCAACAGCTTCATGAAATGCATTTTTCAATGCTGGTGTGGATGTCGCTTCATAGGTTACCAGATCATCAATTCCCAAAATTTTTCCATGCAACACCTCGTCCTCCGCTTGATAAGAAACGGTTCCGCGATAGTCTTTATAGGTCAATATATCGTTCATAATCTGTGTAATTTCTTTAATATAACGATAGTTTCTTCAATGGCATACCGCTTTACAATATTCCGCGGATGCGGCTTGTGTAGGCTGATGATATGCTTTTCATCATCAACAAATTTTCTACGGGAACCACCCGTTTTGCCGGTCTTCAATTCCTTAAAACCAAAATAAGCTATTACATTAATAAACTCTTCCCAAGTAAAATCCTTGGGTACTTCGATAAAACGCTTAACTAATTTCTCTGATCGACTCAAGGGCAGATGCAACTATAATATAGTTGCAAACTTAGATAAATTTGCTTTCTTCTGCAAATATATTTGGTTGCGTAAAAAAGCAAAGTTATCGGCCTGCTCGGCTGCCACTAAGAAGCCTTAATGTTTTCAAAGGTAATTAAAATGCCCCCTACCGTCTATACCGGAAATCATCTTTGAGGATGACGAGTGGGCACTGCTACCCATGTAAGGACAACCTTTCCAAAATGTTTCCCTTCATCAAAATAAGTCAATGCCTCGGACAATTCCGATAATGGAAAAACCCTGTCTATCACAGGCGTCATGTTATTAACTTCTATTGCCCTATTCATATCCTCAAATGCGGTTTTTGAACCAACCTGGACACCAACAATGGACAGGCATTTTTGTATTATATCAAATACAGATAAATTTGTACTTGCACCACCCAACAAGCCAACAACCGCAATTCTGCCACCGAGTTTCATCGCTTCTATGGTTTTTCCTATTTCTGCCCAAGACATTTCCAAAGCTAAATCGACACCCTTCCCTCCTGTCAGTTCCAACACCATTTTCCCCCAATCCGGATTAGTTACATAATTGATGGTTTTATCAGCCCCTAACTGTTTCGCTTTTTCCAGTTTCTCGTCTGAACTTGAAATAATAATGACTTTCGCGCCGATTGTTTTAGCAAATTGCAATGCAAAAATGGAAACCCCACCTGTCCCTTGTAGCAAAACGGTTTGCCCTGGCTTCAATTGTCCCGCATTAACAATAGCTTCCCACGCCGTAAGCCCGGCAATTGGTAAGGAAGATGCCTCTTCGGCGGTCAGGTTAGATGGAATTTTCACCAGTGAGCTTTCCGGTAAAGTAATGTATTCCGAAAACACGCCTTGTACCGCTGTGCCCAAACGACTTTTCAAATCAACTGGCTTCAGACCTCCCGATTGCCATGATTGGATAAAATGTGTCGCAACCAAATCTCCAACGTTAAGTGTTAAAACATCGCTTCCTATTTGCTCAACAATACCAACGGCGTCAGAACCTAAGATATGTGGCAATTTAGTCCCAAAAGCCCCTTTTGCAATCATTAAATCTAATTGGTTGAACGATATTGCGTTAACTTTTACCAAAACTTCATTTTCCCGAATGCTTGGAATCGCCTGCTCTTCTATGGTTACATTTCCCAAACCATATTCGTTTTTAATAAGTACTGCCTTCATAATTCTTTAGTTAAACATGAAATGCAAAAGTAGTTTTACACTATCTTTGTGTCAAGTATGCACTTTTTTGTATGCTAAGAACCAAAAACATACTATTGTTGATTATCAATGCTATAAAAATTCACAATGAGGAAAATAAATTTGGATGAGCCTATTTGTTCTGTTGATTATGCCTTCAAAAGAATAGGTGGGAAATACAAAGGGCGTATTATTTGGTATTTAAACGCACATGTTGTAATGCGATATGGAGAACTTAGAAGAGCGATAAGGGACATAACTCCAAAAATGTTGACGCAGACCTTGCGTGAGTTAGAAGATGATAAACTCATCACACGAAAGGTATATCATGAAGTACCTCCAAAAGTGGAATACTCGCTGACGGAAACAGGAGCGGAACTCATTCCGTTCATAGACCACTTACGGCAATGGGGCGACCGACAAATTGAGAAAGAAAAATTAAATCCCATACTATGCTGAAAAGTACGAATACCCAACATCGGCCAGTTCAAGCAGGAGATGTCAATTAATTCAACTATCTTTCGCACCACTATTTTTCAGTTGTTATGCCGTTCCATTACGTTATTATATATTGCTTTGTATCTATCGTTCTTCTTGCTTTTTGCCCTATCGCCGTAGCCCAGCTCCCTACCAAACCATCCAATGAGCAAGCAGCTACGATTGACAGCTTTTATCATGAAGGCAGCCAGCTGTTGTTAAGCGGAGACCTGGATGCGGCTCATCAGCGGTTCAGCGAAGGATTATCGGTCGCTAAAACGCAAGGGGATTCCCTAAACATCGGTCGGTTTTACCACGGATTAGGCACCGTGCTGCAGCACCAGCAGGCCTATGAAGAGGCCTTGCTCCATTATCACAAAAGTATAGCGTTTATCCAGGAGGACCAATATCCTGACGAAGTGGGAAAGACCTATGGAAACCTCGGCGCGCTCTATGCCCAGCAAAAGGATTTTCAGCATGCAAGGCAGTACCTTGAGCGTGCATTGGCTACGATAAAAGAAGAAAATGTCAGGCGGCTCCATATCATGGCCAACCTTGCTGCACTATACCTTGACCAAGGCGATTTGGAACAAGCTGAATCCCTAACCCTTGAAGCGATTACATCGGCAAAAACACTTAACCAGGCGTATATTGAAGCCACTCTATACACCAACCTAAGTAAATTATACACGGAAACAAACCAGTGGAAACGGGCCATTCCGGCCGGCGAGCGGGCTTTGCACATCAAGGATAGTATTAAACAGGGCAGTTTGGTGGCACCCCGTGTTAATATCGGGTATGCGTATGAAAACCTAGGAGCACTTGACACGGCCATGAAGTACTACCACGATGCGCTGGGAGATGCCTCTGGAACGGAACTGTTGGGGGTATTGCAGAACCTGAAACGCATTGCTAAAAAAGTCGGGAATCTACGCGAATCACTGCGCTATTATGATCGCTATGACCAGGTAAAAGACTCCATCGCAGAACTGAATCGCCAGGCGCAGGTAGCCGAACTCACGGAAAAATACGAATCGAAACAAAAGCAGGGCGAAATCGACCATCTACAAGCTGAAAGTAAATTGCAAGGAAAATTGATTGCCCGGCAACGGGTTTTAGTTGGTATTTCGTTGGCTTTGCTCCTGCTGTTCGCTGTATTGGTGTATGTATGGCTCAAACAAAACAAGACGCGGCAGGCATTGGAAAAATCCAAGATGCAACAGCGGTTTCTCCTTACCCAGCTCAATCCCCATTTCATTTTCAATGCGCTGCAGAGTGTACAAAGCTACATTTTCAAAAACAAACCGGAAACTTCCATGGAATACTTGAACAGCTTTGCCAAGTTGATCCGGTCTGTTCTGGAGCATTCAGACCACGACACCATTTCCCTGGAAGAAGAAATGGAAATGATCCGCAATTTTTTGCACCTGCAGCAACTCAACCATCAAAATGACTTTACGTATGAAATTACACCTGGTGAACCCCCTGCGGAGCTAGATGGCCTCCATATACCGGCTATGTTAGTCCAGCCCTTTGTAGAAAATGCGGTAATCCATGGGATGCGAGACGTGCCTGAAGGAAAAATATCCGTTAATTTTAAACAAGAGGAAGGCCTATTAAAGATCACGATCTGCGATAATGGCAAGGGCATACAGCTGCAAAAAAGACAAAAGGCCAATGCCCTACACCGTTCCATGGGGACGGAGATCATCCATAAAAGAATACGTGAATTCAACAAGGTGAATGAACGGAAAATAAACGTGCAGATAACGCCGTTTAGGGAGCATCCGGAGTTTCCTGGCACGAAGGTGGTGCTGGATATACCGGTTCTAACCTATAAAAATACATGATGAATAACCCAAGGCCAGATAAACCGTTATCCTGTCTCCTCGTAGAGGATGATCCACAATCCATGGAATACATGGTTGGTATTCTACAAGCCCATGCTCATAGCTTAGCTTGCTATCAAGCCAAAACCCTTAAAGAAGCCGAAGCATTGTATGCCGCTCATGATCCGAGGCTACTTATATTGGATATCAATCTTCCGGACGGGGATTCCTTTGAACTGCTAGCCAATATCACTGAGCAACAAGAAGCGCCCATTCCTTTTAAAGTCATCTTCACTACCGCCTTTGCCAACTATGCTGTAGAGGCGTTTAAAATCAGCGCACTCGATTACCTACTGAAACCGTTTACCCCCCATGAATTGACAACAGCCGTAGACAAGGCGTTGATTGACTTGGACATGGAACAATACCGACAACAACTCGATGCTTTTTTCCACAACCAGCAACAAGAAGACCCACAACATAAGAAAATCGTACTCAAAAGTGTGGACAATATCCATGTGGTAAAGATTCCTGAAATCAGTCAGGCGGTGGCCGACAATAATTATACGGTGTTCCATTTGATTGACGGTCGCACCATAACCGTTTCCCTGCCCTTGAAATCATACGAACAAAAACTTTCACCTTGCGGCTTTATGCGTGTCCACCAATCGCATTTGGTCAACCTCAGCCATATCAAAACCTTCCAACGAAAAAACAACATGTTGATTTTGGAAAACGGCATCGCCATACCGGTTTCCCTTAATAAAAGACCATTGCTACTGGATTACCTAAACACCTTATAACCTATCGGCAAATTCTCATCAAGTATAGGCAAATCCTAAAAGCACAGCCATAATCAATGCTGTTCAGCAATAGCTTTTGTAATTTTATGGGCCGGTTTATGCGGTTTTATAATCTTAGTAATCTTTTAAAAATAACATAACATGATGAAAACATCCCATATTTTTACAATAGTTTGCATAGCTGGAGGCCTATTAACGTTCACGATCGCCGAAGCACAGCTACTGAAAAAAATCGGAAAGAGTATCACGAAAAAGGTGGAAGACAGGTTTGAAAAAGAAGCCGACAAGGCAATGGATAAAATACTCGGCGAAGATACCGGCGTGCCCGGCTCAGGCGCATCGGACGATCCGCTGCGGGAACTCCCTCCCACGGTGTATGACTTTACACCGGGCACTACAGTTATTTTTGAGGACGATTTCAATAACGATGCCGTGGGTAGCATGGCCAGGAAATGGCGAAGCAATGGCAGTGGCACGATAGCGGCCGCTGAGCATGGAGGAGCAGAGCAATGGTTTCAGCTTACATCGGGAAATATCTACAGAATCGCAAACCTTGAAGAGCTACCGGAAAACTTCACCGTAGAATTCGATTTGATTACCCGTTGCGAAGACGCGGATAAGATCTATGGTGGTTCCTTTGGGTTAACACGAGACAATCAGACATCGGGCGATGGGTGGAACCAATCCATTGCTGCGGTCGGTTTTGGGTGGTGGTCAGGGAATCCTGTAAAGTTCAGTAGTGAATCAGGAGATAAAAAGAGCCTTGGTTTTCCCATGAAAAATTATGCCAGGCGCACCATGCGGGTTGAAATCCAGATTACCAATGGCAACTGGATGAAGGTCTATTTCGACAAATATAAAATCCTTGATACGGACATGATGTACGCTGATTCACCGAAGTATTTTTACATAACTGCTCCAAAACCTGACGGTAAATACGACCGGACATATATCGACAATGTGCGTATTTCAGCATTATAATTGGTGATCCCTCCCATATCCGGGTTTGGTATTCGAGCAGGGGTAATTGATATTCGTAAGCTATCGGTTTTTAGAAGCGCTCGGATATGCTATATCACCGTACCGGTGATCACGTTGGTATAGGTGATGGCCGGCTCCGTCCCGATATACGCCGCGCGGAACCCGTATTCCCTGAAACAAAAATCACACCAAATCGTACACCGATGTGTACCTACGGGCTACCAGTGGACGGGCCACAGCACAAAGACTTCAGAAAAAGTAGTACATTCGTATGGCCGAACATGGAAATATACCAACATATCCCCAAACATCCCTTATCAGGTTTCATCCAGCATATTGTTTATGTAAATGGCGCATTGCCCATCCCCTACATCACGGAACTGCCGGAGAGTGGAATAAACTTGGTGATTGAATTGAATGAAAACACCGTCAATACCGTTTTTCCTGAGAAGACCCTGGGAATCAAGATCGATATGAAAAACGCATGGATTTCAGGCATACAGAAACAAGCCATCACCTATAAAAACAATCCGGATTCCACCATTATAAGCGTCCGTTTCACAGCCGGGGGCTTTTTTTCGCTAACCAAAATCCCGGTTACGGCAATAGGCCACGTGGGTATTGAGGCAGAGACCCTCTTGGGGAATTCGTTTAAACACCTATACCAGCAACTGCTCAACACGGCCACCGTGCCAGGGAAGTTTGCGCTTATTGAACGGTATTTTTTACAATATGCCATTGAAGAAACCATGGAGCAGGATATCGTGCGGTTCGTCAACCAGCATATCGACAAGCCCATCGACTGGTTGATCCACAAATCCGGCTATTCCCAAAAACATGTTATCCACTTGCTCAAAAAACATACGGGCTTTTCCCCCAAGTACCTGCAGCGGATCCATCGGTTCCATCAAGCGGTGAAGGAAATCCAGCACCATAAACACCATGTCAATTGGTTTTCGATCATCCATCGGTATGGGTATTACGACCAGGCCCACTTCATCAAAGATTTTTCGCATTTCGCTGGCATAAAGCCCATGGAGTATTTGCAATCCCAGTTGGCGTTAGCGGAGAATAGCTTGGTCCCGGATATGATCTTGAATCCCACAGAAACCGCGTCAAAGCAAAGGTAAATTTTTTACAATGGTGGGATTCCCGTACCAGCTACCTTTGTCTTAAACAAAAAATAACAGCTATGACACCCTTTCAAATTGAAGTACCGCAGAACGTATTGGATGATTTATCAATGCGATTGAAACAATCCAGGTGGACGGATGAACCGGAAAACGCCGGGTGGAACTTTGGCACCAATCCGCACTATTTACGGGAACTGGTAAACCACTGGCAGACCGAATACGATTGGAGAACCCACGAAGCAGCAATTAACGAACTACCCCAATACAAGACTGAAATCGATGGCATCACCATTCATTTCATTTATGTAAAAGGAAATGCAGAAAATGCTTCCCCGATCATGTTGAGCCACGGGTGGCCAGACTCGTTCTACCGCTTTCTCAAGATCATTCCTACATTGACCAACGGTACAGACAAGCGTCCGGCTTTCGATCTGGTGATCCCTTCCATACCCGGATTTGGCTTCTCCCAGCAAACGGCTATAGATAGTGATAAAACGGCGGCATTGTTTAATAAGCTCATGACCGAAACGTTAGGCTATTCATCCTACTTTGCCGCAGGAGGTGATATGGGCACGTTGATCACCAAGTCGCTGGCGGTTCAGTTTCCGGATGTTGTAGAAGCCATTCATTTAACCGATGTGGGCTATCCCAATGGTAGTGAAGACTGGAGCACGATGACACCCGCTGAGCAGGAGTTTGGGCAACAGATCCAGCATTGGTTCTTCACCGAGGGAGGATTCAACATGATCCAATCCACCAAGCCACAAACATTGGGCTATGCCCTCAACGATAGCCCGGTAGGCTTGGCCTCTTGGATCATCGAGAAATTTTACGCTTGGAGTGACAATGATGGCGACCTGGAAACCTGTTTCACCAAAGATGAATTGATCACAAACATCATGATTTATTGGGTAAGCCAATCCATCAACTCGTCCATTAGAACCTATGCCGAAAATGCACGCGCCGCTTATATGGGTGGCTTGCAGTCATCCCAACGTGTCGCCGTGCCTACGGGTATATCACTTTTTCCCAAAGAAGCGCAGTTTCCCAGAGAATGGGCTGAAAGGATGGCCAACGTCACCAGTTTCAACAAAATGGACAAAGGCGGTCATTTTGCGGCCATGGAGCTGCCAGAGCTATATGCCAAAGAACTTGCCGACTATTTTGGCTAGCCATGTTCATAAGCGGGCCAACGAATAGGAAGAGGTAGGTACGCCTACCCTTCCTATTTACTACCAACAGCCAAGGTATCCGCCACAAATTTCTTCGGACTTTTCCCATAGACTCTTGTAAATGACCGCGTAAAGTTTGCCGGTTCAGTAAACCCGACGCTATAAGCAACCTCAGCCACCGTAAGGTCGCCAGCAATCAGTAGGGTTGCGGCCTGGCGCATGCGAATACCGATCACGTATTCCTGGGGCGTATAACCAGCTACTGCCTTTAATTTACGGGAAAGCTGACGACGGTTCATCTTGAGCGTTTCGGCTAAACTGTCGATATCAAACCGCGAGTCTGAGAGGTGATGTAATACGGCCTCTTCGGCACGCCTCATAAATTCCTGATCCATCACCGCCAAATTGGACAAATTGGCTTCAAAGTGATAGGCCTTTGCTTCGTTCGCATACCATTCACGAAGTGTTTTACGAGAGGCCAATAGACTCTTCACCTGGGCCGCCAGCACATCCGAGTTGAATGGTTTGGTGATATAGGCATCGGCACCACTGCCATATCCTGCAATTTTGTGTTCATCCCGCTGTTTTGCTGTCAGCAATATCACCGGTATATGGCTTGTTTTCTCGTCAGCCTTTAGACGACTGCAAAGTTCCATACCATCCATCTTAGCCATCATAATATCACTGATGATCAGATCGGGCACAAGGGACATCGCTTGCTCAAGGCCATCCAGGCCATTGGACGCCTCTTTCACAACATATTTTCCGGTCAGATTTTCACGGAGATAAGCCCGCAGGTCTTCGTTATCTTCGACCAGCAGCAGAATAGGGCAATCCGCGCTACCGTCTTCGAAATCACTAGGCTCAATCGGTTCACTATTCTCCATTGCCGACAATTCCGGTTTTTGATCGTCGGGATAATCATCTATATCGGCTTCTATCTCCACTTTGGCTGGTAAGGAGACAACGAACCTGGCGCCTTGTCCCTCACGCCCATCCTCGAAAACCTCTCCTTTCAGCAATAACGTCAGCTCCTTAACCACCGCCAGACCTATCCCTGTCGAATCCATATCAAATTGCCCCAATTTATCGACCTGAAAAAAAGCTTCGAAAATCCGGTCTTTATACATCCGCGGT
Source organism: Parapedobacter tibetensis (assembly GCF_024704835.1). GTDB lineage: Bacteria > Bacteroidota > Bacteroidia > Sphingobacteriales > Sphingobacteriaceae > Parapedobacter > Parapedobacter tibetensis. Next base: position 22,371 of record NZ_JAMXBE010000015.1, read on the forward strand.
ATCCCAGGTCCCGAATCCTCAATCTGTATTTTCAAAAAAGCTCCACGCTGATGGTCATTACCTGTCTGCGTCAGCACCACGATCTCCCCATGCTCGGGTGTGAATTTTATCGCATTGGACAGCAGATTACTGAGTATTTTATCCAATTTATCCAAGTCGGTAAATACGACCGGAAAACTGGTCTGAAACCGGAATGACAAGCTTATTTTCCGTTCGTCGACTCTATTTTGGAAACGTTCCGCAAGTTCACCCACAAATTCGATAATGTTGAACGAACTGATATGTACCTTCAAATTACCTTCCGACTTGCGAAAGTCTAATAATTGGTTGACCAGATTGAGCAACCGCGTTGCATTTCTATAGGCCAATGCCCCTAATGATTTTGCCTGCGTTTGTGATAGATCGTTGCTGACAATTTGCCTCAACGGATCCAGTATCAGCGACAGCGGTGTACGAAGCTCATGGGATATATTCGTGAAAAAGTTAATTTTAAGCTCATTTAACTCCGCAATCTCCTTGCTGGCCAGTTTCTGGTAAAAAATATCGCCCTTTAGCCGTTCGCGTATACGTATTTCTCGAAACAAAAAATACAATCCGGAGGTCAACAAAATGGCATAAACAACATAAGCATAACCGGATTTCCATATCGGTGGTTTGATGATAATTTTGAGGGATACGCCCTCTTCATCCCAAGTTTCCCGGTTATCCGACACCTTAACCCGGAATATATATTCCCCAGCATCCAGGTTGGTATAGGTTGCTTCCGTCCTATTCCCGTTGAATATCCAATCCTTATCAAACCCTTCCAGCTTATAAGCATATTGGTTGCGCTGCGCAGAAGTATAGCTCAATGCGGCAAACTCGATGGTAAAGACAGTTTGATCGGGGTCGAGTGTTATTTCATGCGCAACGCTGATATTTCCCACCCGTTTATGCAGCACCCCATTGCCAACATCACTATTGGGTAAACGGAAATCGGTGATTACTACCGGAGGCGGGTTGCTACGCACATGTATGTTATCTGGGTCAAACATATTGAATCCATCCACTCCACCAAACAGAAGGTCCCAAAAGGGGCCGACCACCCCTGCACCCTGCACAAACTCATTCCCTTGGAGACCATCTTCAACGCCGTAATTTCTTATTTCCAAGGTATTGCCATCGAGGAAACTTATTCCCCTCACTGTGCTCACCCATAGATTGCCATTGCGATCCTCCAGGATATGGTTCACAATGTTGTTTACTAAGCCGTCGGTTTCTGTGAAAACCGTAAAATTACGCTGTTTCGAATTGTACAGATAGAGCCCTCCACCCATGGTACCCACCCAAATACGCCCCTTTGAGTCCTGATGGATAGCATAGACGACATTGGAACCGAGGTTTGAATTTCCTTTATTCAGGTACGTGAAACGTTCGGTATCTGGGTGGTAAATGTTTACGCCATAGTAGGTGCCAATCCAGATATTTCCGTCTGCATCTTCCATCAATGCCCTGATCGTCTCATTGTTCAAGCGTTGCGTATCTACCCCATAGCCGAAATGCTTGGCCACACGACCATTGGGATCCAGTACAGTTACCCCTCCGCCATTGGTGCCGACCCATAAATTGCCCTTCTTGTCTTCCAATAAAGCATAAACTGCGTTGTTCCGTAGTTTGCCGTTTTCTTTATGATAAACATCCAGGGTATGCCGGGAGGTGTTTAACCGGACAAGGCCTTCGTCGTACGTGCCTACCCATAACGATTCCTGACTGCTGCTCATCAACAGGGAAAGGATGACGTCACTTGGGAATGAAGCCGCCCCCGATTGCTTATTATAAGGCGTATAACGATTTGACACCATGTCCCATAAATGTAAGCCGCCGCCATCTGAACCCATCCAGATTTTCTCATCTTTATCCACAGCAAATGAGGAAACCACGTTGGTATTGGTGTTGATATCTACTGGATTGCGGATTTGGTACTTACGGAAAAACAACTGATTCTTGGCAAAGACGTTTACGCCACCAGCGAATGTGCCTACCCATAGGACCCCTTGCCTATCATAATATAACGAGTAGATGGAATTGTGGCTCAACGACTGGACGTCATTGGCATTTCGTTGGAACAAGGTCGACTTTCCACTTCGCCGATTCAACAGCACTAAGCCTTGCTCCGTTCCCACCCACAAACTATCACTGCCGCTTTGGCATAGCGTATGGATGGCTGTATTACCAAGCGAAACGGGGAGATTGGGCGACGCCGTTCGGGGAATACCCTCCTTATCCATCATAAACAGTCCATTTCGGGTACCTACCCAAATGCTTCCTTCGGAGTCTTCTAATAATGTCGTCACTTCAACGGCTCCGCCCAGCATTCCGTTTGCGGCTGTCAATGGAATGGCGGACAACTGTCCCGCTCCCTTTTTCAACATGAACCCTCCTTGTGACGTCCCTATCCAAAGCGTCCCCTCGGAGTCTTCACATATCGCACTAACTGATAGATGCGCTATCTCTTTAAATCGTTCATCATTATGGGAGGCAGCAACCACCCGATTTTCCTCTCTATCAAGCACATATACTCCGGCAAAGGTACCTATCCACAAGACGCCCATGCTATCCTCATACAGTGTATTGACGGCTCCGCCTCCGTAGGTAACGAACGAGTCATCCTTGCGGTTATATCGAGCAATACCTTCGCCGCGCGTTGCGACCCATAAGGTACCCGACCGATCTTCGAGCAGGCTACTAATATGGTTGTAGGAAATTGATGTACTGTCTGCTGGATTGTGCTTATAGACCTTAAATTGGTAACCGTCGTATCGATTGAGCCCATCCTGCGTGGCAAACCACATAAAACCCATCCTGTCTTTTAGGATAGACGCTACCATACTTTGCGACAACCCATCCTTCGTACCGATATGCTGGAAGTGGATGGGGAGCCCAGCTTGGCTGAACGCCAAACCTATAACGCTAAATACCGATATCAGAAATGTCCAAATACGCTTCATACGCCTCCCACGTTAATGACAAACTTAGATAAATCCGCTTTTATATGCAATTTAATCGCGTTGCATATAAAAGTGGATTTATCGGTCTCTCCTCTGCCATTGAAAGACAACTTTTATAGAGGAAATATAGATAATATGCCTTCACATATCGCACAATTGTCATTCCCGTATCTTCACAATCCTGAAGTTGTCCCAAGCCAAATCGACGTCAGCGGTTTGTGTTCCTTCCCCATTGTCATAAAAAATATTGAACCCCAAGCCTTTGATGCTTTGGTAAGTGCCAGGGTTATTGTTCAATTTAGACAGTGATATCGCTACCGTTTTCCACCCGTTCGTTTGCAAGGTTTCATTTTCGGCTGGCTCCCAAAACATGGCAAACTGCCAGTTGAAATTAAACTCCACGTTACCATCCTTTAAGCCTTCCCCTGGCACATTTATTTCAAATTTCAGCGCCAGGTTTGTAATCGGTTCACCGTCCGCAATATCATCCGGATATTGCAGTTTAGCCCCATCCGTCGGCGTAGCTAAATCTTGGCACCACCATGTACCCGGTGTGACGTTGGGCATATTCCAGTATAGGTATTTGTCTGCATATGGAGGTATCGCCGCGTATGAATCGGTAATGATTGGCTTCGGTCCCCAAGGTGCGAACCCGTTCTTATCGTCGAAATTCAAGAATACCTGTGAGTCGTCATGCCAAGTCGCCATGGGCGCGCTGCTGCTGGATCCCCCTTCGTTGACCAACGTAAGCGCACCAGCTTGCGTAGCCCCCGGTGGAACCTTCACTGTCGCCAATAGCCCGTCATCCGATCCTGCAAATTCCGTGGCTTCAATACCCCCGGGAAAGGTAATTGAACGAAGCAGGTAAAGGTATTGCCCTTGCAGGAGGATGGTTTCTCCGGGCATTCCAAACTCGTTGCTGATGGCAGAAACAATCGGTTCAGGTGGCACAACGGGGAAATTTACCTCAGCCAAACCATTTTTAGTAACCACTCGAACCGTGTTGAGATCTTCTGGATTCAATATACCAAACGGCATGTTTCCCGGAATCGTCACCACCAAGGTTCGGTCGGTAGCGAGTGCTGGATTAAACACCGTCTCATATCCGTTAAAAAACACGCCGGTTGCATGGCTGAAACCAGTCCCCATAATTACCACCGTTTCACCGGGCAATGCCCGGGTAAGCAAGCTGTCGTTAGGGGCCGGGCTAATGGCCCGGAGGCCGGTAATAGTAGGCCTTATGGATTGGTCTTGCTTTTCGCAGGCCATCATCAGAAAAAGGCCAAAAACGACACCGATAACAACGGTGCTAAAAATCATTCTATCGCGTAACATAGCAGTCGATATGGTTTAAAAATTAATCGTTTAGTTTGCTAAAATCAAAAGGCTCCGGGTCTAAAGACAGGTTAGGCGCCGCCAGCTTTTCAGCTTCCGGAATGGGCAGATAAATGCTCTGTTCCGAAGCAGCATAATAGGCGGGCTCATAGGTCACATCATACAACCGTGGGTTTTTCGAACCCGACACGTATGAAATCGTATACGACCCTTTATCCTGTTTGGCAATGTAATCCAATGCGCCGGCCTTATCAAAATAATACCACCGCATCACGTCATACCAGTGGATGCCTTCCATCACCGTTTCGACGCGTTTTTCCTGGAGGATATCCATAAAATCAATCGATGATTTTGGCAGCATTTTAGCGCGTTCGCGGACGACATTAAAGTATGTCAGCGCTTCGGCGTCTGACGTGGATGATGCATTTCCCAATATGGCGTCGGCGGCAATCAGAAATACCTCCGGCAATCGCATCATATAGGTGTTGACATAGGCCGTCATAAATGCTCCTTTACCCCCATTATCCTCCGGTGTGCCGATGATGTACTTTTTGACATTGGCAATGGAAGTAGACTCATAGGTCAATCCTCCTGATTGCTGGTTGATTTCCGGGTAATGATCCTGGTTGAACATAAACGTGGCTTTCCGCCGTATCGAATCCTGTGGATTGTCCATGTAGTAACGGATTAGGTTTGCCGATGCGCCATGGGCCGCTCCCCATCCATCGCCCGTTCCGGTTACTTGTGGATCGAACGCCATATAGGCTTGATAGGAGTTATTGACACCCCAAGGGGTAGAAACGGCCATCCATTGAATGGCAAACAGACCTTCTTGGTTGTTGTTCGAGCTATTATTGTTTTTGGATAGGAAAAGATCGGCGTAATTACTCTGCATGGCATAGTTACTTTGATGGATGACCGTACGTGCATAATATGCAGCGCTATCCAGATCATCCTGCGTTCTGTTGCCGGTTGCCTTGCCCAGTCCTGATCGGGTCAGATACATCCTGGCCAGCATTCCCGCTGCTGAATACTTGGTTAGCCGACCTTGTTCACGGGGTATTGGCGGGAGATGTTCTTCTGCAAACCGAAAATCCCTGATGATGAACTCCCATATACTTTCCTTTGTATTTCTCCTGATTTCCGAATCAGCCATTTGTTTCTCACTGTCATAGATAATGGGTATCTCTCCCCAGTTCATAACCAAGTAGTAGTATGCCAGTCCGCGCATAAACCTCGCCTCACCGATGCCCTCGTTCCGCTCCGCTTCTGACACGCTGACCGCACGGGTCCTAATATTGTGCATAACAATATTGCTTTGGGCCACAATCTTATAAAAGGATTTATAAGCAGGAAGCAACGTATTTTGGTCCGTTGCAGGTACGGCAAATCGATAAAACATTTCGCGGTCGTTGGAAATCATATTTCCCGCCCGGGCATCACCAATGGCCAATGCCGCTTTATCGTTATAGTCAAACCAAACAATGTTGTATAACGGACCTGTGGCGGCTCTTAGCTCTTCGGCCGTATTGTAAAAGTTCGCTTCCGTAATTTGGTCTAGCGGCGGCCGGTCCAAAAAACCCTTTCCGCAGGATTGCAATAGCAGAAATGAGATAAGGAAGGCACCTGTATTTTTTATTCGTATCATCGTGTTAGCTATTTTTTATCTGAAAATGCTTATGAACAATTATCCTTAGTTATTGGCCGACTAGAAGTCGACGCTCAGGTTGAATGAATACATCCGGGTGGGCGGATACCTACCATTATCAATACCGGCCACCAAAGACCCTCCATAGGAAAACATTCCCACTTCCGGATCGTATCCTTTGTATTTTGTAATCGTAAAGACGTTCTGTACATTGATTCCCGCCTTGATATTGCCAATGAAAGCGATATTGCGGTAAAAGCTTTTGGGAAACACATAGCTTAGTGCGGCATTTTTCAGGCGTATATAGGAACCGTCTTCTATGTGGGCATCGTTAATCCGCCCATTGCCGTTGGGGTCGCCGACGACAATACGCGTGATGTTATGTCCCGGATTGGTCAGATAACCATCGGTGGAACCCGCGTCGAGCGTGCTCGGACGCGCAAAATTGGCTACTTCCTTGAAGTAATTGTTAAATACGCCGCCGGAGCCCGGGCGTCCATACGTGGCGCGTGTAAAGTTATAGACATCATTGCCATATGCCCCTGTAAAGAAAATGTTCAACTCAAACCCTTTATAGGCCAATGCATTGTTAAACCCGAAGGTAAACTTCGGCCATGGATTTCCAATAACTACCCGATCTAATTCATCCACTACACCGTCGTTATTGACATCCCTGAATTTGATATCCCCTATCCAACTAGCCTGTTCAGGATGTGCTTTTACCGGGTTCGTCGTTTGCGCAGCGTGGTTTTGTATCTCCTCAATACTTCCGAATAATCCGTCATGAATATAACCGGTAATCAGTGCCGCGGTATGTCCAACCCGAGTTTGCGTAATCACGCCCTCATAATTGATTAGCATGCCATTTTCGTCACGCAACATGGTTATTTTGTTCCTGTCAACCGAAATATTGGCACTGGTACGCCATTCGAAATTGTTTTTCCGGATATTCACTGAATTTAATGTAACGCCGAAGCCTCTATTCCGCATGGATCCAACATTCGTTGTTGGGAACTGGATATATCCCGGCGAGTAGGCGATATCTCCACCAGAATAATAAGGATATTGATTGGTTGTCAGCAAATCGCTTATATTTTTAACGTAGGCATCTGCAATCACTTCGAGCCGGTTATTGAACATATGCAAGTCAAAACCGACGTTGAAGGTTTTCGCCGTTTCCCAACCGAGCGTCGGATTGGCAAAATTCTGCGCGAGCAAGCCTGTTCCCCAAGGGGTAGGCACGGTCTGCAAGCGTGCAAAATACCCACTACCCTGTGAATTGCCGGAGAGCCCGTATTCGACACGAAGTTTCAGTTCATCAATGCGCTTCACTTCGCTCATGAAGTTTTCATTGGAGACCCGCCAGGCCACCGAACCGGAAGGGAAATATCCCCAGCGATTATCCGGACCGAAATCAGACGACCCGTCGGCCCGGTAGGTAAGCTGAGCGATGTACCTGTCATTAAACACATAGTTCAACCGTCCGAAAAACGATTCCCTTGCACCATCACTCCGACTACTTCCATTGGTTGCAGTACTGGCGTCGCCATACCCGAGTTCAGGAATCAGGTTACTCACAAATTGTTCCCGCGCAGCGGAAAGTCCTTCGCTACCCCATTCCTGCGCCTCGTGGGCTACCATCGCATTTAAACTGTGCTGCCCAAACTGTTTATCGTATTGCACACGGTTGTGCACGTTGTACCAATACGAGTTCCCGCTATCTCTGGACGCTTTCGTAACATCATTTACATAGCCCCCAAACTGGTAAGAGGGATTAAAGGAATAGCTGTTCGTATACTCAATCCGACCATTCACTTCACTGTGCCATACGAGTCCGCTGATGATATTGACATCGGCATATGCCCCTCCCCAAAAAGCCCTTGACCGATTTCTGTTGTCATTGATACTGGCCAATGCGATGGGGTTGCTCGATTGGAACTGCGTACTGATGGGCCCGCCCCAAGAGCCATCGGGATTTCTGACCGGGATGGAAGGATTCTGTGAAATCGCCGTATGCAACAGGCGTCCGCTTGACACATTGATCACCTCCTTAGCCTGGTTTACATTCATGTTGGTTCCGATTTTCAACCATTGCCGGGTTTGGTTATCCAGGTTCAAGCGAACGGAAGCACGATCAAATCCGGATCCAAGCACAACACCTTCCTGTTTGAAATACTCCGTTGAGAAATAGAAGGTAGTCTTATCGTTCCCTCCGCTCAGGTTAAGCGAATGCTTTTGCAGCAGTGTTTTACGGAATAATTCACGCTGCCAATTGGTGCCTTCGCCCAAGACCGACGGATCAGATAACTCCACATCGGCAGCAGCAGCACCGGCAGCGGCATAAGCATTTCTAAACTCGGCCCATTCGCGAAGGTTCATCACTGGCATATATGCCGGCACGTCCTGCATGGTCATCAGCGTTGAAGCGTTAATCTTGGTCTCACCCGATTTCCCGCGCTTCGTGGTAATCATGACAACGCCACTTGCGCCGGCAGACCCAAAAATCGATGTGGCTGAAGGCCCCTGTAATACGTTGATCGACTCGATATCATCGGGATTTATCCCGGCCAGCGAATTAAACCCCGATGTTTCGCCAGGGTTGCTAGGCTTGATCTGCACACCATCGATGACATATAAGGGCTGGTTATTCCCCGTCACTGAATTGAGCCCTCTGATAATGACCGATGGTGCGGCTCCGGGTTGACCGCTTGATGTGACCAAGACATTAGCGGCGCGGCCCTGCAGAGCCTGTTCAAGCGTGGTGTTTACCGTCCGCTGAATTTGCTCCGCACTGATGGATACCTGCGAACTGGACAAGTCGGTCTTCTTCATCCGTCCGTACCCTACAATGGTGACTTCGTCCAATGCGCGGAGGTCTTCCGTCAGTTCAACTTCGACGTACCCTTCCGCCCCAATACTTACTTCTTGTGTTGCGAAGCCAAGGCGCCGAAACTGCAACTGGTTGCCCTGTCTGGCCATGATGGAAAACAAACCGTCGCCACTGGTATGCGTCGAGCGGTTCGTCCCTACGACCACTACCGTCACGTCCGGCATGGGTTCGCGCCCCACGCTATTGACAACCTTCCCCCGCACCTCACGCATATCTTGCGCATGAAGATTGCTGAAAGGCAGCACCATCATCAGCACCCAAAAAAACAGCCTAGCATCGAGGGGAAAATAAACCCGAGTTCTTCCCGCGAAAAACAAATTTGTACAAATTTTCGTCATAAAATAAGTTCATTAAATAGTTGTTAATAAAGGTCTGTATTACCATTGGTCCATTATTTAATGTTAGCTTTATTAGATTCCATGATGTTATGTGCGGAATTGAAAAAAGCTATAATTGGTTATTCAGGGCAATATTAAGCTAAAACAAGAAAAACGACTTATCATTTTTCCGCAAAAGCTTATCATATTAGGCACCAAAGAAAAACTCGTATGGTACCTGCATAAAACTGGCAGGATTGAGCAATCAGATAAAGGAATACCGGGCTGTATTTAATGCATGCGTGGAGGCCTTTATCGCCAGCATCCCCGAAGCGCCTTCAGGTCATTAACCCCAAGGGGTTCGGTAATCGCGCACATGCGATTGATCCCGGTGTGGCCATGGCCACACCGGGATTTTTTGTTAGCGTCCGTCCGTGATGCACGTGCCTAGGCCGGTACCTCTTCCCCCAGATTCAGTGTTTGCTGGCGGCAAAGTTCGTAATATGCCCCTTTCGCTTTCAGCAAGTCCGCATGCGTCCCCTCTTCGATTACCGCTCCGGCCTGCATGACCACGATGTTGTCGGCTAATGCCACTGTGCTCAGTCGATGGGCAATGAGGACGATGGTTTTCCCCCCGTTGCGCATGGTGGCTATGGCCTGTTGGATGTATTGCTCGGCAGCCGGGTCGAGCGCTGAGGTTGCCTCATCCAAGATCAGTATCTCAGGGTTGCGGTACATAGCCCGTGCAATAGCCAGGCGCTGTCGCTGCCCGCCCGATAAGGTTGCGCCGTTCTCCCCGATGTAGGTATGGAAACCGGCCGGCAACTTTTCGATGAAATCCATCATGCCCAGCGCGGCACACACTGACATCACGCGGTTCATATCGGGTTCGAAATCACCCACGGCGATATTTTCGACAACATTACCTGCGAAAAGGTCGATTTGCTGCGGCACCACGCTCACCACACGGCGCAAGCTCTCGTGGCTGAGGTAGCGGATATCCAAATTCCCGATGGTGATACTTCCCGCTTTTATGGGGTAAATCCCCTGCAAGATCGACAGGAGTGTGGTCTTCCCCGATCCGCTTTCGCCTACCACGGCGGTGATCTTGCCCTGGGGGATCAGCAGGTTGAGCTGCTCGAAAACGCTCACCTGCGAACCGTAGCGGAAGCTCACCTCTTTAAAACGGATATCGCCCACCAGTTCCCGGCTCAGTTCGGCCTTTTTCCCCGTCTCCTCCCGCTCCAGGTCCATGATCTCGAACAAACGGTCGGCGGCGATCAATGCATCCTGTATCGTCCGGTTCATACCGATCAAGCTACTGACCGGGGTGGTAAAATAGCCGATGATGGCGTAAAAGGATAACAGCTCGCCCGGGGTAATGCGGGTATCCAGCACAAATCCCGCGCCCACCCACAGCAGGATGATGGTGAACAAACCGGTGGCGAAGCTACCCGAATTGCCGATCCAAAGGGCATTCACCGACGAACGGTACACCGTACCCAGAAAGCGTATGAAGCGGTTTTCCGTCTTCATGTTGGCATAGTCTTCCAGTCCGAAACGCTTCACCGTCCCCACGGCATTCACCGACTCCACCAGTTGCGACTCCAATGCAGCCGAGTGTTCCATGACCTTGCGCTGGGTCTTCCTGTTCACCTTATTGGAAAAGAAGTAAATCAGCGCATACAACGGTACCACCAGGAGCATCACCAGCGCCAGCTTCCAGTAATAGCTGAACATCAATGCGAATGAAAAGACGATGATGAAGATATTCACAGCGAACGTAATCAGCACATCATTGATGAAGAGCCTGATCTTCATCGCGTCATTGATCCGGGAAATGATCTCGCCTGTACGCATCGTATCAAAAAAGCGCTGGGGCAGCCTGAGCAGGTGTTTGTAATAGCCGAGAATGAGCCGTGCATCTATCTGCTGGCCGGTCTTGATGGTAAGGAGCGTCTTTGCATGATTGATAAAGGTCTGCAGAAACAACAGGGCTATCATCACTACCCCCATCAGGTTCAACAAATTGCGGTTGGCGCCCGGGATAACCTGGTCCACAATTTTCTGCAGGAATATCGACGTGGCCAACCCCAGCACCGTATAGCATACCGCCCCCACCAGCACCTGCACCAACACACTGCGGTGGGGACGCAGCAAAAACCAAAGCCTGCTCGCAATGGGTATTTTTTCGTTCCCCGCCTTGAATTGCTCATTTGGCGCCAACAAGAGCAGTACGCCGGTCCACCGTTCCTTGAAATCCGCATGCCTGAGTTGATGCATGCGTCCATCTGCCGGATCCATCACCTCGATGGCAGTTTTCGTCACCCGGTAAACCACCACGAAATGATGCAACCCTTCTCCCACCACCACATGGGCGATGGCCGGTAGTGGCACTTGGGACAGGCTTTCCCACGGGCATTTCACCCCTTTGGCAGCGAAGCCCAACTGCTCGGCCGCCTCGATCAGTCCCAGTACGTTCGTTCCCTTTTTGTCGGTCGATGCATACTGGCGGATACGGGCGATGGGCAGCTTTAGCCGGTAATGGCCGGCCACTGACGCCAGACAGGCTGCCCCGCAATCGGTCATATCGTGTTGCTTAACGTTAATCTTTGCCATAAACACAAATCATTTACAGGTTAGGGTTGAGCCAGTCATCCGCCTTGTCATATAAGAGTTGGAAAAGCGTACGCTCGGCCACTTCGAAACGCGCCCGGAAACTCATCCCCTTCTTGAGCTTACCGGCGTATCCGTTGGGTAAATACAGCACATGCTTATCCAGTTGGCACCGCACCAGAAAGGCAGGTGCTTGATGCTGGCTTACCGCGACATCGTCCGAGATATCGATGATATGTCCATCTACCATTCCCCATTGGTTGTAGTTGAAGGCATCGATCTGGAACCGCACCGGCATGCCCTTGGCCAGCAAGCCGATATCCTTGGGCGACACCCTCACTTCGGCCACCAAACCCGAGTCGGGTGAAATTTCCGCAAGGGTTTCCCCTATGGCCGCGAAACTGCCCGGCAGCACACCATTGAAGTTTTGTATCGTTCCGTCCACCGGCGCCCGTACCGAATAAAGTTCCTTCTCCTTGTCGAGCTGCTGTTTTTGGGCAACAGACTCCCGGAGTTCCAGCTGCAGCCGGTTCAGCTCGGTTTGCCATTGGCTCATCTGCTTATCGTACAACAGGTGCCGTTGCTTCCTGGTCTTTTCCAGCTCATACACCTCCCGGTCAAACTCGGCATTGGATATCATCTTTTTATCATACATGCTTTTCTGGCGGTCGTGGCGCGTTTGTACCTGCGCTAGTTCCAGCTGCGCTTCGGCCAGCTGCTGCTTGAACAGGTGGTATTGTTGCTCGTAAAGCGGGGTGGCCAGCGACACCGGCGGAGGCTCCTCGGCCATGGGAACGGCGACCAGCTGCTGCAAATCACCCAGCCGCTGCCTGAGCTCGCGTTGCCGGTCGCTGGCATACCCTCCCTGATTTTCCAAGATATCCGCTTCGAGCGTAAACAGCAGCGTCCCGGCCTTGACATGTTGGTTTTCGGTCACTAATACGTTTTCAAGCCTCCCGCTGACGGGCGACTTCACCATGTTGCGCTCGTGGATGGGCCTTACGATGCCTTCGCCGCCCACACTCACCGCCACCCGGATAAAAAACAAGGAAACGAAGCCCAGGATCAGGAACAGCAATACCGCCTGGTAGACCACCTTTGTCCGTGTATGGTGCTGCTGGAAATGGTTTTCGACCGTGAACTCCATGATTTCGGTCGGGAAAATTCGGTTCATTCGCAAATAATTTAATCCTCAGTTGCCTCATGGAACCTGCATTTTCATCGGCACTTTTTGCTTTCATCGGTGATGAAGCTTGCGTTCGCCTCCGGCTTCCGCAGGTTTCATCCCGCTAAAATAGGTGCCGTTAGGGCTTCCATAAAAATCTTCCCCCAATCCGTCTGCATCGGGTTACTTTCCGTCCGGCGTAAAAAAGTATCCGTTTATCCGCAGTTCTTGGCTTCAACGGCAGTGGTCGGAACGGATACTAACCCGATGCATGCGGATATGGGTTCCTCCATGCAATCCGCTGTTACAAGCCCTATGTTAGAACTGTTGTACAACAATGTGTTTATTTTTTAACCTTTAAAATTCAAAAACTATGAATTTAGAAAATTTAAATGTCCAGGCGCTCACAGAACGTGAGGCCATGGAAACGACAGGAGGCAATTTAACGTCCTGGATTGTTACCCCTGACATGATGTGGGCGATTATCGATGCCTGGATCGAGACCCTTCCTGAAGCTCCCAGGTAGTTGATGACGGGGTAGTCAGAGAAAGCCCTTGTCCATACGGCACAAGGGCTTTTCTGTAAGCTTACGTTTGGCAGCCGCATCATCTCCTCAAGTAGTGTGCGGCAAAATACATCAAATTCTAAATGGTTAGCCGCCATGTTTATAATAGCTTCCAGGCATTTGCTACCCCTCACCTCGCCCGTTCGTTTTCCTGCGCGCCCGTCGACCGGCTTCGGTAGGTGGATGTGGTAAGTTTACCGAAATTGTAAGTGACGATTACGCCAAAATTATTCTGGGTATAATCCCTCCGGTAATAGATATCCGTTTGCAGCCGATGGGGAATGGCAGACTGTTCTTACCCATAAAAGCAGCCATCAGAAAGCAAATAGGCAAACAGGCGGGTGATTTCGTGAATGTGGTTTTATTCAAAGACAGCGCGCCTTTGGAAATCCCGGATGAGCTTGTCATGTGCTTATCCGACGAGCCAACTGCTTACGAGAAATTCAAGCAACTAACGGAAGGCGAGCAAAAAGCGTTTATCGATTGGATTTATTCCGCGAAAACTGACGAGACAAAAGTCAATCGGATTGCAACTACAATAAACAACCTGCTAAACGGGCAAAAATAACAAAGCAGCCAAAGTCAGGATAGCTGGCAGACCTTGCAGAAATAAGATTTTCTTGCTTGCGGTAACCGCACCATAAATCGCCGCAACGGCAACACAGGAAACAAAGAAAATGGCAATGTGCCGGCTCCACATGGGGTCATCTATCAGTAGCGACCAAATAAGCCCTGCCGCCAAAAAACCGTTGTACAGCCCTTGGTTGGCTGCCAACGTCTTGGTTGGTGTAAAAAGATGGTCGGGCAGGCTCCCTTTAAATGTCTTCTTGCCCACCGTCTCCCATGCAAACATCTCGATCCACAAAATATACAAATGCTCAATAGCCACTAACGCCACCAGTATTTTTGCTATAAGCGTCATATGCGTATCCATTTTAATTCATGAAGATGGGTTTTCATTTTCAAACTTAGATAAATTTGCTGTATATGCAATATAATTGGTTTGCAAAAGCAAATTATTTGTTGTTGTTTGTTTTTAGCAGTACTCATGAATACTTCGCAGTCTATCGATCTACTACAACCCAAATACGGTTCAGGTATATTCCATTGCTACGTAACATCACGTGGGAACGGTATACTTCCGCATCGGGACGGTTTACTTTGTGGTACACGTGGTGAAACGGCATGGCAAAATCGTATTCCGGGTGGCATAAACAGGCTTAAGATGCATGAAAATAGGCTTTTAATGCGCCGACCGCAAATGGTTCGGCGCCCGATAGGCATCGTTGTACGTCAAACGGGTCTGGGTTTTCGTGGAAGGGACATGCCGTGGGGTCGCACCTTTTTTCACTTGTTCGATATGTATTGTCCTTTTGATAAAAACCGGTTTGGTGTTAACTGACCTAATATACTTTTTCGCTGGCAGGGAAAAGACGTGCCGTGGAACCGTATCTTCAGTAGTGCAAATAGACCCCAGATGTGCGTGCATTATTTCGTATGAGATATCTATTGCATCATAGATAAGTCGCGTGTGATCTAAATATGTGTGCATTGTTTTTGCATGAGCCGCAGGTACTCCCCTTTTGATTCATGCTGCATCGTTATGCTCGGATCCAATGCGCTTCGGATTGGGTACCGGATGCTGTCGCGGTGGCCCTATATTGCCTTTTCTGGGTATCGGGCGCTGCCGCTTGGAAATAGCTATCGGCTTTATCGGAGGTGCTTACTTTTTATGAGAATAGATACGGTTACACGCAAACCCGGTATTGTTTTCCAGCAACCCAGGATTGTTCCATTACGGCAACGGATAGGTTTTGTTGGAGACAATACCGTTCCGCCGCAGAATCGTATTTCGTCACAGTGTTTGTTTTTTCCTATAAAGAATGTTGCGTAGCATTTACACGGAAGTGCTCACTTCCTGCACTGCATGGGCCATGTCACCGGGCGAGATGTGCCGGGGCCAAGAGTAAACGAGTATGGCTGGGCTACCATCGGGCCGGTTAGCCGGAAAACAATCCTGTTTGCCATATTTGCGGTATACCCTGCTTTAGCAAATTGATATTCCATGTCTTCCCGGTACGACTTCGTGCGTCGACCGCCCTTCCACGCGTTACCGCTATTCAACCAGCCGACACCGGTATATTCGTTACGGGGATGGCGAGTTGCCGGTCACTGCCGGACGGATTGCCAAGGCCATGAAAGAATCCGCAGCGTACGTACACCCGAAGCCTACTCTTGAAGGGATGGAAGCCGCTTATGCGGATTACCAACCGAAAGCTGTCGAGGCAGCCATGGGAGGCCGTGTCTACACCACTGCCGAGCGGGAAAGTAAACGTAGGCCGGCAGGCCTGTCGGTTGTTGTGGGCGCATGACAAGGTGTGCTTTGGCATGGAAATGGTCCAGTACCTGTATGCCATGGGCGGCAAAAAAATAGTTATCAAACGTTGTCCAATTTTGAAAACTCGATTGTCATTAGACTTTAACAACAAAAAATTCAAAAAAATGGAACAAAGACTAAATTTCAACGAAACAGGAGTAGATGCTATGAAAGCGCTGTACAACATTGCAGTGCACTTGGGTAAATCGACTATCGAGAAAAACCTATTAGAACTGATTTATTTCAGGGTATCACAAATCAATGGCTGTGCGTTTTGCTTAGATATGCACTCGAAGGATCTACGGGCCAAAGGCGAAACAGAGCAACGCCTATATGCGCTAAGCAGTTGGCGGGAAACACCCTTCTATTCCGAAAAAGAACAGTCGGCATTAGCTTGGGCAGAAACCCTTACACAACTTAATAACGGGCTTTTACCTGATGACATCTATGCCGAAGCAGGCAAACATTTTACCGAAAAAGAATTAGTAGATTTGACCTTGGCCGTTACGACGATCAACACCTACAATCGATTCAATATTGCCTTTGGTGCACCGGTGGGCACTTACAGGGTTGGACAATTTGGAGGTTAGGAAAGCGATAGTAAAAGATTAACAATTAGAATTAATAAAATGACTGAGTTCTTATTAGTGTTCCGTAGGGACAATACAACAAAGGAAGAGCAACCCTCCCCAGAACAAATGCAAGCAGCAATAAAACCTTGGCAGGACTGGATAGGAGGAATTGCAGCTCAAAACAAATTAGTTAGGCCTCCGCAAAGATGGAGCGCGGAAGGCAAAGTTGTAAGGGCAAACAACCTGGTCACAGACGGACCCTATGCCGAGATCAAAGAATCAATAGGCGGCTTAATTTTTGTGAGGGCAGCTGATTTTGACGAAGCGGTAGAAATCGCAAAAGGTTGCCCAGTTTTAGCATGGGGAGGAAATGTTGAAGTGAGGATGGCCGTTTCACCTGCGGAAAACAGTTAAAATAGCGGATGCCTTTGCGCTTATGCAAAGGCATCCGTTTCAAGTTATGGAAGAGGAAGCGCTTTTACCGCATTTATTCAGGACCGAGTATCGAAAAATGGTTTCGGTACTTTGTTATCTGTTTGGCATTAAACACCTAGAAATTGCTGAAGATATCGTCAGCGATACATTTCTTTCGGCAACGGAATTATGGGGCATGGATAAACCCCCTGAAAACCCAACTGCCTGGCTTTATACCGTTGCTAAAAATAAGACCAAAAACTACCTGAAACGAAATGCTCTTTTTGAGCAAAAGCTTGCGAAAGAAATAACATACACGGCAAACGAAGCTGATGAAATTGAGATTGACTTATCGGAAAAAAATATTAACGATAGTCAACTGGCTATGATGTTTACGGTTTGTAATCCATGTATATCGGTCGAAGCGCAAGTTGCCCTTGCCTTAAATTTGCTTTGCGGTTTTGGCATACAGGAGATCGCAGACGCATTTTTAACCAACAAGGAAGTAGTTTATAAAAGGATAAGTCGGGCGAAAGAAAAATTAAAATCGGCAAACATAAAAATCGCACAACCTTCGATTTCTGCGATCGACGAACGGCTGGAAAGCGTCTTGACAACCTTATACCTATTGTTCAACGGGGGCTATTATTCTGTTTCACAAAACACCACACTGCGCAAGGACCTTTGTGCCGAGGCGATGCGACTAACCTATTTGCTGGTAGAAAACGAACAGACAAATACCCCTGCCGTAAATGCCTTGCTAGCTTTGATGTGTTTTCATTCCTCACGATTTGACGCACGACTCACTGATAATGGGGAAATCATTCTATATGAAGATCAGGACGAAACACGTTGGAATAGCGCACTCATTGAAAAGGGCACCTATTTTTTAAACCAAGCTGCTACAGGAAATCGAGTATCAAAATACCATTTAGAGGCAGGGATTGCTTATTGGCATACACACAAAGAAGACACCAATGAGAAGTGGGAAAATATCCTGCAACTTTACAATCAATTGCTGCAAATCGAATATTCACCTATAGCTGCATTGAACAGAACTTTTGCGCTTTCAAAAGCCAATGGAAAAAAGACAGCCATTAGGGAGGCGGAAAAGCTTAAGCTTACAGATAATCACTTCTATTATTCACTATTGGGTAGTCTCTACATCAACTTGGATAGTGCACAAGCCTTGCAACATTTTCAAACCGCTTTTAAGCTTGCAAATTCAATCGCTGACAAGGCGACCATCAGAAAAAACATCGACTGGTTGATTACCGAGAAAACTGTTGCTAACAATAAATAGAAAACTAAAAATCGTGACAAAGGTGCATATTTTATACGGTCACACTATCCACGTTTACGCTGTGTGCTTTCCGTTTCAACAATAACGCGCTGATCAATGAAATTACCAATCCCAGTGGGAATACCTCAGAATAAGTGATCAGTACCACCATCACCGGATTTTTGTACAGGTCCTTGAACTTGGCCATTTCTTCAGTCTTTTTGGCCAATTCGGTGGGATTGGCACCATCAGATTCGGCGTTGCGAAGCACATAGTCTGTATACTTATCCATGAAATCAGGGATAAAGCCATAGTAGTAAACTAACCACACCAGCACATAGATGGTGGAGGCCACCAAGGTGATGTATAGCCCTGTTTTGAAGGCTTTGCCAAAGGAAATGATACCATTGAGGTACTTGTTCCGGTAGTTTCGTATACCAACGAAAATGAACGAGAATGCGACGATCATCGCCGCATAGCCTGCGATATCGTTGCCTTTGAAATCTTCACTATGGTAGCATAAATTGACGGAATACACCATCATTCCGGTGATAATCAATCCCGATATCAGTCCGAATACAATTACATTTTTCTTCATCTTTAAAGGCTGTTATTTGGTGTAAAGATGAGCGATTCGTTCCATGTTTTATTCATACTTTTGGGTGATTTCAGCAATTAGCTAGTTATTCACCCTTAAGGATGACCCATCGTTAGGGAATGATACCTAGCTTCTTACCCATATCTACCGCTTGAGTCCGACGTTTCACGTCCATCTTTTCAAAAATCCGCGAATTATGTGTTTTCACGGTATTCAATGAGACAAATAGCCTGGCTGCGATTTCTTGGTTGCTCAATCCTTCCGCCATTAACCTCAATACTTCCAATTCCCGAACGCTCAAACCGAGCTGTACAAGTGCTTTTTCATTTAAGGTGAAAGTCTCTTGGTTCTGTACATGGATTTCCTTTTCTATGATGACAATTCGCTCCTTAGGTTTGGTCAATTTCAAGGCAAGCCATATCCCTAGTACCGTAAAGATAATGGCAATGGCGCCCACATAGATTTCGAAATAGTGGTCAATAATGACGAGACGTAGCTTAATCCATTGCAATAAAAACAACAGCATTGCCAGCGAAATGCCGTAAAGTAAGGGTATCTTATATTTGGTAATGAATTTTGTAGGCATCTTTTCAACAGCTACCGAAAACAAACTTATGAAAATATGTGGACTTACAAAGATACTGAGGTTTTTGTCAGCAGTCATTAATCAATTTTTACTATCTTCCCGCATGTTTCTGTCCCAACCCATTGTCCAGGCCTTGGAAGCCGCCATTAAAGGGGTGGTGCCAAATGATTACCAGATCAAGTCCATAGTGTCAGTTTCCGGTGGTGATATCAATCGTGCATACCACATCAAAACCCAATCGGGCCAATATTTCGTAAAGGTCAATGATGCTAATCGGGCCATCCAACTATTTTTGGCCGAATCAAAAGGGTTAATGTTGCTACGGGAATCGTCGTCCAGCGTCAATGCCCCGCATACATTCACCGTAGGTCAAGCCCATGGCGACACTTTCATTCTCATGGAATGGATAGACATGGGAAGCAAAAATGATGCAGGCAGCCAAGCGTTATTGGGCCGCATGGTGGCTGCACTGCACCGTCATCATGCGAACGACTTCGGCCTCGATCACGACAACTTTATTGGTAGCTTGCTACAAATCAATACCCAATCGGCTGATTGGACAGATTTTTTTATCCAACAGCGACTGCAAAAGCAATTGGATATAGCACAAAAGCAGTTACTCAATACCAGTTTGCAGCGGCAGTTCGATCAATTGTTCGCCCGCTTGGATACGCTTTATCCCCAAGAACCCCCATCCTTACTGCATGGTGACCTATGGGGTGGCAACTACCTAATAGGCACAAATGGCCAACCTGTATTAATCGATCCGGCGGTATATTATGGGCACCGTGAAATGGATATCGCCATGACCAAGCTATTCGGCGGCTTTTCACAACGGTTTTATGCGGCTTATCATGAGGATTATCCTTTGCAGGATGACTGGGAAACACGTATTGACCTTTGGAACCTCTATCCCTTACTGGTGCATTTCAACCTGTTTGGCGGCGGTTACCTTAGTCAGTTAAAAAATTGCCTGAAGCAGTATATATAAAAGGTTTTTTAAAATAACCTGGTCAACCAGCTTTCTTCCAGACCGATAAACCATCCTTCAGGCCTTTGCTCAAGTGGGTACACGTGTATGTAATCGCCCTGCCCCTCGTCGCCTTTGCCACTTTCCAAATCAAAGGCGTGCCGATGGTATGGACAAATTAGCCTACCCTTTTCACACCATCCTCCGGAAAGATCGGCTCCAGCATGCGGGCAACGTACTGAAGTCGCATATAACTTATCGTCATGGCGGATGATGCAGACATTCTTGCTGTCTATCCTTGCTTTCCGGATACCATCTGTTTGGGGGATGGATGAGTTTTCTATTTTTACCCATTTCATGGTATTCCAAAAATAAGAGTTCTTGTCTCATTATTATTATAAACCTTCTATCGCCTCTTTTTAAGCCAATTACTCACCACAGTTTTTATTCAAATGTCGTTCGTGAATACCATGCATTTTATCTAAGTTTGCACCGTTTTATAAAAATCCAGACTTCATGGCATTACAATGCGGCATCGTAGGCCTACCCAATGTAGGTAAATCCACGTTATTCAACTGCCTTTCCAACGCAAAAGCGCAGGCAGCCAATTTTCCCTTTTGTACCATCGAACCCAATGTGGGGGTCATTACTGTACCGGATGAACGGTTGAATAAGCTGGCAGAATTGGTAATCCCACAGCGGGTGGTACCCAATACGATTGAAATCGTTGACATCGCCGGCTTGGTGAAAGGTGCGAGCAAAGGCGAAGGCTTGGGAAACCAATTCCTTGGGAATATCCGCAATACAGATGCCATCATCCATGTATTGCGTTGTTTTGATGATGGCAATGTGGTACACGTTGATGGATCTGTAGATCCCGTGCGTGACAAGGAAATCATCGATACGGAATTACAATTGAAAGACCTGGATTCGGTGACCAAACGCCTCCAAAAGGTAGAAAAGCAGGCTAAAACCGGGGGAGATAAGGAAGCGAAGCGGAGCTACGAAATCTTATCTGTAGTGAAAAACCATTTGGAATCTGGCAAATCAGCCCGTACAGCGCCTATTTCAAAGGAGGATTTTGAATTTATCGATGACTTGGCGTTACTTACCGTAAAACCCATCCTATACGTCTGCAACGTGGATGAGGCATCAGTCAATACAGGCAACACCTATGTGGACCGGGTGCGTGAAGCCATCAAAGACGAGGATGCTGAATTACTGGTCATTTCCGCGCAGATTGAATCGGAAATCGCACAACTGGAAAGCTATGAGGAGCGCCAGCTTTTCTTGGAAGACCTTGGCCTCAACGAATCGGGTGTGAACAAGCTCATCCGTGTAGCTTATAAACTGCTGAAACTCGCCACCTACTTTACGGCTGGCGTACAGGAAGTACGTGCGTGGACCATCGAAAATGGGTTTACCGCCCCTCAAGCTGCGGGTGTAATCCATACGGATTTTGAAAAGGGGTTTATTCGTGCCGAAGTTATCAAATATGAGGATTTCATCAAATACGGCTCAGAAGCCGCGGTAAAGGAAGCAGGCAAGATGGGTGTAGAAGGTAAGGGCTATATTGTGCAAGATGGGGATATCATGCATTTCCGATTCAATGTATAGCTTTGTATAGCTCTGCATACAGCTTGATGTAAATATACCTATCCAAACAAGAGTTTAATCCCGAGCATCCATACCAAAATAGCTGAGCCAACTAGGCCTAGCACTTTTGCCAATGCCGTAGTGAGGCCAATAACGGCTTTTTTACGACTATTAATAGGCCATACCCCTATAGGATTTACTTGTTCCTGAAATGTTTTAAGTACAGTTTCATTAGTGGGTTTGCCAAAAGTCATACCAACAACCATACCGACCAAACTGGCCAACGATGTATAGATAAGTTGTGCTTCAAATGGAATATCAAGGAAAAATACGACTAGCAATGCGGTAATCAACCCAAATCCCATACTTGCCAGCTCGGCCGTGGCGTTGACTCTCCACCAAAGCCAACGCAATGCTGTAGGAATACCCAATGCTGCACCAATGAACGCTACCCACCGCCATGCCTGTTCAATGGTATTAATTTGAAAACTCACCAAGATAGCCATACAAGCAAATCCCAGCACAGCCAATCGGGCTGCCCAGAATTTTTGGCGTTCGGTTGCCTTTGGATGTAACCGCAGGAAGATATCGTTTACCACGTATGAAGCGCCCCAGTTAAAATGTGTATCTACCGTACTCATAAAGGCTCCTAAAAGGCTGACAATAACCAACCCCAATACTCCTGAAGGCAACAATTCACCCATTAGCACGGAATAGGCCAGCTCTCGGTCAGCCGTCCCGTCTTTTACCATTAATGGATAGGCACTTTCCTCACCGAGTGGTATAAGCACCAATGCGGCAATAGCTACAATAAACCAGGGCCATACACGTACAAAATATTGCCAAAATATAAAAAGCAAAGCTGCCTTCTTTGCATGTTTTTCGTCTTTGGTGGTGCTGAGCCGTTGCATGGTGAACCCTCCCCCGTCGGAAGGCACATTAGCATACGACTGCACCAATAGGTACATGCCAAACATAAAGGCTCCCATTCCAATCGCTTGTAACCATCCGTCACCGGCGGCGGGAAAAAATGTTAAGAACTCATGATCCTCACCATATAGGGAAGTCAACCCTGATTGGATGCCTGATTTTCCGCCTACCGCCTTCCATGCGGTAACAGCAAACCATATACTCCCAATTATTCCGATGGCAAACTGAATTAAATCGGTAAAGATAACCCCTCGTATACCACCAAGGGAAGCATAAAAAGTAACGATGGCGATGAGGGCAAAAATGGTCAATACATCGCTTGGGGAACCTAACGCCGATTCCCCGGGCATAAAATTTCCAACGATAGCCACCAATCCAGGCGTCCATTCCTCCCAGTGGAAAAATGGCTCTACAATCTTGCCCATGGCACGCAACACCCAGCCCAAAATGATGGCATTATAGACAAACCCATACAGGGTGGCCCGAAACCACCGTAACATGGAAGCCGTCTTCCCTGAATACCGCAATGCGATGAATTGGGCATCTGTTATTACCCCGCTACTGCGCCACATGCGAGCAAAGATGATTGCCACGGCCGCGTGCACTGCAATCCACGACATCCACACCCAGTTGCCCGATAATCCCCTGGCGGCCACGATACCGGTAATCGCCAGCGGTGTGTCTGCTGCAAATGTGGTGGCTGCGATGGATGTACCGGCCCACCACCAAGGGAGAGACCTATCGGCAAGGAAATAGCTTTCCATACTGGTGCCAGCCTTTTCCTTTACCCAAAAACCCACCCCTATTGCGAACAATAAATAACATGCTATGAGCAACCAATCAATAAATTGAAGCGACATCATTAAATAACTGGATTTATGCGATGAAAACCAATCGCAGCGAAGTAGGCAAATTTATAAATAATAATTTAATCAAAAACCTCATCGGTTTATCGCGGACGCACGGCAAACCTAAGAAGCATCGCTTGCGACGTGAGCTTTAGCGGTTTTGCGCCTTCGCGAGAAAACAGAAAACTGCCATGCATCCATAGGAATCACTTAATAAAGCCCGGTCTGTCAGTAAGCCTCGATATATACTTTGATGGAATCGGCGTCCAAGCGTGAGCGGAACCATTGTTCCAATTTTTGTTTTTCAGCATTGGTCTTGCGGGAATTCGTTGATCCCACAATCAACGCTTGGTAAATGCTCGATCGGAGGGAGTCGCCAAAAATAACCTGCTCGCTCGCGCCACAGGTTCTGATTTCCGGAAAAATCGGTTGCAGCTCAGCCAACAACTGCTTCCCCAGCTCCTTCTGTCTGGCAATGCTATCTTGTCGTTGGAGGTGTTTGGCAAGTTCGCCCCTCAATCGGCTGATTTCTGATTGGCTCCTTCCCATCGCCTGCAACTCATCCTGCCCGTCGGATATGGAAAAACCCTGTTGGATGATCAATGTTGTCCCCTCCAGTGGATAATTATTGATTTTGCTTTCTAGTCTGCTTTTCTCCTCATCCGTGATTGGCTTTCCCCCGTATACCAATCGAATGCTTCGTTGAGAAGGGTCTACTTCTGATGAGAGCAGGTAATCATCTTCGATATAGGTTTCGTTGCGGATGAATGTATTCGCATGTTGGTTAAAACGCTCTTGCTGAACCAAGATATAACCAAAATAAAGACTCGGGATCATGGTGATGGTCACGATAAAACTCACCCACCTATTAGCCGATTTCTTTAAACCCTCTTCGGTTTCATGCCAGATCGGGTACTTTAGGAAACGGACAATCACCAGTGTCGCCGCGGCAATGAAAACGGTGTTGATGGTGAAAAGGTAAAAAGCGCCGAAGAAATATGGCCAATTAGCTGTAGCAAGGCCATAACCAGCGGTACACAATGGAGGCATCAATGCAGTGGCGATAGCTACTCCGGGAATCACATTCCCCTTCTGCTTACTCGAAAGCGCTACAATACCCGCAAGCCCACCAAACAGCGCAATCAGTACATCATATATATTCGGTTGGGTACGGGCCAAGAGTTCAGAATGTGCCTCATTGATGGGGGTGACAAAAAAATAGCAAGTGGAGGCCACCAAGCTGGAAGCCACAGCGAAGCCGAAATTGGTCAACGCTTTCTTCAATAAGCTAAATTCATAGGTGGCCAAGCTATAGCCGATACCCAATATCGGGCCCATTAAGGGAGAAATAAGCATCGCACCAATAATCACAGCTGTGGAATTGACATTAAGCCCCACACAGGCAATGATGATTGCAAAAATCAATATCCAAAGGTTTGTTCCCCTGAAATAAATCCCTTTCTCTACCGTGTCATGGATGATGTCGTAATCCTCCCGTTCGGAAGCAATGTTGAATTTCTTGATGATGGTAATGATATTCATAAACGGCATTTTATTCGGTGCGCCATCACCATCAGGTATATGGCATGCACCAAATATAAGCGAAAATAATAAAGCTATTATCTGCCAATGGGTGATTATTTGGAAAAAACCATCACTATAGGTGAACGATATGGGCCATCATGATTAAAAATTTCAAGATGCAGTTCAAATAAATAAACCAAATCAATATCTTTGCACTCCCGTTCCCGTAGTTCAATGGATAGAATTTCAGATTCCGGTTCTGAAGATAGGGGTTCGAATCCCTTCGGGAACACAAAAGACCACCAAAGACGGTCGGTCAGATTCAAAAGCAGCCTTTAAGACATCTTAAAGGCTGTTCTTAATTTATTGCAATTCAACCAAAACCACCCGAATTCGACAAAAAGAATCCCCAAAAGAACCCCGAAACCCTTGTTTATCTCAATGGTATTTGCTACCTTGCATTATTGTTAAAGCTGTTAAAAACCAATTGATTATGAGCAGGACGATCAAAATCGAATGCGGCATCAATTTCCGGTTGAGGGAAGCAAACGCCACCAAACCCACACCCATCACGTGTTTTGTGGAGTACAACGGCAAGCCAGTGGTAAAAATACCCACCGGAGCAAAGGTACTCCCCGCCAAGTGGAACACGGAAAAGGAACGGCCCATCGGCGGTATGAAAGGATTGGAAAAGGCCGAGGCAAACACCATCGTCGAAAAACTGACCTCGGTAAAGGCCGCTGTGGAAACCGAGTACCGGACATATGTAAACCGGCACCACGCCTATCCGGACAAAGCGCTATTCAAGCAACAGGTCATGCAATCGCTTAGCGGGGGTTCCATTGATAATGCATCCGAACCCACCCAATCGCTACTTTCCTTTTTCGACCGACAGATAGAACTAAGCCGCCAAGGCAAGCGCGTCATCCTGAAAGGAAAACGCAGGGGGCAGCGATATCGGACGGGTACGATAGGTTCGTACGAGGGGAGCCACCAGCTACTGCTCGAATACGTAGATGACAGGAAACTGAAAGGGCTGAACTTCATGGACATTACGATGGACTTCTATTACGACCTACAGGACTACATGTTTTCTGTCAAGGAGGTTTCGCTGAACTATTTCGGCAAGATCATCAAGCACGTCAAGCTGTTCATGGGTGAGGCCGAGGAATTGGGGTGGCATTCCAACGCGGCATACAGGTCCAAGGCCTTCATCAAGATGCAGGAGGAAACCGATGCCATCTACCTGAACATCCAGCAACTGGAAAAGATACGGGCGCTTGACCTCGCGGGGCATCCCGGACTTGCCAACGCACGCGACCTGTTCCTGCTTGGCGCATGGACGGGCCTGCGCTTCCAGGACTATTCGGTGATGGCCAAGAAGGCGCGTGTAATGGGCGACTTCATCCATATCGAAACAGAGAAAGTTGGCGTATCAGTCGCTATCCCGATATTACCGGCCACGCGGGAGATACTGGAAAAATACCGCTTGGAGGATGGCACATACGCATATCCCAACCCCATCAGTAACCAGAAGCTGAACGACTACATCAAAACCATCGCGAAGATGGCGAAACTCGACCATGCCATTATCCTTTCAGTGCCGGAGGCTGGCAAACGGGTACAGGTGACCATACCGTTTTACCAAGCCGTGGACACGCACACGGCAAGGCGTTCGTTCGCGACCAATATGTACAAACATTACAGGCTTCCCGCCCTTACCATCATGAAGATAACGGGGCACTCCACCGAAGCCAATTTCTTCAAGTATATCCGGATGACACCGGAGGAAAACGCGCAGCTGATACTGGATGCGGTAATGGCAAAAGCAGAGTTAGAACCGGTCGGATGACCAAAACACAGCATAGATGGACTTACAGGACTTCAAACGCCTAAACAGCCTACTTAACGATTACACTTGGTACGGCTGGACATTCCTGCAAACGGGCATGGGGCTGGAATGGGATGCCATGCCCGGACGCGACTATTTTGCAACCCGTTGGATGGAATTTTTCAGGGGCATCAACGATGGCACCTACCACCGTTTGGCCGGAGCCATCACCGATACGGCATACCTACCCCGTTTCAGGGAGGAAGTGCGCACGAGACTGGCCCCGTTGCTTGCGGAGCTGGAGGCGGCAACCCCGGAACGCGGCATGCGGAAGATACGGGTGCGTATCGACGTGGACAAATTCAGGCGTTACGAAACGGGGTTGAAGCAGATGAGCAGTGATAACATCATCTTCGATATGATACAGGACGACGACGATATAAGGGATACCTATTTCATAGACGGCGACCCCGACCAGATCCGATCCTACCTCATTCAGGGCATTAGGGGCGTCCTCGACCAATACAACTCCGCGGAGCGCGAAAGGATAAGGGAACTTGAAAACGCGCTAAAGGAAATGGAAATCGCGATGGTGGAAAGGAATATGCTATTGGCTGTCAAGCAGACGCAGCAGCAAGACCTTGCCCTCAAAGTCAACGAGCAGCAGGCTGAAATAGCCACCCTCGCGGAACGTAACCGCGCCTTGGAGGAAATACTAACGAAATACCAGCAGGAAGAAGAAGCGGACGGCGCCGGAGCCGACCAATCCGGCCCCATCAAGGACGGTAAACTCCGGATGTACTACCTTTACAAACTGGGCTTCCTCGACAATGCCATCTGGAACGACCAGATCAAGTATGGCCAACGCGCCATAATACTACGGAAAATCCTTGGCGGCGGCCCCATCGAACAGGGCACCGCCCTGCGGTACTACAAACTGTTCAACAGCATGGGGAGCACCGAACTGCGGAGTTACGAGGCCGACAATGAACACAAAGTGCTTGACTACCTGAAAAGCATCTGCCCCGGCGTGAAATTTACCAAGGGAAAATTCGTCAATAGCATCAGGAAAGCATAGTGCCAATGTAGCGTTATGCTCCGCAATCCCGTTCATCGTGTATATACCAACAAACTTTATTCTTTATAAACCATGAAGCATATTTATTTACTCTTTGCCATCCTTGTCCTTGCCGCTTGCTCCAAAGAGGAAGTCCACGGACCTTGGAACCTTAAAAATGGGCAGGAAGTGGAAGTGCTGGTCAGCCATCGCTACGGTGCGATAGGTGACCAATTGCTGCTACTTCCCCGAAATGAACCCGGAAGCATGCACCTCTCCGGCTTTACCGAACGGGAACCCGGCTATAACTACCGGGTGAAAGCAAGGATGGTCGCACCGGAAGTCCCGGCGATGGACGGCCCCGCTTACCATCTTGAATTCATCGGGGTCGTCAGCGAAGAGAAATACGAGGGCAATGAGCCTTTCGAAATAGCGCTTATCCAGTCCCATGTGCCTGGAGGCCCGGTAATCATGCTCCGGAAACAGGATGGCCACTACCATTTTATCCCCGAAAGGCTAACCCTCACCCATGCCAATGAGGAAGTGGGGAGCCAACTGGAAGAAATATGGCAGCACAACAATGAACTGCTTGAAAACTATCAAACACACGGAACGCCCCCTGTGATAAAATGGAGGGCAATCAAAGCCACCGTGACCCACGACCCGGAAAACTTTGGAAAATCCTATTTGGTGTCACATATCGAGTTTACCGAATAGCAGCCCACAATCTGGTCTAATCAGTTCCCTGTCCGGCCTGCGGTGTATTCCCCAAAAGGACGGAGTATCGTGCAAACCTGACAAATATGAAATAGTGACCAATCCCCCTTTGAATCCCCACGAACATTGCTCCATACAAATACGTTTGATATGGCGCAGATATTCACAAGCTATTCGGACAGGGAGTTCAAGGAAATCCTATCCGAGCAGGTAAAGGGGGCCGTCAGGGAGGCACTCCACGGGGAAACAGCAGAAAAGCAGACCGCACCCACGCCCAATCTCGGGTACAGGTCAAGGGCAGAGACAAGGCGGCTGCTTGGCGTGGCCTATTCCACCATGCACTATTGGGAAAAGTCAGGCATCCTCGTGCCCGACCGTATCGGCCGCAAGGTCTACTATTCGGACGAAGCCATTGCGGGCGCCCTAAGCAGGAAAGGGGGGCAATCCAAATGAGGACACCCTTCGTATCGGCACATCTGTCTATACATATATCCGGCTATATGGAAAGCCCCGGAACGCCGGCCTACCCTATCCCCACCGACCGCACCCCTATTAGCAGACTTGTAGGGAGCGAGTTTATTTTTTTGCAATGCAAAAAACCCGATTGCCACGCCCATGCGGTGGCAATCGGGCCGATGCTCCCGTTGGTCGCAATCTTCAGAATTGGAAGGAGGAGACCATGACAGGGCCGGCGAAAGAAGAAAGAAACGGGACAAAATCACGTAAACGCGGACGGCCGAAAAAGGCCATCACGCGCAGCGGTTCGCTGGTGGTGCGGCTGACCCCGATAGAGCGGTTGGCCATCGCGGGAAGGGCAAGGGATGCGGGCATGCGGATAAGCGACTGGTTCAGGCAGGCGGCGAAAAACGCGGTGGTGAAACCACGGCTATCCAAAGAGGAAGCCGGATACCTGCGCATGCTGTCCGGTATGGCCAACAACCTCAACCAGCTTACCAAGCTGGCCCATACCGCCGGGCTGGTATCCATCATGGGAAACTGCCGTGAACTGCTCACGGCCGTTGAGGGGTTAATCAAAAAGATTGGCAGCGATGATAGGTAAGCAGATAACGGGGAAAAGCTTCGGCGGGTGCATCCGCTACCTGCTGCAAAAGGAAAAGTCGGCCGTACTGGATGCTAAGGGCATACGCGACTACGACACCAAGGCGATCATCAATGACTTCAACGCGCAGCGCAGATTAAGGCCGTCATTGGGCAAGGCCGTGGGCCACGCCGTATTGAGTTGGAGTAATGAAGACCGGCCAAAACTCACGGTGGAAAAGATGGCGGCGCACGCAAGGGAATACATGGAAAAGATGGGCATCACCGATACGCAGTACCTTGTGGTGCTTCATACAGACCGGAACCACCCACACCTGCATATCGTGTACAACCGCGTGGACAATTCAGGCAACACCGTAAGCAATTACAACCTATGGGAGAAGAACCACAGGGTGTGCAGGGAGATGACCGAGCGCTATGGTTACCACATGGGCAAGGGTAAGGAACAGGTAAACAGGCAGGCATTGCGAGGCAGGGAAAAGGTACGCTACGTGATTTACGATGCACTGAAGCCGGCCGTAGCCAAGGCTACTTCATGGAAGCAACTTGAAAAGCTGCTTGCAGCCAGAGGCATCGGCATCCAGTACAAATACCGTAGCGGCACCAAAGAGGTGCAGGGTATTTCCTTTGAAAAAGACGGTGTGAAATTCAAGGGGTCGGCCATTGACCGGCAATTCAGCTTTGTGGGTCTTAACAAGCAGTTACAAAGGAATAGGGGTTTGGAACACTCCACGGCCGAAAACCTTATGAGCAGGCGTACATTGGGCGAGCAGATCAGGGAGGTGCTGGATACGCACCACGGGCGGCAGCAATCCCATGAGCCATCGCACGGCGCGGGCCTGCTCGATATACTATTTGCCCCGGTATACATCGCTCCGGAACCCGACCCCGTAGGCGATGCGGAGAAACGCAGGCGGAAACGGAAAAAACAAGAAGCGGAACAATCACGGGGAATCAGCAGGTAAAACCATAACAGGCATGAAAGAAATACAGGAACTCGAAAACAGATTAAAGGACACCGCCGATTTGCAGTTGCAGCAGGAGCGGCGCATCACGGAACTGGAAAACCGGAAGGTGGAGGTGCCGGACTACGGGGACCAACTGGCCGAAATCCAAAGTGCGTTGCAGCAGATACGGGCGGCACTGCCCGATCACGCCGTGACGCATGAACTCGGACAGCGCATGGAGCGGCTTGCGGCCAAAATGCCCGACACCATGAAGGTGACCCACCAGCATGATTTCTCTGACCGATCAAGGGGTACCATCATCGGTGTCTTTCTTCTTTTGGCAGCATTT
Organism: Parapedobacter tibetensis; assembly: GCF_024704835.1. GTDB lineage: Bacteria > Bacteroidota > Bacteroidia > Sphingobacteriales > Sphingobacteriaceae > Parapedobacter > Parapedobacter tibetensis. Next base: position 53,551 of record NZ_JAMXBE010000015.1, read on the forward strand.
GCCGCCACGCTTGCCGTAGCCTTCCACCTATGGCAGCGGAACGGTGAGCTACAGGCCAACGATGTCAAATACCGCATGGTACGCCAGTATTACCCAACGGCCGCTGCATGGGCGGAGCGCGCCTACACGGCCAATCCCGATTCGGCACGGATGGACGTTGAGCGGCTGGAAGCGGTGCAGGAGGCGTTTCGGCTGGCCGAGAAAGCGGCTTTAAAAAAAGAAAAAGAGGCCGAAAAGGCACGGAATAAAGTAGATAGGATGAGGGAAAAGTAAGCTGCGACGCCATAAGACCGGAGACTTTCGCCTCGGTTTTACGCTGTCGTTATTTGGAAAGAAGGGGCGGTATCACTATCTTTGTACTTAGGTTTAGGTTGATAGCCCCTAATCCCATTGGGGCGAGTCCCTGTTCCGGTAAGGAACAGGGATTTTTTGCGTCAATTAATGCGGCTATGGATCAGATCGTGCCATGGCGAGAAAGAGCGGACAGCCATGCCGGTAATCAAGGTTACAGAAGTTTGGTCAGCATCCTGTCCCACTCATCGAAAAATTCAGGCGGGCGGTGGCTAAGTTTTCCTTTGTCCTTCAAGATTACGGAATCGACCATTGGCAGGATTCCGTTGTTCGATCTGATATTCCTGATATGGATAAACTTTATTTGCCCATCCACCAAGATATTTTCCCTGAAGGAGAGCCTCACGCTGTTCAGGATATGGTCACTATGGGATTCGATGATGATCTGTACCCCATTGGCAGCCGCCAACGACAGCAGGCGGCCTATTTTCACTTGGGCAGATGGATGCAGGTGCGCTTCGGGATTTTCCACGATGACCAGATCGCCTTTTTTCGCCCGCAAAGCGGCCAATATCACCGGCATGCTAAACGTGAACCCAAACCCGACCTGCAAGGCTGAATATGCCATACCTTTGGCTCCTTCGAATTGGTAGGATAGCTTCACGCGCGATTCATCCAATTCCGTTACCCTTGTCTTTACGGGCAACGACATGATATCGGATAACCAGGCATTCAGGTTTTCATACAAGTCCGGCGACGAGAGCGAAGGATGCATCAGCTGTTCCATGCCGATCTGCTCATTGTTCAGCAACGCATCATTGATATAGGCGGGTGCAAGTTCGCCCTGAATACCGAGCTTCGTGTTATAGGCCCGTTTTTCCTTCTTGTAATACGTCTCCCTCGGCCCCCAGCGCTCCGCATCGAGAAACATGAAATCTTCTTGGAATAATGCTAGCTTTTCCAAAGGGCCAGTTCCCGTGTGGGTACAATTAAGCACTTTCGATTTTGGATTCGTCGCGTCAATATCCCACACATGCTTATCCCCATCAATGGTTTCCAGCCCAATGGCAACATTCGTCGCATCAGTCGTTTCCAACGCATACAAGAGGGCTTCGGCACTTTCAAGGTTCACATAGTCGTTCGATAGGTCCACCTTGCTTTGGGAGGTAAGGTAACCGATTTCGTAACTCTGTTTCAGGAGAAGGAGCGATTGGATGATGCTGGATTTACCCAGGCCGTTTAACCCTGATATCAAGGTAAGCGGCGCTAGTTCAAACTCTTCTTCTCTGAATATCTTGAAATTTTTTAGGTGTAGTTTGGTTAACATGGTATAGTTCTGTTTGCCTAGTATTGACGTAGATAGTTGATCTGCATGATACTACTTCAGCAATTTTCTGATCTCGTTGGCTTCAGGCAAGACCTTTTTTAAATTCTTTGGTAATTTTTTAGTCAAACTGTATTCAGCTACCCCAATCGGCTTATTGGATATTCGCAAAGCATATTCTACTTCTAAGTTGTCCTTTTCCGCGCACAGCAATATACCGATCGAAGGGTTTTCATGGGGTTGTTTTACCGTATCATCCAAAACCTCTAAATAATAGTTCAGTTGGGCTGCATGTGATGGCTCAAATTTTCCGGCTTTGAGTTCGACAGCAACCATGCATTGGAGATGGCGGTGATAAAAAAGCAAATCAATGAAATATTCATTGCGGCCAAGTTTGATTTTGTATTGGTTCCCCATATAGGCAAACCCATACCCAAGTGCGAGCAACACATCCCTGATGTTCTCAATCATTTTGTTTTCCAATTCTCGTTCTTTGACGGGTTTCGTGATGCCGAGAAAGTCCAAACTATATTCACTCCGAATGGTTTCTTCCGCTTGTTCTGCTAGGTGTTCGGGCAATGTCACTGCGAAGTTGTGTTGTTTCTTTTCAACTAAGCTTGCGTTATAGGTGTCAGCTTTGATAAAGTTGAGCAAAACATTCCGGCTCCATCCATTCAGAGTGGTTTGTTTTATGTAAAACTCGGCTTCTTCTATTGAATTGGCTTTACTCATAATCAATAGGTTATGCCCCCATGGAATTTCTGCAACAAGCTGTTGCAGATTTGGATGAGCCGAATACTGTTCATAGAATCGGCGCATATTCCACAAGTTCCGGGTCGAAAAGCCGCTATCATTCGGAAATTGTTTCTGCAGATCCGAAGCTAACCTTTCCACAATTGACTTGCCCCAACCATATTGCTCTTGCCGCTCAATGATTTTCTGGCCCACCGAAAAATAACGTGCTATTTGTTCCCTATTAATAGCTCTTATGGCCGTGATACGCCCGGCTAGGAATTCATGTTTTACTTCCTCAAACAGTTTCTGGTATTCTTTTTCGTGAATGGGTTTCATGTATCTTACTAATATAGACCGTCAGTAAATTCTGCAACAAGCTGTTGCAGAATTTAATTTCCTGTTCTTTACCGGCAGTTGGCCCTTGTCATCCACACCGATCAACATCCTGCCCCCCTTGCTGTTGGCAAAAGCCGTCAGCGATTCGATCATGGCATCGGTAAACGAACTTTTAAATTCGGTATGTATATCCTCTTTGTGTTTTGACTTAGGCATTACTAATTGTTACGATTTATCTCCTTACCCGATTCTCGTATCGCCGATACGACAATTTGCTCATTTGAAAATATCGGCCTTGTTATTCACTGGCTTCGCCATCGTCACATTCACCGAGTATGCGATAGAAATCATCCTCATCCGGCAGATATTGCGCAATCTCTTTTGGCAGTTGTCGATAATGATAAGTAGATACCCCCATCGGCTTATTGACCAATTCGAGCGCATATTCTACGGTTAGCGTGCTTTTGCTCTTGCAAAGTAGAATCCCGATACTTGGGTTATCCTCCGGGTATTTTATGATTTTATCCAATAAATGGAGGTACCAATTTAACTGTTGGCTGTGTTCCGGTTTGAATTCCGTTGCTTTCAGTTCCAAAGCAATCATGCATCTTAGTTTACGGTGATAAAACAAAATATCGATAAAATATTCTTTGCCATCCAATTCCAAGCGGAATTGGCGGCCCATGAATGCGAAATTGTTTCCGAATTGGCCTAAGGTTTTCGTGACGTTATCTATCAGTGCGTTTTCAAGTTGCTTTTCAGTGTGGGTGTCTTCCAATCCTAAGAAAGAGAGATTGTATTCATCCTTGAATTCCAATCGATAGGTGCTAAGGTCGGATTCTTTCAATGCTACGGAAAAATTGTTTTGGAATTGTAGGCGTTTACTGTACGCGTCAAAGCGTATCTCCTCCTCTAAAACGCTTCGACTCCACCCCCTTTCTCCACACATTTGGAGGTAAAATGTGCGTTGGTCGGAATCTTTTACCTTTTCAAATATCAGGCTGGTGTGCCCCCATGGGATTTTGGCCACAAGCTGTGGCCAAAATTCGCTTTGGCGTGTCTCCTCAAAAATAAGTTTCATCCTCCGCAGGTTCCGCGCCGACAAACCTTTCACACCCGGATAGGCTGCCTGTAAGTCTATTGACAATGTATCGATAACACTCATTCCCCACCCACCTTTTACACGTTCAGACAGCACATGGCCAAAATCGAGATACATCAAGATAAGCTCTTGGTTTACCAACGAATAGCTTTTGTACTGTGCCGTTGCTATCCGTTCTTTCAGGGTAGCTAATGTCTGATGATAGTTTGATGGTACCATTAAGTATTTGTCTCTTTCTGAAAATAGCTAATCAGCGATTACTCCTCGCTCTTACCAGCACTTTTCTTACGCGTTCTTTTAGGTTTTTGAGCCAATCGGCTTACGAGATAGTTACATCAGCCATAACAAAATGCGTTATGATTTATCCCCTTGCTCCACCTTTTTCTCCGGCCACACGATATCAGGTTTAATGGCTGAAATCAGATCTTTTACTAGTTCGGCTAGGCCTCTATCGGCGTTGTATACAACCTCCTTGATATAACCATGATTGCTGTTACTATAAGTGCCAGAGCCAATATTAAGATGTGTGGCAGAATCTCCTTCTCTCAGAAACTCCCCAAAGGGGATGTCATATGCTTTGGACAATTTCTCGGCGTCTTCAAAGCTTGGGGGCGTTACGCCGGTGAAAATAGACATATAATGATCCAATTCCATATTTGCCTTTTCTGCAGCAAGTGGTAAATCCCATTTCAGCTCACTGTTCTTTGCTTCTAGGATATGAGGTGTAATCATAAGTCAAAGTTTTTTGTTGTTGATCAGTTTTTCAATTAGAGTAGTGAATATTTTTCGCTCTTCTTTTGCACTTTTTAATTCCTCACGCAGCAAATCTACCAATTCTTTGGGTACGTTGTTGTTTTCATACTTCTCAATTGTTCCGTTATTCGAATTACTGTAACTCCCGCTACTGTAGTTGTTGTGGACAACCGACGCTTCAGTCGAATAAAAGTACTCCGGATCTATATCGTATATTTTGGCAAGTTGCTTCGCGCGATCCACGCTAAGTCTAATTTGCTGAACTTCAATTTTATGATAAGCTGCCTGACTAATACCAAGTTCCGTGGCGACATATTCCTGACTGAAACCGTATTGTTCCCTTAACTTCCTTAATTTTGGTCCTATTTCCATGACAGTAATAAAAGGTTATTATTTAATAACAATATGTTGTTGCCTATATTTATTAATTATCAGAGCTTTACAGCATTAAATGACTGATTAAACAAAAGCAAATATATACATAAAAGAAAACAAACACGATATTTTTGTTATAAACGTGAATATTGTTTGAAAGTAAAGTGAAAATTAAATAGTTCTTTTTATCTTGTGGCTCTTTTAAAGATAATTTAGAGCCTTTACGAGCCTCGTTCAGCGAATCTGGTAATTCACACCTACGAGCGTAAGTAAAGTGTCCGGCCCCTATATTGCTATAGGGCCGGTGCTTGCTTAGTTCTTTTGTAGGTGGCCAACTCTTCGGAGTTGGTAGGCTTTACCAGAGCCTGCTGACATTAGACTTTGTAAGTTACCGGCCCTATAGCTAATTACCGATAATGTAAAGAAGTTCGAGGCTCATTGTTGAAAAACGATAATGAGCGATACCCAAAAGACACGAAAATTTTCTGTCTGCTTACCAAACGGCAAGCGGCAGGGATTTTTTTGTTTTTGCCCGCTTCCCATCCAGTCATTTTCGGCCAAAAACCAATATAAAAATATCATCAAAAGCCCTGTTTAGTGCATCTCGTACCTCTGAATTTCTCGGACTAACTTACTTATTATCCAATGACTTACCTAACAGGAAATGCACGTTTTTACACGTACCGGGCAAGCCATGCCCAAAAATATCCAAACCAATAGCACCCACATAAAAGAAACGGGCGGTGCTGCACCGCACCGCCGAAAAAATCATGTGTTTGGAAGCCGTGCAGGGTTCCGCGTAAGCGGGGCCTCATTGCACGGCGATACCCATGCATCCTCACTATCGGGCCCAATCCTGAACCACACCAAGAGGCCTATACCAAGCCTCTCGTTTTTTGCTGCCTTACTTATAGGAGTGACACACGCATCAGCCAACGTGCATCCGACCGACACCACAAAAATCGGCATCCAAGCCCTGCAAATCGGTGACCCCATACCGGAAGAAGTGTGGAATATGCCGCTGCAAGTGGTGAACCACCCAGAGGGCAAGGAAACCATTACGCTTGCTGATTATAAAGGCAAATTGATCCTACTGGATTTTTGGGCCACATGGTGTTCTTCCTGCGTTGCACAGTTTCCAAAACTCGAACAACTGCAACAAAAACACGCCGACAGCTTCAATGTCCTTTTGGTTTCGAATCAAAGGGAAAAGGAAGTGCTTCCCTATTTTGAAAGATATAAAAGCCGGAACAACGTCAAATTAGCACTCACTTCCGCAATTGACGCTAAGAACATCGAAACCTATTTCCCGTTCATATCCGTACCGCATTACGCTTGGATAGGCTCAAATGGGACGGTCTTGGCAATTACAGGGGCTGCCGAAATCGGAACTGCCCAATTCTCCCAACTGCTGAGAAACCGAGTCCCGAACATTCCGACCAAAAAGGATATTGATACAGGAAAGCCGCTGTTTATGGGTGATGACCTGCCGTTGGACCAGCTTCAGCAATATTCGATTTTCATAAAGGGCTACCATTCCGGTGTTGGCACCGGAATAGGTCCACGCAAAACCAACGGAATTGTTCATGGCAAATACCTTTCAAATTACAGCATTTATAACCTATATGCCGTTACGGTAAAGGAAATATTCCCTGACTTCAACAAGGCAAGATGCGTTCTCGAAGTGGAAGATACCGCGTCCATCGTGATCAGCCAATCCGAGCCGTTTAACCGCGACAAATACCACTCCTATGAACTGATCGTTCCTGTCGGGATTGCAGATTCACTCCATCATATTATGCTCTCGGAGCTTAACCGTTACACGGGCTACAATGGAAGAATCGAAAAAAGGAAAATCAGATGCCTGGTCATCGAAAGGAATGGCACCAATACCTTGGCATCAATCGAAACGGGCGGGGGACAGCCAATTGAATCCTTAATAAAACACTGGAACTGGGCGAAAGACAACGGTACCGAATGCTACCCCGAGGCCATTCCCCTCATTGACGAAAGCCACTATACCGGACTATTGCCCAAAGAAATAGTCCGCATAACGGAAACGGAGCGACTGAATGCCGCTTTGATACCATACGGTTTAAAAATAACGGAAGCGGAACGCGAACTTGATATGTTCGTCCTAAGCGATAAAAACCACCGATAACCAAACATCCATACTTTTTCATTCTCAATGTTATGAAGTACTTTATATTGTATTCTTCTTTACTGGTTTCACTATTCCTTGTCCACACAAATCCGCTGTCAGCACAAAAGCTGCTCCGCGGAACCGTGCTTTCACAGGAAACTAAGCAACCTTTGCCGGGCGCTTCGATTACGAATATCAATACCAAAGAAACGGTTTCCACTGACATGCAGGGGCGATTTTCCATCCGCTTGTCCGGCAACACGCCCTCACTTACCGTGAGTTTCGTGGGATACCGGGAGCATACGCAATCCTTACCATCCCCCTTTCCCGACACATTGCTGGTCTACCTGACAGCCGCAGAAAATTTAATCGAAGAAGTGACCGTCTCAACGGGGTTCCAGCAATTGCCACGTGAGCGGGCCACGGGCTCCTTCAGCCACATCAATGGAAACAAGCTCCAGCAACAGGTCAGCACAGACATACTAAGCAGGCTTGAAGCCGTTGCGAACGGTTACATGGTAGACAGGAACAATAACACAAGCGGGAGGGCATTGGTCCGTGGTGTAGGAACGTTCAGCGGCCCGACCGACCCCTTGGTTGTTGTCGATAATTTCCCTTACGAGGGCGATATAAACAACATTAACCCAAATGATGTGGAAGGCATCACCATACTGAAAGACGCATCGGCAGCATCGATATGGGGCGCACGTGCCGCAAACGGTGTCATTGTCATCACCACAAAAAAAGGGAGTTTCAACCAACCCCTGCGGATCAATTTCAATGCAAACGCAACGCTGGGTAACAAACCGGACCTTTATTACCTGTCCCAAATGACCTCGTCGGATTATATCGAGGTGGAAACGATGCTTTTCGATGCGGGATATTACAATCGGCATATTAACAATGCCAACAAACCGCCACTCACCCCGGTCGTGGAGCTTCTCATCAAACGGCAAACCGCAAATGCCACGGAACTGGCCGCCATTGACCAACGGATCGATGCCCTGCGGCAAATCGATGTGCGGAGGGACTTTTTGGACCATTTGTACCAACAGGAGTTCAACCAGCAATACGCGCTTACATTACAGGGTGGAAGTGATCGGTTGGCGTGGAACGCATTGGCGGGATATGACCGCAACACAGATAACCTCGATGCCACTTTCCAAAGACTCAATCTCAAATTGGCAAATACATACCGCCCGTCCGACAATCTGCAAATAAGCACGTCATTGCAGTATACACAGAACAATGCGACCAACGGCAGGCCGGGTTATGGGCAGATAACCTACTACGGATCGTTGTACCCTTATGCGGAATTGGCCGACCAAGCGGGCAATCCTTTATCCCTTACCAAGAATTACCGGCAAACCTTCATTGACGAAACCAATGAAACGGGCAGATTACTCGACTGGAGTTACATACCATTGGAAGACTACAAACATTCCGGGCTGTCGACCGTCACACAGGACATTCTCATAAATACCGGAATAAACTATTCTTTCCTTAAAAGCCTTGATCTGGACGTAAAATACCAATATGAAAGGCAAGATAACAAGGGCCGTAACCGGCAGGGATCAGGAAGTTTTTTTACCCGTGACATCATCAATTATTATACACAGATAGACCAGGAAAACAACGTTGCCAGACCTGTGCCGATAGGCGACATACTTGATCTATCCAACGAAACGCTGCAAGCCCACCAAGCCCGGATACAAACCAATTTCAACGAGTCTTTCGGTCCGCACAATATTACTGCGTTGATTGGGGGCGAGGTACGCCATGCTAACGTAAACCGCAACAATTACCGCATTTATGGCTATGACGATGCGGTCCTTACATTCGGCAATGTCGATTATACCCGACAGTACCCGAACTTTGTAAACGGAAGTTTGAGCTTTATCCCAAACAGCCAGAACATGGAAAGCGGGACAACACGCTTCGCTTCTTTTTTCGCAAACGGCGCTTATGAATACGATCAAAGGTACACGGTATCTTTCAGTGCGCGGAGGGACGCTTCAAACCTTTTCGGCTTGAATACAAACGACCAATGGAACGCCTTCTGGTCCGCAGGAGTGGCGTGGGAAATATCAAATGAACAATTCTACAAAATCGATAATCTGCCCTATTTGCGGCTTAGGGCTACTTACGGGGCGTCCGGCAACATTGACCCAAGTATGGTTGCCGCGACCACCATTGCCTATAACGCTGGTGTAAGCGCAGGTACGGCAACGCCTTGGGCTTCTTTCAGGAATTACTACAATCCGGACCTGCAATGGGAAACTTCACGGATGCTGAACATAGGGATTGACTTCCGGTCAGCACGCCAACGGATCACAGGCAGTATCGAGTACTTTCAGAAAAACTCGGTCAACCTTTTTGGAACGGCAGAAATAGACTATACAGGCGGGATAGGCTATTCGATAACGAAAAATGTTGGCAGTATGGTCGGGAAAGGCATGGATACCGAAATCGTTACGAAAAACCTGACGGGGAAATTTTCATGGCAGACCAACCTCAATTTAAGCCATTATACAAGCGAAGTTGTCGAGAACAATATCCTTGACCGCGTGTCATCGATTGTTGGCGGCCAGTTCGGCACAAGGGCAAACACAAGTATCCCCGGAAGGCCAGTCAATGCCCTATTTGCCTACCGTTGGGCAGGGCTATCAGGCGATGGGGGGCATCCGTTGGGCTATTTAGACGGGGAACCGAGCAATGACTACAGGCAGCTTACCGGAAATGCAAGGACCGTCGGGGACCTCGTTTATATTGGCCCATCCACGCCTACGTGGTTTGGTAATCTCGGCAACAACTTTTCCTATGGAAATTTCAATTTACAGGTGGCATTTAGTTTCCGCTTGGGCTACTACTTCCGTAAGCCGTCCATCCAATACACAGGTCTCTTTAACAATGGCTCCAATCAACATTCGGATATAGCCCTGCGATGGAAACAACCCGGAGACGAAATGAGGACTCACGTCCCGTCAATGGTCTATCCGGCCAATACCGCACGCGATAACTTTTACACAGGTTCAGAGGTGCTTGTAGAACGGGGAGACCAGATAAGATTCCAATACGTCAATTTTTCATACAATTTCAGCCCGCTGGTACCGGCGAGGTTTTCAAACTTAGAGGCTTTTGTGTATGTCACCAATTTAGGTGTCATTTGGAAGGCCAGTAACAGTGGGATCGATCCGGACTTTTTCAGGGAGGGAATGATACCTAACGCAACAACATATAGTTTTGGAATACGAGCATCGATCAAATAGACAACCATGAAAACAGTAAATAATTCATTAAAAACAATTCTTCTTTATCCATTTTTTGCAGCGCCCTTCTTGCTTTCAGGGTGCGGGGATTTCTTTGACGAGAAGTCCGATAAGAAACTCGTACTTATGGATAAATTGGAACATCTACAGGCACTCTTGGATAACCCTGCATATGTTAATTCCAATTATTGCACCGCAGGGGAAGCGAGTTCTGATAACTTCTATCTTACCGACGGAAATTTCCTGACGTTAAGGGAAGACGAACAGAATCAATACACTTGGAACGCAAGCCATGTATTCAGTGAGGCGGCGTTATCCGCAAATACTTGGAGGGGAACATACAGTTCCATATATACCTGCACTTCCATTCTTGATGCAATCGAAAAGATTGAGAAAAATAGCATAAACGAAGCGCAATGGAGCTCAATAAAAGGGCAAGCCTTGGCTATCCGGGCATACCGTTACCTCGACGCGGTTTTGATATGGTCACCGGCTTATGACCGGCAAACCTCGTCAACTGATTTGGGGATACCCTTACGGCTTGACCCGGACTTCAACCTTCCGTCCATCAGGGCCTCAGTCGAGGAAACATATAACCAAATAATCAGGGATGCAAAGACCAGCATCCCATTGCTTCCCGTTGCCAACATCAATGCGTACCGCGCCAGCAAACCTTTCGCCTATGGATTATTGGCACGGACATATTTGGCGATGCGCGAATACGAGCAGGCAGGATTGTATGCAGACTCCTGCCTGCAATTGCGGAATACGTTGCTGGATTTTAATACGATAAACCAATCCACACCGTATCCGTTCGCTGAACTCAATGAAGAAACGATTTTCATGGGCGTTGCCTTTTATGATATGATCACTATGGATTTCAATGCCAGGATCGATCCATCGTTGTACGATTCCTACAGCAATAATGATTTAAGGAAAACCTTGTTCTTTGCACCGAATGATGACAGCTCGATCAGGTTCAGGGGTAGCTATATAGGCGCGCCTACCCTTTTCATGGGGTTTTCGACCAGTGAGCAATACCTGGTCCGTGCCGAATGCCTTGCACGTTCCGGCAGGATCGACGAAGCGATGGAAACCCTCAATGCCTTGTTGGATACAAGGTGGTCAGGTGACACATTCACCCCACTTGGGGCCAATTCGAGCGGGGAAGCCTTGCAGATCATTTTGCAGGAACGCAGGAAAGAGTTGGTAATGCGCGGCCTTAGGTGGATGGACCTGAAGCGGTTGAATAAAGAGGGAGCGGATATAACGCTCACCCGTACAGTGGATGGACAGACCTATCAGCTATTACCCAACGATCCCCGTTATGCCCTTACCATACCGGAGGATGTTATTGCCCTTTCAGGGATGCCCCAAAACCCGCGCTGACTAAAGAAAAAAGGGGGTGCAAAACCATTTCGCACCCCCTTTTCCGTTTACCGCAAAGTTGGACAACACCATTAATTGGTCGCCCGCATTCCGGCATCTTCCAATAATGCGGTTTCGTCTTCCCCGTAGGAATCAAGGACGTCCTGCAGGTCCTCGGTTGGACCGATGGAAAGATGGCAGGGACGTGGCACGGCAATGGCACAGTTGCCACCTTCGTTAGTGGTATCCCAATTGCCGGCTTCAAAGAAATCTTCCGCTGTCGTACCATTGTAATACCAGTCCTGATTTTGAACGCCACCTATCCATGAGGACATTCCTACCAGTAAAATGAAAGACGTAACTATTGATAAACTGAATTTTAATGCGTTTCGCATGACAGTTTGTTTTAGTTGTTAACACCTGTATTTATTATCCTCTTATCCGTTTCATGGTTGATTTCCGGATAAATAAACCCCACCTTGTGAGATCTATGGTAATTTGATATCAAGTTTTCTTTTTCCGTATCCTCCTTTCCTTAAGAATAATTATCAGCGCCATTAACGCTATAAAAAGTAACACCGCATTGGTGATAAACACCCCAAGCCATCCTTGATTTTCCAACCAACCGATACATGAACATGGGGAACGTCCAAGTAGATTAAACAATGCCAATTCAGAATATCCTGTATATACCGCTAATACCAGAACAGCCAGACCAAGGCCATAGATCAGGAAAGTTTTCCTGAAGAAGCCAAGGGTTAATAGCACTCCTATTGCGAAATGTGAAGCAATATTAACAATTGTTAAAATGGGAACCCACCTGTCCCGAAATACCTGGTCACGCATCTTTCCCAACGATTCCGAATAATCAGTTGCGCCCAGATAAGCAATCCAAAGGAATATTCCAGCCAGGAAAATCGAGGTAACATAATACGTCGCCCTATTCCAACTGATGTTGGACGTAAACAAAAGACGTTTCCCAGACGGTATGTAAGCAGTTGATTTCATCACCTTAAATTTTTCATCGCTTATAATTTATCTTATACACGCAAAGTAGCCTATATTCATTCCGCAGGTATGACACAATATGTCCCATTTTGGGTCAAAATTGGAAAACCCTTTGTGCTTTCACTACAAATCTCGGCATCATTCCTCCCCTATTGCAGAACTAAAAGGACAAAATTCAAGGGGCTTTCGCCAAAAAGTGTCCTTTTAGTTCCGGTTTTGCCGGATCATGAAAAAAAATGGTATTTGGTGTGCACAGGATATCTATCCACGGCGGGGTGGATGGCCGAATAACTTCACGAACTCCTTGCGGAAACTGCGCTCGTCCCGGTAACCTACCATCGGGTATACCTCCTTTACTTGCAGGTCAGTGGATTGGAATATATCCCTCGCATTCCACAGCCTGACTTCCATGAGGTATTGGTGCGGTGTCTGGCCGAATTCGTTTACGAAATTGCGGGTAAGGGTTTTGGGGATGGTATGGCAGGTATCGGCCAGCAGCGGAATGGACAGGCGGTTGTCCCCGAAGTTGCTGCTGATGTGGTGCATCGCCTTATAAGCTGGAGTACCCAGCTTATATCCGGCCAGCCTGTCATAGTAGGCAAGGATGTAGCTTATAAAGGCCATCATCTGGCTGCCCTGCACCCAGGGGATTTCATGGTACTGCCCATACAATGCCTCCAGCCACTCATGCACGGGCTTTCCCATCCGGCAATTGGGCATGACGCCATAAGGTTCCACACCATTGAGGTAGCGGCTTATGGTACCTTCAAGATGGGGGCACATCGTCGTATCGATGTCCGCAAGCCATGCGGGTGAAAGTGTGACAGCCAATGCGATGTGCCTACCGGAGTCACAGCGCGCAAGGTAGGTGCCCGCCGCATTGTGCGTCACATAAAACCGGTTGCCGCGCGGGCGGGATATGGGCCTGCCTTGCTCCGTAGCAAAATCCACGCCCCCCTGAAGCATGAAGTACAGGAAAAAGTGGTTATCGGCAAGACCGTAGGAGAAATCGAACGGCGATCCGGTATCCAGTTGCAGGAGGATGGCATGGAACAATTCACTGGCAAAGGATTGCCGGAGCAATGAGGCATCGCTGAAATTGAGCTGCCGCTTATCCGCGTACGGCAGGTGGAATTGCCCCCATGCGGGGAACTCATCCATGCCGAGGGTTTTCGTGGAAATGACCTCCGAATGGAAATGGAATGTATAGGGATCTACCATCATAGCTGTCTGTTTTAGTGGGTAGCGCATGGCTGTACCGCAAAATTACGGGGTATGTTGCGGAAAAAGGTGTGACGGCCGTCACACTTTTCGATGAAATGGCCGATCGGGGGAAAAAGCGAAGAGACTTTTATTTCATCAGCCCAGCCCTGTATGCATTGATCACATCCCGCTTGTACCTGTTCACGGTCTCCCGGCTCAGGCCGCCGAGGTAGTCACCGATGATCCGGTCGCTGAAGACCGTGAAGCAGTCGGGCCATTTATGCATGAACCACAGCAAACGGTCGAACGCGGATTTGCGGAGGGCCACTTCGGCTTGGTCTGCCATCCATCCCTGCTCCACCCTATCACGCCATCGGTTGGTGAGCTCCACGGCCTGCGGATATTTCCGCAGCATCCGGCCATATTGCTCCGCACTGATGGACAGCAGCCGGCAATCCTGTGCAAGCTCGATACTCAACGGGTTGGGATCCTCCGAAAACAGGTTTGGCGGTAGGATAAACGAACGGTCGCGTAGGATGTACCGTGCCATCCGTACCGGGATACCATCCTGCATAAGCTCAAGGAAATATACCGCGGAGCCTTCGACGATGAAATAAACCCTGTCGGGCTGCCTTCCCGGTCCGAGCAAAATGTGCCGCCTTCTGAGTTCTTGCTCCCGCAGTTTCCGGTTGAGCTGCGCCCCGAATCCGGTGTGGAGCTCAAACCCGTTGGCATAAAGGCCTTGCAATGCCAGATGGAAAGCATCAAGGCTATGCTGGCTTGGGGGCAGCAATCGGGGTTCTCGGTATTGCACGGGTTTCATGGGCAAATGGTCATGGGCCAGCGGGATTTCCGGTACCGGATATCCCACGATTTGGTTGGCCTTGGTTCGCTGGCGCCAATATACGGAAAAACGGGCAAAGTGGGTTTTTAAGGGGATTTTGATGTAATGCCCTGTAAGAAAGGAGGCCGATAACTTGCTTTCAAATCCGCTTTGTAACTTGTATATAAGCAGCAATTTAGCTAAGTTTGTTATTGGGACGCACAAGCTCCCATCAGGATAGGGTGAACACAGACCTTCCCCATTACATGCCGTAGCCCACCGTCCCTATCCTGGATGGAATACACTTGCAGCAATCCGTATCGTGCCATGAAAAAGAAAAGCAGGAAAAATACGAACGGCAATGACATGAGGGCAAGGCAGCGGAAGGGCTTCTACCGGCGGCTGGGCACCATCTGCGAAAAGATGGTTGGAGCCGGGTATTTCGAACTGTTCCCCGAAAGCAGCCTGCGGCTGATGTTTGCCCATCGCTATCCGCCCATCAGGGTGGTGCTCGGTGGCAATCGGGTAATGACCGAAGAAGAGGCAGTAAGCTACAGGCGGTCGTTGGTAAACCTGTTTACCGGCCACCATGTGGAAACACTGACCGGCGAACGGATAAGCTACGCCCGTTTCCTCACTGATGCACTGGTACTCATCCACCACGTCCAGTTCGGCATAGCGGACCGGTTCAGGGCCGCGTCCATATTGATACGGACATTTGCCCCATATTTCACCGATGGCGAATGGTATGGCCGGTCGAAGGCCGGGGCACTGAAGCTGATGGGCGTTGCGGATATACAGCTATATGATTTCTACAAGGGTACGTTGAGGTGCCGTGCGGATGGCATGGCAGTGGTCAACCCCGGCGAAAGGAATGTGATACGGGTGTACAGGTTGGGCCACCAAACCATGTTGCAGGACATAGACGGCAAGAAACGGGTGATTGCCAAACTCGGTGTACCCAGCCAAAAGGAAATAAAGGTATTTGACTGGCCGTTGCTTCGCCCCAGCCAATTGGGTTTCGTGGATATGGACGACAACCTTGCGATGCCGCTGTATGCGCAGCAGCATGCGCTCAACCGCTTCGAGGAACGCACTTCTTTCCCATCGGGCTATGTGCAGGCATACCTTGCGGATTTGTTCACCAAGGACACGCCGCGTTTCCAATACTATGGGGGTCGTTCCCTGCTGGAATGCTATATCGGGAAGCACAAGGTGGGCTATTTCGTTATCACCCCGCATGACGGCAAATGGGTGGTGCGCACGTTCCTGTTCCTCACCAACGACGGCACCCCGGAGGGGCGCAGGCTTGCAGAACTCACCGACTGGCAGAAGCTGGACAGGAAATACCTGATGGTGGATAGGATGGATGCATTCTTCGCCTACGACATTTCAGGCGATGCAGGGCTGCGCAAGCTGTTCGTCAAGGCGGGCTGCGGCTCACTTCTGCGGTTTGCGGACGAGGTGGGATCCATTGCGGGCATACAGCCGGAAAGCGCAGATTTCATCTACAGGTATCTGGCCAAGGTCAGGTGACTTCCCCGTATGGCGGGTCGCTGGAAGTTTGCGGCCTTTGGCTGGCTCGTATGGTGGATGCAAATACATCTCGTTCTCGCCACGCGGCGGGCATCGCCTGCATCGGTGCAATGACGAGTGTGTGTTGTTACCGGCAATTGGCCACCGCGCATTTGCGGCCCGCGGAACCCCTCCGCTCATGGCTACAACAGTTCCCGCTCTTTGCTTCTACAGTAATGAAAAGGAAATCAACACCTTCACTCCCTTTCTCCGCACCCTTCAAGCGGCGCCTTTTCGTCCACGAAACAAAATGGCTTTCAGCGATCGTGTTTGCGATAGCGCATTCTTTTGCAAGAAACAACGAACCAGTAGACAGATGACACGGAATATCGATTATTGGAAATCAACAGGACTACACTGCGCAAATGGTATTTGCGCGGTGATTCCAAATTTATGATCCTTAAAAAAGGATTTCATTAGGGTCTCAAACGTCTGAGCGGTCGATTCGTCGATTTGACTAGATAAGAAATTATAAACATAGTATTCAACGTTTCCATGTTTATCGACATAGAATCTATTAAATATCCGTGTAGGATTCTTCCACTCAAATCCTTTGCCACTTAAGTACAAACCTATTTCCTTAACAAATGATTGATAGGCTTCAATAAATTTTGCTTGTTCCTCCTCTGTTTTAAAAACCGCCAGAGAGGTATCGGTGTGAACGGCACTTTTATACCGTGCGTCCAAATCCGTCATTGATAAACCATTGGCTTTACCTTTAGCGAAGGAAATCACTTTCGTTTGCGCCTGAAGAAACGGGAACAATGAAATGTTCAGAATTATAAATGCTATGATAGTTCTCATAAATTCAAATTTATGAACTATTTTTTTAGTTTACAAATAAGTGAAAGCCACACTCAACCGTGGTAGGACTATTATCCTCACAACCATATCGGCATGTTGCGGGCTAGTACCATTCCTTATTGACGGTCCAAAGGAAGTTTTTTGGTTTTCCTTGGCGGTTGGGACCATAGGCGGGTTGGTGGTATCCATGTTCGCAGTTTTCATCGTATTGCCAGTTTTGTTATGGCGGAAGTAATTAAACGCAATTTCGTTCAGTATGATATTTATGATATTTAATATTTCTGCTTAATTTAGGTTTTTTAAAGAATGTGGCCGATTTTTCAATAAGTGAAAAAGAAACGATATCATTTATATTCCATCACAAACACTCGTTTTTCATCTGTTACCAGATGATATCCAGACGATACTTGCTGCCTTAGCCTCCAATTCCTGTTCTAATTATTCCTATTCTTTGCCTTTCCCATTCTTTATTTCTGCCGTGAAAGATGTGATGCTTTGGCTGTTCTTACTTTCCTCAGAGAATCTCCTTGTCGGCCCGATACACGAGACAGTAAAAAAGAACCACGAAAAGAACCCCATATTTCCAAAAAACTGCATTAATATCATAATAAAGCAATATTATCAATCCCCTTCGGGAACACCAAAAAGGCCTTAATTGGCCTTTTTTCGTTATATCGTTGTCGGTTTCGTTGTCGGTTTGAATATAGAAGGTCAATTTTGGCAATAATTCCGTACCTTTGAATCGTAGCCGTGAGGCTGTAAATTTTAACCGAAAAAAGATAACCCTCAAGATTTCTGTCTGGGGGTTATTTTCTTTATAACGGTTTATACAGTGAGATTTACTGTACTTAAGGATTCCTGCTCTCTCTCTTCCTTATAGTCATTCAGTATTGACCGCAATTCGTCGTTATTTATGTTTTCTCGAGCGTACTTACCAGTCTTAGGAAATACGTAAAGAAATGTAACAACAAACGTCTTCGAATTTGCAACCAGTATTAGTCTAAACCCGGCACTCTTTCCTTTAATACCATCAGAAACTCTTACCTTAATAATCTTTGCTACCCCGGAATTCTGTATGACGTAACTTTTATTGAATACGTCCTCAAATGTTAAGCCTCTAAATTCGCGTTTAATGCATTCTTCGATTTCAGGATATGGCTTTTTAAGTTTTTTGACAGCAGCTCGATACGAAGAAGTAGCGTTACAGGCAAAAGACACTATTAGGCAAGGTTAATTATCGAAAAAGTCATCGGAAACAACTTTATTTCCAGAAATGACATAATTGTTTAAATCGCTTATGTACTCGTTGAGTTGGGAGTTTTCAACCTCCAGTTGGTCTATACATCCCTTAAAGGAGTTAAATATCAATTTGTTGTTTCGTACTTTTCCAATGAATGTAGTAAGGGAACTGTGCAACAATTGCATTATAGGCTTAATATCTTCGGCAATTTCCTTGCTACGAGGAAAGTGATTTTCCATGTCATCGTTGGTTTTCGCTATCAAGGTAATCAGCTTTTTAAGCTCCTGTGTCTCCCTGGAAATCATATCGAGGTGTTCATCGGAGCCAATAATTATCTCTTGAAGAGGTTTCTTATTAAATTCCTCACTGAGGTCATAAGCCTTCCTTACTTTGCGCTTTGCTGATTTTTCCCCAGAATTCTTATTGTTCGTCGCTATCATAAAACCGATGTTTTTAAACTTTTGAGTAAGCGGTCACTCATTTTTATTGTAAAAAAAACAGCTTTAAATCTTTGTTTTCAATCCTATTCTCACAAATATTAGAAAATTTTTCTTAAAATTGGTTAAAAATATTTTCACAAATACTTTGCCAATAAATACGCCCATTAAACTGGTTGCCAACCACAGATTTTAAAAATTTGGCTATTTTTAATACATACAATTGATTAACTATCCCTAAACGACCCCTCACTATCAGGAACCCAACAAAGCTTTTACAGCCAGCTATATCCAATAATAACTAAACATCGGACGGTAGCTTTAATGACAAAATAATGACAATTTATTTAGCCTTACAATGGTGTTTCTCCATAATTCAAGGTTTATCCAAAATTGAACGGATCTAAACCACACCTTTCTCCTCAAGGATTTCTAAATAACGTTCTTTGCTCAAAGGGCAATTCACCAGATCCATAAATTCTTTCTTGGAGAGTTTACATTGTACTGCCATTTGGGTAATCAATGGCAGGCCCAAATCTTTTTTACTGCCATGACTAAGCTTTGTGTAAAAATGGATTTTTCCGTCATGTTCAAACTCAAGATACTTGTGATCATCGCTTTTTGAAAACGAGTCAGAAAAGCCCTTCTTTTTTAGGCTTTGGTAGGCTTTCTTTCCATTAGCAACCATTATTCGTTATTCTTTTCCTTTACGGTTAGGTTTAAAATATTCTTTATGGCCAAGAGCCTCAATGATAATTTAGATTCATTAATCCCGTTCAACCAATCATACAGATGGTCAAACTCTTCCTGAAAGCTATCCCTTGCCTCGTCTTCAGAATCTCCGGTGCCAACAAGGTCAAACATATCATACTTGATGATGTGAACCCCATCTTCTATTTGATAAGAACAAAGTAGATTATGATTCAAGTTATACACAACGGCGTTAAATGATATTTCACTAAACGTGACGGATAAAGCATGTGTGTCTCCTGTATAAACTTTCTTAATTGTTGTCCTTGGCTTCTTGTCTTTCCTTTTAGTGACTTGAACGGTTGCAATTGCTGTTTCCTTTGTTGGCTCTTCGATAACATGATCGGCAACCGTCACTAAAAGATTTTTTTTGATTTTGTCTGTAAGCTTACGAACCCTATACCTGTTTTCAAATTGCCCCTGACCTCTATAAACCCCTACGCGGACAGGAGAATTACCAAAAGAGTTTGTAAAGGCGTGCAGCTTCATGACCATGTCATTTCTCCTTTCGGCATCGGGATACATATCCTTTATTTTTCCGAAATCACCCGAACCTGTTATCTGAAATATGCCATCGAGCTTCTCTGATAACTCTTTCCTTTGCTCATTTACATCATGAATGGTAGGACTTATCCTTGGGGTCAGTGCAAATACTGGCACGGCACTGCTTTTGATGAAATCGGTGATTTCGATCTTGAAATTATCGTAATGGATAAGGTCCTTTGCTGTAATATCATACTTTGCAACCGCTAAAACCAACTCCTGCAATGTTTGGGCGATATTGATGAGGTTTTCAATAGGCAAAGTTTGAAACTTCCCTATTTCGCCTTCTACCTCTAATGATATACCTTGCTCTATATTAAGATCCATTGGTCGGTTGCATAACTACGTTGCAAACATAATCAAATACTTTCCAAACAGAAAGCCCCGCGCCGGGGAGACGCAGGGCTTTCTAACTAACCAATTATAAACTAAATTATGAAAAGACTATTCTACGCCTAAAGATGACCAAACGCCATGCCGTACTAAGGCCGAAACCGTTAAGAATTGTTAAACCTCAACGCAAATAACCCCGATGTAGAACCGAGGTGGCCCGCTGGTAGTACAGGCACTTTGTAACATATTCAATAAAACCGCCGTCATCATCGCGGGACTGCCTTTTGCGGTGATTATTTTGCTCATGTGCTACAGTCTGCACAAAGGGCTGCGTGAGGAATATCGTAAAAAGAAAACGATATAGGAAAACGTACATCAATACCCTTGGTTCTGCACCAGATAGCCCTGCACATTAGATGCCCCGTCGATGGCCGATTGCGGAATCGGGAACAGACGATGGTTTACATCGGTGTCGGTCTTTTCGGTCCAAGAGTCTTCGTAATGGCCGAATCGGATCATGTCCGTCCGTCTGGACATCTCCCAGTAGAACTCAAAACCACGTTCGCGATACATGATATCCAAGTCGATGGCGTTAAGCGCTGCGGGAATCGGCGCCCGGGCCGTTCTGGAGGTCCGCACCGTGTTGACATCGGCCAGCGCGCCAGCGTTGTCGCCGTTCCGCAGTTTCGCTTCTGCACGCATCTGGTAAATTTCGGCGTAGCGCAGGAGGACAAGGTCCACACTGCTGGCGTTATTGCCGTCCGGTGAGGTGTGGCTGAACTGGTATTTCGAAACCCGGTAACCGCTCGCATACCCGTTGTTGGCGGTGAAGTCGATATCCAGGGTATGGTCTACATAATATTCCATGTTGGCTTCCCTTCTTTCGCCGACGGCGTAAATCCGATACCCGCCATCGCAGCGGTAGAAATTGCCTGCTGCGTCTTTGCGGGGCCCCCATGGTGTACCCCGCAGAATTCCCCGGTCAATCTCGAAATCCTCGGCCGCCACACAGATGTAGCGCTCCTGGTCGTTTTGCGGGGTAAATCCGGCAAGGTCTTCAAACGCCTCGGGAACATTGACATTTTTCTGATAGAACCTCGCATCCGCATCGGCAGGATCGGTATCGCCGTAGGCATCTACCCAGGTTTGATAAAATTCCGGAGTGATCGCCGGACCGTCGGTGCCGTCGGCGTTCGGAAATTCAGGCCGCGGGAACAACGAGCCGGACATGGACCAGTAGGCCCAGCGGCTATGGTCGTTTCGCAGGACACCGCGCAAGTCCAAGGCAAAGATCAATTCCGGATTGTCGTGGTTATTATCGTTGAACAGGTCGAAGTATTCAGGCGACAGGGAGAAAGCGCCGGAATTGATGATGTTGTCGGTGTATGCAATGACCCGGTTCATGTCTTCCGTGGTGAAGTTCGGCGTTCCGTATGGATCGCGGTAAACCGCGGCATTTAAGTGCAATTTAGCCAAAAACCCCCAAACAGCGGCCTGTGTCATTCTGCCCGGACCCCGGTCGGTATTGATCACATCCACTACCGACAGAAATTCACTGTCGATATAGTCAATGGCTTCCTGCCCGCGCAGGACTTCCGACGTCTCCGCCGCCGATTCTTTTTTGAAAACAAGTCCCCAGCTATCCAGCATCAGCATGTTCAAATACGCGCGCAACGCCTTCATCTCATAAAGCGCCGCGGCTGCTTCCGCATTTGTTTCCACCAAGGGCTTCAGCGCTTCGATGGCTGTTAATGTTCGGGAGATATTGGTGGTCAGGTAGTTCCAGGAATCCCTTACCAGCGCGTTGCTGGGCGTCATATTATGCGTATGCGCATCGAGATACATGCCACCGTCATACCACTGGTCACCGCCCCGGGCCGGCAAAATCGCCTCATCCGAAGGGATCAGCTGAAGGCCAAAGTACCGGGTATGCCGGAAGGTGGAAGGAAGCATTCCATAGGCCGGTGCGATCGCACCGCTGATGGCCTCCGCCTGTCCGCTGCCGGTCAGCGACTCGTCCAGCACCTGCTCTTCCAGATCGGTACAGCTCCAGCTTAATGAAAGGGTCAATAGACCTATCGTGATTTTATTTTTCATGTCCATGGTATTAGAATGATACGTTTACACTGAATACAAACGTCCGGACCTTTGGATAAGTAAAGTAGTCGATGCCAAAAGTCTGGATTCCACCCGACGTGACACCCGTGTTCAATTCGGGGTCAAAACCGCTGTAGTCGGTCAGGACAAACAGGTTTTGGCCGGTTACGCCGAATCGGATGCGCTGCACTTTGCCCGCCAGGCCGATTGCCGCCGGATTCAGATTATACCCCAACGTGGCATTGTTCAGCCGGAGGAAATCCCCATTTTCGAGGTACCGCGTAGACACCTCATTGGTATTGTTGATTACTTCCGCCGGGTACTCAATCGCCTTATCGGTCGTGTTGAACGACAACGCCAGGTTTCCTTTGGTGAAATTCGACATGGCCGTGTGGTTGTATAGCTGGTTACCCACCACACCGTTGAAATTCAGGCCCAGGTCGAAATTCCTGTAAAAGAAATTCAGGTGGAATGCATAGATGGCATCCGGCAGGGCGCTGCCAACAACAGCCCGGTCGTTATCCAGAATCTGTCCGTCGCCATTCACGTCCCTGAATTGGCTGAACCCGGCCTCATCGATACCGATAAACTCCCGCATATAGAAAGCGCCGATGGGTGCGCCGTTGATGTACCCGTTTATGGTAGAGCCGGTTTGTCCGGCGCCCTGGGCCGCTCCGGTGGTCAATACCGCATACGGGGAGTTGACGACCTCATTTTTGGTGAAGGATATGTTACCGCCCACGTTATAGCCGAATGCGTGCGCTGCCCGGTCGCTCGTGTATTCCAGCGCTACTTCCACGCCGCGGTTTTTGATTTCCATACCGGGGATATTGGTCCAGTAAGTGGTGGTAGGCTGTATGGGATCGGCGGGAACCACCTCCAACAGGACGTTTCCCGATATTTTATTGAAATAGTCCACCGTACCGGTCAACCGGTGGTTAAGCAGACTGAAATCTACGCCCACGTCGGTCTGTGTGGAAACTTCCCACTGGATATCGGGATTGGCCAGGCGCGTGTACACAATGCCGTACGGATAGTCTTCCAAGCTGCTTACACCTTCATCGAGGGGATAGGTGTCGTCGTCCGCCCGGCTATCAATGTAACTGGCCTGCGTGACCTTGGACGGAATTTCCTGATTTCCCGTCCGCCCCCAACTGGCCCTGATCTTCAGCTCGTCAAAAGGGGAATTTTGCATGAAGTCTTCCCTGCCGATATTCCAGCCTGCTGACACCGAAGGGAAATAGCCGTATTTATTGTTTCCGCCGAACTTTGACGAGCCGTCGGCGCGCATCGTGGCGGTCAGTAAATATTTGTCCGCATAACTGTAGTTGATCCGGCCGAAGAACGACTGCAGTTCATTTTTGATCGCCTCCGTACCGGTACCGTTCGTCAATATTCTGGTCGCCGCTTCGGTTTGGTACCGGGGCTCGATCCCGTTGGTCGGAAAACCTTCGTAAGCCCAGGTTCTCCGTTTATAGTATGTTTCCTGATACGTATGGCCCGCCAGCAACGTCCCCTGGTGGTTCCCCTCGTTCAACTCATAGGTCAGGTAGTTTTCAACCAAGGTATTGGTATTGCCGGTATAATTCAGGTTCAACGACCCGATCTCATCTTCCCGAGCGGCATAAGGCAGGTTTTGCACATCGCGGTCGGTCGTTGAATAATCCACACCCAGATTCAGCTTATAGGTGAGTCCCTTGATGATTTCGACCGACGGCGCAATGTTGGCCAGGATACGGTTGTTGTCGGCGTAGTCGCTGTATAGTTGTTCCCGTACCAGGGAATTGAACTGATCTCCGCTTAAGACCGGTGTGGGCTGGCCATCGGTATACGCCGGAAAGGTGGGGTTTGAGCGCACCATGTCCGACACGATCGTGGTGATCAACGGCCTTTCATTTTCAGTCCGTACGCCCGCCAAATTCAGCGACACCTTAAAGCGATCGTTCCAGGCATTCTGCGTCAGGTTCAGACGCGCGGAATAGCGTTTCAGTGCACTGTTATTCAATATGCCCTCCTGGTCATCCACCCCGGCCGATCCGAAATAAGAGAACCGGTCAGTCCCCCCGTTGACGGAGAGGTTGATGTTGTTGGAAAACGCATTCCGGGTAAACTCATCTTGCCAATCCGTATTGGCGCCACCGTCGCGTAAGGTGCCGCCGACCGCGGCGACCTGCGAACGGAATTCGTCGGCGCCGAATACATTCAGTTTTTTCGCCAGCGAAGAGACGGAAGCCGAACCGGACACGTTCACCTGCGTGATGCCGCTTTTCCCTTTTTTCGTAGTGATCACCACCACGCCATTCGCCGCACGGGCACCATAGATGGCCGCAGCGGAGGCGTCTTTCAGCACATCGATTTTTTCGATATCATTCGGGTTGATGAAGTTGAGCGGGTTTGTGGCCACGCCGGTTGCCGTATTGTCGAGGGCGAACCCATCCACGACATAGAGCGGGGTGGTGCCGGAGCGCAGGCTGCCTACGCCACGGATGATCACATCCTGCGAAGCACCCGGCTCACCGCTGTCGATCGAAACATTCAGGCCCGCTACCTTTCCCTGTAGAAGCTGGCCGGGGTTGGTGACAATCCCCCTGTTGAAATCTTCGCTGTTTACCGAGCTGATCGATCCCGTCACGTCGGCCCTTCGCTGGTTGCCGTAACCCACCACAACGATCTCATCCAAAGCGTTGCTGGCATCGGTCAGTATGATACGAAGGTCGGTACCGGTAACCTGCACCTGCTGTTCAGCATAACCGACATACGAAACCGACAGCGTGTCGCCGGTGGACGCTTGCAAGGTAAATTCTCCGCGCTCATCAGTGGCAGTAACCCGGTCGGTAGTGTGCGACCGCACCGTTGCTCCGGCTATCGGCGTACCGTCGACGGCTGTGACCATTCCCCGGACGGTCTGCTGCACCGCGGAGCCGACCGGCAGGTTACTATTGTCAAAGGATATGCCGGCATGGGTAACACCGGTACACGAAAGCCATACAGCCAACGCAAGTAGTGTCTGTTTTCTCATGAAGTTGGGTTGTTGTCCAATGAGCACAATATTACAGCGCCTATACCAACTTGCCGTTAAATTAAGGTTATGTTTGTCTTACCGTGGCTGACATTGCGGTAAATGCTCTAAGACGCCCGAAAACAACAGGAAAGTTTAAAACGCAGATTTTTGGAAAAATATGGAATTTGATTCCATATTTCCATATTATTGTACATGATTCGACGTATTGCAACAACGAAACTCATGCAGTTGGCCACACACTTCAAGGCCATTGCCGTTGTAGACCCAAAGGCAGTCAGGCAAAACCACACTGGTGCGAATAGGGGCTGAAATTCGGGAGGTTATGGAAAAACATGGTTCACTGATTTTTGGAGGTAATGCGATGAGTCGCGTCCGCACCGGTTCAGCCCGGTGTCCTTATGACGGAAAAGCATTACCGGAAGCTGCCTCACCTCCGTCCGCTACGGGTGTGGTTTTCCTTCTTCCCCCTGTACGTTTCCTTACCGCTTCGGGTTGTTGACCTGTGATCTTTGTAGGCCGTCCGACCCGTTTATGGAGGTACTGCCATTGGTGACGAGAAAATAACGGACGCCTGGCTGCCCGTAGAGCCGGAGGGCAAAGCCCTCTGAAACCGCAAAACAGTAGCCGGCCTGAAAGAACGCACTGGCACCCAGGAAAAACGGTGGCATGTCATATTCCCGCTGGCGTTCGATTTCAGCACTGGAGCTTGTAGCAAGCCAGTTGAAGTCCAGCACTTCCAGCCGGATGCCGGTGAACAATCCGTTATCCGGGAACGGGTAGATGGCCGCGTCCCCAAATATCCCCAGAGATGTCGCCTCGAGGTTTTCGACGCCATCAAAGGATAGCGGGTAGTTGCGCGTAACGATACCCGCCTTGAACTCTGCGTCCTTTCGGATCAGGCTGATCGGTTTGCGGACGTATATTTCACCCCCAAATCGATTGTAGCTGCCGTAGTTGCCGGATAACCCGACGGACATGCGCCGCTGTGCGGTTGCTTCGGGCAGAAAGCATGTGGCCAATATCAAAAGTGCCAGTAATTTTCCCATCTGTTGCTTTTTTGTAGTTTAGTTTACGAAAGGATTGGTACTATCCGGCTTGGGCTCGAATTCCACGAAACGGTAGACTTCATTTATCGCTTCCGTTTTGCCTTTCCGGTTATCCCTGCGCGAGGTCATTACAAATTCGGTGTCGCTGGTAATGGTTCCCTTCCATGTGAATGTGGGGAATCCACCTCCCGAAGGGGGAACCCACCGTTCATACGTAATTTCGTTTCCCCTGATGGTAAAGGCCCCCCAGCAATATTTGCACTTCTTGGTTACGGCCTGCCATTCCGTGGTTTGCATTTTAGCCGCTCTGGACTCTAATTCATCGGCGTAAAAGCTATCGCCGACTAATAATATCCCATTGTCGTAAAGCACATAAATGCTTAAAATTGTATTTCCCTTCACATAATATCCGTCAATCCTTAGCTGATCGCCCGAATAACTTTCCCTTGCGATGCTCAATTGGTCATCTTCCCAATGCTTTTTGCATCCTGACAGCAAGGTGAGCCCAAGTAAAACTAGGGCAAAAAGTGTTGTGCTTCTCATTTTTATGCTTACCATAATCTGCCCAATGAAGTAGGGCAATTCACGCAAACCCATGTGCGCGTGGTCTGGTTACCAGCGGCATCAAATGCGAAAGTGAGCTTTGGGGTTTGGGCAATGGCAATAGAGACGAACGGAACGCTCAGGATCAGCGTAATAGATGTTTTCATGGCAGATGGTTGAATTTTAATAACTTCTTAAAGCCTAAAAATTTCACTGGATAAATTTATCAAATATCTTTGTAATCGACAATACACCAAAATGGGTATTTTCCTTGGCGGTATTGGCGCTGGTTGTAAAAACGGCAGCATATAATCTCTGTACCGATGGTTTGTGGTAATATTCGTTAAGGACTCCTATAATTTAATTGCAATAAGCCTCATACCGTCCTTTTTGTCGCTAATCATCTTCATCCGATATTAATTTGCGTAGCAGACCTTAATTTCTGGAATATAACAAATACCGGACTCCTAACTATTTTCACCAACAGCTTGACATTACCATGCCCCTTAGTTTCTGATGTTGCTTGAACACCTCCTTTAAAACTATATTCTACCAGATCAGCCATAATACTTATAACAATGAGAAAATCATGTAATTAAACACATTTCTTATGGGCTTACTGCTGAAAATGCTTATATTTGCTATATAGCAATTGCAGCTAAAACGTGCGTCAAACCAGTGAGTGATTCGGTGAGTTGGGAAACGAAGGGTTTGTAAACTATTGATAAAGAGATAGATTTCCCGATAGGTTCGAATCCTTCGGGAACACTAAAAAGGCCTTGAATGGCCTTTTTTCGTTATATCGTTGTCGGTTTGATTCAGGGCACCTATTTTTCAGCGATAAATCCGTATCTTCGAATCATAGCCGTGAGGCTGTAGATTTTAACCACTCCAACCCTATCCGGCTGGGGTTTTGTTTTTACTTACCAAGCCTGTCCTTGTTTAAATAAATTGTATTACGTATTTTGTATACAATACAGTTAAATGATAAAATCATTCAAACATAAAGGTCTCGAACGATATTGGACAACCTTCGAAACGAAGCTGTTGACGCAGACACCCTTCCGGCATTGTTATAACAAAGCCCGTCATCAGGTTGATGGAGTTGCATTTCTTTGGCTATAACTATGGCTCTATGACGGATAGTGTGGGTAATCTAATTTAGCCTCTCCACGGTTGGGGATGGGTTGGAGACGGCTTCGGATATAAACCGGATGGGTACCGGGCAAGCGACGACCCTTGATCGGCCTGCACCCGTACCAGCCCCGTTGTAGTCTCGAAGAAATCCCGTTGCAGTCCCGAAGGAGCTCCGAAAATGTCTACACGTTGTCTGGTTTTGTCAAACCACTGGTCGGTATTCCTCATCGAACCAATCCCCTCAAAGGTTTTGCCTCCAGCTGGCGTCCGCTGCGTAGGCAGGTTAAGTGAATCCGTTTAGCCATACAAAGCGTCATAGAACCATAACTATACGATACACTTGGATGGATGAAGCCGGTAGAAGTAATCTCTTCAATAAGGAAGGATTTCCGGCTGCATCGTTCTGCACAGATAATTGGCAGGGTATTACGGCAAGCCGCGAAGTAATCAGCAGCCTTAGCAGGAATGTTACTTTCCTTTCCCCTGCGCCATCACCTTCACCGTTTGCAGGATGATGTCCAGGTCCGTTTGGAGGCCAATCCGTGATAGGTACCCCAAATCATAGGCCATGCGATCACACATTTGATCCACATTTTCGGCATACCCATAGGTTACCTGCCCAATGGATGTGATGCCGGGTTTCACGCGCAGCAGCTGCTTATATTCGGGTGCTTTTTTAGTGATTTCGTTTATGAAATGTTGACGTTCCGGACGTGGCCCCACAATGGCCATATCGCCCCTCAGCACATTCCAAAATTGTGGCAGTTCGTCTAAATGCGTTTTACGCATAAACTTTCCCCACTTGGTTATACGGGGATCGTCGTCAGAGGCCAGTTGCGGGCCGGCATGTTCGGCATCGACACGCATGCTCCTGAATTTATAGATAAGAAAGGGTTCCTCGTCCTTACCAATACGCTCTTGTTTATAGAAAACGGGGCCGCGCGAAGTAAGTGCCGTGATGAGCGTCAGTAAGAGGAAAACTGGCAAACCCACTATCATTACCGACAAAGAAAATACAATATCAAATACCCGCTTGATGAAAATGGTTTCTTGGTAAACCAGCAACCTCCTTTTAAAGAACTGCAGGTTAATCCGAAAGGTGGGATAGTATGTGATGAAATCATCAAAGGTTCCCTGAAAAGAAGCGCCTCCTTGTAAGTATATGTTGCGATCACTGTTTAACGCAATTTCCTGTATTTGATTTTCTCTGACCATAATATTTTCACTAATTTCCTTTAACATAAATACCAATTAAGTGCCACGATGGTGAAAACGTACGAATATGCCCATAGTTGAACGTAGCGGGCATTTTATAAAAAGAATAGGATTGGAGAAGTGGGGAAAAATTCCACAAATGGGGTGGTATGATGGACGAATGTGAGCGGCGTAAGTTATTTAGAGCCTGTCCCAATAGCCCTTATACATGGAAAAGGCCCTCCGAAAGTCCTTGGGCAATATTCGGTATACCAATCCAAGTTTATATCCCAGCCATTTAGCGATGAAGGAGCAAAAAATTTTTGGCAATAAAAAGGGATTACGGCGACCTACATATCCGATTTCCGATTTGGCATATCGGAATCCTTCGCCATCAGCACGGCCAAACGATTCGAATATCCATCGATTGTCGCTATGGAATACACCAATATCGAAATAGCGTTCAAATTCTTCCCGAATGGTATAATCATGTGAGTGATAAACGCAGGCATCCCCTACGTAAGCCATCTTCCACCCTTTCAGCAAGAGTTTCCCTGCCATAATCACATCTTCACCCATAATGGTGCCCAACGGAAAACCACCCGCTTCTAGGAAGCAACTGCTGCGGTAAGCCGCAAAGGAATTGGAACAGGAAATCGTTTTTATACCGTATTTACCTGCATCTTCCAAGCTTCTCACCTGGGTGCGCACAGGGTAGTTAAATAAGCGTGCGTGGGTTTCCATCAGCGTAGCTCCTGCACGCGGCAACTGCCTTCCATAGGCCATGCCTATTTGCGGGTCGTTAAACTGGACCATGATATTCATCAACATGGATTCATCGGCTGGAATGGCATCCTGCGTAAGAAAAACATAAACTTCTGCTTGGGGATAGGTCTCGATGGCCAGCTGGCGGGTACCCCCATGGTCAAAGCTGGCTTTGGCAATTTTAATAACCTCAAATCCCGCTGCGATTGCCCGCTCCACCGTTTCATCCGTGGAGCCCGAATCGATGACCACCCGGCGATTGACGGGATAAGTCTGACGGTTAAGTGCACGCAGCAATTCTGGCCACTTATCGCCTGCGTTCAGTGTAGGTATGTATAGGTTCACATTCATCATGGCGCTGTAGTCTCCACGTGTTCCTGAATTTGATTGTTGCCTATTTTGATATCGGGCGATCCAAAATCATGTAGCCAAGTGCCGCCGGATGTAACGAAATTACTATCAATGAATATGTTGTAAGCCGTTTTCCTGATTGTAATCGCCGCATTTTTTGTGTTATTAATGTGGTTACCTATCAAGGAAGCGCTGTTGACATTCACGATCAGTAACGCCCCCACATCATGCGCGCTTTTCAGCCGATTGCCCTCAAATTTTAGATTTCCCTGCATATTGATGTTTACCGGCCCGCTGCCGATCTTATTTTCGATCACATATAAGGAGTCTATCCGTATACCGTTCGGCAACATCACTTGGCCAACTTCGTTTTGCCGCAGGTCCAATACATTTCCCTCCGCGTTGGCCAAGATCCTCAAGGCGCGAAACGCATTATTGTGCATCTTTACCTGATCCCAATTGCCCACCATTTCAAACTCACCATCGGTCACATTTCGGTTCGCAACGAGTATGCCGCATCCCTCTGCATAAAGGGCGGGGCGGTTATTGGCGAAAGCCCGGTTTCCGCTCATGATCACATCCGAAACGCCAATAAGCGTGGCAATACCCGAACCATCGGGTGTAGGCTCTTCATTGACGAAACCATTGCCATGACTATAATTACCTGCAATTAGGGCATTGATAGCCACAACCCGACCATGTGCACGATTATTGATATCCACGGCATCGGCAGCATTGTGTTCCAGGCGATTGTTTGTGATCCGGTAGTTTGCAACTTTCTCAGCGGCATTGAATCCGATTTGGATGCCACTCATTCCATTGCGATAAATCCGGTTCCCGTCTATTTCAACATCGCCGCTATCATGGATAAAAATACCGTTTTCGCCATTGTCTCTCAGCTCATTACCCGAGATGGTAATACCGCGACTCGAAAGCACCCGGATCGCCGTTCCGGGGTTGTAAGTTTTCGGCGAGCTACGCCTCACTCCATAGTAACCGATGGTGCTCCCTGTTATTCGAGATGAAGAACAATCATACCACAATACCGCGGAAAAGGAGCGACTGTTTGTTGAGTCTCCCGTAAGCTGGCTATTTGCAACGGTAATATTTCTACATTGCGAAGCATACAATGCCTCATTGACTGTCTCTGCGCGGAATGACAGGTAGACATTGGATATTCGGTGTGCGCGGAAAAGTGGTGCATCGGAGTTTTGCTTGGCTATGGCGAATTTTCCCGCCAATTCTGGCGGTTGCTTTATCATACCGTCTGCCACAAAAGCTACATTGGCCACAAGCCGTAGCGTCCGAATCAAATAAGTCCCTTTCGGCAAATAAACGGTATCACCCACTACAGCGCTATCCAAGACGGCTTGAATGGCCTTGGTATCATCGGTTTTGCCATCACCTTTGGCTCCGTATTGCCGAACATCAATCTTGCGCCCAACATCCGTCCCTTTGTTATCCGCATGTATGGGATCGCCGTTGCATGCCAACATCATAACTGTTCCGCACATCGATAGGATGTGAAATAAATTAACCATCTTCATCGCGTTGCTTGTTTGTCCAATATCAGTTTCCAGGTTTGCGCGGCCGTAGTGTCCCACGTAAATTGGGCCGCACGCAATTCACCTTCTTTTTTAAACCGGTTATAACCGTCTGTATCATTTACCAACGTCTCGATGCCATTGGCAATTGCCTCAATATCCCTCGGGTCTACACAGCGTGCGGCAGCACCGGCAACTTCGGGCAAGGAACCCGCCGTTGCGGTAAGCACCGGCGTTCCAGAGGCCATAGACTCAATAATCGGCAATCCAAATCCTTCCATCAATGACACAAACAGGGTGGCAAATGCTCCTTTGTAAAGCGCCGGCAATTCAGCCTCTGGGATAAAACCCAAAAACCGGACGCGATGGCTAATATGTAGTTCATTAATCAAATCAGTCAGCGCTTGGTCTGGGTTGCCGGAAAGGAAAAATTGATAATCCTTCGGAATGGATGCCTGAGCAAACGCGGTCAACATGGCGGGCACATTCTTGTTCTTGCGCCTGTTCCCCACATAGAGGAAGTAGGGCCTATCGGAATGGAAGACATCCTTATTCAAGCGGTAGGCCTCATCGACCCCGTTGTAAACAACCGATATCTGTTTTTCATCGATACCGAGCAACTCCACCAACTGACTTTTGCTAAAATGCGAAACCGTAATGATTCCCATCGCCCGTCGGGCCAATCGAGCAATTACCTGCTTATAATATAAACGGTGCAATGGGGTATAATAAAACAGATGCATGAGGTCGTGGATGGTAAACACAAACGGAATACGACTGCTCACCGGTGGCATGAATGAAGGGCTATAGAAGACCATTGCATCCGATTTTCGGATTTCACGCGACAACATGAATGGTGTAAGCAGGTTTCCTAATCCCATCTGGCTTTGTACAAACACAGGCGAAACCTCGGGAGGCATGCGGGTCATCACTTCACGGTACAGCTTGCCGATACCTGTATCGCCATCCCACCGCTTATCTATCAATACTCGGATACCCATCAAGCCGCCCTCCATTTGAGTTGTTTGAAATCAATGGGGTGGGCGCTCCCCAACAAGAAAACGAGCACCAGGTAAAGGATGATGTCGTTGTCATACCCTGAATATAAAATCATCATGATGGCCAACAAAGGTATTCCTGCTACCCACCAAAATACCCGGTTAGCCTGTTTTTGTAGGCAAAAACGATAGAAATAAAAGAGGAACAACACATAACTAAGGAAACCAATGATACCAAAATCGAGGTAACAACTCATAAACGTATCATGAATATGGGGCTCGCCATGGTAAAATGCGGCGTGTTGGCCAAGGAAATCCCTTCCGCTCATAAAACCGTTGCCCAACGGGGAAATCTCCTTAAAATGGGCAAAGAATGCCTTCCAATATACTAACCTTACGCCCATACCGTCATTGGAGGCTGTGATGGTGTCTATCCGGATTACTTTTTGCGCCACAAATGGAAGAGCCGCCGCCACGATCACACCAAGCACGATGCGCCACCGCATGTTAAAAGACACCCATAGCAGGGAGAAGACACCAATGAACAACGCCACCATGGGGGTGCGCGAAAGTGATAACCAGGCCAGCGCCAATACCAGGGCAATGCGCCACCAAACGATAGCACGCACCCGCACTACGGGAAGCAATACATAGGCAAAACCAAGCAAGGCAATACGTGCACCAAACATATTTTTGTCTGCCAAACCCCAAAAATAAAGTGATGGCTTATACAGCGCACTACCCTTGGCCGAAGAGGGGCTACCATTGATCCATTGGAAAGCGGCGGCTTCATGGTATATCAGCAATTGGGCTAAGGTAAGGCCTAGGGCTATATGCAGGGTAATGTCTACCCAGTGGAGCAGCTTGCTATTATCACGTTGGGCAAGCCATCCGACCGCCGCATACAGAAATGTAAAATTGATGGGTAATTTGAGGAAATTTGTCATTTCAATACGGTCGGCCGGCAAATCGACAAGAAATATCAATGCGGCGTAACCTGTGAAAATCACTAGGAATAGCGCCCAAAAAGAACGAAGCAGTTTTGGTGTATCCCAAAAAAAGAACAAGGATGCCAAGAGAAACACCAACGGATATACCTTGATGGGCAAAAAAACAGCAAGCAGGGCGAGGCAAAACAGCACCTCGCATACGGTAGTCTTCTTGCTATCCATAGTTCTAAGCCTTTGTATCATCCGTTATTACTGCTCGCAACACTTCTTCATATTCGTCGACCATACGTTCCACGCGAATGTACGCACTTACAGATTGCCTTGCCGCTTCGGCCAACCCATTATAAACGGCTACATCGCGCCATAAGGTCGTCAATGCATGTCCAAGGGAATCGGGCCTGTCAGGTTCACAAAGAATGCCATTTCTTCCATCGGCAACAGTTTCCCGCAGACCGCCGCGGTTGCTCGCTATGATTGGCAAATTGTTTGCCAAACCTTCGATGGCCACCATACCCAGCGGCTCTTCCCATAACGAGGGTACCACCAGTACATCAATAATGGGGTAAAAATCCTTGGAGTCTACATAACCTTCAAATACAATGCGACTGTCATCTTGGGCGAGTTTTTCCAAATGCTGCACATCTTCAGACCTTCCCCGTCCCGCGATGTGTAGCCTACCATCGATGCCCGATGCTTTAAATTGGTTGATGAGCCACTCTACTCCTTTGATTGCAGACAATGTGCCAATATAGCCCACATTTAATGGTTCCCCTTCCTTGCGTACGCGTAGCGGCCGTGCGATCGGAATATGACGGGCATTGTGCACAACATACCGCGGGACATTGGCAAAATACCCATATGCTTCAAAGCGATTTAATATGCTGCGGCTGATACCCACCACCGCGCTTATCTTATTGGAACGTGCTCGGTGCCCCATGCGCAATACATGGCAACTGAAACATTGGCGAACGCAGGGTTGTCCATTTTTATACATGTTGCTATTGGGGCATAGTAGGTACAAATCGTGCAAAACCTGTACAATGGGAATCTGCATGCGCTCGATTTCATCCCAAATTGAAACCGACCAACCCACTAAGTTATGACATGATACGACATCTGGTTTTTCAAGCAGTAGCACCTCATGCACATAGGTACGCATAGCAAGGTTTCGGCGGTCACGGAGGTGCCAAGCCAGCCTGCGGTATGTGCTCGGTCGCTCTTTGGTGAACGGCCAATACCTGTTTTTCAGTCCAGCCCGATATACCTTCACACCATCCACCCACTCACTGCGCAGTCCTGCCTCCGGCACCATGCTCAGTACAGCCACCTCATGGCCTTTGGCTTGCATCCCTTCTACGATAAGCTTGAGTGATAGTTCCGCACCTCCTTCTACATACGGACTATATAGTGCATTGATGTAAAGGATTTTCATTTTTTATAATTAAACAACGTTAGCTCCTTGAATGCGAGCAAAGACCTATGAGGTTTTTATTTCCAATAGGTGTAAATATACCGCATTCAATCGCTCCCCTACCAAACGCTGGTTATGAGTGATCGACATATATTCATATAATCGGTTGCCCATCCCTTCCAATGCGATTGAATCTGCTTGTTTTAACCCCATGGCCAGTTCAATTTGCCCTCGCAATGCATTCCGATGTTCTTCCACGGTACCATACCGATAATGAAATACATCCTGTTGATGGTCACCTAAGTCCATAATGGTGCCGATTTCAGGACAAATTACCGTTTTTTTATAGGAAAATGCCAAGATCGCCGTTCCGGAATTGAGGCTGCTGGATAAATCATACGGCAGCACCAACACATCGGCTTTAGCCAGAAGCGAAGCAACTTCACCATTAGGGATGAAATAGGGCAACAACACTACATTACCAGCCTTTTCTGATACATCTTCGATTTGCCGTTGGTACCGTCCATCAATCGCTTTGCCAGCTATGGTCAATTGTATATTGTTCCCAAACCCATCCACCACATCGATAAGCAGCTCAAGGTTTTTATACGGTTTCACCATGCCGGTAAATAACAGGTGTAGTCTGCTCTTATCGCTTTCCAGATCAGTGTGTACCTCTCCATACTCCCCGATGAAATTGGGATGGGGTAAATAAACCGCTTTCTGCGCGATCTGGGCACCATGCTTGGCAAGGATATCTTCCGACTCCCGTGCGTGGATGACGATGCGGTGCGACCAACGCATCAACAGGCGGGTGATGGTACGGCTGAAAAAGGCCAACCCCTTCTCATGCGAAGCTCGATTGTGCATGGTCCATACTAAAGGTTTTCCACTCAAGCGGATAACGGTCAATACGACCAATTTACGCAAGAAGCTTCGTAACGCTACTAAAAAACTGCTGTCATCTATGTTTTCAAACCAATTGAGATGTACCAGCTTGATGGATTTGAAGTGTTTGAAACTCGAAAAAACATCATCCAACGCATGTATCCGGTAACCCTTGGCACGCAACTCCCCTGCCAATATTTGAATATATTGGTTTTCTTCATTCACAGGTGGATTGAAAACGATATCCATATGTGATTTAGTTGGGTTTTCTTTTCCGCAATCCACGCGACTTTATCGCTGCAGTGGCGATATCGATGAACTTAAGATCAAATTCCTTGCGGTGCCGAAGCCACATCCATAACTTGCTTATCATACGGCTACGCATAGATAGTGCCATGGTATACCGCTTACGTAGCCGCATGAGATGGTCTTGCTGTTTAAGTAGGTTATCATAAACAACCTTTTCCGTTTTATGCGGAGCATGTTCTTCTAAAAAAAAGCCAAGCCACTGGGCATATGCAGTATTAGCATGCATTTTTTCCAAATCGTTGCCGGATGAAGTGATGGACAAGCTGTTGCTTCGGTAGTTAAATACAGGGTTGTTGGTATGGGCAATGCCCTTTTCGGCACTGGCAATATAGGCCGTGATATCATCTGACCCCCATGCCAGGGGCAACTTATAAAATCCTCCCTGCTGCCTAAGCGCATCGGCACGGTACACAAAGTCAGAAATGTATTGCGACCGCAACTGTCGCAGGCGATGCCAAATATTGTCGCATACCCGTTCATAGGATGGGTAAGCGGGCGTAAGCTGGAGTGCTTTACCACCATCATCAATGATGAGGCTCCTACAGTGAAACACATGCAAATCGGGGTATTCAGCAATCAACTTTGAAAATTCTTCCAAGTAATCGGGCTCCAAGCGATCATCATCACCCATCACCATGATGTATTCGCCTTGGGCTAATGACAAGCATTTATTCCAATTGTCAGTAAGCCTCCCAGCGCCGACATTGCTTTCATTCTCATGATAACGGATGCGAGAATCTATAAACCCAGATACGATTTGCCCAACCGGCTCCGGCGAACAATCGTTTAGCACAATCAGCTCGAAATCGGTGACCGACTGCCCGAGGATACTCCGGATACACTCCTCCAAGAAGTGGCTCTTATATGCAGGTATACAAATCGAAAATTTAGGCATTGCCCTTTCCTTTTCCCATAAGTGTTTCTTTCAGGTAACGGATATCCGGTGGTTTGATGACAAAAACCAACAGGTATACCAAGTAAACCAACACAAATATAGCCGAATTGACCATTACCGTGCCATAACCGCCAGGCATAGCAAGTATTTGGGCTACATAGCTGCTGATGAACCACGCCAGCACGCCCCCAATGGCAGCCGGCAGGAATGCCCGTGTGAAAAGCCGGAAACCATCCAGCCCTAGCACTTTTGGAATGTAATAACTATAATAAAACCCGATTTGCAGCACCATATACACCATATAACCTACGACGGCCGCGCCTACCTGTAAGGTTTTGGCAAAAACAACCGTAATGGGCAATGATACAATACAGGCGATGGCCGATGAATAGACAAGGAAACGTGTTTTGCCCGTTGAAAGTACCAAGCTGGCCACTGGTGTGTTGTGCATGGAAAGCAACACTGTGAGTAACCAAAGTGACAGCCAATGCGATAAATTTTCATATCCTGCTCCCATATATAGCAACAAGATGTCGTCCGCATTCAGAATCAACACAAAAACCATGAAAGCCAAGAAAATGGATATGTATTTGGTCGCCTCGAAAATCATACGTTCAATGCGTCGTTGGTCACCTTCTGCATACGCTTTGGAGGCCGAAGGAAGCAGCACCTGCATAAACACACCTCCGAAAGCCACAATGAGCATGGCGATGGTTTGGATAACCCGATAGTCAGTGAGGACTTCGATACCCTCGGCAAATTTGCCCAAAAGCAGTGGCCGCAGGTTGTTGGCGGTCAGCTGGAACAGTCCCATAGCGAAAATCGCCAAGCTGTAAACCAATATTTCCCTGAAGGCTTTTCCATGCCACCGCGGTGTCAGCAAAAAACCAATGGGCAATTGGAAAACGCGAAGCTTCCATATATAAAAGGGTATCGGCACCAGTGTAGATAGCGTATACCAGATAAAATAAGTAATGAGTGTCCATTGCAATTGGATGGCTATGAAGGCCACGGCGAAATTCAACACGCTACTGATCACGGTCACCCGA
Organism: Parapedobacter tibetensis; assembly: GCF_024704835.1. Classification (GTDB taxonomy): domain Bacteria; phylum Bacteroidota; class Bacteroidia; order Sphingobacteriales; family Sphingobacteriaceae; genus Parapedobacter; species Parapedobacter tibetensis. Next base: position 92,162 of record NZ_JAMXBE010000015.1, read on the forward strand.
TTCACAAAACCCAATTCATCCTTAGCACTCAGCAACTGGACAACCACATTAGAAAGCCAGCTCAATACGGTTGAGAAAGCCAAGATGTACATCATCTGCCTATATAATGGCAACTGTGCATCGGCCAGATTGAAAAGCTGTTGTCCATACGCAGACATGGCCAAAAACAGCAAGGCATTGGCCAATCCGATTATCCCATAAAAAATAATGCTTGAACGGGAAACTTCCCCTATTTTATCCCATTCGCCTTTCTCCGTCCACATGGAGAAAAAACGCACTGCCCCTATGTTGAATCCCAAATCCATGAGACGCAAATAGGCATTGAGGGAAAATGCGAGTGCAATCAGGCCATAATCTGTCTTGCCATAGAAACTCACCAGCAACGGGATGGTGATGAACTTGGCTAACGCATCCAGGATTTTAGCCAAGATGCCCCAAACAGAACCGGAGAAAACACGTTTGGCCCGGTTTGGGGTTCCCGTCTGTGGTACATTAGATTTTGAATGCATATTCAGCCGGCCAATATCGGCAAAAATGCTGATTGGGCAAAGCTATTCTCCGCTAGTCCTCCACAATCCGCTCAACAATGGTGACATCGCCATATGGACATGCTGCGTCTTTAACTGGGCAGTAACCCGTGGCGCCACGGAGGATCAAGAAACTTCCTATGGCTACTTCGGCCAAAGAAGAAAGCGGTGTTTTAAACATGCGGGTTATTCCGGTATACAGCACGAAAGCACCAGCGCCCACGGATAGTATGCGTTCGGATTTGGCTATATTACGGTTTTCATTGGCTTCTTTAAGCCGAGCCTTCACGTCATCAAAAATTTCTTTGGTCTTGGCGTTCATGATGTATGTTATCTTAAAACCTTTCCTTAATTGCTAATACAAACAACTAGCCGTCCATTTAGTTTTTGGAAGATTCATTTTCAAGCCAACGATCTGCGGACATTGTTCGTGTATTTTTCGCCTAGCTTGGTAAAATTGCTAAATTACCCGTACTTTGCCGTGACCTCCAACTCATAAAATACCGTTGATGGAAATATTAGGCTATATCCTGTCCGTTTTTATCGGCATTTCCCTAGGCCTGATAGGTGGTGGTGGATCTATCCTCACCGTACCTGTATTTGTATACTTGTTTCACCTCGAACCGACATTGGCTACTTCCTATTCCCTGTTTATTGTAGGATTGACCAGCCTTACCGGTACGGTGTATCAATACAGTAAGGGATATGTCAATGTGAAGGCAGCCCTCTCGTTTGGCCTTACTTCGGTAGTGACTGTTTTTCTAGTACGCAAATACCTATTGCCGGAAATCCCCGATATACTGCTGCAAGTAGGAGCCATCACAGTCACCAAATCCACTGCTATCATGGTTTTCTTTGCCGCCCTGATGTTGGCCGCATCAGTATCCATGATTCTCGGACACCGAGAAAAAGAACTCATCGGTGGGCAGACCAATTTGGTGAAATTGCTGGGTTATGGCGTTGGCATTGGCTTGGTCACAGGGCTCTTGGGTGCGGGAGGTGGTTTTCTGATTATTCCCGCACTGGTGTTGCTGGTCAAAATTCCAATAAAGAAAGCAATCGGCACTTCACTTTTCATTATCACCATCAATTCATTGGTGGGGTTTGCTGGCGACCTGGGGCATGTCTACATCGATTGGCAATTCCTATTCAAGATATTGGCCATCACGGTGCTTGGTGTTATCATTGGCAGCATCTTCGGTCGCCGGATATCGGGGGATAGATTGCGTTCCGGCTTTGGTTGGTTTGTCCTTACCATGGGGATTTATATTTTGAGTAGGGAATTGTTCTGAAGCGGAACACGGATGACGCTGATCATACTGATGGCCGCAGATTTTTTAACAGCAATGCTATAGAACAATCCATGGACATCAGCCCCATCCGTGTTATCTGCGTTCTATCTATTTTTGATTATCTTTGTAAGTTTGTAAGAAGGATGAAGATTGCTATCAAAAACATGGTATGCCCGCGCTGTATCCAAGCGGTGTCACAGGCTTTCGTAGCTATGGACATTACGCCGTTGGATGTGCGGCTTGGTGAGGCTGTATTGACCGAGCCGCTGACGAATGGACAGCGTATGGACTTACAGGAGAGACTGAATGTCATAGGATTCGAGTTACTGGATGACCAACAGCAGCAATTGGTCGAACGGATCAAGGCCATTATTATCCACCATGTGCATCAGTTGGAAGACAACCACTTTGTCTTTACTGATGTATTGCAAAAAGAGCTCAACAAAGAATATTCCCAACTGAGCAAACTATTTTCCGAAAAGGAAGGGATTACCATCGAACAATATGTCATTCTCCAACGTATGGAGAAAGTAAAGGAATTGCTTTCCTACAATGAATTGACATTAAGCGAGATTGCTTACCGATTGGGCTATAGCAGTGTGGCATACCTTTCGGCACAGTTTAAAAAAGTTACCGGCCTCACCCCTTCCCTATTTAAAAAACTCGGCATCAATCTGCGCAAACCGCTTGACCAATTACAATAATCATTCATGATCAAACAACTCGTTATGGTAGGAATAGGTGGAGGTGTCGGCAGCATCTTTCGTTTCCTCGTATCCGTCTTGACCAGTAAATATTTCCAAGGTACATTCCCTTTGGCCACATTTATCGTCAACTTGTCTGGCTGCTTTTTCATCGGCTTACTGGTAGGTTTCTTTAGCCAACCGCCCATTGCAAACACTAATCTACGGTTGTTGCTCATTACAGGGTTCTGCGGTGGCTACACGACCTTTTCCGCCTTTGCCAGCGAAAACTTACTACTCATGCAAAACAACCAATCTATAACGAGCATCGTCTATACCGTGACGAGCGTATCGTTGGGTATATTCTTTGTATGGGTAGGCGTGTGGGTGACCAAGATGGTTTGATTAAAATAATGTCGCACTACCCCCACTAACTTGTCCTTTTTACAACCTACTATCTAATAATTGGCTGTGTAAATTTGTACCGTACAATACGGTTATTATAATACACAGCATAATGTTATTAAAAAATAAGCATGCCATTGTCTATGGGGCCGGAGGGGCTGTCGCCCGGGCGTTTGCAAATGGATTGAATGCTGATGTTATAACGATCCCATTCAATCAATAGCACAAAACAGGGAATAAAAAAATATTAACAAACATATCCATCAACTTAGTTGTTAATTTTTCAAAATAGAATTATGAGCAATCGAGGAATGATTCAAAAAATGGTCGATGATATTGCTGTGGTAGAAGGGCAAATCAAATTCAAGGAGTCAAAAGGCGAGGTCAGGAAAATAATATCATATACAGTAAATAAATAATAACACACTTAACATTATGGAAATCTCAATCAATAGCGATATGCTAAAAATCAGCCTCCAATTATATCGCATGCATACACAACTCTTTAACAATGCCATTGTGGACATCCGTGCTGATGATGCCAAGCAACGTTTATTCGAACGTACCAATCACATCATATGGATGGTGGGCAACTTGGTGAATAACCGCTTTTGGCTTGCCAATGCGCTCGGCGTCTCGGACAAAGATCCTTTTGGCTCGTTGTTTGACGAAGCAAAGGCATTGGATGAAAGCTATGACTACCCTTCTTTGGAACAGCTCAAATCATCATGGCATCATATCTCTCCCTTATTATTCCACAAACTATGCGACATGACAACCGCGGAGCTGCTTTCCGCCTATGACATGGGAATGGGTGACATGGCATTTATGGAATCAAATTACCTCAGTGCCATTGCAATGAGCATTGATCGGGAAGAATACCTCATCGGGCAGCTGGGTTTAATGCGAAAGGCCTTAGGCTATCCCGCTATGGATTATCAGTTGGATGCAACAATACCCTATTGATTTCTATAAATCCGGGCAGGACCAGGAAAGCTATTTTTATTTGAAAAACATAAGTATCTGCTTGAATTCTTTAAATAAGTTCTCAACGTTGACTTTATCTTTGTTGTAGAAAAAATCATTGATATTATGCATTACAGAACTCTTGGAAAAACAGAAGAAAAGCTTTCAGCTATTGGCTTAGGCTGCATGGGGATGAGCTTTGCGTATGGTACATCGGATGACAAGGAAAACCTTGCTACCCTTCACAGGGCATTGGATCTTGGTATCAATTTTTGGGACACGGCAGACATGTACGGAAATGGTGCAAATGAAGAATTGTTATCACAGGTACTCGTATCCAATCGTGATAAAATCTTTATTGCCACAAAATTCGGTTTCAGGTTCAAGGGTGATGTCGCGGGGCACAGCGCTGCCTCCGGAACCTATTTCGATGGATCACCCGACTGGGTCAAAACGGCTGTGGAAAAAAGTTTGAAAAGGCTCAAGATCGAAACCATAGACCTTTACTACGCACATCGTGTAGACCCTAACGTCCCAGTGGAAGAAACCGTTGGCGCTATGGCCGAATTGGTGAAAGAAGGTAAGGTACGTTATTTGGGTTTGAGTGAGGCCTCTGCAAAATCACTAAGGAAAGCAAATGCCGTACATCCCATTGCGGCGCTCCAATCCGAGTATTCGCTATTGGAGCGAGGTGTGGAAGGCGAAATACTGGATACCGCCCGTGAATTGGGTATCACCCTCGTTCCCTATTCGCCATTGGGGCGTGGGCTAATTACCAATACACAACAGGTGGATCAATTAGAGGAACGTGATTTCAGAAAAACACTCCCGCGGTATAATGGAGAACATTGGGAAAACAACCTCAAGTTAGTCTCCGAATTCGCCGCATTGGCCGAACAAAAAAATTGCACTGCCGCACAACTGGCCCTTGCCTGGGTGTTGGCCCAAGGGGAAGACATCATTCCCATCCCCGGAACCCGCCGGATAAAATATCTGGAACAAAACGCGCAGGCCGTGGATATCGCATTGTCTGCCGATGACCTTGCCACTATCGAAGCGATGGTTGCAAAATACCCCAATATAGGTGCCCGTTATTCCGAAGGTGCGCTGAAATTGGTTAATAATTGAAAGGTTTCAAGACAAATAAGGGCTAAACAATAGCCCAGAAGCATACGACAGTGCCCCAATGTCGTATGCTTTTGCTTTATTTTAATCAAATGATTAAAAGATTTGGTTAAATCAAAACAACCTATTATCTTTGCAGCGTACAACGATGGAAATGACCAAAAAGAAGGAAATAAAAACAGACCTCAGCACGGAGGAAAAAATTAAGGAGGCTGCACGTAAGGTATTCACACAGAAAGGATACGCGGCCACACGCACCCGAGATATCGCCGAAGAAGCAGGCATTAACCTGGCATTACTCAACTACTACTTTCGCAGCAAGGAAAAGCTCTTCGAGTTGGTGATTATGGAGAAAATGCATTTATTGCTAGGTAAAATTGCCCCTATCCTGATGGATGAAGAAACCAGTATTGAGCAAAAGGTTGAACAGGTGGCAGCGCATTATATAGACACCTTATTGGCCAATCCAGATATTCCCTTGTTTGTATTAGGTGAAATCAAAAACAATCCTGACAAATTTGCGAACTTGATCAGTACCAAAACAAAGATTGTCGATTCGGCTTTCTTCAGGCAACTTGGGGAAAGACGCCCCGATGTGAATCCGCTGCATTTCATTTTCAATATGTTGGGCCTGATTGTGTTTCCGTTCATTGGCAAGCCTTTGCTGCAATTGATTACTGGTGTGAGCTCCGAGGAAGTCATTGTCATCATGAACGAACGAAAGAAATTGACCAAAATATGGTTTAAAGCCATGCTGGAAGCGGAGTAACTGCACAACATTATCGCTAAGTACTGTTATGATATAAGTAAATTTTTTTAACCCTACATTAATCAAATGATTAATTCAAAATGATAAATAAAATGATTAACCCTTATCTCACCCTGTTATGTATCTGTTGCCTGGCTATTCCGCATGCAACCATACAGGCACAAACCAGGTTTCTCACTTTGGCTGAGAGCTATACATTGGCCATTGAAAACTATCCCATGGCCAAACAGCGGAACCTCATCGCCCGCAGTGCAGTGTATTCCATTGAACAAGCCAACACGGGTTACTTACCCCAAATCAACATCAACGGACAAGCTACCTACCAATCCGCGGTCACGCAAATCCCCATACAGGTTCCCGGCATTGACATGCCCTCACTGAGTAAAGACCAATATAAACTGTACGGGGAAATGAACCAAAGTCTTTATGATGCTGGCGTTACCAAGCTGCAAAAGCAAGCCACAGTGGCCAATGCCAGCGTAGAAGAGCAGGCATTAGAAGTGGAATTACATGGCATCAAGGAACGCATCAATCAGCTTTTTTTTGGTGTCCTGCTATTGGATGCCCAGCTTGAGCAAAACAGCCTACTTGAAAAGGATATCCGTGCTGGCCTAGAGAAGACCAATACGGCCATCGCCAACGGTACGGCATTGAAAAGTAGCGGCAGTCTACTCGAGGCCGAATTGCTCAAAGCTCGGCAACGAACCGTTGAACTACAGACCACCCGCAAGGCGTATGTGCAGATGTTAGGATTATTCATTAATCGGCAACTGGACGAAAACACTGTATTCGAAAGGCCCGAGTCCTTGCTTGTTTCGCAGGAAATCAACCGCCCCGAGCTAGGCTTGTATACAGCACAGCAAAATAACATCGACGTGGAAAACAAAATGCTCACTGCCAAGAATCTTCCTAAACTAGGCTTCTTTCTACAAGGTGGATTTGGCCGCCCCGCATTGAACATGCTGAGTAATGCTTTTGAGGCCTATTATTACGGCGGTATCCGATTGAGCATCCCACTCTCTGGTTTTTATACCCTGAAGAAAGAAAGGGCTTTGCTGGGCATCAGGCAGGAAGCCATAGCGGTGCAAGAGGAGACGTTCCTGTTCAATACCGACCTCTCACTCAAGCAGCAAAACACGGAGTTGACCAAGTACGAAACCCTATTGGAAACCGACAATGAAATCATTGCGCTTCGCACATCCGTAAAGGACGCAGCGCTCGCGCAACTGGAAAATGGGGTCATCAATACGGCCGATTATGTTCGCGAAGTACATGCTGAGGATAATGCCAAGCTGACAAAAATCCTCCACGAAATCCAGTTATTGATGATTCAATATGATATACAACAAACAACCGGTAATTAACAACAATATTTACAGCAATGAATAACGTAAGAACAATCGCATTTGCCATCCTCCTATTGGCATCATGCACCAGCAAACAGAATGACTACGATGCCTCTGGGACATTTGAAGCAGTGGAAACCATTATTTCCGCAGAGGCGAATGGTGCCATCAAGACCCTAGATATCCAGGAAGGCCAACAGCTCCAAGCCGGACAGGTTATCGGTTATGTGGATACCACGCAGCTCTATCTGAAAAAGAGGCAGCTCCAATCGCAGATAGGTGCCGTGCTCAGCAAAAAACCCAACGTGGCCATACAGGTAGCTGCTTTGCAGGAACAACTCAGTCAGGCCATCCGCGAACAGCAACGGATAGCCAACATGGCAAAGGCGGATGCCGCTACCCCCAAACAGTTGGATGATGCCAATGCGCAGGTAGCTGTCATCAAAAAACAAATCGCGGCGCAGCAATCAACCTTGGGCATCACGTCAACCAGTATCACACAAGAAGCATCACCGTTGGAAATACAGATTGCTCAATTGGAAGACCAACTGGCCAAAAGCTATATCATCAATCCCGTGGATGGAACCGTATTGGTGAAGTATGCCGAAGCCAATGAAATGGCCGCTGTGGGTAAACCGCTGTACAAAATAGCGAACCTATCTTCCATCATCCTCCGGGCGTATGTGACCGGACCACAATTTGCGCAGCTCGAGATCAATCAACAGGTAACCGTTCTGGTGGATGGCGAAGACGGGAAATATCGTGAATATGAGGGAATAGTGGAATGGATCAGCGACAAGGCCGAATTCACCCCGAAGACCATCCAAACTAAGGACGAAAGGGAGAACCTAGTGTATGCCGTTAAAATCAAGGTGAAGAATGATGGTTTGCTGAAAATCGGTATGTATGGGGAAGTAAGGTTTGATTCACGCTGATGCGCGGATACGCACTTCGTAGATGCTCTATTCGCGAATAAACGAATGAGCGATTACGCAAATCAACAACAAACGAAATGGTCACATTAAACAACATCACAAAAACATACAACAAGGGTGCGCTAAAAGCGGTGGACAACGTTTCGTTTACCGTAGAGAAAGGCGAACTGTTTGGTCTCATTGGGCCGGATGGTGCGGGCAAGAGCAGCATATTCCGCATGCTTACCACCCTCCTCCTCCCCGATGGGGGCACCGCCACGGTGGATGGACACGACATCGTAAAGGACTATAAGCAAATCCGTAGCAGTGTGGGCTACATGCCGGGTAGGTTTTCGCTCTATCAAGATCTGAGTATCGAGGAAAACCTCCATTTCTTCGCTACCGTATTCAATACCACTGTGGAAGAAAATTACCACCTTATCGAAGACATCTATGTGCAGATAGCGCCATTCAAAAAACGCAGGGCAGGGAAATTGTCTGGTGGGATGAAGCAAAAGCTGGCCCTTTGTTGTGCACTAATCCACAAACCTACCGTGCTTTTCCTGGATGAACCCACCACCGGAGTAGATCCTGTATCACGCAAAGAATTCTGGGAAATGCTTAAACGCCTGAAACAGCAGGGCATCACCATACTGGTGTCTACCCCTTATATGGACGAGGCTTCATTGTGCGATCGCATTGCATTGATGCAAAACGGGCGAGTCCTATCCATAGATACTCCGCAAGGTATCATAGCGGGTTATCCAAGCAGTTTATACGCAGTGAAAGCTACGGATATGCCACGTCTTATCCACGTATTACCCACCTATGAGCCACCTTTTAATAGCTATATATTCGGTGAGTATATCCACATCGACATGCGGGTCATGGATGACCAACCCCCAATCGAAAACCTGACACACTTCCTGACTAACGCAGGTTTTGAAGACATTGAGGTAGTATCCATCACGCCCACCATTGAAGATTGCTTTATTAAAATGTTGACCAAATGAACCCACAGGAACCAGTAATCAAAACGGAAAAATTGACCAAGCGATTCGGTGATTTCATTGCTGTCAATGAGATTACCTTTGAAGTATACAAAGGCGAGATATTCGGCTTTCTTGGGGCAAACGGAGCAGGTAAAACCACCGCCATGCGCATGCTGTGCGGGCTCTCCACCCCTTCGGCTGGCCATGCTACCATCGCAGGCTTCGATATCTATCGGCAAACTGAGCAAATCAAACGGAACATTGGCTACATGAGCCAAAAATTTTCTCTGTATGAAGATCTCACGGTACTGGAAAATATCCGCTTCTTTGGTGGCATCTATGGCTTGGGCGATAGGCAACTCAAGTCAAAAAGCCAAGAACTTATTGAGCGGTTGGGTCTGCAAGCTGAAGCAAAAAAACTCGTAGGGGAATTGCCCCTAGGCTGGAAACAGAAACTCGCCTTTTCGGTGTCGGTACTGCATGAGCCGAGCATTGTGTTCCTCGATGAACCTACCGGCGGCGTGGATCCTGTAACACGCAGGCAATTCTGGGCACTCATTTATGAGGCCGCAAGCAACGGCATCACGGTATTTGTGACCACACACTACATGGATGAAGCTGAGTACTGCAACCGTATCTCCATCATGGTAGATGGTAGCATCGAAGCCCTGGGAACACCGAAGCAATTGAAGAGCCAAATGAACGAAACTTCCATGGACGGCGTGTTTTACCAGTTGGCGCGCGGAGCGAAAAGAGGAGAATAAAATGAAACAGTTTATCACATTCGTAAAAAAGGAGTTCTACCACGTGTTGCGTGATCGCAGAACCCTACTCATTCTGTTTGGTATGCCCGTAGCTCAAATACTCATCTTCGGGTTTGCGCTTACCAATGAGGTGAAAAATGCCAAAATAGTGGTAGTGGATCATGCCAAAGACGAAGCTTCTCGGCACATTACCGAGCGCATTGCTGCCAGCCAGTATTTCGATATCCAGGAAGGTTTGATGGACAGGGATCGTATGGAGGCGGCGTTCAAGGAAGGCCAAATCAAGCTGGCCATCGTTTTCCCGCGCAACTTCCGCAACGATCTACTGCATCAAAACCACGCCCAAATACAGGTAGTGGCCGATGCTTCCGACCCGAACAATGCAACGACGCTGACCAATTATGTGTCATCTATCATACAGGACTATCAGATGGGACTGAATGAGAACGCTACCCTACCCTACCAAATCGTTCCGCAAATTCGGATGTTATACAACCCTCAGCTGAAAGGCGCACCCAATTTTGTGCCGGGCGTGATGGCATTGGTGCTGATGCTGGTTTCCGTGATGATGACCGCCATCTCCATCGTCAAGGAAAAGGAAACAGGCACCATGGAGATACTGCTCGTATCACCGTTCAAACCCGTATGGGTTATTCTTTCCAAAGCCGTGCCCTACCTGTTCCTTTCGCTCATTAATGTGCTTTCTATCTTGTTGATGAGCGTATTCGTACTGCAGCTCCCCGTAATGGGCAGTTGGCTGTTGCTCTTTGCCGAAAGCACCTTGTTCATCATCACCTGCCTCACCTTGGGGATATTCATTTCCATCAAGACGCAGTCGCAACAAGTGGCCATGCTCATTTCACTAATGGGCATGCTGCTACCTACGATGATGTTCAGTGGGTTTATGTTTCCCATTGAAAACATGCCCGTACCCTTACAAATCATCTCCAACATCGTTCCCGCGAAATGGTTTTATATCATCGTGAAATCCATCATGATCAAGGGTGTGGGGTTTGAAGGGATTTGGAAGGAAACCCTGATCCTATGTGGGATCACGCTGTTTTTCTTCGTGGTTAGTTTGAGGAGTTTTAAAATACGGTTGGAATAATGACTATTGGAACACAGAGGAAACGGATTCGACAGATAAAATGGATTATCAGCTTACCACAGATGGGACAGCAAAACAGACCAGCGCGCATCCGTCAAATCTGTGTAATCAGCGTTCAGTTATAACAAATGAGAACAATTAGATTTTTATTACAAAAAGAGTTCCGGCAGATTTTCCGGAACAAGGCCATTCTAGCATTGATCATGGTGATGCCAATTATCCAATTGATCATTTTACCCCTTGCCGCTGACTATGAGATAAAAAACATCAATCTTTCTGTAGTGGACCATGACCATTCGCCCTATTCAAGACATTTGATTTCAACGATCACGGCATCGGGTTATTTCAGGCTACAGGGCTACCATTCTTCCATGCGTGAGGCATACGACCTTATTGAACAGGATAAATCAGATCTGGCGTTGGAAATACCAAGTGGCTTCGAACGAAACCTCATCCGCCAACAGGTGGACAAACAGCAGTTGTTCATTGCCGTCAATGCCATCAACGGAACCAAGGCCGGCTTAGGAGGTGCGTACCTTTCCAGCATCATCCGTGATTACAACCAGCATATCCGTATGGAATGGATTACACCTGCGCGCATCCAGCCCATACCTACCATCGAAGTAGTGCCGTCCAACCGGTTCAACCCCCTGCTTAAATACCAATTTTTCATGGTACCCGGTATCTTGGCCATTTTATTGACCATGGTAGGTGGATTCCTTTCTGCCTTGAACATTGTAAAAGAAAAGGAAATCGGTACGATTGAGCAAATCAATGTAACTCCTATCAAAAAGCACCACTTCATCCTGGGCAAACTTATTCCGTTTTGGGTATTAGGCAATGTGGTCTTCACATTGGGTCTATTGGTATCATGGCTTATCTATGGCATCTTTCCACAAGGCAATATATTGGCCATGTATGGTTTCATCTGGGTTTTCCTGTTGGCTGTGCTTGGATTCGGTCTTCTCATATCCACCTATACCGATACGCAGCAACAGGCCATGTTCATCATGTTTTTTTTCATGATGATATTCATCCTGATGGGAGGACTATTTACATCGATAGACAGCATGCCCGCCTGGGCCAAGGTGGTATCCAGGCTGAACCCTGTGAGTTACCTGGTGGAAGTGATGCGGATGATTATTCTCAAGGGAAGCGGCTGGAGCGATATTCTGCCACATTTAGGCACGATGTTGGGGTTTGCCGCGGCATTAAATGGCTGGGCAATATGGAACTATCGGAAAACCAGTTAATTATAAATTAATGACAGCTGTCTTTTGGCAAGACTTTTGGTATACATTAATTTAACATTCGGGGTAAAAAACCTTTTATACGGCCAGGTTTCTTTGCGTTCTATTCAAATTGTTAATTAATTGTCAAAGTTAGGTTAACCGACATTTTGACCAATTTGAACGAAAAGTCAACCTTGTTATCACATGCATTTGAAAGTTCCTTTGTATTATGATTTAATACACCCTTAAAATATTGATAACATTAAAACGTCAGCCGAATAAAAAAACATCAAACTCAAAAATATGTTGAAGCGAAATGAGCAAAAAGTTACAAAATAGGGTATCTTCATTTAAGGACGCCCAAATCGTCAAACAGAGCGGACTATATACTTATTTCCGCGCAATTCAATCCGGTCAGGACACGGAAGTGACCATACAGGGCAAACGTGTACTGATGTTTGGATCGAATTCATACCTCGGTCTTACTAACCATCCGAAGATCATCGAAGCTACGCAAAAGGCCACGGCCAAATACGGCACAGGGTGCGCAGGATCACGGTTCCTCAATGGCACATTGGATATCCATGAGGAATTGGAACACCAATTAGCGACCTATACTGGAAAGGAAGCGGCTTTGCTTTTCAGCACAGGCTTCCAAGCTAATTTAGGAGCACTTTCCTGTCTCACGGGGCGGAACGATTACATCTTGCTAGACGAACGCAATCATGCTTCACTGATTGATGGAAGCCGTTTATCCTTTTCAAAGGTCATCAAATATGCGCATAACGACATGCAGGATCTCCACCGCAAGCTGGAGCAGCTACCCGAGGATGCACTAAAGCTTATTGCTACGGATGGAATTTTCAGCATGGAGGGTGACATTGTCAAATTACCTGAATTAAATGAGCTTGCTATGATGTATGATGCCGCGGTCATGGTCGACGATGCCCATAGCCTTGGCGTCATTGGCAGCCTTGGTGCAGGTACGGCAGACCATTTTGGTCTTACTGAACAAACCGACCTCATCATGGGAACCTTCAGCAAGTCGTTGGCGTCCTTGGGAGGCTTCATTGCTAGTGACGTAACCACCATCGAATACCTGAAACACCGTGCCCGGTCACTAATGTTCAGTGCCAGCATGACACCGGCCTCCGCGGCCAGCACATTGGCTGCATTGGAAATCATCCGTTCGGAACCTGAACACATGCAACGATTGTGGGAAAACACTCTTTATGCAAAGCAATTGCTGATAGAAAATGGTTTTGATTTGGGTAAAACAGAAAGCCCCATTCTCCCGGTATACATCCGTGACAATGAGAAAACCTTCCGAATTACCCAGCTACTGCATGATGACGGCGTATTTGTCAATCCGATTGTATCTCCTGCCGTACCCACCGAAGAATCATTGATTAGGTTTTCACTCATGGCCACCCATACATTTTCCCAAATAGAGGAAGCAATTGAGAAATTGGTAAAGGCATATCGTTTTGTCAATCCTGAAATTATAGACGTAACGTTATGATAGCATTGGTTACCATCAAGGACAAGCGCGGGGTGAAGCGTTTCATCGACTTTCCCCATAAGCTTTATGAAGCTGATGCGCATTACGTGCCGGAATTGTTCGTCAGCCAGCAGGAAATGCTCTGGCCAGGCAGCCATCCATTTTATGAACATTCCAGCGCCCAGCTATTCCTGGTCTGTAATGGGGATAAGATTATGGGAAGGATCGCGGCAATCTTAAATAATAATCATAATGCCTATACCGGCAACAAAGAGGGCTTCTTTGGCTTTTTTGACTGCATAAACCAGCAGGAAATCGCAGACATGCTGTTAAATGCGGCATCCGCATGGCTCCGGTCAAAGGGCATGGAGAACATGATTGGCCCCATTAACTTAACGACCAATGATACCTGCGGACTGTTGGTGGAGGGTTTTGACTGCCCACCTGTGATCATGATGCCATACAACAAACCATACTATGAGCATTTGTTAGTTCAGTACGGATTGCGAAAGAAAACGGATCTTTTTGCCTACCGGGTTAGCAAAGCGACAGCCAATCAAAAGGCAGTAAAATTAGTGGGGAAACTGGAAGAAAGGCTGCAAACCAAAGGAATTGTTATTCGGGAAATCAATATGCGTGATTTCAAAAACGAAATCATAAAAGTGCGGGAAGTATATAACAAAGCATGGGATAAAAATCTGGGATTCGTGCCCATGACAGCAGCAGAGTTTACCCATGCTGCCAATAGCATGAAATTGATCCTCGACCACCGGTTTTGCATTGTAGCGGAAAAGGAAGGGAAACTGGTTGGGTTTGCGCTTGGCATTCCCGACATCAACCAGATACAGATCAACATAAAAAAGGGTCGTCTTTTCCCAACCGGTATCTTCAAGTTGCTGCTCAACAAAAAAAGGACTGACACACTACGCGTGCTCATGCTTGGTGTAATCGAAGGTTACCGAAAGATGGGCATTGAAGCCTGCCTATATGGCCGGATTATCAATAATGCGGCGCATACTCGAATTAGGCAAGCAGAGTGTTCTTGGATGCTTGAGGATAATTATCTGATGAATCATGCTATTGAGCAAATCAACGGCGAATTGTACAAACGTTACCGGATTTTTGAAAAAAAACTATGAGCGCGAAGATCGCGAAAATATTGATAACAGGAGCAAGTGGCTTTATAGGATATCACCTGCTGAAAGCAGCGAAATCCAGGGGCTTTGAAACGCATGCTGGGATACGGAAAGGCAGTGAAATTTCCCACTTGCAAGGGTTGGTGGATGATTTTGTCTACCTGCAATACGATTCAGTAGAAAATCTTGTAAGCACCTTGAGCGAACAGCAATATCAATATATTATTCATACAGCGGCACTGACACGGTCGAACAGTAAAAGCACACTATTCCGTGTCAACGTTGAATACACGAAAAATCTGGCTTTGGCTGCACAAGCCTCAAAAATTCCCTTACGTGCTTTTGTTTTTGTGAGCAGCTTAGCGGCGGTAGGCCCCCTTGAATACGATGCCGTAAAACCCATCAATGAGCACTCGCCGCTCCATCCGGTGACTGCCTATGGACAAAGCAAATGCATTGCCGAGCAGCAATTGTTGGCCATAAAAGGCCTGCCACTGACGATCATACGGCCAACAGCGGTATACGGCCCGCGCGAACGTGATTTACTGGTGCTGTTTAATACTATAGCCAGCGGGTGGGACTTTTATATCGGCCGTATCCGACAAAAACTGAGTTTTGTCTATGTGGAAGATTTAGCAGGAGTGATTATTGATGCTGCCATCCAACGCGAATCAGCACAGGAGCCAAAGACTTATACTATCTCGGACGGAAATATATATGGCAGGTATGAGGTAGCTGATCTCGTAAAGACGCTACTTCCACGGAAGGCATTCCGATTGCACCTTCCCCTAGGGATTGTCAAAGCAGCCGCCAATGTCCTGGAGTGGTCGTATCGCCAATCGGTGAAGCCGCCAGTTATCTATCGCGAGCGCATCAATGAATTAACAGCCCCCAATTGGGAATGCGACATCGCCGCCGCTAAACAGGATTTGGCCTTTGCACCGCAATATGATTTGAAAAAAGGGCTTGCAAAAACCATCTCTTGGTATAAAGCAAATAAGTGGATGAGTCAATAAACAATAAAAATTTAAAAAAACAGCATTTAAAATTAGATATATGGAAAATCAAGTAAAAAAAGCGGAAGGGAAGCTAGGAATTTTGATCCCGGGACTCGGTGCCGTTGCATCGACGTTAATTGCCGGATTGGCAACCATCAATAAAGGACTTGCCAAACCCATTGGATCAATTTCTCAAATGAGCACGATACGATTGGGCAAGCGAACGGAGAATCGCAACCCGTTGATCAAAGACTTTGTCCCGTTAGCAAATCTAAAGGATATCGTCTTTGGCGGATGGGATATCTATGAAGACAACGTGTATGAGGCAGCCTCCAACGCAAGGGTATTGGAACAGACTCAACTTGATTTGGTAAGGGAGGAACTGGAATCGATAAAACCAATGAAAGCGGTTTTTGACAGGGATTTTGTAAAGAACTTGGATGGCACGCATGTCAAAACCGGAACCCGTCGGGAACTTGCCTATGCCGTTATCGAAGACATACAAAACTTCAAACAAGTGAACGGATGTGACCGCATCGTCGTACTTTGGTGCGGATCAACGGAAAAATATATCGAAGAATGCGAAGTGTTTTCCAGCCTAATTAACTTTGAACGGGGTCTTGATGAAGACGACAAACGGATTTCCCCCAGTATGGTATATGCCTATGCGGCCATTAAATCTGGAGTCCCCTTTGTAAACGGGGCACCCAATCTCACCTGTGACATCCCAGCCTTGATCGAGCTATCCATTTTGGCAGAAGTGCCCATTGCCGGCAAGGATTTTAAAACCGGGCAAACCCTAATGAAAACCATTATAGCTCCTGGCTTACAGGCACGTGCATTAGGGGTATCCGGCTGGTTCTCTACCAACATCTTGGGCAATAGGGATGGCTATGTGCTGGATCGTCCCGAAAACTTCAAGAGCAAGGAAGTCACCAAACTGGGTGTGTTGGAAGAGATTTTCGATGCAGAGAAGAACCCGGATTTGTACAGCGACCTGTACCACAAAATCCGCATCAATTATTATCCTCCGCACGGCGACAGCAAGGAAAGCTGGGACAACATCGACATCTTCGGGTGGTTGGGCTATAAAATGCAGATCAAGGTCAATTTCCTTTGCAGAGATTCCATATTGGCTGCTCCGGTTGCGTTGGATTTGGCTTTGTTTATCGATTTGGCCAAGCGGGCAGGAATGTACGGCATTCAGGAATGGTTATCCTTTTACCTCAAATCTCCTCAAACAGCACCGGGGTTACCCCCAGAGCATGATATCTTCAAGCAGCTCATTAAGCTTCAGAATACGCTGAGACATATTATGGGTGAAGATTTGATTACGCATTTGGGACTGGATTACTACCAGGAATTGGTGGATAGCATGTAATGCCCGTGAACCCACTTTAGGTGTTCCGTATGTATGTTATGTATCCAATCCAAATTGGGGTGCATAACATACCATACGAATACTCAAACCAGGTATGGATGATATACCTGGCGTTCAATGACCTTGAACAGGTTTCAGCCAACTTTAAGGTTTGTTGAACAGGCTATTATTGTCCGTTGTATGCTATCCTCTCAACGGTGATGCCATTATCCACAGTGATATTGCAAAACGATACCATGACATTTAAAACAACATATTTCGCTATAAAAACGGGAATAGGATTGCTAGCCTTTATCCTTCTTTGCAACAATATTTTGGCGCAAACAACCACCATCAAGGGGGTAATCAAGGATAAGAACAGTAAAGAGACGCTGCCATATGTTTCAGTGGCCATTGTCGGTGGCCTAGTGGGAAGCGGCACATCAGCGGACGAAGATGGACGATACCAAATTACCGTATCTGGCAATCTTACCACGCTGCGTTTTAGCTACATTGGTTATCTACCCATAGACACGACCATCACACCGGGGCAAGACCAAACCATTGACATTGCTATGGAGGTAGATGCTACCATGATGGAAGAAGTGGTGATATCCGGTAGGCGTCGCTATCGAAACCGCGACAATCCCGCCGTACAGCTCATACGCAAGGTCATCGAGCATAAAGAAGAGAACCAGCTCGAAGCACAGGAATATGTGCAATATGAGCAGTATGAGAAGGTATCATTTGCATTAAGCAATTTGTCCGAAAAATTCAAGAATAGGCGTATTTTCAAGAACTACCAATTTTTGTTTAATGAGCAGGATTCCAGCACGCTGGGAGGGAAATATACCCTGCCCGCTTATATGCATGAAAAATTATCGCAGATTTATTTCAGAAAAAGTCCGCAGAAGCGCAAGCAATATATATTGGCAGAAAAACGGGCAGAATTTGATTCAAAATTCATCGACAACGATGGGTTGACCGAATATTTCAATCGCCTATATGAAGACATCAATATCTACGACAACAACATTTCCTTGTTGACCAATCTCCTATTGAGTCCAATCGCCAATAGTTCGCCCACGTTTTATAAATTTTTCATCACGGATACCATCAAGACCAATGACCCCTGGCTAGTAGAATTGAGTTTTGTGCCGCGAAACAAAACAGACCTCCTGTTTACCGGCAAGCTCTATGTCACCCTCGATGGGAATTATGCGGTGCAGGAGGCGTACTTCACGGTAGCCGAGGATATTAACCTCAATTTTGTGCGGGATATGGAAGTAACACTGGAATTTGAAAAGGATCCAAATGGCCGGTATTATCTTGACAAGAGTGTCTTAGCCATGGAATTCGGACTTGGGGAAAAAGGAGGTGGCGTATACGGGAGACGGATGGTCAACTACAAGGACTTCCAGGTGGACATCAAACAACCGGATAGCATATACGATGGTCCAGCCGAGGAAATTGCCTATAAAGAAGAAGAGGTCCAGCAAGAAGCATATTGGAGGGGAGCTAGGCATATTCCCCTTGAAAAAAAAGAAGACGACATATATAAGAACATAGACACCTTGCAGACCATTCGGTCGTTCAGGCGGTTTATGGATATCAGCACCGTGCTAATTGCCGGCTATAAGTCATTCGGACCCGTGGAGGTAGGACCCGTGAATACGTTTTATAGTTTCAATCCCGTTGAAGGATTCAGGTTGCGTATTGGGGGGCGCACTACCTCGGAAATGAGCAAGCGGTTTTATGCGGAGACGTATGCGGCTTATGGATTCAATGATGAAAAGTGGAAATATTTCCTTAGCGGTACTTATTCCTTAAACAATAAGTCCATTTATACATTCCCCCAGCATTACCTGCGAGCAAGCTATCAAAAGGACACGAAGATACCGGGCCAAGACCTCCAGTTCGTACAGGAAGACAATTTTCTCCTGTCATTCAAACGGGGCGATAATTATCGTTGGTTATACAATGATATCTATCGGTTGGAATACCTTCATGAACTCGCCAATAATTTTTCTTACGGATTGGAACTTACCAAATGGAGGCAACAACCCGCAGGTATACTCACCTACCAGCTAGAGGAACAGGGCAACTTACGAAATTATTCCGAATTGAATACAACAGAGATCTCCCTCAGGTTGAGATACGCACCCAACGAACAATTCTATCAAGGAAAAGCTTACCGGGTACCTATCTTTAACAAATATCCCATCCTTACCCTCAACTATACGGCAGGGCTGAAGGGCTTCCTCGATGGAGAGTACGACTACCACAACGTATCCGCAGGTATATTTAAACGGGTATACTTATCGCAGTTGGGTTATGCAGATGTCAATTTGGAAGGCACATATATTTTTGGCGATGGGTTACCTTTCCCGCTGCTATCCATCCACCGGGCCAACCAAACATATGCCTACCAGCTCAATGCATACAACCTGATGAATTTTTTGGAGTTTGTCAGCGATCATCATGCAGCGGTGAATGTACAGTACTATATGAACGGGTTCCTGTTCAACAAAATCCCACTGTTGAAACGCCTGAAATTACGAGAAGTATTTAGCTTCAAAGGGATATGGGGTGCCTTGCGCGCTAAAAACAATCCCGCACACAACAATGAGGTATTTCAGTTTCAGCAAAATGAGGACGGCATTCCTATTTCCTATACGCTCCACCGTGGACCTTATATTGAAGCCAGCGCAGGAGTGGCTAATGTTTTTAAGTTTCTGCGGATTGATGCGGTCAGGAGATTTACATACCTGAATAATCCCGATGTCCCCAAATGGGGGATTAGAGCGCGGTTTAAATTTGATTTTTAATTCATGCAAACACAACGTCACAACTCATGGAATATGCAATTATAGCAGCAGGTGAAGGCTCCAGGCTCAAAATGGATGGTGTCGACCATCCAAAACCAATGGTGACCTTGCAAGGTGTCAAGCTGATTGACCTGTTGATCAGGCAATTCATCGAGGCTAGCGCCTCAGCCATTCATATCATCATTAACGAACAATCACCGGAACTCGACAAGCACCTTGCCTTAGCTAAATTTCCCGTACCGGTAGATGTCATCCGCAAGACCACACCTAGTTCACTACATAGTTTTCATGAACTGCTGCTGCAACACCCTACTTTACACGAATGTTGCCTCGCGACCACAGACACTGTGTTCCTTGCCGGGGAATTCAAACGGTTCATTGAGGCTTTTCAGACAAATCCAGCAATTGATGCCATGATGGCTGTGACCACTTATATAGATGACGAAAGCCCATTGTATGTGTCCGTGGATGCCGAAAATACCATCCATGCATTTTCAGGAATCCCTATTGGTAATCCTGAATACGTATCTGGAGGTATTTATTGCCTGCGGAGGAACGCTATTGATAGCGTACACAGCGCCTTAAACAAGGGAATGTCGCGCATGCGCAATTTCCAGCAGCACTTAATTGATCAAGGACTTGCTGTAGCTGCATTCCCGTTCAGTAAAATCATTGATATCGATCATTTAAAGGACATCAAAACAGCAGAAAGCTTCCTAATGGAACACCAGCATAAGGCCCTTTTTGAAACAACACATGGAAAATAAAGCAATAGGCATCAGGCGTGAGAGTCAGTTTTCGCCCAATCATATCGGCAATGACCGCATCATTTTCGATTTAGTCACTGCAGGACTGATATCCCATGGGATAGATATAATGGTATACGACGAGCATGCATTCCTGACGGAAAAAAGCATAGAGCATGACCATATATTCACCATGGGGCGCAACAAAGCATTAGTTAATCAATTGAAGGTCTATGAAGAACAAGGCAAAAAAATATTCAATTCCGGATTTGGCATTGAAAAATGTTACCGGATTAATATGGTTACAGGACTCATCAATGGCGGCGTCCCTTACCCTAAGAGTATCATCACGGCTACGGGGACTGATATAGCGCAAGCATATGAGCTGCTGGATAGCCAGGGTGTGTGGATTAAACGAGGCGATTTCCATGCCATACACAGGGAAGACGTTTCCTTTGTTTCTTCACGGGAGGAAGCACAGCATATCGTGAATGAATACGCATTTCGTGGGATACAAAGCGCCGTATTATCTGAGCACCTTGCCGGGGACCTCGTTAAATTTTACGGTGTCCGTGATACGGATTTCTTCCATTGGTTTTATCCATATGATCATAACCACCATAAATACGCACTTTATGAAGACATCAATGGCAAGTCTGCCCATTACCCATTCAATACGTCTGACCTTCAGAAAACAGCGGAAACCGCCGCAAAGCTATTGGAAGTCTTTATTTATGGCGGGGATGCCATCATCGATAGGAATGGCAACTTCCATATCATTGACCTCAATGACTGGCCCAGCTTTGCACCATGCCGGGAAGAGGCAACGGCCGCAATTACACAATTATTGCTGAAAAAATTCGCGGATAACCAACCTAGTACAATGCTAAAACAGTAGTTATGGAAGACACATTGATGGATATAAAAGAAAAGCAGGCCCAATCGTTTGAAAACTCCCTGAAATCAAACGATACGGAAGAACGGATTGACATTTGGTTTTATCGCCCGGTGGGCTATCGCATAGCCTTAGGTTGTGCAAAAATCGGCATCACACCTAATGCCGTTACTATCATCAGCATCTTTTTCGGGGTTGCAGCAGGCATCTTGTTTTATTTTCCCACGCTTTGGGTTAATGTGATAGGAATGCTCCTGCTTGTTTTTGCTAATGCA
Source organism: Parapedobacter tibetensis (assembly GCF_024704835.1). Classification (GTDB taxonomy): domain Bacteria; phylum Bacteroidota; class Bacteroidia; order Sphingobacteriales; family Sphingobacteriaceae; genus Parapedobacter; species Parapedobacter tibetensis. Next base: position 114,024 of record NZ_JAMXBE010000015.1, read on the forward strand.
TTGGACAGCGCTGACGGTCAATTGGCAAGGATCACAAACACCAAGAGCCGTCTCGGCCGCATCCTGGATGGGTTTGCGGGAGATTTCTGGTTTGCTTCCATCCATATTGCGCTTTGCCTTCGATTAATGGATCAAGGCTGGTCGGCGCTGATATGGATACCGGGCATATTGGCCGGGGTATCGCATGTTTTCCAATCTGCAATGGCCGACTACTATCGCAATGTCCACCTTTATTTTATCAAAGGCAAGGCAGGCAGTGAACTGGATAATAGCAAGGACTTGCAACAGGAATATGATAAACTGACCTGGTCGGGCAATTTCTTCAATAAATTCGTACTGAATGGATATCTTGGATATACCCGCTTACAGGAAAGGCTATCTCCTTACTTGCAACAATTACTCCGCCTTATCAAAAATCGCTACCAAGAAGAGCTCCCTACCACGTTGGTCACCGGATTCCGAGCAATGAACAAACCGTTGATGAAATATACGAACATCGTACAGTTCAATACACGGGTACTTTTTCTTTTCCTGTGGATTTTTATCGACCAAGTCTGGATTTATTTCCTCTTCGATATTTTCATACTCAATCCCATACTTATTTACATGTGCAGGAGGCAGGAAAAAGTAAGCAAGCATTTTTACGAACAATTAATAACAACCTCCACTGACAATGAACACGAAGGCATATAAAATAATATTTTTCACCATCGGGGTGGGTACATTGGCCTATATGCTATATACTTTGGGCTTGAATGAAATATGGCTCAATATCAAGAAAACGAGGGAGTGGTTTATTCCCATTATCGCCAGCTGGCTGGTCATCTATATGATGAATGCACTTGCTTTCAAGGCAATTATCCATGAGCCTCGACAGCCAGCTACTCACTTGCCGTTCTTCACTGTACTACGGTTGACCATCAGCGGCTATGCCATTAACTACATCACTCCGTTTGTAGCGCTTGGCGGCGAGCCGTATCGTATCATAGAACTCAAACCTATATTGGGCACTGCCAAGGCTTCTTCTTCCGTGGTACTTTACAGTTTAATGCACATGTTTTCGCATGTGGTCTTTTGGTTGTTATCTATCCTACTGATATTGTTCGTTGTGCCACTCAGCCCGCTGATGGTAGCATTTTGTGTCGCCATGTTTGTGGTGGGCGGACTATTGTGTTGGTGGTTTTCAAAAGTGTACAGACATGGGTTTACGATAAGCCTTGCGGCCTTGTTGGGAAGAGTTCCATTGTTGGGTGGCAAGGTGCAGCGGTTTGCGGCACATAAACGTGAAATGCTTGAAGAGATCGACGAGCATATCAAGCAACTTTATAGCCAACGTAGGCCAACGTTTTACCGCTCACTGTTATGGGAATTCGGTGCCCGCATGGTGGGTTGCGCTGAAATATACTTCACGGCCAAAGCCCTCAGCTTGGGAATGACAATGGGCGAGGCGCTCATTGTCAGTTCGGCATCATCCCTGTTTGCTAATTTGGTTTTTTTCTTTCCCATGCAATTGGGCACACGGGAAGGGGGACTGGCCCTGGCCTTGAAAAGCATCGGGATGCCCATGAGCGCTGGCATCTTCATCGGCATCATTACGCGCATCCGTGAAATGGTATGGATAGCTATTGGGTTGGCCATGATGGGTCCCTCAAAGAAAAAAGGAAATCCCAAGCCGCTTACCTTGGAATTGGAAAATGGAATATAACCGCAAACGATTATGATAAAAGGACTTATTTTTGACTATGGAGGCACCCTGGATACCAATGGATGCCATTGGGCATCCATTTTTTGGGATATATACCAAAAGCACCATATCCAAGTAAATAAACGTCTCTACGCAAAGGCCTATGCCTACGGTGAAAAAGCGTTGGCTACCGCACCCATCATCAAACCAAACCACACGTTCTTGGATTTGCTCGTCCTCAAATTGGAACAGCAATTCGATTTCCTTGCAACCAATGGTATCGCCGTGGAGCACAAAAAGCTGGAAGAAATTGCAATAACATGTGAAGACATAGCCCGTAATACCACCCACATAGCCGAAGGAGTTTTAAACAAGTTATCAGTACACTATCCATTGGCCCTCGTGTCAAACTTTTACGGAAATCTCAATACGGTTTTGACGGATTTCGGCATTCGCCCCTATTTCAAGGGCATCATCGAATCGGCTGTTGTAGGCGTACGTAAACCTGATCCTGAAATCTATCATATGGGCGTGGAGCTATTAGGGTTAGCTGCGCATCAATGTGTTGTCATCGGCGATTCCTATACTAAAGACATGCTGCCCGCCAAGCGTGCTGGCTGCAAAACCATTTGGCTCAATGTGGAGGGATGGCAAGAATCCGGGATTGATGAATTTGAAATCGTGGATAAGGAGATTGACAGCCTTGATAAACTACATCGTGTACTCCAAAACTGGACTGAATAATATGGAACCTCTGAAATACGATATCTGCTGCATCGGACATGTGACCAAGGACCGGGTTATCACGCCAAATGCATCTGCGCATATGCCCGGTGGTACCGCCCATTATTTTTCGAATGCATTGGCGCAATTGGATGTGACCTTTTCATTGATTACTTCACTGGCAACGCATGACCGCTTTCTGCTTGATGATACAAGCCAACGGGTACCCTCAATTACGATTATACCGACTAAGCGTACACACTATTTCGAAAACCGCTATTCGGACAATCCCGACCACCGAACACAGCGTGTACTCAGCCAGAGCGATCCGTTTTATTTGAGCGCCCTACCCGATCTGGAAGCGTCGATATACCATTTCGGTCCTTTGCTTGCCCAAGACATCCCCGTCGATATGATAAAGGCCGCATCTGAAAAAGGAATCGTATCTTTGGATATTCAAGGATATCTCCGGGAAGTAAGGGCGGGCAAAGTCTACTATACCGACTGGAAGGATAAATACGATGTGTTGCCCTATATAGACATCCTTAAAGCCAACTATGAAGAGGCACGAATACTTACCGGTAGGAAGAAACTCAAGGACAGCATGAAGGCCCTTGCAGACTGGGGGGTAAAAGAAGCAATTATCACGTTGGGGAGTAACGGATCCATTATTTATTCCAACGGAATATACCATTGCATACCCGCCTACTCGCCCCAGAACGCCTTGGATGCCACCGGGTGTGGAGATACCTATATGGCGGGTTACCTGTACCAGAAGATCAAAGGAGCAAGCATCCAGGAAGCCGGAGTATTCGGAGCGGCTATGGCTACCCTGAAAATTGACCGATATGGTCCTTTTATCGGAAATGAGAACGATGTAAAGGCCGTAATCGGCAAGGCACAAACAATAGCACACTCCAGTCATGTATTGCTATGATGCGATTGATTTTTATACAGATATTTTTCAGTTTGCTGATATCACTCATGTGTTTTTCGGCGCAAGCGAGCACGGCTTACTTTCCGCTATCCTGCCTAAGTGATACGTTGGAACGCAATGCATTTCCAACACCCAAAGACATAAAAAACCTGTTATTTTATATCCAACGCGACCCCAATACCAATACCGTTTGCTACACGCTCAATGTCGATGAAAAAGGATACGTAAATAGCCCCAGTCCGGTCAATGCCTTTTGGATACGTTACCCAGAAGGAGGCCAACATAAATCGCTTAATTTTATCCAACGTACCTTTGCGTACGGAATAGAGGTGAAAACAAAATCATCGGACCAATACGAACTGCGTTCGGTGGCATACGACAAGATGGCGCTTTACCTAAGAAAAGACAAACAGGGCGATTACCACATATATACCCAAATCAATCATAAAGAATGCATACTTCATCGCATTTTCATCCGTATTGATGGAGGCTCGATGTGGTCGCCCAATGTGCTGTATATTGAGCTGAGCGGTACGGATACAACCACCGGAAAAGACAGTATAGAACGGATAAAAATTTCGTGAACCATGGCAAAGAAAAATTATGTTTCAAATTCCACGGAATCATCCAGGATGTTTGAGAATGATTTCCTGGAATCGCTCACTAAAGTACATTTCAGTATACCATTGCTCATCTATATCCCAGTAATTATCTACTTCTCGTGGAAATCACTTGGCCCCGGGGAAATGGACATCATCATATTCATCGGCTACTTTCTCTTAGGGCTTTTCATTTGGACGCTCTCAAAATACATCCTGCACCGGTTTGTGTTCCATTTCAAGCCGAAGGGGAAGATCATGGAACGGATTCATTTTATTTTTCACGGTGTACACCATGATTATCCGAAAGACCGGCTTAGACTAGTAATGCCTCCATCAGCTAGTATACCCATGGCAATCATCATCTACTTTTTTTTCCGATTGTTTTTTGACCCCAGCTCCTTGGGCGCCTTCTTCCCGGGCTTTATCATGGGGTATCTTTTTTATGACATGAATCATTATGCTATCCATCATGCCAATTTCAAAAGCGGTATTTGGAAAAAGATAAAGCAACACCACATGTTGCACTATTACTCCGAACCCGAAAAAGGATTTGGAGTAAGTTCTGCTTTATGGGATAAAGTATTCGGATCCGATTTTAAACAGCAAAAGAAAAAAACGAAACCGAATGTTGACTAAATTAACTTAAGAAATACTGACATGGAATCAGGGTATTCACTTCATCAAATTGAGCAATTACTGACAGAAAGCCTTCGCGAACACGAAATAGCGGTGATTAAATTGAGCAACAACGAACATACCCACCAGCCATTTGATGAATCCATCTGTAGCATTCTTGAACATAAATCAGATCTCTTCTTTATCGCGTTGGTGCTTGAAGGTGAAGCCACGTTGAACGTCAACTTTCAGCAATATACGTTTAGCAAAAATGACATGATTATTGCGCTATCCGATGCTGCCAAACGCTTGCGGTCTATCAAAAGTACAGCGGTTATCCAGTTGGTGGTATTCAATTCGGGACTACCGCTCAAACTCAACACTCCCGAATATTTTCTGGACTATGCCCAATATTATTTTTCATCTGAATTCAAACCCATCTGGAATCTCTCCCATGAGGAGGCCGACAACCTAAAAATGGTGATTAATCAATTACAGCGGTATATCACTGTTGCAAACAAGAAACTCTTCGGGAAGAATCTTTTAAACGGCATGTTCAACGTATTTCTATATGAACTGGGTTCCCTAGCCGCAAGTTATGCCCCGCCCCTGCTCGTCCAATCCTCACGCAAAAAGCAGCTGTTTCTCAATTTCTACCGGATGGCTAAAAAAAATTTCAAACAGTATCGCAAAATATCGTTTTACGCTGGGCGATTATTTGTCACGCCAAAATACTTGTCTGAGATTGTCAAAGAATATAGTGGAAATACAGCAGGACAGTTGATTGATTCCTTCGTGATAAGGGAAGCAAGGTCTTTATTGGCAATGCCGGATTTAACCATCTCTCAGGTTGCTGATATACTGCATTTCAGCGATTCATCTTTTTTTGGAAAGTATTTCAAACGGCATACAGGAGTATCTCCAAAAGGTTACCGGGAACAAAAAGGACAGATTACTTTATTAATACCTAATGATGAGTTATTAAGCTCCAAAGCCTGATAACGATGACAAATTCAAATTAGCCGAAGACGTAAGATGATGTGTAGGAATAATTAGCACGAAAGAAGCTGAAATTCACTGCAATAAAAATTATTTATCAATGAATTGTAATTTATTGGTCATTATTCTCGTCTACTTAAAATAATGTTGGTTGGGTGGTGGAAATATTCCATATATTTGACTTATTAAATTAAAAAGTCAAAGAGTCTGTTAGTTAGATTTAACAATTTGGCAGCTATGCAAACAAGAGGAATTTTATTGAATTACGAAGGCACCATTGACACGAATGGGCAACATTGGGGGGCCATACTTTGGCATAAGTTCCAAAAACACATCATCGGCCTGGACAAATCATTGTTCAACAGGGCATACGCCTATTCAGAGAACGTTTTAGCATCGGATGAAGTCATTAAACCTACCCATGTTTTCTTAGACGTGCTCGTCCATAAGATTACTCAACAATTCGATTATTTATCGGAGCAGGGATATAGCTTGGATTATGCGAAGGTGCATACCATTGCAAGGGAATGCAATAATTTGGCACTCCGTACATTAAGAAAAACTAAGAACATTTTGGAAAGCTTATCCAGCACGTTTCCCATCGTATTGGTATCCAATTTTTATGGCAACCTCAACGCTGTTCTTTCTGAATTTGGCATTAAACAGTATTTCGCTGATGTAGTGGAATCAGGTACCTCTAACATGAATTTCAATACGGAGATTTACGAAAAAGGGGTCAGCCGTTTAGGATATCCACCGGAAGAATGTGTGGCTGTTGGCGATTCATATAACAGGGATATTTTACCGTCAAAGGCAGTAGGTTGCAAGACCATCTGGCTCAATGTGATGGGCTGGGAAGAATGGGGGATTGATGAGCTGGAAATATCTGATGCCGAAATCGGGGATTTTAGCCAATTGCCTGGATTGCTGGAAAACTGGCAAGCACAGCCAACTGTTGTCAGTCTGTAAAAGGACCAATTCTAATAGGTACTTAAACTCAAAAACTCATTGACATCTGAGCAAAAATATGCATATTGGCGCGTCGAAACACGCCTAATATATGCAAGTAAAAAAATATTCCGGTGAACTGGTTGAATTTGACATAAACCGTTTAAAGGGCTCCCTATCCAAATCCGGTGCCTCATCCGATGTGGTGGATGACGTATGGGAAACGATGAAACCATTCCTCTACGAGGGGATGACCACCCGCGACCTCTATAAACTAGCTTTCCGGTTGCTGAAAAGAGAATCCAATTCTTTCGCTGCCCGTTATAGTTTGAAACGAGCACTCCGCGATCTCGGGCCCGCTGGCTATTTTTTCGAAAAATGGGTAGCCAAGCTTTTTGAGCACGTACATTACAATACCGTCACCAGTCAAATGCTTACAGGCAACTCTGTAACCCATGAAGTGGATGTAGTGGCGCAAAAAGATGATGAGTTATTATTAGTAGAATGCAAATTCCGGAATACGGAAGATGCCAAAATCACAGTTACCACACCTATGTATTTCTTATCGCGGGTGAATGATTTTGAAGGTCTCGAATTTACCTTTTTCGACAAGCGAATACATTTCACAGCTGGCTGGTTGGTCACCAACGCCTATATGACCACGGATTCCATCCGCTTTTCCCAGTATTATGGTATCAACCTCCTTGCTTGGAACTATCCCAGTGAAAGCAGCATCAAACGCCGTGTGGATAATGCAGGCCTATATCCCATCACCTGTCTTACCACTATTGTGAAAGCTGAGAAGGATAAACTCTTGGCTCAGGGATGCATATTGGTAAAAGATATTCTCGATGACAATACGCAATTGGATTCACTGGGTTGTGCTCCAAGGAAGAAAAAAAGAATTATACAAGAAGCAACTGAATTGGTTAATGACACAAGTAATAGAACAGCATGAGTAACGCATTTTACAATGAGGAAAGGAAGTTCCTAAATGGAGCACGTGCCCGATGGAAAGAATTCAAATACGTAGGTGGGGTGGTGATGCAATTCCTCAAAGGATTCAGAAACCTGCATTTCATTGGCCCGTGCGTTACCGTGTTTGGTTCGGCACGTTTCAAGGAAGACCATCCATATTATGAATTGGCCCGTGAAGTATCGGCTGAAATCGCCAAACTCGGTTTCACGGTCATGACTGGAGGCGGCCCGGGCATTATGGAGGCTGCCAACCGCGGAGCCAAGGAGGCCGGCGGACTATCCGTGGGATGCAACATCCTGCTTCCTCATGAACAAAAACATAACCCCTACCTCGACCGGTATGTCACGATGGAATACTTCTTCGTCCGTAAGGAACTCCTTCGTAAATACTCGTTTGCGTTTGTGGTACTACCGGGTGGTTTCGGAACATTGGATGAGTTTTTTGAAACGCTCACACTCATTCAGACAGGAAAAATCGACCGGTTTCCCATCGTGGTGATGGGTGTGGGGTACCATCAGGAAATCATTGCTCATGTACAGCGTATGATGGACGAGGAAACCATTAGTCCTGACGACATGGACCTTTTACTCTTTACCGATTCCGTGGAAGAAGTGATGGCCCATATCCGTAAACATGCCGAAGGCTCGCCCAGCGTCAAGCTCGAACCACCACGCAAAGCCAGCTGGCTATTAGGCGAACGGAAACTGAAAAGAGCATGACGATGGCTATCGTATAATCTCTTGCTGCTTCGCGGGAGTCTTCATATTACGTTCTTTATTCCAGCCCAAGGTTAAATTCTTTCCTCAACATATCGAGCGCTGGATTCTTTGCTGCCATGGCCTGATATTTCTCCTGCGCCGTGTACGGTTTGCGCGCAACGTCTTTGGCTAGTTGTATAGGTATAATATCTATGGAAAAATTACGGAGTTTCCTCCGTAATTCATTGAGGATATCGATCTTGGAAGTGCTCAACAAATCTTGCTGAATAGGATTCTCTACCACTACCCCAATCTGAAAATCTGGCAACAATTGAGGAGCATTGGCTGTCATCAGGGTAAACAGGTTGATTTTGTTTCCCGCTTTCAATTGATTGGCAAATGCATGCCATTCCCTTAGTAAATCATCGTGGCTAAACGGTTCACGTTCTTCTCCATTCAATAATTTGGGTTCGTCCGGTTCCGTATCTTCCTGCTTTTCATCAAAAATCTTATTCAAATCGGGAATGACATTGCCCAGTTTCACCTCACCCCATGAGCGGGTTTTGGGTTTATCCGCAGTTGTGAGCACTGGCGATGACACCGCTTCAATGGGCGCCGTTTCCCGCTCTTCATGTTTTATCGGATTGTTGATTATATGTTCACTAGGGGTTGCGGCAATTGCTACAATTGCCGATTCATTAGGCTTTTTTTTTTCCACCTGCCCCTGTACGGGCTCAGCGATTCCGTGTTTTGCCAATTGTACGGCAGCAGCAATGTGGCACATTTTCAGCAGCGCCAATTCCACTTGTAGACGTTGGTTCTTACTTGTGCGGTAGTTGATTTCACATTGGTTGGCGATATTGAGTGCCGAGAGCAGCAGACCAGCCGAAACCTCTTGCGATTGCTGCAGGTAACGTTGACGGATGGTGTCGCTCGTATCTAGCAATTTCAGCGTGGCTGGTTCTTTCGCCACCAACAAATCGCGGAAGTGTGCCCCTAGCCCGCCAATGAAATGGTTGCCATCAAACCCATGAGCCAACAGTTCATCAAGGATAAGCAAGGCCGATGCTGAATCTTCATTGATAATGGCGTCTGTAAGCCGGAAATAATAATCATAGTCAAGAATATTGAGGTTGTCGATAACCGCTTGGTAGTTTACCGCCTTATTGGAAAAACTCACGATCTGGTCAAACATGGACAGCGCATCGCGCAACCCTCCATCGGCTTTCTGCGCAATGATATGTAACCCATCGGCATCATGGGCCACCCCTTCTTTCGTAGCGATGGCAGCCAAGTGGCTAGCCATATCCGCTACCTTGATGCGGTTGAAATCAAAAATCTGACACCGAGAAAGGATGGTGGGCAGGATTTTATGCTTTTCTGTGGTCGCCAAGATGAATATCGCATAGGAAGGAGGTTCCTCAAGCGTCTTCAGGAATGCGTTGAACGCTTGCTGTGACAGCATGTGCACCTCATCGATGATGTATATCTTATACTTGCCAGTCTGGGGCGGTATGCGCACTTGATCAATCAGGTTACGGATATCGTCCACTGAATTATTAGACGCCGCATCCAGCTCATGGATGCTGAAGGAATTGCCATTTTGGAACGATTTGCAGCTGTCGCATTGCCCGCAGGCCTCTATATGATCCGTAAGATGCTCGCAATTGATGGTCTTGGCCAAAATACGGGCACAAGTGGTTTTCCCCACGCCACGGGGACCGCAGAACAAGAACGCCTGGGCAAGCTGCTTGTTTTTAATGGCGTTTTTGAGGGTAACGGTGATATGCTGCTGGCCAACCACCGTATCAAACGTGGCTGGGCGGTATTTACGAGCCGAAACGATAAAATTGTCCATCGGTACGAAGATAGGGATTTCATTCGTAAATCAATCGTTGCGCAGCGCAAACGCATTTAAAAAGTTTCAAGCAAAGCGGAATATAAGTCCTGCCCTTGAACGGAATTAGTGATCAATAATTTTTAGGAAGGTACAGGTTGTATTCACTGATTGTAACTCGAGGTATCACATTACTACATCTATAAAAATGAGTAGTGTTAAGTACGGTATGTATTCCTCATCGATTTTGAGGCGCAGGTATTTTAACGAGTTATGGATCTGTTTCTTTACGGTTTGATCGGAAATATGGAGCCGTTCGGCAATTTCTTTATAGGAAAGGTGTTCCTTGCGGCTCAGCACAAATACTTCCCTCATCCGTTCAGGAAGCTTCTCGATTTCGGCATCCAACAGGTTGGATAAATCCTTGGCACCTATCACTTGTTCGGAACTGGCAATCGCTTCCCCATAGAACTGGGTAAGCCTGTCCTCCACTTGAGCGCGCTTGAGATTCGCTCGGAACCGCTTAAACGCGAGATTGCGGGCCATGATAAACAGGTAAGCTTTAATAGACCTCACCCCTTCCAAACGACCTTGCAATTCCCAAAAAACCACAAACGTTTCTTGAACGATATCAGCAGTATCATCCGCATCAGGAAGGATACGAATGATATACTTGAAAATCGACTCCCAATATTCATCATATATATCGGAAAATACCGATTCATCACCAACTTTAAGCCGGTTTAAACGGATGCGGTCTTTTTCCTTAGCCATAGGGGTATTGTGTGGATATTAATTGGTTTTCCTTATGCAATAATACAAATTTTTGACCATCAAACAAAGAAGGTATAGTTGCTGTAGTGACCAGTAAAACAATTTGTAACATCAGAAGCGACCCGCATAACAAAGCGGGAATTGAAATTGAGGTTTGCGTTAAGTAAATTTCTAGTTGTTTTTCGGGAATTCTGATATTTAATTTTAAGTTTGCTTGCATAAAAAAAGTTTTATGCATGTTTACGGAATCAAAAATTGCAATACGGTAAAAAAGGCCCTAACATGGTTGGAGGAGAATAACGTTCCCTATACCTTCCATGATTTTAAGAAAGAAGGGGTAACTGTAGAAAAACTGCGGGCATGGGAAGATGAAACCGGGTGGGAACCCTTGGTAAACAAACGGGGTACTACATGGCGACAGCTTTCTCCTACGGAACAAAACGCCGTTAGGGATGCGGAATCGGCAAACAAGCTGATGCAGGTCAAAACCAGTGTGATTAAACGCCCAGTGATTGAAAGCTCCAACGGCATTATTTTGGGGTTTGATGAAGCAGAATACGAAACGAAATTGAAGTAATCACATAAACAACCGCCACAACGGGGCAGTATAGCCATTGCTGGATTGCCTTCTTCATTGAAATATGTTACTTAGTCCAAAAAAAACAAACAGATGAACAAATCAGCTTTATTAAGCATCATCAGCACTATGCTGCTAGCATGGGTAGCTCCATCGGATGTATGGTCGCAGGCCGTGGAAAGCAAATATGACTATATGGAAGCTTTCAGCCCATTCTTTTATCGCAACAATGGCAATGAATACCGTTCGGCAAGCGGCATGCCAGGTCCCAACTATTGGCAGAATGCGGTGGATTACAAAATTTCAGCAAAACTAAATGACCAATCCAACGAAATAACGGCCAGTGTCACCCTCGAATACACCAATAACAGCCCAGATGAATTGGATTTCATCTGGTTGCAACTCGACCAAAACATGTTTTCCCAAAAAGGCAGGGGACAGTTGATCGTGCCGCTTACCAAAAGTCGTTATGGCGATGCTCAATCGGATTTCGATGGTGGATATGATATCAAATCCGTCAAGTTAGGTGGTGGAAAAGATGCCGAACACGTCATTACTGACACACGGATGCAGGTGTTTTTACCCGAGCCTCTGAAGCCAAACGGGGGCAAAACAACCATTAGTATCGACTACGCCTACATCGTGCCTAGCCATGGGGCAGACCGAACCGGTGTATTGGAAACCCAAAATGGAAAGATTTTCGCCATTGCACAGTGGTTTCCCCGTATAGCGGTATATGATGATATCCTGGGCTGGAACGTACAGCCCTATACAGGTCCAGGCGAATTTTATCTCGAATTTGGTAATTATGAAGTGGACATTACCGCTCCGGCAAACCACATGGTGGTGATGGGGGGCGAATTGCTCAACCCGAAAGAGGTGTATACCGCCGAGCAGGTGAGGCGCTTGGAACAGGCCAAGAAAAGCGACAAAACCGTACTTATCCGTTCTGCCGAGGAAGTGACCCAATCCGACTCCCGCCCACAGCATAAAAAGGAGCTCACTTGGAAATTCAAACTCGAAAAAGCCCATGATGTGGCCTGGGCATCATCGCCAGCATTTATTGTCGATGGAGCCAAAATTAATTTGGCGAGTGGCAAGCCTTCATTGGCTCTTTCCGCTTATCCCATTGAAAGTCAAGGTGATAATGGCTGGGAGCGCTCTACAGAATACACCAAAGCATCCATCGAGTTTTATTCCAATAAGTTGATGGAATATCCCTACCCCGTAGCTGTGAATGTAGCAGCTAATATTGGAGGGATGGAATATCCTGCTATCGTATTCTGTGGGTACAAGGCCAAGGGAGCGGGGCTATGGGGGGTTACCGACCATGAATTTGGCCATATTTGGCTCCCAATGATCGTGGGCAGCAACGAACGGTTGCATGCCTGGATGGACGAAGGATTCAACACCTTCATCAACACCTTATCTTCGGAGGCCTTCAATGGTGGTGAGTATTACCGCCCTATGGGTGATGTCAACCGTTTGGCACAGGCATTGACACGTCCAGACCTGGAACCTGTGATGAGTACCCCTCAAAATATGCAGGAACGCAATATCGGCCTATTGGCCTACCTCAAACCCGGTTACGGCCTTATGCTCCTCCGCGATGAAATCATTGGCCCTGAACGTTTCGACCGCGCTTTTAAAGCCTATATTGACCGATGGGCGTATAAACACCCTACACCCGAAGACTTTTTCCGAACCATTGAGAACGTGGCAGGCGAGAACCTCAATTGGTTTTGGCGAGGGTGGTTCCAATACAATTGGCGGTTCGATCAAGCTATAGGCGGAGTGGTTTATGAAAATAGTGATCCTAGCAAGGGTGTATTGATCACCGTCCACAACCTTGAGAAGCTACCTATGCCCGTAGTACTGGATATCACCACGAAAAGCGGCGAAACTCATCGGGTAAAACTCCCCGTGGAGATATGGGAACGCAATATTTCATGGACGTTTAGATATCCATCTACCGAAGAGGTGGTCTCCGTACAACTGGATCCGGACAAAGTATATCCGGATCATAACCCAGCTAATAATCGGTGGGAGGCGCAGTAGCATGATGTTTAGCCCCGATCCATGTCACCATGGATCGGGGCTAAACATAAACAAACAATTATGGATAGAAAACCGTTATCTCAATAACATGCAATACTCAACACAAAAGCTACTTGTTACCACTTGGATTGCTATATTGCATGCGAGCGTAACGGCATTGCTGCTATCCGTGCAGACAGCGACCGCACAGGACACCTTATTGCAGGGATTGGTGCTCGAATTGGGAAGCGGGGAACCTATGCCATATGTGGAAATCACAAATCTGAATACCGGCACAACGGCGGAAAGCCTTGAAGATGGCAAATTCAGTATACCGGTCAGGAAAAACGAGCGGTTGCGGTTTGAGTATCCCGGATATCGCACGGATACCCTGGTAGTAATCAATTTCGATATTAAAAGGGTATACCTGACACCCGATGGCAGTACAATACAAATTGATGAGGTACAAATACAGGCCATGACCGATAGCCGGCTAGCTACGGAGCTAGAACGCGCACGGAAAGAAGGCCAAGTTGCCGAAGTCTCCCAACATCGTGGTGGATTACGTATTTCACCTTCCCGGCTGTTTGGTCAACAAGGTAGGCAGGCGCGACAGCGCTATCAACTGCTACTTGCCGAACAGGAAAGGCGAAAAATTGATGCTCGCTTTACTCCAGAATCCATTATGGCCATCACTCCATTGGAAGGTGAGGAATTGGAACTATACATGACGAAATACCGGCCTACCGTCGAGTTTCTCTCCACTGCCGATGAGGCTGATTTGCGCCTTTACATCATGGATACCTATGCCAAATTCAAGGAACTAACCCCCAAACAACGGGCCGATATAAAGGTTCCAGTACGGAATTAATGATGGTTATGGTGCTGCTTGGTTATCCCTAATCAACGATCAACGCGGAAAGACACTTTGCAAATCGCACCATAGGAGGTAATCTCACCGCTTTCCACATGCACCTTGAAATCCTTCACATAGACCGAATCGATGTTATCAACTGTTTTTGACACTTCTTTCACAGCAGCACGAACGGCATCATCGAAGCTCGTATCAGATGAGGCAATAACCTCGATTACTTTTACAATAGACATAATATAAACTTTTTTAACTAAAAATAGACAGTAGATTATTTATTTACTACAAATAATAATTCAAATAGTTTTTGAAAATTGTGAGAATCCGCTGCTTGATCCACATTGGATTGATAGAGAAAGGAATGAATAGCCAAACCATCAGCCTGTTGGCTGATGGTGCTGTGCGGAAGAGCAGATTGGCCGCGTCCCTCAGCCCCGCACACGACGGCCGCAGCCATCTGTGGGTGGGGGTCTCAACGAAATGGAAGTCAGCCACTGCGTGGCGTAGCTTTTGTTGTTTTATCGCTCGCACGAGCAAGCTCGGCTCGCTTTAAAACAACAAAAGCCCTTGCTTTCGCAAAGGCTTCCATTTCGTTGGTACGGAAGAGCAGATTCGAACTGCCACGCCCTTAGGGCGCCACCCCCTCAAGATGGTGCGTCTACCAATTTCGCCACTTCCGCAGGAGTTATAAGCGGCAAAAGTAACGTAAATTTTTTATTTCTCCATCAGAATAATTTATTCGTTTGTGTTCGTTTTTAGCAGCACTCATGAGCGCTACGCTGAGTTGCCTTTTATAAGCGATGAAAACCATCACACTAATGCAACCGTTTATCGATTAACGTTTGTATAATGCCATCCACCAAACCCACACGGGGTACGATGATTTGCCGCAAGTGTCCGTATTTCATCAACGTGAGGAAAATTTCACAGGCGGGGATAATCACATCTGCTCGGTCATTATTCAATTCCAGTACATTTATGCGATCCTTGAGTGAGAAGGAATTAAGGTATTCGTATAGGGATTTCAGCTTGGCATACGAAATGGGCTTATCCGCTTTGTCACTGGCAAGTCTAGAAAGTTTGTTGATATTGCCACCGGTACCAATGCCAGATACATTTTTGAACACCCGTGTATGGGCCTTTACCCATGTTTTCATCTCCTCCCAGGTTTCATCCTTGTCTTGATTATCTAAAATGCGGATGGTGCCGATATTAAATGAGGCAGAGGCCACCAACTTGGTATCAGCAAATACCGACAACTCGGTGCTTCCACCTCCAACATCGATGTATAAATACGCTTTCTTATTGCCAAGGTGTTGTTCGATATGGCTGTTGTAGATTATCTTGGCTTCCTTGCTCCCGTCTATAATTTTTAGATTAATACCAACTGCCTTAATTTCATCAACAATCGAATCCCCATTTTCAGCCTCGCGCATCGCGGATGTAGCACATGCCATGTATTCACTTACTTTGTATACATCCATCAGGTTGCGGAATGCTGACATGGTTTTCACCAAATCCAAGGCCTTATGCTTGGATATCCGGCGATTGATGAACGCATCGTCGCCAAGGCGCAATGGTACCCGTACGAAGGTGTTCTTTTTGAATGATATGATATCATTGTTTTGGATAATATCGGCTATCAGGAGCCTTACCGCGTTTGATCCGATGTCTATTGCTGCGTACCTCACGTTTGATTATGATTTATATTTCAAATAATTGTAAATGTCTTCTTGTGCACGGTGCCGGATCTTGCTCTTGGTCCCTATGTACCGGTTATTGTTCATTTGGTTTATCTCACGGGTCTTGGTATTATCCCTCAACTGGATATTGATGATGTCGCGGATTTCCTTTCTAATATCCACGTCATAAATGGGAAAGGCTACTTCTATCCTACGGTCGATGTTGCGCGTCATCAGGTCGGCAGATGACAAGTAAATCTTTTCCTCGCCCCCATTACCAAAAATCCATACACGGGCATGCTCCAGGTAACGGTCTACGATACTCCTCACAGTAATGTGTTCGCTAAACCCTTCTTGTCCGGGCACTAGGCAACACATACCGCGGATCATAAGCTGTATCGTTACGCCAGCATTGTTCGCCTCGTAGAGTTTCGCAATCATTTCTTCGTCTGAAAGGCTATTCATCTTCAAGATCATGTACCCCTTCCTTCCAGATTTTGTCACTTCAATTTCATCATCTATCAGCTGGTATAACAACTGGCGTGTTTCCAGTGGTGAGGTGATGATGGCTTTGTAACTGCGATGGAACGTTTGTTTTTCCAGTCCCTTGAACAGGCGTTTGATGTCTTTGGTGATTAGGGGATTGACTGTAAAAAGGCTATGATCGCAATAAATTTTGGCTGTTTTCTCATTGAAATTGCCTGTGGCTAGGTTGGCATAGTACATCAATCCGTTCTTCTCACGGCGTGTGACAAGGCAAATCTTAGCATGCACTTTATATTGCACTACGCCTATATTCACATTTACCCCGCCTTCTACCAGCCTATTGCGCCAATAAATATTAGCTTCTTCGTCGAAACGGGCTTTTAATTCAAGTAGGCAATTGACCCGCTTACCGTTTTGGGCGGCATTGATTAGTGCATTGATGACACTTGAGTTTTCGGCCAGCCGGTATAGGCAGATGTCTATTTCCTTAACCTTGGGGTCTATTGCAGCCTCCCGTAGGAAGTGAACGATGTAATCAAATGATTGGTAGGGTAGACTCACTAAGTAATCACGCTGTGTCATTTGGCTGAATATACTACGACCTAGATCCAAATTGTTGACACGCAATTGGGGCATGGGAGGATACTCCAATGATGATCCACCTACATTGGGGAAATCAATGAAATCCTTGAAATTGTGATACCGCCCGCCGGGAATGAGCGCATCCGAATCTAACCGCATCCACGATACTAAGTGATTGAGCGTATCCAAGGGGATATCGCTATCATAGAGCAACCGCATGGGCCTACCCTTATCACGGCGTTGCAAGCTTTGCATCAGCGCATCCACAAATTTCTCGCTGATGTCAGCATCGATATCCAACTCGGCATCGCGTGTAAGTTGTATGCTATAGGCCTCTACTGTGTCATATTCGAAAATGAAAAACAGGTCATCCAAGCAATACCGGATGATGTCGTCAAGCAAGATGATGAATTTCAAGCCATTGTTTTCGGGCAGTATTAAAAAACGGGAAATAATTTTGGTGGGAATTTCCACTAAAGCGAACTTAACTTTCTTTCGGAAAGTCAGCTTTACGATAAAATAAATGCGACGGTCTTTGAGTTCAGGGAAAGGCTTAAGGGAATCCTCGCCCTCCAGCATAATAGGAACCAGCGTTGGCAATACTTGCTTCCTAAAATATTCGCGTACGTATGTGCCACGTACAACATTTAACTGTTGATCATTGATGATGAAGATCTTTTGCGCTTCCAGCTCCTTAATGATTTCTTGTTCATAGAGATAATCAAACCGCCGTTCGAGCCTCACTACGATATTCTTGATTTCATTCAGGATTTTCCTCGGGTTGAACCCGAGCATGGTTTTAGTTTTGCTGTTGATGTCCACTAATCGGTTGAGCGTAGCTACCCTCACCCGATAAAATTCATCTAGGTTTGATGAAAAAATTGCCAAAAACCGAAGCCGTTCCACAAGGGGCACCGTCTTATCTGCGGCTTCTTGTAGCACACGCTCGTTGAAATACAACCAGCTTATCTCACGGTTTATAAGTGGGATTTTTCGCTTCACATCTGTAAACATTTAGCCGCTTTCCGTTAATAGGCCAATATTAACAATGCAAAGTTCTATTAGTGTTAATTACTTGTTAATTCACTGTTACCAAACATCGTATTGATAATGGGCTTAACTGGATTGGCGGCGTCTAGGGTATGCGGTATTCACGTAAACGCAAGATAATCAACCATTCCAAGCCGGCTGTTCAAGGATTTCCATTTGCCAAAGAATCTCCTCCTCCTTCACAGGAAATGATTCGCCCCTTCGTATTTGAGCGTATACAGCGTTGAAAAGATCGTTGTAATCACCTTTAAGTGCTTCGCGATAACGCATTTCGCGGTCGCCATTGGCCTTGATTAAGGTAATCAGTCCTTCCTTCCCCGGAGGTTCTATACCATATTCTGGATCTTTAGGCAAAATTCCTGCTTGCAACTGGTCTTCCTGCACATCCGCCCTTACTTTTTGGAAAGAACCTTTGATGCCATGCAAGACATAAGCAGGAAGCGGATTGGCTACCAGCAAACTCGCATAGATAAATACCGTCAACCCACTTTCATAAGTGAGGATCAAGGTGGAGAAATCATCCACTTCTGACCCCGGCCGATGAGCAGTAGCAATCTTGAGGCTCTTCTGGGGTTTGCCAAACAAACTAATCACTTGGTCAAGCAGGTGTGGGCCAAGGTCATATAGCACACCACTACCTGGTATTTTGGTTTCCTTGAAGGTCTTGTGACTTCTTTCCATGCGATAGCGGTCAAACCGTACATGCATTTCGATCAATTCGCCCAGTACTTCCCGGTCAATCACACGCTTGAGCAATTTAAAATCACTATCCCATCTACGATTCTGGAAAACCATCACATGCTTACCCATTTTCTTGCCCAAATCAAACAGCTTCTTGGCGTCCTTGCTGTTGGGTGCGAATGGTTTTTCGACCAAAATATGCTTGCCGGCTTTTAGTGCTTTTGTCGCATAGTCTACATGAGTATCGTTTGGTGTATTGACAATGACTAACTCAATCTTCTCGTCGTTTAACAGTTCATCTACCGAATCATAGCTGATGATGCCGGGATATCGCTTGTGCGCTCGCTTTTCGTGCCGTTCTACAATGGCATGCAACTCAAAGCGACTTTTTTGCTGGATGAAGGGGGCATGAAATACCCTTCCGGACATTCCGTATGATAAGATCCCTGTGGTTATATTTTTCTTGGGCATGGCCGTATCAATTTGTCAATGGTGTGCGCCGTGGTCTTCTTTCCCGCCAGTCAGGGCATATAATTCGTTGACCAAGGGTAATTTTTCTTTGGCGTATCTATTCAGTGATTTTACGGTATTGTGGTCAACACGGCTCAACTGTTCTAATATGATTTGTTGCTCATGTTGAACATGTGCGATGTAGCCTTCGCTATCAAAGCTTCCCAAGCTATCCGCGGCAAAATGATGGGGTACGGTAAATACTGGCATGCCAGGGTCGGGTAAAATCACGAGGGATTCTACTGCGAGATTTTCCAGTTCGGGAATAACCTCTTCATAGGTCTCGATGACCTTGGCAGCCACTTCCTTGGCTGCAGGAGAAGCTGGTGCAGATTGTACGTGTTTGGCTAAATGCGTCTCAAAGACTGCTTTTTCGTGTACCGTTTTGAAAAAGGTGAAGCCTTCGAAATCTATATTAGTGGCATTATTATAGAGTTTATCCCGTCCGTAGGGTTCTCCAAGATTCCTACAGGAACCGAACAAGGTGATAGCTGCAATGGCTGCAATAATAGAAGTCCTATTGGGTATCATATCGCATATTATTTTCATGCAACAAACTTAGACAAACTTGCTTTGATATGCAAGTTTGTTGGAAGCGAAGGAGCAAGACAACTTCAAGCCAAATTCCTGCCTGCATTGACCACCCCATAAACCGTACGGGTGACCAATTTAGAAAACACCTCGCGGTCTTTATCGTCTATTCCTTCCTTTTGTAATTGTTTGATCGCGTAGTGTTGAATAATCAGCAGAGGCAATACGATTTTCTCCCGGATGGCAATGGACTCACGTTCTACGGGATAGCTTTCCATGAGAACCTTGCTCCGGCTTAGTTTCAGTACGTATTCCTTCGTGCGTTCATACTCTTCACGCATCTGTTTCCAGAAACCACTGAAGTCCTCATCATTTTGGATATAGGATGTAAGGTCGAAATTCGATTTGGACATGGACATCATACAATTGTCTATGATTGTCTTAAACATACCCGATGTTTCATACAGTTGCTGTACCTGCTCCCACTTGCCTGTTTCTTCTGCTTGTTTGAGCGCGGAACCTACACCGTAGAAGCCAGGGATATTCTGCTTAAGCTGACTCCAAGCGGTAACAAAGCTGATGGCTCGCAAGTCTTCCAAACGCAGTTCCTTATCTGCATTCCGTTTTACTGGGCGGCTACTGATGTTAATCTGCGACAGGAATTTAAGAGGGCTGAACCGTTCGAGGTATTTGAGGAACAGCGGATCATGCCGCAATGCCAAAAATTTCTCATGACTGATATTGGCCATATATTCAATCAATTGCTTTTTTTCTGCCGATAACGTGTCACCATCTTTTTGCCCAAGATGCGAGGTGAGGCCTGCATGCAGCAATTGCTCGATATTGTAATGTGCCGTATCCAATGAACCATACTGGCTACTGATGGTCTGCCCTTGTATGGTCAGTTGGATATGGTCATTGGCAATTTCCGTACCCATGGAAGCATAGAAACGTTGTGTTTTGCCCCCGCCACGGGCAGGGGGGCCACCCCTACCGTCGAAAAATACCAAATCAACGTCATACCGGCGTGCAATGGCCGTAAGTTCAACCTTAGCTTTATAAATGGACCAATTGGCCATCAGGTATCCGCCATCTTTCGTGCTGTCAGAAAAACCAAGCATGATGGTTTGTTTGTTGCCCCGGCGCTTGAGATGTGCTGCATACTGGGAATGGGTATACAAGCTCTCCATGACATCCGCCGCTCGTGTGAGGTCGTCGACCGTTTCGAAGAGGGGTACAAAATCGATATGCAATGCTTGGGTTTGCCACCCACTCCATAAAAACAGTTCCATCAGCTCCAATATATCCGAAGCTTGCTGGCAATTACTGATGATAAACCGTTGGGCGGCACGCTCGCCACCTGATTGCTGAATTTCTTTAATTAGCCGGATTACGCCAAGTGTATCGGCAACCAACGCATGCGCATCCTCACCATATTGCAAATCGTCCTCCTTGAATTGCAATGCCTTTTGTTTGGCGGCCTCATCCAATTCTGCAAAATTTGCTGGAATACCGGTAGCTGGTGCTTGGCTTTCGCGAAGGTATGTATGCGTTTGCCGGATGACGCTACTATCCTGCCGGATATCCAACGTAGTGAAAAAGCAACCAAATGTTTTTACCTTGCGCAACAAATCGTCCACCAATTCCACGAATAGCCCATCGTGATACTCAATTAATACTCTTTTGATTTCCAATAAATTATGGATGATATCAGGCTTTTCATTTATCGGATTTTCAGCAGGATTAAAGCTATTATCATAAAACAGGTCTTGCAGAATATCCATGTATTTTTCTACTCCTCTGAACGTGATTCTCCTTTTGAGTATCCTGAAATCGCGATAATAGCAACGAAACAGGATCGTCCGTAGTAATAGCGCTACCCGCTTGGTGCTTTCCACGGTCACATTGGGGTTGCCATCGCGGTCGCCACCGGGCCAGAAGCCAAGCTCCACCAGTTGGTTGTTTTCATTGGCCGGGATATCAAACTCATCATCAATCTTGGATTGAATAGCCGAGGCTACAGAGTAAAACACGTTTTCGAGAAACCATGCCAAACTAATCGCTTCGTCTACCGGGGTAGGCTTGTTTTTATTCATGAAGGGTGTCTTACCCAACTGTTGCAACAACAGGTGTACGTTGTTGATATCATTTTTTTTCAGGGCCTCGGTCAAGTCCGTGATAATAGCTAGCACGGGTCCGGGATAAAACTGCGTAGGATGCGCCGTCAATACCAACCGTAAGGAAAAGTCATTTAGTTTTGCAACCAGCTTATCCCTTAACTCCTTATTGTTTTCCGTTTGTTTAAATACTGAATCCAATAATCCGGCATCGTCCGAGCGACCTGTCTTCCTGAATGCTGCATCTTCCACCGCATCGAATAAGACCACTTGCCGCTCAATGTATTGGATGATTCTGAAAAGTAGGTCGATATGGTCCGATTCACGCACATATTGTTTATATTGGCTGAAAAAGCTCTCAATGACTGCCTCCGGATCCATTTTTTCAGACACGCCATGTTCACAGTGTGTGGTAAAAAACGGCAAAAGTATGCCGGTGTGTTTCACCTGATAGAACGGTAATGTCATAAATAGACTATTGAACAGCTCAAAGCGCATGAGCACTTCGTTTTCAAAGACCGCTTGTTTTTTACTTAACTTCATGTAATGATGTAATGGAAAATAAGAACCAATATAGGGCTTGTTGGCCTAAATACATTCGGCTTTTCCCGCCGAGAATGCACATTTAAACAACCAAACCGCCAAATATATAAATAATTTACCAAAAAAAACGGTGTATTGTTAAAAAAATAACAACAATATAGTCAATATATTAAAAAAACATTAATAAAAACAATTCAAAAGCGTTCAATTTTATCAACAAAATACCTTTCGATTTGTTGAAACACTTGTAAAACAAATGGCGGTAAAATAAAAAAGCTAAGGCAAAAAAATTATATACTGCAGAAGTAACTGCAACAGGTGGCCGAGACGGGGAGATCAAATCGACCGATGGCGTCCTCATCCATAAATACACTTGCATAAAAACGATAGGACTTTGTTCCGTCATCATTATATTCAAGGTATCGTCCTGTTATCTCCCGATCAAAGTTCTTCTCTACACCATTCATCTTAGAGCCTGTTTAAATTTGACGTAATACTTCCCCGCCGGTGCATCCTTATTCTTTTCACAACCCGCCAAAAACGTGACAAGTAACGAAGCGGCTAGGCCGATCGCTATAACTGCGATGGTTAATCGTAAATTTTTCATGTTCATGATTGTTGTTTTTAATTAATTTTGAAATATGTTTAAGTCATATAAACCTTCAGATGGTTAATCATCTGTTGATAGGGGCAAACCTAACCAAGTAAAATGCGGCATCAAATACTCAACAGTGAGTATTTGATGCCTAACATCATCCATTTTTATCACAATCCTTTTGCGTATCTTTGCGATTGCCATCCGTCTATGCATCAAACCGGCCGCCAGATTGCGGATAGTTGCCTACGGTAGGCTAGGCTTCATCGCCATTAACGGCATGATATTCTGATGAAAAAGGCACAAGAAATCCAAAACTTCTTTTATAGCCAGTATTTTGCCGATGGCCTACGTATTACTTTTGGCACGGTAATCCCAGCCATTATCTTCTCATGGATGGGCAATCTTCAGATCGGCATAACGATATCCTTAGGTGCTTTAGTCGTCGGCTTGGCTGATACGCCTGGCCCGCTAAATCACCGAAGAAACGGCATGTTGATTTGCACCTTGGTGGTATTGGTGTCAGCCTTAATTACCAACATGGTCAGTGGCGTACCTATGCTTCTTACATTGGTCATCATGGTGCTAGGCTTTCTGTTTTCCATGTTTGCTGTATATGGTGCACGGGCGTCATCTGTGGGTACCATGGGCATCCTCGTCATGGTGCTCAATATTGATGGAGGTGATAACACATTCATGGATGTGATCGCAAATATATCCTACATCTTGGCAGGCTGCACCTGGTACATGTTATTGAGTTTGTCGCTTCATCAAGTGCAACCATATCGGCAGGCACAGCAAGAATTGGCAGAATCGATCCATAATGTAGCCGATTATATCCGCATCAAAGCCAGTTTCTATGATGTTAAACTAGACAACGAAAAAAACTACCGCGCGCTCATCGAGCAGCAGATTATCGTAAGTGAACATCAGGATAATGTGCGCGATCAATTATTTAGGAGCAAGAAAATCATTAAAGACACGACCAAAATCGGTCGGTTACTCATCTTGATATTCACAGACATCATAGACTTGTTTGAACAAAGCATGGCTACGCATTATGACTATGATTCCATTAAAGAACAGTTTGGGAGAACAGGTGTGTTGCAGCATTTCAACCTCACCATCCTACGGATTGCTAATGAACTGGATCACTTCGCTTATCAAATAAACACTAATAAAAAGCCCAAAGCGCTATATAACTTCAAAAATGACGTGGACAGGATCCGCGCGGCCATTGACAAGGTTGAAACGACACACAACATCAATACGTTAGCCTTGAAGAAAATCCTTATCAACATTCGGAACCTTGTACAACGGATGAACAATATCTATGGTTATTTCAATATGGAATCCAAAAATACGTTTCGGCGGGAAGAGACGGACCATAGTAAATTCATTGAACATAAGGAAATAGATTTCAAACAATTCCGTGAGAACCTAACACTGAAATCAACGCTTTTCAGACACGCCATCCGGATGGCTTTGGTAATGGGGATTGGCTATCTCCTATCATTGATTTTCAATGTAGGGACTCATAGCTATTGGATCTTGTTGACCATCATGGTCATCTTAAAACCGGGTTTTAGCCTCACTAAGCAGCGAAATTTTCAACGATTGGCAGGCACGCTCATCGGTGGCATAGGTGGAGCACTCATCCTCATATTGATCAAGGACGAGACTTCGCTCTTCATCCTATTATTACTGCTCATGGTAGCGACCTATAGCCTTATCCGTGTCAATTATATCATAAGTGTCATGTTTATGACACCATACATCCTCATCATGTTTAGCTTCTTAGAGATGAACACCCTATCTATCCTCAGAGAGCGAATTATAGATACGCTGATTGGATCTGGCTTGGCCTTTTTCTCCAGCTACATCATATTACCTAGTTGGGAGAGCTCCCAAGTTCAAGGAACGATGCGTAAATTACTCATTGCCAACTATCATTATATTGCTCAAGCATTACGAATCATTGCGGGGCAGCCATTGAGCATTACGGATTATAAATTGGCACGCAAAGAAGTATACATCGCCACGGCCAATATGGGCTCGGCATTCCAGCGCATGATTACCGAACCCAAAAGCAAACAGAAAAACGCGAGGGAGATGAATAAGTTTGTCGTGTTTAACCACATCCTATCATCATATTCGGTAACATTAATGAACCATGTCAAGGAGGCAGACAATACCATGCTTAAAGGAGAACATGTAAAGATCGTACGCAAAACATTGTTCCTGTTGGCTCAGACCATCCGGCTTTTTGTGTTGGAAGATGGGGTGGATGAATTTAGGGAAATAGAGGTGGACACCCCGGCCGGCCTCAATAACAACAATATAGACTCGGAGGAATCGCAGTTAATCACTGATCAGCTCAACTTTCTGAACCGAATCGCTATCGATTTAAATAAATCATGCGATCGGCTGGTTAAACAACAGTACTTGGAGGAAACCTCTTAGATTTTGGACGCATGAGATAGTTTTCATGCAAAGACTGCAACGTATTTCTTAGCGTGCTTGGCGAAGGAGCGAAAGTGTCTCTGCGCACGCTGCATAGTACTTTTTCAAATCGCAAACCTGCCTGATGGTAGGCTGGGGCCCACGAAGCGAGCAAACCTGCGTTTTGTCATGCGCCCTAGGTTTTGCTTTGGCGCGTTTATGGCGTATCTTTGCGTTACATGGAAATACCTACCCGGCACTACGACTTGCTTATCATTGGTGGCGGCCCTATTGGGTTGGCCGCTGGAATTGAGGCCCAAGCGGCAGGATTGTCTTACCTCATTGTTGAAAAAGGATGCTTGGTCAATTCCCTATTCCGCTATCCGCAAAACATGACGTTCTTTTCGACATCGGAACGCTTGGAAATAGGCGGCATACCATTTGTATCGACAAACCCGAAACCCAAACGCACTGAGGCACTTGAATATTACAGACGTATACAACAGAAATTTGCATTGAATATCCACTTATTCGAAGCGGTAACCATGGTATACAAACGTGAAGTAGAGTTTGAAATCATCACCTCCAAATCCACATATACGGCTAACCATGTAATGGTTGCAACTGGGTTCTATGATATCCCTTGTATGCTTGATATCGAAGGAGAAAATCTGCATAAGGTAAATCACTATTATAACGACCCGCATTATTACGCAGGGCAAAAAGTGGTGGTAGTAGGCGCCAGCAACTCTTCCATAGATGCAGCCTTGGAAACTTTCCGGAAAGGGGCAGATGTAACCTTGGTGGTCAGAGGAGAAGGTATAAGCCCACGGGTAAAGTACTGGGTGCGTCCGGATATCGAAAATCGTATTACTCACGGAGAGATTAAGGCATTTTTCAACAGCAAGCTTACAGCAATCCGGCCCACGGAAGTGGATATTCTTACCGAAGACGGGCCTATTACCATTGCAAATGACTTTGTTTTGGCACTTACGGGCTATCAACCCGATTTTGCCTTTCTGGAGAAAATAGGCGTCAACTTGGCGGAAGGTCCGTCAAAGGAGCCTTTTCATGACCCTAAAACCATGGAGACCAATATTCCGGGTCTATTCCTCGCAGGCGTAGTATGTGGTGGCATGAATACCCACTTGTGGTTTATCGAAAACTCTCGCGTGCATGCCAAACAGGTAGTTGAATATATTAAGACAAGAATCGGAAGATAGAGGAGGGAGCTTTAGGCTTTCAGCCCTCTCAAAAATACGGTGGCCATTTTCTTTTGTAGGTTTAGTATGCGGTCGAACTCTTCTTTGGTTGGAAACAACATCCCTTTTATATCTTTCAGGATGCTAAAACGCATCCCCACTAGTGCAAACAGAATGATTTCTGCAGTCTCCTTCACATCGTCCACATGCAATTGGCCCATATCATTGCCCTTTTGAAGTATGGTGCCGATAATTTGCAGTTCTTTGTCTTTGGATTCTCGCAGCACACACGCCATTTCATCGGGAATCTGCTGTACTGCCGAGACAGAATGCTCCAATAAATTATAGAATTTGGTAATAAATTCAATCCGTTTATCCAATATAAACATCATAGCTTCCTGGCAGTCGGTTATAGCGGGTAATCCGGCCTCCATTTCCTCAAATGATTTATTGATTACGTGATCCAATACCGCAGCATATAGGCTGTTTTTATCTGGGAAATAATAGTAGAGCAGCGCCTTAGAGAACGAGAGGTCTTGGGCAATCTCGGACATGGTGGTTTTGGCCATGCCGAAATGGGCAAACCTAAGAGTAGCAGCTTCCAATATCTGTGTGCGCTTTTTATCGGCATTTATCATACAATTCAATCAAATTAACCATGCTGTCCGGTCAATACCTTATCTTTGAAAATCATAAACTAAATTAGTTAAAGGTAAACATTTTTTTGAATATTTGAAAATATCGGTCAATTCATGCAACTTTTGTTTAAGAAAAATTTCTCATTAAAAAATCATAATACATTTGGCGTTGAGGCTTTTGCGCGACAATTCATCGAAATAAACAACGAGGAAGAGCTCATCCAGTTGTTTACCCAGCAACGGGATGTTGTGCAACAACCCATCCTGGTTTTGGGAGGGGGAAGCAATGTATTGTTCACTAAGGATTTTGACGGTTTGGTCATCCGAATCAACATACAGGGCATTAGCCATACCATTTCTGGAACCGATGTAATGGTTGTGGCCGGAGCGGGTGTAATATGGAATGATTTGGTATGGTATTGTGTAGACCGCCGTTTTGCAGGAATAGAAAACATGGCACTCATACCAGGTACTGTGGGGGCCGCCCCTATTCAAAATATTGGTGCTTATGGTGCCGAGCTTCAAGATGTTTTTGTCCGATGCCGTGCATTTGATACACAAACTGGGGAAATATGTACATTCGATAAGGAAGATTGCAGGTTTTCCTATCGGGAAAGCATATTCAAAAGTGAAGCAAAAGGCCGGTATATTATCACGCAGGTAACACTCAAGTTATCGCTAAACCCTACTATAAATACTTCCTATGGAGCTATTGGAGTGGCGTTATCCAAGCGAAATATACAAGAGCCTAGTATAAAAGACATTGCGGAAACCGTTTCATCCATCCGTACCGATAAGCTCCCCGACCCATCAACCATAGGTAATTCGGGGAGTTTCTTTAAGAATCCTATCATTACCGTACAGTATTTGAGGCACTTGCAATCTACCTTTCCAGATATGGATTTCGTTTATTATCCAGTAGCTGGTGAACAGGTAAAAATTGCCGCCGGTTGGCTCATTGAACAGTGTGGTTGGAAGGGTAAAAAAGTGGGAGACGCCGGCACCTGGAAAAACCAGGCATTGGTATTGGTAAACCACAAAAATGCTTCAGGAATGGATATATACAATCTTTCCGAGCAGATTATCCATGATGTAGAAAGTAAATTTGGAATTACATTGGAGCGGGAAGTAAATATTATATGAAATATTCAAAATCTTATCGTAAATTAGCCTCTCATTTATAAACTCACCCTTCTTTTAGCACGATACTTGTGGTAATCAAAGCGACACTAATAGCAGATAAACCGAAGCAAAACGTCACGTTTTCTCCAGATAAGCAATAAGGCTGCTTATTTGTATCATAAAATTGTTTAATATGGAGATCCAGGCCCTAACCTGGAGCCCCTTAAACCGTAAAAAGATGACGAAATTTGAGTTTAACACCTTAGTGATTCAGCATACGGATTCTCTCAAAATGTATGCTTTGCATTTCACTCGCGATGACGAGGACGCAAATGATCTCGTACAGGATACGCTACTCAAAGCGGTAACCTATTACACGAGGTTCAAGGAGGGCACCAATCTGAAAGGATGGTTATATACCATCATGAAAAACACGTTCATCAATAATTACAGACGGTTTGTTAAAACAAATTCCTTGGTTTCCAAATCTGATGAGATATCAAGTGCGAACCTTGTGCATAGTGCTGCGGTGAATGCAGGTGAAAACAAGTTTGTGATGGAGGATATCCAAGAAGCGATGACTGCGTTATCAGACGAATATTATGTTCCTTTCAGCATGTATTTTGAGGGATATAAATACCATGAGATTTCCGGCCATCTACAGATTCCCATCGGCACCGTGAAAACACGAATACACGTGGCCAGAAGAGCGATGAAGAAAGCGCTAAATACGTATAAACATGATCGAGTTTGAGGTTGATTAATTATCCGGATTCATAACATTCATGCTCCAGGACGCTGATCTTCCAACGTATTCGAAATCCCAATTAGCACTGAGAAACGGCCAAGATAAGCCGGAAATCTGGATTGCATATAACGGTTACATCTATGATGTTTCGGGAAGCCGTCTTTGGTTTAAGGGCATGCATTACGAACATTGGGCTGGGCAGGATCTCACGGAAGAATTGGTAGATGCCCCACATACCGATGATGTATTTTCCCGGTTTAAGATCATCGGCACGCTCCTTTAACCTGTACTCCAGCCTAATCTATGATTTCGAATTTACTAAGTTCTGCAAAACGTGCTATCCGTTGCTGTATACCTACTTCATCCAACTCCCTCAGGCGTTCAACGCCAAATTTCTCAACGCAGAATGAAGCCAATGCGGATCCAAAAATCACCGCATTTTTCATGTTATTGAAATTGATGGTTCCTACCTTGGCCAGATAGCCGATAAATCCTCCGGCAAAAGCATCACCTGCGCCGGTAGGGTCATATACGTCTGCCAAGGGCAATGCAGGTGCTACGAAAACCTCGCCGTCTCCAAACAATAAGGCACCATGTTCACCCTTTTTAATTACCAAGTATTTTGGGCCAAGTTCCATGATTTTATCTGCGGCTTTTACTAGCGAATATTCGCCAGACAGTTGCCGGGCTTCTGCATCGTTGATGGTCAATACATCCACCCGACGCAGCACCTTCATGAGATCATCCCATGCGGTGTCCATCCAAAAATTCATCGTGTCGAGCACGACCAATTTAGGTTTACGTTGTAACCGGTCAAGCGTAGTGATTTGCACCTGAGGCGTGAGGTTGCCCAATAACAGATACTGGCAATCTTGGTAACTGTCAGGAATGATGGGATCAAAGTCGGCTAATACATTGAGCTCGGTAATCAATGTATCCCGACTGTTCATGTCATTGTGGTACTTGCCCGACCAAAAGAAAGATTTCTCTCCCTTTTTAATCTGTACCCCATCCAAACTTATGCCTTTCGATTTTAGGATGGCTAAGTTATCATCGCCAAAATCCTCTCCTACTACACCTATCAATTTCACTTGCCCGTACAGATAGGCTGCCGCCAAACCTGCAAAAGTAGCCGCCCCTCCCACGATTTTATCCGTTTTACCGAAAGGTGTTTCGATGGCGTCGTAAGCGATGGTGCCGATGATTACTAAACTCATATGGGTATAAATAATGTAAAATAATAAAACCGGCATAATAGCCGGTTTTATAGCTCCTGAAGCTGGGCTCGAACCAACGACCCTCTGATTAACAGTCAGGTGCTATAAGCTTCTGAACTACTGAGGAGCTTGTTTTATTAATTTGAAAATGAGTTAGTTATCATTCAGATTTCTCATTCCCATTTTTACTCTTTTTAATCCTGTAAAGTATTTGTAAAGTACTTTGCAAAAATTAGAACGAGTTCCTACTATCATTATGCATTCTTGCAGAAACTGCCGCGAAAATACAGCTAAGAATTAAATTCTGCAAATTTTTGCTAAAAGCAGATTAGATTTTTTGTTACCGATTAAGAAAGGTACCCTCATTCTTAAACACCGGTGATGAAAGGTTATCATGCCGAGGTAAAAAGTCATCCATATAAAATGGTTGCGGTTGCTTTTTGGGGTATGGGAATCTGGTTGCACATTCCGTTGCTTGCGTTAACGGGTGCAATTATGTTTGGACATTCGGCCATGGACAGGATCTTTGGCTACGGACTAAAATTTTGGGACAATTTTAAAAACACTCATTTGGGGTGGATTGGCAAAATAGATTAACTTGACTCGTGGAGCAGATCGTTTACAGCAATTCGGTGGCGCGTGGGTATTTTTTTTACGTTACAGATAACCATCGAATTGCTGCACTTCGAAATGACGATGTTTGTGCCGCCATATTTTAGCAACGCTTTCGCGCCTCACTCCACCGCATATACCGCCACATCGATTTCTGAAAGCCTGAAATACCCGAACGCGTAGTTCTCCGCAGTGGTTTGGTTAACGATGTTTCCACGGATATTGGCCGGCGGCGTGCTGAACGGATTGTCGCCCGCACTCGATAGAATCAGTGCCATGAAGTTGTAGAACTGCCGGGAGATACCCAATAAACGCATCCGTATTTCGTCTCCACTGCTGAGCTCCTCGTGTATAAATGATTGGAACAGTTCGTTGCCTTCTGCATACTGATTGTCCAGTAGCGCGTATTGCGGGAAACGCTCAAGGTCAGTCATGAGTTCTGTAAAATAAAAATGCTCCGCTTCACCGTCGTCGTTGAAGTAAAACCGCACCTCGATGTTGTCGCCAAAAATATCCAGCACCCGTTGCTCCGCACGGCTAATCTCGGGTACAGGCACCAGCGTCTCGGTGGCGGTATATGTCTGGTCGCCAACGACCACTTCCAGTTCATACACCCCGTTGAGCTCGGGCACAAAATCCGCGCATACATACTCGCCCGTACCGGGGTTTTCCACAAAATCAAACCGCTGGCCGGCCGCGTTGCTGACCGACACCGTAGCCCCGGACACCGGTGGCACTTCCGCCGCGTAATAGTCGGTAGTGGTGCTCAGTTTAATTTTTTGGGTTGCGCCGTCGGTACCCTTTTCCCAAGTGAGGGTCGCATCGATCACCAGCCGGGATTCGGTCTCATCCAGATCCACATCAATCACTTCCTCACAGCCGACAAACGATGCCGTGATAAGAAGGGAAAAAAAGATTTGCAAAAATGATTTTACATGCATAACTATCCGTTTAAAACTTAAAATTGTAAGAAACACTGGGAATGATGCCAAAGATGGAAAGCCGGGTCGCCTCGTTGATGCCCGTCTCCTCATTGGTCGCAAACTGGATGGAAGCTGCATTCATCCGGTTGTAAACATTATAAATACTGAACACCCACTCACCTTGCCAGCGTTTTTTCCGGTTAGGTTTGGGAACGAATGTGGCAGCCACATCCAAGTGGTGATAGATAGGCAGTCGGTTATTGTTCCGTGCGCCGTAATTGGGAATGGTGATCTCCCCGAGCTGGTACTGTCCGTCGGGAAAGGTAACCGGCTGTCCGGATTGCAAGGTGAAATTGGCCGCAAACGACCACTTGTCACTCAGTTCGTAAACACTGGTAATGACCAGGTCGTGCAGCTTGTCATACGGCGACAAGTACCATTCGCCGTTGGCAATCCCCGATTCCTCAGGCGTGTGGCCGGGTGTCCGCTGCTCAGCGCGCGATAACGTGTAGGCAACCCATCCGGTGAGTCGCCCGGTATTTTTGCGAAGCAGGAACTCCCACCCCATCGAGCGGGCCTCCCCGTTGAGGATCACCTGTTCGATATTGTTGTTGGCAATCAGTTTGGCGCCGTCCACGTAGTCGATGCGGTTTTGGACGCTTTTGTAGAACGCTTCGGTCTCAATGGTATAGGCATTGTCTGCGAAGTTTTTGAAATAGCCCAGCGCCACCTGATCCAGCAATTGTGGTTGGACAAACGGCCCGCTGGGCGTCCAGACGTTGATCGGTGTGGGCGACTGGGTGTTGGCCAGCAGGTGCAGGTACTGCGTCATTCGATTGTAGCTGGCCTTCAGTGAGGTGTTGTCATCCAGCGCATACGACAACCCGACCCTCGGCTCCAGGTTGTTGAACGAAGCAATTTGCTCCCCGTGGCCATAGTGCGTGGCCCCGGTGGGTACCCCGCTTTCGTAAATCCCGAACACCGGGTTGAAGACCACAGCCTGATTGTTTTCATACTGGTTGACGATCTCCCGACCGTACCGGTAAAACAGGCTGTAGCGCAGGCCATACCGGACGGAAAGCTTTTCCGAAAGCGTGTGTTCCACATCGATGTACGCCGAAGGTTCCAGGGCATACTTTTTATCCAATTGCGTGAAATTGATGATCGATGCGGGGCCGCTGGGCTCCAGCGTGCCGGGGTTGAAATCGTAATACACGGCATTAGCCCCGTACTGCAGACTGAGATCACTAGAAAAGCGGTGCGAAAAATCGTATTTCACCCCATAGCTTTCAATGGCATTGTCCCAGATAAAATCAGCGAAATCCAGTTCTAGGCCGAAGCGGTAATCACTATAAAACGTGGAGAGGTCGGCCGTCAGGTTATCGGAAAACCGATGCCGCCAGCGCAGGTTGACCATTGCGTTTCCGAAGGAGCTGAAAAACAGATCATTGATATCAAACACATCGCGCCCGTAGTAGCCCGACAAATACAGGGAATTGTTCGCGTTGAGCCGGTAGTTGAGCCTGGTGTTGAGGTCGTAGAAATAGCCGGAACTCTGCTCGCCGGCCAGTTTCAGGAACAGGTGCGCATAGGAGCTCCGCCCCGCGAGCAAGAACGACCCCCTGTCTTTTTCGATCGGTCCTTCGACCGTCAGCCTACTGGATATCAATCCGACGCCACCACTTATGCGATAATCGCGGTAATCGCCGGTCTTTTGATGCGCATCCAGGATGGAGGAAACCCGGCCGCCGAACTTGGAAGGGATGCCGCCTTTGTAGAGCTCCAAACCGCTAAGGGCATCGGCATTGAACACCGAAAAGAAACCAAACAGATGAGAATCACCATAAATAGGAGCTCCGTCGAGCAACAGCAGGTTCTGGTCTACCGCCCCACCCCGCACATTGAACCCCGAGGATCCCTCGCCCGCGTTGGTGACACCCGGCAACTGCATGAGCGATTTGAGCGGGTCGGCCTCACCTAGTACCACCGGTGTGCGTTTTATCTGCTCAATCGAAAGGCGGTTCATGCTCATCTGCGGCTTTTTGATCTCGGCGATCTGCTTCCGCTTTTCGGTAACCACCACTTCGTCCAGTGTCTCACTATCCGCTGAAAGCGTGTAGTTTTTCACCACATTGTCATGGAGCCAAACCTGCTCTCCCGTATCCAGATAGCCCATATGGCTGATTTGTAGTGTATAGTGTCCATCAGGCAGACGGACGGAAAATCGTCCGTTTTCATCGGCAGAGACGGAAGAACGCCTTTCTTTAATGGAAACATTGGCACCCGGCAGCGGACGGCCCTGCTCGTTGGAAACGACGCCGGACAACGTATAGGTTTCCTGCCTATTGCTGGGAATAGGTTTTACGGTAATGTTCTGGCCCCGGCGGCCGAACGTATAACCCGACTTTCTTTCCAGTTCGGTAAGCGTCGCTTCGATGTTGTTTGGAGCGATGGTGATGCTGAATCCCATCTTTCCCGAGATGTCCAGCTTGTTGTCGTAGGCAAATTTATAGTCGCTGTGGGCTTCAATCGTCTTGAAGAGCTGTTGAAGACTGGGGTTATTCAGGGTGATGCTGTTTTTCTGTGCTCGGCTGGGGCTTAAAAACATGAGAGAAAACAGGCAGATAAAACTAAATTTCATTTTTTACGTACTTGGACTATGATGGATAATTTTTCGGCAATTCTATTTATTGTTTGTGCGTGAGTCCGATTTCCTTTCGTAGGGTGTCGGTGTGGGAGCCCATATCGTAAATCGTGGTGATGGTCTTGATGATATTGTCCAACGGTTCATTTTTGCGTACACGCATGGTTACCCTTTCCTCGAGCATCCCGGAGTCGCCGGTTACTGTATAACCATAGACCTTTTGTATATAGGATGCGATTTCCGCAAGGCTTGCCTTTTCAAAATCGACGTATAGCGGTGCGGCACGTCGTTGGGTACGGAAGCGGAGCACCTCGACTTTTGCACCGCGGCACACAAAGAGTTCGCCCGGTGACAGCACCCAATCCTGCTCCATGCCTTCCACTTCCATTTTTACGCTTCCTTCATACAGTGCCACTTCGATGCTCCCATCGACGAGGCTTTTCACATTGAACGAGGTACCCAGCACTATGGTCGTGGTGCGATTACTGACCACACTGAACGGAGCGTGTTCGTTTTTTGCGACTTCAAAGTAAGCCTCGCCTTCCAGTTTCAGGGTTCTATTCTGATGGAAGTTTTCCGCATATTGTAGCTTCGAGCCGGGTAACAGGTTGACGACAGATTGATCGGGCAGGGTAAACGGATGGATGGTGCTTTCCGTGTTTTCCACTGACCGGAAATCGCACTCGGATCCGGCATTGATCACCAGTTGCATGGAAGCAACCAGCAATATCACTGCGACTGCGGCGGCAGCGAAATGTCTCCAATGGGTTTTCAGCGAGAAGACCTTTGCAGGCTTTTTGTCAAAGGCTTTGGCGGCGAAGCGTTCCCAGGAGGTTTCTGCCTCCTCCTGCCGCTGCGCGGGGTAATCGGCGCGCCAAAGTCTATTGAGGTATTCTTTCAATTTCATAGCTCAAGGTTGCTCTACTGTACAATAACTTACATGAATATCCATTTGCATCCAAAAACCGGATTACCTGTTCAGCAATCCCGCCTTCGGATTCGATGCGCAGAATTTTGTCAACGTCTTCCAGATCGAATGTGACCCTGCCGTCCGCGACCATGGGCTTCAGCGATTTCGAAAGGGCTTCAGCCTGCCCGGAATCGGACACGTCGGTCTTGAAAATTTCAACTACCATATCAATTTTGATTATTCTTACGAACACCTGACAACCGGGATTTGAAAAGTTCCCAATCGCTTGTTGAAATTTAATGATTTATTAACATAGGTTCCTCCTGGAGCTATAGGTTGAACCCGTTATCGCTCCCAAGACGAAGCTTCGTTTCGGGCGTTCTCTTTTAAAAACTTGGTGGCCAGGTAAAGGTGATTGGCAATGGTTTTGGGTGAAAGTCCGGTAAGCGCCTCGATTTCCTTGTAGGAGTGACCATTTATCTTGTGCAAGATAAAAATCTGCTCCTGTTTTTCCGGAAGCTTTTTTATAAGCCTTTCGAGGGTGGCGCGGCGCGCTGTTTCCAACGCCTCACCAGAGGTGTTTTCATCGGCTTCCAAAAAGAAATCGAACGTGTCTGTGGCCATATTTCGCTTTTCCTTTTTGATATGGTTCAGGATAATGTTCTTGCATATCACGAAGAGCTGTTTATCCAGCAAGACACCCTCTTTGAGCAGTTCCCGATTTTTATACAGCTTCAGGAATGTTTCGTGCACAAAATCTTCGGGGGATAGCAAGCTGAAGTTGAACTTTCTTCCGATCCCGATAAGCTTGGGATAATACCGTAAATACAGTTCTTTGTACACGGTCTGATCGCCCGTTTTTAGTTTTTTTATAAATGCCGTATTGTTGTTGGGGTTCTGTTGCATGCCTGATGGATATTACCCATTTCATTGACACAAATAGGCTGCGAAAGTTACGGACTTTTTTTCTGTATACCTTCCTTCGCCGCTTGTCGGGTGCACGACCAAGAGACGTTTTCGAATCCCGTGTTTGGCAGACACGCTTTAACATTACCTAAAGACTTTTGGCGATAAACCGAATTTTGCCTTGAATAGCCGGGGGAAATAGTACGGCGAATCGAATCCGGTTTGGTAGCCTATTTCCTTGATGGTCATGTTGGTGCATTACCGTCCGTGTTATCCAAGTCCGCGTGCTGAGGTAAGGATCATCAATAGCTTTTTCATATCCAAGTGAGCATCAAAAAAGGTGCAATGTTTGACCCGATCGAGAAAGGTTACCATAATTTAACAAATCTGCAACCGATAACGATAATTTCAGGCTTTTCGCTGGCCAGGGCACTGCCATTGTTTCCGTTTTCAGCTTCCTTGAGGCTCGTTCCACCGCAGCGTCACCAAAAAGCTGGCACACCATACGCGGCTTCCTTTGTTACCGCTCAGGGGCATTTAATTAGTTCTTGCACCGTCATCGTGTTGACCAAAGGACACAAATATCGAAGCAGTATTAAGCAGCCACTTTTATTTTACTTAACCTTAACGATACATTCCATTAATCTCAAATTGGGATTATTGTACTATGGTATCTTTCTTGTTGCTGGCGTGCTTCCAACTGTTGATTTTCGTTTTCATCCTGCTTAAATTCCCGTTGAAGGAAGGAAGCGACCGGTTCCTGCTGTTGATCGCCATCGGCGGCACGCTGGCCTTGCTGTCCAAACTGGTTTTCTACCAGCTGGACGTCAATGCGGACAATAACCTGCTGTATACCATCTCTTCCACACTGTGTTTCGCGGCAATGTCCCACCTTTTCAGCGTGGAGGTTTTCACCGGCAAGCGGTCCAAGGTGATCACCATCGTCCTGCACCTTGTCCCCTATGGCTTTTCGCTGTGTTATTTCGGCTACGAGGTCATCCGGATCTCCGGCGGCCCCCTTATGGACTTGCAGGAAATCAGGCTGGTGGCTGCCGTTGAGAATTACATGCGCACGGTATCGCTCCTGATCTATTTGGCACTCGACCTCCGCCTATTCATCCTCCACCGACAAGCCGTGCAGGCCAGGTACCGGACCGTGAACGGCAGCCTGTCCCTCTACTTCACCGTCCACAAGCTATTGCTCCTGCTGTTGATTGGGGTATCCATGCTCAATTCCGTGCAGGTTAATGGGACCATCCTGTTCCTCGGCCTGATTTCCATGCCGGTGGTGGTCTTTGCCATCATGCATTACAAGATCTTCGTGGGCATGAAAGCGGCCCTCGAGGAGAAAGACGGGCGGCAATTGGATTTCCTGTCCAGAAGCAATGCTTCCAAATACGCAAAATCCAACCCCGATGACGAGCGGTACGAGGAATACAAGGCCCGGATCCTTAGTTACCTAGAACGCGAAAAACCTTTTCTCGACCTCGATTTCTCGCTCCAGCACCTGGCCGAAGCGTTGGACCTTTCCAATCATGATGTTTCCATCACCCTCAATAGCAGAATGGACACGACATTTTACCAATTGGTCAATACGGCCCGGGTGGAGCACTTTCTCCAGCATAGTGAAGCCGTGCTCCATGGCGAGAAGACCATCCTCGCCGCGGCCTACGAAAGCGGCTTCAATTCCAAGTCCACGTTCAACAAATATTTCAAGATGGTGACCGGTGAATCACCGCGCGAATTCCTTAAACGTCGTAGCATGGATGATTTAAGGATTTCATAACAATTACTTAATCAACCACAATATATTGCATGTCAATCAATTACAACTAAACTAATCGCCCGGATGTCTCTCCCGATTGGCTCGGATGTTTGCTTGCGGGGGTCTTGCCTCCTTTGTACCACAAATCATTCAGTTGTAACATGAAAACACCGTTATCCTTTTTATTGCTGTTGCTTGCTACCGTGTTCACGGCGCAAGCGCAGCGCCCCTCGGGCAAAATCATCGGTTCAGTGGCCGATGGAAATGGTAAACTTCCGGGTGCATCCGTCAAGCTGCTTGGCGTCAATCTTGGCAGAAGCACCGATCTCAATGGCCTGTTTTCCATCGCCAATATCCCCGTGGGCGATTATTCGCTTGCGGTTTCTTACATCGGCTATGAACATCACACGCAACAGGTTTCCATCGCCGCGGGTGAAACAGTCGATCTTGGAACGGTCATGCTCAATAACACATCTGGCACCGCGCTGGAGGAGGTGACCATTACCGGCACACTGGCCACCAGCCAAGCCAAGGCTTATAACATCCAGAAAGCTTCTTCCGCCATCGTGAACGTTATCGCTTCGGACGTCATCGGCAAGCTGCCCGACCGGAACGCCGCGGAGGCCGTGCAGCGCATCCAGGGAGTAGCCATCGAACGGGACCATGGCGAGGGCCGTTATGTCACCGTACGCGGCACGCCGCTCCAATGGAATTCGACATTGATTAATGGGGATCGCATGCCCACCTCGGAAGGTACTTCCGACAATTCGCAGGGAACACGCACTTCCCCGCTGGACATCTTTCCCTCGGAGATGATCGAGTATGTGCAGCTGGCCAAGGCCATCACCCCGGATATGGAGGGCGATGCTATCGGCGGATCTGTCAACTTCATCACGCGTACCGCCCCCGCACAGCGTATTTTGAAAGTGACCGGTGCCGGGGGATACAACAATCAGGCGGAAAAGGGTATATACAGCGGCTCGTTGCTTTACGGAGACCATTTCTTCGACCGCAAGTTGGGGCTGATGGTGTCGGGTTCCTACTGGCAACGCAATTGGGGGACAGACAACTTCGAAATGGTATACGACCAGCAGGACCAAGCCGTGAACGAGCTCCAGCTCCGGGATTACATTGGCCAACGACGGACGTACGGAATCAACACAGGCTTGGAGTATAAGGTCAACGCCGACCACAAGCTCTTCCTGCGGGGCATATATACCGATTTCCAGGATGACGAAACGGCGTATGAACACCTCTTCAATTTCCCGGAAAGCCAGTTCGACCTGCGCCGTAGAAGGGGGATCATAGGTATCAATCTATCCGGCGGGGAGCTTGGCGGCAATCACCATAGCACCGGTGGCCGCCTGCAGGTGGACTGGAAGGTATCCACCTATACCACCGACATGGAGACCCGCAAACCCAAGGGATCCGAGGCCGCCAGCGGTGTCTACCAGATGGCGTATTTCTCCGCGCCTGTATCGTTCGGCAACCTCACTGTAGATGGAAAGAAATACCTGGATATCGATGCACCCGATGGTTATCAGGGGGATCACTATACTCGGGTATTGCCCCATCTGTCCAGTCCGGTCCCGGCCGAGCAGATGTACCTGTCACAATTGCTGGCTTTGGAGACTGCCAGCTTCGAGCGTGACCGCTCCGCCCAGCTGGACCTGACCCTGCATCCCAGCAGCAGCCTGCAACTGAAAGTAGGGGGCAAGTACAAAAAAAAATACCTCGAACGGGGGAGCCCGATGGACATCTATGTTCACCTTGGGGCGGCCATGGGCAATCCCAGCTACACTTCCAATTACCAAACGGAGTCTTTCCCCAGCCATGGGGGCTTCCTCAGTGAGCTCGATCGGCCTTACGATGGGGTGTTGGTAGACGCCATCACCTTGGATCAATTGGACAAGTTGTTTGCGCCGGATGCGTTGGCCGATCCACTCTACTACCACCTGACCATGGACGAAAAGAACCCCGACACCGCGCCATCCTACTACTCCGGCAATGAAAATGTCGCCGCGGCGTATATCATGGGTGATTATAAGCTGACGGATCAGCTTGCTCTTATTGGCGGGGTGCGCTATGAGTACACAAAGTTGAAGTATGATGGCAATGAAGTGGTCCGCGGCGGCACTGCAGCGGACCCGACCACTGAAATCAACCCGGTAAGCAACGAAAGCGACTTCAGTGCCTTCCTGCCCATGCTGCACCTCAAGTATAGCCCGCTTGCTAACCTGAACCTGCGCGCCGCTTACACCCGTACTTTTGCACGGGCAAATTTCGCCGACCTCAACCCTACGGAAAGCGTCAACCTGATATTCTCGCCACCCATGATCTCACGGGGAAACATCAGCCTGAAACCCACATTTGCCAACAACTTCGACCTGATGGGAGAGTATTTCTTCCATGATATCGGCGTGGTCAGCGTGGGGGCTTTCTACAAGCAACTGGAAAATGTCATCTACAGTGCCCAGACCTTCCAGACGATCGACGGTGTGCTGTACCGTGTAACGCAACCGGAAAATTCGGAAAGCGGATGGCTGGCGGGCTTCGAGACCGGCATATCCAAGCGATTGTCTTTCCTCCCCGGATTCTGGGGTGGTTTTGGTGTGGAAGCCAACTACACCTACACCACATCCGAGATGAATGTGCCTCGCTTTGCGGAAGATGGAAACGGCGAAATCGTCCAGACCATCGCCACCGAAGTGCTGCCCAACCAATCCAAGCACATCTTCAATGCCGCGCTGTTTTATGAGCGCGATGCGCTGATGATCCGTCTGGCGGGCAACTACAAGGGCGAAGCGCTGGCTTTGGTACAGGGCAATCCGGAAAATTACCGTTGGTATGACCGCAATTTCACCGTGGACGTGTCCGCCTCCTATCGGTTTAACCGGAAACTAACCCTCTTCCTGGAGGTCAACAACCTGACCAACGAACAGCTGCGCTATTACCAGGGCAACCGCAACCGGCCTGAGCAACTGGAATTTTATTCCGTTCGGGGGTTGGTGGGACTAAATTACCAATTGTTTTAAACAAGCATATATATCAAATCAATGAAGAGCAACAAAATATGGCTAGCTACCGGGATGGTCCTTGTGGTTATCGGCTGCGGCCGTCGTGGAGAATTACCCCCAAAGGAAATCACATTGCAGGAAGCCTACAGGGCAGAGCGCACAGGCAATTCCTACCGGCTTCAGCTTCCGGCAAATGGTTTCCATAAAATCTTTCAAAGTGACTCTACGTTAGTTTTTGATTGGGGCCACCCCCGTATTGAAACGGCAGATACATTGGTAGAGCTCCCGGTACAGGGGGAGCGGACATTCTTCGCCATCGTTTCGATAGCGGGGGACACCACGATCGTTTCCGAGCGGAAGATCGCTGTGGCTGGCCCTGCGAACCTACGGGATATCGGTGGACTGAAAACTGACGACGGAAGAACCGTGAGATGGGGTCGGTTTTACCGGTCGGATAAGCTATCGGAATTGACAGATGCCCAATTCGGCTATTTCAACGCATTGGGCATCCGCAAGG
The DNA here is from genome assembly GCF_024704835.1 of Parapedobacter tibetensis. GTDB lineage: Bacteria > Bacteroidota > Bacteroidia > Sphingobacteriales > Sphingobacteriaceae > Parapedobacter > Parapedobacter tibetensis. The sequence goes on from NZ_JAMXBE010000015.1 coordinate 155,745, forward strand.
TGATCGATCTGCGTATGGTCGATGAGATCGAGGCGGAGCCCGACCACCTCCCCGCCGGATTGGAGCCATTGCATTTATCCATATTCGACGACCAACACGCCGCGGCTTTTGCCGGTGTACAGGAAAAAATCACCAACGGGCAATTGACGGTGGCGGATGCAAAGCGCCTGCTGGTGGAAGCCAACGCTGCCTTTGCCACAATTTATGCCCCTAAATTCAAACAGGTCGTCCGGGAAACTATGGACGCCGACGGCCCTGTATTGTACCATTGCACAGCGGGGAAAGACCGTACAGGCTTCACCACGGCACTGATCCTCTCCATCCTGGGAGTGGACCGGCAAACCATCATGGACGAATACCTGATGACCAACTACTATACACACGAATCCATGACGGGGTCTTTGGACAAAGCCAACTGGGGCAGTATGCTTAAAGCGGATCTCGACCCCGAGGTCGTCATCCCCTTGCTGATAGTGGATGAAACGTATCTGCAGGCCGCATTTGATGCCATCGACCGTGAATATGGAGGAATGGACGAATACCTACGGAACCAGATCGGGATTACCGACTCGCTGAAACAGGTTTACCGCCAACGGTTCACCTACGGCCCAAACCCGCAGCTGTCCCCGGTATTTTGATAACATTAAGTTAATACGAATGTGGATATTTTTATACGGTATAAATAATCAGGGTAAAAACCATGTCAGGAAAAGCCATATGAACAACATATAGCAAACTGGCTTATGGCAATGACANAAGTTAATACGAATGTGGATATTTTTATACGGTATAAATAATCAGGGTAAAAACCATGTCAGGAAAAGCCATATGAACAACATATAGCAAACTGGCTTATGGCAATGACAGTGTTTGCAAAAGCATCTTTGACTACCATATCTTGGACCACACCGAGTTACGCTGCAGATTGTCATTTACATAAAACTCCAATAAATCCAATACCATGACAAGAGCATCCAAAATGATTCAAACTCAAATATACTTTCAGAAAGGTTTAAGATTGAAATCTGGAAGCTGCTTCATTCAGGTGGGCGACACAGATATACTGAGGATGAATCCTTATGCTTGTCAACCTGGGAATTCGACTTGGAATCGGGCTCCATAGGAATAATGGCTGATGCGTAGGCGTTCATCAGGGCCGATCTCGGGCAGGAAATCGCCCACTACATCTTCGGGAATTTCATAGTCGCCGGTTTCTTCCCGGCCGATATAGCGGAAGGCGCGCTGTTTTCAGACGCGAAAGAGTATGCTGGGGGTCAGGTTGTCGCCTATATATGCGAACACTTCCGTGGAAAGGGACAATTTGGCTGGGTCATTGCCCTGTCGTGCTGTCCACCGTTCGACGAATTCGCAAAAGGGGATCAGCAGTTGTTCATCCAGTTCTTTCACAACGTAATCGCATAGCGTATCCTGTATGGTCCCGACATCCATAGAACGGAAGAGCTGGTCTGCGGCCAAAAGAAGAAGGCTATGGAATCGTGGCTTGGATGGGGGTTGTCCTGGTCGCTGCGCATCGGCGAGGTTTACCTGGTTGGGCCCGCCCGATAGTGACATGACCAAGGGAAAGTCCCTGTGCTCCAACAGCCGGCTGTCCGCGGCGGCGACTTTTTGGTCGGACCGGTCTTTTCTCTTATTAAAGGCGATGACCTGCATTTTGAAGATTTCAATCGGTTTGGAGCGGAAGCTGTTGATATGAATAAATACTGCACCATCGGAAGGTGTTTCCAGCATCCCGAATCCTTTGTCGCGGCTGTACCATTTGACGGTTCCCAGTATCATTGCCCAATCTATCTGCCATAAAACACGGTTAATCGGTGTATAACTCGGCCTGTTCACATTATTTAAATTTAGCTTCACATTATCCTCATGTTGGCTTTGTCAATTTGGCCGCCGTTTAGCCCGTCCAGTCAGCCCGCTTCATTTGTTATGGTATAGGCGCCTTCTCCCATATTAAATTATTGTTAACAAAATCCTTGGACTTATTCCCGTTCTATTGTGCTTCGGCATTCCAACCGAGCCAGCGTAATGACGAAAACCATGTTTAGATCGATGTATGCAATGGTTTGGCAATACGTGGTTCTTAATGTTAAATAATTGTTAATATTATGTTAATTTAAAATATTAAGACTGCGTTTAACTACCACAATAAAACAGCGCTCTTGCTTCAATAATTTAATTAGATTTGCTTAAACTTAATAGCAAATTAACATGTCAAAAATTAAAATCAATAACGACCAAATCATTGGTTACTTAAACAAACGCCAGCAGGAATTGACCCATGAACTCGGTCAAGTTGGACAAGCCTTGGCTGCCCTGTCAACCCTTGGTGAGCGACACGGACCAAAGGCATTGAAGCACCTCGCTAAAGCGGAAAAGTCTATCCGGAAATCTAACAAAGTGAATGCGGCCAAGGAAAAGGAGAAAGCCAAAAAGTTGGCGGCCACAGCGAGAAGAAAGACGGGAAAAAGCATTAAAAAGGCTGTTTCCGCAACGAAACGGGATGAAACCGAGACAAACAAACCTGCCTTGGCCAATGCATTATCAAGCTCGGAGGTTAGCCCGACACCCGTAAAAGCCTCCAGGGGCGGCAGTCGACCCTCCACACCAAAACAAGCTGCCAACGAAAAAACAGCGCTTACAAAAACCAATCCCGAGGCGGATACCGTTATCGCCCCAAAGGGATAGTGTCCATATTCTTCTGGAATTATAAAGCCGGCCGCGGAGAAGGGATGGGTGCCATCCATACCCCTCATAGATGGCCCTGAATGCACCGGTGCCCCCATCCTTTTGTTTCCCATGAACCAGCATGTCTGACAAATCGATTACACCGACGGCCTGCGTCGCAAATTAAGTTTTGGAAAAAAAACGTTTCTCCATGGCCTCGTTTAATTCCTGCCTGTCAAACACCAGAAATCCATCCAGGCAATGGTTGAATTTAGGGTCCACGTTGAATGCGATGATCTTTGCCTGGAGACGCAGGTAGTGCCGTAAAAGTACAGGAAAGCGGCGGTTGGGTTTTTCGATATCCATAACCAGCCGTTCCAACGCCGAAAAGTCGGTGGGATTGCTCAACAGCGCCTCCAGGTTCATCTTCATCAGGGTGGGCTTAAACCTTTTCCGCGGCCGTATCAAATCGGCAAAGCGATGGTCATAACAGTTGCGCCGGATAAACTCCACGATCACCGAACGGGAAAACCGCGAGAAATCGCCACTGATGCTTACCGGCCCGATGAGGTAGCGGCACTGCGGATACATCTCCAAACAGCGTGCGACGCCTTTCCACAACAGGTACAGTGGCATGGCCGTTTGCTGGTATCCTTCACGTATCCAACTGCGCCCCAGCTCCATGCTTTCCTTCAGCATGGGCGTGAATGCTTTATCCATTTTGAACAACTGTGCAAGGTAAAAACCACGCTTTCCATGGCCAATGAGATAATCCTTGACATCCTGGGCATTGAACAATTTGATCTTTTCACCGAGGTCGCTGATTTTGGTCCGGTAATCCTCAAGCGTTTTATTCAGAATTTTCTTTAGGAAGGTATCCTTGATTTCCAACCCCTTGTCAGCTGGTTCTGGCTGACGAAATGTACGGTATCAATGTATTTGGTAATACTCTTCTGGCATACACTGATTTTAACATTCCACGTACCATCCAATTTCTTTTGGTGCGCTAATACTTTTGCATTTACTGTTGACATAACACGTCCTTTTCGGTTTTGAAACCTCTGGAAGCGTTCAGAATTTTTGTAAAGTATTTGTAAAGCTTTTTCCGTGGAGTTATGCAGAAAAGCATGCGGAATTCACCGTCATCACCTTAATTTTACAAGAAGCTTTCAGGGAACAAAAAGGGCGAATTATGCGTCAGCGCATAAAAAAAGCCCTTTTTTTTGATAAAAAGGGCTTTATAAAATCGGCTCCTGAAGCTGGGCTCGAACCAGCGACCCTCTGATTAACAGTCAGATGCTCTAACCAGCTGAGCTATTCAGGAGTGTTGTTTGAGCTGGTACTGGTTTTGACCGGCGCACCCCATTTTCGGGACTGCAATATTCGGAACTTTCTGTCTAAAAAGCAAAAAATATTTTAAATATTTTAAACAGCCTCCAAGAAGCAATATTAGCCTTAAATTATTACCTCATTTGCTATGAGATCCCCCTTTTTTCAAAAGTATAATTGTATGAATAAATGGGAGTCGCCTCGCCCTTCACAAGCGTATATATCATTTATTGATAACAAAACGACCTAAGCCGCGTAACAAAGTTGACCAAGAGTATACACCTTTTGGCCGCAGAGGGGTTACAGCAGGAACCCGGTCAGGATAAGGGTAGCCACTGTAAAATAGATAATCAATCCCGTTACGTCTACCAAGGTAGATACAAATGGCGCCGAGGATGAAGCCGGATCTGCACCCAACCTACGCAGGATAAAAGGAAGCATAGAGCCCACTAACGATCCCCATAGCACTACCCCTAAGAGCGACAAGCTTACTACTATTCCCACCAATAACCAATACTCTCCATAGGCTTGTGAGAATGCTTGCCAAGTATAGATGCGAATAAAACCTAATGTACCCAATATCAATCCCAGTAGCAATCCCGAAAGTATCTCCCTTCGCATCACCCGCCACCAATCAGCCAAGGTCACCTCACCCAATGCCATGGCTTGAATAATCAATGTGGATGCTTGTGAGCCGCTATTACCACCACTGGAAAGAATCAAAGGCATAAACAAAATCAATATGGCACTCGCCAACTGGCTTTCGTAATGTTCAAGCACAGTTGCTGTAATGAGTTGCCCCAAGAATAGCACGATCAACCAGCCCGCCCTTTTTTTGACTAGGTGTGCGACCGATACATCCAAGTAGGGTTCATCCAATGCCTCGGTACCGCCTATCCGTTGCATGTCTTCGGTATATTCCTCATTGGCTACCCAAAGGATGTCATCAACTGTGACGATACCCAGCATAATGCCTTGCGCATCTACTACGGGCAACGCCACCCGGTTGTTCATCCGGAAAACATTGATTGCCTCTTCCTGCGGGTCATTGGCATTCAAAGCAATCAGCCTGCTGTCAATTAAATCCTTGACTCTTGTTTCAGGGTCGGCCAATAGGATATCTCTTATACGGATGTCATCCAGAAGTTCGCCATTCTTGTCAATGACATAAAGGACGTCAATTGTTTCAGATGCCTTTCCATATTTGCGCACATGTTCCAGCACACGAGCAATTGTCCAATGTTGTTTCACCGTAATGTAGTCCGGGGTCATCAGCCGCCCTACACTATCCTCGGGGTACCCCAGCAACGCAAGCGCTTCCTTGCGGTCGGTCTGGGGCAGAAGGATGATGAGTTGCTTCACCACGTCTCCTTTCAGTTCGCTGAAAAAAGCCGTCCGGTCATCTGGAGGCATTTCGTTGATAATCTCCGATATCTTAGGGCCGGGCAGCTTCTTGAGGATACGTTCCTGGGTGGGGAAATCAAGAATGCGGAACACATTGACAGCACGATTGATGCTGAGTGTTTCGATGAATGTGGAACCATATTCCGGCAGTTCATCAATCAGCGCTTCCACGTCAGAAATATTCAACTCATCAAGGTATTCCTTGAGTTGTTGTTCATCGCCTTCGGCCAAAAGCAATTCGGTTTGTTCTACCAGCGTATCCAATTCGTCCATGGGCACTCCTCTTAATTAAAAAGTGATATTCTACATCGGTTAAATGTTTTGCTGCAAAAGTCGGCTTTTTAAATTAAAAGAACGAACGTGAAGCGACAAAAACGGGACAAAATTTGCCGATCGTTGAGTTCGCCAGTTAACCATATCGTTGCCTTGGAATTTTAAAATATCAAGTCCTTAAGAGGCGTGGTGGTAAAGGCTGGTAAAGCGTGCAAATGAGCAAAAAAATAAACAGAAATTATCGCTGTAATGGAGGCCTTCATCAAGCCGCCAAGAGGAGGTGAAGATCATGTTTCCATCCCCCTTCGATGCGCTGTCGATAGACAGCTTGTGATTCATTAGGGATCCATAATTTCGGTGTCATTCCTTAGGTGTTGAACCGATAGCTTAAGGCGCATTTTGTCAACTCCAATTTGACTGTTTATTTGCCTATCATTGGTCCGTTTTCCGGATGGCGGGAGGACGTACATATCTACATGCTCACTCGCATTATGGCACCGACTAAGTAGGCTTTTTCCAGCTTTCACTCTGACAAGAAATTCTCATAACTATTAAGGTGGCACCAAGGATAAACACGTCAATGGTAATAGCGGTCGACGATGATAAGACATAAGAATCAGGACAACATGTCAGCCAATCATTTTACTAAACTGCAGATAATCTACCTTTGGATTTGAAAGAATAGGCACGCCAATCCTCCTGATTTCTTCAAGCGTTAGACATCAGCCAAGCACATCACTTAACTAGAGAACTCAATGATCAATGTACGCTTTCATCAAAATAGGGGACGGTCAATTCCCTTTACCGTAATCAAAATAGTGTTGTACTATACCTTTGTTAAAATGAACGTCCTGTGATGAAAACAGTGGAGGGAACTCAAAAAGATAGTGTACATTAGCATGTGTTTTTAAGTATCGACACCAACTTTAAAAATTTCGAATTCTACTGTATATTTTTCGAAGAATAAACATGATGAAAAAGCATAATAATGAAAATACAAGTTATTATTAAATATTAATAATCAATATATAATATAATTTATATAAATTAATAAGTAACAATAAGGAATCGTTTTATAGTTAAGATTTACTAAAAATACTGGCAAACCAATATGAGAACTAAAATTTATACAAACTATACATTAATAATCAAATACTTAACTATATTTATATTATGTATGTATTCATATACCGTTTTTTCGCAAATTTTTAACGATGATCAGTACCCAACAAGTGTAAAATGGCGACAAATTCATACAGCGAATTTCCAAGTAATATATCCATCGACATTTGAAGATGGGGCTCAGAAATTAGCAGGGCAGCTTGAACGCATGGTGGAGCAAGTACATAAAACGCTTGGGAAAAAGCCTCGGAAAATTTCCATCATTCTACAAAATCAAACCGTCGAATCCAATGGGAATGTACAGCTTGCACCTCGCCGTTCGGAGTTTTATACCACCCCTCCGCAACAAAGCGATTTCCAGGACTGGATGAACAACCTTGCCATCCATGAACTTCGCCATGTAGTACAATTTGACAAATTGACAGGTTATCTGCGCGCTCCCTTCTTTGAGCAATTGGGGCTCGCCATTTACGGAATCACATTACCTTCCTGGTTTTTTGAAGGAGATGCCGTAATCACGGAAACCCTCCTTACCCCCAGTGGAAGAGGCCGGCTTCCCTCGTGGGAAATGCCCTTCCGAACCAATCTAATTAGTGGCAAACAATTCAGTTATCAAAAGGACTATTTAGGGTCATTAGCATCCGTCACACCAGGCTTCTATGAGTTGGGGTATTTCATGACTGCAAAGTTGCAAAGAGAGCATGGCGCAGGCATCCTCGACAGCCTGATGACACGCATGGCGAAGTTGCCCATCCGCCCTTATAATTTCAGCAATTCCTTAAAAAAATTCACAGGCCTTAACACCCGTCAGTGGCATGAAAAAACCCGTATGGAATTAACCGAAAAATGGCAGGGACAATTGGCAAAAAACAAACCGGTGGACTACCCTATTTTCCCTCATAGAAAGACTGGCAAACCGGAGAGTTGGCTATTTCCAAAAACCCTTGGCGAGGGCCGTATTATCGCTTTGCACCAAAGCGCCCAGAAGGTACCCGCGATTGTCATACTAGATTCCCTTGGCCGGCAAAAACAGGTAATAAAAACGGGGCGTCAGACCGAACCAAATTTCGCTTATGCTGCTGGAAAAATTACTTGGGATGAAATCCGCAGGCATAGTCGCTATGGCAAACGCACATACAACATCATCAATATTTACGACCTGAATACCGCGTCATACCGACAACTTACACACAGAAGCAGGTATTTTTCCCCTACACTCAGCCCTGATGGCCTACACATAATGGCCGTACAAATAGATGAAGGTAATCGTATCAGTCTCGTGCTGCTTCATGCTGAAAATGGTGAAGTAATCGCCAGATTCCCCTCGCCCGAGAATGGTCTATTACAAACACCCGCATTTAATGAAACTGGCAAAAAAGTAGTGTCCACAGGTATATACCAACAAGGGGCTACACTGATGGAATTGGACATCCGAACTGGGGTATATACGCGCCTGCTGGACTGGCAATCCCAGCAAATCGAGCGTCCTGTCTATGCAGGAGACCATATCGTTTTCAAGGCACACTACAACGGTATAGACAATATTTATGCCTTTGACCAGACAACGAGGTCCACTAGGCAACTTACCAATGCTCCGTTTGGTGCATTTAACCCATCATTCGACGGCGAAAACAAACAAATATGGTTTAACAACTATCAAATAGACGGGTATCAAATCAGCCGTGTTGGGTGGGATAATCAACGCGGTGAAAAAATTGAAAAAATTACTAATTCGCATATCAGCTATTTTAAACCCCTTTTAAGCGAAGAACATATTTTTGGGTCTATCGATACCTTTAAAACCAAGATCTTCACGTCAAAGCCTTATAAAGGCATAAAAAATCTTATCAACTTCCACAGCTTATCGGTAGATAACAGTGATTTGAGCAGCTTGGATAATATCAATCCAGGTATCTACTGGCTGTCTGACGACTTATTAAATACCTCCCAAATCCGTTTGGGGTATACCTATAATGGAGATATCAGGAGTAGCGAATACATGGCTTCGGCAGCTTACCGTCGTTTCTTTCCCAAGTTTTCCCTGGAATACCGAAACCGCGGGCAGGTGGGTGTCGCACGGATTTCAAATGACAGTGATTCGTTATTGGGTCTGCGCTGGCGTGAAAACGTGGCTACTTTCCGTATGGAAATTCCCTTGGCCTTCTACCGTCTCAACAGTGTTTATACTATGGGGTTCAACACCGCCACTTCATACACCAGCCGTTATGGCTTAAGCCAGCCTCAATTACAGAATCGGTTTATTGCACGCATTCATTTCCCTTTACATTATCAGGTTTATTTTAATCGCAATGCAAGGCGCAGCGCATTGGACCTTGCACCACGATGGGGCCAAAATTTCAGTATGACGTATCGGCATTTCCCGTTCGAGGATAGGATGTCTGGTGAGCTATTGTCATTCCGCACAGCATTCTATTTCCCTGGTCTACGGCACAATCATTCCACATTGGTACGGTTCAACTACCAACAGGGCAACGGCGCATACAACATGGCTAACGACATCCCGCTGGTAAGCGGCTACGATCAGTTGAGACCCATGCTAGTCGATAATACCCTGCTGTTCAATTACCGGTTCCCAATCGCTTACCCCGATTGGGCCATCGGCCCACTGGCCTATATCAAACGTTTCAAGGGTGGCTTTTTCGCGGATTTCCAGAATGTGCGGGCCGGAAACGCATTCCAGCCCCGCACATTCGGTATTGAATTTCGATCGGACATGAATTTACTGCGCTATTACCTACCCAATTTTGATATCGGTGCAAAACTCATTTACGCCAACGAAGCAGGCGCACAGCGGAGGGTATTTACCACCTATAGCATTAATTACAGCTATTGAGGAGGTAGTCTTGAGCTTATATCAATATGTTTACCCATAAAAAAACCGGCAGGTGCCGGTTCATCAATCAGGTAAAGTCCATTTATTCATTTATCGCTTTCACTCCCGGCAGCTCCTTGCCCTCCATGTATTCGAGCAAAGCGCCACCTCCCGTGCTAACATAACTGACGTGTTCGGTCATGCCGAATTTGCTAACCGCCGCTGCGGAATCTCCGCCACCTATCAATGAGAAGGCGCCGCGTTCTGTTGCAGCCACTACTGCATCGGCCACCGCCTTGGTACCTTTAGCAAATTTATCCATCTCAAACACACCCATTGGGCCATTCCACAAAATGGTATTGGAGGCCAAGATTACTTGGGCAAAATGCTCACCTGATTCCCTGCCAATATCAAGTCCCATCTTGTCTGCGGGAATCTCGTCATTCGGCCCGTTATAAGCCGGCGAATCCGGAGCGAACTCATCGGCAATCTGCGAATCGGTGGGCAGCACAAGATTAACCCCTTTTTCTTCCGCTTTCTTTACAAGGTCATTGGCTAAGTCCAATTTATCCAATTCAACCAAGGACTTGCCGATTTCGCCCCCACGGGCCTTGACAAACGTATACGCCATGCCTCCTCCGATAATGAGATTATCCACTTTATCCAGCAACGCCGCTATCAGTTCGAGCTTATCGGATACCTTAGCTCCACCCATGATGGCCGTGAATGGGCGTTCGGGGTTGTTTAATACCCGCTCAGCATTGCCAACCTCGGCGGCCATCAGGTATCCGAAATATTTGGCCTTTGGGAAAAATTGGACAATCACCGCCGTGGAGGCATGTGCCCGATGTGCAGTGCCGAATGCGTCGTTGACATACACATCACCAAGCGTCGCTAATTTTTCTGCAAAATCCCTGTCGCCCTTTTCCTCTTCCTTATAAAAGCGGAGGTTTTCCAAGAGAAGTACTTCGCCCGATTTCAGGGCCGCGGCCTTAGCCTTGGTTTCTTCGCCGATGCAGTCATCCGCAAATTGCACAGGTACGCCTAATACGTCCGAAAGGTGCTTGACAATATGCTTTAAAGAAAATTTTTCCGTTGGTCCCTCCTTGGGTCTACCCAAGTGTGACATGAGGATTACGCCCCCACCATCGTTCAAGATTTTCTTGATAGTGGGTGCTGCGCCCTGGATGCGATTGTCGTCTGTAATATGATAATGCTCATCAAGTGGCACATTGAAATCCACCCGTATCAATGCTTTTTTTCCTGAAAAATCTAAATTGTCTATGGTTTTCATTTTATCTATCGTGTTTATTTCATTTGGGACACAAATCTAAAACAAGAATTGGCAAAATCTAAGAAATATTGCTCATTTTATATCTTTCTTGTATCGGATTTGGAATCTATGGGTCAGCGCCTAAATACTAAGTATGCTGCTTCAAGACTCCACGACTACGGACTTCCGACTTATCCAAACACTTCATCACTATACTGCATAGCTTCTGCCCATGCGACCCTATCCAAGTTGGTTTCGATATTTAGCTCGTACAGAACCTGCAGCAAGGTTTCGGTGGCAATGTTGCCCGTCAGTTTATCCTCAGCCATGGGGCACCCGCCAAAACCCCGCAACGCTGTATCAAAGTGGTTGCATCCGGCATCAAGGGCAGCAATCAGTTTATTTCGGCTTGCCTCTGGTGTACTATGCAGGTGTAAGCCCAGCTCGATGGCCGGAAACGCTGCCTTTATATAGGTATATACTTCCGCGATGTTGTCGGGCTTGGAGCTACCAACGGTATCTGCCAACGCAAAATGCGTTATACCGGCATCAACCAACTTTGATGTCTGATCCGCCACGATAGCAGGACTCCATGCATCTCCATAAGGATTTCCGAAACCCATCGAAAGGTAAACCAGCGGAGTTTTATGGTTTTCGCGACATATCGCGACCAATTGTTGTACAGTTTCCAATGCTTGCGAGATCGTACTGTTGGCATTGCGCAATTGGAAGGTCTCCGATACCGAAAAAGGAAATCCCAGTAGGTCTACCTGCGCCTGCCTTGAGGCTTCTTTTGCCCCTCGAACATTGGCAATGATGGTCAGTAGACTAGTTGAACTTGTAGCTGTATTCAGCATGTCCAGCACTTCGGCTGTATCCTGCATCTGAGGGATAGCCTTGGGGGAGACGAAACTCCCAAAATCCAAACGGCTAAAACCTACAGCTAAAAGCAATTGGAGGTACTTGGCTTTAATCGCCGTGGGGATAAAGCCAGGTATTCCCTGCATGGCGTCGCGTGGACATTCCGTGATGAACACCTTTTTGCCGTCATTGCGCAACATCTTAATTAATTTCTATGGTATAAGGAAGCCGTGCTTGGATACCACGTTGCTGCAAGGTCATTTTTAACTGCTCATAGTAGCGGTAATGCTCGCCCAGTTCACGTCTGCCAAACCATGCACTGATTTTGTCGGTCGAAGACCCCAAGAGCGACTCAAAAGGGCTCTTAATGGCGGGATAGGTTACCAATCGATAATCCTCCAATCCGGCCTTATGGGCTGCGGCTGCAATAGCATCTTCAATACTACCTAAACGATCTACCAAGCCGTTGGCCATTGCTTGCCGCCCACTCCATACACGGCCTTGCCCAATGCTATCCACCTGCTCTTTGGTAAGTCCACGCCCATCAGCTACCCGTTTCAGAAAAGTATCATAAATCCGGTTGACCTCCATTTGGAGAATATTACGTTCTTCTGCGGTGAGCGGACGGTCAACATTAGCTAAATAATCGGCATATTTGCCTGTCTTCACTTTGTCGTATGTAATACCCAGCTTATCATTCATCAAGGTTTTCATGTTGGGTATCAACCCAAAGACACCTATTGAGCCCGTTATGGTATTGGGTTGGGCAAAAATGGAATCAGCTGCGGCTGCGATGTAATAGCCCCCTGAAGCAGCTACATCACCCATAGAAACCATCACTGGTTTTTCCTGCTGGAGAAGATCCACTTCACGCCAAATCACATCAGAGGCGAGAGCGCTACCTCCTGGCGAATTAATGCGGAACACAACGGCCTTCACTTTGTCATCCTTACGCATTTTACGCAATTCACGCGAAATGCGTTCTGATCCGATGAGTTCATCCCCCCCCTCTCCCGATACGATTTCACCAACGGCATACACCACGGCTATGCGGTCCCGTATGGCGGCTTTCCCTTTTTGCACGGCAGGTTTGTATTTTGTAAGGATTACGGCATTAATATCTTTGTCGGTATCGATATCGAGCAACGTTTTCAGCTCGCTAAGCAATTCGTCCTTGTACTTCTTGTCATCTGCCAATCGATAAGTGATTGCATCATCGGCATTACGCACCAAATAGCCGTCAGCGATTGCAAACAATGAATCACGTGTAATTTTGCGACTCTCGGAAACCTGTGTGATGAAGTGTTCATATATGCTACCCAGAAATGAATTTACCTGTTCGCGATTCGCATCGCTCATTCTATCCAATATAAAAGGTTCTACTGCACTTTTATAGGTGCCCACCTTGATGACTTGGGCTTCGATACCTAATTTGTCAAGCGCTCCTTTCATGAACATGGTCTGGGATGCCAACCCCCTAAAGTCAATCGTTCCTTCGGGATTGATGTAGATTTTATCAGCAGTGGATGCCAAATAATATGCCCGTTGGGTATAACCTTCGCTGTAGGCAATGATGAATTTGCCCGACTCCTTGAAATCCAACAACGCATCCCTAATTTCCTGCAGGGTGGCAAAACTGGCCGACACAGCTGAAAGGTCGAGGTAGACGCCTTTTATGCGGTCGTCTTCCTTGGCGCCCGCTATCCGCTCCAAAATATCGTTCAATCCAAAACTTTTAGTGGTAACGAACCCTGGCAATTCGAGCTCATCAAATGGGTCGGGGATTGTACGCTCTGTAATTATGTGGTTGAGCTCCATGTGCAAAACCGAATTGTCTTCCACTATGGCCTCCTTTTCTGTTTTCATTGAACCAACCAAGGCACCAATAATGATAAACCCCACAATGACCAAAACGAAAAACGAAATAATTATGCCCGTTACCGTGGCAAGCACGTATTTGAAAAATGATCTCATGTCCTGTTTTTTCTTTTGTTCAAAGATAATAAAAATGCAGTTATTGTTTCTTTTTGTATATATGACTGCTTTTTTGACCTAAAAACTTGAAGATAGTTACAGTTTGGCATGGAAGATAAAAGGAAATTTCATTCTGCTTTTAGGAACCGTGGTAATCTTTTCATTACATTTGTCACTCGGAGACCTAACAACATGAGTTTTTAAAATGTCAACATCTGTTATAGCGGAAACTTATCTTTTATTGGGCACAAACCAAGGCAATAGGATGGAACTATTGGATCGTGCTTTGATGGGCATAACCCAAAAAATAGGAGATATTTCCAAATCTTCTTCTGTATACGAAACTGCCGCCTGGGGAAATGAAAACCAACCGAACTATCTCAACCAAGCGGTGCTGGTATTCACGCGGCTCCTTCCTTTCCAATTGTTAAAAACGATTAACGCGATTGAAAAAGGACTGGGCAGGGAAAGGTCTATAAAATGGGGGTCAAGACCGATAGATATTGACATCCTGTGGTACGCCGACCAGATCATCGACAAGCCCAACCTCCAGATACCGCACCCACATTTGCCCAACCGCAAATTTGCTTTGATACCTTTGCAGGAAATTGCCCCCACTTTGGTTCATCCTGTATTCAAAAAAACAATTACCGAACTATTGCAACATACACCTGACTGTTTACCCGTACACCTTTATAAAACTGACACCTATGAGCAAGACTAGATTTGAGCTAGCCAATATGGATTATTTGGAAGATTTATCGGGTGGCAACACCCAGCTTATCAGGGAAATCATTGAACTTTTTATCAAGCAAACACCTCATGATATAGAACTTCTATCATCCTATATCCAACAACAAGAATGGGAAAAAGCATATAAACAAGCTCATCACATCAAGCCGACACTTGCTTATGTAGGTGCAAATCAAATGCGTGAGGAATTGCAAGAAATAGAAAGGCTTGCTAGGGAAAGGCAGGACCTACATTTGCTATCGCATAAGTTTGCCGAATTGGCTCCAAGACTTGACATCCTCTATAAGGAGTTGAAGGCGTACTTAGAGACAATTTGAAACGTTATACTGCCCTAATTTCAAACTCATAATTTTCCATGATTAGGTTGGCCAGCAGTTTTTTACAGGCGTCGTCGACTTTTTGGCGGGCGATATCTTCATTATCGGCGTCTATTTCCAATGTGATGTGTTTACCTATCCTTACATTGCTTATTTCGATAAACCCAAGGTTTTTCATACTTCCTGTCACTGCTTTTCCTTGAGGGTCCAAAATTTCCTTCAGGGGCATCACATTGATTTCTGCCAAAAATTTCATATATATTTTTTATTATTTGATTGTGTTTGCTTTCTCAATAATTGCCATGCTGACTTATTTTCAACATTGTCTGTGCATGGCTATTCATACTGTCTTTTTAAAATGGATATACGAAAACAAAAAATATAATGCCAAAATAACCGGCATTGCCGCAAATTTAAGCAAACCGATCAACAGTATGCTTAAAATTATGAAAATGAATTTCCACTTGTTTTCCTGCCATGACAGCGACCCTAATTTCAAGGAAAAGAGCCGCATATGGCTTACCAACAACAGACTGGTAACGATGATGCCACTTATCAAAAAAACCGGATGGTATATGAAGCGGCCATACGTTTCGCCAACAAAAGGCAATGAAGCCACATAAAACGCGTTCATGGGGGTATTCAGGCCGATGAAATCGGTAGACTGGCGTTCATCTATATTGAACTTGGCTAGGCGAAGCGCTGAAAAAACCGTGACCACAAACCCCATATAAGGCAAATATTCGTTTTCTGGAAGTGCTATCCCAAGCATTTCATAAAGGATGGCTCCCGGCAGCAGACCAAAACTAATTATATCTGCCAATGAATCCAATTCCATCCCTATTGGCGATTTGACATGCAGTGCCCTGGCAACCAATCCATCGAAGAAATCAAAGATACCTGATACAACCATGCAGTATGTGGCGATTTCAAACCGGCCTTGCAATGCAAACACCACGCCTATACATCCGCTGAATAGGTTTAAACAGGTAATGAAATTAGGGAAATGCTTCTTCATAGGATAGGCTGTCAGCCTTCGGTAACCTGTCCTTAAGGCCAACAACCATTGGAACAATTAACTGTTCATACTAACAAGGAACTCTTCATTCGATTTTGTGCCCCGCATTTGAGACAATAAAAACTCCATCGCTTCGGTCGAATTCATATCCGCCAAGTGGTTACGCAACACCCATATACGCTGAAGCGTTTCGCGGTCGTTGAGCAAATCGTCTCTACGCGTGCTGGATGCAATCAGATCTATGGCTGGGAATATCCGCTTGTTGGAAAGTTTACGATCAAGCTGCAACTCCATATTGCCTGTTCCTTTGAATTCTTCGAAGATGACTTCATCCATCTTGGAGCCTGTATCGATCAATGCCGTTGCTAATATCGTCAATGAACCCCCATGTTCGATATTACGTGCCGCACCGAAGAAACGTTTTGGCTTGTGAAGAGCATTGGCATCCACACCACCTGACAAGATTTTACCAGAAGCGGGTGCCACGGTATTGTATGCCCTAGCCAAACGTGTGATAGAATCCAATAAGATAACCACATCATGTCCGCACTCTACCATTCGTTTAGCTTTTTCCAACACAATGTTGGCAATCTTAACGTGCCTTTCTGCTGGTTCGTCAAAAGTGGATGAAACTACTTCTGCCCGTACGCTTCTTGCCATATCGGTAACTTCTTCTGGCCGCTCATCAATCAAAAGAATAATTAGGTAAACTTCCGGATGATTCTTGGCAATGGCATTCGCTACATCTTTGAGCAACATGGTCTTACCTGTTTTTGGTTGCGCTACGATTAATCCACGTTGCCCTTTACCGATGGGGGTGAATAAATCCATAATGCGCGTGGAGTAATTCCCTGTACCCATAAACAGTTTCAACCGCTCGGTAGGGAATAGAGGCGTAAGGAAATCAAACGGGACACGATCACGTATATCTGCTGGGTTTTGCCCGTTGATGGCCTCTACTCTCACCAATGGAAAATACTTTTCCCCTTCTTTTGGGGGGCGGATACTTCCGCGCACGGTATCACCTGTTTTGAGTCCAAATAGCTTTATTTGTGATTGGGATACGTAGATATCATCAGGGGAGGTAAGGTAATTGTAATCGGATGAACGAAGAAATCCATAACCATCGGGCATAATTTCTAGTACACCTTCGTTTACAATGACATTATCAAAGTCAAGGCTGGAGGTAGGGCCTTCTATTTTGCTTCCATTTGAAGGCCTCTGTGCAACAGTTTGTTCCGCAGGCATCTCATCGCTTCGCTGTTCCATTGGTGGGCGACTACTACTAGTATCCCGGTTTTCGCTGAGCGACTCTTCCCTAGGTGCTCTAAAGCTTATTGGCTCGGCACCCTTTATGGTACGAGTCCGTTTCCGAGGTCGTTCATCCGCAGTCGCTACATCATTTGTAAGGCTCGGCTCTTCTTGCGCCGCCTGTCTAGCTTCTTCTTCACCTGTCTCAACAATTTTGTTGATCAGTTCTTGCTTACGCAGTTTTTCTACGTCTACTATGCCAATTAGTCTCGCTATCTCGCGCAATTCGGATACGAGCTTCGCATTCAATTCATTAATATCCATCAACTATAATTATAAAATAAAATAAGGATTTCGCTGTTATACACAGAAATTTATCCACCTCTCTCAGCCGCACATCTTAACAATAATGGTTTCAGCATTTGGTCTTCAGAAATCAATGATTTTTGTCGAAGTGAAGGATAAATCTTGAGAATTATTGCGCAAAGTAAGGGATTATATTTGGTATTCCAAAAAAATATTAAAAAAAACTAACAAGGTAGATTCAACTCACTAATGCAACTTTCTTATCTAAGTTAGTGT
>NZ_JAMXBE010000016.1 GCF_024704835.1 Parapedobacter tibetensis
CGGATTTCATAGGGCCCCGTGTCACAGCGACACGGGGCCTTTTTTATGTTATAAAACATCGAAGTTTAACCAAACGCTTCGTAACTTAGCCTTCAAACAATCACTGTATTGGAATACAAAACGGATTATGACGCGATTGTGGTTGGTGCCGGCCCCAATGGGCTTGCGGCAGCCATTACCCTACAGCAAGAAGGCTTGTCGGTTTTAGTGGTGGAAGGCAATAATACCATAGGGGGCGGTATGCGCACCGCCGAACTCACGCTGCCTGGTTTCCATCATGATGTTTGCTCCGCTGTGCATCCCATGGCGGCGGGCTCTCCTTTTTTCAAAACGTTACCCTTGGAAGCTCATGGCCTTGAGTATATCCATCCACCCGTACTTGCTGCACATCCTTTCGACGACGGGAAGGCAGCCGTACTAAAAGCATCATTCGATGAAACCGCAAGGTTCCTTGGCCGTGATGAGGAGCAATATCGACGATTATATGAGCCATTGCTGCGATTGTGGCCGGGTATCGTTGCAGATGTCTTGGGACCACTACGTCTTCCACAAAACCCAATAGGATTGGCTCGCTTTGGGCTGAAAGCGCTACCCTCCGCTAAATACATCTCCCGGATATTTCATACAGTGGCAGCAAAAGGACTATGGGCGGGCATGGCCGCTCATTCGCTGCGACCATTGTCGAGCTTCACCACGTCGGCCATCGGATTGGTGCTCACGGTAAACGGGCATCTCAACGGTTGGCCCCTGCCCAAAGGTGGGGCGCAACATATTGCCCATGCATTGGCATCTTATTTCCAGTCGCTGGGGGGCAAGATAGAAACGGACTTTTATGTTAAATCGCTGTCCCAACTTCCCGCTGCCAAAGCCGTATTGTTTGATATCACTCCCAAGCAGCTACTGCAAATTGCCGGACATAAATTTTCATCCCTATATAAATGGCAGCTCAATCGTTATCGGTATGGGATGGGTGTATTCAAGGTGGATTGGGCGCTCGATAGCCCTGTGCCATTCACTGCATCCGAGTGCCAGGAGGCTGGAACGGTGCATCTGGGGGGTACGTTAGAAGAGATCGCTCACGGCGAGCGGGCTATCTGGAAAGGCCGTCATCCCGAAAACCCTTTTGTGTTGTTGGCACAGCAAAGCGTGTTTGATAGTACCCGTGCACCTCAAGGTAAACATACCGTATGGGCATATTGCCATGTGCCAGCGGGCTCTACCGTGGATATGACTGAGGCCATTGAACGACAGGTGGAGCGATTTGCTCCCGGTTTTCGTGAACGTATATTGGCAAAACATACCATTAATACAGCCCAATTAGAAACATATAACCCCAATTATATAGGTGGCGATATTAATGGGGGAGCTATAGACCTTGGTCAACTGTTCACCCGTCCAGCACTTCGATTTTCACCCTACCGCACATCGGCCAAAGGACTGTATATCTGCTCATCTTCGACACCTCCTGGTGGCGGTGTGCATGGCATGTGTGGCTATCATGCTGCAAGAACGGCGTTGAAAGATATCTTTGGTTTTGATAAGGGTTAGCACTGCCGAAACTCATGTTAGTGCCACGCTAACCACAGGCGGCTTATCGCAAGGATCCAAGGAGTGTTTCGCATTATCGACCAAATCTTGTACCTTTAACACCTCAAACCTATTGCAATAATGGAAAATAAGACTATTGAAACGGTATAATATGACGGTGAGCTATGTGAATCGAACCATTATCCCACTATTGTCGGGATTAACACTATTGGTTTCCTGTAACCAACAAAAAAGTGACAGTAGACAAAGTAATTCATTGAGTAAAGATAGTACGGCCACTTGCGTAGCACACGGCATTCCTTCGCGTATGGCAGCAATCTCAGAATCAGAAGCGTCGCATAACTTCCTTGGCGCAGACGATGCCTCAATGATATACATAGCGGGCAGTACATTTCAGATGGGTAGTAAAGATTTTGCCGATGCAACTCCTGTGCATGAGGTGACAGTTGATGGTTTTTGGATGGATGAACACGAGGTAACCAATGCACAATTTGCTCGTTTTGTTGCTGCGACAGGCTATCAGACAGTGGCTGAACGTCCGTTGGATCCTAAGGATTTTCCAAATGTACCGCTCGATGCATTGCAACCCGGTTCGGCCGTATTTACGCCTCCTAGCCAGGCCGTGGATCTAAACAATCATATCCAATGGTGGCGATATGTCCCAGGGGCAAGCTGGCATCAACCCGAAGGACCTGGAAGTAACATTAAAGGGCGTGAAGATGAACCTGTGGTGCATATCGCCTATGAAGATGCAGAAGCTTTTGCCAAATGGGCAAATAAGCGACTGCCTACGGAGGCTGAATGGGAATACGCTGCACGTGGGGGGAAACAAAATAGCAAATATTATTGGGGGAATGAATTGAAACCCTCCGGCAAATGGCCAGCCAATGTCTACCAAGGTAACTTCCCTTCTCAAGACATTGCAGAAGATGGATACAAGGGGGTAGCACCGGTCAAATCTTATACGCCGAATGGGTTTGGCTTATATGATATAGACGGCAATGTATGGGAATGGTGTTCAGATTACTACCGGCCAGGTTATTATAAAAATAGCCCTTCCAAAAACCCGAAAGGACCTAATGATAGCCATGACCCATTGGAACCAGGCGCGGTGAAAAGGGTGCAGCGCGGTGGTTCTTTTCTTTGCAATGAACAATACTGCGAACGGTACATTGCTGGTAGCCGTGGCAAAGGAGAGATAAGCAGTGGTAGCAACAATCTTGGTTTTAGGTGCGTGAGTGATGAGGCACCTCCAGCAAAATAAAGTAAAACATCATTTCTTTCATACTCAAAACATGTCATCATCAAAACTAAGCCTAAGCGAAGATTGGGCTGTTGTCGTATTGGGATTTATTATTATTATTTTGACCGTATGGGGTCTTACCATACCCATTCCCAATTATAAATGGCATGATGCAGGAGCGGTGCAGTTATTGTTTTCGGCGACTAATGGGTTGAGCATTTTTTATCAATTTATATTTGCTTATGCCGTTGTCATCATCGGTGCCATCATAACCGGTAAGCCCATCCAATCCAATTTACTGGGTTTTCCAATTGTATTTGTGCTAACCATTTGCGCTCTTTTATTGGCGGGCAATTCGTTCTTACATGATTTGGGGTTGGAAGCGGTTATTTTCAGTTTATTGATAGGCCTATTGGTAGGTAACTTGTTCAAATTGCCGAAATGGTTTAAGGATTCGCTTAACGCCGAATTGCTGGTCAAGATTGGATTGGTGCTCTTGGGCACGAGCGTAATTTTTTCTGATATTCTGAAGGCCGGTTCTCTGGGGTTGGTACAGTCGCTTATTGTGGTATTAACGGTATGGTACTTTGCCTTTTGGTTATGCCGGAAACTGAAAGTGGATGAAGAACTGACCATGATGATATCCAGTGCGGTATCGATATGTGGGGTATCAGCTGCCATCGCCACGGCAGGTGCCATCAAGGGCGATTCTAAGAAACTATCCTATGTAGTTTCTATGGTATTGATTACGGCCATCCCGATGATGATAGGCATGCCTTATCTTGTACGTGTATTTGGGTTTTCGGAAGAGGTGGCGGGGGCTTGGCTAGGAGGGAGTATTGATACTACGGGTGCGGTGGTCGCTTCAGGCAGCTTGGTAGGCGACCGAGCGTTGGAAATCAGTACAATCGTTAAGTTTTCGCAGAATGTGTTGCTGGGTATTGCAGCACTTGCCATTTCAATTTACTGGACATACAGGGGCACGCCCGAAGGGGAGCAGGTGGAAAAACCACGGCTTGGTGTAATTTGGGAGCGTTTTCCTAAATTTGTCATTGGTTTCCTCGCTGCATCCCTGTTTTTTTCCTTTGTCTTGGACAACAGTACCGTGTTACAGGTAAAAGGAGGGATCAAAAATATCCAAGGACTGTGGTTCGCATTGGCATTTACCAGCATCGGATTGGAGACCAATTTCAAAGATTTGTTGGGCCAGAATAATGTGAAACCATTTTGGATATTTCTCATCGCCCAGACGTTCAATATTTTGATTACGCTAGTCATAGCATGGTGGCTGTTTGGATGATTGCGCAACTTCATGTTATGTCGGAAGTTGCATGATATGAAGAGCGAATCTTCAAGGCTAATCCAAGTGCTCTTGCAATTCGAAGAATTGGCGGATGTGCCGGAAATCATGGTGCAACGCTACAGCAGGACCAAAAATGAGCAGTACCGGACCTCTATTATCAATTTCTTTTTCCTCAGCCATCTCCACAATCGTATTTACCAAACCGACGGCTATTTTTTCATTAACCATAGAGCCGTTTTGGATGACAGCCACAGGCAATCGGCCTTTGCCTATTTCCTGATAAAGTGAAACGATTTCGGGTAGCCTGTCGTAGCCAAGCAACACGACTACCGTGGCCTTACTTTGGGCGGCATCTGTTAGTTCGGGCGACAAATTTCCATTGCTATCCGTGCCAGAAAGTATCCACAGGCTTTCGCTCAGCCCCTGATGTGTCACAGGGATCCCTTGTAATCCCGGTACAGATATCGCACTGGAAATGCCGGGGACGATGGCTGCCTCGATACTATAAGAGGCGGCGTAGTCCAATTCTTCATATCCACGGCCAAAGACAAATAAATCGCCTCCCTTGAGGCGAACGACGTGACCAAAGTTCATCGCATAATCGACCATCAGTTGATTGATGACGTCTTGCGAAAAGTTTTCATCACCCGAAGGGTTTCCAACATAAACCTTAATGGTTTCTTTAGGGGCATAGTCCAATAAGCGCTCATCAACCAACGCGTCATAAAGGATTACATTTGCCTTCTTCAATGCTTTGACCCCTTTGATGCTGATTAAATCAGGATCTCCTGGCCCAGCACCTACGATCGTGATTTTCGGTTCGATGTATTGTTTTTCAGTTGTTGTTTCTATTGCCATTTTTTGCTCGTTTTCTCGTTGTCATCAAATTAAAAAAGCCCCTTCGATTTTATGCGTCGAAGAGGCTTTTCTATTACTCGTCAATCCGTATAAAGCATCTTCAACAATGTGCGTAACACATCAGCTGCACACACATGCAAACGTTATTATTGAATACTGCCTTATGCTGATTCCTTGTTTTCATGATGCAAATATATATAAAGTCTATTGTATTAATAGATTAATTTAGATAGTCTGTTTTTTATTTTCGATAATTCATTGATTATCAGTGAAATTATTTTTAATTAAAAAAGAGACTGTCAAAATATTGATCAGTCTCTTTCATGATGTCAGCAACAATTTCCTACCTTGTGTTACCTTCGGGTAGCCTGATAAAATCAAGCCAAATCAAAACGGTCAAGGTTCATCACTTTGTTCCAAGCTGCTACAAAATCCTTCACGAATTTTTCTCCGGAGTCGGCACATCCGTAAACTTCGGCAAGTGCCCTGAGCTCTGAATTTGAGCCAAAGATAAGGTCTGCACGGGTTGCCGTCCATTTCAGTTCACCGGTTGCGCGATCATGTCCTTCAAACACTTCCTTATGCTCACCGGTTGGCTTCCAAACCGTATTCATGTCGAGCAAGTTTACGAAGAAATCGTTGGTAATCACTTCCGGACGTTCAGTGAACATGCCATGCTTGGTGTTATTGAAGTTGGTATGTAATACGCGCATACCACCCACAAGAACCGTCAGTTCAGGGGCGGTTAGCGTTAGCAATTGCGCTTTATCGATCAACAACTCTTCTATCGATACCGTATATCTGGTTTTCAGGTAGTTGCGGAAACCGTCGGCAACAGGATCTAGCGGTTTGAAAGAATCCACGTCAGTCTGTTCTTGTGATGCATCCGTCCGACCTGGGCTGAACGGAACCGTTATATCATGGCCCGCATTTCTCGCCGCTTTTTCGACGCCTGCACAGCCTGCCAATACAATAAGGTCAGCCAGTGAAACCTTTTTACCATTGGATTGCGCATTGTTAAATGCTGTTTGGATACCTTCAAGTGTTTTCAACACGTTTGCCAGTTGAGCAGGGTTGTTGACTTCCCAATTGTTTTGGGGGGCCAGGCGAATGCGTGCGCCATTTGCGCCACCACGTTTGTCGGAACCGCGGAAAGTGGATGCCGAGGCCCACGCGGTAGCTACCAGTTGGGAGATAGATAGCTCCGAATCCAATACTTTGGCTTTCAATGCAGCAATGTCATTATCATCAATCAATTGATGGTCGACTGCCGGAATTGGATCTTGCCAAATCAACGCTTCTTCGGGTACCTCTGGGCCCAAGTAACGTGCGCGCGGACCCATATCACGGTGTGTCAGCTTGAACCATGCGCGGGCGAAGGCGTCCGCGAATTCATCCGGGTTCTCTAAAAAATGTCTTGAGATTTTCTCGTAGATTGGGTCAAACCGCAAGGCGAGGTCCGTAGTCAGCATGGAAGGCGCGATCTGCTTCGACGGATCATGGGCATGGGGCACCGTACCAGCACCCGCACCATGCTTCGGCTTCCATTGATGCGCCCCGGCTGGGCTCTTCATTAGTTCCCATTCGTAGCCAAACAAGTGTCGGAAGAAGTCGTTGCTCCACTTCGTCGGCGTGGTCGTCCAAGTCACTTCCAAGCCGCTGGTGATGGTATCTGCGCCTATCCCCGTGCCGAAACTGTTCTTCCAGCCGAGGCCTTGTTCTTCGATGTCCGCTGCTTCTGGCTCGGCGCCTACAAGTGCCGCGTCGCCGGCACCGTGGGTTTTGCCGAAGGTGTGTCCACCGGCGATCAGCGCAACGGTTTCCTTGTCATCCATGGCCATGCGTTTAAAGGTCTCACGGATGTCATGAGCTGCTGCAATCGGATCGGGGTTGCCGTCAGGGCCTTCCGGATTGACATAGATCAGTCCCATCTGTACGGCGGCGAGTGGCTTCTCCAAGTTGCGCGTATGTATGTCACCGTCCGCCGAATCATCAGATACAAGTACCGCGCCCCCCTTCTCAACGCCCTCGGAACCGAAGGCATAGCGCTCGTCTCCGCCCAGCCAGGTAGTTTCGGAACCCCAGTAGACATCCTCTTCCGGCTCCCAGGTGTCCTCGCGACCGCCACCGAAACCGAAGGTCTTGAAGCCCATCGATTCAAGTGCTACATTGCCGGCGAGGATCATCAAGTCGGCCCAGGAAATTTGCTGTCCATATTTCTGTTTGATCGGCCACAGTAGCCTACGCGCCTTGTCGAGACTGACGTTGTCGGGCCAGCTGTTGAGAGGCGCGAACCGCTGCTGACCACCCCCTGCACCACCACGGCCGTCACCGATGCGGTACGTACCTGCACTGTGCCAAGCCATGCGAATAAACAAACCTCCGTAATGGCCAAAATCTGCTGGCCACCAGTCTTGTGAATCAGTCATGAGCTGATGAAGATCTTTTTTCACGGCTTCCAAATCGAGGCTCTTGAATGCTGCAGCGTAGTTAAACCCCTTGTCCATTGGATTAGCTAAAGGTGAGTGTTGACGCAGAATATTTAATTTTAATTGATTTGGCCACCAATCGCGGTTTTTTGTCCCGCTACCGGCGCTATTCGTTGGCGCATCGCCACCATGAAAAGGGCATTTACTCATGTTGTTTTCCATTTCTAATAAATTATGTTGAAAGTTGAATATTCAAATTTGTAGATAAAAGCCGAGGTGAGTTTTTGTGGGCTGTTTCCATAATATTGTTTTTTATAATTGTTTAACCACATTGGCGATCATTCAGTTCCCTCAGATTTGCTTTTGGTACATCAAATGTAACCTTAAACTTTCAATAAAGTAAATCACAAATAATGATGTGGCATAGTTAAAATTTATAGAAAGACTATGCTGTAATAAAAAAATCAACTCCATCCATCTGTTAACGGCCAATATGTTCGTCAACGCCGGAATTCGGTATAAACTGAAATAATCCTAAAATTTTTTAGCAAACGTTCAGGGTAAAACCGGATGAGTGTGTCATAACAGGGAATAAGGATTAAAAACAATAATGAAAACTATCAAAAACAAGTTCAAAATGAAAACAATTAAATTTTATGTAGCTGTACTCGCCGTGTTGGTCAGTACAAACCTGGTAAATGCGCAGTCCTTGGACATGGGTATCAAAGCCGGTGTCAACTTTGGGACATTACGTACAGGGCTGGACGCCGTGAGCGAAAAATCAGGTAAAGCCGGAATGCATGTGGGATTATTTGTTCGTACGGGGAGCGATTTCTTCTTCCAGCCTGAACTTAATTTTTCCACTTTCGGTAGTGAGTACACCTATAATTCCGAAACGTACGAATCTAAGTTTAGGCAACTTAACCTGCCAGCGATGGTTGGTTATAAGATTGTCAATAAAGATAATCTGAACTTCCGTGTTTCTTTAGGCCCAGATTTGAATTTTAATCTGAAAAAACCAGATGCGCCCGCTGGTACGGAATTCAAACGGTTTAATGTCGGAGGTGTCCTTAACGCCGGCATAGATGTGGGAAGGTTTACTTTCGATGCACGGTACAGTCTCGGATTGGGAAAAATGAACAAGGAATTGGAGCAAAGACCCGGCGTTTTTGCCCTGTCGGTAGGGTTTAAGTTTCTCTAAGTTTGATTGCAGGAAGACGGATGGGTGCATTTGTGCACCTGTCTCGTCTTCCTTGGTGTTGCTAGTTATACCAGCATCAGCAAACATGAACATGTTAGGCCCTAAAATGAAAGAACGTTTATTGATCAAATACCTGCTTCATGAGACAAATCAGGCAGAATCAAGCTACATCAGGGAATGGCTGGCCAAGCATCCGGCGAATGCCAAAGCGTTCAATCAGATTAGACTCATTTGGAAAGCGAGCAAACAGTTGGCAAAGCGTGCCATGCCGGATGTACACACAGCTTGGTTGCACCACATCCTGCTGCGCATGGGAAAAAGATAAAGAAGGAAACCTGTTTAAGTAATACAAATGGAAAACTTAACGATACTTACATGGCTTGGGGGGATTGGATTGACCCTGTTTGCCATAGTAATTCTCGGCACAATTTTTTTGTCGAAAATCCTATTAAAGGCCATCCATGAATCATGTGGTGAGCGGTCAGGTCTATAGCCTATATGCTGGTGATTCGTGAAACATATTACCAATATGTTATGCTATTTTTGCATTTCCAGTATTCATGTCAAGAAACAATTATCTTTACGTTTGATAAACCAAATTGGTTATGATGTCTTGCATTTGTAGAAAACTATTATTGGGAATCAATGTCGTGATGCTATTGGTTGGCTGCAATTCATCAGACGGGCAGCTCCGAAATGAGCCTGCTCCCTATGGCCCCACTCCTTCCGAGGCACAATTGAATTGGCATGAGCTAGAAATGTATTGCCTTATCCATTTTACACCCACTACGTTTCAGAATAAGGAATGGGGCTTTGGTGATGCCCCGGCTGATTTGTTCAACCCGCGGCATTTTGATGCCAACCAAATAGCCGAGACGGCCAAATCCGCAGGGTTCAAGGGACTGATATCCGTAGCCAAGCATCACGATGGTTATTGCCTCTGGCCCACTAAAACTACCGATTATAACATTTCCAAAAGTCCTTGGCGTGAAGGCAAGGGTGATATGGTCAAGGAATTTATGGAAGCCAGCCGCAAACAAGGAATGCAATTTGGGGTTTATTGTTCAGCTTGGGATCGCAATCATCCGGAATACGGCAACGAGCAATACGCCGAGGCGTATCGTGAACAATTGCGTGAATTGTATAGCAACTATGGACAATTATTTACCAGTTGGCACGATGGGGCTAATGGTGGCGATGGATATTATGGGGGAGCCAATGAAACGCGACGGATAGACCGCTCAACTTATTATGGATGGGAAGATAAAACCTGGCCAATTACTCGTGAAATGCAACCAACGGCCGTCATTTTTAGCGATATCGGCCCAGATGTGCGTTGGGTGGGAAATGAGAAAGGTGTTGCCCCGGAAACTTCCTGGGCCACATTCACTCCCGTAGGTCCGGATGGAGGTAAAGCAGCTCCTGGCTATATAGACGAACGCTTTCTTGGAAGTGGGCAGCGCGATGGGAAGTATTGGATTCCGGCCGAATGTGATGTTCCCCACCGTCCAGGTTGGTTTTATCATGCGGATCAAGACCATCAAGTAAAGACACCCGACCAGCTTTTTGAGCTGTACCTCAAAAGTGTAGGCAGGGGAGCTGCATTCAACCTTGGGTTGGCTCCCAACACCGATGGGCTCTTGCACCCTAATGATGTAGCCTCGTTGAAGGGATTTGGGGAGAAGTTAACCAAGACGTTTGCAGAGAATCGAGCAGCAGGGGCCAAATTTGAGGCATCCAATGTCAGGGATAGCCATATGAAGCATTTCGGGCCAGCCAATATACTAGATGACGACCGTTATAGCTATTGGGCTACTGATGACGAAGTGACTTCACCCGAATTGGTCATTGAACTGAAAGAGGAGACAGTTTTTGATCTAATCCGTTTGCGTGAAAACATCAAATTGGGTCAGCGCTTGGATAGCGTATGGGTGGATGTATGGGAAAATGATGCTTGGAAGCCACTAGCTTCTGCTACCAGTATTGGCGCCAATCGGCTCATTCACTTAGAAGCGCCAATAGCTGCAAGCAAACTTCGTCTACGGCTGTTCGCACCGGTGGCTGTAGCATTGAGTGATTTCGGCCTATTTAAGGAGGCCGACGTGGAGTTTACCATAGCCGAAGCAGAACGTGAACGTATTGACCGCTCGACATGGAATATAATCGCTAATGGACTGGAAGGCGGCGACCCCGCCTTAGCCGTGGATGGGAATAAAGAAACTTTTTGGCTTACGGCCGAAGTGGATTTGCCCCAACAGGTGACCGTGGATATGGGTAATGTACAGCCCTTATCAGGTTTCGACTACCTACCCCGGCAGGACAAAAGTGCTGTGGGGCTGGTAAGTCGTTATGTGTTTGAGACCAGTACGGATGGAAACACCTGGGAGGTGATGACCAAAGGAGAGTTTTCCAATATCGTAGCCAACCCCATCATACAGTATATAGATTTCGAAAAACAGGTACAGGCTCGTTATTTCCGATTTACGGTTGAAGCCGTGGCCAATGCCCAAAGTAACCGATCAGTAGTATCTATAGCGGAGTTTGAAGTGTACCGCGATTAAGGAAGGCGGTTGGATGGAACGCAGATGACGCGGATTTATACGCCAATCAGTTGAATCGGTGTCATCCACGGTCAATTAATTTAGGATTATGAAGAAATATGGGCTTATAGGGATTTACATCTGTGTATATTTAGCCTCATCGGCCAAGGAACCGTTGCAGCTATGGTACGATAAACCTGCAAGAATATGGGAAGAAACCCTGCCATTGGGAAATGGTCGTTTGGGTATGATGCCCGATGGAGGGATAACGACTGAAAAAATCGTGCTCAATGAGATTACCTTATGGTCAGGCAGTTCACAGGATCCCAACAATTATGAGGCATACAAAAGTGTAAGTGATATCCAGCGACTGTTGCTTCAAGGCCGAAATGATGAGGCCGAGAAATTGGTGAACGCCAATTTTGTGTGTGCCGGAGCCGGTAGCGGCCGTGGCCAAAGTGCCAACTTGCCTTATGGAGCTTACCAAACCCTTGGTGAACTGCTCATTCAATACCACCATAGTGGATCGGGGCAGGTGAGTGATTACCGTAGGCAATTGGATTTGCCCACAGCCATTGCCACCACGGCATACAAATCGGATGGGGTCACCTACCACAGGGAATACTTCACTTCCTTTGATGGGGACGTAGGGGTAATTCG
Organism: Parapedobacter tibetensis; assembly: GCF_024704835.1. Lineage (GTDB taxonomy): Bacteria > Bacteroidota > Bacteroidia > Sphingobacteriales > Sphingobacteriaceae > Parapedobacter > Parapedobacter tibetensis. The sequence continues at coordinate 11,783 of NZ_JAMXBE010000016.1, forward strand.
GCTGACCGCAGCTGGTAAGCGGGGGCTGGATTTTTCCGTCACATTGTCACGAACGGAAAATGCGCAAATAAATACCGTGGGGAATGAGCTGCAAATGTTTGGAGCGCTCAATGATGGACATGGAGGGCAGGGAATGCAATACATGTCCCGTTTGCGCATCCAACATAAGGGCGGCAAATTGGTGGTAGAAGGGAATTCCCTTCGTGTGACCGGAGCGGATGAAGCCGTACTATATTTTTCAGCAGCCACAGATTTTAGGGGTAACCTGCATGAACAACAGTCGGCCAAATTGATGGAACAAACCCTCCAAGTACCCTACAAAATACAAAAGAAAACGCATATCACAGCTTTCCAGCAATTGTTTGGGCGCGTATCATTGGAGCTGGTGGGGCAAAATACGGCGTATATTCCTACGGACGAACGGTTGAAACGATTTTTTGAGTATCCGGCAAACGATAATGATTTGGCTGCGCTTTATTTCCAATATGGGCGTTATCTGAGTATTTGCAGTACGCGCCCCGGGTTATTGCCGCCCAACCTGCAGGGGTTGTGGGCGCACCAAGTGCAAACCCCATGGAATGGCGACTACCACCTAAACATCAATGCGCAGATGAACCATTGGCCAGTAGAGGTAGGTAACCTGCCGGAACTGCATGAACCTTTCATCGATATGATTAAAGCGGTTGCCGAGGAAGGTAAAAAAACAGCCAAGGCTTATTACAACGCCCCGGGATGGGTATGTTATATGATGACCAATATATGGGGGTATTCGGCTCCAGGTGAACAGGCTTCATGGGGGTCCAGTACGGCCTCCGGCTGGCTGTGTAATCACCTTTGGGAACATTATCTCTTTACGCAGGATAAATCTTATTTAGCTGAAGTATTCCCTATCCTGAAAGGCGCGGCTGTTTTCTACCACCATACATTAATCAAAGAACCCCGTAATGGCTGGCTGGTCACGGCACCTTCTGTATCGCCTGAAAATGGATTTATCATGCCTAATGGCACACGCGCTAGTGTGGTTATGGGCCCTACGATAGATAATCAAATTGTACGGGAATTGTATAATTATGTCATCGCTTCAGCGGAGGAATTGGGTATGCAGGATTCCTTTGTCGATACGTTGAAGAATAGTCTAGCCTTTTTACCGCCTCCCGTGCAGGTGGGTAGTGATGGCCGCGTGATGGAATGGTTGGAGGAATATGCAGAGCCCGAGCCACAACACCGCCATGTATCGCACTTATATGGTCTCCATCCAGCAGCTTTTATATCACCACAGACCACACCCGAATGGGCCGAAGCCGCTAGAAAGACCTTGCAGGTGCGGGGCGGGGGCGATGAAGGCACAGGCTGGAGCCGGGCTTGGAAAATCTTGTTTTGGGCGCGTTTGCAGGATGGCAACCATGCGTTGGAAATCTTGAAACAATTACTGCAGCCCGCTATGGGTAGTGAAATCAACATGCAGGCTGGTGCAGGAACCTATCCCAACCTATTCTGTGCACACCCGCCTTTTCAGATTGACGGTAATTTCGGTGGTGCGGCGGGTATTGCCGAGATGCTATTGCAAAGCCACGCCGGATTTATCCACTTGTTGCCAGCGCTGCCCGATGCATGGAAGGATGGCGAAGTGAAAGGGCTGAAGGCCCGTGGTAATTATACAGTGGATATCAAATGGCGCAATGGCAAGGTCATTGATTACAACATTATATCACATACCGGTGAACCAGTAGATGTACTGGTGAATGGGGAGTTAGTATCTGTTGGCGGGTAAACGAATTATAGTGCTCCCAATAGATTCTTCCATCCCACCAAATCACCAATGATTTTCTCCAAGTCTACTGCAGCTACCCGTTCCTGTTCCATACTGTCGCGGTGGCGTAACGTCACGGTATCATCCTCCAATGATTGGTAATCCACGGTGATGCAGCATGGCGTGCCGATGGCATCTTGACGGCGGTACCGTTTGCCGATGGAATCTTTTTCGTCATATTGCACGTTGTAATCCATTTTTAGGCGGCTCAGTATCTCCCTTGCTTTATCCGGCAGTCCGTCTTTTTTCGTCAGCGGCAATATGGCAGCCTTTATAGGTGCCAACGTCGGGTGGAAATGCAACACCGAACGAGAATCTTGCTTATCTTCTGTGCTCAGATCTTGTTCCTCAAATGAGTTGCAAAGGACAGTGAGGAAGAGCCGATCTAGGCCAATAGATGTTTCAATGACATAAGGTACGTAATTCTGGTTGATTTCTGGATCGAAATACTGTAACTTCTTGCCCGAAAACTTCTGGTGCTGGCTGAGGTCGAAGTCAGTACGCGAATGGATGCCTTCCACTTCTTTGAAGCCAAAGGGGAAATCATATTCGATATCCACCGCAGCGTTTGCATAGTGAGCCAGTTTCACATGGTCATGGTAGCGGTATTTGGTTTGCTCGCCGCCTAACGCCAGGTGCCATTTCAATCGGGTCTCCTTCCACTTGCCATACCATTCGAGCTCCGTACCGGGGCGTACGAAAAATTGCATCTCCATTTGTTCAAACTCGCGCATGCGCATGATGAATTGGCGGGCAATAACCTCATTCCGGAAAGCCTTACCAATCTGCGCGATACCAAAGGGGATCTTCATGCGGCCGCTTTTCTGTACGTTGAGGAAATTGACGAAGATACCTTGGGCGGTTTCGGGCCTTAAGTATACAGTATCAGCACCCTCGGCTGATGCACCCATTTGGGTAGAAAACATCAGGTTAAACTGGCGCACGTCTGTCCAGTTTTTGGTGCCGGACATGGGGCATACAATGTTATGTTCCTCGATGATCACCTTCAGACGGGGCAAGTCATCGTCATTCAAAGCCGAATTGAGATCAGTCTGCAATCGTTGAGCTTTCTCTGTCTTGCCATCAGTTTCATACCGTGCTATCTTATCCTCGATAAGTTGGTCCGCACGGTAGCGTTTCTTTGAATCCTTGTTGTCAATCATCGGGTCGTTGAACCCGTCTATATGTCCAGACGCTTTCCAAGTGGTAGGGTGCATAAAAATGGCCGCATCAATACCCACGATATTTTCATGGAGCTGTACCATGGCTTTCCACCAATAAGTTTTGAGGTTGTTTTTCAGCTCGGCACCCAATTGGCCATAGTCATACACGGCACTTAGGCCGTCATAGATCTCGCTTGAAGGAAATACAAATCCATATTCCTTGGCGTGCGAAATTACATTTTTAAAGAAATCGTCCGTTTGCTTGCTCATAAGAGGGCAAACATAGATAAAATGCTTCGTATTCACGAACTCATATTAAACAAAAATGAGTGTAAATAACTGCCTATGATAGACAGACGGCCTTTTGATAACTTTTCCTATTGTTCTGCCGCGTAATCCATCAAGGCAAAAATGTATTGGATGGCATTGTCAAACCCTTCGGGGGTTTCAGCAACAAAATCCGAAGAGATGGTGTTTGATTTTATGCCTTTGGATTGAAAATAGAAATTGCCCATACTTCCAAACAATTTGTTGAAACCGATATAGCGGTCGAGCGACTGCAGCTGCTCCTGAGGGATATCGTCGACTATTTTCTTGGCACTAAGCAATCCCGAAAACTTATTTTTCCGAAGGAGGTTGCGGTGTTCTTTTGCCAGATATCCCCGATAGCGATTGGCATTAATATCATGGAGCTGGCTGGAGGAAGTACCAATGAAAACGATACCATCCTTACGGGTGATATGTAGAGCAAAGGGCATGTCGTGCTCTTGCACGGTATATACCCCCTGTTCTTCATCGACTAACCCCTTGCTGGACGTATAGGACATGATACGATTATAAATGGAAACATCGTCTGATGAAAACATCAGCAGGAAATCAGGAATGGCTTCGGTCTTGGTTTTTTCCACTTCCTGGTAATTATAGTCCTCATCATATTCATATGCAGTGTATGAGACCTCTTCTTCGGAAATACCATTTAACACGAATAAAGCATCGCCTTTCACGGCATTTGCTATAGCCTTTTCATCCAATAGGAGTGATATGATATCTGTACCCAAAGCGATTTCAGGTTCATACATCCCTACGAGACCGCCGTAGGTGTCTTTAATCAAGCCGGGTAATTCTTCCAGATAAGATTGGGCATCCACGGCATAGGCAAAAAAACCTACCATGTCGTCACTATTCATGTATTTCAAGAATTTCTTGTTCAGCTTGCGCTTATAAATGCGTTTGAGGCTCGCTGCCAATTCATTTGATACAGTCATGGAGCTGCTCAACCTGAATCCTTCTTTATCTGCAAATAGCCCAGCATTTATACTTCCATAATGGCTGAAAATTTTGCCTGTCCGCCCTAACCCGAATAACTCCGGAAGCAGGCTGCTGTAGATAGTCTCTAGGTTAGACAGCCAAGCAGTAACAATTGCGTCCTTGTGGAGGCTCTTGAGGTATGAGGAGTTGCTTAAGATGTTCTTTTCCGGATTGTTGCCAAATAGGCCCACGGTATATTGCATAGCCCATTCCGCTTCCAGTCCTTTTTTGATGAGTTGGTCGGCTTCATAATAGTCAGAATAGGGGTTGTCATCCTCATAATTGCTGTCATAGTCATAAGCTTCTGCGGCATCGGAGACGGTCGTATCGGCTTCCCAATTCCATTCTTCTGTGTAATCGGTAGTCACCGTATCAATGATGGCAAGCGAATCAGGAAGTGGCGGAGCAATGAGAATATCGTCCGAGTATGCGCTATCCGCAATATCTTCAGCTTTTTCAACGACCTCCGTATCGTTATTTTCGTAATAATCGGAATAGCTGTAATTCTGGATTCCATAACGGGCAGCCACTTCTGGCTGCTCGAAATAATGGCCTACCAAGCCGGCCGTGGAGATAGACAGCATCTGCTCATTCCAAGCAAACATGGCACTGCTTCCGGACACGTCTTTCGTGAAGCCACGAAAGCCCGCGTTTTGGGTAATTTCCTCATCCTTGCCAAAGTGCTTTTCGAATAGTTGGGCATTGGCAAGAGGCAATAAGAAATTATAGTACACCACACTATCTGTCTTTATTGTATAAAAATAGCCAGTCTTATTTAAGCCGATACCAAAATCCTCAATTCCTCCAATGTCTGAAAGTCCAGCCTCACCGGCTTTTTCCAACAGGACTTTTCCAATGGTGGATTGGTTGAAATCTTCCACACTCATCAATTTGAAGAAATGGTCTGTCTGTACATTGACGACCGCAAAAGCGTCATGTGGGATTTTATAGGCTAGATCCTGGGCGGTTACGGTTGCTGCAGCCAATAATAAAATAGCTGTGTTCCAAAATTTGTTCATATCGTTAATTTGAAAGTTGTATGTTGTTCGAGATATTTATTTTTCCATCGATGAGATCCAATATCGGACATTGTAGCATCACCGCCTTTTTTGAAGCAGAAATCTTGGCATTGCCGTTGCTTTGTTTTAGCACAGTGTCGTCAAAGCGATAAATACTGGTATACATGGCGTTTTGGAAAATTTCCTTATCAGCCGATTTGAGCTTGTTATATTCCGATTTTGCTTTTGCCTCATAGGAATAGTGCCTGTTAAATGTTTTGCTGACGGTATGGTAAGTATATGCTGAGTTATTCGCCGATTTGACCTTCAGCTTTTCAAAGATTATGGTGGTGATGTCATTCAGGTTGGCCACCTGAGCAAAGGAAAAACGAATCGTGGCGATGTATTTGTCGAAATCCATAGTATGGCTTACCTGACTAATGCCTTTCATTCCACGGAGAATTTTCACAGCTTCTTCCATTTCGCTCCTGATATCCTGTTTGGAGGGTATCTTGTGGCCATTGATGCTGTCCAATAACATTACCGAAGCGAGTTTGCTGCGGCTCTGGCTAAGATTTGCCGTAAGCACCACCGTACCTGAGCCGTTAGGTTGCACCGATATTTCCTCGATAATTTGGAAACATGAGTGGAACATTAGACAGATTGGAAGAAGTAGCAGGTATCGTAATCGTCTCTGCATCATGGCTAATTGTTTTGTGCTGTCAATGCGTAGACCGCGAAGGATGCGAGCCAATGTTCACCCATGTAATCGCCGCTGGCCACGTTTGGCAGGGCGGCGTTCAAATGCATATTGGCCAATTCAAAAAGGCGTTGTTCGTTTCTTCCGGCATGTCGGGCGATACCATATAGACACCAAGCACGACTCAGATTCAATCCATCGAGGTGAACAAGCTTACCATCCGTGCGGTCACTCACCGTACCCGGTTCCAGGTGGAAAGATTTCTTAAATAATTGGGGGATGAATTTTTTCACCCAGGTGCGGTATTGGTCTGGAGGTAAGATCCGCCACATCAAGTCTGCCTCCTCTAGGCAAGGGCTGAGAAAATCAGCACCTCCCGGTTCCCAACTTAATGGGCAATCGGTATCTTGAGCATAGAAACGCAAAGCCGTATTCCGAATGACATCTTTGAGCCCCACATCGTCCACTTGAGCTGCATAGTCGTATGCGAGCCTTAGTCCAAATGCCAGATTCGAGTGTTCCCCAACGCGGATAGCGTAATTCATTTTGGGTAAATATTCCTTATACAATTCGGCCAAAACATCAGCAAGCGGTTGGAGGTTTTTGCTTAATGTGTAGCCGAGAGGGTCATCCCAAGATAGTAGCTCGGCTTGGAGCTGTAGGAGCCACGCCCACCCATAGGTGCGTTCAAAGCTTTTATTCAATCCATCAAATAGCTGTACTTCCATGGCGATATTCGATGTGCTTAGATTGTCAGCAAGTTTGTTTTTTATTTCGGTGGCCTCAGGCAGGTTGGGGTATCGTTTGAGGAGACGCACAAGCATCCAATGTCCATGCACACTGCTATGCCAGTCAAAACAACCATAGAATGCAGGGTGGTAGGTTATTGGCGATTGAATGAGCGAAGAATCGGCAAATGTTATTCCGGTTTTATAGGGGTACTCCTGCTGCATGCATTTTAGGGGCAGTTGGGCGAGGTGTGAAGCCCCGGCCAAAGTAAGCGTAATATGGTCGCCTACCGTTTCATAATGTGCCTTGGATTGGGCGTTGAGGGTTCCGCAGCAAAACGCAAAAAGTAGTGATAGTAGAGTAATCCGCATAGTCATCAAATGAGTGAACAAAGATAGGATTGCGCTGGCAATTATAGAATCCCTATTTTCAGGTATTTTCGGCCAATGCCATTAAGGTAATGATTTTGCTTAAACTATATGCGTGTTTTTAATCGTATTTGCAACATAAGGCCAGGTCATATTGGAGATTTTCACTTGTTGATCACCGGTTCATCTGTTGAAGGTTTCTGCCTTTTATTTGCTTCATAAATGCGTACCGTGATTAGAAAATAGGAAAGTAAGAGCGGGCCATATACCAATCCCATCACTCCGAACAACGGTAGGCCAATAATAACGCCTACCACGGTAATGATGGGATGTATATCACCTACTTTTTTGGCAATTATAAGGCGCAGCACATTATCAATATTGATAACCACGAGGAAACCATATATCAATAACCCTATTGCCGCTAGGTTCTCACCTTGAACGAATGCAATGATTGCTGCGGGCACAAAAATTAGCGGCGGGCCTAGCAGCGGAATAAAGGCAAGGATAGCGCATATCACGCCCCAAAATAAGGGATCATTAAAACCGAATATCCAAAATCCCAGCGCCAGCGTAGCTCCCTGTATCAAGGCAATGAGTGTTTGTCCGATTACATTGGAATAGGTGATGTTGCGCAGTTCGTTTCCGAATCGGATGGCGTTTTCTATCCTAAAGGGCGAATAGCGGAGCAGCCCACGTTCAAAACCCCTGAAATTGACCAACATAAAATAGAACAAGAAATACATCACGGCGATGTCTAGAAAGAGGCCTGCGGCACCACTAAGAAGCGAAGTAAATAAACCACCAAGATAAGTCGCACTTTTCTCCAATTGCTCCCGAAGCAAATCAGGTTTGCCAAGCTTGTCGCCGGCAAATTCATTGATGGCATTTACCATGTCTTTTATCCATTCCGGGTTTTTTAATAGACTCACCACTTTATTGGTGAGCATGGTGCCTATGCCCAAAAAAGGTAGTACGATGATAAGGAAAGAGACAATAATAATAATCACGGCTACGATCGGACGGCGCCATTTCTGTCGCTCCACCAACCAAATGTTCATTGGCCGGAAAATGGTATACATCACCATGGTGCCGAGCAACGCCCCGATAATATTTCTAACCGCGTATGCGATAACAATCCCTAATAAAATCAGGATGATAACAGTAATGATGTTTCGCTCCTTTTGCGTGAATACGGAATAGGACATATATCAAAACTATAAGCGGTTAATGATATAACGTAAAATCAAAAATTTGGTTTTCGCTTTTCCAGAAATGCCGAAATCCCTTCCTTGAAATCGGGGGTGCCAAAGCATTGTGCAAAAGCTGTTATTTCTGTTTCGAATCCATTTTGTGTAGGGTCGAGGCCTGCGTTTACTGCCCGGATAGCAGCCCCTATTGCATTTGTTGAGCGTGTTGAAATTTTGGTGAGTATATTTTCAGCCTTGCCCAACAAGTCTTGGGGCGCAACTACGTGGTTGACCAAACCATAGCCCAATGCCTCGTTTGCGGTTATCATGTCGCCAGTGAGAATCATTTCCAAAGCACGCCCACGTCCCACCAATTGGGTAAGGCGCTGAGTCCCGCCGTAACCTGGAATGAGGCCCAAGGATACTTCAGGTAGCCCCATTTTGGAGCCGGTAGTTGCAACCCGTATATGGCAGGCCAGTGCCAATTCCAATCCTCCACCCAAGGCATAGCCATTAATAGCTGCTATGATCGGTTTGTTGGCGTGGTGTATCAGGTCAAACACGTTGGTTTGCCCCTCTTGGGCTAGTTCCCGGCCCTGATTGGCATCGAAAGCTGAAAACTCGGCAATATCTGCTCCAGCAACGAAAGCTTTATCGCCTGCTCCGGTTAATAGGATGCCCCGTATAGGTTTATTGGCCAGTGCATCCGTAATTGCATGATGCAATTCGGCCAAAGTAATTTTGTTCAGTGCATTGAGTTTGCTCTCCCGATTGATGACAATGCGACGTACATATCCTTCATCATGGATTAATAAATTTTGATATGTCATGTTTAAATGCTTTACGCCCCCACTAAAAATCTACTTTTATACCGAAACGAAATCCACCCCGATCAACGTCGGGATGGTTAAGGTACGACAATCTCCGTACATATTCTACACGCAGCACATTCAAAATGTTTTCTACACCAATGCTGGCTTCCATGTAAGGCTTCCTTTCCAATGTGAACGTGGTGGGGTTTCCAGCGCTATCGGTTGGGAACAGGAATGCCTTAGCGTTCTTTTCTGGGCGGTTTTCAGGTCGCACATTTCCATAAAGAAGCTTGAACCCTAATAATTCACGCATTTTGAGTTTTTTTATCAAAGGGATTTTATTCAGCACAAATCCATGCAACCGATGCTCAACGCTGAGCTTGATGTATTGGTCGCTTACAAATTCGAGGTTGTTCATCAGGCTGTATGAGTCGCTGGTGAGCACATAGGTTTGGTTGGAGTTCGGGATGTCAAGTAGGGGATATGGCAGTGTCCCGAAAATATAACCTGCACCTAAGTTGACGTCGGCGAAACCCAATTGGGAAAGGAAAACCCGTTTGAAGATATCCAACCGCGTAGCGTGGTATGCACGTTCGCCACCAAGGAGGCCTTTTATTCCCATGTTATATCGTAAGGTAAAGATCGGATACTCATTAATGATAGGCGATCGGCTAAGGTTACGTTGGAAAAATTCCTCGTTCGGTGCCCAGCGGAGGTCAATACCAAGTTCCGATGTTTGCAAGGCCCTTAATGTGTCTCGCATCCCGGCGGTGATGAAGCGGAGTTCGGCAGCTGGGGCTTGCTTTAAGGAGGCGATATGGGTTTGGAGCATCACATGGTTGCCAAACTCGATAATATGGTTCAATTTAAAGGCATTGTTGTACATCCATTTGTCCTGTGGGGCGCTACGGAAAGAACGGATAAAGCTATCACCATTGCGAAAACCCAGCAATTGGCCAGGTTCGCGGGCATCCTGCTGATAGGTCGCATGCAGGTAATGCGATGGGTATTCGGCCACCGGTCGCCCATTGAGTGATTGGGCGGTACCCACGTAAAATTTCATTCGTTCATCACGGAAACCATAGGCCGTATAAGCTTCGGCATAAAATTTTTCTGAAAGCTCGCGGGTGGTTCGGCCACTTAGTCGTATACGACTGCCTTCAAGGTCATTGAAACTGTAAGAATACTCAAGCGGTCCAAATTCTACAGGCCCTGTATAAACAAAGCTCTGGGCAATCAGGTATCCCAATTTTAGCGTCCGCCGGAAAGAGCGGTTATTTTGCAGGCTATCTAGGTTGGTATATGTTTTCGCTTCTACCTCCGTAAGTTCCAAAGGCCGGTTTTCTTGCCAATGATTCGGTGCTTGGTGGCTGGCATCTTCGGCTTGCTCCCAGTTTTGCCCACTAAAGGTACTTGGGGGGATTGTGGTTTCGGTATCGTAATCACGATAGACGAGCGTCCGTTGGCCAAAGGCCCCGCGTTTGCCTTCATAGAGTCCGAAATTGATTTGCATACCCGAATAGGCAAGCAGATAGATGCCGCTATTATGGCGATTGAAACGCAGGGAGATATTTACATTGGTAATCCAATTGAGATTGGCCCGATGGTCTATCCAGATATCAGCGCGGCGTATGCCATAGTTGCCATCGAGCGTTACCTGCAATTTGCCAGAAAACAGGCGGTCTTCGTTGTTTCTTGGTACAAAGGTGAGTTCCACGAATTGTCCTTCGACAGTGGAAATGGTATCTGTAATAAAGAATTTGTAAAAGAGAGGCGCAGCGTCTGCTGTGGGGCCTAAAAAAGGTTTGTTGAGTATCAAGATGTTGTTTTCATAGATGTCCACATCGCCGTGGATAAATTTGAAATACATCTCTAGGTTCTCATTATTCACAAATCGCTTATCGAGCTCTGTTTTCTTATTGGCGGTGATGATGGTCTTGGTTGCTTTTGGGGATAACCGCAAGTACCGTTGCGATAAGTTTTCCTCTAGGTAAATAGGCAATAGGGAGCGGCCAGGCACCAAGGAAGTATCCACATTCTCAAGCGCAAATTGATATCCACGTGTCAGCGCGTTCTTGGCGATCACTCGGGGTACATGGCTTACGGCCATCATGATTTTTTCATAGGCTTCAAACGCTACATGGTCAAAGCGCGAGAGGCGATTGGTCGGTTTATGCGCAATAACCTTGCGGATGAGCTCCACAGCGGGATTATCCCGGTTGCGGTAGCGCCCTTTACCGCTTATCACCACCTCATCAAGTGCGTGGAACTCCTCTTCCAATTCGACATCGATGGTTTGTGGCCCATTTGTTACCAACGACTTGGTTACAGGTCTGTATCCCAATCCATTGAACTGGATGTGCGTGGCATGTTTGGGGGGGGTAAGCTTATAAAACCCCAGGCTATCTGTGGAGGTGCCGATTGTGGTGTTGGATAAAAACACCGATACACCGGAGATACCCTCACCTGTGGAAGCATCAGTCACCTTCCCCCGGATAGTGGTTTGCGCAATTGCCAATGATGGCATTAACAGGCAGACGACTATCACCAATGTTCCCATCAAAGCAATAAGTCGTATATTTATTTTTATATAGTTTTTAAGTTTCCCTTGCTTCAACCCCATAACAACCCATTCCGTTCCATACTAACGATTTTAAACGCAGACAAGATACAATTTGTTGGGGAAATAATGCAAGCTATGGAATCGTTCAATTGTTTGGCATATACGCGTGCTATTTTTACGGTATCGATGGGTCGTTATACGGTAACGGGTAAAGTTCGATTAAAAAAATTCACCCACTTTTGCCACGTGCTCAACCCAAGCTCCCGATTCGGCTTGCAACACATATTCACTCAGTCCTACCTCACTGGTTTCCGGTGCCCAATCATACGTATAGCCCAATCGTGTCCATGGATAGTGAAACTCCGTGGCGGAAGAAAGTGTCCGGTAATAAGCAAATATGATATAGCTGTTGAACCAATCCATATAGGTTGGTCTAGCGTTGTTGGCGAGCACTGCTCCTGTAGAAGTGGTCGTAATATCAATATTGCCTGCGGGGCGATAGAGACGGTCGGGATCGATCCAAATTTCTGCAATATGGGTATTGCTATTTTCATTGGCTGGGGGTAACCCTAGTAGTTGGCAAATCCTCATGGTTGTATCGGACGTCGGGGACAACGAGTTGCCTATTCGGGATTTCATTTGTTGTGGGACAAACAGCCACGATTCTCCCCAAGTGTTTGTGATGGAATCTCCAACAGGGTAACTAGCGGGATAGCGCATAAACGTACCCATTAGTACATATTGTTTTCCATTGATGGTTTTCCATGTCAGCGATTGGTTCGTTGGTGTTATGGCCCAAAGTGTATCAATGACTTCCGTATCGTCTGCCACCATGGCATCGGTTAGCGCATGTTGATATAATTCATCCAAGGAGAGCGGAGGGGGTTCGGGGGCTGGGGAATCGTCTTTTGAACATCCAGAAAGATTGATTACTGCGAAGGCCAATAATCCAAAAAAGAGCGTACGGCAAAATCTGTTTAATTTCATCTGTTTATTTTTAATTCTCAATGGCCAGATGGAACCTTTGATGATTAAAAATAATCATTCCCCTGTGGGCTTAACTGCGAAGCATTCATGAACGCCTTTGAAAGCAGGCAAACTTGTGAATAATGATTATTTTAATCATGTCGGTTTCATAGGAGATGGATGTATGAGTGTTTTNCTTAACTGCGAAGCATTCATGAACGCCTTTGAAAGCAGGCAAACTTGTGAATAATGATTATTTTAATCATGTCGGTTTCATAGGAGATGGATGTATGAGTGTTTTGAATAGCGATAAATGTAATTAGGAATAATAATAAACTAATTGTTCATTTTATTCACTTGAAATGGTGTTTGCTTGCAAAGCAAGAGAGAAACCCTGCACACCAATAGCCCACATCGTGGCATTCGCCCTGCGTATACATGGATGCCAAAATCAGTATATCGCTGAGTACTATACTACAACGTTTTCGTAATTTTATGTGTAAACGATTAACGTTTTCAATTGCGTTTCAGTATTATTGTTCATTCAAAATGTTGAGACTCGTTTAAACGCATGTTATTCACAAACGAGATACTTAATGGTTCGAAGCTAAAACTAATTATAAACCCACTTCATATGAGAAATTTTCCTAGGCATAGAAGCGTGCCGCCTCGACTTTGTTTGAAATGGTTACGTTCAAAATAACAAGAATAGTAAGACGAATGTAGACAACAGAATTTTATGAAGCAAAAGAAGAAAATGGTGAAAGTAAGGTGGAGTTTAATACTGCTCTTAATGACGGCGGCAACCGTAAACGCTCAACGGTCTAACAAGTTGGAATTAACCCAGGATTTTGTAGACAACAATCTGAATAATGCCATCGCGCAGTACCATACCCTGATGGAGCGTGTGCCCGCGGGGGTACTTCCCCGAACGTACCTAAAGGCCAATGATTCATTGGTGACTGCCAAAAGCAATTCTTGGATATCCGGATTTTATCCCGGTACGCTGCTGTATTTGTATGCATATAGCCAGCAACCGGACTTGCTGGAGGAAGCCAAGGAGCGATTAAAGTTGCTCGAAAAAGAGAAAAACAATAAAGGTACCCATGATTTGGGCTTCATGCTCTACTGTGGTTTCGGTAATGCCTTGCGCCTTACTGACAATGCGGATTACGAAGAGATCTTACTGACGGGAGCAGAATCGTTGGCTTCGCGGTACAATCCCACCGTCAAGTGCATCCGTTCATGGGATCACAATGGCGACAAATGGAAATTCCCGGTCATCATTGACAACATGATGAACCTGGAGTTCCTGAACTGGGCCTCGCGCGTATCAGGCAATCCAAAATATGCGGAGATTTCAAAAACACATGCCAATACAACACTGAAAAACCATTTCCGTGCGGATAATAGCTCTTATCATGTCATTGATTATGATTCGGAAACAGGGGCCGTACGCAATAAGCATACTCATCAAGGGGCTGATCATGAATCGGCCTGGGCTCGTGGACAGGCATGGGGCCTTTATGGTTATACCCTGATGTACCGCGACACCAAGGATAAAGCTTACCTTAACCAAGCGATAAAGATAGCCGACTTCATCCTTGGAAACCCCAACCTACCAGAGGATAAGGTGCCTTACTGGGACTACAGCGTTGCTCCGGGAGCGGACGTACCACGTGATGCTTCAGCGGCGGCTATCACCGCTTCTGCATTGCTGGAACTTTCTGGCATGGCGAAAGGGTCGAAAAGCACGCGTTACCTGCGTGCGGCGGAGCAGATGCTAACCAGTTTATCATCGCCATCATACAAAGCACCCATCGGTACCAACGGCGGATTTATACTGACGCATTCTACCGGTAATTTCCCGAGCAAAAGTGAAATCGACGTGCCTTTGTCATATGCAGATTATTATTATGTAGAAGCATTGATGAGATACAGACAATTGATGGCTAATTAATCCGACTTGCTTTCCGCTAATAACGCAAATACCCCTTCATTTTCCAGTATCCATAAACCAATGCGGTCATCGGTGACACCTTCACGCAGGCGGTAATCAAACACGGGCTTCCCTTCCTCCATACGGGTGGGGAGGTAGTTGAATGCTATTTTTTCGTTCGTAGCCAGCGCATGGGCAACCTCCACGATATGAGTGGAAATGATGAAGAATCCCCTATCAAGCTCCGAAAATGCTTGCACAATGCGGAGTGAACCATCATAAGCATCTTTTACATTGGTGCCGCGGAACAATTCATCGAAGATGACCAATAGGCGGTTGGATTGCTGGATTTGTTCGGCCACGAGCTTGACGCGCTTCACCTCATTGTAGAAATGGCTATATCCCTCATTGATATTGTCCGCAAGGTTGATGGTCGTGATCAGCCCATCCAGAATAGTTGTTTTCATCCGCATGGCCGGCACGGGAAAGCCCAAGTGGGCGAGATAAACGGCGATGCCTACCGCCTTCATCATGGTGGACTTACCCGACATATTGGCGCCAGTGATGAAGCTCACATGACGGCTGGCATCCAGTGAAAGGGTATTCGGCACGGGATCGTCCAGCAATGGATGGTAAACCCCTTCCAACTCAAGGATTTCGCCATCCTGGAATTCAGGAAAAATGAGTGCCATGGTTTTGGAAGCTCTGGTTACCGCGTAATAGGCATCCAGCACATAAATTTGGTTAAGTAGCATGAGCGCCTCTTCATGGTATTTCTTTCGCAATAGGAAATCCACCCGCTCAACAGCATAGCGCCTCACCCGTTTCTTAGGAGCACCCACATGCTTGGCAAGCAAGGGATCTTTGGTTAATTGCTGAAGCGATTCCCGGAGATTAGCCAATAATGGAGTATCATTGCCTGCGGGATAGGTTTCGCAGAGCTTTGTAATAAATGCCAACGTGTCGAATACTTCCGCTACGCCGCGGCGCTTGGTATAATAGGCTTGATTGGGCGAAAAAAAATGTTTTACAGCGTTACGAATACCCCTATAAATCGAAAATGACGTAGGCCGATCGGGTCGCTTCAGGTAGTAATCTACAAAATCCAGTGTGGTTTTGTCAAACGTGAGTTCCTCCATATTATCCATCAAGAATTTGATGGTGGAGGCCCGCTCCTGGAGCTGGCGGCGGTCTGTGAGCGGTTTATGGAATAAGTCGCGCAAGGCATCCTCCCCGCCATAGGTGATGGTTTGGTTGAAACACGCGAATACACTGCCCGTCCCTTCATCAAGAAGTTGTAAATCAACCATGGTTTGTCTATCCACATAAAAGTCGCCCATATCACAAAGGTAATGGTTTAGGGTAATTAAATCCGGGGTAATAATTCATCCCAACTTAATGTTGAGCTAACACAAGTGTAATAGTATTGCAAAAAAAACTTAATCATGCGATATATTTTTACATGGTGTTTATTCTTGTTGGCCTCTGTGGGAGGTTTTGCCCAGCAAAATGGGCTCATTTCCGGAAAAGTTGTTGACGGCGCAACCCGCTTGTCATTGCCGGGGGCAACCATTAAGCTCAATGTGGGCAACCGCTATACTATTTCGACCCAGTCGGGAAATTTCGAGTTTTTAAATGTACCGTCCGGTACTTATGAAGTAAGCATCAACTATTTGGGCTACCAACCGGCTACCGCAATCGTTACGGTAACTGGCCGGCAAAATGTGGTGGTTGATTTTGAGTTGGATGCAGGTGGTACTCAATTGGATGAGGTAATGGTGATGGGCGATAGGTTGCGCGGACAAGCAAGCGCCCTCAACCAACAGAAAAACAACGCCAACATCACAAACGTCATCAGTTCTGACCAGGTAGGCCGTTTCCCTGATGCCAACATCGGCGATGCGTTGAAACGGGTACCCGGTATTACCATGCAGAATGATCAGGGCGAAGCGCGTAACATTATCATCCGCGGCTTGGCGCCTTCGCTGAACTCCGTGATGTTGAATGGCGACCGCATCCCTTCTGCCGAGGGCGATAACCGGAACGTACAGATGGACCTCATTCCTTCTGACATGATCCAGACCATCGTAGTCAATAAAACACTTACACCTGATATGGATGCCGATGCTATCGGGGGGTCGGTAAACCTGATAACCCGTGCTGCGCCCAATGGACAGCGGATATCTGCCACATTGGCCGGAGGGTATAATCCCATCCGCGAAAAAGCGGCCTATACTGGGGCCTTTATTTACGGAAATCGCTTTGCCCAAGGCAAAATCGGCATGGTGCTGAGTGGGTCATACAACAACAATGACTATGGTTCGGATAACGTCGAGGCCGCATGGAAAGAAGACGATTTCGGCAATGTCTATGTGGAGGAGCAGGATATCCGGAAATACGATGTACGTCGGACAAGACGCAGCCTTTCCGCAGCCTTCGACTTCAACCTTAGCCCCAGCCACTCGCTGTATTTGAATGGGATGTACAATTGGCGCGACGACTGGGAAAACCGCTTCCGTTGGAATGCGAAGGACATTGAACCCCTTTATGATGCGAATGACAACATCATCGGATACCAAGGGGCGATGTCTTTGCAAACCAAGGGAGGGATAAACAACAACCGAGTAAAACAACGCAGGTTGGAAGAACAGAAAGTACAAAATTACGCCATAGGCGGCAACCACTTGTTTGGCAGTGCACTGGATGTAGATTGGTCGGCCAACTTTTCAAGGGCCAGCGAATACCGGCCGAACGAACGCTATATCGAATACGAGATACCGTATGATTCGGATGAACCCGATGAACCGGGTGTCGCTTTCAATAAGGATTTTGGGGCTTCGCGACAACCGCTTCTTACGTTTATAAACGATCCCAGCCTATCAGATTATGATCTTGACAAGGTAACTGAACAGTACGGAAGAACGACGGAAGAAGAATTTGGCGCGAAGCTCAATTTCCGTATTCCGCTCAGTGTGGTGCCCGATCAAAAGGGGCGTCTGCGTTTCGGTGGCCGGCTGCGCTTGAAAAGCAAAGACCGAAACAATATTTTCCATGAATATAGTCCGATAGGGGATATTGATTTTGATTTCGACCAGATACCGTTGAATAACCTTGCGGGTATGAACTGGGTTCCTGACAATAAGTATGCTATTGGCATACTGCCTTCCAAGGATTTTCTAGGCAATCTGCCGCTTACCGATGCCAGCCAATTTGAGTCAGAGGCCGACCCATCCGAATACCTCGCGGCCAATTACCATGCAAAGGAGACCATTTTAGCCGGATATCTCCGTTGGGATCAAGATTTGAGCAGGAAATTTTCCATGATTGCCGGTGCACGTGTCGAGCGGACGGGCATTACCTACACGGGTAACATCATCCAAGACGAAGAGGCACTGGAAGGGGTGCGGGAGGTTAAGAATGATTACGTGAATATCCTGCCCAATTTGAGCGTTAAATACAACGCTGCCTCCAATTTCGTACTGCGTGCGGCGTTTACCACAGGGATTGCCAGACCAGATTACTATGCACTCGCTCCGTACATCGACTCCCGCCCTTCAGACGAAGAGCTGTTTGCAGGCAACCCCGAATTATCGGCCTCTTATGCCTGGAACTTTGACTTGATGGGTGAATATTATTTTCAGTCCATCGGGTTGATCTCTGGTGGCGCCTTCTATAAAAGTATAAATAACTTCATCTATATCAAACGTGATGAACAATACACCACTGACAAATTCTCCCGTGATTTTGGCGGATTGAGCAATCCCATCTCCACCGGTGAAAACTGGACGTTCGTGCAGGCCCAGAATGGCGACAATGTGCAGGTTTACGGCCTTGAGGTGAGCGTACAGCGGCAATTGGATTTCTTTGATAGTAAATTTCTCAAAGGTTTTGGGGTATACCTCAATTATACCTTCACCGATTCGGAAGCCAAAGGCATTACCAACGAAGATGGAGAGGAACGCGATGGGCTGAGCCTACCCGGCTCGGCGCCTCATATGTTTAATGCCTCCTTATCATGGGAAGATCAACGGTTCAGCGCAAGGCTATCGCTCAACCATGCCGCGGCATATCTGGACGAGTTGGGCGGCGATGCTTTTGAAGACCGGTATTACGACAAGCAGACCTTTTTGGATGCCAATGCTTCCTACCGCATAACCAAAGCGCTACGTGTGTTTGCCGAGGCCAACAACCTGACCAACCAGCCACTCCGCTACTATCAGGGCATCGCATCCCGTACCATGCAGATGGAGTATTACCGGCCACGCTATAACTTAGGCCTGAAACTGGATTTATAATTTTTTTAACCAATAATAACCGATAGATTTGACCAATGAATAGGTATCTTAAACTAATGACAGGCATTGGCTGTATGGCCTTAGCCCTATATGGATGCGAAGGCGGACTCGCTCCCGTGCGGGAAGATGCCATCAAGCCGGCAGTGGTAACCCAGCCAACGCCACACGACACAGACGACCCGGCCATCTGGATAAATCCATTGGATCCGTCCAAAAGTCTCATCATCGGTACGGACAAAGATTCAGATGGTGGATTATATGCCTATGACCTCAACGGCAATATTGTAAACCAAGTGGCCGATTTGAAACGGCCTAATAATGTGGATATAGCCTATGGATTGCGATATGGCGATACATTGGTGGACATCGCCGTAGTTACCGAGCGGAAGGCCAATCAAATCCGTATTTTCAGGTTGCCAGATTTGGCTCCCATCGATGGAGGGGGCATTCCGGTATTCGATGGTGAGCAAGAACGCGACCCCATGGGTATAGCACTGTATACCCGTAAAGCCGATTCGACTATATTTGCTATCGTTGGAAGGAAGTCGGGGCCGAAGGACGGATACTTGTGGCAGTATCGCCTGGACGCATCAGACGGACACCTGAAAGCCGAAGTGGTACGGAAGTTCGGTACATTTAGCGGCCAAAAAGAAATTGAAGCCATTGCGGTGGACAACGAGCTGGGATACGTGTATTTCTCAGATGAGGGGGTGGGCGTAAAGAAATATCATGCCAATCCCGATGCGGGAAATGGTGAATTGGCTTTGTTTGCCACCAGCGACATGAAGGACGACCATGAGGGTATCGCTATTTATAAGCTGAGCGATAGCACCGGCTATATCCTAGTATCCAACCAACAGGCCAACACTTTTGTAGTATATGCCCGGGAAGGTGCCGGCGATAACCCTCACCAGCACGAACTTATTGCCGAAATACCCGTATCAGTCGTGGAGTGTGATGGTGCTGATGTGACCGCCGTAAATTTGGGCAGCCAATTTCCCAAAGGTGTATTAGTGGCTATGAGTAATGGCATGACATTTCATTATTACGATTGGCAGGAGTTACAACAATGGATTGATACGAATAAGTTGTAATCACTGGCTGCCTATTTGATAAACTTGTTACGGATTTTTCGTAAATAAATTCGGTTGTTTCGGATAATTACTATAATTTCGTAGAATTATTGAAAAATCGAATTTATGGAAAGGAAAAAGGTAATTAGCTTGTTATTGATTGGTGTTTCAATGGCATGCGCGGTGGTGGCCCAGGAAAGTGAACCAGCGCTCGCCCGTGTGATTTATGAATTCACACATATCAATGACACGCTCCAACCAGACAAACCTCATAACGAGGAAATGGTGCTATACATCGGGCAGCATGCCTCGCTGTATGGCACCTACTCCAGTGAGCGGGTGAACCAGCAAATTAAGAAACAAATGGAGGATCCGGCATTTGACGGCAACCTCACCATCACGGGTAGTGGGCGCTCTACACAGGAATCTTATTACACACGACCCGCCGAACAACTGTTTAAACAACTTTACAGCCTTGCCGGGGAACAGTACCTTATAGATGAAGACTACCCCTCCATTGATTGGCGGATAACCGAAGAAACCAAAGTGGTCGGTGGATATACTGCCCAAAAGGCAACGAGTCACTTCAAAGGACGAGATTATGTGGCTTGGTTTACCACCGAATTACCATTCCAAGATGGCCCATGGAAGCTAAAAGGATTGCCTGGACTTATCCTCGAAGCCACAGACAGTCGGAACGAGGTGGTTTTCCAATATGCAGGTTTTGAAACCCTGGAAGAAGGGGAGGCTACCATCGCTTTGCCTGAAAATGCGATCGCCACTAATAAAAAGGCCCTCAACAAGTTGGTAGAAGCCTACAAGAAGAATCCACAGGCGGCGATGAGCGCTCGCTCACAAGCAGGCGCCCGAAGTGCCGGAGGGGGAAACGCGGTTAGCTTCGGAACAGGTGGCGTAAGCGACGGACCCGCCATGGATCCTTCCCGTATCAAAAGCATCAACGTGAAAAAGGATTCCTCCCAGACCTCGTCGGTGACGAATAATCCGTTGGAGCTGAAAAATTGAGTGTTGGCTGGCAACGCCTTCAAATAACAACGTGTATAAAAATGCTTAAGGAGGCGCTTTTATTAGTCTTCATGTTGTTGGCAACAACTGCTTTTGCCCAACCCTACCAAATCCATGGTGCCCTCAAAACCCAGGACGGTAATCCCGTACCTCATGCCAGTGTGACCATTCGTAACACGCAGGACCGAATCGTGGCCTTCAAATCCAGTGATGCCTCCGGCAATTTTGCCATCGCCCTGCCCGCTCCGGTTAAGCCGAATAGCCTGCGCTTGCAGATCAACCACCTCGGCTATGCAAAAATAGACCTCCCACTCTCAATCGACAGGAACCGATATGAGATTACTATGGAAGAGAAGGCGATTGATCTTTCAGAGGTGGAAGTAAAAAGCCGGCCGCGCATCGATTCGCGCGGAGATACGCTCAGCTACGATGTAGCGTCCTTTGCCAAGGCCGAAGACCGCAGCATCGGCGATGTGCTTAAGCGCATGCCGGGGATGGAAGTAAGTGAAAGTGGGCAAATCAAGTACAATGGCCGAAATATCTCCAACTTCTACATTGATGGCGACGACCTATTGGACGACAAATATAGTGTCGGCACTAAAACCATCCCCTACGCCATGGTACAGAAACTGGAGGTTCTCCAGAACCACCAGCCTTTGAAGGTGCTCAAGAACAAAACACTCAGCGATAAAGTGGCACTCAACCTCATCATCAAGGACGAGGCCAAGCTGAAGCTTACCGGACAGGCGAAGCTGGGGGCAGGATTGCCGCAGCAGTATGACGGCGAACTCAACAGCATCCTCTTCAACAAGAAATACAAGATGCTCAATGTGGCCAAGGGCAACAATGTGGGCGATGACTTGGCGGCTGACTTTACGGCCTTCAATTTCTCCGACATGCTCGCTGGCGCAGGCAACTCCCGGCCGCAGTTGTTGCTCTCATCAGGAACCGCGGGCAATCCTGCCCTGCCCAAGCAGCGGTATTACTTCAACAACTCAGGCTCGCTCAATGCCAATAACCTAGTGAATCTGAAAAGTGGCCTGCAACTCAAATCAAACATCAACGGGCTGCTTGACCGCAATAACATGGCGTATAACAGCCTGAGCGAGCTTTATCTCAGCAGCGATACCATACGCTATTCGGAGCGACAGGATATCGATAAAAGTCCGTTCCTTACCGATGTAAGCCTATCGGCCATGGCCAATAAAGATGACTACTATTTCAGCAACGTGCTGAAAATGAAATACTCAGGCGAAACAGGAGCATCTTCTCTGCTCAGTAACGACATGGATATGGATCAACGGTTGCGCCACCGCGTCCGCGACTTTTCCAACACTCTGGCATATACCCCTGCATTGAAAAACGGGAATGTCATTAACATCCAATGGTACCTCAATCATTATAACCAGCCGCAGACGCTTGCGATCGCCCCGGGTATCAACCGAGATGTGCTCAACGATGGGGAACCTTTCGCTGGTATCCGCCAATTTGCGGAAACCCCCACGTGGTTCAATCGTGCGTCCTTGGCTTACCGGCTCACCAAGGGTATCGTCAAGCAGCGCTACCGGGTGGGGGTGCTCAATGAATGGCAACGGCTCCGATCATCTCTACGCCTCATGCAGAACGACGGCAGCGAGACACCATATGTCGGCAGCGACGACAACAACTTGCACTGGAACCGCCAACAGCTATTTGCCGAGGGCACTTATGAATATAAAAAGGGGCCGTGGGAATCGTCACTCATGCTGCCGCTTACCGCACAACGCGTAGCCTATGAAGATGCCACCTTTGCCCTCAGTGAACGAGAAATACGGGTGCTCTTCAATCCTTCGTTCAGGGTGAAGCTGATGACCAATGTAGAGGATTACTTCTCGGTCAGTTATAATTTTTCAAACCAGATGGGCAACATCAACGGCGTATTCCGTGGGGCCCTGCTGGCTAATTACCGACGTATCCGAGCGAATAATGCTGCTCTGCAGGAGCAAAGTGGCCATAATATAGGCCTGCGGTACAATTTTCAGCGTGCCATCAGCATGCTGTTTATGAATGCAGGCATCACGTATAGCAAGTCCACAGCAAACACTATTGCCTCCAGCGTGATCACTGACAATATAGCGCGTACGGTATTGCTACCCTTTGATAACGATGTGAGCAGCCTAAGCGCTAATGGAGGCATTAGCAAATACATCTTCGCTCTCGGTGCTACGGCCAGCCTCAAGGCCTCATGGAGCACCACGAAGTTCAATCAATTGCTTAATGGTGAGTCGCTGCCTTTCGACAATATTTCCTTCACGCTCAATCCCGGTTTCGAAGCCCGGCTTTTCGGCCGCATCAGCATCAATTACAGTGGCACCGGTACCTGGACCACCAGTAGACTAGTAGATCAGGAAGCAACTGCGACAATCCATGACCAACAGTTACGTATGGTTGATCAATCGGTAGGGATTACTTGCTCCCCGTTTACACATACATTTATCCGTGTAAATGGGCGGCACCAGTATACGGGCCAACAGCAAACAGCAGACATCAGTTATTTCTTCGCCGATGCCAACATCCGGCATAGGCTCATCAAGTGGCGTACCGATATAGAGTTTGAGCTCACCAACTTGGCCAATGTCACCTCCTATGAAACTTATCACCTCTCGGCCAACCAGTTTGCCTATAGTCATTACAATCTACGTGGAAGGATGGCAGTGTTGAAATGCACATTCAGCCTGTGAGGATTAATCTTCTCGATGGATGAAGTTAGCCTCAAAAACATTTTATACCGACGGGTATATTTTGTTACCTTCGCTTGCAAACAATGAAGCAGATTATGACAAGAGTAGTCATCACCGGATTGGGAGCCGTTACACCCATAGGAAACGACGTGAAAACATGTTGGACAAATGCAATTCATGGTGTAAGTGGAGCCAGAACAATCACCCGATTTAATGCGGAAAAATTCAGGACCAGAATAGCCTGTGAGGTGACGGATTTTTCGCCCGAAAAGTACCTTGATACAAAAGAAATCAAACGTAGTGACCTGTTTACCCAGTACGCCCTATATGCTGCTTCCGAGGCAATGGAAAATTCCGGATTGGATGTGTCAAAAATGGATCCATTTGATATCGGGGTAATCTGGGGGGTGGGACAAGGCGGAATGGACACGTTTGAACAGGAGGTGATCAGTTATGTTGAGGGGAAATATACACCCCGGTTCAACCCTTTTTTCGTACCTAAACTGATTGTCAATATGGCGTCAGGGATGATTTCCATGAAGTTTGGGCTGCAGGGAATCAATTATACCACCGTTTCAGCATGTGCTACGTCCAATACGGCCATCATGGACGCCTTTAACTACATCAGGATGGGCAAAGCAAAAGTGTTCGTAACTGGCGGTTCCGAAGCGCCCATCACCCCGGCGTCTGTAGGAGGTTTTTCGGCCATGAAAGCAATGTCGATACGGAATGATGATCCGCTGCATGCCAGTAGACCATATGATAAAGACCGTGATGGGTTTGTGATGGGAGAAGGTTCAGGCGCTTTAATTTTGGAAGAATATGAGCATGCGAAAAGGCGTGGAGCCCATATTTATGCAGAAATTGTGGGTGCGGCAATGACGGCCGATGCGTATCACATGACCGCCCCGCATCCCGAAGGAATTGGGGCCTCAAAGGCGATGGAACTAGCCCTGAACGAAGCAAGCATCTACCCGGCTGAAGTGGATTACCTGAACCCACATGCTACATCAACTCCCATTGGCGATATCAGCGAATTATATGCTGTAACCAGAACATTTCAGCAAACGGAAAATCTCAGCATCAGTGCTACAAAGTCCATGACCGGGCATTTGTTGGGTGCAGCTGGAGCCGTAGAGGCTATTTTTGCTATAAAATCCATCAATGACAGCATCATTCCGCCCACCATCAATATGGAGCATTTAGATGAGGCTATCCCCGAAAGCATCCATATTGTGGCAAATGAAGCGTTGGAGCGCAAAGTAGATGTGGCCATGAGCAATTCATTTGGCTTTGGCGGACATAATGCGAGTGTTGTATTCAAGAGAATATGATGGTTGTATAGGCTAAGTTTACGCGGTGAAGGTAAATGTAATATCCACGGTTGTTATAGTCGCTTTGGCCGCAGGCCTTACCAATGGTTCCTGCTACCATGATGGGGGAAACATCCAGGCGGCGCCTGATAAAGATACATTAACCACATTGAGTATAGATACTACCCGTTCAGGCGCTTACCGGAAGATGGTGATGCACCATTACCGCGTGGCTGGGCTTGCCAATAGCGGGTTGGACAGTGCAGTGTTTTACACAGCTTATACCGGATACCTCAACCTAAAAGCCAAGGGAAGAACTACCTCTCCGATATTGACCATTGTTGATTTTAATTTGCCCAGCACCACGAATCGGATGTGGATCATTGACGCGGATAAGGATAGTCTTTTGCTGAGCACCTGGTCTGCCCATGGCAAGGGTAGTGGCACGGAGATGGCCGCGATATTTTCCAACATACCGGGTTCGTTGCAGACTAGCTTGGGCTTTTACCTTACTGCCGAGGAATACATCGGCAAAAACGGTCGCTCGCTCAAACTTGATGGCCTTGATGTGGGTTATAATACCAATGCGCGCAAACGCTATGTGGTCATGCATGGAGCCGATTATGTGAGCCAGGATACCATTGATGCGTATGGCCACTTGGGCAATAGCGAAGGATGCCCCGCGGTTTCACATGATGTAAACCATCAGGTGATTGACTGGGTCAAAGGAAGATCGGTATTGTTTATTATTGGGCCCTCGAAAGATTACCATTCGGTATGGTTGGATGAAGAGGTGGCAATGAACCAACTACTTGAGCCACGGAATAGTGATTAAGAGTGTTATTCGGTATCATCCAACAGATTACCATCAATCTGCTTACTTGCTCGCGCACCCAATTGCTTCAGCTTCTCCACTTTCTTGATGACATTGCCGGGGCCTGTCCCCAGCTTCTTGGTGGCTTCTTCATGCGAGCGTACTGCCTTATTCAACTGTTCGCCCACTTTGCCCATGTCTTGTAGAAAACCCACGAATTTGTCATAGAGCGCCCCTGCCTCCTTCGCGATTTCAAGCACATTGCGCGTTTGCCGTTCTTGTTTCCACATGCTGGCAATGGTGCGTAAGGTAGCCAGTAGGGTAGATGGGCTTACAATCACCACCTTGCGGTCCCAAGCATCGCTGAAAAGGTCGGCTTTATAGGTGATAGACATGCTGAAGGCCGACTCAATGGGCATGAACAGCAAGACGAAGTCGGGCGAATTGATTTGGTACAGGTCTTGGTAGTTTTTGGCCGATAGACCTTTTACATGGTTTTCCATGGATTGAACGTGTTGTTTGGCAAAGGCTTCGCGGTCTTCGTCGGTGTCCGCATTCACCCAACGTTCATAGGCCAGAAGCGACACCTTGGAATCGACAACCAAATGTTTTTCATCCGGCAGGTCAATGATGGCATCGGGTTGTAAGCGGCGACCATCTTCATCCGCCATGGAGGCCTGAAGCCGGTATTCTCGGTCTTTGACCAGTCCGGAACGCTCCAACACCCGTTCGAGGATGACCTCTCCCCAATTGCCCTGCTTTTTGCTATCGCCCTTGAGCGCACGGGTAAGGTTATTAGCCTCGTCTTTGATACGGAGGCTTTGCTCCATCAGTTCCTTCACCATACCCTTAAGCGAATTTCGTTCGTCAGATTCGGCTTTATAGGTCTTGTCGACTTTTTCTTCAAACAGCTTGATTTTTTCCTTAAGTGGATTCAATATGAGATCGAGGGATTTGCTATTGGTCTCCGTGAATTTCAAGGTTTTCTCTTCTAAGATTTTATTGGCAATAACCTGGAATTCGATGTTAAACTGTTGCTTGATGGTTTCTATTTCCGCTTTTTGTTCCTGAAGTTTTTCCTGCTGTGATGTATAGTAGGCTTTTGCACTTTCCAGCGATTTCTCGGCCTGTGCTAGCCGTTCGCGTTCCTGTTGCAGTTCGCGGATGAGGCGTTGCTGCTCATCGCGGAGCATGGTGGTGATGCTTTCCTTTTCGGTAACGAGATTTTCGGTCTGTTGCTCCGCACGGGCCAATTGGAGGGCTAGGGATTCTTTTTCAGTTCGTAACCTATCAAGCTCCTGTGTGTTTGCAGTAGACCGAGGTCGCTTGGCAAACAGAATAACCGCAACAATAAGGATGATAAGGGCAATAATAACAGGATATAGTTCCATGGTAAGGCAAAGATAGGAAAATGAGCGGTGTCAAATCAATTTTTGATACGTCTTCCACCAAAGATCAGGCATTTCCCCCGCTACTGCAGTTTGGTAATCCTCATACCTGCAAGGAATGAGGTGGTGGCGTTCGTTTGCCGATTTAGCCCCCGAATAGGGCACCTGCATCCACCAGCGATCTGACTTCTTGCTCTTCAAAAAGACCAATTCGTATGCATCGTCATGCAAGGTGGCCCGGTAAATGATATAGGCGGATTTAGGAATGGGGGGAGTATCGTTTTTACGGCTATAGAAGCCATCGATGAAACACCAAATCATCTGCGATAAGAGGCTAGCTGTCTGTTCGCGACTGTCAAGTAAGGGATTATATTCATAGAAACCTATCGAAGAGAGGTTGTCACTCATGCCTGCATACCGACAGATTTGACAAGCCTCGTCGCCAAATAGCCCATTGGGTGTAGCATGGGCATTCCCCGGTGCATCCGAAAACCGGATGGCACCCACATCAAAGCTAACCATGTCTGCTGCCCGGATGATGGGTTCTATTTGGTCTACCTTATCCGCGATAAACCCAAGACGCGTGGTGTTAAAATATAGTTTGTCATACATCGCAATGGATTCCTTGCTCGCAAAATAAGTTTGGTAAGCTAGGTTATTCAAATTGAACAGGTAATCGGGCTCATGCAGGATAATGTGATTGAGATACGTCAGTGAATGGAGGGGGGCATTTTCCGTATTTTCTTGGTCGATATCAAACCGCGAATCCACAATGGCTACTTCAACCTTTTTCTCCAGCTTTTCATAAGCGAGATATTGGGCATAGGTGATGTCTTGTCCGCCGCCGATAATGATAGGGATGATGCCCGATTTAATAAGTTCTTCGGCCGCGGTTTTTACAGCGGCGTAGGTGTCCGTTACCGTTTCACCTGCCTTGATGTTCCCCAAGTCCGCCAACTGCAGCTTGTATTCGCCTTGATAGAGCGTATAGAGATGCTTGCGTACAGCGTCTGCTGCCGCGGCACAACCTAGGTTGCCGATAGCCATACGGTCGTCCTGTACTCCTAGTAGCGCCATGTCTGGTCGCTTATCCTCCATGTCGGGGAAATTTTTATCGTATACCTCGATAGATGCTCCGATTTGCGAGTTGAAAAATCCGGTATCTGGAGTAATATCCTGGAGGGAAATGGGGGAAAAGAAAACGGATAGGGACATGGTCGTTATATGTTGCTTGGCAAAAATATTTGACAAACTTACATAAAATGCTTGCATGGGCAAAGGGGATAGCTATTTTATAGGGCGCTATCTACCATTGAAAGCAAATTTTTGGATGAAACCTGCAGGAGCTGCCGCTTGATCTCATTGATGCTATAAAGAATATAAAGTAAAAATCAATATTTATGCAGATGAAATCTCCATTTATTACCTTACTTTTGGAAGCATTATATCAACTATATATAGTGGTTTTAGTAACAGGCGGAACAGGTTTTCTTGGCGCTGTACTCATCAGGCGACTCATTGATTCAGGGATTGATGTCCGGGCGACAAAACGGATTTCATCTACTGTGCCCGCTAGTTTGAGCGGCTTGGCACGCCTGCAGTGGGTGAATGCCGATATCAATGATTTTTTTGCATTGGAAGATGCTTTCCAAGGAGTAACCAAGGTGTACCACTGCGCGGCCATGATTTCATACCAGAAGGCAGACCGCAAGCGGATGACGAAGGTGAATGTGGATGGGACGGCCAACGTGGTGACATTAGCAACGGAGCGGCAAGTACGGTTGCTACATGTTAGTTCTATCGCCGCGGTCGGACGAGGTAAGGACGGTCGGGAAACCACGGAAGACGATTTATGGGAATTTAGCAAAGACCAGTCGGGCTATGCAATTGTAAAATATGAGGCCGAAATGGAAGTATGGCGGGGCATCGCCGAAGGGTTGGACGCCGTGATCGTAAACCCGGCACTTATCATTGGCCCCACGGCGGGTACGGAGGGCAGTGGATCCGTCTTTTCCTTGCTGCATAGGGGGCTTAAGTTTTATACAGGTGGCTCTGTGGGCCTTATTGATGTGGAAGATGTAGCTAAGGCTATGGTTGCACTTATGGCAGATACATCCATCAGTGGAGCGCGTTATTTGCTCAGCAATGTAAACATGACACACAAGGAGTTATTGGAAAAATGTAGCGTCTACCTCAATCGTCCGGCTCCCCATATACAGGCGACACCCTTTATGCTAGGTGTTGCATGGCGCGCGGCCAAGCTCATGGCAGCATTTACGGGCAAAACACCATTACTCACCAAGGAATCTGCAAAGGCATCAAACCGCAAGATGCGCTTTTCAAATAAAAAGATAGTGGATGCTATAGGCATCACATTCAAACCGATAGACAACACGTTGCGTGAAATATGTGCGGCATTAATAAACAGCTAAGAAATCTTGAACAACTATTACATCATCGATTTTGACAGTACCTTCACTCAGGTGGAGGCGTTGGATGAATTGGCCCGTATTTCCTTGGCCAACCATCCAGCCAGGGAGTTGATATATGAGGAAATCGAACGGCTCACCAACCTATCAATGAATGGCCAATTGTCCTTTAGGGAGAGTCTCGCCGGAAGGGTAAAGTTATTGGAAGCCAATCGGGAGCACCTCAGGAAGTTGGTGACTGTGCTCAAGAAGAAGGTATCACCTTCATTTCTACGCAACCGGGAGTTTTTCCGGAAGCATAGCGACAGTGTAATGATCGTATCCGGCGGGTTCAAAGAATTCATCGTGCCCGTAGTAAGCCCATACCACATCAAACCGGAAAATATCTATGCCAATACGTTCATATTTGATGAGCAAGACAACATTATTGGATATGATGAAAGTAATCCCTTATCGGAAGAAGGGGGCAAGGTGAAATTGCTTAAGCAACTGCAATTGCCAGGCATGATCTACGGCATTGGTGATGGCTATTCGGATTTCCAACTAAAGGAATCGGGTTTGATTGAGCGCTTTTTTGCGTTCACCGAAAACATTGAGCGCAAAAGCGTATCGGAGAAGGCCGATCACATAACTCCAAGTTTCGATGAGTTTCTGTATGTGAATGACTTACCACGTGCCATATCCTACCCCAAAAACCGCATCCTTTGCCTCATTGTGGGCGATGTGCCTGAAATCGCGCCCCACATCCTCAAGCGTGACGGTTTTTCCATCCGGGTGAAGCAGACGTTTGAAGAGAAATATGTAAAGGATGTGGGCATGATGCTATTGGGCAAAGACGTCAAGCTCGATGACGGTCAGCTGGCCAGAGCGGATAAGCTCAAGACCATCGGTTACTTGGGCGACAGTAAGTACGGGGTGAACCGCGACATCTGCAATGATAAGGGAATCGTACTTTTTGACGATAAAAAGGATAAGAAGCGCAACTGTGAGTTCATCCCGCGCCGCATGGCTGATTTCATCAACAATGGCGACACGTATATGAGCCGCAATTTCCCGAACCTGATATTGCCCAAAGTAGAGCGGGCACATCGTCTGCTTCATATCCATCGAAATGTACCAGGCATCATGGCGCAAATCAATAAGGTCTTTGCCGAAAACGAGATTAATATTGTGGCACAATTCCTAATGACCAAAGGTAATATCGGCTATGCCGTAACCGATGTGAATATCGAATACGATAATCGATTGCTCAAGCAGTTGAGGCAAATCGAGAATACCGTGAAGTTTAGGGTGTTGTATTGAAATACCAAATCCGGTATGGCGTTACACAGGCATCAAGTGCAATATCATATTGATTGGTATCACTAATGATGTCTATAGCATCGAACAAGGATAATCCAATTTTAATTGTATCGGCTCGGCACTCGGCCAAAAAACGATCATAAAAACCCCCGCCGTATCCTACACGGTTGCCCAGCTTGTCAAAGGCAAGCAAGGGAACAAAGATAGCGTCTATTTCGTTTGTGGATACAGGTATCCCGTTTTCAGGCTCCGGAATACCCCAATGATTTTCCTTTAAAACCGTATCAGCATCCCATATGAAATGGTGCATGCCGCTGGTCTCGTCATTGCTTTTTGCTATGGCTATGCGTATCCTTGGGTTCGTTTTCCTTAGCCAGCCGGCAATTGCATGGGTGTCCGGTTCATGATTGCCTGTTATGGGAAGAAAGAGATGGATGGTTAAGTAGGGCTTAAGGCTCAATTGTTTGACCTGCTGCATCAGTTGCTGATTCAACGAATGAAATTGCTCAATAGCGAGGTTCATCCGTTTTTCACGGTATATCTTGCGCAGTTCGTATTTGGTATGTTGCATAGGGAGTACTGTTCTATTCACAAATGTACACTACTGACATGGTATGGGGAAATAGGTATGTAACGATATCGATAGCCCAAAAAAACATCGGCCTTGAGGCGGGGAGCCCCAAGACCGAATAATCAACCTAAACCTAAAAATTTGAATTCTTTTATTTCACGCGCTCGATGTAATCTCCCGAGCGTGTATCAACTTTTACCTTGTCTCCTTGATTCACGAAAAGCGGCACACGTATCTCTACTCCAGTTTCTACTGTAGCAGCTTTCAATGCATTTGTAGATGTATCTCCTTTTACGGCAGGCTCGGTATATGTTACCTCTAATTCAACTGTCGTAGGTGCTTGTGCCATGATAGGTTCATCGCTTTCTAATGCGACAATCACCTGCATACCTTCTTTCAAAAAGTGTGCCGAACTTCCAAAAAGCTGTTTCGGGACATTGAACTGTTCAAAAGTATTGTTGTCCATCACGACGAAAGCGTCTCCTTCCTCATAGAGGTATTGGTAGTCGCTCGTCTCTACACGGGCAATCTCTACCTCCTCATCCGTACGGAAACGGTACTCTACCAGCTTCCCTGTTTTCACGTTTCGCATTCTAGCTTGGTAAAACGCCCGGAGATTTCCCGGTGTACGGTGTAAAAATTCTTCCACGGTCACCAATTCGCCATTGAAACGCAAAATGTTACCGGTTTTTACTTCTGAAGCTTTGGCCATATCTATCTAACACAGTTTCTATGATGTGGTGCAAAAATACAAAATATGTTATCCATATACAAATAGGGTGTATGACAAAACATAACGTTACTTGTGATTTCCAGCGGGTCGAGATTGTGTGTCAAACGAACAACGTGTAGAAAAAAAACACAGGTATATCGGCGGTAAGGAAGGCTGTCTGATCAAGTTTTGTGGTCCGTAATGTGAATGGCATGTTCACAAAAGGCATATTCCTTTTCCTGGTTGGAGCAGACAATCAATAGACGGCCCGTCTTCGTTTTATCCACGAGATGCAGATACCAATCAACACCATGCTTGTCTAGGTTGGTGGTAGGCTCATCCAGCAAGATCATCGGCACATCCGAGCAACAGGCCAACCCCAGTTTCAACCGTTGTTTCATGCCAGATGAAAAATGCCGAATTTGTTTATCCATTGCATTTTGCAAACCAAGTAATTCCATCAATGTACGTTCATTGTAGCCCATCAGGTAACTTTTATGAGTAAAATGAAACCTGATTTGTTCGATGAGCGTAAATTCCTCGATCAGTTCCATATATGGTACGGCAAGCGAAATGAACCGATAAACGTTATCAGGTTCAATCATATTGCCGTTCCGTATATAGCGGATATGGCCCATGGATGGCGTAAGGCTTGAGGCAATGACCTGAAGTAAAGTAGACTTACCGGATCCATTGGGTCCCAAGATGGCATAACTCTGCCCGGCCGCGAAATGGTAATCCAAATGCTGGAAAACCCAATCGCGATTGAATCGTCTGCCGATGTTTTCAAGGTTGATTTCCACAATTCATCTACCAAGAGGGTGGTTTAAAAGTCGTATGGTTTATTAGCTACCTTCGGACATAATTAAAGTACACCCTTGTTTTGGCCAAATCCTTTCATCACACCCCTATTGGAATTCCGTACGAAATCAAGTATCTCGTCGCGTATTTCCGTAGGTTTATATTCAGCTTCGATAATGTCCAATGCCTTAGTGAGGTTGTTGTTTTTGACAAATAGTACGCGGTATATATCCTGTATCTCATTAATCTGGCTAGAAGAAAATCCTCTTCTTCGCAAACCCACGGAATTGATGCCAACATAAGACAAAGGTTCACGTGCGGCTTTTACGAAAGGGGGAACATCCTTACGGACCAAAGATCCTCCTGCAATAAAAGCGTGCGAGCCAACATGACAGAATTGATGAACGGCCACCATACCTGCCAATACGACGTAATCTCCCACGGTGATATGGCCAGCTAGTGTACTACTATTCGAGAAAATACAATTATTGCCCACAATGCAATCATGGGCGATGTGGCTGTAGGCTTGGATGAGGCAGTTTTTGCCAATCACAGTCTTCCATTTATCCTTGGTGCCTCTGTTTACGGTAACGCATTCCCTGATTGTCGTGTTATCTCCAATTTCCACAACAGTTTCCTCTCCGTCAAATTTGAGGTCTTGGGGAATGGCTGAGATGACAGCACCGGGAAATATGCGACAATTCTTGCCTATACGAGCCCCGTCCATGATGGTCACATTGGAGCCAATCCAAGTGCCTTCGTCGATGACGACGTCCTTATGGATGGTTACAAATGGCTCAATAACCACATTTCCTGCAATTTTGGCCTGTGGATGTATATAAGCTAATGGCTGTATCATGATGCTTGCCCCTCTTTTACTTTTACAATTTGTGCCATCAGCTCGGCTTCAACGACCACCTTCTCGCCAACCATGCCTATGCCTTTCATCTGTGCGATGCCTCTACGGATTGGTTCCAACAAGTCACATCGGAATATAATCGTATCCCCCGGATTTACCTGCGCCTTAAAGCGGGCATTCTCTATTTTTAGGAAGAGTGTCAGGTAATTCTCGGGATCCGGCACGGTGCTAAGCACCAATATCCCACCCGTTTGGGCCATGGCTTCAATTTGCAATACACCAGGAAAAACGGGTGCGCCCGGAAAATGACCCATGAACAAATCTTCGTTCATCGTCACATTTTTTAATCCCACCACGTGTGTCTTAGTCAATTCTAAGATCTTGTCGACCATCAGGAACGGCTGCCTATGCGGCAGGATTTTCATGATCTGGATGGTGTCATACAAAGGAGGCATATTGGGATCATACAGCTTTGCATATTTACGGCCCTTTTCCTTCCTTTCCTTTCTAATGTGCGCCTTTATTTTTTTGGCAAACGCCACATTGGCAGCATGGCCCGGTCTTGCGGCCATGATATGGCCTTTAATGGGGCGGCCCACCAAAGCAAGATCACCTATCATGTCTAGCAGTTTATGGCGTGCAGGCTCATTTTGGTAGCGGAGCTCGATATTGTCTAATATTCCCTCCTTGGCTACATCTATATCTTCGCGATTGAATAATTTGGCGAGGTTTCGCAATTCCTCCTTGCTTACTTCCTTATCTACCACCACGATGGCATTATTGAGGTCGCCCCCTTTGATGAGGTCATTTTGCAACAACATCTCCAATTCATGGAGGAAGCAAAATGTACGTGAAGAAGATACATCACGCGAAAACTCATCAATGCCACTGATGGATGCATGCTGGCTGCCCAATACGGGTGAATTGAAATCTATCATGCAAGTGAAGCGGTATCCATCCAATGGCATGGCTACCATCTCTACTTTCCTTTCCGGCTCCGTATGGTGAATGTTATGGGGGATCTCATAATAATCGCGGTCTGCCGTTTGATCCGTATAGCCAGCCTGTTCCAATGCCTTCACAAAAGGTGCCGAGCTGCCATCCATAATGGGTACTTCAGGCCCATCGATATCGATGAGTACATTGTCTATCTGCAAGCCTACCAACGCCGCCATTAAGTGTTCGATGGTGCTTACACTTGCTCCGTTTTGAGAAATGGTGGTTCCTCGCGAAGTATCCGAAACATTATCGGCATCCACTAAGATAGTGGGGTGGTTTTCAAGGTCGACGCGTCTGAATTTAAACCAGTGGTGTTCAGGTGCAGGTTTCAGGGTCATGGTTACGGGCTTGCCAGTATGTAGGCCCACGCCCGAGATGGTAATTTCCGATTTGATCGTTCGTTGTTTTACGTTCATCGTTGTTATTTGGCTCGTCCGATATCGGATTTAAAGCGCTTGTTTTTTTATTTCGTTTCTTCTTTGGTTAATAATAATTGCTCTAATTCCTCAAGGCGGCGTTCCAGTTCCGGCAACCGCGAATAGATGACCTGTGAGCGCATCTGCGCATTATACGGAGTGGCGGGGCTTCCCGACCATTTTTTGCCTTCTTCAACGATGGATCGATTGATGCCCGACTGGGCCTGTATCTTACTGCCGTTGGCGATGTTGATATGGCCTACGATCCCCACTTGGCCTCCTACAATAGCGTTGTCGCCAATTTTGGTGCTGCCGGAAATGCCCGACTGGGCAGCAATGACCGTATTTTTGCCAATCTCCACATTGTGTGCTACTTGGATAAGGTTGTCGAGTTTCACTCCTTTGCGAATAATGGTAGAGCCCATTGTAGCCCGGTCTATTACGCTATTGGCGCCAATCTCTACGTTGTCTTCGAGTATGACGTTGCCAATTTGGCTGATTTTATTGTATGTCCCATCTTCCTGAGGAGCAAAGCCAAAACCATCACTGCCGATGACCGTTCCTGAATGCACAATGACCCGTTCACCAATGACACAATCAAAATAAACAGACACACCAGCAAAAAGCGTCGTGTTGTTTCCTATTTTAACATTATCACCAATATATACATGGGGATACACTTTGCAATGGTCGCCAATGACCACACCCTTATCGATATAAGTGAAAGCACCAATATAGACGTCTTTGCCAATTTTCGCAGTCGGATGAATAAAGGAAGGCTCTTCTATGCCCGTTTTATCCAAACGCATCTTGTTGTACATTTCCAATAGTGTCGAGAATGCTGAATACGCATTTTTTGCACGGATGATGGTACATTGAACGGGCTTATCCACCTTTAAGTCTTCATTGACAATCACCACAGAAGCCTTTGTCGTATACAAGTACTGCTCATATTTTGGGTTGGATAAAAAGGATAAACAACCACTTGATGCTTCTTCGATTTTGGCCAATTGTTCCACGATCACATCAGGATCTCCCTCAAGAGTTCCCTTTACAAGTGTTGCGATTTGACGTGCGGAAAATTGCATCTGCAAATGTATAAGTTAAAATAGTATAAACAAATTCTATTACTGGCTATCAATCAATTGAATGATCATGACACCGTCAATAGCTCTTTCGGAAAGGAAACAGCAAATTTTTGGACTTTTTTTGACAACGTCTCCAGATTGGACAAATCAGACGCTTCTGCAATATCCTGTATGCTGTCATCTTTCATTAAAATTTTGATATTACTGGCATTTGGTTCGTATGCACTGTTCTCAATCGATTGCGTCCATACATAATAATCCACCTTAGAGGCATCGATTCCGAAGAATGTTACAGCCCTGTTTTTCAAATCATCTACTTGCCCTTCCTTTGGAGCTGTACCAAATAACTCGGTATGGTATAGTGCCCTTGCCATAAGCCTTGAACAAAGCATGCTTAAAATATCATCGGAATGATGTGCCCAAGTCTTTACAGCAGACAAAATATCCGTGTCATCCAAACGAGAAAAATGCACTAAATGTGACACATCTTCCGTGAAATTTTCCCGGGTAATCTTATTGCGCAAAAAATGTTCCAAGGATGGAGCTGCAAAAAGAGAAGTTCCATTTTCATACAGTTCCTTAGCACGTTGGAGTATCTTAAGCAACATTTGTTCGGCGCTGAGTACAGTCTTGTGCAGGTACACCTGCCAATACATCAGTCGCCTGGCAATCAAGAATTTCTCAACGGAGTAAATGCCCTTTTGTTCCACAACGAGCTCGTTGTCAATGACGTTGAGCATTTTAATGATGCGGTCGAAGCTGATGACCCCTTCAGATACCCCTGTAAAAAAGCTATCGCGACTGAGATAATCCATCCGATCGATGTCAAGTTGACCGGAAACCAATTGATGCAAGAATTTTTTTGGATAACGGTTATTAAAAATGGTGATGGCCAAATCCAATCTGCCACCGAATGTAAGATTGAGCTCATCCATCATGAGCGCTGATAGCAGCTCATGAGAAACTCCTTCGACCAAGGTTTGCTCCAGTGAATGCGAAAAAGGGCCATGGCCAATATCGTGCAGCAAAATAGCTGATAACACGGCTTCTTCCTCCTCCGGTGTAATGGTAATGGCTTTGCTGCGTAGGGTTTCTATGGCCAATGACATGAGGTGCATAGCGCCCAACGCATGCTGAAAGCGAGTATGCAACGCACCGGGGTAAACCAAATGGGTCATGCTCACCTGCTTGATATAACGTAACCGTTGGAAATAGGGGTGTTGTATCAGGTCAAAAATAAAACCGGAAGGAATGGAGATAAATCCATAAACTGGATCGTTTATTATTTTTTTCTTGTTCAACGTTATTTTTTCTGCTGATAAACAGCCTGAGCAACATGAGCTCCGATAGGTTTACCAATGTTGCAAAGATAAGGGACAAGCCTGTTAATTTTTGTTAAAAATAACAGTTTGGCTAAACTTTTCACTAAGTTCGTGCCTATTACGACAAAGCTACGTGGATTTTGATACCATGTATACCATCAGCTTACGTCAAACACAATAAATAAAAATTAGAAAGAACGGGATAAAGGATGCAAGAAACGAAAATACTATGGGCGGATGATGAGATCGATTTGCTGAAACCACACATTATGCTACTCAATGAGAAAGGCTATGATGTGAAAACGGTGACCAATGGCAATGATGCGGTAGATGCATTTAAAACGGGGTTCTATGATTTGGTGTTTTTGGATGAAAACATGCCGGGACTCACTGGATTGGAAACGCTCTCCGAGTTGAAAAACATCAACCCTGCTGTGCCGATGGTATTGGTAACCAAGAATGAAGAAGAACACCTGATGGAAGATGCTATCGGCTCAAAAATAGACGATTACCTCATCAAGCCCGTTAACCCAAAACAAATCTTGCTTACCATCAAGAAACTGACAGAAAACAAACGGTTGGTTAGCGAAAAGACTTCTATGGCTTACCAACAGGATTTCAGGAATTTGGGCATGATCCTTAATGATAATTTGGACCATGAGCAGTGGGCGGATGTTTATAAAAAGCTGATTTATTGGGAGATATCACTTGAAAAGCTTGAGGATGCCGGCATGCATGAGGTGCTTACCCTGCAAAAGGCCGAAGCCAATATGCAGTTTTCCAAGTTTGTGGAAAAAAATTACCTCAAATGGATCAATGAACCGGAGAAAGGCCCCATCATGTCGCATCAATTGATGCGCAAGAAGGTGTTCCCGACGTTACAAGATAACAGGCCCACGTTCTTTTTCGTCATTGACAACTTACGTTATGACCAATGGCGTGTGATTAATGAGGTAATCACTAATTATTTCAGGCTTGAAGAAGAGGAAAGTTACTATAGCATACTACCTACTGCAACTCAATATGCCCGCAATTCGATATTCAGTGGGGTGATGCCTTTGGAAATGGAGAAGAGATTCCCTAACCTATGGCAGAATGATGAGGACGAAGGGGGAAAAAATTTGCATGAGGAAGAGTTCCTTGCCGACCACATTAAGCGAACTATGCGTAAGGAATGCAAGTATTCTTACCATAAAATTTTAACGCTTGAACAGGGGCGGGATGTGGCAGAAAATTTGAGTAACCTTATGGGTAACGACCTCAATGTGCTGGTATATAATTTTGTAGACATGCTTTCGCATGCGCGTACCGATATGGCCATGATCCGTCAGTTGGCCAATGATGAGGCCGCATACCGCTCGCTTACACTTTCATGGTTCGAACATTCCCCGTTGCTGGATGCGCTGAAATGGCTTGCGCAAAAACGGGTGCGGGTGATTATCACTACCGATCATGGAACCATCCGGGTAAAGCACGCCAGCAAAGTCATCGGCGACCGCAATACCAATACCAATCTGCGCTATAAGCAAGGCAAGAATCTCAATTACATCGCCAAGGATGTTTTCCATGTGAAGAATCCGCATGATGCATCATTGCCTAAGCTCCACGTCAGTTCCAGTTTCATCTTTGCCAAAGAAGACACATATTTTGTATACCCCAACAATTACAACCACTTTGTCAATTATTTCAATGAAACTTTCCAACATGGTGGCATATCATTAGAAGAGGTGATTATCCCGTTTGCCACGTATACCACCAAATAGTAAAAATTGTATTTTTGCAGGGATGGTCATTGAAGTTGAAAGTTTGGCGGCGCTGCCTGAAACGGCTGACCAATTGCTGGCTATTGCCAATGAGCAGCGCGTTTTTCTCTTTTATGGTGCGATGGGGGCAGGCAAAACTACGCTCATTAAGGCGATCTGCCAGCAACTGGGTGTGATGGATGCCACTGCGAGTCCTACCTTTTCCATCGTGAATGAATACACATCGCTGGAAGGGTCTGTTTATCACTTTGATTTTTACCGCATAACCTCTGAACAGGAAGCCTATGATATGGGCTATGAGGAATATTTTTATTCTGGCAGGTACTGTTTCGTGGAATGGCCGGAGAAAATATCCGGATTGTTGCCTGATGATGCGATCACAATACGGATAGAAGTGTTGCCGGATGGCAGCAGGAAGATTTTGGTAATCCGCTGATAGCTTTTAAACCTCATAGGTTTTGCGTGTGGCCTTTCGCACGGGGAAACCTATGGGGTTTTGTTTTTCAAAAAAATCAACCACCCATGCAACCTTTTTACGAATATTGCCATCATACTAATAAACACACCAGAATTGGAACAGACGATTACGATCGATAGTTTGTACGAAGGCTGCAAGGAAGGTAGCCGCCAGGCACAGGAAAAGCTATATCGTGCATTGGCATCCAAAATGCTGGGCGTGTGTATGCGTTATGCAAACAACACCTTTGAGGCGGAAGATATGCTCCAAATGGGATTTATGAAGGTCTTTGGCAATATTGAAAGCTATCGGGGAGAAGGATCGTTCGAAGGATGGATCCGGAGAATCATGGTGAATACGGCGATAGCAGCTTATCGTAAAAACATGCGGGGCGGACATGCAGTGGAAATCGATGAGACTCATGATGGTATGCAAACATTTGCCATGGACGCATTGGAGTGCGAAGATTTGTTGCAGATTATCCAAACACTTCCAGCCGGTTATCGTATTGTATTCAATATGTACGCCCTGGAAGGGTATTCGCATAAAGAAATCGCAGAAGCACTGCATATCAGTGAAGGAGCATCCAAGTCCCAACTATCAAGGGCAAGGGCATGGCTCAAGGAAAAAATAAAAGGAGGCACATATGAATCCAAATGAAGATAAGGGATTTGATCGCCAGATGCGCGATAAGTTCGAAAACTTTAAACCGGAAGTTCCCACAGGTTTATGGGATAAGATTGAGGCCCAGTTGGACGCGCAGGATGGGCACCATATGGTATCGATGGCCCGAGGACG
Organism: Parapedobacter tibetensis; assembly: GCF_024704835.1. Taxonomy (GTDB): domain Bacteria; phylum Bacteroidota; class Bacteroidia; order Sphingobacteriales; family Sphingobacteriaceae; genus Parapedobacter; species Parapedobacter tibetensis. The sequence continues at coordinate 52,472 of NZ_JAMXBE010000016.1, forward strand.
CCGTCGGTTGCCCACGTGGTGGCTGGCTGTGGCCGCTACATTGCTTGTGGTGTGTGGCATGGCCTATTGGTATAGTCGTCCACTGGAAGTAACTTACCTGCAAGGCAAGGCGGTAATTCAGGAGGAAGATAGCAGGAAGCCAGTCGCAACATATATACCGGAGGAAAAGCCAGCGACAACAGTTGACCCGTTGGATGTTGAACGGTTGAAGCGGTTATTTGCCAAAAAAAGATCAAGGATTGAAAGAAACGAGAACACCAGGGGTGTGGAGAAAACGCGTGAAGTAGCGAAAGAATCGCCAAACGAGACGGATCCTTCTCAATGGGTTACTACTAAGGACGTGTTAGAAACCGAGAAGCCTGCTGAAGGAAAGATAGGGGCCGTTGCCTCAGATAAGCCCGAGGATGGAACCATCGTTTCGGAAAATGTGGTGGCTAATGTGCCGGATATAAAACCACCGGTAATCTTGGAGGATGAGGAGGAGACGATGTTAGCCTCAACTGATGGGAAACAACCCTTTGGTCTCAGCAACATTCTGAATTATGTGGTAGGTACAGTGGACCAACGTGAGGAAAAGCTGGTTACCTTCTCCAATGACAATGAAGGATCGCTGAAATTGGACTTTAATTTTGGATTGGCCAAAAACAAGAAGAAGAAAATAAAATAAGAAAAGAAAACCTCATAGGTTTATTGAAGGAAAAAACATACAATACATTAGTAACTCAGCGTAGCGCTCATGAGTGCCGCTAAAGACGAACACAAACGAATAATTTAAACAGATGAAATCTATTAGCCTTACAGTGTTATGCTGCGCCACCGTTCTGATGGCGCCTGCACAGGAGAAAAAACGGATAGACAGCCTTCGAAGGGGAGGAGGATTCCCTGCCGATACCGTCATCATGGAAGACGTAAAGACTGGGGAGAAGCGTAAAGTACGTATCATCATACCAGGCAAGGATGAGGGAATGATTACTATTGAAAAATCAGAGAAGGCCTATAAGCTTGATTCAAATGAAACCAATGGAAAAGAGCATGTGAAAGTAACCACTTCTCATCCTAAAACATCCTATCCCATTTATGGCATCACATTTTCGCGAATTGACCTCGGATTGGCTAAGCTACTGGATAATGGAAGCTTCTCCTTATCAGACAATAACCGAGATTTCAGGTATCGCCCCGGCAAGACGGTCAACTTCGGATTTGACCTATTGCAGGCAGGCTATCGCTTCAATGACAACTTCCGTATATTCCTGTCAGGCGGTTTTGACTGGACCTATATCCGCTTACGAGAAAACATTGATTTCCTCGAAAACACTACTCCGCTGACTTGGGAACACGCCGAGGTGGATTATTCAAAAAACCGCCTCACATCCACTTACCTCCGGTTGCCCCTTACGTTTGAATTGCGCAGTAAATATTATAACGGACTCGGCCGCCTGCGATTTGCATTTGGCCCAGAAGGCGGCTTCCTACTCAAAGGGACACAGCGGTTCAAAAGTGGAGAATTGGGCAAGCAGAAATTTAAGGATAATTATAATTTCACCCAATTCCGGTACGGTGCATTTGCCCGGTTTGGAGTGGGCGCATTCGGCATCTATGCCAAGTACTATTTTAATGATATCTTTGAAAATAGCCCGAATCAAGAAGGTTTACAGAACTTTACCTTTGGGCTGATGCTTGGGTTTTAGTTGGCCAAGTCCGGGCAAGGAGTGCAGCATACTGAGCATCATTAATCTCCATTCCTGTCCGGCAATTTAATAATCTCCAATGGACGAGGGTTAAAAACAAAATAGGCTCCACAGAGTGACACAGAGGCTGCAATGATATAGAACGTAATGGAAATGAGGACGGCGAGGTGCATTCAGTGCTGCCCTTTATTTCCTGTTGAAGGCCAATTTCTACCCCCAGTTGCTCCGTTATCAAGGATTGAGCGAACTTGCTTTCGAGCACGAAGCAAAAGTGGATAAGGATGCGTTGAGGTACATGGGAGATGATTGAATTTGCTTTTTATTTCTATATGGAAACGTTGCCTATTGCCATTGATCTAGAGGGGGTGAAGGAGCGGGTCGATCAGGGTGAAACCACATGGATACTGGCACATGAAGGCACCTTGAACATCATTCGTGAGGCAGGCATTCCGGTGGCAGAATCCTATGAACATCCAACGTTCCGAATTACGCGGTTGACCGGACGATTCCTGAATCCCCATACCCACGAAAGTGCTTGTGGGAAGCTCTTTTTGATTAAAATCTAGCTGCTAACTGTCCTGGTGATCTTTAGACTTCCCAACTTCCGGACTATCCCCTATATTTTTGTTAACTTCGTGCCGTCTGCATGATTTCGATTTTTTTAACAGCTATACAACCCATGAGCGCCTCTTCTTGTACATTACCAAACGATACCTATCAGGATGGTCTCCCTTTGATTCATGGGAAAAACCTGAGTCGTTCTTTCCATGGCAAGGAACCAATTGTAGCCATTAGTGGGTTGTCATTTGGTATTAGCGAAGGACAAATTACGGCCATCATCGGCGAAAGCGGGAGTGGCAAAAGTACATTGCTTCGCTTGATTTACGGGGTGCTGGGGCCGGATGATGGCGAGGTGCGATATCGGGGATGGCGAGTGCCCAATCCAAAAGAAAAGCTCATTCCCGGACATGATGCCATGCGGATGGTATCGCAGGGTTTCGATGACCTCAACACCTATGCCAATGTGTGGGACAACGTAGCCTCGCAATTGTCTAATACGGATTTGGAGGCCAAATACAGCAAAACTGCACAGATCTTAAAAAGACTGCGTATGGCCCATCTTGATAAGCAGCGCATTGCGGACCTGAGCGGAGGCGAGAAACAACGCGTGGCTATAGCGAGGGCATTAGTCAACGAACCGGAAGTGCTGCTAATGGATGAACCCTTCAACCAAGTAGACGCTTCGTTTCGTGAAGTGCTGCAACGCGACATTATAGATATCGTAAGGGAAACGGGCGTTACCGTGGTGCTGGTTTCGCATGATCCTGCTGAAGTGTTATCCATGGCCGATAAATTGCTGGTATTGAAGGAAGGGCATTTGATGGCGGCGGGTAATCCTGCCGTACTTTATCGGCAACCACCTAATGCTTATACGGCGAGACTGCTTGCCAAAAGCAATATCCTAAGCCAGGAAGAGGCGACGCAACTGCGTATCGAAGCCAGCGCTAACATTGCCATCCACCCCGAATGGATGGATTTGCACGAAAACCCTTCGTCACCATTTGAAGTATTGGACGTGCGGTTCAAAGGGTTTTATGAGGAACTACTGGTGGGGGATGGGCATTTGCAAGTAAGGGTAATCAACCACGCTAAGGACGCTTTTCCGGTGGGAACTTTTGTAGATATCCAAGTCAAGCATGCTTATCCCTTTCATTAGTTTTCGCCATCCAATATCATCTCCCCGTTATAGTAATCTACGATGCGCTGCCGGAGGTGCCATTGGTAACGGGCAATCACCAGGTTGGCATTGGCATTGTCCATCTTGTTCTTGGCAATGAGGAATTCCACGGAGTTGATGTCTCCCGTATTAAAGCGCACTTCGGCTATCCGGAACGATTCAGTATAATGTGCCACCTGCTCCACTAAATTTTTATAGCGCTCCTTTGCTGCGTCTAAGTTGAATAACGCTTGGCTTGTGGTTTGTTGTAGCTCATTGCGGCGTGTCTGAGCAATATTCTCTGCGTCTGACAAGTTAAGCTTGGCTTGAGCAACATTATTCCGTACTTGAAGCCTTGATAAAATCGGTATGGAAAGCGTAAAACCTAACGACCGACCAAGGTTGTTCTGCACTTGATCATAGTAAGTGCCTAGACCGTCTTGTGAATAGTTACTAGATAATCCAGCCCCCATAGATAATGAGGGAAAATAAGAAGAACGTGTAGCTTTAAGTCCGAATTCCGCTTGTTTTTTCCAATGATCGGCAGCCTTGATGATGCCCAAACGATCTGAAGCTGTTTGGTAAAGTTGGTCGGCATCTGCTACTTGGGCTTCCGATAGGGGCAGTTCTTGTAGTGAGGTTAGTGAGGTCGCCCCATCATAAGGTAAATTCAAGAGCTTGAATAAGCTAACTAGGGCCTCATTGAGTGTGTTTCTTGCATCGTTAAGATTGTTGAGGTCGCTTGCATACTGCCCCTTGAGGTCATAGTAGTCGCCCGGCGAAATGGCCCCTTCTTCGTTGAGCACTGTACTTCGTTTAACCTGCTCATGTGTCACTTCCACCTGATTTTCGATTTGGGATACCATATCGCGGGCCGTTAATGCTTGGATATACGCTGATGTGACACCAAGTGCTATCCGTTCCCTCATCAACTGTTCTTCCAATTGGGAAGCACGGTAGGCATATGTCTGCTGGGTAATGCTACGGAACATCCGTAACCCATCGAATAATACCAGTGAACTGTTGAGGCTTTGATTGCCGGAGGTAAAACTTTGCTCCACGTATTGATTAGTGGTAGGGTTAATGGTTCGTCCTTGGCTATAGCTATGGCGCAATTCAGCTCCCAGTGTGGGAAGCAGGTTATGCTTCGTTTGCCGCAAGTTGATGGCTTCACTTTGGGAACGTATACGGCTTTGCTGAACATCTAGGTTATTTTCAAGAGCCAATTCAATACAACGTTCAAGGGTTAAGGTGTCTTGTGCAATAGCGATTTGGCCAACTAAGGAAAGGAACGCCCCCAAACAAATTATATAACGGATACTATAGAACATTTCGTTGCTTTATTTTTGGCATAGGATGTACATAGTTTGCGCCAAAATTATAACTATAAGATAATAAGCAAATTGCGTGTTAGTGTTTTGCTGGTTTGCGTTCGATATCGTGCAGTAAGTGTTCGAAAACGGACAGTTAGCTCGTGGCTGTATGATAGAGGCTTGTCTGTCCAGGGATTATTTTTCTGTCAAAAGCCGAATTTCGTGCATGTAGGAGGCCCCTATGGGTAGTATGCTGCCATTGACGGTGAGTTGATGGCGTTCTATCTTATTTATCTTTGCTGAAGCGACAATAAACGAACGGTGGATGCGCAGGAATTTATCAGGTGGAAGCAATGCTTCACATTCCGTGATCGTCATCCGGCTAAGAATATGGTGGTCACCCAGCACGAAGTTGACATAATTGCCTGTTGCTTCGAGGTAGTCAATCTCCTGATAGGATAACTTCACCTGTTCGTATCCGGTCTTTACAAAGATGTATGCTGATTTCGTGTCATTTGTATTGCGTAGTTGCAGCCATTCATGCGCTTTATTACACGCTTTGAGGAAGCGGGGTAACGAAAAGGGTTTGAGCAGGTAATCCACAGCGTCTAATTCGAAGCCTGCAACCGCATGCTCGGAATACGCGGTAGTAAAGATCACAAGCGGTTTTTTATTGAGACTCCTAAAAAACTCAATCCCTGAAATGTCTGGCATCTTAATATCGAGAAACAGCAGGTCCACCGGATGCTGCCGCAAGTAATCCATCGCTTCGAATGCATTGGTAAAGGTCGCCTGTAAATCCAAGAGGGGCACCTTGGCCGCGTGGCTGCTTACCACGTCAAGCGCAATCGGTTCGTCGTCTATGGCAATAGCGGTCACTGTCTAAGGTATTTTTTTATTTGTGAATACAACATTTCTTTTTCACTTGGCCGCTTAGCGGATTCGTCCACTAAATTACCATTTTTATCAAATAAAAAATAACTAGGATAGCGGCCATGCAGGTTTTTGTCATTGGGCAGCAATTCGCTCCATATGGCCTGTATATCCACCTTGTTTTTGCGAAGGTGGATTCCTGTTATCCCGTTCACCTGGATGTATTCGCGCCATTTGGTGTCCTTGTTGTCGTCATCCATATCCAGGTAGATGAAAACTACATCGTTGTCCTCGAAGCGCTCCTTGAGTTGTGGTACATGGCGCATCTCCATTTTGCAGGGTCCACACCACGTTCCCCAGATGTCCAAATACACCACTTTCCCGTGGAATTGCTGTACAAACGTGTTGATGCTCGAAAACGTTCTGTAGTCCTCCGGAATCACAATTTGATTATTGGGCTTCGTTAGTTGTTCCGCCAACCGTGCCCTTTTGCTTGTCAACGCCTCCAGATACACGCTATTGCTGAACGACGTGCGCAATTCATCCAGCAAACACTCCCCTTCGGAAAGGTGGCCATCCTCATAGTTCTCCTGAATTTGCTTGGCGAGGTATTCCTCGGCGGTCTGGGCATCAAACGCACGTTTCACAGCTAGCCATTCTATATAAGCCTCTCCATTCCGTTCATACACCGCATCCAGGCTATCAAAGCTACTTACACCATATACCGAGTCCAATAGCTCGGCAAACCGTGCCGGATTATCCCGGTTAGCAAACGCCCGCGTTTCGAGAAAACCCAAATACGTATCGATAAAGGCATAATACATCGGTCCCCTTAGGTACGATCGGGGCTGCGGCGTCTCTCCTTTCATCATATCCAAGACAAAAGCGCTCCATACCTCAGTAGGCCAGTCCGCTGTGCGCACATAAAGATCAAGATAAGCCAAGAAATGGTCATGTAGTTCGGCTTTCAGAAATTCTTTTTCACGGGCACTTAGCGGGCTAGCATCGATCTGTTCCACTTTTACAGCTAGCTGTACTGTATATGGCCGAATAACACTATCCTGCATCTCATTAACGTCAACTCGCTTCTTTTCGCTATAAAAATCTGGGCTGGCGTTCAATTCCAGCTCATGGAGTAGCCTATTGGCATTGGCCATGGGGCCTCCGAACGTAATGCTGCCGTTGGCGGCGTCCAGTTCAACAGACAACCCGGCGCCTGGCCGCATCCACAGGAAAGCCTCATAATCCCCCCATCGGAGATAGCCTATTTTTTCTTCATCCAGCGGCAACATCATATCAAAGCTTCCATCCTTGCTTGCAACCAATGGCTTGTTCTCGTCTTCGAAATACCCAAAGACAAACGGCACATTCACGGTCACTGTTTCCCCTATCGGTAAGTTTTTAATATGTCCCTTCAGGTCAAATTGCGCGTACGAAAATAAGTAGCCGTACACTGCAACAACGCTCAATATGATTCTTTTCATCTTTCCTTAGGATATTACGGTCAAATGCACAAAAAATTCCTGCGTAGTTTCCCGTATCACCAGGTCATGCCTATCGGGATACAGCATCGCCAATCGCTGCTTCACGTTTTCCAGCCCAATGCCCGAGTGGCGCCCCTCCGGATCGGATTTCGGCTTGCGATGGATGCTGTTATGCACATCGAAATACAGCTTGCCTTCCGATTCGTACAAACTGATTTTTATCCACGATTTTTCCTGCAGGCTGATGCCGTGCTTGAACGCATTTTCCACAAAGGGGATGAGCAGCATCGGTGCGATGTACGTACCTTCCAATGCATCGTTGATATCGCACTCCACGGTGATACCCGTAGTAGTAGCGGTGCGCAATAGCTGCAGGTCAATGTAGTTGCGGAGATAGTCAATCTCGCGCGCCAATAGAATGCTATCCTGGTTGTTTTCATGCAGCATAAAGCGCATCATGTCGCCCAATTTCTGAATACCGGTAGCCGCACGTTCGGCATCTTCCTGAAGCGCGGTACCATACAGGGTATTCAGGATATTGAACAGGAAATGGGGATTAATCTGCGAACGCAGAAAACTGAGATCGGCCGATGTCTGCCCAAGCTCCATTTTGAGGTTCACCAATTGCGTAATGCGTTCCCGTTGGCGTTGGTATACAAAATTAGCCAGTGGAAGCATAATCAGGTTGATGCATATCCATATCACAAAATATACCTCTTCGTCAGACCGGATCACACTTAAGAAGAACAGGCCGAAGGGAATGAAGGCAACGAATGATATCCCGATGGCGATAGCGATATACAGTAGGAACGTATGCTTCCGTTTCTCCTTAAGTGGCAGCAACCAATACATATTCATGGCATAGATCACATATACATACGGCACCACACTCACCCAGAATGCCGCGAGTGAGCCACTAACTGCAAAAAGCATTGGAGCAATCAGCGCTCCCGCGCCCAGCACCACCAGGCTTTCTTTGGCGATACGTGTAGCCAGTGTATTTTGGGTTTGCTGCAGGTAACGGATCAGCCGCTTGATGCCTTCATAGGCAAAGAGGAGTAGAAACACGAGCAATGCGCCCCCCAACGACTCACCTCGCTTCAGGTGAATAACAAACTGGCCCTCGCCCCAATGATGGTAGTCCCGTACCCAGATGCTGGTGGTGAGCCCCAGCCAAACCAAGAAGAAAAGCAGCAGCGTGAAGGCGATACCACCTTCGATTTTACGGGGCTGGAAAAACGTTGGTGAAATCCATTGAGTGAATACCATGAAAGTCCCATAGATGACCGTAGTATAAGCCATCAGGGCAAAAACAGTATGTCTGCCTTCATGATGGATACCATTACTATACATAAATATGAGAATGAAAATAAAAATGGCCGTAGCCAAAATGGATTCGATGCGATTGAGTTTCATGTCCAATTGATTTGCTACAATGTTAGGCAATCAATTAGGTTGGCACAATAAATTGGGATGAAACCGGGGGAAGGTGGGATGAATGGAGGAGGTGTTCCATGTCGGGTACATGAGCAAAAGGAGAATTAATGGTTTAGGCTTTCATCCTACCATAATTCAGCCTTGCGCTTTTCGAGGGTTGCCTGCACATACGTATCATGCATACCGTCAATAATGGCGATCTCCGCGTCGCGGCCTTTTCCTGAGCGATGCATAGCTATGGATTGGTTGTCCTTGAGGTCCACGTCATAGGCATCGCGCGCACTCATCAGCTTCACGAATACTGGGAGACACTCAAAGAAGATAAAAAGCAGCATGATGAAGGTGATGGACCAATAATTTGCCGTATGTATGCTTCCATCTGCATGGTATTTCAAGTCGCCTAGTGCTGCATTCCGGTCAGCGAATCCGGCGATGTTCACAGCGCTGTCGAGCTGGGCACCTGTCAGCAGTTGTTCATCCAACAATCCATCAAATTGTTTGCGCTGCTGAATGAAGGCTTCCTGTCGTTGAATGGATGCGCGCAGGGTATCCAAGTATTGCTCCTGTTTCTCGAGGTCCGCCTGTCGTTGTTTGGCATAGGGGCCGTAACCGATAATACCTGAGGTTTCAGGAGTCTTGTCGCCAAAAGTTTCCAGTTTCAACTTCATGCGGTCGGTTTTGATGGCCGATTCCAATGAATCCCGCTCGGTCTTCAACTCCGTTAGCTTATTCAATTCAATGCGGTATTTGCTTTCGAAAGCGTTGTTGAGCGTGTCTATCTTTGCACGTTGCAGATCCAGGTAAGTCACCCGAAGTTGCTCTCGGATTTCTTTGTCAAACACTTTGAGCTCCAATGGCCGGGCAATGACGATGCCAATGAGTATGGCCAAGAGTATGCGGGGTGTGGCTTGTAGTAGCTGTCGGCCACCCGAAGCATTTTTGTTGATACTTGACACGATATAGCGATCCATATTGAAAATGGCTAACCCCCACAGCATGCCAAACAGGACAGCGTATAGGATGGCAAAAGCACCGCCGCTGAACACAAAATATAAGGCATAACCACCAGACAGGGCGGCAAACAGCCCCGTGAAGAATATAGTAGCTCCAATACCCACGTACTTATTATGCTCGGCGGGGTATTTTTCCAGTGTCTGCTGGTGTACACCGCTGCAAAACCAAAAGAAACGGGTTAGCTGTCTCATCTATGCGTGGATTATGGTAATTTAGATGAATTGGAAGCCAAGTTGTTACATCCCTTTGAAATTCATCGGTGCAATATTAAGTTTTATGGGATTGATGGCCACATGGATGGGACGAAAGGGCAGAAATGCGGGACGAATTTTGATGCCATTATGTTAAAAAACGTTAATGATTATGGATTGTCCATGCACATGGGCTATATTTGTACCTTCATAATTTAGGTTTATAATTGGTTAGTTAAGGCTTCCAACCTCCCCGGTTGGGAGCCTTTTTTGTGTCATTAAATGGCGACAATTTACCGTCTTTCTAAATCCCAAGCTTTACGTTCATTATTGCAGCACGTGGAAGAATTTTGCTGATAAATGGCCAAGGTGAATCCATCATAATGTATAGGAAGCTGTTTTAAATTTATGTTATTAAAAGATTATTAGATAATATTTTATACAGCATATACAAAAGTTTTTATATATTCGAATCTATCTAATCATACGTATTAATAAAAAAAACCAGATTGTTATGGGAAAATTTGTGATTAAAACCCGAAAGAACGGAGAATTCCAGTTTGTTTTGAAGGCAGGTAATGGTGAAGTGATTTTAACCAGCGAGGGGTACACAACAAAAGCCGCTTGCGAAAACGGTGTTGCATCGGTCAAGAAAAACGCAACAGATGACAGCCGTTATGAAAGAAAAACCGCTAAAAATGGTAGCCCTTTCTTCAATTTGAAGGCCAGTAACGGCCAAATTATCGGTACGAGTGAAATGTACAGCGCCACTTCTGGAATGGAAAACGGCATCGCTTCCGTAAAGAAGAATGCGCCTGATGCCGTCATTGTAGATGAGACGGCTCTAGGTAATACAGCGTAAGCATGTCACCAAATACTGATGCTTCACTCATTTAGGGGCATCAGTATTTGGAAATAAAATATTATGGAATAAAACACACCCCAATAGCAAACATATCGAAGCCTAAACCAACGGTTTAAAAATCGGAATATGCTGTAGGATATAAGAAAATTTGTTCGTTTCTGGATACATTGTTTTGGTATTCGGGCATGGCTGATAGCTTCTTCCATTGGGCATCCTTACCAAACGTATACCATTTCCATTGACGAGGTTCGCGTGGTAAGAGCCGCGCTTAATTAATAGCAAGCGAAACATGGATATTCGTTTATCCGGGAAATACAATTTGGTTCTCCGTAAATTTACAAAGCTGATCCAGCAGGTCACTTAGTTGATCGCCCGTAGGGGTGAGCACGTATTCTACCCGTATAGGCACTTCACTAAAATCATCATTCCGTGTGATGAGTTTATGCTGTTCAAGTAGCTTTAGTCTATCGGCCAAAATGTTGTCACTTATATGTTTAAGATCCTCCTTGATGCTAGAAAACCGGGTATTACCATCACGTTGGTAGGGGCACGTAATACCCAACAGGCTGTGCAGGATGCTAGGGCCGTTGACGCTAGCCTTACATCGGATGAGCTAGGATTTATCACAGCAGAATTGAATAAGTTGGAGTTGGTGAGGCAGTAACGCATACACCAACACAAAACTTATTCTTAACTTTGGTTCCGAAATATAGCATTCCATTATATGAAGTTTAACCAAATCTTACCATCATTCATGATTATTTCCACCGTATTGGTGTCTTGTGAACAAAAAACCGAAAATCCATTATTGGCAGCATACGATACGCCATACGGGGTGCCGCCATTCGACAAAATCAAAAATGAACACTTCAGCCCTGCGTTTGACGAAGCTCTCAAGCAACACGAAGCGGAGATCGACTCCATCGCGAACAATTCCGAAGGCGCCACGTTTGATGACACTATTTTAGCATTGGACAATGCAGGGCAGTTGTTGAAGCGCGTATCGTCCGTATTTTATAATCTCAATTCGGCAAACACCAATGGGGATATCCAAGCATTGGATAAAGAGTTGGCACCGAAACTGTCGGCTCACAGCGATAACATATCCCTTAATGCGCAATTGTTTTCCCGGGTCAACGCTGTATGGGAGGCCCGCGAAAATCTGAACCTAAACGACGAACAACTCATGCTGTTTGAAAAAACCTACAAGAGTTTTGTTCGCAATGGGGCCAATTTAAGCGAGTCAGACAAAGAAACATTGCGCGAAATCAATGGACAACTGGCGGTGTTGACCACCGAGTTTGGACAAAATGTATTGGCCGAAACCAACGCCTATGAATTGGTTGTCGAGCGGGAGGAAGACCTGGCCGGATTGCCGGACGGACTGGTTGCCGCTGCTGCTGAAACCGCTAAAAATAAAGGGCATGAAGGTAAATGGGTGTTTACTCTTTCAAACTCCAGCGTGATGCCTTTCCTGCAATATGCAGACAACCGGGATTTGCGCAGACAGGTATGGGAGGCCTATAAAAACCGTGGAGGCAATGGTAATGACAGGGATAACGGCGAGACTCTGGTCAAGATTGCGAATCTCCGTTTGCAGAAAGCCAATCTATTGGGCTACCCCACACATGCACATTACGTGCTGGAGGAGGCAATGGCCGAAAATCCAGACAATGTGCAAAAACTCCTGAACGATCTATGGAAGCCAGCCATTGCCAAAGCCAAAATTGAAGCCTATGATATCAAAAAGGAAATCGAAGCGGCCGGAGGAGATTTTGACCCGGCTCCTTATGATTGGCGATATTATGCAGAGAAAATCCGGCAGAAGCGCTTTTCGCTCAACGAAGATGAACTGAAACCCTATTTCAGCTTGGATCAGGTAAGGCAAGGAGCTTTCGAGGTGGCGACAAAGCTATATGGAATCACGTTCAAGGCTCTTGAAAATATGCCCGTATACCATGAGGAAGTATCGGCATATGAAGTGCTTGATGCCGATAGCAGCCATTTGGGCGTGTTTTATGTCGATTACTTTCCGCGTGAATCCAAGCGTCCCGGAGCATGGATGAGCTCATTTAGAAGCCAGAGCACCGAAGATGGGCAACGTGTGGCTCCGGTGATTATCAATGTATGCAATTTCACCAAGCCCTTTGGCGACAAGCCCGCTTTGTTGACATTCGATGAAACCACCACATTGTTTCATGAGTTCGGGCATGCGCTGCATGGGTTGTTGTCCAATGTGACTTATTGTGGCTTGGCAGGTACGTCGGTTTCGAGGGACTTTGTTGAATTGCCTTCACAGGTGATGGAAAATTGGGCGGAAGACCCAGCGGTATTGAAAGTGTACGCCAAGCATTACCAAACCGGCGAAGCCATACCCGATGAACTGATTGCCAAACTAGAAAGCGCGGGTACCTTTGACCAAGGTTTCGCAACCGTGGAGTATTTGGCATCATCACTATTGGATTTTGACTACCACACGATCACAAGCCCCATTACAGTAAACGCCCGTGAATTTGAGGCAGCATCCATGAAAAAAGCGGGGCTTATCGATGAAATCATCCCACGGCATAGCAGCACATATTTCCAGCATATTTTCTCAGGGGGATACTCAGCGGGGTACTACAGTTACATCTGGTCTGAGGTGCTGGATGCTGATGCGTTTGCAGCTTTCAAGGAAACCAGTCTCTATGACAAGACCATGGCCGATTCGTTTAGAAAGAACATCCTCGAACGCGGAGGAACAGCAAAACCTGCCGTACTTTATCGCAACTTCCGGGGAACCGATCCAAATCCGGTACACCTGATGAAGAAGCGGGGATTAGATTAATGCCCATCCATGTTTTGCCCGACAAAAAGGCGCTCCTGGCCTGTATGGCTGGGGGCGATGAGCGGGCATTTAAATTTAAAGCGGCCGTTCAGTAGAAGTATCTCGATGTCAGACCCGAAGATATCAACGAAGCGACCTTCTAGTCATTCCGATTGCCAAAATGAAATATTTTTACATGGAATTTGGATGATTTTTACCTCGACGTCAACACCGCCTCACATAACTTTGTGTCGAACACTTGTATGCCTTCGAGGTAAAACTATGTATAAACTTTTTTTCCAACAGATAGCCGTCTTTGCGATCTCCGCGAGCCTGCTCTTTTCATGCATGAACCCGAAGGAGGATGAGGAGGATGTGACTAACGACGCGAATACCCCGCTCCATTTGCTGAAACCTGAATACCCGGTAACCTACGGTGAAACAACCCCAGACAACGTGAAGGAGGTGGTAGACCGGGTGCATGCCTATCTTAATGAGACGACACCTGCACGGCTGGTCGACAAAAACAGCCAACACCCTGTGGACGATTTGAGCGCTGTGGATACGAATACGGTGTTCGAGCAGGGTGATTTCCGCTTAATCAGCTACGAATGGGGGGTGACATACGGTGCGATGCTTACAGCAACAGAAGCCATAGGCGACAACCGGTACCTCCAATACACGCAGAAACGGATCGATTTCATTGCCGATGTCGTTTCGGCTTTCCAGGCTTCGCTCGGCGAGGGGGCACTCTCCCGGTCGGCCGTACACTCGGTTACCCATCCGGGTGCGTTGGACGATGCCGGTGCGATGTGCGCCGCAATCATCAAAGCGCTGCAAACGGGCGCTATACAGAAAGAGGTTACACCGCTGATTGAGAACTATATCGATTACATCCTCCACAGGGAATTCCGGCTCGAAGACGGTACGTTGGCGCGTAATCGGCCGCTACTTAACACACTTTGGCTGGATGACCTTTATATGAGTTTGCCGGCGTTAGCCCAGATGGGTAAACTGACCGGCGAACAGCGCTATTTTGACGAGGTCATCACGCAGTTCTGGTTGTTTGCCGACCGGATGTTCGTCCCGGAAAGGGGACTGTACATGCATGGATGGGTGCAGGGTATGGAGCCGCATCCGCATTTCCACTGGGCGCGTGCCAACGGATGGGCGTTGCTTACGAAACTGGAGATACTCTCGGCGTTGCCGGCGACCCACCCGGCGAGGGAGAAGCTATTGGAACAGTTCAGGGCACACGTTCGGGGCTTAACACGCTTGCAGGATGGCACTGGATTTTGGCACCAGCTGCTCGATCGCAACGACACCTACCTGGAGACGTCCGCGACAGCGATTTACGCCTATTGCATTGCCCACGGCATCAATCAGGGGTGGCTCGATGTAAAGGCTTACGGGCCAATGGCCTTGCAAGCGTGGAACGCTGTCAGCACCAAGGTTAATGAAAACGGGCAGGTGGAAGGCACTTGTGTGGGAACGGGCATGGGTTTCGACCCCGCTTTTTATTATTACCGGCCGGTGAACAAATTCGCCGCGCATGGATACGGGCCAGTGATCTTGGCAGGTGCGGAGGTATATCGGCTACTCAATAGTGCATCGTATGAAGTCAACGACAGCGCATTGATGTTTCTCGACTAATTTGGAAATGAATCTCCAAGGCGGGCTCATTTTTGCGGTGAGCATCGATAAACATTAGCATCCCACGACGATCTTAAGCTTCTTCGTATTTTTTGGTATATTTGGATGGTGAGTAACCGAATTTGGTCTTGAAGCATTTTCGGAAATAATCGGTGTCCGTAAAACCCACCATGTATGCGATCTCGTTCACATTGAATTTATTGTCTTTGAGCAATTGCTTCGCACGGTTAAGCCGTATTTCCTTAATGATATCGGCGATGCTTGAGCCCGTAAGGGCCTTCATTTTGCGGTAAAGCTGGGTACGGCTTAAGCCGATGCTGGTGCATATCTCGTCCACGTTCAATCCGGAATCATCAATTCGTTCTTCCACATAGCCAAGTACTTTCTTGAGCAGTTTTTCGTCCGGCGAAATGGGGTCTATCTTGGAAGGCTCAATGGTGATGTTGGCCTTGAATTTCTCCTGTAATCGAGTACGGTTAAGCAGTAGATTCTTGATTTTTAATGACAGTAACTCCAAATTAAAAGGTTTAATAATATAATCATCGGCCCCGGTCTTAATGCCTTCCATTTCATACTCAATAGGTGTCCTTGCGGTAAGAAGGATGATGGGGATATGGCTGGTGAGGACGTCCGCTTTTAACTTGCTGCAAAGGGTAATCCCATCCATCTCGGGCATCATCACATCGCTGACAATCAAGTCTGGTGTATGTTTGATTGCCGCCGCTAACCCTACCACGCCGTTTGACGCGATGAGAACTTGGTATTGCTTGGAAAAACAGTCTCGGAGGTATTCCCGCATTTCGGGATTGTCCTCGACGAGTAGCAGGGTAAAGCGCTTGCGTAGATTTTTACCGTTGATAGTTTGGATAGGGTGGTGTTCGTAGTGCTTTTCTGCTCCGGTGATTGTGGCGTCAGTCGCAGGGAGGGCAGCTGCATTCGGTTGTTCGCTAGGTGCCTGCAGTGCCTTGGGGATTTTGACTGTAAATGCCGTGCGGTTTGCGCAGCCCTTTCCGGTAGTGCTCGTTACGGCAATGGCGCCGCCATAGAGCTCAACCAACGACCTGCTATAGGCCAAGCCCAGGCCGGTACCACCGGCGTTGTTGAAACTGCTCTGCTGGAACGGTTTGAAGATATGGTCCATATCGCCTGCAGCAATGCCGCGGCCATTGTCTACTACTTCGATAACAACAAACCCGGGGATGTGATTGTCTTCTACACGCAGGCCAACCTCGACTTGCCCGCCATCATTGGTAAACTTCAAAGCATTTGAAAGTAGGTTATTTAGTACTTTTTCGATTTTGTCTGCGTCGAAACTGATCCACATCGAAGCGAAACTGAAGTTTGTTTCGAGATGGATGTTCTTCAGCCGCGCCAGTTGTTGGAACGTGTCAACCGTATCGGCGACGAACCGGACTATATCCCTGTTTTCAAGGGTCAGCCGCTCGTTGCCTGTTTCGATTCGCCGGATATCCAGTAGTTGGTTTACTAGTTTCTGTGGCGCATTCAGCTGGGTAAAAACATCCGCGAGGGAGCACACTACACCCAGTTTATGGTATATGATCTCGATGGGGATGGGAAAGCCGAAATCGCTTGCAAAACAGCGGATGGAACCGTTGACGGTGTCGGCAATGTAATCGGTGACCGCACGAAAGACTGGCGCAATGAGCAAGGGCGTATATTGGATGGCCCTGAATTCCTCACGGTATTCGAAGGCCAAACCGGCAAAGCGCTGGCTACGGCAGACTATATACCCACCAGGGAACCCGTGGACGGGTGGGGTACGCCTAGGCGTACCGACAACCGAGGAAATCGGTCAGATCGGTTTTTGGCCGCCATTGCTTACTTGGATGGCCACCTGCCCAGTTTGTTGATGTGCAGGGGATACTATGTCCGTTCGGTCATCGCAGCATGGGACTTCAGAGATGGTAAACTGACATCGCGTTGGGTGTTCGACTCAAAAGATGGCAACAATCCTTATTCCGCGCAAGGATTCCATAACTTGAGCATTGCCGATGTGGACGAAGATGGCAAAGATGAGGTTATTTACGGAGCGATGGCAATCGATGATGATGGCAAACCACTGTATACTACAGGTTGGGGGCATGGGGATGCCCAGCACTTGGGTAACCTGGTGCCCTCGCGTCCCGGACTGGAGATCTTTACCATCCATGAAAACCCTCCGGTAAATAGTCCGGGTGCCGCACTTCGCGACGCACGTACCGGAGAGGCGCTTTGGCAGGGCGCGTACGGCCAGGATGTAGGGCGGGGCGTCGGGGCGAACATTGACGGAGATAATCCGGGTGCCGAGCTCTGGTATTTAGGCTCAGGCGGACTGTTAAACACAAAAGGTGAACGGATAGGCCCCATGCCAAGTTCCGTGAATTTTCTAATCTGGTGGGATGGTGACCTCACAAGAGAATTACTTAATGGCATCACCATTGACAAATACAGGCAGGGACCGATTTTTACCGCCGACGGGTGTGTATCCATAAACGGAACCAAATCTACACCGGTACTCAGCGCAGATATCTTTGGCGATTGGCGGGAAGAAGTGATCTTTCCCACGGCAGACCACCGATCCCTGCGCATTTATTCCACGACGATTCCGACGCCACACCGACTGCACACCCTAATGCATGATCCACAGTATCGGTTAAGCGCAGCATGGCAAAACGTGGGGTATAACCAGCCCCCGCACACCGGATTTTACATAGGTGAGGACCTGCCACCAACACCGAAACCTGTGATCGTTACGTCTGGTCTACCTTTTGACGGCGACCAACTGCCCAAGAAAGAGCAGGTGCTGCAACAACTTAGGCGGGTGAATGATTATTTCATGGACAAATGGCCCGATGCTGGCAAACGCATCGTCACCAATAAGGACCGTCCGGCCAATATCTGGACCCGGGCCGTCTATTACGAAGGGTTAATGGCCTTATACACAATAGATGAGAACAGACGGTATTACGAATATGCTGTGCAATGGGGAAACAAACATAATTGGGAAACTGCTTACCAGTCGGTGACTCGCGATGCCGATAACCAGTGCTGCGGCCAGACGTATATCGATCTCTATCGAATAGATAAGAATCCTGATTACGTTCGTAATATCAAAGATAATGTTGACCGGATGGTGGAAAATGAACGGGCGGACGACTGGAATTGGATCGATGCCATCCAGATGGCGATGCCCGTTTTTACCAAGCTTGGTGTAACACTCGAAGATACGCGCTATTTCGATAAGATGTATGAGCTGTATAGCCACGCCAAATACCGGGAGGGCGGCAACGGCCTTTACAATCCGGAAGACAAGCTATGGTGGCGGGATAAGGATTTCGTACCCCCCCACCGGGAACCCAACGGGGAAGATTGCTATTGGTCGCGCGGAAATGGCTGGGTGGTTGCCGCTTTGGTGCGTGTATTGGAAGAATTGCCCGAAGCAGACCCGCATTACGCAGAGTACCGGCAGGATCTGAAAGACATGCTTGCAGCGTTAATTCCGTTGCAGCGCCAGGATGGGTTCTGGAATGTGAGCCTGCATGATCCCAACCACTTCGGCGGAAAGGAAACAACAGGCACGGCGCTTTTCGCGTATGGGATGGCGTGGGCATTAAATAAGGGATTGGTGGATGTGGATGTATATTTGCCGGTTATCACCAAAGCTTGGAATGCACTAGCGGGCGAAGCTTTGCATGAAAGCGGTTTCCTGGGCTATGTGCAAGGAACTGGTAAGGAACCTAAAGACGGGCAGCCCGTGACCTATTCAAGCCAACCGGACTTTGAGGATTATGGTTTAGGCTGTTTTCTGCTAGCCGGTACGGAGGTTTATAAATTGAGCGAAAGCGGATCGGTAGCTGTCTACGCTGAGGACAGCGTCAGCCGTTACAATACCGTTCGTGTGGATGCCGCCTTTTCGATGCCCGCGATTAAAGTGTATAATTTCCCGCAAAGCGACTTTCCGATTACGGACTTCGGTGCCGTAAATGGGAGGCAAACAAAAAACAATGATGTCAACTAAAATACCGGGTGAATGCCTGGGAGAAATTTAAAACACTGAAGGACTAGATACCTGCCGAATGATATTGCAGGTCGTAAAGCCGCTTATAGTAGCCATCCATACGTAGCAACTCTTGATGTGAGCCCATTTCTTTCATCTCGCCTTTATCGAGCACGATGATTTTATCGGCCTTTTGGATGGTGGAAAGCCTGTGGGCAATGACGATGGAGGTGCGTCCTTTCATCAGGGTATCAATGGCTTGCTGGATAAGTTCCTCAGATTCGGTGTCTACTGATGAGGTGGCTTCATCCAGCACCAATATTCTCGGATTATGCACTAAGGCCCGGATGAAGGAGATGAGCTGCGCCTGTCCGGAGGAGAGGGTAGCCCCGCGCTCTTGCACCTTATAATCATATCCCCCCGGCAACCGCATGATAAATTCGTGTGCCCCCACCTGCTGTGAGGCTTCTACGATTTGTTCCCGGGTAATCGTTGGATCATTGAGGCTAATGTTGCTGGCCACAGAATCAGAGAATAGAAACACATCTTGCAACACCGTAGCGATGGTACGGCGTAAATAGTTAAGCTCGTATTCGCGAATAGCTAAACCGTCCAACAGTATCGATCCGCGATTGACCTCATAAAAGCGGCTAAGGATATTGATTGTAGAAGATTTACCAGCCCCCGTGGCGCCTACCAAAGCTAATGTCTCGCCGGGGTTTACTTTGAAGTTGATATCCTTCAACACCCACTTATCTTCGTCATACGCAAACCAAACATGATCAAAGGTAATCTCCCCTTGGATACGGCTGGGTTGCTTCGTCCCCTTATTCGGTGTTTTCTCATCGGTATCCAGTACGGCAAAGATACGTTCAGCACTCACCATGCCCATTTGCAGCGTATTGAATTTATCCACCAATTCCCGGATAGGCCGGAAGATCATGTTGATGTACATGATGAAGGCGACAATGACGCCGGGCGATATTTCCCCGGCTAATACCAATTTTGAACCATACCATACCAATAGCCCCAATGCAATGGCCATGATGATTTCAATGACAGGAAAAAAAATGGAGAAATACCAATTGGCTCGTATATGCGCATTGCGATGTTCAGCATTCGCTGCTTTAAACTTGCGCATTTCCTGTGCTTCTCGGGCAAAATACTGGATGATGCTGATGCCAGAAATATGTTCTTGCAAGAAGGTGTTCAAATTGGCAACCCATTTGCGCACGTCCTGGAAAGCCGATTTCATGGCTTCCTTGAAAATGTATGTGGCGCCAATCATCAAGGGCATTGGAATTAATACGATAAGCGTAAGCTTCCAATCCGTGTAAAACATCACGCCGAGGATAACCACCAATTGGAGAATATCCCCGATTAGCTGGATAAGTCCCTCGGAGAAGATATTGGCAATGGTTTCCAAATCCGAAACGGTGCGGGTGATGAGCCGGCCTATCGGGGTATGGTCAAAATATTTGAGACGAAGGCTGGTGATGTGGTTGAACACATCGATACGTAAATCTCGAATAACGGATTGCCCGAGGGTACTGGTCATCAACGTGTGAAAATATCGGATAACAGTTTGCAGCAGCAATAGGCCTAACATCAATAGCAGCATGATCCGAAGGCCAGCTGTATCATTTTGGAGAATAAATTTATCGAGTGTATACTCGGTGAGCATGGGTAGGGCCGGGGCAGCACCGGCCATGATGATGGTAAGTAGTACGGAAACAATGAAAATGGCCCGATAGGGTCGTACGTACCGCATCATCCTGCGGAGCAGGTGTGCATCATATGTTTTGCCGGTTACCTGGGGATTGCTCAATTTAAACTGCTTTTTTTGACCAAAATAAATTAGCCGGATGCAAAAATACGATTTTGCATGGTATCTAAGTTCATCGGTTTGTCAAACCCTAGTTACTCCACGAGCTTCAGGAGTTTGGGGAGCTCTTCAACAGACACATCTGCATCAACCACCGCTCCATCAGGTTGGATGAGTATGTAGCGGGGGAGCTCTGTCAAGTAAAGCGAATCAATTAATTTTTGCTGCACTCCATTTCGCAATTTGTAGCTGTGTTTCAAATTCATTGCTTCACTTGCGGATTTCCACCGGCTGAATTTGTTGTCCAATGATAAATATACAACGGCAGTTCCCTGCTGTTCAAGTTGTGGTAACTTTTCTACGATCTGTTTCATGTTGGCATGCGATGTTTTATCCGTGCTCTTCCAAAAGGATAATAAAAGATACTTGTGGGCATTAAAAGCTTCCCAATTAACGGGTTTTAACCCATGGTCCACAGCCACTACCTGCGTGTAGGGGTTTAAGTGCTGTATAGGTGCCCTGATTCGGTCTAACCGTTGGATGAGGTCGATTCCGTATTTTGTATGTTGGGATTGGGGCGGTAATGACATGTACAGATCCAGGTAATCCGCAGTATGCCTCCGGTGGTCGTTGGTAGTGTAGGCTAAAAAGAGCGAGGCAACTAACGGCTTCTTTTGTTGTAAAAATTGTTGGGTTATGTCAATGCCTTCTGCATCTTGATCAGGTGAGGCAGACAGCTGCCCGAAACCAACCACTTGGCCTTCAACGTCAGCCTGTTTGTGGTTGAGAGCTTCTTGCCATTCATTCAACAACTGCTGTTCTTCACCACCTCCGGCAATGGAAAATTCAACCTTGCTGATGGAACCAGGATGATCAAAGAAGCGATGTTCTAGGCTTAGGTCAGCCTGCCCTTCGAAACATATCGGAATATGTTCGGTCCAGCTCAACCCATTGGTGCCTTTCCGCGTAGATTTACCGCTGATTTCCAGGAAGTAGACCTCGTGGAAAGGCAATTCGTCTACAACGAGCATGAAAGCACCGTTTTCCGTTTCGACAGCGGTCAATGAATCAGTACGTTTGTCATTGAAAAGCTTGATCGCGGTAATTTCTGGGTTGTTTACATCACTGGCTATTCGTAGTGTGCCATATTTAGGTGTGTAGGCATAGCGGATTTGCGCCGTGGCTTTGGTCTGCTCACGGGGTGATTCCCGGCAGGCAAAAAAAACAGGCAATGCAGCTAGGATCATGATCCGAATAAATGGAAGTGTATTCATGTTGCGCTGAATTAATGCCCAAATTTAGGTAATTTGACTTAAACGGAATGCAAGGAGGTGGCAATGAGAAGTAATGCTTTCTTGCTGAAGGCGCTCCCATCATTAAGACAACCTTAAAAATAAGGATAGACCACTTCAGTAAGGTACAGGCCGCATGCAGGTACAGAAGCGCCGGCCACCGAACGATCCTTACTTGAGATGACGGTGTGTATATAATCGGATGGCTTTTCGCCTCGCCCGATTTCCATTAGTGTGCCCACGATGGCCCTAACCATGTTGCGTAAAAAGCGGTTGGCCGAAATGCGGAAAACCAACCGCCCATCATCCTCCCACTGCCATACTGCCTGTGTGATGCGACAAATATTGGTGTATACTTGGGTATTTGATTTGCTGAAACAGGAAAAATCTTCATATTCCAGCAAGATTTTAGCCGCCTTGTTCATGGCCTCCACATCTGGGACGTCGCGGAGCCGCCATGAAAAACCATGGAGGAATGGGTCTTTCCGAAAATGCATATGATATTCATAGGAACGGTTCACGGCATCGAACCTAGCATGGGCATCGGGTGCCACAGCGATGAACCGCTTGACCGCGATATCAGAGGGAAGCAGCGCATTGAGGCTATGCAAGGCCTTATCGGGTTGGTCAAAAGGACCATCATCCATAACATCGAAATGTGCATATAGTTGCTTTGCATGCACACCCGTATCCGTTCGGCCACATCCTACTGTGGTGATCAATTGGTGCCAAACGACGCTCAACGCCTTGTCAAGCACTTCTTGCACGGTCACGGCGTTCCGTTGGATTTGCCAACCATGGTAGCTGCCGCCGTTGAAGGCTATTTCGATAAAAAACCGCCTGCTTGTTGTTTCCACGGATGCAAAGGTATGAAATTTGGTTATGGATAATGGTTAATGGCGGGTGGTTAATGGTTGATGATGGTCTGGGAGCTGATGGCTGGAAGCCGATTGCTGATAGCCAATAGTAAAAAAACAAAAAAAGCATATCCCAAAGGCACATAAAGCCCTATATTTGCCCTATTAATAATTATATATCCCTATGATACAACGCATCCAGAGTATTTGGTTGATTTTGGCTTCAGTTATGATCTTTGCTTTATTCCTTTTCCCTTATCTGCAATATTCGGATATTGGCGGTATGGGCAAAGCGCTATATGTGAAAGGAGCGTATTATGGTCTAGAGGGGCAAGCCGTTAGGGAGAAATTTTTCATTTTACAAACCGTTGCCACGGTGTTGTTGGGTGCATTTCCTTTATATATCATCTTCAAATTCCGTAATCGCAAGTTACAAATCCAACTGATTGTCTTGGAAATTGTGCTCATTGTCTTATTTGGTTTTTGGTTGTACACCTTATCAAGCGCGGCATTGATCGAAGCTAAGCAATTCCTTTCTGCCCGAAACATCGGTGTAGGCTTTTTCCTGTTGCCAATAAGCATTATATTTATGCTTATGGCTATTGGCGGTATTCGTAGGGATGAAAAATTAATTAAGTCGGCCGATCGGTTGAGGTGATCATATCGTGACGGCGGTTGTTTATTTCAAATCATATATGATGAAGACCACATTATTAATACTGGCATTATCGCTTCCATCGGTTACCCTTGTTTTCGCACAAAACAGCAACCTAGAACCCGCTGCCAAGGATTCCAGTGTTGTTGTTGTGGATGATATCCAGTTTGAAACGGAGCAATTCCATATCGATTCGGCGACCAATACGGCTACGGCAACACTACTGCTGACCAGCCTTAAGGAAAATCCGCGTGAACTTAAAATCAACATTTATGGGACGCAGTTGGTGGATGATGACCGGAACGCCTATTATTTTTCGACAATGGCGCTGGGCCGTGTGTTGATGCGGTTTGAAGATAAGCAAAACTACCTGCATTACCTCTTGCAGCCTGACGCTCCTGTAAAGTTGGTGGTTACCGCTGAAAACATTTCATCGACAGCAGCTTTTATCCAAGTAGTGAAAATCGTGTTCGAAGACAGCACAGAAAGTGGCCGGTTTTTAGATGCTTACTTGAGCAACTGATAAACGCCTAATCTACCTGTACCGAATTTGTTGCCGATCCATCAAGCCCATTTGGTCTTTCATCATTTTGATTTGATCGGCTAACAGCTTATTTTTATCGGCCTTTTTGGCCTCTTGCAGGTATTTGGTAGCTTCCCGTTTATTTCGTTTGGCCATGGCTATACCCGCGAGGCTAAGCTTAGCCAACGCTACGTTATGCCCCATATGCAGACCCAAAGACAGCGCTTTTTTGAAATATTTTTCGGATTGCATGGGTGATTTCTGCGACTCGATCAAACCGATAAGCAAATGATAATATCCATGCTGTGCGCGGATAAGTTGCTTTTCATAGTTACTGATGTGTCCTAGCCATTTGGCTGCTTTACTCATGTTTTCCTTACGCAGGTAAAACTGAGCAACGAGCATATTTTCATTGAAGAATATGGTCACAAATGCAATGATGGTAATTAGGATACCCAGTATTCCCCAGCCCCATTCACCGTAAAAGAATAAAGCCACAGTTCCCGCCAACAAAAGGGAGGATATGATAATTCGAACAAGATTTGACATGTACTATTTCTTTTGTAACACTGTTTCAACAAAAACTATGCAAATATCCGTTTATTTGAGCGCTTAAACAACTTGTTTTATTGTAGATTTTGCAAAATGTATTTTCCACTATGCATAATTTGTTCCAAACAACAGCGAAGAGATCGACAAAATTGTTTTTCTGCAAAATTGTACATAGGTGTATAATTGCAAAAACAAATTTTTCTTAGTTTTGGAAACATGAGCATACAGTTAGAAAGCAGCTGGAAAGCGGTATTGGAATCCGAATTTGAGCAGCCTTATATGTCGCAACTCAAAGAGTTCTTACGAACGGAAAAGGCACAATATTCCGTATATCCCCCTAGCAACCTCATTTTTAATGCTTTTAATCATACGCCATTTGATCAGGTAAAAGTTGTTATCCTCGGGCAAGACCCTTACCACAATGTGGATCAAGCGCACGGTTTATCCTTCTCCGTTCCCCAAGGTGTGGGCATACCGCCCTCACTTCGAAATATGTATCTGGAATTACGTGCGGATATTCCCGGACTCCAAATTCCCAACCACGGCGACTTAACTTCATGGGCCGATCAGGGAGTGTTGCTGCTCAACGCCACGTTGACCGTGCGCGCACATACCGCAGGTTCGCACCAAGGTAAGGGTTGGGAAGCGTTTACGGATAAGGCCATCGCTGAATTGTCTGCACGCAGGAGTGGTATTGTTTTTTTATTGTGGGGTAGATATGCCAAGAACAAGGCGGCCATCATTGACTATCATAAACACCATATCCTTACTGCGGCGCATCCATCACCATTTTCGGCAAACAACGGTTTTTTTGGATGCAGGCATTTCTCCAAGGTAAATGAGTTTTTGGAGAAGCAAGGGTTGGAGCCCATCAACTGGGAGGTCTAAGCATTAATACTCCATTGGCACAATGGGTTCTTTTTTACTGGTAGACATGATCATCATCGTCTGGAAAGTTTTCACATATGGTATTTTGCTGATCTTTTCCATGATGACCGACTCATAGGCTTTGATGTCTTTCACATATACCTTGAGCATGAAATCACATTGCCCGGTCACATGATGGCATTCGGTCACTTCCTTGATGCTCCGCACAGCTTCCACAAACTCGGGGATGGCATTGTGAGTATGAAAGTCGAGCGAAACCTGTATAAATGATTTGATACCCAGTCCCAATTTTTCTTCATCCACGAAGGCATGATAACTTTTGATATAGCCCGAATTTTCAAGTTTCCGTACACGCTCCAAGGTGGGGGCGGGCGAAAGCCCAATGTTTGACGCCAGTTGTAGATTGGTAATCCTGCCGTTTTCCTGTAGTAATTTCAGGATTTTGAAATCGGTTTTATCGGGTTGGAATGGCATACTTTTGATGTTATTGTCCTTGTAATGAGTATAGATACCGTTACCAAATTATATTTGGCAATAATACAATTTATTTTCCATATTATTCGTTAATGGGTTGTGGTAATCTGAAATAAGGTAGAGGTAGCACGTGTTATCAGCCATTATCACCAATTTGTAAAAATATATGGAGAAGCGGTGGCTTTAAGTTCAAAACCTCGAAATCAGCTTGATTTTCTCCTGTTTAACGTAAAATGAACAGGTAATAACTAAGATTTATTGCCACTTAAATCGTAACTTTGCACTTCTGAAGTTTGACGGTTGCCCGTCTGCTTGTTTATCAAAATGGGGAAAGCGTTATGAGTACGAAAGATAATGAATTATTGAAGGAGCTGACGCTCGAAGAATACAAATACGGATTTACCACTGATATCGAAATGGATATTGCCCCAATAGGGCTGACCGAAGATACAGTGCGAATGATTTCTGCCAAAAAGAATGAGCCTGAATGGCTATTGGAATGGCGGCTGAAGGCGTTGCGGCATTTCCTCCAGATGGATATGCCCACTTGGCAGAATTTTGACCATCCAGCGGTATCATTCCAAGATATATCATACTATGCTGCTCCCAAAGCCAAACCGAAATTGAATAGTTTGGATGAGGTGGATCCCGAATTGCTCTCCACATTTGCGAAATTGGGTATCCCACTGGATGAACAAAAAGTGTTGGCAGGTGTGGTAGCCGTAGATGCCGTATTTGATAGCGTATCAGTGAAAACCACTTTCCGTGAGAAACTGAAAGAGCAAGGTGTTATTTTTTGCTCGTTTGGTGAAGCTGTACAGGAACATCCTGAATTGGTAAAACAATACCTAGGCTCTGTTGTGCCACAAACAGACAATATTTATGCTGCGTTGAATTCTGCGGTATTTTCGGATGGTTCCTTTGTGTATATCCCCAAGGGGGTGCGCTGTCCCATGGAACTCTCGACATATTTCCGTATCAATGCTGAGAATACCGGACAATTTGAACGGACGTTGATCATTGCTGATGAGGGGGCCTATGTTAGCTACCTCGAAGGGTGTACCGCCCCGATGCGTGATGAAAACCAATTGCATGCCGCCGTGGTGGAATTGATAGCACTTAAAGATGCAGAAATCAAATATTCAACCGTACAAAACTGGTATCCTGGCGATAAGGATGGCAAAGGAGGTATTTACAATTTTGTTACCAAGCGGGGTATATGCAAAGGCGACAACAGTAAAATTTCGTGGACACAGGTAGAGACAGGTTCGGCTATCACTTGGAAATACCCTGGGGTGATCCTCAAGGGAGACAATTCTGTGGGCGAGTTTTATTCTGTGGCCCTTACACGCAATAGACAGGTCGCCGATACGGGAACCAAGATGATCCATTTGGGCAAAAACACCAAGAGCAAAATCATTTCCAAAGGGATATCAGCGGGACACAGCCACAATAGTTACCGCGGGCTAGTCAAGATAGCGGCTGGAGCCGAAAATTCTCGTAACTTCACCCAGTGTGACTCACTCTTGATTGGCGACCGTTGTGGGGCGCATACATTCCCATACATCGAAAACAGGAACAAATCTGCCAAATTGGAACATGAGGCCACCACCTCGAAAATCGGTGAGGACCAATTGTTTTATCTTACCCAAAGAGGTATCGATCCGGAGAAGGCTGTAGGACTTATCGTAAATGGTTATGCCAAAGAAGTACTCAATCAACTGCCCATGGAGTTTGCCGTGGAAGCACAGAAATTGCTGGCCATATCATTGGAAGGCAGTGTGGGGTAGGTCTAATACTTATTAGTACTTAGTCAGTAGGCGTTTCGTTAATACTCAGGCGTTAGTGTTAGTGCTTGGGTAAAATTAATAGATAGAGTTGAAGAACAGTATAACGTCTACACGGCGTTGAGAGATAACAAAAGCAATGTTAAGTATAAAAAAATTACACGCGGAAGTAGAAGGAAAAGAAATCCTTAAAGGGTTGGATTTGGAAATAAATGCCGGAGAAGTACACGCCATCATGGGACCCAACGGTTCGGGCAAAAGTACATTGGGTAATGTCTTGGCTGGAAGGGAATCTTACGAGGTGACCGAAGGGGAGGTGTTGCTTGACGGACGAGATCTGCTGGAACTATCGCCTGAAGACCGCGCGCGTGAAGGTGTGTTTTTGGCATTCCAATACCCAGTGGAAATCCCAGGAGTATCCAATATCAATTTTTTAAAAACTGCCATCAACGAAATTCGCGAATACAAAGGACTGCCACCCGTGGAAGCTAGGGATTTTTTGAATATGGTGAAGGAAAAGCAGAAACTCGTGGAATTCGAGGCCAAGCTGGCCAACCGTTCGTTGAACGAAGGATTCTCTGGCGGCGAGAAAAAACGTAACGAAATATTCCAGTTGGCCATGCTGCAACCCAAATTGGCCATCCTTGATGAAACGGATTCTGGATTGGATATTGATGCATTACGTATCGTGGCAAGAGGCGTAAACCAACTGCGTTCAAAGGATAATGCATTCATTGTCATCACTCACTACCAACGATTGCTGGAATATATCGTGCCCGATTTCGTGCATGTTTTGTACAATGGCCGTATTGTCCGTTCGGGCACAAAGGAACTTGCATTAGAATTGGAGGAAAAGGGCTATGATTGGATTAAAGAGACAGCTGGTGCGGAAAACGCAATATAAACATAAGGGAGACACCATTGAGCGTGAGGAAGCAACAACTGTGGTAGACGAAGCATTGGCCGAAATAGGTAGCAATGGCGGATTGACCAAACAAACAATGATTACACAAGTTACTGATTCATTATACAAACAACTGATTAGGGCCTACGAAGAACGGATGCCTACGGAAGAGGGCCCCCATTCATTGGATGAGATTCGTGGACAGGCATTTAAACGTTTTGAAAAGCTGGGATTCCCTACTGTCAAACATGAGGATTGGAAGTACACCAATGTTCAGCCGCTTATAAGTCAAAATTATCTATTGGATACGTCGACCTCTCAAGCCGAGGTGGCTATAGGTAAAGCGGCTATTCCTAATTTGGATACATATAGGGTGGTGTTGGTGGATGGTATTTTCAATGCCGAGTTGTCTTCGGGCATCGATGTGCCTGGCCTCCATATTCTGCCTATCCAAGAGGCGTTTGACCAGTTATCCTTTGCCAAGTATTTTGCAGAATACGCGGATAAGACGGATAATCCCTTCGTGGCGTTAAATACTGCATTATTCAAATCAGGAGTTTTTATAACGGTAACCAAAAATAGCGTGCTGGAAAAGCCCATCCACATTATCCATGTAGCCTCTGCC
This sequence comes from Parapedobacter tibetensis, assembly GCF_024704835.1. Lineage (GTDB taxonomy): Bacteria > Bacteroidota > Bacteroidia > Sphingobacteriales > Sphingobacteriaceae > Parapedobacter > Parapedobacter tibetensis. The sequence continues at coordinate 81,892 of NZ_JAMXBE010000016.1, forward strand.
ACGGAGCCTTTGTTTACGCAAACACGCAATCTCTATGTTATTGAAGCCAATGCGGAGGCAGAGCTAATCGAATCATTTATTACTGAAGATAACGCGGCAAATAACCTGAACAGTCTGGTAAGCGAAATCGTGGTACATGAAAATGCAAAACTGCATCATTATTACTTGCAATTGGCTGGAAAACAAAGTAGTTACATTAATCACACAGAAATCTACCAGAAAAAATATAGTCTTTATAACAATTATAATTGCAGTTTTCCAGGATCGGCTTTTGTGCGCAATAACATCAATGTTCGGTTGGATGACAGCCAGGTTGAAAGTCACTTATATGGCGTTACCCTCACAGCTGGAAACCAGTTTGTAGACAATCACACGGTCGTAGACCACCTCAAACCGCACTGTGAAAGCTACGAATGGTATAAAAATATTACACAAGACACGTCCACAGCGGTGTTCAATGGCAAAATATTTGTACGCCTCGATGCACAAAAAACCAATGCATTCCAGCAGAACAATAACATGCTCATCGGCGAGAAATCTGCCATATATACCAAGCCGCAGCTTGAGATTTTTGCGGATGACGTCAAATGTAGCCACGGTTGTACCATCGGGCAGTTCGACAATCAGGCATTGTTCTACCTAAGGTCGCGGGGCATCAGCGAAGCACAAGCGCGCGTGCTCTTGGTCCATGCATTTGCTTTTGATGTGACCAACCGTTTTGCCAATGCTACCGTGCGTAAATATGTAGAGCATCTGGTGGAGCAAGGACTTGAAAATGGATAGTTTGATATAAAACCTAATAGGTTTTCAAAACCTCTTAGGATTTTATGCGATCCACACAGTTCATCCCATCAATTGCCGCTGATACAATGCCTCCGGCATATCCGGCCCCTTCTCCACAGGGGTATAATCCTTTTACCTGCGGGTGCTGCATGGTGTCTTTATCCCTAGGTATCCGAATGGGGGAAGAAGTGCGCGATTCCACCCCTACCAAAATAGCTTCATTGGTATAATAACCTTTCATTTTTTTGCCAAATAGCGGAAGTGCCTGCTGCAAGGCATCGTGTACAAAAGGAGGTAACACGTCGGATAACAAGGCGCTTTTGGTGCCCGGCTTGTAGGAATTTTCTGGCAAGGAAGTAGACAAGTTGCCTTGTACAAAATCTACCATCCGTTGTGCAGGAGCCACCAATTTACCGCCCCCAACTACACATGCTCGTTGCTCCACTTCACGCTGGAAATCTAGCAGGGCAAAAGGATAATGTGCTACATCTGAAACATCCTGTAAATTGATTTGTACCACAGTGCCCGAATTGGCATACGGGTTGTTGCGCTTGGATGGCGACCAACCATTGACCACCACTTCACCCTTGTCTGTAGCACAAGGAGCAATGATTCCACCTGGACACATGCAAAAAGAGAAAACACCCCGTCCGTTTACCTGTTCCACTAGGCTGTAATAAGCAGGAGGAAGGTATTCGCTCCGTACATCACAATGGTATTGGGCCTGGTCGATGATGTCTTGGGGATGCTCAATACGCACGCCAAGGGCAAAGGGTTTGGCCTCAGTATGCCAGCGTTTATTGTGGAACAGTTCATAGATATCTCGGGCAGAATGTCCGGTGGCCACAATGACGGAGTTGGCAGCCAGTTGCTCTCCTGAAGCCAGTGTGACGCCTTGTACTTGTCCGGCACACTCCGTAATATCTACCACCTTGCTGTTAAAGTGGATTTCACCGCCGTACTCCAAGATGGTATTACGGATAGCTTGGATGATATGCGGTAATTTGTTGGTGCCAATGTGCGGGCGGGTATCTACCAAAATGTCCTCAGTGGCACCATGGGCTACTAGCAGTTGCAATACACGCTGAATATCCCCCCGTTTATTGGATCGTGTATACAGCTTCCCATCGGAATAAGTGCCCGCACCACCCTCACCAAAGCAATAGTTGGAGTCTGGATTGACGATGCCTTCCTTATTTAGTGTTGCTAAGTCCCTACGTCGCTCCTGCACATTTTTGCCACGCTCAATAACAAGGGGGCGTAGGCCCCGTTCTATGCAGCGCAGGGCCGCAAACAAACCTGCCGGGCCAGCACCGATGATGATAATAGGCATTGCATCTGCAACATTGGCATGCTGGAAGTGGAAAATATCAGGAACAGGCGTTTCATCGATAAAGAAAACTACCCGGATGCGGAACACGGCTAATCTGCTCCGTGCATCGATGGAACGTTTACGGATTTTTATGCTTTTAACACTTGATAGCGCAACATTCAGTTGGGTTGCGCCCTTTTGGATAATATAAGCATCGTCCGTGATTTTCTCTGGTGGGATACTTAATTCAATCTCTTTTTGCATGAAATGATGTCGGGTTTTTATCCCGAAGCGTAACAAAGGTATGGATTTTGCCATCAAAGTGTTAAATTAGTGGCAGTATAGATTTTAATTTCAATCAATATGAAAAGATTAGTCATCGCTATTGTTGGCCTGTTCACCGCTTTATCATTCAGTTCTTGCGGATATAACACATTGGTCAATTTGGAAGAAAACGTAAAAGGCAAATGGGCCCAAGTGGAAAACGCTTACCAACGGCGGGCAGACCTTATCCCAAACTTGGTAAATACCGTGAAAGGTGCAGCCAATTTCGAGCAGGAAACCCTCACGCAAGTCATCGAAGCTCGTGCCAAAGCTTCTTCTATCACCGTGGATCCTGAAAACCTATCCCCGGAGGCCATACAGCAGTTCCAGCAGTCACAGGATGCATTATCGCAATCCCTGGGCCGCTTACTGGTCACGGTGGAGCGTTATCCTGAATTGAAAGCCACACAGAATTTCCAAGAGTTGCAGGTACAACTGGAAGGAACGGAAAACCGGATCAGTACGGAAAGAAGAGCATTTAACGAAGCCACACAGGAATACAATTCATCGGTAAGGCGATTCCCCAATAACATCACTGCCGGAATGTTTGGTTTCAAGCAGAAAGGTTATTTCACCTCAGAAGCAGGAGCTGAGAAAGCACCGGAAGTGCAGTTTTAGTGGGTAGCTATCAGCCGTCGGCAATCAGCTCTCATGTCCCAAATCTCACGTCTAATAAATGGAAATATTTACTGAAGAAGAACAAGAACGGATTGTACAGGCAATTAACATGGCTGAAAACAACACGTCAGGTGAAATCCGCCTGGCAGTGGAAGCGCATTGCAAGATTGATGTGTTGGACAGAGCGGCCCAGTATTTTCGCCGTTTGGGAATGGACAAAACGGCCCTTCATAACGGTGTGTTGCTATACATTGCCGTGGAAGATCACCAATTTGCCGTCATAGGCGATAGCGGAATCAATAGTCGTGTACCAGCTGATTTTTGGGAGGAGACCAAAGACCTCATGTTACAACATTTCAAACAAAATAATCTAGTACAAGGGCTCATAGAAGGCATTACCCATGCCGGGGAGCAACTGCAGCATTTTTTCCCACGCCAAGATGATGATATCAATGAATTGCCCAATGATATTGCGTTTGGGGATGGTAAAGAGTAGCGGTAAAATGAAGGGAAAAATGGGCAGAAGGAAAACAATGAGACTTAGACTTATTCATTTTTTAACGCTATTTGTGCTATTAAGTGGTACAGTGTTCGGGCAAGACTTTCCGGCACAGCCCAATAAGCTTGTCAACGATTATACCAAGACATTGGGAGCGGCACAGGTAGAACAGCTGGAGCGGAAACTGGTGGCGTTTGACGATAGTACATCCACCCAAATAGCAGTGGTGGTGATGCAGTCGACGGAGGGTCATGACATTGCAGACTATGGTACGCGGCTAGCGCAGAAATGGGGTATTGGAGGAAAGGAGCACGACAATGGCATCCTATTGCTAGTGGCTTTGGGTGACCGCGCGGTAACCATACAGACCGGATATGGCGTGGAAGGCGCAGTGCCCGATGCCATTGCTTACCGCATTATCGAAAACGAAATCAAACCTGCCTTCCGGCAAGGGGATTATTTCGCAGGAATTGACCGGGCTACGGATGCGCTGATGGCGTATACCAAAGGGGAATATACAGCTCCACCAAAGAAGGAAAGCAAGGGTAGGGGATTTGGTTCCCTCATATTCATTTTTATCATTATTGTGGTGGTTCTTAGCCTATTTGGGCGGGGTGGTGGTGGCCGCGGTGGCGGCAAAGTGATGGATGGCAGAGGGGCGTCAGACCTGTTGTGGTGGACATTACTCAGTGGCATGGGCCGTGGTGGAGGTGGTTTCGGCGGAGGAAGTGGCGGATTCGGTGGTAGCGGAGGTGGTTTCGGTGGATTTGGCGGCGGCGGTTTCGGCGGCGGCGGAGCCAGTGGCAGGTGGTGAAGTTGGAAGTCCGAAAGTCAGTAAGTCCAACGGCGTCAAGAAAGCTTTGCGCGGTAAGCGCCAGCGCCTTTGCGACCTTTGTGTGAACCAGTTGGAAAGTCAGTAAGTTGGAAAGTCCGAAAGTTAGTAAGCAGTGAAGAAATTCTTTCGTAATTTTTATCTTGATTTATTCCTCACAAGCCGACTGTTTGTAGCATTGGGTACGGTTTCCATATTATATTTACTTGCATTTTTCTTTCCTGCCATCGAGGTACTCCCAATAATTTGTTTCTATGTATTATTAGCCTTGCTGCTTATCGATATTTTCATCCTTTATCATAACAAAAATGGAGTATATGCGCATCGGCAAGCCCCAGAACGACTAAGCAATGGGGATGATAATGAAATCGGCATCTATATAGAAAACCGCTATGGCTTCCAGATTAAAGTGGGAATGATTGATGAAGTGCCTGTGCAATTCCAACGCCGGAATGTATGGTTTGATACGGAATTAGCGGTGGGAGAGCGGAAAACGATAACCTATCAACTGAGGCCCGTTAAACGTGGGGAGTATGCATTTGGGATCATCCGGTTATATGTGCAATCACCCATCGCCTTGGTACAGCGGCGATACAATGTAGGCAAATCTGATACATTACCCGTTTATCCATCCTTCATCCAGCTAAAGAAATACGAAATGATGGCCATATCCAACCGACTGAGCGATTATGGTGTAAAAAAAATGCGACGGATTGGGCATAGCATGGAGTTTGACCAAATCAAGAACTATGTGCCAGGCGATGATTACCGGACACTTAACTGGAAGGCCACAGCCCGGCAAGGGCATTTGATGATCAATACGTATACAGATGAGCGGTCGCAGCATATCTATTGCGTCATAGATAAGTCGCGTGTAATGCGTATGCCGTTTAATCAACTGAGCCTGCTGGATTATGCCATCAACGCAAGCCTGGCCTTATCAAAGGTGGTGATGCTCAAGGAAGATAAGGCGGGGCTTATTACCATATCCGATAGGAAGGGAGCGGTCGTGCTCGCAGATCGGAAAACCGGACAGCTCAACCGTATCATGGAGGTGCTATACAAGGAGAAAACCCGTTATTTGGAAACCGATATGGAATTGCTCTATACAACCATCAGACAAACCATCAAACAGCGTAGCCTATTGGTATTTTTTACGAATTACGAAAGTCTGTCCGGTATGAAGAGGCAATTCCCTTTTCTCCGGAAAATAGCTCGATTCCATGCATTAATCGTGGTTTTCTTTGAAAACACGGAATTGGGTACACTGGGTGGTAAAGCAGCAAACGACGTAGAGGAAATTTATCTGCATACCGTCGCCTCCAAATTTGCATACGAGAAAAAGCAGCTCGTACGTGAACTTAACATGCATGGGATTCAAACCATCCTTACACCTCCTGAGGATCTTACCGTCAATACGATTAACAAATATTTAGAAATTAAGGCAAGGCAATACGTGTGATGGGATTTAGTCAACGTAGATAAGTTTTGCTTAACCCGTGTCTCCCGCCTTTAAAAATATTGCGAGAAAAGCTTGATAAGCAAAACATCCCTTCATAAAAATCCGTTTATGAACATAGAGGTTCCATGAAAATATAGCATCTTTGTCAAATTGCACACAATTAAAAAGAGAACACATATGATGAAAAAGCTGGTTTTGGTAGCGATAGCGGCATTGCCCATGGCGGTGGTTGCACAGGATGACTTTACGGTTACAGCAAAAGTTGGCACAGTGAGTGCGCCAGCGAAGGCCTACTTAAGTTATCGTACAGAAGGAGGTTCGGTGTTGGATTCGACGGAGGTGTCCAATGGGGAATTCAAATTTCATGGCAGTGTAGCCGGTCCGTCACGGGCCATGGTATTGCTTGCGCATGAAGGAGGAGATATCCGCGAAACTGAGCGTCCAGACCATGTAGAGATTTACCTTGAGAAAGGGGCAATTAAGATTACGGCCAATGATTCATTGGCAAATGCATCCATAGTAGGTGGGGATACGAATAAAGATTTCAAAGCATACCAGGAAAAGTTGAAGTCTCCAAAAGCGAAAATGGACAACTTGATAGCCCGTTATACAGCTGCGTCTGATGAGCAAAAGCAAGACGCCAATTTCATGGTTAGCCTTCAAACAGAAGCTATGGCCGTACAAGAAGAACAAAAGGGTATTGATTTTGAATATATTCGTGCCAATCCCAAAAGTTTTGTGAGCCTTGATTTACTTATGCCTTATGTGGGATCAGAACCAATACAGGAAGTGATAGAACCGGCTTTCAATAATTTATCAGCGACACTCAAGGATTCCGAAAAAGGGAAAGCCATCACTAAGCAACTTGAAAATATCAAGCGGGTAGATGTAGGTGCGATTGCACCGGATTTTTCGCAACCGGATACAGCGGGCAATGAGATAGCGCTTTCTTCTCTTCGGGGTAAATATGTGCTGGTCGATTTTTGGGCAAGTTGGTGCGGTCCTTGCCGCCAAGAAAACCCCAATGTAGTGGAAGCGTACCATAAATTTAAGGACAAGAATTTTACCGTGTTCGGTGTGTCACTTGATCGTCCGGGTGCAAAGGAAGCATGGATAAAGGCCATTCACGATGACGGCTTACAGGACTGGCCGCATGTGTCTGAATTGAAATGGTGGGAGTCTGATGTGGTAGCGCTATATGCCATCAGCGGTATCCCAGCTAATTTCCTACTAGATCCAGAAGGAAAAATCATCGCCAAGAACCTGCGAGAAGAAGAGCTACATGCCGTATTGGAAGAAATGCTAAATTAGTATCATATAAAAGGGGAGCAACACTCCCCTTTTTATTTTTACGATGAAAGGATATCTACTATCCGAAGCAAATTGTCATTGACCGAGCCGATATGCTTGATGGCCTTGCTGAATGGAATAAACGATACTTGTCCGTGAATTAACCCCGCCATTTCACCCCGCCGACCTTCCAATAAGGCCTCCACGGCGGCAACCCCGAGACGACTTGCTAATACGCGATCCATGCAAGTAGGGCTACCTCCACGCTGAATATGGCCCAAGATAGAAACCCGCAAATCATAGTGTGGAAAACGGGCTTTGATACGTTCGGCGACCACAAAGCCACCACCCTCTTCATCGCCTTCGGCCACGATGATAACCCGTGATGCCTTGTTTTTGCGGGTTCGATCCAACCGATCCATCATGGCTTCGTAATCCACCTTAATTTCAGGAATAAGCACACATTCAGCACCCACACTGATACCCGAACGTAGGGCAATCAATCCCGAGTCGCGACCCATAACCTCCACCACAAAAACACGATCATGTGATTCTGCTGTATCTCGAATTTTGTCAACGGCTTCAATGACGGTATTGATAGCCGTATCATAGCCTATCGTGAAATCCGTTCCTGCTAGATCATTGTCTATGGTACCGGGCAGACCAATGAATGGGATGTTATGTTCTTCAATGAATTTGGCCGCCCCGGTGAATGTGCCGTCGCCGCCAATGGCCACCACAGCGTCAATGCTGTGTGCGTTCAAATTTTCGTACGCCAGTTTTCTTCCTTCGACGGTTCGAAATTCCTCACTTCGGGCAGTCTTGAGTATGGTACCACCACGTTGGATGATATTGGCCACCGATTTGGCATTCATGGGAAAAATATCACCATGGATCATGCCGTCATAACCACGGCCGATACCAAATACATTCAGGTTATAAAATAATCCAGTCCGAACCACAGCTCGTATTGCAGCGTTCATGCCGGGGGAATCTCCACCCGATGTAAATACGGCAATGTTTTTAATGTTGCTCATTATGCTAAATAAGTTTGCTTTAATTTGGCGTATTTGCTTTGAATGCAGCCAAACCGCTGTCTAAAAATTTGATGTAATGTGGAATGTCTTCTTTATATGCTTGCGCGGGCACCAACTGCTTGCCTTGTCCATCTACAATGACATAGTACGGCTGGGCATTCGTGCCAAATCGCGACGCCTGTAGGTCGGACCATTTCCTTCCTACCGTATTAATTTTCTTACCACTGAATTCGGATACGTACTGCTCGCTTGGTTCCAAGGTGGTACGGTCGTCGACATATAATGACACCAAAATGTAGTCCTCTTTAAGGCGCTTCAATACTTGGGGATCCGGCCATACAGATTCTTCCATTTTCCGGCAATTCACGCAGCTCCATCCGGTGAAATCCAAGAGGACGGGCTTGTTGACCTGTCGTGAGTATTCCAGCGCCTGATCGTAGTCATAAAAAGCGTCAATGCCATGGGGGGCGTGGAACACGTCGCCATATTTCTTCACAATACCCGTGCTTTGCTGTGGATCGCCCGAGGTGTAACCCACTTGGTGAAGGTTGAAATCCTGGGTGGGTGATGGCGGCAACCAGGCACTTAAGGCCTTTAGTGGTGCCCCCCACATCCCCGGAACCATGTAGACCGTAAATGAAAGAACCATTATCGCCAAGAAGAGCCGAGGAATGGAAATGAATCCCACCGAACTATCATGCGAAAACTTCAGCTTGCCCAAGAGATAAAAACCAAACAAGGCAAAAATCACAATCCAAATGGCCAAAAATACCTCTCGGTCAAGGATGCCCCAATGGTACGCGAGGTCTACATTGGATAAAAACTTAAACGCCAAAGCCAGTTCCAGAAATCCCAAGGAAACTTTCACCGTATTCAACCAGCCTCCCGATTTAGGCATCTCCTTAAGCCAGGAAGGGAAAAAGGCAAAAAGCATGAAAGGGATAGCCAACGCTACCGAAAATCCTAGCATCCCCATGGCTGGTCCCATCAAAGCGCCTTTTGATACTGCCTCCACAAGTAGGTAACCAATGATGGGACCTGTACATGAAAACGATACCAAAGCCAGTGTAAATGCCATGAAAAACAAACCCAATAACCCGCCTCTATTGGACTTTTCATCCATTTTGTTGACAAATCGTGAAGGGAGGGTGATTTCAAAAGCACCTAAAAAGGAAATGGCAAATAGGATGATGATTGCAAAAAACAAGAGATTAAACCAGGCACTGCTAGCGGCCTCATTGAGTGCTGATGCTCCGAAAACGAGGGTAACCAGCATCCCCAAAGCCACGTAGATGACGATGATGAAAAGACCATATAGCAAGGCATTGATAATGCCTTTTACCCTTGTCCCACTTTGTTTGGTAAAAAATGAAACCGTAAGGGGTACCATGGGATAGATGCATGGCATCAAAAATGCGGCGAACCCGCCGATAATCCCAGCAATGAAGATGCCCCAAAGCGTGCGGGGGGCGGCATCGTTCACCTCATCTTCTCGGTCCGTGTTCACTGCGGAACCCTCGGTTGTCGTGTCCTGCCCGTCCGTGAATACCACATCATCGGGCACCTCCAGCGATTCCTCCACAGTGGTGTCCTGCCCATCTGAAAATTCTACATCGTCGAAGTTGAGCAACGTATCCTGGCCATGAACGGCAGGTATTATGCCAAACAGAAGGCCCAATAGCAGGGATAAAATGAGGAACGTACGTTTCATTAATTGATGCGTTTAAGGGAATGCAAAACTAATAAAAAAAGGCAGGAACCTGCCTTATCTTTATATGTTAATGGGCTTAAGCTCCCTTACTTCACGGCTACCGTAAATTCAACCTCATCCGGTGGGAGGCATTGGTTGGCATCGCAAGCCATGAATTCCACGGCGCCTTTTACCGTTGTAGCACCTTTCTTCAGTGATATTTTTTGTTGAAATACCACTTCCTTGTCGAAATAGGCAACATCCATCCCGAAGACCTCTTCATGTTTAGTCTTAGGTTTTGGTTCGGCAGGTTTCCCTACCAAGGTAAAGTCGCCTGAAGGGTTAAACGTGATCGAGGTTTTTATCGGCCCCCCTTCTTCTATATTTTGGGAGTAGATATGCCAGCCATTATCTATGGTGGCTTTCATGAAAATGACCGCCTCTTTGTCATTGATTTTTTTTGCGCCAAACTGCCATTTCACGGGTTCTAGAATTTGCGCGAAGGCACCACCTGCGGCAAATAAGAGTATTACTATGGCTAATGTGATTTTCTTCATGATATGCTATAAATTAATTTCTTGTTGTTTACAATATATAAGACAGCAATTGCTTGCAGAGGTTTAATCAGCACCTCCATATATTGATTAGTGATGCATGACTTAGCGCTGCCAAAGTTAACTATTTCCAATGTGGCTTTAACGTCTTTAACATTTTTTTATAGTTTCAATTGGGTTTAACGGAAAACGCAACCTCTTTGATGTCAAAATCAACCACATGCCCATTAAAATCAATCATCAAACGGCCTGCCGCCGTTACCCCACATAATACGCCAGCTACACTTACTCCGTCAATCAGGAAAGGATGGACTTCGCCAAGCCTGTATAGATATTGCTTATACATAGCCAGTTGCCCTTCAAAACCCCCATTTTTCAACTCGAAGTACTCCCGTTCAATATACTTGCAAAGGTCGGGCAATAATTCGCCTATATTGCTATCCTTATGTAAAATTTGTTTGATGGCAATGGAATGTTCTTGGAATGTTTCGGGAAAATCGACCTGGTTTACGTTGATACCTATCCCCACAACGGCCGACTTCCAAACCTTCCCCTTCAGGATATTCTCAATAAGGATACCTCCGATTTTTTTGTCCCCGATGTAGATATCATTAGGCCATTTCACCTTTATTGCTGTATGGAGCAACGATTCCAGCCATTGGGCGATAGCCAAACTGATAGCCACAGTTAAGCTGAATTGATGTTTGGGATTGAGGAAAGTAGGGGTCAATAATAGGCTGAAAGTTAAGTTTTTGCCCGGCTCGCTATGCCAAGAAGTACCCTTTTGCCCACGACCGGCAAATTGATGTACTGCCATTATTACAGTCCCCTCGGCAAGTGGCGTGGAATTTGACAGTTTATCTTTTAGGTATTCGTTTGTAGAGGGCACCTGCTGTAATGTAATGATATTTTGTCCAACAAATAATCCCAAAATTGTGTTACTTTGCAATATGTTTATAAATTTAGCGGTAATATTACCCAAAACTATAACATTTTTTAATGGTAAAAAATAAAAAATCAGGCTTGTCCGTTCGCTTATCTGAGGTTGTAATCCAAGGTATGCAGGAAAGAAAAGGGAATGAAATTGTGCGGCTTGATTTGAGGAATATCCATAGTTCGGTATCAGATTATTTCGTAATTTGCCACGCAGACTCCTCCACTCAGGTCAATTCACTGGCCAAAAGCGTGGAAGAGGAGGTGTATAAAGCATTGCAGCAAGAACCTTGGCGAAAAGAAGGATTAGCACATGGAGAGTGGATATTACTGGATTTTGTAGATGTCGTGGTGCATATATTCAAAACCGACAAACGAAAATATTATGGCATCGAGGACTTATGGGGTGATGCCGAATTGGAATATTATCAAAGTGCATCATAGCTTAAGCGCGTCTTGCATTAAAATATAAATGAAACGATAAAGGAAAGATATGTCGAACGGACCCGATAGAATGAAGAGAGTGCCTAGTAAGAAAGTGACGCCTAAGCCGCCGCGGTTCAATATTATGTGGCTGTGGGTGGCCATGATTTTAGGTTTTTTTGTCTTACAATATCTGTTTAGCGACGATAAAGCGGAGCAAATCACTTACCATGAGTTTGAAGAAAACATGCTCAAAAAGGGAGATGTGGATAAGCTGGTAGCTTACAAACGGAATGATTTGTTTTTTGTTGAAGTATTTATCAAGAAAGATCGCCTCACGGATGAAAAATATGAAAAGGTACGTCCCAGTGCCAATAGCCTTACCTTAACGCCCAATAACGGTCCCCAATATTTTTTCACGGATGGGTCCTATGATGCGTTAGAACGCAAGCTTGACGAGGCACAGGCAGGAATTGAGCAAAATGACAGGGTATCGCTAAGGTTGGAAGATCGTACCAATGCATGGACCGGGTGGATTTTTTCCATTATGCTACCATTGCTGCTGATCATCGTGTTTTGGATTTTCATCATGCGACGCATGGGTGGTGGAGGCGGTGGCCCTGGTGGACAGATATTCAACATTGGAAAATCAAAAGCTACACTGTTTGACAAGGAAGCACAGGTGGCGATAACGTTCAGCGATGTTGCAGGCCTAGAAGAAGCGAAACAGGAAGTAATGGAAATCGTTGATTTCCTTAAAAATCCCAAGAAATATACCAATCTGGGAGGCAAAATTCCCAAAGGAGCATTGCTGGTCGGCTCTCCAGGCACAGGGAAAACCTTATTGGCAAAAGCCGTGGCAGGTGAGGCACAGGTGCCATTTTTCTCGCTTTCAGGATCGGATTTTGTAGAAATGTTTGTAGGTGTAGGTGCTTCGCGCGTGCGTGATTTATTCCGCCAAGCGAAAGACAAAGCTCCCTGTATCATTTTCATTGATGAGATTGACGCCATTGGCCGGGCACGGGGGAAAAACAGTGTCATGGGTGGCAATGACGAGCGTGAAAATACCCTGAACCAACTGCTTGTGGAGATGGATGGTTTTGGTACGGACTCGGGCATTATCATCATGGCCGCGACCAATAGGCCCGACGTGTTGGATTCGGCTTTGCTTCGCCCCGGACGTTTTGACCGGCAGATATCCATAGACAAACCGGATTTGGTTGGACGAGAGCAGATTTTCAAAGTACATCTCAAACCATTGAAACTTGCGGCAGAAGTAGATGCCAAGAAATTATCGGCACAAACCCCCGGCTTTGCGGGTGCTGAGATTGCCAACGTATGTAATGAGGCGGCACTTATTGCTGCAAGACGCAATAAAGCATCCATAGAGATGCAAGATTTCCAGGATGCGATCGACCGGGTAATTGGTGGACTGGAAAAGAAAAATAAGATCATTTCGCCTGAGGAAAAACGTATTATTGCCTATCATGAGGCTGGGCATGCTATAGCCGGATGGTATCTCGAGCATGCCGATCCGCTGGTCAAGGTATCTATTGTACCGCGTGGCGTTGCCGCACTAGGTTATGCCCAATATTTACCTAAGGAACAGTTTTTGTACACCACTGAACAACTAATAGATGGGTTGTGTATGACCATGGGCGGACGGGTAGCAGAAGACATCACGTTTGGCAAGATTTCAACCGGTGCTCAAAATGACTTGGAGCGCATCACTAAGCTGTCTTATGCGATGATTGCGGTATATGGCATGAATCACCGTGTAGGTAACGTTTCATTCAGTGAAAACCAGGAAAACCAATTCCAAAGGCCTTATTCTGAGAAAACCGCTGAGCTCATAGACGAAGAAGTACGCCTATTGATATCAGATATTTACGAGAAAACAAAGCAGTTGTTGCTCAATAACCAGAAAGGACTTGTCATGCTTGCGGAAAAACTGCTTGAAAAAGAAATCCTTTTCCAGTCAGACTTGGAGGAAATACTCGGTAGGCGTCCCTTTGACAACCGGACTACCTATGATGAATTTGTAAACGGAGAAGACGGAGACCAAAGTACGGTGGCAGAAGGCATGGTACATGATGGTGTAGGCGACAATTCAGGAACGTTCGGTGACAAGCCATCAAAAGATGACCAATCCGTTGATAAGGGATTGGAATAACAAGATACGTGGAGTTGCCATCCCGAAGATAGGGGATGGCAATGCGCGTTGGAATTATTTGGCATTGTTTTGCAGAAAAACATAAAAACCACCACAGCCAAGGAGCAAATGCTGAAAAAAATAAGGCATGCGCTGCTGCAAAAGCGGGAACATCCATTTCCCAATTTTGAGGAAACACCCCTATATCAGGATGAAAAGACGCCAATTGATGTTTTGTTTGCGCAGCAGTTTACGGCTGTAGCAGGAAAATTTGTTTATTGCGAAGATGAGATACAGCTCATCGAAAACTTGCTTTTGTTGGCAGAAAAGGAAAAGCTACGCAAAATGTATGCTTGGGAGCCCAGTATCCAGCAACTGCTAGATAAATACGAATTTCCATATTTCCGTACGGATAAGGACTTTATACAGACGGAGGCTGGTATTACCACCTGTGAAGCGCTTATTGCCCGCTCAGGGAGCATTTTGGTGAGCAATGGAAATACCGCCGGACGTCGATTATCAATCTTTCCCCATACACATATAGTAGTGGCTCATAGTGCACAGCTGATGATGGATATCAAAGATGGCCTTGACCTCATGCGTCAGCGATATGGTAGTAATCTTCCCTCAATGATTAGCTTCGTTACCGGACCGAGCCGCACCGCCGATATCGAAAAGACCCTCGTTTTGGGAGCCCATGGTCCCAAGGAAGTGTATGTGTTTTTGTTGGAATCTTTTCATTAAACATACTAATATTTTTAGTATGTTTGTGGTATGGATACCATACAAAATCCGGAATATTTCAAAGGACGCGGGGCGCAAGTCAACACACACAATAAATTTGCGGCCCATCGCTATGTAGCTGAGCATATCGAAGGGTTGGACGAGGAATTTCTGGAAAACTCAGATACTCAACTCATCGAGGAAAACCCGAAGAAAGTCATCAGTATAAGCGATAGCCCCGATCTACCCATGGCTTACTCCGTAAATCCCTACCAAGGATGTGAACATGGATGCATCTACTGCTATGCCCGTAATGCACATGAATATTGGGGATATAGCGCAGGACTGGATTTCGAACGTAAAATCATCGTTAAACGGAATGCGGCCGAAGTATTGGAACGACAGTTTAATGCAAAAGGCTATAAGCCTGAGGTGATCATGCTTTCGGGCAACACCGACTGCTATCAACCCATTGAGCGCAAGCTGAAAATCACCCGTGCGATTTTGGAGATCATGCTGGCGTACCGCCATCCAGTATCCATTATCAGCAAAAACAATCTTATACTGCGCGATGTGGATATCATCGCTGAAATGGCCAAGCTCAAGCTCGTGCATGTTGCAATTACCATCAACTCGCTAAATGAGGAACTCCGTCAAAAAATGGAACCCCGTACAGTGACAGGCAAAGGAAGGCTCAAGGTCATCCAAAAGCTAAGCGAAGCAAACATACCTGTAATGGTGATGTGCGCTCCTATTATCCCGGGGCTTAATAGCGACGAAATGCCCGCAGTGATTGAAGCCGCCGCCTCACATGGCGCACGTGCAGCAGGCTACACCATTGTAAGGTTAAATGGAGCCATAGGTGAGTTGTTTACGGATTGGGTGCATAAGGCTTATCCAGACCGTGCGGAAAAGGTGCTCCACAACATCGCAGCTTGCCATGGTGGCAAATTGAATGATAGCCGGTGGGGGCTGCGGATGCGGGGTGAGGGCAAGATTGCGGAGAGCATCAGGCAATTGTTTAAATCGAGTGTTAAGCGATATATGTCGCAGACAGCGATCCCTAACCTCCGGACGGATTTATTCGCGCCTAAGCACGGAAAGCAATTGGATTTATTTTGACAGCGGATAATTTTTCTTACTTTCGACCGATTAACAACATAGCATGGAACAATACCTGATAGGAACACCAGTGGCGAGTATCATTTTTGCCTTTACCATAGTCACGAGCATTTATACCTTTTCCAACCACCACCTTTTTGGGAAATTCATGTTGCACCCTTACAGCCTAAGCAGGGGTCAGCGTTTGCACACCTTACTTACCAGTGGGCTTATTCATAGGGATTGGGGGCACCTGTTATTCAATATGCTTACCTTCTATTTCTTTGGCTTTTCGTTAGAAGCGTTGTTGGCAAGCCTGAGTGCCTGGGGGCATGTGCAGTTTGCAGTGATTTATATCCTGGGATTGGTGTTGAGTGACATTGGAACGGTCATCAAGCAGAAAAACAACCTTTCGTATTATAGCTTGGGCGCTTCAGGTGCAATATGTGCCGTGCTATTTAGCTTCATTCTGTTTGACCCCAAAATGATGCTGGGCATTTTCATGGTGATCCCTATGCCGGCGTGGTTGTTTGGCATCTTGTTTTTAGGGTATTGCGTATGGGCTTCCAAGAATGCCAAGGACAACATCAACCACGATGCACATTTTTACGGAGCAATTTTTGGTATTGTTCTCACCATTATCTTCTATCCTTGGGTAATCCAACATTTTATCGATCAGTTTATTTAGTGTCTGTCTATAATGGCCGCCAACTGCGTTACGCTTGCTCAAAAAATGCTCATTTACCATCAGTAAACTGCGTTTTTTTTCACTGCACAAGCCTTGTTGGCGAACATTCTATCCAAGACACTGAGTTCATGGACAAACTCTATTTAATGACGACTTAGTGTTTTTTTAACACTATTTTAAAGGGCTTAATTTGAGGTATTTGCGTATTTTTTTGCAAAAAAATAAAGCAAATAATAGCACGAGGCATTGATATTTTGCGATTAATATTTACATTAGTCGGCATTATAAACTTAATCATGCATAGGTAATACATGGCTATGGAAATCCCAGCGCTAAGACAAAATCAACAGTATATTTAATTAAGACATGGAGTTCACTTTACTAGATAAATTAATCTTTATAGGGTATGCTATATTGATTATAGGAATTGGTTTATGGGTTTCACGGGGGAAAGGCAAATCTTCCGAGGATTACTTTCTGGCGAGTAAATCATTGCCATGGTGGGCGATAGGGGCATCGTTAATCGCTGCAAATATCTCAGCAGAACAATTTATTGGCATGTCTGGGTCGGGTTTTGCCATCGGGCTTGCCATCGCTTCCTACGAATGGATGGCAGCCATCACACTATTGATCGTAGGCAAGTATTTCCTCCCGATATTTATAGAGAAGAAGCTATATACCATTCCGCAATTTGTGGAAGTACGGTATGGTAGGAACCTAAAGACTATTTTAGCTGTGTTTTGGGTGTGCCTGTTTATTTTTGTAAACCTGACCTCGGTCCTTTACCTAGGAGCCACGGCGCTGGATACCATACTTGGGGTTGGCGATGGATCCATATTTATGTATGCCATTTTTGGGTTGGCTTTATTTGCGGCGGCTTATTCCTTATACGGCGGGCTTTCTGCAGTAGCTTGGACAGATGTTGTACAAGTCATATTGTTGATTGTCGGCGGCTTGATCACAACGTATATGGCCCTAACGCATATTTCAGATGATGGAGGGATTATCTCGGGTCTGGTGAAGGTCTATAACGAAGTACCGGAAAAATTTTCCATGGTACTCGAAAAAGGCAAAGTGATTACCCCAGATGGCAAGGATGCCTGGTGGGATTTGCCGGGCTTGGCGGTCCTAATTGGTGGAATGTGGGTGGCCAACCTTTACTATTGGGGATTCAACCAATATATTATTCAACGAACGCTGGCGGCCAAAAGCTTAAAGGAATCACAGAAGGGAATCATGCTTGCAGGTTTCATCAAACTGCTTATTCCGCTTATCGTAGTCATACCGGGCATTGTGGCGTATGTCATGAATATGGATCCTAGCGGACAGATTACACAAAGTCATGCCGATCCCTCGTTCTTTTCAAAGACAGGACGAATAATAAACGACAACGCTTCCCCGTGGCTCATCAAGGAATTCGTGCCATCAGGATTAAAAGGCCTGGTAGTGGCCGCTTTAGCGGCAGCCATTGTATCTTCTGTAGCTTCCATGTTAAATTCTACGGCTACCATATTTACCATGGATATCTATAAACCTTATTTTCAAAAGAAACCCTCAGAAAAAGGATTGGTACGTGTAGGTAGGATTTCTGCTTTTCTAGCCTTGGTCATCGCGATTATTCTTGCCCCTCAGTTGGCCAGTTTGGGCCAGGTTTTCCAGTATATTCAAGAATATACCGGCATTGTAAGCCCGGGTATCCTTGCGGTCTTTATGCTGGGACTGTTTTGGAAAAAGACCACCAATAATGCAGCAATTTGGGGTATCTTGGCATCAATCCCCATCGCATTTTATTTCAAGGTAGGGCCCAATGGCTGGTCAGAAAGCTTGTTCTTTTTGAATCTACCCTTTATGCACCAGATGATGATTACCTGGATTTTGGTCATGCTCATCATGGTGGTATTAAGTTATATAGAAGGGAAGGGGAAAGATTACGACAAGGCCATTATTATCAAGAAATCATTGTTTAAAACAGATCCGGTATTCAATATAGGTGGCTTTATAATCTGCTTGATTTTGGTGATGCTTTATGCGCTGTTTTGGTAAAGGCTTGTTCTCAATTTGGGACGTTTTACTGCGAGCTTGTTCCCAAGCTTCCAAACTGGCATGAAGTAAGGATTTCTTTTACTCTTTTTTCAACAGACTCAACGGCCGCAGATATATCTAATTGAATATTGGTATTCTGTAATTTGCCAAAAACATTGGTATTACAAATGCACCAATGACAGCTTATAATTTCTATAATGTTTCAATACATTATTAGTGCAAGAACTTCTGCATTTAAATGAGTTTTCGCTAAATAAATAAGATTATCTTGGAATCAATAATATAAGGATGTCAAAAAGTGATATAGCGATATTTTATCCAACGAGTAAAATGGCCTGGCGAAAGTGGTTAGAGAAAAACCACTTTCAAAAGGACAAAGTTTGGCTTGTTTTTTATAAAAAATATTCAGAGAGACCGACTATTAATTGGAGTGATGCTGTTGATGTAGCCTTATGTTTTGGCTGGATAGATAGCAAGAAAGTTGCTATAGATTCTGAAGAATCACATCAGTTTTTTTGTAAACGTAAACCAAAAAGTACTTGGTCAAAAATCAACAAAGAGAAGGTTGCGAACCTTATTGAAGCGGGACTTATGACCAAAGCAGGATATGAAAGCATCGAAACCGCAAAGCAAAATGGTTCGTGGACGATCTTGGACGAAGTTGAAGAACTAATCATACCCAAAGACTTAGAAAAAGCGTTCAAAACCAAACGAGGCTCAAAGGACTTTTTTGTAAGTTTAAGTAAGTCTATGAGAAAAATGATTTTACAATGGATAGTTCTTGCCAAACGGGCCGAAACACGACAAAAACGAATCAACGATATTGCTGAACTTGCTGGCCAAAAACTGAAACCAAAACAGTTCAGATGAAAGGGCGAAAGCAGAAAACTCCGATGGCTACCGGAGCTATTTCAACTGATACAAATACACCGACCCATTTCCAAATTTGTCTTCGTCGAATTCTGGAACACCAATTTTGTCCAAGTTACATTTTCTTTGTTTTTTATCAGGCTCGGTTGGTTTTCAAGGAGTAATATCGGTTCCAGACCGTGCCGACCGGCATCCGAAATGACCTGTCTTCCGTCTGTGGGATGCATCTGTGGATAAATACCTTAAAAGAGGGGTTAACCAGTACAATTTTTATATTCTTACTAAGGTTTTTCTCCTTGTACCGTATCTATAGCTACCTACGGATATACCATGTATAAAACTAAGGATATAGCGACTTTGATTAAACGGCATATGGATGGGGTTTTAACCTCCGACGAGCGTCTGCGTTTGCAGGTTTGGGCGGATGATAACCCCGCCAATAAAGTTTTTTTGGATAAAGTTCTTCAGGGAGATATGATATGGAAAGATGCTTTGAAGTGGATGGAGTTAGAAAAGTTGGATCAAGAAAGTTGGGAGAAGCAATTAGAAAGAAGAACGTTGTCCAAAATAGCTTCCTCAGTTGCTAGTAAAGCGCATAAGCCTAGTCGTATGTTATCCAAAGTTATTCCTTATGCAGCGGCTATTCTTTTGTTTGCAGTTGCGGCTATCCTGTATGATGTTGGTAGTCAAAAGGACGCTTCAGAAAACCTTGAAGTTATACATAATATAGATCCGGGAGGCAATCGAGCTCAACTTACCTTGGCAAATGGACGTGTCATCGAGTTGAGTAGTGCGCGGGACGGTATCGTTGTAGGAGATAAGCTGACCTATAATGACGGGACAATTATTCCATCTGATCAATACGAAACGATATCCATGGCAACACTTACCACCCCCAAAGGCGGAAAGTATCAGGTCACTTTACCAGACGGGACAAAAGTATGGTTAAATGCGGCGTCGACCTTAACCTATCCCACTCGGTTTTCGGATGAGCAACGTGTGGTAGCGTTGGACGGAGAAGCGTATTTTGAAGTAGCCCAGCTATTTAGAAAAGATAGTAACAGGAAGGAGTCTTCAAGTAGCGTCCCTTTTCTTGTCGAAACTCCTAACCAGGTGGTGGAGGTACTGGGCACGCAGTTTAACGTGATGGCTTATGCAGATGAACCTGCTACCAAAACGACATTGGTAGAGGGCTTAGTATTGTTGAAATCCAATCAAGGCAGCCTGAAACTTACGCCAGGAGAACAAGGTATATTGCAAGGATCAGCGCTATCTAAAAGTAAGGTGGATGTAAATCGGCATATAGCATGGAAAAATAACAAGTTTATTTTTTATGAGACAGAACTCCATGCGGCGATGAAAGACTTGAGTCGTTGGTACAACTTGGAGGTTATATATGAAGGGGAAGTGCCTATATCTCATTTTTACGGCGAGATCAGTAGGGAGAAAGGATTAGCTGAAGTATTAAAAATCCTGGAGGTAGGGGGGGTGAAATTTAGGATGGAAAAGGTGGGCGATATGAACAGATTAGTCGTTTCTCCTTAGCAAAAGGCTAAGAATATAACGGTGTACCGTACTATAATAAATAGATTTTTAACCATTAACCAAAAAAATTATGAGAAGAGACTTGCAAACCTATCGAAGCATTTGAAAAAAGCGGGTTCAAAAAAAACCGAATAGTGCGGACACACTACTCGGTAACGTTTGGAACTCATTATAATGATTAAACAAATGTGCGACATATGACTAACCATTTTAATTATAACATGATCTAAACATTACAAATTTATGATTTTTTATCAAGAAGTTAAAGATCGGCGATGGTCTTTAACCAAGCGATTGCTCCTGATTATGAAACTGGCAGTATTTCTTACATGCTTAAGTGTACTACAAGCTGCTGCAGAAGGTTTTGCCCAAACCGTTACGCTTCGGGCAGAGAACATTTCTTTGGTACAGGCGATGCAGAGCATACAGCAACAAAGCGGACACCCATTCTTCTTGAACGGCAAAGATTTGGCCGGTATCAAGGTCAATGTTCGAATAGATAATTTAAGTCTGGAAAAGGCGATGGATAAATTGCTAAAAGGGAAGCCAGTAGATTGGGTGTTGAATGATGAAACGATTATCGTTACGTTTTCCAACGTAATAAGGCACTCGGTTGAGGAGAAGGAGAATACAGCCGTAGAACCAATTAAACAACAAAAAACTGTTAGCGGAAATGTTACGGATGAACAAGGTGAGCCTTTGCAGGGAGTTACCGTATCTGTCAAAGGCACTACGATAGCAACGATGACGGACGAGCAGGGAAATTATTCATTGGTGGTAGCGGACAATGCTCACATTTTAGTATTTTCCATAGTCGGGTTTGAATCTTCTGAAATAGAAATAGCTAATCGACCAAAGGTTAGTATAAAACTTAAGGGACTGATTGATGATTTGGATGAAGTGGTTGTTGTGGGATATGGGACGCGAAGAAAATCCGATCTTACTGGCTCATTAGCTTCTGTTGGTTCATCTGAACTAACTTCATTGCCCGTTTCCTCTCCGGCTCAAGCATTGGCAGGAAGAGCTTCCGGAGTGCATGTTCTACCCAGGACAGGATCTCCCGGCGGTCAAGTCAATATACGTATTCGAGGTACAAATTCTATTATGGGCAGTAATGAACCCTTATACGTCGTTGATGGCTTTCCATTTAGTAGTAGTCCTGATTTGATAAACAACAATGATATAGCATCGATTGAAATATTAAAGGACGCATCTGCTACAGCGATTTACGGATCAAGAGGTGCTAATGGTGTTGTAATTATTACCACAAAGAAAGGTAAGGCAGGCAAGACGAATGTAAATTATACAGGGGGATATAGTGTAAATAGAATACGTAAAAAATTAGACTTATTGAATGCATCTGAATACGCGCAGATGATTAATGCGATGTTCGAAAATGACGGAGGTCAACCCTATTTTAACGACCCAGGGAGTTTTGGAGAAGGAACAGACTGGCAAGATCAAGTTTTTCATAGCGCACCGTTATTGAACCAAAGCATTTCTTTGTCAGGAGGGAACGATAAAACGGTGTTCTCTACCTCATTTGGTAGTTACAATGAACAAGGTATTATTCGTAATAGCGACTATTCTCGTTATACGCTACAGGCCAATTTGTCTCATCAGTTAAACTCTTATTTTGACTTCTCACTCAACACAAATTTTAGTAAAATTGAGAGCTCAAGAAAAAACTCAGCTCGAGGAGGAAGAGGAAATT
This sequence comes from Parapedobacter tibetensis, assembly GCF_024704835.1. Lineage (GTDB taxonomy): Bacteria > Bacteroidota > Bacteroidia > Sphingobacteriales > Sphingobacteriaceae > Parapedobacter > Parapedobacter tibetensis. The sequence continues at coordinate 104,485 of NZ_JAMXBE010000016.1, forward strand.
CCATGATAGCAGGGATGATTGGCGCTCCGCCCACGTTGCAACCCTACGAAGATGACGGATCTTTAACTATTCTTAATCGTAGTTATACCTATATATCTGACGGACTGATTAATCCATTAAATTATTTATATGAGCAAACGGATGCGCTTTCATCAAGTACGTTGCTTTTAAATGGGGCCGTTACCATCAAACCCCTTTCTGGACTATCCATTAAACTGTCAGGTGGTTTGGAGAATGGTAACCAAAGAACCGATTTTTATGCTACCAAGAATTTTCATAATTCCAATGGATTGGCAACTATTCAAGTAGGTAATAGTCTTAATTTATTAAGTGAAAATATCGTCACTTATTCGTTCAGCCAAGGTATACATGATTTTACGGCATTGGCCGGAATAACATACCAATCATTTGTCAATAAAGGTGCAAATTTGGGAGGAAGTGGGTTTGTAAGTGATCTTTCCGAGACACATGATGTAGGCTCGGCGGATGTTTTTAGTGTTCCGGGATCAAGCTATACTGACTGGAGCTTGATATCCTATCTTAGTAGAGTTAATTATTCTTTTCATAACAAATATCTCTTTACTGCCAGCATTAGGGCTGATGGCTCGTCTAGATATAGTACGGGTAATAAATGGGCGATTTTCCCATCGGGAGCGTTTGCCTGGAGAATGAAAAAGGAAGATTTCTTGAGTGATATTGAGTTAATATCGGATATGAAAGTTCGTGTTGGTTATGGTACAAGTGGGAGCACTGCAATATCCCCTTATCAAACTTTAAATGTATTAGAGGCCACTAAAGTGGTTCTTGATAAGGAATTGGTTACGGCTTATTCACCATCTTCTAGGTTGCCGTCTTCTTTAAAGTGGGAAACGACAATTCAAGTAGATTTTGGGTTGGATTTAGCTTTGTTGGATAACAGATTGAGGTTTACAGCTGATTATTATGTAAAGAACACAAAAGATTTATTAAATAATGTACAGATTCCTTCATCAACAGGTTATTTGAATTCGATTCGTAATGTTGGTAAAATACAAAATCGGGGGGTTGAGTTAAGCGTTGACGCAGACGTCATCGACCGAGCCTTTTCATGGCAAGTTTCTGGGAACATAGCCTTTAACAGAAATAAGGTAGTTAAGCTTAATGATGGGCAAGTGATCCGTGGTTCTAATATAAATATAACAATTCTTAATGACTATGTTAATATACTAAAAGAGGGAGAGCCACTGGGAATTTTTTACGGTTATCGAGAGGACGGATACGACGATCAAGGAAGAATTATTTACAAGAGGTCAGATCCGGGCCAAGGTCTATCTTCTAATGATAAATCAAAAATTGGAAATCCAAATCCTAAATTCACAGGTGGTTTGAATAATGTCCTCAAATATAAAGGCTTTGAATTTAATTTATTCTTATTAGGCTCCTATGGTAATGATATTTTCAACATGAGTAAAGCTACAGTAAATATGGACTACTTGGTCGGTCTGAATAAAACGAAAGATATCTTATACGATAGTTGGAATCCTGAAAATAAAGCCGCTAAGAATCCTCGTTTGTCTAAAAGCAATCCTATTAATGTCTCTGACCGATTTATTGAAGATGGATCTTTCTTAAAAGTAAAAAACATTCAATTAGGATATTATATTCCCTGCGAGAAATTAGGATTGGATTGGGTTAGGCAAGCTATGGTTTATATCAGTGGACAAGATTTAATCACATTTACAAAATATTCTTGGTTTGATCCAGAAGTAAATTCTTGGGGAGGTGCTTCTTCAATTAATATTGGTATTGATCACTTATCATACCCTACCTCAAAAACCATTTCGTTTGGATTAAAATTGGATTTTTAAATAAAAAAATATGAAAACGCATATCGTTGTTTTTTTTCTTTTAATATTTGTGTCTTGTGGTGATTTATTGGATGAGAACCCGAAATCACTGGCCTCAGAGAATTTTTATAATACGAAAGAAGAAGTTGAAGGTGGTTTAAATGCAATTTATGCGCCGTTTGCGACGCCCATGAAAGACCTTTACCCGGCCCAGCAAGAAGCATATGCTGATTATGGATTCGGCAGAGGGAGCTACACGTTGGTGAGCAAGTTTCAGGGCTTAGATGATGCAAATATAGTGCGTGTAGATGGTATGTGGGGCAATTTTTATAGGGCTATCAGAAATGCAAATATAATATTGGACCGAGTGCCTTTAAGTGAATCCTTGAATGATAGTGAAAAAACACTAGCTTTGAGTGAGGCTAAATTCCTTAGAGGGTTAGTGTATTTAATATTGGTTCAAAACTGGGGAGGAGTACCCTTACGAACAGCGGATAATATGGGGGTTGTGGATATTCCACGTGCGCCGGTAAGTGAGGTTTGGGCGTTGATTGAAGAAGATTTGAGATCTGCATCTGAGCATCTTCCGGATCAACCTAGAAAGAAGGGGACTCCATCAAAATGGAGCGCTAAAACTGTCTTAGTTGAATGCTTATTGCACTTGGAAAGATATCAAGAAGCAAAGCAAATCGCAGAAGACATTATGGCCTCTAATCAGTATAAATTAGTCGAGATAAATAATTCTGAAGATTTTCTAAAAATTTTTGGCACCGATGCGACTTCATCAACAGAGGAAATACTTTATGTAAAATACGCTAGGGAAGGCGGCAAGGGTTGGCAATTTCCGCTGTTTCCTCATCATCCTGCAGCTGGTTATTTAGGAGGCGCTGGTTATTTTGCGCTACATTCTGATTCGGAAAATAAAGTCATTAAAAACTGGGATGAAAATGACCTAAGAAAAGAATTTAACTGGTATGAATGGGATATTGGTTTAGGACCCACAACCCTCTTAAACAGGAAGTACAGAGATGAAAGTGCCCCTAGTTCAAATTCTATTGGAATTGACTATCCGCTATATCGATACGCAGATTTATTATTGTGGTATGCCGAGCTGGATTGTAGAGTGAGCGGAGTTGCTACCGAAAGCGGATTGGAAGCACTAAATCAAGTGCGCCGAAGGGGATATGGATATCAGGTAAATCAACCCTCGCCAATAGACTTCAAATTGGAAAATTATACCGATATGGAGACGTTTTTAAACGTAGTCGTAAAAGAGAGAGGTTACGAGACTTGTTATGAGGGGAAACGCTGGCTAGATTTAAAGCGTCTCGGCATCGCTAAAGTAACAATGAAGGATGTTTATAATATTGATGTATCCGAAAGACATATGTTATGGCCAATACCACTGTCTGAAATGAATTACAATAAAGCTTTGGTTCCCGAACGAGATCAAAACCCGGGATATTGACAGGCGTCATGATGATGAACACTTAAATTAATAGTATAATGAAATGCTCTTTATCCCCATTCTTAGTAATAATTTTATTCACCCTCATGTATAATGGAGACTGTTATGGACAAACCAGTTCTGATCGCTATGCCACATTAAAATCTACGGACGGTTTAGTTGCTTTATGGGACTTTAAAGAGAAAGAAGGGACTGATAGAGTTTCAAGCATTGATGGGAATATGTTAAGACTTAGCGAGGCATCGAACAAAATCCCACGGATTGATGGAGGTCCGTTGTCGGGTTATGCTATCGAATTAAGCGGGGAGGCTTACTTGTCAATTCCTTATGAAGATACTGGTGCGTTAAATGTTCGTCAGAATGAGGTGACTGTAATCGCTTGGATTAAAAGAAGAGATAGTGGGATCGGCTTTATCGCAGGAATGTGGAATGAGTATGCAGATGGTGGGAAGAGGCAATATGGGCTGTTTGTCAATTTACCTCATTACAATGGGACAAACCAGGTATGTGGTCACATCTCTCAATCAGGGAAACCTACTGGTCCATTTCCCTATTCAATTGACTATTCGGCCAGTAAACAATTGGTTCCTTTGGAAGAATGGGTCTGTGTTGGTTTTACATATGATGGGAAATATATCAAATCTTTCTTAAATGGTGTTTTTGAGGAGAGGAAAGCAGAATTGATTAGTCATACTGCTGGATTTGAAGGTTATCCAGATGGAATCGTACAGTCAAAAAACCCTTATTATTTTCCGTATGGCATAGGCGACAACGGGTCTGATTTTACAGTAGGAGCGGTTTTCGTTGCAGGTAAGATGGGGAATTTTTTTAAGGGTGAAATAGGAGGACTTGCGGTATTTGATAGGGCTTTGACAGACACGGAGATGATTAAGTTTCGATAATTAGTGTCTGTCTATAATGTCGCCTAGCTTCGTTGCACTTATTAAAAAAATGCTCATTTACTATTAGTAAACTGCGCTTTTTTTCATTTCGTGCGCCTTGCCAGACACCATTATTCAAAGCGTATGTTTCAAGGGCTTTCATGAGGCTGCAAGCAGCGTTATAGCCTAACCACTGACTCTGTGGACAGGCTATAATTAAAGTCTATCTTTGGGTTTCAACTGGGTGATTGTGATATACTTGTAGTGTTTCTCTGTTAACTCGGTTTTTAATTGCCAGTACAACCATGTAGTAATAAACACGTAATAATTATGGATAACAGAAGAGAATTTATAAAGAAAACAGCGATTTCCTCCTTAGGGCTGGCCATCGGCGGGGTAGGGATGGGCAGCAGAAGCTATGGCAAAATCATGGGGTCAAACGACCGGATCCGGGTAGGTGTGGTCGGTTTTTCCGATCGCTTTAAATCATCATTACTGCCCTCTTTCCTGGACCATGCGCAGGGGATGAATTTCGAAATCGTGGCCTTGTCTGATATTTGGAACCGCCGAAGGGCCGAAGGCCAGGCGCTGATCAAGGAAAAGACGAGGGAAGAGGTGGGCCTATGCCGGAACAACGAGGAGCTGTATGCCCGTAATGACGTGGATGCGGTCATCATCAGCACGGCAGACTTCCAGCATGCCTACCACCTTACGGAAGCGGCCACGGCCGGAAAGGACGCCTATTGCGAGAAACCCTTCGCGGAAACGATGGATGACGCAAACACGGCTTTGGAGGCGGTGAAAAAGAGCGGGGTTGTCGTCCAGATCGGTTCACAGCGCCGTAGCGGGACAAATTACCACGCTGCGAACGAGTATATCCGCTCAGGGCGGTTTGGCGATATCGTGATGGTGGAGATGTGCTGGAATGTGAACCAGCCGGGGCGGTGGAGGCTACCTGCGTTGACGGCTTCCATACAGGAAGGCGACACGGACTGGAAGCGCTTCCTCATCAACCGGCCCCATGAACATTGGGATCCGAGGAAATACTTAGAATACCGCTTGTTTTGGCCCTATTCCTCGGGTATCCCAGGCCAATGGATGAGCCACCAGATTGATACCGTGCATTGGTTCACCGATCTTCCATATCCGCGCAGCGTGACGGCTAACGGAGGCATTTACCAGTGGCGGGATGGGCGCACGAACGCCGATACCTTGACGGCGGTATTCGATTACGGACTGTTGGACGGTCCGGGGAAGGGTTTCCAGGTGGTTTATTCTTCCCGTTTCAGCAATTCCGCTGGAGACACCAAGGAACTTTATTACTCCAATGCTGGGATGCTGGATCTGGATAAAAACGAAATCACGCCCACAGGTGGATTGGCGGCCAACCATGCGGCGGCGATGGGGATGAAACCCAACCAGTTGGAAGCCTTTGGGCTGCCTAAGGTACAGGCAGCGTCTGAAGCCAATACTGGAGGAGATTCACTCACCTCGGCGCATATGCGGAATTGGATGGAGTGCGTCCGCTCGCGCAAAACCCCACATGCGCCTATAGAAGCAGGATACAACCATTCGATTGCTTGCATCATGGCCAACGCGGCGTACCGTACCGGGCAACGGGCTACGTTTGACCCCATAACCAAACAGGTGTTAGCCGGTGGCACCGTATTCAACTATTAAAGCGCAAATGACCATGACGAACAACATCGTGCAAAAAATCAGAACAAAGAAACCGATAATTTTTACATGGACCGTGGGAATACTTGTTTGCGTATTCCTGAGGTGCCACGGGCAGGCTCAACCATTCCATCCCGAACTGGGCGTTTGCACGAAAACGGAGCATATACACCTGTTAAAGCGTTGCGGGTACGGTTTCATACAGCCAGGCGTGCAGGACTATTTGAAACCCGCTTATCCAGCAGACAGCCTTGTTTTCGTGAAGGACTTTCCAGTTTATGCGTGCAACGTTTTCTTGCCGGGGCAATTGAAAGTGGTGGGTAAGGATGCCAATCCCGATGGGGTGATGTCATATGCGGACGAGGTGTTTAAACGGGCGCAGCAAGCGGGGGTGCGGATGATTGTTTTTGGCAGTGGTGGGTCACGGCGTATCCCCGAAGGATTCGACCGGGAAAAGGCAACGGACCAGTTTGTCGAATTGTGTATTAGGCTTGCCAAATTGGCTGAGCGATATGACGTGATGATATGCTTGGAGAATTTAAATTCCGGGGAGACCAATTTTATAAACACCGTGGCGGAAGCGCATGCGATTGCCGTTAGGGTCGGCCACCCCAATTTTAAACTGCTGGTGGACATATTCCATATGTTGCGGGAAGCTGAACCACCCGAGAATATCGTGTTGGCTGGTAACCGTTACGTATACCATGTGGATATCGCGGAAATGGCCGAAAGGACGGCCCCGGGATTTGCTGGCGACGATTTCCGACCATACCTGAGGGCGCTCAGGGATATCTCGTATACGGGGAAAATTGCGCTGGAGTGCGGCTTTACGGACATGGAAGCGGAATTGCCAAAGGCCATAGAGGCACTCCGTCATCAATTAAACACCTTGTAGAAACTGGATTCCAAAGATGGGTGATATGGGCCGGAGTTCGGTGTGGTTGGTATGCTTGCGAAAGCTATCTATCTGAGAAAATTTTAACGCATTGCCCTTGTTTGGCATCCAAATGCCTTATAATTCCAATTATTTACCTGATCATAATCAATGTTATGATTGATAATATCTAGTCAAAGGATGTAATGTAGCGCATTAACCGAACGGATTGTTGTGTGCCTTGGATAACTGGATATATAATGCCAAGCGGTACCTGCGGCTACCTAAGCTAATCCAATGGAGAATGGAAGGTGGGGCACACCATAGGTAAATTGCAAGTAAAACTTCTCTGTTTCCTGTTATTTATTCCTATATTTACACTACGCCTAAAAAATTATAAACTTCAGGTCTGTTTTATGAAGCAAGCCATTCAATATCTGCGCCAGGTTCAGCTCGGTCAAGAGTCCGGATTGATGTATTTTATGTCAAAATTTGGTAAATCGCTTCGTTTTTTTGCCTATTCCATTGTCCAAAACAAAGAAGTAGCGGAGGAGATTGTTTCGGATTCTTTTTATAAACTTTGGAAAGGAAGGGATAGGGTCAAATCTGTAGATAGTATGAAGGCTTTCTTATATATAACGACTCGAAATGCTTGTTACGATTATGTAGGCTCACCGAAAAATAATTTAAAAACGGAGGAGGAAGAGGCTCTAGCGGATTTAGTTGAGCCAGATGCCGACATCCTCACACAAATGATACATGTAGAGTTGGTAGATATTGTTGTTCAGGAAGTTAATAATCTTCCCGAACAACAGGCTACTATATTTCGAATGAGCTATCTCGAAGGGCTGAGTACCCAGGAAATTTGTGAGCGCTTAGGCACCACCACCAATACGGTTTATTTTGCCCGATCCAAAGCGCTAACGACACTTAAAAAGGTGTTCGAACAGAAAGATTTAAAGCTTCCTTAAATCCGCAAGCCTTCAAAAGCAGAAAGGGTAAAATAGTTTCATCCAGTGGATTAACTGTAAATTCTGGAGTAAACAGGTTTTCGCTCCGTTATGAGCACCAAAAGTGGGGCAGAACCCTAGTTGCCCGTCAACATGTTGTTGTTCAACGGCATCCAGAATTGAAACCGCTCAAGACTATCTATTCCGGTCGGCTTCGAATGGAAGGCGAAAACCACAACGGTTGGAACCCCGGGGTACGGTCGGGGCAACACTAATGTCCAAATCTACCAATCATATATGGATAGCGACTCTTCCTGCATGTGACTTCAATTTTGCATACAGCATTTTTTTGACTGTAATCCAGTACACAGCTTACTCGACTAAAAACGCATCCAGAGCTTTTGTAGGCCTGCCATCGTCGCCCCAGGCGCTTAACGGATACCTGCTCCAGCTCCTGGCACCTTGTGGTTCCCAATAGATTACTCCGAGTCCCCTACCATTGGGGACCGCTTTAACCCCCTGCTGCACGGCTACCAACATATCGTAGGTGTTTTGAGCTTGATTGTCCTCGCCTCCCACTTCGACTACCATCACTTCCTTTCCGTATCGTTTTGATACGTTATTCATGTTTGCAGCCAGATCATCTATTGATAATGTATAATCAGGCTTACCATCCAGCCACCAGGGATAATACGACAATCCAATCACATCGTACTTAGCACCATGCTTGCGGGCGTTATCGAACCAGCTCACGAATCGGGCACTATCGTTGCCACGGTCCACATGCAGGATGACCTTCGACTTAGGGCTAGCCGCTTTTACTGCATCATAGCCTTTGTTGATTAGTTGCGCCAATTGAGGCCAGTTTGACGTACTCCCTTCCGGGTAAATCATTCCTCCCGGAGTTTCGTTCCCCACCTGCACCCATTCCGGTGTCACGCCTGCATTTTTTATGGCGTTTATCACATCGTAAGTGTAGTCGTAAACATCGTTCAGCAGGGTGGGAAAGTCGTGCCCTTCCCATGCTGCCGGTTTCTTTTGCTTACTCGGATCGGCCCAACTGTCGCTGTAATGAAAATTGATCATCACCCGCATGCCCCATTTTTTTGCGCGGACAGCCATCTCGACAGTTTCTTCTTTACTATTATGATTATTTCTTGGATTTACCCAGGTGCGCAACCGGATCGTATTGATACCGTGATCCTTTAAGATTTTAAAGCAATCCTGTTCCGTGCCATCGTCGCCGTAAAACTTATAGCCAGTAGCTTCCATCCGCTTGAGCCATCCGATGTCTGCCCCTTTCACGAATGCGTTCGATCCTCTTTTGACTCCCTTTTGACTGCTACAAGATGTGAGAAACAGCACTGCAGCTACTGCTATTAAAATTTTTATATGGCTCATTATTGTTTAATTTAGCATTTAATCAATCTGTTTTCATCCTACGAAATTCAACTTCCATTTGGCGTTTCAGGTTGTTACAGCGTTGATAAGAACTCCTGTAGCACTTGAGTAGTGCGTTCCAGTTTATCATGATGCAGGTTATGTCCGCCTCCGTCTATGTGTACGAGCTTGCCGTTCGGCATGACAGCAGCTGCCGCTTCGTTTGTTTTACGAACCTCGGGAGAAGCATCCGCCTTTAATATGATGGCAGGCACCTGAATTTTAGCTAGTGAATTACCAATATTCATCGTGCCACTCATAGCTTGAGCAGCCTCGCTGGTGTATGGCCCGTGATATTGCTTTTTTGACAGCGCCCAGTATGCAATATCCATCTCGTCCCACAAGGGGTTCTGGCGACGTCCGAGGACTACTAGCTCTTCGAAACTATAATTGTTTTGCGCAACCAGCGTTTCAGGACTTCCGAACATGCTCACAGAGAGCCTGTTGTTAGATGTTCCGGATTGCGGTCTACTTTCCGGCTGAGGGTTTCGGTTTGCACTATTCCTTGCCGTCACACCAGGACCACCGGTACGAGCGCGAAGCAAAGGGTCCAGCATGATGATCGCACGGCCAACTTCGGGATACTCCGCTCCTACCCTCATTACTGTAGCTGCACCCATCGAATGCCCCATCAGTATAGGATTGCTGAATTCCATAGCCTTTACGAATTCGACTACATCTTTCACCAACGTCTCGCCATTATCGCTCGAGGTAAAAGGATCAGACAATCCATGTCCTCGGGCGTCAAGCATATAAATGTCGTATGTATCCTGAAGTTTCAAGGCCAGCGTCGTCCAGCAAAGTCCGTTATCCGTAACGCCATGTACCATCACCATCACGGGTTTATCCGGCTGAGGAACAGCGCGGTAGTAGTGAATTCGAATTCCGTTGGCGTAAGCATAGCCATCCGACCAACCATCAGGAATTTTGACCTGTTGGGCAAATATGAATGTCGGTAATACGAGCAATAGGCCGATGATTTTGTTTAAAAACATAATATATAGTTCTAGTTGTTATTTTCGGTATTTCGCTTCATTTTCATTGTCCTAAGGCATATTCTTTTTCTCAACGCTCCAGCGTGCGTTCGGTGTCCCGCAGGGTCATCTGCAAACTACTAATATCCCGGCGTCTGTTCCATCCCCCAGTCAAGCATGTATTGGGGCACAGGAAACAACCCTGTCCCAGGTTGAGGCGTTTTCCCTGCCGCAGTCAAAATTTGCGTGAATTTTCCCATCCGTACCAGGTCTATTCTTCGCTGTCCCTCAAAAAACAATTCCCAACCTCTTTCCCGAAGTATGGCGTCCCTGAAGGCCTCTGTGGAAGCAATATCCGCTCCTTCCAGATCAAGAAGATTTGCTCTATTCCTCACTTGATTAATGAGGCCCTGGGCTTCTGAAACAGGGCCCTGTTGTTCATTAATGGCCTCTGCCATCATAAGAAGCACGTCTGCATAGCGGCATATAGGGATATCGTTGCCTGCAAATGCGGTAGGGTCGTCATCTGGATACTTATTGATAACAGGCCCGCGCAGGCCATTTTCCCGATTCTTTACTGCTCCGGTTGGAACGCCGGAAGAATTTATAGGGTTGTAAGAAGGGATCAAAAGGGCTCTGCGCGTATCTGTTGGATCGAATGTGTCATAAAAATACCAGGTGGCCGTGAATGCCCCGGCAGGGGAAGCCCACCCACCTTTTCGAGGTTCCCCCGGAGCCGAAATGTTGCCCGGATAGTCAGCGGAATAGGTGTAAAATGTCCAAGCATTCATATTACCAAGATTATTATTGCCATTTGCAGCGGGGTCACAGCTTATCGCCCAGATAGTTTCTGTATTTTTTTCGGTTGCCACCTTAAATAAGCTTGAATAATTGTCAACGAGTTGGTAATTCATTTTCAATAGTTCCCTTCCCGTCTGTTCCGCATTTGACCAGTCTTTCTCAAACAGGTATAAACGCATCAGATAAGTTAAAGCACATCCCTTATTGAACCTTCCGTACTCAGCAGGTTCAGGCACCAGATTAGTTGCTGCAAACTGTAAGTCTTCAGCAACTCGGGCCACGTACGTGCTCCTATCAGGTCTTTTCATATTAGCTTCAGCATCACTGTTGCCAATCAGATCTGGATCGTCTATGTAGGGTACTGGCCCATACATCGTAAGCAAATGATACATAAGGATTCCACGGGCAGCACGAGCCTCAGCCTCGAAAGCGACTTTTGAATCAGCGCTCACCACTGTAGCTGCATTAACATCCGCTATAATCTTCGTGATTTTTGTGATGAACCTAATTTTCTCCAAATGATTCCTCCTGCCAGCAAGATTCCTCATAAAATTGAAATCTGCTTTGCTGAATGAATCGAAGAAACCACCCCACTCGGGGAAATAGGCGATGCCATCAGTAGGATAATCGTTAAGAAATATATTTGAAAACTCGACTCCAAAGAACAGATCACCGGTGATTCCGCCATCAGAATAGGTCCATTTCGAGCCAAAAAGCTTGTAAATACCTGTTACTAGCGATTGATAGTCCGCTTCGGTCTTAGGGAACGTTGTGGGATTCAATGTTCCAGGGAGCTGTGCTTCAAGACCTTTTTTACAACCTGAAATACCCAAGAAGCTAATGGATATCAACATTAATATCTTTTTCATTTGAATGTTTTTTTAAGTGGCAATGAAGTCTGCTATGAATTATTTTTCACTTTTTATTTTGTCCTAAGCGGCGTTCAAGAGGTCGCTACGCTTAGTTCATGTCCTATTTTGAAGGGTAATTCATGCAGGTTTCATATAATATTTGATTTTTTGTTAAAAACCTGCTCTTAACCCAATAGAAGTTGTCGTAGCCATCGGGTATGGAGCCGGCCCTCCCTTAACCTCAGCAGCCTGAACTTCCGGGTCAGCTATCTTATAGTTTGTAATGATGAATGGGTTTTGAATGTCAATAAACACCCTCAAGTTCCTTACGTATTTATTTAGCGTAGAATGATTAAATGTATAGCCTAAGCCTATATTCCGGCACCTAATGAAATCCCGCTTTTGCAGATCTACGTCGAGGCCAGCCGGTAGCCCCAATGCTCCCTGATCGAAAGCAATTCCTGGAATAGTACCATTTGGATTGGTGGTTGTCCATACATCACCAATTTCTGCTATACCGCTTTGATTTCCCGATATTATATTCTGTGGATTAGCCCAGGTTCTGAGAAAGTTAAAACCGTATGCACCTCTGTTTCCATAGAAAAATATGTTTGCATCGAAGGCTTTGTAAGTGAAAGAACTACCAAAACCAAGGATCAGTTGGGGGTTAGCATCGTAACGAACAATATCCAGTGCTGTCAATGCGTTGTCTCCGTTTAGATCAACGATTCTTGGGCTGCCAGGAAGCTGCCCTCTGGCTGGCAATGTCTTTTGTGCATCAGACAATGTTTCTCCGGGCTGAATAAGACCATTTGTCCTGAATACATAAATTGAATTAACAGGGTCATTAACCTCCGCCCCCTGTGGAACCACTTCAAAGGGGAAACGCTCCTTATGCTCAAACGTTATATGAGAAAGGTTCAATACGGTATTCCATTTGAAATTTTCCGAGCTGATGATTGAAGCGTTGATATTACCTTCCCAGCCTTTCCTTACTCGGTGGGCCCCGTTTACAGGTTCGGTTGCAAAAAAGCTTAGTGCCGCGGTTGGTGCGTTGCTGATCAGTCGGGTAATGTCATCTCTAAATACATCAAACGAACCGCTGATTCTGTTGTTCAATACCGCAAAATCCAATCCCAGGTTTTTATTGATGGTTTTTGGCCACCTCAAATCAGGGTGGTCAAGCTGAGTGAGGGTATATGGGATTGTTTGAGTGGCACCGCTATTAAAACTCACCAGTGTGTTCTCTGGCCCGTAAGAAGCATACGCAAATCCCGAGGCCTCACCCGTGATGCCAATGCTTCCCCTTAATTTTAGAAGATCCAAAAAGCGTACGTTTTTCAGAAACGACTCATTGGAAAGTTTCCAACCGGCTGACGCTGACGGGAAAAACGCATACTTATTTGCGGGGAAGAACTGACTGTAACCATCATAACGGCCTGTAAGCTGTACAAGATACCGATCTAAAATGTCGATCGATGCCCGGCCGAAGTAAGAACGCTTTCTATCACGGTTGTGGTAAGAACTGACCCTGACATCCCCTGTCCCTGCAAACAAATTATCGGTATTAATGCCGTCCTGCATATCTGCGCTCGCCGCACCAAAACCCCGGGAACCGGTTTCGTATTGTCCTATACCACCCACAAAGTCGATATTCAGATTATTGTCCCAAAGTTTCTCCTGGTACATGACCGTTGCTTCCATGGTTTGCAACTGCCGGGTGGCTTGATTGAGTGAACCCCTGGAACGATACAATTGGAAATAAAAAGTAGTGGATGGCACAAAAAAGTCCCGCTCACTGCTTTCATAAACATTTCCATACAACACTCGAGCTTTTAATTTCTCCCCCACAATATTGAAATCAGCAGATAGTGACGCATTTAGCGAATTAAATAACGTGTTGTCTTTGATATCTAAGAGCGACACCGGATTGCCTGTAACCTGAAACAGGCTGTAATTACCAGTTTCGTCATAAACCGGAATATACCTTGGATAAGCGATTGCAGCCTGGAGCGATCCAAAACCTTGGGTTCCTGAATTTCCAGTCTGCCAGCCTGCAGTCGAGTTCAGGTAGTCGGCCCTCGATCCATTTATATTTGTATTTACTTTAAGCCACTTGGTGAAGTGAAAGTCCAGATTGACCCGTCCGGTGTAACGTGACATTCCGGAATTCTGAACAGTTCCATTTTGATCGAAGTAACCGCCTGAAACATAGTAGTTCATCATTTCCGTTCCACCGGAGATATTTACATTATGGTTGTCAACTGAGCCATTTCTTAAAACCAGGTCAAGCCAATCGGTTCCGCTTCCGGCATTCTGAATCTCCGTCTGAGAAAACTTTGGAGTAAACGTGCCTTGAGTTACCGTACCATACGGAACCATTCCGTTATCGAATAGGTATTTATCCAACGCCAGCTGATTATAGTACTCCATGTACTTAGTTGCAGTCAAAGGCTCCAGGTATTTTTGATTAGTCACAAATGAGTGTGATCCCTCGTAACTTACTGATGCCCGGCCTGTCCGACCTTTTTTAGTGGTGATCAAAACAACGCCATTGGAAGCATTAACACCATAAATTGCGGCACTGGCATCTTTCAAGAATTCCATCGATTCAATGTCATCGGGATTAAGTCCTGCAAAACCACCCCTTCTCACGCCATTTAGTTCATTTGCAATTCCCCCATTACCGGGCTCAAGGCCAGCGTAAGGCATAACTACCCCGTCAATAACAATCAATGGCGCCCCTCTACCGCGAATCGATAAGGTGATATTACCACCGGGCTCTGCGCTTTGCTGCACTGCCTGGACACCTGGGGCACGTCCAAAAGCTAATTGTGCTACCGAGCTGTTAGCCGCTTTCGGAACGTCCTTTGCATTAATTTTAGCGACCGAAGTCGTGATATTTTCCCGTGTTGTCGTTCCATAGCCCACCACGATGACTTCCTCCAAATGCTGATCCTGCGGTCGGATCAAAACATTGACGGTTTCGCCGTCTACGACGACAGATTTATCGATAAATCCGACAGCGGAAAAGAGTAAGGTATCCCCGCGTTGGGCCGTTATCCGGTAAATACCTTCTTGGTTTGTGGATGTGGCCACGCCGGGCCGGCCAGTGTTGCGTACGGTAACTCCGGCAACCGGGACGCGCTCCTTTTCATCCATAACCTTACCCGAAACCGCCGATTGTTGTTGGGCGACCAGGACTACTGGAAGCACCCCCAAAATGAATAGCATGGTGACAAAACCAACATGCAGTGCTGCTTGTACAACTGTTTTCATTTAATGTTTATTTAATTGGTTAGTAATATGAGTTTACGACTTTCGACAAGTTGACCATGGAACGGCCTTTTCTAAATACGTAAACATCGGTAAAGGTAGGACTCCCGCTTCTCACGGGATTATCCTATTGTACTTAAATTTTGTTTGGATGTACGTTTTAAATCACTAGGATTGCGGGAGCTACGGAAAAGTACTACCTTGCAGTAAAAAACCAAGACAGCCGTTAAAATTATGGTGGGATACATCAGGTATTATTTGATGTTTTGCGTTTCGCTGGTTTGGTTTCCAAGCCTGGCTCAGGAATTATCCTTTGAGCATGTTGGAAGACAAGCTGGTTTATCCAGCAGCACCTTGGAGTGCATTATCCAGGATAGCCGCGGATTCATGTGGTTTGGTACCCGTGATGGGCTGAATCGATACGACGGTTATGAAATGCGCATCTACCGCCACGAAAAATCAGACAGTACCTCCTTGAGCAATAGCTACATCCTGGATATTTACGAAGATCGGCACGGCACATTGTGGGTGGGTACCATAAACGGCCTTAACCGGTTTGATGCAAAGTTGCAGCAATTCAAACGGTATCACCAGAACGAGCAACATGGCGCGACGTTAAACAATCGGCGAATCACGAGCATAGCCGAAGATGCGGCGGGAAGACTCTGGATCGGAACATGGGGAGGTGGACTGAACCTGTATCATAGCGAGGTGGATAGCTTCGTACGATTCGCCCCTCGACGCGACAGTCCAGAAATGTTGCTCGATGACTATGTAAGCTGTCTCCACCTCGATGAAGATGGAAGCATGTGGGTCGGCACACAGGGGGGACTATTCCGGATGGCTGGTGAGCGACCCGAAATAACAGCGTTAGGTATTCATGATGGAGACACCCCCCTGAACGTCTCTGCAATCTGCGGAGACAAGTTCGGAAGGCTATGGATTGGCACAGTAAACGATGGAATCTTAGTCGTTGACGATTTAACGGAAAACGGGAAGTGGTTGAAAAATGACCCTACCGATCCAACCACAATCAGGAGCAACCAGATCAGGTCCATTGTGCTTGACCGATTAGGTCAAATGTGGATTGGAACGGTAAATGGTGGGCTGAACCGGTTCGATCAAAAAAACGGAGAATTTTACGGTTACGAGCACGAACCGGGAAACAACAGAAGCCTTTCCCAACGAACAGTATCGGCATTGTGTGAAGATAGGCAAGGAAACCTCTGGATTGGCACACATCGCGGTGGAGTGAATCTATATAGTCCATCGATGAATAAATTCCAATTATTCCGCAGTAGAAACAGCCCCAACAGCCTTAGTTATAACGATGTTAGGACATTCCTGGAAGACGAATATGGTAAAATCTGGATCGGAACCGATGGAGGAGGTATTAGCGTTTATGACCCCAATACCGATCAATTCAAGCAATACCGCCACGATCCGCACAATTTCCAAAGTCTCAGTTCAGACGCTGTGCTCCATATTTTTAAGGACAGCCAGCAACGACTGTGGATCACCACCTGGGGCGGAGGCCTCAACCTTTTCAATCCAAAAAACGATGCCTTTATTCGGTTTAAGCACGACCCTAACGATCCCGGTTCCATTTCCTCCAATTACGTACAACAAGTGATCGAAGATAAGGGCGGCAATTTATGGGTGGGCACCTATTATGGTGGGCTTTTGCGTTTCAATCCATCAACTAAAACATTCCGCAGATTCACCCAGGGCAGAGATGAGCAGCACAAGATTTATGGTGTAAACGTCTCTACCCTGATGGAAGACCATCTTGGTAGGCTATGGATTAGCACGGATGACGGCGGGCTTAATTGCTACGATTCCCGAACGGGATATATACGGCATTACTTCACCGAAGAGGAACATGTTCCAGACATCCGTGTACTTTATGTAGACAGCCAGAATCGATTGTGGCTTGGTCAACGCGGCTTATACCTTTTTCATGAGGAGGAACAGGCATTTGAACCATTTACTCTCGCTGAAGGCCTAAAGGACGAATTTATCCGTAGTATGATCGAAGACCCATCCAACGTGTTGTGGATATCAACGCTCAATGGCGTCATCCGTATGGATCCTGCCAATGGCACAACACGGGCCTATAACGTGTACGATGGCCTTCAAGACTATGAGTTTGAACCCAACTCCGTCCTAAAAACATCGGCAGGGAAACTATATTTTGGGGGGATTAACGGATTCAATATTATCGACCCTCAGCGACTTCCCCATAACGAAACACCATGTCCGGTCTACATCACCGGATTCCAACTATTCAACACAACGGCTCAACCGGGAGAACCTACATCACCGCTTAAATGGGACATTGAGTTTACCAAACAACTCGAACTCTCACACAAGCAATCCAGTTTTTCCCTCACATTTGCAGCCCTAAACTACCACGCATCAAGAAATAACCGTTATACCTACAGATTGGAGGGGTTTGATAATGATTGGATGGAAGTAACACACGACCGAAAAGCCAGTTACACCAACCTCAGCCCAGGCAAATACCGTTTCCGCGTTAAAGCGGCCAATAACGACGGCGTATGGAACGAATCCGGAACCACCCTGGACATCGTCATTCATCCCCCCGTTTGGGGTACATGGTGGTTCAAAATTGGGTTTGCTACCGCTCTTGCAATTAGCTGCTTTCAATTGTATTTGACCAAGCGAAAACGGGAGTTGCGCAAAATTGAGGCGAAGAAGAAAGTTGAGATTTACGAAACCCAACTGCAGTTCTTTACCAATATTTCCCACGAATTCCGAACCCCTTTATCCCTGATCTCAGGCCCATTGGAACAATTAATAAAATATCCGGGAAGCCATGATTGGGAGAATTTGCAATTGATACGGCGAAACACTGAGCGACTGGTCGGATTGGTGGACGAATTGATCGATTTCCGCAAAGTGGAGGACGGTGCCATACAGTTGAGTGCAATGCCCACCTTTATAGACCGGTTTGTCGAAGAGATAAGTGATGAGTTCCAACCGTTAGCGGCAAATAGGAACATTAATTTTTGCTTTCAAAGAAGTGGGGAATCGCTTGAAGGGTGGATCGACAGGCAAATCGTAGAAAAAATACTGCTAAACCTGCTCAACAACGCGTTCAAATATACACCTGAAGGCGGCAAGATTACCGTCAACGTGCTTGGAAGCAAACAGACCTTCATTCCTGGCTTTACCAACGAAGTAACCGTTGGGCAAACCTACAAGGCCCACCGATATTTCACCTTCTGCATTTCGGATACTGGTATTGGCATATCCGCTGCATCCATCCAGCATCTTTTCGAACGCTATTACCGTACAAGTGAGCACCACCTTGGATCCGGGATCGGCCTAGCCTTCGTTAAAAGCCTAACCCTGCTACACAGAGGGCATATAAAGGTATACAGCGACTCAAATAAAGGTACAGAAATTCTGGTGTCATTGCCCTGTGACCATAACGATTTTGCTAATAACGAGCGTTGGGAAGTGGGCTTGCGAGAACCCACTATTCGGTTGGATAGCATCCGTTGTTCAGTGCCCCATGTAGATGACGATCCTGTTTTTGATTCGCTGGAGTTGGAAAACCCATCCGGCAGCAAGCCCACGATCCTGTTGATCGATGATAATGAGGAGCTACGTGGCTTCCTATCAAGATGTCTAGCCGAAAGTTACAACATTTTATCCGCTGAAAATGGCAAGGAAGGACTATCGATGGCCATCGAACATCAGCCAGACGCGATTATCAGCGACGTTATGATGCCCATAATGAACGGCATTGCACTGTGCCACCATATCAAATCCAATGACGCAACGCAACATATCCCTTTTATCATGTTGACAGCGAAAGTCGCTGAGAAGGCACAGATTTCCGGTATGGATTCTGGTGCCGATTATTACTTTCCCAAACCAGTCAATATTGAATTACTGAAATTGACGCTGCGCAATTCGTTTCAGGGCAGGAACATCCTATCCAAATGGGCGCTCAAAGCTAGGGATGCCCATTTAAATGCGACAGCGAAGACGGAGGAAGATCGACTTTTTATCGACAAGCTTAAAACAGTAATTGAATCGGAAATGGATAACCCCGAGCTCAATGTCGAATTCCTATGCACGAAAATGGGCCTGAGTAGGACACCACTCTATCAAAAGACAAAAAAAATAACAGGTCAGCCCATAGGCGATTTCATCCGCTCCATACGTTTAAGACACGCAGCCGACCTGCTCGTTCAGAAAAACCTGACCATCACAGAAGCCATGTTCAGGGTAGGTATTCAAACGCAGTCGCATTTTACAAAAGCTTTCAAAAAAGAATTCGGCAAGACACCTGCTCGTTATTTACAGGATTTACAAAACGGCATAAAACACCCCGCCTCCCCTAATTCGTGATGTCGTCATAACACCTATACTACCAGTATGGCAGGGAAATCGCAAAAGACCAGTCCGCTTATGTCCTCCCGGCTCCAACTTGCCGAGGGTCAGCTGGTAAACTTTTGCATTCAACGTTTCTGGATTTTTGAATGCTTCAAGATCAGGATTTTTAGGATATTCATATTCCCGTAGTGAACGCTACCGTTTCTATTGGATTTTTAAGTTCCAGGAAGTTTGCGATTACATCGGATCGGCTTTTCGGGAGGGCTACACACTGGTGTGTGGCGTAGCAGGATGTTGCTGGCCTTTTCGTGGAGCTGGAATTTGGTCAACCCATCCAATTTTGTCAACCCGCAGGTGGATAATACCTGTTGCAATTGCTGCCGGTAATTCAGTGTGTGGTAGAAGTGTGCAGGTCTTTACTTCAGAGGGCATGGTAACGCCTAGTCTATTCGTTTCTTCCGCGATAGAGAGATAGGCTGGAGGATAGGGCTGGTTATAAAATGCCTGGACGATAATGATAATCGTTACCTTTGTAAATGCTATTTTACTACGGTTTGTCATCAATAATGCATAAAACGTAGTTACCCAAAAGAGGATTTATGAAG
>NZ_JAMXBE010000017.1 GCF_024704835.1 Parapedobacter tibetensis
CGATACAATCTTGCCGCCGCGGTAACGCCAGCCATTGATCAGGGTTCCGTCAAGTTTGTAGAACAGCACGTCGCCCTCGAAATCCGGATCACGGTTGAAGTAGCTATTCTTGCTGATCTTGCCCCCGTTGCGAAGATACGCATAAGTCCCTACAAAAACCATCAGGAAGCTACGGGTATGACCGATCCGCAGGTCCTTGTGCACCACAAGCTTGGCCGTATTGCGAATAGACCGCGAATCAGCACCGTCAGATACCAGGGCCTTCGTCTCGCTGTCCATAAACAGGGCTCTCCCCTTGGTCATCATCGTCAGTTCCACCACTTCAATGTCACCCTTCCGCTTTTCCTTGGCATCGGCCCAGTTAGGCTTGGCGAGCAAGCCGCTTTGCCCGCTACCCATGACCGCGCCGTCAAGGGCCGAAATTTTCTCCCCGCTCCCTTCCGCAACAGTATTTGCCCCAAAATCGAATTCCACGACCGGAAGGTTGTGCTGCTCGAACCATTGCTGTGCAGTACTGCGCGTCAACTCCCGGTTCGTGCTTTGCCGCATGCGCTCCGATAGGAAGTCGTCGCGCCTGCAGGCATACACGATCAACGTGAGTAGCAGGATGCCCGCACCCCACATCGCATAATTTTTAACGGTTTGTTTTACCATAGTTTAACACATTTAAATTTATCAACGGTTTAATTAATATCAAATGATTCCCGAAGGGAACGGTGCAACTCATAGGTGTCAAATCCGTATACCTTTACCGGCTCCTCCAATACCTGCCGAGCCAACGCCATGCCCTCCGCATCACGCCCCTGTACCTTATACAGCATCGCCAAGCGTCCACGCGCTGCCTGCCGCGACGGCACCATGCGGGTGGCATAGCGGTATCTGGACTCGGCACCTTCAAGGTCTCCCGTCTCCCGGAGGCAGTCGCCCCAAAGGATATAGTGATCCGAGTGCGGCATTTTCGGCACCCATCGTTTTAACAGGGCGATACAATCCGCATATTGCCCTGTCTGGTACAATTCACGACCATACCATGACAGGTAAAGCTGGTCTCCGGCTAAATAAGCCATGTTCCTGCCAAGGAAGTCTTTCACCTCGGCGGTATCCTTTACCCTCCCCTTCAGCAAAACATGGAGCATGGCATAGCGGCGATGTAGGTGTAAGATAGCCGACAGCCCAGCCAGGAGCAAAAGGCCCAGTGCCAGCCGTTGTACAGGCACCGCTATGATGGGCATAGCGGTCGTCAAGGCCTTCTGACCCGGCAAACCACAGGCAGCCGACCAGATAACCGTCATCCATGCCAACATTGCATATTGCTGCTGCGGATAGGAGAAAAGCCCGTAGGCAAGGAAAGCCAACAAGACGCCTTTTAGTACGTACCCCATCGGCACCTGGGGACGAAAGCCCCACAACAGGAAAGATACCGTGGCCAGGTACCCAGAAAGTCCGATAAGTCCGTATTCCACGGCGATACGGAGGGGTTCATTGTATGCCAGTACGTTGTTCCCGGCCAATAGCCGCTCGTCCATCGGCCGCTCTTGCTCGAAATAGCGGGCCTGGTGATGCATGTACTGCGAGGCAAATCCTTGTGCCCCGTGCCCGAACAGCGGCTTTTCCTGTACCATACCCCAAGCAATCTTCCAGACCAGCAAACGTCCATCGGCGGAGGCCGTACGTTTTTGGTATAGCCCCCACGCACCGGCACCAATCACGCAAAACATTCCAACCAGCATCAGCATCAGATGCATCCCCCTGCATTTATAAGGGGTCAGATAACGTCGGTAGACCAGGTATCCCGTACCCACCAGATAAGCCAACCATGCCGCCCGCGCATCCAACAAGATAAATACGGGCAGCGCAAATACGATGGCGAAAAGAAAGACATGCCTACATCTACCCTTTACGACCTTGAAAAGCAGCATCCCGCAAAGGAACGACAACAGCAAGGCCATCAGTCCGGCCATGATAGCAGGGTTGGAATAAGGCCCAGTAATCGTAAAATACAGGTTATTGGACGATACCGCACCGCCGTACTGTAAATAGCCGTGGCCCGATAGGATAGAGAGGGCTGCACTGGCACTCCAGCCCAGGATGTTGACCAATGTATAAGTAGGGGTTGAAAGCCGTAGGACAACATATAAACCCGCAAGGGCTATCTTGCTCATAAACCCCAAAGCATGTGTATATACTGGGAAATAGCAACTTTCCAGCAGAAACCAGCATATAAAGACCACATCCCACACATACAGCGCCGGTCTAACGGATCTCATATCCCAGATCATAAACAAGCCTCCCCACATGACGGCATAGCATACCGCAAGCTACATCGATGTGCGCATGCCGTTATAAACATCAAAGATGGGAAGGGTCGTTGCCAACACCAATACCGCAAAGAGCCCCACCATACCCATGCCGGCTATGCGCTCATGTTGTTTGATAGCTTGCCGCGCCCTCATCACTGGTACAATGGATTATGAAGGTTAATAAATTGTTGTTCCCCGTTCGGTTGGGTAAACGGAAGTTCCTCATTTCCTTCGCCGAGATTCTGAAGACGGTATAGGGTCCCGGCCGGCACGTTGTTAAATTGCAGGTAATGGTATGAGGCCGTTTGCCTGCTATGTTCCTGCCAGTTAAGTCCGTCATGATACCACAGCCGGTATTCGTTGCCGGGGACGATTCCATTGTTAGCCGTGCGCGGGACAAAACGTACATGGGTAATCTTCACTGGGCGGCCAAAGTCCATACCTGTACCAGAAGCCCCTACGTAGGTATCCACTACACCGTCAAAGGCATGCTCCGGGTTGGAGCCCGTGGGCAATGGGGTACCGTCAATCCGCACCAGCGCGGGTTCCCCTCCCCTGCCATCTGGCGGGTAAAAGATCGGCAAATCCGTGGCTGGCCGTGCGGAAAAGCCCGGTTGCCCGGGCCCCAAAAATTCCATATGGGCAATATTAACGGGACCACGGTCCGCGGTCCAGAACCGGTAGTATCGATATGTAGAATCGTTATCCAGCTCTATTTCCTGCAAATAGGGGGCCGGGGGCCGCGAAAGCACGGCCAACGTATCATAGCCTGATTTCTCTTCCTGACTGCCTGTAAAAAAGCCGCCGATCAGTTTTTCACGCATTGCTTTGAGCCTTCGCTTCTCCGGATATTTGCGGCTGATCATGAACGCAACCGACTGTTCATCCCTGGGATAATAGGACACGTAGCGAACCGGGGCCTTCTTCTTTCTCCAGAAGGATCGCTCGAACAGTGTATCGCCATCAAGTTCCAGTACCTTCTCGTCTGCCGCGCGGTTATGCGTGAGCGGCAAAGGAATATCCCCGGGGACACCATCGGCATCCAACATAAACGGAGGGCCGATCGGCACGATTTCTTCATTTTCATCCATGTAAGCGAGCACAAAAACCGTAAAGAGCGGTACCTGCTCAAAAACCGCCTGCCGACGTTTACGTTCTATCCTACCCCACGCCACGGGATTCAGCCCCTCGCGCGTCAGCATACAGAGATACGCCAAATGGTTGCCGGTTTCTCCCCTGAAAGGCAGCTTCAGGGTTACCGTTTGATGATAACGATGGGTCTGGTCAGACAGTAGCGGGGAAGACAGCTCTTCCGGAATGTACTCGTCTTCGCCTGCCAGAAAATATGGTGTGCGCGGGTTGGCCGCAAATTGGCGCCGGTATACCTTGCCCGCATATTGGATATCGCTTTCCCAATCTTCACGGAGGGCATTATCGGGTGAGGTGTACGGCTGCCATATACCGTTGGAATCAGGAGAAACACACCAAAAATGACGGCTTGGGCGATCCTTCCATTGCAGCGTGTACTCGTAAACCACCGGGATGCCGCAGGCGCGGAGTATGCGTATACTCCAGTTGGTCATATTGTGGCAATCCATCTTGAACTTGGGAAGCAGCAAATCGTAAACTGCTGACTTGGCCTTGGGTTTCGTAAAATGGTTGATCCATCGGCTCTTGGTCACGTAGGCTTGGTAGCGCAGTAACACATCATTCAGACCAATATCATCGGGTTTATGAATTTTCGATGCCCATTGTTGCCGCAGATTGCCGCGATTGAAAATCAGTTCTTCATTGGTACTACGGTACGGCAGCACAAACTCCCTGAATGTTTCAAAATCCATTCCTTGCAGGAAAGGGCTCTCCTGCCAAACAGCAAATGCCTGATCGATGTTATTTATGAGGAATGGGGCTTCGACCACTTCGATGTCCGCACGGCCATTCTCCTTATGCCGGGGCGGATCAAGCTGACCAAATTCAACTGCCAATTCCCGCCGGACCGAATCGTACCCCTTCGGTTTGGCCTTCAGTATGGTACGGATATTCATTCCCCCGAACAATTCGCGGTACAGGGAATCGGTGCGGCTGACGAAATGGTCATAACCATCGGGAATGAGCACGGATTGCCCACTGCCATGATATGGCATGTTGGCGATAAGGAAACACGCAGCCTCGAATTTCCTTTTGTCACGGTGCCTGTAATGGTCCAGCACCGTTTCCAGCTCAGCCCTGTTGGCTCCGGTCAATGCCAGCGCCCGCTCCACGTTTCTTGGATAGGGACGGCACCCGCCCGCGGCTAGCAGCACAAAAAAACAAATCAAGGCCCGGCTCATGTTAAGGTGTTGTATGGATAGCTGTTTATAATTGTCTTTAACACACAAAATTAGGAATCGGAATGAAACAAGCAAATAATCATTGGGATAAATCTACGCAAACGATACCGGTACGGTAAAAGCGGTCAATTGGCGAGGCTTTCCACGGACCAGGCGCCGGCTGCCATGGAAAAGGTGATGCCTTCCACGGTATAGTTGTCGGCTTCCTCGGACTACCCTCGCGCTACGTGGGCCAAGCCAGCGTTGGGCTTGTATGAGCTTGCCGCTTCCATGCATAAAGAAGCGCCGAGAAGGTATGAGGCAACCGCTCCCTAGGGGTAGGCAAAAGCAGCCATGGGATAGGCAGCCGAATAAACGTACCACGGAATTGCACCCTCGGGGTAGGTTGGTACTTCCTAGGGGTAGGGAGCCGCTTCCACGGGCTAGGAAGCCTAAGGAACGTACTGCCGAATTGAACCCTTGGGGTAGGTTGGCACTTCCTAGGGGTAGAAAGCCGAAGGAATGTACTACGGAATCGCGCCCTCGGGGTAGGTTGGTACTTCCTAGGGGTAGGGAGCCGCTTCCACGGGCTAGGAAGCCTAAGGAACGTACTGCCGAATTGAACCCTTGGGGTAGGTTGGCACTTCCTAGGGGTAGAAAGCCGAAGGAATGTACTACGGAATCGCGCCCTCGGGGTAGGTTGGTACTTCCTAGGGGTAGGGAGCCGCTTCCACGGGCTAGGAAGCCTAAGGAACGTACTGCCGAATTGAACCCTTGGGGTAGGTTGGCACTTCCTAGGGGTAGAAAGCCGAAGGAATGTACTACGGAATCGCGCCCTCGGGGTAGGTTGGTACTTCCTAGGGGTAGGGAGCCGCTTCCATGGGCAAGGCAATGGCATCCATGGGCTAGGAAGCCGTTGGCACGGGCGAGGGCATGGCATCGAAGCTCTAAGCCATCGATTCGAAGTCCTACGCCGTCGGGGAGAAACCCTACGCCGACCGCACCTACTGCGTGGAAATGGCAGTTGCCTTCCCGGATCTCCTGAAAACACTGAAGCCCATGAGCTATTTTCGGATCATGGAGCGAAACAAGCTCATCGTTTTAACACGTATTTTTTACCTTGTTTTGTCATCACATCAAATTCAGTAAACACGGGGATTGCACTTGTTTGTTTATCTACCGTAGGGTGGATGATCGGTTCTTTGATCGGATGCACCGCAAAGAAGGGATTTCGGTTTTCGCCAGTGGCCGGCTCCAACCGCAATTCCGGCGGGCAGTGCTGTTCGGCCAACCGGATCCGGCAGTTGCCCCCCAGCTTCGAATAGACCACCAGTTTGGTCAACCGGCGTTGCTTCCACGCCATATCCACCACGAAACCACCCCGGGCCTTCAAGCCTTTCACCTCGCCATTGGTCCAATGATCAGGCAATGCGGGCAGGAGGTGCAAAGCCCCGTCGTGCGATTGCAGTAGCATTTCCGCGATCCCAGCTGTACAACCTAAATTTCCATCGATCTGGAATGGCGGGTGCGCATCGAGCAAGTTAGGATAAGTACCCCCGCTCTGTGCCGACTCTTCCTCGCCTGCAGGGCTCAGTTGGTCGGCGATGAGCTTATACGCCCGGTTGCCGTCGAGCAGGCGGGCCCACAGGTTGACCTTCCATCCCATGGACCATCCCGTAGATTTGTCTCCCCGATAGACCAGCGATTGCTCGGCTGCCTTGAACAAGGCCGGGTGCCTGATGGGCGATATCTGGGCTGCGGGGTAGAGCCCGTAAAGATGGGAAACATGCCGGTGCTTATCGCCCGTGCGGTCCCAATCTTCCATCCACTCCTGCAGCTGCCCGAATTTACCCACCTGCATCGGTGCCAGGCGCGCTTTCTTGCTGATGACCGTATCCCGGAAATCGGCATCAGTACCCAGTACCTTCGAAGCCTCAATAAACGCCGTGAACACATCGAACACCAACTGGTTGTCCATCGTCGTCCCGGCGGCAATGCTTACACCTGATTGATGGCCATTTTCGGGCGACATGGACGGCGCCACTACCAGCCAGTTATGTTTGGGCTCTTCTTGCAACACATCCACATAGAACATGGTGATGCCCTTCAATACGGGGTAATAGTCCGCCAGGAAACGCTTATCGCCATTGTAGAGGTAGTGCTGCCAAATATGCTGAGTCAACCAGGCTCCACCCATTGGCCACATGCCATAGAAACCACCATCAACGACTCCCGTAATCCTCCATAGGTCTGTATTATGATGCATGTTCCATCCACGTGCCTTATACATTTCTTTTGCGCTCTCCTGACCTGTAATAGCCAAATCTTCAAGCATAGCGAACAATGGTTCATGCGTTTCGCTAAGATTGGTTACCTCAGCTGGCCAATAGTTCATTTCCGTGTTGATATTGACGGTGTACTTGCTATCCCAAGGAGGAGAAAGCTTTTCATTCCAAATTCCTTGAAGATTTGCTGGCTGACCTCCCGGTTGTGAGGAACTGATCAATAAATATCGACCAAACTGAAAATATAATGCCACCAAATGTGGGTCATGGGATTTTGCAAATTCTTGCACACGCACATCGGTAGCTTTTGCCGCTTGAGGGGAAACGCCTAAATCCAACTTTACGCGATTGAACTGTTCCTGGTACTTTTTGCTATGGTTGGCAATTGCCCTTGCATACTTAACCTTTATAGCCTTATCCAGCATTTCCTGTGCGCTTTGAGCAGGATCGACAGATAAATCATTATATTTCTTAAAATTAGTTCCGATAGCGATGTACAGCACTACCTCATCAGCATCTTGAATTTCCAGTTTATCATCACTTTCGATCAACCGACCGCCTTTTAACACGGGCCGAACGATTCCTTTGAAATTGACTTTGCCTACTTTACTGTCTACCGAACTACTGGTTCCCGACATGGTTAACTGTCCGCTTTCACCACGTACCGTGGCGGAGTTATGCGGCGATGTCAAATTTAGGCTAAACGAAATACTCTTTTTCTTAGACGACGTCAAACGCACTACAACCACATTATCGGTAAAAGAGGCAAACACTTCTCTCTTGAACGTTGTTTGATCAACCTGGTATGAAGTACGGGCTACTGCGTCTTCTATATCCAAGTCACGTGTAAAATTGGTGTAGTTGGCGTGTTCTGGGAAATCTAACCAAAGGCTGCCGAATGTTTGATATGGCATGCCATAGTCTAGACCTTCAGGTGCGTGTCTAGGAAAAGCTTCGTTAGACAAAGCTTGTGCCTCATGGGCTTTTCCTGCAGCAAGTAGTGCCCGAATCTGCTGTATTTTTTCAAAGCTGTTTTTGGGAACATTATTCCCTGGTTCCCCGGCCCATATCGTTTCTTCGTTCAATTGGATTTGCTCCTTCGACGGGTTTCCAAAAACCATGGCCCCCAATCGGCTATTCCCTATTGGCAAAGCTTCGTTCCACTCCGAAGCGGGCTTATCGTAAAAAAGTCGCAATCGTTGTTCCTGGGTGACAGACTGGCAAAAAGGAACAACTGCTAAAATGGCTACAACTATCGTATGCAAGACAGGTTTTTTCATGTTAAAATGGTATTTTGTATAATGTATTTTATTCCGATTAGTTATTGTTCAATTTAATGGCATCTTCGGTAGCTCCGTATTTAAATTCCATCTTATTTTCCCCAATATTAGAATTTTTAAACAGCAAGTTCTGAGCATTGCTCCCATTTACTTCTACCAGTGTACTCAGCTCCGTTTTGTAGACCAACCGATCAAAAGTCAAATCCCGGGCACTCTCGATATAGACCAATGGATCTACCTCATCTGTATACAAAGCTGCATTCTTAATCGAAATATTTTGTGCATCTTTTATTTCTATCCCTTTATCTGCTGTCAAGAACAAATTACTTAGGTAAATATCCTTCACAGGCATTTCGGGAAGACCCCGAACAAACACCCCAACGTTTGCTCCGTTACAGATCACGTTATCAATATATACGTTTCTGATTTGGGGTGTCTCAATAGTTACCGGAGGAATTTCCTGTACTTCATTTGCCTTGGGAGGCGCTGTCCAATAGTACATGTCAAAAAAGATAGCTTCATGCACGATATTAGACATATTGATATTGCGAATATGAATATTTTCTACAACACCACCACGACCACGAGTCGTCTTAAAACGAATGCCCTTATCGGTTCCCATAAACGTACAGTCTTCTACGAAGATATCCCTAGCGCCACCCGACATCTCACTGCCAACCACGAACCCACCGTGACCTAGATAGACTTTGTTACGGCGAATAATGACTTGTTCGGTGGCTATTCCCCTTTTGCGGCCTTCTTCGTCTTTACCCGATTTGATACAGATGGCGTCATCACCGACGTCCAATACACAGTCTTCGATCAACACGTTCGAGCAAGACTCGATATCGATTCCATCCCCATTCTGCGCATAATCCGGATTCTTGATCATTAGATTCCTCAGTGTGATATGCTGGCACATCAACGGATGGACATTCCAGGCTGGCGAGTTTTGTAATGTCACCCCTTCGATCAATACTTTTTTGCAGTTAGTGAGCATCAACATGTTGGGACGCAAATAATCTTTGATATCTTCAAAATCAGCCAGTGCTTTTCCTTCCGACAACAGTACTGAGCGTTTCTCCTCATGGGCTAACTTTGTTTTTTCTGAAGGAAACCATGTTTTACCATCTGCGCTGACCAAGCCTCCTGAATCCAGCTTTCTGCGCCATTCACCATCCGTCAGCGCACCCCTGCCAACCATTCTCCAAGCATCACCATTGCCGTCAATCGTCCCTTTTCCGGTCATCGCTATATTTTCCAGGTCCTTACCACTAATTGGTGATTGGTTACGTGCTGACGGTTTTCCCTCATAGTTTCCTTCTACGATCTCATACTGGTCAAAATCCGATGTAAATTGCAGAAATGCATTGTCGTCCAAATGCAGGTTTACGTTGCTTTTTAATGCTATCGGGCCAGACATCCAATAACCAGCCGGTATCAACACCACACCTCCTCCTTTTTTGTTACTGGCCCTAATTGCCTCATTGATACTTTTGGTATTCAATGTGCGCCCATCTCCTTTAGCCCCAAAATTCCGGATGTCGATGGTGTCTTTAGGAAATACCGGTTCATGAATAGTTGGAAGGTTGGACCAACTGTATTGGCTTGTATGATTTATAAACGAGGATTGTCCCAGTAGATCATTTGAGTAAGGGAGAGACGTTATGACCAAAGCAGTAATCCACAGATTTTTTTTGAGTTTAACGGGTTTCATAAATTATAGCTATCGTATTAAATCTTGTAAAAGGTATTTAAATCTGTTCTTTCGTGATGTGTTCTACTATACTGTTGAGATAAACTTCCAAATAGGTATATCCGTCTTCATTGATGTCCTCGGCTTTTTTGGTTGGGTGATGTTTTTCCAACCAACCGTCGGGTATACCATCCCTATCGCTGTCGAGAATCGGTATGCCAGAATCCAATACCGGCCAAGCCAACCACGTTTCATCTTTAGGGTTCGGATTTAGGTCTTGTTGCGAATCGATAATTCCTTTGCGAGGATAGTTTGCGCTTTTCCATTTCCCTCCCTTACCGTTGTGTTCACTTTTACCGATAAACTGAGCGGTCCCTGTTGCGGTTTCATGAACAATGCGTTGATCGATAGCATCCCTATGTAGGGAAGCCCCAACGCATGCCAACACTTTTTCATAAGCGGTATGGGCATCGTGTGTATGTATCCTGCCCCTTACGGGCACATCTTGGTCAAGTTTAATATTCTTCATCTTTTGATCGCCGACA
The DNA here is from genome assembly GCF_024704835.1 of Parapedobacter tibetensis. Lineage (GTDB taxonomy): Bacteria > Bacteroidota > Bacteroidia > Sphingobacteriales > Sphingobacteriaceae > Parapedobacter > Parapedobacter tibetensis. The sequence continues at coordinate 10,416 of NZ_JAMXBE010000017.1, forward strand.
ATGCTAACGCCAAGCCAGTTGTTTTTAGAAAAGCGGTCATCATGTGGCAGCACATTCCCTGCAATGTAATACCTGCCCCACACACCTTTGATGGAGGGAAATGGCCTGCTCTCTGTTTTCGCGTTGAGGGCAACGATTCGATCTCCAATGCGGTTTTCTGTTGCAGGCCCCCGCTTGTAGTAATTGTTGACAATATTGATGTGCATGGCCTCGCCTCCATATGCTCCATTGCCATTCCAGTTATAGATGACATTGTTACGCATGTCGGTCGTATCGTGACCCGCGTATTTCGCGCCGGGTCCTAAGCGCGGTGTACGACTATCGTGATGCGCTAGGAGATTATGATGAAAAGAAGCGTGAACGCCTCCCCAAATAGCCCCGTAGCCATGTGCGCCTTTGGAGTGCCCGGAAAGGCGCAAGCTTTCTGAAATAATGCACCATTGCATCGTGAAATTCAGGTTGTCGTAGAAGGAAGAACATTCGTCGGTACCCCAGCTTATCGAACAATGGTCTATCATAATATCTTTATTCTTCCCACCACTAAAGGCGTCCGCTCCGTCCGCTTCTTCTTTGGAAATATGGAGGCCGCCCATGCGGAATCGGAGATACCTGACAATGACGTTGTCTGCACGTATAGCGACGGGAAAACCGGCAAGCGTAATTCCCCCTCCCTGCGCCGATTGGCCCACGATAGTTACATCACCTTTATCAATCGTAAGCCGGCTGTTCAACACGATCGTCCCTCCGGTTTTGAACACAATAGTACGAGGGCCTTCTTGATTCAAGCACCATCTCAGCGATCCTTCCCGCCGCATGGCATCGCCGTTATCGTTGTCTTCTAATGTAGTGACATAATAGACCTCTCCCCCACGTCCTCCCATCGTGTACATCCCTCCTCCTTCAGCGCCGGGAAAAGCCGGCGTTTGTGCAGATACGTACAAAGTATATCCGAGAGTAGCCAAAAATATGCAGATTAGTTTCTTCATGATGTTTATTTATTTAACAAAATACTAGTCATAATAAATAGTCTAACGGCTTTTGGATCGTTGTTAGCGAGCAAACGAGTGTTCTTTTCCTTGCCCTTTTGCTTCCACAAGTATAGAGAAATCGTCTAGTCAAACAGTTCAAAAATTGACACAAAAGGTTTGTAATTTCAATTTTAGGCCTATGAAATTGTTTTTTAAGTGCCTGAATGTCATTTTGTTGTGTTTATTTCTTTAGCTCATCATACGAATATTACATGGAGGCGATTGAAAACGCCCCTAGTTGCATGCATCCACTCGCTCGGATAGGAAGAATCTTGTGAACTATTATAAACAAAATCGTGGGATTTGGCCGACAACCGCTCGGGTCAATCTTGGGTAACAATTGCCGCATCAACAAACGACGGATGTTGGTTACCGATAACCTTTTCGTACGAAAAGGTTTGTACTTGTTCTTCGGTTAGCTGGTGGGACCACGGCACCCTCGTGCTTGGGCTCGCTCCCTCACCTTTAGAATTATACTCTGCATAAAACGCAGTCCTTTCATTGTCGGCATTATTCCAGTTGTGCCAGCCTGCCTGATGGATATGCTTGTTCAATTCACACTGCAGATAAACAACACTAGCATTGGGTCGCCACGGTCTTCCGAGATAAACTGAGCTGTCCCCAACGTCTGGTACCGATGTAAAATGGCACTTATTGAACACGTAACCAAACGATTGATTTGCGGGAGTGGAGGCTGCTGTAATATAACCATTTCGGGTACTTACCACGTGACAATGGTCAAAGAAAGCCGTAGAACCTCCAAATATAAAATCGACAGACCCTTCGATATAGCAATCCTCCAAGTATTGTATAGTGCCTTCGGCCGCATACCAAGTGTCTTGATGGCCTAGAAAACGACAATTGCGAAAGGATGATCTCGCGGCACCAATATTGATGGCCAAAGCCTGCCCCGCCGCTATGCCAGCAGTATTTTCGAATGTAATCTTTTCAGCGACAAAATAGCTGCCATTAGCAAAAAATGACGAAGAGCCGCTGGTACCATACGCTGTACCGTCGGGTCTCAGGCGTTTTGCATAGTTATCATACGTAAGAATGGTCTTATTGACATCCTCGCCTATTAAGTATATATATTCCTTACCATGCGGAATCGTGATCACTTCTTTGTAAGTGCCAGCTTTAATAAAAATATAGCAATAAGATCTGCTATTGGTTGGTGCAGCATTTATCGCTTCTTGAACCGTTTCAAAATCGCCACTGCCGTCGGCAGCAACCACTAAGTCGGCCTTAATAACATTGGTTTCGTTAGGTGCTGTCGTTTCATTCGTATCTTTTCCTTTCTTTTTAGCGCAAGACGTCGCGGCAGGAGATATTGAAAAAGCAATGATGATGCAAGCCAGTAGACTGGTCATACCGCTGCACCACTTATGGGTCATGATCATATTATTTGACAGGATTCGTTAAACTATTGATATACACTTCTATATTATCGTATGCCGTACTGAGGTCTCTGCCATTTGCGTTAGGTTTTTGAGGATCTAAATTATTCGCAATTTCCCAATCATCAGGCATTCCATCATTATCAGTGTCTTTGGGTGAAATTACACTGTTCAAAACTGGCCAGCCGCCAACATCGTGAGGTCTATCAATAATGCCGTTTCTACTATATTGATCCCCGCTGGAGCCATGTGCAGTAAATGACCCATTCCTGACGTCATTGATGATACGGATGTCTACATCATCTCTTTTGAGACTTGCACCAGCATGTTGTAATACTTTTTCATAAGCCTCCTGAGCCGAGTGGGTAGTGACATTATTCGCTACATCATGCGGTTCGGTTAAACGCATGGCTATCTTAATAACTCTTCCTCCTCTCCCTCCGGTTACTTTACGCCCAAAGCCTTCTGCGCCGAGAAAAGCCAAGGCTTCCTCTTCTATAGGTGTATTCGGATCTTCATCACTGGTAGCAGAGTTACTTTTCCCACAGCCCATTAAGAAAAGCATCATAAAAACACCTATACCGAAATGGGCTTTAAATTTGAATAGATCCAACCTTAGTGGTGAAACGCTTATACTAACTGCTACATGATTACTTGAATAATTCATTTTTATCATATTATTTGTCTAAATACGGATGAATCGGCCTCCGTTAAGAGACTAATTCATCCATTAACATTTGATTTTTTGAATCTGACCATGCGCCCCAAATGACACGCCCCTTCCTCCTTTGCTAGTCAAACCACCTCGGATCTCCAGCGGTGCCGCGCCCACCAAAACCATTCCCGGCCTTGATGCTAAAATTGCGCTGTTCTGGATTGACAAACAGATCAGCTGTAGTGCCATCGAAAATGGTGATGTTAGCAAAATCACGAGAAGCCCGCTCAATTTGCAATTCGGCTGTCCTATAGCTTCCTGCAAAAGAAACGCCCAGGCCAAAATTAGCATGATCATAACTTGTGGCATTGATGCTAGCACCACTGTTTGTTCCTGCAATAATATTGTTGTTTATTGTCAGCGCTAACGGCAAGCGGTTCGTATCAAAGCGCAGCAATTGAGACATTCCCAAATTTTGATTATAGAACGTACAGTTTTCAATCACAATGCTTGCCACGCTCACACGCACATCCATCAATTGTGTGGCCAAATCAGTCAATGTACTATTAGTAAAAGAAACCAGGTCGACAGATGCCGTACTTCCGCCAATATTCACGACTCCCCACCCTCCGTTTCTATTGACCATACAGTTATCAAACGTGACATGTCGTACGCTTACACTATTATTTAGGCGAACTACCCCGTTTCCAAACCCTTCAATATAACAGTTGGCGAACGAATACCCTGCTGCTTCAGCGCCGTTCTGATCCTGCGTGATCAAGAAAGCGCTTCCACTAACGGCATGGATGTCAACATTCTCAAAAATCACCTCCCCATACACGATATCCGCAAATCTGAATGAACTGAGGTTTAATTTTGGTTTATTCCCATTGGCATCGGGTTCGCCGGTAACACTCACGTTGGACACACCTAATGGCAATGTCAACGCACCTAAATCATACGTTTGGTTTCCTGAAAACATCAAAATGACATTGGGTTCCCCTGCTGCAATCGCTGCTGAAACCAGCGTGGGAATATCATCCCCAGGGCTAATGGGAATGATCTCGCCCCCATCCAATCCCGATGTCCTTAAAATCCTTGAACCGCGCTCTACATCGTCGTTGTAGATAGCTGCCCTATAATAAGTGCCCGGTTCAAGGTCAGTGATCTCGATCGAACCATTCGTCTTGTCACTTTCGGTCAGGTCTATTCTCTTTAGCTCAAGATTGCTTAACGTATCGAAAACACTGATATGAGTGACCCTGTCACTAGGGGACCAATGCATTACAATACGGTCTATATAGGTCTCCCAAGAAGTAAACAGCTGTTCGGCGGTCGTTTGAAAGTGTATTTCAACGTACTTGGACTCTTCCCCTGTTTTGGTATTGATGCCTTTCATGCGGGCAGCATAGTTAGCGCTTCCATCTAACTCATCAAACACTATACGATATTCAACTCTTGCTGGTGAAGTGGACGGAGCAAATGGAGTAAGGGTATCCGCCAAAATCTCAACCGCTTTTACAATCTCACTAAATTCATGATCATCTGTACTGAATTCAAAAATATACTTGTCTGCAGAAACGATCTGCGTATACCTAATCTCGACCTCCGTAGCCGCTACATGACTTACATCGAAAACGAGTGGCCTGAATAGCCTTTGATACGAGAGATCGACCTCCCAATCATTTATTTTTTTCTCACAACTCGTTATAGCAGCTATTCCTACAACAAAGAGTGCCAATTTGAAAATTATCTTTTTCATGATTCATCGCTATTTACAGATTCATTAATAACCGTAAGCATTCGTTAAGAAACCTCTTGACTCTCTTATATCGTCAACATAGATAGGAAAAGGATATCTGTAGTTACACACGCCATTGCCCATTCTATATTGATTTAACAATGATTGTATTTCACTTCCGTAGGTAAGCGTAGACAAAAAGCTGGAGTAATCATATGAGGCCATTAGCCCGGTTCCTGCCAAAAGAACTCTTACAGGCCACATGGTATAATTATATATTTGGCCGGGTTGTACATTTTCAGGTTTTTCTGCTGCAGTTGGAAACCAGTTTACTGAAAGATAGTCTCCTCCCGGATTAGCGGGAAGATCCCCATAATAATTCAAAGAAGACTGATCGATATATTCAGCATTTCTAAATCTGTAGTACACCGTTTTAGGAAAATCCGTAGGTTGGTAGGTTTTGTCAAAGATCTTCACTGGTTGCTTATTGTCATACATCAGGCACAGCGCCTTTTTCATATCTTCAATCTTATCAAACAACAGCCCCCATCTCACCAGGTCCTGCTTACGGATCGATTCCCCTCCAAATTCCCATGCCCTTTCGTGGATGATGGCATCCAGAAAATTGGCATCATACGTATAGATATTGGGTGAACCTACACCAAATGCTCTTTCACGAACTTTTTCAAGTGCCTGGCGAGCGGATATTCCAGCCGATTGGTGTACAGCATCCGGCCCTTCCAACTGACTCAATGCTTCTGCATACATCAAATATACATCCGAATAGCGCATCAAAATCCAATTGACACCGGTAGCAATGCGGCTGGTTGCCGTTCTGTGCATCGCCAAATAAGCATCCGACATCCAGTAAATACGCCATTTACCCAACTTTACATCATTAGGATTGGTGCTTATCGACTCTCTGTTTTCTGCAGTATATTGCAGCCAAGTCAACGTAACATCTCTTCGTTGGTCTTCTCGATCGAACGAGTAAAAATAATAGGCGGTAGAAGTCACGTAACTGCCTCCAAAACCACGCGTCCCGTACCTGGAGTTGCCTGCAACACCGTACCCCATCAGCGAACCAATATCTCCGTTGTTACCCATTCCAAAGGCAATTTCAAATAGGTTTTCGTTATAGGTGCTTTGCCGTCCGGCACATACGGATTCCCAAATGTTTTGGAAACTTGGATCTAGGTCATGTGGATTTTCCCCGGACCCCAGCATTTCAGCGGTATGCTGCACTGCAATCTGGTAGTAGTCTCTCCAATTTTGAGGACGCCCTACATAATAACCGTTGACTTCCGGAATAGAGGGATGTCTTTCGGCCGTCGAGTTGGGAAATAAGCTGGCATCTCTTAAAGACCATCCGCCAGCAAAGAGGGCCACTCTCGCCAAAAGCCCTTTCGCAAAACCTTTGGTAATTCGCTCCACTGTGCTGTACTCTGAGTCGGCGCCCTTCCAAGGCAAATATGACTGAGCTTCATCTAAATCTTCAATTAAATAATGGTACACCGTATCTTTGTCCATCTTACCCATGTAAACATTCGTCAGGTCAGATTTGGAAGCTTCCTTCTTATAAGGTACATCTCCCCAATACCTTGTCAATTCAAAAAAAGCAAGGGATTTAAGCGTTAAAGCTTCTCCTAATAAAGGCATCATTTGTGCGGCATCGCTTTCCAAAATGGGGGAATTTCGGATACCGTCTACCACAGCAGTTGACATTTCTGCAAATTCATATAAGCGTTGCCAACGGGTTGTTTGATTGTTTGGATCTCCAAAGAAATTCCCTGCTCCATAGTCACTTGTCGGAGAATTATATTGCGTTTCACTAAACGATCCGTTTGATTCTATATCCGAAACCCCCTGCCAGTTTACAGAAAGCTTTTGCCCATAAATATTAGCATCTGTCATTCTACCATATAGCCCCATTACAGCAGCTTTGGCCATTGAACTCGTATTAAATACAGTTTCAGGACTTAAAGATGATGGCGAACTTGTCTCCAAGAATTTCTTACAAGAGGCGAAAACCACCAATGAAACAATGGAAATCAATAACAATATCTTTTTCATTTTCAACATTTTAAAATGTAACATTTAATCCAAACAATACTTTCCTTGATTTTGGATAAGCAGAATAACCTACTCCTGGAGTTAATGGATTGCGCTGTGTATCCACCTCCGGATCTTGACCTGTATAGTTTGTCCAAACATGTAAGTTATAGCTCGCCACGTAAACCCGTAATCGTTGCATCAATAGTTTATTAGCTATAGATGACGGCAGTGTATAACCTAATGTTAAATTACTTAGGCGTAAGAAAGATCCATCTTCAATAGCCCAATCGGTCAGAATACGACCGTTAGCTGCGGCTGGATTCCACATGATCTTCCCTTCATTCAGCTCACGGAAAAGGATAGGATCTGCATTATTTCCAAACATGATATTCGCTCCTGTTACGGGGTCTATGGTAGTAAACCTTTCAGACAAACTCATGTTACTGCTAATATTCTGGTATTTTTTGGATCCCTCGTAGGCTGCAAAGTCAACTTTATCAGCGTTATAGATATCATTTCCATAAGACCAATTGAACATAGCCGTCAAATCAAAATTCTTGTATTGGCTATTTAATGTAAACCCACCTGTATGTTTAGGCTGAGCACGGCCAATCACTACCCGATCTTCCTCAAGAGAAATCTCAGTACCTTCACCGCTCATTTTTTTCAATTTGATATGGCCCGGCCCAAAATAATTACCCGATCGGCTCATGACCGTGGATGCGTCTGCCACCCCCTCATTGAGCACCCACCTATTCATGTCATGGTCAAAAGTGAAGTCGTCAAAGCTATAGTATCCATCAGAAACAAAACCATACATCAGCCCTACTGACTGCCCCACTATTGCTCTAAAGTCGTCACGACCAAAATCCAACCAAGGTGAAGCTGGCGTATTCATTTCATCTAAGCCGTCGATCAATGACCTGATTTTGTTTCTATTAAAAGCGATGTTGAAATCAGCAGATAATCTAAAATCACGTTTATCCACAATGACAGCAGAAGCGGCAAACTCAAGACCTCTATTTTGTGTACTGCCCACATTTTGATACTGTTGGGCATATCCAGAGCTTGATGGTAGGGGCACTTGAAGAATCAAATCCTTTGTAATATTGTTGTAGGCATCCATGGCGAATGTAACCCTATTGTTAAAGAGACTTACATCCAAACCCACGTTAGAAGAAGAGGTACTCTCCCATGTCAGGTTCTCATTTTTCAGTGTATTCTGAGTCCGAAGGGCACTCTGTGGGATTTCATTGATATAGTATAGCTGGTTGCCTGCGGTTACAAACCCATACTCCTGCCTCCAATATGAGCCGACTCTTGCATTTCCAACGGCACCATGGCTCAGGCGTACTTTGGCATCAGATAACCACGAAGTGGTATTTTCCATAAATGCTTCGTCTGAAAATCGCCATGCGAAGGCAGCACCGGGGAAAAAGCCCCATTGATTGCCGGGCGCAAAAACATTCTTACCGTCTGCTCTTCCGACGAACGTAAAAATATATCGATCATTGAACGTGTAATTGATACGCGAAAAGAACGACGACGTTCGGGAGGGTTCGCGAATGGTGGTGTAGGTCGGTTGAGGGGTACCATAATTCCACATCGCCAGCACATCGTCGGCAGTGAAATCATGCGGGTAGAATTTAGATTCAAGCAACATATCATTACGTTGGCTATTGGTTAATTCTTGCCCTCCGACAATGGTAAACCGATGTTTATCGTCTTGCAAATTAAGATCATAGGTCAAGACGTTTTGAATAGACCACAATGTGCCTTTTTGATCTTCTCTCCGTGCCACGGGTTGACCGCCGTTGGCACTAGACTGACCTGTTCCTTTTACCCAAATATTGTCTGTAAAATCCTTGTTAAACCCAAATGAACCTTTTGTGCTAAGACTTAAACCATTAGTGATTTTCCAAGTAAGACCGCTGTTAAATGTTGCATTAAAACGGTTTTGATCTTTGTACTCATTCACAACATTAATTACAGGATCTTGCAATGAACTTAATGCTTCTGCAGATGTAATATCTTCGGCTCCTCCTAAAGCATCTTCATTAAGTGACGCCAAACTTCTAACTGGGGCATATTTAACGCCTTCTCTCAATTTTCTTCCGCTTGAAATACTCGGACCTGTGATCTTCGTATTGGACATCCGGGAATTAAATTCAAATGAGAGCTTGGGACTAATCTTTTTGTTTAATTTAGCACTCACATAGTCACGCTGATAAGCCGAATTAAGCATAATATAGTCTTCACCATCACGCGTGTAATTCAAGTTGTAATTCAACGAACCTTCTTTATCCCCTCCTGTCAATCCTAAACTGTAGTTCTGTTGCAACCCAACATTTCCATATAATTTGTCCTGCCAGTTGATGCCTTCCTTAGATTTATAGATGTCAATATCTTCCCATAAACCATACATGGAATTAAAGCTGTTATTAGCAGCCATCGATGGATCTAGTTCTCTCTGCCAATAGACATATTCGTACGGAGATAAAACTTCGGTTAGATTATAAACATTACTGACAGCGGCAAAAGAGTTGAATGTAACTTGTGATTTTCCTCCACGACCTGATTTTGTTGTGATTAAAATTACACCATTTGCTCCTTCTGAACCATAGATTGCTGTCGAAGCCGCATCTTTCAGCACATCGATTGTCTCAATATCTGTCATGGGGATATCGTTTATATTAGCAACGCGAAACCCGTCAACTATATAAAGTGGAGAATTGTCTTGTGTAATGGATCCTCCTCCGCGCACGCGCACTTTGATCTCCGCGTCCGGCGAGCCTTCTGTAATCGTCACATTTACTCCTGGTAGACGCCCTGCTATTGCTTGAAGTACTGAAACAGCGGGTATGTCACGTAGTTCATCGGCATTTATGGAGGCTACCGAACCTGTCAAATCCTTCCTTCTCGCCGTACCATAGCCAATAGCGACAACTTCATCTATTGCAAATGAGCTTTCCTGTAAAACGAGATCAATTTTTGTACGTCCTTCGACCGCTATTTCCTGAGATTCCATCCCAATCGAACTGAAAATTAAAATTGCAGTTTCGGGGATTCCCCTTATTGTATATACGCCATCCGCATTTGTAGCTGCATTCTTGGACTCTCCTTTGACATTCACCCCGACTCCGGCAAGCGCTACTCCATTATTGTCCGTCACTTTTCCCGTCACGTCAATTGTTCTTTGAGGATACCCCTCCCCAAAGGTGGCCTCCGAATCCCTATAAAATGTTTCGGGTTCCAAAGATGAAGTAATTCTTGAACCATAGGCCGTGTGAAAAGCAATCCCCAGCAAAAAGAGTGAAATCCCGAACCTAAGCGCAACTGAGCACGAAAGCCTAAATCCGCACAATGTTACCTCTCCAAAGTCAGATCTGAAAAGAGAAGCCTTGGATTTACATAAGTTAAAGTTTAGTATATTCATTCAAATTGGTTTATAATTTTTATGATATTTAATTCTCTCTGCACCTGAATGCTACCACGTCCTTGCCGCATAAAGTTGATTGACTAAAAACCAACATCACTTGCTGTTACTTACTGAAACAAGAAGTCGCTTCTAATACACTTTGATTTACCACAAAACAGTGATTAAGAAAACTCGGCCTATCTAACTGGTTTATAATTTTTAATTGATCTTCCTATTTCCCTCTAAATTTGGAGAACAAGAAGATGCAGCAAAGCTAAAAGCCAGTCGTTTTATAAAGGTTCAATTTTTGATTATTTAGGTTCAATTTTTGAAAAGTGCCCCATATATAGCTTATGAGCACAAAAAGACATTTATTGCAGGAAATAAAGTCAAAAAAATGACTCAACATCACCGGTTAATTATTCTGCTCCTGTTGGAAATAGGCTTTGGGAGATATTCCAAATTTTTCTTTAAAACAGGTGCTAAAGTACTTCGGATTGTTGAAGCCTACCCGATAGGCAATCTCCGAGACATTATCAAGACGCTGACCCAGCATCAACTTCGCTTTTTCAAGGCGCAAATCACGGACAAACTCTACAGGAGCCATATTGGTCAAGCTCTTGAATTTTTTATAAAATGTATTCCTACCCATGTGGAGCGCATCGGCAATCTTATCAATGTTTAAGTCCGGATCTACCATTTTTTCTTCTACGATAGAAATCACATCTTTCAAAAATTGACTATCGTGATCCGTGATGACTACGTCTTCGGAACTAATAAGCAGATCACGTCGATCAAGCATGCGCTCAAACAATCTCTTCCGTTGCCTGAGTAGACTTTGTACCGATGTCAACAGAAAATCTACACGAAAAGGCTTTGTGATATAATAATCTGCACCGTATTCCAGCCCCTGTATTTGTGTTTCTATTGCATGTTTCGCACTCAAAAGGATAATAGGGATATGACTCGTATTTTTGTTATCTCGAAGTTGCCTTACTAGTTCTATGCCATCCAATCTCGGCATCATCACATCACTAATGATAATGTCTGGAAGGTTTTTAATGGCCAGTTCCACTCCTACCTCCCCGCTTTCTGCTGTCGCTACCTCATAACTATCGTTTAATTGCGAAGATAAAAACGTTCGTAGTTCATCATTATCCTCCACTAAAAGAACTTGTTTTTTCGAGTTACTTTGATCTTTTGATGCTCTTTGCTTTTCATTAATGATGTGCTCCGGGCTGCCATCCATCGCATCCGGTATTAAAGTTTCTTTCGGAATAGCTGATATTTCTTTTTCCAACTTTAACGTGAATGTAACCTCTAGTCCACCGGTGTCCCTATTTGTGGCCCAAATATCTCCGCCATGTAAATGAACCAACTCTTTGCTTAAGGACAAACCAATCCCTGAACTTTTTGCGGTCTTTTCAGAAGAAATAGCCTCCACGTGAAATAAGTCGAAAATTTCTGGCAAGGCTTCCTCTCTAACCCCAGGGCCTTCATCCAAGACTGAAATCATCACGGTCTCCTCGAAAACATCTATTGTCAGGTTCAGTATAATATTACTGTTAGGTGGGGCGTATTTAAAAGCATTTGACGATAGATTATACAAAACAATTTCAATGTTGTCTCGGTCAATCAATAGAAACAACGGCTCCCCAGGCAGGTTCTCTTGTACGGTGATATTTTTTTCTTCGGCCAAAACCTTAAAACTACCCAACACCTGTTTGACCAGGTCCACGATATCGACAAGCGATTTGTTCAAGGTGTACTTGTGTTCCTGTATTTGTCTCAGTTCCAATAGCTGATCAACAAAACGCTGCATACGTTTGGCATTCTTATCAATCAATTGAGCATACTGTCTACCTTCTTTGCTAAGTGGCTCACGCTTCAGCAATTGTTCTACCGGGCTTAACATCAAGGTTAGCGGTGTTCGCAATTCATGAGACACATTGGTAAAAAAACGCATTTTTACTTCTGCTAACTTTCGTTCGACGCTCACTCGCTGTTTGAGTATCCACATGGACCTCACCAAGTTTCGCACGACAATGGCTACCGCCACTACCAAGGCAAAATAGATTAGGTATGCCCACCAGGTTTTCCACCATGGAGGCAAGATCACAATAGACAATTGCCTAAAGGGGGCAGATTTATAAAAGTCATGGTCGCTTCGAACCTCAAGGACATATTTTCCGGGTTTCAGGTTGGTGAAAGTTGCCCTATTCAATGTCCCGTTTTGATGCCATACACTGTCCAGACCCAACAACCGGTAAACAAAGTGGTGCTGGGCCAACCGAAAATCCGTCACCGCAAAATCCATACTCAGATTATTTTGATCATGTTGGAGAATTAATCCGCCTGCATATTGAATATTGATCTTTTGCTTTTCCCCAACCAAATTTTGCTCTTCGTTATTGATCAGTAATTTAGTAAACACCAAACTGACAGCATGTTGTTTATTCGTGTTCTCTTCTGGGTGATATTCGAGGATTCCTTTTCTTGTTCCCCAAAAAATGTGCCCCCCCTGTCCGCTGCTCACCGTTTTTTCAGAAAATGACAATCCCTCTAAACTATTGTTGACCTCCACATTGTAGAACTTCTCCTGCTTACTATTGTACTTAATCAATCCGCCTTCTGTAGAGAGCCAAAGATTCCCATCAAGATCTGCTATTCCACTCAGAATAAATCCATTGTACAGCCCATCACCTCTTCCGAAATTTTTAAAGTTCAACGTAGCAAACGGATCTCCCTCCACCTTGGTCAGGCCTCCTCCCGCAGTACATAGCCACATGGCACCGGTGGGGTCACTAAAGATATATTGTATGTCATTATCCCCTAATCGTATATCATCGGGTGGCGTATCGAAGAAAAAACAAGTCTCTCCATCTGGTGCATGTACGACGAGCCCTTCGGTCGTTGCTATCCAAAGATTTCCTTTGGCATCAAAGACGATATGCCTAATCTTGTTGAATAATCGCTTTGATCCTACGTTGTCATGCCAAGATACCTTCTTCAACCTGGATTTTCCAAAACCTTCCTCCATCTTGTACAAACCGTCATCAAAGGTGCCTATCCAAACATGCTGTTGCTTATCCTGAGCAAGAGAATATACTTGGTTACCGCCTAGTTCATGATTTGTTTTTGCATATTGCTTCAATACATAAGTACCGTCTTTTTCCAGTACCGCTTTAAAAAGACCTCCTGTCTTGGTACCTATCCATAAGTTTCCTGACCGATCTTCTAATAAACTGTAAATCCCACCAAACCCACCTATCGGTTTATTGATGAATATCGGTTCAGATACAGCATCGCCCTCTCGGATGTAGAGATTGCCTGCCTTCGTCCCTATCCATAACCTACCTTTTGAATCGAACATCAGACTTCGTGCCTCATCATTCAGGACATTATTGCTTTCCAAAAAAAGAAAGCGATGCCTGAAATTCGTATTGGGAAAAACTAATTTGGCAAGGCCTTGTTCTTCGGACGAAAACCAAGCTACCCCAATGGAATCATAGAAGAAATTGTTGTTGTACTGTGGAAGATCTATCACTTGATTACCACTTCCGTCTATAGCGAACTTAATTTCACGAGCTTCTTCGTCATAATATCCAAAACCACCACCCTTCATGCTAACCCAAACGCGTTGATTAACATCCTCAAAACAATGAAACAATACGGTCGAACTCCGTTGTGGATATAACGGTTTGAAAATAGTGGGCAGATTGATTTCTCGATCCAGATGCAAAACGCCATGATCTAACTCAATCCAAAGATTTCCTTTGGAATCTTCGAACATCGCAAGCAAGGCTTGTGTGTGTGTCACTAATTTGGTGACTGCTTTGGTTGATAAATCCACGCTATACAAATTACCGTCATCACTCGTGGCATAAAGAAAATCACTATACTTTGAAAACAGGAGGTGATTAATCTTACTCGACGCAAACGCTACTCGCTCAATACGACCTTTATTCTTTTCGACTAACAATGTTGCTGCACTATCCGTCATAAATGCACTTCCCCATCTTCCTTCTACAGCTTTAAGAATTGGCCGTTGGTTTCCTTGATATGGTAAACGCACTACCTGATATTCACCATCAACATAATGAAGTAGGTTCAATCCTTTATCTGTGCCTATCCAGACCTGACCATCGCTACCCCGCTGTAGAATGTTTATCCTATCAGAGTCTATGCAGTAAGGCTGTTCATTGCCCTGCCTATAGTGCGCAGTCCCCTTTTCGGCTTCATTACATGAAAAAGCGATTACCCCTTGCTGTTCCGTTCCCAGCCAGACAAGCCCCTCTTCCACCGCGAGTATTTTATTCACCGGATAAATCCCCCCTAATGATTGCTCCATATTTGGAGATATCGGATGGAACTCCTCGGTTCTCTTATCGAACCAATATACTTGCTTGTCATAGGTCAATACCCAAAGACGATCGTCACTGCCATCCGCGATTTGGACAATCCTTCGGCTTTGTAGAAAAAACTTATTGCTAACGTAGAAAGAATCGAATTTTTTAAATATCGTTCCATCATATCGATTGATACCGTCCCATGTCCCAAACCACATGAAACCATCCTTGTCCTTGACTATACTCGATATGGAACGATGAGACGGCCCGTTTTCTCCAGAATAGTAAATTACTCGCCCTTCCTCCTGAGCAAATCCAATGCAAAATGGAAAGCACAGGAGCACCATAAACACGGTTCTACATTGCAAAATATAATAAAGGCTCATCAATTGTTCAATGTCGTTCACGGACTAAAATCATCCTGATAATCTTCTTTCAAAGCTACAGGTTTATCTTGAAAAAAGTATAATCAGCCAATCACTCCATGGTTAGTTCAGCATCAATAAACGGTTGCCAATCACCGAGAACCTACCCGTAAGTATATTGCCCCAGATCGGCCTGTGTAAGCTGACTCGACCAGGAAACACGTTTACCTTCTTGATAACCCAGCCCGGTGGATTGGTACTCGGCATAATAGGCCGTTCCCTCATTGTCCGGATTGTTCCAGTTATGCCAGCCCTCCGGGCGGATATGCGCCCCCATTTCGCACGAGAGGAAAACGACCTGCGCATACGGGCGTGTCCAGATAAACCGAAGCCGTATCCACGGTCACGTCCGCCGTCAGCATGCATCGGTCAAACACATAGCCATGCCGCTGGTATCCCACCCCACAGCCTCCGAGGTGGTCATCACGATCAGGAAAATCAGCAGGTAAACGATACCTTGTTTCATCACATCGTTAGTTTATGGCAGCGTTCGCATTAACTATGCCTTTTACATCATCAGGTGTTTGACCAGGCTGTTGATATAGACTTCAATGTTGTCATAAGCCGTACTGAGGTCGTGGCCGTCCGCATTGGCCATATTGGGGTCAAGGCCGTTGGCGATTTCCCAGTCATCGGGCATGCCATCGCCGTCGGTATCGACCGGTGGGGAGAGGCTGTCCAGCACCGGCCATCCGCCCACATCGGTCTGCGAGTCAATAATACCCGGATAGCCTGTCTTGGAGCCGTTGTATGTAGCCGTTCCGTTCCTCACTTCATCCACCACACGTTGGTCCACTGCATCGCGCTTATACGAAGTACCCGATTTTTCCAGCACCTGCTCATAAGCCTGTTCGGCGGTGTATTGCATGCTCAGGGCTTCAAAGGTAAACGGCTCGGCCATCCGTGCCTGCGCTTGGGAAACACCGGAATCATAGATGACACCCAACCAGTTGTCTGCCGACACCCCACCATTTCCAGCCACATAGTTACCAGCAATGTAGAACGTCCCATGTCCCGGACTGTACTGCTCGTTATTTTCCTTCGATACCTGCATGATTCGTGCGCTGCGGTTGGCAGGCGTAGCTGGGCCGGCCTTGTAGTAGTTGCCGACCATGTTGTATTCGCCATTCTCGCCACCATATGCCGAGTTGTTCCGCCAATTGTAGATCACGTTGTAGCGGTAGTCCACGTTATCGATCCCAACAGGACTCAAGCCCCCCGTCCCCGGCCGGTTGCCTCCGTCAAACCGCGGGTTGCGGCTGTTGTGGTGCGCCAGAAGGTTGTGGTGGAATGACGCTCGGTTTCCACCCCATATCCCCCCATAGCCATGATCGTCTTTCTCGTGGAACGACTTGTTCAGGCTTTCCGAAAGGATGCACCACTGCATGGTAAAGTCCTGGTTGGCATAGAACGACGAGCATTCATCGACGGACCAGCTCATGGAGCAGTGGTCAATGACAACGTTCTTCTGGTAGCGCCCCCACAAGGCATCCTGCTCGTTTTGAGTGAGGTCGCCCATCCGGAAACGCATAAACCGGATAATCACATTGTCAGCGGCTACCGCCATTTCATAATCCTGAAGGCAAATCCCATCCCCCGGGGCGGTTTGTCCGGCAATCGTCAAATCGCCACTTGCAATCCGCAACCGGCTTTTCAATTTTATGTTTCCGGAAACCTCGAAAACAATAATGCGGCGGCCAGATTCCGCTATTGCCACCCTTAGGCTACCCGGACCCGCGTCCTCGAGATTCGTCACCTTGATTACCCTGCCCCCACGCCCTCCGGTGGTGAATTTGCCAAAGCCCTCGGCGCCCGGAAAGGCAAAGGCTTCCTCCTCTACAGGATCCAGTTTATTGGGCTCATCGGTTCCATCCCCGGGCCCATCCTCACCGGGACCGCTTTTGGAGCATGATAGCTGGAGGGTCAGCACCGCGATGGCCATGCTCAACAGTCGTAACATTGTTTTTGTCATACTCGCCATTATTTTAATATTTATTTTTTACTGGCCCGGGAAATCCACCGGCAAGTCTCGGGAATCAATCCAACACGCTGCAATTGCCTATAATACTTCATTCGGTTTTCTTCAATCAAAATCGAGCTCTTTCATTGCGTCAAACACAAGTCCTGCCACCGCACGGGCGCCAGCGGGCTGGAAGTGCGTGTTGTCTTTCTGCCCGTCGGGGTAGGCCGGGTACCGGCCCGCTTCCAGGTTCATGAAATAGTTGGTCGTGACATAGTCCTTCCCTTTGGATGAGAACACATCCATCGACAGCTGGTTTAGGTCGATAAGCGGTACCGCTAACTCGGCGGCAACGGCCTTGACGGCATCCGGATATTCCCGATGCACATTCTGGAGATGCTCGTCTTTCCACGGGTAATTCCGGGCCACGGGAGTCAGCAATATCGGCTTCCCTCCTTTTTCCCTCGTTTGCGACACGAATAGTCGCAGAAACTCTTTATAGCCTTCGATATCGACATAACGTTCGGTTTTGTCCACTGCGCCGTCATTATGGCCAAACTGCACCATGACGATATCGCCAGGTTTCAAGGCTTCATAAACCGCGCGCCAGCGTCCCTCTTGGAAGAATGTCCGCGTACTCCGGCCACCTTTGGCCCGGTCGTCCACGCGCACGCTGTCTGTGCCGATAAATGGGATTTCCCCGCTTTGGAAATCATGAAAGTAGGATCGAAATTCCTGTCCCCATCCGGCCACTGGATAACGCTTACTTTGGTAATCAGCCTCCAAGGTATAATCTGCCACCGTTGAATCGCCTATCAGATATATCGTTGTGACGCTGCTCGTTTCAAAAAAAGATAATAAAAGAGAAAAAAGCGTCAAAAAGGTTGGTACCATCATACTACTCTCCTGTTTAATTTCTCTTGTCCAAATATTCGTTTAACTAGTAAATCACATCCGCCACCTCGGGTCACCGGAATTAAGTCGTCCAGGAAAACCGTTATCCTTGATCTTGAAGTTAAAATTATCCGGATCCGTAAAAATATCTGCGCTTGTCTTGTTATAAGGTGTAACCTCTGGATACAACAAAGCTTCATTTTCACGCCAAAGGAAGTCAGATGTACTGAAGTTATTGGACGAGTTGATAGAAACACCAGTATTGCTACGTATGCCATTGATGTCATATGTCGGAGGCGTGGCGTTGCTAGCTTTCGGTCGACCGAAAATGTTATTAATTACGTCGATGCCCCCGATCGTATTTGAAGAAGCATTGCTATAATCGATCAAATACCTGTTATTGGATTGGATCGCATTGTAGAACGTATTGGAATGTAGCACGATCTTGCCTGAAGCACTACTCTTACTTGCAATGAACACCTCCACATTGGAAATGGTAGAATTAAGAATACTTATGTTATTAATTGTCGTGTTGTTATCATCCACATTGACGACACCGTATCCACCTACGTTATATATCAAGCAGTTGTCCATAATCACCTCTTCGATGGCAAGCCCGCCGCGGAATCGCGCCACTCCCCGGACAGTATGGATGTAACAGTTACTAAACACCAATTGCTGGATATTGCCGGTCGTATTGGGGTTAAATATATATTTCCCCGTCCCGTCGTTGGTATAGAGTTCCAAATCAACAAGTGCAATGAGGTCTATGGCTGATCCGGAAGCGATATTGAAGTTGCTTGCATTCGGACCAAAAAACACTTTAGAACGCGCTGTTTCCAACGGATTATCACCCCCTCGAATCGATATCGATTTGGAAATGGCCAATGAAGAGGACATCTCGTATATACCTCCCTTTTTAAGCAGGATGGTTGCACCCGATGGTGCATCATTAATCACCGTCGCTAAATCAACGGTAGTCGGATCGGCCGCTTGCAAATCAACAACCTCCCCGGCAACAGGATTCTTGGTTCGATATACATTGGCTCCGCGAAAGGTTTCTCCACTATACAGTTCTACCCGGTAATCCGAAGCACCAGTTAACCCGGTGACAAGGACATACATGTTGCCAATATCGGTCTGCGTCAAGGGCACTTCTTGCTCCAAGGTTTCATTTTCGAGCATTTCTCCCTCCAGGCGGAAAACCTTGATCGCTGTCACCGGTTCGCCTTCGTTTCGCCATTTGAATAGAACACTTGTTATCCCAATATCTGACGAACTCGAGCGCTCAACAATGCTAGGAAAGCGTTCGGTTTTGAATTCTCCCAAATTGGCGGGATGGGAGTTCTTACTCGCATCAGTGGCGTGATATGCTGTGACCTGCACTTGATAAAGTTGATCCCATTTTAGCGATTCAATAATGGCTAATGTGGTGTCTACTTCAACGGTAAGGTCAATCGTCTTAAACGTATCCACACTCAGGTCTACCCGATACCGAGATACCCCTTTATTATTCTGCCATTCGATCTGGACATAATTACTCATCACCACCATAGCACCTTTCAGAATTGGCCTGAAAATACGTGGTGGTTCACCCTCTAATTCGGCTAATTGTTCTTTTTTACAAGATTGCCATCCGAATACCACCGTACCTAGCAGCAATATATAAACTATTTTATAGATTATCGTTCTCATGATCAATGGTATTTAAAAACTGAAATTGTAGCCATCATTTTTCAGTGTACCCAAACTACTT
This sequence comes from Parapedobacter tibetensis, assembly GCF_024704835.1. Lineage (GTDB taxonomy): Bacteria > Bacteroidota > Bacteroidia > Sphingobacteriales > Sphingobacteriaceae > Parapedobacter > Parapedobacter tibetensis. The sequence continues at coordinate 30,094 of NZ_JAMXBE010000017.1, forward strand.
GTTACCGTAGAAGCATGCAGCGGGAGGATATACCGCACCGGGGTTTCACCTGTATCGTCGGTATAACCGCGCCAAGAACGTAAGATATAATCCGCAGGCCTGCTTTGGTTCGCATTGTACAACGACCTAAACCAATTTATACGTGTATAGCCATTTGGATTGTCACCTAGGCTGGGGTTATCCTTGAGGGGAGGTGCCACGGCTACCTTTCTAAATATGCTTCCGTACCATTCCACCTTTCCTTCTCCATCGAGCCGATAGTAAAGATAATCCGGTAAATAGTCATATGGCCCTGCTCCATTGAATGTATTTTCCCCTATTTCGATCAATGCTTGCCTGGTTTCAGCTATTTTTTTACCGTAGTTATTCCACCGAATCAGGTCATATCTTCTCAAGCACTCTCCTCCAAGTTCCCATGCCCGCTCATCCACGATGGCTTCAAAAAACGCTCCCTTATTGGCCGATACATTGGAAACATATTGGTCGACTCTCTCCGGCCAGTATTGTGCTTCAAAAGCGCGTTTTCTCACCGTTTTCAAGGCTTCTTGTGCAGCTGGTGTCGGGCCATCCAGTTCATTCTCACTTTCAGCAAACATCAAGATTACGTCTGATAGGCGCATAATGGGCCAGTTTATACCCGTACCTTTTGCCGACGCCGATCCCGATGGTGTCGGCATCAGCAACCTGTTCCACTTGCCAATATCAATTGAGGTGACCGATCGTGGAACCTGCTCCAAGGCTGCGTTGTATTTAACCAATCCTGCTGTCTTATCCAACCGATTGTCCAATGAATCGTAGCTGTATACAAATGCCGGATTCAACGGCATATAGGTACTTCCGGATCCATAGGGGTGACTACCGGCATCGACAGCGATACCGATATTCCAACCGACATCGCCATATCCCGGAGCGAACGCAACTTCAAAGAGCACATCCGTTTCGCTATCAACAATCCATTTACTTTGGTTGTCAAAAACATCCGCAAAACTGGGATTTAGGCTACGGCCGAAATCCTCCATGACACGCTTCGCGTAAATTCTGGCTATTTCATAGTATTGCAAGTAGTCCTCCTTACGCTTGGTAGTCATATCCGGATAAAGCCAATATCCTCCTCTACATAATGCCATGCGTGCGATAAACCCAAGGGTAAACTCTTTGTTGATACGCTCTACGCCAAACTCCACCTGTGTGGCTGGCTTCATACCGGATTCAACTTCAATTAAATCGTCAATAAGCGTGGATAAGATGGTATCCCGACCGGTTCTAGGTAAATAGAAATTGTCTCCTCCGCGGGTAGGACTCAAGTTAAAAGGTACATCCCCCCAATAATTCACCAACCAATAATACCACATGGCGCGCAAGGTCTTCGCTTCGCCAAGCAATTGCGTCATATCCGGATCATTGGCGATCGCCGATGCTTCAATCGCCGCAATGGCGATGTTTGCCCGGTTAATCGCGCTGTATGCGTTATTCCACACCGTCCTGATATCACCGTTAGCATCGGTCGCCTCCATGGACCAAATGTCCCTGCGGGAATTGTCCGGTGACGCGCCTACACCTCCGACCTCAACATCTGTATTGGTAATGAATGAGTTAGACAATCTTGACGTAAACGCATCCTGATTAAATAGCGCGTAGATGCTATAAACTCCTTTTGTTGCATCTGCAACGTTACCGTAAACACTTTCTTCGGTAAAATTCGAAGGTGAATCGGTATCCAAAAATTTTTGGCAAGACGCCAAGGCGATAATCATAACGCCGCTGGCAATGTATCGTTTATGTAAAAACTGTAACATAGCTTCAATCTTTAAAAATTAACATTTAAACCGAACGTTAGCGTCCTACTTTTCGGATAGGCCGAAAAATCCACTCCCGGTGTCAGTGCTGCATAAGCACTGCTCCGTGTCGTTGAAACCTCCGGATCATAGCCACTATAATTGGTCCATGTAAACACATTATATACCGTACCGAAAACGCGAAGGCTTGAAATGCCCACCCTGCGAGTAAGGTGTTGTGGCAGGGTGTAACCCACCGTGACAAGAGACAACCGCAGAAACGAACCATCTTCTACCGCATCCGTGGTGAAGACCGGCGACGCAGAACCCATGGAGAAGGGGGACCAAATCGTGGCATTTTTGTTTAGCTCCGCCAAATCGGCAAGTTCGGTCACCAATTGTCCTTCTTCATTGATGTACTTAAACCGATTATCCGAATTCATACGATCGAAGATGTTTCCAAATGTGGAGCGATATAACATATTGAATTGGATGTTGCCGGTGTTGTAGATATCATTCCCGTAAACCCAGTTAAAGAACGCACTGATATCAAAGTTCTTGATCCGTCCATTGAAGCCAAAGCCGCCCGAGTGCTTGGCAATTGCATTCCCAATCACCCGTCGATCCCCATCAGCCGTAATCAGGCCGTCTCCATTCAAATCTTTCAATTTCATTGTTCCGGGGCGAACGCCTATTGCACCACCCAGGATTGCCGCTGCGGGGATACCCTCTTTCAACACGTAGACACGGGTAGTCGGGTTATACGACTCAAAATCGTCTGCCGTATAAAATCCGTCTGCCACATATCCGTACATCTGTCCGATCGTCCCCCCCGTTTCCAATAGAAAATCGTCCTGGGTCTTCAAATCCGTACCCGCCCAGTTTGATTGGAAAAATCGGGTATCATTTCCATCCAATTTGTCAATCTTTGGGATATTTCTTCCGATATTAAACGTTGCGCTTAACGAATAGTCAGCCTTTCGGATAATTGGTGCATTTATACCAATTTCGAAGCCTTGATTTGACGTTTTCCCAAGGTTGATCAACTGCCGTGGGAAGCCGGTATGCGCAGGTATGTCATTATTGATGATCAGGTCTTTGGTGGTATTTCGATACACATCAATGGTGGCATATACCCGGTTATTGAAAAGGCCAAAATCCAACCCCAGGTTTCTCGAAATCGTGGTTTCCCATTTCAGGTTTGGATTGGGCAGTGACGAATTGATAATATTGAAATAGGTTTGGTTGATGTCTCCGGCTCCATAGCCCCTATTTTGACTGGGCCCAAAAAGAAAGCGCCAAGAATCGTTTGCAATCCGGTTATTCCCTGCTTCCCCATAGCTTAAACGGAGCTTTAAGTCACTGACGAAATCCACATCCTGCATAAAGTCTTCTTCAGATACTTTCCATGCTGCGGATGCTGCGGGAAAATAGCCCCACCTTTCCTTTGGCGCAAACTTACTCGAACCATCAGCCCGCAGCGTCAAGTACAGCAAGTAGCGATCTTTGAAACTATAATTCACCCTTCCAAAAAAGGAAACAAAATCCTCGCCCCTCAGTTCCCTGGTTTCCAACCGCTCGGAAGTACCCAGCGCCATATTTGCAAACACGCTTTCAGGGGTCATATTCGCATCAAAATACTTTGCGCGATTTAACACGGTACTTCCGGAAGTGGTGCTTAACTCATGACCAAGTAGCACGCTTAAATTGTGCTGATCAGATGTGAAAACCCGATAGTTAGCGGTGTTTACCCAACGGTATACATCAAACTTTCCTGAGGTTAATTCCGCAACAGGCAGATTTAGCCCTTCGTTGCGTGAAACACTCGTAAGCGGCCCCCAGTAACGTTCGCCACCAGCGCTTTTCAAGGTCGTCGCCAATTCAGTTTTGAGCGTCAACCTGTCCGTAGCATTCCAAGTCAATATTGCACCCAAGGCAAAATCGCGGTTGAAACGCTGACGGTAGTCCTGCTGAACGAGGTCTCTCGGATTGATCATGCCGCGAATAAAACTATCGTAGTCATCATCGCCGTTAATGGCATCTTCGGGGTCAATGATGATTTGATCCGCTAGCCCGTTTATTGGACGGGTTTGTACGCCATCACTTATCCGCATACTCGACGAACCCGAGGTTCCTGCACCATCGATGATATTATTGGTATATCGTGCTGCAAGATCAACTTTTAGATTCTTCGCAATTTCATGATTGAGTTTAAAATTGAAATAGAATCGTTTTTGCCCGGAATTTAGCAACAGTCCATCGTCATCATTGTATGTTCCATTGAAACTCAGCTTCGTCTTTTCAGTGCCGCCAGACATACTAAGGTTATGTTGCGCAGAACGAATCGCTCCGCCAAACAATTCTCGCTGCCAATTTGTGCCGGCCTGGTATTTGTATAATTCCAAATCGTCGTATTCGCCAAAAAACTTCTTGAAATTAGTGTATTCTCCAGAGGTGGTACCTCGGATGACTCCATACTCATAATGTAGAAGTGCAAACTCATACGGCGAAAGCACATCCAATTCCTTGGGCATATACTTGCTTTGGAAAAAATTGTTATAGTTGATGTTGGTACGTCCGGCCTTCGGTGATTTTGTCGTGACGATAATGACTCCGTTTGCACCCCGTGAACCATAGATTGCGGTCGACGATGCATCCTTCAGTACATCAATGGATTCAATATCAGACACGGCAATATCATTGATATTATCTACAATGAAACCATCCACAATATATAATGGGGAATTGTCTTGCGTTATGGATCCCCCACCCCGGATCCGGATCACGATTTCCGCTCCCGGTGAACCGTCAACGCTGGTCACTTGCACGCCCGGCAACCTACCGGTAAGCGCTTCCGCCACATTCACAACGGGGGCCTGGGCCAATTCTGAACCTTTTATCGAGCTGACTGCTCCAGCCAAATCTTTTCTGGCGATGGTCCCATACCCAATCGTGACCACCTCCTCAAGCATATTATCCTCCGGCTGCAGGGATACGTCAATCTGCTGTCCTTTAGAAGCGGTTTGTTCTACGGATTGATACCCGACGTATCGAAATACCAGGGTAACGGATTCCTTTCCATTGGGTAAATCGATTCGGAAATTTCCGTTTTCATCTGTTTGGGTGGCACGTGTATCTCCCTGAACCATAATGGATACACCTGTCAACACTTCATTGTTAGTCACGTCTCTCACCGTACCCCTAATTGAATTATCGGTCTGGGAAAAAACTTGTTGACCAGCCCCAAGCCAAATAGGGATAGCAATTAAAAGAAAAAAATAAACATTTCTCATACTAGCATTTTTAAGCTTAATAATTGGTAATTGGTAAAACTATTGCAAACTGATTGACAACGTTGGCATGCTAAAACAAGTCTACCAGCAGCAGCAATTTTTCATCGCAATTATAAGCTATAATCGTATCGGCTTATGCACTGTCGGCAATAAAAATCTACGCAATCGATACCGGCAACGATTGCAGGACAGTACATGACAGCACAACACAGTTCATAACAGCTGATCATCCGCCCTAATCGCCACCTCACCATGCAGGACAAAACATCAGTAAATGCCGATTTTTTTTGCTATTTTTGACCAGAAACAAAAGATAAACCGTGTTTAAACCCATTACCATCAAAGACATCGCCCAAGCTCTGGATCTTTCACCTTCGACAGTGTCAAGGGCGTTGAGCGATAGTTATGAAATCAACGAGGAAACCAAGAAGCGCGTCCTCGAATATGCCGAACAGCATAATTACAGAAGGAACCCTGTGGCGCTGAGCCTTCGACAAGGGCGCAGTTATTCCATTGGCGTTATTGTATGTGAAGTGGCCAATAGCTTCTTCTCTCAAGCCATCAATGGTATTGAGTCCGTAGCTTACGGCAAAGGCTATCATGTCATTATTTCCCAAAGCCATGATTCGTATGAACGCGAGGTGGTGAACGTGCAACACTTGGCCAACCGCTCGGTGGATGGCTTGCTTATCTCCATGTCTGCCGAAACCAAGGATTTTTCACATTTGATAAATCTGCATGGGGAGGGATTGCCCATCGTCTTTTTTGACCGCGTCATCGATGTGTTCGATACCCATAAGGTTACCTCAGACAACCGGGAGGGCGCCCGGAAGGCTACTCAATCACTTATCGACAAAGGTCTTAAAAAAATTGCCCACCTGGCCAATGCGCCGCATTTGTCTATCACCCGGGAACGGCTTGAGGGCTATGAAGATGCACTGAAAGCCAATGGTATTTCACTAGACGAATCACTCATCCGCTACTGCCACCATGGCGGGCGTATACGGCAGGAAGTGGAAGACGCAGTGCAGTATTTCCTGAAGCTGGAGCATGTCCCAGATGCCATCTTCGTGGCCAGCGACAGGCTGAGCATGGGCTGCCTCAGTGCTTACAACAAGCTTGCGCCCCACGAACAGCATCCCGCTGTGGCCGGGTTCTCCAATTCGGAAGTGCTTGACCTTATCCAACCCGGTTTTCTCTGCGTGCGCCAGCCTGCTTTTGAGATGGGCCGCGTGGCCATGGAGATGCTCATCCAACTTATTGAAAGCAAGTACCCGGTATATGACTTTGAAAATGTGGTGTTGGATACCGAGTTGATTGACTAATTTTTGCGAAGAATCCACACGCTCCCTCATTTCTCATTTCACATTTAAACTGTACCTTTGCGGCCATGATTAATGTATCCAATCTATCGCTCCGCTATGGAAAGCGCGTCTTATTTGAAGACGTCAATCTCAAGTTCACACCCGGCAACTGTTATGGCATTATCGGTGCCAATGGTGCAGGCAAATCCACCTTCCTCAAAATCATCTCAGGCGAAGTGGATGCCACCACCGGTTCGGTAAGCTTCACCCCTGGCGAACGCATGGCCGTATTGAAACAAAATCACTATGAATTCGACGAATTTTCAGTGATTGAGACCGTGATGATGGGCCACAAAGAGCTATATGATATCATGAAGGAAAAGGATGCTATCTACGCCAAGGAGGATTTTACTGATGCTGATGGGGAACGGGCAGGCGAATTGGAAAGTCTTTTTGCCGAAATGGACGGTTGGAATGCAGAGAGTGCCGCCGCCACACTACTAAGTAACCTTGGCATCGCTGAAAATCTACATTACAAATTGGTCAAAGAGCTAGATGGCAATCAAAAGGTGCGGGTATTGCTAGCGCAAGCGCTTTTTGGCAACCCTGACATTCTACTGCTTGACGAGCCCACGAATGACCTAGACATCGATACCATTGCCTGGCTGGAGAATTTCCTTGCCGATTATGAAGCCATCGTTCTTGTGGTATCGCACGACAGGCACTTCCTCGATGCGGTATGTACCCATGTTGTCGATATCGATTTCGGTAAAATGAACATCTATACAGGCAACTACACCTTCTGGTACGAATCTAGCCAGCTTGCACTGAAACAACGTACCGACCAGAACAAAAAGATGGAAGATAAGGTGAAGGAGCTACAGGAATTTATCCGCAGATTCAGCGCCAATGCTTCCAAATCTAAACAGGCGACAAGTCGTAAAAAAGCATTGGAAAAAATCAATATTGATGAAATAAGGCCGTCCAGTCGCAAGTATCCGGCTATCATGTTTAATACCATGGCCCGCGAGGCCGGTGACCAAATTTTACAGATAGAAAACCTGGGCAAAACCCTCAATGGCGAACCTTTATTTGACCAAGTGAACCTCATGGTAAACAAGGGGGATAAAATTGCTGTATTAGCCCAAAATAGCTTGGCAACTACGGCATTTTTCGAAATATTAGCTGGTAGGGATACCGATTATGCCGGCAATTTCAAATGGGGGGTTACCATAAGCATCGCCGATATCCCCATGGATAACAGCGCCTATTTTGAAGGCAAAAATGAAAACCTTGTCGATTGGCTACGCGAATATTCGGATGCAGATAAGGATGAGCAATTTATCAGGGGATTTTTGGGCAAGATGCTGTTTTCGGGAGAGGAAGTACTCAAAAAATGCTCGGTATTGTCTGGTGGGGAAAAAATGCGCTGCATGTTTTCACGTATGATGCTTCAACAGGCCAACTTATTATTACTGGATGAGCCCACAAACCACCTTGACTTGGAATCCATCACGGCTCTCAATAATGGCATGGAAGATTTTAAGGGCACCATTCTATTCACCTCGCGCGACCATGAACTCACGCAAACCGTGGCCAACCGCGTCATCGAACTCACACCGAGTGGTATCATTGATAAGCTGATGACGTATGATGAATACATCAACAGCGAAACGGTGAAAGATCAGCGGGAAGCGATGCTTGCTTAAAAGACCATCTGGGGTTCCCATTCTGGGTTCAGAGTTGTATCTTTGAATCCGTAGCCAAGCCACCACGGAGGAAAACGTACGCATTATTCACGGATGAAGTACTGGCCGATTTGATCAAACAGCAGGATACCTATGCCTACTCCGCGACGAGGCGCAGGCCACCGATACGGTGCAGGACGTATTCGTTCATTTCTAGGAAAATGCCCCGCACTTGGAACTTCGCTTTTCCCTCAGCAGCTACCTCTATGGCGCCGCCCGCAACCAAGTGATCCAGCACATCCGTAAGGAAAAAGTGAAGGCCAACTACCTTAGCCAAAGACTAAACACTCATGCAAGCCGGTTACGGGTTTTTCCAAGACCAATGCGCAAGGGCCAACCCATTTTTCAAACTTACAAATCAAACAACACTACAGTCTACAACGAATATAAGGTAAAAGGACGCGCGCTAGCATGGAGCAACATACTAAGAAAGAACCGGGTACCATAACGGAAATACACGGAAACCACCCAATATGAAAAACCCGGCATTTGGGATAGCCGGGTACAAAGACTTGCACGAGTGAGGGGTTCCGCTGAGACTGGGATAAACGAAGTGATTTGTATCATTCATCTACCTGACGGCATGAGATAATGATTTGAAATCTGAGGTGAATCGAGTATCTTTGTCATGGAATCAAAATAGAAACGAACATGGCAACGATTGATTCAGCATTGAGCGAATTTATGCAGCTGGATTTCAACACCCGGGAAATGCTGCTGGACATCATGCAGAAGCGGCAGACGGAAGCAAGGCGTGAAGTTATCGCGCGCAACGCGAAGAGCGGCCTGCGTGATTACCGCGCAGGCAAGCTGAAAAGCGAATCGGCATTGGCGTTGATCCAGCGCTTGGAACAGCTTTAATTCCATGACAACCGCACGGAAACCAGTAGCGACCAAGGCCTTTGAAAAGATGTACAAGAAATTTGCTTCCAGAAACCATCAACTTAAATCTGCCATCGCCAAGAACACTGGCCCGTTTGGAACAGGATGCATACGATCAGGCATTGAAAACACATAAATTAAGTGGAAACCTTGCTGCTTATTTGGCATGTTCCTGTGGTTATGACTGTCGCATCGTATTCTCTATTGAAAAAGCTATCGATGATCCAGCGGCGGAAGTAATCTTGCTTCACGACATCGGAACACACGATGATGTGTATTAGTTGACGTTCATTTCAGGCAGTGCTCTTGCGCCAGGGGGCGATGACAATTGGTTTTTGGCCTATATCACCATCTATTATCTACATCACTTTATCCTTCCTCAAGCCATTATTGAGGGAAACGAAGCAAGATTGTATGAGATACAAACATACAATGGCTATGCTTTTTGTAGTCAGGCCGATCAGGAGACCTTATAAGTCGTTCAGCTCCCGTGGCTTCCGTCCATCGAGCGGTAATGGATCGCCTCGGCTACATGGGGAAGCTTGATGGTATCGCGTCCTGCGAGGTCGGCAATCGTACGGCTTACTTTAAGGATGCGGTCATACACACGTGCGGATAGCCGGCAATTCTCCGTGTGGTTATAGAGCAGCCGCTTGCTGGACTTGGTGCGCCTGGGCAGTCGCCCGGCACATCTTGCCAAGCGATCAGTACACGGGCTGAAGGCACCGAAACGGGTCAAGGTCGCATCAATGCACAAACAGTCCTATCGTAATGAATACATTGTGCTGGTTGAACATATTGCTCGAGAACCGGGAATCAAACTGCTGGAACCCATACCCTACAGTGAATAGCAAATCGGATCTTTCGGCCAAAAGCTGAGCGTAGGTGAGCCCGGCTTTAGCCAGAAAGCCCTTGAAATAATCATTGCCGATGCTGGGTGCATACCCGGCATTGGCCATCGCACCAAAGGTCCATAATGGCGATAAACTAGCTAACGGCACCCTGAAATCGGCAAAAATAGGTAAGGTATTAATACGGCGGATTGAACGTGTGCCGTCTGCTATGGTAGTTTTCCCTCGGTACACATCATTCCCGATGCCAAGCCCAAGATAGAAATTATCATAAAAATTCTTACCAAAAGCAAACTGGAATTGGTACCCATGCATCGGGCTTTGATCATTGGAACTGCTTAGACCAAAAATCCCACCTGCCTGTAAAAGTGTGTAAGTGGCGCTCCGTTGGGCCTGTACCTGTAATGAAAAACCACCCAATAAAAGAAATATTGATAATAAGAAATATTTGTCCATCTGTTAATATAGGATTTTATAAACCAATTCCTTGAGTAAATCACCTTGTTCTATATTCACCGCGTTCAGTCCCTTGGACTTCAAATCATATTCGCGCAAGTAAGCAATGATATCAAATGTCTTCCGGCGATTGTAACTTCTTGCGGCTGTATCGTATTCCCTGGTAAAGAAAGGATGAACGCCAAGCTCTCGAGCCACGGTCTGAGGCGATTTGTCCGTGAGGTAATGGTACTTCAATATTTTTATGAAATAGCCTCCCATGGCACCTAATATCACCTGTATGGGGTTACTCCGGGGATTGGTGGCGAAATAATCAACAATCTGAAAGGCTTTTACCACATCCCTTTTTGCTAAGGCTGTATTCAACTCAAACACGTTAAAATCCTTGCTGATGCCAATATTACGTTCGATATCTTGCGCAGAGATTTCTTGGCCCTTGGGTACATTCAGCATGAGTTTTTCTAGTTCATTGACCACTTTTGATAGATCGTTCCCTAAATACTCTGCCATCATCGCCGCTGCCTGGGGATGGATATCCCATCCCCTATCCATTACGAAAGAAGCAATCCATGGGGCAACCTTATCATCGTATAGTTTGGTTGATTCCAAAACTACACCGGCCTTTTCAGTAAGCTTATAAGCCTTTTTTCGTTTGTCGAATTTTGAATACTTGTAAGCCAGTACCAGCAACGTACTTTTCATTGGGTTTTCAAGGTAATTCAATAGCAGGTCATCATCACCTTTCCATTTAAGGTTTTGCGCTTCTTTTACAATAATAACCTGATAATCACTCATCATGGGATAGCGCTTGGCAGCGTTTACAATCGTGACGAAATCGGTATCCTTACCATATAATACCGTTTGGTCAAACCCCTTTTGTGCATCATCGAGCACATGATCTTCCATATAGTCGCTTATCAAATCAATGTAATAAGGTTCCTCCCCGTGCAGCAAATAAACAGGCAAGAGCTTTTTGCTTTTGATATCGGCTATGATTTTGTTGGCATTCATTTTTGTTCTGTTTCTCGCAAAGATCACGAAGGCGCATACGCTTATAGCAAAGGCCGCAAAGATGTGATACGGCCCACCACGCACGGCAACATCGAGATGGTTTTCTTCGCGCACTTTGCGAACAACTTGGCGTCTTTGCGTGACCCTCCTTCGGGTTGGCAAATTAAACAATTAAACCCTAAGTTTGCAATATGTTTACTCCGATACCCCTTAATCTGCCTACATATGCTGCAAAAATCCAACGGGATGGTGATAAGTTGTTCATATTTGACGAATTGCGCAAAAAACAGCTGATACTTACTCCTGAGGAATGGGTGCGCCAACATTGGATTCAACACCTTATCCATGGAAAACGATACCCTAAGTCGCTTATCAAAATCGAAGGGGGGTTAAGGCTAAACGACATGCAACGAAGGAGTGATTTAGTCATATATGACACGCAAGGCAATAAAATTCTACTGGCCGAATTTAAGGCACCAACCGTGAAGATTACACAAGCTACGTTCGAACAAATTGCCAATTACAACAGCGTATATCGGATTCCGTTATTATTGGTGAGCAATGGGCTGCAACATTGGTATTGCCGCATCCATTTTGATCGAGATCAATTCGAGTTTCTTGCAGAACTTCCTGATTACCAATACTAAATAAACAATGGTGGCACCGGAATGCGCAGACAGTCTGGCAGGCCTTCCGCACGGCATTTTGGCAGTAGATTTATAAACTAAACCCAATGGCGCGATGTTTGTCCAATGAATATAACATCTGGTATATTAAAAATTGGACGAAATCACCTATCTTAGTCGGATTAAAAACAACGAAAACCATGAATATAGATAAAAACGAATTCAGAAAATATGCAATCAAACACCACCGGATTGGCAGCCAACATGTCGATGGTTTTATTTCCCGTGTGCAACAAAAAGTTCCAACATCATTGACCCCATACATCATTGAAGAGCGCCAAATGAACGTGGCTCAAATGGATGTATTCTCTCGTTTGATGATGGATCGGATTATTTTCATGGGTGATGCTGTGAGCGATCAAGTGGCAAATATCATACAGGCACAATTATTGTTTTTGCAATCAGCAGATGCCCAACGCGACATTCAGATATACATCAATTCACCAGGAGGAAGTGTATACGCTGGACTTGGCATCTATGACACCATGCAATACATTTCCCCAGATGTAGCTACCATCTGTACCGGCATGGCCGCTTCAATGGGTGCTGTGTTGTTATGTGCTGGAGCAAAGGGCAAACGGGCTGCATTAACCCATTCACGGGTGATGATCCACCAACCTTCGGGCGGCGCTCAAGGTGTAGCGTCAGACATGGAAATCAACCTCAGGGAAATGCTCAAGCTCAAAAAAGAATTATATGAAATTATTTCATTCCACTCGGGCAAAGACTACGATTGGGTTGAAAAATCCTCTGACCGTGATTATTGGATGACCTCTACGGAAGCCAAGGAACACGGCATGGTGGATGAGGTCTTGACCTCCAAAAAGGAGAAATAAAATGGCAAAGAATATGAAGGAAGTAATCTGCTCGTTTTGTGGCATACGAAAACAGGACGCATTGATGCTCATCGCTGGTGATGGTGCACATATCTGCGACCGCTGTATCACCCAAGCAGGCGAAATACTGGCTGAGGAGATGAATCTCCGAAAAAGTAAGGCCCTGCAAACCACACTGAAGCTTATCAAGCCTGCAGAAATTAAGGAACACCTTGACCAATATGTCATCGGTCAGGATGACGCCAAAAAGGTGATGGCTGTATCGGTATACAACCATTATAAACGGCTTAATCAAAAGGTGGAAAAGGATGAAATCGAGATTGAAAAGTCTAATATTATCATGGTGGGCGAGACAGGCACGGGCAAAACATTGCTGGCAAAAACCATCGCCAAAATCCTCAATGTACCCTTTTCTATATGCGATGCCACGGTATTGACAGAAGCTGGCTACGTAGGTGAAGATGTGGAAAGCATCCTTACCCGGCTGTTACAGGCTGCAGACTATGATGTGCCCGCCGCCGAACGCGGCATTATCTACATCGATGAGATTGATAAGGTAGCTCGTAAAAGTGATAATCCATCCATCACACGTGATGTGTCCGGTGAAGGGGTCCAACAAGCCTTGCTGAAGATATTGGAAGGTACAATCGTAAACGTTCCGCCACAAGGTGGACGTAAGCACCCCGACCAGAAAATGATTGCCGTCAATACCAATAATATTCTGTTTATCTGTGGCGGTGCATTTGATGGTATACAGAAAAAAATTGCCAACAGGCTGCGCACGCAAACCATCGGTTATAAGGTGAACAAGGAAGAAGTCGATATCGATTTAAACAACCTGTATAAATACATCACCCCGCAAGATCTAAAAAGCTACGGGCTGATCCCCGAACTTATCGGCAGGTTGCCGGTATTGACCTACCTCAACCCACTCGACAAGGAAACATTGCTGAATATCCTCACTAAACCCAGAAATGCGTTGATCAAGCAATACACAAAATTGTTTGACTATGAGGATGTCGAACTCAAATTCGACGAAGATGTTTTCCAGTTTATCGTGGATAAAGCCGATGAATTTAAGCTGGGGGCACGTGGCCTCCGCTCCATCTGTGAGGCCATTATGCTGGATGCTATGTTTGAAACACCTTCCAATAAAATCAAAGGCGAGCAAAAAGAGCTTTATATATCGCTCGAATATGCCAAACATAAACTCGAAAAATCCGATATAAAGAAGCTGAAAGCTGCATAACAAAAACCCCCACTGAATTGGTGGGGGTTTTTGTTATACTTTTTCCTTATATTTCATCTAAAAAGCAAGTTCTCAATGGCAGATGAGAGATCGGCAAATTGCTTATATATGCCGTTTTTGCAACTTGCATATATAAGGCAATTTATCTAAGTTTGTAATCATCCTACCCGTATATCCAGCTTTAATAGATATGGCCAAAGAAGAAAAAGAAAAACCTGTAGAAAGCCCCATTAAGCCCGGGTTGAAAACCAAGGAGGATATTGTGACCAACTGGTTACCAAGGTACACCGGCCGACCATTGGAAGAATTCGGAAAATATATCCTGCTAACAAACTTCTCTAACTACGTAAGGTTATTCTCGGAGATGCACGGCAATGCACCGATCATAGGTTTGGATAAGCCTATGCAGACGGTAACAGCCGAAGGCATCACCATCATTAATTTTGGTATGGGCAGCCCCATGGCAGCCACCATTATGGATTTGCTATCTGCGATCTCACCGAAAGCAGTATTATTTTTGGGTAAGGCTGGAGGCCTCAAAAAGAAGAATAAAATCGGCGATTTGGTCCTTCCCATAGCCGCCATCAGGGGTGAGGGCACGTCCAATGATTACTTCCCTCCTGCGGTACCCGCTCTCCCAGCTTTTGCTTTGCAAAAGGCCATCTCGACCACCATACGTGACCATTCCTTGGATTATTGGACAGGAACTGTTTACACGACCAACAGACGGGTATGGGAACACGATAGGGAATTCAAGAAGTATATCAAAAGCATCCGGGCCATGCTGGTGGATATGGAAACGGCTACTATCTTTTCCGTAGGGTTTGCCAATAAAATTCCGACGGGCGCCTTGCTGCTGGTATCGGACCAACCCATGATTCCTGAAGGTGTCAAAACAGTGGAAAGTGATTCCGGTGTTACCTCCCGATTTGTAGAAACGCACCTGACAATCGGCATCGAGTCACTCAAACAGCTCATCAACAACGGGCTCACGGTGAAACATTTGCAGTTTTAATCTGTGGATTATGTGGTATAATAATATTTTAGAGACTATTGGCAATACGCCTTTAGTAAAGCTCAATAATATCACCAAAAGCGTGCAAGGCACGGTATTGGTCAAGATAGAAACCACTAACCCTGGCAATTCCATCAAGGATCGCATGGCGGTAAAAATGATAGCCGATGCCGAAAAAGCGGGATTACTCAAACCCGGGGGAACTATTATTGAAGGCACGTCGGGTAATACAGGGATGGGATTAGCCATTGCGGCGATAATCAAGGGCTACAAATGCATATTTACCACAACAGATAAGCAGTCCAAGGAAAAAATTGATGCGCTCCGTGCGTTTGGTGCAGAGGTCATCGTATGCCCTACTAATGTCGATCCGGAAGATCCCCGCTCTTACTACTCCGTATCCAGCCGGTTGGAAAGTGAAATCCCCAACTCCTGGAAAGCCAACCAATACGACAACCTCTCGAACACTCAAGCCCACTACGAACAAACAGGGCCCGAAATATGGGAGCAGACCGAAGGCAAGATTACACATTTGGTGGTAGGTGTCGGCACCGGGGGCACCATCAGTGGTGCCGGAAAATACCTCAAAGAAAGAAATCCTCATATACAGGTATGGGGAATTGATTCATATGGCTCCGTCTTCAAAAAATATAAGGAAACGGGCATTTTTGACAAGGGCGAAATCTATCCTTATATCACCGAGGGCATCGGCGAGGATTTCTTGCCGAAAAATGTGGATTTTGACATCATTGACCTATTCGAAAAGGTGACCGACAAAGACGCAGCCCTGATGACTCGGGAAATTGCACGCAGGGAAGGCATCTTCGCCGGCAACTCAGCAGGTGCTGCTGTGGCGGGCTTGCTGCAACTAAAGGATAGACTCCATGCAGACGATGTGGTGGTCATCATCCTCCATGACCATGGATCACGTTACGTGGGCAAGATGTACAACGAAGACTGGCTTCGTGAACGGGGATTCCTCAAGAATGAGAAATTAACGGCACAAGGTATCCTCAAAAAACGGGGCGATGTACCCATTGTCACCGCTGATCTGGAACAATCCGTGATGGAAACGTTCAACATCATGAAAACACTCAATATCTCGCAAATACCTGTAACACAACAGGGGATGGTCATTGGAAAGGTCACCGAATCTGACATCTTAAATGCCCTGTTGGACAATCCTGCCCTGAAATCGGCCAATGTATCGGAAATCTGCACGCCACCTTTCCCTTTCGTGGATTTACGTACATCTATCGACAGGATTTCATCCCTTATTCATAAAGATAACCAAGCTGTACTGGTGGAGGATGAGCATGGGCAGATTGCCATCATTACGCAATACGACATTATCAATGCCATTTCGGGGTAAGCAAAAAGCCCCGAAACACGCATGTGCCTCGGGGCTTTTTGTAAATCTTCACTTAATACCTATGCTCCAGCAACCAATGTTATTTTCAAATTGATTTCCTTGCTGATCAAATCATCTGCCTGTCCTGCATAACTCACACCCCAATCCTCACGGGCAATATTAAAGTCAGCAGTTGCTTTCACGGCAGAATCGCTGGCTTCTTCCACATTGGCATCAAAGGTAATGTTCTTGGTCACACCACGGATGGTCAAATTGCCTGAAATCACTACCTGGCCCGCTTCGGCACCATTTTTCACTTCGGTAATTTCAAACGTGGCCTCTGGATGATTTTCTACATGAAAGAAATCTTCAGATTTTAGGTGGCTTTCCAGCTTGCCTTTATATTCCCCCTCTAAATCCAAATTGTAAATGCTATTGAGGTCTATGATAAAACTCCCCCCTGTCAATTTACCCTCATCTACAAACAAAGAACCCGATTTGATGCCGACAACACCATGATGCTGGCCGCTTACCTTTTTGCCCAACCACTCCACTTTAGAGTCTGTGGTATCTACAGCCAGTTCGGTGCCTAGGCCAGCGCTTTCCGCTAGGTCTACACTATCCATGGTTTCTGCTTTTTTCCCCTCAGGGTTTCCAACGCAAGATGCCAATACCCATGCACCAGCGCCCAATAATAACGATACTCTTTTCATAATATTCAAATTACTGATCTAGAAATATATGATTAAACATTTATTTCATACAAAAGTATGGATTCGATTTTAATTTCCACCAAGTAATATACTTAAAGGAGTTTGGGGTTTGCATCAATACGCCTGATATCCGCTCCCAAAGCTTGTAGCCGCAATTCGATATCTTGGTACCCCCGCTCAATCTGTTCAATATTATGAATCACGGATTTGCCTTGTGCTGATAGTGCGGCAATTAGCAACGAAACACCTGCTCGTATATCTGGGGAAGTCATTTCGATGCCACGCAATCTGAAAGCCTTGTCAAGACCGATTACCGTGGCCCTATGCGGGTCGCAGAGGATAATTTGGGCACCCATATCAATGAGTTTATCCACAAAAAATAGCCTGCTTTCAAACATTTTTTGGTGGATGAGTACGTTCCCTTTGGCCTGTGTGGCCACCACCAAGATGATACTCAACAAATCGGGTGTAAAGCCGGGCCAAGGGGCATCGGAAATCGTGAGGATAGATCCGTCAATAAACGTGTCTACCTCATAGCTTTTTTGGGAGGGTATATAGATATCATCGCCCCGAAGTTCGAATTGGATGCCGAGTTTTGAGAAAACGGAGGGAATAATACCCAGTTCACCGAAATGGACATCCTTGATCGTGATTTCAGATTCCGTCATGGCGGCCAATCCGATAAACGAGCCTATCTCAATCATATCCGGCAGCATCCGGTGTTCGGCACCTCCTAGGCTGTCTACTCCTTCAATAGAGAGGAGATTGGAACCGATACCGGATATCTTTGCTCCCATTCTGTTCAGCATCTTGCATAGTTGCTGGAGATATGGTTCGCATGCTGCATTGTAAATAGTGGTCGTCCCGTTGGCTAGCACGGCCGCCATCACAACGTTCGCCGTTCCGGTCACAGAGGCCTCATCCATCAAAATGTAGGTCCCTGTCAAATTAGTGGCATCTACATTGAAGAAATGTGCATCCGCATCGTAGTGGAACCGTGCCCCCAGCTTTTCGAATCCCAGAAAATGGGTATCCAACCGTCGTCGGCCAATTTTATCTCCACCGGGTTTCGGGATGGCAGCCCTCCCAAACCTTGCTAATAGGGGGCCCACAATCATAATAGACCCCCTCAAGCCACTGCCTTTGGATTTGAATTCCGTTGATCTGAAATAATCAAGGTCGATGGTTTTGGCACAGAACACATACGTGTCTTTGCTTTTGCGCGTCACCTGCACCCCCAAATCACCAAGCAATTCGATGAGCTTGTTTACATCCTTGATGTCTGGTATGTTACTTATCGTCACCTCTTCTTCCGTCAACAATACCGCCGAAAGAACTTGTAACGCTTCGTTCTTAGCTCCTTGCGGGACAATAGCTCCTTTCAACGGCTTACCGCCGTGTATCTCGAATGCATTCATGCACTTAATACCGCTTGCCTTTTTGTTGCTTCTTTTGGACTTTTTTACCTTTCCCGTTACCGTTCGGTTGGCTGCCTCCTCCTTTTAGTTGGCTACCTCCTCCTTTTACTCGACTACCTGGAGGCGGGGTCTTGAAATCTAGCTTCGTCAGGCTTACATTCGCATCGAGTTGCAACTCACCGTTTGATAATTCCCTAAGGTCACTTATGATCAAATCGTCTTCCACCGCGTCCTTGTTCCATGTCACGTAAGCCATTTTCATGAAGTTAGCGACGGACTGGGCCATTTGCTGTCTTTTTTCAGCGTCGGGTATGGCTTTGGCCTTCGCAATCATTTTTTCGATGGTATGGCCATAATGCTTATACCTGATCCGGTGCTGCGGGTAGTCAAGCAGTTCAGGTTTCGGATGTATGGCATCCCGGTCTGGGATGGGATATGGCGAATCTACATCGATTTTGAAGTCCGATATGATATGCAAATGGTCCCACAACTTGTGTTTGAAATCGGCCACATCACGCAAGTGTGGGTTCAGGAACCCCATCATATCGATGACAACCTGCGCGTGGAGGTTACGTTCTTCCTTTGTAGGCATTGCACAGATATAGTCTACCATATTCTGTACATTTCGCCCATACTCAGCCAAAATCAATTTCGGCCTGGTGCTATTATAGTCAAATTCCATTTCTATTTTTTTTGTATTCATTAAGCTCACCCTACAATTCTCAATTTGGCAAATTTAAGCAACAATTGCTTCTGTCCCAATTCTTTGAAGAAAATAGTTGCTTTTATATCACTTTTGTTCCCTTCCACATTAATTACTTTACCAAATCCAAACCGTTCATGTTCCACTTCCATACCCACTTGGAGGTTACTGGTATCCGATGGGGCGAAGCCTGATGTGGGTGTATGTGCCTTGGGCAAGATGGATGTGGTTTTGGGCAATACCTTCGGTTTAGGTTTCGTGAATACCTCCCGCTGTTGCCATGCCGTACGCTCATCGTCAAAGGAATTGTCCGCTTGGGGCATTGTCCGAGGTTTGAAATCGAGCTCAAGGTATGCCGGATTCAATTCGTCCAGAAACCGGCTCGGTTCGCAATTATTCAAGGTGCCCCAGCGGTACCGCGAAGTGGCATAGCTAAGGGTCAGTTTCTTCTCAGCACGGGTTACCGCTACATAGAAAAGCCTACGTTCTTCCTCTAGATCGCTTCTGGAATTGAGCGACATTTGCGATGGAAAGAGATTTTCCTCCAACCCTACGATGAATACATGAGGAAATTCCAACCCTTTGGAGGAGTGGATGGTCATGAGCGACACCGTATCGGCATTGGGGTTTTTGTCATTATCATCGTTGGTCAACAGGGCCACATCCTGCATGAACACATCAAGCCCTTTCTCTGCAATATCTTCGCGTTCACTAAATTCCTTGATACCATTCAGCAACTCTTGGATATTTTCATAGCGGTTAAGCCCTTCCACCGATTTATCTTCATACAGGTC
This sequence comes from Parapedobacter tibetensis, assembly GCF_024704835.1. Lineage (GTDB taxonomy): Bacteria > Bacteroidota > Bacteroidia > Sphingobacteriales > Sphingobacteriaceae > Parapedobacter > Parapedobacter tibetensis. Next base: position 50,179 of record NZ_JAMXBE010000017.1, read on the forward strand.
TTTCAAGATACCTGAATGTTGTGCGATATGCATGGCGGCATCGAATGCCGAATGGTTCTTGGCCACCACTTGGAAACCTTGTACCATGGTAGCAAATACCCCCACGGCCCCAGCACTCCTACCATCTAGATAGGTGCTCGCATTGCTAATGATGTCCCAAAGCGTTACTTGATGTTGGTCTGCGGCAATAAAAACGCGGTCCACCGTGGTATCGCCTATCCCCCTTCGGGGATAATTGATGACCCGCTTGATGGCTTCTTCATCATTGGGATTGAAAGTGAGCCTAAAGTAGGAAATCAAATCCTTGATCTCTTTACGTTGGTAAAAAGAGGTGCCCCCATAGATTTTATAGGGCACGTTGATTTTCCGGAGCGCTTCTTCCATTGCCCTCGATTGTGCATTTGTACGGTAAAGAATGGCAAAATCGCGGTAGTTCAACTGGTGAAGCGAGCGTTCCTGCGCAATGGCTTCGGCTATTATTTTTCCTTCCTCATTATCGCTGAATGCCCGGCAAACCTTGATTTTCTCACCTGTTTCATTTTCGGAGAACACATGTTTCTTCAATTGGTCCTTATTATTGGCAATGATGCTATTGGCCGCATTCACGATGTTCTGCGTAGAGCGATAGTTCTGCTCAAGCTTAAAGACCTTCAAATCGGGATAATCCTTCTCGAAATTGAGTATGTTCTGGATGTTGGCACCACGGAAGGCATAAATGCTTTGGGCATCATCGCCCACCACGCAAATATTCTCATTGATTGCTGCGAGCTTGCGCACAATCAAGTATTGGGAAAAATTGGTGTCCTGATACTCATCCACCATCAGGTATTTAAACTTGTGTTGGTATTTATGCAATACTTCTGGATATTCCCGGAAAAGCACATTGGTTTTGAACAATAAGTCATCGAAATCCATGGCCCCGGCCTTGTAGCAGCGTTGTGTATAGGTCATGTAAATCTGCCCAAGCTGTCCCCTACCGTTTGATAAATCATCGGCCTGTACCTGTTCATTGCCATTGTACTCAGCAGCTGATATGAGGTTGTTTTTTGCCGATGAAATTCGATTATAAACAAAATTTGCATTGTACAATTTATCATCCAGTTGCATTTCCTTGAGGATGCTACGAATAAGGCTCTTGCTATCATCCGTATCGTAGATGGTAAAATTGCGCGGATAGCCGATGTGTTCGGCTTCTACCCGCAGTATCTTGGCAAATACGGAGTGGAATGTACCCATCCAAGCGTTTTTAGCTTCATCACCCACTACAGCCATGATACGTTCACGCATCTCCTTGGCAGCCTTGTTGGTAAAGGTAAGCACCAAAATGTTGAAGGGATCCACGCCTCGGCGCACCAAATGAGCTACGCGGTAGGTAATCACGCGCGTTTTGCCGGAACCCGCACCCGCCACGATCATTACTGGCCCTTCGGTTTGTTCCACCGCGGCCCGCTGCGAAGGGTTTAATCCTGCTAAATAATCCAAAGTTTCACTCCTGTAATTGTCTGTTTTCCGATTAGAGGCGTAAAGGTACGAAATTACCGGCAGAGCTGGAAAAATAGCGGCCAGAATTCGGTGATCAGCAATCAGCTTTACGCCATTCGAAAAAAGAATCCGACCGTATATTATTATGAATCAATCTAATAGATTACTGATAGTCGATTGCTGAAAGCTGATGGTTAAAAAGGTGAATCATCATTCATGTCGTTCATCCGGGACTGGCGAACAATGCTTCCCGGCTGGTTAAATGAGGATGACGGGGCCATTCCTGAAGCGATTGAGCCAGACTCCTGCAAACCACCCCCAACGGAAAAATCGTCTTCCAAGTCGGTAAATTTCACATATTTACCTACAAATCGCAGCTGCACGGTGCCCGTTTCCCCATTTCGGTGCTTGGCGATGATGATCTCGCCCACTCCCGCAGTGGAGCGCCCAGCCTCATCTTCCGTGAGGCCATAGTATTCTGGTCGGTAGAGGAAAAGCACCATATCTGCATCCTGCTCGATAGATCCCGATTCACGCAAATCCGATAGCATTGGACGCTTACTGCCTCCGGGTCGACTTTCCACGGCACGACTAAGCTGCGAAAGCGCAATCACAGGGATATTCAATTCCTTGGCCACCGACTTGAGCGAGCGGGAGATGCTGCCGATTTCCTGTTCACGGTTGCCCCCCTTGCCATCGTTCTTACCATGCATGAGTTGCAGGTAATCCACAATAACCATCTGGATGTCATATTGGGCTTTGAGCCTACGGCACTTGGCCCTGAATTCGAATATGTTAAGGGCCGGTGTATCGTCAATCAATAAGGGTGCCTGAGTAAGCCGCCCGATGCGGGAATGGAGCTGTGTCCACTCGTGATCAGCCAAACTGCCCTTTCTGAGTTTCTCTTGCTCAATCTCGGTCTCACCGGCAATAAGACGGTTGACGAGTTGCACAGACGACATCTCCAAGGAAAATACGGCTACAGGTTTGTTGTGGTCTACCGCCGCATTGCGTGCACAGCTCAATACAAACGCGGTCTTACCCATGGCCGGGCGAGCGGCTATAATTACCAGATCGGAGGGTTGCCATCCTGAAGTCATTCGATCCAGTTCGGTAAAGCCCGAAGGGACACCGGTAAGGCCATCAGTACGGTCCCTTAGCGTTTCTAGGGCTTCTACAGCCTCCCGCATAATATCATCCACCTTGCGTGTATCACGCCGCAGGTTATTCTGCGCGATGTCAAATAGACTTTTCTCTGCATGGTCCATCAAGTCGAAGATATCCGTGGTATCTTCATAGGCATTGTTGATGATTTCCGTCGACACCTTGATCAGTTCACGTTGGATGTACTTCTGGGAAACAATACGGGCATGGTATTCAATGTTGGCAGCGGACACTACACGGTCTGTTAGCTGCGTGATGTAATACGCACCACCAACCAATTCCAATGCACCCATCTTCCGCAGCTCGGCGGTTACAGTAAGTAAATCTATTGGAGAAGTTTTCTGAAATAGGTTGTATATTGCCTCAAAAATCTTTTGGTGAGCTTCAACATAAAATGTTTCCGGCTTAAGAATGTCTATGACCTCACTGAGTGCGTTCTTCTCCAACATCAACGCTCCCAATACGGCTTCCTCCAAATCCACGGCTTGCGGGGGTAATTTACCCAACCCACTCACTAAATTATTCAACCGCGTACGTCGCTCGGTAAATGTACCACGCGCTGAAGGATTGGCTTGGTTGGAGGCATATTCATTCTCGTTGCTCATGTAATTATTATGCTTAAAATAAATTTAAAATAGGAGTCGACTTGATACCAAGTTTATCAACGGCTACTGCTCCGAAAACCAGCAAAACAAAAGTATGTATTTTTGCCGGCCTACATCTAGGCGAGTTCTAAACAGCATCTTCACAATCTATTTCATTTGATTTCTTACCTGTTGAAACAGGCTCAGTTAGCAATATACGTTTTTAACATCAATTGTGCAAAAAATGTTTATAAAAACAAATGCATACTGATAACCAATGTCTTGTACGTATGTTAATAACTTTCCAAACTGTGGATTGTCCAAATAAACCCTAACAAAATCTGGTTTATACCCGCATAGAAATTAGTCCGATCATATACCTATTGATTATCAATTCATAGCACAAAAATCCTTAACAATTACTTAACAATAGAAGTCCGGAAGCCTGGAAGTTCGGAAGTCCGAAAGTGGCTACTGCTTATTGCCCACTACCTACTTCATTATAAAACTGTATATTTGCTTATCATGACGACATCTGATACAGTGAAACCCTATAAGGACGCCGAGGCAAGCAAAAAACAGCAGGTTGCCGATATGTTTGACAACATTTCTGGCACCTATGATTTCCTTAACCATTTCCTATCACTCGGTATCGACATCATTTGGCGGAAAAAAGCCATCCGTTCATTGAAAGCATCAAATCCCCAACACCTGTTGGATGTAGCCACCGGCACTGGCGATTTTGCATTGGAGGCCATCAAGCTATTGAAGCCCACCAAGGTTATCGGAGTAGATATCTCACAGGGGATGTTGGATGTCGCCAATGAAAAAATAATAAAAAAAGGCCTCAGCGCCCAATTCGAGGTACGGTTGGGCGATTCGGAAAATCTTCCGTTTGCAAGCGATACATTTGATGCGGTAACAGTGGCCTTCGGGGTACGCAATTTCGAAAACCTAGAAATGGGCTTATCCGAAATCTGCCGGGTGCTTAAACCGGGTGGCAAAGCCGTGATCCTTGAATTTTCAAAACCGAAAGGATTCCCCGTGAAGCAACTCTACAACTTCTATTTCAACCGAGTGACACCCTTTATTGGCAAGGTATTTTCAAAAGACAATAGCGCTTATTGTTACCTGCCGGAATCCGTTGCCAGGTTTCCCGATGGGGAAAAGTTTGCCAACATCCTTCACCATGTTGGCTTCAGTGAAACGGTTTGCCGCCCACAGACATTCGGTATTTGCACCATCTATATTGGCACGAAATGAATAATTCATTTCCCCTCCTTTCCATCGGGTGTCTATTGGCTCTCTTAGTGGCAACATCGCTATCGGCATCCGCCCAGCGCCGGCAAACGCTTCAGCGTTGGGGTGGCGGAGTGGATGATGAGGTAATCCATTTCGGCTTCAGCTTCCATTATGTCAATGCAGATTACAAAATCGAACTGAAGCCGGATTGGCAGCGCCCATTCCAAGATCAAGAAGGATGGGTAGGCGATTCATTATACAGCGTATATTCTCCTTTTTATCAGGGTATGGGATTGGGGTTGCTAGCAGATATCAAACTTACTGAAAATGCCAACCTCCGATTTACCCCTTCACTGGTTTTTTCTAACAAGGCGGTAAATTACGGTTACACACCATTCGCTAATAGCACCCATGACCGGCAGTTGACCACCTTGGTGAGATCATCCTACATTGATTTGCCTCTGCTATTCAAATTCAAATCCGACCGCAAGGCCAACTACCGAGGCTACCTTATTGGTGGCGGCAAATATTCCATCAATGTGGTATCAAGCAAACGCTATGATGATGCTGGCGTTCCTCCGTTTGAAAAACTATTGAAAACCAAACCCACTTATTTTTCCTATGAAGCGGGGATTGGCTTTGATTTTTATTTTGATTTTTTCAAGATGTCGCCGGAAATCAGATGGGTGCAAAGCATCGGCAATTTATTGGATGCAAGAGAGCCTAATATGTTTAACCATCCCATTGATCGGCTTATGCTGCGGAATCTCCAAATCAGTTTATTTTTTGAATGATATTGAGCAATATCCCATATCTCATGTCTAACATCTCATATCTCTTTTCTAATATCTCATGTCTAACAAAATAGCATTCATCACAGGAGCAAGCGCAGGTATTGGGGCGGCCTGCGCAACGATTTTTGCACAGGAAGGATATAACCTGCTGCTCGCAGCAAGACGTGTCGATCGTTTGGAAGTGCTATCCAAAAACCTTACCGCTTCTCATGGCACTGACATCAAGCTTCTGCCCCTCGACGTCCGCAATGCGGAGGAAGTGTCTTTTACTTTTGGCAACCTGCCCGAAGAATGGAAGCAGGTAGATGTACTGGTCAACAATGCCGGTCTGAGCCAAGGACTCGATCCTATTCATGAGGGCGACATCGGTGATTGGGACCGCATGATAGACACCAATATCAAGGGCTTACTTTATGTCACCCGTACCGTAGCGCCTTTGATGGCGGCACGCCAAAGTGGGCACATCATCAACATTGGATCCATTGCCGGCAAGGAAGTATATCCGAATGGCAATGTCTACTGTGCCACTAAACATGCCGTAGATGCGCTCACCAAGGCTATGCGCATCGATTTGTTGGATAAAGGCATTCGGGTCACCTCCATCCATCCTGGAATGGTTGAAACCGAGTTTTCGGAAGTACGGTTCAAGGGCAACAAAGAACGGGCTTCAGCGGTGTACCACAATATGGAGCCCTTAGTAGCGGAGGATATCGCGGAAACCGTTCGGTTCATAGCCTCCCGACCGAAACACGTCAATATTAGCGATATAATCATCATGCCTACAGCACAGGCCACTGCCACCATGGTTATGAGGAATGAAGAAGGATAATTCAGATTACCGCACATAATTTCTACCTTTGATTTTTAAAATAATCAAAATGGCTTTACAGGAAAAAATAGACCAAGACATCAAATCGGCAATGCTGGCTAAGGACAATACCCGGCTTCGTGGCCTACGCGCCATCAAGGCCGCAATATTACTGGCCAAAACAGAAAAAGGCCATGCCGAAGCGCTTACCGAAGAAACGGAGATCAAGGTCTTGCAGAAATTGGCAAAACAGCGTAAAGAATCGGCAGACATCTATAAGCAACAAAACCGTGATGATTTATACCGAATCGAAATCGAGGAGCTGGAAGTGATTGAGGGTTATATGCCGAAACAATTGGGCAGGGAAGAAATAGAAAGCATCGTTAAGCAGCTAATAGCCGATACCGGTGCTTCAGGCATTAAGGATATGGGTAAAATTATGGGATTGGCAAATCAAAAACTTGCTGGACAAGCCAATGGAAAAACCATCTCCGAAATAGCCAGAGCTTTGTTGGCATAGGGCTAAGCGGTTATCAACTTTCAGCAATATTAGTCGGCCAACATCAGATCACCTTCCGACTTCTCATGTCCTTATCTCGCTCATACGTGGAAATATGGCGTTCTTTTTTGCTTTCAAAGATATCATCGATGACGATCAAGATACCTGTCTCCTCGACCGTACCAAATTCATCGTTTATGGCCGTGCCAAACGTTTTCATTGTGGAAGAGAGGTTCATATAGGTATTGATTAACGGAGGGATATTCTCACCTAATAACCGTATTCTCCCATTGAGGATTTTGTAACCTTCTTTATATTCCAGCCCGTCAAAAATGCCGCTGAATGTAGTTGCATTCCCGTGGTAACCCAAAGGCCTGATAGGCCATACCAGCTGATCTTCATCCGGAAAATAATGGTTCATGAAATAAAGCAGTAAGTCCCTGGCTTCTTTATTATAGTGAGGATACATTGTCACCTTACCAAACAAATACTTAACATCCGGATTGAGCTTCACGACGGCTCCCAGCCCATCCCATAGGTTATCAAGTGAAAATAATCCCCTACGGTTATCCTTAGCGGGTTGATATTTTGGCTGCACAAAAGATCGACCCAGTTCAATCGTGAAGGGCAAATATTCCTGTATGAATTTCTCTGAAAAATGGAAATAATGGGAGGTCGATAGATTGATTTCACCATGGCTGTTTACCCCTACATCCTTGCATTTGATGAGTCGATATCCAGCGATAATCTCTTCATCCTCAGGATTCCAAGCAATCAGTTGATCATAGGCGTCAGCACCGGTATCGTTATCATCTAGGTCATATGTGAGGCCTGTCCCCCCCCCTGCTGCCCTGAATGTAAGCTCCCTCAATCTCCCAATCTCCTTCACTGTATAAGGCGCATTATAATGGTTTACAAGGTAAATCTCGTTGTTCCCATTATTAGTATAGCGTACAAACGCCTCTTGAGTAAGCTCCTTTTTTATGAAATTTTTATCAACAGGTGCTATTATTTCTTGCATATAGTCTAGTTTTCAGGAGCCAAGTTGTAAACCGTTTTTTTCATCTCCTCAGCCCACTCCTTTTCACTTTTGGAGCCGTCAAAATAGGTATAAGAAATTGGTTTTCCTATACATACTGTCACATTTTTGTTTTTCTGTGCAAACATTTCATCCGCAAGATAAAACATTTCGATATTGGCTTTTATGCCAAGAAATTCCCTGAAACGAGCAAAATTATAAAAAAAGCTCGAATTTTTTCCATCGATATAAACAGGAACAATATCTTTCTGGTACTTCTTCGCTTTGCTGATAAAGCTTTTTTTCCACGCTAAATCTTCGATTTTCCCATTCCGTTTGCGGGAAACTAAGCCCGCAGGAAAAACCAACAAGGCATGATCTTGAGCATAAGCTTCTTCAATCTGTTCCATCCCCTTCCGGCCCTGTGTCCCATGCTTGTTAATCCCTACGAATAGGGGTTCGAGGTTTTTAATATTCAATAGGATGTCATTGACGAGAAATTTGATATCCTGCCGGTATTTACCCAAAGCATGCATGAAGGCAATACCGTCTAGTCCGCCCAACGGGTGGTTTGAGGCGAAAATCATTCCCCCCTCACTAGGGATATTTTCCGCTCCTTCTAATTCAACAATCACCCCCAAGTCCTCAATCAAGGCATCTACAAACGTCAAGCCATGGAGATGCCCCATTTTGGCCATTATCTCGTTGATATCGTCTTCGTGTACAACCCGCTCGATATAACGCAAAATAAATCGAGGTATCCATCGGAGCAGTCGTGGATTCTTCCGCCGGATGATATCCCTAACTACAATATATTTATCTTTGTTTTCCAAAATAACCCTTAGAAGTTTAATTGCCCCCTTCTACGAGCGCCCATTTGTATATCCATAATGATTAGCAGCCAAAAGTAGTAAAACTTCGCTTATTGTTATGGATTAAAAACACAAGGGTGCATTCACATTGTCGTATAACACTTCTTATATCATATTAGGGCCGTACAGCATAAGGTTGAGGGGGCCGAACTGCGAAGCAATCGCATATCGTGATACATTGGATTTGTCATCGTTTTGTTTGATTACCGAAAAAAAAACCATGGACAAAAGAAAAAAAACCAAAATAATCGTTCATGTCACCAAAAGCCAGTAATTTTGGGCAAGCTTAATTAATGCCTGTCTATTAATTTGAAAGCGCTAATTAAACGATTGACCGTTTTGATTGTTTAATCTATTAAGGAGGTCGACAGAAAATCATGAACATAGGCCAAGTCATAGCAGATCGCGATTATGCGATAATTCCTACAGATAGCGTCCGATACACATTGGACAAAATGGCCGATTTCCAGTTGGCCCAATTGCCCGTGATAAAGGATGACCTTTTTCTTGGGCTCCTATCCTATGAAACGCTGGCCGAACACGCAAATGTGGATGACAGCATCGAACAGGCCGACGTAACCTATCAGCAGGTCCATGTTTATGATACCCAACACATTTATGACGCCATTCTATTTTTCCAAATCCATCAAGTAGATATCCTACCCGTATTGGATGACGAACATAGTTACCTAGGCGCAGTTACCCCGCTTGATTTGATTATTGCGTTGAGCCAAACCATGTCCATCCACCAACCCGGCGGAATCGTTGTGCTGGAAATGGGACATAATGATAATGCATTATCGCATATCGCGCATATCGTTGAATCGGATAATGCCCAGATACTAAACTCTTATGTGCAGGCCTCTTCGGATTCTTCTCGGTTAGAGGTCACTATAAAAATCAATAAATCAGACATCTCATCCATTGTTGCCGCTTTTCTTAGACATGATTACACGATCAAAGCTACTTACAACGATGAAAATAGTCACGACAACTCCCGCGACCGCTATGAGCAGCTGATGAATTATATCAATATGTAGTTATATATGAAGGTAGCGATTTACGGCAGGGAATTCCATCCATCGGTCATACCCTATGTACAACATTTATTTGATTCATTGGTTGCAAAAGATACGGAACTATGGATTTATGAAGATTTCCACCAATTTTTGGAACAACAGGTTGAATGTCCACAAAAACTAAACACCTACTCCATTCACCATCAATTGCCTGACGACATCGGTTTTATGCTAAGTCTTGGGGGTGATGGCACCATGCTGGCCGCGGTAGCCATTGTGGGCGATTCAGGGATACCTGTGGCAGGCATTAACTTTGGTAGGCTTGGCTTCTTGGCCAGCATCAACAAAGACGAAATCGAAACCTCCATAGATGCCATTCTGCATGGCGAATACAATATTCAAAAACGGACACTCTTGGCGGTACAATCCGATCAAACTGCGCTGTTCGACGGCAACCATTTCGCACTCAACGACATCACGCTTTTCAAGTATGACAGCTCGGCAATGATTACGGTAAAAGCCTACCTCGATGGCGAGTCCTTGAATGCCTATTGGGCGGATGGTATCATTGCGGCCACTCCTACTGGATCCACGGCTTATTCACTGAGTTGTGGGGGCCCCATCATCATGCCTGGGAGTGGAAACTTCGTCATCACCCCCATATCCCCACATAACCTCAATGTAAGGCCCGTAGTTATTTCGGACGATATGGAACTGGATTTGGAAATCGAAAGCCGTAGCGGTAAATTCCTGCTTTCATGCGATTCCAAGACAGCTGCCATTTCCACGGATGTAAGGCTTAAGATTACCAGGGCTCATTTCCAGGTGAACCTTATCCGGCTTAAAAATTACAGTTATTTCTCCAACCTACGCAACAAGTTACTTTGGGGGCTCGATGCCCGCAATTATTAAGTTATTTGCTAATTCGCTGTTCGTTTATTCCCATTGCGCAACAGTAAAATGCAAATTCGCGATTAGGCGAATAGGCAAATCAGCAAACAGCGAATAAGCAAACAGCGAGTAAGCAAAAAATATTCTATCTTTACCCCCTTTCAGTAAAACCGTCATCACTGTGCATAAGGGAATCGTCATGTTGCTTATCGCTCTCGGCCTCACAGCCTCACGTGTCAATGCACAGGAATGGGAATTCGGGGCCCTAGCCGGTGTTTCCGGATACATGGGCGACCTCAATCCCGAAAATCCGCTGGCTTATAATGATTGGTCCGCTGCTGCCTTTGTCAAATATAACCTCAATCACACTTGGGGCATAAGGGGAAATTTTGCATATGCGAATATCTTCGCTTATGATATCGACTCGCGGGTAGTACAACGACAAGAGCGTAACCTAAATTTCTTCGGAAATGTGATGGAGGCATCATTACTTGTAGACTTCAATTTCTTCAAGTGGTTACCACAACGGGGCCGCATCGTATATACCCCCTACATCTTCGCCGGGGTTGGCGGAACGCTATTTGAGCCGAAATGGTATGATTTCAACACCAATGTAGTGAAACTCCGGGAATATCAAACAGAAGATAAAGCATATAGTAATCGTTCGATAAGCATCCCGTTTGGTGCAGGATTCAAATACAACTTGCGAGGCCCTTGGTCCATAGGTGTAGAAATAGGGTATCGATTGGCATTGACGGATTACCTGGATGATGTGAGCGGTTTTTACCCTGACTTCAATTACGCCAATAAATACAATAATCTCCGTATCTATTTAGCAGATCCTTCGCCGACAAATATGGCCACCCCCAACACCCAACGTGGTGATGGACGTCCTTACGATTCCTACATGGTTGCCGGCCTCACGGTGTCGTATACGATCTTCAAAGGAGGATGCCCAGAATGGCGATAAAATTTTTCTATTAACTTTGCACAAAAATTGCAATGAATATCAAGGATACGATAGATAAGTCGCGCCTACCCCAACATGTAGCCATCATTATGGATGGCAATGGCCGCTGGGCAAAAGAACGGGGTAAGCTGCGGGTGTTTGGCCACAAAAACGGTGTGGCGGCCGTACGTGATACTGTGGAAGGTGCAGTTGAAATTGGCATCAAGTACCTCACGCTTTACGCGTTCTCCACGGAAAATTGGAACCGTCCGAAGTTGGAGGTATCTGCACTGATGGAGCTACTCGTAAACACGATTAATAAGGAGACTAAAACCCTCATGGACAACGGCGTAAAACTCAATGCAATAGGCGACTTGAAGCAATTGCCACCCAAATGCCATAAACAACTCCATGAAGCCATGAATAAAACTGCCGGCAATTCCAATAGTACACTGACCTTGGCATTGAGCTACAGCGCACGTTGGGAAATCACCGAAGCCGCGCGGCAATTGGCCAATCAGGTCCAATTAGGCCTCATCAATCCAGGTGATATCGATGAAAATCTTTTTGCGCAACACCTTACCATGCCCGATATACCAGATCCCGAATTGCTGATACGTACCAGTGGCGAACAACGCATCAGCAACTACCTGCTGTGGCAATTGGCCTATTCCGAATTGTACTTCACCGATAAAATGTGGCCAGAATTCAGGAGAAACGACCTGTTCGAGGCCGTCTATGCCTATCAAAAACGGGAGCGACGTTTCGGACGCACCAGCGAGCAATTGGTTCCTTAACCCCTGTACAGGTCATGATTGTGTCGAAGCAATTTTTTAAAAATAATGCCTTTTAACAAAAATTAACAACTGTTTGACGTACTTTAGCGGCGATAAATTAGTTAGATGAAGCGGATAATTTTTTTTGCACTTGTTACCCTATTTACAGCACAGGCTGTAATGGCCCAGCAGAACGGTAGACCTATAGGCGATTCAGATGAATTCAGCTACCTCAACCCCCAAAATTACATCATAGGAAGTGTTTCTGTGAGCGGTACGGAATATCTTGACAACGATGTAATCATCACCATCTCCAAATTGGTGGTCGGCCAACGGATAGAGGTGCCAAGCGATGCTACGTCCAACGTGGTGAAAAACTTGATGGACCAAGGCCTTTTTGACGATGTGGAACTCTATGCCGATGCGGTGAGGGAAGATTCCATCTTCTTCAACATCCATGTAGTAGAGCGGCCACGGCTTACCCGCATCGACATTGAAGGGCTGAGTAAAAGCCAAACCGAAGAAGTACGCAAACAGCTGAATGAAAATACGGGTAAAATCGTGAACCAGAATCTCATGAACACTACCCGGAATACCATTACGCGTTTTTTAAGCGAAAAAGGATACCTCTATCCAGAGATCACGATGGCGCCCACCAAAGATTCCGCCCAAGTGAATAATCAGATTTTGATGGTCAATGTAGACCGCAATAGCAAAGTACGCGCCCACCGTATTAATTTTACGGGCAATGAGGAGTTTACACAACCTCAACTCCGCAAGTTCTTCAAGGGCGTGAAGCAACGCACATGGTGGAGAATTACCGGTCCGGGCAAATTCAAGGAAGAAAAGTACAAGGAAGCCAAGGAAAACCTGATCGCCAAAATGCACGCCCGTGGTTATCGCGATGCAGAAATATTGAAAGATACGGTGTATAAATACAACAACCGGAATGTTATCATAGATATCGACCTTTATGAAGGGCCAAAATATTATTTCGGCAACATCGCTTGGCAGGGGAATGCTAAATTTTCGGATTCTATCCTGAATGTTATTTTGGGCATTGAAAAAGGTGAAGTATTTAGCGAGGAAAAACTGATAACCAAATTGATGGGTCCCACGAGGAACAGCGATGATATCTCTTCCTTGTACCTTAATGATGGTTACCTTACCTTCACAGTGGATCCCGTACAAACGAAAATATACAATGATACAATAGACCTGGATTTGCGCATTTATGAGGGTGCTCAATTCACCGTCAACAATATCATACTTAAGGGCAATGACGTAACCAATGACCGCGTGTTGCTACGGTCTATCTACACCAAACCAGGGCAGAAATTCTCCAAAGATCTACTCATGCGAAGTACGCGTGAAATCGCCCAGTTGGGTAACTTTGACGAACAGAAAACCAATCCGGTACCCACTAATCTTAACCACTCCGAGGGAACCGTGGATATTGAATACAATGTGGCCGAAAAACCCTCCGATCAAGTAGAGTTATCCGGTGGTTTTGGTGCCGGTCAGGTAATCGGTACATTAGGGCTCACTTTTAATAATTTCTCCACCCGCAACCTGTTTGACAAAAAAGCGTGGAAACCACTGCCCCGCGGAGACGGACAGAAGCTGAGCATCCGTGGGCAAACTAGTGGCAAACGATATCAGTCATATAGTCTCTCGTTTTCAGAGCCTTGGTTGGGAGGCAAAAAACCTATTTATTTTGGCGTTAGTGCTTTTACATCATCTTCATCTTACGGTGGCTTCGACCCGTATACAGGTAGGCAAGTCGTTGGTGACAGCCAGCTAAACCGAATCTGGATGAACGGGGTTACCGTAAGTTTGGGTAAACGCCTACAATGGCCCGACAACTATTTTCAGATCAATTATTCAGTTGGCGCCCAGCAATACAAGTTGCAGAATTACCCTGGATTCCTTTTTGAAAACGGCACATCTTACAACATCAATCTCACGCAAGAAATCAGTCGTAACTCGGTGGATGCACCGATTTATCCGACGTCGGGTTCGCATATCAAGTTTACCATACAGGTTACCCCTCCTTACTCGTTGTTCAACAACATCAACTACCCTACTGCTCCCGACCATGAACGGTATCGCTGGACGGAATACCACAAATGGAAGTTTGACTCCCAATGGTTTACCCGTATTACAGGCAAACTCGTACTTAAAGCACAGGCCCAATTTGGGTTCTTGGGTTCGTATAGCAGCGTCACCGGGCAATCGGCTTTCGAACGGTTCAAACTCGGAGGGGATGGCATGATGGGATTCGACTTCCTGCAAGGTTCGGAAATCATTGCCATGCGGGGATATGCCAATGGCTTTGTTATCCCAGAAGGTGTCGATGTCAATATTGCCCGCAATTCGGGAAGTCCCATCTACAACAAATACCAATTGGAATTGCGGCATCCGGTGATGTTAAATGACCAAGCTACCGTATTCGTATTGGCCTTTGCCGAAGGAGGTAATACGTGGAACAATTTCCGGGATTTCAATCCATTCAAGGTTCGCCGTTCAGTAGGTGTAGGTGCCCGGATCTTCCTCCCTATCTTTGGATTACTGGGAATTGATTACGGGCATGCGTTTGATCCCATACCGGGTGTACCAAGCAGTCAATGGAAGCAGAATTTCACCTTCAGCATTATGCAACAGATGGGTGGATTTTAATTAATATGGCTTACATTTAAAAAAATGGAATTACTTTTGTAGCAATCTAACATTACCATAATATAATTTGATTATGAACATAAAAAAATTGATAGGCATCATAGCGCTGTCCACCATGGCAGTATCAGCGACCTTTGCTCAACGGTTTGCCTATGTGGATACCGAATATATCCTAAAACATATACCGGAATACATCGCCGCACAAAAGCAATTGGATGCCCTGTCCGTACAATGGCAGGAAGAGGTAGACAACCGTTTTGCAGAAATTGAGAAATTTTACCAGTCGTACCAAGAAGACCAGGTACTGCTTAGTGAAGCGATGCGTAGGAAAAGAGAAGACGAAATCGTGAATAAAGAACGAGAGACAAAAGAATTCCAGCGTCAGAAATTCGGGTTTGAAGGCGACCTCTTCCAAGAGCGAATCAAACTTGTACAACCCATCCAAGACCGCGTGGCACAGGCCATACAAGCCATTGCCACGGATCAAAGTTTGGACATTATACTTGACAAAGGCAGTGAAGTAACGTTTCTTTATGCCAATCCGAAACTGGATAAAAGCAACGATGTGATTAGCCGGTTAGGATATAAGCCCGATCCAGCACTTGCGGAAAACTAATTCATTTCGTATCATTGCAAATTCTTGAAAACAAAAAATATACATATAATTCACAATAATAAACAATCACAAGAAGGGGTATAATAAAATAGGCTCCAACAACAAGTAAAAATCAAAATGAATAGCATGAAAAATTTGTTTAAAGGTGTAGTGGTGGTTGCGGTGCTGTTTTTATCAACCGAATTCGTAAGTGCGCAGCAGAAGATTGGCCATGTCAATTCAAATGACATCATCCAAGCCATGCCTGAATTTAAAACAGCACAGTCTGAATACGAAACACTGGCAAAGACCAAAGAAGGTGAGATACAACAGATGGGTGCCGAATACCAGAAAAAGCTGACGGTAGCGCAGGATTTGCAACGTAACCGGAGCGAGGCCAACAAGGACTCGGTTGACACCAAATTGCAAACATTAACTGTCGAACTACAGGAAATAGAACGCCGCATTAATGAGTCCCAGCGGATGGCGCAAGAGGAAATGGGCAAAAAAGAGGAAGAACTCTTCACTCCTATTTTCCAGAAAGCGAATACCGCCGTACAAAGCTTAGCAAAGGAAAAGGGATATGCGTATGTGTTTGATGTTGCAAATTCTTCAATCCCATATTTTGCAGGTGGCGATGATCTTACAGCGGATGTAAAAACCAAATTGGGCATCACCAATACTACACCAGCTGCCACGCCTACAAACCAGTAGCTTGAATAACAGCTCAAAAAACTTTAAAGCGGAGTGTATAAACAAACACTCCGCTTTTTTTTGTCAAATTTATTTCATTCAATCTACCAAACCTTAAAATCCATCTAAATAAATTATTATGCTTGCATAGTAATTTTAATTCCGTAATTTCGTGGTAAACCTTATGTATGATGGTAAGCCAAGTCATTTTTGGGATTCTGTTGCTCGCTGCTGTGGCATTTGCCTCATACAATGCGCGGAAAATCATCCGCAATATCCGGTTGGGTAGAAATGAACAGCGTGCAAACCAACCTGCAAAGCGTTGGCGTGCGATGCTACTGGTAGCCTTTGGCCAAAAAAAGATGTTCAAGCGGCCTTTCGCTGCACTCCTGCATCTATTCGTTTACCTTGGGTTTTGCATTATCAACATCGAAATGCTCGAAATTGTCATTGATGGCCTCTTTGGTACCCATCGTGCATTTTCGGGTTTGGGCGCCTTCTATGGTTTCCTTATCGCCTCTTTTGAATGGTTGGCGCTTAGTGTGCTGTTAGGATGCGTCATATTCCTAGCCAGGCGCAATATTGTCCATATCAAGCGCTTCTTCGGCACGGAGATGACACCTTGGCCGCGGACCGATGCAAACCTTATCCTCATCGCTGAAATCCTGCTTATGGCCGCTTTCCTTACCATGAATGCAGCTGATCATAAATTGCAACTATTGGGAGCATCGCACTATACGCAAGCTGGGGCATTCCCCGTAAGTTCATGGCTCCTTCCTTTACTGCCCGATGGCATCACACCGCTCATCAACATCGAGCGGTTTAGCTGGTGGTTTCATATCATTGGAGTACTTGTCTTCCTTAATTACCTCCCCTATTCCAAGCATTTGCATATCCTATTGGCATTTCCAAATACCTATTTTTCTAACCTGAAGCCCCAAGGATACTTCAGGAATATGGATAGTGTAACTAATGAAGTCAAAGCCATGCTTGACCCTTCATATACTCCAGAAGCGGTGGATGCACCATCGCGCTTTGGGGCAAAAGATATCCAAGACCTTACTTGGAAAAATCTGTTGGAGGCTTACACCTGCACCGAATGTGGTCGATGTACAGCCGTGTGCCCGGCCAACATCACGGGCAAACTGCTTTCCCCCCGCAAAATCATGATGGATACGCGCGACCGAATGGTGGAAATGGGAGAAAATACAAGAAAGAATAAAGGCTTCCAAGACGATGGCAAATCCTTGCTTGATCATTACATTTCCAGGGAGGAAATCTGGGCATGCACTACCTGCAATGCCTGCGTGGAGGCCTGTCCTGTAAATATCAATCCATTGGAAATCATTGTGGAGTTGAGGCGGTATGCCGTCATGGAAGAATCCCAAGCCGCTGCCAGCCTCAATGCGATGTTTGGCAATATGGAAAATAACGGTGCCCCTTGGAAATATGCACAGGCGGATAGGGCAAACTGGCGGGAAGGATGAATTGAATGGACCAGAGGCCAACTGCTTATTGCTAATTATCAACTAAGTACTAATGACTAATGACTAAGCTAGAGATACCAACGATGGCCGAATTGGCGGCCAAGGGAGAAGCACCGGATATCTTATTTTGGGTAGGTTGTGCCGGTAGTTTTGATGAACGTGCACAGCGCATTACTCGTGATATCTGCAAAATATTACAGCATGTAGGACTGAAGTATGCCATCTTGGGAACAGAAGAGAATTGTACCGGCGACCCGGCAAAACGCGCTGGCAATGAATTCTTGTTTCAGATGCAAGCCACGATGAACATCCAAATCCTTGATGGGTACGAAATCAAAAATATCGTTACCGCATGCCCGCACTGTTTCAACACACTCAAAAATGAATACCCAGATTTAGGAGGGCATTATGAGGTCATCCATCATACGCAACTTATCCAACAACTTATTGATGAGGGCAAACTCAAGGCCGAAGGGGGAGAATCTTTTAAAGGAAGACGTATCACCTACCACGACCCCTGCTACCTAGGCCGGGGCAATGGAGTCTATGAAGCCCCGCGTAAGGCTCTGGAAAGCCTCGATGCCCAATTGGTGGAAATGAAACGCTGCCGAAGCAACGGCCTATGTTGTGGTGCCGGTGGTGGCCAAATGTTCAAGGAACCAGAAAAAGGCAAGAAAGATGTCAACATCGAACGCATCGAAGAAGCCTTGGAAACCCAACCCGAAGTCATCGCAGCAGCCTGTCCCTTTTGCATGACCATGCTGCGCGACGGTATCAAGATCAAGGAAAAGGAACAGGAGGTGCAGGTGTTGGATATCGCTGAAATCACGGCACGTGCTAATGGTTTGACGTGATATGTATCCTTGCCATCAATCCGTCCGAAAAGGCGATGCCGGCAAGCCTTCCTTGTTATAAAGGTTTGCACACTCCGGATTGTCGGCCCACGCGTATCTTACATACAGAGGTGCAGGCACATCGTCATTCCACAACACTACCTTATTTCCTTCAATACGGGTATTTGCCCAGACAAACTGTTTATCAGCACTGGCGATAGCAAAATGGCAAAGTTCACCCCCATTTTCGGCTACCAAGCCGCCTCCAATATGGCTGAAGGTTACGATAATGTGATTGTCTTTCACTTTAGATGATTCATAGATGGGACCGGAATGGACGAGCTGAGAATTTCCGTAAGCCAATTTTTCCGCGGCCAAGGCCATACGTTCACCGACATCCTGTTTATTCAGCGGATGGATATCGTTCCACTCGCCGAGGTCTATGGTTACAGCCATCGCGGTATTGTGCACAGCCAAAGCCCGTAGTTGCTGTTCCCGCAGCGCGGCCCATTGGCTCTCTTCGGGGGGAGAAAAATCTACTTCCATGAAGTTGGGAAGCTGTGCATAAATGAATGGAAGCGCCCCCAACCCCCACTTCTCGCGCCAATCGGCTATCAATGCGGTCATCAGTTCGCCATAGTCGCTTGGATGGTTAGCATTGGTTTCGCCTTGATACCAAAGGAATCCTTTGATCGCATAATCCACGGCCGGAGCTACCATGGTGTTATATAGTCCCGTGGGTTCGTTTTGTGGGTTTACCCGTGGCACATCCCGCGTTGACTTCACGTCGCTTCGGGGAACAGGCTGAACCATCCCCACCTGATATAACCAGTCGCCACGGAGATCAATCGTATCCATGCCATCCGTCAATGAATAATTCTTATCAGGGACGAATCCTCCCTTGCTGGAGGTGTTGGTAACGCGTACAGTGATGACATTCTCGCCTGGTTTAAGCAATCCAGCAGGCACTTCGTAACGTCTTGGAGGATAACGATAGGTTATACCACCGACTTTGACACCATTGATATAGGTCTCGTCGGCATCCACAATGCATCCGAGATATAGTTTTGCGGCTCGACCTGCCATGGTTTCCGGGATATCAATCTCCTTCCTAAACCATAGTACACCATGCAGGTTTCTCGTCCCTTGATCGTCCCAGTAACCCGGCATCCAAAAATGACGCCAGCCCTCAGGCTTAAAATCCGGATCAAACCACGCTACCGTACCTGACGTTCCTTTACCCATAAGCTGCGAGGCTTCCGCGGCCGGTTGTGCTTCACGGGGTGCAATCGACGACTGATAATACGCAGGGTCCTCAAACTGTGCAATGTGGGAAGCGTAGGGTTCAAAATGCTTCAGCCCATTCGCGCTAATCCAGGCCTGTGCCGGTGTGCCACCGACACTGGAGTTAATGATGCCAATCGGCACCCGGTATTTTTCAAAAAGCTGTCTAGCAAAAAAATAGGTGACGCCACCCATTGAAAGGACACGCTCCGGCGTGACGGTCGCCCACTCTCCCAGAGGTAAGTCCTCCTGCGGGTTAAGGATATCAGCGGCGGTAGGTACAAAAAAATTACGGATCGCCGGGTAATCCGCCCCGGCTATATCCTTTGGGTACCGCTCTTTCAAACGTTCCATGGGTAATACCATATTCGACTGTCCGGAACAGAACCAGACATCGCCAACCAGGATATCATGGATAACAAGCCGGTTATTCCCCTCAATTTCCATGTCATAGGGCCCTCCAGCATTCATAGCCGGAAGTTGTAAGTTCCATTTTCCATCCGCATCGGCGATCGCATGATGGGTACTACCGGCAAACATCAGTGTAATGGATTCCTGCGGATCAGCCCATCCCCAGATTTTCAAATCCACCTGTCGTTGTAGCACCATCCCATCACTGATTAGTTGAGGGAGTTTCACGTCAGCGCAGGCAGGCCACACGAGTCCTATCACTAATCCATACATTAGCAAATACTTAATGGCCAAAATTATTTGCGTCATTTTTACACTAATTTAGTTAATTTGTCAGTTGGTCAATAGCAAAAGTAAGGAATTTTATATAGTTTTGCAATCGGTTGCACAACCAACTTAGGCATTTTATAACCGTTTTAATCCTATTTTAATCATGAAAAAAAGTTGCTATCCTCCCGTCTGCACCGTGCTGTTAATCAGCCATACCCTATTGGTAGGTTGTCAAAACCGGCAAACCGAAACAGCTAACACCGATCCCCAATTTTCTGGAGCCATTTCTCAACCGCTCGTATCACATATATACACTGCTGATCCGTCAGCTCATGTATTTGCCGGGAAACTATACATTTATCCTTCGCATGATATCGATGCCGGAACACCCGAAAACGATAATGGCGACCATTTCGACATGCGCGACTATCACGTATTTTCCCTAGACAGCATAGGAGCTGAAGTGACAGACCATGGCGTGGCGTTGAAGCTCGAAGACATCCCATGGGCAGGTCGGCAATTATGGGCACCCGATGCTGCATACAAAAACGGTAAATATTATTTCTATTTTCCAGCCAAAGACAAGCAGGACATCTTTCGTATCGGTGTGGCCATAGCTGACAAGCCTCACGGGCCTTTTGTCGCCGAATCCGAACCCATCAAAGGTAGTTTCAGCATGGATCCCGCGGTCTTTACAGATACGGACGGCACATCGTACCTCTACTTCGGCGGTATCTGGGGTGGCCAACTCCAACGTTGGGCTTCGGGCGAATATGATCCAAACGGTTCAAATTCCGACCTTGGTATAGATAGCCTCCCAGCGCTCACCCCGAAGATGGCACGCCTGACTGATGACATGCTCCAATTTGCCGAAGAAGTAAAGGATATACTCATTCTCGATGAACATGGCCAGCCATTGCTCACTGGTGATCACGACAGGCGTTTTTTCGAGGGCTCGTGGGTGCATAAATATAATGGTACTTATTACTTTTCCTATTCCACGGGCGATACGCATCAACTTGTATACGCAACGGGTGACAACCCTTATGGGCCTTTTACCTATCAAGGGGTCATCATGACCCCGGTCGTTGGGTGGACTACCCATCATTCTATCGTAGCGCATAATGGAACATGGTGGCTCTTCTACCATGACACCCAAATATCGGGCGGGAAAACCCACCTCCGCAATATTAAGGCGACCGAATTGCATTACGGCGATGACGGACACGTTATAACAATAAACCCGTATGGGCAAGAATAGCATGATTTTTCTAACCAGAAATAACCATCAATTCATGTTCTATTATTCCTCCGGCAAAATGGTTGACTATGCAGGTTTTTCCTGCAATTGATTGCGCTGGTCATTATCCGTGCCCATGCTGGAGCTACGGGTGAATTGAAAATCACGGCGAAATCCCCGTGGCTGGCCCCGGCGCAAGCCATGGTAGGCCTGCTGGACCGCTGACCATCACACCCTGTTTAGCGGCACCCTTTATTGGTAATCCGTAGGAGCCACACCATGGAATTGTTTGAATGCCACGGAAAAACTGCCCACATCGGCATATCCCACGGCAAAGGCGACCTCCGATACATTTAAACCCTTTTGGCTGATCAACTCCGCGGCCTGCTTTAACCGGATATCCCGGATCAGGTCACGAGTGGTCAAACTGGTCAATTCCTTCAGTTTACGGTGTAGATGTACCCTGCTGATACCGATTTCGGCGGAAATCATTTCAACGCTTAACCGTGGATTATTCAAATTATTATTGATGATCCGATGTACTTTCTCCAACAATATTTCGTCTGCACTTTTCAGGTTGATTTTGGAAATAAACGCATCCTGCAATCGATGTTCGCGTTCGTTATTCCTTACAATCTCTCTATTCCGGATTAAACTCTTAATATTCTTTTGCAGCACACTGATATTGAACGGTTTGGTAACATAGGCATCTGCTCCGTATTCATACCCTTCCATACAATCCATTTCTTCAGTTTTTGCGGTCAGCAATACAACTGGCACGTGGTTAACCAGTGGACTGCTTTTCAATTTACGGCAAAGCATCATCCCATCCATTCCGGGCATCACCACATCGCTGACCACCAGATCGGGGGCTTCTTTTAGAATACCGCGGTATGCATCCTCACCATTCGCATAGGCAACAACCGCATAATCAGCGGCGAATTCACTTTTCAGGTAATTACGGATTTCGGTATCATCATCCACGATAACAAGCCTTTTCGCTTTCTTCGCCGCAACACCATCGGTTTCGTTGTCCACAGCCAGGGTCCGGACATGGTCGTGGATAATCGATGGGGACTGGTGGGTTTCTCCAGATTGCCTGTGAATAGCACCCGGTATCATCAACACAAACCGGCACCCAATGCCTTCGAGATTTTCCACATGGATGGTACCGTTGTGCAAAGCAACCAACTGTTTAGCTAAATAGAGGCCGATACCTGTTCCCAATCCCTGGTTTCCTCTTTCCGACTGGTAAAAGCACTCGAATATGCTGTCCATCTCTTTTTCGGCAATTTGCGGCCCCGAGTCAGCTACCGAAATCATCAAACATGGCTGGCCCGTATTTTCAGGTTCCTGATTGACGAGATCCAATGCCACGTGAATCGATCCGCCGATAGGTGTAAATTTGCAAGCATTTGACATGATGTTGATCAGTACCTTGTCAAAATTTCTGGGATCAATGTTTGAAAAGACCTTTTCGACACGGTGGTCTATGGCGAAATGTATATGCTTTGCCGCGATTTGCTCTTCGAACAACGAACATATCTCGTCTGTAAACCGGGTCATCTCCACACGTTCAAACTGCAAATTCATCAGCCCCTTTTCAATTTTCCTGATATCCATGAGCTGATTTACCAAATCCAGGATCCGCTGCACATTCCGGTCCATGATGTTGTATAAATGCCTTGGTTCACTTTCACTTTCCCGATCCATGAGTTTTTTCAATGGACTCACGATGAGGGTCAGAGGCGTCCGTATCTCGTGCGCGATATGGATAAAAAACTGCAGCTTCGCCTCATTCATCTCTTCAGCCTGCTGGTGGGCCAGCATCTGCTGCCGGATACGATGGCGATTCCTGATTGTTTTGACAATGAAGAAAGCGAGCCCCAGCGCCACCAACGCATACCCCCATTTGGCCAGGGGCGATTGGAACCATACGGGATGGATAACAATCCGGGCTTCTTTCACATCGGAGTAGGTATCATTAGACCGCGCCCGGATACGCAGCTTATATACGCCTGCTTCCAATTTATCGAACGTTACCCGGTTATTTCCCGGCCTCAGTGCAACCCATTCGTTGTCATTCACGGTATACTGGAACACCACACGTTCGGAATCGGAAAAGTCCATCGTCGAAAACTCCACGCTGAACGAGTTGTCGTGATAGGCCAGGTGAAATTCCTTCGCATGGTTCACCGCCGTATCGACAATGGCACGGTTACCGGATTTCGTCCCTTTCTTCACGGCCTTGTCGTGAATGTAAAAATCGACGATATGTACGGTCAGCTTTTTGTTCTGTACACGGATCTCACTGGGTTTGAAACGGGTGATGCCATTTATGCCGCCGAAATACAGATCGCCATCGCCCGCCGTGAGCGAAACCCGTTGGGTAAACTCATTACCTTGCAACCCATCGCCCGAATAAAAATTCAAAAAACGCTTTTCATCGACTTCCATTTTCGCAATTCCACGATTGGTGCTCACCCAAACATTGCCTTGTTTATCTCCCTCGATGGCGCAGATCACGTTGCTTGGCAAGCCATCATCTACGTCATACGCCGTGATTTGTTTCGTGGCTACATCCAGGTGCATCAATCCTTTGGATGTACCCACCCACAGGTTTCCCTGATTATCATCATACAAGGAATAGACCACCAGCCCCGCCAACAACTTGTTGGTGCCGAGCGGCGTCACGAAGCTCTCCGTTTCCAGGTCCAGGCAAGCCAATCCGTCGTAGGTACCGACATACAATTTGTTATTTCTCGACAGCAAGAGGCAGTTGATCCAACTGTTGGGCAGGTGGTTGCCCATTGGATTCTCCCATATCCCTTCAACGGCATCGAAATGCTTGATTTCGTCCGTCTTTGGGTCAAGACAGAACAGACCTGAACCCATGGAGGCTATCCACAACCGCTGCTGTTCATCTTCTTTGATGCTGAAGATGCGTTGCACGTTGTCGCCACGTTTGTCAACAAGTCCCGTCACGTAAGTGCTTTTACCTGTTTTCCGATCAAATTTGGCCAGTCCATCCAAGTAGGATCCCACCCAAAAGCCGCCTTGGGAATCTTCGAAAATCGTCATGACCGTGGATGGCACCGACGAGCCGCCGTTCCGGCATTTGTAATGTGTGCTCGCCTCACCTCCCGGCATTACGGCATACAATCCGTCGTTGTCGGTCCCCACCCAAATCGTCCCTTTGCTGTCTTCAAAAACTGACATCACACAATTCGAACCGATCAGGTTCTTGCTCGTCGACTTATGGCCGATGTATCCAAAACTGTTTTTATACGGAGGAAGCAGGAACACACCCCTTTGGAAAATACCCATCCAAATGTTGCCTGCGTTGTCTTCCAAGATTGAATTTGCTTTGGATGTGGCAAAATTGAACGCCGATACGTTCAATTCCAGATCCATAACTTCGTCACTCCCCGCATCGTAGTATTTCACCCCGTTCCCGTTCGTAGCGATGTACAACCGGTTCGTCGAGCTGACACGCAAATAGGCCACCGGGAGGTTTGCGTGACCACGATAAGGGATATGGATGAATGAATCGGTAGCGGTATCGTAGCGGTGCAACCCGCTGTTCATACTGCCAACAAATAGGATTCCATACTTGTCTTCACATATACTCGAAATCACATTGTTCTGGACGCGTTTGGACGCGAAATAAGATACAGGTTTTCTATCGCCTAGTTTGAACAGGCCCATGTCTTCGGTCGACACCCAAAGCCGTTCTTCTTTATCTTCAAAAAGCGCTACGACCATGTTCGTCGGAACCGGTATTTCACTTTTCAGGCCATATGGACCATCCTTCCCATCATGCAGTTCAAATAGCCCATGCCCTGAAGTTCCGATGAGCACCTGGCCGTTTTTCCGCTGCAGGATAGCCATCACATGGGCTCCGACCCGGTCGCCATTCTCGTAAATCAATGGAATCTCATGAAATGAGTCGCTCGCAGCATCGTAATACTGCAATCCATTGATATATCCCACATACATGCGTCCATGCCTGTCCTCCGAAAGCACCCAAACAATGTCATTCAACATCGAATTAGGGTCGTGTTTGTTATGCCTATACACCATAAATTTGATGCCATCGAACCTATTCAGGCCATCCTCGGTGGCAATCCAAACATAACCATTCCGATCCTGGTGGAGATCGGACACCATACTGCTCGACAAATCCGAATCCACGGTAAACAATTTCCCCGACTGCGCATATAGGATAGCCGAGTATATCATCGAAAGGAGAAGGAGGACTGGCTTTGACATGATGATTTACAATTTGGTCTTGGAGAGGGCATTATGCTCACCCCTGATTAGCGGATACAAGTTAGCGTTTAAATCCGATAAACGTCAAAAAACCATTAAAAAAGTGGCCCGGCTTCATTATAGTCAACGCAATTCACGAGCACCTACACATCCTTAGGCATATCTCAAATAATCCGGTAACTTTTGCCTCTTTCTGTTTCCAAATCGGCTTCATACACCTTTGGCAAATCCAGGCTTCCCGTTTCAGTTTTATCCACAATCAATGGTTTTTTCACATCAGGTGCTTAGAAGAACCCATTCGGATTGATCGGGTTGGCCACCGATGTGAGTTTCTTATTTCTGATGGGTTCCCGTGTCCTCAGGCGGAGATTGCCCCCCACGTCAGACTTGATTGTCAAATGCACGATTTTTCCTTCCTCCCATGCTAATTCTTCAATGATGAATTCCCCTATAGCCCTAAGCCCACTTACACTACCTTTTGACTTCCAAGCGTCTGGCAAAGCAGGCAATAAGTGCATGGCGCCGTCTTGGCTTTGCACCAGCATGTCAGCTATTCCCGAAGTGCAGCCGAAATTACCATCAATTTGGAAAGGAGGATGGGCATCAAACAAGTTCGGATAGCTTCCACCTCCGTCTTTATTATCGGTAACCGACGTAAGCTGATCCCTGATCAATTTCCACGCGCGATTTCCGCCTAGCATCCTAGCCCACCAATTCACTTTCCAACCCATGCTCCAGTAGGCCCCGTTTAATAGGTGTTCGTATTGTTGGCTCCGCGGAATTTTTCTATCCATTTGCTTCTGCATTAGAAAATCAAATTCATCTTGAGATAGCGTGAAATCACCAACTTGAAGGACAACATTTTCCTTGAATGAAGTACCACAGTTCCACATGCATAGTAGCGCTTTGACGTAGCTATATAATGTTTTCATCTTTCAGTAAAACATAACCTAATGGAGAAGAAGAAGAGCTACCAGAACCAGCGTTCGTTCCGGAAGCCCCATAAGTCTTTCCAAAATCTTTTCTGATAAAAAATAAATATCATGTTCATTCAATTAGTTTGATTAACATTGATTTGCTGAACTAAAGGATGTAATCTCCTCCTCCACCGCAATAGCAGAGTGGATGATTTATACAAAAAAATCGGTTTTTGTCAGTCTGGGTATTAAGTTGGTCTTCTCATCATAGTTTTGAATTGGTTAATATTGGTTAATATGATATGCTATCTATTGTCTCGTTCATCAAGTTTATTCATTTTAATGGCGTACAAACCGATGGTTGTGCCCGTAAATCCGAACGAGTTTGCTGTGGAAAGATGGCGTGCATCCACCCCATCAATCACGGCCTGCCATCCCCCGTTCCCATCGCCGACCTGGAAATCGAAATGCGTACCCTTGGAATCGACCTTCAGATCGAACGCGCTGCCCGTTGTAGCCAAGGGTTGTTCCGCCAAGATCTCCACCTCATCCGGGCCGGTTTTTTCCAGAAACGCCACGAAATGGCCATCGTCCCGCCGGATGCCGAAAAAGTACTGGTGCTTTTCATCCTTAAGCAAAAGGATCCCCGCGGCTTCGGTTCCGTCAGCGGGATCGAATACGAGCCGTGTCGTAGCCTCGTAGCTGTGGTGGTGCACGCGGCGGCCAACGAATGCCGGCGTTTTCAGTTCCCGCACGCTGACCGGCACGGGGGTCAGTGCCAGATATCCCCGCTGCCTATCCAGGGCGTACAGCTCGGAAGCCGGTGTACGTAATGTAAACCAGTCGTGGGAAAGCTTACTTGACATGAAATCGTCAGCAATGGGAAAATTCCCCAGGCGCGAATCGGGATCACGTGTTACGCCATCGCGTTTCAACACCATGGGGATGATGTCTTCACCCTGCGTCAAGTAGGGGAACCCATCCTCACTCCACGTTACCGGCATCAGGAATGTCTCCCGGCCTAGGTTTTCAAACTGTCCATCTATTGGGCGGCAGGCTAGGAACACCGCCCACCAATCGCCTTCTTTGGTCTGGATCAGGTCGGCATGGCCCGCACTGGTAATCGGATTCGGCCGCTTGGGGTCGAGGTGCCGCTGTGTCAGGATGGGGTTTCCACCCCAAGGGCTGAACGTGCCCATGGGCGCATCCCCCTTGAATATCACCTCGGAATGCTGCACACTGGTTCCCCCTTCGGCAGCCATGAGGTAATATTGCCCCTTGATCTTATAAATATGCGGTCCCTCAATCCATATCGGTTTTTCGGCAAGGTTGACGCCACCGTTGACCAACATGTTGTTTTCCCCGATTGTCCTGTCGGCATCGACGTCAAATTCGATGACGCGGATGGCACGGTGCCCTTCATAAAGCGGGGGGCCATCAGGCGCATCATTGTTTAAGATGTATGCCCTGCCATCGTCATCAAAGAAAAAAGAGGGGTCGATGCCCTTCACATCGGGCAGCCATATGGGATCCGACCACGGGCCGAATGGATCCTTTGTTTTGACATAGAAATTACCTTTCCGGATGTTCGTCGTAATCATGTAATAGGTTTGGTTGTATGGATTATAACTGATTGCAGGTGCAAAAATACCCTCGCTAATCCGCTGCCCGGAAAGCTCTAACTGCGAGGGGCGATCCAGCACGTGTCCGATCTGCTTCCAGTTCACCAGATCCCTACTATGGAAAATCGGCACGCCGGGAAAATAGGAAAATGTGGAGGTAACGAGGAAATAGTCATCGCCATTAGTGCATATACTAGGATCCGAATACCAGCCCGGCAAAACGGGGTTATAAAAGTACTCCGGCCCGGGCAATGCATGCGCTTCGTAGTAAGCATCCTTACCCGCATAATGGAAATAATCGAAGTATGCAACCGACTTTTCAGGTGTAAACGGCGGTTCGCCCGGTGCGGTTTGTGCGCTGGACAGCATCACCGGGCCCAGCAAAAGCACGAGAATGCCACTTGCAGACTTGCAACATGACAAGATATCGGTTATCCTATTTTTCATTCGATTCCATTTGTTCCGGCCCATGGAATCGTCGGAGAAAAACATATAAAGGTTATCAATACATTTGTAAAGCGTTAGAAAGCAAACGTTGGCATTCATAATTTAGCTTAGACAATATAGGTTATCAATCTTGGCCGTTATCCTTGGGCATATCCGCCGGATAACTTGGATGCAATGATACATCATGGTTTCAAAAACTCAAAAAAACCATGTTACAGAAATCATTGACTATGTTACATACACCATTAAATAACAATAAACCAGCCAGTTAAAATACAGACAAATACTTGCAATCGGTTGCACTGATTCAGATACGGGAGTGTTTTTCCAGATTGGAGAAGAAAGGTCGGCCCGGAAATCCGGCTGTAGCGAAGTAGTTGAAGCTTGCGGTTCTGGTCACGGAGCGATCGCCCCGCTACCTGTACCGGCTGTTCGAAAACCAAGGGCAGCCTATGACCCATACCGATAACCAGTTACAATTCAGTCTTTTAAATAGATATGTTCGTTATCGTGCCAAAAAAGGCCCCATCCTGCTCGAAAAATGGCACGATAACGAACGTCCTTCCCGTGCATTGTACCGACCTTTATAATATGGGGGGCCCCCAAACGGATCCGGTAACCCCACGTTCTTTGACATACCATCGCACCCCTTTCTGGGGACCTCCGCTCCCGGAAAATGCGTTTTTGCTCGCGTGCAAAGGTTCCTTGCAAGTGTCCAAAAACCTTTTGTAAGCTTTCAACGCTTCTTTGCAAACGTTCAAAAACGCCAAAAACCCACCCGGAATGACGTTCCAGCATAACAATCAACCCCGAACCCCCGGATATCTCCGGTAAAACCAGACCCATCAACCCGAACCTGCGGATTAATTCACGAAGTTATTGGTACCTGTTCGGTTAACTGGTGCCAATGCAATTTTTAAACACTTAAAATTCAATGATTATGTATTACAAACCCAAATTCAGTTTCAAGCGGAAGAGTTCGGAAACACTTGACCACGCCGCGGAGAAAGTATTCACCAACATGGGTGGCAACAGCCTGTTTGCTGACCTAGCGGAGGAAGTGGCCGGGTTGGGAACCGAGTTGGCCGACTACCGCGAGGTGGTGGCAGAAGCCATCCGGGGCGGCAAACGGGACACTGCGGTGCGCAACCAGGTACGGGGCATCCTGGAAGGCCGACTGCAGTTGCTTGCCATGGGTGTGCAGCGGGTGGCCAAGGGCGACCCGACCATCATCCTAGCCGCCGGATTCGACCATACCAAGCCCCGCCAGCCCAAGGGAACCTGCCCACAGCCAACGGACGTACGTGCAATCAACGGATCGCTCGGTTCGAGGCGGATTACGCTGAAAGTCGCCCCGGAACGCACGGCGCGGTCGTACCGCTTTGCCTACCGCAAGCTGGACAGCGGCAACCCGTGGATTGAGGTGGACTCCCATGGCTCTTCACGTATACTGGAAGGCCTAGAGCAGTTCGCGGTGTACGAGTTCCGCTGCACCTACATCGGCAACAACCCCGATGTGCTGAATTACAGCGACAGCGTAACGGCCACGGTGATTTAAGGCCTGCCTTGTACATTTTCCATCCGCCGGCTGGGCGGACTGGACAGCGGCACTTCCGAAAGGAGGTGCCGCTTTTTTTATTAGCCAGCCTTATTTTATTTGCTTAGTTGTAACCGGGATTCTGGTAAGCTTGCTTCTCCGATGTACTCATTTCCAAGGCACCATAGCCATCACAACTTTTTCAAAGAATCTGATGTACAATTTTATACGCAGGCGATCAATCAATGGAGAGCCTCCCAAGGCTATGCTTTCGGTCAGGCATCAATGAACTTGAAAAAAACTAACTCCCAAGAAGTATTAAATATGTACTAGAAAAAGTAACTTGAGATGTTGCACATCATTAACCATATTATGATGAATCAACACATTATTTCAAATTACCACCCAACTGACGCAAAAGACTGTGCATTACTCGCCTGCACATAGACCTCAATCAATTGTTGTCCAGAAGTGCTAAATGTACCGTTTTGGGCTTTAGAACCTTCATTGTTGCTTTGAAGAATATAGCTTCCTCCATAATACAATATCCAGATATATCCACTATGGTAGCCCGTATAAGCTGTAATAGAAGCGCTATAGTAAATACCTGAAGAAACCGTACCGTAAAACCCTGCATTTGCATCTTGCATATCCCAACCTTGGTGTGAGGTAGCCACACAAAAACGGTAATAGTCATCACAATACGTCCCAGTTTGTGCTTTTGCGGATGTGAAGTTTACCGTTAACAATAATAACGGCAGTGCCAAAATTGAATAAACTCGTGTTTTCATAGTTTCTAATTTTTAAAATTTTGTCAATAATTAATTATGGGAGTTAGTCTTTTGCAGTTAGTATTTAAAGGTATTGCCGATATTTTTCGGGCGTTATCTTATTGATGCAGGAATACTTAGCTTTCAAACCCGGTAGTTTCCCCCGCTTGATTTCCAGCAGTTTAAATGCTTCCATTTCCCGAATAATTTCCGCCCTCACTTCATGCAATGGCGTGGCCTGTTGTCCGTAATCATAATTTTTAACAATCACTGAATAGTTATCGCCCAGCTCATGGGGAGGCAAAACCTGGTCATTTTCCATAAACAGCAGCCTTTGCATTACCTTGGGAGGGAAAAAAGGTTGGCCATATCCCATGTTGGTATTCCATTGGATATCCCGCAGGCCTTTTAGTGAAGTTAGTCGAGCTGTATCGCGACGGTTTTGCATGATGTCCACGATTCCCTTTCCTGCATTCTGCAGGTTGTCAAAAGAAAAAATCGAAACATTTACACCATCCGGTTTGACATACCTGCTTTTGTTTGTGCCGTACCAGTCAGCGATTGCTTCATCGTACAGCTTGATTGACTTTTTTAATTCCTCCGTTTCATAATAACTGTAAATAAGATTCTTGCGGTAATTCTCACGGTCTAGTATGAACTCCGGATCATTGGTTATGCCCAGCTTTTCTGCCTTCGCGTATGAATACTCACTGTAAACCCATGATCGTATAATATGCCCTATTTGTTCCGTACTCCTTATTTCCTGTTTAAAGGGCAAGTAGTTATAATAATCTATGAAATCAGCTATTGAATGTTGGGCTTGCTTTTCTTCTACAATGAAAGTAAAGGCATTTTCCGACAAAATCTCATGAAAGTGTTGTTTTTCAAATTCATGGAGCGGGACTAGTTTAGAAAGTATCTTGTTGAATTTGGAAAGTGCATCTGGATTATAAATAATATGAGTATTACCATTAACTTCATTTTGGTAGTCTGCAACTATTTCTACTTCCTGCTGAAAGTTGAGCTTTTGGATGATTTCATCGGTCGGCGCAGGCTCATCCGCTATTGCCGTATCCTTGATATAGAACAAATAAGCCCCATGTTGAAACATCAGTATCGGGGTCAGTTCGCCTTTCTTCATACTGAACAGGTACTCGCCGTACTCCCAGAAGTCCACAAAAGGCCACTCGATCACCGCTTCCCCATGGATAACGTTTTGATGTCCAATGCTGCGTCCAATGGCCTCATCGAATTCCGCCAACCCCTTTAACTGATTCCCGCCGATAAAATGCGTGGCGGTATTGAAGTCTTTAAACTTCAGGTATGCTATGCTGATTTTCTTCCTGTTCCGTTCGCGTGCCAGGTCAATCTCTTTTTGGTCCAGAGGTTGCATCTTATCGATCAGAAACTGCTCCAGGATACCCCTCCGTTGCGCTATCATCAGTTTTTCCATGCTTGCTACCCCGCGAGCCACCTCCGCTTGTTCGTGATACCCCCTTTCATAAGCGTCTGCCAGGAAATAGGCCCGGTTAATAAACTCCTGTATCCATTTTTCAACGTCATTCTCGCCAGGCTCCATGCTGGCCGTATCTTGGTAAGCTTCCTTAAACCGCTTGAGGTTTTTTTCCAGTTCGTATGCCGTTATACGGACATCGGCGACCTGCAGCACCACGTTATCGTTAATGGGACTTTTGTCCACTGTACGATGCGTACATGAAAAAACAACAATGGCAACTGCGATTAAAGAAAATCCGATGTTTTTCATAGTTGGCATCTGTCTGTAAAACGGTGTACAGGCTAGCATAGCAGATAAGTAAAAATAAGGCCGCTACAAAAGCAGCCTTATTTTACATCATTAGCTTAGTAAGACATTTAATGCGCCGTCTAATACCCCGGGTTCTGATAAGCTTGCTTCTCCGCTGCACTCATTTCCAAGGCATCAATCTGATCTCGCGGAATGGGGCGTAAATAATGATACGGTTGGATGCTACGTGTAATGGTTTGTGGAGTATGATCTCCAAAATTAGCTCCGCAAATCTCGTAGGTAGTAGCAAGTGCATTCCACTTTTGCGTCCGGATCAGATCAAACCACCGGTAACCTTCACCGAAATATTCGCGTGAAAGCTCCGCCAAGATATAATTGATATCAATGGTTGCCGGTGTAGCCACTACCATCGCCGCACTGTTATCTTCGATTTTCCCCACATTGCCGTTGTTATGCCAGCGCCATTTTCCGGCTCGCGCACGAACAACATTTATGAGTTCACGCGCATTCTTGCCCGCTACCGTGGATGCGCCCTTTACTGCGGCCTCAGCGGCCACGAAATACAATTCGGAGAACTTCGCGACTTTGAACGGACGGGTGAGGTTGGCGTTCGGTTGCCCAACGCCACTGCCATTGTCCGTACGGTAAGTACCTATCTTCCAAAGCCCAGGAAACACGCGGCGACCGATGCCACGGGGCGATATCACAAAATCGGACCTGCCAGGTAAAACCCCAGCCCCGACACCCGAGTAGTCCTTTCCCGGGAAATTTGCACCTGTCGGATAAACGATATCACCTGCTTGTGATTCATCATCCAGAAACGTCAAGATAGCATCCTCTGGGTAAACTGGCAAATCATTAGCATTATACAAGACCGTATTGGTTGTTCCGCCCTTTGGCCAGTTGCCTCTGTAAACGGTTGCAAAAGTTCCATCGTAACGTGAATCAAGTGTCTTATCGGCAAACGTATTCTCAATCGCTCCGATCGTGGGCGCCATGCGGGTCCAAGGCCGTCCCAAGGCCTGTGCCGCCTCACGTTCCACAGAAACTACGCCGCCACCAGTTCCATCGGGATTAGCTGCACTTTTGATTTCCGTGTAGTTCCACGTCACCATCCAAGCGGCGGCATTCCCCCCTGCATCGGTGCCAGCAAAACAATTGATGCAAGTACCGTTGTAAAACTCACTATCCTGGGTATGGTCAGCGTACAAGAGCATTTCATTGTTTCGGTCGTTGCCACCCACATGTAAATCATAAAATGTTTCCACCAAACCGAAAGGTCCAGGATCATCAATCGCTTGCGTAGCGATATTATATGCTTGCTGGAAATACCACTGGGCATCATGTCCATCTGGATCAACCCGGGCAGCTTCAGGATATGTCGGGATATTATTCGGGTTTTCCAACCACCAAGCGTAGGTCAAATAGGCCTTTGCCAAGTAAAGACGAGCCAAGGTTTTCGTAGCGCCACCGGTCACACGTCCCGCAACAGGCAAATCGTTGACTGCCGTCAGTAAATCGGGGAATATCGCCTTTGTGTAAACTTCGGGTACTGTATTGCGCACGGAAGTAGTCGATGCGCTCGTATTGAACATCAGCTCTCCAGCGCCCAAATCCAACGGCACACCGCCAAATGTCTGTACCAGCAGGAAATAGTCGAACGCACGGAAGAACCGGGCCTCGGCAATCAGCGCGGTAGGAATCGTACCTACTGATTCCGCATTTTCGATAATGCCGCTAGCGGTATTGATGTTGCTAAACGTAACCCCCCAAATGGCATCGGAACGACTATCAGCGGGTGTGATTTCCCCCTGTCCACTGATATCCATTACAAGAAAATTACCATCTGCACTTTGTCCATATGTATATTCATCTGTACCAGTTTCCAAGGTATTGTAATAGTAGGGCTGTCCGTAAATCCAGCGCAAGTGAGCATACATAGATGTCAACCCACCATAAACACCTTTTTCTGTCGTGAAAAAACCGGGCTCAAAAATGTGGCGCGGCTCCTCCTCCAATATCTTGGTACAGGAAACCATAACCAACGTCATCAACGCTGTTGCAAGATAAGAAGTGATATGTATCCGTTTCATCGTTTTTCTTTTAAAATGTAAGGTTAACACCAAGTAGGTAGTTGCGTGTACTGGGCGTATTCGTACCCAAGGTAAGGATGCGGCTCACGCTCTGGGGCAAGCCAACCGCCGCATTCTGGTCTCCAAATGAGTTCGTTTCGGGATCCATGCCCGATTCCCGGTGGTAGGGCGAGAACATGACGAACGGGTTCTGGGCGGCAAAATATAGTCGCAGATTGATATCCGAACCCCTAAGCTGGCTGAAATCATATCCTAGTGTTATGGTGCGTATCTTCAGGTACGATGCATCGAAGTACCCCATGGTACTCATATATTTGAGGTTATCTCCGCTTCTGTAGCTTTCGGGATTGGGGTACTTAGCCCCTGTATTGTCCGGTGTCCAGTAATCGACAGCCATGTTCCCGTTTCGCCCATTCAACAAATTGAGATATCCACCTGATCCGTAAATGGTACTATTGAGAATACCCCCATTTTTAAATACTCCCACAGCGCTCAAGTCAAACCCCCTATAGGACACACGCGTGTGAAACCCACCTTGAAAGTTAGGTTGTAAGCTAATAACTTGCCTATCATCATCATTAATCTGCCGAGTGGGTACTCCGCTTGCATCGTAATCTCCGGTATATGTCACTTTAATCATGCCCAGTGAGTTCACATCCGGTTCGAGGATACCCCGGTGCGGGTCGTCCTCCTGCCAAAGCCCGATGCGCTCGAAGTCGAAAATCACATCGATGGGATGGCCAACGAACCACCAGTTGTTTGTATTTCTGTCCATTCCTGAAGCTAACGACACTAATAAGTTACGGTTGGCGTAAAGGTTGAAACCAGCCTCCCAAGTCCAACCGTTGTGATTGTCCAAAATCGTACCGTTCAGCGCAAGCTCAATCCCTTTGTTCTGGGTGCGACCTACATTTTCCGTTATCGAACTCACGCCTGAAGTAGCAGGCAACCCCTTGTTCAGCAACAAATCTTCGGTTTTTGTAATGTAGTATTCAACCGTTCCCGACAGTCGATGGTTCAACAGCGAAAAGTCTAAGCCGAAATTCGCAGTATTGGAAAACTCCCACCCCAAATGCGGGCTAGGCAATTGTGATACAAAATTACCAACCGCGAATTCGCTTCCAAAATTATAGGGTCGAGTAGCCAACAACCCAAGAGTTGCATATGGGTTAACAGCCTGGTTGGAGGTTTGACCCCAACCCACACGCAACTTTAACATATTGACCTTATCCATACCCTCCATGAAAGACTCCTGCGCAATATTCCAACCTGCGGATACCGCTGGATAAATATGCCATTTGTGACCAGGAGCTAGCCTAGACGAACCATCGGAGCGTAGGGTGGCCGTCAACATATAACGGTCATCATAGCTGTACATCACGCGCCCCATATACGACATCAACCCCCATACTTCATACCATTGATCGCCGGGCGGGATAGTGATCTCACCTGTGGCATGCCCCAGGTTGTAGAACTGGAAATGGTCTGCGGGGATACCCGTGGCCACGACACGGGAACGGTTGAACTTGTTCTGCTCGGCCGAATATAAGGCCACCACATTTAAATTATGGGCTCCGCCGAACGTCCGGTCGTAAGTCAACAGGTTTTCAACCAACCAATGGTAGGTGTGCGAGTTGCTGATCGATGCGGAGGAAATGGTAGTGGGGTTGGTGCTGTTTATCCCCTCCCCGGTGTACGCACCTCCATTGTTCTGGCGATAATCCAAACCGAGGTTGGCACGGAACTTCAAGCCTTCCACCCAGGGAATTTGCACTTCGCCGTACAGCGAATTGAAGCTCGCAAATCCCCTGGATTCGCTCAACCACTGGTCCTTCAGGCTTTCTACAATTTCCCTCGAATATACCCACGGCTCATCGATAGCCGTCCTTACGGTCCGCTTCCATGAGCCGTCTTCATTGAACGGGTTGGCAACGGGTGTCATCCTTAAGAGGCCTCCCACATTCACCTGCGTACCTTCCGTAAGGTTATAATTGTTGTTAGTGGTGATGCCGAAACGGAAGTGTTTGCCCACCTCCTGGTCGATACTTCCACGTAGTGCGTAACGGCTGAATTGCTGTGTAGGTATTACGGCCTGATCGAGCAGGTAGCCACCACCGAAGTTGTAGCTGCCACGTTCGGTACCGCTTGAGATGCTCACATCATGGCTTGTCATGGTAGCGGTCCTGTACAGCAAGTCCTGCCAGTCGGTGTCCACATCCTCGCCTTCGTCTTGCCCATAGGTCGTGTAAGGTATATTCAACTGTCGGAGCTTTACCATATCAGACCCACTCATCATGGGGAACTTGCCAAACACCTTTTTCGCGCCTGTGAAACTGTTATAGTTTACCCGTGCTTTCTGCCCCATTTGCCCTTTGTTGGTAGTAACCAAGATCACCCCATTGGCACCACGCGAACCGTAGATGGCTGTCGCGGAGGCGTCCTTCAAGATATCGATACTTTTGATGTCGTTGGGGTTAATGTCATTGAGGGATCCCACAAAGGGGATTCCATCAAGTACGATCAAGGGATCGTTACTGGCTGTCAGCGAGCGCGAGCCGCGGATGCGGACCTGCATGGTACCACCCGGCTGGGACGAGGTCTGCGTTAGCTCCACCCCCGGCAAGCGCCCTTGCAGTGCCTGCGAAAAATTAGCCGATGGCACCTCTCGCAAATCCGCTCCACCGATAGACGCCACCGAACCCGTTACCGCTTCCCTGCGTTGTGTGCCGTAACCCACCACAACGACTTCTTCCAAAGCACTTGTTTCGGCAACAAGTTGGATACGAATGATGGTTTCATTTGTCACCGCGACCTCCTGGCGTACGTAGCCGAGGTTTGAAACCACGAGGACCGCGCCCGCCTGTACACTCACCGAAAAGGCTCCATTGGCATCGGTGGTCGTGCCGATATTTGTTCCTCTCACCTGTACCGAAACCCCCGCCAGGGGTTCACCGGTTTCGGTGGTCACCTGCCCGCTTACGGTCCGCGTTTGGCCTAATGCCGACGATGCATTGAGCAGTGCCGAGAATGCGAACACAAGCGTGAATACTAGTTTTGTAATGCTCTTCATCATTGTTCTTGGTTTAATAAAGGTTCATCAATTGGTAATCGGACCAGCCCAAAGCCGGTTCATGCCAACGTTGGCGAAAATACCCTCACTGGGCGATAAATGTTTCAATGGTTCCATCATAAATTTTAGTTTTTTGGGTTTACCTTATTTGGTTATTGGCAGAATGGCATCCTTCATATCAAGGAGGCTCACTTTCTGGCCGAACGTCATTATTTGAGAATCCTACCCCGTTTATAATTGCACAAATTATTTTGGCATAGCTAATATCGCAACAAAGGCGGTTTTCACGAAAAAACCATGTTACAGAAATTATTGCCTATGTTACATCACGATACAATCGTCAGTAAATCAATAAGATAAAAAATTAAACTTTATATGCAATCGGTTGCAATATTCAATAGGAATATTCATTTTTGCTGGAACCAATTAATCAAAGACACCCTAATAATGGCATCCAAGCATGAAACATGACCCATACCATTTCGCGCAACTAATTTTCAAACCGATGAATCCCTCATTACTTGCCAAGCAACATGGGACTACGGATACAAATCCGTAATCGGTTGCACCGAAAAACACTACTTTTGTGTCGATTACATGCATTCAAACAAACATCGACAATGAATAGAGAGGCCACCATCTATGACATCGCCGAACGGCTGAACATCTCGGCAGCCACGGTAAGCAGGGGACTGAAAGATCACCCCGCCATCAATAAAGAGACCAAGAAGCGGATCGCTGCAGTGGCCCATGAACTAGGTTATCGGTCAAACAAGTTCGCCAGCAACCTCCGGGGACAACGTACGCACACTATCGGTGTCATCGTGCCGCGGCTGAACAGCCTGTTCATGTCGTCTGTTTTGGCGGGGATCGAAACCGTGGTCAACGAAAGCGGATTCAACATCCTGATCAGCCAATCGCTGGAACAGCAGGCTAAAGAAAAGTCAAACGCCATCACCCATTTCAACAACCGGGTGGATGGACTCATCACCTCGCTTTCTTATGAGACCGAAGATTTCAGTCATTTCGATAGCTTCATCCAAAAAAAAATCCCTTTGGTTTTCTTTGACCGTGTGCCGGATACCATCAATGCCACCAAGATCGTGCTGGATAATTTGAAGGCGGGTTATGAGGCGACGAAGCACCTGATCGGACAAGGCTGCCGGGATATCGTGCACATTACCGGCAACCTGAAACGGAATGTCTACCGTGACCGGCTCCAGGGCTACCGCAATGCATTGGAGGAAAACGGCATCCCGTTCGCTGAACACCGCTGCATTTCCAACGACCTCAGTGAGCAAGCCATGGCCGATTGTATCCACAATCGCATCTTCAATGTCTCGCAATTGCCCGACGCGTTATTCATTGCCAATGATTCATCCGCCGCATTTGCCATATCGATTTTGAAAGAACAAGGCTACCGGATCCCGCAGGAAATCGCCATCGTTGGGTTCAACAATGACCTGATTTCGAAAGTAACCGAACCGGCCATCACCACCGTGAACTACCCCGGCTACCAGATGGGGCAGCATGCGGCACGGCTCATTTTAAATGATATCAGCGGGCAAAACGATGCCAACGTAAGTAGTACCGTCATCCTAAATCCTGAACTTATCATCCGGAAATCATCATTGAAACAATCTTGAAATGAAACTGACTGCCATGCATACAACGAGACGCCATACCCTGCATATCTTGCTAACTTGCTTTGCTATGATGTTCGGCGCTTCATCCGTCCCTCCAGAACCCGTCACCGGGTTGAAGGACTACTACACTGACTTCTTCCCCATCGGAGTGGCTGTTAACCCGAGAAGCCTCCATGGCGACGAAGCCGACTTCATTAAACGGCATTTTAACAGCATCACGGCTGAAAACGCGATGAAAATGGCTCCCCTCCAACCCGCGGAAGGGAAATTCAACTGGAGGCTCGCCGACCGGATCGTCGATTTTGCCGTAACCAACAACATGAAAATCCGCGGCCATGCGCTATGTTGGCACCAGCAGGCCGGCAACTGGCTCTTTGAGGACAGCCAAGGACAGCCGGTTTCCAGGGACGTGCTCCTCGAACGGCTGCGGACGCACATCCACACCGTTGTTGGACGTTACAAGGGAAAAATATTTGCTTGGGATGTGGTCAACGAGGCCATCGATGATAACCCGAACAATTTGTTGCGCCCTTCGAAATGGACAGAGATTATCGGCGATGATTTTGTCGAAAAGGCTTTTGAGTTTGCCCATGAAGCTGACCCAACAGCCAAATTGTTTTACAATGACTATAACTGCGTACGACCGGAAAAAATGAAACGGATCTACACGCTCCTGAAACGGCTGAAGGATAAGAACATCCCGATACATGGTGTGGGCTTGCAGGCACATTGGTCGATTTTCGAGCCCTCAGAATCCGAACTCCGCGCGGCGCTGGATCAATATGCATCGCTTGGCCTGGAAATCCACATCACTGAACTGGACATATCTGTTTACCCCTGGGAAAAAGAACGGCGCGCAAAACAGCCTGATGAAGCGGATGCGTTCACCGACGGAATGCGGCAAGCCCAAAGCGACCAATATGGTATGGCGTTCCATGTATTCCGCGAATACCGGAACGTGATTTCAAGCGTAACCTTCTGGAATGCGCATGATGGGTATACCTGGCTCGATTATTATCCCGTGGCAGGTCGGAAGAACCACCCTTCGCTTTTTGATGCAAACAGGCAGCCGAAAGATGCATTTTGGCAAGTCGTGAACTTTTGATAGCATGACAAAAACTTTTGACTTATGAGAACATTCCTCCTCTTGTTGATTGTATCTGCCGCGGTCTGCGCCGATGCATCGACCGCGGAACGCATCGTAACCACCCGCTACGTCCGCTACGCATTCCCCATCGTGAGTAATCAGGCTACGGCGACCATCATTGTTGATGACCGTGACCACAAGGGTGTCCTTCGCGCCGCCCATAGCCTGCGCGAAGACATCGAACGGGTCACGTCGGCCAACGTGCAGCTCAACGGGCACGACCGTGCCTTCGCCATCATCATCGGCACCATCGGCCGGGCGCCGTTGATCGACCGCCTGGTTGAACAGGGTAAAATCAATGTGGCCGGTATCGCCGGAAAATGGGAAAGTACACTCATCGAGGTGGTTAACCACCCAACGCCCGGCATCACCCAAGCGCTGGTCATCGCCGGAAGCGACAAACGGGGAACCATCTTCGGCATTTATGAGCTTGCCGCCCAAATCGGCGTTTCTCCCTGGCACTATTGGGCAGATGTACCCGTACGCCGGAGCGAAACGCTTTACGTGCGGAAAAGCCGCATGGCCATCCAAAGCCCAGTCGTCAAATACCGGGGGATATTCCTCAACGATGAGGCCCCTGCCCTATCGGGATGGGCAACGAAAACGTTCGGCGGCTTCAACCACCGGTTCTATGAAAAGGTTTTCGAACTGATCCTACGCCTGAAAGGCAATTTCCTATGGCCTGCGATGTGGGGCAGCGCATTCAACGATGACGACCCCCTGAACCCCGTCCTTGCCGAGGAATATGGCATCGTCATCGGCACTTCGCACCATGAACCGCTGACGCGGGCGCACGATGAATGGCGCCGCTACGGCAACGGCCCCTGGGATTACCAGAAAAACGACGCCGCCCTGCGCAACTTCTGGGAAACCGGGCTGGAACGCGTGAAAGACAAGGAAATCGTCGTTACGCTCGGCATGCGAGGCGATGGGGATGAGCCCATGACCGAAGGCACGGCGATTGCACTATTGGAGCAGATCGTGCGCGACCAACGGCAAATCATCGGAAACCTGACCCAAAAACCGGTGGAACGCACGCCCCAGGTATGGGCACTATATAAAGAGGTGCAGGACTACTATGACAAGGGCATGCGTGTACCGGACGATGTGACGCTGCTGCTCTGCGACGATAATTGGGGAAACCTGAGGCGGTTGCCCCAACCGGGGGAACAACCCCGGGAAGGAGGCTACGGCATATACTACCATTTCGATTACGTGGGTGGCCCACGTAACTATAAATGGATCAATACTAACCCTATAAAGAAAATATGGGAACAGATGACACTCGCACACGAGTATGGCGCCGACCGGTTGTGGATCGTCAACGTGGGCGACCTGAAACCCATGGAATTCCCCATTTCGTTTTTCCTCGACCTGGCCTGGAACCCGGATGCCCCTGAAATCGCCTACCTGATCGATCAGTATGGCAAATACGCCGGACGTATCAAACCCGAATTGCTGAACGCGAATACCTACAGCCTCGTCAATTACAATGAATGGGGCCGCATGGTTCGCGACTACGACGATCTGCTTTCGCGCGCGGAATACCTGCGAACGGTATTGGACGAGGCGCATCAAGATGCCTTCTACCAGCTCGTATTCCATCCCATCCAAGCCATGTGCAACGTATATGCGCTTTATGAAGCCCATGCGAAAAACAAATTGTACGCGCAACAGGGTCGGAACACGGCGAATTTTTATGCCGACGAGGTGGCCCGGATCTTTGACCGAGACGCCGGGATTACCAGGTACTATAACGACACCCTTGCGGGCGGAAAGTGGAAACACATGATGGATCAAACCCACATCGGTTACACCTATTGGCAACAGCCGGAAAAGAATGTGATGCCCGATGCCCAGCGCATTCCCGTGCCGCAAACAGGCCGGCTCGGCGTTGCCATCGAGGGCTCCGGAAAAGCTTGGGCCGGGGCTAACCGCGTGGACGATCGCTTTCCGAGGTTCAACAGCCTGAGCCGTGGAAACCACTACGTGGAACTATTCAATACCGGCAAAGAGCCGATCACCTACCACATCGATGCGCCCCCATTTGTGCTGCTCCCGCAACGGCAGGGAACCATCACCGACCCAATACGCCTGCCCATCGGCATCGATTGGGAGCGGCTGACGGACTCCATTATCGTTGCAACGGTAGAAATTTCAGGCAATGGCAAC
The DNA here is from genome assembly GCF_024704835.1 of Parapedobacter tibetensis. GTDB lineage: Bacteria > Bacteroidota > Bacteroidia > Sphingobacteriales > Sphingobacteriaceae > Parapedobacter > Parapedobacter tibetensis. The sequence continues at coordinate 93,227 of NZ_JAMXBE010000017.1, forward strand.
AGCCGCATCGCCTTACCCATTGAAATCGACAACCGTTTCCGCCGAGAAGAAGCCGCCAACACCTTTGTCGAAAGAAACGGCTACATCGCCATGGAAGCACTAAATTACTCCAGCGCCGCCAAACGGGCTCCGATATCCTGGAAAACGTTGGACAATTACGGCAAAACGGCTGGAGGCATTACCGCCCTTCCGCGGGCAACCGGCGACCAGATCTTGGATGAGCATACCCCACACCTGACATTTGATGTGTTCGTTGCCGATGCAGGGGAATTTAACTTGCACGCGTTTGTCTCCCCTACCCTGGATTTCAGGGACTCCGGGGGGCTCCGGTTCGCGTTGTCGGTAAACGGCGGGACGCCTGTCACCGTCAATCTGGAAAATACAACAGTCGACGACCGGTCGTGGGGCCGATCGGTGTCCGAAGGCACGCGCATCACCAAGACACCGCTTGGCTTCAAGCGCGGGAAAAACACGATCAACTACTGGCTCGTCAGCCCGGGGGTGGTCCTCCAAAAACTGGTACTGGATTTGGGTGGGTTGAAACCCAGTTTCCTCGGGCCGGAAGATACGTTCGTCGGCAGCCGAAACAATTGATGTAATGAACATGATGTACAACGTGAAGCCCTACATACACCTATTTTTCATCACCATAATGGTTGTTGCCTGCATGCCGTGCATTTTTGCGCAATCCGGCTATCGGATGTGGCTGGATTACCGGCCCTTGGACAACGACCTCGCCATCCGTTACCGTGAACAACTCCGTACACTGGTTTTTCCGATAACAGGTGAGACTGACAGCGTCGCCCATGCAGAGCTACTGGAAGCCCTAAACGGCTTGCTGGGCCATGAACCATCGCACGCCGATACGTCCAATGGACCTGGCATCCTATTGGTGGGCTCCGCTTCCACCCTTCCCGCTACCGGGCCAGTCAGCGAAGCACTAGCCCTATTGCCGGAGCATGATGATGCCTATGTCATCTACAGCGGCGTTTATGGAGAGAACCCCTGCACGGTGATTTTAGGTGGATCGGATAAAGGCGTACTCTACGGTGTATATGCATTCATCGCCTCACTCCAATGCGGTGAGGATATCACCCAGCTTTCAAAAGTTGCATGCCCGAAAATCCAGCTCCGCCTGCTCAACCATTGGGACAATTTGGATCGTACGGTTGAACGCGGCTATGCCGGATTTTCATTGTGGGATTGGCACCGGCTTCCCGGATACCGCGACCCGCGTTATACCGACTATGCAAAGGCCAATGCATCACTCGGCATCAACGGGACGGTACTCAACAATGTCAATGCCAACGCCCGCATACTCACCCAGCCGTATCTTGAAAAAGCCGCGGCTTTAGCCGATATCTTCCGCCCTTATGGCATTAAGGTTTACCTGTCCGCGCGCTTCAGTGCACCGGTGGAATTAGGTGGACTGGCCGATGCAGACCCCCACAATCCAGCTGTGCAGCGCTGGTGGAAGGAAAAGGCTTCAGAAATTTACCGGCATATTCCCGACTTCGGTGGGTTTCTAGTGAAAGCCAATTCCGAAGGCCAACCAGGGCCACAAAATTATGACCGGAACCATGCGGATGGCGCCAACCTATTGGCCGACGCACTCAAACCTTACGGCGGGGTAGTGATGTGGAGGGCATTCGTGTATGAAGACACTGAACCCGAAGACCGGGCAAAACAAGCCTACAATGAGTTTGTGCCGCTGGATGGCCAGTTCCGTGATAATGTCATCATACAGGTAAAAAATGGACCGATCGATTTCCAACCCAGGGAGCCATTCCATCCGCTTTTCGGTGTCATGCCCCAATCGCAGCTCATGATGGAATTCCAAATCACGCAGGAATACCTTGGGTTTGCGACCCATCTGGTTTATCTAGGCACGCTGTTCAGCGAAGTGCTCCAATCGGACACACATCGCCATCGCCCGAATTCCACGGTGGCTCAGGTCATCGACGGATCGATGAATCCCCAACCGCTGACAGCCATTGCTGGCGTGGCCAATACGGGCACAGCCATCAATTGGACCGGTCATCCCTTCGCGCAGGCCAATTGGTATGCATACGGACGCCTTGCCTGGGACCCCGATGTCGATGCAAGTGCCATCGCCGAGGATTGGCTGCGGCAAACCTTTGGCAACAATGATACATTTGTCCATGACGTATTGCCGCTGATGATGCGATCGCGCGAAGCGGCAGTCAACTACATGACCCCACTCGGCCTCCACCACCTGATGGGTTGGGATCACCATTATGGGCCAGGCCCTTGGATCAAAGATAAACCGCGTGCCGATTGGACTTCCGTTTATTACCATCAAGCCGACAAGGATGGAATTGGCTTTGACCGTACAGCGATCGGAAGTGATGCGCTGGGCCAATACGCCCCGGAAGTCCAGGCAAAATTCGAAAATCCGCAGACTTGCCCTGATGAATACCTACTATGGTTCCACCACCTCCCATGGGATTTCCGTATGAAATCCGGACGTACACTGTGGGACGAGCTCTGTCATCGGTACTATGGTGGTGTGGAAACTGTAGCCGCCATTCAGGCCACATGGGCCGCGCAAAAGAACCGGGTGAATAACGACACGTTTCAGGAAGTAGCCGATTTACTGGCCATGCAATACGAAGAAGCCAAGATATGGCGTAATGCCTGTGTACTGTATTTCCGGCAGTTTTCGGGTATGCCCATTCCAGATGGCCTTGAACATCCCGAACATCCGCTGGAATACTATGAAAACCTACACGTTCATGTCATACCCGGCATCTAACGCGACGAACTTTCGCGTACCAAAAGGCGGGGTTCCAGCACGATCTTTTCTGGCCTATGCTTATAGTAGTCGCCCTGCTTAAGCAATTTAAGGAACAAATGTGCCACCTCTTCCCCCATTTCCACAGTACGCTGGTCAACCGTGGAAATCGTGGGGCTCACTAAACTCGTAAACGCCTCATTGGCGAATCCCGCTACGCCAACTTGCTCGGGGATGCGTTTTCCAGCGGCCTTCAGCTCTTGTACCACCCCCATGGCTGTAAAATCCTCCAATGTGAATATGGCATCGAAATCAATTCCTTCCGCAAGTAAATCACGCACACATTGGCGACCAAATTCCAGCGAGAAATCTCCTTTGATAATAAGGCTTTCATCTACGGGAAGACCGTACTGTTTCAGTGCACCAAGGTAGCCCCGCAAACGTTCATTGAAAATATTGATGTTTCGGTATTGGTTGATGTGCACAATCCGTCGGTAGCCCGCTTTTATGAGGTGCTCTGTAGCCATGAATCCGCCCCGATAATCGTCGATGGTCACAGAAGGCACATCAAGCCCTTGTGGTACCCTATCAAAAAAAGCCAAGGGAATGTTCCGTTTCTTGATTTCATCGTATGCTCCATTGTCTTCTGTTTCCAGGGAAATAGAGGCAATAATACCATCCGCTCGCGAGCGAAGGAAGGTGTCTATCCCTTTGCTTTCCTGTTTAGCGGATTCCTGCGATTGGTAGAGTAGAATGGTATACCCATTTTCATTCATCACCCCCTCTATGCCATGTACAACCGAGCTAAAAAAACTCACGTCGAGTCGAGGTACCAAAATGCCGATGATCTTTGTTTTGCCAGAACGTAAGGATGAGGCTACCTTATTTGGGCTGTATCCAAGTCGATCAGCTGTCTCACGCACGGCCTTTTTGGTAGCGACACTAATGGCCGGATGGTCGTTGAGCGCCCGGGCTACGGTGGAGAATGTAATGTCAAGTTCCTTAGCGATATCTAGAATGGTAATTTTTTTCAAGGTACAAAGTGGTTATACATGGTTGGTGAAAGTACCATCCACAAAATTCAAACAAAAATAAAGATAGATTTTGGAAATCGGAAGGAATATCTTACCTTTATGCCAACGTTAGCATTATTATGAAACCTAGTTGATTTTGCCATGTTGTTATTAGGTATTGATATCGGTACATCGTCCATTAAGGTATCTGTGGTGGATGCAAACACCCAGACGTGCATTGCAGCCGCCCGTTATCCAGAAGACCACGAGAATAGTATCCGTTCCGTTTTACCAGGGTGGGCCGAGCAAGCACCCGACATGTGGTGGGAGCAAGTGGTACTCGCCATCCGTAAACTTACTTCCAACGCTTCCTTCAGGGCGCAAGACATTGGAGCCATCGGAATAGCCTACCAAATGCACGGACTAGTGGTGGTCGATAAAAATGGGGACGCCCTAAGGAACTCCATCATCTGGTGCGATAGTCGCGCAGTGGATATTGGGGAAGACGCTTTTGCCAAAATCGGCCAACAGCATGCCTTGGAGCACCTATTGAATTCGCCTGGTAATTTCACGGCCTCAAAGTGGGCATGGGTAAAGGCAAATGAACCTGAAACCTACAGCAAAGCCCATAAAATCATGCTTCCCGGCGACTATATCGGCCTGCAATTGACCGGTTCTGCTACTACTAGCATATCAGCCCTCTCCGAGGGTATTTTTTGGGATTTCAAGGACAACCGCATTTCCGCTGATGTCATTCAGCATTTTGGTTTTGATGACGCCATATTCCCAGAAATCAAACCACTATTTGGCGAACATGGCACTTTACGGCGGGATGTGGCCGCAACACTGGGTTTAGCGCCGGGCATTCCCGTATGCTACAAAGCGGGCGACCAGCCCAACAATGCACTATCGCTTAATGTCTTACAGCCTGGGGAAGTAGCGGCCACGGCAGGCACGTCAGGCGTCATTTACGCAGTGAGTGACCAGCTGGTATATGACCAGGCATCTCGCATAAACACCTTTGCTCATGTAAATCATACACCCGATGTAACGCGGACAGGCGTACTATTATGCATAAACGGCACAGGTATACTCAACCGATGGGTAAAGGAGCATTTTGGGCATGGTATAGATTACCAACAAATGAATACCCTGGGAAAAGCGGTGAGCCCCGGAAGTAATGGCCTTAAAATCCTTCCTTTTGGCAATGGTGCCGAACGCATCCTCAACAACAAAATTCTCGGTGCCCAATTCATTGATCTCGATTTCAATGCTCATGGACGCTCGCATATCTTCAGGGCATCACAGGAAGGCATTGCTTATGCCTTCCGTTATGGGCTGGATATCATCCGAGAAAATGGCATGCACCCATCCATCATCCGCGCCGGACGCGCAAACATGTTCCTCAGCGAACTATTTACGGATATTTTCGTGAATGTGACCCGCATACCTGTAGAACTTTATGAAAATGATGGCAGTGTGGGGGCCGCGCTGGGGGCTGGTATTGGTTCGGGTATCTTCACTTCGACCGCCGAGGCATTCAGCCAGTTGAAAGCCTTGAAAACCGTAGAACCGCAAGCATCCAGCTTTTACGAAGATCTTTACCACGAGTGGCAGGAATTGTTGGTTAGCCAATTAAATCGCGCATAAAAAATAATCTATAAACTCATAAACATAAAAACTCATGTCAAACGTACTTATCGGAGATAGCGAATATTTCAAAGGAATCGGTAAAATCGTATACGAAGGCCCCGAATCGGACAACCCTTTTGCCTACCGCTGGTATGATGCTAGCAAGGTCGTAGCAGGTAAAACCATGGAAGAACATCTGCGGTTTGCTGTAGCTTACTGGCATTCGTTTAATGGCGATGGTAGCGATCCTTTTGGCGGACCGACATTATTTTTCCCCTGGAACAAAAGCAATGATGTCATCCAACGCGCAAAAGACAAGATGGATGCAGCTTTTGAATTTTTCACCAAAATTGGTATGCCTTATTATTGTTTCCATGATGTCGATGTGGTGGACTACGGCGATGATGTGGTTGAGAATGAGAAAAGGCTCCAAACGTTGGTAGACTATGCTAAAGAAAAACAGGCAGCTAGTGGAGTAAAGCTGCTGTGGGGTACGGCCAACCTGTTTTCGCACAAACGCTATATGAACGGGGCGGCCACCAATCCGGATTTTGCCGTGGTGGCGCACGCGGGTGCACAGATCAAAGCGGCCTTGGATGCTACGATTGCGCTCAATGGTGAAAATTACGTCTTCTGGGGCGGTCGAGAAGGATATATGACATTGCTAAACACCGACATGAAGCGGGAACAGGAACACCTTGCCCGCATGCTGCACGTCGCCAAGGACTATGCGCGTGGCCAAGGATTCCAGGGCACATTTTTTATCGAGCCCAAGCCTTGTGAGCCCACCAAGCACCAATACGATTACGATGCGGCCACCGTCATCAGTTTCCTGCGGCAATATGACCTACTCGAAGACTTCAAGCTCAACCTCGAAGTGAACCATGCCACGCTGGCTGGGCACACCTTCCAACACGAATTGCAGGTGGCAGCCGACGCCGGTTTGCTTGGATCGATGGACGCCAACCGTGGTGACTACCAAAACGGCTGGGATACCGACCAGTTTCCGAACAACATCAATGAACTGACCGAATGCATGCTCATCATCCTTGAAGCGGGTGGTTTCACAGGCGGAGGAATTAACTTCGATGCCAAGGTACGCCGCAATTCCACGAATCGCGCCGACCTCTTCCACGCGCATATTGGAGGCGCTGATATGTTTGCCCGTGCGCTGATTGCGGCCGATAATATCCTTCAAAAATCAGACTACCGCAAATTAAGGGCCCACCGTTACGCGTCATTTGACGCCGGAAAGGGCAAAGACTTTGAAGAAGACAAGCTCACCCTATCCGACTTGCGAAACATCGCGGCGGCATCGGGCGAACCCGAAACGATCAGCGGCAAGCAAGAATTCTTTGAGAATTTGGTGAATCGTTATATCTAACCTGTTTGAAACCCCATAGGTTTGCCCTGAACAGTTGCCAGTGCATAAACCTCTGGGGTTATGCTTAGCCGATTATCATGGACAAGCAAACACTCATCAATCGGTTAGCTACCACATTGACCAAGACCAAAGTGCCGGATTTGGCAACCTTGGGTGAAGATACGATTCCTGTCGTTTTGCTGCATGAGGTGTGTTTCTATGAAAAAAACGAATCCATTGCTTTTCGTGCTGCTTGGGTATTGGAGTACATTGCCATTCAGTATCCCGAAAGCTTCATGCCTGCTTTCCATAACTTTATCGATCACCTGCATGATCAGCGAAACAGCAGCTGCCAGCGGCATTTCACCAAAATATTGATGCAGATTACCCATCCAAGAACCTCAATGCCATTTCAAGGTGTTTACAAGGGAATTGACCGAGCGCGTTTGGTGGAGATTGTTTTCGAATGGCTTATTGATCCCGATACGCCAGTGGCCGTACAAGTGAATTGCATGGATATCCTGTTTAATATGAGCAAGGAATTTAGTTGGATAAGAGACGAACTGAAAAACCAAGTTGAATTCTTCATGCGAGACGGTTCGGCAGCCATGCAAAGCCGGGGCAAAAAGATATTGGATAAACTAAAAAAATCAAAACCGGAGGTTGACCCCAATGGTTAGGAAGCTATACACATCCTTACTGTCATTTCCTGGATAGGTGCCACTATAGCCATCCAGCTCATCATCCAAGGAAAAGTTGAGCTGACCACAGATGATCAAATTCCATATATAAGAATCAAGGAGATTGGGTTTCAGGCTATGGAGTGGGAGTTCCAATCCAACATTGGTGCTCATGATATAACTGAGTCCATAATCCTTCCCTTGATGGGTTGGCGACACACTACTACTTCCGTTTGAATTGGTATATCCGGCCCTGTCGTTGTCCCATTGCAGACTATAAACCGCCCCTACCCCTGCTCCTGCATATACGCTGTTGACCACACGCTTGCCATACGATTGGCGGTACTCAATCCGCCGCAGGTGGTCGTCTTGGAGGTATTTAAACGGTTGGAAATTGACCCCGATGATAGCGGCATGGAAGAGGTTGGTACTTCTGCGGCGCAAGCCATCAACGCTAGCATTGTCTTCTCCCCGCAATAAGCCTTCCTGCAACTCCAGTCCTATACTTACTCCATGGGTGAGAAAATAATTCCCCCTTAAGTATACTCCCCCACCAAGTTGCCGATTATCCAAATCGCCATAGAGTTGGGTAGCGCCCAATCCCGCCGTAACCGAGTAACGGAAATACGGAATGGGTGATTCATTTCCAAATTGGGCTTTTGTAAGAAGGGGGAAGGTTAGGATGCAGAAAATAATATACGGACAGTTTCTTCTCATCGTTACAGTGTAAGGGTATGTGGTTAATTACCAAAGCAATCACCCATCAATACTTATACCAGTTTTCAGCTTTTTATAAAAAAATAAATGGATACCCCCAATTAAAACAAGGTATTTCCCTTCGAATGACTGGTTTTTCCTAAATGTTTGTATGCTAATTCGGTGCATTCTCTCCCCCGGGAAGTTCGCATCAGGTAACCTTCCTGTATAAGAAAAGGTTCATATACTTCCTCAATAGTACCTTCATCTTCCCCAACGGCCGTAGCGATGGTTTTGACACCGACCGGCCCGCCCTTGAATTTGTCAATGATGGTGGTCAATATCCGGTTATCCATTTCATCCAAGCCGTGTTCATCCACATTTAGGGCATTCAACGCATATTGAGCAATAGGGATATCAATTTTTCCATCGCCCTTTATCTGGGCAAAATCACGTGTGCGTCGTAGTAAGGCATTCGCTATTCGGGGTGTTCCCCTACTCCTGCGGGCAATTTCAAAAGCCCCTTCGTCTGTAATGGGGGTACGGAGAATCTCGGCCGACCGGAGCACGATGGTAGTAAGTAGCTTGGCATCATAGTATTCCAACCTTGCATTGATGCCAAATCTTGCCCGAAGCGGCGCTGTGAGCAATCCTGAGCGGGTGGTGGCTCCCACCAAGGTAAACGGATTGAGCGTAATTTGTACTGACCGTGCATTAGGCCCGGTTTCAAGCATGATATCAATCTTGAAATCTTCCATAGCCGAGTATAGGTATTCTTCGACCACCGGACTTAGACGGTGTATTTCGTCGATAAAGAGAATGTCCCCTTCTCCTAAGTTGGTCAATAGTCCCGCTAGATCGCCAGGCTTATCCAATACCGGGCCAGAGGTGATTTTGATTCCTGCCCCCATTTCATTGGCGATGATGTATGAAAGTGTAGTCTTGCCGAGGCCTGGTGGGCCATGAAGCAATACATGATCCAACGCTTCACCCCGTAATTTGGCCGCCTGCACAAATACCCTGAGATTTGCCAAGATTTTTTGCTGCCCAGTGAAATCTTCAAATACCTGTGGGCGTAGCACTTTCTCCAGCTCACGCTCAGTATTAGATAACCTTTCGGGATTGGGATCCAAATGTTCGTTCATTTTTTCTGCTTGCTGATGCGCGAAATTGCTTACCTGCTGATTCGTCTATTCGCCAATTTGCCAATCCACGAATCAACCTATCTTTTATATTTCCTAAACCAACTACTCACCTTCATCTGTATTACGCCAAAAAAGGCTTCCCTGAAAATATGCGTACTCATCTTAGATGTGCCTTCCGTGCGGTCCGTAAAGATAATCGGTATCTCTACCACATGGAATCCATACTTGATGGTCGTGAATTTCATTTCGATTTGGAACGCATATCCTACGAACCTTATTCGATCAAGCGATATGGTTTCCAGCACGTTACGTTTATAGCATACAAAACCTGCTGTCGTATCCCTTACGGCTATCCCCGTGATCCATCGCACATATGCCGAAGCAAAGTATGACATCAACACCCTACTCATTGGCCAGTTGACCACATTCACACCTTTGATGTACCGCGACCCAATGGCCATGTCTGCACCAGACGCACAGGCATTGCGGAGTCGCGGCAAATCATCAGGGTTATGCGAAAAATCCGCATCCATCTCGAAAATGTATTCATATTTCTTCGCAACACACCAGTGAAACCCATGGATATAAGCGGTACCTAAACCTAATTTGTCTCTCCGCTCCTCCAAAAATAATTGGCCAGGAAATTCCTCCTGTAATCGATTCACAATAGCTCCGGTACCATCGGGTGAACTATCGTCTACCACCAGTACATGAAAAGGTTCGGCTTGCGAAAACACCTTTCGGATAATCTTTTCAATGTTTTCTTTTTCATTGTATGTAGGGATGATAACGATACTGTCTGACACTGCCGATTATAATTTGTCGGGTAAAGGTAACGAATATAAGCAAAAGGTTGAATACAAAAATACCGTTACAGTATGTAGACTGTAACGGTATTCCAAGCATCACTGCAATACGCTAGTGGATACCGTGCATCATACGCCTCAACAATGGAGAAACCGCAATAAGTATCAATCCTGCAATACCGGGTATGACTGCAAAAATTAAGAAGAAGGTCGAGAGGGAATATGCTTCGCTAATTTTATCAATAAGGCTTCCCGACATACCTGCCAACCAGTTTGCGATCGCGGTGCATAGAAACCATATGCCAAAAATCAGCCCAACGAACTTTTTGGGAGAAAGTTTGCTCATATACGATAATCCAACAGGTGATACACATAACTCACCGGACGTGTGGAAAAAATAAGCAAGTATCAGCCAAATCATACTTACTTGAGCTGTCGCCGCGCCTTGGGGAATATCCCTGCTCCCATAAGCTAGAGCTGCGAAGCCGATACCTAAAAGGACAAGGCCAATCGCAAATTTTATCGGTCCGGTTGGGTTAAACACCTTTTCCCAAACTTTGCTAAATGGCGCAGCCAGTGTAATTATAAAAAAAGAATTAAGGATTTGAAACCACGATGCAGCTACTTCAGTTTCCAATGCATAAAATTCGCGTTGGACTTTCCAGATGCCTAAAACCCAAATCACGACGAAGCTTAACGCGGTGAAGAATATGGATAATGGATATTCGGAAAAAATTTTCTTCGCCAGCGAAAAAAGCACCCACGAAACAATCAGCAACGGAAAAATTGTCAAGGCAGCGTCCACCCACTTGAAGGTAAGCGCAGTATTTCCCATCAATACGCGTTCCGTATAATCTTTCGCGAAAATGTTCATGGATCCGCCGGCCTGCTCAAAGGCCATCCAAAAGAAAATACTTGATAAGGAGAGTACGAAGATGACAATCAGCCTGTCTCTAACCACATGATGAGGCAGGCCCTTTACTTCCACATCATCATCCAGGCTGCTTGCAGCATCTCCTGTTTCCTCGCGTTTAAGCGTTTCTTTGGGTGATTCGCCCAACACCCCGAAAATACGCTGCGCAAAATAAAACTGAAGCATCCCGAAAAACATGAAAACACCAGCCAATCCAAAACCATAGTGCCATCCTATTTTCTCACCGATATATCCGCAGAGCAGCATACCGAGGAATGCACCAGCATTGATACCCATATAAAAAATGGTATAGGCAGCATCCTTCTTCTTGCTATTGTCCGGATAAAGTTGCCCAACGATAGAAGAAATATTCGGTTTGAACAGGCCGTTGCCCAAAATCATGAGCGCTAGCCCCATATAGAAAAAGCTCGTCCCTACCGTTTCCAACGCCATGGACGCATGGCCAAGTGTCATGATTAATGCCCCCAGGATGACCGCCTTACGGTATCCCGTTAGTCGATCTGCGATAAACCCACCGATAAGCGGCGTGAGGTAAACCAAGCCGGTATACCAACCATACAACTGCATGGCATCTTCCCGTGACCATTCCCACCCCCCGCTACTCAGCTCGGACACCAAAAAAAGTGTTAAGAGCGCTCGCATGCCGTAGTAACTGAACCGCTCCCACATCTCCGTGAAAAACAGCACGAACAACCCTACTGGATGCTCAAATATAGACTTAGTACTTACCCTGTTCTTAATGAGGTGTTCGTTCAATTGTTCATCTTGTTGTATTTGTTGCATAATACGATATTAGGTGTTATTATCTAAATGGTCTCTGTTAAGGCCTAAGCTGCAAATAAAACAAACTTTTTGGGATTTTTCCTGAAAGTTATTGAAAATAATAGTCTATCAAATCGGTATTTATTGTGGGGGAAGGCCACTTTTCGGATGGTTTGAAGGTTTTCTTGGATCATTATACTGTTCATCCTTTGAATCGGGTAGATTCATCAATGGTATATCCGAAACAAGTACCAGCCTGCCTTTTTCCAATTTCCAGGCATCGTAGGTCATATCCGGTCCATACTGCTCGTACTGTTCTTTGTATCGGACATCGGCAGGCGCCAAGTGGTCCATCACAATTCGGTGTTCCAATGTATCATAGTCGAGATGCATACTGGCCTGTCTATTATACCGATATATCATACGGGTATTTTGCCCAGTATCACCGCCTTCAAAGATGGATTTGCCCAGTCGCGCACTATCGCTCCCTATATGCAGCACCTCGATTACCTTCTGCGTCATGTTCGGCGTATATCCTTTCCAGCCAAGTAACACATAGTCATTACCAAGTGGGATTATGCGGTAGTACTGGGCACCGTACCATTCACTGCTAGCGGTAATCGCCATTTCAGGCGCCTTCATTTCATAGGTCTTGTCCAGCAGCGGATACATCTTGAGGCGGCCATCTGTTGTGTTTAACTGGATGGTTCCATAATAAAGGAAGGAGCCATCATTCAGTTGGATATGCCAGGAGAATATCCTGAATTTGTCATCAGGAGATTTGAGAATAGAGACCATATCTACGGAATCAAACGGAAAGGAATAGGAATGCGGTGTTTGCAAGGCTGACACCAAGGTTTTGACAAAAGTGAAATTGGCTTTCAGCCGTTCTGGTTCACTGGGTTCATTATACATGATATGCCCCAATTTTACGAGGCTGTCTTGAAGTATATGAACTTCCCCGCGATTATCCACCTGCCCATTGGCATAGAGCACCGTAACACATGCAAATAATACCGTGGAATGAATCCGTCGCATCAATATACCCATTTCTCTCTAGACTGTATGCATATCGGGCATCTCGTAAATCTAAAATCGTAAATCATCCCATCCTTTCCACCACCAAGGCACTCGCCCCTCCCCCGCCGTTGCAAATACCGACCACACCAATCCGGCCATTGTTTTGTGCTAACACGGAAAGCAAGGTCACCACGATACGTGCGCCCGAGGCACCCAATGGATGGCCAAGGGAAACTGCACCGCCATTGATGTTGACCTTATCCGGCGATAATCCTAACGCTTGGTTATTGGCGATGGATACCACCGAAAAGGCTTCGTTTATCTCATAGAAATCCACTTCATCGGCGCCAATGCCCGCATGTTGCAATGCACGGGGGATTGCTTTGGATGGGGCCGTGGTAAACCATTCGGGAGCCTGCTGCGCATCCCCATATCCACGTATACGCGCCAAAGGCTGTAGCCCCAACTCCTTGAGTTTCGCTTCGCTTACTAATACCAATGCCGCGGCCCCATCGTTGAGCGTAGAGGCATTGGCAGCCGTGACCGTTCCATCCTTTTTGAACACAGGCTTTAGATCCAGTATTTTATCGAATTTCACGGCGTGAATTTCTTCGTCCTCACCTACTAATGTCACCTCTCCCTTTCGGCCCTTGATTTCCACGGGGATAATTTCACCGGCAAACTTGCCTGACTGCTGCGCGGCCTGCGACCGCTTGTAGGACTCGATGGCATAGGCATCCTGCTCATCTCGACCAATGCCACATTCCGAGGCACAAAGTTCTGCCGCTGAACCCATGTGATAGTCATTGTACACATCCCAAAGCCCATCTTTCACCAGTCCATCCGTCACTGCACCATGCCCAAGCCGATAGCCCGTCCGCGCCTTATCCAAGTAATATGGCACATTGCTCATGCTTTCCATACCACCGGCCACCACGATGTCATTTATGCCCAACGCGATACCCTGAGCCGCCAACATGATTGCTTTCGCACCAGATGCACATACTTTATTCACCGTTGTTGCAGGGATATCGGGCAATCCGGCAAACTTAGCTGCCTGCGTGGCGGGTGCCTGTCCCAAGCTAGCCGATAATACATTGCCAAAATAAACTTCCTGAATATGATCAGCAGAAAACCCGGTACGACGTACTGCTTCCCGGATTGCAATCCCGCCCAATTGGGTAGCAGACAAGGTCGATAGGCTGCCCCCGAAACTTCCGATGGGTGTCCTTACAGCCGAAACAATATATACTTCTTGCATAAGAATCCTAATTGATTAGACAATTCAAAGGTATGAAAATAACCCCATACTCCCGAATAGTTAAAAATAACTTACAAAAAATGTTAGATTAGTCTAAATTTTGTATTTTTGCTTTTGATATGGAGAGAATTTGTTATTTCCTTACTATCGTATGGCTATTCGGTTGCCTATCCTGTCGACCACCATTGAGCAGCAACGTACCTGAAGGGAAACCTCATATATTGGCTACCACAGGAATGATAGCCGACATGCTTCGCCATATCACAGGAGATTCGGCCATTGTAGAAGCCATCATGGGTCCCGGTGTCGATCCGCATTTATATAAGGCCAGCCAAGGCGATTTGCGCAAAATACTGGATGCAGATTACCTATTTTACAATGGGCTACACCTCGAGGGTAAACTGGGTCGTATCCTTGAAAAGCAGCAACGGGTCAAACCCGTGATTGCGCTGGGCGATGGGCTTCCGGATTTGATTGAAGTGACGGAAAACACCTATGACCCCCATATCTGGTTTGATGTATCGCTTTGGAAGGCGGCCACGGCCGGTGCAGTGGCGCAATTGGTTAAGCTCGATAGTAAGCATGCCGTTTATTACGAAGCTAATGCCTATGCATACATGACCCAATTGGATTCACTGGATAACTGGGTACGTTCACGCATCAATACCATACCTGAGGAAAAAAGAGTGCTCATTACAGCCCATGATGCCTTCAGCTACTTTGGCCGCGCATACGGCATTGAGGTAAGGGGATTGCAAGGCATTTCCACCCTCTCGGAATTTGGGTTACGGGATGTATCCGGTTTGGTTGATTACATCGTGGCACACCAGATTCCGGCAGTATTTGTCGAAAGTTCGGTATCAGACAGGTCATTGAAAGCCGTATTGGCTGGTGTAAACGAGCGTGGAGGCCGTGTACGTATCGGAGGAAACCTGTTTTCAGATGCCATGGGCAAACCGGATACCCCTGAAGGCACTTATATTGGCATGGTAAAATATAATGTCAACACGATTGTGGAGGCACTAAAATAATTAGAACGCTGATGATACAGATTAAACAGCCCATCCCGTGTCATCTGCGTTCCATTTAAAAAAATCGAGCTATGATTATACATGCAAAAGAACCGGTATTGGAGGTACATGACCTTACCGTAAGTTATTCACGCAAACCCGTGCTTTGGGGTATTGATTTCACCCTTCCATCAGGCTGTATAGCGGGTGTTGTTGGACCCAATGGGGCGGGCAAATCCACTTTACTTAAAACAATCATGGGGCTGATACCACCTTCGAGTGGATATGTCAAACTCTTTGGGCACCCCTTGGAAGAGGTGAGACATCGTGTAAGCTATGTGCCGCAACGCGAATCAGTCGACTGGGACTTTCCGGTTTCCGTATTGGATGTGGTACTGATGGGCCGCTATGGTAAGATGGGACTGCTACGCAATCCAGACCGGCAGGATAAAGCCATGGCCATGGACTGCCTGGATAAAATGGGGATGTCAGCATTTGCAAAAAGACAAATATCCCAGTTATCGGGTGGGCAGCAGCAGCGTGTTTTTCTAGCCAGGGCATTGGCACAAGAGGCCGATATCTACTTCATGGACGAACCTTTTGCCGGCGTGGACGCGGCTACCGAACAAGCCATCATCACTTTGCTTCGGGACATGGCAGCTGCCAACAAAACCATTATCGTAGTGCATCATGATTTACAGTCGGCACGCGATTATTTCGACTGGATTATCTTGCTCAATATGCGCTTAGTGGCTGGCGGACCGACGGGCGAGGTCTTTACGGATGAAATGATACAACAAGCCTATGGAGGTAGGCTAAATTTACTGGCGCAAGTGGGTGACATGATGGAAAAACGGGCTTTCCCCACTAGAGAACCCTAATTAAATCGTGATGGAGCCATGCAAAATTTAATAGACTTCTTTTCCTTTTCGGATCCCAATGTACGATATGTGGTGCTTGGCACCATCCTGCTGTCGTCAAGTGCGGCCATGGTGGGTGCTTTCATCTTGCTTCAAAAGAAGGCATTGGTAGGGGATGCCGTGGCACATTCCGTATTGCCGGGCATTTGTGCCGCATTCTTGTTTTCAGGTTCCAAAAATATTGTACTCATGCTCGCTGGTGCTTTTGTCAGCGGTTGGCTTTCCCTAGTTGCTATCGATTATATTACCGCCAAGTCTAAAATCAAAAAAGATGCGGCCATCGGCCTGGTATTGGCTGTGTTTTTTGGTGTCGGCATGGTGATGATGACCTTTATCCAGCAAACCGGCAACGCGGCACAGAGTGGGTTGGATCATTTTATCTTTGGCAAAGCCGCAGCCTTGGTGGGCGACGATCTACTCATTTTTAGCATCCTTGCAGCTGTTATATTGATTACCGTTGGCCTATTTTTCAAAGCATTCACATTGGTTGCATTTGACAAAAATTATGCCCAGGCATTGGGTTATCCGGTACGGAGGTTGGATTTGCTACTCACCAGCCTTACCGTATTGGCGGTGGTTACCGGCATTACGGCAGTGGGTGTGGTATTGATGGCTGCCATGCTCATTACCCCTGCGGCAGCGGCGAGGTATTGGACAAACCGTATCCGGCATATGGTTGGAATCGCCGTTGCATTTGGTGCATTTGCTGGACTAGCGGGGGCATATATTTCGTATGTAGCACCCTCCATGCCCACCGGTCCCTGGATGGTGGTGGTATCCACTGCCATCGCCTTCTTTTCCTTTTTCTTTGCCCCAAAGAAAGGTATATTCCCGAGGATGTATACACAATACAAAAACCAATGGATCATTGCCGAAGAAAACACGTTGAAAATATTTTATCATCTCGGCGAACGGAATAGCCATTTCAATGGCATGCGTGGACTAAACGAATTAACCAGTACACGTGAGATGGAAAGGGCGACACTGAAGGCGACCTTGAGGCGCTTGGCCACCAAAGAATTGTTGGTGACACGCAACAACCAATGGGGGTTGACGGATAAAGGCTATCAACAAGCGGCAAGGGTAGTTCGGCTGCACCGGATGTGGGAATTGTATCTCACCAAATACATGGATATCCCTGCTGACCATGTGCATGACGATGCTGAAACCATCGAGCATATCCTTACCCCGGAACTCGAACGCGAACTCGAACATCAATTGGACTACCCCGATAAGGATCCGCATAATACAAAAATCCCAAAATAATTGGAGGCCCGAAGTTGGAAGTTGAAATGAAAAAATCTAAAATCGCAAATCTAAAATCGTAAATCTAAAATCATATGATCGCCTTTTGGATTATACTTACTGGATTTTTGGTTGCCTCAGCATGCGGCCTCTTGGGTTGTTTTCTTGTCCTGCGAAAAATGAGCATGGTGGGCGATGCCATCAGCCACGCCATTTTGCCTGGCATTGTCATTGCTTTTCTATGGAGCGGCAGCAGGGAGCCAGTGTCCATGTTTATCGGAGCCAGCACTACTGGTTTGGTGGCCACGCTGCTCATTGAGTTTTTCCACCATAAAGCAAGGTTGCAATCTGATGCAGCCATTGGGGTAGTTTTTACCTTTATGTTTGCCATAGGTATTATTCTAATCAGCATCTTTGCTGGGCAGGTAGATGTCGACCAGGATTGCGTGCTGTATGGCGAAATCGCTTATACCCCCATTGATTTATGGATACTAGATAGTGGCATCATTATGGGGCCGCGTCCAGTCTACATTGTAGGTACGGTACTGATACTGATTATTTTATTCATTCTTTTAGGATACAAGCAATTAAAGCTTACTTCTTTTGACCCCGCTTTTGCTTCCGCAGTGGGCATTTCCACCGCGGTTTGGCATTATTTGCTGATGGCCGCAGTGTCCATTACAACTGTCAGTTCTTTCGAATCTGTTGGTGCTATTTTAGTGATTGCTTTTCTCATCGGCCCGCCGGCCACTGCCTACCTGCTTACGGATGACCTTAAGCAAATGCTCAAAATCACGGTGATCCTGGGTCTGTTTGTATCCCTTACCGGCTATGGACTGGCCTATTGGCTCAACGCCTCCATTGCGGGCTGCATGGCCACGATGACTGGTGTATGCTTTGCCGTAGCTTTTGCCCGCCATCGATGGGCATCATCGCGATATCGAGCTAGACTCGTGTAGTAACGGATAACGAAGTTGAAAATAATAAAGGCCGAACGAAACCGCCCGGCCTTTATTTACAATCCGTGGAAAGGATTGTCTATTGTTCGGTTTTCCAAGTAGAATCTCCGTTTTTCATCTTCTCCAACGTGGCTTGATATGTTTCTTTTTCGCCATCAGGGGCTAAGTCAACCGCTTGTTGTTGGTAAGCGATTGCCTCTTCTATACTCCCAGATTTGTATAGGAGGTTGGCGTAGGTATCCAAAAACGTTGGATTTTTCCTTTCAGTTTCGTCAACACTGCGTTTGCTCCAAGCAATGGCCGAAGCAACACAACTGGGATCTTCACAATTTTCGAAAACGGCCCAAGCGAAACTGTTGAGCATCTGCGGGGAGACCTCTGAACCGTATTTTTCCATATAACCCAATACCGCAGGTTGGAAGTTTGCCCAATCCTTGTTTCGTTGATACCACTGGATTTCAAGCATCTCGCTTTGTTTGCTGATATCCACTTTCGGGTATTTGGCTTTTGCCTCATTGATCACCGCTGCAAAATTTACATCCTCTCCCCTCAACTTAGCGTAGACCTCCTCTTGCATCACAATGGAAGCCACTAAATCGGAGGCTTTGCCTTCGCCCAACACGGCATTTACCTTATCGGAATTGTTCAAAAAGATATCAAACCCTTTATCTTTGCTGCTCCTGGTGGTCTTGGCTAAAAACTCCAGGTTTCCCTCAGTATACAAGTCCGTTTGCGTTTCCAGGTATGCCTCCGCCATTTTGCTGGCGTTTTCCATATCGTAAGCACTCTGGGCACTCAAGGCCATATTTTTTAAAAATTCAGGTGAACGCTCCCCTGCATCATATTTCCGGAGCTGGGTGTAATATTGTGTTTCCGGTTGGAGTGCTTCTTTGGCACGGGCGATGAACTGCGCAGCCTCACCTCCGCCTACAAGGCGATGTACGATTTCCCCATCGGGCGAAAAAACCAAAAATGTGGGATAGGCCCGTACACTGTATTCCTCCGCGATGGCTTTGGCATCGGCCCGCCAGCTTTTTACTTCCTCATTGTCTTGGTCGGTCTCATCCATCTGCACTTTTACGTTCACAAAGTTTGTATTAAAAAACTTACCTACCTCCTCTTGGGGGAAGATCGTATTGGTCATGTGTTTGCAGGGACCGCACCAAGTAGTGAAGCAATCCACAAACAAATACTTGTTTTCCGATTTGGCCTTTTCCTTAACCTCCGACCAGCTAAGCCCATGCTCGAAGTAGGTTCCTTGGTCCTGTGCTATACCAGCCATTGGCAATAACACCATGAATAAAGCAATTATTCTCATGTTTTTTGTATTAAGTTTAATGAACTTATTTAAACTATACCAATCCTTTGTAAATGTAGTTCGAAAAATTGAAAACTGAAAATTAAAAAAGGAAAAAAGCCATACACCGGCCTAACTATTTATACAAAAACATTTGCCAACTATTTTTGTGTTTACAATTAATTGGTTTTCTTAGGGGAATTATGGAATCAAACGATCAAATCAACATTCAACATATGGCTCGACAGCAAGAGTACCAACAGGCGGCCGGAAAACTGCTTGCCCGCATCATTCCTCGCTTTGCGAATTTTTTTGACATTGAGATCATTCCATCTGAAGGAAACGATGTCTTTGAAATCGAAAGCGATCAGGATAGGATTACCTTGCGAGGCAATACCCCTGTATCCATTGGGTCGGCGCTTAACTGGTACCTTAAATACCATTGCCATTGCCATGTCTCTTGGAATGGTGATAACCTAAATCTCCCCACCCCACTACCCCCGGTGAAATCTAAGATACGGCATGAGACTCCATTCAAACACAGGGTATATCTCAACTTTTGCACATTTAGCTACAGCATGCCTTGGTGGAACTGGGATCGTTGGCAACGGGAGATCGATTGGATGGCTTTGCATGGAATCAACATGCCGTTGGCGGTGACTGGCCAAGAGGCTGTTTGGCAAGCCACGTTGCGTAAATTGGGCATGGAAGACCATGCCATCCGCCGCTTTTTGGCGGCTCCCAGCTATTCGGCCTGGCAACTGATGGACAACCTGGAAGGCTGGGGAGGGCCATTGCCTCAAGGGTGGATAGACAGCCACCTGGAGCTCGGGCAGCGCATCCTCACAAGACAGCGAGAGCTGGGCATGACTCCCATTTTGAAGGGGTTTAGCGGATATGTACCATTGGCATTGGCGGATCTATATCCTGAAGCGAAAATAGAACGGGCTAATTGGATTTCGACTTTTGACACGGCCAATCTGGATCCATTGGACCCGGCTTTTGCAGAAATCGGGAAAACTTTCCTCCAGGAGCAGTATCGCCTTCTGGGCACGGATCACTACTATTCGGTTGATCCATTTCATGAAAGCACCCCACCGATAAGTGGCGTTGGCTACTTGGAAAAAGCCGGAGCAGCAATTTTTGAAACCCTCCGCCAAGCCGACCCACAGGCTATGATGGCCATACAAACTTGGTCTTTGCGCGAAGGATTATTACGCAGTGTGCCCCGAGACCGCACCCTCATGCTGTCCATCACGGGTACCAACTGGAAAAAACATGATGGCTATTGGGGGCGCCCATGGATCGTGGGGATGATGCATAATTATGGCGGACGGACTTATACTGGCGGAAATCTTCGCCATTTTATCAGCCATGCTGGTTCACTGATTGGCAATCCAGCTGCGGGAAACGTTCAAGGGATTGGCCTTTTTCCCGAAGCAATAGAACACAATCCCATTATTTACGAAGCAGCCTCCGAAGTGGCGTGGCACAAGCAAGCACCGGACCTTTCGGAATGGGTGCAGCAGTACGCCCGGGCACGTTATGGACAGCTGCCCGAAATGGCGGCAAAAGCATGGGAAATTTTGTTGGACACGGTCTATCAACAGAAAAAAGTGAAGATTATCTCCATGGAAAGCCCAATATGTGCAAGACCTGCGTTGGAAATCATCCGCGTATCCATGAATGGAGAAATGGTCAGGGACTACGATATGCTCCGCTTATGGGAAGGATGGCAATACTTGCTCGAATGCCAAGACACCTTGGATACACTCGATACCTACCAGTATGACCTGGTAGATGTGGCCCGACAATGTATGGCAGACTTGTCTATCCTGCTACATGAAAAAATCACTTTGGCCTACCAGCGTGGTGATCGCGCGAAACTCCAACATGTCGGACACCGCTTTATACAATTAATGGACGATATGGATGAGCTGTTGGCAACAAGGCCGGAATTTCTGCTGGGAAAATGGATTGAAGATGCGCGGAGCTGGGGGGAAGATGATGCCGAAAAAGATCAGTACGAGCGGAATGCCCGCAGTATCATCACCGTATGGGGCCCGGAAACACCGAACGCCTTATTTTTTGATTACTCCAACAGGCAGTGGGCTGGCCTTATTGCTGATTTCTATAAACCGCGATGGGAAAAATTCCTAGCTTGTCTCCTGCAACAACCAGCGGAAGGTGAAAAGCGTTACCGGGAAAAAAGATTGCGCAAATCATATAACCGACCTGCCAATGATGCCAATGACTTTTTCAAAGCGCTTTCGGCTTGGGAACACGCCTGGACCCATGAAACCAAGCCATTCTCCGCAGTACCCACTGGGAATCCCATCAAGGTAGCGACGAGACTTTATGATGAATGGTTTACGGTGATGAGTAAATTGATGACAGACAGGCCATTCATCCAGCAAGCAGATTATCTCAAAACGATACATGTTGATGTTGAAAAAATCGATAATTTCGGGTTGTAAAGACCTTAGCCATGGGTGGCCGGGGGTGCAGCAGCTTGTTATGCCATAGTTTTACCTTATCTTTGTAGCCAACTCATCCTGCACATGGTAAAGCAAGCGCTCCGCAATTTAAAAATTAATGCCCTCAACGAAATGCAGCAGTCGGCTATCGACGCTGCTAAAAAAAGCGACATCATACTGCTTTCACCTACCGGATCGGGTAAAACATTAGGTTTTTTATTGCCTTTGCTCCCGTTGCTTGATGCAGATGTATCAACCGTTCAGGCGATGATATTAGTTCCTTCGCGGGAGCTTGCTTTACAAATTGAGCAAGTATTCAGAACCATGGGTAGTGGCTTTAAGGTCAACTGCTGTTATGGCGGTCATCCGATAAAGATCGAGCTAAACAACCTATCACAACCACCTGCCGTGCTAATCGGTACGCCCGGCCGTATCGCTCACCACTTGCGACGCAAAACGTTCGATACAAGCACGATAAGCGTCTTGGTCCTTGACGAATTTGACAAAGCACTTGAATTTGGCTTTCAGGAAGATATGGCCTATATTATCAAGCAATTGCCGTCTGTCAAAAAACGCATGCTTACCTCAGCCACGCAGATGGATGAGATACCAGCCTTTACCGGAATATCCAAACCGATTACACTTGATTATTTGACCGATGCTTCTTCAGTACCTAACCTGAAACAAAAAGTGGTAATCGCCGAAGCTGCGGATAAGCTGGACATCCTATTTACACTGATCTGCAAGATAAGCGATAAGCCTACATTGGTTTTCTGCAATCACCGCGAAGCTGTGGAGCGCATTAGCGAACTGCTATGGGACAAAGGCCTGCCGCATGATATTTTCCACGGAGGCATGGAGCAGGACGACCGCGAGCGGGCATTGCTCAAATTCAGGAACGGCAGCCATAGGGTATTGATTACGACCGACCTGGCATCACGTGGTTTGGATATACCTGAAATTGAACATGTGGTACACTATCAACTACCACATAATGAAGAAGCCTTTTTACACCGCAATGGACGTACAGCAAGAATGCATGCCACAGGCACGTCCTACTTGTTTTTGACGCCTGGTGATAAACCGGCTTATTTAAACGAATTGCCCGAAAAAGAAGATTTGTCGGAAAAAGCGGCCATACCCAAACCCTCGCCCTGGACAACACTATATATTGCAGCAGGAAAAAAAGACAAAATAAACAAAATAGATATTGTAGGGTTATTGCTCAAAAAAGGAGAATTGGATAAAGAAAACCTTGGGTTAATCGAAGTATTGGACCATTCATCATATGCAGCAGTAAAACGCAACCAGATTGAACGTGTTGTTCAATTAGTTAAAAACGAAAAAATAAAAGGCAAGAAAATCAAAATAGAAATTTCCCGGTAATCAAATTTATGCCATGAGTAACAATGATATCATGAAAAAACTTCGGGTTGCTTTGAAAATGACCGATGATGACATTATCAACGTTCTAGCGCTGGTGGATTTCAGAGTAACCAAGACAGAACTCGGCGCTATATTCCGCAAAGAAGATCACCCTAACTTCAAACCCTGTGGCGACCAGCTGCTCCGCAATTTTCTAAACGGGCTCATCATTTACAAACGCGGCCCTAAACCTAATTAAAAGGTCAGCAAATCGTGCGCTCGATGCTTCCACTGCCGGATGCATGGCGGTAAACCGAAAAATAACCTAACCGTACCCAATTAGGCGACCGGTTAGGTTATGTATGCTACTTGGTGTTACCGGGGAAATTAATCATCCAGCGTACACCAAATTTATCTTCAAACGAGCCGAAATAATCGCCCCAAAACATATCTTCCATAGGCATTTCGATTTTACCACCGGCCGAAAGCCCATTGAATAACCTATCGGCTTCTTCCCTGCTATCCGGTGTGATGGAAATGTAGTTGTTGTTGCCTACATTGAGCTCATGTCCCTGCGACTTCAGGCAGTCCGAAGCCATCAAATGTTGTCCGTCGCCAATCGGGATTGACACATGCATGGCATAGTCTTTTTCATTGTCCGGAAGGTTTTCAGTCCCCGGAGCCTCACTCATGCGCTGCACAAACAGTTCGCCGCCAAAGATCGTTTGGTAAAAACGGAACGCTTCTTCCGCATTCCCATCAAAATTCAAATAAGGATTGACTATCATGGTATTTATTATTAATTTATAAAGTCGCTAATTTATTGATTCGCTGCTTCGCTTTTTGCACCTTGCATCACTGATTACAAAGATAGCTTCTCTTGCGACAACCGATAGAGGGAAAACACGCCAATCATAAGGGGCGATTGTGACAATCTTGTCTTTGCTTACTAAAAAAACAACCAAAACAGGAAATTTGAAAAACATTTTGCGGAATACAGATTAATGGATACATTTGCATCCCCAAACAGGGGATATGTTCTTTATCAACATTAAATAAGCCCAGGTGGCGGAATTGGTAGACGCGCTAGTCTCAAACACTAGTGGGAAACCGTGCCGGTTCGATCCCGGCCCTGGGTACATGGCGGGACTCCGCCGAAAATTTGTGGGGGCTTCTCAATTACGAGAAGCCCTTTTTCGTTGATTTTCATGATGTTACTTTCAAAGACCGGATTGATAAAAGCGGTTCTAAATACCCCGTTCTCATATGCCAATTTACCTTTGAACACCTCTTTTATTAAAGCGTGCTTTTCGGAGAGTGTAGCGATTTGGAAAATACCACGCAGGTTTTTTAGCATCGGTAGCACCTCTTTTAGCGTGTTTAACGGATGATTTTCCGATGTCACATTGGCATACTTAATATCCTCTTCCAGTAGCGATCTANTAGCGATCTATCCTGCTTGTAGCGCTCCTTTTTGTTAAGATACCATTGAATTTTTGAACCTCAATATTGGAAATATTTCATTTCTTTACAAGAATTGTAGTGTGAATGCTATCTTTAGGAATTAATAATAACAAGTGAATCTCACAGAATTTAAACCGCATAGTCAATTAGCATCTTTTATAGATGCGTATTGGGATGTTACCTGTAAAGAAGGTGGAACCTCTATTGGCAAGGTATTACCAGATGGTTGTGTTGACATAATTATTAATCTTAAAGAAGACTTCCACATTGAATCTGAAAACGCAGTACTGAAAAGTGAAAAAGCATACTTGGGTGGAGCTATTACACATTTCATGGCGGCAAAAACGTTACCTGAAACACATTTAGTAGGAGTACGGTTTAAGCCTGCTGCATTCTCGCATTTCTATACATTTTCATCGCTGCATGAGGTCACAAATAGTTTTGTTGAACTTCCAAAAGAGTTCACTCCAAAAATTATTTCTCTTTCTAATAATATTTCATTTGCTTTTGATTCATTCTTTTACAATAAACTGATTCAACCAAAACGCATATTATTACCAGTAATTGAAACCGTAAAAAAGCATTATGGCAATATATCAGTAAATGAATTAGCTGGTAAACATTTTACAACTGTAAAACAGTTGGAAAGGAATTTTAAATATCATATTGGCTTAAGTCCAAAAGAATTTATAAATATTATTAGATACAAATTCGCACAACAGCTTATTCTGGCAAGGCATCCGAAAAGAACACTTTCTGACATTGCTTTTGAATGTGGCTACTACGATCATGCGCATCTAAGTAATGAAATTAAAAAATACACAGGGTTAGCTCCGACCGAACTCTAATGTGATTTTTCTCTCTAATTCGGAGGTTTTTGGCTATCGATACTCCTTTGTCTCTTCATTAAGCCTTATTATTTACGAAACATTCTTTTACTAACGTCAGTCATGAATTATGTCGCATTTTTCCAAATATTATAGTTCCCGGCGGCGTAACTTTACCGCCACTAATTATCACGTACTGGAAAATGAGCATTTCTCCGAAATTGCGAATAAAACTGTACATGCTGCATTACATTTTAATCGTGTTCCTATTGGCGAAATGATTTGGGGAGTACTATATATCACTTTTTCTATATTTTTTTTTATTAAAAAAAAAATTAAAATAATTAAAATCATAATAGTGAATGTCGCTTTTATTCTATTTTGAAAATTATTGTTTAATTAGTTTTGAATGCTTTTGGCACTTATGTTTTTTTGATTAAAATGAAAACTCAATAATAACCAAAACAAACATTGTAAATTATGAACAGAACGTTAAATAAGTACTCAGGTAATATCGGCAATTTTATCCTGGTAACAGGAGTACTGCATTTGATTATAGGTTTTGTTGAGAATTGGAGTGTGGCTATTGACATACTGCAGTCGGGCATAATAAACACAGTTGATGAAACACCTGAGCGATTTGGCTTTTTTTGGTTTGAAATGAACGGTCTATTTGTTTTACTTGTGGGAAGTTTTATACAGCAATATCTAAATGAATACAGAAAGCCAATTCCTAGAAGATACGGATACTATCTTTTAATCATAGCCATTATTGGTTGTTTGCTTGAACCAGTATCTGGATTCTATGTTTTTATAATAATATCTCTCCCCATTATATTTTGTGGGAATAAAAATTTCATCACGGGCGATACAATGAAAAGTAAAGAAGTTTCTAAAAATAGCTCAGACACAAAATAAACTATGGCAAACCAACTTACAATTAGGCTAGCGATTGATAAAGATGCAGAAAGCCTTGGGAGCAGCGGAAAATGAAAAACCGTGTAATGTTGGCGGTGAATTAATGACAGCAACAGTTAAAGACCCGTTCGGAAACATTATTGGCCTTAT
>NZ_JAMXBE010000018.1 GCF_024704835.1 Parapedobacter tibetensis
CAATTGGGGCTTGACCATCTCTCAGCTTTATATTAAATTTGGTGAAAGGCTGCGACTGGATCAAAACAGTGTTTAGGAATAGGTTGATCCGGATGACACAGTTCATGTTACACTACCACACCCTCCCGCATCGCGATACACGCCGGATGCCCTAGCCATCGTTGGATGGTTCCTTTTCCGCCCGTTCCGGCGGTAGCCGTTACCCAAACTATCCGCCGGTTGGCGGGCTTGCGCCTTATTCCGACGTCCAACCGGGTTGGGTCTACACCGACATGAACCCGTCCCACACCGACATGGACCCATCCGCGTTCCGGATGGGTTCGGTTGTATTCCGGATGGGTTACTTCCCGTCCCAACCGGGTTACTTCCAACGTTAAATTGAACCCGTCCGCGTTCCAGATGGGTTCGGTTACGTTCCAGATGGGTTACTTTCCGTCCCAACCGGGTCACTTCTAACGTTGGGTTGAAACCGTCCGCGTTCCAGATGGGTTCGGTTGCGTTCCAACCGGGTCACTTCTAACGTTGGGTTGAACCCGTCCGCGTTCCACATGGGTTCGGTTACGTTCCAGACGGGTTACTTCCCGTCCCAACAGGGTTACTTCCAACGTTGGGTTGAACCCATCCGCGTTCCTGTTGGGTTCGGTCGCACTCCCGATGGGTTCGGTTGCATTCCAGAGGGGTTCGGTTCTGACACAACCGGGTTACTTCCGACGTTGGATTGAACCCCTCCGCGTTCCTCATGGGTTCGGTTACGTTCCAGACGGGTCACTTCCCGTCCCAAC
This sequence comes from Parapedobacter tibetensis, assembly GCF_024704835.1. Lineage (GTDB taxonomy): Bacteria > Bacteroidota > Bacteroidia > Sphingobacteriales > Sphingobacteriaceae > Parapedobacter > Parapedobacter tibetensis. The sequence continues at coordinate 783 of NZ_JAMXBE010000018.1, forward strand.
AGGGTTACTTCCAACGTTGGGTTGAACCCATCCGCGTTCCAGATGGGTTCGGTCGCACTCCAGATGGGTTCGGTTGCATTCCAGATGGGTTCGGTTCTGTCCCAACCGGGTTACTTCCAACGTTGGGTTGAACCCATCCGCGTTCCAGATGGGTTCGGTCGCACTCCAGAGGGGTTCGGTTGCATTCCAGATGGGTTCGGTTCTGTCCCACCCGGGTTACTTCCAACGTTGGGTTGAACCCTTCCGCGTTCCAGATGGGTTCGGTTGCATTCCACATGAGTTCGGTTCTGTCCCACCTGAACCCATTCCCACGCCGGAGGGGTCACTTCTAACGTTGGGTTGAACCCATCCGCGTTCCAGATGGGTTCGGTTGCATTCCACATGAGTTCGGTTCTGTCCCACCTGAACCCATTCCCACGCCGGATGGGTCACTTCTAACGTTGGGTTGAACCCATCCGCGTTCTGGATGGGTTCGGTTGTATTCCAGATGGGTTACTTCCGGTCCCAACCGGGTTGCTTCCAACGTTAAATTGAACCCGTCCGCTTTCCAGATGGGTTCGGTTGTATTCCACATGGGTTCGGGTCTGTCTCACCCGAACCCGTCCAGGCTTCACCCGGTTTACATCCAATATTCCCATGGGACCGGTCGGACGTTCCATGGACCCGTTCTGGCGTGGAACGGTTTCATGTCTGGCACGAAACCGGCTTGTTGCAGAAATTGGCCATGTACGTAAATGTCGTTGGCGACGGAAACCTGGCCAAGTTGTACAGTTCGGGTTTTCCCGTGCTGGCCAAACGCCGAAAGGGGAAGTCGCCTTTGATTTCAAGCCCGTTGGGCGCGATATGTTCTACGACTATTGCTTTGCGACAGCGGTAGATAAACGGGGCAACCCCATCTGGGGTGAGCTGCGCGTAACCACGCGTTCGTAGACGGATTATGCCGAAGGATTTACCCCTGGCGCTGTCTATTTCCGTGTGCGGGCACGCAACAAGCACGGGGTAAGTCATTGGACGCAGCCGATCCGGTGGATGGTACAATGATTAAACCAAGTATAGACATCGCTGCCGCCCATTCACTTCCAAAGATGCGTTTACTTTATTTTACGAGCGCGATCGTACCACGATGTACCGTGCCGCGATGGACGGTACGGCCAGTGAGGCGCTCCAGCAGATACTGGACCGCGGCTACCTGGCTCCGTATGCCACGGATTCCCGCAAGAAAACAGCCATTGGTATCAGTTTTTCCTCGGAAGACCGGCAAGTATCGGAGTACCTTGTGATGGAAGTATAGCTTGCTTTGATTCCATAGGAACACCTCTCACCCACACGGGCTAATGGACTGCTATCCATGATAAAGCAGATGAAGCTGTATGCGATGGCTCTGCAAGCGAAAGCCAATTGATTTACTTGCGGCCAATTTTCACGCGCGTTGCGTGAAAACATTGGTTTGATTATTCAAACCACTTTAAAACCTCTTCCTTCGTAGGCATTGGAATATCCAACTTCATTTTCTTACGTAGTCCGCCCAAGTCGTTAAAAACTTTGTTGGGATTCGCCGCTTTCAGCGTTTCGATGGTGTTGAATCCCATTTTTTGTAACACGGGTATCCATTCTTCGGGTATGCCTTGCGCTTTATAGTCCTCCAAACCCGCATGTTTTACTCCCTTTTCAGGACGCATCTGCGGGAAGAACAGTACATCCTGAATGCTTTGCTGGTTGGTCATCAGCATTGCCAATCGATCAATACCAATACCAATGCCTGCAGTGGGTGGCATGCCGTACTCCAATGCCCGGAGGAAATCGTAATCAACAAACATGGCTTCATCATCACCGCGTTCCATGAGTTTGAGCTGCTCCTCAAACCTGATCCGCTGGTCGATGGGGTCATTCAGTTCGCTATAGGCGTTTGCCAGCTCCTTGCCGTTGACCATCAACTCAAAGCGTTCCACCAAATCTGCCTTGCTGCGGTGTTTTTTGGTGAGCGGACTCATTTCCACAGGGTAGTCAATGATAAATGTAGGCTGTATATAATGGTGCTCGCATTGCTCACCAAAAATTTCATCGATGAGCTTGCCCTTGCCCATGCTTTCCGTGGTGGGGATACCCAGTTGCTTGCACACATCACGCAGCCCACCTTCATCCATTCCGTCTACCTCGAATCCAGTATGTTCCTTGATGGCGTCATAGATGCTTACACGGGGGTATGGTGCTGCAAAATTAATTTCCTGATCACCCACCTGCAGCGTTGTATTGCCATTGGTGGCTAGCGCCACATGCTCGAATAGTTTTTCCGTGATTTCCATCATCCACAGGTAATCCTTGTAGGCCACGTAAAATTCCAGCACGGTAAATTCGGGATTGTGCGTACGATCCATGCCTTCATTCCGAAAGTTGCGGCTGAACTCATATACCCAATCGTAGCCACCCACTATGAGACGTTTGAGGTATAGCTCATTGGCTATGCGCAGGTAGAGGGGAATGTCAAGTGCGTTGTGGTGCGTGATGAAGGGCCTAGCCGCCGCACCTCCCGGAATGGGCTGCAGCACAGGTGTATCTACTTCCAAGGCTCCTCTTTCGTTGAGGAAATCCCGTATGGATGTTTTCACTTTGGATACCTTTGCAAATGTATCGCGCACTTGAGGATTGATCACCAAATCCACATAACGTTGACGATAACGGAATTCAGGGTCGGTAACCGCATCGAACGTCTTGCCATCCGCCGACTTAACCACAGGCAAGGGTTTTAATGATTTTGCCAACAACGTGAGTTCTTGCACATGGATGGAAATTTCGCCTGTATTGGTGGTGAAAACAAAACCAGTGATGCCAATGAAATCGCCGATGTCGAGTAATTTCTTGAAAACAGTGTTATACAGGGTTTTGTCTTCATCTGGGCAAAGGTCATCGCGCTTCAAGTAGGCCTGAACTCGCCCGGTTGCATCCTGCAATTCAATGAAAGAAGCACTGCCCATCACGCGGCGGCTCATCATCCGACCAGCGATACGGATATTTTTATAGTTGAGTTTATCCCGCTCATAGTTTTCCAAGATATCGCTGGCGGTAGCATTGATTTCAAAAGCATTAGCAGGATAGGGGTTGATACCTAATTGCTCCAGGGCAGTAAGCGCCTGTCTACGTTGTAGTTCCTGTTCAGATAATACGATACTCATACGGTCTTGCTATTATGCGGCAAACATAGCTAAAATGCGCCTGATTTACAATATGGAACACGGATGGAACGGATAACCGCGGATTGAATAAATAATAATTAGTGTAAATCCGCATGATCTGCATTATCCGCGTTCTAACTTTCCGACTTCCGGACTTACCAACTAAACAAGTGTAGCGTTTTAAATGCGACATACGTCATCTACTCAGTGAGTGATATTCAAGCATGTATGGCGCATGAGTTAAATTTTTTACTAAGGCAGGCTACATACCCCATAAATTGAGCGTATATTTGTGTTGTAAATTAACAAGCTGATTAATAGTGTTGTAGCCTTATAGTGAGTTTCAATATCCGATACTTGAAGGGAAAGCATGCCCCATCATTGGAGCGTGCAGTGAGGGAATGTGCCCAAAATGGGGATGAACGGAGCAAGGAATTTATCTACAAAAGCTGCTATGGTTATGTCCGTTCAATAACATTGCGTTATGTCAAAAATACGTATGATGCGGAAGAGTTGACGAATGAAAGTTTCATACGGGCCTTTGGTAAAATGGGAACATTCAATAATGGAGATTTGGGTGATCGATTTGAAAAATCGTTTAGGGCATGGTTGGCCCGCATAGCCGTAAACATCTCTATTGATTTTTTACGGGGCAAAAAACAATTTGTCGCGTTGGACGAAATGAATGAAGGGGGTATGGAGCAGCAACATGTGGAAGTATCTGGGAATTTGCATGTAGAGGATATCTTAAAGCTATTGGCACAATTGCCAGATATACAACGCTCGATATTCAATTTATATGAAGTAGAAGGGTATTCACATGAAGAGGTTGCGACCATGCTTGACATTCCTGAAAGCACGTCCCGTACCTATTTGACCCGTGCCAAGAAGAAATTACGGAAGCTTTACTTGGAATCGATAAATATCACGGCCGGATTTCAATAATACAGCGATCACAAATGCTGAGATGAACGAAAGTAAGAAAAATAAGGAACTGATTCAACGGATGGCAGAAACGCTGCGCAACCATACTGAACCTTATAAAGAGGGGGCATGGGAGCGGTTTTCGGCCAAATACGGCATCCCAAAGAAGAGAGGCATGGTGCAATGGCCTTATTGGGGTGCGGCGGCACTGCTGTTGATGGCCATGGGGCTGTTTTTGTTCGATCGACAAACCGATGAATTGGACGTGGTGCAACATGATATCGTACAACCCACCGGGGAGCTAAGAAGAACAGAGGAACAACCGACAGCCGAAATAGCGGATAAACCCCAAGATCCCGTGGAATTGGCGGCACCAAGGCAAACAACCCAAAGCCGAGAACAGCTGGCTGGTGCCAAGTCCATAGAAGCCGAGGTGCCTACATATGCAAGAGGCCGTCAAGACACATTTTTACCTGTTAGCGGACAAATACTCGCAAGTAACGCGAGGGTTGTGGAGGATTCTAAAGATCCAGAAGAGGCGAACTCAAAAGAGGAACTTATGACAGCTAGGGTTGACCATGATACCGTTTCGAATGATGCCAAATTACTAGCCGATGGAGGCATAGAGCAATTCCCAGGAAACGAATCGTTCGGTAAGGACATGTTGGATAATGAGTATCCAGAAAAGGCTACAGAAGCAAGGCGCGATTTCAAGAAATGGGATTTAGGGCTGGTGGTTTCGCCATCCCTCACTAACGAAAAGGTAAATATGGGAGGGGGGATTGCCATTGCATATCGATTATCCGACAAGTTTTCATTAAGCTCAGGTGTATCGGTCGGTCAACTGGGCTTAGGGCAAAACCCAAACTATGAGCCAATGGCAAACTCAGATATGCAAGCTGCCCCAATATACGGTTCGGAAAATCAGGGTTTTGTAAGTGAAGCTTCTTCAAATCGCAAGGAGGTTACCTCCGTGACGAGCAACCTGTTGGCTTTGGATATACCGATTGATTTGCGGTATAACATCACGGAAGGGTTTTACACTTCAGTTGGCATTTCTTTCCTGACTGTTTTGAACGAACAGCGCACCAATCATCTTGTGGACCGTGGTATCAACCAGCCCACATTCGAGAAAAGCGGTTCGAATAAGGATTTGGAATCCGCCGTGCAGGCCACCTATTCATCGGAAAGAACTGCTTACCAACCTTTGGAGGGAAAAGGCTATACGGGTTTTGTTAATTTTTCCGTAGGCCGTAAAGTACCACTATTTCGTAAATTTTCACTCTCCATAGAACCCTATTTCAAGCTCCCAATCGGAAGCTTATCACGTGAAGAAATGGATTTTACCAACGGAGGGATCCGGATTATAACAGGATTTTAACCTTGTTCACGTTCAAGTTGCTGTTATTTTGACATATCCCGTGTATTGAGCGACTTTTAAATGTCCTGTTTGTAAATCGTAATTATTTAACGCCCGATAAGTTTGATTATTAATAGAATAACACCTACATTTGGCCGATAATTAGTTAAAATCACCAAACCAAACACCTAAAATCTACCTATTGATTTATTTGGGATTGCAAGATGCACTCCGACGGGAGTCGAATGTTAAGCTATGCAATTTAGCCCCATCCATACTGAGCGTAGGGCTTTATGAGACGGACCAGAGGGATACCTAACCATTTTGTGGATTGCCGGACGGTACTGATATACCGTGTCGGATAAAATTCGCACGTTAATTACTACGATAAGTATCAACGGTTGAAGTAGTATTTAAACGTATTATGAGAGCTTAAAAATAATTTTTTCGGATGAAAAATAGTCGTATGCGTTTTTACTTATTACCTCTTTTTTTAATGGTAATTTATGGTTCTGCTACCTATGCTTTCCAAACCAATGTTTCCCTATTGCAAAAGGACACGGCTATTATCAACGATTGGTATACGGATGCCTTCCTTTCCATGAAAGATGATTTGAAGAAATCGGATGATTTTATCAATAAGGCATGGAAAATGTCTATCGATATAGCGTATGAAAAAGGTGTGTCTGATGGATATTACTATACGGGATGTGTATATGAACAAAAGGGGGCAATGAACGTTGCCAGTCGGTATTTCGAGAAAGCTATTTCGCTATACGTTCAAGGTCAATTTTTAGACAATTTGCCAGACTGCTATAGGAGATTGGGTGAAATTTACATGAATCAAGGAAGGAATTATACCGCTTTACTGAATTTTCTGAATGGATTGCATGTCGCTGAGGACCAACGGGATTATGTCAATCAGATCGAATTGAGCATTCAACTCGCTAATTATCACAATCGCGTTTCAAAGGATTACGATGGTGCGATTTCCGTACTCAACAACGCAGAAAAACTTGCAAATAAGCAAATTTATCTATCCGCCTTCGGTCCTATTTATTTGCAATATGGTATCAGCTATTGCCGGCAACGGAATTATGAGCAGGCACGCTATTATGTGCGTAAAGCCAAGCAAGAATTTGATGTAACCTCAAGTCCTGATAACCACTTGAAAGCCCTCTTTGTGGAAGGTGAAATTTATGAAAAGCTGCTTGATGGAGAACAGCTGTTTGCGGTGCTTAATCAGGCCAAGCCATTGCTCGATTCCATTGTAAACGATAGCTTGGAAACCACCTATGGCTTATTGCGTGCAAAAGCATTGTACCAAACAGGTGATTATAACGCAGCCTTAGCAGCCTGTGAAGAATTAAATACCAAGTTGGCCGACCAAAAGCGCGAGGACGACCAGTACCTTATTTTTGCACTGCAATTCAAGATATTGTATGCCCTGCGTGATTTCCGTAAGGCTGACCAGTTGTTTAATGACTATGAATACACAAGAGATAGCCTCTACACTGCCCAATACATAGGTCAGGGAATAGAAATGAGCGAAAACTATAAATTGGATAAATTTAAAAGACAAATTCTGGAGCAGGAGCTGAAGCTTTCCAATTCCATCTACCAACGATATGGCTTTATTGCTGGTATCGCGGTATTGTTAATTATATTGGGCATCCTTTATTTCCACTTCCGGGAAAAAGATAAATTGGCACATCGGGAGGTTATTAAAAACAGCGAAATTTCTGTGCAAAATGAAATACTGAAACAGACAAACAGACATAACGAACTGCTTATGCGGGAAATCCATCATCGGGTAAAGAATAATCTCCAAATTATCAACAGCCTGCTTAGTCTCCAAGCTCGGAAAACAACTAACCGGGAAGTTGTGGAGATGATGAAAGAAAGCAGGAGTCGGATAAATTCCATTGCACTCATCCACAATAAACTGTACCAACAACAGAGCCTCAATAAATTGAACATCCAAGACTATATTGAGCAACTCGGCGTTCATTTATTAAGTATTTACAATAACAATAAGAACGTACGTATTCATGTGGATACCGGAGAGGTTACCTTGGATATCGATATAGCCATCCCCGTGGGGCTGATATTGACGGAGTTGATTACGAATTCCTTGAAATATGCTTTTGTGGAACGTGAAGATGGAGAGATTTATATCCATGTGAAGCACAATGGCGAAAATGATTATGAGCTTATTTTCAAGGACAATGGGATTGGTATCCCTGAAGCAAAATTGAATCAAAACAACGACACGTTGGGATTTAGGTTAATTCATTCCCTGACCAAACAATTAGCCGGGATTATCCATTATACATTTGGAGAGTTTTCCCTGTACAATATCCGGTTCAAAGGGTAAGAATGGGGGCTAAATTTGGAGTGATTTAAGTGATTCAAGCATGAAAAAGGATATAGCTATAATGGAAAGAATCTACATCGTAGAAGACCAAATGATTATTACGTTGGATTTGCAGCATATGCTTGAAGATTTAGGGTATGAGGTCTGTGGGATATCCCCAAGCTACCATGAAACCCTTAATAACATTGAGGTGGTCAAGCCAGACTTGATTTTATTGGATATTTTCCTCCAAGGTGATAAAACGGGGATAGACCTTGCACACGTACTTAATCAAAATTATCATATACCCTTTATCTTCTTGACTTCCCACACAGACGATCAGACCGTCAAGATAGCCAAAGAGACCCAGCCAAGGGGCTATCTGGTGAAACCGTTTAAGCTAAACGAACTGTATGCCGCGATTGAAATGGCATTTGGCAGAACCTAACAAAAGCATCCGTAAGTTAAATGATGATCACTTCATATAGGATTAACATTATATTCCTATTTTTAGCGCGTTAAATCAATAAACTTGCTAATGAAACGTCGGGATTTTTTTAGGAATACAGCCTTTGCGGCTGCGGGTGCTACTGTATTAACGCCCTTTAGGTCTATTGCCGGGAATAATGATCGGAACCTGGGCCACCCACCGGGAAAAACAGCCAAAAATATCATTTTCATGGTCAGTGACGGCATGAGCATCGGCACGTTGAGCATGGCTAATATGCTGAATGAACGCCGAGCAGGCAGGTTGTGTGAATGGATGTCATTGTACCATGATGGAGTGGTAAGCAGGGGATTGATGGATACGGCATCAGCCAATAGCTTGGTGACCGACTCAGCGGCCGCAAGTTCATCATGGGGAGGAGGGATCCGTGTAAACAACGGTGCGCTTAATGTCGCACCAGATGGGAGCCATCCGATACCCATCCTGCAAAAATTCAAGGCAGCAAATAAAGCCGTGGGATGCGTGACCAGCGTGCCGATTACCCATGCCACCCCCGCGGGATTCTGTGTGAACAGTAATAGCCGCTCGGACCAACCCGGTATAGCGCTCATGTACCACGACCTACGATTTGACGTAATGATGGGCGGAGGTACCGAATTTTTTAGTGCCGAGAAAAGGGAAGATAAACAAGATGTCTTCGGAAAGTTTGCTGCCAGTGGCTTCCAAGTGGCAAAGACAAGGGAAGAAATGTTGGCCATAGATGCCGGAGCTAAGGATGCGCCGATCCTAGGCGTATTCCATCAAGACGGCTTACCCTATGCCTTGGATAGGGAACATGATGAAACGTTGAAGAATGGCACACCCGCTCTTGCTGAAATGGTCGGTACCGCCATCCGACACTTACAGAAAAATCCTAATGGATTTGTGTTACAGGTAGAAGCTGGTAAAGTGGATTGGGCAGCACATGCCAATGATGTTGGCGCACTACTCTATGACCAACTGGCATTTGATGAGGCCGTGGCTACAGCCATCGCGTTTGCCGAGGCAGATGGGGATACCATGGTCATCATTACCACAGATCACGGGAATGCCAACCCTGGGTTGTTTTCGGGCAGCAAGGCTACCACAAATTTCGAACGTATCATGGATTTCAGGCATACCAACGATTGGATACTACAGGGTATTTCCAGGGATTTTACCCCGGCTCAAGTACGTGAACGAATTGAATATGCGCAGGATATTGCAGTGAGTGGAGATGAAGCCAAGCAAATCCTTTCCTATTACGTCACTGAACCTAATGAAGATGGGTTATATAATCCATATAAGCTGCCATTTAGAGACTTGGCCGCTATACAGGAAAGGTATACTTCGGTTGGTTGGGGTAGCATGGGGCATTCTGGAGATCATGTGGAGATCGCTGTCTATGGAGCCGGACGGGAGTTGCTTAAACCATTTGTTCGCAACACCGATATGCATAACCTGATGCTAGAGGCAGCTGGAGTGCATCAATAAAAGCCATCAGAGTTCATCAATCCTCACCCAATCCATACCCGCGGCAATGGCTCCCTGTACACCGGGGTTGCCATCCTCGAATACCAAGCAATCTTGGGGGGCAACCCCGAGTTGCTGTGCGGCGGTTAAGAATGGATCCGGGTACGGTTTGCCCCGATCAATATCGTCGGCACAAACCAATGTCTCGATGAGGTCGATGAGTCCGATTATCGTAAGCGTTCGTGTTACGGTTTTACGGCTGCCTCCAGATACTACACCGATACGGACCTTGCCAATATGGTCTTTAAGATGTTGTACTACAAAATCTATCGGTATGGTTTTGGAGATATAGCGCTCAAAAAATATGGTCGATTTCTCCACAGCAAACTCATGGGGAGGTACTTGGGTATGGTACCGCTTATTGATTTCTTCGGCAATCAACGCAGTTGGCCAACCCGCCAATTCATCGATAATAGCCGTGTCAAGTGTAATCCCATATTTTATTGCAGCTTCTCGGTAAGCAGCCTTGTGCGCATGCATATTATCTGCGAGTGTGCCATCGCAATCATATAAAAACGCTCGGTAAGGCTTCTTGCTGCTAATGCGGGTGAGCGTGTTTAGTTTGTCTTGTGTGAACATGTATGAAGTCATTTAGTAGATTTTCTCCGCTTCTTTTCCTTGGCGATGAGTGAAAGTTCCCTTCCAGTTTGTCCAGCCACCGACGTGTTTTCCTGTGCCCTCCTGAACAGATAGGGCATCACAGCTTTCACTGGGCCATATGGCATGTATTTGGCAACATTATAGCCAGCATTGGCTAAATTAAAACTTAGGTTGTCACTCATGCCAAGCAACTGAGCAAAATGAACATGGGGATGGTTGTGTAGTAATTGCCGCTTATCCATTTCTTCAGCTAATAACCTGCTGCTAGCCTCATTATGTGTGCCCGCCATGAACCCAACCCTGTCGATGTGATCGAGACAAAAGTGTATGGCATGATCATAGTCGCGGTCTGATGCGGATTTATCAGGTTGGATAGGGGCAGCGTACCCGTTTTTATCAGCTCGTTTGCGCTCGATTTCCATGTATGCACCGCGTACCAATTTTGCGCCGAGGAAAAAGCCCGCCGTTTCAGCTAGGTAATAATCCGCTTTGAGCGAAGCCAATTTATCATGCCGGTAAAGCTGATAGGTGTTGTATACAATGACGGCATCTTGATTGTATTTTTGCATCATTTCCCGTGCAAGGTCATCAATCACATCCTGTATCCAGGAATGTTCGGCATCAATCAGCACCTTTACCCCCGCCTCATGGCAAGCCCTGCATATCTGTTCCACCCGTTGTTTTACCTGCATGTATTCTGTTTCCTCCGCTTCGGTGAGTGGTTCCTGGCCATTGATCTTTACGAATAGATCAAAGCGGCCCAAGCCCGTGGGTTTAAAAACGGAGAACGGGATGTTTTCGTTGTCTTTTGCGTATTCAACAGTACGCAGGATTTCTTGGCAAGTTTCATTGAATACCCTTTCCGAATCTTCCCCTTCCACCGAGTAATCGAGGATGGTACCCACACCTTGGGAAGCTAGGTTATCGACGGCTTCTGCGCACCCCGCTATGGATTCTCCTCCGCAGAAATGCTTGAAAATGGTATTGCGAATGATACCAGTGATCGGTAGGCCGATATGGATAGCGAAATTGGTGACAGGAGGGCCAATCTTGGTCAGGAAATTGCTCGCTAAAATCTTAAATAGCCAATAAGCCCTGTTTAAATCTTTGTTGCTTTTGCCTCTGAAAGCAATCTCTGTGTTTTCAAATGAAAGCTCGTTCTGTTGTTGCGTCTGTTGAGCCATTAAGTACTACAATTATGGGTGGCAAACTTAGCTAAAGTTGCTGTTTTTCACAAATTTGTTTTGGATGCTCAAACGTTGTTTATTACCTGCGTTTTTGGTGTTAATGATATTTTTTCCTGTACGCACATGTTGATTTGCCGGCAATTAAGCAGTACATTTGCACCATGACTACGTATAAAATAACTGGAGAATATATCCAGTTGATCCAATTGCTCAAGGTGCTTAATTGGGTGGAACATGGCGGTGAGGCGCAGGCTGTGGTATCGGCGGGTTTGGTCAAGCACAACAATAACGTGGATTACCGCAAACGACTCAAAGTGAAACCAGGTGATGTAGTCGAATATAAGGACATGCAGGTACAGCTAATCGGATAAATCTATGAATAGGTGTCTTCTACTCGTTTTGGTTGTGATATTATGTGCTTGTGATCGTGGTAATAAGAACACAAACAAGCCTTATGTTTTAGCGATTGCTGTGGAGACCTATGCTAACGCAAAAAAGGACAAGAAGGCCCCGGATGCCGTGGTGGAAAAAATCGAAACGGACACGGTGATGGTTCCTTCGGCACTGGCAGCCTATTCCAAGGGAATCCAAAAATATGCGGCTGTATTGATGCATATCCAACAATTCCCTGATTCGATAAAAGGTACAAAGGGAATTAAAATATGGGATGAAAAAGACAACGATATCGTTGCCACCATTCCGCAAAGCCAACGAGATAGTATCGTCATGAATTTCATACAATTCGCCAGAAGATCGTCTATACCTTATTATAAACGGGTGAAGGATTTTGAACTGAAATTGATGACAGCGAGATAAACGATGAACGCAAATAAACTAATCAATTGATATGGACGAACAGTCACCATCCGTTACGGCAACACCTACGGGACAATATATTTCAAGTATAGGTTATGATGTTATCTTTGACGATACGTTGGCAGAACTGAGCACGTTCATCGAGACGGCCAATTATTCCAAAGCATTAATACTGACCGACCGGAACACGACCGAACATTGCCTTCCCGTGCTGCAAGCTGCAATGCCAGGTTTCGACAGCTATGATGTCATTGAGATCGACCCCGGTGAAGAAAACAAGAATATCGATTTCTGTGTGGGTATTTGGAAGATGATGCTCGATTTTGGTGCTGATCGGCAAAGCCTTTTAATCAATTTGGGCGGGGGTGTGGTGACCGATATGGGAGGCTTCGCGGCATCCACATTCAAGCGAGGGATAGATTTCATCCAGGTACCCACCACCCTGTTGTCTCAGGTTGACGCTTCCGTGGGGGGCAAAACAGGCATCGATATGGACAACGTGAAGAATATCATTGGTACGTTCGCCCAGCCCAAAGCGGTGTTTATATCCACAAAATTCTTACAGACATTGGATAAGCGCCAGCTGGTGTCGGGGTTCGCCGAAGTGATTAAACACGGTCTTATCCGTGATGCCGGCTTTTATGAAGAGGTAAAGGCGCTCGATGTGTCGGCGTTGACCGCTGCGCATATCCAGCATTCTGTGTCGATCAAAAATGGGGTGGTCATGCAGGATCCAACCGAAAAAGGAATACGGAAAATCCTGAACTTTGGCCACACCATCGGCCACGCCATTGAAGGGTATTCATTGGCACATGACAGCAGGCCTTTGCTCCATGGAGAAGCCATTGCTGTAGGGATGATCTGCGAGGGATACTTATCCCATCGGATCAATGGGCTGCCTGAGGAGGCGCTGGACGATCTTATCCATACCTTCCGGAAGCACTTCCCCGATTATCACTATAGCGAAGCGTCCTACGAACAGTTTATAGGCTTAATGAAGAGTGATAAGAAGAACACCGGGGGGAAGATTGGTTTCGCCTTGCTCAGTGACATCGGCCAATGCAGCACCGATAGGTTTGTGGAGGAAGGGCCGATCAGGGAAAGCCTGGACTTCTACCGGAAATTAACTACTAATCAATTGGCATAAATCGACGAAGATGAAGCGTTTCAATAAAACCACAGGATTTGCATTTTGCTTGCTGTTAGCCATGATTACTGGCTGCCAGGTCCACGCACAACCGAAGATACTGGTGTTTTCCAAAACTACGGGATTCCGACATGATAACATAGAAAAAGGGGCTGCAACCATCAAGCAACTGGGGGCAACCCACGGCTTCTTGGTAGACCATACTGAGGAGGCCTCGAAGTTTACGGATGAGAGCCTGAGGCAATACCGGGCGGTGGTTTTCTTGAGCACGACGGGGACAGTGCTTGACGATGCGCAGAAAGCAGCATTCATGCGGTATATTCAAGCGGGCAACGGATATGTGGGTATCCATGCGGCCAGCGACACCGAATACCAATGGCCGTGGTATGGCAAGATGGTGGGCGCTTATTTTATGAGCCACCCGCAGGTACAGGCGGCAGACCTCCATGTGGTAGATCGCAAGCACAGCGCAACAAAACATCTCCCAAAGACGTGGAATCGTACGGATGAATGGTACGACTTGAAGGATTTGAACCGTGAAGTAAACTTGTTGATGAAGCTCGACGAGCAATCTTACCAAGGCGGCAAGATGGGCGACTATCACCCCATCGCGTGGTACCACGAGTACGATGGCGGTCGCGCATTTTATACCGGATTGGGCCACACGAAGGAATCTTTTGACGAACCTGCCTTCCAACAGCACATCGTGGGCGCGATATGGTATGCCATTGGGCAATGACCCCCGGGTAGCTCGTTAATTGCTGTGTAGAAAGGACGTTATCAATGCTGCCGTGCGCTTAGACGCACCAGGTTCGCCCATTTTTTGCATCAGCAGGTCATAATTTTCAACGATATTATCGCGGTATTCTTTGTTATTGATAAGTAGGTCAAGCTCATCGGCTATGCTGTCCACATTGCAGTCCTTTTGGATCAATTCACGCACAGCGAGCATGTTGGTGATGAGGTTGACCAGGGAGATGAAGCGAACCTTGATGACCATCTTGGCGATGGCGATGGATATGGGATTGGCTTTGTATACGACGACCTGTGGCACCCCTAGTAAAGCAGCCTCCAACGTGGCCGTTCCACTGGCCACGACTGCAGCCTCGGCATGTTTGAGCAAGTCATATGTGGCATCAAATATCACGGGTAGCTCCAGCCCGTTCATATGCTGGTTATAGTATGCTTTAGTAAAATTAGGTGCGCCAGCGATGACACAGTGATGAGCAGGAAAGAGCAGCGATACGTTGGCCATAATGGGCAGCAACTTGTTGATTTCCATTTCACGGCTACCAGGCAGCATGGCAATGATAGGCTTGTCCCCAAGACGATGTTCCTCAAGGAAATTGTTCTGGTAAGTGTAGTTCGTAATAGCATCTAGAAGTGGGTTGCCAACATAATCTACTTCCATACCCCATTCCCTGTAAAAATCTACTTCAAAGGGGAGGATACAAAACATCTTATCCACCACACGCTTGATTTTCAATACCCGTTTCTGGTTCCATGCCCATACTTTCGGCGAAATGTAATAGCATACCTTGAAGCCGTTTTTCTTGGCAAACGCTGCGATTTTAAGATTGAACCCGGGGAAATCGATGAGTACCAAGGTGTCTGGTTGGTAGGCGGATACATCCGCTTTCACGAGGTTGAGGTTTTTGCTGATGATACGGATATTGGATAGCACCTCCACAAAACCCATAAAGGCCATTTGGGAAGTATGGATGACGGCGGTTTGGCCGGACGCTTGCTGCATACGGTTTCCACCGACGATCCGAAATTCAGCTTCTTTGTCTTCCTTTTTCAGTGCTTGGATAAGGTTGGCGCCATGTAGGTCGCCAGAAGTCTCTCCTGCTATGATGTAGTATTTCATTTTTAGTAATCAGCTTGCAGCAATCTGCTATCAGCAGCCGGTCATCAGTATGTTTCAAATGAACTATATCCCCAGTTCAATCTGGAATGTCGCGCTCCAGTTGTTTCCTTCATGGTCGGTCTGGTAAATTCCATCTTTGGTCTGGTAATGCGCGTTAAGTTGCAGTTTGAGACGATGCGAGCGAAAATATTTGGTCAAACCAAGCTCGACTACCTCGGTCTGCGCTTCATATGCACCAATATCTTGATGCGGCTTAATCCAGGTGTACCTGCCGGCGAGTTCATAACCCGAGTCCCTGCTCAAGAGGTAGGACAGCTGTTGGTTTATACCTTTCCCTTTGAAAGCATAGATGGTTTCACCTTCCTCATCGGTGCTGAAGGGATCGTCTACGCCGCGTTCCATGTACTCAACCTGATATGCCCAGCCCCGGTATTTGAAAATCGCATCGTAGAATGAAGTTTTCAGGGAGAGCGGTGTGGTAATGTACTTGCCGGTTTGGCCACCGGAGCGCGTCGTACGGTCATTGAAGCTATAGCCACCCCCAATGGAAAGTTTGGGTGTTTCCTCATATTCAAGGTCTCCTTCATAATAATCGCCATTATTGGTAAATTCGCCAAGGGGCAGGAATTCGGCCCGTCCAGTATAGGCCAACCCATCATCCGTCATATTGGCTACCCGTCCTTCTCCGGTACTGATGGCCCCTTTGACGTGGACGGGCACTGATCCAATCTTGGGTGAGTAATAGGCTTTGATGCCAAAGTCGCGGTCGATATTGAATCTCGCATTGACCAGCGAGCGTTCAGCAAATTGCAATTCTCCTGAGGAATTTACTCGTTGACGGTTCCCAGGGAGTTTATTCTGCCCAAAAGCAACATAGAAGTTGTCCGTAAAGTTATAGAAAATAACGGCATCACGTACAATATTTGGGACATCCGTATCGTCATAATCCTGATCACCACGGGTAAATCCCAGCTGTATGCTATACGACAATTTGGGGTTATAGATATAACCATCCATACGTAGCCTCAACCGCCGGATACGGGCTTCAAAGCTTTCCGCACTGAAGTCGTTTCCACTCAAAGAGTTGTATCTCAAACGGCTTTGCATCCTGAACCTGAAATTGATATAGAAGGTTGAATCGTCTCCGGTATATTGGATGCCTTTGAAGTTTTCAATTGTCGGGCGCTCGTCGCGTTGGCGCTGTGCTACAGCGTGAAAGGTTGCAGTTAAAACAAATGTAAATATTAAGCAAGAATGGATAATTTTGTTCATCTCTTGTGATTATGGTGTATCAATTTTTATATTTCAGGTTCCTGTTGGCTCAAACAATGCCAGCTGCCAAGTCCCCATATGATATCGATGCTATCTATACCCACAACTTTGCGATCGGGAAAACAAGTTGCAAGGATATCTAATGCTTTTTGGTCATTTGGATCACGGTAAGTGGGAACCACCACGGCAGCGTTGGAAATGTAAAAGTTGGCATAGGATGCAGGCAGTTGCTGGCCCTCATACATTACCGGGGCAGGCATGGGCAACTCAACAATGTTAAATTGCTTACCATCCATGAGACGCATGTTCTTAAGTGATTGCAAATTTTTCTGCAGAATGGGATAATTTTCATCCGCTCGATTTTCTTCCACAACGGTCACGATGGTGTCGGCGTTGACAAAACGTGTAATGTCATCGATATGGCCATCGGTGTCGTCACCCACTATGCCCTCATCAAGCCAAAGGATTTGTGAAACACCATAGTATTGGTAAAGGTATTCCTCGATTTGATGCTGATTGAGATGTGGGTTACGGTTTTTGTTCAACAAGCAAGCCCGCGTGGTGAGGATAGTACCCTTTCCGTTGAAGTCAACCGAGCCACCTTCCATTACAATACCAGGATAGTAAACCGGGATATCCAACGCTTTGCCTACGAGGGTGGGGATGATGTCGTCCTGTTCATAGGGTGGATATTTGTTCCCCCAGGCATTATAGCCCCAATCTATGATGACCTTTTTGATGTCGGCTTCAGGATTGATGAGGAATGCCGGACCATGGTCCCTGCACCAGGAATCATCCGTTGGATGGAGGAAGAAGGTGATGGTAGTGAGATCCACCTCTGCGTTGATGAGGTAGTTGGAAGCAAGTTCTTCCATCGCTTCGTCAGTCACGTTGATACAGACCTGTTCGCCGAGAGACACTTCCTTGATGAATCGGCTATAGGGTTCGTATATGGTATGGAGTTTGCCGGGCCAGCTAGCTTCTTTATGGGGCCAGCTCAGCCATGTGGCAGCGTGTGGATGCCATTCGGCTGGAAAGTAATAACCTTTTTCCTTTGGAAGCCCGGTCTTCCCAATTAATTCATTCATCAATGAAACGTTTTGTGATGGGCTGATAACTATCCACTCGCCGGTCACGCAGGAACGGCCAATGTGTCCGGTAATAATCAGACTGTCCGAGATCCACTTCGGTCACCGCGGTTTCCTCGGTATCATGCGACGCTTTATAAAGCAAGCTGCCAAAGGGGTTGGCAATGAATGATCCTCCCCAAAACTTCATATCTGCTTCTGCACCCACCCGGTTCACGGATACGACGGGAATCCCATTTGCCACGGCATGCGACCGTTGGATCGTCTGCCAGGCATTGTATTGCTCGGTATTGGTGGCATCTTCCTGCATGTTGGCCCAACCGATTGCGGTAGGATAGAAGAGTATCTCGGCACCCATTAAAGCCGTGATACGGGCCGCTTCGGGATACCATTGATCCCAACAGATTAGCACGCCAATCGTAGCGTATTTTGTTTTGAAAACCTTATAGCCTAGATCTCCGGGAGTGAAGTAGAATTTTTCATAATATCCGGGATCGTCTGGGATGTGCATTTTGCGGTATTTGCCCAGGTAACTACCATCCGCATCGATTACCGCTGTCGTATTATGATATATGCCTTGCGTGCGTTTTTCAAACAGGGAGGCGATCACCACCACACCCAATTCAGCTGCAACGGCAGAAAGTGTATCAGTAGATGGTCCAGGAATGCTTTCTGCTAGTAGAAAGTTGTCATAATCTTCCACATCACAGAAATACAAGGTATTGAAGATCTCCTGTAGGCATATGATTTGCGCGCCCTTGTCGGCGGCCACTCGGATTTGTCCCACGGCCTTGTCGAGGTTGGCACCCTTGTCGGCTACGCAACTCATCTGCACGGTTCCGATTCTTACTTTGGTCATGACTCGATGTTTTGAACGAGCAAAATTACGAAATCACAGCTGTTTCCGCAACCGTGCCACCGGTATCCCCATAGCCTCCCGATATTTAGCCACAGTGCGGCGTGCAATAGTATAACCCTTTTCTTTTAATATTTCGGTCAGTTTCTCATCCGCCAACGGTTTTCGTTTGTTCTCGGAGGAAATGCACTCTTCCAATATTTTCTTCACCTCTTTATTAGACACTTCCTCGCCACTATCGGTTTGGATGGCTTCCGAAAAGAATGATTTGAGCAGGAAAGTACCAAATTCCGTCTGCACATATTTAGAATTGGCTACGCGAGATACCGTGGAAATGTCCATATCAATGCGGTCGGCGATATCTTTGAGGATCATCGGTCTCAGCTTACGCTCATCAGCCGTAAGGAAATAGTCATATTGGTAGTTCATGATGGCGTTCATGGTCTTGAGGAGCGTCTGTTGGCGTTGCTTGATGGCATCGATAAACCATTTTGCCGAATCGAGCTTTTGCTTGACGAATTGTACTGCCTCTTTCATCTTTTTATCTTTTTGGGCAGCCTTATCGTAATGATCGAACATTTCTTGATAAGATCGGCTTACGCGAAGCTCTGGCGCATTGCGAGCATTGAGCGTCAGGTGGAGCACCCCATCGTTGTTGCTGATATGGAAATCCGGGATGATGTGCAACTGCTTACCGGCCACGGCTCCCGAATCACCAGGCTTAGGATTAAGCTTGAGGATTTCGTTTACGATTTCCTTCAATTCACTCGAATTGATATTGAGTGAACGTTCCAACTTGTCATAATGCTTTTTGGTGAATTCATCGAGGTGGTTTTCTACAACAGCCATTGCCTTTTTGATGATGGGGCTCTCCTGGTCCTTTTTGCGAAGTTGTATAAGCAGACACTCTTGTAGGTTGCGCGCGCCAATGCCTGGAGGATCAAATTCCTGGATGATTTTTAAGAGGTCTTCCACCTCATGTTCTTCGGCGATGACATTCTGAGAAAACGCTAAGTCATCGATTAATGAGGAAATGGGCCTTCTAAGGTAGCCATCGTCATCCAAACTGCCAATGATTTGCTGTCCGACAAGAAAATCCTTGTCAGATAATGCCAGAAGGTCCAATTGCTGTTGAAGATTTTCGAAGAATGAGTTTTGGACGGCTATGGGGATTTCCTTGCGGTCATCCTCGTCATCGCCACCATTGCTTTGATTACCTGCATAGTCACTGACATCATCCGCCTGTAGGTAGTCGTCCACATTGAATTCATCAAGGTCACTACTTTGGCTATCTTCGCTAAAACTCTCCTCATCTGGGTCCTTATCCGGATACTCCTCCGCAGGCTCGTTCATATTGGCCAAGCTGATGTCATCCAGAGCAGGGTTTTCTTCCAATTCCTCCTTGATGCGGGTATCCAATGATACGGTAGGCACCTGCAGCAGTTTGATAAACTGGATTTGCTGAGGGGATAATTTTTGTAATAATTTCTGTTGTAAAGTCTGTCTTAGCATAATCAAATCACTTCACAAACATACGTAAAATATGATATAATATCGTGTGGATACACGACAAATCGCACGCTGGTATCAATAGAGTAGCCTTTCCTTGGAATTCCCCTGTTTGAACGGTTTTTTATATCACGTACTATTTTTTGAGTTTTATTTGGACGTATGAAGTTTCTTTATTTACTTTGTAATTCAAAGTTCTTTTAAGTTATTATGATTATGAAACCAGAACAGCAACGCTATGGACTAGGCCAATGGCTTAGCAGATCAGTATCAGCCAAACTTTTATTCATCGGTACGCTCATTTTGCTGCTGTTGATTCCCTCATTATGGATTTCCTCACTCATCGAGGAGCGACAACACCGACAGCAAAGCGTGGTTAGGGAAATCGGACAGAAGTGGTCCGGTCAGCAGGTAATCGGCGGCCCCGTAATGGTGGTGCCCTACAAAACAATGATTAAAACCATGGTCGGCGAAGTGGAGAAGTTTGAGGAACGCATTCAGTACTTGTATGTATTGCCCGATGAATTGGAGGTTGCCGCGCAAACGAAAACTGAGTTGCTTTACCGAGGTATCTTCAAAGCGGTGGTATACCAAGCCAAGTTACAGGTAAAAGGGCACTTTGGGCCACTGGATTTGGCTAGGGCTAAAGTGGCTGCTGAGGATGTGCAATGGGATGAGGTTCGCTTGGCAGTAGGAGTAGGGGATCTGAAAGGGCTGAAAAATAACCCGAACTTGGACGTTGGCGGACAGGTATACGAGCCTGAGACGGATTTTTCCACCAAAGGTGCCTTTAGCCAAAACTTGATGGTGGCCCCCGACCTTGGGGAGGGATTGTTGGACGGTGTACCCTTCCGTTTTGAGTTAGACCTCAAGGGTAGTGAGTCGCTCCACTTCATTCCATTGGCCAAAAACACGATCGTATCAATACAGGGCGATTGGGCGACCCCCAGCTTCGGGGGGAGTTTTCTGCCCGAAACACGTAAAGTGGATGACACTGGGTTTACGGCATCATGGCAGGTACCACATTTTTCACGGAAATTGCCCCAACAATGGACCTCGGATGGCACCACTATCCAAGGAGTATGGAATGATTTTAATGACATCGAATACTACACCACCGAAGTGATGCCCGGAAACTCGCGATCGGCCTATGCAGATGTACAAGAGGCGGAAGCCTTTGGCGTTCATTTTCTCCAGCCGGTAGACCATTACCAGAAAGCGGAACGCACGGCGAAATATGCTATCCTCATCATCCTGCTAACATTTGTATCGCTCTTCTTCACCGAGATCATTACCAAAAAGCGGATACACATCATCCAATACTTGTTAATTGGTGCTGCCATGATTGTGTATTACTGTCTTTTGTTATCGTTTGCAGAGCATGTAGGCTTTAACATGGCATACTTTATTGCCTCGTCGGCCACCATCATCTTGGTCAGCGTTTTCATTGCCAAACTGCTTGGTCGGCTCAAGATGGCCTTATTATTTGCTGCCATCATGTCGTTTTTTTACTTATTTATCTTCACAATCATTCAGTTGCAGGACATGGCCTTGCTTTTCGGTAGCATCGGACTTTTTATTACGATCGCTTTACTGATGTATTTTTCGGGACGGATAAATTGGCAACAGGAAGAGGAGCAGGCTTCTAAATAAAGGTTGGCCTAGTTATAGGCATAAAAAAGAGGCTATCGAATAGCCTCTTTTTTATATAACTTGTTTTTACAGTTGCTTAACCAGTTTATCAGTCAATACGGATTTGGGTACAGCACCAATTTGCTTATCCACGATCTCGCCATTCTTGAAAAACAACAATGCCGGAATATTACGGATACCATATTTTACCGAGATATCGGGATTATGGTCCACATTTACCTTACCCACCACGGCCCTGCCGTCATATTCTTTGGCCAATTCTTCCACAATGGGGCCCACCATGCGGCACGGACCGCACCATTCTGCCCAAAAATCTATCAATACAGGTTTGTCCGATTGCAATACAACTTCATCAAAGTTGCTGTCTGTGATTTCTAATGCCATGATTTTTGTTAGTTATGACTATCAGCTATCAGCCATTCGCTTTTAGCTACCAGCCGTTTTTATTTGATAATTTACTTTTTAAATCCAACTTCCGGATTTTCCGTCTTCACAAAGGTAATCATCAAATTCATTGCCAAGGCATAAAAGCAGACAATCTGACATTAATTTAACTTGTAGTTGACACCGTTCATTTCGGTAAGTGCCTCAATAAAATCGTTGCTTGGGCTGATTTTTACGCCTTTCGACGGCATTTCAATGCTGATTTCCGCGTCGAAATCCCGCACCGCAAATCTCAATTGGCAGGTTTTGTTTTCGTGTTGCTCCATATTGGCGTGCACGATGTGTTTGATACGGCTCACAAAATCATCATCCAATTCATGCAAAGGGATTTGTATGGTGATGCATTTGGCTAGCTTATCCCGCAAATCCGAAAGCAGCTGCATGCTTTTCACCTCAAAACCCCAATTACCAACCTGTCGGTAACGTTCTTGAATGACACCCCTTACCTGTATGAAGTAACCCTCGTGGAGGTATCCCTTCATCTTCACATAATCCTCGCCAAATAAGGCAATTTCATAGGAGTCCGTATAATCCTCAAGCATCATCACGCCAAAGGGTTTGCCGTTTTTGGTGATACGGTGGTTGGCGGCAGTTACCATTCCACCAATGATGAGTTCCCTATTCTTAATTTTATTGAATTCCATACGGACCTCATCGTCTATTTCCAGTCCCTTTACTTTATCGATGAACGTAAGCAAACGTACCGGATGTTGGCAGAAATGGTCGATTTCGAACCTATAATTGTCTAACGGATGGCTGGTGAGGTAAATACCGATGACATCCTTTTCGTACTTTAGTTTTTCGATTAATCCCCATTCCGGGCAAACGGGGAGGGTAGGTTCGGGGATCTGAATTTCACTGCTGTCACCAAAGAGGCTTACCTGTGCCGAATTTTCATTCTCCTTATATTTTGCGCTATATTTCAACGCCTTTTCCAAGGCAGTCCCCCCATCTCCGTCGGCATGGAAATATTGTGCACGGTGCGTGCCCGGGAAACAATCAAATCCGCCGGCATAGGCAAGGCTTTCAAAAGCCTTTTTGTTGGCAGCCCGCAGATCAATACGTCTTGCGAGGTCAAAGATGGATTTATAGGGGCTGTCTTCTCGATTTTGGACAATGGTTTCCACGGCTCCAGCCCCCACGCCTTTCACAGCTCCCATCCCGAAACGGATAGCATTCTGTTCGTTTACGGCAAATTTATAGAACGACTCATTGACATCGGGCCCCAAGACCTGTAGGCCCATCCGCTTGCATTCTTCCATGAAGAATGTAACTTGTTTGATGTCGTTCATGTTGTTAGACAGCACGGCAGCCATATACTCTGCGGGGTAGTGGGCCTTGAGGTAGGCAGTTTGGTAGGCCACCCAAGCGTAGCAAGTGGAATGCGACTTGTTAAACGCATAGCTAGCAAATGCTTCCCAATCTTTCCATATTTTCTCAAGCACTTTAGCGCTGTGGCCGTTGGCGGCGGCTTGCTCGATAAATCTTGGCTTCATCTTATCGAGTACATCACGCTGCTTTTTACCCATGGCTTTACGGAGTACATCCGCCTCGCCTTTGGTGAAGTTGGCGAGTTTTTGCGACAAGAGCATCACCTGCTCTTGGTATACGGTTATTCCGTAGGTTTCCTTGAGGTATTCCTCACAGGCTTCCAAATCATAGGCAATGGGTTCATGGCCATGCTTACGGCGGATGAAACTGGGAATATATTCCATAGGACCCGGACGGTATAAGGCATTCATGGCTATCAAGTCACCAAAAACCGTAGGCTTAAGATCCTTCATGTGTTTTTGCATGCCGGGCGACTCGTATTGGAAGATGCCGATGGTTTCGCCGCGTTGGAAAAGCTCGTAGGTTTTTTGGTCGTCTATCGGGAATTCATCGGGGTTGAGCTCAATACCATGCCGAAGCTTCACGATTTTCACCGTATCCTTGATAAGCGTAAGGGTTTTAAGGCCCAGGAAGTCCATTTTGAGCAACCCAGCGCTTTCTACTACGGAGTTATCAAATTGTGTAACGTACAGATCGGAATCCTTGGCTGTAGCTACCGGTACAAAGTTGGTGATGTCATCAGGCGTGATGATGACGCCGCATGCATGTATACCTGTGTTGCGTAGTGATCCTTCGAGTATTTTGGCTTGGCGGATGGTTTCAGCTTCCACACCGGTGCCGCCTGCAATGGAGACCAGTTGTTGAACGTTTTCCAATTCCTCCGAACGCAGGGCACTTTTCAGTGCCTGCGCATCCATACTGAAGATTTTATTGAGTTTCAGGTTGGGAATGAGCTTGGCAATCTTATCGGCCTCAAACAAAGGTAAATCCAGCACCCTTGCCGTGTCACGTATTGAGGATTTGGCTGCCATGGTGCCATAGGTGATGATCTGAGCTACCTGGTTTGCGCCATATTTATTGATCACATAATCCATCACGCGTCCGCGGCCCTCGTCGTCGAAATCAATGTCGATATCGGGCATGGAAACACGGTCAGGATTGAGGAACCGTTCGAAAAGCAGGTCGTATGCAATGGGGTCGATGTTGGTGATGCCCAAGCAATAAGCCACCGCCGAGCCTGCCGCTGAACCCCGGCCGGGCCCTACCGATACATCCAATTTTCGGGCCTCTGCAATAAAATCTTGAACGATGAGGAAATAGCCCGGATATCCGGTATTCTCGATGGTTTTCAGTTCGAAATCCAATCGCTCGCGTATTTCGGGCGTAATTTCCGGATATCGTTTTTCTGCCCCTACATAGGTGAGGTGGCGTAAATACTTGTTTTCACCCCGTTTTCCACCATCCAGTTTATCCTCATCCACTTGAAACTCGTTCGGGATACCAAACTTAGGTAACAGCACATCACGATACAACGAGTATGGTTCGATTTTATCCAGGATTTCCTGGATGTTGAGGATGGCCTCGGGTAGGTCGACAAAGTCCTTTCGCATTTCCTCGCCCGATTTGAAGTAGTATTCGTCATTGGGAAGCCCGAAGCGGAAACCACGGCCACGACCCTTTGGGGTGGTCAGTTTTTCCCCATCCTTCACACAAAGCAGGATATCGTGCGCATGGGCGTCTGCTTTGTTTATATAATACGTATTGTTGGTTGCCACCACGTTCACCTCATGCTTGTTGGCCAATGCAATGAGGCTTTGGTTCACGCGGTCCTCATCTTCCTGACCATGTCGCATCAGCTCGATGTAAAAATCACTGCCGAATGTGTTTTTCCACCAAACCAAGGCCTCTTCAGCTTGGTTTTCGCCCATGTTGAGGATTTTACTGGGGACTTCGCCATAGAGGTTGCCGGAGAGGACGATGATATCTTCCTTGTATTGCTCAACAACCTTTCGGTCAATCCGAGGTACATAATAAAACCCTTTGGTATAAGCTATGGACGACATTTTGGCCAAGTTATGGTAGCCGCGTTTGTTTTTGGCTAACAATACGATTTGGTAACCATTGTCTTTTCGGGATTTATCCGTGTGGTCTTCGCACACGAAAAATTCGCAACCCACGATCGGCTTGATGACCGTCTCTGTAGGCGTTTCACCATTTTCGACGGCGGTCTTGTTTTTAGCTTCCGCACCCTTGTTATGGTTGAGTACACTGCTCACAAAATGGAATGCTCCCATCATGTTGCCATGGTCGGTAATTGCCACAGCCGGCATCCCCTGATCGGCAGCCGCTTTGACCAGGTTTGTGACGGAAATGGTGGATTGCAATACGGAAAACTGCGTATGGTTATGCAGGTGCACAAAATCCACCTTGGCCATATCCCTTTTGTTGGCCTCAAGCTCCTGTTTAGAAATATCTGATGCTTGATGGCTTTGTTGGCGTCTGCGGATTTCATCAGACGCAGCCTTGAGGTTGATATGGGTAAGCCCAATGGGCTGTGCAGGTTGGGGGTGGTTCTTCCTGAATTCAACGAAATAGCCGGTATCTGCCTGCAGTTCCTCAGGCGTGAAGATATCCCGTTTCACCAATTCGAGGAAACAACGCGTGGTAGCCTCTACGTCAGCCGTAGCATTATGCGCTTCGGAAAAAGGGATACCGAAAAGGTACTGGTGTAATTCAGTAAGGGTGGGCAATTTGAACTTGCCTCCGCGGCCACCGGGGATTTTGAGCAACTCGGCGGTCACTTCTGTACAAGTGTCCAATATAGGTATACTCGCCAAAGCAGTATCCACACCAAGGCGGTGGAACTCACATCCCATGATGTTGATATCGAAGCCAATGTTTTGCCCCACCACAAACTTTGCCTTGGCCAACGCCACATTGAACTTTTCGAGCACTTCTTCCAAGGCTATGCCTTGTTCGCTGGCCAATTCGGTGGAAATACCATGGATACGCTCTGCATCAAAGGGGATGTTAAACCCATCTGGTCTCACCAGGTAATCCTGATGCTCCAAGAGGTTGCCCATCGCATCATGCAATTGCCAAGCGATTTGTATGCATCGTGGCCAGTTGTCGGTATCGGTAATAGGCGCATCCCACCGCTTGGGAAGGCCTGTCGTTTCGGTGTCAAATATCAAATACATCGCTTGCCTCAAAAAAACCGGTTGGGTAAACGAATTACCCAAACAAACTTACGGTTTTTTAAAAGGAAAGCCTAATGAGATCATGGGCTTTAATCAGGAGGATACGCCAATTGGTTGTGTTTATACGGATTAGGTTTTCCACATTTAAGATTATAACCTCGCAGGTTTGTGCGCAGTTATCGCACTGGAGTACCTGCGAGGTTTTGGGTATTTTATTTAGTTTGTAGGAAAACCATCGGTCGCCTTCACCTCCTCAATTTGCAAGGTGTGGCGCGCGGTATGGCCAGCAATGAAAAGCAACCAATGATAGGCATCCGTAGCCCCGAAAGGGGAGTCGCTGATGTGATTGCGCAGGTCATCGATGGATACCTTTTCAATGAGCGCCAGTATTTCGGCCCGTTGGTTAGTTAAATCATCCAACGCGGTTTTCTGATCGGTGTATATTCCTTTAGGTTGCAGCCCTTCGGATGCCTTGACCTTGGAACTGCGGTCCGTGATGCCATCAATGATTTTTTGGTCGGTCACTTCTACCTCATTTCTCCGTTCCGGATTGGCCGGCTTATCAAGCGATTCCTTGGTCATGTCGAAGAGCATTTTCTCGGTCAGGATAATGTGTTCCAAGCACTGGCTTATCGACCATTCCTCAGCAGAGGGCTTGTATTGCAGTTGAGCCTCACTCAGGTTTTCGACGCTTTTTTGTAAATCATTCCCGGTTTTGCGGTAATAATCCCGCAGGAAGGCCTTGTCGTTTTGCAGTAAAACAAAACTGCTGTGCGTGTGATCCGCAGGATGGTTTACCTCTTTCGAAGTAAATGAAAAGGCCAAAAAGGCCATGAACATAAGCAATAGCTGTTTCATGATGTTAAACGGTTTAATACATAGCGGGTTATTCCGCCATGATACAAATATAAGGTTAATCACAAAAATCAATAGGGGGGATTGAGACTTTATAGCGGGTACAATGCGACAACTTGACGTGCGTATTTAGTTGAATAATAATTTTATTAAATTTTCTATTTATCTTGAAAATAATTCAAAAAAATAAACATTTTATTGATAAATTTATATTTATATGCTACTTTTGTCTTTAATTAATCGCTAATCAAACAAAATAAGCTGTCAAATCAGAGTTTTTATGAAAATTCTGGGATAACGACTGGCTTGTTGGAGTATTAAATTGCTACATAACTAATGAAATCAAAAAAATCTACGATTCCTTTTATTTTGCTCGTCATTGTCGTCCTATTGGCGCTGTTTTATCCTGGAATGCCTATCGATGGTGACAACGAATATGATACCGCCGACATCGCTTGGATGTTGACCTCCACAGCTTTGGTGTTGATTATGACACCAGGTCTAGCTTTTTTCTATGGCGGTATGGTCAAGAAGAAAAACGTAATTTCCACCATGCTCCAAAGCTTTATCTGTATGGCTGTGGTAGCGGTCGTATGGGTGGTATTTGGTTTCAGCTTGGTATTTGGAGAGTCTGTTGGCGGCATCATAGGCAATCCAGCCACTTACTTTATGTTTGAAGGGGTGCTAGGTGGGCCTAATTGGCCTGGAGCGCCCACCATTCCTTTTGTTTTATTTGCGATGTATCAACTCAAGTTTGCCATCATTACCCCGGCCTTGATTACGGGAGCTTTTGCCGAGCGGATAAAATTTACATCCTATGTGTTGTTTATTTGCTTGTTTTTTGTATTCATATATGCCCCGCTCGCTCACGCTACTTGGCATCCCGATGGGCTATTGGCCGGTATGGGGGTGCTCGATTTCGCGGGGGGCA
This sequence comes from Parapedobacter tibetensis, assembly GCF_024704835.1. Taxonomy (GTDB): domain Bacteria; phylum Bacteroidota; class Bacteroidia; order Sphingobacteriales; family Sphingobacteriaceae; genus Parapedobacter; species Parapedobacter tibetensis. Next base: position 29,352 of record NZ_JAMXBE010000018.1, read on the forward strand.
CGGTGGTGCACATGTCTGCTGGTGTCACGGCATTGGCCTCGGCCCTTTACCTCAAACAGGGCTACTCGAACGGGGGACATAACCCTGCGCGAATTACCTATGTAATATTAGGTACGGGCTTGCTATGGTTTGGATGGTTCGGGTTCAATGCCGGCTCCGCATTTGAAGCAAGTGATTTGGCAGCTACCGCATTGGCCACCACCAGCACCGCCTCCGCCGCTGCCGCCTTGGCATGGATATTTTTCGATGCTGCAAGGGGTAAAAAGCCCACCGCCATGGGCGTATGCATCGGGGTAGTGGTTGGCTTGGTTGCCATCACACCTGCAGCAGGTTTTGTAACGGTGCCCCATTCGTTGATTATCGGGGTGGTCGCGTCCATTATCAGCAGGTTAGTAGTCGAATGGCGCACCCATTCACGGGTGGACGACACGCTGGATGTGTTTCCAAGCCATGGTGTGGGTGGCATGGTGGGGATGCTGTTTACAGGGGTTTTCGCTACGCATACTATAAATGAAGCGGTGGAGACTGATGGGTTGTTTTTCGGGGAGACCGGTCTTTTCATTGCGCATGTCATCGGCTTAGTTGGCGCTGCCGTCTTCACGTTTGTGATGGCGTTTGCTTTGTTGAAAGTTACCGACCTGATCAGTAAATTGCGTGTATCCCCGGAAGAGGAAGAAATGGGGCTGGATATCAGCCAGCATGGGGAGACACTGTAACGGAGTGATGAAGTCCAGAAGTCAGAAAGACCGAAAATCAGGAAGTCTGCAAGTAAAGGAAAGGTATCTTTGCGGGAAGCGAAGCGTCTTTGCGGGCTTTGCGTGAAAGGAGTCGGGAAGACCGAAAGTTGGGAAGTAGTGTGGCCGTATAAAAATAGCAATAAAACCAAAAACACAAAAAAATAAATACATAAAAATTGTGTATCTTTGCGTCCTCAAAACACAACATGAGTGACGCTATCAAACATGAGTGCGGTATCGCACTGATTCGCCTGCTAAAACCCCTTTCATATTATCAGGAAAAGTACGGTACGGCCCTATACGGCATCAATAAGTTATATTTATTGATGGAAAAACAGCATAACCGTGGACAGGACGGAGCCGGTATTGCTACCATCAAACTCAATGTAAAACCCGGAAACCGCTACATCAGTCGTTACCGGTCCATGGCGCCAAACGCGGTGGCCGATATTTTTGAGTATGTACAGCGGAAATTCGCAACCGTGCAGCGCACCTACCCAGATCGATTTGCAGATAGTCAATGGCTCAAGGAAAATGTGAGTTTTACCGGAGAAGTGCTGATGGGACACCTGAGGTATGGCACACACGGCAAAAACAGCATCGAAAGCTGCCATCCATTTTTGCGTCAAAACAATTGGATGACACGTAACCTTGTGATAGCCGGCAATTTCAACATGACCAATGTGGATGAATTGCTTGAGCAGCTATATGAATTGGGCCAGCACCCAAAGGAAAGGGCAGACACCGTCACAGTATTGGAAAAGATCGGCCACTTCCTGGATTCCGAGAACCAAGAACTGTTCGACAAATTCAAGCTTGAAGGCAACCACAGTAACATCGATATCAGTGGATTGATTGCTGATAACCTCGATGTGGCTCGGATTTTGCGCAAATCGGCAAAGACCTGGGATGGGGGATATACCATCAGTGGAATATTGGGTCATGGCGATGCTTTTGTGATGCGTGATCCAGTGGGCATCAGACCGGCATACTACTACATCAATGACGAAATGGTGGTGGTCACCTCCGAGAGGCCCGCCATCCAAACCGCATTCGATGTGAAGTTTGAAGAGATCAACGAGATCAAACCGGGCTATGCATTGATTATAAAAAAAGACGGTACCATTACCGAGGAGATGTTCAGGGAACCCGTGGAAAAGAAGGCGTGCTCGTTTGAACGGATTTACTTTTCACGGGGCAGTGATGCAGCCATCTATCAGGAACGGAAGTATTTAGGTAGATTATTATGCCCGCAAGTACTGGATGCGATTGACCGTGATATTAAAAACACGGTGTTTTCATACATCCCAAACACGGCGGAAGTGGCTTTCTATGGCCTCGAAGAGGGTATCAATGAATATGTTCGCAACTTGCAGAAGGATACCCTGCTGAACAGGGCAGATAAGATTTCTGATAAAGAGTTGGACGATATGCTGAGTATCGCACCCCGATTTGAAAAGCTAAATATCAAAGACGCCAAGCTCCGGACATTTATTACACAGGATGCCGACCGACAGGACATGGTACAGCATGTGTATGATACGACCTATGGTGTGGTAAAGAGCCATGTGGATACCATCGTGGCGGTAGACGACTCGATTGTGAGGGGCACCACCCTTAAACAAAGTATCTTGACCATTCTCGACCGGCTACATCCCAAAAAAATCGTTATCGTTTCCTCCGCACCGCAAATCCGCTACCCCGATTGCTACGGCATTGATATGTCGCGCATGGGTGAATTCGTGGCCTTCGAGGCAGCGGTTTCCTTGTTATACAAGCACGGGATGGGTGAGGTTGTAGAAGAAGTATACAGAAAATGCCTAACATCATTGGAAATGCCCAAGGAAGAAGTGGAAAATTACGTGAAGGCCGTGTATGCGCCATTCACGGATGAAGAGATTTCCAAGGAAATAGCGGGCATCATTCGCGGAACGCATATTAAAGCCGATGTGGAGGTTATATACCAAAAACTGGATAACCTGCATATCGCGTGCCCCGGCCATAAGGGAGATTGGTATTTTTCCGGCGATTACCCAACCCCAGGAGGCAACAGGGTAGTCAACAGGGCATATATGAACTGGGTGGAAGGCAAGAATGTACGCGCGTATTTTAGCGCTTAGTTGGTTATCGGCGGTCAGTTCTATTTACATATCCAATAATTCCCTTACCTTTTTCTCATCGACGGACATTTGATCCACTAATTCTTGCATGGTCTCAAACCATTGGTCGTGCCGGATGAAATGAAGGAACTTCACACGTAGTGTTTTGCCGTAAATATCCCCTTGGAAGTCGAAGAGATGTACTTCAATGCTTCTACTTACACCATCGACGGTAGGTCGGGTACCGATATACCCCATCCCTTTGACAATGTGTTCAGGTATGTTCGGACGGTAAGGCCCTGTTTTGATTTCCTTTGGCTCAATGATGGCTGCCTCCACGGCATATATGCCGTAGGCGGGGATGAGCTTATGGTTCTCCTGCACTTGGAGATTGGCCGTAGGATAGCCGATACCCCTTCCCAATTGATTGCCCCTGATGATCCTGCCCGTTAATAGGAACGGATATCCTAAATAGCTGTTTGCCGTATCAATGTCGCCTTTGATAAGTGCCTCCCGTATTTTGGTGGATGACACGGCTACATCATTAATATCCTGCTCAGGGATCTGTTCCACCTCGTAGCCATAGATTTCGGCATGCTTGAGCAAATCCTTGAGCGATCCTTCACGGTCCTTGCCAAACTGATGGTCATAACCGATAACGATTTTTTTGGTGCCAATTTTGCCCACCAGCACCTCGCGGATATATTCTTCGGGCGACTGGTTTGAAAAATCACGGGTAAATGGGGTGATGATGAGGTGGTCTATACCGGCATCTGCCAGCAGTTGTACTTTTTCCTCGATATCACTGATGATCCGTAGGCTGTCGTCCTCCGGGTGCAGAATCATGCGGGGATGTGGAAAAAAGGTAAGCAATACCGTTTCGCCGTTGATATTCCTAGCGCATTCCTTTAATGTGCTCAATATTTTTTGATGACCGATATGTACACCATCAAAGGTGCCAATGGTGACCACTGCATTATCCAAAGGGATAAAATCTTCAAGGTCTCTATAAATGTTCATCTAGAAACTGTTTGTGCAAAGGTAAAAGTTTTCAGTGGCTTATGCATTCAGGGCTTCAATCGTTAGCGGCAGCTTTCGTCTCCCGTATGTGTTTGACCAAATCGGCCACTTGCCAAGCGTTTTCTACTTGGAAATTTCCACTTTTTGTCCTTCTCAGACTGCTTAAGTGGCCACCATTACCCATGACCTTACCAAAGTCGTGAGCCAACGAACGAATGTAGGTGCCCTTACTGCATACCACCCTAAACTCGACATCAGGCAAGGCAATGCTCACCACCTCGAATTCACGGATTTGAACGATACGTGATTTGATATTAACTATTTCACCGCGTCGGGCCTTTTCGTATACACGCTCCCCATCTATTTTTACCGCCGAATGTGCAGGGGGTATTTGTTCGATTTCACCTACAAAGGATGCTGCTGTTTCCGCAATCATTTCATTGGTGATGCCTGAAATATCAAACCGCTGGTCTATCTCGCGCTCCAAATCATAGGATGGGGTGGTGGCCCCCAAGGTGATGGTGCCTGTATATTCTTTTTCTTGAGCTTGGAATTCTTCAATTCTTTTCGTGAATTTACCCGTGCATAGGATAAGCAGGCCAGTAGCCAAGGGGTCGAGCGTGCCCGCGTGGCCTACCTTTACTTTCTGTGGTTTGATGGCATTGCGGATTTTCTGCACAACATCGAAGCTGGTCCATGTGAGTGGTTTATCAATCAACAGCACCTCGCCCTCGGTAAAATGGAATGGGGTATGATGTGTGGGAGGAAGTTCCATTATAAGATTTGCAGGCTGTGCCCACTTAGCAACATGGCAATGATAATGCCGCCCACAATGATTCGATACCAGCCAAATGCCTTAAAGCCGTATTTGGTGACCACACCTATAAAGGACTTGATGGCAATGATGGCCACGACAAAACCAATCATGTTGCCAATGATAAGCAGGTTGATTTCCTTACTGTCTAACCCATTTCCATTGTCAAAATGACTTTTCAGCTTCAGCACAGTGGCCCCAAACATCATTGGAACAGCCAAGAAGAAGGAAAACTCCGCAGCCGCTTTACGGGTGAGGTTCTGTGTCATCCCCCCAATGATCGTGCTTGCGGATCGTGAAGTGCCCGGTATGAGCGCCAAGCATTGGAATAAACCGATTTTTAGGGCTTGCATGTAACTGATGTCGTCCGAATCATCTATCGTCGGTTTATTGAATAAGCTATCGATAAACAATAATACGACACCACCAATAACCAGCATAATGGCTACCGTCAATGGGCTTTCGAGCATGCCATCGATATGGTCGCTGAACAAAAAGCCAAATATGGATGCAGGTATGGCGGCCACCACGAGTTTATAGTAAAACGTCAGCGAACGGAAAAAGCGCTTATAGTAGAGTGCCAAAACCGAAAGGATGGTGCCAAGCTGAACGGCAATGGTAAACAATTTGACGAATGGGGTGGGGGGTATCCCCATCAAGGCCGATACGATAATCATATGGCCAGTGGAAGATACGGGTAAAAACTCCGTGAGGCCTTCGACAATGGCCAACACAATCACTTCAAATAAAGACATTAACTGTTCCTGGGGGTTTTAGGTTTTATCAAAATAGCTACCACACCTAACGCAAAACCCAATACCACCGTAAACGGGGCAAGCGTGATTTTGGTGAAACTATAAATGTCTTCTGTCCCGATCATCAGGATGAATCCGAGTAGAACCACCGCAATGCTCAGTAAAAACAACTGGTAATTTCGTTTTCCAAATACAAAAGAGACCTTTCCAGGCTGTTGTGGTTTTTTCTGTTGTGACATAAGCGATATGATATTATCTGTATAGTTCGTTGGATTTCAACCTTAAGTATTTGCTGACGGCAAAATAGGTGCTCAATCCTGAAATCAAGATTCCAAGTAGGGCTACGATAACGAATATGGCAATGAATTCAATCCAGTTGCGCAAGAACACCAATTCAGGGATTTCCCGTTGCCCAAAATGCAGGGTTAGCAGCAAGAGCAGGATGGCAATGAGCGCTCCGAGCAGTCCATGCAGGATGCCGTAGCCCAAAAACGGGCGCCTGATGAACCCCTTGGTAGCACCGACCATCTGCATGCTTTTAATCAGGAAACGCTGCGAATAAACGGCCAACCGGATCGTGTTGTTGATGAGGGCTACGGCTATGATGAGCAGGATGGCTGTAAACGCTAGTATCACTAACCCAATGATGCGGATGTTCTGGTTAACCATGTCGATGAGCGACTCCTGATAAACCACTTCCTTCACCATTTTATTAGCTGATACCTTTTCGATAAACGTGGTGATGCTATCCGTATTCGCGTAAGCGGCTTTCAGATATACATCGATGGAAGACAACAATGGATTGTGCCCCAGGAAAGACACGAAGTCTTCGCCCAATTCCTCCGAAAGGTTCTTGGCGGCCAACTCCTTGCTGATGTACTGCGAACGTAGCACATACTCATCCGCATTCAGATCCTTTTGCAAAGCCAAAACATCTCCTTCGCTCACCCCTTCATTCACGATGATGTTCAGCACGATGTTCTCTTTTACATAATTGGATAAATTCTTCGCATGCACCAATATAAGCCCCAGCAAACCGGTCATCAACAGGACCAAAGCAATGCTGATAACCGTAGATATGTATACGGATTTGGTCTTTTTTGAGGATGCACTTACTTCATAGACTTCCATCTTCACATGGTTTTGCAGGCGAAATTACTGATAAGATATGAGATATTGGCCATTGGATTGAGATTTTTTGTATTTTCGCCGTTCTTATTAATTCCCGATATACATGGACTACCAGCATAAAGCGATTGAGGAAAAGTGGCAGAAATTTTGGGCGGATAACCATACCTTCCGTGTAGATAATACGTCTGAAAAGCCAAAATATTATATATTGGATATGTTTCCGTATCCATCCGGTGCTGGATTGCATGTCGGACATCCATTGGGATACATCGCTTCGGATATCTTTGCGCGCTATAAGCGGCTGAAGGGGTTCAACGTCCTTCACCCCATGGGTTACGATTCCTTTGGCCTTCCGGCAGAGCAATACGCCATCCAGACTGGGCAGCATCCCGCCGTCACCACAGCGGCCAACATCGAGCGTTACCGCGAGCAGTTGGATAACATCGGCTTCTCATTTGATTGGGAAAGGGAAGTGCGCACCAGCGATCCCGCTTTTTATAAATGGACGCAGTGGATTTTCACGCAACTTTTTGATGCCTGGTATAACAAAGCCAACGATAGGGCAGAGCCTATTGCTACACTGATCGCGCACGTTGAAACTAACGGAAGCAATGGTCTCCTCGCGGTATCTGATGAAGATACCGCCATATTTACGGCCGCGCAGTGGGCGAGTTTTAGCGAAGAACAGCAACAACGGGAATTGCTGAAATACCGACTGGCCTACCTGCGGGAGAGTACAGTCAATTGGTGCCCCGCATTGGGCACGGTATTGGCCAATGACGAAGTGGTCAACGGCGTTTCCGAACGTGGCGGCTATCCCGTGGTACAGAAGAAGATGATGCAATGGAGCATGCGTATCACAGCTTATGCGGAGCGTTTACTCAACGGGTTGGATACCGTCGATTGGCCGGATCCTTTGGTGGAAATGCAGCGCAACTGGATAGGGAAAAGCATAGGTGCAAGCGTAAGGTTTACCGTACCTTCCCTTGGGGATGATCAATATATCGAAGTCTTCACAACCCGTGTGGATACCATCTATGGTGTAAATGCCCTGGTACTTGCACCCGAAAATGAGCTGGTCAATCAGTTGACCACCCCAGGACAGCGAGCTGAAGTGGATGCCTATGTGGCGCAGACCAAGAAGAAATCCGAACTTGACCGCATGGCCGATGTAAAAGCGGTTTCTGGGGCATTCACTGGCTGCTATGTGGTGCACCCCCTTACAGCCAAAACCATACCCATATGGATAGCGGATTATGTGTTGGCTGGATACGGCACGGGCGCGGTCATGGCCGTGCCTTCGGGTGATCAACGGGACTATTTGTTTTCTACGCATTTCGGCTTACCCATTATCCCTATTTCAGATGCCCAACAACTGGATGGGCAAGCAGACGCAACGAAGGAGGGTAGGTATATCAATTCGGGTATCATCAATGGCCTCACTTACCTAGAAGCGGTGGACGTGCTGGTTGCTGAGCTGGAATCCATCGGAGCGGGCAAGGCTACGATCAATTACCGGATGCGGGATGCCATCTTTGGCCGCCAACGCTATTGGGGCGAACCAGTGCCTGTTTACTTCAAGGATGGGCTGCCCCAGTTGATTGAAGAAGGCGAATTGCCCCTCATATTGCCCGAAGTTGACAAATACCTTCCTACCGAATCCGGCGAACCGCCTTTAGGCCGCGCCAAGGGATGGAAGTACCGCGACACCTTTGAATATGAATTGAGTACCATGCCCGGTTGGGCCGGGTCGAGCTGGTACTGGTACCGGTATATGGATGCCCATAATGCGGGTGAGTTTGCATCTAGGGAAGCGGTAAACTATTGGAAAGCCGTGGATTTATATATCGGTGGTTCGGAACACGCTACAGGGCATTTGCTCTATAGCCGCTTTTGGAATAAATTTCTCAAGGACATGGGTTATGTTCCCGAGGAAGAGCCGTTCAAAAAGCTAATCAACCAAGGAATGATCCAAGGGCGTAGTAATTTCGTATATCGCGTGTTGGATGCAGAAGGCAAGGGTACCAATACCTTTGTATCCCATGGGCTGAAAGACCAATACGCTACGGTAGCATTGCATGTGGATGTCAACATCGTAAGCAACGATACCCTCGATCTGGATTCGTTCCGTCAATTTAGGCCCGATTTTGTCGATGCCGACTTTATCCTCGAAAATGGCAAGTATCACTGTGGGCATGAGGTAGAGAAGATGTCGAAGTCCAAGTACAACGTCGTAAACCCGGATGACATTATCGAACAATACGGGGCAGACACGCTCCGGATGTACGAAATGTTCCTCGGCCCATTGGAACAAAGCAAGCCCTGGAATACCAACGGTATTGAGGGGGTATATAAATTCCTCCGGAAGCTATGGAGGCTGTTCCATGATGGCCAGGGCAATTTTTCCGTGTCCGATGAATCATCCAGCAAGGCGGAGTTGAAGGCCTTGCATAAAATCATCAAGAAAGTGGAAGAAGATATCGAACGGTTCTCGTTCAATACCTCTGTATCGGCCTTCATGATTTGCGTGAATGAGCTTACCGACCTGAAGTGTAACAAACGAGGCATATTGCATGATTTGTGTATCGTTTTGCATCCCTATGCCCCTCATATCACGGAGGAGCTATGGACGTTGCTGGGAAATGAACCGGGCAAGTTGTCCTATGCAACATACCCCGCATTCAATCCCGATTACCTCGTAGAAAGCGAATTTGCCTATCCCATCTCCGTCAATGGCAAGATGCGGATGAACCTCCCCTTATCACTCAGCCTGGAACCAGCCGATGTGGAGCAAGCCGTGTTAGCGAATGAGGACGTGCAGCGCTATCTTGAGGGCAAATCTATACGCAAGGTTATTGTGGTGAAAGGCAGGATAGTGAATATTGTGGTATAATTCTCATTAATTCATATGGAACAACCAAAATTATATATTATGAATAAAAGTATATACCTGCTAATAGGTGCTTTCCTATTATTTACATACCAAATAGAAGCCCAAACCAAACGCTTGGATTTGGAGCAGTCCCTCGGGCTTAAACCATCACTGACTAAAACCATCAATCCCATACAGGGTTGGGCTGATGCGCAGCATTACATCGAATATGATGCCCAGACGCGTCAACAATACCAGGTGCATATCAAGAGCGGCGAACGTACGCCTTATACACCGCCACCTAGCAGCGATGTGGAGGTGTATGTGGGAAACAACGATGTTTTTATCCGCCGTGGCGCCGATGACCCCAAGCAATTGACCCATTCACCGGATGAAGAGGAGAAAAATCCAACGCTGTCGCCCAATAACCAGTATGTGGCATTCACCCGCAACAACGATCTCTATGCGATAAACGTGTCCGATGGCCGCGAAATCCGTTATACAAGCGACGGAACCGATGTCATCTACAACGGTTGGGCCTCATGGGTGTATTTCGAAGAGATACTGGGTCGCCCCACGCGCTATAAAGCATTCTGGTGGGCACCCGATAGCAAAACGTTGGCCTTCATGCGGTTTGATGATACACAAGTACCCATGTTTCCTATCTATGGCTCCACCGGGCAGCACGGCTACCTGGAACAGACCCGCTATCCGAAGGCTGGCGACTCCAATCCCGAAGTGAAGGTTGGTTTTGTGCCCGTAGGGGGAGGGAATGTGGTATGGGCAGATTTCAACGAAAAGGACGACCAGTATTTCGGTACGCCGTATTGGAGCTATAACAGCAATAACCTGATGGTGCAATGGATGAACCGCGACCAGACCAACCTCAAGTTCTACCAGGTAAATCCCCAAACAGGAGCGAAGAAAGAAATCTACGACGAGCACCAGAACGAATGGATCGATTTGGACCATAGCGAACGGATTACCTACTTGGAAGACAATAAGCATTATATCCTCAAAAGTGATAAAACGGGATGGGCGCATTATTACCTGTATACCTTGGATGGTGCGTTGGTCAACCCCATTACCCAAGGTGAATGGCAGGTATCAAGCTTGGAATTGGTCGACGAGAAAAACAAGACGATTTATTTTACCGCGCGCAAGGAACACTCGGCAACAGTAGACCTTTACCGCGTGAATTATAATGGCAAGAATTTACGACGCCTTACTTTTGGCGATTATACCCATCAAGCGCAGGTGGCGCCCGATGGAAAGCATTTCATTACCACGTATTCCAATGTAGGCACTCCGACTAAGGTGGCCTTGCTTGATAACAAGGGCAAAGTTGTGAGGAAATTGGCGGATAGTAAGGCAGATGATTTCGACGATTACATGTATGCCAAAACCGAACTGATTACCATCCCTACCCCCGATGGATACCAACTTCCTGCCACCATCACATGGCCGACGGATTTCGATGAGACAAAACCTCATCCGGTGATTTTCAGTATCTATGGTGGGCCAAATGCAGGTAATGTACGCAACACGTGGAAAGGCACGGCCAACCAACATTGGGCAAACGAAGGGATTATCCAGATCAGTGTAGATCACCGCGCATCCGGGCATTTTGGAAAGGAAGGGGTGGCCTTGATGCACCGCCAGCTGGGCCATTGGGAAATGGAAGATTACATCACGGCTGCCAAATGGCTCAAAAGCAAATCCTGGGTAGCCAAGGACAAGCTGCTCATTACGGGACATAGCTATGGGGGCTATATGACCTGCTTGGCGCTGACCAAAGGTGCGGACTATTTCGATTATGGCATCGCTGGGGCGCCTGTGACCGGTTGGGAATTGTATGACACTCACTATACGGAGCGGTTCATGGATACTCCGCAGGATAACCCAGAAGGGTATAAAAACGGGTCGGTACTGACTTATGTGGATAATTACAAAGGGGTGCTGCGTATCATGCATGGCAGTATGGACGACAATGTGCATATGCAAAACACCATCCAGTTGGTGGATGCGTTGACTAACCGTGACAAACATTTTGAATTGATGATTTATCCCGGTAGCCGACATGGCTTTGCCCGTGAAAAATCAGCATATGACCGTAAGGAGCGTATTCGTTTTTATTATCAATACTTGCTGGAAAAGCCGGTACCGGAGGGATTGCGGTAATACGAAATATTCAGGTTTGAACTTTCTGTTTTTTTACTTTTGATTTTTGACTTTTGAATTAGTACATTTGCAATCCGAAAAAAGGGGGATTAGCTCAGTTGGCTAGAGTACTTGCCTGGCAGGCAAGGGGTCACCGGTTCGAATCCGGTATTCTCCACCACTTGTCAAACTCTTCAGGAAACTGAAGAGTTTTTTTGTTTTATAGGTCTATGCCAGCATTATTTGATTCTAAAATCTCTTTCAATTTTTGCAAATCCGCTGTTACCGCTTTTGCATCTTCATTAAATTCTTTTTCTGTTCTATTGGGCAACCAAAATAGCGTAAAGATGAATTCACACCCCTCATTGTTAGGAACAACCCGCATCGGGTTGTTAACTATTTCTCCATTGGTCAATGTTACTTGATGGTCTATAATTCTAAAATCGTTTGGGGGTGTCCATTTTATTTTTAGATCACCGATGTCGGACTTCCCAATCCAAAGGTCATTTTGCTTGGTAACTGATTTAATGAATGCTACCCATTCCGGGAAATTTTCAGGATCTGAAGCATACCGATACACCTCATCGGCAGATTTGTTTATCGAAATACTGATGTGCTTTACTGGATAAGTCATGTCGTTCAATTTTGTCGATTGCCTGACAGCATCCTTCTGGTTAGTTGAATGCTGACAAGCAGATAGCATTAAAGAATTCAATATTAAAATGATTAAAATCTGTTTCATGCCAAATACGTTATATTGCTTGTCACTCAGACCAGACGGCAAGTTCATAACCATCAGGGTCTATAAAATGAAACCGTTTACCACCAGGAAAATTAAATATATCTTTCTCTATAATGCCTCCAGCCTGTATAATTTTATCTTTAGTTGCCTCAATATTTTTAGAATAGAGAACAATTAATATGGTGCCTTTTACAGGTTCACCAGTCGTAAAACCACCATCAACATATTCACCTTCAAAAGCGGTATATTCCGGCCCGTAGTCAGTAAAAACCCAACCAAAGCACTTTGTATAAAACGCTTTGGCCCGCATAATGTTTTTTGATAGAAATTCAATGTATTGTATTTGCTCGTTCCACAACTTATGTGAATCAATTTTAGCCATCTCTTTTTTTTACAAATTTAGGGGATACCTTTTAATTAGATGCAAACTTAGATAAAGTTGCTTTTTTTGCAAATATAATTGGTTGCATGAACCTCCGCCAATTGGCGGAAGCTCGAACACCACTGAAAAAAACACTTGTGAGAAAAAGCAATTTTATTCGTTATTGTCTGTTCCCAAAGGCACTCATGAATGCTTTGCAGTTATCGATCTACTCGGCTGCCGCTAAAAAATAGCTTTTATAGAGGAAATGTAGTAATCTCACGCAAAAAAAAGGATACTTACAGCAGTCTAATGTATGACCAGGTAAAAAACGAATACCGGTTTGTCATTCACGGCATGTTCCACCATGATATCTACCACCTGGGCCAACTGGGAATCATTATCAAATTGCTGAAAGGGACCGGCAACGGCTGACCGCGGCATCTATACCCCAAACGCCGGACAGAGGCGGTCAGACCAGGAAAACCTCGGCGGGGATGCCGAACCGTTCATGCAGCAGTTTGGCTATCCGGAGCGTGAGGGGTTTCTTCCCGTTCAGCAATGCCGAGACATAGCCCTTGCTGCCCAGCCACGGGGTGAGGTCCTTGTTATGCAGGCCCTGCTCCTGCATTTTCAGCCTGACGGCCTCCAGGGGGTCGGGGGCAGGGATGCGGTAGTGCTCGTCCTCGTAGTTTTTGATGAGTAGCAGGGCCATTTGCAGGCGTTCCCCGGCTTCGCTCTCCAAGTTTACCCCGGCATCGAACTGGGCATCCACCCAGTCGAGCATGGCATCGTATTCCTTTTCGGATTTAATGATCTTCAGTTCCATGGCTATCCCTTATAGTTTACCGTTCTCACGTCGATTTTGTCATACTCCTTGTGCGTCCCGAACCATTTGATTTGGATGGCCTTATAGGTGAAGACCATCCGGATCACCAGCCGGTAATGGTTGCCCATGATGTTCAGCACCACCCGGTCATCCCCCACGAGGCTGGCGGCCGAATACATCCGCTTCAATTCCTGGAAGGTTCTGAAATCGCTGTTCAGGAATTCGTAGTACCATTCCAGGAGTGCATTCCGGGCGTCCGGGTACCGTTCGCAGTATTTCAATAGCGTCCTTCTGGTAATGATGTTAAACATATCGCGCGCGCCGGAAAGTCTGGTGCAAATATCGGAGTTTTCTATTAGAAAACCAAGTGCATTCCAAAAGGGTACCGAAGCGGGAGTTTATTGGATCAGTTTGAAGCCTTCTCAAATAGCGGGATTATTTTTCGAAAAGCATGGGATACATCAGTATCCCGATGCAAACAATATCCTGCATTTATGTGATGCGGGCGGGGCAAATTCCTACCGGCACCATGTGTTCAAAAAGGAGTTGATGCGGTTTTCAGAACAAACAGGGTTGTCGGTAATAGTCTGTCATTACCCGCCTTACTGCTCAAAATGGAACCCGATAGAGCATCGTTTATTCAGCCCGGTACACAGAACAATGGGCGGTGTCCACTTACTAAAACAGGTGCGAAGACGGTACGCTATCCGTTAGAGATAGCTTTTTTCGTTTTATTTTTCAAATAGCCAAACTTTATCCCACCTTTGCGTTAAGTTTTCACTAATCCGATGATTCAGTTTTTGAAAAATAGTACGTTTGCCGTCAATGAGGTAATCAATAAATCCTGGGATTTGCTCAGGAAACATTATTTCTCCATTGCAGGCCTATGTTTTCTCTTGTTTCTCACGTCCAATACCTCAGGTATCTTGGCTTTTTATTTCAATGAAGTGAATACGTTCCTTAGTATATTCATGGCGTTCCTTTTTGTGATTTTATATTTTGGTACCCAATTGACGCTATTTAAATACATCTTTACCCTTATCGATAAAAAAGAAAAGATAAACCTATCGGACACCATACCCAGCACCAAGGAATTGCTATACTTTTTTACGGGGATGTTTAGCATTGCATTATTGGCCTTCGTATTTTACCTGCTCATCTCCGTATTGGGATTTCCATTGGTTTATGCCCACATTGATGTCAGCTTGATGGTCAACATCACGCGCGTCGTTTCGGCGGTCTTTGTCTTCCTTTTTTTGCTCCGAGTGGCCTTTTACCCTTTTTTCATCATCGACCGCCATGCCACACCGTTCCAGGCCATCCGTCTCAGTTTTGCGCTCACCAGAGGAAATGTCACCAAACTATTGCTCATCTTAGCATTTTTTGCCATTTTGCACCTTTTATATGTGTATTTCAACTATAGCGGATATCCCATGGTGTCTACAGCATTGAGCATACTCAATTCCTTTTTGGTTGCCCCACTATCAAGTGTGGTTATCGCGGTAGCTTACCGCGATATGATGGCGGACTACCACGGAGGTGAAGACCCGAGGTTGTTGAAGAACATTATTTAGAAACAATTGACAAGGAAAGTTCAAGCTATGTTTTTGAATGCGAGAAGAATGTATCAGCGGCTGTATATATCTTGGAAGAAAAAGTTAAACAAGCGCTAAGCAAAGATATTTTGACAAGAAAGAGAATAGCTATACTAGGTGCCACAGGGAGCATCGGCACGCAGGCGTTAGAAGTGGTACGTGCATGCCCCGGTTGGTTCGAGATACAGGTGCTTACGGCCGCTACAAATGCCGAAGCGTTAATTCAGCAGGCATTGGAATTTCTTCCGAAGGTGGTAGTCGTTGCTGATGAAAGCAAATATCAAGAAGTGAAGGAGGCCTTATGGGGCACATCTGTGATGGTCATGGCAGGGGCAGCCGCTCTTGAAGAAGTGGTACAACACGCCGAAGTGGATTTGGTGCTGAGCGCTTTGGTTGGCTCGGCCGGACTACGACCCACCGTGGCCGCCATCAAGGCCGGAAAAGATATCGCACTTGCCAATAAGGAGACGCTGGTAATGGCTGGTCAATTGGTGATGGACTTGGTGCACAAGCACCAGGTAAGCCTATTGCCCGTGGATTCCGAACATTCGGCCATCTTCCAATGTTTGGTGGGCGAAGACCGTAATCCCATAGAAAAAATATACCTCACAGCATCGGGAGGGCCATTTAGAGGAAAAAGCCGAGACTTTTTAAGTACAGTCACCCGCGAACAGGCCCTGCAACACCCCAATTGGGTGATGGGCGCCAAAATCACCATAGACTCGGCTACACTGATGAATAAAGGGTTGGAAGTGATTGAGGCAAAATGGCTGTTTGGATTGCAAACCCGACAAATTGACGTGGTGGTCCATCCGCAGTCCATCATCCATTCCATGGTACAGTTTGAAGATGGAACCATCAAAGCACAGCTTGGATTGCCTGACATGAAATTTCCCATACAGTATGCGCTAACCTATCCCAAAAGGGTAGAAAATAGCTTCAAAAGATTCAATTTCATGGATTTCCCTAAGTTGACTTTTGAGCAGGCGGACACGGACACATTCCATAATCTGGCATTGGCTTACCGTGCCTTGGAAACGGGAGGAAACGTTCCATGCATCCTCAACGCTGCCAATGAGATGGTCGTGGCAGCATTTTTGAAAGACAAGGTTGGATTCCTGCAGATGAGTGACATCATTGAAGAAACCATGGAGGTGGTTCACCGCATTGATACACCGTCTTTGGACGATTATGAAGATACAGATCGGAAAAGCAGGGCGATAGCAGGAGAACTAATAACAAAAAGTAATAAAACATATCATATCGTAAAATAAATTAGATGGGTGTATTGATAATGATTGGACAAGTAGTGTTAGGCTTGTCCATATTGATTGTGGTGCATGAGTTCGGTCATTTTCTGGCGGCTCGTGCATTTGGGATTAAGGTTGAGAAATTCTATTTGTTCTTTGACGCATGGGGCGTCAAACTATTCAAATTCAATTATAAAGGTTGCGAGTATGGCATAGGCTGGTTGCCACTGGGTGGATATGTGAAGATAGCCGGCATGATAGATGAATCCATGGATACCGAGCAGCTGAAGGGCGAACCACAACCCTGGGAGTTCCGGTCGAAACCCGCATGGCAGCGCCTCATCGTGATGATGGGCGGGATTATCGTCAACGTCATCGTTGGGATATTTATCTTTTGGATGCTTACGTTTAAGTATGGTGAAACATATGTCAATAATGAGCGCTTGGTCAATGGCGTGGCTCCAGGAATCATAGGCCAACAGATTGGCATACAGGCAGGCGACCGGATTACGGAGATCGATGGACAGAAAGTTGTTCGGTTTAACGACATCATGAGCTCAAAAGTGCTTATGGGCAATACCACCCTAACGGTTGAACGCGGTGGGGAAACCGTTAAGATTGATGTTCCAGGAGATATCCTCAATTCGGTGGCTGACCACGACCGGAATGAATTGGTGACCGTTCGGGAACGTACCATGTCTATTTATCAAGTGATTAAAGGGAGCATTGCAGAAAAAGTAGGACTTAAGTCCGGAGACAGCATCCTACGCATTAACGATGCACCTACACCGCTTTTTTGGGATGAGGTACGTGAAATGGTTAGTGTCAATGCCGGTAAAACGATTTCACTGCTGCTGCTACGTGATGGCGATAGCGTAGCTGTTCAGGCCATAGTGCCTGATAACGGTGCATTGGGTTTTTCCGCTAAAAGAGATAACGCGATTCCCTTTGAAACGCAATATTATGGCTTTTTCGAAGCGTTACCCATAGGAGCTTCCAAGGCATGGGGCTCATTGATAGACAACGCAAAGGGCTTAGGCAAGATCGCCAAGGGTGAGTTACGTGCCGATAAGGCAATTTCAGGCCCGGTGCGCATTGCCACCATGTTTGGTTCGGAAGTAGATTGGATTAGATTTTGGACATTGGTGGGGCTATTATCCATGGCATTAGCATTGATGAATTTCCTGCCCATACCAGCCTTGGATGGGGGACATGTGGTGTTTCTGCTGGTCGAAATGGTCCAAGGCAAGCCCTTGAGTGATAAGTTCCTCGAAAAAGCCCAAGTCGCAGGCTTCTTCATTCTATTGGCGCTGATGGTGTTTGTCTTTGGTAATGATATTATCAAGATTGTGAATAAGTAGCTTTTAGTTATGAAATTGCTCATTCGACCATGCGCAGATACGCGAATAAACGAAACCCGACGTAGGAGGGTTCATTGATGCCTTTAAAAGCAAGCAGGAAATCAATAATAAGCAAACCAACAAATAAACAAAAATGGAAAGACGCAAGTTCATCAAACAGACAGGAGCAGCAGTTGCGTTAGCCGGTACTGGTGCCGGATTGCTAGCAGCATGTGCTTCGCCCTCAACAAATCAAGAAACGGAAGAAACTATGGAAAACGAAGAAGTAATTGCACATTACGTGCTTTTTTGGCTCAATGACGACCTCTCCGAAGACGAGATCAATAATTTTGTAGGCTTTTTTGAGGTGTTGAAAACAATCCCGACAATCAAATCATTGCATTATGGACGGGCAGCCAATACCCATCAGCGAGACGTGGTAGACAATAGCTTTACCTACAATCTTCTGGTGTTTTTCGATACCATGGATGACCTGAATGTATACGAAACACATCCGATACACGTTGAAGCCATCGAAAAATATTCAAAATATTGGCGAAAGGTAGCCGTACATGACTCCATGTTGAAGCAGGCCGTGAAATGAAGAGCATTGAGCGCAGATAGCTGAATGCCGACGGCTGGAAGCAGATAACCGATAACATGGACGGAAAACAACGTAAAGACATCTATCCGGGTCTGGGGGTGGCCATCATCCTCAAGAAGGACCAACGTACCGGAAAGCAGACGGAGGGCGTGGTGAAGGATATCCTTACCTCGGCACCTTATCATTCCCGCGGCATCAAAGTCCGGCTGGAAGATGGACAAATAGGTCGTGTGACGGAGATATTGAGATAAATAAAAATCCCATAGGTTTATCACCTATGAGGTTTTAGGAAGGTCAATTGTTTGTATTCCTGATAAGGGTTATAAAGCCTTTGAACGTCTGCCAACGCCCCGTATGTGGCTTAAGCTCCAATATGTAATAGTAGGTGCCTTCAGCTAAGCTGCTGCCGTTCCAGTCGTTTTGATAACGGTTGGACTTAAAGACCTCATTGCCCCATCGGTTGAAGATGGATATGCGGTTTTCCGCGAAAAACTCCAATCCACGGATTTCAAAGTAATCATTTAACCCATCACCGTTTGGCGTGAAGACATTCGGGATACTCAGGGAGATGATCCCGACCAATGCCGTAGCTTCGTTATTTTGTAGATTGTTGTCTTCTTCCGTGCTGACGACAGTAGCCAGGTGAGCGGTACTGCCCGCGTTATCGGCGGTGACCGAGATGGTCAGTGTTTCGGACTGCCCGGCGTTCAAATCTCCTGGGTGCCATAAGATTTCACGACTGTCACTCAGGTATTCAAAGGTGCCTGCGTAATTTCCCAGTATTTGCTTGTAAGATACCTGCTCCGGCAGTATTGCTCTGACCAGTACCCCGGTGGCAGGCCCCACACCATGGTTCGTAATCATCAATTGGTAAGAGAAATCGTTTCCAAGTAACACCATGGGCTGGGCTGGGGTGTTGCGGATCTGCATGTCTACCATGATGGGTTCCCCATCCGGATCTACGATGACTTGTACGATACTTTATCCAATTTGTCTATCAGATGCTGACAGCATTCGTCCTAAGACATGGTCGCCCACGCTATGCGATAATTGGTGTAAAAACTCAATAAAATAACTAGCTAAGATTTATTAAAATTCACTATTCTATCGTCTTTTCATCGTCTTTTTATCGTAAATTAATCGTCTTTATTACGATAAAAAAACGATTAATTTACCTTATATAGATGATAAATTATAAATTTAATACTGATATTAGCTTATTATTTTAGTCAGTTTATTTAAGAAATTGTCAGGATTTGGCTATACTTGCATATGGGAACGATCAAAGAAGGTATCAATGGCCCGTTCAGGGGAAAGGCCGGAAGCGTAATTGGGAGCAGTTGGCGGAAGATCAACTACATCAAGGGACTGCCCCGTTTCAAGAAGAAGCGAGTCCCCTCCACCGGACAGGCGTTGCAACGGGAGAAATTCGCGTTGCTGAACCATTTCCTCTACCCGCTGTCGGGCATCCTGGAGACAGGTTTCAAGCAGTTCACGGGTGCCGCCACCGGCCGGAACGCGGCTTTCCGATACAATTACGACCATGCTTTCCTCGTCGAAGACGGTGAAGTCAAGTTGGATTACCCGGCTTTGCAGCTCAGCCACGGATCGCTGTTCACGGCGGGCGACGAAAAGGCCGAGGTGGATGGTGATATCCTGTATGTTTCCTGGAACCCCGATACCTACGGCATGGGCGGGATGATGGATGACACGGCTTGCATTGTCGTGTACGATGAAACCCTCGAAGTGCTGCTCAGGAACGATATGACGGCAATCCGCCATGACGGGGGCGATCAGGTACGTATTATCAAAGATACAGATGCCCACAGTAGCGATTTGCATGTCTGGCTTTTCTTTGCCGATAAGCTGGGTAGGCATGTTTCAAAGACGGTGTACATCCCGGTTGAACATAAACTTAACCCTTAGGAGTGGCCATGGAATTTTTCTACGACAGGAGCAAACCCAAGAAGAAAGAGCAATCGTACGGCAAACTGGCCGTGCAGCAACGCATGCGTTTGGCCATGGCCTTTCTCAACCCGCTGAGGCAGGTCATTGCGGAAAGCTGGATGAACCAAGGCAACGGCAGTAAAAGCAAAGCGTTCGGCCAGGCGCTCAAAAAGCTGATGCAGGATGCCGTCGAGGGGCATTACCCCGACCAGCGGATCCTTCCCGAGCGGGTGGCGGTAAGCACCGGTATACTGCCCGGCCTCCAAGTCGGAGATGTGGTGCTCGGGTCGGCCGAACTAGAGGTTTATTTCTCAAGTGAACCGAATCCCATGGCCAGCCCGAGCGACCAGGTGGTGCTGGTGGTGTATAGCCCCGAAGAAGGCATCGCCGGACGGAATACGCATGCCTGCATCCGGAGCGAAGGATACATCAGAGTCGACCTGCCCCCGCAGCTCCGCTCGGTGGCTTTCCACGTGTACATCTTCGTGCATAACGCTAGGAAAAAACAATACAGCCGGAGTGTTTATGTGGGGGTATTGGGGCCTCAGGAATGAACGGAAGTCCGAAGACGCTATCGACAGTGCCACCATACTAGTGCTATTGTATGCTTAGACAAGAAACGAGGAATAATTAAGAAACAAGTTTTTCGATGAAAGCGTGCCTGTTAATAATGCCCTTTCAATGAATATACGACAAGCTGTCCAGATTCAACTTTATACACATAACGGTCGACTTGGTTGATTCTTCTAGACCATTTGCCGCTTAGATCGTGTTTTAAAGGTTCGGGTTTGCCAATTACCTTGTAAGGTGATTCGAGAATGGCTTCGGTCAATTGCGATATTTTTTTAAGTGTAGATTTGTTACCTGTTTTCTGCCAATACGTTAAATCATCAATGGCCTCTGGGAGAAAAGTTACTTCCACAACGCTTCTAATTCTGCAATGGTCATCTTTGTACCTTCGCCTCTCTCCAAGGCTTCATCTCCCCGCTTGATTTTTGCCACAAAGGCTTCATCGTATGGAGATTCATCAGCTTTTCTGAAATTAACACCCAAAGCCTTCAGTACTGCCTTAATGGCGGCTAATTGCTTCTTATTATGTGGCTCTACGATCAGCGTTTCCATAATTACAAATGTACAAATATTTACTGTAATCTTCCGTAAATTCGTGGTCATCTTCACAAAAAAATCACACGCTTTCCGTCCACTTTCGATTTTCAGGTTACTTACTCGTAAGTATCGGGGCAACCCCATCAAATTGGAAACGCTATTTTTTTTCAAAAATCACATCAACACACCGGATGTACCTTTCTATGGCAGATATGTAGGATCCGTCTTCAATGGCCTTTTGAAATATCGTTAGTATATCCTAATCTTTGCGGTTGCGGTAAGCACAAAAAAATTTCCTAGTTATTCCATAAATCCTTACCTTTGTCCCTCGTGAAAATTGAAGTAGCATACTTCAGGACGAAATACCCCAAACCCAGAAATCTTTCAGGTGGGTTTTGCTTTTTTAATACGTTTTTGGGCCCGATAAGGGCTTTTTTTATGGATAAGGGTGTAAGACAAGGCTCCGGTATGGATGAGCACCCTACTTTATGTACGATTACAAATACAAACCATCAATAGATAGATTACAACGAATGACCAACTACAGCAAACTGCCGGCGATTTTACTACTGGAAGACGGCACCGTCTACCATGGCAAGGCTGCCGGGAAAATCGGCACCACCACAGGCGAGATTTGTTTCAATACCGGCACCACCGGTTATCAGGAGATCTTTACGGATCCTTCCTACTATGGCCAAATCATGGTGACCACCAATGCCCATATCGGCAATTACGGAATCACGGTGAACGAATCCGAATCGGAGCGGATACAGATCGCTGGTTTGGTCTGCAAGAACTACAGCGTAATCTACAGCCGGAAGATGGCCGACTCATCCATCCAAAAATATTTCGAGGATGGCAACCTGGTGGGTATCTCGGATATCGACACCCGCTCATTGGTGCGTCATATCCGCAACAAGGGTGCGATGAACGCCATTATATCGTCCGAAACCTCGGATGTGGAAGAACTCATGCAACAGTTAGTCAAAGTCCCCTCCATGGCTGGCTTGGAGCTTTCATCAGCAGTGACCACAGAACAACCATATTATTATGGTAATGAAGACGCTTCACATCGCGTAGCCGTGCTGGATTTGGGTATCAAAAAGAATATCCTCCGCAATTTCGATACGCGTAAGGTGTATGCCAAGATATTCCCTGCTAAGACCACTTTTGCTGAAATGGAGGCTTGGGCGCCCCAGGGTTATTTCATTTCCAATGGCCCCGGCGACCCCGCAGCCATGGATTATGCCGTGCAGACAGTAAAGGATATCCTCGCTTCCGATAGACCGTTGTTTGGGATTTGCTTAGGGCATCAATTATTGGCCTTGGCCAATGATATACGTACCAAGAAGATGTTCAATGGACACCGGGGAATCAATCATCCCGTGAAGAATGTGATCATTGACAGGTGTGAAATCACAAGCCAAAACCATGGATTCGGCGTGGTGGCCGAAGACATCAAAAACTCAGACAAGGTGGAGATCACGCATGTGAACCTCAACGATAAATCCATCGAGGGCATACGGGTAAAGGGCAAGAGGGCCTTCTCGGTGCAATACCATCCCGAGTCGTCACCCGGCCCGCATGATTCGCGCTACCTGTTTGACGATTTCTTGACCATGTTGGCGTAGCGCTAGGGGGCAAGAAGCTGATAGCCGATAGCTTAATTTTGCAAGTTTGTATTAAATCGATATATTTGGCAAACAAAATTGATAGTGTATTGTTTACACTAAGTTCAGGGATGTCACTATATTATAGATAACCATAAAATAGAAAATACATGAGTTTGATCATCGACGTACATGCGCGCCAAGTGTTGGATTCGCGCGGTAATCCTACCATCGAGGTAGACGTAACAACAGAAAACGGTTTTGTAGGCCGTGCGGCCGTTCCTTCGGGGGCTTCAACAGGGATACATGAAGCGGTTGAATTGCGGGATGGTGATAAGTCCAAATACCTTGGGAAAGGCGTTTTAAAGGCTGTAGAGAACGTAAACATCAAAATTGCGGATGCGTTGCAAGGGATAGATGTTTTCGAGCAAAATGCGATAGACCGGGTAATGATTGAGCTTGACGGTTCGGAGAATAAAGGCAATTTGGGGGCAAATGCAATTCTGGGTGTTTCATTGGCCGTTTCGAAAGCGGCAGCGCAAGAAAGTCGCCAACCTTTGTATCGCTACATCGGCGGTGTCAATGCCAATACACTTCCCATCCCGATGATGAATATCATTAACGGCGGTTCCCACTCTGATGCACCCATCGCTTTCCAAGAATTTATGATCATGCCCGTGGGTGCACCTTCATTTTCGGAGGCTTTGCGCTGGGGGGCAGAAGTGTTCCATACCCTGAAGAAAACCCTGCACGACCGTGGCCTATCTACCGCCGTGGGCGATGAAGGAGGCTTTGCGCCGTCGTTCGATGGCACGGAAGATGCGATCGAGACGATTTTGAAAGCCATCGAAACCGCAGGATACAAAGCGGGAGACGATATTTACCTGGCGCTGGATTGCGCAGCATCCGAATTCTACAAAGACGGCAAATACGATTATACCAAATTCGAAGGTGACAAAGGCGCCATCCGCACCAGTGATGAGCAAGCGGCTTATTTGGCTGAATTGAGTTCGAAATATCCCATCATCTCCATCGAAGATGGTATGCATGAAGACGATTGGGACGGTTGGAAAGTGTTGACGGAAAAAATCGGCGCAAACGTACAGCTAGTAGGGGACGACTTGTTCGTAACCAATACCAAACGCTTGCAACAAGGGATTGATACCGATACGGCAAACTCCATCCTGGTGAAAGTGAACCAAATCGGTTCCCTGACGGAAACCATCAATGCCGTATCCTTGGCACAGACCAACGGATATACTTCCGTGATGAGCCACCGCAGCGGCGAGACGGAGGATTACACCATCGCGGATTTGGCTGTGGCGCTTAATTGCGGGCAGATCAAAACTGGATCTGCATCGCGTTCCGATCGGATTGCCAAGTACAACCAGTTGCTCCGTATCGAAGAGGAATTAGGGAGCAATGCGAAGTTCTTGGGTAAGGATTTTAAGTTTGCCAAGAAATAAAATTTACGGGGGGGGGGGCAATCCCCCCATAAATTTTGTCAATCCCCAAACCCGTAAGCGCTTACTTCCGCTAGACCAGGTTGTGGCTGCGTGTCATGGCCGGATACCGGCTCCAACTTGAAATAACGGAATTGCTTTTGTTGCTGCAAATCCACATATTGCCGCAAACGATTAATGTTATTCAATTCGAACACACCTAAACTTTCCCATGTTTCATTATCATTGCCCACAAAAATTTCCAGCTCCTTCACTTTACGGTCGCCATTTTTCTGGGAAACAATAAAGCCATCGACTTTCCTTACTTCACCCATATCTACTGTAATCCAATGATCGGGATAATTTGTCGGGTCTGAAGAATAGCGGGTAATCCAATACGTGGTTAAATCATTATCGATCAAGCGGATAGCCAGGCGACTATTGTTGATTTCCTCCGAGCTGAATCCGGCGATCGACCAATCGTCCTTCGGATAGATCAGCCGGATGGTTTCGCCGGACGGCCGCTTTTGTGCGGTTTCGATGGGTACAGGCTCCCCGAAATTGGGTGTTCCATCGGTATTCCATGTAAACCGCTGGATACGGGGGTTGCGGCTGCCACCACCTGGGTTGGTGCGCGCATGGTAAATGATCCAGTCTTCCGTGCCGTCCGGCGATTTGAAGAATCCGTTATGCCCTGGTCCGTAGGCATTGCTCTCCGCTTTCATTGAAAAAACGGGTTCCGGCTTTTTTGTCCAATCGGCCGGACTCATGGGATCTCCATCTTCCTGAAGTGTCAACAAACCGAGGCAATAGCCATCCACCCAATAACCGCTACCTGAATAAACCACAAATACGCTCCCTTGAGGATTAATCAGTACCTGTGGGCCTTCGTTAATCGGATTCCCGTTTTTTTCCCAATCGTAGGTGGGCGAAGCGATGATCACTTTTTCACTGGAGATGGTCCACGGATTGCTCATTTCCGCAATATAGATATGCTGTGGCGGCGCTCCCGCATTGCCCCCCGACCACAACATGTACAATTGCCCATTGTGCCGAAATACCGTACCGTCGATTGCCCATTGGTCTGATGCGTCGGCTACTTTTCCCTTCAGCTCCCAATTACCTTCCACCGGGTTGGGCGAGGTATTCTCGACCACATACATGCGGTGGTTGGCGTTTTGCCCATTGTCGGCAGCAAAATAAAAATACCATTTACCGTCAATCTCATGGAGTTCGGGTGCCCATAGATTCCTCGAATAGGGCATTCCAGTGGGCGGAATCCATACCTCGTGCCTACGTGCCGAAGCGAGTTCTGATAAATTCTCGGTCTCCAAGATCACCAACCTACCACCGTGTGTATACGTGTAGTAATAGGTTCCGTTTTTCTGGGTCACCCATGGATCCGGGCCACCAGGCAAAATCGGGTTTGTAAATGTACTGTCTACAATAAGTCCTGACAGATCTTCCTGTGGTTCCGGATTATCCGTCCAGCCGGGCAATTTCTCGCATGCGCTCCACAGTATTGCACAACCGAGTGCACATACATTAAAAATCAATCGTTTCATAGCATATTTGTTTTTAAAGGTTTGACAGATGATGTACTTGTGCTGAATGGAATACTATTCCAACTTTCAATAATAATATGTGCCCGCTTCCGCTAGACCGGGCTGCTGTTGAGCGTCATGACCTGAAACGGGCACCAGCTTGAAGTATCTGAACGACTTCCGTTGTGGCAAGTCTATATGTTGGTTTTCGCGGTCGATATTGGCCAAGCTAAACAAACCTAAGTTTTCCCACGACTCGTTATCATCGCTGATGTGTACTTCCAATTCCCGGATCTTACGGTCGCCGTTTTTCTGGGCAAAGAAAAAGCCGTCCACGTCCAGTACTTCATCCATATCTACGGTGAGCCAATGGTCGGGATAAGTCGGGATCGGGCCGCTATCTCCGGACCAGTTAGCAATCCAGAAGGTCCCTGCATCGCCATCGAGGACTTTCTCCGCCAGCCGACCACCCCTTGTCTCCTCGGAACTGAAACCTGCGATTGACCATGTTTCTCTAGGGTGAGTTGTTCGCTCAGTGACGATATAGTCCACTGGATCGATGGTTTGATTGGCCGCATAAAATGTGTCTATTGCCAATGAAGTTGGTTTATAGCGCGTGCGAAAGTTAAACTGGGTCTCCGCTTTAAACTGCGGAAGTAAGGTTTGGTTGAGCGCGGGGCCGGTAACGACGTGCGCGGAGTCTCCTGCACCTGTCTGGTAAGAAACAACGGTACCCAACAAGGTCGAATCAGCTGATTCCGGAAACCAATTAATGATAAGGTCTTCCCCATCTTTTCTCACGTTATCGATAATCCGATTGTTGAGGTTGTCGCTGTAGCTTTGGCCATACACCCGGCCAAATATCTCGGAACGCATGGATTGGTTTCCCTGATTATCAAAGGTACGGACCTCAAACGTATAGATGCCCTCGGCAATTTCTGGAATGACCACCTCCTTGTAACCGGCAATCTCATTTGGAGCAATGTCTGTCTCAAAAACACCCTCCGCCCCCCAGGTGACACGCATTTTCGCGATCCGAGAATCCGTGCTGATGAGGGATCGAATAGCCGCTCGGTTATTGCCAGGCTTGAACAGCAACGAATCTACCCGGCCGGGGTAAACTTTTTCGGCGTTTTCCAGGTAATCTCGGTAGTGATAGTCAATCGGAGTACATTGCGCGAGCAACAGGGCCATGGTGAGCAGCACCCCTGCTTGTATATTTATCCTTCTCAATTTCATGTTGTATATAGATTTAAAGATCGTAGTAAAAACTAACCTAGCTGTATTAGGCTATTCCGCCCGGCCAAAAAAAGTGAGTTCGCCCATAGATACATCCGAATTGCCACCCCAGGTATCTGTTGTTTTCCATCGCCAATAACGGTAGGCTTCTTCCTGGTATTCTACTTCAAATTCTTCCCCGGCACGCGCATAGTTGAAATCATCGGTTGTTTGCTCGCCCAGCGGCAATCCGGAAGGTTTTATCGACGTGTAGGTTCCCACCTGTGTCCAGGATTCCCAGCTGCCGTCTGGATTGGGTGCATTCGAACCCCACAATTCAAAAACTTTAGGGTGATTGAATTGATATTCGTGGTTTAACCGGGAATACATCAGGAAGCGGCTCAGATTTGCAGCTACACCCATATCGAAGGTGAAATGCTGAGGTATCCCAGTGCCTGGAGCTGTGTGGAAAATGGTGCTGGATACCCAATCGGCACCATCCCAAAGTACTTGCGTAGAATAGAAATTGGAGTGCTTGACGTGGGTATCTGTAGGCAAATTGTACTGTCTGAATAGCGACTTGTCCATCATTATTTCGAAAACGGGGACAAAAGGCCGGATTAAGGTGTCCGATCGGTTGTTCCAACGGTCTGTTACAAAAATGCCGAATTCCCGTTCAACCGCAGGAAAGCCCCGTATACTGAACCCTCCAGAGGAAAGCTTGGTGTAAAAGTCCCGCGCCGTTTCCCATTCACCCAGGTCATTTTTTGCCAGCACATGGATAACGAGCGGAGCTTCTGCCATATTTTCGAAACGGACTTGGATGCCACCAAAGGTGGCGTTTAGATTACCCTCCCCGGCCAGTGTTTCGAGTGTTTGCAGGTAGGGCGGTGTCAACGCCGTAATCGTGATGCTTTTGGCAGCCGATTCGACTTCACCGACACCTACTGCGATGAGGTCGACTTGATAATCGCCAGCTGCAGCAAATCCGTCTACGGTAATCGAATTTTTGTAAATGGAAGATTTACTCTCACGGACACGACCATCAGCCATCGTATAAACCGCTTTGATGTATCGGAGGTCGCTACTGGCCGGCAGTTCATAGCTAATGATGGCACCACCAGCGATGCTCTCTGCTTCATACGTAGTAATGGGATTAGGCGTTTCTCCTTGCCGAGAAGGGGCAGGCTCTAGACCCTCTGCGCAACTAAACAGGAGGAGGCAAATCCAGCCCCAACTGATCAGGCGTGTTGTATAGTTTGATAACGTGTGCATATCGATAATGTATGTTTTAAGTGATAATTATGTTTTTCTCTACCATAATGGAGATTGTAACAGCTTATCATTTCTCCGCAATTCATTGATACTGATCGGCCAGAAATAGTCCCGTTGTGTAAATGTCCGATTGTACATGACGACACGGCGGTAGTAAGTTTGTGGCGAATTTTGACGGTAATCCCAACCGAAGATAGGTGTATTTAACTCGTCTTGCGCTGTTTTCCATCGCCTTAGATCCCAAAAACGTTGGGATTCAAACGCCAACTCAATGGCACGTTCTTGGTGGATAATTTGTCGTAAACCTTCTTTGGTATTGGGTTTATTGGGATTTCTAGCGTGCTCGTTCCACGATTCTACCACTCCATCTAGTCCGCTTCGTTCTCGGATCAAATCCAGGTAATCAAAGACCTCATCACCGGGCCCGTTAATTTCGTTGAGGGCTTCCGCATAGAGGAGGTACAAATTGCCCAAGCGCATCATGGTGAACGGATAAGCATAGTTGGTAAATACGTTGTTTTCACCAATCACATTAAAGTAGCTCACCAATTTCTTGGGGGTATAGCCCGTACCGGAATATCGGGTAGGGGAATTCGTCGCCGCAGCATTGCCGCCGGGTCTGGCATTAATGGAAAAAGCAAGTTTGTCATCGGTATGGCTGCTCATGTAGTACCGTCCGCCATCAAAGGAAAGCGATCCGTAGAAGCGGTCTTCTCGGTCAAAATGTAGGCCCACCGTGGTATAACCTGGGATCAGATCGTATTCGTAAGGCGACGCACCTAAAGGCACCTCGCGCAAGTCGAAACGTTTCGCGTAATCCCAGTCGTAGTCTTCTTCTATCGGAACACCGTTCTTGCTGTAAAATTTCATCGCCATGTTGAGCGTGGGTGCCATAAAACCGCCCAAAGACTGGTTTGTGATTCGTGCCGGGTCTGCACTTCGCGGCGTAAACGCCCAGCCTTGTTCTGGTTGGTGAGCCCTGCTTCTGTTGTTAACCCAGATGGACTCGGGGTTATTCTGCCGTTCG
Source organism: Parapedobacter tibetensis (assembly GCF_024704835.1). GTDB lineage: Bacteria > Bacteroidota > Bacteroidia > Sphingobacteriales > Sphingobacteriaceae > Parapedobacter > Parapedobacter tibetensis. Next base: position 58,831 of record NZ_JAMXBE010000018.1, read on the forward strand.
GTAACGGCCTGCCGCAGGCTCATTTGATTGATGGTGCTTTGCTGTGGCTGGATGAGCATATTGGTAGGCGGAACCCATTTATACAGCGATCTGCCCGCCGCATGGGCTACCTCGATGGCTTCCCGACAGGCGTCAGCGGCTAACTGCCATTTTTCCACGCTGTGGGTGTCGTTGAACAAGGGTTGTCCCACGGCGTTTTGATAATTCGGGTAATCGGTATTGCCGTTGAATAAGGGGCTTGCCGCGGTCATCAGAATTTCCGCTTTCATGGCCTTGGCCACCAGCTGGGTAATTCGCCCATTGTCCTGTACAGGTGTCAACACATCCGGGAGGAGGGCAGGCATGGCTGCGTCAATCTTTCCGATGATATAGGCAAAGACATCGTCGATCGGTTGCCGCTCATAATGCACATTTTCGGGGTCTTCAAAGGTTGGAATGTTTGTGTCCACAATGGGGATAGGCCCATAAACGCGCAACAGGTAATAATGATAATAGGCTTTGAGAAATTCCACTTCGGCTGTCCACTGGTCTTTTTCCATTTGATCCATGTCCGGTACACTTTGAATATTCTCCAGGAAGATATTGCATTCGCGAATGCCCCGCCATAAGGGAGTTCCGCCCGCATTACCATCCCAATAATTAAGTAAAGGACTGTTGGAGTTTTGTCCGCCCATGGCAAGGTACCAATTGGGATAAGCAGATTGGGAGTAATTCGTGGTCGAGTTCAGCCAAAACTCATCCCCTCCCAATAAGGCCGGATTGCTGGTTAAACTGAAACCACCGGGAATCCAACTGTAGCAGGTGAATAAGAAGCGCTCCGCCATCGTTTTCATCGAAAAAGCCTGTTTGAGTTCCGCGACATTATCGGGTACGATATCCATGTATTTATTGCAGCTGCCGATGGATAACATGCCGAATAAAACCACTATTTTTATAATCTTAGTTGCCATTTGAATAGTATTTATTATTGATTACCTTCTGCCTTATAAGGTCATTAATATACCGAGATTGAATACACGCTGCAAGGGATACCGCAATCCAGAGCCTCCCATCTCGGGATCCCACAAATCGAATGCGCTAATATTAAAGAGATTGTTGCCACTGGCGTATATCCGAAACCGGTCGATCTTGTATCTGCGTGTAAAGTCGGAATCTAGTGTATATGCGATCTCCGCTTGTTTTAGACGGAGAAAAGCCCCGTCGCGCATCCAATAGGTACTGGTTTGTGTATTGTTAGGAAGGGGATTCTGACTGAGGCGGGGCCATAAGGCGTAGATATTCCGATTGTCTTCAGACCAGTGGCTATCGGCCCAGGGTTGTAGCACCGCATTTGGCGCACCCATGCTGCCAAAGGGAGCGGACCCACTATTATTAGGATCATTGGGATCCCACGACAAAGGATTTATATGCATCGATGTGCGTGCCATCCCACTAAAGAAGAACGAGCAATCAAAGTTTTTGTAGCCGGTGGTCAGCCCAAATCCAAAATTGACCTGCGGTGTAGTAGGAAAGCCGATCGGCACGATATCGTTTGAATTGATCACACCGTCGCCATTGACGTCGAGGTATTTGATATCGCCACCCATCACCATTTGTCCGAAAGACTGCTGCGGACTATTGAATACCTCTTCGTCGTCAATAAACAAGCGCTCGGCAATGTATCCGCGGCGTTGATTCGCATCCAGTCCTATACGGCTCAGGTAGTCATGGTCGTAATTTGGTTCTTCATAGTAGAGGTATTTACCTCTGGCAAAAGTAAAGGTTCCCCTTCCCTGAAACCACAAATTTTGGTTGACACTCTGCATATAGGTTAACTCGGCGTCAAAGCCTTCACTTTGGTACTTTCCAAGGTTCGCAAGCACTTGTGCTGAGAGACCCATCGTGGAGGGTAGCGAAGCGCGCGGTTGTACGACGTTACTTCGTACCTGTCGAAAAATATCCCCTGTAAAACCGAACTTGCCGTTGAATAGACCTAAATCTATACCGAGATTGGTCTGTCTTGATATTTCCCAAGTGACATAAGGATTGGCATAACGATTTATGGAAACACCATTCCTGTCATACTGTTCATTTGGGGAAATCCCAAAAGTAAATCCACGACCACCGTTACTTAGGTTTACATTGGAAAGGTAGAAAAAGCGCTCGTCATTGATATTGTCGTTCCCGACTAATCCATGGGTCAATCGGAGCCGTGCCGTGCTGAAAATATCACGAACAGGTTCCATAAAACGCTCATTATGTATGGTCCAGGCAATCCCAGCAGAAGGAAAGAAACCCCAACGGTAATTTTTTGCGAAAACCTCCGAACCATTGTAGCCAAAAGTGAACTGTGCGTGGTAGCGGTTGTCATACACATAGGTGAAGTTTCCGGAAAAACTGGCATTTCTGAACGGTAGGGTGGCGAGCAGAGAAGTCGTTCCGTCTCTCGGAAGGGTGATGCGGTTTCTGATCGTAGAAATCAGCATACCCGTTACGGAATGTTTATCCTGAAACGTACGAGAATAACTAAGCGCATTTTCCATATAGAAAAGCGACTCTTGGCCTCTTCCGTCTTCACTATAATCTAAGTATTCAGTCCCGGTTAATGGATTAAGGGATAAGTAGGAATAGGAACCGGTATTGGGATCGACGGACCCCGGCATATAGTAAAACGGATTGTACTGCCTGCGGTACTCCATATAGGCGCTACGCGAAGCGTTAGCCAATCCCCGGTATTTCAGCCCTTCGACCCATTGGGACAGGTCTTGGTGGAGTTCAATCTGTACCTGCATATTGCTTTGCGACCACTCCGAATAGCCTCGTACGATTTGGGCATAAGGATTAAGGTAGTTCGTACCACTTCCGTCATCGAAATTTCCAAAAAGTGGATGGCTAATGTACGATTGCTGTGGCCCGGGTTGGTATACGGGTTGGAACAACGCTGGGTTTGCACGCATGGCATTCCGGAAGGACGAACTCCCTCCCTCTGGGGGCCCGCTGTAATTCCTGAAATTGGCCACCGCACGCACCATTAACTGGGTGGACTTGGTAACGTTTACGTTGATGTTGCTGCGCAGGTTATAGACCTTAAAATCCACATTATTATTAAAATTATTGATTGGATTGACACGGATAAGCCCATCATCCTGTGTGAGGTTGCCACTTACAAGATAGCTGGCTACCCGTCCGCCGCCTGAAATGCTCAGGTTATAATTCTGTGTACGGGTGTTGGGTTTGGTGACTTCATCAAGCCAATTTACCGCAGGGTATTTAATGGGATCGGCACCTGCTGCCGTCATGGCAATTTTTTCTTCGCTGTAAAGTGTGAGGGCAAGTGGATCTCTCGTGAGGACGGCTTCATTGTGCATTTTCATAAAGGTTACGGGATCCGCAATCTCCGGCATACGCGTTGGCGTTGATAGGCGCTGCTCAGCCCGGAAAGTGATTTTTGGAGGCCCGTCTTTACCTAATTTGGTCGTAACCAATATCACCCCGTTCGCTCCGCGGGATCCATACACAGCGGCTGCCGTTGCATCCCTTAGGATAGAGAAGCTGGCGATATCATCGACCGGGATTCGTGCCAAGTCATCCGAAGAAACTTCCATATTATCAATCAAAATCAATGGTCTACTGTTAACGCCGAACGTACCTACTCCACGGATGAAAAAGTCAGCATTGTCCAAACCGGGCTCGCCGCTACGCTGAAAGGATATCACTCCAGCCACCCGTCCTTGTAGTGCTCCAGTGAGGTTGCTGCTGGGAATCCGAAGTTCTTCCGGATTAATCGAAGACACCGAGCCAATAAGGTCCGTTTTTCGCTGGCGTTGTCCAAAGGCAGTCACAACCGTTTCTTCCATCAAATTCTCGGCTTCAACCATAACGATATCAATGACCTCTCTCCCCGAGGTGTTCACTTCCTGGGTTTCGAAACCAACCAAACTAAAAACCAACACGGAGTTGGCCGGTACATTTAAAATATACCGTCCATTTAAATCTGTGGTCGTCCCTACGCTTGGCCTGCTTTTTACAAATACGGAGACGCCGGTCAAAATTTGTCCCGTAGAATCCTGTACAATCCCTCGTATTTGCTGGTCTTGGATAAATGTGCGCGTTGGCAGCCGCTGAGGAGCATGGAGGTCAGGCTGCGTTGGCCGACTTTTTACTACAATTGTTTTTTTGTTAATCGTGTAGGTAACAGGTTGGCCTCGGAAACACTGTTCAAGAATTTCTTCTAGTAAGACATCCTTGAAATCCGCGGTGATGGATGTCGTTTTTGTAAGGGTCAACGGGTTATATAAGACGTTGTATCCGCTGGCCTTTCTAACCGTCTGCAGCATCTCCTCAAACGAACTGTTTTCGAGATGCACGGTTATCCGTTGCCCAAAGGTAAATGCGTTGACATGTACGGTGCCAATAACGGTTAACAAGACAATGAGCTTCATAATCTTCAATAACATTATGGCATTACAAACGTTGAATCTATTTTGTAATGCAGTATAGATTTTATACATTTGGTTTACTTGGTTTGTGGTAATTAATAATTGTGTAAGTGTCCTGTTGTTAATTATATGGCCAAAGTATTTATGCCGGGGGCGGTTCGAGCGCTCCCGGTATTCTTTCCTTGGCCTAGCAAGTATGCATCACTCCATAACGATGATCCTCCTTCCTTCGATTTTGAAATTTACAGTACCCGTTAAGGCGAGCATGTCTAATACGTCTTGCACTTGGTCGTAGCGGGAGATGGTGCCTGAAAACAGCTTGCCTTCCATGTTGCCTTCATAGGCAATCTCCACGTCATACCATCGTGCTATTTTCCGCATCACGCTTTCCACAGGTTCGTCTTTGAACATAAAATGGCCGGAACGCCAGGCTATGGCTTCCTCGGCGTCAAAAGCTTCCACCCGAACACGTTCCTTGCGTTTGTCAAATGTTGTACGTTGGCCGGGTTGCAGTGGGTAATCTTTTTGGCCGATGCGTACCAACACATGCCCTTGGAGCAATGCTGTTTGCACCTGGTGTTCGTCGGGATAGGCCATCACATTGAAGCGCGTACCCAGTACGGTGATGCGTTGGTCGTTTCCCTTTACGATAAACGGCTTTCCGGGTTGTTTTTCCACCTCCAGGTAGGCTTCCCCTATGATTTCCACGACACGCTCGTGACCAGTGAATGTTGCGGGAAACCGGATAGATGAGGCTGCGTTGAGCCATACCTTTGTCCCATCAGACAAGCTCACCTGATACTGCCCACCTCGTGGCGTGCTGATTGTATGGTATATATTGTTTTCAGGGACTGAAGGAGTTGCCCCTTGGTAGCTATAGGCCAGTTGTCCATCCCTCAGCTTGGTGACGTGCACGTTGCCCCGGTCGGTTATTTCGCCTATGTTGGCCAGATCCAGCGCAATCTGTGATCCATCATCAAGCGTAAGCATCGCCCTGTTGCCGCCCGGCTGGATAGCGACCGGGGACTCGGCAACCTTCTTGGCGGGAATGAAATGACGATGCAGGCCAAAAATAATTACGGTTGCCACTAACACTACTGCTGCAGCGACATATCGTGACCACATGTAGAAGGGATATTTCGACTTTTGTGCTCCGGAGGAGCGAATTTCCTTTTCCAACCACTTTCTGATACGCCTCCTCGTCCGCTCCTGGTGCCCCATGGCGGCCTCGTCCCATGGCAGATCCGTCAACTCAAATGCATCGCGGTAAGTTTCGAGCAAACGCAATTCTTCCAATGAGCATTGGCCCGCATTACATTTCTCGTACAAGGCCATATAGGCTTCTTTGGACATCATAATTTTATAGGCTTGCTATAATGGTAGAGTCTGATTTCACGCTGCACACACACACACCGTTAGCTGATTTTTTTTGAAAAAACAATAAGACCCGATTTTCCTGATGTTCCGATAGGTTTTTCGATGAGCAGGAATTCGGAAACTTGAGACGAATTAGCGAAATTTTGAAACAAATCGGCAGACTAGCATGCCCAGGCGTGGTGTACCTTTGTCATGCAGCACAAGTCTTGGCCACTTGCGCTGCTAAACCAATTTAAATTTAATCACTCACGGCAAACGACGGAAAAGATTTTATGAGTTCCAAAGGGAGTCAGCTTGCTGGCGACGCGATCCGTACTGACAGGCAATTATGGGAAGCTGTTGTAAACGATAGCACTTCGGCCTTCGCTGTATTGTTTGACCGCTATTGGTCGACTATCTATAGAACCGCTTTTTCTTATGTGAGAAATAAAGAGCAAAGTGAAGAAATAACCCATGATATCTTCATTAATCTCTGGCGACGGCGCCATGTGCTAGATATCCAGTTGTTTTCTGCTTATTTACGTGCGGCGGCCCGATATCATGTGTTTAAGTGCATGAGGGTAGCGAAATCCTCCATGGTAGACTATACCGACGATTGGGAATTAATCGGAACCCCATCGGTGGAGAACGGTGGGGATGAGCGAATAAGGCGGGCCGAATTTGAGGAGGATATTGATAATATCCTGGTTGACCTTCCGGCGAGGTGTAAAGAGATTTTTCTGCTCAGCCGGAGGGAAAACCTATCGAACTACGAGATAGCCGATCGGTTAGGCATTTCCAAGCGGAGTGTTGAGAACCAAATAACCCGAGCGCTTAGCCACTTACGGATTCATTTGAAGACGATAGCTACTTGGTTGGTGGTTTGTTTTATACCGTGATGAGGATAAAAAAGGCGCGGCAGAAACCGCCATATTGAGCGATTCTGCCGCGCCTCTATCAACGGCTTTTAACCTTATTGCAATTATTCCACGATGGTCATCTCTTCCACCAGATGCGGAGCATTGGCAAATTTATCGATGATGAACAAGACGTAGCGGATATCCACAGAGATGGTCCGTTGCAACTTCGGGTCAAAGATAACGTCACCTGCCATCGCTTCGATGTTGCCGTCAAAGGCCAATCCGATAAGCTCCCCGTTTCCGTTGAGTACCGGAGATCCAGAGTTTCCGCCAGTGATGTCATTGTCGGTCAGTAAATTGACGGGCAAGTAACCCGCTTTGTCGGCATAGCGTCCGTAATCCTTGGCTTCATACAGGTCCATGAGCCGCTGGGGCAGGTCAAACTCCTCATCACCGGGTTTGTATTTGGCGATGGTACCCTTCAGTGTGGTGTAGTAATTGATGCTGGCGTCGTTGCTCGGGTCTGCGGGCAGCGGATTAATCTTGCCATAAGTCAACCTTAACGTGCTATTGGCATCCGGATAGTATTTCCGTTTCGGATTTTTCTTGAGGGAACCTTCCACCATCAATCGGAATGCCTTTTGGAATTCAGCTTCCAGCGCTTCGCTTTCAGGCGAACTTTCACGATAGCGGTCAAGCAACGCGGTGGAGAGTTGGAACAACGGGTCTTGTTGGACCAAGGTGCTATCCGGGTTTTCAAGGTATGCTTCGATTTTTTCCCTTGAGGCAAATAGGCTGTTGTCAAATGCGGCATTCACATACGCACGGAGGTCGCGGTTGTTTGATTGATATAAGTCTTCCACATACTGTGGGATACCGGCTTCGGTCGCCTTGCTTGCATAGAGGTTGGTCAGCGCACCCAATACATCCTTTTCTAAAGGGAGATGGATGTTATTGTAGGTATCTTCGAGATTGCCCTGAATCTGCGGTATGAGTTCCTGGCGTTTGGCTTGGTTTTGCTGCGCATAGTATACCAATGCATTTCCCAGCGAATAGGGAAGGGCAGCGAATGTGCTGGAGCGCAGTAAGCCGATAAGGTAGTTGTCATGGCGTGCCTTCAAGTTGGTCTGCTCGTAATAGTTGTTGATGGTAGCCATGACCTCGCCATAGCGTCCGCGGTTTTTCTTACGGTTTGCCCATTTGCTGAACTTCGCTTCATCTTTCGCTTTGGTTTCAGCGGTATGGTGCTCGTTGAGGGCATCGATCATCCCCTGGCGGTTTTTCCAGTAATTAGCCACTTGAGAATATTTAGATGCATAATCCAGCTTTACTTGCTGGTCGCTGTCCATGTGTTTTTTCATGTTGTCCATTCCTACTTTGGAGGCTTCCACCCAAGCCGGGTAGGCATAGTTCACATTCTGGTCGATACCTCCCGATGGCATCCAGCGATTCGTGCGGCCGGGGTAGCCGAGGATCATCGCAAAATCATTGTTGGTAAATCCCTTAAGGCTCACGGTGAGGTGACATTTGGGATGTAGGGGTACGTTTTCGGGCGAGTGAGGGGCGGGGTTACCATCTTTATCAGCATAGACCCTGAAGAGCGAGAAATCGCCCGTATGGCGTGGCCATTCCCAATTGTCTGTATCGCCTCCAAATTTACCGATGCTGCTGGGAGGTGTACCCACCAAGCGCACATCGGTATAATCCTGATAGACGAAATAATAGTATTCGTTGCCGTTGTAAAAGGGGCGTACCGAAACGGTGTATTTGCCTCCTTCATTGTTTTCCTGTTCGATTTTGGCGATTTCGCGGTTGATCGTGCGTTCGCGATCAGACTCGGTCATGTCATCGTTTACCAAGCTCAGGATACGTTGGGTTACATCGTCCATGCGAACGAAAAACCGTACCGAAAGGCTTTTAGGTTTGAGTTCCTGCTGCTTGCTTGCCGCCCAGAAACCGTTGGTGAGGTAGTCATGTTCGGGTGTCGATAGCTCCGCGATGGAGCCGTAGCCACAATGGTGGTTGGTGAGCACAAGCCCATCCTTGGAGATAATTTCCGCGGTGCAACCACCACCGAACTGTACGATGGCGTCCTTGAGGCTGGAGTTGTTGATGCTGTAGATTTCCTCGGCGGTGAGCTGCAGGCCCATTTTCTGCATATCACGCTCGTTGAGGCGTTTGAGGTGCATGAGGAACCACATACCCTCATCAGCCATGGCATTCCATTTTACTGCTACGATGAGCAGGATTAAGAGTACTCGCTTCATAAGATTTCTTTTTGTTATAATATTACATACGGGGCAAAGGTGCGGTGTTTGTCTGGAGATACAAAATAATAGTTGGATTATTGGTTGGTTTAATGCTTTCCGCTCTCCATGCCGGGCAGGCGTGGCAGTTATTCGCTTGCTTGCCTGCTTTCAATGGTGCTCACGCTTTCACCGCCAACTGGCGGTTCAGGTGGAAGCAGCCAAGTGCCGAAACTGCTTCGGCAATGGAAGATAAGCAATTGACAGGGGGGGTGGAACAATCGACGGAAGGGAAGTGTAAAGTGCTACAGGACGGAGCGGGACGGTGGTCTAATCGCATTTTACTTCCTTTGCTGTAACATTATAAACCAAAAAAAGCATGATTAAGGAAGCACAGGTAACCCTTTGTACGCTGTTGGTGATGGGTATGGTCGCTGTGGCCATGCAAGTATCGGCGCAGGAACGCTCGGCAATTGTCGTTGTCGACCAACAGGTGAGCGATGGCCTGATACCAGCCGAGCGTGTCCGGCTGGTAGGTTACGTCGCAGACCGGCTCAACCAATCGTACGAAAACCGGGTGTTGGCACAAGACGTCGAACACTTGATCGAACCGTTCCGGAATCGTACGGAAACCAGGTTGTGGCAAAGTGAATTTTGGGGGAAATGGTTTACCTCGGCTGTGCTGGCCTATCGCTACCGACCCGAACCTAGACTCAGGGAGGTGCTCGATGGGGCTGTGGCGGGATTGCTCGCCACGCAAACCGAAGATGGCTATATCGGTAATTACGCCCCTGGTAGCCACCTTCAGGAATGGGATATTTGGGGTCGGAAATATACGATGCTGGGATTGTTGGACTATTATGAAGTGACCGGTGACGCGTTGAGTTTGCAGGCTGCGCAAAAGGTCGCCGATCACCTGATCGGCGAAATCAAGGGGAGTAGCGACGGCCTGATCATTACCAAAGGCAATTACCGTGGTATGGCCGGCTCTTCAGCGCTGGAGCCTATGGTGAAATTGTACCGGTTGAGTGGCCGGGATGAATACCTGGATTTTGCAAAGGAGATCGTCCGCGAGTGGGAGTTGGAGCAAGGCCCCCAGCTGCTCGGAAAATCTGTGGTCGATGTCAGCAAGCGCTTTCCAAGGCCGAAGCAGTGGTATAGTCCTGAACAGGGCCAAAAAGCCTACGAAATGATGTCGTGTTACGAAGGCTTGCTGGAACTTTATCGGGTCACCGGATTGCCGGAATACCGGGAAGCCGTGGAAAATACTTGGCAAAACATCCGCGATACGGAAATCAACATTGCCGGTTCGGGTGCCTCCGAGGAGATGTGGTTTGGAGGGCGACGGTTGCAGGCCATGCCGGTAACCCACTACCAGGAAACCTGTGTTACGGTGACATGGATCAAATTGAACCTGCAGTTGCTGCGGCTTACTGGCGATGTGAAGTATGCCGATGAAATCGAAAAAGCCTACTATAACGCGTTATTGGGGGCACTGAACCGCGATGGCTCCGATTGGGCCAAATACACGCCGTTGAACGGCGAGCGCCTACCGGGGAGCGGACAATGCGGGATGGACCTCAACTGTTGCAACGCGAGTGGCCCGCGGGGGCAGTTCATCCTGCCTTTGACCGCTGTGATGTCGACCAACAAAGGTGTGGCTGTGAGCCTGTATGTAGGCGGTGAATATGACCTAAAAACCCCAAAGGGACAAGACGTCACCATCAAACAAGAGACCGATTACCCGGTTTCAGGTGCGGTGAAACTTTCGTTGCAATTAGACAAACCTGAAGAATTTGCTTTGCGACTGCGGATACCAGCCTGGAGTGCCGCAACTAAGGTAACCGTTAATGGCTCGCTGGTGGAGGGGATACAAGCAGGTGGTTACCTGGAGTTGTCGCGCATCTGGACACCTACCGATGTGGTTGCGCTCCAACTGGATATGCGAGGCCGGCTGATCCAACACGGAGACGGAGTAAATAATTTTGTAGCCATCCGCCGGGGTCCTATTGTCTTTGCGCGGGATTCACGTTTCCCTGGTCCGCCACTGACCGCGGTGCTTCGGCCCGTGTCCGATCAGGAAGGTTATGTAGCCCTGAAACCGGCGGCTCCGTCCGAGGGAATGGATGTATGGATGGCGTATGAAGCAGCTTTTATCCCTGAATCCTTCGCAGAGCAAGCGGCAGATCCCACCCCCGTCCAACTGTGCGACTATGCATCTGCCGGTAATGGCAGGCAACATTCGACATTTACGGTATGGCATATGCAGCTGTTTAGCGGTAGAAATCGATGAAAAAAGATAATTTATTAACGAAACGGTAACCGTAATTTTATCAGTTATAAACTACTTTTGAGCCTGTTCTTGTTTGTACACTATGTTGTCAGCACCAAAGATATCGTCCACGGATAGTGAACTGGTTGGCCGCGTTGCAGCGGGCGACCATGCAGCCTACACAGCGGTTTATAACCGTTATGGCGGACTACTCTATGTGCACGCCTGGAGAAAACTGAACAACCGCGAAGCGGCCAAAGACCTGGTGCAAGAGTTATTCACTTCGTTATGGGTGAACCGTGGTTCGCTACGTCCGGATATTGTGTTGCCCAATTACCTGTACGCGGCGGTGCGGTATAAGATCATCAAATACTTTGCCCGGAAAAAACGGGAAACCGCTTACCTGGATACCCTGAAGGAAGTGGCGGAATACGATGGGGTGATGCCCGACCACGCGGTCCGCGAACAGGAGTTGCAACGGCTTATCGAACAAGAAGTCGGACAACTTCCCCCCAAAATGCGCACGGTTTTCCAAATGAGCCGCCAGCAATACCTTTCGCACCGGGAAATCGCCGAAGGATTGGATATATCCGAAGCAACCGTCAAAAAGCAGGTAAACAATGCGTTGAAAGTACTGCGCGTGAAGCTCGGCACCTTATTGGTTATGCTGTCGATAGTGCTGCATTAGGTAGCAGCAAACCATACTCCTGAAACTTTTTTCATTTTTTTATACGCCCTACTGCATAAGTAAGGGATATATAATAGTAAAGAGGCGGAATACAGGCTAAAGGTATGGATAATAGCGAACTCAAGCGATTATTGGAGAAGTATGTGGCAGGCGAATGCACCGATGCCGAGCGTGCGGTAGTGGAGGCCTGGTACAACAAGCCAGGTAAGGAGCAGCGTGCGGTTCTCCCGGAAGCGGATATAACGGCCGATGTGGAAGCCATTCGCAGAAAGTTACCCCGGAAGACGGTAAATCGCATCCCGTCGTGGTGGCCTTATGCCGCTGCCGTGTTGGTTGTAGCGACAATCAGCATTTGGCTGTTTATGGGTCGCCAAGCCATAGATCAGCAAACGGAAGCCGTACATGTTCAGGATATCCAGCCCGGCGGAAACCGCGCGACATTGACACTAGCTGATGGCAGCCAGATTGCTTTAAGCGAAATGCAGACCGGGATAGTTGTGAGGGAGGGGGTTACGTACCTAGACGGCTCCACCGTCTCAGCTAGGAGACATCAGCGGATGGATACCCTGTCGCTAGCTACCCCCAAAGGCGGCACCTACCAGATCACCCTCCCCGATGGTACCGGTGTATGGCTGAATGCGGCATCGTCACTGCGATACCCGACGAAATTTACTGGAAACGTACGGGAAGTGGAATTGGTGGGGGAGGGGTATTTCGAAGTGGCGGCCGACGAGCAACGGCCCTTTGTCGTGAAGAGCGCCGGGCAGATCGTCGAAGTGCTGGGTACGAAGTTCAACATCAATGCTTATGAAAATGAGGAAGCAACAGCAACCACCGTGGTGCATGGTGCCGTGCGGGTAACAGATACGAGCAATCCGGACGATAGGCGTGTGCTGAAACCCAGTGAGCAAGCCGTGACCGGGAATGGGCATATCGATGTGAAAGCGGTTGATGTATCGTATTACATCGGTTGGAAAGACGGCAAGTTTACGTTCGACCGGGTGGCGCTGTCCACCGTTTTGCGGCAGATCGAGCGGTGGTATGACGTATCCTTCGAGCACCCTCAAAATATACCCGACATCCCGATGTGGGGCACGCTTTCACGCGAGGTCATGTTGTCCGAGTTGCTGGATGTACTGGAGCTTAATACAGGTTATGAATTTAAACGAGAAGGGAGGCGTGTTATGATGAGCCAATAGTTTCTACCTGACCTGGCTGTAAGAAAAAAGCCGGATCCCGAAGGCCATCGGAGTCCGGCAGCTTGTGCCGGGTTAGTCCACAGTACACTAAATGAGAGTAGTAGTCCTATTTGATAACCCAGCATACAAACTTAGTGAAATAGCTGACAAGTACCAATAAATTTTAGCGGTGCCCCCTAAATTAGGTAGCTAAGTTAAGTGCGTATGCAAATTGCATAAGATTAATGAAATTCGGTAAACCAATCCAATATTTCCTGGTGATGAAGCTAACCGCAATATTGTTGTTCGCCGGCGTGTTTAACGTCTCAGCCTATACCTATGCGCAGCGTATCAGCCTGGCGGTGCAGGACGCATCGCTGGAATCCGTCCTACTGTCAATACAAGAACAGAGTGGATACAGTTTCCTTTTCAGGGCGGCCTATTTTGACGAGGCGAAGCCCGTGACACTCACTGTTAGAAACAAACCCGTAAAAGAGGTATTGCCCCAGTTGATGGTCGCACAACCCTTTGACTACCGAGTCAATGGCCGAGTGGTGACGCTCATTCCCAAACCGGCGACTCCGGAAACGTTGCCCGTAGCAGTCAGCCAGGCCGATCCACCGCAAAGGCAGGTGAGTGGTACCGTGACTGATGAGCAAGGAAAACCTTTAGGAGGTGTGTCCATCGCGGTCAAAGGCAGCGACCGTACGGACGTGACCGACGGCGAGGGGAATTTTAACGTTGCCGCCGATGTGGGCGACGTACTGGCTTTTTCATTCGTCGGCTTCCAACCACAGGAAGTGACGATCTCCACTTTGTCAACGTTGGAAATTGTCTTGATCGCCGACATGCAAAACCTCAACGAGGTCGTCGTTGTTGGCTACGGCACGCAGAAGCGCGTTAACCTCGCCGGGTCGGTAGCTTCCATTACGGGAGATGAAATTACCAAAACGCCGGTTGCTTCCGTGTCAAACACCTTGGCAGGGCGTCTTCCGGGATTGATCACGCTGCAATCTACCGGCCTGCCTGGTTCAGATAACGCGACCCTGAAAATCCGTGGCTTTGACGGGCCTTTGGTGCTGATCGACGGCTCCGAAGGTAACATCAATGCCATCGATGCCAACGAAATTGAATCCATCTCCGTACTGAAGGATGCTTCGGCGTCCATCTACGGTGCGCGCGCGGGCAACGGGGTCATCCTGATCACCACAAAAAGGGGGCAGACGGGAAAGCCGACGCTCACGCTCAACACCTCCACCACATGGCAGGGGATTACCAACATGCCACGCATGGCCTCATCGGGCCAACTGGCAGAAATGCGCCGGGAAGGCCACATCCAGGGCGGCCAACCCGAAGCAACAGCACCTTACACGCTGGATGAGATCCAGAAATTTTACGAAGGTGGCGATCCACAATATCCCAATACCGATTGGTATGGTCTGCTCATCCGGACGTGGTCGCCGCAACAGCAACATAATCTCTCCGTAAGAGGTGGCAGCGAAAAAATTAAATATTATGGCTTCCTCGGCTACCTCAAGCAGGAAACATTCTTCAAGCGGAGCGATGCCGGATTCCAGCGCTATAACCTCCGTTCCAACATCGATGCCACGATTACCGAGGGGTTGACCGCGCGGATGGACCTATCCACCTCGATCAGCATGCGCGATTATACCACCCGGAATCTGGACGACAATATCTGGGGTGACTTCTGGAATACTCAACCCATGTATCCCGCCGAGTTTCCCGATAAGGACAAGATACCTTATGCCGAAGGTGGTGGTACGGGCGGTGCTCACATCACGACCGACCGGAAACTATCTGGTTACAGCGACCGCCGGAGCCAGGACCTCCGGGCCGTATTCGAACTTGCTTACGATTTCCGCCCCGTTCCGGGCTTAAAGGCGAAAGCACTCGTAGATTACAAACAGAACTACTCATCGACCAAAAACTTTTCCAAGCCGGTTCCATTCTATCGGTATGACTTCGCAGCCGATGTATATACGCATGCGGGAGCCTTCGGCAGCACGGCGAACCTTTCCTACAACCTGCCCAGTGGACGACAAATCCTGTCGCAAGGCTCCCTCGCGTACGACCGGGTGTTCAATGACGTGCACGACCTGAGCATACTGGCGCTGTTTGAGTCGACCGATTATTACGACGACTTCGTTGCAGCTGCCCGTTCAAATTTTATCACGCCCGAAATCGACCAGATGCTGGCTGGCAGCACCGAGGGGATGACCAATAATGCGGGTACCGTGGAGATGGGACGGATGAGCTGGGTGGGACGTCTGAACTATTCGTTTGACAACCGATACATCGTGGAAGCCACCTTGCGTGCCGACGCTTCTGCCAAATTCCCTCCCGCTACACGGTGGGGCTACTTCCCCGGCATCTCCCTCGCCTGGCGATTGGAACAAGAGGCCTTCTTCAGCGACGTTGTTGCCTTGGACGCCCTGAAGCTGCGTGCCAGCTACGGCGCCTCCGGCAATGACAACGTTGGGAATTTCGCTTACATTACCGGATATGACATCAGTGGCTCCGCAACCGGAGGTTCTTACATTTGGGGCAGTGGCCGGTATCCCGGCATCCTTTCCAAAGGACTGCCAAATCCGCTTCTGACCTGGGAAAAGCTAAAGATATACAACCTAGGAACGGACTTCTCGTTTTGGAAAGGAAAGTTCTACGGCTCGCTGGACGCATTCTACCGCGAACGGACGGGTATTCCGGCCAACCGCCTCGTTACCCTGCCCTCCACTTTCGGGGCATCACTGCCGGCTGAAAACCTCAACAGTACCGATACACGCGGCTTTGAGTTAATGCTGGCTACCCGGAGCCAGGCATCCGACCTGCACTGGGACATCCGCGGCAACATCTCTTGGGCACGCTCGAAGTGGATCGATTACGAAGAACCCCAATACGTAGACGCCGACCAAGAACGGATCAATAAAAAATCAGGCCAGTGGACGGATCGTACGTTTGGTTATCTATCGAATGGCCTCTTTACCAGCCAGGAAGAGATCGACAACCTGCCCTATGATCAGGATTTACGCGACAATGCCACGTTACGTCCCGGCGATGTCAAATACCTGGATTCCAACGGCGATGGGGTGATCGATTGGAAAGATCAGGTCGAGATCGGCCAGGGTACCGTTCCCACCTGGATTGTGGGGCTGAATCCCACGTTCCAGTACAAAGGATTCGACCTGGACTTCCTGTTGCAAGGTGCACTGGGATTCCATGTGGTGGCTTCCATCAACGGTAATTCGGAAGAATTTTACAACAACCGCTGGACGGCCGAAAACAACAACCGAAATGCCATCATCCCACGTCTGGGCGGTGCACCATCCAATGGATGGCTATCGGATTACCGGCTGATGAAAGGTGACTATCTACGCCTGAAATCCGTCAATATCGGTTATACATTCAAGAAGGGAACGTTCGGATCGGTGGGTATCCAAAGCCTCCGCCTCTTCGCCTCCGGCGTGAACCTCTTCACGTTCAGCGCGCTCAACAAATATACGCTCGACCCCGAAATGCCTTCCGGCAGGGGATCCCGGTACTATCCGCAACAGCGCAACCTGTCGTTCGGATTGACACTCATCCTCTAGGACAAGATTTTGGAAAAAGTCACATTAATTAAAATGAACATGTCAACTAATTACAATATAAAATTTATTGGCCGGGCGATAATCCCGAGCCTCCTGATACTTTTTTCTGCCTGCAACGTGCTGGACAAAGAGCCGCTGGACGTTATTCCCGAAACCATCGTATGGAATGACGAAAAGCTGGTAGATGCCTATCTGACCGGTGCTTACCTGATTACCACTGTGCTGCAGAACGAAGCCGATGACGTACACAACTCGGGAAAGCCTTTTTTCTCGATCTTTTACGTCAATAATGTGAGCGACGAGTCGAAATCGACTTCCAATTTTTCGGGCAACGCCTACCAATTCAAGGTGAATGGCCTCAAGATCAACGGTGGACTGTTGGAGTACTGGGAAAGGCCCTACCAAGTAATCCGTACCTTGAATGAGATCATCGAAAAGCTGCCTTCATCCAAGGTAAGTGAAACGTTCAAGACGCAAAAGATTGCCGAAGCGAGGTTCCTACGGGCCTTCAATTATTTTTACATGGTGAAGCGCTATGGTGGGTTGCCGTTAATCATGAAGGTACAGCAAGATACCGACCCACGGGAAGAATTATACCCGAAGCGCAACACCGAGCAGGAAGTGTATGATTTCATCATTGCCGAAGGCCTGGCCATCGTGGACGACCTTCCGGAAATCGACGGCACCAATTGGGGCCGTCCGTCCCGGTACGCGGCACTCGCCCTCGTTTCGCGTGCGGCGCTTTATGCCGGTAGTATTGCCGAACACGGCGAAGTTGAGCTGGACGGCGTGATTGGGATCGAGCGCGGGCAGGCAGCGCGCTATTACGAAGCATCCCTGGAAGCCTCCACACAGATCATCAATGATGGGCGATTCCAACTTTATAATGCCAATCCCGATAAAACCCTCAATTTCAGGGAGCTTTTCCTCACCAAGCGCAACGCTGAAGTAATCTTCGCGGTGCAGCACGACGGCAGTGATAAGGATTATGCAGGTGCCGGCTGGGCCTATGATTACTTCCAATGTCCTTTTCCTAATGGTTGGGCCAATGGTATCCACGATGCGCCTTACCTCGAGTTTGCCGAGGTATTTGAATACGTAGATGGTAGGCCGGGCACGGTCGATTTTGATGGCCTGAAGGGACAGCTGATTACGACCGAGGAATTGTGGGCGGGCAAGGATCCACGCTTTTTGGCCACGGTATACACCCAAGATACGAAATGGCAAGGGCGTAACCTGGATTTCTACAACGGTATCCGGCAAGAAGACGGTACGGTATTGACTACTGGTTCCTATAAAGGCGTGCTCGCCAATGGCGACCAGAAGGTTACCCAAACCGGTTTCGGGGTACTCAAATACCTGGATGAAAAGAAAGACAATGGCAACAGCTCCTCTGCAGGCATATTCGGGTCAACCCAAGATTTCATTGTTTTCCGTTACGCCGAAATGATGCTCAACTACGCCGAAGCAGCCTACGCATTGGGCAGGCACAATGAAGCGCTGGACGCGTTAAACCAGGTGCGCGAGCGGGCAGGCATCTCGCAATTGACTTCCTTAACATTGGAGCGTATCCAAAATGAGCGTCGTGTTGAACTCGCGTTTGAAGGCCACCGTTATTGGGACCTCAGGCGCTGGCGCATTGCGGAAGACTATCTATCCCGTAACCTGAGTGGGATCCGGTATATTCTGGACTACACCACCCGCAAGTTTTTGGTGGAAAAACGGCTGAATCTGGATGGCGCTGTTAGTCCGCCCATCTTCGAGCAGCAACATTACTACTTCCCCATCACGCTGGCACGTACCGCCAACAATCCCAATTTGGTTGAAAATCCAGGTTATTAATATCCCAGCAATCATGAACATAAAAGTCCATATGCTTGCCTTGATCCCCCTGCTGGCGGGATCCATCCATGTGCAAGCGCAACAATTTACCATACCGGTTTTCCCGGATACGCAAAGCGAAGTCGGGAGCATGCCCGAGCAATTCTACAGCCAGATCAGGTGGATTGCCGATCACAAGGACTCCCTGCATATCCCGATCGTCTTGCACGTAGGTGATGTCGTCAACTTCGACAATCACAACCACTGGGAGGTGGCCAGTATCGGATTTGATACGCTAGATCAATACCGTATCCCTTATGCGATTGCGTTGGGCAACCACGATGGTGAAGCCGTGGGGCGTTATAGCGGAAGCGCGGCACCGGGGAACGTGAACCAGAATTTGCGGAAGACCGCAAAGTTCAATGCCTATTTTCCCACACACCGGTTCATCACCCAACGTGGACGGTATGAGCCGGGGAAAAGTGATAATGCCTATTACACGTTCAAGGCGGGTAACACCAATTGGCTGGTGATCGCGCTTGAATTTTGTCCGCGTATGGGGGCTATCAACTGGGCGGGTGACATCGCTGCGCGATACGATGATTACAATGTGATTCTATTGACACATTATCACCTCAACCCCCGGGGAGAAATTGTACAGAATAATGCAGGCTACGGCGATTTCAGTCCGCAAACGGTATTCGACCGACTCATTAAAACCCATCCCAATATCCGTTTCGTGCTCAGCGGCCACGTGATGCGCTCCGCATTGAAGATTGACACGCGGGAAGACGGAACGAACGTCTACCAGCTCCTGCAAAATTATCAAAATGACGACCATGGCGGCGGTTATCTGCGGTTATTGCATTTCGATATCGGGAAAGGCACGGTGGAAGCCACGATGTACTCCCCTTTTTACGACAAAAACGACGACGGGTCCAGGTATGCGCTTGAGGGCGTCGAATTTCTAAAAATGAATACCAAAAACTAGGAAATCATGAAAACTCGCACAAAAAACAACCATTGGACAAAATCAGTGACCTTGGCGGTCACCACCGTGCTCTTACTGACGATGCCATGCTTCGCGGTAGATTACTTTGTAGACCCAGTGTCCGGCAACGACAGTAACGCAGGCACATCTACCGGAAATGCGTGGAAGAACCTCGACAATGTGATCGCGACAAAATCTTTTGCTTCCGGTGATGTGATCTATTTAATGGATGGCGATCATGGTGTCGTTACCCTGAAGAAACGGAATACGGGTTATGTACAAGTTAAAAAGTACGCATCGCATAGCCCCCGGATCCGAACCCTGAAGGTAAGGGGCGGGGCGTACTGGACATTTGACGGGATTGACTTCCATGCAGGCACCCCACCGGCCAACCCGGCTAATAATCAGCTTGTACACCCTGTTTCGCCGGTTTACGCATCGTCACTGATCCAGATTACCAAAAACTATGACGATGACAGTGTGCCGAGCTATTTAACATTCACGCATTGTAATGTTTACTCCGCTGCGAATACAGCGTCTTGGGCCATCGCGGACTGGCGGGAAAACGTATGGAATGGGGTGGTCATTTATAATTATGCCGAACGGATCACCTTTGATAGCTGCCACGTCTATAATGTAAACTTTGCTTTTGCAGCAAATGGAGGCTTTAATGAACCCGGTGTACGGCATATTGTTGTCAGGAACTCTACCATAGAAAATTTTTCAGCCGATGGGCTTCAAATCTTTTGCTCAAATGCTCATATCGAAAGAAATATAATCCGGAACGCCTATATCATCTCTGGTAATCACTATGATATGATACAGGGAACCGCGACCAATACCGTGAATGGCGAAACCGTATCAACATCAGTGACCCTCCGGAGAAATCTGCTCATTGATGCTACGGCGGATCGAATTGCGAATGACATGACACCTCAAGGGAAAGTGCAAGGTATTGGCTGTTTTGACGGATGGTTTGTGAATTGGCGTATCGACAACAACATCGTAGCCAACAACAATCCACATGGTATATCCTTATTAGGTGGCAAAGACAGTTATGTGGTTAATAATACGGTTGTGCGTAATCCACATACCTATGGCGCCACGAATGAACAGCCGTTTATCCTGCTGGAACCCTATAAAAGCAATGCAAATTTTCCCAGTACCAATAACTATGTGGTCAATAACATCGCTGAGGTTATAAAAAATTGGTCGAAAGACCCAGACTCTACAAATACCTTTAGCAACAACTATGCTCCTGCAGCAGGTGGACCGTTTCCATATACCCAGACGTTTGTTAATTACGCAGCATACAACTTTAGGTTAGCACCTACGGCAGGTTGGGTGTATGAACAAGGCATGATGGATAGTCATATACACAACAAAGATTATGACGGGGTGACCAGGACCATTCCATACGATATCGGAGCCTTCGAAACCTCCTCGGGTAACTCCCTGGGAGCGGTCACTATTCATTCAGCCAATATGAGAAATGGCCGTCTGGATGTGAGTTGGAAGGTGAATGACGTGCGTGTTCGTGTGCTGAGGTATGAAGTGGAACTGTCCAAACAGGATGGTGATTTTGAAAAAGTGGGGGAGCTACGGCCTGATCAAGGAGGGAGGCTATCGGAACGCTTTGACCTTTCCATTCCGATCGGAGGCGGTGCGATGTTGGTGAGCGCGATCGTGTTGTTACCGTTGGTTTTCCGGCGGCGGGATCACCGTAAAAACAATCGAAAGGTTGGGTTCATTCTGTTGCTGTCGGGTGTTTTACTGAGCCTGACGATTTGGTCGTGTGAAAAGCGCACGGAAGGATGGGACGAAGGGGCCATGGAGGTTAGGATTGTCAGTTTTTACGACGACAACACAAAAGACTATTCAGCACCCGTATCGGTGCGCCCGTGATGGCAGGCGGATTTGTTCTATCCGTAGTCATCAGGCAAATTGGTGATCAAGAAGAGATTTATCGTAGTTGTACGTAGGTAATCTTTGTCGTGGATTATATAAAGGTCGGGAGAAAACTAGTTGGCTGTTAGTCGGATAGTGGGAACTTTTCGTGGCTTTTCAGCGCTTTTTGTGGAGTATTTGAGAAGAAATTTTGATTAACTGGTTTACAGATAAATAATTACAGCAGTTTTTTCGCTTGCTGCATCCGGTAGCTCACGATGACATCAAGTACCTTGAGTTCCTACTCGGCTATGCTCCACCAAACCCCTTCTCACTTTTTTATCCAGGCTCTGGAAGATTCGGAAATTTTGGAAGTGAACTACAATAAGTGGCTTCAGCTGCAAAATAACAACCCTTTTTGGAATAAGTTTCTGTGTCAGTCAATTAAAAATATTGAAGCTGTTTCATCTGTTTATTTTTAATTTTCAATGGCCAGATGGAACCTTTGATGATTAAAAATAATCATTCCCCTGTGGGTTTAATGATTATTTTAATCATGTCGGTTTCATATAATCTTTTTATGTCGGTTTCCCCAAGCTTCCAGTTCTTTTACAATGGGGTCGAGTTCCCGGGTAATTGGCGTCAGTTCGTACTCTACCTTTGGGGGTACTTCNTGATTATTTTAATCATGTCGGTTTCATATAATCTTTTTATGTCGGTTTCCCCAAGCTTCCAGTTCTTTTACAATGGGGTCGAGTTCCCGGGTAATTGGCGTCAGTTCGTACTCTACCTTTGGGGGTACTTCGGCGTGGACGATACGTGTTATCAGTTTGTTAGCTTCCATCTTCCGTAATTGATAGGTGAGCATTCGTTCTGTAATACCGGGAACACTTTTTTTTAACTCGCAGAAACGCAACTTCCCATTTTCCAAAGCGCAACAGATCGCCAGCGTCCACAGACCACTAAGAAGTTGAGTGGCATAGATGATGGAACAGCAGGAAGACAGGTTCTGCTTGTTTTCATGGTTGGTAGAGCTTTCCTTTATTTTAGTCATTGCTTACATTAATGTTAGTGACATACAATGGGTCGTTAATATACAAAATTGTTAGCGTTTTTTTAGTTTTACAATGAAAATAAATCAGAAATCAAAGAAAATAGGACAAATGAAGATAATTCTCTATGCCGGACTAACGGCAAACGGTAACTATGGTAGTAGTGATTCAGGTCAAATGCCAAAACAAGAAGAGTTAGATGACCTCTTCTCACACGCAATGGAAGCAGGTAATATCGTTTTAGGCCGCAGATCGTATGAAATATTTGGGGAGGAATTAAATCAAAACGGCCTCGATGTAGTTGTGGTGTCAACAAGTAAGATGTTCGAAGGGATAAAAACAGTCGGATCTCCCCAAGAAATGTTGGATTATTTGAATAAAAAGGGATATAAGCAAGCCTTCGTGGTGGGAGGTGTTACTTTACACAATTCCCTACTTACCAAAGACTTGGTAAATGAAATGTACATTAACATTAATCCATACATAGCAGAGGGGTTAGATTTAAGGCCAACTGACGGAAAGTACCGAGACCTTGAGTTGCTCGGTCATAAGCACATTGGCGGAAATATTATACAGATTCAGTATAAAATGAACGGTTAACATAGGTCAATGCAGGCTTGCTGCAAGCGGCAATTGTCCAAATTAACGCTGCTTCTTAGCGGCAGCCGAGTAGACCGATAACTTGGCTTTTTTACGCAACTAATTATATTTGCATAAAAACGCAAATTTAGCTAAGTTTGTATTATGGAACGTGTATTGACCGTCATCAAAAACAAATACATCATTGCTGGTATTGCATTCGCTATATGGATGCTTTTTTTTGACCGGCATGATATCACCACTCAATACGGCTATTATACCCAGCTAAAAGGGTTGAAGGCCGAAAAAGCATTCTATACTACAGAGATTGAGCGTGTGAACAAGACCGTCTACGACTTAAACACGAACCCTCAGGAATTGCAACGGATGGCGCGTGAGAAGTATAAGATGAAAAAGGAAAATGAGGACGTTTTCGTCATCATTGAACAGGAGGAAGACAAAAAATAATAAACCTCATAGGTTTCACATAGCTTATATGTAAAAGACTATGAGGTTTGTTGGTTTAAAACTTATAGGTGAGACCTACACCTAATATCTGCCTTACCTGCAAGGCGGGTCGTCCAGGATCATTAACAACATCTTCCCTAGGAATCAAGGTATTATCATCATACAGAAGCTGTACACCGGCGTTGACCGAAATGTAATTATTCACCTTCATAAATAGGTTGAGCGTATAGTCCACATCCACGTTCTGCGGGTCTTCGAGATAATTCGAATATAATTTGAGGATGTTTTCCACACTTACATTTTCCATCAGGTCGACCTTGTAATAGGCATCGAACGCAGCACCGAATTCAAAACCCGATGTCGCACCGGGGTCAACACCGAACGCGCCTATACTCGAAAGCGAATCTTGGGTGACGAAAATGAAACGCGCAGCGGCAGGGGAGAGGTTGAAGCGGAAATTG
Organism: Parapedobacter tibetensis; assembly: GCF_024704835.1. GTDB lineage: Bacteria > Bacteroidota > Bacteroidia > Sphingobacteriales > Sphingobacteriaceae > Parapedobacter > Parapedobacter tibetensis. Next base: position 82,716 of record NZ_JAMXBE010000018.1, read on the forward strand.
TCTGACCGCTTATAGGCAAAACCGGGGCCGAAGCTTAGGTAAGCGGGAGCAAACGACGTGGAAATCAATGTACGGTTATTGTCGGCATCATAATGGAAACCATCTGTGAATTGCGTGTTGAAATTCATGTAAAACGTATAAAGCCAGTGTTTCGCAGCTTCGTAACCCAATAAGCTGTTCAAGACGATGCGGTCATCGTTTTTACGCCACCCAAAGTCTTTTTGTTTGGTAAGGCCATAGGCGGCGATGGCCTTATTATCCCAGCTCCACTTTCCCTTTTTGTAATTGAAGTCGTAATTTAAAACAAGGCTGGTGGCAAATGAATTGATACCCCCGGCAGCCCAATTGGAAAATGAGCTTTGGTTAAGGAGAAAGGTGTTTTCACCTGAAATTTTCCACGTAGTGTCCGATGTGCTTTCCTGGGCATCGGCTCCCAAAGACAAGGCAAAGGCCACCATCAATAGTGATAGTAGTTTTTTCATGATAAATGATTTTTTAAATGTTAATAACTGTAAAAATAAGTGAAAAAACGCAAAATAAGTGCCAAAAACTGAACAGATTGCTTTTTACAGCGGGTATTTTTCCCTTGATTTGCAAAATGAAGGTAACATTATTGTGCATCGGCAAAACGGATGAAGGGTATCTCGCCACAGGAATCGAAAAGTTCTTACTCAGGTTGAAGCATTATGTCAACTTCAGTATGGTGGCCATTCCCGATATCAAAAACAGTAAGCACCTGAGCATCGATCAACAGCGGGCAAAGGAGGCGGTTTTGATCATGAAGCAATTGTCGTCCAGCGACCAAGTGGTGTTGTTGGATGAGCGGGGGAAGGAGTTCCGTTCGGTTGAGTTTGCAGGTTACCTCAATAAGCTCATGGTGGGCGGCGCGCAACATGTCGTATTTGTCGTGGGTGGCCCTTACGGCTTTGACGATGTAGTTTACCAGCGGGCTAATGGCAAAATTTCTTTGTCCAAGATGACTTTTTCACATCAGATGGTTCGATTATTCGTTGTCGAACAACTATATAGAGCTTTCAGTATACTGAAAGGGGGACCTTATCATCATGAATGAGATTTTAGATTTTAGATTTACGATTTTAGATTATTGATAACTTGTTTGCCTTTATTTGGCATCAATGCTGCCTTCGGTGGCATTCCCGGCTCATCAAAAATTTTCCAGTATCCGGATACGATCTTCAATAGGTGGATGGGTTGCAAATAGGTTATTCAATGAAAAGGAGCCCTTCCGCTTGGGCTTCGGGTGTTCGATGAAAAGCTGGGCCACATCTTCGTTTTTGACGGCCTCAATATGTGGGTTTGCCGCGATTTTCCTAAGTGCGGAGGCCAGGGCTGCCGGGTCTTTGGTCATTTCTGCCGCACCGGCATCGGCCATGTATTCCCTTTTGCGGGATATGCCAAATTTCAGCAACAAGGAAAGGAAGTAAGCGACTGCGGAGACCACTATGACGACAATTAGAACCACCCCCCCGTTGTTGTTTTTCCCCGATCGTCTACCTAAGCCGCGATATAGAAACGAGCGGAAGGCGACTTGGCTCACAAAGGCAAATATGCCCACGAAAATGATGGAGATGATCAGCAATCGGGTATCCCGATTGCGGATATGCGCTAGTTCATGGGCAATGACGGATTCCAATTCGGCATCATCCAGTGTGTTGATTATACCCCTTGATAGGGTGATGGTATATGTTTTCTCGTTGATGCCACTGGCATAGGCATTGAGCGAAGGATCCTCGATAACACATACGTGGGGCATTTTCATCCCTTGTGAAATGCTAAGGTTTTCCACCAGGTTATACACCCGCTTATTTTCACGGCGTTGCAAGGGTTGAGCACCTGTAGCCATGCGGATCATGGCTGAATTGGCAAAGTAGGCGATAGCGAACCATATGGATATACCAATGATCACGAAGGGCAGGGATTGCATGAATGCAGCAGTGCTAGCCGCTGTGTCATTGCCCGAAAAGAACAGGATGGCGTATACCATAGCCAACAGTAATACGGGGAATAACATCAACAGCAGGATGGAATTGCGGTTGTTGTTGCGTATTTGAGTTTGGATGCCGAGATAAGCCATTACATATCAATAAATCAACGGTTTTATGCTGCCCGTTAAAAATTGATTTGTGGGGGTTCATCCATGCTCGTCCGTTGCTCGGTGCTGAGTTCATACATCGGTTGGCGGGTATATCCAAAGGCACCGGCAATGAGGTTGGAAGGGAATGATTCCACTGCGGTATTCAATTCCCGGGTAGTCCCGTTGAAATAACGCCGCGAGGCCGCCAATTTATTCTCGATGTCAGAGATTTCCTCCTGCAATTGCAGGAAATTGGTGTTTGCCTTTAAATCGGGATAGGCCTCTACTTGTACCCGTAAACCTTGCAGTGCTTGGGTGAGCTGTGAATCCGCTTGGATCTTGTCATTGATGCTGCCGGCGCCCATTACGGCGGCACGGGCTTGCGTCACACGTTCCAAGAGTTCTCTTTCGTGAGTGGCATACCCCTTTACGGTGTTCACCAGTTGTGGAACGAGGTCATTGCGTTGGCGGAGCTGCACATCAATATCTGCAAAAGCGTTTTCACGGTTGTTCTTCATGCCCACAAGGCGGTTGTACAGGCCGATGACCCAAAATACAACGATGAGTACGATGACTCCCAATACGATTAATGCGATCATAGTTGTTTAGAATTGTTTCGTTATTCGGGAATAAATATAATGAGTTTTGATGAGATAATATGGAATTTTATTCGAAGTGTTATGGAAAAGCATTAATTTTAACATCAAAACATTACACGATAGCAATTGTTATTTATTAGCGTATATGAAACTTCCAAAGACAAGAAATTACCGTTACAAAGGAGCTGATACATCCAAGGAACAGCGGACGTTCTGGATAATGGTCGTGATTGGCATTGCGATTATGGCTGCCATCATTTTTTTGTTTTGAAGATTCCATCATGGATACCTAAGAAAAATAGCCCCATCATATCTTGATGCGGCTATTTTATTATGCTGGTTTCAACATTTACTTCATTCCTCGTTTTCCGGTTGCTCATGCTCATCCAAAGGAGCAGGTGCTTCTTCGCTGAACAGCGGCAATTCTTTAATGATGTTGTACCAGTTGACTATTTTTTTGATATCTGAAGAATACACACGTTCCTCATCATGTCCGGGAGCCACTTCCCTAAAAAATTCACGCAACGTTTTCCCATCGGATTTAGTAGACGGCAAGTCGCCTTTCTCCTTGATGCGTCCAAGGATGTCTATGAGTTTCAATTCCTCCTCTTCGCCATAAACGGTGATGTCTTCCAAGGTGGCCATTTTGGTGGTCGACAGATTGACTATAGATTTAGCCCGTTGCCCGTCTAGGCTTTCCAGTATAAAACCGGTTTTATTTTGGCCAATTAGTTTGAACAGCCCCGGTTTGCCCGTGACTGATACGAGTGCTCGTAGGTTCATAATGGATTTTTTATAAACCTAACAGGTTTCGAAAAACCTGCCAGGTTTTTGGTTTTTACTCCTCAATAATATCAATTCCCAAAATTTTGTCGCCCTGGCTGATATCATCTATTGCGTCCACATTTTCCACTACTTTGCCGAAGCATGTGTGGTTGCCATCGAGGTGCGCGGTGTTGGTGCGGCTATGGCAAATGAAAAATTGTGAGCCACCGGTATCGCGTCCACGATGAGCCATGGATAGCACGCCTCTGTCGTGGTATTGGTTTCCACCGTCCAGCTCACATTGGATGGAATACCCTGGTCCCCCGGCGCCTGTTCCGGTTGGGTCGCCCCCTTGGATGACGAAATCCGGTATCACCCGATGGAAGGTTACCCCATCGTAGTAGCCAGATTTGGCAAGCTTCAAGAAATTGGCCACGGTGCCCGGGGCATCCGTGTCATAAAACTGCACCGTCAGGTCGCCCTTTTCGGTTTTAATAATTGCTTTGCTCATTTAACTTTTTATTGTTCGGATTGCAAAGATAGGGTTTTGTGGTAAATAGCAGGAACGAAATGTAAGAGGACTGTATTAGGGGATTGTTATTGATGTGCACTCATCCTTGCAAAACCAAACTGTTTTCACTACTTTTGATGGTCTATTGAGACAACCTTTAATCCTTAGCGTATCATGGATAACCTATCGAGAGTAACCATCAAAGCATGGGCAGAAGCTGATCGCCCACGCGAAAAACTATTGGAGCAAGGCCGGAGGGCGCTTACCGATGCCGAACTGTTGGCCATTTTAATCGGAAGTGGCTCGCATGATGAATCAGCAGTAACGCTTTGCAGACGTATCCTTCATGATGTAGACAACGACCTGCATGCGCTTTCGCGCCTCTCGGTAACTGAATTATGCAAGTATAAAGGAATAGGTGAAGCCAAAGCCATCAGTATCGTGGCGGCGCTTGAGTTGGGCAGGCGCAGGAAAGAGCAGAAGGAGGAAGAACGGCCGGTATTGAACAGCAGTAAGCGTGTCTATGAATATCTGACGCATGTTTATGAAGATTTATACCACGAGGAATTTTGGGTGTTATTTCTTAGTGGGGGCTGCAAGCTGATTAACAAACAATTGATTGGTAGGGGTGGCAATGATTTTACCCCCGTAGATGTCAAGCAGGTTCTGCGCCTTGCTTTGGAATTCCGCGCCACAAGCGTAATTTTGACTCATAACCATCCATCGGGCTCAATCAAGCCCAGCAACATGGATATCCAAATCACGAATAAATTATTGAAAGCGTCCAAACTGCTCGATTTCTCGATCAATGACCATGTGATTTTCACGAATTCGGGCTATTATAGCTTTAGGGACAGTGGATTGTTGTGAGTTGGGAAGTCTGAAAGCTGGGAAGCCGATAAGTTTGAAAGTTGGAACGCGGATATTGCAACCACTCCATATTATAAACTGTTGTAATTTAAAAAAATAGATGCCGAAATTCCCCGATTTCTCACTATATTGCAACATTGTAGGGGCGTGAATTAATTAGCTTGACAGGCTTTGCTTGTATACTTACTGGTACTGCAGTTTTTCAAATTCGGCTTAGTAGGTTTTATCGGTCTTTGCATCGACTTCAGCATTACCTATATACTTAAAGAGAAGCTTTTATGGAATAAATTTATCGCTAATGCTGTTGGGTTTTCTGTAGCTGTTGTTAGCAATTACGTCCTTAACAGAATATGGACTTTTGAAAGTAGCGATTCAAGAGTTATACGACAACTACTTCTATTCGGCGGAATCAGTTTATTGGGATTGGGAATAAATACATTTATTCTACATTTCCTCCACCAGCGAAAAGAGATCGATTTTTATATCAGCAAATTTATAGCGGTGGTTGTCGTATTCTGCTGGAATTTTTTCATCAATGCAACTATTACTTTCACATGAGTTTTCATCAATTAATCTAGCATCACCCAAGAAACATTCAAGAAAGTAACGCTGCAACAACCCTACTTGTAATTTTGGTGTAACTATCTATAAGTCAATTGTGAAATGCAGAAAGTTCAATAAAAACTAAATAGCCATGAAAAGTATAGTAATAATAGTATTATTTTCAATCAGCCACACAGGGTTTTCACAAATATACGATAATGATTCGATGTCAATGACGCTCAGTCAATTGGTGTCTTATAAAGTTGACTACGAAAAGTTCAAGCGGGATGCCGAATTAAATCCGGAACGGTATTCAAAGAGTAGAGATTCTGTATACGCTGCATACATTGCCCAATGCAATAAAATTAAAAGTAAACCCGACCAGTATTTAAGGTATATCGATTCCGCACTTCAAAGAACAGAGTTATCCGAAGAACACTTATTCTATAATTTTGTAAACATGACCATACAATTTGACGCCAATAAATACCTTATTTCTAAACGAGATTTGTATTTAGTAATTAAGTATAGCTTGCTCGTACAAAACGAAGATGTATTACCTGAATTTCTGAAAGGAAGTCTACCACGCAATTAAGAACAATCACCAATAGCATTTAAAATTGCATTTAAGTATTCGAACGGCAGTTTATTTGTATCTACTGTTTTTTGCAACAGGAAATTGGTTGATACCGTGCAAGCGGCGAAAATGCGGAATACCCTTTTGTCTATCCGCTTGCAACCGACCCTCTTCTCCAACACCTTCGGAAGCTTACGGCCTTCGCTGCGCTGTCAGGTATAAGCTATTGCAGCATCCACTCTACGAACTACATGTTTTTAGCTCAATAATATTCTTATAATTCTGCGGGACCAGCTTGGCTACTTTTCTGTGGTTTATAGCCATGATGTTTTTCAGTGTATATTTCAGCCATTGGAATGGATTTACCTCGTGAGCTTCACCATCTTGTTAGCTTCCAATGGCATTCAAGGGGTATTCTCTTTAAATAGTATTTTAGGTGTGTTGTTTTGCCTCCGGCGGCGTTCGCCACGTGGCAGGTAAAGGTTGATCAAAAAGTCAAACTATATTTGTATTTTTGGGTAGGTTTAGGTTGATAGCCCCTAATCCCATTGGGGCGACCCCTGTCGAAAGGCGGGGTTTTTTCAAGAAGTCAAAAGAGCGAGGACTACCAGCTCGCCACCCCGGGACTACTACACCGGGGTTATTTTCTGTCTCAAGCTGTATCAAATAACGACCGTTTCCTGTTACAAATTCCCTATTGATAAATTCTACTGATTTATTCTGTTTTGTTGTTTCAAAAACTTGTAACATTAATCAATGTTTCTTAAATTTGATTCTAACGTTAATTGAAACAATTGAGAAGCTGAAAGCTGTGGATATAGAAACAGTCGAACAACTTCAAAAAATGGGGGGGAAAGTTTTGAACCTCGATGTTTTCACTTTTGGTGACAAAATGGATATTGTAAACTTCATGGCTGAAAGGAATATTTCATTTGATCTCGAAACCAGGGAAGTTGCATTTGTGGTAGATGGGATCAAGTGTATTGGATTAATTGATGCTACTTCAAGAGAATCTGAAAGTTAAAGATCTGCCAGCATCAACTTAAGGGAACTTCTAAAAACCTAAATTACTGAAATGCCCTTATAATTGTGTATCTTTGGGTATACGAAAAACCCATGAAAAACATCAATCCCCTTGGCTTATTTGATGATTATTTTTTAACCCAAAAGCTCAGTAAACTAGGCAATCCCCTGGAAAAATTAGACCGTCATATAGATTGGAAAATATTCGAACAGACTGTTAACCAACCGATTGAAGGTAATCCTGACAAAGGAAATAAAGGAGGTCGTCCCCCTTATGACAGACTGATGCTATTCAAGGCACTGGTCATCCAGAGCCTGTACAACCTTTCGGATGAACAGCTGGAATACCAGATCCTGGACAGGACGAGCTTCAAGATTTTTTTGGACTGAAAAAAAGTGACCGTGTTCCGGACAGCAGGACATATTGGCATTTCAGGGAGCAGTTGATATCATCGGGTTCCATCGAATCCCTTTTTGCCGCCTTCAATGCCCAACTGGACAGGTCCGGGGTGTTTGCCAATGAGGGAAAGATGGTTGATGCCAGCTTTGTGGAGGCTCCAAGACAACGCAACACCAGGGAGGAGAACAAACAGATCAAAGAAGGCAAACTCCCCGCGGAGTGGGAGAAGACCCCCAATAAGATGGCACAGAAGGATACGGATGCACGCTGGACCAAGAAGAACAATGTCAGTTTTTACGGGTACAAAAACCATATAAAGGCCGATACCAAAACCAAACTGATCCGGAAATATGCCGTCACAGATGCCTCTGTGCACGATTCGCAGGTTGTCGGCGAATTGCTGGATGCCACAGACCAGGGGCAGGAGTTCTATGTGGACAGTGCTTATACGGGCAAAGGGGCCTAAGAGGTTTAGGCCCAAAAGAAGGTGGTGGACAGGGTTAACGAGAAAGGGTACAAAAACAGACCGCTGACCGAAGTCCAGAAAGAATCCAACCGGAAAAAGTCCAAAGTGAGGGCAAGGGTGGAGCATATTTTCGGTTTTGTGGAGAACAGTATGAACGGATCTTGCATCCGGACTATAGGAATGGCAAGGGCAAAGGCAAAAATAGGCATGATGAACATCGTGTACAATATCAGCAGATGTGTACAACTGAAAAAGGTGGTTTCCATGGGATAACTATGCCCAATTCCAACTAAATAAAACATTAAATAACTGATTATTAAGTAAATGTAAAACAACCACAAAAAGTCTCAATTCAATCTTCCCCTTCATTACCGTTTTTGGTAAGACAGGCGGAATCTGGAAAAGGGGTTTTTAGAGGTTCCCTATATGATAATCAGTGTAAATCCGCATGATCTGCAATATCCGTGTTCAATCGTTGCGTGAACCAAATCCGTCACAATCCGCCATATCCGCGCCGTCCGTGTTCAATTACTGTATTTGAGAAACAAGAAAAAAAATCTAAGTTTGCACAAATTCCGAAATCAGGCATGAAGATATCATATAATTGGCTAAAAGACTTTATAGAGACGGAGAAGAGCCCGGGGGAACTATCACATATCCTCACGGACATTGGGCTTGAGGTGGAGTCATTGGAGGTGGTGCAAAGCATTCCCGGCGGCCTTGATGGACTGCTGGTGGGGGAGGTGAAAACTTGTGTCCCCCATCCCAATGCCGATCGCTTGCGGGTAACCACAGTGGATGTAGGTGTTGGTGAGCTGCTTCATATCGTGTGCGGCGCGCCCAATGTGGCGGCTGGACAACGAGTTATCGTGGCCACGGTAGGTACGACCCTTTACCCCAAAACGAGTGAACCCTTTAAAATCAGCAAGTCTAAAATCCGGGGTGAAGTATCAGAAGGAATGATCTGTGCTGAGGACGAAATTGGTTTAGGCCAATCACATGCAGGCATCATGGTTCTCCCAGATGACACGCCAGTTGGTATGCAGGCCAAGGAATTTTTCAATATCCAGGATGACTATGTTTTCGAGATTGGCCTTACACCCAATCGAGCGGACGCGGCCTCACACTTGGGCGTTGCCCGTGATATAGCTGCCTTTTTACGTCGTGGACACCGTTTACCAGATGTTTCGGCTTTTAAGGAAGTCAGCGAAGGGCATGCGTTGGCCGTTGTGGTCGAAGATACCATTGCCTGTCCGCGATACAGCTCGGTAAGCATCAGCGGTGTACAGGTGGGCGAATCACCCAAATGGCTTAAGGAACGGTTGAGTGCCATAGGCGTGCGTCCTATCAATAATGTGGTGGATATCACCAATTATGTGCTGCATGGGCTGGGACAGCCATTGCATGCTTTCGATTCAGATACCTTATCCGGGGGTAAGGTGGTAGTGCGCCCGGCAAGGGCCGGTGAATCATTCATCACCTTGGATGGCGTGGAGCGCAAGCTGCATATCGAGGATCTGATGATTTGCGATGCGGAAAAACCCTTGTGTATCGCTGGAGTATTCGGGGGTGTGCATTCAGGTGTGACGGAAACCACCACCAATGTGTTTCTGGAAAGCGCTTATTTCAATCCAGTGTCTGTACGAAAAACATCGAAAAGGCACGGGCTTAAAACGGATGCTTCATTCCGTTTTGAACGGGGTACCGACCCGGATATCACGATGTTAGCGTTAAAAAGAGCCGCGCTACTTATTGTTGAAGTTGCAGGTGGACATGTATCCACACCGATATCCGATGTATACCCAGTGCCCATACATCCTTTTGTATTTGAAATAAGGTATGCCCAAGTGCAACAGCTCATTGGAAAGGACATTCCTGAAATAGAAATCAGGTCCATCATCGAAGCGTTAGGCATCAAAGTACGCAATGAAGCAACGGGTATACTCACCGTGGAAGTACCGCCATATAAAGTGGATGTGACCCGCGAAGTAGACATCACCGAAGAGGTTTTGCGGATATATGGGTATAACAATATCGAAATCAAACGGCAGATTAAGGCCTCGCTGACCACATCACCCAAACCTGATAAGGAAACGGTGCAAAACCAAGTGGCGGATTTGCTGATTGGCAATGGGTTTCGTGAAATCCTATCCAATTCACTGACTAAGCTGGATTATGCAGATAACCCCGCCTCCGCGGTACGGATTTTGAATCCGTTGAGCACCGACTTGGATACCATGCGGCAAAATCTGCTGTTTTCTGCGCTGGAGGCCGTTGCATATAATCAGAAGCGCAAGCAGCCGGATTTGAAGTTTTTCGAATTTGGCAGTACTTACCATACCCTGGAGGAAGGTTACCTCGAAACGCAGCACCTATCATTGGTCATGACTGGAAGGCAAGTGCCAGAACAGTGGAACCATACCAATAAACCCGTGTCGTTTTACCACCTCAAGGCGGCCGTGGATGCCGTTTTACAACGGTTGAACATCACCGGATTACAGGTAATGGATACACCGGAAATAGGCTATCAATATGGATTGGCATACGGAAAGGGAGTAAAATCATTGGTCACTTTTGGAGCAGTAGACCACACATACCTGCGCAAGACCGACGTAACTGGAGAAGTGTTTTATGCTGATTTCAATTGGGATTTAATACGTAAAGCTATCCGTAAAAACAAAATCACGTACCGTGAAGTATCCAAATTCCCGGCAGTGAGGAGAGATCTTTCCCTATTGATCGATGCTGATGTAAGTTTCGATGCACTAAAAGCCATAGCTGAGAAAACTGAACGTAAGCTGCTTAAAAGTGTCAATGTGTTTGATGTGTACCGGGGCGACAAACTCCCGTCTGGTAAAAAATCCTATGCACTCCAGTTTGTATTACAGGATGAAGAGAAAACACTTAACGACAAGCAAATCGATGCGATAGTTAAGAAATTAATTTATAACTTTGAAAAAGATACAGGTGCGGAAGTGCGAAAGTGAGTTTGATAACCCGCACATTCGCCGTTCGCGGATGCGCCAATTCGCTGTTCATTATTCGCCAATAAACGAATCAGCGAATAAGTGGATAAACGAATAAGCCAATAAACGAATCAGCAAAATATGTCATCCGTAGCAACACAGCTGTCAAACGTCGTAGCAAATACCCGTAAATTGTTAGATTTATGCGTATCTTTACAAGAGGAAAACGATATGCTTAAGTTGGAGCTACAGTCGCTGAATGTGGCATTTGATGCGAGTAACGATAAAAACAAGAAGCTGGAAGAAAAACTGAAGGCAGTAGCCGTGGCGCGTTCCCTGGAAGATGTAGCGGTGGATAAAGAAGGAATAAATGAAAAAATATTTGACACAAAGCAAAAAATTAACGATTTTGTGCGAGAAATAGATAAGTGTATTGAATTGCTCAGGTAGCAAGCGTGTAGCAGTTGTATAGTGAATTAGCTCAACATGGGAGAAATTTCCATAAAAATAAACATTGCAGACCGGATATATCCATTGCGGGTAGACATGGAGGAAGAGGAGATAATCCGGCGTGCATCCAAATTGATAAACGACAGGATTAAAGAGTTTCAGGAAAACTATGCAGTTAAGGACAAACAGGATTTGTTATCGATGTGTGTACTTCATTATGCGACGGGAATGCTGAAAGCCGAAAAAAACACGAATGCCGATGAAGTGGGGGTTGTGAAGGCTGTAAGTGAATTGGATAGCATGTTAACTGAATTTTTTAATAAATAACGTTCTTGTAGAGCTTTAAATAACGAATTTACCGCAGTTAAATTCGGGTTTCACTATTTTAAACTTAACGCTTCAATATCACAAGCGTAAATGAGATGTAGGCCATTTTGCTAACGCCACCTGGTCATGATCAATACGCTAATCCTGTGTAGAGAAGTTTATAATACATGTGACCTGATTAATTTAATTGCGGTTTTTTTATGCCGTTTAGTTTACACTTTTTATTTGCATTTTGCGGATTTGTGTTTCGCTGATTCGCAAGCAAACGAAGAGCGAATCAACGAATTGGCAAATAAACGAATCAACGAATTGGTAAATAAGCGAATAAACAAATAAACAAATAAAAATAATGGATATCATATACATCATAGCAGCCTTTGTCGTGGGCGTGATAGTGGGCCGCTTTATATTGCGGCTCCTATTTAAAAGGCAAGAGGTAGGGGCGCAAGCCAAAGCCAAGAAAATACTCAAGGAGGCGGAACAATCAGGTGAGCATCTCAAGAAACAGCGGTTATTGGAAGCCAAAGAGAAATTTCTGCAACTCAAAGCCGAACACGAGAAGGAGATCAACCAGAAGAACAATACACTTAACCAGCGAGAGAACGGTATTAGGCAAAAGGAGCAATCAATCAACCAAAAGTCGGAGAGCCTCAACAGGGAAAAACAGGAATTCGAAACTGTGCGGAAGAACTTGGAGCGCCTTACCGAGATCAACGAAAAGAAACAAGAAGAAGTTGATCAGCTCAAATCACAGCATATCAAGCAATTGGAGACCATTGCGGGGCTTTCTGCAGATGAAGCCAAAAACCAATTGGTAGAAAATCTGAAAGAGGAGGCCCGTTCCCAAGCCATCATCCAAATTAAGGATATTGTGGACGAAGCAAAGTTGACCGCTACCAAGGAAGCCAAGAAAGTAGTCATACAGACGATACAGCGGACGGCTACCGAGAGCGCCATCGAGAATACGGTGTCCATTTTCAATATCGAAAATGATGAGATCAAAGGCCGTATCATCGGGCGTGAAGGGCGGAATATCCGCGCACTTGAAGCCGCCACCGGGGTGGAAATCATCGTGGATGACACACCGGAAGCGATCATCCTATCGGGATTCGATCCCATTCGTCGTGAAATTGCCCGGTTGGCGTTGCATCGTTTGGTGACGGATGGCCGGATACACCCCGCGCGTATCGAGGAAGTGGTCGCTAAAACCAAGAACCAGATCGACGATGAGATTGTTGAAATCGGTGAGCGCACGGTAATTGACCTGGGCATACACGGGCTCCATCCTGAGCTTATCCGTATGGTGGGACGTATGCGCTACCGTTCATCTTACGGCCAGAATCTATTGCAACACTCACGAGAAGTGGCTAATTTTAGTGCAACGATGGCTTCGGAATTGGGGCTCAATGTGAAATTGGCAAAACGGGCCGGCCTATTGCATGATATTGGCAAGGTGCCTGATGACAATCCGGAGTTACCACATGCCATCCTTGGTATGCAGCTGGCGGAAAAATATAAGGAGCACCCGGAAGTATGCAATGCCATTGGCGCACACCATGACGAGATCGAGATGACTTCCATGATTTCACCCGTTGTGCAAGCTTGCGACGCCATTTCTGGTGCCCGACCCGGTGCTCGGCGAGAAGTGGTCGAAAATTACATCAAACGGCTTAAAGAGCTAGAGGAATTGGCCCTGTCATATCCCGGCGTAGAAAAGACATTCGCAATACAGGCCGGTCGTGAACTACGGGTGGTCGTGCAAAGCGAACGTGTATCGGATGCTCAAGCCGAGTTATTAGCGGCGGATATCTCCACCCGTATACAAACCGAGATGACCTATCCTGGGCAGATTAAGGTGACGGTAATCCGGGAAACAAGGTCCGTATCTTATGCGAAATAGTTGGAAGTCCGGAAGCTAACGGCAAACCACAATGACTAAACATAGTAAGAAGCAAAAAAAGCAATTGGTAACTCCCAAGCGGGAAGTTGACGCCCAGTTTGAGTCATTTGACAGGCAGTTTCAGCATCCATTCAACCGTACCATCCAAAATTTTTGCATTCCCATTTTCTCTTTTGCAGTTTTGGGTTTGGTATGGGTATTACCTTTTCCTGAAATCGCATTTTTGGAAAAATACGGCTACGATACATTTATCAACTGGGGGTCTTTCTTCATAGCGGCAATGGTGTATTACTACCTACGTCTGGCGCCTACGTTGTCTTATGCCATGCTGCTCACAGTGGGGGTATTCAGCTTCTTAATCGTTCAATTGGAGTATATAGAACAAGGGGGCGGCCCTGAGATTTGGCTGGTATGTAGTACGTTGCTGTCTTTTTCTTTCGTAATTTTATACATCGCCAAGGACATGGAACGGCGTCCTGTATCACTCCGTGAATTTTTTCGGCTATTGTTGCTAGGGCCGATTTGGCTCTGGCATTTCGTGTTTAAGAAATTGAATATTCCTTATTAGAAGCCTCAACCATATTTTTTCGATAAGGATCCCATGGTGTAACCAAAAGCCGCGAACTGGAATTTGAGGTTGCTGATGTGCTGCAATTGTTCCTCCCTAGACATTTCTTCCAGTGTCAATATCCTGAAATAGGTACCTAACAGTTTAAATCCATGTGTTTCGCAGATTGAAATGGCACGTTGCCCCAGGTTTCCGTAGTCATCCCCATTAATTTTCCCCAACTGGATATGGAAGATGGTATGAAGCAAGTGATAGGTAAGGTTATTTTTCGAATTGGGTGACCGATGTGCTGCATGTGCACAGGCCGTTTCTATATCACCGCATTCAAGCAGGTAAAGTGCATACACCATGGATGTGAAGTCCAGCTCGAACGTGTTTGCTGGGTTCGTTTTTCCAAGTCTCTGGCGTATGATATCGCTATACTTGCTGGCAATGTCGGTGTTGCCAGAAACCTTGACAAGTATGTAAATCAACACATCAAACAGTTGGTTTGTGGCCAACTGATTCACCAAATGGAGGTGGTGTGGGAAGTTGTTCAATTCATGGGTCGTCGCTTGGTCAACGGTGCCCCCTTTAAAGCATTGATAGAGATAGGAGAGGATCTTGAATGGATTAGTCACGAAGTCGGAATATGCTTCGGGCCGTATCATAGAAAGTTTTTCAAGTTGGTGCAGCAAAGCCTCTTCTTCCCATTTAAGTAATGCAATGACAGCAAGTTTGCTCCGGAGGGTGATTTCATGGCTGTCAGACAGGTCAAAAGCTAGCAACTTCGCAAGGTTGAGGTCATATTCAGCTTGAAAGCAAGTATGATTGAGCATATACTCAACAAATTGGCCATTGTGGAGCTTAAGGTTTAATTCATGCTTGATTATTGGTGAGGCACTTTTGCTGAGCTTATCAAGGCCGTCACAGATAAAAGCGATAATTCCAAATCGATCTTCTCGAATGAAAGGAATGTTTTCGAATTGGTTGACCAGTCTCAAATCTCCAGATTCAATGTAGAACAACAGCAACCATTTCAATTGGTCAATTTTTGTTTTGTTATCCATGGCCGATTGGTCCAAAACCTGGATTAACTGTTCGGGGTCATCTTGGCTATTGAACAGTTGGAGTGCCATGAAGTAAGCGGCTATGATATCTGATTGGAATCCGATGACTGTTTGTTGCCTTACTTCGAGTCCATTGCCGGTTTCGTGGAGTACCCCAGTATAAAGCAAATCGTTATAGGCTGTCCGATATTGCTTGATAATGGCATATGCCTGTTTTTTGCTAATATACAAGGTACCATTGCTTTGTTCGATCAATCCTGCTAACTCTTCCATCATGGCTTGTTTAGCCATGGTATTGATACCATTGAATATTTTCCTTTTAAGGTACCTGATGACGATTAAGTATTCATCGAAATGGCTGATAATGCCTGGATTCAAGTTTTCACTGTATAGTTCATGGTAGTACTGGAAAAACAGGGGAATGTTGATGAGATTCTTCTCTTTTGGTTTCAGTAATTGATAAGGTTTAGTCTTTTCATTGATATTTCTTGTAAGCTGATACAATTCAGCATCGGAAAACGCGCTCATATTAGCCCATTTATTCCCGGTTTCTCCACTCAATACAGAAAACCATTGTGGATTGATAATGGTATCTCTAAACAGGTTTTCGTATTTAAGTAACGTAATGGTGCGCAAGACCAAGACAATCCGAAACCATTTGTATTGCGCAAAATGGCATACCATTTCAATAAATTGATTGATTACAGTATAAAACTGCCTGTCGGCCACCAAATCGCTGTGCAATTCATCGATGACGAGGTAGAAGTTTCCGGGCGAATTATCCCGATGATTTGCCATGAAATTATCCAGCAATTCGCTGGTGTCAAAACCAAGGAGATGGGCCAACCATCGGTTGCTGTGGTAGCCAAAGGCGGTACCTTGCAGCAGCGAAAGGCTATTGGTAAATAAGTAAATGTCGTTATTTGGCGTTGCGTGATTTACGCTGATTTGTTTTTCCACCCACCGTGACACGGCCACCGTCTTTCCATATCCAGCCGGACCACTGAGGACACCTACAGTGGCGTCGCTTTGCTGGAAATATTCCACAAAACCCCGCATACATTCCCTATCGATCGTTTGGTGGTACGGAATTCCACATTTATGTTTATTACTTTGGATGTTGAATAGGCTTATTTTTGTGGCATTCAGCGAGATTTCACCCCATGTTTTCTGCTGTGTCGTTTGTAATTTATTCTGTTCCAGGTAGGTGTAAAAATTGTCCCAACTTTCAAAACCACAATATTCAGCCAATGCATTGAGGGTATATATAGAGGGCTGGTGCACCGAAGAAGCAAATCCAAAGACACGTTTGACGGTGGTTTCGCTTACACTTTTATTCGTTTCCGCTTTGATTTCAAGTGCTAACCGATAACAATCAGCCGGTACGATTTGTATGATTTGGGACTTGCCCAGCACCCGTAACTTCAGCTCATCGAGATAAGCGTGTAAATATGTCTTCATTTGGAGGTAGATGTTTAAAACAATAATTGGTCAATTTAAATTGTCAAACAAAATCACATGAGAAATTGGATGCTTATTGCTGAATTATCCATAGCATGTGTTTTGCGTCATCATTAGTTATCGTATATATGAATTGTAATCATACTGATTACAGATTAAGTTATACGGCGTCGACTTGGCCTAAGGCCATCATATTTTCAATATTGGGGATGGGTTGTTGCACGTTTTCATAAGTGTTGCGAGCCAAATATATGATATTTTCTGCTTTTTCCATCATATCATCATGAATAATTTGAACACGAGTTCGACTTGTTTAGTTGGTTGTCGAATATATGAGCATCGTTAGACACCATTTTTGATTTTAGGAGCTCCACCTTAATAAAGACCATTTTGCCTTATTCATTGGCTGTTGCTAAGTTAACTGCTAGCAAACTTAGGCATAATTTGCTTGGTCTTCATAAGGGATAATCATACATGAATGAAATGAACAAAATGTAGATAAAATGAATAGAGTGAATGAAGGTTTGGAGTAACGCTGATGTTATCTTTGTCCATGAAGTACGGTTACTTAGGACATGTAGGTGTGGGCAAATCGTGCAGCGCCCATTTATCTAAAGTCAGCTTATTCAGATAAAGACACTCCCAGGGAGCATTTCGCCCCCCGGAAATGTCAAAAACATCTACCAAATAAGCAGATACAATAACCATACCGTTTTTGGACGCTGAGGATACCAAAACTGCAAGGTATTTTAACCGTCAAGGATAACAGATTGTCTATGAAGCATTCCGATGTATTGGGATTGCTTCATTATCTATTTAAAAGTACATTTTACGATTATAAATCCGCTATCTATGGAAGCATCATCTACGTTAACCAAAAAATCATTTTCGCGTTTTCTCTACATTTACTTAGCTGTTCCTTTATTGCTGCTGCTGGCTCCCGGTCTGATGGAGGGGGCATATGGGCAGACGAAGGTATTGGCTGATGAGGTGACTTACACAAGTCCAACCAAGCCTGTTCTCATTGGTACGGGAAATCCCACAGTCGAAAATCCAAATAATGCCTTAACGGACGATGAAAACTTCGCCCGACTATTAGCTAGTCCAGGTATCGCTGCAGGTTTAGGCTCATATATTGGGGAAATCGAATTGAAGTTTGAGAACACCCTGGTAGCCGACACATGGTCTTATGTGCGAATTGCAGGTGATAATAGCCTTTTTGATGCGTTATTGGGCGGTACTCTCGGTGAATTATTAGGTGATGTTTTGGGGGTAGTGTTATTGGGCAATCAAGAAATTGTGATAGATGCTAGAAACGGTGCCACGTCGGTTTTGTTGCAAAACAGTACACAGGGATTCAATACTGATCGCATCAAACTTGTGGTCGATAAAGAAGGTCGTTATCACATAGCCATACGACCTGATGCTTCGTATGACCGAATAAGAATAACTAACCGTACCGGATCATTATTGGGACTAGGAGTTGAACGCTCCTTGGACGTATATAACGCTTTTTACTTTGACGAAGATGCAGATTGCCTACAGGCGCAGTTTACTTCTTTTGACGGAGAAGGTTTATCACTGAATCTTTTGCAAAATGGTGCAGGCGCTACTGACCTGGAAAATGCCATCGACGATGATGAAGATACCTATTCTCAAATCAGTGCGGGAACGATCAGCCTTGGATTAGGCAATTCGATTTACCAAACGATATATTATGACAGACTCTCTGCTCCGGAGGACTATCTGAAAATAAAACTGGGTGTTGCCAATGGTGCGGCGGTGAATGCACAGTTGATAGGTAATATCGAAATAAAAGCATACGCAGGTAATTCGGAAGTATATTCTAAAAAACTGAGTGGTGGATTGATTAATGGAGTAGACGTCCTTGGTTTACTGCAGGATGGTGAGCCCGCTACGGTATATATAGGTCCAGGTGTAGCGTTTGATCGCGTGACCGTTGGCTACAATGCGGTAGTCGACCTCAATTTGGGTAATGCTCCTATCTACCTGTATGATGTGAAGCGTTACGGTGCGGATTGTCCGGATCCTAGCCCGCTTCCGGCACCCGATCCAACCGACCCGATGCTGAGCAACAGTGATTGCGATGCTACGGTGATTGATTTCGCTTATGCAAATTTCCCATATAACACGGTGGACGGCAATAATGACACATACACCACATTGGAGGCCAGTTCGGGTATTGCGTTAGGAGTTGGAGCCTATGACGGTTTCATCGAACTTGGGTTTGATGCCCGTGCGGCAGGAACAACCACCTATATCCGTATCGATTTTGATGAAGACGTACTCGGTGGACTGCTCGAATTAGGCGGCAACATCGGCGACCTCGCGGGGGACGTGGTGAACAACGTGCTGTTCGGCGAACACTACTTTACGGTTGAGGCAAAGGACGCAGGTAGCTTGGTGATGTCTCGGTCGAGCAACTTGGCTTTCCAAGAGAACCCGACCTTGGGCTCAATCGGAGCGGGGGAGGTCAAGGTGATACAAGATAAGAACGGCCATTATTATGTGGCGGTTACCCCTGAATTGGCTTATAATAGTATTCGTGTTACAGAACAGCTCGGTGCAATTTTGGGATTGGGTGAATTCCGCAATATGAATGTTTACCATGCTTGTATGTCCACCGGTGCTGATGATTGCGAACAAGCGTTTGCAACCTATTCAGAATCGGATGGTATCAGCCTGGATTTATTGGGAGTCGGCGGTGCAGGTGTGGCAGATGCTCACCATACCATTGATGAGAATTCCGCATCGGTAGAAGACGATAATACCTATTCCGAGATTTCCATCGGCGCTGCAGGAGTTGGTGCAAGTGTCTTCCAGTTCGTAGAATTCCATACCTTATCTTCTCCTGCCGATTATTTCAAAGTAAAACTGGGTGTTGACAATGGAAGTCTATTGGATGTACAGTTACTTAGCAATATTGAAATCCGAGCATATAATGGTGATGAATTGGTGTATTCACAACGCCTGCAAAACGGCTTGGTTGCCGGTCTGGATATCTTAGGGCTTTTGAGCGCAAACAATGTAGTCACTATTCCTATCGGTCCGGGTGTTGCTTTTGACCGCATAGCTGTTGGTCTAAACACAGCCGTTGACCTGAGTTTATTCAGCTCACCATTACGGCTTTATAGCATCAAACGTTTCGGTGCAGATTGCCCGGATCCAAATCCGCTTCCCGAACCACCGGAAACTGAGCCGCCCTTCAATACAGCGGATTGCAGTGTTACCCTCGGTGAATTCGAACATACCAACTTCCCTTACAATGCCGTAGATGGCAACCATGATACCTATGCTACCTTGACTTCCGGGTCTGGTGTTGTACTCGGAGCTGGTGCTTTCGATGGTTTCATTGAATTAAGTTATGACCAGCCGATAACCGCCGGTGAAATGTCCTATGTCCGCATAGACATGGAAGATGAAGGCTTGTTGGATGTATTGGTTGGAGGCAGCCTTGGCGAATTTATTGCAGACGTCGGTGATTTGCTATTATTTGGCAATCATTATTTCGACATTTCGGTAAGGAATGCCGCTAACACCGAAATCTACAATGCATCGGGTATTGGCGGTTTTGGAACCGACAATGCACGCATCGTACAAGACAAGGTTGGCCGCTACTACATTGCCTTTACAGCTGATGAAGCGTATCAGTCAATACGCATCACCTTAAAGAATACGGCAGTGGCCGGGCTCGACGCCACCACAACGATGAATGTCTACGGCATGTGCCGCGAGACTGAATTTGACGCTTGCGAGCAAGCGACATTTACGTCGTTCGATGGCACAGGATTGTCGGCAAACTTGTTGGATGGAGCAAATCCTGCAGGGGTGGTTAATCCACAGTATGCCATAGACGACAACAATTCCAATTACGCGGAATTTGGCCTAGGTACTGCGGCCATCGGCGCTACGATATATCAAGATATTTATTTCAAAACCAAGTCGAGTACCACGGATAAGGTTAAACTGCGCCTGCAAATGCCACAGACCTTGCTCAATGCAGATTTGTTGGGTGCATATAAAGTATACCTATTCAACGGTGACGATCAAGTTTTTGAAGCAACTTTGCAAGAAGGGTTGATCAACGACCTCGATTTGCTTGGCCTGTTTAATACGGGTGGTGTTGTTGGGGTTGAATTCGAACCGGGTGTAGAATATGATCGGTTACGATTTGAGCTGGGATCCGTTGCAGCCTTGAGTATCGGTAATCCGGTACGTTTATACGGCGTTTATCGTATTTCTGAAGATTGCCCGGATCCGGAATTTGAAGAGCCACCTTATCAAAGCCCGGTATGTATCGATGAAGTTATCAGTGCCGCAAACGTGGATGATATCCAAAATGTGATCGACGGCAACCACAATAGCTATGCGACCATTCGTTCGGATGCCGGATTGGTTTTGGGAATTGGGGCGTACGATGGCCATTTGGAATTGGGATACGCCGGCGAAGTAGCCGCGAATACCACTTCTTATATCCGTATTAGCGAAGAGAACGGCCTGCTTGACGCTTTGGTTGGCGGCTCATTGGGTGATTTCTTGGCTGGGCTGGTTGAATTGACTGCCTTGGGCAACCATTACTTCGATGTCATCGTAAAAGATGGTAGCGATAATGATGTACTTACCCGAACTAGTCAGAATGGCTTCCTTGACGAGAGCTTGAACATCGATCCCAAAGTGCGCATTGTACAGGATCGGGTAGGACGCTATTATTTGGCCATAACACCGGATGTAGCTTATCAATCCGTTCGTTTGGAAACCCATACTACAGCGTTGCTTGGACTTACTTCTTCCGAGGGCCGGTTGAATGTCTACGGCATGTGTTATGAAGCCGGATTTGACGGATGTGCTGTACCGGTCACCACCTCTTATGATGGTACAGGGTTGAGCGCAGATTTGTTGGGAACCGGTGGAGCTGGCGTGCAGAATGCATTCTGGGCAATTGACGAGAATAGCTCTAATTTCTCAACCCTTAGCCTTGGTAATATTGCCGTAGCAGGTTCTATTCAACAACATA
The DNA here is from genome assembly GCF_024704835.1 of Parapedobacter tibetensis. Taxonomy (GTDB): domain Bacteria; phylum Bacteroidota; class Bacteroidia; order Sphingobacteriales; family Sphingobacteriaceae; genus Parapedobacter; species Parapedobacter tibetensis. The sequence goes on from NZ_JAMXBE010000018.1 coordinate 104,321, forward strand.
TCCAATTCAACAAAGCAACTGAAGCGAACACAGCTATCCGGGTAAGGCTTGGCGTGGGAGCGGGAACATTAAGTGCCGATTTGCTTGGCACGTTGGAAGTCATCGGTTACCTGGATAACCAAGAAGTATACAGCGAAGAGTTTGAGCAGGCTTTCTTGGGTGTTAACTTGTTAACCTTACTGAACAATGGAGAGGCTGCCGATTTGGCGGTTACTCCTGGTGTTCCAGTTGATGAAATTGCCATCCGGTTAAGTTCATTGCTGGGAATTGGTGTATCACCCAATGTACGGCTTTATCAAGTAACGCCTGACTGCGACGCACCAACATTCACCGCTTGGAAAAGCTATGTAATAGACGGTGACCCAACACTTGCTTCAGTAAGTGGTGGTGAAGAAGTAGTTTACACCATCCATGTTCGCAATACGGGTTCGGTAGCCCTTGAGGATTTCATGATTACCGATGCCATCCCTGCTAACACCGTATTTGTAGAAAGTGCCGATGGTACCTTAGATGGCGATTCGGTCAGGTTTACTGGTGTCAATGTGCCGGTAGATGGAGGAACCACGGTAAGCTTTACGGTAACCGTAGATGAGAACCTCACAGGAGTGAGTGAAATTGTCAACGTAGCGCTCGTAAAAGCGGATGAGAATGATCCGGGAACGGAAACCTTCCCGCCAGCGGATAACGAAAATCCTACGGATCCGGATGATAGCGGTGATACCGGTACCATTATTCCTGTAGAGCAAATCAATTCCTTGATTTCTTGGAAGGCCTATACGGTAGATGGGGATGCGTCCGTGACTTCGGTTAGCGGAGGTGAAACCGTAGCCTATACCATATATGTACGCAATACCGGTAACCAAGATTTGACCAATGTGGTCATCTCAGACATGTTGCCGGAAGGTGTGACTTATGAGGCTGGTGGCGACTTAAGCGGCAGCACCGTGACGTTCACCATCGATGAACTTGCTGTCGGTGAGACATCCGCTCCATTGGTATTCTCTGTGATCGTCAATGACGACTTAACAGGCATCGACGTGATACGCAATGTGGCGACGGTCACGAGCGAAGAAATAACCACGCCGGAAGAAAGCTTCCCGCCAGTGGACAATGAAAACCCAACAGACCCAGATGATACGGGCGATACTGGAACAGAAATACCGGTTGATCCTGCTACTTCATTGGTTTCTTGGAAAGCCTATACGGTAAATGACGATGCCAGCATCATGGCCGTTAGTGGAGGTGAAACTGTTGAGTACGCCATTTATGTCCGCAACACGGGCAACCAAACGTTGACCAATGTGGTCATCTCGGATGAGCTGCCTGCTGGTGTGGCATATGTCTCAGGTGGAACCCTGAATGGCAATACGGTGACGTTTACCATTCCGTCCTTGGCGGTGGGTGCCACTTCAGTACCGCAGTCATTCACTGTGACGGTGGATGAAGACTTGACCGGCATCGATGTCATCCGCAACGTGGCCACCGTGGTGAGCGAAGAAATAACGATACCGGAAGAAAGCTATCCACCAGTGGATAACGGAAATCCAATTGATCCGGATGATACCGGTGATACAGGAACCGAAATCGATGTGGAACCGATGCATAGTGTCGATTTTGCAAAGATTGGCTTGAGTGATGGTGCCAACAATGGCCAGGCTCAGGCAGGTGACATCATCACCTATACCTTAACGGTAACAAATACGGGCAATAAGGCGTTAACTGATGTTGCGATAACGGATGATATCCCCGCGAACACCACATTGAACGATGCAGGTGACTTCACGCAAAATGGTACCACCATGGAAGCAACTATCGCGACGTTGGCGGTGGACGAGTCTCTCAGCCTCAGCTTTAGTGTTGAAGTAGATGCCATTGACCCAGGCGTGGTAACTTCTATTGACAACGTCGCGGAAGTGACCTTCCCGAATGAAGATAATACGGGCGATCTCACCGAAACCGCCGAGCATAGCATGCCTACGGATTGTATTGAGGTTATTGCAGGTGAGATTACATTAAGTGTAGACCAGAATGAAATATGCGTAGGCGACGAAGTGTTGCTTTCCGCAACATCGGCTATTCCGGGCGCCATGTACCATTGGTACACGAATTCAGGACTCACAGGTACACCGTTGATTTCAGCGGATGGTGCGACCCTTGCTGTTTCGCCAACAGGTAATACGACCTACTATGTGCTCCTAGTGGCAGACGGTTATTGTTTCAATACCCCGCCAGCGAATATTTCAGTCACGGTGAACCCGGCACCTGAAGTGCCGACCATCATGATTAATGGCGATGCGGAAATCTGTGCGGGCAGCATGGTGGAATTGACGGCCACTGCCGGAGCAGACAGTTACATCTGGTACTTGGATGACGTAGAAATTGACGGAGAGACTTCCAATACCCTCATGGTAGGTGAAGCCGGTGCATATACCGTGGTTGCTGTCAATGGTAGCGGTTGTGAAAGCGGTATCTCTGCCAGTGTAACAATAAGTGTGCTTCCAGTACCTGATCAACCGACTATCACAGTAGACGGCAGTACCGAAATCTGCGAAGGCAGTGGTGTATTGCTTACTTCTAGTGCTGGTGCTGGAAACCAATGGTTCCTGAATGGCGCTCCGATTGACGGCGCTACAGAATCAACGTATACCGCCACAGAAGCTGGCGACTATACCGTGGTTGTTACCGGTATCAATTTCTGCGAAAGCCAACCGTCTGATGCGGTAAGCATCACGGTAAACCCAATTCCGGAAATTACCATCGACGGCGCAACCGAGTATGTTATCGAAATAGGTGGCAGTGTAACCTTACCGAGTGTCACTGTTGATCCCGCCAGTGCTACGGTTACTTGGTTTGATCCAGAAGGTAATGCGGTAATGGGTGCCACAGTAGGGCCATTCAATGAGCCCGGCACCTATATCTATACCGTAGTAGCCGAAGATGGCGATTGCAGTGCAACGGCCAGTATCAGTATTGTAGTATTCGATCCGAATGCTTGTCCTCCGGGATATGAGCGGATTTATGCGGCAACTGTCTTGAGTGCTTCAGGGGTTACTAATCCGAATAATGCACTTGGATCTAACTTAGTTGATAGCGCCAATGTGGCAATACCCTTATCTGCACTATTGGGTGCGCGTAACTTTGATTTAGGCTTTGGCCAATCCTTCACGGGTGAAGACCTCCATGTGAAATTGGGCACTAGACAAGGAGTGGATTTGCTTGGTGGTGTAGAAGTAGGGCTTCAACCGCTGTTTAACGGCAATCCAGTAGGCACAGCCATTAACCTGAATTCAGGTTGGCTGGTGAGCCTGTTGGCTGGTGCTGACCAAGGTGATATCGTCATACCGACGGCTGCTGATGTCACGTTCAATGGCGTACGGGTAAGTGTTCGTGCGGCCTTGGTTTCATTGCTCGGTGAGATCGACGTGCATGCGGCTTACGTAAATACGAAAGTGACCGAGCTAGCCGATTGTGAGGAAGTAAGTGATATCTTGACAGGTTCTACTTCAGGTGTACTCGGTGTGCTCAACGGGGTTGCCAACAAATGGGCGGTGACCACCGACGATATGGATGACTTCGCCACTATCCGCCAAAACGTGGGCGTGGCTGGCCATGTGCATCTGACCACACTTTACCCATCGGTAGCCAAAGCAGGTGATTCGGTTCGCGTGATTTTGAGAAATCCTGGAGGAGGGCTCATAGATGTCGGTTTATTGAATGGCATTTGGATCCATGCATTTAATGGTAATACTTCGGTACAGGAAACCCAGGTGGGTGCAAGCTTACTCAGTATTCGCTTGTTGCCGGGATCATCTGACCTGAATATCGTTTCCTTCGCCGTGGATGCACCGTTCGATCGTATTCAGATTCGTGCCGGCGGTATAGCCACAGCGTTGGCGAGCCTTGATGTCGCTCGAATTGAGCGTATCGCCAGCGTGGCAGTTCAAGTGCCAGTCGGTGTTGACGGTGAGTTTGAAGTATGCCAGGGTGGAGACATTGTGCTGGAAGCTGATGATTGTGGTACGGATTACGATTGGTACGACGAACTCACAGGTGGTTCAATGATTGGAACAGGCTTAGCTTTTGCGGTTCCGATGGATTGGGCTCCTGGTCAATATACGATATATGTGCAGCCGAAACGTTTTGGTTGTGATTATGGTGGACGGATTCCTATTGTGATTAATGTATTGGAGTCACCAACGGCTAATGATATTACCGTCGAGGCTGACGAGGATGCTTATTGTTTAGGTGATGACGTGGTCTTGACAGCTAATACTACCCTCAGTCTCACTGATCCACAATTCAGCTGGTACTTTGATACTGATAAATTAGAGCCGGTCATGGATGGTAATGGTGTTACCTATGACATCCAAAACGGTGTCATGACAATTGCCGGTTTGATTCCTGGTACTTATACCTATTATGTAAGTGTACGGGAAGGTGCTGATGGTTGTGAAAATGCAGCCGGTGATTTGGCTAGCATTACCATTACCGTTGATGATAACGCAACAGAAGATGATCTTATAGACATAGCGGTCAACGGTGTTGACCCGATCGATCCATTGTGCTTGATGCCGGGTGAGGAAGTCGTATTGACTACCGAATTGTCGGCCACAAGCACCATCGTCAATCCAGTGTTCCACTGGTACGATGTGAGTGGTGAGCCAGTTATGGGTGGCGAAGATGGCGAGTTGAACCTCGGCGAACTGATGCCGGGCACTTATACCTACAGCGTAGGTGTGAGTGGT
>NZ_JAMXBE010000019.1 GCF_024704835.1 Parapedobacter tibetensis
ACCGGTATCGTTACAACATGGACAGTAAACCATTCGAAGTCTGACCGAACTCGGGTAGAACACACCCGAACCCCTCTAACGGCTGACCGGTATCGTTACAACACGGGCAGTAAACCATTCGAAGTCTGACTGAACTCGGGTAGAACACACCCGAACCCATCCGGCGGCTGACCGGTATCCTTACAACGTAGGCAGTAAACCATTCGAAGTCTGACTGAACTCGGGTCGAATACACCCGAACCCATCCGGCGGCTGACCGGTATCGTTACAACATGGACAGTAAACCATTCGAAGTCTGACCGAACTCGGGTCGAATACACCCGAACCCATCCGGCGGCTAACCGGTATCCTTACAACATGGACAGTAAACCATTCGAAGTCTGACCGAACTTGGGTGAAATACACCTGAACCCATCCAGCGGCTGACCGGTATCCTTGCAACATGGACAGTAAACCATTCGAAGTCTGACCGAACTTGGGTGAAATACACCTGAACCCATCCAGCGGCTAACCGGTCTCCTTGCAACGTAGGCAGTAAACCATTCGAAGTCTGACTGAACTCGGGTCGAATACACCCGAACCCATCCGGCGGCTGACCGGTATCCTTAAAACATGGACAATAAACCATTCGAAGTTAGAACGGACTTGGGTGGATGATACCCGAACCCTGTCCGGTGTAGACAGGGTTCGGTGCTGTGTAAACTGATATGGGTTGAACGGTAACTTTTTCTTTCAGTTGAGCTTCATTTTCACTTTGCCTCTTCCAATGCCTTAGTCGTCAAATAGTACTTGGCAATCATATTCGGCACCTCCCAATCGGGCATTTTCCCGGATTGGAGGAAAGTCAGGTATTTTTCGGTCACCTCTGCAAAATGCTCCTCATGGTTGGTCACCAACGAAGGGTCTACACTGATCCGGTAGCGCCCATCACCCGCGGACTCGAATGCCAGCCCCTTGTATGTCCCTGCTAATTGTTCAATGGCTTTTATCAATGCGCCTTCAAATGCATCTCTATCCCGCTCACCTGTCGCTTCTACATACAATACGGGTTTATACTGCTCTTCTTCACCCTGTTTAATGATCAGGTTGGCATGCTGCCCTCGCATGATGGAATAATGCGTATCGCCAGTGCCCTTTGGGGCCTCGAAATTCCAGATGACCGATACCTTGGCGTAGATACCTTTTAGTGTATAATTGATTTCGCCATTCGCAAATACGGCGAGATTACCATCGTCATCCAGCGACTCATTAAGAAATGGTGGAATTTCCCCTTTTCCTGTAGATTGTTCAAATTGTGCCGGAGTAAGCTTAGTAGACCAACGCCTAGCGTTTATGATTTCGATGTCGTTCTTATAATCGATGGTCTGCTCCGGAAAACTTTCCCACTGTACCAAATCCACCAAATGGGTGGTTACATCTACCAGCCCCTCTCCTTGCTGCTTGGTGTCATAAAACCAAGTAGGACGCACCAAGGGTTTGCCAGACACTTCCTTGAAAAAGTGATGCACGCTTTCCTTGGTAATGGCCGGATTATCGGCACTACCTACTACCAATTCACCGAAAAATTCAGGGATTTGCGACAAGGCTTTTTGAAGCATGGTATTGATCTCATACCGTTCGGTCATGATATCGTAAAGTAGTACATCTTTTTCCGATGCCTTCGCAAACGCTTGCTCAAGCTTAGGAAAGGCATCGTGGTTGATGATCATCGGTTTATCCGCCAACACGTTGAGACCTGCATCAATGGATTGGGTAATGTAATTTATTTTATGCTGGTTGTTGCCAGCCAATACCACCACGTTGCCCTTTTTTTCCTCAAGCATTTTTTCTAGGAAATCGTCCCCTTGATAAACAACCTCATGCCAGTGTGTGGGGTTCTCGGGATGGGTGTTGTATTGGTTAATGAGTGCAAGGTATGCATCCAATTCAGGCCCTTGAGGGGCGTACACATGAACCACGCTATCCACTTCGGGGTACATCGACTTCTGTACCAAAGCGGCATGGAAATGTCCCGGTGCTACGGTAATCAATTGGATATCTTTTTGCTGCTGCACGTTGTTTTGGTCTGGATTACATGCGGTAAAGCATGCAATGGTCACTAAAATAATCAGTACTGTTTGTTTATTCATCTATGTTTTTGTTATTTTGTTTCACGCAAAGAACACGAAGACGCTTACGCTCCCCGCAAAGTCCGCCAAGTTTTAGCTGGCTCTCACCTACTCTAACCATTTCCCGACTTTCGGACTTTCCGACTTCCCAACTCACCCCTTCACATACCCCGTTCCATAAGGAAAACGTTGAGGCCGCTCCAATAGTGCATTGGCTTCATCGTCGCCTATGAATCGCTCTTTACTGGCGTCCCAACGAATCTTGCGCCCCAGTTTCATGGCTGCATGGGCAATAAGGCAAGCGGAACCCGAACGGTGGGCAACTTCTACAGGGCTGATGGTTTCCTTTCCGTCACGTATGCATTCGAGCCAGTTGGTGTGTTGTTCAGGGCTTTCATATAGCTTAGTTTCATGCGCTCCAATCACGGATTGCAATATCTTGTTATCACTTGCTTTGAATGCTTCGTTTTCCTTACCATCTGCTGCTCCTGGATCGGTGGATGTGACCCCCACATTGCCACGCGACACAAAAATCCATCCTTCCGTCCCTTCAAAACGTACACCATTTGGATTGGTACCACTGATTTGCATCACAACATTGTCGGGGTATAGCATTTCCACTTCGAAATCACCATGTACATTCCATAGGCCTGATGTGGGAAATGTAGCCCGGCCCTCGGCTTCCAACGGGCCAGTCAGCTCAGTACCCAAACCCCAATGCGCAATATCGATATGGTGCGAGCCCCATCCCGTAATCATGCCTGCTCCGAATTGCTCGCAGCGCAGCCAGCCCGGCCGGTCATTGATGTCCGTTTGGGAATGCACACGGTCCAACGTATAGGGTACCAAAGGCGTAGAGCCTAACCACCGATCATAGTTGAGATTTTCGGGCACCGGCATTTCAATCGGGTTCCCTCCGGCAGGGTCGCCCGGCAGGCCTATAATCACCCGTTGGATATCACCTATGCGGCCATTGCGAACCAACTCACATGTCTGCTTAAACTGTGGCCATGGATTTGTCGATCGCTGTTGGCTCCCCAATTGGAATTTCACTCCTTTGCTCGACACCACATCTGCCATCATGCGTCCTTCACGAATAGTAAGCGAGGTGGGCTTTTGCAAGTAAATATGTTTGCCTGCTATCGCAGCTTCCATCGCAGGTTGTGCATGCCAATGGTCGGGCGTACTGATGATCACCGCGTCTATATCCTTATCGGCAATCAGTTCACGGTAATCTTCATAGGTTTTCACATCGACGGGCGATTTGCCCCCTTCCTTACCGGCGTACCGCTGTTCAATCCATTCCTTGCCCATCGCCAACCGGTACCGGTCCACATCGGCAACCGCCACTACCCTTACATAGTCGTGCTTCATCACTTCGGGCAGGTCGTGCGATCTGCCAATCCGGCCAAAACCGATTTGCCCGATATTAATGCGATTGCTTGGTGCGTTCTTACCAAATACCGATGCCGGTACGATGGAAGGGAAAACCGATGCGGCCACCAATAAAGCCGATCCGCTTGCCGTTTGCTTGATGAATGCTCTCCTGTCTAATTGCTTTTGTTCTTTATCCATGATGCTATGGTTAGTTAATGTCTGTCTAACGTTCCCTTACTTCATCCTGTGGGCTGGTCGCATATGCCTTGCTATAATCCCGCTTTCCAGTTGTGCCAACCGCCCACTCAATCCCACCGAGAATATGTTTCTGGAAGTCTTCGTCAAAATAATCCGCTTTGTCATGACCAAGTGACGTGTACCATGACCTTCCTCCATCAAACTCGTGGCACCATACGGAGGGAAAAACATCACCGAATGTATCCAACCGCCGGGCATCTTCTCCTTCCAAGGTAGTCGCATCGTTCACCCCAATTACTTGAAGGTTGACATTCATTTCCTTCAAATAATAAAATTCATCTCCCCTCACCCGCTCCCATTTCCTCGGTAAATGCACAACGGATGGATGCGTGGCATCGATGATGTTCACGGTAAAGGGTTGGAACTTATCGTGCCAGTAGAAGGTGGCGCCCAACAGCTGTTTGAACCATTTCCACTTGCGTTCGGTGCCTGACGCGGAATGGATACCAACGAAGCCACCCCCCGCTTGGATATACCGCATAAGGGCTACCCGTTGTGCATCCGTATCGAAAACATTATTATTGGTGTTCGAAAACACCAATGCATCGTATTGTTGCAAATTTTCATCCGAGAAAGCCGATGGGTTATCCGTCACATCAACTGCAAATCCATGTTGTTTACCTAATGCACGCAGGGCTATCACGGAGTTTTCAATATTGTCATGTACATATCCCTCGCCATTTTTAGTATAAACCAATACCTTCACGTTCTTCCAGTCCAATGATTGGGCAGTAAGCGCATTCGTTAATAACAAAAAGATGGATAATACCCCCAAAGGAACCAGTCGTATAAACGGCAATAAGCTCATCGTTGTTAATTGAATACTATAAGTTTTTATATAATCTGCTATGGATGGGCAAAAGTTTGCCATATCCGCTCGGCTTCATCTGCCATCATGGGACCGTCAAAAACAACCAATCGGTAGCGGAGCGTGTAGGTTTTGCCAAGTTCCAGCACCCAATCCTTATTTTTTGTGGGTGAAAAATTAAAAAACTGATCCCCTCTACCCCCATTTCCATCTTCAGGCCATATCCGCACCGGTTCAGGGAAATTATAATTATCAGGATGAGACAGGAAAAGAATTCCCCCTTGGCCATCTCCAAGTTCGCCATATACCATAGCCCATCGCTCCAAGGAGCCATCGGCATCTTTACGTGTTTTTCCACTGGATGTCAGCACTTCACTGTTTTTGTTGGTCCATTCCTCCCTAGCCCTAAAACCCAATCCACCATAGCGATATTCCTTCAATACAACGTCTCCTTCGCCTGTAGGCACTAGGGTAGAATAAATATCACATAGGTATCTCGTATCATCCATTTGTGTAACAGCTATTCGCCAGTTCTCCCTCATGATGCGTTCTTCACGCCCATCATTAAAGATGAAATGGTCATGCACTGCTTCAAATCCCGCCATGGTTTCGTCTTGGAAGGTATCCGCAAATTCCACAAAACGCACGGTTCCCTTCTTGTCCCCGATGTTCCAGAGGTCGTACTCCTTGCCTTGGTAGGCTATTCGAGTCCACGGATTCCAAATGCCATAGTGGTGATAATGGTCCGCAGGCTGGATATGTGTCAGCACGTTTCCAGACAGTGTCTTCAGCGGGTGGATGTATCCAGCACGGCCGTATGAAGGATCCACGCCCGCTGGAGGAGGCTTCACCGTATGCCGATACGCCAATAAGGCTTTCCCTCCCGGAGTCTTTAATACCACTTCATCAGGCCCTTTATCCACCGAATATGACGTGGCCTTGTCTAGTACCTGGCCGGCAGCATCGAGCAAGATACCAAAGCACAGCAAAAGCATTATTCCAAATAATCTAAACATGAGTTACTAATAGATTTATAAAAGGCAACCTCGCTTCCAAATATGGAAATATAACATTGCAGCAATAAAGTTAGTCAAAATCTGACCGATAATCGAACGATCGATTAATAACAGCAGTCTGATTGACGCTGATTCTGCGATTTAAGCCCTATTCAACCGTTATACTAAAATGAAACCTGCATGAGCTACCGCTCAAAAAAGGGCATGAACTAAGCGAAGCGGTCTCTTGAATGCCACTGAAAACACAGAAGAAATGAAAAATAAGACAGCTCATGCAAGCTTCATTGCCGTTAAAGAACAATTTATTCTAATGAAAATTAAGCTACCACATCCCTATTACCCCTATCCTTCTTGACATTCTCATCACAAAAGCGTACCTTTCACTTATGGATGCCTATATAAATGGGCTGACCATAGGGGCTTAATTAATTAAAAAGATGAACAACATCATCACTGCTACCCAAATCAAGGAGACAGACCGACATACCATTGAAACGGAACCCATTGCCTCCATTGATTTGATGGAGCGGGCGTCATTGGCCTTTGTGACGATTTTCATGCAACTGTATCCGGATAAAAACACCCGCATATTGGTCTGTTGCGGCACCGGAAACAACGGTGGCGATGGACTGGCCATCGCTCGATTGCTGCAAGAGCGCTCTTATGATGCGATTGCTGTCTGGATTGCTCGATTTAGCAGTCATGAAAGCAACGATTTCTCCACAAACCTCGCCCGGCTACATAACACGCCCATCCCAATTACCGAATTTTTGCCTGCTGATGAACTGCCTGGTATCCCTCAAGAAGTGATTATAGATGCCTTGCTCGGTTCTGGGTTGAACAAGCCCTTAGACGGGGATTGGCTACGATTGACTCAACATATCAACCAAGCCAAGAAACAGACCGTTGCCGTGGATGTCCCTACCGGCCTTCGGGCAGACGGCGTTATCCCGGAAGGCGAACACACGCTCCATGCACATGATGTTATCTCCTTCCAACGCCCTAAATTGAGTTTTTTCTTTCCCGAATCAGCCACAGCAATGGATCGTTTCCATGTGGTAGACATTGGCTTGGATGAAGCATTTATCGAAAATATGCCTTGTGATTTCAAGTTGGTCGAAGCGGAAGATATTCAGCGCATATATCGGAAACGAAAACCTTTCAGCCACAAGGGCACCTACGGACATGCGTTGATTATCGCAGGGAATAGGTCCACCATGGGCGCGGCCCTGTTATGTAGCGGAGCAAGCCTTTACAGTGGCGCAGGACTTACCACGGCATGTATTCCTCCGGAAGGATTAATCGCATTGAATGCCCGCTATCCGGAAGTAATGTATTGTGCCTGGGATGATTTGGCTGATCAATGGGCGAAGTTCGATGCTGTGGGCATCGGACCGGGTCTTGGCAATGCGCGTGATAAGTCGCCGAATATGCTGCCGGATATACTGCGATACGGATCCAAACCACTGGTTTTGGACGCAGATGCGCTTACCTTCCTCACGAAGAGGAAAACACTTGTCAAAAAACTGCCAAACCAAAGTATCCTTACTCCACACATGAAGGAATTCGACCGGTTGTTTGGTGCCCATGGTAATTGGTGGGATCGGGTACAAACGGCTAGAAAAAAAGCTGCCGAACACCAACTCATCATCATTTTGAAAAACCAATATACCTTTATTGTGCTGCCAGATGGCGACGTATCCATCAACCCCACAGGCAATCCGGCTATGGCTAGTGGCGGTATGGGTGATGTGTTGACCGGAATGTTGGTCGCCTTCCTTGCCCAAGGGTATACACCAGCCGAAGCCGCTGTACTAGCCTGTTATCTGCATGGCGCTGCAGGTAATCAATTGGCTGAGGAGAACGGCATGGCAGTGGTGCCCGCTGGGCGGTTGATTGAAGCCATACCCTCGACTATTGGAGCGCTATGGTAGTACAATAAGACATCACATAGCGGAGTAACCCCACTGCGCAGCGAATCCAGTCCTATAAAACAAGCAATCGATTACGCAATTAATATGTAACAATTTAATTGCAAACCCAACTTTTTAATTGTAATATTGAACGATTTTTGGCGATGATAATCAAAGCTGACTAATTGAAAATGACCAATTATTATAAGCTGTTTTGACATAGCGGTAAAACGCAAACCCAACAGTATTACCATAGATAAATCCATCAAACATGCATGGCTAAAACTGGTTAAATGAAATTTGTGAAGAAGATATGGCTATTAATGATCAACTTAACGAATCCAGATTATTAATTTCACTGCAAAAAGGTGATGCCAAAGCTTTTGAAAAGTTATATTTTTTTTACGGCAAAAGGCTTTATGGCAATGTCCTGAAGATGGTCAAATCAACAGACGTCACGGAGGAGATTATACAGGAACTTTTCCAGCGTATTTGGGAACGACGTGAAACCATCGATGTGACGAAATCATTCAAATCATACCTATTTACCATTGCTAAACACTTGGTTTACGATTTCTTTCATTCACAAACCAAACAACGTGACATCGAATCTTATTTAATTAAAGAGTCGACATCATCTTATCAACATATCGATGAGGAAATTGCCTTTAAAGAGACCCATGCGATATTAACCAATGGTATCCTTCGGCTTCCTCCACAGCGGAGGCTTATCTACAAGCTGTGTAAAATAGAAGGTAAAAGCTATGAAGACGTCAGCCATATGCTGGGTATCTCCACTTCCACCATCAGTGACCACATCGTCAAAGCCACGAAATCACTTAAAGCATATTATCTATCCGAACATGCGATGGTGCTAATGATTGCCCTTTACCCATTATAAGCCGTCATATAATCAATTCCTAGATTGTCGATGCCTTATTGGGCAACACACTGCTGTTATTCCTCATCTCCCCTGTCTCCTAATTTTTAAAAAAAATTCATTAGGGGAGCAGAGGGAACCCTTACATTTTATGTATTACTAATAAAGAGGGTAAGTGAACAATCATCAACATATTCATCGGTTATTTGAAAAATACCTTAATAATTCGTGTACGCCCGAGGAGGCAGAGGAATTAATCCGCCTGCTACAGTCGGGCGAAGAACGGGCATACGTTGAGCAGCTTATTGACAAGCAGCTGCAAAACAAGGGAGAAATTCCAGTGGATGATGAAGTGTTAGCCCATGTTTTCGCAAGATTGAACCTTGACCAAAACAGTGGGAAAAATTGGGTTAAAATATCATCATTTTACAAAAAAATAGCCGCTGTTGCCTTGATTTTCATTGCAATTGCAGTGGGAACGTATTATTATCGCCACCAGGGTCTAAGCAAGGATACTGCTGCAATCACCCATGATGTCGCTCCCGGAGGCAATCGTGCTACGCTCAAACTTGGGGATGGCCATACCATTAACCTAAGTGCTGAACAAAGCGGTATTATCGTGGGAAATGAAATAACCTATGCGGATGGGAGTAAAATAATTGAAAACGGAGCATTGAAAACAACATTCAATTCCATCTCAACGCCCAAAGGAGGTCACTATCAAATCACCCTGCCGGATGGCACAAACGTGTGGCTCAATGCAGCCAGTACATTAACATACCCGGTCCAATTCGATGGAGATAAAAGAATGGTTGAACTTGAGGGAGAAGCTTATTTCGAGGTTAGTCATCAGCAATCAACATGCAGTAAACAGCCGAATCGAGACGAAAATAAACGGAAAGCCGATAGCCGAAAGCTGACAGTTAATGTACCATTTATCGTAAAAACAAAAAACCAAGAAGTGGAAGTGCTCGGCACGCAGTTCAACATCAATGCCTATCCCGATGAAAACACCACAAATACGACGCTGTTGGAAGGCTCGGTGAAAGTAGTTACCCGGGGGGAAAGCATGCTACTAACACCTGGCCAACAATCCAAAGCGGATGGAGCGGGAATAACCATTGCAAATATAGATGTAGAAACTGCGGTGGATTGGAAGAATGGAGACTTCGTCTTCGACGGTGAAGACTTAAAAAGCATCATGCGTAAAGTGGCGCGTTGGTATGATGTGGAAGTCGTATATAAAGATGACCTGCCAAATGACACCTATAACGCCCAAATATCTCGGAATAAAAACCTCTCCGAAGTATTGCAAGTATTGGAGTTATCGGGAGGGCTGATCACTAACATAGAAAACAACACGCTATTTATTTCATCGCCAAGATGATTAAGCATGAATCACAATGAATTAATATACTAACTAAAAACACACAAATGATGAAAAAGCGAAACCACACTTAACCAAGGAAGGACTAAAAACCGGGAATGCCCGCCAGCATCCCCGGCAACCACATTGGGAATCCTTCGATCCAATTTTTGCTGAAATTAAACCAATTGTTAACCCAAAGTTTACAAAGATATGCATTATATACTTTGCGGCAGTAAACCGTGTTCCTATAAAGCTAAAACTGCCACACTAACACATCCGAGATTGGCATTATCGCCATTCATGCCAACGTTCATTTTCCAAATGAAGCTTACTGTTTTAATCATTATTTCTGCCTGTATGCAAGTGAGTGCCTCTGCCCTAGCCCAGCATGTGACGCTTTCTGAGCAGAAGGCTTCCTTACAAAAGGTACTTAAGGAAATCCGTAAACAGAGCGACGTGGATTTCATCTTTAAGACCCACCAAATCAAAAAGGCGCATCCCGTAACCATACAAGTAACGGATAAGCCTTTGGAGGAGGTGCTAAAAATGATATTTGCCAATCAACCCATCGATTACATGGTAGCGAATAAAACCATTATCGTGCTGGACAAAAAGACACCACCCCCTACTGAACTAGTAAGCCATGTCAAACTGCCGGCACCTCAAGAGGTCGTTTTGGGACGGGTCGCAACAGCCAACAACGAGCCTTTAGCCGGTGTTAGTGTCACGGAAAAGGGAACCAGCAATGCCACACTGACGAACGACGACGGCCAATTTTCCCTAAAAGTCGACCATACACCCGCTGTATTGGTACTGACCTACATCGGCTACGTAAGCCAGGAAGTTACCGCCCGTGCAAACACCCCGCTGGATGTTGTCCTGCAGGAGGATTTGGCCAATTTGGACGAAGTAGTGGTAGTCGGCTACGGCACCATGAGGAAAAGAGATCTCACCGGCTCGGTGGCATCCGTACAGGCCAAGGATTTTAATAAGGGTGTAATTGTGGCACCAGACCAACTTATACAAGGTCGAACAGCCGGTGTGATGGTGATCAACAACACCGGTCAACCCGGCGGATCTACCACGGTGCGAATTCGAGGGAACTCGTCTATTCGCGCCGGCAACAACCCGTTGTTTGTGGTAGATGGAATTCCCTTGTCGGGCACCTCGGCCCGTCCGGGTGGTTCCGGTGGATATGGTTCGGACATCGGTAACCCGCTCAGCTACCTTAACCCCAATGATATAGCCAGTATGGATATTTTGAAAGATGCCTCAGCTACTGCGATATATGGTTCACGAGGTGCCAATGGGGTGGTCATCATCACCACCAAACGTGGCCAGACGGGTAAGCCTACAATGAACGTGATGGCATCAGCCGGCTTCTCCAACCTGTTGAAGAAGCCCGAAGTGCTCACGGGTAACGAGTTTAGGCAGGCGCTGCAATTTTATGCGCCGGATGATACCGAAGCAGATTTTGGGGGCGATGTGTATGCCTTTGATGCCATCACCCGATCGGCTATGACCCAGAATTATTCATTGGATGTATCTGGGGGTAACGAGGACGGAAGATACCGGATTTCCACCGGTTACTTGGATCAGAACGGCATTGTTGAGACCTCCCGCTTGCGGAAATACACGGCAAATTTGAGCAGCAACTTCCGGTTTTTAGAAAGCAAGAAATTGGGACTGGACATTAGCGTGCTGGCAACTCAAACCGATGAAAATATAGCGCCGATAGACGCAGGAGTGGGTTTTGCCGGAAACGTGATTTCCCAGGCCCTGCAATGGAACCCAACGCGCCCCCTGCACGATAGTGAGGGCAATCTGACCTTTGTGACTTCAAATCTCATTAACCCACTCACATCCTTGGAGGCTTATAAGGATAATGCGGTGGTCAATACGATCTTGGCCAGTATCTCTCCTTCTTATAAGATAACGGATGAGCTGGAATATAAGTTTCTATACAGCCTGACCCGGCAAACTGGTCGGCGGACAGGCCGCTTTGTTGCCGGGATGATCAATCCTAGTGATGTAAATAACGGTGCAGCATTTATCGGAAATAATTCAGAGACCAATCATCAACTCACCCACACACTTTCGTTCAACAAGGAGATTGCGACTTCGCTCAACCTGAATGCCATGATCGGTTACGAATACCTGAGCTACGACATCCGGTGGAATTCGGAAAGCGGGAGCGGATTTTCCGAATTGGGTGGACTCGACTATTACGACTACCTCGACTACTCCATAGCCAGTAACCGGTCGATTGATTCCTACCGGAGCCCGACCAATGAACTACAGTCGTTTTTTGCCCGGGCGTCCTTGAACTATGCAGACCGGTATATCTTCACCGGTACCATCCGGCGCGACGGCTCCACGAAATTCGGCGAAAACAACAAGTACGCCAACTTCCCCTCGCTGGCGTTCGCCTGGAACATCTCCAACGAAGCGTTCATGGAAGGTAATGAGTTGTTCGACAACCTCAAGCTGCGGTTGGGTTGGGGTAAGACCGGTAACCAGGAGTTTCCGTCAGGCGCTTCAAGGGACCGCTATGTCTTCGCCGCACAGGCTATCAGCCAAGCCAACTTCGGCAATCCTGATCTCCGGTGGGAGAGCTCGGCTACCATAAACGCAGGCATCGATTTCGGACTATTCCAGAACCGGCTCTCGGGGTCGGTGGATTATTTCCGCAAGAGTACCACCGACGCATTGTTTGAGCAGACGCTCGCCCAGCCTGCACCCAGCGGTAGGATTTGGGTAAACCTGGATGGGGAGATTATCAATGAAGGTGTGGAGCTCGCTTTATCCGGTAATATTATCCAAAACGACAATTGGAACTGGAACCTAGCTGCCAATGCCACCTACCTGAAAAACAATGTGAATGGCTTGCTCGGCTACTATGAGACGGCAGCCCTGCGTGGGCAAGGTTTTTCAGGTGTGCTGGGGCAACGCATGGCGAACGGTCAACCGCTGAACGTTTGGTACTTGGCCATGTTTGAGGGGATTGACCCGGAAACGGGCATGAGCATGTATAGGGGGCTCGATGGTACTGTCAGTACATCGGTGGATCCCGCGCTAAACAAATTCTATGTAAATAGTCCGAATCCTAATTATTTACTGGGTATCTCGACCGATGTAACGTATAAAAAGTTCACGGCGACCGTAAACATGCATGGGGCTTTTGGCCACTACTTGTTCAACAACACCATGGCTACCGTATTGGGTGTGAATAATTTGACCAATCGGAACATTGCCAAGTCGGTCTTCAATACGCAGGTGCGTGAATCCACCTCTAATTCGGCAGCACCATCTACCCGATACCTGGAGAAGGGTGATTTCCTGAAGCTATCCAATGCGACACTGAGCTACAACGTAGGCAACATTGGCCATGCCATCCGGAACCTGAACGTCTCGTTGACTGGACAGAATCTACTGGTCTTTACAGGATACAAGGGATTTGACCCCGAGGTGAATACCGATGGCTCGACCAACGACATACCGTCTCTCGGTATTGAATATATCCCCTACCCGCCCGCCCGTACCTTTCTTTTAGGTGTTAATTTTTCACTATAGTAAATTATTGCAATCATGAAGACATATTTCAGATTATATAGCGCGATTTCACTCCTCATTGCCGGATTCTCCTTGTCTTGCACCGATCTGGATGAACAGCTCAGGAGTGAGCTGGAGCAAGGAGTGGCAAACGTCAATACGGCTGATTTGCTGATTGGGGCCTACTCGGCATTAAATACCCCGTACCACCAAAATCAGCGGTGGGTGCTGGAGGAGATTTCAAGTGATGCGGCCATGGCCCCCACCCGGGGTGGCGACTGGGATGACAACGGTATTTACAGGGCCATCCATCAGCACACCTGGAATGCTGATAATTCATTTATGAACAATACATTCAACAGTTTGCTGACAGCGCAATTCCAGGCTTCTAATGTACTGCGCAACAACCCTACAGCGCAACAGGCCGCTGAAGCCCGCTTTATCCGTGCACTCAGCATGTACGATGTGTTGAGTCTATGGGGGATGGTACCCTATCGCGAGGAGTTGGAGGATTTCCGGGTGCCTCCCGTTACGCTTCAGGCACAAGAGGCCATTGATTTCATGGCTAATGAGCTGAATGACATCATGGACGACCTTCCGAGCACGGGCGCTGCCTATGTGGCCAACCAAAATGCTGCGAGGATGCTGTTGATGAAGCTGCATTTGAATAAAGGGGTATTCCTTAACCGGGAGAGTCCGGTATTCGAGGCGGCTGATATGAACCAAGTGATTACGCTGGCTAATCAAATTACGGCGAGCAACCGCTATGAGATTTCCAATCCCGGCAAATACTTCGATAATTTTGCGCCCGATAACCACACGGCCTCGACGGAGAACATCTTTACGCTATACAATGAATTCGGCGTACGGGGTGGAAGCATGGATCGTACATGGAATACGATCGCGCATTATAATATGGTACCGGGAGGATGGAACGGCTGGTGTACCCTTTCGAACTATTACGACTTATTTGATGAGGGAGATGAACGGTTGGGCATCTATTACGACTACCCGGCAGACACGATGACCAACCCCGGTCAGCGACGTAATGTCGGTTTTTTCATCGGACAGCAGTACAACCTGAGTACCGATAGGCCGTTGATGGCCAGGAATCCTTCCAGCCAACCGCTGGTTTTCGCGAGGGAAGTGACGCTCAGGACATCGGGCAATACCTTGGAAACCGCGGGTATACGGGTGTTGAAATATGCATTCGACTATAGTGTGCCTTCCGGGCAGCGGAACAACGACTGGGTGGTATTCCGGTATGCCGATGTCTTATTAATGCAGGCCGAAGCCATGTTGCGCGGCGGTACGGGCACAGTGGCGCAAGCACTGGTATTGGTAAATGCCATACGGACCAACCGTGGCGTCCTACCATTGACGGCCCTCACATTGGATGAGCTGTTGGCGGAGCGTGGACGGGAACTCTATTGGGAAGGATGGAGAAGGCAAGATTTAATACGCTTTGGCAAGTTCTTGGAACCATGGCAAGAAAAGCCTGCTGACGCTGGGCCACATACGTTGGTATATCCCATTCCAAGCCAGCAATTGGCTGTTAACCCCAATCTGGAACAAAATCCTGGGTACTGATTCTTAGGTAGATTAGTTAAGAGGGCGTCAAAAAAAGGCGCCCTCTTCTGTTACCCATTAACCACTCAGCCAACCTTGTTGTTAGCAGGTATCATCTTACTTGGACATAGTGCCTTGGATTAGGATACTTGGCTACGGACTCAAGTACGCATCAAGTTTCCAGGACACCCACCTTGGCAGGATCGGGAAGTCGGGCAATTGATTACTCTTCTTCGGAGGAAGGAACCAATGTGATGGTGCCAATGTCCGATACGATGCCGAACGTAACTGGCACACCGGGCTTTTCGTAAACCGCTAAGCCGGATGCTTCATCCGGTTCCGCCACCACCGTATAGGTGCCTTCAGGCAATCCACTAAACATGAAAAATCCATCTGCATTAGGAATGGCGCTTGCCGTGTCTGCTTCATTGATGGCATAAACGATGGGATTGGCCTCCATGGGCTCCACCATACCCCTGATCCGGCCATCGGTCAGTTCCGTAAACACCCGAATCACAGGCTTTAGTTTGTATGAGCCGTTGCCTGTCTCCACGATAGAGCGGGCAGCATCGAAATCGGTCCACATCGTATACGCTCCATTAGGCATCAATTCCTGATGGATGTTGAATTTCAATCCACTCTGTTGACCCGAAGGCACGTCTAATGGGTGTTCCATGCCATCAACCACGATGGAATTGTTCTCCCCCAATATGAAACGCACCTGCGAAAGCCGCCCCGCTGGGAGTTCTGCCGTACAGAGCAGGGTATCCACACCATTCCGGTACTCCAGCAAATCGTAAACGCCGGGAACCAACAGGTCTACCGTAGTCCATCCAGCCTCATCGGTATGGAATTCCACCTGCTGCACGTCCAGATACAGTGCATCGAATGCACCGGGCGCGTCGGTTAACCGAAGATCTAGTTTTGCGGTTCCAGCAGATTGCGGATCACCCTTACTGCATGCACCAAAGAACACCAAAGCACATACCCATGCCAATAACGGCAAAACAAGTCGCTTCTTCATCATCTCTCGTTAATATGGTTATAAAACAAAAACTTATTTTTCTTTTGTCCCGGAGCGTGTTCACGGGCGGATTTCTTGCCAGTAATCTTCTTGGCTTGGCCAGGAGGCACTTTTCCACTCTTCCCAGCTGTGCGTACCGCACATGAACCCAGCCATAATACCGACATGGCTAGGATCAACATCATCATTATCTTTCTCATACACTCCTTTATATTACAATAAAAATGTTACAATAAACAAGTGTTCAAAAACTTTGCCTTATTGTTAACGTATTGATAATAAAGAATTTCAATAATTCGATGTTGTCTACTTTATGGTACATGGAAATACGCGGTCACGGCCTGTGCCTGTTTATCCGTGAGTACCTCCCGGAGCCGCTCTGGCGTGGCTTCACGGATTTGCTTCACGGATTTAAATGCCTTCAGCAACCGTTCGGCTGATGTTTTACCAATGCCGGGAATTTGTTCCAGCTCCGATCGGAACGTATTGCGGCTCCGTTGCTTGCGATGGAAGGTGATGCCGAAACGATGGGCTTCATCACGCAGGTGTTGGATTACTTTCAGGGTTTCGGATTTCTTGTCAAGGTACATGGGATATTGGTCGCCCGGATAATATAGCTCTTCCAATCGTTTGGCAATGCCGATGATCGTTATCTGTTTATCTATTCCGAGCAGCCTCAAGCTCTTCAGGGCCGAGGAAAGCTGACCTTTGCCCCCATCGATAATAATGAGCTGTGGAAGCGTCTGCCCCTCATCCAATAATCTTTTATATCGCCTGTGCACGGCCTCCTCCATCGTGGCGAAATCGTTAGGGCCTATCACGGTCTTCACATTGAAATGCCGGTAATCTTTTTTAAAGGGCTTAGCGTCCCTGAATACGACCACAGCCGATACGGGATATTTACCTTGGAAGTTAGAGTTATCGAAACATTCGATATGCCGGGGTAGCACATTCATTCGGAGGTCGTGCTGCATTTGAGCCAGTACACGTTCGGTCCTCAGTTCAGGGTTAAGTTTTTCATACTGATTGAGACGTTCCTTTTTGAAATATAAGGTGTTCTTCAATGAGAGATCGAGCAGATTTTTCCTTTCCCCTTGTTTCGGAACGGTGAATTTCAGGTTTTCTGCTTCAATATCGATGTCGAAGGGCACAATGATCTCCTTGGAGGTACTGTTAAACCGATTCCGGATTTCCGGGATGGCCAGGCTCAACAGTTCGGCATCTCCTTCATCAAGGCGTTTCTTCATCTCCACGGTCTGCGTTTGAATAATCACACCGTTCATAACCTTGAGGTAATTGACAAAGGCGTAGCTCTGCTCGGAGGCAATGCTGAATACGTCTACGTTGGTGATGGAAGAGTTGACCACGGTGGATTTGCTTTGGTAGCGATCCAACAGGTCGAGCTTAGCCTTGAGTTGGTGGGCGTATTCAAAGTTCAGATCGGCTACTGCACGATCCAAATGGCCCTTTATTCGCCGAATCACTATCCCGATCTTGCCGTTAAGGATATCACGGATATCATTTAAGCTTTTTTCATAATCATCCTCCAGCTGATAGCCCTCGCAGGGCCCCTTACAGTTGCCTATTTGATACTCCAGGCATACCTTGAATTTACCTTTGCTGATATTCTCCGGGCTGAGGGCCAGGTTGCAGGTACGCAGCGGATAGAGCTCACGGATGGTATCCATGATCGCATGCATCATGCCCACGGAGGCATAGGGACCAAAATATTTGGAGCCGTCCTTGACGATTTTCCGGGTGGGGAAGATACGTGGGAAACGTTCGTTTTTGATGACAATCCATGGATAGGTTTTGTCATCCTTGAGCATGACATTATATCGAGGCTGGTGTTTTTTTATCAGGCTGTTTTCAAGCAACCATGCATCAATCTCCGTGTCTACAATGGTAAATGTGATGCGATTGATTTTACGCACCAGCACTTGGGTCTTACCATTGAGTTGGTTGTTTTTTACGAAATAAGAACTAATCCTATTTTTGAGGTCTTTGGCTTTCCCGATGTAGATGAGCTCATCCTTCGCGTCCCAGTATTGGTATACACCCGGTTTATGGGGTACATGCTCAAGTGCTTTACGGTAGTCGAATTTGGTCACTGCGTACTCCTTTTCTCGCGCAAAGACGCTAAGGCGCTAAGTATTATTAGATTCGCTTGGCGTCTCTGCGACTTTGCGTGAAACAACTCAAAACCCAAGCCGATCGTCCAATCGCTGGTCGTCTTCCCCATAAAATTGCTGGTATTTGCTGCAATCCAATTCGCGGGTAAGCCCGCCTTCCGGCAGGGGGAAGTCTCCAGTGGAATAATGAAGTGTGGTATCTGCATATACTTTTTGCATATACAACCCAAATATCGGCAACGCTGCTTGGGCGCCCTGCCCCTCGGCCAAGGAAGAGAAACTGATGCCACGATCTTCAGCACCCGTCCACACGCCACTGACTAATTCCGGGGTAATGCCAATAAACCAAGCATCTGAATTGTCATTTGTCGTTCCCGTTTTACCGCCCATCGGAGGCTTCAGGTTATACCGAAAACGAAGTCGATTTCCAGACCCTCCGTCTACCACACTTTTGAGCATATCCACCATGATATACGCGCTTTCGCTGTTGAGTACTGTCGCCACTTTCGGCGCTTTCTGGTAGATGGGCATGCCATTTTTATCTTCGACACGCAGGATATAAATCGGCTCTATCCATACCCCATGGTTCACGAATGCCGAATAGGCACCAACCATGTCATATACCGAAGCTTCATAGGCCCCTAATGAAATGGAAGGGAATTCAGGCACATTAGATGTAATGCCCATCCGTTTGGTGAGTGTAGCCACGGGCCGCGCACCCACTTCATTGACCATGTAGGCTGTTGCCAAGTTTTGTGAATTGGCCAATGCCCTGCGCAAGGTAATCGGGCTTCCCGCTTTGGTATCACCACGGGGGCTCCATGCATTCGGGCCAGAACCAATGGTAAGCGGTACGTTTGGCACTTGAAAACAAGGGGAATAGCCATTATCAATCGCCACTGCATAGGTGAATGGTTTGGCGGTAGACCCTACTTGCCGGGTGCCCATCTTTACCTGATCGTATTTATAATGCTCGAAACTGACACCTCCCACCCAGGCGCGCACATAGCCTGTATGTGGTTCCATGGACATCATCGAATTGCGCAGGATAAGTTTGTTGTAACGAATGGAATCCATCGGGGTCATCACCGTATCTTTGTTGCCTTCCCAGGTAAAAATGGTCATCGGCACAGCCGTCTCGAAGTCCTTTTTGATTTCAGCGTCCGATTTACCGGCCTGCTTCAACATGCGGTAACGGTCGGAGCGTCTCATCCCCGTTTCCAGTAATTTTGCTTTGTCGCCCGCAAACGGGTCGCGTTTACCCCATTGCTTGTCAAATGTTGCCTGTAAAGACTTCATCCACTCCTGCTGCGCCTCCTCGGCATAGCCTTGCATCTTGGAGTTGATGGTGGTATAGATCCGCAGGCCATCCCTGTCCAGATCATATGGGGTACCATCGGCCTTGGTGATCGACATTTCGTTAAATTCACGTTGGATTTCACGCTTCATCACCGCTCGGAAGTAGGGGGCCAACCCCTCGCCGTAATTTGAAATACGCATATCTTTCACTAAGGGCTCGTCTTTTAGGCGTAGATATTCCTCACGTGTCAAAAATCCTTCCTTACGCATATTATCCATCACCTGATTTCGTCGCCGAATGGCATTCTGCGGATACCGCACAGGCGAATAGATGCCAGGGCCTTTAAGCATGCCCACCAATACAGCCGCTTGCTGCACATTCAGCTTATCGGGTGTGGTATTGAAATAAGTACGGGCCGCTGATTTAATCCCATAGGTGTTGTAGGCACCGAAATCCACCGTATTGAAATACATGGTGATGATTTCTTCCTTGGTGTAATTACGTTCCAGCCGTACGGCTGTAATCCATTCCTGAAACTTCTGGATGATACGTTTGCCTGTATTTCGGGCACGCCCTTCGGAGAATAGGTTCAATGCCAGCTGCTGTGTGATGGTACTGGCCCCTTGCTTTTTCCCAATTAAGTTGTAGAAAATAATCGTAAAGGTGCGTCGATAGTCAATACCCGAGTGACCATGGAAACGCTTGTCCTCCGTAGCGATGAGGGCCTGGACCAGGTGGGGCGACAACTCATCATATCGTACATTGGATCGGTTTTGGACAAAATAGGTGCCTAGCACCACACCATCATCTGAAATGACCTCGGAGGCTAAGTTACTCTTGGGATTTTCCAGGTCTCGGAATGTTGGCAGCTTACCAAAAAGCCCCATCCCTACACTGAAAATGAATATAACCCCCAATAAGATGAGCCCGATCAGCAGTTTCCAGAAATTACGGGTGTACCGACTGACATCTGCTTTAGTCAATATATTTTTCTTCGTCTCTCGCTTCATTTATTCGCTTTATTCGCTGTTCGTTTATTCGCTTATTCGCTGTTCGTTTATTTGCTGTTCGCTCTCCCTGACTCTCGAATTCCGGACTTGCCGACTCTCCCCTTATTCCTTCAATCTTTGTTCCTGATAGCTGATATGGTAATCGTCTATTTTATCAAAATCAGATAACGTGCCAAAATTGCTTTCGGTGATAACAAATGTGTTATATATTTCTACAGGGATTTTCATGATGTCTGGCATCATGGGCAATAACTGCGTTTCATAACCCTTTACTTGATCATAACTCGCGAAGGGGCCGATAAAGACCAATTGGTTTTCACCATTCACCATCTTGAGTTGGTGGTTGATGTTGTCCCCTCCATACCTCGCACGATTGAATTGTCCGATGCCATAACGGGAAGGTGCCAAATTGACCCGCTCATTCATCACATTGATGACAAAATAATAAGTAGCTGAATCGGGCAACAGTTCCAAATCTCGGTATGCGTTGGGACCAATTTCGCCAATTAGGGCTTCTTTGGCCAGGCGTTGTTGTGTCACATTCCCAGCAGCATTCAGGTTATTTCGACCGCCTATCCCTGTTTGGCCTGCTGTGGAAACAGCTAGCTGTGTTCGTGGTCTTGGCCGCTCGGGGCCACGATTGATAATCAATTGTGGCCATAGCGTCATGGTGGGTTCGTCCACAAATCGCTCTCGTTCTTCGTCGATACCTTGCAATGCAAATAGCCGGGTTGCTAACGTATCCCTATTGGAAGCGATGAATGCCAGGTGCTGGCTAGCCAATGGGGTAATTAGGCTATCATCCGGAAAATCTTCAACGATTTGGGTCAATGCATGTTCAAACGTGTCGATTGCTGACGTCCGACCCCAGGCCAGCGCCCTCAAATAGGACAATTGGCTTAGCGTTTGCTGCCTACTGTGTCCTTCATCGAGTATGCGGGTTACTTCTTCCACAACTTCGGGATATTGACGCTGTGTGTAAAGTGTGTACACCTTCTCGTATGCACGGTCCAACGCTTGTTTTTCTTGTTCGAGTTTGGCCAGGTACATGGGATCACGGATGATGTGGCTGTACAATGCATCTGGGTATTCCGCCAATAATTTTTCTTTGTAAAGCGCCGCCCGCGATTCATCCACATCGATATAAAGCCGGTAGAGGTTATAGTAAATCAATGCAGCGTCTTTGGTATTCGGATACCGGGATAATAGCTCCTCGTAGGTCTTGGCCGCCTCCTTGTTGTCACGTAGTTCATCGCGATATAAATTCCCGATATCGATTAGCGCAGTATGTATCTGGTTGTGGGAAGCAACCATTTTCTCCTCCGTATCTGGCAACGCATCCAAATAGGATTCACGGAGTTTTAATGCCCATGCTGCACTGTCAAGTTCGGTGGTATCTGAAGGTATCGTGGCCATCTCCTCGGTGGGAGCAGTATTTCCGATGGTTGGAGTCCCATTGATCATATCGCTAAACCTCCAATTATCACGGAGCTGGCGGTTTCCCCATCTACGTTTGAACTCCGATAGCCCCATCCCCATCGCGTCGGGATTATTGAAGTAAAACCGATTATCGGTATAAGTCACTGCCGAGCCTAGCGCATCATCGAAAGGCGAACGTTGCACCGATTGGCCAGCCTGCTGTTTTTTTGTAGCGCTTTTCCCTTCTTGTACCTTAGCGTAAGTATGCGTGACGATGCTGTCGATTACAGCGTTGCGCTGGGGTTCGGTGAGCCCTGCAAGGTATTGCAAGCTATCTTGACGTGCCACCGTCTGCAATTGCACGATGAGGTCATCCAAATTGGCAATTTTGCGTTGTACGGATCCTGCGTCGGGGAAATCCATGGGCAAGTACATGCCTACGCTATCGTAGTATTGTTTCGCGGTCTGGTATGCTGCTTGCCCGAAATGGTGGTCGGCCAACCGCAGGTAGGTGAGTGCCGTTTGGTAGCGATTGCCACTTTCCT
The DNA here is from genome assembly GCF_024704835.1 of Parapedobacter tibetensis. Taxonomy (GTDB): domain Bacteria; phylum Bacteroidota; class Bacteroidia; order Sphingobacteriales; family Sphingobacteriaceae; genus Parapedobacter; species Parapedobacter tibetensis. The sequence continues at coordinate 22,281 of NZ_JAMXBE010000019.1, forward strand.
GGCGCAAGGCCAGCTCATAGTTGGCCAATGCTTCGGGTGTATGATCATCCACATAGAACACTTCAGCAATCTGATAATGGATCTGATCCTTGAATTCCTTGTTTTTCCCATCACGCAACATCCGTCGAAGCAACTTGACCCGGTCTGCGCCGGTAGGGTGTTCTTCCGTAACCAAAAACACCCGGCTCAACCCCGCATGGAAGGTCATTTCATAGGGTGCATTGCTTTTCACCACACGGCTATAATGGTGATAGGCCTCCTCTACGCGTCCATGCTTTTGAAACAATTGCCCTAATAGAAAATGCCAGCGCAATTTGGTGGGCTTATGATGACTATGTTTGAGTGCTTGCAATAGCATGGATATTGCGGCTTCTTCATCATGTGTCAGCAGGTAATACTTTGCCTGTGTGGCAAAAGCTAACCCTATTGATTTTTTTTCCGATTCCAATCCCATAAACGCCGTATCGAGTACCATCCCGGCTTCCGTTTGGTTGCCCAATTGCATAAGCGCGCGCGCTTTCCATACCAATGCAGCTTGCCTATATTCGGGTAGATCCCCGAATGTATTGGCCACGTACGTAAAAAATTCAGCCGCGTTGTAATAATTCCCTTTCAAGTAGTTGGCCTTACCCGTGAGCAAGTAGGCTTCATTGATGTATTTGCTATTGGTTTTTTTATTGATAATGTCCAACGCTTTACTAATAACCGAATCCATTAGCTTTGCATTGGAAGAGGCCGTGGATTCCGTCGGTTCAACCAATACAGGGAGCAATTGCTGGTAGTTGTCTTGGTGTGAGGCGAGGTTCTCCCGTTCGGTATCGTCGATGATTTTACGGCCATGATAGACGATGTTATATCTCGCGGTGATGTTTTCCATCATGTCAAACTCCTGGTCTGCCTGTTTTTTCATGGAACATGCGCATAGCACGCAGGCCACCAAGCCCATAATGCCCAAGCGGATATATGACAAGAAATTAATACGTGTTTTCAATATAACTATAGCTTATCGATTCGATTTATTTCCCAAACTGGCCATAATCGACCCTTCATAGATCACCCATAAGTTTATAGGGAACCTCTAAACAAAATGAATATCTTTGTCGGGAATACATATGCAAAAATACCATTTATTTTGATACTTTGCATGGAAAGGAGAGACGTTGGCTAAACAAAGGAACAAACTTTCTAAAGCACTCAATTCACGCTATAAATTGGTGGTTCTCCATGAAGACACCTTTGAAGAGCGAGCTGCTTTCAGTGGCAAATTATGGTATTGGATCACTGGTGGCGTTTCGGCGGCGGCCATACTCGTCATCCTTACTGTTATTCTCATTCGTTCTACTTCCCTGCGTGAATACGTTATTGGCACATCGCTAAGTGTATACCAACGCAGCCAACTCGTAGATGCATATACACGTATCGACTCCATGGAACAATTGGCCTTAGCCAATGACATCTACCTCAAGAACCTACAGCAGGTAATCAGTGGTCGTGCAGGTGAAACCTTGGAAGAAGCCAGTGGGCAGCAAGTGAAGCACGAACATGATACAGCCGCTACACCCGCTGCCAGCGCTGATATCAGTCTTTCTGAAGACGAACTGGCCCTACGTGAGTTGGTGGAATCAGGGGCGCCATACGATTTAACTGAAAATCCGGGCAGTATACGTGCCGGTATCGCGTCCTATACATTTTACAGTCCGATAAAAGGTGTAATCAGTTCCAACTTCAGTCCCAAGGAAGAGCACTATGCGGTAGATATTGCCGTGAAACTAGATGAACCCGTGCGATCGACATTGAGTGGACATGTGGTATTTGCTTCCTACACGCCGGAGACCGGATACGTGGTTATTGTGCAACATGGTAATAATTTATTGTCACTTTATAAACATTGCTCCTCTATTATCAAAAAAGTTGGTAGTTTTGTGCGTGGCGGGGAAGTTATCGCCTTTGCAGGTGATACAGGTGAGCTGAGTACCGGACCGCACCTTCATTTTGAGTTGTGGTACAATGGCAATCCTGTAAACCCCACGGATTACATCGCTTTTTGAAACAACGTAATTACCTAAGCATAATAACCATGTTTGCAAACAGAAAAAATGAAAAGCAACTCGAGCAACGAGGGGGCACATTTAATTTGATTGCCAGTGGAACAGAAATCATTGGCAACATCAACACTTCAGGCGACCTTCGTATTGATGGTCAAATCACGGGCAACATCACATGCACTGCCAAATTGGTCATCGGCGAAAACGGAGTCATTAAGGGCAACATCGATTGTCATTCTGGCGAAATTTCCGGCACCATCCAGGGACAGGTAGTGGCAAGTGAAATCCTCCAACTTAACCATTCAGCAACCATAAGAGGAGATATTCAGGCCATGCGTTTCATCGTCGAAGATGGCGCTTCCATAAATGGCCGTTGTACCACCAGCAAAAGCTTGGAATCGGTAAGCCATCTACCGGAGGTAAAACTCATTGCATATGAAAAGTCCCAAACCGTCGCCGAATAATGGATTGGGCAAATACGCCCACTTTACCGGTGTAGGGTTTCAAATGCTCGCCATCATCGGCATATTTACCTATATCGGCCACCGCATAGATAAATCGAGGAACGCCGACACACCGTTGTGGACGGCCCTGTTTGCGCTTGCGGGTGTATGCATCAGCATGTATACCGTCATTAAGGCCGTCACACGTAAGTGAGGGTTGGTCAGCAATGAAGCTATTTGCGCTTCCGGTTGATGATATTCAGGTAGATGGATAACAAGGTGACTATTGCGAAACTTATGGCGGTAATGAGGTCTACTAATGAAGAGTCTATATTTGCTCCGGTCAATTTATCCAATTGGTACTTGACGAAGGAATTAGGTAGGTTTTGTTCGCCCAACTTGGTTTTTACTTGCCACTGCCAGTCAGTAATGGGACAATATCCAATTCCATACCATATCCCTAGCAGCAGCCAAGAGCCCGCTGTAACCAACACACTGTACAGATGGAGCCTACGGGTGGTTTTCCATATCCATCCCAATAGGTTGAACCCAATGATAAGCAAATGGAGCAGCGTGAAACACCCATCGAGAATTTTTAACCAAATCATATCCCCTCAAAGGTATTGATTTTAAAAAAAACCTCGTAGGTTTCTGCAACGGGCTTCCGCACGGCAGAACCCATGAGGTTTAAATCACACTAGGCCTCACTCTGTCTTACCACCCAACGAAAACCGGCGGGAAATGGTAAATCCCCACCTGAATTGTCCCTTGGTCCATGATGAAGTAGTCTCTGGAATATACTGCATTTCCTGGATGGCTGTGGCATTGGTAAAGTTGAGATTGAATACATGGCCACCGGTTTCGATTTCCAGGCCCACGCCTAGGGGATTGTATAACGCTGTGATGGCATTTTCGTACTTTTCCTTGCTTGCTGCCGACCGGAAAGGCAGAAAATAATCCATCACTAGCGCCATACGCCTGCTCACCTTCAGTCTACCACCAATCCCCATGGCGAACAGGTCATTTTGATCATCGTAAGAGGCCGTTGTATTCCGGCGAATATAAGTAGGGTGTAGCGCCACGGACAAATTGGACCCGAATTTACGCGCAATGATGAATTGTCCTACTACATTCAGCCGGTCTGAAAACTGCCTGTATGATGTTGCCATATCGTCATTTACATCATCTGCCCCTACACCGGGAATGGTAAGGCTGGTATAAAACGTCACAGAGAGTGGCATTTTATCATCAACCGTCTGCCGTAGCAGCCTATATTTCAAGTTTGTCTCGTACAATTGCGATACTTGGGTAGCGCCCTTTGCACGAGCAATACCCACATTCAGATTATCCGAAATACCATATTCAAAACCAATCTTGATATCGGTGGAATTGTCCAATCCAAAGAAATTGGCAGCCCCACCATTTGAACCGGCGATATCTCCAAAACGATGGTCTACCTTAAAATCAAGCTCATGCTTGTGAATTGTTTCAATAGACTGACTATTGATGATACGCGTGGTCTTGAACGTGGCTTCTACCTCTTCACGCATATTGGCCGTACTGTCATTTGCCAGCGCCTTTTCCAAGTCGGTTTGCGCAAATATGGACAGGTGCAAAATCAAAAGACCGATTAGCGACAGGTATTTACTAGTATTTAATAAGGAGTTACGCATAGTTTTATTGCAATTGATACGTTGAGAAAACTTCTATTTCTACCACTTCGGCGATGTTCTTGACCACCACCCGTGGTATTTTAATGTTATGGTCGGCCACCTTCACATTGAATTTCGCATGTGCTGATATTTTGCCGTTTTTTACTTCTACAGTTGCCTTGGTGGTATAAAACTTCTTTATACCATGAATATCCAAATTTCCCGCTACCGTCACAGGATATTGACCATCTCGGCTCCAATCCAGCGCTTCGTTTATTTTACCAGCAAAGGTGGCATGCGAATATTTGTCACTTTCCATATAATTTTCATTGAAATGTTCTTGCATCAATCGCTTTCTGAATTCAAATGATTTGATTGCCACTTTGAAAGCGATTTCATTGGTTTTAATGTTAAGTGCCGATGATGCGTTACTGGTCTTTGCGGTGATATCTTCCAGTGGCGCCTCGGAAAAGAAAGATAGTTGGCTCTGCTTGTCTACCAAGATGTCCTGTGCCCCCGCACGGGGACACCACATCATCAGGAGCAACGAGATCCATAACGCGCTCATTGGTTTCGCTTGTACAAAAAACTCCATTATTGCATCAATTTTGTGGAGCGCCCTTGTCAATCCACGCCTTCAACAATTCCAATTGCCGGGAAGATAAGCTACTCCCCTGAGGCATAATCCTCCTTACAATGACAGCATCATTAATCAGTGCAAGGTTGCTTGTCACGGAGCTGTATCCTGAAAAAACCCATTTGCCTGTACCTTGCCCCGTGCCTGTATGGCAGCCGCTACAACTTGACTGGAACAACCCCCCCGCAAAGTTGGCATAGGTCACATTATCTACGGTTACATCGTCATTCCCTGGATCGGGTGTAGGGCTATCACTGTCCTTCCCGCAACCCGAAACAACAAGTAGGATAGCGCATAATAAGGCTGGGAATACTACTTTTTGGCTCTTCATATTGTGTGTTTTTTTAATTAATTACTTAGTTTGTTTATGGCATGGGGGCTTCCGGTGAATCCAGCTGCAATACGGGCCAAACCCCAGGGGATGGGAAACTGACTCCTTTATTCTCGCCTCGCATCGCGTCCTGGCCAAAATAATACAACGGCCATCCTTTATAGGTAAGCTGCATCCGCCCGTGCACCATGATCTCTGCAAAATCTTCGCGATTGGCGACACTCGCTACCGCTTTGATTTCCGATTCATAGATGGGCCATACGCCATTGTTACTGAAATCTGCGTTTGTGAAGTTGTTGGTATCATACCTATCGTTGACAAAACCATACAATGTCCGGCCATACGCGTCCACCAGGTATTTCGTCTGTCCCTCTCCGGGAGTCAGGTCGGCCGTATAGGATGTCCCATCTGCACCTACCAATTGATTCTGCACCAGCAATACGGAATAATCAGGTTTTGCCACAAACCAATTGCCTCCTACCCCATCTCCATTTACCTCACCGGCGGCTTCGTCACTGGCAAAGTAATAAAGTGGCCAACCCTTGTACGTGGTTTGCATGGAGCCATCCGCGCGGATATGGACTCCAATATCGGAGGCATCGATTTCCGCATTAATCCCAGCGTCACTGCTGTAATAGACAGGCCATGCTGATTCGCAGTTCCCCGTACATGCTGAATTCCCATCGGCATCGCGTGCAAAAAAATAAAGTGCATGGCCAACGCTATCGGTCAGCACTTGACCATATGTAGCATGAGCTCGCACTTGGATGCCTTTTTCTGGCATTTCTGGTTCAGCTGGATCAGAGTCGTTACAGCCGTGCAAGGCAACAATAGCCGCAATAGCCATCAAGAATCTGCTTCTTTTTACGTGATTAGTCATCATAGTCATTTTCAATTGTAGTGGTTAATATTAAATGATTCATTATATTTGGGGTACGATAACCAACTGGAAAAGGTTGCCAACTATAAAAAATAAATTAGTAACTCGCTTAAATCCGGCTATTTATGTTTTTGCAATTAAAGCAATTTGCATGCGATAGGTTGTAGGTAGGATGGAACACTTGCTTACGATACTGTAAGACTTTTCGAATGGATTCTTTAAAAAATTATTGTCTTCAAGCAACCTTTTGCATACATCAAACGTAGTGTAGGTATAATAAAGAAAAACGCTTGCCGACAACTCATGAAGAACTAATACAAAAGTATATTGCAGGTTGCCTAAGTCACGATAAGGAAAGCCAATATGCTTTGTTTAAGCATTTCCATAGTTATGCTATGGGGATATGTAGGCGTTATGCCCGCAACTCAGATGAAGCGTCTGATATTTTGAGCGAGAGTTTTTTAAAGGTATTCAACCATATTACTAAATACGATACCACAAAACCTTTCAAATCGTGGATAAGTAAAATCATTACCAATACCGCCATCGATTATTATAGGGCAAGTCTTAGGTTTTCGCCTCAAGAATATGTTGAAAACCATGAAGACAAGGGTAATGAGGCCGACATATATAGTAAATTGGCCTACGATGATTTGCTGGTCTTAGTCAGGGAACTAAGTCCAGCCTATCAAACCGTGTTTAACCTGTATGCTATAGATGGCTATAACCATCATGAAATAGCAGATCTATTGGGAATTACCGTCGGCACGTCCAAGGCAAATCTCCATAAGGCACGGAAAAAACTACAGGAGCGGTTGCAGGAATACGTTAGGACAACGGCAACTCAAGTAAATAAAGGACAGGAAGATGTTTCAAAAAGATAATGGAAGATAATGCGAGATAAGCATCCCATAGATGACCTTTTCAAAAAGGGGCTCAGCGATCCAAATATTCCTTTCGATGCAAAGGATTGGAAAGCGCTTGAAAAGAAATTGGCGCCACCGAAGAACCGCAATATAGCCAAACTTCTCTGGATTGGCGGTGCGGTCGCAGCCTCGTTGGTCATTGGCATGATATGGCTATTCTATGATGGCAGGGAATCTGTCACCACTACGAACAACACGGTCAGTAACGAATCGCCCATAACCAAACAAACTGAACAAGCGGATGAAAAATCCGATGATAAAACAGATGACACCCCAGATTCGCCTACGATAGCCCAACAACGTGTACCTACGAATGATATTCTTGATCTTGCACATGAAAATCGCTTCGGCGATCTAAGGACGAGCAAGCTTTTGCCTGTAGGTCGGTTATTCTTGCCCAATGGTTCATATACCGGTAAACTCCATGATGGTAAGGGAGTTGTTCAGCATACAGGCATTGCAGCCTTACCAGCAACCGTTCTCCGATCTGAGGCCGTGGTATCCGATGTACCAGCCAGCCCCAAACATACGGGTTGGAGCTTAAGCATTATGGCTGCACCTGACGTATCGGGCATGAGCCCAGTGAGTGGCAAACTCAGTGGTAACATCGGCATCACAGCAGCATACCAGCTTAGCAACCGCATCGGCATTAGCGGTGGGATTTTATATGCAAAAAAACGTTACCAGGCCGATTTCGATTCCTACAGGCCTGATGGGGGCTGGCCAGCCTATACGTATAGGCCAGATTTAGTAGATGCCGATTGCCGTGTATTGGATATCCCGATAAACATGACTTATACCCTGAAACGGCATGGTAATGCCACCTGGTTTTTATCAGGGGGGGTCTCTAGTTACATCATGCTCAATGAAACATACGATTTTATATCCTCAGGGAATGGCTATCCTTATTCCCGACGGTATGAAGTCAATAACGAAAATCAGCATATCTTCGGAATAGCCAACATTGCGGTTGGCTACCAACATAAATTCACCAACGCACTTGGCATCACTGTCCAGCCTTTTGTGAAGGTGCCTCTAAACAACATCGGCCAAGGCAACATTAAGTTGTACTCTACCGGTGTATCCATATCAGCGGATATTGACCTCACCCGCCGACGTACCAATCGTTGAACCGCTACTTCTTATTCTTTACATATTTTTCCAGCCATTGGTCCATTTCCCATAGGGTATGCAAGATGGATTCCTTGGCACGGTAACCGTGTAATTCTTTGGGAAGGAAAGGGTGATGAATGTATCAAATATGCATCTTTTTACATGAAAATAAAACCGGGTAACCATCAAGTTACTTTACGCCATCCAAGCGACTTAACTTACCCCAGCAAATGCCTACCTTTACGGCTGGATCCCATTTGAGGTATGCGAAAACCAAGACAATCTGCCCTGGCGTTTATTTTTATCACGGTCATTATCGATGTCATCGGATTGGGCATTATTATCCCCGTAATGCCAACACTGATCCAGCAATTGATAGGAGGTACACTTAGTGAGGCATCTAAATATGGCGGGTGGTTGATGTTTGCTTACGCGTCTACCCAATTCTTTTTTGCTTCGGTATTGGGCAATTTGAGTGACCGTTTTGGCCGGAGACCGGTACTGCTGTTTTCCCTGCTGGGTTTTTGTATCAACTATTTGTTGATGGGGCTGGCTCCATCAATCTTATGGTTATTTATAGGGAGATTGGTAGCCGGTGTAACCGGGGCTAGCCACACGGTAGCCGCAGCCTATATTGCCGATGTGAGCACACCTGATAAAAGGGCACAGAATTTCGGTTTATTGGGCGCAGCTTTTGGCATTGGGTTTATCATCGGGCCGGTACTGGGTGGGTTGTTGGGGCATTATGGACCACGCATCCCCTTTTTCGCAGCTGCCGCACTCAGTTTTATCAATTTTGCTTACGGCTATTTCATTGTGCCCGAATCCCTCACCAAGGAAAACCGAAGAGCATTCAGCTGGCGTAAGGCTAATCCTGTTGGATCCTTCAAACATATCCGGCGCTTCCCAGAAATCGGTACGTTGGTCATATGCATTGCCTTGGTTAATATCGCTGCACACGCTGTGCAAAGCACCTGGGCTTATTACACCATGGAACGCTATGGATGGAACGAACGGATGGTGGGCATTTCTTTAGGCTTCGTAGGCATATTGCTGGCTGTGGTACAGGCAGGTCTGCTACGCATCATCATCCCCAAAATCGGGGCCGAACGTAGCGTAATCATTGGGCTGAGCCTGTACACCATGTCGCTACCGCTCATGGCTTTTGCTTCCGAATCATGGGTGTTGTATGCAGCATGCGTACCTTATGTGTTGGCGGGCATAGCGGGCCCGGCCATACAGGGCATTATCTCCAACCGTGTGCCACATACCGAACAGGGGCAGATACAGGGTGGGCTCACTGGAGTCATCAGCCTTACGGCCGTGATAGGCCCACCGCTTATGACTTGGTTATTTGCCTATTTCACTAGAAAAGATACGGTCATCTATTTACCCGGCGCTCCGTTTATTTTGGGAGCAGTGCTTACGGGAGTTAGCGTCATATTGGCCATCAAGCACTTCATGAGGCGCGGATGATAAGGTGATAAAAGTTCGGTGATTCATTTACTAATCAAACAAACGGCGTAAGCGACCACGCCCTCTTGTCTGCCAATAAATCCCATGGTCTCATTTGTGGTAGCCTTAATCGAAACATCTTCTTCATCAATACCTGCCGCTGTTGCGATGTGTCTTTTCATTTCGGGGACATAGGGTTTTATTTTGGGGGCTTCAAGGCATAGCATCGCATCGATATTGCCCAACGTCCATCCACCTTCATCCAATAACTTTATGCATTCTTGCAATAAGATAAGGCTACTCACCCCTTTCCAACGCTCGTCCGTATTGGGGAAATGGTGGCCGATGTCCGCTAAATTGGCTGCACCCAGTATGGCATCGCATATGGCATGCACCAATACATCCGCATCGGAATGCCCAAAAGCACCGGAATGGTGGTCTAGCTGCACGCCACCCAATACAAAAGGGTGACCATCTTTGAGCTGATGTACATCAAAACCAAACCCCACTTTTATCTTCATCGTGATTTTGTTTATTCGTTTATTTGCTTATTCGTTTATGCGCTTATTTGCTAATTCGCTTATTTGCCTATTCGTTTATTCGCTCATTGTCAACTCAGCGAACGGCGAATCCGCAAAAAGCGAACTGGCGAATAAACAACCAAACATAGGCAAATGCCCGCATAATCTCAAATGGTATAATATTTGAGCATACTGTATCATTCAATTTTTATTGAAAAGCTATTTTAAGTTGCAATTAACTGTAATATTTTATTAATTTTGATACTTAGAAGTTGTCTAACTATACCAGATGAACATTACAAGAACTTATTTAATTCATTTTCTATTGTTACTTTTTTGCGGAACGCTTTTGAGCGCCTGCAAAAACCAGAGCGGTGTATCGCCGAAGACAGGCGTTGCATATAACGATCCCTATAATGGGGGGCTCCAAATCAACAGGAAAGTGAAGGAGGGCCCGGGACCAGGGTTGGTGGTCATTGAGGGTGGCACATTCGTGATGGGCGGTAGCCTTAACGAAGATATCACCTATGCCCATGACAATCTCAAACGCCGGGTAACGGTGGCATCGTTTTATATGGATGAGACTGAGGTGTCCAACGCCGATTGGCTGGAATACCTCCATTGGCTCAACCAAAATTTCCCTGACGACAAGGAACTTTACTACAATGCCATTCCGGACACCTTGGCATGGCGCCACCCGCTCTCATACAATGAACCCTATGTAGATCTCTACCTACGGCACCCAGCATACCAGGATTACCCTGTGGTTGGCATCACATGGGAACAAGCCAACGACTATTGCGTATGGCGCACAGACCGCGTGAATGAACATATCCTCCGTCAAAAGGGAGCATTGGTCGATTATAAAACACTTGCCGAATCGCAAGCACGCCCTGGTGAGCCATTCAATACCGACATTTACCTCAACGGGCAGTATAAGGGCGAAGGCATTGACGGCGAACAGATGCCGAAGGATAATACACCGGGTGCGGAAGATGGCGCACGTAGGACAGTAAGGATGGAAGATGGTGTGCTTAAGCAACCTTATCGTCTCCCTACAGAAGCTGAGTGGGAATATGCCGCTTTGGGGTTAGTGGGAAATACTGAATACGGCAACGTCGAAGGCAGCAAGGTCTATCCATGGAATGGATTGGGAGTTCGCTCGCCGAAAAGGCGTACCCAGGGATTGATGATGGCTAATTTCAAGATTACGGGAGGCGACAACATGGGCGTAGCAGGCTATCTCAATGATGGGGGCGATATCACTGTATCCGTTACCAACTACCTTCCCAATGATTATGGATTATACAACATGGCCGGCAACGTCAATGAGTGGGTAAGTGACGTCTATCGTCAACTATCGTATGAGGATTTTGAAGATTTCAATCCTTTCCGAGGCAACGTATATATGGACAAACAATATGAAGATGCCGAGAAAGGCATCATTGCTAAAGATAAATACGGCCGTCCCATAAAAGTGCCTGCCACAGCCCCTCGCAAGCAGACCTGGGAAGAACTGCAGGCCGCCACCAATGATTCCGAACAGACGGATTTCCAACACGATGTGCGGGGATTTGCCGATGAACCGAATGATGAACTTTATGGTGTAACCACTTTGGTCAATAACAAATCAAGGGTATACAAAGGTGGTTCATGGAATGACCGTGCTTACTGGCTCAATCCGGCCACACGACGTTATCTGCAACAAGATGAATCGAATGCCATGATAGGGTTTCGATGCGCGATGACATTGGTGGGCTCGCCTGAAGTAAATACGAGCGTGAAGCCCAGTTTCCCGGCAAATCGCTCCAAAGCACAAGGAGGCAAAAAAATATTGGGGATCTTCTAACACATCCGATAACAAAGAAACAAACGCGCCCCCAACTACTCCACTGTCACAGACTTGGCGAGGTTACGGGGTTGGTCTACATTGCATCCACGCAGAAGCGCGGTATGGTACGACAACAATTGTAACGGTACAGTGGCTAACAGCGGAAGGAGCGCCTCTTCGGCATCCGGAATTTCAATGACATAATCCGCCAATTCTCTCACGGCAGTATCCCCTTCAGTTACGATGGCGATGACCCGTCCCTTTCGGGCTTTCACTTCCTGTATGTTGCTGATAACCTTTTCATATGAAGAGTTTTTGGTAGCTATCACTACTACGGGCATTTCCTTATCAATCAAGGCGATGGGTCCGTGTTTCATTTCGGCAGCAGGATACCCCTCAGCATGGATGTAGGATATTTCCTTGAGCTTCAAGGCCCCTTCCAATGCCACAGGGAAACCGATACCTCTTCCTAAGAAGATGGCATTTGTAGAATCCTTGATTTCGGAGGCAATATATTGGGTAGCCTCATCACATTTCAAAGCCCTTTCGACTAATAAAGGTGCATCTTCAAGGGCGGTGAGCAGTTCTACCAGCTTGCTTTGGGGCAACGTGCCTCGCAGTTGTGCGGTATATAAGGCAATTAAGGTGAGTACCGTCACTTGGGCAGTAAAGGCCTTGGTGGAAGCCACCCCAATTTCTGGCCCCGCATGGGTATAAACCCCACCGTGTGTCAACCTCGGTATGGAGGAACCTACCACATTACATATCCCCAATATGGTAGCCCCACGTTCCTTCGCCAACTCCACGGCGGCCATGGTATCGGCCGTTTCGCCCGATTGTGAAATGGCAATGACGATATCTTTTTCCGTAATAATCGGGTTTCGGTACCTGAATTCGGAAGCATATTCTACCCCTACGGGTACACGTGCATATTCCTCGATAAGATATTCACCCACTAGACCTGCATGCCATGAGGTGCCGCAAGCCACGATAATAATCCGGTCGGCATTGCGAAGTTTCTCTGCATATTCTTTAATTCCGCCCAATTGCACTTTGCCTTCCTGCGGATAAATCCGCCCCCGCATGCAATCACGGATGGAGCGGGGCTGTTCATGGATCTCCTTAAGCATGAAGTGCTCATATCCTGCTTTTTCAAGCATCTCTAAATGCATTTCCAATTTTTGGATATAGGGCGTCTGCACTTCGTTATCGATGTTTTTCAGGAGCAATGCATCATCACTAATAAAGGCGATTTCCTGATCTTTGAGGTAAACCACATTACGTGTATATTCAATAATCGGGGAAGCGTCTGATGCGATAAAATATTCCTTTTCACCTATCCCTATAACCATTGGGCTACCTTTTCGTGCTGCAACCAATTGGTTCGGATGTTCTCGGTCGGCAATCACGATGGCATATGCACCGACCACTTGGGTGAGCGCAATTCGGACAGCTTCCAGCAAATCCGTGTTTTCCGCTTCCATGATATCTGCAATCAGATGGATCAGCACTTCCGTATCGGTATCGCTCTTAAACGTATGCCCTCTGCTCGCCAATTCTTCCTTCAAGGTGGCATAATTTTCTATAATGCCGTTATGCACGATCGCTAAGCGTTCGTCTTCCGAAAAATGCGGGTGCGCATTGCGGTCGGATGGTTCCCCGTGTGTAGCCCACCGGGTATGGCCGATCCCTACCCTTCCGCGCAAATCCTTGCCTTCGGCAAAGGCTTCCAAATCGGTTACCTTTCCGGCTTTTTTATAACTATTAATTCCTTGGGCGACAAGTGCGATGCCGGCGCTATCATACCCACGGTATTCGAGGCGTTTCAATCCTTTTACAATGATGGGCCATGCTTCTTTTTGGCCAATATATCCTACTATTCCACACATAGTTCAAATTTGTTTTTTTATTTCCTCATGCTTATAGACCGCAATGATGGATTCCGGTTAAGTTTCTTTGTAATTCAGCAATTATTTTGCCAAAGCTACAACAATTTACAAAAAAAAAGCATCCACCTACCGGCGGATGCTTTTCCATGTACCTAATATATTTCCATCCGTATATCAATTATCGGATGGGGTGTAATAGATATTCAGTTTCATCTTGAATTCAGCGCTATTTCCCCCACCTATGACAGCCCTGCTACCGGTGTTCAATCCCGGTTGGAAAGGAACCAAGGGATCGGATGTAGATGCCGGTGCGATAAAGAATTCACTGCTATTGATCTTTCCGAGGAGCAGGTCCTGGATATATGAAGTAAGATGGAAAACATACCGCTTCTGATCATTTTTGTAATCTCCCCCGAAAGCCATCCAATGACCGTATCGATACCAAAGGCTACGTCTGTCTCCTAAGAAATTGTTGCCACTGTTCCGTGAATCCCCATCGGGTATGGGCTGCCGCTGTCCAGCGATATCCTCCCGGTAAAGGGTAAGCCGGGGAGCTTGTGCATCAAATGTACTTCCTGACGTTTCGGAATCTACATAAAGTACCAGTTCCGCTTTATTTACGGCGATTCTTCGCCCTTTCAAGGAATCAATGTAAGGGATCTGCAGGCGGGTCCGGAGACCAGTAGGTGCCAGCAAATACAATGTTTCGAAATTGCCATTGGGATTACCCAATTGAGCCTGCACAGCCGCTGTATATTCATGTTTTACGGCTGAGGAAATCCTTGGGAACGTGGAACCCGTGGAGGTTTGCACGGTCGTTGGCAAAAACGTGCGGACAGTATCAATAGCTGCATCATCCCCCTCTTCTCCATTGGGTTGCCGGTAAGTAAGCTCGATGCCCGTCACATTGTTTACACCCCTGAAGGTAACTAATCCGCCAATTCCCTCCATTGCACTTTCATCCACCTGCAAATAAAGTCCTTTCACATGGCTATTGAAACCCACCTCGGTAGAAAGCAGGGCCGAATCAACCGATTCACTGAGCAGTCCTTTGAAAAAACTGGGTGAGAGTGCTATACGCAACTGAGGTTCGGCTTTTACTAAGGAATCTTTCCCATCGATATGCCTGATGACGCTGATACTGTCGGTGTTTTTATAAGCAAAGCGGTTGATTGTTCTAGACCCGATAACGTCTTCTTTAGCCATCCACTGTTTTGTGGAATACTCCCCAACCACATACACTTCATCCAATTGCCGAACCTGTAGCGGGAATGTGGAATTAACCGTATCTCCGAAGTACTCTGACCCATAAGGAAGTACAAGTATAACAGAATCTATCTCCGCATCGGAGCGGATACGGGGCACTGTTGTAGGCTTGCCAATGGCTAGCGCGAGGTCCGCTACGGTCTTTCCGATCACTGGATCATCAAACACCCCGAAAGTCGTTTGGCTGAACGAAGCCGACCGAGCACTGTCGTCGCGGAGCGTTACCGTACGCAGTGAAAGTGTATCCGTCAATACACCCACAACCTCCATATCTGGATCTACATCCAGTCCTATTCCAGATGGGTTTTTACAACTACCCAAAACAAAAAGACTTATCAACAGGGTCAATAAGTCTTTGGTATGATACTTCATTCGAATGCTGTTTGTTCTTTAAATGACCAAATGGAACATGCATGTTGGCTTGTCTTATTGGCAAACATGCATGTTTAATTAGCAAAGAAATTAAACCAAAAATTATGCTTCCACTTCCGTCTCAAGCTCCACGCTTGAAAACTGCTCGTAAAGGTTACAATAATTTTCGAATTCTTCGGTGTTTTCCAGCTCAAATACTGGAATATCGCCATTTTT
The DNA here is from genome assembly GCF_024704835.1 of Parapedobacter tibetensis. Taxonomy (GTDB): domain Bacteria; phylum Bacteroidota; class Bacteroidia; order Sphingobacteriales; family Sphingobacteriaceae; genus Parapedobacter; species Parapedobacter tibetensis. The sequence continues at coordinate 37,858 of NZ_JAMXBE010000019.1, forward strand.
AACAATATTTAACACTTGCTCATCCACGGCCTCGCCGCTAAGTACCACGGCATCCGAATAAGCCAACGCACCTTGATACAAGCCAGCGTAGTCGGCGGCACCATAAGGTGCTACATCATCGGCCGTCATATTGCCCGTTAATGCTATTTCCGCGAAATTTTCACCCAAAGAAGTGTCAAAATCTTCTTTATAAAGGGAATAAATCACTTTAGCATCCTTGAAAGTGGGGTCATCTTTATACGCGGTCTTCACATATGCCGGTATCAATGCACTCATCCATCCATGGCAATGGATCACATCCGGTGACCATCCTAATTTTTTAACAGTCTCCAACGCACCCTTACAGAAAAATACAGTACGCTCATTATTGTCGTCATAGAACTTGCCGCAGTCATCGCAAAACACATGCTTACGTTGGAAATATTCCTCGTTATCCAAAAAATACACCTGCATGCGCGCTGCCGGTATGGAAGCAACTTTGATGATCAATGGGTTGTCATTGTTGTCTACAACAATGTTCATCCCTGAAAGTCTGATAACCTCATGCAAACGGTTACGCCGCTCATTGATATTGCCAAAACGAGGCATCAAAATACGGATTTCGTATCCTTTTTCCTGCATAGCTTGTGGCAATTGGCGGGTGATTTCAGAAATTTTACTTAGTTCGAGGAAAGGCGACATCTCGTGGGTAACAAACAGTATCTTCGTTTTTGCCATCTCCAAATATTTGTTTTTTTTTAATTAGAAAAGTAAAATCGGTTTGCAAAGATAATCATTTTTTATCAAAATAACAATTAGTTGCCCAGCCTGCCAATAAGATAACGCAAAAAATTACCATTTTTGTCGAACAAAAATTCGTTTGAACCATTGGAAATAGTTAAGACCAAGGAATCATTGCACCAGCATCTGCAATCTTATCGCAACGATAGGTTGCGCATTGCTTTTGTGCCCACCATGGGGGGCCTGCATCAAGGCCACATTGCCCTGATCAACCATGCGAAAACATTGGCCGATATGGTGGTATGCAGTATTTTCGTGAACCCGACGCAATTCAATGACCCAAGAGACTTGGAAAAATACCCACGCCCTATCGAAAAAGACACCAACATGTTGGCTCAAGCTGGTTGCGATGTGCTTTTCAAGCCAGAAGTGGAGGAAATGTACGGGCAGGATGAACAATGGCATATTAATCTCGGACACCTGGACAACGTGTTGGAAGGTCTGCACCGCCCTGGGCATTTCCAGGGGGTCACGCAGATTGTTAAAAAACTATTCGATGCCGTGCAACCCGATATAGCATGCTTTGGTCAAAAGGATTTCCAACAGTTCAAGGTGGTGGAGCAGCTGGTAATCCAGCTACAGCTGCCCATAACATTGGAAATGTGCCCTACCGTTAGGGAACCGGATGGATTGGCCATGAGCTCACGTAATGTGCGGTTATCGGAAAACGGACGTAAACAAGCCCTCGCGCTTTATCAAACCTTATTGCAAACCAAGGCCGGCCTGCATAGAAAAAGCATCAGAACCTTGCGGGATGATGCGATCAACATGTTGGAAAACAACCCCGGTATCCGACTGGAATACTTCGCTATACATGATACGGAATCTTTTACAGAAGCAGATAGTCTGGTGAAAAATCAGCAATTGGTGGCATTAGTTGCTGCTTGGGTAGACGGCATAAGGCTTATTGACAATATGCTGTTAACGTAACGTTGGAACGGGTGTACATAAACCGAGCAGAGCGAGCTCATCAAGGATAACCGAGCAAAGCGAGCTCATCGAAGATAAATGCAGCAATCTATTTAAAAGGGTTCACGCAGAGACCACAAAGGCGCTCCGCTTTCTCGCGAAGGCCACTAAGGAATGGGCTTGGCAAACATTATTTATATTTTCCGTATCTTTGCACCATGATTATCGAGGTATTGAAATCCAAGATCCATCGGGTACGTGTCACGCAAGCTGAATTGAATTACGTGGGCAGTATTACGATTGATGAGGATTTGATGGATGCTGCAAACATCGTTGCCAACGAAAAAGTGCAGATTGTGAACAACAATAATGGGGCACGATTCGAAACCTACGTCATCAAAGGTGAACGCGGATCGGGCATCATCTGCCTCAATGGCGCTGCAGCACGTTTAGTGCAAGTGGGTGATATCATCATCGTTATTTCCTACGCGCAAATGGATATCGAGGAAGCCAGGAAACACGAACCCACCTTGGTGTTTCCGGACGAGAACAATCGGTTGATTTAATTTATTTGATACTCACCTACAGTATGTTATGATATTTAATTAAAAATGTTAGACTAATCAAACTTTTTCGTTTATCTTTGTGGCATTGTATTCAACATGATACAATAACCGTGTTTATTTTGTGATTATCTTTGTATCACTGTTAGTTAGTCAAATGTGAGATGGAATAGCAACATACGTTCGAGTGTCGCCCTTTTTCAGGTGATTTTGTTCTGCTTAATCACAGTAAGTGGAACGATCTTTATGCATAAGCATAAGACCGCCGATGGACGGATTGTTATCCACACCCACCCCTACAATTTAAAAAAAGACCCTGACGCATCCAAGCATCACCATTCTGATAGTGAGGTACATTTATTGGATGCGGTCTTCCAAGGCAGCTTCATCTGTACGGACTTCACCCACTATGAGCAGCCTGTCATTATACCGATAAGTGTCGCTTACCATGCGTACAGGGCATTGAGCCCGCAAACCAATCCGTTCCTCCATATTTACTTAAGAGGGCCGCCGCATAGCTGTTAAAACTTACGCGACTTCAAACGTCGGTCTAGTTACTACCCCCGCCCTTCGGGTTATTTCAAATTTTTCGCTCGATGACCTTAATCAATGGTTCATGATAACCATCCGTTATTTGTGGTCATCAGCTTATTGTCAGTCATATATTACTCACTTCTATTTTCAAATCTAATGCAAAGAAAATACACGCTATCGCTTGCTACTATCTTGATATCCCTTACGGCCTTCGTCTACGGCCAAACCACATCATCCATCAACGGCACCATTGAGGATAGAAGTGGTGAATCCGTACCTTGGGCCACAATATCCATTCCATCGCTGAAAATCGGCGTTACGGCAGACAGCACAGGAAGCTACCTACTGACCGGTATCCCCGCCGGGAATTGGGAACTTGAGGTAAAATACGTTGGATATCGGCCATATTCCCTGAAAATCCGGACTAACGGCACCACGCCAACGCAAAAGGACATCACCCTGATGGATGAACGTGCATCGCTCGACGAGGTAGTGGTATCAGGTACGATGAAGGAAGTATCAAAATTGGATAGCCCTGTTCCCGTGGAAGTATATACCGCTAAATTTTTCAAGGCCAACCCCGCTCCATCTGTATTCGATGCGTTGCAGAATATAAACGGCGTACGCCCTCAACTTAATTGCAACATCTGCAATACGGGCGACATTCACATCAATGGGCTTGAAGGCCCCTACACCATGGTGCTGATAGACGGCATGCCCATCGTGAGCGGCTTGTCTACCGTATATGGCTTAAGCGGCATACCTCAGTCGTTGATCGAGCGGGTAGAAATCGTGAAGGGTCCCGCATCAACACTCTATGGCAGCGAAGCCGTTGGTGGTCTGATCAATATCATCACCAAAAATCCAAGGACCACCCCAATCCTCGCGGTAGATGCGTTTGGCACCAGTTGGGGAGAAATCAACGCAGATGTGGCCGTTAAATTTAATGTGAGCAACAAGGTCCAATCGTTGTTGGGAGCCAACTATTTCAACTATCAAAATCCGATTGACAACAACCACGACAATTTCACGGATGTGACGCTTCAACACCGCATTTCTTTATTCAACAAGTGGAATTTCGAACGCAGGGAAAATCGCGTGTTTTCTTTTGCAGCCCGGTATATCTATGAAGACCGTTGGGGAGGCGAGATGAACTGGGCCCCGAAATACCGTGGCGGAGATGAAGTTTATGGAGAGAGCATATACACCAGCCGGTGGGAATTATTTGGCACCTACCAATTGCCTGTCAAGGAACATATTTTATTCATGTTCAGCGCTAATGGGCATGACCAAAATAGCGTATATGGAAATACGCCCTTTCTGGCCGACCAATACATTGGCTTCGGCCAGTTGATGTGGAACAAACCCCTAGCCAACCATGATCTGCTAGCTGGATTGACCTACCGGTACACCTACTATGATGACAATACACCGGCTACGGCAGATGCGAATAATGCAGACATCAATAAGCCAACGCATACACGGCTTCCGGGGGTATTTCTTCAGGATGAAATCAGCCTCAACGAAAACAACAAACTGTTGTTGGGTGTACGTTATGACTACAATTCCATACACGGTAGCATCCTTACTCCCCGCGCCAACTACAAATGGAGCTCTGCGAATAAGAATAACATATTGCGCCTAAGTTTCGGAAACGGTTACCGCGTAGCCAATGTGTTTACGGAAGACCATTCAGCACTGACTGGGGCACGCGAAGTAATCTTTGATGGTGACCTCAAACCGGAAACCTCATGGAACGGCAACCTCAATTTTGTTAAAAAGGTGCCACTTTCCAGTGGGGGTATCATCGGCTTCGATGCCACGGTGTTCTATACGTATTTCAACAATAAGATTATCGCCGATTATGACACCGATGCCACAAAAATCCACTTCGGCAACCTGGATGGCCATGCTGTGTCAAAAGGTATCTCGCTAAATGTCGACCTCATGCTGATGAATGGACTAAAGGTGATGGCAGGCGCTACAGCCATGGACGTATACAGCGAGGAACAGGGACAACGGGTGCAGCAACTATTTACGGAGAAGTTCACGGGCGTGTGGAACGCCAGCTATACGCTGAGGAAATTGGGGCTCACGCTGGATTATACCGGCAACCTCTACGGCCCCATGCGCCTACCGTTGCTCAGTGATTGGGATCCGCGCGCTATAAAATCGCCCTGGTGGAGCATTCAGAATATACAGATTACCAAGTCCTTCAGCAATGGCATCGAAATCTATGGAGGGGTGAAGAACCTGTTGAATTGGACCCCAAATAAAGGCACCCCGTTCCTCATTGCCAGACCCCACGACCCGTTTGACAAACTGGTGGAATGGGATGCGGCGGGTCAGCCCGTGCAAACCGCCGAGAACCCATATGCATTGACCTTCGATCCAACTTATGTGTATGGCCCCAACCAAGGCACCCGCGGATTTGTGGGGGTACGGTATAGTTTTTATTAGTGTACCATTTTTATTAGTGTACCATCATTATGTAGTTTAGGAGGATCGCATGCTTAACGTATTCCATCACATCGCATTCATATTGGCCGTCTCGGTGTTGACCGGGTTCCACGCCACTGCCCAGCCAAAGGCTGTGCCGATTGGTGAACTGACGGACAGCATGCGCCTCCACCCTAAACCTGCCCTCATCCTGCTTTCCACAAGCTGGTGCACCTATTGCCGGATGCAAAAAGCACAGCTCAACAAGAATGAGGATTTTCAATCAGCGTCGACCTACCTCTATTTTTCGGAATTTGATGCCGAAACCAAGGAAACTGTCATATTCAACGACACCACCTATCAATTTAAACCCACAGGAGCTTCCACGGGAAGCCACGAATTAGCCCATGCATTGGGGAATCTGAATGGCAGGCTCGGATTTCCCACCTGGGTGTTAATCAATGAAAACTTTGAGATCCTCTTCAAATATGCTGGGGTATTAAAGCCGAAAGAATTGACCGAACTGCTTAATAGCGTGCGTCAACACGCAACTTTTAAGCACTAATTTCCCAAATTAAACCTAAAATGCAATGAGAACATTTGGAACAAACCAAAAAATTGCTTTTATTGCAAAAAATTTAACAGCTACCCATGTTAAACTATTTGGTTCCAGCGGTTTTCTGCTCGTTAGCATTGCTGTCTGCATGCGAACCGAAGGCGCATGAATCATTGGATCCCGACGAAGATAAGCCAATCACGTCCACAAATCCGGGTACAGAAAAAGATGACGACCCGCAATTAGAAACCGATTCCATCATTATATTGGCATTGGCGGAAGTCAATGCTGTGCGCGAAAATGGTTGTAATTGTGGTGACCAATCCATGCCAAGCACATCAAAATTAAGCTGGAATACCAAGCTATATGAAGCCGCATCGGCCCATGCAAAAGATATGCATGCAAACAACTACTTTAGCCATACCAGTAAAAACGGAGATAATTTGTACCAACGGCTTGCCGCGGCAGACTATATTACAACGCATACTGATGTCATCACTTATGGCGAAAACATTGCCTTTGGCAACTTTGATTTGAAGGCTGCCATTCAAAAATGGCTGGCAAGCCAAAGCCATTGCGCTAACCTCATGCGTGAAACCTACCGTGAAATGGCCATAGCACAAAGCGGCAATTATTGGGTGCAGGTTTTTGGGGCCAAGCGAGAATAACTAAGCGCACGCTTTAATTTTCTTTTGCCCAGTTGTAGCAACTCGTGTCTTGTGCTCGTCTTATCCGGAACATCGCTGCGGCTTGACGGTTTCCAATGTAAACCTTAGCCCAGATGATTTGTTAAATACTGTTAATAGATTAATTAATCGGATTATTTAAATAACTTTGCATCTTGCAAGTTGAATGTAAAAAGAATTATGAAAAGAGTAAACGTACTTGTATTGGGGTTAATCGTGGCTATGGGGTTGTCATCTTGTATCAAGGATGGCGATCCGTTTGATCCCGATGCCCAATATCAAATCGAAAAGCCATTGGTTGAGGCTTATGCAAAGGCACACCTAAATAGTCCACAATTCCATGAAAATACTGGGATATGGTATGAAGTGATTGATTTAGGTGACGAAGATTCCTATCAGTATAAAATGATACCACATCCCAGCAATCCAAGTCAGCTGGTGCCTGAAGCTCCAACGGTCAAAGCAAACCATGTCACAAGATTGGTGGAATCTAATGATGTGGTTGAATCGAATGACGACGAGGGGGGTAAAACGATTGTATGGAATAATTCCACTGTCGCATGGCAAGCGGCTTTCTTTCCTGCAAAAATTCGATATGATAAAGACGGGCAGTTGCTCGATGAACCGTTTGACTTTGGCGGCATCACACAAAGCGGCTTGAAAAAAGGAGCAGCCATTAAAATTGTCACTCCCTCGCGTTGGGCTTATCAAAATGCCAGTGTCGGCAATATTCCAGCCAATTCCCCATTGTATTATGAAATACATGTTGTTGACATCCAAGAACCTAGTTCTGGCAATTAATATAGACTCTATTATACAGACAATAAACAATGACCAAATCGACTTTTTGTGTTGTAGCTACTGGAATCATGGCTGTCATTTCCATGATAGGTTGTGAGAAAAAGGAATACCAAACGTTTGAGGAATTGGACAATGCCAATATCCTTGAATACATCCAGAAAAACAACCTGACGGTACAGCAATACAAGGAGACCAACCTCTTCTATCAGGTCTTGGAAGAAGGAACAGGAAATCCCATCGACTATAAAAAAACCTACCCCGTCGTCTATACGGTAAAGAGCCTCGATGGGGTATACAATTCAGGGGATACATTGAGTGTCAACAATCGATATGCCGAGTTTTTCGGCTATTTCCCCTTCGGGTCATCATATGCCGGCTCGGCCATCGTAGAACAACCCGGCGACTTTAAGGAGGTGATCCGTGAAGTGCTGCAAAAGACTAATGGTAAAATCCGAATCATTGTACCCTCCCGATTGATGTATGGCCGAAATGGAAACAGCTCGTTAGGTGTACCCCCTAATGCGTCTTTGGATTACGTGGTAACTGTACATGATAATTTTGAAGATTATGAGGAAGTGGTTATCCAAAAGATGATTGTTGACAGGGGATTAAATGTTGAAGATTTTACCAAACAAGAAGATAATATTTACTATCAGGTCATCACACCCGGGGAAGGTGACGCAATTACGGCTGACTCCACTGTCACTGCCAATTATACACTGAAGGATCCCGCTGGTAATGTCAAGGATTCTGGCACCGATGTAGCGTTTAATTTGGCTGGTGGTGTCATCACTGCGTGGACTAAGATCATACCTTTAATCAATAAAGGTGGAAAAATCAGGTTTTTTGTTCCGAGTCAAGAAGCTTATGGGATTGATGGAGGAAGGGACCCATCCGGTAATAGAAGCATACCTCAGTTTTTATCGCTTGATTTCGAAGTGGAAGTAAAAGACTAGTTGTGGAATCGCAATGAACAGCTCATGCAGGTTTCATCGCATTTTCTTCCAACTCACTTTGCCTTTCCTTTACAAAATCCGCATGATCCATTCCCCATTTATCAATTTTTGACAGGATGGGCAGCAGGCTCCTGCCTAGCTCAGTAAGTTTGTATTCCGACTTTTTTGGGTAGACATCCTCAGTACATTTATCAACGACACCGAAGAAATACAATTCCGCCAGCTGCATCTCGATTACGCGCAACGTCGCACTTGCGATATTTTTGTGGATTTCAGCTGGTCGAACTATCCCCCTGTTAATAGCGTCAATGATACAAAGCTTCCATTTGCCACTAAAAACCTTCAATGCAACACGGATCCCACAATCCAGATCCTCTTCCATTTTTCTCTCGTACATGTTTATCTTCTTTATTCCAATACGATCAGCCATTAAGGGGAACCTCAAATGCATTGATACCGAATCTTTTTTCGGTTATTGCCCTTTTGTCTGCTTTACAGGAAATTTGCTGCAAGATAAAAAATAAAGAATATGAAACCATCATGATTTATTCAACCACACAGGGGAATGAATAAATCTGATAGCTTCATCACCGTTAAAAACAAATTATATACAGATGAAAACTACAAAGAAAGCAAACGGCAAAGTATCCGTGCTGGGATTAGGCCAAATGGGTAGAAAGCTGGTACAGCTCTATGTTGACGCAGGTTATGAGGTGACCGTCTGGAACCGCACTAAAAGTAAGGCTTTGGATCTGGAAAATGTCAAAATTGCTGACCATGCCGCTGAAGCGATTGCAAGCAGCACACTCATCATCATCTGTGTTTATGACAACAAAGGCACGTTTGGGATACTGGAAAGCTTAGCGGACCAACAAATTCTTGCTCACAAAACCATTGTCAACCTGACCACAGGAAGCCCAAAAGAGGCTGGCGAAATCGAAAAAATCATTTCCGCGCATGGCGGCCACTACATCAATGGGGCCATCCAGGCTGCTCCAGACCAGATGGGGCTTGAAAACACCACCATACTACTATCCGGAAATAAAAACGCATACCAGCAGCATAAGGGTGCATTGGATATCCTTGGCGGCAACTTAAAGCACCTAAGTGAAAAAGCTGCGGCCTCATCAGCGATGGATTTAGCGACGTTGACCTGGCTCTACGGCTCTTACATCGGCTTGATATACGGCGTGAAACTTAGCCAGTGGTACGGATTGAATCTGGAAGACTATGGCACCATCATCGGCGAAATCACACCTGGATTCACCGAATTTTTCAAGTATGAAATCGATGTCATCAATCGCGAGGACTATCGGATCACGCAAAGTCCGTTGACCATCAGTGTAGCGGCAACCCAACGAATTGCCGACACTTTCAAGGAGCTGGATGTCCTTCAAGAGTTCCCCGCGGTCCTCGCGAATATTTTGGAGAAAGCTGACAGGAAAGGCCTTGCAAATGAAGAACTAGCTGCCATTGTGAAAGTAATCGATAAAAACTGACATTGCTCAGAGGGATATCGCTTAGCGTAAACAGTAGTTATTGTCAGCCTGAGCGTAGTCGAAGGCTCAACTACACGCAGGCTGACAGCAAAGCAAATACTTTATAGGTAATTTCCAGATATATGGAAGCGCCTTTTTAACCTATGCCAAGCTATGCCAAGAATAAAAGCTAAATCGTTTTATGATAATAGTGGATTAAAATTTATCTTAGCGGCCGAATTCTTAGATACACTTACAAACCGAGTCATGATCTCATTGAGGTATTTTTCCAAATCAATCGCGTTACTTGCTTGTGCATCCATGCTATGTTGCACAAGCGTGAGCGCCCAAACACAAGTATTTACCCTGCCTTCGCAAGGTTGGGAGTCTGTAGGCGATGTAACAGTCCCCTGGTCCAAACGGCAAGTAATGGTTGCATCAGCGGGTGAGGGCGTATTGGCCCACATCCCCAAAAAGAGAAGTCGCCCCGGCGATCTGGTCACCGCAATGGCATATGGCGATGTCGAGCTTGAATTTAGTTACTTGTTAGCTACTGGAACTGAAGCCACGCTGTATTTACATGATGTTTACCCCATCACGTTGGCAGACAGCAGAGGGACGACCACCCCCACTGCCCGGAGCAATGGCGGAACACCCGGCTACCCACCAAGGCAACAGGTAGGTCGCGCACCGGGGCTATGGCAACGGCTCCGTATTCAATTCCAAGCGCCCAAGTTCGATAGCGCCGGCAATAAAATCGCTCCCGCTCGGCTGCTCCGCGCAGCACTCAACGGGGTAACCATCCACGAGGATGTACAACTGGAACCTACAGCAAACACCACCGAAAAAGCGAAAGCTCCCGTGCGTTTTACCGCCAACCAAGGACCAATCGCCTTGAAGGATGTTAACATCAACGCGCTATCCGAACGCCCTTCCGCGCGTCAAAATAGTCCCGATCCCATCTCGGTAAACGCTCAGGTGAATACCACACTCCGCAGCTTCATGGATGTTCCTGGTGGGCCACGTGTGGTGCATGCCATCTCTACTGGGCATCCCGAGCAGGTGCATTATACATACGACCTTGACCATGGCAGCCTCTTCCAGGTATGGCGCGGCGGATTTCTCGATGCCACCCCGATGTGGCATGAGCGGGGTAACGGCACATCCAGGGTGCTGGGAAGCCCTATCCATTTTGGAGCACCCAGCCTCCTCATCGGAAAACTGGCTACCTTAAACGACACTTGGCCAATGGATACGGTAGGCACCGGTTACAAGCCAAATGGATACAAATTGGATGGGCAAGACCTCCCGACCTTCCGCTACCGCATCTATGATGACCAGGTCGAAGATGCCATCCGCCCATTAACCAATGGAGAGGGATTTACCAGAACCCTAACGGTTTCCGGCAATCCGGAGGGCTTATACCTGCGTTTGGCAGCGGCGCCAATAATCATCGATCAAGGCAACGGGATATTCATGATCGGAGATAAAGCTTGGTACCTCAAACTGGAAGATGTTGGCAAAGGCAAACCCATTGTCCGTGAACAGCAAAACGGCAAGGAATTGTTGGTGCCGGTGCTCCCCACAATCCGTTATTCCATTATCTTCTAACCAATTGACTATGACAACCAAGATTAAACAGATACTACAGATAAAGCTAGTTGCGGCATTGGCCATCGCGCTCACCTCGGTGCTAAGCCTGTCCGCTCAGGAGAGCCCCAAAGAGGAAGACTACTTCCGAATCCGAAAAGTACGTACACCGGAAGGTATCATCCTGGAAGTGGGCGGTTTGACCATGCTTCCCAACGGTAACCTCGGTGTTAGCACACGCCGTGGCGACGTATACATCATCGAGAATCCGACCAGCAGTAATCCATATTTCCGGAAGTTCGCCTCGGGCTTGCACGAAATCCTTGGCCTTGCCTATAAGGATGGTGCGCTATATTGTGCCCAGCGCGGTGAACTGACCAAGCTGGTTGACACCGATAGCGACGGCAAGGCCGACGTGTATGAAACCGTCTATGCCTGGCCCTTGTCGGGGCATTACCATGAGTATTCATTTGGCCCGGTCATCGCTCCGGACGGGTCGTTTTTCGTAACCGGCAACGTGGCATTCGGCGATGAGGAATGGTGGCGCGGCGAGAGCCGGGTGCCTTGGCGTGGTTGGGCAGTAAATATCACGGAAGACGGTAAACTGACCCCCTGGGCTACGGGCATGCGCTCGCCCGCGGGTCCCGGCCTGCTCAACGGGCAGTTTTTCTACACTGAAAACCAAGGCGACTGGATTGCATCGGGCGGCCTGTGGCAGGTAAATAAAGGTGATTTTATGGGACACCCTGCCGGATTACGGTGGATCGATTTCGCCGGATCAGCAGTTAAGCTCACTACCGATCAATTCCTTTCGAAAATGGATGAGCGCCGCATTAAGAATGATCAGGGCCGCTACATCAAGCCGGAGAATATCATCAACGAAACGCACAAAACTGCATTCGATGCCAAGCGGGAATTTGCCGAATTCCGCCTACCAGCCGTATGGCTGCCCCACGGGATCCTGGGTATCTCCTCATCAGAGCCTACCGTCATTCCCGAAGGCACATTCGGTCCGTTCTCCGGACAGGTATTGGTGGGCGACCAAGGGATGAGCATGTTGTCCCGCGTGATGTTGGAAGAAGTAAACGGACAGCTCCAGGGAGCGGCCATCGGGTTCCGCAGTGGGTTCCGGTCGGGCATCCTGCGGATGGCGTGGGCGCCCGATGGATCATTGTTCGTAGGCGAAACCAACCGTGGCTGGGGTTCCGCGGGCGACGCCAACGAAGGGCTGGAAAGGCTGGAATGGAATAAAAACATCCCGTTTGAAATGCAAACGGTAAAAGCCATGCCCGACGGGTTTGAGATTACCTTCACCCTTCCGGTGGATACCGCTTCTGCCAATGACCTCGCGTCGTATCGCGTGGAAAGCTATACCTACAAGTACCATCCGGTATATGGCAGTCCACCGGTAGACATGCGTTCACTCCCCATCAAAGGCGTAAAGGTTGCTGCCGATGGCTTAAGCGCGCGGATCATGGTGGATAGCTTGCGACAACATTACATCCATACAATTATACTGGACGGAATCCGCGAAAAGGACAATTTCTATTCGCTGATCCATCCCACCGCATACTATACCTTGCACAGCATACCGCAGGGCGCAAAACTGGCGATGAGCGAAGTGAGCACCAAAGACAGCTCCATTCCGGTGGTGATTGAGGAACCAGCACCTCCCTCCGGTCCTGCTGCTCCAACGGTAAAGCAAGCTAGTAAATCAGCAGTAAAAGCTACACCAGCAAAACCTACCGTGGCCAAGGCGCCGACCTTCAAGGACGTGGAAGGGTTGCTATCAAGACACACCTGCATAGCCTGCCATAATCCCACAAAAAAGCAGGTCGGTCCTTCGTACTTGGAAATCGCAAAACGGAAGTATTCCAATGAAAAGATCGTGGAGTTGATCCACAATCCCCAACCGGAAAACTGGCCCGGCTACGCTACAGAAATGCCTCCGATGCCGCATGTACCGAAAGCAGATGCGCTCAAGATTGCAGCCTACATTAATTCGTTAACTAAATAGGATTCGGTTTATAAAACAAAATAAGAATGCCACACCGGTTTAGGCTGGTGTGGTGTTTACATCATATCATCATTTCCCTCTGTACCGCGCCCCATCCAACACCACCTGTGCATCCGTTATCCTTAACAGCTCCTCCAACGTGGTTTCCGGATGCCGCTCCATATACTGCCTCACAATTTTCCAACCAATATACACACCCAGCTTGGGTGCCGATTCATTCCGCTCACCCAGCTCAGGCGTAAACGGCGCTTCGCCGAGGTATTTCTGGATGCGGTTGTAATCCGCCTCAAATAGTAGATTTTCCTGGAGGAACCAAGCCCATACATCACGTTCAAAACGGTTGGCCCAATCCCATTGCTGGCTGGTGTAACCGATTTTCAAGCTGTCGGCCACATCAGGCATGGTCCTTTCCATCAGGTATAGCACCTTACCATGATACACCATATGTTGGAGTAAGCTTACATCCAGTTCATCCTGTGGATAGAGCTCCTCACGGATATAACCTTCTACCACTCGTGGTACGATATTTTCCGGTGTAAAACGTTGGGAAATATAATAAGGAATGCTCTCCCGCAAGGCAGGATAAAATTTGGAATCGGCCCCTAAGAACATATCCAATCCGATGCCTAGATACCCCTCTCCTATGGGCGTCTGCACGGCAAAGCCCGAAAAAAAGGCAATAAAATGGGGAATCACGATCTCAGGGAAATAATATTTCAGATGCCGGAATGCATCAGTTAGCCCCGCTTCCTGCGCCTCCATATCCGGAAAGGTTTCATATACGCTTTTCTTCAAGGCCTTGAAGTCATCCGTCGCTATCACTTGCTTCAATACCGTCGCCAGCCGCACACTGTCCATTGGATTGCCCGCTTCCAGCATATGTTGCATATAATCGGTGTAAAAAAAACCATAATGATCCAGCCATTCGCGGTTTTTCTGAAAGATATTATCCACATGCAGGCTGTCCAACGCTCGGTCAAAACGTTCGATGGAGATATCCACATCAATATGACTGACATCCACCCGGCTTTCTCCCTTGCAAGAAACCAAAGCAATAATCAAAAAAAAGCAATAAATTTGCAACGGATAGATTTTGAGCATCATTTTTGTTCATTAGCCGGCAACGAAGTTAAGGAATTTGATGGGTTTTGATGGAACGCTGATGACACTGATTCAAGAGATTTACACAGATTATACCAACAACATGCAAAAGAAAACAATACTATTCCTCCTTTTAGCGCTACCATTCGTATTCAGTAACCACAAGGGCTTGGCCCAGGACTATTACAGTTCCACCTATCAATACAAGCCGATATCATTGGGAATCACATTCTCCCCAAATATCGGATGGATGCGGTATGGCGACAATGATGAGTATGAAAGCAGCCCCAAATTTGGCTATGCCTACGGCTTGCTGGCCGACTTCGCTTTCTCCGAAAATTATTACTTTTCCACGGGATTACTCATCAATACGCTGAATACCGAAACTTCTGGACCATCGCCCGAAACAACGGGTGGAACCCTCGATCGGGATTACCGCCTCCAATATGCCGAGATTCCCATCGCCGTGAAATTGAAAAGTACGATGCGGTATTTTCGTAGCTACTATGGGCAATTTGGCTTTACCGCCGGTCTCAAACTCAATGCCAAGGAACAGGAAGCCGGGGCTTCATCACGCCACTCGATGGGTAGTAGTGCAGACTTTCTCCGCCTAGCCTTACAGATTGGTGGAGGGGTGGAATGGCAGCTCGACCATAACCTCGTGATGATGACCGGATTGACCTTCAACAATGGTTTCACGAGGGCCGTACGGGCTGGTGAGCCCCGCAATTCGTACATAGCTTTCAATTTCGGAATCTTTTTCTGACCTTTGCCCTTACTCAAAAAGCCTCATGGTTATTGCCTTAGCACAGCTTAATTACCACATTGGTAATTTCGAACAAAATACCACTAAAATCATCAAGGCCATACACGATGCCAAGCATAAAGGCGCGGATATCGTGATATTTGCTGAATTGGCCATCGGGGGATACCCCGCTAAGGACCTACTGAGATCCAAAGCCTTTTTGGATGCTTGTCAGGCATCAATCGCCATGATAGCCTCCCAATGCCAGGGTATAGCCTGCATCATCGGCGCGCCCATACCCAACACATCCGGTCAAGGCAAAGCGCTATTCAATGCCGCCCTCTTCTTTGCTGATGGTGAAGTGCGACAGGTCGTACGCAAAGGGCTCATCCCCGACTACGATGTCTTTGATGAATACCGCTATTTCCAACCGGCCAATGAATTCGGATGTATCCATTATCAAGGCACTAAGATTGCGCTTACCATCTGTGAAGACTTGTGGAATGCCACCGAACCTAAACTATACCGGAGGAACCCGATGGATAAATTGCGGGAAGAGAATCCTGATGTCGTCATTAATATAGCTGCTTCCCCATTTTCATACAACCACCTCAACGAACGGATGGGGGTATTGCAGGCTCAGGCAAGGCAGGCCCAAGCATCGCTGCTCTACCTCAATCAGGTGGGCGCACATACCGATATCATTTTCGATGGCCGCGCCATCATCCTCTCACCCGATGGCAGATTGGTGGATATGATGGCCGCCTTTACCGAAGATCTCCGGTACTATGAGCTGAATGGCACGGAAATAACCGCCGTACATGACGTAGGCCACTTGCAACAACCCCTGGAAACCGAATTGATACACCAAGCCTTGTTGTTGGGTATCCGCGATTACTTTTTCAAATCGGGCTTCAAAAAAGCGGTTGTAGGATTGTCGGGCGGGATAGATTCAGCGGTAGTGGCGGCGCTGGCTAGCGAAGCGCTTGGCCCCGAAAATGTAATGGCTGTATTGATGCCCTCTAAATATTCTAGCGACCACTCCATCAAGGATGCGCAGGATTTGGCGAAAAACATGGGATGCCCACATGAAATCATTCACATACAGCCCATGGCAGACGCATTTGACCAAAGCCTCGCTACCGTTTTCGAAAACCTGCATCCCGATACAACCGAGGAAAACATACAGGCCCGCATCCGGGGCACGCTATTGATGGCCATGTCCAATAAACTTGGCTATATTTTACTCAACACCTCCAACAAAAGTGAAGCCGCTGTGGGCTACGGCACCTTATATGGCGACATGGCCGGGGCACTGGGAGTCATTGGCGATGTGTATAAAACGCAGGTCTACCAACTGGCCCGGTACATCAATCGTAATGGGGAAATCATCCCGGAAAACACCATCGTGAAACCTCCATCGGCGGAATTACGACCCGACCAAAAGGATAGCGATTCCCTGCCGGAATATGACCTGCTGGACGCCATCCTCTTCCAGTATATCGAATGCGAAAAAAATGCCGAGCAAATCATCGCTTTGGGCTTCGCCGAACCCTTGGTGCACCGTATACTGAAAATGACCAACACCGCTGAATTCAAGCGTTTCCAAAGCCCCCCGATATTGCGCGTCAGCAGCAAGGCCTTCGGTGTAGGCAGGATGATGCCGCTGGTGGCTAGGTATCCGTTGTGAGGTGCATAGCTACTGATAGCCGATTACCGATAGCCGATAACAGAATTTCGAAAGAAAAAACCAATATTATATAAAACAGGGTGCACAGATTTCCGCTATGTTGACTTCGCCAGTCTCCAAAGGGTATTGGGTAGGCGACCTGCGCAGTCTTTATAACCCCAGGGTAAAGACTGACGAAGTTTCCCCTACGCACAAAGCCAACAAAACTTCGTAAGTCGAGAGTTTGACGGAAATTTGTCGTACACCCTATAAAACACTTCAATCAATTTTTTTGTATGTTTCCGCTATAAATGCTGCTTCTTAGCGGCAGCGGAGAGATCGATAACTGCGAAGCATTCATGAGTGCCTTTGCAAACAGACAATATCGAATAATTTTGCTTATTTATGACAATTTGGTTTTATCAAATTAATGTTTATCTTTGTTAATAGTGCTATAAACGTAGAGAAAGCCTTATCTTTTAGGAAACTAAAGATATAAAAGCAGCTTTTTTTGACACTTTTTTGTTTCTGTGTATTCATTTAAATTATAACTAAATAAGTTCACTAAATCATTCAAAAATTATGAAAACTAAATTTAAACTTTCTGTATTAGCAGTTTTTAGCCTTTGTTTAGTAACGCTATCGAGTTTTGTGACTTCTACTGATCCTGAGGCGCCGGCTGCGTATGTTCCATGTGAAACAGATAGCTTTGAACTTCCATCTTATGCTAAGGTGGATGAAATCGTGGAAGTAGAGTGTACTGTATGTGAACTGGTGAGGTCTGAGCGACTGTGGAATACTGAAGGTCTCCTTGAAGGTACGCTGTACGAGTATAATGTGGGTTCGGAGCCCGCCATATTGTATAATATCGATTGTATGTACTCAAGAGATGAGCGCCATAGTTGTACACAACAAGAGATTACAGGGTTGGGTTCTGGTTGTAACAATTTTTTTGTACCTTGTACAAAAGAAGATGATCCTGAGTGTGTAAACGACTAATTGGATAGCGCATAGTATGAAGCACTTCCTTTTTTCGACACTTTGCTCGACCGCTTTTCTATCCTTAATGGGGGCATGTACAGATTTTAAGGGGCAGAAGAAGGACAACCAACAGATGGAAAGCCTGTCTGATGTGCCTGAAGTGAATATACGGCCTGATAAGCACGTATCGTTAAATACGAAGGATTTTATTGATTCGGTACAATACATTGCGTTAGAAACTACGCATGAATCTGAATTTGGGGAGATATCCCAAATTCAGATTGCTGGGGATTTTTTTGTGATTTTGGACAAGTTTACGAATGAAATTTTGTTTTTTAGAAAGAATGGAGGTTTTGTCAGAAAGATCAGTGCTCAAAACGATGATATCCCAATTCCTTTCAAGAGTATTTTGAAGTTTACGATAGATACTGAAAATGAAATTTTATCATTTCCTGATGCACTATCCCCTTATATCTACGAATTTGATTTATTGGGAAATTTTATAAAAACACGAAAAAAGGAGCCGGTAGATTATACAATTCGTGAATCGCATTATTTGAATACATTTAAAATTGACTATTTTTCTTATGATAATTCTATGGCCAAAAAGCCCCAGGGTCGTAGTATTACCGTAACGGAGAATGGAAGAGAGAATGCTTCCTATCTATATTTTGATCCGTCGGTCATTGACCAAGATGATGTATATGGTGCGCGGAAATACTTCTTTCAATCAACTGAGCAGCTGTTGTTTTCCAGACCGTATGATTATACCATTTATACGTTTGGGGATAATGGGGAAATGAATGCATACCTTCAGATTTCGTTGCCCGAAAACCTCAGGATTCCGTCGGATTTCTTGACAAGTAATAAATACAGTAGCAAAAGGCGTGCTTATACGAACGATAATAAATCTCGAGTATACTTAATCACCGATGTGTATAAAACAGGTAAGATTTTGTATTTCAAGTTAATAGGTTCTAAATATATCAAAACTCTTCTTTATGATCTTAATACCGATGTTTTGATTAATTTTAGAAATTATCTTTCTGATTCTTCGACACTTTATCTGCCCATAGCAGGTACTGATGTTTTGGGTGTTGATAATAACAGGCTGATATCAGTAATCCCTTCCACGCGAATGATCCAGGCTTTGAATACTAATATTAGCATATCCGGATATTTGGCGTCATTACCCGATCACCTGCGGGAGTACTATAAGCGAGGAAATAACCAAAATCCGGTCTTGGTATTGACAAAATTAAAGAAATCCATTAATTATGAGACCGATAGTTAGCAGGGTTCTTCTCCAGCTTGCTTTATTCGTGTTCCATGGGGCAGTCCTGGCGAGTATTTGCTTGAGTGAAACCCTAACCAAGCACGATTCGACCTCAGCAGCTACTGAAATCCGGATAGACCCTGCCGCGGCGAGTGGGGGTACAGATGCCATGCTGTTTGATTCTATCGTTTATATCCCCTTAGAGACCAATGAGCATTCTGCGTTTTCAATTATTTCGCAGATGGAGGTAACCAACAGCTATTATATTATTTTAGATGGCGGGATGAACAGCCTCTTTTTCTTTAATCGCGATGGTAGCTTCAGCCATAAGATAGACAAAAACAACAAAAACGAACCTTTTAAGAGCGTCAATAGGTTCACCGTCGATAGGTTTGGAAATATCGTCTCATTTAAGGATTTTATGACCTCCTATGCCTACACGTTTGGATTGGATGGGGGCTTTATCGATGTGACGGAATCCGACAGCACGGTTTCTTTTAGAGATTTTACGCTATTCAACGAATTCAGAATCTGTTATCATCCCCGGTATTCCACTAGTGATGATGATCGCGCACGTTTCGAAAATATTGCCCGGTATGATACCACGACAGGTGAGCTCCTCGGCGCTTATCTACCTGTTGATTCAACATTGAAGAGTATTAATTTATTCGGCGTACCAAAATACTTTTATTCGTCTGGCGAGAAGCGCCTGTTGTTTACCCAGCCCTACGATTATACCATCTACGAATTTGATGCCAATGCGGTACCTCATGAGCGGTTTAAAATCATTTTGCCTCTTCTAAATACACTTCCTTCCGATTTTTTAACGAATCCCATATACTATGGGAAATGGCGCGACTATTTAAGTGCAAGCAGGTCCGTTATTTATTCGATACGGGAGGTCTACCTCTCTGGAGATTGGCTTTCCTTCTATACCTCTCCCAGTATTCAAGGGAGTGCTTTTCTATACAATCTGGCTACATACGAGGTCTTTAACCTGAAAGAAACCGAGGATTCGGCCTTGGGCCTGCCAGTGACGGAGCACGGAAAATTTGTTTTAGCGGTAGACGAGGGCGCGCTGATTTCGGAGGTGTCTTTCCTTGCTTTGAAAAGACGATACGAAGAAACCCCACGATCAACGCGAAAAAATTTGTTTCCCGAACACCTAAATGTGCTGATGGAAAGCGAAGCGCATAACCCAATTCTGAGGTTGTCGTACCTGAAGCAATAATTCAAAACTGAATAGACTGAAGTATGTCATCAAAAACTAAACGCCATATCCTGATACTTTACGGCCTTCTGGCCATCGCATTGGTAGCCTTAGGGGTTGGGCTGCCGCGGTGGTCTGGTGAAACAGACGTAGGTGTACAAAAGGAAATGGAAAGTGATGAGAGGACTTTTTTTTGGGAAATCTATCCCGAACTTGTTATCCCCAATGCCGGAAAGGCAATAGATAAAAGTCTTCATATAAAAGATTTGAATGATGGAGAGATCACTGTTAAGGATTTATCGGAAAGATCTCCACTTTTGGTTTTTAGATATTCCCAGTATGATTGCCATCTTTGTGTTGATCAGGTATTGGAAAAATTGCATACCATTTATGAAGGAGATGAAGACAAAGTTTGCCTAATCATAGACGGGATGGCAGGGAGGGAATTTAGATTAAAGTATAAAAACAGGAAGATGAATTTTCTATCGTATTTTGTTGTTGATAACAGCCTAGGGCTGAGCTTGGAAAACAAGAACTTACCATTCCTGTTTGTGTTGTCCGGTGATGCACGGGTGAATAAGGTATTTGTTCCCTTTAAAGAGTTCCCCGATCAGACTGATGCATATTTAAGAAACATCAAAGCCCTTCTAAGTGACTAGGTGTCTAGTTGTAATTTTTTTCTGTTCATGGAGTAGCTTGTGTGGTTATGGTCAATCTAATACGGAAAAAAAGGTCGTCATACGCGGCCGCGTGGTAGACTCTATCGGACAAGAGCCGATTGCAGCTACTACAGTGAGCATCTACCAGAAAGGCGAGGGTAAACTATTGAAATATGGCTTTACCAATAACAGCGGTTTTTTCAACCTTGCTGAAGTACCGCTTGTCGATTCCGTGTACCAAGTGCGGCTATCTCACATCGGGTACGGCACGGTTGAAGTTGACGTTAACCGGCCGTCTACCCCAACGGATATCGTTATGGGTGATATCCAAATGAAAAGCGTATCAAACCTGATAGCGGAAGTGGCTGTAAACCGCCCCCCGATAATGATGAACAATGACACACTGGTCATCAACCCGGAAGCATTCGATTTACAACCTAATGCCGTGGTAGAAGATTTGTTGACCAAAGTGCCGGGTGTCGCCGTCTGGGGAGATGGCGTGATTACGGTCAATGGCAAAAGGGTGGACAGGGTACTGGTAGAGGGGCAGCCGTTTTTTGGTGCGGACCCAGCGATCGCTACCCGAAACCTACCGTCGGATGCTATCGACAAGGTAAAAGTGTACGATAGTCCGACCAATACCCCAGACCGAGAGGAGTCGCTGGAAATGGACATTATCCTCAAAAACGACAAAAAAAGGGGGCTTTTCGGGAAGGTGTCCCTTGGTGAAGGAACCAAGAACCATAAAGAACGGACTGTTTTGGTCAACGTATTCGACCCTAAGAACCAACTCAGCCTTTTTGCCGGCTCGAACAACACGAATAAGGTTGTCAGTAACGCTAGTGATTTCCTGGCAGCCAATGTCTACAAGGCGGGCGGTGAGGACCTAGAACCCAATACCCCGAGGTTTGATCAACGAGGGTTAAATGATTTTTTTATTGCGGGTACCAAATTTGGACGGCGGTGGAATGACCGCCTCAGGACCAATCTCGAACTGCTCCACGACGACAGGAAATCCGAAACGCTGACAGATGTGCGTGAAATCCGCCAGTTCGGCGAAGGCAACGTACAGGAAATCGCAGAAAGCCGACAGGACAACACGCATGGCGTCAGGCAATCGTACCTGGGCACTGCCCGGTATGAAGATCGGAAATGGGCGCTCAGGATTAACTCGCAAATTGAGCGGTCGAAGACGTCACGGAGCCAGCTGCTTAATCGGCAAGTAACCGACCAATCGGGGCAAAACTTGGCTGACTTGTATAAAGACCTGTTCAACGATGAGCAGAATCGTACAGGAAAAATAGGCTTCGATTTGCGTCAGGGAGTTACACCAGGCAGAATAAAGTTCAACCTGTCCTATGAATTTGAGACCGAAAGCCGAAAGCAGGATCAACAGGAGGATATTTTGTTTAGCGATGGCGCCCCTATTGATCGCCTAAAGCGGAATAATCAAGGCAACCAGCTGCATGAAATGTATACCGTCCTTGGCCTGGATGGACTACTAAATGCCATGGGCGTCAGGGGTATCGGTGTATCGTTTGACCTTCGTAATACCCTTAAGGCCCGCTGGCTGGACGAAGATCAGCAAGACCTGTTTTTTGACCCGGCTACAGACGGGTATACCGTCGAGAACCAAGCGATCTCTTATTCGGACCGGTTGCGGGAAATCATGTGGACTCCGGAAATCACGGCCTCCAGAGGTTTTGTCAAACGGATCGGAGGGGGGGAGAATAGGTGGCATTTTAATGCTGCATTGGGGTTGGAGACCACTTCCAGGAAAAATACCTCCAACCACGAACTTCGGGTGCTCGACAAACACATGCTTTATATGCTGCCATCGGCCAGTGTCCAGTATAGACGATTTCGCCAGCTGTCGAACAAGTCGCTAACGCTTGCTTATAAGACCTTGGTTAACCAGCCCCATATCCTCCAATTGATCGCCTTGGTAGACACCACCCAAAAAGACTTCAATCAAATCGGGAATAGGGGCCTGAAACCCGAAGAAGAGTACCAGTTTTCACTTGAATATACCGATCTGCACCAAGTGAAAAACATGAGTCAAAGGCTTAAGGTCACCTATTCGTTGTACCGCAACCAGCATGCGAATAGCAGTACGTACTTGCCAGACGGGGAGCGGTTGAGCCAAATGCTCAACACGGCCGGGCTTTCATCATTCAGTGCGCTTTATCAGTATAGAAGGAGTAGGGCCGTATGGGGTAGACCGTTGAACATTAGTCTGATATCGCAGATTAATGGCGGGCACCGATATTTTTTCAACAACGACGTCCGGCATAAAAATAGCCGGTTGATGATGTCTCATCGACCAGAGATCGATTATGTACTGTCCGACCGGTTTAAGATAGGACTCCTTGGATCATTTACCTCTTATTGGACCGCTTCGGGACTGAACAGCACTACAACAAATAGCGCTAGTGTCGGCCTAGACGCGGTGTTGACGTGGCCGAGACGTACGACGTGGATCAGTAGGTTGGAGCGCAAACATTTTTCCACGAGGGGACTACCCGCTGAACAACTCCATCTTTGGCACGTCGATGTGTATTATCGCCTGCTTAAAAAGGAGCAGTTGGAAATCAAATTTTCCGCGTATGACATTTTGAATAACAATAGAACCATCCAAAATATTTTGAGGGACAATACCGTAAGACAGGTTAGGGTGAACAATATCCAACAATTTTTCATGATCGGTTTATCATATTACCCTAGGCTATTTTAATGTAACTGCACCTCTTTTGACCATCCGACAGCCCTTCTTCACTAATCGCGTAGATATTCATGAATGTCTCAAAATGTCTTGACGCATTCGAAGTTCCCAAATTTCAACTTCTTACTCTTTTTGATTTCTCTAAGTGAACAAAGCCCAAAATGAGGCTACCACGAATAATAGTGAACAGCATACTTGTATCCAGTCTGTAAGCTGCTGTTCTTTTGGAAATCTAATTACGGCCATAATTCATTTAGGTTCATTGGTTTGGTTTCTGGGATAATCGGTTTATAGTTTATTGCGTCACTTTCTTTGAACCGACCAAACGTTACTCATCAGTTCTTTTCTTATTCAGCTTATTTACCTCCGCTTTCGTTTCCCCATTGATACTATTATTCCATCAAATTATTTCAAGGTGATATTCCCTCAGGTCATCCGTATTCAGAATAACCGAGTTACCGGCCAGCCCGTCATAAAGCAATTTCCTCAGTGCCGTCTTGCCGGACCCCGGCTGGCCAGCAAGGTAATAGGCGGCAGGTTTATCCAGTGGCACCACAATCGACAAATACTTGTTGGCTATTAGTCGATAGGTTGATTCGTGGTCAGTATCACTGAGCCGGTATAACTCTTTTAACTGCGTGATGGTTGGCATATTTCTTTTCAACAGCTAAAACTTCTCGATACTCTTCCCGATAGCTTTCAGTAAAATCCCGCATCTTTTTAAGGTCGTACCGGAATGCCGCATTACGGATAATGAACAACTCATCACTACGCTTATGAAATTTTTTTGTATGTTTCCGCTATAAATGCTGCTTCTTAGCGGCAGCGGAGAGATCGATAATTTCGCTTATTTATGCAAATATAATTGTTGCATAAATAAGCGAAATTATCTAAGTTTGTGTATTGTGAAAAAAGTGATTGCCATATTGCTTTCCATGACCCTACTGGTTTCCTACCTGGGGTTTGCCATGAGTACGCATTTTTGTGGTGGTTATGCGGTAAAAAGCACGCTTTCCCTTGGTAACGCTCATCTGAATTGCGGCATGGCGACTGAGCAGAGCGGAAGCATGGAAGGTGAATATGACAACAATCAGGACCACAATACGAGGTTTATGCCGAAACCATGTTGTGAAAACCAACATCAGCTATTGCAGTTGGATGATGATTTCAAGGTTCAGTCCCCATCTATTGATGTAAACCTCAACTTCATTGTTGCCTATGTCCAAACCTACATCGGTTCATTTCTTTTTTCCCGGGAAGCCAAGGCGCAACAGTATGCCAACTACTCCCCTCCGCTACTGAAACAGGACACACAGATCTTGTTTCAATCATTCCTCATATAAAACATATACGATGAAATGTCCCTTGCTTATCCGTAAGGGGCATAAAGACAAGCTATGTCTTTGAGCAAATCATTTTTGTTCATTCAAACTTCGTATTATGTTAAATCAGCTAATAAAATATTTCCTGAACAATAAATTGGTAACCCTGTTACTGACCTTACTTCTTGTCGGGTGGGGACTAACCACAGCTCCCTTTAAATGGGAAATCCCTTTTTTGCCGAGCGATCCGGTGCCTGTGGATGCCATACCTGATATCGGCGAAAACCAACAAATTGTCTTTACGGAATGGATGGGGCGGTCACCCCAAGATGTGGAAGACCAAATTACCTATCCGCTGACCACGGCGATGTTGGGCATGCCGGGAGTAAAGTCCATCCGCTCCACCTCCATGTTTGGTTTTTCGAGTATCTATGTCATTTTTAAGGAGGATGTGGAATACTACTGGAGCCGGTCGCGCATCCTCGAGAAACTCAATGCACTACCTGCCGGACTACTGCCCGAAGAAGTACAGCCTAGGCTAGGGCCCGATGCCACCGCACTAGGACAAGTGTATTGGTATACCTTGGAAGGAAGGGATAAAGCGGGCAAGCCTGCCGGCGGATGGGATTTACACGAACTCCGAAGCATACAAGATTACTACGTACGCTATGCCCTTACCGGGTCTGAAGGCGTATCGGAAGTGGCCACCGTAGGCGGATACATCAAAGAATACCAGGTAGACCTGGATCCCAATGCCATGAAGGCCAACAACATCTCCATGATGGAAGTGATGGAAGCCCTGCGTAAAAGCAATAGGGATGTGGGTGCCAATACGGTAGAAATAAACCAGGTAGAATACCTCGTCAGGGGCCTGGGTTATGTAAAAAAAATAGAAGATATTGAAGACGCAGTGGTACGTGCGACAAACAACGTGCCCATACGAATCAAGGATATCGCCAAGGTAAATATCGGCCCAGCCGAAAGATCCATGCTGGGTATACTTGATAAAAGCGGAGCAGAGGCCGTTGGAGGGGTAGTTATTGCTCGATATGGGGACAATCCCTTGGCAGTGATCGAAAATGTAAAAAAGAAGATCGCTGAAATAGCTGCCGGATTGCCGGAAAAGAAGCTGGAAGACGGCCGTACATCCAAAGTCACCATCGTTCCCTTTTACGACAGGACACAGCTTATCCAGGAAACCCTCGGGACACTTAACGATGCCATTACCCTACAAATCCTGATCACCATCATCGTCATCATGGTCATGGTATATAACCTCCGGGCGTCCTTGCTTATCGCTACCCTATTGCCGCTTGCCGTATTAATGTGTTTCATTTTCATGAGATATTTTGGGGTAGACGCCAATATCGTGGCCCTATCCGGAATCGCTATCGCCATCGGTACCATGGTAGACTTGGGGATTATCCTCAATGAGAATATCCTCAAAAAGATGGATGAAGCCCCGCAGGGACAGCCCTTGTTAAAGACGGTTTACGAAGGGACGACCGAAGTGGCAACAGCCATTCTAACTGCCGTTGCCACTACCATTGTGAGTTTTATTCCCGTATTTACCCTTCAGGCCGCAGAAGGTAAATTATTTGGCCCACTGGCTTGGACCAAGACCTTTGCCTTGGTGGCAGCGCTTATTTTTACCCTCGTCATCATGCCCGCCTTTTCGCACCTGGTATTTGGAATCAATAGAAAGAAGCAGGGTGATTTTTGGAAACGCACGGGAAACTATCTCCTAGCCGCGGTGGGCGTGACAGCCCTCTTTATACTGCCACTGGCTGGGGTTATTCTAATCCTGCTAGCCGCAAATAACTTGCTGAATAGCTATTATCCCGAAAGATACGCGCGCTATCACACAGTTGCCCTCATGGCCGTTGCCGTGGCAGGGGTTTCATGGCTGCTCGCGGAGCAATGGGTTCCTCTTGGGGTAAAAGTAAGTACGCTAATCAACTTTTTATTCATTGTCATCATTGTAGGGGTTACCTTGGGTATGTTTACGGTGTTTATCCGGTATTATCCAAAAATGCTTGGCTGGTGTCTTGCCAATAAAAAGAAGTTTTTGCTCCTACCTGCCCTTATCATCCTTTTTGGGGGCATGGTCTGGCTGGGCTTTGATAAGCTATTTGGTTGGTCGGCTGCGGCCTTTGACAAATTGGGCTGGAATATCCGTACCACTTCCATCTACAGTGGGCTGTCCCACACGTTCCCAGCCATGGGTAAAGAATTTATGCCATCATTAGATGAAGGAGCCTTTTTGTTGATGCCTACCTCCATGCCACATTCCGGAGTGGAGGCCAACAAGAAAATCCTTCAACAACTGGATATGCTGGTTACCGCCATACCCGAGGTGGAAACGGTGGTTGGCAAAGCCGGTCGGGCAGAAACCGCATTGGACCCCGCGCCCATGTCGATGTTTGAAAACGTGATCTTATATAAACCTGAATATAAAACCGATGCCGCTGGCCGGAAGATGCGCTTCAAAACGGATAAAAAAGGTGATTTCGTACGCGATGAGCAGGGCGAGTTGATAGCCGATAAAAACGGAGCGTACCATCGCCAATGGCGTGATCATATACATTCGCCTGATGATATCTGGAATGAGATTGTAAAGGTAACAAACATACCGGGGGTGACTTCCGCTCCCAAACTACAGCCCATTGAGACCCGATTGGTGATGCTACAAACGGGTATGCGGGCCCCTATGGGATTAAAGGTTTACGGGCCGGACTTGAAAACCATTGAGGATTTTAGCCTGGAGTTGGAAAACATACTGAAAGAGGTGCCCTCGGTAAAGCCAGAGGCTGTTTTTGCTGACCGGTCCCTCGGAAAGCCTTACCTAGAAATTGACTTGGACAGGAAAGCCATCTCCCGTTACGGGCTGAATGTGGATGATTTGCAGGAATATATCGAGGTAGCACTGGGAGGAATGGCGATGACCACCACGGTAGAGGGCCGGGAAAGGTATTCCATCCGGGCACGTTATGCCCGGGAATTTCGCAATGACCCAGAAGCCATCAAGCGGGTGGTAATTACCACATCCGATGGTGGACAGGTGCCTTTGAGCGAAATGGCGGAAGTAATTTATCGCCCGGGGCCCATGATGATAAGGAGCGAGGAATCTTTTCTTGTAGGTTATGTATTATTGGATAAAAAAGAGGGGTTTGCCGAGGTGACCGTAGTAGCGGACGCACAACGATATATAAACAGTAAAATAAAATCAGGCGAGCTAAACGTCCCACAAGGGGTAAGTTTTAAGTTCTCAGGCTCTTATGAAAACCAAGTGCGGGCAGAGGAAAGGCTGGCATTGGTCATCCCCCTCTGTTTAATCATCATTTTCCTCATCTTGTATTTCCAGTTCCGGTCGGTAGCCACCTCCATGTTCATTTTTACAGCCATTGCGATGGCATTTGCCGGCGGCTTTTTAATGCTTTGGCTGTATGCCCAGAGTTGGTTTATGAATTTCGATTTCCTCGGAACCAACATGCGGGAATTGTTCCAGATGCGGCAATTTAACCTAAGTGTGGCTGTCTGGGTAGGATTCATCGCCTTGTTTGGTATTGCAACCGATGATGGGGTGGTGATGGCTACCTATCTCAAACAGCGCTTCGAGGCACAAAAAATCAACAACCGGAAACAAGTTCGCCAAGCGGTTTTACAAGCAGGTATGCGTAGGGTAAGGCCTTGTCTGATGACCACCGCCACGACCTTGCTGGCGTTGCTTCCCGTGTTATCCTCTTCGGGAAAAGGAGCAGATATCATGATCCCTATGGCCATCCCTGCTTTTGGGGGAATGACCGTGGCGCTGATCACGTTGTTTATTGTCCCCGTGCTGTATAGCTGGTGGGAAGAGCGGAAAGTGGGTGATGGACGCGAGATATGAGTATTGTATATAAAATATTAGTGATGAAACAAATCATAGGTATAGGGCTGTTGGTCTTGTGGGTTTTTGGGGGATATGCCCAGACCTTGGAAGGTTACCTTCAAACAGCCGCTGAAAATAATCCCGGGTTAAAAGCCCAATACTATCGTTATCAAGCGTCGTTGGAACGAGTGCCACAAGCCGGTAGTCTTCCCGACCCTGAAATGGGCTTCAACTTCTTTATTATGCCTATGGAACGGTATATGGGAGAGCAGGTAGGAGATATCTCCATTATGCAGATGTTCCCCTGGTTCGGAAGCCTGAAAGCCGGTAAGGAAGAGGCCTCCTATATGGCAAAAATGGAGTTTGAGCGCTTTACAGAGGCAAAAATTGAGCTTTTTTTCCAAGTGAGGTCCTTGTGGTATCAATTGTATCAGGTAGACAAAGAGGCGGCACTACTGGAAGAAGAACTGGAATTGATGCATCAGCTTAAAAACCTCGCACTGGCCAAGTTCAAGTCTTCTCCCTCGCAAGCTGGGGCTACCAGCGGCGGAAATCCATCCGGCGCTAGGCCTGCTTCAAAACGGGAAGGAAACGCTTCGGATGCCGGTGCTGGGATGTCTGGCATGGCAACGGGGCGAGCAGGCCAGCCAGGCGGACAAATGGCCATGTCATCCGGAGGAAATGCCGCTATGGGCAGTATGCAAAGCTCATCCGGAGGAATGGTGGATGTGCTGCTCGTTCAACTTCAAATTAAGGAATTGGAAAGCAAAATGACGATATTGAAAAAGTCTGCAAAACCACTTCGTATCGCATTCAACAAACTGCTGAATAGGGAAATCGCAGCTGAAATCGTGGTGAAGGATACGTTGGAACCGGCCCAATTACCTGCTTCGCTTTCTCTTGTGGAAGATGCGGCCATTCAAAATCATCCGATGGTAAAAATGGCGGAATGGGATGAAAAGGCCCGCGAAGCACAGGAGCGAATGGCCAAACTGATGGGCAGACCGATGATAGGATTAGGTTTGAATTATATGCTGCTTCAACCCAGGATGACTGGCGCAAACGAAATGGCACCCATGAACAATGGCAACAATATGCTGATGCCGATGGCTACGGTGACCATCCCCATTTATCGGAAAAAATACAAAGCACAACGCATGGAGGCGGAATACCAGCGCGAAGCAGCCACCCGCGATAGGGAATCTGCGGCAAACCAGCTTGTCTCCGAATTGGGGCAATTGGTAAACACATATGAGGAGGCCACCATCAATATGGAGTTAATAACAGAACAAATAGCTATAACCGAACAGGCTATCCGACTGATGACGACTTCATACCAGGTAGGCAGAACAAGCATGGAAGAGCTGATGCGCCAAAGGCAAAATTTGCTCCGGTACAGGGAGCAAATTTTGACCACGTTAACCAATCAGCACAAAACCGTCGCTGCGATAAATAAGACAATGGCCGTCGACAATTAACGACGACCGGAAAAATAGATAAAGTATCCATGTATAACGTACAACGATGAAAGCAAAAGCAAAAAAAATCGCCCTATACCTTGCCATAGCGCTGGGTGGGCTGCTGGTGGGCTGGCTTATCTTTGGCCGAACCGAAAAGGAAGGCCAGGAAGAACACCAACATGCTACAGGGCAAGAAACCACCTACACCTGTTCCATGCATCCACAAATTCGGCAAAATGAGCCTGGGAATTGCCCGATCTGCGGAATGGAGCTTATTCCGGTTTCCGATTCAGGAAACGGGGAAGGAAACCCTTATGTTTTACAGATGACGGAAGAAGCTGTGGCCCTTGCCAATATACAGACCACCAGGGTGAAAGGGATTTCAGGAGGCTCCGGACTCGTCCTTTCTGGCAAAATAAAAGTCAACGAAGAAAAACGGTCTGTCATAACCGCAAAATTCCCAGGTAGGATAGAACAGCTTTACGTGAATTTTACAGGGCAGGACATCCGTAAAGGAGACCGGTTGGCAACCATTTATTCCCCTGAGCTCGTTTCGGCTCAGCAAGAACTCCGCGAAGCAGCAAGTATCAAAGACCGAGCACCAGAACTTTATGCGGCAGCCAAGGAAAAATTGAAGCTGTGGAAACTCTCGGAATCCCAGATACAAAAAATTGAATCCTCCCAAGAAGTGGTCTCGTCTTTTGATATCTACAGCGATGTAGGGGGCGTAGTCACGGAACGCCTAGTCGCTCAGGGAGATTATGTCAATACAGGATCCGCATTGGCACAAGTCGCTGATTTGTCCAATGTATGGATTGTTCTGGACGCCTATGAATCTGACCTTTCTGAACTAAAAATAGGAGCCCCACTAAAATTCACCGCGCAAGGCATTCCGGGCAAACAATTCGAGACCAAGGTAAACTACATTACCCCCATGTTGGATGGCGCTACCCGCACGGTGGAAGTACGGGCCGTGGCGGCCAACCCGGGTTATGCATTAAAACCGGAAATGTTTGTCAATGCCGTTGTTGGTGGCTCGGATAAGGCAGCGAAGGCACCGCGTGCTACCACTATACTCGGGGTTCCGAAAACTGCTGTATTATGGACAGGTCCCCGGTCTGTAGTCTACGTAAAAGTTCCCGGTGCGGAAACCCCGGCATTTGAAATGCGGGAAGTGACCCTTGGTTCCCGCTCCGGGGAAATGTTTATCATCCAGTCCGGACTGGATGTGGGAGAAGAAGTGGTGTCTAATGGGGTGTTTGCCATTGATGGTGCCGCACAGTTGAGTGGGAATTACAGCATGATGACCAGGGGCAATGCTAAAACGTTAGACGTCCCACAGGCCTTCCGCAAGCAAATTACGCAAATAGCGGAAGCTTATTTTGCCTTAAAAAATGCCCTGGTGAAAGATGATGCTAACGCAGCCATGAAAACCGTTGGAACGATAAAAACCGTGCTGAACAGCGTTGACATGGGGTTATTAACCGATGACAATGCCCATCACCAATGGATGGAACAGCAGACCGGGCTAGAAGGCGATTTAAAAAAATTATCAGGCATAGCGAAACCAGACATAGCGTCCTTACGTGCACAATTTGAACCGTTGTCAAACCATATCATTGAGATGACAGAAACCTTCGGATTGGAGATAGACAAGGTCTACAAGCAATTTTGCCCGATGGCATTTGACGACAAGGGTGCTTATTGGTTGAGCGAGACGGAACCTATTTTAAATCCGTATTTTGGAGAAGCTATGCTCAATTGTGGAGAGGTAAAGCAAACCTATCGAAAGGGACAACGGGTGTTGGAAAAAGGGGATGCCCAACAACAACCGGAAGGAACACATAATCATTAATATTTTTTTTAAACCATTAAAATCAATTAAAAATGAACAAGTCAATTTATCTTGTTGCCTTAGCGGTAATCTTCTTTTACAATTGCAGTGGCAACACATCAAAACAACAAACTGAAAACGAAAGCGACCCCGAGATGCATCATAATGAAGATGGCGAAGGCCAGCAAGGCGGTGACTCATCTGCTGTTTTGGAAGCCTATTTAACCCTTAAAGATGCGCTGGTTGACGGTAATCAGGAAGCAGCCGCCAAGGCGGGGGCAACACTTGCGTCAAGTATAGGCTCCTTCAGCCTCAGCACATTCAAGGAAGCTGACCAGCAGGAGCTGAGCGAGATCGTTGAAACGGCAAAAGAACATGGAGAACATATTGCCAAAAGCGATATAGGTCATCAGCGCGAACATTTTGAAATGCTCAGCAAAGATATGGTGGATTTAGTGGCCATTGTAGGCACTGATAAAACCTTATATCAACAGTATTGCCCGATGTATAATAATAACAAAGGGGGAATGTGGTTAAGTGCTAAAAAGGAAATAAGAAATCCGTACTTCGGGGATAAGATGCTCGCTTGCGGAAGTGTACAAAAAGAGATCAACTAAATGAAATCCGTTAGGATTGGTCTGTTAATTTTGCTGGTTGTCTTTGCGGGAATTCAATTTATTCCCGCAAAGCGCAACCTCAGCGACGAGATACCAACAGCTGATTTCATGGCGGTGTATGATGTCCCCGAAAGGATAGAAAGCATATTAAAAACAGCTTGTTATGACTGCCATAGCGACAATACTTACTATCCCTGGTACAGCAAGATACAGCCTGTTGCCTGGTTTCTGGGCGACCATATCGAGGAGGGCAAGGCGGAGCTGAATTTTAATGCATTCGGGAATTACTCAGACAGGAGAAAAACAAGTAAATTGAGATCCATTAAAAGTCAAGTGGAAGAGGGAAAGATGCCCCTAGCATCCTATACATGGATGCACGAAAATGCCAAACTTTCCGAAGCGGATAAAAACACATTGATAACATGGGTAAATGAGCTCATGGACAACTGATAGCAATGTAATCTTTTCCATTGCCAACTTTTAAACCTTTTCAAGCCAATATTGACCGCATCGTGTTCATCCTATAGGTACCATACCACCAAAGTGGAGGCTACCGATTTTTCCCAATATCGTACGTATGGTTGGTTGCCTCCCATGGATTCACTATCCAAATCCTAGTACAACAATGATATTGCCCATTGTACGGCGGATACCCCTATGGCCCGTGGGGCTATTAATCCATCGATGTGGGAACCCGGCTGGGGCAGGAGATCGTGGATGGCAGCAGGTTTTCCACTATTTCAACAAATGGAGCAAGGATGGTTCATGGTAGTCGGTCTGAGTGAACCTGCTGCGGGCTCAACCGCAAGTACCTTGGCCTATTCCCGGCGCAGCTGGACGGGAGCCATACCCCTGACGGTGGCAGTGGCGGCGGTGGGGGTAGTTCCACGATGACCAATTTCACGCTGCTGGCACCCACCGCGTCCATTGACCTGGCAAAGCGGCTGGCCTGCTTCAACGGGATCCCCACGAACAGCTCCACGGTCTTCACCGTCCAGTTACACGTGCACCTCCCCGATCCTACCAAAACGGATGTGGTGTATAACCCATTCCTTAAAGATCCCGGCCATGCCTACCTGACCCTGACCAAAACGACGGGTTCCCAAACCTACCGGCTGTCATTCGGGTTCTATCCGGAAGAGGATACGTGGATCTCGGCCACCAAGAACACGGTCGCAAGCGGGATCGGGGAGGAATCGTCCAATATCGATCGGCGAAGTGACATCCGTTATGAGATGAACGTCGCTACGGCATCGTTCAACAGTTTGGTGGCGGCATCCAAAAGGCTTGCCCAGGAGAAGTATTACAACCTGAATTCGTATAATTGTGCACATTATGCGCTGGAGGTTTTCAATACCGCGATGCCCCAGGGTGGTACGATCAGTGTTCCGAACAGCAATATCGGGTATATCACCCCTTCCGGAGTATACAAGAAGCTCGACCAGCTCCGGCAATCGGGTAATGGGATATAAAAAAGGAAGCGAAGAAAGCCCCGGTCAATTCCCCGGATTATTATTGATGGGATATGAAAAAGGCGACACAAGATGTTATGTGCAGGATTATTATAGTCCCAAGTTATCCTTGCGATGGCTATCCCACAAACTTGGGCCAGTGGGGATGTGCTGGAGTTGCCGATTGAAGAGGTTGAGAAGCGGGAGTGTAATTTGAACTGTGTCAATGGCGCTTGGGGTAGTTCAAATTACACTCCCCAATGCACATTCCACAATTACTTCTTTTTCGCCTTATAAATCATGCGGATTGATGATTTCCAATCCGGAAATGTTACTAAAATCACCCATATTGCGGGTTATTAACGTGAGTCCTTCAACTAACGCCGTAGCTGCGATGGCAGCGTCAGGTAATTTGATCTTGTTGCGCTGCCGCAACAGAATGGTACGCTCCACATAGGTTTCTTCCAGCGGATAGATAATGGCATCATTCATAAAGGAGGTCAGCCTTTTCAATTGGTCTTCATTGATCCCGTACCATCCCAATACTTCAATACGCGTTACAACGGATATCGTGATGGGTAATTTATCCATCAGCGAAGACCCTTTGGGTGGGAGTTTATCGCCGAGATAATCAATCACGGCATTGGTGTCCATCAAATATCCCTTTCCCATTCCTCCCTTGACTTTGCTACATATTCCTGCAACTCGTCCGCTTCCTTTCCAGACAAAAGACCTTTGAATGAAGCCATCGTCTTAGGCTGTTTTACTGCCTCAGTTTTTTCTTCAACCACCTCATCTACAGGATAATAAATCACTTCGATCTTTCTGCCAATATATTTTTTGGGGATCGATAGTTTTATACTTATATTATCTGGTGTTATTATTGTCCGAACCATACTCGTTTTCCTTTCTTTAATTCCCCTTATCCCTTACCCATTCACCACCCCGCCGCGCTCGCTTTTAAGCTGTTCGAGCTGCTTTTTGAGGTCGGCTATTGCTGCCTTCAGCTCGGTGTTCTGCTCTTTTAGCTCGGTGTTGCGGACAAAACGTTCTTGAAGTAACTCGTCCTTTATTTTCAATTGCTCTCCGTACAACTCCTTGATTAAATCAATGTCTTGTTCATTGTATGTGCTGGGGACTTACAACTTGATTTCCACTAGGGCTTTGATTGTAGTTGTAATTGTTTATATGTGAATCATAAAAATACTCTGGGTCAACTTCAAATAGAACAGCTAATTTCACAGCATGTTCCCAAGACAGCTTCGTTTGATCCGATTCCAATTTCGAAATAGCAGGCTGGGTAACCTTTAGTGCCTCAGCTGATACCTCTTGTCCCCATCCCTTTTGTTCCCGAAGCAATCGTATTTTAGTTCCTGGCGTCATAGTCGTACTTTAGCAATTATAACCAAAAGTTATGCGAATATAACCTTAGGCTGTTTGATTATTAATCAGTATTATACACCTTTGTGCTGTACAATAAACAAAGATACGGAATTATTTAAATCTAACTGAAAAGAAACAAAAACAAGTATTCCCGATTTTAGGGAGTCAAAAAAGAATGATATTTTTGAAAACTTCCCCCTATATACCGCGGAGCCGGGAATCGGCTATGCATGGGTGGGCGGCGAGGCGCTCGTAAAGGTGCCGAAACAGCAAGGGATGATGGTCATCGGAACGGCCAACGGCCAACTGCATACTTCCCGAGCTGACTTTTCGGTCCGTGCGAGACAGGGCGATACCAGGGTTACACTGTTGGATGGCGGCCTCACGGCGATGGCAAGACTGGGCGAATTGCGGCGGACCATGGATAGGCGCGGCAGCCGGGTGCATATCAGTACCATCAGGGAACTGGGTGGAAGCATAACCGATTCGCTGGTTTACGAGCGGCGGGGCGACCCCGATGCCGCAATTGCCTGGACAAAGGCAACCCGACGCTACCGGAATGCGTCGCTGCGGGAGTTCGTTGCGGATATGGGCCGGTGGTACGGTATCCGTGTGAAGGACATCCACTGCATCCCCCCATCGATGCGGGTAACCGCCGCGCTGTGCTACCGTGCCCCGTTGGAGGAGGCACTCGCGGTGGTGGGCAGGGCCGGCCTGAGGGTACACCGGGTGGATGGTGTGTATAGCTTCTGCGATTCGGACGACGGATTCAATCCCGCTGTTGCTCAGGTAAACCACAATCGGGAAACCTGTTCCCACTGTGGCCGTGCGCACTGACCCAACGCAGGCCGGTTAGCAATCGGACACCGATCCGGCATGTATCACACACCTATACGGCATATATGAAAAGGCGGCATAAACGTGGCTCATATGTGGCTAAAGGGTGGATAAACCGTGGGTCATCCCTGCCTCACAAAGTCACCGTCTAAGCATGTATCTGACGTTACAGCAACGGGAGTGGTGAAAGTATTGCTACGTAACATTGCACGGACACCGTATTGTCTTGCACAGAACCAGTATTGTTTTGCCACCAAGCACCTTTGTCCTTCATGAATCCCGCATTATTTAATGCAAAAACAGGCTTATTACGCGCAGGAACAACATTATTTTGCGCTGTCATATAACCGATTAGTAGGGGGTCCGCCCTATTTTTCACGGGAATAATCCAATGATACGTCGGAAGCAGGCACCGATGCGCGGGTTGATTTTTCTTAAAAGTGAAACCAATTTTCGTTTTCATCAACATCGGGCGGGTATCTACCATCCCAATCCGCCTTTGCATGCAACCTAGACGCTTATTCGGCGCTTCGGCCTCCTTATTCAGCACTTCCATCTTCTTATTCACCGCTTCCGTCTTCTTATTCACCGCCATAAGAATGAATTCCGTGGGATTATTTTCGGGTTTCACTGCCCTTGTCCGGCTTTTAGGCCCAATATTCCTGTTTTTCACGAGGCCAATCTTATGTTCCATCGAAATAATATTGTCCTGATGCAGAGCAATATTTCCTATAAAGAATGTTACGTAACATTATACTGGAACCGAATGGTTTCCATGTGCCATTGACCAATAGGGAATACCCGTATTACGCTGATGGAGCAACGATATATATCCCTAACGAACATGAGAACAAGTGGGGCGGCGCAAGGGGTTGTTGCCATGCGTTTTGTTCCGGCAGCCGGGCGGCTAACGAGGAAGCCGGCGTGCAGCATGATGATGCAAGTGCCTACCCTTATCGGCCCGGTGGGTTTGGATATACATGCCGGGCGACTAAAGATACGGGCCGCGCATCGTAGGTGGTTGGCGGCCCTGCTGAAAAGCAACCGGGCTAGGCCATATCCAACCCCTGCCTTTCCGAAGACACGTTCGCGGCAAAACAATGGCGTTGGTGACACTCAGCTTATCTGGGCTGTTGTTCATGTATTCGAACGCCACGGTGTAATCTTTTCTATTGCCAATTTTTAAACCTTTTCAAGCCAATATTGTCCAACAAGGGTAAGTAATAAAATTTAAGGAGGTCATCATCATGAAAAAGTTCGTGTTTATAGTTGTTCCTTTATTCATATTGGCCGCATCGTGTTCGTCCTATCGGTACCATACCACCAAAGTGGAGGCTACTGATTTTTCCCAATATCGTACATATGGTTGGTTGTCTCCCATGGATTCATTATCCAAATCCTATTACAACAACGATATTGCCCATAATAACATTATGGAAACCGCAAACAAGGAGCTGGAAAACCGCGGGTTGACTTATTCAAAAGAAAACCCAGATTTGCTTTTCCGGTATATCGCCATTGTAAACAACAAGAGCAGGCCGATGTACGGCGGATACCCCTATAGCCCGTGGGGCATGTGGGGCTATAATCCATGGATGTGGGGATCCGGCTGGGGCTGGGGCATGGGATGGAATCGCCCCGTAGGCACTGAGCGCTACCGTGCGGGCCACATCATCATCGAAGCTAAGGATCGGCGGTCAAACACGGTCATTTGGCAAGCACGCGGTACGGGCCAGGTGAGGAATCCCGAAGAGGCCATCACCAAATTACCCGATGTGGTTACCCGTGTCATGGAACAGTATCCTGTTGCTGCACAGAAATAGTTGGTCTCAGGATGTTATAATAATGGGTGAGTATTTTTCCTAGAACGAAAAACACTCACCCGCTTGTTTATCACCAAGTATTACCCAAACCTATCATCCTACAAGTCATTCTTCCTCACACTAATGTTTTTTCCTTGTTATCTTTAGTTAACATGAACAAGATGAACAGACCATCCCGTGTAATTATTAATTAATATTGTATGAAGTCGGAATAATTATATTTTGACGCCTATGAAAAACATTCTACTAGTCGACGACCACGGTGTCATCCGTTTGGGCGTTCAATTTCTTGTAAAGGAGATTTTTGGCAATCCAGTCGTCAACGAAGCGGCTACTTGGCAAGAAACCATTGATATGGTTGATAAGCACACCATTGATATGTTGGTGTTAGACATCGAAATCCCTGGGGGCTGCGGTATACACATGTTATCCGTGCTGAGAGCAAAAAAACCCGATCTAAAGATTTTAATATTTACGGCTTTTGATGAAACCCTATACGCATTACGCTATCTCGATGCGGGTGCCAATGGTTTTATACAAAAATCTGCAGGGGATGATGACTTAAAAAAAGCACTCCTGGATGTATCGAATGGAAAGCATTACGCCAGTGCAAAGGTGAAAAGCATGACTTGGGAGAATCGGCTGTCGAACAATAAGCAGACCACAGGTAACCCGTTCGATTTGTTGTCAAACCGCGAACTCGAAGTATGCAATTTCTTACTCAAAGGTTATCGATTGAGTGATATTGCGCAGCATTTACAGCTTCATACCTCTACGATAGGAACCTATAAAAATAACATATTCCAGAAACTTCAGGTCGACAATCTCATTTTGCTGCTAGATAAGTTTCAACAGTATAAATCCAATTAAACACGCTCGCCTTTGTATGAAACGGGCAATTCAATAACGATAGAGGTTCCTACTCTGGGCATACTCCTGACCACCACGGTTCCCCCCATCAGGTTGATGAGGTCCTTTACTATTTTTAATCCCAAACCCTGCGTAGAAATTTCCTCATTGGCAGTTTTCGCAGTAGGTATATTATAGGCATTTATTTTAGCGACTTGGACATAACTCATTCCCAACCCCTTGTCTTTGATAATCATTTGCACTCCTGATGAGGTGATGTTGCTTTTTAGGACGACATCATCGTCAATCGTAAATTTTATGGCATTATCAATCAGGTTATGAAGTACGATGGTGAGCAATTGAGGCCGGTTTATGATGGTCAAATCTTGGGGGATTTCGTTTTTTATATGAACCCCTTTTTGTAAAGCCATTTCTTTGAAGGTATTTATTTTGTCTTCCACCAAGGTACGGAGGTGTATGGTGCTCGGGGCAACTTCATTGCCTAAAAGCAATGTTTTGCTATAATCAGTGAGCATTTTGATGTATTCGTATATTTCATGCGTTGAGCTTTGTACGCGGGTTACAGCCTCAGTAAGCGAATGCTGTTCTTGCGTAAGCTGTATTTGTATTTTTTTTAAGGAGAGCCCCATAAACCGTAGTGGGCTATTGACATCATGGGAAATGGAGGCAGCCAAGCGCTTATGTAAATAAGTTTCGCGTTCGAGCCGTTGTTGCGTTATCTGTAGGGCCGCTATTTGCTCTTGCAGTTTACCTGTTTGCTGGTTTACCTTCTCTTTTAAATGGGCGTTTCTCCGTTTTAATCGCCTAATCCGGATTTTAAGGAGTAACCAACCTGTACAAGCAAGTAAAATCAAGATAGCGCTGATAAACCACCAGGATTCATAAAAACGGGGAGGAACCAGGATATAGGCATGCGCATAGTCATAACCACCAGGGATTTGGATATTAGTCTTGCGTATAGTTACCTCATGCAAGCCTGATGGCAGGGTATGTAGAAAGATGTTGCCCCCATCAAGCGGAAACCATTGAGCCTCCTTAAGTTTGCTACTATGGACTTGGTATTCGATGAACAGGTTGTCAATATGGCCAAAGTAAGGAGTAGATACCGTTATTTTGATACGTTCAAAGCCATGTGCTACCTGAAAGGTATCCATTACCGGCAAGGTGATGTCGTCGACCTCAAATTCATCGATGCGTATTTCCGAATCAGGCAATTCGGGTTCCACCTGTTCGGGATTGAACCGGACCAATCCGTTCATAGACGGGAAGGAAAATGACCCATCAGCAAGCCTGACCGCGCAAGGCTGGCAGCCCCCGTTGAACTCATTGGTATAAAACCCTTGGTGCTTATGATGGTAAATATAATAAGGGGGATGTTGCGGATTGGCCACATAGTCCAAAAGGGATTGCCTTTTAACTTGGAAGAGCCCGTTATTGGTACTGATCCAGAAATAGCCTTGCCCATCTTCCATCATGCAGTGCGATGAAGCAAGGTAATCGTGTTTGCCTAACGGGAATGAAGTTAATCCACCTTGGTAGTACAAAAAGAAACCATCCTGGTAGGTGGTTATCCAAAGCCTGCTATCATCATCTTGGTAAATACTCCTGATATCGCTTTGCTCCAATCCGGGTATGGATTGGATGTTACCCGAGGGGATATGGAGCAGTTGCAGACCTGATGAATTAGTACCCACGAATAAGGTATCCTGATGAGGCTGGTGAAGCCAAGTCACCTCCCCCTTAATTCCGGGAAAACGTTGGTATTCATCACGGGTTGGGTCGTATCGATACACCCCAACTCCATCATCGTAGGCACCTAACCAAATACAGCCGTCAATACCTTCATACAAGCGACTGATAGGGTTTTCAAAGGCAGTCTCATGGATGACTGTCTGCCCGTCAGGGCTGAATTTGGTCAAGATACTCGATGCTCTTGTGGTCCAGATATTCCCATCCTTGTCCCTAAGCATGCTATACCGTAATTTTGCTTTTTCCCCTATCACCGGAATATGGTTCATTAGGCCGGTATCCGCAAAAACATAACCTTGGGAGGTAAGCACGAGGTCATCCCCATGAGACAATTGTGCATAGAAGAGTGATTCTTGTCCTCGCCTCCCTGCATATTGTGTTTTAAATTGAGCTCGGATAAATACATAAAGCCCATTTGTCAGGCTACCCAGAAATACGTGTTTGTACCGTTGGTCATAGTAGGTGGTAAAGATACCATGCTCGTCAAAATCAAACTCATTCAAGATCAGTTGGGTATGCATGGTGCTTTCATCGGGTAGTACCTGTAAATGGTACAAGCTTCGATCCACGTATATGAAAGCATCCCTAACGGCGGCATTCCAAAAAAGGCGGAGCTTGTTCAAGTCCTTCCCATCCCTGATGATATCGCCGATAATCTCGCAATCAGCGATGCCGGTTTTCGGATCGATTCGTTGCAGGCTGCCTTGAGGAGCAAGAAAAAACAACTGTTCGTTCAACGGGAAAAAGCGGTGAAAATCGGTATGCTTGAAATAATGTCGAGAAACAACGTGATCTTTGTGTCCGTAGAAGACGATACTATCGTGACTTATGATATAGTCGCCTTGCTTAACCTGAACTTTATAATGGTCAAGGCTGTCTTGAGGATAAAAGGTGGGCACACCGACAGCAGGCCATGGATTGACACGTTCGGGCAAAAGATTGGTGGCGTTCCGCATCCTGTTTTCGGGACGAAATGCGCTCCCTCGGGCAATTTCGACTTCTTCATCAAACCCACTGATCGCCATTAACTGATCTGTAAGACCAATATGGTACATCACCGATATCCGTTTGGTCCGCAAGTTTAGGGTATGGTTGTCAAACACGTTGAATGAGCGACCATCATATCGAACCAATCCGGCCTCAGTAGCCAGCCAGACATAGCCAACCTTATCCACCCCAATGGCTTTAATACTGTTTTGCGGCAATCCGTTCTCGTCGGTAAAATGTTGAACATGAAACCGGAGTGAATCAGGGTCTGCTTGGCAAATCGCCATAGTCAAACCAGACAAGAAAAAGGCTAGTACTGTTTTCATTTTCAAGAGGCGATGAATTACCAAATATCTCGTTTTTATTCGATTATCAACCTAATAAAAACACGAGGTGGCCTAGAAAAATTACTAGTTAAAATTAGCTATTTTTCTATAATCAATTAATTCTTATTGATTTAGGTTTGGATTGATGATAATATTCAAACAATTTAAAGGCATAACTTATGGAACTATTCTACTATCCTACCATGTCGGGCGAATGTGTTTATCAATCAGGGCCTGACAATCGATTTGATTCAATTCCCGAGAGAATGGGCGATTTCAAAGAAGGTATTTATACCTTAAATACCGGAAACCTCGTGGTCGCCATGCTAAAAAGGAAATTTCATCAACCGCTACTGATCACGCGCAAGGCCCTTCCTGTTAATGATCTCTATATACTCTCTTTTAATGTTACACAAAGTGGGGATGGCCCTATGGAACTAGGCAATTGTTATTTTGCATCTGCCACATCCGAACTTAGGCAACAAAAAAATGCGGGTGATACCCAACTTGCCATTGAAATTCACTTATCAAGGGCTTATCTTTTAAAAATATTGAATGATTTGGATCCAAACACGGATTCCAGGTGGGTAACGGTTTTGAAGGATAATGAAACATTCCAGAATAAGGTGACACCCTTTATGGACGACTTTACCATATTGGAAAATGTATTCGAATTGGTTGAACAAACGAACGAAGGCCAGCAATTAAATACCATGCTGCTGGAGAATAAAGTATCCGCCTTAGTGTTGTCAGTTATCGAACACCTTTTAAAAAAAAACACGGTAAATGAAGTGTCCATTGCAGATACCGACTATAAAAAAATCAAGGAAGTCCAGACACTGATACAAGAAGACCTAGGCAATAAATATCGCATCGACGAACTATCTGCACGATGCAATATGTGCCCCACCAAATTCAAGCAGCTTTTCAAGCGGTTTACCGGGTACTCCCTTTCATCATTCTACAACAGCCTGCGGATGGAGCAAGCGCTCGCATGGCTCAGCACCCATGCGCAAGGGAGTATTTCGGAGCTCGCCTATTATTTGGGATACAAAAGTCTTTCGCATTTCACCACCGCTTTTAAAAATCATTATGGTCATGCCCCATCCATCATGCAGAAGAAGACAGCGGGCATACGCCTTGAAAATAGTTCGACAGAGACCATACTGAAATACAACAAAAGCGCATAATAAGACCTTCCATCGGTCAATGGCTATTTAATTTTCGGACATCCCGGTTATCTGTGGGTAGACATAAATTGCAAAAATCCAATTGACGGGTGCGCAACCGCACAAATCATCTACCCATAAATACAGTAACCCATTAAAAACAAGCCAGATGAATTTACACTTTTCGGTAAGTCCATTTTTGAAAGTATTGTGTCTGTTTTTGAAAACATGCAACCTCCTTTTCTGCCTAATTTGGCTATATCTATCAAAGGGTCTTTTGAAGACTCCATAAAACGCATAATA
This sequence comes from Parapedobacter tibetensis, assembly GCF_024704835.1. GTDB lineage: Bacteria > Bacteroidota > Bacteroidia > Sphingobacteriales > Sphingobacteriaceae > Parapedobacter > Parapedobacter tibetensis. The sequence goes on from NZ_JAMXBE010000019.1 coordinate 81,532, forward strand.
CCATTATTCCTATGAAACAAGTTCTACTACACTGTTATTTACACATATTTCAGGTTATACCCCATACCATCAAACCGGTATATGCCCTTCGGTGCATGGAACAACAAATTATTCGGATGAAAAACTTTATGAAGCATCCAGGAATCACACCCCGGAAGTCTGCCGACCATACCATCAAAATTCTTGAACTTATGAGGGAGTTATACGATTACTTATTGGGAATGGATTTGCCATTTTTAACAGGCAAAAACACAAAGAAAGCCTGTTTTGATAATTGTATCAAGCCAAACAGGCATAAGCTCTTATCCATAAAAAAGATAGGGCTCACGCTGCTTTGTTTGACGATGTTGCTCACGACGAACATCGTTAAGGGTCAGGATCAACCTATTTTTGATTGTGAGGTAGCCACAGGATACCTCTTCCAGGGGAATCCTACAGGTGTTTATGCCGTTAATCTGGCTACAGGAGAATACGAAGAGGTTTCAGCTCAGCTGATACCCGGCACTGAGAATACCGTATTAAATGCAGCTGCTTATAATGTGACCGATGACTATATATGGGCTTACCGTGCTTTCACTGGTGATCTGGTGCGGATAGGAAGCGATTGGTCTGTTCAGATTTTCCCAATTGCGGGTTTACCAACGGGAGTAGGCTTCAATGTAGGCGATATCAGTAGTGATGGGGTAATGTATTTATTCAGCAATACTGGTGGAACCAACACCATTCAACGCGTAGACCTTGACCCGGAATCGGCAACGTATTTACAACTTTTATCTCCATTAAGTACCACTGCTAGCCCCATTGCCGACTGGGCATTTAGTCCCATTGATGGTAATCTTTATGGATTGGGTAACACAGGTTATAGCTTACTTCGTTTTAATCCCACAACAGGCGCTCGAACAGTGGTAGGAACGGTTACAGGTGCTGGAATTCAAGGCGCAAATGAAGCTCCTTTCGGCGCCGCGTACATGGATGCTGAGGGTAACCTGTATGTCAGCAGTAATGGAACAGGCCGGATTTTCCGGATTGCCAACCCGCATACAGGCGGTCTTACTGCTGAATTGATATCAACAGGTCCATCTTCTACAAATAACGACGGGGCAAGATGCCCTGCTACACCCGTTATCGCGGAAGACCCAGTAGATTTGGGCATTGTAAAAACAGGCCCCGTAACTGTGGCGCCCGAAGGCACAGTAACGTATACCCTATTTATAACGAATGCTGGACCCGGTGCAGCGGATGGGGCGGTCGTGACCGATCCAGAAGTAGCCAATTTTACAGCAGAAAGCATTAGTTGCACCGCAGGAAGTGGTTCAGGAGGTGATGCCGGGTGTCCGGTTGATCTGACGGTGGCAAACCTGCAAGGCTCGGGCCTAGTTATCCCTACCTTACCTAGCGGGAGCTCCGTTACATTAACCATAACAGGTACCGCGGGGACTAGTGGAACCATTACTAATGTGGCTACAGTAACAGCTCCAGCCGGGTTGGAGGACACCAATCCTGACAACAATACGGATACGAAGGAAACGGCGATTAGCCCTGATTGCACAGGTGCGCAAACTGTTTACTCATTCGATCCGGATGCTACATTAGCGCAGGCTGGCACTATTTCAGCCAATGGCGGAACCTTGAACTTGGTATATAACCTGACAAGCGGAGATCCTATCCCAGGTATGGGTAATACATTTACTATTCCTCTGACCTATTCAGATTTTAATCAGTTCTATACCGGATCTGATCACACGTGGAGCGGCGCTACGGTACTTGAAGGTTCTTGGGATGTCGTTATCAGCACAAGAGCATTTGTACTAGTTCCAAACACAAATAACCTTTACCAAGCTTTACCAGCCAATAATACATCGCAGAAGCCATGGGTTTCTCCAAATATAAGTGATAATTTTTTCACCACCCATCTGTCCAATGGAACATTAGATCAATTAGGTACTTTTGATATTACCATTGGTGCTTTACCGGCAGCTCCGGAAGGAGTTAGGCTGATTTCAGAGTCTATCCGTATTTTCTCAACTAATAATTTGAGCACCAATGGCAATGGCTTTAATCAAGCGGGTTGGTGGGTTAAACCTATTGCTCAAAACGGTGTTCATACCGCTACTTCGGGTTCTCAGACCATACCATTATCCATTACACACGGAAAAACGTATACTTTTAAGTATAGTGCTTTTACTGATAACAGTACATTCACCGGCGGCGAAAGAGGAGCGTTACTGGATTTGGGTGAGATCGTCTTTTGTACTCCTCAGGGGCCAATAGCGGTAAACGACAGTGCTTCAACTGATGCAGGTACTCCAGTTATCATTCCGGTCCTGCCAAATGACTCCATTGGGGATAGTCCGATTGATTCTACTTCAGTCAGGCTGATCGATCCGGTGAGCGGCGATTCAGTGACCACGGTGACTGTACCAAACGAGGGCACGTATGAAGTAGACCCAACCACGGGTGAAGTAACCTTTACTCCTGAAACAGGTTTTACGGGTGTAACCACGCCAGTGGAATACGTGGTGAGCGATGAAAATGGTGTGCCGTCCAATCAAGCTACAATTACAGTAACCGTTTCAGTTTCCGGTCAAGAATGGCCCGTTCTCGTTACGGATAATCCACCACAGGGATCTCAATTCAACTGCCAAACACTATACATTTCCAGAGGAGCGTCAAATATTGTAGCGTTGGTAAACGATGCCGATGGCAACCCACTACTTGAACCAGTTGCAAGATATGTGGGAAACGTGGGTGGCCCAAATCCGGCTCCTGCTGATGGCTTTGGCTATTGGGTAGGTAGTTTAGCGATTGGTACAGACCCTGAAACGGGAAATCAAGCCGCTTTTGGTACAACCTGGGGCCATGGAGGGCAATCCGGACGGCCAATCTATAAGATGGTGAGCGGAGAGGGAACACTAAAAGAATTAATCATCAATGGTACACCTGTCACGACACCCGATCTTCATCCATGGGGCGGACTAGCCTATAATAGCGTTGACGGGATGTTGTATGGTATCGTTAATAATTCGCAACAACAAAATACAGATTATATTATATTCCGGATGGATTTAGAGACCGGTGCAGTCGAACAACAAACTGTATCGTTACCAGGGGCTACACAGGCTTTGGGAAGTATAATGCCGGATATGTTTTTTGATGTAGAAGGTGCAGGCTATCTCGGCGCTAAAACCAATGCTCCAGGAAGCAATCCTTGGACCTTATACCGAATCGATTTTACGCAGACAGAATGGGTAGGAGAGCCGGTTATCAACTTTACTGGCTTGAATAGCTTTGATTTTTATGGCGCTGCTTATCTCAACGGGTTTATTTACTTGGGATGGAATACGGGCGTTATTTATAAAGTTCCTTTTGAACAGAATTTAGCAGGGATTGAGCTGACAACCAGTTATCCACATATTGCCGATTACAGTACCAATATCGAAACCCCGCCAAGTGGCACGCCTTCTCAGGATGGTTTCGCTGTTTCGGATCTTGGTTCTTGTGCCTTGGCGCCAGTGATCGGTGAACCGCCAGTTGCTGTCAATGATACCGCTTCTACAGCGCAAAACACACCAGTAATTATTCTTGTACTAGCGAATGATAGCATAGGGGGTAGCCCACTCGATTCAACCAGTGTTAAATTGATCGATCCGGTGAGCGGTGATTCAGTAACTACGGTGACGGTACCGAATGAAGGTACGTATGAGGTGGATCCAACCACAGGTGAAGTAACCTTTACTCCTGAACCGGACTTTACCGGCGAAACCACGCCAGTGGAATACGTGGTAAACGATGAAAACGGTGTGTCGTCTAATCTTGCCACCATCACGGTAACGGTAAATGAGGGGCCAATAGCGGTGGATGATACATCGACCACAACCCTGGATACGCCAGTAACCATCCCGGTATTGGATAATGATACCCCAGGCGATGCACCTATCGACCCGAGCACGGTGACCATTACCATACCGCCGACCAGCGGCACAGTAGCGGTTGACCCGACCACAGGCGAGGTGGAATATATGCCGAACCCAGGCTATACTGGGCCCGACGAGTTTGAATACACCGTGGAAGATGAGAATGGTATCCCATCGAATCCGGCAACTGTTACAATTGACATACAGCCAGAGCCGGGGAATCCTGAAATAGCCTTAGTTAAAGAAGGTTCTTATCAAGGCGATCCTAACATGGCTATGCCAGGTGATACCATTACCTACACCTTTACGGTAACCAATACGGGTGATGTAGGTGTTAAGGATATCACGATCGACGATGCAAAACTTGGTATAACCGGGCTACCTTTGATTCAGACGGAGGATTTACCCTTTACGGCCACGATTAACTTCAGTGAATATGCATTCCCTGCTGCCACTACGGACGCCGGTATCATTGTACAAGGCCCGAATGGTACTTCCACCGTGCCTTACAATCTGTTTGATGACAATACCGGGGATAAGCTCGCGGCGGATAACAGCGATTTAAGTGATCTGATGTTTACCTACAGGGTGAGCCCGTCGGGTAACTTGGGAACAACTAATCGACCTGATATCCGATTCCGTTCCTCGGGTGTATTGGGATCCCAGATCACCAACCGCACAGGCTATGCAGGCCTCCCAGAGGCAAACAATCCAGGGACCCGACAATTTATCGAGGTGAAGGTAGATTTTGCCAAACACCTTAAAGTAGATAATGTAAGCCTCAATTTTTCTAGCCTCAATACGGCCGGTACTGTCTGGGAATACAGTGAAATCAGCTACTTAAATGAGAATAGTGGATTGTTCAGCGCCCCTACAAGCGTCAGTAGGTACCTTGATTTTGAACCGGGACAAAGTGGTAACACCAGTTTGGGCAATTACCTCATGGCCTCAACAGGCACTGTGGTGGGTGTGGGTACCAACCAGACTTCCTCGGGAAGTAGTAATCCACCCGCCGATGGGCCGACAATTCTTGATGGTAGCAGTTTTGGTCTTACCGATCAGACAATTGGCGGATTCTTATGGCGCACTACCCTTGAAGATGTTGGCGGCATAAGTAGTGCTAGCAATCCTAACTTCAGTTCGTCACTACGCGAGATGACGGTTTCCGGAACGATTAGCACGCAATCTACCACATTGGAGCCGGGTGAAAGCGCTACCGTAATCTATACCTATGTGATTACTGAGGAGGATATTGAAGCTGGTGAGGTTGAAAACCAAGCTATCGCCGCTGGTTTGGATCCAGTGGACAATGAGGTTAGCGATAATTCCGGCACCGATGTAGATAATGATGACCCTACGGTGACACCGCTCCCTGCTACGCCACCAACAGCAGTTAATGATACCGCAATCACTGCTCTAGATACGCCGATAACTATTCCTGTACTGGACAACGATACAGTAGGCAGCAGTCCGATAGATTCGACTACGGTGACCATCACCACGCCGCCGACAAATGGAACGGTTGAGGTCGATCCGGTAACCGGCGAAGTGACCTATACGCCGGATGACGGATTCACCGGCGAGGATACCTTCGAGTACACCGTGGATGATGAGAATGGCATGCCAAGCAATCCGGCTACCGTAACGGTGACCATCGTGGATGGCCCAGTGGCCAATGACGACGGAACCACAACAACGCCGGATACACCGGTGACCATACCGGTATTGGACAACGATACCCCGGGTGATGCACCGCTGGATTCCACCACGGTGACCATCACCACCCCACCGACGAACGGAACGGTGGAAGTCGACCCTGAAACGGGTGAGATCACCTACACACCGGATCCCGGTTTCGAGGGTGAGGATACCTTCGAATACACGGTGGATGACGAAACCGGTGTACCGAGTAACCCCGCAACGGTTACCATCGTGGTAGCCGAGCCCGTTGGCCCGACGGCCAACGACGACGGGGCCATGACACCAATCAACACACCGGTGACCATCCCCGTCCTTGATAACGACGAGGAAGGTGACGCGCCGCTGGATTCCACCACGGTAACCATCACCACCCCACCGACAAACGGAACGGTTGAGGTCGATCCCGTGACCGGCGAAGTGACCTATACGCCGGATGACGGCTTCACCGGTGAGGATACCTTCGAGTATACGGTTGAAGATGAGAACGGTGTGCCGAGCAATCCGGCTACCGTAACCGTCACCATCGTGGATGGCCCCGTGGCCAATGACGACGGAACCACCACAACACCGGATACACCGGTGACCATACCGGTATTGGACAACGATACCCCGGGCGATGCACCGCTGGATTCCACCACGGTGACCATCACCACCCCACCGACGAACGGAACGGTGGAAGTCGACCCTGAAACGGGTGACATCACCTATACACCGGATCCCGGTTTCGAGGGTGAGGATACCTTCGAATACACGGTGGATGACGAAACCGGTGTACCGAGTAACCCCGCAACGGTTACCATCGTGGTAGCCGAGCCCGTTGGCCCGACGGCCAACGACGACGGGGCCATGACACCAATCAACACACCGGTGACCATCCCCGTCCTTGATAACGACGAGGAAGGTGACGCGCCGCTGGATTCCACCACGGTAACCATCACCACCCCACCGACAAACGGAACGGTTGAGGTCGATCCCGTGACCGGCGAAGTGACCTATACGCCGGATGACGGCTTCACCGGTGAGGATACCTTCGAGTATACGGTTGAAGATGAGAACGGTGTGCCGAGCAATCCGGCTACCGTAACCGTCACCATCGTGGATGGCCCCGTGGCCAATGACGACGGAACCACCACAACACCGGATACACCGGTGACCATACCGGTATTGGACAACGATACCCCGGGCGATGCACCGCTGGATTCCACCACGGTGACCATCACCACCCCACCGACGAACGGAACGGTGGAAGTCGACCCTGAAACGGGTGACATCACCTATACACCGGATCCGGGTTATACCGGACCGGATACCTTCGAGTATACCGTAGACGATGAAAACGGTGTGCCGAGCAATCCGGCTACCGTGACGGTCGACGTAGCCGAGCCGCAACCGCCGACGGCCAACGACGACGGGGCGATGACGCCAATCAATACACCGGTGACCATCCCTGTACTTGGCAATGACGAGGACGGTGACGCGCCGCTGGATTCCACCACGGTGACCATCACCACCCCACCGACGAACGGAACGGTGGAAGTCGACCCTGAACCGGGTGACATCACCTATACACCGGATCCGGGTGATACCGGACCGGATACCTTCGAGTATACCGTAGACGATGAAAACGGTGTGCCGAGCAATCCGGCTACCGTGACGGTCGACGTAGCCGAGCCGCAACCGCCGACGGCCAACGACGACGGGGCGATGACGCCAATCAATACACCGGTGACCATCCCTGTACTTGGCAATGACGAGGAAGGTGACGCGCCGCTGGATTCCACCACGGTGACCATCACCACCCCGCCGACAAACGGAACGGTTGAGGTCGATCCCGTGACCGGCGAAGTGACCTATACGCCGGATGACGGATTCACCGGTGAGGATACCTTNACCTATACACCGGATCCGGGTTATACCGGACCGGATACCTTCGAGTATACCGTAGACGATGAAAACGGTGTGCCGAGCAATCCGGCTACCGTGACGGTCGACGTAGCCGAGCCGCAACCGCCGACGGCCAACGACGACGGGGCGATGACGCCAATCAATACACCGGTGACCATCCCTGTACTTGGCAATGACGAGGAAGGTGACGCGCCGCTGGATTCCACCACGGTGAC
>NZ_JAMXBE010000002.1 GCF_024704835.1 Parapedobacter tibetensis
GATTACCACCTGCAATAGACCATAAGTAAACGAGATGAGTAGCCTATTCCCTTTTGCTTCATTAGCCAAGTATTGGTAGAGGTGGCTGCGGTGCGCCTCAAAGATGTTCTCGCGCTTCATGAGCCGGTGGATGATGGTAAGCACACTATCGATGCCATAGACGGCCAGAAAGAGGATATAGATGGGATTGCTAGTATGGAGGATGAGCATGATCAGGGCAAACAACAAGATGAAACTCATGCTTACGCTCCCCACATCCCCCGCGGCACTGCCATTGCAAAAGATAAATATGTGTTAAAGGAAGGTGCGGAGCTGGGGTGGAAGTTGTGAGAAGTTAGGTGGTTACATTGCGGAAAAGGCATGAAGAAGGGAAAATCATCAACACGTACGCAGTATGTTAATCATGTTTGAATAATTATACACGAATGTATTTATTTTCAATCATACTTTAAAATAAATACAAAGGGATGCACGACAAACCGAACATAGTGCAATTTGAACCGCAACAATTTTTCTCGTTGCGGGAAGAGTGCGGGGGCTGAACGACGCAACAAAACTTTTAGCATGGATCCCATCGAATAGGAAAAGATGATTAATGTGATCAACCTGCGCCATGCATATGGATACAATCAGTTTGAATTATCGTTTCTATTGAGATCTCGAGATTTCTATGTAAGGGGTGCAGAAAACCCGTTAAACACGGTCCAATGTTCGGTGCCAAACAACGGCTACCTAATGCGGATTTTCAATTGTGACAAGACAAATGCATCTTGCCGAAGCCATGAAAAAAACCGTGGCTCAATTTGAAAAAATACGGCTCCGCTATGTGGTAAAGATAAGGGCGTGGCATCGTGGAGCAATATGAGAAGGACGGGAGGCTGCCGAAATAGGAATTGAATTCCATTGTTTTTACGAATCCATTGCGTAAATTTGTAGTATATATCAAGATCATGAACGTAGAAGCAACAAAACTGGATATTGTACAAACCATCGTGAATAGTACGGATGCTGGTTTGCTGACTGAACTTCAGCAGTTTCTAAAGAGCCGGGAAACAGATTGGTTTGATCAACTATTGCAATTTCAGCAACAGGACGTAATCGACGGAATTGCAGAGGCTGACCGAGGTGAAACCATTCCGCATAAAGAAGTTGTTAAACGTTTCGGTAAATGGGGTATGAAATAGTCTGGACCCCGACCGCGCTCAGGACCTTCCAGAAAAACATCGACTACTTGGAAGAGCATTGGACGGAACGTGAAATTACCATTTTTGTAACCCGTACTTCCCATTTTTTAAATACGCTTTCGCAAGCGCCTCTCATTTTCCGTGAGTCTTATAAAGTTAAAAATACGCGCATTGGCTTGATCGTAAAGCAGGTTTCTGTCGTTTACCGCGTTAAGCCGCGCAAAAAGGTCATCGAGTTGATCGCCTTCATTGACAATCGTGCCGACACAAAAAAGTCGCGCTGGAAATGATAATAAAAATTCCCCGAACCAAAAGCCCTCTTACGAGGCATCGTGGAGCAATATGAGAAGGACGGGACGCTGCCGAAATAGAAAAGCTATCCCCACTGGCACAAGTTAAGTGAAACGCCACTTGGGCCATCACAGGTTCAAAGTAAATTGGCTTGTTACCATTAACACGTTAATCAAATGAACACGGCAACAATTAGGCAACATTTGCACAATTATCTGGATATAGCAGATGACAAAAAGATCAAGGTCATTTATGTAATGGTGGAAGACGAGATAAAGGATACGGCAACGGTATATACGGAAGAGCTGAAGGCTGAATTGGATCGTCGGGTGGATTATTATTTGAGTGGTGGTGCTATGGTTTCTGCTGATGAAATGAGCAACCGGATTCAGGCCATACGAAAAAAACACCAAACTAGCGCAAGAGTTAAGCGCAGCGTCTCTTGTGCATTTGTGCTAAAAGGAGGCCTAAGTGACACGGCTTTTTCTTTTTAGATAGTGTAATCTTCCCCAAAATTAGCTATGATTATTCATATAGTTTACCCTTTTCCTCTGGACTTTTGTTTTTGATGCTAATCTTGATTATATTTACTGTATGAGTGTCCAATATCTGTCAAACGAAAAGGGAAAAATTACTGCGGTGCAACTGCCCATCAGGGAATGGGGCGCATAAAAATTGCATATTTGAGTGATTTTGGTTATGTTTGAAAATAAAAAAAGCGTTATTATGTTGACGGTCAAGATAAAAGATAAAAGACTGGAGGAACGAATCACCGAACGGGCTCAGCGTTTTGGGAAAAACACACAAGACTATGTTAATGAGTTGCTTGCGATTGTTTTGCCCGATGCGCAGGATGTATTGTCATTTAAGCGATTGAAAGCCGAGGATTACGGATACGTCATGAATTTCGAGGCTGAAAGTAATGAAGCGGTCGAGGACACCACCCCTTTTTCCGAGGTGACGGATACAGAAAGCTATACCAAAGATTTGCGCAAGAAGGCGTGGCGTAAGGAATGATACTCACCGACACTTCCTTCATTATCGAATACTTAAGGAGTCAGCCACACGCGGTTGAGTTTGTCAAGAATCACGGCAAACGTTAACCTAGCCATTAACACCATTATAGCCATGGAACTCTATCAAGGTGCTCGTAACAAAGCGGAGTTTCTGAACATCCAAAAGGAATTAAGCGGCTTCTTTATGTTGCCCATTAACGAACCAATCGCAGAACTCGCTCTCCAATTAGGTCAGAAATACGCACTTTCACATAACATTGGCTTATCTGACACCTTCATTGCAGCCACTGCGTTGACATTTGGATTGGAATTGCGTACGCTTAATCTGAAAGACTTTCATTTCATACCCGAACTCGTTGTTTCAAATTCATTCGTGTAACAAATCCTTCGGCCTAAAACCCAGCCAACTCTTCCATTATTTTTACGGCAACGGGGAACGGCCGGTGGTGGGGGGTAAATGACAAGGCAGAAGAACGCGATGTCCTAACTGGAATTGGCTGGTTATCCAAATCCGGAGATGACGCTACCTATATCATAAAGGATGCAGGGAGAGGGGGTTTGGGGGTAGACTTATAATAAGATTAAAATAAAAACGAGAATTACCATACATAATGAAAGAGGCTGCCCCAATTTACTTTTGAAACGGCCCCTTGTTAAGCCAAAAAGGGTATTGGGTTACAGTTTTTTCACCACATCCAGTGGCAGTTTAAGGCTTTCTGCGATTTGCTTATCACTGAGCGCGCCGGTAGCTTTCAGCGATTTTGCCGACTGGATTTTATCCTGCTCGGCTTTCGTTCGTTCCTGCTTGGCTTTCGTTCGTTCTTTCGCTAACAGCTTTTCCGCCTTGGCGCGCTCGCGCGAGGTGGCCAATTGATCAGCTTCTTTTGCGGCTTTGGTAGCCGCCTTCCTTTCGGCAAGGGATATGGCGTTGTCCCATACCCACCGGTCCTGTAAACTTGCTTCGTATGCCATGCGTTCCTCCTTTGTCAATCGAGAGACTTCCGATATCTGGAACACCTGCGGGAATACCCGCCTGTCCATGAACGTGGGAACCTTGTTGGCCCTGCTCAGGTTGTTCAGCAACCAGAACCACCTGTCCACGTCCGACTCGATTTCGGCTTCGTCTTTAGCAAAGTTAGGAAGTTCCAGCAATATAAAGGACAACTTATCGTAAAAAATTTCGCCGGTATGCCCCTCCACCAGCTTGATATGCTTGAGGTAATGCTCCCGCCGGTCGTCGTCCAGCCTGAACTCCAGCACGCCGATGAAGATGACCTCGGGCAGCTGGAAATCCCAGTACTTGGCCCCCTTGGGGTATTGGTTGCTGATGAGGCGGGAGGTGCTGAACACCATCCGCTCCCGCAGGTTTTCGTGGTCCATGCGCTGCATCTCCACGATCACCTCCGCACCGTCGTCCGTGGTGCAGCGCAGGTCGAAGATGACCTTTTTCTGTTCCGCAGTCTCCCCCAGGTGTTCGGTGGGCCCGTAGGTGAGGTCGCGGATGCGGCCTTTCCCACCCAGCAGGTCGTCGATGAACTGGATGAGGATATCCTTGCTGGGCACCGCCCCGGAGAAGATGTGCTTGAACCCCCAGTCGCTGCGGATGTCTATGTAGCGTCCGATTGCTGGTTTTGTAGAAGTCTGTGTATCCATAATGATTCCATTGGTAGTGGGGGTAAAAGTAAGGGAAATAACAAAATAAAACTAATTTAATTAGTTTTATTTTGTTGGTAGGGGGCGTTTCTTTTTGGATTCCCCGCTCCGGGATGGGGCTTCCATGCGGCAAGGCCAAGCCAACTCTTCCATTATTTTTACGGCAACGGGGAACGGCCGGTGGTGGGGGGTAAATGACAAGGCAGAAGAATAGTGTAATCTTCCCCAAAATTAGCTAAGATTATTCATATAGTTTACCCTTTTTGGGTAATGATGTGGCAATATTAGCGAGTCACATACCGCTTCAACAAATACATCTTCATCACCACATACACCAGCGCCAGCCCACCCAATATCACCAAGGCATACACCCATTGCAAAGACATATCCCATTGGGCCACCTGTATGACGAGCAAGCCGATTACCACCTGCAATAGACCATAAGTAAACGAGATGAGTAGCCTGTTCCCTTTTGCTTCATTAGCCAAGTACTGGTAGAGGTGGCTGCGATGCGCCTCAAAGATGTTTTCCCGCTTGAATAGGCGATGGATGATGGTGAGCACACTATCGATGCCATAGACGGCCAGAAAGAGGATATGGATGGGATTGCTGGTATGGAGGATGAGCATGATCAGGGCAAACAACAAGATGAAACTCATGCTTACACTACCCACATCCCCCGCAAAACACTTGGCCCATTGCCGAAAATTGAAAAACGCAAACACGCCATTGGCCAGTGCCACGCAGTACAGGAGGCGGTCATCGATAAACGGCGCGTCGCGGTTGGCATACCACAGCAGAAACAGCACGGCGAAGCTATACATGGCCGTGATGCCGTTGATGCCATCCATGAAGTTATATGCATTGATGCAGCCGATGACCAAGATGAGTGCAATGGGGGGCACAAACCAATAGAGGCCAAAGAGCTCCAGCTCGTACATCAGCAGCAGTACAGCCAGCAGGTGTACCGAGATCCGTAACCGATTGGACAATGTAAACACATCATCCAGGAAGCTGATGAGGGTAATGGCCGTAAGCCCTGCGAAAAACCACGGATAGCTAAAGCCCGACCAAACAAACCACACCAATGCGCCGAGGTAAAACACTACGCCGCCGCCACGGATCGTGATCTTGGTATGGCTACTGCGCGCATTGGGCTTGTCGATGATGTTGTAGCGGTCGGCAATGCGGAAATACAGGAGCATGGCGACGAAAAGTAGTGCCGTGATGAGAAGGTAAGGTAAAAGCATTTCTTTGGCTAAAATAAACTGAATTAGGAATCAAAGTTCGTGAGGATTAATCACGTGTAAACCTTCGATCTTCTTAAAGTCAGCAATACTTCTACTTATCAATGTGAAATTATGGACCAATGCTGTCGCAGCAATCACTGCATCCGGGAGATGAATATCAGCTCCCATTCATTCCGGCTTTGGGCAACGTGTTGATGAAGCTTTTTCGCTGTTTCGTCTGATAGTGCGCCCCAAAAGTCCTTCATTGTTTTGACTTGCTTGGGTGAAACTTTCTTTTTTTGCTCATCCGCTACTTTCAAATCCATGCCCAGCTTTTTGGCTATATCTACCAAAAGCCGAACATCCTTCTTCGAATTGCTATTGAGAATTAACGTTTCCATGTAACCAACTTATTTAGTCAAAAATACATAAAACTCATTTCATATACAAATATCCTAATCCTACTATTTCCATAAAATCCCCTGCGCAGGGATTTCTACAAACTCATCCGTTCGGATATTACGCATCATCACCACATTGGGGTTCAGTAAGCAACCTTCGCCAATCACGGCATGAGCACCTACATATACGCCAGGATAAGTAGTCACATAATCCTCCAGCATCGCGTCGTGGTCTATGGTCACATTGGCATTGATGATTACATGATTACCTATTTTGGCCCCTGTTTGAATGACCGCACCCGCCAGTACCACCGTGCCCTCGCCGATGGTTACATCAGCCGCCACAGTTGCCGTGGGGTGGATAAAGGTGCCGAATGAGTGGCTCACTTTGGCTGCCACCTGCTTACGGAGATGTGGAAGGCCGATACCCAGTAATACGCGTGCATACGGGTGCAGCTCTGTCTGGTAAGGGCCTACGGGAATACCAGCCAACGTCGACGGCCCATCGCCATCATTGAAAAATCCGATGACCGCACCGCTACCTAAGTATCGCTCCAAGCCTTCCAAGAGTACCCGTGCGTGGCCACCAGCACCGTAGATAACGAATTTGTTGGATTTCATCTCAAATCTAATGTCTCATATCTCAAGTCTCATTTCAAAAACTTCTTAATGTTGCCAGCAACCCATCGCGGACAGACACAGGGAATTTATCGATTTGAAGTGCCCCCTTGATTTTCGAATTCGCTACCACATAGCTTTCGGTAAGTTTCTTGAGTCGTTCGCTATTGAGCGGCAGTTTGAGCGTATCACCCATTCGTGCCACCCCCTTGATGAGTCCAGGAGATAATCGCCATAACTTTGCTTTCTTGCCCCTAGCCTCCGCAATGAGGTGGATTAGGTCATTGGTAGAAAGTGCATCGTCATCGGCTAGGTTATAGGTGCCTCCAGGGACATCCGGATTTTTAAGTATCCATTTGATGGCGAATTGCAGGTTAGCAATGGATAAGAAAGACCTCCGATTGTCAAAAGCCGCCAACGGGTAGGGGACGCCCTTGCTGACCACATTGTGCAGAAGATTCAAGTTGCCTTTGTTGCCCGGCCCATGGATCATGCACGGGCGTAGGATAAACAGGCGTTTGCCTGTTGGTAAGGGCTGGCTGTTGAGGTATTGTTCGGCCTGCCATTTGGATTGCCCATAGGGCGTTTGTGGCGAAGGAACGATACCTTCATCCAATACGCCCTCCACGGTATCCGCTGCCGCCTTCACACTGCTGAAGTAGATAAAATCCCGCGCTTCACTTTGTATAAAACGGTCAAAGAGTTGCTTGGTCAGCTCGGTGTTGACATCAAAATATTCTTGGGCAGAACTGGTGTTTTTGGTGTCGTGAGCTTTGCCCGCTAAGTGGATGATGGAATCGTATTGCTTCGGTAGTTGTTGTTGCCAGTCACCACGGAGCGAGAATGATTGTACATCATGACCTAGTTCAATTAAGTGCGGTCGAAGGTTTTGCCCGACAAAGCCAGAGGAGCCGGTTATTGAAATTGTCATTAAAGGTTTATATAATTTTTCATTAACGATTTTAAAAAACTAGAACTTCAAATCTTTTCTATCGATTTTCCAACCGTCAATTTTTTGCGAAGCTCTTTGACTTAAAGATTTCTTATCAGTTTCAGTTCTTTTCTCAGTGGTTTCAAACCCTTCCCCATATCCATAATTTTTAACATTATGGAACTCCGAACCCGTTATATAATTTTTCCTGTTCGCGGTTTGATAATTAAGAAACTCAGCCAAATGGGGGTATTTTTTGCTATAATGCTGAGATTTGATATTGACAACTTCAGTAAATTTTTTAAGGTTTTCAGGATTATCAAAAAATGTTTTTTTAACAGATTCCTTGGACCAATATTTGCAGTAGTATGCCTTATGGCAATCTATAAAAACGTTGTTTGTCAGCTTATTAGCGAAGCCACCATTGATGGTAATTGCTCCAAAGTTTATTGAACCACAATTAATAAACACATTTTCATCTATCGTAATACCACTATTGCCATCGTCTAAGTAAATGGCAGCTACCATGTCACTGAACGGATTTTTAATGTTTTCAAATACATTTTGTTTGATTACTGTTCCGGTGGCGGAGGGGTCCCTGCCGGTATATACGCCTCCCATATCGGTAAATTCCTTGCACACATTTTTAATGTGATTGTTTTGGATAACATGATCGTTGCCGCCAAAAACAATGGCTTGACCAGGAACGTCGTGGATATAGCAATTAGCAACGGTAATGCCAACGCCACTTAGCCGGATACTTGGTGAATAACTTCTGAAATAACGAGAGGTATTATAAAACTCGCAGTTCTCCACTTTATTATTAGAAGACTCGAGCGTCGTCCTATTCCCACCGCTCAAAAAGACACCATCTGCACCGGTATTGTATATCCTGCAATTTACGATTTCCGTTTGGGAACAGTTTTCTGCGTTAATGGCCCGGACACCGATATTGAGGAAATTGCATTCAGAAATTTTTATATTTTTTGAGTTGATCAGTTCCAAGGCGGTACCTCTCACGTATCCGAATCGAATCCCTTGAATGGTCAATGGGATATCCAGATCTTTTACCGCCAAAATGGGCTCCGATAATATGCTCAATCGGACTTTGGAGGTGTTCAAGTCTCCTAGCGGGGCCAAGAAAATTTGTTTTTTCTCCCTATCAAAAAACCACTCTCCCTTTGTATCTAACTCTTCAAATACGTTAAAAAAGTAAAAGCGCCTAAGTTTTCGCGCAGCCTTTATCTGTGCAGTACTGGAATCGGCTGTCGCATAAAAACCGTATTGCGGTGTTTTGAGTGTGGTGATTAGATTGTCTCCCAAATCAAGTGCCTGTGCACGGAGATTGTTGCTGGACCACCCCAACGAGAACCTGCCAGCAATCCAAACGTCATTCCGTTGTTTCCAATTTAACCTAATCTTATCATCAAACTGGAAAACAGATCTTTGAAGGAGTTTATCGGGGTTGGATTTGATAACCTTTTGTATTTCGATTTCTGAATCATTCGGGAACCGCGCCAAATGCATAGGTTCTTCATCAAAAAATAATTCGGCGGCTATGGGCTTGTTTATTGGCTCATTAAATCCTGTCGATCGAAGTTTCGCGATTTCGTCTATTCGGTTTTCTATTTCTTTAGGTACGGCTATACTATATATCGCTACATTACCGCCGATTTGTTTGAACTTTTCAAAAGATTTTGGGTTAAGTGTAATTCCTCCACTAAGTGTTACCTTCTCATTGTTGTAACTTGATATAGCTAGGCTCTTGATATTTAATTCATCGCCATTTAAAGTAATACTTTTATCAATGTAATGGTCACCTCCACGAAGATAGATTTTAACATCTGCATTACTGTCAGCGTTCGCTCTTTTGATGGCTTCTGCTAATGTAGCGACTGGATTTG
This sequence comes from Parapedobacter tibetensis, assembly GCF_024704835.1. Classification (GTDB taxonomy): domain Bacteria; phylum Bacteroidota; class Bacteroidia; order Sphingobacteriales; family Sphingobacteriaceae; genus Parapedobacter; species Parapedobacter tibetensis. Next base: position 9,228 of record NZ_JAMXBE010000002.1, read on the forward strand.
ATAATGTTCCGTCATTTTGATTATTGCCATCTGACGCCGAAACATAGATTTTCAAGGTCCCATCCTTTGATTGGACATCTTCAGGTTGAGTAAATGCAAGTTTTTTTACAGTATTTTCCCTCTCAGCCTTTGCAGCATTCTGGTTGCCGGTGCCTTCATTACTTGTCTCATTACCTAAACAGGATTGGCAGAAAAGCACGAAAGTACATAACGCTAATATAGAACTAAAATCAAATTTCCTCATAACCGAACTATTAGCAATTATAATGCCTTTTTACCCATTGATTCACGCCAATATGGTCTATTTTAATTGCCTTTTTATCCTATTTTTCTCATTGACATACATTTTGGGTAAGGTGCCGATAATCTCTTTACAGCGGCGGAGTTGCTTTTTGGGCTCCGTTAGGATCCGATAAAGCCATATCAAATTAGTTTTTCTAGCCCAATCGGGTATTTCTTTAATTTCCCCCGTGTAATAGTTAAACGCTGCACCTACGCCAATCATAACTCCGCGATCCAAATTGGGCATTAAATGATGCATAAAGGTTTCCTGTTTAGGTGCCCCTAGTGATACCCAAATAAATCTCGGGGAGAACCGGTTGATTTCGTCAGCAATAGATGAATAATCAAACTCTTCGACTTTTAAAAAGGGTATGGGGAGATATTTAAAATTTAGAGGGTTAGCTCCCAAGGAAGTAACTTTGTTTAAGATTTTGTCATAAATCTGTTCATTACCTCCAATTAGGAGTTGCTTATAAGGTTTTAAAACAAACTTTGAGAAAAAGTCAGGTCCAATATAGCTGCGAAATTTTTTCTTATGCAGCCGACTGGCCATCATTGCAATGTAGCTTCCATCGCACGAATTTACCAAGGCTTCATTTAGGATTTCTCTATAGTGCTGATTCTTATAGGCATGTGTTAATGATGTCGAGTCAACGAAGCAACCATAACCTTTGGAACTTAAAGACTCAACGTCTATAATATTTTCAAATTTTAGATGGTCAAACTCTAGGCTAACGCCAAAATATTTTTGCATAATTTCTTTTTTTTTCGACTCTAATCAAATCTGTTTTTGATGTATCTCGCTGGATTACCACCTACTATGGTGTAAGCAGCAACATCTTTGGTTACGACCGAACCAGCAGCGATTATAGCACCTTGCTTGATGACAGTTCCAGCCAATACGATCACGCCATGTCCAATCCAAACATCATCCTCAACAATAGTAACATCATCCTTGCCTCGTGGCGCATCCCATATTGATACCCCCTTAGTGTTATAAATGTGGTCATTTCTGCCAATGAAACTGACCTGTTGAGCAATTAAAATATTGTTGCCGAATTTTATATCGCAGTTTATGACACAGTTAGGGCCTAATTGAACATTCTTACCAAAAGTTATTATTCTTTTCGGCGCCCACAAGCTTGTACTTAAAGGTATTCTCACAAAGCCTTTTCTGTCCATATACGGCGCTTTAAAGATCTTTAGAAGAAAAAACCGGAGGTAATTGAAGGGCTTTCTAATTTTATGTATTATTTGCAACCTATCGGGCCTAATATTATTTTCCATTGATTTTTTCTCTAATTTCCTCAAATAAGGCTCTTCGTCCCTCCCCAGTCAATAAGAGTTTAATACGATGCTTAATCTTATGACTAACCGAAAAATATTCTAAAACATCCGTTTCTATTACTAACGAATCAAAAGGAAGAAAAGCAAAATCGATATTTGTGTCAACAATGAAATTGTCTTGATAGGTATTTATAGCATTGCAGTGTGTCCCAGTGCCGTTATATCCGATATTTGTAACCTTTGAAATTCTAGGGAATAAGGCAAAGTTTTTATTCAAATAGTGATTAAACACCCATTTTATATACCAGGAGTTATTCCTTTCGCTTAAAGAATCCAATAGCATTTTAGAAACGTCATCACCGCACTTTTTTCGGAAGCCTTTTAAGAAAGTTGGATTGGCTGTAATAATTTTTTTTATGGAATTGGGGTCAAATATATTTTCATGCCAATAATGTTTCCAAGTGGCCCACCCCCATGGAAAAGTTCTATTAAAAATATAATTACTGCCTTCTGAATTTATAGCGACGGAGTACCCGCTAATTGATTGAATCTTGTCGGTGCTTCGATAATGATAAAGTGCTTGATTCATATAATTCAAAAAATTAGGAGAAGTGATAAGGTCGTCTTCGAGCACTATTACGGTTTCATAATTCTTAAAGATTAAATTTACACCACTAATTATTGAATTCGCAAGCCCCCTATTGGTTTTACTTTCAATAATATAGATATTTTTAAACCCCGTGATTGTTTTCAGAAAAGCCCTAACCGATAAAACCTCCTCTTTCGCCTTTTCATTTTTCCACCCATCGGAGAAGACATACAAATCGGATTGTGGAGCCAAAAAATTTCGCTGCAGCGTTTCCAAGGTTTGTTTCGTTTCTGCTAAACGATTATACGTAAACAAACATATAGGGGCTAAATTCGTAATATCCATGGAGTGGTATCAATTATCTATTGCAATAATTTTTTTGCAAAATTTTCAGGAGTATGTTCTTCAATGAAAGATTTGCTCTTTGATGCGACCAATGGGATTTGTCCTATCGTATTTATCGCCTGTGCTATTTCCCTTCCAGTAATGGTATCTAATACAATACCCAATTCTTGTCCAGCAATGATTGTTCCGATTAAACCATTGGAAGGTCCGATAACTTTCTTATTCGCGTTTATCGCATGCCCCAACACCCCACTGGAAGCCTCTGGGTTTTTATATGGGATGAGCACTACATCACATTGCGAAAACATTGACGCCATTCGATTATTCGACACGAAATTATCCTCCCATACAACTTGGACATTTGGATATTTCTTTGCGTTTTCCATCGCTTCATGGATTATAGTGGCAAATTCGCTATTCGAGCATTTTCCGGCAATAAATATACATACTTTCTCATTGGGAGAGGCTTCAATATGAGGTACAGCTTCGAGAATTTCCAATGTTCCTTTACGATCCGAAATGGATCCGAAATGGAGAAGAAGTAATGCCTCTTTGGCTATTCGATACGCGTTTCGCATTTCAAATCCGTTTTCCAGCTTGAATGAAGGTATCGGGTCAGGTAGGTATTTATACTTGTCGGTTTTATACTTGGCATTAAGTATATCACAGCTTTTTTGATCGTTAAGTAGGAATATGGTTTCGACAGACGTATTGGTATTCATCATGATGAACGGAAAGTACCTTCTCAAGAAATAGTAGTAGCTTCTCACCGTAGTTAAACGCATATTCGTAAATTGCATAAACAAAATACCTTTGATGAGATAACGGGTTTTACGTAAACCTAACGCGATCTGAAATACATTGAGGTGAAGCAGTATACAAACATCAACATGAAATTTTTTGGCATAATTATCCACAATGTGGAAATTACGAATCGATCTTTTAAATCTATTCGCCACTTTAAGGTTGGCTGTTTCCTCTTTTTTGACCGGGACGAAACGAATACTCGGATTTTCGCGAGCGCTGTCTACGATAAATTTGAATTTTGATTCGAAATCCGGATTCACTACAAAAATATATTCGTCATGGGGATGAACACGATGAGTAAGGTAGTTAACAATATGAAAAATATACTCTGCATGGTGCCCCGTGATTTCAATGTCATAGAATAGAAACCTCATTCAATGCGAAAAATAAATGTTTGTACGAAAATAAACTGAAATTACGCGGGTTGCAAATTAGATTCCTCCCGCTTATAGACGCTAAGGGTGTTTTTTCTTTCCTTATACGATAATATATACAAGAATACCAAAATCAGAAGTGCCCTTATAAATGAATTGTTGGCTAAAACCGGCCCCTTGTAATTACTAACCAATATCATGATAAAAGACGACACTATTAAAATTCGATAAACGTAATCCGCACTTTTGAGCTTGTAAAAAAATAGCTTGTACAAATTAAGTAAATAGAAGCCCAAGTATATCAACCCACCGAACAAGATGTCGTTTACATATCCGATATCGGAATGAACGTCTTTGGGATTCTGATAAACATACCTGCCCTCACCGAAAATATATCCAATAGTGGAAGAAGGGAAATACAACATATCACCAAAGAGTTTACCTAAGTGCCCTGTGGTCGTGGTACTTGATTCTAAGCCTCTATTAACAGCGTCATATAAAACAGTTGCATCTATATAAGTTGATGCTAAAATAACAGACAAACTAACTATCGAAACAAACATCAATAAAATAGCCCCATATCTAAATAACCGTGAGGTTTTATTCTTTTGCGAGAAGATAGATAAGAAATAAACCGAAAGGACGATCGGTAACGCTATGAATCCTATTCTCGCGTTAAATAAAATACTGACTAAAATCAACGGTATAAAAACGACATTTTTATAATTTTTCTGAACAATCTGCAAGAAAATGATCATTAGCGCAAATCCTTGAAAAAGAGGATATGCAAAGAGGTATTCGGAAGAAACCCCATAAATGCGATTCAATAAACGATCTTCCTTGGATTCAAAAAGGAACTCAAGATCTAACAGGTTATTGACTATATAATCTTTGAGACTCGGTAAAAGCAACATAGCTGTCGCAATAATGGACTGGGCAATCGCAATTTTGACATAACAGTCCAATAACTTTTTGACGTCCCACTTCAATGAATTCAATACAATAGCAAAGCCTAAGCAGATAAAAATGGCATTAGCCAAAAACCTTAATTGTTTGAAATAGAAAAGCTTCGTGGTATCAACACCTTCTCCTTTCTGAAAGTACAAATCTATCAAAACACAATATAGGATGATACCTAAATTTAAGACCAAAAATTGGAAGATACTTTTCGTTAATAAAGCATTTTTAATTTTAGTGGGATTAAACACATACCAAAGGATAAACAAACCCATGAGAATGTATTCAGGAGATATTATCACTGCCCTAATCCCTGGCAAATAGATGGCAATAAACAAGCCAAACGGAATAATGAATTTTTTATTAAAAATCGGCATTGGATTAAAGAGTTTGAAAAGGTGAAAATAAATCCCCTAAGACCCTTATCTAAATTGATAAATTGTGAAATAGAAAGAAAAATAAATAAAGATAAAAATTTTATGCTTAACCTGCAACCCAGCCCACGAAACAAAAAGTTGGCTATATATCGAAAACCAACTTAATTTTCTATCGTTCTTAAAGATGCTTGAAACATCACCCGCTAAATTGCGAACTCCCTTTCTTGCCGATGGCATCTCTTTTCTTTTAATACCATACGTTATCACTTTAAAATGGTATTTAAAAATGGAGGGGAGTCCTTTCGTATTTTTTGTTGAAAGCATAATCCGCTCTTCTCCTTCATGACTAACAAATATCGATAGTGCCTCTTGAACTACTGAAACTTTAGGTCCTTTTGCCAAAACACGAAAAGTTAAATCCCAATCTTGCTTGCACAATAAATCAACGTCGTAAGCGCCGACTGATTGGACAATTTCTTTTTTAAACATCCAACTTTGAGTGCTCCCAAATAATTTGGTGTCAATATTCAACGCTATGGCAGGTCTGTTCAGAACGGGCGGAATATAACTTCTGCCCCCTACATTATTATAATAGAATCCACAAGCGCAACAATCCGAATTCTCCGCGACCATTCGTCTTGATTGTTTTTCGATTCGGTCAGGCAACATCAAATCATCCGAGTCAAAAAAAACTATATAATCTCCCTTAGCGCTGTTTAATCCATTATTGCGAGCAGCAGGTGCTCCCGAATTTCGCTGTTGGATATACTTAATATCACTATTGTTGCCATTTCTAGAGATATAAGCGGAGATAACTTCTTTTGAGTTATCTGTTGAACCATCGTCAATGACAATGATTTCTATATTTTTATATGTCTGATGGCGTACACTCTCCAATGTTTTTGTTATTAGATACCCTCTATTATAGGATGGAATTATAACGGAGACCTTGGGATCCGCCATATAAGCCAAATGTCCACTACCAACCATAGTATATTATTATGCGATTATAGCTCACTACTTTATTATTTTGGTAAGTCATTATTCAAATTTACGTCTAAGAACTCTTTCGACTTTGCGACATCTTGCAATAAGAGACCATTTACCTTATTGTAGTCGATTAGCTCAATATTTGACAAAGAATTCAAATCGGCTAAATATCGATTCTCAATTCCTAAATTTGAAAGTAGGCTGGTTACCCTTGCTAAATTGTCCCCCATATCAACGGACAGAAATTGCCTTTCAAAGAGAATGGAAAAAGCTACGCCATGGAAAGAAGTGGCAATTACAAACGATGCATGCTTTATTGAGGTGAGGAATTCAATCGGTCCATAGTTTTGTTTATACCTCTGTCCAACTCTTGAAAAATTGACACCACCTGTTAATTCAATTATTTTGTACCCTTTGTTCCTTGCTATCCTTTCGGCGGCCTCTGTCGCTTGTTTAGATCTCGTTAAATTATAAAGTAGTAGATACGGCTCTTGCTTCTCGTTATCGGGTATAAGCTGTTCCCATTGCTTTTTTTCTAAAAGGAAAACGGGATCCAAAACCTGTACGATCGTATTAGTTGAATAAGGCTTAACTAAATCCAAAAGTTGATTTTCTCGTACCGAAATGGCATTGAAGTTTTGTAGATGAGTCTTGATAAAATCAAAATCGTCTTTTCCAACATTCATCCTTCCCATGCTTGCGGCATAAGCTATCTTCAACCCTTTTGAGCCTACAGGATATTTCCCCCAATATACAGGATCGAAACCAGAATAATCTGAAAATCGATTGAACCTCCAAATTTGGTCGCTGCCATAGATGTAGGCATCGTAAGCGTCCAAGATCTGGTTCCCAAATTTAATTCCTTTATTGCCAATTATGCCGAGCCTTTTACGAATAAATCGTTGGAATCTTGCGTGCCGTTTAAATTTGAATGGTAGGTCAAGCGATGTACTGATCGTCCTTTTAACCATCTTGTAAAACAAATTTCTTTTGTCATCAAACTTGAAATTGATTAGGCTGTACATGCCTTTTCGGTAGTCTGGCCAATAATCGATAAAACTTACTTCGTGACCTTTATTCACTAAGTGCATTTTAAGCGCATAAGCCTGTAATACCGCACCGTAGTTGTGGGCTCTATGGAAAGTTATTATACCTATTTTCATGCCTATTTGTTCGCTCTAATCTTTAAATACTATAAAGTGCTCTTCACTATATCTTTTCGAAATAGGAACCTTAAAACTTTCGGGAAGATTCCCGCAAACAATCATTGCAATAAAAACTTCAGAATCTTGGATTTTACACAAATCTCTCAGCGTCCTGTCTTTCTCTATTCCGTTACTACAATTTAAGATACAAGCTCCTATTTCTTGATAATGTAAACTATATAGAAGATTCATAGCATATATGCCTCCGTCTATATATGCTTGGTTTCGCTCATGAGCCCCTACAAATACGCCGATCTCAGCGGCTATAACAATTAACTTATTGGTTAAGTGTCCAAAACCCCTATTACCTCCCTGAATTCGTAGAATTTTGTTTATTTTCTCCTTATCCGAAAATACATATGCTTTCCAAGATTGTCTATTGCAGGCAGAAGGCGCATTCCTGGCCATGCTGCATGCCCTCAATATTTTTTCGACCGATATGTCGGTGTCGTCAAAGGTACGAACGCTTGCTCGCGAATGGGAGAACAAATCAAATGATGCGTCCTTATACTTAAAATATTCTGCTTTGGTTAATCCCAGTTGAACGGAATGTTGTAAATCATTTACATATTGTTTTAAATCTCTAATAGCACCTTCTACTTCTTGATCAATTTTGAATCCGTGATATTCATGAAAATACTCATATTCTAAAACAACTTGGATACCGTGCCGGACTTGTTCATCTTGCCCACCATAATTTTTTACATGCTTGATTAGATCATTAATCAAAATTAAAACAGCTCTCTTCCCAAAACCAAGTCGCGTCTGAGGCAAAGTTAATCCTTTCTCGACAGAATGATATTCACGAATAATATTCCCTATCAACTGAATCGAAGTGTTCCCTCCAAATGAACCAGAGGCCTTTAAATAGCGTCTATAATCATAAAGAAAGGCTTGTTTTATTTTCTGTCGAACCCTAAAAGATGAATAAGATCGTAGGACTAAATGATATAGTTTACTTGGCAGAACAGCCTTAATTATCCGTTTTAACATTGTTTATTTTTTTAAAGAAGAATATTTTTTGGACAATCCGTCGTTCATCTTTAGTTAACGCAAAAAAATACCCTAAACAGAAATTAACTAAAATACTTATGCCTATGGTTAAAAGAAACCGAATTAGAGTTGAATCTAAAAAACATGTTATAAAATATAACAGGCTAATAGCCGCACTAGTTGGCAAAACACATGGTAAAACTACTTTTTTAAAAAAATCAAATTCTGAAAGCCTCACCATTCTATTCAATAGCGTCAATCGAAGAATCAAACAAACAACGGCATTGCATATCGCAACATAAAATACAACTTCAGGTTGAAAACCATATTCAAGAAACAGATAGGAGACTGGTAAATTCAATAACATGGTTCCCCCAACAATAACTTGATACCTCTTAATTCTTCCTGTTGCCTGCGCTGCCACCATCAGCGGGTACGAATACACCTCTATAAGCGCGCATATCAACGACAAACGCACAAATAGCACAGCGTTTGCAGGGACATTCTTTAACCACAAGTTAAGAACGAAATCGGCTTCGATTATTAACGGTGCAGTTACGAAGAATAGCATCAAATAAGAAAACTTCGAACTTTGATAAGTTAGGTTTAACATTTGTTGACGATCACCCATTGCATAGTATTTCGTGATTTGCGGACGAGCAGCCGTAACGAAGTTTGTAGCGAACTGATTTATTGCGGCACTTACTTGATATGCAATTGCCCTTGCTGCGTTTACTATTGGACCGAAAAACAGATTTAAAATAATATTAATACCTTGATTATTAAAGACTCCTGCCAAAGAACCAAATAGATTCCACCCAGAGTAGTTAAACAGTTCTCTGAACATTTTGGAATCCCAAAAAAGAATTAGTCTGCTCTCTTTATATTTTCGCTGACAATACATACGATAAATAAATGTTATAACGCAAGTTACTAAAAATAATAAAGCGCCGTAAAACGGTAACCGGTCACCTGAAAATAGAACTAACAAATAGACAACTAAGAGTTTAAGAGTAACTTCCAATATGCTTGTGAAAGCAAAGACTTTCATGTTTTCATGAGCAATTATTAGTGCATTGTATGGTACGCTCAAAATGGTCATAATAAGTGAGAAAATTGAAAACTGATATACCCAAAACGCGGCGTGTATCCTGTCTTCGGGGATGACCATTTTATGGTTTAAAAACCATAAACCGACCGTTTCGGCTAAAAGTATGATGATGAATGCCGCGATAACATAAATAATAAAAGTCGCACTGAAAACCCTTTGTAATTGTACAAGGTTATCCCGGCCAAGTTCAAACGCAAAATATCTTTGGGATGCAGATGCCATGGAGCTACTTAAAAACGAAAACATTGTTACTACTCCGCTAACAACGTTATGAATTCCAAAATCCTCTATTCCCAAGGTATTGAGAACCACTCTGACCGTGTATAGCGACACAGTCATCGTGATCAACATTCGAAAATAGAGAAAAAGCGTGTTCTTCGCAATCCGCTTATTTTGAGTAGAGACCATCAAGAAATCCTTTGTTTTTTAAAGTTCTAATCAGATGATCATTGAAGATGTCAACACCCTTTTGATTAAGGTGGCTATCATCGAGAAAATAGTTGTCATCTATCGGAAATTGGGCATAATTAAGGTACGTTCCATACCTATTTATTAGTTTATCTATTTTATCCTGATTTAGAACCGATGAATATAAAGTTTCTCGAATTGGTGTTTGAACCAGAATGTAGGGGATGTTCTTGTCTTTGAAAGTAGATATAAGTTGCTCGAATGCCTCCAATTGATCGGGGAGCACCGTATAGAACGATTTCGTGGTAGAATCTACTTTTGGCGAATAATCATAGGTTTCAACATATCCTCTTGAAATATATTTGTCCCCTCTTCTAATAACCTGCTCCTGAAACTCATGATCTAATCCGAGGTACTTCCGATACATAGTGTAAATCAGCGTATTATAGGCACTGATATCCATCGTTTTTAGTGCCATTTTTATTAACTCCCGATCCAATTCCCTAGCGTTGGATAGCAGGTCTAATGTGGATTCAACTCCGTCTATACATAGAACCTTAGGATAGATATCTAGAATCACTAACTTCGGTCTTAATATTTTAACGTACTTGTTAAAAAGGTATTGCGTTTGGATGGGAGACTGCGCACTTGATCCTAGATTAAACGCCTTTATTCCTTTTTGAGTAAATAATCTCACATCATATCCCCGGTAGGCATGGGACGAGCCAATGATTAGCAAATCCACATTTTCGGCTTTCTCAGCTTCTTTCAGGCGAGAAAAAAGATGACCATGTGATCCAATTCGATAACCAAGGTTTTTATAAGGCAACGACCAGTCTCCAAATATGATAATGAGAATGCAATAGATTACCGAAGCGAAAAGACAGAAGAAAATGATCGATCTAAAAAATCTTTTCATAATAAAAGAATCAAAATTGAAAATATATGAACTCGGAACCACCGGTATGCATAAACATTCCTATAAGAAAAATGATAACTGCATAAAATGTCCATCTTAAAATACGTGATTGGTTTCCTAATATCTTTTCTATACCATAATTGTTTTCCCTACCAAACCATTCAATTATCAAAAAAAATAAAATCAATACGGCTTCCTTATAGACCCTAATTGTTGGGAAACTAACGATGGAAATATTTATTAAAGCGGAGAGGTACTGCAATGCATGTGTTAAGCTTTCCGCTCTAAAAAAAACCCATGCAATTGTAGTCAAGCAAAAAGTTAATAGTACTTGACCGGCTTCTTTCCAACCAGGCAAAAACCGCCCTTGAGCAACCACATCTAAATTTCTTCGATTAGTCTTAAAAATGATGGAAGGCATTATAAAAAGAGCATTTAATGCCCCCCAAATGATAAATGTCCAATTTGCCCCATGCCAAAAACCGCTTACGATAAAAATGATAAAGGTATTTCTAACGCGCTTCCATATACCGACTTGGCTTCCGCCTAGTGGTATATATAGATAATCTTTAAACCAGCTTGACAGAGAAATATGCCACCTCCTCCAGAATTCCGCTATATCTCGAGAAAAATACGGAAAATTGAAATTCTTCAACAATTCAATACCAAGCAATCTAGCGCTTCCCAACGCGATATCCGAATAGCCAGAAAAATCGCCGTAAATTTGAAAGGCAAAGAAAATTGCTCCAATTAAGAGATTACTCGCAGGCTGACTTGTCGGATCATCAAACATTTGATTGACGATGACCGCACAATTGTCTGCAATAACAATCTTCTTAAAAAAGCCCCAAAGAATCTGTTTTAGTCCATCTACAGCTTTCAAATAGTTAAAACTCCTTTTCCTCTCCAGTTGAGGTAATAAATGCGTTGCCCTCTCGATGGGGCCGGCTACCAATAGCGGAAAAAAGCTTACAAACAACGTATAGTTGACAAGATTATAGGTGGGCTTGATCTTATCGTTATAAATGTCAAAAACATACGACAATCCGTGAAATGTATAGAAGGATATTCCAACAGGTAGAATAACATTCAGCGTACCATAATTCGGTTCAAACCCGAATCGCAATAGAAGCTCGGCGAAAGATTCGACAAAGAAATTATAGTATTTAAAGAACCCAAGGAAACCAAGATTAATACAAACACTAAGAATCAGCCAAAGTTTTTTTCTCTCTCGCGAAGACGCGTGATGGATCATTATACCAGACGAATAGTCTAAGAGGGTTGAAAATCCCAATAGAAATAAAAATCGCCAATCCCAGCAGCCGTAAAAATAATAGCTGGCCAATAAAAGCATGATGTTTTGAAGGCGAGTTGACTTTTTAAATACGACCCAATATAAAAGGAATACCGCTGGGAAAAAAAGGAGATATTGTAAAGAATTGAACAACATGATAATGGAGGATCCTGATAATTTGTGTTAGGACTATTATGACTCTTCGTTCTGATTAAATCTATTTATACGACTTATAGATTTTCTTAATACCCTCCTTCAGGGAAGTTTTGTAAATCCAGCCAAGATTCTGAAGCTTAGAGGGGTCTGTAAGCTTTCTCAACGTACCATCTGGTTTTGCTGTATCGTATACGAAGTTTCCCCGGAAATCAATTATTATCTTTATTAAGCTGACCAACTCCGCAATGCTGATATCTTCTCCTGTACCAATATTGAGATGTGTGTTACGTATTTCATCTGTTTCTTGCGGAACGAAATCTTTGAAATCACGATTTTCCATAATAAATATACATGCATCCGCCATATCTTTACTCCATAGAAATTCGCGCATTGGTTTACCGCTCCCCCAAATTTCGATCTGTACCTCTCTGCTGCTCCCGTCTTTAAAACGGATACCATACTTATTCAGTGTGGATAGAATTCGCTCCTCAGTATCACGCCCCGACGTGCCTTCTATTGGGCGTTTGTCCAAATCCTCGCGAATCGTATTCCAGTCGCTGTTTTCTAAGGCCTTTCCTAAATGGATCTTGCGGATTAAGGCAGGTAGGACATGAGATTTTTCCAAATCAAAATTATCATTTGGGCCATACAGGTTTGTGGGCATCACGGATATAAAATTAGTTCCGTATTGGATATTGTAGCTTTCACATAGTTTGATGCCCGCAATTTTCGCTATGGCATAAGGCTCATTGGTGTACTCCAAAGGTCCCGTTAATAACGCATTCTCAGGTATAGGCTGAGGGGCTTCCTTGGGATAAATGCAGGTACTCCCCAAGAATAAGAGCTTTTTTACACCGTGCACATAGCTTTGGTGAATGACGTTATTTTGGATCATTAAATTCTCATAGATGAACTCGCCCCGATACGTATTGTTGGCAACAATCCCACCAACTTTAGCTGCCGCAAGAAAAACATATTCAGGCTTCTCCTGTGCAAAGAAATCGGCCACAGATCGAGTATCTGTTAGATCCAATTCTGCATGCATACGGGTAATAAGATTAGTATAGTCTTTATCTTGTAAATTTTTTAAAATGGCACTACCCACTAGACCTCGGTGGCCGGCAATGTATATTTTGGCATCTTTGTTCATATTTCGGCTTTATGCAATAAGGTTTATTCAAAATAATTTAAGGTCTGGTATCCGCCTTCTTTGAGATATTGTTCTTTTTCCATCAGGTGGACATCGCTTTGCATCATATCCTTTACCAAATCATTTAAGTCATACTCGGGCACCCAGCCCAGTTTCGTTTTGGCTTTGGTGGGGTCACCGATTAGCAAATCTACTTCTGTGGGTCTAAAATATTTTGGATCTACTGCGAGGACCTCTTTCCCCTCTTCAAGTTGAAAGTCGGGATTGGTACATGCTTTGACATAACCTTTTTCGTCTGCGCCTTGGCCGCGGAATTCCAACTCAATTCCGACTTCTGCAAAAGCCATACGGATAAAATCACGAACTGGTGTAGTTTTACCGGTGGCAATTACCCAATCTTCCGCTTCATCAGCCTGCAGGATCATCCACATCATACGAACGTAATCCTTGGCGTGACCCCAGTCACGTTGGGCATCCAAGTTGCCAAGATACAGCTTGTCTTGTAAGCCCATGGCGATACGGGCGGCAGCTCGGGTAATCTTGCGAGTGACAAAAGTCTCCCCCCGTATAGGTGATTCATGATTGAACAAGATGCCGTTGCAAGCATAAATGCCGTATGCCTCGCGATAATTTACCGTGATCCAGTATGCATAAAGCTTAGCAACAGCGTAAGGGCTACGGGGATAGAAGGGGGTGGTTTCTGATTGAGGTACGGCTTGAACCAATCCATAAAGTTCTGAAGTGGAAGCTTGATATATTCTTGTTTTTTTCTCCAATCCCAAAAAGCGAACGGCTTCCAATATGCGAAGTGTCCCCACGCCATCGGCATTTGCCGTATATTCAGGAGTATCGAAACTGACCTTCACATGGCTCATCGCAGCTAAGTTATAAATTTCATCGGGTTGAATTTCTTGAATAAGGCGAATGAGGTTGGTACTATCCGTCATGTCTCCGTAGTGCAAGACAAATTTGGGGTGTGCGGTATGAGGATCCTCATAGAGGTGGTCAATCCGGTCAGTATTGAATAATGATGAGCGTCGTTTTAGGCCGTGAACCACGTATCCTTTTTTCAGAAGAAACTCACTCAGGTAAGCACCGTCTTGTCCGGTCACTCCAGTAATTAATGCTACTTTCATATTATTGAATTAAGTCAATCGATAAAGGTTTTTTTATTTGTTTTACCAGTTCATAGCTTTCTTTGATTTCAGACTCTCCTTTATAGGGAGAAGCCCGCGCCTTTGCAACAGCTATTGGTGATATTCATTGATTGTGTTATTGCCCCTTTCTTGAATGAGTAACGAAAGCACTCGTTTTTTTGGTTTCGCAAATTTCTTTTGCTTATTGTTCTTACAATCTCCCATCTACCAATGCTCGATCTAAACAGGCTTTGGTATCAAAAATGATCCCATTACTGCACTTGATTTTTTTGTAATCGAATTTCAAAAATTCATTATGGGCCACAGCTACTACCACGGCATCATAGCGGATACTACCATTCAACTTAGTTAAGGTATTTACTCCATATTCGCGTTTTACCTCCTCCATATCTGCCCAAGGGTCGTAAATATCTACAGCTAAGCCAAATTGCACAAGTTCGTGATAAATATCCACTACTCGGGTATTACGCACGTCAGGGCAATTTTCCTTGAAGGTAACTCCGAGGATCAGCGCTTTTGCTCCCTTGATTTCTTGGTCTTTTGCGACGAGCAATTTGATGACTTTCTCGGCAACAAACGCACCCATGCGGTCATTGATGGCCCGTCCCGATAGAATTACTTGAGGATGGTAACCTAATACCTGTGCTTTATGGGCAAGGTAATAAGGGTCTACGCTGATGCAGTGTCCTCCAACCAAACCGGGTTTGAACGGTAAAAAATTCCATTTGGTTTCGGCGGCGGCGAGTACATCATGGGTATCGATACCCATACGATCGAACATTAGCGCTAACTCATTCATAAAGGAAATGTTGATATCCCGCTGGGCGTTCTCAATGGCCTTGGATGCTTCGGCGACCTTGATAGTAGGTGCTTTATGTGTCCCGGCCTCGATTATAGAGCAATAGAGGGCATCCACCCGGTTGGCAATTTCTGGAGTAGAGCCAGCGGTTACCTTCTTGATTTTGGTCAAGGTATTGATTTTGTCGCCGGGGCTTATGCGTTCGGGAGAATAACCGACAAAGAAATCTTTGTTGAATTTCAATCCAGATACTTTTTCCAATACCGGCACACAATCTTCTTCGGTACAGCCTGGATACACCGTTGATTCATAGATTACGACATCTCCGGATTTCAAAGTGGACCCCAGTATTTCTGAAGCTTCAGTTAGTGGACCTAGATCTGGAACCTTGAATTGATCAATGGGTGTAGGTACGGTGACGATATAGGTGTTGTAGCCGCGGAGGTCGTCGACATTGGACGAAAATGATAAGCCAACGCTTGTTGATTCGCTACTAGTCCGCTGATTGGTTGATTCGCCTTTTTCAGATTGCTTTGCGCCTTTCCGTTGTCCGTTGCGCTTGCTCGCCATGACGCTTCGGAGATCGTCTAAATTGGCTTCTTGGGTACGGTCTTTGCCCTGAACCAATTCTTCTACCCTTTTTGTATCGATATCAAAACCCAACACATCGTATTTTTTGCCAAAGGCAATGGCTAAAGGCAAGCCGACATATCCGAGCCCGATAATCGCGATTTTCGCATTCTGAACAACTTCACTTGTATTGCTTTTGCGCATCTAATGTATTATAATTCCTTTTTTGTCGTTCTGTTTTTCGCAGGCAAAATGCGAAAGTACTAAAACAAACCATAATGAGCAACAAAGGTACTCATTTTTTTTAGTTAGTCAACTTTTTACGAATTACACTTAGAAATTAAGATAATGGTGCTAAATTAGCTGTTTTACCACGAAGGAGCTCCAGTTGCCTAGTTGCCGTTAGCCGTAATGCCTTTGAAGTCTTAGGAAGGGTGGCAAACGCTTCCAGCTTATGAATATCTTCTGGGGTGCAACTACCTGTACTGAGAAAATCCACATACCCAGCTGCCAACATGCGTTCAGCCATGGTCATTGCCCGATAGCCATGCTTACCAATAATAGTGGTCAATCCAAGCTGGAAAAAGCAGCCCAGGTACCGTAGATACGCAATCGCGCGTATGCTGAGCTTCGCATATTGCTCGGGTTCACGCTGCATGATGATAGGCTGGTAGCCACGGGCACGTACTTCAAACAGCGGCCCTTTGAGCTCCCGCACGTGTTGTTTGCCAGCTATGCCAAGTAGTACATATTCCCCATATAAAGTTTCCAAGGGATGGCTTTTCACCCAGTGCTCAAACGCGTCATCGATAACATACGTGGGGATATAGGAAAGGTAGGAAGGAATGCCAGCTTGGTCAACGGCTTCACAAAGCTGCTGAAACACTCGACGGGCGGTCTGTAGCGCAGTAGGATGTTCGGTAGAAACCAACGAGGTGAATACAAAATGTTGGATACCCAATGCGGTCAGCCCACCTACCAGTTGTACCGTTGAAGCCAAATTTGATGTCCCCTCCGGTGTATCCGGAATAAGGTGTATACCCGTGTCAACGGTGGTTGCCCGGCTAATGGGAAACGGATGCCTTCTTTGGAGTAACTCAATCATCATCATTCGGGTTATAAACAGTTTATCACTATTATGTAATACTCCTTGGGATATCAGTACGGGCTCGTCAACAGTGGTTTTAACGGTATGCGCGGTTCTTGCTTGCGATCCAATACCTGGAATGGCGAATTGTTGCTAAGGTATTCCGGAACGATGGCCTTCATCTGTATAACCACATCATCCGTGAGCTGCTGTTGGCAGGCCGCCAATAGCCCAGATACCTGATCCATGACCTCCTCATAAGCATATTCCCGTACACGGGCAATGCTGATTTTTGTATGGTGAGTTGGCAAGACCTGCTCGGCATCGTTTAACAATTCTTCATACAGTTTTTCACCCTGTCGGAGCCCGGTGAAAACGATATCAATATCTTTGCCTGGTTTTAAACCCGCTAATAGGACCATCTTTTTAGCCAGGTTTACAATTTTGATCGGTTTACCCATGTCAAACACGAATATCTCCCCACCCTTGCCCATTGTTCCGGCCTCCAATACCAATTGAACGGCCTCCGGTATGGTCATGAAATAACGGCAAATCTCCGGATGGGTAACGGTAATGGGGCCACCGGCTTCAATCTGCTTGCGAAACCGGGGAATAACCGACCCGTTGGAACCCAATACATTCCCAAATCGGGTGGTGATAAAGCGCGTTCTCCCATTTTGGCTACTGGCGTCTAACGCCTGAGCATAAATCTCTGCAATGCGCTTGGAGGCCCCCATGACGTTGGTGGGGTTCACCGCCTTATCCGTTGAAATCATCACGAATTTCTCGACGTCATACACTACCGACAAGTCGGCTAACATCTGCGTACCGCCCACATTGGTCGTCACGGCTTCCTCCGGATGGTGCTCCATCATGGGCACATGCTTATACGCCGCAGCGTGAAACACCACCTCGGGGAGATAACTGGCAAAAAGCTGCTTCATGCGCGTGGCGTTGCAGATATCGCCGATGAACGGCGCCGCGATGTCGGCGGGGTGGGCTTCCTGCAGTTCCAACAGGAGCTCATGAAGGGCACTTTCCGCTTGGTCGCATAGGATGACCTTTTCCGGTTGGAAGGCCAAGACTTGGCGGGCAATTTCCGATCCGATGGAGCCTGCTGCACCCGTAATCAGCACCCGCTTTCCAATCAGGCTTTTCATCACTTCGCGGTTATTGATCACAATCGGCGGGCGCTCCAGCAAATCTTCGATCTGCAGGTCTTTCACCTGCTGGGGCTGGATGGTCCCAAATACCCATTCATTTACCGGCGGTACGGTAAGTACCTTGATACCGAGCCGCAAGCAGCGTTCGATAATGACCTTCTTATCCCGTTTACCCAAGTTCTCCTTAGCGAGGATGAGGTGCGTGATTCCATGTTTTTCCTTCAGATAGGGAAGATGCTTTACATGATAGACCTTGCGCTGCTCAATGGTGCTGTGCAAACGGCTGCGGGATTGGTCGACAAATGCCATGACCCGCATCCCCTGTTCGTGCAGGCTTTCCAGTGCTTTACGGATCATGACGGCGTTGTGATCCGTTCCATAGATAGCGGCTTTGGTTTTGCTATGGCCGTTTCCTCCGGAAAACACATGGTATAGTTCCTTGATGGATAAGCGCATGAGGATTAATAATAAGGTGCCTATCGCCCAATTAGCGAACAATAGGGCTCCCATTTTTCGAATGGTCACCCCCATCGACGGAAACGTGCCTACTTGGAGTGCAAGGCCCATCGTTATATTGATCAAGGCCGTGGTGGCCAGTATGCGGCCGATATCCGTGGTATTGGTATACCGCACCAAGCCCCTGTGCATGCGCATCAGGAACAGCACAGCGGCAGCAATGGGGATAAAGATCAACACGATGATTCCCGACTGAAAG
This sequence comes from Parapedobacter tibetensis, assembly GCF_024704835.1. Classification (GTDB taxonomy): domain Bacteria; phylum Bacteroidota; class Bacteroidia; order Sphingobacteriales; family Sphingobacteriaceae; genus Parapedobacter; species Parapedobacter tibetensis. The sequence goes on from NZ_JAMXBE010000002.1 coordinate 27,963, forward strand.
AATAAAGTTAGGGAAAAATTCTGAGCGAACAACAAGGAAACCACGAGGGCAAAGGATAGTAGCAGGGTATCCACAAACAAGATGACCCATCGTGGGGCGGTTTTCAGGTTAGCAGCGTCAAAGTAGTTCATAACATTGCCTATAAATTTGTGATGTGATCGGGAGAGCAAATGATTTACTATTCAGTAACAAAAAAGTAGCCAATAGAATGCCTCATTCATTGTCTGCTAAAGCAAGCGATACCTGACCTATTTTAGCGACAGGTATCCCAAGTGTAGCTTGTAATAAAGTTACACTTAATCAGTTAAGGTACGATGTACCTGCTGTTATGAAAATATGAATGTTTCCCTCAATAGTTTCGCTCAACGCATTGTTTTTGATTTATCTCGATACGTTGTAGTAAAAAAAGCAATAGCTAGCACGTAAATTCTACTATTATGATAAATCTTAGTGTTGCTATAAAAGCAAAGATGATGCCATGATGAGAGAGGGGGTATGGGGGTATTGTTTTCGTTCGTCCTGATGATCGAAGCGATTGGCTCCCCATGCCTACTGCGCAACGTCGATCACAGACCAGCCTTGTGAGGGCGAAAAACATTGGGCCTATCGCCGCCTGAAAGAAAGCCGGTTTTTAATCCGATCCCAGAAGGTTTTGGGGACTTCGATGCCATAACCATAGCCGTAGCCATAACCATATCCGTACCCGTAGCCATTCTCTGCTTTGGCATCGTTCATGACCACCATCAAATTCCGGATTTTTTTGTGCTCATAAACATCTTTGACGATGTAAAGATTTTGCTTGAAGGTATAGTTATAACGGATCATGTACACCGTTAAATTTGCTTGGGCACTTAAGGTAAAGGCATCGGCTACCTGCCCTACGGGGGAGGTATCAATAATAACGTGGTCATACTGCTCCTTCAAGCCATCGAAAAGTTCCCGTATACGTGGACTCATTAAGAGCTCGGCAGGATTGGGTGGAATGGGCCCACATCCGACCACCGCCATCCCATCTACCAAACCGGAATCAAAGACGAGATCATCAACGGTCAAGGCGTAGTCTACCAAAAAGTTGGTGATGCCGGGTTTATTTGGGCTAAGGCCCAAATCTTTCAATAATTTGGGTTTACGGATATCAAATTCCAGCAGGACGACTTTCTTACCGGTAATCGCGAGGCTGGCCCCTAAATTAATACTGAAAAAGGTCTTGCCTTCCCCACTCATGCTGGAGGTTACCAGCATCACTCGGTTTTCACCCCCTCCGACGGCAAATTGCAGGTTCGTCCGGATCAATCGGAATAATTCGGCAATTTCGGTACGGGTAGACTTATTCACGACTAACACTTGTTCCTCGTCGCTATGACTCAGTTCACCCAAAATCGGTACATCGGCAACCTTGATCACCTCCTTGCTTGACTGGACCTTATCGTTGATCAGGTCTTTGGCATAAAGGGCTGCTACAGGCACGACTACCCCCATAATAAGCGCGAAGAGCATAATTAACATTTTCTTGGGCTTTACGGGCTCATCACCTACCATGGCCGCATCAATAACACGGGAATTACTCACATTGGATGCAAGGGAAATTGCCGATTCTTCCCGTTTTTGCAAGAGGTAGCCGTACAAGGCCTCTTTAATGCCTTGTTGGCGCTGGATCTCCAGTAAGTCCCGCTCTACCGTGGGTACCCGCTGGATGCGGCTCCGAAACTGACTGGTATTTCCCTTGAGGTTGTCACGCGTGATTTCCAGACTGCCCTTGATGTTACGCAGATTTTCCTGGATGTTGCTGCGTAGGTTGGCCAGTTGCTCATCCACCGTTTGCACCAACGGGCTGCCTTCCTGTGTGGTGCGCAAGAGGCGCTGCCGCTCCAACTGCAACTCATTGAAGCGGGCAATCAAACCTTGAAGCGTCACATCGGTAATCCCAAGTGCGCTGGGTACCAATTGGTTTTTATTGTCATCGCGCTGCAGGTACTCTTCAATGGAAGCCAGAACGCTCAATTGGGTTTCATATTCGGCTACTTTGCGGTTGTATTCACCGGCTTGTTCCAAGTATTGTTCGATTTCAGTGCTGGCGCCTGTAATCTCGTGTTCTCGTTTATAGCGTTCCACATCCCGCTCTACTTCGGAAAGTTCGGATACCAGTAACACTAACCGATCATCAATAAATCGAACAGTATTGGAAGCAAGTTGGTTTTTGTCTTCCAAGGTCTCCCGGTTATAAAGCTCAACCAGCTTATTGATGATATCAACCCCTTTTTGCTTCACCGGCTCCACGAGACTAATGGTGATCACACTGGCGTCTTTGTTGACTGGGTTAATGGAAAGATCCCGATTATAACGGTTGGCCATTTTGCGCATGTCATTGAAGACAATCCGTATGACTGTACCCTCCTCGATGGCTTGGCTGGCGGTTACGGTGAAATGGGCGTACGGGCGTTTAATCTCTGTCCCAAAGCCATATTCCTTAGGAGATTCATCCCCTTCCAGCAACTCAAAGCGATTCTGTCCTTTAATCCGAATTTTAAGGTCGGTTTCAAAGGCTACCGTATCGACTTGATTTACCGTCAACCGAAGGGGCAAATTTTCCCCATAGAGCTCGGTGGTTTTGACTGTGCCTTCTGCATAATAAGACACTTGTAATGATAATTCGGTGAGCACCCGCTGCATCAGGCCTTTGCTGTGTAATACTTCAATTTCATTGGCGATATTTTGGCCGGATTTGAAAATGTCCAGATCGGCAAAGGCACCCATATCGGCCGCGCCTCCACCCTTCTTGTCATCTTTGATTAGCAGCGTGCTGCTCACTTGGTACTCCGGGGTGGCATACCGTAGGTACAGAAAGGCCAATAACAGGCAGCACAGGACGGATATGCCAAACCAATGCCAATGCCGCAGGTAATTGAGTAATAAGGCCTTGATATCGATTTGTACTTCTTCTTGCTCCGGAGCGATCTTCGTATTCATCTATGCGAACTTAATGAGGTTATATGATACGCTGCAAAAACAAGCCCAATGCGGTGAGGCCGGAGAATACGGCCGTAAGTATACGGAGCGTCCGGTCGCCACTGGGATCGCGGTATTGGGTAGGTTCTACATACAACACGTCATTCTGGCGAAGGAAGAAATAGGGTGAATTGAGTGTCTCTTTGTCATTGAGGTTGAGCCGCACCAGGGTCCGCTGGCCTTCCGATTCACGGATGAGTAACACATTCTCCCGCTTTCCAAATTCGGTGAGATCACCGGCGAGCCCAAGGGCTTCAATAATGTTGATCCGCTCATTGGGTACCGTGAAAGTGGCCGGCCGTTTTACTTCACCCACTACGGTGATGCGGAAGTTTGAAAACCGGATATTGATGATGGGTTCTTTGACGTATTCGCCGACTAAACCTACCAATTTCACCCTCGCCTGATCACGGGTGAGTCCTTCTAGCTGAATTTGCCCGATGACCGGGAAACTGATGAACCCATCGGCATTGACTAAATAGCCTTCTCCGCTTACATTTCCCTCTTCAGCACTGCTGTACCGGCTTTCTTCGGCGGTTTGCAGGGTTCCGGCATTGAATAAGCGGTTGGTTTCGGGATTAAGGCTATTCACCTTGATCCGCAGGACATCCCCCGGTTGGATGGTGGGCTCTGCAATAGCCGGAATCGACGTATGGTAGATGGCGGTATCGGGCAGGTTATTGAAATAAACCATCTTCTGCCTTGAACCACATGAAGAAGCGAATAGAAGCACCATGACACTAATGATCAGCGTTGCGGGTGACCGACGTATAAGACGAGTATGCTGCATGGGAATGTGTTGTTTGCCAGCCAAAACTATTGGATTATGTCGTGAAAAATCATATGGGCATGGAAAGCGTTGTTTACATGCCTGTAAACCATAAATGTTGGCAAAAGTAACGTATTTCCTTTAAACAATTCAATTTAATTATCAGGTTCTATATGCTAGGATAACTTGTAAGGTGTTAATTGCTTGCTTAAAACTGGTTTTTTAATGCGTATTTATTGCGGCTTGCAGTGTGTTATTGTTCTCAAGGAGTTGCTCGTTGCGGAAATTCCCGGATTCCAATGCGTTGACTACCTGTTGCTCTACCGTAAATTTACGCAGGTGCCGCAGGTGCCGTTCGTGATGCAGGTCTGTGCCCAGGAAATCGACGAGGCCGGCTTGAAGTAACCAAGTGGCGGCCTGCTTTTCCTGCTTACCGTAGTAGCCTACCAACGAGAGCAAGTTCACCTGAAAAGCAAAACCTAGGGCCTTCAACTTTTCATATTCCTTCGGATTGCCCGTTAAGTAATGATATCGCTCTGGATGTGCCAATATGGGGGTATAGCCAGCGGTCAGCAGCTGGAACAAATACGTTTCAAGGTTTAACGGGCGATATAAGTAGGGGGTTTCAACCAAGACATACTGGGTGGCGCCATATGTCAGTAAACCTTGCTGCTTGATCAATGGGGCAAGGCCTTCATCCATCATATACTCAGCTGCATAATGGAGTTTGGGCAGTCCGGGATGGGCCAACAAATGAGCTTGCAGTTTCATGTAAGCCGCTTGGATGGTATCCCGGGTATTGGTATGGATGTCGGCCATGACGTGTGGTGTGCCGATGAGCGTCTCAAAGCCCATTTCGGCCAAACCCAGTATCAAGGTGAGGGAGGTTTGTTCGTTGGGGGCCCCGTCATCAATGCCGGGCAAAATATGTGAATGGATATCTACTTTCAACAGGTTCCCGATGGGAAACTGTACGGATTTTTTTTTGCTGAAAAAGAAAAACGCCATGTAACCTAAATTTTGTCTACTGTATTTATGCAACGAGTCATAACCAGAAAACGATACACGATGGTGGGGAAATATTCCCAATTAACCTAGTGATTCGTGTATTTATAACTTATTGAAACGGGTTGCTATCGACCAGTTTTCAACCTAATTCCTATTATAACAAATATGAAGCCATTTTTTACGATGTTTTGATAATCTCAGAGCAATCGATCTTAAACTCTTTCAATTATTTAACCAATCGCTCATGCTTTCCGTCGCTGCCGCGACAAGGCCTTACTTTTTTTCCGCAAAAAAGTAAGCAAAAAACTCGCCACTTGGATCTTTTGCTACTGTGGTAGTGCATCAACTTGCAAGCCGCAAAATCTCCTAGGTGGCATTAAAAGCTCTACGGAGGGTTTGTGCTAGTAATATGACCGACAAACCCCGATTTCCGTTTGATAATCTCATTTGACTTCCTGGTGTGCAATTACCCTGTAATCATATGGTAACACCAGAAATTAATGATCAGCGCTCATCCCGTTCATATAAGACCAATCCGTCACGCATCCGTGTGTCACGCAATGTAAACAGTACCTTTCGCATGATGAGTTCTTCAATCTTGGGCCCAAGTCGTTCGAGGTAATCAGCATTCAACGATTGGCCAACGATGGTCACTTCAATGGCGCCACTGTCACGACCTGCTGCATAATCGCCAATGAGGACTACCTGCTCCACATCGCCCATGCGATCGAGCACTTTTGTCACAATCGTGTCCAGCCCTAAGTACTTTCGAACGATGTCCTGCAACGAGCCAAATAGCGGGTGCTTGACGTTAGCCCGGTAGGAGACGCGGTTTTGCTCGGCTTGTTTTTCGAGGTAACCGGCTTCGGAGAGGTTATTGAGCTCCTTGCGGATGGCATTGGTGGATTCATTGAATTCTTCGGCCAATCCGCGCATGTGCCCCCGATTGGCCGCGTTGATAAAAAACTTAACCAGTAAACGCAGTCGCGTTTTGGAGGTGATGAGTGAATCGAGCATGTGTTTGCTTGCGAGTTGAGCAACAAAGGTACTCGTTTTTTTGGTTGATAGCAAGTTTGGTGATTATTGATTCCTGTTTGTTTTTAAAGGCATCAATGAACCCTCCTGCGTCGGGTTTCGCTGATTTGCAGAAAAATCGTACTTTTGCTTTTTAGAGAAACCACTAGTAGCCAGGGATGTTATCCAAAAAGACAAAATATGCCATTAAAGCACTGATTGTACTGGGCAAGAATTACGGCAATGAGCCGATGCAGATCCTGCGCATTGCTGAGGAGGAGCGCATTCCGAAGAAATTCCTGGAGCAGATTTTATTGGAAATGCGCAATGCCGGAATCTTGTACAGTAAAAAAGGTGCGGGCGGAGGATACGGCCTGAACAAGGCTCCTGAAGACATCCGGCTGTCACAGGTGATGCGATTGGTGGATGGCCCTATTGCTTTACTGCCCTGCGTAAGCCTTAATTTTTACCGGAGTTGCGACGAATGCAAGTCGGAAGAAGTATGCGGCATCCGCGATACTTTTATTGAGGTGCGTAATGCCATGCTGCAAATTCTCAACGACACCAGCATAGCGGATATCATCAATAAAGAAAAGCGACTGAGTTTGGAAGTTTGATTCGGGTCTACAGTTTAATCATATATATTCTTTCGGTTAAAAGAACAGTGTATTTAGGCATTATTTTTTGTCGAATTTGGCCATGTAATCTTCAAACGAGATATGGGCACCATCATCTGTTTTTTTTACAGCATCATACAAACGGATATCTTCTAACTCTTCAAGCTCTTCCAGAAGTGACTTAAATTCAGAATCACGTAACACAACCAGGCGATTACCGGCACTATCTGTAATGTATTGTGGTTTTAACGCAATCATTTTTTATGATATCTTTAATACAAAGATAGGTATTTAACTTCAAAAATTACAAGCCGCTAAGACTCACTTCGCGAGCAATGGTAGCATTTAAAACATTTTCACCCCCCTTGGTGTTTCCTTGTCGATGAAACCTATCTGGAAATGGATAGTCGGCATAGCGGCTGGCCTGATTATAATATCCTTAGTAAGTGCCTGGTACCTTGGTAGGCGTTTACAGCCTACCATAGAAACCAAGCTGAAGGAGGCCGTGATCCATGAAACCGATAGCCTCTATCAAATCACCTACGATACACTGGATTTTTCGCTGATCAGCGGCAATGCTTCGCTGAGAAACCTACGCTTAACCATGGACACGGCAGTGTATAGCCGGATGGAACGCGAACAGCGGGCGCCGGACGATACCTATGAAATCCATGCCGCTCACCTACGTATCAGGGGGCTTAGCTTGCTGAAAATGCTTATTTCCAAATCGCTTGATATTCATACAATCGTCATCGACACAACATCGGTAAGCCTGACTAATCGCTACCACCCATACAACGATACCCTAGCTAAAGACAGCGATTCAAGGTCGCTTTACCAGCGCATTTCCAAGGTGCTGAAGAAAGTGAACGTGAATCGGATCCAACTGAATAGCGGTCGGTTCGAATATGCGAAAGAAACGGATGCAACGCGCTTGGTTGTGCAGCATGCCGATATCGCCATACGGGATGTGCTGATCGATTCATTGTCGCAGTTTGATACGTCCCGATTTTACCATGCGCGGACCATCCAACTGGATGTGCCGGGTGTGGAGTTCATCAGGCCTGACAGCCTCTATTCCCTCCGTGTAGACCATCTGCAAGCGGCAACCGATACCCGACAGCTGCTGATCCATGGACTTACCTATGCATCACTGGTGAGTATGACGGAGTTTTACCGCCAGAAGAAAGTAGCCAAAGACATGGCAGCTATTTCCGTATCCAGCATCCGCTTGGCGGATATCGATTTGCAACGATGGGTAGACACCCAAACCATCGCGGCCGGGACGATGCATATCGACAGCGGCACGATCTCGATTGTCAAGGACTTGCTGTACCCTAAACTGGTTGAAAATAAGATTGGGAAGTCGCCACACCAGCATTTGCTAAATCTGAAGCAGCCCTTGGCCATCGATTCCGTACTACTGAATGGGCTGGATATTAGCTTTGCGGAGATTAGTGAAAAATACCGAAAAGGGGGGAAGGTTACGTTTGACCGAACGAGCGGGATAATCCGTAATTTGACAAACGATAGCCTATCGCTAGCGCAAGATAGCATGATGGTGCTTGATGTGACGACTCAGGTGATGAACGCAGGAAAGCTTTCGGTCGTGTTTAAATTTGACCTGCTGGACAAAGCGGGAGCTCACACCTATACGGTTAAGTTAGGCGCCATGGATGGAAGGGCATTTAACCGCATGCTCTCGCCATTAATGAATGCGGAGGTCGCCAGCGCTGATATGCAGGGGCTGAGCTTCAACATGAACGCGAATGATTACCGCACAAGCGGGACCTTACAGTTTGACTACCGCAACTTGAAACTGAATGTGCTTACCTCCAACGATGAAGGAGAGAAGTCGGCCAAAAAAGTGGTTTCTTTTTTGGTCAATCGATTCCTGATCAACGACAGCAATCCCGATGCGAATGGCGTATACCATTCGGCCAACATCGATTTTGAAAGGCCACCTACCTATTCGTTTTTCAAAATGATTTGGCAAACCTTGTTTGAGGGTATGAAGCAATGCATGGGCATGAGTAAGCAGGGAGAGGAGCGTTTACTCAATGCGGCGGATGGGGAGGGGTGAGATCAATCCCAAATTGCGTGGCTAACGCATGGAGGTCTTGCCATACGGCTGGGGCTAGGGGGATGCCTTGCGTTCTGCGTGTCGCCATGGCTAGATTTTCCGGTTCACCGGGGATGATCACTTGCTGATTTTCATCAATTCGCTTAGCATTTTTGAAGCGCGTAATCCATTGATCGATGTTTGTTTTGAAATCGGCCACGGGACGGAAACCGTCCACCCGCAGGGCTCCCACAAAATGCCCGATACCCTGACCGGGTTGGTCTGCTAGGGGTTGCAGGTAAGGCACGAAAGGGGGTACCCATGGTCCGTAGTTGGCACCCGACAATACCCCCGAAAGGATGTCTACAGTAGCCGATAGCCCGAAGCCTTTATGGCTGCTATGGGCGTAATCGCTCCCCAAGGGCAATAACACGCCGCCCTTTTTGAGGTCGGTAGGGTCGGTAGTTGCTTGTCCTTCGTTAGTGAGCACCCAGCCTTCCGGAATGGGTTTGCCCAATCGTTCGGCGACTTCCAGCTTGCCATTGGCTGCGGCCGATGTCGCCATATCGACCACCACGGGAGGGTATTGCCCGGCGGGGAATGCATAGCACATGGGATTGGTGCCTAATAGCCGCTCCGATGAAAATGTGGGGGCCACCAAGGGACTGGCATTGGTCATGGCGTAGCCGATCATATCCTGCTCCACCGCTTTGAGCGCATGGTAGGCGGCAATGCCAAAGTGGTTGGAATTTCGGATGGCCACCCATCCCGAGCCGTATTGGCGAGCTTTCGCCAGTGCGATGTCCATTGCATATGGAGCGACCACAAGACCCAGCCCTCCATCGCCATCCACGGTGGCGGTAGTGGGGGTTTCATGCACCACGCGGATCGCCGGCTTCGGGTTGAGTCGCCCTGTTGACGAAAGGCGCACATACCCACTGAGGCGCGCCACCCCATGCGAGTCGATACCCCGTAAATCAGCCGATAGGAGCACGTCCGTAGCTAAAACGGCATCATCCTCCGGACATCCGATGGATTTGAAGATGCTGTAGGTGAAATCGCGTAATTGTTGTTCGGGGATTGTCATTTTTTATTGCATTTTAGATTGCTTCGCTCCTCCTCATTGTCCTATGCTCTTGCTCGCAATGACGGTAAAGTTGTACTAACCCCCGCTCCTAGCCCGCTGCATCGGATTTGGTCCCGAGGAAGCTCCCCGAGCTGGGGCATTCCCTTGTTTGAATAGCTCAAACCGGGTGGGTGTATGCTTACGTGGCCAGTAATTGTTGTCCTCATCGATATCCGCGGTTTCGCTCAAGGGGTCGAGCCGCACAGCCTTGACTTCCTTGGTCTTGGCAAATACCTTGCTCACCTCGTATTCATTCATGCGCCAGATATAAGCGGGTATGCGTTCGATTTCCGTGCTGCCGTCAGCGAACGTCCATTCGATGATGATGGGCATGACCAATCCACCTTTATTGGAAAATTTCAGTTCATAGAAGTGGTATTTCCCATCAAAAAGCGCTTTTTCCTGTTCGTTTAACGATTGATAGTACCGTTCGAAGGCCTGTTTGTCTTCGGCTGTTAAAGCAAAGCGATCCCATTTGTTGTAAAAATCTTGCAAACTGGTATCAGCTTCCACGGCATAATTGGTGCCGGCGTCCAGGTTGCGTTGTCTTGAAATGGTATTGAGGTCTTCTTCAAACGCTGCTTTTGCCTCCTCTTGACTAACTTCTGGGGCTCCAGCAGGTTGGAAATGCTGCATGTCATCCAAGGCGATGTCTACGGGATCGATACCGAAAAACCAGCCCCGCCAAAACCAATCGAGGTCTACCGCCGACGCATCTTCCATGGTGCGGAAGAAATCGGCTGGGGTAGGGTGCTTGAAAGCCCAACGGCGGGCATATTCCTTGAAGGCATAGTCAAAAAGTTCCCTGCCCATCACCGTTTCGCGCAGGATGTTGAGGGCGGTAGCCGGTTTGGCATAGGCATTGGGGCCAAATTCAACAATGTTTTCCGAGTTGGTCATGATGGGCTCCAATTGATCTTTGGGGAGCTTCATGTAGTCGGCAATTTTGTGCGCTGGCCCACGCCTGGAGGGATAATCCTTGTCCCATTCCTGCTCGGCAAGGAATTGGCAGAAGGTGTTGAGCCCCTCATCCATCCATGTCCATTGACGCTCATCTGAATTAACGATCATGGGGAAGAAATTGTGCCCCACTTCGTGAATGATGACGCTGATCATCCCATATTTGGTCGCTTCCGTATAGGTGCCATCTTTATCGGCACGTCCGTAGTTAAAACAAATCATGGGGTATTCCATGCCGTTGGCCGCTTCTACCGAGATGGCCACGGGATAAGGGTAGGGGATGGTGTGCTTGGAATAGACCTTAAGCGTATGGGCCACTGCCTTGGTGGAGTAACGGCGATAGAGTGGATAGGCTTCAGGGCCGTAGTATGACATGGCCATGGGGGTATTGCCTGCTACACCATCTTTCACGCGCATGGCATCCCACACTAGGCGACGAGAGGAAACAAAGGCGAAATCCCGCACATTCTTGGCCTCGTACACCCACGTTTTTTTGGCTGTGGACTTATTCTGCATGGCCTGCTGCGCTTCCGCCAGCGTGACTACCTCCATGGGTTCATCCGCCTGTTGGGCCTGTTTCCACCGTTCGAGTTGTGCAGATGTGAGCATAGTCGTGTAATTATGGCATTCACCCGTGGCCCCTACGATGTGGTCCGCGGGCACGGTGATGTTGACTTTGAAGTCGCCGAATACCAGGGCAAACTCACCCCGGCCAGTGAATTGCTTGTTTTGCCAACCCTGGAAATCTGAATAGACCGCCATGCGTGGATACCATTGGGCGATGGTATAGATGTAATTCTTGTCTTCGGGGAAGTACTCATAGCCTCCACGTCCCCCTTCTTCCATCCGGTTGCTGATGTTGTATTGCCAGTCAATTTGAAGGACAAACTTGGCTCCCGGCTTCAACTGGGTAGGCAATTCGACCCGCATCATCGTGTAATTGATGGTATAGTCCAAGGGCTTGCCGCTGCCATCGGCTACCTTTCGAATGTTTACCCCAAAGTCTTTATCGCTTCCGATAATTTGCTGTAGTTGCCTGGGGGTTACACGTTCACTTAAGGAACTCCCATCAAATTTTTTGCTTTCAGCATCCGGCGCATGCTCATTTTCATCGAGTTGTATCCACAAGTAATTCAAGGGGTCGGGCGAATTATTGGTATACGTGATGGTTTCCGACCCTATAACCCGTTGGTTTTCGTCATCTACCTCCACATCGATGACATAATCGGCCTTCTGCTGCCAATATTGGTGTCCCGGGGCCCCGGAGGCCGTGCGGTACACATTGGGGTCGCTCAATATGGTGCCCAATTGTTCGAACTTATTGCCATGATTGGAACCGGGGTTGTTTTGAAGCTGCGCAGTTGCAGTGAAGGAAATGACAACCAAGAAGCTGCTAAGGAAGAGGGGTTGATGGTGTTTCATGTTTTACGTGCTTTTGCCGGGACGAAGTTAAGGACTTCAGATTTTTCCGGTAAAGTTAAATCTTTTGCTAATATAATGGAAACTTGAGGGGATAATTAAAATGGGGAGTTTTTTTGTACAAATGCTTTTTTGCTTTTACGCTATCTTTCTGCCCTCTTTCGCCGCGGAGGCGAAAGAGCGGAAAGACACTATTTCCCTTATATTCGCTCCAACGCCATCACCAACGCAATACCAAATATCGCCGCTGATAGGAAAAACGTCCAGTCGCGTTTGGATATGGAAAACATCCTAGTGCCAGCGAAAGACAGCAACAAGACGATGAAAACAATGGCCAGTTGGCCCAGTTCCAGCCCGACGTTGAAGGCAAACAGGGGGGTGGTAATGCTGCTCTCCTTGCCTAGTAAAGACCGTAAGTAATTAGAAAACCCCAATCCATGGATCAATCCGAAAAACAGGGCATAGCCATAGGTAAGCCAGTCGGTCTTTGCTGCTTTACGTTTCTTGACCACATTGCTGAAAGCGGTGATGACAATGGTAACCGGAATAAGAAACTCAATCAATGCGGTATTTACGCTGACAAGGTCAAAAACACTCAATGCTAAGGTAAGGGAATGGCCAATAGTGAATGCGGTAACCAACACGATTACCTTGCGCCAGTCCTTGATGAAATAGGTACAGCACAGTGCAATCACAAAAAGGATATGGTCGTAACCGGATAGATCCAGAATGTGTTGCAAGCCGAGCTCGAAATATATGCTGAAATCCTGCATGTTGGCTTTTTGTTGCTATATTCCTCTACAACTAAGTTTTCAATGGCAGCCGAGAAATCGATCAATTCTCCTTTATATGTAAAGCAATTATATTGCGTATAAAGGAGAATTTATCTAAGTTCGCAGCAATATTACATTTATTGTAGCTAAAACGCAACCGGTAACAAAAAAAATAGCGGTATATAGTTGCCGACATGTATGGAAACCTTATGCTGAGTATAATTACCAATGTCTTCTTGCTGATTTTCCATCCCTTTTACGTAAGTATCGCTGCGGTGGATTACAACGAAAAAGCACAAAGCGTGGAAGTGAGCTGCAGGATTTTCTATGATGACTTAGAGGATGCCCTTAAAGCTGGGGGAGGTAAACGGGTGGATCTGATTAACCCGACAGCGGCGGATAAGCGTGCGATGGATAGCTTACTTGCCGGTTATCTCCTTAAACACTTTAGGTTAGCGGTCAATGGTGAACAGGTGAACCTGCGATACCTGGGCTATGAAATTGAAGATGACGTAGCTTGGTGTTACCTGGAAGCGAATAACATTAGGCACATCGCGAACATCACCATCGATAATCGCATCCTTTTCGGGCAATTTCCCAAACAGAGCAATATCATGCACATTACGGCTAACGGGAAGCGCAAGAGCGCGAAGCTGGATAATCCGAAAAGTAGAGCTGTTTTTGAGTTTGCGGATTCGCTTGTTCGCTGATTCGTTAATCAAATTCATTTTCGTCAAAACCCCCATCAAAGAGGCTGCCCAACATATCTGAAAAACCGACTCCACCGTGGAAGTAAGATTTGTTGAGTTGAGAATGCTCGGCTAAGCCATGGAGCACAAACTCCATCAATAGGAGCTGTTGGCTCTCGGCAAGTTTGGGGTGTATCCTTTTGACCAATGCTTGCAAACTAGGCACCTTGAGCAGTTCCTTTTTATACTGGCTATCGTTAAGGTCATCTGAAAGGTCTACCGTATGGCCATCGCTAAACCAATCGATGATGGACTGGTATGGATTTTCCTTCTTGGATTTTTTGGCTTTTTCAGGATGCGGAAAATAATTGATAAACAAGGTCTTGATGGCCGATCCGATCAATCGATGCACCACATGCACCGGCCCTTCAAGCTCACCCTCATAAACCAATTCCACCTTGCCGGTGATGGCGGGGATGATGCCGGCAAAGTCCGCGAGTCGCGCCACTGTTTTCTTCTGGCCGTTGATGAGTTTCCGGCGTTCGGCGGCACTGACCAGATTTTCATAAGCGGAAATGGTGAGGCGCGCTGACACGCCCGACTTCTGGTCGACAAACTCACTCCTGCGAGCCTCAAAGGCGACCTGCTCCACCAAATCTTTCAACAGGCCGTCCACTTCAATAGTAGCCTGCTGCGCTGCACTGATACGTGATTCCTGGAACGTGATTTTTCTGGAAATATCAATGCTTTTGGGGTAATGCGTTAATATTTGGCTTTCAATGCGGTCTTTGAGTGGGGTAACGATGGCTCCACGGTTGGTATAATCCTCGGGATTGGCCGTGAAGACAAACTCGATATCAAGTGGCAGGCGGAGTTTGAAACCGCGGACTTGGATGTCTTTCTCTTGTAGGATATTGAAGAGTGCCACTTGAATACGCGCCTGTAAGTCTGGAAGCTCATTGATGACGAAGATGCCTCGGTGCGCCCGGGGGATGAGGCCGAAGTGGATAACCCGCTCATCGTTATAAGTCAATTTCAATGTAGCGGCCTTGATGGGGTCTACGTCGCCAATCAAGTCGGCCACGGTGACGTCTGGTGTAGCCAACTTTTCGGTATAGCGTTCCGAGCGGTGCAGCCAGGCGATGGGCGTGTCGTCTCCTTTGACGGCGATTTCTTGTTTTGCATACCAAGATATGGGGACGAGGGGATCATCAAGTAATTCGCTGCCGGCGACATAGGGTACATATTCATCCAGCAGCTCCACCATGAGGCGCGCGATGCGTGTTTTGGCCTGTCCACGCAAGCCCAGCAGTAGGATGTTGTGGCGTGATAGGATAGCTGTTTGCAACTCAGGGATTACGGTATCGTCATACCCCAAGATCCCTTGGAATCCGGCTTTGTTTTCTTGTAGGTGTTTGATGAGGTTGTCTCTAAGTTCTTCTTTTACGGAGCGGTGTTGGTATCCTGATTTCTTGAGTTCGCCTAAGGTATGGATGTTTATCATTTGTTATTTGCTGATTCGTTTATTCGTTTATTTGAACTTTGCTAATTCGTTTATTATTGATTTCCTGTTTGTTTTTAGAAACATCAATGGACCCTCCTACGTCGGGGTTTGTTTATTCGCTCCATTTGCGAACGGCGTATCCGCGGAAAGCGGATTGTAAAAAATCACCGCACCGTTTTCCTCCGATTACGGATATAATCCTCAAAAATGTATTCGCCCAATCCCTGTAGTGAGCTATAAAATGCTTTGCCACCATTGGTTTCCGTGAATTGGCGGACAAACTGCTGCAAGTAGGGGTCGCGGGCAATCATGAACGTGGTGATGGGGATATTGAGCCGTTTGCACTGCGCAGCCATATTCAAGGTCTTGTTGACCACTTTCCTGTCAAGCCCTACACTATTCTTATAGTAGCGGCCATTTTCCTTGAGGCAGGTAGGTTTGCCATCGGTGATCATGAAGATTTGCTTATTATGCGTTTTGCGCCTACGCAACAAATCTGCAGCGAGTTCCAGTCCCGCCAAGGTGTTGGTATGGTAAGGTCCCACCTGCAAGTAGGGAAGGTCCTTGATCGTGATGGGCCAGGCATCATTGCCAAACACGACGATATCCAACGTGTCTTTCGGATAGCGCGTGCTGATGAGCTCGGCCAGGGCCATGGCTACTTTCTTGGCCGGGGTAATGCGATCCTCGCCATAGAGGATCATGCTGTGTGAAATATCGATCATCAGCACGGTGGAGGTAAGCGTTTTATAATCACGTTCTTCCACTTCGAGGTCGCGCTCGGTAAGCGTGAAATTGCCGATCCCATGGTTTATCTGCGCATTGTGGATGGAGGCCGTCATGTCAATCTGATCGAGGCTATCGCCATATTGGTATTCACGGCGGTCGGCATTTTTCTCTTCGCCCAATCCTGAAAGGTTGCTACTGTGGTTGCCCCGCCCGCTTTTCCGCAGCTTCCCGAAAATCTCTTCCAGAGCCGATTGGCGGATAGCCTGCTCGCTTTTGGCTGTAATCCGGAATGCGCCATTGGCGGGATCATCACTCAGGTAGCCCTTGTCTTTAAGGTCCTGGATAAAATCGCCCATGCCGTAGTCATCGTTGGTAATATGGTATTGCTTATCCAATTCATTGAGCCAGGCCAATGCTTCCATGGCATCGCCCGCAGTATATTGGAGTAGCTCCATGAAAAGTTTCAAGAGCTCATCAAAACCACCATTGGGCAGCGCATTGGGGATGTATTTGGAAAAATGGAAACCACGCATACTGATAAAAATGTTAAGAGCCTATAAAAAATTTATTAGATGAATTTTAAACAGGCTCTAAGCCGAAGGTAATTATTTTATGGTAATAACTGGTTCAACTGGATGTCATTTTTTTAATGGCGCCAAGTGAAGATTTGAATCCACCGCCTTTGATCCAGCAGGTTTTAAATTACTTTTCTCTATATTTACGAAAACATTCCTAGTCGATTATTGTTCTTTCGGTCAATAGGATGTTGACTGTTTGACAGGATAGACTTAATGATATACCTTATTGCCTATTATGAAACCGATTTGGAAATGGATGATTGGTATTGTTGCGTGCTTGCTGGTTATTGTGGCCGCAGGGGGCTGGTATCTGAGCAGGCATTGGAAGCCGATTTTGGAAACCCGGCTCAGGCAAGCCGTCGTAAACGCCACGGATAGCCTTTACCAAATTCATTACGACGAGGTCGATTTTAATGTAGTCACAGGCAATGCCTCCATTACAAACCTACAATTGATACCCGACACCCAGGTGTATGCAAGGCGGGTGCTTGAAGAGCGAGCACCGGACAATATCTACAACATCATGATCGCAGACCTACGGATTAGGCAGTTCCATCCCCGTCGTATCCTTAGGGAACGTAAGCTCCATATCAATGACATCATCATTGACACCCCCTCCATCCATGTGATGAATGAATATCATGCATATAACCATACGGCAGCGAAAAGCCAAGATTCGCTGATGCTTTATCAACGCATATCCAATATGCTGAATGAGGTGAGCGTGGAAAACATCCAGTTTAATGATATCCAGTTCAAGTTTTCCATGAAAACAGACAGCGTTGTGAAAGAACTGGCCCTTCGCAACATCAACCTAACGTTACGCGATATCCTCATCGACTCACTTTCACAGGTTGATACCTCCCGGTTGTATTATGCCCGGGGAATTGACTTGGATATGCCTGGATTCCGGCATGAAACAGCCGATAGCTTCTACTATGTGAGTTTCGATCGCCTTCAGGTGGCCACTGCCGAAAGGGAAGTCGTGCTTACAGGCTTGAAGTATGCGCCCAGAATGAACCGGTCCGAATTCTACCGGCGGAAGAAAGAGGCGAAGGATATGGCCATCATTTCCTTGCCCCACATCCGTTTTGAACATATCGACTTGCACCGATTTGTGAACAGCCAAAAAATTTATGCCGGAAGCCTGCATATCGACAGTGGTACGGTAGCCATATCAAATGACTTGCGGTATCCTAAGCGACTTACGAACAAAATCGGCAAGTCGCCACATCAACTGCTGCTGAAGTTGAAGCAGCACCTAAAGATAGATTCCGTACTTATAGATGGCGTAGACGTTAGCTATGCCGAGATAAGCAAAAAACATAAGAAAGAAGGAAAAATAACTTTTGACCGTGTAAATGGCATTATCCGTAATGTGACTAATGATAGCTCGGCCCTCATCCAAAACAATACGATGGAGGCCGATTTGACCACCTATGTTATGAATACGGGGAAACTAACTACGGTATTTGCATTCGATATGCTGGACAAACATGGGGCATTTACCTATCGGGGACGCCTCGGCCCGATGAATGGGAAACCGTTCAACCAGATCATGACACCGCTGCTCAATGCCGAGATAGCCAGTGCAAACATTGAGGGGCTCCATTTTGATGTGAAGGCCGATGATCATCGTGCTAGGGGTTCGCTACAGTTTGATTATAACAAGATGAAGCTCAACCTGATTGCCAGCGACAATAGCAAGCAAAGGTCGTCCATGAAGGTGGCTTCTTTTTTGACCAACAGCTTTATCATCAATGATAGTAATCCCGATGCCAACGGGAAGTACCACACGGGAAGGATTAATTACGCGCGTCCGCATACTTATTCATTTTTCAAAACACTTACGCAGAGCCTATTACAAGGAATTAAGGAGTGTGCAGGAATCAGCGAAGAGCGAGAACGACGCCTGATGAATACCGCCGAAGAAGCGAAGAAAGCATCCGAGAAGACGGAAGGCTTCTTTAAGCGGGTGTTTGGTAAAAAGAAAAAGAAAGATTAGCAGGTTTGTTGAGTCGTTTATGCGCTGATTCGAGCAAAAAGCCTCAAAAAAATTCCTCATAACCCTAATTTAAGCAGAAAATACCAAGGCCCCACCTCCATCTTAACACCTTCGATTGTGAATGAACAGTAAACCGAATATGTGGATAACGTTAGCTAAATATTAATTAATGGTGCCTGAAAGCTACTATGGGTACGAATCGGTTGTTGATAAATAGGGTCTGAAAGGTGGAAAACTTGTTAATAAAATAAATCATTTTTTTCTTGCAATATAAGCGTTTTGTTGCTACCTTAGTCAATGTCAAGTACGAAGTTCTTTGAATCGCCCAACTAAGTGTCCACAAACGAAGCAGTGTCGAAAGGCAACTATTTCAGGATAGCTTTTAGCGATGGATTGGCTCTAGAAGGTTTCATATCGGACGGAGATTTGTCAGAACACCTTGAAAAAAAGGGAACTGTCCCAATCAAAACATACGCTTCGGGGTTGTACGTGGCTGCTTACTCTACGGAGAAGCGGCAAACGGCAAATGTATTACGAAATGTGAAGCTTTCACCGGAATAGCATTAAACGGATACCGGCAAAGATACAAGACTTGATACCTTGATTACAGCCACGGTTGTAATTAAGGTTAAAACGGAGAATTCAAATCGAAAGAGGCGGTTCTCCGTTTTTTTATTTCAAAGCTGCAGGTCGGCCCAGACAGGAAAATGATCCGATAATTTCTCCTTGATGATTTGATAATGGTGTATTTTGAATTCCTTGCTGGCCAGGATGTAATCAATTTGGAAATTGGGAAAATCTCCATTATAGGTCACCCCCCAGCCTCTTCCCTTCTCGCGGAAAGCATTCTGTAAGCCAGAAGACACCTTGTTTACCGCGTATGATAATGGCGTGTCGTTGAAATCTCCTGCAATAATGTAAGGGGTTTTGCATTCATCCGTATGAGATCGTAGCGCTTCGGCCTGCGCACTGCGGGCCCCAAATGCATGTTTCAATCGTGATCCAATACGTTTAGTGGAGGCGGCATCCTTTTCGATGGTTTTTGTTGGGCGCTTGATAAAATCATAATCTTCCTGTTGAAACCCAAACGATCGCAAATGGACATTATATACCCTGAAAATCTTCCCTTTCTTGTCAATATCAGCATAAATAATCCGGTTTACCCCATGTTCATGGGCAGGCAAGTCGCCCGAAGAAACAATGGGATACCGGGAAAAAATGGCCAGACCGTAGGCTTCATAATCGTTTTGGGCGGTGGGAAGGATGACATGATGAGGTAACCCCACGTTTTCCTTGAACGCTGCAGACATCTTATGCTCGCCTTTTTGCCGAGTATAGTATTCTTGTATACATACCACATCAGGAGAAGTGCCATCAATAAGTTTCATGATTTTCTCCTTAATGGTAAGGTCCATGTTTTCCTGCTCAAAGGCCCTGAAAAGATGTACGTTGTAAGTGAGCAAACGGATATATGCCGTGTCTGGCGTGGCCACGATTGCCTCAGGCACCCTGCTATTGAATCCAATATGTTTATTAAGGGAGCCCCATCCAAGCACAATGGCTATAAAAGAAATACCGGCATAGCGAACACGCCGTATGAGCCAGTACGCAATAAATAGGCAATTGGCGACCAGCAAGGGTAAATAAGCTATTCCCAGGAAGGCAAAGGGCCAGAAGGTTTTCGGGTTGATGATCGGGGCCAGGTAACTCAACACTAACCCAGCGGCAGCAAAAAGATTGACGAATAAGATGGATTTACTGACGATGCTCAGTCGTTTTATGCGCCACGATTTCCTTCTTACCATTAGTATTCATTTTGGCCTTGTTTGCTGGCCTTAAACAAGGCTTCTTTTTCGGCTTTTGTAAGGCTTTCATAGCCGGATTGCGAGATTTTGTCCAAAATGCGATCGATGACCTCTTGGTTTGGTACCAAAGGCTCTTCCTGCGTTGGGGTATCGTTGCGCACTACACGGAGTTTGCGCTTCTTGCGTTGCCGTAAAATAAGACTCCAATCGTTCCCGTTTTGTAGCTGTTTGATATAAACGACACCAAGGAGTGCCCCGCCAATGTGTGCAATGCTCCCTCCCGCATTGAGCCCAGCGATAGCCAGTACGTCAATCACGATAAATGCCAATGCCAGGTATTTCAGCTTCACGTTGCCAAAAAAGAGCATTCGGATGGAATAATCCGGTAATAGGGTAGCTGTTGCGAAAACGACGGCACTTACGCTGGCAGATGAGCCAATTAGCACGGTACGATAAGCGTCGGCCTTGAACACAGGGATTAAATTATACGCCAATAGGTACAAAAGCCCACCTACAAGCCCGCCGGCGAGGTAAACAAAAATAAACTGCCTTTTTTTGAGGAAATCGAGGAAAATGATACCCAGCCAAAAAAGCCAAAGCATATTGAAAAGAAGATGGAAGAATCCCTGTTGGGTAAACATATAGGTGACGATGGTCCATGGTTTATATAACCAGGATGACACCGAAGCAGGAAGTTGCAGCCAAGCGGATAGGTAGGCAGACAAGGGCATATCGGTAACCCCCAATGCCGTAACCAACGAAAGGGCGTTTACCACCACAAACACTAAAATGTTGATGGCGATAAACAGGTAGAGTGGGTTTCCCGAATGGAAAGCCTTATGCCATAAATCGCTAAATAATGACGTTTTCATCGCTATCCTCCCTGTGCTACTTGCTGATAACCGTTGCTAATATAGCAAAAAATGATTTTGAATCATTTACCTATGATAAGAAAGAAAAAAAATACCGATCCTTTACCAGTAATTCGGGCGCTTGATTCCCCACAGTTTGATCAGTAAAAATCCAAATAGGGCGCCACCGAGATGTGCGAAATGCGCAATGGAAGAACCCGTACGTGATACACCCAGAAACAGTTCGATGAGAATCATCACCGGGATGAAATACTTGGCTTTTATGGGTACCGGCAAAAAGATGAGCATTAACGGTGTATTGGGGAATAAGAAACCGAAAGCAATCAATAAGCCATAGATAGCCCCCGAAGCGCCTACCATGGGTGTATTATAAACAGATACCAGTTTGTTAAAGTCTTCTTGAGTCAATGATGGATGGTTGCCATAAACCATGCCTTCAAGCATATCAAAGCGCAGCCATTGGCTGGCGGATATCGTGCCGGTAATCTGATAAACCTCAAGGGCTTGTACGCCAAACTGCAACACAAGGGCACCAAGGCCGGTAATGAGGTAGTAGTTGATGAATCGTTTGGCACCTAAAACCTGCTCCAATATAGGCCCAAACATAAATAGGGCAAACATATTGAAAAAGATATGTGCAAACCCACCATGCATAAACATGTAGGTGATGATCTGCCATATTTTAAAAAAGGGTGAATCTGGGTAATATACACCGAAAAATCGGGTAGCCTGATCGAAGATCATGGTGCCCAAAAAGCAGATAATATTGATGATAAGCAGATTTTTGACCACCGGAGGTAGGCCTGTAAAAGGGGATGATGTGTTATTGTACATATCGTTTCAATTCAAATTAGCGCGCAAACCGCTCAGACAGTTCTTGCAATGTAAAAGTAAGGATTACGGGTTTGCCATTCAATGACACATTGGGCGATTCGCAAGCAAACAGATGGTCTATCAGTTCGGCCATATCCGATGTAGACAAGGCGGTTCCCGGTCTGATAGCTGCGTGCCGCGCTAAGCTCCTGGCCAATTTCTCACGCTTTGGAAGCTTCAATTCAGACTGGTTATTTTTATAATCTTCGAGCAACTGTTCCAGGATTTGCCGTTCACTCACTCCGGACGTGATGTCTGCCGGGATACCTTCTACCACAAACGTGTGCTTCCCAAACTCCCTGATTTGGAAACCCAAGGCTTGTATATCGGGAAGCAGGTCTTTTATCAGCTGGAAATCCGAGCCGTTGAGCGTTACCGTCTGTGGGAAAAGGCTTTGCTGGCTGGCGCCTTGTCGATTTTCCAACTGTTGGCGGAACTGCTCGAATAAGATGCGTTCGTGTGCGGCCTGCTGGTCTATGAGGATAAATCCAGAATGGATTTGCGACACGATGTAACGATTATGCAGTTGGAAGGGCAGTTTGGCGGTCGACTGCTGTTGCGCGGGAGGCAAATCGGACTCATCACCATGGAGGCCTAATTGCGTGCTTTCAACCTTTTGCGTGATTTGGTACAGGGTGTCCCAATTTTGGGGGATGCCTTCCTGCCCTATGCGTGGGGTCTGCGAGGCTTGTTTCCCGCCGCTCGATTTCCCACTGTCAAACGGATTGAAATCGGGATTGAATTTGACCGAGGGCGGTGTGATTTCTTCCAACGGTTTATGACTAATCATTTGGCTGAAGCCTGTCTCTTGGTTGAAATCAAGCGTAGGCGTAATGTTATACCTGCCCAATGAACGTTTTACAGCCGATCGGATAATGGCATAAATGGCGCGTTCATCTTCATATTTAATTTCCGTTTTCGTGGGATGCACATTGATATCGATCTTCGCGGGATCAATCTCAATGAATAGGACGTAAAGAGGGAAGCTTTCGGGGGGTAAAATGTCTTCATAGGCCTTGAGGACCGCATGGTTGAGGTAAGGGTCTTTCACAAAGCGATTGTTCACGAAAAAGAACTGTTCACCCCGGGTCTTTTTGGCGTATTCGGGTTTACCGATGAAACCCTTGAGGTTGATGATGGTCGTTTCTTCCTCCACCGGAACCAGCCGTTGGTTGTAGCTATTGCCAAAAACACGGACAATACGCTGCTTGAGGCTTTCCTCGGGTAAGTGGAACAATTCATGGCCATCGCTATGGAGGCTGAAAAAGATCTGAGGATGTGCCAATACCACCCGCTGGAATTCATCGACGATATGGCGTATTTCCACTGGGTTGCTTTTGAGGAAATTACGCCTGGCGGGGATGTTGTAGAACAGGTTTTTGATACTGATGCTTGAGCCAGCCGGTAGTGCTGTGGGTTCCTGCTGCACGACGGCTGAGCCTTCAATTTCTATCAATGTCCCCAATTCATCTTCTACCCGCCGTGTCTTGAGCTCCACATGGGCAATGGCCGCTATGGACGCCAGCGCTTCGCCCCGGAAGCCCATCGTGCGGATGGCAAATAAATCTTCGGCCTTCCTTATTTTGGAAGTGGCATGGCGTTCGAAGCAACGTCTGGCATCGGTTACACTCATGCCGCATCCGTTGTCTATTACCTGTATCAGTGATTTTCCGGCGTCTTTGACAATCAGTTTTATCTTGTCTGCACCGGCATCTATCGCATTTTCAATCAATTCCTTCACTGCTGATGCCGGGCGTTGTACCACTTCTCCCGCAGCAATCTGATTGGCCACGGCATCCGGTAACAATTGGATAATATCTGACATATAATTGCGAAGTTACGAAATCATCCCCACTCCCCGCATTTCCATTTTAAGGAAACGTGCCGTTTGGTTGTTCTTGCAATTAATAAGATCCTCTGGCGTGCCACTGAAAAGGATTTGCCCGCCTCCGGCACCTCCTTCTGGGCCGAGGTCGACCACCCAATCTGCTACTTTAATGACATCGAGGTTATGCTCGATGATCAACACGGTATTCCCTCGATCTACCAAACGGTTGAGTACGCCGAGCAACACATTCACATCTTCGAAATGGAGACCTGTAGTGGGCTCATCAAGGATATAGAAGGTCTTGCCTGTGTCTTTCTTGGAAAGCTCCGTCGCTAGTTTTACGCGTTGCGCTTCCCCACCAGAGAGGGTTACAGAAGACTGACCCAGGGTGAGGTAACCTAACCCCACATCCTGCAGGGTCTTGATTTTGCGGTAGATGGATGGGATATTCTCAAAGAAGGCTACGGCGTCATCAATACTCATATCCAGGACATCACTGATGGACTTTCCACGGTAACGTACCTCCAATGTTTCTCGGTTATAGCGCTTGCCGTTGCAGGTCTCACAGGGTACCTGCACATCTGGCAGAAAGTTCATTTCAATGACCTTCATGCCCCCACCTTGGCAGGTCTCGCAGCGTCCCCCCTTTACATTGAAGGAAAATCGTCCGGGCTTATAACCCCTAATCTTGGATTCGGGCAACTGTACGAACAAGGCACGGATGTCCGAAAACACACCCGTATAGGTGGATGGGTTGGATCGTGGCGTACGGCCAATGGGGCTTTGGTCAATCTCGATGACTTTATCTATATGCTCCAGCCCTTCTATTTTCTTATAGGGCAACGGTGTTTTCTTAGCCCGGAAGAAATGATGATTCAGGATCGGGTATAGGGTCTCTGTGATGAGGCTCGACTTGCCACTGCCCGATACACCGGTTACCAGGATGAGTTTGCCCAAGGGAAGTTCAGTGGTAACGTTGCTGAGGTTATTGCCTGATGCTCCCGAAAGACGTAGGGTATGGCCATTTCCGGCCCTGCGTTTCTCCGGGAGATGGATCTCTTTCGCGCCATTAAGGTATGCGGCCGTAAGCGTGTTGGACGCCTTCAGTTGTTCGGGTCTGCCTTGTGCGACCACGAGCCCGCCATGGGCACCGGCTGCTGGTCCCATGTCTATCACATAGTCGGCATTGAGGATCATATCCTTATCGTGCTCTACCACGAGTATGGAATTGCCAATGTCGCGGAGGTTTTTAAGGGCCTTGATGAGCCGCTCATTATCGCGCTGGTGCAGCCCGATGCTGGGTTCATCAAGGATATACAACACGTTGACAAGTTGCGAGCCGATTTGGGTGGCCAAGCGGATACGCTGTGCCTCTCCTCCCGAAAGCGTTCTGGCTGTGCGATCAAGTGTCAGGTAATTGAGCCCCACATCCAGCAGGAAACCCAGCCGCGCTCGTATTTCTTTCAGGATTTCAATGGCAATGATGCGCTGTCTTTCATTAAGACGCTGTTCGACGTCATCAAACCATGCCGCAAGCGAAGAGATGTCCATCGCGGCCAATTCATGGATGTTTTTATCGGCTATCTTGAAATGGAGGGATTCTTTTTTGAGCCGGGCGCCTTGACAAGTCGGGCAAATCCTTTTGGCGCGATATTCATCGAGGCTTTGTCCATTTACTCCCTGGCGCTCGTTTTGGTCTTCGAGCATTTTGAAAAGGCCTTCGAACGTTATCTTGTAGTCCTTGGTATTCCAGCTGCTGTAGGTGACAGGTACCGTTACGGTATCTTCTACTCCGTTAAGGAGGGCATTGAGTTGTTCCGTGGTGAGTTTTTCAATGGGAGTGGACAACGAAAAATCGAGTTTCTTGGCTACGGCCTTCAGCACTTGGAAGTTCCAAGTCTCGCGGTATTCGCCCAATGGCGCCAGCCCTCCTTTCATGATGCTGAGCTTGGCGTCGGGAATGACAACGTTGCGGTCTATTTCGTAGACATAACCCAGCCCGTCACACTGTTCGCAAGCGCCATATGGCGAGTTGAAGGAAAATGTGTTGGGCTGAGGTTCATCATAGGAAATGCCCGATTCCGCATCCATCAGGTAGCGGCTATAGAAATATTCGTTGTTGGCCTTGTCGCTAACCTTGATAATACCTTTTGCGGCTTTCATGGCTTGCATGACCGAGGTGAATAGCCGCTTGCGGTCATTTTCGGACACAAGGAGCCGGTCTATAACCATCTCGATATCGTGGATCTTATAGCGGTCGACCTGCATCTTGGGTACAATATCCAATAATTCGCCATCCACCCGCACTTTTACATAACCTTGTTTACGGATTTGCTCAAACAGCTCACGGTAATGACCTTTGCGGCCCTTAACCACGGGAGCCAGCACATTGATGGCTTGTCCATCAAATTGCTTGATGATGCGGTCTACCACTTGGTCTTCCGACATGCGTTCCATCCTTTTGCCGGTTACATAGGAATACGCTTCACCGGCCCGGGCAAAGAGCAGGCGCATGAAATCGTACACTTCGGTGATGGTACCCACGGTAGACCGTGGGTTTTTGCTGGTAGTTTTCTGCTCGATGGAAATGACGGGACTGAGCCCCGAGATCTTATCGACATCCGGGCGTTCCATGCCACCCAGAAACTGGCGGCTGTAGGCACTGAATGTTTCCATGTATCGGCGCTGACCTTCGGCATAGATGGTGTCAAATGCCAATGATGATTTTCCACTGCCGCTCAATCCCGTGATGACGACCAGCTCATTGCGGGGGAAACTTACATCAATGTTTTTGAGGTTGTGTACACGCGCGCCGAATACTTCTACTTCGCTTTGCTCGCCCAGATCGGGCGTGGATTGTTTAGTCATTTACCCCTTGTATCAATAAATGCAAACTTAGATAAATTCGCTTTCATATGCAATTTAATCGCGTTGCATATAAAAGCGAATTTATCGATCTCTCCTCTGCCGTTGGGAGACAACTTTTATAGAGGAAATATACGGAAATAGTATGGATAGTTTCACGCAGGGTGCACGACAAAACGCAACATGCTGTTTAAAAATGTTCACGCAGAGCTCACAAAGGCGCTCCGCTTTCTCGCTAAGACCGCTAAGGAATGGGCTTGGCGCACTTTGCGTGAAACCTGCTAGCTGTTGTGCACCAAACGATCAGCATAGATGATAAATCTTGGCGGTATGTCTCGATTATTCCTACCTTAGTCTCTTTAAAAGGCACTATCGTGAAAAAATTGGATATCAGCAAACAAGAGAAGGAAACATTGGATGATGCGATATCTCATTGGCGGGAGCACGACCTGATTGATGATGAACTGGCAAAGCAATTGACGGATTCATATGAGTTGAAAGGCTTTGATTGGAAACGATTGGCCCAGTATTCTTTTTGGATTGCGCTCTCTTGTGTGGTGCTTGCTTTTCTTTCCTTATTTGTTGACGAGATGGTGCTTCGGTGGATCGAGAAGCTCTATGATACACCTGATGTGGTCATTGCTATTTTTTGTTTGGTATTGGCCATTCTATGCTATTATTGGGGATTCAAACATAAACGGAAATATCCCAATAAAACATTCAGCAATGAAGCATTGATGCTGTTGGGTGTATTCGCTACCGCCACCTTCATTGGTTATCTCGGTAAAATCATCGATAAAGGATCTGGGCATTTTTCCTTATTGTTTCTTGCCTCGGTGATCGTATATGGCATCTTGTCGGTCAAGCTTTCTTCCAAGCTCATTTGGGTGTTCACATTAGTCAGTTTCGGGATATGGTTTGCCACGGAGACAGCTTACCATAGCAATTGGGGATTTCGTTTCTGGGGAATGAATTATCCGCTACGCTTTACGCTTTTTGGGGCATTGCTTACGGCCTTTGCCTTATTTTGGCAGCATCGGTTCAAGCCCATTAAGCCTTTCCAGCAACTCAGTTACATCATTGGGCTCACCTATTTAATGGTAGCGCTTTGGCTGTTGTCTATTTTTGGCAATTACAGCGATATGGATAAGTGGAGTGATGTGCGGCAATGGCGGATTTTCTACTGGGGGCTGTTGTCTACAGCGGTGTCTTTGGGGTTTGCTTGGTATGGATTGAAACGTGTGGACCACATCGCTCGGGAATTTGGGATTATCTTTTTGATCATCAATGTGTATACCCGTTTCTTTGAGTATTTATGGGACAATATCAACCGGGCTGTGTTTTTTCTGTTGCTTGCGGGATCCTTTTGGTATATCGGCCGTTGGGCGGAGCGGATATGGAGTGGGAGAGATGAAAAGAAAACCTCATAGGTTTACTGCTAGCATGATGGGCACTATGTAAGCCTATGAGGTTTTAACACCGTTACTGTTTCACAAACTGTACGCTTGCTTGGATTTTGACATCGTCGCCTACGACTACGGAGCCAGCTTCTGTCACGGCGTTCCAGGTAAGGCCAAATTCCTTGCGATTAATTTTACCTGATACGTCAAATCCTGCTTTATAGTTGCCATAGGAATCAGTTGCTGTACCACCAAATTCCACATTGAATTTAACGGGTTTAGTGGTTTCGCCAATGGTCAGATCGCCATGTAGTATAAACTCGTCATCTCCTTTCTCCTCAACGGAAGTGGAGGCAAAGGTGATTTTGGGGTATTTATCCGCATTGAAGAAATCAGCCGATTTCAAGTGTTCATCACGTTGTGGCTGGTTGGTATCAATGCTGGATGTGTCAATGTTGAAGCTGATCTTACCCGTCGTGAAGTCTGTTTCGTTTGCTGTCTTTACCGTTCCATCAAATGTGCGAAAATGTCCGGTAACCGTTGAAATTACCAAATGTTTTACTTTAAATACGACCTCTGAATGGGTAGGGTCTAAATTCCAAGTAGTTGCCATAGCTTATCGTTTTTAGTGTTTTACAAAAGTAAAAGTAAATATTTGAACACGCATTGAACTAGGTTAAGTTATGCTTAAATAAAAAAAAGTCGCAACAGCATGACCATTACGGCTTAAATTAGATAACAATAAGAAAATGGGATTGTTTAGTCGATTTGGATATCGTAGGTGATGTCTACTCCTCCCGCAGCCAACATATCATGTACGGAACAGTATTTTTTTACAGCCAGTTCTGCGGCTTTTTCCGCTTTGGCTTTATCGATGTTTCCTTTGAGATAAAATGTGATATGGATGGTCGTAAAAATATGAGGTGTTTCTTCCCGCCGCTGGCCCTCCACATCGATGTTGACATCGTCAATTTGCTGGCGTTGCTTTTTGAGGATGCTCACCAAGTCTAGTGCGCTGCATGAGCCAAGGGCCATAAGCACCAGCTCCATTGGGCGTGCACCCAAACCTTCGCCTCCAATATCCGGCGAGCCATCAATATGTATCTTTGCCGTTGTGCTGCTGCTGACACCCTCAAAATGTACGGCATCATTGGTTCTATAAAGGGATATTTTCATCACAATAAATCGTTTATTCAACTACTTGCTAATGCCTGTGTAATATCATTGACAATGTCCTCCACATCCTCTAGTCCTACGGATATCCGGATGCTTCCAGGTTGTATACCCAATTGCAGGCGTTCGTCATCCGTCAGTTTGGAATGGGTAGTAGAGGACGGATGCGTGGCAATGGTGCGTGAATCCCCCAGATTGGAGGTAATCCGTATCATCTTCAGGGCGTCTAAAAACCGTTTGGCCCGTTCGAACCCTCCTTTGATGACAAAGGTGACAATACCGCCGCCTGCTTTCATCTGCTTTTTAGCCAATTCATATTGCGGGTGTGATGGAAGGAACGGATAGCGTACCTCTTGCACTTGGGCGTGTTGTTCCAATGTTTGTGCCACATGGAGCGCATTGCTGCAATGGCGATCCATCCGCAGACCAAGGGTTTCCAAGCTTTTGGAAATGACCCAGGCATTGAAAGGAGCCATAGATGGACCGGTATGGCGGATGAAAAACATTAACTCATCGATTAGCTCTTTTTTGCCTACCACTACACCGCCTAATACACGACCCTGTCCATCCATGTATTTGGTGGCCGAATGACTTACCAGGTCAAAGCCATAGCGAATGGGTTTTTGCAAATAGGGCGTAGCAAAACAATTGTCGACATTGAGGATGATATTGGGGTATTTTTCCTTGAATTTACCCAACCATTCCAAATCCACCAATTCCAGCCCGGGGTTTGATGGAGTTTCTAGAAAAATCATCCGCGTATTGGGCTGGATGGCTTTTTCCCAGTCATCCGGCTTGGATGCATCCACATAGGTGGTGGTGATGCCCCAACGTGGGAGCAATTTGGTGAATAGCTGGTGAGTGGATCCGAAAATTGCCCGGCAGGATACGATGTGGTCGCCGCTTTGGAGCAGCGCCGCAAATGAAGCGAAGACAGCAGCCATCCCCGAAGAAAAGGCAAGTCCAGCCTCAGCACCTTCCATGGCGCAAATCTTGTTGATAAATTCCGTGGTATTGGGGTTGGAATATCGCGAATACACGTTGCCTTCTTCCTCCTCAGCGAATATGGCACGCCCCTGTTCGGCATTATCAAAGACAAAGCTGGAAGTAAGGTATAAGGGTACTGCATGTTCGCGATATGGAGAGCGGTCTGCCTGCTCCCGAATGGCCTTTGTCTGTTCGTTCATGTCCGATTTTAATTGGACAAATTTAGCCAAAGTTGCGGGGATATGCAAATTAGCTTGATTACGGCAGGGTTAAAATGCTTTGGAAGAATTTAACCCTTCCTTTTATCCATCACCTATTTTTTCGTTCCCGCATTTGGTGATCCAACGAATAT
This sequence comes from Parapedobacter tibetensis, assembly GCF_024704835.1. Classification (GTDB taxonomy): domain Bacteria; phylum Bacteroidota; class Bacteroidia; order Sphingobacteriales; family Sphingobacteriaceae; genus Parapedobacter; species Parapedobacter tibetensis. The sequence goes on from NZ_JAMXBE010000002.1 coordinate 58,377, forward strand.
GGTCCTGACCCGATCACAAAGAAAACGACGAGCAGTGTAAGCACAATAATGGAAATCCATAATTCTGAATTGAGGAAGGTAAGTCCCCGTGTAATGTTTACGAAAAAGACGGCCCCAAATAAAATGGGTAGCTGAAAACCGATTGCTACACGGGTGATCAGACCAATGGCAATCAGTATGCCACCCACTAGATGAGAGAAGGCAATATAGTGCACTGCTCCCCATGTGTAAATGATGTGGGTTTCTTCGATTAGCCGCCTCAGTGACGTTGTATCGGCAAGGAATGTCACCCCTTTGAGAAAAATAATTATCCCTAATGCAATGCGGAGCACATCTAACCACCGGGGATGGTGGGTGTCGCCCCAATATTCGATTCTTTGGATGAGTTTCATGACTGGACCTCCTTTCAGATTAAACCGGCATTTGAATAAACTAAAGTTAGGGAACTTAAAATGAAATTCCAAACGGCGAGGTCAAAAGAGGGGATAACATATTAGCGGCATCTTATTGCCGATTGCTTTGTAACAAAAAAGCCTGCTTTTTGAGTCAAAAAGCAGGCTATCTACTATGAATAAATAATCACATGGTGACTATTTTTTAATATACATGACTTCTTTCACGGTTTTAACTACCTGAGTAATGCTGGGTAGCGCAGCTTGGAGCAAGGTAGGTGCATAAGGTATTGGCACATCCGCAGAGTTAATCCGTGTTACCGGAGCATCCAAGTAGTCAAATGCATCGCGTTGCACCTTATAGGCGATTTCAGAAGAGATAGCGGCCAATGGCCATGCTTCCTCCACGATGACTAAACGATTTGTTCGCTTTACGGAATTGATAATGGTGTCATAGTCGATGGGGCGTACTGTGCGCAGATTAATCAGGTCTACATCGATACCTTCTTTGGTCAGCTCTTCAACCGCGGGTTGTACCACGCGGGGCAGCATTTTGCCAAACGTTACCACCGTTACGTCGTTACCTGATTTTACAGTATGGGCCTTGCCGAGTTCCAGGTAATATTCCTCTTCGGGTACCTCACCCTTATCGCCGTACATCACTTCGGATTCCATGAAAATTACAGGATCCGGATCAATAATGGATTGCTTCAACAGGCCTTTCGCATCATAAGGATTGGCAGGCACCACCACTTTAAGCCCTGGCGTATTGGCATACCAATTCTCGAAATTCTGAGAGTGCTGAGCAGCTAGCTGGCCAGCATTTCCCGTAGGGCCGCGGAAAACCATGGGGATAGGGAATTGGCCGCCACTCATGGAGTACATCTTGGCGGCAGAATTGATCACTTGGTCAATGGCAACCAGTGAAAAGTTGAATGTCATGAATTCAATGATAGGTTTGAGCCCATTCATGGCGGCACCAATACCGATACCTGTAAAGCCAAGCTCCGAAATAGGCGTGTCGACAATGCGTTTGGGCCCAAATTCGTCAAGCATGCCTTGACTCACTTTATAAGCCCCATTGTATTCCGCCACTTCCTCACCCATCAAGAATATCTTTTCATCTTTGCGCATTTCTTCGTTCATTGCCTCACGAAGCGCTTCTCTGAATTGTATTTCTCTCATCAGTTGTATATCGTGTCAAAAATTTTCAGAACGCAAACCTACTACAAAAAATTGATATTTTTGATGCCCTCCTTGTCAAATTTTTGATAACCCTCCTAGGTTTTCCCAATGAGGAGATTCCCTTGTAGACCTCCTAGGTTTGCATGGTTATTGCAAATCGGCAAAGGTAGCCAACCAATGGTTTAGATTTGCTATGGCCAAAGGGATTCGCCAATTGTCCTTGTTACGGCGTTCTATATAATTTGAAATAGCGCGCACCTGTATGGCGGGTATCCCGGCCTGCTGGGCTGCGTAGAAAGCTGCGGCCCCTTCCATACTTTCTGTATCGGGGTTAATGCGGCGGATGACCTCATCAATCGTTCGTTCATTTCCATGCACTTTGTTGACCGTAATTCCTTTGCACGTTCGCAGTTCGCTGATAAGGGTATGACCATGATCCGTGCTGCCATAGAACGTATGTTGAGCCAGCCCCAACGTTTCGCTGTCGATAAAATGCGCTCCGTCTTCAACCCCCAATTCTGCCAATGTATCCTGATGGATGTGCACCACCTCGCCGAGGGCGATATTGTTGTCGAAACTACCGGCAATGCCCACATTAAGCAGCAGGTCATAACGAGTTGTGGCGAGTTTTTGGCCTACAGCAAACGCAGTGGCGATCATGCCCACACCAGTAACCAATATATCCATGCCCCGCCGTTGCTGTTCGGGCAATTGGATAAAAGGCAAAACCTCGCCTTCTGTAGCGGCTATGATCAATATGTTTTTCATGTTCTACTGACGAATGTACATAAAATGCACGGAATTTATACATTGCTGTGAGCTTAACCTTATAGCGCTATTATTTTACTACTTTTGCTAACCATGGCTTACTTCAGATTGCTATTATTGCCCTTTTCGGTATTGTATGGCCTTATTATATGGATGCGCAACCGGTTCTACGACTGGGGGTGGATTGGCAGTACGTCTTTCAATAATCCAATCATCGTGGTGGGCAACCTTGCCGTAGGTGGTACTGGAAAAAGCCCGATGACGGAATACCTGATCCGCTTGCTGGCAGGGAAATACAATATGGCAACACTGAGCCGTGGTTATGGCCGAAAAACCCAAGGTTTTTTGGAGGTTAGTGTCAATGATTCGGCAACCAAATGCGGGGATGAACCATTGCAGTTTAAGCACAAATTTCCTCACATCACCGTGGCTGTGAGTGAAAATCGGGTTAAGGGAATAGTCCGGTTGATCCAGAGCGGCCATGAAGCCATCGTTTTGGACGATGCATTCCAACATCGGGCATTACGCCCGGGATTTGCGATCTTGCTTTTCGATTACCAGTCCATGTGGCAACCCAAATGGCTGTTGCCTGCGGGCAACTACCGTGATTGCTTCCAAGAACGTCGCCGAGCTGATATCATGGTGGTGACCAAAACACCGGTCGAAGCCAGTAATCAGGAAAAGGAGCGTATCCGGCATAACCTATCCACATCACTAGATGTACCTGTGTTGTTTTCGAGTATTGGTTATGGCCCACTTATACCTATACTGCCGGAAGTAAGGGACGGAGCCACTCTTGACCGGGACATCTCCGTATTACTCATAACAGGTATTGTCAATCCCACACCATTATATGACTACCTTGCAACTCAGGTAAAGGACATCGTCCAACTACGTTATCCTGATCATCATCAATACACTTTGGCAGATATCCAAAAGATGGTCAATCGGTTTGATGAGCTGAAAAATCCACGTAAACTCATCATCACCACAGAGAAAGACGCTCAGCGTTTCTTGACACCCACACTTTCCAGCCATTTAACGAGTTTGCCGATGTATATGGTGCCGATTCGTATTACCTTTGAGAACGAGGATGAAGACACCTTCAGGGAGCTGGTATTAAACTACTGCGCAAACACTTTGGCAGATAATAACTTTTAAATCACTAACTTTGGGTATGGCCATGAATACCCATACCGCATCTATGCAAGCCTTGACAGCATCCATTGGCGCCCATCGCCCGTTGGACGAGCAGGAAATACAATTGATCTCTTCATTTTTCAAGCTGAAATCCGTCAAGCGGAAGACGCCGCTGCTACAAGCAGGTGAGGCGGCGCACCACCTGTATTTTGTCGTGCAGGGCATACTGCATATGTATTATGCCGATGAACAGGGATCGCTGCATTCGTGCTATTTTTTTATGCCCGGTGAATTGGCTACCGATTTGGAAAGTTTTTCCAAGAAGATTCCCGCCGGGAATTACATCGAAGCGCTGACCCGCGTAGATTACCTATACATTTCATGTAAAGATACGATATTGCTAATGCGGGAGTCTCCTGCATTCAATAAGTATATTTTAGATATTGTGGAGGCTACGGCAACGCAGAATATCAACCGAACGAAAGACCTGCTCAGTTTACAGCCGGAATCCCGTTACCAAAAACTACTGGCCACGCGGCCTGATATTATAAAGCAAGTCCCCCAGAAATATATCGCTCGATTTTTGGGCATGAGCCCCGAGAGTCTTAGCCGTATCCGTAGCCGCATTGTAGCGTAGTGAGCGTGATGCAGATTTCTTAACGTTCGTCAATCTTTTTAAGCGCCGTTCTTCCCAACTTTGCGGTAACAAAATAATGATTATGCATACTATATTAGGAGCCGGGGGCGCGATAGGTACCCCATTAGCCAGGAACTTGAGGGAAATCCATGGCAAATCCGTACGCATTGTGGGACGGAGACCGCAAAAGGTGAATGACGATGACGAAATCGTTGTAGCTGATTTGCTAAAAGCCGATGAGGTCCACCGCGCGGTGGCCGGATCTGCAGTAACCTATTTGTGTGTAGGGTTGCCCTATAAGCATAAACTTTGGAAACGCGATTGGCCGCGCCTGATGCGACATGTTATCGATGCCTGTAAGGCATATGGCTCCAAGCTGGTTTTCGTGGATAATGTATATATATATGCACCGGAGGCGTTGCCGCATATGACCGAGCAATCGCCTGTAGGTCCGGTGAGCAAGAAGGGTAAGGTGCGCCGACAGGTGAACGATATGCTCATGGCTGAGGTAGCCAAGGGCGAGTTGCAGGCGCTTATTGCACGCTCGGCAGACTTTTATGGTGTAGGTATTCGCAACAGTCTTTTGCTCGAATTGGTGTACAATAACCTCAAGAAGGGGAAATCGGCATTGTGGCAATGTGATAAAAATAAAATACATAGCTTTACCTACACACCCGATGCCGCCAAGGCGATTGCAGTACTGGGCAATAGCGAGGGAGCCTATGGCCGTGTATGGCATTTGCCCACGGCCAAAGACAAGCTTACGGGACAAGATTGGGTAAGGTTATTTGCGGAAGAACTCCAAGCTAAACCCAAGGTGTTTGTGTTGAGACGGTGGATGATGAAGCTGGTTGGTGTTTTTGTGCCACTGATGCATGAACTCGAAGAGATGAGTTATCAATATCAATATGATTATTTCTTTGATAGCAGTGACATTGAACGCACATTCGGATTAACAGCAACCCCAGTTGCGCAAGCCATCCGTGAAATTGTGGCGGTGGAACATCAATAGTTTGACGAATAAAAACTATTTTTCATCTATAAATGTAAGTTCTCAGTGGCAGATGAGAGAACGATAACTTGCATATAAGAGGCAAGTTATCTAAGTTTGCAGCTATGGATAATGATAAACCTCGCTTGGCGATCGATATGGACGAGGTGCTGGCCGACACCCATTATAAATTTCTGACCTTATTTCACCGTGATTTCGGTATCCCGATGGACCTTCATCAGGAACCCGGGAAGGAGCTTCATGAGAACCTTCCTGAGGAAATAAATGGACAGTGGGAATTGTATGTTAACGAAAAGGGATTTTTCCGAGATATCCCGCCAATGCCTTATGCTATAGATACCGTAAAGGCCTTATCTGAAAAGTATAATGTGTATATTGTCTCAGCTGCCATGGAATTCAGGAATTCATTGGAAGATAAATTTGATTGGCTCGGCGAGTATTTCCCCTTCATTGAATGGACCAATATCCTCTTTACAGGCGACAAAATCATATCGGCCAATATCTTGATTGACGACCGTACAAGGAACTTAAAAAATTTCAATGGCCGGAAATTGCTGTTCACCTCTCCCCATAATTTGCTTTTCAAGGAGTATGAACGGGTAAACAACTGGCAAGAAGTAGCAGAATTGTTACTTTGACATCGGTTAAACGCTCTCCCTTGATATAGGTCTTATCTATTATTACAATAACTTAAATTTGATAGACCATGAAAGGAAGTATCTTAACAGTGATGGTGGTATTGATGGCCATAGGGCTTTCATTCGCCCAGCAGCGGGGTGGCAGGGGCTTCGGTAATCCAGAAGAGAATGCCAAGCGGACCAGCGAACAATTGGAGAAGGAACTCAAGCTTTCTGCAGCTCAAAAAGATTCGGTGTATGCCTTTACACTAGAACAAAGCAAGGCGATGCAGCAAGCTTTCCAAAACAACCAAGATGGAGACCGGAGCCAAATGATGGGGAAAATGCGTGAACTTCGAGAGCAGACGGACAAAAAGATCCTTTCTGTGCTGGATGATGACCAAAAGAAGGGGTATGAAAAGATGGTGAAGGAACGGGCAAATCGGATGAGGCAAGGAGGTGGCCAGCGTGGTGGCGGCCGTAATGGATAACCAGTGGTTAAACGCAAAAAGCGGGCTGTTGTATATACAACAGCCCGCTTTTTTTATGTTATTCGCTTAGCTTGTCTTCAATTTCTTTTGGATATCCTGCACGTAGGATTTGAATTTCTTGTCTGTTTCAATGAGGTCTTCTACGGTTTGGCAAGCATAGATGACGGTGGAGTGGTCTCTACCCCCAAAGAAAGCACCGATGGATTTTAATGAGGTTTTGGTGTGGTTTTTGGCCAAGTACATGGAAATCTGCCGCGCCTGCACAATTTCACGCTTCCTCACCTTTGACTTGACCATTTCTATGGGCACCTCGAAATAGTCACATACCAGCTTCTGGATGTAATCCATCGAGATTTCCTTATGGGTGTTTTTGATGAAATTCTTCAACATGGATTTGGCCAGGTTAAGGTCAATCTCCTTTTTATTCAAGGTAGCCTGCGCCAATAATGATACCATGGCCCCCTCCAATTCCCGCACACTGTTGTCGATTTGGTTGGCCACATATTCAATAACGTTTTCGGGCAACTCGATGCCATCGGAATACATTTTCTTTTTGAGGATGGCCATGCGGGTTTCCAAGTCAGGGACCTGCATATCTGCAGAAAGCCCCCATTTGAATCGGCTCAATAAGCGTTCTTCTAACCCTGCCAAATCTTTTGGCGGCTTGTCGGAAGTGAGGATGATTTGTTTGCTGGATTGATGCAGGTGATTGAAAATATGGAAGAAGATGTCTTGCGTGCGTTCTTTTCCGGCGAAATTATGTACATCATCCATGATGATGACATCCATGGCCTGATAGAAATTGACAAAATCGTTGATGGTGTTGTTTTTCAACGAATCCACGAATTGTTGGCAGAATTTCTCGCAAGAGACATAGATGACCAATTTATCGGATAGGTTGCGTTTGATTTCATTGCCTATGGCCTGGGCTAAGTGTGTTTTGCCAAGCCCTACGCCACCGTATATCATCAATGGATTGAAAGAAGTACCTCCGGGTTTGCTGGCTACCGCAAATCCTGCCGACCGCGCCAAACGATTGCATTCGCCTTCGATGAAATTGTCAAAGGTGTAATGTTGGTTCAATTGTGGATCTACCTGTAGTTTTTTAAGACCGGGGATGACAAATGGATTCTTGATGTCTTTGTTTAAAGCCACGGGCACAGGGATGGACTGCCTTTTGGCTTCTGCCCCATTGCCACTTGAGGGTATATTGGTGGTATAAGGGTTGCTTGTGGAGGATTTTTCAACCACAATATTGTATTCCAATCTCCCATTTTCGCCGAGATGCTTCTTTATGGTCTTACGCAACAAACCTACATAATGTTCCTCAAGCCATTCATAAAAAAATAAACTGGGTACTTGAATAGTCAAAACGTTACCGTCCAATCGTACGGCCTTAACGGGCTCAAACCAGGTCTTGTAACTTTGGGCGGGAATATTGTCTTTAATGATTTGCAGACAACTATTCCAGACACTCGTGCTCGTTTTTTCCATTCGTCAATTCTTAATAAGTTGATTTACAATAAATGACCGAGAAAATGTTGATAACTCCTCTGTGAAACGAAGATGGCAAAAATTAATCAGCTAAAAAATTAAAAATTAAAATATTGGTTGTTTATCTGTAAATCAATAACTTAGATGTATTTTTTCGTAAAATTATTCAAGCAAAACACGGGCCTCGAAAATTCTTAACATTGTCTGGAAAGGGCATCAACAATGAATGGCAAACAAAAGCGGTCTCGCTATTGCATGCGTTAAAGTTAAGTAAAATTAAAGCAAACAAATAGTAAAAAAATAAATAAAAATGGAATCAGGTCAGGTAAGCCCAGCAGGGCTATTGGCTCTCTTTGATAATCAAATATGGGGATGCTGTTTCCGTATTGTTTGATTGACGCACCAAAAAAATGGAGGAAGCAGGTGTTATCGGGTTGTTATCCGTTTACGTTTCCAACCAACAAACCAATTGATTGCCAATGTCACAATGAGTATCAATAGTCCACCCAACTCTCGGGTTTCCTCTATCCACGGTTTGTCGGCCTTCATGCTTTGCACCAGATCTTTGGTCGGATGATGCTGAAACCAATCGATTACTCCCTGACTGAAAAAAAGGAGATATGCCGCATAGCCTAAGTAAACCACGATGCCTAGCAAATAGGCTTTTGGCAGGTATTTTTTTCTGGCAGCCAAATAGCATAGCAAAGCACCGTAAAGGTAAATAGGAATCCAGATATAGGGGTCTTCGTCGTTATACTGTAACGCTGCGCTTAACACAAACAGGATGCTGCATATGATATTGAAAGCTTTCATTTCGTTTATAAATTGACTAAAGGTATGAAAAAAACACCAATATGGGTTATTCCCCACTGCTTATGCCTCCAGTTCTTCATACGCACTCATCGGAGGGCAAGCGCAAATAAGTACCCGATCACCTTGCGAGTCGTTGACGCGACCCACAGATGGCCAAAATTTATGTTCACGCACAAAAGGTAAGGGGAAAGCCGCTTGCGATCGAGGATAGGGTTTATCCCAAACATCTGCACTCACCATGGCTACGGTATGTGGTGCACGCTTCAGCAGGTTGTCCACCTTGTCTGACCGACCATCTTCAATGGCGGCAATCTCTTCCCGGATAGCAATGAGCGCATCGCAAAAGCGATCCAATTCGGCTTTTGACTCTGATTCAGTGGGCTCCACCATGAGGGTGCCAGCCACGGGGAACGACACCGTAGGGGCATGGAATCCATAGTCCATGAGTCGTTTAGCTATATCGCCCACTTCCACTCCTGCTGTTTTGAAGGAGCGGCAATCCAATATCATCTCATGTGCACAACGGCCATTGGCCCCGGCATATAGTACCGGATAATGGTTTTCCAGCCGTGCTTTGATGTAGTTGGCATTCAAGATGGCATATTTCGTGGCGTTGGTGAGCCCCTCGGCACCCATCATGGCAATGTAGGCGTGCGATATCAGTAAAATCGATGCCGAACCCCAAGGTGCTGCTGATACGGCACTGATGCCTTGCTCACCGCTGACATCCACCACTTGGTGGTTGGGCAAGAAAGGCACGAGGTGTGCGGCCACTCCGATGGGTCCCATGCCAGGGCCACCTCCACCATGTGGGATGCAAAATGTCTTGTGTAGGTTAAGGTGGCATACATCTGCGCCGATAAGGCCTGGGCTTGTGAGGCCCACCTGTGCGTTCATGTTGGCGCCGTCCATATAGACCTGTCCGCCATGTTGGTGGATGATATCACATATTTCAATGATGGGCTCTTCAAAGACACCATGCGTAGAAGGATAGGTAACCATCAATGCTGAAAGATTACCAGCATGTATTTCAGCCTTGGCTTGGAGGTCGGCCACATCGATATTACCGCGTTCATCACATTTGACAACGACCACTTTCATGCCTGCCATGCTGGCGGATGCTGGGTTGGTGCCGTGTGCGGATGCAGGGATAAGCACCACATCGCGGTGCATGTCTCCCCGGCTTTCATGGTAAGCACGAATAACCATCAATCCGGCATATTCACCTTGCGCCCCTGAATTAGGCTGAAAACTCACCTTGGCGAAACCTGTAATTTCGCTCAGCCATTGGTCCAATTCACTGATGATTTGCATATATCCGCCAGTTTGGTCAGCTGGAGCGAAAGGATGCAGGCTGCCAAATTCCGGCCATGTGATCGGAATCATTTCGGTAGTGGCATTGAGCTTCATCGTGCAGGAACCCAAAGGAATCATCGAGTGGCAAAGCGAAAGGTCCTTGGTTTCCAATGACTTGATGTATCGTAGCATCTCATGTTCAGCATGGTAGCTGTTGAATATAGGATGCGTAAGGTATTCAGATGCACGCTGCAGCGATGGCGGTATATGGGGATGGATAGCAGCTGCGATAGCGGCCAAATCCACATCAGTGGCAGTTTTGCCCTTTATTTTGGCAAAAATACGCACTAATATTTCGATATCTTGGTAGGTGGTAGTTTCATCCACAGAAATTCCAGCGATCGTGCCTTGATAATAGAGGTTTACCTCATTGTTGAGCGCTTCGGCATGAAGTGGGCCGGCCAACTCGCCGAGTTCTATGCGTAGTGTATCAAAATACGTTTCATTGAGCTGTGTATAACCAAGCTGTTGCAAGGCATCATCCAAGAGGACTGCCAAACCATGTGTACGTTCGGCAATATTCAGTAAGCCCTTCTGCCCATGGTAAACGGCATAAAATCCAGCCATGATGGCAAGGAGCGCTTGGGCCGTACAGATGTTGGACGACGCTTTGTCCCGGCGGATGTGCTGCTCACGTGTTTGTAAAGCCATGCGTAGTGCATAGCCTCCGGTAGCATCTACCGTAACACCGATGATGCGGCCGGGAATGTTGCGTTTGTAGGCCTCTTTGGTCGCAAAATAGGCCGCATGTGGACCGCCGAAACCCATAGGGATACCAAAACGTTGGGTGCTGCCCACCACCACATCGGCTCCCCATTCACCGGGAGGCGTAAGGAGCACAAGGCTCAATAAATCGGCCACGGCACAGACCGAAATGTCTCGGGCATGCAATAGTTCGACAACGGTTTTATAATCCTGCACGGTTCCATCTCCCGCTGGGTATTGTACAAGTGCTCCAAAAATATTAGCTTCCTGAGGTATGTCATTGAGATTACCTACCAACAATTCTATCCCATAGGATAGCGCCCTGGTGCGTAATACATCCAAGGTTTGAGGGAAAATAGTTGAGGATACGAAGTAGGCGTTAGCTGCTTTGTTTTTACGGAGCCCATATTGCATAAACATGGCCTCAGCAGCAGCGGTGGCCTCATCCAATAAGGATGCATTAGCGATTTCCATGCCGGTGAGGTCGATGACCATCGTTTGGAAATTCAGCAGCGCTTGCAGCCGTCCCTGCGCAATCTCAGCTTGATAAGGCGTGTATTGGGTATACCAACCTGGGTTTTCAAACACATTGCGCTGGATAACTCCTGGAAGGATTACATCATAGTAACCTTGTCCGATATAGGATTTGAAAGCCTTATTTTTATCAGCTACTACTTTCATCCTGTTCAAGTAGGCCGTTTCTCCTAGGGCATTGGGCAAAGCAAGAGGGGGCTTTGCTCGGATTTGCACGGGCACGGTTTCGTCTACCAGCTGGTCGAGGTTTTGGAGGCCTAAAGCATCCAACATGGCGGTGGTTTCATCGGCGCTGGGGCCAATGTGCCGCTCTTCAAATTTTTCCTGAAAATGTATCTTACTCATTGGGTGTATGAAAAAGTAACCCCCTGTCCCTTTCTTCCGGCATACCTGAATATGGCCAAGGTGTTTGTCGGCAAGCAAACGAGTGGTTTTGCGCGTGCAAAGATACGGCTTTTGGAGCGAGAAATAAAGCGGAGGAAGCTTTTTGGAAATTAGTAGCGAAATACTTGGAATGTTACGAAATCATCAAACCACATAGGTTTCCATTGCATAGGTGATAACAAAAAACCTCATAGATTAACCCGCTAGCCTATCGCGCGGAAATCTATGAGGTTCGTCTTGTTAACTATTATTTAAGCTAATATCCGAATGGGTTCCTCCAACAGTGATTTGAGTGTTTGCAGGAATGCGGCGCCTGTGGCACCGTCTACCACGCGGTGGTCGCAAGTCAGGGTCACTTTCATGATGTTGCCGGCTACCACAGCTCCGTTTTTTACAACGGGTACTTGGTCAATTCCGCCGATGGCCAAAATACAGGAATCCGGCGCGTTGATGATTGCTGTAAATTCATCGATGCCAAACATGCCGAGATTGGACACGGTGAAGGTGGAGCCTTCCCAATCAGCTGGTTGCAATTTTTTTGCTTTTGCCCGTTGCGCAAATTCCTTCACTTCAGCGGAGATATGCGACAGGGATTTACCGTCTGCGAACCGGACAACAGGAACCAATAATCCTTCTTCCACAGCCACAGCCACACCGACGTTCACATGCTCATTATAGCGTATTTTATCACCTTGCCAAGAAGCATTTACATCAGGATGTTTTTTCAGCGCTGCCGCCGCTGCCTTGATGACGATATCGTTAAAGGATACTTTAACAGGGGCCACTTCATTGATTTTGGCCCTCGCCTGGATGGCGCTATCCATATCAATTTTTATGGTCAAATAGAAATGCGGGGTGACGAATGTTTCAGAGAGCCTTCTGCTGATGGTTTTCCGCATCTGGGTGACTGGTTTCTCCGTATAGCGCTCTTCCCCAACAAATTGAGGGATGCTGATGGTTGTGGCAGGGGTCTCGCCCGCTGCTGCTTGTGAAGCCGAAGGAGCCGCCTCCGCTTTGGCCGATGGTGTATACGATTCCACATCCTTTTTCACAATACGCCCACCATCGCCCGTGCCTTTGACGTCACCAAGGCTGATACCTTTATCCTTGGCAATTTTGCGGGCCAAAGGCGAAGCTTTCACCCGTGCACCGTCTTGCGTGGATGCTGATTCATCGCTTTCATCGGCCTGCGCCGGTTTGGGTTCTGCCGATTCGGTAGCCTCGTCTGTTGGTTTTTCTGCCTTTTTTGGTTTTTCCGGTTGTTGTTTGAGTAATGGGGTTATATCGGTTCCTTCCTTACCTACAATGGCAATGATGTCGTTTACTTTCGCCGCTTCGCCTTTTTCCACGCCAATGTACAACAGCGTACCATCGGCATAGGCGGTCACTTCCATGGTGGCCTTGTCGGTCTCCACATCGGCAATGGCATCGTCGCTTTTGATGGTGTCGCCTACCTTAAAGTGCCATTCGGCGATCACTCCTTCGGTCATGGTATCACTCAGCAATGGCATGGTGATGACCGTGGCACCTAATGACTCAGCGGTCACTTCTTCGCCTCCATCGTCTGCATTGTCTTCTACGTCGCTATCTGCCGCCTCTGCTGGTTCTGCCGGTTCTTTTGCTTCTTCCTTGGCGTTATCACCATGATCACTGGGCGAGCCTTCACTTTCTCCCTTCAACAATTCCTTGTAATCTTCACCTTCTTCGCCTAGGACAGCGATAACCGCATCTACCGGTACCGCTTCGCCCTCTTTGGGGCCAATATATAATAATGTTCCTTCTTGGTAGGATTCGAAATCCATGGTGGCCTTATCGGTTTCCACCTCTGCTATCAAATCGCCAGAACTGACTTTGTCGCCCACTTTTTTGTGCCACTTTGCGATTACCCCTTCGGTCATGGTATCGCTCATCTTAGGCATTTTTACTACTTCAGCCATGTTATCTTGAGGTTACTCCTTGTAATTATAAACGTTAGTTAGCTATTACCTAATCTCAGGCAGTAATAAATGGATAGTCAGTTTGCACATATACGTCTTTGTACAGCTCTTCCGGTTCAGGGTAGGGGGATTCTTCCGCAAACTTGACACATTTTTCGATGGTTTCCTTTACATCGGCTTCCACTTTGGCAAACCAATCTTCATCAGCATATTTCTTTTCTACGATGGCGGCCTTGGTGGTGATTAGTGGATCACGGCCCTTGTATTCTTCCAACTCTTCCTTGGTGCGATACTTTGCGGGGTCAGACATGGAATGACCTTTGTACCGGTAGGTGCGCATTTCCAAGAACGTAGGGCCTTCACCGGTGCGGGCACGTTGTACGGCCTCATCCATGGCATTGTGTACGGCTATCACATCCATGCCGTCTACGGGTGCACTAGGCATGTCAAATCCGAGTCCCATCTTGTAAATATCGATCATGTTGGTCGTACGGGCCACGGATGTGCCCATGGCATAGCCGTTGTTTTCACAAACGAAAATAACAGGCAATTTCCACAGCATGGCCATGTTCAAGGTTTCATTGAAAGCCCCTTGCCTAACGGCACCATCGCCCATATAACAAACGCATACATTGTCTGTGCCGTTGTATTTCTCAGCAAAGGCGATACCAGCGCCTAGGGGGATTTGCCCACCTACAATACCATGTCCGCCCATGAATTTATGCGCTTTGCTGAAAAAGTGCATCGAACCGCCCTTGCCTTTGGAACATCCGGTGGCTTTGCCATACAATTCAGCCATGGCAGCATTGGCAGGAACGCCTTTGGCGATGGCATGAGCATGGTCACGATAAGCCGTAATCATGGAGTCCTCTGGCCGTAGTGTAGACATGGCCCCAGCTACCACAGCTTCCTGACCGATGTATAGGTGACAGAATCCTCTGATTTTTTGCTGCCCGTATAATTGCCCGGCTTTCTCTTCAAATTTGCGCATGAGTAGCATGGTCTTATACCACTCCAAATAAGTCTCTTTTGTTATAGCTGTCGAACTCATTTCAAAGTTTTAGAAAATTCATTTTTTCGGAAGGCAAACTTAGGCAAAATTGTTGTTATATGCAATTTTACAGAAAGGCATACGACACAATTATTCACCACCTGCCAACGGCAAGAAAAGGATAAAATATAGGGGACAACAATGTTTCCAAGGCGATGCTATTGGTTTTGCATATAAATTATGTTAACTTTATTCGTTTTTTAAATTTTGATACACTATAAAATGGGATATCGCAACTATCGGCTAAGCGCAAACCGCATTGCCATTTTATCTATAGTTTTCTTGCTTTTCTCTGCTTTTATTGCCGTCAAGGACGACCTGTTCCTTATCAGCAAAAACCTAGATATTTTTTCTTCGGTTTACCGCCAAATAAGCCTCAATTATGTGGATGAAACGGATCCTAATACATTAATCAGAACTGCTGTGGATGCCATGCTTGACGACCTCGACCCTTATACCGAATATGTGCAGGAAACGGACGTAGAAGATTACAGGCTGAAATATGTGGATACCAAATACGGAGGTATTGGCGCGTCTATTTTTGAGCGAAACCGTCGCATCTATATTTTGGAACCCTATGCCGGATACCCAGCAGATCAAGCGGGGTTGCAGGCAGGAGATGAATTGGTAACCATCAGCGGCACAACGTTGGAGAACATGACAACCAGTGAGGTGAGCCATTTGCTACGGGGAATGGATAATAGTCAAGTCCAACTCCAAGTACGAAAAGCGGGAGGTGATGAACTGGAGGGGCTAACGATAACCCGTACGTCTATCCGCCAACCCAATGTGAGTCATGTGGCCATGCTGGACGAGGGGATTGGCTACATTAAGTTGGACAAATTTCTGGAGCAGTCGGCAAAGGAAATGGGAAATGCATTGGCTGATTTAAAACGGGAAAATGAACTCAAGGGCTTGGTGATCGATTTGCGTAATAACGGTGGCGGCATTTTACAGGAGGCTGTAAAAATCGTCAACTTGTTTGTGCCCCAGGGGGAGCTTGTGGTGAGCCAACGAGGAAAAAATGCTTCCAAGACCCATAGCTACCGTACAATGGCTGAACCCCTAGCCCCTGAAATCCCTATAGCGGTGCTTATCAATGGACATTCTGCCTCCGCGGCCGAAATCGTGGCTGGCGCATTGCAAGACTTGGATAGGGCCATTGTTATTGGCGAGCGGAGCTTTGGCAAGGGGTTAGTGCAACAGACATTCAATATCCCGTATAACAACTTGGTGAAGGTGACTGTCGCCAAATATTATACGCCATCCGGTCGATGCATCCAAGCGTTGGATTTTATCCATAGAGACACTGAGGGAAAATACACCAGGGTATCCGATTCGTCAATTAATTCGTTTAACACCAAAAATGGAAGGGTGGTATATGATGGCAGTGGTATCTATCCAGACATATCGGTAGAGAACGGGAAATACAGTCCCATTACTCAAACCTTGCTTAACCGCCACTTGATCTTTGATTATGCGACTACGTTCAAAGCAAAGAACCCGAGGATCCAAGGGATAGATAAATTCCATGCTGACGATATCCTGTATGATGATTTTATTCATTTTCTCGAAGACAAGGATTATCAATATTTTACCAAAACCGAAGAATCGCTCAAACGGCTGAAAGCACAGGCAGAGGCGGAAAAGAAACCAGCAGAAATCCTTCAGGAATTGGAATCGCTGGAGCGCAAAATCTATCAGAGTAAACAACATGACCTCATCAACCACCGTGAAGAAATCAAGGAAGTGTTAGGCAATGAAATTGTATCCCGCTACTATTATAAGGAGGGGAGGGTTACATTTTCCTTTGCATACGACGACCAATTACAGCGTGCCCTGAATCTGCTGAGTACCCCTATTAACGAATACCACAGTATTCTTGCCGGAGAAGGGCAGTATAAAATTATTGGTCGGCCTGAGACGCTTTTTGCTGTGGCGGAAACAAAAAATTAGGTATACGGGGGAGATTATACGCCGGAGGGATTACTCCCCTATGGCGTAATAATTAAACCCGATATCCGAAAGGTTGTTGTTTGCTAGGAGCTTCCTTCCATCGAACACGAAGGCAGGCTTCATCATGTTATCCTTGATGCGCTTCCAATCATAGCCCTTGAATTCATCCCACTCGGTAAGTACGGCGATGGCATGAGCACCTTGTATGGCTTCATATGGGGTTTCGATGACAGTTACCAGCCTCCGGTTTTCTTCTGGACTCCGGGTGCAAAGGTAATCAAGATCGGCATAGATTTGCTTGGCTGAAACCTTTGGATCATACACGATGATATTAGCCTCTTCGTCCAACAGGCTATCAGCCACATAGATGGCGGCCGATTCGCGGGTATCGTTGGTATCTTTCTTGAAGGCCCACCCGAGGAAAGCGATTTTCTTCCCCGATACGGTGTTATACATCGTCTGCACGATATTATCGGCAAAACGTTGTTTCTGGTGATCGTTCATGATGATAACCTGCTCCCAATAATGGGCCACTTCATGGAGGCCATAGCTGCGGGCGATGTACACGAGGTTGAGGATATCTTTCTGAAAGCATGAGCCGCCAAACCCTACGGATGCCTTTAAGAACTTGGACCCAATGCGGCTATCGGTCCCGATTGCACGTGAGACCTCGTCGACATTGGCTCCGGTTCGCTCACAGAGCTCGGAGATCGCATTGATGGACGAGACGCGCTGCGCAAGGAACGCATTGGCGGTAAGCTTGGAGAGCTCCGACGACCAGAGATTGGTCGTGAGCACCCGTTCGCGGGGCACCCATGTTGCGTAGATGTCTACAAGCGCATTGACAGCCTCAGGAGTTTCTCCGCCAATAAGCACACGATCGGGGTTATGGAGGTCTTGTACGGCAGTTCCCTCGGCGAGGAACTCGGGGTTAGAGAGAATATGGAAGTTGACACCGTTGCCGGTGTTATGTAGGATGCTTTTGAGGGCTTCGGCGGTACGGACAGGTAGTGTGGATTTCTCCACGACAATCTTGTCAGATGTGGCGGCGGCGGCAATCTGACGGGCGCAAAGCTCGATGAACTTGAGATCGGCGGCCATGCCCTTTCCCTTACCATAAGTCTTGGTCGGTGTATTCACGGAGATAAACACCATGTCTGCCTCGGCTATAGCGGTGTCCACATCAGTAGAGAAAAAAAGATTGCGTCCGCGCGCTTCGGCGACAACCTCAGCCAATCCGGGTTCGTATACGGGTAATTTGGTGAGGTCAGAATCGTTCCAAGCAGCGATCCGCGCTTCGTTGATGTCAACAATGGTAACAGTGATGTGCGGGCACTTTTGGGCAATGACCGACATCGTGGGGCCGCCTACATAGCCTGCTCCGATGCAGCAAATCTTTGTGATGTTCATGTTGGATGTACTATTATTTTGTGTTAATGCGTTGTCCGAATACTAGATACTAGGTAGTTGCACTGGGTCGGAACAAGTTCAATACCATTTCAGTAATGGTTATTTTCTTCGACAAGCAAAAATAAAAAAAAAATGCGGTTTTGAAATTAAAATTGCAGCTAAAGCGAATTAGTGAGATTAAATAAGGCCTAATTACCCCATAAGGCCTCG
Organism: Parapedobacter tibetensis; assembly: GCF_024704835.1. Taxonomy (GTDB): domain Bacteria; phylum Bacteroidota; class Bacteroidia; order Sphingobacteriales; family Sphingobacteriaceae; genus Parapedobacter; species Parapedobacter tibetensis. The sequence continues at coordinate 76,469 of NZ_JAMXBE010000002.1, forward strand.
TTTTTTTTTGTTGTTTACCATAAATTAACATTATCTTCTTGATACTTGTTGCTTATTCTTTAATTTTACCATGCCAAATTTAGGAGGGCATCCGTGATAAAACAGGAAACAGTCGATAAAATATTGGATACAGCCCGTATTGAGGAAGTAGTGGGAAATTTTATGGAGCTCAAAAAGCGGGGTACATCACTTATTGGCCTCTGTCCGTTTCATAATGAAAAGACACCATCCTTCAATGTATCTGTGAATAAGGGCATCTACAAATGTTTTGGATGTGGAGCAGGGGGCGATGCTGTACGTTTTGTGATGGAGCATGAAAAGTATTCTTATCCTGAAGCCTTGAAATACCTTGCCCAAAAGTATCACATCGAGGTGGTGGAAACCGAGCGTACCCCTGAACAGCTTGCGGCACAAGATAAGCGGGAGAGCCTGTTTATCGTGACGAATTGGGCTGGCAAATTTTTCAGGGAAACATTGTGGGACACGGAGGAAGGCCGTACCATTGGCCTCAATTATTTCAAGGAAAGAGGTTACCGCGAAGATATCATCCAGAAATTCGAACTTGGCTATTCACCTGAAGGGTGGGCCGCGCTTTATGACCAAGCGAAGATAGCAGGGTATAAAGATGAATTCCTCGAAACAACGGGTTTGGTCATCCGCCGGTCTGCGGATCAGGAAGGTGCATATGACCGCTTTCGTGGGCGGGTGATGTTTCCCATCCATAACCTTACGGGAAGGATACTAGGTTTTGGTGGCCGTACATTGAAGACCGACAAGAAAACCCCGAAATATGTAAACTCACCGGAAAGTGAGGTATACCATAAATCGGATGTGTTATATGGTCTTTTTTTTGCCAAAAAGGCAATCCTCGATGCAGATCACTGTTACCTGGTGGAGGGCTATGCCGATGTGCTATCCATGCACCAGGCAGGTGTAGAAAACGTGGTGTCCTCATCAGGCACTTCGCTGACTAGTGGGCAAATACGGCTCGTTTCTCGATATACCAAAAATGTAACCATCCTTTATGATGGAGATGAAGCTGGTATCAAAGCATCGCTGCGTGGTACGGATATGCTTCTTGAGGAAGGACTCAACGTGAAGGTGCTGCTTTTTCCCGACGGCAATGACCCGGACTCCTATGTGCAACGATTTGGCTCTACAGCGTTCAAACAATACATCGCCGAACACCAACAGGATTTCATTTTCTACAAAACACATGTGTTGTTACGGGGTGCTGGCAACGACCCCGTGAAACGGGCGGAGATTATCCATGATGTGGTGGAAAGTATTGCGTTGATTCCTGATGCCATCAAAGCATCCGTGTTTGTACGGGAGTGCAGCACATTACTTGACATCGAGGAACGGATTCTGATTGCTGAACTCAACAAAATCCGTATTGGCAACGCGCGGAAATCCGGTCGGAAACCCGATACGTTACCGGCGCAACCAACCGCTATAGACCCTCCTGCCGAAGCGGGTGTCGAAGACAAAAATAGTGGCATGTCTTCTGATGTATTGCAGGAACGTGAAATTGTGCGGATTTTGCTGCACTACGGTAGTACGGCCGCCGCATGGGAAGCCAACAGTGAAATCCCGATAGCGCCGCTCTTACTTAGTGGATTGAGTGACCTTTCATTTGATGATCCGGCATGTTTGTTGGTGATCAACGTGTTTAAGGAATACATCGCGCGCAACGAGCTTCCAGATGAACGGGTTTTTGTAGCCCATCAAGACAGGCGTATCGCAGACTTGGCAGTTGATTTGCTTTCCTCAAAATATAGCCTTAGTCCAAATTGGAACGATGAAAAACGCAAAATATATGTTCCGCACGAGTCAGAGCGATTGGAAGATCTGGTGTATGGGGCTATTTACCGGATTAAGAAGCGGAAGGTAGAACAACAGATGGTCCGGATCAGGGAGGAAATGAAGACCGAAAAGGATGAAACCGATATGGAGCTGATGCTTGCAAACTACCAAAAGCTGAAAGACGTTTCGAAAATAATAGCCGAGAAATTAGGCACCATAGTCATAAAATAAATGCTTGACCACCTTCAAAAGGGTAAGAATGGAGAAGAAGTAGCGGCAGGGTTGCTGAAGCAACGAGGCTATCGGATTATCTGCCAAAACTGGCGCTATAAAAACCTCGAAATAGATATTGTAGCCCAAGAGGGCGACATATTGGTTTTCGTGGAGGTAAAAACCCGTTCACATCATGCGTATGGCATGCCCTACGAAGCTGTGGACAACGTGAAACAAGCGAAGCTTACCCGCGCAGCCAATCATTATATCGCTACCCATAGATATGGAGGGGAAATCCGGTTTGACGTGGTATCTATCTTATATTCCTCAAAGAATAAAACCTATGATACACGGTTGATTAAGGATGCGTTTTGGCCGGATTAGTTAGCCGTTATGAGACTGAAAGTGCTTATGTTTGCAACCATGAACAAATTCATTTACTTCCCAGCAGTGCTGATTGCGTTCATTGCATCATGCAATACGCAGAAGAATGCATCGAAATTCCGGTTCACAACACCGGAAGCAGGCATGGTGGTTAAAATCGGTGATGCCATTCCGCTGAAGTTGGAGTTTCCCAGTGATGTGTCCATCGATTCGATCGTATATTCGATGGATGATGAGGTACTGGCTCGAAAGACGGATAGCACACCTATAACCCTTGACACCGAAAAAGCGGCTTTTGGGAGCCGAACGATTAGTGCTCGACTCTATTATGGTGGCGAAGAGCGGATAGCATATAGCAACATTGTGGTGGTGCCCCCCACTCCGAAGCGCTATGGGTTCAAGGTTGTGAACGAATATCCCCATGATCCCAAAGCCTATACACAAGGACTGGAGTTCGATGACAATGGCGCCTTGTATGAGAGCACGGGAAACGAGAGTACCGGCCAAAATGGTAAATCTTCACTCCGTAAGATTAATTATCAAAGCGGAGAAGTGTTACGGCGGATTGATTTGGATGAAAATTACTTCGGCGAGGGGCTGACGATTGTCGGTGACAAAATCATCCAGCTCACTTGGCGCGAAAAGATCGGTTTTGTTTATAGCAAAAATAACTTTGCCAAGATTGGAGAGTTTCCATACGGTCAAAGCCCCGAAGGTTGGGGGCTTTGCTACGATGGCAATCGCCTCATCAAATCCGATGGCAGCAGCAAACTCTATTTCCTTAATAAGGACACCTACGTTGAGGAGGGGTTCGTCGAAGTATTCAATGATCGAGGGCCTGTAGATAGTCTCAATGAACTGGAATACATCGATGGCAAGGTGTACGCCAATGTTTATCAGGAAGATACCATTGTCATTATAAACCCGCAGACAGGGGCCATTGAAGGAGAAGCCAATCTTATTGGTATCTATCCGGATAAGGCAACCAGTAACAACGAGCTTAATGGCATTGCGTATGACCGACAGGGTGATCGACTTTTTGTGACGGGGAAACTTTGGAGCAAGCTTTATGAGATTGAGTTGATAGCACGGTAATGTTTAGTGATATCAAATACTTTTTTAAGTACCGGGAGAAAGCGGTTGACCGGACCATGCTGTATATCAGTTTGCTCTGTGCATTGGCGGTCTTGTTTCATGTGGGTTACAATAAAGACAAGGTTACCGCCCAATATTTCGATACCGTTAGCATCCGGCTGTTTTACGGGCTCTTTGCGTTGAATGTCCTTCGCACGATATTGTCCATTATCGTGGCAAAACGGGTGGAAGTGGCTCATTATGGTGGGCTGATACTCATGCTGTATTTTTCGATCGTTACATTGGCAAGGGTATCGGAGCATGGGGCTTTATCGTTTTTACAACAGGAAGAGTGGCTGTATCTGGGGGTTTTTGCCGTTTTTCTGACCGAACTATCCAAGAATAGCCTGTTTTTCGACAATTTTTATTTTAATCCCACTATTCTTTTCGTCATCAGTTTTTTGGTGCTGATTCTGATAGGTACGTTGCTCCTGATGTTGCCACGCACCACACACGATCAACCCTTGAGTTTTGTGGATGCATTGTTTATGGCCACAAGTGGGGTATGCATTACGGGGCTGTCGGTCATCGATGTATCTTCGCGCCTTACGATCTTTGGCCAATCCGTATTGATGGTACTCATTCAGGTAGGGGGCTTGGGCATCATGACCTTCACAGGCTTTTTCGGGTATTTCTTTTCGGGCGGGTTTTCGTATAAAAACCAATTGATGTACAGCGAAATCCTTGGACATAACAAGGTCGCCTCGGTAATCAATACCTTGTTTAAGATTGTATTTATTACCTTGTTTTTCGAAGCAATTGGAGCGGCGTTGATCTATTTTAGTATGGATGCTTCGGATTTTTCATCCAATGGCGAACGCTTGTTTTTCGCGGTATTCCATACCATATCGGCCTTTTGCAATGCGGGGTTTTCAATAATTAATGACGGTATGCACAACCCGATAATGCGCTTTAACTACAACCTACAGCTTGTCATCGCCATGCTGTTTATATTGGGAGGCTTCGGATTTGCCATTGTGCTGAACACCTATACCTTCATCAAACGCTGGGCAATCAATATTTTTAGGCGGATGTTTTATGGACGACCCTTTGTCTACAGGGCGTGGGTCATGAGTTTCAATTCGCGCCTGATTGCGTGGACAACCGCTATACTCATTGTTTTTGGGACAATAAGCACCGTTGTGTTGGAATATGACCAAACGCTGGCTGAACACAATACGCTGTGGGGTAAATGGGTTGCGGCCTTTTTCTCCGGGACCTCAACGCGTACTGCGGGTTTCAACGTATTGGATATGGAAGGGGTTACGTTTCCTACCGTTATGCTGACGATGTTGCTGATGTGGATCGGAGGGTCCCCAGGTTCTACGGCGGGGGGTATCAAAACCACCACATTTGCTGTTGCATTCCTCAATATTATCAGCTTGGCCAAGGGGAAGGATAGTTTGGAGATTTTCAAGCGAAAGATATCAAACGATGCCGTGAACAAGGCTTTTGCCATCATCATGTTGTCGTTGCTGGCCCTTGGGGTTTCTGTGTTTGCACTGACCATCACGGATGGCGACAAGGGACTGATGGATATTGCTTTTGAGTGTTTCTCGGCTTACGCCACCTGTGGACTCAGTTTAGGCATCACACCTGAACTCAGCGACGGGGGTAAAGTAATCATTACCTGTACCATGTTTATCGGTCGGGTTGGGCTATTGACCTTGTTGGTGGCCCTAATAAAAAACACCAGGAACATGAATGTTGCATATCCGCAAGAGAAGGTGTTATTTTAACGCGCTAAATTTATTCATATTATGAAGTACATTGTTTTAGGCCTTGGGAATTTTGGGAAGTCATTGGCCATTCGTCTCACCGAACTGGGGCATGAAGTGATTGGTGTGGACAACCGTATGGCTAAGGTTGAGCAGTTGAAGGAAAAAATTACCCACACCGTATGCATGGATAGCACGGATGTGGATGCGGTAAGTGCACTCCCCTTGAAGGATGCGCATGCTGTCATTGTGGCTATCGGAGAAGATGAGGGTGCTTCATTATTGACCACCGCGCTGCTGAAGCAACTCCCTGTGAAGCGGATCATTGGCCGGGTTGTTTCCGACCTCCAAAAGACGGTATTGGAGGCCATGAGCATTGACGAATACATCATGCCAGAGGAAGAGACGGCCGGTCGCTTGGCGATGCGTTTGGACAATATCGATATTGTGGATTCCTTCAAAATATCGGATAAGTATAGCATCATCGAAACCAAGGTGCCCGCGAAATATGTGGGGATGACCCTGAAGGAGGCCAATTTGACCAATAAATATAAAGTAATTGTGCTCACCACGCTTCAAACATCCGAGCGGCTTGAAAAGGGGAAAATGAAAATTTGCAAGGAGGCTACGGGCATAGCTAAGTCTGATACGGTGCTGGTAGAAGGAGACATCTTGGTCTTGTTTGGTGAGTTGAAGGATATCAACCGGCTTATCCAAAAAGGAGAGTGAACCTCTCCATTGCCATTTGCATATAAAAGCCATTTTATCTATGTTTGGCACTTGATCATTACAACCAATAGCAATACATGAAAACCTGGTTCAACAGTAATTCAACCCATCTGGCCATCATTGGCATATTCATCGCCATCAGTTTCCTGTATTTCCCCTCCGCGTGGCAAGGCAAGGTGCTGTATCAAAATGATGTGCTGCAAGCCCAAGCGGGACAAAAAGAAATCTTGGACATCAAGGAACGCGATGGGGATATGCCACTGTGGACCAATTCGATGTTTAGCGGGATGCCGACATACCAAGTGTTGATTGACCTGCCAAATAACATCGGCACCTATATCATGAGGGGGTTCAAGGGAATTTTTCCACATCCCATCGATGTGGTGTTGTTGTACTTGCTCGGATCTTATTTATTATTCAGTGTTTTGCGCATAAGGCCCTGGTTAGCCGCTGTTGGGGCTATTGCTTTCGCGTTCTCCTCGTATAATTTTATTTATATCGATGCAGGGCATGCCAATAAAACCTATGCGATTGCGTTCATGGCTCCGATATTGGCGGGAATCCTGTTGGCTTTCCGGGGTAAATACCTGTTGGGAACCGTCATATTGGCGTTTGCTATGGCCCTGGAAATCCGGGTAAACCATATCCAAGTGACGTATTACCTATTTTTGGTGGCGCTGATATTGGTGGGGATAGAACTCTATCATGCCGTCCGAGAGAAAAGGGTGCTAGGATTTGGCAAAGCCATAGCCTGTCAGGCCGGGGCTGTGATTATCGCCCTTGCCGTAAATGCATCCCTCCTTTGGCCTACTTATGAATATAGTAAGGAATCAATACGGGGGCAGGCAAATTTGAAGACGGAAGGTACTCAACGGTCCGATAATGGTGTAAGTCGCGAATATGCCTACCAATGGAGCCAAGGGGTGGGTGAAAGCCTTACGTTCTTGATTCCAAATGCCTACGGTGGAGGGATATCTACGCAGTTGGATGCAACGTCCAACGTGGCAAAATTGGTGATGAGCAAGGGGGTTGATCCCAATCAGGCAATGCAGTTTGTGGCCAATTTGCCAACCTATTGGGGAGAGAAAGAGTTCACCTCGGGTCCATGGTATTTTGGAGCAGGTATTGTCTTCCTGTTTATATTGGGGCTGGTCATCGTCAAAGGTCGGCTTAAGTGGTGGCTAGTGGGAGCTACAGCGTTGGTATTGTTGCTATCCTTTGGTAGACACTTTCCGTTGGTTTCCGATTTGTTCTTTGATTATTTCCCCATGTACAATAAGTTTAGAGCCGTCGAATCCATCTTGATTATGGCCGTGCTATTGGTGCCCATATTGGCTATATTGGCTATAAATGCAATTATTACCGATGGCAATACAATCAAGAACCTAAACAAAAAAGTACTATATGTTTTATATGGCGTGGGTGGTGTGACCTTACTTATTGCCATCCTGCCGGACCTCTTTTTGAGTTTCAAAAGTTCCAGCCACCAAGCCATGATTCAGCAATATGGCCAGCAGATGCGGGACAATACCTTTGCCAATGAAATGGTGGCAGCTTTGGTCAAGGATCGGGCAGCTTTGGCAAGGGCCGATGCTTTCCGTTCGCTGCTTTTCATTGTGGTTACATTTGCATTGGTATGGCTGCTGGTCAAAAACAAACTCAAGGCGCAAATGGCCGTGGTGTTACTTGGAGCAGTCACATTGATTGATTTATGGGGTGTTGATAAACGGTATTTGAATGAAGAGGGATTTGCAGACCAGCTGCAATTGACGCGGCAATTCAATGTGGAGCGCGAGGTGGACAAGCTCATCCTGATGGACAAAGATCCCAACTATCGGGTAATGGACCTGACGACAAATCCATTTGCCGATGCCCGTACATCCTATTTTCACAAGTCTATCGGTGGATACAGTGCTGCCAAGCTTATGCGCTACCAGGAAGTCATTGAAAGGCAGTTTGCAGGGGCCATCAATGAGGATGTGTTGGATATGCTCAATACACGCTATTTGATTACAACAGATAACCAAAACAGCCAACGGATCCAGCGGCGGAGTACGGCGGCTGGCAATGCTTGGTTTGTGGAAAAGGTGACCTTGGTGAAGGATAACGAGGAGGAGATGCAGGCCATCAACGGGTTTAACCCGCTCAAGGAAGCATTTATTCATGAGGAGTTTAAGCTGCACTTGGACGAGAAGCGATTGGGGCAGCCTGGGAATGCGAGTATTAAGCTTACTTCATACCGCCCCGATCGGCTGGTATACGAATACTCGACTCCCAATGATGCATTGGCAGTATTTTCTGAAGTATGGTATGACAAGGGGTGGAAGGCTTTTGTGGACGGGGAAGAACGCCCGATCTTACGGGCTAATTACCTATTACGGGCACTGCAATTGCCGGGAGGAAATCATGAAGTTGAATTTAAGTTTGAGCCGCGGTCCTATCACCTCGGCGAAACCATCTCCTTGATTGCGTCTATTGTGCTATTGTTGGGCTTGGGGGCTGTCATTTGGCTGGAGATCAAGCGTAAACCGGAGCAAGTGCCAACTAAAAAAGCTTAAGCTGCGGATCAGTTACCCTGAATGATCGTCGATGATGGGGGGTGAAACCATGTTGTAGAATGGCACTGCGATGCTGTATGGTGGGATACCCTTTGTTTTGCAACCAACCGTACTGCGGAAATCCATTGGCAAGCTCCCTCATGTGGTCGTCACGGTAGGTCTTGGCCAAAATAGAGGCAGCAGCGATAGACAGGTATTTGCCATCCCCTTTTACGATGCAGCAATGTGGGGTTTGCTGGTAGGGGATAAATCGATTGCCGTCAACGATAATGTATTCAGCCTTTAAATCTAATTGATCAAGTGCTCTATGCATGGCCAAATAGGAAGCATTATGGATGTTTATTTTGTCGATTTCCGCCGCGCTTACGCTGGCCACGGCAAAGGCCAAGGCTTCCGATTCGATGATGGGCCGCAATTCGTAACGTCGTATAGCGGACAGCTGCTTGGAATCTGTAAGTATTTCATGCCTGAAATCTTTAGGGAAAATCACTGCCGCGGCAAAAACAGGGCCGGCCAAACATCCTCTGCCTGCTTCGTCACAACCAGCTTCAACAAGAACGTCCTGGTGCTTGGATAGTAGCATTGTTTTCTTTCATTTCGTTAACAGGTAACAAAAATATACTTTTATCTTGAGGAATCAAGCGTATGTTTGATTTACGAGGAAGGCAATTAATCAAAGTTTAAATGCCTATATGTAATAATTCTTATACAATTAAACTTATCAATTATGCTAGTGTCAAAATCACACATTTTGTTAGTAACCATGGCTTTGAAAGCGCTTACAATAATTGTCTTGATGTTTGCTGTAACGAATCCCGTTTCCGCCCAGCGGAATAAAGGCAACGTACAGCAATCGTTGGATCGGGCTACCGACATTGTTATTGACGGCAAACTTGACGACTGGGGCGATACGTTGATTTACGAGTATACAACCCAAAACCTTCGATATCACATCAAGAATGATGACGACAACCTATATGTGGCCGTACGAGTGAACGATAAAGACCGGCAGATGCAAATTTTTGCGCAAGGGCTCGCCTTCATGGTTAATACCAGGGGCAAAAAAAGAGAGGGTCCTACGGTTTATTTTCCTGTTGCCGATCGATTGGCCCTCCGTTCGATCATGTCTGCCGACAACGATGACCGCCCCGATGACATGCGGAAAGGGGCACTGAAAGCCATCCGCGCCATTTATGTCATGCGGTTTGACGATGTGCTTGACGGACAGATTTCCTTGGAAAACACCTATGGTATCGATGCTCAAGCGACATTAGATACTACCGATGCAATGTGTGTAGAAATGGTGGTGCCGCTGGAGCGATTGGGTGTATCCATCAGCGACCAGGATGAGCTGGCCTTCAATGTGAAGATTAATGGGGTAATGGTGCCGGGGAGCGGCAGTTCGGCCAGCACCATGCGTAGGGGATACCCTTATGGCTATGGCTACGGTTATCCTTATGGTTATGGGCAGCAAACACCATCAAAGCCCCGGGAGGAGTCGGGCGTATGGGTAAAGGCTCCTTTGGCAAGAGAATAAAGATTTTTTTATAAATAACTAAATGACTACTTTCAATCAATCAGGTCTTAAACAAACCACGAAAGCATGCCTATTGGTTGCTTTATTTTTATCACTCGGTTTATCGGGGTTTTCGCAAATTAAGAAACGGGTTCAGGGTACGCTGAATAACCAAAGCGGGGAGGCTATCGTGGGAGCGTCCATCAAACTGATATCTGACCTCGATTCCGTACAGACAAGCTCGGGCAGAGGCGGACTTTTTTCCTTCAATAATATAAAGGGCGAACGTTTTGTGCTTACGGTGACCAGCTTGGGGTTTGATACCTTCCGGCAAAACTATGCCTTTGAATCAGGCAAAAGCGAATTGATGATGTCCATCAGCCTTAATGAATCAAGCCAGATGCTTGCAGAGGTCTCCATTACCGGGGTGGCGGCCATTACCGTAAAGGAAGATACCTTGGAATACCGCACCAAGGATTTGCGCCTGCGTGAGGGTGCTTTGGTAGAGGATGCGCTCAAGAAGCTTGATGGGGTGGAAGTGGACAAAGATGGCAATGTGACCGCGCAGGGCGAAACGGTGACCCGTGTGCGGATTAATGGCAAGGACTTTTTTGGGGGTGATGTGAAAACGGCTACCAAAAACCTTCCCGCAGAAATCATCGAGAAAATTCAGATTGTGGATGACTATGGAGACATGGCCAATATCACTGGTAACCGTACGGGGGATCCGGAAAGGATTTTAAACATCGAGATTGCACCGAGCCGAAATAATGGAGATTTTGGAAATTATCGGGTAGGCGGTGGAACGGAGGAACGGTACCAATTGACAGGAATGTACAGCATGTTTAAAGATGGCCTGCAGCTGTCTGCGCTGGGCAATCTCAATAATACGAATGCCTCGCTATTTGACTTCAACATCCGTGGTGGTGGCGCACGCAGAGGCCGCGGTGGAGGGGGAAGCTTCGGCCGCGGGTTTGGCGGCGGCTGGGGCGGGAGCAACGGGCTCACTAACACCGGCTCCATTGGATTTAATTACCGACAGGATGTGAATGACAAACTCACCATGTACGGCAATTATAGCTATGGGCACAATGATAATACGACATTGAGCAACACCTATGATTTTCAGGATTTCAGGGATACCGTGCTGATCAAAAATGGAAATACTAATAATGGGTCAATCGGAAACGACCACCGATTTGACTACAACATCGAGTACAAGCCCAATGACAAAGATTACATCAAGATTTCTCCGACGTTCAGTCTCCGAAGTGGCAATAGTAATAATGTGATTTTCAGGGATAATATATTGAACGAAAATTTGATTAATGAGGAGACCAATCTCAATAGCGACAAATCCTATTCCCCTAATTTCGGTGGCAGTGGGTTGTATAATCGAAGACTGAATGATCGGGGACGTAATGTGTTCGTCAATTTTTCCCTAAACTCTTCAAGTACCGACCAAGACCAGGAAAATATACGGGATGCGCTATTGTATGCAACCGCGGAGGAGGCTGAAGAGATTTATCAACGGTCGATCGTAGATCTGCGGAATAAAAACCTCAATGGGGGGGCCTCGTTGTCGTATATTGAACCACTGGGGAAAAACAGCAATTTGGAAGTCAATTATGATTATAACTTCGCGACTTATGATAATTCCAGAACGAACAATGCATATGACGCTGACGGAGGGTTGATCAATGATCCAAGCCTGACGTTCAGCCGTGATCTCGACTACACATTTTCCACGCATCGGGCAGGATTGACCTACCGCTACCGCACCGATAAATTGAACTATTCCATAGGTGCAAGTGCCCAGCCCAACCTGTTGCGCGGAGAAGCCAATGTGGATGGTGTCATCATTCCGATAAGCCGTAATGGATTTAACTTTGTGCCGGTAGCACGGGTGGAATATAAGTTTTCACGCTCCAAATCGCTGAATTTGAATTATAGCGGGCGCGCAAACGAACCGAGTTTCTCGCAACTGCAACCTTTTACGGATGCAACTAACCAAGCGGCACCCGTGACGGGCAACCCAAACTTGAACGCTGAGTTTTCGCATGAAGTCCGGTTGAATTACCGCAACTTCAATGTCAGTGGAGGCAATTCAATATTCGCCTCGCTTTCGGGTACGATGACGGAAGACCGTATCGTGACCAACCGCACTCAATACGTGGATTCCATTGGTGTCGTGCAGGCCACGGAATACCTCAATGCCGATGGCTTTTACAACGTGCGTGGATTCTTCAACTTTTCAAAGCCATTTTCCGATAGGAAATATGTGGTTTCTTTATCAGGATTTTCATCGTACAATAATAATGTATCCTATACAAGTTCCATTGAAAACATCGCTCGCAATCTGGTGCTTTCACCCGGCCTTAACTTGCAATACAATCCCAAAGAAACCATCGAGATCACGCCAGGGGTAAGGTACACCTATAATACAACGACCAATACTGTTTCGTCCCGCACGAATAGTGACGTGTCTACCTGGGCACTGACCTTGAATAGTATAATCAACATTACACCCACGTGGGTATGGGGTGGCGACTTTGCCAAAACCAGCAATACTGGCTATACCAGCGGCGTAGATGCCAACCCAGTAATCATTAATACATACATCGAAAAGCAGTTTTTCAAGGGGCGCAATGGGGCTATACGCTTCCAAGCCTATGACCTGCTCAATGAGCAAATCAATGTGTCGCGTAACGTCACCGAAAATGGGTATTTAGATAGCCGCAGCAATCGGTTAGCCCGCTACTTCATGCTTACGCTGTCTTATCGTTTCTCCAACTTTGCCGGTGGAAGCATGGGCATGGACGGCCCTGGAGGCCCGGGTGGATATCGGCGTGGTGGATGATTCTAAATAGCCCATTAAGTTTGAAGTTCAAACCTAACAGGTTTCAAAAACCTGTTAGGTTTTTTTGCTATCTTGCGCGGCTATGGAATATGGGCTTGTTCATCTACCTAATGGCATCAGGATAGTTCTGCATCCCGTTGCTTCATCGGTGTCTCATGCATGCATGATTATCAATGCTGGTGCTAGAGACGAGCAGGAGGGTCGCTATGGGTTAGCACATTTCATCGAGCATTTGTTGTTCAAGCAAACCGAAAAGCGGAGTACTAACCAGATTCTGAATCGCCTCGAATCCGTTGGAGGCGACTTGAATGCCTATACTACCAAGGAATATACCTGCATTCATGCCTCTTTCCTATCACCTTATTTAGCGCGAGCCCTGGATTTGTTCGAGGATTTGTTTTTTCATTCCGTTTTTCCAGCGCATGAAATGGAAAAGGAAAAGGGCGTAATTATGGATGAGATGGCGTCATATCTAGATAGCCCCGAAGAATCTATCATGGATGATTTTGAAGATCAAGTGTTTGAAGGGCATGGCTTGGGGCATAATATCCTAGGGACAGCCGCAGATTTGCAAGCCTTGTCCAAAACGGACATTGTCGATTTCATCCAACAAAACTACAACACCCATGAGATTGTCATCGGGATCAGTGGAAAATATTCCTTGAAGAAAGTTCGGGTCATGGCCGAAAAAATCTTAGGCTGGATACCTGATCATCATACACCTAGAAGAAGGCTGGTGCCTACGGAAATAAAACCGCAACGATTGACCCACCATAAACCCATCAACCAAACACATCATGTAATGGGGGCCAAGGCGTATAGCATCCATGATGAAAATAAGACCGGATTATTGCTGCTTAATAACCTGCTTGGGGGAATGGGGATGAGTTCACGACTCAATTTGGTTGTGCGTGAAAAACACGGCATAGCGTACACCGTGGAGTCTAACTACACCCCCTACTCGGATACCGGGCTTTTCCATATTTACTTTGGTACAGATGAGGAAAAAATGGATAGGGCACTGAAACTTGTGCACCGAGAGCTGAAAAAATTGCGTGAGCAGAAGCTTGGCGTATTGCAATTGTATCAGGCCAAGCAGAAGTTTATCGGCCAAATCGCATTAGGTGAAGAAAACCGCCTTAACCTTATTATCACGCTGGCCAAGAGCTTGCTGGATTATAACGAAGTACAAACCTTGGAAGAGGTCTTTGCCAAGATCAGCGCTGTTGAAGGGAGTCTCCTACTTCAGATTGCCAACGAGATCTTTGACGACAACAATCTTTCGTCACTGAGCTTCATGCCGGAATAATATGTATTGAATGAGACGTTATTTACGCAATACCTATTATGACCATTTGGATTCACCGAAAAGTCGGGTGTGTCTTTTAATAATTTAATAACCTACCTTCTTTGGTTTTAAGGCGTAAATACACGAAATTCGTCCAGTTAGCCTTAATTTATGTCTGAATATAAGGAGTATACGGATATTCAACTGGTCACTTTACTCAAAGTGCGCAATGAAGAGGCGTTTGCGGAAATTTTTGACCGGTATTGGGGTATTTTATACATCCATGCGCAACGGATGCTTCAAGACGAAATGTCCGCCAAAGACGTTGTTCAAGAGGTTTTTATCGGCTTGTGGAAGAAATCAGCCATCCTGAATGTCCATGATAATCTTTCTTCCTATCTGTTTGTCGCTGTGCGGAATAAGGTGCTAAACCTAATTCGGGATAATAAAGTCAGGACAGATTATACGGGCTTGTTTGCTATGTATATCGAAGAATATGCGCATGAGACCCTCGATCAGCTGTATGAAAAGGAACTGTTGGAAGTCATCGAGGAAGTGGTCCAGTCGCTTCCCGAAAGGATGCGGCAGGTATTTGAGTTGAGCCGGAAAGAATACTTGAGCCATCGGCAGATCGCTGAGCGGCTTCATATTTCCGAAAAAACGGTAAAAAGGCAGGTTAGTAATGCGTTGCAGGTTCTCCGTGCACAGCTGCTCGACAAATAGCTATCCACGCTCTACCATCCACCGTTAAAAATCTCCCTTAAATTAACTAATATAAAAAGACGATTGGTGCTACATCCATAGCGCCCCAGCCGTGTCATATCACTAAGAGCATTAACCATGAGGTGATGAACGACCAGGAAAGAGCTAAGGAATTAATTGATAAATACCTTCGAAACGCGTGTACAGAGGAGGAAAGGGCGCTCGTAGAGCGGTTTTATCTGGATCAGTTCAGGAACCAGTTGCTGCCAACGGATGCGCCGTCCGACCGGCTCAAGGTTTCCCTTTGGGAACAGGTCTCGGAGGCCACAGCGGGCAAAAAGAGGAAACCGAAACCCTTGATTTGGCGATGGCCACGAGTGGCGGCAGCGGCGGCACTCGTGTTTCTGGCCGGATCGACACTGTATTTTTATGTGGGCCATATAAAACCGGAGGTGCAGGAAGATTGGATCGCAGGGGATGTAGGCCCCGGTGGAAACAAGGCCACCCTTGTTCTTGCCGATGGCCGCCAGATTGAACTGAGCGAGCATCAAGAAGGGGTTATTTTCCATCGCAACGAAGTGACTTACGATGATAATACCGCTGTTGCCGTGCTTCCATCGGGAGAAGGGGTGTTGCCGTCCGATCTTTATACCCTAAGCACACCGCGGGGCGGGCAGTACCGGTTGACCTTGCCCGACGGGACTGGTGTATGGCTGAATGCCGCTTCCTCCATTACGTACCCCGCCGCCTTTGGGGAAGGCGAACGCCGGGTGGAGCTGACTGGTGAAGCGTATTTTGAAGTGACCCACGACACGGCACAGCCTTTTATCGTGGAAACAGCAGGTCAGCAAGTGGAGGTTTTGGGTACACATTTCAATATCAATGCGTATCCGGACGAGGAGGTTAGCAAAACAACCCTGCTGGAAGGAGCGGTGCGAGTCTCCCTCTCCGAATCCCAGGTTTCGCGCCAGCTAGAACCCGGTCAACAGGCGAATATACAGCATGAGGTCATCCAGGTGGAGGACGTCGTTGACCCCGCTGACGCTATCGCTTGGAAAGAGGGCAAGTTTGCCTTTGACGAGGAATCGCTGGAAAGCATCCTGAAAAGGGTAGCCCGCTGGTATAATGTTGAAGTGGAGTATAAAGCCCCTCAAGCCAAGAATATTAGGTTTGGGGGCACCATGTCGCGGTTCGATAACATGTCAAAAGTACTCTCGAAGCTGGAGATTACTGGTGACGTTCAGTTTGAGATGATTCAGGGGAAAACGTCTAGGATTCTTGTGCGTATGAAATCAGATAAACGGTAATAATTAATTAACTAATTAACGGAATAATTTAAATCATAATCATGTCATGAAATACGAACAACCACCTTAAACCCGCCGGTCGGAAGCAATCAAAAAGGATCCCGGAAGTAATCCGGAATCCCTTAGCTCTGCCATGGTAGCCCACAATGTGGGTAGGAATAATTAATGAATATTAACTAATCTCGGTGGTGTATCAGCGCTGGAAACAAAGGGACACCGCCAAACGAGCAGATAAACAAATGTATAAAATTTATACGGATAAATTTTCATGCCCACATTCGGCCAACCATCCGGTCCTAAAAAAGATAATCATGTGGATGAACCTGACAACGATTTTGCTTACGATATCGATGATCCAGGTAAGCGCTGCCAGTTATGGACAGCGTGTCACCTATTCAGCGGATAAGGTCACCTTGAAAAAAATGTTCAGGGAGATTACCCGGCAGACGGGCTATGATGTGGTATATGCCATGGATAAGCTGGACAACAGTCAATCCGTCCGGGTTGATTTTAATGATGCGCCGCTGGAGGAGGTATTGACGTATTGCCTACAGGAACAGGTGCTGACGTACACCATTGAAGACAAAACCATTCTGATTAAAAATAAGGATGGTGTTCCCACGCAACAAAATGGAAATCTATTTTCTGAACGTCATAACAAGGAAGCGCAAGTTACGGTCAAGGGCCGTGTCATAGACGAAACAGGCACTTCTTTGGCGGGAGCGACGGTACGTGTGAAGGAAACCGGAAGGGCTACTTCAGCGGATACGGAGGGAAACTTTACGATTAACGCGGAGAGCGACCAGATCCTGGAAGTATCCCTCATCGGCTACCTGACGGAAGAAGTCCCCATCCGAGGACGCACCCAAATCGTCGTCCGGTTGAGGGAGGGCATTACCGATATGGACGAAGTGGTCGTGGTGGGCTACGGGACACAGAAAAAGATCAACCTTACCGGTGCTGTCTCAGAAATTCAGGGAAGTGTACTGGATAACCGACCGGTGGCAGCGGCGAGTACCGGACTTCAGGGTTTACTTCCGGGCGTCACCATCACCTCCTCGTCTGGGCAGCCGGGCAGTCCGAATACGAGTATCCTGATAAGGGGAGTGAGTACCATCAACAGTCAGACCGAACCGCTAATTCTGATCGACGGCGTAGCGGGTGGGGATATCAATCTGATCAATCCAAGCGACATTGAGCGGGTGACCGTGTTGAAGGACGCCGCGTCGTCGGCCATTTATGGTGCCAGGGCCGCGAACGGGGTTATTCTGATCACCACCAAAAAGGGCAAAAGTGAAGGTAAGACCGCACTAAACTACTCCGGCTATTTTGGCGTTCAAACCCCGATATCGATGCCTGAATTGGTGAATGGACGGGAATACATGATGCTCGAAAATGAAGCCCGTAGTGCCCGGGGGGTGGCCATCCCGTATTCGGATGAGGCATTTGCGAGATACGACTCCGGGGATTTCCCTAATGACTACGCAAACACGGATTGGGTAGACGAGACCTTCAAGGCTTATTCAACACAACAGGGCCATAATTTCGATGTCAATGGTGGCGCTGGACAAACGTCGTATTACATGTCTTATGGACTCCTTGATCAGACTGGGCTGGTAGTGGGTGATCCGTACGCTTCTACACGGCACAATGTACGGCTACGGTTAAATACAGCCATCTCCGACCGTCTTCGGCTGGATGGGAACCTGAGTTTCATTGATTATTCTAGGCAAGACGCTGGAGGTTCCGGGACAGGCGGAGTCTTTCGTTTGGTGCAGCGGATCTCTCCGCTGCTCCCCGTTTGGTGGCAGGTACCCACGGATGGCGGTGGTTGGGAGGATTCACCCTATTGGTCGTATGGATCGGTGGGCAATCCGGTACGTGTGGCCCATGAATCGGGATATACCAAGAACTCTTCAAGAACATTCAACGGTAATTTCAATGCAACGCTCGACCTGATCGACGGCATGTATGCCAACGCACAATACGCTTACAATTATTACGCCAGTAGTGTGAAAGACTGGAGCCCGACGATGCCTCGATTCTCGGCCAATGGTACGCCCCATGCTGCAAATGATAACGCGGTGAATACCATAGCTGAAACGCAACGAAGCATCTTGACCCAAACGTTTGTGAGCACCTTGAATTACGAAAAGCAACTGGCAAAGCATGAGCTGAAACTCCTGGGTGGATTCTCTCAGGAATGGGCATATCAGCCGCTGCTTTCGGCGTCCCGTCAGAACGTGTTGCTAGAAGGTGTGGAAGAAATCAATGCGGGAACCGAAAATGTGGTCAATAGTGGCATGGCCGATCACTGGGCCCTACGCTCTTATTTTGGTCGACTGAATTATAGTTTTGACAATAAATACTTATTCGAAGCGAATGTGCGGTATGATGGGACATCCCGATTTGCCAAGGCAAACAGATGGGGGCTATTTCCTTCTTTTTCTGCAGGATGGAATTTTTCGCAAGAAAACTTCATGGCGTTCTCCAAGTCGGTGCTGAGCTTCGGAAAGCTGAGGGCTTCCTGGGGCGAGCTCGGAAATCAAAACATCAGCAACACCTATTATCCTTACTTGACCGAAATTGTGCATCAGGCTAGGGCTTATCCGATTGGCAATCGTGAAAACGTAGGCTTCATACAGAATGCGTTGGCCAATGAAAACATTCAGTGGGAGAGCATCAGAATGCTCAACCTCGGGATAGACCTCCGGCTATTCCGCGACCGGCTGGACCTATCATTCGATTGGTTTGAAAAAAACAACATGAATGCGTTGCTCAGACCAATCTACCCAACGGTCATTGGCATCACCACCGCCGCTAACCTTCCCTTTGAGAACATCGGTTCCATCGAAAATAGGGGCTGGGAGCTGAGCGTTGGCTGGCAAGACCAGGTAGGCGCCATCCGCTATGGGTTGACAGCTAATGTATGGGATGCCAAGAACAAGATTACCGATTTAGGAAATAGTGTTCCTTCGTTGGGAAATAATATCAGACGTGTTGGCGATCCTATTAATGGCTATTACGGCTATTTGACCAATGGCTTGGCCCAAATTGCCGATTTCGGCGCATACAACGATGTGACCGGGCGGTATACAAACCCTAATTTTGCCTTAATCAGCGCCTATGGTGATGTCATTCAGCCGGGAGACATCATTTACCGTGACGTTAGCGGACCCGACGGTATAGCCGACGGGATCATCGATAATTACGACAAGGTGGTTTTTGGGGATCCGTACCCTCGGTATTCGTATTCGCTACGGACATTCTTGGAATGGAACAATTTCGATCTTGCGCTCTATTTCCAAGGGGTGGGAAAGGTGAACGGCTATTTAAGTGAAGAAGCCCGTCATGCCTTTACCAATGACTATTCCATTCCCAAAACGGCTCACATGGATCGCTGGACACCAGACAACGTTGGGGCTTCCTATCCCCGGATGTACTACCAGCCGAACCACAACATCGTCTTTTCGGATTATTGGCTCGAAAATGCTTCTTATCTCCGGCTAAAGAATGTACAGGTAGGATATAGGCTTCCGGTACGCTTCGCGGAGAAGGTTGGAGCGAACCGGTTGAAAGTATACCTGTCTGCCGAAAACCTGTTTACGATCACGAACTATTTCGGTGGCTTCGACCCGGAAGTGAGGGAAACGTCTGGGGATGCTTATCCTCAAATGAAGACATTTGTATTCGGAGTTCAGGTCGGTTTTTAACATTTAAATCTCATAACAATGAATCGTTTTAAGTATATAACTTTAATGGTCGTGCTGCTCGTCTGCGGTTGTAACGACAGCTTTCTTGACCGGTATCCGTTGGACACGGCCACCCATGCAACCTATTGGAAAACCGAATATCAGTTAAAAGCAGCACTGTATCCGTGTTATGAAGGACTGCGGTATGATTTGATCATGAATCCGAATATCTTTGGAAACGATGTGGTGTGGGGAGCGTTGAGCAGTGGTTTGGTCTCCATTCCGGGCGGGAGGCATACGGCGTTGGACGGTTTTCCTTTTACTTCTATTTGGGGGTATTGTTACCAGAATATATTCGTATGCAACAATTTTCTCGACCATTATGACGCGGCAGAAATCGATCAGGATATCAAGGATGCTTATGCAGCGGAGGTGAGGGTAATCCGGGCATTGCAGTATTTCTGGCTGACTTCATATTGGGGCGACGTACCATTGGTTACGGAGGTAATTAACTCTTCCGAAGCCTATGGTCCCCGTAACCCAAGAAGCGAGGTTATCCAGTTCGTCTTAGACGACTTGGACTGGGCCGCAAGTAAGTTGGGCCCGGACATCGCAACCGGGGAAAATGTTGGCCGGATCAATCGTTGGGGAGCCCTTGCAGTAAAAGCCCGGATCGCGTTGCAGAATGAGTTATGGGAAGTTGCCGCCGCCACGGCGAAAGAGATCATGGACAACAGCCCGCACGCACTGTATCCCGATTACGGGGCATTATATCACCTGGAGGGCAATGCCGAGGTAAATCCCGGCAACAGGGAGGCGATTATCTATAGCCTGTACGTCGATGACATCCGGATGCACAATATGACCAACTATACCTGTACGGGTGTAGACTATATCCGGATAAATCCTTCCAAGCGGCTGGTAGATGCCTTCTTATGTACCGATGGCAAACCGGCAAAAACAGGATTGGAATATTACGATCGGACGGACGTCGAGGTTTCTGATCTATATACGTACCCAGAACAACACTATTCCGATTATTTCACGGAAAGAGACCCCCGGATGTCGATGACACTCTATACGCCCGGAGACGAATGGCCGGGGCGGGATGACGGCGACGCGGATGTGGATGTCACGAATCCGGTTTTTCAGCTACCACGGTTTGCTGTATTGCAAAACAACAACCGGTTGGGGGCAAATGGGCTGACCGGATTTTATTTCAAAAAGTACAATACCCCCGAGCTGGCCGGCGCCACAAACCGTGATCATAATAATCTCAATGTGATACGGTACGCTGAAATACTGCTCATCTATGCGGAAGCATTGTTCAATATACAGGGAGAAACACTGACTCAGGCGCAGATAGACATGACGGTAAACCAGCTCAGGGCGCGGGTGGATATGCACCCGATGCTGCTCACCGAGTTGGATGCTTGGGGCATGGACCTGAAAACAGAACTTCACCGGGAGCGCCGGGTAGAACTGTCCATGGATGGTATGCGGTATTTTGATATCTTACGATGGAGAGAGGGGGAAATCATGTTGGGTAAAGCGATGGTCGGCCCAAGCCTGACGGTCTGCCTTAACGATTTGGGTGCAAGCCCGTTCCCGGGTAATGGTGTCGATGAGTTTGGGGATATTATTTATCAAAAATCGGTTGCCGAGGGAGGGCTTGACCATTTTGATCCTAATAAGCACTATTTGTGGCCTGTACCCAACGCCGAGCGCGAAAAAAATCCGGCACTGGGACAAAATCCGGGGTGGTAATATGCGCAATTTTCTTTTCATTTTCATTTTTTTCTTCTCAGGGGCAGCGGTGGCACAGACCGCGCCCCCTGTTCGGCTAAAAGTCCTATGTTATAACCTGCGTTTTGGTGAACTCGCCTCCCTGGAGGAGCTGGCCGGGTTCATCAAGGCGCAGGATCCCGATGTGGTGGCCCTGCAAGAGGTGGATTGCCGCACCTACCGTGGCCGTACCCCGGAACAACATGGGAAGGATTTCATTACCGAGCTGGGCTTTCGGACAGGGATGCTGACTGCCTTTGGCAAAACCATCCCTTATGCCGGCGGATATTATGGCATTGGCATTTTGTCGAAATATCCGTTGGCTTCAGTCGAGCGGATTTATCTGCCGAAGACGGCGGACGGGAAAGAACAGCGAGCCGTGCTGGTGGCCGATATCGAATACCGAGAAGGGCGCTATTTCACATTTGCCAGCACGCATTTGGACTATGTCAATAACCAAGTTCGGCAGGCTCAAGTGGAGAAATTGAATGAAGTGCTAACGTCTAGAGCACATCCGGTGATATTGTGTGGTGATTTCAACGCCCGTCCACATTACGAAGAAATAGCCCATGGTATGGCCTCATGGAGACCGCTGGACAATACGGAATTCACTGTTCCCGCGAATAACCCCCTATATAAAATCGATTATATTTTTGGCTATCCGAAAGAAAGATGGAAGAGTATTGAGGCGGTCACTTATCCGGTGCAATTGTCGGATCATTTACCGTTAGGTGCTCTCGTGGAGCTGCATGAATAACCGGAGGCTGCCTCCGGTAGATTCTTTTGCTTAAGTTTCAGCTATAAAACCTGTCGTTACTCGTAATTGTCTGTCTTTATCGGTCTCAGTGATTGTGCTGCAATTCAGCGGCAGATGAGCAAACGATAAAACAGATGTTTTTTCCCTATGGATTGATATTTTAACTGCCTAAATGATATCTTTGCAGACATCCAAAATAGCGAACCTGTATTGAATTAACTGAACAACGATATGAAACCTGCATGAATTGCCATTCACAAAAAGACATAAACTTAGCGAAGCGATTTCTTGAACGCCGCTGAAAACAAATAGAAAGTGAAAAATAATTCATGCAAGCTTCATTGTCATTAAAAAGCAAACTGCGAAGCATTCATTAATACCAAAGAAAGCAGACAAAGCATTAATAATTATTCTAATGAAACCATCATGATTTTTCAGACCACACAGTGGGATGAATAAACCGAGCTTGCGAGCTCTTGAACACCCATTTAGCAAACACTTGTGAAAAATCTGATAGCTTCATCGCCTTTTAAAAACAAATTATATACAGATGAAAAAAGCATATATATTCCCCGGACAGGGTGCCCAATTTGTGGGTATGGGACAAGACCTATACAACCATAGCGATGAGACAAAGTTTTTGTTTGAGCAAGCCAATGAGATCTTGGGTTTTCGGATCACGGATGTGATGTTTGGCGGCACGGAAGAGCACTTGAAACAAACTAACGTGACCCAACCAGCCATTTTCTTGCATTCTGTGATTTTGGCCAAGGCATTAGGCAAGACTTTTGACCCTCAAATGGTTGCAGGACATTCCTTGGGAGAATTTTCGGCATTGACTGCGGCCGGTGCATTGAATTTTGAAGATGGATTGAGGTTAGTAGCTGCCCGTGCCAACGCTATGCAGAAAGCCACGGAAATTCAACCATCTGCCATGGCTGCCATCTTGGGGTTGGATGATTTTGCGGTGGAAGATATATGTCAACGGGTAAGCGATGTGGTCGTCCCTGCAAATTACAATTGCCCTGGCCAATTGGTTATTTCGGGTAGTATCGCCGGTGTGGACAAGGCTTGTGAATTGTTAGTGGAAGCAGGGGCGAAACGGGCATTGAAACTCAATGTAGGTGGTGCATTCCATTCGCCATTGATGGAGTCGGCGAAAGTGGAGCTGCAGGCTGCAATAGAAGCTGTGGAAATCCGAGAACCGATATGCGCGGTTTACCAAAACATCGATGCCAAGGCGTACACGAATCCAGTGGCAATAAAGCACAACCTCATTGAACAACTTACTGGACCTGTACGCTGGACACAAACCGTATTGCACATGATTGAGGACGGAGCGACGTCATTCACCGAGATAGGGCCGGGGAATGTGCTGCAAGGATTGGTGAAAAAAATAAACCGGCAAGCGGAAACTGAAGCAGCTTCCTTATAAAAGAATAAATTAAAACCTCATAGGTTTCGCCCGCACTGATTGCCCGAACGTAAACCTATGAGGTTTGTAGCTACCTTGTTATAACCCAAAAGCAGCCTTCACCTTATCCACATAATCCAGCTTTTCCCAAGTGAATAGTTCTACCTCTTGGGTGGTAGTTTCACCATTGCTGCTTTCAAATGTCTTGGTAACGATACGTGGCTCGCGCCCCATATGCCCATAGGCAGCCGTTTCCGAATAAATGGGGCTACGTAGCTTGAGCCGGGTTTCGATGCCGTAAGGTGTCATATCAAACAGTTCATGGATTTTACTGGCGATTTGACCATCGGTGAGCCCCACCTTGGCAGAGCCATAAGTATTTACATAAATACCGATGGGGTCTTTCACGCCGATTGCATAGGATACCTGTACCAGTAGTTCGTCTGCCACACCAGCGGCCACCAAGTTCTTGGCGATGTGCCTGGTGGCATAAGCAGCGGAACGGTCTACTTTCGATGGGTCCTTGCCTGAAAAGGCTCCTCCGCCGTGGCCCCCTTTGCCACCATAAGTGTCTACGATGATTTTCCTTCCAGTCAATCCGGTGTCGCCATGTGGTCCGCCGATGACGAACTTACCCGTAGGGTTAATATGGTATTTGATGTCATCTGTGAAAAGCTGTTGCAACTCCGGCTTCAACTGTGATTTTACCCGTGGAATTAAAACATGAATGATGTCTGATTTAATTTGTTCAAGCATAGCTGTTTCCGAATCAAACTCGTCATGCTGGGTAGATATCACAATGGCATCGATGCGGATAGGTTTATGGTCATCACTATATTCGAGGGTTACCTGAGCCTTGGCATCTGGCCTTAAATACGTGATTTCCTTGTTCGCACGGCGTAGCGCAGCTAGCTCATATAGCAGCCGGTGCGAAAGGTCGAGCGCTAAAGGCATCAGGTTTTCAGTCTCATTGCTGGCGTATCCAAACATCATACCTTGGTCTCCGGCACCCTGTTCCTGCTTTTCTTTGCGATCTACGCCTTGGTTTATATCAGGTGATTGCTCATGTATTGCTGACAATACCCCACAAGAATTGGCTTCAAACATGTACTCGGATTTGGTGTATCCAATACGTTCAATTACGGAGCGGGTGATTTTCTGCACGTCGAGGTATATATTGGACTTCACTTCGCCGGCCAAGACCACTTGCCCAGTGGTTACTAAGGTCTCGATGGCCACGCGCGCGTCGGGATCCCAAGCGAGGAAATGGTCAATGAGGGAATCAGAAATTTGATCGGCTATCTTGTCTGGATGTCCTTCCGAAACCGATTCTGAGGTAAATAAATAAGGCATAACTAATTGTAAATCAGTATTATAATAGAAGTTATAAAAATTACCGTGAATGGTTAATTGCGATGGGGAAGTTATGGTGCAAAACAAACAATAAGGTAGGTTTTAGCACTTTTTTACCGTGGTTGCAATCCTAAGCGGTCTACGACACCGCCATACGCAAATCAATCCACAATTCACGCTGCAAACTTAGATAAACTTGCCTTTATATGCAAATATACCTATACGATAAATGGAGAGCGAAGGGTGATGTGACCATATTAAATTTTCATTAAATAATTTTGCTTATTAAAGAATGTTGTATTTTGCAGGTACATTTGTGGCCAACTATATGGAAAAAAGGAAGCGCATTCTATTTGTTATCAATCCGATATCGGGAGGTAAGAAGAAGAAAGGCTTTGAAAAGCGGGTCAGTGAAGACCTCGATGCGACTACGTACACAGCAGAGTTTGTCCATACACGATATGCTAATCATGCCTATGAGTTGGGCGTGCAAGCGGTTGCAGCAGCTATAGATGTGGTGGTGGCGGTGGGTGGTGATGGTACAATCAATGAAATCGCTTCTGCATTGAATGGTACCGATACCGTATTAGGAATCGTGCCTGAGGGATCCGGCAATGGGTTGGCGTTGTATTTGGGTATTCCACTTAATGAACGTGCCGCAGTCCGCAGGTTGAACCGGTTTGAACCGATAACCATTGATAGTGGCACGATAAATGGCCATTTGTTTTTCAATATGGCGGGTATAGGATTCGATGCATCGGTAAGTGATCGATTTGCCAATGACAACATTAGGGGAGCGATCGGTTATCTGAAGGCTGTGTTGAGCGAAATCAGTACCTATAAGCCCAAGCAGTATACGTTAGACATTGATGGGAAGACTTTCAAACGAGAAGCATTTATGATTAGTGTGGCTAATTCACCACAATATGGGAATAATGCCTATGTTGCACCACAGGCTTCCATAACGGATGGAATATTAGACGTATGCATCATCCATAAATTCCCGTTATATATATTTCCAATGATGTTGTTTCACTTGTTCAACAAGACGGCCGACCAATCTGAATATGTGGAAATCATCCCGGGCAAGCAAATCCATATTGAACGGCAAACGGCAGATGCAGTGCACGTGGATGGTGAACCAAAAGAAATGGGCACAGTGCTTGATATCGCGGTGAATCCAAGTACATTGAAGATCCTGTGTTGATGATGGAATGTAAGGTAAATTATGACGAAGAAAAGGCAGAAGTATAGTGGTATTGTATATTCTACAAATGAAACATTTGAATATCAATCGGATGAGGACGCCGGTCAAGTAGGAACATTACCTAATAGCCGGCAAGACCTTCGGGTGATGTTGGATAAGAAAATGCGTGGAGGGAAGGTAGTGACCTTAGTAAAGGGATTCACCGGTACGCCGGCGGATTTAAGTGCTTTGGGTAAGCAACTTAAGCAAAAATGTGGCGTGGGAGGCAGTGTTAAAGATGAGATGATCCTCATCCAAGGCGATTTCAGGCAACGTATTTTACAAATTTTAATAGATGCTGGGTATCGCGTGAAAATATCGGGTGGATGATAGGTGAAGGTTTAAGAGGTAACAATTAAATTATATTAAGCGAAGTATAGCGTAAAAGAGTATATTAAATATTTGATAAATAATGATTTACGATTTGTGCAATGAATTGTTTCAAATTTCTATAAATGTAGGAATGCCATTTAAGCCCAGCTAAAACCATATTTATTTGAAGGATTAATTTGCAATTACAAAAAAAAATAGTTTTCATTGTAAAAAAATTGCTTCCAGATTACAGAAGCAATGTTTGTTTAGGGTGTGTTGATGCTGCTGCTGCGCACCCCTTATGTAAAGCTTAAGATTTTACGAACAATTATTGACAAGGATTTTGTTTTTAGTTTAAAACGCTATATTTGCTTTAACCATATACGGTGGTTAACAATGGATTAATTTGCACAAATTACATTAAATATCATATTCAACAACATTAAAATCTAAAAACTGAGAAAAATGGCAAACGCACCAAAAACAAGTACAACAAAACAAGAAAAGGGCAGCACAGGTTCGAATATTTTTGCAAGCCTATCAATTATTTTCTGTTTAGTCATCGGCGCTTTGGTTTGGAAGTACATCATGGGAGATCCAAACAATTTTATTGACAACAATCCAGAAAACCAACCGAAGCCTGGTAATTACTTCGGCATGGTCTACCACGCAGGTTTTGTGGTTCCAGTCTTATTAGGCGAATTCCTGATGGTGTGGGTATTTGCTATCGAACGCTTTATCGTAATCGGCAGAGCTTCAGGTAAAGGCAACGTAGGCAATTTTGTTCGCAAGGTTCAGTCACTCATTGGCGGCGGGAATATTGATTCAGCAATTGTGGAGTGTGACAAGCAAAAAGGCTCAGTAGCAAACGTAATCAAGTCTGGACTGCTTAAGTATAAGGATGTTTCTGCCAATCCTGACCTTGACACGGAACAGGCAACAGTTGCTATCCAAAAGGAAATTGAAGAAGCCACCGCATTGGAGATGCCGATGTTGGAAAAGAATCTTACCGTTATAGCTACCTTGGTATCCATTGGTACATTGACCGGACTATTAGGTACGGTAACCGGTATGATCAGGGCGTTTGCGGCTTTGGCCACAGGTGGTTCTCCTGATTCAGCAATGTTGGCAAATGGTATTTCCGAAGCGTTGGTAAATACGGCTACGGGGATTGGTACTTCCACGGTTGCGATTATATTTTATAACATTTTCACTTCGAAAATTGATACGTTGACCTATTCCATTGATGAAGCAGGTTTCTCCATCATACAAACCTATGCTGCGAGCCACAAATAGGAATAAAACTTCAACCCAGGTTATGGAATCTGGGGTGAAGTTGCATCTTATCAATAAAGTTAGTGAATTAAAATTACCGTTATGCCTAGGGTAAAAGTTAAAAGAACCAGTACGACAATAGATATGACCGCCATGTGCGATGTATCTTTCCTGCTGCTTACATTTTTTATATTGACGGCTACAGCACGTCAGCCGGAGCCACTTCAGGTGGATACTCCGGCATCTACAACCCAAACGAAGGTGCCCGATGACAACCTTGCAATGATAATCGTGGGCGATGACGGAAAATTGTTTTTTGGTGTAAAAGGCCGTGAGACCAGGAGTCGGATGCTTGAGCTGATGTCGGAGAAGTATTCGACCCCGTTTAGCCAGGAGGAAAAAGAACGGTTTTCTTTGATCGAGTCTTTCGGTGTACCGATGGGCAACCTGAAGCAGATTATTGCAATGGATGGAAACGACCGCGTGACTCCGGGGTTGCAGCCGGGGATACCGGCAGATACAACCGATGCCATAACCAATGAGCTATATCATTGGATTTATTCGGCACGGGTGGCCACAAAGGAGCTTCAGAATGTAGATATGCGCGTTTCCATCAAGGGTGATGCAGCAGAGAAATATCCAGCGATTAAGAACGTAATCGATATCCTCCAAAGCCAGAAACTGAACAAGTTTAGCTTGATTACAAGCTTGAGGAATGAAGATTTCTAGTGAAGAAGGATTGTTTAACAAACTAAGATTTTAATGCAATGGCAGAATTAAATCAAGATGGCGGTGGCGGTAAAGGCGGTGGTAAGGTTAGAAGCAAGAAAGCAGGCGGCAGGGTCGATCTCACTGCGATGGTGGATTTGGCATTCTTGCTGATTACATTCTTCATGCTGACCACATCACTCAATAAGCCCAATGCAATGGATGTAGCCATGCCGGATAAAAACGAAGAAGATCCAGAAGATAGGCTGGAAGTTGCCGATACACGGACAATGACTTTATTGCTTGGATCCAATAATAAGATTGAGTGGTATTTAGGTGAGTTTAGCAATCCCATTGAAGGTCCTGAAATCGTGGATTTCGGCAAGGATGGTATTCGTCCGGTATTGTTAAAGAAACAGGAGGAAATACGCCAAAAAACTGGTCAGGACTTGATTATCGTATTGCGACCCAGCGATAAATCAACCCATCGTAACCTGGTAGATATTCTCGATGAGATGAACATCGTGAAAGCTCCAATATATATGATTGGGACAATCAGTGAGGCAGAAATAGAGGTGTTGGAACGCGATGGCCTGTATAATGATTAATCACCACATAAAACAATAAATTATGCTTGGTTCTAAATTAGATATTTTTAAGAAAGAATGGCTTGATGTGGTGTTCGAGGGACGAAACAAAGAGTACGGGGCTTATGACCTCCGTAAGCTGTCGCCCAAAGCCACTAACATCGGGCTTGTGGTGGCCACAATAGCCTTTTTGTTGCTATTGCTGGCGCCAGCGATTGCGCGCTGGATTGGTTTGGATTCCGGACAAGGAGAGGTTACCGAGCGGATTTTAGAGACGGAAGTGACGCTTTCTGAACCGCCTCCGGTAAACGAGGAGGAACCTCCTCCTCCCCCTCCTGTGGAGCCACCACCACCGCGGGTAGACCAGGTTCGGATGCCCGAACCGAAAGTTGTTCCAGCCGAGCAAGTGCAAGACGAGGAACCGCCTACGGTAGAGCAGCTGAAGCTTGCTGACCCCGGATCTAAAACCATTGAAGGTGATCCGAATGCTGAGATACGCATTGATTTGCCTGTTGGCGAGGGAAAAATTGATGCTGAAGTGACGGAAAGTGGAGGAAGTGATCACATTTTCCAGTCGGTGGAGATAAACCCCGAACCGCCTGGGGGAATGAAGGCTTTTATGGATTGGGTGTCCAAAAATTACCAGTATCCGCAGGCAGCAATGGATGCGGGGGTGAACGGGCAAGTGCAAATTTCTTTCGTGGTAGAAAGGGATGGAAGCCTGACGGATTTGAAAGTGACAAGAGACTTAAAGTACGGTACCGGTGATGCCGCATTGAAGTTGCTTCAGAAAGCACCAAAATGGAGCCCCGGTATTCAGAATGGAAGACCTGTACGGGTGGCTTACACGCTACCTATAAAGCTTAATCTTCAAAATTGACACAAGATCACCATAGCAATAGTAATGGCCCGCAGTACAGAAGACAGAAATCGCCAACTAAGCGGTTTCTGTCCGTTTTGGGGCTATTCATGTTCGGGTTTTATTTTGCGTTAGGAGTGACGATTATCTTTTGGAAGGATTTTCCGCTTCGATTGGAGTACACTTATCGGGTGTTGTTTGGGGGATTGTTGATAGTATATTCTTTTTTTCGTTTTGTACGGCTGTGGCAGAATAGGTGATGATGGATAACGACAGGAATTTTTGCCAATGTGATGTTTTTTTTCCATAAGTATGAAAAAATTACTATTATTACCAATCATTTTTGGTTCTTTAGTTTTTCTGTGGTCTTGCAATAGCAGATCACCCAAAGAAAGCAAGACCATAGTGAGTGGGCAGCTGGAGGTATTGGTAGACGAAAGCTTACTGCCTATCATGGAAGAGCAGGTCGCCGTTTTTGAACACCTGTATAAGCAAGCGGATGTGTTCTTGTTGGATGGTCCTGAAAACCAAATCATTACCAAGCTTTTAAATAATTCGTCTGAAGTTGCTGTTTTGACAAGGCTGTTGACGGATGAAGAGAAAAAGTTCTTTGAGGCTAGGCAATTCCAGCCACGGGTGAATAAGTTTGCTACGGATGCCGTAGCGTTGATTGTCAACAAAAATAATCCCGACTCGACATTGACGGTGGATGATCTTATCGGCATGATGCAAGGTAAACCATCCTCCGATCGTTTGAATCGGCTCGTGTTTGACAATCCTAATTCAAGTACTGTCCGTTTCTTGAAGGAGCTGGCTGGAGTGGATTCATTACCTAGTACAGGAATATATGCATTGAAATCCAACAGTGAAGTGTTGAAGCATGTATATGAAACACCCCAGTCTATAGGCGTACTGGGAATTAATTGGATTGTGAGGCCCGATAGCAGTTTACAGAAGTACGTAGAAGGAGTGAAAGTCTTGGCGGTAAAAAATCAGGAAGGGAAACCGGGAGGTGATGGTTATTATAAACCTTCCCAATCAAACCTGGCAGAAGGGTATTACCCGTTATCGCGTTCTGTTTACATCTTAAATGCGGAACCACGTCGCGGTTTAGGCATGGGGTTTGCAGCATTTTTGTCGGGTATATCAGGCCAACGGATTATATTGAAATCAGGGTTGATGCCTGACAGTTTGCCACCAAGAGAGATTATTATCAGGTAGTATAAATATTAAACACTAAATAAGATGAAAATGATGAAGAAAGCAATGATATGGGGTATATCCCTTGCTTTTATGATTACCGGAGTGCGGGCGCAAAGTTTGGACGATGCGAAGAAGGCAATGGATGCGGAGCAGTTTGCCAAGGCTAAGGGGATGTTGGAGACACTTGTCAAGAACCAATCCAAGGAAGGCGACAATTATTTTTATTTGGGGCTTGTGTATTTGCACAATGAACACTTGGATTCGGCTTTGGCCATATTTGACCAAGGATTAGTCGCAGATTCCAAAAACAAGTTAAATATAGTAGGACAAGGTATTGTAGAATTGTATAAAGGGAATGAAAGCGCTGCAAGTGCCAAGTTTTCGGAAGCTACGGAAAGACTAAAACGTAGGGATTACTTGGAATTGTATCATATTGGTCGTGCGAATATTGACGCTGAAACACCCAATTATCAGAAAGCAGTTGAGTATTTGAATCAGGCAAAAGAAAAAAACCAAAAGGATCCATTGATTCCACTGGCGCTGGGTGACGCTTATTTTGGGCTGAAGAATGCTAGCATGGCCTATAAAAATTACCGGGATGCTTCGACATTGGACAACACACTTACTCGTGCACGCGTCCAAATGCAAGTGATCACTAGGGGCTCTCACGCATGGCAAGAAGCTATTGACGGATTGAAGAAGATAGCCTCCGAGGTGCCCGACTATGCACCTACCTACCGTGAGCTAGCCGAAACCTACCATGGTTGGGCGCGTACGGCTACGGATATCGAGGACTACAACGCACGTAATAAGGAAGCGGTGGAGTATTACAAGCAATACATGGATAAGACGGACTACTCGGTAGATTCACGTATCCGCTATGCCGACTTCTTGGTATATGCCAAAGATTATGACGAATTGCAGGTACAGGCCGCTGAATTGGCCCAATTGGAGGATGTTAATCCAAAAATATTGCGTTATTTGGGATATTCTGCTTATGAAAAAGAACAGTATCAGGAAAGTAAAGAGGCACTGGATAGAATGTTTACTCGTATGGAGCCCGAGCGGATCATTCAGCTCGATTACTTGCACCTTGGAATGGCTGACTTAAAGCTTGCGAGTAATGGCGATACGAATGAAGCACTTTTTAATGAGGGAATAGCTCAATTGAAGAAAGCCGTGGCAGCGGATTCATCGATAGCGGATGACTTGCATGATGTAGGTTTGGAACTCTTCACCGGCAAGAAGTTCATTAATGCATCGAAAGTGTTTGAAATAGCCGCATCGACACCGACATCGAGGAATTTCATTTATGATAATTTCTTCTTGGGGTATTCCTTATACTATGCGGTAGCTACCACGCCTGTAGCCGAGCGTGGTGAAGAGGAACTTGCATTATTGCACCAAGCTGATACCGCCTTCGGTGTGGTGATTGACAAAGCACCTACTACGCAGGATGCTTACCTCTTCCGTGGCAATGTGAGCAACTTATTGGACGACCCCGAGAATCCAAAGGGGTCGGCAGAGCCCTATTTCCTGAAATATATCGAAATGGTGAAGGAAAAAGGTGACGCGGAAGTTCAGAAGAACAAGGTTAGATTGGTTGATGCCTATAGCACCATTGCGGTAGTAAGCGTGAAGCGGGGCGAGTACCAAAAAGGTAGGGAGTTAATCAGTGAGGTTTTGAAACTGGATCCTGAAAATACTTGGGCTAAAAGTACTTTGCGATACTTAGAGCAAGAGACGGCTGCTTCGCCGGATACTACAGGACAGCAGTGATCGGTTTAACTTCTTAAGAATGTTTTTAAAGCGCTAATTTTCGAATTAGCGCTTTATTTTTTAGCTTTGTCGCATCTTAAAACTGGTAATATGGAATCGGAAATAATAAGTACACCCCACGATTATCTGCCTATACTGATCCAGCTGATCGTGGCGGCAGGGTTTGGCGTAGGAACGATCATCATTACGCACCTCATTGGACCCAAGGTAAGGACTGAAAATAAACTGGGGGCGTTTGAATCGGGTATAGAGGTGATTGGAAACGCCCGTCAGCCATTCTCCATCAAGTATTTTATGGTGGCGATCTTATTCGTGATTTTTGATATCGAAGTGATTTTCATGTACCCATGGGCGGTAAACTTCCGGGAATTTGGACTTTCTGGATTGCTTGAGATGTTTGTTTTCATGGGATTGTTGCTTTTGGGCTTCATCTATGTGATTAAAAAGAAGGCCTTAGAATGGGATTAATCATATATTAGAACGTTTCTAAATAATATAATTGACCCTATAAGCGGCCAATATATCGTAAATTTGCAGCTCATCTATATCAGCATATAGGTGGGTTTTTTTTGTCAGGTAAAGACTGGAGTTAGCATGAGTGATATTAAATTAGCAGAAGCACCCCCAGGTGTAGAAGGGTCGGGTTTTTTTGCAACCAAGTTGGACAAGGTTATTGGATTGGCGCGAGCCAATTCGTTATGGCCGTTGCCATTTGCGACCTCCTGTTGTGGTATCGAATTCATGGCAACAATGGGCTCTACTTATGACTTAGCCCGTTTCGGTGCGGAGCGTCCAAGTTTTTCCCCCCGGCAGGCGGATATGTTATTGGTGATGGGTACCATTGCAAAAAAGATGGCACCAGTACTCCGACAGGTATATATCCAGATGGCTGAGCCACGCTGGGTGATTGCCGTAGGGGCATGTGCATCGAGCGGTGGTATTTTCGATACTTACTCCGTATTGCAGGGTATCGATGAG
The DNA here is from genome assembly GCF_024704835.1 of Parapedobacter tibetensis. Classification (GTDB taxonomy): domain Bacteria; phylum Bacteroidota; class Bacteroidia; order Sphingobacteriales; family Sphingobacteriaceae; genus Parapedobacter; species Parapedobacter tibetensis. The sequence continues at coordinate 110,632 of NZ_JAMXBE010000002.1, forward strand.
GTCATTCCGGTGGATGTGTATGTGCCAGGCTGCCCACCACGCCCTGAAGCCATTTTGGACGGGGTAATTCGCTTGCAGGAAATCGTGAAGAACGAACCGCTAAACAGACGTAATTCGCCTGAATACAAAGCTTTACTCGAAAAATACGGAATACATACACATGGCTAAACTCGATAACCAAACTGTATTGCACTATCTTGTGAAACGGTTTGCCGACGATATCCATCATGTGAGTGAGCCATATGGATTGCTCACCATCGAAACGGATACAACACATATTTTGGATGTCCTTGAGTTTTTGAAAACTGACAAAAATTTGCAGTTTGGTTATTTGACAGATATAACTGCCGTACACTACCCCGATCTGGATAAGGAGTTTGCAGTAGTGTATCATGTGCATAGCTTGGTGAACAACATTCGCATTCGAATCAAGGTTTTTCTTGATGGGAATTATCCTGCTATTCCTACGGCCACCGTATTATGGAATGGGGCTAATTGGATGGAGCGCGAAACCTATGACTTTTTCGGGATACAGTTTGTGGGGCATCCCGATTTACGCCGCATATTGAATGTAGATGATATGGAGGTATTTCCCATGCGGAAAGAATACCCATTGGAAGACCCCAATAAAGTGGATAAGAAAGATTATTTCTTTGGTAGATAAGGCATCATGAGCGATTCGATTTCCAAAATACATAACAAGCCCGTTTACATAGACAACGATCCGCAGGATGAGTTGTTTACGCTCAATTTGGGGCCTACGCACCCAGCTACGCATGGCGTATTCCAGAATGTGCTGCAGGTAGATGGTGAACGCATTGTAAGTGGGATATCCACCATTGGCTACATCCACCGCGCATTTGAGAAAATAGCCGAGCATCGTCCATATTACCAAATCACTCCGCTTACGGATCGCCTCAACTATTGCTCCTCGCCCATCAATAACATGGGCTGGCATATGACGGTTGAAAAACTGCTGGAGATCGAACTGCCCAAGCGCGTACAATACATGCGGGTCATCGTAATGGAACTAGCACGTATTGCGGACCATATTATTTGCAATGGCATATTGGGAGTAGATACAGGAGCCTTTTCCGGATTCCTATACGTGATGCAGGAACGGGAGTTTATCTATGAGATCTTTGAGGAAATCTGTGGTGCAAGGCTTACCACCAACATTGGGCGTATTGGTGGATTTGAACGTGACTTTAATGAAACGGCATTTGCCAAAATAAGGGAGTTCTTGAAGCGGTTTCCTCCGGTGCTGAAGGAATTTGAGGAACTCTTCAGTCGTAACCGTATATTCATTGACCGTACAGCCAATGTGGCAGCTGTCGATCCAGAGACTGCATTGAGCTATAGCTGGAGTGGCCCAATATTGCGAGCTACGGGGGTTGATTATGATGTACGGGTAAACGAGCCGTATTCTTCCTATGAAGAGTTTGAGTTTGATATCCCCGTTGGAACCAAAGGGGATGTATATGACCGGTATCTCGTGCGCAACAATGAAATGTGGGAAAGCTTGAAAATTATCCAGCAAGCTTTGGATAAAATCGAGAACGAACCCAAGGGTGTTTTCCATGCCGATGTGCCTGAATTTTACTTGCCTCCCAAAGAACAGGTGTATAACAATATGGAGGCGTTGATCTACCATTTTAAAATCGTAATGGGCGAGATAGATACCCCGAAAACGGAAGTGTATCATTGTGTGGAAGGCGGCAATGGAGAGTTGGGTTTTTACCTTATTAGTGATGGTGGTAGGTCGCCCTATCGGTTACATTTCCGTAGACCGTCATTCATCAATTATCAGATGTATGCGCCCATGAGTAGTGGGATGCTGCTTTCTGACGCCATCATCAACATGAGTAGTTTAAACGTTATAGCAGGAGAATTGGATGCTTAATGTGAAACATAATGAACCCGTCGAGTTCACGGAAGAAATGCTAGGCAAATTTGCAGAAATCGTGGCGCGCTATCCTGAAGGGCGTCAAAAGTCAGCTTTATTGCCTATTCTGCATGAAGTACAGGCAAAACAGGGCTGGCTAAGTGTGCCCGCGATGGATAAGGTGGCGGAATACCTGCAATTGGAACCCATCGAGGTATACGAGGTGGCTAGTTTCTATACCATGTTTTTCCGGCAACCGCGAGGTAAATATGTATTAGAGATATGTCGCACCGGACCCTGCTGTTTGGTAGGTGCTGAACGCATCATGAAGCACATCGAAAGCAAGTTGGACGTGAGGGAAGGGGAAGTGACCCCGGATGGGCAGTTTAGTTGGCGCGGTGTGGAATGCTTAGCTGCATGTGGCTATGGACCTGTGCTGCAAATCGGTCCGGAATATACCTTCTATGAAAACCTCACGGAGGAGAAGATAGACAAACTTATAAATGAACTTAGGAATAAAGCTGAAGGCCGAGCGCTGACCGCAGAAAGCTGATTATTATGGCTCGTAAGTTATTATTGACACATATCGATGTTCCAGGCATCAATACTTTTGAGGTATACCGCCAAAAAGGAGGCTACCGCGCTGTGGAGAAGGTGCTTAAGACACTCACACCGGAGGATGTGGTGGAGGAAGTCAAGAAGTCTGGCCTACGAGGGCGTGGTGGAGCGGGGTTCCCCACAGGCATGAAATGGAGCTTCTTGGCCAAACCCGAAGGTGTCCCCCGTTACCTGGTATGTAATGCAGACGAATCGGAGCCAGGAACGTTCAAAGATCGGTACCTGATGACGCATATCCCCCACGCGTTGATTGAAGGAATGATTGTATCGAGCTTTGCTTTAGGCGCTAATACATCATATATTTATGTACGGGGTGAGATGATGCCGCAGATACGCATCCTCGAAAGAGCCATTACCGAAGCGAAAAATGCTGGATTCCTTGGCAAGAACATATTGGGGTCAGGGTATGATTTGGAACTGTATGTACAGCCCGGGGGTGGTGCTTACATCTGTGGCGAAGAAACAGCGTTATTGGAATCCTTGGAAGGTAAAAGGGGCAATCCTCGGATTAAACCACCATTTCCCGCTATATCTGGCCTCTATAACTGCCCAACGGTGGTAAATAATGTTGAATCTATTGCTGCTACAGTTCCCATCATCAATGACGGAGGTGAAGAATATGCTAAGATTGGTGTTGAGCGCAGTACAGGAACCAAATTGATTTCTGCTGGTGGAAACCTGAACAAACCTGGCGTTTATGAAATCGAATTGGGCCTACCTGTAGAAGAATTTATTTATTCGGATGAATATTGTGGAGGCATTGCCAACGGCAAATACCTCAAAGCGGTGGTGGGCGGAGGGTCTTCAGTACCTATTTTACCGGCTAATCTGATCATGAAGACCTTGAAAGGGGAATCCAGGCTAATGACCTATGAGTCATTGGCTGATGGCGGGTTTCAAAGTGGCACCATGTTGGGGTCAGGAGGCTTCATCGCTTTTGATGAAGATCAATGCATTGTAAAGAATACGTGGAATTTCACACGATTTTACCACCATGAGAGTTGCGGGCAGTGTTCACCATGCCGTGAAGGTACGGGTTGGATGGAGAAAGTATTGCATAAGATTGAGCATGGACAGGGCACATTTAACGATATCGATTTGTTGGTGGATGTGGCCAAAAAGATTGAAGGTAATACAATCTGTCCGCTTGGTGATGCCGCGGCATGGCCAGTGGCCAGCGCCATCCGGCATTTCAGGGATGAGTTTGAATGGCATGTGACTAACGGCCAGGAGGCGCAAATGCGCAACTATGGCCTGGCACATTATGCAGACCCATTGGAACCGGTAATTTAAGGGAAGCATAAATACGAATTAGATATACAAGCTACAGAAGAGGCTAAATGCTGATAGCTGATAGCTGAAAGCTAAAACAAATGGCTGAAGACGTAAAATTCAAGGTAAGCATAGACGGTATTCCGGTGGAAGTAGCCCCTGGCACCACGATATTGAATGCCGCACGCCAAATTGGTGGTGATATTGTGCCTCCAGCTATGTGCTATTATTCTAAATTGGAAGGTAGCGGGGGAAAATGCCGTACTTGTTTGGTGAAGGTAAGTAAAGGATCTGAGAAAGACCCACGTCCTATGCCCAAGCTAGTCGCTTCATGTCGCACGACGGTGATGGATGGTATGGAAGTGCAGAACATCACCTCCCCCGAAGTGTTGGAAGCCCGCAAAGGTGTTGTGGAAATGTTGCTCATCAACCATCCGTTGGATTGCCCGATTTGCGACCAAGCTGGGGAATGCCATTTGCAGGATTTGGGTTATGAGCATGGCCTTGCCGAGACACGCTATGAATTTGAGCGCCGTACCTTTGATAAAATCGATATTGGCGATAAGGTACAGCTGCACATGACGCGTTGTATACTTTGCTATCGTTGCGTGTTTGTGGCAGACCAGCTTACCCCACAGCGTATGCATGGGATACTGGGACGTGGAGATGCGGCCGAAATTTCCACTTATATAGCGAAGGCAATAGATAACGATTTTTCAGGCAATGTGATTGATGTGTGCCCTGTAGGCGCTTTAACGGATAAGACGTTTCGCTTCAAAAACCGGGTATGGTTTACTAAGCCGGTGGAAGCTCACCGAGACTGCCCTTCTTGCAGCGGCAAAGTGACCTTATGGTACAAAGGTGAAGAGGTGCTTCGCGTAACGGCACGCAAGGATGAATATGGCGAGGTGGAAGACTTTATTTGCAACACCTGTCGGTTTGAGAAGAAAGCCATATCGGATTGGGTAATTGAAGGACCACGTAAAGTGAAACATACGTCGGTTATTTCATCCAATCATTATGAACAATTGAATCCACCTGCCGTAGTGAGGAAAAACCTTGCTCTGCAGGCAGCAAATAAGGAGGAATTTGATAGGGCGGAGAAGTTATAGTCTCATATCTCAATACTAAGAAATGGAGTTAGCATTTTTCATAGAAAAATTTTTACTGGTGACGATCGTATTTGTCATCTCCTTGGTGATAGCGATGTATTCCACCTTGGCTGAACGTAAAGTAGCCGGATTTATGCAAGACCGTTTCGGACCAGACCGTGCAGGGCCTTTTGGCATCTTGCAACCGCTATGTGATGGTGGTAAGTTCTTTTTCAAGGAAGAAATTATTCCTGCCGGGGCTCATAAGTCCCTGTTTATTCTAGGACCTACCATTGCCATCATCACGGCTTGTATAGGTAGTGCGGTTATCCCATGGGGCCAAGAACTGGTCATCGGTGAGCGGGTCATTGAATTGCAGGTAGCGGATATCAATGTAGGCGTATTGTACATGTTTGGTGTGGTAGCATTGAGTGTGTATGGTATCATGCTGGGTGGCTGGGCATCTAATAATAAGTTTTCATTAATGGGGGCCGTTCGAGCTGCCTCGCAGAGCATCAGTTATGAGCTTGCGTTGGGCCTGTCGTTAATTGCGCTGCTCATGGTCACCCAATCACTTTCATTGAAGGAAATCGTAGTACAACAACAAGGGTTTGTCAATTGGAACATCTGGGTGCAGCCACTTGGTTTCTTGATATTCTTAGTCTGTGCTTTCGCGGAATGTAACCGCGTTCCTTTTGATTTGCCGGAATGTGAGACTGAATTGATTGGCGGATATAATGTGGAATATTCGTCGATGAAATTGGGGTTGTATATGTTTGCCGAATACATCCACATGTTTGTATCGTCGGCGTTGATGTCAGCACTTTATTTCGGGGGATATAATTTCCCTTTCATGTATGATTTGGGGCTGTCGCAGAACTGGATTACAATCATCGGTGTATTGGCGTTTTTTGCTAAGATATTCGTGTTCATCTTTTTCTTCATGTGGATTCGTTGGACACTCCCGCGGTTCCGCTATGACCAATTGATGAACTTGGGATGGAAGATGTTGATTCCATTGGCCATTGCCAACATTGTATTGACAGGTATAATAACCATCATAAAGGATACATTTTTTTAACGAAAAGGGAAATCCTATGGAGCCATTGAGCAACAGGAAAAAAGTATTGGAACAAAAGCCGATGAATTTTTGGGAGCGTATTTACCTCCCGGCGATTTTCAAGGGCCTATCCATCACCATTAAGCATTTCTTCAAGCGTATTCCCACCGTGCGATACCCGGAAGTGCTGCGGCCTTATTCGAAAAATTTCCGAGGGCAGCATTCACTCAAGCGAGACGAGGAAGGGCGCGAGCGCTGTACAGCCTGCGGCTTGTGCGCATTGTCTTGTCCGGCTGAGGCCATCACCATGATTTCGGCCGAGCGCGAAAAAGGGGAGGAACATCTGTACAGGGAAGAAAAATATGCCGCTGTATATGAGATTAACATGTTACGCTGCATTTTCTGCGGATTATGCGAAGAAGCCTGCCCCAAAGAAGCCATTTATTTGGATGGACCACATGTAACGGCAGATTACCTGCGCAAAGATTTTATTTATGGCAAAGACAAATTGGTGGAGCCCCGGTTTGATTATAAAAAAGAACAAGAACCCACAGCCTAATCAGCTGGAAGAACCATACGAAATAGCATGAGCGTTTTTTATTTTGTAGCCTTTTTGTCGATATTTTTTGCGCTGATGACCATATTCACCAAAAACCCGGTGCATAGCGTATTATACTTGGTCATCACTTTTTTCACTTTTACGGTGCATTATATCCTATTGAACGCGCAATTCCTCGCTGTGGTTAATTTCATCGTTTACATGGGAGCCATTATGGTGCTTTTCCTGTTTGTGTTGATGCTGCTTAATCTAAACAAAGATACCGAACCGCTGAAATCCAATTTGGTGAAATTCATGAGCGTTATAGCAGGAATGTGTCTATTGGTTACGTTGGCTGGATCGTTCAGGGTATTGGAGTCGTCTGAGCCGATTGTGCTGAAGAATCCCGATATTGGATTGGTGAGCAACTTGGGCAAAGTATTGTTCAGCGATTTCCTACTTCCGTTTGAGATTTCCTCGATTTTATTGTTGACTGCCATGGTAGGTGCGGTGTTATTAGCCAAAAACGATCCAAAAAAAATATAAATGGAGACTATCGTACAAAATATACAGGGTGTTCCGCTTAACCATTACATTCTGTTTTGTAGTGTTATTTTCACCATCGGCGTCATTGGCGTATTAATTCGTCGTAATGTCATCATCATCATGATGTCCGTAGAATTGATGCTCAACTCGGTAAACTTATTATTGGCCGCGTTTTCGGCATACAGCGGAGATTCCGCAGGACAGGTATTCGTATTCTTTGTTATGGCATTAGCCGCAGCGGAAGTGGCGGTTGGCTTGGCAATTATCGTCATGGTGTATCGCAATACGCGTTCGGTGGATATTAATGCGTTGAACCGATTGCGGTGGTGAGATGGACAGGTTTGCGATTTTGGATTTACGATTTGGATAGCATCATATATTTTTAGAAGCATGATAGATTTAATTTGGTTGATTCCGCTGTTGCCTTTGGTTGGCTTTCTGGTTAATGGCCTTGGCAGGAACGTGTTGCCAAAATCATTAGTTGGGGTTATCGGTAGCGGCATGGTGTTGGCTTCTTTTCTGTTGAGCTGTGGCGTATTTTCAGTAGTTTATGCTGCTCGTCAAGCAGGGGAAGCAGCTTCTTTTACACAAGCTATTTTTGACTGGATTAATGCAGGAAACCTGCATGTTTCACTTTCATTTTTGGTTGATCCCTTGAGTGCCGTCATGCTGCTTATTGTCACCGGTATTGGCTTTCTCATCCATGTCTATTCCATCGGGTATATGAAGCATGATGCGGGTTTTGCCAAGTTCTTCGCCTTTCTCAACTTATTTATCTTCTTCATGTTGTTATTGGTGTTGGGGTCCAATTACATCGTGATGTTCATCGGTTGGGAAGGTGTGGGGCTATGTTCATACCTACTTATCGGTTTCTGGTTTAAAAATTCTGCCTACGCAAGTGCGGCGAAGAAAGCGTTCGTGATGAACCGTATAGGCGATTTGGGCTTTCTTATTGCGGTATTTCTGTTATTTGCCACATTCGGAACATTAGAATTTTCGGGGATATTTCCACAGGCAGCAAATATGTTGGTAGGCGATACCACCTTACTAGTGATTACGTTGTTGTTGTTTGTGGCGGCTACGGGTAAATCGGCTCAGATTCCACTGTTCACATGGCTGCCGGATGCGATGGCTGGACCTACACCTGTTTCGGCATTGATACACGCTGCCACAATGGTTACCGCAGGTATCTACATGATTGCACGGTCCAATATCTTATTCACCCTTTCGCCCATCACACTCCAAGTAGTTACAGCTATCGGTATCTGTACGGCGTTATTGGCGGCCGCCATAGCTGTTACACAAAATGATATCAAAAAAGTATTGGCTTATTCCACTGTTTCGCAGTTGGGTTATATGTTTTTAGGCTTAGGTGTGGGCGCTTTCACGGGTGCGTTCTTCCATGTGATTACCCATGCGTTTTTCAAGGCGCTGTTGTTTTTGGGTGCCGGATCTGTGATCCATGCAATGAGCGACGAACAAGATATGCGTAGCATGGGTGGGTTGAAAAAACAGTTGCCCGTGACGTATTTAACGATGTTGGTCGGCACCATTGCCATCGCAGGGATTCCGCCATTGTCGGGCTTTTTCTCCAAGGATGAACTATTGGCCCATGCTTTTGCAGATAACAAGCTGTTGTGGGTACTCGGTTTCATCGGGGCATTGTTCACCGTGTTCTATATGTTCAGGATGCTTTTCCTTACGTTTTTCGGTAAATTCAGAGGTACAGCGGAGCAAGCGAGCCATTTGCATGAATCTCCGGCTACGATGACCATTCCGTTGATCGTACTGGCGGTATTGGCAGCAGTGGGCGGTCTGCTCAATGTGCCATCGGCTTTAGGTGGTAGCCAGGCATTGGCTGATTTTCTCTCGCCTGTATTCGCGGATTCAGTAGCCATAAAAGGATCGTTCCATTTGGAGCATAGTACAGAATATGTATTGATGGGGATATCGGCTTTGGCGGCTGTGGTGATGGCCATCATTGCATATAGGCAATACGTGACGAAAAACATGGTGCCTACTTCTGATGATGCGCCGCGTAGTCTGCTAGCAAGGCTATCGTACCGCAAGTTTTATGTGGACGAGCTATACGATGCATTGGTGGTGCGCCCCTTGAACACATTATCTGTGTTCTTATATCGTATTGTAGATAACTGGGGTATTGATGGTATAGTCAATGGCTTAAGCAGAAGTGTGGGCGAGTCGGGCAGGGGCATCCGGCTATTGCAAAGTGGCAATGTGGGGTTTTATATCTTTATGATGGTCATTGCCATTGTGGTACTATTGGCCTACGGGTTTTTTAACGGTTAATCGAGACGAAGTTATATCGCGATACATGGACAATCTATTTATACTTTTATTATTTCCAGTCCTTGGGGCGTTGGTGCTTGCCTTTGTGGCACATGCAAAGACTGCTAAGTGGTTGGCGTTGTTGATGTCATTAATCTCACTGGGCCTTACCATCCCATTCCTGGTGAACTTCGTGCCGGATGCCAGTATGCAATTTGAGCAACGTTTTGCTTGGATCCCTTCTTTGGGTATACACTTCCATGTTGGCATAGATGGTATCAGTTTACCGTTGGTATTGCTTACTAATGGTTTGATACCGTTAATCGTTCTTTCTGCATTCAGCTACGATTACAAAGGAGGTTTCTATGCCCTCGTGTTATTCATGCAGGCCGGTTTACTGTTGGTCTTCACTGCATTGGATGCGTTTGCGTTTTATGTGGGATGGGAAGTTGCCTTGATACCAATTTACTTTATATGCGCACTATGGGGAGGGGAAAACCGCATCCGTGTTAATCTGAAGTTTTTCATCTATACGTTCTTAGGGAGCTTGCTTATGTTGGTGGCGATTATCTACCTGCATTTACAAGTGCCGTCAGATGATTACGAGTTGACTTCGTTCTATCAATTGACATTGGATTCCAGCACGCAAAGATGGATTTTTTGGGCATTTTTCATCGCCTTTGCTATCAAAATGCCAATCTTCCCCTTCCACACCTGGCAACCCGATACGTATACAGAAGCGCCTACTGCCGGGACCATGCTTTTGGCTGGTATCATGCTCAAAATGGGCGTGTATGGTGTCATTCGGTGGTTGATTCCAGTAGCCCCCTTGGGTTTCGCGGCTTATGGGCAACTGGCATTGATATTATGTGTGATTGGCGTAGTTTATGCGTCTATCATCGCTTTCAAACAACACGATGTAAAACGGCTAGTGGCTTATTCATCCATTGCCCATGTGGGACTGATTGGCGCAGGCATTTTTGCTTGGAATGTACAGAGTATGCAAGGGGCCATCATCCAAATGGTCAATCACGGTATCAGTGTGGTCGGGTTGTTTTTTGTGCTAGATATTGTCAGCCGTCGACTGGGCACGCGGGAGATGTCGGCCATGGGCGGTATTGCAAAACCCGCACCATCACTAGCCCTTGTGTTTTTGGTGATTGTAATGGGTGCAGTGGGCCTTCCGCTAACCAATGGTTTCATTGGTGAATTCCTGTTGTTGCTTGGAGTCTATGAATACGGTCTCTGGTATGCTGTTTTTGCGGGGCTTACGCTTATATTGGGTGCCGTGTATATGTTGCGGATGTACCAAAAAGTGATGCTGGGCGACATGAATGCGCGAACTTCTAGCTTTGCAGACATTAAGGGATCTGAATGGGTGGTATTGGCTGTGGTGGTGGTGTTGGTTATAGGCATTGGGATTTATCCCAAACCGTTGTTGGACATTTCGGAAGCGGCGGTAACGGATTTGATTGATAAGGTGGGGCCGATTGAGCGTTAATAATAAAACCTCATTGAATACAAACAAAGGCAATGGAAACCTATGAGGTTTGGATAAAGAAGATTAAGATATAAACAAAACATGAGTGCGATTATTACGCTGTCTTTATTAGCAATATTGGTTCTATACCTGGGATTGTTCAATGCTAAGAAAGCTTTATTGCCGATTTCCCTACTGGGGCTGGGGGCTACCTTGGTGTTATACCTGATAGAATGGGGGAAAGATGCGGAACCGCTGTACAGTGGTATGGTGCTTTTCGATCACTTTGCTGTAGCGTTTTCGGTGCTATGCGTTTTCGTAACTGTGCTGATATTCCTTTTATCCAAGGATTATTTTGATAAAGCCAGCACCCATGTGGCAGAATATTATGCCCTTATCATGTTCTCGTTGACAGGAGCATTGCTGGTGGTCTCTTTCCACAACCTGGCCATGCTCTTTATTGGTATCGAAATCATGTCAGTGGCGTTGTATATTCTTGCAGGTATCCGGAAGAGAGACTTTGCTTCTAATGAAGCTGCATTGAAATATTTCCTAATGGGGGCGTTTTCCACTGGATTTTTGTTGTTTGGGATTGCGCTGTTGTATGGGGCGAGTGGATCATTCGACTTGGCAGAGATAAAAAATTATGTGGTAAACAACCCTCAGACGGTATCCCCGCTGTTTTATGCTGGCATCCTGCTATTGATTGTGGGCTTGGCTTTCAAGGTAGGGGCGGCACCCTTTCATTTCTGGACACCTGATGTGTATGATGGCGCACCGATATTGATTACCACGTTTATGAGCACGGTGGTTAAGGCAGCGGCTTTTGCTGGTTTCCTCCGCTTGTTTTATTTCTGTTTTGTGCCATTGCAGGATTTTTGGATGCCGGTTTTGCTGGTTATGACAATTATCACACTATTTGTAGGAAATATTACGGCCATCGTACAACAAAGTTTCAAGCGAATGCTTGCCTATTCGAGTATCTCGCATGCAGGATATATGCTTTTCGCCATCATTGCCATCGGTCCCGCTTCAGCAGGATCGGTGTTGGTATATGCCGGAGCATATTCATTGGCGTCAGTAGTTGCCTTTGGGTCGCTTATTGTGGTGAAGCGTGCTACAGGGAGTGACCATTTTGAGGCATTCAACGGTCTAGCAAAGAAAAACCCTTATTTATCCCTAGCACTTACCGTTGCTATGCTGTCTCTGGCGGGGATTCCGCTTACCGCCGGTTTCATCGGTAAATTCATGATGTTTTCGGGTGTGTTGGCAGATTACCAGGTGTTGTTGGTGGTACTTGCGGCTATTAACGCGGCGATGGGTATTTTTTATTACTTCCGTGTCATCGTGGCCATGTATTTCAAACCAATCGATCGCGATCAAATCGTGCTTACTGGCCAATACAAAACCGTATTGTTATTGGCGGTATTGATTACGTTGGCACTGGGTGTATACCCAGCGTGTGTGGCGGGATTGGTATAGAAGGTGATTTGTCGTAATGGTTTGAAACATTCTATTGGCTATTCAGCACGTTCTCTAATTTGTGGTGCAGGTCGTTGGGGCGGAAAGGTTTACCCAAGTAATCATCAAATCCCAATTGTGTAATGCCGGTAATGATATCATCAGATACGGATGCCGTCAAGGCCAAAATATAAACATGCGATTTGTTAGGATCATCCATGGTGCGGATGTATTTAGTGGCATCTATCCCGTTCATTACAGGCATATGCAAGTCCATCAAGACCACATCGTATACCCGTTGTTCCAATTTATCGATAACCTCTTGGCCGTTTTTGGCTATATCAGGGCTGACTTGCCATTTGAATAGCAATTTTTGCATGAATACGATACTCATTGGGTTGTCTTCGGCCAACAATATACGTAGCCCATGCAGGCTTTTGGTACTGATGGGCCTTTCCCGCTTGGTGGTGCTTGCATGAAGTTGACCATGGTATATGGGATATGTGATATCGAAATAGAACAGGGAACCCACTTGAGGGGTACTTTTCAATTTAATCACACCACCATGCAAATCGACCAAATGCTTTACAATGGCCAATCCCAATCCGGTACCACCAAACTTACGAGTAATGTTGCGCGAGGCTTGAGAAAATGGTTCAAAAATCACTTGTTGCTGGGAAGGATCAATGCCGGTTCCAGTGTCTTCAACGGAAAATCGTACATTGATACGATTAATGTTTTTGCGCAATAATTTGACATCTACGTTGATGGTCCCCTTTTCTGTAAACTTGATGGCATTGCCCACCAGGTTATAAATAATTTGAGCGAGCCTAGCGGTATCACCTGCCACATTAACGGACAACAGCTCTGGATCCGTATTGAGGTTGAAATATAGTGCTTTCTCGTTTGCCTTAATTCTTAACCCGCCACATATATTTTCTAAGAGGTGAGGTAAATTGAAAGGGATGGTCTCCAGTTCGACCTTATGCGAGTCTATCTTGTTGAAATCCAGAATGTCGTTTATCAAAATCAGCAAGCTTTCCGCGGAGAATCTCAAATTGTCTAAATTCTCTTTTTGTTCATCATCTTGGCTATTGTCAATGAGGAGGTTGGCCATGCCGATGACAGAATTTAATGGGGTGCGCAGCTCATGCGACATGGTCGACAAAAAGTCAGACTTGGCATCCAATAGCCTATTGAGTTGATCATTAAGTTTGGTTTTTTCCTCCATGGTTTTATGGAGTGCCCTTTGATAGTAAAAATGTGCGATGATGATGATCAAGGTGTTGGTGGTAATGATAATCATCGAAGCCGGGAATGGATATTGGCTAGGAAGCATCAGCGAATCCTGCAGGGCATTCGTGTTGAACAATAAATAGCCAATAGGTACGACCATAAAGGCAAAGGAATACCAGAGCCCCCGCCGTTGGCCAAGCCCATAGAAGCTCCACAAGACCGCCATGAAAATATTTTGCATCACGATAATGTTTAAACCCGATTCCGTGAAAAAAACGCGATTCCAAACTAGGTAGAGGTATATCATCAAGGCCACGTGGATCAGGAGCTCTAAATACTGTGGCCGTGAGAGAAGCAGTTTCAAGGCCATGATGGTAGCCAAAGCCCCTGCAATAAATCCAGTTATCAGGCTAGGATTTGTTGGCAAGAACGGCAATATCGCACCCATCTTTGCCAGATTGAGAATAAAAACAAGGAAAAAAATCCATATTCGAGCGCGAGTCAGCGCGTCGGATACCGTTTCCAATGTTTTATTTAAGGATAAGTTGGCTAAGGGTAGCTTTTTCGTCATAGATTATAATCTAAACAAATATACACTACTTAAGAGCAGGCGCACACCATATCTATAAAGTATTTAACTAGGCAAAAACATACCAAGAGCGCTCCTATTCCAGTGATATGTTAGTTTGATTTATTAGGGAATGCTGGTATTTTCGGGACACCTGTAGTACCGCCTTCAGCCAGTTTTTTCATCAGCTCGACTATGCCGCGGGTCAATTGCGCATCTGTACCTTGGTATTCTTCATGTGGGTCGTTTATCACCTCAATATCGGGGTGAACGCCCTCTCCCTCGATGATGAATGACGAACCATCTGCCGCGAAGTGCGCAAATTCAGGCTTGCGCATATCGCCGCCATCAATAAACGGCAATGTACCGCTGATGCCTACTACGCCACCCCATGAGCGTTGTCCGATGAGTGGTCCGATACCGTAGTGCTTAAATTGCCAAGGGAACAAATCACCGTCTGAAGCCGAATATTGGTCAATCAAGCACACCTTGGGACCCACATGCGCATCGGGCTTGATGGACGCCGTTTTGCTATTGCGTCGCATGGTGCCCAAGCCAGGTTTACGAAGTAATCGCTCAATAATCATAGGGGATACATTGCCACCACCATTTCCCCGGTCGTCAATGATGAGTGCTTCCTTGTCGAGCTGCGGGTAGAAATAGCGGGCGAATTGGTTGAGGCCATCCGGACCCATATCTGGTATATGTACATATCCGATACGGCCATCACTGGCGGCGCTCACTTTAGCGATGTTTTGTTGCACCCATTCATGGTAATACAATGCCGATTCATCGGGAATGGGTTTTACCAACACCTTGCGTGCACCTTTATCCAAGGGCGATCCGTTGATTTCGATTTCCACCAGTTGGCCAGCCTTGGCAATCAGTGTTTGATAGAGGTTGTCCACATCCTTCAATGACGTGCCGTTGATGGAGATAAGGTATTCACCGGTTTTGGCGGCTACGCCTGAAGCGCGCAGAGGTGACACCAAACTTTTATTCCAGCTTTGTCCGGAAAGGATGCTGTCTATGCGGTAATAACCACTTTTGTGTCGACTGAATAGGGCGCCCAATAGCCCCATGGGGATGCGTTCCACCGCTGGGCGATCGCCACTGTTCACATAGGCATGGCCGACGTTAAGTTCGGAAATTAATTCACCAATCAGATAAGTAAGATCATCTCGATGGTTCACAAAGGGAAGCAGCGGGGCATATTTGTCGCGCATGGCTTTCCAATCTACCCCATGCATATTAGGGTCGTAGAAGTAATCGCGCATTTGCCGCCAGCTTTCGTCATATACCTGCTTCCATTCAGCCTTTAGGTCTACCGTGACTTTCAGCCCGCTTAAATCTACCTTATTGGATGGGGTGATCTTGGATTTGCCAAGGCTTTCAATGAAGAACCCATCATCATGGCGTATAAGGATTTTCTTTTTATCTGCACTTACGCTGTAGCCAGTAAAATTGCCGATTTCAGTTTCCTTTTTGTCTGTTAGGCTGAAGAATGTGAGCCCGCTGCCACCGCGCGAGTAGTAAAGCCCATCTTCCGAGGCCACTAGTCCGAAATAAGATCCAGGTGTTACGGGCAAGCTTTCTATGCGGTCTGCCAGCCCCTCTTCATCCACGGTAATCGTTACACCACCTTTTGCAGCCCCTTCCGCTTTCTTAGCATCACCTTCTTTTTTGTCGTCGCCATCAGTGGCCGTTTTCACCGCCACTTCATCACTTTCTTCGGCAAAGGGGGAGGTGATACCAGCGGTGAGCCGCACAAAGTAAGGGCGGCTCATGTTATTGTATACATGGTTCCATTCCGTATTACTATATGTGGGGTTAAAGTCGCGTGCAGATACGAAATAGAGCAGCTTGCCATCCGGACTGAATTCAGGTTGGCTACTATTATACCAAGCATCGGTCACAGTAATGGTTTTTTTGGTGTCGATGTTATATAGGTTGATGACAGTAAACTCGCGCGCTTTGCCTGGCAGGGAATAAGCAACCCACTTGCTATCGGGCCCGAGGGTATAGGAATTGATGGTGCCTTCATCAGCATGCGCTACTAGCGTTTTACTAGTCGACTGGACATCTACAAGCTGTAAATCCTGATTGCGGTCACCGTAGAGGAGATATTTACTATCTGGGCTCCAGGTTGGATTAAATTTATAAGCCCCTCCCCCTTTGGTCAATTGTTTGGCAGGCTCGGTGCCGTCCTGTTTTTGGATATATAGCTCATCTTCGCCTGTACGGTCGGAAATATAGCTCACCCATTGCCCATCTGGACTCCAACCCACATTGCGGTCATGCTCGCCGCTGCTTTGGGTGAGGTTACGGGTTACTCCCGTTTTAGCAGGTATAGTAAAAATGTCGCCCCGCGCGCCAAAGGTTACACGTTTGCCATCCGGCGAGATAGCCGCACTATAGATGAATTTGGAAGCATCCACCTGCTTGGTTCTGCCCGATGCAAAATCCTCGGCGATTGTAATATTGAGTCGCTGTGTTTGCCCATTAAGCAAGTTGTAGTGATAGATGTAGCCGGCATTTTCAAAGACGATGGCATCGCTGCCCAATGAAGGGAATTTTACATCATATTCGGTAAAATCCGTTATCTTTTGTGTTTGTCTAGTTTGCGTGTCATAGACAAAAAGGTTAGCCGTTCGGTCACGGTCGCTCACGAAATATATCTTGTTTTTATAATACATGGGAAATACATCCTGCGCAGGATTGTTGGTAATATTCTCCGTTTGGCCTGATTTGCTATCGAACAGCCATATGTCGTCGGCCATACCACCACGGTAGTACTTCCATGTTCTAAATTCTCGGAATACTCGATTCATGGCCAGTTTAGAACCATCCATATTATAAGATGCCCAAGAGGCTACTGCAAAGGGTAGTTCCTCGCTTAGGTCGCCATTTAGGGGAGCAAGGTAGAGCTTCCCTTTGAAAGCATTGAATGAGGTGCCGCGTCCACGATAGAGTACATGCTGGTTATCCGGTGTCCAGCCCATCACAATGTTGTTGGGTCCCATGCGGTCGGCCAGATCATCACGGCCTAGGGTGGGGGTATAAGTAATCCGCTTGGGTTCGCCCCCTGTGGCAGGGATGACAAAAACCTCCGTATTGCCATCGTAGTGGCCCGTAAATGCAATGTGTTTGCCATCGTGACTAAATCGGGCAAATAGTTCGTAGCCCGGGTGGCTGGTAATCCTGCGGGCCATACCTCCGCTCACGGGCACTACATAAAGGTCGCCGGCATAGGTAAAGGCCACTTGATCACCAAATACGGCAGGAAAACGCAATAGGCGAGTTTCCTCTTGTGCAACAGTGAACAAAACAATGCAAAGTATTGCGGTTAGGGTAATGATTTTCTTCATGGAATGGAAGTACTATTAAATTCAAAATTACTGGGAATTTGCGGGGCTAAGTTAATGAAAATCTCCCCAAATTGGGTGTAATCTCGCAAGTTGAAGGCATAAAAAAACCGTCCCGACGTGAATCGGGACGGCCGCCCCAATGGGGTTAGGGGCTATCAACCTAAACCTATCGACTTAAAAGCGAAAAGGATGCCAAACTTTTCATTTGCCCATAACTTTTCTGATTTTTTGTGGTTTTCCGGATGGATTCCCCATTTCATCCAAGGCTCGGGGCCGCTTATGGAGCAAGATGCCGTTTTGACAGCTTTATGGAAGCAAGTTCACACCAGTTTTCTTATCGCTAGCTGCCGGTAATCATGCAGTAGGTGAAGCATTAAAGAATGGCCGGCACGGCTATATTTTCAGAAACTATAGTAAGGATTGCTTAGCTTTGCTACTCAATAACAGCCATTGAAGGAAATGGCCTAACGCAAGGAAAAATGGCAGAAATAGGAAAATACAATATACTTAGGGTGGTGGCAGAAAATAGTGATGGTTTGAGCTTATCAGATGGAGAAAGCGAAATTTTGCTACCTTTTGCTGATGTGCTCCCCAATGTGGGGATTAATGACAACATTACTGTTTTTGTGTTCCTGAATAAAGAAGGGCAAATCGTTGCTACCACTAAGCAAGCGTTAGGCGAAGTGGGCGACTTCGTGTTCTTGACCGTAGTAGATGCCAGTGAAGATGGCGCTTTTTTGGATTTGGGAATCGGTAAAGATGTCTATGTGCCTGCAAAGGAGCAGCAAAAGCCGATGAGCAAGGGAGCAGGATACGTAGTTTACCTCTACTTGGACGAGCGCAATCAGCGTATGCTTGCGTCATCGAAGCTGTATAAATTTGTCGAGGAGGATCTCGATTTTGAAGTGGGTGATGAGGTGAGTTTGCTCATCAGTGAACAAACCGACCTGGGTTTCAATGCGATTATCAACAATCGTTATATTGGTTTATTATACCATAATGAAATTTTTTCCAACCTCGCGATAGGTGATAAACGGAAAGGATGGATTAAAAATATCCGCGTAGAGGGTAAGGTTGACCTCAGCCTGCAGCCACAGGGGTTTGGGCATGTTCTTCAGACTAAGGAAGTATTATTGCATGCCTTAACAGTCGAAGGGGGAAGAATTGGTCTGGGTGATAAAAGTACGCCTGAGGAAATATACGAGCGTTTCCAGATTAGCAAAAAAGCCTTTAAGAAAGCCATTGGTGGACTGTATAAGGAAAGGGCAATCGAGCTCGGCGATCATGAAATTAGGCTTATAACAAATCATCCACCCAAAGATTTTAATGATACTTCAGGAGAGTAACGGGATGATTCCTCCTCATTATATTTGACTCCTCGTGATTTTACCCTTGATGATGTACAGCTTTACAATGGAAGCTTTGTCGATGATGGTATCGCCTTTATAATCGGAGTTGGAGGAGCGGAGGATAATTTTGGTGGTATCCGCGTGTTCATAAAGTAACTTCACGGTGACCATACTGTTGGCATGCTCATCGGTGATTACGAGATAGGCTTCACCCCAAAGGATAATATTTGGATTGGTAATCTCCTTGATGGCGATAATTTCGCCGTTGACAAAACGTGGGTACATGCTATCACCGTATATAGGTAGGTAAGCCGTACAGTCGTTAAAAGGGCGGTAGTTTACATAATATTCTGGTGTACTATCGTAAAAGATATCCGGTAGTTGCTGTTGTAGCTCGGCTAAGTTTATGTCGTAATAAGGTACACTTTCTTCGGCTCCTACTGAAGATACTCGAGGCTTGAAGCTTTCCTTGTGATAGGGCCGTATCTTGAGTAACTTTTCACCTTCTCCAGTGCTTAGATATCCAGGATTGATATTATAGTATTCGATAATATCTTTTGCCAATCGCTTTCCCAATTTGCGTTTGTTGTTTTCTATGGATGATCCATTATTGAAGCTTTTCATTAGTGGGCTGTAAAACTCCTCTACCGTCATTTCCAAAGAATTGCGGATTCCTTTTAGCCGAGGCCCAATTTTTTCTGACTGTAAATCAATGTTTTCTAAAATACTTAGCATTTCAGTGCAGTTTGATATTGTAATTAGTATCTAAAGATAGTATCTTTGTGGTGTTGGCCATTGCAAGGTACGAATTTCTCGCAAAAAAATAGTTACTGGACTAAAATGAGCTATACGACAGATTTTTTCATTGCACGTTTGTTTTCAATGGCACTCAAGCTTGCTCCGCAGGTTCCGTCTGTGGTCTACTAGGGTTCACGCAGCGATCCGGCGCAAACTTATCGGATTTATGATGGATATAAAGTGAAGAACAATAGCTAACACTAACACTTAAATACTATGGAATCATTAGAAACTTCAACAACGCAAACACCAAATTACCTTGGTGAAGAAATTCAACAACTTATTACCGCCATCACCGAGGTGATGGCGGTAGAAAAAATCATTTGCTTTGGCAATACCATTCATCGAGTGGTGCGGAAAAGCTGCTTCGAAGAAATTAGGCCAGAAAATGGAGTGGCCCAAAACAGTTACAGCTTACTGGTCATCCCCACAGCGGATAACACGCTACACATGGCCATTGCCCAGCAACGGATCGAAGAGGCGACAAAGTCCGTTGCAGCGGTTATTGCCATTGTGCACCCCATGGAAGAGGTGAATGCAGCCCTACAAAATGGCAGTACATTCTTTACTTCCATCTATAAAAACGGGACACTAATCCATGATCGAAACGAGCTATCTTTTGCGGTACCGAGCGAGGGCAAACCCATCGCTGCACGAATTACTAAACGGGAAAAATTTTGGGACAAATGGCATGCCTTGGCCAAAGGATTTCTCCAAGGGGCAACATTCTACCGCACAGTGGAACAGCCTAATCTTGCCGTGTATCTGTTGCATCAAGCTGTACAACATTGCTATGCCGGCATGCTCCGTGTGTTGACGGGCTACCGAACCAATAGCAATGGCCTGAACAGGTTGTTGCGGCTCATCGATGCAACGGTGTCTTACCCCGCTATCGCTTTACCTCGTCAAACCGAGGAGGACATCCGGCTCACAGGAATACTGCTCAAAGGACACAGTGATGCCCGCTACAAGGATTCTTTTGAAGCCACCCCGGAAGATGTGATGAAGCTAATGAACTGCGTAACAACCATTATTGATGCTGCTGACCGACGTTGCCGCGAGCGTATTCAACAGCTCAAGGATGGCAAAGTGGCTTATGTAGCATAAGCCTTGGCACCAATAGGATCCGTTTTTCACTGACAAAGCCGAAGAACAAGTGCAATTTTCCGGCAATTGCCAGTGATTGATAAAAAGTTACCACTTAATGATATGATGTTGAACACTAAAAGACTATTACCATGGATATCGACCCCAGTGAACTCAGTGTAGCCCAACAAGCTGCATTACGCCAAACAAGCCGGGCGCTTGTTGAACGAATCAGTACCAGTTACATTTTTTGTTTTGCCCTGCAGCGGCATGAATCACGATGTACACATTGTTTCGCGCAGCGAACCAGCAAAAGATGGTTTCAGGCAGATATCCTATTGGTGTATAGCGATGACGAACAACGGTGCCTATATGATATCCAGCACCATGCCAACAATCTCAACACCAAGGAAAACCGATATACGACCGTAGTAATGGGGCGTACCGAGGCCATGGAACGATTGGCAGCAGGTGATGCATTTGTTTGCAAAGTGTTCAGACATGGTGCCTTGTTATATAGCCATCAAGGAGGCTTACCAGGGCGCCAAGGATTTATTTGTCATGAAACACTATTGCAAAAAACACGAGAGGGCTGGCGGCGTTGGTTCAACAACAGCTGCCAATTCATGGATTGTGCGGCTTATTGTCTTGTGGAACACAATTTTGGTATGGCCGTATTCATGCTACATCAAACGGTGGAACAGGCTTGTAAGGCCCTGCTCAAGGTGATGTTACATATGCGCCCTGGCACACACAACCTCGCTTGGATGCTCAAACTATGCAGCACCATCGCCCCGGAAATCGCTTCCATATTCCCGCGCGAAAACCCACAGGACATAGCGCTTTTCAACTTGCTCAAAAATAGCTATACCGATAGCCGATATACTGCGGGTTTCAAAGTAAAGGAAGAACAAGCATGGGCGCTTTACTACCGCGTATCCTCCTTGCTGCAAATCGCCGGCGAACTGAGTAACCGGCGTATTACAGAAATGGAGCAAGTACTTGTCCCATGTAAGGATTAGTTGGGGGCTGCTAATCACTCATCCCTTAGCGAATCTACTGGATTGGCTGTCGCTGCTTTAATCGTTTGAAAACTGACAATGACAATCGTTATGATGATGGCTCCTAAGGCTGCTATGGCAAAAATCCACCATGATATTTCTGAGCGGTAGTCATATTTTTGCAACCATTCATGCAAAAAATAATAGGAAATCGGAATAGCCACTAAACAGGAAATAACAACAAGCAGTACGAAGTCTTTCGATAATAACCTCCACAGCTGGAAAATGGAAGCGCCGACGATTTTCCGTATGCCGATTTCCTTTGTTCGTTGCTCGGCAACGAATGAGGCCAAACCGAATACACCTAGAGAACTGATGATAATGGCCAATAAGGCAAAGAATGTAGCGAGCTTACCTATTCGTTCTTCCTGAGCAAACTTTGCTGCGTACTCATCATCCACAAATTTGTATTCAAAGGGGGCATTGGGAATCACATCTTTGAATACCGCTTCAATCTGCACAATGCATTCCTTTGCGCTTTTAGCAGGATTGAGTTTTAGATTTATCCAATTCACGTTTTCATAACTCACCAAGTAAACGGCTTGTTTTACCGGTTTAAACGGAGAACTCATCAATACATTATCCACTACGCCGATAATGCGATAACTTCGATCGCCCCATTTTATTACTTTATCCACGGGATCTTCAATACCCATGAATTTTACGGCTGCTTCATTGATGATGATCGCTGTGGAATCCGTAGCAAAATCCCTCGAAAAATCCCGGCCTGCGTTGATGTGCCAATCAATGGTTTTGCCATATTCGTGGGTTATCCAAATCGTGGCAAAATCGGTAGACAGATTCGGATCCTTTCCTTCCCAGTCAAAGCCCCCGCTATTTGACCACACTGCAGTGAGCGGACTGGATGATTGCGACAGTTCTTCAATGACATCTTTTTCTTTGAGCGCTGTCCGCAACACATCGAAATTGCCATAGAAATCAGGGGTAACCATATTGACCATCATCAGCTGATCCCTGCTGTAACCTACAGGGCGATCTTTAGTGTGCTGAATTTGTCGAAAGACGATTATTGTGCCAATGATGAGGGCTATAGAAATGGAAAACTGGACAACCACCAATATCTTGCGGGGTAAACCGGCTAATTTGCCCATACGGAACGTTCCTTTCAAGACCTTCAACGGATTGAAAGAAGAGAGGTAAAAAGCCGGGTAGCTGCCCGCAATGATACCCGTGAATAAAGTAAATATTAATCCAGCACCCCAAAACCAGCCATTTGTCCATAAAACACTCATTTTCTTGTCGGCCACCTGATTGAACCATGGCAAGGATAGCTGCACCAACAAGATAGAGAAGAAAAATGCAATAAATGCAATTAAAATGGATTCACTTAGAAACTGGAAGACAAGTTGTCTTTTTGGTGAACCTACTGTTTTCCGGATGCCGACTTCTTTTGCCCGTTTTTCTGAGCGGGCGGTACTCAGGTTCATGAAGTTGATGCATGCCAGCAACAATACAAATACGCCAATAAGGCTGAAGAGCTTGACATATTCAATCAATCCTCCCACAACTTCACCCTCTTTCCAGTCGTTCCGTAGGTGCCAGTCCTTCATGGGGTGCAACATAATTTGGGCGTTAAATTTCCTATCCTCTTCAGAAACCCGGTTTAGCTTTGCATTGCTTATGTTTTTGTTGACCATTTCAAAACTTGAGCCTGTTTTGATTTGCGCAAAGAGCTGAAATGAATTATTATCCCATTGGGTAGCTGCCCTTTGTATCCATGGCTCTGAGGTAACATATAAGTCCCAAGGCGCAATAAATTTTACACTTTTGAAGGAGGTATTATAGGGCAAATCCTCATAAACCGCTGTGACTTTCACATCCAGGTTTTGGTCAATCTTCATCAATTCATTGATCGGGCTGTTTTCTCCAAAAAAGGCCTTGGCGACAGATTCGGAGAGCATGATGCTATTAGGATCCTTCAGACCATCGATACTCCCTTGTACCACATTTAGGGATAGCATTTTTGGCCCGTCTATATCCATATATATCCCTTCTTGCGATAAATTTTTATCTTGATGAGACAATATATGGCTGCCTTCCCAAGAAGCCATCACCACATAATCAAAGTTGTCGCCATAATTGGTTTTCAGTTCATTTCCCAATGGGTGAGGAATCACTACACTTGAACCGATTGAGCCATTCCATGTTTGTACCTGGACGGCGATTCCAATACGATCATAATTTTTATGGTATTTGTCATAGGACAATTCATCCCATACCCATAGAGCAATCAATATGAATACCGCCATTCCCAATGCCAGTCCGGTGATATTAATAAATGAGGATTTTTTATTCTTTAAAAGATTCCTCCAGGCGATTTTGAAATAGGTTTTTATCATAGCTTTTTCGCTTATTTGCTAATTCGTTAATTATACATAGACAAAATCCGATAGCGGAAGGTTCATTGATGCCATTGAATACAAACAAGATATCAATAATCCGCGAATCAGCGTCTCAAAAACGTCATTCATCCATCAGACTATCCACCAATCACCATCCATTACTCATCCCTCAAGCTGTCCACTGGATTGGCCACCGCCGCTTTGATGGCCTGTGAACTTACGGTGAGCACGGCGACAACCAAAGCAAACAATGCTGCCAACCCAAACATCCACCATTCGATAGCAATGCGGTAGGCGAAATCGGCTAACCATGTGTTCATCATCCACCACGCGATTGGGGAGGCAATCACCGCTGCGATGAGTACCAGTTTTACGAAGTCGGCCGAAAGCATCCGTACGATGCCGATGACCGAGGCGCCCAGCACCTTGCGGATACCGATCTCTTTGACCCGTTGCTGTGCAGTGAAAGCGGCGAGGCCAAACAACCCCATGGCTGCTACCAGTATGGTGACCAGCGCGAAGATATTCAGCACCTTGGCCGTTTGTGCCTCCTGCTGGTAAAGCGCTTCATATTCCTGATCGAGGAAATGGTAGTCAAAAGGCTTATTGGGATTGACGGCTTTCCAAGTGCTTTCGATGGTCTTCAACGTATGCGTGATGGATGTTCCGTCCGTCGTTTTGATGAACAATTTTCCGAACCAAGCGTAGTCCGGGAACAAGACGATGGGTTTCACCTCCTCATGGAGCGAGGCAAAGTTGAAGTTGGCCGCCACGGCTTTAACCCGTCCCTCCCGTCCGTTCAGGTTGATCCACTTGCCAAGGGCATCCTCGGCTGACCAGCCCATGGTCTGGGCTGCCAGCTCATTGATGATGAAGGCGTATTCGCGGCGATCATCGTCATCAAGATTGGATCGCTCGACATCCGCATCGGTGAGGTTGCTGCCTGCGAGGAGTTGGATGTCGAATACCGGCACGAAATCCTTTTCAATGGGGATGGCCGTGACACTCAACGCGAAATCCGATTCTTTGCCATCTGCCCCCATGATGGCATAACGGCCCGTTACATTTACCGGTGAATGGTAGGAGGCTGTTACGCCCTGTATGCCCGTTTGACCCAGTAGCTCGTTTTTGAATGTTTCGATGGTTTTCACAGGAAGCGAAGAACCGTCCAGCACGACGACCTGTGAGCGATTCAACCCCGTATCTTTGGTTTGGATGTAATGCAGCTGGCTTCCGGCAATCACCGTGCAGACAACGAAAAGGATGGAGATACAGAATTGGAATACCACCAAGCCTTTGCGCAATTTCCCGCCGCTGCGGGTATTGGTCACCTTTCCTTTTAGTACGTGAATGGGTTTGAATGCGGACAATACCAGCGCGGGCCAACCTCCGGCAACAAGGGATAAGAGGATAAAGAGAGTAGCGATACCCGTATAAAAACGGACATCCAGCCAATGCAACATACTGATGTCCATGCCCACGTACCGGTTGAAGAGGGGGAGCGCAACCATAGCCAGCAAAAGCCCCAGCATAATAGCAATGAAAACAGCGAAGGCCGATTCAAACAGGAACTGGCGGAACAGCAGACCGCGCTCGGCGCCCAACACTTTCTTCACCCCAATCTCTTGAGTGCGTTCCGCAGAGCGTGCCGTCACCAAATTGGTGAAATTGATGCAGGCGATCAGCAACAATCCTATGGCAATACCGCCGAGGATATACAGGTAAGCAATATTGCCCGTACCTGCCGCCTTAGAATGGAGGTGCACATCGCTGAGTTTTTCGATATTTAGACGGTAATCCGCGATATACGTTGATTTTATTTGCTCGGCAAATCGCTGCTTTACGAGGGCATCCGCCTGTCGTTGAACTGTCTGGAAATCCGTCGCGTTTTTAAGCAATAAAAAGGTAATATCACTGCCCGAATGCCAAATGAGGTTGTGCGAGCGTTCCAAGGTAGTATAGGACAAGACAGCTGAAAAAGATAATCGGGTATGTGCTGGAGGTGATTGCACCACGCCGGTTACCTGCCATGGCTTTTCGTCAAGCAGGATGGTCTGGCCTATTGGGTTTTCGTCGCTGAAATATTTCTTAGCCATGGCAGCTGTCAATACCACCGATTGGGGTTGGTTGAGCGCGGTACGCGGGTCTCCGGCGATAAAAGGGTACGTCAATATCCCGAAGAATGTGCTATCGGCATAAATGATGTCCGGCTCGTTGAACAGCCGTTCGCCATGGCGCACCGTCATGGCTCCGCGTTGGTAAACGCGTGCCGCTTTTTCCACCTCCGGAAACCGGTCGCCCAAGGTGGGTGCTACCGCCGTTGGCGTAACGCCCATGTAGCGCATTTCAGTATCATTCGGCGATTTGATACCGGCCGTGACAAGTGCTATGCGGTCGGCATATTGGTGGAAACGATCAAAACGAAGCTCGTTGAGCAGGTAAGTGCCAAGCAATAAAAAGCAGGCGATGCCTACTGAGAGTCCGATGACACTGATAGCGGCGGTGGTTTTGCTCTTCCAAAGATTCCGCCAAGCGAGTTTGAGGTGTTTACTTATCATTTTCAGTTGTTATTATCCGCCAGCTGGCGGATGTTAGCAATCGATCATTCATCCCTGAGTGATTCAGCTGGATTGGCCACTGCCGCTCTAATGGCTTGGAAGCTCACCGTTGCCATAGCGATGGTCACGGCAGCCAATCCCGACGCTGCAAACATCCACCACTCGATATCAATCCGGTAAGCAAAATCCTGTAACCATTGATTCATCACCCACCAAGCCAATGGCGAAGCGATAACGATGGCCAAGCACACTAATTTGATAAAGTCTTTGGATAAAAGACACACAATACTGCCTTCCGTTGCACCTAATACCTTTCTAATGCCGATTTCCTTCGTGCGACGTTGGGTGGCGAAAATGACTAGCCCCAACAGCCCGATGCAGGCAATGACGATAGACAGCGTGCTGAAAACGCCAATGATTTTGGCAACACGTTGGTCGGCTTCATATTGCATAGCTAGTTCTTCACGGAGGAAGCTGTATTCAAATGGAATGTTGGGAGCGAAAGATTTCCAAAGATCGCCTATTTCCTTCAGGACGGTCGGAACATCACCGGGCGCTATGCGTACGGCAATATTCGAAAACGGTATATCATACGATTGGGAAGACTCATGGAACAGCGCGAATGGTTGAATCAAGCTGTGCAATGATTCAGTATGGAAATCCTTTATTATGCCAATGATCTGATAAGATTCAGCTGCGTCGCCGCCTGGGTATTTAATAAATTTGCCGATTGGATTTTTATAGCCCATTCGTTTTGCTGCCGTTTCGTTGATGAGTACCGTTCTGGTATCGTTAAATCCTTTGGTAAAGTTTCTCCCGGAGATGAGCGAAACGCCTAAGGTAGGCAGAAAGTTGTGATCCGTTAGGTACGAATTGAGCGTGATGTCTTCGACCACGGGCTTGTCGCCCGCGCTGGCTAGCGGTACGTAGAAATCCCCAAAGGCACCCCTACCCGGTAGGCTAGTGGTAGCGGAAGCATTTTTTATGGCCGACAGGTTTTTTAGTGCTTCCCTGAAACTATGCTCTTGGTTGCCCAGGCGATTGCTGTTGGATATAACAAGTACATTTTCGCTATCGAGACCCAAGTCTCGGCGCTGGGCATATTGAAGTTGCTGGTACACTACCATTGTACAGATTATCAGCGCTATGGAAATCGAAAACTGGAATACTATTAGTCCGTTCCTAGTGCCTTTGCTGTTCGCAAATCCTGTGGGTATTTTCTTGCCTCTTAATATCGTTACGGGTTTAAAGCTACTGAGATATAGTGCTGGATAACTGCCTGCGAGGCCGGTGCAAACCAATACAAGCAAAATGATGAAGCCCCAATTGCCATTTGCCCAAAGTGTTCCAAAGTCGATGGATTTACCGGCGAGTTGGTTGAAATAAGGGATAGCGGCGTATGCCAATACAAGCCCCAGCAGACAAGCGAGCGTACTCATTGCCAATGCTTCGAGGTAAAATTGGCGAGCTACACCCCGGCGGCCGGAACCCATTACTTTACGCACCCCGATTTCTTTGACACGTCCGATGGCACCTGCGGTAGATAAATTCATGAAGTTGACACAAGCCAGCAGCAGGATGAAGAGCGCAATGATTGCAAAGAAATAGACAGTTTTGATGCCTCCTTGATCCGTAATTACTGAAATGATATCAGCAGAATGAAGGTGTATATCCAGCAAAGGCTGAAGACTGAATGCCCACCTGTTCCCTCGTTCCAGAAACTCGTCATAAGGCTGGCCTATACGATCGAAAGCACTTGCTGCACGCCGGCGAATCATGTCGGGAAATTTAGATTCGAGGTGTTTTATTGCTTCCGCGTCTGTGGGCACATGTTCTTTTAATTTGATGTACGTAGCCATGTTGATCCACACCCAGCTCCAATCGAAGTAGCGTACGTCTTCGCTGTTGGCAACAGGAATTAGGATGTCGAACGTCAGGGAGCTTGGATAGCGGGTGTTGGACACTATCGCTGTGACGGTGTATGGCCTATTGGTTCCCTCAATGAGCAAGCGCTTACCTATTGGATCAGCAGTGCCAAAATATTTTTTTGCCATATGGTCGGTCAGCACGATGCTATGCGGATCTGTCAGACAGGTGCTGCGAACGCCTGCTTGTAGCGGATAGGCAAGCAATTCAAGGAAGTTCGAATCGACACTCAAAATTCCGTTCTCGATAAACTGGAGCTGCTGACGATTATCATTTACCGTTTTTATGATTTTTTGGCTTGGACGGTAAATACGTGTGTAGCTTTCTATTTCGGGGAAATCTTCCAGAAGCGCTTTGCCAAGAGGGGGTGGGGTATAGCCCGCTAAAAATTCCTCTTCGCCCATCTTTCCGTTGGTGTTTACTCGGAAAATACGATCTGTATCTTCAAAATGCCTATCGTACCGGAGTTCACTATTAATGAATAGCGCAATCAGTACAACACAGGCAATCCCCAATGTAAGGCCGAAGAGATTGATGATGGTCTGCGTACGATTCCGCATTGCATTCCGACAAGCTATTTTGAGGTGATTGATCAGCATGGTTTGGATGTAGCAGCAACTACGCCAAACATACAATATGTTAATAATAAGTGAATTATGACCATTTATACGTGCCCGAGGTGTCCGATTTCGAACACCTGTTGTTCAAATACGGACAGTATTTTATACTATAGGCGGGGTATATCCGGGACATATCCGTATTTGCAATTCTATCGCTAAGTGTACGCTATTACTTCGCCATAATGCCGCTTTCGCGGCTTTTTAGCGGATATATAGCGGCGTATATGCGGGACAGCAGCGAATAGGAGGCGAATAGGGAACGGTACGGCGTCGGCGGGTTTATGGCTTGCTATCGAGAGACTCCCATAGCGATAGTTGTGGTCTTCATGCGGATCCGGTCACCGGGATTGTTCGCAATCACTCGTCCCTCAGCGAATCAATTGGATTAGCGACGGCCGCCCGAATCGCTTGCCAGCTTAATGTAATTAGAGCGATCATTACCGCAGTCAAGCCGGCAGCAGCAAACATCCACCATTGGATGTCAATGCGGTAGGCAAAATTAGCCAACCAGCGGTTCATGGTCCACCAGGCAATCGGAGAAGCGATAACTACGGCAATCAATACAAGCTTTATGAAGTCTTTGGATAACATGCCGACGATGCTGGCCACTGATGCCCCCAGCACTTTGCGGATACCGATTTCTTTCGTGCGCTGCTCGATGGAAAAGATGACCAGTCCGAGCAGGCCCAGGCAGGAAATCACGATTGCCAGTGAGGTAAACACATTGACAAGCCTGGCCATCACCTGTTCGTTGGTATAGAAGCTTCGGTATTCCGTGTCGACAAATTGGTAATCAAATGGAAACTTCGGGTTGATGGTGCTGTAAACTCGCTTGAGCCCGTCCAATGCTTGTCTGGTCTTGTCAGCCTCAACACGTATCAAGATCACCCCGAAATATTCGTATTCCTTTACATCGACGATCAGCGGTTTGATTGGTTCGTGCAATGAATAGGTATGGTAGTCTTTCAATACGCCGATAATTTGTCCCTTCTTTTGCCATGCGGAAACCCATTTGCCTATGGGGTTTTCCATGCCCATTTGCCGCACGGCTTCTTCATTCACCAGAAAAGCACTTGCGGAATCCGTGGCGATGGCTGTGGAAAAGTCGCGCCCTTCCGTGATTTCCAGTCCCATCAGTTTAACAAAATTATAGCCAACGGATACGGGCTTGAAGCCAACGGTTGTGCTTTTTTGCTTTCCTTCCCAGTTGATCGCGTCCTCACCGTCCGACGTGTTGGAAACGCCATCGGCCACATCGACTACGAAACGCATGGCATGAGGGGTTTCACTGGCCCGATCGACCATGGTCACGCCAGGCACATCCAAGGCCAGCGTTTTGAATAAGTTGTAATTGCTTTGTTCCATCAGTTCCCCTTCAATGCGCGTATACAACAAATTCTCGCGGTCATAACCCAACTGTAATGTCTGGGTGTATTGCGTTTGCTTTGAAACGACGATGGTCGTCACCAAGAACAATACCGAAAGACTGAACTGGAAGACAATCAGCGCCCTGCGCAATGCCCCTCTTTTCATGGAGAACAACTGCCGTTGCTTCAAGGCCTTGGTCGGTTGCAGACCGGACAGGAAAATGGCAGGATAGGTGCCCGCTAGCAGCGCGGTGATCGCAGTGAGGGTGCATGCGGCGCCCCAAAATTGCGCTTGGCCGAACGGTGACGCGATTTCCGTGCCGGTTAGCCCGGAAAAAAACGGTAATGTAATATAAACCAAGAAAAGCGTGATCAGCAGGGCAAAAAAGGACAAGAGCAAGGCCTCCATGTAAAACTGGAGGATGAGCAATGATCTGGATGTCCCCAGCACTTTACGGATACCGATTTCTTTGCTTCTTTTGATCGAACGTGCGGTGGCAATCAGCGCAAAATTGATACAGGCGATAATCAGGATAAAAATGGCTGCACCGCTGAAAAGCCGGACATAGACAATGCGGCCGGTCGCCGGCTTACCTTTTACAAAATTGCCATAAAGATGCCGGTCTTTTAGTGGCTGCAACCCGATTTGGGTGACAACACCTTTTTCTTCTTTCAGGCGTGGTTTGATGAACGCGTTGATTTTCTTTTCAACTAACGATGAATGTGCATGATCGTCCAACAGCACGTAGGTATTGAATTCGGACGATGCCCATTCAAGTATGGTGTTATGCGCTTGCCAACTGAGCAAGAAATCGAAATCGAGGGAACTGTTGGCGGGAATATCGTCAAATACGGCCGACACGATAAAATCCAGGCGGTTTTCATAGCGGATGGTTTGTCCCATGGCATCCTGCGCCGAACCGAAATAACTTTCGGCCACCTCGCGGGAGATGACGATGTTACGGGGATCCTTCAATGCGGTTTCCACATCACCCTCAAGGAGCGCATAGCCCAGCACTTTGAAGAAATCCCCGCTGGCACGGGCACCGTTGAACTTATTTTTCTTGCCGTTTGCTTCGAGGGTTTCGGGATGCCCCCAGGGTAATTCGTATCCCGTGGCGTAGAAAACCACAGACTGGATCTCGGGTATGGCGTCTTTTGCATCTTGGAGCAGGAAAACACGTTCGTTTTTTTCCGGTGTACTGCTGAAATGAATGGGTGTGCCGTAGTTGCCATCTGCCCGATTCTCGGAGTAGAAGGTTTGGTATGCCGTATAAAGTTGGTCGTTATCGAGGAGGAAGTCGTCGACACGCCGCTCATGTTGTACCCACAGGAAAACCAACAGGCAGCATGCCATACCCAATGCAAGTCCGATTACATTTATCATCCCGAAGGACCTGCTTTGGGACAACAGACGCCACGTGGTTTTGAAAAGGTTGCGTATCATAAATTAAGTCTTTTGATAATTAATTCGATTTTGGTTTTACCCTCACATTCTTGAACCAGTTTTGCTTTTGTTTTCATGCGATGTTCCTCATTGATACAACATTAGTAGTTTTGTTCGTTGTAGGACAAAGGATGGGATTGTGGTCGATTATATCAAATTCAATCCCGTTCATTTCCGGTCAAAGCCGTTCAAATTACGAAGTAACGACAGATTTTATAGAGGAAACTTAGGCTATCCGCTTCACAATGGAAATATCGGTTTTCAGGGATTTTCAGTCGAGAGCGGGCGCTCATAAAGAAAAGCCCCGAAACGGGGAGAATCGGGGCTTTCTAACTAACCAATTATAAACCTAAATTATGAAAAGACAATTTTACTACTAAAACGCCAAACGACTATGCTGAATTGCATCGCATGTTGTTAAAATTTTGTTAAAATCCTATTTTTTGAAGTTGGGCCTGCAAAAAAGCAACGCCTACCAGTGGATGTGCTTAACGCGAGGGGCGCTATTCTTCAGGCAAAGTCTTTAACAGCTCTTTGGCAGGTACGTCCTTGATCTCGCCATCGATTTTTACCACGAGGCTTTCATCATTGGCTGCTGCTTCTTCAGCAAGTTTACGCAATGCTTTTTGAACACCAAACAGAATTTTATCGGTGAAAGAGTTTTTGTCCAGAAATAATGATGCATCAATATTGTTCATCACTTTGCCTTTTTATAATACCCCAAAGTTCGTCATTAAATATCGTTTCTCCAAATTTATCACGCTTGGCCACAGGCTGGGGGACAAGCTTCATACTATCTAAAATCACCCATCTATCACATATAGGGGTATATAAATACATCAAATTATGCAGTCCCCTAAAATACCTGCGTATGACTACATCGTCAGGGATATGGTGGCCTCCTTTGGCAACGCGCTTGGCTACCCGCTTGACGGCCTGCTCAGGTGAATCTAACCAAAAATAGAGTAACGTCACCTCATAACCTCTTTGCTTGGCATCCTTCACCAGAGCGACATAGCTACGTGTCGATAGCGTCGTTTCAAAGGCAAAGTCTGCTTCTTCATCCAGCAGTTCATGGATTCGGTTGAGCATAATCCTACCTGCTTCCAATGCTACACTCTCGGGATTAAACGGCGACAGACCGGCAGCGATATTATCGGCATTCACAAATTCTCTGCATTCGAGGATTTCTGGCAGTATAGTGTAACTAGCCGTAGTTTTGCCAGCACCATTGCATCCAGATATTATGTAGAGGTTCGCCATATTAGCTGATATAACATTGCCGTATACTATCCTTCCCTTTACCCAAGTTGCCTATCATTAAAGCTTTCCCAAATCGTGGTACTGCACATAGTAAACGATGTTCTACAATGGCGAATATACAAAATCATCCCCGAAAACTAAACTCCACCAATACCGCGATACCCTTCATTACTCATCCCTCAAACTATCCACCGGATTAGCCACCGCTGCCCGTATCGCCTGCCAGCTTACCGTAGCCAGCGCGATCATCACAGCCGCCAGCCCAGCTACGGCAAACATCCACCATTCGATATCGATACGGTAGGCAAAATCTTGCAACCATTTGTTCATCGCCCACCATGCAAGCGGAGAGGCCACCAATAAGGCAATACCCACCAGCTTTATGTAGTCGACGGAAAACAACCGGACGATACTGCCCACTGACGCTCCCAATACCTTGCGTATGCCAATTTCTTTTACACGTTGTTCGGTGGTGTGTACCACCAAGCCGAAAATGCCCAATGAAGCCAGAAATAAGGTTAACGCACTGAAAAACGTAAATAATTGCGCTTGCTTAGCCTCTTTTTCATACTGCTTTTTAACCAGGTCGTCCAACCATTCCAATTTTAATGGTTTTTCAGGATGGAATTGCTTCCATAGCTTATTGACTCCACGCATTACGTTTGCCTCATGCCCTGTTTTCACTTTAATCAGGGCATAGGCGTATTTCATATTTTCATTAGCATGTATAACCGTGGGTTTGATAGGGTCCCGCAAAGAAACACTGTGAAAATCATCTATGATACCTACAGGCGTAGCGTTCAGCGAAGGGGCAAAGACGTCGAGGTCTGCGACATCAAACAGTTTTGCTGTGCTGGCAGTAAGCAGGGCTTTTGCATGATACCTATAACGCGTTCTTGTATTCTTGTCCTGCGAAAACATCATCTCACGATTAAACCCAGTGTTTTCCTCGCGTTGGTCAAAAAGGCGTCCGTCCGAAAGATGCAACTCCAGCAACGCAGGTAAATCCGCATCACCAAAGATGACACTTACCTGTACTTGTTCGTCCGGCCGTTGAGGGTGGGTCAGGTTCATCATCATGCCCCCGGTACCCTTAGTCGGTATCCATTCTGTTAGGCTCACCCGTTTCACACCGGGGAGCCGGACAATTTCTTGTTTCAATGTATTCCCATTACCTTCGGTAATGAAAGACGGAATGCTTAAAACGTTGGAAGGGTTATATCCCAAGTCTTTATCCGCCATAAACTGCATCTGCCGCCAAATGGTAATCATACCAATGAGCACTAAAAGGGCAAGGCCAAATTGTGTGACCACCAATGCTTTCCGAATAACAGCTGCGCTGGATAGCACACCTGAGCCAAAACGATTCCTCAATGCATTATTGGCCCTGAAGCCCGACAACATCCAAGCGGGATAAGCGCTGGTAATGAGGGCAATTAAGAAAATCGTAGCAATGAACGATAGGAATAATGGCAAGTTGCCGGTGAAACGAATGGTAAGTAAGTGGCCGACAAATCCTTCCAAAGGAGGTAAAAACAGAGCGTAAAGGCCACACGCTAGTACCGTAGAAATTCCGAAAAACAATAAACCCTCGATAAGGAATTGGAAAATAAGTTGTCTCTTTTCTGCCCCCAACACTTTGCGTACACCCGTTTCTCGGAGCCGCCGCATGGCACGGGCTGTGCTCAGGTTGACGAAGTTAATGCAAGCAATAGCCAGCAGCAAAGCCGCTACCACCGAAAAGATGTAGATGTTGCTAAGGTCACCCTTCACCGATTGATAGGAAAAGTCGGATTTCAGATAGATATCCTCGATAGGTTGAAATTCATAAGTAGGCAAGCTTATTTGAGCGCTTTCAGAGGCATCGGTCAAAAATTCGCGATACCAGCGGTTAGCTTTTTTAGCAAACCCAGCCATATCTGTATTTGGCTTCATCAGTAGCATTTGTTCTTCGTAATAACCCCAACCTTCACGATTGAGAACCATACTGGAGGGCTCGGTTATCTGCAACCCATCCGCTCGGAGGTAGGTATTTGATGGCAGGTCGGCCATGATACCAGTAATCTGAAATGGTTTGGCCTCATCGTCATAGGCAGACACGCTATAGATGGTTTTTCCGATCGGGTTTTCATTCGGGAAATGGATATTGCGGAAGCGTTCTGTAATGATGAGGTTGCCTACACCGGCAATGTATTGATGTGGGTTTCCCTCCAAAATAGTAAAATCAAGCATCATCCATATGTTAGTGTCAGCTTTTATGACGCTCATCGGAATGGTTTCATCGGCGGTTTGCATTTTCCGGAAATCGTATTGCCATTTCTGTACCGCCGCTGCCCGTTCTACTTCGGGGAAGTTGTTTTTGAACTCATTGCCAATATTGGTATAGGCCGAGGCGTTCTTGCCTTCCAAACCCGCTGCGGTATCCACGGTAATAATGCGGTACAGCTCATTCTTATGCGTCCAGAAGTGATCATAAGAAAGATCATCCAATACCACCGTACCTACCATCATGCAAGCGCAAAGCCCGATGGTGAGGCCGAGGATGTTGATGGTAGCATAGGTCTTGTCCTTGACCATGGTCCGCCACGCGGTTTTGAAATAGTTCTTTATCATAGCTTACATGTATTTGCTGATTTGTTTATTATTGATTTCCAAATCTGTGCATCCGCGAAGAGCGCATCCATGAATAACCAGACGACTACTCATCCCTCAAACTATCCACCGGATTAGCCACCGCCGCCCGTAGGGCTTGGAAACCGATGGTCAGTAGAATGATAAGGAGTACCACTGAAACCGGAATAGCAAAAAGCCACCAATCCAAATCTATCCTGAAAGCATAATCCGATAACCAAGCCTGAATGCTCCAGTAAGAAATAGGCAATGCTAAGATACAGGCTACAAGGATGAGTTTTAAGGTGTTTTTTGCCAGCAGTGCGAGGATATTCTTCACTGACGCACCTAATATCTTCCGTATACCAATTTCTTTGGTTTTTTCAATAACTGTGTGTATGGAAAGCCCAAATAATCCCAGACATGCAATAAAAATAGTAAGCCCAGAAAAAATCGCGAAAAGCTTGCCAAATCGCACGTCTTCCTGGTATTGTGCTTCAAAATAGCTGTCTATGAAATAATGCTCGAAAGGTTCATGCGGATACACTTTTTCATAAGTGGCACCAATCTGCGAAAGGGTGGCTTCTAGGTTATCTATAGCTACTTTTATGCTGTAATAAGTGTCTAGTTTATAGGTCGGGTCATTTCTGACGAACATTAGGGGAAGAATTTCGTGTTGAAGACTATGGTGGTGGTAATCTCTGACTACCCCCTGTATATTACGTTCAGCGTTTCGGTTATCTCTGAATACTTGTCCTACAGCGGCTGCGGGGTCATCGAATCCCAAAATTTCAGCTGCACGTTCATTGATGACTGCGCCTTTGTCAGTGTCAAATCGACCCGCCAACAGCTCCAACCCATAAACTTCTGCATAATCATTATCCGCTGTTAACACATCAATTTTATTGTTATCGTAAACTTCGCCCAATTCTATCGGCCAGATGCTGCTTCGTTCACCTGGAATTGACCACGAGAGCGAAATGGCTTTTACCTCTGTATATTGGGCTGCGGCTTCTTTAAAAGGGTCAAGTTCCTCTCCTTTATTCCGTTGCTGATCATGCTCAATCCAGGTTTCAGTACGATTGCCGGGGCCTTTTACCACCACTACTCCTTCCTGGTCGAATCCCGGATTATGGTTGCGCATATAGTGCAACTGGTTGTATACCGCGAAAGTGAAAATGATGAGAATCATAGACACCCAGAATTGAAATACCACCATTCCTTTGCGCAATTGCTTTCCACTTCGGGAATACATCAATTTACCTTTCAACACCTGCATGGGATGATAACCTGACAGCACAAAAGCGGGGTATAATCCAGCGAGTAGTGTGCTTATCGGGAATACCCATAGAATGAACCACCAAAAGCCACCGCTATCATAGTTTAACGCCTTCCCGGTAATTTGCGTATAAAAAGGTATGGCTAACTGAAGAAGAATTACAGACAAAACGAGAGCAACGCCATTCAACAATAATGATTCGAAAAGAAACTGCTTGATGAGTTGGGGGCGTAATGCACCCAGCACTTTCCTTACCCCTACTTCGTTTCCTCTCGCTACCGCCTTGGCTGTCGTCAGATTGATATAATTTACCAAGGCAATGAGTAGTATCAATATTGCGATCATGGAAAGAAAAGAAATATAGGTGGCATTTCCATTCACTTTCAACTCTTCTTCCCGGTGGGAGTGTAGATAAATACCCTTCAGAGGCTGCAACGAAAAGACGGTATTTTCCCTAAGCGCTGTCGGTCCTTGTTGAGCCACATATTCATTTATCTTTTGAGAAAACACATTGGCATCGGCGCCGGGCGTTAATTGTAAATAAGTATAGACTCTGTGCCCTCCCCATGTTTCCATAAAATCTTTGGCCCAGCCAGTTGATAGGGTAGCAAATGAAGCCAAGAAATCATATTGAAAATGGGAATTTTCCGGAGCATCGGCCATGATACCGGTAATCACTAGGGAGAAACGATCAAATTCATTGATATATTCCAACGTTTGCCCGATGATCCGGTCATTCTCTTTCCAATCGTTCCCGAAAAGTTTACGGGCTGTACTTTCAGTCAATACTATTTTATTCGTGCCATCCAGGGCATTTTGCTTATCCCCTTTAATCCAAGGAAAAGAAAACATCTTCAAAAAGCCGGGGTCAGTGTAAAAACCCCAATGAAAATTTTGCCTGATGGTATTCCCTTTTAAATCCTGCCAACCTAATGTACTGGTGGCTGCCTGTCCGCTCCAGGGGAGGATGAGCCGGGTAAAATGGACTACTTCCGGATAATTCTTTTGCAGTTCGTGACCTATTGGAGGAGGTGTTAATGTGGTTTTACGGGGTGGACCATTTTGATCATCGGTGCTTATCCGGTAAATATTAGACGCATTGACATGAAAATTATCATAGCTCCGTTCAAAGCTGACATACTGCAAAATGAGCAAAAAAGCTGTCATACCTACAGCCAGCCCAAGAATATTGATCAGGCTGAAGACTTTGTTTTTTAATAGGTTGCGCCACGCGGTTTTGAAATAGTTCTTTATCATAGCTTACATGTATTTGCTGATTTGCAGATCAGCGCATCGGCGAATTTGCGAATAAACAGTCTATTCATCCCTCAAACTATCCACCGGATTGGCCATTGCGGCTTTAATCGATTCATAACTGACCGTGCATAGTGCAATGGCCGTCGCGGCAACGGACGCCAGCACAATGACCATCCATCCTGCATCAACCCGGTAAGCGAAACCACTTAACCAACTATCCATGGCGTACCAAGCAATCGGTGTGGCAATAACGATGGCAATAAGGATAAGTCTAATGAAGCTCCTTGAGAGCAGGTACACGACATTGAAGACAGTAGCCCCCAATACTTTACGAACACCAATTTCTTTGAAACGTTGTTCAGCCATGAAAGCCGACAAACCATACAATCCCAAACATGAGATAAAAATGGCCAGCCCGGCAAATAGATTAAACAGGCTGCTCAAGCGTTGTTCTCCTTTATATAAATTATCCAAATCCTGATCTAAAAAACCGTAGGAAAAAGGGTGTCCCGGATTTAAACTAGTGTTTATCTCTTCCAGCGTTTTGATTGTGGCCTCTGTGGATCCCGGCTGGGTGCGTACCACTACGGTACCTCCCCAGTCATTGAGTTGCATAATTATCGGCTCAATAGCTTGCTGTATCGGTTTGAAATTGAAATCCTCGACCACACCGATGATAGTCCCCGGCCGGTCACGATAGGATATCGGTTTGCCTACGGCAGTTGTCGCATCAAGGCCCATGATTCCAGCGAATTTTTCATTGATGATATAGTTGCTCGAATCCCCTTTGAAATCGGTGGAGAATGCGCGACCGGCGGCCATTTTCATTTGAAACACATCGAAAAAACGTTCACTTACAGCCATATTGGGGACTACTAATTGCGAATTGGGGTCTTTCCCCTCCCACTGTATATCGATATCGCCAGTCACTATATTGGTCGGCAAAGCACTGGTAATTGTAAAATTGGCTGTTAACCCGTTTCGTGCCAACTCGCTTTTATAAGCTTCCTGTTTATCGAACATTTCACCGCGCATCTGTACGTAGATCAAATTTGATTTTTCGTACCCAATGTTCATGTTTCTGATATAATGCAGTTGGTTATATACCACTACGGTGCCTATCAATAATCCAATGGACACGACAAATTGCAACACCACCAACGTATTCCGAAAGATCAGATTCCCATTTCCACCTAGTTTTGTCCCTCCCCTTAAAACATTGAGCGGCTTGAAACCCGACAAGAATAACGCAGGGTAGCTACCCGATATCAGTCCCGTAAGCAAGGCAATCCCCAGCAAGGCTAGCAATAGTTTCCCTTCAAAAATACTTATTCCCAATGTTTTACCAGCTAAATAATTAAATGCCGGTAAAGCAAGCCAAACTAAAGCGATGGCAATAAGGAGTGATATAAAAGAAATAAGAATAGATTCCCCTAGGAATTGTCCAATCAATTGGTTCCTCCCTGCACCGACTACCTTGCGCATGCCCACTTCCTTAGCCCTTCGTGCGGAGCGAGCCGTAGAAAGGTTCATGAAATTGATACAGGCTACGGCCAGTATGAATATAGCCACCAAGAAAAGGATATTGACATATTGAACATTGCCATTTCCAGGCAATTCAATTTGGAGATGGGAATGCAGATGAATGGATGTAAGCGGTTGGACATGATACATGATCTTTAATTCCAATTCAGGAACATGCTGCTTATAGATATCATCCATCTGTTTTTCCAACGCGACCAGATTCGCTTTTGTTGGCTTAAACGTTTTGTCGAGTTGGATGTAAGCGTAAAAATTAAAATTATCCCATGTGTTGTTTACCAAGTCGCGATTAGTTTTGGCGATGGCCGACATGGGCATGATGTAATCAAACTGCAAATGAGAATGTGGAGGTACGTTAGCTAAAACGCCCGTTATGGTAACCAAATCGCTGTTGTTCTTTTTCAGTGTCTTGCCAATGGGGTCGGCATCACCAAAATATTTTTTCGCCAAATCCGCTGAAATTAAGATGGCATCGGGGCGCTGCATGGCAGTTGTTCGATTCCCCTTGACCAATGGAAAAGAAAACACTTCCAAAAGGGTCGAATCAGCATAAAACCCCTGTTTTTCTTCAAATTTTTTGTCACCATACTCCAACACGTTCGATGATGGTTTGCTAAAGCGTACGGTATTCGTAATGGCTGGTATTTCGGCTTTTAACCCGGCTGGCATGCCTGCGGGATTTACCGCCGCCTTAAACTCTTCCGTAGCCTCACAGGTAATGCGGTAGATTTCATTGGCATGGGTGTGAAAGCGATCATAGCTTTTTTCATGTTGCACCCACAGGAGTATCAAGATGCTGGATGCCATACCAATAGCCAGCCCTGCAATGTTCAGCAGGGAAAAAGACTTGTGCCGACTTAAATTTCTAAACGCGATTTTGAAATAGCTCTTAATCATACCTCCTCCATAGCTAACAGCAGAACCACCCACACCTACTGCGCCAAACATACAAAATATTGATATACAGGTTTATGTGTCAAATGATAACCTTAAAAGTGTTCGATTCCGAACAGTAGCCTGTTCATATACGGACATTTTAGGTGCCCACTAGGAGATGATCCACTGTATAGTATCTTCGACACCACGCATGCCACGCTTTCGTAGTCACCCATGATATCGTCAAGAAATGTCAATGTTTATGTGGATGAGGTCTCAAATAATCGACAGTCCCATAAAAAATATACGGCAATGCTGTCTTTTCCCTTCATTTATCTTTAATATTGTGTTTCAAACAAAAAAATTAAATCGTAATGAACATCACATTAGAACAGGCCGAGCGGGCCATAGCGGCGGCCAAGGCGAAAGCAGCAGCGTTAAACACCCTAATGAACATCGCTGTCGTAGACAGCGGAACCAATTTAGTGGCATTTGTCCACATGGACAATGCCTGGTTGGGGTCCATCGATATTTCACAAAAAAAGGCTCGTACGGCTCGCTATTTCAATATGCCTACCGGCGAGATAGGCAAGTTATCCCAACCTGGCGGTTCGCTGTACAACATTGAGCATTCCAATGGTGGACTGATCACGTTTCCCGGCGGTATACCCATTAAAAATGCGACAGGGGAGATTATCGGAGCCATCGGCGTATCCGGCGACACCGTTGAAAACGACCATGCGGTAGCGCAGGCAGGCGCAGATGCCGTTTCATGATCGGACGATGACATTATTATCAATTAAGTGTCGAGCCATTCGTTGCGCAAGCTTTGGGTATGGCGATCAAAACTTTCAGCATCCTCTTTAGAGAAAACATTTCTGTATTGCACGCTCTAACCCCCAATTCCTTGAGCAGGCGCTTCACCATTGGGTCTAATCCTCTTCTGCCTGCACCAACACCAACTGTCCATACAATTGATTGAGCAACGCGCAGGGATCCATGTCAATGGCTTTGGCAATGAGGTAAAGCTCATCCGCCCTCAGTTTGCTAGAATGGTTTAGTGTTAATTCATTCATCCTGGCTTTGCTGAGTCCTGTACGTCTGGCCACCATCGACTTATTCACCGACCGTTTTGCCAAAATTTCCCCTAATGCTGTCATAAAATTCCATGCTTTTGTATATGTAAATATGCAATATGTGCGGAAAATGTGAACAAGAGTTTGTTTTATTGAAATAATACATATACATTTGTATAGATTTTCTATACGATATTTTGAATATTTAAGCTAAAAGCCATGAGTACTAACCAACAAACCCTTGTAGAACGACTGACCCAACGCATGGATCTCCATCGCATTTTTATGTTTTCCTATCCGTATCTGGAAGAAGAACGACAGCATCTCCTGCTGGTGGTCAACCCGGTGAAAGGGCTTGCGCCCAAGGCCATGGCACCCATTGTGTCGCTATGCATGTCGGACGCGGAGGATATTCCCTTTGACATGGTGCTCGCCGGCGAATGGCAGAACCAATTGAAGCTGGGCAGCCTATATTACACTTATGCGTCTTTGCCTCATCACGAATTGTATACGGCCTCCAAAAAGACTAATCCGCTATTTTCTCATAAAACCATCACCGGACTGCTGGAGCTCGCAGCGCTCAATTATGAAAAATGCCGGAAGGGATCGGATGAATTCAGGGAAGGCGTAAACAACTTCATCGCCAAGGGTGACCTTGGCCAAGCTGCCTTTATGCTGCATCAATTTCTGGAGCTGCGCCTCAAGGGTTTCCAGGCCACGGCGGGCATCAACGGGGGCAAATCCCACAATATTGAGCACCTGATGAAGACTGTACGTGGGGTGGCTCCGCAGCTGTTGACCATTTTTCCCTATGATAGCCCTTCGGTCGAACTGTTCCGCCTGTTGGATCAAAGCTATGTTAAGGCCAAGAAGCAGGAGGCAATAGAAATCACCCAAGATGAATTCGGTATTCTGCTGGATAAATGCGAGCAAGCGAAGGGCGTGATGGACGGTATGGTGGCGGCGATGGTGGAGCGCATAACCGCCTATCGGGAGCAATTGCCGCCCGAGACCGTAAAATCCGAGGAAACGACCGGTGCGCAGCAGGCCTCCAAACCGACGGTAGCTGCCGCAGTCCCAACGCAGCTGATCTGTGAGGATTTCTCCGGCTTCCCCTGGCCGCAACAGTACAAGGTAGATACCAATCAATTGCTGGAAAAGATCCGCAAAAACCACAACCCCGAGCAGATCACGATGCTGAACTACCGCACTGGTAGCTTCACGGGAGGTAACTTGTTTCAACAAGATGCGGATGATGAAAAAGGAGGGTCCAAAGTCGAGCTCTATCTGGTTGTATTGATGAAAAACACAGGCCCGTTCCATTTTAGATGCATGAAGGTTGGCGTAGCCAGCGCAATGGTGGTTTACCTGAACGAGCAATATGTGAAAAAGAAGCTGGCCGAAGGAGGTCGATTCGTCCACACGCTTTGGACAAAGGGATGGGTGTTGCGCAAGAAATCGACCTTTGAACCTTCGTTTGCGGTGGCCGAGGTGGATTGGAACACGGAGTATGTGCGCATTTCGGAGGTACGGGAGAACGCGAAGACGTGCATGGACAACTTGAATGCCGTCATCCAAAACACCGCTAATTTGAAACTTGATACTGGGCTTTTACTTCTGCGTAACCTTTTGGAGATCGGTGTCAATACATACCTGCAATGTGCCGTGGGGTTTATGCCAACCCGCTTGCACATCTCCGAACTGTTGGATTGGAGCGGTATCGCTACGATGAAACTCATCGACTACTTCCATCCCAAAAGCGATGTCGAAAAGGAGCGCCTGCGACTGGCCGTCATTCCGGAATTCGTATGGTGGCAAAACATTCCTATGGGACTATCGAAAACACTCTTGTCGTTCCATCGCACCCGAGCCAAAGAAATCGTCCACTTCTTTGACGGAGTTTGTGGGGAGGCATTGGAAGAGGTAGCGAGGAAGTTTGAAAGCTATCATGAATCCCTTACAACAGAATAATCGGTGCCAATTAAACACGAATGCAATGGAAAACATATATCTCAAAAGTCCAGATGAGTTCTGGAAACAACAGGAATACCTGATGGAAGGAATCCGAGAAGCATTGCATTATGACGATTACGAATCTTTTGCCA
Source organism: Parapedobacter tibetensis (assembly GCF_024704835.1). Classification (GTDB taxonomy): domain Bacteria; phylum Bacteroidota; class Bacteroidia; order Sphingobacteriales; family Sphingobacteriaceae; genus Parapedobacter; species Parapedobacter tibetensis. Next base: position 154,627 of record NZ_JAMXBE010000002.1, read on the forward strand.
AAAAGCTATGGGATTTGACAGGTTGGGTTACCTCGCAACCGGCGGAACTTCCCGATGAAACGGTTGATAATCTATCCTGAAGGCTATAGTAAGCAGGAAGAAGAGGAAAAAGGTGATGGGGATGACAAAAATTAAACGGACAACTAAATTTACAAAGCAACTAATGAAAAACGATTTTACCTACCAAATCCCAAAAGATGATGACGAATATGTCGATCATCTAACCCATGAATTTCTTTGGCCCTTTCAGTTTTTTGGCTATGAAGAACTGCGAAAACAGTTGTGGTCGTTGACAAAAGCGGTTACTGCGCAAGACCCTGAACACGATTATAAGACACAGGATTACTCCAAAGTAATCGAAATGTTGAAGGAACTAATAAACAGCGCATGGATATTTAAAGACCGCATGAAGAGGGAGGAATACACCCCTCCTTTACTTAACGTTGAATGGGTAACGAATCCTTTCCGCCAGAAGTCAAAACATCAGGATCCGGACTATGGTAAACGAAATAGACCAGGGGTGGTTGCAAAAGGGGGATTGCAACATTTGGGCACGCAGGAAATAAAAAACTTCATGATTGCCTTAGATGATTTCTTTTCCAGAATAAGCGTCGTCGAATGGTGTCTATTATTGGATAAATGGCAGGAGTACGCCAATAAATGGGACAGTATCGCATCATCAGGTTGGGACGACCAGCCTTTGGACACATATGAAAATCTGTTAAAGCTTGTTGAGATAGCTTATTTGGTGCGTGACCTTTCCTATTGTGAGTTTCTTCAGGAATGTGCGCCCCACAACGAGCATTTATTTGAAGACGATTATACGATCATACATTTAGATGCGGGAAATACTGGAAAATACAACCCGCTAGAGCATATCAACTGGATTATGCATCGGTATAATGCCACATTGCTTAAACAAGAAATCGACGATTGGTTTGATTGCAGTATTGAAAAAGATCAGATATGGAGCAAAGCGGAGCCGGGAAAGTTAGTTGGTATCTACGAAGATGTCGCTACGTTGTTAGAAGGAGCATGGTTGTTGACGCAAGGTGATGAAGTGCCAAGTTCGTGGCTTGATCCGGACACCTATGAGCATTTTGAAGGGCCCAAACTGGAAGAGGGACAACGGTTGAAAGAACATCATTTAACCGAAAATCAGCTTGCGAATCCTCATCGGGCTTTATCGAAAATCTATCGCAGAACGGGAGTCGGCCTGGCAAGACAACAGCTTCGAGATATGTTGCGTTGGGCGTTACAGAAAGAGTTTAAGGCATATAATCCGTTTAGCGAATTGCGACAAAAATTATTCAAAATTATTGAGCTGCTGTATTTGATTAATATTGATGTATGCAGTCGTTGGACAAGGCCCCTAAATAAAGAAACTGAATCAACTAAATAAACGCTGACCATGCCCTTCGCCAACCACACCCCTTACGACTACTTTCCCCGCAGGTTGCACCCGCAGGGAATCGGTAATCCTTATCTCGCCGTTCACCAATTCTTCGATTGGGAAAACCTGCTGGAGTGGCGTAACCAATTGGATAAATGGCTGTACGCTGCTATAAAATCAGGTTATCAGCTCAATCGCGATGAACTCATGGAGCTGTTCGTTCGCTACGAATTTATCGAGCTATTGGTGGAAGCCTTATCCCTTGTGCGTCGCTTGATGGACAGTACTTACATGCCCGACCGGGAATTATTGCTCAGTATGAGAAATGATAGTGATAAACTGATTCCTGATACAGTTAACACTGCCCACGGCTATTTCAACAACGGCCATAATCCCAAGAAGTTCGAACGTGAAGAATACTACCCATTCCACCTGAACGCTGAGGAAAAGGAAAATCCGCATCGAGTTATCCGAGATTTCTTCGATTACCAGAACCTACCACAATACCGGGATGCGTTGTATTGATGGTACATCGTGGCCATCAACTACACCTCGGCCGACGATAACCGGGGCAGCGACTACATATATAAAATACACGAAAAGTTCCTAAAGGTCATTGAATCCGCACATTTGATTCATGTTCGGGCAGCGAGTATAGACGACAGTTGACAAACTATCGGTGCGTGGCTACTATTGATTGCCGGCGAAAAGTTCGCTATATTTGTACTATGAGTTCAAAAGACCAAAAAACAACGGCAGACGGCTATGCGTATTTAACCAAACGGACATTGCTGAGTAAGGCAAAAGCAGCCGGAAAGAAGGCAGCACGGTCTGCTATGGAAATCATGGGTTATGTCCTTGTGGCCGAAGATGGTTGGATAGTACGCAAAAATGCTGATGGAACAACCGAACGGGTCGAGAAAATCCCATGCTAAACCTACCATTCCGACTAAGGGTGTTTGCCGGCCCCAATGGTTCCGGAAAAAGCACTATAATCAATGCCGTACGCAATTTGGTTATCGAAGGGAAGCCCATCGATTTTGGTTATTATGTTAATGCGGATGATATCGCCACGATGTTACGCAAGGGATCTTTTTCTTTCGAGCCTTTCGCGTTGAAGCTCGATAAAGTGGATTTCGTCAATTTTTCCTTCAATAGCGGCCTGCTTGATAAAACGACTAAACAAACCGATTTCACATCCACGTTCCGTATCACGGAGGATGCCTTTACAATGATTGCCCAAGATAAAATTGAACACCTTGCGCAACTACTTGCCCGGTTTCTTCGTGAGCAATTGTTGCTCAATCGGAGACGCTTTTCTTTCGAAACGGTTTTTTCCCATCCGTCCAATCTGGAAATCATGAAACGCGCTGCAGAAAACGGTTATAAGGTATACCTATACTTTGTGTCTACAGAATCCGCAGCCATCAACAAATACCGTGTAAAACTGCGGGTACAACAGGGAGGCCACAACGTTCCGGAAACTAAAATCGAATCCCGATACATGCGATCGCTTGATTTATTGTATAACGCTGCCGAATTGGCCTACCAAGCCTATTTCTTCGATAATTCGGTAGACGGAGAACCTTATAAATTAGTGGCCCATTTCCGGCAGGCTGACGGGGAAAAAGTTTGGGAAGACTTTCCGAGTGACCCTGTTCCCGCTTGGTTTCAGCGGTATTATCTAGATAAACAAAGGTGAAATAAGTAAGGAAGCGCTTAAAAGCGGAATCGCCCAAAAGTCGCAAAGTGTTTTCCGCAAGTGTGTTCCCAAATTGGCGAAGGCACAATTGATGTATTGGATTCTACCCATGATTCGATAACCGCTCTACGCTACGATGTAGGAGAAATTTGGAATGCAGCGGGTGTGTTTGAAGATGTAGACCGAGCGTTGAAGGTTGCGAAAGCCGTTTTAGAAAAGCGAACGGAGTTGTTGTTTGAAACGCAGGCAAATAAAGTTGGCTGACTGTGGATGATAGGGTGAAGTCGAAGCGGTATAGAAGGAAATAAATATTTACAGTAGTTTTGTATCTTTGTATGAAAGCAATGAGTCATGCAAACAGTACTTATCGAGTTAACGAACCAAAAGGCTTACCGGCTCCTCAAGGAGCTGGAGGATTTGCAGTTGATACGTCTTGTAAACACGCCATCTAAGTTATCGACTTTGCGTAAGCGACACCCCAAAATCCCGATGACCTGCTAATTTACCAACAGTTTGTGGCCAATTCTGCCATTATCGGGGTAGACGAGCATGTCATCAGCGAAACAATTAGGATTCGCAAAACTCACAAAATAAAATTGCCAGATGCACTTATTGCTGCGACCGCTATTGTCAATAACCTGACATTGATTGCAGACAATGATAAAGATTTCCTCATGGTTTCTGCACTTAAATATATCAACCCCAAAAACCATTAAACATTGTAAGTCAAGAAGGTTGGTTGATCGTTGATGATAGTATTTACATGCCGAGGAAAAGAAAAATCCACACGGTGTTATCCGAGATTTCTTCAAATACCAAAACTTACCCCAATATCGGGATGCGCTGTACTGGTGGTATATCGTAGTCATCGATTACACCTCGGCTGACGATAGCCGCAGCATGATGCTCCGTCATGGGCGTCGACCATAAACGTATCTCCCAACCCATTCTTTATCCTCGACGAGCCCATTACTGTCCGAGTATTGCTACCGTGAGGTGGGAGGAGTGGTTTCCACCATGGTATATGCGATGGGTCGCTTTGATAAAATCTTCATCCTTGGCATGGTAGATATCCAGAAACTGCTGGGGGTTGCGATCGACCAGCGGAAACCACGAACTTTGCACCTGAACCATGATGCGGTGGCCTTTTCGAAACGTGTGCCCAATGTCGGGCAGGCTGAAATTGACGGGGGTCACCTTGCTGGGCACAAACGGTTCGGGATGCTCGAAGCTGTTGCGGAATTTGCCTCGCAGCACTTCGCCACGTACGAGCATCTGGTAGCCGCTCAGGTTTTTCCCCTCCTGCCCCAATCCGGCAGCGGTGGTATCCACGGGATGTTCGTCGATAAGCTTGACCACAAAATCGGCATCCGTTCCGGTCGTAGATGCAAAGAGGCTGGCCAGCAGTGGACCGGCCAAGGTGATGTCTTCGGTGAGGATGTCTGACCGGTACACCATAACGTCTGGTCTTGTCGACGCGAAGCGTTGGTCGTCTATCATGTATTCACGACTACGGCGTTGCTGCACGCCCGCTTGGTAAGGCACCGGTGACGCCGGGTCACTGACATACTCGTCATATCCTGCGGCCGTTGCTTTCTCGAAGGTCAGCCGGCCATCGGCATTTAGAAACAATTGCTTTGATATGGCTGCTTTGGGAGGCCAGGTGTCAAAGTGCTTCTATTCATTGCTGCCCGTCAGAAAGACGGTAGCTTCGGCGGCGTCAAATGCGCCCTTCCCTTTCAGGTAATGGTTGAAGAACGGTAGTTGGAGGTGTTCTTGGTACCAAGCACTGGTTGGCTCATGGAACCGGATATCGCCGAAAAAGTCACCCACGCTACGCACCTATCCGCCATGGAACCAGGGGCCCATGACCAAATAGTTGGCAGCGTCAGGGTTATTGGCTTTGATATGCTTATACACTTCGAAAGGTCCGAGGGCATCTTCCGCGTCGAAAAAACCGCCAACGGTCATCACGGCCGGTGTCACATCCGTGAGGTGCCGCACAATCTCCCGGGCCCGCCAGAACGTATCGAGTGTGCCATGCTTCATGAGGTCGTTCCAAAATGCTACGCTGTCTCCGAAGTACCGCTCTCTTACATGAGGCAGGGCCCCAAGCTCCAGGAAAAACTGATAGTTGTCGTGGTAAGAAACCTGCACGGCATTGGTAAACTGGTCGGAGGTAATCGGTTGGGGTCTCGGCACGCCGAATCGACTGTAGAAATTGAACGCGTCCATCATGAAGAAAGCTCCGTTATGGTGGAAGTCGTCGCCCCTGAACCAGTCTGTCACCGGTGCCTGCGGCGATACCGCTTTCAGTGCGGGGTGTGCCTCTGGCAGGGAAGCAGTGGAGTAAAAGCCAGGGTACGAAATACCATAAATGCCCGCCCTGCCATTGTTATGGCCGATGTTGTTGATCAGCCAGTCGATCGTATCATACGTATCGCTGCTCTCGTCCGTGTCTTGGTCACTTTGCTTGTTGGCGATATGGGGGCGGATATCTTGATAAGTTCCTTCGCTCATCCATCGGCCCCGCACATCCTGGTATACGAAAATATACCCCTCGCGGGCAAAATTGGAATCCGGCCCCAGCGTGGTCTTAAACTCATCTTCCCCATAGGGCGCCACCGTGTAAGGCGTGCGGTTGATAAGGAATGGATAGCTTTGGGAGGTATCTTTGGGGATGTAAATGGAAGTAAAGAGCTTCACACCGTCCCGCATCGATATATATTGCTCAATTTTCGTGTAGTGCTGTTTAATATATTCGGCTTCGGTAGTCGGTGCTGCGGTGTCGCATCCTCCAAGGACCGCGACCAAGTATAGGAGCAAAAAGATGAATTTATGCATGGCAAAGGGCTTTGCACAAAGATAAGATTTAAGTAGTATGGGGCAATGCTTCCGTCATAAAATTCAAACCTTTATACCGATAAACGTCCTATTTGTATAGAAAAAGTTAACAAAAGTTTGAATAATTGGAATATTATCTATATGTTTGTATAGATAATCTATACTATTCGTATGTTTTTATGCTTTTCGATGGAAATAAATAAACAAAATCTGGTGGATCGTTTGGTTCAGCGCATGGATCTCGAACACATCTTTCTTTGCAATGGACAGTATGGTCGCCTCGTTGGTGGAGCATATCTGGAGCAGCTATCGCCGGCAGAGGTAACACCGGAAGAAAAGCACCTTATAAAATGATTTTTATGAAACCTCAAGTGACTTCTTATGCAGGTATGCTCGACCAAAGCAGTTTCAAGCAATGGTACACTTATCAAAAACTCTGCGCCAACCATCAATATGATGCGGAGGAGGTATCATTTTTGATGAGTAAACCTCCCTTTTATTTTCGGGATTATGCAATGCTTGCTTCCGGGTCAAAACTCACCTTTGATGACACGCATATTCTTTCGGAGATCTTCCATGGACCGTGGCCTAAACAGCTGGACTTTGATAAAGACGATCTCGGCATGTTCGAAAAGCGAATTGTCCGGATAAAACTGATAGGTAAGCCCAGCGCAATTCAATATCTCATTACCATACCCTGGACGATCAAAGGGAAAGGGAACGTAGGCAAACTATCGTTTCGCGAAGAAAAGCGAGTCATAACTTCCGAAGATGAAAACGAAATACGGCAACATATTGAGCTTTACTTGAACAAATTAATTAGGTATGACTTCTTTCGTTTAGGTCGACCTGCATTGGAAGTTTACCGGGAAATCGAGGAACGTTGCCAGTGGTCTCCGCTGCTCCGGCCCCTGTATGTCAAACAAGCGCTTTACCAACAAATCAGTACCGGTAAGCTTACATTGAAGATGCACTGTGGCCAATTGCATTACCAATACTGCGGCACAGATTTTCTGAATTATTTCGGGCGCTGAAATACTTCGGGAAAACAGTTGGTAGCGCATCGCTCGCTAACTGAAGACTGGTTCATTTGATGCGTAGACATCCAGACCATCAGCCCTGGAAATTCATTGTTTTTCAAATTTGCTTTTTTGCCCTGACATAGGGTTGTCAGTGGATACGGATAGCTTTGCCTCAAGAAACAACAAATAAATACGTATCAAAATGGATATCATTAAAGAACTATTGACCGAATTGGAAAGCGAAGGAGCGACAACCCGCAAGATGCTGGCACTAGTGCCGGAAGACCGATTCGATTGGGCACCACACCCCAAAAGTATGACCCTAAAACAATTGGCTACACACTTGGCCGAAATTCCATCTTGGTATGCGTTGGCTGTGGATCAGGATGAGCTGGATTTCAATGAAGGTGCTTATCAACCCACATCGATTACCAGCAATACCGAGTTACAGGCTTTGTTTGAAAAAGCTTATCGAACGGGAAAGGCGGCGTTGCAACGCTTGCCGGAAGCTGCGCTTGACAAGCCTTGGATTATGCGGGGCGGTGACGCCGTGTACTTGGATACCACAAAATATGGTATGGTTCGCCACGCATTTGCCCAAACGACACACCACCGTGCGCAATTAGGGGTTTTCCTGCGCCTCTTGGATATCCCAATACCGGGAAGTTACGGGCCGAGTGCAGACGAGATGGGGTAGCTGGCGTAAGTTCAAAGTTCGTGCATTTGCATGTATAGCTAATTTTTCATAAATTTGTGTATGGCCACAACAATAAATTCCCCCTTGAATGAGCAACAACTTATGATGTTGCGGTTGTTCAAAAAGCCGTTGCCCGATGCTGATTTTCAGGAGTTACGGAGATTAGCTGTCAAATTGTTGAGCAAGCAACTCGATGAAACCGTTGAGGATTGGGAAACTGAGAAGGGAATCGACAGTGCTTATTACGATGAATTAAGCAAGGGGCATTTCAGGAAGTCTAAATAACGCTATGCGGGTCGTACTCGAAACGAAGCTATGGAAATAATGGGCTGTTATTGTGGCCGAAGATGGCTGGGTAGTGCGCAAAAATGCCGATAAAATTATCAATCCAGCATACTATAAATCAAGCAATGTAATTATGGCAATCTCTTTAACAACTGCCAACCGATGATCATTTGTAAAAAAATAATCCGCTTGATTTTCTAGTGCGGTTGCAATTTGTATCGCATCGGGCGTTTTCAAGTTATATTTTGCTCTTAGTCGGGCTGCACCTTCGGCAATATCATGGGATATCTCAGCTAAGTTTATACCGGAAGCGCTTAAAAGAATTTCTTTGTATTGAGATACCAGTTTAGGTTTCCCTTCCTTTAAAGGTTTAACCAATACCTCCAGAAGTGTAATCGAAGAGGTAATAAATGTAAAATCGCCGTTGTCATTAGCGACAAAACATTCCATTAGCTTTTCCTGATAGTCAGAATGCCCCTCAATGAAATAGATAAGTGGAGCCGTATCTAAAAATACGGCCTTTTGATAGAAATCCTTTATCACCACTGTCTTTCCTGCTCGATATATTCGTCAATATTGATCTTGCTCCAAAGTGATGAGCCAATGCCAGAAATAGAGCTGAGTTTAGCTTTATTTCTTGTCGTATCGGATTTGCGAATTAATAATGCCAGCTTTCCCAATAAACTCAATTGATCTGCCCTATCAAGCTGTTTAACTTGAGTCAGTATAGTGTTTATGTTTAAATCTGCATTCATATTACAAAAATAATAAATATTATCCAAAATAACCAACCTGGAAACTGGTAGGCCAAGTTACTCATTTTATATACCCTGCCACACACCGTGTTATCCGGGATTTCTTCGACTATTTCTTTAGTAGTTAGTACTTAGTAGTTAGATAATAGACATCAGACGTTAGACGGGTCTGCCTTTGTTCTTTTATCCTTATTCTTTGCTCCTGAAATCCTTGCTCTCGTTGATTTACCATCACTCATCCCTTAGTGAGTCGACCGGATTCGCCACCGCTGCCTTGATCGCTTGGAAACTCACGGTCAATAATGCAATCATCACCGCCGCTAGCCCTGCCACGGCAAACATCCACCACTGGATGTCAATACGGTACGCAAAATCAGTCAGCCATTTGTTCATCACCCACCATGCGATTGGGGAGGCGATGAGCACCGCAATCAGTACCAGTTTCACAAAATCCTTCGAGAGTAGGCTCACAATGCCGGTTACCGAAGCCCCCAACACTTTACGGATACCGATTTCCTTCATGCGTTGCTGGGCGGCATGGACAATCAGCCCAAATACGCCCATGGCCGAGAGAAATAGCATCAAGCCACTGAAGAAAGAAAACAAGGTTTGTTGTTTTTGTTCCGCTTCATAGTGTTTGTCCAGGATATCCGATACCCATTGGGCATCCAACAGGCGGTCTGGATAAAACGTTTTCCATAAGCTGACCAAGGATTCTTGCGCCTGTTGCTCCATACCGGGCGTAGTCCGTATGAACATATAAGAATAGTCGGGGTCCGCTTCGCCAAGGATGAAAACCGGACCCAATGCATGATGTAACGCTTCCTTATGGAAATCCTTGAGAATACCCACCGCCGGATAGCCTAGTTTCGGTATGGGTATGCCTGTTTCCGTAATCCCCAGCATCTTCGCAGTTGACGTTGTAACGAGCGCTGAACGTGAATTGACATATTGTTCTTGCTCGGCTTTATCCATTCTCCAGGTTGACTGCATGTCAAAAACATCCGTTCCATAACGAGGGTCTAGATACCTGCCCTTTTGGAGTTCGAACCCGAGCGTTTGCGCAAAATCAAAATCGGCAATAATGAAGTGAATTTCTAATTTTTCACCTTCCTTCATCGGATGATCTACAGTGCTGTACAGCGAAGTGGTGCCATTCACAATATCCCACCCAGCGATGCTTGCCGCCTCAATACCGGGCAGCTTCTTCAATTCAGTTTTGAAGGTTTCTCCTTTATTCTCCCAATTACGGAGTCCAATATGCAGGAGGTTTTTCTTTTCGTAGCCGATATCCTTGTTGCCAATGTAATTAATTTGGTGCTGTACCACAAGTAACGCAACCACTACCGCTATGGCTATGGAAAATTGGACCACAACCAATGCTTTCCGCATACCCCCTGCGCTAACGATGCCATGTTGGAAGAGTTTCCCTCGCAGGGTATTGGCGGGTTTAAATCCGGACAACAGCCAGGCGGGGTAGGCGCCGGTAAGGACACTTACCAAAAAGATGAGTATGAGTGTAGATCCGAGTATATTGGGATTTGCCAACAGCGAATGGGTGAGATCATGCCCAAGGAAACCCGCCACTATGGGCAGACCGAGTACATAGAGGCCAATGGCAAATGAGGTACTGATCAGGAAGAATAATAAAGATTCCGTCAAGAATTGCAACGCCAGTTGGCTTCGTTGGGCTCCCAAGATTTTGCGTACGCCTGTTTCCTTAAGCCGTTTCATCGCCCGCGCGGTGCTTAGGTTCACAAAGTTGATACAAGCAATAACCAAGAGTAACACACCTACCCCAATTAGGATATATAGTGTATTCCGGTTGCCTTGCACCGCAATGCTACTGTCATAATCGGAGTTTAGGTATACCTCTGTAATGGGTTGCAGCACATGGGTTACCTGCTTTTTGTCAGGATTTTCGAAATAATTATTTATCCAATCGTTTATTTTATGGTTAACTGTGGTCGCGTCGGTCCCTTTTTTGAGCAGGTAATACATGTTTGTATACGTTCCACTGCCATCCTTAGCCAATTGTCGGTTTGCCGGTTTGGTCAACATGATGGCATCAGCCCGAAGATGGGTGTTTTTTGGAATATCTTTGATGACCCCTGTAATGACTAATGTTTGTTTCTTTTGGCTCCATGAAGGCACATCTTCGATGATCTTGCCAGTAGGGTCTTCACCTTTGAAATATTTGTCGCGGAAGCTTTCGGTAATCAATAGGTTCTCATGCCCCGCCACAAAACTCGGCAGCCGACCATTAAGGGGTCCGAAGTCAAACATAGACAGCGCATTGGTGTCGGCATTCAGTACATGTACCATTACGCCATCAGGATTGTCCAGACCGATGCGGAAACGTTGTTCGCCTGCTCTGATAGAAGCGTATTGTTCCACTTCCGGAAATTGATCTTTCAACGCTCTCCCCAATGCCTCCAAGGTGTACGCTTCTCTTTGGTGGAAACCGTCGCCCATTTTTTTGTTCGCATACATTTTGTAAAGGTCGCCCGATCGGCTCCAGAATTTGTCATACGACTGTTCATCGATAACTACAGTAAAGACCAACATGCAAGCACACAGCCCAATGGTGAGGCCGAGGATGTTTATGGTGGCATAGGTCTTGTCTTTGACCATCGTACGCCAAGCGGTTTTGAAGTGGTTCTTTATCATATTGTTTCGCTAATTTGTTTATTATTGATTTCCTGTTTGTTTTTAAAGGCATCAATGAACCCTCCTGCGTTGGGTTTCGCTGATTTGCCAATTTGCGCATCCGCGAAGAGCGAATCCACGAGTCAGCCTATCTTATACCTTGTTGCTGTATTCTTATTCTTTTGTTCCTATCCCGGGAGCCCACTGGCCGTAGGCCTTACCTAGGCTTTCCGATAGCTGAGGGCCGACAGCCAATAATTACTCATCCCTCAACGAATCCACCGGATTGGCCACAGCAGCTTTAATGGCTTGGAAGCTCACCGTAAGTAACGCAATTACCACCGCAGCCAGCCCCGCTACTGTGAACATCCACCATTGAATATCGATGCGATAGGCAAAATCTTCCAGCCATTTGTTCATCGCCCACCATGCTATCGGACTGGCGATGACAATAGCTACCAGCACCAGTCTCAAGAAATCTTTAGACAATAAGGCTACAATGCCCGATACGGTCGCACCTAGGACCTTTCGGATACCGATTTCCTTGGTGCGCTGGAATGCAGTGAATGTAGCCAATCCGAACAGGCCAAGGCAGCTAATGACGATAGCAACGGTGGTAGCCAAATCGATCAATTTAGCTGTATTCCGCTCCTGTTGGTAGAGCGATTCAATGTTTTCGTCATAGAAACGGCAGTTAAACGCGTCCGGTGGATAGATGCTATTCCAGTGTTGTTGGATATGTTCGATAGTACGTTGCCATGACGCGGGGTCAGCACTCAATTTTACATTGATGGTACCCATATCCGAAGAGGCCGTCATGAGTGCCAAAGGCTCAATGGCCGTGTAAAAATCCTGTGAGTGAAAATCGCGTACAACACCTACTACCGGATAAGGCCTATCGCCTTGGCTGAGGATTTTCCCAAGCGCATGCTGTGGATTAGCAAAGCCATAAATCTTGGCGGCCGTCTCGTTGATGATGAGTTCACTAATGGTATCGGTGGCGCGTAAGTTCCTTCCGGCTAATAGTTCCATATCATAGAAACGTAGGTAATTGGTGTCGACCAGTTTCTTATGCAACTGCCGGACGGTTGGATATGCCGCTTGCGCCGACGCATAAGTATAAGGACTGGACGAGAAACCTTGTATCATGGGGGCCTTGCCCTGGGATACCATTCGAATTCCAGACTCCTTTCGAAGTTCATTGACCAATACTTGTTCCTTATTCCTATTGGCTTCACCAACAGAAAGCCTCCAGGGTACATCAATCAGTAACACGGCCTCTTTGTCGAATCCTAAATCTTTTTGAATGGTATAATTCAGCTGTTGCCCCATGATTAAGGCCCCAATGATGAAGCATTGCGCAATGACGAATTGGAACACGATGAGCCCTTTCCTTAAGGTAAGCCCACGGTTTCCTGCCGAAAGGAAGGTCTGCCCACGTAAGATACGCACCGGACTTACTCGCGTAACGAGCCAAGCGGGATAACAACCGGCAAATAAGGTAACCAACAGGAGGAGTGTCGACATGAAGAAGATGAAACCAGTATTTCGGACATGTTCGATCGTGCCCTCGGGAATAATGTCGCCCAATAGTACAAAGGCCAATTTGGAGAGAATGAACGATAGAAAGGCAGCCAACAACACGGTGACGAGTGTTTCACTTAGGATTTGGCCAACGAGGTGACTCCGGCTACTTCCGAGGGTCTTTCGCACGCCGATTTCTTTGTTACGCTGGGGCATTTGTGCCGTACTGAGGTTGATGTAATTGATGCAGGCCAATAACAGTAGGAAACCACCGATGCCCATCAACCCGAATAGTACGGATTTACTGGCTTTCCGGACACCATGCTCATTGAGCTGTGTGGCGAAGTGCGAATCAGCGAGGGGCATAAGGCTGAACCAACGAACAAAGCTATAGGTAGGCTTTTGTTCTTGTTGGAATTCCTTCCATTTTTGGTCGGTCATGGCCGTAATTTGTGCCTTGACCTTGGCCGTATCGCCGCTTGCGGATATTTGAAGGTAAACCCGATCACCACCGTTGGTATTGGTCCATTCGTTCAAGGAATATACCCGGGGCTCCAAATAAATAAATTCCTGTGCGGTAAATTCTGTAGGATAGTCCAAGTCCTTTACAATGCCAGATATGGTCTTTTGGATTGTGTCGTTGTAGATAAGTGTCCGGCCCTGGATTTCTTCAGGTTTCAGGTTGGGGAAATAGCTTTTGGCTCGGCTTGCTGTCAAGACCACATTTTGCGGGTCGTGGAAAGCAGTGACCTTATTTCCAGCCAGCCAGGTATAATGTACCATGCCGAAATAGCTGGAATCAGTGGAGACGATCTCCTGTGGCTCCTCGACGAGCACGGCGTTGCCCGTTTCTTGTGGTATTCTGACGGTTAAAAATCGATGTTGCCTAAAGACAGGCACTACCCGCCCCACACCGGTTACTTGCTCACGGATGCCTTGATAAATAGGAGCTGATACACCACCATAGGCCGATTCTCGCTCGTCAAAGATACGTCCGGTAATCAATCGGTAGGTGTTTTCCTTGTCGGGAAGCTTGTTTTCAAAGCTGAACTCATAGTCGACCACCCGATAGACTACCCAGCAGGCACTGATGCCAATGGCCAGGCCGAGGATATTGAGGGCGGTGAAGAGTTTATTGCGCCAAAGGTGGCGGAACGTCGTTATAAAGTAGTTCTTGATCATATTGTTTCGTTTGTGTATTCACGAATTTGCGAATAAACAGTCTATTCATCCCTCATTCCGTCTTGAGTGAATATGTTCCCCCATTCATTCACGTGGCATGCCTCTTCAATAACGGGGATCTCTGTCTTGCCGAAAACAGCCAACGGGGCAGATGAGGCCCAAATGTTCTGCATCTCGCGGTCTATGACCCCATGTGCTGAGTAAATGCGATCCCCCTTGCTATGCATGCGATCATAACTCAATTCGTCCCATACCCAAAGCAGCAATAGCATGGCTGCGGTGAGGCTTATGGCTAGCCTGGCGATGTTAATGATGGAGTACGACTTGTTTTTGACAAGTGTCCGGAAGGCGGTTTTGAGATAGTTCTTTATCATTTTTTAGCTATGAGACACTAAACTTTAGAAAAGCATTTACTGCGCCAAATATGTAATGTGCTGATTGTCTGTGTTATGAATGAAAGGCGTACAGTGGAAGTGTTCGATATCGAACACCAATTGTCCGCATCCGCACGTGGCAGCTACCTTTAACGATTGTACGGATACTCCTGTACCCAGCGGAATTTGGTGCCGATCAGGCGGAAGCTATCCAAGTCGCGTTTGCGGAGACGTATCGTCACCGAATCGTTCTTCATCACCCCTTGCAGTTGCAATACCTCTGGATATTGCTCGCACCGGAGGATGATTTTGTCGACATTATTCTGGCCCGTGCTGAGCGTAAGTCTCCTGGCCACCGTATCCACCGAAGTATTGAAAAACTTCAGTGAGTTGTCCATGGTTTTGACGTGTGTATATTCCGGCCAATCCATGATGAGTTGCCGCCAGCGGATTTTATCGGTAGTGAGCGGAGGCAGCGTGTCGCCGGCCAGCACAAATAATTCCGTATCGTATATCCCATATAGGGGCGACTTCGGGCGGTTATCACCATATTGTTTCATCCCGTTCAATCTCGATGCTGTCTGGCTGATTACAACAAACCCGATGAAGCACACTTTCACCACGGTGAACGCGATGCGCAGCCAGTGCTTCCGCGAGCGGTATTTTACATTCGGTGCGGGCAGCGTAGGTTTGTTCCACACCAACACCCGCAAAAGGCGGTTGGCATCCGGCAGACAGAGGAACACGGCCATGGCAAACAGCAATGTCGAATACAATTTTACGGGGATATCGAAGCAAAAGTTTATGATGGCCACGTTGAACATCACCGCGGCCACCAGCAGTGCCCCCAGTAAGGTGGTGCGCCTGAAGAATAGCAGTGCTCCGCCCACCACCTCGGCAAGGCCCGTAAACATGCTGAATGCCTTGGAGTAGCCAACGTATGACCATGCCAGCCCCATGGGCGATTTATCGCCAAAAGGCTGTACCAGCTGGAACAGGCTGGGTGATGTCATCTGCAGATGAAGCACCTTGATGACACCATACGCCATCATCATCATGGCCAGATAGTAACGTATATATACCCTGAGCCAATACAGCAAGCGGTTGTATTCGGTACGGTGCCGGTCTACCAAACTCCATATGCTCGCAGCCAGCAGAGAAAGCACCGCTACCATGAGGAGGAACACATGGTCATACGTCTTGTCGCCGCTCCCGCTCCGAAATATCGTAATCGGTTCAGGCAAATGCAGGATGTGTTCACCCGTCCACGCCACCACCTGCTGCCAGGCCTTGCCATACCATAGGGCAAGCTGGTTGACCAGCGGGATGCTGTTTAACGGGAATGGGAAAATGTAGAGGGCAAAGAAAATGAAGAAGTAGCGGAATGCCCAACGCTGCAATCTGGTCCAGCGGGGTAAATGGTCAGTTGGTTTTTCCATCGTTCAGATCGGTTATTTAGTTGTGTCGAAGATACTAAATTCCCCGGGGAACACCTGCGCATTGTACCGACCTTTGTAATATGGGGGGCAGCCTAATGGCGCCGACAGACACACGTTGACAGGTGGATACCACAATCAATATATGCGCGAGCGGAAGTTTTCCACTGACAAGCGACGCAAAGAATCTTGCAGGAAGAACTTTTCAGCTGACCGGCTGGGAAGAAAATCTTGCAGGAAGAACTTTTCAGCTGACCGGCTGGGAAGAAAATCTCGCAGGAAGAACTTTTCAGCTGACCGCCTGGGAAGAAAATCTTACAGGAAGAACTGTTCAGCTGACCAGCTTGGGAAGAAAATCTTGCAGGACAAACTTTTCAGCTAACCAGCTTGGGAAAAAATCTTGCAGGAAAAGCTTTTCAGCTGACCGGCTGGGAAGAAAATCTTGCAGGAAAAACTTTTCAGCTAACCAGCTTGGGAAAAAATCTTACAGGAAAAACTCCCCAGCTTATGGGAAAACCCGGCAATCCCACCGGAACCGTCTGTTCCTCAGCCATCAATAGTGAACCTCCGGGGGGCCGGGAAACCCAACCGATTTTCCGCCAGTAGTGGGACACCCGGTCACTCATCCCTCATCAACAATCCCTCTTACTACCACCACAGTTTCAGCCTGATGCTAACCCGGCCTAGGATACGGCAGCGTAGCGCCCCGGATCCAGACGGGGAGCAATAGGCTGAAACATCATCACTCATCCCGCAACGAATCCACCGGATTGGCCACCGCCGCCCTGAGCGACTGCGTAATCACCGTGGCCAGTGCCACAAGCAATACGATGGCGCCGCCAAGGGCCAATAACCATATATCCACATCGATCCGATAGGCAAAATCTTCCAGCCATTTATTGCTTGCCCACCATGCTACAGGTGCGCCGATGGCAAAAGCGATACCGACCATTTTCATGAAACCGCGCGACAGTAGCAGTGTGATGCCCGATACACTGGCACCCAACACCTTCCGCACGCCGATTTCCTTTACCCGCCGGTTGATGGAAAGAAGCGCAATGGCAAACAAACCCATGCAGGAGATGGTGATAGCGAGCGCGGCCCCACTGACGATGATGTTGGCGAACCGTTTGTCGCGCTGGTATTGGTTATCCGTATTTTCATCAAGATAAGAGGCTTCCTCGTTGGCCCCGGGGTTCACTTTTTCCCAAACTTGCTCTACGGCTTGTAGCGAGGCGGAAAGGTTCTCAGGCCTTACCTTTACAAATAAGTATTCAATGGGAAAGTCATGGGGGTTGATCGTCATCGTGAGCGGCTCGATCTGCTGCCGAAGATCCTTGAAGTTGTAATCTTTGACCACGCCGATGACCTGATTGCCTCCCCATCCTCGTATGGGGGTGGGTTGTCCTAAAACCTTGTCGATACCACCCAATTGGGCTGCCATCTGTTCATTGATGACTACGGCATTCGTGTCTGTGGCGAAGTCGCGCGAAAAATCCCGGCCCGCCACCAGCTCGATATCCAGCGCGGCGAGGTAATCGTAGTCGACGCGCAGGTAGTGCGACCGGACTGTTCTCCCCTCATGTTCAAAACCAATGATGGACGTGGACATTCCGCCGTCGTGGCCCCTGCCGATATTGATGTCCGACCCACTCACGCTTTCCACCTGGGGCAATGCCGCTAGTTCAGCGCGCATGCGCTTGATTGCGGTCTCGCCATCCAGTTCATCACCGATGGGGATGCTGATGACCTCCGTCTTGTTGAAGCCCAACGGGCGTGTTTGCAGGAAATGCAGCTGGTTGCTGACCACCAATGTGCCGATAATGAGCGCCACCGCAATGGCAAACTGCACGACGGTCAGCGTATTCCGCAGGCCGCCCCCGCTGTTCAGCTGGAATTTTCCCTTAAGGGTCGTGATGGTATTGATGCGCGCCATGGCCCATGCCGGGTAACCCCCTGCGACCACCGTAATCAGGAGGAACGCCAGCGTGAATAGTGCCACATTCCGTCCGGTGAAGAGCATACCCATCTGCAAGGAGTAGTTCATGTTAGCATTGTATTGCGGTAACAAGCCCCACGCCAAGACACCGCCTAGTCCCAAGGCCAACAAACAAACCACTAACGACTCACCCCAAAGCTGGGTGATGAGCTGCCAAGTCCTGCCGCCCAGCGTCCTCCGCATCGCGATTTCGCGGCCCCGGGTAAATGAGCTGGCAAGGGAGAGGTTCACGAAATTGGAACCCGCTATGAACAAGATTAGCCCGGCCAGCAGCAACAGCATCCATGGGAAGGTGGGGTTACTTCCGCCGCCTATACCCAGGCTGTTCAGGTGGTAGGCTTTCAAGGGTAGTGCCTTGAGGGCCAGATATTCGCCATTTCCATCAGGCTGTGCGCCATCGCGCTTCAAGTTGGCGATGCCCTTGGTGTAGTGGGTGGCCATGAACGGCCGGGCTTGCCGGTTGAATGTTGCAGGATCCAACTTCCCGTCTGCCCATTGGATGAACACGCCATGATTCGCGTGATCCCAGTTGTCCAAATATGCTTGGTAGTCTGGCATCAGGTGTTCAAAACGCAGTAGCGTGTTGAAGGTGAGGCTGGAATTGCGGGGCAGTGTTTCCGTTACCGCGGTCACCAGTTTGCTTTGCCATTGTCCGTTGACCTGCGCTTCGACGGGTTGTCCGACAACATCGGTATGTCCAAAAAGATTGTCGGCCATCGCTTCGCTGATGACGATGCCATCCAGGTTTTCCAATGCCGTCTCCCGGCCTTGCCGGAGCGGGAAACTGAACATCTGCAGGAAATCTACATCAACGAACTTCGCCGAAGCGGCAAATTGCTTGTCGGCATGGCGTAGGATGACCCCGCCGTTTCCGTAGCGGCTCATGCGTTCTACCGACGGGAGCTCGGCTTTCAATGCTGGGCCGAATGGTATGGGTTTCGTTTCCCCATATGCTTTCCCAGTGGTTGGGTTAGATTCCTCATACACGAAACCTATGCGGTCGCGGTTCATGTGGAAGTTGTCGTACGACAATTCGAACATCGCCGTGAGGAACAGCAAGATTGCTGCGCCAAAGGCCATGCTGAGCCCCAGGATATGGACGGCGGTGAATACCTTGCGTTTGGCAAAGTTCCGGACGGTTATAAAAAGAAAATTCCTGAACATACCGTGCTATATGCATTTTTCAGGCCATTGTTTCAAGTTGTTGTTGTTCAGTGACTTGTTTGGTGTGTAAAACATCGGGGTGTTCGAAAACGGACACCTGTTGTTCATATGCGGACAGGTATCGCCGATGGTCAGTTCGGATGTTATCCAAATAAATTTGAATGGCTGCCGGTCCGGACTAGTTCCAGCTGGTTGATTTCTTCGTTTTCATCCCAGATTAATAGTAAGTCAGGCTTTACGTGGCATTCCCAATACCCATTGTAGCTCCCCTTGAGTCGATGGGGTCTGTGTTTCCGGTCTAGGCCTCGGTGGCCCTGTTCTGATAAAATGACAACAATATACCGTAGCAGTTCGAAATCCTTCAGCGAACGTTTCTTTAGTAATTTAAGATCCTTTACGAACCTGGAGGAAGTCGTGATCTTATAGCTTGCCAAGGCTAGTCGTTAAATGCTGTTAAAAAGCGATTCCACGTCGTCAAACTTTTTGCCTTTCCCTTCTTTAAGCTCCTTCATCGCAGCTAGGGTTTCTTTGTTTGGTGTGTCATTTTCTTTTTTAACTTTCACTGTTATACCCAGCTCTTTCAATAACGCCTTTATTAAAGGTGTTTTATCGTCAGGTACTTTGATTTCCAATGTTTGCATGGTACGCAATGTTATACACAAAAGTAATCAATAATTTTGATAAAAAGATACCCTCTTTACTGTTCCAAAACATACACCGTCAAATGGGAGGCATGGTCGCCACCATGGTAAATGCGGTGGCGTTTTCTGAATCTATGCCCTGCCTCGGGCAAGCTGAAATCTACCGGCGTGATTTCGCCCAACAACGACATATGGCGACCCATATGAACAGGATGTGTAGCATTGAGCGGCGCGCAAGCGGGTTTTCCCTGGGGTGGTTGGCTGTTTTCCATCACTGAAACACAAGCGGATTGCATTGGGAAAACGGAAGATGCGCAGTAATCTCAAATTTATGCTCTTCAAAAAACTTGACTTTGTCGCCGTAATTCATAATTATCCTCACCAAATACCCGCGTAAGCAAAGCTGAGGACGTCATTCCAAGGGTTACTTATTAGGTATCTGATTCATTTGTTGCTTATACATCATTTCGAAACTGTTCCAATCCGTGATTTCGGTAGCGTCCGTGATAAACCATAGGAGTGACTGCACATTGGTTAACACCCCATAATAATCGTCGGAAAAATCGTCCCCGTCTAGGTAGTCGACCGCCGAAATCTTCTTGTTTTTCAAGTCGCCCACAAGACGGGCGATGAGCTTGCTGTTAGTTACCGGTCCGAAAGTGTAAACTGCGCTACCGTTGGCTGATGCCCGTGACGCGTTCCCGCAATAGGTGTAAAAGACAAAGCGGATGGTTGTCTTGGGGGGATGACGATGGTTTCGTCTTTTACGACAATCCCGTTTTGGTAACTATCTGTCGTGGAGATGAGTATCAGCCCCCCGGGGAAGGTAATGGTCTTCTCGTCGTCGTTGTCGTTGCGTAGGCCAATACATACGGTAACAAGTAGGCCGCTTCCGATCTGGATTTCGGCCTCCTGGCATATTCCGCCCCTAATTTCGCCATCCACGGTGACACCGTCTGGCAGCGTGAACTGGGCGCCCAATGGCGAACCGGATTTTTCACCAAGACCCGGCAGGTTCCCGATTTCTTCTTCCAGTTCTTCGGGTCCTGGATCGTTGTCTTTGCTGCATGAGAATAAGGATGTGGCAAGCAGTAAGACGATAGCTAATTGCATTAGGCGGTGGGGGTTGATCTTTTTTAATACACGTTGGATGTTCATGGAATACTATTCGCTTTGATGATGATAACTATTTCATTGCCGTCTTTGCAGACGGCAACTCACGCATAGCGAATATCGTTCCAAAACCGGATGGTCGGGCCTGCCAGCCCTATGCTTCGCCCATGTTCCATCCCTGCGATATCCATGTGTTAGCCTATGTATTGCCGTGAAAAAGGCCGAAACACGGCATTTCATAGGGAAACCATAGGGAATAAGGGGTATGTACCTTTGAAAAGACAATAGAAGTTGTAACCAAAAGATGATCCATGGGTAAGATCGAGGCGGACCGAGTCGGCATGTCAGTCCAAGATAAAGGAACAGCTTGTAGCATTTCGCTGGCCATATCCGTCTTTAAGATAAAAACCATCCATGATGAAACCATTCGTTAATTACGGTGCATTGCTACTCAGTGTGGCCACCATAAGCTTAGCCGCTTGCAATAAAACCAACCCGGAAAAACTAGGGACTGGCAAGGATTTGCTGTTGACAGCCGTAGAACAGGAGAAAGCGGGAACCGATAATTTGTTTGCTTTCGAACTGTTCCGCACGGCAACGGCAGACCTAAAGGACAATGAAAATGCCTTACTCTCGCCGCTAAGTGTCAGCATAGCGTTGGCCATGACCAATAACGGTGCCGCCGGGGAGACACGTCAGGCCATTGAGAAGTCCCTGAAGTTTGATGGCTTTACCACGGAAGATATCAACGCCTACTACCAAAAACTGTTGACTGACCTACCGGCACTTGACCCAAGAACGACCCTGGATATTGCTAATTCCATCTGGTACCGGCAGGGATTCAGTGTGTTACCGGATTTCCTTGATGTAAACCGTACGTTTTACAAAGCCGATGTATCCGCACTGGACTTCTCGGCACCCAATGCCGAAGACGTTATTAATGACTGGGTAAGCAACAAAACCAAAAAGAAAATCCCGACGATTATCGATGGCGGTATCCCAGCCAATATGGTGATGTACCTGATCAACGCCGTGTATTTCAAAGGCGAGTGGGAACAACGCTTTGATAAATCCGCCACCAAAAAAGGAACGTTCACACGGCATGATGGGAGCTCCCTGCAAACGGACTTTATGCATGTGAAGCATACTTTTAAGGTAGGGGCAACCGATGAAGTTGAAGCCATCGAATTGCCTTACGGCAACAAGAAATACAGTATGGTCATATTGAAGCCCCATGGTGATATCAGCCCCGCGCAGTTGACAGAAAAGCTGAACGATACGGATACTTGGTCAACACTGGTTTCGCGTTTCCAACCTCGGGAAACCCAACTTGCGCTGCCGAAATTCAAATTCAGCTATGAAAATAAACTGAACGACGAACTG
The DNA here is from genome assembly GCF_024704835.1 of Parapedobacter tibetensis. Lineage (GTDB taxonomy): Bacteria > Bacteroidota > Bacteroidia > Sphingobacteriales > Sphingobacteriaceae > Parapedobacter > Parapedobacter tibetensis. Next base: position 176,790 of record NZ_JAMXBE010000002.1, read on the forward strand.
ATTGATATGGGCATGGGTATTGCGTTTGGCCCCGGCGCGGATTTTTCCGGTATCGGAGGCGAACGGAACCTCCTCATCAGTGAAGTGAAACAGAAATCCTTTATTGAAGTTAACGAAGAAGGAACAGAGGCTGCGGCGGTGACATCTGTCGGTGTCGAATTAACATCCCTGCCACAGGTATATACATTCAATGTTGACCGTCCATTCCTGTTTGCCATCCGCGAAATCACCACCGGGTTGATCCTGTTTGTTGGGCAGGTAAACGACCCATCGGTTAAGGCGACTAAGGGGTAGTATTAGCGATTTATTCATCGCGTAAAGATTCGACCGGATTGGCCAATGCCGCCCGTATTGCCTGCCAGCTCACGGTGAGCAATGCTATCGTTACTGCCGCCAACCCTACCGCGGCAAACATCCACCATTCCATATCGATGCGGTAGGCAAAATCGGCCAACCACTTGTTCATGGCCCACCACGCAATGGGGGTGGCGATGACGATGGCAATCAATACCAGCTTCACAAAATCGATCGACAATAGCTTTACGATGTTTGCTACACTGGCGCCAAGCACCTTGCGTACGCCAATTTCTTTTTGACGTTGAAGTGTGCTGTATGAAACCAACGCCAGCAATCCGAGGCAAGAAATGAAGATAGTCAGCAACGCAAACTGGAAAAACAGCTGCCCAAAACGCTCTTCGGCACGGTATTGCCGATCGAAAAATTCATCCGCAAAGAAATAATTGAAAGGTCGGTTAGGGATGATTTCCTGCCATTTCGCAGCAATGGCCTCCATCGTGGCAGGCAGGTTATCCGTGTTTACCTTGATGGAAATGTAGTTGGAGAAGTTGCCTTGCCCCAGCGTAATAGCCATGGGCGTGATCTGTGCCTGCAACGACTTGAAATGGAAATCTTTTACCACCCCGATGATACGGCCATCCCTGCCATTCCCCAGCCGGAATCGGCTATCTATCGCATCCGCAGGATCGCTGTACCCCAGCAATTGGACGGCGCGCTCATTCAGCACCGCGCCGTGGATTGAATCAGCCGTGAAGGCGGTTGAAAATGCCCTTCCAGCCAGTACTTGGATGTCATATTGCGGGATGAAATCTTCGTCTACATTATACAGGTCAACAGTGGCCGTTTGCATATCGCCGTTATGGTTTTCCAGCTCCGCATAAGCCCTGCCGTTGTCTCCTCCCGGTACATTTCCTGAGCGCGTGGCGGATTGCACGGCCGGAATCGAAGACAACGACGATTTAAACGTTTCCTGCTTGCTGTCGAAACGGGTTTCCACCACCAGGGTTTGTGTTTTGTTAAACCCCAGGTCATGGTTGCGCATGTAATGTAATTGGTGGTACACGACAAACGTCACCGCGATGAGTGTTACCGATACCGCAAACTGGGTGACCACCAGCGCTTTTCTAAGCCACAGCCCGTTTCCACCAGGTGCAACATGCCCTTTTAATACCTTAATGGGTTTAAACGATGACAATACAAAAGCCGGATAGCTGCCTGCCAATACACCGATTGCCAAGGTAAGCAACGCCAATACGGACAGGGATGCCGGTCGGTTGAAGAAGCTAAATGCGGCGGTCTTTCCCGCAAATTGGTTGAACCAGGGTATGGAGACTTCGATCAGCACAAATGCTATCACAAAAGCAATGAAGCTCACTGCTATCGCCTCTCCCAAAAACTGGTTGACTAGCTGGGCGCGGTATGCGCCCGCAACCTTACGTACGCCAACTTCCTTGCCCCGCTCGGCCGCGCGGGCCGTGGTGAGGTTGATGAAATTGATACACGCAATCAGGAGAATAAAGACGGCCACCAGCGAAAATATATACACGTTGTTGAGGTTGCCGCTTTCAAAACCCGGGTTGACGATTCGATCGGACCGAAGGTAAACGTTTTCGAACGGTTCCAAAGCGAGCGTGAAATCCATTTCGGTCTGTTGGATTTCCTGGGGTAAGCGCCGTTTCAGAAAGGCAGGCAGCTGTTCTTGGAGCTGCTGGGCATCCGCCCCATCTTTCAGCAGCAGGAACGATGCCGTAGTGAAATTGCCCCACTGATTGTTTACCTGTGGGTCGAAAATCTGCTGATAGGAGGCAAATGAAAGGAAAATATCGGCTTTCAACGACGAGTTGCTGGGGAGGTCGGCCATAACGCCGGTTACCTGCACGGGCATGGCGCTTTCCATGATATAAAGGGTCTTACCAAGCGGATCTTCATCCCCGAAATACTTTTTTGCAGCAGTTTCGGAGATCACCATCGAAAATGGATCCCGCAGTGCCGAATTTGGATCACCACTGAGCAGCGGAAAGTCAAAGATGGTGAACAAGGAAGAATCTGCGAAGAACGTGTTAGGCTCCTGAAACTTCCTGTCGTCTATACGAGCCAACAGACTGATTTGGCTAAGCCGCACAAACTGTGTTACCTCCGGGAAATCCTGCGCCAGGTGAAAGGCCATGGCGCTAGAGGCAGCCCCTTCGTGAATGGTTTCTGCAGGCAGTTTGAGGTCGGTCGCGAGCCGATAAATGTGCTTTCCGTTTTTATGGAAGCGGTCATAACTGAATTCGGTATGAACATATTGATAGATGAGAAAGCTGGCGGTCATACCAATGGCTAGTCCCAAGATGTTGATGAGCGAAAAAACTTTGTTTCTCATCAGGTTACGCCAAGCGATTTTGAATGAATTTCGTATCATTTTCTTTTTGTTCTTCTGTTCTTTCGTCTTTTGCTTACTGCCTAGCGAAAAGTCCTATTCCTACCGCCATAGTTTTAGCCTGCTGCGGATCCAGACGGGAGGCAATAGGCTAAAACCTCCATCACTCATCCCGCAAACTATCTACCGGATTGGCTGTTGCCGCTTTGATGGCCTGGAAGCCAACGGTAAACATGGTGATGACCAGCGCCAATACAGCAGCCAAGACGAATACCACCCAGTTGATCTCGATCCGGTAGTCGTAATTGGTAAGCCATTGGCCAAGGTAGTACCAGGCTATCGGCACGGCGATGATGCACGAAACCGTGACCAACAGGATGAATTCCTTCGAAAGCAGGCGCAGCAGATTAACTACGCTAGCGCCAAGCACTTTTCGGATACCGATTTCCTTGGTCCGTTGTTCGGCCACGAAACTGGCCATGCCGAATAGTCCCAAGCAGGAAATCAATATGGCGAGTATGGCAAAATAAGAAGACAATTTGCCGATGCGTTCCTCAGCCCTGAATTTGTTGCCGAATTCTTCATCGATGAATGTATAGTCAAACGGTACGTCAGCTACGTATTTTTTCCAGGCCTTTTCGATGCCGCTGATTGCTTGGCTGGTGCTTTGCCCGGGATTCAGTTTCAGGATCATGTTCGGCATATTATCATTGTCGTGTGAACTAAGGTGATAGAGCGATGGCCGTACCGGAAAGAAAGGCGATTCCTGCAGGATATCGTTGACCACCCCAATGATGGTAAACGGTTCGCCGTCCCATCGAAGTGTCTTCCCCACGGGTTCTTCAAAGCCAAGAAATTTGGCAGCCGATTCATTGATGACGAACGCTGTCGAATCGGTGGTCCGCTCCTGTGAAAAATCCCGCCCTGCTTTGATTTCCCACTGTATAGTTTTACCGAAATCATAGGTTACGGCATTGTTAGGAAAATCAACAGCCATATTGGGGTCTTTGCCTTCCCAGTCAAAACCGCCATTGGTATTCCACACACCGGTTAAGGATTGGCATCCAGCCATTTCTTCAATGGCTCCAGCGTTTTTGAGTTCCGTCCTGAATGCTTCAAAGTGGTCTCTGATCTCTTTTTGGAGACTCAGCCTTACCAGTCCATTTTTGATGTACCCTACCGGCCGGTTTTTCGCATATTGGATCTGCTGGTAAACGATGATGGTGCCGATGATGAGCATCACGGAAACCGTGAATTGGATAACCACCAGCACCCTGCGGGGAATAGATGCAAACCTGCCCGCCTTGAATGTGCCTTTCAGCACTTTCAGTGGCTGGAACGACGATAGGTAAAAAGCCGGATAGCTGCCAGCCAGCAGTCCGGTGATGAAAATAAAGACCAAACTGGCCGCCCAAAATAGGGGGTTCAGCCAGGGGAGTGCGATTTTTTTGTCGGCCACCTCATTGAAGAAAGGTAAAAATACCACTACCAATAGCAACGACAGCACGAAGGCCAGCAGCACGGTGATGAACGATTCGGCGAAAAACCTGCCGATGAGTTGCCAGCGGTGCGAGCCCACGGTTTTGCGGATGCCCACTTCTTTGGCGCGCTTTTCGCTCCTGGCCGTGGCCAGGTTCATGAAATTGATGCAGGCCAGCAGCAATACAAAGACGCCGATGATGCCAAACAGCTGGACGTATCGGATGTTTCCGCCCGTGTTTACACCATCACGGAATTCATTATGCAGATTCCAGTTGCGCATCGGTTGCAGGAAAGCAACCCATTGGTATCTTCGCTCTCCTTCCCCCACGTTATCCATTTTCACATTTTTGATTTTTGCCGAGACTGCCGCCATATCCGCCCGGTCGGCCACCTGCACAAAGGTCTGGGAGAAGTTGCTGCCCCAGGGGTTTCCCATCTTTTTGATCCATGGATTCTGGATGAGGTACAACGCCCAGGGCATGATGATATCCACATTGCTGAAGGAGGTATTGTTGGGCAGGTCTTCGTACACCCCCGTTACTTTAACTTCCTGGTTCCGGTCTACCGTAATGGTTTTTCCCATCGGGTCTTCCCCGCCGAATAGGGATTCGGCTGCGGAGGCCGACAGTAGGATAGAATGTGGGTCTTTTAACGCCGCCCTCGTACCTTTCAGCATATTCAGGGAAAGCATTTCAGGGGCTTCCTCATCAAAATAATTTCCATCCTTGGGGATATGTTTATCGTCCACGGAGAGCAGGTAGCTGCCGCCCCACGATGCCTGCACCACGTATTTGAAATCGCTCCCGTATTTCGCCCGAAGTTCCGGGCCCATCAATGCCGGATTGGCGTTTTGCGTTCCCACTTTGCCGTTAAAATTGGCATGCTGCATCACCTGTGCAATGCGGTCATAGTTTTTATGGTAGGTATTGAAGGTGAGTTCGTCGTACACCCATAGTCCAATCAGCATAGCTACAGCCATACCCACTGCGAGCCCACCGATGTTGATGGCACTGTATCCCTTGCTTTTAATGAGGTTGCGCCACGTGGTTTTGAAATAATTGCGTATCATTATTTTAGGTGTTAGCCATTAGATAAGTCCGTCCTTGTTCTTTGTTCATTTTATCCTTATTCCATGTTAATCACTCACCATCCATTCATCTTCCTACCCCCATTTGTTTTAGCCTATTGCGGATCCGCTAAAACCCCCATCACTCATCCCGCAAACTATCCGCCGGATTAGCTACCGCCGCCCGTATCGCTTGCCAGCTTACGGTGAGCAACGCAATCACCATCGCTGCTAACCCGGCTACCGCAAACATCCACCATTTCACATCGATGTGATAGGCAAAGTTAGCCAGCCAGTTATTCATTGCCCACCAAGCGATGGGCAATGCGACAACGATAGCAATCAACACGAGCTTAACGAAGTCTTTTGACAGCAACGCTACCACACCTGCCACCGAGGCACCCAGCACTTTACGGATACCGATTTCCTTGGTGCGCCTGGCCGTCATCAATGCGACCAATCCGTATAGACCAAGGCAGGAGATCAAGATAGCCAGCAAGGTGAAATAACTGAATAGGTACATCGTTATGGTATCTTTCCGGTATTGAGCTGCGTAGGCCTCGTCCAAAAAGGTATAGTTAAATACCTTATCCGGAAACAGACGCTGCCATTGTGCCTTTACCTTATCAAGGTCTTTAGGCTGTATTTTTACCGAGATAAACCAAGGCGAATCGGTACTGTACACCATCACCAATGGCTCCACCAGATTATGCATCGATTGATAGTAGAAGTTCTTGACTACGCCCACCACCTTGCCCTTGTGGTCAAATCCTGATTCCAGCGGCTGCCCAATAGGATCAGACCATCCCATGGCGTGCACAAACGCCTCGTTCACCAGAAAGGCTTCCTGCTTATCGGTAATGAGGCTATCAGACAGGTTCCTCCCCGCTAACAATTGAACCTGGAAAAGCGGGATGAAATTGGGATCGATGAAAAAATAATTGGCAAACAAATGGCGCTGCTCGCCATTGCTTCGACCCAATGTGGTCGCCAACGCCACGTCTTCTGCTTGCACGCCGTTGCCCACGGTTATCGCCCTTACCTCGGGCAGCTGGCGCAGGGCGTCGTAAAAACCATTTACTGTACTCCGATCTGCGTCATCCGTAGGCATGCGCAAGCTCACCACCTGGTTTACATTAAAAGCTTGGTCGGTATTCGTGATGTACCGCACCTGCTGGTATACCACCAAGGTACCGGTTATCAGCACGATTGCAATGGCAAACTGGACGACAACGATACTCTTGCGTAGCGAAACGCCTTTCAAACGGGTTGTGCGGTTTCCCTTTAGCACCTCGATGGGGTTGTAGCCCGCCAATACAAATGCCGGATAAAGCGAAGTAAAAAAAGCAGTCAGCATAAAACTGCCCATCAGAAAAAATGCATGGTCTTGCCAAATGAAGGAAAGTTCAGTATTCAGCAGTTTATTAAAATAGGGAATGGCCAGCAGCACAAGGCCGATTGCAAGAACCCAAGCCAGCCCGATAAGCAGAAAAGACTCCACAACAAATTGACGGACCAACTGCAAGGGCCGGGCGCCGCTTACTTTGCGAACACCCACCTCCTTTTCTCTTTCCGCTGCTTTTGCAGTGGATAAGTTGATGTAATTCAGTAGCGCAATAACCAGGATAAATAGTGCCAGCAACGAAAAAACGTGGTTAAACTGTTTGTTGCCTTTGGGCGTATCCATTAGTTTACCCTGACTGAAATGCACGTCGGCAAGGGCTTCAACCGAGAATCGGGCACGGTAGTCTACTGCCCCCGCTCCATCTAGCTCGGGCTGTATGTATTGGCTGGCCAATCGCTGCACGTTGCGCTCAAAGTCCGCTAGGTTAATCTTCGCTTTGAATAAGATAAATGTATATACCGGGAAATCGTCTTCCATCCAGGAAGTGACTTCCGAGAAACTTGCCGAGAGCAATCCCTCGATTCGGATATCCGAATTGGCGGGTTGGTCGGCTACCACGGCAGTAACCCGTAAGGGCTGCTGGCCGGAGACGAGGGTTTTCCCTACTGCGTCTTCAGGTGAACCGAAATATTTTCGTGCCATACGTGCTGTCAACACGATACTGTTGGGTGTCGTTAAGGCGGCTGCCTGGTCTCCGGCAATAACCGAAAGCGAAAAAACCGAAAAGACGCTTTGGTCGGCTTTGTAAAAAGCTGGCTCGCTGATCAGCTCGTTGTCATAGGTTACCGTGATCGGTGACGATTCCAGGCGTACCACGGCCTCGACTTCCGGGTAATCGCTCAATAGTGCGTCGGCAAGCGGATAGGGAGAGGTAGCAAGGGACAGGTTATCCGATTCAGGTGTCTCCAATGTGGTCGTTATCCGCGCTATTCGGTCGTAATGGTCGTTATGCCGATCATACGTCAATTCATAACGAACAAATAAGAAAATCAAGAGACAAGCGGCCACACCAATCGCCAATCCTACAATATGGATGAATGAATACAGCCGTTGCTTACTTAAATTTCGCCAAGCGATTTTTATGTAGTTCGTAATCATTTTCTTTTTGTTCTTCTATTTCTTCGTCTTTTTGCTTGCTACTTCCATTGCCACTTCCACTGTTTTAGCCTGTTGCGGCCCCGGCCTAGGATACGACAGCGAAGCGCCCCGGATCCAGTCGGGAAGCAATAGGCTAACATCACTCGTCGCGCAGCGACTCCACCGGATTAGCCACCGCCGCCCGTATCGCCTGCCAGCTTACGGTAGCCAAGGCAATCACGACCGCCGCCAGCCCAGCCGTCGCAAACATCCACCATTGAATCTCTATACGGTAAGCAAAGTCGGTTAGCCAGTTGTTCATGATCCACCACGCAATGGGTGAGGCTACCACCACGGCAATCAAGACTAGTGTTACAAAATCCTTGGAAAGCAGTTTTACGATTCCGGATACCGAGGCTCCCAACACCTTGCGTATACCGATTTCTTTGGTTTTCTGCTGTGCGGTGAAAGCAGCTAACCCGAATAGACCCAAGCAAGCGATGACGATAGCGAGCGTCGAGAATACACCGGTCAATGTCGCGATACGCTGTTCTTCCGCAAACTTCCGGCCATAAGCCTCATCCACAAATGTGTATTCAAATGGATAATTGAGATTGAATTTATTGAATGCAGCTTCCACGATGGCGAGGTTTTCAGCCGTCGTCCGGTCGGGGTTCAACCGGATGTGCATATAACTAAAATAGCCCGCCGGTCCGTATACAACCAGCGGTTCGATGGCGTCGTAGGGCGATTGGAGGATAAAGTCTTTCACCACCCCAACCACATGCCACCGTTCTTCATAATCCTTCCCTGCACCGCGGACGAGCTCGGCACCCAGCGGATGCCCCAGCCCCATGCGCTTCACCGCCGTTTCATTGAGCAATACGGCGTTAGAGTCGGTCGGGAATTCGTAAATATCGATATCCCGTCCGGCAACCAATTCAACTTGCATGGTCTCCACGAAATCGGCATCACTGCTCAACCCCTCAAACACCAAGTCGTAGTCTTCCGGCTTGCTGTTGGGCCAGCTAAAGCCCCATCCGTTCGTGGTGTGCCGGGTTATCGGGCCAATTGTTTTGGTCACGGCGGTTGCTGCCCCCTTATCAAGCAAGTCCTGTTTGATGAGGGGGTAGTTTTTACGGGCCTCACCATTCAACGGCGCGTAGACCAGGTTATCTTTGTCGTATCCATTGTCGCGGTTTTGGACATATTCGATTTGCCTGTTGACAATCAGCGTGCAGCTGATCAGGGTAATCGAGAAGGTAAACTGCAGCACCACCAATACCTTCCGTGGGGTAAAGGCACTGCCAGTGGAGATGAAGGTGCCTTTCAAAGTCTTGACCGGTTGAAAACTGGAAAGGAAGAAAGCGGGGTAAACGCCAGCGACTATTCCAGTGAGTAAAAGAAACAGTGCGAAAAACAGCCAAAAAGCTGGGTGAATAGCCAAAAGCGATAAATCCCTGCCGATGAGTTCGTTGAATAACGGCAGGGCCGGTATGAGCAAAATCAAGGCTAGCACGCCTGCAATCACCGAAAGGAAGACTGATTCCGTTAAAAACTGGCCAACCAACGCGTTTCTCCTGGCGCCGACCACCTTTCTTACACCGACCTCCTTCGCCCGCTTTTCACTCCGGGCGGTACTCAGGTTGGTAAAATTGATGCAGGCCAACAAGAGGATGAACACACCGATAACGATGAATAGCCTGACCGTATTCATTCGGCCAGCCACCATTTGCCCGTTTTCAGATTTGTTGTACAGGTGCCATTTACTGGCCGGATGCAGGAAGATATGCGCCTTATTGGATGGATCAGTGTCGTGCCTGGCCACAAATGTCCGGATCTTTTCGTTGAATGTATTCAGCGCCACTTCGGGTCGGAGCAACACATACGTCTGGTGATTATAACTACTCCACGACCCAGACCCGTAATATACCATCCCGAGTGTTTTCTCCGCGAATAGCCAAGAGCAGAAATAGTCGACATCGCTGAATCGCGAATTTGCGGGAATATCCGCAATCACCGCACTCACCACTAAGGTACTTAGCGTGTCTAAAGCGATGGATTTTCCTATGACATCCGCCTTTCCGAAAAGCCGCCGTGCCAAGGATTCGGTTAGCACTACGTTGTTGGGCGAGGCTAGCGGATTGGCTTTATTGCCGGCGATGAATTTGAAATCAAACAATTGGAAAAATGATGAATCCGGCGCAATGCCACTGGGCGTGAATTTATGATCACCCACCCGAAAAACATACCGGCTACCCATGTTGGCTATCCGGGCCATGGCCTCCACTTCGGGATATTCTTCGGCTAGCGTCTGGCCGAGTATAGCGGCCGTTTGCCCCCAAGCATGCTTTTCCCCTTGAAATTCATCTGCGGTGAAAACTTCATAAAGCCTGTCTGTATGGCTATAGAAGCGATCATACGTCAGCTCGCTCTGTATCCATAAGGCAATAGCGGTCGCCGCCATCATGCCGATTGTCAATCCAATGATATTAATGAATGAAAATCCTTTATCGCGTTTTAAATTCCGCCAGGCAATTTTGAGGTGGTTTCCGATCATGGTTATTACCATCTCATTTTTTAAGCCAAAAATATAACGTATTGTTTGATAGTGGGTTAATACTATTTTCTTGGCAGGTAGTGTTCGATATCGAACACCTGTTGTCCAATAACGAACATCAGGCTAAACTATCATTCATCCCGCAGCGACTCTACCGGATTGGCTAATGCTGCCCGGATCGCTTGCCAGCTGATGGTAAGCACTGCAATCGCCAGCACCACCACCCCCGCTAGGGCAAACATCCACCACTCGATATCGATACGGTAGGCAAAACCTTCCAGCCATTTGTTCATCGCCCACCATGCAATGGGGGAGGCGACCGCCAGGGCAATCATCATCAGTTTAACGAAATCCTTAGAAAGCAGGGTTGCAATACCAGAGACAGACGCCCCCAATACCTTGCGGATACCGATTTCTTTGGTACGCTGTTGCACCCCTAATGAGATCAAACCAAATAGACCGAGGCAGCTGATGAGTATGGCCACGGATGCCGCTATCCAGATTAATTGTTGTTGGATGGATTCGGCAGCGTAGAGCTGTTCGATTTGGTTGTCAACGAATTGATATTGGAAAAGGCTGCCAGCATAACGGACTTTCCATTCCTCCTCCAGCTGGGAAACAAATGCTGCGACGTCTTGGCCATTGGTTTTGATGGCCAGTGACTGCATAAACTGTTCGTTATAGCCTAGTACGGTGGGCTCGATGGTTTGGCGCAACGTATGGATATTATAATTGCCCACTACGCCGACAATGATGCCCGGGTCGCCATCAATACCACCAAACACCAATGATTTTCCGACAACGTCCTGCAGGTTGTCGAAGCCCAATTGATTGGCCATACGTTCATTGATCAAATATTCATGTACCGCAGCCGTGGAGCGGATATTGCGCCCTGCTAATAGTTGGATACCGAATGCATGTACATACGCACTATCGGCGAATGTGGTTTTTGCCGACCAGGTTTCCCAATCCGGGCGGGTATCGAACCGTAGTGTTCCGCCCCGCTGGTCGTGGTTAGCGGGCGATCGGAAGCAATAGCTATAGGCAGTCACTCCCGGCTGTGCATCCAGGAACGAGCGCCAATGGCTATCATTGGCATGCCCTTTCGGTAAGGTCAGCATGATCACGGATTCCCTGTCAAAGCCAATGTCGGTTTGTTGTAAATAATGGACTTGGCGCATGATCACGATCGTAGCCAGTACCAGGCAAATGGAAAGCGTATTTTGGATAACCACCATAAGCCTCCGCCCCAATGGTTTCCCGAAACCAACCTGTTGCCGAATGGCTTGCAATGCATGGATCTTGCCAATCGTCCATGCCGGGTAAATTCCGGCTGCAAACCCAATGATCAACCAAGCGACAGCAGCTGAGATGATGAGTTGCAGTGTAGAAAATAGCAGTACCGGTTCCATCGGGAAGAGGTAGTTGTTGGCAAGGGGGATGGCGATAGCCACTAGGGCGATGCCAAAAAGGGTTGCCAATGCAGCAACGACTAGCGATTCGGTTATCAGCTGCATAAAAAGCTGCCAACGGCTACTGCCCAACACTTTGCGCGTGCCGAATTCGGAACTCCGCCGAGCATACTGAGCGATGGATAAATTGACGTAGTTGAGGAGCGCCATCAGCAAGACGGCCGTCCCGATGATTGCTAGGATAATAAGTAACGACTTTTGCATCGTTCCACCGTACCGCCCATTGAAATGCATATCCGTCAGCGGGAGTAAAGAAAATTTAAAGAGCTTTCCGGTTTCTTCGCCAAAGGTATCCAAGGTCATTGCCCGCAAGGTTTTTTCCACTTGCGCTGTTGTTGTTCCTTCAGCAAGACTGATATAGACTTGGTTGGTCGAATTGAGGTACCCCCAATCGCTGAAAAAGCCGTCTTCCAACCCGGTTAGTACGTTTTTGATGGATGATTCCGAGATGTAGAACGCGTTTTTCAGGCTGGTATTGGAAGGTTCATCGGCCAAAACACCCACCACCTTAAGCGGCACTTCGCCCACCGAAATTAGCGCGCCCATCGGATCTTTGCTGCCAAAGAACCTAGCGGCTGTAGAAGCCGTCAATACGACGGTGTTGGGCTGGTTCAGCGCTTCGGGCTTGCCTGCCAACCAATGGTAATCAAAGAGGTTGAACCAATCTGAAGCAGCGAAAGCACCTTTTTTTTCCGAGTCAAATAGCTGTCCGTTTACGCGGATGGTCAGGTCTTGATTGATCATGGCGAAGGCCGCTTGATCCACCCCCGCTACGTTGGTTTTCAACGCTTCGTAGATGGCATAGGAAGCCCCTTCATTATAAGATGTCTCCTCCAATAATAGGTCTGACACCAGCTTGTAGGTGTGCTGAGCCCGATTATGGTAATTGTCGTAACTGTTATGAAAGGTGATGTACCGATAAATAAATAACCCGCATCCGATAGCCACACCGAGCCCGATGATATGAAGAGCCGTATACCTAAAGTTCCTGCCTAGGCTTCGCAACGTAGTTTTGAGGTGGTTTATCTTCATTTTTTAGCCATTAACTGCCCGACCGCCAATCTTCCGCCTGGACCAAGTTAACAATTTTCTGATTATTCATCCCGCAACGACTCCACCGGATTGGCGCGATTTGCTTTCGTGCATAATCCAATAATCAATCCGTAAGCGAGTACAAAGACCAACAAGCAAACCAGTAAGTAAGCGCCTACATCTTGGCTTATCCGGTATGCATAGCCTTCCAACCATTTGTTGGCCATCCAATAGGTAATTGGCCAGGCAATGAGGTTGGCCAAAATGATGAGGCGGGTATAGTCCTTCATAAACAGCAAGGTAAGGTGTCTGAGTTCCGCCCCGAGCACCTTTCTTACAGCGATTTCTCTCCTGCGCTTGGCCAGCGTGAAGCTCACGATGCCGAATATACCCAGCGCAATAATCAAGAAATTCAACGTCGTAGCCACATCCGCCGCCCGTTTCAGCTGGAGCTCAGATTGGTACAGGGAGGCAAATTGGTCGTCCATGAAGCTAAATTCAAACGGCGCGTCGGGTACTAATTTCTCCCATTGTTGCTTGATAAGCGGGATGGTTTCAGCCATATTTGTCCCGTTCAGTTTTAACGAGAGGAAGCGGTAGGAAAGCCAGTCCTGCACGTGGAAGAACGCAAGGGGTTTGATTTGCTCTTGCAAGCTGGAATAGTTGTAGTCTTTGACCACCCCCGCGATGGTGACCTCGTCGCCTGACGAAGGTGGCCGCAGTTTTTGATTGACCGCTGTTTCCGGTGTTAACCCCAACGCCCTCACTGCCGATTCGTTCAGTACCACCTGGTTGGGGATATGGCCACCAGATTGCGAAAAGCAGGTGCCGGCGAGTACCGTCATCCCAAACGTATGGGCATAGTCCTGATCAACCCCGATGGAGTGAATCATCGTTACGGGGCTATCGCCTGTGGCCAACATGAACCCGAATGCATTTGGCGGTTGGCGCTTAGGCACCTCAAACGACAGCGAAGCGCTTTCCACGGCCGCTAGCTCGGTGAGCGCGTGCTTTACTTCCATCATTTTTTGCACGCCGGTGGCATCCCATCGTTTCGGGAACGCGGTGATGACCATTACCTGGTCTTTGCTGTAGCCGATGTCTTTCGAGAAGATGTAGCCCACCTGGCGCGATACAATCAGCGTGCCGATAAACACCGCAATACCTAAGGTAAACTGGACGGTCAACATCGTTTTACGAAGGGTAAGATTGCCCACGGCGGTATCGATCTTCCCTTTTACGGCAGCGGTAACCGGCGACGAGCTAAGCCGGAAGGCAGGGTAAATACCTGCCAAAAGACCGGTAATCAGCACGAGTGCCGATAGGCCTGCATATGCCGCCCATCCGAAATCGAATACGGAATCCAATTGGGTGTTTAAAATTTCGTTAAAAACGGGTCGCAGCAGTTGGTAAAGCGGCAGGGAGAGCAGTGCAGCAAGCGCGGTAAGGAATAGGGCCTCACCGAGAAACTGGATAACCAGCTGTTGCTTGGCGCCGCCGAATACTTTGCGCAGGCCGATCTCTTTAAGCCGCTGTGATGATGTAACGATGCTGATATTGACGAAGTTGATAACCGCCATCAGCAGGATGAACAGCGCTGATAACGACAGGATGGTGATCATTCGGCGGGCTGCGCCGCCGTTGTCATTGAGGTAATAGTCTTTCACCGGTGCCAGCTCAACGGTTAGGTTTTGCTGGATGTTTTCCGGCGTATATTTGGCAAGCACCTGCTGGCAGGGTACCACCAGATCGGCCGGTGTGACGCCTGGCTGAAGTTGGACCATGCCCATCTCGAAGGGATTGTCCCAACCGGACGCCGGATCTTCAAATCCGAAGTACATATTGCCTTCCGTGGGCACGAATACCGAATAACCGTCGTCTACCAGGTGCGTAACCGAATTATAGGGGATATCTGCAATTACTGCAGAAACGTGATAATCTTGCTTTTCACCTTGCACGGTGGTGTGGACGCTAATGGTTTCATTTATGGCGTCTTTTTTCCCAAACAGTTTGAGCGCCATACTTTCGGTGATGACGGCGGATTGGTTGTTGGGGAAGGGGCGGTCGGCATTGCCATAGCTAACCGGAAAGCCATACATCCGGATAAAGGAGGTATCACCGATGGCAATATCCTCCACAAAGTGCTTATCGCCTGCGGAGACAACATTATTTACCGGGTTGTACCGGTAATAGTCGGCCACTAACGATGGGTATTCTTCACGCAGCGTCTTGGCCAATGGTCCCAAGGTTGTGATATCCAGCCCGAGCCCTTCGGTTTTCCAGTTGCTTTTGACCATGTATTGATCATCGACGTTTCGGAGCGAGCGGTTGATGCTGTACTGATTGAGTACATACATACCCACTACCATCGTGAAGGTGAGACCAATGGTAAGGCAGAAAACATGAATGAACGAAAACAGCTTGTGTTTTGATAGGTAGCGCCAGCCTGTTTTGAAATAGTTCTTAATCATTCTTTAGACATTTAGCTGTGAGACAATAAGCACTAATCAGTCAGTCCTTGCTCTTTATTACTTTTATTTTTGTTCTATATAATCCCCAATTCCCTCTTCCTACCTCCACTGTTTTAGCCTGTTGCGAAGACGGCCTAGGATACAGTAGCGAAGCGCCCTGAATCAAGACGACGCGCAACAGGCTAAAACTAAAACATCACTCATCCCGCAACGAGTCAACCGGATTGGCTACCGCCGCCCGGATGGCCTGCCAGCTCACCGTGAGCAGCGCGATCACCACCGCCGCCAATCCTGACACGGCAAACATCCACCATTGGATGTCGATGCGGTAGGCAAAATCTTCCAGCCATCGGTTCATCGCCCACCAGGCAATGGGGGAGGCGATAACCACGGCGATCAGTACCAGCTTGACAAAACCGGTTGAAAGTAGGTAGACCACGTTGCTTACGGAGGCACCCAATACCTTTCGCACGCCAATTTCTTTTACCCGTTGTCCGGTCATGAATGCCGCAAGGCCGAACAGCCCCAAGCACGATATGGTAAGGGCCAACACGGCGAAGCATGTGGCGAGCTTGCTTACCAGCTGTTCACTTTGGTACAGTTTGGAAAATTCCCAGTCAGAAAATTGGTAAGTGAATGGAATAGTAGGATTTAACTTCTCACCAAGTTGCTTCAGACTCTTCAGTGCAGGGGCAATCTGTCCAGGGGCAATCCGGACGAGAATAGTGCCCCAACCCCAGTTTTCGTCCAGCCGCACAATTAACGGCTCTATAGTATGGTGCATTGAATTGAAATGGAAGTCTTCGAGTACACCAACGACCTGACCTTGTCGCCCATCCCATTCCAATGGCTGTCCGAGCGGCTGTTGGAACCCCATGGCGTTCGCTGCAGTCTCATTGATGAGAAAGGACGCGGTATCAGCTCCGAACGCTGGGGAAAAATCACGCCCCGCTTTCAGACGGAGACGCATAGTCCTGACAAAATCGTATCCAACCACCGCATCAGTGAAGGACAAGGTTGTGCCCGGAGGCTTGCCTGGCCAGGTAACACCCCAAGTGTGGTGTTCAATATAAGTGGGCGAATTGCGCATTTTTGATATGGAAAGGATACCGGGCATGGTAGCGGCCTGCGTCTTAAATAAGTCATAACGTGTGACAAGGTCACCCTCTATTGGGATGTACAATAGGTTACTGCGTTCATAGCCAATGTTGGCATGTTGAATGAAGGCCATCTGCCGCTGGAACACCAGCATCGCTGCTATAAGGATAATTGAAAGGCTGAATTGGAAAACCACTAAACCTTTCCTGAAAAATGCCCCGCCCTTAGCGGTTTTTTCCTTCAACGCCTGCAAGGGATTTAACGATGAAAGATATAGTGCCGGATAACTGCCTGAAAATAGCCCAACAATAAGCCATATACCAAACAATCCAAGCCAAAACTTGACCGTGGAAACCGGTATGAAAAGTTGTTTGCCCGTAAGTTCTTGGAATAACGGCAGGAGAGCAAATAGCAGCAGCAGGGAAATCGTGATTGAAACAGCTGTTAATGATAAGGCTTCCAACAGGTAACGGAAAGCCAATGATGCGCGACTAGCACCGATGGTTTTGAGTAACCCCACCTCCTTGGCCCGTTTCACTGCACCCGCGGTTGCTAGGTTCATGAAATTGATAGAGGCTATTACCAAAATGAAGATAGCAAGTATCGAGAATAGTCGCACGTACGCTACACGTCCACCGCTGGGGTAGCCATTTTTAAACATGCCATTCAGGTATCGGCTGGGATATGATTGCATGGCCAATTCTTGTTTTACCCCTTCTTGGCGGTCGATATACTGATACAGGAAGTCCTTAATCTTTCCCTCTACCTGCGCCGGATTGGCACCGGGCTTCAGGAGGATAAACGTGGCAGGCGAGGCATTCCCCCAGCGGCTGGCCCAGGCGTTTTGAGCCATGAAAGGTGCCCAGCTGCGCAAAAAATCAAACTGCTGGGAAGAATGCGGCGGCAAATCTTCAAAGACGGCAGTCACGCGCAATTCTTCCCGGGCTTCGAGGTTGATTGTCTGCCCCATTACCTTTTCGGGACTTCCGAAAAAGTAGGACGCCATCTTCCGCGAAATCGCGATGCCGTCGGGCGTTGACAGGGCCGTGGCTTTGTGGCCCAATAGCAGGGGGTAGGTAAACATAGAGAGGAAGTCATCACCAACGTGGAAACCGAGCATCTTGCCCGTTTTTTCACCCGTCTTCAAATTGCTGCTGGTGCCCGGTGCTGCGATGTATTCAAATCCGCTGGTCAAAGCGATTTCAGGCACCTTGTTTTTGAGCTCCTGTGCCAGCAACCCCTGTGTTGCAAAGCTTGCTTCCACTTTTCCTTCATAAAAGTTGCGGCTGTATACCTGGAAAAGCCGATCGCCCTGCTCGTGGAAATTATCCACACGCCGTTCATCCTGCACCCACAGCAGGATAAAAAGGCTGGCGCAAATCCCAATCGCCAACCCAGCAATATTGAGCAATGAAAATGCCCGATCCTTCATCAGGTATCGCCAAACCGTTTTGAAATAATTCTTTATCATTCCTTTTTGCTTATTTGCTAACTCGCCCATTCGTTTATTCGTCCGAGCGCCCAAAGCGAATTAACGCATATGCACATCCGCGAATAGGCGCAAAAATAAAATCATTCATCCCGCAAACTATCCACCGGATTGGCCACCGCTGCTTTGATCGCCTGAAAGCTGACCGTCAGCAGTGCAATGACCACCGCCACTAACCCAGCCACGGCAAACACCCACCACTGGATTTCGATGCGGTAAGCAAAATCCTGCAACCATTGGTTCATCGCCCACCAGGCTATGGGTGAGGCGATGACCAAGGCAAACAATACAAGTTTTACAAAATCTTTTGACAGCAGCTGCACAATGCCGGCAACGGATGCTCCAAGCACTTTCCTGATACCTATTTCCTTGGTGCGCTGTTCGGTAGTAAAGGCCGCCAAACCAAATAATCCAAGGCAAGCAATCATAATGGCCAATACCGCAAAACACGTAAAAATGGTTCCGGTGCGCTGCACACTTTCGTACATGTT
This sequence comes from Parapedobacter tibetensis, assembly GCF_024704835.1. Taxonomy (GTDB): domain Bacteria; phylum Bacteroidota; class Bacteroidia; order Sphingobacteriales; family Sphingobacteriaceae; genus Parapedobacter; species Parapedobacter tibetensis. The sequence goes on from NZ_JAMXBE010000002.1 coordinate 195,092, forward strand.
GGCATAGCTTTCATCCAGAAAGGTAAAGCGGATAGCCTGATTGGGTGAAAATTCCTTCCAAAGGGCAGAAATATCAGCAACGGTCTCCGCCATCTGCTGCCCGTTCAGCTTCACCGCCATCATGGTTGGGCTGTTGCCCAGCGCGAGGACTACGCCACCCACCTCATCGCGCATGGATTCAAAATTGAAGTCTTCCACCACGCCAACGACCAGGATATCCTTTTCACCGTTGGTAATGCGTTTGCCAACGGGGTTTTCCAGGTTCAGCAATTTGGCCATCTTTTGGTTGATGATTGCAGCGTCTGCATCAGTTGCCAGCTGCCCATTAAAATTACGCCCGTCGACAAGTTGAATGCCCAATGTAGGGAGATAGTTTTCGTCGACTTTCCAGTGCTGTCCTGCAGCACCTGCTTCTTCACCGACCTGCCCCGTATTCCAAAAGCGATTGCCATTCCGTTTTACGCCATCCATCTGCACGGGCAGGTAATCGCCTACCGTGACCTGCTGCACTTCGGCAAGCTTTTCCAATTCGTCTTTCAGCGTCTGTGCCTGATCGCCCAGCGTGTGTGTACCCTGAATCACCATCACTTGATTTTTGTCAAATCCGATTTTTTTGCTCAAAATAAATTGCATCTGGCTGTTGATGATCAGCGTACCCACAATCAAAATAATGGAGGTAGTAAACTGGAATACCACCAATCCATTGCGGAGCAGCGGATTTTTGGCGCCCTGACTCAATTGGCCTTTTAACACCTGGGCCGGACGGAATCCCGATAAGTAGAAGGCGGGATATAGACCAGCAATTAATCCGACAACCACCACGGATAACCCAATGACGGGAAACAGCCACGGGCTGGTCCATGGAAATACCAGCTGCTTGCCGGCGAGTTGATTGAATAAAGGCAGGAAAAGCCAGGCCAGTGCAACGCCCAGCACAATAGACAAAAAGCTATATAGTGTGGATTCCGTGAGGAATTGCCGAATGAGCCCGCTGCGATAAGAACCGACCACCTTGCGCAGGCCGATCTCCTTGGCACGGCTGGCTGATTTGGCCGTGGATAAGTTAATGAAATTAATGCAGGCAATCAGCAGGATAAACCCGGCAATGCCGCCAAACAGCCATATAAACCGGACATCGCCGTTGTTTTCGTCGGTAGCGCTATAGTTACGGATATCATGTGAATGGAGGTGGATAGCGGATAAAGGCTGAAAAGATATCTTTAAGGATTTTATTAACCACTCGGGAACCTGTACCCCAGCAGCCTTTGATTGCGGAATATGATAGTTTTCCATCACGTCTGCCGTTAATTTTTTTTGCAGCTGGTCCAAATTCGCACCTTCCCGGATTTTAAAGTAGGTGACGTAATTGTTAGACAGCCAGTCGGTCTGTTCTCCTGGTTGAAACGGCTCCCCTGCCAGCGAAAGAAAAAAATCAAAACCATAAAGATGCGAGTTGTTAGGGATATCTTCTAGCACACCTTTAACGGTATAGGGCTTTGTCTTATCGTTGTTCAGATAGATCACCTTGCCGATCGGGTTGCCTTCCCGAAAATACTTGGTCGCCTTTGACTTAGTTAGCACCACCGTATTGGGTTCATCGAGCATATGCCAAGGATCGCCATGGACAACCGGCAATTGCAGCACATCCATTAGTCCCTGGTCAGCATAGGTAATTCCCTCTTCATACAGGCTCTCCGGATTATCTGTGGTTGAAATCTGGTTGCTTCCTGCGCCGAATAAAGAGCTGGGCAGTATTCTCCCTGCTTCGTCAATCTCCGGGAAGTTGGCGTTCATGGTTTTCGCAAACGGTGCAGGAAAAGACGTTTGTTTTCGTAGATTTCCTTGGTCGTCAACCGCCGACATCACTGCCCGGTACAGCTGATCCGCATCGGGATACGATCGATCGTAGCTGGTCTCGTGCAGGATAAATAAAGTGATCAATATACAGGCCGCGACGCTAAACGCGAGGCCCCCGATTTTAATTGCGGAATATAACTTGTGTTTCACCAGGCTACGCCAAGCGATTTTGAGGTTATTTTTCAACATATTGTCTGTTCTTTATCGGTGTTTCAGCTACCCGCCAGCTGGCAGGTGGTTTTATCATTTTTCTTAGTGTTCAGTGAATCTGTGGTCAGGGTTCAGTGACCGGTCACTCATCCCTCAATGAATTCACCGGATTAGCCACCGCAGCCTTAATGGCTTGGAAGCTCACCGTGAGCAAGGCAATCAATACGGCCGTTAATCCAGCCACGGCAAACACCCACCATGTGATGTCGATGCGGTAAGCGAAATCTTCTAGCCACTTATCCATGCCCCACCATGCGATGGGTGAGGCAATGAGGATAGCTACCAACACAAGTTTTATGAAATCTTTGGAAAGGAGCCTGACGATGCCATTCACACTGGCTCCAAGCACTTTCCTGATGCCTATTTCCTTGGTACGTTGTTCGGTAGTGAAGGCCGCCAAACCAAATAATCCAAGGCAAGCAATCATAATGGCCAATACCGCGAAACAAGTAAAGATGGTTCCTGTTCGTTGCACACCTGCATACATATTGGCGTAACTTTGATCCAGAAAGGTGAACTGGAAAGTCTGATCCGGAGCAAACTTCTTCCAGAGCGCCGAGATGTCAGCAATCGTCTCCTTCACGTCCCGCCCACCTAGCTTGATGGCCATCATGGTCGGGCTGTTGCCCAATACCAGGCATAAACCGCCGACCTCATCCTTCATCGACTCAAAATTAAAATCCTCCACCACGCCAATGACTACCATTTTCTTCCATCCATTCGTAATCCGTGCGCCAATGGGGTTATTTAGGTTTAACGCTTTGGCAAGACTTTCGTTGATGATAGCGGTTTCGGAATCGGTGGCCATTTCCTTGCTGAAGTTACGCCCTTCATGGAGCTGGATACCCAATGTAGCGAGGTAGTCTTCATCAACCTGCCAGTACTGCCCGCCAACCGAGTTATCTTCGGTTACTTTCCCTTCTTTCCAAAACGGATTGCCATTTCGCTTTACGCCACCCATGCGCACAGGAATATAGTCGCTTACCGATACCTGTCGCACGTCCGGAATGTTGCGGATTTCATCTTTCAGGGTCTGTACCTGCTCACCCAACGTGTGGGTGCCTTGGACGATCATCACCTGATCTTTATCAAAGCCAACTTTTTTGTTGAGGATAAAATGCATCTGGTTGTTGATGATCAGTGTACCGACGATGAGGATAATGGAGGTGGTAAATTGAAACACCACTAAACCGTTACGCAATACGGGGTTCTTGACACCCCGGCTCAATTGGCCTTTAAGCACCTGTATCGGGCGGAATCCCGATAAGTAAACCGCTGGGTAAAGCCCAGCGAGCAGCCCAATCCCAATAGCCGATAATACGATTATGGGAAATAGCCAAATATTTGCCCAAGGAAAGACGAGGTGCTTATCGGCGAGCAGGTTAAAGAGCGGCAGAAACAACCAAGCCAACAGCACACCCAAGACAATAGACAAGAGGCTGTATAGCATGGATTCGGAGAGGAACTGGGAAATCAAACCACTTCGATAGGATCCAACCACTTTCCGCAGCCCCACCTCTTTCGCCCGGCTCGCTGATTTGGCTGTGGATAGGTTAATGAAGTTGATGCAGGCGATCAACAGGATAAATCCTGCGATACCACCAAATAGCCAAACGAAGCGGATATCTCCTCTGCGATCCATATGATAATCATGAATATCTGATGAATGCAGGTGGATTGCGGTAATCGGTTGGAGTGTTAACCTAGCCGTTTTCATATATGCTGGAACTGGTCTTCCCGTTGCTTTTATTGCTGGAATCAAGTAGTTGTTCAGCACATTTTCGGTCATTTTTTGCTCAAGCAGGTTCAGATCTGTACCCGCCCTGATTTTAAAATAGGTTACATAATTGCTAGCCAGCCAGTTGGTCTGCTCACCATCATAGAAATGAACCCCCGATAAGGTGAGGAAAAAATCATAACCGTATAAATGGGAAGTGGTCGGAATATCCTCGATCACAGCTTTCACGGTATAAGGTTTACTTTTGTTGTTGTTGAGGTAGATCGCCTTGCCTATCGGATTACCTTCTGGGAAGTATTTCTCAGCCTTTGAAGCTGACAGCACTACGGTGTTGGGTTCGTCCAAAGCATGTTGCATATTGCCGTGGATGACGGGAAATTGCAATATGTCCAGCAGCTCTTGATCGGCATAGGTAATCCCGTCCTCATTCATGCTTTCGGGATGGTCATCAGTAGACACTTGATTGCTTCCGGCCCCGAAGAGCGGATTAGGGAGTAAGCGAGCCGCCTGTTCGATTTCTGGGAAGTCGGCTTTAAGTGCTTCGGCCATTGGTGCTTCGAATGCCGTGAATTTCAACAGATTGCCTTGTTCATCGGTGTTGGTGCCCACCACTCGGTAAAGTTGGCTAACATCGGGATAGGCTTTATCATAACTAGTCTCGTGGATGATAAACAGCGCAATCAATATGCAGGCGGCAATGCTGAAGGCAAAACCTCCTATTTTAATTGCGGAATATAACTTGTGTTTCACCAGGCTACGCCAAGCGATTTTAAAGTGGTTGTTCAGCATCTTGTTTGTTTTTATGGTGCTTGATCTACCCTGATATGCATTGGGACCGAAAGTTTAATACAGCAATTGCGCCAAAAGTTTAATATGCTTATATTCAGCACATTATATGAAATAAGGGCATGGCAAGTGTTCGATTCCGAACACTTGCTGTTCAGATGCGGACAGTTTAGGCCAATCCTTATTTCTTACAGATTATAAATACCAGTTTTTAGGTATTGTTGTTTAGCATAACTTAAGTAGTTTTGCCACGGTTTATTTTATTTATGTATTACTTATTGACTATACTATTATGCAGATCAAACGCTTTTTAATCGTAGCGATGTTATTTTTAATCATCCCAGCCGTATTTCAGTCTTGCGGAAAGGATGATACCGAACCGGAGCAAAATACGGATGAAACGCCAGGCAACATACCGGGGATGGGCGAGGCTGAGGGTAGCCCAGAAGGCGATTTGTTCAAATTACCAGAGGGAATCCGCCTGACTGGATCCATGATTGGGATCGATTGCAATGATGGAGACGAACTTGGGAGTGGGATAAATGTTACGGTTTGTATAAAACTTTACAATGAAAAAAGTGAAAATGTTGAATTAAACTTACCTACAGGATTGGTGTTTGTATGTGACGACGCCAGTTATCAAAACGGCATGCTATTACAAGGGACAAAAATTATTTTGCCCGGTAAAACCAATACGAATTTTACCCTATTTTTATATTGTATCAATGCCGCGCGGGGCTCGTCAGATTCGGATGCCATTTTTCAATTTGGCCCCGTTACAAAGAGCGCGCTAATCAAGGAATTGGCGGATTTGATCAGCACTAAAAAAATAAATTTAGCAGAATATCAAGGAGAAACATTGGGGTATTATGAAGCAGTAAGCGCAGTACAGTCAGCTGTATGGAGCATAACCGATTCGCCTGATGGATTAACGGATTATGATCGGGAAGCAATCGCCCAGCTTCCTAATAAATAGTGGATAATCAAGGCCAAGACTGAGTGGGCGCATGTAGCCCATTCAGTCTTGAGAATGATTTCCAAAGCTCACTCATGTCCTTCGGTAGCGTCGACAAATCTCGGGATCCACTTAACCTAAAATGATTTTCGCGCGGTCATCAAGAAAGGGTTTTCGATGTGTTCACGCTGATTCTGCAAAATCATTTCAGCTATGCTAATACCCATCTGATGGAAATCCGGGCTGATGGTGGTAATTCCGTCAGCAACAATGCTTTTAAGCGGCGTCTCATGGTAGGAAATAACGCCCAACTCTTGCCCTAACTCCCACCCTTTTTCTTTGGCATATAACACTAGTCGCACAAGGTCATTATCATCCATTACCAAGCATAAGTCTCCTAAGTTTGGCTCAAACGTCGCGGTATTGCGGATGACCTGCGCCTTAAATTTTGAAAGCTTGAAAAACCGTTCAAATCCTTTGATTACATCATAGTTCCGCATATTCCCTGAAAATAGCAGAAAAATACGCCTATACCGGAGCAACTTCCCCGCAACAGATTCTAAAAAAGCGTAGATATCTTTTTCGTAATTCTGGCAAACCCCAGGGTAACGTTTACCGAACTCCTTTAAGCCGGTATCCAAAATAAATAGGTTGCGCTGGTCCAACCGCTTTAATACCGATTCCGTCCGCTTGTGGATTTCAGGCATGATTACAAACGTATTGTAATGCGAAGTATGATTCTGTATCAAGGTTTCGAAAACCTCAATGTTATGGTGATGGAAGTAAATATCCACCAAAGCATGGTTTTTCAGTTTACTTGTGAAAGCACTGTAAAATATTTCGCGGTAGGGATTATAGGTACTCATCAGCAAAAAGATGTTTCGCTTGCTGGTTTGGCGGGTATTGATTACAAAATATCCCTTACCCGGAATGGAATCGATGATGCCCGCTGTTCGCAACTCATTGTAGGCTTTGAATATTGACCCTCTAGCAATGGAAAATTGAGCAGCAATGGCATTCACAGATGGAATAAGAGCTCCCTGTTGCAAATGGCCATCAGCTATTGCCTGCTGTATTGATTCAACAATCTGCCGGTAGATGGGAGTCGATAAATCACTATCGATTTTGATAAGTTGTTGTCCTTCCTTGGTTGTATCCATTCGATATTAATCTGTTGCAAGGTAAATAATTATTGAATCATTTGCATAATAAAAAACAATTTATAGATTTGTACTAGTATATACTGGTACATATAACACACAGTTAACAATTTAGTCATATCCAACCCGCAATTTTACATGGAATTTGAAAAAACAACAGAGCAGCCCTCGCTATACAAGCATTTAGAAAAAATGAGCACCTTAGAGATACTCGCGAATATCAATAAAGAAGATAAAACAGTCCCTTTCGTTATTGAACGGGTTATACCAAATATTAGCAGCTTGATAGATGTGATAAAAGAAAACATGCTTGCAGGAGGACGCCTATTTTATATTGGTGCTGGCACAAGTGGCAGGCTTGGCGTACTCGATGCAAGTGAATGCCCGCCTACATATGGTGTTTCCCCTTCATTGGTAGTAGGTATTATGGCTGGCGGCGATCAAGCGTTGCGCTATGGCATCGAAGATGCGGAGGATAGCGAGGAAGCAGGATGGGCAGATCTACAGCAACATATGCTCACTACAAAAGACGTGGTAATCGGTATAGCTGCCAGCGGTACTACACCCTATGTAATTGGAGCATTGCGGATGGCCCAGAAAGCCGGATTAGTTACCGGATGTATTGTATGCAACGTTGGTTCGCCTATAGCTCGTTATGCAGATCATCCTATTGAAGTGATCGTAGGCCCAGAGTTTGTATCCGGTAGTACCCGCATGAAAAGCGGAACGGCACAGAAGCTGATACTCAATATGATCTCTACTGCGGTCATGATTGGTATTGGATTGGTAGAGGATAATCAAATGGTAAACATGCAGATAAGCAATAAAAAGCTCATCGATAGAGGGGTAAGAATGCTTATGAAACAAGCGGGGATTAATGATTATGAGTTGGCGAAATCGGCATTGCTCAAGCATGGTAGTGTGAAACTGGCGATGCAGGATTTTATCAAAAACTAAGGGAGTCATAGCTGAAGTGCTAGGTTGCTGATCATCGATAATGTCAACGTAGCACACATCAAGAATAAGTATATGAATAAGCAAATACATCTTTTCTTTCGCGTGTTTAGCATCATTTTATTGATGATTTTCTCGGCGAATATCAGTCACGCCCAGCTCAATGTGGAAGAGGCCAATGCTTTTATCAAACGCATACTTCCAGAACATTTTGAAGCCTTCGATGTGGAGGATCTCCCGTCGGAAGAAGGCAAAGACAAGTTCGAGATCGAAAGTGAGCGCGGGAAAATTGTGCTGCGAGGATCAAACGGTGTAAGCATCGGCTCCGCCTTGAACCACTACCTGAAGACCTTCTGCAATGCCGATATCTCATGGAATGGCACTAACCTTGATATTCCGCCAAAATTACCCTCTGTAAAGCAAAAGATCAGCAAAATATCTCCTTATAAATACCGCTATTACCTCAATTACTGCACATTCAACTATACGATGGCGTGGTGGGATTGGGAAAGATGGGAAAAGGAAATTGACTGGATGACACTCAATGGAATCAATATGCCTTTGGCTGTACTTGGCCAAAATGCCGTCTGGCAACGGGTCTACAATGACATGGGTTTCACCAACGAAGAGTTACATAATTTTTTCAGCGGTCCGGCATACTCGGCATTCAATTGGATGGGGGTGTTAGACGATTGGGCGGGGCCGTTACCGCAAAGCCTAATAGATGCACATGAATCCTTGCAAAAGAAAATACTCCAGCGGCAACGTGCATTGGGCATGACCCCCGTATTGCCGGCCTTTACTGGCCATGTTCCTCGAGATTTCAAGAAGAAATACCCAAATGCAAAACTCAATGCGCTTGAATGGCAGGGCTTCCCTCCAACCTACGTCTTGGATCCCAACGACTCCCTATTTATTGACATAGGCGAGCGGTTTATTAAAGAACAGGAAAGGACTTTTGGTACTGATCATTTGTATTCGGCTGATACGTTTATCGAAATGATACCACCTTCATCGGATTCTACATTTTTGAACGACATGAGTTGGCGGACATACCAGTCTATGGCCAAAGCTGACCCACAGGCAACTTGGGTAATGCAAGGTTGGATGTTCCACTACATGGCCAAATTCTGGCAACCTACCCAAATCAAAGCCTTGCTTAATGCTGTTCCCAACAACCATATGATTATACTCGACCTAATCAGTGAAAACCATCCCGTGTGGAGCCGGACTGATGCGTATTATGGAAAGCCGTGGGTATGGTGCATGTTACATAATTTCGGGGGCAACATCAGCCTCTATGGTAGGATGAATAATGTCGCGAACGATCCGGCAATGGCGTTGCGCGATGAGCATTCAGGTGATATGCTGGGTATTGGACTGACACCGGAAGCCATAGAGCAAAATCCGGTGATGTATGCATTAATGGTAGAAAACATTTGGCGGGATACGCCTATCCCCCTGGATAACTGGCTTGATGATTACATAAAACGCCGGTACGGAAAAGAAAATGAAAATGCGCAAAAAGCATGGCAGATTCTAAAGAATACCGTTTATAACGGCAACGTGGCATCGGGTGGACCAGAATCTATTATTACCGGGCGACCTACTCTGGAAAAAGAAGCGAGGTGGACAAGAACCGAGCTGTATTATGAGCCAGCGAAACTCGTGAAGGCGTGGACATATCAAATTGAAGCAGTCCCTGAACTGAAAAATAGCGACGGTTTCCAATATGATTTGGTAGACCTTACAAGGCAAGTATTGGCCAACTATGCCAACGTGCTTCAGCAAAAATATGCACAAGCATATCGACAAAAAGAAATTGCGAAGTGCGATAAATATAGCAAGGCGTTTCTGGAGCTAATAGACGACTTAGATCAGCTGCTTGCTGCCCGCAAGGATTTTCTGCTCGGTACGTGGCTGGAAGATGCAAAACGATGGGGTACTACGGAGGAAGAACAGAAGCTTTACGAAAGGAATGCAAGAAACATAATCACGTTATGGGGCGATAAAGACAGTAGGTTGCACGATTATGCATGCCGGCAATGGGCCGGTTTATTGAAAGGATTTTATAAAGTGCGTTGGGAGAAGTTCTTCGCCTATGTAAGACATGCTCAAACAAACGGGGGAGAAGTTGACCTGGGACAGTTTACGAATGATATAAAAGATTGGGAATGGAGCTGGGTTCGGGGTAACGAGGCATACAGCACCGCGCCTATTGGCGACCCAATAACAATCTCAATTCACATGTTTGATAAATACCATACCGAAATGTTAAACGCATATTATACCAATTAGATGCTTACTAAGAAAGGAGGACGAATGAGACAAATCTTCAAATAAAAAAAGGGAGACATTGGCCGTGCCTCCCTCATTACATTAAATAAATATAAAATAATCTATAACAAAGTTATGAAAAAAGTATGTAAAATTACCCTTTCGTTATTTGTTGTCCTGCTCTTTTCCCTGTCATCTTATGCCCAAAGCCGAACCATTACAGGCAACGTAACCGATAAAAATAACGTGGTAATCGCCGGCGTAAATGTACATATAAAAGGCTCTGATGTCAGTACAGTAACAGATACTTATGGGAATTTTGCCATTGAGGTGCCGGCGGAAGGAAATGTTGTCCTGGTATTTACTTATCTCCGTTTCGCTACCCAAGAGATCGCTATAGTTGACCAGCGGAAAGTCAACGTCCAAATGACCGAAGAAATTCGGTCGTTGGATGAAGTCGTGGTAATCGGTTATGGTACGCAAGAGAAAAAGGAAATTACCAGCGCAGTATCTTCCGTCAACCGGGAGACGTTCAATAAGGGGAACGTAAATGATGCTGTCACGTTACTTCAGGGGAAAGTGGCAGGACTAAGCATCAGTAAACCGGGAAGCAATCCAAACCAAGGAGCTACCATCCGGCTGAGGGGGCTTTCTACATTAGGAGGAAACGCAAGCCCATTGATTGTGGTAGATGGTGTCATTGGTGTTAATCTAAACGCCGTTGACCCCAATGACATCGAAAGCATCGACGTACTAAAAGATGCTTCTGCTGCCGCTATATATGGTAGTCGAGGGGCCAGCGGCGTCATTCTAATTACGACTAGAAAGGGCACTATTGATCGCACGCTGCTGGAATACGATGCCTATTATTCTGCCGAAGAAGTGGCGAGAACCGTAGACGTCATGACCGCGGAAGAATTTAGGAATTTGGGTGTCGGTACAGATTTTGGATACAATACAAACTGGTATGATGAAATCACAAATACCGCGGAATCGCAAGCCCATAATTTAGCACTTTCTGGTGGAACAAATCAAACCACTTACAGGGCGTCCATTAATTATCGCGATATCCAAGGTATCGCACTCCATTCTGGCTTTAACCGACTCAATGGTCGATTGAATCTAACCCAAAAAGCACTAGACGATCGTCTTTCTGTTTCGCTTAATATGACAAGTACAACGCTCAACTCAAAAGGAGGGAGTGACAATGCCTTTAAATATGCTGCAATATATAACCCTACATCTCCCGTGCGATCCAATGAGCCTGTATATGAGCAATATGGCGGATATTTCCAACAGACACTGTACGATTACCTCAATCCGGTTGCATTGCTAGAACAGGTCAGGAACGAAAGGCAGACCAACTTGGTTAATATTAATTTAGAGGCTCAGCTTAGGCCAATTGAAAAGTTGAACGTTCTGGTCCGTTACGGTAGGCAGCGATATACTACCGAACGTAGCGAATATTTTTCGAAGAATAGTCTTGGAACCGGTATGGACAGAAACGGATATGCAACGAAAGACCAAGGTAAAAGCGACAATCAACTATTCGAAAGCACAGCTACCTATAATGACCAATTCGAATCGTTAAAATTCACCGGTCTGTTGGGTTATTCATACCAGGAATTTGACAACGATGGTTTTGCCGCTAATGGCGGTAATTTTCTTTCCGATGCATTCAGCTATAATAATTTGGGGGCTGCTCTTGATTTTGCCAATGGAATAGGAAGGGCCTCAAGCTATAAAGATGCTAGTAAAATAATAGGATTCTTCAGCAGAATAAACCTTAATTATGACAACACCTATTTTTTGTCTGCAAGTTTGAGACGGGAAGGATCAACCATGTTTGGCGAAGGCAATAAATGGGGTAATTTTCCTGCGGTAAGTATTGGCTTGGCTTTAAGTGAATTGATTGACATACCGAGGGTAGACAACTTGAAATTGAGAGCCAGCTATGGCGTCGCAGGCAATACTCCGCCCAGCGCTTATCTCTCGCTGCTCAGGTTAAAGCCTATCGGCAACTTTTATTACGATGGAAACTGGATACCAAGCTATGGTCCTGCAAGCAATGCCAACCCGGATTTAGGTTGGGAAAAAAAGGCAGAATTTGATGTGGGCGCAGATTTTACTCTTTTTGATGCGCGCCTTTCTGGATCAATTGACTATTATAAAAGAAACACAAAAGACCTTATTTATCCCCTTTCGGTACCTGTTCCGCCAAATTTGGTAGAAACTACACAATTGAATATTGGCGAGATTAGTAGCAGCGGTTTAGAAGCAAACTTCGATTATCTAGCCATACAAAGAGGTAATTTCTCTTGGACAACTGCACTAAACGGCACGTATTATTTTGCCAATACGCTGGTATCCTTATCCAACCAAGCAGAAGGATTGGAGTTTGGCGGCCGCCGTGTTACTTCTACCTTGGGCAACCCCGGACTCGGCAATACGCCTGCGACAGTTGTGGAAGAGGGGCAGCCATTGGGACTGCTGTGGGGAATGCGATACGATGGGTTGACAGAAGATGGGAATTGGATATTCAAGGATTTGAACAATGATGGACAAATTGACCAAAATGACGAGACGGTGATTGGCAACGGCCTGCCGAAATATCAACTTGGGTTCAATAATACCTTTTCCTATAAAAATTTTGACCTCAATTTCTTCATACGCGGAACCTTTGGACATGATTTGATTAACACATACCGTGTCTTTTATGAGGGCAAGAATGTCGCAACATCTTACAATGTCGTAAATACCAAATACTTCAACCCAGCTCTTGACGACGTTCAAAAGTTTAGTGATCATTATGTTGAAAAGGGAGATTATGTGATGTTGGATAATGCAACTTTAGGGTATACTTTGCCTATACGAACCAACATGCTGTCGAGGCTCAGGGTGTACTTATCTGGTCAAAACTTATTCGTGATAACCGGCTATACAGGGGTCGACCCGGAAGTAAGGCAAAGCAGTGCTTTGGCACCTGGGGTTGACTTGCGAAACAATTGGCTGTTCACCCGAACATACACCGTAGGTATTCAATTGGGTCTTTGATAAACGTGGAGAACTAAAAAAATTAATCATGAGAAAAACATTTCTAATACGAAGTACATTAGTAGGAATATGGCTATTGTTAGGCATTGTTCAATCCTGCACAAACCTAGATGAAGAGATTTTTAGTGAGATTACCCCCGAAAATTTCTTTAGAACGGACGCGGAGTTTGCCTCTGCATTGGGTGAAGCTTATTTTAGACTTGACTGGTGGGTTGATCATAACCGTATGCTTCCTTTGCAGGAAGTCACTACTGACGAAATAGTGGTTCCTACCAGAGGGCAAGATTGGGACGATGGTGGTAGATGGCGAAACCTGCACCGCCACCAATGGGATTTTAGCGACATCAGAGTCAACTATACCTGGACATATTTGTACCAAGGGATAAGTACCTGCAATCGGCTATTGCATCAATTCAGTTTGATAGATGCCGAAAATATTCAGGGTTACATTGCTGAATTACGGGGCTTGAGAGCGCTGTTTTACCTACAATTATTAGATCTCTTTGGAAATGTTCCTGTTGTAACGGAATTTGATGTCCCAGCTGATTATGCACCGCCTACCACTCCTCGACATTTGGTTTATGCATTTGTAGAGGAAGAGGCCTTAGCCATACAAGATTTATTAAGCAAAGATGTGGGAGGTGTTAATTATGGACGGGTTAATTATTATACAATACAAGCCCTTCTGGCAAAACTATACCTCAATGCGGAAATATATACAGGTACACCGCAATGGGAGAAGACGATAGCGGTTTGTGATGTGATCATTAATTCAGAGAAATTTAGTTTGACTACTGATTACTATGACAACTTCAGTACCAATAACCAAAACTCCTCGGAGTTCATTTTTGCTATCCCTTATGATGGTGTATTTTTTAAGGGATTCAAATACCATAGGATAAGTTTGCACTATGCAAGCCAGGCCACATATAATTTAACGGTCCAACCCTACAACGGGTTTTGTACGTTGGCAAACTTTTATTATTCGCATGAAGATTCCGATGTACGCAAGAATAACTTCCTCGTTGGGCCACAATATAGTTCGGCTGGTGAACGCTTGGTTGATCCCGGAGCAGAGGCCAGTGACCCGGATGGCCCTCCGATAACCTTCACCCCGGAAATTAATGAATTGGCGCCCAGAGCGCTTCGTCAAGCAGGAGCCCGGATTGGGAAATGGGGGATCGCCTCCGGTACCATGACAGACTTGGACAACGATTTCAGTGTTTATAGGTATGCAGATGTCCTACTTATGAAAGCGGAAGCTCTTTTCCGGATGGGGCAGACAACCGGAGAGGCATTGCGCCTAGTCAACCAGATCAGAAGCCGCGCTAAGGTAGCGCCTTTTACAGCATTAACCGCAGATAACCTTTTGGCGGAAAGGGGAAGGGAATTGTTCGCTGAGCTGCATCGGAGAACCGATTTGATCCGCTTCGGGAAATTCAATGATGCTTGGGAATTCAAAGATGCCGACCCGAGCGACCATGTGAATATCTTTCCGATACCAAGACCCCAAATGGATGCCAACCCCAATCTGACACAAAACCCGGGCTATTAGGCAATATTAAACGGTCGCGCAATTGTGATTTTCATCCGGACTATACATCGAACGATGGTAGCCCGGATGAAATCTCTTAGCTACTACACGGAATTAAATCAACGAAAAGAAACCTGTTATGTCGACACGATTACATGTAAAAGTAAACTACACACGTCAAATCATATTGATTGGATTGTTCTTTTTTTTGTTCGGCTTCATTACCTGGATAAATGGCGCTTTGATTCCCTATCTGAAAATCGCTTGTCAACTTGAAGAATGGCAGGCTTACTTAGTCACATTTGCATTTTATATCGCCTACACGGTCATGGCACTGCCTTCGGGCAAATTGCTGAGGTATACGGGTATGATTGGCGGTATGCGATGGGGGTTATACGGCATGGCGCTGGGTTGCCTGCTGTTCATACCAGCGGCTTGGCAACGCGAGTACCCGTTGTTCCTTGTCGGACTATTTATTGTCGGCACTGGCTTGACCATATTGCAAACCGCGGTCAATCCATACATCACATTGCTTGGCCCAGCCAAAAATGCAGCCCAACGAATGAGTATCATGGGCATATGCAACAAGTTTGCTGGCGTGTTAGCGCCAATTATTTTTGGCGCCATCATCTTACGCGACGCGAGCGATTTAATTCATGAATTGGAACAACTTGCTTCTGCAGCACGAGAAGCTAGGCTTGATGTATTGGCCCGCCAAGTAATTGTACCCTATAGCATCTTAGCAGTTTTCCTAGCGTTATTGGCTTCACTCATCCGCTATGCCAATCTGCCTGAAATTGCTTCGTCTACTCGCGCTATTTCGCGCAACGTTGATAAAGTGTTGCCGTCCAAATTGTACAATGCGCGAGTCCTTTCCGGATTCACCGCCATTTTTTGTTCAGTAGGTGCGGAAGTGGTGGCTGGCGATACCATTGGCAATTATGGCCTCTACCAATCCATGGATCTGGATCTCGCAAAAATGCTTACCTCTTATACACTTTTTAGTATGATGATGGGCTATGTGATAGGTTCATTAATCATACCCCGATTTATTAGTCAAGAAAAGGCTTTCATTAGTTCCAATTTGATAGCGCTCGTTATACTGTTTTGCGTCCTGATATTACCCGGCCTATTTTCTGTATACAGTGTCGCTTTACTGGGCTTTGCCAATGCGCTATTATGGCCGGCGATATGGCCGCAAACGTTGCGTAATCTGAAAGGCAAACAAGTACAACAAGCATCGGCCATATTAATTATGGGAATCGCAGGTGGGGCTATCATGCCGCTGATATACGGATTTGTGGCTACAGGTATCGGCAACCAATGGGCTTACATTACCATCATTCCTTGTTACTTGTACAATATTTGGTACTGGTATATCGGTACTCGTGAAAAGGTAGGGGTACCGCGGGACGCTTGAACTATTTATTTACAGAAAGCCATCCTATGTTGATGCGTTTGTTTACATAAAGTATAACTATTTGATTGAAGTTTTGTCATAAAGTTATACTTTGTGATATTATTTTTATCATTTTTGGTCATTTTTATATTACATTTGCACCATGTACGCAAGAAATATATACCCTGCATTAGAAGCTCATTTATCCAAAAAACAAGTAACCGTAATTACCGGCATGCGCCGCGTAGGCAAGAGTACGGCTGTGAAGCATCTATTGAAATGCCTTGATCATGACAATATACTGTATCTTGATTGTGAACGTGTGGAGATCAGGGCATTGTTCTCCCGTCCAAATTACGAGGAGATAAAAAATGAAATGGAATTGATGGGGTTTGACTTCTCCACAGCAGGCGTAATCGCCATCGATGAGATACAGCTTTCGGCGGATCTGCCGAGTATTGTCAAATACCTTTATGATACGTATCAAACCAAGTTTGTTGTCACCGGATCCAGTTCCTATTACTTGAAAAATAGGTTTTCCGAAAGCTTGGCAGGAAGAAAGCGCATATTTGAATTGTATCCGCTCAGTTTCAAGGAATTTTTGGTATTCAAAGAAGTCTGGAAAGACAAGTTTAACGAATACGCTGGCAAAACTTTTCAAGCATCGTGGTACAACCAAATGAAAAATTGGTACCAGGAATACCTCACCTATGGCGGATTTCCGGAAGTGGTGCTGGAAACACATGCTGCGGATAAAATGGAATTACTTCGTGATATCATCAATTCGTATATCGAATTGGATGTCAAATTATTGGCAGACTATTCGCAAAGCGAGGATTTGTACAAGTTGACGAAGTTACTGGCAGCAAGGGTAGGGAATAAAATAGACCATTCAAAATTGGGCAGTATTTCAGGGATCAACCGTCAGAAAATTGCCTCCTACGTTCAACTGTTTGAACAAACTTATCTCATCTGCCAGATTGCACCATTTACGCGAAACATCGATAAGGAGATTGCTCATCAAAAGAAGGTTTATTTTGCCGATACGGGCTTACTGCACGCACTTGCAGGAAACTTGCTTTCCAGTGGCCAGGTTTTTGAGAATGCAGTAGCTGCGCAATTGAAAGCCTTCGGTGATTTAAACTATTACCAACGCAAAAGCGGACAGGAGATTGATTTCATATTAAATGGCGATACGGCCATCGAAGTAAAGGAAACAGCAGTTGTCCAAGATAAGAATACGCTGTTGCAACGTGCATCATCCATTGACCTACAGGAAAACTGGTTGATAGGGCTCCATCCTGCACCAAACGGATTCACTGATTTTATTTGGGCAGGAACATTGTTTTGAAATAGTTCTTTATCATTTTTTAGTAGTTAGTACATCGTACTTAGTCATTAGACAAGCCGATCCTTGTTCCTTTTATCTTTACTTCGTTTTTGTCCCTTGCTCTTTTCTCGCTAACCTTTTGGCCGATTGCTGGTAGCCGATTGCCGAAAGCTGACAGCTATTCATCCCGCAAACTATCCACCGGATTGGCCACTGCTGCCCTGATGGCCTGCCAGCTCACCGTAGCCAAGGCAATCACTACAGCCGCTAATCCTGCCACGGCAAACATCCACCACTGGATGTCGATGCGGTAAGCAAACCCATCCAGCCAGACACTCATCATCCACCAAGCTAATGGCGAAGCAATGATAATGGCTAGGATTACTAATTTTAAAAAGTCTTTGGAGAGCAATTGTACAATGCCGGTGACTGAAGCACCCAATACTTTACGGATGCCAATTTCCTTCATCCGCAATTCGGCCATGAACATCGATAACCCCAGAAGACCGAGGCAGGAAATGAAGATGGCGATGCCCGCGAAAATACTGAAAAGGATCTGCTGGGTCTGCTCCCGCTCGTATAGCGCCCCGAAACGGTCATCCAGAAATTCGTATTTAAAGGGGTTTTCCGGAAAACGGGCCTTCCATACCGATTCTAGATGATTCAACGTGGCCCGGATGTCCCCGCCAGAAGTCCGTACAGACCACCAGGCGTAGCCGACACCATTATTCATACCCATGGCTAAGGGTGTCACCTGTTGATGCAGCGACTCAAAATGGAAGTCCTTCGTTACGCCAATAATTCTACCTTTTTGATCGCCATACGCAAAGACGTTGCCAATTGCGTCTTCCGGATCGTCCCACCCAAGCATCTTTGTGGCCGACTCATTCAGGATAAACCCTTCTGAACGGTCGGTTGGATGCTCGCGCGACAAATTCCTTCCCGTAGCCATTTCGATTTGGTAAGTGGGAATAAATTGTTCGTCAATGGCCAACCCCTTGATCATCGCTCCAGTTGGTGCTAATTCACTACCGCGCATGATGGAGGCTGCTTGGCCATCCAATAACCGCCCGGTGGGAATGCGTGATGAGCGCCCGACATCCACAATGCCGGTATGCTGCATCAACTGCTGCCGTGCTGATTCATATGCGGTGGAATCGCCCGCCGCTGGCAATAGTATAACCTGCTCCTTCGAGTAACCCAATTTGAAATCCTGCACATGTTGCATTTGGCTATACACCACCGTGGTGCAGATAATCAGTAGTGTAGCAATGGCAAATTGTGCGGTTACTAATAACTGCTGTAATATTCCTTTCTTGACGTCGGTAGCCACTTTGCCCTTGAATACCTTGATGGGCTGAAAAGCCGTAAGGAAAAAGGCGGGATAACTGCCTGAAACCAACGCGGTAAATAGCATCACGGCCAATATGATGCCTATGAATGCTGGGCTTAAAAGGTCGGCATACAGGAGATCCTTACCCGATAAATTGTTTAGGAACGGAAGGGTGACAAATACAAATGCAAATGACACCAGCAAAGCAATGATGGTATATAATAAAGATTCAGTCAGGAACTGCCTGATAAGCTGGCCGCGTTGTGCACCCACTACTTTGCGCATACCCACTTCCTTTGCCCGTTTGGCCGACCGCGCTGTGGTCAGGTTCATATAATTGATACAGGCAATCACCAAGATGAATAGGGCAATGGCGGAGAAGAAATAGACATATCGGATATCCGATGTAGGTTCTATTTCCGAATCGGTATGCGAATGGAGGTGGATGTCTGTCAATTTCATCAAGTGCAATACGGACCATTTGGAGGTATTTTCTCCCATGTGCTTGTTTTGGAAGCTCGGGAAGGCTTCCGCCAGCCGTTGGGGATCATAATGCTCAGGCAGCAATAAAAATGTATTAAACGAGTTGTTCCCCCAGTTTGTCCGCAAACGTTCCGCACCATAGATATTTTCATCGTTCAAGGTGGCAAATGAAATCAGGAATTCCGGATGCATGGTCGATTGGGCGGGCAGCGGTTCAAACACTCCTGTTACCATCATTTCCGATCGGTTATCCACACGGACCATCTTGCCCAACGGGCTTTCATTGCCGAAGTATTTGTGGGCCATGGGGGTCGACAGCAGGATGGTGAACGGGTCTTTCAGTGCCGTACGCGCATCGCCCCGCGCCATATCGATCGTAAACATATCCAAAAATCCATCTTCTGCGAAAAAGACCCCTTCCTCGTTGAAAATGGATTCGCCGTATCGGATGGTGGCATTGGTTTCCAACATGCGGACCATCTGCTCTACCTCTGAAAAATCCTGAGCAATTAATGGGCCGTAGGGAGGGGCCACACGCGCGAGATGAAGTGTAGTCGAGCCGTCATCCGACAAAAATTCTCGTGATACCCGGTAAATCCGGTCGGACTTTTCGTGGAACCGGTCATAACTCAATTCGTCTTTGATGTATAAGGCCAGCAACAAGAACGCGGTAAGCCCGATGGCCAACCCCACGATATTGATGACCGAGAATGCCTTGCCGCGCATTAAATTGCGCCATGCCGTTTTGAAATAGTTCTTTATCATCGCTTTTTGCTTATTATTGATTTCTTGTTTGTTTTTTAAAGGCATCAATGAACCCTCCTGCGTCGGGTTTCGTTAATTCGCCTATTCGTTCATGCGTCTATACGAATTTGCGCATTAACGAATCTGCGAATCTGCGTCCAAAAAATCATTCATCCCTTAAACTATCAACTGGATTAGTCACCGCTGCCTTGATGGCCTGCCAGCTCACTGTTGCCAAGGCAATCACTACCGCGGTCAACCCCGCCACCGCAAACATCCACCAGCTGATATCAGTCTGGTAGGCAAAATCGGCCAACCACCGGTGCATCACCCACCATGCAAATGGTAAGGCAATCCCGATGGCAATCAATACGAGCTTCATAAAATCAGACGATAGCATCCGCACAATATTGGGTACGGATGCACCCAACACCTTACGGATACCGATTTCCTTGACCCGCTGCGCGGTACTGTATGATGCGAGGCCAAACAGCCCTAGGCAAGAGATGAAGATGGCCAGTATGGCGAAGTTCAGGAACAACCTGCCGAATTGCTCTTCACTGCGGTATTGCCTATTGAAGTATTCATCCAAGAAGAAATAGTTGAAAGGCTGGTTCCCTACCGTTGCCTTCCATTCCTTTTCAATCGCAGCAATAGTAGCCGGCATATTCGCCGTCGAAACATGGATGGAAACGAGATTCAAGGCCTCAGGTTCGATACGCATGGTCAAGGGTTCGATTTTGCCTTGTAATCCCCGGAAATGGAAATCCTTCATCACGCCGATGATCGTTCCTTCGCGGCCCCACTGTTTAAAACGCTTTCCTATCGCCTCTTCAGGCGAACTGTAGCCAAAAAGTTTCACGGCCGCCTCATTCATCACCATGGCCTGCGTGCTATCGGTTCCGAAATCCCTCGAAAATCCCCGGCCTGCCAGCATTTTTATCTGGTATTGGTCGATGTAGTCAAAATCCACAAAATACAGGTCAAGATTAGCAATTTGCAGATCTCCCGTTATGTTTTCGATTTCGGAGTAGGCGCCTGGATTTCCACCGCCCGGCACACTGCCCGACAGCGCACTGGATTTCACGGCTGGAATGCCAGTGAGGGCCTGCCTAAACGCTTCCTTGGATGGGCTTCCCTTCGTGTCCACAACCAACATCTGGTCCTTGCTGAACCCTAAATCCTGATTGCGCATATACTGCATCTGATTGTACACGATGATGGTGCCGAAGATCAGGGCAACGGAAATGGTGAACTGGGCAATGACCAAGCCCTTTCGCAAAAAGATTCCCTTTGTGCCCGTGGCAAAGCGTCCCTTCAATACCGTAACGGGCTTGAATGCCGAAAGGACCAGTGCTGGATAGATGCCGGCAAGCAATCCAATGCAGATGGCCGCCACAAGCAGAATGCCGATGTAGCCAACGTTTGAAAAAACACCCGTGCTGACCGGTTTGCCCGCCAACTGGTTGAACAGGGGTAGCATGAGTACGGATAATCCAACGGTAAATAGGAAGGCAATCAAGCACAACAACAGCGAATCGCCGATGAACTGTTTGGTAAGCTGGCTTTTGGCCGCACCGACCACCTTGCGTATCCCGACCTCCTTGGCCCGTTCGGTGGAGCGGGCTGTGGTCAGGTTGATAAAATTGAAGCTGGCAATCAACAGGATGAATACCGCCACCATGGAAAAGATATATACATTGTTGATATTGCCAGTATTGGAGCCATTTCGTGTTGAGTATAAATACACATCCTTCAGCGGTTCAAGGAAAAGGGTTGCGTACATTTGACTCTGTTTCATTTCACTTCCATTCCGCTTTTCAAGAAAATCAGGGAATTTCTTCTGTAGGGCACCTGCATCGCTTCCTGGATTCAGCAAGAGGTAGGCTTGAGCGCCATAATTACCCCATTGCTCATCGAGCTTGGGGTTAAGCTTCTGAGTGAGCGTACTCATAGAGACCAACATATCCGCCTTCAGTCGGGTATTTTCCGGCATATCCGCCATGACACCAGTCACCGTAGCTGTAAGTTCCTCCTCGTCGATCAACAGCGTTTGCCCTATGGGGTCGGTGTTGCCAAAATATTTTTTTGCGGATGTTTCTGTGAGTACGATGCTGAAAGGTTCTTTCAACGCGGTCTGCTTATCCCCCTTGACCAGACTGAAATCGAATACCTGGAAAAACGCAGAATCAACGAATGCGCAGTTGTCTTCTTGGAATTGCACGTCACCTTTCTTCGCGATAAAACTGGTGTTGTTGACACGCACAAAGGCTTCCACTTCGGGAAACTCATCCTTTACATTGGGCGGTACTGCCCATGATGGCCCTCCGGCATTGAGTACTTCCGTAGGTGTCTTAATGTCGCATACAATACGGTATATACGGTCGGCGTTGCTGTGAAACTTGTCGTAGCCCAGTTCGAATTTGATATACAGGAAAATCAGGAAGCAGGCCGTCATACCCACGGTAAGTCCCATAATGTTGATGAACGAAAAAACCTTGTTTTTCTTCATGTCCCGCCAAGCGATTTTGAGGTAGTTTTTCAGCATCTTGTCTGTTTTTTTATGGTGTTTCAGCTACCCCAATGCTTGGGGTGGTTGTAACATTATAGTTTGTTCTTTATCGCTGTTACAGCTATCCCATTTCATCGGGATGGTCTCAGCATGATTATTTGATCTTTTTTATGGGTGCTTCAGCTATCCGCCAGTTGGCGGATGGTTTGATCATTCGTCTTTTGCTTATTCGCGAATAAGCCCACTGCTTATAATACCTAGTTCCTTCGTTTTTTTGTCGATAAATAGTCAACCCCATAAAACGATACATATTTTGCGCCAAAACCACAATATATTGATAGTAAGCCAAATAAATCGATAATTGGTTCGAGAAGTGTTCGATATCGAACACCTGTTGTTCAATAGCGGACAATGGAAGGGTTGGATATCACTATGTCATGGTAGAAAAGCCGTTGGAATAAGAAAGCTTTCCATGTTTCGATAAGCACTTCAGGTTAATGAACGGTTTTCTGAATTTTGATTTGATGGCGGAATAACGAGTTACCGCATCAACTACCCATCACTCATCCCTCAAGCTATCTACCGGATTGGCCATCGCGGCCTTCATCGACCGATAACCTACCGTCAGTGTGGCAATGGCAAACGTAACACCGATGGCGAGCATAAATACACCGGCCCCGATCGTCACCTGATAAGCAAAATCCTGCAAATACCTGTTCATACCCCACCACGCAATTGGGGCGGCTATGACGAAGGCAATCAACAGCAAGCGGGCAAACTCTTTGCCGAAAAGCCACAGAATCTGCGAGACATTGGCACCGAGTACCTTGCGTACACCAATTTCTTTGGTCTTGTGCAGCGCCATGAACGAAATGAGCCCGTACAAGCCCAAACAACCAATGAGGATGGCCACTAAAGCAAAACCCTGGATCAGCCGAAGCATGATGTTGTCCATTTCGTAGAACTCGGCAACTGCTTCATCCAAAAATTGGTAGGAGTATACATAATCTGGATACGTTTCGTTCCAGATTTTTTCAAACTCGGCCATGGATGCGACCAACTCCCGACCGTTAAGCTTGATCGAACAGTTCCGATATTCCCTAATCGAGGATGCCACACAAATTGGAGCTTTTTCCGTATGGAATGAATAATTATAGAAGTCTTTCATCACGCCGACAATGGAGCCAACTTCGGTTCTTCCGTTGACAGCGATTTGCTTTCCGATTACCTCCTCCGACGTGTTCAGATTAAGGTTTTTAACAAACGTTTCATTGACCAAAAACTCGCGGGCCGTATCCGAAGGGAAAATATTTCGCCCCGCAACCAACGCAATATCAAATGTAGCTAGGTACTGATCATCCGCATATTTCATGTTGACGCTCCAATGTTCGTCTTCCGGGCGATTGTCATATTGTATACCAGTGCTGAAGTTCCAGTTCGAAGCTGGTGGATTGAAATTGAGAGACACATCCTCCACGCCATTTACGGTCGCCAGCCGGTTGCCCATGGTCTTCATTTTGGATACATGATCCTGCTCCGGGATGGATAGGCTCACAATGGCCTCTTTGTTGAAACCCAAATCGGCCTGCCGGGCATAACGGATCTGGCTGGCGATGATGATGGTACCGATAATGAGCACCTGCGAAATGGTAAATTGGCCTACGACGAGAACACGCCGCAGGGAGAAACCACCAATTTCCTTTTGGGTGATTTTGCTCCTGAGTGCATGGATGGGCCGGAAGCCAGAAAGCACCAGTCCGGGATAAGAACCCGAAAGGAAAATCACGAATACAATCACCAAACCAAGAAACACCGGCATTTCCCAAGCGCTGAAAAGCTGTAATTGGACTTCCGATTGCAATGACTGATTGATGACCGGCAGTGTAACGGTGGCGATGCCGTAGGCCAGTACGGTGGCAAGCGATGTAATGATGGCCGTCTCCGCAATAAACTGCCAAAATAAATGCTTCCGCTTGCTACCCAATACTTTGCGGATGCCGATTTCTTTGGATCGATTCATCGCCTGTGCGGTAGCGAGGTTGGTAAAGTTGATCCCGGCAGTGATGAGCAAAAATAGGCCGATGAGCGACAAGGCCCAGAGGTAGTTTTTATTGATGTAGCCATCAAGCTCGGGATTGAAATGAATATCATCTAGGGGTTGTAGGTTAAACTTCCAAATCTTGGCATCGCGGCCTTCGTAATAAGTGGCGGGTAAGCTGGCCATTGCTTCTCGTGCTTGATTGGCGTCTACCCCTTTTTTTAGCAACGTATAACAGTTTGTTCCGCTGTGCACCCCACTCCAAATGTTCTCATTGGGATCATGTAGCAGTTGATGGTAAGAAATGAAAATCTCCTGCGTAATGTCAGTATTGCTTGGGAGATCTTTTAATACACCCTTCACCACATAATCGGTTTCGTTGTTGACTTTCAGTGTCTGGCCCATCGGGTCTTCGTCGCTGAAATATTTCTTGGCGATTTGTTCAGTGATGAGGGCCTCGTTTGGTTTGCGGAGTACCGTCTTACTATCCCCTTGAAGCAATGGATAATTAAATATAGAGAAGAACGCTGGCTCGGTGTAGGCTATTCCAGACTCCTCCTCAAATTTTTTATTGTCGGCCGATCCGGGTAGGGAAATCAGTGTATTTCGGTAACGGACAATCCGTGCGGTATGCTCCGCAAAGCTGAAATCAGACCGGATGGCCTTTCCTAACGGACGGGGAACACCGGAAGAGCGACCCACCTCCCCGTCATGCCATTCCGTTATCAAGCGGTAAATACGGTCTTTCTTCGAGTGGAACGTGTCAAAACTAAGATGGTAGCTCACTAGCGCGAAGATAAGCAGCGCGCAAGCGATGCCCAACGATAGTCCGAATACATTGATAAATGCGTAAGATTTGTTGCGCTTAATGTTGCGCCAAGCGGTTTTGAAATAGTTTTTTAGCATTTTCTTTAGTAGTTAGTCCATAGTAGTTGGTACTTAGTAGTTAGACCGGCGAATCTTTTTTCCTTTTATCCTTCTCTTTACTCCTTGCTTTCATATATCCTCATTTTTTCATCCATCACCGCCATCGTCTGCCTGTCACCGACCCACAACGGCTATCTTTGCAAAACCAGAAAGACAGAAACAAAAAACAGTCTAACCGTAACTTGGGTCACAGTTTTCACACCAAAAAAGTAATATATTGATAATGAGTATACTTTCTAAGTATGTATTGGTAAAAGTGTTCGATATCGAACACCTGTTGTCCATATGCGAACAGTCAAACTGCTGGTAGTAAAAAATTTTACTACTTTTGTTTGATTGTTAGCTGATCCACAAAATATTTGGGGCGATGTCGGATTTCCGTTTAAACAGAAATGCATTTAAGGCACAAACTGCAGATGAGGCGGCCAACCACGCCTTATACTATAAAAATAAGCATTGGACGGCGCGATTGGCGATATCGGCATACCTAAATAGTATCGCTTTTAACTATCCAATTGATTCCCCGCCTCGCCTTAACCGAACAAAATTTAGTGTCAGAGGAAGGGGCTAGCTTGAGAGGTAACATCTTTAATGAGGATTTTAGGGATTTCTTACTCGCATTAAACGAGAAAGACGTGCGATATCTTTTAGTAGGTGGGTTCGCTGTGATACTGCATGGTTATTCGCGTACGACTGGTGATATGGATATATGGGTAGAACGTACCGAAGAGAACTATAAGCGACTATGCAAAGCATTCGAGCAGTTTGGCATGCCGGTTTTCGATATGACAGCGGATAATTTTCTATCACATCCGGTATGGGACGTATTCACATTTGGGATTCCACCTGTGGCCATTGACATCATGGTTCAAGTAAAAGGGATGGATTTCGAAACGTGCTACCAACATGCTGTTTATTTTGAGGATGATGATTTGAGTATCCGTACGATACATAAGGATAGCCTTGTTGAAGCCAAAAGACAAAGTGGAAGACCAAAGGATTTAGATGATCTCGAAAACCTTAACACGTAGTTTTATCGTGCGATCCCGATGGGTCGGGATTTTATCGACGCCGTACTCGTTTTCTATGGAGTCGATGAGCTCTTCGAGGTTCCCCCGCTACTCATCCCTCAAACTCTCCACCGGATTGGCCCGCGCCGCCCGGATTGCATGGTAGCTGACCGTCGCCAAGGCAATCAAAGCAGCTGCGATACCGGCCAGCGCAAATATCCACCAGCTCAAGTCCATGCGGTATGCGAAATCTGCCAGCCAACTATTGCCTGCCCACCACGCCAGTGGTATGGCTACGACGATGGCTATACCTACCAAACTCAAAAACTGCTTGGAAACCATAAACGTGATATTGCCCACGTTGGCCCCCAAGACTTTCCGGATGCCGATTTCTTTGGTGCGCTGCGTGGTCGTAAAGGCAGCCAAAGCAAATAAGCCTAAACAGGCCAAGATAATAGCGACACCCGAGAAGAGCGAGAATAGATTGGCGATGCGCGCTTCGGCTTTGTACAACGCATTGAAATCTTCGTCCATAAAGTGATAGTCGAACGGCCGGTGTGCAATGCGCGATTTCCACGCCGATTCCAGTGCTGCCAGGGTCTGCGCTGTGTTTTCGGTGCTTATCTTTACAAAGAGTTGCCGTACCACGTTGGTGTCCAGAAAGACAAGCAGTGGTCCGATTGGCGCGTGCAACGATTCAAAATGAAAGTCCTTTACAACGCCCACCACCGTTCCCTGTCCGTATCGCACCACCGTTTTTCCGATAGCCTCCTCGGCTGTCCAACCGAGGTCGCTTACCGCTTTTTCATTGAGGATGAAGGTCGACCTGAAGTTCTTGTAATTTTCGCTCGTATCCTGCAGTGCAAAATCTGCCCGGCTAAAGTCTCTGCCAGCAACCAATTGCATACCCATGGTCTTCAGGTAGTCGAGATCCACGGGCGTAGCATTCAACGATAATTCCCGTATACCATGCCCATCATCTACCGTGATACCATCACCCCACCCAATGGACGTGGGATCTTCGTAGGAGCCGGTTACACTGGTGACATTCGGTATGTTTTGAAATGCCGCTTTCAGTTGCTCGTACAAGGGTTTTGTTTTATTGTCTACAGGCAATACAACCACCTGCTCACGGTCGTAACCCAAGTTCTTTTGTTGGATATAGGAAAGTTGCTGGGCCACAATCAAGGTGGCTGCTACGAGAAAAATTGCGATGACAAATTGAACCGTAATCAAGGATTTTCGAAGCATGCCGCCCGAACTGGAAACGCGGATTCCCGATTTCAAAATGGTTACCAATTTTGTGCTCGTCAACACAAATGCGGGATAGGCTCCTGCTATGACGCCGATGAGGCAACTCAACAACAGGATGGCGGCCAAAGCCTTCGGGTGTACAAACAGCGCAGCGGTGAATTCTTTTCCGGTAACCGTATTGAATAGCGGCAGGAGGGGCATACTGATGACCATCGCTAGGCCGGTAGCGAGGAGGGTGATGGCAAACGATTCCCCTAAAAACTGTTTCCACAACTGGGATTTACCGGCACCCATTACTTTGCGGATGCCGATTTCCGTACCCCGGCTCACCGATTGGGCAGTAGCTAGGTTGATGTAATTCACGCAGGCGATCAGCAGGATCAGGAAGGCGACGATGCTTAGCACGTAGATATACGTGATGTTTCCGTTAGCCTCAAAGTTGTTGCCTACGGCAGAATGCAGGTGTACGGCTTCTAGCGGTTCCAGGTGGTATGTCCAATAGTCCGAGCTGCCTTCGGTTATACCCATCTCCGTATGGTTCACCTCTTTCATGTAGTCCGCTATCTGCTTTTCAAGTATCGGCAGCTGATTGGCATCGTTTAACAATAAATAGGTGTGGTAATTGGCAGATTTCCACTGTTCGTTTTTTGAAGCACCAAGACTAGTGAAGGATAGGAGGATATCATACTGGATTTGGGAATTCAAGGGAGCTTCTTCGGCGATTCCGGTCACCTCATATTCTAGGTCACTGCCATCCAAGCGCAAAGTTTTTCCAATCGGGTCTTCCGTACCAAAATATTTCTCTGCCGCCTTGGGGGTTAATACCACCTTTCGCGGCGCGTCGAGTGCAGTTGTGCTGCTACCCATGAGCAATGAAAACGAAAAAAGCTTGAAGAAATCCGCATCGGCATACAGCACCCGGTTCTCTTCAAACGATTTAACACCATCGGAAACTGAATGGGTATACTTCATTGTGCGTACATAGGTTTCCACTTGCGGAAATGTCCGCTGGAATTGCGGCCCCACTTTCGTTCCGGTAACATCCGTCTTGCTCAGCGTGCCGGAAAACTGGTACTCCATATACACTTTTGCGATGCGGTCGCCATTTTCCTGGAAGTTATCGTACGTCAGTTCGTTCCACACATACAGGCCAATGAGCAAACAAGACACGATACCCGTAGTGAGCCCGATAATATTTACGGCACTATACAGCTTGTTTTTGCGGATATTCCGCCAGGCGATTTTGAGATAGTTCTTAATCATTTTCTTTAGTACTTAGTACAAAGTATTTAGTCTTTAGGCATCCTTCGCATCATCATACCTATTTCACTCGCTCACTCATAAGTTCACTAGCCCACCGCCTCACTCGTTCACCAGTTCACTCGCTTCCAAGTTCCCTTGCTCACTACCTCACTCACTCATCCCTCAAACTATCCACCGGATTGGCATTAGCAGCCTTGACGGCTTGGTAGCTAATGGTGACGCATGTGATGGCAAAACCCAAAATACCCGTCAGCATAAACATCCACCATTGCAGTTCGATGCGGTAAACAAAATGATCGAGCCACTTACTCATGACATACCAGGCTATAGGTACGGCAATAAGAAAAGCCAACCCAACCCATTTCATAAAATCCGTTGATAAAAGCCTGACAATGCCCTTAGCGCTCGCACCCAAAACCTTGCGAACGCCGATCTCTTTGGTCCGTCGAACAACCATAATCGAAAGTAGACCCAGAAAACCCAGCGAACTGATGATGATGGATACCACTGCGGCAATCCAGATAAGCTTTTCCAATAGCGCTTCCTTTTCGTAAAGATTAGCTATTTGCTCATCGTAAAACTTGTATTCAAAAAATGCATTCGGATACCAAGCTTTCCATTCTTTTTCCAGCGCATTCAATAACCTGCCGGGATTATTCCCAGCATATTTTATGGCCAGGGTCTTTAGGCGTGTCTCATTATAGCCAATCACCGTAGGCGATACAGCTTCATTCAATGAATTGGTATTGAAATCCGTGACCACACCGACAATCCGACCACTATGTTGATCGTTTAATCCGCCGGCCATCAACATCTTGCCAACAATATCCGCAGGATCATTAAAGCCCAAATCGAAGGCCATTTTTTCGTTGATAAGAAATTCCGGATTTGCGGAATCCTTCTTGAAGTTCCTGCCAGAGACGAGTTGGATACCAAAAGTTTGGAGATAGGAAGTGTCGCCAATAGCATATCGAGGTGCCCAACTTTCCCATTCCAGATTGTTGTCAAACTGTATGGTGCCGCCCCAAACCTTCTCATTCGAGGGCGGATTATCACAAAAAGTGAAGGATTGGATATCGCTGCGGTTGTGAAGAAAGTGGGTGAGGCTCTCCTTAGTCGCCAACATATCCTTTTTCAAGGGAAAAAGGAGTACGGTTTCCCGATTAAAGCCCATATCCGTATTCTTGAGATAAGAAACCTGACTGACAATGACAATGGTAGACGAGATCAGCACTAAGGAAATGACATGCTGGAATACGATTAACGACTTTCTGCCCAAGTTCCAATTTCCTGTCATTTGCTTCTTCAAAGCGGTATGTATATGGGCCATGCTTAGGGAAAATAATGGGAAAACGCAGGACAATAGACATATGCTAAACCACACGCCAACCGATATAGCAAAGAATTTACCTATGGATAATAGTTGAATCGGTTCGTTGATGAATAGATAGTGATTTGCCCAATCCATGAAGAACCAACATAGTAGCCAGGCTAATAACAAGGCGAGGAAGGAAACCAACATGGATTCGGCCATGAATTGGACGAACAATTGCTTTTTTGAACTACCCAATACTTTTCGGATGCCCATTTCCACGCTTCGGTACAGCTGCTGCGCAGAAACCATATTGGTATAATTGACGGTGGCCATAAATAGAATCCCAATACCTATGACCGCAAGGATCACCAACAGGGAATGTTGCGTAGCCTTGCCATAATGTGCATCAAAATGAAAGGATGTTAACGGAAGTAATTTGTAAGAATAATAGTTCAGCACATCCTTGTCCCAATGTTTAGCCACCAAATCATGAATGCCTTGTTCCACTTTATCTTTATCCTGCGCGTTATGTAAGGTCAAGATGATATTGTTGGAAGAATGGGTGTATCCCCAGTTGCTGAAGAAGCCATCTCCGTCAGGTATCTGGCGCAGTGCACCGATGGAGGCAAGCGAAAAATATATTTCCGACCGGAAGTCGGAATTTTTGCGGCTATCGTCAATTACACCTATTACCTCCACCGGGAATTGGCCATCGACATAAATTGTTTGGCCCACAGCCTCCTTTTTACCAAAGAAGATCTTGGCCATAGATTGGGTTAGTGCGACCGTATTGGGTTCGTTTAACTGATCGGGATCCCCTTGCAACCAAGGAAAATCCATCAGTTCAAAATATGTAGAAGAAACAAAGGCAGCTTTGCCGTCTGTTTTTCGCAACTGATCATTTATTTTGAGGGTGAAATCCTGTTTTTCTATGTAAATGGCAGCTTTTTCCACCTGTGGCAATTCCTGTTGTATCGCTTCATACATGGCATAGGAACCACCTTTGTTATGCTCCGTTTTGTCAAGGTGAAGATCCTCAACGACTATGAAGGTCCGGCCAGCATCGGGATGAAATCGATCAAAGCTTAATTGATAGCTATTAAAGATATAGATAAAAAGGCAGCAGGCTATGGACAGACCTAATCCGAAGATATTCAAAAAGGAATGAAATCGGTATTTGCGCATTTGGCGTATTGCTGTCCTAAAAAACATATTCATCATAAGCTATCCTCCCGTCCGCCAAAGGGACATGTGTTGTATTTAATTTATTTTGGTTGCATCACTCATCCCTTAGGCTGTCCACCGGGTTGGCCATCGCCGCCCGTATCGCTTGCGAGCCCACAGTCAGTACGGCGACCACCATGGCCGCCAATCCGGCGCCTGCAAACATCCACCATTCGATATCAATGCGGTACGCAAAGTCGGCCAACCATTGATTCATGGCCCACCATGCGATGGGTGAAGCGATAACCAGGGCTATGACGACCAGTTTCACGAAGTCTTTAGACAAGAGACGTACGATGCTGCCTACTGTTGCGCCCAGTACCTTGCGAATGCCGATTTCCTTACTGCGCGTATGAATGGTGTAGGTAGCCAAACCCAGCAATCCAAGGCAACTGATTAAAATAGAAAGCGACATCGCCCAGGTCAATAAGCTGGCGGTAGCTTGTTCGCGTTCGTAAAACTGACCAATCATCTCATCCACAAATTGATAGTTGAAATCCTCATCGGGATACAGGCTGTGGTATGCTTTTTGGATTTGAGCTATCGCATCGCTCCACGATTGGCCATCTCGGTTTGGCTTGAGCCGCACATGGAAGGTCGATCCGTTATTTTTTTGAAACACCAAGGGGCTAATGAATGACCGGGTAGATTGATCGTGAAAATTTTTCATGACCCCCACAATCGGTACCGCATTGCCGTTCCAGCTCAGAAATTCACCCAACGCTTTTTCCGGCTGCTGGAAACCGATTTCCTTCGCAAACTGCTCGTTGATAAGAATTTCGTTCGTAGAATCACCAGGCAGTATATTCCTGCCCGCAACTAGCTTAATTCCGTATACATCAAGGTAATGTTCGTCACCCCACCGGATTTGGGAATTCGGTTTCAGTTCTTCCTTGCCGTTGTGGTAGGCGACGTTGGTAAAAGCCACCCCGCGGTCGGCCGGAGCGAAAAATCCGGTGCTCGCCAACTCGATTCCTGGAAGGGATTGGACGGTATGCAACAGCTGCCTGCTACGCGTTTCGGCTACGTCTCTAGGCACATCAAACTTGACAACGGCCTTCGTGTCGAACCCCATATCAGAGTCAATGGAATAGTTGATTTGCTGGCTTACAATGATGGTCGCCAAAATAAAAAACTGGGCAATGGCGAATTGGGATACGGTTAGTATTTTGCGTATGCCCGCATGCCGGGTCTGTCCGGTCAGTCCCGACACCTGATTTCTTAAAACGGCTGTAGGGGTATATCCAGACAAGATCAGTGCGGGGTAACATCCAGCAAGAAAACTGACCACCGCGACCAGCAGCAAGAGCAGCAACGCATAGCCGGGTTGGAACATGAAATCGGTCGTCAGTCCCTCGGGGATGAACTTGGAGAATAACCGAAGGATTATCGGGATGGATAGCACCGCAAGGAGGGTAGCGATACTGGTCATGACGACGGTTTCACCCAGAAATTGTCGAATCAATTGCATCTTGGAGCTACCCATCGTTTTGCGGATGCCAATTTCTTTTGCCCGTTGCGATGCCTGTGCGGTGGTGAGGTTGATAAAATTGATGCAGCCCAACAGTAGCAGGAAAGCCGCCACGGCCATTAGGCCATAGAGCGTCGTCTTCTGTGCAATACGGCCATTGATGCTGGGGTAGAGGCGATTGAAATGGATGTCATGGAGCGGTTGCAGGGTAAGCGTGATGTCCTTACCCCGTTCGGTGTTGTGTTGTTGATAAAGCACATTCAGCTGAGCCTGAGCAGCGTCTGCCGACTGGTTTGCCGATAATTTGACAAAGAGTTGGGAATAGGTCATCCAGTCATCCCACACATCCATCATGAAATTATCCTTCAGCGGAGAAGCTTCAATGGTAGCCAAGGAAATGAACTCCCTACCTCCGAAATGCGTGGGCTTATCCAGATCGTCCACAATACCGGATACGGTAAGGGTCAGGTCATTATAGGTGAGCTGTTTACCGATGACCGCTACGGGTGATAGATCTGGAAAATAGAGCCGTGCACGGCTTTGCGTGATTACAACGGTGAATGGTTGTGCTAGGGCATTCGATCGTTCTCCGCCAATCCACTCGTATCCCAGCAATTGGAAGTAATCACTGTTAGTAAAGACAATCTCTTTTTGTTTTTTGAATAGACGGGGTTTGGAAGCATTGTCCCCATCAACTTGCACGTCGGCGGTGGCATCACGTTGAAACTGGAATACGGGGATGGTTTGTTCGATTCCCGTGAGGGCACTTGGTAGGGCATTGCCTAAAGGTGCAGGCACGCCGACACTGTGACCTTCAACCCCATTGAAGTTGGCATCGAGCACGACGCGGTATATCTGGTCGTTATCGGGTTGGAAGGTGTCGAAGCTGAATTCGTAATAGACGATCAAGGAGATGACCACGGCCGAACTAATGCCAATGAACAGCCCGAGCATATTCAATATCGTGAAGAGCTTGTTGCGCCACAAGTGGCGATAGGTGGCTTTGAAAAAGTTTTTTAGCATTTTCTTTAGTACTTAATAGTTAGTACATAGTATTTATTCATCCCCTCTTCCCACCACTATCGTTTCAGCCTGTTGCGACCCCGACCTAGGAGGCGGCAGTGTAGCGCCCCGGATCCAGACGGGGAGCAATAGGCTGAAACATCACTCATCCCGCAACGACTCCACCGGATTAGCCACTGCCGCCCGTATGGCTTGCCAACTCACCGTCAATAGCGCGATCAGCAACGCTGCAATCCCCGCTACAACAAACATCCACCACTCAATATCGATCCGAAACGCGAAATCGTCCAGCCAGGTATTCATTACCCACCATGCAATGGGCGAGGCGATGACAACGGCCAAGAACACCAATAGGATAGACCCGGTAGACAGCAGTTGCACGATGCTGCCCACACTTGCTCCCAGTACCTTGCGGATACCGATTTCCTTCACCCGTTGGCGAACCGTGTAGGTTGAGAGCCCCAAAAGACCGAGGCAGGAAATGAAAATCGCAATGCCGGCGAATATGTTGAAAAGAAGGCCAGCACGCTGATCCGTCCGGTATTTAGCCTCAAACTGCTGGTCTACAAAGTTATACTTGAAGGGAGCGGGGGCGTCGCCCGCATATTTTTGGTATTGCTGTTCAACGGCCTTAATGGCGTTCGAAGCCTTCGTTGCGGTGGTACGTACATACAGCATGTTGCCATCCCACCAATGGAAAAAGAGCAATGGGCCAATTTTCTCTTTGAGGGGCTTGAAATTAAAGTCCTTCACGACGCCGGCGATGGTTCCCGGCCGCTCGTGGAAACTGATGGGCGTGCCCACATAGGGCGGAGTGAGGCCCATTTCCCTGATGGCTGCTTCATTAACAACATATAGGTTGCTGTCGGCTGCTGTACCTGTTATATTCCGCCCTTCCAACAATTGGATACCCATGGTGGGGATAAAATCCTCGTCGATTGATGATTGAGTGATGATGAGGCTACTGTTGGCAGGTTTTCCGGGCCACTCGAGGTCACCCGTAGCAGCGCCGGCATTGGTCATGTCGTACATATCTGAAAGCGCGACATTGATGATGCCCGGATGGTTTCTCAATTCATTTTTCACCGCATCGATATGCTCCACCGCATCGTCGGGGAGCGATACACTGAATACGTAACTTTTATCGTAGCCGAGATCGAGCTCCCGCATGTAGGTCATTTGGCGGCTGATGACGAATGTGGCTACGATCAGCACCATGGAAATGGCGAACTGGAAAACCACGAGGACCTTGCGAAGTAGTGCGGCGCCGGTGCCGGAAGCCATTTTCCCTTTCATCACCTGGAGCGGCTGGAAGCCGGAAAGTAGGAGCGCAGGATAGATAGACGCCGCTAGTAACGTACCCAACGCTGAGTAACCGATGACTTTCCAGATTTCCACGTTGGATAGCGAAAAGTGGAGTTGCTTGCCAGCGATGTTGTTGTACAGCGGTAGGAGTAAGACAATCAGTCCGATGGCGATCAACAAGGCGAAACAGAATAGCAACGCGGTTTCCACGATAAATTGCATGAACAATTGCACCTTGCTGGCGCCGACAACCTTCCGGATGCCCACCTCACGGGCCCTCACCAGCGCACGGGCGGTGGTGAGGTTGATATAGTTTACCGCCGCAATAGCCAACACCATGATGGCAATGAGCAAAAAGATCTGTACCATCCTTGCAGGGGCATTGTTTCCGTCTACACTAACCAGATGCATGTCTGCGAGTGGCTGTAATTTAAACTGCACCGTGCTTTCCCCGTTTCGCGCATCTTTGTACAGTTGGGTGAACTTTTTTCCGACCGCCTCGGGACGGGCATTGTCACGTAATTTGACAAAAGTGGTAAAAGAGTAACTGCCCATGTCTACATCGATGGTTTTCCACTGGCCATTGCCCCCATCGGCGGTAAATCGCTGCGCATAATAGGCCATGGGTAACAGGGCGTCAAATGCCAGGGACGAATTATCCGGAAAGTCGTGCAGCAATCCGGTAACGGTGAGGTTATCTCCCCTGAATTGGAGTACCTTGCCGATAGGGTCATCGGCTCCGAAGAATTTTTTTGCTGTCGATTCAGTCAGGACAATGCTATGCGGGTTGGGGAATAGCTGCGCGGGCTTTCCGTCGAGCAGCTCGAAGTTGAATAGCGTTAAAAAAGTACTGTCTACATAGGCGGTGGTAAAACCATCGAGCACGGTACTCCGGTCTTCGGTAGCCAGTACCTGGCCATTCCACTCGTTTACACGGACAATGCCCTCGACCTCGGGCAGAGACTGGGCATAAACGGCTAGTGGTCCGGGTACCCCTTCCCAAACGGTATTGGCATCCAAATGGGCGGTAAACCGATGGATACGGGAATAGTCCGTATGGAAGCGATCGTAACTTCGCTCATGTTGCACCCAAAGGAGCAGCAAAATAGCCGTAGCCAAGCCAAACGCTAAGCCACTGACGTTAACGAAGGTATGGAACTTGTGTTCCTTCAGGTTCCGCCACGCGGTTTTGAAATAGTTCTTGATCATTTTGTCAGTTTTCAGCAGTTTATCAGCTATCAGCCATCAGTTATCTTATGTCCCCGTCTTAAACGTCTTTTATGTTTGTCCTTTTATCCTTGTTCCTTTACCCTATCCCCGAAATCCACTGGCCGTAGGCCTTACAGTTTTATCCGATAGTCGACTGCCGATAGCCGCCACTCACTCATCGCGCAGCGAGTCCACCGGATTCGCCACCGCTGCCTTAATCGCCTGCCAACTTACCGTCAGCAAGGCGATTACGGCGGCTAACACCCCCGTCAGCACGAACACCGACCATTCGATGTCGATTCGGTAAGTATAGGTGCCCAGCCATTTATCCATGGCATACCAAGCTATGGGCGAAGCGATAAGGAAAGACAGCATCACCAGCTTCAGGAAGTCTTTCGACAGCAAATGGGTGACACTCCACACGGATGCGCCAAGTACCTTTCGTACCCCGATTTCCTTGGTCCGGCTTTCCGCCATGTATGCCGCCAATCCGAATAGGCCCAAGCAGGATATCAGGATAGTGAGCAGTGCAAAAAGACCTGCCAGTTTGCCCGACCGCTCGGCACTCTTGAACTTTTGGGCATAGTTTTCATCGGCAAACACATATTCGAACGGGTATTGCGGATTGTATGTCTTGAATATTTTTTCCATCCGGGCGAGGTTTTCCGCCGTAGTATGAGCAGGATTCAGCTTCACATGTAGTATATTCGGTGAATAGCCCGCTGGTCCATTAACCATCATTGGGTTAATCGTCTGTTCAAAAGGTGACTCAAGGATAAAATCTTTAATCACTCCCACGACGTGGAAGTACTCAGTCGCCCCTATCCATTTGATACGCGTGCCGATGGGGTTCTTGAGGCGCATGGCCTTCACAGCAGCTTCGTTCAGCAATAGCGCCATGCTATCGGTGGGATATTTATACACGTCGATATCGCGGCCCTCAACCAATTCGATGCCAAAGGTCTTGGTGAAATCGGCATCCGTACCCAACCGTACAAAGTCAATTTTTTCATCCGCCTTTGTGCTCCCTTCCCAATGGAAGCCCCAGCTGTCGCTCCAACGTTGCGTGATGGGGTTGGCCGAAAGGGAGACCGATGTCGCTGAGCCGTTGTCGAGCAATTCATGTCTAACGGAAGCATAATGCTTGTCCATATCTCCCTGATAAAAGAGGTATACGAGGTTATTTCGATTGTATCCGGAATCCCGATTTAGCCCATATTGGATTTGGTGGTAAACAATGATGGTGGCAATGATCAGGATAATGGCAAAGGTAAACTGTATGGTAACCAGTATCTTCCTCGGGGCAACCAATGCATTTTGTTTTTTGAATGTCCCTTTTAATACCGCTACCGGATTGAATGACGACAGGTAAAAGGCGGGATAGCTGCCCGCCACCACGCCGGTAATCAGAATAAACCCAAGGGCAAATAGCCAAAAGGAGAGATTTCCATAAGGGACGAACAGTTCTTTCCCCACCAATTGGTTGAAGCCACTGAGGCTCACCTGCACGATCAGCAGTGCCACGAGGAAAGAAAAGGCACTCAGCAGGACACTTTCCACTAAAAATTGCGTAATCAATAGGCTTTTGCTTACGCCGACCACTTTGCGGATACCTACTTCCTTGGCACGCCGTTCGCTTCGTGCCGTGCTCAGGTTCATAAAATTGATGCAAGCGATCAGGAGGATGAATGCTGCGAGGACCATGAATAATCGCACAGTGGTGATGTTGCCGGCCACCAATTTGCCGTCTTCTGACTTGCCATAGAGGTAGTAGCGGCTCAGCGGCTGCGTAAATACCTCCGTTGTAGAGGCATTTTTCGTATCTTTGGTATGGTCGATGGTGATGGTTCTGACCTTTTGGTCGAACGCCTGCTGACTGGCTCCCGGCTTCAGTAGCGTATATGTCCTAACCGAGTTGTTGCCCCACTGGGTGTCGTTCCAGCCCAATCGGTCCATGTGGTCCCAAGGAAGAAGGTAGTCGAATGCTAATAACGTATTGTTCGGCAGATCTTTCAAGATGCCGGTTACCGTGACATTGCGGTTGCTATCAATGCGGATGGTTTTGCCCATAGCTTCGGCATTGCCGAACAGTGTTTTGGCAAATTTTTCGGTCAATACAATGCTGTGTCCGTCTTTCAACGCTGTCGTCTCATCGCCATAAACGAGCGGAAAGTTGAAGAGATTGAAAAATCCACTATCCGTAAACGCGCCTCGGGAGTTCAGTCTTTTATCACCTATGGTGAATAGAAAGGTAATATTGTTGAACCGCACAGCGTCTTCTACCTCGGGGTAGTCGGCCTTCAATGTCGGCGCGAGTATCTTGGGCGTGTTGTTCCATGCCCAGCGGTTTCCCTCAGGATCCGAATCGTGGTTATGCATCACGTAGATACGGTCTTCCTTTTCATGGAAACGATCCATACTGAGCTCATTCTGGATCCAGCCGATAATCAACATGGCCGCCGCCATGCCAATGGACAGGCCTGTAATGTTTATCAATGAGTAGGCTTTGTTCTTGGCGAAATTCCGGAGTAGCGTTCTAAGGTAGTTCGTGATCATCTTCTTATGTTGATTCGCTGATTCGTTTCTCCCGATATCGCTTCACTCATCGGGACGTCACTTTGTTCCGTTTGCCGATTCGTTTATTCGCTGATTTGTTTTTTCGCACATAAGCGCATTTGCGAATCAGCCAAACGGTTATCCCACCGTCTCCATCAGCACTTGTCCATCCAACATACGGATGACACGGTCGGCATAGCGGGCATCGTGTTCGCTGTGGGTCACCATCACGATAGTGGTACCCTGCTCGTTTAGTTCAGTAAGCAACTGCATCACTTCATTACCATTGTTGGAGTCGAGGTTACCAGTAGGCTCATCCGCGAGGATCAATTTAGGGTTGTTTACCACGGCACGGGCTACTGCCACACGCTGCTGCTGACCACCGGAAAGCTGCTGCGGGAAGTGATTGCGGCGGTGCATGATCTGCACCTTTTCCAATACCTCTTCGACACGTCTCTTGCGTTCAGCGGCGGGTACTTTGGTATAAATAAGCGGCAGTTCGACGTTTTCGAATACGGTAAGCTCATCGATGAGGTTGAAGCTCTGAAACACGAAGCCGATGTTGTGCTTACGCAAATCTGAGCGTTTGCGCTCATTATACTTGGCCACCTCAATGTTGTTGAAGAGGTAACTTCCTTCATCAAGGTCGTCCAACAGCCCAACAATGTTGAGTAGGGTGGATTTGCCACAGCCTGATGGACCCATCACGGCAACAAACTCGCCTCCCTTTACGTGGATACTCAAGTCATTGAGCGCTACCGTTTCCACTTCCTCGGTACGGTAAAATTTTTGAAGTTTTGAGATATTGATCATATTGTTAGCAGTTAGCTTTTAGCTATTGGCCGTCAGCCTTAGAAGGTTGATGCCATTAGCTATTGTGGTTCACTATTTGTTTTCTTTTATTTTTAGCCTACCGGCTTTTTATTTTAAATGTTATACGCTATACCCATGCCCTTACCCTACACATTATCGTTCCAAAATTTTAATTATCTGTTTATCAATAGCTTGTTTGTTGGTTGTATTTCGAAACTGTTCGATATCGAACACCTGTTGTTCGATTGCGGACAATGGAGGGTTAGCCATTTAGTGCATCATAAGGTTGCACGAAATAGAAACGGCGAAGCAACTGCTTTGGTTGTATGGGATAGGGAGCGTAGTCTGCTAATCTGCTGCAGGGAGGTGGATATGCTTGCTGTTGGAGACCAATGTGCCTCCGAATGACATGAATACAAAGAATACCCTGAACTGGGTCGTTCTTCATCTAGCGGAAAAATGCAATTCAGCCTACCATTAGTTGAAACTAATGCCATTTATGCTATTGCTTTATAAGAAGTTGCGTATATTCGGGAGTTAAGTGTAAATTAAAGAACGAACCTGAATGACGAAAAAGACCTTAATCTTGATAGCCTTTATTATGCTGAAATTCTTGTTACAGTATATCTTGATAAGCCCAGTATACGATTTGCAACGAGATGAATACCTTCATCTTGACCAGGCAAACCATTTGGCTTGGGGCTATTTATCTGTTCCCCCTGTTACCTCTTGGATTTCCTTCGTTATAAAACTACTGGGCAACACCGTATTTTGGGTTAAGTTCTTTCCAGCGCTCTTTGGTGCGTTGACAATTGCAGTTGTTTGGAAAATCATCGAAGAACTGGATGGAAATTTATTTGCACAAATATTGGGTGCTACCTGTATTTTGTTCTCCGTTCTTTTA
Organism: Parapedobacter tibetensis; assembly: GCF_024704835.1. GTDB lineage: Bacteria > Bacteroidota > Bacteroidia > Sphingobacteriales > Sphingobacteriaceae > Parapedobacter > Parapedobacter tibetensis. Next base: position 235,730 of record NZ_JAMXBE010000002.1, read on the forward strand.
AGGCTAAATACGCTTTATCAACCAAATTCATTGGATGTTTTGTGTTGGACAACTTTTTATCTCATCGTAATCAAATATCTCAAAACTGAGAAACCAAAATGGCTCTTTATTGGGGCGCTGGTATTTGCAATTGGCTTTCTCAACAAGTACAATATTGTTTTTCTACTTATTGGGCTATTCCCTGCCATTTTAATCACACAACAACGTAAGATATTTGCAAAAAAGCCCCTTTACATGGCTATTTTGTTTGGATCGTTACTTGTGCTCCCCAACTTGGTATGGCAATACCAAAACAACTTTCCCATCATACATCACCTTAAGGAATTGTCGGAAACTCAATTAGTAAACGTAGATAGATGGGGATTTTTGAAGACGCAATTGCTCTTTTTTACAGGCTCACTGACCGCCATTGTTTCAGGTTTATTTGCTTTATTGCGCTACGGCCGGTTTAAAAAGTACCAGCTTTTCTTTTGGGCATTTTTTCTCACCATGATTGTTTTCGTCTATTTTAAGGCTAAAGATTATTATGCTATTGGGTTGTATCCGGTTTATATCGCATTTGGTGCTGTTTATCTTGCTAATATTTTAGAATCACGTTGGAGCGTATATTTAAAACCGATATTCATTCTTATCCCCATTTCATTTTTCATTCCGATGTACAACGTTGCTTTTCCTAATAAACACCCCGAGTATATATTAAGAAATCAGGAAAAATACAAGGCTTTAGGCTTACTCCGATGGGAGGACGGCAAAGACCATCCATTACCCCAGGATTTCGCGGACATGTTGGGTTGGAAGGAATTGGCTTATAAAGTTGATAAAGTTTATTCGGAAATTCCCGCTCCGGAGAAGACGCTTGTATTGTGTGATAATTATGGACAGGCTGGAGCCATAAATCATTACACAAAAAAAGGGATAAGAGCGGTGTCTTTCAATGGGGATTATATTAATTGGTTTAATCTTGACCAACAATATACCAATCTCATTCGGGTAAAAAACTACTCGGAAAAGGAAAACGAATTGGGAGAAACAAGCCCTTATTTTCATTCTGCGTTGGCTGTAGATTCAATAACAAATCAATTTGCGCGGGAATATGGGACAACGATTTTCTCATTTGTCGGTGCCAAAGTGGATATTAATGAAAGGTTAAAAGATGAAATAAAAGAGAGGAGCATAGCCGTGCCTGCTTTCTTGTTTCTACGGTGATGATTGCGTATTCATGAAATAAAATGGACATGCTCTCGCTATATGTCCATTTTTTCGAAAAAAATGAACGCATTGTGGATTCATGTCCAACCTTTCATGTCCAACGCGGTGAAATATCTTCCTTAATCGCGTGCTTGTTCTTCCAACGAGGTAGCCCTGCCGGGGAGTTTAACCGCCACACTGGGTGAAAACGAAATGGACAAGGTGTTGACAAAATAACATATTGACCTTGGCTAAACTCGAAAAGACACGACACCTCGGTATGACCGCAAGGCGGCTCAGCTGGCGTGGAAGCGTACGGTGGATTTTTTTAGCAAAACCTGAAGTGATCTTTCTTTCGCTATCGTATTTTTTACTATAATTGGGAATGCTTAACTATACCCGTTTTTTCCTCGTTATATCCCTATTCCTATCCGTTGCATGGAATGGCCATGTACAAGGCAAGCCAGACACGCTACGGATACTAGCTATTGGCAATAGTTTTTCGCAAGATGCCGTGGAACAGTACCTGCACGAACTGGCCGAAGCAACTGGCAAGCCCATGATCATCGGCAACATGTACATCGGCGGTGCACCGCTATCGTTGCATTTGGAAAATGTGCAGGGTAATAAGGCTGTATACAGCTACCGCAAAATTGATGTGGACGGCACGAAAACGACCCAAAAGGAGATCAGTATCCTGACGGCGCTGAGGGATGAACCGTGGGACTATGTTTCATTGCAGCAGGTGAGCTCGTTGTCTGGCCGAATGGAAAGTTTTCTGGAACCACTGCCTATCGTGCACCGATATATCGACAGTGTAATGGCCGGAAATGCCAAATTTATCTGGCACCAAACGTGGGCCTATCAAGCCAACTCTACACACAAGCGATTTATAAACTACAACAAAGACCAGCAGACGATGTACCAAGCCATTGCGAGCGCCTCTTCGAAAGTGTCGGACGTGGTGCAGATTGATTTGCTCGTGCCCTGCGGTACGGCTATCCAGAATGCCCGCACGAGTTTCCTTGGCGACAACCTGACACGCGACGGCTTCCATCTTGATCTGCAGATTGGGCGGTTTATTGCCGCGTGTACCTGGTATGAGTCGTTGTTTGGCCGTGTGGCTCCGGTGGATCAATACCGTCCGGAGCAGGTGACCGAAGCACAGGCCGAAGTGGCCAGGCAAGCAGCGCATGCGGCTGTCGGGGCACCTTTTTCGGTAACGGAGATCGCCGTGGAAGAAGCTGAGGCAGTACCGAACTAAATAAGATTCGATTGAATATAGCCGACCATTGCTAATGGCCCCTGAATACCCCTGTTAAATTATTTAGCTGCTTTCTAGTCCGCAGAATACATTGGAGAAATCTCCTTTTGCAAGGTCGCTTTTGTGAATAACAAAGTAGATTTCACCGGCATCCCAAAAGGAGAAGCCAGTATTGTTGTCCGAGCTGACGCGCAGCAGCACCACGAAATCCTCCGGGTTGCCCTTCAATTTGTTGGCGGCCTCGATCTGGGGCGAGTCGTGCTGCTTGAAGACGTAGCCGTTGATGCCGTGGACAGGCCGTTGTCCGGAAGCCTGTTCGAATGCCGCACGCAGCTCCTCGGCCGCTTCATAATTTTCTTCCAGATCGGCCAGTTTCTCCGCCGCACCCGCATAAAAATGATCGTCATTGTAAAAGTGAGGGATGCAGGCGTATGGGGATGCTGCTGCCTTGTGAGGTTCATAGATGCCGAAATCGTCATGGATGTCTTCTTCTTTGATGCCGAGAGAAGTCCCTGGGACTAGTGTTTCGGCACCCCATGGGTGGTAAATGACCCTTGCACCCAAGTCTTCCTGGTCGGTGATGAAGAAATATAGCATTCCTTCGCGTGGCAGGTACGATTGATATGGCGCCAGTTCCTCACAATTGAGCTGGGCGATGAACTGGTAGCCTGACAAATCCCCCTTGTGGCTGGTAAAAGTGGGGTAGGCAATGCCTTTCGGTAGATCCGGGAGTCCGCCGAAGCGCGTGTTGCCCTTGGTATCGTAGTCATCGGGTCCGGTGGTCTCCAAGGCCACCGCCCATAACGCCACGGCATTCAAACCTTCCCGGTAATCGGCCCACTTGTCGTCGGCCAGCACCTTGTCCAGCATCTGGGCGAGTGCGGTATCGTTGCGGGCATAGAAGATCGAATCGTCGAAAGCCACCGAACCCTTGCCATCAGCACCCTTGTAGGCATAGTCCAGCAGTGCCTGTTTCTTCTCGATTTCAAGTTCAAGGTTTTCGATGCGTTCCAATCCCGGCGGAAGGGACTTCAACGGATTTTTATTGATATCCAGCCGGGTCAGGTTCGGTAGGGCCACCAGGGATTTGGGGAGTGTTTTCAGTTGGTTTCCTTCGAGGGCGAGAGATTTGATCGACGACGAAAAACGATCGGGCAGGGTGGTCAAGCGGTTGTTGGAGAGGACGCAGTATTCCAGGTTCGGGAGTGCTGCGACGCTTTCCGGCACCGAGGTGGCTTGGCTTCCGGTGATGTATAGGTTACGCAGCTCGTGCAGATCGCCAATCGTTTGGGGAATAACCGTTGCCCGCTGCATCCTGGTTAACGCCAGCTGCTTCAATTTAGTAAACCGGTTGATGGTCTGCGGGATTTCCCGCAATCCGTAACTGGCCGGTACACCGTAGTCATAATACAGCGTCAATGATTCAAGTTCGGTGTACACGTACAGTTCTTCGGGCAGGGTTTCTGCATCGATGTTGTCGAGTTGGATGTGGCGTGGCACATTTGCGGGCGCGGTGCGGAGTTCTTCGAGTGAAGTAAAGCGGTAATGCTGCCAGGCGAGTCCCTCTATCGGCAGCTGCTTAGCAAACTGCACGGCGTAGCGTTTGGTTCCCATCATGTTATGGAAGTAACCATCGAATCTGACCCAGCCATCGGCGAGTGTCAGCTCCTCAGAGAGCTCCAGGTCATACTTGAAGCCCCCTTTCCACATCACGTGGCCAGAGGTGTCGCGTTCTTTTTCATAGCGGATCCGACCGGTGGGTATGCCGTTGCGGTAGATCTGTTTCAACGAGAACGTGAAATAAACCTCGCCCTCCTCATAGTCATTGAGGATATGGGCGTGCAGCTTTTCGTTGTAGTTGTCTGCCCGTGCCTTCAGCGTCATAGAGAGGTCATTGCCGGTATCGCTAAAGGCCGGAATGAGGATTTCGGATGAATCGAGATAGGTAAACGGACGCCCGTCTACGCGGAAAAATTCCTCGCTATCGGTTGTCGGGGCGATGTGTGTCGTCATCATGGTGATTATGAGGTTTACGAATGTGATTAATAGCGTGACTAACATGGCATGAGATTAATAGGCGAGGCCATAGTTATGGCCGCCGGATGTTGACGATCCGTTGGTCGTCTAGCAATTCCTTCAGTTCGTCTTTTGCATAGAACCATACTTCGTCGCTAAAGTCGTCTCCATGATCCCGGCGGATGCTGCTCAACTGTGAAGAAAGGTCTACTTCGTAGTTATTTACGCGGAAGCCGAGGGAGTCGCCATGCAATTGCATCAACTGGAATAACGTATAGCGTCCGTTTTCCTGCTTGACCCCGTACACGTCGCCTACCTTGGGATCTTTCAGGTAGTTATGGGTTTCGTTCCGCTCATTGATGACAGCGGCGGCAATCAGCAGTGCGAAAAAGATACCGACGAAAATCCCGCTGAAGTATTTTAGAGGCGGTCTTGGTTTTTCAACCTTGGCCTCGGCAAGCAATTGGGGCGAGAGCTCGTTTCCCTCGCGTATCTGGCGGCAGTGCATGCATTGGCTGCCCGTGATGGTTCGGTAAGGGAACACGGGGATCCAGAAGATATGGAAATAGCGTACCTGATAATAGAAGCCAACGGAGGCCTGCTGGCCGCAGTAGCTGCAATCGTGCCGGGTAGGTGTCTGCCCGACGACTTTCCTTCCTGTTCCGAAAATAATCATGGCCTTCGCGCTTACAGGTTAAACTTGTTTTCCACGAGTTTGCCGATGACGGGCACGGGCCGCTGCGCCTCATTGGACGCGGTGACGATGCCCAGTAGCATCAGGACCACGGGGATGAACGAAATGATGTAAAACACGGTAGACAACGCCGGAATGATACTGACCGCTATCGCAGACGCGATACCGAGGACCACCGAAAGGAGGATGATGCCGAGGGATTGGCGGAGGTGATAGCGGACAAAAGTGTCTTTCGGTTCCGCTTTGCTGTACGAGAGGTAGGCGATGATCCATCCGATGATGGTGATGTAGCCGATGATGGCGGTGGTTTTGTGATTCATGATGTGTTTAATTAAGTATAACCATAATGTGTTGAAGCCTGTGCTTCACTGGGGACAAACATCGGGAGTATGTTCCAAACGGCCATGGTTTTGGGGACTACAACGCAACTACAGGCTTGCGGCTGAGGTGTCTACAAGGTGTCTACAAAAGTTTATTAACTGTTTGTTTGTTAGTATTTTGTGTTTTTTAATGTGTTTGGATGTTCCATTCTTTTTCCTATTTTTGGGTCGATGCAAACCAAGAACCGATACATCATTACGCTGTTGCTGCTGTGCGGTTATGTAGCATGCGTATGCGCGCAGGAGCGGTATGCCGACTCGCTGGAGCAGCGATTGCAGCACGGTGCCGTATCGGCCTACGAGCAGGTGATAATCCGATGTAAGCTGGCAAGGGCGTGTTTTGAGGCCGACCTGGATGAGGCGTTCCGGCATACGGAAAAGGCGTTGGCCGTGGCGCAGTCCCTGCGCGATGGGAGCGGAAAGGCATGGGTATACGCCACACAGATACACCTGTATGTGCAACGGAAAGACATGCCAGCCGCTTACGGGGCGCTGGATAGTGCACTGTTTTACCAGCACCGGTCGGCCGATTCCGTCGCCAGGGGGATGGTGTGGCTGCGCAATGGCTGGCTAGACGTGGTCGAGAACGAAAACGATCTGGCCGTACCGAAACTGCTGAAGGCTGTGGAGTGTTTCCGGGCTGGCGGCAATGAAGAATATGCATCCCTCGCTTACCATTACCTGGCCAGTATCTACAGCTATGGCACCGATGTGAAGCGGCAGGCAGACTATGCGCAGGAATGTTACGCACATGCGGTACGCAGCGGGGAGGTGGATGCCCTGAATACCGCATACTACACCATGGGCCAGCATTTTTACGATGAATATAAGGTAAATGATACACAACGCACGTTGTTGGACTTTGCCCTGCGCTACTACGCCAGGTCCGTCGCGTTGAGCGCGCGTGAAGGCGGACGGTTGCTGGTGCGGAGCAATACCGCAGCGGTGGCCCTGAATACGGCCAACATTTATTTCCAGCATTTCCCTTCGGCGTATCGCGACAGCGTAGACCGTTACCTCGGGATTGCCGAACGCATCGCCACCGACACCAAGCTTACCGAAATTCTGGTCAACTGCCATGGCATGCGCAGCGAATATGCCTTGCGTGCGGGAGACACGAAGGAGGCGGAGCGGCAGTTGCTGGAAGCGTTGGCGCGGGTGGGGGACAGTGTGGTGGAGATGCCCCTGACGGAAGCCCGAATCTACCAGGCACTGGCCCGGGTGGCCGAAGCACGGGGCGATAAGGAAGCGGCGCTCGGTTACCTCAAAAGTTTCGTGGCAAGTAACCAGAAAGCGTTCAACCAGGAGCGCATCGCCAGTGCCCAGCGGATCGATGCGCGGTACCGGGCCGCGCAGCAGGAGCAGAAGATCGCCCTGTTGGAGCAGGAGGCGGCTTTCCGCGAAAAACGTGCACTGCTGTATTTCGGCTTGGGGATTGTGGGTTTCGTTGCCTTGGTGCTCCTGTTGGTGTCGTATAACTACCGGTTGAAGGCATCGCTGCGGAAACAGGAGCTGGCCGATAAGGAAAAAGGAGAAGCCGAACTGACGGCTAGGCTGAAAGAGGCGGAAACCAATCAGCTTTTGGCCGAACAGGCCCTGCTGCAGGAGCGGCAGGAGCGCCTTGAAAAAGAACTGCTGGCCGAGCAGCTCCGCAAAGAGGAAAAAAGCCAGCTGATGGAATTGCTCGCCGGAAAGAGAAATGCAGCCAACAGCACGCTCATCGACGAGCAGGTCAGGCGCATGGCGCGGCAGCAACAGAAACTCGACCGCGATTACGAGGGACACAAGGCCGATTTTCTGGAAATAAACCAGGCGTTCTTTGAGCGCCTGCAACGGCGGGCCGGCGATTCGCTCACCCGCTTGGACTTGAAATACTGTTCGTATATCCTCATGGGGCTGCCGAATAAGGAAATCTCGGCTCGGCTCGGCATCGAGCCCAAGAGCATCCGCATGGCACGCTACCGCATCAAACAGAAACTTGGCCTTGGCAGGAATGAGGGGCTGGACCAGTTCATCTTATCCCAGGCTTAAAAATTTGATCAGTTCACTTCGTGGCTGCCTTCGAGATGCAGCGGCGGGTATACAATATGTTTGTGATGTCCTATCGGCTATATCAGAAAGGGAGGAGCTTCGACTGCGATACCCCCACACCGGAGAAACTCAGCACGATTGCCGCGGGTAACCCGAATACCGGCTAACAGGTCATTGAAGTGCTCGACTGATATCTTCTGCATAAATCTGCCAAGGCATTTCCACATAGGGATCCTGAGCATGGTATCCTTCGCCATTAAATAGCACTTTCGCTCTTTGGAGGCTTGCGTTGGCTTGCTCCTTTTTACCCAATCGGGCAAGTAGTAACCCTTTATAGTAATGTCCATCGGCCAGCTTTTCATAGTGGTTTATTTGCCGATCGAAATCGGCCAATGCGCCTTTGTAGTCTTTCAGCTCCAGTTTCAGGATACCCCGGTAGAGGTAATCGTAGTTTCCAACCCATTCCGGCCCAAGGGCCGCGACGGCTTCATCGATGGTTTTATCAAAATAGGCCATTGCGGCTACGGAGTCCTGCAATCCCAACTTGGCGAAGGCCATCCATGTGTAAATATTGAAATCGCCCACCATCTTGGGTGAACCGGCTATCAATGTATCGTAACGCTGGAGATCAGCCAAGCCCCCTTCGTAGTCATGGAGGAATTTGACCTTGCACCAGCCGCGAATATCCAAGTAGGTTTCGGGTTCCAGCTCAACCGCTTTGTTGAGGTGCTTCATCCAAGTGGCATAATCCCCTCGTTTGAGGTAGGGAACTCCCTTTTCCCGCCATCCCTTGGCAAAGGTAGGGCATAGGGCGATAGCGCTATCGAGGTAATGTTGGGAGCGGGCACTTCCCTGACTCCCCATTTCAGTGTACAGTCGCTCGGCCAATTCGCAGTCCAGTAGCAGCTCGGCCTCCTGCTGTGTTTGCTGCCCACATGTGCCAAATAGGAAGCTTAGGCTAAGGCAATAGATCAACCACTTTTCCATCGGTGAGCTTGAAAGTCAGGTATTGGTAATAATCATACGTATTCCCTTGATGTTGCCCCGGACGCCAATCGTCTAGCTCCTCGACGAAGGCGACAATATCTGCGACGAACGGCTGGGGGAATGATGTGGTTTCATAATTGCCATCCACCTGCAATACGCGGAAGCGGCCGGTTTGCCCGTCGCGGTTCACGATGAAGCGTACCGTAATGTATCCGTTTTTTGCCACAGTCAACGTTTGCCCGGATAGTGGATGGGTTTTCAGCAGCTGGATTAGGCGCTTACGCCCGCCCCGATAGCCGCCATCTACGGCATAATACTGCTGGACGACACCATTACAGCATTTGAAATCCGGACTGTCCAAGGCTGGGTCGTAAGGGATAGCCCCCACTTCATGCCCCTGCCGCGGCTGGAGATCGGTCAATGTTTGAGCAAAACTGGGGAAAGCCAGGGCAGTCAGATAGACCCAAAGCGTTATGATGGGATAATATGGCAGGTGAGTCAGTTCATTCATCTTTCAGGATATCAGCGGGATTCGTCTTTGCGGTACGTAAAGATTGGTACGTCACGGTCAATAATATAATAACTACCATACATACTCCGGTTACCGCAAACATCCACCATTGAATGTCGATACGGTAAGCAAATGTAGACAGCCATTGATTTATCAACAAGTAAGCCAGTGGGAAAGCAATCAAGCCCGCCAGTACAAACAACCGGAAAAATGGTCTGTTGAGCTGCAGAAATAACTGACTAATGGAGGCGCCCAGCACCTTACGGATGCTCATTTCCTTCTGTCGGATGCTGATGCTGTAGGCAGACATGCTGAATAACCCCATCATGGCTATAACGATGGAAAGAATCGTAAAGCCACCCAATGCGGATTGGAGCCGGTTTTGTTGGGCATGAAGTGCTGCGTATTGTTGATCCAGAAATTCATAGGAGAAAGGAATCCCCTCTGCCATTTTATTACGTTCCCATTCGCGCTTCAGAATCTCCAGCGCCCGCCGTGTCGTGCCTGGAACCGTCTTGACCATCACCGCATGCCGATAGCGAGCATCGCCACACTCATTTTGCTGGGTATATACTGTAGGGCGTACGATGCTCTCAAATCCATTTATTTTACTGTCCTTTACAACCCCGACAATGGTAAAGTCCACGCCACAGCCGCTTATTTTGCTTCCCAAAGGTTGGGTAAAGTCCAGTGCCTTCAACGCGCTTTCGTTGATTATCGCCAGGTTTGACGTATCCCGTGATGAAATAGCAGCGAATGCGTTTCCCTCCACGACGGCGATTCCCAATGTTTCAAAATACTCACCGTCCACGCCAATGTGTTGCATTTCCTTGGCGGCATCGCCATGCATGAATGTTTTCATCGGAGGGGGTGTTGGACTACCCGGAGGATCTGTTGTTGCGGCGACATATTGGATTTCAGGGAACTGCGTCAAACGAGCCCGCAAATCCCGAGTGGGTTCGTGAACAGACAAATACTGCCCCCATATTGGCGCGTTGATTACCTGTGCCGGTTCAAAACCTTTATCGGAAGTCTGTATGTAGTCTAGTTGCCTACTCAAGACCAACAGCGAGGTCAGGAAAATCACGGCAATGGTAAACTGGAAAGTAAGCAGGCCATTCCTGAGTCCCTGCATCCGATGGCTGGTTTGAAAGTTGCCCTTCAGCACCTGCACGGACCGGAATCCAGACAGTATAATCGCTGGGTAAGCTCCTGAAACTACAGTTGTCACCACGGTCGCCGCCAGCAACTGCCAAAGCATCAACCTATTGGAAATAGAATCACCTAGTTCATAGTCGAACCACTTCTGCAAGCCATTGTGAGCCAACACGACCAACCACCATGCGATAATCGCCGACAATAGGCACTGTATGAAAACTTCCGAGAAGAACTGTAGCGCCAGGCGTTTCCGGCTGACACCAAATATTTTTTTGATGCCCACTTCCTTCGCCCGCTTGTTCGCGAGTGCAACCATCAGGTTGGCGAAATTGAAAGCGGCCAAAGCGAGGATGACGGCTGATAATACACCGAGTATCCAAATAGCTAGGTAGCCAGCATTTGACCCATGTTTGGGACGTAAATGCAGGTTAGCCAGTGGATCCAAATAGATTTCGCCTGCGGCAAACGCGGAGGAGATGGTAAACTGGTGGGGCGCGACATCCCTTTTGTAAAGCTGGTTGATTTTTTCCGACACCTGTTGGACATCGGCTTGAGGGTGGAGTTGGATATAGGTTTGGTAAAGGCGGGGATTGTCCAATTCGGCGCCTTGCTCTTCCCCAACTTCACCCTCTACAAACATGAAGTCGGAATCCACCAACGATAATTTACGTTTCTTGGCCACACCGTGTATGGTCTCGTATTGACCGGCATGCGCTCCCATAATTGCCACATTCCGCGGCTCGAAAATCGTCCTGTCTTCATTTGGGAATAGAGTTTGGAATGTTTTGGCGTCTACCAAGCGGATGTTACCGAACGCCGTGTCTGCCATATCCAGGTTTGTTGCCTCAATGGCCATGATTCTTGCCAAACCCTTGTCCACGACCTTGCCGTTGTTGATGACGGCAACTTCGTCGCCGAATAGGGGCAGGGTGCCCCAGCCCCAGGTGCTCATGTTCAGCATCCTACCTGCATCCACCGCCTCTGGCAGTTGCACCTTGATCCGGTTGGCCAAAGAGGGGGGCGTTTGGTCGGTAAATTGCCCTTGGTAGGTCAGGCCCACCAAGTAGATGTGGTCGTAATTCGGATTCCATTTGTCATAACCGGTTTCCCGATTGATGTATTGGTAAGACAGGATGAATCCTGCGAAGCCAAGGGCCAGGCCTGTGATATTCAGTACCGTGAACACCTTTGAGCGCAGTAATCCGCGCCAGGCGATTTTGAAATGGTTCATTAGCATTTTTTTAGACGACAGTTAGACATGAGATAGGCCTATCCTTGCGCTTTGTTCCTTTCATCCTTGCTCTTTTTTATTTTACTATTCATCCCTCAAACTATCCACCGGATTGGCCCATGCTGCCTTGATGACTTGCAATCCTACTGTTGATAGCGCAATCGCTATCGCCAATTGGATAAATGCGAATGACAAGCATAAGGCCACTAAGGTGATGAGTATCGATTCGATCAAAAACTGAATAAACAACTGTTTTCCAGATTCGCCAAGTACTTTTCGTGTGCCTATTTCTACGCTACGGCGCGCTTGTTGTGCGATCGATAGGTTGATGTAATTGATGCTGGCAACCACCATGATGCACCCACCCACGATGGCCAAAACAACCAACAGTGATTTTTTGGCGGTGCCGCCGTAATTCATATCGAAGTGCACTTCTTCAAGTGGAAGCAGTTTGAAATTGTAGACATTTGTAACACTTGGATCCAGATTCTTGGCAGCCAGTTGCATCAATTTTTGCTCAACAGCCTCTTTTTGCAATGGATGCTGCAAGGAGACGAACACATTGTTTGACGAATTGATAAACCTCCAATAACTGAAAAACGCATCCATGATGTCCGGTTGCAATGACCGGATGGAGTTCAACGATAGATACAACTCAGCTTTTAAGCTGGTGTTGCTCCGAGAGTCGTCAATAACGCCCACGACCTTGAAGGGATGCTTGTTATCTACCAGAATGATTTGTCCCATGGGATCCGCATTGCCGAAATACGTTTCCGCCGACTTCGCGGTTAAGGCAATGGAATTCACCTCGTCTAAATCCTTGGGGTTGCCTTTCAACCAGTCAAAATCAAACAGCTCAAACCAATTGGAGGAGGCTAAGGCAGCTTGTTGTCCTGTTTTATAGAGCCTCTCCCCGATTTTCAGCGTAAATTCCTGATTGCCCAGTAAAAAGGTGGCGTCCTCCACTTCGGGCATTTCTGTTTGGGGGGCTTTGTACATCGCATAGGAAGCTCCCTTACTATACTCGGTTTTTTGCAGGTGCAGTTCACTGACCAGCCGGAATGTCCGATCCGCTTTGGGATGGAAACGATCAAAGCTATGGTGGAAGGCGATATAGGTATACAAGAAAAGACACGTTGCCAGCCCAAGGCCTAATCCCAAAATATGCAGTAGGGTATATAGCTTGTTTTTGATGATGTTACGCCAGGCGATTTTGATGATGTTTGTTATCACGGCTTTCAGATATCAGCTTTTGGCCATCAGCTTCAAGCGCAGTTTGCAAAGATTGTATACAGTTTCTGGCGTCTGAAAGTCAGCTGATTGTTGATAGCCAACTGCTGATAGCTTATAATTACTCATCCCGCAAACTCTTCGTCGGATTCGTCAATGCCGCTTTGATGGCCTGCGAGCTCACGGTAAACAAGGCGATGACCAATGCCCCAAGGCCAGCCAACGCAAACACCCACCAATGCAGGTTGGTGTGATATTGGTAGTTGCTCAGCCAGTCGCTCATGATCCACCATGCAATGGGAAAGGCAACGGCACAGGATACCAGTACAAGCACCACAAATTCGCGGTTGAGTAGGCCGACCAACGACGACACCGAGGCGCCCAGCACTTTCCGGATGCCCATTTCCTTGGTACGCCGCTCGGCGGTGAATGCCGCTAGGCCAAACAAACCGAGGCAGGAGATGATGATGGAGAGTACGGCAAACACACCTGCAAGTTGCTGAATAAGCATCTCAGACTGGAATTTTTCGTTAAACACGTCATCCAAAAACTGGTATTCAAACGGATAGTCTGGATTATTGGCTTTGATGACCTGTTCGATTTGGGCTACGGTTTTGGACAGGTCCACGCCAGCTTTTGTCTTGATGTTAAGTACGCCCGACGTCGATTCGAATGGGTAGAAAAAAACGGGGTCTGCCGGAGTATAAACGTTGTTGTATACGAAATCCTTCACCACGCCGACAACCGTGTAGGGCGCCTCTCCCCAGCGGACTGTCTGCCCGGCAACATTGCCTTCGGGCTTAATGAGTTTGGCAAAGGCCTCATTGATGACAATGCTGCTGCTGTCGCCCAACATATGGGGCCGAAAGTTACGGCCGTCTACCAGTTGCATGCCCATGGTAGGGATGAAGTCTGCATCGGTATGCAGGATGCCCACAAGCGCTTGTTTGTTGGGGTCTTTGCCTTCCCAATTCATGCCCCACGTATTCGAGCCGATGTTCAGCACACGCATGTTACTGATTCCTGCGTTTTCCCCTCCACCGGTTGCGATCAGTTGCTGTTTAATTACGTCGATATGTTCCAGCATTTTTCCGCGTAGCTGGGTGGTGAGTACCTGGCCGCGGTCGAAGCCCATGTCGCGGCCCTTTACATGCTGTATTTGCTGGAAAATGATGATGGTGCAAACAATAAGGGTGACGGAGGCCGCGTATTGCAGCACCACGAGCCCTCGACGGATGAATCCGGCAGCCCCAGCCTTTTGCCGGGCACCTTTCAGCGTGGTAATTGGATTGAAGGACGACAAATAGAAGGCCGGATAGCTACCTGAAATAACTCCGCAAACCATCACAATCGCTACAAGGAAGGCGATATGAAGCGGTTTAAAAATCTCCACGGACAGTTCTTTGCCGACCAAGCCATTAAAGGATCCAATGAATAGGAAGATAAGCCCGATGGCCAGTAAGGCAGATAGTGAAGCAAGGATAATCGATTCACCCAAAAACTGACGGATGAGGGATGTTTTGGTAGCACCTACTACCTTACGCATACCCACCTCCTTCGCACGCTTCTCCGAGCGGGCGGTGGCGAGGTTCATGAAATTGATGCAGGCGATGAGGAGCACCACCCAGGCGATGATGCTGAACAGCCGGACATATGTTATACGGCCTTCCTGTTCGTTGCCGTCCTTGTCAAAGCTGTTATATAAACGCCACCGCTCCATGGGATAAAGGAAGTTTTTGTAGAATAAATCGTTTCCGACTTTTTGTTCGGCAAAATCATAAAGCTTTTTGTTGACATCGGCGAGATTGGCCGAAGGCTCCAACTGTACATAGGTCAGGAGGCTGTTGTTGCCCCAACTCTCAAATCCTCCTTCATTCAACCGTTCGAGTTTCGCAAAGGGGATGATCCAATCAAATTGTAAACTGCTGTTCTTGGGAAAATCTTTTACCACGCCTGTTACGGTATAGCTTTCGTCATTATTGATACGTACCAGCTTACCCATTGCAAGTTCGTCGCCAAAGAGCCGTTTCGCCGCAGTCTGTGTGATCACCATATCATTGACGTTGTTCATGGCGGACGCCCGGTTGCCCTCCGTGAATTCAAGCGAGAAGATATCCATGAAATCCGGGTCGGCATAAAACCCGGTTTGATAGAGGTTGTCGTTTCCTATGTTGAACAGCAAGGGCATTGGCCAGTTTACTCGTGCTGCATATTTGATGCCCGGTAGTTCGGCTTTGATGGCGGGTGCCAATGGCCCCGGGTTGGCTTCAAACACAAACGTCCCGTTGTCATGGGGCTGCTTGGACTTGGAGATATAGATGTTTTCCTTGTTGGGGAAGTGCTCATTGTAGCTCACTTCGTCTTCCACCCACAGGAAGATCAGCGAAGCAGCAGTAATGCCTACTGCCAGTCCAAAAATATTCAGGGAACTATACCCTTTGGTCTTCCAGAGGTTGCGGAAGGTGGTTTTGAAATAGTTCTTTATCATGGCTATCGGATTTCAGCTATTGGCATTCAGCTTTGTTTCTCATATTTGTGTAAAGGGTGATTTTTTCGTTCTGAAAAGTTCCAGCGGATATCGCGCCATTTTTTTAAGGTTTTGTGGTTTAGTATGTTATGTGTGTGTTGGTTTGGGAAAGTGTTCGATATCGAACACTTTTTTGTACGATATCGGACAGTTGGTGGGCTGCGTTTGTTGTCGGAATTGGAATTTGGAATTTCATAATGCTTGTAGAAATTAGTACATTTGTAGTATGGCAAATCGGGTAAACATTGAGCAAGGTTTCATTGTCGATCGGCTCACGAACTCCATTTTGAACACAATTTCCGGAGATAGTTTTCCAACCGAGGTATCGCATGTGGGTAAAGATGACTTGACAGCCATAACAAAACGGAATGGATGGAATTTTGATTGGAAGATTGAGTTTAAGAACATAAAGAAGGAGGTATATAAACTGACCATTGTTAATAACTTTTCCATCATTCAGGGGCTGCTGAGTTTGACGATTGAAGGAGACCATGTATTCATGAATTTATTGGAAAGTGCACCATTCAACATTGGTAAGAATAAGTTGTACGAAGGGGTTGCGGGTAATCTGGTTGCATATGCCTGTAAGGTGTCGTTTCAAAAAGGGTTTGACGGATTTGTAGCGTTTACAGCTAAAACGCAATTAATAAAGCACTACGAAGAGACGCTTGGGGCATATCACTTTAAAAGCCAGCGGATGATAATCAATAGTGAACCAGCGAGATTTTTGGTTGAAAAATACTTCAAAACATAAGATCATGAGTTTGATAAAAGAGCCGAAAGGCGTGGATTTTATTATCCAAAGTAAGCCGCTAACGGATGTTGAGCGGAAGGAAATCAGTGCGTATATTCAGCAGCAAAAGCTAAAAAAAAAACGTACTGGTACGATGGCCAAAGTTGGAAAGAAAGCAAGCCAGCAACAGGTTTAATGCGTACGCACTATAGTACTACTCCGTCCGAATCGCCTTGATCGGATTCTCCTGCGCCGCCTTGAGCGACTTGCCACACACCGTGATGGCAGCAATGGCGAAAGCCGCGAGGCCAGCTATGGCGAATACCCACCACTCGATCGCTGTGCGGTACACATAATTCTCCAGCCACCTGCTCATCATCCACCAAGCGAGTGGGAAGGCTACCACAAAGGAGATACCTACTAATTTCAGAAAATCTTTTGATATCAGGACGATGATATTAGCCACACTAGCACCTAAGGTTTTGCGGATGCCGATTTCCTTTACTTTAGTTTCTGCCGTAAACGTGACGAGTCCAAACAGACCCAAGCAAGAAATCAGGATGGCAATGCCCGCAAATACATTAAATAGCTTTCCGGCCTGAATATCGCTTTTATAAAGTTTGTCAAACGACTCGTCCATGAATTGATATTCAAACTCAAATTCACTATTGTATTGCTGCCACTGCTTATTCACGGCCGCGATAGCTTGGGAGGCTTCATTGCCCGTGGTTTTCACATACATTCCGCCCAAGGGCATGCCGCTATCCGAAAACAATACACATGGGCCAATGGCGATTTTTAGGTTATTGAAGTGGAAATCTTTTACGACGCCGACAACGGTCCTGGGCTGATCACGGAAGGTGATGGGTTTGCCAACGATGGGTTCTTCCAGTCCCATTTGCTTCACGGCAGTCTCATTGAGGATGATATAGCTGGAGTCTGCGGGTGTATCCGTAAACCCACGGCCATCAGCTAGCTGCAATCCGATAACTTCTAAGAATTTGTGATCCACCGACATGAAGTTGACCATAAAGTTGGCCATACTAGCTGGTTTGCCTTCCCATGCTATGTCGCCTGTGCCGCTACCGATATTGCTGATATTGCCGCTGGCCGCTGTGACACCTGCAATACCTGGGTGGTTTTCCAGTTCGGCACGTACGGCATCAAACCGGCCTGAAAAATTTCGTTGATTGAAGAAAAAGACGTTTTCCTTGTTGTAGCCTAACTCCTTCTTGCGGATAAAATCCAGCTGACGGCTGATGATGATGGTAGCAATGATGAGTACCACCGAGCAACTGAACTGTATCACCACCAACGCCTTACGGAAGCCGTTGTTTCTGCCGATGCCCGGCAATATCCCTTTCAGGGCTTGGGCGGGCTTAAAGGTGGAAAGCAGCAGCGCGGGATATATACCGGCTAAGAGCACAACGGCGGCTAAACTACCCGCGAAGAGCATCCATATGCGAATATCGAGCAGGCTAAAGACCATCTCCTTGCCGGAAAGGCCGTTGTAGAGCGGCATCGCAGCGTAGGAAAGCCCGATGGCTAATAGCATGGCAATAACGAATATAACAACCGATTCGGTGATGAATTGCCAGAATAGATGGAAGCGGTTGGCGCCAATGACTTTCCGCACGCCGACTTCTTTGCTACGCCGTGTGGAGCGTGCGGTTACCAGATTGACGTAATTGATACAGGCAATCAGCAGGATGATACCGGCGACGAGCGCAAAAATCCGCACCTGTTGCATACCGTTGTCCTCACCCTTGGCATTGTAGAGGTGTACGTTTTCGAGCGGCTGCAGGAAGTAGACCAGGGTCTTGAAAATTTCCGCCTCATTATTTTTGCGATGCAGGTCGGCAAGCTGCTGGCCCACGTTGCTTGGGTTTACTCTTTCATTCAGTAGAAAGAACGTACGGTAACCGAAGTTGCCCCACTCCCCGTTGATGCCATCCCCATTTTCATTGAGCAAATCAAAGGGCAGGAGGAAATCTGCCTCAATGGATGAATTGGTGGGAAAATCTTCAAGTATCCCGGTCACGCGGAAGCTCCGTTTACCTTCAGTAGCCCCCTCATCCATGTTGATGAGTACCGTTTGCCCCATAGCATCTTCACTGCCAAAATATTTCTTGGCCAACGTCTTGGTGAGCACAATGGAGTTGTTGTCGATAAAGGGATTCCGCAAATCACCTTCCAATAATGTAAAATCAAAGATATCGAAGAACGATGGATCGACATATTGGCCGTTCTCGTCAAACTTACGATCACTATTGGCCATGGTGAGCACGGCATCGCTGTTACTTGATCGACATGCATCGGCTATGCCGGGTATTTCTGCTTTCCCGAATAATGCCAGGGGTGGAGGTCCTACCGGCCAGACGTTCTCCGATGTGACATCAAATGTCGTGGAGACCTGATAAATCCGGTCGCCTTTGCTGTGCATCCGGTCGAAGCTCAGTTCATCCCACACCCACAACAGGATGAGGATGGCCGCAGAAAGGCTCACTGCCAGCCCTGCGATGTTAATGGTGGAGTACGACCGGTTCTTGGTGAGCGTACGGAAGGCGGTTTTGATGTAGTTCTTAATCATGGCTTTTTGGCATTTAGCAGTTGGCTTTCGGCTATCAGCGGTCAGCAATCAGCTTTATTTACGTTTATACGTTTGTATTTTGTTTCGTATTCCTTCGTTTAGTTAAGAACCTTAAACTCATCGGTCCGAACCTATCCGATATCCGCCAGTTGGCGGACGAAAGCTAACAATCCTACTCCGTCCTTATTGCCTTAATCGGGTTTTCCCGTGCCGCCTTCAGTGATTTACCGCATACCGTAATGGCCGCGATGGCAAAGGCAGCGAGACCTGCTGCAGCGAATACCCACCACTCAACACCGGTATGGTATACGTAGTTTTCCAACCAGCTGTTCATCATCCACCAACCCAGCGGGAAAGCCACCACAAACGAGATAGCCACCAGCTTGAGGAAATCTTTTGAGATTAAAAGGATAATGTTGGATATACTGGCCCCCAAGGTCTTGCGGATACCGATTTCCTTCACCTTGGTTTCAGCGGTGTAGGTGACTAGTCCGAATAGCCCGAGACAGGAAAGCAGGATGGCGATACCGGCAAAAATATTGAACAGCATTCCTGTACGGATATCTTCACGATACTGCCGGTCAAACGTTTCATCCATGAATGTGTAGTCAAACTCGTAGTCGGCATTGTACTGCTTCCACAGTTTTTCTATAGCTTCGACTGCTTGCTTGGCATCCTTGGCGGTGGTACGTACATAGATGTTATCCCACCCCCAAGTGGTGAACAACACAACAGGGCCGATAGCATTTTTCATGTCTCGGAAATGAAAATCCTTGACAATGCCTACGATGGTACCCGGTTTTCCCTGGTGGGTAAGCGGTTTGCCAATTGGGTCTTCGATGCCGATTTGCTTTAAGGCGGTTTCATTGAGGATATAATGGGCACTGTCTGCCGGAGTACCGGTGAAGCCTTTACCCGTCACCAGTTCCATGCCCATGACATCGATGAAATCATGATCGACCGACAATTGGTTGATCGTATATTGATTCATACTGGCAGGTTTTCCCTCCCAATCGATGGACGTGGTGAAGCTTTGTGCATCATCCAACCGGAGTGATGAGGCAGTTACCCCTAAAATGCCGGGTTGATTTTTCAGTTCACTCTTGATGGTTTCGAGATTTCCGAAATTGTGTCGCTTAAACATCATCGTATTCTCCTTATCATAACCCAGATTCAATTGACGAATATAGGCGAGTTGTTTGCCGATGACGATGGTGGAGACAATGAGCACGACGGAGCAGGTAAACTGTACCACGACTAGTGCCTTGCGGAAGCCATTGTTTTTGCCTAAGCCAGGGATGATTCCTTTAAGGGCTAAAGCGGGTTTAAAGGTGGAAAGTATGAGTGCTGGATACACTCCCGCCATGAGGAGCACCACCAGCATGGAAGCACCAAATAGTATCCATACCTTGCTATCGAGTAAGGAAAACAGCATCTCCTTGCCTGATAGTTCATTGTATAACGGCATGGTTAGGTAAATAAGGCCAATAGCAATAACCATTGCTATCAAGAATACTACTACGGATTCGCTGATAAACTGCCAGAAAAGATGCGTCTTGTTGGCGCCCACTACCTTTCGGATACTTACTTCTTTGCTCCGGCGTGTGGAGCGGGCAGTCACTAGGTTGACATAGTTTATGCAAGCGATGAGTAGGATTACTAAAGCTACTATCATGAATATTCGCACTTGCTGATGGCGTTGCGAGTCTCCTTTTAAGTGAATGTCAAGAAATGGAAACAAGCCGTAACGGAATTCTTTGAGTATATCCGCATATTCCGAATTATTGTCCACATGGATTTTGGTCAATTGCTGGCTCACTGATAATGGGTCACTTTCTGGCTTCAACAGTAGATAGGTTTCGTAGTTAAAGTCGCTCCAATTGCTATTGAGGTCGCGTCTCCCATTTTCACCCAGTAGCTCGAAGGGGAACAAGATATCGTATTGGAGACTGGAATTGTTGGGCATATCTTCGATGACCGCTGATACCTCATAGCTTTCCGTTTTGCCGATTTGGATGATTTTGCCGACGGGGTCTGTGTCTCCGAAATATTTTTTTGCAATGCTTTTACTGATGACCACGGAATGCAGGTTTGCAAAGGGGTGTTCACGGTTGCCTGCGATAAAGGGGAAGTCGAAGATTTGGAAAAATTCAGGGTCTACATGTCGCACAGATTCTTGGAAATGTCTCCCTTGGTATTCTACCAACTTAGTGCTACCGTCGTTGATACGTGCAGCGGCTTCAATCGCAGGAATTTCGTTTTTTCCGAACACCGCTATGGTAGAGGGTGTATTGTACCATATATCCCCGCCGTTGGGATCCAGCGTGGCTGTCATGACATATGTGCGATCGCCCTTGTTATGCATACGATCGTAACTTAGCTCATCCCACACCCACAGGAGAATGAGGATGGCCGCCGAAAGGCTCAGGGCCAATCCGAAGATGTTAATGGCTGAGTACGACCTGTTTTTTGTCAACGTGCGGAAAGCGGTTTTTATGTAGTTCTTTATCATGGCTATTGAATCTCAGCTATCGGCCGTCGGTTTTATTTACGTTTATTCTGTCTGTATTTCATTTTGTATTCCTTAATTTATTAAAACCTAAAACTCCCTTGGGCGAAGGCCTTACGCAATCAGGCCGACAGCCGGTTGCTGATAGCCGACCGCTAGTTACTAATACTCAACTCCTGCACCCGATCGTACGTCTCATAACTCGATGTCACCACTTTATCTCCCGGTTCTAGTCCACTGATTACTTCATAATAATCGGGGTTTTGGCGACCAAGCTGCACATCCACCCGGTAAGCGGTCTTGCCGTCTTCTGTGAGCTTGAATACCCAGTTGCCTCCGGTTTGCTGATAGAAGCCACCTTTGGCCAGCAAAATAGCTTTGGTTTCATCGCTGAGTGCTAGGCGGATTTGCAGGGTCTGCCCACGGCGAATACCTTCAGGCACTTCGTTCACAAATACCATATCCACTTGGAAGCGGCCATTGGTTACCTGTGTATAGACTTTCTTGATCACCAACTTGTAAGCTTTGCCGGCGAAGGTGAATTCGCCTTCCAAATCGGGATAGATGCGCGAAATGTAATGCTCATCAATGTCAGCGCGGACCTTGAAGCCAGTGAGCACATCGATTTGACCGAGGCGCTCACCGGGGCTTTTGCTTTGGCCGATTTCCGCATCGAACGAAGTGAGCTGCCCGTCCACGGGTGAGCGAAGGATGAGGTCACCTACTTTTTGCCGCATCAATCCCAATGCAGACATGCCGCTGGAATACAGTTGCTTATTCTGTTCAAGTGATTGGACACTGCGGATGGAGTCCTGGACGATGTTTTCACGGGTCAGCTTTATCCGTTGCAGCTGGTAATCGTAGTTGTTTTTCGCCTGCTGGTATTCCTGGAGCCCTACGGCTTTCTGTTCATATAGGGTTTTGTTGAGGTCATAAAGCCGCTTCGCTTCCTTGAGTGCATTTTCCGCATCGGCCATCTGGTTGCGGTTGGCAATGGAAGTTTGCTGTGCATTGGTTTGTGCAATCTGCATTTGGGTCAGGTTGTTATATACCTGCGTCTCTTGGGTTACCAAGCTCAGTTCCAAATCCGTATTTGAAAGCCGCATGATGGGATCGCCCTTTTTGAGGTGTGCCCCGTCTTCTACAAACTTCTCTTCCACACGGCCACCTACGGAAGCATCGAGGAAAATACTGCTGATGGGTAAAACAGAGCCATTGACGGGGATAAATTCCCGGAAAGAGTCTTCTTTCACTTCGGATATGGTGATGCGTTCGGCGTTCACGTTGAGCCGTGAATTGCCGGAGGTAAAGTAGTAACTGGCAAAAATCAAGGCTAGTATGCCTACGATGCCCGCAACCATCGCGATGCGTTTACTGTTCCATCTCTTTTTCGGTAATGCTCTGTCCATTGTTTTTCGCTATCAGCTACCGGCTATCAGCCATCAGCTATCATTTTTTTGTTATTAACTGTTTGTTCGACTGCTCCTGCCTGGGGCAGGACCAACTGCTAATTAACTATACAAGGTCGTGCCAAAAATATAACTTATTTGAATACAGTATATTGTGGTTTTTAATAGAATAAAACTGTTCGATATCGAACACCTATTGTGCGGTAGCGGACAGCGGGTTTGATGGATGAGTGGAATGGTGAAAAATGAGCTGCGGCGCGAGATCATTACTATTTTGGTGCCAGCCTGAAGGACCTCGATCGCTTGTTGGATGCGTTACAGGCGATTTCAAGGTCGGCTTAATGATCGGAATATTATTTTACGTGTTCAAGCAACTTAAGCAACTCCTTGTCGCTTATAGATGATTGATTTGACTTATCGTAGATTGATAACAGGAAAACGGTGGAATCCTTAATCGTAACGTACGTGATTGCACGTGCTCCGCCTGATTTGCCTTTACCTTTGGAGGCGATGGCTATTCTTATCTTATAGCAATCGTTTCCTATAGGAGTGCCGGTTGTCGGATTATTTTTGAGTGTATCGACAAGTGATAAAAATTCAACTTTTAGAGAGGGGTACTTCTTGGTTAGGCGTTTAAATTGCTTATCGAAGTAAGCAATCGTATGAATATTAAACTTCATTCATCAAGTCTTCGATAGGTCGTGTTTTTAGTTTGCCCGCTTTTACCGAAGTAGCGTTTTTATAAGCAGTCTTGATTTCCTTTATTTCGTTGAATAATTCAATATCTGACTCAGAGAGTGCTTCTGCGTTCACAAATGAAAAGTCTTTCAACACTTCCATAAGTGCCGCAAATTTGTTGTCCTTAACTTCTAATAAGACCTTCATATTGAAATGATTTAATACAAACTTAGATAAAGTTGCTTTAATATGCAACTATAATTGCGTGAAATAAAAAGCAACTTTATTCGCAGTCGTCTACTTTCACCTGAGCTCATGAATGCTACACAGTTATCGGTCTACTCAGCTGCCATTGAGAACGGCGAAGCCCTCTTGAACACCTTTGAAATAAAATTACGTAAGTGAAAAAACAACTTTTATAGAGGAAAAATACTTAAATAATCGTATGTAACCAAGCGTTTTTTCCTTATCACCCCAATGAGGATTACAACACGTCTATCAGTTTCTCGAAAGCCATGCCCCGTGAAGCCTTGAGCAAGACCAATGCCCCTTCGATGGGGAACCGATCCAAGGCTTCCCTTGCCTCCTCGGTGGTTTCATAGCATTCAGCATCTGGGTGGCGGTGCTGCCGGAAAGCTTTGCCTACGAAGATGGTGCGGGCGGCGTGAAGCGCAGTAGCTTGCTGCATCACCTTGCCATGTTCTTCATGCGAGTCGTCGCCCATTTCAAACATATCGCCAAGGATGATGGCTTTCTTATCGGCCTCCAGCATGCGGAGGTTTTCCAAGGCCGCGGCCATACTGCTGGCATTGGCATTATAGTAGTCGCAAATGAGGGTATTGCGTGCCGTCTGCATAAGTTGTGAGCGGTTGTTGGCGGGTGTATAACCAGCAATGCCTTGGTTGATTTTTTGGGGTGCCAAGCCGAAGTGCCTGCCGATGCAAGCCGCGGCCAGGATATTTTCCGTATTGTATGAGCCCGTCAGCTGGGTGCGTACCGTATGACCGGTTTCGTTGCCTTTCTCTCGCCACCGCACTTCTAGCAAGGGATTGGCACCAATCAATTCGCCGATCAGGTCATTCTCACCGGAAAAGCCGTAGCGCACCACGTTACCGATAGGCCGCCCTTCGGCCATTTCGCGGAGCAAAGGATTGTCTTGCTGCAGAAATAACGTTCCATGGTTAGCGGCCAAATAATCGTATAATTCTCCCTTTGCCTTTTTGACGCCTTCAAAGCTGCCAAAACCTTCGAGATGAGCCTTGCCTACGTTGGTGATAAGTCCATGGGTGGGTTGTGCAATTCCGCAGAGGAATGCGATTTCACCGATATGGTTGGCTCCCATCTCCACAATAGCCAGTTGCGTTTCTTCCATGATGGATAGGACAGTCAGCGGTACGCCGATATGGTTGTTGAGGTTGCCCTTCGTAGCATACGTATTGAATTTTCGCGATAGCACAGCATGGATCAATTCTTTGGTCGTCGTTTTACCATTGGTACCTGTAATGCCAATAATAGGAATCCGTAGTTGCGCGCGGTGATGACGAGCCAATTCCTGCAAGGCGGTCAGCACATCTGCAACCAATAGAAACCGCTCGTCCTTTTGGTAAGGTGCTTCATCGATGATCGCATACCGTGCGCCTTTGTCAAGGGCCTCGACTGCAAAGGCATTCCCGTTGAAATTTGCTCCTTTAAGGGCGAAGAACAGGCTATCGGGCTGAATATTGCGGGTATCCGTACTGATAGCAGGGTATTTGAGGAAATAAGAGTACAATGCCGAAGGTTCCATGATGCAAGTTTAGTTAAAAGTCGGGAAGTCTGAAAGCCCGAAAGTCCGGTTTGCCATACGCATTGATGCAACATTTTTATTCATATACGCATAAACAAGCAAAATATTCCAGATTATTTCCTTATTCTTGCATAAGCGTACCTTTAACCAATTGGTAGCCTTCCAAGATTTAATTGCAGGGATGGGATAAGCCACTATTGGTTTGCTGTAAGATTTTATTTAAATGAATATGATTTTAAACTTAGATAACTTCACTTTTATATGCAAAATAATCGCGTTGCATATAAAGGTGAAGTTATCGGTCTCTCCTCTGCCATTGGGAAGCAACTATTATAGAGGAAATACCCCTAAATCTCTCTTCTTTGCCGTATTTATGGCTGTAACCATGGTGCTAAGTAGTTCCTTTGTATCCATGGGACAACAGCATCCGAGGCTGAAGATCGTATCCCCAGCAGCGGATAGCAGCATGATTGACACGTCCATAGCCTATTTCAGGGGAGTAGCCGACCCCTCCGGTATGTTGTTCCTCAATGGGACGGAAGTGAAGATATACCGTACAGGGGTGTTTGCGGCGCCTTTGTACCTACAAAACGGCATAAACGAATTGGAGATATGCCACGTCGTTGATACCGATACCTTGCGTAAGCGAATGGTGATGGTGCATGAAAAGCCCGCACCACCGCAGCCTACGGCTGGATTTGCCATTGAATATGCGCGGATATTACCTGGGGGCGAGTTGTGGTTGCAACCGGGCGACCACCTGCAAGTGGAGATGAAGGCCACGCCGGGCATGCAAGCTTATTTCTACAAGGATATTCCGCTATATGAAGTGGATGCATCTGAGGCGGGGGTTGCGGGTATTTACCGGGGTGAATATACCGTACAACCGTCAGACACATTGGCGAATAAACGCATCCCGTTTTATCTTCGCGATAACGCAACCAAAAAGAACGTGACGCTTGATAGCCGGGAGCAGGTTACCTTCCTCACCCAACACCACACACTGACCGGCCTCACCACGGGAGACCAGGCGCCGTTGTTCTATGGTTTAGGCACCGATCGACTGGGGGGTGCACGGATGGGGCACCTCGATAACGGGGTGAAGCTGGAGGTAACCGGAAAATGGCAAGACATGTACCGGGTAAGACTATCCGAGCAGATGCAGGCCTATATCCCCGCAAATAACCTGCGTTTGCAAAAAGGAGTGCACTTCCGTCCCCATTCCATTACCGGCAGTTGGGCTGTGTATACCGATACCGTGAATGACTATGTGGCGATAGGTCTCAACGAGCGATTACCGTATACATCCATCCAACAGCAAGATCCGACGCGTATCGTGGTGGATGTTTATGGAGCCGTATCCAATAGCAACTGGATTACCCAAAAAGACGGGCTTTTGGCCATTCAAAACGTTTGGTACGAACAGGTGAGCAAAGATATTTTCAGGATATATATCGAACTGAAAGAAAAACAATTGTGGGGGTATGAAATTGGTTATGAAGGCAGTAGATTGGTTATCCGTGTGAAACCGCAACCTCCTGTACTCGATCTGCGTCAACTCACCGTTGCTGTGGATGCCGGACATGGGGGTAGCAACCGAGGCGCCATGGGGATGACCGGCGTGCTGGAGAAAGACCTTAACCTATCCATGGCATTGAAGCTGAAGAAGGCATTGGACAGGGCTGGTGCCTCCGTAATCATGACTCGGGAGACCGACAAACCCTTCAATAATGGTGAACGGTTGAAATGGATCAAGCAGCAAAACCCGGATATCTTGGTAAGCATCCATTGTAACGCATCGGGCAACCCCATGGTGCAGGGGGCTTCTACCTATTATCGTCACCAACCTTACCGTCCGGTGTCGCAACATATCTATGCGGAGATGCGCAAATTGGGCCTGGCTGATTTCGGCAATGTAGGTGGCTTCAATTTCACGCTCAATTCGCCTACAGAATTTCCTTCGGTATTGGTGGAAGTAGCGTTTCTCTCCAATCCGGAAGACGAGGAACGGTTGCTGGATACGAAATTCCATGATGAGGTGGCTGGAAGTATTGTAGCCGGATTGCAGCGTTTTTTGAGGGAGGTGGATCAGTTGTCGGCTGTCAGCTATCGGAAATCAGCTATCGGAAATTAGCCGTTGAGAAATAGTATAAAAAATGATGAAACAAACTTTTCAAATACTGTTCGGATTGTATCTATTGGCGTCTTGCAGCTCCAAAAGACCTGTGATGATGGATCGTACCGCTATGCAACCTCCATCAGCCATGCGCGAGTTCCGGGCAGCATGGGTAGCCACCGTAGCAAACATCAACTGGCCGAGCAAACCCGGTCTGAGTACGGCCGAACAACAACTGGAGGCACTTGCCTTGCTCAACTTCCTGAAAGACCACCATTTTAATGCGGTTATCTTCCAAGTGCGGCCACAGGCGGATGCATTGTACCAAAGTAACTTGGAACCTTGGTCATATTACCTTACCGGGAAGCAGGGCATGGCGCCCAGTCCTTATTATGACCCCTTGGCCTTTTGGGTAGATGAGGCCCATAAGCGAGGGTTGGAATTGCATGTATGGCTCAACCCTTATCGGGCACATCACATAGAAGGGGGTGAGGTAGCCGCTGAATCCATTGTCAACAAAATGCCTGGATCGGTCGTGAGGCTCAAGGAGGGATATTGGTGGTTTGATCCGGCCAAGCAAAGCACGCAAGACCACTCCGCCGCCGTGGTGATGGACATCGTGAAACGGTACGATATCGATGGCGTGCACTTCGATGATTATTTCTACCCTTATGAATCCTACAATGGAGGTGCCGACTTCCCGGATGACGACAGTTGGGCGGCCTACCAACAACAGGGAGGGGCGCTTTCAAGAGCAGATTGGCGTAGGGGCCACGTCAACCGATTTATCGAACGTATTTACAGGGAAATCAAGGCAGAAAAGAAGGGCGTAAAATTTGGGCTAAGCCCTTTCGGTATTTGGCGTCCGGGCTATCCGGAGGGTATCGCGGGGATGGATCAGTACAACAGCTTGTATGCCGATGCCAAATTGTGGCTGAATGCGGGTTGGATAGATTACTTTGCACCACAACTGTACTGGCCCATTTCCCAAATGCCGCAGAGTTTCCCGGTATTGCTGGGCTGGTGGCAGCAGGAAAATATCCATGGGCGACACCTGTGGCCGGGTATGAACGTAGGCCGTGGAGGAGATGAAGCCAACTTGAAAGAAGTGACCAACCAAATCATGATTACACGGGGGATGCTACCTGCTAGCAAAGGGGCCATCCACTGGAGCATATCATCGCTCACCCGCCACCCCGCACTTGCCAAAGGGTTGTTAGATGGCCCTTACAAACAACAGGCTCTGGTGCCAGCTAGTCCTTGGTTAAGCAATGATGCCCCCGAGATTCCAACGGTGACCGTGGCGGATCTGGGTAGGGAAGTGGATGTAAGCTGGGAACACCCCGACGTTGGCGGTGTATTCAAGTGGGTGGTGTATTTCCGCTTCGGTGCCACGTGGGACTATGAAATTTTACAAGGCGATGCCACCTATCTGAAGTTGCCGCGCTATGCCGCTGACGAAGAGACGAAACTTGCGGAAGTGATCGTGACGGCTGTAGATTGCTTGGGGAATGAATCCGACATGAATAAAATAATCATTAAACCCACAGGGGAATGATTATTTTTATTCATCAAAGGTTCCATGAGACCTTTAAAGAACAGTTATGTACGAATGAATCCGACATGAATAAAATAATCATTAAGCAAACCGTGCAATGATTATTTTATTCATCAAAGGTTCCATGAGGCCTTTAAAGGACAATTATGTACGAATGAACGTGAAAAAATGACAAACGTAATACGATAAGCCATGAGATTTTTAATGATATTCCTATGTTTGGGATGCTCCGGCAGCTTCTCGCTAGCCCAGCAACCCACCATGGAACAATTTACGGCCTACCCCTTTCCATCAGAGCTGAGCACGGCAGCCACAGGAAGTCGAATGGCGGTGGCGATCAACGAACAGGGCCGCCGTAACCTGTATGTGGCTGAGGGGCCCGCTTTCGAACTGCGGAAACTGACTGCTTATGATGAAGACTTGGGCGATGAGATAACCGGTGTGCAGCTCTCGCCGGATGGGCAATGGATCGTGTATGTGAAGGGCGGCGACCATGGGGGGTCAAACGCAAGCACTCCCCGCAACCCAGCTTCGTTATCAATGGCTACGAAAGTACAAGTATGGAGCATCCCCTTTGCCGGCGGTAAACCCATCCTGTTGGGTGATGGTGATCAGCCCGAGATTTCGCCTGCAGGAAACCAAGTGGCATTCCTGCGGCAAGGGCAGGTTTGGACGTGCGCAATAGATGGGTCGGCCAAACCTGAGCAATTGTTCTATGCGCGTGGTGCTAACGGCTCGGTCCAATGGTCGCCCGACGGAAAGGCATTGGCATTTGTCTCCTCACGCGGGAGCCATTCGATGGTTGGTGTATTCCGTGATAAGGATACGCCCATCCAATGGATTGCTCCAGCTTATGCTCGGGATGCGTCGCCACGGTGGTCGCCAAACGGCAAGCGGATCGCCTTTGTGCGAAGGGACGCTTCAGGTGGTGCGCCAGACTCCCTATTGGCTCCTACAAAGAATCCATGGGCAATCTGGGTGGCCGATATCGAAGACAGCACCGAAAACCTTATTTGGCACTCCCCCAATACCCCTGAGGGCGCCATGCCTACTACCCATGGGGGGACCAACCTCCATTGGGTAGCCAAGAACCGCATCACGTTCCTGTCTTACCACGATAGCTGGCCCCATTTGTATTCGGTGCCAGATACCGGAGGGGAAGCATTGTTGCTTACTCCTGGCGATTTCATGGTGGAACATGTTAAACCCTCACCGGATGGCAATTGGCTGTTGGCCAGTGCCAATACTGGGTCGGATGCCGATGACATCGACCGGCGTCACCTGATTCGTGTGCCTGTGGATGCGCCCGATATGCAGGTCATTACCCCGGGTACGGGTATCGAAACGTTTCCAATGGTAACAGGGGATGGCAAGCAGGTGGTATTCCTGAGCGCTACGGCCACCCGCCCAGCGGTACCCGCCATACTTCCTTGGCCGGATTCCAAGGGACATATCCGCCTTATCGGCGAACACCTTATTCCAGCTGCTTTAGCGACGACTCCATTGGTTATGCCCAAGCGCGTGGAGTTCAAGGCACCTGATGGCATGACCGTCTACGGACAGCTCTTCGAGCCGGAAGGAGGCGCAGCTGAAAAACCAGCCATCGTGTTCATCCATGGCGGTCCACAGCGGCAGATGCTCCTAGGTTGGCATTATGGCGACTATTACGCCAATACATATGCCTTGAACCAATACCTTGCAAGCCGCGGGTTTATCGTGCTTTCGGTCAACTACCGTCTGGGCATCGGCTATGGCTATGCTTTCCATAAACCGCCTTTTGCCGGTCGATATGGAGCATCCGAATACCAAGATATCAAGGCGGCTGGGGAGTGGTTAGCCGCTTTGCCACAGGTCGATGCCACTCGGATTGGGGTATACGGAGGGTCGTACGGAGGCTACCTTACGGCGCTTGCATTGGGCAAGGATTCAGACCTGTTTGCCGTAGGGGTGGATATCCACGGGGTGCATAATTACATTGGCCGGATTCCACCGGTCAGTGCCGAGCCTGCTCCTGATGCCGCAAGGGCCATTGAACTGGCCAAAGAATCTTCTCCGGTATCGTATGTGGATACTTGGAAATCACCCGTGCTGCTCATCCATGGCGACGACGATGCGAATGTGGACTTCGACCAGACCACCGATCTCTTGCTGCGGCTTCAGCAAAAGGGAGTTCCCCATGAAGCCATCATGGTGCCCGATGAGACCCATCACTGGATGTTGTATAGAAACCAAGTACGGGTAGACCAGGCCGTGGCTGATTTTTTGATAAAGCATTTGAAGCCGTAGACGGGAGACATGAGATGTGAGATATTGAGATGTGAGACGATAGTTATTGGACGAAATACTAGATACTGAATATGAATAAATTGATAAAATGCGGATTGCTGTTGGTGATATGCTGCCTTTATTGGTTGCGGTCAGCTGTTGCCCAGCAGGCGGACCTCCCTCCAAATCTCGATGCCTACATCGAGCGCGTACTTGCCGAATTTGAAGTGCCCGGCGTAGGTGTGGGCATCGTGAAGGATGGCAAGGTGATCTTAGCCAAAGGATATGGGATAAAGCGTTTGGGACACCCCGAACGAGTGGACGAGCATACCTTGTTCAGTATCGCTTCCAATAGCAAGGCTTTCACCGCTACGGCCCTGGCCATACTGGTGGATGAAGGTAAGCTGAAATGGGAAGATCGGGTAACGGATTACCTGCCTTGGTTTGCATTATCCGATGATTACGTAACCATGCATCTTACCATACGCGATCTCTTGGTGCATCATAGTGGCTTGCCAGCCTACGTAAATGACATGCTCCTGTTTCCCCCGGCGAGCCTTAGCCGCAAGGAATTGCTCCTCAAGCTGAAAGATGTGCCATTGCAGCACGATTTTCGCTCGGTATATGCCTATGACAATGTCTTATATTTGGCTGCAGCCGAAGTGATTGCAGCGGTATCGGGCATGGAATGGGAAGATTTCGTCCAAAAGCGGATATTTGATAAAGTGGGCATGCCCAATACCATCAGCCAGTTTTCTACATTGCGGCAACAGCCTAATGTAGCTTACTCCCATGCCCGACGTGATGGGGAGGTGAAGGTGATCGCGCATTTCTTTGATTCCAACATTGGCGACCCAGGCAACCCAGCGGGAGGTATCGCTGCTTCCGCAGCGGATATGGCAAACTGGCTCATTACGCACCTGGATTCAGGACAAACACCCGAAAGGGGCCGTTTATTTAGCGCAAAAACCACGAAA
Source organism: Parapedobacter tibetensis (assembly GCF_024704835.1). Taxonomy (GTDB): domain Bacteria; phylum Bacteroidota; class Bacteroidia; order Sphingobacteriales; family Sphingobacteriaceae; genus Parapedobacter; species Parapedobacter tibetensis. Next base: position 267,568 of record NZ_JAMXBE010000002.1, read on the forward strand.
GAACTATGGAACATTGTGCGCCCTATGCCCGTGAGTAAGGAACCCGAATGGCTCAAACCAGCCCAGAAACATTTTTATGGTTACGCCTTGGGTTTCCGCACCTATGATTACCGAGGGGAACAGGTGGTGGGACACGGAGGGGCGCTCACCGGCTTCGTATCGCAGCTAGCCATGGTGCCCGAGAAGCGACTCGGCGTGGTGGTACTTACCAATCAGTCGGTCTCGGGAGCCTATTGGGCCATCATCCATCACATCCTGGACCACTACTTAGGCGCCGAACCGTTCGACTGGATTGCCGGATATAAGAAAGGGCTCGATCGCTCATTGGCTAGGCAGGATTCCAGTAGGCAGCGGCTTAACCCCATTTTGCCCGATAGTACGCTAAAACGTTCACTACCACTGGAGGCCTATGCTGGTGTCTACCAGGACGAGTTCATCGGCCGGATGGTGGTACGCCTGGTAGGCGATACGGCACTGCGACTGGATTTCACTAAGTCACCCCAATTTAGCGGTCGGCTTTCCCATTTCCATGGTGATATGTTCCGCTTGGTGGCGGACAATCCGGAGCGGGATGGCGGCGTGTTGTTGACGTTTTTGCTCAATGCCGATAAAACCATCCGCGAGGGTCGGTTCATTCCCGCACGTCCATCCGGAGGATCCTCGCTGGAGCGCCTCGTACTTCGCCCCGATAAGCAGGCGATATTGGATACCACGGAGTTGAGGGCGCGCATCAAAAAGGAGCTGGATAAGCATCCCGAGGGGCGCTTTGCGTATGCTTTCCTCGACATCGGTACAGGTGAGCGGGTTCTTTTCAACGAAAGGGAAACGTTCCATGCGGCCAGTACGATGAAAACCCCCGTGATGATGGAGGCGTTCAGGCAGGCGGCCGATGGAAAAATGGCGCTGACGGACTCCATTACGGTGTATAACACGTTTAAAAGTATTGTAGACCGTAGTCGCTATTCCCTGTCGCCCGATGAGGATAGCGAGCAGGCGCTTTATGCGCAGGTAGGGGAGAACGTCACTTGGGAAGACCTGATTTACCGGATGATTACAGCGAGCAGCAATCTGGCTACCAACATCGTGATCGACCAAGTGGGTGCCAAGCAGGTCATGAAAACGATGAATCGTATCGGCGCCAATGATATTCAAGTGCTACGCGGTGTGGAAGACACCAAGGCCTACCAAAAAGGCCTCAACAATACCACGACAGCGTATGACCTCATGCTTATTTTTGAGGAGTTGGCCAAAGGCAAAGGTAGTGTGGTAAGCGGTGAAGCCCGTGAGCAAATGGTGAAGATCCTGATGGACCAGCACCATCGCGGTATCATTCCGGCCAAGCTGCCCGATGGAGTGAAGGTGGCTAACAAAACGGGCTGGATCAGTAGTGTACAGCATGATTCGGGCATTATATTCCTGCCAGATGGACGCCAGTATGTGCTGGTGTTGCTGTCGGGTAATGTGGATGGTCCGGCTGCGAAAGCGACACTTGCTACGGTTTCACGATTGTTTTATGATTATGTTGCTGGGAAATAAATGGACTATGCTCCTTTGCATGGTGACCGCATGGATACCCATCTCTCAGGCGCAGGATTCGTCAACAGGTCTCGCAGGAAAGGTGATTTGCCTCGATCCGGGACATGGTGGAACAGCCGATAGCGACCAATACCGAGTGGGTATAGGTGGTGAACGTGAAGAGTGGATAAACCTGCGGGTAGGATTATACCTGCGGGAGTTACTGGAAGATGCTGGGGCCACCGTGTTGATGACCCGTAAGGAAGATGTAGCCATACCCCTGCAAGATAGGGCACAGCTGGCGGTTGATCATGCGGCTGACCTGTTTCTTTCCATCCACCACAACGCCACGGCAGATACGGCGGTCAATTTTCCGGTTATCTATTTCCATGGCCACGTGACGGAAAATAAAGCCAGCATTGCGTTGGCAAAACACATGGCCAAGGCGTTGGTGGACGGGCTGTATCGCGATCGCCAATCGGAAACGCCGGTGGGCATTATGTCAGATCATACCATCTTTCCGCAAGCTGGGACTGCGGTACTGCGGCACAGCTATGGCATTCCGGCACTCATTGTGGAAGCCTCCTTCTTCACCAATCCCGCAGAAGAACAGCGATTGAAACATGAGGCATACAATCGGCGGGAAGCATTGGCATATTTGCGGGCTATTAAATGCTTTTTCGAACAGCCCGTAGATACCATTTATCCCAAAAACTCGCTTGTCGCACCCTTGCAGCCTTTTGCTGTATTGCAGGAAGCTGACCGGATGAGCGAAATGGCATTGGCTTGGCGTGATAATTATCGAGAAGCAAAAAGAATTTTCCATGATAAGGATACCGCACGGTATGAGGAAGCCTGTGCCTTATTGCTGCAATCTGTTATCGCTTTCCCGGATTCCCATTTGGCAGGTGATTGCTTGGATTTATATGCTGCCTTACTGCGGCGGATGGGTATGGAAGTCGAAGCCGATGAAATGCAACGGAGGCGCCATGAGCATTACTTGGAAAATTGACCGTATGGATTCAAGAATCCAGGTTAAAGGAAGGGCGTTTTCATTACGTTAACAAAAAAACACGCAAAAACACGCAAGTTTTAAAAAATAGTTTTTATACTTGTCTTGCGATTAATTATAAACCAAACCAAATTGGTGGAGTATATTTTAGGCAATTGCGCTTGAGATTCGTCTGCGCGCTTAAGCGCTTGCCTCAAGGGTAACCTCGCCAACTGGCAGGTTCTTGAACGTCACTGAAATAAAATAATTCCAATGAAAAGAACACTTCTCTTGCTATTTATGGGGCTGATGTGCCTTTCAACCTATGTATTGGCACAACAAAAGACAATAACCGGAACGGTAACTTCGGCGGCTGATGATGCCCCATTGGAGGGGGTATCCGTGCGTGTGAAAGGCACTGCCATGGAAACGTTGACGGACGAAAATGGCAATTTCACCATTTCAGGTAATGAAGGACAAACATTGACGTTTAGCTTCATCGGGATGGCTCCTGCGGAGGTCGTGATAGGCACCCAATCGAGCATTACCGTAATGCTCGATACTGAAGCAACCAGCTTGGAAGAAGTAGCCGTAACGGCATTTGGCATTCGGCAGCAAACCCGGTCATTGGGCTTTGCGACACAGAACGTGAAGGCACAGGAAATCACCGATTCCCGACAATCGAATGTGGTGAATGCGTTGCAAGGAAAGGTGGCCGGGGTACAGATTACCAACTCCGGCGGATCGCCAGGGGCTTCGTCCAGTATTTACCTGCGGGGCGGCACCTCGCTGAGCGGTAATAACCAGCCTTTGTTTGTGGTAGATGGTATCCCCATAGATAACACCACCCCCATCGCTCAGGGGGGGTTGAATCCGGCAGATGCACCCGCAACAAACCGCGGATTCGACATTAACCCTGAAGACATCGAGAGCATGACCGTTTTGAAAGGTCCGGCGGCAGCCGCGCTCTATGGTATCCGGGCTGCTTCGGGCGCCATTGTCATCACCACCAAGAAAGGTTCCGGTGGGGCGGCAAGGGTGCAATATGGCAACCTATTCTCGCTGGACCAGGTAAGCCAAACACCCACCTTGCAATCCGTTTACAAACAGGGGGAAAATGGGGTGTTCACCCCACAGACGCAATTGTCTTGGGGGCCAACATTTGATGCGGGTGAAACGGTATACGACAATTTTGGGGATTTTTTTACCACCGGTTTTTCCCATAACCATGACCTTACGGTGTCAGGTAGTAGTGAGCGCTCCTCCATCTACGCCTCGGCTTCGATATTCAATCAGGATGGCATTGTTAAAAATACTGATTTCGGGAAGAAATCATTCCGGTTAACAGCCGAAACCAAGGTGGGGGACAAGCTCAGCATTGGCGGCACGGCAAACTATGTGAACACCGACCGGACGTATTTTTCCCAAGGGGGAGGTGATGGTGTGATGGGAGCCATCACTTGGCCGCGCAACGACAACATGGAGGATTACCTCAATCCCGACGGTTCCCAGCGGGAATTGGATCCGAGCGGCACGGACAACCCCTATTGGACGATCAATAAAAAACCAATCAACAATGATGTGCACCGCATCATCGCTGCAGGGAACGTTTCCTATGACCCGTTGGAATGGCTTAACCTAACCTACCGTTTGGGAACCGACTATTACACGGAGAAGTTCCAAAGTATTTTTATGCCCGGCACCCTGGTGGAAAACCGTAGAGACGGATACATCACCGAGGCAACTACCGGAAACCAGCTCACAACCTCCACGTTTTTGGCTACCGCAAAGAAGAGCTTCGATGAGAAGTTTAACCTGAGCCTCACCGTTGGCCATAACCTGGAAAGCTCCTATCGGGAAACCGTAAATGCCAATGCCGTTGGATTCATAGATCCCGATTTTCCCAGTATCAATAATACCAATCCGATAAATAGGCAGACATCGAAACGGATCGATAGGCGTCGCATCGTTGGGGTATTCGGGGATTTAAATTTAGATTACAGGGGGATGGTATTTTTGAATTTCCGAGCAAGAAATGATTGGACTTCCACACTCATTAAAGATAATTCATTTTTCTACCCATCAATCAGCACGTCGATTATCGTAACCGACCTGCTGGAGGATTTCGGCGTAGCGCTGAATCCAGATGTTGTTTCGTTCGGGAAAATCCGTGCAGCATGGGCCCAAGTGGGTAAGGATGCCCTTCCTCATGTAACGGCGACGCGGCTTGGTACCTACATCAACGACTTTACCATAAATCCAAGGGGATTTATCACATTGGTTAACGAACATTACGGGAATCCGGATCTGGTGCCGGAGTTTACCAACTCCTATGAAATCGGTGCCGATGTCCGCTTTTGGCGGAATAGGCTCGGACTCGACGTCACGTGGTACTTAACGCGCTCGGACAACCAGATTTTGGGTACACGGGTTCCTCCATCGGCCGGAGCCTTTCTTGCTTACCTCAACGGTGGTGAGATACAGAACAAAGGGGTGGAGGCCATCTTGAATATCGAGGCTATCCGTAAACAGGATTTCTCATGGAATGCGGATATCAACTTCAGTGCGAACCGCGCCACGGTGCGCGACCTACCGGGTGATCTGGATCGTGTGGAACTTTCCGACTCATGGGCAGGCCTAGCGCAAGGGGCTGCATTCCTCGATGGCTCCTTGTTCGGTATCAATGGCCCTACTTGGCGGAGGAATGAAGCTGGGGAATTGTTGTTGGACAACAACGGTCGTCCGCAGGGGAACACTGTTTTAACGCAGATTGGCGACCGGAATCCCGACTGGATCGCGGGTATCACCAATACCTTCCGCTATAAGCAATTCGGCCTGTCCTTCATGTGGGATTTCCGCGTTGGCGGCGATATCTACAATTCCACAGCGAATGCATTGGTAGCCAGTGGGCTGAGTATGAAAACACTGGATAGGGGCTCCATGGTATTTGATGGCATCATCGAATCTACCGGTGAGCGTAACACGCAAGCGGTTGAACTCAATCAGAATTTCTACCAAACAGTATACGCGACCAATGGCCCCGAGTTCGTGGAAGATGGAAGTTGGGCCAGATTGCGGTATGTCACCTTGACGTATGACCTGCCAAGCGCGTTACTGAACCGGTGGGGTGTCCGCAACCTGCAGCTTACGGCGAGTGGACGCAACCTGCTGCTGTTTACAAGCTATTCCGGTGTAGACCCGGAAGTTTCCGGCAGCGGTGCGGGTGTAGGTGGTACAGGTTCTTTTGGATTTGATAACCTGGGAGTGCCGGCAACCAAAAGCGTTGATCTAGGGTTGAAATTTAGTTTCTAATTAGCGGCATCGTCTATAAACTCGGATATACACAGCTATAATGACAACACATAAAAGATTTTAGGGATGAAGAAAAACACGATAAAAACAGGGCTATTAGTCCTAATGGTGATGGTTGCCGTTTCTTGCTCCAACTACTTAGACATCAATGACGACCCCAATAACCCAACCAAGGTGTCAGCTGCCAACCGGATTGCGGGGGCTATCAGTACCTCCAACGGTGCTGCCCAATGGCGGGGTACACGGGAAATTGCAGGGGTGACCCAATATGGGCTTACGGCCATTACCGCGTCGGGCACAAACCGCAATGCGGAGACTTGGCGTTTTACAGCTTCCTACTTCCTATGGCAGAATGCGTACGTGAATACCATGCCCAATTGTGCGGACCTGATTGTGCTCGGCGAAGATGAGGGGAACATACACTTTGTGGGTGTAGGGAAAACCTTGCTAGCACTCAATTTTGGCTTGTTAACTGATCAATATGGGCCAATTGTGGTAGACGATTACTACGATGGACGTTCGCAACTGGTATTGACACCGTCGTTCCAAGATCAGCAGACCGTTTACCAGCGGATACAAGCATTACTGGATGAGGCTTTGGAAGCCTTCAACAGCACGCAAAATACGGTTGGCCTGAACGCAAAAGGCGGCGATATCCTGTACGCCGGGGATATCGATAAATGGAAGCGGTTTGCTTGGGCACTGAAGGCACGGTACATGAATCACCTGAGCAAGAAAAGCAGTTTGTATGACCCGCAAGCCACCATTGCTGCCTGTGCCAATGCCTTCAATGCTGATGGTATGGATGCCGAATTCGCCTATTTGGGAGATGGCATGATGGAAGATGAGAATCCCTGGTCGAGCTGGGGCGGTTTTGCTGAGGGGGCCAATCACCGGTACTTTACCTGGTCGCAGTTTTTTGTCAATATGCTCTCTTCGTTTCCCGTTACCAATAATTCGTATGTGGACCCCCGGATTGTCATCATCATGACACCCGCCGAAGATGGGGAATTCCGTGGTTTCAAACCCGGCGGTGGATTAGCGGGTGGGCAGGGTTTGCTGGCCAACGGTACGCCGGGTGATGCCAGCAAAACCGACTCAGCAGATTACGGGCGATTCAGCCAAAGCGGATTTTATACCAACACCGAATCGCCTTTCCCATTCATCACCTATTCAGAGGTGAAATTTATTGAGGCGGAAGCCCGGCTGAGGAATGGCGATGCGGCAGGAGCGTTGGCTGCATATGAAGAAGGAGTGAAAGCCCATATGCGCAAGCTAGGGGTTCCCGTGGCGGCCATCAATAGCTACTGGCAAGCGCAGCTAGCCGATGGGGTGGTGAGTAATTTCAATACACTTATGAGCGGACTGAGCCATATCATGCGTCAGAAATACATCGCCCTGTGCCTCAATCCCGAAACCTGGGTGGATATGCGGCGGATGGATTACAGTAAGGAAATTTATGGCCCCTCGTTGACGCGCCCCATTAACCTGAATGATGTGGTGTTTGACGTGGGCAATGAAAATCAATGGATACAGGCCATGTGCTACGAAACCAATGAGCAAAACCGCAATCCGGATGCCGTTGGTGACAATTCCGAACGAACTAGGTTACTAACCCCATTATGGTGGAATGTGGAAGATTAAAATGGTGAAGCGGTATAACCTGCACCAGTTTGTTTGGAAACTGGTTGTTTTTCTGGTCCCATGCCTTTGGATTTCCTGTGCGCGGCCTACATTCAGGATATTTGAGAAACCCGTGATCTTCGACGAACAGCGCAGGGCGCTTTCGCTATCATACTTGGAAGAACGGCATGGTATCGAGCAAGAGTCACCTGGTATTACGCCACGCATGGTGGTACTGCATTGGACGTCTGTACCCTCCGTGGAGAAGACCACGGATGTCTTCATGTCGCCAATACTGCCCCCGGCCCGGGCGGCCATTGCTGGTGCGAGCAACCTGAACGTCTCCGCCCAGTTCGTAGTAGATCGGGATGGTACGATTTTCCGGCTGCTTCCAGATACCGTATTCGCCCGGCATTGCATCGGCCTGAACCATTGTGCCATTGGCGTGGAGAATGTCGGAGGTGAATCCATGCCATTAACCAATGCGCAGGTTAAGGCCAATGTGGCACTGATCAGGTACCTGCATTCGAAATACCCCATTGAATATGTAATCGGCCATCATGAATATAAGGATTACATCGGTCACCCCTTATGGAAAGAGACAGACCCCCATTATTTGACGGAGAAGATTGATCCGGGGAAACGGTTTATGCGCAAAGTGAGAAGGCGGATTCAGGATTTGAGGTTGAAGGGGAGCGATTGAATTTACTCTTCGGGCTCGATTTATTTTTAACCTTGGTCTTATTCAAAAATCTTCAATGGCCAGCAATGTAGCTTCACTTTTGATTTTCAATGGGTTTACCTTTTGTTAACAGACCGGCTTTGGTTAGTTCAGTGATATGCTTGCGTTGGTGTGTTAGGATTTTAACTCAAAATGTTTCCAGAAAATCCCCGGCCTTTAGAATCGGTATGCCCCGCTAGGGGTGTAGAATAAGAAGGTCGAGGTCACCCGTAACTATTGCATGCGCCTTTGCAGAAACAGCTAATTCCAAAAACTTATTATCCTTCGGATCCCTGCAATCGGTAAGTGTATGGCGGGGAATAACATAATTCGCGAGCGCATCAAAGTTTTCCACGATTTCTAAACGGATGTCGAGCGGGAGGTAGCAGTAGATTTTGAAAGCATCAGACGACCTGTTTCCCGGGCCTTATCCAACGCTTGCCGAGCAACTGACTGCGGCAATAAAAATGCACTGACTAAGGTATTGGTATCAAACACAAAGCGCTTAGTCTTCTTCACTCAGCAATTGGTTGAGTTTACTCTCAGTCAAACCGTTCTTTTCGGCGATCTTTCCCGTCTTGTTCAAAAGGTTACTGAATTCAGCTTCCTTTAGCTCTAAAAGCATCTCCGAAATCTTACGTTCATATTTTGCTCTCAAAGAAGGAGTTACATTCCTCCAAACACGAGCAAGACCATTATCCACTTCCAATACGATCCTATCCATACCAATCTCATTTCGTTATTTAACCTTTATTTTTCTCACGTTTCCATCCGTTGCCGAAGCTTCGGCAACGGATGGAAACCAAGGGTACATACAAAAATACGAAATCTATTGGAAAGGTTTAGGTGGTATCGTTATTTCCTTTTGCCCGATAGCGATTTGGACGAAAATGGCAATTTCACCATTTCGGCTAATGAAGGACAAACATTAACGTTTAGCTTCATCGGGATGGCTCCTGTGGAGGCCGTGGTAGGCACCCAATCGAGCATTACGGTAATGCTCGACACTGAAAGCAACCAGCTTGGAAGAAGTAGCCGTCACGGCTTTCAGCGCGTGGAACACCGAAACTTCCGTGACCGCACGGTGTTCAGGCGGATATTCAACATCGCAGAGATTGCAAATTTCACGGAGGAAGAAATCATGGCATACAACGCAAGCATACAGGCAAACCGACCAAAGGGAGCTCATGAGCACAACTAAAAACAGACAAGTAGCGAATAACTGGGATCGGGAAAATGCGGTGGCATTGGCCGAGGAAAGAGCTGTAGAAAAAGCGCTCAAAAGAGAACGGGCTAAAGCAGAACAGCTACTCTCGAAGGAACGTCTCAAAGCCGAAGCTGAAAAATTGGACACAGCCCGTTCTATCAAAGAGATGGGCGTGCTGACTGACCAGCATATCGCTGAGAAGTTTAAACTTCCTTTGGAAGTGGTTGAGCGGCTTTAATATTAGAAATGACATTAACGTATCCATATCCATCCGGATATGGCTTTTTTGTGTCGTTTAATTCTTCTTCTTCGGTGCTTTCGGCCCCATTATCCGTAATCTGGGGTATCGCGAAAGGGACTACAGATTGGAGATTATGTCAAATAGAATGAACCCGCTGGAAGGTTATCCTTACCATGCCTTGTTCAGCTATCGATATGCCGGGCTTAATGAATCGGGCGACGCAATGGGTTCCCCAAGCGGATAACCAAGTACGAGGTTTATACGGGCACGAGAGAAGGGCGAGACATGTCTGGAAAAATCCGGTCGACGCCTTTATTCAAACAATTCGGTTTTGTCTAGTCCACGAATCGATTTTCTCCTTGCCAACCGGAACAGAATAAAATGGATCAATACAAATATCCCCCAGTACAGGGCAGTTAAATGTACGGTCTGTGCCGATTCAAGAGATGAATTCATTTTGGCCAGAAACCACAGTTCAGATATCACAATGTGCACGAGATAAGTCATCAGATGAAACCGGAAGCCCACGTCAAGAATAGGCAGGTGCCTGGCGTCATTCCTTCCAAAATACCATCCTACAGTAAAAAGGGCAACACCATACAGGGTAGCTGCAAAAATGATCACCTCGGCCGAATTATTTTCAATCCCGTAACTCAGAAAGTATCTGAAAGCAACCGTTGAAACCGCGGCTACAATAGAAAATCTTATTAAATAAGGCGTTAAATCTTTCATGATGCTAGTAATTTAAAAGGTTCTTAATTTCTTCATTATAAAAAAGATGTATGTTTCTTTTTACAAAACGCTCGAACAACTCCTGTCCAATTTCAGTCATATAGTAATATTTCCTATCCGGCCCTTTATTTCCTTTGCGTAATTCATAGGCCAGGATACCTACATGTTCAAATTTCCTGAAGACCCGATAAAGGCTTTGTTCCTCACAGGTCATCGTATTTTCCGATTTCTCTTCAACAAATCTTTTTATTTCATCGACATACTTTTTCCCTTCCCGGAGCGCTAGAAAAATCCATAAAGTGAGTTGTCCCTTTTTGTAGGTGTCTTCCCATGCTGTCAATAATTCCATCAATTTTTCTTTTTCAGTCATATATGTTAACTTGTATTAATCAAATTGAATAATACAAATATAGTAATATTTGCAGATTTTAATAATATTTTTTGATTTTTTGTTTGTTCGACCGACTTTCTCCGCTTCCTTTACCGGAACGCCGATGAGTTGTTTGACTTCTCCCGTGGAATCACCAGTATGGATAAGGAGCTGCTCGATATCATTTCGGACAGGGAGCGGAAAAAGGGTAAGTGTGTCGCAGATCTGCTGGTAAAGGTGTTTTTAAAAGATGGTACGGGGCGGTGGATCCTTATGCACACTGAAATCGACGGTGGCAATCAGGAAGATTTCGCTTATCGTTTATATCAATATCATTACCGATTGCTTGACCGTTATCGCATTCCGGTTGAGACCATTGCCGTTTTCACGGGTGAGAAAAAGCAACGTAGACCGTCAGAATATTGGTGTCAGGAAATCCGGACATCCGTTCATTTCCGTTACCTGACCTATCAGATTTTTGATCATGCGGAAGAGGAATTACTGGCTATGGAAAACGCCTTCGCCCTGATTGTACTCGCTTGCCAGAAAGCGCTATTGGAGGATAAGGTTCCGGATGAGGAATTGGGAGCCGACAGACTTACCATCGCCAAGGCGTTGCTCCGGCATAATTACGATGGGGACCGGATCATCAGTTTCTTTGTTTTCCTTAAAAATTTCCTATTCATTGATGATAAAGATATTAATCGTATGTTTCATCGAAGCTTCTGTTTTCATCGGCAGTGACAGCGTCAGCAGGTATAATATTGCATCGTCTAACGAAGTTACTTATCTGAGAAAGATGCTTTGATGTATTTGATGACCGGTATGCCCCCAGTAACAATTCTCCAAGTACCACACCACGTGTGGAATATCGATGATTTGCTGATTACCCAAGCGGGATAATATATTGGTATTACCCTTAAAAAGCTCAATGACAACATTGGTATCCAAAAGTATCTTATTTCCAGTCATCGGGGTTTCTGGTTTCGCAGGATTCAGCAATGGCTTTCTCGATTTCCGCTGCTTCTTCCTTACTCCATATACCGACAAACTCCTGAAACGGTGATTCCGAATGCACTTCTTTTTTTGATTTTTTCAGTGTCCGGCTAACAAAATCCTCGATAGCAGCTAATTTCTCTTCGCTTTTTATCTTTAACACCTGCTCAATAACGTGCAGTTTCCTTGCTTCGGTTACCATGATGTCTCCTTTCTGCTGTGAAATACAAATTTAAAAAATTATCCTCAACCATTCACCACTCCGCCGCGCTCGCTTTTCAATTATCCCTCACCTTTACCTTTGCTTGCAACTTGGCAGCCCGCGACTTGCTCTTGTCCAACTGCTCTTCCAGGTTTTTTATTTGGTCAGCAGAGGAACCTTGATACATAATATTGATGCCATTGTTCCCGTCGTAGTTGTCGAAGTGGTTCGTCAATATTTCCTTTCAAGTCACGGCGAAAACCTTAAGAAAATCAGCTGCACTTAGAATCGGGATATTTTCAAAGGGGTTCAATATCAGCAAATCCTTGTCCCCTGTGATGATACATGATGCACCAACTGAAACAGCTAATTCCAAGTATTGATTGTCCTTTGGGTCCCGGCATTCTTTTATTGTTAAATTGGGCGTCGGCAACTCAATAAGTTGGGCTTCAAGGAAGCCCAAGATGGAAACACGTTCATTCAAAGATGCATATTTATCGAATTTTTCACGGAGGAATACATCGCTCAATTCCCGTTTGATGCCATAAGTGCAAACGACTTTTCCAATCACCAATGCGTCACGGAAAGCGCGGTTGTTCGTGTGGCTGCCAATCAAAAACGCACTAACAAGCGTATTAACATCGAATAGAAATATGTTATTCTTCATCTAGGAGCTTTTCCAACTTTTCTTGGGTAAGCCCCCTCTTACCTGCTTTCTCCTGTACCTTATCAAGCAAGGCAAAGAAATGATCACGTTCCACAGCAGCTATTTCCTCGGCAATGCGTTTCTCCAGTTCCCTTTCAAGGGATTGCCTAACGGTGGCAGGAGCCTTTCGCCAAGATTTGGCCAATTCACTGTTTACTTCCAATACTATCCTATCCATATCGCTCTCCTTTCTTAATGTAATGTAGGTGTTTACAAGATATTCCTCATCCGTTCACCACTCCGCCGCGCTCGCTTTTCAATTATCCCTCACCTTTACCCTTGCTTGCAACTTGGCAGCCTGCGACTTGCTCTTGTCCAACTGCTCTTCCAGGTTTTTTATTTGGTCAGCATGGCAGCCTTGTTACCCATTCTTTGAATGCACGCTGGGTAAATTCTATTTCCATAGTTCGTCCAGTGTCATTTTCACTGTACGGCCCGCCTTGATATCCTCTTCACCCTCCTGCATTTTTGCAACAAAATCAGCATTATAGGCTGTTTTGCTTTCCTCAAAATCAACCTTCAGGGCTTTTAGTACGGCCTTGATTGCCGTTAGCTTTTCACTGCTGTCCGGATGTACGATTAAATATCCCATATCACAAAATTACTAAATATTTCTAAGGAAGGATTGTCCAAGGCAAAAAACACTTGTTTCAGTCTTCTGTGTAACACACATATGGACCCGAACCGCCTTGCTTGTATCGCTGTAGCTGATTTGTCTTTATATGCTTTGGACAATTTCTCGGCATCTTCATAGCCAGGTTCTATCATACCTGAGAAAATAGACTTATAGTGGTCTAATTCTATGCTTGCTTTTTATGGCAAGTATGGCTAAGTTTGCTGCCATGCCTAAGAAAAGAAACAAAACCAACAACAAACCGCCCAAGCAGAGTGACGAGTTTTTGAAAGGCGCCTTTGAGGAAAACTTTCCCGACTTTCTCCGCTTCCTTTACCCCAATGCCGATGAACTGTTCGATTTTGGCCGTGGATTGGAATTTATGGATAAGGAGTTGCTAGAAATCATTCCCGATAGGGAGCGAAAGCAGGGCAGGCGTGTGGCAGACCTGCTGGTGAAGGTATATTTAAAAGACGGCAGCGAAAAGTACATCTTGCTTAATACAGAGATAGAGGGCGGTAATGATGCCGAGTTTGCGGAGCGCATTTATGAGTATAACTATCGAATTTGGGACAGGTATCGCATTGCGGTAGCCACCATCGCAGTTTTCACGGGTGGGCATAGCCAGCCGAAACCTGATGAATACAGGAGGGAAGTGCTGGACACCACCATCAGTTTCCGCTACCGCACCTACCACATCTTCGACCACACCGAGGAAGAATTGTTGACGAAGGACAATGCATTTGCTCTCATTGTTTTGGCATGCCAAAAGGCATTATTGGAGGGCAAGGTGCCGGAAAGCGAACTTGGCGAAGGCCGTAGCACCATAGCGAGGGCATTGATAGCCAGTGGACAATACGACAAAGACCGCATTGTCAGTTTCTTGGTATTCCTGAAAAATTTTATTTATGTGGATAATGACGACCATCATGCGCTATTAATGAGCGCGTGATAGCTCTATCGCCTTTGAAAACAAATACGTTGATAGAAAATAAATCGTAACTTTGATAAGTTGATATCTGATGTTACAGGAGGTATTATTGATATGAGTGTAATAGAAGTACTGAAAAAACAAGAACGGCAACAAGGCTTGCAACAAGGCTTGCAACAAGGTGCTGAACAAAAAAGCTATGAGTTCGTTAAGAACTTAATCCAGGACACGAAATTTGACGATGCCAAGATTGCGTCACTGGCGGTTGTTTCGGTGCCCTTCGTCCGTAAGGTCCGCGCCGATTTGGCTAAGAAGAAGAAATAGGTTTTTATATCGAACTAAAACAGCAAAGCCACCTTTTGGTGGCTTTTTGCTTATGGCCAATACCTGCTGAATCAACAATAAATTCGCTTTGCTTTATTGGCTTTCTTACCTTCCTCTATCTGTTCTTTGCTCTATATTGCCTTTTGCCTGTGAGTGACTTTATCTCAATTTTTCTTTAGATTCTCAATTTCTTCATGTAGCTTGTTATTTTCTTTTAACAGGCGACCATATTCATCACGCCAAAAGTCACGGTCCTTTTTCATTCCCTCGAAGGTGTCAATCGGGAAATCAGTTTCAGGAAACTCGTTAAGCATCTCCGGGAGATCTTTAGCAAAATTATAGGGCATTTTATCGCCGTAAGCCTTTAAAATACTAAAATCAAGATTAGGTTGTTTGATGTGGTAATAATAGGTGGTTCTATCGAAACCGGCACTTTTGGCCAGCTTCGTTTTATTGAGATTCATCCTAATAACAACGGTAGGTAAAAACTCACCTCTATATGGACCAAGGTAGGCCGCAATTACCGGAATGCATCGTTACGGGATTTTATCGGGGACATGGCCGATGGTATGGCGTCCGCTTTAAAAACCTCCACTGTATACCGGAATCAAAGCGGGTGAGCGCATCCATCTGCTACCGGGCACCCCTGACCGATGTTTTGGCGGCGATCAACAAAGCGGGTGTTAGGGTGTACCAAAGCAACGGCGAATATAGCTTCTGTGAGCCGGATAGTAGACAACATACCCCTAAGGTGCTGGCGCACCATGGACGGGAAGCCTGTGATTACTGCGGTCAACCACATTAATGCAGCAGGGATTATCCGGTTATCAAGCACTGATTCTGTACGGACAACATACACATACAACACCAATAAAAATGTGGCTAATACGTGGCTAATACGTGGATAAGGGGTGGGTATACCGTGGCTTGAGGTGCTGTGAAGTTGCCCCATGAGGTGGAATGGGTTAAGCCGCTCTCCACATTTGCATTATAGATTCAAACTTGCATCGTTGTATACTAACCTCAACGTTGTTCGCGTAATAATGTATAATGATGCGTTTTCTTGAATGATTTATAATCATTTATGCTTGTTTTAACGCGTATAAAAGCTGTTTTGTTAAAAAAATTAAAAAATCATGCAAAAACATGCATATAATTAAAAATTTGTTTTTATACTTGTGGAGCCAATTAGTGTTGACCTGTTGCGAATTGATGTAGGATAGATTTTTGAGTTAAAAACTGCTTGGGAGCTGTTGTTACTTATCGATTTTATAGTTAATCTGCTTTTTACCTAAAACTAAACAATATGAAGCAATAAAACCTCTACGATCAATCAAAAATTGCAGACGGCAATTTAATCAATCACAAAATCATTAATTAAATCATTCAAACATGAATAGAATGTTACTTCTGTTATTCATGGGGCTAATGTGTATTTCCCCCTATGCAATGGCACAACAAAAGACGGTGACTGGTAGGGTGACCAGTGCTGAGAACAGGGATCCCTTGGCCAATGTGACGGTATTGGTAAAGGGCACAAACACGCAAACGCAAACCAATGCGCAGGGCGGCTATTCCATTCAAGCAAGTGAAGGGCAGACGCTGGTTTTCCGCTCTGTGGGATTCACCACCGTTGAGCGTGTGGTGGGGAGTGCCAGTACCATTAACCTATCGCTTGCGGAAAGCGCCTCGAGTTTGGATGAGGTTGTTGTAACCGCCGAATTCGGTATGAAGCGTATCGCGCGGGCAGTGGGTTCTTCGGTACAGCAGATCGATGGTTCTACGATCAGCGAGTCGGGCAGGGAGAACTTTATCTCGGCACTTGCCGGACGGGTTCCGGGTCTAAATGTCACATCGACAAGCGGAACCCCCGGAGCCTCCACTACGGTTGTACTACGGAATATTACGTCCATATCCGGCAATAACCAGCCGCTCTACGTGGTGGACGGTATTCCAATGAATAATTCCTCTTTTGATCCCTTGGGCGGTATGGCCGGTGGTGGTGGAGGTACCTACTCCGTGCGCAACCTGGATTTTTCTTCCCGGGGGAATGACTTCAACCCGGAGGATGTGGAGTCGATCACCGTACTAAAAGGTGCGGCAGCAGCAGCACTATATGGATCGGATGCCTCAAATGGCGCGATCATCATCACCACAAAAAAGGGTCGTGCTGGAAAAGGCAGGGTCAATTACAGCAATTATTTCAAATGGGACGAGGCATATGGCTATCCCGATATGCAAACCAAGTATGCGAATGGAGCCTATGGTACGACAAACTACTATTACACATCAAAGTTTGGCGGATTGTACCCCGAAGGAATGCAGCTTTATGATAACATCGCTGCAATACTTCAGACGGGCTATCAGCAACGGCATAATGCTTCTGTTGAAGCAGGCTCGGATAAAGCGACGATACGGGCTGGATTTTCTTCATTAGGCCAGAAGGGTGTGTTAAAGACTACAGATTATGATCGGACCAATTTAAGTTTGTCCGGGCAGGCCCAAGTAACGGATTGGCTGAAATTTGAGGGTTCCCTACAATATACCAAAACCGGAAACAACAAGGGATTGAGAGGTACGGATGGACCGCTGTATCGTGCGATGCTATGGCCAATGGTGGATAATATGGCGAATTATCTAGCCGCCGATGGCAGTCATATGAAAGTTCCGGATTATTACATTGACGAAGATCTTTTGAATCCGCTTTTTGCTATGAACAGGAATAAGTTCTATGACAAATCGGATCGGTTCCTCAGTAATGTGGCCCTTAACCTTATCCCGGTGAAAAATACATTTGTCCGAGCGCAAGTGGGCTGGGATGTGGGGATGCAGACATTCGAGACCTCTCACCACCCTTATTATGCGAACAGGAATGCGGGCGATGGCCAGTACAACCTGGTACAGTCCAATTTTTCTGATCCGACCATTAACATACTTGCCGGATATAATAATAAATTTCTTGATGACAAGTTCTCATTTTCCGGGCAAGTGGGCTATCACCAATTAGAAAACGCCATCACCAGATCGGCTTCCAACGGCACCCGGTTTATCGTGCCCGATTTCCAATCGATCAACAACACCGATCCAGCGAGCCAAACGGCTATTCAAAGAAATACCAAGAGAAGGATACAAGCACTTTCCGGTCAGTTTGAGTTTGGATACAACAACCTGGCTTTTATTACCCTGCGTGCGAGGAATGACTGGTCTTCTACGTTGCCAGTAAATAATAACAGGTATTTCTATCCGGCTATTGAAGGCTCGTTCATCTTATCCGATTTGAATTTTATGAAATCCATAAGTGCCATCAACTACGTCAAGCTACGTGGATCGCTGGCCCAGGTTGGTAAAGATGCTGGTCCGCTGCAAATTGACCCGCAATTGGGGGGTACTGATTTGACCGGCGGAGGGTTTAAGTATGGATTTACGGGACCGAATCCGAACCTTCGTCCGGAAATAACAACCGCGCACGAGGCTGGTCTCGATTTAAGAATGCTGAATAATAGGGTTAACGCGAGCTTTACCTATTTTGGAACAAGAAATGCCGATCAGATTGTGAGTGGTTTCCGGTTAAGTTATGCTACAGGATTCGTCTTGAATACCATGAATGTTGGTTCGTTCAAGACCTGGGGCTGGGAAGCGTATATCGATGGGGATATTATCAAAAATCCCAACGGGCTGACATGGAACCTCGGGGTGAACGCCTCTAGGGGACGTTCTGAAGTGCTGTATCTGCCGGAGAATGTGACGGAATATTACAATCCTTACACTTGGAGTGCAGGGAATATCCGCAACGGCATAATGGTTGGCCACCCGATCACTACATTGACAGGGCAAGCGTATTCGCGGAACGACAACGGGGAAATCCTGATCAGCCCGACAACGGGGTTGCCCATAACCGACGATGTCTGGTCGGTTATCGGCGACAGGGAGCCCAAGCTTCGTTTTGGCATCACGTCCAGCCTCACTTATAGAAACCTCCGTCTCTCGGGGCTATTTGCCGGCCGCTTCGGCGCTACCGTGGTCAACGGTACCAAGCGGGAAATGATGATCAGAGGGACAAGCTGGGAGTCGGTTGACCTGCGTGAAAGCGGTCCTTGGGTCTTTGAAGGTGTCCTGCGGGATGGAAATGAGAATACCGACAATCCAACCCGCAATACCATTGCGCTGGATTACCGGGCCGTTGGGGCCAGCATATTCACGGGGAGCAATGAAGATTGGCTGGAAAAAGACGTGAACTACTTGCGCTTGCAGGAAATGCGCCTGTCTTACCGTCTGCCCGCACAGTTATTTAGCCGGTATAAGCTAATTTCCGGGCTGGACGTGTACGTTGTAGGCAACGATTTATTTACTTGGACCAACTACTCCGGCATTGATGCAGTGGGTAACACGGTTTCCGCTGCGGCAGGCGGTACCGGTGGCGAGGGGATCGACGTTTGGTCCATCCCGAACCCCCGTGGTTTTTCGGTAGGGGTGAGCTTAACGTTGAATTAAGAAAACAGAAAGTCATGAAGAAACTAATATATATCCTGTTGCCCATATTTTTCATCTTGGGTAGCTGCGAAAAATACCTGGATGTAAACAAGAACATTGATGCCCCCGACTATGTGGATGGGTATTTGTATCTAGCAAATATTACCCAGCAATACCAAGGGATCTACTGGGACATTCGTGCGATTGGACCGCTCACACAAATGATGGGTACGACAGTAGACCACTTTTCGGCGTTTGCTAACCATTATTACGCTCCAGGCAGGGATGAGGGGGGCGAGATCTGGAGGATGGTGTATTGGAACCAGGGTATGAACCTCGAAAACTTAATCAATCAATCCATGGAAGCGGAAGATTGGACACTCGCCGGAATCGGCTATGCCATCAAGGCTTTTAGCTGGGATATGATGGCAAAAGTCCACGGAGAATTACCCATGAAGGATGCGTTTGTGCCGGGTCTGCTTTCCCATAATTACGATTATCAAAAAGACATTTACACACAAGTAAGGGAGTGGGCGTACACAGCTATTGAGTTACTCGAACGGCCTGATGACCACAACTACGGAAGTAAAATAAGTGACAATGATTTTATCTACGCAGGAGATAAGGATAAATGGGTTAAATTTGCTTATGCTGTTATTGTCCGTAACCTGGTTTCCCTGACCAACAAAGCGGATTTCACAGGAACATATGCCGAGGAATTGATCACAGCCGCTGGAAGATCTTTCCAAAGCCCCGATGATGATGCAACCGTGAAAATTGCCGGCGGCTCCCAATCCGCACCGTATAGCGGCTATAATAATTTTTGGGGAACAGCACGCAATAACTTAAAATACGACTATTTTCAGCATGACTACGCAGTACAGGTGTTTACGGGTACTGTACCCGAGTATGACGAGGCCACCGGAGACAAAATCCGTTTAGATCAGAATACATATTACCCCTTTAAGCTTGCCGAGAAGCAAATCATAACAGATACCTTATTGGACGAGCCCGGGCACTTCGATCCAAGGGTTGCGGTTAAGTTGTCGACTACGAGTAATCCGACTTTTCTTAACTTAAATGATGCAGATCATGTAAAGTCGTATAAGTATTATGGAGGTACATTTACAGGGAAATCCGGTCCGATAGATGAAGCTCCTTCATACTACGGAAGGAACATTGCGTCTACCTTTAATGGAGCGGTCCATGATGGAATTGGTCGCTGGCTATACCGGGATGATGCCCCCTACATTTTGACCACTTATGCGGAGATCCAATTCTGTTTAGCGGAAGCCTATTGGAAGCTTGGCCGGGTTTCGGAAGCGTTCGAAGCATTTAAGAAAGGGATAGCGGCTGACATGACCACCACGGCGCGGTATATATACCCAGGCCGGGAAGAAAGTGCTACCGGTGGTGATAAAATTACGAAAGATCTTTTCAACACATTTTCCTCCCAATACGTAGACGGTCCATTCGTCAATGGCTTGACGGACTTTACACTATCCCATATTATGATGCAGAAATGGGTTGCTTTGTATCCTTGGGGAGCTCCCGAAGCATGGGTAGACATGCGTAAATACCATTACGACATCGACTACACGGGCGAATATCCCAGCAATGGAAACGGGTGGATTCAGGCATTATTAGACCAGAAATGGGATTCAAATCCGTCCAAAGTATATAAAGGGCTTTATTTGAACCCCGCCCAAGTTCAGGGAAGAAAAGGAGCTTACAATGTCCGAAACGAGGGTTCTCCAAGCTATCGGCTAAGACCTCGATTCAATTCGGAATATATGTGGAACCTTCCGGCACTGGAAACACTGAAACCTATACCTGGGACGGCAGATAACTACCAAACATCGATTCCGTGGTTTGCTTACCCGGGAGAAATGCCACAATAATGGACTTTGTTGTTAAAAAATTACGAGATGAAGACACTAGATAAATTAATATTAGCGCTTATCTGTACATGTCTATGTACAGCCTGTGAAAAGAACGTTATAGAGTACGCGGCTACTCCAATTAGTGATGAGACAACGGCACAATTCCAACTTCACTATATGGTGCCCGTTACTACGGGAGCGGTCAACAATATCAATAAGGTTGAACTGAATGGGGAGCTGCTGACCAATGAAACCGCACCGTTGGCTGCATACAATTTTATACCAAGTGGTGCGGTTGGCAAGTTCTTTTCTACAGAAGCGGGAACTGTGAACTTGAAATTATACAGGGGAGCCGTATCCGATCTATCTTTGGTGTATGACCATGATTTTAATTTGCCGGCTGGAAAGCATAATATAGTTGTCCATGACTTTGATAAACCTCCGATTATTGTTAAAAACGAGGTGCCTTATCCGACAGTTACTACTGAATATACCGGAACCACGGCATGGGTAAAGTTCTATAACGTTCTTTATGAAACCTCAGGTGTGCCGACCACATTAAAACTCCAATACCAGTTTCAGTATACCGTAGATAATGATACCGGGGAAAAAAGTGAATGGATGAACTTGGGAAACCCTGTTTCATTTGGAGAGGCGACGGGATGGGAGCCAGTAACCGTAAATAAAACCGTGGAAATATCTTCCGGCTCGGCGCGGATCGATTACCGCATCAGGATAATTGGAGAAGATGGCTCAGACCAAGGTAGTTTGGAAGTGCGAAACGCCGCTGGAAATATAGTCAATTACGCAGATTGGTGGAATGCATTCATAGGTCGCGTATATCATCATATGTTTGCTGGTTTCCGGACTGCAACGCCAACTTCCGGTGTCAGGGTAGCTACGGCTTTATAAATTTAAGCCGAAGGAATGATAAATTTCTAAAATGAAACCAGCGGTAGTGGGTACGAGCCTGATGCTAGTTGTGTCTGCGTTGCTTGGTTGTTCTTCGCACTCCAAGGTGATATTACGACCGGAAACTTACCAACCAAAAACGGAACTGGCCAACTTAGTATGCCAGGTGGATGCATTGGGAGACGTATCCAGGGAAGCACTATTAAAAGAAAGGCTGTTAGCTGGGTATGTTCCGAAATTCCTCCGACGGTTTTCAAGAATTGATGTAAGCATCAAAGCAGACAATGGAAAGTTAATTAAGGCCCAATACTACGTTTCTCCAGATTACCTATCCATAAGCTGAATTTCGTCACCGTAACTTAATACGTTTAGTAATCGCTTACCCCAATCTAGTTTTTCCCTACAAAGATTACGCTTTACATATAGAAAACAACAAATGCTATTAAATTGAATCTAAAGTTGTTGATTAATTGCGAGTTTTTCGCTATCTTTGAATATGGGAAAACCGCCTGAAACCGGAATAGATGTAATAATCGATAAACTCACCAACAGCATCTTAAATACCATTTCAGGCGATAGTTTTAAGACCGAAGTGGCTTTGGTTAACTCAAAAGAGTTGCGTAAGGTTACCATGAAGAAAGGTTGGAAATTCAACTGGAGGAAAGAATTTAATTGTGTGGATCGGGAAGTGTATAAACTGACTATAGTTGAAAGCAACCAAGTGATTCAGGGGCTTGCAAGCATATCGGATTTTGGAGATCATTTTTATCTTCACCTGGTTGAGAGCGCACCATTTAATTTTGGAAGGTCTAAACTTTACGAGGGCGTGCCCGGCAATCTTTTTGCATATGCTTGCAAGCGTTCATGGGATGCAGGGTATCAAGGTTTCGTAGCCTTTCAATCAAAGACGAGTTTGATTAATCACTACGAAGCAACATTGGGCGCGGTTCATGTGGGAAATCACAAGTTGGTTATTTTTCCGCATGAATCATTAAGATTGATAAAACGGTATTTTCAGGAAGAAACGAAAGGATAGTTATGGGTATGATTAGAGAACCGAAAGGAGTAGATTTATTGGTGGGTCCGTCTACGTTGACGAAGTCCGACAGAGAACGCATTAGCCTTGTTATAGAGGAGTACAAACGTACGGGCAAAAAACCTCGATTAAAGCTAAGTAACTCAAAGGCTGATGAACACGGGCGCGCTGTAAGACCGCGCTGATCTGAAAAAGAAATAGCGGTAGCTTAATCTGTCATTAAAAATATCGGAGCCGTCCGCCGATCGGCGGATGGCTTTTTCATGCCCGTTACTTTTGCCTGAATGTGAAAAATATATTCGCCGTCATCGGTTTCTGTGAGTATTCCTGCCAAGAGGTCTCTATAGTAAATGGCTGCGTGTCTCATCGTTTTTACTTGGTGATTTTGGATAGTTCTCTCGCACTTACCGGAGCTAGGGTATGCCCAAACATGTTGAGTACCTGGTTTACCTTTTCCAGATTGAGATTTTCCTTACCCTGTTCTATCTTCCGGATTACGGTAAGCGCCACTCCCGCACGTTCTGCAAAAGCCTCTTGCGTGAGGTTTACCGCTTTCCTTTTCTGTTTTACAAAATCTGCCAGTGCCATCATAATTATATGCTTTTGAAACGAATTTAAGCAAATATAGTGTTTTATATGCAAAAGCATATAGAAATGAAAAATACAGTAAAATTATATGTTTTTGCATATATATCCTTTAAAATTCATTTCTTATGACAACAGGCCGGAAAGCAAATGATGGTCGACTAAAGTCGGTAAATACGGTGATAAAATAACGGATTTCAGGGGTTTTCCGGGAGCTAAGAAGTCTCGATCTTTGTCGGGTATGCATACATTACTGATAAACGGGTTTATTTGCACCGGGACAAATTGAAAGAACGATGTTAAGGCTTGGCGGACATGTAAATATTTTGATTACACTTTTCAAATACCTAATGTCATAACTGAAAACA
The DNA here is from genome assembly GCF_024704835.1 of Parapedobacter tibetensis. GTDB lineage: Bacteria > Bacteroidota > Bacteroidia > Sphingobacteriales > Sphingobacteriaceae > Parapedobacter > Parapedobacter tibetensis. Next base: position 291,306 of record NZ_JAMXBE010000002.1, read on the forward strand.
ACGGAGCGATGCAAATTTTTGATAAACAGGTTGTAACCACCATATGTATGCTGTTGTGCATAAACACCTTTGGGCAATCCCCGGCCAACCCGTACAACGAAAATCTGGTACCCTACCGGAATGTGGAAGGGAAATGGGGCTACCTTGATGCCGGAACGGGGAAAGTGGTCATCCCGGCCCGCTACTACCGGGTGGAGCTCTTTAAGGGAAATACGGCATTGGTGGTGAATGAGAAGATGCCGCCGCACGCACGGGCTGTAGAACTATATGGGCTGATCGATACTTCCGGTAAAGAATTGATTCCCGTGACCCACGACTATGTGCACCCTGTAAAAGCCCGTTCGGGTGATGAACTCGACGACCTTTATCATTTTTCGGGCGAAGAAGGCTGGGGCATTGCCAAAGCCGATGGCCAATGGCTCATCGCACCGGGCGAATACAGCGACGACAACAACGGCTATCCCAATTATGAGTTTTACGACCGGGACAGGTATTTGGTCAATAACCGGTTTTATTTTGAAAACGGGCAAAAATACCAGCCCCCCACCGGCCACCGGATAGAACGGGTGGATAGGGACAACCGGTTTTTCCACATCACTCCCGGGGATAGCCCCTATCAAAAGGGCCTGAGCGACTGGCGGGGGAACATCCTCCTGCCGGCAACCTATATGGAAATCCGGGTGTATGCCGAAGACAACCGAATCATAGCTTCCGGGGACGATACGTTTTCGGACGACGATTTGGCATTTATCGCCCGGGTGGATGAGATAGGCGAGAAAAACCTAAATGAAGCCGATGCTGCTACCTTGCAGGCGCTGATAGAGAAAGTGGAAAAACGTGAGGCAGCAGGCCGTCTGGTGGAAAATCACTTGTTTGATCTGAATGGAAAGGAAATTGCCCGGTTTCACACCCAATACCTCCCGATAGCCTTCGACGGGGTCATCGTCGCCGAAAGGCGCTCGCCCACCGGAAACGATTATTTCAGCTTTGTGGACGGCAGCCCGATGCCCCCACACCAAGCCGGGAAGGGCAATTGGCGCGTTTTCAAGGACGAACAGGGGTTGTGTGGACTGGCCGACCCGGCAGGAAAGATCGTCCTGCCCGCCCGGTACAGGTCACTGAGTTTTTATGATAAGGATCGTATCGTGGCACATAATCCGGCTGCACAAGGGGAGGATTACTGGCACCAGCACCTCGGGGTTATCAATACAAAGGGTGAAGTCATCGTGCCCTTCGAGTACCGCCAGCTCTGGCCAATGGAAGATGCCCAGAGCTTCATCGCCCTCCACAAAGACCATATGGGCTATGGGGTCATCGATGCAAGGGGAAATATCGTTATCCCTTTTTTGTACGAAGGTCATCTCAGCTTTTCCGACGGTTTGGCCATTGTACAGGACAGTGTATACAACCAAGGGGTTATTGACACCTTGGGCCGGGAAGTCATCCCGCTGGCATACAGCAAAATCTACCGGACGCTGGATGTGGAGCCCCTCAACAACAGGGATCCCGGCCGGCTTCTCAACGTGGACAGGTACTTCAAGGTGGAGCGAGACGGCCTGTGGGGGATGCTGGACCGACACGGCCGGGAGGTCATCCCCATGGCCTATGGTCTTATATTTACCGCAGGGGAATCCTTTGAAAGAAGATGGGTAGAGGTTAGTGACCCGACTATGGCCCGAAAAGGCCTTGTGAACATCCTGACAGGTGTCACCATCGCCCCGCAATACAAGGACATATTCCCGCTGGGGAATGTCATCAAGGTCACACTTCCCGAAAGCCACTTTTACGAATTGTTGGACACAGAAGGGAACCTCCTGCCGGGTGGGCCATACACGAAAATGGAATACGAGCGCAAAGGTCACGGCTGTTTTATAGCAGAAAAGGAAGGTAAATTCGGCGGATTGGATATCGATGGGAAGACCCTGCTCCCCTTTGTGTATGACCGTCTGCACTACGCCAGCCCCGGGCTGTTCCAGGCTCAAAAGGAAGGAAGATATTTCTTTGTCAACCGGGAAGGGCGGGAGTATATCGCTCATCATCGTTCTCACTGACAGTTTTCAAAGCGTACAACATCGCTTTCAGGTAGGTTTGGCACAGGGCGGGCCGTTTACTTTCGAGTTCCTGTTTTTGCTGCTTTGCAATTCAGTAGTTCCTTGGCGGTGGGTAAGCTCCTCATAATACTTCTTAATCACCAACGGATCTGGGCCGCAAATTCAGACCATCCCTACACAAAGTTTTAAAGACTCCCCACAAAAAAAGCCCTTTCCCCGGACTGGCCGGGCGCTTCCCCGGAGTAGCCTACCATTTCCCCGGGGTAGCCCGCCACTTCCCCGTAGGAACCAGCCCTTTCCCCGGACGGGGAAGCGGCAACGTCGTATGGGGACATCCTTTCCCCATAGCGGGAAGCCGTAAAGGCATGCGGGGGAACGCTCGTCCCATATGGGGAAGCGGTTCCGTCATACGGAGACAAGGCTCCGAAGTACGGGGAGGAGACTTCCCGGGGGGTAGCCCACCACTTCCCCGTAGGAACCGGCCCTTTCCCCGGACGGGGAAGTGGCAACATCGTATGGGGACATCCTTTCCCCATGGCGGGAAACCGTAAAGACATACGGGGAAACCCGCGATCCTACCGCCGAAGCCGGCATTCCCTCCGGGGAAACCCGTTCCTACAGCACCGAGCAGATCGAAGGTGTTAAATAAGGTAGTTTGCCGATATGTTCCGGTTTGAGCAGCTTTGCTTCATGATGTGATTGGTTATTATCAGCTTTTTGGGAATTTTTTATAGTATGACTTGCTATATCAACTAGCGTGTTTTTGTATTAAATAAAAAAAACATGCATAAAAACGCATGATTTCAAAAAATTGTTTTTATACTTGTATGACCAATTGAATGTAAACCTTGGTAACTGGCGGATGGAAATTATTGTAACGATGAGAAAGACAATACACTTGCGATTTATGGGATTATTGTGGGGTTGTTTGGGCCTGATTGTTTTCTATGCATGTGGGCAGTCCGCAAAGACAAATGGTCAAGAAGTCGCCGAAGCTAACGATTCAACGCTACTCACCGGGGCCGAGCGGCTCGATCTCTACCTTCCTTTATTAGCAGGCAAAAAAGTAGGCCTAATGGGCAACCAAACTTCCATCGTGGGCGATGAACACCTCGTGGATGTGCTTCTTCGTGAAGGCGTTGATCTGAAGTTCGCTTTTGCTCCAGAGCACGGTTTCCGTGGAGATATTGAACGGGGTGAGAAAGTGGATAATACAACGGATACGAAAACCGGCCTGCCGCTGCATACCTTGTATGGGGAGAATGAAAAGGCCGATTCCATTGTGGGTTCCGTGGATGTGATGCTGTTTGACTTGCAGGATGTAGGTGCACGGTTTTATACCTATGTAGCTTCTATGCACCGGGTAATGCAACTTTGCGCGAACCAGGGTAAGAAGATAATTGTGTTGGACAGGCCGAATCCAAATGGCGATCAGGTGGATGGCCCGGTGCGAAAAGACGATAAGTTTAAAGCGAACATCAGTTACCATAAGATTGCCATGATACATGGCCTCACGGTGGGCGAATTGGCACAAATGATCAACGGTGAGGGCTGGCTAGACGATGGTGTGCAATCTGACTTGGAAGTGATTCCGGTTAAGAACTGGGATCATAGCACGCCTTACGAGCTGCCCGTGATACCGTCGCCTAGCTTGCCTAACTATACGTCAGTAAGGCTATATATGTCGCTTTGTTTATTTGAAGCGACCGATTTCAGCATTGGTCGAGGGACCGATTGGCCATTTCAGGTTATAGGATATCCTGATCCTGTATTCGGCGATTTTACGTTTACACCGGGCACGCGGCCGGGCATGGCAGCGCATGTGGAGCAGCAGGGTAATTTGTGCTATGGGCTTGACCTACGTAATGTGGATGCTGCCAAGGAGAAGTTTACATTGAAATACCTGCTCGATTTTTATGAGAAGGCTCCATTTAAAGATAAATTCTTTTCCCGCCCCGAGTTTTTCGACAAGCTGGCGGGGACTGACAAATTTCGGAAACAAATCGTATCGGGAATGACAGAAGCTGAAATAAGGGCCTCATGGGAAGATGAGCTGGCCGCATACAAAAGCATGCGTGAGAAGTATCTGTTGTATCCGGATTTCCAGTGATTAATTCATATCCTAGTATATAGCATTCATTTACATGAAATAAATCAAACGCTTTAAATAATGAGGAAATTCGTAAGATTCTCGATGATTGCGCTAAGTATTCCCTTTATGGCTTCAGGCTACGTGGAAAAGGAAGGGATACTCACCCGTTCAGGAACAACGGGCGCAATGCTGGAAAGCTTGCCCGCTGCTGCAGTCCAGCAGACGGTTAGCGGAAAAGTAACTGATTCAGATGGTGCGCCCTTACTCGGGGTAAGCGTATCGGCGGTGGGTGGTCAAGCTTCCACAAGTACCGACGATAATGGTAACTTTACCATTTCGGCAGCCATGGGGAGTACCCTACGCTTTACCATGATTGGGTATACTCCGAAAGATGTCGCGGTAAATGCTGTCAATTTAAATGTGATTTTGGAACCCAGCGACCAAAGTCTGGATGAGGTGGTGGTGGTAGGCTATGGTACCCAACGTAGAGGTAACCTTACTGGAGCCGTTTCAACCATTAATGTTAAGGAAAATCTGGAAGCAAGACCCATTGCCGATGTGGGTAGAGCGATTCAGGGTACGACACCGGGTTTAAGCGTCATGATTCCAAGCGGGGAGGTTGGTTCAGATCCTGTCATGCGGATTAGGGGGCAGATTTCTTCCATACAAGGACTGAAAGAGGGTGGTACGCAAACGCAGCCGTTGATTTTATTGGATAACGTGGAGATTCCGAGCATCCAACTGGTTAATCCGCAGGATATCGAATCCATCACGGTGCTGAAAGACGCGGCTTCTTCATCCATTTATGGAGCGAAGGCGGCTTTTGGCGTTATCTTGATTACCACCAAACAGGGCACAAGTAGCGAGCGGATAGATGTTACCTATTCTAACAATTTTTCCTTCCAAAATCCCTGGAAGGAATTGAAAATGGCTGATGTGAACGCGCTAAAGTATACAGTAGACGCATTTGAGCGCATAGGAAGCCCAAGGGCAGGGGCCTTTTATATCGTAAGTAGGGAAAGCTATGAAAAGGCTGTGGAATGGAAAGAAAAATATGGAGGTACCATAGGTCCAAATGATCCGACCGTGTATGGCAGGGATTGGTATTTCGATCCTGCTGGGCCATATAAGATGGGCGTTCGTACGTATGACCCATATGATTACATGGTCAAAGAATGGGCGCCTACCCAGCAGCATAACCTGAGCATCGGAGGCACTTCCGGGAAAACTTCGTACAACCTCGGATTGGGTTTGCTGGACCAAAGCGGTATGATGAAACCAGCTAAGACTGATCAGTTCTCTCGGTATAATGCTTCCTTGCGTGTAACAAGCGAGATAAATAAATACATCACGGCGAGGGCTGGTGCGCTGTATTCCCGGCGGAATAAGGAATATCCCTATATTACTAGCTCTACTACAGCTGACCCATGGCTATATCTTTATCGCTGGAGTCCATTGTATCCGTTTGGCAATGACGAAAACGGTGATCCCATCCGGAGTCCGGTAAGTGAAGCCGCGGCTGCCAACACGGCCAGTTTGTTGTATAATTACATGAACCTGAATTTAGGTGCAACAGTGAATGTCATGGATAACTGGACAGTCGATTTTGATTATACATTTTCCAACCAGGAGCATATTTGGGATCGGCCGGGTACGCAATATACTGCACGTAATTCATGGATAGCTCCTATCGCGAGAACCGATGCCGGCGGCAACCCGGTGTACGTAAATGATGAAGGGCAAATGGTACCTAGTACCGATCCGAATGCGATGCCGGCCTATGACCTGAATTATCAAACGTACACGGCTCCCGGTGCGGCTCCCGACCATATTTATAAATTAAGTGAAAATAGGTATAAGCATACCATTAATGCATTTACAACATATAACCTAGCCCTTGACGAGGATAACCAATTCAAGTTCATATTAGGTTTGAACCGTGTAACGGATAATTGGGCAAATCATTTTACGCAGGTGACGCGGTTAACGGATATCGACAATCCACAATTTCCGTTTAGTAACGGCACATGGACAGGCGGTGGTGGTGAATTTTGGGAGGCACAGCTCGGCTATTTTGGACGGGTAAACTATGCCTATCGGAATAAGTACTTGCTGGAGGCGAATTTGCGGTATGATGGATCGTCTAAGTTTCCGACCGACTTGAAGTGGCGCTGGTTTCCATCATTCTCCGCTGGTTGGGTGTTGAGCGAGGAAAACTTTATGGAGTGGTCGCGCAATGCGGTCGATCAATTGAAAATCCGCGGCTCTTGGGGACGTATTGGTGACCAGTCAGTGCCGAATAATCTATATGTCCCGACGATGGAAACCGGCCAGTCGACTTGGATCGGCAGCGATGGTGTGCGCGTGAATTATGTGGGTACCCCCAATGCGGTGATATCAGCAATTACATGGCAAGATGTCATTGACCTGAACCTAGGGATAGATGCCCGGTTCTTCAACAATAAATTTGGCTTCTCCTTCGATTGGTATCAGCGAGACACAGAGAACATGATCGTCCCGGCCGAAGGTGTCCCCCCTACATTTGGTGCCAATGCTCCGCAAGGTAACTTTGGATCACTCCGGACCAAGGGATGGGATTTTGCCGTTGATTTCAATCATCGGTTTGATAATGGATTGGGAATCAATGTGCGAGCAAATATATCCGACGCTAAATCGGTCATCACGGCTTACGGCAGTACACAAAACATTGATAGCTATTATGTGGGTAAAACCTACGGCGAAATCTGGGGTTACCGGACTGACCGTCTTTACCAAGAAAGCGATTTCGAGCTGGGAGCCGACGGCACACCGCAATTGATTACCCTTACGGAGGCCGAAAGTGCCCAGTATGCGGGTAGGCAGACATATAAGTTAAAGCCCGGACCCAATGGTGAAAAACCAGTTTATCAGCCGTACCTGCAGAATAGTGCCAACTTCTTCTTTGGCCCAGGCGATGTGAAATTTATCGACGTCAATGGTGATGGCGAACTTAATGATGGTAGCAGGTTGGTTGGTGACCACGGTGACCTGGAAATGATCGGTAATTTTACCCCACGGTATCAGTATGGGTTCCGTTTGGGTGCAGACTATAAAGGATTTGATTTCTCGGCATTTTTCCAAGGAGTGGGCAGCCGCGAAGTATGGGGCCAAGGCTTTTTAGCCATTCCGGGCTTCAATTCCGCTGACGGTGCTATGCCTGCAGCAATAGCTGACAATTATTGGACGCCTGAAAACACCAACGCGTTCTATCCAGCTGCTTACAATAATGCGGGCAGTAACACCAACAACAATATGCAGCGGCAAGATCGGTATCTGTTGGATATGTCTTATCTGCGGCTCAAAAACCTGACGCTTGGCTATTCGCTGCCAACTGTCGTGTTAAACCGTGTAGGCGTGAATACTGCGCGGATCTATGTGGCGCTTGAGAATTTCCTGACTTGGGACAAACTCAACGATTTGCCAATTGATCCGGAAAATGTAGACGGATTTTCAATGTTCAATAATACAAACTACAATTCCAGCCGTACGGGTGTGGGCACCCCTGCATTCAAAAGTGTATCCTTCGGTGTGCAGTTGAACTTTTAACTATTAAGACCATGAGATTTCCAAATAAAATTATATATAGCGTTTGTGTGGCATCTTTGCTGATTACCGGATGTAATAAAAATGTGTTGGATCGCCCGCCGCTGACCGATCCCATAGATGATAATTTTTGGCGAAATGAAACGGATGTCCGCCTGTTTGCCAACGATTTCTATCCTCAGTACTTTGTAGGATACAACAGTACTTGGGGGGTTGATTACGCACCGGTACGTGGCTATACGTTTTCCGATGATGTGACTAGCCGCAACGTGCAAACCCATTTTGAGAACAGTGTGCCAGCAAGCCGTGCGCAAACCGCCGAAACCGGAGCGGCCGCGCTGTGGCTAACCCAATATGCAGGTCCGTCCTGGAATTTCTCCTGGGTGCGCAAAGCCAATGTTTTCATTGATCGGCTGGAGAACCTCGCGCAACCGAATCTAGAGCCGGCGGCCTATAGCCACTGGATGGCTGTAGCTCGCTTCTTCCGTGGATTCGAGTATAGCCGCTTGGTCAGTGTGTTCGGCGACGTGCCTTACTATGATCACGTATTGACAGAGGACGAGTGGGATCAATTGTATAAGGATCGGGATAACCGTGGAGTCGTAATGGATGGTGTCTACGACGACTTTAAATTCGTGATGGAGAACATCCGAGAGAATGATGGAGCGAATGTATTGAATAAATACATTGCGGCGGCGTTTATCTCCCGTTTGATGCTTTTTGAAGGCACGTTCCAGCACTATCACAGCCTTGATGCTGCGCGCGCTCAAAAGTACTTGGAGTTTGCAGTAGAGGCGGCAGAATTTGCTATGACAGGACCGTATACATTCGCCAGCGATTTCAAAAGCCTGTTTGCGTCCGAAGACTTGAGTAGCAACCGCGAAGTGATTATGTTTCGGGTATACAACTCGAATTTGGGGGTTACCCATCATATCGGATCGTATAACAATGGGACAGAAAGCCAGCCAGTCGGAGCAAATCTTGAATTGGTCAAATCGTTTATCTGCAACGATGGAAACGTCTGGCAAAATTCTTCGATATCTGATGCATCGAGCTTTTCGTTGGCTGATTTAGCTGTAACGCGTGATCCCCGTTTTGAGGCCACGTTTTTTGAACGGCCGCTTTCGGCGTCTGCCTCATTGTTTTATACGTTCAAGTTTGCATCCCGTGAGGCAATGACATACATAGGAGGTAGCTATCCCCCAGCTTGGGGAAGCAATTCAAATACGAGCGACGCGCCGGTGATGCGTTTGGCCGAAGTCGCGCTCAATTGGATCGAGGCGAAAGCGGTATTGGCGGGGTATTTCGGCGGTCCGGCGGTCACGCAAGCTGACTTGGACGCTTCCATCAACGCCATCCGTGACCGGCCGCTTGATGCGGCGGCAACTGCGAAGGGAGTGCAAAAGACGGCGCCTTTGTCGCTGGCTGCCTTGCCGAATGATCCTGACCGCGACGCAGACGTGCCCGCATTAATTTGGGAGATCCGCCGCGAACGGCGTATGGAGTTTTTCTTCGAACATAGCCGTTTACTGGACATCAAACGGTGGAAGAAAATCGAGTATATGGATTTCAGTACTGATCCGGATTACTTCATGGGACCATGGGTGAATATCCAGGAAGAGGTTCCTGCTTACCTAGGCTCAAGTTATGTGGGGAAATTGAAAGTAAAGAAGACAGACGGCACAATCGTAACCTACAACGGCTCCAATGCCGCTGATATGGTAGGGTACTTCATGATTGAAAATGCATCTAATCGCAGTGCTTTTGATGCTCGGGTGTACATGGCACCGTTAGGTCGAGCTCAAATCATTCAATACCAGGAAAGGGGTTATACCTTGACACAAACGACCGGATGGGGTAACTAAAAAATGTTGATTTCCACAGGAGCGTTTTTTTATCCGCTCATATGAAAGTTTAGTATACCATATTTATTTATTTATTAAAAACGTAATAGCCTTATGAAAAGATTAATGTTTTTGACTTGTTTAATGCTGACCGCAGTATTAAGCATCAACATGCTCCATGTGCATGCACAAGAAGCGGTAAGTACTGATCAGTATGATTTAGCCGAGAGGGTAGCCACAACAGCAAATGCTGCCGCATTACCAGTAATCGAGCCAGACCATTACACCACCGGTGAAGGAGGACCCTATCCCATTTTGGAGTATTTTACGGTGCCCAATAACCCGGTTTATCAAACACCCGGATTTGCTAACGCTACGTTTAATATATCCGGTGCGACCAATGTGAACTTTGAGCTCATTGATTATAATAGTAATTACACATTCCCGACGTACAGCGGGTCTACCGGCCCTACCATAGCGATGATCTACGTTGACATCTATGACGAAAACCAATATGCAGTTTTCAGGATTACGGCTGTAAACGGAAATGGGACGAGCACGTTTGATGTGGCATTTCGTGGAGGGAATTAGCGGTGAACCATCCATATGGCCGGTTATTATCAAACCTTGTTTAATATGATCGATAAGATGGGACACGGTGGCTTGTTGAGGCGGCTAGGGTTATTTCATGTGTTGGTGCTATTTACCATCGTAACTAGCTATGCACAACCCTTCCAATTCGCCCATGTGACGGATGTCCATGTGGGCGGAGCCTCAGGCGAGGAGGATTTACGGAGAACCGTAGCGGATATCAATGCCAACCCGGACCTCGACTTTGTTATCCTATCTGGTGACATTACCGAATTTGGTTCGGATGAGGAATTGGTGTTGGCCAAACGCATGTTGGACAGCATCCGCATCCCTTGGTATGTCATTCCCGGCAACCACGATACCAATTGGTCAGAAAGCGGGGGTAATAGTTTCCGAAAGATATTTCGCGGGGAAACCTTCGCCTTTGAGCACAATGGCTATTTCTTTGTGGGCACCAACTCGGGGCCTAACATGCGGATGAGCCCGGGGCAGGTACCCCGCGAAAACCTCGTATGGATGGATTCCTTGTTTGCAGCGCACCCCAATACGGAGCAGCCTCTTATCTATGTGAATCACTATCCGCAGGATTCTTCGCTCAACAATTGGTTTGAAGCGCTCGATCGGGTGAAAACCCGCAATGTGCAATTGGTTGCCTGTGGCCACGGCCACCAAAACAAACAGTACGACTTTGAAGGAATCCCCAGCATCATGGGCCGCTCCAACTTGCGTGCCAAGGATACCGTGGGTGGCTATAACATCGTGACCATAGCAGATGGCCAAGCCGTATACCAAGAACGAAACCCGGGAGTGGGTACCCAGGATCCGTGGGCCATTATCCCGTTGGTCAACCATCGGTTCGCCGAAGAAGAACGTGATTATCCACGGCCTGATTATTCGGTAAACGATAACTATCCGCAACTGGATACCCTATGGACATTTCAAGACGAAAGCGATGTAGGAGCGGGATTGGCTGCTTACAAAGAACTGGTCATCACCGCCAATACCGCCGGACAAGTATATGCATTGGATGCCCGTACAGGTCGGAAAACGTGGACCTTCCAAACCGGAGGGAAAGTGTATTCCACGCCAGCTGTTTGGAAAAACTATGTGGTGGTGGGATCCACGGATCATTTCATTTATTGCCTGGATGCGAAAACAGGCAAGCTACTGTGGAAGTTTGAAGCCGAAAAAGCGGTGTTGGGTTCGCCATTGGTGCACAAAGGGATGGCCTATATCGGTGCCTCCGATGGTAAATTCAGGGCGTTTGCTATCAAATCCGGCAAATTGCTTTGGTCGTTTGATGAGGTGAAGGGATACGTATCGGCTAAACCGTTACTGTATGAAAATACGCTCTACTTCGGCTCATGGGGCAATGGATTTTACGCCCTTGATCCAGCCACGGGTGCGTTGAAATGGGAATGGTCAAACGGTGCTTCTAGCCGGATGCTGTCGCCCGCAGCATGCTATCCCGTTGGTGCTAACGGACGGGTGTTCATCGTGGCACCGGATCGGTACATGACCGCATTGGACGCCTATAATGGAACGGAAATCTGGCGCAAGAAAATAGATAGCATACGAGTACGCGAATCCATGGGGCTATCTGAAGACGGCAAACTGGCCTATGTGAAAACGATGGATGGACAGGTGTTGGGTATATCCACGGAAGCGGATAGCATGCAGATTGCCTGGCAATCCAAGTTACAACTGCCTTATGAACTCACGCCCTCTGCTATTTCGGCCCAGAATGGATTGGTATTTGTACCTAGCCATGCGGGGTTGCTCAGTAGTATAGATGCGGCGACCGGCAACGTGGCTTGGCAATATAAGATATCCAATGCCATGATTAACCCGTTGCTCCCCCTGAAACGGAAACGGCTTGTGGCTAGTACGATGGATGGGAAAGTGGTTTGTTTGAAGTATAGGTAATTGTATAAATGATGAAGACGCAGGTTTTTAGGGAGGCCCCATCTCATGCTGAGCATAGTCGAAGCATAATGGGATGGCTATTCGTCGCCTTACTTTTCCTTTCTTCCTGTCAAAAAAACGAAGATTCATGGATACGCATCAACCAGCTAGGCTATACACCACAGGGCATCAAAGTAGCCGTGTGGGCCAGCAAATCGCAGCTAGCATTGGAGGGTTTCAGCGTGGTGGAAGCCAAAAGCAACAAGGAGGTTTTTCATGGAGAAGCGGGAACACCTTTTGGAGCCTACGGACCCTTTGCGGAATCGTATCGGTTGGATTTTTCTGGGTTCACGGATACAGGGAGCTACTACATCAACGTAGGAGGGGTTCGGTCGCCCGAATTCCGCATCGCGCAAGACGTATATCAAGGTACTGCCGATTTCGCGTTGCGCTACATGCGGCAGCAACGGACACTGTTCAATCCATTTTTGAAAGACAGCTGCCATACGCATGATGGTTTTACCTTGTATGCGGCCAAAGCAGGGTTGCCCGATAGTACCCAAATAGATGTCGGGGGCGGTTGGCATGATGCCTCGGACTACCTGCAATATTCGACCACTTCGGCGAACGCCACGTATCACCTCCTTGCGGCATACCGCGATTTTCCGGGTATTTTTGAAGATCATAAACAAGCCAATGGCTTGGATGGAAACAATGGAATTGCCGATGTATTGGATGAAGCAAAATGGGGGCTGGATTGGTTGTTGAAAATGCATCCCGAACCGCACTTGCTATTCAACCAAATCGCCGATGATAGGGACCATGCAGGCATGCGCTTGCCCGGGGAGGACTCTTTGTATGGTCGTGGGTTTGAGCGGCCGGTGTACTTTATTGATGGTGAGCCGCAACAAAGGGGGAAGTTTTTGAACAATACAACGGGAACAAGCTCCACCGCCGCAAAATTTACGAGCGCGTTTAACCTTGGAAGCCTTTTGTTCGAAGATACCGATGCATCCTATGCCAATATGCTGCGCAAGAAGGCAATAACGGCCTATGATTTTGCGAACATAAAGCCCGGTGTGACACAGACCGTTTCCGTAAAGTCGCCCTACATCTATGCGGAAGATAATTGGGTAGACGACATGGAATTGGCTGCGGCAACGAATGGGTTGGTAACAGGTGATTCCAAGTTTGTACAAGCGGCATTACATTATGCCCGGCAGGAGGAAATAACACCCTGGTTGGAAAACGATACCGCTGCGCACTACCAATGGTATCCCTTTATCAACCTGGGGCACCATGCATTAGCGAAGCAGCTGAAGGATGAAGATCGGGAGGAAATCATTTCATATTACCGGGAGGGGATTGAGCATGTTTGGGCGCGGGCAAAGCAGAATGCCTTTTACAGGGGCGTGCCCTTTATTTGGTGCAGCAATAACCTGACCGTATCCTTTGCCATCCAATGTTTATGGTACAGGGATTTGACGGGAGATGATGCCTATGCCGAGTTGGAACAGGCCAATATGGACTGGCTGTTCGGTTGCAATCCATGGGGCACCAGCATGGTATATGGATTGCCTGCATGGGGCGATACGCCTATTGATCCCCATTCGGCCTTTACGCATTTAGGGAACTATCCAATCGATGGCGGTTTGGTTGATGGGCCTGTATATGGGAATATATTCAACAGCTTGATTGGCATCCAACTCTCCAAGCCTGATGAATATGCGCCATTCCAATCGGATTTGGCGGTGTACCACGATGACTATGGCGATTACAGTACCAACGAGCCTACCATGGATGGCACCGCCTCGTTGGTATACCTATTGGCTGCCAAGGAACAGGAGTCGCGGGAGGTGGCTAGGCCAAAAAAGTAGTGACCGATAAGTACGGTTGTATCATTAGGGGCGATACGACACAGCGTAAAATCGCGTTTGTATTTACAGCAGACGAATATGGGGAGGGCGCTTCATTTATATTAAATGCATTGAACAACTACCAGATCAAAGGATCTTTTTTCCTGACAGGGAATTATTACCGCAATCCAGAGAATGGGGAGCATATCAAGCGATTGGTTGCTGACGGGCACTATATCGGTCCGCATTCAGACCAACATCTGCTCTATTGCGATTGGAGCAACCGGGACAGTCTATTGGTCAGCAAGGCAATTTTTGGCAAGGATTTGGAAGCGAATTATGTCCAGATGGCACAATGGGGTGTCGATAAGCGCCAAGCCCGGTTTTTTATGCCGCCGTATGAATGGTATAATAGGAGCATTGTGGAGTGGGCAGCCGAGCTAGGGGTTCACTTGGTGAATTTTACACCGGGGTTGCGTACCGCAGCGGATTACACCTATCCCGAAATGGGACAGCGTTATGTAGCTTCGGATAAGTTGTATGAAGAGGTGCTTGCTTATGAAGCGCACCATCCAAATGGACTAAATGGATTTATGATACTGGTGCATTTGGGTACGGACCCGAGGAGGAAAGATAAGTTTTATCACAGATTGCCCGAATTAATTGAGGTATTGATAGCGAAGGGATATGAATTTAAACGGATAGATAAATTAGTTGACTAAACTCTATCGGTTTTTTCTTTACTTTATCGACATAATAATAAGCGGTGGTCACAGTACACCGACCACAAGACACAAATTTTAAATTGAAGTATACAACACGAGTGAGATGACAAACACTACTGAGAAAGAATCAAATTATCAGGATTTGGACAAGATGTCTGTCGGAGAGATATTGACGAACATCAATAAAGAAGACCAGACCGTTGCTGCCGCCGTGCAAAAGGCCATTCCGCAGATTGAGCTGCTTATACAAGCCACGGTGGCTTCCATGAAAGAAGGCGGGCGGTTGTTTTATATCGGCGCGGGCACCAGTGGCCGATTAGGGATCCTGGATGCTTCGGAATGTCCTCCTACCTTCGGCGTGCCTTATGACTGGATTATCGGGCTCATCGCGGGGGGCGATATCGCTATCCGTAAGGCAGTGGAGTTTGCAGAAGATGATGAAGAGCAGGCCTGGATTGATTTGCAGGAACATAGTGTCAATAGTAAGGATGTGGTGGTAGGCATTGCCGCCTCAGGGGGTACCCCATATGTAAAGGGAGCGCTTAAGGCCGCCAATGCTGCGGGCTTAGTAACGGGCTGCATCGTATGCAATTCGAGGTCCGCTATCGCAGCTGAGTCAACCTATCCCATAGAGGTGATTGTAGGTCCCGAGTTTGTCACGGGCTCCACGAGGATGAAGGCTGGGACGGCCCAAAAATTGGTGCTCAATATGATCAGCACCACGGTAATGATCCAATTGGGACGTGTAAAGGGTAATAAAATGGTGGATATGCAGCTGACCAACAACAAGCTGTTCAGCCGGGGCATCCGAATTATTATGGAAGAAACAGGTATAGACGCGCAGTTAGCCTCTGATTTGCTGGAAAAACACGGCAGCGTACGCAAGGCCATCGAGCATTCTCGCGTAGCAGACCATTGAATACGTTAAGCCCATAAACACAGATACCACATGACTCCAACTGTCCTGCTCCTTTTTTTGGTCGTTTATTTCTGCATCTTGTTAGGTGTCGCCTACTACACTTCACGGAAATCGGCGGATAATTCCACTTTCTTTGTGGCCAATAGGAGTGCCAAATGGTACATGGTGGCTTTTGGTATGATTGGTACCACGCTATCGGGTGTTACCTTTATATCGGTTCCCGGGGCGGTGGGCAAAAGCGATTTCGGTTATTTCCAGTTCGTATTGGGCAATGCTGTGGGCTTTATCATCATTGCTTATGTGCTGCTGCCATTGTATTACCGGATGCAACTGACATCCATCTATACCTACTTGGAGGAGCGCCTGGGGCATAGGAGCTATAAGACCGGAGCGATGATCTTCCTGATCTCGCGCACCATCGGCTCGGCATTCCGCCTCTATTTGGTGGCTATCATCCTGCAGCGGTTTATCTTCGATGCCTGGAATATCCCCTTTGCCGTTACGATCATTCTGTGCTTAGTCCTGATTTGGTTATACACCAATAAAGGCGGTCTCAAAACGATTATCATCACGGATATGCTGCAGACATTCTTTTTGGTGCTGGCAGTGATTTTGTCCATCTATTTCATGGCCGATAGCCTTGGGCTTGGCCTTGTCCAAGCCATCGAAACGGTCAAGGAAAGCAGCTATTCCAAGATATTCTTTTGGGAGGATGCCCTGGGCAACCGTGCCCATTTCTGGAAGCATTTCCTAGGTGGTATCTTCGTCACCATCGGCATGACGGGGCTCGACCAAGATCTCATGCAGAAGAACCTGAGCATGAAGACTATCGGCGAAGCCCAGAAGAACATGCTCACATTTACGGGCATTTTTGTCATCACCAATATCTTTTTTCTTTCGGTGGGGGCATTGCTGTATGTGTATGCCGGACAACACGGGATTGATGCGGCTGCCCTGGCTACACCGGACTACCTGTACCCCGAGATAGCCCTTAATCACCTGGCTATCCTGCCGGGTATCGTTTTCATGATGGGCCTTACAGCAGCCACATTCGCCACCACCGACTCCGCACTAACGGCACTGACGACATCGTTTTGCGTGGATTTTCTCAATTTCAACAAAAAGATCGACCCGAATGACCGGGCATTGGTTAAAACACGGAATAAAGTGCATTTTGCTTTTTCGGCGCTTATGCTGCTTGTGGTATTGGTTTTCAGGGTTATCAACGACGATTCGGTGGTGAATGCCATCTTCACGGCGGCCAGCTATACCTACGGCCCTTTGTTGGGGCTCTTTGCATTCGGTATCCTCACCAAGCGGCAGGTAACCGATAGGCTTGTGCCCTATATATGCCTGCTATCGCCGGTACTCTGTTATTTGGTCAACACGTATATCTTAGTGCCTCACACAGCCTATGCAGTAGGGTTTGAATTGATCATTTACAATGCCGCGCTCACCTACTTGATGCTTTGGGTTACTTCGGGTCGTCGGCAATTGGTGAATGACGGTCGCTGATCTTGAAGGATGGAGAAGCAGTCTTTTTTATTATCCCATTTATTCTTATCTTTACCGATAATTAAGATTGGTGAAATTATTGACAATGAAAACGTTAATTGTGCAACCTCAAAATGCCGAACAACTAAACGCTGTTGAAGCAGTACTCAGGCTGCTAAAGATTAGTTTTATTAAGGAAGATGATGAACTTCCAGCTCATGTTATAAAGGGCGCCACAGCATCTCTTCAAGAGGCAGCGGAAGGACAATTGTCCCCTTTTACTACGATTAATGACATGATTGATGCTGAATGAAGTTGACCATTCATTATACGCCGAAAGCCAGAAAATCCCTAAACCAACCGTCAAGAGCCCTTTTACCTTAGTTGATTAGTTGGTTCAACTTCAGGTCTTCTGAGCATCCATACCCGATAGGCAGGCCAATAGTAAGGGTTATTCTTTCGAAGGGTAAAACAACCGACGGAGGATACGATTTATTATCTTTGCGAGACTTCAATTATTTTATTAACATGACTCAAAGAAGACATTGGTTGGGGATAGGCGTACTTTTGGCAATTGTGTTTATTGCAGTTTCAGGGTTTAGTTACGGGCAATCCTTTGCAGAGCGCGTTTTGGCTTCACGCCAAGCCAAATTGGAAAGCTTTGCTAAAAATCCGACGGGGCCATTGACCACAGCAGATACCCAATACCTGCATCATTATCATCCGGACAGCAGTTTCCTTGTAGTGGCTACCGTAGCACACCTGCACAACGAGCAACCCTTCCGGATGCCCACTTCCGATGGTACCAGCAAGGAATATATCCGGTATGCCAAAGCACGGTTCAGCGTCGGCAAGGACACGGCTGAACTAACCCTTTACCGCAGCATGGATTTGTTTGCCAATCCCATGTATCGCGATCACCTCTTTCTGCCGTTCACTGATTTGACCAATGGCGATGAAACCTATGGTGGAGGAAGGTATATCGACTTGTCCGTTGGCGATATTCAGAACGGGCATATCGTGATTGACTTCAACCACGCATATAATCCCTATTGCGCGTATAGTGGCGGCTACCGTTGCCCCGTGCCACCCGCCGAAAACAACCTGAATATGGCCATCCGTGCGGGAGAGCGGAAATACACGGGTCCAATGAAGCAGCGGCCACAGCCCACCACTCCCCCCAAACCTATTAGCGCCGAAGAGCAAAGCCTTATTTTGTCTGGCGATACAACCAAACTAATGCGCGTAATCCAAGACACCGTGCCCGATGAACTTCATATCTTAAAATCCGTGTCGGCAGACATTGACTCAAAAGAAGCGTTGCTGCCGCTTTTGGCGAAGCGGATGCACCTCGCCGTAACGGACTCTCTTCATCCCGGTGTGGGTATCGCCGCCCCACAGGTAGGTATAAACCGCAACCTCATTTGGGTGCAACGGTTCGATAAGGCAGGGGAACCGTTGGAATTGTACCTCAATCCAAAAATCACATGGCGCGCCAAGCTCCTGCGTAAGGGTGTAGAGGGCTGCCTTTCCATTGCCGATACGATGGGGCAGGTGCTGCGGAATTATACCATACGGTTGGAATATGACGATATCGACGGTAAACACCATGAAGAAATGGTGGAGGGTTTTACAGCCGTCATTTTCCAGCATGAAACCGACCACCTGTATGGTATCCTCTTCACGGATCGATTAGCCGAGCAGGAATCCAATACCTATCACCGTATCAACGAGGAAGTAGAATTATACCTGGAGCAACGGCTACGGAGACAGTAGGGCTCCATAGGAATATTGACTACCCTGTTTTCCTTACGCCAGTAGTGGCTCCTCCCTCCAAGGTGAGATCCACCGGCTTGTTGGTCTGCCAAGCGCCACGGGTAAAATCAGGCACATCCAGGGAGCGCGAGCGCTTGGCTACGGACCGCTCACTCAATGGGAAGATACTGCTCCATAAGGCACCATCATACACATCCTGATCGAGTGGTAGTCCATTGCGCAGGCAGTCAATCAACCGCCAGTCCATGATGAAATCCATGCCGCCATGGCCACCTACCTGCTTGGCTACCTCACCCACATGCTTGATTAATGGAGGGGTATACTTCGCTTCCAGTTCCTTCATTTCTGCGTCTTTGACCCATTCGTGGCCAAAAGCGATACGTTCTGGCGATGGATACTTGGAAGCTACGCCTTTGGTGCCGCTAATGAGGTGGATGCGTGAATACGGGCGGGGAGAAGTCACATCGTGTTGCACCATCATTGTCTTTCCCTTGGCGGTATGGATCATGGTGGTATTCATATTGCCCCGATAAGGCCTACCCACAAAGGGTTGGAAAAACGCATCTTCCTTTGCCTTTTCTATGGCCGTATCGCCCATCATAAAATCATTGGTCGACATCGATACCAGATAATCCATCTTGTCGCCCCTGTTGATGTCGAGGCATTGAGCAATGGGACCAAGGCCATGGGTGGGGTATAGGTTGCCGTTGCGTGACGCATTCTGTTCCAATCGCCACATATCCGTATAGCCCGTTTTAGAAAAGTTGAGGTCGCGCAGGTCATGGATATACGCCCCCTCGGCATGGACAATCTCCCCAAACATTCCATTGCGTGCCATGTTGAGGGTGAGCATCTCAAAAAAGTCATAGCAGCAGTTTTCCAACATCATGCAATGCTTTTTGGTTTTTTCGGATGTTTCCACAAGATCCCAACATTCATCCAGCGTAACGGCTATAGGTACTTCACAGGCCACATGCTTACCATGTTCCATGGCAAAGAGCGACATGGGCGTATGCAGGTGCCATGGTGTGCAGATATAGACCAGGTCGAGCTCCTCATTGGCCACCATGTCTTTCCAGCCTTCTTCTCCTGAATATTCCTTGGCTTTGGGAAGACCGCTTTTTGCCAATATGTCCTGCGCTTTGGTTGCGCGGGCGGGATCCTTATCGCATAGGGCCTTTATCTCCACCCCCTCAATGCGCGACATCCGGTTTACCGCTCCCGGGCCGCGCTGGCCCAGGCCGATGAAGCCGATGCGCACCTGATCGATTTTCGGGGCGGCGTATCCGCTCATATTAAATCGTTGTGGGCGCGAAGGCTGGGTATCGCGCATCCAGGACTCGCTATTGCTACGTGCCTCACGCGCCATGGCCGGCAATGTGGCCACGGCTCCGGACAGGAGGGTGGCGCTTCTCAAGAAATTTCTGCGATTGTATTTCATACATCAGTATTTTAGGGTAGTCAGCAACCACATATCACACGTTGTTCGTTTAACAAGTATCGGATAGTTTGCCGAGTTATCAAAATATCAGAACAACGCAACCGTTTGTTTGATTTTTCCCAGGCACTCAATCACTCAGTTTGCTGATGTCGACCGTTGGTTTTGGTAAATTCATTGCTTTGATCTCAGCCTTGCACGTATCCACCATTTCCTGGGTCATGCTGTAACTATAATTTCCATAATCATTATAATCAAAATCGCCGACATAGAAGAAACCGTATTGATCAAAAAATTCCGTTAAATCTACTTTACCTATTTTGCAGGCGGTCTTGACAAAAGTGAGTTGGTATTGGGCAGGATTACTCCCTCGGTCTCCCCATCCTCCGGTCCTTCGTGATCTCCTGCCACTGGCATGGTCACCAGTGCCTTCAGTGCGGAATGCTTCAAATAGGTCGGGATAGAAATCGGGATTGCCACCAGCGCCTGAAAAGTAAAGCTGCAGTTGCCAAAACGGCACCAGCCGGTTGAACACGTCATCATCTTGCAGGTAGCTGATCTTGCGGTTGATGATGCTATCGCGCGCTTTTTGGTAGTTATCCTGTCCCCATAGCCGACTTTCAACGCCAAAAGATGTCGTTACATACATGGTAAACACATTATTGCTCACCTCGCCCAAGCCGCCCCAGTTGAAAGCGGGGCGCAACTGATGCACGTGTCCCACTTCATGGCTAAAGCCCCAACAGGGGTCGCCTGATATTACCCGGTCCGGGTCGACCACCAAAGGCATCGCATTGCCCGGCTCTGTACCCATATAGGCTACGCCATCGCCATCACGAAACATGTAGTAATTGTAGTTGACACGTGCCAGTATGTGGTTGTTGGGCACTTTGTTATATTTCACCAACCCCATGACGCGGTGTTGGCGGTAAACCAATGAGTCGTAATTGCTGATTAATTCAACACCTCGATTGTAAGCATATGTCTTGCAATCAGCAGCAGGGTATGCGATTTGGATATGTTTGCCTTTTGCGTCAATGATGGGATATACAGCATTGTTAATCAGGTTATTCCAATCGGTATTGTTATGCATGGCGATATCGAAATACCCATTTATTAAGGATGCTGGAAAGTGCACCTGCACCGGTTTTGCTTCTTCAGGAGTGTCCGTGAAGTAATCAAGATAAGCTAGTCCGTCAAAATCTTTTACTTCGATTATATTTACGCCATTATGCAAGCTGAATTGTTGTTTTACAATGCCCCATCCTGCCGGATCTTTGGTAGGCTCAATCCCTTCCGGAGCTCGCCGGTTCCAATTGGGTATAACAAGGTTTACTTCTTTATCCTGCGCGATATGATCAACCAATACAATATGCTTACCTATAGGTAAATAAATACCTGTAATATTTTCATATTTACTATAGCCATCGCCAATCATTAATTGCTGGCCTAATGTACTGGGCGTAAGATAAGCCTCATAACTGGCCATGCGGTATTTGGTGTTATACTGCTTAGTAAACAGCAGGCGGGCTGTTTCCCTTAACTGGTCATTCTTTATTTTTTCGATGTCACCCTTTTTTATTCCCTTCTTCAAGGATAGCGCCATCGGTGTCTCAAATAGTGAAAGGTCGGCATAAGCAGCAGCCAGTTCTTTAGCGGATTGTGCTTGCGCGACAGGCAAAGTACAAGCAAGATAAATTAGTAGAAGCAAGTTTTTTCTCATGAGTTATTATCGTTTGGTTATACCGTCAACAATAACCCTTATCTCGTATGTTCCGGGTAAAAATGCTCTAAAAGAGAATCGGGCATTACAAGAATAGGTGTCGTTGGGTAACTCCAGGCCCTCGTCAAATTGCACATATTGAGTGGGAATTCGGTAATAATAGTTGAAGCCATTTCCCAACGAATTCAGTGGAAACGGCACCACTGCATAGTCAAATTCCATTCGATCCTCAAAAACTTCGTAGCTCAACGCATAGTCCTGCATGGTTTGCAGCCAGCCCCCGCCAGTACCTGAAGCGGGTCTGCGGGCTATTTCCCCTGCTGCTGGATTGAACGGCACACCATTTTTGTCTACGATACGCACAATGATCTTGTCTTCATCATCTCCGATACGATTTACTTCAATTCCGCCGGCGGGGAGGAGCTTGGTGGTCGACTCCTCGCCAACCTTCATAGCCACCGTGCTGCGTACAGCAGGAACTTCAAAAAAGGGCGCTTCGTTCAAGTTAAATTCACCGATTAGGGGGTAATGTTTCGTACCCGCAGAGTTCGTGACTTCCAAGTCGAACTCATAGGAACCTAATGGCAGATTCACTGTTCCGCGATTGGCTTCCAGCTGCCCACTGGCTTCATTGATGCTGATCGGATAAACCAAGGAATCTTTTCGTTTGGCATCGATGAGTTCCAATGTCGTGTCGACCTTCGGATCGTAATACCCCGTCCATACCGGAAGTTCATATTTTTGCATAAAGAGGTCGGTTACGTCATCGCCCGAGACTTTGTCATAAATATGGAGCAATTTGATTTTTGCCGGTTTGTTTGAACCATCGGGATTGAGTGCATAGCTGACGTACGCACGACCCTGCGGCACATTAATAGGAAGCTCTTCGTATCGTATGTAATCGCTTAGAAAGCCATCGGGGACTTTTTTGCAAGCTGCAACCATCACGACGAGGGATGCGGCTATCAGAATATTCAGTCTTATATTGCGTTTCATGTTCTTATGAATTTGAAATGTACGTATCTATATATTATTACGTTATAGGTTTTGCCTAAAGAAAAACAACTGATGGCCATTTTCCAGTACATTGACTCTCCCTGTCGTACTGATCACTCCAGACGTCTGTACCCGTGTACGAATGAAAGAAAGGGAAGAGCCGGGGCTAAGATCCGGTGTTGTACCACTAGGAATTTTTAAGTAGTTGTAGTACATGATCCGTGGGAAATGGGAACTGTTGGGATTATATCCTAATGCGGGGTCATTGGTCTCTTCGTAGGTAACAGCCACGTAGTCGTTGTTTAGCGTCTGGTAGAGTATGCCTTCGCCATTTAGATTCAGATCTTCATACGTAATCGGCTCGGGGATGATGTACATGCGTAGGGAATCCGCGAATTGCGGTAACTCGTACTTCATGATGGAGTCGACGGTCCACATCCGAAAAGGATCGATGTTTTGCTCGATTGCTGTGCGGGCTGCAACGTAATTCTTGATGGAGTAATCCGTGGGGGCAAAGAATGTGATACCCGATTGGTTAATCTCTTCCTGCATACCGGCGGCGTCGACGAGCATCAATAGCGTGTCAAACAACCCACGGTCATTATTTTTCAGGAAGTCATACGTGTTATGCGGTACATTCGGGTTATGGAGGTCTCCGCCCACAAAGTAGTCATCTTGCTTACAGGAGGCTACAGCAAACGTCAGTGCTGCAGCAAATACAATATAATTGATGGCTATTTTCATTGTTGTTTGATTTTATGTTGGTCATTAGTTTGCACTCCACCACTCGTTTTGGGTCAGTTCTGGGTTTTGGGGAAGCAGTTCACGCATGTTTAAAGGCCAATAATATCCCTGTTTCGCAATCCGCTCGTTGGTATACTGTGAAGGGTAGAGCCGTTGCAGTTGCTCCATGCGGATCATGTCAAATTGCGTATGGCCTTCGCCAATGAGTTCCCGTCGCCGCTCGTCAAAGATTTCGTTGAAGAGCGCATCGCCCGAACCGGTGAAGTCAGCTAATTTAGCTCGTTGGCGGATAAAGTTAAGGTCGGCCAGTGCACCGGCTTCGTTGCCGTTTTTGAAGCGAGCTTCTGCGCGAAGCAAGTAGAGGTCGGCCAGCCGATATAGCACAAGGTTGTTGCTTACCACATATTCATTGGGATTATTGGCATCATAATAGTCGACTCCTCTATACTTATTCAACAGCATTGTCGAACTTGCTCCGGCGGTGGTGATGGTGTCAAACCGGGCTTCCTCTTGGTGGAACAGCAACTGGGAAACTTCGTCGCCGATTGTCCAAGATGACGCGGCTGATTTGTTTCGGATGAAGGGGTCAGTCAAAAAGATATTGAAAAATCCCGCTGTGGCTTCGTTGCCTACCGCATCAAACAGCATGTTCAGCTCGAAGATGCTTTCCTGCGAGTTGCCCTTCCAGATATCGATATAGTTTTCGATGGATTCTAACCCATATGGACCTGCAATAACGTCATCCGCATAGGATTCGGCTTGCTGGTAATCGTGTTTCCAAGCGTAGATGTGGGCGAGCAACGCTTGGGCCGCCCCTTTGCTGGCCAGTGTTTTATCGCTGGTATTATCCAGCAAGGTGATGCTTTTTTCCAGATCCTCAATACAGAAGGCCAATGTTTCTTCTTCCGGGATGCGCGGTATGATAGGAATATTCTGGG
The DNA here is from genome assembly GCF_024704835.1 of Parapedobacter tibetensis. Lineage (GTDB taxonomy): Bacteria > Bacteroidota > Bacteroidia > Sphingobacteriales > Sphingobacteriaceae > Parapedobacter > Parapedobacter tibetensis. The sequence goes on from NZ_JAMXBE010000002.1 coordinate 315,980, forward strand.
GGTCGCGGAATGATTCTTTGGTTAATACTACATCGCCCCAAACGCGCTGCATATAGAAATAGGTAAAAGCGCGTAGGAAGAGAGCTTCGCCTTCGAGCTGCCGTTGCTGGGCCTCGCCACCGCTGAATTTGGAGACGTCGATGGCAGCGGTATTTTCAACGATGAGGTGGCACTGGTTGATGATGCCATAAAACCGGCTCCAGTTCCATACCGAGGCTTCTAGGTAAGGGGCATAGCCGAATCGGAAATTGCCGCTTTCGACAAATGTATTATAGTTCCAGAAATCACCTCCCAATACAAAATTATTGGCAGCTACATCTCCGAATATAAAATAACTCCGGTCTTGTCGTAAAGCACTTCGAAGCATGCTATAGGCACCAGAAAGTGCTTTTTGCACGTTGGCACCATTAACCCAGAACACGCCATCATAGGTTGAGTTTTTCGGCTCCAGGTTGATGTATTTTTCGCATCCTACAAGTGCATTACCAGTAATGGCTATGGCCATCAGGTATATGGATAGTTTATAAAGTCGTTTTTTCATGATTCTTCTCATTTCAACGTTATCAATTAAAAGGTAATCTCCAAGCCGAACGTGAATTTACGTGGGAGGGGATAAGCACCGCCGTCATATTCTCCTTGGGGGGTAATAAGTTCGGCATCAGGAACCGTGGCCGACTGGAAGGTTAGGATATTATCCATGATAGAATACAAGCGTATACCTTGGATTCCCATTCCAGTTCGGCTCAGCAGCCGTGGGGAAAAGTTATATCCTACTGTCACGGTCTTGATTTTGAAATAATTGCCATTTTCGTTCCACATCGTACTGAACGGAAGAAACTGGTAGTAATTCGGTCCATACGGGCTGAGCGATGGGAATTCCGCCTGGTAGTTGGGGTCTTGGGCCTTACTGGGCGTCCAGTAGTCGACTTCGCTATAATCGGGGAGCCGCTGGTTGGCGAAATCGCTGATGCCATTGCTGGCGAAATTCCAAACGCCACTGTATTGGTCGGCCAAAAAGGTATTGATGATGTCTCGTTTGAAAGTGAATACACCGAGTACCCCAAGGGACACACTTTTCCAAGTAAATTCGTTATACAATCCACCGGTAAAGTGTGGATTAGGGTCGCCCGTGGGGGTCAAGTCACCATCGGCCGCACCGCGGTCTTCGTCACTCCACACATCCCAATCGCCGTTGATATCTTGCCAATTGGGAAAACCGGGTTGCACGGCATAGTTGCCCTTGAAATAGGTGAGCCTGCTACCCGTCACCGGATTGACCGGGATTTCGTCGGCATGGGTATAAACGCCTTGATAGATCATCTGCGCCCATTGGTAAATGGGCGAGCCCACCGAAAATAGTAGCTGCTGTCCACCGCGGGCGTCTTGGTAAAACGAGCGATCGCCATTCGGCAGCGAGCCCAACCTGTTTTTGTTATAGCTCAGATTGAGAGTGGTAGACCACTGCAACGGGCTAGAAGTTTTCAGATTGCGTGAGGTGAGCTGTACATCGACCCCTTCATTGAGTATATTCATCGGTACATTATACGACAGGCTAGTGTATCCTGTATAGAAAGGAAAGTCGAAAGACATGATGGGGTCCTTGGTCTCTTTGCGGTACACATCAACCATACCGTTCAACCGCCCTTGGAAAAGCGAGAAATCCGTCCCGATGTTCGTTTGTACTGATTTGTTCCACGTCAGGATATCGAGCGTCAATGGCCGGTTAAACGATGGGACGGCAATGGTATTGCCACCATAGGTCGTAGATGGTAAATCCCAGACGTTGAATGGTGCGTAGAAGTCGCGCGGCAAGGTGCCGGATTCTCCCCAGCTTGCACGGAGCTTCAACGAGCTCAGCCATGCGACGTCCTGTAAGAATGGCTCATCAGAAACATTCCACGCCATTGATACTGCCGGAAAATAGCCCCATTTGGTATTCGTACCGAACCGCGAGGAAGCATCGGCTCGCCAAGAGGCATTTAAGATATACTTTGATTTGTAGTCATAAGCAAATTGTCCCATAAAGGACAGCAATCCTGCCTCGCGGATGTCGGAAAAACCCGAGAGGTCTCGCTGTGCGATGCCGGTTACGACCTCGATGTCGTCGGTGGGTACGTTATACCCGATGAGGTATGATCTTTTGTGCTGGGTATAGTCAAAAGATTGCATCCCGGTGAGGATGAATGTGTGGTCATTACCAATGGTTTGTGTATAATTCAGTACATTGGCAATGTTGTACACATAGTTGTCATTCTTTTCAGATGAGGCGAACGATTCGCCTTCGGTCGCGATGGTGGTAGGCATGAACCGGTCGCGGCGGTCCAATGTGCCCTGTATAGATCCTTGAAAACTGTAGGTGAGATTCTTTAGGAGGTCGATATCTGTTTGGGAAAATAAGCTGAGCGCATCGGTGATGTTGTCGTCCCGTAACTGGTCATATTGCCCGTAGTAAAAGTCGTAATCGGCATCTTCCAACCGGACAAACGATGCCGGGAGGGAGGTGGCATTTATCGGCGTAATTTCGTCGATGGGATTTCGCCCCAGCCCCCGTTTACGGTTCATCCGCGAAGCGGCAACGATGAGGCTGGTCCGTGCGATGGGAAAAAGGTTAAAGTTAAAGTTACCGCGTAGGGAATAACGGGTAAAGCCGGTATTTCGAACAATACCCTCCTCATCGTAATAGTTCAACCCAAGTCGGTAGTTCAATTGCTCGGTGCCACCCGAGAAATTGACATCCATGTTCTGGAGCATTCCGGTATTGTAGAACAACTCTTGCCAGTCCGTGGCATTATTGAAACTCGGATTGAGACTGTCGGTCAGGACCTGCGGAATATTGGCAAGTTGCTGGTGCGTACCGTATTCTTTGATGAGTCCCATTTTTTGCCGGCGTTCCTGCAGACCGGCGATAGTTCGTTGGAGTTCGGGGGTTTGTGTCATGCCCGCATAGTAGCCCACACGGACACTGGGCTTGCCGGTTTTTCCTTTTTTGGTGTTAATGAGAATCACACCATTTGCTCCCCGCGACCCCCATACCGCGGTAGCAGCGGCGTCTTTCTGTACGGTAATCATCGCGATATCGTTCACATTGATGCCGGCAATGTAGTTGGTTCCGGTGGCCATCGATCCGGCGAGGTCATTGGTCGATACCGGCATACCATCGATGATGAAAAGCGGCGAACTTAAGGTGTTTGCGAGATCGATCTCGGAGCTAAGGTCTTGTGATATAGTGGTATTACCGCGCACCGTGAATGTGTTGCGCGCACCCGGTGCCCCCGAGAAGTTCTGGATGTTTACCCCCGATACGCGACCTTGAAGTAAGGATTCGAAACTTGGCGCAGGTAAATTCTCGATTTCTTCACCACCAACAATCTGCATCGCGCCGGTCGTTTTTTTCCGCGACTGACGTTGATAGCCGACAATCACGATTTCATCCAGTGATGAAACGTCTTCCACTAACGTAACATCTAAGAGCGTACGCGATCCGACAGTCAGCTCTTGAGGCCGATAGCCTACGTAGGTAAAGATAAGGCTACTCTTGCTGCCATCTACAGTAATCGAAAATTGACCATCGTCGTTGGTCTGCACTTGGTTGGCGGATACATTCTTCTCAAATACAGTAACACCGGGCAACGCGGAGCCATCGCTATCGCGCACGACACCAGTTACCGTTTTTTGTTGTGCATTGGCGATACATATCGCAAGCCAAAACACTGTCATAGTAAAACATTGCTTCATAAACAATAAGATTAGTCGTCAATTTATCGGGGCTTAAAATTATTTCTAGAATGAGATACTCCATCGTCTGTTGTTCAACGTGCTTATCCCTTCCTCAAATAATCTTTCTTTAAAAATTAGTTAGCATGGGAGGCAACAATTTTCTGTGCAGCTGCCTCAATTGTTAAACAATGTTAAAGTATATTTATGACAAAAAAAAGACATTGCGCAACGCAACCGTTTGTTTAATTTACGCAATCGGTTGTGTTAAATCGACAAGATTTAGTCAATCGTTTGCCATGTCTCCAACGCCTCGTATTCTATACTATTAGTATTCAATCGCGCCAACAGTCAACTATTTTGTGTGCTTTTGGCGCAAATGAATCTTATCAAATGGAACAACAAGTAATTGGCAGAGTCGAGGAAATCGCTATGCCTTTGATTACTTTTGGAATGCTTGGTGTACCAAACGAACTGATATCATCGTCGTTATATGCGGATCCGCTGCATCGTGGATGATCGAAAAAATACTGTTCAACAAGGACGGTCTCCACAACCGCATCACCCGTCAGATCCGGTTATTGCCATTTACGCTCCGGGAGACTAAAGAATTTTTCCACTACAAAAGGGTTAAACTGAATGACTACCAGATTGCCGAGTTGTACATGACTATTGGCGGGATACCCCACTACCTAGACCTGATCAGATCCGGCAAAAGTGCCACACATAATATCGACGATCTTTGCTTTTCGCCGCAAGGCATGCTACGCAAATAGTTTATTACCAACTACTTGCCCATCAATCGCAAATCAAAAGACGCCATTATCCGGCTCACCGATGAATACTCGTTATTCTACCTAAAGTTTATAGGAAAATCCCGCCCACAACAAAAAGCTACACCACAAAACGCTGGCCTACAAAAATGCGTTAAAGTCCAAAAAGACTACGTTCACCACGTTCATTACTACCTACGGTATTGCTAAGAATGAATACAAAGATCAATATGTGGATAACGAGGTGACGCTTGCACAGTTATTTTGAAAATTAGCGCACACGATTGCATCTCACGTTTTGGAAGAAAATTGAAAAAGTGATGCCATCTTTTGCTATTTTTTTCAAATAACTGTGTATTTTTGCGTCTCACCTTATACGTAATTCCTTACAATGGCAAGATTAAATTTACTGGAAGAGACACGCTTCGAGAAGGTACCTGTAAGCGTTTACTCCGACCCCACCACAGCTTCCATTGCTGTGGCCCAGCGTATCGCCGACCTGATCCGCAGCAAACAAGAAAAAGGTGAGCAGGCCATCCTTGGCCTTGCTACAGGTGCAACCCCTGTAAATGTGTATGCAGAGCTGGTGCGCCTGCATAAGGAAGAAGGACTGAGTTTCAAAAACGTGATTACCTTCAACCTGGATGAGTACTACCCCATGCAACCCGATTCAGAGCAGAGCTATGTGACGTTCATGAATAGGAACCTCTTTAACCATGTGGATATCGAAAGGGGCAATGTGCACATACCCGATGGGACATTGCCCATGGAAGAAATCCACGACTATTGCCTGGCCTATGAGCAAAAAATCACGGCTTTAGGCGGGCTCGATCTACAAGTACTGGGCATTGGCCGTACAGGCCACATCGGGTTCAACGAACCGGGCTCGGCACCCAACTCGGGGACACGGCTGGTTACCTTGGATGATTTGACCCGCCGGGATGCCTCACGTGACTTTGGAGGTAAGGAGAACGTACCGACCAAAGCCATCACCATGGGTATCGGTACCATCTTCAAGGCCCGCGAAATCATCCTGATGGCATGGAATGAGAAAAAGGCTGAAATCGTGAAGAAAGCGATAGAGGGCGAGATCTCCTCGGATGTTCCGGCCACCTATCTCCAGCTTTCGGAAAACGTGGAATTTGTGCTCGACGTGGACGCGGCTTCACAGCTGACCCGCTTCGATACGCCTTGGCTCGTGAAGGATTGTGTATGGGATCGCCGGACCATCAAGAAGGCCGTCGTATGGCTCTCGCACACGCTTAAGAAACCTGTGCTCAAGCTTACCGAAGATGATTATAACAACAACGGTATGGCCCAGCTTGCTACGGAGAAAGGCCCCGTATACCATATCAATATCGATATTTTTAACCAACTGCAGCATACCATCACTGGGTGGCCAGGAGGTAAGCCCAATGCAGACGATAGTCAGCGCCCGGAACGGCGCGAACCAAGCAAGAAGCGCTCCGTCATCTTTTCCCCGCATCCCGATGATGACGTGATATCAATGGGTGGCACGTTTATCCGCTTGGCAGACCAGGGCCATGAGGTGCATGTTGCCTACCAGACGTCGGGTAATACGGCCGTATGGGATGACGATGCGCTGCGATTCGTCGAATTTGCCACTGATTTTGTCAAATCGCAGGGAATCGACACACAAAAATTGGAAGCGCTCTATAAGGATGCCCGTCGGTTTCTTGTCGACAAGAAGCCCAACCAAGTTGATACGCCGGAGCTGCTCACCGTCAAAGGACTTATCCGCAAGGGGGAGGCCATAGCAGGTGCCCGTTTTGCGGGCCTACCGGACGAAAACATCCACTTCCAAAACCTGCCCTTCTATGACCACGGCAAATACAGCAAGGAACAGGATTACGAAGATGACATCCAGCAGACCATGGAGCTCCTGCAACGTATTAAGCCCCATCAAATCTTTGCCGCGGGCGACTTTGCTGACCCGCATGGCACGCATAAGGTGTGTTTTGATATCATTCACAATGCCATGAAACGCCTCCGTGAAACGGAAGCGTGGACCCAAGACTGCTGGGTATGGCTTTACCGTGGGGCTTGGCATGAGTTTGAAATCCATGAGATTGAGATGGCGGTACCGCTCTCCCCACAGGAAGTGTTGCGCAAGCGTCACGCGATCTTCAAACACCAGTCGCAGAAAGATGTGCCGGTATTTCCCGGCGATGATGCCCGCGAATTCTGGGTGCGTGCAGAGGAACGTACACGTGAAACCGCCCGGTTATATGACGGACTGGGTATGGCTGAATATGAGGCCATCGAAGCGTTCGTGCGCTGGAAGTTTGAAGAGGAATGAAGGCCATTTTAAAGATTCTTGGTATTCATCATACGAAGAAATTCATCTTTCTTTTTTGGCGATATAATCACCGGGAAATCATCACTCATGACTGCATAACCTCCGTCTGTTTTGAGCATTCGTTTAATTTTATTGAGGTTGATGATATGGGAGTTATGTATGCGCATAAATTGATGGCCCATCAGCAGTAATTCATATTCTTTGAGGTTTTTGCTCACCATGATATTCCGGCCATCTGCCAAATGGAAGGTAGAGTAAGCCCCGGCGGCTTCAATCCTGACAATGTCTTGCAAAGGAATAAACTCAAGTTCATTGGCTAGGGAGAGGGTAAGGGTGGGTTGGCGATTACGCTGCAGTTGTTCCAAATTGTGCATCAGGGAAGTCATCATTTGCTGATGGCTTTCCTTATTCCGCTCCAATACCTTAGCCACCGCTTCCTTCAATTCGTCGATATCAATCGGCTTGAGCAGGTAGTCGGCTGCGCTGAACTTGATGGCTCTGATGGCATAATGGTCGTACGCCGTGGTGAATATGACTGCCGGGCTCAGGTCAGATATTTGCTGGAGAATTTCAAATCCGGTTCCGGTTTGAAGTTCAATATCCAAAAATAACAAATCTGGTTTATGTGCCCTGATGAGCGTGACCGCTTCATCAATGGTGCCCGCCAAGGCTACAACCTCGATTTCCGGGCAATTCATTTTTACGAGATCATGTAATAATTCCCTGCCACGGGCCTCATCTTCGATGATTATTGCTTTTTGCATTGCCGCTATTAGTAATCAAGTATAACTGGATCTTGAACGCGTGAGCTGACGACGATATGTAGTACCACACTGGTGCCTGCGGGCTTTCCATCGGGCGTCACTAGGTCTCGGACATCGACGGTTATTCGATTGGACAGCTCATCATTCAAAATATGAATTCGATCCTGAAGGAGTCGTTTATAAGGTGTTGTATCATTCGAATCGCGTTTTTGGTTCCGCTCTTTGGCCGCTTTCCTTCCACATCCATTGTCGGTGATGGTACAAACTAAATGAGGAGCCTGGTAGCTGAAGGATATGTTGATTTCTCCTTTACCATCCAGATTAAGGATACCATGGTATAATGCGTTTTCTACATAATGGTAGATAATGAGCGGGGGCAGACCTGATAAATCCGCAGGCGTATCCTCATCCGTTTCAATGCTATAGTCAAACTTTCCAGCATACCTCATTTTTTCGAGATTTAGATAAAGCGCTAGAAATTTCTCCTCTTGCATCAAGGTAATCTCGGGCACATTTGCTTGGGTAAGTAGTTCACGGATAAAACGGGAAAAGCGCGAGACATAACTTAACGAAATTTGGGTATCACCCTTGTTAATGTAGTATTGTAAATCATTGAGTGAATTAAATACAAAGTGGGGATTTACTTGGGCTTGCAGCACACGCATATGCAGTTTTCGGTTGATGCGTTCGATGTCCCGATTTTGTTTCCCAATTACCGCATTGCGCTGCGTCAATAATTTAGTCAGATGCGTTTTCATCCGGTATCTATTGTACATCAACACCGCTATCACAATCACGATGATGATGAACAGAATACTCACATTGCGCAGTATTTTATCGCGTTCGGCCGCCAGCAACGTGCTTACCAATCGCTGCGATACAATTTCTCGTTCTTTGGTGAGTAGTTCAAGTTCAGCGTCACGCTGCCCTTCAGCGCTGGCGCCGGGACCTTCCATGATGATTTCCCCAATTTCACTACCTAGATACTTTGATAGTAGATCACTCACCAGTCGTTTGCATTCGAAACTCTGAAAGTATTCATTCACCACGGGTTGCCAATCGCTGTTTATCGGGAATATACCGGACAGTCCGTCCCGTTCCTTTGCAAACAGGTGCTGTCTTTTCACTTTAATCCCTTTTTGCAGACTCACTACATACACGGTAAGAGGGACGTACCCGAACGCATTTTTTTCTGCTGCAATTTTTCTCAATATTTCATAGTCATCGTATTGGCGTGAGATTGGAATACGATGTCCATGTGTAAGGGTGTCCATATCCTGCTCCATGGCGGTATGTCGCATCGTATATCCATGCAGATGGGGTATGGTATCCAAAAATGCAGATTCATTGCCAAACAAAGGCATAAAGTCATTAGTTACCAATACATTGATGTCCGGCATATACGGGGGGGTAAACCGGACTTCTTTTTGCCTTTCTGGTGTGATGGAGAAAAAAGACCATCCAAACACCCCATTTTCTTGGGTCTCCCGAACTTGGTCATAAATGCCATCAAAACTCCCCGCGTCTTTCCATTGGACGGTAACTTCATAACCATATTTCTTCTTGATCCATTCGACAAAAGACTCCATCAATTCATATTCGACACCTTGAAGGGTGCCGTTGTGATCTTCAAATATAAAGGGGTCTATATCATACCACAGGGCGGTAATGGTCCCCCCTTTGTTGTGTTGTACCTGTGCCCAACTGTCCGTTTCCTGAGCTGAAATAATACCTATACCCATCATAACCAATGTGATAGATAGCACAAGTATATATTTCTTAAAACGAATCATTAGCCAATTACTTCACTGCTAAGGTAGTAAAAAAGGCACTAAAACACTTTTGATTTTCCTGAAAGCATTTTTTTATAGTCTTTTGGATTGATAGGCTTGAAAAATTCATAGATAAAATTTTGGGAGGCTCGGGTACGGAATCCCAAATCGTTCATCAATTCATCTAAATGCTGGTAATTAAACGGGGCCACGCATAAGCCACTAAATTCTGAAGCAATGGGTCTTCCTTCGCATCGCCACTTCTCCATGCGTTTCATTTCACGTAGCATTTCTTCGGCGGGGGGAAGGATAAGGTCTCCCGACAAGGCGGCTACCAACCAATGGGCTGCCACTTCGGAAGTAAGCGTGGTGAATAAGCTCGAATTGAATCCAACAAATCCCATTTGCGGGAGGTCCGGATGTAGAATGTTCCGGTAGAGGGTGTACATGCCATTTGCGTTGGTAATCATTTCTTGGTAATGCACTTGAAGGAATGGCAAGCGTTGCGTGAAACCTGTACCAAATACCACAAGATCTGGCCGTATGACCTGCCCGTTTTTCAATACCACATCTCGACCTTCGAAACGTTCAATTTCGGAACAAATAGATTGTATCTGCCGTGTGGCGACTTTCTTGTAGAAATCTACTGGTTCAACCCCCAAGCTACAGCTAATCTGGTCTTCAATGCGATGCGCTGGCAACATATCACATTTCTTCAGTCCAAATTGTTTTTTCAACAAAAGTTCGAGCATTCGCCAGTGTATCCATACCATAGGTTTACCCACAGAATGCAGGACACGTTGAAATATTGTTTTTTTACGGGCGTCGAAAAATGCTTCGGAAAAACGAGAAAACAGCAGGTATTTCATGTTGATGCTATTGCCAAAATAGCGAGGTATCTTCCACTGGGCACGGCGGTAAATCAACGTACAGCTTTTGCTGATTTCGGAAGCTGTGGCTGCAATATCGGTAGCCGATTTGGCAAAACCTATAATGGCCACGTCTTTATCGACCAACTGTTCGGCAGATGAAATGCTGGATGAATGCAACAGCGTTCCACCTGCCTCTTTATAAGAGGCTATGCCTGGTATTTCAGGAATATAAGGTTCATGGAATGTGCCTGTGCAGACTACTACATAAGAAAAGGAGAGCGTCTCGTTGCCATTGAGCTTCACAATCCAATTGAAGCCGTCGTAATACATGTTTTTTACGACAACACCAAAGCGGATGTGGGGCATGACGCCAAAATGCACGGCATAATTTTCTAGGTATTCCTGCATCTGATTACCTGTAGGCCACATGGGATAATTCTTTGGCATTGGAAAATCAGAAAAGGAATATTCATCGCGGGTGGTCTGCGTAGTCACCCCCGCATAGGAGCGGCTCTTATGCCATACACCGCCCACTCCATCAGACTTTTCCAATACGGTTACTAGATAGCCTTTTTGTAAGAAGGCTTTTGCTGTGGTGAGGCCACTAATTCCGGCCCCAATTATTCCTATATGCTTCATTTGTTTGTTAAATTGAAACTTTGTTTTTATTTTGTTATGATAGCTGCCTTAAATTCACTTACTTTACTTAGCCTATCAACATATGCATGACTAGCTATTTTCTCATCGCAGCAGCTTCTTCATTCGTTACAGCGTGCTGTTGCTTATGGTACCTCCGAATAAAAACAACACGTATGTACACGGTTTATCAACGGCGGACAGACGAGTTGGAGGATATTGCTTGGCGTTCGCAGATGAACCCCCACTTCCTGAATAATTGCCTAAATAGTATTAATAGCATGATTCACCAGCATGATGGGCAATTAGCAGCGAGCTATTTGGTTGGCCTTTCCCGGCTTACGCGTAAGGTATTGGAAAATGCCGAGGCTCCTACCATCACGCTCGCCGAAGAACTGGATATGGTGAACCAATATATCCACCTTGAGCAGCTCCGTTTCGGCGACCATGTTTCCATGAGCATTGTGCTCCCCCCTGATATCGACCCCACAAAAATTTGGGTACCCCCGCTATTCATACAACCCTTTGTTGAAAATGCCCTTATCCATGGGTTGCTTCCCAAGCAGGCGTGTGGAACCATCACGATCCAGTTTCTGATATCCGAAGGTGGTAAGTTATGCTGTTCCATTACCGATGATGGTGTCGGTCGAGCAGTTCCCGTAAAAGCCGATAGCAATTTATCCATCTCCACCAAGTCACTCGGTATTGCCATTACCCGCAAACGCATTGCAGCATTCAATAAAGCGGCAGGCCGTGTGTTATCCTTTATCATCAGAGACCTTGTCGACTTCGAAGGCAAGGGAACAGGTACCTCGGTGGAGATACAGCTTGCTTTGGTCCATGTGGAATAACCGGTTGTCATCATTTTACATTGACGAACACCTGGATCTTTCCCACGTCCACACCATCATAGGGCTGCAACGCTTTGCCTATCACCTGTCCAATGCCGACTTTGCTTTTTTCGGCTTTCATCGCCACTCCGGGCATTGATGAGGTAACCAGTAAATCTCCCCGCTTAATGGGGCCGCCTTCCAGGCATACTTTGGTAGGGATTACCCCTACCACGCCCATGGGTACCATGTGGGAGATGTCATCATCGATGCCTTCCTCGGTGAGCAGTACACCCGGCTTCGTGGCGTATACGCCAATTACGACATCCGAGTAGGGCTCGGCTGATTTCATTACGGTCCGGTCTTCATCCATGGAAATGACCAGCACATCGCCCGGTTCGTATTGTTCAATCGATCCCATTACATCAAATGCTTCGGCGATGTCGGCGCCTCCATTAATCGTTCCTCCATTGAAAAAACCAACACCGGCTGCATTGATCCGGGCACGGTTAGCGCCATTACTGTGGAACACGGCCAGGTTGCCGCTGCCGACTGAATTCACGAGGAATACATCAGTGAGACTCGCTGCGTTTGTTCGGGTTAACGCCAGCAAACTTCCTGTTCCAGTTCCACTGTCTGTACTTTGCATAACGGTAGAGTTGTTTATACTGTTGGCCATGAACGCTGCCCCCAAGGTACTCATCTGCTGTGCGCGCAGCGCCGGTTGGCTACCACCATTGTCATTGCTAGCAATAAACTCGCCGGCACCGCCATCACCATTGTTTCTCGCTCTTATTGTCGGTCCTGTGCTGTTACTTAAGAAATAAGCGGCCATGCCCAAATTGCTCTTGGTTTCGACCTCCAAGGCGGTGCTGCCATTGGTTGGGCGGGTATTTGTTACTTTGACGACGTGTCCGGTAGCGCCTACGCCGTTAGCTATCTCGACAACAGGAAGGGCGCCCTGTGCCTCGGCGCGGATTGCTGTGCCTGTTCCTGTATTGTTAGCATAAAACGTGGTTCCGCTACCCTGATGTGAGGCACGTAGCGCAAAGCTTGTATTAGCGGGATTGACGTTCCAGAAAAAACCACTACCCCCACTTGTGCCATCTGATCTGGCATCAACGAGCGGCCCAGTACCGCTACCCCTGAAACGAGCAGCTGGGGCACCGGTACTAGCGGTTTCGACATGCAGCGCAGGATTTAAATTTCCAGGGTTTGTATTTCTGATATCCGCGGAGATGCCTGATCCGGCATTTTCGGAATAGATGGCAGAACCAGTAGTGCTCTGGGTATGGACATACAGGGCGGGATTTGTATTATCAGCGGTAATGTTTCTGATTTCGGCCGCATGGCCTGTCCCCGAATTCGCGGCATAAACGGCATTGCCGCTGCCTAAGGCCAGGGCAGTCAACGCATTTCCTCCTTTTTCCGTCCTTGTATTGATGGCGCTGCCTTCGCCGTTGGTTTCGACCAACAGCGCCGTTTTATTGTTAGACGCATTTTGAATACCGAAAAAACCGGCCCCTCCACCTGCTCCATTTGCTACGGCATTGATGGCGTAACCCCCGGATCCCACATTGGAATTGTTCTCTGCCCTCAGCGCATGACCGGTGCCATTTGCGTTGTTATATGTGAAATAACCGCCATAGCCAATCAGGCTATTGCTTTGAACGGTCAGTGTCGGCAGCGAATTGTCGCTGTTTCCGTTAATAAAATATGCGGCTCTTCCCTGGCCGTCGGTAGGTACATGCCCATAAACAGCGGTGCCTCCACCCGTTACCGTAGCATCCAGTGCATTTCCTTCTTTTTTGGAAGATGCGACAAGGGCATGTCCATTGCCCTCAACCAAGGCTACTAATCCATGGCCGTTGCCATTTGGGTTGGAGGATTGGAAAACTCCACCAAATCCACCCGTGCCTGTTGCCTCACCATACACGCCGGCCGCAGGCTGGTCGCCCACCTGGGAGTTGACCACGCCCATTAATGCTGGTTTGGTTCCATTGGTATTGTTGAGCTCGAAGTTACCCGCTGTACCATCGCCTTCATTGGTGATGGAAAATAAGGTGTTTGGCATATTTTCCGTAGCAATAAATGGAAGCGTAAACCCTCCTCCTCCCATGGGTGACGGAATCCATTGGGCACCGTCATATTTCAACACGTCATTCAGTATAGGAGCAGCAGCTGAAACAGGGTGTTCTTGTATCTTGGCTACTACGGGATTTGGGTAATTGCCGGTTAAATCGCCTCCGGCCTCACCTGTAAGCACGCCATCAGCTCCCGCGGGGCCCTGCTCACCTGCATCGCCCTTTTCACCTTGGGGGCCTTGCGGTCCTTCGGGTCCCTGTGGCCCGGCAACACCTTGCAGTCCTTGTTCACCGGTATCACCCTTTTCACCTTGAGGGCCTTGCAGTCCCTCGGGTCCCTGTGGCCCGGCAATACCCGGTAGCCCTTGCTCACCCGTATCGCCCTTTTCACCTTGGGCCCCTTGCGATCCTTCGGATCCCTGTGGCCCGGCAACACCTTGCAGTCCTTGCTCACCCGCATCGCCCTTTTCGCCCTGGGGGCCTTGTGGTCCTTCGGATCCCTGTGGCCCGGCAATACCCGGTAGCCCTTGCTCACCTGTATCGCCCTTTTCACCTTGAGGACCTTGCGGCCCAGCCGGACCATTCGGATCCCCTTTTTCGCCTTTTTCACCCTGTGGACCCTGCGGTCCCTGCGAACCTGCAGGGCCTTGTGGTCCCGTCTCTCCTGGTGAGCCTCCACCCGATGCAGCATACAATGCGAAAGGGACACTCATCAATTGGGTGGTGCCCAATTCCGTGAATGTACCGCCGTTGAGGGCAAGCTCCACTTTCAGGAACTGGTTGGCGTTTTGCCAAGGAATGGCATTGAACGTGCCCAGGCCAGGCTGCCCCTTGCCGATTTGCAAGGTGAATAAGCCCAACTTATTCGTTATCAATTGGTGTTCTTCCCGGTATTGGACTTCGCCTGCGGCGTTTTCGCCAATTACGGAAATCCGTACCCTGATGGGCTTTTCGGCGAGTACCGTACCATCGATGTTTCGTGCTACTGCTTGGTAGTTGATGCCGTCAAAGCCGGTTTGGGCGCTGACATTTGCTGAAAACAACAGCAGCGTAATTGCAGTGATTAGTATACTTTTCATCATTATTCGTTTTTTGGATTGCATAGTTATGTTGATTTTTTCTTGTTATTGGCTGCTTGTGTCACCTAAGTTAAAGCTCAAGGTTGCCTTGAATTCGTTGCGTACCGTATAACGCTTGGCCATAGGCATGGTATAGCTCATATCCAATTGGAAGGCACTTACTCGGAGTCCTAGTCCCGTGGATAGATGCTGCCTATTACCTTTATCCGGTGCCTCGTGAAAGTATCCGGCACGGAGGAAAAACTGCCGGTAATAGCTGAATTCGAACCCGCCTGAGACGGTGAATTCCGATAGTTCTTCCTTGAATCCCCCGGGGGCGTCAAATAGTGAAGAAAAAAGTGCCGAAGGGACACTCCTGTCGGGATCCTTTCCCTTTTCTATTTCATTCGTGATGTTTCCCTGCTCATCCTGTTTGTAGATAGGCATGGTAGGCACCATGAGTTTGTTAACATCCATCAACAGGGTCAGCCTATTATTGGGGTCGTTGTATAATGCATAGCCCGCGCCAAGTCTCAGGTTCATGGGCAGGAAACTCTCCTTGGACTTGGTGTAGTTTATTTTGGTGCCTACATTGCTGAGATTCACTCCCCAGGCGAAGCGCCTGCCAAATTGGTGGTTACGGAAAAAAGTACGCTCCGAATAGATGCTTACATCAACAGCAAAAGCATGCGCCTTATCCATTTGCAAACCGTTGTAGTTGCCTACACCCAGGTCACTATTGATATAACGAGCGGTCAATGCCATGGCAAAATTCTCGCCCAGCTTGCGTGCATAGCTTGCATCGAAGGCAAACTCGGCGGGCTTGTATTTGGTCAGCATATTCCCCATCTCATCCCGAAAATTGGCCTCGCCCAGATCCAGGTACTTGATGGATAAACCCAGGGTCTCCCGATCAGTCAATCGGAAGAACCCAGTAAGGTAGCTAAGGTGTTCGTCCTCGACCAACTGGCGCATCCATGGCGTATAGGACATGCTGATGCCCATTTTGTCGGCAAAGGCCAACTTGGCGGGGTTGACAAACAGGGTGTTGGCGTCTGCCTCCAAGCCCGTACCTGCTTCTCCTACGCCAGCGTTTCGTGCATCTGGGCTTAGCAGCAGGAAAGATGCTCCGGTGGTCACCGTGCGATGGTTTGTTTGGGCACTTGCCGGAGCCAATCCCTCGACCATCCACCATACAAGCACCATGAGTGTAATTGAGATAATCTTTCTATTCATGTCTTTATGATTATAATTTCAGTTTGCTTACTGAATGATTAGTTTTTCCGTATATTTTCGTGACGAACCGATAGATAATACGAGGTAGTACATACCAGAGGCATAGTTTTGGAGCGGTATGGTATATTCCAATAGTCCTGCTTCTACATCCATCGTTTTTGAATGGACGACTTGACCAGCATTATTCACCAGCATGGCCACCATATTGCCAGGCGCAAATACATTGAATCGAATTGTGGTGTAATCGGAGGCCGGATTGGGAAATACGATAAAGTCGGTTATATAAGGTATTTGAGGAATATGTTGGAGTACCGTTACTTCCGGTTGCTGGAAGCCTTGGGTTAATAAGATCGTACCCTGAGCCAACGTTATTACGGCCGCTTCACCAACCGTGTATTGGTATATGGTGTTTCCCCATTCCTTACTAAATCCTGTACTGCCTACTACTTGTCGTTCAAGGATGACATCCTGTGAAAAAGCGGTGACTACCCACATGATTAAAAAGATAGTGGAGCCTAAGCACTTGCTGAATAGCCTATTTGTGTCCGATTGTGTTAAATGTTCCATCTGTCGTGTATATGTTGACGAACCAAAACTAGGGACTAATGGAGTCTGTTTTTAGGGGCACTTGACGAAATGGGGCTGCGGATTGACGGATGCAAGGTTTGAGTTTCTAAAGCGTAAAAGATTGCATCATTTGGTTGGCCTGCTTCATTATGAATACAGGGATTTCTTCGTCTTTGCTGCCTGTCCCGAACTTGCTTCGGGAAGGCTGCGTTGGGCTGTGTGAGCTGAAGCAATCTATATAGGACGAAGATTGGTTTCCTTCGGAGCTGCTTCGCGGTCGCTCCATTTCACTTTCAAACGCTCTTGCTCGCAATGACGCTGGATAGTTTTATTTTAAAGCGAAATCCCTGATCATGAACAGCGATCTTTAGTGACGAAACGCCGTGGCAGTTTCTTTGAAGCAACAAACATGTTACATTCAGGTGAAATAATCTAAAATCAGTCTACCGATTGAAAAGGGTCAAAAACACAATTTATGGCCACCATAAATTTTAGTTATTCATGGATATGGATGTGTTGTATACGTTGAGCATCAGTTTAAGCTATCTTTGAGGTACAGATACGATGACCAATTAGGTAACCACAAAACAATAAGTAAGATTGATTCCATACCCAAGAATAGGTGGAGTAGGGTATGATTGAAACTGTGTCGCGGTTTCGCTACTAACCATTGCCATTTAAACACACAAAAGGAGGATAAATTATGATTTACATGTACCTGCGATGCTTGCGCCTAGGCAAGGCGAAGCATCTGGCGTTGCTCATGGTAACGCTGTCTTTAACATTTCCAATTCTATTACTGGCACAGCAGACCATTGACGTACGAGGGAAGGTCACCGAAACGGGCGATGGTACCTTCGGTATTTCGGGTGTGACCGTGTTGGAAAAAGGCACCACGAATGGAGTCACCACAAACGCCGACGGGAATTACATGTTGCGAAACGTGGCGCCCGATGCCATTCTCGTGTTTTCGTCTCTCGGTTATACAACGATGGAGATCTCCGTCCAAAATCGGCAGGAGATTAATGTGGCGCTTAGCTCCACAGTATCCGATTTGGATGAAGTGGTGGTAGTTGGGTATGGTACCATGCGTAAACGGGATCTTACTGGTGCGGTATCTTCGCTCAGTGCAACAAAAATTCAGAATGAAGCTCCCACCCAGCTCACTGATGCCTTGCGGGGTAATATAGCCGGGCTGAACGTAGGTTTCAACTCGGGGGCCAAGGGTGGCGGAGATTTGCAGATCCGGGGTAGAACGTCCCTGAATGCAGGCACCAGTCCGCTGATCGTGCTTGACGGTGCAATCTATTACGGGGCTTGGGAAGACATCAACCCATCGGACATCGAATCGGTGGATGTGTTGAAAGACGCCAGTTCGGCGGCTGTTTTCGGCGCCAAGGCGGCATCAGGCGTTATACTGATCACCACCAAAAAAGGCAAGGAAGGTAAGCCGCTGATCAACTACAATACGACCATGGGCTTGGCCACGATGTCGTTAAATCAGCGCGTACATGAAGGACAGGATTTTGTTAACTGGCGATCTGACGTATTCAAAAGCATCAATGCCAATGCCCAGCCCTACCGATTCGATGATCCACGGAACTTACCTTCGGACATCAGTATCGAAACCTGGCTGGCTTACGACGGCTCTACAGGCGATCCGGTGCGCACCTGGTTAAGGCGGCTCAACATGCAGCCGAACGAAATCGATAACTACCTGGAAGGGCGTAGTGTCAATTGGTATGACCAGGTGTTTCAAAACGGCTTCCGCCAAGACCACAACCTAAGTGTGTCGGGCAAGAACAAGGATATCGCCTATTATTTAGGGGCTGGTTATTTGGATAACGAGGGCATCATCACGGACGACCGGTTCAAAACCTTGCGCACACGCGCCAACATCGAGGCGAACATTACCGATTTCTTGTCGGTGGGCATGAACACGCAGTTTATCTCACGCAATGAAAGTGCCATTCCGCACAGCTGGAGGCAAATTACCAACCTTTCGCCCTGGGGGACGCAGTATGACGAAGACGGCAACTTGATTTGGCGCCCGAATCAAGAGGTCTCAGGAGGGGTGAATCCGGGCTACGATGCGTTCCACACTGATCGGTTGCAACGTATCACGTCACTCAACAGCACGATATTCGCCAAGGTGAAACTACCCTTGGGCTTTTCCTTCCAAACCAATTTCACCCCGCAATTGGAGCTGTATGAGCGTTACAACCATGAAAAATCAAGCCACGAGTCTTGGGCAACTTTCGGGGGGCGTGCCTCACGACAGCAGCGCCAAACCTATTATTGGCAGATTGACAACATCCTGAAATGGGAAAAGGAGGTTGCCGGAGGGCATCGGTTTGACGTGACCATGCTGGCCAATGCGGAGAAATACCAGCGATGGGACAATACCATGACCAACGATAATTTCGCCCCGAATGACGACCGTGGTTATCATGGTATCGACGGGGGTATTAACCCCATCCTGGCAAGCAATGACCAATACAGTACTGGAGACGCCCTAATGGCAAGGTTGGTTTATTCATTGAAAGACCGCTACATACTCACAGGTACTTTCCGGCGCGACGGGTATTCTGCATTCGGGCAGCGCAATCCTCGGGCCAATTTCGGTTCGGTTGCCCTGGGTTGGGTGTTCACCGACGAGCAATTCTTCAATAGCGACTGGTTCGATTATGGAAAACTGCGGCTGTCTTGGGGTAGCAATGGTAACCGTGATGTGGGCACTGGCCGGGATATGTACGTAGCCTTATCAGATCTTACTACGGGTAAATACCTTTATGTGCAGCCCGATGGTACGGTTGTCCAGGCTAGCCAGCTTTGGGTAAACCGGATGGCCAATCCGAATTTCAAATGGGAGCGCAATACCTCCTATAATGTAGGGCTCGACTTTGCCTTGTTCAACAACCGATTGGATGGAAGTTTGGAATTGTACCAAATGAACTCCACGGATTTGTTGGTGCAGCGCACATTGCCCGAAGTAGTAGGGTTTGATTGGGTGATGGATAACCTTGGAGAAGTGCGTAACCGTGGATTTGAAATAACACTCAATTCGCTCAACATCAACCGGGATAATTTCTCGTGGCGCACCACCGCATTGTTCCAATTGAACCGCAATAGCATTCAGCATATCTACCGCAATTATGGCCCAGATGGCAGGGAGTTGGATGATGTACAAAACCGCTGGTTTATCGGACAGCCGATTGACGCTGTTTGGGATTGGAGGGCGCTGGGCATTTACCAATTGGGAGAGGAAGAAACGGCGGCCCGATATGGCTTGCGTCCCGGCGACTATAAGTTGGAGGATGTGAATAACGATGGCCTGTTTACCAATGCCGACCGGCAGTTCCTCGGATTTTCCGAGCCACGTTTCCGCTGGTCACTACGGAATGATTTCCAATTCCTGCAGAACTTCAGCGCTTCCATTTCCATGTACTCCTTGTGGGGGCATCAATCCAGCTTCAACTCGCTGAAGAGCAGAAGTGGCTTCCCTGACCGGCAAAACAGCTATCAATTCCCGTATTGGACACCGGAAAACCCTTCCAATGAGTGGGCGCGGATCAACTCCAATGAAGGCAGTGCCACAGGTTTCAACGTGTATCGTAAACGCTCGTTTATTCGGATAGACAATGTTTCACTCGCGTATAACGTGCCAAGCAAATTTCTGAGCAAGTACCGTATCCAAGGGCTCCGGCTGTTTGTCAATGTACGGAATGTGGCCATGTGGGCACCCGAATGGAGCTTCTGGGATCCGGAGTGGAAACCAAATGATGATATCGACAGCGACATATTAGAGGATCCTGGCCCTACGCCGCGGATTTTTAACTTCGGTTTGGACCTGACGTTGTAATACGTTCATCGTAAATTTTAAAAAGAAACAACATGAAGACAATAGCAAATAAAAAAAGATACGTGTTTGGCCTGTTTTTGTTGGTGATGGCCATCGGATGCAAACGTGAGTTCTTGGAACCTAAGCCCTTATCCATCTATATACCCGATGAAACATTCCGGTCAGCAGAGGCTTTGTGGGCAGCCGTCGTTGCCTGCGAAAGAAATTTGCGTCTGGAATATGTGGGCGATGCCGCACCGCTCATCACGGAGCTAATTTTTTCGGAAGTGGCGGTGGAGGGAACAACGGATAAACCCGGTCCGGCGCAGGATTTGAATCTGGCCATCACACCGGATGCACAGTTGAACCATACGGACTACACCAAAGTAGGCTGGTATTTCAGAGAAGGATACCGAGCGATACGCTACGCCAACACCGCAATCAAATACATCGATGTGCCCGAGGATTATGCCTCCGAGGAGGAAAGGAACCACCTGCTGGGAGCGGCATATTTCCACCGGGCGCTGCGCTATTACCGATTGGTTCACCAATTCGGTGATATTCCGGTTACCTTGACTGTTGCTGAAGGTCCCAAACTGGACTTTTATAGCACCAAGCGCGAAGTGATTTTACAACGGATGAAACAGGATCTGGAGTTTGCACAGGAGTGGGTGCCGGATAATGTGAACAAGGGACAGGTAACCAAAGGTGCGGTAAGCCATTTGCTCACGAAAGTAAACCTTGCCTTGGGGTTATTTGACGATGCCATCCAGTCGGCCAATAATGTGATTAATGGAAGCATCTATCGCCTGATGACCGATCGGTTCGGTGCCGAGCAAAGCGACCCTGACCGTAACGTGGTGTGGGATTTGCACCGGCCGGAGAATAAATCACTATCGGGCAACCGGGAGGCCCTGATGTTGGTCATTGACCGTATCAATATCGATGGCAATCACGATGGAGGGATCCAGTTGATGCGGAATGCCCTGCCTTTTTGGGGTAGTGCAGGGATCATTACACCCAACGGGAACCGCGGGATGTCTGACCAACCTACTGTTGCAAACCCACAGGTCCTGCAATACGGCCGGGGTATTGGTCGCCTTAGGCCAACCTGGTACAGCCAACAGGCCGTGTGGGATGATGAAAATGACCTGCGCCATGCCCCGGGCAACTGGATGACCATGGAAGACCTTGTTTACAACGACCCGGGGCTAATAGGAAAGGATTCTTACTACGGGAAACCTTTGCAATTCAGGAATGCGCAAGGGACTGTACTTTCCAATGACACCATCCGGCAGTGGTTTCAGTGGCCGCACTACAAGCTCTTCATTGAAGATCCCCAGCGCGTGCAACCAGCGGGGGGGCATACCGACTGGTACGTGTTCCGTTTGGCAGAAACCTACTTGTTACGTGCGGAAGCATACGTTTGGAAAGGCGATTTGGCGAATGCGGCGGCCGACATCAATGCGGTACGTGTGCGGGCCAATGCAGCACCCATTGCGGCATCGGCTGTCAACATCGGTACGGTGCTTGACGAGCGAGCCCGTGAGCTGTACTATGAAGAGCCACGCAAAACGGAGCTGACGCGCATTTCCTACATCTTTGCGCAAACGGGTATCGCCGCATACAACGGCAAGTCATACAGCCTGGCGAATTTTTCCGATGATAATTTTCTCTATGACCGGGTCATGGAGAAAGGTAATTTTTATAATAAAAACGTGGCCACAAATTTCGGTGTAACCTACCGGATGAGTCCGTACCATGTGTTGTGGCCTATCCCGGTTGATGCCATCAACGCTAATACATTAGGGGTAATTAACCAGAATAAAGGCTACTCCGGATACGAAAACAATGTTCCTCCCCTTGAGGAGATCATTGAAGAAGAATAATAATAGTTGGTTTGGTTGAGTTTGTTGCGAGGTGCCTGAGGAATCGGGCACCTTTTTTATGATCGTATTGCTGGGAATGTCCGGCCAGTACGCTGAAAATATTCCTTTTCAATGTCGAAAAAATTCGATACCTTTGTTTGAAGTCACGAAAGCAATTATGGCACTTACAAAATCTTCAATCGGCAAGCGATTCAAATCATTAGACGTTGGCAATGATGCCGCCATTTTCTTTGCTGCCCGTAGCGGTATAAAGCCCATTGTTTTTTATCATTTTGCTGAAGCGGCCCAATTGGCCGAAAAAGAATTGGCCCGCCTGATCAATCTTTCGGCACGTACCATCAGTAACTATAAGGACCAAAAGAAGCCGCTGGCGCGAGTGGAGAGCGAACACTTGCTTAAACTCATTGCCCTTTATGAAAAGGGAGAAGAAATTTTGGGAGGTGTGGAGGAATTCAACCACTGGCTACGCAAGCCGTTCTGGGATCGGGTTGACTGTCCGATTGATTGGCTGGATACTCCCTCGGGCGTAGATTTGGTAACGGCTGAGTTGG
The DNA here is from genome assembly GCF_024704835.1 of Parapedobacter tibetensis. Taxonomy (GTDB): domain Bacteria; phylum Bacteroidota; class Bacteroidia; order Sphingobacteriales; family Sphingobacteriaceae; genus Parapedobacter; species Parapedobacter tibetensis. The sequence continues at coordinate 338,887 of NZ_JAMXBE010000002.1, forward strand.
ACCGGTTGGCGCACGGATATGCATTATAACAATACCCATGTTGTTATACCGCATCACCCATAAAGCATTTAGTCATTCCTTATTTGCCCCGGGATTCAGTGGCCGGTGGAACAGTGATGGAAAAAAGGTCATTTATACAGCTGAATCTATTGCATTGGCCTTTGTGGAGAGTATGTTGCGAAGGCAGGGTAGTGGTTTCAATAGGGATTTTAATACGATGGTTATTGAAGTGCCCGATACGTTGTTGGTTACGCATGTTGAGCTGAATGCGTTACCTAGCCAATGGCGAAGTGCCCATGACTATCGCCCTTGTCAGCAAATTGGTGACAAATGGTATGACCGAATGGTTTCTCCGATGCTTAAGGTGCCGTCCGCTGTATTGCCGGAGGCCTATAATTATGTGATCAATACCCTTCATCCTGACTTTGCAAAAATCAAACTTCTGCACGTAACCGGACTGATACCTGACGACCGCATTGAACAAATGCTGAAGAAGTAGGGTAATTGGGGAGTTCAACGGTTTGGTAAAGATAGGAAAAAAGTACGTTTACTGATACACCACCGTATCCGAGGACAAGATCGGCAATTGATAATTCCCGGTATCGATTTCCAGCTTTGGCATTGCTTGGGCCAATGTGGCTATCCCTTGGGTGGTAACACCGGTTTGGTAGAGGTATACAGCATGCAACGTGGGGAGATGAGCCAGGGCTTGAAGCCCTTTGTCGGTCACCTTAGTGTTTACCAGGTTGATGTACCGGAGTTGTTTACAGCCATTGAGTAGATCGAGCCCTTTATCGCTTACCGCCGTATTTTCCAGGTGTAGCCGTTGCAGTCCACGCAATTGCCCAATGTGTCGTAGGGCACTATCCGTGATTTGCGTATCCCCGAGTTTGAGCTGGGTGATGTTAGCACCTAGCCCCGATAGGAGTCGACTGTCTTCATCATTAAATTGGGGGCAATTGACGGCATTCACTAGCAGTTGATTTTTGGCTGCGGCCAAGGGAATGACCTTTACCCCCTTGGCGACCAGTTTTTCAACAGCCTCGGTATCGGCAGCGGGAATATCTTCGGAAGCAGCAGGAGAAGCCAGCGCGAGCAATACAGGTTGGATTTCCTCAGGCTGTTCCAGCTCCATTACTTTTTTATCAGTAGGCGCACCGGCATCAATCCACCAGGCAATCAATTTGATTTGACCCTCGCTGATGGGCGTACGCCCCTTGGGTGGCATGCGCTCTTCATGCCCTTCGGGCAGTATCAAGCGTCGATAGAGTTCACTTTCGCCTGCATTGCCCGCCGCGATTACCTGTCCACCCTCGCCTCCCTGCGCGAGCGCTTCCATGGTATGCACGGCCAACCCATTTTCCTGTTTCTTGGCCCCATGGCAACTTTGGCAACGCTGCTTTAGGATGGGTTGGATAATATCCGCATATACAGCCGCTTCCTGCACATTTTCGATAACCACCTGCTCGGGCTGCCACCCCGTTAGGCGACGTACCCGTTCCGGTAAAGCTTCCACCAAGTACCCATCGCCATGGGTGAGTGTGCCACCGAAATGCCCGGCGACGCAAAGCAGCACCAGCATGAATGTGAGCAAAGCAAAGCGTAGTTTTCGGAGGGGGTGGAGAACATCTTTTTCGCTAATGGGTCTCCGATATAGCAGCCAGCATAATGTGCTTACAAGCGCCACGGTGATGCCCAACCATTGGTGGAGTGATAAAGTGCGGGCATCGTATCCGCCATTGAGCGATAGTAAATATCCGGATACGGCAGCGATCAACGCTGATGCCGAGCCAAACAGCAACGAGATGGATACGGCAGGAGTAAAAACCTCCTTGTTTTTTTTCCGGCTGAGCAAGGCGAAGGCAAATGCCATTATTAACATCCCGATGGGAAGGTGTACCAACAGCGGATGCCATCGGCCTAAAAAAAGAAGGATATCGCCATCACTTTCCATCAATTGCTGTAACGGTTTTTCAACAGGTTGAACATGTATTTATTGATTTCCCACTGGTCGGCCACGGGTTGCCTAGTATAAGGCAGGGTGGGTAAGTAATCAGGCGGGCCAAATTCCATGGTGATGGTTAACGGTTTATGCTGGTCGCGATGAGTGGCCACAATAGTGTCCCACCAATCCAAATGACGTTGTACCTTTTCTTCCCATTCCGGCGCGCGTGGGTCATTTACCTGAGGGCCCTCCGGGTGGCCTATGCGCGCATGGATATGGCCCGTGCGTTGCAGGGCTAGGGATACGGCTTCGGGTTGGTCGTCTAACATGGATTCATGCACGGCACACCAATGGGAAATATCCAATGTGAGCTGAAGGTTGGGTAATCGTTCCAAGTAGCGGCGTGTCACATGGGCGGCGAAACTAAAGCGCCCGCGGTGGGTTTCATGCATGATGGAGATTTGGTGCGCCCGGCTTATCGAATCGGCAGCATTGATGAGTGCCTCATTTTGTGCAACGCTGAAATGATCCTTTCCGGTATGGCTGTTGATGAGTACTGGGCTAAGGGCGACCGCCCGTTCCAATTGATGCTTGTAAGCTGTCAGGTATGTATTGAAATCAGGCCCTGAACCCCTGCACAGGAAGATATAGGCTAGGTTGTAGTGGCGGAATGCATCCATCATTTCTTGCAGCGTGGCGCTATCAGCGGGTACCCAGGTCTCCACGCCATCGAATCCAGCATCGGCTATCCGTTTGCAAAAATCATCCCAGGAGACATCCCGACCCCAATCCGTGCAGAAATAGGTGATGCCTGCGGAGCGTTTTTGTTGCTGGGCCTTTGCGGAGGAGCTTACCAGCGCAGATAGGATAAGTAGCAAAGTAATAGCGATGTAACTTTTCATGGATGGGATTTGGAAAGATTAAATGATTGCTTGGATAAGGTGCCCTTCCACATCGGTGAGTCTGAACGGGCGCCCTTGGAATTCGTAAGTCAGTTTTTCATGGTCGAAACCCAGCAGATGGAGCATGGTGGCGTGTACATCATGCACGGCGGTACGGCCACTCACGGCAGAGAAACCGATTTCATCCGTTTCACCCCATACCACTCCTTTTTTTATGCCGCCTCCCGCCATCCAGATGGTGTAGGCATCGGGATGATGGTCGCGCCCAGCAAAGGGCATATCGCTATTGTTGCGGTTTTCCTGCATGGGTGTACGGCCAAATTCCCCGCCCCATACCACCAGTGTTTCATCCAGGAGCCCCCGTTGCTTAAGGTCGAGCAGGAGGGCGGTCATTGGGCGGTCTATTTCCCGGCATTTATTGCGGAATCCGATGTCGAGGGAATCACCAGCATTGGTGCCGTGGCTGTCCCATCCCCAATCAAACAGCTGTACGAAGCGCACACCCTGTTCGACCAGTTTGCGGGCTAACAAGCAATTGTTGGCAAAGGATTCCTTACCCGGCTGGGTACCGTATAATGCATGGATAGCCTCTGGCTCATTGCTGATGTCCATCACCTCAGGTACAGCTACCTGCATCTTATAGGCCATCTCATACTGGGCAATACGGGCAAGGATTTCGGGATCCTTGTACGTATTGTGCTCTTCCATATTCACGGTGTTGATGGCGTCGATAACCTGTCGTTTCAAGCCTCGGTTCATTCCTTCCGGATCGCTGATGTACAATACAGGGTCTCCTTTTGAGCGGCATTGTACGCCTTGGTATACCGAGGGTAGGAAACCGCTGCCCCATACGCTTTTTCCGGCATCAGGTGTATTGCCGCCGGAAGTAAGGACGACAAAACCGGGTAGGTTACTGTTTTCGGTACCCAGGCCATACGTCACCCATGATCCAATACTTGGCCTTCCCAATCGGGCATGCCCGGTATGCATGAAAAGCTGGGCCGGGCCATGGTTGAACTGGTCGGTATGTACGGCTTTGAGGAAACTCACCTCATCTACCACCTTGGAAAAATGGGGAAGCAGTTCCGATACCCAAGCTCCGCTTTCTCCGTATTGGCGGAACGAGGTCTGTGGACCCAGCATTTTGGGGACACCCCGGATGAAAGCAAATTTTTTGCCTTCGAGCAGTGACTGTGGACAGGGCTTGTTATGGAGTTTGTGGAGTTCGGGTTTATAGTCAAACAGCTCCAATTGCGATGGCGCACCAGCCATATGGAGGTAAATGACGTTTTTGGCACGACCGGCAAAATGCGGCAACTTGGGGGCAAGAGGGTTCATGGTATCGGCAAATAGACCGCTATCATGGAGTCCGTTGCTGCGGGACCCTAAACATCCGCCCAACATCGACCCCAGGGCCAGGCTACCTACACCGGCTACGCAGTCCATGAGGAAGTGCCTCCGTGTGACGGCTTTCAATGTTACTTCTTGTGCTTCTTTCAGTAGCTTTTCCATAATCAAGATTTGGTGAGGAATTCATCCAAGTTGAGCAAGGCATTGGCCACCACGGTGTAGGCGGCGGTGGCGGTGTCCTTTTCTTTTGAGCCAGCTATTGTTCCAAGCAGTTTAGCCGCTTCTTCCGGTTGTTGGCGATAATACTGGTACGCCTCCCGATAAAGTTTTTCAAGTGCCACCAACCTATCGGGTAACAGCTGCTTCTGCACCGTGAGATGATATCCCGTCTTGATGGATTGTGGAACATCTCCCTTTCCAGCAGCTTCCATCCGCTTGGCCAAGTGAACGGCAGCTTCCAAATACACGGGGTCATTGAGTGTGGTGAGCGCTTGTAAAGGGGTGTTGGTGGTTATACGGTCTATCAGGCATACCTCCCGGCTGGATGCATCAAAGGTGACATAGGAAGGATAAGGACTAGTGCGTTTGATGAAGGTATAGACTCCCCGGCGGTATTGATCTTCGCCCTCGCTTTTTGTCCAACGCTCACCACTATATACACTCATCCATACCCCTTCAGGCTGATAAGGCATCACGCTTGGGCCATGCATCTTGGTGCTCAGTAGACCACTCACGGCAAGTGTCTGGTCGCGTATTTGCTCGGCCGAAAGCCTAAACCTTGGGCCCCGGGCATAATAGTGGTTGTTGGGATCTTTTTCAGCCAATTCAGTAGTTAACACCGCCGATTGACGGTAGGTCGTGGACGTGACCAGTTCCTTAAGCAAGCGCTTGACACTCCAGTCCATCTCGTGCATAAGCTGCAAAGCAAGCCAGTCCAGTAGTTCGGGGTGCGTGGGTGGGTCGCTTTGTGTGCCCATATCGCCCAATGGTTCCACAATGCCGTGGCCAAACAGCTGTGCCCATAACCGGTTTACCAAGGTACGGGCAGTGAGTGGATTTTCCTCGCTCACCAGCCATTGGGCAAAGCCCAAGCGGTTTCGGGGTGCATCTGTGGGGAAATCGTGAAGCGACTGAGGTACGTCGGGCTCCACAGCTTGCCCATGCACCAACCAGTTGCCCCGCTCGAATACGTGGGTTTCCCTTGCCATCTCCGGTGGGTTTTCAATCAATATGGGCACAGACGGAGTTTGTTTGTTTACCAGTTGTAAAAATGTTTCATGTACTGCTGGATACCCCGGTTGATCGCGGCCCGGCAATGCCTTCCGAAATGCCATCCATTCTGCCAGACATACTGCTTGACTAGGGGGTATGGAGGGGTTCTTGAAAAGCAAGTAGATGTCGTGTTTACCCTTCAACGCAGTTATGGGAATGGTAATGGTTTCCATGCCTTGGGTGGCGGGCAACGTGACCTTGGCCAATAGCGGGCCGGAAAGCCCTCCCACGCGCATTTCCAACAATCCTCCAGACGTACCTGTTGTGTAGTTCATGTAGAACAGCTCGTCTTCGCCCAGGGTGATGCCAGGTAACCGAGCGCTTCCGCCATTGCGGATACCCAGCCATTTGGTATCTACCAGCGCGCCATTGACCAATTGGTCGCATGCATGCGCATGTATTTTGGGCTCAAGTGTATACAAGAAGCGATCGGTAGATGCTGCCATTTCCGGATTCGAATACGTTGCCACCCATTGTTTGATGCGTGCGGCTTGTACGCTATCTTCCTTATTATAGAAACGGAGTTTAGGATAATCGCCGGGTGTATCTTCGTCGCGCGTATTGTTGAAAAACGCCATGGACTTGTAATATTCCTCGAACTTGATAGGGTCGTAAGTATGGCTATGGCATTGCACGCATTCAAAGGTGGTGGATAACCATGCCTGATAGGTGGTATTGACACGATCGATGACCGCGGCTACACGGAATTCCTCATCATCGGTACCGCCTTCGTCGTTTGCCATGGTGTTGCGATGAAAAGCTGTAGCGATAAGCTGGTCTTTTGAGGCGTTAGGCAATAGGTCTCCGGCCAACTGTTCAATCGTAAATGTATTAAAAGGCATATCGCGGTTAAAGGCCTTAATTACCCAATCGCGATAGGCCCATATTTCCCTTGATGAATCCTTTTCATATCCCTTGGTATCCGCATAGCGGGCTATATCCAGCCACCATGAAGCCCAGCGTTCACCAAAGCGGGGCGAGGCCAGCAAACTATCCACCCGCCGTTCGTAAGCATCGGTTTGCTTATCGTTTATAAATGCCGCTACTTGTTCTGGTGAGGGGGGTAGGCCTATAAGGTCCAATGACAACCGACGGAGCAAGGTGGCTCGATCCGCTTCGGGCGAAAAGGACAACCCTTGCTCTTTGTGTTTAGCGTTGATGAAATAATCGATATCGCTATGCAACGGGGTACTGTTCCAAAAACTGAACAAGGAAGCCATGGCCAGGCGGCTTCGGGGAACCTTTACTTCCTTGGGCAAGGAGTAAGCCCAATGCTCACCCCACTTCGCTCCTTGTTCTATCCAGCGTGTGAGTAGATTGATTTCCTTTTTACTCAACGGAGGCGCATTGTAGGGCATGCGTTCCTCGGGATCCTCTGCTGTAAGCCTGCGGATGAATTCGCTGTGTTTGGCATCACCGCGGATGATGGCGGGATTGCCCGACTCCGTTGCGGCAAAGGCTTCCTCCTCAAATAAGAGGCTGAATCCGCCATTCTTTTTCACCCCACCATGGCAAGTGATGCAATGCTTATTGATAATGGGTTTTACCTCCGCGCTGAAATCAACCGGCTCCTCCTTCCCTTGTAGCAAGGCTATTGCTACCACGACTACAGCAATGCCGATACATAATTTCAGCTTATTACTGTGCCAATGAATTGGATAACTTGTCATGTATTCATTGCCGTTTTAAGGCTATTTAGTGTCTGTCTATAATGTTGTCTGGCTGCGTTGCACTCACTCAAAAAATGCTCATTTACCGTCAGTAAACTGCGCTTTTTATTCATCTCATGTTTACTTTACGGGCATTCATGATTGCTTCGCAGTTTTCATTTCGCGCGCCTTGCCAGTCATCATTATTCCAACGGTCTGCTTTCAGCGGCAGTCATGAGGCTGCAAGCAGCGTTCTAGTCTAGCCACCGACTTTATGGATAGACTCTATTTAAGGATTATGTTCGTTATATTGGTTAAATTAAGAAGCACCTATACAAGCAGGTACTTCAAATCAGATTCTAATATAGCAATTCACACTATTGTTATATGTTCCAGCACGATTATTGAAACACACAGGATTCCGAGCTTTCGCATCACAGCAGCTTTACAAAATCTTCCAATTTGATTACGTTAATGGCTGGGAACTCGATGGATTTCAAAATATTGAAGTGCTTGTCGTCTACGATAACAGAAAAAGCCGAACGACGGGAGATAGACCGTAGAATCACATTGGTGTCAAGCACCACTTTTAATGTCGGCATGGTTAAGCCTTATCCAATAGCTGCTTCAATTTTTTGTCACTGTATCTTTTCTCGTCCCAAATGGTATCGGCTTTATCCCTCGCCCTTTCGAGCAAGAATTTGGACATTACCTTTTTTAGTTCCAACAATTGGCCTTCCGGCAAGTCCACAGAAAATAACTTCAGTAATTCTGCTTGCACATTACTCAAAGGAGGATTAATTGATATAGTTGCCATAGTTATCCGTTTTATTCAAAATTACTAAAATTTTTTAATTTAATTATTCTTCGCCTTTACCCTGCAGGGCAACCACATTTAACTTTTTCGTCATTGCGAAATTTTAGAGTTGTGCCAACCCATTGGAGGGATAATGACAGCACGCTATGAAGCGTGTTCTTCTGTCATCAGACCGTCCTGCTTTTTCCGGGACGTTAATGCTTCATTTCCCTGTTGCTGTGTTTCTAGGAGCTGGAGTGAGGCAGTTAACGACTTGTCAAGTGCATCCGTAGCGCTGTTCGTTTCAGTCATACGCATGTCGTCTCGGATCAGCGATAATAGTTTCAGGTTTTCTTCCTGTTGTTGGCGACCAAGCTCAGTTTGGAGGTCGGCCAGTCCGTTGTGCAACGATGTTTCGAAGCTCGCGTCATTTACCGGTACTTCGATTCTGGGCATAACCACCGCTACTTGTGCAGTTTCATGATTGTCCTTTGTTCCCTTATCATGGGCTACCGCGCCGAAGATGGTCGTTGCCATCAGTGCGCCGGTTAATAATAGATTTTTTGTCTTCATTGTCATTTGTTAAAAGTTATTTATCCATAAGATACCTTTTAAGCCAAAAGGTTGCAAAACAATGTGTTAAAAATTGTTAATGAGATTTTCATGACATTTTGTTTTAAGTCGGTGTCCATGATAGATGCCCGGTTTCAGTAAGGACATTGTAAACTTAATATCCCCTTAATCCCTGCATAATAAGGCTTCCGTTGTTTTGGCAATATGAAATCGCGTCTGTTGCCAGCATATCTGCTGATCCTATGCTGTATTGGCTTAATGAACACCCAAGCTCAGCCGAGATCTGCCGTTCGGCACTTGCAAACACTGGATTCTTTGGGGGCAGCGCAAGGTGTGGCATATATACAAGGCCAACTGTTTGCCTATGGCGATCGCGAAGTTGGGGTGATGCGCGCCTATACAGTGACTGATACACTCAAGTACCTGCACCGTGAGTATCAATTTACAGTGGACGGAAAAAACCTGATTAATCACCCAACGGGTATCGCTTGGAATGGGAGTTCCCCTACTTTTGTTGGCAATACTGTACGCCTGAACAAGGAAGGAACACAATGGAAGGCAGTGATCCACGCCGTGGATTGGGACGGGTTGATGCGTACCAAGACCTTGGATGGCAACTTGCTGGCGACCATTGAGGACGATGCCTGCATACAGGGGACAAGGCCGGAATACGTGCGCTATAAAGACAAATGGATGGTGGCGACTGCCGATTATGGTCCGCAGGGAAACGAAGTACGGCTGTATGACCCTGAAAAGTTATTGACGGCAAAGAAAACTTCCGAAAAAGGAGTGTTGATCGGAAAGTTTAGCTGCTCACCTTGGGTGCAAAACCTTCACTGGATACCCGAGAAAGGGATGTTGGTATTGGTACAAAACCAAATAGAAGGTAGGCGGTGGCGGCTTACCTTTCTCAATCTTGAAGCTTCAATGGAAAGCGGAGAGGAAGCCGTAGTGAATGTGGCGGATATCGACCGGGGCGACGAATTGGAAGGATTTACGTTATTGGGGGATACTTCCAATGGCGTTGCGATATCTTCATCGCGAAAAAACAATGCGGCATTGCTGGATATCCAATGGTAATCTTCTTTAAGTCAAATTCAATCAACTAGTATATGGTAACTCGTTTATTCATTATTTTCTTTTTTCTTTTTGGGTTTCTAATCGAAACCTCTGCGCAATCTGTTGTTGAGGGAACCATTACCGGCGAAAACAATGCGCCGCTGGCTGGTGTATCCGTAGTAGAAAAGGGGACTTCCAACGGTGTCTCAACCAATGCAGACGGACATTACCGCATCAATATTGGCGCTGGTGCTACCCTAATAATTACCCATATGGGGTACGCACCCAAAGAAGTGGCAGTCGATGGCCGTCGTTTGGTAAACGTCCAGTTAGATCTTGAAGCGCAACTTTTGGAAGAAGTGGTCATGATCGGTTACCAAAGCTTACGCAAATCGGACCTTACAGGAGCCATCTCAAATGTACAGGCCAAGGACCTTAACCTGACCACACCCACCGTGGGGCAGGCGATGGTAGGTAAAATTGCCGGCGTGCAAGTGTCGCAGGTGTCAGGAGCACCCTACGAAACCACCAAAGTAAGGATAAGGGGTGTAGGATCCATTAACGCCAGCTCGGCGCCACTGTACGTTATTGATGGATATCCTGCAGGTAACGACGTGTACATCAATCCAAACGACATTGAGTCCATCGATATCCTGAAAGACGCCGCTTCCGCCGCCATCTATGGGTCAAGGGCTTCCGGCGGCGTGGTGCTCATCACTACCAAACGTGGTAAAGAAGGTAAAGCCCAGATCAATTTTGACTATCAGTCAGGCATACAGCAATTGGAAAAGAAGGTGAAGCTACTCAACGCCACACAGTTTGTGGATTTGTTGATCGATGCCCGGAATAACAATTATCGCAACCTCATGGAAAATGCAGGGCGTACTTGGAATGATGCCATGTATTCCGACCCCAATGATGTGCGGGTGGCCAATGTAGGAAACGCCGGAGGAGTGAGTATCCCAACCGAATATTATGATTTCGCCAACCAACGGATGGTTGCACCTACTGTCAATACCGACTGGCAGGATGAACTCTATCGAAATGCACATGCCCAGCGTTATAATTTATCGTTTGCCGGGGGAAACAACCTGGCCCGGTATTTCGTGAGCGGGGGTTACCAAAAGCAACCGGGAATCATCAAAACGACTGGACAAGACCGGCTCAATCTACGGGTAAATATCGACTCGGATGTGAGCGAAAAGTTTAAGGTGGGTGCAAACATTGCTGTGACCTCCAATGAAAACCGGGAAGTGCGGGAAGGGCGCTTTCACCAAGGCCCAATCCTAGGAGCGCTCATTTATATGCCCATTTTCCCGGCATACAACGAAGACGGTACCCTAGCAAAAAACAAGGCTGCGTCGTTGGCTCCTGCTTTCGGTTTCCAGACCATCGAAAACCCATTGGCGTTGGCCAGCGAAACCATCATCAGCAGACGGGGGCAACGGGGAACATATAACGTGCATGCCAGCTACGACATTTTGGATGGGTTGACATTCAAAGCCAATGTGGGGATGCAGACCTACCACGAGAAATATGAGTTTTACCTGCCTACGAGCCTGAGCAGCGGTAATAACCCGCCGTATTCCGACCAGTCCAAAACAGCGGCGATGGCCACGGCACGCACCATTGACGAGCGCGACCAAGTGGGCGAATTTACGCTGAGTTACCTCAAGGATTTCGGCAAGCATTCCATCAATGCCCTGGCCGGCTATACGGTGCAGGTTACTGATCGGGATGTCATCAGTGTGACAGCAAACGGTTTTGAAAATGACAACATTCCGGAGATTACCGGCAAAGGGGCCGATCCTTCCAACTTCCAACTAAATGATGCCACAGGCAAGTCTGAAAACCACTTGCTGTCATACCTGGCCCGGATAGGTTATAACTTCGATAGCCGCTACTACTTGTCAGCTTCGTTCCGGCGTGATGGCTCTTCCCGTTTCGGCCCGCTCAACCGCTACGGCAACTTTCCTTCCGTATCAGCTGCTTGGAATATCTCGAATGAGCCATTCTATGACGATTGGCTGGGTATGGGGTCGTCCCTGAAGTTACGAACAAGCTGGGGGTTAAGCGGCAATAACAACATCGGTAACTACAATTACGAACAGGTGGTATCCAGTCCGGGAGGGGTGGTATTCGGCGATGGTACCATCGCCTCTGCCATCTGGCCGCGAGACATGCGCGACTTGTCTCTCGGTTGGGAATCAACTAGCCAATTTAATATAGGGGTGGATGCCGAATTGTTGAACAGGAGATTGTCGGTCATTGCCAACTTATACTTGAGCCAGTCGTACAATTTGCTCTTTTACCGACCTATTTCAGCCATTTCAGGCACATCAACCATATTGACCAATATGCGCAATTCCAACGTAGAGAACAGGGGATTCGACCTGCAATTGGATGCGGTGGTCGTTGCCAAACAAGATTTCAACCTCAATATGAGCGGCAATTTCTCACTCAATCGAAATGAAGTGCTTGATTTAGGAGGCGCGAGCACCATCATAACCAATGGCGCCGAACGTTCGTACCTCACCCATATCACCACCACGGGCCACCCCATAGGGATGTTCTACGGATTCAAGGTAGCGGGTATGGTACGTGAAGTTGATATGGAAAACATCGCCAAGGACGATGCCATGTACGATGCGGCCACGCAAAGTTTTCCCGCTGGTTACCAGATACAGGGGCCGCCGCGCTCCCTCGCATCAAGCAATCCGCTACGGCCTGGCGACCTCTATTTCGCAGACGTGAATGGCGATGGGATAGTGAATGATGAGGATAAAACGGTCATCGGAAACCCTTATCCAGATTTTACTTATGGGCTATCAGTTACCGGCAACTATAAAAACCTCGACTTTTCGGTGGCGCTTAACGGGTCGCAAGGCAACGAGGTGTTGGATGGCCAGGACTATTACCTCTTTAACATGGAAGCTTCAGGCAATCAATATGCCGTGGTGGATGACCGTTTCCGGAGCGAGAACGACCCGGGTAATGGCTGGGTGTACAAAGCGTCGCGGGGAGGAACCCAGAGCAATAGTACGCGGTTGTCTACTTTTTATCTCCAGGATGGGTCTTATTTACGGATCACCAACATCACGCTGGGCTACACCTTGCGTAACCTAGCGACTTTGGATCGGATGAACGTTTCCGCGTTGCGGATTTTCCTTGGGGTTGATAATGCCTACACGTTTACCAATTACCTGGGCTACAACCCGGAGGTAGATTACAACGACGGGGAAAACCTTACACCGGGTGTTGACTATGGGAAATATCCCCTGATGCGGGCGTACAATCTTGGGGTGAAAGTTACTTTTTAACAACATTAAATCAGTTGAAAGCATGAACAATATCAGCAAAATATTCTTGACCCTGGTTCTTGCCACTAGCATCGCGGGTTGCGGCGAGCAATTCTTGGAGCTATCAGATCCCAACGCGGTGCCGGCTGGGTCTTTCTTACGCTCCGAAGGGGATGTAGGGGCCGCCGTGAATGGCATTTATGTGGCTATCCGTAGCAACAACGCGTTGGGCGAGAGCAGTGCCCTGTATACGGATGAACGTGGGGATGATATCGGGCGCAACGATAACCAATCCAATGCCGGCGAACCTTTCCAGTTCAACGACTTCTCCTTGCTGCCGAGCAATACCTACCTGAAATCCCATTGGTCGGCACTATACACGGTAGTTGCTCGGGCCAACTATGTCATCAACAACATCGATGATGTTGATTTTGCGGATGATAGCCGTAAGGAAAGCCAACAAGCGGAAGCACGTTTCCTCCGGGCATTGGCCTATTACCACTTGGTACGGAAATGGGGGGCAGTGCCGTTGGTCACCATACAGGTAATTACCCTTGATGAACTAGAAGCCATTACCTTCCGCGAACGGGAAGAACAAGTATATGCACTCATCATAGCCGACCTCGAAGCGGCGATAGCAAGCCCATTGCCCAACCACCAACCACTGGCTGGAAAAGGGAGGGTATCAAAGGTTGCAGCTTATGCCTTGTTGGGCGAAGTGTACCTGACCATGGGCAGCAACGACATACCGGGACAACAGCCGGAAGCATACTTCACGTTATCCCGCCAGTACCTCAACGAGGCATACAACCGGCGGGAATTTGGCGAGTTGAAGGATATCAGCTATGAATCGGTCTTCGATGTGAACCAAAAGTCGACCAACCCGGAGTTGATTTTCCAAATCGTATACAAACAAGAAGATCCCAACCTGAGCTCCGCAGTGGCTCGCAACAATCAGGCATTGGGAGAAACCATCAATTCGCTACGCCCGGCCACGGGGGCAGGCGCCCGGGTAAACCTTGATTTGGTGAACGAATATGAAGCCGAGGACCCCCGTAAAACGTTCGCTGTAAAGTATGCTGCTGCCTCCACCGTGCAACAATGGTTTATTACCAAGTTCAGGGATGTTAGCGATGCGGCAGGTGTGAATGGGTTTGGCGGAAACGACCATGTGTTGATGCGCTATGCCGATGTCATCCTGTTATTGGCAGAGGTGAGCATGCGATTGGGCAATGAAGCTGAAGCGATTGCGTTTCTAGATCAGGTGCGCGAACGGGTAGGACTTCCAAAATACGCTGATGCGATGCAACATCCAACCTACGCTGCCAAGTTCCCCACGTTAAAACTGGCAATCCTGCACGAGCGAAGGGTGGAGTTGGCCTTTGAGCAGAAACGGTGGTACGATCTGATACGGACATTTACCAACGACGAATTGGTGCAATTTTTCAACGCAAAAAAGCAGTCGGAATATGGTGTCGCCAATTTGCAGAACTTCAGTACGAAAGATCGATATTTCCCCATCCCATTTGATGAATATAAACTAGACCCCGAGCGGATGTACCAAAATCCGGGGTACAACTAGTTTGTTTGTAAAAAACTCATAGGTTTGATGGAAACCTATGAGGTTTGCTAAGCTGGTCAATCTCGTGGAAAGGTTGACTGTCCCATTTTTATTGAACAGTTATAAATCGCTATTTTTATGTAAGTTTGCCGGCACACCAACTGGGTTATGGCTGCGTATACGTCCAAAAGCGACCTTGAACTGGCGACCTTGCTCCAGGCAGATGATGAGGCGGCCTACGCCGAATTGTACCGGCGTTACGCGTTGATGCTGCTCAACCATGCCTATAACAAGACGCGCGATCGGGAAGAAGCCAAAGACATCGTGCATGAGGTGTTTTCCATGCTATGGAGTCGGCGCAAGGCGTTACGGTTCAGCAGCAACCTATCCGGATTCCTATATACCGCCGTGCGCAACATCATTCTAAATCAGGTAACCCGTCGTGAAGTTGAAGCGAAATACTTCCAATCCATGCAGCATTTTGCTGATACGGAAGAGTCCATTGCTGATTACCTTATCCGGGAGCAACAGCTGGCCGAGCTGGTGGAACGGGAAATCGAACAACTTCCTAAAAAAATGCGCCAAGTGTTTACGCTGAGCCGAAAAGAATACCTTTCTCATCAAGAGATTGCTGAAAAATTAGGGATATCCGAGCAAACCGTCAGCAAACATGTCACAAATGCCTTAAAAATACTGCGAGGCAAGCTTGGCATCCTTGTTTATTTGCTTTGGTTAATCAAATTTTAGATTTTTATAAAAAATAATTATTTTTTTTACCTGTTGTTGCCTCGTATCTTGTCTTACTTATATAAACAAGCGAGCAACAAGCCAACATGCGACCCGAAAACATCAAATCTATCCTCGTCCGTTATCGAAATGGAGAAGCCACCGATGCTGATAAGGCCTTTTTGGAAAGCTGGTATGCATGGTATCAAAAGCAGGGGCTACCTGCCGATTATCCCGTTGCCGACCGGCTTGCCGATGCCGAAGTTGTGTGGCGCCGTTTGCAACACAAGCCCAACAGGCTCCGCCGCTGGCTACCTTATGCCGCGGCCATTTTCATTGCTGCGGTAGCCGGTACGTGGATATTTTTAGATAATAGGCAACAGACGACAGACAACAGACTTGCCGCCACTGATATCCAACCTGGCGGCAACCGTGCCACGCTCACCCTCGCCGACGGCCGGACGATAGACTTGAGTGAGGGGCACGAGGGAATTGTTGTTGGAGATGGGATTACGTATCAAGACGGCAGCAAGATTTTAGATGTGAGATATGAGACGTTAGACCGTGTCCGACCACTGGCGGATATGAGAGCAGATTCGGCGTCAGAAAGTTATCTCACATCTCACATCTCACATCTCATGTCTTTAACCACTCCCAAAGGCGGTACCTACCGAATCACCCTACCCGACGGTTCCAAGGTCTGGCTTAATGCGGCGTCTACCTTGAGATACCCCTCGCGATTTGATGGGAAAGAACGTGTAGTCGAACTTGAGGGAGAGGCGTATTTTGAAGTTAGTCATCAGTTATCGGCCGTCAGTAGTCGGCTATCAGCTACCGGCCATCGGCCAATGGACGAAAATAATCCGAGAGCCGAAAGCCGAAAGCCGACGGCTGAGAAAGTATCCTTCAAAGTCAAGACTAAAAACCAAACCATCGAGGTTCTCGGTACGCAATTTAACATCACGGCATACGCTGATGAATCCGAAACAAAAACCACCTTGGTGGAAGGCGCTGTTCGATTGAGCGTCGGAGCCACTGGCGCAAGTGTGTCACTTGTGCCTGGCGAGCAGGGGGTATTGGAAAGCGGTAAGTTGCAAGTCAAAGAAGTAGACGTAGAACCCTACACCGCTTGGCGATATGGCAAGTTTAGTTTTAACAACAAAACATTCGCGCAGATCATGGAAGAGCTGGCGCGCTGGTACGATCTGGATATCGTATACGAAAACGGCATTCCCGAGGAGGAACTAGCTGGAGACGCTTTCCGCAACCAAAACTTCAGCCTCATCCTCCGCATCCTGGACGCTGTAGAGATCAATTACAAGCTGGATGCGCCCAGCCGCAAGTTAATCATCAACGGGAAAAAGCAACAGATTAGATAACTAAAACATGAACGATATGGAGACATAAAAACTACACCCCCAACCTGGCAGCATATCCCAAAAGATAAAACAGGAAAGGATTCCAGTCCTTTCCTGCGGTCATCTGGATAGCAGCGCCAACTCATCCTTTAGCAAAATAGAATTACATACTATCCAAACCTAGGGTAAAGTTAATGAATAAAAATTACTTAGTACGAGTGATGAAGATCATCATGTTCTTGCTTTTCGGCGGATTCCTAAGCGTCAGCGCATCTAGCTATTCGCAAAGCATCACCTTCAAAGGAACCAACATCCCGTTTGCCGACGTGATAACGGTCGTCCGCAACCAAACGGGTTACACCGTTTTCAGCGCCAAAAGCCTGTTGGAAGAAGCCAAACCGATCACAGTAGATGTCAGCAATATGTCGCTACGTGATTTTTTGGAAACCATCATTGCAAACCAGCCAATCGCTTATCAGCTCGAGGACAAGACGATCTCGCTATCCAGAAAACCTGTTGTTAGCAATTCCTCCGGCCAGCCGGTTGTTTCGCACATGGTCAGGCAACAGGCCACCATCACCGGGAGGGTTATCGACGCTGATACCGGGGAACCCATGGCGGGCGTAACGGTCCAGATCAAGGAGGAGAAAATTCAAACCTTGACCGACGATGAAGGCCGCTACAGGCTTGCCATCCCGCAGCACATGGACCAACCTATCTTGGTGTTTTCATTTGTTGGCCGGACGCCGACAGAAATTAGTTATACCGGCCAGCAAACCATTAATGTCTTCTTGAAGCCCGACGTAGAAACCATCAAAGATGTGGTGGTAACCGGTATCTACCAGCGGCAAAAGGAAAGCTTTTCAGGCTCTTCTGCCACCTATACCGCAAAAGACCTACAGGTGGTTGGCAACCAGAATGTCTTGCAAAGCCTCAAGACCCTCGATCCATCTTTTGCCATCATTGATAATAACCAATTCGGTTCTGACCCGAACCGCTTGCCCGATATCGAAATCCGGGGAAAGAGTAGTGTCATCGGGTTGACCGAGGAATTCGGCACCAATCCGAACCAGCCGCTCTTTATCCTGGACGGCTTTGAAAGCACGCTGGCCATTATCAGCGACCTGAGCATGGATCGTGTGGAGAGCATCACGCTATTGAAAGATGCCGCGGCGACGGCCATTTACGGTTCAAAAGCCGCGAACGGTGTTGTCGTGGTGGAAACGAAACGACCAGTCGCGGGACAGTTGCGCATCAACTACAACCTTAACTCGTCCGTGAGCTTTGCCGATCTGATGGACTATAACTTGATGAATGCCGAAGAAAAGCTGCAGTTCGAGTTGCTTTCCGAACATTATGGATTTATCGACGAAAACAACAACATTATCCGGAACGCCGAAAACGAAGTCCTTTACTATGAGCGGCTGAAAGAAGTGCGCCGGGGGGTAAACACCTACTGGGCAAGCGAGCCGTTGCGTACCGGTCTGTTCCATCGCCACACGCTCTTTGCCGAAGGTGGGGATGATAACTTACGGTACAGCGCCTCGCTCAACTACGGCAACAACAACGGTGTGATGAAAGGCTCCTCACGCCAAACGACCAATGGCAACGTGCGGTTGATGTACCGCAAGGGTCGCCTATCGGTCAGCAACTCCCTGAGTATTGACTACATCAATGCCAACCGGGAAACCGTACCCTTTTCACAGTTTTCCCGTGCCAACCCTTACCACCGGAAGTACAACGCCGAAGGGGGTATGGACAAAGTGCTGGACGCCTATGAGTTTGGAGGGATCACCGTACCGCTGGTAGCCGTGAACAACTATAACCCGCTGTACGACCTCAATAACCATAACGTGAATCAGCAGGAATCCCAGGGCTTTACCAATAATTTTGAGCTCGACTGGCGGATGGTCGATGCGCTGCGTGTACGCGCCCGTATCGGTATCCGGCGTTTCACCGATCACGACGAGATTTTCAATTCGCCATTCAACAGCCAGTTTGAGGGGGTTGACGACCTCCGCAAGGGTACGTATGAAGAGTCCAACAGCAAGCGCCTGAATTATGACGGTGACCTGAGCCTGACCTATGGCAAGCTATTGGCCGACAAACACATGGTCAATGCGGTAGGGGGTATGCGCATGGAACAGGCATCCACGCAGCAGAGTGCCTATCGGGTTGAAGGTTTTGTGGACGACGATTTTGCCAATCCCAATTTTGCTTTTGGCTATCCGGAAGGCAGTCGTTCCGACTACCAGAGATCCATGCGCCGGGGTGCCAGCTTCTTTATGAATGCGGGCTATGCCTACGATCAGCGGATACTGGTGGATGCAACCGTTCGTTCTGACGGGTCATCCATCTATGGCTCCACCCGGCAGTTCACCACCATCTGGTCGGCCGGTTTGGGCTGGAATATCCACAACGAACCTTTTCTGAAAAATGCCAGTGGGAACTGGTTCAGCCAGCTTCGTCTAAGGGGTTCCATTGGCAACCCGGGCAATCAGAATTTCGACGATTACATTTCCATGCGGATTTACCGGTACAATAATGAAAATCGCAACCCTTTCGGTGCTAGCGTCATTCTTAATGATTTGGGCAACAGTAACCTACAGTGGCAAAAGACGCTGGACCGGAACGTCGGAATCGATGTGACGACCCTCAACGACCGGCTTCGGATCAACTTCGATTATTTCGTTAAAAACACCGATCCATTGCTCGTTTTTGTTGCGTTGCCGTCTTCCTCCGGCACGAACCGCGTCGCACAGAACATCGGCGAACAGATTACCCGGGGCTTCACAGGGATGGCCGATTATACACTGCTACGGCGGCAGCAGCTGAATTGGCGGGTCAACCTGAATATGCGTCAGCTGAAAGCCGAATATCAAAACATGGGCAATCGGCTGAACAACTTTAATGAAGCGAACCAAAGCCGTAACTTGGTACGCTACTATGACGGTGGAAGTCCTTCTGACCTATGGGCCGTTCGCTCGTTAGGGATAGATCCGGCAACGGGACGCGAGGTATTCCTCAACAAGAATAATGAACAAACCTTCGTGCACAACTACGCGGATGAAGTGGTCGTGGGCAACAGCGAACCGACATTAGAAGGCATTATCGGAACTAGCTTTTTTTATAAAGGGTTCTTGGCATCGGTCAATTTACGTTACCGCTTAGGTGGGCAGGTGTTTATGCAGACGCTGTACGAAAAGGTTGAAAATATCACCAACGTAAACGCTGCACTTAATCAGGACAAGCGCGCGCTGTATGAACGTTGGCAAAAACCAGGAGATAATGCCCAGTTTAAGGCTATTTCCACCAACGAAATTACACCGATTTCATCGCGATTCGTAGAAGACAATAATATGCTGATCGGTGAATCTTTTTCATTAGGATACGAGACCACCAATGCGGCTTGGCTACGAGCTATCCGGGCATCATCCATTACCTTTCGTACATATATGAATGATATCTTCTATGTGGCCACGGTGACCAACGAGCGGGGTATCGACTATCCATTTGCCCGTTCGGTTTCCTTCTCCGCGGCAGTTCGGTTTTAATGCGTAAATAGATGTTAACATAACAAAATATGAAGATAGCTAAACTATTCCTTTGCTTGATATCCTGCTATATGCTAGGTGCATGTAGTAAATGGATCGATGTAAAGCCCACCGACCGACTTTCTGAAGAGCTCCTTTTCTCCGATCGGGACGGATTTCTGAAAGCCCTGAACGGTGTATATATAGAAATGGCCAACCGGTCACTATACGGACAGGAAATGTCCGCAGGAACTATCGATGTATTGGCGCAATATTACTATATTCCAGACTCCAGACATCGTTATCGTGAACACACAGTATTTGATTACCTCGACGATTTTCCAAAATCGACATTTGACAATGTCTGGAGCAAGGTCTATGAGCTCATCGCCAATTGCAATGTAATCCTTGAACATTGTGACGCAGCGCCAAGCGAATTCCTGCCAGCACCTTATTACGGCATTGTAAAAGGTGAAACGCTGGCACTCCGGGCCATGTTGCACCTGGATATGCTGCGCCTATTCGGCCCGATCTGGTCAGAAGCAAACAAATCGGTCATCAGCATCCCTTATGTTGCCCAAACCGGGTTCGAGGTTTCACCGCTTCTTTCGGCCGAGGAAATCATGCAACATATTATAGTAGACCTGACCATGGCCCTATCCTTGCTTGAAAGCACCGACCCGATCCGTACCGAAGGCGTGCGGCATACCAATAACCCAACAGGATCTAACGAATTGTATTACCGGCAATACCGGCTCAACTACTACGCGGCCAAAGCCTTATTGGCGAGAACTTACCTTTGGCAGGGAGACAAAGCTTCCGCGCTGGAACAGGCCGAAGCGCTACTGGCTGAAGTGCAGGTGCCCGGGGCGGAAATTTTCCCATTTGTGACGTTTGCCGCAGCTACCCATGCCGAGCGTCCGGATCGTATGTTTTCCACCGAAGTCATGTTTGCATTGTATGATGTCAACCGGGTGAATATGTTCAACGCACTGTTCGCAGCTGCCCTGAATCCCTTTCTTCGGCTTTCGTTCAACGGGGGCAACACCAATGAATCCCGCGTCATCGAGCTGTATGACGACGCCAACGACTACCGCCGTCGTATCTGGCAAAACGTGACGTCGGGTACCGAGACTACACTAACCAACCTCAAATACCAGGATATTCCCGATGCGAATACGCCAGGCCGATACATGATTCCATTGATCCGGATTAGTGAAGTATTGTTGATCGCCGCCGAATGCAGCCCCACATTGCAGGAAGGCATAGCCTATCTTAATCAAGTACGTACGAGCAGGAACTGCTTTGATGTCGTGCCTACGGATGACGCAACATTGAAAGCCGCCATCACACGGGAATTTCGTAAGGAGGTCATCGGTGAGGGACAGCAATTCTATTATTTCAAGCGGAATGCCATGCAGGTGGTACCAAACAACGGGGCTCTGGTGGGCACCAAAACGATGGTCCTGAATAACTACGTTGTTCCGCTGCCAGACAGTGAAGTCTCCCAACGAAACGATTTGAATTAATCTGAAAGATAGTTAGCTACGAATATGAAAAAGATACTGTTTTATATCACCGCTATAACCGGGCTTTGCGCCAGCGCAGGTTGCGAAAAGGAACTGATGGAATATGAAGGCAACGAAGGCGTCTATTTTGCGGTCCAGCATGGTCAGGGCCATTTAAGCGAGAATTCGTGGCCTTACCAGCCTTATAGTAGGGTGGATTTTGTCCAGCTTGATCAGGACGAAGTCACTTTTCTGGTCAAGGTCATGATTACAGGCTCCGTCAAAGACTATGACCGGCCGTTTTTGGTAGCGGTCAACCCCGATTCGACCACTGCCATGTTGGGGGTACACTATGAAGCCCTGCCGGAAGAAGTGATTATTCCGGCTGGTGAAATCAGCGCCTCGGTGCCCGTCCGGTTAAAAAGGGCGGCGGATCTGGAGGAGAATGAGCACACGTTGGGTTTACGCTTGTTGCCCAACGAACATTTCGGGCTTTCCTTTCCCGAGTGGGATGCGATTCCATCCTTGGAGGGTGGAGACGTCGTTCCGGAATTTGATGCAAGTTTACATACCTTGCGCATTAATGACTTTATGGTTGAGCCAGGAGTATGGCCCGGTTCCATCCAGAATGGCAACCGGGAGTCGGGCCTATGGGGTGTATTCACGCGAAAAAAATTCGACCTTTTCGTTGAGCTGTTCGGTGTTACCTATGCCGATTTTGTAAACTCGGAAACCATGCCCATGGTTCGTATGATGGTGATGACTAATGAGGCGACGGCATATTTGGTTGAGCGTTACAACGCAGGGGATCCGATGTTGGAAGATGACGGCCGACTGATGTGGCTTGGAAGCGTTCCTTGGGACTCCTATATTGGCGTTCCTTGGGTTCCAGGTTCTTAACATTCTTCCATTAACTTTAATACGTAAAAATGACACGATATTTTTCTAGTTTTATCTTCGGGCTGTCTGCCCTACTGCTTACGGTTTCATGTAGCAAGGATCTGGGTAATTACGATTATCACGATATTAATGAGTTGGCCATCACGGGCGTTGAAAGTACGTATTCGGTGCTGACTGGTGTAGATACCCTGCATATCGAACCGGAAATCGCAGCCACGGAAGCTGACCAGCCAGATGAGCGTTACGACTATTTCTGGATTTTGAGGGGAAGCAACCAGTTTGTAGACACGGTCGGTACCGAGCGGGCCCTGGACTACCCCATTGACCTTGCGCCCGAAACGTTTACCCTGCATTTCCGTACGGTAGATAAACAAACCGGTGTCGCCTGGTGGACCAATAGTGATTTGGTCGTCGGTACGCCTTACTCCCGTGGCCTGCTGCTCATTGGCGAAAACGAACAAGGGCAAGCCGAGGCAGAGATGATCTCCATGGTGTCAGATACCCTGCACATACCGAATATCCTATCCAATAGCGGGCTCCCTGCATTAACTGATCCAGTAGGTTTTTTGCATACCGGGGGCTATTATGTCAAAATGTGGGTATTGACGCGTTCGGGTTCTTACTACTTGGATCGCATGACGATGAAGAGTACACCTGCCAATCAGTTTGGCAGCTTGGTGTACACGACAGACCCTATCCAAACCGAAACCCTCGATCCCATTGTCATTGCGCCGCAGATTGGAAGCGAGGCGGGTGCCACCGGTCAAACTTGGATACGGGCAGTGCTTTGCAGCGACGGCAGTGTTTTTGTCAGCTATACGCTGCTTAATGGGGGGGATTTTTACCCCAACCCTATGAACCGTACCAGTGATGACCCCGATAGGTTGCTGAAGGCAGCACCCTACCTGCTGTATTCCATTGGCAGTTTGAATGCCGTGATGTGGTACGATAGCGAAAATGAACGATTTATGAACATCTCGAATATCGGGTTGAGTACGTCATCGACGGTACTCACCGACGGCGCTTCCGATCCCTTCCCTTGGAACCAAGCTGCGGCGGGAAGGATCTTGGTGTATGCCGAAAACACGCGAAATACCGACGGCGGCTCCGTGAATGGCAATTCCTTTGCGATCACGAAGGATGGCAACAATCGACACTACATCTATAAATTCTATGCGAATGGAGCCAATCCGGCAAAACACGCGGCATACACCGTATTACCGATGGCGACCGATTTCGACAAGGCTGATTTTTATGCCTTCTCGTCCAACCGTACCGTGGTCTTCTATTCCGTTGGCAACAAGCTTTACGCCTACGACTATAACCCGGGCAATGAGCGGATCTATCCATATCCCACCATCGGTACGGATGAGATCACCATGCTGAAATTTGATACGCAGATAGACCACTTGACAAACTCCCTTTACATAGCGACATATGGTGCCGGTACCAAAGGTACTTTACGCCGGTTTATTGTGGGGTCAAATCCCAATGTAGTCGAATTGACGCCTGCTGAAAACGGTGAGTGGAACAACTTGATCAACGTAACAAACATGAGTTGGCGGGCGGCCAACTAATTCAATCCGTTCATTAAATAAATAGATACATACATATGATTATCAAAACACTTAAAATTGCCTTATCGGCATGTTGTATTGCGGTTGCATCGCAAGCCGCATCAGCACAGGAAGGAACATTTGAAGTAACAGGAGCCATTCGCAATGTCGGCGTTGAGGGCGGTATGGTACTCCTTAGTTATTACGACGGGACCAAATTGCGATACGATACCACACGGGTACGCAACGGTGCTTTCCGCATTTCGGGTACGGTGGCCCAGCCGGTCAAGTCGTTTCTGTACCTTGAATATCCCAAATCCGAAGGCGAGCGAAAAAAGGAAAAAGGTGGGCACCAAGAGTTTTTCTTGGAAAGTGGACGTACACGGATAAAAGGGAAGGACATCGTTTCAGCCAAGATAGTAGGAGGAAATGCACAAAAGGACTATACCAAATTGCAAAAAAAATTGCGCAAGATCGGCTGGCCCTGTGACGACGGGAACGATAAGGATTTGAAGGCGAAAAAAGATGAAGTCGAATTCGCTTTTATGCTAGCACACCCCAACTCCCAAGTATCCTTCGGATTAATGAAGGAAATGGCTACTCCCAACTTTTTAGGTGAGCATCACGAAACGGTAGAAACCGTTTATAGCGGGCTCAGTGAAGCTTGGCGCAGGTCTGACGATGGTCAGAAAATCGCTCAGCGAATCGAGGCAGCAAAGAAGTTGGGTGTGGGCAAGCCAGCCATTGATTTCACAATGAATGATACATTGGGCAACCCCGTTAGCCTCTCGGATTTCCGGGGCCAATACGTGTTCTTGGATTTCTGGGCATCTTGGTGTGCGCCCTGTAGGGCGGAGAATCCGCATGTTGTGGCTGCCTATGAACAATTTAAGGATAAGAATTTTACCGTGCTAGGTGTTTCGTTGGATAAAGCCGAAGACCGGCAGAAATGGTTGGGCGCAATCCATAAAGATGGACTGCCTTGGACACACGTGTCCGATCTGAACGGTTGGGACAATGCCGCAGCACGCGCCTACGGTGTGCAATCCATCCCGATGAACTACCTGATTGATCCGGAAGGCAAGATTGTTGCGGTCTCCCTTCGCGGTAAGCAACTCATTCAGACCCTCTCCGAATTGCTGTAGGGGCCACCGAGTTTCAAAACTCGAGCAATCCACTAAGACTATGAAAAAACCTCATAGGTTTCCATCAAACCTATGAGGTTTTATTGTGGAATCAATCTCTTTTCTTAGCACCAAAAATACGACCCAATAGCATTTGGATCAATGCCACGATGATGGCGAACACGGCTGCCCACCAGAAATTGGCCACCTCAAATTTGCTGCCCATGAAATAGCTGGTGAGCTGTACCATCAGCACCGTGATGATAAAGGAGATGAGTCCCAGCGTGAGGATGTTGAGCGGCAGCGTGAAAAACCGCAGCAACGTGCCAATGGTGGCATTGACAACTGCAATGATCAACCCGGCCAAAACGGCCCAACCAAAGCCGGCAACGCTCACCGCCGAACTCGGAAGGATATAGGCTCCAAGGAAGACAGCCAATCCTGTCAATAGTACATCAATGATGAATCGCATAATGAATTAAGTTTATATCGTAAATATAGCAATAATGTGATAGTACTATAATGTATTTTAGGCATAAATTGTTTTCCTTTGTTTAGTGCGGGGTTAGCATTTAATCATATACTTAGCTTTTGCATTGACTATAGGAATTGTTATCCAATACAAGCCATGATTTCAGAACCCACCTATTTAGCGGCAAAGATGGTGTCGCATACCGTACGACAGCATTTTGAGCAGCAGCGAACACTACTTGGGTATCCAAGTGACGATGGGGTTTATGTGCCTGACATACAAATAATCGAAGCTATTATTGATGCCGCGTTTTGGGCCAGCCTAAGACGCGAGGAAGGATATGAACCCAAAATATCCCTTGCCCTGCTACCACCCGAGCCAACGGAGCACAACCTCATCTTCCAAAGGCGTCAGCGGTTTACCCCCTACAACCTTGTGAAATTGTCGCCAGCCGTTGTGCAACCCGGTATACACCTGGGCATATGGTTTGAAGACGACAACCTGCATATATGGGGTACGGCTCAAGATTTGCCTCCCTTATGCTTTGTGTTGGAAGTAGTGGAAGCCGGATTACTGGTGGTGAAACAGAAACAGAGCGACCAAGTGGGGAAGTTTATCAACGTCGCCGTCCTTAAAGGTGACCAAATTAAAATCATTGATGAAACCCAATGGGGGATGTCTGAGAGCCCAGACATGCTTTCGGCGTTGTTGGGCTTTCCGATTTCAGCCCGAGCGGACCGTTCGGCAAACGTATTGGTACAGCTTGCCATGGGCATGCGAAGCCATGGACGTGGTGCGCTGCTGCTGGTGGTGCCCCAAAACAGTTCGGCGTGGTTGCATTCTGTTGTGAAACCCATCAACTACTTGATCGATCCAGTCTTTTCGCTGGTTCCAAATGGGAATGGGGAAACCTCCAGCCACGCTCATACAGAAGCGCTCCATAAGGCCATCACAGCAGTAGGGGGCTATTCTGCCATTGATGGAGCCACTGTAATTACCAAAGACCACCAGTTGCTGGCCTTTGGGGCGAAGATAGCCCGATCACCTAATGCCTTGCCCGTGGAGAAAATCATGTTGACTGAACCCATTGCTGGCGGTGCGATCCAGCAGCTTGATGCCACCAATATCGGGGGAACCCGTCACTTGGCGGCGGCGCAGTTTGTGCACGATCAGCGCGATTCACTTGCGCTGGTAGCCTCTCAAGATGGCACCTTTACCGTATTTTCATGGTCTGAAAACCAGGAAATGGTACATGGTCACCGCATCGATACGTTGTTGATGTAGCTCTTGATAAATGATACGGTCTTTTTGGTTGATTCGGCGCGACCAATGACCGGGGTGAGCGAATACGCTTTAGTCCGTCCAGCCTCAACATCTGCAATCCCCGCCTTAACTTTGGCCATATTTTCCGGATCAAGGAACCACTTATCCCCGGAAGGGCTGGGGTTTTCAGCTGTCGCAGATTCTTCCTCCTCCACCTGATAGCGGACGCCAAGCGCTTTCAATACTGCCAGTACGGCTTTTTCGGATTTCTTATAATCGATTTCAACCCGTGGTGTAGTCATATGGCAAAGATAGTGAAAACCTTTATTAGCGTTTTTCTAAAAAGATTTGGCTATGTAAAAAATACTTCCCACTTTTGTGGTGTACTAATTAACTAATACACTAAAACATGGTGAGACTAACTGACTTGGTATTTGGCTATCGAAAACAACCATTGCTATTTGACGGGTTGAACCTGCGGTTGAATGTTGGGCATATTTACGGACTACTAGGCAAGAACGGAGCGGGGAAGACAACGCTGCTGAAAAACATGTTGGGGCTGGCCTACCCGAAATCGGGTACATGCCGGATAAATGGCTTGGATGCGACGAAGCGGCTTCCGGCATGCTTGCGTCAGGTTTACCTGCTGCCCGAAGAGCCTTATATACCTAATCACACGGCCAAACGGTTTGTTGGGTTAACGAGCCCGTTTTATCCGGACTTCAATGGGGAGGATTTTGAACGGTATCTGGATGAGTTTGATGTACCTGCTCGGCAGACGCTGACCAAACTATCGCTTGGCCAACAGAAGAAATTCATGATTGCTTTTGCGCTTGCTTGCCATACGCCGCTGCTGATCATGGACGAGCCGACCAATGGATTGGACATTCCTTCGAAGGCGCAATTCAGGAAAGTACTGGCTGGTGCGTTTGATGAAACACGGTGCATGGTGATTTCGACGCATCAGGTGCGGGATTTGGACAACCTTATTGATACGGTATTGATACTCCACGACCAGCAAATTTTACTCCACGCCAATTTGGATGAACTCACCGCCAATTTGCTGTTTACCACCATAAGTCCGGCGGAAGCGGATAGTGCGCTTTATTATGAAGAGACGTACAGCGGATGCCGGGCCATATTAGCCAATGCAATGCAGGTCGAAAGCAAACCTGATTTGGAATTATTGTTTAACGCAGTGATTAAGCGGAAAGCGGCGCTTTTTGATCATTTAACAACAAGTGAAGAAAATGGATAATGTATTTAGTTTGGAGCGCTTCGCGCTATTGATGCGGCGGCATTTTAGCTTGTATTTCCGGACGTATGTGATGGGTGCTTTGGTGCTTGCGGGGGGTACGGTGTTGTTGTTTTCATTGCTTGCATGGCTTGCCTCTGGCCGGAGTGGTGGAGTGTCGGCTGGGAATCAAATTACCGTTTATTTATTGGTGATGTATGGCGGGCTGATCCTTTTTACAGGTGCCGTATTGCAACCTTATCAACGGCCGCGCGAAGCCACGTTCAATCTGTTGCTTCCGGCATCCAAGTTTGAGAAGTACGCGTTGACTTGGCTGCTGTCGCTGGTCTTTTATTCCATATGCGCCAATGGCATTTATTTCATCGTCAGGTTTTTGATGGTGCAGTATTGGGAAGGGCAGGGTTTGGCGGCGGAATCGCTGTGGTCTTATGATCGGTTGTTGGTTAAATCCGCGACGGATTTCACACCGCTTCATATGTTCATAGTAGTTTATCTTTTGGTACACGCGTGTGGATTGCTGGGGAGCATCGTTTTTCGGAAACATGCCGTACTCAAAACTGCCTTGGCGCTTTTCGTGCTTGTAATGCTTTATCGATATATAAATGCCTTATTGTTCAAGGCGTGGCATATGCCGAATGTGGAGGTGACCCAGCCCCCACTTTTGCCTTTTTTGCCTGCCTATATCCAACATCAGGGTATTTCCCAAGGCGTTGGGTTGGATTCAGGGCCTTATTGGGCGTTTGGTTTTTGTAGTGTTTTTATCGTATCGCTTTGGTTTGTGGCCTACCTCAAACTAAGGGAAAGGGAAGTTTGATATGGAATTTAAGGGTAACGAAGCGATATACCTGCAGATAGCCGATTATGTGAGTGAACGTATCCTATTGGGCAAATGGGCGATCAACGAGAAGATTCCTTCCGTGCGCGAATTGGCTGCGGATCTACAGGTAAACCCTAATACGGTGATGCGTACGTATGAACATCTGCAACAGGCAAGGATCATCTTCAATAAACGGGGAATCGGGTTTTTTGTAGCCGAACAGGCAAAGGAGGAAATCAACAAGCAGCAGCGCGAACGGTTTATGACGCGCGATCTGCCTGAATTTTTCCGCAATATGTACCTGTTGGAGATATCATTGGAGGAAATAAAGGGAAAATATGAAACATACCTGCTAAACCATTACAAAGATGAAGACAAGCAATAAATTGTTAATGGCACTGGGAATCGCGCTATTGGTGGCGACTATCGTAAATGCATGGGTTATCAAAGCCGAGTCGCGGAGAATAATAAATCAATCGGTCATGTTGGAAACTTTTCCGATTGACTCCATCACGGAGGTGGTTATCACCGGGACTGCGCCAAAGTGGGAGCGCTTGCAGGTGCAGATATCACACAGCGATAAAACCACTGTACAGCATACCCAACACGACTTTATCCATATCTCCAAAGATGGGAATAAACTAAACATAGCCATCGACCATCCGAAAGACTATGAATATAAGGTAATTGCCCCGCCCGAAGTGATGATCCATTGTCCACGGTTGACCCGGTTTTCTATGGTGGGTACGCCGTTGGATAGCCTGGATTTGCCTGAAGATACGCACATCATGACACGGCGGAATTACGCCCGAAGTGTAGTAAAGCTGAGTGGGTTGCGCGGAGACCGATTGGAATTGTTTGTTTCAAATGGCGCGGAACTGACGCTGACCGACACAAACGTTGACTCGCTACATGCAGCGGCTGGTGCGTTTGGTAAATTGATTATCGATGGCAATACAGCTGACTACGCCTATTTGCGAGCTGGGAAGGATGGGGAAATTGAAGCAACGAACCCCAAAGCGAACATCCTCCGTACACATATTGACCCAGAGGGCGAGCTGATCATGAAAATGAAAGGAACGGATGCGACGATAAAACGGGACACACTTTGAAATAGGACTTTTCTAAACTTTCAGCAGATGACGAATATTATAGAAACCGAAGCGTTGAGTTTCCGATACGGGAAAGGCAAGCACGTACTGGATCATGTCTCCTTGCATATTCCGCGGGGAGCAATATATGGTTTCCTCGGGCCAAACGGCGCGGGCAAATCGACAACCATGCGCCTGCTTACGGGCATTATTCCGGAACAGGGGGATGCCATCCGGTTATTTGGTGCGCCATTGCGAGGGCAAATGCCTAGCGTTTTTGCCAGGATCGGTTCGCTGGTGGAACAGCCAGCATTGTATTTACATTTAAGCGGCATCAATAATCTCCGGTATATCGCCAGGCTGCGGGGTATTGCTGAAGATAAGATTCTACCGGCGTTGGAGTTGGTCAGACTGGCCCAAGACGGTAAGCGCAAAGTGAGACAATATTCGTTGGGTATGAAACAACGACTGGCCATTGCGATGGCATTGTTGGACGAGCCGGAGTTGCTCCTGTTGGACGAACCTGTAAACGGGTTGGATCCCAATGGTATGCAGGAAATCCGCCAACTGCTTATCCGGCTCAACAAAGAAAAAGGGGTAAGTATATTTGTATCCAGTCACCTGCTCGCCGAAATCGAAAAAATGTGTACCCATATCGGGATTATCCATGAAGGGAAGCTGCGTTTTGAAGGGCGCATGGATGAATTATCTACTACATTTGGCGTAACCACATTGAAGGTAACGTTGGCGGATGCGGACCGTTGGGCGGAAAAGTTGCGGGAAGTTTATCCCCACATGGTGGTGGAAAACAATCAGCAACTCAGTATTGGCGTATCGGGCAGGGAAGCCATTCCTGCCGTGGTGCGTGATTTGGCAGATCGGGGTGCTGAGGTATATGAAGTACGCATAGCTGGTGGATTGGAAGATTGGTTTATGTCTTTGGTGGAAACTAATAATCGATGACCCATGACTAAGTTTGTCTTTAAGGATTATGCGACTGCGCTCCGGGCAGAGCATATCAAGAAAAAAGGAACGGGTATTTATGCGCTCAGTGCTGTTGTTGGTGCATTGTTTCCATTCATCATGTTGGTTGTTGCACTTTTCCGCAATGCAGAACAGACGCAGCCGTTTGACTATTCCTATTATTTGTTTTTTATCCAGGAATCGGCCATTCCGCTGACCAATTTTTTTCTGCCGTTGTTGATCATTGTGATGGCGAGCCGGATTGCCCAACTGGACCACCGGAACGGGGGGTGGCAACTGATGGAGACCCAACCTGTACATAAGTTTGCTATTTACTTCTCGAAGTTTACCGTAGTGCTGATCAGCGTTGCTGTTGCTTTGCTTTCGCTTATCTTATCCGGGTTGTTGATTGGTTGGGTGCTTACCCTTTTTACGACAATCCCGGAAACGGCTCAATTTTATATTCCATATTGGAAACTGATTCAGCTAGCGGTACGGATTTTTTGCTGCTGTGTTTACATCGCGGCGCTCCAGTATGTGATTGCGGTATTGGTGCCAAGTTTCATCTGGTCCATCATCATCGGATTTGCCGGATTGCTGGCCGGGGTTTTCGTCAAACCTTTCGGGTATGATTTTGATTGGTATCCCTATCACATCCTTCCACGTATTACCACCTTCAGGGATGGGAGCGATTTTGGGTACTGGTTTACCTATACCGATGTGGTGAGTGTGGTGATTACGGTGGCCTTCCTGTACATTGGTTTCCAGTGGTATCGGCACCGTACATGGAAACTGGCTTTCCTGCAGAAGGGGACACGGCTCTGGTCATTGGTCGCAGTCTTAGCGATAACCGGTGGCGCAGTTGGTTATCTGTTGGCCCCGAAAGTGATGAAACCCTATCATACCTCGGTCATAGCCGGAAAGGTCGATACCGAATTTCCACTTCAGCAGATTTACATAGTGAACCATACTATACAAGATACCCTGGCAGTCATTCCGGTTCATAACAATACGTTTCATTATGTGTTTGATAAACAATTGGTGACGGATTACTATGCTGTCGAATTTGACCATTTTTTTCGAACAAATCTATATTTCGGTTCCCTTGATAGTATATTCATCGCCGCGAAAGCAAACGAGAACGCAACTGAGTTTAAGATTACGGGAACGCGACTCGCTGAAAACCGGGCTCCGGGTTTGCAACAATCGTGGTCTATGGTTAGTTATTATTTACAGAATAACCTGCATTTGGATAATCCGCAGTTTTTCGGCAAAGAAATATATAAAGACTGGCAGAAGAAAGTCAAGGAGCGAAAGGTATTCAAAACCGTGGACGGTTACACATCAAGGGCAGATTTTGATGGGCGGATAACGAAGATGCTTGCTGTCCGATACCTCAATTATTGGAATGAGTATGAAAAGAAAAGAGTGGCCGTCTATCCGGATGAAACAACTGCCGTCTCCCCGGAAATCCAGCAGATAAAAGACCAAGTTTCGCTATCAGATGAAAGCCTGTTGGCCCATGAACCTTATCTGGATTACGTCATTTACGCCATTTCGGCATCTAACAAGTCGGATATCGCTGAAGATACCAAGGCCCTGATGGGCATCACCCAACTTCCTGATGGGCTGTTCAAAGACAAATTGCTTTTTTGGCAAATCAACAAGAGCCTCAATGATGCGGCAGACAGTAGGGAGCGGGCAGCCATTGTTGAACAGTATGCCATGGTATTTTCGGATCATAAATATAAAGATAAGGCAATCCACATTTACGAGCTTCTGCAAAGTTTGGGTAGGGGTGAACCCGCTCCCGGACTTAATGCGGTAGATTTGCAGGGGAATACGGTTAGTTTGGCCGACCTGAAAGGCAAATATGTAGCCGTGGATGTATGGGCTACGTGGTGCGGGCCTTGTAAATATCAATCGCCATATTTTGAAAAACTAGCTATCAAATATCACGACCAACCTATTTCTTTTCTTGCCATTAGTATCGATAACGATAAAAGTAAATGGGTTGTTGAGGCCAAGAATAAATCCAAGTCTGTGATGCAATGGCATATGTCTGACATGGAATCCTTTGGCCGCGATTTTAATATATCGAGTATACCTCATTTTATATTTCTTGATCCGGAAGGCAAATTTGTTCATTCAAAGATGTCCTTTCCCTCGGAAAATGCTTTTGAGATTATCTTGCGTAAGGAGTTGGGGTTGCCGGATTAACAAGGCTTTCAAATCTGATGAATAATTTAAAAACCATGCGTCCGTTTGGGTGTCAAGATCAGGAAGCAAAATGGTCGACGATCTTCGACGCAGTGGTTTTTAATAGGAAAATGGAACCTGCACGTCGGATAAATCAAAATTAATAGCGTGTGCGGGTTAGCCAATTTTTTTTTACCTTGCAATTGCAAATAGCCAATTTAGTGACCAAAAAAAGTAAAGAAAATGGTCGACACTATCCGCTATAGAATTGGCGACATTCGCTTTCGGGCTTTGTTCGCGAAAATTTATTTATGTAAAGTACATTTTTCAAATGATGACAACAAGTAAAATTCATACAACAACCTATTGGAATAAAGGTGTGTTGCTCGCATTGATGCTATTTGCATTGCCTTCCATGCAATCATTTAGTCAGGGAAACCGTGCGGATTTGTTTGTGGGAGTGTGGGAACTGGTGGGTATGGCGAATGCGAACACCAATGGTGAGGTGCTGAAGGTTCCTGCCGGTAACTACAAGATTTTCGGCGCGGATGGGAGCTATTTATTTATGCAGTGGACTCCCCAAGGCTCGCGTTATGTACAGGAGGGAACCTTCAATGTGCTTACTGACAGTACATACGCAGAGCATATTAAACATGCGCTGAACAAAAATCTTGAAGGCAACCAATATGAAATCACTTACCGTTCTGCAGAAGACAGTACGATAACGATTGAGGGCAAGATAGATGGTTTCAGTTATCGGGAGTTGTGGCGGAAGGTAATGGCAGAAGTATTGCCCCCTGTTTCCCGTTAATTGCGTTGTCCTATAATAATTCAAATTCAGTGGCGTTGTTTGTTTAAGGTAAATAAATTTGCTTGCTTTAACTTGGTGCCCTAACTTTGGCGGCTCAATCATTCAACACCATTGTGCGATATTCATTAAGACCGACTTCCATTTTAGTTATTACCGCCCTAATCATTGCATCATGCACCTCTTCCGAAAAGAAAAGACTGAGAACCGCACGTAAACAGCAGGAGAAAGACAGCCTGATGCTGGTATATGATGCCACGAAAGCGGACCAGCGCCTCGAAGCGTTTATGCAACGGCTGCATAGTCGCTCTGGCTTCAATGGCAATGTGCTCATCGCTAAAAAAGGCAAAATTCTTTATCAAAATACTTTTGGCTGGGCCGATTACCTGATGAAAGACAGTCTCAAGATTACCTCGCAATTTGAATTGGCCTCGGTATCCAAGCCACTCACAGCCACTGGGCTGCTCAAACTTTGGGAAGAAGGCAAAATTAAGCTGGAGCAGACCGTGGATGAGTTTTTTCCGGATTTCCCGTATTCCGGCATCACGATCAAGCAACTGCTTTCCCACCGCTCGGGTCTTACCAACTACCTCTACTTTACAGATAAACTATGGCCGGATAAGCGCAAAGGAATGTCTAATATGGACGTGATGGAACTGTTGGCCATGCACAAACCAGAGAAATACGCCAATCCCAATGTGCGGTTCTTCTATAACAATACCAACTACATGATTTTAGCGGCCATCATCGAGAAGGTGAGCGGGCAAGATTTTGCCGTGTATATGCAAGAAAACGTATTCGGTCCCGCAGGCATGAAAAATACAGCAGTGTACTCCACTGCGGTATATGAAAAAATCCCAACGGGAGTCATCGGGCACGACAGGGTCTGGCGGCGCTCCGTGGTGCAGAATTTCCAAGATGGGCCAGTAGGTGACAAAGGCATCTATAGTACGGTGCAGGATTTGTTTCTGTTTGATCGGGCGCTGCAAGAAGAACGCCTGCTTAAGGCGGAAACCTTGGATTCGGCTTATGCCGGCCACAGTACACCCACCAAGGAAATATTCAACTACGGCTACGGGTGGCGCACCTTCGACCCCGGTAACCATAAGGTGGTGTACCATACCGGTTGGTGGCATGGCTTCCGTAACCTTTACATCCGTGACTTGAAGGAGGACATCACCATCGTATTGCTTACCAACCTTGCTAATGGTAGCCTACTCAACCTTGATGAAATGTATCAAATACTTGATATGCCAGTCATCCGGCAAGGGGCTTATTCCTCCCAAGGGGAGTTCATGGCCAACTAGTGTCATCCGTGTTCTATTTTTTTATATACAACCGCTAAGTAATTTTTTTATCCTTAGTTTTGTCCTACTTGTTTATGGAAAATAAAAAAACACTGATCATCGGCGCGACCACCAACCCTGCCCGCTACGCTAGTTTGGCAGCCCATCGTTTGGTTCAATCCGGCCATGATATTGTCAACATCGGCATCCGAAAAGGAGAGGTGGCCGATGTGGCCATACAAGCTGCAGGCGATGTGTTGCCTGATATCCACACCATTACACTCTATATCGGGCCACAGTTGCAGCCCCAGTATTACGACTACATCCTCCAAACCAAACCCAAACGCATCATTTTCAATCCCGGCACAGAAAACCCGGAACTGGCTGATTTGGCCAAGGCAAATGGAATCGAGACGCTCGATGCTTGCACGTTGGTACTTTTAGGGACTGGACAATATTAAGCGAGTTGCTTCTAAAACAAGGTTTTTAATAGTTCTTCCAACGCTTCACCACGTAAATCCTTTGCAATAATCTTTCCTGAAGGATCGATGAGTACATTGGTGGGGACTGATTTTACCCCATATTGTTGTGCCGCTTCATTTTTCCATCCTTTTAAATCAGAAACGTGATACCAGGTGAGGTCATCTGCCGCAATGGCCTTCATCCAAGCTTCTTTGTTGTTATCCAAAGAAACCCCAAGGATTTCAAAGCCCTTATCGTGGTATTTCTTATATGCGGCGACGACATTGGGATTTTCTTTCCTACAAGGAACGCACCAGCTTGCCCAGAAGTCGACCAACACATATTTTCCATGCAGTGACGAAAGCTTCATGGGATTCCCCTCAGTATCGGGTTGGGTGAAGTCTTCGGCCATGACCCCAACGGCTGTTTTTTGAGATTCAGCGATTGCTTTTTCCAGTTCCTTTCCATAGTAAGAAGCCTTTGCATCCGCTCCCAACAGCGCGTGAAATTTGGCAGCCTTTGCCGGGTTTGGATAGCTCACATAACGATCCAGAATGATAAACGCGGCTAACGGAGAGTTGGGGTGCGCCGTCGCTAAATGATGCACAGCGGCCTCGGTTTGCTGGTCCAGTGCTTTAAAACCAGCCTCCACCGCGCTCCTGTCGCCGTTTTCACCGATGCTGTCCGACAGCTTGTATAAGACGCCGGCCTGCTTGGTAATGGCATTCCAGTCTTTTGACCAAGCTTCCCATACAGGTTGTTCCTTTGAACCACGGATTTTGGCTGCTTTTAAGTTGCCCAAATGGCCGTTAATACGGATTTTTTCCTTAGGTGATACGATCACGGGAAGAAAATATTGGTCGTTGAATCGGGCAGCGATATAGATGGTTGAAGGAACGCGGCCCTTGAAGTGGAACTTGCCGTTTTGTGCCTGTACGGAATCCTTAACCAGGCTGTCGCCTAATTGATATTGAAAAATAACCTTGCCATTGGCCAGGCTGTCAATTTTCCCCTTGATGCTAAAGGGTTTGCTTTCTTGGGCGAGCAATACAATCGTACTGCTTAGGCCCAATAGTAATGTCAAGATGCTTGTCTTCATTTGCTATAATTTGATTACCATCCCGGATTGTTGGGTTGGAGATTAGGGTTTTTATCCATTTCTGTTTGATAGATCGGAATGAGGTAATGCTTGTCGGAAAATGGGCGCTCAATCACTACGGTTTCCGAGTAGGTTCTGTTTCCAGCTCCATCTTCTTCAATTCCGATCCCCCTTGTCGGGACACCTAGTTTTTCAGGGCCTTGTTCCCACCGTCTGATATCCCAGGTACGCGTACCTTCAAAGGCAAGTTCAATATTGCGCTCATGCCTGATTTTCTCCAAATTAAAACCGGCTGCCGCAATCACTGGCATGGCTACGCTAGGCCTGCTTCGTATTTGATTGACATACCCACGGGCCTCTTCCACATGACCCAATTCATAGGCGGCTTCCGCAGCATTTAGCAATATTTCGGCATAACGCAAGATAATGTTGTTATTCCCCGGTCCGTACGAAGTAGTTGTATTGAACGGATCGAAAGCGGGATCGATCATTTTCTTTAGGTAATATCCTGTGGCGGTAGGGTTGAAGCTGGGGTTATATGCAGAGCCCAATTTCAAATCCAATGTAATACCCTTCCAACTATTATCCCCGTCGAAAAAGATACTTGCATAGAAGCGCGGATCACGGTTGATGTACGGCTGTTGGGCATCATAACCGGATCCGGTTTCCTTCGGGAGTTTGCCATTCGTAAGCTCGTATTCATCGACGATGTTCTGGGTAGGCTGGTTGAGTCCGGCAGGACCTGGAGGCGTCAGTCCCCAGGGCAAGTTATAGTGGTGTACATGGTACGCTTGAAAAGAAGCTTGGTACTGGTGGTCGAAGATGACCTCGCTGTTGTTGTCATTTGTCTCATAAAAAAGCTCCTGATAATTGGGGAACAGTGCATAGCCGGCCTGCCCAGCATGGTCGATAACCGCTTTGGCCGCGTCATAGGCCGCTTGCCAGTCACCCGATTTGCTGGCTGCGTAGAGCAATACACGCGATTTCAATGACATTGCCGCACCACGGGTAACCCTTCCAGTGTTTCTGCTGTCATATTTCCAGGGTAAGTACTCGGCATTGATGAGACCGTCTAATTCCTCGGTAAGGAAAGCCACACCATCCAAATAGGGGGTGCGCTTTACGTTAAGGTCGTCATCAAGATTCTGTGGCACGGTGATGATGGGCACATCCCCGAAGTAGTTCATCAGGTAATGGTAAAACAACGCTCGTAAAAAACGGGCTTCATCACGTGTCCTGCCCTTGAAACCATCCGATGCCGGCAAGCGGTCCACATTCGCGATATAAATATTGCAACGGCGGACAGCTTCATATAGGTCATCCCAGGTATTCATGATGCTGAAAGGCACACTGGATGCTACATAACTATCTTGATAGATGGAAACATTGTTGGTGCTGTACAGCTGGTCGCTGTATGCATCGCGCATGACTCCAGCAAACTCTGTGGGGATACTGGCGTAGGCACTGTTGAGAAACAGGCTGGCCAAGGTAGAGTCTTGCCAGATATCGGCATCACTGTATTGATCCAAAGGTTTGCTATCCAAAAAATTCTTTTTGCAGCTTGCAGTAAGCAGGATCAACAAAGCAAGCAGGATATAGTAAGCGTTATTAATCTTCATGGTTGTTTAAAATGAAAGGTTGAGACCAACATTATATAATTTCTGGACGAGGTAGGTTGATGAGCCAAAACTACTCATTACCGCTTCCGGGTCGGCATTCTTGATGTTGGTCAGTGTGAAAAGATTGGTGCCTGAAAGATAAATCCTCAATCCGTTTATTTTTGCTTTTTGCAGGATGTGGCTCGGTACATGGTATGCGATTTCCACATTTTTCAACCGCAAGTAAGAGGCATCCCTCACCCAGTAGTTGGATATTTGCTGGTTGTTGGTGTTCTCTTTGAACAGACGTGGATAACTGGCACTTGGATTGTCCGGTGTCCAGCGGTCGAGGTGGTCAGTTGTGGGTACACTGTTACCGGCAAAGGCCCACTGGCTGATGCCGCCCATGTATTTTTCGATACCTCCGGCGCCCTGCAATAAGGCGTTGAGTTCAAAATTCTTGTAGTTGAGGCCAAGGTTTAACCCATAAATGAAGGTTGGGTAGTTGCCTTTGCCGATGAGCACACGATCGTCTGCTGTGATTTCCCCATCACCATTGATATCCACATAACGGATATCACCCGGGGCCACATTGTTGAGCAGCGGAGTAGGGCCTGCGTCAATTTCTTCCTGGCTTTGGTACAAGCCATCGGCCACATAGCCTATTGATGGGATGTTGATTTGTCCCACGCGCACAGGCTGGCCAATGTTGCTCTGATAGGCCAGGGTTGCTGCTGGCTCGGGCATGTAGATTACTTTGTTTTTGTTGTAGGTAAAGTTTGGCCGGATGCTATATTGTACGTTGCCTACGGTATTTTGATGGGTGAGAGCGAGCTCGAAACCTTGATTGTCCACAATGGACAAGTTCTCACTGGGCAAGGTGCCACCAATGGTAGCCGGTATGGAAAAGCTGCGGCTCGCAAGAATATCGCGGGTTCTTTTATAGAAATAATCGGCCTCCAAACCCAGGAGATTATCAAAAAATTGAGCTTCTAGACCAATATTCGTCAATGATGCTTTTTCCCAAGTAAAGGTGGTATTGGGAATAACACCTGGAACCAAGGCCTGCTGGTATTCTTCACCAAAGATGTAGTAGCTATTCAAGCCAGTACCCAAGGTATAATTATTTAGGTAGTCAAAGCGGCGCCCTACCCGATCATTGCCCATTTGCCCCCATGATCCACGGATTTTGAGGAAATCAATATGGCTATGGTCTTTTAAGAAATGCTCTTCGCTGAGCACCCATGCACCTGAGAGCGAAGGGAAGAAACCAAAACGCCCACCATCGGGGAAGACATCGGAGCCATCATATCTGAAACTAAAATCAAACAGGTATTTTTGGCGGAAGTTGTATCCAAATTGGCCAACCATACTCTGCCGGGCATCTTCAAAGGCACCACCCGAGGCCACGGCAGTCGTGGGATCTCCGGCAAAAAGCTGGTCAATCTGTGCCGAAGGGAAATTACTCCTGCCTCCGCGGAAATTATTCCCGGTGTTGCGGGTTTGAGTATAAAGTACCAATCCATTTACCTGATGGTTGCCAAAAGAACGATTGTACCGGAGGGAGGCCTCAGCCAACACGGTTTGCCCCTGCCTGAACGTCTCCGTCAACCAGGCCTTATTTTGTCCGGTTACCCTGGAAGAGTAGGTGCCATCCTCGTTCCGGATATAAGACGTATAGGGTTTGGCAAAATATTTGATATAGGTCGTATACTTATTGTATGAAAATGTTCCTTTGGCTGATAAGCCGGGCGCGAACGGGAAATCATACACGATGGTTCCAATGGATTCGATGCTGTTGAGGTCGGTATTGTTATATCCCCCCTCACGGGTAATGAGGTAAGGGCTTCCATTAACCAATGTGGTGAAGCCCGAAGGGATGGTGACGTAGTTGTAATACCCGTTGCTGAAACGGCTGGGAATAAGGGGGGAAATCTGACGGTAATAACCGCTGATGTTCGATCCGGCTATTTGATCCTTTGTCTTTTCGATACGCCCATTAAGATTTAGCGAAACCCGTAAATTGGAAGTGATATCTGCGTCGAGATTGGTGCGTAGTGAATATTCTTTATAACCATTGGATGGAAATTGGCCCTGCTGGTCGAGGTATCCACCCGAGATGAAATACCTAGAGCGGTCGGAGCCACCATTCACCGAGAGGTTGTGTCGTTGCTGGTAGGTAATCGTTTTGTTCAATTCCTCGTACCAGTCGGTATTGGCATATCGATCGGGGTTGGAGCCGGTGCGGATTATCTCCAATTGCTCCGCAGTATAGCCCCGGCCCTGCGTAGGGTCAAAACGTGCTTCGTTTTGATATAGCTCATTTTCCAGTGTGGCATAGGTATAGCTATCCACCAAATCGGTCAATAAGGTAGGTTGTAGCAAACTGCTGTTGTGGCTGTATTGGAGTGATGTTTTACCTTGTTGACCCCTTTTGGTGGTAATGAGGATAACTCCATTGGCTGCCCGAGCACCATAAACGGCTGCGGTGGCCGCATCTTTCAATACCGAAATATTGGCAATATCATTGGGATTGAGGTGTGGTAGCCGTGCACTTTCAATTCGTTCGCCAGAGCCGGTATTCACGCCGGGTTCAACGGGAATGCCATCGACCACGACTAACGGAGAAGAATTACCAGTGGTGCTTACTCCCCGGATATAAAGCTGTGAATCGTCACGGCCAGGCTGGCCTGAACCCTGCACAGCCATTAGTCCCGGCAACCTTCCCACTAGTGCATTACTGACATTGGCGGTGGGGCTTTGCAATACTTCCTTGCTGGAAATGGTAGATACCGAGCCGGTGATATGCTGTTTCTTTTGTGCGGAGTAACCCAATACAATCACTTCATCGAGTGTACCACTGGCGGCTTTCAACGATACACGTATGGAGTTGCTGGCATCCGGAACTATTTCCACAGGTTCGTACCCCATGTAATGGAAAGTCAAAACGGGGTCGGTCTGTTCATCGATGGTTAGGCCAAAATGTCCATTTTCATCCGTTGCTGTACTATAACGGTTATTGCCTTTTAACATGACCGTGACCCCTGGCAGTGGATGGCCGGCTTCATCGGTCACATAGCCACTGATGCGACGCTGATTAACGACGGTTCCCAAAGGCCTAAGTGTGATGGTTTCGTGGTCAATCAACTCATACTCATAGCCTGTGCCATCAAGGATTTGGTTTAGGACTTCAGCAACGGGTTTGTTGTTGACAGCAATACTTATTTTCTTCTGAAAAGGCCTGTCGTTGCTCCGATAAACAAATTTGTATGTGGTTTTTTGTTCAATGGCTTCCATCACTTTTGCAATGGAAGTATGTTGAAAATGCAGGTTTACCTTGGCGCTTTGGCTGTAAACGGAGGCTGTAGTAGTATAGCATCCAATGAGAAGTAAAGCGCATGATAGCTTTATCATTAAGAAGTGTTTGGTTAATGACCTAAGGTCAAGTTTTTGGAAATTTAATTGCATATTTACAAATGAATTTAAGACTGATGAAAGCAGCACCAACGCCAATTGAACACTGCTTTTGTTAACTAATTCAAGTATGATGGGGTTTCTCTTTGAGAAATCCCATCTTTCGTTTAATAGATAATGATACTTGTTCCCTCCTTCCTGAAGTTAAACTGACTGAGACGTTGCAAAGTTGTTAGAATACGCTCAATGGGCACTTCCCCGAATGAGCCTACAAAGCGCTCATCTTTGAGTGCGGGTCTTTCAAACGTTATGGTTACGTCGTACCAACGTTCCAGTATCAACGCAATCTCTTCAAATGTTTCGTCGTGGAAAATCAAGCGGTTCCTTGTCCATTCAGCCTCAGCGGGCAAGGAGCTGGTTGCAACCGGTACAACTGATGTAAGCTCGGGTACGATCAGTGGAGGCGCTTCTTCAGCAGCTGTATAAGCTTGGTTAGGGAATATCAATTTTTGATTGGGCTTGAGTTCAATCCATTTGGTACGGTTGGTTTTGTCATCGACGTTG
Source organism: Parapedobacter tibetensis (assembly GCF_024704835.1). Lineage (GTDB taxonomy): Bacteria > Bacteroidota > Bacteroidia > Sphingobacteriales > Sphingobacteriaceae > Parapedobacter > Parapedobacter tibetensis. The sequence continues at coordinate 381,289 of NZ_JAMXBE010000002.1, forward strand.
CCCTGGTGGTGGTTGACCGCCACCGAACCTTTCAATAAAACCGTCTCTGTCGTGAAATCGTTAGGATAGTCTTTTACATTAAAAACTGTTCCGGTGACTTTTACCGTGATATGCGGTGTGTTTACAAGGAAAGGTCTTGTAGGTTGGTGAGCCACTTCAAAAAAAGCTTCACCCGATAGCTGGATGCTTCGCGTCTTTTGGTTGAAATCCGATGCCACGATGAGGGTGCTACGTGCATTCAGCATCACTTTTGAACCATCTGGAAGCTGAATGTGTTTTCTCTCCCCGACTCCAGTGCTATATTGTTCCGTTTCTACAACAGATAAACTCGAATGCGGGTTATCCGATTGTGTTTCGTTTTTCCAAAATAACCATAAGGGCAATCCTATACTGCATAGTAAGGTGGCGGCAATAATATATTGAACAAGCTTCTTGGTTTTGATCGGTTTCAACGGAGGACGGATGGTGCCTTTCTGGTCGCTACTGTGTTGGTTTAATACTTGTTTGAATTTGGTGAAATCTGCCCGGAAATCAACGTCTGTATGGTCGCCATTTAAGGCAAAATACAATTTCTTGGCTCGATCTACCACTGGTTTTTTTTCGGGGTGCATGGCCACCCATTCTTGCCAGAAACGAACGGCATCAGGATTGTTTCCTAAACAATATTGGCAGAATGTTTCATCCGCAACAAACTGTTCTACATCATATGTTAAATAATCCATTTTGACCTAATGATTTCAGCTTAGATGCAGTTGATTTGGATATTTACTATGGAATTATAGAAAAAAAATTGATTTTTTCTATCGGTTTAGGAATAATGGGGTAAAAATGATGGCTAATAAGCTTAATAGATCTTCCAAGGGGAAATCTTTTTGGCTTCTTAGGTCCTGACGGATTGTTTTTAATGCATCTTGAATGATATTATAAGCCGTTCGTTTGGTAATATGGCATTTTTCAGACAATTCATCATAGCTTAAATCGTCATAGAAGCGTAGCTTCAATAATTCTTGCTGTCGAGCGCTTAATTTTGATATGGTTTTTTGTAGAAGACCTGATTGGAGCTTGAAATGCTGTTGTTTAGTGAGGTTTTCCTCGGGCGAGGCTTCTAATTGTCCAATATTTTCCTGATAGCGTCCTTCACGTTCCTCCCTTGATTTTTCCGAACGGAAGTGCTGTAAGATAATGTGTTTAAACATGGTGAAAACATAAGAACGCGGATACTGCACGCTGGGAAGCGAACTGCGTTTATCCCACAGGTGGATGAAGGTCTCCGTGATGCAATCCGTTACAAACCCACGATCTTTACTGAATTGCACGCCATAATTTATCAACCCGACATAATACTGGTTATATAGTTGCATCAGCGCATCCTGTTCGCCTGCTTGCAGTGCTGCCCAAATATCCCTACCTTGCTTAGGTTCCATTTTCAAAGCCCAAAGATACAAATAAATAGCTAAGCGACTCACAAAGGGGTATATAAGGCAGGGCAACCGCATCTAAAAAAGCACAAAGGTGTCATTGCGAGCAAGCGGGCCGTTCTTCCCCGCACTCCGCTTCGCGGTCGGCTCGCACAGCTCAACACAGCCTTCCCGAAGCAAGTTCGGGACAGGCAGCAATGACGAAAAAAGTTAAAAGCGAAATCCCTGTATATAAGGGTGCACGACACGGTAATCCACGTGAACATTTATTTTGAAGTTTTGTTATTTCGTTAAGAAAGCTATATTGCGGCATGAAACCGACATGATTAACCGAAATCATAAAAGTCATGAAAATGATTCATTTCCAATCATGTGCGGTTCCATTAGGCCGATAAGAAACAAACTGCGAAGCATTCATTGATGCCTTTAAAAAGATAAAATGTAATATCAATAACTATTTACGAATGAATCAGCAAACATATTCCGTCATTGTAGCCAGTGGCAGTTATATACCCACGCGACGTATATTGAATGAGGACTTTCTGAAGCATCACTTTTATGATAAGGATGGTGTCAGGTTACAAAAAATGAATGAAGAGATTATCAGGCAGTTCGGGCAAATCACGGGCATAAAAGAACGTAGGTATGTGACGGACGATCTTGTGGCTTCCGATATTGCTTTTTTTGCCGCAAAGGACGCCTTGGAATCTGCTGAAATCGATGGTGAAACATTGGATTATATTATTGTAGCGCACAATTTTGGCGACATCAGTGAAGAAAACCGACGGAGCGAATTTGTGCCTGCCCTTGCTTCAAGGGTAAAGCACCACCTGGGGATCGATAATCCGAACGTGATTACTTATGATTTGCCCTTTGGCTGTGCAGGATGGTTACAGGGGGTTATCCAGGCTGATTATTTTATCCGTTCGGGTGTTGCCAAACGCATCATGGTCGTGGGCACCGAAACATTGTCGCGTATCTGTGATCCACATGATCGCGATAGCATGATCTATGCCGATGGGGCTGGAGCGGTCATTGTAGAAGCCGTTAAAAGTAATGAGCCTGTAGGTATATTGGCGCATAGCGTAAGGTCGTATGCCGGAGAGCTTGCCTACCTGCTACGCATGGAAAAGTCCTATAATCCCGATTATCAGAACGACACATTATTCCTTAAGATGAATGGCAGAAAATTGTATGAAAATGCCCTGAAATTCGTTCCATTGGTCATCAAGGAGAGCCTCGACAAGGCCGGATTGACTATAATGGATATTGAAAAGGTATTGATACACCAGGCCAACGAAAAAATGGATGAAGCCATCCTGAGGAATTTGTTTGAACTGTATGGTCTTAACGAATCTCCCAAAAATATTATGCCCATGACCATATCATGGTTAGGTAATAGTTCCGTAGCTACATTACCCACTTTATATGACCTGATGCGCAAAGACCGTTTTGAACACCAGACGCTACAAGCGGGAAAGGATATTGTATTTGCATCCGTAGGTGCAGGGGTTAATATCAATGCGGTAGCGTATAGAATACCGATGATTATGTAGGTAATAGCTTTTTTGCCTTTTCGCCTGGTTTAGATGGCAAATTTGCTTTTTTGGATAAAATAGTGTTGTTTTGAGCCAAATGCGCTTACCGTATGACACCGAAGAAGCCAAAATCCGAAAATAGCATTGTGGATATCGCCAAGGCATTGGGTGTATCCCCCGCCACGGTATCCAGGGCGCTCAATGACCATTCGCGCATCAGTGAAGCCACCCGCAATCGGGTGAAGGCAATGGCAGAGGAAATGGGTTACCGCCACAATAACATGGCTTCTTCATTACGAAATCGACGGTCGAACATCATTGGACTGATCGTGCCCCGGATATCCATGTATTTCCATGCGTTTTTCATCACGTCCTTGCAGCGGCAGCTGCAAGCAGCGGGATACAACCTCATGATTTGTCAATCCAATGATTCTGTTGCGTTGGAAAAGGAGCTGGCCAACACGCTCTATTCCGCTCGGGTAGACGCCTTGGTGGTATCACTTGCACTTTATACGGAAGATATTGCCCATTTTGAAGGGTTTTTGAAACAAGGGATACCACTGGTGTTTTATGATCGCGTACCTACGGTAGAAGCCAATGCTTACATCATCCAAGGAGACGATTACCGAGGAGGACTGCTGGCCGGAAATCATTTGGTGCAGGCAGGAAGCCAACGGGTGGCCTATATTTGCGGCCCATTATCATGTAGCATTTACCAAGAACGTACACGTGGTTTCGTTGATGCGATGGCGAAGAATGGCCTGCAATTGCGGGAGGACTGGGTGTGGCACCATGAGTTGACCGAGGAAAATGCATGGAACAGCTTGCGGACGTTGTTTGGCGGCAACACCGTGCCGGATGGCCTGTTTGCGGCAAATGACACCACAGCCATCGCCGCTGTGGAATTTGCGAGGGAACGCGGAATTCGGATTCCTGAAGATTTGAAAATCATCGGCTATTCCAACGACCCCAGGGCGTCCATCATTACACCACCCATCACTTCCATAGAACAATATCCTAATGAGATGGCCGATAAAGTGGCCGAAACACTGATTAATGCGCTGCAACACCGTGCGAGCACTTCAACCGTTATAGGTGAACCCGTGGTATGTCCAGTGGATTTGGTGAGGCGGATGACGACCTGATAACGAGCTCCGGTTTCAATACCTCGTATCGATACCCTTCTGCTTGTTCGCTGTTGCTGAAATGATCAAGGAGGATTTTTGCGGAGAGCATGCCCACCTCATACACGGGTTGCCATACCGAGGAAAGGGAAGGATTGAAGAAACAGGAATAGGATTCATCATCAAAACCTACCATGGAAATATCCTGAGGAATTCGTAACCCTCTTTCTCTAATAATATGCATGGCCCCGATAGCCACGGCATCATTTACGGAGAAAATGCCATCTAGTGTCTCATTTTGGTCTAGAAGCTGTGTTAGTGCGTCGATGCCGCATTCGGAAGAAAACCCGCTGCTGTATACAATGAGCGAATCATTGATGGATAGGCCATTATCTTGCAGTGCATCCAAGTACCCGTCCAAACGTTGTTTGAACGTAGGGATGGCGATGGGGCCGGCAATGTGGGCAACGTGTCTGCAACCAGCCTTAACCAAATAGTCTACAGCCTGATATGCACCATGATAGCTGTCCACCAATACTTTGTCTGCCTGGAAACCAGGGCAGTCGCGATCAAAAATGACCAAAGGGATACCAGCGCTTTTGAGCTTTTCGAAGTGGTCAAATGTTTTCGTATTGAACGTTGGGGAAATCAAGAATCCATCTACACGGAGCAATGTCATCTCATGTATAAGTTTTTTTTCCTCTTCAAACGACTCGTTGGATTGGCAAATAAGTAATTTATATCCGGCGGAAGCCACCATATCCTGTACCCCATTAATAATCGTGGCGAAGAAATAACCGGTGATTTCAGGTACGACAATACCTATGATTCCAGTCTTTTTGTTCAATAGGCTCAAGGCGAGCAGGTTGGGTTGGTAGTTAAATTTCTTGGCCAATTCATGTACATTACGTTTGGTTTCGGCACTGATGGAAGGGTGGTCATGGAGTGCTCGGGATACCGTGGAGGGCGACACATTGAGCGCCTTGGCAATGTCGATGATGGTGGTTGGTTTATGCTTTTGCATGATTGTTTATAATTGGAGCGTGCCGATTGCTAAGGTTGCCAGCTAAACGTAACCATCCCAGCTGTTTAGTTCAATGTGATGGCTACATTTCTGTAGGTATGTGCCCGATATCAACCTGTCTAAGTTCGCAAAGTTCTATCAGATAACCAAATACTATAAACTAGTGGAATGTAAAGCCCTTTTACGCAAACCTTTGCATTAGCTATTTCCCCTGGCCTCTTGCTTAATCCCTCAAATTATCCGTGCTTTGTTAAGACTGTTATAAACGTGTAAACCAATAAATAAAGCTTGTAAAGCAGGGCATAAACGAGGAATCGCTACGTGTTCAGTGCATGAATTTACTTACAGAGATTGTTTTCTTAACACTATGCTAACCTTTGTACAATGTTGTCTTTTTAACATTGCGCTATGAAGATTGTATCAAGCAATAGCCAAAATGTCCACATAAGAGACCGTTGGTAAGTAAACAAGTACAGCAAGCAGTAAAAGCCTGACTAATGAAGTATCCCATTACCCTCGTATGTGCTTTCCTCTCCGCGTTAATCATCGGATGTGGAAGCCAAAACAAAAAGGATAACCAAAAGTTACCCAGAAAACCACAGGAACATCCCATAGCGATGGTTGTGCACCGAGGGGCTAATCATTTAGCTCCCGAAAACACGTATCCGGCTGCACAGAAATGCATTGAAATGGGGTTGGATTATGTAGAGATTGATGTGCGGCAAAGTAAAGACAGTGTATTTTATATCATCCATGACGCCACGGTAGACCGTACCACGGATGGAACGGGCAAGATCGCGGACCTGACCTCCCATGAAATAGACGAACTGGATGCCGGTGGTTGGTTTGACGAGGCATTCCAGGGTGAAAAGATACCCCAATTGGTGGCATACCTCGATTGGATTAAGGGAAAGGCGAAGGTATACCTGGATGTGAAGGCTGCCGATTTGGGCAAACTGGTGACGATGATACAGGAAAAGCAAATGAATGATGATGTGTTCTTTTGGTTTGGAGATACCTTGATGACCAACGAATTTCGGGAAATTAGTCCTGATCTACCGCTGAAGATCAATGCAGATAATACGGAGCAAGCACAGGAAGCCATCCGTAAATACCAACCGCAAATCATCGAGATGCGTGCTTCTCCGGCAATGGATGAATTGATCGATTGGTGCCAACAACGGGGAATCAAAGCGATGGTATATGTGCCCGATACGGCTGATTACCGGAAGGTTATCCATTCCAAAGCGGATATGGTAAACCTGGATGACCCTGTCTTATACCTGCAGCTGTTGGGTGAAGGCAGCCCACAGAATACATCGTCACGATAGCACAAACTATCCGTATCATGACATTTAATTAAAACGAACATCATGAAGTACATCGCAACACTTTTAGGCCTCCTGGCCACATTGTACGTCCCCAAATTGTATGCACAGGGAACTGATGCAAGCATTGAGGTAACCGTGGCTGACCAAGCCAATTCGTCGCTCGCTGCGGCCACAGTCTCCTTGGTCAACAAATCAACGGGATTCAAATCCGCCGGAGCAACAGGCCTGGAGGGACGTTATCGGTTTAACCAATTGCCTTTGGGAGGACCCTATGAAATTACTGTGCAGCTGCTTGGATATGAATCGAAAACAACGGTAGTGGGAATGCTCAACCAAGGCAGCTACCTGCGGGTCAATATCCAATTGGCAGAAGAAGGGCAAGTGCTGGAAACGGTGGATGTGACCTATGATAATTTTAAAAGCCGCGACCGCCGTTTGGGGCAAGCTACCGCGGTCAATGCGCAGGAAATACAACGTTTGCCCAGTACCAACCGTAATTATACCGATTTGACCCAATTATCGCCCATGGTAGGTAGCGGACTCAATATCGGGGGTATCAGCAGCCGTAACGATGCACTTACGCTTGATGGTGTGACGGCTCGGGAAGTGGCTTTTGGTGGGCCTGCCGAGATGCCTTATACCCTATCCATGGAAGCGTTGAGGGAATTTGAAATCGTGACCAATTCTTACGATGTAACAGAGGGCCGATCGCTTGGCGGCGGTATCAAAGCAGTCACCAAATCAGGCACCAATGAGTTCCATGGGAGCGTATTCAATTTCTTCTGGGACGATCGGCTGGCTGCCCGGACAGATCTGATGGGCCGCAGTGTGATCAATGACACCAAGCAGCAACGGGGTTTTACATTGGGCGGGCCTATCGTGCGTGATAAACTGCATTTTTTTGTGGCATATGACGGCGAACGTTTGGAACAGGCTTATGACATGTGGTCTAAAAGCACCCGCCCAGGAATCGTACAGAGCAATGAGGGACACCTTGCTACCCAGGAAAATCTCGACCGGGCGGTAAGTATCCTGCAGGCAAAATATGAACTTGCTGACGGCCCCCAATATGGATTCTTTTCCCGAAAAAACAAATTGGATACTTATTTTGCCAAGGTCGACTGGCAGATAAACGATGACCATAAGCTCACCGCTCGCTATAATCAGTCGGACTATATCCGCCCAAACAACACCAACAGCGACATCGGCCGTTATGGCTTGCATGGAGCGGGGTATGACTTTTTGGTCAAAGAGAAAAACGCTTTGCTGTCATTGCGGTCGCAGCTCCGGAGCAACCTATCCAATGAGTTGAAGGTAGGTTACTATTTCAATACCCGTCAGAATTCCATTAACACGGCTGAGCATCCACAACTGTGGATGACCATGGAATCGGAGATCGATGGGGAAATTTACAACGCCACATTGGTAGGGCGGTACAATAGATGGACACCCGAGGTGCAGGAAAGCAGCATCTACTCCATCATCAACGATGTATATTGGACCAAAGGCAAGTATGATTTTACATTTGGTACGCAAAACACATTCACCAAAACCGGGGGTATCTATACCCACGATATGCACGGGCGCTTTGATTTCAGTGGCATTGATGCACTTGATGCGCTGCAACCCAGCCGGTATAGGCGTAAATTTACCAACCCCGGGCAGGAGATGCGCGATCCATTGACGACCAATCTGGCCGAACTTTCCATTTATGGACAGGTAAGCACTTACCTATTGCCCACGTTGGAAGTCGCCGCCGGTTTACGGTATGATGTATCCATATTCTCCACGGCAGCTGATTACAATGAAACCCTGTTTACGGAACTGGGTTATCGTAATAACGTAAAACCTATTGATTTCAAAAACATTCAGCCGCGATTCAACTTCAATTGGGATATCAATGGCGACGGGCGCCACTTGGTAAATGGCGGCTTTGGTATCTTCGTTGGCCAAATGGTCAACCGACCCTACATCTATGCGTTGATTGACAATGGTATTCGTTTTACGGGAATAGATATCTCCGGTAGAGATGGCTATATTTTGGATCCCTCGACCGGCAATCCCCTGATTCGGGACGGTCAGCAGGTGCCAATGCCGGTTCCTGACTACGCCAGCTATAACAGGGACTATAACACCATTCCAGGTGCGGGATATACGAATAGTGAGCTGTTTGGTGGCGGGCAACAGGCCCAAGTCGTTCGGTTTGTTGATGAAGATCTGGTATTGCCCTCTTCCTTCAAGGCCAATCTCAGCTATCACCACTACCTTACGGATAAACTGCGGGTAGGGGTAACGGGTTATTATTTGAATACCCGCAATATGCTGGCTATGGATAATGCCAACTTAAGCAGGGAAGTGGCTTTTCAATTGGAAGGAGAAGGAGGCCGTGAAGTGTATGCCCCTATCGAAAACGTAGGAGCTTCTGGAGCCAGTTTCAATTCCGCTAAAATATCGCAGCAATTCTCCGAAGCATTGCGGTATACTAATGGGTATAAAAATCGCTCAATGGGCTTTATACTTGATGCTTCCCTTAGCCTACCTAAGGAAGGAAGTGTATCGGTAAGCTATACACGGGCACAAGCCAAGGGTGCCGAACGCTACCGCAATGAAGATGATCAGCGTTTTGTGGGGGCCTCTTACTTCGATGATTATGCTTTTATCAATAACGGCTACGCACCCAATGATTTCAGGCAGAAAATACTGGTTAACTTAACCAGTCCGAAGGTGGGTGGATTTACATTTGGTGCGTTTCTGAACATGGTGGAGGCGGGGCGTTTTTCAGCTATCATCAGTCCAATCGATGTGATGGGTACCAATATCCGGGAACTTAATGGCTATACGGCTTATATCTTTGATCCCAATGACCCGCAAACATTGACATACCAAGGGCAGCAATTTGTGGACGATCTTAACTACGTGTTGGAAAATGCGGGCCCCGCTGCGCAAAAATACCTGAAGGATAATATGGGCGAATATGCCCAGCCGAACGGTGGGCTGATGGGATGGCGAACTTCATTGAATGCACGGATTACCAATGAAATCAACATTTACAAAGACCACAAGCTCGTCATCAATATCGACGCTTTCAATGTGCTGAACCTGATTAACGCCGAATGGGGCGGTTATTGGAACTATCCATTCCAAGAATTGTATCGAGTAACTGGTTTTGACGCCGGACGAAGGAGCTATGAATATCAGGTAAACCGTAATTATGGCGAAAGAAGGCAGGAAGGAAACGGTTTCGTATTGATGTTTGGGGCAAAATATACCTTCTAGGTTGAAGCTAGGTTGAAGCGTTATATAATGGATCGCTATAAAACTGGCGTCGATGTCCAAACCATGGATATCGGCGCCAGTTTGTATTTATCTGGCGCTAAGGATCGGCGAAATTAGTGATATGCTTACGCGCAAACCTTTGCGCAATATATTTTGGTTTATGACCTAAATTGTTATTGATTTGTGATAACAATTATAAACAACAAAACTAGGTATAAAATATTTGCATACGTAACGTAATACGTCACGGGATAGTGGTCGGGAACTAGCAACCGCTGATTCATTCTTCGATAAAAGAATGTACTAACATGGCCAGATGGATAAAATCATACGGTGAATTATAAAAAATGTCTGTTTCACATTTTTAAGCCAACAAGCTATATAAATGCAACAATCAACATAATTAAAATAAGATGAGCTATGGGAAAAATTACTTCAAAAATTCTTGATCATTCCAATAATGGGAGTGCTTACTGGAAAATACCACGCCATTCCAGGTTGCTTTTTATCGTACTTATGAGTGCCTTTATGGTACAAAACGGATGGGGGCAATCAAACAATGTGGTAAGCGGTACCGTGTTGTCAGCCGGAACAAACGAACCGATCGCCGGAGTGACGATTGTCGAAAAAGGGACAACTAATAAGACGCAAACCAATGTCGAGGGGGCTTACAGCCTACTTATACAAGAAGCGAACGCGGTTCTTGTCTTTTCATTTGTTGGGTTTGAGACCCAAGAGATCCGGGTGAATGGTTCAAAGCAAGTCAATGTGTCGCTACAAGAAGCTTCAACTGAGCTGGATGAAATTGTGGTGATCGGCTATGGGCAAACTAAAAGAAGCGACCTCACTGGATCGGTGGCTTCCATGAATGCCGAGGCCATCCAGCAGACCAATAAGACCAATGCCTTTCAGGCCATGCAAGGTCAGGTTGCAGGGGTAAACATCCAAGTGGCTGACAATAAGCCAGGCTCTGGGTTTAATATCCGGATAAGGGGGGCTAACACCATTAATTCGGGCGAGACCATATCGAATGCCGGGTATAGTGCCGGCCAGAATCCCTTATTTGTGGTAGACGGCATATTTGTGAACGATATTTCTTTCTTGAATCCCTCGGATATCCAACGGATGGATATCTTGAAAGACGCTTCCGCAACCGCCATTTATGGCTCTAGGGGAACAAATGGTGTTGTCATCATTGAGACAAAACGGGGGAGTAAAGGGAGGACGGTTGTTTCTTATGAGAATTATTTTGGGGCGAAACAGGCCTATAACCTGCCGAGGATGCTGCAAGGTGAAGAGTTTGTGCAGTTCTTTAAGGATGCCGTCGTTGGCAACCAGTTCGCCTCTGGTAACCTGGCATATCGCCCGGAGGATGTCGTGCTGAGTGACTTTATGAGGCCGAATGAAATTGCCAACATCAACAGCGGCAATTACGTGAACTGGATCGACTTGGTTGATCGCAGTGGATTCCAAACCAACCACACCTTAAATGTCGGTGGTGGCGGAGAAAATGCCACATATGGTGTGGGTTTAGCATATACGAAAGATGAAGGAACATTTGATGGAGAGCGTTATGAGCGTTTTACCCTACGCGGCAATGTCAGCTCAAACCTCCTGCCCAAAGTAACCCTAGATTACAACAACTATATGTCGTTTTCCATCAGGAATGAAGGCAGTCTGGAGGGGCTCCGGAGCGCTTACCGGCTTCGTCCAACGGGCTCACCGTATGACGGAAACGGCGATCCCCTGTTTTTCCCGCTTGAAGGGGAAACCTTCATCACCAACCCCCTGTTTGAAGCAGACAACTGGACGTTGGAAAACCGGGCATTGAACTATATTGGCAATCTTTCCCTCGCTTACAACCCGATAAGGGGCCTTCGCCTGTCGACAAACTTTTCACCCAATATCGAGTTCAGGAGATTCGGCGAATACCGGGCAAGGTATAGTAAATCGACCAGTGGAAATATTGCCAATACGCGTGCCGATGTTGTCAATGGCAACCGCATTTCCTGGACATGGGATAACATCGCCAATTATGAGACAACTATCGACGAAGACCATTCCCTGAATGCCACGTTTGTGTATTCCTTGTTTTTCGATCGCGCAGAAAACTACCAGATGCAGCGCCGGAATTTCACGACGGACGAATATTTGTTTTACAACATCGGTGCGGGGTCTGTGTTCAATAGTGCCACCAGCGGCCTGGTGAAACAGACCTTGGAATCGTATACCGGGCGCTTGAATTATGGCTACAGAAACAAGTATTTACTGACGCTGACCGGCCGTTATGACGGATCATCTATCTTGGCTCCCGGCAACAAATGGGCTTTTTTCCCATCTGCGGCCTTTGCCTGGCGGGTGATTAACGAACCCTTCCTACAAAACCAGCGGGTGCTGAGCGATCTGAAACTCCGCTTGAGCTACGGCGAAACGGGAAATAACGGCACAGGTGGCGGACTGGCTCCTTTGGGTTCTTTATCATTGGTGGCCCCCGGATTCACCAATATTGGCGGAGAAGTTGTGCAAACGGCCTTTATCACGAACCTTCCCAACCCGGACTTGACTTGGGAAAAGACAAAAGAATGGAACCTTGGCTTGGACTTTGGCTGGTGGAGCAATCGGCTGACGGGTACCATTGATGTCTATAATAGAGATAATACCGGTATCATTTTTTATCGTCGTATTCCCGCCGCTACCGGTTATTTGGGCGTGTTCGAGAATATTGGCGAAGCACGGAATCGAGGGGTGGAAGTACTGTTGAATTCAACGAACATCAATATCGGGAACTTCAAATGGACAACTTCATTGAACTTTGCCGCCAATAGGAATAAAATCACTAGGTTAAATGGAGACGTGGACGACCTTATCTTTGGGGTGCAAGGCGGCACATTCATCCACCGCGTAGGTGAATCCATCGGCTCCATTTATACCTTCGCATTTGATGGTATCTGGCAACTCGACGAGGTGGAACAGGCCAGGAGTTATGGACAGCAACCTGGGCAAGTGAAAGTGAAAGACATTGATGGCAATGGGGTTATCAATGCAGATGATCGGGTCATTATCGGGAATAACATGCCGGATTGGACCGGAGGTATTACCAATACCTTTAATTATCGGAATTTCGATTTTTCATTCTTTGTATACGCAAGCCAAGGGGGGATTTCCCCAAGCTATTTCCATATCTCCCATTCAGGTGGTTTTGACGCCACACCGGCGAGGTTCAATAGCCTCAAGACCAATTATTGGACACCAGAAAACCCTTCTAATGAGTGGTATCAGCCAAGCAATAACGGGCCTTACACCGAACCGCTAACGTATCACGACGTATCCTATGTGAAAGTCGGGTACATCACACTGGGCTATAATTTTGGGCAAGACCTGCTCAATAAAACCAAGCTGAAAGGAGTCAGGCTATACCTGACGGCCCAGAATCCCTTCGTGTTTACCAATTACGACGGCTGGGATCCGGAAACAGCCGGAAGGAACAGTTACGGTTCCGCCCATTTAACAAGGATATGGATGGGTGGAGTAAATATTAACTTTTAAAATGCTGAAATCATGAAAAGATATATCGCAATATTATTTCTAGGAGTGCTATTATCGGGTTGTGAGGGTTTTCTTGATGAGTTAAACCGCACGGCATTGAGCGATGCCATCAGTTTCAATGATCCGGCATCATTTGACCAATTTGTGGCCAATGTGTATGATAAGATGCGTACCGCCACTACAAACTACGACTTGGACCACGTGGGTACCGATATCTTTACCAGAGGTTCGATTATTGCAGGAATTGATGAATTGAACGATTATGTCAATATGAGACCGTTCAACGGGGCTTTCGAAGCCAATTGGCAAAACTGGTATTTTGTGATTTCAGCTGCCAACACGGCGATTGACCGTGCAGAGGTGATCTCAGGACTTTCTCCAGATGTAAAAGACAAGGGGATTGGGGAGGTTAAGTTCCTCAGGGCCTATGCCTATTTCAACTTGGTCGAACAATTTGGTGGTGTACCGCTGGTGTTAAACGAAGTGCGGGCAGTCCAGACCCAATTCACCAGAGCAAGTGAGGAGGCAACATACAGCCAAATTTTGGCAGACTTAACTGCGGCGCTTTCTTCGGTGGATGAGACTCCTTCCGCTTTTGGCAGGGTTTCAAAAAGTGCGGTACGGCACCTGCAGGCCAAGGTGCTCTTGACCCGGGCCTATAAAGATTTCGGAACAGCCAATGATTTCACCGAGGCCGCAGCGTTGGCCGAACAAGTGATTAGCAGGCACCCGTTGGCCGATAATATCGCCTCGTTATTCTCACGCGGGAACCTGCGTGATGCAGAGGTGGTATTTTCTTTGTTGTACGGTACCAATCCGGTGTCGAGGGGAGTCGGCAATAACCGCCATCTGCTCTTCAAGTTTTCCTACGATGTCTATCCGGGGATGACCCGCTCTACCTTATATCATCGTGGACTCGGCCCCGCACCGACCCCGTTTTTCTTTTCCCTATTTGAAGCTGGTGATGAGCGCGAAGCAGCAACTATCAGAAGGCTGCTGATCGCCGAGGTAAATAGTGACGATGGGGTCATCAGAGCTGGCGATACCGCCATATTCTTCCCCAAGGAAGCCTGGCCTGCACAAACCATCAGCAGTAAGCCCTACGCTGTGGTAAACCCGGGCAATTATTTTATTCCCAACGGCACAACACAGGTACAATACCCCATGTTTCGTAAATTTGATGACCCGGGGGTACCGTATACCAATCCGGAAATTAATCCGGATGGCGAGCGCGATGCCGTGATTATGCGGGGAGGTGAGGCGCGTCTTATCGCGGCTGAGGCCTATCTGAATGCGGGGAACAGGGCAAAGGCAGCCGAGCATGTGAATGCATTGCGCGGACGGGCAGGGCTAACCCGGATGCTGGATGAAAGCGAGATTACCGTGGATGTCATCCTCGACGAGAGTGCCAAGGAATTGGCTGGAGAGGTGAGCCGGTGGATGGACTTGAAAAGGACGGGCAAACTGATTGAACGGGCATTGGCGCATAATCCTCATGTTGCGTTAAACCAAGCGTTGAGACAGTTTCATCTGTTACGGCCGATCCCCAACAATGAGGTAGACCTAAGCGGGGGAAGCATCGTCCAAAACCCGGATTATTGAGAAACAGGAACGGCAAATGGCTATGGTAATGGGTGCAGGCGAATAACGATTTTGTGTTATGAAGAAAATAGGTAGAAACACGTTCATCAGACAGTTAGGCCTAGGGGCGTCGTTAGGTTATGTAGCCTTGAACAGGCCGGCCTTCGCGGTAGAGAAGGTATTCAACCCGCTTTCCACCCACGGACAGCTGATGCAGCGTTTGGTCAAAGCGAACGATGAGCACGTGGGGCAGCTGCTCGAACTCGGAGACAAAGCGAACCGGCATGGGGGCAGGAGCCTAGGGTATAATTTCGCTAAAATGGCAGCGGCTTACTGCCATCCGGAGTCGGTATACCACCAGCGGCAAGACGTGGTCGATAAGCTGGAGGAAATAATCGCCCGGCTATTTGCAGTGTTGCGGCCCGATGGTACAATCAACGCGGGCAACCTGGAGTCGCCGCCAGATACGGCCTTCATCATGGAACCGCTTTGCTCAGGTGCCTACATCCTCAGCCAAAGTAAATCTGTAGCATTAGTAGGTGTGAAGGCTTCAATTAAGGAGTTTATACGTAACGTAGGAGAAGCGTTGCGGCTTGGAGGTGTTCATACACCGAACCATCGGTGGGAAATCTGTTCGGCACTGGCGTGGATAAATGCACTTTATCCAAACCAAGGTTTTGTGGACCGCATTGATGACTGGTTGGGGGAAGGTATTTTTATCGATGAGGATGGTCATTATCCTGAACGTAGCATGAACTACGCCGATGTGGAAAACCGGGCGTTCCTGACCATAGGGCGGTTACTTGGCCGGCCGGAATTGTATCAGCCGGTAATCCAAAATCTGGAAGCTACCTATTATTACATGGAGCCCAACGGAGACCTGGTTACCGTTGATTCCAGAAGGCAAGACCAGTATTCCTCCCGCAGCATCGTTATGCAGTACCTCCACTATCGGTATCTCGCTATCGTTCAACATCACAGTGTGTTTTCCGCTATTGCTGACCTGATAGAACAGCTGCCCGATTTTGAAGAACAGCTTGTCAATGAATCGTTGTTCCATTTTATGGCTAATCCCGCTTTAGCCAAAGAACTTCCCCCGCCCACATATCCGGACACCGTTTACGAAAAGGTGTTCGTCACGAGCAGTCTGGCGCGGATCAGGCGGAATGAGACAAGCGCCACCATTTTCGGCGGCGTAGACTGGCCGTTGATCATTGCTTCGGGGCGTTCCGTGAGCCCCAATTTTTTCATGTACCGAAAGGGTAAGGCCATCCTAAAACATATGCGTATGTCTTCGCGTTTCTTTAGTATGGGGCATTTCAGGAGCGAAGGGCTTAGGCTGGTTGACGGAAAATACGTACTTCACAAGAAACAGGAAGCT
Source organism: Parapedobacter tibetensis (assembly GCF_024704835.1). Taxonomy (GTDB): domain Bacteria; phylum Bacteroidota; class Bacteroidia; order Sphingobacteriales; family Sphingobacteriaceae; genus Parapedobacter; species Parapedobacter tibetensis. The sequence goes on from NZ_JAMXBE010000002.1 coordinate 397,508, forward strand.
TACTATTTCCAGCCCCTGCCTGCGGATGAACGTAATCCGGAAGGCGACTATGCGCTGACGCCGAGTACTGACAACCGCTTCTGGAGCAAGATGGCATTCGATAAACGACCGGTAAGCAATGTGAAAACCTTGGAAAGCACCGTGCAGATTTTGGAAGAAGGTGGCAATGTTACGTTGGATATCACCGTGGAGGGGCAGGAACAAGTAGCAGTAACCATCGAATTGTGCTTTGAGAAATTTGGAAAATTAACAGGCGTGGAGAAGGTATATGGAAGCGAGCACGATTATTTCCTTAATGAAGGCTATGGACAATATGACCATGAGGGGGATCGGATTACCTTCGGGCCAGGAGAAAAGCAGCATGAGTGGATCCGTGGACTGGATGGCGAGCAATACGGTGTCCATTTCGGTGGGTTGCCGGCCGAAGGTCAACGCGTATTTATCACTGGATATACGCCATTCAGCTATTCGATTACGTTTTCATAGCAAAAACAATGAAGCGAGCCGGATTCAGGATTAAAACCACGCAAACCTTTGCATATAAATATAACGGTAGTCGCTTGTATTATTGCGCAAATTGTCGTTTTATTTGTAATACCGTTATAGACTGAGTCATATGCTTGTTAGTCCGAGGATTTTGTTCAACCATTGTTACGGCCAGTATGGCATCGCGGCCATCAACGTGTTCACGTTGGAGCAGGTACTGGGTGTATTCCGTGCGGCGAGTAATGCCAATGCACCGTTTATCATACAAACCACACCAGTGGCGCGCGACTATGCCACGCCTGAACTGCTCATTGGCATGATTCATACAGCCGCCACCTTATATCCCGATACGGTGTTTGCCATCCATTTGGACCACGGGGTCGAGGCGCACATCGGCCATGCCCTCGAAAGTGGACATTATACCTCGGTGATGATTGATGCCTCGCATGACCCCCTGCAGACCAATATCGACCGCACAAGACGTGTAGTGCAACAGGCCCATGAAAAGGGTATTTGGGTAGAAGCTGAATTGGGGGTGCTCAGCGGGGTGGAAGATGGATTGTCTGTAGAAGCGGAAATGGCCCGATATACACAACCAGCGGAAGCGGCTTTTTTTGTTAAAGAAACGCAGTGTGATAGCTTAGCCATTGCGATAGGGACAAGCCATGGGGCTTACAAATTCTCGGGCGGTAAAGGACTGCAATTTGATGCGCTCAAAAAAATTCAAACCGTATTGCCAGGTTACCCGTTGGTGTTGCATGGTGCGTCCGCTGTGGATCCGCTTGAAGTGGACCGGGTTGTCAAAGCAGGAGGGCAGATGGAGAAGGATGCGAAAGGTGTGTCTGATGACGAAGTCAGGCGAGCCATCCAGCTCGGGATATGTAAAATCAATATTGCCACGGATTTACGTGTGCTATGGGCTCGTGTACATCGTGAGTTTTTTCGTGATTATCCAAATCAATTTGATCCGATCGCACCGGGCAAAGTTTATATCAATGAATTGGAAAAACTATGCACACGGAAATTTGAAGCCTATGGAGCAGTCGGAAAGGCTGCGGAACTGATCCACGCTATCCATTGAAACAACGGAAATATAAAAATGCCTATCATGATAAACGATGAAAAATATCCTTTACTAGCGAAGTCAAATCCACATGCCACCACCTACCAACATGTAAGCAAGGAAGATGGTGGCTGGCAATACCTCAATTTTGCAGCGAGGACGATGAAGCGGGGCGAGGTTTGGGAAAGCCATACAGGTGATCATGAATACGCCATTATCCTGCTATCGGGCAACTATCGAGTGAACACAGACAAGGGCAGTTGGCAGACCATCAATGGCCGCAAAGATGTCTTTTCTGGAATTGCCCATTCCTTGTATTTGCCGCGCCATACCCATTTTGAGTTGGTGGCGGAGAGCGACGTTTTGGACATTGCTTACGGGTGGTGCGAGACCGACCAAGACTTTGCCCCTGTGTTCAAAACACCGGAGGAGGTGCAGATAGAGATTCGTGGGGGCGACAACGCTACCAGGCAAATCAACGATTTGTTGGGGCCAGGCTTCCCCTGCCATCGACTGGTGGCCGTGGAAGTATACACCCCATCGGGCAATTGGAGTTCATTCCCCGCCCATAAGCACGATGAACGCATCGTGGCTGAGAATGGCGAATTGGTAGAGGCCAGGCTGGAAGAAACCTATTTCTATAAAATCAGCAAACCCCATGGGTATGCCATACAACAGGTGTATACAAGTGATGGCAGCCTTAACGAAATAGCCGTGGCCCGCCATAATGATGTGGTGCTGGTGCCTAAAGGTTATCACCCTGTGGTAGCAGGGCATGGCTACGATGTGTATTACCTCAACTTCTTGACAGGTTCAGATCAATCGCTCGCCAATACCCCCGACCCAGACCATGCCTGGATATTTGGAACATGGAAAGGGACGGATGAACGGATTCCGATGGTTACGGCAAAAATGAATGGATGATGGAAGCTTCAGCAAAAAAATACGACGTAGTCACTGTTGGCCGTTCGTCAATAGACCTCTATTCACAGGATATTGGCGCCGATTTTGTGGACATCAAAGGGTTTGATGCGTTTGTGGGCGGCTCACCGCTCAACATCGCCACAGGCTGCAGCCGACTGGGACTCCGGGCTGCATTATTGACCGGTGTGGGAGATGATAAAGTGGGTGATTTCATCCTGAATTTCCTGACTAAGGAAAATGTGGAAACTGCTTTTATTCCCCGCATACCAAGTGCGAGGAGCAGTGCCGTGGTTTTGGGCATACAACCACCGGATACCTTTCCTTTGGTTTTTTACCGTAACAATGCGGCAGATTCCCAGATTACCATTGATCATGTGGATGCCATCGATATGGACAAGGTGAGGCTCATCGAGCTATCGGGCACCGCATTGAACATGGAGCCGAGCCGGAGTGCTGTATTCCATGCCGTAGAAAAAGCCAATGCACATGGGGTGACCACCTTGCTCGATATTGATTTCCGTGCAGACCAGTGGACCGATTTACGTTCGTTTGGCATCACCATACGGGCATTGTTGCCGCAGATTAAAATAGCCATTGGCACCGAAGAGGAAATATTGGCGGCAATGTTGCAAGATGCTTCCCAAGTGACCATTGAACAACAGCAAATTTCAGCACCAACCATAAAGGGCGACATCGATAAGGCCATCCAGCATATTTTATCGCTCGGTGTGGAGGTATTGGTGGTAAAGCGGGGAGCTACAGGTGCCACGGTATTTGATAACCGAGGCGAAAAAGAGGATGTGCCTGGATTTCCGGTCATCCCACTAAACATTCTCGGGGCAGGAGATGCGTTTGCTTCAGGATTTATCTATGGCTATTTAAATGGCTGGGATTTATACAAGTCGTGCCGGATGGGTAACGCAAGTGGAGCGCAGGTAGTGCTGCAACCGGGGTGTGCCAATTTTATGCCATCTTTGCAGGAATCTCTGACCTTTATTGAACAACATGGCGGGTTTTGAATTTATTAAAGAGGCTGTCCGAAAAGTGTTTCTATCTGTCAGGACACGCCGCAATGTCACACTGAGCGGAGTCGAAGCTCACCCTCTTTATAAACTGACAACGAAATGGAAACAATTAAATTGACGACTGCCCAAGCGGTGATTCGGTTTCTTGACCAGCAATATGTGGAGCGGGACGATGTACAGCATAAATTCTTTGCTGGTTGCTTTGGCATTTTTGGCCATGGCAATGTAGGTGGTATTGGGCAAGCGCTGTTTGAATACCCCGATTTCAGGTATTTCCAATCGCGCAATGAGCAAGCCATGGTGCATACTGCTGCGGCTTATAGTAAGATGAAAAACAGGCTATCCACATTTGCCTGTACCTCATCCATCGGTCCCGGGGCTACCAACATGCTTACCGCTGCTGCCGGTGCCACCATCAACAGGTTGCCCATTTTGTTGTTACCCGGTGATATTTTCTCAGGCAGGCACATAGATCCTGTACTGCAGCAACTTGAATTTTCGGGTTCATCGGATATATCGGTCAACGATTGCTTCCGACCAATATCCCGATATTGGGATCGTATAAGCCGCCCGGAACAACTGATCGCTTCAATGATGCACACGATGCGTGTGCTCACCTCACCTGCGGAGACCGGCACGGCCACCCTTTGCTTGCCGCAAGATGTGCAAGCAGAAGCATATAATTTTCCCAAGGAAATGTTCGAGAAACGGATCTGGTATATTCCCCGTCCACTACCCGACGCGGTATTGCTGCAACGTGCGGTTACGCGGATGCGGGCTGCTAAACGGCCGTTGATTATTGCGGGTGGCGGGGTGATTTATAGTGAGGCCACGGAGGCCTTGCGGGCATTTGTGCATGCTACAGGAATACCCGTAGCAGAAACATTTGCCGGAAAGGGATCCTTACCCTACAACGATCCTCATCAACTGGGTGCGGTGGGTGCCACGGGCACAGAGGGGGCCAATGCAATAAGTGGCGAAGCCGATTTGGTGATTGGTGTTGGTACGCGGTATAGTGATTTCACCACCGCCTCAAAAACCGCTTTCCAAGGCCATGACGTTTCGTTCATCAACATCAACATCGCCGAGTTTGACGCCCATAAACAAGCGGGGTTAGCCCTCACCGGAGATGCTAGGGCGACATTGCAGGCACTTGCCGATCTATTGGTGGGGTATCATGTGGACACCGATTACGAGGAAAAGGTGGCGAATTTCAATCGGAGCTGGGATGACAAGGTATCCATTGCCTATCAGCCGGAAAACGACCAGCAGCTTTCCCAAGCCGAAGTCATTGGGCTGGTCAACACCTTTGCCGAGCCGAAGGACGTGGTGGTCTGCGCGGCAGGAAGCTTGCCAGGTGATCTACATAAGTTGTGGCGAACTTCAGACCCGAAAGGATTCCACCTCGAATATGGTTATTCCTGCATGGGTTACGAAATCGCAGGGGGGCTGGGGGCCAAGATGGCCGACCCCGATAGGGAAATATACGTGATGGTGGGCGACGGGAGCTACCTCATGATGTCATCGGAAATTGTGACTTCCATACAGGAAGGGTATAAGCTGATCATCATCCTCATCAATAATAATGGGTATGCCAGTATCGGAGGGCTCTCCAAATCATTGGGTACGGAAGGTTTTGGTACACGCTATCGGTATCGGGATGAAGGTACAGGACAGCTTGATGGCAAGGAACTCCCTGTGGATCTTGCCCGGAATGCGGCGAGTTTAGGTGCGGCGGTCATCAGAACCACCAATGAAGTTTCCTTTGGCGAAGCATTGATGCAAGCAAAGACCAATGATAGCACTACAGTTATCTATGTGGAAACCACCCCCGAACGAAAAATGGCTGGATATGGGCATGCATGGTGGGAAGTACCCATTGCGGCAGTCTCGGAAAAAACCGCTGTACAAAAAGCCCATCAGCAATCGATGAACTCTAAAAAGAAACAACGCCACCACTTGTAATCCACATTTATTTTATAATAGCTCCGATATGTTCCAGCTTTCATCAATGACCCTAACCGTGCTTAGCTTTGTGGGCTTCACCCTGCTGGTAGGCCTATATGCTTGGTATCGTACCCGAAAGGAAAACTTGCGTTCGCAGGATGGTTATTTTTTGGGCGGAAGGAGTTTGACAGGCGTAGTGATTGCCGGCTCCATGATTATGACGAATATTTCTACTGAGCATTTGGTGGGGATGAACGGCTCCGCTTATAAAAATGGCTTTATCATTGTCGCGTGGGAAGTCACATCGGCATTGGCATTGATTGTAGCCGCCATCTATTTTGTGCCCAAATACCTGAAGATGGGTTTGACCACGATTCCTCAATACTTGGAAAAGCGGTTTGATGCAAGTACCCGTTCATTGGTGGCCCTGTTTCTGCTTGTATCGTTTGCAGTGACCTTGCTGCCCATTGTGTTATACACGGGAGCCATCAACTTAGAGAGCTTTTTCAATGTGTCTGAGGTGCTTGGGGTAGATCGGGAACAAGGGATATGGATTACTGTGGTCGTAGTTGGTGGCCTTGGCTCCATCTATGCGATTTTCGGTGGGTTGAAGGCGGTATCCATCTCAGATGTTGTCAATGGATACGGGTTATTGATTGGTGGCTTGCTGATACCCTTGCTTGCCCTCATCAGCATTGGCGGGGGTAATCCTGCCACGGGGCTGTCGCGGGTTTTTGAAAACAGCCCCGAGAAATTCAATGTCATCGGTGCTTCCGATTCGGTATTGCCATTTAGTACGCTGTTTACAGGCCTGGTCATCAATCAGCTCTATTTTTGGTGTATGAACCAAACCATCATCCAGCGGGCATTGGGTGCTCGCGATTTGAAAGCGGCACAGCAAGGATTACTATACACAGGCCTGCTGAAGTTATTGGTGCCTTTCATTATTGTATTGCCCGGGGTGATTTGTTTTTATTATTTCGGTACCGCCTATTACGATAACCAGGATCTGGTCTATCCCGAATTGGTGAAAAAAGTCCTTCCTGTATCCTTGTTGGGCTTTTTTGCGGCGGTCGTCATGGGGGCGGTTTTAAGTACGTTCAACAGTGTATTGAACAGTGCCTCCACGATATTCAGTATCGATATTTATAAACGGTTGATAGATAAATCAGCAGGGGATGCCAAATTGGTGCGTATGGGTAAGCTAACAGCTACGTTGCTGGCCATTACCTCCATCGTGGCGGCACCCATGGTGGCCAATGCGCCCGATGGGTTATACCAATTGTTGCAGGAGCTGAATGGAATTTTTTTCATCCCCATCGCATCCATCATGATCGCCGGTTTCTTTTTCAAGCAGGTATCTGCCACAGGGGCGAAGGTTGCCCTGATCACGGGCCTGTTATTCTACGTCCTTTGTACGTTTGTATTTAAGGTAGGCATCCATTTCGTGCACATTTGGGGTATCGAGTTTTTGTTGAACATGGCAGTGATGCTTACCGTATCGCGGTTTTATCCAGCTAAGGCCTACGTGGCGACGGAATCCGGGAATTTCGTACCCATGGAAGGGTGGCGGTATGCCAAACCTTTTGCCCTCGTACTGGTCATCGTCACCGTGGCCATATACATTTTATTAGGAAACATTTAACCATGATACCATATGGAATTATTAAAAAATTATATCAACGGAAAGTGGCAGCCAAGTAAAGAGGAAGGGATGCTTGACGTGGTGAATCCAGCCACGCAGGATTCGATAGGCAGGGTTCCTTATGGAAAGGACACTGCGCAAGATGTTGCAGACGCTGTCTCGGCTGCCTCTCAGGCGCATCGTGATTGGGCGACAACACCGGTGATGCAGCGTGTGCAACCCCTATATAAGCTCAAGCAATTGTTGGAAGATCATCTAGACGACCTTGCCCGTACGGTCACATCAGAATGCGGCAAGACTATGGCGGAGTCATTGGGTGAGTTGCAGCGGGCCATTGAAAACGTGGAGACGGCCTGTGCCACTCCATTGTTGATGCAAAGCGAATTTTCGGAAAACATTGCCCGGGGTGTCGATGAATTTGTCATCCGTCAACCATTGGGTGTATGTGCCTGCATTTCGCCCTTCAATTTTCCGGGCATGATTCCGTTTTGGTTTCTTCCGTATGCCATCGCTTGTGGCAATACGTTCATCATCAAACCATCGGAAAAGGTACCGCTGACGATGCAAAAAGTAATGGGGTTGATAGACCAGATTGGCTTGCTACCGGGTGTGGTCAATTTGGTCCACGGGGGTAAGGATTCCGTTGATGCGCTGTTGGATCATCCTGATGTAAAGGCCATCAGCTTTGTGGGATCTACCAACGTGGCGAAATATATTTATGCGAGGGGAGCCCAACAAGGCAAGCGGGTACAAGCCCAAGGGGGTGCAAAGAACCCTGTGGTGATCCTTCCTGATGCCGATTTGGAAACATCGTCGAAGATTATTACCGACAGTGTGTATGGCTGTGCAGGGCAGCGTTGCTTGGCCGCCTCGACTATTATTGCGGTGGATGACCGCCAAGGAAAAGTAAAAGAAGCACTGTATGAAGCGGCGAAAAGCAGGAAAACCGGTTACGGTCTCGCAGAAGGTGTGGAAATGGGACCGGTGATTTCCCGTGAAAGTAAAGCGCGGATAGCGCAGCTCATAGACCAAGGAGTACACGAAGGAGCAAAATTGCTGTTAGACGGCCGGGATGCTACCATTGATGGATTTGGAAATGGAAATTTCATCAAACCAACGATTTTGGAAGACGTGCCATTGGGCGGTGAAATCGTTCGGACAGAAATATTCGGACCCGTGATGAGCCTGATTAACCTACAAACCGTTGATGAGGCGCTTGACTTCATCAACCGCAATCGTTACGGCAATATGGCCTGCTTGTTTACCAGTAGCGGAGCCAGTGCGCGGAAATTTCGGAGCGAGGCCAATGCCGGTAATATCGGCATCAACATCGGTGTGGCGGCACCGATGGCGCAGTTTCCGTTCAGTGGCTGGAACGATAGTTTTTTCGGCGATCTGCATGGCCAAGGCAGGCATGCCATTGAATTTTTCACGCAGACAAAGGTGGTCATCGAACGTTGGCCGAAGGAATGGTCACGGAAATTCTAACTAATGAATAAGATTAAAATAGCCAATGCGCCATGCTCCTGGGGGGCTTTGGAATTTGATTTAGCGGCAGCTACACCGGGCCATCTACAGGTGTTGCAAGAAATTGCCGAAACAGGTTATGTAGGAACCGAATTAGGCGATTGGGGTTTTATGCCCACCGACCCCGATGAGTTAAGGCAAGTGATTGAGCGATTCCACTTGGAACTTATCGGAGCCTTCGTGCCCGTGGCATTAGCCGAGCGGCAATGGCATGAGCAAGGTGTGGATAATGCGTTGCGCGTAGCAAATCTGATGGCACAGGCCGGTTATCCCGATGCCTATATCGTCCTAGCGGATGATAACGGTACGGTACCGGAACGCACCATGCATGCTGGTCGGGTTACGCCGGAAATGGGTCTTGAAGAGCAACGTTGGAAAACATTTGCCAAAGGAGCCATGCAGGTGGCGCAGGCCGTGAAAGATGAGCATGGCATGCGTACCGTATTCCACCACCATTGTGGGGGGTATGTAGAAACCCCAGATGAACTTGCCATGTTAATGACACTGACAGATCCACAATTGCTCGGCCTGTGCTTTGATACGGGGCATTATGCCTTTGGTGGTGGCAACTCGCTAGCGGCAGTGAAAAAATATAGGGACCGTATCTGGCATGTGCATTTTAAGGATTATGACCCCCATATGGGGCAATTATCGAAAACAAACCAATGGGATTATTTCGAATCCGTGAAGCAAGGAGTTTTTTGTGAGTTGGGTAAGGGAAATGTAGCGTTCGACACTGTGTTACATGAGTTGACCGAATCGGGTTATCAAGGATGGGTGGTCGTGGAGCAGGATGTATTACCCGGGATGGGTACACCAAAAGAATGTGCCCGCAATAACCGGATATATTTGGAACAATTGGGATTATAAGGTCGGGTGCTGCTTAGCGACTCGGCGTCTTAGCCAGAAAAAATAAAACGACTTATGCAACTAAAAATCGGGCTTATTGGCCTTGGAAGGATAGGAAAGATTCATTACAACAACATTAGGCAGCAGATACCAGAAGCTGAGGTCGTAGCGGTTTCGGATGTCAGCAACGATTATTCTCAATGCGATGTGGCGGGCATAGATGCTGATGAACTGATTGCCCATTCTGGTATCGATGCCGTAGTCATCTGTTCGCCCACGGATACCCATGCATCCTACATAGAACAGTGTGCACGAGCAGGCAAGCATGTGTTTTGTGAGAAACCACTGGATTTATCCCTGGCGCGTATCAAAGAAACCCTTAAGGTAGTACAGGAATGCGGCATTAAGTTGATGCTGGGCTTCAACAGGCGATTTGATCCCAATTTCCTAAAAATTAAAGCACTAGTAACTGATGGGAAAATAGGGGAGCCACAGTTGGTGAAAATTACCAGTCGCGATCCCGCACCACCATCATTAGACTACCTGAAAAGCTCAGGAGGTCTATTTTTGGATATGACCATTCATGATTTCGATATGGCCCGGTATATCATGGGTAAGGAAGTGAAGCAAGTATATGCGGCTGCAGCGGTGTTGACCGGAGGGGCTGTTGCCGAAGCCGGTGACATCGATACAGCGATCATTACCCTCAAATTTGGAGACGGCTCGATGGCCGTAATTGACAATAGCCGCAAGGCCGTATACGGATATGATCAGCGATTGGAGGTGTTTGGGTCTGAGGGGATGGCTAATGTAGACAACAATAAACCGGACAACCATGTGTTTTATCACGCTGGAGGTGTGCAGTCATCGTTACCCCTGCATTTTTTCATGGAACGATATACGGCATCGTATCTCATGGAAATGCGCCTGTTTGTGCAGGCTATACTGGAGGGAAAGGAGATCCCAGTAGATGGGATGGATGGTTTGAAGGCGGTAATGATTGCAAATGCTGCTACGAAATCCTATAAAGAAAATCGACCGGTCTTCATTGAAGAAATTGAAGTTTAGACATAATTAAACCTTAGAAATGTTCTGATAGCGTAACTGCAGAAAACTTAAATGGCGTAAACGTTTGCGCAAACGACGGAAAAGTTGTATTTTTGGAAGGTTAACAATATTAGTCAATTACATACCTTATTATATAGCCTTTTCGAACTATGATGATCGTAAAATCACTTTTGAAGCCTTCTATATTTGCGCTAACCAGCATTGCGATGTTTAGCTTAGCTTGTCAAGATCAATCAAAAGAACAACGTGATGACCTTAAACTAAGCGCCAAGTTTATCGACAAACAACTTGATGATGCGGTATCCCAAATAAAAATATTGGCTAAAAATGTGCCTGAGGACAGTTTGCCTCGTACATTTCAAGGTGATGCGAGCATAAGTTCAAATACCGCATGGTGGACTTCCGGTTTTTATCCCGGATCCTTGCTATACTTGTATGAGCATTCGGGCGATGAAGGATTGCTAACCCTGGCGAAAAGTAAATTGACCATCCTCGAGAAGGAGAAACATAACAAAGGAACCCATGATCTGGGCTTTATGCTCTATTGCAGCTTCGGCAATACGCTTAGGATCACAGGAGACACCGCAACCTATAAAGACATACTGCTCACTGGTGCTGAATCGCTCATCAGCCGGTATAATCCCACTGTTAAAGCCATCCGTTCTTGGGAAGGCTGGACGTATCCGGTCATCATTGACAACATGATGAACCTCGAATTTCTTACCCAAGCCACCAAACTCGGTGGCGACCCGAAATATTACGACATTGCGGTAACCCATGCTAACACGACCATCAAAAACCACTACCGCCCGGATTACAGCAGTTACCATGTCGTTGACTATAATCCGGAGGATGGCAGCATTGTGGGCAAGAAAACAGCGCAAGGTGCTTTTGATGAATCTGCTTGGGCGCGTGGGCAAGCGTGGGGCTTATACGGCTATGTGATGATGTACCGCGAAACGGGAGATCAGACCTATTTGGATTTTGCGAAAAATATCGCCGCATTCATCCTCAACCACCCGAACATGCCTGAGGATTTGGTGCCTTATTGGGATTTCAATGCACCGGATTTGCCTGACGATAGCCCCTACGCAGCGGACTATAAGACGAATCGAGACGTATCCACGGCTTCCATATTGGCGTCGGCATTGGTTGAGCTAAGCACCCTCACCGATGGAGAGGAAAGCGCCAACTATTTAGCCAAGGCTGAGAAAATGCTGCAAAGCCTTTCAGCAGCACCTTATAAAGCGGACTTAGGCACCAATGGTGGATTTATTCTTCAACGCAGTGTAGGCTCCATTCCACACAACAGTGAAATCGATGTGCCGCTTACCTATGCCGACTATTATTATATCGAAGCGCTGATGCGGTATAAGCTGTTGTTAGCAGGAGAACCCCTACATCGTCAATAATCGCTGATACTGATCTTATATCTCGTTGTTGCGCTTTCCATTATCGGGCTTCACCAAAGTACTTCTTACGGAGTTCTGCTATTAAACCACGCTCATGAGCCCCTAATAGCGCAATGGTCAGTCGCCTAGTTAAGGGACTTCCTTGCATTAAGCCAAAACCATATTTATCCGGTTTGAAGAGCGGTCCTACCATCGTTACACGCCGCTTCGGATACGTATGTTCGTAATATTCAAGCACGGGGGCATCACCAATAATAGCTGCTATTTTCCCTCCCTGCAAAGCATCAACGGCATCGTCAATATTGTTATATGGATAGGTTTGCAGTCCTGTTTCCTGCGCATATTCTTCGGAAACACTACCGGTAAAAACACCAACAGTCTTTCCAGAAAGGTCGGCAACACCATTGATCTGATTGGTTAACGACGTGGTTGTCATAACACTGGTAATGGATGAGGTGACGTAAGCAAGCACAGCCACACCACAAACTAGCCACAAAGCCGAAAAAATCCGACCCATCCAACCAAATAGGTTCTTTCTACTTGCTTTTCCCGAGGTTGTAATCGACATTACTTGGTAAAAACTTTCCGCAATCCCTTCACGCCAATTCCGAGGAAAATCCTTGTCGAACTTACGATCAAAAATGGCGAGGAGCAGCGTAGCGACTAAAATGACGAAGACCAGCCAGGCATATGTATGTAAATGGCCCGCGCTATTTAATCCAGAAATAATATCTGAAAATCCGGCTTTTCGATTTTGATCAACCATCACTCTGAGGCCAGCATCATACCAAGGTTGTGTGAAGTCGATACGCGTGGCTCGATCTTGCGTAATCGTAAGGTTTGTAATTGCAACATCAAACAGCCCCTTTTCTGTACCCTGAACCAATTCGCGAAAAGTAGGCACTACCTCATAGCTGCATGAAAGCTGGAGATCATTCGCCAACGATTCCCAAAGCTCCATTGACATACCGGTTAACCCACTTTCATTTTCTATCACAAAGGGAGGGCTCACGTAAACACCCACTTTAATGTGCGATGCCGTATCTACATCCTGAGCATATAAATCTGCGGTATACTGAGTGAGTAATAAAGTTAATAAGCATATTAACCAATACTTAAGCGTTCTATATCTCATAAATTCATGATTTATTCAATGCCGTTTTTTCTTGTGTTTTTATTTATTGCCTCTTTGCAATCCAAAGGGTATCATATTGTCTAAAAAATTTAAAGTTGGTCGATTTTAGAATAAACTTCTTTATAACGTGAGTGGGACCGAGTTCATCTCGCTTTTCGTAAAAATCGTGAAAAGCAATAAACCCACCGGAAACAATTTTGGGAGAATAAAGATCGAAATCTGTTTTACATCCTTCTATAGAATGATCGCCATCAATAAATAGAAAATCTATTCTGTTGAAATCTTTATGGAATTGTGTAGAATAACCTTTTTTTACTACAATCTTTTTATGAACGCCAAATCGTTTCATGGTATTGTTAAAATTCACTAGCAAATCTTCCACCCCTTTATTGTCGGTATATTCTTTTTGGCTCCCAACGTCAAGTCCAGCATCTGCATTAAATGGATCAATGGCGTATATTTTGCCCGATTTAAGTCCTTTTGATATACAATAGGTGCTTTTACCTTTCCAGCTTCCGATTTCTACAACGACGGCATTTCGAGGAAGTTTGTGCGCTATATGATAAAGGCCTAGGGCCTCATTATCACTTAACCACCCTTCTATTTTGTGATATTCATGAATCTTTCTTAAAATCAATTTTTCTCTAAGCTTCTCAAACATAATTTACAACAGTAATAGGAATCATGAGCTAATCTGTTTGAATCAGGTCTCAGCTAATAGCGATGATTTTTCTATATTTTCTCTAATTTAAATATTATTTTTAATTTGATTGACCATGAAGCTTACGAACGCTCCAAAAACAAAGTAAGCTGTAAAAAGCAAACAGTACTATTAAATGGAGTAAAGGCGTAAGATTATCTTGAAGAGCACCACCACCTTGCACGATATTGACATATACTTTTAAAAAAGGAGTGGTAGGCAGCAGATTGGATATGCCCTGTACCAATAGTGGTAGTGATTCAAAGGGCCACACATAGCCGGTGATCAGAAAAATAGGATACGTGGAAAAAGCCATGACTTGCAGGCATATTAATTGTGACTTAAAACACAAACCTATTACCTGCGCAAGTGGTATTAATGTCAAAATAAAGATAAACATCAATAAAGCAAGCTCCCAGCCATTGCCCCTCATTGGTAAATTGAGTAAAGAAAAATTAATATTGAGAAAAAAGAAGCTGTAGGCCCCATACAATAAAAGGTAAAATAAACCTTTGCCCCATATCGCATTTGAAATTCCAAATTTAGTCCATGACGCTATTGTCGAATGTTGTCTTTCAGCCGCTGTACTTTCTGAAAGCCCTATCAACAAGGTTTGCTGCAGTATAAGCGCCAATAAACCGGGTAGCAGGAAAGCGCCATAGCTAGTGCGTTCGTTAAAAAGCGGGCGGTAATCTAAGTTTATAGGCATTACCTGCTGCATGGCAATTTCAGTCGTCAAGCCTTTTGATTTTTCAAAATATTGCAGCCTTACACCCGCGCCGACAGTCAGGCATATTTGTTGTACATTCAATAAGAGGTCGCTGGAAGGGAGAAACCTCGCTGCGTTCACCGCCATCACAACATTCGCTTGCTTAAGGGATAATAAGTTATTTTCCGTCTTAGCAGGAATATAAAGGTAACCTTGGCAATTACCTTGATATAGCTGTTCTTTCGCATCGCCTAGGTTAGCAAACTGAACAATGTCTACTACCGGCGAATTATTAATGTTCTGTGCTAACAATCTCGAAAGGGACGTATTATCATCATCCACAAGTCCTAACTTTACGTTTTCCTCTTCTTTGTTTATATAAATACTTCCATAAAAGAAAGCGTATAGTAATGGGGCGATCAGTAGCGTAAGTAGTAGACTATGATCTTTTGGAACCATTGCCACTTCTCTTAAAAATATACGCAGTATATGTGGTCTACTTTTTCCCATACTCATTCTCGTTCGCTAACCTGAGAAGCTGTTTTAAATTGTTTACTAAATAAAATGATGGCTGTCGGAAATAGCACGATGCAGAATAATACTAGTTTTCCTATTTCATTTTCACTATAATGTAGCGGCAAATTCATATAGTATGCTTTGAAAAAAGCATCCAAAAACGATGTATAAGGCATGATGGTAGCATAGTATTGATCGTACCAAGGCATTGCCCATCTGGGAAAAGTAAATCCACTAAAAACAAATGCAGGGCTGGTATAAAAAAGAGCGGTATCACCGGCGAGCATTACGTCTTTAAATAAGGAAGAAATAAACATTCCAACGCCGATGCAAGCCAATGTTAGTAAAGAATATAATATAAAGAACTTACCGGTCGCAGCGGCAACCCCGATACCAAAATAAGGAAAAATGACAAAGGCAATAAGTACGAAGTTAAACCATGCGACCACCAAGTGTGCAATTGTTTTTCCTAAAATGACGAGCGAAGCGGATCCGTTGGATAGCTGATACAATTCATCCATCGAATTGGTTTTCCATTCATAATTAAGCGCTAACATGCAGCTGATAATAATAATCATTTGTATCCCAACCGTTATAAGGCCAGGTACTAAATATTTTTGATAATTATAATCTGCGTTATACAGCTGATAGCTGATCAGGTTAACAGGATTGGCTATGGCCATCGCACTACTACTGGGTATACCTTCCTTTTGTAGCTTTTGTAAGGTTACCCCCGCACTACCCATGATAACAACTTCAGCAACGGCTTTGTAGATCAATTTTGCCGGAACCAGCGACGCAGCATTGGTATACAGAGTAACATTTGCGACACGTTTACTGTAAATATCATTTTGCATATTTACAGGAAAAT
Source organism: Parapedobacter tibetensis (assembly GCF_024704835.1). Classification (GTDB taxonomy): domain Bacteria; phylum Bacteroidota; class Bacteroidia; order Sphingobacteriales; family Sphingobacteriaceae; genus Parapedobacter; species Parapedobacter tibetensis. The sequence continues at coordinate 413,385 of NZ_JAMXBE010000002.1, forward strand.
GTATCGCTCCCATAATCTCCCCATTTTGAATCCACCTCTTTAAGTCAGCCTCATTATTTACATGCTCGGTAATCTTCAGGGTTTCACCTTGTTCTAACAAGTAGATAAGTTGTCGACTGATAGCACTATTATCCTCATCCCAAATCGCAAAAGGCAGTTCCTTTGCGTCCTGTTTTTGGTAAATAAGCGCATAAAAAAAGAACAGTATACTTGGAACAATGAGCAATACGATGTAAAATACCGGTAGCGCTACTATCCGTTTCCACTCACGTATGATGATGTCACCCAAGCGATTCATTCAGGCAAATCTAATGAGGCAGTCATTCCGGATCGCAATCCCTTTATTGCAGAGAGATTCGTTGGTTTAAACTCGACGGTAAATGTCCGAAGTTCAAATGAACCTTTATCTTTACTGGGAACCCAATTAGCAAAAGTCAATGTTGGAGCGATGGAAGATACGGCTACATCAAAAACCTCCGGTTGACAGCCCGGGACCTTTATTTTCGCCTTCGTTCCTACCTGCAATAAACCACCTAGGTCCTGACGGATGTTAAACCGAATGATGGACGAATTTTTCTTTTCCAGTGTCATCATCGGGTAGCCAATTGAAACCACTTCGCCCTCATGGATAACGAGCGATGAGATGATGCCATCAGCAGGGGCATAGATTTTTGTGTTGTTACCTAATGATTTCGTAAGGTCATATGCCTGTTCAGCCTGCCTGACGATGGCATCGGCAGTCTTTAGTAATTCTGGGCGCGCCCCATTTTGTAGCAGCTGTAAATTAAGCTTAGCTGTTTCCATTTCTTTTTTGGAAGCCTGATGTTTAAAATAGAACAAGTCCTTTTCCTGCCCGGATATCACATCTGCATTGTATAGGTTTTCCATGCGCTGGTACGTGGTGCTGAATAATTTATATTGATCCTGACTTATCTGATATAAGTTATTTGCAGCAGATAGCAGCTCGGGGCTTGCCCCGTTTTTGAGTAACTGCAGTTGCCCGGTTGCGGCATCAATGGCCGCTTGTGCCTGTGCTTGCAAGGCCCGAATTTCGTTTGAACTTATAATAGCCAATAATTGTCCTGCTTTTACTTCTTCACCTAATCCAACGAATAATGAATCCAATCTACCAGGAAAAGAAGAAGCGATATCCACGCTTGTAGCATCTACCATACCGATAACCTGATTTTTATCTTCTTCTCCATTGTTCCGGAGAAAAAAAATAAAAGCGATCACCACAACTAGTAAAGGTATCAATACAGCCCAGTATGTTTTTAATAGCGTCTTCATTGAAATATTGTTTTAATGAGCACTAATCATTGTTAAAGCCATTTATTGAATGTATTTAGCAATTTCCATAGGATTTCCCAAAATATTGTAATATTCGGCCAATGCTAAATAATATCCCATTAGCGCGGTAGCATAAGCTTTTTCAATTTCCACTTCCACGAGCAACGCATCATTAACATCCTTAGGGGATGAAAGCTGGTTTTCCATCCGTTTTTGAATAAGCTGAGTCGTTGTTATTGCCTCCATTTTGGCTGATTCTAATGATTTTAGATCATTTTGCAAAGCATCAGCTTTATTTTTAGCCACCATCAGCTGAACCTGTAGCGATTGACTGGCATTTTTCTGCGCCAGATCTGCTTCCAATATGAGTTCTTTGGCAGCCTGTGTCCGCTTGCGGGTCTGTCCGTTAAATAAAGTCCATTGCATTTCCAGTCCTACAAACCAATCGGGAATAGTGACCGGTAAATCCCGTTGATACAGGTTATAATTACCAACCGCAAAAATATTGGGAAGGCTGAACGACTTGCTGATTTTTTCGGATGTTTTGGCATAGGTGCTTTTGCTACGGGCTAACTGATAAATAGGGTTCCTTTCCCAGAACGCTCCCTCAGGAACGATCATATCAGCACCGCTATACTGTAAGGTGTCCAAGACGTTTATTTCCGCATCAAGCGCTTGTCCCATCAATTTATTAAGTTCCGGAATAGCATTCTTCTTTTCTAAAAGCAAACCGTTATAGTGCGCCTTAGCTTGTGTTAAAACAACATTGGTCCAACTCCGTTGATAAGGTGGTAATACATCGTTTTTAACCATTTCATCCGCATAGATTTTATTCTTATTGAGCGCTTCTACAATGGCTTCCTGTTTGGTTAACATCGAGTTGAGGTATAAAATCCGAATGTACTGGGAAGCAATTAAAAAGTTCACTTCCTTTTGGGCGACGTCCACATTAATCCGTTGAGTGGACACCGCGGCTGCTGCGATATTTTTGGCAGCATCCAATTTATTCCCTAACCAAAGGGGTTGCCTTACTCCTAGTCCGGCCATGAAATAGGCGCGCTGGCTTAACTGTGGGTTATAATCCGGATATAAGTCTCCAATAATAGTTGAAGAGGTTCTATAAATTCTATCCTGTACAGGCTGTGATAGGTCGTTCCCTGTTATTTCTTTAAAAACTTCATTGGCAGCATGGACACTTTGTCGGGACGAGCCCTCGACAATTCCATTTCTAGCTTCTTGTAAATTAATAGTCAAAGGGCTGCTTAAGTAGGTATAACTGGAAAGTAAATCCACTTTCGGGAGATAGCTGTTTTTCTCGGCCTGCAGGTTATACTCGCCAGCTCTAAGGGATGTTTGTGCTTGCTGAACCGTCAAGTTGTTTGCAGCCGCCATACGAAAGCAGTCTTCGAGTTTGATAACCTGGGCGGTGGAGGGCGTATAGCAAAAGATAAAAAATAAGAAGTATATATTTCTCATATTTTATGATCTACAAGATAACCAGCGGCGAGGCTATGCCAATCATAATTCTAGCAGAACTGCCATTTGATGCAGCAAGGGATTGTTTAGCATAATCGCTGTAACGGAAGTACCTTCCAACATAGGAGCTGAAAAATTTCAGGTTATAGTTCTTTATCGGGTAAAATTCAACAGAAGGAATGATCCCCCAGGCAGTTCTCATCTGATTTGACGTACTCATTTCATCCGGGATATCTTTCCAGGAGGCCGTATTCACCATGCCGATGGTTGAGACCTTCCATTGGTCGTTTATGGAATAAACGATCCTCAGCCAGTGTTCGAGGTAGGATACGTTTTGGGCGGCGTGTGGTAACATATCTTCTGGGATAAGCGTGCTGATGATACCGCTGCGGTCAAGGTCTTCGCGGCTCCATTTAAAATCGTATTGAAACAGCCAGTCATCGGACCTGAACTGGTTTCCCAATGCCGTATAATACATATTTACCGGATCCTCATTTTTACTGGCCTCCTGAAAAACACTGAAACTCCAGATGGTCTGTAGTTTACCCTCAGCAAAAGAACCGTTCCAGGTGCCCACGTAGGCGGCCGGGAATTTTGCTTCTCGAAGGTCTGGTACGTCTTTATATAATTCGGTAAAGGTTTTCGTGCGTGAATTAAGGATCTGTGCCGAAAGTGTGTGCTGGGTTGAAACCTTCCAGTTAAACTGTACACCCGTAAGAAAATTGTCGGCATCATCGACAATGTCATTATACTGATAAACATCGATCGGGTTCATGTCGAATTCATAGCCCCCCCAATTTGCAGACATCTTTCCGATGGCGATGCTGGTTCTGTCCGATATATTATACCCAATAAAAGCCATATCGGTTGATCGGGACATGTTGTCTACCGATTGGACTTCCGGATCACGGGTATACCTATCGCGGAACCGGAAAAAAACTTTATCGCCAAAGACCATTCCCTTTATTTCCAGGCGGAACTGGTTCACGGCAAACCTGCTATTGGTATAGCTGCCATCCGTAAAATTGTTGTTCAGACCGATCTGGCTATTGGCAATTATATCCACATTGTTCAATAAATCAGCTTTATCCGTTTTGATGAGCGGCACATTATGGTTAACCGTTGTATCAGTCTGCTTATGCTGCTGCGCAGATACGCCTACGGTTAAAAAAAGGATGGACAGCAATAGTAAAAACACACGCATATCTATAAATTTAAGTAAAATAAAAGGGCCGATCTGTTCGGCCCATAGGATAGATGTTAATATTCAAAAAAATACTGCTGCAGCTGCTTGCTGTCACTTGTTTTGGTAAGGCCCAGCATCAGCAGTATCCTTGCTTTTTGCGGGTTGAGATCATCCGACACAATTGTTCCTAGTTTTGCATCATCGGTTTCATCCAGTAACGTTACCCTGCCGGAGGGGACCCTCGATGATCTTACCACAACGATGCCTTTCTTAATGGCCTCTTCAACGGCTGCCGTGTTTGCTTTATTCAGGTTTCCATTACCCAGTCCACCGGTAACGACTCCTTTTACCCCGGAAGCTATATAGGCATTTATTGCCGTTGCTGGAGCGTCAGCGTACAATTCTGCGACAGCTACCTGGGGCAGGGAGGTCAGTCCCGTGATGTCAAAAGGGGTTTCTCTGTTCGACTTGCGTGTCTCCTGTTCATACATAAAGACTTTGCCATCGTACACCTGTCCGATGGGACCGTTATTGGGTGCCGAGAATCCGTTCAGATGGGTGGTATTTGTTTTTACCACATCCCTTCCTGTAAATATACTTTCGCTGAATACCAGTAGGGTGCCAGCGTGCGCAGCTTCTTTGGATGCTGCGACGATTACCGCATCATAAAGGTTTTTTGGCCCATCGGCACTCATGCCCGTAGCCGGTCTCATCGATCCGGTAATGACAACCGGTTTATCATAGCGTAACGTAAGGGATAAAAAGTAGGCCGTTTCCTCCTGTGTATCCGTACCATGGGTAATCACGATGCCATCCGCTTCATTGTTCTTGAATATTTCGTTGATCCTTTTATTTAATTTCATCCATATGTCAACCGTCATGTCCTGGCTTCCCACATTGGAGATCTGCTCCCCGGTAATGGTTGCTGCCTTGTCGAGGCCGGGTACTGCGGCAATCAGATCCTGGATGGGCAGGGCCCCCGCAGTGTAAGATGCACGGTCGGCCGAAGCGCCCTTACCTGCAATGGTTCCACCGGTGGCAAGAATTTTGATCCTTGCTAAATTTTGGCCATAGGAAGAAAGGGCCAACAGGAGATAAACTAATAAAGTGCATGTAGTTTTCATGTTCAATGATTTTAAGTATTAGTGGATAATTAAAAGGTCTATTTCAATGAATTTTCCCAGCTGGTTACATATTCCATTAAAATTTTACGGATATTTTTACCCAAGATGAGGTAATTCTCTGTAGGAAGGTTAGCCAACGATACCCTTATGCTCCATTCCGGGCCTGCAAATCCCCCGCCATTCAAGAGTACAATCGATGTTTCTTCAGCCAGGCGAAACAGGACGTCGATGGGTTCAAAGTTTTCTTTTAACCAGCTTACAAATTCATCACCATAAAAATGTTTAGCGGCAACTTCTACGTCGATTTCAGAGTAATAACCAGCCCGCGTTGGATCTTCAATCATCTCAACACCCATCCCTTCCCATAATAAACTTAAGCGCTTCTTAATGATTGATTGCGTTAGGGATTTATACACATGCTCGCTGTCCAGCAAGCAAAAAGCAGCAAATAGCATCATTTGGAACTGTTGCGGCAGCGATAATCCCGCTGTATGATTTAAAGCCACCTGCCTACTATCGGCAACCATCCGATCGATAAACTTAACGCTCTCCGGTTTAAGTGTTAACGTACCGTAGCGTTCGGCCAATTCCTTTTTATGCTGCGGGGGGAGATCAGCTATTTTTTTATCAAACACATTATTTTCATGTATGGCGATCGTACCCAATCGCCAGCCTGTACAGCCAAAATACTTGGAAAATGAATAGACATTAATGGTATTATAAGGAACAACCGCCATCAGCGATCGGAAATCATTGATAAACGTACCATAAACGTCATCCGTGATGATCATCAACCCAGGGTTATGATCTTTAACAATCGCGGCGATATAATCCAGTATTTCCCTGCCCATGGTAGAAGAAGGGGGATTACTTGGATTCACTACAAAGGCAATCTTCACTGCCGGATCTTTCAATTTATCCAGTTCTTCTTTTGGGTACTGCCAGGTATGAAATCCGTTCTTACCGGTGGCATTTGCTTGCACATACACCACATCAAAATTGTATCTTTCCAGATGCGGAATTTCAATATACGGCGTAAAGGTTGGTGTTAATAAAGCAATTTTATCGCCTTGCGCTACCAGGCGGTTTTGCATAAGCGAATCGAAAATATAGCACATGGCAGCCGTACCACCTTCCACAGCAAAAATGTCAAATTTCCCGTCCTTTACTTGCCCCCCGCACATTTCCTGAACTAGATAATCGTGTACAATCACTTCGAAATGAGCCAACATCCGATCTGGAACCGGGTAATTGAACCCGATTACCGCTTCCACCCACTCGCGTATCCAGGCATCCGCATCAAAACCATGCTTGTCTATTCCATACTGATACGTCTTGCTTAAAAGACTAGCCCCTGGCGTGTGTTGATTATCTTCTATAAAGGCCTCAAAGCGTTTAGCTATCCCGTTTTTATCTTGCACAATTCCAGCAAGAATGCCTCCTTCCTCATGATTTTTACGACATTCTGCCAAAGCAAATTGACCAAACAGAAAAAATGCCTCCCTTGGCGCAGTGGCTATCCAGTTTGGATTTCCTCGCCCCGCATTGAGCATGATGGCTGTAGATTTTAAGGCATGTTCTTCCGCCAAACGAATCAGCTCATTCTTTATTTCAAAAGGGCTTAGGCTCTCAAGGGTTTTTTCAACCTCTCGGCTTGTTTGAATTTTTGAAATGTTAACGGTCATAATTTTATTTATTAAGTTTCCAAAAGACTAGCGGTATAATCAACTCATTAAAATAATAATCAGCACACCCCAAATGATAAGCAGCGTATTACCTACCGCGTAGGTTACTGTGTAGCCAAGCGCGGGCGTTTTACTTTTTACCGCATCCTGAATGGCGCCAAGGGCTGCAGTGGTTGTGCGAGAGCCTGCCGCACAACCGAGCGTAATTATTGGGTGGAATTTAAAAACATATCGACCGAGGTAAAGCGCGAATATGAGTGGCAAAGCAGTGGCTGCCGCACCAGCAACAAATAATCCCCAGCCAGCCTCTTTGAAACCCTCAATAAAGCTTGGTCCCGCGGCTATGCCGACCACCGCAATGAACATGTTTAAACCAACATTACTCATTACCCAAAGTGCTGGCTCTGGTATACGTCCAAATGTGGGATGCTGCCCCCTAAGCCAGCCGAAAAATAATCCTGCTATTAAAACTCCACCACTTGTGCTAAGACCTATCGGGATACCGCTTACTTTTATAGACAGGGCGCCTATTAGTCCACCCAAAACAATACCTAGCCCTACGAAGATCATATCGGTAGTATTGGTTGGCCTATCAGCATATCCTATATGTAAAATCGCCTTTTCCACATCTCTCTTCGTGCCAATAAGCTCAATCATATCGCCTTTGTTGAGTTGCGTGTTAGGTAAAATAGGAAATTCAATTCCCGACCTTTTTAAAGTCCGGATCACCACGCCATGCATGAAGTCCATCATACGTAGCTCAACCAATGTTTTGTTAACGATTTCTTTTTTAACAATCATCACACGCAACACCTCAACGGGAAAATTCAATAATTCAGCGTCTAATACCTCTGTTTCATTTACGGCATTATAACTCATCATATACTCCCTTCTGCCTCCAAGCGCGATGACGTCGTTTTCATGAATAATGGTATCCGGAGTGGCATCTATAATTTCGCTTCCTTTACGGATTCGCTGTACAAACAAGCGTCTTTCATTTCGTTGCAGCTCAGCTTCGATGGCCGCTACCGTTTTATTGCAGGCGTATGAATGTGCAGCTATTTTGTAAGCATTGTAAATTACCCGATCATAGGCCGATGCGATTCCAGGATCATTACCAATAGCATCCCCTCCCAACTTAATTTCCAGTTCTTTGGCTTTTTCCACCAAGTTGCCTCCCAATATCTTGGGGCCGATAGATGACAGGATCCAAGCGGACCCAGCTGTACCAAAAATGTAAGTGACCGCATAAGCAACCGGGATTTTATTGATCATAGAAGTTTTTTGTTCTGCAGAAAGGTCTAGTTGGTTTATGGTATCAGAAGCTACTCCAATTACCGCAGAAATTGTTTGGGAGCCGGCCAGCATGCCCGCGGTCAAGCCCATATCATATCCCATCAATGTACCGATCAGATAAGGAAAAAGGAGACTACATACGCATACGATTGCTGCATACAACATTTGTGGCAAACCGTCTTTTTTTAGACCTGCAAAAAATTGGGGCCCTACGCTGTATCCAACAGCAAATAAGAACATGAGAAAGAATACAGATTTAACATTTGGTGAAATCTGTATGCCTAGCTGGCCGATTAAAACACCAACCAATAATACACTGGTTACCGTTCCTAGAGAGAAATTTTTTATTTTTAATCTGCCAATAAAATAACCGATAGATAGGGTTAGAAAAATGGCTAGCTCCGGATATTGGCGGAGAATCGTAACGATCCAATTCATAAAAGTACAGTTATGTTTCGCAGATAGATGTTAAGAGTCCTTATAAGTAGATAGACAGATAAGTAGACAGATAGATAAGTAGATAGATATATGTGGCGTAGCGTTAGCTACGATATTTTTCTATCACAAACTTAGTAATATAATTTCATTATTTGTCATGATTTTGTCATTTAGGCAAATAAGTAAAGATAATTATGGCCTTGTTAACTTATTGAAACACGCCCAATATGGTGTGATTTACTTGTTAAAATAGGTCGTATCACCTTCCATGGTAATAAAATATACTGGAATCTGATGATCTGAAACGTTATACGTACCATCTGCAAATACATTACCTCCAAAACCGCAATCGTACGCGTTGTCTAAGGTCTTGATTGTTATAGCATCTCCAAGAAAATCAATCTGCCATTTACAGCCATTATCACTTCCATCTTCTTTTTTATAATAAATGGCCTGATTGTTCTTTATGGTTAAGGTGTCAAATAACTGCCCTGAATTATAAGAAGGAGGGCCAACATTTAAGTCAATATTGAACAATACCGTGGTATCATCTTTGGGGTAAATCATCATATTGCCTGTTGGTTCTTTTTCAGGATCTTCACCATAAGAATAGGTGCCTGCTAACTCCGTTGTTTTACTCAAAGTAGCGCTTTGTTCTATATGTTGAACACTGTCCTGACTATTGTTCTCACTTTTTTGTGGACTTGTACAGCTCGCCAAATAAATGACGATAAGAAAAGGGAAAATATTTTTCATAGTGTTGGTAATTAGTATTATACTTGGATGAAGCTTTATTGGCTATCTGAACATAACCTTACAGCAAGGTAAGCTATTCTATTTGTTATTTCAAAATTAATTCTAAATTTAAGACCGTATTATGTTTAAGTTAACATTGCATTCAGGATTAAGATTAATGAAATATGTGTATTGCACGCAATCTAAATTGTAACTTATCATCTTTTACTTCTAGATTATGAAAGACAAACTCTGCGTTATTATACCAATTCATAAAAGCACGTTGTCTCCTACTGAAAAAATCTCATTGGAAGCCTGTAGCAATCTGTTAAATCGTCTCAATTGTTATTTGGTATACCCTGAACACATAACGCCGATGGAACACTTAACGATGTTTCCTGGGTTAATTCCTATGCCTCTTTCTTCTTTATATTTTAAAAGCGTTCAAGATTACAATCGACTAAAAGTCGATATTAACTTTTATAAAAAATTCGATGGATTTCAATATTTACTTACGTACGAATTGGATGCCTACATATTCAGTAATGAGTTTGAAAGCATCAATGTTTTTGACTACGATTACACTGGGGCACCATTTTTTGAAGGTTACGCAGATGCCACAACAGAATCGTTGTTTATTCAAGGTGGGAATTCCGGCTTTTCTATGAGAAACATTCAGGCGTGTATTCAGGGGCTAACAGTTCTTTCAAAATATAGGAAGAAATGGAAGCTTCAATTCTTTTTTATTCGCAAACTGCCATTCTTTAAAAGCATATTAAAAAAGGTTAACTGGAGATATTATGAGCTTTTTATAAATGATCATTTTATTGGATATATGAGAGGTGGGTATTTTAATGAAGATGTATTACTTTCGCGATTATTACCAATAATATATCCCAGTTTCAAGGTAGCTAATCCCCTGCAAGCAATGAGGTTCAGTTTCGAAGTTAACCCCGAAAAGCTGCTTGAGATGAACAATAACGACTTACCTTTAGGTTGTCATGCATGGCCGCGATATACAAAGTTTTGGAGTAAGTATATTAACAGCATGTAGATAGATTATTCTATAAAACATAGAAGATGGTCAACTATAAAGTAAAGTCTCCGATCCTGCTTTTAATCTTTAACAGGCCTATTTATACGGGAAAAGTATTTGAACAGATAAGCCGTGCAAAACCAAGGAAACTATATATTGCAGCGGACGGCCCGAGGGCTAAGGTGGAAGGAGAGATTGAAAAATGTCAAAAAGCTAGATCCATTATTGACAAAATTAATTGGGAATGTACGGTTAGCACGTTATTTCGAACTGAAAATTTAGGATGTAAAATAGGGGTTTCAACTGCGATAGATTGGTTCTTTGAAAATGAGGAGGAGGGGATAATCTTAGAAGATGATTGTTTGCCCAACCAATCGTTCTTTAGGTTTTGTGATGTAATGCTTGAGCATTATAGGTATGATCAAAGAGTCGGATCTATAACGGGTTCTAATCACCATAACAAGGAGAGCTGGGGAACCGCTAGTTATTATTTTTCCCAACGAAGCGATATTTGGGGCTGGGCAAGTTGGCGGAGGACCTGGGAGAAATACGATGTGAGTTTATCCAATTATAGCGTACAAGAGGCAGCTACCCTACTCAAAAAAATGTTTGCAGATGAGCTTCTGCTTAGCGAATGGTTAACGATTTTTGAGCAAGTAAAACGTGGAGCTATTGATACTTGGGATTATCAATTTCATTTTTTAAATTTTGTTGAATACGCATTATGTGTAGTGCCAAACCATAACTTAATTTCTAACATTGGTTTCGGTGAGGATGCAACGCATACATTTGACGTAGGCAGTACCTTTGCGAATGCAGTTACGACAGATCTGGAAACAATTACACATCCAACATCATTTATTCCGGAAAAGGAAGCCGACAGGCAGGTGTTTGAAAAGGAGTTTAAATTGAGCGAAAAAAGGATGAATATTAAGAAAGACGAGCTATTACGCAGACGAGTTAAAAGATGGTTTAAAAAATTGTTTAAAAAATAGAGGTGATTGTTTTATTGTACTATTCAAACCATTAAGTATGCCTGAAGTAGTTGCACCTATTGATTATACGATTGTAATCTGTGCTTATAATCCAGACAGTCGTTTATTGAGAAGATGCTTAGATGCGGTCGTTAACCTCAACCTACATAACCTTACTGCAGAAGTAATATTGGTGGATAACAATAGCAACATACCGCTAAAAACACTGGATTATGTAGCCTTGTACTGTAAATTAATAAACAATATGCGTGTTATTGAGGTTAAAGAACAAGGTGTAAAATATGCGCGAATTGCAGGTATAAAAATGTCTCGAGGTCAACATATTATTTATTTTGATTACGATAATGAACCAGCAGGGAACTACCTTCAGGTATTAAAAGATTTAAACCGAGATTACCCGCAGGTAGCTGCTTGGGGCCCGGGAGAAATTACTGTTGACTTTATCGATGGAATTAGCCCATCCTTGGAAGAATATGCCCGTGTAGCATTTCAAGAGAGGCACGAAAAAGAGATCGCTTACGATGCAGTCGACGAATGGCAATCATCTTACCCATACGGCACCGGTTTATGTACAGCTAGTTTTATACTTAAAGAATATGTGTCGCTTGCTGAAAAGGGAGTTTTCACCCTTCTTGGTAGGAAAGGTGAGGAAATCAGTAGTGGTGAAGATACACAGATGATTCTACTCTGTATCAGACAAGGTTATTCAGTAGGCGTTTCGCCATCTTTGGCCTTAAAACATATTATTCCCGAAAAAAGAGCTAATCGATCATACTTAATTCGATTGGCGTTTGGCACCAGCTTTTGTTATAAATTGTGCTTAACACAGGTGTTTCCATATAAGAAGGAATCCATTTTGCAGCAACGATTAGCCTTGCGAAAAATAATAATGCAAATTTTAAAAAGGATAAGGCAGGTTAAGAAACCAGGAAACGAAAATCAATTTTTCGCGCTAGCGCAGTTTATTGGACTACATGCGGGCGTATATTTAGTTTTGCAGAAAAGTATTCCGTGGCCTTTGAATAAAATCATCAAAATGTTAAAGTTAACGTAAGGGACCGATCATGAAGGATTATCAAAACGCCCAAAATAATGTTACTTATGGTATGTCTGTTGTCATTTGCTGTTACAATAGTGGCGAGCGATTACCTAACACGCTGGAGCATCTTTTACACCAGAAAGTTCCTTCTGATTATTTATGGGAAGTGGTTGTTGTTAACAATGCTTCTACAGATCATACGTTATCCGTAGCGAAAGGTTACCAAACCCAATTTAATGCAAAACAAGTATCGTTAAAAATAATCAACGAAGACAAAGCCGGGCAGTTTTTTGCGCGAATAAAGGGAGTCTCCGAATCTATTTATGAATATATAATTTTTTGTGATGACGATAATCGGCTGGAGGAACACTATGTTCACAATTCGATTCGGATGATTGAAAAATGTATACACTTTGGCGCCGGCGGCGGACAGAGTTTGCCCGTTACTAACGCCGTAGATTATCCCGATTGGTTTGAAGCGTATAAAGATAAATATGCGCTAGGGATACCCGCTAAAACTTCGATGGAAGTGACAAATAGAGGGTTTGTACTAGGCGCTGGATTGGTGACAAGGAAGTCGCTATATCTCAAGATGTTCTCGAATGAATATCCCTCACTTCTCAACGGTAGGAATGGCAATATATTAACTACGGGAGATGATTTTGAATATTGTAAACGATTGCTATTGACTGGCTATAAATTGTATTATGATGAACGATTAATTTTACATCATTTTATACCGAAAGAGCGTTTAACGATAGCTTACCGAGAACGGTTATTGGAGGGGATCGAACAGGCGGGGTTAGTGCTTGATAAATATGATGCAGCTTTGAGGGTAAAAGACAAGGTAAGGAATAAAAGTAGGATGCGATTATTTTTGCTTTCGCCTATTCGAATATCCATGATAAAGCTTGGCTTATCTACGCGAGAACTAGCATTGGAAAAGTTGATTGCTTTTTACGTTTCACCTTTTAAGGCTAAGGATCCGGTAACTGCTGTTATAAAAAAAATCTTTCTTGCCAACAGATGAGATAAACTTCAAAGCGCATCAATACAAACAATAACATATGATCGGGCAACTAAAAAAAAGCAAACAACATTCAGTATTTAAAATTTTTTCATTTTACAATCATTTAGTCAATGCGGAGGTACCTTTATATCAGCAGAAAGTTTTCAATAGCTTTGGTTACAGCATCAACCAGCTTTATAATAATAAATTCAATCATGGTGATTTTTTAAACCATGTTTGTAGGACGGTTACGGATACTGATTATCTAATTATTTTTGATATAGATTGTATACCTGTACATAGGGAGTGGCTCCACATGTTGCTGAAAGATCTTATAAAGCCGAGCACAATTGTTGGCGCTGCTCAAACGGCTAATCACCTTGATGAAGGAAAGAACCTGTATGTTTCACCGTTCTTTTTCGCAATTTCTACAACATACCTAAAGAAGCTCCATTATCCGGATATGCGAATGACCGACCTGATGGATGCAGGACAAAATTTGACGAACGAAATACGGAAGAATGATGGTAATATAAGGTATTGGTGGCCCACTGATATTGAGGAAGAAATGTGGGATTTGTATGATGAGCAACACCCAAAATTCGGATTAGGAACTACGTACAATAATGCGATATACCATGCTTTTTATTCTAGAGATGATCTTTCTTCTAGGTTTATAAGAAAATGTCAGTATATATTAAGACATCAAACTGCCGAATAAAATAAGAGCGGATCGTTATTTATAGTATATTCAGTTGAACGATATGGGATATAGTATTAAAAGGTGTCAGCATTTCCTTTCCAATAGGCTTTAAATTTCCGAAAACGATAACGGAGATAGATCTTCCAACCTAGATATTTCCTAATAAGCGATGATTTGTCTTTCTTTAATTTATAATCTGTTGTATAAGAAGAGTAGCCCTGCAATGCATAATAGGCAATATCAATGGGCACATATTCTTTTTTCAATGATGGGTCACCCCAACATTGCATGTTTAGCACATAATCAGCCAAAACCGGGTATATTGGTTGATATTGGTATTTTTTAAATACGATAGCGGGATATAAAATTGATTGATGGCAGATAATATCCTTAGTCAGGAAATATGGCGTATAAAAGCCTCCAAGTTTTTTATGATCGGTCACACAATTCCCATGGTAAATACTATCTTCCTTTTGCAAGTAAGGTATTAGCTGATTAAAAGAGGCCAATAGTTGATCATCTGCTCCCATAAAATATACCCAACGTCCCTCAATATAACGGAGCGCCTTGTTCATGGCATCATAAATCCCTAAATCTGGCTCCGAGATCAGGACGTCGATATCCCGTTGATATGTTTTAAGAATTTCTAATGTATTATCGGTGCTTTTTCCATCGATTATTATTAATTGCTTCGAGTCTAGGTTCAATGCTAAAATACTTTTAAGACACCTTTCAATGTATTTCGATGCATTATACGTTACGATGATAATACTAATAAGCGGTTTTACATAGGAGTTGGTCATAAAAGCAGTTTAATCTAGTTATATAAAAATCTGCACCTAGAATGATATATCTCGTGAATGATATGTAACTCCTGATCTTTGAAGGATAAAGGTAGAAGAAGACATTTAAGAATAATTAATTGTCTTCTTCTACCTTTTTTATTTAACGATAGCAGATATCTCAACGGTGAAATAATGAATAGCCTAAACCTATTTAATAAAGAAGATTGATAGACCTTTAAAAAAATGTAATACTTCTCAAGCACAGGAAATGAAACATCCCTATTATACATGAGTCGCTTTAAATAGTCATTATTTAATCTATTGGATGGTAAATAGTGATATAGTAAAAGTTGATCCGAATAATAGAGCGTGTATCCGATGAGTTGCAATCTTAAGCAATATTCAGTGTCTTCAGCTATAAGTTTAGCGTCCAAGTGACGATCTATTAATAAACTTGGGTAATGAGCATATAGGTCATTATAAAGTTTGGTTCTGGAACACAATCCCGCCCCCCACAAGTGTTTCGCTTGTACGATGCCGTTAAAAGGGTTTTGCTGCCCGATAGCGTAGTGCTCTTTTACTCGATCAAACCAAGAAGGAAGAGGGGATTGTCCTTCAATCGCTGGCAATGACAGCCCTCCTAATGCTCCGATCTGCTCATCGCTTTCCATTATTTCGAAAGCTATTGCGAGGTAATCGGGCTGAAGAAAATTATCGTCATCACAGATAACGAAGTAACAATATTTCGCGGCTTGTATACCTTTTTGAAGTGCGTAGTATTTGCCCTTGGTTTGCTCAATTAATATACACAAAGGGACTTCAGCTTTCCACTCTTCTTTTACGAGCTGACCAATGTTATCGGTGCTTGCGTTATCTACAAAAATCAATTCCCATTTTAAGTTCGAAGGAACCACTTGATTATTGAGAAAAGATAGTGTCTCTTTTAGGTAAGAACCGCCATTATGGCTGCAAATAATAACCGAAATACCTTTTTCCATTCAGTGACGTAATCTCGAAAGATGAGGACTAGAAGCCTTTCTTAATATCTTATCTATTAAAAAATCTTGCCTATTCCCACCTGTCTTTTTTAACCAATTAAGCAGCAGTCTCTGTCTATCAATGTTCTTTTTTTTCTTATAAACGCGTAATTTTAAGTAGCAACCCAATTTAATAAAGAAATAATGTGTTATTTTTAAATAATGATGTTTATTATTCCATCTTGTTATTTTAATTGCAAGCTGATACTGTGATAATATGTGCCGTGAGTCAATAAAATTCGCGTATAAGGATGTTTTGTATGCGATTGTTAGTTTTTCCTTCGGTATAAAATGAGACAATTTCATGCTTTCATCATAATACAGTCTGTAATTTGCTAAAGTTAATCGATAGCAAAATTCAGTATCTTCAGTTGTCATCACTTGGCTAAACGTTGATTTTAATAATAATGAAGGCCAATTGCTATATATTTCACGATATAACAAGGTTCTCGATGCAAGACCTGCTCCCCATAGATGCCCGTTTGGTGATACATATCCCGTTTGCTTGCATTGAGGCCCTACAGCATAGCCTTCGCAAACTTTAGAAAACCAATTTGGAAACCCTTCGGCAGCGTCTGTAACACCTGTTGCATAACCCCCAACTGCGCCGATAGATGGATTGTTTTTTAAAATATTAAAGGTAGATAAAAGATAGTCTTCATGTAGCCAGTTGTCATCGTCACATATTACAAAAAACTCATAATTAGCATGTGATATTCCTTGCTGCAGGGCATAGTATTTACCAGCTGATGTTTCTACAATTGTTGTAAGTTTAATATTTGGAGGTGCCTTTTTTGCCCAATATGTCTTTGCTATTTTTAAAGAATTATCTGTAGAACTATTATCAATTAATAGAATTTCCCACGAAAATAAACGGTCTGTTTTTTGTTTCATTAAGTGGTCTAAAGTACTTTTAAGTTTTAGGGCGCCATTAAAAGTGCATATAATAACAGATATACCCTCAGAAAGTTTAACCAGATGATTAGCAATTAAAGAGCTCATAAACTGATGGAAATGAATAGACTAGTCTCTGCTATTTAATATATTGCGCTTCTTTATAACCGTTTGTTGAATAGAACGTTTTTTCATTGAAGGTCTTGTCAAAAAGTATCGTGTTGTTTATAAAGTTAGTTCTTGAATAAATTTCATGATCAAGGTGGTAGCATATTGCTGCGCCCTTTATTTTTTTCTTCCTAATACCCGCATTTATTAAACGTTGTGAAAATTCACTGTCTTCCAGGCCCCAGCCGATGAAATCATTGTTATAGCCATTTATTTTAATATAATCTGCTTTCCAGTACGCCATGTTGCATCCACGGGATCTTGATAAAAATGTAGTGCTTGAAGAAAATAATTTAGCTGAAAAGAGGGATCTTAGCGTATTGATTCGGTTTTTGATGCCCGCGGTAAAGAAATTGATATTAATAGAAGCCCCTTTTAGGATTTCTGCTGTTTTATCGGCACCTATTAAAACTCTCCCCCCTTGAATAAATATGCCGGGATTACAGAACCTTAAATGGTCTTCAACGAAAAAACTATTTAAAATAATATCGCCATCTATTTCAATAATGTAATCAGCGGTAATCTTTTTAACGGCCTTGTTTAATATCAAGGATTTTCGGAATCCTAGATCTTCCTGTCGAACATGCATTATTGGAATGTCACGCTGTTTTCTGAAGGCGGTTATTAGCGCAAACGTTTCTGGATCTTTTCCATCTTCCGCTATTACAATCTCATTTGGTTTTACCGATTGCCGGAAAATGCTTCTAAACACCTGGTCTAAATAGTTGCTGTTATTATAAGTTGAAATTAACAGCGCAACGCTGATATCAGATTTTTTAATGTTTCTCATACTTTATTCAAAATAAAAATAGAGAAAAGTTAACTTTGCTTTATTTATGAAAGTCCATTTTTATGAAAAGCAATATGAGCTTCTTTTAATACGCCTTTTTCAAGATAGAATTTATGAAAGTAAATAAAATATGGCATAATGGCAAATAACTTTGTAAGTTACTTAGATTACGGGAGGCTTATATGTCGGGTATTCTTGCTTTAAAACCAATTCTTAACCCCTAATTCATATATTTATGTTATTATGACAGAGAAGACCGAAAATTACATTACAGCTTTTAAATCCTATCTTGATTCCTACGCTCCTATTTCTGAAACATCCTGGTTAAAGGTTGTTTCAATCAGTCAGTTTAAAACATTAAAAAAAGGGGAAGTCCTGCTTCAGGAAGGCACGACAGCTAAAAACATATACTATATCTGTAAAGGTGCATTACGCGCTTACTTTTCAGACATGGATGGGAATAGTTACAATAAGAATCTTTTTATGGAAGGCAATATAGCCGCATCAACAGCGTCCCTGCTGGAGCAAACTCCTTCAAAGTTTACCCTGGAGGCTTTGGAAGACTGTATTTTACTTTATGCCCCTTATAAAAAATACCGCGAGCTCATATTTGAAAACGAAGATCTGAAACGGTATTATATAGCCTATTTGGAAAAAATATGGGTGATAGAAAAAGAACAAAGGGAAATCTCACTAGTCATGGAAAATGCGACAGTGCGTTATCAAAAACTATTGCAAAAACACCCGGATATAGACCGAAGGATAACTAAACTTCATATAGCGTCACATTTGGGCATTACCCCCACACAATTGAGCCGAATAAGAAAAAATCTAAAAAAATAAGCAACATCAACATATGTACATGTTTTAGGAAATTACAGCCTGTAATTTAGCCCCTGTTAAAAATCAATTTTAAAACAGGGAAAATATGTATTTATTAGAAAATTTAAAATGGCGTTATGCCACAAAAAAGTTTGACCCCACACGTAAAGTGTCCGGGGAAGATTTGGGAAAAATTAAGGAAGCGATCCAGTTATCGGCTTCTTCTTATGGTTTTCAATTGTATAAAGTATTGATTATCGAAAACAAAAAAATAAGAGAAGCGCTAAAAAAAGCTTCTTGGAACCAGAGTCAAATTACGGATGCCTCACACCTTATGGTGTTCTGTAATTTTTCAACCGTAGCATATGAACACATTGAAAGTTTTTCATATTTAAAAGCAAAAACCCATGGATTTTCTCCAGAAAAGGTAAAAAATTACGCTACCGGATTGATGGAAGCACTCAACGGAAAATCGGAAATCGAGTTAGCACAATGGACGGCAAAACAAACCTATTTGGCTTTGGGAAATTTATTGGCCGCCTGTGCTGAACTGAAAATAGACGCTTGCCCCATGGAAGGTTTTCAGCCGGAAGCGTATAACGAGATCTTAGGGCTTACTTCATTAGGATTAAACGCCGCTGTGATCGCCCCGATTGGTTACCGATCGGCTGAAGACGCAACGCAATGGTTGCCAAAAGTGAGAAAGCCAATGGAAACACTTTTTGAGGAAATCTGATATGAGCCAACTAAGTTTATCCGTATTAGCTTTTGTCGGGGGAATATTCCTGGCAGCACAAGGAACGTATAATGCACAGCTGGGTGTCCAGCTGAAAAATCCGCTTTTGGCATCGGCTTTGGCATTTTTTTTCAGTACGGTTTTCGCGCTGGTTATTGTCTTATTTACGATGAAAGACCTCCCCAGCCGTGAAACGATCAGGCAGATTCCCATTTATTTATGGTTTACCGGAGGCTTGTTTTGTGTGCTGGGTATCAGCTTGTATTACTACACCATTCCAAAGCTTGGAGTTTCCACAATGATTTCAATCGGGTTATGCGGCCAACTTGTTTTTGCTGTAATCGCAGGGCATTTTGGATGGTTTAACTTTCCGTCAGATCCCATTAACCTAAAAAGGGTCATAGGACTTATATCAATGATCACCGGAGTTTTATTAATCAATTTAAAATGAACAATCAAGATAATATAGACAATCTAGTTTCTTTTTGGAGAGCCGCAGCCACTCCGTTTCAAGCCTATTTCAAAACGCCGGATTTTCATTATTGCCGACTGGATCATTCCGATTGGCCAAACAGGTTGTGGTTTGATCAGGAACCCAAGCAGGATTCCATTGAAGCGGCGTTTCACTTTATTTCCAAAAGCGAAATCCCACTTACCATACCCTATTGGGATGTTTATCAAAGCGATTCTTATCATGAATTAGAAAAGAAAGGTTTTAAAATAGCATCTGAACAAGTGGGCATGGCGCTTAAATTAAACCAATTGTTTCCCTTGAAAAACAACATAACGATCAAATCTGTGTCCACTCCCGTAGAAGAAAAAATATGGGCAGGTATTTATCCTGAATCTTTTGGTTATCGCATTAGTAGAGACATCCTTGCCAACACCCGTAAAGAAATAACATATTATTTAATTTACGGTGAAACCGAACCGATAGGGACGGCCATGGCATACAGTAACAATACAGTCTATGGAATCCATGGAGTTGGCGTTATTCCAAGAATGAGAAGAAAAGGCTTTGCCGAAGAAATCATGAAAATGCTCTTAAATCAGTCATTTAATTTGGGATACGATTATGCGTGTCTGCAAGCGTCAGCCATGGGTAAAGGATTGTATGAAAAACTAGGCTTTGAAGAGCAGTTCGCCATGAAGAATTATATTTTGCCGTAAACTGATAGCAATTTCACCGATTATTTGGACATGGTCGCCATGCATGATCGTGTGTCGGCGACTAGACTAATTATTATGCAGCGTATCATAATCATCCATTGTGGTGCCGCTGCTAAAATGACGGATATTGTATGTAAACGATAGCATGAGGTACCGTTGTAGTACATTGGATTGGGAATCTTCGATATAAGCTTCATTAATGTTGCGCCGGATATTATTGTTCTGCCCCAATAGGTCATAAACATTCAGGCTGATTTCAGCCCATTCGCTTTTTAGCAATTTTTTCCCGATGGACATGTTTACGAGCAAGATACTATTGTCATAGCCTTCGGAAAGCCCGGTGTTAAGCTGATGGTTGATATCCAGCCGATATACGAGGCCTTGCCAAAGGATCCAGTTATAATTGATGCGCGTACTTTGGTTGAAATAATTGTTGCTCAATGCCGGACGGAGCGAATTTCTAACGGTATTATAGGCTGAGCGAGTCCAGATATTGAAGTCAATACGGTCACTTATGTTGCTGCTTAGCGATAAGCCACCGCTATAATGCATCGAGTTTACCGCGTTTACTTCTTCATTAATCATCCCCGGGCTATGGCTATAACGGATACCACCATGGATATTGAAATTAGAAGGGATAAAGCGAACGGGTATGCCGTAATTGAAATACGACCGCAGGTCCCAATATCCATCGAGGTTTACCGGCCGGGTTAGCTGTGAACCACGTTCTAGAACAATGCCTTCGGCAACTTCCGTGGGCTCCTCGGCGATCGTGGTACTGCTGACTACATTGTTCGCAGTGAATGACGATTGGATATGGGCAAAGAAACTCTGCGCTGATTGCGGACTGTAACTTCGGTACCGCAGCCGCAACCTATTGCTGTATGATTGGTCGAGGTTCGGATTTCCTGTGCGGAGATGCAAGGGGTTGGAGTTATCAATGACTCCCTGTAAATCGCCAATAGACGGCGTATTGGTTCGGGCATCGTAATCGAATTCTAAATTCTTGGAGTCCGTGAATTCATAGTCTACCCGGACTGATGGCAATAGGCTTTTGAATGTTCGCTCCAAGATAAACGGGCTAGGAAATTCCTGATCGTTTTTCAACTGGGTATGCTGAAATTCCGCCTCCACTTGTACACGGAGTTTCTCCAGTCGGTATTGGTAGCCCATTTCAGCTTCCTGCGACAGGTACGTGCTGTTGAACGTATTGCTCAATGCGGTATCGAGATGCCTTGAAGTGCCCTCACCGCCTAAATCATCGATGTTATAGGTTAGCTTGTCTGAATCATTGTTATTGTTGCCGATTTCATATTCAAGCTCGATGATTCCGTTTCTACCGATTGGTTCGGTATAGGAGAGGTCCGTTTCCCAAGAAAAGCCCTTGCGGGCCCGCGTCGTATGCTGGTTGATTATTTCTTCACGTTCCTCGGGATCGTAAAACACATTATTCGCTTGCCTATCGGCATCGTCATCATTTCTGTAGTTGCCTGTATGGAGCCCTACCGTAAGGCTTCGACCTTTTTTCCCCAATCGCCGGCTGTAAAACAACCGGTTGTCAAAATCAATATCAGTATTATGGGCTACTAAACCATTTTCTGTTTGATTGACAGGGCCATTTGCTGACACTGTATTCCCACTAAAATACGTGTTTTCCCTGTCTGCTTGTGTCGAAAAATTTGGCCGTATTAAGATTCGGTTGTTACTGTCAATATTGTATTCGAAACGCATATTGAATTGATGCTCCACATTCCTACGTGTATTATTACTCGATTCAGTATAGACCTGTCCATCGTCATCAGGCAGCACATACTCCCTGATCAACGAAGCTTCGCCTACGTTTTTCCGGTGGTTGAAGAGGTAGCTGGCATTGACTTCAATCTTCTCCCCCCAATCATCACTGAAATTCATCCCGATGCGGTTGGTATTGATGATGCCGTTTTGTGGGTGCGTTTCGCCTTGGCTGTTGGGATCGGCAGAATAGTCCATCGCGTTGATGTTGTTAGTCAAGCCGGTTATCGTGATCCGTTGATCTTCATTGAAAGCGTTAACACCAGCCCCTACCGAATACCGATCGGCACTGCCATACCCGGCTGACGACTTTCCGAATACACCTTTCCTGCTATTGGGCTTGGTAATGATGTTGATGGTCTTTTCCCGTTCACCATCGTCAAATCCGCTCAGTTCAGCTTTATCACTCATCTTGTCAAACACCTGGATGCTTTCAATAATCTCAGCAGGTAAATTTTGCAGTGCAGCTTTGACATCTGTTCCGAAAAACGGTTTACCATCAACGAGGATTTGTACGATATTCTCGCCCTGCGCTTGGATGCTGCCATCCTCCGTTCTGATGCCTGGCATTTTTTCAATCAAACTTTGAGCACTGGCATCTTTCATGGTTTTAAACGCAGCGGCGTTAAACTGCGTGGTGTCGCCCTTCTGTTCACCTACGGCGATGCGGGCGTTGATGGTGATTTCCTGAAGCATTCTTGCGCCCGCTTTAAGATACAGTGCACCAACATCAATATGGCGATTGACCTCAACCGGCTTTTCTATTGTTTCATACCCCAAGTATTGCACGTTCAAGATATAGCCACCTGCACGGATGTCTTCAAAATCAAAAGAGCCATCGGAATGTGTCACCATCTCTTGAACCAGCAATGAATCCGTAGCGCTCAAGAGACGGACTGTCACATTCGGAAACGGACTGTTATCGCCTGCATCACGAACGACCCCATTGATAGTATGTTGTTGTGAAAAAGCAAGATTAGAACAACAAAAGCAGAGCATGGTATAAATGAAAAGTCGCATGAAACGGCAGTATTTATTTTAGTATCCATACAAAGTAAATAAATGTTTACGGACTGCGGGCAAAAAGCTGGGGGAAACACCTACTTCGTATCAACTTTGTTAGATCCAGCTTTGAAACCGAGTCATTGAAAGGAAAGCAAGGGCTTCAAAAGGATGGCAGCTGTCAATGATATGCTACAAAACTGAAAATTAGCAGAAAAATTTGGTTTTTAAGAAAGATTGCTTAACTTAAAAATAAGTTGTTGATAGTTATGTAGTTACAATAAAACTATTGATGTCAATTCGGCTGGCAAGTATGTAAATCCCGACCTATGTAGATGATATCCTACAAGGGAAATATGCCCAAATACCCACTTTTGACGTAGGATAATTAACACTAAATGACGATGAAAAGTTAATTTTAGTCATTTTCATCGTGCCCATGCTCAGTATGGTACAAAAAGAAGGCACGCAATTCGCACTCAATTCGTAAGGCATCTTCTTGCTTTCCGCTTAATAATATGATCAGATGAACAGACACTCAAAAATAACTAATGAATTGATTTTTGTACTCTTTGAGGGTTACGAAGGTGGGTATACGGCAATTGAGGGCAATGTGGGGTTAGTGGCAATGGGAGATGACGACACAACACTAGAGGAAGCAGTGCGATACGAGGTTGAAAAGTATTATGGAGGCACTTATCATGGTGTTATACGCATTCGTAAATTAATGGATAAGGTCATTACTATTGCCCAATAGTACATGGCGGAAAAGGCCGAGTGCAATAAGAGCAACCGGGTGCAAGGCGCAAAGTCCCCAAACTTGCTTTTTTGCGTCTTAGCGACTTTGCGTGAAAAATTTGCAAGCCACTAAGGCTCACGTCGCGAGCAATCGAGCAATGATGAATTTCTGTTGTGCACCTAGAGCAACCTAGCTAATAAATAATATATTTGTTTATGAATAT
Organism: Parapedobacter tibetensis; assembly: GCF_024704835.1. Classification (GTDB taxonomy): domain Bacteria; phylum Bacteroidota; class Bacteroidia; order Sphingobacteriales; family Sphingobacteriaceae; genus Parapedobacter; species Parapedobacter tibetensis. Next base: position 437,554 of record NZ_JAMXBE010000002.1, read on the forward strand.
ATTAACCCTTATTTCTATTATTTCGTGTCTTTCTTTATCAAATGTGGTAAGTGTTGCGCAGCAACCTGTTAGGTTGAAATCACCTAATGGGAATATTGATTTTACATTTCATGTTTCAGGACGTACATTAGCCTATTCTGTTTCTTTTATGGGTGAGCCGTTGGTTGAATCTTCAGAATTGGCGCTCGATTTCCAAAAAGGGGGAGAATTCGGTTCAGATGTGACGCTTTTGACACCCATCTACCGCGAAGATACCGAAATATACAAATTGATAGTGGGCAAAGCTAGCCAGGTTGAGCACCCATATCAGGAAGTACTGATACCCTTGCAAGAGCGTAAAGGAGCAAAGCGACTGGTGAATATTAGGGTGCGGATATTCGATGATGGGCTTGCTTTCCGATATGAGTTTCCCCAACAACCAAATTGGTCGGCCTATACGTTGGTCGATGAACATAGCATGTTTAACGTGGCAGGCGATCCATTGGTCACGGCATTGTTTTCGGGGCATTACAATACTAGTCATGAAGGCCGTTACCATAAGATGCCATTAAAGGAAGTAGCCATCGATACATTGATCGATATACCTGCATTATTTGAGTTTTCTGAAAACAGGTATATGGCCATTACCGAAGCAGGTTTGAGGGACTATGCAGGGATGTACCTGGTGCGGAAAGCAGGGGCAACGCTGGTGAGCCAATTGTCACCATTGCAAGGACAGCAAATGGTGAAGGTAAATGCAACCCTGCCGCACCATACGCCTTGGAGGGTATTGATGATTGGTGATGAGATAGGCAAGCTGTTGGAGTCCCATATCTTGACCAGTTTGAACGAACCTCCCGCAGACATGGATTGGTCGTGGGTCAAACCCGGAAAAACATCCTTCCATTGGTGGAATGGCGATCAAGTACCCGATACCACGTTCGCTCCAGGAGTCAATTTCGAAACAAATAAGTACTACATAGATTTTTGCGCAAGAAACGGGATTGAATATCATTCCGTTATCGGCTATGGTGGGGTATCATGGTATTACAATGACGGATTTAGCTATGCGGATAGTGGGCCGAATGCAGACGTGACCAAGCCCCTGCCATCACTTGAGATAGAGAAAATATGCAATTATGCCGCCCAAAAGGGAGTTGGGATCCACGTGTGGGTACACTGGGAGGCACTGTACCAAAACATAGACGCTGCGCTTTCCCAGTTTGAACGTTGGGGTATTCGCGGCATGATGGTAGATTTTCTGAACCGTGATGATCAGCAAATGGTGAATATACAGGAAGAAATATTGCGGAAATCTGCTAAGCATAAACTATACGTGCAGTTTCATGGCTCATTTAAACCCACTGGCCTGCATCGCACTTATCCCAATGAGTTCACCCGCGAAGGCACGTTCAATTACGAACACAATAAGTGGGGGAAAGATCCCATTAGCCCCGACCACGACTTGGATATTGTCTTTACACGATTGTTGGCAGGGGCTTCGGACTATCATTTGGGTGGTTTCAAGGCGGTAACGGAAGCCGAGTATCGGCCGTTATACACCAAGCCAATGATGATTGGTACACGGTGCCATATGCTGGCGATGTATGTGGTGTTAGAAAGTTATTTGCAGATGGTTGCTGATGCTCCTTCACACTACGAAGGACAGCCCGGGTTTGAATTCCTGCAACAGGTGCCAACGGTATGGGATGAAACCCGTGTGCCAGCCGCGCAGATGGGCCAATATGCGGTTGTCGCCCGTCGCAAAGGAGATGTCTGGTATATCGGTGCGATTAATGGTAGTCAGCAACGAATTATCGGTGTGCCGCTTAGTTTTTTATCCAGTGGTCAGTACCGTGCGGTTCGATATAAGGATGCACCTGATTCGGTTCAGCACCCCAATCAGTTGGTCAAAGAAGAAAGTATAGTAGAAAGCGATGACATCATCCAGATGAACCTGATTGGTGGAGGAGGGGAGGTTTTACAGCTGGAACCCATTGTGTCTGTTGAACTTAACGATTAGCTTGTTCTGTTCCGAACCACGCTCAATTGTCACATCACTGATACGGCAATCTGATAAATGAACCTAATTTTTTGTGTTAATACAATATTTTGTATTTTTACACCATCGTACTGAACCATTCGAAAGCCACTTTATGGAAATAAAGAGATACCCATTCCAAGACCTTTCTACGCCGCTACTACACGGGGAAGAGTGGAAAGACATCCCGAACGCCGGAGGACACTATCAGATTTCAAACAAAGGTAGGGCACGAAGGTTGGCCCACAACAAGAAGACCAAGCAAGGGATAAGCGTGTCATTACCCGCTTTGATTTTGTGCCAACAGGTACAGCCGAGTTACAATTCGTACACGAAAGATTACAGGTTTTACCTGCGCTTTTCCGTCACGATTAACGATAAGCGAATTAAAATCAATACCGCACGATTCGTTTATTATTGCTTCGTCGCGCCTTTCGACCTTAAAAACCTCAACCATATTATCTTATACCGGGATAATGATTCCCTCAATGTGTCCCCAGAAAACCTGTATTTGGGTGATCCCAAGGAAAAGGTTAAACGGATGATTGATAACAACCGCAGCAAAGATATGCGGTCCAAACTAAGTCCTGAAGAGCGCGAAGCCCGACAGCAAGCGCAGAAGAAGCGTAGCCAGGAAAAATCGAACGACAATTTGATTAGCCAATATGACTTGGAGGGCAATCTTATCCGTAGCTATGTCGATGCCGGAGCAGCATCCAAAGCAGTCAAGCTCAGCGCCTCACATATCGGCTCAGCGGCCAAAAACCGGGGCAGGTATACGGCAGGGGGATACCTTTGGCGGCGGGGCAAAGCGCCAATAATCGATATTTCCGAAATTAAAGAAAAACTGGTAGGCATCCAGTCGAAACCGCAAGCCAAAGCCCAATGTATAGGGCAATATGACTTGCAGGGCAAATTGATCCGGACATTCCCCAATGCCCGAGCGGCCAGTTCCCACCTGGGCATGTTGAGCGATTCCAGCATCCGGGCGGCCACCAACGGCAAACAACACACCAGCCAAGGCTTCATTTGGCGCAGGGGCGACGCCCCAAAAATTACGATAAAGAAAAGCACTTCCAATAAGTCTTCCCGTTTTTCTCCGTTGTCCGCTGAGGAGTTGAAAATCACACAGTACGATTTTGACGGCATCCGTATCCGAACATATGCGGGCGTTAATGCAGCCAGTAGAGAAACAGGCATTTCCCGGTCGAGCATTCAACGTGCATTGAAAAAGGAATACGTTACTGGGAGTGGCTACCTGTGGCAGCACGGAGAGGCGCTGCGGATAGACCTCCGCCCGTTTAAGCAACACCCCGGATTTAATAGTTCTGCACTGGGGCGCCATTTGGAGGCTAAGCGGCAAAAAAATCTCGAGAAGATGGCTGGACGGATGGGCGGCGAAATCCGCAGTACGCCGTCACGCTCGGTGATCAGCTTATTGGAGGAAGCAGAGGCCAGAGGCTTCGAAAAAGGGAAAATCATGGTTTTGGATAACCTTATCCATCAGTTTGGTTTCAGTAATGAGGAGGCGGCTCGGGCCGCTGGCGTCCCTGTGGAGCTGGTACAAGGGGTTCGCGAGGCCGTACTTCAGCACCAGAAGTAGGGCAGGCTGGGGGCACTGGAACCGTTCGCATTCCAGCTGGGTTCAGGTACATTTCACCCAGGCCCGGTAATACTTCGACTGGTTTGCTTCCAACATGGCCATGGAACCGTTCGCATTCCAGTTGGGTTCGGGTACATTTCACCCAGGCCCGGTAATACTTCGACTGGTTTACTTCCGACATGGCCATGGAACCGTTCGCATTCCAGTTGGGTTCGGGTACATGTCACCCCAATACCGTCCGTACTCCGCACGGCTTGTTTCCTACATGGCCATGGAATCGTTCGCGTTCCAGATGGGTTCAGGTACATTTCACCCAGGCCCGGTAATACTTCGACTGGTTTACTTCCGACATGGCCTTGGAACCGTTCGCATTCCAGTTGGGTTCGGGTACATGTCACCCAGGCCCGGTAATACTTCTACTGGTTTACTTCCGACATGGCCATGGAACCGTTCGCATTCCAGTTGGGTTCGGGTACATTTCACCCCAATACCGTCCGTACTCCGCACGGCTTGTTTCCAACATGGCCATGGAATCGTTCGCGTTCCAGATGGGTTCAGGTACATTTCACCCAGGCCCGGTAATACTCCGGATGGTTTACTTCCGGCATTCCCATAAAACCGGTTGGGCGTTGCATGGATCCGTTCCGGCGTGGAACGGGTTTATGTCTAGCGCTGTGATGGCACCAAAGCAAATCCAGCTGAAGATTACGCCTAAGCAAAACGCGGGGTGTTACCCAGCGATTTTCTATAGCGACATCGGTTCAACGGTCTTCTATGTCTTCTATTTGATTAAACTGTTGACGTGATCAATGCCGGTGCACTACAAATAGGCTGGGTACCTCTTGAAAATTGGCCAGTGCCTATTGCCTGCGCCGAGGGCTATAAAACAATTGCTTTCTCAAAAAATCCTTCATTTCCTTCTTCAGCTAACCTTCTTGAGCAAGGAGGAATGACCCTTGAAACAGCTACACCCTTTTTGTCGATGCCGCCATAGGCACCGGTGCAGCTCCAAAAACACCGGTTTGCCCTTCATGGGGAAATCGGGTATTCTTTTGCATAAGTATCTCTCAAACACTTTGCCTTGGTGGGAGTGTGGCTGTATACACGTTATGGAGGTAAGCCCACCGGAGATTTTATAGATTCCCCGCACTTACAGCGGCCGAAATGCTGGCCATTCTCGAGGATATCGGCGGCGATGCGCGATTTGAGTTGCAGGAAAATCGGATAATCGTGCGCAAGGCCAATTGAAAGGGGCTATCGCAGCATCAACCTCAAATTAAATCCGAAATTGGCATACGAGAAGGCAATCGGTATTTTTTGCTTTCCACAGACCTGATGGTGCCGCTGGTGTAACGAGCTGTTTTCTTCGTGGCGAATAGGGATTTCCTTTTGGAACAAGACGTGGGGTTTAGCCAACATGTCGGGAAATATTGGTATCTTTCAGGGTGCTTTATCAGCTAACTTTGTCATGTACCCACATATGTTAATAGAAAGGAAAACAACATGACACGAGAAAGAAAAAGAAGCCTAAAATGGCTTTGTTTTGCTGCAATGTCGCTGGTTATCGCAGCCTGTAAACGAGATGATAAAAAGCCAGCTGATCATATGACCACCATCACGGTGGAAAACGTGTTGGACGCGAAGCCCTTGGTTCAGTCAGGCACGTTCATGGGTGAGGGAACACCTCCTGTCGTTTTCCCGGGCCAATCCATAAGCATCCGGTTTTCTGCGGCGATGGGTCAATCGCTGACCTTCACAACGATGTACGGATGGTCAAAAGACCTCTTTTTTGCGCCTGAGAATCCGGGGATTATGCTGTATGATGAGGATGGGACACCCATAGAGGGTGATGTATCATCACAAATAAAGCTTTGGGATAATGGCTCAAAGATAAACCAAGCACCGGGTTCCGATATTGGGGATAAGCCAACAATCGACGAAAGCAAAGCGATTTCGGAAATCACCGGGATGGACGAACAGGGGAATAACTATTTGCCGGCCTCACAGCTTGTTCAGGCCGACCTTAGCTATGATGGTGATTCTTATTTTACACTCACTTTAAAAAATACATCGGGGGGTACAGTTAATGAAACACCACTAAGCCCTGGCGTATGGGCCATTTCGTATGTGGCAGGAGGTGAGTTGCTTACCCCCACCCCCCTATACCATGCTGGCGAAATGACCACCGAAGAGCTTACCCTCCTCGCGGAGACCGGCGACAATACCATGCTTGGTGAACACATTACCGGCATGACCGGTATATTCACACCGCTATCTCCCATCTTGGTGGTCGTGTATAGCGGAGATGAAAATCCGATTTTTATGGAGGGGGAAAAAGATCGCGGCGAAGGATTGAAGGAGCTGGCGCAAATGGGTAGCACGGACATGCTGGTGGCTGCCTTGGAAGCCAAAGTGGCAGTCAAATCCGTATATGTATTGCCCGCCGAAAACACCGGTGTATTGTTGCCCGTTATCAATGGGCAGCCCGGAAGTAGCGTTTCTATGGAATTCACCATAAACAAAGGAGATCGTTTGGCCATTGCCACCATGTATGGGCTTTCCAATGATTGGTTCTTTGCGACACCAGATGAAGGCATAGATGGCATGCGGAAAGGCGATATATCCAATCAAATCATGCTATATGATAATGGAACCGCGGTCAACGAATTCCCCGGTGCGGGGATGTCTCAGGCAGCCATGGGCGGCACACCAATTGCCGAAGATGAGAACATTATGGCTGTACCAAACCCGAATGCCTTTACAACGCTCCCTCAAGTCAAGGATATGGTGCGCGTGAAATTGAACTAGCTTATTTGCCCTAATGCAACGCTATGCAACCCACTTGGGTTGCATAGCGTTGCGTTTGGTTTGTTATCATTGCATACTGCTTTAGCCCACATTGTTTTATACTTTTGGAAGGGGTAAATGCGTTTTTACCATGAAACCTGCAATGACAGTTTCGCAAAAGGCGATGTAATGGAGGTTCCACGAAACCATTAGAAGGCAATTATTTACGAATGAAATGGAACTTTGAAGACCGTAATACAGGCGGGATGTTTGCCCTGATAAAGCAGGATTCCTCCCTAATGGGCGAAGGGATACTGAAAGATACCACGATCAATAGCATTGTATACAATAAGTATAAAACGCAATCCGTGGTAATCGACAACGTAGCCTACGCATTTCCGGTTAATACCGTACTGCCCCTGATGCTTAACCAGCATTTTGTTTTTGAGCACCCCGAGGAGTTGGTGGCATGGCAATTCAACCGGGATTTCTATTGTATTGTCGACCATGATGCCGAGGTCGGTTGTGTGGGATTTCTTTTTTATGGAATCCAGCATCCGTTGTTTGTGCCGCTTTCTGAAGAGGAGATGCGGCATATCACGCTGATTGAAGAGTTATCGACGGAAGATATGCAAACCAAAGATCGGATGCAGGGCGAGATGTTACGTACATTGCTGAAGCGATTGATTATTTACATCACGCGCATAGCAAAGCGGCAAATGGCACATTACGATATGCATGCCGAAGGTAAAATGGACCTGGTGCGGATGTTCAATGTGCTGGTGGAGTGTAATTTCAGGGAGGCACATGACGTGCAGTTTTTTGCGGATGCCTTGAATAGATCACCTAAGACGCTTTCCAATCTCTTTGCATTGCTTAACTGCCCCCCGCCGTCAAGGCTGATTCAAAATAGAATTATCTTGGAAGCCAAGCGCCTCCTTCAATTTACTGATAAATCGGCCAAGGAAATTGCTTATGAACTTGGTTTTGACAACCCAGCACATTTCAGTCGGTTTTTTAAACAACATAATGGGAATACCATTTCCGATTTCCGCATCGCCAACCGATTATCCATACCTAGCGGCTCTTGAGCATATGAAGATGAATCATCGATTCCATCTACGTTGGGCACATGGTCGAAACAGCCCCCACAACCCAAAAAACCACAATGAGCATGGGAAAAACAGCGAACCAAAACCCAAAGTAAAAAAATAATTAACTAACTATTTGATACTTAATCTAAGTTTCCTATCTTTGCCGTCCCTTTTAAGGGGATGGTATGTCTTGAACGAAGCCCTACTGCTTCGATGGACGTTAATAGATTAATAAAAACATGTCAGGAATTATTGGAAAAAAAGTAGGAATGACCAGCATTTTCGACGCAGCGGGGAAAAATATCCCGTGTACTGTGATTGAAGCTGGCCCGTGCGTGGTAACGCATATACGCACGGATGACAAAGATGGCTATTCCGCTGTTCAGCTCGCATTTGATGATGCGAAGGAAAAGAACACCTCAGGCCCTTTGAAGGGGCACTTCGCCAAAGCGAAGACAACGCCCAAGCGTAAAATGGTAGAATTTAAAACCTTCCCCGACGAAAAGCAACTCGGTGACTTGGTGACTGTTTCCATTTTTGAAGAAGGCGACTACATCGATGTGGTGGGCACTTCAAAAGGAAAAGGCTTCCAAGGTGTAATGAAACGCCATGGTTTTGGCGGTGTCGGTGGGGCTACCCACGGACAGCACAACCGCTTACGTGCACCCGGTTCATTGGGTGCTTCGTCATGGCCTTCACGTGTATTTAAAGGCACGCGCATGGCAGGCCGTACAGGGGGTGATCGCGTGAAGATTCAGAACTTACAAGTGCTGAAAATTTACGAAGAGCAAAACCTGCTTGTGGTCAGCGGTTCCATCCCAGGGGCCAAAGGTTCTTACGTAATCGTAGATAAATAAGGAGATGGAAGTTAATATTTTAGATATATCAGGTAAAGAAACAGGTGCCAAGGTGCAACTTCCTGAATCGGTATTCGCGGTGGAACCTAATGACCATGCAATTTACTTGGATGTGAAACAATACCTTGCTAACCAACGCCAGGGAACACATAAATCCAAGCAACGTAATGAGATTGCTGGCTCTACCCGTAAGCTGCACAAGCAAAAGGGGACAGGTGGTGCCCGTGCTGGTAGCATCAAATCTCCTTTGTTCAATGGCGGTGGCCGTATTTTCGGTCCGCAACCCCGTGATTACAGCTTTAAATTGAACAAGAAACTTAAAGCATTGGCGCGGAAATCCGCATTGAGCTATAAGGCTAAGGAAAACAACATCGTTGTGCTGAGTGAAGTGAATTTCGATTCCTTCAAAACCAAAAACTACGTGAGTTTGATCAACAGCCTGAACGTAGCCAATGAAAAAACCCTATTGGTTTTACCTGCGCAAAATAATAACGTGTATTTATCAAGCAGAAATCTGAAGAAAGCAAAAGTAACTACCGCAGCCGAATTGAATACGTATGACGTATTGAACGCGAGCAAGCTCTTGTTGACCGCAGATTCTGTCAAAATATTGGAGGAGGCATTTGCCAAGTAATATGGAAATCATTAAGAAACCCGTATTGACCGAGAAAGCATCGGCGCTTACCGAAAAGCGGAACCGCTATGCGTTCAAGGTAGATCACAGGGCAAACAAGATACAAATTAAGCAAGCCGTGGAACAGATGTTTGGCGTGACCGTACTGGCCGTGAACACCATGGTAGTGGGCGGCAAGGCGAAAAGCCGCTATACCAAGGCAGGGTTTGTATCGGGAAAGACCCCGAAGTATAAGAAAGCCATCATTACAATCAAAGATGGCGAAACGATTGACTTTTATAGTACTATATAATAAGAGATGGCAGTTAAAAGATTTAAACCGGTTACCCCTGGTACTCGATTCCGAGTAGGGGGAGACTATTCTGATGTCACAACCAACGTTCCTGAGAAGTCGTTGGTAGTGAAAATCAAGAAATCAGGCGGTAGGAACCATTCCGGTAAAATGACTATGCGTTACCTCGGTGGGGGGCATAAAAAAGCATACCGATTGATAGATTTTAAACGCGATAAAAAAGATATCCCCGCAAAAGTTGCTACGATAGAGTATGATCCTAACCGTACAGCACGTATTGCCTTGTTGCATTACGTAGACGGCGAAAAGCGCTACATCATCGCGCCGGAAGGACTCAAAGTAGGGCAGACGATCGTGTCAAGTGATAACGCGGCCCCAGAGGTAGGAAATACATTACCGTTGCAAAACATTCCTTTGGGTTCTATTGTTCATAACATTGAATTGAACCCGGGTCAGGGTGGTTCCATCGCACGCAGTGCTGGCACGTATGCTCAGCTTTCCGCTCGGGATGGCAAGTATGCCATCATCAAGTTGCCATCTGGCGAGAGCCGTATGATTTTGGCAACCTGTTTGGCCACTATCGGCTCCGTATCCAATGCCGAAAAAGCCAACCAAGTGTTGGGTAAGGCAGGGAGGAAGCGTTGGTTGGGTCGCCGGCCACGTGTACGTGGTGTAGCGATGAACCCTGTGGATCACCCGATGGGTGGTGGCGAGGGCCGTTCATCCGGTGGTCATCCACGCTCGCGCACAGGGCTGTTGGCTAAAGGTTACAAAACCCGTAGTAAGAAAAAAATATCGAATCGTTACATCATTGAGAGAAGGAAGAAATAATGGCTCGTTCAATTAAAAAAGGTCCTTATATCGACCACAACTTAGAAAGAAAGGTTCTTTCTATGAATGAAACAAACAAGAAATCAGTAGTTAAGACTTGGTCTCGTAGATCCATGATTTCACCTGATTTTGTTGGCCATACCTTCGCAGTGCACAACGGAAATAAATTTATTCCCGTATATGTAACGGAAAATATGGTTGGTCACAAGCTTGGTGAATTTGCGCCTACGCGCACATTCAGGGGTCACGCAGAAAGAAGAAAATAATAGGCAATGGAAGCAACAAGAAAACTAAAAAAGTCTGTTATCATAAAACAGCGCAAAGAGCAGGAAAAAGCTCAGGTAGGAGGAGCTTCTACTGCCAAGTTATTGAACTGCCCGACCTCGCCGCGTAAGATGCGCTTGGTGGTAGACCTCATCCGTGGCGAGAAGGTGGAGCATGCTTTGTTTATCCTTAAACATACCAACAAGGAAGCAGCGATCCGTGTGGAGAAGCTTTTGCTCTCGGCTATCAAAAACTGGGAAACAAAGAACGAAGATAAATCCGTGGAAGAAAGTGAATTATTCGTCAAGGATATTTTCGTCGGTGGAGGTCGCCAATTGAAAAGGTTACGTCCGGCACCACAAGGCCGTGGATACCGTATCCGTAAGCGTTCGAACCACGTCACACTGGTCGTAGACAGCAAAAACAACGTAGCACAAAACTAATTTTATCAAGTAATGGGACAAAAAGCAAATCCAATAGGAAACAGATTAGGAATCATAAAAGGTTGGGATTCCAATTGGTTCGGAGGCAAGGACTATTCCGATAAATTAGTTGAAGACGAGAAAATCAGGAAATACCTCTCGGCTCGTATCGCCAAAGGAGGCGTGGCCAAAGTGGTCATCGAGCGCACATTGAAGCGTATTACGGTAACCATCCATACGGCACGTCCGGGCATTGTGATCGGCAAAGGTGGACAGGAAGTGGACAAGATTAAGGAAGAGTTGAAGAAGCTCACTAAGAAGGATGTCCAAATCAACATTTTCGAAATCAAGCGCCCCGAGTTGGAAGCTCAGTTGGTAGCCGAAGGTATTGCCAAGCAGCTTGAAGCACGTATCTCATTCCGTCGGGCTATGAAAACCTCGATTGCCGCTACCATGCGTATGGGTGCCGAGGGTATCAAGGTCATGTGCTCCGGCCGTTTAGGCGGCGCCGAAATGGCCCGTACCGAGCAATATAAGGATGGACGTATCCCATTGCACACGTTTCGTGCGGATATCGACTACGCGTTGGTAGAAGCATTGACCACCTACGGTAAAATCGGTGTGAAAGTATGGATATGCAAGGGCGAGGTATACGGTAAGCGCGATTTGTCGCCCAACGTAGGCCAAACTTCAGGTGTGAAATCACGTGGCGAAGGTGGCGAACAGCGCCGTGGCGACCGCAGGGGCGGGGGAGATCAACGCCGTGGCGGAGGCGACCAACGTAGAGGCGGTGGTGGTGGCGACCAACGTCGTGGTGGAAACCGCGGTGGTGGTAGCAGAGGATAAATTAAGATTGATAAGCATTAATAATAATCCCGAGTTATCGGGAAGCTAATAAGATACGAACATGTTACAGCCAAAAAGAACAAAGTTCAGGAAGATGCAGAAAGGCCGCATGAAAGGCAACGCTACCCGTGGGGCGGAGTTGGCTTTCGGTTCATTCGGCATCAAGTCAATGGAGCCGGCATGGATTACCAGCCGTCAAATCGAAGCAGCCCGTATCGCGGTGACCCGCTTTATGAAACGTGAAGGACAGGTTTGGATCCGTGTATTCCCTGATAAGCCCGTAACCAAAAAACCCGCAGAAGTGCGGATGGGTAAGGGTAAGGGAGCTCCCGAATACTGGGTAGCTGTGGTACGCCCAGGCCGTATGTTGTTTGAAGCAGAAGGCGTGCCTTTGGAAGTGGCCAAAGAAGCACTGCGCCTTGCCGCCCAAAAGCTGCCGGTACAAACCAAATTTGTGATACGTAGGGACTACGTATAAGCATGAATACGCTGGCGCTGTCTAACGTTTCTGCCCTGCCGCCGTTACCGGCAAGTGGCATCTAAAGCGGATGATACCCAGCAACACAATTGAAATGAAGCATTTTCATGTCGAGCTTAACGATAAGTTGTTCATGAATGTTCCATTTGGCCATTGAAAGGCAAAAAATTTTCAAATGAAATGAAGAATTCAGAAATTTTAGAATTATCACAAGAGGACTTAGTGGCCAAAATCGCTGAAGAGAAGGCTGCCCTCACAAAAATGAAGTTTGCACATGCTGTTTCAGCCATTGAAAATCCAAACCGGATCAAATATGCGCGCAAGACGATTGCACGTTTGATGACCGAGTTGACCAAACGTAAGAAAGCCGCTCAAGCGGCCAACGTAACGTCTGAAACAGCCGCTGAGGCATAAATAATTAAAAGTCGAAATGGAAAGAAATTTAAGAAAAACAAGAATCGGCTTGGTAGTGAGCGACAAAATGGACAAGTCCATCGTGGTGGCTGTGGAACGAAAGGTAAAGCACCCCATTTATGGTAAGTTCGTGAAGAAAACTACCAAATTCAAGGCTCATGACGAAACAAACACCTGCGGTATCGGCGATATGGTGTTGATTATGGAAACGCGTCCGCTGAGTAAGACCAAGAATTGGAGATTAGTTGAAATTTTAGAAAGGGCTAAGTAACATGGTACAACAGGAATCAAGACTCAATGTAGCCGACAATAGCGGAGCTAAAGAAGTTTTAGTTATCCGGGTATTGGGAGGCACCGGCAAACGCTATGCATCGATAGGTGATAAAGTCGTTGTTACCGTAAAAAGTGCTTTACCCTCTGGAAACATAAAAAAAGGAACGGTTTCCAGGGCAGTGGTCGTAAGGACAAAGAAAGAAATCCGCCGCAAAGACGGATCTTATATCCGTTTTGACGACAACGCTGCCGTATTATTGAACAATCAGGACGAACCGCGGGGAACACGTATCTTTGGACCGGTAGCCCGGGAATTGCGTGAAAAGCAGTTCATGAAAATCGTATCATTAGCACCGGAGGTATTATAATCATGAGACAGACAAAAACATCGACACATAAAATCAAGATCCGTACAGGAGATTTGGTGAAAGTCATCGCTGGCAACTCCAAAGGAGCCCAAGGCAAAGTGTTGGAAGTGGTGGTAGCTAAGAACCGGGCAATCGTGGAAGGCGTAAATCTTGTGAAAAAGCATACCAAACCGAATGCTGCCAACCCTAATGGAGGAATCATTGAAAAAGAAGCCGCCATCCATATTTCAAACTTGGCTTATGTCGACCCTAAATCGGGTAAGCCTACCCGTATCGGGCGTAAAGTGAAAGAAGTAGATGGCGGGCAAAAAATTGTACGTATAGCAAAAAAATCAGGGGAGGAGATCGACTAATGGCTTACACACCAAGATTGAAGGCGAAGTATAAGGATGAAATCCGTACGGCGCTAAAAGATAAATTCCAATATAAAAGTGTCATGCAGGTTCCAAAGCTTGAGAAAATTTCTGTGAGCCAAGGAATAGGTGCTGCCACTGCCGATAAGAAATTGATTGATAGCGCCATCAATGAAATGACATTGGTTACTGGCCAAAAGGCTGTGGCAACCAAGTCCAAGAAAGATATATCCAATTTCAAATTGCGTAAAGGAATGCCGATCGGCGTGAGGGTAACACTTCGCGACAGCAAAATGTATGAATTCCTCGATAGGCTGGTGGCCGTGGCTTTGCCCCGTATCCGCGATTTCCGCGGCATCAACGACAAAGGTTTTGACGGAAGAGGCAACTATACATTAGGTGTTACCGAGCAGATTATTTTTCCTGAAATTGACATTGATAAAATCAACCAGATTCAGGGGATGGACATTACCTTTGTGACCAGCGCAAATACAGATGTCGAAGCATTGGAATTGTTGAAGCAATTCGGATTACCATTTAAAAATCAAACTATAACAACTAATGGCTAAAGAAGGAATCAAAGCACGCGAAATAAAACGCGCCAAATTGGTTGCGAAGTATGCGGAAAAACGCGCTGCCCTGAAAGCTGCAGGTGATTACGCTGCCTTGGATAAACTGCCGAAAAACGCTTCACCGGTTCGCCTGCACAACCGTTGCAAACTAACCGGACGCCCAAAGGGCTATATGCGCCAATTCGGCATTTCGCGGGTTACTTTCCGTGAAATGGCTTTGGCTGGTAAAATCCCGGGGGTGAAGAAAGCTTCCTGGTAAGCGATAAGTTGGGGTTTCTCGACTGCCTGCAAAGAATAGAATTATTAACAGATAATAGGTCCGAAGCCATGGTGGCATGCGGATACCGTTATCACAATGGATATAATTAATGAATACAGATCCAATAGCGGATTACCTTACCCGAGTAAGGAATGCCATTAAGGCCAACCACAGGGTTGTTGAAATTCCTGCATCAAACCTTAAAAAGGAGATTACCAAAGTCCTCTTTGACAAAGGTTATATTGCCAATTACAAATTCGAGGAAGACAACGTACAAGGCACCATCAAAATAGCCTTGAAGTATCATCCAGTAAGTAAAATTCCGGCCATCCGTACGTTGAAACGCGTGAGTAAACCCGGTCTGAGGAAATATACAGGAGTAGATAATATGCCCCGGGTGTTGAATGGTTTGGGGATAGCCATCATGTCCACTTCGAAAGGAGTGATGACTGACAAGGAAGCCAGTGTGCAGAATGTCGGTGGCGAGGTTTTATGTTATGTGTATTAATCAGGAGGAACACGCAAGATGTCAAGAATAGGAAAAGCGCCTATCGCCATACCCGCTGGGGTAACAATTACCGTATCAGATAAGAATTTGGTAACGGTAAAAGGGCCGAAAGGGGAATTAACGCAACAAGTGGATTCAGCCATTTCAGTTGTCCAAGAAGATGGACAGCTCGTGGTAAAACGTCCCACCGAACAGAAGAAACATAAAGCACTGCATGGCTTGTACCGTTCACTCTTGAACAACATGGTCATCGGCGTTACTGATGGGTATAAAACCGTTCAGGAATTGGTGGGTGTAGGTTATCGTGCCACTGCTCAAGGCAGCACGCTAGACCTGACACTGGGATTCTCGCACCAAGTAGTGCTTATTCTTCCAAAGGAAGTGAAGGTGTCTACAACATCTGAAAAAGGGAAGAACCCTACCATTACACTGGAATCCATCGACAAACAATTAATAGGACAAGTAGCCGCAAAGATTCGTTCATTGCGTACACCGGAACCTTATAAAGGAAAAGGTATTAAATTTGCTGGTGAGCAGTTGCGCAGGAAAGCAGGCAAATCAGCAGCTAAAAAATAGTAACCATCATGGCAGGAAATAAAACATCGCGTAGGGAGCGAATTAAAAGAGGGATCAGGAAGCATCTTTCCGGATCTGCGGAGCGTCCACGCTTATCTGTATACAGGAGTAATAAGGGCATTTATGCTCAAGTGATTGATGACCGAGCAGGTATAACCCTGGTTTCGGCATCATCCCTCGCCAAGGAATTTTCGACATCAGGAACCAAGGTTGAGCAATCTAAAGCCGTTGGTAAAATGATTGCGGAGAAAGCGCTGGCAGCAGGAATTAGTAAAGTAGTTTTTGACCGTAATGGGTATTTGTACCATGGCCGTGTGAAATCACTGGCCGAGGGCGCCCGCGAAGCAGGTTTGGATTTTTAATCAATCGAGAAATGTCATTAAGCAACATAAAAAGAGTAAAATCGAGTGAAATCGAGCTAAAAGACCGCCTGGTAAGCATACAACGTGTGGCAAAGGTGACCAAAGGTGGCCGTACATTCAGCTTCTCAGCCATTGTGATCGTAGGCGATGAAAATGGTGTGGTAGGCTATGGCCTCGGCAAGGCAAAAGAGGTAACCGAAGCCATCACCAAAGGGATTGATGACGCGAAGAAAAACCTGATTAAGGTGCCTATCATCAAAGGTACAGTGCCGCACGAGCAATATGGCAAGTACTCAGGGGGCAATGTATTGATTAAGCCCGCAGTACATGGTACTGGCGTGTTGGCTGGTGGTGCTATGCGTGCCGTGTTGGAAAGTGCTGGGGTAACTGACGTATTGGCCAAATCGTTAGGGTCATCCAACCCGCACAATGTGGTGAAAGCTACCATCGATGCATTGTTGAAAATGCGCGATGCCTATACGGTAGCCCAACAGCGAGGTGTCGATTTAAATAAGGTATTTAACGGATAACGATAACTATCATGGCAAAGATCAGAATCACGCAAATAAAGAGCATAATCGATAGGAGCGAGCGCCAAAAGCGGACGATAAAAGCTTTGGGGTTACGCAAAATCAACCATACGGTGGAAGTGGACGTTACGCCATCCATCATGGGTATGGTACGGAAGGTGAACCACCTTATAGCGATTGAACAAGTATAAAAAAGCATGCCGGAAAGGTTCTGCCTTTCGGGTATGCCATACATTAATCGCTGTACCTGTATAGTGAAAGCGAAGGTACAGCACAATATCAGATTCAAAGATGAACTTAGGTAATCTAAAACCCGCAAAAGGATCAATAAAAAACAGGAAACGTATTGGACGCGGTACTGGCTCGGGCCGAGGCGGCACTTCCACACGTGGACATAAAGGAGCGCAGTCGCGTTCAGGCTATAGCAGAAAGATTGGTTTCGAAGGCGGACAGATGCCGCTACAGCGGCGTGTACCCAAATCCGGTTTCAAGAATCCCAATCGTGTGGAATATGTGGGCATCAACTTGGATGTGTTGCAAGGTCTAGTAGAAAAATTCAGCTTGTCTTCTGTTGACTTCGACGCGTTTAAATTACACGGATTGGTTTCCAAGAACGATTTGGTGAAGATTTTGGGCAGGGGAGAATTGACCTCCAAAATTGAAGTAAAAGCGCATGCATTTTCTGCGACAGCGCAGAAGGCGATTGAAGCAGCCGGGGGCTCGGTTGTAAAACTTTAATACATGAAGAAGCTAATCACAACCTTAACCAATATCTGGAAGATCGATGATTTAAGAACGCGTATCTTGAATACGCTCTTGTTTCTTCTGATATATCGTGTGGGATGCCACATCGTACTACCCGGTGTCAACCCTGCTGCGCTCCAAACTGAAGCCAAAGAGGGATTGCTCGGATTGTTGGATATGTTTGCCGGAGGATCGTTTTCCCGTTCGGCAATATTTGCATTAGGGGTAATGCCCTATATATCGGCATCGATCGTCGTACAATTGCTTGGAATAGCTGTGCCTTATTTCCAAAAGATGCAGAAGGAAGGCGAAAGTGGACGCAAGAAGATGACGCAGATTACCCGCTACCTTACACTGGCCATTACACTGGTACAGTCTATTGCATACGTACGTACGCAAATAGATGGAGGGGCAAAAATGATTGCAGATCCCATGTTTACCATACTGTCTACCTTTGTACTTACGGCTGGAACGCTGTTTGTCATGTGGTTGGGTGAAAAAATTACCGATAAAGGTATCGGAAACGGTATCTCGTTGATTATTATGGTAGGTATCATTGCACAACTGCCCAGTGGTATCACGGCCGAATGGTTTTCAAGGATGAGTACTGGAGGAGGTGGCCCAATTCCACTCTTATTGGAGTTTGTTGCCTTATTTTTCGTGGTTATCTTCACCATTCTCATTGTGCAAGGTGTGCGTAAGATACCGGTACAATATGCCAAGAAGATCGTAGGTAATAAACAATATGGTGGCGTGCGGCAGTATATTCCATTGAAAGTGAATGCCGCTGGGGTTATGCCCATCATCTTTGCGCAGGCCATCATGTTTGTGCCGATGAGCCTTGGTCAGTTTTTTCCTGACATGCAATCGCCATTTTTGACATCCTTGAGTAATTATACTTCGGTGGCATATAATGTGACATTTGCTGTCCTGATCATTGCATTTACATTCTTCTATACGGCCATTATGGTTAATCCGCAGCAAATGTCTGAAGATATGAAGAAAAACGGAGGGTTCATCCCCGGTGTGAAACCCGGACAGGCCACCAATTTTTACATAGACGGTGTGATATCGAAAATCACGTTGCCAGGGGCGATCTTTTTAGCTGTAATTGCCATCTTGCCAGCTATTGCAAGTCTTTTTGGAGTAAACAACCAGTTTGCCCATTTCTATGGAGGCACTTCATTGCTTATTCTGGTAGGCGTGGTATTGGATACCTTGCAACAGATAGAAAGCCATCTATTGATGCGCCATTATGATGGATTGATGAAGACCGGCCGAATCAAGGGACGTACCCCTGTGGCTTCGGGTGGTCCTGCCCAATCAGTCATATAGCCTTTAGCATGTCTAAAGTATATTACAAGTCGGCCGAAGATATTGAACAACTGCGAAAGTCCGCCACGGTACTTTCGCAGTTGCTTGGCGAAATAGCAAAGGAAATCGGACCCGGCGTCACTACCGGATCCTTGGATAAACTGGCACATGATTATATCCATGACCATGGAGGACGGCCGGCTTTCCTCAATTATCATGGTTTCCCCAATTCCCTGTGCATCTCGGTGAATGATCAAGTAGTGCACGGCTTGCCAAGCGGTTATGAACTTCGTGATGGCGACATTGTATCGGTGGATGGTGGGGTAGAATTGAATAATTACATCAGTGACTCCGCCTATACGTTTGCGGTAGGTGACGTAACCGATGAGGTAAAGCAACTCATGCAGGTAACATTGGAGTCGCTCAACTTGGCCACCGAGCAGGCCGTTGCGGGTAAGCGGGTTGGCGACATCGCCTATGCTGTACAAGAGCATGTGGGGCGATATGGTTATGGTATCGTCCGTGAGTTGGTGGGGCATGGCGTGGGATATAAGCTCCACGAAAAACCGGAAGTGCCCAATTATGGAAAACGGGGCACAGGTGCCAAGTTGGAAGAGGGGTTGGTCATCTGCATTGAACCCATGATCAACATGGGGAAAGCAGGGGTGAAGTTTTGGGACGACGGATGGACGGTAAGCACAGTAGATGGTAAACCCTCAGCACATTATGAGCACATGGTGGCAGTACGGAAGGGCAAACCGGATATATTAACTACGTTTGCGTATATTGAGGAAGTTTTGCGCAAAAAGAATTGACATTCTATTTTTTTTGCTTATCTTTGCATCCCTGTTTATATGGGGGTATAATTAGATAATAATCAAGACTATATGGCTAAACAAGCCTCAATTGAGTTAGACGGAGTTATCAAAGAAGCGCTTTCCAATGCGATGTTTCGCGTAGAGTTAGAAAATGGGCATGAAATAATCGCCCATATTTCGGGAAAAATGCGGATGCATTACATTAAAATCTTACCGGGTGACCGGGTAAAATTGGAAATGTCGCCCTATGACTTAACAAAGGGAAGAATAACATATCGATATAAATAAAGCGGCGGCCTGCTTGATATCAAAAGAGGCTAATGCGATAAGGAATAGTATAAGATCATGAAAGTCAGAGCATCCATCAAAAAGCGCAGCGCGGATTGTAAGATTATCCGTCGCAAAGGCAAAGTATTTGTAATCAACAAGAAAAACCCAAAGTTCAAACAACGTCAAGGGTAAGGAATTGTAGATTTTAGATTTACGGTTGCTACGCGTTATAAGCAATTCACCAATCTAAAATCTAAAATCTAAAATCGTAAATCATTAAATAATATATGGCAAGGATCGCAGGTATAGATTTACCTAAAAACAAGAGGGGGGAGATTGGCCTCACATACATTTACGGGATTGGTCGTTCTACCGCCCAACGCATTTTGAACAAAGCCGGTATCGATTACGATGTGAAGGTACAGGACTGGGATGATGACCAGTTGTCAGCCATTCGTAATGTGATCACGGAAGAGATTAAAGTGGAAGGGTCACTTCGTTCGGAAGTCCAGTTGAATATCAAGCGCCTGATGGATATTGGCTGTTATCGTGGCCTTCGTCATCGTAAGCACCTTCCTGTTCGCGGTCAACGCACCAAAAACAATTCACGTACGCGTAAAGGAAAGCGTAAGACGGTTGCAAACAAGAAGAAAGCTACTAAATAATAATTGAGAAGAGACAATGGCTAAGAGTAAAAAAATAAGCAAAAAGCGTGTTGTAGCTATTGAAGCTGTAGGCGAAGCACATATCAACGCTACCTTCAATAATATCATCATTACACTTACCAACAACCAAGGGCAGACCATCTCATGGTCAAGCGCTGGTAAAATGGGTTTTAGGGGTTCAAAGAAAAACACCCCTTATGCTGCTTCTCAGGCGGCTGCCGATTGTGGTAAAGTAGCACACGATTTGGGATTGCGCAAAGTGGAGGTTTATGTAAAAGGACCAGGTGCCGGGCGTGAGTCGGCCATTAGGACACTACAAAACTCAGGGATTGAAGTGACTGCCATCCGGGACATCACCCCACTTCCCCACAATGGATGCCGCCCCCCAAAACGCAGAAGAGTATAACACAATTTTTTAAAGCTAAGATTCTTCAGCTATAGGCTGAAAGATACTTTAAATCCAATAACTATATGGCAAGATATACAGGACCAAAGTCCAAAATCGCTCGGAAATTTAGAGAACCTATTTTCGGGCCTGACAAAGCATTAGAACGTAAGAATTATCCTCCGGGACAACACGGAGTTTCAAAACGGAGAGGAAAGCAGTCTGAATATGCCGTACAATTGCTTGAAAAGCAAAAGGCTAAGTATACCTATGGTGTACTTGAACGTCAGTTTGCTAATTTGTTTGCCAAAGCTTCATCCAAGCATGGCATCACCGGTGAGATTTTCCTTAAGCTTTTGGAAGCGCGTCTAGACAATACGGTTTACCGTTTGGGGATTGCCCCTACGCGCTCTGCTGCTCGCCAATTGGTAGGCCACAAGCACATTACCGTCAATGGCGAATTGGTGAACATTCCTTCATATAGCCTCCGTCCGGGTGATGTCATTGCTGTTCGTGAACGGTCGAAGTCACTCGAAGCGATTTCCGACTCTGTAGCTGGCCGCAAAATCAACAAATTCAGTTGGTTGGAATGGGATGCAAATGGGTTGACCGGTAAATTCCTCAATTACCCTGAGCGCTCGGAAATTCCGGAAAACATCAAAGAAAACTTAATTGTCGAGTTGTACTCCAAATAAGTAACACACAGGAAAAGCATAGCCTATGGGTATATGTTATTTCTGGTGTATAGCAATTATTGTAAACAAACATTAAGAATAAATACATGGCAATCTTAGCATTTCAAAGACCTGATAAAGTTATCATGCAGAAATCCACGGATTTTGATGGCACATTTGAATTTCGGCCGTTGGAACCTGGTTTTGGTGTGACCATTGGTAATGCTTTACGCCGTATTCTATTGTCCTCACTGGAAGGATATGCAATTACGTCGGTTCGTTTCTCAGGTGTATCGCACGAATTCTCTACCATCAAGGGGGTTGTAGAGGATGTTACTGAAATTATCCTGAACTTGAAGCAAGTACGTTTCAAGAAGACGGGAGATTTGGGCGACTCGGACAAGGTTTTCATGGTCATCAATGGACAAGACCAACTGACCGCAGGTGATATCACCAAGTTCTCGAGCAACTTCACCGTATTGAATCCCGACTTGGTTATCTGTAACATGGAAAGTTCAGTGACCTTGGAGCTAGAACTCAATGTGTCCAAAGGAAGAGGATATATCAACGCCGAGGAAAACAAGGTGACTGACGGACCAGTAGGTGTGATTGCAGTAGACTCGATTTTTACACCCATTAAGAATGTAAAATATACCATCGAGAACTATCGTGTGGAACAAAAGACTGACTATGAGAAATTGTTGTTGGACATTTCTACTGATGGTTCCATTCACCCAGAGGAGGCCCTGAAAGAGGCAGCCAAAATTCTTATTCAGCATTTCATGCTGTTCTCGGATGAGAACATGCTACTTGAGTCACAAGCCAAGGAAGAGACCAAGGTGGTGGACGAGGAAATCCTGCATATGCGTAAGATCCTTAAAACCGAGTTGGTAGATTTGGATTTGTCTGTACGTGCCCTTAACTGCCTGAAAGCAGCAGATATCCGTACGCTTGCCGAATTGGTGACGTATGACGTAGCAGATATGCTCAAATTCAGAAATTTCGGGAAAAAGTCATTGAGCGAAATCCAAGAATTGGTTAAATCGAAGGGCTTGTCGTTTGGCATGAACTTGGCCAAATACAAATTAGACGAAGAGTAATTATAATTCAATGCCTGCTTTTTTGCGGGTAGTTAGCGACCTGTTGCATAATTCCTTCCCGAGAAATCAGGAGCGGTATGCACAAATTTCAAAATTAAAATGAGACACGGAAAAAAATTCAATCACTTAGGCCGCACAGCAAGTCATCGTAAAGCGATGTTGTCGAATATGGCCACATCGCTTATCAAGCACAAGCGAATCACTACTACATTGGCTAAAGCCAAGGCTTTGCGTAAGTATGTGGAACCATTGATTACCAAATCGAAAAGTGATACGACACATTCACGTCGTACGGTATTCAGTTACCTTCAAGATAAGGAAGCAGTGACCATTCTTTTTCGCGAAATATCCGAAAAAGTAGCTACCCGCCCAGGAGGGTATACCCGTATCATTAAAATGGAAAACCGTTTTGGCGATAATGCCGAAATGGCCTTCATTGAACTGGTAGATTACAACGAGGTGTACAAGAAGGATGGCGCTGGTACTGAACACAAGTCTACACGACGACGTGGTAGGAAAAAGGCCGGAGCAGGTAAAGAAGCTGCTGCTACTGAAGTAGTGGCAGATAGCAACACTGCTGAAGAGGAAGTGGTTGCCGCCGCTGCGGAGACAGTGGAAACTGAATCTCCCGAGACTCCGGAAGAACCTGTTGCCGACGTAAGTGAGGCGGCAGAAGATGCTACAGAAACGGAAGAGACTCCAAAGGAGGACAAGAAAGAGGACTAAGAATTAGTTCATTGAAATGAGTTCAACCCGTTTTTTGATTTCAAAAAGCGGGTTTTTTTTATTTCCTTTCTTTTTCGGGACACCTATCATTAATGTAAATTTGCTGACTATTTTATTTTGATTGAATATGAACCTATTTGACGTTTATCCCATCAATCCCATTGAAATCGTAAGGGCTCAAGGTAGTACCGTGTGGGATGCGCAAGGAAACGAATACTTAGACCTATATGGTGGCCATGCAGTCATCGCCATCGGCCATACACATCCCCACTATGTGAAGCGCATTACAGAACAATTGAATCGGATTGGTTTTTATTCGAATTCTATTGAAATACCCCCACAAGTACAACTGGCCAATTTACTTGGGAAGATTTCCAACAAAGATGATTACCAGTTGTTTCTATGTAACTCAGGAGCCGAAGCCAACGAAAATGCACTTAAACTCGCTTCCTTTCACAATGGCCGGAAGAAAGTAATCGCTTTCAAAGGAGCCTTTCACGGACGTACCTCTTTGGCTGTGGCCGCTACAGACAATCCCAAAATCGTGGCACCAGTAAACCAAACAGATAATGTCATCTTCCTTCCTTTCAATGATGAGGATGCATTGGAGCATGCTTTCGCATCACATGGCGAACAAATCTCATCGGTCATCATCGAAGGTATCCAAGGAGTAGGCGGAATCCAAGTCGCTACCATAAATTTCCTCCAGAAGATACGCGCACTCACAACGCAATACGGAGCCGTGTTTGTCGCTGATTCGGTGCAATGTGGGTATGGCCGAACCGGCAAGTTCTACGCGCACGACCACGCCGGCGTGGAAGCCGATATCTACAGTATGGCCAAAGGAATGGGCAACGGATTTCCAATAGGCGGTATAGCCATATCACCCAAAATAAAGCCATGGTTTGGCATGCTCGGCACTACTTTTGGTGGCAACCACCTTGCTTGCGCAGCAGCCTTGGCTGTATTGGAAGTGGTGGAACAGGACGGCTTGATTCGTAATGCAGCCGAAGTAGGCAACTACCTCATTGGTGAATTGGGCAAGCTTGACCGCATCCGTGAAGTGCGTGGACGCGGCCTCATGATCGGCATCGACCTGCCAGAGGAACTGTCGTCTATCAAGAAGGATTTATTAATCAAAAACCGTATCTTCACCGGCGAAGCCAAACCGAACGTAATTCGGTTGCTTCCGGCGCTGAATATGACAAAAACCCACGCTGATCGCTTCTTGGAAGCGTTGGATGAACGGCTAAGGGATTATTAACTATATTTTATTTTTTTAAGGCACCAAAGAATCCGATATGTCGGGTTTCTAGATTGACGATTATACCCATGAAGCAATTTTTTTCGGTCGCGGATGTCGATAACCTATCGGGTATCGTAGATGAAGCATTGGGGTTGAAAAAGAACCCCTTTGCCTATGAACAACTAGGGAAACGGAGAACCTTGGGCTTGGTTTTCCTCAACCCGAGTTTACGTACACGCCTGAGTACACAGAAAGCCGCAACCAATTTGGGGATGGAGGTGATGATAATGAATATGGACAAGGATGGTTGGGCGCTCGAAACCAAGGATGGTGTGGTGATGGATGGCAATACGGTAGAGCATATCCGCGAGGCTGCCGCCGTGATGGGTCAATATTGTGATGTATTGGGTATGCGGTCATTTCCGAAGCTTCAAAATCGTGAAGAGGACTACAGCGAGGATTTGTTCAAAAAATTCATCAGATTTTGCGGTGTGCCCGTGGTGAGCTTGGAAAGTGCCACTCGCCATCCTTTGCAGAGCCTTACTGACCTCATCACGATTCGCGAACACTGGCAAAAGGAAGGAAAGCCCAAGGTGGTGTTGGCATGGGCGCCCCACGTGAAGGCATTACCACAAGCCGTACCCAATTCATTTGCCGAATGGATGTGCCGCGCACAAGCAGAAGGCTTGGTGGACTTCAGCATTGCACATCCAGATGGGTATGCGCTTTCCGAAGAATTTACCGAAGGTGCAACCATTACGAATGTATTAGACGAAGCATTGATGGCTGCAGACTTCGTCTATGTGAAGAATTGGTCTTCCTACACAGATTATGGTAAAATTTATTCCGTGGATGAACGTTGGCTGCTTGATAATGCCAAATTGGAATTGACAAACATGGCCAAGGTAATGCATTGTTTACCTGTACGGCGTGATTTGGAATTGGCAAGTGAAGTGTTGGATGGGCCACATTCACTGGTCGTCCAAGAAGCTGGGAATCGTGTATGGGCGGCACAGGTCGTGTTGAAACGTATGCTCGAACAGTTATAACGAACAACACTTGATACAATTTGACTTTACATCGGATTATGTGCTTGAGGACGAGGTGACGTTGCTCCGTCCACTCACTATGGATGACCACCATAACCTACTGCCATTTGCCATTCACGAACCTGAGTTATGGCAGTATTCCATGGTTCCGGTAGTCGGGGATGATGGATTGACAAATTACTTGGATAGGGCTGTTGGGGGAAGATCGGACGGGAAGCAGTATCCTTTTATTGTGTTTGACAAACGGGTAGACCAGTATGCTGGATGTACACGATATTACGACATTCAGTTGGTTGAGCAGACGCTACAATTGGGGTACACTTGGTATGGGAAACAATTCCAACGTACAGGACTCAATAGGCATTGCAAGTACCTGTTATTGCAGTTTGCATTTGAACAAATGGGTATGGAGCGGGTAGAATTCAGAGCAGACCATAACAATCAACGCAGTATTGAGGCGATGAAGGCCATTGGTTGCCAGGAAGAAGGAATACTGCGAAAGAATGGTAGGTGTTCGGATGGAACACGGCGTGATAGTATTGTGCTGAGCATTTTGCGAGAAGAATGGTTTAGCAAGGTAAGAACAGGATTGCAAAATAAAATATATTAATATGCCAACATTACGGCTATGGGTCATTAAGATTGGTGGAAATATAATCGACCATCCCGAAGGATTAAGTCGCTTTTTGGAGCGGTTTTCAACCTTGAGGGGGAACAAGATTTTGGTGCATGGAGGAGGTAAGATTGCCACGCGTACGGCAGCTGAGCTTGGCGTAGAAGCAAAGCTGGTGGAAGGACGCCGAATCACTGATGAGGCGATGCTGCGTGTGGTGACCATGGTGTATGCCGGACTGACCAACAAGCAAATTGTGACGGGTTTGCAGAAACATGGTTGCAATGCCATCGGGCTTAGCGGAGCGGATGGTAATAGCATTAGAACAGTAAAGCGGCCGGTGAAGGAAATAGACTTCGGATTTGTGGGTGATATCCTACCCGGGTCGGTGGACACGCAAACGATCTCCACGTTGGTGGAAGGTGGTTTGACTCCGGTATTTTCAGCCATTACGCATGATGGGCATGGGCAATTGCTGAATACCAATGCCGATACCATCGCTTCGGCACTGGCCGTGGCATTGTCGTCCCTGTACGATACATCGTTGGTGTATTGTTTTGAAAAAAAAGGGGTGCTTCGTGATGTCCATGATGAAAACTCAACTATACCGGAAATACGAGCCGGAGAGTTTGAACAATTAAAGGCTTCGGGTATCATTGCAGACGGCATGGTGCCTAAGCTATACAATGCCTTTGATGCCATCGGCAAGGGAGTGTATGAAGTCTGCATTGGGCATGCCGATGACTTGCACTTGCTGCGTGAACAGCGATTTGGCACGCGAATGATTAAATAATATAATTTACGATTTACGATTTTAACTTTCATCACAAATGAACAAGATAACCATTATCGGAAGCGGGAACATCGGTCTTTCCCTGGCAAAAGGATTAGTAAATAAAGCATACTGCCAAGCCGAAGATATTACCTTAACCCGCAGGAGCCTTAAATCGCTGAGCGAAGAAGCTACCGAGGGATTCAAGGTGAGTGATAACAACAAAGTGGCCATTTATGATGCCTGTGTTATTGTACTGGCGGTATTGCCTCAGCAATTGAAAGGCGTATTGGAAGAGATTGCTCCCGCCGTTTCTCCGGAAAAGCAGATTGTGGTTTCGGTAGTATCTGGGGTTACTTGCAGCGATGTCCGCGACAAATTGGGTAACAATGTACAAGTAATTCGTGCTATGCCCAATACGGCCATTGCCATTGGCCAATCTATGACGTGTATTGCCTCAGACAATGCCTCGGATGAACAAATGGAGCGGGTGACCAAGATGTTTGAGACCGTAGGCGCGGTTGTCACCATCAACGAAGATTTAATGACTTCGGCAACAGCATTATGCGCATGTGGCATCGCCTTTTTCCTCCGCAGTATCCGCGCAGCTTCGCAAGGAGGGGTAGAGATTGGGTTCCATGCCCATGATGCATTGAAAATGGCGGTGCAGACGGCTAAAGGCGCTGCCGATTTGCTATTGCAAACCCAAAGCCATCCAGAAGGGGAGATCGATAAAGTGACTTCTCCCAAGGGCTGTACTATTGCCGGATTAAATGAGATGGAGCACAATGGTTTCAGTTCGGCCTTCATTAAGGGAATCAAATTGTCGGCACTCAAGGCTGGGGGATTATATAATGGTTGAAAAGTTAATACAAGATAGTACCAATTTATTGCGTGATCTCATCCGTGTTCCCTCATTCAGTAAGGAGGAAAATCAAACGGGTGATACCATCGAGCGGTTTTTGCAGCAAAGAGGAGTAAAGACCTACCGCAAGCTGAATAACGTATGGGCATACAATAAATTTTTCGATGCAGGGAAACCCACCATACTGCTCAATTCGCATCATGATACCGTAAAACCCAATACAGGCTATACGCGCAACCCGTTCTCGCCCGATTTCGAGGATGGCAAGTTATATGGATTAGGAAGTAATGACGCAGGGGGATGTTTGGTATCGCTGATTGCTGCTTTTCTGCATTTCTATCCAGAAGAAGACCTCCAATACAATTTTTGCATTGCTGCTACGGCAGAGGAAGAAATATCCGGCACCAATGGCTTGGAGTTGGTTATCCCCGATTTAGGCCCGTTGGATTTTGCCATTGTGGGCGAACCAACGTTGATGCAATTGGCCGTAGCTGAACGCGGGCTGATGGTGCTGGACTGCGTTGCACATGGCAAAGCTGGCCATGCTGCCCGTGAGGAAGGTGATAATGCCATCTACAAAGCGCTTAAAGACATTGAATGGTTCATCAGTTACCGCTTCCCCAGGGAATCCGAGGAGTTTGGTCCCATCAAGATGAGCGTTACCGTCATCCACGCTGGGTCACAGCATAATGTGGTACCGGCCACCTGCGAGTTCGTGGTAGATATCCGGGTTACCGATGCTTACCGCAATGATGAGGTGCTCGATCTCATACGTCGGCATGTGAGCTGCGAAGTGAAACCCAGATCAGTAAGGCTTAAACCTTCATCCATTCTGAAGGAACACCCCGTGGTGCAGGCAGGTCTTGCCCTTGGACGCACCACGTATGGCTCACCAACTACGAGTGACCAAGCCTTGCTCGATATCCCGTCACTCAAGCTCGGCCCCGGTGATTCAGCCCGCTCTCACATGGCTGATGAGTTTATCTATGTGAATGAGATTGGAGAGGGAATCGGGCTGTATATTGCCGTTTTGGAACGGGTTGTGAAAGCGTAGAAAATATTTCAGCCAGTTTTTTTATTTTTCTGAGGATTTAACCGTGCAAGATTTTCTCCAAGGTATCAGCATGTTAATATATTATATTAAGTTGCCGAATTAGTGTTCGATGAGCGTGGGTGGCCTGGTCAGAAAAGTCATCCCACCGTGCCTCTACGGCTATCCCTCCGCTGTAGCCGATTTGCTTCAGGGCACGCAGGTAAGCTCCGAAGTCTGTATCCTGGACTCCGGGCGGTGTACGTTTTTCACGCTCAGCGATGTCGCAAATAAGGATGTAGTCCCTAGCTTTTAATATGTTTTTTGCCGGTTCATCTTCCTTCAACATGTGATAAATATCCACATTTACACCGAAATTTGGCATATTCACCTGTTCGCAGATTTCAACGGCTGCTTCAACCGTATTGATTAGATTGGTTTCTTCCCTGTTCAGGTTTTCCAAGGCGATTTTCACATCGTACTGTTGAGCCAATTTCGAAAGTTCTATACACAATTGGGTAAATTGTTTTACTGCCAGATTTTTGCTAAACCCATCCGGAATGGCTCTCGCACCCCCACTGCCAAATACGATGATAGGTACCCCAACTTGCTTGGCCCGCTTGAATACGATTTTGGCATAAGCCAAAACCGAATCCATGTTTGAAGTTGGTCCCACACACTTCATTTTTGATGGAAAAAAAATGTTACACGCAAAAACCGGTGGAAGGTTCTCATTGGCTACAATATCCGAGAATTGATCATCCGTTAGGTGGGGCTTGAGGTAGGAGCTGACACTGGGGACAATAAATTCAAACCCCGCATCTTTTGCTTGGGTAATGTGATCGTCTGACACGCAAACGCCAATAGCTGGCCTTGCTGGCTTATCCTGGTCTTGAGCAGCAGCAAAAAGCGGCAAAGCCATCAGCCAATAAAAAAAGTAATAGTGTTTGAGCATTGTCTATCGCTGTTAAGTATATTTTTTGAGGCTTTATTACCATCGGTAATACCAAACATAAGGATTTTTTTGGAAATGCAGCCTACGGTTGCTATAGAAGGGAGCTCTTCATTTACAATTCACAGGTTATGTTTATTCCTCCATATCAAAAGCATATTTATCGTAAGTCGGTCGTCTATTGCTTTATTTTTTAGTAGATTTGAACCAATGGTTTTACCTAAACAAATAATAATTTATGTTAGATAAAAATTATGAGGTCAATTTCAATCCGGAATGGATCAAGAAATACCTTAGCAAAATTATCATTGGGATAGTTGTACTAATCGCTATATTCACTTCTTTTCGTACGGTAGGTCCAGAAGAAGAAGGAGTCGTTGTCCAGTTAGGCGAATATAGTCGTACGGATTCACCAGGATTGAATTTTATACTGCCTTTTGGTATTGAGAAAATGTATAAAATACCTGTTCAGAGACAACTAAAGCAGGAGTTTGGATTTCGGACCACTTCCGCTGGACAACAATCTCAGTACAGCAAGGAAGGGTATGTTGATGAATCCATCATGTTGACGGGAGACTTGAACCTGACTGATGTGGAATGGGTGGTCCAATACAGGATTAGCGATTCATATAAGTATCTTTTTAAGGTAAGGAATGCAGACAAGACCCTTAGGGACATGTCTGAGTCGGCCATGAGGAAAATCGTTGGTGACCGGACGGTCAATGAAGTACTGACAGTGGGCAGGCAAGCGGTAGCGACCAGCGTGGAGCAGTTGCTACAAGAACTTTGTGATGAATATGAAAACGGTATCCGGATTGATCAAGTGGTCCTTCAGGATGTAAACCCCCCTGATCCGGTAAAACCGTCTTTCAATGCGGTGAACGAGGCTCAACAAGAAAGAGAGACCCTCATCAATCAAGCCGAGGCCGATTACAATCGGGTAATACCGAGGGCTAGTGGCGAAGCACAGGAAACCATCGAACTGGCGGAGGCCTATGCACTCAATCGGGTAAACAGGGCTACGGGGGAGGCCGATCGCTTCAACTCCCTTTTTAACGAATATGTGAAAGCTCCGGAAGTAACCAAGCAGCGGATCTATTTGGAAACGATGGAAAAGGTGCTTCCCAAACTGGGGAATAAGGTCATCGTGGATGAAAAGGGGAGCAATGTATTGCCACTCTTAAATATTGATAAGAAAGTAACTGTTGACAAGAAAGGAAGTGTTGAAAAATGAAGAAACTTTATATCGTTTATATCGTCATCGGGGTTATATTGCTGATCTTAGCCAACAGCAGCATATATATCCTGGATGAAACCAAGCAAGCTATTGTCACCCAATTCGGGAAACCTGTAGGCAAACCCCGAACATCGCCTGGCATGAATTTTAAGGTGCCCTTTTTACATAAAGTGCAATTCTTTGACAAACGGTATCTGGAATGGGATGGGGATAAAAACCAAGTGCCAACGAAGGATAAAAAATTCATTTTCGTAGATACTTATGCTCGGTGGGAAATCACTGACCCGTTGCAGTTTTTTATCCGGTTGCGGGATGAACGATCTGCTCAATCTCGGTTGGATGATATTTTGGATGGGGAAACCAGGAATGCAATAGCAAGCAATGAGTTGTTGGATATTGTCCGCTCCACCAATAGGGATCCGGAAGTGACAGAGGATTTTATGGAAGAAATAGAGATTTTGGAAAATATTTCTGTGGGAAGGGAAAAGATAGAGGAAATCATCCTAAAAAAGGCCAATGAAAGGACAGCGGACCTTGGTGTCAGGGTATTAGATTTTAGGTTTAAGCGCATGAATTATGTAGATGAGGTGCGAGATCGGGTACATGACCGGATGATAAGCGAACGGAATCGTATTGCAGACCAATTCCGCTCCGAAGGACAAGGTGAAGCCCGGAAGATCCAAGGTGACAAGGAGCGGGACTTGGCAAAGATTCAATCGGAAGCTTTCCGTGAAGCAGAAGAGATCAAGGGACGGGCCGATGCAGAAGCTGCGGCAATCTATGCATCTGCCTATAATAAGAATAGACAAGCGGTTGATCTGTACAAGTTTATACGGACCATGGAGAGTTTTGAGAAATCGTTGGATGAAAACACCAGCATCATTCTATCCACGGAAAGTGAGTTTTTTCGGTACCTGAATAAGTTGAATTAATGGAGTATAAGCGATAAGATTTTACTCGCAATCAATTTGGGAAATTTCGGTAAATGTAGGTTGGGTTCTACTTATACCATGCGTTTGGAGACAGGGCTAAACTAGAAGAACCATTATAGCTCCTCTAGCTTTTCTGCCGTTACTTCCGCTTTGATTTTTGCTTCCAGCTCGTCCATCAAATCCGGGTTGTCGAGTAGCAGTGCTTTTACAGCATCTCTCCCTTGCCCGAGTTTGGTATCGCCATAACTAAACCAGGAACCTGCTTTTTTGATGATGTTGAAATCAACACCCAAATCAATGATTTCACCAGACTTAGAGATGCCCTCACCAAACATGATATCGAATTCCGCAATACGGAACGGGGGAGCCACTTTGTTTTTAACAATTTTGACTTTCACACGGTTGCCAGCCACCTCGTCTGCATCCTTGATTTGTGCCATTCGGCGAATGTCAAGACGTACGGAAGCATAGAATTTAAGGGCATTACCGCCAGTGGTAGTTTCAGGGTTGCCAAACATCACACCGATTTTTTCGCGTAATTGATTGATGAAAATGCAGCAACAATTGGTTTTGGAAATGGTACCCGTCAGTTTACGTAGCGCCTGTGACATGAGCCGAGCCTGCAGACCCATTTTGGAGTCGCCCATCTCGCCTTCGATTTCACTCTTGGGTACCAGAGCGGCAACGGAGTCAATCACAATTACATCAATGGCACCCGACCGGATAAGGTTGTCTGCAATCTCAAGAGCTTGCTCGCCGTTGTCAGGCTGAGAAATCAAGAGATTTTCGATATCCACGCCAAGCTTCCTAGCATAGTATTTGTCAAAGGCATGTTCGGCGTCGATGATGGCCGCAATGCCCCCTTTTTTCTGGGCTTCGGCAACAATATGTGTGGCCAGCGTGGTCTTGCCCGAAGATTCGGGGCCGTAGATTTCGATGACCCGACCTTTTGGTACACCACCGATACCTAAGGCAATATCCAGTCCGATGGAACCTGTGGAAATGGATTCTATGGTTTCTACAGCAGAATCGCCCAATTTCATGACGGTGCCTTTGCCGTAGGACTTTTCCAATTTATCTAATGTGAGTTGTAGTGCTTTCAGTTTGTCTTGATTGCTCATGGTTTTAGTAATTATTTAGCCAAAGGTAAAGTTAATAATTTTATTTTGCTAATATTTTTCGTTTTTTTTCGGCTGTCAGCTATCAGCCAGTCGTTAGCTGTTAGCTAAATCTTGCTTTCCGTCTTCCTGTCCCTCGGACTTCCCAACTTCCCTACTCTCCTCATAATACCGGCACATCCATGTGATGGGGCATTCTTCGCATTTAGGCTTACGGGCCAGGCAGATATATCGGCCATGTAAAATTAGCCAATGATGCGCAATTGCCAAAGTTTCTTCAGGTAAATATTTTACCAATTGCCTTTCCGCAGCAAGAGGAGTCTTAGCGTTGTTGGTGAGACCAATACGGTTGGCGACACGGAATACATGGGTATCTACAGCCATGGCAGGGGCCTTATACACAACGGAAGCAATGACATTGGCAGTCTTTCGACCTACGCCAGGTAACTTTTGCAGGTCATCAATCTTCTCAGGCACGACCCCATCGAAGTCCGACAGCAGTTTTTGTGCCATACCCACTAAGTGCTTGGATTTGTTGTTGGGATAGCTCACGCTACGGATGTAGGTGAATACTTCTTCAGGCGTACTGGCAGCAAGGCTTTCGACATCGGGAAAGCGACTGAACAACGCCGGAGTCACCTGGTTGATCCGTTTGTCGGTACATTGCGCCGACAAGATTACAGCCACCAAAAGTTCATAAGGAGTACTGTAGTTTAGCTCAGTTTGGGCATTTGGATTATGTGCAGAAAAATAGGCTACAAATGCCCGGTATCGTTCTTTTTTGAGCATAGCCAAACATAATCAAAATTACGTTGATTATAAAGTAATCCTAACAGGTTTTTCCACTATCCCCTTTTACAAAGGTGTTCTCAAAGCTTTCGAATAAGATGTGATTTTGCTTATGCTCTCCGCTTGTGGTTGACGGATCAGAATATCCATCCTGTTTTTGAGGAAATCATAAAAAAGCTCATCATCAAAGTCTAGTTGAGGGTTTTCTCGGCTTAATTTCTTGACAATCCCGGGGACTGATTTTTTAGTAGTATAAGTTTCTGTCATAAGCATTTATTTGTCGCGTATATAACGTAATAACGCCTCAAATAAGGTATTAGTATGAACAGAAGCGTTTTTTGGTTTTATTTTTTCTTTGCCGGCTCCAATGCCTGTTGCTCCGCTAGCAGAAGTGCCTTATATGCATTGACAATTCCTCCTGTCACACAGATGTCGTTCATGGATACTCTCCTATTCTGTCCATCAGGCCCCGTCACCTTTACCCGTTGATCCACACGTGTCACAGATTGCATAATGATTCGTTTTACCTCCATGGCGGGTAATTCCGGGTAATAGGAGCGGATTAACGAGGCGAGGCCAGCCACTACTGGGGCGGCCATACTGGTGCCTTGCTGATCTTTGTATTTTGATCCGGGCATGGTAGCGTATATCTTTACCCCCGGGGCGAATACATCTACAGATCGGCGCCCATAGTTGGAAAATGAAGCCACCAAATCATTATCATTCTTCCATTGGCTGGCACCTACCTCTATCCAAGCGCCTGCCTCCCCTTTATTGATACCTAAGCTATCCACATAATTACGATTGGGAAAATTGGGTGTAGCGTCATTGTCTTGGCCATCGTTTCCGGCGGCATGGATAATCAAGACATCATTTTCCAGTGCAAACTTCACGGCATCATCCACTACCTGCTTGTCTTTGACGAAAGCTTTCCCAAAACTCATGTTGATGACTTTTGCGCCGTTCTCTACGGCATAACGGATGGAATTAGCTACATCCTTATCGCGTTCGTCACCATCGGGAACGGTACGTATCGCCATGATACGAACATTGTCTGCTACCCCTTTTATACCAATGCCGTTATCGCGTATGGCGCCGATGATGCCAGCCACGTGAGTGCCATGGTCTGCATCGGGTCCGGTTACATCAGGATTGCCATAATAACGTTCTTGGCTATTCTCATAGTCGTCGCCGACGGTGGGTCGCGAGTCATATTCCTTGTTGAGATGATAATTTACTTGGTTGTTGAAATGTGTTACCCCTTCCTCAAGTTCTTCATAAAATTTGCCGAAATCCGGTTCATCTTTCAATTCTTTTTTGACAATTCGCAAAGCCATCTTTTCCAGGTCACCACTAGCGTTATATTTATCGAAATCGGCCAATGTAGGTTTCTCTTTGCCAATCCGAACAACCATGGTGTCTACAGCTCTTTTCAGTCCAGTATAGCTAATCTGCCCAAAGCGGGCCTCTTGCATTTTATTGGCATAGTAGGTCACCATCTTTTGGTATTCAGCAAACTCTCTTCGTTCTTCTCCACTCATCGGGGTAGAAGGTAATACGGATACATATTTCGGTTCAAGTTTATGTACCAGACGAGTCACTTCAAGATTGTCGTACTGCACGTTTTCGCCATTGGCATTACCCAGGAAATTCCAACCATACTTGTCATTGATATAACCATTTCCATCTTCATCATTGCCCGTAGCTGCGCTGTCCTTTTCGTTGATCCAAATGATATCCTTAAGGTCTTCATGGCGCACATCCACACCCCCATCTATCACAGCTACCACCACAGGCGTGCTTTTTTTATCTTTTAACAATAAATCATACGCCTTTTCCGTGCTGATACCCATTACACCGTCCCGCTCGAAGTCAAGGTTGAACCAGTTGGAAGGTGGAGCATCTTTTGCCTGTCCTAGGGAAAATAACGGGAGAAAAACAATAACGAGTGCATGGAGCAATTTCCGAAACGCCATATGAGGTGCCATTTTAGTAATGTGGGCAAATATAATGTTAATACCATGAAGATAACTGTTAAATTTTGATAAATCTGGTTCCAAATGGTTTAATCGTATGATTATATTTCGTTCATTTGTATTTGTATAATCTTAAGCCCCATGAACTATAAATCCATAAATTATATATTGCCAATGAGCATGATTGTTGCCTCCTGTTCCTCCCCTGAATTTTCCCAGACACCATACGAATGGCCTGACGAAAAGCCTCCCATTGCATCCATTAAACCATACACTCGTGCGCTACATGGCGACACCGTAGTGGATAACTATTATTGGCTCAATGACTACTTCAAAAAAGGACCGGATACGGCCTCCGTCATCGAATACCTCAACGCTGAGAATGCGTATACCGATGCGATGATGAAAAATACGGAAACATTGCAAGCCAAATTGTTTGATGAGATGAAGGGTCGTATCAAGGAACAAGATGAATCGGTACCCTATTTAAAGAATGGATACTATTATTATACGCGTACAGAGGAAGGTAAGCAGTATTACAAATTTTGTCGCAAAAAGGGTAGCCTTGATGCTGCTGAAGAGGTGCTCCTCGATGTAGATGCCATGGCTGAGGGCCATGCCTATTATGCAGTAGGGGGCTTTAATGTAAGCCCCGACAATAAATTTTTGGCATATGGAGTAGATACCGTATCGCGACGGGAATATACGATCCATGTGAAGAACCTGGAAACAGGAGCATTGCTTACCGATGCCATATCCCGCACCACCGGAGGTTCGGTTTGGGCCAACGACAACAAAACCTTGTTTTACACCAGCAAAAACCCAGTGACCTTGCTGACCGAGAAAATCATGCGGCACATATTGGGTTCAGACAGCAAAACAGATATCGTGGTGTACCATGAGGTGGACAACACCAATTACATTGGCGTGAATAAAGCCAAATCAGGCAAATTTATTTATATCTATTCCGGAGGCACACTTTCTTCGGAGACACGGTATTTGGATGCAAATAACCCGTTGGGTACATTTAAGGTGTTCCAGCCTCGTATTAACGATGTATTATATAATGTAACGGCGCTGGAGGATCGATTCCTTATCGTGACCAATCAAGATGCCAAAAACTTCAAGTTGATGGAATGCCCCTTTGATAATACAGGGCTGGAACATTGGAAAGAGGTGATTCCTCACCGCGAAGATGTGCTGTTGGAAGGTGTAGATGAGTTTAAGGACTTCTTGGTCATTTCTGAACGGAAAAATGGCCTTGCGCAGTTGGCTATTCGCCACCTGAGAGACGGGAAGGAACATTATTTGGATTTCGGTGAGGAAGCCTACGCAGCTTATACTTCTACCAACGCTGAATACGAGACATCCATATTGCGCTATGGATATACTTCACTGACCACACCGTCCTCTACGTATGACTATGATATGAATAGCCGTGAGAAAACGTTGATGAAACAGCAGGAAGTAGTAGGGGGGTATAACATTACAGACTATGTAACTAAACGTTTGTATGCCACGGCCAAAGATGGAACGAAGGTGCCCATTTCATTAGTGTACAAAAAAGGCTTCAAGCAGAATGGTAGTGCACCCTTACTTTTGTATGGTTACGGATCATACGGCAACTCGATTGATACATGGTTCAGTTCCTCCCGATTAAGTCTACTCGACCGTGGTTTTGTGTTTGCTATTGCCCATATACGCGGAGGGCAAGAAATGGGCAGACAATGGTATGAAGATGGGAAGATGATGAACAAAGTCAATACGTTTACAGATTTCATTGCCTGTGGGGAGTACTTGGTTGATGAGAAATATACCGCTCAACAACATCTGTACGCCCAAGGTGGAAGTGCTGGAGGACTATTGATGGGTGCAGTTGTTAATATGGCGCCCAACTTATGGAACGGTATCATCGCTCAGGTACCCTTTGTTGATGTGGTAAATACGATGCTGGATGAAACTATTCCATTGACTACCAATGAATATGACGAATGGGGTAATCCCAATGACAAGGCAGCTTATGAGTATTTGAAAGGGTATTCACCTTATGAAAATATTGAAGCGAAGGCATATCCTAATATGTTGGTAACTACTGGACTTCAT
Organism: Parapedobacter tibetensis; assembly: GCF_024704835.1. Lineage (GTDB taxonomy): Bacteria > Bacteroidota > Bacteroidia > Sphingobacteriales > Sphingobacteriaceae > Parapedobacter > Parapedobacter tibetensis. The sequence goes on from NZ_JAMXBE010000002.1 coordinate 475,275, forward strand.
GATAGCCAGGTCCAGTATTTCGAGCCGGCCAAATGGGTGGCCAGGCTACGTGCCACCAAGACTGATGATAAGGTGTTGCTTCTGAAGACGGAAATGGACTACGGGCATGGAGGTGCGTCGGGGCGATTTGACTACCTCAAGGAGATAGCACTGGAATATGCATTTTTATTTGCGCTGGAAGGGATAACGGATTAAAAAAGAGATGGCCATCTCTTTTTTTAATGACTTTTCTCCTGAGCTTCTTTTTTTCGTAGTTCGAAATTAGCTGCGGCATTACCGCTCGCCCGTATAGCTACATATGATGCTCCAATTGCCAGTAACAAGACAATTATAATACCCCATATCCCTTTGCGCTTATCTTGCTTCATTAACCAAATAAGAAAAGCAATCAATGGGATTGCAAAAATTAAAATGAAAAACCAGCTTGCTCCAACCATCTTTCTACGTGAATAAATTACACCTTCCTCGCTAGAAGGTAGCAGGCAAAGGTCGGAAGAAAACCTGCGGTATCCAAATATGGTTTTCCGAAAAGAAGAGGCAATTGATTGCGAAAAGCCTAGAAATTCTTGTGGAAAAGAAAAATTATTTCATACATTTGTCCCTTACATTACGGCTTTGCCGTAGTAGATTAGCAATGAACACAAAAAAATATATAACGGCATCTCCCTTATTATGCTTTCAGCATGACTTGAAGGGCTTTTTTTGTGAATTTTATATGACCGAAAGACCGGTTATCCGGCTCCGACGACCCATATTGCCCCGGGCTTAAAAATGGGGCGTCCCTCTCCAAAACTGTACAACATGGAGTCCGATAGTTGTACATTATCAGTAGTTTTTTAACGTTTTATAGTATCACTAAAACACAACTTATTAGGTTGATTGTTTTCAATTTTTGGGGTCGTATATTCCAATGGAACTTTCAGATTTCGTAATTATTCCAGCAGGTGCACACCATATAGGTTACGCACAGCAAATTTGTGACGAGATGGCCGAATCGGCCAAAGCCCGAGGGACCGGCATTGCCCGCCGTAGCCCGGAGTACGTGGCAAATAAAATGAAAGAGGGTAAAGCCGTGATTGCCTTGCACCGCGATGGCACATGGGCTGGTTTTTGCTACATCGAAACATGGAGCCATGGGGACTTTGTAGCCAACTCGGGATTAGTCGTCAGCCCCAAATTTCGTAAAGCGGGGTTGGCCAAGGCCATAAAAAAGCGTATCTTCGACCTTTCCCGGGAAAAGTACCCGAAGGCTAAGATTTTTGGCCTCACTACAGGACTGGCTGTGATGAAAATCAATTCGGATTTGGGATACGAACCAGTAACCTATTCGGAGCTTACCCAAGATGAGGAATTCTGGAAAGGTTGCCAAAGTTGCGTAAACTATGATATCCTTACCATGAAAGAACGCAAAAACTGTATGTGTACAGCGATGTTGTGGGATCCCGTGGAAAAGGAAAAGGAGTTGCGTGAGCGGATAGAGATGAAAGCCAAAGCGAAGGAGCGGTTGAAGCAAATCACCAAGAAATCATCGCTTTTGAAACGTATCGAAGCCAAACTATGGAAATCTACCAAAAAGATGGTTACGACCATTATCACAAGATATCCAAAGCCTATTTGAGTAGTTTAACTGATCTTACAGAGGCCATAAGGCAAACTATGTAGGATCATATTATATATAGTTATCAATGAAAAAAGTCGTATTAGCATTTAGCGGAGGATTGGACACCTCATTTTGTTGCATTTATCTATCAAAGGATTTGGGATTGGAAGTCCATTCGGTTATCGTCAATACCGGAGGATTTTCGGATGAAGAACTTGCGGAAATCGAAAAACGGGCCTATGCATTGGGTGTCAAATCGCATGCTGTTGTAGATGAAACCCAAAACTATTACCATAGTAGTATCAAATACCTCATCTTCGGCAATGTATTGAAGAATGCAACCTATCCGCTATCGGTGAGTGCCGAACGGGTGAGCCAAGCCACGGCGATTGCCGATTATGCGAAGAAAATCGATGCAACTTATGTGGCTCACGGGAGCACGGGAGCTGGCAATGATCAGGTGCGGTTTGATATGATATTCAATACGCTTATCCCCGGAGTAGAAATTATTACCCCCATCCGCGATCTTAAGTTGAGCCGCGAAGCCGAAATCGAATACTTGCACAAGCACGGCGTTGAATTCAATGCCGAAAAAGCCAAATATTCTATCAACAAAGGAATCTGGGGGACATCCGTAGGGGGAAAAGAAACATTGACCTCGCATGAAACACTCCCTGAGGAAGCATGGCCTACGCCTGCTACCTCCACAATCCCCCGCCGTATCACCATCGATTTCGAAAAGGGAGAGCCCGCAGCATTGGATGGCAATAGGATCGGCCCGGTGCAAGTGATACAGGAACTACAAGCCATTGCTCAGCCGTATGGCATTGGCCGTGATATCCATGTGGGCGATACCATCATCGGTATCAAGGGCCGAGTGGGTTTTGAAGCGGCCGCACCCCTTATCATCATCAAGGCACATCATACGTTGGAAAAACATACACTCACCAAATGGCAGTTGAGCTGGAAGGATCAATTAGCTGCATTTTATGGCAATTGGATGCATGAGGGGCAGATGCATGATCCGGTGATGCGCGATATCGAAGCGTTTTTGCAAAGCGCGCAACAAACCGTAACGGGCAAAGTCTTCGTGGAATTGAATCCATACCGATTCCACATCATTGGTATCGAATCTGAGCACGATCTGATGTCCAATGCATTTGGCAGCTATGGCGAAATGAACAATGCCTGGACAGGAGATGATGTGAAGGGCTTCTCCAAAATATTTGGTAACCAAACGATGATTTGGCATAAGGTAAACGGAAAATAGATACCGGATGGAAAGCGTCATCCATGTTCTAATAAATAACAAAGCATGACAAAAATAAAGGCAGGCATTATCGGTTCAGCGGGTTATACGGGGGGCGAATTATTACGGATACTTATTCATCATCCGCAAGTTGAAATCGTGTTTGCCAATAGTGGCAGTAATGCCGGCAATAAGCTATCAGACGTACATACCGATTTATTGGGTGATACGGACCTAACGTTTACAGCTAGCATGTCTGATCATATTGATGTACTTTTTCTTTGTGTTGGCCATGGCGATGCGCGGAAGTTTTTGGACGCCAATGGTATAGCGCCCCATGTGAAAATTATCGATTTATCGCAGGACTATAGGCTAAAAGCAAATACCACTTACCAAAACAAGTCATTTGTATACGGCCTACCCGAATTGCAACGAGAAGCCATCCAGTCAGCACATTACATCGCTAACCCCGGCTGTTTCGCCACAGGAATCCAATTGGCACTATTGCCTTTGGCCGCCAAGGGGCTCCTTCCCAATGAAATCCACATCAATGCCACCACGGGCTCCACAGGAGCCGGACAGAAGCCATCGGCCACCTCGCACTTCAGTTGGCGCAGTAACAACTTGTCGGTTTATAAGGCGTTTGAACACCAGCATTTGCAGGAAATCAGTGAATCGCTAGATCAATTGCAACCGGGTTTCTTACCCGATAATGAAGGAACCCTACTGCAACGGGCCATGGAGCGCATCAACATCATTCCCCAACGGGGAAGTTTCCCGAGGGGTATTCTATCTACCATTTATATGGATAGTGACTTGAGTGAAGGTGAGGCATATGCACAGTACGAGGCATATTATGCATCACATCCTTTTACCCACATCAGCAAAGCGAATATCGATTTGAAGCAAGTGGTTAATACGAATAAATGCATTATCCATTTGGAAAAACATGGTAATAAACTGTTTATCAACAGCATCATCGACAACCTGCTCAAAGGGGCGAGCGGTCAAGCCGTTCAGAATATGAACCTGTTGTTTGGGGTGAAAGAAACTGCTGGGTTGAAGTTGAAAAGCGTAGGTTTTTAGTCAGACTCCCAGTTTTTTAACCAAACACTACTTCCAAGCTCTCAAAGATAGCCTGCTGGGCTTTTTCCAATTCGACTTTATTATGGGCGGCTGATATAAATCCGACCTCATAACCCGATGGGCCGAGGTAAACTCCACGGTTGAGTAGTTCGCGATGGAATACTTTGTAATAGTCCATGCTACTATGGTCGATATCACGCGCTGCCCTAATGTTTTCTTGGTTGGTAAACGCAAACCAAAAGATGGATCCAATGTGGAAGACCTTGAATGTGTAGTTTTTAGCCGCAACAAATTCTTGGATGGCCACTACAAATTCTTCTGCCTTTGTGTTGAGGTTTTTATAGAAGTTGTTGCTCCTGAGCTCAGTCAGCTGTGCTATCCCTGCTGCCATGGCCACCGGGTTGCCCGATAAGGTTCCAGCTTGATACACACCTCCATCCGGAGAGATATGGCCCATCAGTTCAGCGGACGCACCATAAGCCCCCACGGGCATGCCACCGCCGATGATTTTGCCATAGGTTATGATATCGGGCTGCACCCCATAATGAGCTGCGGCACCCTCAAACCCCATTCGAAAACCGGTAATTACTTCATCAAAGATCAGCAGCGCCTTATTTTGTTTTGTGATATCCCTCAAGAAATGGATATACGCTTCCTCTTGGATAAGCAATCCATTATTGGCAGGTACCCCTTCAATAATCACGGCGGCAATTTGCCGGTTGAATTGGGTAAAGGCTGTTTCTACGGCTTTCCGGTCATTGAGTGGAATAACAATAGTTTCATCGGCAAACGATTTGGGTACGCCGGCTGATGAGGTTTCACCAAAGGTGACCAGCCCCGACCCAGCTTTGACCAACAACGAATCTGAATGCCCGTGATAACAACCCTCGAATTTGATGATTTTATCGCGACCGGTATATCCCCTTGCCAGCCGGATGGCTGACATCACGGCTTCAGTGCCCGAGCTAACGAACCGGATTTTTTCGAGATACTTGTTATGTTCAAGGATGAGTTCGGCAAGTTCGTTTTCTAAAGCGGTGGGCGCGCCGAAACTTAATCCTCTTTCCAAGGTTTGGGTTACTTTTTCACGAATCTTAGCATGGTTGTGCCCCAATATCAGCGGTCCCCATGAACAACAGAAATCGATGAATTGGTTTCCATCGGCATCCCAGATAAAACAACCGTCGCCGCGCTCGATAAATAATGGGGTGCCATATACGGATTTGAATGCCCGCACAGGGGAGTTTACGCCTCCCGGGAAATACTGCTTCGCTTTTTTATATAACTCGGCTGATTTCTCACGGGAAATATCGCTTTTTTTGGATGTATTCAACATGTGTAATATAAATATGTCGGTATTCCGATTCAGTTAGAGCCACTTCTTGGCCAACACTTCCTTGGCATGGTAGGTGAGGATGACCGAGGCCCCTGCCCGTCGGATGCCCATGAGTACTTCCATCGTGGCGCGTTGCTCATCCAGCCAGCCGTTGCGTGCCGATGCTTTAATCATGGCATATTCACCACTTACATTATATGCCGCGATGGGCAGGTCAAAATTGTCCTTCAGTAGTTTAACCACATCCAAATACGGCAAAGCGGGTTTTACCATCAGGAAATCTGCCCCTTCCTGCGTATCCAATTCGGCCTCTATCAGCGCTTCCCGTTGATTTGTCGGGTTCATTTGGTAGGTCTTTTTATCCCCATGCTTCGGTGCCGAATTGAGCGCATCGCGGAATGGCCCATAGAATGCACTGGCATACTTGGCCGTGTATGACATCAGTGATATGTTCGTAAACCCGTTTTCATCCAATTTATTGCGGATATAACCGATTCGTCCGTCCATCATGTCTGAAGGTGCGATGATATCTGCACCTGCCTGCGCATGTGCCAAAGCCATCATGGCCAAGATCTCCAAAGTTTCATCATTAAGGATTTCGCCATTTTCCACGATACCATCGTGGCCGTCACTGCTATAGGGATCCATGGCTACGTCGGTTACCACACAGGCCTCTGGAAAACGGCTTTTTACTTCGCTAATGGTTCTCAAGTAAAGGCTGCCCTCCTTGGTGCTTTCTGAGGCATGTTTATCCTTTAGCGACTCTTCAATGTTGGGGAATAAATCAAACGCACGGAGCCCGAGATTCATGCAACTTTCCACTTCCCGTAACAGGTTGTCTATTGAATAGCGGTAGATCCCGGGCATGGAAGATACCGCTGTTTTAATGTTGCTACCTTCAACAATAAATATGGGGAAAATCAGGTTGGCGGCATTCAGATGGGTTTCCTGCACCATATCACGTATTACCGCGGATTTGCGGTTCCTTCTTGGTCTTTTCAACATACCTTCAATCATATTTTACGACACCGCAAATCCATATTCATTTGCTCAATCCATGTCATCCGTGTTCTATAATTAATAATCCAACCCAAAGACGGCTTCAGCCAATCCAATTTCATCCGGTGAATAAGGGAGAGTATAAGTAAGACCTAATTCCTCAATCTTCTGGCCCGTGGAGTGCCCAATGCAGATGATTTTTTGGCCAGGATCAACCAAGTTGTCCACAAAGTAAGCCTCTACATTAGTAGGGCTAGTGAAGATAAGCACATCTGCGTTGGATTTGGAGACATTGGTGTCAATACGGGTTTGGTAAACAGGCAGATTGATTATTTTTGTATCTCCAGTAAGTGATTTCTGGATGGTTTCCAGTGAATCTTTCGCTCTGGGAATCAAAACCGTTGTCCCAGATGCTATCTTTGCAAATTCAGCAGCGATTTTTTCCATATTGATGCCTAGCCTTTCGCCGGAGAAATCTGGGGCATGGTCATGTTGTCTTAGCATTTCTTCGGATCCCCTGCCGATTACGGCAAATTTTGTCCGTTTGCTGAGACGAGGTTCAAGTTTAAAGAAATTTTCAATACCATTCTTGCTGCCGAAAAATATCCAATCAACATATTTTAGAATATATGGGTCTAATTTATTGATTATCGAGTATATTCGAATTAGTGAGCGCCCTTCCACGGCGATACCATGTTTCGCCATAGCCCTGTGAAAGTAGCTGCTTTCCGATACATCACGTGTGATGAAGACGTGTGTAGGCAGTTTCCTGTCCTTATCATATTTGCTTACAATTTTCTCAACCAAACCATCTGTATGGTCGGCTGAAACGTATAAACGGTCAGGGAACTGCTCATCGGTATCCGCCTTGGATGTCCACACTTCATACTTGCCGTCTTGCTTGCGGCAATAACAACCCAACGGAGCGTGACATCCACCATCGAAAAGCTGGAGGACTTTGCGTTCGATGGCGAGGGTATCGGCCACATCGGCATCGTTTATTGTTTGGAGAACGGTATACAGCTCTTGGTCATTATCTCTGATTTGAACAGCCAGCACCCCTTGGGCAGGAGCCGGAATAATTTCCACTGGGGGCAATTCCTCCACATGGAAATCGCTTAAATCTGCGCCTATCCGTGTGATCCCCGCTTTGGCCAACATGATGGCATCATAGTTTTCGTCACGGAGCTTTTCAATACGAGTCATCACATTGCCTCGTAGGTCGTCAAACTCAAGATCGGGGCGTATAGCTAGCAATTGGGCTTTTCGGCGGTTAGACGAAGTTCCTACAACAGCGTTGTGCTTAAGTGAAAGCCTTTTTTTTAAATCCACACAGTCTTTGTGAATAATCAGTAGCTCAGAAGCATCTTCACGAGTAGTCACCGCTGCGATGGTCAGGCCTGGCGGATTAGCTGTAGGAAGGTCTTTGTGGGAATGGACAGCCAGGTCAACCGTCCCATTCAACAGCTCCTCTTCCAATTCCTTGGTGAAAAACCCTTTCCCTTCCAGTTTGTCCAACCTCAGGTGTTGCACGATGTCACCTTGGGTCTTGATAATTTTAAGTTCAGCTTCAATGCCGATACCGGCCAATTTGCTTTTGATGTAATTGGCCTGCCATAGGGCCAATTCACTGCCACGCGTACCGATAACAAGCGTTCGGTCCACTTTATGTGTGCTTTTTGCGACAGTTTTAGTCAAAGGTTCCTCTATTAGCATGAGCAAATTTAACGAATAAAAGTATTACCCGAACGGATATGTTAAAGAATTGTACGGTATAGAAGGATATTTATATGATTTTCCGATTGGAAAACCGCTATTAATTAGTGCCCGCCTATATACTCAACGACGCTGAAAAGACACTAATTAATGTCGGATTGGTTAGTTCTGACTAGTATATCCTTTGCCATGACCATCGGCACCTTAATGTATTTTTTCTCCATATAGTCAATCACCTTTTCAAGTACTTCCCTCGAATTAGCATCCAATGCACCTACCTCGGTAGCAAAAACCTCATTGAGTGCAAACGACCGTATTTCCTTCACTTTTTCTGGTACCTCACGCATAGCCAATTCCACGCGGCGCTGTTTGAGTAAGGGCAGGAATTCACCGATATTGTCCGAGATGATTTGTTCGGCATGGGCCAGCTCGTCATAGCGCTCCTGGAGGTTTTTGGATGCTATCGCTTGTAAGCTGTATACTTCAATATAGTGTATGGGATAATTTTTGGGAACATCCGGATGGATGTCGTTTGGTATAGCCAAATCCACAAGGATCTTTTTGTCGGTTTCCCCATTGAGGAGCGATTGATAGCACTCACTGTCAACAATGGGTTCAGACGCCCCCGTGCAGGAAATCAAGATGTCAAACCCTCCCTTATATTGGTTTAGTTCACTAAGTGAATAAGCCTTGGCATTCAACTCAGCTCCTAATACCTGCGCTTTTTCCAATGTGCGATTGAATACTACAAAATTGGAAAAACGATGTTTTTGTAGATATTTGGCTATATTCTTGTTAGTTTCCCCCGCCCCGATGATAAGGATGCGCGGATTATCGTGCAACTTGATTTCTCGCAATTTTCTATAAGCCAATGAAACCACGGAAACCGGATTTCGGGATATACGTGTGTGTGTATACACCTCTTTGGCCGTTTTGACGAGGCGGTCCATCACTAATCGCAGAAAATCACCGGTAAATCCGCTTTTACGGCAGCGCTCATAGGCCTTGCGTACTTGGGCTAGGATTTCCTTTTCACCTACTACTAGGCTTTCCAACGAGCAAGACATGCGCAACAGGTGGTTGAGCGCATCCATGCCTTCGTAAGTGGTTACCTGCCCAAGAAAACATTCCAAGCGTTCACTAGGAACACAGAAGTTGAGCTTATGCATGAATTCCTTGATGAAACCCGGTGTCAGTTCATGAGCACCGTAAAAAACAAATTCTACGCGGTTGCAGGTGCCGATATAAAAAATTTCGGGAATGTCAAAACTGTGTTTGAGGTTGATTAGTCGGCTTTCCACCTCTTCGTTGCAAATCACAAGATTGCCCAAATCTTTCAAATCCACATGCTTGTGTGTGAATGCTATGACTTTGAGATTTTTCAAGATTTTTCTATGCTCACTTAATTTCTGGTAACAAAAGTACGACATATCGCCCCAGTGCTGTGTCAGAAACGTGTCAAACGAAAATATTTAGAATGGTTATAAATTATGTTAATTTTAGGTGAATATCATGTGTAGTCAATACTTGTGGGGAAACCCATAACCGCCCTCATCGCTGGCTCATTTCATTATACTTCATGATTTGGCTGGATGTAAAAAAACCGTTATCTTTGTGTTATCATTTAGGGGTGCCTTGTTTGGATAACAAACACAAATAAAGGCTGAGATTATACCCATTGGCACCTTGGTGCCAAGCACCTGATCCGGGTAATGCCGGCGTAGGGAGTAAGGTTGTTAACTAGTAGGTCATTGCCAACCCCTTGCAATGACGGTTTAACTCAAAACAATAACAATGATCAAAAGGCTATTGACAGTAACTATACTGTCGTTCTTCGTAGGTATGGCAATGGCTCAACATTCCCTGACTATTCATGTGACGGACGCAGATAGAAATGAGCCGCTTTTGGGAGCTTCCGTACGATTATCAGGTACGCTTTATCGTGGACAGACCAACGCGTCGGGTGTGGTGGTCCTACGCAATGTCAGGGCGGGGACCTATGATATACAAGTAAGTTATATCGGCTATGAGCCGCAGACGCAGCAAGCCGCTGTGACGGAGAATCAAGATGTACGTTTCGCATTATCACGTGCTACCGTACTCGCAGACGAGGTGGTGGTGAGAGCCACCCGGGCCGGCGAAAATATGGCGACCACTTACAAAAACATGAGTGAGGAAGACATCGCCAAGAACAACCTTGGTCAGGACCTCCCTTACTTGCTTGACCAAACGCCGGGCGTGGTCATTTCTTCGGACGCCGGAGCAGGCATCGGATACACCAGTATGCGCATCCGGGGGAGTGATGGACAGCGTACGAATGTCACCATCAACGGCATACCGCTCAATGATGCGGAAAGTCTAGGTTCTTTTTTCGTCAACCTACCTGATTTCGCTTCTTCTGTTGACAATATACAGATACAGCGAGGAGTAGGGACTTCCACCAATGGTGCTGGCGCCTTTGGTGCCAGCCTCAATATCCAAACCAATACGCTCAATAAAGATGCTTATGCTGAATTGGACAATTCCTACGGCTCCTATAACTCTTGGAAAAACACCGTGCGTCTGGGAACTGGGTTGATTGACGGCAAATTCAGCTTTGACGGGCGCTTATCGCGTATCAAAAGCGATGGCTATATAGACCGGGCTATGTCTGACATGCAATCCTTTTTCTTGTCTGGAGCTTGGCATGGCAAGAATAGCTTACTCCGTGCCAATGTGTTCGGCGGCAAGGAAAAAACCTACCAGGCTTGGTATGGTACGCCCGAATCACGGCTTATTGGCGATGTAGATGGCATGCATGCATATGCAGATGAGGAGTTGACCAACTACGAGCGTGAAAACCTGCTGCGTTCAGACCGGAGGTATAATAAATACCTGTATGATAATGAAACAGATAATTATCAGCAAACGCATTACCAACTGTTGTTTTCCTCGGCCTTGACTGACCAATTGACATTGAATACGGCATTGCATTATACGCGTGGAAAGGGTTATTATGAGCAATTCCGCGATGATGACGCCTATGTGGATTATGGGCTATTGCCGGTCGTGATAAATGGTAGTACCATAAACCAATTGGATTTGGTGCGTCAGCGATGGCTGGATAATCATTTTTATGGTGGAACATATTCCTTGGCATATAAGGATAGTAAAGGATTGGAAATTACATGGGGAGGAGCCTATAACCAATATGAAGGTGGGCATTACGGTGACATCGTATGGTCTCAATATCCTTTGTTTACGGATGACGCCCTCCCTGTTGATGGAGACGGGTCTTTCAAAACTTCATATCGGTATTATAACGGAGATGCTACTAAAAAGGACTTCAATACGTATTTGAAGGCTTCTTACCAACTGAACAAATTGTTCCTATTTGCAGATGTGCAATACCGGCATATCAATTATGCGATCGCCGGAATAGATAACGACCTGCGTGATCTTACGCAAGATGCTTCGTTTGATTTTTTCAATCCGAAAGTAGGGCTTACTTATCAGCTGTCGGCGGCAAGTAATGTATACGCCTCGTATGCGCTGGCCAATAAGGAACCCGTGCGCAGTGATTTCACCGATTGGCCTATTGGTCAAACGCCCAAGGCCGAACAATTGCATGACATCGAGGTGGGTTACCGTATCAGGTCGCAACAGTTCAATATAGGTGTAAACGGTTATGCCATGCTGTACAAAAACCAGCTGGTGCCTACCGGTCAACTTAATGATGTGGGTAGCACCTTGAGGAGAAATGTGGACGATAGCTACCGCATCGGACTGGAGTTTGATGGTCGATGGGCTCCCACACGTTGGTTTTCATGGGGTGCCACGCTGGCTTATAGCCAAAATAAGATTAAGAACTTCACCGAGGTCGTAGGCGATGTGGAGAATTTCTACGAGACGACAGTTATCTCATTTTCACCAAATTGGGTCGCTTCAAGCGAGTTGGCTTTCAAGCCCTGGAAACCGGTTGAATTGGCTTTGCTTAGTAAATATGTATCCAGGCAGTATCTAGACAACACGGGTAATAAAGATCGTAGTATCGATGGCTTTTTTGTAAATAATATCCGAGTGGCTTATAATACTTCCTTATGGAAATTGAAAAATCTAGGACTGACATTATTAGTCAACAACATATTCAATGAAAAATACGCATCAAGTGGATACACTTGGGGTTATTATTTGTCAGAAGCGGACAGAGTTGATTATAATTTCTATTATCCCCAAGCCACTGCCAACTTCCTACTGGGATTGAATTTAAAATTCTAATTGGATAAATTAAACTTCATCGGTTGCGCCCCAGTGCCATTGAATGCAAACAAAGACCATGGGAAACCTATGAGGTTTCCCATATAGTCATTATCTTGGCCTCGATTCGTATAAAGTAATATGAGAGCAGTCATACAGCGTGTATCCGAAGCATCCTGTACCGTAGCTGGGGTGGTCACAGGACAAATCACCAACGGTTTCGTTGTGTTACTTGGTATTGAGGAGACTGATGGTAACAAAGACCTGCAATGGCTAGCCCAGAAAATCATCAATTTACGTGTATTTGGTGATGAAAATGGACTGATGAACAAGTCTATCAACGATGTCCATGGTCATATCTTATTGATTTCCCAGTTCACGCTGTTTGCGCAAACAAAAAAGGGCAATCGTCCATCCTTTATCCGTGCCGCCAAACCAGCTCAAGCGATTCCGTTATATGAAACAATGGCCGCTGAACTTTCAGCCCTTTTGGGCAAGGAAGTTGCCACTGGAATATTCGGTGCAGACATGAAGATCTCACTGGTGAATGATGGCCCGGTTACGATCATGATGGATACCAAGGATAAGGAAAACCATTGATTTGCTAGATGCAGGTTGGGTAAAAAGAATGATAAAACGCTTGAATTGAAAATTAAAACTTAAAACATGACGATCAAAGAAGCCCAAGAACTAGTAGACACGTGGATAAACACCACGGGCATACGTTATTTCAATGAGCTGACCAACACAGCTATCCTGATGGAGGAAGTGGGAGAAGTGGCCCGTATTATGGCTCGTAAATATGGCGAACAATCCTTTAAGAAGTCAGATGAAGCGGTAAACCTTGCGGATGAAATGGCCGATGTTTTGTTTGTACTGATATGCTTGGCCAACCAGACGGGAATCAATCTGACGGAAGCCATGGAAAACAACCTGACGAAGAAAAGCATACGGGATGCAGACCGTCATAAAAATAACGATAAGCTGATATAATGATATCCAGCCAACTCAGTTTTCAAACCGCCCATATATCTTGCATAATCGGAATAGCACCGCTTGTATGTCTCTACTTTGCAGAAACATACTAGTTTGCAAGAGTGCTTGCTTGCTGCCAGTATTTTTGTTGCGGATGATATCTAATTGTGTTCCGAAATGCATGTTGATAAATGTGCGCACCTCATTTCTTCTCTCACGCAACTTTGCAATATCGGGTCCTTGGTTGTCTTTAAGCTCTTCAATCACAAGGTCAAATAAATCGCCCATTTTTCCATTAAGTTCCTCCAGTACGGCAATAAAAGCATCGTCCAATGGCTCGTGTAGATTTTCCAGGTATTGGAGGCTTTCTTCGCTGAGGAACTTGGCCGATTGGATTAGGTCTTGCAACAAATCTGCTCCATGCACGATTACTTCTGCAGATTTTTTATCATGGCCATATAACTCACGGATGGCACGCAGGCTTTTCCGCTTGAGTTTATAGCTGTACTGAACGAGCTCTTCCAGTTCCTTATCCACCGTCTTGAGCATAGCTGACCGATTGGTACGGATACCATTGAGTATGGTGTTATAATGTTGTGCTAAATCAATGATTAGCGATACCAACAGGTTTTTGTTTCTCACATACACATCGATGTCAGCCCCTTCAAGCATGCTAAACCGACTTTTTTCCTTTTGCGCATATTTTTCCCTTTTGGTAAATTTGACATGAGACAATACAATGTAAGAAAGGATAATTCCTATTAATACACAAGTGCCTATTACCCCTCCTTTATAAATAATCAAAGCAAATATGGCGGCCACGGAAAAAGCGATGAGGGCTGTGATAAACCATCCGCCAATGACACTCAATACCCCGGTGACTCGATAAACTGCTGATTCCCTTCCCCATGCTTTATCGGCCAATGATGTGCCCATGGCTACCATAAATGTCACATAAGTGGTAGAGAGGGGCAATTTCTTGGATGTGGCCCAAGCAATGAGGATACTAGCCACAACCAAATTGGTGGCGGCGCGCAGCAAATCAAAGGCTGGCGACATGCCATCCACTTGCGTGGCTTGGCGTAGTTTTTCCTTTTCGAAGCTTAGGTTATAATTGCGCATTACATTTTTGGGAATGAAAGCCGTTATTACATTTCCCAACAGGAATGCTGATTTAACCACACTTCGGGAAACTGCATTTGGCCTAAATTGCTCATCGCTGCCTTCACCATCGTCCTGCCTGCCTAGGTTGATCTCCGTTTCGGTGACCTTGCGGGCCTTGGCGCTGAGCCAGAGGGTGCCCGCCATTACTATGCCGGCTATCAACAACATATAATTGGGTACAACCACATCGTTGCTTGCGAGAAAAACTTGATAATGCTCATTTGCGGCCACTCCGCTGGCCGCCCAATTTTGATAAGCCAGCAATCCGGAGATGGGTACCCCGATGAAATTGACCAAATCATTGCCGGCAAAGGCCATGGCTAGCGAAAACGTGCCTGCAAGTACCACTATTTTCAAGGGATTGATTTTGAAATAACGCTGCAAAAATAGGCACAAAAGTGTGAAACCGATGAAAATCCCGCCCAACAAGGGCAGGGTATTATCCAACAACCGCTCTACCCAAGGCCCTTGCAACAGTGTAGTGCCTTTCAATCCCTTAATGAGTAGGAAATAGATGATTGCTGTAATGCCTATTCCCGAGAATATGGAGCCAAGTTTGGCAAGTCTACGTTCGTACTGGAAACTAAATGCCAAGCGGCAGAGATATTGTATCAACGCTCCTGCCGTGAACGCGATTAATATGGAAAGGAAGATGCCAGAAATAATGGATACGGTACTGCTGAAATTGATGTAACTCATCGCCTCTCCTATTGATGCTTGCTTTTCTGCTGAAAAAAGCAAACCAGTCATCAAGGCAGCACCCAACAATTCAAATATAATGGATACGGTAGTGGATGTGGGCAGCCCCATGGTATTGAAAACGTCAAGCAGAACGATATCGGTAAGCATGACAGCCAGAAAAATCCATATCACTTTATCAAATGTAAAATATTCAGGATGGAATATTCCCCGACGAGCTATTTCCATGATGCCGCTGGAAAAAAATGCGCCAACTAGGATGCCCGCTGACGCAATAATGATAATCGTCTTGTATGAAGCTACCCTGCTTCCTATGGCAGAATTAAGGAAATTAACTGCATCGTTGCTTACCCCTACGATAAGATCTACGATAGCCAATACCAACAATACCACCAACAAGATAAATAAGAAATCCATAACCTATTTAATTTTGGCGTCAAGGTGCAATATTCCCATGTTTTATGTGTTATTGTAATATTAAATTTATGTAAAGTACAAATTAAGTTTAAAAGGTGGATAAAGTTTAGGCAAATCACATCTTTGTTAGGAAGAGATGAAAAAAAGAGCCCGCTGTCTGTTGGCGGGCTCTAATAGTTATTGAAAAGAATGTTTTAGGAGGGGGTATTACATCATACCGCCCATGCCTCCACCCATAGGGGGAGCGCCTGCACCAGCTTTCTCTTCTTCCGGTTCGTCTGCTAGCACCACCTCGGTGGTCAGTAGCATAGCAGCGATAGAAGCGGCATTTTCCAATGCAATACGTGTGACCTTCGTGGGATCAATTACCCCAGCGCCAATCAAGTTTTCGTATACATCGGTGCGGGCATTATATCCGTAGTCGGCTTTGCCTTCCTTCACTTTCTGTACCACTACAGCACCTTCGATGCCGGAGTTATTGCAGATTTGGCGCAAAGGCTCTTCGATGGCTCGTTTTATGATTTCAATGCCAATGTTTTCGTCCTCGTTGGCACCTTTTAGGTCCTTCAAAACTTCTCCAGCACGTATGAAGGCTACACCGCCTCCGGCTACGATACCTTCTTCTACTGCAGCGCGGGTAGCATGCAAAGCATCGTCTACACGATCCTTTTTCTCTTTCATTTCCACTTCAGTGGCAGCACCTACATATAATACGGCTACACCACCAGCTAACTTAGCTAAACGCTCTTGCAATTTCTCGCGGTCGTAGTCTGAAGTAGTGGTTTCGATTTGTGCTTTGATTTGGTTAACACGGCCTTTGATGTCATCCACATTACCTGAACCATTGATGATGGTGGTATTATCTTTATCGATAACAACCTTCTCAGCTTGACCGAGGTATGAAAGCTCAGCGTTTTCGAGTTTGTAACCCCTTTCTTCAGAGATAACGGTACCACCAGTGAGGATTGCGATATCTTCTAACATCGCTTTACGGCGGTCGCCGAATCCAGGAGCTTTCACAGCAGCCACTTTCAGTGAGCCGCGGATCTTGTTTACGACCAGTGTAGCCAATGCTTCACCGTCAAGGTCCTCAGCGATGATAAGCAACGGTTTGCCGGTTTGTACTTGTTTTTCGAGGATGGGAAGCAATTCCTTCATGTTGCTGATTTTCTTGTCGTAAATCAGAATGTAAGGGTTTTCCAAATCTGCTTCCATCTTGTCCGTATTGGTTACGAAGTAAGGCGACAGGTAACCGCGGTCGAATTGCATCCCTTCTACGGTCTTCACCTCAGTTTCGGTACCCTTGGCTTCCTCTACGGTGATTACGCCATCCTTGCCTACTTTTTCCATGGCTTCAGCGATCAGCGCACCGATCAAGTCATCATTATTGGCAGAGATGCTGGCCACTTGCTTGATTTTGCTGTTGTCTTCACCAACGGTTTGCGATTGCGTCTTCAAGCTGCCTACCACGGCGGCAACAGCTTTATCGATGCCACGCTTCAAATCCATTGGGTTGGCTCCAGCAGCCACGCTTTTCAAACCTGGAGCGATAATGGCTTGAGCCAATACCGTAGCCGTAGTAGTGCCATCACCAGCTTGGTCAGCTGTTTTGGAAGCCACTTCTTTAACCATTTGTGCACCCATGTTTTCCAAGGCGTCTTTCAATTCAATTTCCTTAGCTACCGTGACACCGTCTTTGGTGATGGAAGGAGAACCAAATTTCTTCTCAATGATTACATTACGGCCACGTGGGCCCAACGTTACCTTTACTGCATTTGCCAACGTATCTACACCCTTCTTGAGTGCATCACGTGCTTCTACATTATACTTAACTTGTTTTGCCATTTTTTGAATAAGATTTGAGACGTGAGATATATGATTTGAGATGTGAAAATTAAAATTTACAGCAGCTCCATATGGTCATATGCTCACATCGTTTTTACGTTAAAATTATTGGTCTACAGTATTGCGTAGATGTCGGATTCTTTCATAATCAAGTACTCTTTCCCTTCATAAGTGATTTCAGTGCCGGAATACTTGCCATATAACACTTCGTCTCCTACTTTTACTGTTAATGGCTCATCAGTTTTTCCTGCGCCAACAGCTACTACGGTTCCACGTTGTGGTTTTTCCTTGGCAGTATCCGGAATATAGATGCCGGATGCGGTCTTTTCCTCTGCAGGGGCGGCTTCTACCACCACTCTGTCTCCGATAGGTTTAATACTTAATGCCATAATTTGATACTATTAATTATTTGTTATTACTAATATGTTTATGTTCCAGTTTTATATCCTTCATCAACTATGCCAAGCCATCGATTTACCCCTTATCCTTGCCATTTTTTCACGTTAACATGGCGGCGAAAGGGATTGGTTCAGTCGGCAGCGTGTCAGGATGTCAGTTTGAGCCTGTCGAACCAACGACAAAAAAGCTTCATCTGCCATTAAGCGGATGAAGCCTTATCATGGGTGTCATGATTTCGTTGTTACTGTGTAGTATCGGTATCTGTTTCCAAGATAGCTTCAGGAACCTCCGTAGCCGGAAGCGGTGTTGAGGTGGGTGCCGATGGGTTAATCTGATCCATCAACTCATTACCTCCTGAACCTGAAGAAGGTCCTGAAACATTCATGATTAAAGAAAATACGATAATCGAGATTATCAGCCCCCAAGTACCTTTCTCCAAGATGTCTCCTGTACGCTTCACGCCCATCAAATTAGTACCTCCGGCAAATCCGGAAGCCAACCCTCCTCCTTTCGGATTTTGGATTAAGATGAGGAAAGATAACAGAATACTGGCCAAAATAATCAATATGATCAATAACGTTTGCATCTTTTATATTTTGTTAAGTTAATTTGTTCTCTAATTCAGCAATTTGAGCGGCAAAGTAAGCACTTTTTTCGGGATATTTCAAACTTAATTTTTTATAGATGGCTATTGCTTTTGGATATAACCCTTGTTCAACATATATTTTTGCCAATGTCTCAGAGACGAGTGTTGATTGGTCCTCAGCGCTTTTCCGTGCCTTGTTTTCCAAATCTATTTTGTCCGCTGGAGGAGGTTTGATTTGGGGATCCTCGCGGATAAAACGTTCAATTACGGGGTCTATCTTTTTAGGCACCTTGAAAGATATGGTTTTTAGCTGGTGGTCGGCGCTCAGTTTTTCCTCTGGAGCCTGCAAATGGAATATGGTTTCCCTGATCTGCTGATCCAATACCCGCTCTTCACCAAGTTTGAGATTCCGACTGGGGGCGTATGATGCGTTATTATTAAGTGGCGCATACGGTTGGTAGGTATGTGCGTGGTCCATCCGGGTTTTATTGAGCCACCAAAGGAAACTATATGGCATATGGTTGTCATTGTAAAGGCTCACCTTCTCATGTGGAGTGGCTTGCGACAAAGGCACCATTTCTTGGCGTGTATCATCCTGTTCCGTCTCCGAATCTGTTTCTTTCAGTTCTTCATATGCCAGGTAATCCATAGCGATAGGATGTTCAGGTATCCATCCATCATCCAATCCATCAGCTTGTTCGTTTCCTTCATTGTCATCGACCACATCCCCTTGATGTATTTCGAATTCATCCAAATCAGGCACCACGGTTTCTATTTCAGGAGCGGTGGAGGTTTCATCGGTCTGGTATGCTGTTTCCTGCGCTTCCATTGTCATCAAGATCTCATCCGCCGCCTGCGCCTCTGCATCATCAATGTCGAAAGAAAAATCAGGGACAGAAGAAGGAGGAGGGGCAATGCGATCTGCGGAATCGTCGGCTTCATCGTCGGCAGCTATATACCCATAAAGCCAGTCGGGAAAACCGGTATACAGCAATGCGATTCCGGCATCATTTTCTTCACTATTTGTCTGAAACTGCTTCCGCGCTTGCAGGTACCGCAATGGTTGTGAATAGGGATACCGATCGATCAATAGCGCAATGGTTGCCTCTTCACTTTCCGAAGGATTGGATAATATAGAGTTATAAGTTTCTTTATCGTCTGTATGTTTCACGTCGATCCATTTTATCGGGGTTACCAATTCGCGAAGGCCCTGTTGTAAATGTCTTCGGTCAGCATCTCGTTTATATCCCTGATGAGCGATTCTTCCTGCGCCTGTATGGAGGAGCTGGCAGAGGAGAAATCTTTGAACCGTGTAAATGGCTCCTCAAAACTGTCTTCGGGTTTGATGCTGTTCGTGTATTTGACACTGATAGTAATCGAAAGCCTATTGAGCGCGGCACGGTCTGTGCCTGCCTCCACCGCTGCGGGCGCGATACTGTATCCCGTAATTCGCCCTTCGAATATGGCATCGCCATTGTTACTTACTTGGCTGAGGCTCGACTGGTTACGTATCCGGTCTTTGAGTGCCTCCGTGAAGCTCTGGCTCAGTGTAGGGTAGACAATCGGAGCCGTGTTTTCGAAAAACTCCACGGTCACGGTTTTCATATCCTCGGGAATGGAGCCCCCAGTGAAGCCATATTTTACACCACAACCTTGGATAAGCGAGGTTGCCAATAGAATCCACACACAATGAAACGCTTGCTTAATTATCATAGCCTATAACCTTATCAATTGAGGTTCAAATCTTTTATCTTTCTATACAATGTCCTTTCGGATATGCCCAATTCGTGCGCTGCAGATTTACGTTTGCCCTTGTGTTTTTTTAAGGCTTTTTTAATCAAATCCGATTCCTTTTCCACCAATGAAAGCGATTCTTCCTCCACTTCTTCAGCCTCTTGTGTGTGGAGGTGGAAATCTTCTTTTCGATTGGCCTGTGGTTGGTGAATGGTCAAGGTGGACGATGCGCCCAGCTGTTCTTGGTTGGGAGGATTATCTACTTCCCGATATAATTTATTGATATACGGCGAGTTTTCCTCAAAAGTCGATGAATTAGCTCCGTTTTGGATAATCTCGACTACCAATTTTTTTAACTCGACCATATCTTTTTTCATATCGAATAGCACCTTGTACAGCAAATCCCGCTCGGAAAAATCTTCCTTGCTGCCGGAAGCGACATGCACAGGCAAGTTGCTTCTATTGTCAAGCGGCAAATAATTTTGGAGTATCTTCGCATCAATCACTCGTTCTTTTTCCAACACGGCAATTTGTTCGGCAATGTTCTTCAGTTGCCTCACATTACCAGGCCAAGCATAGTTGGCGAGCAGTTGCTGCGCATCTTCGGTTAGTTGCACATTGGGGCTACGGTATTTATCGGTAAAATCGGCCACGAATTTGCGAAAAAGCAGGTGGATGTCTTCCTTGCGGTTGCGTAAGGATGGGATACGCAAGGGTACAGTATTGAGTCGGTAATAGAGGTCTTCCCTGAACCTGCCTTTTTGCACGGCTTCATAAATATCAACATTAGTGGCCGCCACTACCCGTACATTGGTTTTTTGCACTTTCGAGGAGCCCACACGGATATATTCGCCAGACTCCAATATGCGCAATAAACGAGCTTGCGTGCTCAAGGGCAATTCACCCACCTCATCCAAGAAGATGGTGCCTCCATCAACCACCTCAAAATATCCCTTTCGTGCTTCATGTGCACCGGTGAAGGAGCCTTTTTCATGTCCGAAAAGCTCGGAATCTATCGTTCCTTCCGGAATGGCCCCACAGTTTACCGCAATGAAGGGGCCATGTTTGCGTGTGCTGAGCTGATGGATAATGTGTGAATACACTTCCTTACCGCTTCCACTTTCACCAGTAATCAGCACAGAAATATCGGTGGGCGCCACTTGTTGCGCGATATCGATAGCCCGATTGAGCAATGGCGAGTTACCAATGATGCCAAATCTATTTTTTATATCTTGAATGTCCATTTTTTTTCAACGCTATACGCAATTATTAATCTACAATCCGTCCAATCAACGTTGCCGATGTGCACCGATCTGCATAAACCTTTACGTAATCGCCCACATGATAGCGCTCATCCACGGGGAAAACCACCATGGCGTTTTGGTCATTCCGGCCGCAGTAATCTTTATCCGAACGCTTAGATAACCCCTCGATGAGCACGCTATGCGTTTTACCTACATAGGTCTGCAAGCGTTCAAGGCTATGTTCGCGTTGCTTATTCACCACTTCCGTCAGGCGTCTTTTTTTCACTTCTTCTGGCACATCATCGGCATAGCGTTTTGCTGCCAACGTGCCCGGTCTTTCGGAATAGGCAAACATATATGCATAATCATACTTCACATAATCCATCATCGAAAGCGTGTCTTGATGTTCCTCCTCAGTTTCGCTACAGAAACCGGTGATGACATCGGTAGAAATCCCACAATTGGGGATAATCCTGCGGATGGCATCCACGCGTTCCTTATACCACTCGCGGTCATACGTTCGGTTCATGAGGTTCAGCACCCTGGAATTGCCAGACTGTATAGGCAGGTGGATGTATTTGCAAATGTTTTCGTACTTCCCCATCGTGTGCAACACCTCATCGGTGATATCTTTTGGATGCGATGTGGAAAAGCGAACACGTAGCAGTGGATTCACTTGAGCCACCAATTCCAGCAGGTTGGCAAAGTTGACTGCCGGTTCCTCACCATCAGCAGTGGGAGCGGCATATTTATAGGAGTCTACGTTTTGCCCCAAGAGCGTCACTTCTCGATATCCCGCATGGAAGAGGTCCTGGGCTTCCTTCACGATGGATTGTGGGTCGCGGCTACGTTCTCGGCCCCGGGTGAATGGCACCACACAAAACGAACACATGTTGTCGCAACCCCGCATAATGGAGATGAATGCCGTCACCCCATTCGAGTTGAGGCGTACAGGGCTAATATCTGCATAAGTCTCTTCGCGCGAAAGCAATACATTCACCGCACGCGAGCCTTCGTCTACCTTTTCGATGAGGTTGGGTAGGTCACGGTAGGCATCAGGCCCCACCACCACGTCAACCAACTTTTCCTCCTCAAGGAATTTAGATTTCAGCCGTTCAGCCATGCAACCTAGCACACCCACCACCATACCTGGGTTTTTGGCTTTCGCCGATTCAAATTCCTTCAACCGATTGCGTACACGCTGCTCGGCATTTTCTCGGATGGAACAGGTGTTGATGAAGATGACATCAGCCTCCTTATAATCTCGCGTGGTCTCAAAACCACTGTCGAGCAGGATGGATGCGACGATCTCACTGTCAGAAAAATTCATCTGGCAGCCATAACTTTCGATATACAGCTTGCGCCCATTGTGTTTTTTTGGGTCTTTTTCCAAAAGCAATGCCTCGCCTTGCCGCGATTCGTCGTGTTGTTTTGCGCTTGTCGGTATCTCAAACATCGTTGTTGATTAAAGCTTACAAAGCTAACAATAATATTTTGAATGGATGACAGTTTGGCAGATTATGAGCAGTGTGAAAAAAAATTATGATGTTTGCCCTATGGCATTTTCCAAAGACATCAAAGTATGGTACCTCCAGCATAAGCGCGACCTCCCTTGGCGGCATACCCAAGACCCCTATGTCATTTGGCTTTCCGAGGTTATCCTGCAGCAAACACGCGTGGAGCAAGGGATGCCTTATTTCCATCGGTTTTTATCGCATTATCCTGATGTGGCTGCTTTTGCGCAAGCTTCGGAAGACGAAATACTGCTGCATTGGCAAGGGTTGGGCTATTATTCCAGGGCCCGCAATATGCATAAGGCAGCCAAAGCAGTAATGACCGAGTACGGTGGTAGTTTCCCCACGCGATATGACGATCTTATCAAACTCCAAGGGATAGGCGATTACACCGCCGCCGCCATTGCTTCCTTTTCTACCGATGAAGCAAAAGCCGTAGTAGACGGCAATGTGTTCCGGGTATTGGCTCGTTATTTTGGAATTGACGAACCTATCAATTCGTCCAAAGGAAAAAAACTTTTCCTTGGATTGGCCTATGACCTACTCGATGAAACGCATCCCGGTATTTACAACCAAGCGATCATGGAATTTGGAGCCATACAATGCAAACCCAAAAATCCCGATTGCGCTAACTGTGTGCTCCGGTTGGACTGCCGTGCCTTGCAAGAAGGGCGTGTAAACCAGTTACCCATCAAAGTAAAGGGCAAAGCAAGCCGCAACCGTTATTTTAACTATTTTGTGGTCTTAGAAGGCGATCGGTTGTTGATGAGCAAGCGGGATAAAGGTGATATTTGGGAAAACTTGTATGAACTACCACTGATCGAAACCCCTTATCAGATGGAAGTGTTTGAATTAGCCGACCAAAAAGAAGTCATCACCTGCTTTGGGGCAAACGCCGATTTGCAGTTGATGGCAGGGCCAATAAAGCATGTGTTGAGCCATCAAAACCTTTTTGCACAGTTCATTTCTGTGAATACTGGGCAAGCCTCCATCAGAAAAAAAATAAACTGGGATTATGTTTTTATAAAAGATTTGAATACATTAGCTAAACCTAAGCTAATTTATTCTTTTTTAAAGAATTTTATGGTTGAATATTATACCTAAATTATTATGTCAGGCATCAACAAAGTTATTTTAGTAGGGCACTTGGGTAAGGATCCAGAGATTCGCCATTTGGAAGGGAATGTTACGGTTGCGAGTTTTCCGTTGGCCACATCAGAAATGTACAACAAGGATGGTCGCAAGGTGGAGCAGACCGAATGGCATAATATCGTGATGTGGCGGGGATTGGCTGAAGTGGCGGCAAAGTATCTTTTCAAAGGCAAGTTGGTGTATATTGAAGGCAAACTGAGAACACGTACATACGAGGATAAAGAAGGGATTAGGCGCTATACCACGGAGGTGGTAGCTGAAAACTTCACTTTACTAGGGCGTAGAAGTGATTTTGAACCTACAAGTGGCCCGAATGCCACGAGTGAGCAATCAGCGAAAAAAGCGGAAGAGGGCAGTGTCGACGTAGATTTTAAAGAAAATGAAGGGGAAGAAGATTCGTTGTTTTAAGATTAAAAGTTGGTAAGTCAATAAGACTGGAAGTCGGTAAGTGTGAAGCAAGAGCCAAAAATGCAGCAATCTGTCGTGCACCCTGAGCCGACTGCCGGTAGCTAGTTTTATTTTTTTGCTGTATCTTTGGCGTCATGTTGCAAGAGAAGATACAACAATACACCGAAGAGATAGCGCGGTTCACCCCCCAATCCAGTGAGGATGTAGAGGCTTTCCGGTTGAAATTTCTGGTGACCAAAGGTGTGGTACGGACTTTATTCGATGAATTCAAATCGGTATCGCCTGATTTAAAGCGGGAACTTGGGAAAACGTTAAACGAATTCAAACAAGCCGCGGAGAATAAATATAAAACGTCACAGGAGCAATTTGCTTCGGCATCGCAAGCTTCCAAACGCGAAGCAGAAGACCTCACCTTACCTGGAGAAGGGTTTGTATTCGGATCGCGTCACCCACTATCGTTGGTAAGGAAGGAAATTGTTGAAATATTCAAGAAATTGGGTTTTACAGTTGCCGAAGGGCCAGAAATCGAAGACGATTGGCATAATTTCACGGCACTTAATTTCCCTCCTGAACACCCTGCCCGGGACATGCAGGACACCTTTTTTATCAAGAAGCAGGATGGCAATGACATTGCATTACGTACACATACATCATCCGTGCAGGTACGGATGATGGAAAATGGCACCCCTCCTTTTCGAGCCATTATGCCGGGGAGGGTGTATCGCAATGAGGCGATATCCGCACGTGCTCATTGCTTTTTCCACCAAGTGGAAGGGCTATATGTAGATGAAGGAGTTTCCTTTGCAGACCTGAAGCAGACGTTATACCACTTTGTGCAAGAGTTGTTTGGCGAAGACACGAACGTACGTTTCCGTCCTTCATATTTCCCATTCACTGAACCATCGGCTGAGATGGATATCAGTTGTACAATATGCAAAGGTAACGGATGCGCGATGTGTAAAGGCTCTGGTTGGGTAGAGATATTGGGCTGCGGTATGGTAGACCCCAATGTGCTCGAAAACTGTGGTATCGACAGTGGTAAGTACAGTGGCTTCGCATTCGGGATGGGAATAGAACGTATCACGAACCTTAAATATGAAATCAAAGACCTGCGCCTATTTTCCGAAAACGATGTACGCTTTCTTGGCCAGTTTGAAACGGAACTTATTTAGATGACTAAAATTAGTTGGTATATAATGTTCCCAGCAATTTTATTGCTGCATGGGGCTTGTAAAAAAGGAGGGTGTAATGTGGTGCAGGATGTGCCGGTAATGGAACAGGTATCCATGGTTCAGTACTCTCAACTTTATACGCCAGGAGGGTATGCTGTAACCGAAAGGGGAGGAGTGGCCGGTTTGATCGTTGTCAATACGGGGCAAGGATACATTGCTTATGACCGATGCAGCACTGTGGTCCCTGAAAAGCGGTGCGCGGTTGAAGTGGAAGATGGCGGCATCGTAGCCAAAGATCCCTGTTCAGGCGCTCGATATTTACTGGTAAATGGATCTCCAGCCGAAATAGCCGAATGCCCACTTAAACCCTATCGGGCACATCGGAATGGCGAAACCATAATCGTATCAAATTAATGGAAGCCGACAAAATAAAAGAAACCATCAAAAAGGCTGCCCGGGAGCTTTTTAGACGCTATGGCTACAAAAAAACCAGTGTCAATGAGATTGCCCGCAAAGCCAAGATTGCCAAAGCCACGATTTATAAATATTTCGACAGCAAGGAATTGGTGTTGCATGCCATCCTAATGGATTATATTCGTGAAAGCGTGGAGGATTTATTGGAGAAATACAACAACCAGGCAGACCTTGAAACTTATCTGAGTAATACCATCCTACGGGTAAGCCGACTTACCTACACCATCTGCAATGAATTTTTAGGTTGGGATTTTATCCGCGAATCCGCCAACACACAAGAATATCTGCGAACCTTATCGGACGATTTAGAATTCTTGCTCATCAGCTCTTTTATCAACAATACCGAAATAGGGAAATCCGTGGCACCCGAAAAGCTGACATTCCTCATCAAAGCCAGTAAAAATATTGTATTCTCCTTCGCATTTACTTCCGTGAGCGAAGCTGACGTACGAAAAAACTTTGTTTCCTTCCAAAAGGAAATACTGCCTTATTTGGTGAAGGCCACTGTTGATTAAGGCAATGGAGTTTATCTCCCTCCCCGCGTAAATCTGCAGTATCCGCGTTTAATGGACATAACCTAGAAAAACTGTACCTTTGCAACCATATGAGCAGACGAAGGATTCCTCCTGAAAAAAGATTGATGTACGATGTTTCGATTACCGATATCGCCGAAGAAGGCAAAGGTGTGGGTAAAGCGGACGACCTTGTCCTTTTCGTAGATAAGGCTATTCCGGGGGATGTGGTGGACGTGGAGTTAATACGGAAGAAAAAGAATTTTGCCGAGGCAAAAGTATCGTTGCTCAAAAAAGCCTCAACATATCGGGTAGATCCCTTTTGCCATCATTTCGGGACATGTGGTGGATGTAAATGGCAGCACATGGATTATACCGCGCAATTGACCTACAAGCAAAAAAGCGTTGACAATGCACTCGCTCGCTTGGGCAAAATAGATACATCGCCCATGGAGGCGATACTTCCGGCACCCCAAACACAATACTATCGCAATAAACTTGAATACACATTTTCCAACAAGCGATGGCTTACCTATATTGAGGACGGACAGGCTGCTCCCGAGCTGAACGCCTTGGGTTTCCATGTGCCTTCCCGATTTGATAAGATATTGGATATCCAACATTGCCACTTACAGCAATCACCATCAAATGATATTCGCAACAAGCTACGTGACTTTGCACTTGAGCAGCGGATTTCCTTTTATGACCTACGACAGCATGAAGGGGAACTGCGTAACCTCATCATCCGTACAGCATCTACCGGCGAATTGATGGTCATCGTGGTGTTTGCTTATGCCGATGAAGCGACCGTGGAAAGAACAATGGCATTTCTCCAGAATACGTTCCCACAGATTACTTCATTGTTGTACATCCTTAACCAAAAGAAAAACGACACGATATTTGACCAGGATATTCATGTTTTTGCGGGTCGTGATTATATCTTTGAAGAAATGGAGGGGCTGCGGTTTAAGGTGGGAGCCAAGTCATTCTACCAGACCAATTCAGTGCAAGCATACGAACTCTATAAAATAACCCGTGACTTTGCTGCATTTGAAGGCCATGAGCGGGTGTATGATTTATATACCGGCGCAGGAACTATTGCCAATTTCATCGCTCGGCACGTACAGGAGGTCATCGGAGTGGAATATGTTCCCTCTGCCATAGAAGATGCCAAGATTAATTCAGCGCTAAACGGAGTTGGCAATACCAAATTCTATGCAGGGGATATGAAAGATATATTAACAGCTCATTTTGTTGAGGAGCATGGCAAACCCGATGTGATCATTACTGATCCTCCGCGGGCTGGTATGCATGCTGATGTGGTGACGCGGTTATTGGAGATAGAAGCACCCAAAATTGTGTATGTAAGCTGCAATGCTGCTACACAAGCGAGAGACCTGGCATTGCTCAATGAAAAATACGAGGTTCGGCGCATTCGACCCATAGACATGTTCCCACACACCCAGCATGTCGAGAATGTGGTCTTATTGGTCTTAAAAAGATAATAAGTATATGGAATTACAAGATTTGCTTTCTGCCCAAGCTGACGACGACGGACAACCCAATAAAAAGAGTCCACTAAAAAGTCTCAAGGTTGATTTGGATTTTTACAGTGAATCTATTAGGGAGATTGCTGTAGAAATCATGGCCGAAGGCCTCTCGGCCTATCCAATTTTCATTGCTCATCAACATAAAGTAGAGGTGGGCGAATTGATTTTGGATAAGGAAGAATTGGGTACGGCTTGGTCTGTCCATGCATCCACCTTGGAAGAATTTGTGGAGCGGGGTATTATCAAAGAAGACCGGAAGGCACGTTTCATCAAGCACTATAAAAAGCCGGAGGATTTTATGTGTGTGTTTGTCGTTGTGCCCGAAGGGGCCAACTTTGTGTTTTATCCCTATCATTGATGCCGTTGGGCTTGGCGTCAACCGGCATGCAAGATCATAGAACCACGAAGATACAGTGTTAAAAAAAGTTAAACAAGAAACATCCAATTAACGTTTTAAAAGAATAGCGGTCTAAAAAAGGTAGATTGCGGCACAACAAATTTCGAAGCCTTTTGAGAATGAATTATATTGTCAGCATACTTTTCGTTTTAGTATCATGCTTGCCTATAGGGCTATTTGCGCAGGAATCTGGAACTATCCGTGGCATTATCGTAGAAGCTGGTACGAGCAAACGACTGAGCAATGTAACCATCATCAATAAAAATACAGGCCGCACAACAGTGTCCAATAACGTAGGTACGTTCGAGCTCCATGCTACAGTGGGCGATAGCATTACGGTCAATACCATGGGTTATGAGCAAGCGGTGACTGAGATAAAAACATTGAGCGACATACTCATTGATATGAAACCGGAAAGTATTGTATTGGAAACGGTCAACGTAGACCGGATGAGTAAAGAAGCTGAACTCAACGATGTTATGCGCGGTTACCGCAAGCAAGGTGTTTATTACGATGGCAAACCGCCAGCATTGGCCTATATCTTCAATCCCATTACATCGCTTTATGAGCTTTTAGGGCGTACTCCACGCAACGCCCGACGGTTCCAGCAATATATGGGAAGGGAGTTAGAGGCCACCGCCGTAGATCGCAAATTCAATCAGCGCCTGATTCATGAACTAACAGGACTTGAGGGCGATGACCTGAAAAATTTCATGAGCTGGTATCGGCCATCTTACGAGAAAATCCAATATTGGGCAGAATATGACCTCACGGCGTATATTCTTCAATCTTATAAGCAATTTGACCGGGACGGCCGCCCCGCTGCACCTAAACTCCCCGCATTGGAGAGTCCGCCACAAGAGAAATGACCGAGATGTATCCACCGCTCAGCAAGTTTTGGCATTGGGTTTGTACAGTTAAAATAAAAACAAAAAGTCATGATAATCAACAGAAAAATAGCCTTACTCGGGCTTTCAGTAGCTACATCAGCCATGCTGCTGGGCAGTTGCAGTACAATCCAATCCATGAGTAACACACAAAAGGGCGCTGCAACTGGTGCCGTGGCGGGTGGAGCTTTGGGTGCTATCATTGGCAAAAAGGCCGGCAATACGGCTGTGGGGGCCTTGGCTGGTGCAGCCTTAGGTGGAGTAGCCGGTGGGTTGATCGGTAAGAAAATGGACAAACAGGCTGCGGAAATTGAACGGACAGTCGCAGGGGCAGAAGTTATCAAAGCCGATGAGGGTATCATCGTTAAATTTGACTCAGGCATCCTCTTCGATTTTGACAAAACAGACGTGAAGGTGGCTGCACAGGATAACATCAGCAACTTGGTTGCCTCCCTCAATAGCAATCCAGATACCGATATCCTGGTCATTGGGCATACAGACAATAAAGGGGCCGACAAGTACAATCAAGGATTATCAGAGCGGAGGGCCAAAGCGGTAAGAGACTATGCGGTATCTCAGGGGTTATCATCACGTCGCATAAAAACGGAAGGAAAGAGTTTCCATGAACCTATTGGCGACAACGATACAGAGAGCGGCCGAGCCCAAAACCGTCGTGTTGAAATCGTGATCGTGGCAAACGACAAAATGAAAGAAGAAGCAATGAACAAAGCCGGATAATCTTAATATATTCCGTAAAGATGTTATGGGAGGCTGTCTGAAAAGAAAGACAGCTTCTTTTTTATTTCCCCCAAGCCGGTAGGCATGTCATTAGCCCGCAGAATATACTGTACCTTTGCACCATGGCTGGTATCTATTTCCATATTCCCTTTTGCAAGCAAGCATGTCATTATTGCGATTTCCACTTCAGCACGTCGCTGAAATACAAGAGCGAGATGTTACATGCCATGCACCAGGAAATCGGCATACAAGCCCATTACCTGGTTGGGCAATCCGTCGAAACCCTCTATTTCGGTGGGGGTACGCCATCCTTGCTTGCAGCAGATGATATCCAGTACCTTATCGATCTGGTGGCCGAACACTTCCATGTCCACCCGAACGCTGAAATTACCATTGAAGCTAATCCCGATGATCTCGATATAACGAAGGTAAATGCACTGAAAAATACCTCCATCAATCGATTCAGCATCGGCATCCAATCGTTTTTCGAGGAGGACCTACGCTGGATGAACCGCGCACATAATGCAGAGGAAGCACAGCATGCCATCCAACGGGTGCAGGATGCGGGATATGGCAACATCACGTCCGACCTAATTTATGGCTACCCTTTGCTTTCCGCCGACAAATGGCAATATAATATCGATAAGCTGCTGGAGCTCGAGATTCCACATATTTCTGCCTATAGCATGACCGTGGAGCCGCATACTGCACTAGCCGCTTTCATTCACATGGGGAAACAACCACCCATGGATGAGGCAGCGAGTGTCACCCAATTCGAATACCTGATGGATATGCTTGCTACAGCCGGATATACCCATTACGAAATATCCAATTTTGCAAAACCGGGGAATTACGCACGACATAACAGTAATTATTGGAAGGGGGTGCCTTATCTCGGTATAGGCCCTTCTGCCCATTCCTTCGATGGCAGCACACGGCAGTGGAATGTCAACAACAATGCGAAATATATCAAGGGGCTGCATATTGGCAAACTATCCTACGAGAAAGAAACCTTAAGTGAGCAAGACAAACTCAACGAATATATCATGACCACATTGAGAACGATATGGGGGTTGGATTTGGACTATGTGAAAGAAAATTTCGGCGAAAAAAATAGCAAGATGCTCTATGCCAGCTTGCAGTCATTTGCAACAAGCGGAGAGGTGTTCTTTGAAAATCAAAAAGTGATGCTCACCAGGAAGGGAAAATTGATGGCCGACCATATTGCTGCGGCATTGTTTGTTGAAAATGAAGCTGTCAATTGTTCATCGTATCACTGGCAACCAAGTGATTTAAGATAAGTCGGGTCGCTCCGGCATTTTCCTGTACATATCGCTCCGCTACCTTTCCGGTAGCTTCCCGTGTTGTGGAAGTTTGTAGACTTTCAAAAACCACCAGCAATTCGCCCTCGTCTCGTACGCTGAAACCGCCCCCATTTGCGATTAGGTCGTTTGCCTCTTGGAATTTATGATAATTAGGCCCGAAAATCACTGGAATACCGTACGTAGCCGCTTCCAAAGTATTGTGGATACCCGTGCCGAAACCACCACCAATGTAAGCAACATGGCCATAAGTGTATAGCAAGGAAAGCATGCCAATGTTGTCAATTATTAGAATTTTAGATTTTAGACGTACGATTTTAGATTTCCTTACCTCTTGCTCCAAGCTCAACACCGAAAATCGAAGGGACTCTGGGAAGAGTTTTTCAATGGATCGGAGGTGGTCCTCATGGATTTCATGTGGGGCGATGATGATTTTCCAGGTTGGATACTTTCGGTGCAGTTGTGCGAGCAGTTCTTCGTCGGCAGGCCAAGTGCTACCGGCTACCAATACGCGGTTTTCCTGTACAAAATCCTCCACTTCGGGGATAAGTTTACATGTTTTGGGCAGCGCTACCACACGGTCGAAACGGGTGTCTCCTGCTAGGCTCGCATTGGTATGGCCAAGGTGGGTCAATAGCGTGAGACTTTCCTCATTTTGGGTGAAAAAATGGGTCACATATCCGAGCGTTTGCCTGAAGAAGCTACCGTACCACTTGAAGAACACTTGATTTGGCCTGAAAATGGCCGAAATGAGGTATAGCGGAATATTATTGGATGCCAATGCCCTAAAGAAAAACGGCCAATATTCGTATTTGGTGAATACAACCAGTTCGGGATTAATTAACCGGACGAACATGGCGGCATTGCCGGGAGTATCTTCAGGCAGGTAGTAGACATGGTCTGCTAATGGCATGTCTTTCCGTATTTCATACCCAGAGGGCGAATAAAACGTAATCACAA
Source organism: Parapedobacter tibetensis (assembly GCF_024704835.1). GTDB lineage: Bacteria > Bacteroidota > Bacteroidia > Sphingobacteriales > Sphingobacteriaceae > Parapedobacter > Parapedobacter tibetensis. The sequence goes on from NZ_JAMXBE010000002.1 coordinate 507,646, forward strand.
AAGTTTTGTTGGGCCGAAGCGCCCTTAGTCCTTCCAACACAGGTCTTCCTTGCTCAAACTCACCCAAGGAGGCAAAATGAAACCATACGCTGCCTTCGCGGCTGTCCACCTCATGGGCGATGCGTTTGAACAACCCTCGCCGGCCGTGCGTCCATTTTTTGGCCTTATCGTAAAAAGGCGACAAAACCCAAATAATCAGCCCATAAATTTTTACTCCAATGAGATAGATTATCCACATCTTGGCTATAATCCCTATATTCGCGTCAAACTTAGATAAATTTACGTTATAAATAGTAAAATAGTAATTTTATCGGTTTCTCCTCCGCCTTAACGAGTTTATTTTTATGGAGGAAATATATCAAAACCGTTTTCTTATTCGGTTATGCTGTGCAAATTATGTCAAGAAAACGCATACTTATCACCGGCGCTGCCGGTTTCTTAGGATCACACCTCTGCGATCGTTTTATTAAGGAGGATTACCATGTTATTGGTATGGATAACCTCATTACGGGCGACTTACGTAATATCGAACACTTATTCAAGCTGGAGAACTTCGAATTTTACAAACACGACGTTTCTACATTTGTGCATGTGCCCGGCACATTGGATTACATCCTACATTTCGCGTCGCCTGCCAGCCCGATAGACTACCTGAAAATCCCCATTCAAACATTGAAGGTAGGATCTTTGGGTACCCACCATTTACTCGGCCTTGCACGGGCAAAGGGAGCCCGTATCCTGGTAGCCTCCACTTCCGAAGTATATGGCGATCCAACCGTCAGTCCACAGCCCGAAGAATATTGGGGTAATGTAAATCCAGTTGGGCCGCGCGGTGTTTACGATGAGGCAAAGCGTTTCCAGGAAGCCATTACCATGGCCTACCATACCTTCCACGGGTTGCAAACTCGGATTGTACGTATCTTTAACACATATGGCCCACGCATGCGTCTCAACGATGGGCGGGTATTGCCAGCATTCATCGGACAGGCCCTCCGCAGCGAAGACCTCACCGTCTTTGGCGATGGGTCACAAACCCGTTCGTTCTGCTATGTAGATGATCAGGTGGAAGGCATATACCGATTGCTCCATAGCGACTATCCTTATCCCGTGAACATCGGCAATCCTGATGAAATTACGATCAAACAATTCGGCGATGAAATCATCAAACTTACCGGAACGAAGCAAAAGCTCGTATACAAGGAGCTGCCCGTAGATGACCCTAAGCAGCGCCGACCGGATATTACCAAAGCGAAAGAAATATTGGGGTGGGAACCTAAGGTGGGTAGGAAAGAAGGATTGAAAATCACGTATGCATATTTTCAATCTTTGCCAGACCAGGAAATAAAACACAAGGATTTCACGTATTATAATAAAAAATAATGAGCAAAATCTTAGTAACAGGGGGTACAGGATATATCGGATCGCATACCGTCGTCGAATTGCAAAATGCCGGCTATACGCCTATAGTGATAGATAACCTCGTTAATTCCAACGTAGGGGTATTGGATCAAGTGGAAAAAATAACAGGTGTGAGGCCTGCCTTCCACCAATTCGACCTGTGTGATGAGGAAAAAGTACATCAATTTGTGGCAGACCACCCCGATGTCAGGGGCATCATCCACTTCGCCGCGTATAAAGCCGTGGGCGAATCAGTGCAGCAGCCGCTGAAATATTACCACAATAATTTTTTCTCGTTAGTTAACCTGCTCAATGCGTACGCTGGAAAGCCAGTGAATTTTGTGTTTTCATCAAGCTGTACGGTGTATGGCCAGCCAGATGAATTGCCTGTCACGGAAGCAGCCCCGGTGAAAAAGGCAGAATCGCCTTATGGCAACACCAAACAGGTATCAGAGGAAATACTATCGGAAACTGCTGCAGCTTTCAGCAATTACAACATCATCTCGCTCCGGTACTTCAATCCGGTGGGTGCTCATGAAAGCGCTTTGATTGGGGAGCTGCCGCTAGGTGTACCCCAAAACCTTGTGCCCTTCATTACGCAGAGCGCTGTTGGCAAACGTGGGCCGATTACGGTATTCGGTAATAACTATAACACGCCGGATGGCTCGGCCATCCGCGATTACATCCATGTAGTGGATTTGGCCAAGGCACATGTGGCTGCCATCAGGTTACTGGAAAAGGGTAATCCCAACGGCAACTATGATGTCTTTAATGTAGGTACTGGCCAAGGGAATTCCGTATTGGAAGTCATCAACGCTTTTGAAGACTCTACGGGGGTGAAGCTTAACTATCAAATCGGGCCCCGTCGTGCAGGCGATGTGGAACAGGTTTGGGGTGATGTGTCTAAGTCGACCAATGAACTTGGGTGGAAAGCTGAATTGGACATCAGCGAAATGATGCGCTCGGCATGGAAATGGGAACAATATTTGAAAGAACACCCGTTGAGGTAGGTTCAGGTGATGTCACTTAACCAACATCCGGAACTCAAAAAAGCGATACTCAACCTTCCCCAACAGGAAAAAGACAAGTTGTTAATCCGCTTGGCAAGTAAAGACCAGATGCTGATTAAACAACTTCATTTCCAGTTGCTGGAAGATGAAACGGATTTGGCCGAACGGATTGAAGCTGTACTGAAGCAATTGCAGCACCTTTTTAATCGGATCAGTGGCTACATTGCGAACACCAACCAATACCACAATTCGCACCATCTGATGAGCGAATTAAAATATGGAAGTGGAATCATCAATGAGCATTTCACCGTTACGAAAGACAAAATGAGCGAGATGCAGTTCCGCTTGTTTTTAGTATCGCAGAGTTTTACACATTTCGATAAACTGTTTGGCTCCCATCCTTATGGGCATAATGATAGATTATTGAATTACCAAGTAGGGAGAATAAAATACATCCTTGGAAAGTATGAGAAGCTGCATGAAGATTTGCAGTTTGAGTTCCGGGATGAACTTAATGAAGCATTGGCCTTCGCACATCGATCGGGTATGAAACCCTACATGGATACGTTGAAGTTGCCAAAGGAAGTATAAAGACCATGAAGAAGATTATCATTACCGGTGGTGCCGGATTCATCGGATCGCACGTGGTGCGTAGGTTTGTCAACATCTATCCAGGTTACCACATCGTCAATCTGGATAAACTTACCTATGCAGGTAATTTAGCCAACCTCAAAGATATTGAAGATAAGCCAAATTATCATTTTATCAAGGGCGATATCACTGATGCTGATTTCATAGACAGGTTGTTTGCCACTGAACAACCAGATGCCATCATCCATTTGGCTGCGGAATCGCATGTAGACCGCTCCATCAGCGATCCCATTGAGTTTGTGCTCACCAATGTGGTAGGTACCGTCAATCTGTTGAATGCGGCCCGTAAATATTGGGACGGCGCATACGATCAGCGTCGGTTTTATCATGTATCTACGGACGAAGTGTATGGTGCTTTGGGCGAAAGCGGGATGTTCACCGAGCAGACCAAGTACGACCCACATTCTCCGTATTCAGCTTCCAAGGCTTCGTCCGACCATTTCGTGCGGGCTTACCACGATACTTACGGGCTGGATGTGGTGATTTCCAATTGCTCCAACAACTACGGCTCGCATCATTTTCCCGAAAAACTCATCCCGTTGGCAATCAATAATATCAAAAACAACAAAGCGGTACCTGTATATGGAAAGGGCGAAAACGTGCGCGACTGGCTATGGGTAGAGGACCATGCCCGTGCCATTGATGTGATATTCCATGAGGCGGCCCCTGGGGAGACTTATAACATCGGTGGACATAACGAGTGGAAAAACATAGACCTCATCCGGCTGCTATGCAGCATCATGGATCGCAAGCTGGGCCGCGCTGACGGTGAATCGGCTAAGCTCATCACCTTTGTGAAAGACCGCGCTGGACACGATCTCCGCTATGCTATCGACGCCACCAAGCTGAAGCGTGACCTTGGCTGGGAACCCAGCCTACAGTTCGAGGAAGGGCTGGAAAAAACGGTAGATTGGTACCTTAGCAATGAGGAATGGTTAGCGGATGTCACCTCAGGGCATTACCAGCAGTATTACAAAGCGCAATATACAAGCCGTTAAAAGCTCAATTAAAGCACGTCGGAAGTTCGTCTAAAGCGCAGGGTAAGTACGGGCTAGGGTACTTTACCCGTACTCTACCACTACTTATCCCGTACTTTATGCCTACCTGTTTCCTATGCACATCCTATACTATCCCTACTTCACCAAAAAATCAGCCTTCACCTCCTTATCAATGCTGATATAGCCCGGATATTCGATTTGTTTGTTGCCCAACGCAATCGTAGGCTTGATTTTGAATGTGAGGTTAATTTTTTCTTCTGTTGTCCCGTTCCGTGCACTTTGCATAAAATCGAGCAGTTTATTAAGTGTCTGCCGGTCAGAAAGGAATTTATATACATTGGCCCGCAATTTTACCGGCACGGTAACGGTTTCTCCGGGAGGCACCTCAATAGGCAGGTCAGAGATACCATCCAGCACTTCATTTCCCTCCACCTCTATTTTGTAAACGAATTGCCTGATACCCGCCAAATTGCCTGTAGGGTTGGTGATCCGAACATTTAGCAAGCCGGAAAGCGGGATGTCTCGGTTCAGGAAACCGATAGCCACACCAGGTAAGCGGCTAAGATCTACCCGGCCGCTGGCAATAAGTTTATTGACATCCGTACCCGCCAGAAACACACTATCGGCATTTACAAATTCATACCGGCACTTCTCAAGCGCCCTCAATTCCTTGGCCTGCTTATCCAAGCTACAAGCGGCAAGTGTAACGGCCATCAAGGTAAATAGGGTGATTCTGTTTAACATGGAATACTTATAGCAACATTGGAGCCAAAATTTTAGCAGTCCAAAATCAAAGCAATTATTGCCGCGGCGATTTGCTCCGCAAGGGTAAGCATATCTTCTTCGTCGGGTTCATTGCGGTTAGTCAATAGTATAATACTGAATTGCCGAGAAGGAATCCTGTAAAAAATATTCCGGAAACTGGTACTGCTGCCTGTGTGGTAGACCACCTGCTCACCCTTATCGTTTTGTTTGAGATGCCAACCGTAGCCATATTTCACGGCTTCACCATTAACCAATTGGTTGTAGGCAAAAGCTTCTTCAATCAAATGAGTTGGCAAAAAGCGATCGGTATACAATGCTTGGTCCCATTTGAATAAATCCATCACGTTGCTATAAATACCCCCATCGCCAAGTACCGCACTGGTGGAGCTTTGGTCTTTACGTTCCCAATGGTCGTCGTTTTGGGAATACCCGTATGCCCTCTTCGCCACGGTTGTTTTGCCTTCCTCATGGGCAAGCGTATTCACCATGGCCAACGGGTTGAATATGTGCTCTTGAAGATAAGATGCAAAAGGTTGGCCCCCATACTTTTCTACCATGAGGGCAAGTAAGGCATAAGCCGAGTTGCTATACCGAAATTGTGTGCCGGGCGTAAAATACCCTCGATCTTGTTCCATCAGTATATCCAGCACACCTTTATCTTTTAATTGAGGATTAAGCGCTGTATCCGCTACATGGTCTTCATAATCCGGTATGCCGGACGTATGGGTGAGTAGGTGCCTTACCGTGACGGAATTTCCATAGGTAGGAAATCCAGGGAAGACCTGTGGCAACGTAGTATTCAATGCTAGCTTCCCTTCATCGATGAGTTGTAGGATGCAGGTCGCAGTAAACTGCTTGCTTAGGGATGCCAATCTGAAGTTGGTGGTTGCTGTCACCCGTTCTCCATGTTCGCAGTTGGCGTATCCATAACTCCGTTGCAACAGTATAGTGCCCTCTTTGATAATGAGCAAGGAAGCTCCCGGATGGTCTCCTTGGTATGCTGAGAGGATATCATCTATTGCCAGTGTATGCTGCGCCATGGGTGCATGCAGTAAGGTAAACTGTAAAATGATAATTGCAAAAGTGATTTTATGCATAACCATCATAACCTTATAGATTGGTAAAAATAGGGATTATTATCAAGACATAGCTCAATGAAAAGACATCCATTGACAGTGGGGAGGTAAAGTGCTCCGAACGTTCTATAAAACCCCTGTTTTCAGGGATTTATCAGTATGCTGGCTTAGTGTATTTTTGGCAACCAGAATGCTAAGTCATAAATACTACTGCGGGGTATTTGGCTTGATGCTTTTTTTTTTTGAGTAAACAACTTTAATTTACATAACGTATGAACTTTTACTATCAACCCTCAGGCCGCATTTCCCCATTGTGCTTTTTATTTTTGCTCGTTTCGGGTTTGCTGTTGATGCCACTGCTGGCATTGGCCTACACGTATACCATTTGGTATATTCCCATCATCTATTTCAATGTATTGCTCACCGGCTTATTTGGTGTGGGCATAGGCTGGATTGCCAACCGTTTCGTCATTGGAAAAGGCAAAGTCAGAAATATGATGCTTGGCATCCTGTTTACCTTCTTACTGGCACTCGTGGCCCAGTATTTTCATTGGGCGATTTGGGCGAGTCTGGTGATGAATGCTGGGGAAGTGTATGGAAATGAGCGGATGGGGGTGGTAGCCAGCAATATGGTTATTGACCAGGTTATTTTCCTCCTTGTCCATCCTGTCATATTGTTTGATCTGGTGAAGGAGATGAATGGATATGGAACATGGGGGATTAAGGGCAATACCATAAGTGGCGTGTTTCTCACCTGTATTTGGATTACTGAGGCATTGATTATTACGGTTATTCCACTATTTATGGCCTGGGCAAGGGTACGGAAACCTTTCAGTGAACAGGGCGAAGTATGGTTTATGGAAAAGGAACTGAATCCACATGAATTCATTGAAAATGGAGAACATGTAAAGATCTCTTTGGAAAAAGGAGATTACAGTGTTATCGAGAATCTTGAAATCTACAAGAACGAAAAGGATGAACATGCGGTATTGACGTTGTTCTATTCCGACCATGAGGAGTATTTCCTCACCATCAACAATAAACTACCCAAGTATGATAAGAATGGCAAAATAACGTTCAAGGACAACCTTCTTATCGAATACATTACCCTCAATAAGGAAACAGGGAGATTGCTGAACAAGATGGCGTAAGTTTCATCTTGTTATTTATACGAGATTTGTTGGCCCGCTGGATTTTTATGCAGCGGGTTTACTCTTCATCTACCATAAACCGGTAAATGCAAGTACTTCGATAGGTTTCTCCGGGATTCAGCACGGTGGAAGGCCATTCCGGTTTATTCGGTGCATCCGGATAATGTTGGGTTTCCAGGCATACGGCCGTTTGCTTTTGGAATGGGTATCCGCCTTTACCGCGTTGCGACCCATCCAGCATATTGCCTGTGTACACTTGGATGCCGGGTTCATTCGTGTATACTTCCAAGACGATGCCGCTTGCTGGGGAGTGCAGGTAAGCGGCCAGTATCTCGGGATTGCCATTCGTATTCAGCACCCAGTTATGGTCATAACCGTTAGCAATGGCCAGTTGGGTATGGGCGGTATCACGGGCCATGCCTGCGCGGATGCTCATGGGCACGTTGAAATCAAATGGCGTGCCCGCCACTGGCACGATTTCACCCGTTGGGATTAGTATGGTGTCCAAGGGAGTATAATGATTGGCATTGACATGGAGGATGTCATCCAGTATGGTGTTTTCCGGGTTGCCCGATAGGTTGAAAAAACTGTGATTCGTCATGTTGATGACGGTCTTTTTATCGGTCTGCGCAGCATAATCAATGGCTAGCTCGTTATCTGCCGTTAAGGTATACTTCACTTCCACCGTCACATTGCCAGGGAAACCCCCTTCTCCGTCGGGGGAGTAGTAAGAAAGCACTAATGTGCTATCATTGGGCTGCTCAGCATCAAACACTTGCTGCCGCCAGCCATCACGACCTCCATGGATGGTATGTACACCGCTATTGACGTCCAATTGAAGGGTATCGCCATCCAATACAAACCGCCCGTAGGCAATACGATTGGTCACCCGCCCCATGGTAGCTCCGAAAGAAGAAGGCTGGTCAAGGTAGTCGGTAATGTTGTCAAATCCCAATACCACGTCTAAAAGTTGCTTGGATTTGTCGGGCACCATGAGTGATACCAGTCGCCCGCCATAGTTAGTGATGCAGGCCTCCATTCCACGGGTATTACGGATGACAAACAAATCAATAGCGTCTCCACCTACCTCCGTTTGGAAGTCGGCCCGTTGCAGGCCAGATAGGGTAGTTTCATTCTCTTTTTGCGGGCCGCAGGCGGCGATGACCCCCAACATTAGCATGGGAAGTATCGTTTGCTGTCCTTTACTCATCATTTGCATAGCTATGCGTTGTTTGCGGATATCTCCCAAACATACATAAAAAATTCATTAGGAAATGATCATTTTATACCCTACGCCCCGTACATTCATAATCTTGATACCGGGGTCGTCTTTGAGGTATTTGCGTAGTCTGCTGATGAACACATCCAGGCTGCGTCCGGTAAAAAAGCGGTCGTTGTTCCAAAATTCGAAAAGGATTTCCTGTCTGGGGATGACGTTGTTGCGGTGTTCATATAACCGTTTCAGTAATTCGCCTTCGCGGTACGACAACTGGATGGTTTTGCTGTCTATGCTCAGCGTGTGCTTTACATTGTCGAGTATGTATTTGCCAATGGCCAATTGCTCATTGGGATTGTATTTATTGCTCATTCTTAACAGTGATTCCATTCGAGCAATGAGTTCGTCTATGTTGAAAGGCTTTTTCAAATAGTCGTTTCCACCCAATTGAAATCCTTTCAAGATGTCTTTAGTGGCCGTTCGGGCAGTAAGAAATATCATGGGCACCGTGCTATCGCATTCCCGGATTTTGGAGGCCAATGTAAAACCATCCATCTCCGGCATCATCACATCCAATATAATAATGTCCGGTTTGGATAAGAGGAAGGAGTTCCATGCGGCTGTACCATTGGCACAATGCCTAATCCTAAACGGGTGGGTTTCTAGGCTTTTGGTGACGATTGTGGCTAATTTGGCTTCATCTTCAACAAAAAGTACATCAATCATAGGGTTGCGGTTTTTGGAATGGAAAGGGTAAAGCTACTGCCTTCATTGGGGACACTTTTTAACTGGATGTGGCCACCGTGTTGGAGAACAACCTGCTTGACATAGGATAGACCAAGGCCAAAGCCTTTCACATTATGGAGATTACCCTGCGGCACCCTGAAAAAAGGTTCGAACACCTGGTGTTGATAAGCATATGGTATACCCATACCATTATCGGTTATCCGTAGCACAACAAATTGGTTTTTTCTATCAACTCCGGTGAAGATGGATATTTGTGTAGCTCCGTATTTCACGGCATTTTCCAGCAGATTGGTAATAACATTTTTGATATGCTCCGGGTCGCCATACACCATTTCTACGGTATTGGTAGGATTGAAGACGAAATCCAGCTGTTTGTCACTATCCTGGATTTGGACACTTGAAATGCACTTCTTGATGAGGGTTATGATATCGTAGTATTGATATTGGAGTTTATATGTGGTATGGTGCTCGTCCTCCGCTACGTGTAGCACATTGTCAATCATGACCGATAAGTGGTCCAGTTCTTCTTTTGAAATAGAGAGATAAAGGTCACGATGTTCCTTATCTCCCATCTCCACATAATTTTGCAAGGCTTGCACAGCGGCAGAAACTGTGGCGACCGGCGTTCGGAGTTCGTGCGTCATGTTATTTACAAAAGCCTTTCTTAAGTATAGCCAATTTGTTTTGCTTGAATATGGTGTGGAATAAGTAGACAAAGCAACCGATAATGATGGCTATCAAGGCAACTGAAATCATCAATTGCCAACTCAAGTTGTAAAGCAAGTATTGCCAAGGGCGGTTGAACCTTACGGTGATAAACTTACCCTTTTCGGGATCAATGAGGATAGGCCGGATGGAAAGGCCATTTTCGGCAATGCTATCCAAAAGTAATGGCCTGATATGCATCGTGGTCAAACTGGTGTCGGAAGGTAACATGTCACTTCGATCAGCATCTATCACCTTCAGGGTAAAGTCCGTACGGACGCCATTGTCCTCCAATCCATGCTTAAATGTTTTTTCGATGTCGAGCAACGCACTACTGTCTAATGGTGTCTGCCCGAAGAGAAAATTGGGCAGCAATTGCTGGAGTTTGGCATCGGGTTCGAGCGTCATGGCTACCCTAAATCGAGGTTCTGCAGAAGAAGATCTTGCCGCGATGATACCCCTCCGGCGTTCCATGAAAATATGCCGCTCTTGTAGCAGTAAACTATCCAATACCATGGCCAATGAATCCGAGTTGATGTCTGGGTAAACCTCCATGATTTTGGCTGCCAGCTTTTTGGAGTGGGAGGGGAGCCCCTTTGCACCGGTAAATAATTTTCGAGACTTCTCCCGTGGGGCTGGTTGCGGAAATAGTGTGCCTGCGCCCTCTTTCTTTTGGATGGTCTCCTGTATGGCATCGAATAGCGTACGCTCCACTGTGGCCAAAAACAACTCCATCCGCTGGTTGTAACTGCCATATAACCAAGAACCAAGTATGACCATGATGCCAATACCGGCGACAACGATGAGAATCAGTATGAGTTTGAGGTTATGCTGCATATTCAAGCCAAATGTAAACCAGAAGAAACATGATAAGACATGGATTAACCATATTTAACAAATTGTAACATTCATTAACACTCTATATCGGCAGTTTTGTGACGGTTTTAATTCATAGATGATGGACAGCTACAACGCCGTTAGGTTTAATGTCATTAGGTTTTTTATACTACCTATAGGGTTCATGTCGATGCTCATGGCCTGCAAGCAAGGTGAAGGCATCAGTCTGGGCAATGATGATAGCGGAATGGGTGTGGAAATCATGGATACACTATCCGTTGATGCAAGCACGTTTTTACTGGATCCGTTACCCACTGCAGGCACAGGCACCATGTTGGTGGGTAATCTAGCTGACAGCGAGTTGGGCGCACTTTCCGTATCCTCCTATTTCAGACTGGGTATAAGTGCGCTCACCTTATCGTCCTTGCCTGATGATGCGGTCTACGATTCGTTGTCACTCAGGCTGCACTATAGCGGCTATTATTATGGCGATACCACCACCCAACAAAAGCTAGGGCTTTATCGCTTGGCTGAAGATTTGGAGCTTACAGAGATTCCGATAGCACTGGAGGATGATGAAATGCCGATATTTGTGCAAGGGGCGACCTTATGGAGCGACCGGCAGTTTGCACATGATCGCACCCCGCTGGGCGAAGTGTCTTTCAGACCAAGGCCTACCTCCACCGATGATACGGTGAAAATCAGGGTGGACGATGCATTGGGAAATGCGTTGTTCACCATGGCCAAGAACAACGATGTCCGTCTTACGAATGCCGAGGATTTTGTTAATTTTCTAAAAGGCTTTATGCTGGTATCTCAGGGTAGTGGGGGATGCATCACAGGCTTCCGTGATTCTGTTTTGCTTAACCTGCACTATTCCTATGAGCGGCAGACGGATGGTTTGCGTGTGGAAGACACCTTGAAATTTGCCTTGAACGAACGGGCTTATCAGTACAATCAGGTAGAGACAGACCGAACGGGGTCGTCATTGGAATCGCTCAGTTATGAAAACAATGAAATCCCTGCTGGGGCAACGGGCCAGAAAACCTATGTGCTAGGCACCTCGGGATTGGTGGCTCGCCTAAGATTTCCCCATGCCAGGGCGTTTATGAACCATGCAAATATCGCGGTAAGTAAAGCCCAGATGGTTATTGAAACGGTACAAAGTACCTACCAGCTGCACCCCCCGCCATCCGCATTGAATATCATGGTAGCTAATAAATATGGCACCCCCACAGCCTATTTTCCTGCCAGTTATGGGTCAGGGACCCAAATGGCTTCTTTCCAGCCCGCCAGCTTGTCTGGGGGGGCGGGCAAGGGAAAGTACGTGTTTGACCTGACCCAATACGTAAGCGATATGAGGAATGATACGGCGAGCGAGGAGGAAAGCCTATTGCTCACCATTCCGGTAAGCACCTTGATGAACACGGTGGATCGCCTTGTGATTGCTTCCGATGGGGATAGACCCGCAATTAAATTACACATTTTATATACAAAATTCTAAAACGATGAACAAAGCATGGTTAAAAAAATTACTGGTGTTGGTGATGGTGTCTGCAGTGGTGAGCGCTTGCTCAAGTAGCGATGACGACGATCCAGATGAGTGGGCAAGAGTGGCCGATTTTGAAGGCGTGCCAAGGAGTGGAGCCGCTGGCTTTACCATCGGAGACTATTTCTATCTGACTACCGGTTACGGCACAAACTCCAATCGGTTTACCGATACTTGGCGGTATAACCCTTCGCAAGGGACGTGGACACGGATGGCCGACTTCCCAGGGGAGGCTCGCAATAATGCCGTGGCCTTCGTGGCCGGAGGTAAGGGGTATGTGGGCTTAGGAACCAACTCAACGGTGATGTTTAAGGACTTTTATGAATATGACCCCTCCGCCGATACTTGGACGCGTATCGCCGATTTCCAAGGTGGAGCACGGTATGGGGCTGTTGCGTTTACCTTGAATGGAATGGGCTATGTGGGTACCGGCCGGGATATCGATGCGCAGGATTACAATGATTTTTACAGCTATTCACCGGGGACGGATGCTTGGACCAAGGTAAACAGTACGCCATCAAAGCGTTCATTTGCATTTTCCTTTGTGCTGGGCGACCTCGTATACTTGGGAGGAGGTACCAATAACAACCAAAATGTAAGCACATTTTATACGTTTGACGGTACTACCTGGACGGAGAAGGAGCCACTTGCTGGTAGGGATGATGATTATACCTATAATCTTGTGCGCCTGAGCCCCGCCGCTTTTGTGTTGGATGGCCATGCATACCTTGCCTGCGGACTGAGCAGTTACAATGGCTCTGCGGTGGGCACTACCTGGCGTTATGTGGTATCCGGAGATTACTGGGAGGAGCATCAATATTTTGGAGGCTCTTATCGTCAGCAGGCTGTCAATTTTGTGTTGAACGGGGCAGCCTACGTGGCAACCGGACGAAACGGTACCGTGCCTTTTGATGATATGTGGCGGTTTATACCAAACCCATGGTAATATGGACATTCAGGGAAAATCAAACGCAATGACTAAGTTAATGCTCTTGGGGCTGGTATTGGGAGCCATGGCATTGGGCGCGAAGGCACAGCAGTGGACAGTAGACTATAGCATCCATGCCGGCGTAAATTCTTCGGAGTACATGCTTGACCATGTTAAAAGTGGAATAAGTAGGGAATCCTCACACGCTTACAATGGCTTTTTATCCGGTCTGGTAACCTTTTCTCCATTTAAATATGGGGGTCTCCAGACCGGTCTTTCTTTGAACGGATTGGGTGCAAAACTCGAAAAATCCGAATTCTGAACCCGTGATATCCTCCAGCATTCATATTGGCTACAGGCCCCACTCAATCTGGTTGGGAAATTGCCGCTTCGCGATTCCAGCAATTTCTTCCTGTCGGCCGGTGGATACGTCGGCATCGGCCTTTTCGGCAAAAATTATGTTCCTGATTCGTATACGGGCACAGCAAGCCATGACTTCACTTTCGGCAATACGGGAACACAACAACGAATGGATTATGGTATCAATTTCAATGTGGGATACCGGTTGCGAAGCGGATATATGGTCTCGGTGGGTTATCTTCAAGGGATACGGGATACAGCACCAGATCATGCGGCATATGAACAACGCAACAGGGCATACTCTTTTACGATTGGTTACCAATTTTAGTATCCCTTATTTTTCCTTACCTTTGCCCCGTTTTTATAGCAAGTGGGCATACGTGATATCTTAGCGAAATACCGGGAAAGCGATCGAACACACGCTTTGGTAAAGGCATTGCATGGACAGCACCCGAAAATCCATCTCAAGGGATTAATCGGGTCGGCTGATGCGGTATTGGCCGTGGCATGCTACCAGTTGCAGGAAATGCCCATGGTTTTCGTATTGCCAAACCATGAAGATGCTTCTTACTTCCTGAGCGATCTGGAAGGCCTGTTTGACAAACAAGTGCTGTTTTTCCCGGCATCATACCGTAAGGCTTTCGATTTTACGCAGGCAGATAGTGCGCACGTATTGCAGCGTGCCGAAACGCTCAATACGCTTAATCATACTTCCGAATTGCCCAAGATGGTGGTAACTTATCCCGAAGCATTGGCCGAGAAAGTGATCAACCGACACGATTTGGAGAAAAATACGCTCGAAATCACTCAAAACAGCAAGCTGGACATTGATTTTATCAACGAGTTTCTGCAGGAGTATGAATTTGAGCGGGTAGATTTCGTATACGAACCTGGACAATACGCCATCCGTGGTGGTATCGTAGATATCTTTTCGTTCTCCAATGACCTACCCTATCGTATCGAATTCTTTGGCAATGAAATCGAAAGCATCCGTACATTTGATATTGAAAACCAGCTCTCCGTAAGCAAGATCCATACGGTCACCATCGTACCCAATGTACAGGCTAAATTCCTCACCGAGGGAAATATCTCGCTATTGGAGTACATTCCCAAAGATTCTGTCATATGGCTTGAAGATGTGCAATTTACACTGGACATCATCGCAAAAGGATATAAGAAGGCTCGGGAATTATGGAAAGCACTTCCAGAGATGGACAAGCTGCAAAACCCAGAATGGGTAAACCCCAATTATAATTTCACCGATGAGAAAAACTTGGCGGCCATGCTGCAAGAGCTGCCCATCGTGGAGTTTGGTAAGCAGTATTTTTACCAACCGAGCCAAATCATAGCGTTTGAACAGCGTCCGCAACCCTCCTTCAATAAGGATTTTAACCTGCTTATCCACAATTTCAAGGAAAACGAAAAGGTCGGCATCCAGAATTGCATTTTCAGCGATTCGCCCAAACAGATTGAACGGCTTATCTCCATTTTAGATGACTTGGATAAGTCTGTTACCTTCACACCCATCAACACGGCATTGCGTGAAGGGTTTGTGGATGTAGCGCTAGCCTTTGCTTGTTATACAGATCATCAAGTATTTGACCGCTATTATAAATACAAGCGTAAGAAGGGGTATGAACGGTCACAGGCCATCACACTCAAGGAATTGCGCGACCTGAAGCCGGGAGACTATATCACACACATCGATCACGGTATCGGCAAATATGCCGGACTGGAAAAGGTGGAGGTAAATGGAAAGATGCAGGAGATGATCCGGTTGGTTTATGCGGATAACGACTTGCTCTATGTAAACATCAATTCGCTGAATCGCATTTCCAAGTATACGGGCAAAGAGGGTACGGCACCCAAAATGAATAAGCTGGGTACGGATGCGTGGGATAAACTGAAAAAAACCACTAAAAAAAAAGTTAAAGACATTGCCCGCGACCTGATCAAGCTCTATGCCAAGCGCAAAGCGCAAACGGGGAATGCCTTCAATCCCGATACTTACTTACAAACCGAGCTGGAAGCATCGTTCATTTACGAAGATACTCCCGACCAAGAAAAGGCTACGCTCGATGTGAAACGCGACATGGAGTCGCCACACCCCATGGACCGTTTGGTCTGCGGCGATGTGGGATTTGGCAAAACGGAGGTGGCCATCCGAGCAGCATTCAAAGCTGTGGCCGATAGCAAGCAGGTAGCTGTGCTGGTACCCACTACGATCTTGGCCATGCAGCACCACCGCACCTTTACGGAGCGCCTACAAGGCTTTCCTTGCAACATTGACTATATCAACCGATTCAAAAGTACCAAGGAGATCAAGGACACATTGGCGCGTTTGGCTGAAGGCAAGCTGGATATTATTATCGGCACGCACCGTTTGGTGAGCAAAGATGTTAAATTTAGGGATTTAGGATTGATGATTGTGGATGAGGAGCAGAAATTCGGTGTAGGTGTAAAGGAAAAGCTGAAACAGTTACGTGCCAATGTAGATGCACTCACGCTCACCGCTACGCCCATTCCGCGCACACTGCATTTTTCGTTGATGGGTGCACGTGACCTCAGCATCATCAACACTGCACCACCAAACCGCCAACCGGTGCAGACAGAATTGCACGTATTTAATGAAACCTTAATACAGGAAGCTGTTTCCTATGAGATCGACCGTGGTGGACAGGTATTTTTCATCCACAATAGGGTGGCCGACTTGCCGCAACTAGGGAATATGATCATGAAGCTTGTGCCGCATGCCCGAGTGGGTGTTGCACATGGCCAGCTTGAAGGGGATGCCTTGGAAGACGTGATGCTCAAATTCATCAACCACAAGTATGATGTGTTGGTGGCTACCACGATCATCGAAGCCGGCTTGGACATCCCAAATTCAAACACCATTATTATCAATCATGCCCACATGTTCGGCCTTAGCGACCTGCACCAGATGCGTGGCCGCGTAGGAAGATCGAACAAGAAAGCTTTTTGCTACCTGTTGAGCCCACCATTGTCTACCTTGACTTCCGAGGCCTACAAGCGGCTCAGCGCCATCGAGGAGTTTTCAGAGCTTGGCAGTGGTTTCAATGTTGCTATGCGTGACCTCGATATCCGCGGTAGCGGAAACCTATTGGGTGCGGAACAAAGTGGTTTTATTGCCGAAATTGGCTTTGAGATGTACCATAAGATCCTGGATGAAGCCATACAAGAACTGAAGGACGACGAGTTTTCGAGCCTCTTTACGGATGTCAAGCCAAAGGATTATGTGTCATTCACGCAAATGGATACCGATCTGGAGGTGCTCATCCCCGATGAATATGTAACCAGCATTGGCGAGCGGTACAACTTGTATAACGATATTGCCAAGCTGGAGAATGAAGAACAACTTGAAGCATTCAAAACCGCTTTGCAAGACCGTTTCGGTCCCATACCTAAACAAGTGCATGAATTGCTCAATACCCTGCGCCTGCAATGGCTGGGCAAGGAAATTGGTTTCGAGAAAATCTCCTATAAGAAAAACGTGCTACGTGGCTATTTTGTCAACAATACGAAATCCGGCTATTTCGAAAGCGACCGGTTTGGCAAAGTACTGCAATTCGTACAGCAAAATCCCACCATTTGCAACCTCAAGGAAGTGAGGGGATCGCTCCGGATCGCATTTGAGCATGTTCCGGATATTAGGCAGGCTATCAGTATTCTAGCGGATATGGCAGCTTAGTGATCCTGAATGTTAGGCCTCCAGTTAACGCCTATTTTCAGCAAAAACATTTTTGATATAATTATTGTTTTACAATAATTATTTATATGTTTGCAGAAACAAATTAACATATCTCCAATGAGAACCGTCCGTATTGTTTCAAGAATTTCATGCTATCTCACAAGCGTATTGGCTATTGGTTATTTCGCTTCCTTCACCCATTTATTAGTAGCAATTTCTTTTAAAACCGCGGCTTTGCATGTTGTTAATGATGGTGCTCGCTTTGAGGTATTTTATCCGTTTACAACAAAGCCCTTCTTGCTTGGATATTATAATTCAGGGTATATAACCATGATGCTTTTAATCATTGGATTATATGCTGTTTTCTTTTATTTGTTGAGTAATGTATTCAGCATATTTAGTCAGAAAAAGCTTTTTACTCAGAAGGGTATTACCCATCTGAAGCGATTTTATATTAGTAACCTCACTGTTCCAACTCTAGCGGTCATATTGCTCAGCTTTACCTCAACAGTAGAATCGCCTGCGGAAGGCATGGTGGCATTACATGCACTATTGGGTATATTCACCTATTTTTTAGCTGCCATTTTTAGACAGGGAGTAAACCTCCAAAACGAACAAGACTTAATTATATAGCGAGATGCCAATTATTGTAAACGTAGATGTAATGCTGGCTAAACGCAAAATGCAAAGCAAAATATTGGCAGAGAAACTCGGAATCACTCAAGCCAATTTATCCATACTCAAAACAGGAAAAGCCAAAGGTGTTCGGTTTGATACACTGGAAGCAATCTGCAAAATTTTAGATTGCCAGCCGGGTGATATTTTGGAATATGTAGCGGAATAAACCCAACATAATCATTTTATCGAATCATTAAAAAAAAGCCCTCGAAAGAGGGCCAGGAAGCGGATTGTCTAAATTTTAAAAACAAAGGACACGAAATCTGCAGGATGGACATACATGAATTAAAATTTTTCAAGAATGAATCGATTAACGATAAAACATCTCAACAAAACCTATCCTAATGGCGTAAAAGCCATTAATAACATTTCGTTGGAAATTAGCAATGGCATGTTTGGTTTACTTGGACCAAATGGTGCTGGTAAATCATCTTTAATGAAAACCATCATAGGCTTGCAAAGTCCAGACAGTGGTGAAATTTTATTTAACGGCGTGGATATTGTTTCGGATACGCTATTTATTAAAAAACAATTGGGTTTTCTTCCTCAGGATTTTGGGGTGTACCCAAAGATTTCTGCTTTTGATTTATTATCGCATTTGGCGGTGCTTAAAGGCCTGCTGAACCATAAAGAACGCAAAGAACAGGTTTTGGCACTGTTGGACAAAACCAATCTCTATCAACACCGCAATAAAGAAGTACATACCTTTTCAGGTGGTATGCGTCAGCGATTCGGTATTGCGCAAGCGCTGTTAGGGAATCCGCAGGTTATCATTGTTGATGAACCGACGGCCGGTCTGGATCCTGAAGAACGCAACCGATTCAATAATTTGCTAAGTGAGATAGGCGAAGATGTTATTATCATACTTTCTACGCATTTGGTTGAAGATGTAAGGAACCTGTGTACCAACATGGCAATTATCGATAAAGGAACGGTGTTGGCGCAGGGCAAACCGACTGATTTCATTGCGTCGCTTGGCGGTTCACTTTGGCAAAAAGCAATTGACAAAAAAGATAGGGAAGCTTATGAACAAAAGTACTCGATCATATCTTCCCAACTCAATGCTGGGAAATTGAGCATTCACATTTTTGCACCTGAAGACCCTCGCAATGGTTTTGAACAAGCGAAACCAATGTTGGAGGATGTTTATTTCTCAATTATCAACGGTCGGGTTTCAGGAGGCCTTTAAAAACATACTTAGCGACCGCCGAAGGCAGCCACGAAGTGAACCGATCTCATTGATGCCTAAAAAAAACAAAAGAGTTTATCAATAATTTTTTACGAATGAAAGCCCTGATAAGTTTTGAATTTTCAAACTACACTAGGAAAATCTGGTTTTATGTGACGCTGTTAGTATTGATGGCACTTGGATTTCTTGTAGCTACAAAAATGTCTTTAACCTCCATACCTAATGTATTTAAAAATGCGCCATATAGTAATACCTATCTTATCGGGTTATTGAGTTTGATATGTATTTTTATTTCTTCATTGCTATCGGCAAACGTGCTGTTCAAAGAGAAAGACAGCAATTTTGGTTTAATCCTTTATACAACACCTATCAGTAAAACGAATTATTTATGGAGTAGGTTTTTAGTCGTATTCGGGATAACACTCTTGTTCTTTTTAGTGATTGTAGTAGGCTATGCACTAGGTCAGCAAATGCCCTGGCTTGATAGCGTCGCATACGCACCTTTTAATCTTTGGCATTATCTGCAACCCTTTTTGTTATTGGCTGTCCCCAATGCGTTCTTTTGTTCAGCAATGGTATGCAACGTTGGTTGGTCAAGCAAAAACAAATTGCTCGTTTATATTTCAGGCTTGTTCATTTATATTTTATACATGGTGGGGATGATATTTTCCGGCTCACCAATGATGGTCGGCAGTTTGCCCCCCTCGGCTGAAGCAATGGATTTATCCGCAAAATTTGACCCATTTGGTTTATCAGCGTTTTTCCAACAAACAATGCATTGGTCTGCTCCGCAGCGGAATACCGAACTGGTCAGCTTAACAGGCAATATGCTTTTCAACCGGTTATTTTTCATAACCTTCTCATTAACCCTGTTTTTTATCACGTTCCGGAAGTTCAAATTCAACCTTAATGAAAAAGGAAAAAGGATTAAGGAACCCAAAACGAATGAAATAGCTCATCATCTCATCTTTAAAACCGTATCGCCGCAATTATTCAATATAGCACACCAATTAAAATCTGTATTAAGTTTTGTAAAAACCGATTTGAAATTTGTAATTAAGAGTATCCCATTTATCCTGATTCTGGTGGGTCTAGGATTTTACATGTCAATGGAATTTTATGGTGAAATAGATAAAGGCATTCGTATACCGGAAAATTTTGCAAGTACCGGCCTACTATCAAATAGAATTTTAAAAGATTTTCCTGGCTTATGTTTGATCGTCCTATTATTTTATAGTAATGAAACCATATGGCGTAGCCGAAATGTGCATTTCAATATGATAGAAGATGCCACACCAACAAAAGCTTCCAATGTCTTTTTTGCGAAGTGGTTGTCGCTAAATGTAATCGTATTCTTGTTGCTCACATGGATAATGATGATAGCCGTTATATTTCAAATCAGCTATCAGTATACACACATTAAATGGAGTGTTTATGGCAGTTTGTTTTATTTGATAGGTGTTCCGCTCATGTTGAATGCGGCCATGTTGGTTTGCATTCAATGGCTCATTAAAACTAAGTATTTGGGATTAATTGTGTCGTCCATTTTTATTTTGCTGACCACGACAAGTATTGGAAAAATGATGGGTTTAACCCATCCGTTGATACGTTTCAATGCTCCTTATGGCGGAAAACTCAGTGATATGAACGGCTGGGGGGCATATTTTAATGCCTTCGGTTGGAAAATACTTTTTGGAATAGGACTTACCTTATTTATCGCTATAACGGTAAGTAAGCTCACTAATCAACCAAAATTATTTTCAAGGAAAATATTGAGCCCATCATCCATAATGAGTATGATCGGGTTTGCAATTGTTACCACTATTTCGGGGATTTTCATTTTCAATAAAGTCGACTTTAAGGGCACTTATGCTGAGATGAATTGGCAGCAAGGCTATGAACAAACGTATAGGCCATTTCAAAACTTACCCCAACCCACAATTACCGATGTAAAAACCGACATTGATTTATTCCCCGAAAACAATGCCTACAACGTATCTGCGAGATACACATTAGAAAACAAAACAGCTACACCCATCGAAAAATTGCTGGTCTATGCAAATAAGAGTATTCAGTTGAAAGGGTTGGATATAGAGGGTGGAATATTAGATGCTAAGGATGAAAAATTTGGGCATTATTGGATTAATCTATCTAAACCACTGCAACCGAGTGAACGCATAATAATGAATTTTCTGTTTGATTCCGGTTGGGATGGATTTAACGGCCATGAATCGTTTAATGCCATTGTAGCGAATGGTTCATTTATGCGTATCAGCAATTATTTTCCAAAGCTTGGTTATCAGCAAGGCAACGAAATAGACGATGAAAAAGAAAGAGCAAAACGTAACCTAGGCAAAGCCACGCCCATACTTGCTTTAGATGCGCCCCGAAGCGCTGAAGATGATTTTATCAATCTTGATGCGGTGATTTCTACGGTAAAAGGGCAAACTGCTATAGGTATAGGAGAATTGGTAAATACTTGGCAAAATAGAGATAGAAACTATTTTCATTATAAAACCCATTCACCTATACCATTCCGTATTGGCATTTCATCAGCAAAATATGCAGTAAAAAAAGTACTGCATAATGGCATTCGTATAGCCGTGTATTATCACCCTGAACATCACGAAAATGTGGCTCACTTAATTGAAAATGCCAAGCACACGTTAACCTATTGCGAAAATAATTTCGGGAAATATCCCTTTAAAGCCATCCGCTTTGCTGAGGTATCAGCATTTACAAGCGGTTTTGCCGCTACGGCCTATCCAGCCACCATTTTTATGACTGAGGATGTAATATTTCACGCCAACATCAGCGGTGATAAACAACAAGATGTGATTAACGAATTGGCAGGGCATGAGCTATCGCATGAATGGTGGGGAACCAGTCAGTTGGCACCGGACGGTAGAGAAGGTTCAAATTTCTTAACGGAAACATTAGCCATGTATACTGAATTGATGCTCGTAAAAAAAATGCATGGTCGTCAACGGGTGTTAGACAATGTTCAGATGCACCACGATATTTATTTAAGTGAAAGAGGATTTTCAGATGAACAGCCCTTGTATAAAACGAATCCTAAAAGCATACATCAACACTACGCTAAGGGGCTGGTGACCATGTACCAACTCAGCGAGTTGATTGGAGAGGAAAAGGTAAACCAAGCCTTGAAGAATTTTCTTAAAAAACACGCCTACCCTAATCCCGCACCGGTTTCAACGGATTTATTGGATGAGTTATATGCAATATGCAATCCTTCGATACATGCTCGGATAGATGATTTGTTTAAGCACATTACGGTGTATGATTTTCAAATCATGGATGCCACCAACCGAAGAATGAACAATCAATACGAAGTTGGTTTTGAAGTTGAAATCCAAAAATTCCAAGAAGATGGACAAGGGAGGCAAACCCCAGTTGATTTTAATGATAATATTGAAATTGGTTTTTATTTCGAAGATGGAAAAAGAAAATTGATAAGCTTTCCTGTAAGAAAAAATCAGCTCAAAACCCAGGTTGTTCTACACAAAGAGCCCGTCAAAATGGTGATAGATCCAGAAATGAAGTTTATAAAAACAAGTGCTGTTACGACTTTAAGTCATAGGTTTTAAGAAAATCAAGATACGATTCCAGTTCGTTTTCCCACTTTTCGATATACGCCGTCATTAGCAAGCGCGAATGTCCCCCCAAAATTGGGGTAGTGTTTCCCACAATTTAGGTGTGCTATTATAAAAATAATATCCCCTTCCTTTGTATCAGTTAACAAAATAAAAATGACATGAAAAATAATTCAATTTTAATTATTGCCCTGGCTATAGTAGCCACGCAATTTCTGCATGTTGCCGCAAAGGCGCAAGTAACAGGTACCACCACATTAAAGGTAAAGCTAACGGATGCCTTGAGCCTGACCGTTAATAATGAGGAAGTGTTGCTAGACTTTGCTACCGCCGCCAATTATGCCGATGGTGTTGAAGTAGACATGGCCAATCACCTCACGGTAACCAGCACGAAAGCTTATACCATCAATGTAAAAGCAGCTTCAACAACACTTGCGGGTACTACGGATGGTAATACAAACACGATTGCCAGCAATGCCGTAAATGTGGAAGTGTCGGATCCGTCAGCCCAGGGATTGGGAGGAACGACCGCTACCGTGGCGCTGTCTGCCAATGATGCTGCGCTACTCACTGGTGCAACAGCAGCCAGCGGCAAGAATATCAATGTAAAATATGGTATACCTGCGGCTAATACCGGACAGGTGCTGGGCAAAACTGCCGATACGTATACCACTATCTTGACGTATACGATAACGCAGTAGTTGGTTTAATGGATAATTTATAAGGATATGTACAACAAGGTCAGTTTATTTCATGTTGCACTTTCCTTCATGTTAACCACTTTCGGGAGTATGGAGGGAATGGCACAGGGAGCGGCAGTTTCTCCCTCCCGTATTTTTTTTAGTGGTAATCCAGGGCAAACACTTCATCAGCTGGTAGAAGTGTCAAATACGAGTACCAAGCCTCTTTTATTTAATATTTCGATTAAAGACTGGGAAAGAGACAGCGTTGGCAATAAAGTTTACCATGAACCGGGCACGCTATCGGCATCTAATGCGAATTGGCTGGAAGTGAACTCCCAAACCATTGAAATTCCACCAGGGGCAACAAAAAGTGTAGACATCATGATGCATGTGCCCAGTGGTGAAAACACCAAACCACAGGTTACTAATTCCATGGTGTTTTTTACCCAAGTGGTAGAGCAGCGCCCTGTTACAGAAGTGACACAGGGAAGTGGAGTGGGCATTAACATTCAGCTGGAATTTGGGGTGCATGTTTATCATACGCCAACAGGTTTCAGTAGAAAGGAGCTTGATTTTGTCGAATTCAATGAACTAACTGTTAATGGTGATGAAAACAAACGGGCTGTTGCGGTGAAGATAAAAAATACCGGAGAAGTAGTGACAGATGCTTACCTGCGTTTTGAAATGACAAATAAAGCTACCGGAGAAGAATTGAAGATCGATCCGCTTTCCATTTCCATGATGCCTTTTGATGAACAGCTTGTGCAGCTCAGTCTACCAGCTGATATTAAAGGTAAATTTCTCATCGTGGCTATTCTGGATTATGGTGCAGGTACTAACTTGAAGATTGCTGAAAAAGAAGTCGTTTATGAATAGTAAGAAAGGTCTGCTGTTATTATGCATTTCCATTACTGCATACGGTTCGGCTTTGGGGCAGGCAGATATTGTGCTATCCCAGTCCGATATAGCGACTGGCACACCCTATTATATAGAAAAGGCAACAACTGATTTTCGTATTTCTGCACCGGGTTCGACAAGGGGGAAGATCTATACCTTTGCCGGAACGTCCTCTTTCAGCGCTGTTGGCGGTACAAGAGCCGGCATCCCCCTGAACCAGGTTTTTATGAAATTGATAAGTGTCGGGGATTACCTTGTTACTGGAACTGCGCCGGAAATAAATTTAAGCACGCAAAGTCAGAATATCTATGACGGCCACTTATTCCATCTCCGCGGAGCTGTCAGCATCGGTTACCGTATTCCTATTGCAAATTACAGCTGGCCTGCTGGAACATACGAAACAAATTTGCGCTTCACCAAGACCGGCTTTTCTAATGCCACCATAGGAGATGACAAGAAGCTGACATTGACCATTCCGTCATTTATGGAAGCCCCCGGGGTCCTGAATCCTCCCGATCCCGTACTTCACGTAAACTCCCTGGATTATTACAGGAATATTCCGGAGGTTTCCGCTACGATCAACCTGGGGGATGTCATCAGCACCGTTCCGTTTAATATCCTATCCAGGGCCACCAGTTATCACTATACGTTTACCGGTGCTGCAGGCGGCACGGCTACTATTCCATATGGCGGCAATGGAGTTAGCTTTTCCACTAATGCGGCATCTCCTTTGCCTCTAAAGAATATCTATCATCCCATGTTTAGATCGCATGTTCCAGTTCCGGTAGGCAACCGCACCCATGTGGAGCTGCATTACTTTATCTCCAGGAGTTTTTTAAATAATGATTTCAAATCTGCCGGTGAATATACGCTCCCGATCAGCTACAGTATCTATGCTCCCGACGATTACTACGACGGTGTAACTCCTCCCCCTCAGGCAAACAGTGCAGGCAGTGTACTGAAGGTATTGGTTGATGATATGGCTGAGCTGCTGGTTAATGATGCTGAAGTTAACCTTGAATTCAATACCGCCGCCGACTATGTGAATGGAACGTCCGCAGAAATGACCGCTCACTTAAAACTTAGCAAAACCACACCTTATGATGTATATGTCAAAGCTTCCGCTACTGACCTAAGCAACGGTACAAGCAGCATTCCCGTAAATATTATCAAAGTTGGACCGGCAAACGGGCAGACTGGCGTTCAAACGATCACCTTGTCTGCAACTCCGGCTAAGATCATTTCCGGGGCGGAGCCGGTTATTGACCGCAATCTCGGAATTAAATACACGATTGACCCGGCAGATGCAAAAACCTTGGTCGATAAGGCTCCCGGTGTTTTTACCGTAAATGTAATCTACAGCTTCATTGCCAATTAGCTATGAAATCGCTAATGGCCATATTGGTATTCCTTACAGGCATTTGTCATCATGCCGGTGCCCAGCATAAGCCAGCTGTTGATTATTTTTTTTTAACGGATACCGTATTCACCCAATATGGGAAAACCTTTGCCAATAAACTTGAGGTTGTCAATCATACCTCCTCGGAAATCATACTGTTCAAAAACGTGGCCCACACGGAACAGGCTTTGATCGCGGTACCGGATACCATCAAGTTACCAGCCGGAAGTACGCAACGCTATCCTGTAAAATACATGAGCGCCGCATTGCAGACCTATAAAGTTAGCCTTCGCACAGCTGAAAAAATTACCTTGCCAGATAGTGCCGTATTTCATACAAAAATGAATGATCCGTATCGCGTTCGGATCAATGTCCTGGAACCTGATGTATACCTCGATTCCCAAACCGGAAAAGTTTCTTTCAGGCTGAGATGCTTAAACGATGGCTATCTTCCGGTGCGCATCCGGCTTTTGTTAAGTTCCTATCCTGAAGGGCTCACGTTTGAAAAGCAAACCGAAATCATAGAGCTGCCTGCCGGATCGCAGCAAATCATTACGTTAAATGCCAGGAATGTACTAAAAGGCCATGCTCCTGATTTTACCGTAAACCTGGAGGCTGCGGATCCAACCGGAAAAACGCTTGCCACAACCAGCCTCAGGGTGTTCAGCCTCTCCAGTGTCAAACGCCTCGCTACCGGTTATGATCAATACGCAAACCTGCTGAATAACAGCGTAGAACTTAGTTATGTAAACCTGAACCGTGATTTCAGTTTTCTTCAGCTTCGGGGAAGGGGAAACGTTTTATCATCCGAGGGTGCTGACTTAACGTATAACCTGAACCTGAATTATTACACTGCCCAGCATGCGATGGATGCTTATGACACCTGGGTGGCATATTCCAATAAATATGTTGGGGTTACCGCAGGTAATATCACCGAAAACCTGGACTATCCCCTGTTTGGAAGGGGTGTTAAAGCTTCGGCTTTTTTAAATGAAGAGCATGGCTTTGACCTCTATTATGTCAATAACAGTTACTTACTGTTTTCCGGGTTGCAATCATCATTACGTAAAAATACCAACACCTATGCAGCGAGTTACCGTTATGGCAAAGCGGAAGCGGAAAATGGAAGGATATCTTATATACACAGCAGAGATCCCTGGACCCGTGTAAAAACCAACTTGGTCAATGGAGAAGCCACCCTCATTGCCTCGGAACATGAGCGGCTTAACCTTTCTGCCGGTTACAGCTATGAAAATAGTGCCGATACCTCCGCATCAAAGGCGGGTTATGCTTTAGGAGGAACATACGCCATTCAAAAAAACCAATGGGACCTGAGTCTTAACAATTATTTCAGCACCGGTTATTATAGTGGCTTACGGAGAGGGGTGATACAAATGGAGGAGCGGATCAGGTATTCGCTCAATCCATTAACAGGGATTTATGCCCGCTTTAGCTGGTTAAAAAATGCACCTAATTATCTTTCTCAAACAAGATCAATGCTAAACAACAGTAATCAGATTACCATTTATGAGATGGGGTTTAGCCATCGGAAGAATGCATTTTCAGCGACACTTTACCCTTATTTGCTGTCGCAAGACCTTCATGATAATTACCTAACCAGGGAAAAACTACATTCCTTTTCTACCCGCCTTGCACTTGATCTGAATTACACTTTTGGCACTTCTTTCTTATCGCTCAATTCTGATTATGGATATACCAAAAGCAATAATCCTTTAGTGGAACAGCATTATAACAGCTTTAAGATTAATGCCTCCTATGCTGCTCGAAATTGGGGCGTTAGTGCCCGGATGCAAACGGCCCCCTATTACCTACAAGAGGAGCTAATACCTGTGGCTAATAAAAAGTATCGGCAATATTCCATTGGACCAAATGTGCATTTTAGTGCCTTGGACCAACGAATGGAAATCTCCGTAGCAGGCTATGCCAACTACAATAATTATGGTTATGGCTGGATGAATAGCATAGATGCTCAGGTAAGGTATAAAGTGGCTAAAACCTGGCGGTTTTCCGGACAGGTATTTTACAATACCTACACAGGTTTGAGGAACAGTGCCAGTACGCAATTTCGGATAGGGATACAAAAGAGCTTTGTTTCAGCCAATGCCCCTGGACTTAAAAAACTCGAACTCAGTTTTTTTGGCGATGATAATGGGAATGGCCTGTTGGATGATGGAGAAAGGCGGTTGGAAGGTATTATTGTGGATGTGTCAGGAACGGTTGCAGCCAGCAATCAAAAAGGGAAAGTGACTTATTCCAACCTAGCAAAGGGAGAGAAACTGATCCAGGTTAAAGATGGAAAGGGCTGGAGTCAATTTGAACCGCTGAAATTACTGCTACAGAATAACCAAAACATGGAGATTCCATTGGTAAAAAGCGGCAGGTTGACAGGAAGTATTGTGCCGGTTGCACAAAAATATGTCGTTGAAGAACCGATGTTGGAAGGAATTAGGGTCACGGCAACCGATGATTTCAACCGAACGTTCTTTGCGCTTACTGATGAAACAGGTAATTTCTACTTTTCTATTCCAGTTGGCAGCTATGGGATCCATATCGAAACGGCAGGACAATTCTTCACGATCAAAGATGCTCGAAAAGAGATTACGATTAAGGAAAGGAATAATGAACCCATTGTCTTTGAATGGTTGGATGAACGTCGAAAGATAGAAATGAAACGTTTTTGATGAGCTATGGGACTTTGTCCTAAAACCTATTTATGCTACACTTATGAGTAAATAAAATGAATGAATGAACTTTATTGGTAAGCAAATGGTTAGATTTACTTCAATGTTATAGCGTAAATTCTCTATTGTAGTATTCATCAAACACCAATAAACGCATGAACACACACGAATTACTTCGCACCAGATTTATCTATCCGTTTCCTACCCTCTGTAACCCCTATGCTGAAGAATTTCAACAAATTACAGACAACGACTGGATTGATGGTGAAAGCTTATGGATTTTTGAAAACGATCACAAAACCCGGGAAACATTTAAGCGTGTAAGAACAGCGTATATGACCGCCTGGTGGTATCCCACAGCCAGTTACGAACGGGTGAAACCATTGTGCAGATTGCTATTGTGGACATTGTATAATGATGATATTTACGAATACAGTACACCGGAAGAATTCAAGGTTGTAAAAGAACGCTCTTTGGCTGTATTAAGAGGTGAAATAAGTGGAGAAGATTCGAAGATACTGCTAGGTAATCAGCTTGCCTTATTGAGGAACGAATTACAGAAATTCCTTTCGGCGAAATCCGTCAATCGTTTTGCAGCCATGATCGACAGGTATCTTACAGGTGTTGAATGGGAAGCGGAATTCAAAGCAGAAAAACGTATCCCAACAGTGGAAGAATGGACCAGAATACGGGAATATTCTATTTGTGTTTATCCGTTTTATCACCTTATTGAATTGTGTACTGGCGTCACGCTGCCTACAGAAATATACAATCACCCTATTCTGCTGCGCTTACAGGTGTTGGCGAGTCATATTATCGTTTATTTCAATGAGGTGCAATCATTGCTGAAAGATGAGCCTGTGAACGGTATCTATTACAACCTTGTAAGGATAATACAGCGTACGCACAATCTTTCACTGGAAGATGCCTGTCTGGAGATGCTTCGCATCCATAATGAAGAATTGCAGGAATTTGTAACCATTCAGTCGTCGCTCCCAGACTTTGGTGAATGGCAGGAGGCGGTTATCAATTGGGTACACCATATCAGTTTTACCCTCAGCGGCTGGAAAGCCGTATCGCTGGATCTTGTACGTTACAATACGGACGACTACGTTACCTCCGACATCATGCGGGAAACAATGAAATCAGACCTGTCCTCCGGTAATAATTGATCCTTTTTATCGCGCACTTCTTGATACCCGAAACTGGCTCCAAAAGCCTAAGCACACCGTTTTCATAAACACCTTTAATCGCCGTGTACATGTCCACTGCTATTGTGTAATGGCTGGCTACCTCGCCGGATTGTAATACTTCTTTAAGATATATAACGTCAACCTGGTGTCCATCGTTCCCTTTTATATCACGTAAATTGGGGTAGTATTTCCCACAATTATGGTGTGAAGCGGGGAT
>NZ_JAMXBE010000020.1 GCF_024704835.1 Parapedobacter tibetensis
CGCCAACTCCCAATTGTCTTTACCTAATTCAATAAGCCGCTGGCTTAACCGTACAATGTCTTGGAAATGCACATTCACATCCACCATACCATGGCACATCAAGAGGTGGCCTTGTAATCCTTCTGCAAAATAGATGGGAGAAGAGCGTTTGTAAGCAATGGGGTCGGCAAACGGCTCATTCAGAATGTTTGCGGTATACCCATGGTTATAATGTGCCCAATCGGTTACCGACCGTAAAGCTGCCCCTGCCGCAAACACTTCCGGTTCGTTAAATAGGGCCATCAATGTGATGAATCCACCATACGATCCCCCGTAGATACCGATATTCTTAGCATTTACACCGTATTTTTCTACCAGCAATTTCGCGCCATCCACCTGGTCACTGAGGTCCTTACCTCCCATATGCCGATAAATTCCGGTACGATGGTCGCGCCCAT
Source organism: Parapedobacter tibetensis (assembly GCF_024704835.1). Lineage (GTDB taxonomy): Bacteria > Bacteroidota > Bacteroidia > Sphingobacteriales > Sphingobacteriaceae > Parapedobacter > Parapedobacter tibetensis. The sequence continues at coordinate 438 of NZ_JAMXBE010000020.1, forward strand.
AACCCGAGCTGGCGGTATAGTCTATATCCAGTACGGTATAGCCCAGGTCTGCCAATAAGTTGTGGAACATATATTCCCTAAAATATTGGCTCCACCAGTAATGTACATTTTGCAAGTACCCAGCGCCATGCACAAAGATTACGGCAGGTTTATTGGGTTTGGGATTAGCGGGTTGATAGAGACGGGCATATACCTCGTCGCCATGCCTATTTTCAAATGAAATCACTTCCGGCTCACGCCAAGGATAAGCATTGAATTCATCGGTAAGTGACTCCGTGATTTTCACGGCCTGCGCGCCAGGTTTATTTTCTTGGAGGTACAGTTCCCATGGTTTATTTGAATAGGAATGGCGTATGGCCAGCCATTTTTCATCGGGAGAAAGGGAAATCTCATTGCCTCCTTTCATGTGGGTAAGCTTGGTGGCTTCGCCCCCTGCAACCGGGATACGATAAAAATGGGTAATCCCCGGATGCTCCATATTGGCCGTCAAATAAAAGTGCTTTTTATCTGTCGACAACTGTAGGCTCCGCACCTCCCATCGCCCCGAAGTAAGCTGCCACTTTTCACCCGTTCGCACGTTGGCGCTATAAGCATGCGAATGCCCAGAAGCCTCACTTTGGAAATAGATGGTTTCTGTATCGATCCATCCCACATTGCCTCCTCCCCAAGACCCGCCTATGCCGGGCCCTGCAATCCATGCCTCATCACGTTGCCGGTCAATCAAGTGCAATGATCCATCTTCGGGATCCAACCGCATAATCCACCTATCCTTATTGTCGGCTGCCGTTATGACCACAAAAGCTAGCGTGCCAGCTTCGTTCCACGCCACTTGGCTTACATGTACTTGCCGGTCCTCATTTTCCTCCAATATCGCGGCTTTCTGCTCGGGATATTCGTCCCAGAAATCGGGCAGGTCTTTAATGCCCGGTATCGCTGTGGTATTCACCTTATATACGGTGTCACGTTGCCTATCGTAAATGTATGTCTTGGATGTAGACAAGGCATTGCCCACTTTCGTTCGAGCAGAGATATCTTCTGTATAACTAGATTCGGTCACATAATTGGGCACGATGGTATTTTTATTGCCTTCCGCACGCGATGTAACCCGGTATGTGATGTATCGTTCACTTGGATCCAGTTGCTGCATGGACAGCATGTCTTCACCGATATGGATTAGCTTTACATCCGGTGCCGGGCGATTGGAGCGCCGCTGCTCGTTCCTGACCGAGTCTCGTCTTTTCCTATCTTTCAACACGTCAAACAGCTCAAGTTGATCATTTTGCACCCATTTGTTTTGTGCGGTTATTTGGCCCGCACGGTCACGTTGCCTACCCCCAGACGTGGCTCCTCCCTTGTTGAAATTGCTAAGCTGCACCAATTCATGTTTATCCAGTGAAATGGCAAATAGGTTGTCACCCTGCAGGAAGATTACATGCTTATCGTCCTTGCCAAAACGTGGGGCACTTTCCTGCGCCGTTGTATGGGTTAGACGTGTTTCATCCCCCGATTTCAATTCCCGCATATAAATGTCGCCATCTCGCTCGAACAAAATCCGGCTTCGCGACTTGTTATACGTGTATTGGCGAATGATCGCCTTCCGATCATGATCGTTTACTTTCTCGGGCGTACGGTTTTTGGTCGAAATGCGATACAACGATGCTAAATCTGCTGCTTCCGGATTCCAATTGAAATAAAGCCGGCCAGTACCCAGATCCCAGGACACGTTTTCAGGAGTGGAACCTATCCATTTAGGATCCTGCATGATTTTTTCGACTGTGAGTGCCGAATGCTGTGCGTATGTTGGTAAATATAGGCCAACGAAAGCGACGATAACTAATTTTTTATACATCAACATGATGGTCTTTGAGGTTGGAAAACTACTGGCTAATGTAATTACTTTTTAAATAATCGAGATGTAACAATTTGGATTGAGAGCCCATCTGCCCCGTATAAGGATCGGTTTTGGTATGTTTGTCGGACTCGAAATCAACCATTCAGATGCCAAGCCTTGGGTTTGGTAAATGCCCGCAGTCCTTGGTGCGACAAGGTAGCGCCTATTCCGGAATGCCGGCGACCACTCCATGGTAGGGCGGCACTCACACGATCGCAGCAATTCCAGTAAGCCGACCCGACATCGAGCCGAGAGAGTATAGCCGTCGCCCGGGTTTTATCTTGCGTATACACCCCTGCCGTGAGGCCATAGGCGGTATCCTGCATCAACGTAAGCGCCTCATTGTCATCTGCCACTTTCATGATGCCGATGATAGGGCCAAAACTCTCTTCGCGCATGACTGCCATGCGATGGTCTACATCTACCAGCACGGTAGGTGCAAAATAATACCCCTTCCCTTCCAACCGATGGCCTCCCGTCACTACCTTAGCCCCTTTAGTTACCGCATCGGCAACCTGTTCTTCCAGTATACCTATTTGATTGGGACGGGTGAGTGGCCCGAAGTATATGCCTTCATCGGTCGGACTCCCTATTTTCCAAGAGTTTATCTCCGCCGTGAAAGCCGCTACATACGCTTCATAAACCTTTTCATGTACGTATATCCGCTCTACCGAGCAGCAGCTTTGCCCATTGTTGTAAAACGCACCATCAGCCGTGGCCGCGGCTACAGCTCCAATATCATCTAAGTTATCCGTGATATAAATAGGATCCTTGCCCCCGAGCTCCAACTGGCAAGGCACCATCTTTGGGGCTACTTGCTCGTAGATGAACTTACCCGTTGCATGGGACCCTGTAAAGAAGTACCCATCTAATTCCATTCCCAAAAGCATCTTTCCCACTCCGCCTGCACCCATGGCCACTTGAAAAGCTCCATCAGGCACCCCGGCCCGTTTCAGTAGCCTCTCGATCTGCAACCCCGTTTGGGTGGCATATTCCGATGGCTTGTATAAGACCGCATTTCCAGCCAACAAGGCAGGCACAAATACATTTACCCCAACGAGATAGGGATAGTTCCAAGCGGAGATGTTGCCTACCACACCCAAGGGTTCGTAGCGGATTATTTCCTCACGAGTACCATTGGATACCATCGTTTCATCCGACAAATACCGCACTGCATGCTCAGCCAACCAAGCAATACGGCCGATAGCTCCTTTAACCTCATTCTTCGCCTGCCATAGCGGCTTACCTGTTTCCGCGGTCAACGTGGCTGCCAACATAGCCGTGTTCGACTCCAACAGTTCCATGAATTGTTTTATGATATCTACGCGTTCCAGCAGTGTTTTACGCGACCAGTGGGGCTGGCCAGCTCTTAACAACAGGTATTTAGCGGATAGGGTCTCCGCTGTGTCTTCCTCCAGTTCCACTAAGATTTCTTCCGTAGCAGGATTAATGACCTTCATGCGTTTTATGATTAAATTCCTTCACTTCTTTTATAAACGTTTCACGAATGTTTTTCACAAACGGGGCTTCGTGGTCTTCCATTCTTTCTGGATGCCACTGTACCAAGCACATAAACGCGTGTTTCTGTAGCTCCTTCCACTCCAAAGCCTCTACCACACCGTCTATGGACATGGCCGAGGCCGCCAACCCTTTGCCGATTTTGCCTGCGCTTTGGTGGTGCAAGCTGTTGACGGTGCCCTCCGATTGACCGATTATTCCATATAGCTGCGAATGATTGTCCACATAAATGGTGTGGTCCCGTTCCTTGCCATCTGGTAGTTTCGTTGCGTGGTCAAATTTCCCCCAGCTTGGTATGTCGGGAATCAATGTGCCCCCATGGAATACGTTGATGAGTTGTAGCCCCCGGCATACGCCCAACAAAGGCATGGGTCTATTGAGTGTATATCGCAGCAATTGGAATTCAAATTCATCGCGGCGTTCATCGAAATCAGGCGGTGAGCAATAGGATAGGTATTCCAACTTGCCATAATAGGATGGGTGTACATCTTCCCCCCCTGTAAATACCAGACCTTGGCACTTCTCTACCTCGCCAAAATTATCCAACGCATACCCCAGCCGGATGATTTCCACATCCGCAGCGTGGCCAACTACCCAATCGGCATACTGTTCATACATCCGACCATCCGTCATTCCAATTATTAACTTACTCATAAAGCCTGCTCGTATAATGCCTTAAAATCAGTGCGGCTCACCGGTTTGGGATTATTGGGATGGGCAAAGTCAGCAATGGCCATATCAGCCAACGTATCGAGCTGTTCCGATTTCACCCCGATATCACGCAAGCGGCTGGGTATGTGTATACGTTCATTGAGCTCCTTAATGTATTTCACCACCGCTTCACCGGTTTCTTCCTTCAATTCAAGCGTTCGCGCTATGCGCCTGAATTGCTCTTCACAACCGATGATATTGAACGCCATGCCATACGGAAGGTTCACCGCATTGGCCAGTCCATGGTGTGTATCCAATAGCGAAGACAATGGGTGCGCCAGGGAGTGCACCACGCCGAGTCCTTTCTGGAAAGCTATGGCACCCATCATGGAAGCCAATAACATATTGGCTCTTGATGTCTCATCAGGTTGTCCTACCGCGTTTTCGAGCGACCGCCCGATCATACGTATCCCTTCCAGCGCAATACCATCACATATCGGGTTCGGATTTTTGGCTAAAAATGCTTCAAGATTATGGGTTAATGCATCCATTCCTGTTGCCGCGGTGATGGGTGCCGGCAGGTCCATGGTCAAGAGCGGGTCGGCAAAGACCACCTTGGCCATCAGTTTTGGTGAAAAAAGGATTCGCTTTTGGTGGGTTTCATCATCGGCAATGATGGCACTCCTTCCTACCTCGCTACCTGTACCTGCCGTAGTGGGAATAGCAATGAAATGTGGCACATCATTCGTCACATAAACATCTCCTCCAATGAGGTCATCGTATTTGAATAAATCTTCCCGATGGTTTACACGAAGCGCGATTGCACGGGCAATATCCAATGCCGCTCCGCCACCGATCCCGATAATGCAATCGCGTTTGGTGTCATCCCATACCTGTGTTCCTTTGTAAACATCAGACTTTACGGGATTTTTATGGGTATCAGCAAACACTTCCACTCCGATACCCTTGGCCATGAGCTCATTCACAATGCCTTTGAAAAAGGGCAATTGGGCAATTACCGCATCCGTGACTACCAATGGCCGCGACAAATTTTGTTGCCGCAGGTAAGATGGCAGTTCTTTCACTGCACCGCAACCAAAACGGATGGTCGTGGGAATATTAAATTGTATGATTGGATCTATATTCATTTTTTATAGCTATCGGCTCTGGACTTCCAGTCCTCGGACTCTTGTCTTCGATTTTCCCAACTCCCCCACTTCAAATAATTTCAAAATACCGCTTCAATTCCCAATCGGTTACCGCCTTGGCGAATTGCTTCCATTCCCATTCTCGTGTACAACAAAAATGGTCAACAAACGCTTCACCGAAAAGTTCTTTCGCGATTTCGGAGTGTTTCATCTGCTGGGTCGATTCATATAAATTAGCCGGCAATGTACCATTTGACTCATCACGGTATCCATTGCCTACGGTAGCGGGTTGGTTTAAGGTAAGGCCATGTTTGATACCGTATAAGCCCGAGGCCAAGCAAGCAGCCATGGCCAAGTATGGATTGGTATCTGAACCCACAACGCGGGTCTCCAATCGGGCCGATTTCTCCCCTTCTGATAGTACGCGCAAGGCCACGGTACGGTTATCTACCCCCCAGGTGCGCGTAGTGGGTGCCCATGCGCCTTCCACCAACCGTTTATAGCTGTTGACGTTGGGTGCATACATCGGTAGTACATGTGGCAAGCAATACAGTTGCCCAGCGATATACCGCTTCATGAGTGTGCTCATCTTTTGGGAATCGCCATCTTCATAAAACAAATTCCGTTTCGTTTCCCCATCCCACAAGCTTTGGTGCACATGCCCACTGCACCCCGGTAAGCTTTCGTTCCATTTAGCCATAAATGTGGCGATAATCCCATGTTTATAGCCAATTTCCTTAACCGCGGTTTTAAACAGCACTGCCCTATCCGCCGCTTCCAACGCATGGGTATACGCAATGGCCGCCTCATATACACCAGGGCCTGTCTCTGTATGCAGCCCTTCCAATGGCACGTCAAAAGCTCTCAGCAACAAAAACAAATCACTGCTAAACTCATTTTTTAGTGAGCTCCTCAAGATGGAATATCCAAACATCCCCGGTGTCAATGGCTTCAACCCCTGAAAGCTTTTCTGATACAAGCTATCCGGCGTTTCGGAGAAGTTGAACCATTCAAACTCCTGAGCAAAAAAAGGTTTGAATCCCATTTCATGGCACTTCCCGATAACTTTACGGAGCAGCTGCCGGGGGCAAACGGGGGCAGCGTTTCCCTCCTCGTCCACAAAATCGCCCAGTAAAAAGGGCAGTTCATTTTCCCAAGGGATCTTCCGGAACGTATTGCCATCCAGCTGGAGTTGCATATCCGGATAACCTGTATGCCAACCTGTAAACCGGGCATTGTCATAAGCCAAGTCACTTGAATCCCAACCGAAAACCACATCGCAAAAACCCAATCCTTTGTCGGCTACCGTGTTGAATTTCTCGGCAGAAATATATTTCCCCCGTAGTACGCCATCAATGTCACAGGCCGCCAATTTGACTTTTGACGCCGGATGGACATTGATATATTCCTTAATCTGTTGAACTATCATCGCCTGAAGTGTTTGAAAAGACCATAAAACACGCCTAAAATAGCTATGTAAATTAAACCAATTTCCCAATTATAAACAAACATGGCTATCAGGGATATGCTGCCCACCACAAGCACAATACCTGGAAATACCGGATACATTGGCACCCGGAAAGGCCGCTCCAACGCAGGTTCCTGCTTCCGTAAGCGAATAAGCGCCACCATAGCAATCACATAGAGCGTGAGCGCCCCGAAGACGGCCATGGTGATGATTTCTCCCGTTCGCCCAGAAAACAAAGCCAGCAGACCCACCACCATATTACCCAACAGCGCATAAGCGGGTGTGCGGAACTTATTGGATACCCTGCCGAAAATACTGGGGAAATTACGCGCTTTGCCCATTTCATAGGTCGATCGCCCGGCGGCTAATATCAGTCCGTGGAATGATGCCACCAACCCGAATAACCCCACAGTAATCAGTAGGTGGTACATCAGGTGGTTATCGCCTGTCACGATGGAAAGCGCCAAGGGCAAGGGCGAATCTGATGTTGCTCCACTTACGCCATTTTGATAAACAATGGCTTCCCAACCACCTACTCCCACCGACGATATAAAAACCAACGCGCACAGCATGGCGAGGGTAAAGATGGCCCAACCAAAACCTTTCTGGATGTCACGTTGCGGGTTTTTGGTTTCCTCGGCCACATTGGCAATGCCTTCGATACCGAGGAAGAACCAAATGGCAAAAGGGATAGCAGCGAATACACCCGACCATCCATTTGGAAAAGCATTTCGGCTCAGGTTGGCTGCGTCGAAGTTTGGCGTAACGATGCCGACAAAAAGCAGCAATTCGCCAACAGCCAGTACGGTGATGACCATTTCGAAGATGGCCGCTACCTTGACACCAATGATATTGAGCCCGGTGAACAACAGGTAGGCAACAACTGCACTGGCAATAATGGGTACATCTGGGAAAAAAGCATTGAAATATGCGCCGATGGCAAAGGCAATGGCCGGAGGGGCAAACACAAACTCCACGGTTTGGGCAATACCCGCAATAAATGCAACATTCTTGCCAAGGGCACGTTCAGCATAATCAAACACTCCCCCAGCCTTGGGGATGGCACAAGCCAGTTCCGAATAGCTGAAGGTAAAGGTAATGTACATCAGCATCACGGCTACCGTGGCTATGGCCATGCCCAGCGTGCCCCCCTTTTCCAAGCCCAAATTCCAACCGAAATACATGCCGGAAATCACGTAGCCCACCCCCAGTGCCCAGAGTGCAAAGGGGGAGAGCGTTTTTTGTAGGTTTACTGTACTCATTTGTTGAGTTTTAATGTTGGAAGACGGAAAACCGAAGACCGAAATTGGAGGATCAAGGACCAGAGCCAGGAGATCGAAGTCAGAAGGCTTACTGCTTCAAAGGGTTCCTATGCCCCGCTAAATATAGGAAAAATACTTAATCCATTAAACGCTGTGGTGTTCGGCAGGGGCACAATGTTAATATAGATGCTAGATTAGTGAATTTAGATATGTAGTTTTGTGTTATGTATTAAGGAAACAGGTTGAAATATAGTTAGAACCTGTTGCTGGACAGTATAAACTTAATTATGTATGACACGCTCACTTCGTATTTTAACGTTAATACTTACCTCGTTCATACTGTCTTGCAATTCCGGATCAACGGAAAAAGAGGATGGAAAATTAGACAACACGGTTCCAACAGTAGTTACGGCCGATATAGAAGCGGGGATTAAAGCCCACATAGACGAACAAGTAAAAAAGGGCGGCGGGTATTTCCACATGAAAACAGCTGACAAAGATTTAAAACTGGAGTTGGTACGCGTACACACCGAATACCTTGCCAATTTGGGGCCACGTAGTCATTTTGCCTGTGTGGACCTTGCCGATGTAAGTGGCGATGTGTATGATGTTGATTTTTTCTTGGAGGGTGATCCCGGCGAAATGAACGTTACAAAAACAACCCTGCACAAGTTAAACGGGAAACCTTTTTACACATGGAAGCAGCACAAAGATAAAACGTGGCATAGGGTTCCCGTTGAAGCTGCTTCAAATGAACTATTGGGGGTTATAGAAGGGGTGGATACGTTTGAATTCCGTTACGAGGTTACCCTGCCCGAAATGAAAGACAATGCTAAAATGTGGGTGCCTGTACCGGGTAGCAACCGTTTTCAAACGGTTGAATTACGATCGATTGAAGTTCCCGGAAAACACAAAATGCTAGAAGAAAAAAAATACGGCAATACGATCATGTACATGGAGTTTTCCCCTGAGGATAGTGGCAAAAAAGTAGCATTGGTTTATCAGGTAACAAGTCACGAAAAGAACCCATATGAAGAAGCAACTACCAATCCCGGCCGCTATTTGGAGGCTAATTCACTATTGCCTGTTGATGACCGTTTCAGAAAGCTGGCGGACTCTATCATAGCCCAGAAAAAAGACGAAAACACCCTGATGCAAGCCCGTGCGCTATACGATCATATTATAGATAATATGCGCTATATGAAATTTGGCGAGTTTGGTACCGGCGATGCGGTTTATGCCTGCGATGCCCTTACAGGTAACTGTACCGAATTTCACTCGCTTTTTATTTCCTTGGCAAGATCGGCAGATATACCTGCACGTTTTGCTATAGGAGCGGCTATTCCCGCTGAACGCGATGAAGGAGGTATTGACGGTTATCACTGCTGGGCAGAGTTTTATGCGGAAGGAAAATGGTGGCCTATAGACATCAGTGAAGCCAATAAGTATACGGCACTTGCTACCTATTATTTTGGCCGTAACCCGGCAAACCGTATCGAATTCAGTCGCGGGCGCGATTTAAAAGTAGAACCAGGGCCCAATTCGGGGGCAATCAATTTTTTTGCTTACCCCGTTTTGGAAGTTGGGGGTACTCCGGTAGCCGCAGCGACATTCTTTTCGTTTAACAGAAAAAAAATGGAACTAACAGCCAACTCAAAGTCATAAAAAAGTTAATTCCCTAATTATCTGGATGTTCAGAACTATCGGTCGGATGTTCCTCAGAAGAATCAGTCGGATGCTCATCTTGAGCCTCTGATCCATCTGTTTGTTCGATGTCACCTTCCTTTTGGCCGGTATTGTTACATGCGGTTAGCGATGTAGCAAACACAAAACCAAACAAAAGCATTGCCCAGCTAAGGTACTTGAAATTTTTAATTCTGTCCATTATTTAAGATTTTTTAATTGAACTCATTTAAACTTTTTTAATTGAAGTGAAAAGATCATTTTGCAACCAACCTGCCTTTGCCGGAAGGCAGGTTAGAAAAAGTTTAAACAAGTTGATATTCTTGTTAAAATGATCCCTAAGAATAAAGTCAAAAAAAGGTATCAACTCCAGCCTTTTCACAGGAAGCTTTTTTCATTGACAATAAATGTCAGTCCATCCTCTATTGTCTACCTCAAAATGGTAATGGAAGTTTTGAAATGATAGATGCTACTCTATCATTTCTGCAAACTTATGTATTATGATATCTGGGTTTTGTTCATTCTCTTTGTGGTAAACTGTTCCCTCTGAGCTCCATTCCATATAACCTGTTGTAATAACACCTTCCCAGTTTCTACCATGGTACCGTTTGCTTTGACGATGCCAATAAGAATTTCCAGACATATAGTATTCCATTCCATTGATAAACGTACGTACGGCTTTTGAAATATTTTCCCCACTATTATACCATTTATCCTTAACTCTTATATATTCATGACGCGACCACTCAATCTGGCTGCATACCTCCTCAACGGCTTCCTGCAGATTCATTTTTCCATTGCTGACCATAATAGCAATAATATTATTCACATTTTCCAATGTACCATGCTTACATTCCTTAAATAAAGAAAATAAATCATTCACTAATGCTACTTGCCAGGTGCATAATCTTTCCAGCTCCTGTACATTAGGATGATAGTATTCCTCATCCGTCATTTCAACATCATACAGATATTCTATCATTAATGTACAAGGTATGGATGCCAGGCTGTTAATACGATAAGCTTTATAGGTTTGTAAATCCAATTCTTTTTCTTTTCCCTGCATTTGAATTTGTACTGAAGCACCTTCTATATATTCTTTAAAGCGGTTAATATATCTGTTACGAATTGTAGGAGACTGAGAATCCAGTATTTTTTTCATATAATCAAATATAGCCCGTTGATAAGGACGAGCTGCCGTTGCCATTGAAATATTACGCAATAATTTTTTATGCCAAGGCGTATTATCCCGCAGGGTTTCTAATAATGCTATTGCACGCTTCCAATATTTTTTTGTTGCTTCTACATTATTACTTCCATCTCCCCACGGTTCTTCGGCATGGTCGTCATTTATAGTAAAGAGTTGAAAATACTTGCTAATTGTACAAAACTTTTCCATACTGATAGTAAATGGAAAGCACAAAGCTCCCCAATATACACAATTACATTCAATAGTATGTAATGCCGCTTCACGGGTTTTAAAATTGCCTCTTGCCAATGCCCAGTTTATCAGTTCATCTTTTATTTTTTCATTGTAAAAAGAGCTGCATTTGATTTCAAAAGGGTCATAAAGCTCCCGCATATAAAAACGAAGCGAAGTTGTTTCGGTGTTAATTGTTGTTTTCATGTTGAACTCGTTTTAATTTTTTTCTTTTTGATGGGTTTGAACTTTTTCAAAGGTAACACAATAAAAGCAAGATAGTTAAACCCTGCCCTTATCACCATTACACCTGTTGAAGCAGATTTTGGCATTGATTTCCTTTTGGGCACCAGCCTGTCGGAAATCCTTGGAATCAAAGCCCGCATCAGCATTGAGGAACAACCCATCCACACGGAGGTCAGCATCTTCCAGAGTACCAGTGACTACTTCGAACTGCACCTCAATGTTATACAGGTCGTTATGATTGCCTGTGACAGGTTCAGACATAGCTAAAGGTAGACCCTGCCTTTCGCTAAGGTATAGAGCATTGGTGGTTTTACGCTTCTTATGGCCTTGGTATTCCACTTGTTCCCCGCCCCTGATGGCCGAGGTGTGACTGCCATCCAGATCCACGCTGGAAAGGTCGAGTTTTGATTTATGGCGGTTGAGGAAGCTCACCCAACAGTCTTTCCAAAACCCGCACAGGCACCACTTCCGGTAATGGTAATAAACCGACTGCCAACTTAGCACTTTACTGTCAAAAAGAGCCTTTACAGGCAATTGATGCCACTGGACACCGCTCTTGAGCTTGTAGAGGATTGCGTTAATAATCTCAGCCAATGGAACAGTCGGGGCAAATCCTAGATTAGTCTTGGGTATGTAGGGGACAATTTCCATTTCTATCGTATCTTTGTCAAGTACAAAGTACATAAAGGGTTGGTTTAGATAATTGTATGTTTCGCAACATAAATATCTTCAACCCTTTTTATATTTAATAAAAGTTTAAATCACTTCATTAATTAAATATGATTGCTCGAAGGTAGTAAATATTAATCAAACCTCATTATGAGTGCGTTGGTTTGAATTTAAAAGGTTCAGCCCGCGAAACGGCGAGCTGAACCATCATGGCTATCTTCGCCGCTGCCAGCGTTGCAACAGCAACGTTACGGCAAAGCTTACCGCCGCACCTATGGCTGCCAATACAGCCGTTTTCAGCACATCGTGCAGGCCAAGCTGGCCGATGATGCCCAGCAAGGTACCACCGGTGGTGCCGATGCCAAGTTGTTGGCTAGCTCGCATCAGTCGGGGCCTCCCCTCCTTCCGCGGGCTTGTCGGTACTGTTTGTTTGCCGCTCGATGGCATCCAGCAATCCGATGGCCAGCGCCACGTATTTGGCCGCAGCCACCACCTTGGTGGGCAGTTTCAGCGGGGCGCTGATGATTACCTGGGCCGCCAAGGCAAGCCCGTTTTTGATTTTACCATACCATGTCGGCTTCTCCGCATTGGGAAGCCCTGTTGTTTTGTTGTTTTCCATTGCTTTTTTTGTTTATTTGTTAAACCACCTCCAGCCATACATCCTCCCCGGCTTCCAGCACCGGTACCACCACATTCTCCACACGTTCCATTGCTACGCGGCTATGGATACCCCTGCCAGGTCCGGTATGTTTCGTCACCGGCGCAATACAACCCCGCAGTTCCGTCACCGCGTTATTAGCCGCATGGATGAGGATACCGCTCCGGCCGGGCACACCTTCCACGATGATCCGCATACCGAAGCGTTTGGAGGGGTAAAGCCTCAAGCGGTAGCGGCCTTCGGGGATGCAGCTTACATTTCGTCGGTTATTCCGCCAAGGCAGCTCGATGGTGTGGCAGATGGGCTTTCCGTGCACCAGCAATGTGCCGTTGGTGCCATTGGGAAGGTACCCACGCTCCAACCGGAGCGTGAGGTACCCTTGGGTTAGAGCGCTATGCATGATGCTGGTTCGCTCCATTCCGATTTGCCATAGCCATTGCACGCACGGGCTTGCGCGTAATAGCGCACCGTCTCCGTTGCCGGGGCGATTACATTGCCCACGGACGAGGTCGTCACGAATGGCTCCCCCCATTGAGGCTCGGCATCGCCTTCGGCCTTCGTTCCGTAGCGGTACTCATAGTAGAGTGCACCTACCACTTTGTACACGCTGAATACCAACTGGCCCGATTGGCGGCCGCGCGCCAGCAGGGCTCCGAAGGGCTGTGCCGGCACCCGTCCTTGCTGCGGGTAGGCCGTGGCCCGGAATCCGGAACTGAGCAACACCGTCAGGTTGCCGTTGGCCGTGGTGCTTACATAGAAGGCCAGCCGTTTAAGCAGGTCGGCCAGTACCAGCCGCGCATCGTTCTTGGCCGATGTTTCCTCCGGGCCACTGCGTTTGCGGGCAATGGCCAGCTTGGCCGAGAAGTCGTCGCGGGCTGCCGTCACCTCAGCCAGGTCCGGCGTAGGGGTTGGGAAATTGGCATTGCCATCCATGGCCTGCAGTACTGTGCTAGCCTGGACCAGCAATTCGTCATCGGGGAATTTGGTGAAGCCTCCCCGGGCTTGGTGCTTAATGTTCATCACATTAAAAATTTAAGTGAAACCATAACAACCGGGACCATCCCGGTCTATAAGAGCAAATTAGCATGGGTCGGCGGGATGGAAAGAATTTTGGCGGCAAATGGCGGGAATTGGCGGGAATCGCCGCCAAACAGCGCCAACTATTGCCCGCCAACCGATGGTTTTATGGAATATATTTGGCGAACAATAGCATTATTATTTGCCAAATCATATAAAAATTATCTACATTTGGCGAGTAATAGAAATTAAACCGGTATGAGCAAAACGATCATCGGCAGGGCAGCGGAACAGGAAATCCTGGCACGTTTGCTAGCGAACAAGCAATCAGACTTACTGGCGATCTATGGGAGGCGCCGGGTCGGGAAAACCTTTCTGATTACCCAGTGCTATGCAAAAAATCTACGATTTTATTGTAGCGGGCAGCTGGAAGGCAATTTGCAGGTACAGCTCTATAATTTTAAAGCGCAATTGGAGGCCTATTTCCCGAATGAAACCCTGGACATACCCGGGAACTGGCAGGAAGCCTTTTCACTACTTCGCACATGCATCAATGGACTGCGCGGAGCCGACAAAAAAGTACTCTTCTTCGATGAACTACCTTGGTTGGATACCCACCGATCGGGTTTCCTTGCTGCTTTCGGCTACTTTTGGAATGTATATGCCTCCCAACGCACGGACCTTTTGGTAGTCATCTGTGGTTCCGCAGCCTCATGGATGATCAGAAAAGTGGTCAACAACAAGGGGGGGCTCCACAATCGGATCACGCAACGCATACGCTTGATGCCTTTTTCGTTGCAGGAAACCGAGGCCTACCTAAAGGCAAAAAACATCCATTTCAACAGGTATCAATTGCTGCAGCTCTATATGGTCATTGGCGGCATACCCCATTACCTCAACGCTGTCCAAAGGGGGTTGAGCGTACCACAGATCATCGACCGGAGCTGCTTTCACAAAGAGGGTGTGTTATACCACGAATTCAGCAACCTCTACCACGCGCTATTTAAAAATGCCACCATACACCTCACGCTCATCCGGGCACTGGCGAGTCGTCCCATGGGGCTTACCCGGACACAGATCCTTGATGCATCCGGCCTCGATACCGGCGGTGGGGTAACCACGGCATTGGAGGAGCTGGAGGAGAGCGGCTTCATTGCCAAGGCGCTTCCCTTCGGGAAAAAACTCAAGGACACCCTATTCCGGCTTGCAGACGAATATTCCTACTTCTACCTCCGGTTCATTGAGGGAAAGCTTTCCACCGAGCGGGGGCAATGGATGGCACTGAGCCAATCGCCTGCTTACCGTGCTTGGTGTGGCTATGCGTTTGAAAACTGCTGTTTACGGCATATCGGCCAAATCAAGCGGGCGCTTGGCATACCCGGTGTCGCCACCACGCAATCATCATGGCACCTCGCCGGAAACGGCACCAAAGACGGGGCGCAGGTAGACTTGCTGATCGATCGCGCAGACCAGACCATCAATCTCTGCGAAATGAAATTCAGTGAGCAGCCTTTTGTGATCAATAAACCCTATGCAGCGATACTTCAACGGAAGATACTGGCTTTCAAACAAAACACCCAGACGAAAAAAAACACGCAACTCATCCTGATTACCACGTACGGCGTCGACGACAACGCTTACCGGCAGCAGCTGGTGGATGGCGAAGTGACCATGGATAATCTTTTTGGGGAGTAATTGACGCGCCAGCGGGAGAAAAAAGCCCTTTCCCCAGGCTGGCCGGACGCTTCCCCGAGGTAGCCTGCCACTTCCCCGTAGGAGCTGGCCCTTTCCCCGGACAGGGAAGCGGCAACGCCGTATGGGGACATCCTTTCCCCGGGCAGGGAAGCCGTAAAGGCATGCGGGGAAGCTCCCTTCCCGTATGGGGAAGCGGTTCCGTCGTACGGGGACAAGGCTCCGAAGTACGGGGAGGAGACTTCCCCGGGGTAGCCCGCCACTTCCCCGTAGGAACCGGCCATTTCCCCGGACGGGGAAGCGGCAACGCCGTATGGGGACATCCTTTCCCCGGGCGGGGAAGCCATAAAGGCATACGGGGAAACGCCCGTCCCGTATGGGGAAGCGGTTCCGTCGTACGGGGACAAGGCTCCGAAGTACGGGGAGGAGACTTCCCCGGGGTAGCCCGCCACTTCCCCGCAGGAACCGGCCATTTCCCCGGACGGGGAAGCGGCAACGCCGTATGGGGACATCCTTTCCCCGGGCGGGGAAGCCATAAAGGCATACGGGGAAACGCCCGTCCCGTATGGGGAAGCGGTTCCGTCGTACGGGGACAAGGCTCCGAAGTACGGGGAGGAGACTTCCCCGGGGTAGCCCGCCACTTCCCCGCAGGAACCGGCCATTTCCCCGGACGGGGAAGCGGCAACGCCGTATGGGGACATCCTTTCCCCGGGCGGGGAAGCCATAAAGGCATACGGGGAAACGCCCGTCCCGTATGGGGAAGCGGTTCCGTCGTACGGGGACAAGGCTCCGAAGTACGGGGAGGAGACTTCCCCGGGGTAGCCCGCCACTTCCCCGCAGGAACCGGCCATTTCCCCGGACGGGGAAGCGGCAACGCCGTATGGGGACATCCTTTCCCCGGGCGGGGAAGCCATAAAGGCATACGGGGAAACGCCCGTCCCGTATGGGGAAGCGGTTCCGTCGTACGGGGACAAGGCTCCGAAGTACGGGGAGGAGACTTCCCCGGGGTAGCCCGCCACTTCCCCGCAGGAACCGGCCATTTCCCCATGGCGGGAAGCCGTAAAGACATACGGGGAAACCCGCGATCCTACCGCCGGAGCCGGCATTCCCTCCTGGTTTACCTTTTCCTTTTTTACTTTTTTAAGTGTTTATTGCCTTGTAAAAATGTATTATAAAGAAGGGAATTGCCTTTCCTTTTTGTACTTTTGTAGACAGAATGATAAATAGCTATGTATTTAAAAAGGTATATTGATCGGGAGTTAGCCAATTGGAGTGAAATCAGGGGAAAAAGGCTCCATGTAGAGTTTACATTTATTTATGCAGGAAAAGAACGTGTCCACGGGAATACGCACCTCTCTTGAAAACTTCGGAAAAGTAAACTTGATACAAATATATCCGTTATATGCCGTGTCGACAATAAATAAACCAAACTAGTACAGTAAAATAGTAAGCCTTGCAGGCCTACACCCGCCCTTTCTTGCGGCTTTCTTCCATGGCCTTCTCCAAATCCTCGGGATAGTAGAAATCTTGGCCTATGCCGTGCGGCTTCAGCAGGCCTTTGGCCTTATGGCGGTCGTAGGTGCGCTCGCTGATGCCGAGCAGCTTGATGGTTTCCTGCTTGTAGATTTTGCGCTGCACGAGGAGTGGCGAGGCCATCAACGGCTTGGTATTGGCCGCGATTTCGGCGAGGCGGTCGGCCATCATCTGCTGTGCGGTGGTCTGCGCAACGGGCAAATCTACCGCACGGCAGCATTGATGATTGTCTTTCTGCAGGGCCACTAATGTTTCCATAAGCTGGTGCATGTTTTCTACAGCCTTGCGGATGCGTGATAGTTCTTTTTCCATAGGTATTAGGAATTCAAGGCCGGAGCCGCGGGATAAGTCTTCAGCCGCGGGGAAGCCCCTGGTCAATACGCCTGATCAGGTTCATCAGGATTTGTTTTACTTTTTTACGTGATCCTTCGTGCCGCAGACTATAGCGCTTTTTCAGGCTGTCGTACGATAACTTGCTGTGCCGTTCGGTATGCCCGTACCGGCTCAGGTAGCGGAATACCGGCCGCAGGGTCTCGGTCTGGATGACCCCCTCTTCAATCAGGAGGCGCACTAGGAAAAGCACTTCCAGGGTGGTCATCGAAAACGTCACGGACGCCGATTCGTCGTAATTGAAGTGCCGGTCCATCCGTTCTACCAGATCCGCATAAAACGCATGCTGCTCGTTCCACCACAGCCGTTTCATCCGCTCCGCCTCGGGCAGCGCACACAGGATACGTTGCTGCAGTTCCTGGCGGGCATCCACTTCCAGCTGCCATTCTTCCAACTGGCTGTCCGTCTCGGCGATCAGATCGCTCAGCCCGTCATTCAAGCGGCGGAGCGTTGTTTCATCCCAGGGTATGGCCCCGCGGTCAGTGTCCCACACCCGCTCAATCTCGCGGCTGATCCGATCCAGTTGCTTGCTCACCATCACCTGCGATTACCGTACGCCCAATGTTTTTTCCACCCGATACCGGTATTTCTCCCCTACCGGCAGCATGCCCTTCTCCCTATCGTTCTCCCAGATGGAAACCGCATCTTCGTGCAGCTCCACCCACCAGTGCTTCGTCCCGAATTGCGCCCCCGGCAGGTACTCGCTTACCGCTTCCCGCCTGACGATGAATCCACGCTGGTTGCGGATAAAATCCGCCGGGTTCAACCGGACCTGCAGGTCACGGAGGAGCATACTGGCAAGCATTTCCCGTCCGTGTGTCAGGAATAGGCGGGCGCATTTTCCTTCCGAACGGGCATACACCAATTCGGCAACGCGCACATTCACGTAGGCATTACCTTCCTCCGGCAGCACGGCAATGGTTGAAGGATAAGTTCGCATTTCCCGCTCACGCTCCAGCAATTCCAGCTGGCGCAGCGCCCGGTCTATAGCAAAATTAAACCGATCTTCCTGCACCATTTTCACCACATAGTCTATCGCCCCCGCCAATAAAGATTCCGACCCTTCGTTGTCAGAAGCCGTACACACGATGATCTGCGTGGGCGGTTCCACGGCGCCCATCAGTGTATAGCCGCTTTCCACCCGCAGGTCGAGGTCTACCACCAGTAGGTCAATATCATGTTCGTCCAGGTAATCGTACGCCTCCTGAAAACGGGTGGTTTCCAAGGCGATTTCCAGGTCCAGCCTTTTGCCAACCAGCGTCTTCAAAATTTCCAGTGCAGGGCGTTCGTCATCCACCAATACAACTTTTCGTCTTTCCATCGGCTGTTATTTTGTTAAGGTTAGTCTAGTTTCGTACCACCCTTCATCGGTTTGCAGGGTATCCAGGTGTGCCTGATCGCCATAGATCAGCTTTAAGCGTCGCTGGATGTTTTCGTTGCCGATGCCGGAAGAACGTTGTTCGCTTTTATGGGGGTTGATCTTATTCCGTACCACAACCTCCAGCTTGCTCGCACTGCATTCCACCCGGAGTACTATCGGGGCCTGGCTATCCCACGAAATACCGTATTTGAAGGCGTTTTGCATGACCGAGGAAATCGATAGCGCCGGTACGTACCAATCCCATAGCTCCTCCGGGACTTCCATGCCAACGTACACCTCGTCAAACCGGCGGTTGTTGACCGCTACAATGCGTTTGCAGTGTGTCAATTCATCACCCAGCGGCACTTCGCCTTCCACATCCCTGGCTTTTTCCTGCACGTATTGCGTGTACGATTTCAGCTCATCCAACGCCTTAGCGACCTTGCTTTCCCCGCTTTTGAGTGCCAGGGCATACGGAATATCCAACAAATTGTATTGCTCATGGGGTTCAATCTGTGCCATGAGAAACTGGAGCTGGGTACGGTGGTTTTCTTGCATCAGCTTCCGTTTCTGCCGTTCGTTTTTCAGTACGCGATAAATGGCGGCCAGCAGACCTGCCTCCACCATGGAATGGTACCAGTAGAGGAACATGGTAAATAGGTAAGCACCCATGGCAAAAGCCACTTCCGAGCCGAGCAGCCGTTTACCGAAAGGCTTATGCCATACAAATGCGACGAGGTAAAACAGCATCGCATACAGGGCAAACATGGCTACGAGCACAAAGAATGTCTTCATAGCAGGCTTTAGGTCCCTCAAAAAGACATAGACGATCGAATACACGATAGCCATAACAAACCCGATGGTAAGCAGCACCTCCCACCAACGGAAAGGCTGCGCCAAAAAGCTGTTATTCATAAATGTGAAGCCGGAATACCCGATCCAGTAAATCGCTTGGTAGTACTCGAACCGGTAGGCTTGCAGCCATTGCTGCCAAGGCTTCGGTAGGTAAAGATTTTTCATTCAAATAAATTGTTTTTTTAAAGGCAATGAAGCTTGCATGTGCTGATTATTCATGTTCTTTTTTGAGCGGAAGCTCATGCAGGTTTCATTATGTGAGTGTTTGGAAAGCTGAAAATACAAAGTGCAGTCATAACATCCCCATTTGTCACCGATTTTTTGCACAATGCCCAAGAATATCCATGTAGTTTTCAGGCAGCGCAAGGGTGTGGTAATCTCGTCGCTCAAACAAAAAATATGTGTCGCCACCCTTTAATATCCCGTATCGGTCGCTCAGGTTACGGCCGGCCTCGACAAAAAAACGTTCGGGCAGCGCCATGCGATGCAAATGGGTCCACTTGTCCCACTGCGCTGGAAAATGAATGAAGTATGGCGAAAAAAATTGGACGACGGACTGCAGTGCAAGCCGGGTAAAATCCTTCCCCCGGTAATGCTGCGGACAGCGTTCGGTTCCCTGATGTACCCCCACCGATCCATCGCGTTGGCGGAAGGCAACCACGGGCACAATCGGAGCCTGCGTGACCTTTGACAAGAAAGCGATGCCCCGTTGCAAGCGGATATGCTGGCCCAGCAACGGTACGCACACTTGATGCAGGCCGTCATCACCCCCACTGTGTTCTTCCCCATCCCAATAAATCAGCAGGCTAACGCCCGCCTGTACAAAACGGACCAGCTGACGCAAAGCCGACGACGACGATGCATCCACGATCTGAGGCAATACGATGGATGGGTCTTTTTCGGCTGCCGCCTTCCAGAACTTTTTCAACGGCTCGACCAGGTGGCTTACCACCAACAGTGCCAGGGGCACCTGCGCCTTTGCCAGGAGCAATCCGATAAGCATATGCGCTCCCATATGTGCGCAGGCGATGATCCCCACGCGGTGCCTTAAGCTATTGGCCCATTCGGGATCCCACCCACTGATGGGGGGCAGATACCCTGCTACCCCGTAGGAAAGGTCCAACCCGCTCAGCCGTTGGTAAACCAGTGTCTCTCTGAAAAGCTCTTCATGTTGCGCTGCCGGCACCATGGGAAGAAAGTGTTCGATATTGGCACTGAAAAAGGTATACTGGTTGTGGATGGTTGGCGAAGCACCGATGTCGAGGCGTTCCACCTCCCTGTAGATTTCGGCATGCTCCTTTTTGTAACGATTTTCCATAGACCGTATGATTAAAGGGGCACCTTCCGGATGGAGCCGGAAGGTGCCCCTGGGGGTTAACGAAATAGTTTGATAATAGGTGTTTGGCAACTCGGCTGATCCGGGATAAACGGATTACTACCTCCCGCCATCAAGTCGTTTACAGGTATCGCGTCGGATAGCCTGTCGGCGATGACCCGCAACACGTCGGTATTATTGACCATTTCTAACAAATCTTTGATTTCCATTTTTTTGATTTTTTACGTTTAACCATTGCCCGTTCCAAGCTTGCATTCAGGCATTTACTAACGTGATCACCCTGCAAACATGCAACACCAATTCCACCGGTCAAAGACAAAAGAACCAAATGGGAAATAGCGGAATAAGACCCCCTAATTCCGGAATGAAATTCCGGCCTCGCCCAATCCGGGTTCCATCAAACCCCTATTTGGCGAGGCGAGTGGCGACTAAATTAATCGAGTGATTCCATCGATTTCAACATTGCCACCATCCCCTAGCCACTGCCAATCTCTCAGGCATCAGGAGTACTTTCTAGCCAAAAAACATTCCGTTGCAGTGGTATTCCTACCGAAAGCACGCCTTTCTGCTAAATCGATGGCCCCAAATCAATACGTAATCATCTTTTTTCATTTTCTTGGATCTAGGGTTCCACCAAAATATCGCTGTTGAAGCGCCCTGATGTGCCTCACCTCCCCAACGGACTACCACAGTTCCACCTCTTCCATTGACGCGCCTTCCATAAACCCTTAATTTCCCACCGTTAACTAACCTTTCGATGGAACGGCTATTCACCTATTGGATCAAGCATTACCCTGCTTTAGGAGCGGATAGCCGGTCGTTTGTCCGCAGCCGTTCGATGGTAAAGTGGTATGGCAAAAAACAGGTCATCAAGCTGGAAACCGAACGCTTTCCTTTCTTTTGCGTGGTGCTTTCGGGCCTCGTGGCCGGCTATGGGAAGAACAGTGAACGCCAGTCCATCCTATGTGAGCTGATGCAGCCGATGGACTATTTCACCGGCACACAGCATCCGTTCACCCCGCGCCTCCGCGAAGCGGAATACGTAGCCATCGAAAACACGACGCTCCTATTGGTGCCCGTAGCGGAAGCCCGTGAGGCTCAACGGCGCTTTCCAGCATTTGCCGAACTGGTGCAGGTGATGAAGCAACGCAAGATCAACTTCTTTGAGTTACTTATCGCATTAACCAACGAACAATCATGTTATACTCGTTACTGCGTCTATATGGATCGCTTTAGCCACCAAGCCGTCCAGTTGCCCGATGCTCCCCAATGGCAGTTGCTACGCATGGGCCGGAGCACCTATTACCGGATGAAAAGCCGTTACCTTAGAGAAAAATCCCGCAAATAGTCTCCCTAAGGTGGGACGCATAGGGGGCGAGACCTACCCTACCTTTGTTTCCATGAAGGCAACAAAGGACATCATCATTGAAGCAACCGACGTCATCGAACGAGCCAAAGCTATCCGGTCCGTCCCGGCCACCACGCCGGAGATGATCGGGCACTATCGGCGGCACCTCCAGCTGAATCATGCTGAAACGGACCTACTGATCACGCCCACGTTTGCCGCCCATGGGCCAATGGCCATTGAGGCCAGGTTCGTTCGTATCCACAAACCCGTAATAGACCCAAACAACGCATGAAAATCGAACTGACATATGGCGGCCCAATCAAGGGCATGAACCTCTGGCGGTTTTTCGCCACGGTAGCCCTCATGGGGCTTTGGATGGTTGCTCTTTTCAACCAAGCGTATGGCTTTACCACGTTCGTAAACGGTATGCTCAAGCATGATTTTCCGAACTGGCTGGGGTACACCTTCATCGTGCTGCTTCCATTGGCGGAAACTACTGCCATTGTCCTGCTGGTTATCCCGAAAACCAACCGTTACGGCTTTCTGCTTTCCTCGGCCATGCTACTTACCTTCACCGGATACATCGCCGCGGCACTGTTCGCTGGGTGGGCCTCCTTTGATTGTCTTTGCAGCAAATTCAATAGTGGATGGAGCTGGATGGCGCATTTCCGGTTCAACCTCTGGTTTCTCATGCTGGCCATCGCTGGCCTGCTTTTATCATTATACATACGAAAACAAGGCAGCGGAGCCGAGGGCACCGCTGCCGAGGGCGGGTCGGCCAAAAGACCGATAATCAATAAAATTTTAAAAACAGTAAATCCTTGAAAAATGAAAAAGGTAATTAAAGTAAATTTAGGAGTAGTAATGGCGCTTTTTGCTGCCTTTGGTTTGATGTCGTTTCGATTGATTGGCAGCGCAACTACCGTCAATCAGACACCGATGTATTGGTACACCCAACAAAGCCCAAACAATTGGGAGCTGGAGAGTACAACACCAAGTCTGGAGCCCGATGAACAGTGCAGAGAAGATGAAGGAGATCGTTGCGTCAAAGGTTTTGAAACTCAAATTCCGGAAGGAAGCATCAGTGACGTTACCGAAGCAGATCAAGAGTACTTTCGGGAGTAAGCGTACCTTTACTCATTAGACAAAAAGCGAACAGGCTGCCTACCTCCGGGAAGACAGCCTGTTTGCTTTACCAATTACCGAATGACGACCTCTGGTGGCAAAGGCCATGTCCATCGGGGATCGTTTGGTGGCAGGGTATACGCTTGACCGTTTATTTTTCTATTGATGGTTACATTATACCCTTCTTGGTTCATTCTCCGTAAGTCCGTCCACCTCAATCCCCTATACAGCAATTCTTTCCTCCGTTCATCAAGAATGAGTGACAAGGTTTCCTGATCGTCCAAGCCCTCGTATGGCACAAAACTCGCATCCTCATCCCATCTAGCAAGAAGTAATCGACGAAGGTCGGCCAATGCTTCGTCTATACTTCCCAGCCTTGCATTGCATTCGGCCCGTGTAAGCAAAATCTCGTCGACAGCCAAACCAGAAAAGTAATGGGTACGCCCCCTAAAACTATAGCTACCTCTGAAACGATGGCCAGAAACCCGTTCCGAAAAAAACACTTGGCGCCGCAGGTCATTTTCGTGATAAGAAGCATACAATGCGGAATCAATCAGTGAATAGCTAAAGGTTGTGGGAAAGCCTTGGCTTGTAGCGCTTAGCATTGCCGAGAAAAAGATAATTTCCTGATTTATCGCATGGGTGAATCCTGTTCCTTGAAACGGACTGTTAACGCTTGTATTTACCAGATTAAAATCATGTAACTCGCTCTGAATAGCCAAACAGGAATCCGCATACCTTTTTGCCGTTTCATAATCCCTCATCGCCAAGAATGTCCGAGCCAACAATGCGTAAGCGGCCTGTTTAGACGGCCTGGTCTTATATAAGGGTTTGGTATCCAGTAGCGGAACCGAATTAATGAGGTCGTCAATTATTTGCTCATAGGTTTCTTCCACCGTTGCACGCGTTAGCTTCTCATTGATATCTGCACGCTTCCTAAGAAATATACCCGGTTCGGCATTTTCTGTGTCAGGATTATAAGCCGGTGCAAACACCTGAGCTAGTTGGTAGAACATATGAGCGCGATGAAAAAGGGCTTGTCCGACAATATTGTCGTACTGTTCGCGATTCTGTCCATTGCGTTCCAAGCCTTTAATACCTTCGAGCACCGTATTGGCATACAACACGGCCTCGTAAGGATAAGCGTAGTCTGCGACGGTGACACCCACATATGGACTTTCAGACCAGATGTAGTAGTTCTGCATTTGCGGCCGTAAGTTAGCATTGAACTCTCCGTCCAACAGGTAAAAGTTGTCAGAACCGGATTCACCCAACTGCGGTGTAACCCCAGCTTGGTTGGCACCGTTCATGATGTCGTCGGCGTCTAGCATTGCCTGAAAATGCGCCAATGTATTCGGTATCAGCAGGGATTTCTGGGGCTTTTGATTTAAAAAATCGGCTTTGCTACATCCGAAAAAAAGAAAGGCACTCAAGAAACAGATAATTGTTAACGATATGGTTATTTTCATGATTTAAAGCGTTAGGTTCATACCCAAGGAAAAACGGGGTTGTTGCAATGGAACATTGTTATAGTAGGGGTCTATTCTCCAGTCGTTGGCTTTCCAAAGCACACCTATATTGGAAACATAGGCAAAAAGCCGAATGGATTTTAGCGGGGAAGATGCCCGTGTTGGAATAATATTATAGCTGACATTTACATCCTCCAACCGGATATGATCGCCCTTTTCCACCAACGTAGATGAATACCGGTAAAATACATCCCGGTTGGGAACAGATGGATAAAGGAATGAAGGGATATCGGTCGTTAATTCATCGCCGGGTTGCTGCCACCGGTTGGCATAGTCTCCATGGCCTTTCCAGTCATTATCGACTAAACTGGTGTAATCGATAGATGACCGCCTGAAATAATACCCAAACTTGTAGCTGATATTAAAAGACAGGTTTATGTTGCGATAGGAAAACGTATTCCTCACAGCCCCGAAATTGGTAGGCTGTGCCGTACCAAAGAAAACCAGCTCGTCCAAGGTGGTGTTATTGTATATGGTGTTGTAATCCATGCTCCGTTCGCCATTGACCAATCCGATGGGATCACCGGTCGCGGGATCGAGTCCCTCCCACGCCAACGCAAACACGCTGTAAAGCGGCTTTCCCAACAACGGATTGACGAGTGAAACGGGCAGGTAGGTTCTACCTGTGGTCGCTACGGGCATGAGGTAATTGGTCACTTTAGACGATGAATGACTGAAGATCCACACTGTTTGCCACTGAAATGCCCTGTTTATATTGATCGAGTTGATTTGAATATCCACCCCTTTGCCCCGCATATCTGCGACGTTCATGTACATCGATGTGACGCCGTATGTCGGATCTACCGGAGTTTGTGCCAGCAGGTTGGTTGCATTTTTATCGTAATACTCAATTGTACCGGACAATCGCTTATTCGACGTCGCAAAATCAACCCCAATATTCAGCTGTTTTATCTTTTCCCAAGACAATTCCCTATTGGGTGCCGACCCAATCGTGGCTCGTGGCGAAGCGTGGGAATAACCACTATTAACAAGAGATATGGTAGATAAAGCATGGGCACTTCTGGAAATATTGCCATTGATCCCGTAGCTTGCTCTTGCCTTCAAAAACGGCAGCCAGGAGACCCCGTAGAACGGTTCGTTGCTCAGTTCCCAAGCACCACCGACCGACCACAGCGGTGTTCCCTTCTGGTTGGCATTAAGCCCGAACAGATTGGCCTCGTCTTTCCTGAAACTGGCCGACACGGTATAGCGATTGCCATAGGTATAGGCTGCATTGGAAAAATAAGACACAAAGTTGTCTTTCAATTCGCCGGTATGGGCATAACGGAAGATTCTTGATGCGCCTGGCACGGAAATACGCGGGTAATAGGTCTCGGTATCCACATTGGTGTTGATGACACCCGTATCTTCATTATATCCAAAATTTTGGTTAACGTCTGATGTGGTAGTGAGTTGCCTGATTTCGAATCCAGCCAGCGCGATGATTGTATGTTTTCCGTTCCAAGCTCTGTTGAAATTCAGCTGCCCCCTACCCTGGTGCGATAGGGTTTCAACATTATCGACCTGCAAGATCCCTCCCACCGGAAATGGGTATGAGGCTAGGCCTGTCAATGGGTTGATTTGTGTATAGTCATTGATTAGATTCCGCGCATAATATGACTGCTCCCGGTAAAGTGCCTCTGATTTTCGCAGCTGATTCTGGAATTGATATTTCACCTGCAATTCAACCCCTTCCAGCAACTGGTATGTGGAGCCTACATTCACGAGGTAATCACGGGTATCAGTGGTATGCCTTTCGTTGTCTATCTCGTCGTACGGTCGATAATTCCAGTCCAACAGCCTGCCATTGTCAACTGTATCGACATATCCTTTCCGTTTTGATAGGTAAACCGGCAGTGCATTGTTTTCATCATCTACCAATTTCGTGTATGGAGAGAGTGAACTGGCCGCCGAAGCGGAGGTATAATAGCCGCTGTTGTCGCCACTTACTTCATTGACCCAGAAAAAATTGATGGTCGCCTCAATTTTCAACCTATCATTCACCTTAAATGTATTGCCAGACCGAAGAGAAACCCGGTTATACGTTTCTCCGACCAAGTTCGAAAGATTCCGGTCGAAACCACCCGACATATAATAGGCGATGCGGTCTTGGCTTCCGCTTACATTCAGGTTGTATTGTTGATTGGTGGATGTACGATAAAAATAATCTGCCAGATCATCCCTTACATCGCGAGTAGCCAGTTGTGCCAGTCTTGATTCGAGATCATTCGGGTTTGCGATCATCAGCTCCACCGCTTGGGGTATCGGGTTCGTTTTACTTTGTAATGTGGCGGGATTGATGAATCCGTCGTATCGGCCGTTTTCGAATAGGTACCGCTCCAATTCGATCCGTTCGGCAGACGACAACTGGCTGACGTTGAAAAGATCCGGCCTTCCCTGGCTAGTCACATTGCTGGCCACCTCGATCCTGGGCATCGTGGTGGTTCCGCGCTTTGTCGTGATCACGATCACCCCATTGCCTGCACGTGCACCCCATATGGATGCCGCCGCTGCGTCTTTGAGCACAGAAACCGATTCGATGTCATTCGGGTTTATATTGTTCAGGTCCCCGTCGTAAGGAAAGTCGTTCAGAACAATCAATGGTCGCGCCTCTGCCGTGATTGTACTCCGTCCACGTATGAGAAAAGGGTCGGTATCGGCCGCATCCCCCCGATTGAATAACAACCCCGGGGACAAGTTTTCCAACCGGGTTAACAGGTCGGCAGACACACTCCGGTTAATCAGCTCGTTGTCAATCACATCAAAACTTCCTGTGGCACGCTCCCTTGGTATGTGCTGGTATCCGGTGTTGACCACCACCTCGTCTATCGTATTTTCAGATTCAACAAGCACTATGCGGAGGGGCCCCTGATGTTGTGCTGTATACTCCCGCAATACCGTCTTATAACCAATATAGGATATTTCCAACGTTCCCTCTCCGGACGGAACCGTGAGCAGAAAGCTGCCCAGGCTATCGGTCTTCACAGCATTGCCGCTTGGCAACGATTTGACGGTAGCGCCTCCCAACGGGGCACCGAATCTATGCGAAAACACAGTTCCCGAAACCGTCATGGTCTCCCTTTGTTGGGCAGCTCCCAATCCGTTCAAGCCGATGATAAAAAGTATAATGGCCGAAATCCGCCCGATTACATGGCGATAGGATTCCGGGTTATAAAAAGAATTCATTGTGGATAGGTGTTAATGTAAGTTTAAAAAATCGACTAACTGTCAGTTCAAGCGTTTACTTGGCTCCCGCTCAGTGATAAAATACATCGTAAGCGGACGCGTTTCCTTCTTTAGGATGAGGCCTAGGGCTTCCAGCTCCTTTTTTACTTCCGATGGCTGGTATTTCATGGATTTCACCGAGTTGGGTGAAATCATCACGTGACCAGAATAGTGGGATTCGTTGATGTATACGGGGAGGCCGGGTTTCCAGCTAACAAAGTCGTTGAGCAAGCTTGTCAATGATGCCAGTGTATAGGCCTGTTTCGACTTTGGAGCTTTCGTCGAATCCGGTCGGTTACCCCTTGGCTCGGCATCATGAATCACATAACAATCGACGTCCGTGACCTGGCTATCTACAACCAATTGAAAATTGTAGTCCAAGTCGCCGAGGATACGCTGTTTAAGCACATTGCGGTCGGTGTTTAGCGGGACTATTAGCTGGTATGAGAAACGTTGATGATTGTCATCGCTACCGCTTTCATAAGCATATTTGGAAATATCGCTCCCCCGAACCATTATACGGTTATTCGGAACCTGCAATGTCCGTTGGTACATCTTCACAATGGATACATTGGTATAAAAAACAATGAAGTTGCGATCCGTTTTCGTCCTTCCCACACTGGCAGGTATGCCCTCGATATGCCCGGTTAATGCGGAAGACATAAAAACGGGCGAACCTACGCGGTCGGCATATGTGGAAATAGCCTTGGTCTTGTCATAGTTCAATATATCTCGCTTGGTATGCAGTGTATGCCCATCGCTTTGCAACATTCGATGTATGTTGGCCGCTATCGCGTCTTCGGCATGCGTAATACCGCTGACAATATTGTCCTTTATCCAGATTTGATGCGGGATGCTCCTGTAGGGAAAAAAACGCCTCAACATCGTCTGCGACACCGCGGTGGGCAGCGACCAACCCCTAGCGGCGAAAAACGGACGGGCTTTGTCCGCATCTTCATAGGTAACCGGGATGACGGCCACGGCCTCTTTAAACTCCTTTTGCAAAGTATCGAGCTTTTCGATAGACTTGATACAGGGTACACACCATGTAGCCCAAAAGTCGATGATGATAAGCTTGTGCTTGTAATCTGCAAGCGTAATGGTTTGTTTACCTTCTGGATGGTTCACCACTTGAAGCGGCACTTGCCACAGGTATTCGGGTATGGTATCGCCGATCTGTAAAGCCTTTATGCTGTCGATGCAATCACCCGATAACACAGTGGAGCGTTGAGCAGGGCTCCCGACCGAGGTCGGGACTTCGCTTCGCTCCGGCTGTGCGCGGGCCTCCAAACACATGTAGGTTATTATCGGCCATAGCATGGCCGTTAAGCGTAAATTTCGCTTCATTGTAGTAAAGGATTAAACTTTTCATAAAAAGGTTAATGACAACAAGTTTCCTTTACGGCCGGGCGCCCTTTGAGCCGAATAGGATAAGAATGACCAAACGGTCAGTTGCCTATTCAGGAGCTGTTATTAAATTTTGTAGCTGTTGCTTTTTAGTTTGGTTGAGCATGTTGTTCGTCCATTTTTGTGAACGAACCCTACTTTCATAGTATTCAGACTTTTCGCCTAAAAAGTGGGCGGTCGCTTACTCTACTTTGTAACAGAGGCTCTGGCGGGCCCGCCTACTAATTGCCTGAGGCCAACTTTCAACTTTACCGAACTCCAAGGAGCCGGATAACCATACAAAGAATCAAGTAAGCGCCAACCCTACCTCAGGAAGTACCTTTGGTCTCCAAAGATAGGAGATATGACGCGTTACTCACTCTCGTATGGTGAAATTCTTGCCAGATTTCTATTACGAGGGTTCGTTAATATTTTTCCGTATTAATATTCGTTAAATTAAACTCTCTGGTTTTACTTCGGCTAAGATAAAAATATGTTTTCATAAATACAAATTTAATTCTTTAAAATGAACACAGATTAGATGCTCCATTTGTAAAATGGAAGTGTCAAATAAAAATGATGACTTATCATCTATAGTAGGTCATAATGTCAAAAGTCTACGAAAGCAAGCTGGCTTAACAATTGAGGGATTGACATTTGCGTTATCAATCTCAATTAGTTACATGCTCATGATAGAAAGAGGAGCGGCGAATATTTCATCCAAATTGGCAAAGAAGATTGCCGATTTTTTTGACGTTGGAGTTGCTCAATTGTACATGGCCAAGCCTGTCAAACTGAAGTCTCCTCTAAAAACCCCTACCATTGCTGCATTTTATAGGGAGAATGTGCAAAACCCAAAGTTTTTTATAAGCAGAATAGCTGAATACAGCGTTGCAAATTTCCTCCGTAATATACTTCTTGAGGATTCTATTATGGTGGACGGACACACAGTCGGTCAATTAGCTGAATACGGCAAAGAAAAATATAAACGTGCCCTTAATAGCCAAGAGTTATCGCGAGAACTCAGGCGTTTATACCAAAAAGGTATACTTGATCGAGAAGATAAATTTGGCAATGGGTCGGTTTACCTTTATAAACTGAAAACCGATTAGGTTAAACAAGAAACCCGTTACCTAAAAGATAACGGGAGTCCGCCCCAATGGGATTAGGGGCTATCAACCTAAACCTAGCACGAAGATAAGGATTATCGTGGAATCTTCCAAAATCCGTTCAACCATTCCGGCTCAAAACAGAAGGAAACTATTTCAAGCTTTTACGGTAACCCGTAATTTAACATCAATTAAACTCTCAATTTTGCATCTAGGGATTACGGTTTACAAACCATATATCAATTGCCAAATTAAAAAATTGCTTCCGTTGTTCCAAAGAATTTGGATATGGCGAATATACTTGCTACCTTTAGCATAGCCAATGTGACCTGGAACCTGAAGTAAGCGAAAATTTGGTTGTTTTTAACTCCAAGAGGTTATCTTGAGCGACGTTGGGTGTTGCAGCTTTAATGATGCAAATATTTGAAAGAATACATTAGCCGAAAGCAACACTTCATACCCGCTTTTAAAAAGCTCTTAGCCTTAAATCACCAACAGATGAAAGAAGAAGAAAAATATCAAAGAAAATTTCTGAAGTTGAAACTTCGTGATTTAAAAAGGGAAGCTTCCGCTCCAGTTCCTGAAAAAAAGAATACATCCGAACGGAATCGTAATAGGGCCAAAGTTTATAATAATGGTCCAAAAAAAGATATTCAGAAAGAGATAAAGCAGCTTGAAGCCAAGCTTCACAATTATGCGTCGTCGGAAAAAGCTTCATCTCTAAAAACAAAAAGAAAAAAAGTCACGAAGGATAGAATAAAACGGCCGAAAAACTCTGTGAATCAACCCAGAATAACAAGAAGGAATGCAAAGACAAACCCTAGCCCTGTAGAAAAAAAATATCAGAAAATCGAAGTAGCATGGAAGAATGCAATTTTTGATGACGGTTTTATCAAAATAAGATTGGAATCTCGAAGGTTTGTGAACTACCCCTACCATCATTCAAGATCCGCTTTTGAAATGATTAAACCATTGATTATTCGAAAGGATATAGAACCTTTGACTGTTGAAGTCATCGGTTCAAGAATATATTCAATTGAAAACCTATCATTACTGTCTGATGTAATGCAATACTTGAAAATTCAAAAGGAATGGAATTTATTTCGGACCGAAAATTCTGGTAACGCTTCAAACATTATTGATGCTTTATCGAAGATGTCCGCTAAAGCCTTCAACTTATTCTACAAAAACAAAGACTTAACCCCATACTTGAAGGTTTTATGCGAGTTACAATCTGAAACTCATAGGGTAATTCCTGTGATGGAAGAATGTAATGGTAAATTTTCAAGTGTAAATGCAAAAGACTCTTTCCTCTTTACGACGGTAAAAAACACCGATATGTACATTATCTGGGAATCTACTGAGGAGCGAAAGGCAACTTACATTTTCAAATCCTCGATCAAGGACTATGAAAAAGAGCGACAGAAAATTTTCGATTACATATCGACGGCCCACGATTATAAGCGAACCAACCTCAGATTGGGAATTACCGACAAAAATGAGTCAATTAAGGCCCATGCCACACTAAATCATACCGGAATCGAAAAATGGAAGGAAAGGCTAAAAGAAAAAACCGGTTTAATAAAACAGGTGTGATATTGATCCGTCCTGTACACATCCCATCGGGCATCTCGGTAAACAAAACACCCCTGCCTCTCTTGCCTATATTTGGATTGACCGTAATTAACACATAATATCGCTATGACTGAAGATTCAGGCCTAAATAAAGTAACAGACGTTGTGAGTACACTCATTGACGGTATGCCTGCACCTATTAAAAGAAATTTCCTAAAGGCATTTGGCCGCCTAAGCACTGCTGCACTTGATATCCCAATTGCTTGGTTAGAGGGAAAAGCAGATGAAATTCGAGCTAGTTCACAGGCTAGGATTCAAATTATTAAATCCGAAGGTGTTAAATTTTCCACCCAAGTTGAAATTCCACAAGCGTATATTGATAAAGCTTCGGAAAAGTATGCTGCCAAAATTATCAGAGAGCAAATAAACCTTGATGTTATTTCTCAAAAAGCTGCTGAAGAGCTTTCAAATGAAAACTTCACAAATCCAGATGATAGTGATAAGGAAATAAGCGAAGATTGGTTGAATGAATTTGAAACAAATGCTAGACAGATGTCTTCGGAAGAAATGAGATTTATTTTCTCAAAAATTTTAGCTAATGAAGCAAAAAGTCCGGGTAATTTTTCCGTCAGGACAATGAGACTAATATCCCAACTTGACAATCAGGCGGCTAAACTTTTTCAGAAATTATGTTCGTGTGCTATTTCAATGCAAGTTGGTAATCACGTCATTGACACAAGAGTAGTATCACTAGACGGGAGCGCAGCGTCGAATTCATTGACAAAATATGGACTTCCTTTTGACAACTTAAATGTGTTACAAGAATACGGACTCATTATTTCAGATTATAATTCTTATATGAACTACACACCTTGTGTCGTCAATGAGCAAAATTCTGTCGGCTTACCATTCAAATTATCTGACTCCCATTTTGAATTTCTTCCTTTAGACCGAGATAAATATGATAAAAATGTAAAACTAAATGGAGTTGCCTTCTCTAAATCAGGGAAAGAATTGTATAACGTTATTCCGAAAGAACCAAACGCAATATACAAAGCCGATTTTGAAACTTTTTTAGAAAAACGATATCTAAAAATGGTACCGGTAAAAACAAGTTAACGTGTCCCGCATTATTGGCAATAAGTGGCGATGTTATTACTATGAAACTTTCGGTGCTAAAGTAGCCTCTCTTGGGCAATTCCCAATCATAACACGGACAGGTTTCATAACCGTAAAATCAAGTTCTATTCTTTTTAGGGCTATCTCAAAAAACATGCTACCAGCTAAAAAGGTCTGACACTGGCTCAACAAAAGATCTTTTCGAAAAGTCAATACGACGTAGTCATGGAAAATACAAAAACGACGGTGTGAGATAAATTTACTGATCTACCGTAAAGCGACACGTTGGAAAATTACTGCACCCTGTGAAATTCCCGAATTTGCCAGTGCGAAGAATCAAATCATTGCCACATCGTGGGCATCTACTTTGGCTAATTGATTTTTCGCGTGCTTTTAGCTTTTGCCTAATTGCTTTAATGTGCTTACGCTGGCTGTATGTAGCCTTCATGTTCACGGCATTTAGCCGATCGAATATTGCGTCTTTTTCCTTTTCGGTCAGTATCACTTCCGTATATGTCTTTATAACCTTCAGGAGTTGCGATGAATAGGTTACGTTTGAGTAAACGGTGATTTTAAGGGTAGCGTCATCAGAGAAAACGATTATTGGTATGTATTTTACATTTGGGAATGCACGGAGGTGGTGCTTTAAGGCGAATACGTGCCCCCTATTTTGACGGACCGGGCTATAAAATTGCGTTTTCCACTTATAAATAACTTGAGTCCAATACTCCGTATGCTCCCCGCCAAAGATCCAGCCTTGGTAATTCTTCATTTCGATAACAAATATGCCGAAATCCGAAACAACTACGTGATCAATCTGTGAAGTCTGGCCCCTAGTTTCTAAGACGAGGTTATTGATAATGCTATACTTGGATCGATTCAATCTGGAAAGGATGGCCGCCGTAGACTTCTCACCCATATAGCCTTTGATACTCGTCCTAAAAGCTTGGTAGATGCTGGCCAGGCCCAACGCTATGATAAGCCAGATATACCAGTTTTCCGTGATAAAATCAGTCATCATTGGTTATCGTTGTGATTACCCTGCCGGTGCAAGATTGCGTTGATCGTCTCCGATTACGTATTCGGACTCGAAGATAGTATTTATTTACTATTTCCTCTCCGAGAGCCTTTGGATGACTGTCCTGCCTTGAATGCTATTTCACACAAAGGATTATCTCAAAAAAAACCCAGCTCTTTTTGAACAAAATGAGCCGGGGTTGCAAACCATCCTGTTGAATTGAGCTAAAATTAAGGATATATTCCGTCGGGCTACGATAGAGGCACCAGTTATGTACGATTGGTGTTTTTGTAAATGCGGATAGAATAAGGCGAGTATTTTGATTTTTTCGTTTTAGAGGTTGTTTAAAAGCGTGAAATTTGGTTATTTCAACTACATTTGCCGATTATTAATTTCTTCCACCAAAATTTCCGCAGTCCTGTTCATAGTAAGTTCATCCTTATCCCTGAACCATTTATAAAAAATATCGAAAATCAAAGGCGCATTTACGCGATTATCGTAAATCCCATCCTGTATCCTGCGGGCTTCGATATCTAACTCGTTTTTGGAAATTGTATTTGCCAAAATCCCACGCCACGTTTCATTTATATAGCTAGCTAGCTTAGTCAGGCGCCAATCCATATCCTTATTATCGTTGTATTGTTTGATCGTGAATTGGAAAAATGGCACGAGGGCACTGGATATAAGCACAAACTGGATGAGTGGAATGTCGTCCAGAAAACCAATGACCAGGATGGTCAAAGGCACCAGTACGGTTATGGTTTTCAATAGAGCACAATATTTTTTGCGTAGGTTTTTGTCCCACCAGCAACTTGACCGTTGACAGATGATGCGTGCGATTGAAATGTCGACCCGTGAAACAACTTTTGGATACCAGTCTTTTATCTTTTCAATGTTGGT
Source organism: Parapedobacter tibetensis (assembly GCF_024704835.1). Classification (GTDB taxonomy): domain Bacteria; phylum Bacteroidota; class Bacteroidia; order Sphingobacteriales; family Sphingobacteriaceae; genus Parapedobacter; species Parapedobacter tibetensis. Next base: position 35,569 of record NZ_JAMXBE010000020.1, read on the forward strand.
TGCGATTTTTTTGTGAGCCTCGTAATGCAGGAGAACTTCTTCCACATTGACGTCTTCCACCACTTTGAGGGGAGAATGGTTTAACGAGAGAACACTGCAATCGAAAAGCTCCTGAATCTTTGCTGCTTTGCCTTTCTTCCGGCTAATTGCGGGTTCTATAAATAGTATATCCAGCACAAAAACAATAACGCCATATAATGCGGAATATGGCGAAACCCCTACCAGAAAAAGGGAGAAAACGGATAATATAACCGGAACAAGCAATGTAAGTATGGTTTGTAGACCAAAATAGTTTTTTGCCGCGGAATATAATTCTCGCTGCGCAGCAAGCCGTTCCAGTTCCCTTGGTTCGTTTTGACGGATTGGTATATCGTTCATCATAATTCTGTATTAACTTATTGTTGTATCTGGCTATAGACCGTGCGGCACTTCCGGGCCTATCCAATCCCCATTTTGGAGCCAGTATTCGTAAAAATAGATCCAACCCGCTATCCACCCCATGATTTCATTGGCTACCAACTTGCTTTTTACCCATTTGAAATTATCGGGGTGGTACAAACATAGCGATTGGGTGTTGGAATATATATGGGGAGCTCCTACTACAGGCACAGGATCAAGTATATACACACGTGGCGAGTTGTCATCCCTGTAAACCACTTCTATGGTATACACGGGAAGCTCCGGCTTAACTTGCAACGGGCCTTTGAAAGAAATATTCCCGTCTTTCCCACGCTTTGCTTTGAATTGGGGGTATTTGGATTTCATAGCCATGATTTGCACCGTTGGGTCATATTTTCTATTCTTTTGATAAGCCGCCATGATACCCTCTTGATGCGCCGATTGAATAACCCGAAACCGTTGATAATAAACCTGTGCCTGCAACTTTCAAAGTGCCTTCACTGATGGCCTTTGAGAAATTCTTGGCCTCTTCCGGATCGATGGTAGGGAAGTCTCGTCCGAAAATATCTTTCCATATCAAGATTGCTTCGGACTCTTTAGTTTCTGAGCATTTTCCAGCGGCTTCTTCCAACTTTTTTACGACCCTGTTAACCTTTTCAATGGCTTTCTCGTATTGGCTATATGATTTGAATGTTGAAGATATCAAATACGATCCGGCATGCTTAAACCACAGCTCAATTCCTTCCTGGAAATTTTTAAAATCATAGATGGAAAAGATAGTAATGGCCACCTCTTCAATATGGTAAGACAGGATTAGTTTATCCAAATCTCGATTCCAATATTTCACGGCCTTGATAACCGGCTTGACTTTATAATACCGTTCTTTATGAATGATATCCAAATCCGTTTGCAATTTTTCAGGATAGCTATACGTCCAGCCACTAAGGTCATGGTTTGGGATTTGGTACCCACCTCCATATACTTGAAAACAAGGTAGGATATCGAAATGCTTATCCGATAATTTTACGGTAACGCAGGGTCTATCCTGTTTCACCTTTCCCTTGTAATCGGGAACATCGTCCAGGTAAGCTTTAATGGTCGTCAACACAGTTTGGGGATTCGGTAATCGGCCAAAATCATCCTGCCATTTCTCTGTATCCAGTATTGCAAAAACATCAATGTCATTCAAAGGCCTTATAATCGTATCCCGCTCATAAGAACCGTTTGTGAACGTACGCCTCACATACAGTCCATTGTCCTTGTTCTTAAGGTAATAGTTTATGTTGTCCAAAGAAACTCTGATGCTGCTTTCCTGCCTGTCGGTTACCGAAATGTTGTCGATAAATCGATTAATAGCTTGTAATAGTGTCATACTCTTGTGTTTTAAATTTAATTCCTATATTGTTCCGGGATTTTTTTTGCGTCCCGTAAATAGTACCAAAACCGTTACCAACGTTTTTAGGTATGTCATTATGACGGCCTTTTATGGACTGGAAGGAATTAGAAAGTGAGACCACGGAGACACTGATTCAGTACATCCAATGGAGAAATGACCCGCAGTTGAAAGATGCGGCCGATGCTGCTTTCAATGCTTTCTGCTTCCGTTTCCAGAAAGATGTGTTTCATAAGTGTTTGGTTATTTGCCGTAACAGGGGATACGATCAGGAGGTCGCTTACGATTTGGCCCAACGTACGTTTGAAAGGTTTATTAAATATCCGAACTTTGATTTTAGTAAATCCAAGGTAAAGGATTTCGACAATGGTGTTAGATTTTATCTCTATCGCTTCGCAGCTAATCTGCTCAATGACATGTATAATGAGCAGAATAACCCAAATCCGAGTCCTTATACCGGGGAAGAGGATTTGGTCTACGAATTTCCTGAGATTCCCGATTCTCATTTTAAATCAGAGCAATTAAGGACTCTAAAAGAAAAACGGGAGCTCATCTTAAAGACTTTAGATAGATTAGGGCCGAAGCACAAAATTATTTATTTGACTTATCAGCAATATGCAGTGAACGGGTTCAAATTGCCACGACAATTGACAGAGAAACTCAGAACACGATTAGAGCTCACGCAGGCAACAATTCAATTTTATAAAAAAGAGGCGTTCGATAAGATCGCAGAATATTTGGAGATTTATGGCTCAAAGTAAAATCCATATCACACCGGACAATATGTCTGAATGGCTTGCGTCCACAGGCTTCCTGTTTCCGAGGAATGAATTGGAGTTGGCGAGATTTGATAGGCTGTACCCTGTTGAAGAAGAAGGCATTGGTGGTTTTCAAGTGGATTGCCAAGCTATTCTTGATGGTACGGCAAAAACCTCTAAACGTATTACCTTAGCACGTGAAGCCAAGGAAGGAGACATTATACCTCTCCGAATGGTGGCAAGGAAAGGCGGTAATTTACCCAAACATATCCTTGACAAAATCAAGAAAAATCAGGATGGCCGAAGCAAGGATAATCCCGGATCACCGGAAGAAGGAACTGAATAGGATTGCAGATTTCGTATCGTCCATGTTTTCCGACAAGAATGTGACTCTTTTGGAGGAGATTGTCCGGTTTGAGAATCTGAACCTATACGTGGATCATTATGAGAATTATTTTGACGGGATGCTTGTTTATGATGACAACGAGTTTCATATCCACATCAATCAAGACAGAGGCAATGATTTGCATACAAATCGCGGTCGTTTTAGCTTAAGTCATGAATTGGCACATTATTATATAAATGAACATAGGATAGGTTTGCAGTCCGGGCTTCTTGAACCTCACGCTTCGTTTACCGACGGCGGCAATAATGACCCCATCGAGTTGGAAGCAGACTATTTTGCGGGATGCTTATTGATGCCTTTTAAAAAGCTTTATTATTTTGATACGGTGAAGAAATTTTCTTTGGAAAAAATCAAAGCCATATCCGAAAGTTTTAAGGTAAGCCTGCTCGCTGCGGTTATCCGGTATTGCCAAACCTGCACACAAGAGTTAATGTTTGTCGTTTCAAGAAATAACACAGTGGAATGGTACGATAGAAACGACCATTTTCCAAAATGGCCCTTTAGATTTAAGGTCAAGGGATCTTTGCCCCCAACAACAGTTGCTGGTGAATTCTTTACAAAAACTGATGCGAAGTTTACCACCGTTGAGGAAATCGAGCCGAACGATTGGTTTTATCCATTTCCAAATGACCATAGAGCTAATCGAAAAATGAATGAACAATGTTTTTATTCTGACGGGTTTGGTTATGTGATAAGTCTTTTGTGGTTTCGGTGATGAAAAGTAACTTATAATATCGACATCTGGTAGTGTAACACTAATTGTGTCATCCGGATTGAGAAAAGGAATACTTCATGCATTTTGATTTGCTTTAACCCCTTTAATTACGTATTTAATTAAATCCCTTAAAAACAAAAATATACCATATAGCAATCCCCAAATTGCCAAAACTGTACATAACTTTCCAAAATTTTCATGCCAGTGATAACGAAAATTGTATAATACTCCATATACAACAAATAACAAAGGAACTATCTGAATAACCAAAATCGGAATACCTGTGAGTATGAATTTTACTAACGCTGACATACATCCTTTGTCAGTACCCTTAATTTCCATTAATTCGTATAATGGCTTATAAGGAATAATTAAGCCCGTTACTTGATCTAATCCCGCTGCGTTCGAAGCTGGACCACCAAACTCTATATGATTGAGTTTTGCAAAGACTTTCCGATATGTTATTTCCAATTCATTACGAAAAAACATCTGCTTTATGTAAAACGCAAACAATACGGAGATAAAAGCCGGAACTGCTTGACCCACTACTTTCAAATCCTTGATACTGATGCCCAATAGACTTATCGACGTCTCTTCATTTGACGATAGGAGTAAGAAATGTATCAATACCAACCCAAACATCCATTTGTGATACAAATTAAGTCGGTTGGCTGTATTATTTAATGACTCGAATATTCTGTTTTCGAATCCTTTAAGGCTTTCATTTTCCCTGCCGTTAATAAACTGTTCAACAATCGGATTGATCATAAAATTTTAAATTTATTAAAAAAATGATGTCTTGAAATTTTGTCTAAATAACTCGAAAATTAGATTATACCCATTTGTATTTAAGCCCTTGAACCTGATAAAATTTCGCATTTACACACTCCAGCTTGTCATCATTAAATATGGCTAAATTATATCCACTCGCATTCATGGCGCTACGGTATTCAATAGCATCAAATCCTTTAGATTTGATATACTCGCATAGAAACTGTGTTGGCAAGTAATCCAAATGGACATCTTGCTTACGTACCGGCTTGGAGAGTTCATCTTCCAGTTTGATCAGATATGGCCTGATCTCGATAAATTCGTCAATGGTAAAACCCATATCTTGAACCTCGAATGGACCGTAATCGGCGATATTCTTTAGCGATATAACCTGCAACGGCTTATATACGACAAATTGGCCAATAGAGATACTCTCATGAAGTGCGATACGGGTTTCATACAGTGTGGTTTGCTCGCTATCAGATACATAAAGGTAAGGAATACCAACAGGATTTGCTCGGCCTGGCGTAGTCGTTTCGACTGGGGGCTTACTTAATTGGATACATTCCAACGGCTTGTCGCTAATTCGAGCACGATAAAATACATGTCCTGCGGGATAGGTCTTGGCAAATCTTAAAAGCGTAGATTCCAACACATCCAAATCTAGTGCATCGGAAAGAAAGAAACGATTTTTATGCTTTATCCCTTTGGCAAAGGAATCCCATTGCAATTCGAGGTCATTGGAGTAGGGTTTATCCTTATCAACAAAAGCCGAAAACTCAACAGGCGATTCAAAGAGTTCTTTTGTGGCAAGCCAATACTCTTGACCAATATGACGGACAAGCTGCTTGATATCCTTTTTCTTCAGCTTAGCGATATTGAATAGTCTTGGCCAATACGTTGCAATATGCTCATGAATTAAAATGGGAGCATCCTTTTTCAACGAGTTGACTGCTGTAGGATGGTTGATGTATAAATTAAATAGTGACTCAAAACTTTCAGCCAATTCACCACAGTCAATAACGACGCCACCGGTTGATTCGCAAAAATCACAGTTCCCAACCGTTGACGACATGGCCTGAATCCTACTTTTAAATCCTTGATCGGAAAAGCAGTTTACACAACAATTCATTGGCCGGTTTAGATTAAGGATTGCACTAACTCGATATGATGCATGATGGATAACTTCTTGATCACACCTAGTCCGGGGAATGCTTGCCGGTCATAATAATCTTGGAATTGCCTAACAGCTACACTATCAATGTGAGCAGCGTCCACGAAAACAATCAACTTAGTCAACGCTTCATAAAACTTGCCTGCCGGATCATTATAATCATCGTTGGTATCAGACACGAAATGGTGGATACGGATATCGTCACCTCCCTCATCTTTGTAGGTTAAATGTATGGCAACTGCACGGGGGAGCATGCCGCCATCTACGAAATCTTCTCCAATGGTAAGATAATCACCAAAAGCAACATACCCTTCTTCACGATAATACAGGTAATCGCTCGAAAAAATCTCATCATCAGGATCCAAATAATCTGCATTTTTTTGTCGCTTAGTAAATGGATCATTCAAGAATGCCAGTGGTAGTGGCCGATATTTACGCTGTAGGGCAAACAGTTGGTTAATCTGTATCATATTATACAAACAATTTGTTGTCTTCGCCAATACACTCAACTCATCGGTGGCGCCAATCTGGTTGAGATGGATAAGGGAATACCCAGTTTGGTCATAGCCTTGCTCACTAATTGTATTTGCGACAAGCAACTGATCTTTATTAGTATTTACTAAAAAAGTGGGGATAACGTTCGTCGCACCAGCCGCCGTCAAATGTTCAATTAATGAAATAACTTCATTGGATCGAGCTACAAGATCGCCATATTGCGGATTAACAATGAGTTGTACACGTATTCCTTTTTTTGCTAGGGCGGATATTGCCGTTTCGACACCTTTGGTATTCCGTTTTAAAGGTTCTATAATTGGTATGACTTTATCCGGATTAAGAATACCCGACAACTCACGCAAAGCGATAAGTTCAAATTGCTTGCCCCGTAGGTAAGGAAAATACATAGGCTGAAGGTTTAAATGTTAGTTTTCAATATCTTCTGTAGGCTAAGATAATGATTTTCATTTAAACCAAGGGTATAAAAAGAGAATTTCAGGTAGTGTGGAAGATCGTATTCGTCGATAACGCGATTGGTTTCCCCGCAAATACGGCACTTGATGATGAAATGGTAATGATGCTGCACTTCTTCTACAGGAAAATCGGCCAAAATGGCTAAGCAGGTTTTGAAAAGATGCACTGGGGTGACATCCGGTACAAACCCTACCAGACTTCTTACTAGCTCTAAATATTCGGCCTTACGCAAGGATCTCATCATCGTGCCGGCATCAAGCAAGCTATTGTCTACCGCGGCTTCACGGCTTTCCAACACCTCCCCACCATCTGTAAACAGGATTAAGCCTACTTTTTCTTCAACCACGCTACGATACTTTGCTTCTAGCCTTTCATGTACGAAAAGATATACTTGCGAGAAGGCTTTATAATAATCGGCAAGCTGGGTGTTGAGCCGATCGGGAGTGTCTAACTCAGTCTTGATTTCGAACACCTTGTTTGTCCCATTTACCAGCACGGCATCAGCTACGGATTTACTAATACGAAATTCATTGAGCAGAATTGTATCGTCTAGTGAATACTTTCGAAGGATATATTGATTTAACAGAGCTGACTTGTATAAGTATTCGTGGCGATATTCCCGGAGCAGGCTTTGGTATGCCGTTGCAAGCAATTGACTTATGGTTTCCGGCCGGTCTACTTCCATCTGCTCCCAAGAAAGATACCGTTTCATGCGCTTGATATAGCCGGGCCGTTTTGAACCAGTCATCAGGTACTTGAACCCAGCATTGGACATCAATTGTGCCAATGAACGGGCATCGACTTTAGGGGCCGTAGCTACAGGGGTCATGAAGCAAAGGTAGGAAAGATAATGAATTATCTAGAATATCTTCGATACTCCTTTTTTAGTTTCACCCCGCGGTAGTGCGTTATTGGTGTTGGCTCTCCGGGAGCAACTATCGATGCCGCAATAGCGACCTCTTCAAAATGCTCATACGGATAATCCCCATCGTCAAGCGGCACTTCATTGTCATCGAAATATTCCATTTGGCGTTCAAACACCGAAGTGTCAATAACCGGAATCACTTCATAAGCCATTTGGCTACCGCTTTGAGTCGTTCTGAGCCGCATAATTCGTTGTGTCATCATAGCTAAAATTTTCAAATTATAAAAATGGAAAGCTTTTATTTCCCCTTCGGTGACTTAGGGGGTGGCGGATTCCTTGAAGTAGGTAGTTGTCCCCCTTTTACTTCTCCTCTAGTTGTACTTACGGTCGGTTTTGGCGTCGACGCCGGCTTTTGTTTTGACATAGTCTATGAATTTTGAGTATAATAATGATTTTCAATATAAATCAAAGCCTTTTTGTCCGCCTTCTTCTGCCTCCTTTTACCTATGTTAATGCGGAGGTTATTATCGAGCGTTTCAATGTCGATATTACAATCTCGAATCTCGAAATATCGTTCAAACGCAATGTCTGGATCCAGAGCTTTGATCTTTAATTCACACCACAATTTATCTAGCTTTTCGAACTTATCGGCATACTTTAGACGATATTCGCTAATTGATTTAATTGTCTTCTCATCGGTGGACAGTAGTGGAACCAGCTTTTCCCCCACTTGAATTAATGTTAAAAGTCCGCAAGCTATTAAAGGCCCGGTTTCGTCCAAAAAATAAGAAGCACCGCCTAGGAACGTCCCAATTGTAAGTAATATCCGATATCGAGTGTTCCAATCCTTCACACGAGCAAGATGTGCTGTAACGTATTCATCACACTTTTTGCAGTCGAGCAATTCATTCCATATCCGCTGTTCTATTGTCATCCTACTGTTTCTAATACCCCAACTACATAAATGCATACTTGATGATCAAGATCATCACAAACTATAACAAATCCCAATTTTCTCTAATCTCCAGAATATTTTTATCAACATCTGTCTCGATACCTGACATGCTAGCGGCCGTGAAAATTCTCGAATCAAATACGTCTACAATAAAACAACTCTTCGGGTTTAGTTTGACACCTTTCTTACTGAAAAATTCTTGCAAAACAAACAGCATAGTATCTGCCTCAACCTTGGACATCTTTTTTGCCGTAAAATTGAATTTTAAAAACCCTACTTGTGTCGCTCCGACATCATCATATATTAACATATCGGCCATCGCCCCAATTCGAACTCCATTCTTTGTTATGGAATCTCTTCTGTGGGTTAAATTACTATTTACAGTGTATTTGTCCAGAACCGGAGTTAAAAGTGATGACATCGTACATATAGCATTTAACCCATTAGCGGAATAAATTCGATTTTTGTAGCCATCCTTATTTTCTGGATATTCCTTTGCTTCATTTCGATAAACTTGCGCTTGCTTTTTGAATTCCTCAAAATACAAATCACTGTCTTCAAAATTGGCTGCAAATGTATCGCAAACAAGCTTTCTTGCCATTTCATAAAACTTAGGAATATAATCGCCAGGGTATTTACATCCACGCAAAATACTGCTCTTTCTCCTCTCTGAGGCAACCATATACTGCGAAAACCGCTTAAGAGAGAGCCGTGGCTCTGCCACAACTTTTATAATCTTTAACTCAACTTTTTCTTCGACCATCATAAAACACCCTACCTATCCATAAATTTGTTAAACGCTTTACCAAATTAAGAACTACTTAATTATGGGCAAAACACATCAAAACAAATTTAATCCATTTAATTTCAGGACGGTAGGAATTGTTATCAACAGATGTTGAATTATTCCCAGTGTGGATAAAAATTATAGATTACGTTACGCAATATGACCTAAGTACCAACCAATTACTAATATTTTTATGTTTAAAATTTAATAGTCTGTGGATAACTCACCTTATATTTCGGCACATTTATTGACTGGAACAGAACAGTTTATCAAATCATCCGATCTAACCCCGATCAAATATGCTAGTTGGAATCGAGATGGCATTAAGGGAAATCGTAAATAAGCTGGTATGCCACTGGAATTTGGCGGAGAATTCGGGTTTATCAAAACATTTCGTAAATTTGTATAAATGCATTTGACAGAAAGGAACATTATTATGGATCGCATCGTATTAGAGGTTGATAGTGCGTTGGCCCGAGTTTGGAGAAACAGTGCTCCTGCGCTCAAGGCAGAATATGAGCGTAAAATAGCTGATATGCTCCGAGAATTGAAGGAAGCCGAATTTGATAAACTATTGGATAAAGCTGGAAAGACGGCGAAAAAAAATGGGTTAACCGAAACCAAACTAAACCAATTACTGAGTGAAGAGGATTAAGCTATTTGTATTTGATACTGTAATCTTCCCAGAGTTCCGCTACACCCAAAATTGAAAATCCGACTTCACGGTGTAATCCATAATCGCTGTAAAAGTCGTAAAAAACAAAGTCCCGACACGGGGAGAATAAGATGTGTTTAAAAGGGGTATGAAGACGCTACACGCTATCTTGGTGGGAGTATACCTTTCGATTACAACCTCATCGAAGGCAGCACAACCGCCCTCAGAAACAGGTGGCGATGCACCGAGGCATGCTAACAAAACCCCTAGTCTGAAGCAGAATGTAGATGCAAACGTATTTGGAGAATTTAACGGACATTTATCGGACATTTTGCCGTTTTAACGTACAGCTTGCGGTAAAGGGCAAAGCACGGGAAGCATATTTCCAATTGATAAATATTTAGTATTTTTGAGGGTAAATCAGCGTTTGATTAAAAAATAAGCAATTTATATGGGCGTTACTACATTGAAAGACCTGGCAAAAAAAGGGAGTGATGCCGTTAGAAGACTTCGGATACAACGGCTTGAAAATGGATTCCCTTTCATGATTAATGCAAGGGAACTGGAAGGCTCGATGTGTTATCTGGAGTATCCTGACGGGACAATCAATTTGGTCAAACAATCAGCAAACGGCATGGATTTCGAAGTTATTCACACGCTTGACCAACGGGAAGCAAACGACTTCAGGAACAAGTATCAGTTGCGATAACATCCATAATGCCCCACCTATATATCATCACAGGCTCAAATGGAGCTGGAAAATCAACGGTAGGGGCCTCTTATTTTCCAGAATATGACGGGGAGATTTTCGATGGCGACAAATTGTATCTTCAAAAGAAGTCATCCCTATGGAAAGCCGGCCTGAAAGTACAGAAAGAATTGAATAAGCAGGCTTCGGAATTTGTGGAGCAGGTATTTAATCGATTGGTTGAAACAGCCATCCAACACAACACGGACTTCGCTTATGAGGGTCATTTCTCAAGGGATGAGAGCTGGGCAGTGCCAGAACGGTTCAAGGCCAACGGATACCAGTTACATCTTGTCTTTATGGGGCTGGGCAATCCGGATATATCCTCCAACCGGGTACTTATAAGGGCAAAAGAGGGAGGGCATTTTGTAGACCCCCTGACATTAAGGGAAAACTTTTATGGCAACTTGCGGCAGCTGGACCAACGATTTCAGCTCTTCGACACCCTGCAAATCCTTGACACCTCGCAACTGGAACATCAGGAATTGGTTTTTATCGAGAAAGGGATAGCCAAAGAAACCTTGGCGCCGACAAATCTACCCAAATGGTTTGTAGATTACCTGCCTAACTTATCGACTATTCTACATCAATTGTAATCTTCCCAGAGTTCCGCTACGCCCAAAATTGAAAATCCGACATCACAGTGTAATCCATAATCGCTATAAAAGCCGTAAAAAACAAAGCCCCGAAACGGGGAGAATAAGATATGTTAAAAGGGTATGAAGACGCTACAAGCTATCTTGGGAGTATGCCTTGCGATCACAATCTCATCGACGGCAGCACAACCGCCCTCGGAAACAGGCGGCGAGGCATTACCGTTATTCAGAAAAGCAGCGGAAAAGCTCCTGTCGCTTAAAACGATCAGTTACCAATACGTGAGGGAACTTGACTACGCTGCCGAGGCTATCCACTCAACAATGACCGGTAGCATGTATGTGGATTTTGCCAAAGAAAACGACCTTGCAGGATTCAGGTATCAGTTCTCGCATGCCAATGGGTTCGCTATTTTTAACAATACGGCAATCGTTGACGTCAACACGGGAAGCAAAACCATAACAACCGAAAATAGGGTAGCATCGGTTGCACTGAACAGTCGTTCTGAACTGTTCAATTCCATCGTAACCCTTCGCAACCTCTTGCCGCTCATCATAGCGGACAGCGGCATTGTAAAATCGATGGCCGACACGGTGATCGGCACGGCAGCCGAGACAGGAGCCGGACAGTCTTCGATGACATGAACACTGACCCACCGGCCCCAGCCGAGAATTCGTGGTATTACTCCACGTACTTGTCAGACTATGAGCCGGAGACACGTAGAATTGGAGCTTGACCATATCGCAGCTATATGTTAAATTTGGCGAAAGGCTAAGGCTTGGGCGCGACAGCGTTTAGGTTTAGGTTGATCCGGATGACCCAGTTCCCGTTACACTACCATACATCTTGAAGTGGGTATCGCTGTTTCCGTCTTTCGGGTGCGCAGAAACTTAATTAACCGAAGTTGCCGTCCGCCAGCTTTTAACTTCGTAGCGGGTACGCCGTTGATTATCGTCGCCACCATACACCAGAATTTTACGTATTGGCGCCGGAATGGTTCCCTGGGCTTGGGCTTCGAATTTATCCAATTGCTTGAAAAGTTCGCTCGTGATAGTTTTAGTGGCCTTTATTTCTACAGCGTTATACGTGCGGCCTTCTTGCCAAAGTAAGTCGACTTCGTTACCGGAGGAATCCTGCCAAAAGGAAAAATCGTGATGTTCGTATAGATGAAAATTTCTTTTTTGATATTCGGCAATCATCATATTTTCAAACACGCTGCCTTTTAACCGGTCGGTTTCCAATTGATCCGCTGTTTTGATGCCTAATAGGTGGCATAACAGACCAGTATCGTAGAAATACAATTTGGGGGTCTTGATAAGTCGCTTATTGCGGTTTTGGTAGTAAGGCTGGAGGAGAAAAACCAGGTAACTGCTTTCGAGTATAGATAGCCAGGCTTTTGCGGTATTGAAGGCAATATCGCATGCATTAGCCAATGCACTGATATTCAATAATTGACCGGCCCTCCCTGCACATAGTGCCAGAAATTGCCGGAATTGCCTAGTATCACGGACGTTCAAGAGCTCTGTGACGTCCTTCTCTACATACGTCTGGATATAGTTCGTATAAAATATATGCGGCTGGATACCGCGATCGAAAATAGCCGGGTATGCCCCGCTGACCGCCGCGGTGGTATAGTCGTCAGCTAATAATTGCTTCGAGATGAGCTCGGGGAAATCCAGCGGTAGAAGCTTGAATAGTGCCACCCTTCCCGCGAGTGATTGCGTGATGCTTTTCAGTAAATGAAAATTCTGGGAACCCGAAAGAATGTATTGACCCATAAGTCCGCTTTCGTCTACTCGGCCTTGTATATAAGAAAATAATTGCGGCACACGCTGTACTTCGTCGAAGATGGCATGGCGCTCGTACCGATCAAGAAAGCCAACCGGATCGGTTTCTGCAAATTGCCGACTATCCGGGTTCTCCAGAGTTACATATTCATACCCCTCAAAGAGCCGCCGCAGCAGGGTTGTCTTTCCCGATTGGCGGGGGCCGGTAATTGCCAGTACGGGGAATTTGTCCCGTTGCGCGTTAATTTGTTGCGTTAAGCGTCGTTCGATAAACATGTCAATTTGATTTCTCAGTCAGTTCCCTCGCGTAAAGGTAGCGATATTGATGAAATTACAAAGCATCTATTGATTAATTTACAAGATATATATTGATGAAATAGCCGAAAAACAAACCCCCGAAGCGCGCCACGGCTCCGTATAATGCTCTGTCAGCTACATCCAAACTAGATAATTTCACTACTGCATCAACCCGTCGATGACGTCAGGTAATCGCCTTAATCGTCGCAGCCACAACCCGCGATTGAGTAGTAACTGGACAGAAAAGCTCCTTTCGCTCAAAACGATCCGTTACCAATACGTGAGGGAACTTGACTACCCTGCCGAGGCTATCCACTCAACAATGACGGATAGGATGTATATGGATTTTGCCTAAAACAGGGTAACATCGGTTGCACTGAACAGTCGTTCTGAACTGTTCAATTCCATCGTAACCCTTCGCAACCTCCTGCCGCTCATCATAGCGGACAGCGGCATTGTAAAATCAATGGCCGACACGGTGATCGGCAGTGCACCCGCCCACCGTTTAACGTTTGAGATCCAGAACGGCTTTGCCGACTACCTGGGCACCGGGTTTACAAAGTCCAACGGCAATATCACCATCAACTATGAATATTCGGCCTGCCTACGCCGTATGCATAGCATGCAACCGCTCCTTAAAAGAATTGGCAATAACAGCTTTGATAAAGGGGCTGGCGTTTTTGAAAGTAGTATGGGCTTTGACCGTGGGTAGGTCAAAATCAAGCACGATCCATTGGTTTTCCTCGATGCCTCTAGCAGTCATCAAGAGGGGCGCATACCAAATTGAGCAACTATTCAATTTTCAGGTCATTGATGATTTTCCGCATGTTCTCAATCCTTACATCATCTGAAGAATTACTGATATAAGTAATAAACAAGGCGATTCCTTTCGCTTTATTGCAACATTAATTATGTTTGCACCCGTAAATTTTACGGTGCCGACGTAGCTCAACTGGTAGAGCAACGCATTCGTAATGCGTAGGTCGTAGGTTCGAATCCCATCGTCGGCTCTCCATTATATATACCACTTAAATCCCTCTATTTCAGTATAGGAGGGATTTTTATTGGATTTCACGCGGGTGGGTAATTAGCAGATTACGGTCTTTAAAGTCTCAAGGCTCATCAAATGTTACCTGAGCCTTGAGTTTTTTTGCCGGATTTATAACATACATAAAGCATAACATCGTCACAAAATAGAGAACGGCGAATGCTTTATACGTTGGGATACCCCCTGTTGTTGGCGAGACCGGTAGTGCCAGCATAGACATATTCAGCATAAACTGTAATAACCATACACAAAGACCACTTTTCGTTTTTCCATAAACAACCGCACACATACCCGCAACGCCCAACATATTCAGTAATAATGGCCATAGCGGGAGGTCAGGAATAACACCTGCATTGATTAAAACTGACGGTAGCCACCAACAGGTCCAGAAAAAACCGATGATTTGACTTGCATAAAAAGAGTTTAACGTTTTTGATAATTCACGGATGGCGTAGCTGACCCAGACAACCTCCCCCATGAATGCCCAAGTCAACAAGACGAAGGCGTACCTTATTGACGGAAAATTAAACTTCATAAGCGAAGAATAATCAATTCCGTAATAAAGGCTTTTAAGTAATAGTGTGAGGGCACAGATTGTCAATGCGAATAATAAACTAAATAAATACCATTTAGGATTAATTTTCCATACCAACATAGGCCTGAACAAATCTTTCACCCCTCGTACCCCTCTCGTAAAGGTTATGAGACAAACTAAAGATAGCAAAAGGGCATAGAAACGACCGTGTCCGTATACGGAATCACTTATAATTCCTTTGCTGTTGGCATATGTTATAACGGTATTGAGCAAAGGGGCTAGAGCCAAGAATACCCAGACTTCATATTTCGTAATAAAATCTCGCATCAGATTATGAAAATAAAGCCAAAAGTGCAAAAATTTCTATCGGAATAAAATAGACCGAGAATACAGCTTGGTTTAAAAACGAAACCCGGAAACTTTAAATTGTATTCAGGAACGACTGGCAATAGATGTTATACTTGCCAACAGGCACAGCATCTACATATCCGATTCTTCCAATTCAAACAATTCCTCCATTTTTTTTTCTAAAACCCGAGCCAGCTTTAGTGCTAGAACCGTAGAAGGCACATATTTCGCAGCTTCCAAGGCATTGATTGTTTGCCGGGTTACTCCGACCGCTTGCGCCAATGTTTCCTGAGAGAAGCCTTTGATTACGCGATTTATTTTGATTTGATTTTTCATTGTCCCCTCCCCTTACTATAACGCCACCACTGAATGTTAAAGATTAAGATAAAAAGGGTCAACAAAAAGTGAGGAAACAAAACCATAAGTGATAAATATGGCGTTCCAAATACGAACAAGTTGGCCATTACTGCATACAGTATCGACAAAATAATCGCCCATGACCAAGCGAACAGCCGCAGGCTATTAATAAACTCATCTTCTATTATTTTTCTGCTGAACGCTATCCCACATAAACCTAAAAGCGCCCCTAAAACGATCAGAATGAAGCCCAGGTTTACATCGGAGAGAGTAAAATAAACGGGTCCGCCGTTTCTAGCAGGTGTATTATCAGCTATTACAAATGTCCTGAATTTCAAATTAGTGAATTCATAAGTACTCATTGGCAAATAAAAGTCATTCAGAAAAATCATAACCGATATAAAAACAAGGACAAATCCTAACCAGCGAAAGTATCCGGGCAGCAGTGGTATTCTTTTCATAACGTCTTTAATTTAAGCAATCATTAGGGACAAAAGTAATAATTGTTTTACATTTTGTAAAATATTTCATACAAAATGTATGGTATTTTTGTCAATATACCGAATTGGATAAATGAAGGAGGTGCTACTGTAATCTTCCCAGAGTTCCGCTACATCCAAAATTGAAAATCTGACATCGCAGTGTAATCCATAATCGCTATAAAAGTCGTAAAAAACAAAGCCCCGAAACGGGGAGAATAAGATGTGTTTAAAAGGCCAAGCAACATTTTAACCTTCACCGCGACAAACAGGTATGAAGACGCTACAAGTTATCTTGGGAGTATGCCTTGCGATCACAATCTCATCGACGTCCGCACAACCACCCTCAGAAACAGGCGGCGAGGCATTACCGTTATTCAGAAAAGTAGCGGAAAAGCTCCTCTCGCTCAAAACGATGATGCTGGTACATGTGTTCTTCATTGCGCTGACCGTTTTCATGATGGACTTGCTATGCGTAGTGCATACGGAGGACCTCATCACAACCAGCATGGGTAAGGCAATTTCTTTGGGGTTGGGTATTTTTTGGATTATCCGGCTGTTGATCCAGTTTTTTGGGTACGCGTCAGAACTCTGGCGGGGGAAGGCGTTCGAAACAACAGTGCATGTGGTGTTTAGCTTATTGTGGATATATTTCAGCGCCGTGTTTCTTTTGGTTGCGATCTCGAGATGATGGGCAATTCTCGCGGTACGTTATGTTGCATCCATGACATCCTTATTGGATAGACGATATTTGGAAAAGTGTCCGACTAAATAACCGCCGGTTAAGCCGGTCAACAATCCGAACAAAAAATAAGGCGTCATGATGGGATGTCCATCATTCATCCTAGACAAATCGGCTTGAATATCAACACCAATTTCGAGCGCTAGCCCGAGGATGCCGTACCAGCAAAGGTATTTGAAGACTTCTGTCCGATTGTAATAACTGATTGCAAAAGCCCCAATGAAATAAATTGCGCCGAAATACAGGCTGGCAATCAACGGGGCATTATGCGGGGGTAGAATACGTGTACTAGCCGCCAATAGCTCGGTGGCAAATCCAGCTACCAATAGGAACCAGATAGATGGAAATATTGGAACGGCATTGGGAAGGTATAGTAGGATGAAATATGATTTTTACTAAAAATATTATCATTATTAATTAGATTTTTTACCTTTGTCACGAGCATGTGATCGAAACGGATCACAATTTCATCATTCATCAATTATGAATCTTATGACCGAAAACCAAATCGAGATTTATCAAAGCAGCGATGGGCAGACGCTAGTAGAAGTTAAGTTTGAACATGATACCATTTGGTTGAATCAAAAACAGATGGCGGAGTTGTTTGGAAAAGATACCGATACCATCGGTTTGCATCTGCGGAATATCTTTAAAGAAAAGGAACTAGAAGAAAAATCAACTACCGAGGTTTTCTCGGTAGTTCAAACGGAAGGCAAACGTCAAATACGTCGAAACGTTCAATTCTATAACTTAGATGCCATCATTTCAGTAGGATATAGAGTAAATTCAAAACGAGGCACCCAATTCCGCATTTGGGCCACACAACGACTCAGGGAATATCTTGTGCAGGGCTATGCGATCAACGAAAAGCGGCTTGCCCAGAAACAACACTGCTACCCCTGTCCTTACTACAGACCAGGCACGGCAGCCAGGACAGGAGCCGGACACTCTTCGATGACATGAACACCAACCCACCGGCCCCAGCCGAGAATTCGTGGTATTACTCCACGTACCTGGCAGACTATGAGCCGGAGACGCACAGTTCCTTATCCATTATCGAGATAGGCGAAAAGGCTCCTGAAATTGACCTGATTGATTTACGTACGGGGAGCCGGAAAACGCTATCAGACTACCGTGGCCGGATGGTGTTATTGGAATTCTGGATAACGAACTGCGGCTATTGCATTGAGGCCGTACCGATACTGAACGAACTGGCCGCGCAGAACGATGCGGATGCATTGGTTATTTTGGGCGTTAATACAATAGACAGCGAAAATACGGTCCGATCCTTCATGCAACGGAACAAGGTAACCTTCGACATGCTTTGGGGAGCCGACGCGAATATCAATGAGGGATACGGAATCGATGCCTTCCCTCAGGTGGTGCTACTCGATGCGGCTGGCGTGGTCAGTTATTCCGGCCGTCTGGATGTGCAACGGATTATGGCCATACAGAGCAGGACGGCTACAAGGATATTGAGGTCATCCGCAAGCTGGACAACGGCATGGTACAGCGCAATTATTTACAGGTAAAGCAGGACGTGCGGGATATTATCCAGCCGGAAATGGAGCGGCTGATGGACGATCCTGGGCTAAGTTATTTGGTCGTGAAAAAGGGTTGATTATGGCAGGTAGTTGTGTTTCATATCTTTGTAGGGACTTTAAAAGTCCCGATATGTATACAAGACATAAAACTTTATCGACAAAGTCCGCTAATGTAATCAGGCATTTTACAGATCTGAACCAGCCCGCTTTTACGCTCGCCGAAGTGTCCGCTTTGCTTAGGCCGTCATCGGACGATGCGGTTAGAAAGCTCGTCAGGGATATGGTAAACAGGGGGCTGTTGTTACGGCTCAAAGACGGGGTTTACTGGATTATCCCGTATGAACAGGATGCAACCAGTTACTTTCCCGATGTGCATCTGGCTGCTGCTTATCTTGTGGGTGATGCGGGCTACTATGTGGGCTATTATAGCGCACTGGAACTGCACGGGCTTATTACGCAACCCTCAATGGTGGAACAGGTTGTCGTGGACAGGCAGATCAGGCCATCTTTGCTCAACATTGGGAACAACCAGTTCAGGTTTATCTACCACAACGAAACACATTTTTTCGGGGCAAAGAATATCTGGATTGACAGCTATCACAAAGTGCCTTGCAGTGACCTCGAAAAGACATTTATTGACTGTTTGTACAAGCCAGATAACGGGGGCGGTATTTCAGAAATTACTAAGGCCTTATATAAGGTGAGGGATAAGGTCGACTACGAAAAACTGCTGTTGTATTGCCAGCGGTTCAGCACACAGGCCGTGATCAAAAGGTTAGGCTTCCTGTTGGAATTGCTGGAAATAGACAACCCTATTGCGGATATGCTGCAACAGCTGAAAACAAAATCGTTCACGCTGTTGGAGCCTTCTTACGAAAACAGCGGAAAGCTGAACAGCAAATGGAGCATACGGCAGAATATAGACACGGAAGATATTGTTTCATCCATATTTACTTAGGTTATGATACACCCAAAAGAAATCAATGCGGTGGCGGCAAAAAACAGATTGAAAGACACCCAGATTGAAAAGGATTACATATTGAGTTGGATACTGTACGGCATTGCGAAAAATGAACTGCTGTCAAAGCTGCTTGTGTTCAAAGGCGGGACAGTGCTTAAAAAAACATATTTCCCTGACTACCGCTTTTCGGAGGATCTGGATTTTACCTTGCTGGATGAAAAAATAACCAATGAAGAACTGTTGCAGGAGTTTGAAAAGATATACGTTTTCGTAAAAGAAGAAGCTAATATTACCTTGCAGTTCGGGGAAGCGAATACGCACGTCAGCGGTAGCATTGCGTTTTATATCAATTACGTCGGCCCCTTGCAGGGAAACATCAATAGCAGGGACGTAAAGATCGATATTACACGGGGCGAAACATTGGAGTACCCGGTAGCGCACCGGACTGGAAAGAATGGATACCCGCTACCATAAGCCCGAATTTGAGCGTAAGGCCAAAAATAAAAAGCATGACCCGGATTTGTTTGAAGCAAAGGTTTTGGCAAAAGAAAAAAACCTGAAGCAAGGCTGGGAAAAGAAGTTGAGTAACCAGATGCATGAAATACCGGACTTTGATGATGTTTTCAGGAGGGCAAAAAGGAATTTCAAATTATAGTGAAACGGCTTAAACTCTGTCCGTAACATCCTGTTACCTTTTGAATAGAGATAAACCCTAAATATTGGGGGCGACCGTAGCACAAATGGTAAGGCCGATATAGCGGTGAAAAAGGTTTTGCAGAAAGTTTTTTATACATACAATGGGCAATAATATATCGCTGGAGAGAAAGATTAGGTACGGAGGACGAACTCTAATCGGACAGCGTACGACATAAAGAAATCATTCCTGCCGGTCTTCGGCCGGTAATTCTTCCCACCGTAGCCCATAAGGTGCACCGCTACGGGAGTGTAAAACCGCATTTATGGTTGAAAAGAAACTGTAACCCTCCCCTTAGGCACTACGGATCAGGTACAAATGTGCCCCTGCTCGTTCCTCGCCGTTTGATTTTTGCACGATCGTGGCTAAAAAATTCCCGTTACTTTTTGTTCAATTTCTGTAAACGCTCTTTTGCGGAAGGGATGACGTCATCATCTTCTTCATAATTTTCAATCACACTTTCCAACGTGCTCTTCGCCTGGAAGTCATCGCCTTTGCCCGCATAGGCATCCGCAAGCAGGATGAAGCTCCTGGCCACCCAGTAGTCATGTGACCCCATGTTGTTGATCACATCAAAGGCCGTTTCCTGGGCTTTGTCATATTCCTTGTTTTCATACTGCAGTTGCCCCACGCGGTACCGTGCCTCTGCGCCGACTGCCGTTTGGCTCTTCAGCGCCGCCAGGTTCAGTCCCTTCATGGCGGGCTCCACTTTCCCTTCCCGCAGCATGGCCCGCGCACCGTACAAGTGTGCCTTGGCAATGTCCTCCTCAGATGACCGATCGTAATTCCTTATCAACTTCGCATACTTGGCCACCTGGTCCAAGTCACCGATTTCGAAATAACAAATCATCAGGTTAGTTACCGCGTAGCCATAGTTTCCTTTATATTCTGAAGTGAGCTCCAATTTTTTGAGGTGCACGATGGCCTCGTTGTATTCCTCCAAGCTCAGGTATAACGCGGCCACCGTCAGCAAGGTGTTCTCCGTATACTGGCTCGTCCAGTCGTTCAGGATAATGTTCAGGTCGTGCAGCGCTTCCTTCGGGTGCCCGGTACGGTACGAACTCACCCCGCGGATATAACGGGCATGTTTTTCCTGTATGGGTTTCGGAAATTTATCAAAATACGCATTGATCGCTTCCACAGCCGGTCCGTATTCCCCCCTGGCAAACAAGGAATGGGCTGCCTGGAAAGCCAGGTTATCCTGCTCCGCGGCACTCAGATCACCGATATTGGTGCTGGTCGCGTAATTAATATAACTGGAAGCATCCCCCTGATCCAGGTAGATGTTTTCAATGGAACGCATCGCTTGCCGTGCCTCATCGGTTGTGGCATGTTCCTCCACCACCTTCTGGAAGGTGGTCTTCGCCGCTTCGGTGTCATCTTTATTGTACTGGACAAGCCCGATGGTCATCAACGCCCGGGGAACATAACTGCTGCGGGGGTATTGTTCGATCATCTGCTGCAGCCCCTCGATGGCGGTATCGTAATCTCCCATAGTGAAATACGTGTACGGGATATCAAAGGCCACGTCATCCGCATAGTTCGAACCCGGGAATTGTTCAGCAACGGACCGCAGGGTGCTGAGCTTGGTTTCATTGTCGCCCTGCAATCCCTGGATAATACCGCGCTGGAACAACGCATAGTCCTGGTTGGGAGCTTCGCCGTTGATCAGCTGGTCATAGTATTGGTTGGCTCGGCCGTAATCGCGCACGGACAAATACGAATCGCCCAAACGTGCGATTACGTCATGACGTACATTTTCCTCCATCGAACTTCCCTCGCTAGCCAAAAAGCGTTCAAAATAATCGGCAGCCATTCCAAAGCTGTTGTTGCGGAACGCCGCATAAGCCAGGGCATAGTTCGCATAACTGTATACATCGGTGTTTCGTGCGGCGGGCAACTGGAGGAACCGGGAAAAGTTTTCCACCGCCTCCCTGTACTTGCGCACTTCATACATCGCCTCCGCTTTCCAATACGTGGCCAACGCCGCCATTTCCGCATCGATCGGGAATTTTTCCGATCGCATGAACATGGATATGCTGTTTTCGAAAGCGCGCTCGTTATAAAACTCCAATCCGCGGTAATACGTTACTTTTTGATAGGCCATATCGGCTTTCCGCTCCCTGTTGTCGAACGATTCCAGCATATTTACCGCTGCGTGGAAATTGCTCGTGCCCAACAAGATCTCGGCCAATAGTGTTTCCGCATTCTCTGTTTTTTTTGCATCAGGATTACTATCCGCATATTCTTGGGCGATATATCCCTGGGCGACTTCCAGGGCCATCTGGGCGGAATCCAATTCATATAAGATTTTGGCATAGTTAAACAGCCCATCCGCTTTCAATGCCTGATCGAAATCCAGTCTGGACGCTTTGACAAACGCATTCCGTGCACGTTGCTTATCGCCGGTTTCCAGGGCAATATGGCCTAAAGCAATTACCGAGCTCTGATAAAAGGCATCCGAAGCCGCCAACTTCTCCAGAATAGAGGTTGCTCTTTCGTATTCGCCTGCCTGGTAGGCCAAGAAGCCGATCCGGTAATTATCGATATTGCTGCGTGAAGCGCCCGGATGCCGTTCCAGCAACCTACCGTAATAAGCTTGTTTGAATTCGTTCTTTGCGAAATAAGTGGCGGCGGCGAGCTGGCGTAGCTCGATCTCAAGCGCTTCCCGGTCGATACGCATATCGGGGCTCCGCCGGATCTTTACGGCATCGGCCAGCATCGGCCGGTAATCACGTACGACATCGATGGAATCCAAAAGCGTAGGTTGCCTTTCGTCCCGTTGCTCACCGGGTTGTCGCTTCTCTTCCTGCTGTTCCTCCTCTTCCTGCGCATACCCCATAACCAGCAAGGCTGAAAAGACACCGGTAAGCAGGTATTTCAGGTAGTTATAGCCGTTCCTTTCTTTCAATATCATTGTTCGTCCGTATTCCTGAGCTTTTCCAAACGTTCCTTCGGGGGAATGATATTGTAATCTTCCCCTAACTAGCTACACCCAAAACTAAAGAATTCCAATCACAATTATGTAAATCGTCAGCAAAAAGTGAACACTAAAAGGCTACTTTTTTGACTTTTGAGGTTTAAATCCGACATTGCAAGGTAACCCGCACTCGCCATAAAAACTGCTAAAACCAAGCCCCGAAACGGGGAGGATCGGGGCTTGCTAACTAACCAATTATAAACCTAAATTATGAAAAGACAAATTTTACTAACTGACTATATAACGCATACCGGCCACGCTTTGTTACAGTGGGATTGTTAAGATATGTTAAAAAGACAATAGGGTGATAAAAAAGAAACCCGTTACCTGAAAGATAACGGGGATCCGCCCCAATGGGATTAGGGGCTATCAACCTAAACCTAATACAAAAAACGGTGAAACAGTGGGTTTATTTTGTTGGGGGTGAAAAAAATCTGCGAGCCTTGGCTAAGGAGGCGTTTTTTTAAAAGTATGATACCCCCCACTTGCTGGACAACTTTTGCACTNACAAAAAACGGTGAAACAGTGGGTTTATTTTGTTGGGGGTGAAAAAAATCTGCGAGCCTTGGCTAAGGAGGCGTTTTTTTAAAAGTATGATACCCCCCACTTGCTGGACAACTTTTGCACTAAGTTAAGATATGATTACGATACATTTTTGATTTTCTGATAGAACCCTTCATCGGATTACCAATTCTATTTTACAACCTT
>NZ_JAMXBE010000021.1 GCF_024704835.1 Parapedobacter tibetensis
AACAAGCTGGACCGCTAGTGTGACAACGGGCACGGTGACCTTGCCAAACACAACTGGCGTGGGTAACCTGAATGAGACCATTGCTAGCTTGCCGAACGGCGCGATGGTGACCTATGTGGTAACCGTGCAGACCCCGTCAGACTTCATGGACGAACTGGTGAACGCGGTACAGGTAACGACACCTACCGAGGATCCCAATCCGGAATGCCTGACCTGTACAACGCCACCATTGACCCCTGATCCACAAGCCGATATTGTAACGGTGAAGGTCATCAGTGATGCAGGACGGACAGAATACACCCCCGGTGAGGCGGTTGACTATACGATTACCATAAGGAACAATGGCCCGAACGATGCGATGGACGTGAATATCATGGATACGGCTCCTGCGGGAACCACCATCAGCAGTTGGACGGCGAGCGTGACAACAGGTACCGTGACCTTGCCGAACACAACTGGCACGGGTAACCTGAACGAGACGATCGCGGTATTGCCGAACGGCGCGGTGGTGACCTATGTGGTAACCGTGCAGACGCCATCCGACTTCAGGGACGAGCTGGTGAACGCGGTACAGGTGACTAGCCCGACCAAGGATCCCGATCCGGACTGTCCAGATTGCGTGACCCCGCCACTTCCACCGTTGCCGGCATCGGACCTAAAGGTCACCAAAACTGTGGATAACAATAGCCCATTGATAGATACCGAAGTCGTGTTCACGATTGAGGTATCCAACGCGGGTCCGAATGATGCAACAGGTGTGGAAGTTGTCGATAAATTACCTTCTGGCTATACCTTCGTTTCCCATGAGACCGCAACCGGTTCTTATGATGAAACATCGGGCATATGGGCCGTCGGCAATCTTACGAATGGTGGTAATGCGTTATTGCGTATCACTGCCCTGGTCAATCCTTCGGGAGATTATAGGAATACGGCCCAAATAACAGGAAATGAGCAAGATCCTGAAGAGGACGACAACGATGACGAAGTTACCTTGATACCCGTTCATCCGCCAGAGGCCGAAGATGATGAAATGGTTGGAAAGGCCAATGAAAATATCGTTATTCCAGTGGTAACGAATGATGAAGGAGCAACTTATCCGTTGGATCCATCATCCATCGAAATCATCAGTCAGCCTCAGCATGGCACAGTGGTGGTCAATGCAGATGGCACGGTGACCTATAGACCTAATCATGGGTATGTGGGGAATGACACATTCACCTATCGGGTGAAAGATAGCGAAGGGAATTGGAGTAACGTGGCGGTGGTATCCATCACGGTGGAAGCAAATCCATTGAAAATTCCGAATGTCTTCACCCCGAATGGTGACGGTCAGAATGATCTGTTTGAGATTGTCGGTATCGAAGGGTTCGACAGGGTTGAACTAACCATCTTCAATCGGTGGGGTAATGAGGTCTACCGCCATCGTGATTACAATAACACTTGGGATGGTAAGGACCTGACTGAAGGAACATACTTCTATATTTTGACCCTATACAGAGGAAGTACCCAACAAGTTGAAAAAGGCTGGGTGCTCCTTAAACGGCAATAGGATTGGATTATGGGCAATCGGCTTGGTAAAAAAGTCGGTTGCCCTTCTACAAACCAATAAGATAACACGATGAAATTAAAAACCTTATTAACGATAATGGCCCTGGGTACTGCACTCATTGTCCGTGGACAGCAAAACATCCAGTTCACACAGTACATCTTCAATTCGATGAGTATCAATCCCGCCTATGCAGGCTATAAAGAGGAATGGTTTGGTCAGTTGGGTTTGCGGAGTCAATGGGTGGGACTTGACGGGGCGCCAGAAACGGGCTCATTGTCCGTCGATGGGGTATTGGATCCAACGAATAAACGGCATGGATTGGGTATTCAGATGACGGCCGACAGGATTGGCCCCCAAGCGGCCACCGCGTTTTACGCCAATTATGCTTTTCGGTTGCGCTTGAACGACGAGGATACGCAACGGTTGAGTTTTGGATTAGGGGCAGGTTTTACCCAGTACAGCCTTGATGGCGTGATGCTAGACCCGGTGACACCAGGCGACCCGAACCTGCCGCCAAACAAAATCGCCAATTTCATACCCGATGTCCGTTTTGGTGTCTATTACTATAATCCGAGTTGGTATGCTGGGGTATCAATCATGGATTTATTGTCCGGCGACCAGAGCAACAATATTTTCCGCTGGGACAATACGACCACCGATAACATCCGGCGTAAACGCCATATCTATTTTATGGGCGGGGCATTGGTCAACCTTAGTGAAGGGACCAAGCTGCGGCCCAGTCTATTGGTCAAGGAGGATTTCAAGGGCCCCACGAGCCTTGATCTCAATGCGATGTTCATCTTCGCCGACCGGTTTTGGATCGGGGGAGGATGGCGTACCGGGGTTACGGTATTCAAAAAGGATTATGAACGCGTTACAGGAAACCGTTTAGATCGACGGAATTCGATTTCAGCCATTACCCAGATCTATATTACAGAGGCGTTGCGTATCGGTTATTCGTATGACCATATCCTGAGCAGGTTGAGTAATGTGCAGAATGGATCACATGAGGTGACATTGGGAATTACGTTTGGCAAGCGGGCGAATCGATTGCTAAGCCCTCGGTTTTTCTAACGGGCGTATGGACATGTTTCGTTGACATTGCTGCGTTAATTGTGAGAATAGTTAAATATAACAAGAATATGAAGGAATCGTTATTCGCTAAAATTTACGTGATTATGGCTTTGGCCATCATGGCTTTGATCACTATTTGCATATTATTGGTTGCCCCGGCCTATGCCCAGGAACAGCCTAATTTGCGTGACCGTGCAGACGAGTTGTACCGGCGTTATGAATATGCAAATGCTTCGGTGTTGTATGAGAAACTTGCGAACCGGAGGAAGCCCCGTTTACAAGACCTGGAACGTCTTGCCGACAGCTACACGAAAATGAATGACTACGAATCTGCTGAAAAATGGTATTCCAGCGTCATCGAACATGAGGATAGTGCGCCCGAAAACTTGCGGCATTACGGCCAGGTGCTAAAAGTAAATGGGAAATATGAGGAGGCTAAGCAGCAATTGGAAGCGTATGCGTCCCTTGCTGGTGACCGTGAATCAGTGGCCAGGCAAATCGCGGGCTGTGACTCTTCCATGGTTTGGATCAAGCAACCTACGGGACATCATGTGCAAAATGAGGCGGCTGTGAACACGGATTTGTCGGAGTTTGCCACGTTCCCTAATGATGGCGCAGTTTACTATACGGGTGAACCTGGAAAAGGACTGGGTTTCAATTCCTATGGTTGGACGGGCAACGCATTTCTACGGATTTATTCAGCTAAACGTTCCACGGATAATAGGTTATCCTCCCCACAGCTGGCAGATGCAGTGCCCAATGATGAACGTTACCATATCGGCCCGATAGCGACGGACAACACGGGGAGCACCTTATTTGTAACCCGCACCTATCCCGGTAAGGAAGGAGAGGTGACCAAAGAACGGCGGAAAAAATACCGCACCCAGAACTTGGAACTTTATATTTATACCAAAACTTCAGAAACCGGCCAATGGGAAGCTACACCATTTCCTTATAACGACGTGCAAAAATACTCTTTAGGCCATGCGGCATTGAGCAATGATGGCAATATACTCTATTTTGCAAGCGATATGCCGGGTGGTTACGGTGGTACAGATATCTGGTTTTGTAAAAAGCAAACGGATGGAAGCTGGGGCACTCCCGTAAATGCTGGATCCGCGGTAAACAGTGAAGGGGAGGAACTATTTCCAAACATTGGCCCAGATAACAGCCTGTATTATTCCAGCGATGGATTGGTAGGGATGGGAGGACTGGATATTTTCCACGCGGAAGGAAGCGGGGATCGTTGGTCGGAATCAAAAAATCTGCGGTATCCCATCAATTCATCAGGAGATGACTTCGCTTATATCGGTACATTGGAAGATGAAGAAAACGTATACGGCTACCTTTCATCCAATAGAACTGGGGGAAAGGGAGCCGATGACATTTATTCATTCACATTAGATAAACCAAAAATTATCATCATCCTGCAAGGGACAACATCCGATAAGCAGACTGGAGCACGCTTAGCGGGCACCGCGATTACGCTTTTTGATGGCGAACGTGAAATCGTCGCACGGCAAAGCAGCACCCGTGAAGGGACATTTGAATTCGTGCTTGACCGCAACCGTGTATATTCCGTGTTGGGCACAAAAGAGGGATATCAGCCTGATTCAGCGGCAGTGAGTACGATGGGAATAGTGAAAAGTGACACGTTAGAAGTGGCTTTATTGTTGGAACCCGAGTTTGTTGTAGGGCAAAATATTGAGCTGGAGAATATTTATTACAATTTTGATAAACACAATATCCGCCCAGATGCCGCGGAGATATTGGATAGGTTGGTACAAATCATGAATGATTACCCCACATTAAAAATCCGCCTCTCCAGCCATACCGACAGCCGTGGCAGCGATGAGTATAACATGGGCTTATCGCAGCGACGTGCGCAAGCCGCTGTCGACTATTTGGTAGGCAAAGGCATCGTTCGTGAACGGATGATTGCCCAAGGCTTTGGGGAGAGCCAACTGGTCAACAAATGTGCTAATGGTGTGCCTTGCTCGCGGGAAGCCCACCAAGCTAATAGGCGGACCGAAGTGACCGTGCTGGAGTATTGATCGAATAAAACTTATTTTTCGAAATGGTTGACCAATCCGGATTTCGGATTGGTCAATTTTATTTACAAGCCCGTTTAATCGCAGCCATTTAATCGCAACAACCATGTCAGGTTTGTTATTTTTTTTACGATTCTGTAATTTTATTTCCATTTTTATGCATTTTTGTTAGCAAAACCAATAAAAATGAAACATTTAGTTACTTGGATTATTTTTTTATTAATTTATACTCCCGAAACCTTTTCACAAACCGGCGGAAACCAACAGGATGCTTTTGACAGTACCTTCTATCACATCTATATGCATACGGCCAGTGAAGATGTCAGGCTTGCCCTGAAGGCAGCCGATTCACTCTACCAAACTTCCGTCAGTGATATCCATAAAATACGTTCGTTGATGCTAATCGGTGATATGTATCACCGCATGGCCAATAGGGATTCCTCGATTTTTTATGCCATTGAAGCGGAAAAAATAGCGGTAAAGGCGAATATATACGATTGGCAAGCCCGCATATATGGCGTTCTTTCTACCCAATACCGAGAAACAGGATTACTAAGTGAGGGAAAAAAATATTTAGAAAAAGGGTTGAAAGCGATAGATAAGGTGGATGATGTAAACCGGTCGAAACTATATAAAGGCCAATGTTATCAGGAAATGGGATTCTATGCCTTGGAAGAAGAGCATTTGCAAGAGGCTATCCAATCGTTCAAATGGGCAGCGACATTTTTCAATGACCTTCCTGAATCACCAACCGTAAACTTTGCACTGACACAAAACGAAGAGCGGCTGGGATTGTGTTATTTAGAACGGGGGATTGTCGATTCGGCAAACTGTCACTATTTGAATGCCTTGGCGTTAGGAACCAGCACTTCAGATGCTGAAACTCCGCTCCATGGCTTTATTTATAGTGGACTGGGGCGTGTATATACGCTACAAGGTGCTTATCACGAAGCAAATGTGTATTTAGAAAAAGCACTTTCGACCGCGGAAACAACCGGGTTTCCCCACCTCAAAATCAGTGTATATAAGAGCCTCGCTTTATATCATAAAGCCACCAATAACAATGAGGATTACATGCATTACAGTGAAAAACATATAGAAGCCGTAAGGGATAATGCATCTAAACACAGTAGGTATGCCGATAACGTATTGGTTGGCATCCAGCAAAAACTAGTTGAAATGACTGCCTCCCACAAGATCATGAGCTCCGTTGCATCCGTTTTGATATTGCTCGGAGGAATGGGCATGGGGATATACATTTGGCAACAAAAACGGAATTATCGGCGCTTCAAGGAGCTTATTCATAGACTGAGAAAAGAAGGGCAGGCCGCCGGCAAGCCAGCTCCAGTTATGGTTGACTCTAGGGATAAGGAGCTAATGCCGGAAGACAAGAAGCAAGAACTGCTGAAAAAACTGGAGCGTTTTGAATCTTCGCTGCAGTTTACCGATAAAAATATTTCCATTGCCGTGTTGGCAGGAAAAATGAAAACCAATACAAAATACCTCTCCCATATCATCAATAATTTTAGGCATAAAGACTTCAATACCTACATCAACGACCTCCGCATCAATTACATCATCGCCAAAATGGAAGAAGACAGCAGATACCTAAACTACAAAATCAGTTATTTGGCCGAGGAATGCGGCTTTTCCACTCATAGCCAATTTACGACCATCTTTAGAAACGTTACCGGTTTGGCACCATCAACTTTCATGACATACTTGAAAAAAACCAATAAGGACAAGAAACCTGTGATGGTCGATTAGAACCTAGTTATAAATGCGGTTGCCGACAGGGTACAGCAGCTGTTTATGCCGTGAAAATAAACATTGTGATAAACTTTTCATTTATAGTTAATTATGGGAGAATTCACCTTTCAAAATTCCGTCATATGACAAGGTAAACAGTTTGATTTACGGCTGCCGACCTGTAACTTTGACGCTTATTACTGCTTTTGTCCATGATGGAAATTTCTATTGCGAGTTTGTTCCTTATTTACATCTTGGTGTTGTGTATTGTTGGGCTGCTTACTTTTTTTTACATGCAGCGGCATGATAGCCGTGGCCAATTGATTTTGGTCCAGGACGGATTTGATCGTGTGATGATGGAGGCTACCCTAGATAAAAGGGTAAGGAGGCCATTGCTGAGGGGATTCTCCCGAGGGAAGCCAAAGCGGCCTGTTTCATACTGCAGTTGTTACGATAAGTTGACCCAGTATTTGGAAAATGCGGAACTTGATTTTTCCTATATCAGAGATGACTCCCGCATGGAGATTTGGATAAAAGAGAAGGAGTGGCTCCCCATCCTGATTTCCAGAATCGGTTTACGCCGATATCTTGTTTCATGGTGTGGAATAGCGTATGAAGTGAACGATGAGAAAAAAGTATACCATTATGTTATGAGATTTTGTGTGAATATAAAAGAAAGCAAAAAGAACAATTGGGGGCTATAACCGATGCAATGATTTAAGTATACCAACCGGATGGCGCTGGCACCTGAGGTGCCTATAGCGATACGTTACATCCATCTACCAAACAACAAGAGGGCTGATTCCTAAATCACCAATAGGCCAATCAATTTAGTTTGATTGGTCTTCTTTTATAGGTACATACCCAACCATTCTTCTTCAAAAACATTTAACTAGCCAACTTGTTATTGTTATCGATTGATAGCAATAGAAAAGAACTGTAATGATTGGAGATTTTCACCCATGGAATTATCTTTTTCGATACACAAGGCGCAAAGCCCGATCATTGCAGCAGCTATTCATGATGGTCATTTGATAGACGCTTCCCTATTGGACGACCTAGCGCTGCAGGAGCATGAACGTTTTCGAGAAGAAGACCCCTATACAGCTTATATGGCAGATTTGCCGGTAAGCCGGATTGATGTGCGGACTTCGAGGTTCCAGATAGATTTGAATCGCGCACGCGAGCAAGCCATATATCGGCGTCCAGAAGATGCTTGGGGCCTACAGGTGTGGCGTCGGCCCTTGCCCAAAACCAGCATCCTACAGTTATTGGACGAGTATGATCGTTTCTATACGGGGGTCGCGCAACTGCTTCAATGGACCATTGCGATGTTTGGGAAGTTCGTGGTTTTAGACATCCATAGCTATAATCATCGACGATCAAATCCTTTAGAAGCTGCAAGCATCAGTGAGAATCCGGAAATCAATATCGGAACGGCATTTAATTACGGAAAATGGCAGCTATTGGGCCGCCGTGTGGTTCGTTTCTTGTCGTATCATTCCATTTTGGGGCATTTCCCGGATGTTAGGGAGAATACGAAATTTGGAGGAGGGACATTTGCCGAATGGGTCAATCGGTATTACGGTGAATATGGATGTGTGCTTTCCTTGGAATTCAAAAAAACGTTTATGGACGAATGGACAGGCAGGGTGGATATCCGGCATCTAAACGATATTAGAATGGCATTAAAGGGGTGTATCCCTTTTCTATTGGATCAGCTTGATGTTCAAAGCAAACTTACTTAATGTGGGATGGCCATTAACGAAAAAAAATATATTAACCGTATCGTGGATAAACTCAAAAAGGGTCTTCCACTTCATATCAGTTTGCCCAATAAGGGTGAGTTGGTTATGGATAGACCAGTTCCCTTTTTGCTGGTTTACCGTATACCACCCGATAGTGAGGATGAATTTACATTAACCCTGGGCAAAACGGAGTCTGCTTATTTGGTAGCCCCGGATACCGATGACTGGACAGTTACACCCATCATTAAGGCGATAGCTAATACCTTGGCAGATCAATTCGGAGGATTTATGCTGTTAGAAGTATGGTTATCCAATCAGGACGACTCGGCTACGTTTACCATCCATATTAACCAAAAAAGTGTGTTGCCGATAGCGGAAAAACTACAGACAGAGTTGCAAAATATTCAGCTTAGTCAGGGGATAGCTATGGATGTAACGCTCAGTAAACGGAAGAAAATGCCATCTCCGCCCTATTATGAGGCATTGTTAAGCAACGAGGAGGCCCGCAAAAGCGAAATCCATGTCATTGGGCTTGAAATCGCCCCCATTTATATCAATCGGCAAACTGGCTCACCGTATCCATTGTTTCTACGGGAATTGCGTGAGGGCTTTGGAAAGGCATTGCGGAAAAGTTTCTTCGAATTTGTACGGATGCAAACATCCTATAACGCGGCCCATTTTGAGATGTTGGGCACCACTGAACTGCATGAAACAGTATGGGAAATCGATGATAAATTGGCTGAATATAGCAACCAGTTTGATTTCCTCCTGTTGGTAACCCCAATCAATGCCAAAGAGGCATGGGAGGATTTTTGTAAAAGCAAGTACCAGAAACCCCCAGTATTTCACTACCGCCCCATGCCTATAGATCCCGAGCTAATTAAAAGGAAGTTGTATTGCCTATCCATTGAAGATATAGCGGATCCAACGATAGCCTACCTTTTTCGGGATAAACGCAAGGAAATAGACCGCATGCTCAACATGTTGGGTGAACGGGAGAAGCCCGATTTCCTCTATAGTAGCCAACAGCTATTTGGCAACATCGAGGAAAACTTGCTCGAAACGGCCCGTGCCATATTGGTGGCTGCCGAACTAAAACGGTCATCTGAAGAAAAGGAGATGTTGAATGCCAATGAATTTGCACAATTGGCGAGAGTTGAACTGCAATACCTGAAAAATCAATATGATATCGTATCCACCGCCGTACGTGTGAGAGACGACGTGGAAGGTGTCATGGTATCGCGGGGCACGCTCAATATCGGGAGCCGCTATCGCATTGCTAAGGAACGGGCCTTTGCATTGCTTCAACATGAGATTGGCACACATGTAGCCACGTATTACAATGGGATGGCCCAGCCTTTCAAGCTATTTCATGTAGGGGTGCCGGGCTATGAACAATTGCAAGAAGGGCTCGCCGTGCTAACCGAATATATGGCTGGGGGGCTCACTAATGATCGGATGCGTATACTTGCCGCCCGTGTGGTGGCAGTATATCACATGGTAGCGGGCAATTCATTCCCCGATACATTTGCCATGCTTACGGACAAATACAAGTTTAGGTCCGAGTTGGCATTTTATATTGCCATGCGGGTATATCGGGGAGGAGGGCTTACAAAGGATGCGGTATATCTCAAAGGGTTGCTGAATGTGATCGAATACATCAAACAGGGCAAAGACATTACGAAGTTGCTCGTGGGTAAGATCCGGCAAGATTATCTGCCGGTTATCGAAGGGCTGATGCATAGGCAGCTGCTCCGGCCATCACCCCTGCGCCCCAGGTTTTTGGAGAAACCCTACTTCGATCGGATTGATGAAATCAAAAAAGGAGGTAGTGTGTTTAAAATGATAAATTAGCTCTGCTGTCAGCTATGGGCCGTCAGCTTATCCCAGTTTTATAACATTTACTTTTCACTTTTGTATATGAACATCGCTTTTCTAGTCAATCAGACACACAAGGAAAAGGTGGATTACACCACCACCGGGCTTGCGCTTGAGGCCCACCGCTTGGGTCACAAGGTATACTACATCGGTGTGGGTGATTTGGCCTATTTTGCAAATGGACAGATAGGTGCCCATGCACGTGTTGTACCCCAAAAGGAGTTTCGCTCAACGTCCACCATGCTGGAAGCCCTACGGGAAAGTGAAAAACAACGAATCAGTGCCAAGGAATTGGATGTACTGTTACTAAGAAACGACCCCGTTATGGATATGGAAAGTCGGCCATGGGCACAGGATGCGGGTATCCTATTTGGACAGTTGGCTAGCCAGCAGGGAGTGGTCGTGCTCAATGACCCAAATGGGCTTGCCCATGCTTCCAGTAAGCTATATCTGCAATATTTCCCGGCAAAGGTACGTCCCGATACCATCATCACCCGTAACCTGGTAGATGTGGAAAAATTCTATCACGACCACAAACGTAAAATCATCCTAAAACCATTGAAAGGCTCAGGGGGTAAAAATGTGTTTCTTGTGGATGGTAAAGAAGACAAAAACATGAAACAGATCGTGGAAGCTATTTGCAGGGACGGTTTCTTGATTGCGCAGGAGTATCTCCCTGAAGCAAGAAAAGGAGACATCCGTTTGTTCTTGCTCGATGGGGATGTGCTGCAAGTGGGTGGGAAGATAGCTGCTATCCGTCGCGTTCAAAAAACAGGCGATATCCGCAGCAATATCCACCAAGGTGGGCAAGCTCAAAAGGTGAAAGTGACCAAGCAATTGTTGGATGTCGCAGGAGCAGTTGCCCAGAAATTGAAAGAAGACGGAATGTTTTTAGCAGGATTGGATGTCGTAGGCAACAAACTAATGGAGATAAATGTCTTCAGCCCGGGTGGATTACAGGTAGCCAGTGAGTTATATGGTGTTGATTTCTGCAATGCCGTCATGACTACTGTGGAACAACGAGTTGGTGGGTAACGAGTCGGTCTGAAGGCGGCTTTACCAGCCACCGCCACCTCCGCCACCACCCCCACCGCTGGAGGAACCCCCGCCGGAACTACCAGAACTCCAACTGCTACTGCCCGATGAACCAGATGAAGAACCTGAGGAGCTTGGTGGTGCTGGATTGACCGCTCCGCTGAAGCTGGCAAGCACGCCTACCGTGGCAACATTGAATGTGGTCATGGAATCGCCAGTATACCAATCGGGCTCATAGCCCAGTTTTTCCAATTCGTTCTTGAATTTTTCAGCCCATTGGTTTTCTACATCGAGGGCGAAGGCGTATGGAAGGAATTTTTCAAACAGTTCGGGCGTATGGTCGGGCGGGTTGAGTATGTTCAGTCGGTGCTCTTCCACGGTTTCCAAGTACATTTTGAAACCCAGTATTTTGCTCATCGTTGTGGCACCAACTTCAGTTGGCACTTTGACTAAACGTACAAACAACACATATAGACCGATGCATGCTACCATGAAAAAGGCCAAAACGTAGTTGATTTGATCAGCAGTGGCAAGTATCGAAACCAAGGGCACCGCCCCGAAAATAAGCCCGAAACCAGTCAACAATAAGCCAATGAAAAAATTACCTTTGAATACTTCATTAATTCCCAGCACCGTAATAACACCTCCAAATGCAACAAAAGGAGTCACGAATAGCAATAAAAAGTCGGTATCCCGTGCTTCGACAATAAAATAGACCACCAGTGCCAGCAACAGAGCAAGGAACCCCCAAATCGCCTGGCGGGTATTTTTTAGAAAGTAATCTTTGATACGGATATCATTGGTGATGGTTTTTTTCAATACGTCTTTGGTTGACCGGAGCGTGGTGCCATTGCTTGCCGCTGTGCTGATACTTTTACGCGAGCGAAATAATTTTTGAAAAACTTCGGCTTCTTCTTTTGATAGCCCATCAGGTTCCTCACTTCTTTTCCTGAGCATATAGTTTTCCTTTTTAGTCCGTGGCACGGCTATCGTAATATGCTTTTTAACCGCCATATTGATCAACGCCGTTGTAAAGGTTTTGTCATCCACTTTCCGTTTATACAGGTAGCGCATTCGCGCAGGCGAAAGTTTGTCAGGTGGTTCATACTGGGCGATGATCGTAGGCATTTTGGGGTCACGGCCATGCCGATTCCATAAGAAGTAATAATACAGGAACAGGCCGAACACTAAAATTGCGGCTAACACATAGCTCTTGTAATCATTATAAAATCCTTCCAATATGCCGGGGCGCCGAATAAATCCTGGGGTAAAACCTACAGCGATAGCAAACCCTTCCCATTGATTCACGTTGTCCTGGGTTTGAAAATGAAGGGTACCATCACTATTGTCCGCATAGGTGCAGGCATTGGTGCTTCGATCAGCTGGCCCAGTATAGCATTGATGTTGCAACACGGACGCCCCCTTCGGGAGATGCAGGGTGATGGATGCGCGGCGTATGGTGAAATTCCATTTATCGCCCGTCACATTCCAGTAAATCTCATCATATCCATCGAAAAACCCTACATGGCCCTTTGTTTGGTAGGTGATGGTGTAGGTATGTATACCCGGTGTGAGCATCACATGCTCCTTGCCGATATAGATGCTGCGGTCATTACGTGTTTCCTCCGTGAAGAAATGTTCCTCAGCCCCATCTTTCCTAATATCGGTGATTTCAAAATCTATCCGTTTACGTATCCCATGTTTATTTATGCGGGAGGTGGGGATGGTGCGTACTAATCCCCGTTTAAAATCACGGCCAAGCGCATGGATGGTGATCTGTTCCGTCACGAGTAGCATCCCTGATGAATCCAGTTTCATATCCACATCAAAAGCGTGGATATATTCTTGGGTCATCCAATACAGACTGTCATTTCTAAATTCTTCAGACGATTGCCGGGCAGAAAGTTCCCCTTGGAAAAGGCACATGAAAAATGCACAAAGTACCAAAGGAAAAAGAATGATTGGATGTTTTAACATGATAGTTATGGGTCAGTATGGTGCTAAGGTATCGTTTTGGGTGGAAATGACCAAACGATACATCCTTTCTTCCGGGAAAATATATCCAAGTCCTTGGAAGGAGTAAAATGTTAAAAAATGGGGAGTGGTTGGTGGGAATTGCCAAAAAGCGATATATTAGCCAATGATTCCATACTAGATTGATTTGAATGAACCCTATCAAAAAAATACTTACTTGCTTTATCCTTAGTTTATTTTCAGTAGTCGTGTATGCTCAAGACACGACAAGCATCAATACCGTAGTGGAAAAGACGCAAAAACTGTTGGAAGCGTATCCAATAGAGAAAGTCCACTTACATTTTGACAAGCCGTACTATGCTGTGGGCGATACACTTTGGTTTAAGACCTATCTCGTTAGCAACTTATATGATTATGACCTCAGCAATGTGGTTTATGTGGACGTGATGAATGGACGCGATTCATTGATGCAGACATTACGTATCCCTTTGGCCAACAACACGGGGTCAGGGCATTTGGTGTTGGATCCAGAATGGTATGTACAGGATAATTATCGCTTTAGAGCCTATACCAAATGGATGGTCAATTTTAATTCGGCCTATTTCTTCAACAAAGTCGTCCCTGTAGGCGATGCGCTCACCGATGGGCTGCATTATACGATTATATATAACGATGCGAGCAAGGGGAAGGGTGCAAAGACCCAAGCCATTATCCAGTTTAAAGATCGGGAAGGCAAACCTTTGAGTAATAAAAAACTGACTTGGGCCGCAGTTGCTGGATGGGAGCCCATAGACGATGGCAAGGCACAAACGGATGCGATGGGCAACGCGACCATCAACATCATCGGGAAGGATCGGGAACTTTTAAAGAAAGGGAACCTGCATGTTTCATTGGAAACAGGAGGTGGGGATACCCCGATGATGGGCGCCTTTCCACTCCGATCGGCCCTTTGGGATGCCGATGTGCAATTTTTTCCGGAAGGCGGCGAACTCATTGCCGGACTGGTCAAGAAAGTTGCATTTAAGGCGGTGGGTAGCGACGGTTTGGGACTGACAGTGAAAGGGGAAGTGACCAACCAAAGCAACGAGGTGGTGGCCACATTTGCCGATACCAATTTGGGTATGGGGCATTTCACGTTCAACCCGGAACTGGACCAGCGCTATACGGCCAAGATAACTTTTGACAACGGTGAAACCCGCAATTATCCGCTGCCGGAGGTTATGGAACAAGGAATCAGTGTAACCGTACAGCATTCAGATACCGCCCAATTGCAATTGGCCATCATGGCCAATGAAGCGTATTACCAAGCACATAAGGACCAGGCATTTTACCTGATTGCGCAGAGCAATGGCATTTTGTGCTATGCCGCACAAGCGACATTGCGTACTGCAACGGTAGCAGTGAACTTGCCCAAAGAACGTTTTCCCACCGGCATTGCACAACTTACCTTATTCACATCGGATGCCAAGCCAATAAGTGAGCGGCTGGTTTTCGTTGAAAATATTAAACCGCTGGATATCCAGGTTACCACTGACCAAAAGGAGTATTCGGCTAAGCAGCAGGTTAAGCTCGGACTAGCCGTAAACAACAACGGCGAGCCTGCCGCAGGCAGCTATTCGATTGCCGTGATTGATGAGGCCAAAGTGCCGTATGAAGAAAATAAGGAAATCACTATCCTGAGTAATTTGTTGCTTACGTCTGACCTCGCAGGATATGTGGAGCAACCGAACTATTATTTCAACAAGCCAGACGAACAAAAGCGGGAAGCCCTCGATGCCCTATTGCTCACCCAAGGCTACCGCCGATTTTCCTATACGGATATTTTGGCTGATAAATACCCACAGGTGTATTTCCTCCCGGAACAGGGGATTTCGATTTCTGGTGTTTTGCGGTTAAACAATGGTAAACCAGTACCCAATGGAGGCTTATTACTTTCCATACCCGACAGAAGTTTCCGTAAGGATACGTATACAGATGAAAATGGACGGTTTGTATTTAATGACCTCGTGTTTACCGATTCGTCAAGGGTAACCGTCAACGCCCGCGGCAATGACAATTACAGAAATTTGGTGATTACCATGGATCAAACTGAGTTTCCAGGCGTCGATTCAAATAGATATCGTGGGGATGGCTTGCTTAACATCAATGATGCGATTGCACCTTATGTAACGAACAGCCGTAATGAGTATCGCACGTCCATCTTGCTTGAAGAGGTGGAGGTGACTGCTAGGGCCAAGCCATCAGCCTCACATAAGGATTACCCCGCCATTTCAGGATTGGGCATGGCTGATCACCGCATTGGGGTGGAGCGCCTCAAGGGTTGCAATATGTTGTTGATGTGCCTCCAAACCGCATTAACGGGGATTACATACGATAGCCAAAGCCAAAATTTCTTCATCACACGCGATTACAATGCCGGGGGGAGGATACCCGTACAGTTTTTTATCAATGGCATGGCGGTAGACGTGCCTTCGCTCAATGGTGTTGCTATAGCTGATATAGAAGGTATCGAGATTTTCCTGAGGGATGAGTTGGGTGTGGTGAGCCGAACCCACCAGAATAATGGCGTGGTATCCATCTATACCAAAAAGGTGGAGAAGGCCCCGAGAATGTCACTTAGCGAGATCGAAAGCTTATTGCCCAAAAGCAATATCATTGATCTTACTCCGCTGGGATATATCAAGGAGCGCAAGTTCTATACACCCAAATACGATACCCCTGAGCGGCGTGCGGTCAACGACATCCGGACAACCGTGTATTGGAATCCCGCCGTGACCACAGGAGAGGATGGGCAAACCCATATCGATTATTATAATGCTGATGGTCTTGGAAATTATCGGGTTGTTGTGGAGGGTATCGATGCACGGGGTAATATTGGCCGTACCGTATATCGATACACGGTGAAGTAAGAGAACACGTGCGCTTATGCCATCTCAGACGATGGCCGTATGAGGTTTATTGAGTAATATCCATGACGAAAGAAAGTGGAAAAAATATGCGGAAGATCATCCATATCGATATGGATGCCTTCTACGCCTCGGTAGAGCAGCGCGATTTTCCCGAATACCGAGGCAAGCCCTTAGTCGTTGGTGGTTCCCCAAATAGTCGTGGAGTGGTGGCCACAGCTAGCTATGAAGCCCGCCAATATGGGATACGCTCAGCCATGCCGTGCAGTATGGCGGCCAAGCTTTGTCCCCAAGTGTTATTTGTACCACCCCGATTTGATGCCTATAAGGCCGTTTCGATTCAAATAAGAGATATTTTTCGCCGTTATACCGATTTCATCGAGCCGCTTTCGCTTGATGAGGCTTATTTGGATGTAACGACCGATAAACTAGGGATAGGCTACGCGATGGATATTGCCCGCCAAATCAAGGAGGCTATTCATGAGGAACTGCTATTGACGGCTTCGGCCGGTATATCCATCAACAAGTTTGTTGCCAAAATAGCCTCCGACATGAATAAACCGGATGGACTTACCTTCATAGGCCCTTCCCGGGTGGAACGGTTTATGGAAGGCCTTCCGGTGGAAAAATTCTTTGGGGTGGGGAAGGTGACCGCTGCGAAAATGAAACAATTACAGCTATTTACGGGTGCCGATCTCAAACGACTGACCGAAGCGGATTTAGTGAGGTTATTTGGTAAGAGTGGGCGTTTTTATTACCGTATTGTGCGAGGGATAGACGACCGGCCTGTACAGCCCGACCGTGAACGTAAATCGCTGGCGGTGGAGGATACGTTTAGTAAAGACCTCATCCATATGGATGCGATGGAGGAGGAGCTTGGCAAAATTGCCTCGAAATTGGCTAGCCGCCTAAAAAAAAGTCAACTTAAAGGACGCACGTTTACCCTTAAAATTAGATTTGCTGATTTCAGGCTCATTACCCGAAGCCATTCTTTACCTTATTATACCGATGATTCCGAGGAAATGCTTGCTATTGCTCGCCAATTCCTCCAACTAGTGGTAGCACAGGATCCGATGCCTATACGGCTATTGGGTATATCGGTGAGCAATTTTGATAATATCCCGCTTACACCAAGCCAACTAAAGCTGTTTTGATTCTAGCGCTATACCTGCTGCCCATACTCCTCATCCTATCTCCACTTCCTTTTGGACAATTTTGACGGCATAACTGGTCGGCAATACACCTTTACCGTATCGCTGTGCATATACTTTGGTGAATTCCGCCCCAAAATAGAGGATGGCAGCCGAGTAATAAATCCACAATAGGAGTACGATGATGGAACCGGCAGCACCGTATGTAGAAGCTGGGGCACTATATAGCATGTACAGCGTGATGAGGTATCTGCCCAACATAAACAGCAATGCGGTAAAAACGGCCCCCCAAGCAATATCGCGCAGACGTAAACGGGCATCAGGTAAAACACCAAAAATAGTAGCAAAGAGGATGGTGATAACTAGGAAAGTAAGCCCAATATTGACCCATTGGATCATCCACATGGAAATATCGGGGAAGTACCGATTGATTTGGTTACTTAGGGCCATAATTATCCCATTCAATAATAGGGAGGCAATCAACAAAAAGCCCAGCCCAATAACCATGGAAAAAGAAATGGCTCGGTTAAGCAGCAT
This sequence comes from Parapedobacter tibetensis, assembly GCF_024704835.1. Taxonomy (GTDB): domain Bacteria; phylum Bacteroidota; class Bacteroidia; order Sphingobacteriales; family Sphingobacteriaceae; genus Parapedobacter; species Parapedobacter tibetensis. The sequence continues at coordinate 17,653 of NZ_JAMXBE010000021.1, forward strand.
TTTTAACCACCCCTTCTTGGGTTTCGGCTTTACGCCCCATATCCGGTTTAGTGAATCCTGTATCTCCACGAAGATGGTAGTAGAACCCATCACCAATGCAGCGATCCAAATGGCGACGCCCATCCCAGATTTATCAGAAATGCGGATTCGCTCAATGATCTGTTGGATTTGCGCGGCGGCTTCGAGGCCAAATAAATCCGTGAATTCTTCAAACACCTGCGCCTGTGCTCCTTGTTGGCCCTCGACGCGTTCCCCATACAGAAAGCCTACCAACCAGATAACAATTAGTAACAATGGAGCAATGGAAAACACGGTATAATAAGCCAAGGAAGCACTCATCTTCATGGCTTTGTCGTTAGAAAATTCTGAAAATGTTTCACCAAACAGCCCAAATACTTCCTTATAATATGATTTCCTAAAGCGTTTCAATATGGTAATGTGTTGATTCCCTTATGATAACCGAAATCAGCAAAATAAGTTTTATAATCGCTGCCTTGGAAAGCCTGCGCTAAGGTAACGGTGTCTATTCTTGATAGATGCTTTCTATCTCTTTTTCATAACGCTGCATGATTATTTTACGCTTTAGGCTCAGTTTCGGTGTAAGTTCCCCGGCGTCGATGGTCCATTCCTTTGGTAACAGCACGAATTTCTTTACTTTTTCCCATTGGCCAAAACCTTGGTTAAGCCGATCAAGTTCGCGCTGATACTTGTCGATTACCGCTGGTTTTTTAACAATTTCCATTTTTGATTCAAAAGGAATTCCTTTGATTTTGCACCAATTTTCCAGTACATCAAATGCAGGAACAATTAGCGCCGAAGGGAATTTCCGGTTTTCGCCAATGACCATTACATGTGCAATCAAGGTAGACTCCATGTATTTGTTTTCCAAAGCCTGTGGTGCCACGTATTTACCTCCCGCTGTTTTGAACATTTCCTTTTTACGGTCTGTGATCCGCAGAAAGCCATCAGCGGTTAATTCGCCAATATCACCGGTGTGAAAGTAGCCATCCTTATCAATAACTTCTGCGGTGGCAGCGTCATTTTTGTAATAGCCCATGGTGACATTTGGTCCTTTGCACAGGATTTCGCCATCGGAAGCGATTTTGACTTTTACGCTTGCCAACAGCTTGCCTACCGTTCCGAATTTTACCCCGCCTTTTTCCAAGCTGTTAACAGCGATGACAGGGGATGTTTCCGTAAGCCCGTATCCTTCGAGCACCGGTATGCCCGCTGCCCAGAATACACGTGCCAAACGAGGTTGGAGGGCTGCACCACCAGAGACAATAAGCTTGATATTGCCACCTAGCGCCGCTTGCCATTTGCTGAAAACCAATTTGCGGGCAATACCCAATTTGAAATTAAACCATGCGCTATTTTTACCGGGTTCTTTATTATTGAGCCCTAGATTGAGTGCCCAGAAGAAGATATGTTTTTTCAATCCGCTGAGATCTTTGCCTTTGGAAACGATTTTGTCATAAACTTTTTCCAATACGCGTGGTACGGTGGTGAACCCGTCGGGTTTCACATCGTTGATGTCCGCCACAATAGTGTCCAAGCTTTCGGCGTAGTAGATTTCTACCCCCTTTACAAAATACAGGTAAACCACCATGCGCTCAAAGATGTGACATAATGGCAAAAAGCTAAGCGCTTTTTTGAAGTAGTCTGGCAGCAGGTGATGACAGTCGTGTACGTTGCTCATGACATTTTTGTGCGAAAGGTACACGCCTTTTGGCTTGCCAGTTGTGCCGGAAGTATAGATGAGGGTCAGCAAATCGTCTTCGTGAACGGCGTCACGATAAGCGGAGAGATCGGTATCGTGTTGTTTGCCTTCCTCGACCAATTGCTGCCAAGAAGGTACATTGTCCACAGGATCAAAGGAGTAGATGGGGGTATCCAGGTTGTTTGCTTGCAGCGCGGCTTTTACCTTTTCATGTAGATCCACATTGCTTAGGAAGATGATTTTTACTTCGGCATCATTAATGATGAAGGAAAGATCATGGTCGGACAGGGTGGGGTATAGCGGAATAACGGCAGCACCAAGCTGGTTGATTGCGAAATCACAGAAATTCCATTCGGGTCGGTTAGATGACATCAATGCGATTTTGTCACCTTTGCCAATGCCCTTAGATACAAGCCCTTTGCTTAAGTTATCTACGATGGCCAAAAAAACATCAGTGGAATAGTTTGTCCACTTACCATCCGATTTCCCAGCTACCATTACAGGTTTGGCGTAGTTGTTTTTGTAGTGGGTCAATATATCAAAAATCCGGGTTGGTGACTTCATATACAAGTTTGTTTGGTTTATAATCCTAACGCTATGCAAGTTTAGCATTTAAGCACCTAAGTTAATAATAATTCGATTAAATCATAGAAATCGAGTGCACGACAAACCTGCGAAGCAAGATTGAATGAACAATTCTCGCAAGCACGCGGAGACCCGTTGCGCAGAGGGCGCTAAGTTGACGTCTTTGTTACTTTGCGTGAACCTTGTTGGGCCGCGAATGAAAATTGTTGTTGTGCATCCGTGAAAGTGATGATTGAGTTTGAGTTGTTAAACTATTGAAACAATAGCAATGTTGGCATTTGTTTTGAGAGCCAAAAAGGAAACTATATTCATATCATTATTGCATGGAAAAAAAACTCATTGCCTTATTAGTTGCCACAATTTTTGTCGGAATCACATATCACCAATCCTTAGCACAAGAAAGCAGTACATACACTCGGGCCATAGGTGGCCGTTTCGGTGTAGCGAACGGCATTACCTACAAACATTTCCTCAATGACACCCGTGCCATTGATGGGATCGTCAATTTCCAAGGCAATAGAAATTTTACGATTTTCAAGGTATTGGGGTTGTACGAAATCCATAAGCCGATCGACTTCGTAGATGTTGAAGGCTTGCAGTGGTATTATGGTTTTGGTGGAGGCCTAGGCGGATATCGGTATAAAGATACGGATGAAAGTGGGTTGGCTTGGAGCTTCGATGGTGTAGTTGGCGTTGATTATAAAATAACAACGGCCCCGATTAACCTATCGCTGGATTGGAAACCCACCATGGAACTGACTCCTGAATCGGGAGTTCGGTTTGACGGTATTGGGTTATCCATCCGGTTTGTATTTTAGTGGGCTATCGGCTATCAGCTTTCGGCTAATGACCGCTTGCTGATAGCCGATAATCGAAAGCCGATAGCTAACCAATCATTCCAACGATAACCAAATCTTCCCCAGTTTTTCCTGCTCCGGTGTCGCATTTTGTAATGGAACGATATTGAATACTCCTTTCTTTTCTTTTCCTAAGGTGATTTCCAATTCACGTACCTTTCCATCCCTAGCGATCAATACCTTGGCCACATCTCCGATGGACGCTGATTGCAGAAAGCGGGTCATTTCTTTATTATTGGCATCCAAGCGTTCACCATTGATAGCAATAATTTCATCCCTTACATTGATGCCTCCGTCCCAAGCACCGGTGCCCCGGGTTACGCCAGTTACCATAATGCGACCATCAGTTACCGAAGTTGACATACCAAAGTCGGGCAATTCGCGTCCTGAATTATAATCAATCAATTGATAACCTACGGCATTTAAATAATGGTTATAGTCTAATGGTTCCACAGTATGTGCTGCACGGAAAATGTCGGCGACGGATATCGTGGCTATCTGCTCGATTAATGCTTGCAACTCATGTTCTTCGAAGCCACGTTTCTTCTTGATATAAAACTCCTCATAAGCCACCTTCAGGACATCGTCCAGCCGTTTTTCGCCGTTGGTTGCCGCAAGGATTTGCAAATCGAGCATCATGGCGAGCAAAGCGCCTTTGTTGTAATAAGAGACACTCGTGTTCGCTGAATTTTCATCGGGGCGATAATGTTTTATCCAAGCGTCGAAGCTAGCCAATGCCACAGGTTGTACCCGTTGGCCAGCGCGGTTTTCAACCGCATTTACATCATTGGCCAATGCTTGAAGATAAGTCGCTTCATTCATAAATCCACTACGGCGGAGGATAAGGTTATCGAAATATGCCGTAAAGCCCTCCATTATCCATAATGCGGTCGTGTAGTTTTCGGCATCGTAATTAAAGGGGCCGAGTTCGATCGGGCGGAGTCGTTTGACATGCCACAAATGGAAGTATTCGTGTGCCACAAGCCCTAGGAAACCTACGTAAGACCGTTCGTTTTGATAGCCGTTTCTGCTTGCCCCCAACACGGTGGAGTTGAGATGCTCAAGTCCACCACCACCCGATTGGAAGTTGTGCACGATAAACACATAACGTTTGTTTGGGTTTACACCAAACACGCTTGTTGCCTCCTCCACAATCGCTGCACAATCGCTTTTCAGGCGTTCCCGATCATAATTGCCTCCTCCTACCATGGCAATCTCATGGTGCACACCAGCGGCATCGAATGTAAAGATATCTTGGTTACCCACCTCGATCGGCGAATCGAACAAAATGTCAAAATCTTTCGCGCTGAACGTGCCGGGTTTCCCAGCAACGGGTTTGAGTCCCGTAGAGATTTTAGACCATGAAGGATGTGGGATAACGGTCACCTCTACCGGATGGTCTATCATCCCATCTACATACATGAATGTAGCCGCGGGCGATAGAAATGCATGCACATCATCTATAAAATTGGTTCGCACCGACACCTCAAATCCATAAATGCGGTAATGTATGATCACGTTGTCGCTTTTGTTTGATGCAATGCGCCATGTGTTCTTACTGGTTTTCTCAACGTCCATGGGATCTCCGTTTGCACTGCATGCTTCAACGCTTTCCACATGCCGCGAATATTCCCTGACCAAGTATGAGCCAGGAGTCCATACCGGCATTTTCACATCGATATAATCCTTGCGAAGGCCCGAAATCTCCATTTTGATTTCGGCATAATGTGCTTGTGGTTCTTTGAACGAAACTTCGAAATGGACACGGGTGTTGGCATAGGTAGTTACAGTGGTCATAATGACTAATAGATTGACAACGATTCTTTTCATGACTGTGTTAAGTAGGAAAGTACAAAAGTATAAGTATAAGGTAAACCGCCAAAGGAATATGCTAATAATTGCAAATTAAGATAACTAAAGGGACGCTAGCTGTAAAAAATGTGATACAGCTAAAAAATACCTTTTGATTACAGTAGTTTTGACAAATGTAAAGGTGTATATTTATTTCTGATTGTTGCATCCAAACGAGACACCTTGCATCTATATTTCAGTTTATAACGATGAAGAAAAAATACCTATATATTACGATTGCCATTGTTGCTGTCGCTTTTGTGAGTTACCGACTAACCCGAAGTGACAACGCCAAAGTAGCTCCTCCAGAGGCAAGGCCTGGTGGGGGAGCTATGGAAGTCAATGCTATCGTGGTTAAACCCCGCCAGTTTGCTAATGTGATTACCCTGTCCGGCTCCATCGAACCCAATGAAAAAGTACAGATACGTAGTGAGGTGTCCGGTATTGTAAGAGCGCTATCATTCCGTGAGGGAGCTGCGGTGCAAAAAGGCCAGGTATTGTTTCGTATTGACGATTCGGAATTGCAGGCGCAGTTAATCCAAGCGCAAAGCAGTGAAAAATTGGCTGAAGATAATGAAAACCGTGCCCGTCTACTACTGGAGAAGGAGGCCATCAGCCAGCAGGAGTATGATGTGGCGCATGCTGATTATGAATCGACCAAGGCCCAGACCGTACTCATCCGTGCCCAGATAGCCAAAACCTCCGTTCGAGCTCCTTTTAGCGGGAAGATAGGTCTTCGATCGATTTCCGAAGGAGAATACCTCACTCCAACCACCGTAGTGGCCAATTTGCTGAGTATCAATCCGGTTAAAATTTTGTTTTCAGTACCCGAGAAATACGGTAGCCATATCCATGTGGGGCAAGGGCTGAACTTTAGCGTTAGTGGATCCGACACCAAGTATCACGCGGAAATTTATGCCGTCGAACCAGGGGTGGATGCCACGACACGAACCATTAGTATCAGGGCAGTGGCTGAAAATCCGGGAGAGCAGCTTTTCCCCGGTTCTTTTGCACGTATTGAATTATCATTGGACAGTAAGGAAGATGCGGTATTGGTGCCCACCGAGGCGGTGATTCCCATCCAAAATGGCAAACAGGTGTATTTATTAAAGGATGGGATGGCTAGAGCCACCGATGTTGAAGCGGAAAACCGCACCCGCACGGACGTATTGATCATCAACGGCGTAAATATCGGTGATACGGTATTAATTTCGGGTATCATGTCGCTCAAGGATGGTATGCCCGTACGCGTACAGGTTGTTGAACATAATTAAATTCCAAGCCATGAGTCTCTCCACCATTAGTATCAAAAGGCCGGTTCTTACCATGGTAATGAACCTGATGCTCATTTTATTTGGTATCATTGGATATACGTTCCTTGGTGTGCGTGAATTTCCTTCTATTGACCCACCGATGGTATCGGTACGGACGAACTATGCGGGTGCCAACCCGGATATTATCGAATCTCAAATTACTGAGCCTTTGGAACGTTCGATCAACCAGATTGATGGAATCCGCAACATCTCATCGTCAAGCAGCCAAGGCTCCAGCCGGATCAACATTGAATTTCTGTTGAGTAAAGATTTGGAAGAAGCTGCCAATGATGTCCGGGATAAGGTATCACAGGCTATGCGCAGCTTGCCGCAGGATATCGATGCCCCACCCGTCGTATCCAAAGCCGATGCCGACTCTGAGGCTATTATCGTGATGACGGTCCAAAGCGAATCGCATTCAGCTCTTGAACTTGGTGACATTGCTGATAACATTATTGCGCAACGCTTGCAGACGCTGCCTGGAGTGAGCTCTGTACAGATTTGGGGCGAAAAGCGATATGCGATGAGGCTGTGGATTGATCCCATGCGCCTTTCGGCCTACGGGCTTACGCCGTTGGATGTTCGCAATGCACTGAGCAGACAGAATGTAGAGTTGCCCTCAGGGAAAATTACGGGAGAAAATACCGAGCTTTCTATCAAAACAATTGGAAATCTGACCACCGAGGAAGAATTTAACAACCTGATTATCCGCTCGGAAGGCGACCGGATTATCCGGTTTGGTGATATTGGAAATGCCGTGCTCGGCCCGGAAAATCTGGAAAGTGAATTCCGGGAGTCAGGTGCTGTCATGGCAGCGATGGCCATCGTACCCCAACCGGGCACGAACTACATCGACATCGCCAATACGTTCTACGAGCGATTTGAACAACTCAAGAACGAGGTGCCGAGTGATATCAAAATGGAAGTAGCCATCGATAATACGTTGTTTATCAAGCGTTCGGTTACTGAGGTAGCGGAAACCATTGGCATCGCATTGATACTTGTAATTCTCGTCATTTTTATTTTTTTTCGAGAATGGGGCATTGCATTCCGTCCGTTGATTGATATACCGGTATCACTGATTGCCACTTTTTTCGTGATGTACTTGTTCGGATTCTCTATCAATGTGCTGACCTTGTTGGCTATTGTACTGGCTACCGGATTAGTGGTTGATGATGGTATCGTGGTTACCGAGAACATTTACAAAAAAGTGGAGGAGGGCATGTCGCCGATTATGGCGGCAATAAAAGGATCAAACGAGATTTTCTTCGCTGTCATCTCCATTTCCATTACGTTGGCTGCCGTATTTTTACCGGTGATGTTCATGGAAGGGTTTGTAGGGCGATTATTCAGGGAGTTTGGGGTGGTCATCGCCGCCGCGGTATTGATATCCGCATTTGTGGCGTTGTCGCTTACACCGATGCTCAACGCATACCTCATGCGCAGCGGGGCCAAGCATTCCAAGTTTTATAACGCTACTGAGCCCTATTTCGTGAAGATGACGACCGGCTATGCTAATTCGCTGCGCCGGTTCATGCATGCAAAATGGGTAAGCTTTCCGATATTGGCCATCTGCTTTGGACTTATTGCTTGGTTTTGGGTCAATTTGAGGAAAGAAACGGCCCCTTATGAAGACCGGGGTTTGGTGCGAGCCAGTGTGACCGCACCGGAAGGGAGCACATTTGAGTATATGGACCGTTTTATGTTGGGAATGATACAACTGATTAACGATTCCGTGCCAGAGAAAACCGTAAATATGGTAAACACATCGCCGGGATTTTCAGGTACCGGGTCAGCCAACACAGGAATGATGCGTATTGGCCTTGTACCACCTGAAGAACGGGAACGGTCGCAGGATGAAATCGCAGAGGCTCTGATCAAGCAAACCAGCAGGTTTACCGAAGCCCGTACATTTATTTCCCAGCAACCTACGATAGCAGTAAGTAGGAGGGGAGGTATGCCCATCCAATACATCATTCAGGCACCGAATTTTGAGAAGCTTGAAGAAAAGATACCTGAGTTTATGGATCGGGCGACCGCAGACCCCACATTTGCCAACGTGGATGTGAATCTCAAATTCAATCGACCCGAACTTAATATCAGCATTGACAGGGATAAAGCGCAGAGCCTTGGTGTATCGGTATTGGACGTGGCGCAGACCTTGCAGCTTTCATTGAGTGGGCAGCGGTTTGCCTATTTCCTGATGAATGGAAAGCAATATCAGGTGATTGGCCAGTTTTCCAATCTGGATAGAAGTTCGCCTTTGGACTTAGCTACCATTTTTGTCCGTAGTAGTACAGGCGAGTTGGTACAGCTCGATAATGTGGTGGATATGGCCGAGCAGAGTAGTCCCCCCCAATTGTATCACAACAATCGTTTTATGTCTGCCACGGTCTCTGCCTCACTGGCTCGTGGAAAGACTATAGAAGAAGGAATCGATGCAATGGATCGGATTGCGGATCAAGTGCTGGACGACAGTTTCTCCGTCGACTTGGGTGGTGAGTCCCGTGACTTCAGAGAAAGTAGCTCGAATGCACTCTTTGCCTTCTGTCTAGCCTTGCTGCTCGTATACTTAATCCTTGCCGCCCAATTCGAGAGTTTTCTGGATCCATTTATCATTATCCTTACGGTGCCTATGGCGGTGGCCGGCGCCATGTTGTCCTTGTGGATTACGGGTGAATCGTGGAATATTTTCAGTCAGATAGGTACCGTGATGCTTATCGGACTGGTCACAAAGAATGGTATCCTGATCGTTGAATTTGCCAATCAGCTAAAGGAACAGGGAAGACCAGTCAAGCAAGCAATCATCGAAGCCGCTGAAGCAAGGCTCCGCCCGATATTGATGACTAGCCTGACCATTTCATTGGGTGCGTTGCCCATTGCAATGGCCTTTGGTGCTGCCGCTACAAGCCGCATTGGGATGGGGGTAGTGATTGTTGGTGGCACCATGTTTTCCTTAATACTCACCTTGTACATTATTCCTGCAGTTTATGCCATGTGGTCAAGGGAATATAAGGCTAATCCCGAACTGGAAGAAGCCAAACGTATAGAGGAAGAAGTGGTGGCAGCTACCGATTAATTATGAAGAGACTTATTTATATTGTATTTTATATCATTCCCTTCTATGGGACTGCCCAACAGGAGTTCACCTTAGAAGAAGCCGTCGCTATCGCGTTGGAAAATAATTATGATATTCGCTTGGTGTCTAAAGATGTAGCTATCGCTGAGAACAATGTGAGCATCGGAAATGCTGGTATGCTGCCCGTTGTCACTGGGGATGTATCTGCGGCTGCAGGTATCCAAAATACTACGCAGACTTTGTTAAGCGGAGAAATCCGTGCATTACGTGGGGCTACAAACCGATCATCGGCTTATGGCGCCAATCTGGACTGGACCATATTTGATGGGCTTCAAATGTTTACCCGCTATGAGCAGCTTAAGGAATTGAAGGCATTGGGTGAAGCCAATTTAAAAGCGGCCATATTGGCTACTATCTATGAGGTGGTGAGTAGCTACTTTAACTTGGTGCAGCAACAACAACTCATCAATGCTACTCAAACAGCGCTAGATTTATCCGCCTTTCGTTATCAAACCGCCGAAAACCGGTATCAGATTGGCCGGGCTTCCAAATTGGAGGTATTGGCGGCCAGCGTGGATCTCAATACCGATACCACCAACTTGCTGCGGCAGCGCGATCAATACCGAAGCACACAAATCCGCCTTAATGAACTGCTGGCACGTGATGTGAATACGGAATTTAGTATTGTAGATACCATGATCATCACTGCCGACCTTCATTATGAAACATTGTCCAAACAGGCAAAGCAACTGAATCCGACTTTACAGTCGGCTATCGTCAACCACCGGATTAGCGAATTGGAGCTAAAACGTGTTAAAGGCGAACGTTATCCGGTGGTCAGCGTTTCATCGGCTTATACCCGTTCCCAATCTAGGACCGAACTTGGGTTTTCTACCCAGTCAAGAAACAATGGATTCAATTACGGCATTTCGGCTTCCATGAATATCTTCAATGGATTTATGCAACGGAGGAATGAACAGAATGCGCAATTTGCCGTGGAGGCTGTGGAAATTGAAGTCGATAAAATCAGCAAGAATATAGAAGCGCAGTTGCTTGCTGCATATCAGACCTATTTGATGAACTTGGATTTAGTAAGGCTTGAAGAAAGAAATAAGGACATCGCTAAGGAGAATATGGACATTACGCTGGAAAAATTCAAACTCGGCAGTATTGCTCCTTTGGAGTTCCGTGAGGCCCAACGCAATTTTGTGGATGCCAGCGCAAGGTACACCACTGCACAATACCAAGCCAAGCTGGCTGAAATAACATTGAACCAGATAGCCGGAACGTTGAAGGTGGATTAATTGTGGTTTCGGACTTACTGACTTTCGGTCTTTCCAACTTTTTTCGTAAATTTGATATCCTGAAGGAAGCTAACGCATAAACACTATTCAATGATATTAGTAGCAGATAGCGGTTCCTCCCAATCGGATTGGATGCTGGCATTGCCGGGAGAAGAGCCACTGGCATTTACGACCAAAGGGTTGAACCCTTTTTTTGTAAACGAAAAGGATATTGCAAAAATCATCCAGAATATACCGGAAATTAAACCTTATACCGACCATATAAGTGAAGTATATTTTTTTGGTTCCGGTTGCTCGAGTCCTGATAGACGCGAAATGGTTTCCAATGCGTTATCGCAATTATTTATCAATGCCTTTGTTTCCGTGGAGACGGATCTCATTGGTGCAGCATACGCCACTTGTGGTAATCGTAAGGGATACATTGCAACCTTAGGGACAGGATCCGATGTGAGCTTTTTTGATGGCCAAGAAGTGCTGCCTACTAGACAGGGCATCGGGTATGTCCTTGGCGATGAGGGTTCAGGAGTTTGGTTCGGTAAACAACTGATAACGAATTTTCTGTATGGCACCATGCCCACTGATCTAGCTGAAAGATTTAATGCCAAATACCGGATTAATAAGGAAATCGTTATCAAGAATGTATACCAACGGGCTTCCCCCAATGCCTACTTGGCATCATTCGCCCGATTTATGGGCGAGTATATAGATCATCCATTCGTGGATGAACTACTGAAAGTGGGCTTTAAGGAATTTATCACAACGAACATCAAACCTTTTCCAAATTACCGGGAGTATATTTGCCATTTTGTGGGGTCTATAGCGTTTTATTTCAAGGATCAGCTGCACTATATTTGCGAGCAGAATGGGGTCAAAATCGGCAAGGTGTTAAAACGACCCATTGAGGAATTGTTTAACTATGTCATCCAACGGGAAAAAAACTATGAGATACAGTAGTCCTGAAGTTCGGGATCTGGAATACAACGGTTCCATCCCGCTAAGACGGGACAGGTATTGACTGTTGAAAATTAACCCCGCAAATCGGGCTCCTGAGTGCAAATGAATACATATAAAGACGATTAAAATAAACATAATGAAATTAATGATTTTAATGCTGACTACCGTTGTCATGGCTTCATCAGCCGACAATGTATATCAATTTTCCATCACATCTATTGATGGCAAAGAAGTGAATCTTTCTCAATTTAAGGGCAAGAAAATATTAATTGTCAATACGGCATCCAAATGTGGATTTACTAAGCAGTATGCAGGTTTGCAGGAGTTATCAGAACAATATGCGGATAAGGTGGTTGTCATCGGGTTTCCCGCTGATAATTTTGGTGGTCAGGAACCGGGAAGCAATGAAGAAATCCAGGGATTTTGTGAAAAGAATTTCGGGGTAACGTTTCTATTGGCTGAAAAAAACAGTGTGAAAGGGGATGATATATCGCTGTTGTTCGAATACCTCACCGGAGCCCAAAACAGTGATTTTACTGGCGAAATCAACTGGAATTTTGAAAAATTTCTCATCGACGAACAGGGGAATCTCGTCCATCGTTTCCGGTCTAAGGTGGAGCCGATGAGTGAAGAACTTACGAGTAAACTCTAGATGAACTGAAAATAAGCGAAGGTTAAAATAAAAAAAGCCTCCTGGTGGGCAGGAGGCTTTAAACTAACCAATTATAAACCTAAATTATGAAAAGTCTTATCTATAGGCCTAAGACCTATTTTATCTAATGATCTATGACTATAACGCAAAGATAAGCCTTGTAGTCTGTGGGGCTTTAAATATTTATGTAATTTTATTAATACCTATTTATTCCGGTAAAAACATGACCTGCATCTGGGTTCATAACTCTCTTTTTCGCCCAACAATAGTTGCTGCTCATCTTTGGCAATACGGAAAGAATAATTTGCGGGCGCACCGCACCGTACACATACGGCATGTACTTTGGTGATATGCTCGGCGATAGCCATCAACGCGGGTATTGGACCGAAGGGTCTGCCCTTGAAATCCATGTCCAGTCCAGCTACGATGACACGGATTCCACGATTGGCCAGTTTGTTGCATACCGTTGGCAATTCATCGTCGAAGAACTGCGCTTCATCAATGCCCACTACCTTTGTAGTGCTGCCCACTAGCAAGATATCCGATGAATGGTCTACCGGTGTAGATTTGATACTATTACTATCGTGCGATATAATATCGATATTATGGTAGCGCGTGTCTATTTTTGGTTTGAAAATTTCCACATCCAGCTTGGCAAACTGGGCACGTCGCATCCTGCGAATGAGCTCTTCTGTTTTGCCCGAGAACATCGAACCGCAAATCACTTCGATACTTCCGTATGCTGCACTTCCTTGTGCAAATCGATGTTCAGAAAATAACATAGTCTAACTCCTATTCCTCGAAGACTTGAATTTTACATTCTTTTAAGGCCCTGAAGGCCCGCTAATATCAGAATTTAATGCTAAATTTGGCTAATAAATCACCAAGAAATACGTTTCAATACTATGGCGACAAAACAGCAGATTTTTGAAAAAATAACGGAACTACTTAACGACATCAACGACCAGTATGATGATTTGCAAGCTGATAAGTTATCAGAGGATGGTCTAGAAACGGATCTTTTTGAGGCTACAGCAAATTATTTTGCTGCCCATGTGGCCTTGTATAATAAGCTTCATAAAAGGGACACCGGGGAGGTTGGTGCCTCTGCACCCCCTATTCAGGATTCCGATGACGAATTGGAGAGTGAGCAAGCAGATGAACCCGATGATGTCCAACAGATTGTTTTCACACCTCCCATCGATTCAGAAGCAGAACAAGCATCACATGCGGAACAAGTTGAAGAAGTAAGCTCGGATGACAACAATGAAGGCGACGACCAATCTAATGAAGATACAGATCAGGAAGATACCGATAATGATTCGCAGGAAAAAGTAGCTGATACTATCGCAGAAGATACATCGGATGATGAGGAAGAACCTGTATCTGCCAAAGATGAACAGGATGCCGAAGAAGACGAAGGGAATGCCGATGAGGAAATCAAGCAAGCTGTCGATACAGATGAAGAAAAAGGCAATGGCGAATCTGATGAAAGGAAGGATAACAATTCAGAACCGGTCGACGAAACGAACGATGAGTTTGTGAATGAAGTAACCATTGCGGAAAAGGAAGTAAGTGTTGAACCAATGGATGCCCCTCAAGCGACACCTTCCGAAGCAGAGAAACCTGCAAGGCCCCTCTCCATCAACGAAATGATGTCTGCCCAACGGAAGGCAGGCACCAATCCGATTTTTGCGGCGCGTCGTGGGGAATCCGAAAGGATCGCTGACCTTAAATCAGCTATCAGCCTCAATGACAAATTGCTTTTCATCAAAGACCTCTTTAATGGGTACAGCCTTGCCTACAGTGAAGCAATCGAGTTACTTAACCGGTATGATGATTTTGCCGCTGCAGAAGCATTTCTACAGGCCAATTATGCCGAGAAAAACAATTGGGCGGCTAAACAGACCACAGTAGACAAGCTGTATGCCGTTATGCGGAAACGGTTTGGTTGATTGGAAGTCGGAAAGTCCGGAAGTTTCTTTGGCAACTTTAGGTCTTTCCAACTTATTTCAACTTCACGCTCCCATACCGTGAGCTGATGTTAAGGGAGTTGCCGCTCGTCTTATTCCAATAGCCTTCATAACTTTTTGACGTGTTATTTTCAGATTTGCTGTCGATATGAGCAAGGTTATGGTCATATTCAAACCCTCCATAATTGACGGCTACGTTGAGGTTGAAAGCGGCATTAGATGCCGGATTGATGTTGACACTAGAGTATGAAGCAGCCACATTGGCTTTTCGAATCGCCGAGCCAAGGCCCATTTTGAAACCTCCACTGTACCGGAGGCTGATGTTTGCTTCACGATTCACTTTCCCAATTTCGCTCCCACTGGTATAACTCAGGGACAAGGAGAGTTTTTCCGCTTCGGATAGGGTGAACCCACCATAGCGTACGGATACTTCCCCTTCGTTGAGGTATTCAACTTCAGCCTTTGAATATGCTATGGCAAGCGAATTGCTTTGGGCACTGAGGCGGCCGGCTTGGAGACTGCCATAGCTTATAGAAACAGACACTTTGCCGTCCCTATCGTCCATTTCAATGGATCCATATCGATTGACGAGCGCCAATTCATTCCCTTTCGGCATATAGACCTCATAGTCTACATTCAAGGCACGGTTGCTCCCACTACCTGTCAGCGAAGACCACCAATTGGAATCCCCTTGGGAGATGTTTGTCTTGAAGGAAATGTTATTGCCCGATTTTGATTCGTCAATACGCACGCGATCTAATGCTTCCTGAGCTTTTCTTTCTGAGTCTTCAGCAGTACGTATCCTCACCGTTACTTTGATTTCATTACGATTCCAATTGCGTACAACAATTTTACCGTACCGATTATCGATATTGAGCTTGTTATTGATGTTGACCGGATAGCTTTTTTCGATGACTTTTTCCCTTTGGAAGCCAATATGGTTGGCATCCACTTCTTCCCAAATATGTCCCCAGTCAATTTTGGCAGCCTCTTCGGCGATTGCTTGACTTTGTTGTATAATGGGCGTGAAATCTATTCTTTCGATTTCGCATACGATTTTTTGTGCTTCCACTTCCGACAATACTGCAGTTTTTTCTGCATCTCGGCTTAGGGCCTCAAAATCGATTTCCTTTACGGCATTGGCCACTTCCACGCTGATTTCGGTAGCCAGCTGGCCGATGCTTCTTACCGCTACCTTCAATGCCTTTTCGTTTGCATTATGTGTCGGAGGCTGCGCAAATGTTGCCATACTGGACAACAAAAACGCCATGGTTAATAAGATATATGAATTAAATCTGTTCATCTTTTGCTTGGTTTTTAGTGTCATTAATATAGTCTAATATTTCTAATTGTTGTCCAAGCACCTCGATTTGTGCGCGGAGATTACGAATCATGGCTTCCAGTGTCAGTTGCTTGTTAGGGCTCTCCGTCAGTTCTCGTTTCAGTGTCTCATAATTTGCTTCCATTTGGTTGAGCACTGCCGAAAACTCGCCATAAAGTGCAGGATTAGACGCCGCAATAAAGGCAATTGAATCCTTTTTCTGTGTCACTAATTGGGCGTAGTTTTTTTGCTCAGCAGCCAACGTGGGGTTTATTTGACTGTAATCTTCATAGGCTTGTTTTCTTCCATAAAAATACACCGTGATACCGGCTACACCAATCAGGAAGGTCACGGCGGCTACTTTCAGCACTTGTATGAGCCATATTTTCCTGATAGGCGCTTTGCCCTGGGGTGTACCTTTTTGATCCAATTCACTTGCTATCCGTTGCCAAAGCTCCTTTGGTGGGGTTCCATGGTCAAACGCAGCCCTGTTTTCCGTGATGAATGTTTTCAAATCCTTTTTCATTTCTTTCTCCTCCTATGTTAGCTCCGTTTTAATTCGCCAAGTAGTCCAATAATTTTCGTTTTCCGCGAAAGAATTGGCTCCGGGAAGTCGCTTCGCTTATCCGCAGAATATGTGCGATTTCCTCGTGATCGTATCCTTCGAGCAGGTACAGTGTCAGCACCAACCGATAGCCGTCAGGCAATTTGTTGATGGCCTCCTTGATCGCTTCCACCTGGAATGCGATATCACCTTCTTCCGGTTCATCTTCAATGATATGGTCTCCTTCTTCGAGCGGTTGCAACTCCAGTTTCCGCTTGCGCAAGGCGGATATGGATTTGTTGACTACAATTTGTTTCATCCAAAGGCCAAACGTGCTCTCTTGGCGGAAACCATCCAAGCGGGTGAAGGCGTCAATGAATGCCTCCTGCAGCACATCGGCAGCCTCATCTTCATCGCGTACGATGCGAAGAGCCGTGTTATACATGGCTTTTGCATACAGATTGTATAGCTTGAATTGGGACTGGCGATCGCCTTGTTTGCAGGCCACTACCAATTCATAATGCTTGTCACCAAATGAGGCTTCCAACTAGCTGTGTTTTTCTATGATTCACAAAAATAACGTTATTCCGCTTTTTCCACACGTTGTTTCCTAACTCACTTAATCAATAGACGCGCGCGGTGTGGTGTGTGTTGCATCATTCCGAAAAAAACGAGAAGTGTTTCACAAAAAAAGTATTTTTGTTCCCAATGCATACCATCCAACTAAAGAAAAATAAAGACAAGGCCGCCTTCCAGCTTCACCCCTGGGTGTTCTCGGGCGCTATTGAGAACATCCAGGGAAATCCAGAAAATGGCGATATCGTACAGGTAATGAACTTTTCGGGTGAATTTGTTGCCTATGGATATTACAACAACCTATCTCGCGTAGCGGTCCGGCTTATCGAATGGCATCCGGATCAGTTACCGGACGAACAATGGTGGCGCATGCGGATACAACGGGCCGTTCAAGCCCGGGAGCACCTGCTCCGATCGGGAGATACCGATACATTACGGCTTATTTTTGCAGAGGCTGATTTCCTTCCTGGTCTGATTGCTGATAAATATGGCGATTTTATTTCCCTCCAAGTACATGCATCCGGTGTGGAGCGGGTAAAACCGATTATCATTGATGAGCTGGATCAATTGCTTAAACCCAAGGGAATATATGAACGCAGTGATGACAATGCCCGTGGCCATGAGGGGCTGGCCGGCAGTAATGGGTTGTTATTTGGCTTGCATCCTCCTGAATTTGCGCCAATCAGAGAAAATGGCATCCTATACGAGGTCAATATTGCTGAGGGGCAGAAATCCGGCTTTTACTGCGACCAGCGTGACAACCGCTTACTAACGGCGCAATACGCCAAAGGCAAACGGGTACTTGACGGTTTCTGCTATTCCGGCGGGTTTTCGTTGAATGCCCTGGCCCAAGGGGCAAGGGAAGTGGTCAGTGTGGATAGTTCGGCTCTGGCCTTGGAAACCCTGCAACGGAATATCACGCTGAATGGCTATGACGCTGCCAACCATACAGCCATACAAGCAGATGTGAATAAACAGCTCCGGGCTTTTTCAGAGGCAGGAGAGCGGTTTGACCTTATCATCTTGGATCCGCCTAAATATGCACCCTCGCGTTCCAGTCTGGGCAAGGCAGCGCGAGCTTACAAGGACTTGAATAGGAGAGGACTAATGTTGTTGGAAAGCGGGGGTCTACTGGCCACTTTTTCCTGTTCGGCGGCAATGGATATGGCTACTTTCAAGCAGGTATTGGCTTGGGCAGCGCTGGACGCAGGCAAGGAAATCCAGTTCATTCGCCAATTCACGCAGCCCGAAGACCATCCCGTACGGGCTTCCTTTTCAGAAGGGGAATACCTGAAGGGGTTGTTGTGCAGGGTGGTGTGATGTAATCTTCCTGAGTTTCCATACTGTTACTGCGATGCATAGCGTTGCAGGCCGCGCAGGATCACTTCACAGGCCATTTTAATTTCCTGGTCACTGATAGTGAGCGGCGGAGCGATGCGCAATGCGGTTTCGCAATGCAGGAACCAATCAATGATGACCCCATGCTCTGCACAGTACTTGCTGATGTTTTCTACCTGTGCAAAACTAGCGAGTTGCAGGCACATCATCAGGCCAAGGCCTCGGATTTCCCGGATGGCGGGATGCCGCAAGTATTGGCGGAACAGTGTCGCTTTCCTTGCTACCCCTTCTACCAAATGCTCATCCAGTATGACGTTGAGTGACGCCAATGCTGCAGCACAGCTCACCGGATGGCCACCAAAAGTAGTGATATGTCCAAGCATGGGGTTATCCTTGATAACATCCATTACCGCCTTGTTGGCGACAAATGCACCAATGGGCATGCCGCCACCCATACCCTTGGCAAGCAAGAGGATATCAGGCACCATACCATAATGTTCAAAGGCAAACAGCTTGCCTGTGCGGCCGAAACCCGTCTGTATCTCATCAAAGACAAGCAAGGTTCCTGTCTCATCACAGCGTTTTCTTACCGCTTGCATGTATTCAACATCCGGTACACGTATCCCTGCCTCCCCCTGCACGGCTTCAAGGATAACCGCGGCAGTGGATGAGGTTATCTTAGCAAGACTATTCAGGTCATTATAGCGGATGAATGTGATTTCCGGTAGAAGAGGAGCATAAGCTATGCGGTATTCAGGATTTCCGATGAGACTCAGCGCGCCCTGTGTGCTCCCATGGTACGCTTTTTCGGCTGCGACGATTTCACGCCTTCCTGTAAATTTCTTGGCGATTTTCATGGCGCCCTCTGTGGCTTCGGCTCCTGAATTGGTGAAGTAAACCGTATCGAACCTTTCGGGCAGTACGGACAGGAGCTTGGTTGCCAATGCTACTTGTGGAGCCTGTACAAATTCGCCATATACGGTAACATGTAGGTACTTGTCGAGCTGCTTGGATATGGCTTTGAGCACGTTGGGATGTCGATGGCCGATGTTGCTCACCGCAAAACCTGAAACCAGATCAATGTACTTCTTGCCATCTGGTCCATAGAGGTAAACCCCCTCAGCATGTTCGATTTCGATAAGCCGGGGAGAACAAGAGGTTTGAGCCGTATTTAACAGAAAAAGCTGTCGATTGCTAAGCATGCGCAATGTGGCAAATTTACTCGTTTTCCTTATCGCGCCTTCTGTGCTGCAGTTGGCGCATTAAGTAATTGCGGAACTCCTCTTCAACTTCAAAGAATTGTGAGGCACGGGCCTGCCCAATCACATTGGCAAAACGTTTCCTATAGATTTTCTTCACTTCCAACTCTTTGGCATCAAAAGCGAGGACATCACGGTTGGTGGGATTAAGGCTATTTCCCGGGAGTTTCTGGCTTCGCAGGTTCTGCGATTTCCTATCCCGTTTCTCATGCCTTAGATTGGATATTTCCTTATAATATTGATTGTATATTGGGAAAAATTTCTGCGCTTCCGACGGCGTTAGATTGAGTTCTTTGGTAATGAACGCTACTTTCTCCGCCTCGATTCGCTCAAATCGCTTTGACCTGTTCTCCTGAGCCATTGTAAAAGCAGTGGAAAATAGCAAAATAGTTGCAATGAGATTCAAATATTTTATTAAGGTCATTTTTTTAAAGCGTATTATTAAGGTATGCTTCGATATCTTCTTCACTTAATCCCTCCCCGATATTACGCCCACCGAAGTCATCGAGATGCTCCGAAATGTAGGTGAAATCGCTGGTTGTGCCATAAAACTCAAGATAATTGAGTATTTCTTGGTCAGATACAGCGGTTAAATGGTTGGTGCTTATGGACTGCTCGCTGTCAGCGAACCTTAAAAACCCAACAATACTTACAGCCAATGCGACACAGGCCGCGGCAGCATAAGCCATCCATTTTGGCCGGCTAATCTTCCTAATGGGTGTTAATTCTCCTTGGGACGTCCTTTTGGTGATGGCATGTTGCAGATTATCAAAATAATCCGCTGGCACGATAAAGCCCGGTTCGTTTACTTTTTCCTTGAGTTTTTGCGCTGAAACCTCAATCAGAATATCTTCCTGTAATTGTTGAAAATAGCCCGGCGGAACGGGCATTGACAGCAGCGAACCATTGCCAATGTGCCTACATCTTTCGGATAGGTTTCTTTCCAAGCCTACAAAGTAGCCTTCCGGAACAGAAAAACCAGGCTCATCCACGATTTCTTTCAGTCTTTGCTCGGCAATTTTTGTGGTTATATTATCCCGCAGTTCATCAAAATAACCCGAGGGAACCATGAATGAGGCTTGTGAATCTTCGATATGGCGACACCTTTGGAGAATACATACATGTAGGTCCTCGAAATAATCGGCTGGCACTGTATATGGATTCATTTGCAATGCATCCGGCAGTCTTCCCGATTCATCCAAGTGGCGATATGTGTGTTTATCCTTCATGGTACTTCTTAGATGGTATTGTTACGTGAAGGTTTAATCGTTTGCCTCAAAAAAATGCGCTATTTTCTTTACAGCTAAGTGATATGATGCTTTCAATGCACCCACACTGGTGCCTACGATGTCTGATATTTCCTCATATTTTAAATCGTCAAAATATTTCATGTTAAACACCAGGCGTTGTTTTTCAGGAAGCGTAAGCAACGCCTGCTGTAGCTTTAGCTGGGCTTGATTGCCATTAAAATAGGTGGTGTCCGTCAGCGAATCGGCTAGGTATGCAGAGCTTTCATCGTCTAATGAAATATTTTGCCGTTGTTTTTTCTTGTTCAAGAACGTAATACATTCATTGGTAGCGATGCGATATAGCCAGGTGTATAATTGGGCGTCTTCCCTGAAATTCGCCAAGTTTTTCCATACTTTGATGAATATATCCTGTACCAAATCATCTGCATCGTCATGATCGATTACCAAACGTCGGACATGCCAATATATTTTTTGCTGGTATTTTTTCAACAATAGGACAAACGCCTCTTCACGTGTACGTTCATCTGCAAATTTCTCCAATATCTGGGCGTCTTCCATCATGCACTGGATTGGGTGCTTATCATCCCTACTGTTTCCGTTTGATTACGCGCTGTACAGCGCTTACGATGTTGGCGGCATCTAATCCGTATTTTTTCATCAGGTCGGCCGGTTTGCCACTTTCGCCAAAGCTGTCATTCACGGCTACATATTCCTGAGGTGTTGGATTGTTTTTGGCCAATACTTGTGCAACACTGTCGCCAAGTCCACCAAGCCTGTTATGCTCTTCTGCCGTCACTACACAGCGAGTTTTGGCCACTGATTTCAAGATGGCGGCCTCATCCAATGGTTTAATCGTGTGGATATTGATGATTTCCGCATCGATACCTAACTCAGCCAGTTGTTCTCCGGCTTGAATAGCCTCCCACACCAGATGGCCCGTGGCAAAAATACTGACATCCTTGCCTTCATTAACCATCCATGCCTTGCCGATTTCGAATTTTTGGTTGGGATCCGTAAAAATAGGGACAACTGGACGGCCGAAACGCAAGTATACGGGGCCTTCATAGTCGGCGATGGCAATAGTCGCTGCCTTGGTCTGGTTGTAATCACAAGGATTGATAACGGTCATACCCGGCAACATCTTCATCAACCCGATGTCTTCCAATATTTGGTGAGTAGCCCCGTCTTCGCCCAAAGTGAGGCCTGCATGTGATGCACAAATTTTCACGTTTTTGCCCGAATAGGCAATAGACTGCCGAACCTGGTCGTAAACACGTCCTGTAGAAAAGTTGGCAAATGTACCAGTATATGGAATTTTACCTCCAATCGTAAGCCCAGCCGCGATACCCATCATGTTGGCCTCAGCAATGCCGATTTGGAAAAAGCGTTCAGGAAACTCCTTGATGAAATCATTCATTTTGAGTGAACCAACCAAATCAGCACATAGTGCCACCACGTTTTGATTTTTTTGGCCCGCTTCCAATAACCCCGCGCCAAATCCTGAACGGGTATCTTTTTTATCTGTATAAGTGTATTTTTTCATTTTTCATTTTTTAGATATGAGATATGAGATATGAGTAGCTAAAGTTAATAGTCTCCCAAAGTTTCCTCCAATTGCGCCAGAGCCAATGCCAATTGCTCATCATTAGGCGCCACACCATGCCATTTATGCGACCCCATCATGAAATCCACACCGTTACCCATTTCTGTTTTCATCAATATCAATACAGGCTTGCCCTTACCGGTGCGCGATTTGGCATCGGTCAACCCGGCCAGTACTTCGCTCATGACATTGCCATTCATTTCAAGCACATCCCATCCAAAAGCCTCCCACTTGGCCCTGAGGTTGCCAAGAGACAGCACATCTTCCGTAGCCCCATCTATTTGCTGCCCATTGTAATCGATGGTCGCGATGAGGTTATCTATTTTGTTGTATGGGGCATACATGGCAGCTTCCCAGACTTGTCCTTCTTGCTGTTCGCCATCGCCCATTAGCGCATATACCAAATGGTTGTCATTATTGAGCTTTTTGGCTCGGGCGGCTCCAATGGCTACGGAAAGCCCTTGGCCTAGTGATCCGGAAGCCACACGTATTCCCGGTAACCCTTCATGCGTAGTGGGGTGACCTTGGAGACGTGAATTAATTTTACGGAATGTAGCTAATTCGCTGGCATCGAAATAGCCTGCCCGCGATAATGTGCTATAAAACACTGGAGAGATATGGCCGTTTGATAAGAAGAAGATATCTTCTCCGATGCCATCGATATCAAAACCAGGTTTTCGATCCATGGCGCTAAAATACAGTGCAACAAAAAATTCGGTGCAACCTAATGATCCGCCAGGGTGTCCCGATTGGCAAGCATGGACCATCCGCACAATGTCACGTCGAACCTGGGATGCAATTTTTTCCAATTTTGTGATGTCTTCGCTCATTATTATAAGGTTAATTCAGTTTTTGCGGCCAAAGTTAGTGATTTTACGTTAGATGTGGGTTATGAGATGTGAGACTTGAGATATGTGATGACTACAATAACGGTTTCAACACTTCCCATACATTCTCAGCAAGGATTTTATGCCCTTCTTCGGTTGGATGAATGCCATCCCGTTGATTTAGCTTAGTTTCACCAGCCACACTTTCCAATAAGAAGGGTACATAAGCCATATCATTCTCTTCAGCCAACTTCGGAAAGATGGCTGTAAACGCCTTGCCATATTCGCCGCCCATATTGGGGGGCACCATCATGCCTGTGAGCACCAATTTGCAGCTAGGATATTTATTTTTTACTTTATCGATGATGCCTTGTAGATTTTTCCGGGTTTCTTCGGTGGGAATACCCCGAAGGCCATCGTTGGCGCCTAACTCCAATACGAATACTTCGATTTCCTCATTAAGTAGCCAATCAATGCGTTCATTTCCGGCAGCAGAGGTCTCGCCACTTAATCCTGCATTGATAACCTGATAAGGGAGTCCCAACGAATCTATCCGTTGTTGAATAAGACTAGGAAATGCCAAGTCAGGGCTGTCGAGACCATAGCCCGCAGTGAGACTATTGCCAAAAAAAAGAATGTTTTTGGTTTCCGTCTTTGATTTTGCTGAATCCTGCTGGCTTGTTTGTGTATTGTCTTTCTCCGTTTGGCCAGTTGGATTGCCACAACCAATTATGAAACAAAGCCCTAATAATGCAATCAATGTTTTGAAAAACATATCGCTACATTGCTTCCGCTACTACCTCTTGCACTTCGGGTACCATCCGCTTAAGCAGGCCTTCGATACCTGCCTTGAGGGTGATGGTAGATGATGGACAACCGCTGCACGATCCGCGTAGTTCTACAAACACAGTGCCTTCATCAAATGATTTGTAACTGATGGCTCCACCATCCTGTTCCACGGCAGGCCGTACATAGTCATGTAGGATTTGCTGTATTTTGATTTCGGTTTCTGTACCTTCAAAATTCACATCCTCATCCTTCGCCACTTCTTGTACCTTGAGTTCAGACTCCACGGCACCTTTCACAAATTCCTTGAGCAAACCTTCGATATCTTCCCATTCCGCGTCTTCGGTTTTGGTGACCGTTACGAAATTGCTGGCAAAAAACACACCGTTTACAAAGTTGAACTTGAACAATTCCCGTGCGAAAGGCGATTCTTGTGCCTTCTGCTTATCGGGGTAATCCAAACTTCCATTAATCAGCAGCTTATTAACCAAAAATTTCATGGTAGCCGGGTTGGGAGTATATTCCGTATAGACGTTTATCGTTGCCATGTTTAATTAATTTATACAAAGGTATTAATAATTCATGACTGTTTTGGTCAGGGTGAGGTCAAAGGTTCGGTGTTTATACGCCTGTGTAGCTCCATGGTGTTATCGCTTTCAACTCCGCTTTCACGGCATCGCTCACATTGAGGGTGTCTACAAAGGCGGCAATAGCCTCCTGGGTGATGGCCTCATTGGTGCGGGTCAATTCTTTCAATGTTTCATAAGGTTTCGGATAGCCTTCACGTCGCAGGATGGTCTGTATGGCTTCGGCCACCACTGCCCAGTTTTGCTCCAGATCGGCCTTCAAGACACTTTCGTTGAGGATAAGTTTTTTTAAGCCCCTAATGGTGGATTTGATGGCAATGAGGGTATGGGCCAATGGCACGCCGATATTGCGGAGCACGGTGGAATCCGTGAGGTCACGTTGCAAGCGCGATATGGGCAATTTGGCTGCCAAGTGTTCAAATAACGCATTGGCCATGCCAAGATTGCCTTCGGCATTTTCGAAATCAATGGGATTCACCTTATGGGGCATGGCCGATGATCCGATTTGTCCTTTGGTAATTTTCTGCTTGAAGTAATCCATGGAGATATAGGTCCATACATCCCTACATAGATCTATCAATATGGTGTTGATGCGTTTCAGTGCATCACAGTGGGCTGCGAAATGGTCGTAATGCTCGATTTGTGTAGTTGTTTGTGAACGCTGCAGTCCCAATGTTTCATTGACGAACATATTGCCAAAGGCCACCCAATCTGTATCGGGATAAGCCACTTTATGGGCATTGAAATTGCCCGTGGCACCGCCGAATTTAGCGGCATAAGGAATAGTTTCCAAGCCTTGGATCTGGTTGCCTATCCTTTCGACGAAAACCTTGATTTCCTTACCCAACCGGGTGGGAGATGCCGGCTGTCCATGCGTGCGGGCAAGCATCGGTACGGTGGCCCATTCAGTAGCCAATTGTTCCAGTTCCGTTACGAAGCTGTTGAGTTGTGGAATATATATATTCGTGAGTGCTTCTTTCCATGAATAGGGAATAGCGGTATTGTTGATATCTTGTGAAGTCAGTCCAAAGTGAATGAATTCCAATGAATCCACCAAACCCAAGGCTTCAAATCTATCTTTGAGAAAGTATTCTACGGCTTTTACATCGTGGTTGGTTTCTTTTTCTTTTCCCTTGATCCATTGGGCATCTTCCAATGAAAAGTGTTTATAAATATCCCTTAATTTGTCATTAAGACTACCATCAAAATGCCGCAACTGAGGAATCCCCTTGTTACAGAGCGTTATAAAATATTCAATCTCCACGAATACCCGGTATTTAATAAGGGCATATTCAGAAAAATAGTCGGATAATTCCTGTGTAGCATTATGATAGCGACCGTCTATGGGAGATACGGCCGTGAGTGGTGATAAGGACATACTGAATAATAGTTTGCTACAAAGGTAGAAAAAATGAAGGGGAGATACGAAAATCTTACATCACAGAAACGAGCGGTTGTTATAGACTCATATCGTAATGCGTCCTCCCGTTACCGGTATCGTAGCACCGAAGATGTAGCTGGCTTCTCGCATGCAAGGAAAACAAAAGCAGGAACTATCTCAACATAGGTGGTGCGATAAGTATGCATCGATTATATGGTTATTAAATCGCTACGACATCGTGCTGATGGACTAGACTATTCTTGCAATCGATTTGTCAATGGTCTCTAGAATATGGTTTGAGCTTTTTCTTTAATTGTTGCCGCGCCACATGAATACGGGTTTTTACCGTCCCTATCGGAATTTTAAAATGCTCAGCAATTTCATGGTATTTATACCCTTCAAAATACATAGAAAACGGATAGTAATATTCTTCCGATAGGTGCGACAAAGCCTGCTCAATATCTTCCATCACGAATTTCCCTTCTGCACCATTATTTAGCGCACTTTTAAAAAGATCTGAAGACGAAATATTATCGGATTTAATCATGATTGAGTTGGTCTTGACCTTTCTCCTGTAATAGTTGATGAAGGTGTTTTTCAATATCGTGTAAAGCCATGCCTGCAAATTCGTTCCTTCCTTAAATTTGTTGTAATATGAAAATGCTTTTAGCATGGTATCTTGCACCAAATCATTGGCATTTTCCTCATCATGAGTGAAATAGAAAGCGTAATTGTTTAGTGAGCCAGCCTCATTTATAACTTTGGCATTAAATTCAACCTTATTCATAACTTATAGAATTTATTGTTCACGATATATTTTTACTGTCGATGCTTTTAACTATCCTTATTAACATAATTAACATAGCCAACTGCTCGCTCATGCCTTCAACTCTCCACTTTTTAACTGGTAAAAAAGGAACAGACCCCAACGACCAATGGCCGATAGCACCTATCGATTGTTCTGTCTGGAAAAGAGATAAGATATTACCGAATGATAACGGGCTATCACCGGAATGCATAACGATATTTGTCAACATCGTCTACCTTTTATCATCAACATTTAAAGAAACAATCAAATACTTGCCTAGTTTTTTATGCTTGTCTAGTTTTTCCATATTTGAGTTAGACCCTGTTCTTTAGTAATAATGAAAATGAATTGGTAATAAAATGCTGTTTGTTTTAATGGATATAATTAGCAACTGCTTGCGAAGATAATAACAACATAGGAAGTGTTTTGTTTGAATTAATTATAAAAAACTGAAAGGGGTCATCGTGCTCAATAATAGAGACCTCAATATGGTCACCTGGGAGCACGTATGTTATCTGGAGAACCCAAATTTGATATGAGATGGACTTGCATCCGAGGCGATCACTGCATGAATGCAAAGAATAATAGGGATAATTCATTAACAAAACCATCCATGAAAGTGGAGCAATGGTCGACATATCTATACACCGACAACTAAAATTAAGACATAGTGAGCGGCTAAACCCTTACCGCAATAACGGTATCCTAGTTGGTGTATATCCATAATTACTTGATATATGTGTTGTATGCATATTGGGTATGACGTTTGATTAATGTATATTTTTCTCAAGATTATTAGTTGGCACAATGAGCAAGGTTGAATTGACGATAATTGGATGCGGTGACGCATTCGCGAATGGAGCACGGATGCATACATGCTTTTATATAAAAGCATCCCATTGCGGCTTGTTGCTTGACTGTGGTGCAAGTGCCGTACCGGGGTTGAAAAAATATGGTGTGGATAGCAATGATATAGATACCATAGTAATATCTCATTTCCATGGTGACCATTTTGGAGGTATACCCTTTTTATTGCTAGAAGAATCTTTAAGGCAACGTGAAAAACCACTGACGATTATCAGCCCACCAACAGGTAGGGAGCGGATTACGCAACTTCTCAATCTTTTATATCCAAGCAGTGATGTATTAGGAAGGCTTAATCTCCTATTCAAGACGTTTATTCCTGGCGGAATGTTGCAAGCTGATCATTTGGAAGTATGCGCGTTCCCTGTCGTCCATACGGAGGAGGCTTTTCCGCACGGGTTACGGATAGGGATAGGCGGTAAAATAATAAGTTATTCGGGTGATACGGAATGGACACCGGTACTGATCGAATTGGCTAGGGATGCCGATTTGTTTATTTGCGAATGCAATTTTTACGATTCAGCGATAAAAGGCCATATGAATTACATGACCCTGCGGGCATACGACAAACAACTTACCTATAAGCAAATATTACTAACGCATTTTGGTGCCGAGATGCTCCAAAACCTTGATCAGGTGAGGCATGCATGTGCAGAAGATGGCTTAAAAATCGTATTATAGCAGGGGTTTAGGCAGTGCAAAATGACCATTAATTGCGAAATTTTTGTGTTACCATTAAACCGTATACACCACCATCCAGAATGCCTATCCCCACACGGCCGAATGCTGGACGGAGGATGTTAGCACGATGGCCTGGCGAATCCATTAAACCTTCATGGGCCAATAGTAAGGTTTGGGCAATGGCCAGATTTTCTCCAGCAGCGAGAAAGGTAAGATTGGCCTTTCGTATGCGATCGAACGGTGTGTCGCCTTCCAGCGTGATATGCGAAAAATAGCCCCGTGCAAACATGTCTGCTGAATGTTGCCGGGCTACCGGTATCATTTCCACATCATTTTTTAATGGAGGGAGATCGACTTTCGCACGTTCTTCATTAATCAATTGAAGCATCTCAGTTTCTAAGTCGGGTCGAGGTTTGGGGTTTTTAACGGTGAAGGGGAGATCCACTTTTTTGGTGGAAGCCGGGTCGATAGTCATTTTGTTCATCGATCGGTTTACAGCCTCTTCAAATACAGGGGTCAATTGTTGCTCTACTCGTTCTAATTTAGTTGTTAATCGTTGTGCTAGCCAACTATTACGCGTATGAGATGAAACGGTGTCTGATAACGGGAGCAGCAACAGTAAAGCCGACACAATAGCTGCATAAAGGATTCCCATTATGGCTCCGGGCAAAAGACCAAGCAGCTTGTTTAATTTATGGTCATGAGTTTTCTGAGGAATTGTCCGGATTACTTGGCCTGTCAGCGTTGAAAAAATGATGCTGACTACTAGCAATGTAATTAAAAATGTCAGGGGAATCGTCCATATACTGGCAATGACATGTGTTTCCACAAATTCGGAGAGATAACGATATAGCCAAAAAGTAACCAAAAGGCTTCCCAGCCATGAAATCAATCCGGCCATTCCTGAATAAAACCCTTTGGATATTCCATTCCAGAGAGCCAGTAAAATGATCAAGGCAAGTATGATATCTATAATATTCATTTGCTCCCTTACTTTACTGTATAACAATGAAAGGGGTATGGGGTTTTATGATAATGCTCAAACAAAAAATATAGGCTGGTGTTCTCATGGTAACTTGGTATGAATAAACTGAAAGATAAAGTAGCATTGGGTTACCGGGTCAGATTCCGGGATTTCAGCTAGGGCACGGGGCACGGGTGTCGCAATGCAGGATAATCAGACATAGACCTCCATGGTTAATTAAAAAATGCCGGAAAAGAAAACAGCTAATCATCAAGATTATTATCCTAATCAAAAAGTAAGATTACTTTTAGGCGGCAATGCGTATTTTACATTGCTTATTCAGCTCATTGAACAAGCAAAAGAACATATTCACTTACAGGTTTATATTTATGAACCAGATGAAACAGGACAACAGGTAGCTGATGCGTTGATTGCTGCGGCGAAAAGAGGAGTGACTGTATATATACTTGTAGATGGCTATGGTTCGCAGGGCCTGAAAAAAACCTTTACAAGGCAATTTGAGGAAAATGGTGTGCATTTCCGGTTTTTCGAACCCTTGTTCAAAAGTAAAAACTTTTATGTAGGTAGGCGGATGCATCAAAAAGTGTTTGTAGTAGATGCCCATTGTGCATTGGTAACGGGCGCTAATATTGGCGATAGGTATAATGATAAGCCAGGCCAAGCCGCTTGGTTGGATTTTGCGCTTTACGTGGAAGGTGAAATTGCTATAAAGTTATGTGAGTTATGCTGGATGACTTGGAAGAACTTCCAGCGGATTAGGCATATTCCGCGTTGTGAGGTTTATCCCACTAAGATTGACTTTGGACCCAAAGAAACCTGCGCCGTGCGGATGTGTCGGAATGACTGGGTACGGCGGAAACATGAAATTAGCAGAACCTATGCACAAATATTACGAAATGCCGAGGCAAAGGTCATTATACTCTCCAGTTATTTTTTGCCGGGGACAGCTATACAAAATCATATCAAGGCGGCGGTGAAGCGTGGTGTAAATGTGAGGCTAATTATTTGTAGCCGTATGGACGTTCCGCTGGTGAAAGATGCCGAACGGTTTATGTATGGTTGGCTTTTGAGACACCATGTAGAAATTTATGAATACACCGGAGAGATGCTCCACGGTAAATTGGCTACCTGTGATGAAGAATGGATGACTATCGGTTCTTTCAATGTCAATGACCTTAGCGCTAAGGTTAGCGTGGAATTGAATCTGGATGTACAGGGGGAAGCTTTTGTACAACACACAATTCGTGAGTTGGAATCCATTATGCAAAATCATTGCATACGCGTGTGCCCCGATAGTTTTTCTAATAACAATGGTTTGCTGACCAGGTTTATGAGATGGTTTTCCTTTAAGATGTTGCGTATCATTTTTTTCCTAGGTACTTTTTATATGAAACAAGAAAAGCGAAGGAATGATTAACAACAAGTCGCTATACTATTGCCTTAGTTTCCATTTCGTTTATACTGTAAATTCCAACCAAGAGCTATTATCCGTATAGTCAAATACGACATGAATCGTATTTTCAAATTCGAAGGAGCGAACCAAACCAGCAATTTCATGTTTAACGGTATTGATGCATTGATGGATTAAGTCGTTTCTAAATCCACTTGCTTGTAAGTCCAATACATATCCGATGGATATGATCCTGGCCAATACCTTACCTAAATCGACCAATTTTCGTTGTGGCAAAACAGTGTCAATCTGAAAATCGGTTTCCTTTTTGAAGAAATCAACGGCATTGGCGGTAAGGGGATGCCGCTTCAAAAAACTGAAAAGATGTTGCTCCTTTTCCTTTTTCATCATCCGGTACATCGTTTCAGCAATTTGACCATATAACATTTCATTGGAACCTTCAAATATTTGAAACGAGCGGCTATCTGTTGTCCCTCGGCCACCGATATGGCTTATTCTGTACCCTTTTGCCCCAGAAACCTGCAAGAGTATTTGCGCAGATTCATGCATCATATCAGTCACCACTGCTTTCATACTATTTGCCTCAAGGCCTGCCAAGGCTAGGTTGTTTTCAATGCCACTTATGGTGCAGCTTCGGGCGCACATGGCGGAACATAAGGTATATGCCGCTTGTATCCGTGAAAGCTGAAACTGGATTTGGTCCATGTCAAAGAGGCTGCTTGCTCCGATGGTTCTGTTTTTACAATGGGTGATGGCTTCATCCAACATCCGTTTGATAAATCCCATACCCATCCCCGGAAATTGCAACCTGCTTCTATGTAGAATGTCAAGCATCATTTTTATACCGGTAGATTCCGGCTGTAGCTTGAACGACTTCGGTACTTCAATGTCAAGTTCATTGCGCCCATAGGGAATCATATATAGGCCTAGATTGTCATAATATTCTTCTACTTTGATTTGTTGTTTTTCCTGCCGAGTATCGCAGATGAAAAAACTGAGGTCGCGATCCAATTGACCGCTGGGCAATTGCTTCCTTGAAGCAACGAGCCAATAATCGGCCATTCCGGTCAATCCCTGCCAGTGTTTTGTCCCTTTTATTTGATAGCTATGTTCCTGTTCTTTATGATAGGTTTGCATATTCAAGGCATCGCTTCCGAAATCAGGTTCGGTAATCATCAGTCCCCCCATACCCCGTTCTTCGATAAACCGCTTAAAAATAGCCTCTTTAACGGCCGGCTTGGCATATTTAGCCACAGGTTCCAGAAATAAGGCAATGTTAATTCCAAAAATTAAAGAGAGTGAGAGCGATTCATAGGATGCGGAGGCCAAGATACCCAGGCATTCTTTCACATGTAGCCCACGGCCTCCGTATTCTTTGGGGATAGCTACCGATAAAGGGTGCTTGTCTAAAATTTCATTGCTAATGGAAGATGGTAAACCCCTCCTTAGGCTTAATTGATCGATGTCATTTCGTTCATGAAAAAGATGCTTCAGCGTTTGTTCAAAATCCTTTATAAAGGATTTGAAATTTGTATTTATTGGTGGTGTTAGTGTATCCAGCATTGTTTAAAGATGTTATATTTTTTTTACCACCTCTGTATAAGTGGCCAATTTTTCAGCATGCCTTCTCATTTTGAGATGACAATTTAATGCGACTTTAGTTTTGAGAAAATTGAAGAGCTAGGGCGATCATTCGCTAACAACCAATGACTAATCCTAGCATATTAAAATTAAACATTTAGGTACGGAATCTCAAGTTGGCACGGGTGTACTAAAAAAAGCAACCACATGTTCAGAAAAAAAGAGATTATATCGCAACCTATTTACATTCATGCAATGATAAGGAATAGACAGCATTTGGCCCAATTTTGAACGATAAATATTAGTTGATGATGAATTTTTTGTGTGAATTAGATGAAGCAAAAGAAAATATCGTCATTGTCGAAAAAGATGGGATATGGCAGGTAATGGATGGTGAAATCCATCCTGATATTGTGAGTGCAATAGGTAAAGCATTGCGCTCATACGCTCGTTATAATTCATTAACCTGACATGAATTCATTAACCTATATGTTTGTTCGAAATTCTTCAAACAATAATGCCCACAGATTGTCAACACCTTAGAAGCATTGATTGGTAGCGCAGGCTCATCATTTGGAGATGCGGAGATCAAAAACGGGAAGAGACAATTAGTTTTAGAAGAATTGCAATAGCTTAAAAGAAAGGAACAATCATGGAAGACTTGAAAAAAACAGCTGAAGTGTTAAATGACTTAATCAAAATCAACAATGACCGAATCGCAGGCTACCAAAAAGCAATAGCCGAATTGCCAGCTGCCCATGTGGACCTCAAAGCACTTTTCAGTGGATTGATAGAACAAAGCCAAAATCTAAAAACCGAGCTCCAAGAACACATCAGTTCACGGGAAAATGTGGTAGATGAAGACACCACCATGGCCGGTAGAATATACCGTGCATGGATGGATGTCAAGGTGATTATGGCTATGGATGACCGTAAAGCGCTTTTAGAAAGCTGTGAGTATGGAGAAGACGCTGCGCAAAGAGCCTATCGGCAGGCAGAGCAAGAAGAAGGAATATCCATTGCTGCCAAGTCGCTTATTTCCAAACAAAAAACACAATTGTTGGCTTCACATGACCATGTCAAGCAATTAAGAGATCGTGAAAAGGTGATATAATGGAGGTAGATGAGAATAATAGTCAACAACATATTTATGATGATGAAGAACCTGAGTACAACGGCGGAATGTTTAAGGGATTTGGTAGCATTCCATGCCGAACGCATAAATGGTTATGAAAACATGCGGAATAAGTTTAGTCCCGAGGAGACCTGTTTAGAATCGTTATTCACTGGATTCATCAGGCAAAGCAAGATGATGAAGAAGGAGTTATATGATATTGGAACCTCCATGGGAATAAAAGAAGAGATGTTGCTGCCTCAACAGGAAGGTGAATACGGACTGGCATGGTCTGTAGTGAAAGCCGTTTTTTCCGACCGGATGCCCAGTTATTCTTTGGACAAATGTAAATCGGGTGAAAATGCACTATTAATTGCTTATCATAGTGTAGAAGGTACA
Organism: Parapedobacter tibetensis; assembly: GCF_024704835.1. Taxonomy (GTDB): domain Bacteria; phylum Bacteroidota; class Bacteroidia; order Sphingobacteriales; family Sphingobacteriaceae; genus Parapedobacter; species Parapedobacter tibetensis. The sequence goes on from NZ_JAMXBE010000021.1 coordinate 51,256, forward strand.
GATGGATTGAATGCCGAAGTAAGAGCATTGGTTAATAAGCAGAAACGGGAGGTAATAGCTGCCCGTGATTGGATTGCTCATTTTGAGCGATTACTGCATAAGCAAGCCATGAAAGAGCCTTTGGCAGCTGTCTCATAATCCGGTATGTGTTTGATAATATTAAAGCAAGTTCCCATTTTTATGGGATTTCCAACACTATAAATCATGACAGACCAATCAAAAACAACATTGGAATTGCTGAATGACTTGATCGAAGTGAATGGGCGGCGTATATGGAGCTATCAATCCGTACTTGAAGGCCCCATTGATCGCACCGATGAAGGCCTGATACGGTATTTACGCAGATAATTGCCCAAAGGGGGCGGGAATAAGGTTACTTGGACGCCTTGTTATTGAGCCACGTTAGCTTCCTTCATGGCGATTTCTGTCAATTTTGCATCGGTGTCTGATGCAATCTTTGGCCTACTGGGAGAGTGTAACACCAACTGTGTCACTGGATAAAACGAATAAATA
>NZ_JAMXBE010000022.1 GCF_024704835.1 Parapedobacter tibetensis
TCGGAGCTGCTTCGCGGTCAGCTCGCACTGCCCATCGCCTGCCTCACAATGACGTTCAGGTGGGCGACATCTTCGGCATCTACTACAGCAACCTCCGGCGCATTGGCCATGTGGGTTTCGTGGATGCATGGGACAGCACCTGGTGCATCACCGTAGAAGGCAACACCGGGCCGGACGGCGCCGTGGATGAAAATGGCGACCCATCCAATCCCATCCGTGCAGGCCCTTCCACGGAAGGTGTATACAGGAAGCGACGGCCGGTCAGGACGATCCATGCCGTGGCACGGTGGCAATAGCCACACATCCGCAGATTCGCCGATTCGCAAATGCGCCAATATGCAAAAAGCGAATAAACGAATAAGCAAATCAGCGAATAAACAAAACCCGACACAGGAGGGTTCATTGATACCTTTAAAAACAAACAGGGAATCAATAATAAACGAATAAACAAATAAATAAAAAAGAAAATGAGAACACCAAAATTAGTAACGAACTATAAACACCTTAGCGACACTGAGCTCGCTTCTTTGGCCACACGCAGCACCGACGCATTGCGCACGAACACGAATTTCCCGGATATGGATCCTACTTTTGCCGAGTACGAACCGGTGGCAATGGATTACATCGCCAAACAGGGTATCACGGCCACAGGCCGCAGCAGTACCCAGCAGGCTAGGGAAAAGGATGAAGCCCGCGAAGAATTGATTGTGATGATGCGGCGGGTAACCTCCTACATCAACAATTTCACGAGCATAAGCTCCATCCAATTGGGTTCGGGTTTCGAACCCGTGGCTGATCCGAAAGGCTTGCAGGCGCCGAGGAGCTCCACATGGGCCCGCCTGCTCGATTCCACCCGCCCGGGTGAAATTTTACTACAGTTCGAAGCGATCAGGGAAGCTTACCAGTACGAGCTGGCCTTCGCTTCCGGACTGGATGGATCGGGGCAGCCGGTGTGGCAGGAACTGGAGCCGGTTTCCCGCGCATTGGGCAATTTCTATTCGCCCGTGCAGGACGGCGTGACCTACTACTTCCGTGTGCGCTCGCGCAACAAGCGTGGCGTGAGTGCCTGGAGCCCGGTGGCTTCGCTCCGCGCCCGTGTCAATGCATAAACAATTGCATTGCCTACGCCGGGGGACAGTAAGTTCCCCGGCATTTTTTTACCATGTTTTATCCCACAACCCATGAAAACGATATACCTGATTACTGCCGTATCCCTGGCCACGGCGTGCGGGGTGAAGCGTCAGCAACACACCACGAGCAACCGTACCACATCAGCAGCGCTTTCGCATGAGCGGCACTTGGTTGCCAGCCACCGTGATAGACTGAACGAGGTCACTACCAAGAAACTCCACCACAGCCGTGAGTTGGTGGCCATTTCTCCAGTGGGGAATTTCTCCTACCACCCCGATTCCGGTTTCTCCGGAACGGCTTCACAAGTCGTGGTTTACCGCGATGAAGCACGGGAGACCGATAGCCTGCACCGCACACAGGGGCATGATTCCCAGTATACCGACGGCCAAACGGTGGTTACAAGTGCTGAAGAAACAGGAAGCAGCAGTGAAGCCAGCACTTCGCAATACATATCGCGCTTCCCCGGTTGGCTAGCGATCGCCGCACTGCTCCTCGGCTTGTCCCTACTCTACTGGTTTATCCGTCACCGGTAAAACCCCCCAATCCCCATACCGGTTTCCACGGCCACCGTATCGGATCCATTGCACACCGTATGGTGGCTATTAGCCCCCAACCGGTGACAAATAGTCCCGGTATGGGATTCACCGCAAACCGTATAGTAACCATTAACCCCCTAAACGGTGGCCATTAAGTCCTAAGCGATGGCCAATAGCCCCGCTATCGGGTTCGCCGCTAACCATATAGTGGCCATTGGCCCCTGAACGGTGGCCAACCGACCCCGTATGGTTTTCACTTAAAACCGTACGGACACCATTGAATCCTAAACGATGATGCATAGACCCGGCACTGGGTTCATTACAAATCATAGGGCCTCCATTGGACCCTAAACGGTGTCTGATACCCCCGGTATCGGGTTTATTGCATCCAATATGGTGGCTATTGGGCCCTAAACGGTATCCAATGGACCTTGCTATTGGGTTCATTGCAAACCATATGGTTTCCATCAGTCCCGACCACGTGTTGAATAGACCCGGTATGGGGTTCATTACATCCGGTATGGTTTCTATTAGACCCTAAAAGGTGTCCAACGGCCCCTGTATCGTGTTCGTGAGCGACGGTGTGGTGGCTAGGGTATTTAGAGACAACGTATGGCTTATCCCGTTGCGCTGCTGTGCTGCCGTCGGCTTTCAACGGTATACACAAAACTATCTGCCTTGTAATAACCGAGGTTATACTCCAGTGGACGGTCTGCTTGGTCAAATACGTAACGCTTGCGGAAAAGCAGGGCTGCACCCACGTCGGTTTCGAGCTTTTCGGCGAGGGATTTATCGGCCAAAATCGCGCTAATTTCTTCTTTCGACAAATCGGCCACCGTGTTGAAATCGGATTCCAGGATATCATAAAGTGGGCGTTTGAAATCTTCGTCTCCCGTCAACCCGATACGTGGATGGAAATAGGATATGAAATAAACGAATGGTCCTTCTGCTTGCCCACGTACCCGCTCCAGCTTCAGGATTTTCTGGTTGGGGTCTATCCCAAAAAAATCGGCCAACCCATCGTTTGGAACGACCCACGAAACATGGAGTTCAAAATTCCTGACGGGGATTCCCCTAGCCGCCATTTCCTGGGAGAAACTCAGCCAATTATTGGATTTTGAACTGAACTTCTTGGTGACTACCTTGGTGCCGACCCCTTTTTTCCGGACCAATAATTCCTCATATACCAGTTTATTTATCGCTTGCCTTAACGTGGCCCTGGATATGGCCAAGCGCTTCGCCAAATCAATCTCGTTAGGCAAAAACTTGCCTGCTTGGTATTGCGGATCCGCAATCAACTGACGCAATAGCTTTTCTGCCTGCACATGCAGCGGTATCGGGCTTTTATGATTTATCTTGAAATGCAATATAATAATATAAGAAAAATGTGAGTGCTAATTTAGAAAAAAATTTGGATTAATAAAAAAAGGTTTATATTTGCATATGTACATACATACTAACATAATAAACTAATATACTGTGCCACTAACAATATTATAGAATCGAAAGTCATAAAATACAATTGTATGTGTATACATATATACTATCTGATTACCAATTATCAATCGCTATGATTATGAATGGTATACCGTTGACAACGAGCCCAAAGGTTCGGGAACCTTCTGGGGGAGCGCGGGCGTACTTTATGATGCCATCGTTTTGTTGGAAGAATTTGCAGCTACAAATCATTGAGACATCGTCCATACTAACCACATGGTATGCCAAGGGATTTCGCTTTTAAAAACTACCCAGCGTCTTCGCGGTCAACTCGCTCAACCCAACACAGTTTACCAATGACGAAAAAGTTTTAAATGCGGTTGCCCTGGGTATGTGGTATATAATCATGTTAAACAAGTTAAATTTTTTAGTGAATGGAATTAAAGGGAATCGGTGAGGTGCCGGAGACAATGACATCGGAGCAGACTTCAACGTTGCGTAAAACCAAGCAAGAAATCATGCCGGCCAAGATGCGGGCTACGAACCATGGTGGGTATGATATCTACCCCGTTCACCCACTGGGTGAGGGGAAGATCCACGATGGCTACAACACGCTGGCGCAATGGGTGGTCGAACAAAAAACGGTGGTCATTGATGGTTACGTAGGAAATTTCTGGGATCGTATAGCCGCCGACCTTAACGCCGAGTTGGAAAAGTTGGGAGCCAAAACGAATTGGTACGTCATGGACGATTTCCTAAAACCTGAATCAGAGATCGAACAACTGGTGAAACCCTTTTTGGGAAACGAAGATTCGGTATGGGGTACGAAAACCACACTCGAGCTCACCGATTTTTATCGACGGAATTCCCTGGCCGCGCTTGAACCTGATCCGGATTACGCGGTCAACATCCTGATCGGCACGGGTGCCGCCCTGAGCGGATGGGATGCATCGGTGATTTATATCGACCTGCCCAAGAACGAGTTGCAGCATCGCATGAATGCCAGCGCAATCACCAACCTGGGCAAATCGTCTTCCGAAAAACCGGCAGCGATGTACAAACGATTTTACTTCGTCGATTGGGTGGTCTGCAATAAGCATAAGGAATCGGTGTTGCACCGTGTGGATGTATGGGCGGATGGCCAAGGGATTGACTGGATCACGTGGGCGTATGCGCCAGCTATATTGAACGGCTTAAAAACGCTTTCCCAATCGGTGTTCAGGCCGCGTCCTTGGTTTACGCCGGGTTCTTGGGGCGGACAATGGATCAAGGAGCACATCCCCCAGATTAATCAGGAAGAACCCAACTACGCCTGGTCGTTCGAATTGATCGCACCTGAAAACGGCCTGGTTTTCGAAAGTAGCGGCACCTTGCTGGAGATCTCATTCGATTGCCTGATGGCAGTCGCCGGGGTGGAGGTTCTAGGTAAACACCATGGGCGTTTCGGTAGTGAATTTCCGATACGGTTTGATTTCCTCGACACGTTTGAGGGTGGCAATTTGTCCATCCAATGCCACCCGTCATTGCCTTACATCAGGGAAAACTTCGGCGAGGAAATCACCCAGGATGAGACCTACTATATCCTGGACTGCGCACCGGATGCGAAAGTGTACCTGGGCTTTCAGGATGATATCGATCCTGTTGCGTTCAGGCAGGAGCTTGAGAACAGCTTGGAAAACAATACGGAGGTGGCCATTGCCAACTATGTGCAGACCTTCCCGGCGGCAAAGCATGACTTATTTTTGATTCCGAACGGTACGGTGCATAGCTCCGGCAAAAACAACCTGGTGCTTGAGATTAGTGCAACACCCTATATTTTCACGTTCAAGATGTATGACTGGCTGGGCAAGGACCTCAACGGTGACCCCCGCCCAATCAATATCGAACATGCCTTCAATAACCTGCGGTTTGACCGGAAAGGGCAACGGGTGGCTGAGGAACATATCGCCAAGCCGTATGCCTTGGAACAAGGTGATGGCTGGAAAACCATCCACCTGCCCACACATGAGGCGCATTTTTATGACGTGCACCGGATCGAATTTGAAAACGAAGTGACCATCCACACCCAGCAGGTCTGCCACGTGCTGATGCTGGTGGAGGGCGCGGAAATCAGGGTACAGATAGGCGACCGAAAAACGGTGTTCCGGTATGCGGAAACCTTCGTGATCCCGGCAGCCGTATCAGCGTATACGTTGGTCAATATCGGTGGAGGGACCGCCAAGGTGATGAAAGCTTTTGTTAAAGACAATTATGGATACGCATCGTAAACTGCCAAAAATCCTATGGGTGGCCTGTGCCGTGGCGGCCCTGGGGGGCTTCTTGTTTGGGTTTGACATGGCGGTGGTGTCTGGGATACTACCACTGGTGACGAAGCAGTTCGCGCTTTCTGCGGTTCAGCAGGGCTGGTTTGTCTCCTCGGCGCTGGTGGGATGCATTGTAGGGGTGGCCGTTTCTGGTGAGCTCGGCGACCGGTACGGTCGCCGCCGGGTGTTGGTGTTGTCCGCCATCTTATTTCTGGTGTCTGCCCTGGGATGCGGGTTATTGCCTACCTTTTCGTCCATTATCGCGTCCCGTATTTTGGGCGGTGTGGGTGTGGGCATCGCGTCGAGCATGGTGCCGCTGTATATTTCCGAAATCGCTCCTGCCAGGATCAGGGGCCGGTTGGTCACGTATTACCAGCTCGCCGTGACGCTGGGCATCCTCGTGGCATACCTCAGCAATGCATTCTTGGTACAAACGGTATCCGGTGCCATAGCAAACACGTCCGGATGGCTTGGTGTATGGTTCCATGACGAAGTATGGCGGGGGATGTTTATCGTCGAAGCACTGCCTGCACTGGTGTTTTTGCTGGGATTATTGGGTATCCCCGAAAGTCCACGATGGATGCTGCAAAAAGGACAAACAGCTGCCGGGATGGCCCTGCTCAACCGGTTTGTGGGCGAAGTGGAAGCAACGGTGGACTCGGAAAGCAGGCGACAGTATGGGGGTGCGCACCGTTCGTCTTACCGCGAGTTGTTTTCGCCGCATTTGCGCAAACCGCTCCTGCTGGGTTTGCTTTTGCCGCTTTTTTCGCAGTTCTGCGGGATCAATGCAATCATTTATTACGGACCAAGTATATTGAGCGCCACCGGCGTGAGCTTGTCAAGCTCGCTGCAAAGCCAGGTCATCTTTGGTGTCGCCAATTTTGTGTTTACGCTGATCGCGGTATGGAAAGTGGATAAACTAGGTAGGAGACCGCTGTACCTGATCGGGACATCGGCAGCAGCATTGAGCCTGGTGGTCGTGGGTGGCAGCCTGTATGCAGAAAATACACAAGGGGTGCTGCTGCTTGCGGCGGTCATCGTTTTTCTGGCGAGCTTCGCGTTTTCGATCGGGCCACTGAAGTTTGTCGTGGCTGCTGAGATTTTTCCCGCGCACATCCGGGGAAGGGCGATGGCGCTCAGTATCATGGTGATGTGGGTGGCCGACACGGTCATCGGGCAGCTGACGCCCATCCTGTTGGAGGGCATAGGGGTCGCGTTTACATTCTGGTTCTTCGCATTGTGGTGTGTCCTCGCCTTTGTGACCGTATACCGGTTGTTGCCGGAGACCAAAGGCAAGTCCCTGGAGGCCATCGAAAGCCAATGGCAGAGCCAGAAATAAGAAGTTGAATATAACCAAATTTAAAACCAATTATGATAGTAAACATTAATTTTTGCAGGATCGGGTTGCTGTTCATGGCGATTTCCTTACATGTGGTTGTGGCTTACGCCCAGCAACAAGGAAGGCAAGTGCAAGGGACGGTCCTCGACGAAGGGCGGCAGCCGGTGCCAGGGGCATCGGTAACCGTAAAAGGTGATGGTACAAGAGGTGCATCCACTGGTGACGATGGACGATTCTCCCTCAGCGTACCGCAAGGCACACAACTCCTGGTGATCTACAGCGTGGGGTTTGAAACACAGGAAATCGAGGTGGGTGCCAGCCAAACATCCGTAACCGTACAATTGCAACCGACTGTCTCGGCCCTCGATGAGGTGGTGGTCGTAGGATACGGCATACAAAAAAAAGTGAATCTTACCGGAGCCGTTTCTTCCGTCGATATGAAAGAATTGGAGAGCAGACCGGTTATAAATGTCGTAGAAGCATTGCAGGGAACGACACCAGGACTAACTATCCAACAAAGTAATTCGCAGCCGGGAAGTCGGCCCGCTATTAATATACGGGGGGTGAACACGTTGAACAACAATGATCCGATGGTAATCATCGACGGTATAATAGGTGATATTCAAAATGTAAATATCAATGATATTGAAAGTATATCTGTTCTGAAAGATGCCGCTTCAGCGGCTATCTATGGATCGAGGGCATCCAATGGCGTTATTCTCATCACCACTAAAAAGGGAAGCAAAGGAGCTGCACGTGTAGGATATGATTACCTATATGGAGTCCAAACACCGACCTTTATGCCACAGATCGTGGATTCCTGGGTGTACGCCGAATTGAGAAACGAAGCATTATTCAATTCGGACCGGCCCCTTCAATTCACATCCGAACAAATAAGAGACTTCAGATTAAGCGGGCCCAACGCTAATTGGATGAAAGAAATATACCGCCCAAGCTCACCGCAACAGACACATAATCTTTCCCTGTCGGGGGGTAACGACAAGACGACTTATTTAGTTTCGGGTGCCTATACTGATCAGGAAAGTATGCTCCAGGGACCCGATTATGGGCTTGAGCGTGTTAATTTCCGTACAAATATAGAAACTCAAGTATCCGAACGCTTCAAATTCAACGTGTTAGCAGCCTATGCTCGCAATACCCTAAGTGATCATGCTTATTGGACAGAATGGATTATCGAACAAGCAACACGTATGCCATCTATATATCCCATAATAGATGCAGAGGGCAATTATACGTACCCCAGTGGCAGTAATTCCAATTCCTTGGCCCGATTGGAACAGGGAGGAAGACGTACCAGTTGGAATGACGATTTATCCGGTATTTTAAATGCTGAATTGAAAATTGTGGATGGATTGAAGTTGCGGGGAATGATGGGGGCTCAACTATATTATAACCGCCTGAAAGAAAACCGTAAGGCTATACCAGGTTCGGGGGATCAAGAGAACCGGATGACAAATAGCTCCCAACGTATCCAAAATATCACCTCCAACCTGATTTTATCTTATGATAGAACATGGGGCAAGCATACATTAAGCTCAATGGGTGGGTATTCATATGAAGGAGGAACGGATAATCGCTTCGAAACCTTCAGGCTCTTGGACGAATCAAATTATGATATCATGGGAGGTGAGCAGACTTCCAATACCGGTAACCAGGAGTGGCAAACAGAATGGTCCATTTATTCAGCATTTTTCCGTGCGAATTATGATTTTGCCGACAAATACCTGTTTGAGTTTAATCTTCGTAACGATATTTCATCCAAGTTCCGAAAAGGTAACCGGTCAGCATGGTTTCCTTCCCTATCTGCGGGATGGAGAGTGTCTGAAGAAAGCTTCTACTCCGAAAGTTTAAAAGATATTCTACCGTCTGCCAAGATCAGGACATCCTGGGGGCTCGTTGGTAACAACCGTATCGCGGACTATCAATACCAAGCTACTGTCAACGTCTCGCAGGGATATAATTTCGGGGAGACCATGTATCCCGTGGCATCGTTCGATGCCATAAATCCGGATTTGAAATGGGAGACTACACGCATGTTCAATATTGGTGCCGACTTGGGCTTCCTGAACAATGCGTTATCCTTTTCGGGAGAATATTATGTGAATGATACCTACGACATCCTTATTGCTATCCCTGTTCCGGGAGTATTTGGGGGTGGCGCCCCTATCCAGAATGCCGGAAGCGTACAGAACAAGGGGTGGGAATTATCGGCACGTTATCAGTTAAGAACAGGAAATGTTGATCACACCATCGCTGCCAATTTTTCGGACAGTAAAAACAAGGTTACCGATCTGAAAGGAACATATTGGATTAATGGTTTTGATGTAAACACGATTGTACAAGAAGGTTATCCGATAGATTCATATTACGCTTTCCGGTGGGACGGATTTTTTCATACACAAGAGGAAGTAGATCAAGGGCCTCGTTTGGATGGTATTATACCCAAGCCGGGTGATCTGCGCTACCTGGATAAGAATGGAGATGGGCTTGTCAGGGAAGATGACGATCGTTTCGTATTGGGCAATAGGTTTCCTCGCTTCTTATATGGTTTCAATTATGCCGCACAGTGGAAAGGTCTTGACTTCTCGATGTTTTGGCAAGGGGTTGGCCAACGTATGGTATGGCTTAGGGGAGAGTCTGTGGAAGCCTTTCACAACAATAATGAGGGGCCCGTATTTGATTTCCACATCAACCGTTGGACGCCGAACAATCCGAACGCGACTTATCCTCGTTTGACCTTAGGGGCCGAATCAGCAAACAACGCGGCTAAATCAAATTTCTGGATTGAAGATGCCGCTTATCTACGCCTCAAAAATGTACAGCTTGGCTATACCCTACCGGCACGATTGACCGAAAAATTATCAATAGATCGATTCCGTATCTACGCAAGTGTCCATAATGCATTGACAATCTCGGATATGAGGGTAGGTTGGGATCCCGAAACAGCTGATGGATCAGGTCGTATCTATCCGGTAAACAGAACGTATTCGATAGGATTGAATGTTAACTTTTAAAAAGTAATCACATGAAAAAGCACATATTACGCTACACCATAGCAACCGCCATAGCATGTATATTTTTAGTATCCTGCCACGATCTTGACCTTTCCCCGCATGATAGAGAAACGGATATAGATTACTGGAACAAGCCGGAATCAGCGATTTATATGATCAACAAATGCTATCAAGGGATGAATAATGCAGACGAGGTTCTGTATTCCGATGCGATGACGGATAACGCTTATACCAAAGTATCGAATTCGCACAATCAGGCTATAGGCAACGGATCATTTTCTACCGCTGACAATTATGTTCGTTCGGTATGGGATTACCGTTATTCCGGGATACGCGACTGTAATTTATTGTTAAACAATATACAGTCGGTTCCGGACCTGACCGATGAATTGCGCAATCGTTATATTGGAGAAGCCACATTTATCAGAGCATATCATTATTTTGAGCTGTATTCCAAATTCGGTGATATTCCTTATTTCACGGAAGTCATTCCTATTGGCGAATCGAGAATAATAGGGCGTACTCCTAAATCGGAAGTGATCAACAATTTACTGAACGATTTATCGGTTGTTATAGACAATAATTACCTGCCTGCTTCATACGACGGGCAAAATGTAGGACGAATAAACCGTTGGGCTGCTATGGGACTTAAAGCTCGTATCCTGATGTTCGAAGGCGGATCAAGGTATAGTGAGGTTATCCCTATTACCAACAGGATTATCACAGAGGGCGGTTTTTCGTTGTTTGGTGACTATGGCGATCTGTTCACGATTCAACATGAAAATAATTCAGAAGTGATGCTGGATGTGCAATACAAGGCCGTAGATCGGGAGCATTCGGTGCAGTACCATTTCCTGCCACCATCATTAGGAGGGTATTCACAACTTTCACCACTTCAAGCGTTGGTCGACGATTATATAACGCTCGATGGGTACACCATACAAGATGCCCCTGCGACCAGCTACGATCCGAACGACCCTTTTGCAAATCGGGATCCACGTTTGGCGGCAACCATTATTTACACGGGAAATTCGTACACGCTGGCCAACGGGTCAACACATGTAGTGGATAGCCGCAAAGATGCAGCGCCTGATGGTTTTGATTTCTCATCTGATGCTTCAGCCACAGGGTACTATATCAAGAAATACTGGGACAATACCTATAGGGCTAATCTCATGTCAGGTCTCAATATCATACTGATGCGCTACGCCGATATTTTATTGATGCATGCCGAAGCATTGGCGGAGCAAGGTCAACTGGATGCAGCAGAATGGAACCGCACCATACGGTTGATCCGTAGTCGGGCAGGATTTACCGATCCAGGGGCTTTGGATTTTCCAGCGACGGGCAACCTTATCGATATCGTTCGTCGCGAACGTCGAAGCGAATTGGCGCTCGAAGGATTGAGACATAAAGATATTATACGTTGGGAAACGGCAGAACAGGTGCTTGATGGATGGTGTCACGGTCTTTACACCGGAGATGCAGTGGGTACAGATAACGGTTATGTACGTGTCGAAAACAGAAATTTCGATGCGGCAAAACACTACCTGTGGCCTATCCCCCAAAATGAAAGAGATTTGAACAACAACCTCACCCAAAATCCGCAATGGTAACATTTAAACTGAACATTATGAAATACCTATCATTATTAATCGTAGCAACAGCCCTGCTTTTTTGCAGCAGCTGTTCGGACGACTATCAGCTTTCCACGGACTTTACAGTTCCGACTGAATTGTCGTCGCCGGAAAAAGTAGAAATAGACGTGACGTCGTCAAACAATATCGTGCTGTCATGGAACGGAGGGGGGGCAAGTGATGGTTCGTATGTGATATACGAAGTCCTCTTTGCAAAAAAAGGCGACAGCTTCTCCGAACCTGTGGAGAAAATACAAAGCGATTTAGGTGCAAGGCCTCAGTTAACGTTAACACATGCCACATTAAATGGTATTGCCCGTAAAGCAGGAATAAGCCCGGGCGAGACAGGTGAGGTTTCATGGACAGTCCTCGCCTCGAAAGCGGGAGATGTCAAAACCGTCGATCTCAGGAACGATATCGAGGTGACACGTGGTGAAGGAATAGACAACATGGCTGATCAGTTGTACTTACATGGCCCAGGGAATGAAAGCAGTGGAGCGGATGGTTCGTTGTTCCGTAAAGCTTCGGATGGAATTTACATCATCTATTCCCAAGTATCAGGTAGTGGAGACCTCGAACTGAAAGGAAAAATTGAAGAAGAAGAGTTTGGATACCATTTGGATGGCACGACGCTAAAAGATGGTGCCGGAACAATCCATTTAGCGCCGAATACAAATCCATATAGAATAACCGTCGACTTCAATACGCTATCCGTCAAAGCGGAAACAATATCGAATGTTCGATGTATTTGGGGAGCATCGTTCGATGTAATCGGCAATTTATCCTATGTTGGTAATGGCAGGTTTTCGGCAACTGATTGTGCCATCAGATTTCTCGATCCGAGCAAACCCGAAACGAACCCTCCGAGCTGGTTAGGCTGGATAGAGGAACGGTACTATTTTATCGCTGCAGTAGACGGCGCAGATAGGTGCTGGGGTAGAATGGACGGTGTAAGCCCAGAAAGGCCTACCGGAGGAGAATCCTTATCTTTCTATGAACTCGGTGAATTTTCGTGGGAGCAATGGGAGCACCTTTGGAAAATGAAAGGAGATCTCGATAATAAAAGCGCCACGATAACCATAGATACCAACAAAGAAAATCTGAAGGTACATGAATTTTCAGCTATAACTAATCTTTAAACTGGTTCCTGTACATATCCTTTACACTGTGGTGGATATGTACAGGGCTTAGTCACAATAAAATAAGGCAACATGAGAAAAATACTAATTATATTGATAACCGCTCTTATAGCATCATCATGCGATGACGATGTTGAACCCTATGTGAAACCCGAGAACGGGGGAACGCAGGCGGGAGAAACTGTACATGCGCATTTGAGGGCTAAGGAAATATTTGATCTGATCAACCAATACTATAAAGCCGGAGATTTGTTTAGGGAAAATTACCCGGCACAATCCGGAGATGGGACCTATTCGTACCTCTGGCCTTATGATGCAGTGGTAAGTGGTGCGTCCCAACTTCATATATTGGGATACAATGTCAGATACGACGATATTGTGGACGGCTTCGAAAAATATTACCGCCAGTCTGCACATGGCAACAATATTGGAGCATATGGTTCTTCCACAAATGGGAGTGTTGGAGGAGGAACACGTTTTTACGATGACAATGGTATCGTGGGGATCAACTTGATCGAAGCATACCACGCTACACAAGATGCGAGGTATATCGAGCGTGCGTCCAGGATTGTACCTTTTCTTGAAAGCGGTATTGATAACCACTTAGGTGGGGCATTGTGGTGGAATGAAGATCATCGATATAATCCCTCAGCACCCGATGCCAACAAACCTACTTGTTCAAATGGATACGCCACCCTTTTCCTGCTAAAGTATCATGAAGTATGTCCTGAAGCGGAAAAGGCTGATGTATTAAACTTTGCCGCAGAATTATATAGTTGGCTGCGCGCAAATCTATATGACCCGGATACCAAATGCTATTGGAATGACAAGGCTGCAAATGGTACTGTAAATACCCGATTGTGGACCTACAATGCAGCCGTGATGATACAAAATGGCATACGGTTATACGAGATTACAGGGAATAGCCAATACCTGGACGAAGCAAAAACAACAGCGCAGGGAGCCTATGATTATTTTGTCAGAACGCGTAACGGAATCCTGGCTTATACGGATCACGATCCGTGGTTCAATACCAAATTATTAAGAGCGTATATTGATTTGGATCCCTACGATGAAAAGGCTAAAAACTACATTGCCACTTATTTCAATTTTATAAACAATGGCTATGATAAAGCCAGAACAGCTATCGGTTTCTTTTATGAAGACTGGACCGGTGGAAGCCAGGGAAGGTATTATTCATTGCTTATGCAAGGTGCAGTCGTCGAATCTTACGGAGCCTTAGCAATATATAGAGAAGAAAGCATAAATTGAATTACATGAAGCATGGATTATCATTGGTGTTGGGCTTTTGTCTGTTCATTGTGAGTATAAATGCACAGCAGAAAAACAGCTATCTCCATCGGGCCGAAGAAACTTTCAGGCTCGTTTGGGATAAGTATCACGTGCCTCAATATGGTTTATTCTCCGAACATTACCCAAAAGATCAGCAGACAGACCTGACCTATTTTAACGATGGGAACAAGAAGGCAAAAGCCGTATCTTTCCTATGGCCCTACAGCGGCATGGCATCAGCCATCAACCTGCTATACGAGTTGGATTCGACCCGCTATGCGGCCATGCACCTACAGATCATCGAAAGTCAGGAAGAATACCTGGACACCACCAGGCTACCCTATGGTTACCAGGCTTATCCATCCCGGTTTGAGCAAGTAGACCGGTACTACGATGATAACGGCTTGGTAGGCATCGATTACATCGACGCGTTTGCCGTCACCAAAAACCCGCTGTACCTGGAACGCGCGAAGCGGGTGTTTGAATTCATCATCAGCGGCTGGGATGATGTGCTGGGAGGCGGTGTCACGTGGCTGGAAGGCGTTCGCGACCAGAAGCCGGCATGCTCGAATGGTAAGGCGACGGTACTCGCACTGAAAATACATCAGCAGACGCAGGACGAGTACTACCTCACATGGGGGCTTAAGTTCTACAATTGGATGTACACCCATCTGCGCGACAGCAGTGGCATTTACTGGAACGACATGAAAACTGCGGACCGATCGGTATTGAAAACTGCTTGGACATACAACACGGGTACAATGCTGCAAGCTGCCGTGGCGTTATATAAAGCCACCGGAGACCCAGCTTTTCTGGAAGAAGCACAGTATCTTGCCAAGGGATCGTTTGATTTTTTCGGAAAGCCCATGGAAGACGGGCGTACGTCCATACTGGATGTACCCTGGTTCACCACGGTATTGTTCCGCGGCTATCAGGATTTGTTTGCGGTAGATGGCAACCCGGCTTACGTAGATGCGATCATGGCCAACGTGAACTATGCCTACGAACATGCCCGCGACAGGAACGGGCTATTCTATGCCGACTGGAATGGCGAAAAAGACGAGTGGTACACGCCCAAATGGTTGCTTGACCAGGCCTGTATTCCCGAACTTTATGCCCGCTTCGCACAAATTGAGCGGCATCGCGCATCATGGACAACTGAAAAATAAACGGATAATAAATATGAAATCGAAGTTAACGTACCTGGGCCTGTGGGCCGTATGCCTATTGGCCACCTCGTGTGACACCACGCAAAAAAAGATACTTTCAGACTATGTTGACCCGAACATCGGGACCGCGCATTCCCGTTGGTTTTTTTACACGCCGGCAGCCGTTCCCTTTGGGATGGCCAAGGTAGGCCCATCCACGGATGCCCATTATGGCAACAAGCAAGGGTGGGAAGCTGTAGGCTATGATTTCCGGCACGAATCGATAGAAGGGTTCGCCAATTTCCATGAATTCCAGATCGGGGGTGTCGTGTTGGTGCCCTTGGTCGGGGCGTTGAAAACGACGCCAGGAAGTCTGGAAAATCCCGACGAAGGTTATCGGTCGCGGTTTGACAAGGATGATGAGTACGCCACATCCGGCTTTTATTCGGTGTTGCTAAAGGATTATGGGGTCAAGGCGGAATTGACGGCTACCCCGCGCGTAGGCTACCATCGATATGTATTCCCCGATGCAAACGACTCGCATATCGTCTTTGACATCGGCAATCGGCAGGGAGAAAGCGGAGCCGTAAAAGCCGCAGAGGTGACGCTAACCCAAGACGGCAGGGTGGAAGGTTACGTGATTACCACACCGGAGTATGTCAAGAAATACCAGGCAGGAGCTGAAATTGCCATGTATTTCTCGGCGGTCTTAGACAAAACCCCTACGGATTGGGGTGTCTTTAACGGTGATTCAATCTGGCCCCAGGAAAAACAAGCCTCAGGTAAGGGAGCAGGTTTATACCTCACATTTGATACCAAGAAGGACGAGGCCGTCACCGTCAAAGTCGGGCTTTCTTATACCTCGATAGCCAATGCCCGTCTTAACCTGGAAACGGAGGCCGCCGATCTGGGTTTTGATGCGGCAAAGCAGCAGGCCTTGTCGGTTTGGAACGATTACCTCGGCCGCATCACGGTGGAAGGAAAGAATGATGACGATAAACGGAAATTTTACACTGGCCTGTTCCACGCCTTGCTAGGCCGCGGTTTGGCGAGTGATGTCAACGGAGCCTACCCCATAAACAACGGTGGTGTTGGGCAAATACCGGTGGATGCCAGTGGAAAACCCAGACATAACCATTACAACACCGACGCCATCTGGGGTGCCTTTTGGAACCTAACGCAGTTGTGGGCCATGGCATACCCGGAATATTATGCGGATTGGATACAGAGCCAACTGCTGGTCTATCAGGATGCGGGATGGCTTGGCGATGGCATTGCCAACAGCAAATACGTATCTGGCGTAGGGACCAACTTTACCGGGTTGGCCATTGCTGCGGCATACAGTGCCGGCATACGTGATTTTGATGTGGAATTGGCCTATGAAGCCGCCCGAAAAAACGAACTTGCCTGGGAAGGCCGGCTGGAAGGCGCGGGGAAAACGGACGTACGCCAATTCGTGCAGCGGAGATATTCACCTTATGTGGAGCACCTCGGGTTTGACACGGCAGACGAAGGCTCGGGATTTGGTGCATCCCATACTTTGGAATATGCGTTTAGCGCACATGCTGTTGCACAGTTTGCCAAAGCGCTCGGTAAGGAAGCGGATTACCAAAAACTGTCGGAACTCGCCAAAGGCTGGCGGCACTTGTATGATGCAGAAACGGGATTCATACGGCCACGTGATGCGGAGGGCAATTTTATCAGCGATTTTGATCCGTCGGAGCCTTGGCGCGGTTTTCAAGAAGGGAATGCCTGGCAATATACATTTTATGTTCCACACGATCCGCAAGGACTCATCGGGCTGTTGGGGGAGGATGTCTTTAATGACCGTTTGGATAGTGTATTCGAGGTCTCCAGAGCGAATATTTTCGGCGGAGGGAAAACGATTGATGCATTTGCAGGGTTATCGGGGCTATACAACCACGGCAACCAACCCAACCTGCACATCAGTTGGCTATTTAACTTTTCAGGTAAGCCCTGGCTTACCCAGAAATGGACCCGCGCCATTGGAGCGGAGTTCTACGGTGTGGAACCCATACATGGCTATGGGTTTGGACAGGATGAAGACCAAGGGCAGTTGGGGGCCTGGTATGTCATGGCATCATTAGGGCTGTTTGATGTAAAAGGACTTTCGGACAGCGAGCCAACCGTACAGTTTGGAAGCCCGGTGTTTGACCGAGCTACGATCAAGCTTGGAAGCGGCAATACACTCGTCATCGAAACGAAAGACAATAGTGCGCATAATGTGTATGTCCGGTCGCTTAGCGTCGATGGAAATCCCTACGATAAACTTTGGATGAACTGGCAAGATTTAATGAAAGGCGGAACATTTTCGTTTGAAATGGCAAATGAACCCAATACTGCATGGGGAATAGGTGAACGCCCGCCTTCGGGGCGCTGAAGAGGGTACGTACTGGCAGCATCACGTAGCAAACCCTTTACTCAAAGAAGTATGGTCCTTAATCTAATCAAATTTTATTTCAAAATACTTAAGAATAGCCTTGTAATTATCCTGAGCTGTAAGGCAAGTGTCTAGCAAATATTCGCTGACCTGAGTCCATTCTTGCAGACCCCTATAATAAAACAGCTTTATATCTTCGTCAATAATAAAAGGGACAATATTGTTTGCAAGGCATTCTTTAAACATAATTAAGCGCCCTACACGTCCATTTCCATCCTGAAAAGGATGAATGATTTCAAACTGATAATGGAAGTCGATAATATCTTCAAAAGTTTTCTTTTCAATAGTGTGATAGTTCAAAAGCAATTCCTTCATCTTGATTGAGACTTCTTTAGGCGGACAAGTTTCATTGCCGCCAACCTCATTTTGGCGTTTTTTATAATCACCTACGTTAAACCAATCTTTTCGGCTGTTGGAAGTACCAGATTTTAATAGAAAATGCAACTCTTTAATCAGGGATTCTATTAGCTTTTTTTTTGCCTTATCAATAATCAAATCAATGCAACGAAAGTGATTAGTAGTCTCAATAATATCATCTACATTAACACTTTCTTTGGAAGCTTCAATTGTATTGGTTTCGAAAATATATCGGGTTTGATCATGGGTGAGTTTACTTCCTTCGATGCGGTTTGAGTTATAGGTCAAGTCAATTTGAGTGCGATGGTAAATACCGCCCTTGAGCCTCATGTCCTTTTGCTCTTTCAGCTGGTTGAGCAGTGTATTGGTACTGAACTTTTTCTTACCCTCTTTTTCCGGTAGCAAAGCATCTTCCGGGATATTCCAGGTTTTTCCGGTTAGGAAAGCCCCTTTGATCTTGGCAGTAGCACAATAGTGCCGGACTGTTCTTTCGGGCAAATTCCATTTTTTTGCAAACTCATTTACTGAAATATACTTCATACCCTTTCTTTAGGTTTGCAGTTATCGGCAAATATACGACAAAATAATGTTTATTTTCATTTACTTTGCCGATAACGACCCCGATTGAACAACAGGCTGAGCACTTATCAGGCAGAAAAGCAACCCGAAAAACAAAACCACCAGCATGCACATTACTCTTCTATCCATCCAATAATCGTATTGAGCCAAGGCAGATCGAAAGTCAGCCAATCACCCTGGGCTTTCGTCCAGATTTTTATGCCGTTGGGATAACCAAGGTTGGATCCGACATCGCCATAAGCCACTGCGACCGCATCGTCTGCAACTATTGGAGGTAAACTGTATATCGTTCCAATCACTTTATCATTACATCGAATCGTCAAACCTCCTGATTTGCTTCCGTATGATGCGTACCCGTTGACCGATATCTTCTCATTTAAGTAGAATCGCGGGTCGGGGAATAATTCCTTTTTTGCTGTGTCAAGCAAAAAGCGTTTCCCGCTGTTTCCGGTATAATGCAGCTGATTGATGGCATCCCTCTTAAAATATCCGGTGGGTGCACCTGAAATGCCAGCCGAGTCAATGGTAAACAACAGTTTATCCGTGCCATCTGTAATCGTGTATTGCCTCAATTCCACCTGATGATAGCGTACGCTGTCGGATGAAAGCAGGAGGAGGTGCGAATCATAAACAAATGATGAATCGTCAAGCCAGAATGTCCCAATATTCGAAAATTCCAGATTTTGAATGGTCGGACCATTTACTTTATGTACAGCTGTTTCGGGTGATTTTTGTCGGTTAGCGTCAGTCAACATGATACGGAATTGACCGGCTACATTATGCCCGTCGACTCCCGATGACGGGTATATGAAGTGAGTGTTGTTGGGCGAGTATTTCAGGTATCGGTGGTTACTGACGGAATTTTTAGACCTCTTGTAGGCGCCTTCCGGAGCTTTGGTATAATTCAAACTCCGCAAATTAAAGAAATAGTATGTGCGATATTCTCTATTTTCCCATTTTTCATAGACCAGGGTGTCGCCAATGGCTTCAGTAAACCGGTGGTTCCAATCCGGATTCTCCTTAATTAGTTTTCCAGTATTCAGGTCAATAACAGATCCATTACGTGTGATGATGTACCTGTCTTGGTGAATATAGTTAGGCTTAGTATGAAATTGTACATACGGCGGCCCTTTGCCGTCCTTGAATGTTGGTCCTTCAAAAATCGTGTCTTTGGAAATGAAATGGCCTTGTTGGAAATTGTACGACACTAAGTAGTTGTAATTGCCCCGATCCGGGTTTGATTTCCTATATTCTGCGACAATCAATTTTTGTGTCTTGTGTTGTGCAGCAAGCATGAGCGAAATAGTGGAAAGAAACAACAATAAGATCAGTCGCATTTCTGTGGCTATATAGAGTCAAAAATAAATATTTTTTATTTGCCCGTCAACATTAATGAATTCTCAACAGCGCCGACTACCATCTATTCGTCGGGGGAGTAGTATTGACTATTGTTCTTAAATTAAGGAGTATTTTGTCCTAACAATGAGGAGTACTTTATACACTCGCCCGCTGCCGGATTGCAAAGCGGCATCCGGGATAATCCGGGTTAAGATTGACGCGATATGAGAGATATTGTGTATTTTTCCGGCCGAAGGGAATAACCACAACCAAAGAGATGGCTGATCAGGGGACCGATAGCGAAAGAAATTGGATAATCCGCATGCAAAAAGGGGATACGCAGGCATTGAGCGAAGTGTATCTCCATTATTATCAGCGGTTGAGTTATTTCATTCTCCGTACGGCCAAATCCCCGGCCTTGACCGAAGATGTGGTCCATGACACCTTTGTGAAAGTCTGGGAGAAGCGGATCCAGATTGATCCTGCCCAATCCTTACGACCCTATATCTATACCATTGCCCGTCGCCTATTGCTCAATCTGCTCAATCGTGCGGGGCATGAAACTGCGATTCTTTCCGAAATGCGCAATTTTGTGTCTGCATCGGAGAACAGTACGGGACGCGCGCTTGATTATGGTGAAAGCGAAGAACTCGTCCGGGAAGCCCTGGAGCGGTTGCCGGACAGGTGCCGCGAAGTTTTTGTCAAATGCCAACTGGAAGGCTTGAGCTATAAAGAGACGGCTGCCCAGTTGGGAATCTCCGAAAACACGGTCAGCAACCAGATGGTCAAAGCATTGAAGATCGTCAGGGAACATATCCGGATGAAGCATGGCCTGGCCTTGTTGCTGGGGTTCATTACCGGATTGGCGCAAGTTTAGAGGCGGTGATATGCAGCGAGCCTTCGCAAAATAACGTTGGGGTGTACCCTTATGTCAAATTTTAAAGATGCCAATTTGCTACATTGAAGATTTTGGCAGTAAAAAAATGCAAAGCAGATCGCCCTTCTCATCCCTCAAAAGCACTTTTTGCCAACACACATTGAAAATGACGCGTTTAAGGAGCTAGACTTTACGTTAAAGATTCGACCAACACGCCTATCCGCCTCAATCATCAGCTATCATTTGGCAACTGATATCAGTCGATTGACATGTAAGTCATACTGAAACGACATTATAAAATTTACAAAGTCAATGGCAATAATCAGTATTTGGAAGGCTTAAACCTGTTTAACGTGCCAATTTGGTACATTGAAGATTCTGGCAATAAAAAAAGCCATACATATTCAAGGAAGACAGACAATAAGGGTCGCTTGCCCTGACAGATTCTGGGAGTTGGTGCTGAAAGTTTAAACTGGCATAGTGGAAAAATCGCTGCCATTTGTATAGTTCAATAGTTAGTTGATCTTTAAGCGGCAGTAGTACCGTATAGTAATAGTTCTTTGACATGTTTCTGATTTTTTTTCAAATGTGGGGTTACCCCAAAGGTTGAAAAATCCATCCATCAGTAAAGCGTTGTGGTTCATAGTTTTTTCGCTGGCTTGTTCGTTTTTGAGGTGCTCAAGCTTCCTCCTTCGTCGGAGGTTGATAGTGGACATAGAGAACGCTTCGCGCTGTTCCGCTGGAATTGGGAGCCATGTGCAGCCTTGGCGACATTGGTGGCAGTCAGGCCACGTTAAAGTGGAAGTCGAGTTTGTTTTCGCTTCTGGCCTGGCAGTTCTCCAGCCCGGTGAACTGTTTTGCGTCACGGTAGATGAACTCGATCTGGAGTCGGTGGAGAAGTACAGTCTGTGCTTTTTTCCGAATGGCACCCGTTTGAGTGCCACGGATGGACGACGGCTGTGGTTGCCTTGGTTCCGTCCTGCAGTTCCACTTCATAGGAGTGTTCGGTCTTGATGTCCGTGGTCGACTTTACCGTCGTACACCCTGGGCCTTCCACGCCCAGTTTTTTACGGGCCATTGTAGAGGTATTTCAGGTTGGCATCCTCTCTCATCCTTTCCACAAATTGGAAGCCGGCCCCGCATACCGAATCGATGCCCAGCAGCTCCAAACCGCGCTTGGTGCGTGCGGCCTGCCACGGCTAGAACTGTCCGAGCCGGAGTGTGTTCTTGCCCGATTTGGAGATGAAGCTGGGGTCAAGGGTGATCAGGTAATGTCCACTGCCGTGCTACTTGACCAGTCCGCTGTTGAATTCGAGGAAATTGAACGGCTTTTCGAATTGTCTTCGTTAGCGCTGTGCACTATTTTGCCGTACCGTTCCAACTGCTGGAAATTGCTGCCTGCCTGCGTTGATATTCTTTATGTTTAACAATCTGTTAACTATCCGGGCCTTGTATAGACTATAACCCTTGGTGCCCGCATCTCAAATACTGCTTCGAAAACACTATTAAGATACTGAAAAGCAAAGGGTTATTAAAATTTTTCAATCATTATTTATCTACTTATTTTACTGTAAATCAGAAATTTGTCTCTTTTTTTAACGGAGTATTGTATACTTAATATAATGCGACAAATGCAAGCTGAAAAACCAAGATTGTGAATCAGGAAATCTATCAATTGTTCAGGAAATACCAGCAAAACAAATGCGGCAGGGAAGACGCGCTACGGGTCCTGGATCTGGTGGAGCAGGGCGAGTTCCAGGCGGAATGGGAAGCGGCGCTCGATGCGGACGAAACCGAGGTACTGCTGCTGGATGAATCCGTGTCAGGGATGACCTCGGCGGAAAGCGAAGCCCTGCGGATGCGGATATTGCGTTCCGCTCAAGCCACAAGACGTAAAGAAAGGAACGTCAAAGTACATCGCTTGCGCTATATCCGTTATGCCGCTGCGGCCGTTTTGCTGATCGGCCTGGCGTTTTCTGGCTATTTCTGGTTATTTCAGAGCGACGATCGGGCGGATACGATCTATGGTATTGTACCCGGAGGTCACCGTGCGACCCTTGCCCTGACAGACGGCCGGGTCGTACTATTGAGCGAAAGCCAGGAAGGGATCGTCGTGACGAAAGACATGTTGATGTACGGGGATGGCACCGAAATCCTAGAAAGTCTTGGTTCTCCCGCTCTTTCGGTTCCCCTAATGACACTCTCCACCCCAAAGGGCGGTACCTACCAAGCCACCTTATCGGACGGTTCCCGGGTATGGCTCAATGCCGGATCGACGTTGAAATATCCGAGTCGCTTTGGTGATGCCGAGCGGATCGTGGAACTAGAAGGCGAAGCCTTTTTTGAGATTAAGGAACAAAAAATCAAGGCACAAGGACAGGCCAATGCAATGGGGGATCTAAGTATAAAACACAAAGACGATGTATTAAGTGCTTTTAAAGTAGTGACCAAAGACCAGACCGTGGAGGTCCTGGGTACGCAATTCAATATTTCCGCTTATGCGGATGAGCCGGAGATCAAAACCACATTGGTGGAAGGTAGCGTCAAAATTTCAAATCTGACTTCCCATGACATGCGTATCCTGAATCCCAATGAGCAAGCCATAGTACACGGCCCTCAGGTGGAGATCCGAAAAATTGATGTAACCTCTTATGTTGCCTGGAAGAACGGACTGTTCGATTTTAATACGCTCAGTCTGGAAGAAGCCATGCGGCAAATCGCGCGCTGGTACGACATCGAAGTCGTTTATGAAAATGGCATCCCGGACAATGTGGTCCTCCGGGGAAAAATGGAGCGGGATCTATCCTTCCAGACCGTGCTGGAGATCTTGCAGCGCCTGAACCTGGACTACCGGATGGAAGCGGAGCGCAGGTTAGTTGTATTGAATAATAAAAACCGATAGATTATGAAGAAAACATAGGCTTAACTCACCTTGCCGGCTCGAACACAAAACAGGAAAGCGAATGAGCTCGCCTTCCTGCGAAATTCAGAGCCGCTCGTACAGACTAAGGACTAATCAGTATTTACCAACCCTAAAAAACAAATGTATGCAAAAAAATGCACATTGTCGTGGTGCTGCCATGCGCAAAAAAACGTGCATCCGTAGTGATGACTTTTTAACCAAATTATATCGGGTTATGCGGATAACCACTTTTATACTCATTGTTTGCTGCGTGCATCTCCACGCGACCGTGCTGTCACAGACCGTGACCCTGAAGGGCAACCGGCTATCGCTGAAAGAGGTTTTCACCACCGTGGAAGTCCAGACCGGCTATGTGGTCGTTTATAATGCCCAGACATTGGGCAAGCGAACGCTGTCGGTCTCCGCCAATGAACAGCCCCTGCTCCAGTTTCTGGATGAGGTACTCACGCAACGGGGACTTGACTATGAGATCAAGAACAAAACCATCGTTATCGTACCTTCAGTGGAGAAGCCAGAGGTTGTCAGTCCCCAAAAGATTGGAGTAATTCCTCAACAACAACCGTATACCGGAAGGGTGATTGACGGATCAGGACAGCCGGTCACAGATGCAACCATTCAAGTACGGGAGGGCACGCTGCAAACTATATCCAACGAGCAGGGTCGCTTTTCCATCGCTGCGGACCGTGGCGATGTACTCCTGATCACCTCGGTCGGATACGCCAGCCAGGAAATCGAACTCGATGCGACGACCTTTGATCTGGGAAGTATCGTCATGCAAACCAGCGTATCTGATCTCGATGAGGTACTTGTTGTTGGTTACGGTACGACCCGAAAAAAAGACTTGACCGGGTCGGTATCTTCTATCGGGTCTAAGGAGATCGAGCAAATAAAGACACAGACCATTGATGAGGCTCTGGTTGGCAGAATGACGGGGGTATTTGTAAATGCCCAGGCCGGTGGCCCTGGAAGTGGAGCTATTGTTAATGTACGCGGGCTCAGTCAGATTGTAGGCGATAATCAACCACTTTACGTCATTGATGGTGTCCCAATAACAGTAAATCCAAGATTTGCTGACGCAGCAAGTCTAGGCGTCAATGGAGACCGGGAAAACCCTTTGCTTTCGATCAGTCCTGCCGACATCGAGCGTGTAGATGTTTTAAAAGACGCCTCTGCTGCTGCAATATATGGCTCCCGTGCTGCCAGTGGCGTAATTTTAATTACGACAAAAAGAGGAAAAAGAGATCAGGCCCCTCGTTTAAATTTTTCTTATAACACCACCGCACAAAATAGATTAAACTCTTTTGATGTATTAAACGCACAACAATTTGAAGACTTTATCCGAGATCAGGGTCTTGCGGATAAAGTGGAATTCGGAGACGCGGATACGGATTGGCAGAACGAAATCACCAATAAGAATGCTATCTGGAACCAATATGATCTTGGAGTCTCCGGTGGTTCAAGCAAAGTGAACTATCTAATCTCTGTTCGGGCAAGTGATCAAGAAGGTTTAATGTTTGGAAATAATTTCGATAGATACAACGTTTCTTCCAGTGTCGATGCGGACATATCCGACAAATTGAAAACCGGAGCAAACATTGCCTATAATTACTCAATAAATAAACAATCACACCTAACAAGTTTGTCCAGGGGTGCATTTTTCAGACCGGATCAATCAATATTTAATGAGGATGGTTCGTACACGAGTATACCGACCCGTTATGGTTTCCCTCAATATAATCCCTTGGGCGATGCGGGCAAAGTAAGGGATAAGGCTATCTCGCAAAATATATTAGGTTCGATATATGGAGAATACAAGTTGCTCGATGGGCTGAATTTCCGGTCTCAATTGAGTTTAAACCTTAACGATAATAAAAGCACTGTGTTTTCCCCTTCGTATACGTTTGATGCCCAATTCAGCGAATATGCGTACGGGACAAGCGGAGCGCTACTTGCCGTGCAAAATACAGCCGGTATTAGCTCATCCTGGTCAAATACCTTAAATTATAGAAACACCTTTGCACAGAAGCATACTTTTGATATTGTTGCCGGGTTATCCTGGGACTATTCCAATCTTGATTTAGATGCCCAATACTATAATGGATTCCCGGACGATGACATCCTCACTGATATCGGATCTTCACAGGGTGTGTATAACTACAGAAGTGACTATTCTGAAAATGCCCTAAACTCTACTTTTGGACGAATTAATTACAATTATGACGATAAATATCTGGCAACTTTTACCGCCCGATATGATGGTTCCATCAAGTTTGGTCCAGACAACCAGTATGGCTTTTTCCCATCTAGCGCTTTAGCATGGAATGTCCATAACGAGGATTTTCTAAAAGGAAACGACCTCATCAGTCAACTTAAATTACGTGCGAGTCTTGGACGCACAGGATCAGATAATTTGCCAGCGTATTCTTATTTAGCCTATTACGGTGCATTGCCCCTGGGGGAATCGACTTACGATGGTATTAATGGGATTGTGGTTGAAGGAGTTCCCAATAGGGGTATCCGTTGGGAAGAGACGAATCAGTTAGATTTGGGCGTTGAGTTTGGATTGTTTAACAATAGGCTAAATGCGGAAGTGATTTATTTTGAAAAGAAAACAAGCGATATCATCCTTGTTGTGCCCATTCCTGCCGAAACAGGTGCATCTGTGTGGAATGCCAATATCGCCGATGTGACCAATAAGGGATGGGAATTTATGGTTGGCGGCGATGTCATTCGATCCAATGGTTTTAATTGGAATTCTTCACTCAATATTTCTTTTGTACATAATAATGTTGATGCTTTAAACGGCGGGAACACCTCTTCTACTGGAAGTATAGGGATCATGGAGGGACAACCTATCGGATTTATTTATGGCTATCAGGTAGCTTCTGTCGCACAGACACAGCAAGAGATCGATGCCCTAAACGCAGGTGCACCAGATGGAAGTTATTTTAGTTCTTTGCGTCAACCCGGGGATTATATATTCCGGGACTTAAATGGAGACGGAGAGATCACTGCAGCCGATCAGGGTCCCATTGGCGATATTAATCCCGATTATTATGGTGGTTGGAATAACGCTTTATCTTACAAAAATTGGGACTTATCAATGAATTTCAACTTTGTTAAAGGTATTGAAAGACTATGGCGAAGGGGTGGGGACGAATTTTCAACGGTCAACGTAGACGAGAACAAAACGACAAACATCTATCATACCTGGACCCCCGACAACACGGATGCTTACTATGCAAGAATTGGGTCAGGAACTCATGTACCGTCTTCCAGAATGGTGGAGGATGCATCCTACATCAAGCTTCGCTCTGCTTCGCTTGGCTATAATTTGAAACCTTCCTGGCTTGCTTCCATAGGTATATCCAACGTGCGATTGTCGCTATCCGGGAATAATCTATTCGTTATCACTAAGTATCCTGGAATTGATCCAGAAAGTGTGAGTGGACAAAGGGCGGGAAGTACAACTGATGCAATCACGGATAATGGAGCTTCCTATCCACAAGCAAGAACGTTCACTTTTGGAATTAATCTCAGCCTATAAATATTTAAATCTATTAACATGAAATTATTAAAAAATAGCTTTATAAAGATTATATATTGTTCTATTTTTATTAGCCTGTGCTCCTGTCAATTAGTAGTGGATCTAGACGATAGAATACCAAAATATGCACTGGATGCGGATGACGCTATTGTAAATGAACGAACGGCAGAATTAGCATTGATTGGAGTGTATGCTGGTTTTCGACAAAGGGGAACAGCCGAGGGAACGCCGCAAATATTTCTTCTACCATCCATATTAAGTGGTGCAGGGACGCCCAATCTCGCTTTTAACAACACCCCCGAAATGGCTTCATATGTAATCAATAATCCAATTTCCAGCGGAACACTATTCAATGTTGCTTGTTATGCCAGAATGTATGAAATCGTCAATCGTTGTAATTGGCTGATCGAAAAGGTGACTCTTTTGACCGGCGAAGATTTTACAACCCCAGGCCGACAGGCTGAAATCCTGGCTGAGGCAAAAGCTATAAGAGCTACTGCTCATTTTTATCTATTACGCTTATGGGGACAATTCTATGATCTTGATTCTAAATACGGGATTACGTTGCGTACAGACCCTGTCAGATCTGGTGAGGCTTTGCCCAGAAATACAGTCGCAGAAGTTTATGATGCCATTATCGATGACCTTGATGAAGCTATCGCCAACGCACCTGCTTTACGGGCCAAATATTATATAAATACAACCTACGCAAAAGGACTAAAAGCGAAGGTCTTGCTATACCAAGGGAACTACCAAGGCGCGGCACTATTAGCCAAAGATGTCATCGAAAATTCGGGATCTAATTTTGTACTTGCAGCCGATTATTTGGATCAGTTTGACAATACCAGTACAGTCATTTACGATAACCCGGAAGTTCTTTTTGGTTCCAAAGGAGATATAAGTGAGTCAATTCTAGGTATAGGAAATTATACCGGTTTCTGGATGGAGGTCAACGCAGAAGTGCTAAATGAAGTTGCCAATGGCATTACGACAATAGGTGGACAGCACATTAGACACGATGGAGATCGAATATCCTCCACGATTTTTGATGCTGGAGCCACGGGTATGGATACTAGAAAATATATTACCCGGGGTTCAACAGACAGGTATGAAATGATCTATCATTTAAGAATGGCTGAAGTGTACTTGATCTACGCTGAAGCGGCAGCTCGTGCTGCCGGCAGCGTGACAGCCGAGGCATTAGACGCGTTGAATACAATTCGCGAAAGGGCCGGAGCTAGCAGTATTGGAGGAGATGGCTTTGAAACCTATCCCAGTACCATCAGCATGAGTGAATTCCTTGAAGCAGTACGTATTGAGAAATACATCGAACTGGCTATTGAAATTGGCGAAGAATGGTTTGACTTAGTTCGATACCATTTTGTGGATGATTTTGACATAACTATAGTAAAATCTACTGCTACTAATCCTGATAAATATATCCTACCTATTGAAGCGAGTTCGATAGAAGTAGGAGGATTTGTGGTAGAGCAGAATCCATCGTACTAAATTCCAACACCAGTAATAAAAAATTATACGATGAGAATCACCGCATTAACGTTTTTGTTCCTAAGCCTGTTATTCACGGGATGTCAGGAAAACAAAGGATATTTTATTTCCGGAAATGTCGAGGGTATCGAGGATGGCAAGAAGGTATATCTATCTAAACTGGATGCATCTACACGCGTTGATGTTCCCATAGACACAATGACAATAAGAGACGGCCAATTTAATTTGGATATGCCTGAAGTTGAATCCCCGTACCTTGGCTTTCTTCAAATTGAAGGATTTCCAAACAAAATACAATACATCGCCGAGAACCAAAAAATAAGATTTGATGTTCACTACGATAGTTTGTTGCATTCAAAGGTTTCTGGTGGCAAAGAAAACGAAGCTCTTTCGGAATACATTGAATATATACGGGAGATTAACAAAAAAATGACGGGCACCCAAAATGAAATGCGTAAAGCGAAAATGAGTCACGATTCATCGAAGATGAAAGCCTATGAGGATGCCCGTAAAGAAATCAAGGAAAATGAAAAGCTTTTCAAAAAAGAATTGCTAAGTCGTAATCAAGATTCTTATTTAAGTGCAATGCTGCTAATGGAAATGCTTAGTAAGCATACTTCTGCGGAAATCAACGCATACTATGAGAAGTTATCTGATCGTATCAAGCGTTCAGATATTGCAAGAGACGTGAAATCACGTCTTGAGCGGATAAGTAGTACCGAGGTAGGCGGTCAAGCTCCTGAGTTTAATGCACCCAATACCGACGGAGAAATGGTGTCACTGAAGGAGAGTCTCGGTAAAATAACCATCGTCGAATTTTGGGCATCCTGGTGTGTGCCCTGTCGCGCCGAAAATCCTAATCTGGTAAAGATGTATAGCAAATATAAAGATAAAGGGTTGCGTATCATCAGTGTATCCATGGATCGTGAAGGTCAAAAGGAGAATTGGTTAAATGCGATTGCCAATGACAATATGAGCAATTGGACTCACGTTTCGAACCTGGCGTTTTGGAATGAGCCTGTTGCTAAAAAATATGGCGTTCAGGCAATCCCAGCGTCCTTTTTATTGGATGAGAATAGATTGATCGTTGCAAAAAACTTAAAAGGAGATGCATTGGATCAAGAGATCGGCTGTCTTTTGGATGGTCCACAGCAGTCTCGCCTCAGGTGAGACCGAATCGCCGGCCTCAAACAGTTGATGGGTGGCGAGCGCGCTTTCGTCAACAAGCTGGGTACCATCTTTGCGCTCTCCACCCGCTTCGGCTTGGGTGGTCGCCGCGGCCCCATCCACGAGATGCGCGAAATGCAGGTGGCCAACATGGGGCAATATGCCCACGGCAAACAACCTATCCAACACATGACCTACCTTTACGGATACAGCAACGAGCCATGGAAAGGACAATATTGGATACGCGAAACCATGGATAGGCTGTACCATGCAGGGCCTGATGGGTACTGTGGTGACGAAGACAACGGACAGACGTCTGCATGGTATGTGTTTTCGGCATTGGGCTTTTATCCGGTTTGCCCCGGCACCGATCAGTATGTGCTGGGCACGCCGTTGTTCAAACATGTGCGTGTGCAGCTTGCCAAGGACCGCATACTGGATATACAGGCGCCGGAAAACGGTCCGGCCAACAGGTACATCAAACAGCTCGCTGTAAACGGAGCGGCCTACACGAAGGCATTTCTGACACACAATCAACTCATGGATGGCGCTACGTTGCTTTTTACCATGAGTGATCAACCAGACACGGATCGCCCAGTGCAACAAACGGACCTTCCCTACTCGCTGAGCATGGATGAACGATGAAGCACGAAACGGGGCGATGGCTTATACATACGATTTCATGAGCTCCTTATTCCAACTTTTCGAGATATACAGTAATCGTATCCCGCTTTCTAGGTTCTTTGATATCCAAAGGCTTGTAGCCATCGGCCTCGATACGGGCGTGGATTCTCGGACATCTGTAACCTCCAGTAAGGAAGGACTCGAAATAGCCCGTACTATCTGATTCGAAATACCGGTGATAACCCTTGTTTGTCACAGTTATCCTGGCTGTTTTAATTGGCTGTTGCGTTTCACGGTCTTTAATCCTTCCCATCAACACACGGAGGCAGCTGCAAGACGACAACAACAAAATGGTTGCGATGATTAGTATAGATGGCGTGATATTCATAAACGTCGTTTTGTCCCATACATTAGATTTACAAAGTTTGCCCTTTTCGGCCTCATCGCAAATCCCCAATTTCAGGGGTTTTGTCCGAACGGATAAATCCCTACCGTTGAATCATTATCCATCTTCGGTATTCAACCTATGCATCGGATCAATGCCGAGTGGTATCCGTTCGTCGGTTTAGGCCACCTCACTACGGGCGAACTCAAATTGTAACACCGACCCCGCCTTCGCTTCGACCATACACCAGCACTTGGTCAATGACTACCCCTGCGTCCAGGGCTTTGAGTGTCAGTCGGTGGTTTGATTGGTGCGCTACCGGAAAAGCAACCTTCCTGATGGCTTGGTTCCGCAGCACATTTTCCTTCCATTCCTCGCTCCGTCCGAGGGTCCGGTAGTCAATTTCTTTCATAGGCGTATCATTAAGGGCTATTCCAAACCGCAGCTGCTCTCCCTCCACCGGATGGTTGGGCAATAGCCGTACTTCCACAAAAACGGAATCGCCGGGTAAATGGGGCAGGTCGAATGTGATGCTGCTTCCCTTTTGTAGTGCTAAGGCCTTGCCTTCGTAGCCTAGACCCTCGATAGGGGTTTGCTCGGTCGTACTGCTGGTAAAATCAATGCCATTAAATACATAGCGAGGAGTTCGGTAGGTGGGCAAAGGCTGAGCTGCCTGTTCCTCCTTCACTTGCTGGAATACAGGCAGGTTACGCGGCTTGTAGTCCAGCATTTTATCCCATTTCCCGCCTTTCAGCGTGTCGTACTGGTGTGTCAGCGCCGCTATGCTGTCAAAGGCCGCATGGCTTTGCCGCCATTCGGCCTTGCCATGACGGGCAAGCTGTGCGTACAATAATTTACGGTTCATCTGCGAGGCGGCCTGCACGGGGTATTTCACCAACTCGAAATAGGCTGCCTGTCGGTGGGCCGGAATCAGGTTCGTCAGCTTTTCCACCTGGTCAGACAGGTCATTATAGGCGCGGAGCCTTCCCGAAATTTCCTCCTCGCTCCAGGGCAGGTCTTTGATGACTTTATAAGCCGGATCGCGCTCCTCTTCCCTTGTATTTCCCATGAATTCCGGCTTGCGGATATAAGCCAACCGATAGTATTCCTGCATCAGCGGAATGAACCGATCGGCGGCGTGCTCACCGAAATCCCGCCCCAGCCAGTTGTACAAATGGGCGTTTACACCGCCATCGGCCACCCCATCGATATCCCATGCCATGTCCAGAAACAGTTCCGTCTGATATTCAATGGCTTTTATATCCCCAACATTCAGTATCCATATTTTACGGACCCCTTTGTCATACGCGAGTTTCATTTGCTGGTAGAGCAATACAGGGTTTGCTGTGCCGAGCCAAAGGTAATCGTGTGGCCGCCCCCAATAGGACGCATGGTAGTATATGCCGTTACCACCACTGCGGTTCTTTTCTGCCGTGTCTGGGAAATGGGTGATGTAGCCATAGTTGTCATCACACCACATCAGCGTCACGTAATCGGGCACGTCCAGTCCTGCTTTGTAAACATCCAGCACTTCTTTGTACGGAATGATTACCTGCGGCACCTTGGAGGGATCCGGGTTGATGTACGTTTTCAGCAACTCGGTTTGGTCGGCGATGACCTTGCTTATCGCTTCTTTATATTCCTCGGTGGTTTTTACGCCCTCCATGGGGCCGTCATGCTTGCCGCGCATACCGATGGTGAAAATGTTATTTGAACTCCCCAGTTCTTTCAACCGGTCCGTCCAATAGGATATCACATGATCTTTGTTGGTCAGGTAATTATATTCGCCTATGCCCGAGATGTCCCATTCCGTGGCGCTGTTCCGTGCCAGCGGCTCGCAGTGTGATGATCCGATGTAGATACCGTATCGCTCGGCGGCTTCCCGATTGCCCTCTACGAAATAGAACGGCACGGTCACCTCATGCATCGCTGGCCATATCGTATTGGCTCTCAGGCGGAGCAACAACTCAAAGATTTTAGCGTAGGTCTTCGGGCCAATGGTCTTCATTTTTCTGGTTTTTGCCAGATCAATTCCTTCTTTCAGCTTGGCTTCAGGCTCGAATGTCCCGCTGCTCCAGGGGTTCAATCCCCAATCCTCGTCGTTCAGGAAGATGCCCCGGTACTGCACCGACGGGTACTGTGTCGTTTTATAGTCAGCCGGCAAGGATACCGTGGTCTTTTTTTCCGGAGTAACGTCCGCCCACCATTTCCAGGGCGAGATGCCAATCAGGCGGGAGAGTTCCAGCACACCGTATGCAGCTCCCCTCGGATCACTGCCGACGACAAATAGGTAGCGTTTCTTTCCGGTTCCCACCACCTGTATTTGGAATGCTTCCCATTTATCCCGTATCCCTGAAATATCAACCTGATGTGTAGCCAACAGGTTTTTGAAGGCCCTATCTTGGTTGACCACACCGATTACGACGGTTCCACCCGGCATGCTATCGGACAGCGAGAACGGATCTATGCAGACCGATTTGGAATCGTCGACCAGCATGTCGATCGCCGTATGGATCACCTGTTCATTTCCTTGGTAATAGAGCGAAGCACCCTTGTTATGGTTAACCAAACCAAAGCCATCCCGTGCATAGGCGTAGGAAAAAAGCAAAAAAAAGCAGATTACTATTCTCTTCATCGTATCACGGACTTTATGGACAGACTCTATTTAATTACAACTCAATTCCCTGATTTTAATATTCCTGAAAGCGGTCAAGTCAGCATGATCCTGCAACAGGATATGACCTTTCAGTGCTTTCCCAAAATTCGGATAATTTTTGAATTTGCTCTTAGCCACTGCTTCACGAAACTGTTTTCCACCTCGTTCGTATTCCAAAACCTTTATCCCGTTCAGCCAATGTTCAACATAAATCCCCCTTGCAACAATACGGGCACTGTTCCATTCCCCGGCCGGATTTACCACACGGTTTGTAGCCTGCAGTAATTCATAAAGGCATGCAATGGAATGCAGGCTGCCATCATCCAGCGGCCTTATGCCCGTATCGTGTGTTTGGTATTCAAGGCCCAATGCTTTGCCCGCTTCATATACATCCTCCAGTACGAAATATTTTATCCCACTGTTTGCGTTTACCGGCGCTTTGAAATCGACGGATAACTCAAAATTGCTGTACATATTTTCGGTCACAATGTCGCCACCGCCACCGTTATGCTGCGTGGTCAACGTACCATCTTCGACGACCCAGCCCTTTTCGGGGAACGACGCTTTATTTGCGCCACGCCAACCGTTCGTTGTTTTACCATCGAAAAGCAACTCCCAGCCTTCCTCCATTTCTTTTTTTGTCAATGCATTGGGCCCAACTTCCTGTGAAGAAGCTGGATTACTTATGCAAAATACACATGCAATAGCCATGAATATGGCAGCTATATGCAACGCTTGATTTTTGTCCATGCCAATATACGATTTTCGTTAACTCCTGATGATGGTTATTTATTTTATACTTCTTTGGGCATGATATACGGATAACGGTATTGACGGCTTAAATACGCATTTGCCGCTGTATCACCGTTGAACGTTTCCGTATCCGGGTTGAATATCAGTTTTCTTCCTGTCCGGAATGAGATGTTCGCCAAGTGGCTCAACGTGGCCGATCGGTGTCCCTCAATAATATCGGCATAGAGGTCTTCCCGCTTCCGGCTACGCACACAGTTGATGAAGTTTTCATAATGGTCTGTCTTGGGATAAGCGGATAAATCCATTTGCTGGATAATGGGCCCCGGCTTTTCGATCCTCTTGGGAAAACCGGGCGTATAATCAGGGTCTGACACCCCTTCAGTACCTCCATAGAAGGTTTTCCATCCTCCAGCAGACGTCATCCAACCGTCGCTCCCAAAAAAGAGGTTACCCACGCTGACGTCGCCTTCTTCATTGGAGTACACACCGCGAACCTCGTATTGCAGGATTTTGCCATCCGCATATTCGAAGATTACATGTTGCGTGTTGGGTACTTCTTGGTCGGAATCCCACACGAACATACCTCCGGCCGAATGCACTTTTACCGGATGCTCGTGCTTATTCATCCCCCAACGTGCCAAGTCCATTTGGTGGACGATATTCCCCATTTCCGTGGTGGAATAGTCCCAGAAATAATGCCAATTATAGTGGAACCTATTCGGATTGAATGGCCTTTCCGGTGCTGGCCCCAGGAATAAGTCCCAATGCACTCCTTCAGGCACGTTGGAATCTTTAAGATGGCCAATGCTGTTCCTTGGTTTGAAGCAAACGCCTTTTGCCATATAAATATCCCCTAACTTCCCTTCATGCAGGAATTTCATCGCTTCCTGGACCGACGCTTCCGACCGCATGTTCATTCCAGCTTGCACGATGCGGCCGTATTTGCGGGCAGCCTCTACCATCTTCCGTCCTTCTTCGATGGTATAGGAAACGGGCTTTTCAACATATACGTCCTTTCCGGCCTGGCAAGCCCACACGGTCATCAACGTATGCCAGTGGTCGGGCGTAGCGATGGATATGACATCTACATCTTTATCTTCCAGTACGTTGCGGATGTCTATTTCCGTTCTGGGTTTAAAACCCGACAGCGTTTCTATGTCCTTGATTGCAGCAGGGAACAGCCGCTCGTCGACGTCACAGATGACGGTCACCCGTGTGTTCGGAATCTGGCAGAACCGGGAATAATGGTGTTTCCCCTTCCCGTTAATTCCGATAACGGCCACATTAATCTGATCATTAGGGCGCTTTTGATTCAATATGGCAGGGTGTGAAAGCGCTGAGCCCGAAGCCAGCACAGCCCCTGTTGCCATTAGGGATTTCCTCAAAAAATCCCGTCGGTTGTCGTGTACCATAACAGTGTATTTAATAGCTATAATTATATGGATTGTATATTGACCGTTTCATTCTTGGCTGTAATCCGAAGGTGCGATGTGCCTACGGGTACTACCTGCGTGTCCATGGGGAAAGACCACAAGCTGGTGGACGCGCACCCAATACCCCTCCGATCCATACCGGTCGCCGCGTTTGTTGAACCAGACGCCTTGCTCCCTCGACACCTCCACCTGTAGGGTATAGTCTCCCCCCGGCAGCGGTGGGGTAACAAAACGCAAGCCCGTATCCGGCACTTTGCTGTAGAAATCGACCAGCGAGGTATGGAAAGTCGTCCCGTCATTGCCGGTGATGCTTACGCGCGCATAACCGCCGTGTGGACCACTTTCTCCGATGAGGCCCACCGGCAAGCCGTTGTATGGGATGCGCATCAAATCCCCTTTTCTGTTCGAAGCCAGGGCGGTATTCGGCGGCAGTGTCACCAAAACATCTTCGGGAAACGCCACGGGCTCCAGGCTATTGGCATCCCAATAGGGCCAGTATTCGGGGATGGACAGTTTGGTGCCATTGGTTTGCAGGGGCAGCCACACCTGCGTAGCCGCGTCGGCTTGGTTCGGAAACGACCAGCGGTCGCCCATATAAAGCGGGATGGTGTCGTTGCCACGTACAAGGGGGAACACAAAGGAACACTGCGAGTTGTAGGTCAGCGAGCCTTCCGGGCAGAACAGCCCACGTTCTTCCCATGGACCTTCAACGGACGGTGCGGTGTGATACTTGTTATCATTGCGCTCCCAGCTGGTGAGGTTGGAGCTCAGCAAATAGTACAATCCATCTTTCATGAACATGGCCGGCGATTCGCCCACTCCCGGGATGAAGCTGGCGACCTTTTTTTCCGCGGAACGGTAGTCTTTGCTCAGCCGGTAGATATCGCCGTGATGGATGAGCAGGTAGCCCTGCCCGTCGGTATCCCGGAAGGTGCCCATGTCCCATTTGCGGATTGGCTGGCCGTCATACAGCAAGGCGCCATGAAATTCGTATTCCCCGTTTATGGTTTTGCTAGTGGCATATCCGACATGCGGATCCGAGTATTTCCTGTTGTCCGTGTGCATGTACATGACGTATTCGCCGGAGGTGGGGCATTTCATCACCTTTACCCGTTCGCCGACACGGTTGGGCCCCAACAGCCCATCTCGTTGTTCCGGCAGCACGATGCGCTCGAATTTCCAATTGGCCAGGTCAGCAGAGGAGTAGCAACTGAAGCCGATAAACCTGTTCACGCTGTCGGTCTTATACTCGCCGAAAAGATAGTACCGCCCACCGTCCTCGACGATGCAGGCGCCGTGGGCGTTGACGATGCTCCCGTTGTCATCAAACCAAGGGACGCCGTTCAGGATGATGGCCGCGTTGGCATTGCCCTCCTGTGCCTGGCTGAAAAACGGTGCCGTCAGATATAAAATCGAGATAAACAATGCCAGCAACGGCTCTTGGAATGGGGAAATCACTCGTTCTTCCATACGTTGATTAATTCGGATCGTGGTTATACTATTTGTCAAATTGCGTATCGTTAATTGGTTTCAGCCCCGTTTCACTCCATTGCCGGCTGATCCGCTGCCGCAGGCCAGTAAGGATTCTGGTAAATTGGCGAGTCGGAGACCGTTTGCCCATCAGGCGCCGTCAGCAGAAACTGGTTTATCGCAATCGGTGTCAGGTAGTGGGCCATCTTCCAGGTAAATCCATTATAGGCCAACTGGTTGGCATTCCGTTGGTATGGACGCAGGTATTCGCTGAGGGCGGGCGAAGAAACGTTGGCATTGTCCGTCCCATCGGCCCGCAGGTCGGTGTACCAGCTCTCCATCGGTGTATTCCACAGGTGGAAACCTTCCGGAATGTAGGGACCGGCAATCAGCTGATCCATCGCCCTCCAGCGGCACAGGTCTATGTAGCGCAACCCTTCCGAAATAAACTCGCTGCGTCGCTCGCGACGGATGTTGTACAGCGTTTTATCGGTGAGCACCTGTCCGGCGGAATAAGCGCCCCAGTCATTTCCAGCCTCCCTGCCCATATCGGTGGCGGCAATCGTTGCATCGATGTCATCGCCCACGTGGGCACGGCGGCGGATGATCTGCCAGTACTCCCGCGCGGAAGCGTCCAACGATCCGTTCCGTTCGTAGGAAGCTTCCATGTAGTTCAGGAGCGCCTCGGCCGCGCGATAGATGATGATGCCGGTATAACCCTGATTCTGGACATGGTATTTGGTGTCGAAATTGCCCCCTTTCCGTAAAGCATAACCGGTTGTATAGCCCCGCTGTGCATCGCCGGTGGTGATATTGGGGATGGGTTCCTCATAGTTGATGTTTAGACCGGTCTGGCTCACCACCAGGATATTGTGCTGCCCCGGCTCCTTGAGGAACAACGACAGGCGGGAATCCCTGTTGGCACGGACATCCCGAATCGTCTTGTCGCCCATGTAGTATCCGTTGCCATCGGCATAGGTGCCGTTTGCGTAGACCGGTGTCCCATCTGCCATCAGGAAGTTCTGCACATAGCCGCGGGTAACACCTACTCCCCAATTCCCTTGGTTGGCGGCAAGCGCTACGTCATGCCCCAGTATACCGAGTGCGTACTGCCGCCAGAGCAAGACTTCGGGTACCGACGACAGGTTTTCAGACCCGAACATATT
The DNA here is from genome assembly GCF_024704835.1 of Parapedobacter tibetensis. GTDB lineage: Bacteria > Bacteroidota > Bacteroidia > Sphingobacteriales > Sphingobacteriaceae > Parapedobacter > Parapedobacter tibetensis. The sequence continues at coordinate 38,244 of NZ_JAMXBE010000022.1, forward strand.
GAAGTAGGGATTGGCGGGCTCCGTCGTTGCCTGTTGCAGCGCGCCAGTATTCTGGGTGAGGGTGTTCTTGTATTTTTCCGACACTTCCCTTGAGGCCGACATGGCTTCCCCGAGGAAGAAATCAATTTCACTGTCAATGCTACCGCCAGGAAACTGGTAGTTGGCGTTGTAATCTTTCACTTTACCGGGCCAGCCATCCCCATTGGGCACAAACGCGGTACCCTTGAAATATTTCAGCCAAGTACCTTCATGCAAGGCCACCCGCGACTTCAGCAGCAGGGCGACATCGCGGTTGATACGGGTCGTAGCCATATCCTTGGCTGCCAGCAGCGTAATGGCTTTGTCTAGGTCGGACAGGATGAACCGCGCCACTTCGTTGCGCGGCGAACGCCGGCTGGCCTTCGTCAACACCGCAAGGTCGTCGGCAAGCGGTTCGGTGATGATCGGAAAGTCGCCGAATTGCCGGTAGCGACTGAAATATTCGAGTGCACGCAGGAAATACATTTCGCCGATGTAGTGCTGCACGTCGGCCAGGTTGCCGGAAATGGTATTTTGTGCCCCGCCCAGATCGTCGCCATATCTTGGATTGACCATGGAAAAGAAAAAATTGAGTCGATAGATGTTTTGGAACGACCAATCTCCGCCGCTGTTGGGCACCCGCCACAGGCCGGTGGCGAAACGGCTCGGTGCATTCGTGGAAATCTGGTTGTCGGTACCTTGGTCTTGGGCAAAAATCCCGTATGAATTGCCCGAGCTTGACGGAAGGATACGCGGATAGCTATCATCCGCATAGGCCTGCAATTGGGAGGCCTCTGTGAGATAGGTTTCTGGGGCTAAGGTAGACAGCGGTTCGCGCTCAAGGAATTTCTCACAGGAAGTGAACCCGCCACCGATGGTCAATGCCAACAAGGCTATATAGATGTTATTTGTTTTCATGATACTATTGCGTTAAAAAGTTGCACTTACTCCAAATGATAGCGTAGATGACAGCGGATAGGCATTGCCCCCCACGCCGCCGCTTACCGTCTCGGGGTCGAACACCGCGAACAACGGGCTGAAGGTGAACAGGTTTTCGCCCGACATAAAGAGACGGCAGTTGGAAAAATTGATTTTACGCATCCAGGAGCCCGGTAGGGAGTAACCCAGTTGGATATTCTTCAGCCGCACGTAACGCGCATCCTGGATGTAACGGCTCTGCACCATCTGATTCTTCCCATTGCTGATGTCGGCGCTGGAGGGGCTGATCAACGGACGGGGGAAGTAAGCGTCAAGGTTTGCGGGGACCTCGTACCCCGGCATGCCTACCGGCTCGGCGCGGAAATAGTCGTTGTGCTGTATAAAGCCCCTCATATGCCACTCGCTCCTGTTGCCGCGGACACCCCAGAATTGGCCGCCGCCCCCTTCATTGTTCGTGGTGGCATCGCCACCCACCCACATGTCGTGCTTCAGGACACCCTGAAAGAAGGCACGGAAATCAAACCCCTTCCAGGCAGCCGTGAGGTCCACGCCGAAGAAATAGTGGGAGTACGAATCCCCGAGTATCTTCAGGTCGCCATGGTCGCCCAACGTCCGCGAACCGGCACTGATCTTGCCATCCCCGTTGAGGTCGCGGTACATGATATCGCCCGCTCCCCATTGGGAGCTTAGCGTGCTTTGACCGCCGTTTGGCAGGGAAGTGAGGTGGGCGTCCATTTCTGCCTGGGTCTTGGCGATGCCGACGGTTTCGTATCCCCAGATCAGGCCATCGCGTTGGCCAGCAATATAGGTGTTGATGGAATTGGTCTTGTTGTTCGGGTAGCTGTCAATGATCGTGATCTGGTCAGAGAGGTTCAGGTTGATGCCATAACTTAATCCGTTAGCAAGGCGATCGCTCCATCCAATGGAAACCTCCCACCCTTTCGTGTGCAGGTCGGTATTATTCGTTTGTGGCGTAGCGATACCCAAGGTGGCCGGCAGCTCAGGAGCTGGGCCCACCATGTTATCCGTGTAGCGGGTAAAATAATCAAATGCCCCCGTCAATCGGTTTTTAAGCAAGCCATAATCCAGCCCGATATTCCACGACCTTACTTTTTCCCAGGTCAGCGATGTGCTTACCAGTCCGCCGATTGCAGCCGTATTGGGACGGATGCCATTTTGTAGCCACGCACCACTGAGGGGCGATAGGGTCATCGCCCGGTACGTCGGGTACCAGTTATTGGTGTTTTGGTTACCCAGCTGGCCATATGAAAACCGCGGCTTCAACTGGTTGACAACGTCCGTGAGCGGTGCCCAGAAACGTTCGCTTGCGATATTCCATCCGACGGAAAATGATGGGTTCCACTGCCATTGGTTGCCGATACGGAAGCGTGAGGTGCCATCGTAACGCAAGTTGACTTCCGCCAGGTAGCGACCATCATAGTCATAGTTCAACCTGCCGAAAAATGCAGCCGTTGCCCATTCGTTGCTGTAGCCGCTGATTACCGGTGGCTGGGCAACACCCGCACCGTTCAACCCGGTCGTCAAATCAAATTCGGTCAGGTCGGTTGATACCAGCCCGGTTTTGGACGCGGAGAAGAAACGCTGATCCAGTTCTTCCATCTGAAAGCCACCCATCACCTTGAAATTGTGGACTTCGTTGAAGGTGTGCGAGTAATTGCTGTACACATTCATGTTCAGGTAATTCTCCTTGATCTGATCTTGGTACAGGCTGGAAGTGCCTCTCGTGTCTACCACGTTGCCCATGGCATCATGGGCGTAAGCCGGCAATGTAGCCTGCTTGACCCCACCGTTTTCGATCCTGTAGTTCAATTCCACGTTCGTCACCCAGTTTTTGACGGGTTCGAGAATAAAAGCTCCCTGGTGATACTGCTGGTCGGTTTGTGTATTGCGTTGCCCGCCCAATTCAAGGCCAATGATGTTGGGGGCGAAGATGTGTCCGTTGGGGTCATAGACCGGTATGTTGGGCCAGTTCTGCCGGCCAAAATAATTATAAAAACCGCCGCTGAAGGCTGTCGGACGCCAGTTGTCGGTACGTGTAAAGCGAGAGCTGTAGTTGAACTTAAGCCAATTGGTAAGGGTCGAATTGATCTTCCCTGTCAGGTTATACCGTTTCATGCCGTCCGAGCCGTGGATAAGCAGCCCGCCCTGGTCGAGGTAGTTGAAGGAAGCATAATAGGTCATCTTCTCGCTCCCGCCCGTAGCGCTCAGGTTATGTTCGTTTGATAAGACGTTACGCTTATACGTCTCTTTGTACAGGTCCGTATTGGCATAGCCAAGCGCCCAGACATCTTCCCAGGCATCGGTACCGTTGTCTGCCGGGTCGAGCCCGCCGGTCAGTCTTCCCGCCTGGAAATCCAACATCTTTTGCATGGTCTCGTCGGAAAACCTCGCGGTCCGTCCGCTGTTGATCAGTGCGGAGTTCATCATCACCGCAAAGGTGTACGAATCCATCATTTCGGGCATGTTGATGGGACTGGCGGAGCGGAAACTGTTGTTGTAATTGATGGAAATCCTGCCCTGCTTGCCGGACTTGGTGGTCACCAGGATGACACCGAACGGCGCACGCGATCCATAGATGGAGGATGCGGCGGCATCTTTCAATACGGATATATTATCGATGTCCTGCGGATTCACGGTATTCAGGTCGCCTTCCATGCCGTCGATCAGGATCAATGGCGCCCCGCTTGAACTGCCGATGGTGCCGGTGCCGCGAACGCTGATACCCATATTTTGGTCCAGCGCCCCGGAGCTAGTGGTGATCTTCAGGCCCGGCACCAAGCCCTGCAATGCTTGGGTGGCGGAAGTTACCGGGCGGGATTCCAGCGCTTTCGCATCCACAACGCCCACGGCCCCGGTCAGGTTTACCTTCTTCTGGCTGCCGAAGCCCACGACAACGACCTCGTCAAGCGCTGAACTGGCCGATGACATGACGACATGGATTTCGGCTCTTCCGTTTACCGGTATTTCCTGCGTCTGGTAGCCCATCATGGAGAATACCAGCACCGCATTCCTGTCCGCTATGCGGATGGAATAGCGCCCCTGCTGGTCGGTGGCTGTCCCTTGGTTGGCCCCTTTTACCAGCACGGATATCCCCTGCAACATGCCCAACGAGTCGGATACGGTACCCCGCACCTCCAGCTGCTGTGGGATATGTCGATCCCCGGCAAATACGTTGGCGTTGATAGCCCCTGCCACGGCAAGCACGGCAAACAGCTTCATCGCCTTTAGATTGATCAAGCCCCGGCAGGTTCTGCACAGGCCTTGCAACACATCATAATTTGTACACATTTGGTTTATAACTTTTAAGTGGTTAAACTGGTGAACTAATTTACATTGGTTAATAGAGGCTTTTAGCCCTTAAAAGCATAGTAGCGTTATTCCATGATGGCAACTCTCTTTCCTAACTTGGTTGGCTGGGACAATTATTGGCAATTTATACCGAAACCAAGGGGGGTGTATAAACTATCTGGGGGGTCAAAACGCTACAAAATGCCGTCCGGATACATGCATTTGGTGCCAACGGGAAATTTTTCCGATATTTATCTGGCATGTTCAATTATAAACACCGCCGACTCATGACAGGAAAAGTACTGCCCATCCTCCTGTGGTTTGCCATAAGCACCTGCCACGCCTTCTCCGGGGAGAAGATTCAGGCAACCTATCTGGGCATTGAACATGGTCTATCCAACAACTATGTCAATTGCATCTATCAGGATAGGCATGGATTCATGTGGATCGGCACATTCGATGGTTTGAACCGTTATGACGGTTACGAATTCCGCGCGTACAAGCACATATTGGATGACGAGACTTCACTACCCGACAACGGGGTTTCGGCGATCATCGAAGATGCCCGGCAGCGCATCTGGGTGGCCACCAAACGCGGGGCAGCTATCTTGGGGGAAAACGGCTCCACCTTCAGGCGCCTACGAATTACATCGGCCAACCGGGAGCATCAGCCCCTCAGATCCGCCATCAACGGATTCGCGATCGATGCCTCGGGACAGCTTTTTGCCGGAAGTGAACGAGTCGGGTTGCTGGCAATATCCGATGGCCAGGACGGTGTGCCCGTGGGACATAGCATACCGCTCATGCAGGGATATCATAAAAAACACAGCTATTCGGTACATGGCATAGCTGTGGATGAAGATGGCAAGTTATGGCTTTTCGTCCAGCACGTGGGACTGTGCTACTACGATTCCCAGCATCATTCCGTACGCATCGCTTCCCACAACCTCCGGGAGGCGACCACGCTTTGCACAACGCCAGACGGAATGGTCTGGATCGGAAGTGACAAGGGCCTGTTCCGCTATGACCCTACCACGGAACAATACCGAAGATACAGCCGCCAAGACGGTCTGTCGTCCAACAGCGTTTCCGCACTCTACTTGGGGAAAGACAACCGGTTGTGGGTTTGCACGGATGGCGGGGGCATCAATGTGCTGGATGGCGCTTCCGGAGCCATCCAGCACATCCGGAGTAATGACGAAGGAGGTATTCTAACCAGCAATGCGGTGTTTGCGGTGTATGAAGATGCGCAATCCCGTCAATGGATTGGCACATTGCGGGGCGGCATCAACATCATCGATCCCAATAAACGGAATTTTGAGCGTATCCAGTACCCGGTTCCCAATGGCATGGTAAGTGCCAAGAATTTCGTGTTGTCCCTGGCTGAAGATGGCGATCAATCGGTATGGATCGGTACCGACGGTGGTGGGTTGATCAATTGGGATAGGAAGACCAACCGGTTCAAGCGCTTCGGAGCCGAAGACGCTGCTAACGGTTCGCTGAGCAGTAATTACGTGACGAGCGTATTGCGTGACCGCAAAAATAACATCTGGGTAGGCACGTATGGCGGAGGCATCAACCGATGGGACAGCCGGTCGCAATCGTTTATCCGGTATGCATGCAAGGAAAACAATGCCCGCGATGAAAACCCCTATATTTGGCAGCTCTACGAGGACTCCAAAGGCCGCATCTGGGCCACTACGCTTAAAGGCGGGCACGTCTTCCTGTTGAACGCGCAGTCCGGTCGGTTTGAACCGTTTGACATGGATGTGTCCAGTGTACTCAGCCTATTGGAAGACGGAAGCGACGTGCTTTGGTTCGGGAATTACGGGGAGCTTGTCCGGGTTGATATGGCGTCCAGGTCAAAACACCGGTATCCGGTTGACCACCCTATCCGCTTTATCCACAAAGGAAAAGACAACGTATTGTGGCTCGGTACCAATGGAGGCGGCTTGCTGGAGTTTGATATTGTCACCGAAACGTTCAGGCGTTACACCGAATCGGACGGCCTGCCCAGCAATACCTTACTGAAGCTGTTGGAGGACAGCAAGGGCAATTTTTGGATATCCACCCATCATGGCCTATCGAAATTCCATCCCGCCGCCGGAACCTTCCAGAACTTTTTCGAATCAGACGGATTGCAGAGCAACCAATTCGGCTACAATGCCGCCCTTAGGCTGAGATCCGGGGAATTTGTGTTTGGTGGCATCCGCGGGTTCAACATATTCCATCCCGATGGTGTTCGCCTGGAATCCGTCGCTCCCAAGATGGTGCTTACGGACCTCCACATCAACAACCAACCGTTTGATCGGACCAACGAAAACGGCGAGAGCCTGTTGACCATAAAGAAGCTGGTTATTCCGTACCATCAAGCGGTGCTTACCTTCGGGTTTGCGGCATTGGAGTTTTCTTTTCCGGATAAGATCAGGTACGCTTACTTTCTGGAGGGATGGGACAACGACTGGAACTATGTGAATGGCGAACGGACGGCGCGGTACTCTCGGCTGCATGAAGGCAAGTATACGCTGCGCATCAAATCTACCGACGCCAACGGCCTATGGACGGGGCTCGAACGGACCATGGCCATCGAGGTGCTGCCACCGTGGTGGCGCACACCCTGGGCCTACGGCTTGTATTTATGCCTGGCCTTGGCCGCCGTCGCTGCGTACGTGCACTACGACCGGCGGCAGATGAAGCTGAAACATCACCTGGAGCTGGCCGAGGTCACGGTGGAAAAAGAACGGGAGCTCAACGAGAAAAAGATTGCCTTTTTTACCCACATCTCCCATGAATTCCGCGCGCCGCTGACACTGATTGTCAATCCCATCAAGGATATGCTGTACGACAGCAAAAACAAGATGACCGATCCTGAGGAGCTGACGAACATCTACCGGAATTCCAGGAGGCTGCTCAGCCTTGTCGACAAGCTGCTGCTCTTCCGGAAGGCGGACAGCGGCATGGATGAATTGAGATTATCTCGGTTGGACATCGTCAACCTATGCCATGAAGTATTTCTGTGCTTCAAACAGCATGCATCGTCGCGTCAGCTGGATTATCGCTTTAGCTGCGACGCAGACCATATTGAAGTACTCGGCGACCGTGAAAAACTGGAAATCTGCCTGTTCAATTTGATCAGCAATGCCATCAAGTTTACACCCGAACAGGGCAGCGTGGAGGTATCGCTGGCCCGTGCAGGAGATGGCATCGACATCACCGTAACAGACACCGGGTTCGGTATCCCGCCGCATGTGGGCGATGCACTGTTCAACAGTTTCCACAGGGACTATACGAGCAACGGAGAGGCGGTAGAGGGATTCGGGATCGGTCTGTTTCTGGTCAAAACGTTTGCCGAGGCCCACAGTGGGTCCGTTTCGTATACGAGCGTTGCGGGGGAGGGGACGTGTTTTACCCTGCATTTGCTGGAGGGAAGAAACCACCTCGACAGCCATTTGGTGTTCGAGGACATCGGGGAGCATTCTGTTTTCTTGGATGAGCTGCTCCCTGAAGCACCGATTGGAGAGGAGGCCGCACGATTGCCGATCGCCAAAAAGGAGCTGAATCAGGTCTCTAAAGTCATTTCCGATCGCCTTGTGATGCTGGTCGTTGATGACCACGAGCAGATCCGGCAATACATTTACCGGCTTTTTGAAAACGACTTCACGGTATACGAGGCCGACAATGGGCATGATGCTTTCGAACTGGTCAAGACACACGAACCGGATATTGTGATCAGCGACGTCGTGATGAACGGCATGACTGGCATCGATTTATGTTCAAGCATCAAGCAGGATCCGCTGTACAGCCATATACCGGTTATCCTGCTCACGGCCAGTTCATCCACGGATGTCAAGCTCAAAGGCATCGAGGGCGGAGCCGACGACTACATGACCAAACCCTTTGACAACGAATTGTTGATTGCCAGGGTGTCCAGCATCATCAAAAGCCGGAATCGGTTGCAGCAATTTTTCTATAATGAAATCACCCTGCAAAGCAACGACCATAAAATTCCCGTCGAATACAGCGAGTTTCTGAAAAAGTGCATCAAGCTGATCGAGTTGCAGCTGAACAACCCAGATTTCAATGTGAGCGCGCTGGCTGATGAACTGGATATGAGCCGGCCGAATCTATACAAGCGCATCAAGTCGATTTCAGGAAAGTCGGCCAGCGAATTCATCCGGTTTATCCGCTTGCGCAAGGTCGCGCAACTGCTGATCAGCACCAATCAAAATATCAGCGAAGCCGCTTTCGCGGCCGGATTTAATGATATCAAGTATTTCAGGGAGCAGTTTTCGAAGCTTTTCGGGATGAACCCTTCAGAATATAAACGGAAATATGCCGCCACCCTGAGGAAAAACCACACGATAAAAAAGCCCGTAAAATAGGAGATGAGCGTACGGAAATTAGTGACGCAATCGAAACTTTGATCGGCCACAAATATGATGTTTCCCCACTTTGAACAGCACTTTCTGCTTTTTCCGATTTACTGGAAAGCAATCAGCAAGAATTGGTTGTATCAACCGTGCCTCCCGGCCATATGCATCTTGCCGAAGCCATGAAAAAACCGTGGCTCAATTTGAAAAAAGCACGGCTCCGCCTATGCGGTAAAGATAAGAGCGTGGCATCGTGGAGCAATATGAGAAGGACGGGACGCTGCTGAAATAGAAAAGCTATCCTCTCTGGCTCAAGTTAAGTGAAACGTCACTTGGGCCATCACAGGTTCAAAGTAAATTGGCTGTGGATACCCCACATACCGCTTCAGCAAATACATCTTCATCACCACATACACCAGCGCCAGCCCACCCAATATCACCAAGGCATACACCCATTGCAAAGACGTATCCCATTGGGCTATCTGTATGACGAGCAAGCCGATTACCACCTGCAATAGACCATAAGTAAACGAGATGAGTAGCCTGTTCCCTTTTGCCTCACAGAAAGAGGTAAATGTGAGTTCAGGATAAAGAATTGTTGAAAAAAACACTACCCGCCTGGCTGAAGCTGATGGGTTAAATTTAATGATTTCGAAGATAATCTGCTATTGAAACAATTGTTGTTTTTTTATGCTTCTGCAGAATCAACAAATCCTTATCGCCTGTTATTAAATGAGTAGCTTTTCCGTCTTCAGCCAAACCCAATAAAAAATTGTCTTTATCATCCCTGCAAACATGTACTATACTGGTAACATTGACTAACTCTGCCCTTGTTCTCAACTGGTATAATAGCGATGATACATCCTTTGCATTAAAGTACTTCTTGAATTTTGGTCTTTGGGTAACTGTTATTAATTCGTCTAATAGTTCTTGAGAGAACAATAGGTTAATTTCTTTCCTAGCAAGAATGGCATCCAGCTTCTTGAAATTTGGGGACAGCAGATAACTTATCCAGAGATTAGTATCGATAATTACCCTATGCCTTTTTCTTGGCATAACGTTGCGATCTTACCAATTCAACCTCTTGGGTTATATCTTCCAAGCTCGGAATATCCCTCTTGGCTTTGGAACGGATTTTTTCAACTGCTTCAAGGAAGCCATCGTTAGCCAAAGGTTTTATTTCAATTAAACCCAACGAAGCTAAATCTTTAAGCAATCTCTCCGCCTTTGGATTCAAAATATCAACTTGTAACGTATCCATAATGTCAAAGATACTCAATTATTATCAAAAAAGAAGCCGTCTAAAGCTCATTGGATATTCCGCTGCATCGTTTACCGCAAATCAAGAAGATCATTTTGAAAGCCTTTGGGTAGTCTTTTGGGTGGTTTCGGGTAGCCCTTTGGATAGTCAAAAATCAAATAATGCGTTTTTCCGAGAGCTTTACCGATACCTCAAAAACCGTCAATTTGCTGAAATCGAACTTCGCTTCGTAACCCTTCAGTTTCTTAAGTTGTTTAACCTCATTCAGATCTTTAGCAGATTCCACATTGTCGATGGCATCCGCAATTTTCCGTTTTAATGAGACATCCTTAATTTTCTCAACAGACTTTAAAAAAGATTTGTCAAATTTTAAAATTTTAGGTTCATGGAAGGTTAAGCTTGGACTTAAGTCAAACTAGGACCGCAACGCTTTCATTACGTCGGCTTTGTCCACATACTCTCCGGTTTTCACTGAATTCATCAAATCCCCTAAAAGCAAGTCTTCCGTTTCCGTGGCACTGATGGATTTCACGCGATCCCCCAGTTTCTTGGCCAACTCAGTAAGCAATTTCACATTCTTTGGATCGGAACTCTCAATAATCAATGTTGTCATTTGATCAATTTTTTATGATACAAAAATACGCAAAACGAGTTTAATTTACAACCATTTGAGCGTGCCTATTACACCTGTCGGATGTGAGGTTTTTTATTTAAGAGTAAAATCCCCCACCCCATTGCCATCGGAGAATCCTCCGGAAAAAACCACTACCTAATATACCATCATCAACAGAGGCCGGGCAATACTGAATTTGTGAGGAAATAAAAAGCCATATCCTTTGGGGTATGGCTTGTGTTATATGGATAATAGGATAGGGTACCCTATTTCTTTTTGGCCAAAACAGCGCGGACCTTGCGAACGAAATCGATGGGGACCTCAGCGATCCCTGCCGCAGCTGCATCGTCTAAGCCCAATTGCTGGATTAGGTTGGCTACAACTTTATAACTTTTAGTTTCCTCGCCTTTCTCAATGCCTTTTTCTATGCCTTTTTCTATGCCTTTTTGGATTCCTTGCCTTTCGGCCTTATCCAATAAATATTCCGTTGTTCCCATAGCTTCGGTGTTCCTTCCTTCTATTTGTGCTGTTTCTTCTTCAAAGATAGCGAATTGATTTGGATCGACAAAAGAAACGTAGTATTTTAAAAAGTCGTAAATACCTGTCCGGGTGTGCTTTGGTATCTTCCTGGCTTTCATTTCGAAATAGAGGTCCCGTTTGATGCCCCGCAGGGTATCGTCATCCATACTCTTGCGCCTGATGGCCATCAGCGCTGTGAGCACCACCACCGAAAACGGATTGGGGTCGGCACGCAGCGCGACCTCGTTCTGGTCCAATATCTTATAGCTGGTGAATTCATAGGTGAGTTTGGTGCCTAGCAAGCCCTCCTCGTAGCCTGACGGGCGGTAGCTTTTATTGCCGTCCCCGAGTATGGCGATCGCCGTGATGGGGGCCTTGTATTTTTCACGGAGCTTGATGTAATAATCCGCCATGCGCCTGGCCAGATCGCCTTTCCCTTTCTGCGACTGCACTTCCACATGGCATAGTATGAATTGCTCGCCGCCGTCCCTGAGGAACACCTTGACCAGCTTGTCCACATAGCGCACGCCTTTATTCCCTCCCTGCCTATGCTCGGGGAAAAGCTCGTCCATCTCTTTGTCCAAGTAAACAAAACCTTTCCGGAAGTCGAACAGTCCGCTGTCTTGGGGGAAGAAGAACCGCAGGAAATCCCGGAAGACATGCTCCAGCACGGCCTTCCAGAGGCGGTCGTCCTGCCTGCCGTTGGTTTTTACGCTGTTTTCGGTGTCGGCCATGTTTTCACGGTATGGTGTTGAAAGCAAACTTACACAAAAAGCAATAAACTAACAAATTTAGTTTTACGTTTACACTGCGTTACGCCGCGGTCCGCACCAAGGGTCGTATACCGCTTTTCGGAAAGGTGACCGATGCCGCAATGCTGGTAGGAAATCCCGCAACATTTTCCATTCGTGATATTGGATGGATTTATCACCAAGGCATACACCCATTGCAAAGACGTATCCCATTGAGCTATCTGTATGACGAGCAAGCCGATTAGCACCTGCAATGGACCATAAGTAAACGAGATGAGTAGGCTGTTCCCTTTTGCCTCATTGGCCAAGTATTGGTAGAGGTGGCTGCGGTGCGCCTCAAAGATGTTCTCGCGCTTCATGAGCCGGTGGATGATGGTAAGCACACTATCGATGCCATAGACGGCCAGAAGGAGGATATAGATGGGATTGCTAGCCCCTTATGTCGGCAAGGAACTGGAAAAACGGAAAACAACCAAGAAGACGCTGAAAGGAGAGGCGTCGAAGNGGAGGATATAGATGGGATTGCTAGCCCCTTATGTCGGCAAGGAACTGGAAAAACGGAAAACAACCAAGAAGACGCTGAAAGGAGAGGCGTCGAAGAAAGAAGTCTTCGAGTATTTTAAGAGAAAATAAATTTTGAGTTCAAACCTCCTCCGGACATTTGTTTTTGATGCTAATCTTGATTATATTTGCTGTATGGGTGTCCAATATCTGTCAAACGAAAAGGGAAAAATTACTGCGGTGC
>NZ_JAMXBE010000023.1 GCF_024704835.1 Parapedobacter tibetensis
CTATTTATTCGTTTTATCCAGTGACACAGTTGGTGTTACACTCTCTTTCTCAATAATCGTTCTTCCATTTAAGTCAATATGTTGTCTTTTTTTATCATTCCATTAACGGCACTTATGACCAAAGTAATCAATCTATAGGTCTTTTATATTGAATTGGCTACATCGTTCTGCAGCTAAGAAACGTGGGGCTTTTCGGAGCGAGTACCTGTCCACGGAAACCAGAGTTAGCTATGGAGGACAAACCTTCTGGATACCACTATCTGCCCCACGTTTTCTTAGGTGTTGCTGGCATCAGTATTTGATTATTCTTTTCAGTTGTTAATGAGAGAAATGGTAAATTCTAATTCTGTATCCTTGTTATTCGCAAAATCTTCTACGGAGGGACTGATTTCATAATCAGGTTGTATTCCATGGCCAATAATAGGCTTATACCTGTTTGGGTTAATCACCCTTTTAATAAAGGGAACATTTGCGCCGGAAGGGGATTAGCCCAACCTATGCATATTCAAATTTTTTCACGTTGGGCGGATTGATAGCCGCCTCCCTTTCGGCTTCCCTCAGGTCATAAGCCAACTGCATACGCAGCCAGAAATCGGGTTTTCCCCCGAATACCAACGATATTTTGATGGCCATGTTGGGGGTGATAGAAGCGTGCTCGTTGACGATCTTGGACAGGTTGGCCCTCGTTATGCCTAACAATTCCGCAGCCTTCGATATGGTAAGGCCATTAGCCTCGATGATGTCTTCCCTCAGGTATTCCCCTGGATGGGTGTTATGTTCAATCCCTCTTTTCATGATACTTCGTATTTAGTGGGTGTCCAAATAAATCAAATTGCAAGCGTTGCCGTTATCGAACTGAAATATGATTCGGTAATTGCCGGTGATGTCCAGCGACCAATACCCCTTGTATTCTCCCTGCAACTGGTGGGGTCCCCATGACCTGAACGGCTCGAAATCCTTCGGCACGTCATTCAGCGAATCGATAGCGTCCAGTACACGCCGTATTTTCTTGATCTGCGTTTGTGGCAACAGCTTCGTTTCGCCGGTTGTCCAATATCGTTCGAGACCTTTATGTTTGAATGACTTTATCATTTAACTGTGTTGTGCAAAGATACGCAATACAATTTATTTAAACAAGGATAGGCTTGGTAAGTAAAAACAAAACCCCATCCATCTGGACAGGGTTTCATTCGGTTAAAAATTACAGCCTCACGGCTATGAGTCAAAGATACTGAATTATGGCTAAATTGACAATGGTTATCAAACCGACAACACAAAACTAAAAAAGCCACTCTATTTGACTAGAACGGCTTTTGGTGTGACCTTAACAGGAGCTTCATCGAATCATTTTCTCGATGATTTGATAGTACTGGCAAATTTATACGATAGACTTGTCTTGAATCAAGATAATGATTTAGAGTACTTTACAAAAATCCATAACGCGAAGATAAGAAAAGAAGTGGCCAAAAGACCCGGAGGAATTAAGATTTGACCGGTTCGATTCCAATAAGCATTTCTTGGATATTCCGCGCCAAAGTACACCACTGTTCCACTCCAATATACGGTTCTTCCCCAATTTTGGTGGTGAAATAAAACGTCATCTTGCATCGGGCTCTAAAATATGCTTTTCGGTCTTAATAAAGATCTTTCTCGGAGGAAGGGAAAATCGGGAAATCGACTTGACTACCAAACTTGGGGAAGAACCACCTTTCCGAAATATACACATAGATTGTAAGACAACCTATTTAACGCCTTCCTGTACTTGGGAGTTTCGCCCAAAGTAGCCCCCTTATTCCGCAATTAAACTGACGGTCGATTCCGCTCTCACTGAAATACACAACTTACAGGTTTGACACTATTACTATTTTGTTGTTGCAAGAACGCCTCTTTTTCATAACTTCGTTTTGTACTTGTCGAGAGAACTCAGTTCCAATTTTCGCAATTATCTACAAATCAGTGCCATATCAGTAATTATAGCAATCAACAAACTTGAAATTTATGCAGATATTGAAACATAAGACAGGGAAAAGTATATCAATTAACGGCGCATCAATTTATTATGAAGAATTGGGTAACCAGTCAGGTTTTCCTATATTAATGTTACATGGCGGCTTTGGCACACTTGAAGATTTTGAGCCTATTATCAGCAATTTTTTATCAGAATTTCGAATTATTGCAATGGACGCTCGAGGACAAGGAAAATCAACCTTAGGAGATCAGCCTTTAACCTATAAGATATTGCAAGATGACGCAGAGAGATTATTAGATCACTTAAAAATCAGCAAAATTATTTTAATGGGCTTTAGTGATGGGGGCATGGTGGCTCACCGTATTGCAATTTCTGATTCAGAAAGGGTGAGTAAACTTGTTTCTATCGCAGCACCCTGGAGAAAAGAAGACCTCGATTTAATTCGCGGTTTCCTTCTAAAAGTAACTCCTGAAAGTTGGAAGGAAAAATTTAACGAATCGTATCAACTCTATGAGTCAATTAACCCTAACATTGATTTTAAAATCCTGGTCGACAATCTCAAACACATGTGGATAGACGAATCAGAAACAGGAGGATATCCTGGTAATAATGTGAAGCAAATTAACTGTCCCGCATTAATAGTGCGAGGAGACGAAGATCATCTATTTTCCCGTGAAAGTGCTGTGATGTTAGCAAGCTATTTAAAAAATGGAAAATTATTGAACATTCCATTTGGTGGGCATGAAGTTCATAAAGATCAATCAAAAATTGTTTCAGATTTAATTCTCACTTTCATTAAAGAATAATAAGATGCTAGCAACGATTTTAAGTAAGTGCAGGACAGTGAACAAAAAGTTTCCAAAGACAATCTTCATGTAAAAAGATATTCAAAAAAAATGAAGTTAAAGAAAAGTGCTGGCATACTTTTATATAAAATAGTCAATAAAGAACTGGTTTGGAGAAGAGAATGGATGTGCTAACTTAGCGTGGAGATAATGATTAATATAAATGATCAGATGGTAACAGTCTGGGGTCACAGATTTTATTGGCATAAAAAAAGGAGACAACCATTATGTGGTGTCTCCTTAAGTGACTTGCTGGTACAAAACTCGAACCTTTTATTGGATATTGGAAGATTTGAAGCTTTTAAGTGATTTAATGGGTGCTTAATTGGCCTATTTCTTATTATGTGAGCCTCATAGATGTATCTTAATCATCAGTTAAATGCCTGCCGGAATTCAAGAGGAGACAAACTGGTTTTCTTCTTAAATAGCGTACTGAACGATTGTGCGTGTTCAAAGCCTAATGTATAAGCAATTTCGCTTACCGATAAATTTGTAGTCGAGAGTTTTTCCTTCGCCTTTTCAATCAACCTCTGATGTATATGCTGTTGTGTATTTTGCCCTGTATGCATGCGCAGTAGATCGCTCAGGTAGTTTGGAGACAGGTTCATGAGTTCGGCCATGCGTTGTACCGTTAATAGTTCCGGTTGCGTTGTCGTACTGTTGTCAAAATACCCATCAACAAGGCGTTCAAATTTGGCAAGCAGTTGATGATTGTGGTTTTTCCGGGTGATAAACTGCCGCTCGTAAAATCGATTGGAATAATTGAGCAACAACTCGATTTGCGATAGGATAATTTCCTGAGTATATTTATCAATATGCAGGCATTCCTTATCGATCTTGTTCAATATTGTAATAAGATCATCTTCTTCTTCAGCAGAAAGATGCAGCGCCTCATTTACAGCGTAAGAGAAGAAGTTATAACCGTTGATGTTGCTTGCCAGATGATGGGCCAGCAAAAAGTCAGGATGGAAAATAAGCAGGTAACCTGATCCGCATTCTACGTTGTTCAGATCCAGGTATTGAACTTGATTGGGTGCAGTAAAGCTCAGAACACCCTTATTGTAATCATAATGTTGCTGACCATATCGTATTTTACCTTTGGCTTCCCTTTTGAGAGCAACACAATAAAATCTATTCACAAAACCTTTCCATACATCATCTTCCAGGAAAATACTTTCGGCGAGGTTAATCACACTTATCAATGGATGGCGTGGCTCGGGCAAAGAGAGTAACCGGTGAAATTCTGAGACTGATCTGATGGCATTCATAATACTAATTTAGATATTTTAATGTACATAGTAGCGGTTGCATCTTTAAAATGCAACCCTACAAAAAATACGCTAATCGATGAGCCCCATACTAAAATCATCGTATGGGTTGCCGGTATCAGTACCTAACGGCACAATGCTTTCGAGTTTCGACAGATCAGCTTCGTTTAATTCAATTTCGGTGGCCGCTATGTTTTGCTCTAAATATTTTCTTCGTTTGGTGCCCGGAATAGGTAAGATGCCCTTATTTATAATCCAAGCCAGTGCCAACTGTGATGTGGTTATTTTTTTCTCTTCGGCCATTGCCTCAATTGCTTTAACCAACTCAATATTCTTGTAAAAATGAGCTTCCTGAAAACGGGGGATTGCCCTGCGAAAATCATTTTCCGGTAAGTCATCTATGGTTCGGATATGTCCGGATAAAAAACCACGTCCTAATGGGGAATAAGCAACAAAACCTATCCCAAGTTTATTCAAAGCATTCAGTATGCCACGTTCTTCTGTTGTACGCTCAAATAAAGAATATTCACTTTGTACCGCCGTAATCGGGTGAACCGCGTGAGCTCTTTTTACAGTTTCTGAAGATACTTCTGATAGTCCGAGATAACCCACTTTTCCTTCCTTTACCAGCTCGCTCATCGCCTCAATGGTTTCTTCGATGGGCGTGTTTTTATCAAGTCGGTGCATATAGTACAAATCAATATATGCTGTGTTAAGATTTTTTAGAGAACGTTCCACCGCTTTTTTAACATATTCTTTTTTGCCATTTATGGCCCAGGTCACTTTGTCGTTGTCATCGATCTCCCAGCCAAATTTTGTCGCGATAATATATTTATTCCTATTACCATCTATTGCTTTAGCAATCAACTGCTCATTTTTGAAAGGGCCGTACAAATCGGCAGTATCTAAAAAATTGCCACCTAATTCGAGCGATCGGTGAATGGTGGCAATAGCTTCTTGCTCATCTGCCTCTCCATACATATTTCCTTCTTCAAAACCCGTCATACCCATACAGCCCAAACCTATAATTGGTACAGCCAAACCTTCGCTTCCCAAATTTATTTTCTTCATTACCATACTATTAATTTTAATAGGTCAAAGTTCGCTAAGAACACTTTAATAGCTGTATGCAAAGCCCTGAAAGTTGTATGCAAATCAAGGATTAACTAAATATGGATTAAGTGAAAAACGCTAAAGATTAAATCTGATGTTGTCATAGAGATTCAGGTACAATTGGATGATAAACGTAGAAGCTAACAGTATTGAAATATATCACCACGCTGGCAGACATGATAGGACTCGAACCGATGGGGATTGAATTATAACAATTAAATGCATGGATTCGATAGAAAAAACATATCAAACCAAAAAAGCCTTCAAAATTATTGATTTTGAAGGCTTTTAATTTTCCAGTGATCCCGCTGGGATTCGAACCCAGGACCCATACATTAAAAGTGTATTGCTCTACCAGCTGAGCTACAGAATCGATTACCTCGCTCTTCAAAAGCAACTTTCCCTTTTTTGGAAAGTGGTGCAAAGATAGGATTATCACCTATATCGTCCAAAATAAATTTCAGATTATTTCGGGTGTCTCGTTAACTTCCTTTATTTCAGTAATTGCCGGATTTCATCAATGTGTTGCGACCTTTACTTTTGGTCTTTTTGATACACGGCTTCACCTGCTATGACGGTTTGCAAAACACCTATGTTGCGTAATTGATCGTCCGGAGCTGTCATGATATCATCTGCCAACCATACAAAATCAGCTTTTTTACCTGCTTCAATGCTGCCTCTGCTGTCTTCTTCAAAGACTGCATAAGCGGCCCATACGGTCATGCCACGTAGCGCATCCTCGCGACTGATGGCATTCTCCGGCTGGAAGCCCCCTGTTGGGTTCCCATCATGGTCTACGCGGGCGACGGCCGCATGGAAACCGTATAATGGATTAATGTGCTCCACGGGGAAATCGCTTCCCAGTGGGAGTAAGCCCGTTTGTTCGAGCAATTGTTTGTAGGCATAAGCCCCTTTGATGCGTTCAGGCCCCAACCTTTCGCCTGCCCAATACATATCTGATGTAGCATGTGTGGGCTGAACGGATGGGATAACGGAATATTTGCCAAACTTTTCGAAATCTTGGGGAGCGACCACTTGGGCATGCTCAATACGCCACCGCCGATCATTTTGCCCTTTGAGATATTTTCCATAAATAGCTAATATCAACCGATTCGTGGAGTCGCCAATAGCGTGGGTGGCGACTTGGAAATCGCTTTCGGCAATACGGGCAATTGCAGTTTCTATTGTTTCAGGATTGAATAACAGGAACCCAGATGTCTTTGCATCTGAATAGGGTTGCAGAAGGCAAGCCCCCCGTGAGCCCAAGGCCCCGTCAGCTAAGATCTTGAAGGTGTGAGCGGTGAGCCGTTCACTTATATATGGCCCCTCCGAGAGGTAATGGTCAAGGTTAGCCTCTGAAAGGTTAATCATAGCATGATTACGGATGCGGAGTTTTTCACTTTTATATAGGCTGTCCAGCAGCATGATTGCCTGTTGGTCAAGACCAGCGTCGCTCACGGTGGTAAGTCCTACCGCCACACATGCTGCTTCGGCACGTTGTAGCATCTGTATAAGTTCAGCAACTGTTGGCTGTGGGATGATAGCAGATACGCGTGCCATGGCATTGTCGACCAAAATACCGGTGAGGCGACCATCTTTTACTTCAACCGTACCCCCTTCAATGGTAACAGGACCGCTGATGCCGGCCAATTCAAGTGCCTTGCCATTGGCCAACGCCGCATGGCCATCTATGCGTACTAGGTATACAGGAATATCCGGAAATGCTACATCCAATAGCCTCCTGTCTGGAAATGTTTTGGTGTCCCACAGATTTTGGTCCCACCCACGCCCTATGAGCCAGTCCGCATCTGGATATTCGTCCCGGAATATCTTCAGTCGCTCGACGATTTCGGCAAACGAAGTTACACCGGTCAAATCGGCTTGGCCAAGTGTCTGCGCAAACCCAAAGAAATGGGCATGTGCATCGTAAAACCCAGGATACACAGGTAAACCCTGCGCATCAATGGTTTCGTTGGCAGTGTAGGTCGAAAGGATCTCGTCCGTGCTGCCTACGGCAATGAATTTCCCCTCGCGCACGGCAAACGCCTCTGCCATGGCAAATGCGGAATCAACTGTGTATACCACGGCGTTGTGCACAATAAGGTCGGCTTGCTTTAAGCCATCACATGAAAATGCGGCAATCGATAAAGCAATCAACACACTAAATAAAGACTTGTTCTTCATCATCGTATTAAGGTTTAATTATTTTTCTTTTTTGGCATGAACCATGCGATCGGTCCGCTGCATATCTTGATGTAGTTGCACATCGTTAAAACCCTTATTGTGCAATAATTTGCATACTTGAGCACCGTATCTGCGATTGATTTCGAAATATAGACTGCCTGCTGGCCTAAGATGGGTCATTGCGAATGCAGCGATGTGTTCATAGAACAATAGGGGCGCGTTTTCCTCCACGAATAAGGCTGCATGAGGTTCATGGGCCAGCACATTCCGGTGCATACCCCCCTGTTCGGCTATGGTAATGTATGGAGGATTGCTTACTACAATATCGTAAGTTTGATCCGGTTGAAAATAGGAATCCCACTCCAGAATATCTGCATGGATGAATTCGATATCCACCGATTGGCTTGCGGCATTTTGCTTAGCCACGTCCAATGATTCCGCCGAAATATCCAGCGCATAAGTGGAGGATTGGAGGAAGATCTTCTTCAGGGCGATAGCGATGCAACCGCTTCCTGTACCGATATCCATGATGTGTAATGGTTGGCTGGTGTGGTCTTTGTAGTGGTTGGAAATCAGGTCAACCAGTTCCTCGGTTTCCGGCCGAGGGATTAATACGGATTCATTCACGGCCAATTTCATCCCCATAAACCAAGCATGGCCAAGGACGTATTGAATGGGTTTGGCATGTTTGAGTGATTGTAACGCTTCCGTCAACCATGCTGAATCTTGCTCATTCAATAATTCATATTTACGGAGCAAATAAGCGGTTTTTGACCACCCCAATCGGTCTTCAAGCAGCATGAAGCAAATGTGCCGCGCTTCATTGGCGTCGTATAAATTCGCCAATTCATCCACAAACCGTTGTTCAATATGCGCTATAGGTTGCATGTGCACAAACTTACATTATACTTTTCTTATACTCAAACGCTTCCTTTTCACTAAATTTTAATAGGTGAATTTTAATTATGTTTGCAATTATGCAGGAGCATGAAGGATATATGAGGCGTTGCTTGGAATTAGCCCAACTTGGGGCGGGGAATGTGAGCCCCAATCCAATGGTTGGAGCCTTGATTGTACATGAAGGGAAAATCATCGCCGAAAATTTCCATCAGCGGTATGGCGGACCCCATGCGGAAGTGCTGGTTGTGAATGAAGTACAGGATAAATATGGTGTACAGGCTGAAGGACTGTTGCATACTGCCACGATGTATGTAAGTTTGGAACCCTGTGCACACCAAGGAAAGACGCCACCGTGCGCCGATATGATTGCGAGGTATGGGATACCTCAGGTAGTTGTCGCTTGTCGCGATCCTTTTGATAAAGTAAATGGCGAGGGAATCAGGAAATTGGAAGAGGCCGGGGTGCAGGTAATAGAAGGTGTACTAGCCAAGGAGGCTCTTTGGCTCAATCGCCGATTCTCGACACGGGTTACACACCATCGTCCTTATATTATCCTCAAATGGGCGCAAACCGCCAATGGATACATGGCCCCTGTGGATGGTGCCCAGCAATGGATTACAGGAGCGGAGGCAAAACAGGTGGTGCACCGCTGGCGAAGCGAAGAAGATGCCATATTGGTGGGTGCGAAAACCGCCTTGACAGACAATCCGCAGCTCACCGTCAGGGAGTGGCGAGGCAGGAATCCCAAACGAATACTCATCGACAAACAGCTTGCAGTGCCAGCAACCGCCAACTTATATGGGGAAGGGGGCGAAACGATTGTTTTTAATGCGTTAAGATCAGATTGGGAGGGTAATACAAAATATATTGCATTGGAAAACTTCGATTGGTACTTACCACAGAATATTGTTTTCCAGCTTTATTTGATGGATGTGCAATCACTCATCGTGGAAGGAGGAAGAAAGACACTCGATCATTTCATTGAAGCGGGATTATGGGACGAAGCCCGGGTATTTACTTCTCCTGATATATGGCATGATGGAGTGGATGCGCCGGAGTTGCATCGCAAACCTCTCCATACCCAGATCGTGGGGCGCGACAGGTTGGATGTTTTTGTTAAAACCCCATAGGTTTAAAAACAGTAATACAATGGATTTTTACGTTGCGGCGATTATCCAGGCATTATGCTTTGGTCCTTTGGTGATGGGACTGTTCCTGTCCATGAAGATATTCAATATTCCGGATATCACTACGGATGGCAGTTACACGTTGGGGGCGGTCATTACAGCCGTGGGTTTATCCAATGGCTATCCGCTCCTGGCTGTATTTGTGTTGGCTATGTTCGGCGGGGCCTTGGCCGGATGTTGTACAGCACTTATACATACTCGGTTGCGCATTCATGCATTGCTGGCCGGAATATTGGTGATGACTGCTTTGTATTCCATCAATCTGACCCTGCTTGGGCGTTCCAACATGCCGTTGCTTGGTTATCGAGATCTATTCACTTGGTTTGATGTGTTTGCCGTTTCCGATTATAATACATTATCCGTATTGCTGGTGGTTTTGGCCATATTATTCTTATCCATGAGCTACATGTTGCGCAGTGATTTTGGAATAGCGATGCGGGCTACCGGCGACAGTGAGAGCATGATTCGGGCACAGGGGGTAAACACGGCACGGATGAAGGTATATGGTTTGGCGGTATCCAATGTATTGGTAGCATTGAGTGGATGCTTGATGGCGCAGTTTCAGGGGTTTACAGACATTAATATGGGAATTGGTATCGTAATCAGTGGATTGGGAGCTGTTATAATCGGCGATACCTTAATTAATTTTTTGAAGGCCCGCTCTATACCTTCCATGTTGGCCTGCGTACTTTTTGGCGTTGTCATATTCCAATCGATATTGGCTATCGCGCTAAGTGCGGGTGTGGATGCCAATTTGTTGAAACTGACTACATCGCTGCTGGTTTTGATCATTGTGGCCTTGCCACGCGTAGGTTCTTTTTTACAATTAAGTAAACGCTAAAATTGGAAATAACGGATGCTGCAAATCCAAAACATAAGTAAGGTATTCAATGCTGGCAAAGCTACGGAAGTAATCGCAGTGGACGGCGTGACACTCCAGCTTGGAGCGGGAAGCCATACCGTGGTCGTCGGTGCAAACGGTTCGGGCAAAAGTACGCTGCTCAACCTTGTTGCGGGTAGCACGTATGCCGATAGGGGCAAGGTGCTGCTGCGTGGGAACGAAATCCAGGGAATGCCCGATTATAAGCGGAGCCGATGGATTGCACGTGTATTCCAAAACCCGTTGGCTGGCACGGCGGCCTCATTGAGTATCCTGGACAATTTCAGGATGGCGGCATTGCGGAAATCACCCAAATGGATAAAATTGGGAGTGGATAGTGATTTCAAGAAGTTGGTTTATGACCAGGTGGCCACACTGGGAATGGCGCTTGAAAATAAGCTTACGCAACCCATGGGCACATTGAGTGGTGGGCAACGGCAGGCGCTCACGTTGTTGATGACCGTAATGGCTGATGTGGATGTGCTCTTGCTTGATGAACCCACCGCTGCCTTAGATCCCCGTTCGGCAAAGGAAGTCATGGAAATCGCTGATAAAATTATCCATGAGAACAAACTTACCGCTTTGTTAGTGACCCACAACATCAATGAGGCGCTACATTATGGAACACGGCTTGTCCAAATGGAAAATGGCAAGATCATACGTGACTATGACAAACAGGAAAAACTGACGCTTAACCATACGGAAGTGATTTCTTGGTTCGATTATTATTAACCAAATTTGCAAATTAATTTCAATGTATGTACCTTTAACAAGTGACCTTGCCTGAAGACATATTGCATTTTATCTGGAAGTATAGACTATATCATACCCATGACCTACAGACCATAAGTGGCAAAACCCTTTCTGTGCTTTATGCGGGTGTGCATAACGATAATGCAGGGGCTGATTTCTTGGATGCACGGATACATATCGGCAATACGGAATGGGTAGGGAATGTAGAAATCCATGTACAATCGTCCGATTGGAATGCGCACCGCCACCATCATGATAAAGCATACAATAACGTAATATTGCACGTGGTGTATGAATACGACAAGGCCATAAGCCGTGAAGACGGCACATTGCCAGAAACCTTGGAACTAAAGCCCCTAATTCCGGTACATATTTTACCAAAATACCGTGAAATGATGAGTGGCATGTATTGGATACCTTGTGAAAAACTCATCCATACAGTTCCCTCATTTCAGTTGTCCCAATGGTTGTCGCGTTTACTGGTCGAACGTTTTGAACATCGTGTTTCCGCCGTTTATGAGTTGCTTGCACAACAGCGAGGAAGCTGGGAAGACACTTGCTATATATGGATGGCCCGAAGTTTTGGGTTCAAAGTGAATGCTCAGGCATTTGAGCTGCTGACGCGTGTACTGCCCCAATCCATCGTTGCCAAACACAAGCATCGCGCTTTGGCGGTGGAAGCCCTATTTTTCGGTCAGGCTGGCATGCTGGAAGATAGGGTGTTTAAAGATGATTATCCGCAAAAGCTGCAACAGGAATACAACTATCTACGAACATTGCATTCACTTTCGCCGATGGACGCATCTGCATGGAAATTCATGCGAACACGGCCCAGTAACTTCCCTTCCATCCGCATTGCGCAATTTGCGGCACTATGCCTGAAATCTTCCCATTTATTTTCCGCCATACTGGATACCAAGGAGATCGGTGGGCTACAATCCTTGTATGAGGAGTTGCCCGTGAATCCATATTGGAAAGAACACTACCAATTTGATACCCCTTCTTCCTTGCATGGCTGTCAATTTGGATCGCGGTCTATTGATACGATCCTGATAAATTCAGTGGCAGTTATTTTATTTGCATATGGCAAATATATTGGCAAAGAAATGTATATTTACCGAGCCATAGCCTTGTTGGAAAGCCTTAAAGCGGAGGACAATGCGGTTTTGAGGCGTTTTTTGGCATTGGGTATCCAAGCAAGGCAGGCAGCTGAATCACAGGCTTTGTTACAAATGAAGGCATTTTATTGTGATAAGAAGAAATGCTTGAATTGTAGTGTAGGATTGCAGTTAATCAAACACAATGAATGATGGTAAAGCGAATTCTCTTATTTTTTGAACAGCAATCCTTTGGCGTGTGTACGTATATCGGTGAACGATTTAACGTATCCATATCCAAAATCCGGTTATTCTTTATCTACACATCTTTTTTGGCTGTAGGGTTCCCAATTATTTTTTATTTCTTGGCGGGTATCGTGTTGGATTTCCGAAACTACATTAAACGTATGCGCCATCGGCTTTGGGATGTTTAAGCACGCGCTAAACCTTCAGGATACTGGCAATATCGGCATACCCTTTTTCGGCAGCCAGATCAGATGCGGTTTTGCCCATGTCATTCTGGATTTCAACAAGCGCACCGTGTTCCAAAAGTAAGATAATGAGGTCGATGTTGCCGTTTTGGGCAGCAACATGCAGCGGGCTCGTACGCGATGACTGGAGGACATTTACCTCTGCTCCAGCCTCCATGAGCATCTTTGCAATATGCTCAAAACCCGAACCAATGGCAGTATGGAGGGGATATACATTGTAGCCGTTTTGTGACTGCACATTAGCGTCTGCACCTTTTGCTAATAGAAAATGGACAACATCTTCATTCCCGAAATGTGTGGCAATGCCCAGCGGCGTGAAGCCATGATCGGAAACCTCGTCTAGCAAACTCGGTGTGTTTTCAACCATGGCTTGCACCTGCTCCAGTAGCCCGGCGGCGGCGGCTTCATGTATGGTTAGCTCGTCCAGATGCTTCAAAAGCACTTTAACGATTTGGGGTTTATTGTAATAACAGGCAAGTAGCAATGGGGATATATCATGGCTGGTCTTTTGTTTGCTTAGATTTGGACTTCCGTTCAATAAGTCATCAATTGCTAAGCTGTTACCTGTTTCGATATATTCTTCTAATAAACTAAGGCTCATTCGATATGATTTGGTTCATTTAAATAATCACAACACGAAATAACTAAAAAAATATCAAAAATAGCGCACATGGGATGTTTTTTAAGGTAAAATACAGTTAAACAATGTACTACTGTAATAAATTATGGATGTGGCACAGGAAATTTTTGGATATAGGCTTACCATTCCTTTTGTTAAAATGTAGGCAACTTTGTAGTCGTTTGTAGTATTACATCTACAAAATTATTTTTTTAACATAGTTATTGTTTTATTTCGTCATACTTAACAGTACTTTTGTATTGCCCTCCCAAAGGGCATGTTTTTCATAGGTAGATGTAGGGTCGAATATTCATTATTCGGCCCTTTTTTATTTCACAGACGAAGTATCATATCAAGTAATTTCCATAAGAAAAATTTGCTCGATTGTTAAAAAATGTAAAATGTTTTTTTGACTATAAGAATGAATTTACATTTTTGCGCCCGTACTGTTAGTCTATTCATCTAAAATTAACGTTAGTTTTTTATGTTAGCATGTAGCAAACGCTTACCTAAGTTTTTATTCGTTTTTCTTTGTTTTTTGGAGATTATCTCGGTTGGGATCCGGTCGAGATAACGGTGTTTGAACCTATGAAGTTTTACAAGAGGGAATAGTGCCTCTTTTTTCATAGCTTTGAAATTTATTCCGAAGATATGCCGAGAAAAATTATCGTAGCTGTTACGGGCGCTAGTGGATCTATTTATGCCAAAGTATTATTTGACAAACTTCTGGCCCTCCATCCTCAGCTGGATACTGTGGGTATTGTGATGTCAGACAATGCAAAGGATGTATGGAAATTTGAGTTGGGAAACAGCGATCACAACAACTATCCATTTACGTTTTACGATAAGAATGACTTTTATGCACCGTTTGCTTCCGGATCGGCCAAGTTTGACACGATGATTGTATGCCCTTGCTCCATGGGTACATTGGCACGGATTGCACATGGTACATCATCCGACCTGACCACCCGGGCAGCTGATGTGATATTGAAAGAAAGACGGAAACTGATTATGGTACCTAGGGAAACCCCATTGAGCTTGATTCACATTCGTAATATGCAGGCAGTCGTTGAGGCCGGCGGTATTATTTGCCCAGCAAGCCCTTCATTTTATAGCCTGCCTAAAAATTTTGAGGAACTGGCTTCCACCGTAGTAGACCGTGTGCTGGGATTGGCGGATTTGCAGGTGGATAGCTATGAGTGGGGTGGATGATTATTCACGTCGATTCATATTATTTCAAAATAAAGACTTGCCATTGTGGCGGATTTTGTACTTTTGTTTTTTAATGAATGTGCACTCAGCCATAATTCCATTAAAAACAAACTTTCCGGACTTTTTAGTGCCATTCATATCTCTTTTCAAATACTTGAGTCATTCAGTGCCCGCGATTGGATATTCCAATGGTTATTTTATTCCCATAAATCGGACGAAAACATCACGCTATAAAAACACTACGCTATAAACGTACATGAATACCCTGCTAATCAAGTCTGCCAACGTGGCCTTTCCAGATAGCCCTTACTACAACAAGGAGGTGGATATCTTAGTGGAGAAAGGAAAAATTGTCAATATCGCTCCCCGAATCAATATCGATAGCAACAAGGTAAGCGTTTTTGATGCTAAGGGCCAATACATCGCTCCGGGTTTCTTTGACCTGAACGTCAATTTTGGTGAACCGGGTCTGGAAACGAAGGAAGATATCCTATCAGGATGCGCAGCGGCTGTAGCTGGTGGATTTACCGGTGTAGCCGTACACCCCAATACGCATCCTCCCGTGCACAGCCGTTCGGAAGTGGCCTTGATTGTGAACCGTGCAAAGGATTTGCCTGTTGACGTATATCCCATAGGCGCCGTGAGCAAAAGACGGGCAGGGGAGGAGTTGGCCGAACTGTACGATATGAAGCTTGCGGGTGCCATCGCCTTTGGAGATGGCAACAAAAGTATACTGCAAGCGGGTTTGATGAGCCGGGCTTTGTTATACAGCAAAGGGATTGGCGGTTTGGTGCTGTCATACCCCGAGGATACGTCTGTAGTCGGTGGTGCCAAAATGAATGAAGGAGTGATGAGTACATACCTCGGGATGAAGGGCAACCCGAACCTAGCGGAAGCACTTATGGTCGCCCGCGATTTATACCTTGCCGAATATAATGATGCGCCCATACATTTTACGACTATCAGTACCTCCGAATCTGTAACGCTCATCCGGAAGGCTAAGGCAACAGGCATTAAAGTAACCTGTGATGTAGCTGCCCACCATTTGGTGCTAACGGATGATCTAATCGCCGGTTTTGATAGTAATTATAAAATGAGCCCACCTTTGCGTACCAAAATTGATGTGAAAGCATTGCTCAAAGGACTTAAAGATGGCACCATAGATGCCATCGTCTCACAACATACTCCACATGAAATCGAATTTAAGAATGTGGAATACCAAATTGCGGCAGATGGAATCATCGGCTTACAAACTGTGCTGCCGCTTGCACTGAAAGCGGGATTGACAGTAAACCAAATTGTGGAGAAATTGGCAATCGGCCCTCGGAATGTATTGGGGCTTCCTATTCCTGAATTACGGGAAAAAACATTAGCAAACTTCATTTTATTCGATACTGAAGCGAAATGGTATTTTGACCGACAGACAAACCGGTCAAAATCGAGCAATAGTCCTTTGATGGGCACTGAATTGAAGGGGAAAGTAACAATTGTGGCAAATAAACGTCAAATTATAAACACACAAATCTAATGGAAGAGCATATACAGAAAGCCCTTGGAGCTTGCCTGCATACGTATGGTGAGATGGCGGAGTTTGGTGCAAATGAGCTTTTGGGTAAGCTTATTGAGGTATTTGAGTTAGAAGCCCCATATCTAGAAAAAGTGTCAGGCTTGGATGCGGCCTTTGACGACCATCCGCGATTCGAGGAGTTGAGGGAAATTGTCTTCGATTTGCTGTTGATGAATTTCTTCGCTGCCGATGTGGAAAAATTGGAGGCGGATTACCTCGAATCTGAGGAATGGGAAGCGATAGAGGAGCAGACCATAGAACGAGGAACAGAGCTATTAAACCTCTTGCTTTACCTGCGTGAATGCGCAGACGAAGATATTGAGCCACAGCTTGTGGATTATCTCAAGGAATTTTTGCTTGTAGATGAGGATGAATTCCAAGATGAATACCGGATATATGAACCGGTAATTGCCAACCAAATACTCACCGATACCTCATACGATGAGATTGCAAAAGTTGCTTCAAAAATCCCCGAAAACCAAGAGTTGGCTGAATTCTTCTACCCGTTGATGGGTTTTTTCTACGAACAGAACCCATCTGAGCAGGATTTGGAGGATTACGCCCGTTCAAGTGCCAATCCGGCTTTTGAAACTGCGGTGTATAAATTATTGACAGCATATAATCGTTAATCTAAAAACAAATAACCATGACAACAAATCTAAACACTGAAGAAAAACCAAATGCTAAGAAAATCGCAATCAATAATGCGCTCATTTGGGCAGTAATTAATATCATCATTTTTTTATTGATCTATTACGCTTCGCCTTCCCTGATGGGTAATTTTGCTTATGCATTTATTCAATTGGCTATCGCAATCGGCCTTGCCATATACTTCACGCTTGATCTGCGGAAAAAAATAGGCGGATATTGGTCGTTCAGGGAAGCCTTGGGTAACATATTCCTGATGTTTATCGTGCAGGTGATTGTTGTAACACTGGTTACCACTGCTTTTGGCAAATGGATTGAACCTGGATATGCGGATACAATGAGAGAAATTTCACTCAATGCCACGACAAAGATGGCCGAGACATTCAGCTCTGATCAAGAGCAGATTGACAAGATCATTGAAGAAGCGGAGAAAAGCATTGAAAAGCAGGTCAATCCCAGTTTCATGGATTTGGTGAAGAGCTTGGCCATAGCAGCCATCTTCTATTTTATCGGTGCTTTGATCTTTGCTGCGATTTTTAAACGTACCGCGCCGGTATTTGCTCCAGTTGATGAAGAATAGCCGGTATATATATCAAGCAATTTAGCTAAGTTTGCGTCATTGCATGACTATGCTTGATATGGATATTTCTGTCGTCATTCCTTTATATAATGAAGCTGAGTCCCTGCAGGAGCTTATCGCATGGATTAAGCGTGTAATGGATGACCATCGGTTCAGCTATGAAATTATCTTGATAGACGATGGCAGTACCGATGAATCATGGATGATCATCGAGGGATTGAAGGCCATGAATCCGAGAATCACGGCCGTGAAGTTCAGGCGCAACTATGGGAAATCAGCCGCACTCAATGTAGGGTTTGCGGCTACACAGGGCGATGTAGTGGTTACCATGGATGCTGATTTGCAAGATAGCCCCGATGAGATACCTGAATTGTACCGGAAAATTATCCACGAGGATTTCGATTTGATATCAGGATGGAAGCAGCAGCGCCATGATCCAATTAGCAAGACCATTCCCACCAAATTGTTCAACGCTGTGACCCGAGGAGTATCAGGTATTAACAACCTCCACGATTTCAATTGTGGATTAAAGGCTTACAAGAAGGACGTGGTAAAGAGTATTGAGGTTTATGGCGAAATGCACCGCTACATCCCAGTAATAGCCAAATGGGCTGGGTTCAGACGCATAGACGAGCAAGTGGTGCAGCATTACCCGCGCAAATATGGTAAGACGAAGTTTGGGGCAGGGAGATTCATCAAAGGATTTTTGGATCTGTTATCCATATTCTTTGTTGGCAAATTTGCCAAACGTCCCATGCATTTTTTTGGTACTATGGGCGTACTGAGTTTTTTGGCAGGTTTTGTCATCGCCGTATGGCTCATTGCGGAGAAATTAATCAGCATTGCCAACCAAAGTCCATACCGCAATGTGACCGATCAACCCTTGTTTTTCTTTGCACTGGTTGCCATTATCATAGGTACACAATTGTTTTTGACTGGGTTTATTGCCGAGCTGGTTTCCCGTAATAGCGTAGATCGCAATAATTATCAAATTGAAAAAGTCATTTGAATTCGGTAGACCAAAGCTTGGAAGACTGAAGGTGAAGGGCCCAAGCAGCAGTTAAGGCTTATAGCTGTGATTTTCCTTCTTCCAAAAGAGTTACGAGCACCTTATCGATGCGGTTTCCATCCATATCCATCACTTCAAACTCGTGGTTTTTCCACTGCATGCGTTCACCCACCGTGGGCATGTGGCCAAGTTTGAGTAAAACCAATCCTGCAATGGTATTGATGCTACCCAATCCATTATTTTCTTCTCCTTCCGAGATTTCTATATGTAGGGCAGTAAACAGGTCGTCGAGTTGGTATTGGCCATCGATGAGGAGGCTGCCGTCTTCCCGTGTCACGATTTCGGGCTTTTCGGCTGTGTCGCTCTCTGAGATGTTGCCAACTAAGCTGCTCAGTATATCATTGAGTGTGACGATACCCTGCAATGAGCCATACTCGTCAAGCACAATGGCCTGGTGTATTCTGGATACTCTGAATTTGTTGAGTATGCTGTATGCCGAACTGTTTTCGTGTACGTAATTGAGGGGTTGGGTCAGTTGGTTGAGGCGGATGGGTTGGGCGATGAGGTATTGCTTGAGCAATGATTTGATATGTACTACCCCGATGATGTTGTCCAATCCACCCTGGCATACCGGATATACCGAGTGCCCACTTTCCAATATGGTCTCTCTATGGAGCTCATAGGGATCATCTATATCCAGCCATACAATATTGCTGCGGTGCGTCATGAGGTTAATCGCCTTTTTGTCGCCTAAGCTGAATACTCGATCCACGATTTCATGCTCGATATGTTCGATTGCGCCAATATCTGCTCCTTCATCAACCAAGGCCTTTATTTCTTCCTCGGTAACGGCATTTTGAGAAGTTTTGATATTCAATAGCTTGACAATTGCCTCGGTGGTAATGCTCAGCAGCCAGACGAATGGGGCCACTGCCAAACTCAAAATTTTCATGGGAACGGCCACTGCCATGGCATATTTTTCGGGAATAGCCATGCCGATACGCTTAGGTACCAATTCGCCCAATACGAGCGTAAGGAATGTGATCGTAATGACCACGATAAGCACAGATAACTGCCCGCTGTATGCAGCTAGCCATGCTATTTCGGATAGGTATACATCGAGGCGTAGGGCTATCGTAGCTCCTCCAAAAAGACCAGTCAAAATGCCTATGAGCGTGATGCCAATCTGTATGGTGGATAAGAATTGGTTAGGTGATTCCTTCAGTTTAACCACTTGTTTGGCTGATGTCTTTTTCTTATCAACCAACACTTGTAAGCGAGTTTTCCGACTTGATAAAATGGCGATTTCAGATGCCGATAAAATGCCATTCAACAGGATCAACGCCAAGATAACCAGCGATTCTGTAAGCATGAAGCTAAGATAAACAATAATTTGAATAAACAAAAAGAGGTGTCAAAAGACCTCAACCATTGCATAGCTTACTCATGCGATGGCTGAAGTTCCTTGATGTCGTTGAATTGAATGTCTTTATTATGCCTGCTCTAAGTCCATTTTCTTGGGGCTTTTCACCTTTTGGCTCAACAAAGCGATGTTGACCACCTCATGCATCTCCGTAACATAATGGAATGTCAAGTCCTTTATGTAGTCCTCCTTAATTTCCAAAATGTCTTTTTTGTTGGCTTTAGAGAGGATAATTTGCTTAATGTTAGCCCGTTTGGCGGCCAATATTTTCTCTTTTATTCCACCTACAGGGAGCACCTTCCCACGTAAGGTGATTTCACCGGTCATAGCGAGCTTTTCTTTCACTTTTCGTTGGGTGAAGCTTGATGCTAACGCGGTGAGCATAGTGATGCCGGCCGACGGACCGTCTTTCGGCGTGGCACCTGCTGGTACATGGATATGTACATCCCATTGATCAAACACCTTATAATCAACTCCAAATTCCTCAGAGTGGGCCCTGAGGTAGGCCATCGCAATGCTAGCCGATTCCTTCATCACATCCCCCAGGTTTCCGGTCAGCGTAAGCTTACCTTTTCCCGGACTCAAGCTTGATTCGATGTAGAGAATATCGCCGCCAACCTGTGTCCAAGCCAATCCGGTGACCACCCCTGCTACTTCATTATTTTCATAAAACTCCTTGTCGAATATCGGTGCGCCAAGGATTTTTTCCACTTCTTCGGCGTCAATGGATTTGGCGATGGGGGTTCCCATTACAATATGGGTTGCTACTCCCCGTATAATGGAACCGATTTTCTTTTCTAGACCACGCACACCCGATTCACGTGTATATTCGTCGATAATTTTTTCGATGATTTTGGAACGGATGGAAAGCTCTTTTGCTTGGATACCATGTAGTTCCCGTTGCTTGGGAATAAGGTGTTTTTTTGCAATTTCTATTTTTTCCTCTAT
This sequence comes from Parapedobacter tibetensis, assembly GCF_024704835.1. GTDB lineage: Bacteria > Bacteroidota > Bacteroidia > Sphingobacteriales > Sphingobacteriaceae > Parapedobacter > Parapedobacter tibetensis. The sequence goes on from NZ_JAMXBE010000023.1 coordinate 20,694, forward strand.
GGTATAGCCATTTACTTCAATGACTTCCATGCGATCAAGCAAAGCAGGTTGTACGTTGCTTAACGAATTGGCTGTGGCGATGAACATGACGTTTGACAAGTCATAGTCCAATTCTACGTAATGGTCATAGAAAGCATTATTCTGCTCGGGATCCAGTACCTCTAGCAAAGCGGATGACGGGTCGCCTCTGAAGTCGCTACCGACTTTATCGATCTCATCAAGCACAAATACGGGATTCGAAGCCCCTGCTTTTTTAAGCGATTGAATGATGCGTCCCGGCATGGCGCCAATGTATGTTTTGCGGTGACCCCTTATTTCGGCCTCGTCGCGGATTCCACCGAGTGCCATCCGTGTATATTTGCGTCCAAGTGCCCTGGCGATGGATTTGCCCAAAGAGGTTTTCCCCACCCCTGGGGGGCCCACCAAACAGAGGATGGGGGCCTTCATATTGTTCTTCAATTTCAGCACGGCCAGGTATTCGATGATTCGTCGTTTTACTTTTTCAAGCCCGTAATGATCCTTATCCATGATTCGTTTTGCGCGTTGGAGATCGAAGTTGTCCTTGGTAAATTCATGCCAGGGCAGCTCAAGTAACAATTCAAGGTAATTCACTTGTACGGAATAATCCGCCGCCGCAGGGTTAATGCGGGCGAGTTTATCAAGCTCCTTGGTGAAATGCTCATTTACCTCCTTTGACCATTTTTTTGCCTTTGCACGTTTACGCAAGTCATCCATTTCTAGGTCGGGTGTATTACCCCCTAGTTCCTCCTGGATAGTTTTTAGTTGCTGGTTGAGAAAGTAATCCCGCTGCTGTTTGTCTAGGTCGCCTCTTACCTTATTTTGAATTTGGGTCTTGAGTTCCAGCAGTTGAAGTTCTACATCGAGTTGTTCCAGTACTTTTCCAGCACGTTTGTCCAAGTCGGCTATTTCCAACAAATGTTGCTTGAATTGGAGGTCGGCATTGAGGTTAGAAGAAATGAAATTAATAAGAAACCCGGGGCTTTCAATGTTTTTGATAGCGATACCAGCCTCACTTGGTATGTGTGGCGAGAGCTGGATAATCTGCAATGCCATTTCTTTAATGGAAGACATCAGCGCATTGAATTCCCTGTTTTTTTTGTGTTTTTTCTCTTCAAAACGCTCGATACGGGCTTTGATATATGGGTCGTTTTGAATGAGCTCATGCAACCTGAAACGTTGTTTGCCTTGTATGATTACCGTCGTATTGCCATCAGGCATCTGCAATATCTTGATAATCATCGCCACCGTGCCTACTTTGTTGAGCTGCTCAAACGAAGGGTCTTCGATAGACATGTCTTGCTGCGATACCACGCCGATGATGCGATCGCCTTTATAGGCTTCCTTGACCAGCTTGATGGATTTGTCTCTGCCTACCGTGATGGGTATCACCACGCCGGGAAACAAAACGGTATTACGTAACGGAAGGATGGATAGCGATTCGGGAAGATCCGCATTGCTCATCTCATCTTCATCTTGCTGGCTGAGCAAGGGGAAAAATTCGGTGTCTTCATTTATGATGGGTATAGCCTGGTTAAAATCGAATGGATCAAAATTGCTCATGAATGTTTTTTGTCTTATGATGTTACGGCGCCACATTGGCAGCCTACCTTCTTGTTCTATATAATTATATATCTATTTAAGTATGTGCAAGGCCTATGCCAATGGTGAATTTTTTCGATATTTCATCATTAAACTGTACCAAAAGGCATACATACTGAAAAAAAGTCAGCCACCGAAACAACAGAATGGAATGGTTGCATGGTGGATAAATATAAAAAAATAAAGGAAAAAACTAGCATGAAATAATAAAATGGTTGATTTGGAGTTTTAACATTAAATTTACCCAATCCCTTTGCGCTTGAGGGGTATTTCCAGCCAAGCAGCAGGGGCTGGGGTTTTTTATGGTTCCACTTTTTCAGGTGGGACATCAGTGAGTAAAATTGTATTTGACAGCAAATATAGCTAAGTTTGTAGCACGGATATTGCAGTACTGCGCGAAAGCGAAAATGTTCCATGAATGTGTGGCATGTCATAGAAGGGCCATTATGGAGACGCAACGCATAAAGGATTTTAGTATAATTTAAAAGTAATGAAACGAGACAAATTGAACATGTTTCTTAGGAAACTTAACCATGGTGTTGTAGGTGGAATGCTATGCTTTACGGTATTGCTTGCACAAGGGCAGACAACGGAAACCGCCCCGAGCAATCCTAACGTCCGTTTAGGACAGAAAGCATTGCTGGATGGCGATTTCAAGAGCGCTGCCAATTACCTGCAGAAAGCCCTCCCAGCGGAAGCAGGCGATCCAGATGTGATGTATATGCTGGGGTATTCCCAATTCCAAATTGGAGAATATAAGAAGTCCTTGGCGTCTTTTGGCAAGGTAGTGGCATTACGTCCCGACCATGGATCTGCATACTATTACCTTGGCAAAGCCAAAAATATATTGGCTGTGCAGACCGAAACAAAAACCAGTTCCGGTAATAGAGAGAAGATGCTGAGTGCGGCTATAGCTGATTATTCCAAAGCCATCGAATTGAATGCCGAGGATGTAAAACTATATCAAAACAGGGCGATTGCCTATCGTGATTTGGGTATTTTGCGGGGGACATCAGGGACATCCAACTATGATAAGGCCATTGCCACGGAAGCTTATAACAACTGCATTGCTGATTTGGAACAAGTTTTGGCATTGACACCGGGTAAAAAAGATATCCAGACGGAGATTAAAAAGGCCAAGGTATACCGAGATAATTTAAAGTAAGCAGTTTTTTTTTGTAAAGCGAATAAAGAAGCTTTGGCAATCCCGCCAAAGCTTCTTTATTGTTGGAAGGTACCGGCGACGAGGTAATTGCTTTCGCCAATTATACGTACATGTTGTTGCTTCGTGATACGGTATAGTGAGTCCGGATAGTAATCAAGTTGTTCATCGGTTTGATACAGCATGTTTTTTATGCGGTTGCTGACACCGATGTGTTTGATAGTACCATCGTCACCCTTTTCCACCGTGATCTGTTCGGTGCGTAATTCGGGATCAAGACTCGTGTATACCAGAGACGTCATCGTGCTATCAATTTTATAGCTGCTTTGCCAAGCAGCCTTGTTAATGTCGGAATCAATGAACAAGGCCAATTCACTTTCCCAGTTATCAATTTGGATGTCGTGGCTTTCTGTTTCACCATTTTTGGATACCATTTTGGAGATACTGGGGGCTAACTGTTGCAATCGGGAAGCCTCCTGCTGAAAATAGTCCTCCAAGCTGAAGTAGGGTTTCACATGATTAGCCACCTGAACATCGTCGGTGGTACAGGATATGGCTGATAGCATGATGGCGACTACAAAACAAGCGTTTGCTATGTCGGTTTTCTTGACCATATTTATTAAACCAGTATTTCTCCAGTCATTTCAATAGGAATGGGTAGACCCATTATTTTCAATATGGTTGGTGCAATATCTCCCAATTTGCCATTAGACACGGATGTGTAGTCATTGTCGATGAGGATGCAAGGTACAAGATTGGTCGTATGGGCGGTGTTGGCCGAGCCATCGTCATTGATCATGAATTCGGCGTTTCCATGGTCCGCGATAATGATGAAACTGTATCCTGCATTGAGCCCACACTCCACGACTTGCTTTGCGCATCTATCTATGGTTTCTACCGCTTTCACTACAGCCTCAAATACCCCAGTATGCCCCACCATATCAGGATTAGCAAAATTGAGACAAATGAAATCAGGCTGTTTAGCTACGATATGGGTGCATATGGCATCTGCCACACCTTGTGCGCTCATCTCGGGTTGTAAGTCATATGTAGCCACTTTTGGTGAGGGAATGAGTATACGATTCTCACCATCGAATACTTGTTCGCGCCCTCCGGAAAAGAAAAAGGTTACATGTGGGTACTTTTCAGTTTCCGCAATCCGTGTTTGCGTTTTGCCGCCGTTTTCGAGCACCTCACCAAGTGTGTTTACTAGGTTATCTTTATGGAATACAACATTGACATCTTTAAATGTCTCGTCATAGGCGGTCATGGTAACATAATGCAAATCCAAGGGCTTCATTTGTTGCTCCGGAAATGCTTTTTGCGTAAGCGCTATGGTAATCTCGCGTCCTCGGTCAGTGCGGAAGTTGAAACATACTACTACGTCGCCATCCTTCACGGTGGCAATGGGCGTGCCGTGGGCATCGGTCTTGACAATGGGTTTTATAAATTCATCGGTAACGCCCTCATCATATGACTTTTGGATGGCTTTGGCTATATCGTCTGTAGGAAAGCCTGTGCCGTGAACCAACAAATCATAAGCTTGTTTCACTCGTTCCCAGCGGTTGTCACGATCCATCGCATAATACCTGCCGATGGCTGATGCAATTTGTCCTGTACTTGTAGTGAGAAATTGTTCGATGTCTTGTACATATCCGAGGCCTGAATTGGGGTCGGTATCCCGGCCATCCAAAAAAGCATGGACAAATACTTGATCATTGTTCAAGCCAGCATTTTTTGCCGCATTGCATAAACCTTTTAGGTGTTTGGTATGGGCATGGACTCCGCCATCGGATAATAGGCCGATGAAATGCACATGCTTCTCATTGGTCTTGGCATAACGAAATGCTTCCTGGAGGGTTTCGTTTGTGTCAAACTCTCCATCATTGACGGCTTTATGAATCCTGCCGAGTTCCTGATAAACAACCCTCCCGGCACCTAAATTCATATGTCCAACCTCTGAATTACCCATTTGGCCCTCAGGAAGGCCTACGGCTTCCCCAGAAGCTTCCAGCTTGGAATTGGGATAACGGGATAGTAATTCGTCTAAAAAAGGTGTGTTTGCAGCCAGTACGGCATTCGAATGATCTGATTTGCCATAACCTAAGCCATCTAAGATTACGAGCGCTACTTTTTTCTTGTTATTCACAAATGCAAATATACGCTTTTTTAAGAAAATCGAATGAATGGATACACCACAACATCAGGGAAACCACGTTTGCCCAGCTCCTAAAGATTCTTTGACAACCATACAAAAAATGTTTAAAAAGGGTTGCTGAAAATATGGCATGTTTTTCGCTATAGCTTAGATAGGTGAATAAGCAGTACCCAATTAAAATGCATTTTGTAGAAAAAAGTGTACAAAAATTTTTAGGGGAGGTACCTTATTATTAGTGGATACTAAACGGAATAGACAATTGAATATACAATTACTTTGAAAACGAAGGGATTTAGAATGCTTAATAAGGCAGGGATGGCGGCAATGATGTGTTTTCTCATGATGACAAGCCTCGCTAATATCAATGATGTGATTGACGATATTGCATCATGTATACGAACCGCTAATACAAAAGAACTTTCCAAATATTTTTCTTCTACAGTAAGTATGACACTGTTGAATGATGAAGGCATTTACTCACGCGTTCAAGCGGAAATAATCTTACGTGATTTTTTCAACAGGAATACGCCAACCAGTGTGAAATTGGCCCATAGATTGGATTCAAACCCCAATTTTAGGTACGTGGTGCTTAATCTTGAAACATCCAAGGATACGTTTAGGGTTTCCTATAAACTCACCAATAACGACAATTCTTTCCAGGTTACAGAATTTCGTATAGAATCAATTTATTAGCCTTACAAATCCAAATTTTATTTTTATTCGCTGTATTTTGTTTTAAATATCCATCTTAGCAGCATTTTATTGGAGTGTTTGCCAATGTTCGCTGTTATTTTGGATTGAGGTATAATGCGGATGGCACAGCAAGGTGTTTTGTTGTGACGGATCTGTGCCCACATCCTTAAGAAGAACATGATCCAATGTGTTTTTTATTGATTACGAATGAATCAGGAAGAAAAAGAGAGGCTAAGAGCTTTTATTGCAGCATCGCTCCAGGAAGATATAGGTGAAGGAGATCACACTTCGCTATCCACCATCCCTATTGGAAAGTTGGGAGAAGCTCAATTGATTATCAAAGAGCAAGGGATATTGGCTGGTATGGAGGAGGCCACTGCCGTGTTTAATCAAGTGGATGAAACGCTGGAGATACAAACGTTCATCGGTGAGGGACAGCAAGTAGGCATCGGAGATATTGCGTTGCTGGTTAAGGGAAGCATTCATAGCATCTTGCTTGCCGAGAGGCTTGTGCTCAATATCCTGCAACGTATGAGTGGCATCGCAACCGTGACGCATCGGATTGTGGATGCGCTAGCAGGGACGGGTACCCGTGTATTGGATACCCGGAAAACCACACCATTACTCAGGTTTTTGGAAAAGAAAGCCGTATCAATTGGCGGTGGAGTCAATCATCGATTTGGCCTGTATGATATGATTTTGATTAAAGATAATCATGTTGACTATGCGGGGGGAATAAAAGAGGCTGTGAAAAAGGCGAATCGCTACCGCGAAACATTGAATAAGCCCATGGCGATTGAAGTGGAAGTACGGAATCTCGATGAACTGAGACAAGTACTGGATGTGGGCGGGGTAGAGCGGATCATGCTAGATAATTTCAACCCGAGCTTAGTGCGTGACGCAGTGAAGCTCATCAACGGCCAATGCGTTACAGAAGCGTCCGGAGGCATTACTGAAGGAAATGCGCGTGAATATGCAGAGGCTGGTGTTGACTACATATCCATGGGTACGCTCACTCATTCAGTGAAGAGTCTGGATATGAGTTTGAAAGCAAAGTTGCTTGATTAAAATGAGGTGGTGCTGTTTTTTGCTTCTTTTTCGTTAATTTGCGATTCATGATATCGATTTATTTGATTGGAGCAGTTGTGCTGGCCTATTTGTTTGGTTCCATCCCTACGGCAGTTTGGTTGGGCCAATCTTTTTATGGGGTGGATGTACGCGAATACGGGAGCGGGAATGCAGGAGCTACCAATACATTCAGGGTATTGGGCACTAAGGCTGGTTTAGCAGTGATGCTCATCGATATTTTCAAAGGATGGACGGCGACGAATTTAGCTTATTTCATGGGGTCTTCGGTCACCGGCCCGCAAGCAGCCGCCCAGTTTATCAATTTCCAACTGGCTTTGGGGGTGATCGCTGTAGTGGGCCATCTATTCCCGGTTTTTGCAGGATTCAGGGGAGGAAAGGGAGTAGCTACGCTTTTTGGGATGATATTAGCCGTCCACTTCCAAGTGGCATTAGTATGTGTGTCTGTTTTTGTTGTTGTATTGTTATTAACCCGTTATGTATCACTGAGTTCCATTAGTGCAGGCTTTGCCTTTCCATTTAGCATCGTTTTTTTATTCCACACCTCTGTAAAATCAGTGCTATTATATGGAATGTGTATATGTGTATTGATTTTGATTACGCATCAAAAAAACATCGAACGTTTACTGAAAGGCAAGGAATCCAAGGTATACTTGCTTAGGAAAAAGGCCGAGAAATGATGGGTTAAAACCGGCATATATATTGCTCTATATATCTTATGAATTATTTTATCAGTATAAATGTTTGTGGGTTTCATTCATTTCACTTGGATGAATGAAATCAGTTGTCAACCAATATTAAATTTCAATATCATGAAACTACTAATAAAAGGTACATGTTTGTTGCTCGCGGCAACGATCGTAATTTCCTGTGCAACGGTACCATTGACCGGACGCAGGCAGCTTAGCTTGGTCGATGAAGGAGAAATCCAGCAACAGGCGGCATTGGCATACAAGGACTTCTTGGGCGATTCCAAAACCAAAGTCGTGAAAGGTACATCACAGGCGCAGACTGTACAGCGGGTAGGCAAAAATATCGCAGGAGCAGTGACTCGGTTCTTGCAGGAAAATGGATATGGCGACCAATATGATTTCAGTTGGGAGTTTACGTTGGTTGATGATGACCAGATTAATGCTTGGTGCATGCCGGGCGGTAAGGTGGCCGTATACTCCGGTATACTACCCGTAACAAAAAATGATGCTGGTTTAGCCACTGTAATGGGACATGAGGTTGCTCATGCCATTGCCAAGCATTCGGCAGAACGTATGTCGCAATCTATTATCGCCCAGGCAGGAGGAGCGGCGGTGGATGTGGCCACATCGGAGAAATCCAATACTACACGTGCCGTCCTTAATACTGCATATGGATTAGGTGGACAGCTTGCGTTGCTAAGTTATTCGCGTAACCAAGAAAGCGAGGCAGATCGGTTGGGACTGGTATTTATGGCCATGGCCGGATACAACCCCAATGAGGCGGTTGGGTTTTGGGAGCGTATGGCACAAGCCAAACAAACACAAGGTGGGGGGGCTCCACCTGAATTCTTGAGCACGCACCCGAGCGATGCACGCCGTATCAATAATATCCAGAAATTGATACCAGAAGCAATGGGCTATTACAAGAAGTAACGTTTTCATGCTTGGAAACTTTTTTGAAAGGCTTGGTCCGTATGGGTCAAGCCTTTCTTGCTGGTATATGGTATGCCATGCTATAAAGTTGGTATAATGTCAGTTTTTGAATCCATACTGTCGGAAATGGCTGATGTGTGGTTATTGAATGGGGTTTTTTGTATGTTTGTGCAATCAAGAACAAACAAAAAATGACCTTGAAACAACAGCATATAGTGGCGATCAGAGCGGAATACGGGATGGGGCAATTAAGTGAAGATGAGGTTGCGGATGATGCCTTGATCCAATTTCAAAAATGGTTCGATGAGGCACTCCAAAACGAAGTGATGGAACCAAACGCCATGGTCTTATCTACCGTATCGATATCCGGTAGCCCATCCTCTAGGATTGTACTGTTGAAACAACTGGATGAGTCGGGTTTCGGTTTCTTCACGAATTATGAAAGCCGTAAAGGGACGGAATTGGACGAAAACCCACATGCCGCTTTATTGTTCTTCTGGCCAGAATTGCAGCGTCAGGTGCGCATAGAGGGGCGTGTAGAAAAGTTGTCAGCCGAACTGTCTGATGCCTATTTCCAGTCGAGGCCGAAAGGCAGTAAACTGGGAGCCATCGCCTCACCCCAAAGCAGGGAAATTCCGGATAGGGAGACGCTCGATACGCAATTGGTTGAATTGGAGAAAACATATGGGGACACGGAGCTGGTGCCCAGACCCGCGCATTGGGGAGGATACAGGCTTGTGCCAGACTTGCTGGAGTTTTGGCAAGGAAGAGGCAGCAGGCTTCATGACAGGTTGGCCTACAAAAGGCAGGACAATGGTTGGCAAATCGTGAGGTTGGCACCCTAACCTAGATGGAAATGGTAGAACGCGTTAAAACATTATTGATAGGCCAGTTTGGCGAGCAGGTTATTGTGGCTGAGGAACGATCGGGACTACAGCCATCGTTGGTGATTGACAAGGAACTATTGCAAGACGTATGCTTGTTCCTGCGTGATGGTGAGGAAACATATTTCGATTTTCTGTCATGCATCAGTGCCGTTGACGATGGGGTAGAAGCGGGCACATTCACCGTAGTTTATCATTTGGCTTCCATTCCATACAAACATCAATTGACACTCAAAGTGGTTGTGCAGAACGATAGGCAGCTGAACAACCTTCCCGTGGTGCCAAGCGTCACTGGTGTATGGCGTACTGCGGATTGGCATGAACGGGAAGCCTATGATTTGATGGGGGTATTTTTTGATGGTCATCCTGATTTGAGACGGATATTGCTGCCAGATGATTGGGAAGGATACCCGTTGAGGAAGGATTATAAGGAAGCTGAAACATACCATGGGATTACGATTAAGTGAAGTGCGAAATGCCAAATACAAATTTAGGGACAAGAGATGCCACCGGTAGTAGATAAACCATATCAAGAAGCACTAAGGGCTTATGAAGCGCGCTTGGCATCAATAGGAGCTGAGGAGATGATCATCAATATGGGCCCCCAGCACCCATCCACGCATGGTGTGTTGCGGTTACAATTGGTCACCGATGGGGAGCTGGTCAAGGAAGTTATCCCACATATGGGCTACCTACACCGTTGTTTTGAGAAGCATGCCGAATCCATGAACTACGGCAAAACCATCCCCTTTACAGACCGGATGGATTACCTGGCATCGATGAATAACAGCCATGCCTTCGTGATGGGAGTAGAACGCATGCTTGGCGTCGATGAACGGATCCCAAAACGAGTCGAATACATCCGGGTGCTCGTGTGTGAACTCAATCGTATTGCCTCACACTTGATTGCGATTGGCACATATGGGATTGACATCGGTGCGTTTACACCATTTATGTGGTGTTTTCGTGATCGGGAACATATCATGAATATGCTGGAATGGGTTTCCGGATCAAGGATGCTTTATAATTACATCTGGGTAGGTGGATTGTTCTATGATTTGCCTGTGGGCTTTGAGGAACGTTGTATGGAGTTTGTCGATTATTTCAAACCCAAATTGGCAGAACTGGATGAATTGCTAACTAGGAATCAAATTTTTGTTTCGCGTACAGCGAATATCGGCGTGCTGCCTGCTGAGGTTGCTATCAATTATGGCTGTTCGGGACCGATGTTGCGTGCATCAGGCATCAAGTGGGACTTGAGAAGAGTAGATGCATATTCGGTATACCCCGAAATCGAATTCGATATTCCGATAGGGAAAGGAGAGATGGGAGCCTTAGGTGATTGCTGGGACCGTTTCAAGGTGCGTGTGGATGAAATCAAGGAATCCATAAAGATCATTGAACAATGCTTGGCAAGGCTTACCAAAGCGTTGAAACGCACGCCCGATTTTGATCCACGGGGATTTATGCCGAAAAAGGTAAACCTAAAGGCACAAGATTATTATGTGCGGGCGGAAAATCCGAAGGGCGAACTTGGTTTTTATTTCGTCACGCAGGAAAAAACCGACATCCCTAAACGGGTGAAAGCGCGTGGACCGAGTTTTAATAATCTTTCGGTGCTCCCTGAATTGGCAAGGGGTGTGCTTATCGCAGACTTGATTGCTATATTGGGTTCGATAGACATTGTCTTGGGAGAGGTTGATCGGTAATGTGCGTTTTAAGACCTCTATTAGGCATTTGGATAGTTGGTTAACAGGGTGTTTTTTAGGCAAGGAAAAAATAATTAAAAATATTTTTGAAAAAGTGTAGAACAAACACTATATTTGTAGCATCATAATTTAGGTTTATAATTGGTTAGTAAAGGTTTCCATTCTCCCCGTTTGGAAACCTTTCTTTTTTAGCAAGTAATTGAGCCGAATAAGTTTTTTAATTTGCTAGGTTTATATGTTGAACTATCATAAAAGAAAAAACCGCCTCAGCCATATGCTGAAGCGGTTTCCTTTTGTACCCTTTGGAGGGGATTAGAAGTAAAACTGTACGCCAATCCTTGGGGCTAATGAGTTAGCATTCAAACCGAAAGAGTTGGTAGTTACTTTATTGTCTCCCTCTTCTGGTTTCAAGGTAGTGCTTTGATAGTACAATCCTCTTACAGAAAACTCAATACCGATTTTACTGGTAGGGAAGTACGCAAAACCTGGAGCCAATTCAGCGCCATAACGCTCAGTGTTTCCTAATTTAGTGTCACCGTCCTTAGCGCTTCCCCAGGCCATAGGTACAGAAAGCTGTCCAAAGAATTTGAAGTCGCCATCACCTTTATACAAGCGCGCAAACGGAGCCACACTAAATACATTCAATTTGTCACCTTCAAAAACGGTTGCATTAGCAGTGTTTTCCTCGTAAGAATACCCAACACCAGTTCCTATCGCTAAATTGTCACTGATAAAGTACCCTACAGTAGGTAAAATGCCCAAAGAGTGGCCTTCGGTATCTGCATCTTTTACTTTTGAATAGTCATACGAAACATTTCCGCCCAGGATGATTTTTCCTTTTTCGGTTTGTGCATTTGCTGCGAAAGTTACTGCGATGGCAGCTGATAAGGTTAAAAATAATTTTTTCATTTTGTATAAAATTTAGTTAAAACATCCAGCCATTTAGTCCTTATTTGTTTGTTGAACTATTTGACTGATGTTGTCAGTAAAACAATACTGATGCCAAACTGGATTTTTTGAATAGTTGTTTTTGTCACCGTTTTGTCGATTTTAATTTGCTCGCTTATTATCAGTAAATTAGCCATGGATAAATCATTAACCTATTTATGCAAGATATAGCGCTAGTAATTTTTTACTTGTTTTGGCAGTTTTTGACAAAATGTAAGTTTCAGGTACTTTTGATATTGACTTTTTGACAATATATGTCAGTCATGGTTATGTCAACACAAAAGCCAAACAGACTTTGCTGCTTGGCTTTTAATTCATCGTGCAAAACGGGATGCCGCTTTTTATTCGAAATATTCTTTTATTCGTTCGAAAAAGGTCTTCTCATTTCTGCCCGGTTGGGGCTTGAAGTTGGGCGAACTGCGTAGGCGTTCGAGCATTTCTTTTTCTTCCGAAGATAACGCTTTGGGCGTCCACACATTTACATAAACCAGTTGGTCGCCTTTATGATAAGAGTTTACTTCGGGTATGCCTTTTCCTTTGAGCCGTAGTATTTTTCCCCCTTGTGTGCCGGGTTCGATTTTGATTTTCGCTTTGCCATCCAAGGTCGGGATTTCCACACTGGTGCCCAACGCAGCATCTACGAAATTGACATACAGGTCGAAGATGACATTGGTGCCATCTCTTTTGAGGGTTTCATGTGGTATCTCTTCAATGAGGATGATCAAGTCACCCGGAACCCCGCCTCTGGGAGCGGCATTTCCCTTGCCACTCATGGAGAGTTGCATGCCTTCGCTTACACCGGCCGGTATATTAATACTGATGGTTTCCTCGCCACGCACCAGCCCATCTCCATGGCATTCTGAACATTTGGCAGATATTTCCACACCTTCACCATTGCAAGTGGGGCAAGTACTGGTGGTTTGCATTTGCCCAAGGATGGTGTTGGTGACTCTCCTTACGGCGCCGGTACCCCCACAGGTACGGCAGGTGTGGAATGACGATTTGTCCTTGGCACCGGTTCCGTCACATGTAGAGCAGATGACCTGCTTGTTTACCCTGATCTTTTTTTCAGCTCCCTTGGCAATTTCCTGGAGAGTAAGCTTCACCTTGATACGTAGGTTGGTGCCTTTGGCCACGCGACGTCCGCCACGCTGGCCACCACCACCGAAGAAACTGTCAAACGGACTGCCACCGCCACCGAAAATATCACCGAACTGACTGAATATGTCTTCCATATTCATGCCCCCGCCACTGAAACCACCGGCGGCATTGCCACCATGTCCGAATTGGTCGTAACGTTGCCTTTTTTCGGGATTGCTCAGGACCTCATAGGCCTCTGCGGCCTCCTTGAATTTCTCCTCAGCTTCCTTATTATTCGGGTTTTTGTCAGGGTGGTATTTGATGGCCAGTTTTCGGTAGGCTGACTTTATTTCCGCTTGGTCCGCATTACGCGAAACACCCAACACATCATAGTAATCTTGTTTTGCCATGCTTACTTAAGTATTTAATTGCCTACCACCACTTTGGCATGCCGTATGACTTTGTCGTGTAAATAATACCCCTTTTCGATTTCATCGATCACTTTACCCTTCAGTTCATCATTGGGGGCAGGTATCGTGGTGATTGCTTCTTGCAGTTCGGCATCGAATGGTTTGCCTATGGATTCCATTTCCTTCAATCCCTGTTGTAGCAAGACGTTTTTTAGTTTTTGGCTGACCAATATAATCCCTTCTTTCACCGCAGCGGTTTCCATAGAGGTTTCCATTACTTTCAATGCACGGTCAAAATCGTCTACCAATGGAAGCAGGCTAACAATGATATCTTTGCCTGCTGATTGCATGAGTTCGATGCGTTCTTTGGCAATCCGGCGTTTGTAATTATCAAATTCGGCATATAGGCGCAAGTATTTGTCATTTGCCGCGGCCAATTCGGTTGCCAGTCGCTCTTCGGCCGTTATCTCTTCGTTTGCGGTATCCGTTTCGTTTTCGGTTTGAGCAGTTTCGGTCGGCTGCGCTTCTTGGGCAGCAAATTCATTTTCACCCATTATATCGTTGTTGTCCTTATTTCTTTTTTTTCTGTTATTTGCCATAGTTGTTTTCACTGTTTTTTCCAAACAATTTCCCCCATAGGCAGGTGTCCCAGCCGCTATGACGTCTCAATTTCGTTGCCAATGGCGAAATACCGTCACCCTGTCAGTTTTTTGCAGTAAAACACTTACAAAATGGCGTGTTGATTGGCTGTTGGCAGAGACCCGACAGGTTATATCGACACGTTGTCGTGCATTGCACCATCGGCCGTTTTGATGATACGTGAGGGCATGCTCCGGATGATTTGGTAATCATGGGTGGCCATCAGGATGGCCGTTCCTGATCGACTGATTTCTTTCAGCAGCAGCACAATTTCTTCGGATGTTTCTGGGTCAAGGTTGCCCGTAGGCTCATCGGCCAGGATAATTTCCGGATTATTCAGCAAAGCACGTGCAATGACCACGCGCTGTTGCTCGCCACCCGACAGCTCATGCGGCATTTTCTTCAACTTGGAACGCAGGCCTACTTTTTCCAATACATCAAGCATTCGATTATTGATGAGCCCCTTGTCTTTCCATCCGGTGGCGCGTAGCGCAAACTCCAGGTTTTTTTCCACGGTACGGTCCGTAAGCAGGTGGAAATCCTGGAAAACGATGCCTAATTTCCTGCGCAAATAGGGGACTTCCCGACCGCTGAGGTTCTTCAGGTCAAAACCTGCTACCATCCCTTCGCCACTGGCGATATGCAGGTCGCCGTAAATAATTTTCAATAGGCTGCTCTTACCGCTTCCGGTTTGGCCGATAAGGAATACAAATTCGCTCTTGTCTATCTTTAGATTGACGTTGGAGAGCACCAGATGCTTGGGCTGGTAGATGTCTACATTTTTGAGTGTAATTACCGTATCGCCTATCATATGCTTACAATTCTAGTTTTTTAATTTGTCCAAAGGGCATTTCCTTAACGATTTCCATGATGTGCGCTATCTTGTCACCCAATCCCAGTTTTTCCAAGGATTTGTCGGGGCGATCTACCCTGAAATAAGCGAGCAATGTAAAGGCATCATCCCGCAATTGGACATAATCCGGTATTTTGGCTACGCCCTTGACCTTGATGACATACATGGTGGGGCAAAGTTAGCATTAATTGGGCGAAAGATAAAAGCTTCCGCCCATGTTCTTGACTATACCAGCCTACTCCTTGCTATTCCATATTGCTGGCCAAAAAATCCAATGTGTTCACACCATCGGCATAATCATCAAGGGCCGGCTGTTGGCTTTGGCCGAAATCAACCACCGGGGTGGGGATGATCAGTTTTTCATGGCTGACCACACATTGTAATTGAGGGGCCAATGTCGTCAACTGTTCCGTAAGTGCACCAATGCTGCTGTATGTTTCATGATACAAAACTGCCAACGGAGAAGCGATCCGTTCATCATGCTTCACAAGTAGGAAACCATTATCGTAATGTCGGTCGCCATTGATGAGGTAAATAGACTTGTTGTAATCGTAATTGTTGGCGTATTTATGGTGGTTGAATACATCAGAAAAATGTGCTATCCCTTCGAAAAATGTTGAAATGTCATAACCTTCGGGTAAAAATAGCTTAGAGACATTGCGGCACCCGAGGCCAAAATAATCAAATATATCGTTGCCAAGCTGTTGGAGTTCGTCTTTGCTTTCTTTCCCCGTCAGTACGGCTGCACTATTCCGGTTCTTCCTTATGATATGGGGCTTGTTGCCAAAATAATAAGAAAAGTATCTTGCACTGTTGTCATTTCCCGTGGCGATAACCAAGTCGAAATCGCTTAGCCGTTCGGCAATGGTAATCTTATGGGAAAAAGAGGGAGCAATTTCCTGCAATTTATCCAATAGGTGGGTGGTAAGTTTTAGGTCGTCGGATGATGGTTTTACCAGAACATTGAAGCCCGCGCCGAGTACGCAAAGGATATCATGGAAGCCAACCAACGGGATGTTTCCAGCCATGATCAAGCCGACGGTTTTGTCCGTTTCCTCGTCAAATGGATAAGGCCCAAGCCAATTTTCCAGTTTTTCCGTCGTTAGGTTTTGTGCTGCGGCTTCCAGTGCTTTGCGGATATTGGGCTGGGTAAACCAACTATTATAATATGCTGCTGATTCAATGATTTGTTGCAGGTGCAGGCTGCCGGAAAATAGGTATTCGCCCAATGAGCAGAAGGTTTCGATGCGTTGTTTCTTTGTCAAAATCTAAACTTTAACCCCTTATTTGTACAATATTTGTTGTATCTTTGCAGAGAAAAATTAAGCAGTCGATAAAAAAGACGACTGATTTTGTAGTGAACTTTTTTTATTCAGAACGGATTACAAAAATAGGTTTTTTATTTTATCATTTAGTGTAAGGATATAAATGGCAATCAAGATAACAGATGAGTGCATCAATTGCGGGGCGTGTGAGCCAGAATGCCCTAATAATGCGATATACGATGCAGGGGTGAGCTGGCGGTTTTCTGAAGGGACGGAGTTGCATGGAGTCATCGATTTTGGTGATGGCACCACACTCAATGCGGAAGAGGAACAATCTGCGTTATCCGATGAAGTATATTACATTGTTTCGGATAAATGCACGGAATGTGTAGGCTTCCATGACGAGCCACAGTGTGCGGCAGTATGTCCGGTGGATTGCTGCGTGGATGATGAAGACGTACGTGAGACTGAAGAGGAGCTGCTGGCCAAGAAGGCATGGCTACATGGGGAGTAATTAACGATATACGCTTCCAAAGCGATAAACCAACAAAGCCATCCGACAGCTGTCGGATGGCTTTGTTGGTTTTAATAAGTTTAGCATTTGCCTGGAACCACTAATACCGGGCAACTGGCCCTTCTGGTTACGCTTTCGGACACGCTGCCAGATATGAAATGGTCAAAACCGGTGCGCCCATGCGTACCCATAATGATCAGGTCTGCCGCCCACTCACCGGCTACGGTGAGTATTTCCTGTTTTGGGTTACCTATGCGGCAGAATGTGGATACTTCCTTCACATCGTTGAATTCTTTGCTGATTTCATCCAGCATGGCCTTGGCGTTCTTTTCCTGTACTTCCGTGGTTTCAGGGATGATAATGGGCTGCTGCCCCATCAAAGGATCGGCTCCGTAATTGGTAGGCGCCGCAGGCTCAATGACGTGTATCAGTGCCACGGATGATTCCATTATTGTAGCGAGGTGGTGGCCATGTTGCAATGCCTTTTTTGAACATTCACTATCATCTGTCGCAATGAGTATACGGCCGTATTTTATTGGTTTCGTGTCCATAATTACGGGTTTGAGATGTTAAACTCTTGTAAAGATAACAACTATTGATTGGTTTTGGTTTTATAAACCAATTCAGGGAATACAGGATTCAGGATAATTCATGCATCAATTTGTCAAATTCCGCCCGCAATGCGGCCAATTCCGCCTCCACTTTGGCTAAGCGGGTTGCTAGTTCGGATGAGGAATGTGTATCATTGAAGTCGGCTTCATCCTCGTCTATGCTATCATCACCACCCAAGAGATGCACGTACCGCGCTTCTTTTTGTCCCGGGCGTTTGGGCAATTGCCTAACATAGGGTTGTTCGGCATTGGCTAGGTTATCGAGCAATGATTGTACCTCATCAAGCGATTCAAATTCGTACATCCTACCCGAATTAGTATTCAGTTCGCCCGGTGTTTGCGACCCACGTAGCAATAGTAGACAAATAATGGTCACTTCGGCGGGCACCACAGGGTATACTACCGCAAAATTATGCTTGAATTTAGTTACCCTACTGGATCCTCCCGTTACCGTTGATACCAATCCCTTTTTCCGCAGAGAATCCAGGGTGGAGATAATCGTGCTATCGTCATAATTTACCACCGGTTTTCTAGAAGTCTTTTGGTTGCATGCGGAAACCAAGCCATTTAAAGTGAGGGGGTAATATTCTGGAGTAGTCCTTGCTTTTTCCATCAGGGAGCCTAGTACGCGTTGTTCTTCAGCTGATAGGATAGGGAGTGTTGCCGTGGTATCCATGGATTTAGTATGTCCTTAGTATTTTATTTTAACTTCCAAAAATGGAATTTATATCCCAAAGAAGCAACTTTATGTTAAACTTTGTTTTGCTATCTTCGCAACGATCAAAACAATTTCATCGTTGCTCAAGATTGCTTACCATCCCTTTTATGTACAGCCCTTGCCAGAAGGCCATCGTTTCCCAATGGCGAAGTATGAATTGATTCCTGCCCAGTTGCTCCATGAAGGAACTGTCCAACCCGATAGTTTCTTCGAGCCGGTGTTGGCCGATTTTGAAACCATTACACAGGCACACTCCCCGAGCTATTGCCGGCAATTGCTGGATTTAACGCTTTCCCCCGCTATGGTAAGACGTATTGGCTTCCCATTATCTGCCCAATTGGTGGCCCGTGAGCTACGGATCGCACAGGGTACGGTGGATGGGTGCCTTTTTGCCATGGAGGATGGTGTGGCATTCAATGTAGCCGGGGGTACACACCATGCCGGACGCGATTGGGGTGAAGGTTTTTGCTTGCTCAATGACCAAGCAATCGCAGCGGCGCACTTGGTACATCATGGAATTTGCAACCAGGTGCTGATTGTCGATTTGGATGTCCACCAAGGGAACGGTACGGCACAGATTTTTGAGGGTGACGACTGCGTATTTACCTTTTCGATGCATGGTGAGCGGAATTTCCCGTTTCGCAAGGAGCGCTCCGATATGGATGTGGGCCTGCCTGATGGAACAGGCGATGATACATACTTACGCATACTGGAACAGGAGCTGGAAATGATCATTAAGCGAGTGAAACCAGATTTCGTTTTTTACCAAGCGGGGGTGGATGTGCTTACGACAGATAAACTGGGGAAATTGACCTTAACCAAGGAAGGATGCCGGAGGCGGGATGAACTGGTTTTTCGGTGCTGTAAATCGGCAAATATACCGGTGCAGGTGAGCATGGGAGGAGGTTATTCATCTCATATTCGTGATATTGTAGATGCGCATTGCCGTACATTCAAGGAAGCTATCCGTATTTATACTTAGGCTTCGCTAGTCATTAAATCAACTATATACATGTTTTACCATACTGACGCTATTATCGAACACCTATCCATCCACCGAGTGGGCAACAAATTGCAGGATGAGTTTTATGTACTTTCAGATCATCGTGTGGATTTACAGGATGAATTGTTAGCCCAATTATTGATGCAGTATTTCTTAAACCCATTTGCCAAAGTGGCTGAAGTATACCGTTTTTTTCATCCCAATGGTACCCTTGCACTCAATGAATTGCATCATTTTTCCAAGGAATTTTTTCAGGGACAATTGGGATTCCATGAGCTTAGCCAACAAATTTGCAAGCATTTATTTGAATCTTCCAACCACCCCAAGATAAAAGGAGGCGAGCTCTATGTGGTGCATCTACAAGGCGTGCAGCTGGAGGGGGAAGTACATGAAGCCATTGGGATATTTAAATCTGAAAACAAGGAGACCTATCTCAAAGTATACCCTACAGAGGGAGCATTCAATATGGATTACGAACAAGAGGCCATTAACATCAACAAGCTGGACAAAGGCTGCCTTATTGTCAATACGGAAAGTGAAGAGGGATACAAAGTATTGGTAGTCGACCAAACCAACCG
Organism: Parapedobacter tibetensis; assembly: GCF_024704835.1. Taxonomy (GTDB): domain Bacteria; phylum Bacteroidota; class Bacteroidia; order Sphingobacteriales; family Sphingobacteriaceae; genus Parapedobacter; species Parapedobacter tibetensis. Next base: position 40,250 of record NZ_JAMXBE010000023.1, read on the forward strand.
GCAACAAGAAGCGGCATATTGGAAAGATGACTTTCTCAAGTTACGTGTTCGAAATGATGCATTCCACCAAACCGGAAATTTTCTGAAAGTATATAAAAATTTTGTCAGCGAGGGATTGGATGAAACGTTTGAAATGGGGCGTACGGACAAGATTGATTTGCTCAATCGTTCGATGGATTACTTCAAGGAGAAGGAAACGTTCAAACAAGAAGAGTTTGAGGAAGAAATCTTAGGTAATCCGCAGGCGATTAACCTTTTCAATGACTATCGTCAACAATTCGAAAAGGAATATGACATGCCCATTGACAGTAATTTTGGTATTTCGGACCAAGCGGTAAAGAAGGCCCAATCTACTTATAAAAGTGTATTGAAGCTGGATAAGAATTTCCATATTTACGTACATGGCAAGCGGGAATACATCGAGAAGGGTTATGACGACGAAAAAGGGTTGAATTATTACAAAGTGTATTTTAAGGAAGAGCACTAAGTTTCCCTATTGCATCGCTCGCTATCCATTACAATTGCAGCTCCTGCCTATTTCCCGTTGCGCAAGCCTGGTATATAGCATCGATAATTTTCAGGTCTTTCAAACCTTCTAATCCATCAACGGGTACTATGGGCTTATTGTCATCAAGGATAATACCAGCCATTTCATCCATTTGCAAGGTTTGATGGGTAATATGGGGTTGGGACAGTTCGCCTTTATTCGTGCGGCCTTTGATGGGGCCATAGCCCGTGGAGGGTTGCAATTCCGCAAAGCCGTTTTCACCATTTAGGAAAAAACGGTCGAGGTAATTCATGTTGTATGTAGAGAGGCAGGAAGCTAATGCCCCACTTGGGAAACCCAATTGGAACAAGATGGTTTCGTCTACCCCTTCCTTGAATTTCACGTTATCCGTTTTGGTTTCTTGTGCAGTTACCCAAACTGGTTCTTCACCAACCATGTAACGGGCACCATTTATGGCATAGATACCGATGTCCATCAGTGCCCCACCGCCTGCGAGTGCCTTATCCAACCGCCATTGGTTGGGGTCGCCTATTCGAAAACCGCATAGTCCTTGGAAAAACTTGATGTTGCCCAATTCCCCTTCAGTGCGCATGCGGACGACTTCAAGCGTTTTGGGTTCGAAATGCATACGGTAGCCTACGAGTAATTTCACATTTGCTTTTGCACACGCGTCTACCATATCCTGGCCTTCCTTCGCATTGATGGCCATGGGTTTTTCACAAATGGCATGTTTACCGGCCTGAGCCACCCTGATTACGTGCTCATGGTGGAGCGCATTCGGTGTAATCACGTACACAGCGTCAATGTCGGGGTTGTCCTTGACATTGTCGAAATTCTCATAATTGTAGCAGTTCTTTTCGGGGATATCGTATTTGGCCCGCCAGTCTTTGATTTTGGAAGGTGTGCCACTAATTAGTCCCGTTATCTTAGCGCGTTTGCAATCCTGCATGGCAGCGGCCACCCGGGAGGCATAGCCACCAAGCCCCATGAGGGCCACCCGCAACGTAGGCCCTTGGTAAGAAGGGGGGTACAAATCCAGCTTGCTGAATGCGCCATATGATGATAGGACGGGCATGGTCATGGCTGATGCAGCCAATTTCTGTAGGAAGTCGCGACGTGAGTTCTTCATCATGGTAATAATGGTTTGCTTTTGTACGGTTAACAACAGTTGCCACCGGATAGTTTTTTTGTCTCTTAAGGTGATAAGCAACCTTTGATACGTTATTTTTTTATGCAAGTTACAAAAACGGCGTATAAAAACAAGTTGTCGATTTATGTTCTGGCATGATTTTTTATGTCTTTGCTCGCTATTTCATCCGTTTTTGGCTACTTGTACTGATTATATGTACATTTGCCAACAGCATATTATATAAAATCAATAAAGGACTTTGAAAAAGTTTTTTGACCAACTACAACTAATAATATTTAAAACCATGAGACTCCTAACTATTCCATTGATTTTGTTTGTTCTAGTATCGTGCGTAAAGGATGATTCCATACATGAGGAAACGCTTTCAGATAGGTATAATGTAGGGGTGGAGGCAAAATTCGATAGGGGATTTTTTGGCGTATCGGATACCATATCGACAGAATTGACGGTTACAAGGGCTGAAATATCCAGCGCGCTATCTCCAATGGAGTTAAGGGGAATCAAGGTCTCCTATAATAAGCAATCAAAAGTATTAGCAGGGGATAACCAGCGCGTAACGTTTGTTGCCTTTGAGGCGCCTGAGGCTGTATTTACGATTGAAATTGAATATATAAATGGCAAAATTGTCAAATCCGAAGCAAAAGTACCCATACTTGAGTCCTCAAAAATTGATAGTATTTGGGATGTCCTTAGACCGGAGATGCTTACAAGATGGGAAAATGAAGCAGTAGTGAAAATCAATACCGAGTTGGAGACCGAAAATGATTCAAGGTACGAACAGGATAGGTTGTTGAACATTTTTCCGCTCAAGGGATTTGTGGGCGTGCACTATTTTTATTTTGATGATCATAACGTGTTGGATTCCGTCAAGGTACATCACGGCGATATGGACGTTGACAACACATTAACTATATTAGGCGTATACAATGACCTATCAGATGTATACGGAGAGGGTGAGGTTACTGGGATCGATGACTCACAATACACCATTACAACCGATAGCACAATTATAAAGATAAATCAAGTTGAAAAATATATTATTACTGATATAAAACGGAAGACTAGCAATCCAGAAACCGAAATTCCAGAAAGTGGTCTATAAGGATATAAGAAACATTTATACCAATTCCCCTTCCAACGCTTTGACCACAGCCTGCACCGTTGGCAGTGACGACGATGCATTTTGTCCTGTGATCAGCAGACCCTCCACTACCAAGTGGGGCGTAAACGGGATGATGCCTTTTTCGTAGACCGCACCCAGTTCTTTCAGGCGATCCTTTAATGCAAAAGGAATATGGTGATGCCGTTTCAATAAAGCCTCTTCCGTATTGCTGAAACAGGTCAGGTGCCGGCCCTGTAACATCTCCGGCCGTTGAGCCGCCACTTTGATCAGGGCTGCCGCGCTATGACCAACCATGGCCACTGGCTTTCCGGCATCAAGGAAACCCAGCAACAGCCGCGCGTTCCGTTCATTGTCTACCAGATCCCACATGGCCCCGTGGCTATCTGGATAATACAAGGCATCAAAATCCGAAGCCTGCACCTCGTCTAGTTTCCAGGTATTCCCAATGGCCAGCCGCACGTCTTCATCCGCGGCAAAGCGAGCCGTGCCGAGGCTGGCATGCGTTGTCTGTTCACTCATGGGGTCGACCGGCACCGGGCCACCCATCGGACTGGCCAATGTCACTTCAAAGCCTTCATCAAAAAACGTATAATAAGGATCGGTGAACGAACACAACCAGACACCTGTACGTTCGTCCGTGTGCTGCAATGCAGCATGCGAACTAAGGACCATTAAGACTTTCTTCATACTCCCTAAACGGCAAAAAGAATGCAAGGTTTATACGTTGGGTAAAATTTGATACAAAGTTAACAAATCGGCTAAGATAATGGGTCTAATGGGGCTAGTGTCCATGCTGTCGGAATCACCAGCAGTCAAAATGGCATCTTCTAACCTGACACCATAGACAGACCGTTTGTAAACGACGGTAATTTCGTTAATGGCAGCCTTCGTCCACTTGAAGAAATCAATTTGGCTGTTGCGGACAGTAGCTGTTTTTGAGCCGAGAATTACAAGAAGTTTGGCTCTATGACGGATAGTGTGGGTAATCGAATTTAGCCTCTCCACGGTTGGGGATGAATTGGAGACGGCTTCGGATATAAACCGGATGGGTACCGGGCAAGCGACGACCCTTGATCGGCCTGCGCCCGTACCAGCCCCGTTGTAGTCTCGAAGAAATCCCGTTGCAGTCCCGAAGGAGCTCCGAAAATGTCTACACGTTGTCTAGTTTTTGTCAAACCACTGGTCGGTATTCTTCATCGAACCAGTCCCCTCAAAGGTTTTGCCTCTAGCGGGCGTCCGCTGCGTAGGCAGGTTAAGTGAATCCGTTTAGCCATACAAAGCGTCATAGAACCAGAAGTTTTAGCGATGGAAAAAGCAAAATATGCGTCTATGCATAAAAAAAAGCTCTTTTTGAGAAAAAAGAGCTTTTAGAAACTAGTGACCCCGCAGAGATTCGAACTCTGGACCCACTGATTAAGAGTCAGTTGCTCTACCAGCTGAGCTACGGAGTCTATTTATNGAAGTTTTAGCGATGGAAAAAGCAAAATATGCGTCTATGCATAAAAAAAAGCTCTTTTTGAGAAAAAAGAGCTTTTAGAAACTAGTGACCCCGCAGAGATTCGAACTCTGGACCCACTGATTAAGAGTCAGTTGCTCTACCAGCTGAGCTACGGAGTCTATTTATATCCAAGTAGTAAATTTGGATAGACCGATGCAAATATAAAAAAAATGGTGTGATCTGCATGCGTAATCTACAAATGCTTTTGTAGTACGGCGATCAATGGTTGCTCGCCGTGCGAGTACTTTCCGAGTGCCCATCGAGCATGAATTCATTTACGTGTTTCAACACGGCAGAACCTTTTAACTTATGCCCAAGTCCTTTGGTGATGAGCAGGGTCGATTGTTCCCACGCTTGGTTTATCCGTATGCTGTTTTCAACCGGGGTTTCATCATCATCTTGGTCATGAATGATTAGGCCAGGAACATTGACTGAGCGGGCAAATGAAGGTGCCGAAAAGAATTCGGGGCCCTTTTGGAATTCACGTTTAAAGTGAGCGATAGTGGCTTGTATGGTTTTGGCTGAAAGCTTGAGCGTGTGCTGGTAGAATTGAAAAAATTCCGTTGCTTCCGCCGGCGAAGCCAAAGCGATTAATTTGGCAACCGGAAACCCTTCCAACCGATAGTACGTATATATTGATGTAAAACTTCCCAATGAATGGCCAATGATTGCATATAAGTCTCCTATACGATGGATCACCTGCTCAATGACATCGCTGTATAGGGGTACCGAAAGAAAATTTCCGGTTGATAGCCCATGCCCGGGCGCGTCAAATGCATAGATGGAGTACTCCTCCCACTGAAAGGACTCAACAAATGCTTTCCAACGATAGGTATGGCTTTGCCAGCCGTGAAGCAGTAGGATTTTTTTCTCCCCATTGCCCCAGCGGTATCCTTGGATCCGGTAGTTTTCATGCTGGAATTCGAAAAGATCTGCTGAATGTAAAAATTGCTTGTGCCATGGCTTTATTGGGGCTCGGAATGGACGGCAAAAGAGTTCGAATCCCTTTTTGGCCGCTAATTGCGGCGATACCAATGCGAGGGAATTTAAGTAGAATCCCATTGAACGTGTAAGTAACCTCTTCATCATACTATATTATAAATACCGAACGGTATCTTGTTGGTCAAAAATTTTTTATAACTCAGTTTTTTTTATTTCAATTTCCAGGTGTTTGACTACGTTGATGATAGCGTCGTTATCGTCACGGAGCTTGCTCATCATAATGGCTCCTTCGAGGCTTGCAATCAATAGGGTTGCCAGAGACTTTTTATCAATCTCCGGTTTGAGTTGTTTAAAACGGATCCCGTTATCAAGAATTGTAATGATGGATTCTTCCAGTAGGTTAAGTACCTTATTGGCTCCCTTTTTAAGCGAAGGGTGCGCGTCATCCGCTTCTATGGCTGCGTTCATCAACGGGCAACCACCTTCAAGGGGAGGGTTACTGATATATGATTCAAAGAATCTCAATATCGAACGCAACTTATCGGGGGCTGTCGCTTGTTTCTTGATGCGTTCTCTTAGTTTTTGGAACATGACGGTGGATAGGTGCATGAGGGCTTGGTTTTCCAGCTCTTCCTTGTTCTCAAAATGCCTGTAGATGGCCCCCTTAGTAAAACCGGTGGATTTGGTGATATTAGCAATTGATGTGGCCCTATATCCCTGTGTGTTGAATAGGTCGCCGGAGCGGACCAGTATATTCAGCTTGGTTTGACTGGGGTTCCTCATCCTACAAAGATACCGATTGGTATCTAGATAAGAAATAAAAAAGAAAATAAAATTTTTTGTATTTAATGTGACCTAAGTATTGACCCGTATCGTATAGTTGTAGAGAGCATGCCACGCATTCCCCTACCCAACCACCAGCTAAGCTATGGATAGCGTGCACGGCACTGTTGTATGGATTTCCATGATCAATGCTATACCCGGATGGCTAGTTTGATGAATGAATGATCTTAGTTGTCCGGTTCATTTACTGGTTGTCTATGGTTGTCACCCCAGCGTTCCATTATATCAATAATTGGAAGCACACTTTTACCTGTTTCTGTAAGAAAATATTCAACTTTAAGCGGTAGGCCGGGATGCACTATTTTGTCTATGATGCCATATTTTTCCAATTCCCTAAGATGAATGTTTATGACGCGAGGGCTTGTTACAGTCAGTTCACGGTGTAACTGACTTGGGCGGATCATTCCTTTGCTGATGCAATTAATTATCCAGGCTTTCCATTTGCCTCCTACTATCTTTAAGGCAACACTTATACCACAATCATGCTCGTCGGGAATCTTTTTCAGGTACATAATCAATAAGAATTTTCACAAAGATAAATAAAATGAAAACATCAATATAGGGAAGAAAACTTCCCTACATGAATCTTTTTTCCCTTATTGTTTAGGCCGTTGAAACCTGCTAAATTTGCAAAAATAACTTTTAACTATGGCAGAGATAAACAAGGATGTAACCGTAATTGGTCTTGGCAATATGGGCGAAAAACTAGCCCATGTGCTATTGGAAAATGAGTATACAGTAACTGTTTGGAACAGGGATATTGCAAAAACAGAGGCTTTGAGAAAGGTAGGTGCTGTAAAAGCGGCATCACCGGCCGCGGCCATAAGCAGTAGCCCGATAACCATTATGTGTGTCAGCGATTATGAGGTTTCGCACCGGATTCTCAACGCTGACGGTGCGTTTGCGGCATTGGAAAACCGGTTGATTATTGAACTAAGTACCGGAACACCGCAGGACGCAAGGGATGGCCATGAACTGGCCAAGAAAGCAGGAGCAGCTTATCTTGATGGTGCTATTTTAGCTACACCACCACAAATGGGAAGGCCGGACACCCCGATTTTTGTTTCAGGCGAAAGAAAGGCTTATGAGACAGCTGAAAAGGTAATGAAAACATTGGCAGGAGGATTGCAATATATGGGCGAGCCTGTGGGAAATGCTTCGGCCTGGGATCTTGCATTTTTATCTTGTCTCTTTGGCGGTTTACTGGGTTTTTACCACGGAGCTGTTGTATTGGAATCTGAGCATATTGATGTGGAAGCCTATGGCAATATGATGGCAGCCTTGGCACCCATTACCGGTGAAATGATTAAATATGAGGGAGAAATTATTGCGAAAAGTGCCTTTACACAGGTACAGAGTTCCGTCAAAACATCATCGGTTACTTTTAAATTGTTGCTCCAACATGCGGAGCAGGCAGGTATCAATAAGGACTGGCCGTTGTTTGGGATGACGCTCTTTAAAAAGGCAATGGATGCAGGCTATGGGCCCGAACAAGTGGCCGCTCTTGTGAAGGTAATTCGGTAATCCGTCAGGAAAATGGTCTGCTGAGCGGTCGACGATCGCTAAATACTAAAAGCACAGTGATCAGTCCTATGACAAAAAAGCTTAGTACAAGCGGAAAAACCCCAATGACCAGTAAATGACTAATGACTGATCCCAAAGATGCCCCAATGAAAAAGAAGGAGGTTCCGTAAATAGCAGAGGCCATACCCGCCATATTTCCCATCGGCTCCAATGCCAAAGCGCTGCTATTAGGCTCAACAGCTATATTGATAGCCATCAATAAGGCAACGGCAATGAAGAATAAGTGCATATCCGGTGGATCACCGAACGAGAATGCGTACAACAGTAGGAGGCCACCTACTACTGTGTAGATGAGGAGGAGCCATCTTATGGTTCGCCGTGCCCCATACCTGGAAGAGAGGCGCGAATTCAGTAAGGCGCAAAGCGACATCATCAACCCAATACCAGCAAAAATCCAGGCAAATAGCTCCGGTCTGCCGTAGATCTCTCCTATAATATGTTCGGAGCTGGCGACGTACGAGCTTAATGCCGCGAAAAGGATGGTAGTAATCCCGGTATACCGAAGAAAGATCCGGTTACTGATCACTTTCCGGATGGACTGACTGATACTTATCCAGTTGAGCACGCTACGTTGTTCGCGAGGAAGGGACTCCTCCAGTCTAAGCGACCAGAGAAACACGATGACCGCAAACAGCGGAGGGGTGAGGAATACCATCTGCCAGGATGAAACGGACAGGATAGCCAACCCTAAAAAGGGTGCGAGGATCGGAGTGAATAGGAAAATCGTAAAGATCAGGGACATGGTGCGGGCCATCTGGTCTCCAACAAAGCGATCGCGAACACCCGCGATGGTGGTCATAAAGACCGCTGATGCCCCCATGCCGGCCACAAAGCGTGCTGCAAGCATGAGTTCCAGGCTTGGGGCAAAGGCCGCAGCTATTCCACCCATGATGTAGAGTGGAAACCCGACCCGTAGGATCGACAGTCGTCCGAAACGGTCCGAAAGTGCGCCAAAAATAATCTGGACAACCTGACCCATGAAAAAGAACGAAATGATCTGTGCTGGAGCTGTAGATCCAGGCCTAAGCCCAAAATGCTCCCGAAGCTCACCAAATGCCGGAAGCATGATGTCAATTCCCAAAGCCGTCAAGGTCATGGTGCAGGCCGACAGCGCAATAAACTCAGCTGGTTTCATTTTCATAACCCCAAAACTACCATCTTAATTTGATAGGACTAGGGGGTAAAACAGACATTACATGGGGTTGATTTGGACAAACTAATGTTTTGCGGCCCACGTACCAACGGAGATTGAGCATAATTGGCAAAGCAGTTATGTATATGCAAATAGGGAAAAACTAGTTATTTTTTATGACTAATGGCGATACCCGAGCTGCTTGACCGATCTAAAGTGGTTTCATAATCCGGATGGCTTTTGACAAAATCCATATACTCCTGGATTCCACTCATGTTTTGAAGCACATTATGCGCGGTAAAGCGACCGCCCTTTTTAAGTTTGGGATGCACATCCTTGAAATATTGTACATACCAGTCCTTATCTGCATCTGAAAAAACAAAGTCGAATGGTCCATCCAGCTCTTTAACCAGCTGGTGGGCATCGCCCAGCCTGAAATCTACAAAATCCGACAGACCCACGGCTTCCAGGTTTTGGATGGCTTCCTGCTGCCTTTCTTTGTCAATTTCTATGGTGGTCAGCTTGCCGCCGGTCTTACTGAGTGCCCATGCGATCCAGACGGTGGAATGTCCCGTGGAGGTGCCTATTTCTAGTGCTGATTGATAATTATTGTTTACAATGAGATCATGTAATATTTGCCCGTCTTCATATGGTACATTTAGATCCTGCCACTTCTGCTGGCTTTCTTTCAGAAATTTCTGGACACGTTCATCCCGTGTGCTCTGGTCTTTTACCTCTTGGGCAGCGCTTTCGGCAATGAAGCCGAAAAACAGGATGCCGAACAAAACCGATTTAATTTTGAAAATAGTTTTCATTAGAATATGTTTAAATCATTTATTTGTTTATCAATCAA
>NZ_JAMXBE010000024.1 GCF_024704835.1 Parapedobacter tibetensis
TTTGTGTGCTGCTTGGTGGCGGTATTCTGAATGGAACGCGGATGATGCGGATTGGGCAGATTGACACGGATTCTCGCTTGATGCGTTCCGCTACCCCGCACTCGATGCCGCATCGAGATAGTTTTCACATAAAGGGTGATAGAACGAAAGAAATAGCGGGAAGAGGGTTAAGCGATCAGCGCTTATCCGCCCAATCCGCGTCATCCGTGTTCGATCCCCTTCGCGAAATCTACCTGGCAGAGATCGGCATCTACTACAGCAACCTCCGGCGCATCGCCCATGTAGGCTTCGTAGATAACTGGGGCGGTACCTGGTGCATCACCGTGGAAGGCAACACCGGGCCGGACGGCGCCGTGGATGAAAATGGCGACCGTTCCAATCCCATCCGTGCAGGCCCTTCCACGGAAGGTGTATACAGGAAGCGACGGCCGGTCAGGACGATCCATGCCGTTGCCCGGTGGCACTAGCCACACATCCGCTAATTCGCTATTCGCTAATACGCGGATGCGCCGATTCGCAAAAAGCGCATAAACGAATGAGCAAACAAGCAGAAAATCAGTGAATAAACAAATAAACAAAAAAGAAAATGAGACGACCAAAATTAAAAACAAATTACGGTTACCTGTCCGATGCGGACCTGGCCAGATTGGCTACCCGTACAGCGGACGCATTGCGCACGAGTACTGGTTTCCCCGACCTGCACCCCACCTTCGCCGAATATGAAGCGGTGGCGCTGGATTACATCGCCAAGCAGGGCATCACGGCCAAAGGGGGGAGCATCCAGCAAAACCAAGAGAAAGATGAAGCCCGCGAAGCATTGATCGTGATGATGCGGCGGGTAACCTCCTACATCAACAACTTCACGGACATCAGTTCCATCCAACTGGGTTCGGGGTTCTATGCCGTGGAACCACCCAGTGCGCTTTTGGCGGCTGAAACGGTGGATTGGATCAAATTCCGTGACGGAAGGCTACCCGGGGAGGTAATCCTCGATTGGGCGGCCGTGAAGGCAGCTGCCGAATACGAGTATACGATAGCCGACGGGCTGGATGCCGATGGGCAACCTATCTGGGGTGAGATCCGGCGGATCCGCCGCAGCAAGGGCAATATCATCACCGGCCTGGAAAACCGGCTAGAGTACTATGCCCGCGTGCGATCGCGCAATATCAAGGGCGAAAGTGCCTGGAGTCCCATTGCCACAGTGTTTACCCGTTGGTAAACGGACCAAGGCAGTGATTAACCACAGGGTGGTCTTGCGATGTGCGGACCACCCTTTTTCATACAACTTACCGGGAAAGCGCCACCATCATCCCATCCGGCCCGTTTACCTACCATCCCGATTCGGGGTACCGCGGGCTTGCCGTACGCGTGGAGGTGAAACGCGAAGGTGTGCGTACGGAACGCCGCTCCACCCGCGACAGCCTGCGGCATACGCAACGCACCACATCCTCGGTTTCGGATAGTACGGTGTACCAGCAAAGCCACACGCTCAGGCATAGCGATATGCGCCAACCCCCCTGATGTTGGGCGGCGGCTGTCCTGGCCCTGGCCATCGCTGCCCTGTTCCTTCTCCGCCGGTTCCGGCAATGACCATTGCCCAAACAACCGTTATTCCGACGTCTGAACGGTATTGGTTTGCACAGCCCCGAACCCTGTCCACGCCCGGCAGGGTTCGGGGCTATTTCCGACCAAGTTCAGGTCTATTTCACGCAAGCCTGTTCAGACTTCCACCGGTTTACTTCCAACATGGACATGAAACCATTGGCGTTCCGGATGGGTTCATGGCTGTTTCACCGAAACCTGTTTCCACGTCAACCGGTTTACTTCCAACATGGGCATGAAACCGTCCGCATTCAGGATGGATTACTTCCAACGCTATCCTAAACCCGTTCACGCTCCGGATGGGTTCGGTTACATTCCACCCGAGCCTGGGTCGGTTTCGGACGGATTCCTTACCAATCGTCCACAAAGCCGTTCGTATTTCAGACAAGTCCATGACTGTTTCACCCAAACCCGTTCACACTTCAACCGGTTTGCTTCCAACGTGGCCATGAAACCGTGCGCACTTCAGCCGGCTTGCTTCCAACATGGCCATGGAACCGGTCTCGTTCCGGGTGGGTTCGGGCCTGCTTCCCCCAATACCGTCCGTACTTCGGATGGCTTGCTTCCAACGCGGCCATGAGACCGTTCGCATCCCACATGGGTTCGGGTCTATTTTCCCCCAATACCGTTCGTACTTCGGATGGCTTGCTTCCAACGTGGCCATGGGGCCGTCCGCGTTCCGGATGGGTTCGGGTCTATTTCACCCCAGAACCGTTCGTACTCCGGATAGTTTGCTTCCAACATGGCCATGGAGCCGTTCGCGTTCCAGATGGGTTCAGGTACATTTCACCTAGGCCCGGTAATACTTCGACTGGTTTACTTCCGACGTTCCCATAAAACCGGTTGGGCGTTGCATGGATCCGTTCCGGCGTGGAACGGTTTTATGTCTAGCATGAGACGATAAGTTGTTTTATGGATTATTGGATTTGGAAGTTCGTAAGGAGCTAATTGCATCACCTCGACGTTGCCCCCCAAAATTGGGGTAGTATTTCCCACAATTATGGTGTGAAAAAACGATAAGATTTTTATTTTCCTTTGTTCAAAGACTTTCAAATTATTAATCATTGATTTCTCTAATGACATTCATTGAGATTCAAACATAAAGAATGTAGATAATCAAAGAGTTAACTTTAAATGAGTATGCTGGGTTGAATGGCAAATAAAGATTATTTTTGGGAATCGTTGGAAGTTTTACACACAATCATAAGTTACGCATGAACGAACAGGCACAACCCATCATCAGCATATCCCGATTGGAGAAATGGTATGATAGCAAGCAGATCCTGAAAGGGATTGACCTTGACATCTATCCCGGACAGATCATCGGATACATTGGCCCGAATGGAGCTGGTAAATCCACGACGGTGAAAATCCTATGTGGGCTAATCAGCGATTTTAGGGGCGACGTGACGGTCGCTGGCATAGACATCCGCCAAGATACGCTTGCCGTAAAAGCGAAAATCGGCTATGTACCCGAAAATGCCGAACTCTATGATGTGCTTACACCGATGGAATACCTCGATTTCATGGGCAAATTATACAGCATGGATGAAGAAACCACCCGTAGGCGGGCGGGGCTGCTGCTGCATGGCTTCGGCTTGGGTGAACACCGGGATAGCCGAATGGATACTTTTTCCAAGGGCATGCGCCAGAAGGTGCTGCTCATTTCCGGCATCATCCACAATCCCACGGTCATCGTGCTGGACGAACCCCTCTCGGGCCTCGATGCCAATGCGGTGATCATGGTGAAAGAGCTGATTGCCCTGTTGGCCAAAGAGGGGAAAACCATCTTCTACTGCTCGCACATGATGGATGTGGTGGAAAAAATCTCAGACCGAATCCTCTTGATTAACGAAGGCGCTATAGTAGCCGACGGCACCTTTGAGTCGTTGAAAAATGAACATGGGGAAACACTGGAGCGGGTTTTTGCCCGGCTTACGGGAAGAACGGACAGCAATTTGGATGCCTCGCATATCCTTTCGGCTTTGGATTGATTTGGTTAAGACATGAACAAACTGATTCTTAAATTGCTGCTATTGCCAACCGCCCTTTGGAAGCGCATGGGGGTGGATACAGAGAAACTGCGCCTTATCCTGGAGGTTAAGCTGACGCTGGATGATCGCCGGCCCTTTGCCTCCATGGGCCAATCGTCTTCCAAAAAGAAAGGGTGGTCTGGAAACACCTTCCTCCAATTCCTCGTCATGGCCGTCATGGGTGCCATGCTGATGGCTTATTTCTTCATGGTCAGCAACTCCTATGTGGCCTATTCACTCTATTTTTTCTCGATGATGTGCGTGCTGGCGCTGATGCTTATCGCCGATCTCTCTACCATTCTCATTGACCCGCGCGACCAATACATCATTTTGCCGAGGCCTGTTGACGACCGTACATTTGCCGTAAGCCGTATCCTGCATATCGGCGTCTTGCTGATGGGATTGCTCATTGGCCTTGTGTTACCCGGATTGGTATATACCGCCATAACCCAAGGCATAGTTGTGGGGCTCGTTTTTATCTTCCAGGTATTCACTGCCGGCATACTTACCCTGTTGCTCGTCAATCAGTTTTACCTCATGATGATCAAGTGGCTGTCGGCACGGCGGTTAAAGGATCTGGTGTCCATGCTCCAGGTTGTCTTTACGGTGGTGGTGATTTCGGCCTATTATTTCGGCCCGATACTGTTGCGCCAAGATTGGGTGCAGCAACTCAGGGTGGAAGAGACACCGTGGTTATGGGTGTTTCCACCGGTGTGGATAGCCTCACTTCAGCAACTGGCCGCGCAGTCGTTATCTTGGCTAATGGTGGTATTGAGCCTCTTGGGTGTAACCACTCCCATGGTTTCCCTGTGGCTGGTTGTTCGAATTTTCGCTACTGGATTCAATGACAAGGTGGCCGCGATGGCCACGGGCGATGGCCAGCGGACGGATACCGATCGCCCGTCAAAACGTAAGTGGGGCAGCCGGTTGTCACCTGTATTGACACGCAGCCCGCTGGAAAGCGCTGGGTTCAACATCGTGTGGCTCATTACAGGGCGATCGCGGGAATTTAAGCAGAAGCTTTACCCAACATTGGCTTATATCCCGGTGTATTTCGTATTTTTCTTCTTCTTCGGGTTTGGTAAGCAGGATACGCCGCGGTCGTTTGAAGACAAGTTGGAGCAAATGCGCGACGGGAGCGGTTTTATCCTCCTATTCTACTTGTCGTTATTTACACTAATCAGCGCTTACCAATACCTGACGCAGCACGAGCAGTTCAAAGCGGCATGGGTTTACCGGGCTGCTCCTGTTTCGTCGCCGGGAGTGTTCATGGCTGGCGTATTAAAGGCCGTGCTTACCAAATTCTTCTATCCGTTTATTTTGGGATTGCTCCTGCTTGGTGTGCCCATAGCCGGGTTTGGCATCATCAACGATGCGCTGCTTGCAGCCGCCATAGGAAGCATAGAGGCAATATTGGTTGCCTTGTTTACGATGAAAGCTTATCCCTTCTCGCAGCCCATAAAGCTGTCCGGCAGCAATTTCATGACGACGTTGTTGATTATGGGCGGTGTTGGCGTGTTGGGCTATGCACATTACGTCTTCATCCGTCACGAGCTTCTGGTATGGGTAGCCTGCCTCGTGGCTTGGGGCATTTTTGCCGTCATGCTCCACCGTTTCAGGAAGGAAGAATGGGAAGCCTTGCGGGCATGATGCCTGAAATCATTCCACAGCGCACTTGCTCGCAAGGACGAGGGGTTGCGATTCTTTTAAAAATCCCTGGTATTGCCCATAAGTTATGGACTGTTTTCAAATTTAATATCCAACGAACGGTGCCTGATGTGCCGTGGTTTGCACGGGTTCCATAACAAATCGTATCACCTAAATTGGGGTAGTATTTCCCACAAATTTGGGGTGAAGAAACGATGAAATTTTTATTTTCCTTTGTCTCGCTATTAAAGATAAACGGTTGATTTAAGGGTCGCCATTGTGCTGCGGTAGCAGCGTTACAGATAACCAAACATAACAAAAAGTATGAACCAAAATTACGTATCAAAAAGACAAAGCCGCACTGTCCGTACATCCAGACTTTTAATCTTGACATTCTCCCTGGCCTTTTCCGTTGGTTCCTGCGATAAGGAGATCGACGCAGGTATCGATCCGGATGAGCCTGGCAGGAAGCTGACGATATCCGAGGCTATGGCACACTACAAACAGAACCGAAACCCTCGACAAAAAGGCGTCAAGATCAGTAGCGTGGATCCATCCGGGAATTTTGCCGAAAAGTCTCTGGAACTGGGGGTGGTCTGGCAGGGCGCGATTGAGAAGGGACTGAGCGGGAGCGGCAACGCGGTTTTGGCTCCACTTCGTACGGGATCGGGTTATTGGGAGTACGATACGGTGAACGGGGCCAGCATTTCGGTTGACTATTTCAACTACCTGTATATGTACAGGGATGGCAACCAGCAGATCCGGGAAAAGTGGATATCGCTTTTTCCCGATTCGGCTTGGTTGTACGGGGACCGGCATTCATACAGTGGCCTGCTGCTGGTACAGGACCTTGAAGGCAACGTGGAGAACAGCTTTCGATTCGATAAGGAAAAACCTGCCTCGGTTGCCCGGCAGGCCGGCTTTGGACGGCCCATGGGTTCCCCATGATGGCAACTGGCGGCAACGTGTCGGAGGGGAGCGTGGGTGGCTGTGCGTTGGTAAGCAGTTGGACATGTGAATGCGACTGTCCCGGGGGGACGGCCATTTCAGGACGCGTGTCCTGCAGTAGAACCAATACCCGCATGATATGTTGGCCGCCACCCCCGCCCGATGCCCCCCCTTGCCGCCGCCGAGAGGCCCCGGTGGTTCAGGTGTGGCCCCGATGGGCCCGGGTGGCGGCGTAAGTAGCAATCCATTGCCGAAGGATTACCTGCCGCCCAACTGCAACCCCGATCCGAACTACAGGATGCCGGAAACACCGGTTCCCGACGGTATGGTGTGGATGATGCCCTGCATGGACCTGATCCCCAAGCCGGAAGATCCGGGTACCTTCAATCCGTTGATAAAGGAAGTGGAAAGCGCACCGCCGATAGCTGCGTGGAAATACCTGATATTGGCCTTGGGGGTCACCGACCCAACAGAAGTCAAATACCTTGAAACAAACCCTTTGGTAGTCGGTGTCCTTGTGGATTACCTTGAGTCAGGAAAACATTCGCCTGAGGCCACGGCGTTCGCGAAGTGGGCGGTCGGATTCCTTGCCCATCGACCCGACATAACCTGGGGGCAATTCGAGAACTGGTTCATGGGGAGTAATCCGGGAAAAGACGGTGAAGATTTTGATGAAGCGTATTGGAATAATCCAAGTCTGAGCTTCAAGCAGCAAAATCTCCCAACTTGGGAGGCATTTGACACCGCTTTTCCGAAAAAAAATGGTAGTTTCATGCCCAATCCGGAGGTTTATAAATTAATTGGGGGGCAGGTTTACAATCTGCATTTGAATGATACAGACAACAGTTATCAAAATGCGTGTGCGCTCAGGGTTTCCAAAGCGTTGAATTATTCCGGTATCACAATACCTGCAATAAGCGGACAAACTGCGAAAGGAGCTGATGGGAAGAATTATTTTTTAGGGGCCGCTAATCTAAACGCATGGATGAAAAAAACGTTTGCAGCACCAACAAAATTTACCGGGGCTCAGGGAGGAGAAAATGGGAAAAATTTTCCAAGACTTCTTGAAGGGAAAAAAGGTATTTATATTATGATTCCCAATTACCCTAGAGATTTTGCCTCAGGTCATGCCGATTTATGGGATGGAAGAACTTGCAATTCAGGGTGTTATTTTGGTATTGGAGCAAGACCTCCTATCAATGGAAGACAGCAGGGAGTGGCGTATATTCATTTGTGGGAATTAAAATGAATTATCAATGGCAAATATTGTGCAACTAAAAATTTTAATGGTGATTCTGCTGCTTTTGCTTTGTAGCGCATGTTCACTCCGCAAAGCAGAGCGGCAAAGAAAGGCGAATTGGGTGGAAAGTTTTAAACAGGTAGTATTTATGTGCGGTATGAAGGAATTTTACACGCAACCTGACACTATCACTAAAGACGTATCTCTGTCTATAAACTTTGACATTATCGGTAATACCCATGTCAACAGGTTAGCTGACAGCCTAGGGAAAGCGTACGCATCTGATTTGAGGGCTAATCCATATTTGATGCCCGTTGAGGGACAACCCATTTCCAACTACTTTTTTGGCATCTATCACAGCAAGATATTGGATTCCATTGCAGAAGCCGAATATAAAAAGGAGAAGAAATACAGGAAGAATCTTTATAAAGAGTAATTTAGATAGCCCAAACAGGCATAACTGAGATGTGGTGGTTGAAAAGTGGTCATGTGTGCCCCACGACCCCGCACAACGTAGCATTCGTAGCGGCGAGGTTATTCACCACCTGTTTGGGCAAATGATCATGGGCAAGCGGGATTTCCGATGCCTTAGTCGTTGCACTTGGCGGTATATCCATGATACGGCTCCATCAAAAAGATTAACCGTAAAAATGTAAGGAAGTGCCAAAAATTGTACTATATCCATCTTTTAAAACTCAAAACATGTTGAGTTCATTTCAAAATATTCGACTATAATTTTTCATTTTCAAAACCATTTATAATTCACCGAATCTCTTAATCAGAACAACAATCCGGAATTGGCAGACCTGGAATATAACAGCCTCGGCTTTTATACGCTGGGGGTTGGCATCGGACTGCCGAAGACAAAACGTTAATATCATGTGCATTTTATAGGCTAGGCGTTATAGCCGTTTATCCAAAGGTAGCCTTCCTTTCCTTAGCCACAGGACACATCTAGTTTGACGCATGTTCAATGGCAAGTATCGAGGACGGGATCCGATTTCCCCAGCATCAGAGGCGATGTTAATGTCTACATTGTCAGTTGGGCTGAATAGTTAAAGCTTATGGCAATATGAAAGAATCCACATATACATTCCCTAATATTATACAATCATTAGCATTGCTGTTAATTTGGTTTTTTGTACTTCACCCAATTTCCAAACTCCCATTCTCATTCATCGAAAACGAATCGTTGGTATCGTTGCTTTCCGAAGTGCTCAAACTGTTCGTTTTGTTGGTGTTCGCGCGAGTTCTGGTCAAATATGAATATTTGGGTCAATCACTATTCAAAGTCAGAAAGCTTAATGTGAATATTGTTTTCTTGATTTGCTTGGGCGTATTGTGTATCAAGTCTCTCCCTAGTCCTTTTCTTAGTTTTTTTGATGAGCATGATGTGTATAAGATGTTGATTGAACCCATGGCAAGTGAAGTAAATGTGTATTACTTTGTTTTTTCATGTATTATTGTTCCCATTTCTGAGGAAATACTATTTAGAGGCATTGTCCTGAACGGTTTGATTAGGCGGTACTCATTTATCGTCGCACTCCTGCTTTCTTCCATACTGTTTGGCCTACTGCATGTCTCCATAGTTGGTGCATTTTTATTTTCCTGTTTTGTAGGATGGATTTATTACCGGAGCAATAATCTCCTTTATTGCATTGTGGCCCACGCAATTGGAAATACGATCAGCTTTTTTTTTAAATACGGCTTCGTAAAGCAATATATAAGCATGGAGGCGTTTTCAGGATTCATTGACAAGCATGCCGTTATTATTGGCATTTCCAGCGTATCAGTGTTGGTTGTTTGCCTATATGCGATGGCCATGTTATTTAAGAAGCGGGGTTGCATTTGACCGGAGACCGAAATGGTTACAAAAATCACATGAAAAATCCCCAAGACCACCAAACGAAATTATGCAACAGTATTTCCAATTGCTCGATGAACATTTGGAAGACCTGTTCATCGCATTATTGCCCCTTGTCAATGCTCCGGATCTTGGGCCCATCGTTCCCTTTTATATCACCTAAATTGGGGTAGTATTTCCCACAAATTTGGGGTGAAGAAACGATGATATTTTTATTTTCCTTTGTCTCGTTAATCGCTGCGTTCGATATTTCAATAGCTCGACAAGCTAACAGCGTACTGTTCCTTAGGAGGATTAACAAGGAGAAAAAAGTTTAAGCAGGTTCATTAGTCTTCGGCATAATCAAATAAGAAGGAGGTATGTAAATGTAGATTAATCTGCTACGGAAGTAGGTTTCCGTAGGGAGAGGTGGCAGGCCCGGACAGCTGATTTATCTAAAGGAGACTGGGAAAATCCCGTCTATACTAGGTATACCGGCGATTTTTTAAGACAGATCAATTTTGGCGTTAGTATTTTCTTTTAGATGGAGTACCCAAGTAAGCTACAGCCTGAAATTTGAAGCCCTTTCATAAAGTCCTAAATAGCGCAAACTCGTTATATCAAAAACCACCATGTTGAAAACCACCATCCTATTAATCATCACGCTGTTATGCGGCCACATGGCCCTAGCCCAAAAGCACATGCCGGCGGGCGACCGGATGGTAACGGCTTATAACACGGTGGTGAAAACGAAGACTGGCAGGATAAAAGGTGTACTGCAACAGGTGACGGACAGCAATATCGTGATTAAAAATCTGTTCAATGGATACGATTACATACCCGTGGAGCAGGTGGAAACCATACACATCAAGTTCAACACGAAAACCCATACGTACAAAATCCAGAGCTATGCATTCGATGATGAAAGACTCTTCAGGAACCAGCACGGATTCATCGATCTGGATGAACCGCTCAACCAACATTACCTCGAACGGACGGTGGGCGAAAACCTGGCCATCGACGTTGCCGCCAACGCAGCTGGGGTCATCGGCACGAAAGGCCTTAACGGCATGAAACGGCTGTTTACCCAAGATATCGCACGCTATCGCATCAGGTATGACAGAAACACCTACCTAAAGCTTTTCGATGAATTGAAGTTTTTCGCGGTTGACTACCAGTTGTCGCCCGAATTTGAAGCAGATTTATTAAAGATTTTCGGGGATACGCCATAAGACAACAGCCATCCGCCAGCTGAAAAATGCGAAGCCATCGTTTAATTTTGATTTTGAGCATACCGCCAATGGCATGCTTGTTGGCGGGGGATTGGGGATTGACGAAAGGAAAGCGTATTTCGCACCGCTCGCCGGTGCATCCGTCGGGTTCAGGTTGGGCAAAAACAGACCGTTGGACCTAGAGCATTGAATGGGGGCGTAGCTGGTTGCCAAGGGCCAGAAAATAGCTGAACTGTGGGAGAGATTCCATGAGGTAAGCGTCTTTGAAATAGGCGAAGAACTCCAACAACGTCGTACTGGATTTCACACCAAACAAGTCTGGGTGTAGGCCTCATGGTTGATATAATCCATATCAACCATTACAATGATTTACAAATATCAAGTTTTTATGGCTATAACCTTAAAAAGATTTATATATCCATGTTTTTTATGGTTATAGCCATAACTACTTTCCGGCTAAGTGTCGTGTGCCGTCCCTTCCGCAGCATGCCCCCTCGCGCAAGTCTTTGAGGGTTGAGTCACGCATATAAAGGCAGCTGGCAAATACCGGGGATAATTTTCGGGCAACTTAACCAACCACTTGCTTTGTAGGAGGGAAGCGCTCCGAATCTTGGGCCCATCGTTCCCTTTTATACCACCTAAATTGGGGTGGTATTTCCCACAAATTTGGGGTGAAGAAACGATGAAATTTTTATTTTCCTTTGTCTCATTAGTAAAGATAAACGATTGATTTAAGCGGAAACCATTGCGCTGCGGTAGCAGCGTTACAGATAACCAAACATAACAAAAAGTATGAACCAAAATTACGTATCAAAAAGACGAAGCCGCCTGAATTGGAAATTAGCCGTTTTGTTTCCTGTTCTACTGTATTCGACCATGGGCAGTAAGGCAACCCCGAAAGACGAACGCGCCAACAAGTTGGATGAAATCGCCTTTGCACAGACACCGGTAAGTGGAAAAGTGGTGGGGCAAGACGGGAATCCGGTTGTGGGTACCACCGTATTGGTCAAAGGGACAGACAGAAAAGCGACCGCCGGATCGGATGGATCGTATCGGATTGCCGCCAGTGCGGGGGATGTATTGGTTTTCCGGATGATGGGGTATGAAACCCTTGAGCGCACCGTGGGGGAAGCCACCACCATCAATGTTTCCCTCCGGGTGTCGGTGACCACGCTGGAGGAGGTGATGGTGAGTACGGGGTATCAGACGATTGATAAGCGCCTCTTTACGGGGTCTTCTGCCAAGGTCAGAGCAGTGGATGCACAGCGGGCGGGCATACCCGATGCCAGCCGGATGCTGGAAGGCCAAGTGGCTGGGGTATCGGTACAGAACGTGACCGGTACATTTGGGGCCGCCCCCAAAATCCGCATCCGGGGTGCTACCTCCATCAACGGAGACAACAAGCCGCTGTGGGTCATTGATGGCATCATCCTGGAAGATGTGGTGAATATTTCCAATGAACAACTCTCAACCGGCGATCCGAATACATTGGTCGGGTCGTCCATTGCGGGGTTAAATCCCGATGATATTGAAAGCTTTGATATTCTCCGTGATGCATCGGCCACGGCCATGTATGGGGCCCGGGCAATGAATGGCGTGGTGTTGGTCACCACCAAAAAAGGAAGGAATACCCAAGGAAAGCCGATGGTTTCTTACACGGGCAACTTCAGCACCTTCCTGAAACCAAACTATGACCAATATGATATCATGAATTCGGCCGACCAAATGCACACTTACCTGGAAATGTACAACAAGGGATGGCTGAACCACCCGCAGGTATCCAGCGCTGCGAGCGGGGGCGTGTTTAAGAAGATGTACGACCAAATGTATGTGTATGACGTGGCAAATGACCGATTTGCATTAAGAAACGATGCGCCTTCCCGATTAGACTTCCTGAACCGCTATGCGAATGCCAATACGGACTGGTTCGACCACCTGTTCAAAAATTCGTTCATGCAGGAGCATTCGCTTAGCGTGACGTCCGGGACGGAGGCTTCCCAGTTCTATGCGTCAACGAGTTTCCTCCAAGACCACGGATGGACGGTAGGCGACCATGTAAAACGTTTCACCGGTACGCTGCGGGGCAACTTCAAGATCAATGATAAGCTGCGTTTCGAATTGCTCAGCCAAGGATCCGTGCGGCGGCAGAACAGCCCCGGTACGTTGAGGCGTGAGGAGAATCAGGTGGTGGGTTCGTTTAATCGGGATTTCGATATCAACCCCTTCAACTATGCCTTGAATACCTCCCGGACGCTTACACCCTATGACGACCAGGGAGAACTGGAGTTTTTTACGCAGAATTATGCGCCATTCAATATCCTCCACGAATTGCAGAACAACAAGCTGCAAACGAGTGTAGTGGATTTGAAGGTGCAGGGTGGATTGAAGTACCGGTTGTTGGAAGGCTTGGAATATTCCTTTGATGGGGCCTACCGTTTCGTGAAAAGCGAGCGCGAGCATAGCATGACCGAGTATTCCAACGCGGCCAATGCTTATCGCGCCTATGGTGACCAGAATGTCATAGAAGACAACCGATTTCTGTATTCAGACTCTGATCGCCCCGGAAGCCTGCCCATGATCGTGCTGCCGCAGGGGGGATTCTATAATGTAACAGGTAATGACATTACCAACTATTACATGCGTAACTCGTTGGAGTATAATAAGGTATTCAACGAACACCATGTGTTTAACGCTTTTGCTTCGGCAGAGTTGCGCTTCATCGATCGGAGAAACACCCGGTTTGATGGGGTGGGGTACCAGTTTGACCGGGGAGGTGTTCCCTATGTGGATTACAATTATTTCAAACAAGCCGTAGAAGCCAATGTGCAGTACTACAATATGGGGCAGGGTTTCGAGCGCTTCCTTGCTTATATGGCGCGGGCTGCATATTCCTACAAAGGGAGATATTCGGTCAATGGTACGGTGCGTTACGACGGTTCGAACCTATTGGGGATTTCCCGGACGGCGCGCTGGCTTCCGACATGGAACATCAGTGGTGCCTGGCATGTGCATGAGGAACAATTCTTCAAGCAGCAAGCCACCTTATCTCATGCTACGATCCGCGCCACCTATGGGTTGACCGGTAGTACGGCCAATGCCACGAACTCTACCATAGTATACCGCAATCAGGTTACACGCAGGCAGAACGTGGCAGACAAAGAGTCGATGATTTTCATCAGCGGGTTGGAAAATGCGGAGTTGACCTGGGAGAAACAATATGAAACCAACCTCGGTGTCGATTTGGGAGCTTTTGATAACCGCATTGGTTTGACCATAGACCTTTATCGCCGCAAGGCCTTTGACCTGATTGGTCCACTCCGGTCTTCGGGAATCGGCGGCGATACCTTTAAAAATGCGAACTATGCGGATATGACATCCAAGGGAATCGAAGTGACGCTTAATGCCGGCATCATCCGTAGGCCGGACCGCGGCTTCAATTGGAGCACCAACCTGAACTTCGGCTACCATGTGGGCGAAATCGTAAACCTGCGCAATGATCCCACGATCATGGATTTGATCACCGAGACCGGAGGAGCACGGGAGGGATACCCACAACGGGGGCTTTTCTCGATTGCTTTTGACGGGTTGGATCCGAATACCGGGGTACCTACGTTCTACAACGAGAATGGGGACCACCAGAGTAAATTTGTTTATTTCCAAAGCAGCAACGTGGATAACCTGCACTACGAAGGGCAGATCGACCCCAAGCTGACTGGTGGTTTTACCAATCGTTTTTCCTATAACCGGTTTTCACTAAGCGCTTTGGTTACCTTCAGCGCCGGCAACAAAGTGCGACTCTATCCATCGTTCAATTCATTTTACACCGACCTGAATGCCATGTCCAATGATTTCCTGGCACGCTGGATCGCCCCGGGCGACGACGAGAAAACCAATGTGCCCGCAATTGCCGATCCGTTTGTGATTGCTAACCTGGCGTCTTCGGAGTACCCCTATAATGCCTATAACTACTCAACCGAACGGGTAGCCGACGGTGGTTTTGCCCGCCTGAAGCAGGTGCTGTTGACTTATCAGTTGCCCGACCAATGGCTGGGCAAAACAGGGATAGGCAATGCGGCTATAAGCGTGGTGGGCAACAACATCTGGCTCATGTATGCGGATAAACGGCTGAATGGCCAAGACCCTGAGTTTTATGGCACCGGTGGAGTAGCCATGCCGCTACCCCGCCAATTTTCCTTATCGGTCAAACTCGGCTTTTAATCAACGGTAACATGAAAAGAAAAATAATAGTAAGATTGGCGCTTGTGACGGCAATTGCCGGACTGGCTGCCGGATGTAGCAAATTTTTGGAGGTTGAACCTGACTTGCGCACACAACTTAACAACACTGAAAAAGTGGCAGAATTGCTGGTCTCTGCCTATCCCAAAACAGACTATATGTTTATGGAACTGGCTTCCGATAACGTGGAAGACAAGGGGCCGCGTTCGGACTATGCTAGTTTGGGGGATTATGGCGATTTCCTTTCGTTAACCTACAAATGGAAAGATTACGATAACCCAGCTGCGGTGCAAGGATCTACCAGCCTATATTGGAGTCAGTGTTACTTGGCAATTGCTTCAGCCAACAGTGCGCTCGGTTATATCGAGGAACATCCGGGCGATCGCAGCCTGGATCCCTACAAAGGTGAAGCATTGGTGGCCAGGGCTTATGCGCATTTCATGCTGGTGACCTTGTATGCAACGGCCTACGAGATCGGTGGCGGCAATACCGCACTCGGAATTCCCTACGTTACCGAGCCCGAACGCGTGGTGTTTGAGCAATATGACCGTTCGACAGTAGGCGAAACGTATGCGCGGATTGAAAAAGACCTGATGGAAGGATTGTCCTTGTTGGATGACAATGTTTATAACGTGCCTAAATTCCATTTCACGCGCGCCGCCGCCAATGCATTCGCAGCTCGGTTTTTCCTGTTCAAGGGAGCGTTTGATAAAGTCATCGAACATGCGAGCGCGGTTTACCGCGCTTCAGCGGAGTATATCCCTAACCTGCGTCCTTGGAATACCGTTTACAATACGGCAAGCTATGACCATTTGCCTATATTATATACGCAATCCAGCCAGCCCTCCAATTTGTTGCTAGCGGAGGCTAATTCTGCTTGGGGCAGGAATTATTATATCCGGTACGGGTTAGGCCAAGAAGTGGTCAGCGAATTGACGCAGGACCCAAACGTCACAGGCGGGCGGTTTTCCTACCGCCAATTGAACCGGGAACCTTATTACTCGTTTCAAAAATGGAAAGAGTTGTTTTTTGAAACCCAGATTGGATCGGGGTTCGGCCAACCGTACGTGATGGTTCCGCTATTTACCGTGGACGAATTGTTGATGAACAGGGCTGAAGCCTATGCACAATCCGGACAACTGGATCTGGCCCTTCAGGATATCAATGCGTTCGTCGGTACGCGGATTGCTAACTATGATCCCGGCAACCATTCGGTAACGCCCGAGAAAGTCGCAGCCTTCTACGAAGGTGTCGAGCTGCAGCAGGGCGTGGTCAACGCCATCCTGGACCTGAAGCGCGCGGAGTTCGTATCGGAAGGCCTCCGTTGGCTGGATATCATCCGGCACCGGTTGCCCGTTAGGCATAACATGCGTGACGCCGCCGGCAACGAAACATACATCGAGTTGCCCGCTAATGATCCCCGTAGGGTATTCCAAATCCCGGAAACGGTCACCAGGGCAGGAATCGAACGTAACCCAAGATAATTTTAATAACGAGAAATCATGACAACATCAAATAAACTTGTAGCGGTTGCATTATGCTGTGGCTTAGCGCTCGGCTGTACCGATAACAACGCGTTGAACGTAGACTTGCGTGACGCTCCGCTGACCACCGCCGGTGATCGTGACCCACAGACCAGCAGTGAACTCGACCGCTGGCTGGATGAACATATCGTAACGCCTTACAACATACAGGTACTTTACCGATTCGATCGGTTCCAATACGAAATCGACAAGGATCTGGCACCAATTGACGAAACGTTGGTGATACCGGTGATGCAGGCGGTATTGGACCTGTGGATCGCACCGTATGAAAAACTGGCTGGGAAAGCGTTTATTAAACCGATACTGCCCAAGCAGCTTGGATTGGTGGGTAGCCCATCTTACAACAATGATGGAACCATAACATTAGGTACCGCTGACGCCGGTAGGCAGGTTAATCTTTTTGAACTCAATTCTTATGATCCGACCGATGAAAGCGTTCTGAATCGCATGTTTCATACCATACATCACGAATTTGCGCACATCCTCCACCAACGCGTTGTCATTTCACCGGAGTTCCAGAAGATTTCGCCATACTATGTCGGAGGAACCTGGGCTTCTATTGCAAATACAGCGGAAACGGCAAGAAACCTTGGTTTCGCTTCGCGGTATGCGCGGATGAACTACCACGAGGATTTTGTGGAGACGGTTGCTTTCCTGTTGGTGGAAGGCCAGGCGTATTTCGATAGCTATGTCAGTGCGGCAGATGGCATAGGGCAAGAACGGCTACGAGTCAAAGAGCAATTTGTGGTGGATTATTTTAAGACAGGCCTTGATATCGATTTCCGTGCCCTACAGCGTGAAATTGCCGAAACAAAGGCCGCCATCATTGCCACCGGGCAGGAAGCGCAGAACCAATAGAATGAACCATGTTAAACACGCAGATAATGAGAAAATTTAACTATTATACCCATTTGGTATTTGTAGCCATCATGGCCCTTTCCTGTTCAAAAATGGAAGACCGGTTGCTCATCGACGGACTTAGGCCGGAAGAACGAATCCGCCAATCATTGGATAGTCTCTCGCGCACATTGACCGGTAGTGAGCATGGTTGGATAGCCCTGTTAAAAACGAATAGCGGGTACTGTTATTCCTTCCACATGGCATTTGGTAGTGATGGGCGCGTCGGTATCGTGGGAGATATGAATGAGGAAATAGCCTCAGAAACCTTCGGAAGCACGTACCGCATCGTTCAAGGCAATGGGCCCGTATTGATGTTTGATACCTACAACATCATTACGCTATTGACCGATCCGACCCCTGACGCCTTTGGCGGGAAGGCGGGATCCGGCTATGGCTCGGATATCGAATTCGAATGGCGTGCGATCATTGGAGACACGTTGTCGTTCATCGGCAAGAAACAGCAAGTACCCCTGACCTTGGTGCGGGCTACGGCTGCCGAACGGGAAGCCTTTACAGATGGACAAACGTTGCCCAACTTGCTTGATAAAACGATCGGTATAACAGATATGGGGGGGGAGTTCCTTTCGGCATCGATCAACGGAATACCTACGCAAGTGGTACCCATGCCCGAACTGCGCAAATTTGTTTTTGCTTACGTAGAAAACGGTACGCTGGTCGTCAGGCAGTCGGCATTTTATCATGTGCCACCACATCGGGTGGTATTTGTGGAGCCGATGGTTGTTAACGGTGAACGGATTACCGAGTTGGTATGGGATGAGGCTAACCAGCGGTTTGTCATCGCCGGTTTGGACATACCCATTGAGGTAAGCGAGCAACGTATTTTGCCGCCAGAACAATCCTTTTTGATTGGAGCCGGACGCCTGTATCTGCCCAATATGGAGCGATTTGGAACATTTTGGTCCGATCCTTTTGTGTCTGCCCTGAATAACGCGAAAGTGCAGGTGGAAGCCATTGCATCAGCAGCAGGGGTACCGGGCTTTACTGTCGGGGAAATCGCGATGTCCGTCGATTTTGGAAACAAATCCATATTGATGGTGTGTCAGATAACCAACGGTACCAACTCATTGATCACTCCGACTTCTTACCGGCTTTCCTATGAATTAGAAGGCAACGCCATAAGGATTACAGGAGTCCAAGCTATTAGCGGTACATATGGGAGCTATTTTCAGCCGGGTATGCGGCCGCTTTTCAGCTTCCTGATGTCGCACTCATTTAGATTGGAGGCCCTCCATCCGATTCCGGGTTTCACGTTTTTGAACTTTGTAAGTACGGAAGACGCAGCTGTATTTTTTGCAGGTGTCTTGTTGTAAATGAGAGTTGCTTATTGCGCGATATCATGCGTGAGTAGCTGATGGAGGCGAAAAGAAGAATGATTAGATGAATTTTAAACAGGCTCTTAATATGCGTTTTGGGAAAATTCTGAACATTTTTCTGCTTATCTCTCCTTTCTTTTCTTGCAAGGAGAATAAAAGCGTTGAACGGGGAAAACAGGAGGTTGAACAAGGATATATCATTGGACAACTATTGCCGTACTTAAATCTGCAATTGACGAATGGTAAAGAAAATATGTATATCAAAACAATCAAATACGACCGTGCTAATGACTGCTATAGGTTTCAGTTCTTATGGAATCGCTTTTCCGATGTTGCTAGGCATGATTTATCATTGGCTTTGGAAGTGAACATTCACGATGTTCGGGTGGAAAAAAACCATCAACTTGTCGCCCCCACCGCTACGAAGGATCCAGCTACATGCTGGATTTATTGCCACATCAATCAGCGAGATGGGGAGAAAAAAAAGAATGTCATCTTCACAACCCCAAAAGACAGGAGCACCGTCACGTTGGCGGTCACTGAAGTGAAACCCGATCCGATTACAACTATTCCCATCGTTAGCGGAACGATTAAGGGAAGTTTATATAATCCTGATGACGGACAGGATAGCATGGTGCTAGATTTAGCATTCAAGACCAGGGCCTATTAAGCAGGGATTTCACGTTTAACCAAACCTAATACCCTGGGTTCTGTGTCAGATTGCGATTCAATTCAAGGTCTTGTTCCGGTATTGGGTATAATACGGCATCGCTTTTCCAGGAGCTTCCTTTGTGTGCACCCAACACGGCATCGGCTCTACCGGTACGGATCAAATCCACCCACCGATGTCCGTATTCGGAAAACAATTCTACCCTTCTTTCTTGTTCGACAGCAAGCAATACTTCTTCTTTTGACAGGGATGGCGGAAGTTCGCCCAAGCCTGCCCTGCCACGGATGGTGTTCAGCGCATTTATGGCCGCCGAAAGACGGCCCAACTGGGCATTTGCCTCCGCATAGATCAGGTACATCTCGGCCAGGCGGATAAGTACCTGGTTCTCGGCCAACGTACCGTCATCCGGGGTGCTCCGTTGCTTATATTTATAAGGGTACCAATTAAAAGGCTCCCTTGCGGTAAATTGGTTCACCCAATTGACCCTGCGCTGGTCGCCCTCCTCAAAGGCATCAAGAAAGTCATCCGTGAAGAAAAGGGAAGCTCCTCGTGCAGAAGGAGAAGGGATGTAGTATCTTCCGGCATTGGTATGGCCTATGGTCGTCCTACTGGAGCCATCCGTACTGATGGCGAATATCGTTTCCTGGCTACTTCTTAGAAAAACCTGCGTAATCTCCTCCAGCGCTAACGAACCCTTCAACGGACCGTTGATTAATTGATCGGCCTCACTGGCTGCCTGCTCCCATTGTTCTTGGTATAGGTAGGCACGCGCCAGCAAAGCGGCCGCTACAGGTTCCGTGGCCCATCCATTGTTCTTGGTCACATGGCGCAGGAGCACCTTGGCTTGTGTAAGGTCATCGATGATTTGTGCGTATACAGCCAGTTTTGGTGATCTGGCCAGTGATCCCGATACCGTCACATCCGCGGTGAGTACCAAAGGGACATCCCCAAAAAGGCTCACCAAATTGAGGTAGCTCAGTGCCCTGAAAAACCGGGCAACCCCAAGGGCCTCTTTTCTGACATTTTCGGAGATGTTGGGAGCTTCCGCCAATGCGCTTAACATGAGGTTGCTTTGGTAAATGGAATGGTACGGTATGCGCCACATGGTCAGGCTAGACCCATTGGAGGGTAATAGGCTGTTGTAAACGAATTGATCGTATTCAGGTGAATTGAAGTGTAGGAGTTCATCCGCTGAAAAAGCCGGGTAGATATGCCGGTAAACGTCATGGTATGCACTGCCTATGAGGTTGTAACTATACATCCCTGCGATATTGGCTTCCACCAATTCGTCCGTGGCAAACGCTGTGCCGGCTATGAAGCTGTTTGTCGGCGGGTCTATGTCCACGAACTTTTCACAGGAAGACAAAAATAATCCGAGCATTGGTATTAACGTGCTGATGCCGATAGCTGGTGATTTCATGATGATGATCAGTTAAAATGTGTATTGCTGGTTACAGTGTTACCTGCAAGCCAAAGGTGAATACCTTCAAGGGAGGGGTGTAGAAGCCCGGTGTTTCCGGGTCATAGCCTTTGTAGCCGGTGATGGTCAACAGGTTTTGCCCGAGTAAATAAACCCTGAGGTTATCCAGTTTTAGTTTTTTGGCGAATTGCGCCGGTACCGTATACGATAGCGAAAGGTTTTTCAAGCGCATGAAGGATGCATCTTCTATGGCCGCCGTTGAATTTCCGTAGCGATCATAGGCGACCCCAAAGTCACCGCTATTCTGCGTGGATAGCCGTGGCCGGGATGCCTGGTCTCCGGGTTTCCGCCATATACCCTCCAACAGGAACTTGGGCACATTGAATATTATCCCCGGCTGCGAGCTATTGGAATCATTGATGTAGCCGTTGGCATAGGGACGCTTGACAAATTGGAAAAAGACATCCAGTTCAAACCCTTTATAACGGAATGTGTTCCCTAGACCACCATAATAAGCTGGATCCGAGCTGCCGTAGCTGATTCTGTCGTCTAGCCAAGTGATCATGCCGTCTCCATTTTGGTCTACTACAAGGGGCATCCCTGTTTCCGGATCGATATGGTCGAACTCAAAACGCTTGTACGTATTGAGGGATTTACCAACTTCATACCTGTTGGCATACACGGTAGCGGAAAGATTGGGAAAGGCCACCAAGGTATTTTTATACGTGGTGATATTGAAAGTTGTCTGCCAATTGAAATCCGTCGTTTTTATGTTATGGGTGGTAAATTCGAATTCCACCCCCCGGTTCCTGGTTTTGGCACCATCCAGGTTGGCTACATAGCTTGACCATCCCGTTTGTAGGGCAGTCGGATAAGTCACCAACTGATTACTTCCCGAATGGTTAAAGAAAGCCGTAGTTGTAGTGATCCGGTTGTTGAACAGGTTCAGTTCCAAGGCCACTTCAAATTTGTTGGTACGCTCCCACCTAAATTGCGGGTTGCCCAGTCGGTCGGCATACAATCCCGGAGTGAAGTTGTACGGATGGTTTGCGGCCCCAAATGTCTCCATGTAGGCGTAGTTGCCAATTCCATCGTTTCCCGTGAGGCCGTAGCTGGACCTGAGTTTGGCAAAGGAGACAAATGATAGGTTATCCTTGACGAGCTGTTCATTGCTGAGGATCCAAGCGATACCGAGGGCCCAGAAATTGCCGAAGCGTCTGTCTGGGGCAAAGCGGGAAGAACCGTCGCGACGGAATGTGGCATTCAGGAAATACGTGTCGTCAAAATTATAGGTCACACGGCCGAATAACGAATGGAACTTGTACTCGTTGTAGGAATTGTTATAATTGCTTATCCTTGACGCAGACCCCAGATCGTTCATCAACAATTCGGAAGGGAAGTCTTGTCCCTCGATAAATTGTCCACCACTGATGGTGTGCTGGAATGTGCTTCCTGTTAAAACGGCAAACTTGTTCTTCCCGAATGATACGTTGTAATTAATCTGTGGCTCGATATTGTACGTATATTGGTAGTTGGTACTGAAATAGGCATAATTTTTATCGGCTGTCGCCCAAATATTATCAATATAGCCGCTTCTGTACCTTCCTATCCCATTGTAATCCAAACGGGTAAAAGCGCCATCCAGTTTGACCTGCAAATTGTCCAGTACCTGGTAGCCAATGGTGCCGGATCCGACAAACTGGTAGTTTTTCAGGTCGGTGTCCGTATAGGTATATTGCAACGGGCTTTGGGTATTGGAAGAACCGCTGGGGCCGTAATAGGGTAATCCGGTTTCTTCATCCAGCAATGGGATATTGGGCGCCAGCCAGGCATATTCGAAGGCATCTGCTCCGATGGAGGCCATTTTCATCAGGGTGTAGGCGAGCGTTGCACTTGTCGTAAAACGGTTATCCGATGACCGGTGGTTGACATTCAAACGTGCAGTGCCTTTTTTCTGGTTGTTTTTACCCATCAGTACGCCGTTTTCATCACGAAACCCCAGTCCCAGCATGAACGTCGTATGGTTGGTTCCACCCTGGACATTCAGCTGCGCATCGGTGATGCTCTCCGTATCACCGAACAGCAGATCCTGCAGGTCTGTGTACCGCTCTTCGCCCCATTCCACGATATCGATGGCTGTGATGTCTGATGGGGCTATCCCGTCTGCCGCGAAGGCATCCCTGCGCATCTGGATGTATTCCTGGGTGTTCAGTAGCTCCAGTTTGTTGACGGCTCGTTGGTAGCCCCTGTAGATATCGGCACTTACCCGTGTGGGGCCTGCTTTTCCTTTTTTTGTAGTGATCAGGATGACGCCGTTTGCCCCTCGTGAACCGTAAATTGCGGTTGCATCGGCATCCTTTAGCACCTCCACACTCTCGATATCAGCAGCGTTGAGGTTGATGAACGGGCTTATCCAACCCGCGGCCCCACCGACATCATAATTGTTGATGGAGGTTGAGGGCAGGGGCACTCCATCTATGATATATAGTGGGTGTGGCGAGGAGAGAACCGTATTGTCGCCCCGGATGCGTACGTGCGTGAGGGCACCGAGGTTGCCACTTGTAGTGCTTATGTACACGCCGGCCACCCGGCCCTGCAAAGCCATTACCGGATTTTGAATGGGTTGTTGGACGATGGTTTTCCCCTCCACCTTGGACACGGAACCCGTGAGCTCGCCCCGCGTAGACTCCCCGTATCCGATAACCACTACTTCATCCAGTACGGATCGCTCGACTTCCAAGATAATGTCTCCTGCATCGCTGGCCCGTACGTCAAGACTGGCATGGCCGATATAATGGATATGCAACATGGCGGAATCATGTGGTACCGTAAGGGAAAACTGCCCCCGTGTATTCGTGGTGGTCACATTATTGGTGCCCTTTTCGGTCACCGTCACGCCTGTAAGTGGATTGCGGTGGATGTCTACTACCACACCGTGTACGGTCATTTGACGGGTCTCGGGTAACGCCCCCGTTACTGGATAGGTACGTGTATACGCATTCGCCGAAACCTGGATACAAATGACAGTGAGCAACACAGCACCTCCTTGCTTCCATAAATGATATGGAAGTTTATATGAGCATTTGAACTTCATACTTTTGTGGGATTAAGGAAATTGATTTGCGTATGGAAACCCTACAACAGCGAATCAAACAGCTCTTTTATTTTTGGGTCGGAAGGCCGTGGAGCATCGGCAGAAATGATATTTCCTGCAGGGTCCAATAAAATAAATGTCGGTATCGACGATATCGCATAACCCAATATAAAGTCAGACTCAAAGGCATTGTCAGCGATGAGTTGTATTCCTCCAAGCTCTTCGTTTTTTACCAATTCCCTCCAGGTGTCATACTGTTTCTTCTCATCCAAAGAAATACTAACAAATGCGATGTTTTTATTGTGGTATTCTTTTTCTATTTCTTTTAGAAATGGGATTTCCGCTATACATGGGGCACACCACGTAGCCCAAACATCGATGTATACATAGTTGCCTTTTAGCTCTTCCAGGGAAGTAGTCCCACCATTAAAATTCTCGTATTCAAAAACAGGGGAAGGCTTCCCTTTTACCAGGTTCTTGATGTTTTCATATTTTTTCGCTAGTTTTTCCTTTATTCCTTCACTTTGCAGTTCCGCCATAAAGTAGGCATACGTTTCTTTCAGGTCATTTGCTCCCGGAGATATTAAGGCATGTGCATTTAGGTCTAATAATGCATCTTTTATTTTACCGCGGGGGTATTGCTTTAAAACTTCGAGCATTGCAGCTGGATAGGAAGAGGTTTCTTTTTCTTTGTTTTTATCATGGATTTTTTGCACCCGCCTACCGAATTCACTAAATACCAATCCTTTATATGAAGGAATTTTTACAAAAACTTCTTCGTCGGCATAATCTATGTTGCTAAGCTCTGTATCAAAGTCTTCACTAAGGTCTAATGAATCATTTTTGGTGAAGTACTTGTGAGCACCAGGATAGTGTAAAATGTTCAGCGCATATTCATAGTAATTACCGCTTACTTCCAATTGTATAAAATTTTCGTTCAAATTGGAATTTTTCGCCAAGGAGTCTAATGTATTCTTTTGATCCTGTATGGTTCGCTTAAATTCCTTTTCTTCCAGTACAAATAATTCATCCGGTTTGGACCTGGGAAATTTTTCCTTTAATAAAAATTTTCTGGCAAGGTAATTATTTGCCTGTTCCCCGGTACCCGTATACGTAAGGCTTTCATCAAATTTATTTTCATCCGGGTCAGCATTGACTTTTAGCTGTATGTCGTCTTCTTTGTTTAAGTATAGGGTTGTGTGTTGATCGCCTATCGATAGGGAATAATAGCCGGGTAGTTCGATCTTTAACGTATCTGTAAAACTTCTGTTCCCATCCAGGGCTATACCTTGTTCATAATCGTTTCCGCGTATTTTTATTTCTTTCAGGTCCTTGTGTCCGGTTACCGTTCCGGAGAATAGGACATAATCTGCTTTCTGCTCTTGGGTACAGCCCCCAATCATTACCAAAGCAATCATCGTTGCCTGTAATGTGTTCCATGATGGTTTCATGTTATTTGGATTAAATGGTTAAATGAAAATATAGCTAGCTAAAGGGCCGTCTGCCTTAAATGTTTAGCAAAAAAGCCCATCATTGCCTTATAAAATTCTATCTCGTTTTCTTCATGAGCAAAGCCGTGGCCTTCATTGTACTTAACCATATATGGAACGTCTACACCCCTGTTTCTCAAATTCTCAACGATCTGGTCCGATTCATCGATATTCACCCTGGGGTCATTGGCGCCCTGTACAACAAATAAAGGCTTCTTGATTTTGTCGGTGTGGAAAACCGGGGACACTGCTTTCATGATTTCTTTTTCTTCGGGCACCTCTTCATCATACCAAACGGCTTTTAAAATGCCCAGATAAGGCTTCCAATAGGCCGGTATGGTATTCATAAAGGTAAATATGTTGGAAACACCTACATAATCTACACCACAGACGTATAAATCAGGCGTTTTGGTCAATCCGCGCAATACGGCATAACCACCATGGCTTCCGCCATAAATTGCCGCTTTGCCGCCATCTACCCAGCCTTTCTCAATCACGTATGCCAGGCCGTCTTCAACATCATCCATGGCTTTTCGGCCCACCTGCTTAAACCCACTGCGTAAAAATTCTTTTCCGTATCCGCCGCTAATTCTAAAATTCACTTGAAGGGTGGCATATCCCCTGCTGGCAAATAGTTGAGCTTCCGGGTTAAAGCCCCATGAATCGCGAATACCCTGCGGGCCACCATGCGGATTCACGATTACGGGGACACGCTCTCCTTTTAATGCAGCTTCGGGCAGGGTAATATATCCGTGTATGGTTTTACCATCGCGACTTGTAAAGGTAATAGGCCGTATTTCCGCCATGTCTTTTTCCTGTAGCTGTGGCATTAAATCAAACAACAGCTCAAATTTGTCGGTGGTCACATCGTAGGAATAAAATTTTCCGTACAGTTTGTCGCTGTTTACAGAAATGAGGTACTTGTTCTCGTTATCGGTAAAACCACTTATACCGTATTGATAATCAGGAAATTGTTCTGTGATTCGGTGGTGCAGCTTTTGGAAGTAGTCACTAGCGGGTACCATATTATTTTTTTCTCCCTCATAAGTGAAGTAATCTAACTCCCAGTCTCTTTTTCTGGAAAACGAAGCACCGCGTACATCATACTCATCATGGCTAAATAATTTTTTGATGACTTTGCCTTTCGCCAAATCATATTTCAGTACCTGCGTTTTATCCGTTCCCAGGTTTGAAAGCACATAAGCATCATGCGGATTATCTGAAGCATAGTCGTAGCTGAGCACACTAAAACTCTCATCCCAGGATGTTTCTTTAATTTTCTCATAATTACCGGGAGAGGTTTCATAATAAACGTGTGTGTTCACACCCCCTACCAACCGGTCAAAACCCCGCGGGTTTCCATCTTTATCAAAATTATACCCCGTAATCGGGGTCACTAAATCCTCATTTTTATACAATTGCTCTATCTCACCTGTATTGATATTGATCTTATACGGCTCAAACACCTGCGGATTATTCATGTTCATGGAGATAATCATATGGTCTTTATCGTCTTTCAGCAAATTCAGGATTGGGAGATCGACCTTTACTCCCTCATACGGAGTCAATTCTTTTTGGTTGCTACCATCAACATTTGCCGCAAACAGGTGATAATTTTGATTGCCGCCCTTGTCCATCACGTAGATTAAACGGTTGTCATTGGCCCATGCATAAGCAAGCACCAGTTCTTCTTTTTCTTCAATTATTCGTTTTACATTGCCGGTTTCCAGGTTTTTTACATACACGTGGTTTTTTAAATCCCCGTCTTTTTCCCGATAACTCAAATACATCCCATTTGGAGATATCCCGAATGCAGAGGCCTTGGGTTTTGCAAAATAATCTTCTACAGCATATTTATAGTTGCCTTTTTCAAGTGAAGCCAGCATTTCCAATGCTTCTTTCGAAGAGGGAAGTGTTGCGTTTCCCGGTAAATCTTTGTTTTCCTGGGCACTGATATGACCGATTATCAAACATGCCGGGATTAATAAGATCAATTTTTTCATTTTTTTTTCGTTACGTTCTCTTTAAAAATAATATGATGTGTTTGGAAAGGGCATAAGCCACTGCGCCTTCTCCATGTGTCCGCTTTTTGAATCCCACAACGGATGCTACGAAGACAATACAAAGTAACAGGATAATTTTAGCACCTTTTCACACCATATTTGTGGGAAATACTACCCCAATTTAGGTGAGCTCTTATGAGGTCTATTGACTTCAGCGGTGTTTCATGCGAGCGATCGGCAGTATCCATTTAAAAATGGACAAGAGAGATTGCTCTCCCTTGCCCTAACTAACCAACCAAATAAATCATTTCAATTACCTAATCATACTCTTCAAACCCAATGGGTATCAAATCTCCTCAACCGGATATAAACCAAGCGGGTATTGTGATGCCCTTTAAAGTCTTGGAATAAACAAAGTAACGTAATTGAATGTTAGGAGATATACCCCATAATCCTTGGAATTTACCCCCCAATTTAGGTGATATAAAACAACCGGTTTGTACGTGCATGGGGTATGCATTTTGTCATTTAACTTCCGTTTCGTGAGCAAGATAAAACACAAGAGGCTGGATTTTACCACGGTCAGGATTGGGCCGGGTAGGGCGGTCATAGCAGGAGGGCATTTGATAACCTATACCGATAGCGAAGGGGAAATACCTTTTACGACCTATGTTTTTATAAAAAAAATTGGATGTTTATCGACAGGTATTCGACGATTTTTAAAGAGGTCATTTTGCCCATCACTTTGTAATGTTGCTACGAAACTACCCGCCTCGGCGAGGATAGAAAAGGGAGTCGGAACCGAGAGAATAGGGAAGAGCAGATTTAAGGGCTTGTTGTAACTCCAAAAAGCTAAACCGTACTGCAGCCTTATTTACTTTGCGATGCAAACACTAATAAAGCAAAAGTCAGAATGAAAACTATAGAACGATATCCTTGAAAAAAACGCCATATTCTTCGTTTTCTTTTCCATTCATTTGAATAGTCGTCACTTTTCCAATGACCAGTAGCGACATTTACTGGGACATTAAAGAATATAGTGGTTGCAATGGCTAAAGAAAATACGATACTACTGATCAATTGTAAAGTTCCCGAAAGGCTTATTTTGATAGGGTTAGCGACATAGATCGAAATAACTAAGATTAAACTTAAAGGCATTAAAATCGGCATAATCCTTCCAAATGTTTTCAACAATCCTTTTTGAAATGTGATTTGTTCAGCAGGAGGTAACTTTGTGATTACCGGGTGTACACACATCCAGGAACCTGACTCTGCTCCCGCTACCCAACCCACTATAATAATGGTGATTATTTCTAAGTAATTCATGACTTTTTATTTTTCTGGTTAAACATTTTTTTTCCATCACTCAATAAAAGCTTTTCTCTCAAAAACCAGGGGAAGTTGATATACAGATTCATTAGTCTGCGAAGTTTTCTGCCCGGCAGAATAAGCGATTTGTTCTTTTCTAATTGGGTTACAATATCTGCTGCACATTCTTCTGATGATATACGGGTGTTTTGAGAGGGACCGCCTTTCATACCTCCATCTATTCCCGCATTTTTGTCAAACTCACTATCTACGGGTCCGGGTGTAACCAATACAATATCTATTCCGTAAGGCTTTAATTCAGCTTTAAGATTCATTGTAAACCCGGTAATAAAATGTTTGGATGCTGAATATACGGCGCTTCCGGGCATCCAAGCAATACCTGCACCGGAACCCATGAACACAATGCCTTTGCCTTTAGGACTTTGCATCATTTCTCTTAAAACCAAATGAGTGAAGGAAACAACACTTTTAATATTAAGGTCAATAATGCTGTATAGCTTCATTAAATCACTTTCGTGAAAATATTTTTCGTCACCAACACCAGCATTGTTAATCAAAATATCTATGGTTATTTTTTGTTCTTCCAGTCGGTCAATAATTTCTTGCTGACATTTCTCATCAGTAATATCTGAAGGAAAAATAATCACTTTTACAGATGAGTTAATAGCGATTATTTTTTGTGAAATCTTATCTAGCAGTTCTTTTCTTCGGGCTATTAGTATGAGTGTTTTTACTTTAGATGCTAGTTCCAAAGCCAGTGCTGCACCAATTCCTGCAGAAGCACCGGTAATGACGATATTTTTGTTTGCTATGTCCATAATACTTTGTTTAAATTAACAGGACAAAGTTCGGTGGTAAATCTTTCTTTAGTTTGTCATTGATTTCAGGTATACCCTCGATTTTGCTGCTTAAAACTGGCGCTTTGGAAATTGCCCGATGGATGGGAGGGAAAACGATGGTATGCGACGGCGGTGTGTCACCCATACCGCCTACATGAACGGTCTCTTTAATTACTGGCGGTAGGTGGTCTAAAACACGAAAGGGCCTATTTTATCGGCATACCGATTGGGCAATATTCTCATGATGGCCAATGTACCGACATCGGCTCTTTGACCTTTTACTGAAAAACTTCTTTTCTTTTTCATTACTTTATTCTTTTTATTTTTCATTTATCTTGAAAATAATATGATACCGCCAAAACCACTAAAAAGAAAATAGGCATAATGACTACAGATAGTGGATCTCCACTTGCAAAGTGAGCTATAAATGCAGAAACGAAAGTCAGTGCGAACCCGAAATAGGCAAATGATTTTATCTTATCTGAAACCCGTGGAAGTATTAATGCTATAGCACCAAGTACGTTTAGTACTCCTAGTTCAACTCGGAAATAATCTGGAAAACCTAAATGTACAAATGCCGCTTTCATATCAGGATTAGTAAAATATCCGAATGCACTAAAAAGCATTATGGCTGTAATTATGCCTGTGGTTGTCCAATAAATAATTTTATTTTTTTTCATTTTTTTTAGATGATTTAATAACCAATGGTAAATGGCTTGCCTACAAATTGCTGATTTTTGATTTCATCAACCAACGCAACCGCATAATCTTCGAATGAAATGGTGCTTGCTCCATTTTCGTCAGCAACCAGATTGGTAGTTCCTAATCTGAATTTACCTGTACGTTCGCCAGCTTGTATCATCGCAGCCGGGTTAAAATAAGTCCAGTTTTTCAACCCCGAATTTTCATAAAACCCCTGCACTTCACCGTGTGCAAAAATCGATGGTTTATATTCTTCCGGAATGTTATTCATAATGTCGGCATTATCCAACATTTTCAGGCCAGGTGCAATCTCATTATTAGGACCTCCGCCAACAGCAATAATTCTTGTTTGCGGTTGTTTTTTTAAGGCATTGATAAGGTTTTGATGTGCTTTTTTAAACTGTTCAGGCGTTAGTCCTGCATAAAGTGATATTGCGGATACAACAACATCTTTACCAGCTATTAATGAGGGTAATTCTGCCTCATTTAGCAAGTCGCCTTTAATTACTGCTAAATTCGGGTGTTTCAATTCTAGGGCTTCCGGTTTGCGTTGTGCGGCTGTTACTTCATATCCTTTATTTAAGGCTTCTTTTAATATTCGCTGGCCAATGTTGCCAGTTCCTCCAATTAATAAAATTTTCATGATTTTATTTTTATGTTATTTTTCTTCATTGATTTAACTATGAACTTGTTTAAACTTTTTTCATTAGAATAAATTGTTCTTTAACGGCAATGAAGCTTGCATGAGCTGTCTTATTTTTCATTTCTTCTGTGTTTTCAATGGCATTCAAGAGACCGCTTCGCTTAGTTCATGCCCTTTTTTGAGCGGTAGCTCATGCAGGTTTCTTCTTGTTAATCCCCCTTAGGAACAATACGCTGTTAGCTTGTCGAGCTATCAAAATATCGAACGAAGCGATTAACAAGTCAAAGGAAAATAAAAATATCATCGTTTCTTCACACCATATTTGTGGGAAATACTACCCCAATTTAGGTGATATAAAACAACCGGTTTGTACGTGAATGGGGTATGCTTTTTGTCATTTAACTTCCGTTATGTCCATCTGCTGCCCCTTGTCGTATCCGAATGATTAACACCAACATCCGTCCATCAAATTGGTCAGCAACCATTTCCATTTCGTCGATGCTGCGAAGGGCTTCCTTTTTGAGGTCATTGTTGGCTGCCATGTATACCATGACCGTTCGCTTGACCAGAGGTTCTCGTTCCGATAGGTTATACGAACTTAAACAGGGTGAATTTGTAGGCCTATCGGTCGAATCACAAAAAACAAAAGTACGGGGTACGGTAAAAGTAGACCCGAATGAACGTCTTTTGGCCGTTGAACCTTTTGTAGAGGGTGTTACCGAGAAACTTTTGGAACAAAATTATGAAAGAATATACAGCGAGGTGGAAGCCATCATAACGGGCGAAATCATGCCGGCTGCACTGAAATAAAAAGACAGGCCCGAAATAATGAATTCTGATAACGGGCCTGTCCAGCAAGATTACATAATAGTTTCAGTTACTTCCATGATGGAACCGTAATCGCTCTGAACTATTATTTGTCCTTTTTACTGTCAAACAAAAAATAAGCAGAGCCAACTCCCCCTATGATTATAAAAATTAGGTTATTCCATTCAAATAGTTCTGAAATTGTCTTCCCCTCCAGTGCCATGTCCTTGGCGAAAAGCAATAAGAATATAGCTAAAAAAAACGCGAATCCCCTTATCAATCGCTCTTTATAATTGTTTGTGAGTTTCACTATCATTAAGATTATTATAAGTTAATTGCCCCAAGGCCAATAAGGTACGTAAGGAACTGTACGCTGTTCCATCGAGAATTGGTTTTCTTTTGATAGTTTACTGATTTTCATTTTGGATAAAATTTTAAGTTTACATTATTTTCAATGACGAAATAATGTAATTAGACGGAAAAAGATATTCCGTCATTCACTTTTTAACAAATATTTCCTATTCTGGTTACAGTATTCTATCTTATGACCTTTTTTTCTTAAAACATTAATCATATTGCGGACTGTCTTTTCTGTGCAATTGAATTTTTCTGCAATCTCTTTGGGCGAATGAAGCCTACGCTTATTTATCAACTCAAGTAAATAATCTAATCTAATAGAATACGTTAAATAATCCATTTACAAAACTGTTTAAAAAAGAACTGTAACGATTAGCTATATCCTGACAATATGATCACTGAATTGGCGTATTCGGATAATTCCCTTGAAGTGACCATTGAAGAATTGCCGCACTTTCAACACAATCACGTTCTTAAGATCTTCCATGTTTTCGCCAAAGGCGACTATACCGTAATTACCCTCAACGGCCGACATCAAGCCCTTATGGTTGTCCACAACCACAAACAGCAGTTCCTTAGTTCTTAAAAGCGGTTTCACACGAATATCATTATCTCCAAAATCTA
This sequence comes from Parapedobacter tibetensis, assembly GCF_024704835.1. Classification (GTDB taxonomy): domain Bacteria; phylum Bacteroidota; class Bacteroidia; order Sphingobacteriales; family Sphingobacteriaceae; genus Parapedobacter; species Parapedobacter tibetensis. Next base: position 32,538 of record NZ_JAMXBE010000024.1, read on the forward strand.
TGTTTTTTCTACCTACCAGTCTGCTCAATATGCCAATACCGTAACCTCCGTACGCCTATTGGCTTGATGTGCAGCACGGCTACATGGCACTCCATTGCTGCAATGATTCACCAACCGTGTCTCTCCATATCCCTGCGCTACCATCCGTTCGCGCGAGATACCCCTGCTTACCAGGTAATTTACCGCCGACTGTGCCCTGCGTTGAGATAGATCCATGTTGTAGGCATCGCTGCCCCGGCTGTCTGTATGGCTAGCCAATTCGATTTTCAGCGTAGGGTTGTCACGCATTGTACGAACCAGTTCATCCAGTATTGCCGCGGCATCTGGACGGATATTGTCCTTATCAAAATCATAATAGATATGCTCCAGTTCAAAAGTCTGACCTATCTTGGACACCGGCTCCAATAGTAGCGCCACCTCCAAGGTGTCTGATGTGGTGATGCCATGCGTCCTGATTTTGGCCGAATCGGCATGGTAACCTTCCTGCTGGCCAAGCACCGTATAACCCATGTCGCTATCGAGGATGAATTCAAACCTACCCATTTTGTCGCTGTTCTTCTTCGCTACAATTTCACGTGTGCCGTCGTATAGTGTCACCGAAGTGGAAGAGATGCGTTCGCCCGTGGACTTGTCTGAGGTCGTTCCGTTGAGGACGATAACAATCCGTGGTTTCTCATAGCTGAATGAATAGATATCGTCATTACCCACACCCCCTTTGCGGTTGGAGGAAAGGAATCCCGCCAATCCACCCTCATTTTCAGTGCTCACGATATAAGCAAAATCGTCACCGGCTGAATTGACCGGATACCGGAGATTTTCTGGCTTGCTCCAAGTCGATTCGCTTCCTAGGGACTTGAATACGTCAAGGCCACCCATTCCTGCCAATCCATCACTGGAATAGTACAATGCGCCATCCGGCCCGATATTCGGAAACAGTTCATCGCCCGGGCTGTTGACAATAGGCCCCGCGTTCATCGGTTTGCCCCAACGATTGTCTGCTTCCTCCACGTAATACCAAATATCGGTTCCGCCGTGCCCGCCCGGCATGTCACTCACGAAATAGAGTGTCTGTCCGTCGGAACTGAGGGTTGCATGCCCAACCGAATACATGGACACATCATTATAGGCAAAGGGTTCAACTTGCCACGTACCACCCTGATGGGTATGGATGTACAATTCCAATCTATTGGTAATGATTTTCTTTTTACCTTCCCGTACGTACTCCCCATCATGGCCTGGGTAGGTACGTGTTACGTAAAGGGTATTGCCTCCCGCATCCACTGCCACCGGACCGATATGGAAGCGCTCATTATTGATAGGGGACTCAGCGATGCTGGGGTGGCTCAAGGTATGATCTGATGCCACATCTACCGTATATACCCGCAAAAAGGCATTTCCCGTCCAGCCATATAATCGCTGTCCCACCAATGCGTCGGGTTCCCCCACGTAGTATGCCTTATCGCCCAAGGGGAATATGGAAAACTCTGACAGTGCGGTATTCACGTTGGCCTCATTCCTCAATTTATGCGGGGTAGGATTGGCCATCCAAACGACTGCGGAGTCGCAACCGGCCAACTGTATAGCAACGCTTTCCCAATCACCCGTCTCTGCCGCGTAAGCTTCCAACTGTTTCTTGGCGACGTCATATTTTCCGTTGCTTTTGAGTACGTCGCCATAGCGTATGAGGTTTTCCGCATCGCTATCCTCGTGCTGCACCACACGGGCATACCAATTCTCTGCCGACTCATAGTCATTTAATTTTTTGTAGCAGACTGCCAAACGTTCCAAATCCCGAAGTCGGGGCTTACGGCCGTCGACTAGATTGAGATACAGTGCTATGGCATGGGAATACTCGTACTTTAGGTAATGTTCTTCCGCCCGTTGCCTTAGGTTCGGCTGTTCTTGGCCGTATAACCAGCAAGGAAGCGTGAGCATCATCATCATGGTGTATAGGTATTGTGGTCTCATAGTCTCTTATCTTATTTTCGTTTTTGTTGCCTAAAAGAACCTCGGGCTAAGCATCCGGCGATAACGCTTTCCAAACGTGATTCCCAATGTCACTTCGTGCGAACCGTTCTGTACGCTACTCAGGCGACTTAATACATGATCATAGGAGTAGCCAATCCGCAAATCGTCCGTCGCGTAAAGCTGCGTAACGACCGAAAACGAATTCCGGCTGCTGAGGCTACTACCTGTCACGCGTTGGTAATCCTTCTGGAACACCGTCACCCCCGTGCGCCAGCCCCCGCCGATCCAGAAACGGTCACCAAAGATGAACATCGCGTTGACATCGAGGCTGGTGGGCCCCTTAAAATCCTCCTTCACCAACAAGCTTGGGCGCAGTTTGAGCCCATCGCTGAGATCCACCAACGCCCCACCGATGAAATACAGGTGCCGTTTACGCCGGATGTTGTCCGTGGTGGTATTGTCCCAGCGGAAGATGTTATTGCTTTGGTCGCCCGACAGCAGGTCCATCACCGAAGCCCCCGCGTACCATCGGGGACTGTAATAATAGATACCAAATCGTACGTCTGGTACAAAGTTGCTGATCTTGTTCGGCGGGAGCGCTTGGTCGCCCAAATGGAGCGGATCGAGCTGGGTGCCGTCCAGGCTATACTGCGTAGCTCCTGCGCCTACACCAAAGCTCAGCCGCCGGGTATCTTCGGTGTTCAGCTGCAACCGGAAAGCATAGTTCAGGTATGCCGCATTGGCTGCTTGGGGCCCCAACTTATCCGCCGTAACCTGGAGGCCCACACCATGGCGCTTACGTAGGGGATCTACTACGCCGTCTATGGACAGCAATCCGGTTTGCGGAGCGCCATCCAACCCCACCCATTGGCTACGGAGGCCCAACTGCCCGAACCATTCCTCCTTATAACCGGCATAGGCTGGGTTAACGCTCATCGAATTGAAGATGTATTGCGTGAACTGAATGTTCTGCTGGGCCCGGAGCATCCCAGAGCCCCCCAGCAATGCCGCAAGTATCATCGTTTTTATGATTGTCCTTTTCATTTCCTTTTTCTTGTTTGCTTATTTGCAGATTATTGATTCCCTGTTTGTTTTTAAAGGCATCAATGAACCCTCCTGCGTCGGGTTTTGTTTATGCGCTTTTTGCGAATAGCGAATCTGCGTATTTGCGAATTAACGCATTGCTTACTGTCGCTTAATCAATATCCAACCCTTATAATCCGTAAGGGTTCCCCCCTTATGGGTCGTAATCAGGTAATAGTATGTTCCCTCATTGAGGTTGCGGCCGTCCCAGTCATTCCTATAGTTGGTGCTCCGGTACACTTCGTTGCCCCAGCGGTTCACCACGGTCACCTCGATGCGGTCGAACCCTTCGATGCCCTCGATTTCGAACACGTCATTCTTACCATCGCCGTTCGGGGTAAACACGTTCGGTATCCGTAGCGCTCTTGGCGTCACCGTGAGGGTTACCGTCGCCGTATCGGTGAGACCGTTCTCATCGGCAGTCTCATATTCGAAGCTGTCGTCCCCAACGAAACCGGGGTTGGGCGTGTAGGTGATGCTGCCATCGGGGTTGACCACCAGCGTGCCGTTGCTCGGCTGCCGCGTAATGCGTACACTGCCCACTGCAATCGGACTGCTGCCCGGTCGGTCATTTTCTAAGACGTTGATCTGTACGGATGAACCGGATTCCACCGTTGCGGAATCGTCGGTGATCTCGGGTCCGACCTCTTCCCCGTCTGTTAACTTGGTAAACCATCCGCCATCCGCCGTCACACCGGCCACGGTTAATATATCGGCCCGCGTATGGATACCTTCGCCCGCTAGTACGGTCACGTCTCCGATCCAGTTGCCACTGCCTGCATATTGCACGATTTGCGCATCGGCATCCACATAGGCACTGCCGTTGGTGATGCTGTTATGCTGCAATGTGTACATGGTACTTACCCCAGCATCGGCATGGACATGCCAGATGCGGTCCATGCCCCGTTCCGGATCCGGTAGGTCGATACCCGCCGCACCATAGTCCTGCACGCTCACATATAGGGTGGTCGTGGCATCAGGCGCGAGTGTGGCTGGGGTGTAATCACCTTCGGCGATACCTACCGGGAACACGAACGGCTGGGTATTGCCATAGGACTTGATTACATGTCCAGCAGTGCTGTTGCCCGTTACGATCATCCGCTGGCTGTTGTATCCCATCAACCTTGCCGACACGTCCATACCGAGATCGTGGCCATTCAATATGATATCCCCGCCATCCATGGCAAATTCGAACAGCCCACCAATATTCAGCGCCGCGGCTTTAGCCGACTCCGGATTGGCAGTTCCGTACCCCGGATCCCCGAAATCCGCGAGCATCAGGTTGCCCGGGTTCCTCAGTTCGATATCCAACCCGATGAATGTCCCATTGTTCCCATCAATCAATGTAGGTCCGGATTCCATGTGCTCATAATACGGGTTGGTGGCAGGGTCATGGATGATGATCCGTCCCGTGCCCGTGAAGGTCGCTGTGGGTGCTATCCAAATGTTTTTGCTCCATATTTCCAATGTTCCATGGATCTCCCAATGCGCATTAGGCCCGAAATAGGAAGTCTCAGAAAAGCGGAGTTCAACCGTCCCGGGGCTCACAACCACCGTCGAGTTGTCTGCCGTGGCACTACCTTCGCCTGTTTGCGCAGAAACGGGAACCGAAGATAACATCGTAACGCCTATTATGATTATGATGTTTTGTAAGATGTGTTTCAATGTTGCTGGCAACTCTTCCACTGTTTGCCGTTTTGCATAAAACGAAAGTTGGAAAAGCGACGAAATGCCAATAATTTTCATGTTGATCTTATTGCGCATAGTCTTATTGTTTTGCTTTTGAAGGAAGCCCGGGGTTTGTAATGGCAGGCCCTAAAATATACATCCTGTGATCTTCCACTTCTCCAAAATTCACGTTACTGTCAGGGCTTGTTGCATCGGGTTCGCTCGGGTCAAAATAGCGTAACCTTACGTATGTACTGTAAGGTTTCCTTACAGAAGGCACCGTCCATTGCAATGCTACATTTCCGTCGCCATTGGCAGGAACAATAGCCGTTTGCCTTTCGTCAGTATCGAATGTGCCGTTCCGGTTAAAATCAATCCAACCCGATATCCGTGCACCGGCTTTTGCCCCTTTATATGGAATTTGTGCACTGATAATGTTCCCCGGCATATAGTAGGCTTTATATGAAAAACGTTTATACTGTATTGGCCAAGTGTCTTCTTCATCTATTCCTGCGTCTCCCGAATTATCATCGCCCAGGGCATCTTTTGAAAACATAGAATTATTATCGGCATCGGGGGGAGTGCTTCCCAGATAACTGCCTAAAGTACTTACCAAAGCTCCCGGATTATAACCGATGGTATTAATGTTGGTATAAAATATTGGATTCGGGTTAATTCCATCACTTGTAAATGTAAGATTTTGCAATAGGTGAATCGGGCTGCCATACGATTCCGGTGCATCCCCTAAATCTGCGTTTGGCGTTAATAAACCTATTGCCAAGGCTGTTAGCCCTCCTCCTTTTAGCGTTGCGGTAAACTGAACAGAAAGATCGGGATTAATTCCTGTATTGTTATAGGCAGATTCATTAAAAGAGAGAAACGAGATAGCGGTTGTATTGTTATCATTTCCTCTTAAAAACCTCATGATTTGTTGAGTTGTTCCGTTCACATTTTCTTTTCTTACCCTATAGTCCCCCGCCCCAACATTTTTTTTTAGCTCTACTATAGTCCACCTGCCATCTGCCGTTGCATAGATATACTCAGTAGGAGCTAAAGACTCCGCATCTGCAATTACCAATCCTGCAATGCGAATAGGGACGCTTCCAATGGTAGCCTTGCACCTTAGCCTAAGTGTAGATGTCCTCCCATCGTTCCTATTTCTAATACCGGCAACCAATTTATTGTTGGCTCCTGTTCCGCCGATATTATACAGGTTATCAAATGAATCTCCTACAAAGTTTCCCGGCGCGTAGCTATTCACTGGAGTTCCCGTTATACTAATAATTTCAGCCTCCACACATAAGTATTTGCCGCTTCCCAACGATATGGACGCATACGATTTATTACCTGCCGTTAAGGGTTGATTGTGTTTACCATAAGGATCTGTTGTTTGATTTGACGATCCCCAGGTTAACCATAGCACTTGGTCTTTATAAGGGCTGGTTCCACCTGTTGCATAAGCTGCCGTTACAATCTGGTTAGGGTAACAAGGTTGGGCTATGGCGTTGTTTATAGAAAACAAAACCAAGACCATTGTTATTGCTCCAAAATTTTTTAACGTATTTTGCATCATTACCATACTATTTATTATTTAACAGCAAATACAATATTCATAAACGATCCTACGAGAACATCTGCCGTTGGGCTTACCGAGTATGTCAGTACCCCATTATCATCTACTTGGACATTTGTAAATACGGTATCGTCATACCAAGTGATGTAATAATCCAACTCGTTGGCAGGTAATACCGGTAAATTAGTGGTGGTATTTGTATTCGTAACCATTGGCGAGCCAAACTGGTCTTGATATTTTGCATATAAGTCTATAGTACCAAAAGTTTCTCCCGAGGGCACTTGATCCGCTGCCGTAGGTATTATAATAGCTGGCATATAGAAGAACTTGGGCATAGCAGCATCAACGGACACAGGCATATCCCTCCATTCCAATTGTTGCGGTGTTGTACTACCTGCTGCCAATACCTGATTGGCGGTAGGATTGTTGCGGGGAAAAATGTAATCTGCAAACGTGGGTTGAGAAGGGAGGCCATACGAAAATCGGATGCCGTTTGCTCGACTCACTTGAATACTCGAACGTAAGCCATTCGGCTGAAAACTGTTCATATTGATCTCCCCAAAAGTTCCCCTTATAGAAGAGCCTTCCGGTATCTGTTCAGGAGTTGGTGAGCCCGGGAAACCAAGTGCAAGTTCAAAATGCGGTGTTTCCCCTGCCCCTGTTTGCACATTCAAAAACCCCACCCTGTTGGTAGCAGCACTAGCCCCATATACTTGTGAAAGTCCCTGTCTCGTTGCCACTGTGCTAATCTCAGTGGCATTCCCTAAATTAGCGTTATTAACGTGGAAGATAGCCGTGGCATTTGATCCAGCTAGATCCGTTTCTATTCCGGTGAATTGAGTTCCGGCACCCGACATCGCTTTGAATGTCCCTGCTATTTCCAGTTGCTTATTGGTCGAGGCCGTATTTATACCTACGCGGCCCATCTGGTAGATGTCCTGCGTGTTGGTGGTAGCCTGGGCGCCGTCTGCTTGGTTTAGCCAGGGTTCTATGGCCAACGCATCCACATCTATGGTTTGCAGCACACCGTTCGGGTCAACAGATACCACGCTGTTTGTTACTACGTCTCCTGCTTCCAAGCCAGAAATGGCCAGGGTGTTGGTGGCGTCGGTGATGATCTCGGTAGGCTCTGTTAAAGCACCGCCCAATTTGATCTCCCCGTCAACTTTTGTTAATCCATTGATGGCATCTACTTCGTTCTCGCCTATCAGGTTTATGATCTCGTTGAATATGTCCCCTTCGTTCTGGATGTTCCCCACCACGCTTTGCGGCACATCCACGGTTATGGCATCCCCGTTGGCGTTGGTGAAGGTGTAGGTGCCGTCCCCATTGTCCGCCATTGTGGTGGTGTTGGCGTCGAAGGTGACCACGTCGCCAGCCTCGTTGGTGTACGAGAAGGTGCCGTCGGTGTTGTCTGCCAAAGTCGTTACCGTTTCATTGGCCGTGACGACCGCACCTATGTCTATGGTCTGGACCGTGCCGTCTTCATTGGTATAGCTAATGGTCCCATCGCCGTTGTCCACCAGGTCGGTCACGGTCTCTAAGTCGTCGATAATCGTGGCCAGGGCTATCGTGGTGGCCGTGCCGGCCTCATCGGTATAGGTCACCGTACCGTCCCCGTTATCTACTAAGGTGGTCAGGGTCTCGTTGGCCTGGACGAGGTCCTCAAAGTCG
>NZ_JAMXBE010000025.1 GCF_024704835.1 Parapedobacter tibetensis
TTTTTTGTTTGCCCGGATGCGGTTGCCCAGTTTTGGGGCATGGAAATAAAACGAAAGGAGGCAACGATGTAGGAAGGCGTCAGTAAGTCCGAAAGCCCGGAAGTCGGAAAATCCGAAAGCCGGAAGTGAAAAAGTACAGAAAAGTAAAAAACAAACAGCAAACGAAACGAAGTAGGGTCCCGATGAGCGCAGCGATATCGGGAAACACTAAAAACAAAAAACAATGTATACACCAAGAATCTATACAAGTTACACACCCCTGGGTGACGCCCCATTGGCGACACTGGCGGGCAAGACGTTGACGGACATGACGGGGAATGGAAACTTCCCCGATCCGGTACCGACGCTGGAAGATTACGGCAACCATGTGAACGATTACCGCACCAAGCACGAGGCAGCCGCCGAGACGGGTGGTAGGTTTGCCACCACGGCCAAGGACATCGCCCGGCTGGCGCTGCTGCAGCAGATGAAACGGTTGGCATCGTACGTGAATTTCACGGCCGACGGCGATGCCAACAAGCTGGTGAGCTCGGGCTTTATGCTGGTGCCGCCGCCGAAGAGCAACACGGCACCTGAAATACCCCTGTGGGTACGCGTACGGCGTGGCCCGCAGAAAGGGCAGCTGGTGCTGGATATCGCCAAAGTGCGCCATACCTGGCAGTACGGGTACCAGGTAAGCAACCAGCGCGATGAGCAGGGCGAGATTATCTGGGGCGATACCATCCATGCCACCACCCGGTCAAAGTCTAACATCATCGCAGGGCTGCAGAGCGTGGTCACCTACTGGGTACGCGTACGCGCGATGAATGGGTATGGTACGGGTGATTGGTCGGAACCGGTATCGGGATCGACGGAGTAAACAGGCAGCAAACCATGGAAAACGCAATCATCAAAATGGTTCGCGTGGCTGGGGGGAAGAACAGTACCCTCAGCCACCTCTATATCGGCAGCTTATTCCGCTGCTACCTCTTGGAAGACAGCATCCGCAAGGAAAAGATCCAAGGGCTCACCTGTATCCCGGAAGGGGAATATCGGCTATCGCTCAACCACTGGGCAGGCATGAACACTAAATATGCGCCGAAATACCCAAAACTGCACCGGGGCATGGTCGAGGTCACGGAAATCCCCAACTATCAGTTGGTGTTCTTCCACATCGGCAACTACCATACCCAAACGGCGGGATGCCCGCTCACGGGATCGTACTGGCAGCTGTTGGACGGCGATTATCAGGTGATCCATTCAGCCGCGGCGTACAAGTATGTATATCCGCTGCTGGTGGAGGAGATTCAGAAGGGGAATGATCGTCTTGTCGTGGAGAATAGGGTTGGTTAGGCTGCAGTTCGCTGATTCGCCATTCGCTGATTCGCAGTTCTAAAAAGGTAAGAAGCGAACAGCAAAAAGCGCAGAGCAAAAAATGAAAAAAATGAAAAAAAACAACAAATCCGTCGGCGCACCCACAGTGGGTAAACCGACATTATACGAAAAAATCAAGGAGGGGTTGGCCGTAGTGAGCCAGTTTATCATCGCTGCGCCGTTGAAACTGCCGCCCAAGGTGGTGACGGTGGCCAAGTACGTAGCCCTGGCACTTGGTGTGCTGGAGGCCGTGGAAAGCGGCATCACACAAAGGGAGGGAGACGATGAAAACCCTGCAACTTAGCATCGGCACCACGGGCGGCACCGCGCTGAGCATCGTAGGCCAGTTGGGCATGCACGATGTGCTGAAAACCGCCTTGCTGGCCGCCATCGGTGCGGTGGTGAGCTTTGCCGTATCGTTGCTGCTGCAACGTTGGCAGCGGCGAAGATAGCAGCGGAAAAGCCAAGGATGCGCATGAAAAGGAGGCGGCCTGAAAAAATCGGGCCGCCTCCTTTTGCAAAACACATCGCTTAGGACGCTATACTTCAAGTGACTTAATCCAGCAGTTCGGCCAGCTTTTCAGTCAACGCATCACCGCGCAGGTTCTTGGCAACGATCACCCCTTGCGAGTCTACCAGAAAGTTCTGAGGGATAGACCGCACCGCATACATTGCAGCAGCCTCATTGCTCCAGCCTTTCAGGTCAGACACTTGCGTCCAGGTCAGCTTATCATCAGCTATTGCTTTGAGCCATGCGTCGCGGCCGCTCGGCTGATCAAGCGATACGCCCAATATCGTGAATCCCTTATCCTTGTAGCTTTCGTAAGCCGCCACCACATGGGGATTTTCTGCCCGGCAGGGGCCGCACCAGCTTGCCCAGAAATCAATCAGCACGTATTTGCCCTTGAAATCCGCGAGCGACACCGGCTGGCCATCGGGGTCGTTTTGCGTAAACATAGGCGCCAGTTTCCCGATTTCCGTAAGCCTAATCCCTTCGAGCTGTTTCGCATACGCTTTACCGGTTTCGCTGTTTCTTACCTGTTCGGAAAGCGAAGCAAACAGCGGCTCCACAACCACCAGATCGGGCAGAGATCCGCCATACTGTTGCAGCGCCGATAAACTGATCGGGCTTTTCGGGTTGGCTTTGATGAAAGATAGCAACACGTCTTTTTGCTCTTCCTGTATGGCCGAATATTTTGCACCATAGTCTTTCTGGAACACTTCGCTTTTCCGTTCTTCCTCGGGTGTATTGCGGTACAGCGCACTCATGGCACGTTGCTTTTCGGCAACGGGTTCCAAGAGGGTCTGTAGGCGTTGGTTATCCGCGTTGATCGGCGAGCCCGTGATCTTGGCACTCTTCACCGAGTCGGTCCCGTTCACCTTGATCGTGCCCTTGTGTAAGTACACAGGCAAGTAATCCCGTGTCCCCTGCAGCCCGGCCCCATCGTGGCTCAGACCAAGTGACGCGAAGGTGGCATGTTTGGCTTTTCCGCTAAACCGGAAAGCCCCATTTTTCAGCGCTACGGAATCCCGCAGGGTTTCGCCATCGGTCTGGTAAGTGAGATAGACCATTGCGGGAGCCTGCAATTTCCCTACCTTGCCTTTGATTTTGAAAGGCTCCTGCTGGGCCCAAACCGCGGATGATCCGAGGAATAAGGCGATCGTTAGTGCAAATGTTTTTGTTTTCATGTATGCTACTATTTTTTCTTTTCCTAAAAAAGTACTAACGTACTACTATCACATGTCAAAGCTACGAAAAATACTTAGAGCCTCTTTATTGTTCAGCTTATTAAAGCAATAGTTCAATCATCCGCTCCAATGTGTCGGTGCTGTTTACCCCGGCTGGTATAGCGGCCATCCAATCGGATCCGAACTATGCCGAACTGCCGGACTGGGTAAGCAATCGGACACCGGATAATGACGTATTCCATAATAGCGTCCGATACCACTTCCTTAGCGGCAAACACTACCTGCCCACCACGCAGCTGACTCCCGGCCGCACCGTGTACGGCACAAACAACAACTTTAGCATTATACGTTATTCGGAAGTGCTGCTCATGCATGCCGAAGCGCTGGTCAGCGGGGCTACGAGCGCAGTGATGTCGGCAGACGAAGCGGTCAACGAAGTGAGGGGCAGGGCAAACCTGGATCCGATCAGCGGGGTCATCCTCGATGACGTACTGGACGAGAAATTTGCCGAATTCGGGATGGAGTGGGGCACCCGTTTTTATGATTTGGTGCGCCATGACCGTACAGAAGAACTGAACTACGAAGGCCGCAACTACAATCCGAATGAGCATCGTTTCCTGCCGTATCCGCTCGAACAATTGGACATTTTGCCCCAGCTAAGGGAACACATGCAACAATAACATATGAACCCGGGGTGCTTGAGCAGAACCCTGATTATTTATGACCTCTATTTAAACAATTAATCGGGCGAGCGTTTGTTATTAGCGCTCGCTCATTTCTTAATGCCTAACACCTAATGAGATTTTCTTTTTTGTTTTCGCATTGCTATGGGTGTTATAATCTCCGGTTGGAGCTCCTTGTATTAACCACTTGAGCACAACGATGAGCTGATCCACTACATCATCACCTCTCATAGGTACGAGTGTATCTTGCACACTATCAAAGCAATCATGTAGTAATTGGCTACATGCATATGTTTTTATAAATCAGACTTTTACTATTCATTAATTTCCCGATTGAGCAATTTTTTTTGAAACGATGTAGCAATGTATAGGCGATTAATTCGCGTTTCAACGATATACATCACAATTTTGTAGGAACATTTAAATGTCAACCAATTGAGGTCGGGTATTCCCGAAAAAAGTAGACTATATTAAATTAATTAACCAATTCAAGATCAGATGAGAAAACTATTTACATGTTGCTTATTTTTTCTGTGTTCCGTACTTGTTTACGGCCAGCAGCGAACGGTAAGCGGAAGCGTGACAGACGCCACCACCTATGAAGGAATTGAAGGTGTCACCATTGCGGTACAGGGAAGCACGGTTGCGGTGCAGTCGGGCGAGGATGGACGTTATTCGATCAATGCGGCTGGTACCGATGTGTTGGTATTCCGCTACATCGGCTATGCGTCTCAGGAAATTTCCATCAACAATCGAGCGATCATCGATGTAGCGCTGGAGCCCGAAAGCTCCGAATTAGATGAAGTAGTGGTGGTGGGCTATGGTACGCAAAGAAAGCGCGACCTCACCGGCGCCATAGCAAGCGTGAGCGGGGAAGAAATATCCCGGCAGCCTGCACTTAGCCCCTTGGCTTCTTTGCAAGGAAAAGTTGCGGGACTTACCGTCGTCAATGGCGGCAGGGCAGGTACAAGCCCTGTCATTCGGATACGGGGGATCAGCAGTACCAAAAGTGCCAATCCGCTATTTGTAGTGGATGGATTGCTGCAAGATAACATCGACTATTTAAATCCGGCCGACATCGAGTCCGTTGATCTGTTGCGTGATGCATCGTCCTCCGCTATTTACGGATTAAGGGGTGCCAATGGTGTGATCGCCATCACCACAAAACGTGCCGACAGGGGTCAGACACGTGTCAATTTCGTCAGCAATGTAGGTATTCAGACGGTTCCCAACAAAATTGATGTGACGGATGCCGAGGGGTTTAAGAAATTGTATTCCGCACAGTTAGCAAATCTGAATGCTGACCCTTTCGATTTCACCAATTACACGGGCAATACAAACTGGCAGGATCTCGTCATGCGGGATGCGGTCATCAATACAAATAGCCTTAGCCTCTCTACGAGTGGGGAAAAGAGCACAACCCTCATTAGTTTCAGTTATAACAACCAGGATGGTGTGCTGAAATATAATAGCTATCAAAAGTATATTTTACGGCTCAACCAGGAGATCAGGGTAACGGACAATTTCAAGGTGGGCGGTGATATTACTGGATTCCATGCAATAGCAAATCCTTCCCAATCGACAAATCCTTTCCAATCGGGCTTAAACAACGCCTTGTGGGCAGCACCCATTGTGCCTGTGCAAGAAGACGCCACCACGTATTACAGTATGCCTTCTTTCCAGCGGGCGCAGGTTGGAAACCCGGTTGCCACATTAAACCGTTTGAAAGAGACATCGATAAATAAAAATTTCCGGTTTAACGGTAGTGTCTTTGCGGAAGTAAATTTCCTGACCAACTTTACCTTGCGCTCCACCGTATATGCAGGCTACGGCTTCAACCATAGTAGGGGCTATACTCCACTTCCATTCACCTTTATTAATGTCGGCGAAAATGGCAATCCCAATGAAGAATTCTTCGACACGAATGCAAGGACCAGTGTAAACCAGAGCCAATCTGCAAGTTATCGGTATCAGCAAGATCATACGCTGAATTATGATAAAACATTCGACGGTGGACATCGGCTGAATGCCATGGTGGGATTTACGACTTTGCGCTGGGGTGACTCAAATGTGAGTGGTTCCCGTCAGGATAGTACATTAAACGTTCCAAATAACCCGGATTTATGGTACTTAGGCGTTGTCAACGTTAATAATATATTGAACAATGGAGGTGAAGGTTCCCTCGAATCCAATGCAGGTGGTTTTGCTAGAGTGAGCTATGGATATCAAGACAAGTATCTTTTCAACGGTACCGTCCGTAGGGATGGAAGCTCGCGGTTTGCGCCTGAAAACAGGTGGGGGACTTTCGGAAGCGTTGGATTGGGATGGGTGGCAAGTGCCGAAGATTTCTTTATCGATCATATTAAGGGGATTGATTATTTGAAGCTGCGTGCCTCATGGGGCCGCCTGGGCAATTCAAACGGAGTTGACCCAAATCTCTATCAGCAAGGCCTTTCAAATGCAGCCACGGCAGTTTTTGGCGACAATGTTTATACCGCTGTTGGGAATGAATACATTCCTGATCCTAACCTGCGCTTTGAAGTCGTACAAGGCACGGATGTTGGTTTAGACTTGCGGGCATTCAATAACCGCTTTAATGCCGAAATCAATTTGTACGATAAAACAACAGATGGAATTCTGACCAGTTTTCCTTTGCGTGATGGGGGAAAGCCTTACTTTACAAATCTTGGAGAAATAACCAATAGAGGAATTGAGATAAACCTTGGATGGGGTGATCGGATTGGCAATGATTTCACGTATAAGCTATCCGGCAATTTCAGTTACAACGAAAACAAAGTAGAATCCCTTGGCAATAACTCGGAGTTCCAGATCACCGGAAACGGTGGCGTCAACTTGACCAACTCGGGTTATTCCATCGGCTATTTTTATGGTTATACGCAGACAGGCATTTACCAAACCCCCGCGGATCTAACCAGAATGCCCACATTTGCCAACTCCTTGCCGGGTGATATCGCTTATGAGGATACAGACGGTGATGGCACCATTACGCCGGCGGACAGGACATATTTGGGTACGCCTTTCCCGCCATATAGTTTTGGGTTGAGCCTCTCATTGGGTTATAAAGGCTTTGATGCGCTTATCGAAGGCCAGGGTGTGGCAGGCAACATGATCTATACCCAACGCCGTACCAGGACGTTTGCTGTTTTAAATTATGAAAGCAATAGGCTGAACGCTTGGACGGCCCCAGGAAGCACGAATGTGGAACCGATCTTGGACAACACGCGTGGAAACAACTTCTTGTTTAGCACGCACTACTTGGAGCCGGGGGATTATTTCCGTCTGCGGAATGTGCAGTTAGGTTATACATTCGGCGCAAACACATTGAGCAGGGTTGGCATTAAGCAAATGAGGGTGTTTATAAATGGTCAGAATATCAAAACTTGGAGCCAGGTCACCGGTTACACTCCGGAAGCGCAAATAGGAGATATTTTGGGTGGAGGTGCCGATAACGGTGTTTATCCGGTACCGGCTATTTATACATTGGGTTTAAATGTTACTTTTTAATTGCATTATTTAAACTAACATAAAATGAAAATATTGAATAACCAAAGAAGAAATATCGGCCTGGCCTTATCTGCCATGGTGCTTATTTCAGTGAATGCAGGTTGTGAGAAATTCCTTGACACGGAAAGGCAGGGTGAATATACCGCGGATAACTATCCTTATCCCGAGGGTGGCGGTCCTTATGACGAGTTTTTATTCAGTGCGTATAACACGCTGAGAAATTACCACTATGTTTCAGATGCTTTTATGGTCATGGCCAGCATCAGAAGTGATGATGCCGATAAGGGAAGTACGCCAGCCGATGGTGGGGCAGATGTGATTTCCATGGACAACTTTCCGGTATTACCAAGTAGTGGACGGGCGAATGGACTATGGGTTGCGTATTATACGATGATCAACAATTGTAATATTGTTCTTGATCATATCGCTAACAATACCAATATTATTGCAACGCCGGAAATTAAGGTGCAGTCGGAAGCCGAAGCCCGATTTCTGCGTGCTTACTCTTATTTCGTTTTGGTGCGGGCCTTCGGAAGGGTGCCTAAGATTGATAAGATATTAGCTGTTGATGAAACAAATGTTCCGCAAAGCTCACCTGAAGAGATTTATGCGTTCATTGAAAGTGATCTTCAATTTGCTGCTGCAAACTTACCACCAAACTGGCCCTCGGAATTTGTTGGGCGTATAACAAGTGGGGCTGCAAACGGGATACTTGCCAAAGTGTATCTAACCCAGCAAAAATGGGGAATGGCGATGTCAACCGCACAAATGGTAATGGGTTCCGGCGAATATGATCTATCTACCCCGTACAGTCGAATTTTTGGCGAAAGTGGTGAAAACAGCAGGGAATCTGTTTTTGAGATACAGGCCACAGCAAGTGCGGCAGTGCCTCAGGACAATGGTGTTCAATATGCCAGCATACAAGGTGTCAGGGGTACGGGTGAATGGAACAGGGGCTGGGGATGGAATATGCCGAGTGCCCAGCTGGAAGCCGCTTATGAGCCAAATGACCCGCGTAGGGAACGAACGATTTTATATACCAGTACTGCGGATGTGCCTGGTTACACCATTTATGGGGATTTGACACCTACGGGCTTGCCAAATCCAAAATACAATCAAAAGGTGCTGGCACATCCTTCTTTTATCGCCGCAATTAACAATCGTGGCGGACGGTGGATGAATGTGCGTATTCTGCGGTATGCTGATGTGGTATTGATGTATGCGGAAGCTGCTAATGAGGTTGGAGGTGAAGCAAACGCAGCATTAGCTGCATTGAATAGTGTACGTGCAAGAGCACGGGCTGGAGATGATTCAATTTTGCCGGATGTGACCACTACAGATCAGGCGGAACTGCGTCTTGCCATTCAGCAGGAACGAAGAATAGAATTGGCGATGGAGCATGAGCGTTTCTTCGATATCGTACGCTGGGGGATATCGCAACAAGCCATGGATGCAGCAGGAAAAGTAAACTTCACCGCAAGTCGCGACAACCTATTGCCCATCCCACAGGTACAAATTGATTTAAGTAATGGTGTATTGACTCAAAACCCTGGTTACAATTAATCAGCATAAACAACAGAAAGATGAAATTTCCAAATTATAAAAGATACGGCATGCTGGGGCTTGTCTTAGCGGTGACAACCTGGTCGTCCTGCAAAAAGGATGGTAATCCGCATAACCTGCCGGACGTAGATCCCAAGGATTATGAAGGCACTATTGATGGGTTCCGCAGTACAGATGAAATATACCCGGATAACTTAATCGCTTATTTCAGTTTTAATGAAAACAATAATGAGCAAATAAGCGGGGTAGCGCCTACTTCAACAGCCGGAGCAACCATTGTGGATGCTGGATTTAAAGGAAAGGCGTTGGAATTATCAGAAGGCTATCTTTACTTTGCCAACCAGTTTGATGCCTTTAGAACGGATAATTTAAAAAGTTTTACCATAAGCCAGTGGATTCAGATATCCAACAACGATGCGACAAAAACCCAATTATTCCAATTGGCTAGACCCGGACTGTTGAATGGCAACATTGATATCATTCTACAAACGCAGAATAGGCCGGCTTCAAACATTGATTTTCTGACCATTCAACCCTACTTCAGCACGATTGGTGGTAGCCGTCAGGATAACGTGAACAATGCATTGTCGCCTACGATCGGCCCAGACAATTGGGTACACCTTGTATTGACTTATAATGGAACTGCCGGCACATTTAATATTATTGCAAATGGCGTAAGCATCGGTGGGTTTAACAATAGAGGTGTTGGCAATAACCTGTTCAATGCCTATGAGCCGAGTGAGTTGATCATCGGCGGTAATTATAATGTGATTCCGGGAATGGAAGTGAATGGCGATGTTTCTTTTGCAGGAATGACCGGTAAAATAGACGAGCTGAGGATATACAATGTCTTTATGCCTACAGCAATTGCCGGTTCCTTATACCGATTAGGGCTGGCTAATCAGTGATTTATTAACACACCGCTTTTTTTAAAAGGCGGTGTGTTTTTATCGAAGTAAGCTAAATGTTATTGCAACTACCGTAGCTTTATCTTCTTTTCCGTTCACACCAAAACAATCTATGGAGGCCTTGCGTTTTTTCTATTATAAACTGAGGACAAGCAATGGGGTACTTACGATTTCAAAGATGCATTTCCTTGCATCATGCTTGGTTGGCAGACCCTATTTGGCAATAGACCAAACAATAGTTCATGAATTTAGCTAATCAGAAAATGATCAGGATAATATATACATACGTTTTAATAGGCATAGCGTTCGCCGCATGTCAACCGAAGTCGGAAGAGTTGACGATTATACTGTTGCCGGACACGCAAACGTATGCCGAAAAATATCCCGAAATTTTGGATGCGCAAATCGACTGGATCGAGAAAGAAGCCAATCGCATTGCCGTGGTCATCCAACAAGGGGACCTTACCCAGAACAACAGCGAAGCGGAATGGGCAACGGTTCGACAGGCATTCAGGCGCCTTGACGGTAAAGTACCTTATGTACTGGCTGTGGGCAACCATGATATGGGCAGTGAGCCCGGCAAATTTGCAGATGTAAGAAATACAACCCTGTTCAATACGTTTTTCCCATTGGACACCATGTCGACTCTGCCCGCTTTTGGCGGTGTTTTTGAAAAGGACAAGCTTGATAACGCCTATTACCTTCTTGAGTCGGGTAATCTTAAATTGATGGTGCTTTCGCTCGAGTTTGGACCTCGGGAATCGGTTTTGGACTGGGCGAATGAATTGGTTGCCAACCATAAGGATAGGTTGATCATCCTCAATACACATTGCTACATGTATTCGGATAGTACACGCCAAGGTCATGGAGACAGTTGGCGAGCTCAGGCATATGGCATAGGTAAAGATACAGGGGCGAATGCAGTCAATGACGGGGAGCAGATCTGGGAAAAATTGGTGAAAAAACATCCAAACATACGTTTTGTGTTTTCGGGCCATGTCTTAAATAGTGGGGTAGGCACATTGGTCAGCATGAACGAAGCGGGATATCCGGTATACCAATTTCTTGCTAATTATCAGGAAGGGGTGCGCGGTTCTGAGAAAGGCGGTAATGGCTGGTTGCGAGTATTGTCCTTGGCTGTCGACTCGCAAGAGCTGGATGTGAAAACCTATTCCCCGTATATCAATGAGTACAGGC
The DNA here is from genome assembly GCF_024704835.1 of Parapedobacter tibetensis. Lineage (GTDB taxonomy): Bacteria > Bacteroidota > Bacteroidia > Sphingobacteriales > Sphingobacteriaceae > Parapedobacter > Parapedobacter tibetensis. Next base: position 10,919 of record NZ_JAMXBE010000025.1, read on the forward strand.
AAGATGAGGAGCATAATTTCCGAATTAAACACTTGCATTTAGGTACGGGCTATTAAGTAACTCAATAAAAAACAATACATATGATTAAAACATATTTGCAAATATTGATCGTAGCGGTGGCAGTTGGTAGTTTGGTGTCATGTACTAATCAATCCGTAAGTGAACAAAAGCAGAAAGGGCAAAAGATGGACGACGATTCCCTGCTCACGCTCGTCCAGCGCCAAACCTTCCAATATTTCTGGGATGGTGCAGAACCTACCTCTGGCATGGCTCGCGAACGCATACATATAGACGGAGAATATCCACAGAATGATCAGGATGTGGTGACCCTTGGGGGGAGTGGTTTCGGCGTGATGGGTATCCTTGTTGGTATCGAGCGAGGATTTATTTCCCGGCAAGAAGGGGTAGACCGGCTGACACACATTGCCGATTATTTGGCTAAAGCAGACCGCTATGAGGGGGCATGGCCGCATTGGCTGCATGGGCCTACAGGCAAAGCCAAAGCATTCAGCAACAAAGATGATGGCGGTGATTTGGTGGAAACGGCGTTTATGGCGCAAGCCCTAATCTGCGTGCGGGAATATTTCAAGGAAGGCAATGAAGAAGAACAACGATTGGCAAGCAAATCCAACTCCCTTTGGAAAGGTATCAATTGGAACCATTATCGTCAAAACGGCCAAAACGTATTGTATTGGCATTGGAGCCCCACACAAGGTTGGGCGGCCAACCACCCCATCCAGGGCTATGATGAATGCCTGATTACCTATGTGCTGGCGGCTTCATCGCCCACCCATGGCGTACCCGCTGAGGTATATCATGAAGGTTGGGCTCGTGGAGGGGCAATCGTATCCTCCGCCGTAAAGTATGGCCATCCACTAATCTTGAAACACAATGCGCCGAATGACGGCGTAGGACCTTTGTTTTGGTCCCACTATTCTTACCTAGGCTTAGATCCCCGTGGCCTGAAAGACCAATATGCCGATTACTGGCAGGTGAACACCAACCATGCCCTTATCCACCACGACTATTGCATCGAAAATCCTAAAGGATACAAAGGATATGGCGAAAATGGCTGGGGGCTCACCGCCAGCTATTCGCTCAAAGGTTATGATGCCCACAATCCAGACAATGACCTAGGGGTCATATCCCCCACCGCAGCACTGTCATCATTTCCCTATACGCCTGAATACAGCATGCAGATGATCCGCTATCTTTATGAGGAGTTGGGCGACAAGGTGTGGGGTAAATATGGCTTTTATGATGCTTACAGCGAAACGGAGGACTGGTACCCGCAGCGCTATTTGGCCATTGATCAGGGGCCTATCCCTGTCATGATTGAAAACCACCGTAGTGGTCTGCTTTGGAATCTTTTTATGAAAGCGCCGGAAATCAAAGTAGGATTGAAAAAACTAGGATTTGAAAGCACACAACATCCGTTATAATTAAGAACCATAAAAACACAAGAAACCATGAATGCAACAGACCATCTGAAACGAATACTTTTAACGATACTGGTTTGTGGCTCCTACTGGTCGGCCTTAAGCCAGCCCAGTCAAAAACCCTATAACGTAGTCTTCATCCTCAGTGATGATCATCGCTATGATTTCATGGGGTTCATGGACAAGGTGCCGGGCTTGGAGACCCCGCATATGGACCGTATGGCTAGGGAGGGGGCACACTTGCAAAATGCCTTCGTTACCACGTCATTATGCTCGCCTAGCCGGGCATCTATACTCACCGGGCAATATGCCCATACCCATACCATAGTAGATAACAATGCACCCCTACCGGAGGGACTTACCTTCTTTCCGCAATATATGCAGGAAAAAGGGTATAAAACGGGCTTCTTCGGCAAATGGCACATGGGCAACGAAGGCAGTGGCGTACAGCCGGGTTTTGATGAATGGGTGAGCTTCCGTGGGCAAGGGGTCTACTATTCGCCCACGTTTAACATCAATGGCAAGGAAGTGAAACAGCCCGAAGGCAGCTATACCACAGACCTGCTTACAGATTATGCCCTGGAGTGGTTGAGTTCCTTGGATGACGAGCAGCCTTTCTTCGTATACCTATCGCACAAAGGGGTGCATTCCGAATTTCAACCAGCAGAACGGCATCGGGGGCAATATGACGATATGCCCATCATGTGTCCGCCCTCCATGTACCTCACGGCTACGGACAGCAGTAAACGCGTGGGCATCGAAACCGAATATGACGACCCGGTCAACCTGGACGGTATTCCGGAATGGGTGCGCAAACAACGTTACAGCTGGCATGGCGTGGATTATATGTATGATGGACAGATTTCCTTTGAAAATTTTTACAGGCAGTACAACGAAACGCTGCTCAGTGTAGACGAAAGCATCGGGAATGTCATGGCTTGGCTGGAGAAAAATGGCTTAGCCGAAAACACCTTGGTCATCTATATGGGCGACAATGGCTTCCTTTTCGGCGAACATGGGCTCATCGATAAACGCAACGCGTATGAAGCATCCATCCGGGTGCCACTGTTAGCATGGAATCCCAAGTTGATTAAACCGCAGACCCAAATCCCGGAGATGGTGATGAATGTGGACATCGCCCCCACCATCCTTGAGCTCACGGGCATCGAAAAACCACAACAAATGCAGGGGGAATCATTCCTCTCGTTGTTGCAAGGAAAGCCCGTGGCCAACTGGCGGGAAAGGATTTTCTATGAATACTACTGGGAATGGGCCTTTCCGCAAACGCCGACGATCTTCAGTGTTCGATCAGATCGCTATAAATACATTTTCAACCAAGGGCTATGGGATACCAATGAATTGTACGACCTCGAAAATGATTCCGAAGAAATGAACAACCTCATCAAGGATCCCAATATGCAGAAAATCGCGGGCCAGCTCAAGAAGGAATTGTGGGATTGGCTGGACGAGACCGATGGTATGCAAATCCCCTTGAAGAAAATTTATCAGAAACGAATAGACCACCTTTACCGAGGGACATACTAATTGTGGAATGGAAAAATTCAAATTGATGAAGGTTGTATTTTCATTTATGGTAATTGTGGGGTTGGCGATTCCCCATGGCTTTGGTCAATCCCTTTTGCAAAGCACGTATTGCAATCCGCTCAACTTGGATTATGCTTATGCCACGCGGTTCGATAGCCTGTCTTACCGTTCGGGTGCAGACCCGGTAGCGGTGGAGTTTCGTGGGGAATACTATCTATTTGTCACACGTTCCATGGGATATTGGCATTCCACAGACCTCCAGAATTGGACATTTATCCGTCCGGAAAAATGGTATTTCGAAGGATCCAATGCGCCCACGGCACATAATTACAAAGACTCGGTATTGTACGTCACTGGAAATCCATCCGGATCCATGGCCATTCTCTATACCGACAATCCCAAGAAAGGCGACTGGAAAGCCGTGCCATCCGTGTTGAACCAACTCCAGGACCCCGACCTTTTTATCGATGACGATGGACAGGCTTATATGTTTTGGGGCTCCTCCAATAAATTCCCCATCCGCGCCAAGAAACTCGATAGGACCAATCGCTTCATCCCTATTTCCAAGGAAGTGCATGAGCTCTTCAATTTAGATGGCGAGCAACATGGTTGGGAACGCTTTGGTGAAAACCATAGCGATACTGTGCTCGGCGGGTATATCGAGGGCCCATCGATGACCAAACACAAGGGAAAATACTACTTGCAGTACGCTGCACCGGGCACCGAATTTAATGTATATGGAGACGGTGTATACGTAAGTGATGCTCCTTTGGGCCCCTATGAATATGCGCCAAATAACCCGTTTTCGTATAAACCAGGTGGTTTCATCAATGGTGCCGGACATGGCAATACACTGATGGGACCTGCCGGCCAATACTGGCATTTTACGACCATGGCCGTGGCTGTGCATGTCGGCTGGGAAAGGAGGATAGGCGCTTTCCCTACTTATTTTGACGACGATGACCTGATGTACACGAATACCGCGTATGGAGATTACCCGCATTATGCTCCAAACATTCCCGGGAAAATGGGTGAATTTACTGGATGGATGTTGTTGTCTTATAAAAAGCCGGTAAAAGCATCTTCACACGTATCGGATTTTGGTTCTGAACACGTCACCGATGAGGAAATCAAGTCTTTTTGGGTGGCTGAGCACAAGGATGACCAACAATGGATCGAAATCGATTTGGAGAAGCCGGGCACGGTTTACGCTATACAGGTTAATTACAACGATTACCAATCTGATTTGTATGGAAAACCGGAAGGGCTTTATCACCGTTATGTGATTGAAGGTTCGGAAGATGGGGCAGCGTGGCGCACGCTGGTGAATAGACAAAATAACTACAAAGATGTTCCCAATGATTATGTGGAACTGGATAGACCGGAAAAAGTGCGATATGTCCGTTACCGGAATATCCATGTACCTACGCCGAACCTTTCTATTTCAGGGCTGCGGATCTTTGGCATAGGCGAAGGTAAAAAACCCAGCAGTGTGAAAAACCTATCCATAGCGCGCCAAGCAGACCGCAGGGACGCCCTTATTCAATGGGATGCGCAGAAGAATGTGCAGGGCTATCATGTATTTTGGGGCATCGCGCCAGATAAGCTGTATAGCTCATGGATGGTGTATGACGACAATGAGCTTGAAATCAAGGGGCTAAGCATTGGCCAAACGTACTATTTCGCTGTTGAAGCGTTTAATGAAAATGGCATATCTGAACGTACGGCGGTTAAAAAGGCAGAATGATCGCAACAAAATGTGAAAGATGAAGACACCTCCTCAATGGCTGATTTTTGTGTGCATCATACCTTTATTAATAGGTGTACACCCCGTAAATGGACAGCAACGTAATCGTGACATGGATAATTTCATAAAGGAATTGATGGCGCAGATGACCCTCGATGAAAAAATCGGGCAACTCAACCTGGTTACTGCGGGGGAGGTAACCACCGGCGAGGCGGTGAGTACCGATGTCGAATCCAACATCAAGGAAGGCAAGATTGGAGGGATCTTCAGTATGACCAGCGCCCAACGTATCCGTGCAGCACAGGAGCTGGCAGTGAACCACTCTCGATTGAAAATACCCATTATCTTTGGGTTGGACGTTATCCACGGCTATAAAACCATCTTTCCCATTCCACTGGGGCTTGCCGCATCTTGGGATATGGATTTGATACAGGAAACGGCGCGTATTGCTGCGATCGAAGCGGCGGCTGATGGATTGAACTGGACTTTTTCGCCCATGGTGGATATCTCTCGTGATGCCCGCTGGGGTCGTATCTCCGAAGGTAGCGGTGAAGATACCTATTTGGGTTCACGCATAGCTGAGGCCATGGTGCGTGGCTATCAAGGCGATGATCTTGCGGCCTATAATACGCTAATGGCTTGTGTGAAACACTTTGCCTTGTATGGGGCAGCGGAAGCAGGTCGTGACTACAACACCACCGATATGAGTCTGCATCGCATGTATAATGAATACCTGCCTCCATATAAAGCTGCCATCGATGCAGGTGCGGGCAGCGTGATGACTTCCTTCAACGATATCAATGGCATACCTGCCACGGCCAACCAATGGCTGATGACCGATGTGCTCCGCAAGCAATGGGGGTTTAATGGATTTGTGGTAACGGATTATACGGCTATCAATGAACTCATTGACCATGGTTTGGGCGATTTGCAAGCCGTATCGGCCCTATCGCTCAAAGCCGGTGTGGAAATGGACATGGTAGGCGAGGGGTTCCTCACCACGCTGAAAAAATCACTGGAAGAAGGAAAGGTCAATGAAGCGGATATCAACCGCGCCTGCCGTCTTGTGCTGGAGGCTAAGTATAAACTGGGCTTATTTGAAGACCCCTTCCGTTATTGCGATGAAGCCCGAGCACAACAGGAACTCCTGAATCCGACACACTTGGCCAAGGCTCGTGAGGCAGCCGGTAAATCGTTCGTTTTGCTCAAAAATGAAGGACAGTTATTGCCCTTAAAGAAACAGGGCACCGTCGCATTGATAGGTCCGCTCGCCAATACAGGCAGCAACATGCCGGGTACATGGAGCGTAAGCGCCGATCTCGAAAACACCCCGTCTTTGCTTGAAGGGATGCAGACCGCTTTGGGCAGCCAAGTAAAGATACTGCATCACCAGGGCTCCAATTTACTGGCGGATACGGTTTATCAGGATCGCGCCACCATGTTTGGACGTGCTATTCCACGGGATAAACGACCAGAAGCTGAAATCATTGCCGAAGCATTGGAAATCGCTAAGGGTACCGACGTTATCATTGCCGCTTTGGGCGAAAGCTCCGAGATGAGCGGCGAAAGCTCCAGCCGCACGGATATCGGAATCCCCGATGTGCAGCAACGCTTGCTCGCCAAGTTGCTGGAAACCGGCAAGCCGGTGGTGTTGGTGTTGTTTACCGGGCGACCGCTCACCCTCACATGGGAGCATGGACACGTGCCGGCCATCCTTAATGCATGGTTCGGTGGCACCGAAACAGGCAAAGCGGTGGCAGATGTGCTTTTTGGCGATGTCAATCCATCGGGTAAACTGCCTGCTACGTTTCCACAGCACGTGGGCCAAGTGCCACTGTACTATAGTCACAAAAATACTGGACGGCCACTGGCCGAAGGACAATGGTTCCAGAAATTCCGCTCCAATTACCTCGATGTGAGCAACGACCCGCTTTATCCCTTTGGGTACGGGCTAAGCTACACGACGTTTGCCTATGGCGAGATGACATTAAGTACCGACAGTTTCAAAAAGAATGATACACTACAGGTGTATGTGGAGGTCACCAATACCGGCAATCATGAAGGGGAGGAGGTGGTACAGCTGTATATTCGAGATCTAGTTGCGTCGGTGACACGACCGGTGAAAGAGCTGAAGGGCTTTCGAAAAATCAGGCTAAAACCTGGCGAATCCCAGCGGGTGGCTTTCGACATTACCGAGGAAGATCTCAAATTCTACAATACCTCCTTGGAGCATGTGGCCGAACCCGGCGAATTTGCCGCGTTTGTAGGCACCAACTCACGTGATGTGCAGGAAAAGCGGTTTTTCTTGGTGGAATAATTAACCAAAAATAACCTCATTCGCCAGCAATATTTCATCGTCGCTGATGCTATGTGGTTTGTCGGGATAGATTTTCATATGTACATTGGCTCCCAACTGTCGGAGTATGGTGGTGCTCTCTTCAACCCGCTCAAGCGGTACATGCGGGTCTCTATTGCCCGAAGTAATCAGGAACGGCATGCCTTCAAAATCGCCCTGGTAGTTCGCCTGATCCAATGACTCCCCAATCAGACCACCAGTGAATATCACCACGCCACCGTAGTGTTTGGCATGGCGGGCCACATATTCCGATAGGAGACAAGCTCCTTGTGAAAACCCTACAAAGTAAAGTTTTTCAGGTGGGATGCCTTGTTTGGCGGCTTCGGTTACGACCTCATCTACTAAGGCCAATGCCGAATCCAATGCGGGCTGGTTATTCGTTACAGGTGCAAGGAATGTGTAAGGGTACCATGTGCCGTTGGTAGCTTGTGGAGCCAACAACAAGGCATCTTCCAATTGCAGGCGGTGCTGTAAGGAGAGTATCCCTTGTGCAGTGCTTCCCCTTCCATGGAGCAACACCACAGCTTTTTGGGCTTGTCCGGCTGGTTTGCCAGCCTGTATGATTTTTTTTTCGTGTGTGTACATAATTAACTTAATTGAGGTAAAACACGTTCAATCCGTTCGCGGGACCCTTCGTATTGGGCAGGTAATTTCAACCCGCTGCCTAATTCAGCCGCAGGCTCATCGATGGTAAAGCCCGGGTTTTCCGTGGCGATCTCAAACAATACGCCGCCCGGTTCGCGGAAGTACAGTGAAAAGAAATAATTGCGGTCTATCTTTTCCGTGATGTTAAGTCCCAGCGCCAAGATTTTTCCCCTGAAATGCATTAAAGTCTCCTCGTCTTTCACACGGAAAGCTACATGATGTACGGAGCCCCCGGCTACAAGCCCGACGGATTCACCCGCGGCCTCCACGATATCCACAATCGCGGCATGCTCCACCGCATCGGTGATAAAGCGGTAGCGGTTTACCGTTTGTTGCAGCAACCGGTAGCCAAACACTTCTGTGAGGATACGTGCCGTTGCATCCAGCTTATTGGTAGTAATGCTGATATGGTGGAATCCGCGCGTAGCGTGTTCGGCCTTCACCTCATCAGTTTCCCAAGGGGTACGCGTATCCTCCTTTTTGGGGACGGTGAGCTCCAACTTAAGTCCATCCGGATCGAGGAAGGTAAGGTACTGTTCGCCAAATTTATCAGCCACATTATTATGGATGATGTTATTGGCTTCCAGCCGTTTTTGCCAAAAATCGAGACTCCCTTGCGGTACGGAATAGCCAATTTCCGTTACCTGCTGTGTGCCACGGCGGCCTTGTCTCACACGATCACCCCAAGGGAAAAAGGTAAGGATGGTGCCGGGTGTACCCACCTCGTCGCCGAAGTAGAAATGATAGGTCTCGGGGTCATCGAAGTTGACCGTTTTCTTGATCATCCGCAATCCCAATACACGGGTATAAAAATCGTAGTTGCGTTTGGCATTACCCGCAATGGCAGTGATGTGATGTATGCCTAAAATCTTGTTGTGCATAGCTGTATTTCCTTTCTTGCTGGTACAAAGATAGCGAGGTCACAGTCCGTTTATATTAATCTATGACAAGAATTGAAGGGAATGGTTTTGGTAATACTTAAAATAATTGAAAGATTAAATGTGGCAGTTTGTCGCTGCAAGCGAAAAAAGGCCCGCACAGCCTGAAGTGCACAAATTAATCCTTAAGTTTGTTTGCTAACAAAGTCCCTTATGTTCACTTCCATTAATGATTACGTAAATCGCTGCGGCAGTTTTTCTCCGGAAGAAATCTTGATTTTCAATGAATTGTTGAAACATAGATTGGTCAAGAAAAAACAGCTATTGCTGCGTGAAGGAGAAATATGTGATTTCGAGGCATACATTGTCAAAGGATGCCTCCGTACTTATTATATTGATGAAAATGGCAGCGAAGTTACCCTACAATTTTCGGTAGAGGATTGGTGGGTGAGCGACATTGGCAGTTTCCATGAACGCAAGCCCAGCTTGCTGTATATCGAAGCGATGGAAGAGAGCGAACTATTGACGCTTAATCCATCGCGCAAAGAAGAATTGCTGGCTAAGGTACCCCAATTTGAACGGGTATTCCGATTAATGATACAGCGCCATTTATCGGCATTGGAACATCGACTTATACGCACCATGGCCCAAACCGCGGAGGAAAGATACTTGGATTTCATGGAGCAATACCCCAAGATCGCCTTACGTGTACACCAGCATTATATAGCAGCATACTTAGGCATGACCCCTGAATTTCTGAGCAAAGTAAGAAGGAGATTGGCTAACCGAAAAGACTGATAAAATAAAAACGGCATGAAGAATCCCATTCTTCATGCCGTCTGCTGTCAAGCAGCTAATAATAGGTTTATAATTGGTTAGCGTGGTCTTTTTCCAGATTAAAGACATGGCGGTCTATCATCAATCTATGTTTACAATATCGAGTAATTCATGGTTCACCTATCTTCATCTGTTAAAGTCAAAGAGCAAACTGAACCAAACCATTTTCCCCTGTCGTGGCTACAAACGTAGTAATATAAATTGTTACCACAAAGGGTTTTTTGAAAAATAAGTAAGTGCACACTCACGTGTAATTTTGCTTTATCCTTTTAGCAGCGGTGTTAACAAAAAATGCGTATAGTAGATTCTATACGCATTTTTTCATCAAGCATGATTAGTTCTAATGATGATGGGAGCTTACCGTCAAAAAGCCCTTTCTTCAAGGTGTTGTTCCATATCGAGCAAATCTATCCCGTTCTCCCACCAATCGGGAGCTGGCTCGCCCTTGAGGTAATGGTCGAAAAATTCGAGCATCCGCACGGCATAATCCTTTTTATTCACATCCTTCATGATACCATGATTTTCGCCTTTATAGGTAATCATCGTTACCGGTTTATTGAGCCTACGCAAGCCATTATAATACTCAATCCCTTGTGTATAATCCACAGCCCCATCTTTGTCATTATGAAGCAAGAGTAAGGGCGTTTGCACATTCTTGATGTGATAAACCGGAGAATTATGTGCTTAGGCATCCCAATTGTCCCAATATCCGGTGGTAAGCCTTCCTTGGCTCGATTCGAATATAGGTTGGTTGGTGCTGCCGCTGTTCCAATAGATGAGGCTATACATGCTGATCATGTTGGTCAGTGGTGCACCTGCTGCGGCTGCTTTGAAGATATTCGTCTGCGTAATTAGGAATGAGGTCTGGTATCCTCCCCAGGAATGCCCATGGATAGCCACATTGGCTTCATCTACAATGCCAGTGGCAATGGCAGCTTTTACCGCGGGTACTACGCATGCCACGGCAGACATGCCGGGCTCATTGAGCTTATATTTGATATCCGGCATTAATACGGCATATCCATTGCTGGTATACACAGCCCTGTTGAATCCACCGCCGGGGAACGCAGGCATCGCATAGCTGTTGAGCCCCTGTGTAAGGCGTTCATAGATATAGGTAATGGTGGGATAGCTTTTCCCTTCTTGATAATCGGCAGGTAAATAGAGGGCAGCCTGTAACGTATCGCCATGGTCACTTACATAGTCAATCAGTTTCACACCAGTGGACCAAGCGTATTTTTCCTGGTCAGGCGTATTCGTTGTCAACGATTTCGCGGAGCTGAGGTTGGCGGCGGTGCTTACGAATAGCTCTGGCGATTTCACACTGTTTTCCTTGGTGTAGGTATAGCGAGGAGCATCTTCCGCTTTACGGAAGCCTCCATAGCCATGGTCATCCAGGAATAATATCCGCAAATCTGTTTTGCCGGCATCCAATATGGCAATGCCTGCTTGCTTATTTGCATCGTTGAAGACCGCGAAGTATTGCGTTTTCTTTAGGTCGATGGCCTTATCGTCTGGATAAATACGGTACGCGTTGTTTATCATTATTTTGCGTTGTTTCCAGTTGCTGGATAGGGATACTGCTTGTTTGCCATCAGCAGATATACGCCACAAATCATAATTATCACGGATGAGCGCATACTTCGAGTCCTCAGACCACCCGAAATTTGGCGTGGCAGGTTTCTCTACATTATGGTCGCGCTTCTCATCCACAAATGAAGCATTGATTTGGGTAGTAAGTGGATAGGTCTGCCGCTTTTCCAGATCAATGGCGTAATATGCCCCATCTTGGTAATAGCTGATGAGCTTGCCATTTGGCGCAAAGGGGACACCCCGTGCAGCAGATTGATAATAGTGCTCCAATAACAGGGACTTTTGGCCCGTTTTGAGATCAATCAGAAAAACATCCACATAACTTTGCCCATCGAGACTGTTGGTAAATTCATAATTCGAATAGTCATAACCCAGGGCATACGCTTGTTTCGGTCCCACCGCCACGTTCCTCATATTGCTATCCGCCAGTTGGATAAAACGGCTATCAGCCACCCGGTATGCGCTGGTGTAGTTGAAATTTTTATCGCGTTCGCGTTGCACCTGTTGTGCCGATTGCAGGCGCTTGTCTTGCCAATTCCAGATAATCATTTCCGGCTTCTCGATATCGTCCTTGGATTTCGGTTTGGCGGTAATTTCCTTTTTCCCCGTAGGGTCTTTTGTCTTGATGGAATCAGCTTTCGCTATTTGTGCGGAATCAGCAGGGATGCTGTCTTTCGCGGATGCAGTATCTGCTTTAGCGTCTTTTTCCTTTTTGTCGTCTTTCTTTTCCAGTTTGGCTATGCCGAAGAAAAGCGTGCTTAGGTCGTCAGACCAATAAGCTCCGCCATGTTCGCTTATCCCTTGGCCTTTAGGGAAGGCATCATCGTCTATGCCGGAATAAATTATCTTCGTCGTATTGTCGCCATTGATGCGACTGATGCCAACAATGCTATAAAGTGGAGTTTTATATTTTTCATTTTTGTTGGCCTTGAGCAAGGCGAAGGCAGTACCCTCTTCATTCCAGCGGATGCGGCTATAGGTAGCCTTATCATTGTCAAGCGCGGTAGTGATGCCAGTGGTCATGTCATACAGGAAGATACCATTGCCGTTCTGCTCATTGGCATCGATGGTGTAGGCGAGGAAGTTTCCAGCTTTATTGAAGGCATACTCAGACACGTTGCCCAGGTTGAAGGTCTTTTTGCTGGCCAAGTGGTACAGCAGCAGGTCGCTGCCTTTCGGGGCATTATCGCTTTTTGGGGCTCCTTCGGACGGCATAAAGCTGATGGCCACCCAGTCTGGCTTTTCGCCGGAAAAGCTGAAGTTCTTGATTTTATCAAAGACCACCTTTTGCGTATCGGGTAGCGAAACGATGTGTAGCTTGTTGTAAAGCGGTTTTCTTGATTTTTTTGCGGCCTTTGCTTCCGCCTCTTTAGGTGATTCGCGAAAAGCTACATGCTTACCGTCTTTGGCAAAAGTTGCCGTTGCAGCTGTGGCTCCAACGGGAAACTCATACTTAAGCGTATCGTCTGTGTGGTGTAAGGTGAGTGTAAGGTCGCCTTCCGTAGGCCCGGCTACCCACGAAAGCCATTTGCCATCGGGCGAAAGGCCACTATTAAAGGTACGGATGTACGACCATGAAGGGATGTCTTGCCATGTAAGAGCGGGTTTCTCCTGGGCATGCACCCCCAAGAACGAAGCTGCACCAAGCAGGAAGTAGAAAATAATAGATTTTTTATTCATTTCGCGATTGATTTTATCAAGGATTAGAATGCGCGGTACAAAAGTATTGCTTTTTTACCGTTGCCCTTACTTTTTAACAAGAAAGTTATGTAAGCGTTGGTGGTCAGCCACCATGATAACGGACATTCGTTAGATTATTAAGGTGAATCCGAAAGCTATTTGTATTTTTACCGTCCATTAATGAGGTAATTACAGACCAAGAGACATAAGGAATGAAGATTTGGCAGAAAAATACGGATGTGAATAGTTTTGTGGAGTCGTTTACGGTTGGCAATGACCGCGAACTCGATTTGCAGCTGGCTGCTGCTGATGTGTTGGGATCACTGGCACACACCCGAATGTTGCACCATATCGGGTTGCTAGATGCCGAAGACCTTGCTTCAGTGCAAGCGGGGCTCAAACTGCTCTATGGCGAAGTGATGGCTGGCAAGTTCACCATAGATGAGCACGTAGAGGACGTACATTCACAAGTAGAGCTGTTGCTTACCAATCGCATTGGTGATGCCGGCAAGAAAATTCATAGCGGCCGCTCCCGCAATGACCAAGTGTTGGTAGACCTTAAGCTGTTTTTCCGTATGGAAATAGAAAATTTGGTTAAGAATACGGAGGCAATGTTTGAACGGTTGATTACGTTAAGCGAAATGCATAAATCCGTGTTGTTGCCGGGTTATACACACCTGCAAATTGCGATGCCTTCATCGTTTGGTTTGTGGTTTGGGGCCTATGCAGAGGGGTTGGTTGATGATTTGGAAGTATTGCAAGCCGCTTGGAAAGTATGCAACAAAAACCCATTGGGCTCTGCTGCGGGGTACGGCTCTTCCTTTCCGCTCAATCGCAGGATGACCACAGCGCTGTTGGGGTTTGATGATCTTAATTATAATGTGGTATATGCGCAGATGGGTCGTGGCAAAACCGAACGCATATTGGCCCAGGGCATGAGTGCTATTGCGGCTACATTGGCCAAATTGGCAATGGATGTATGCTTGTATATGAACCAAAACTTTAGTTTCATCACATTCCCTGACCACCTGACTACCGGTTCGAGCATCATGCCGCATAAAAAGAATCCCGATGTATTTGAGTTGGTACGTGCGCGCTGCAACAAGATACAAGCCCTGCCCAATGAAATTGCTTTGATGACCACTAATCTGCCTTCGGGTTACCACCGCGATTTGCAATTGCTTAAGGAAAACCTATTTCCGGCATTTCGCTCGTTAAATGAATGCTTGGAAATCACCGCGTTTATGCTTGAGCATATCCGCATAAGCAACAATATCCTTGATGATTCCAAATACGATTACCTCTTTAGCGTGGAGGTAGTAAATAATGAGGTGCTAAAGGGGGTGCCATTCCGCGAAGCCTATCGCAACATTGGCTTGTCTATTGAAGAAGGCACCTTCAAACCCCAAAAGGAAGTAAACCATACGCATGAAGGGAGCATCGGCAATTTATGCAATGCCGAAATTCAACAAGCATTTGAGCATGTCGTGTCTGGCTTTGGTTTTGACCGTGTGAATGAAGCGTTGAAAAGCCTTTTGGAATCATAGCAGGATTTGGTGAAGCATCTCACCATGATTTTTCCACCGAAAACCGGTAAGTCGTTTCCGATTGAAAGACTTGCCCGGGCAACAACAGCGTGCTTGGAAATTCGGGCTGATTTGGAGAATCGGGGAAATGCTGGGTTTCAAGGCAAAAAGCACCGTGCTTATGATAGGGTTTGCCTTGTTTCCCGATGTCCTTACCGCTTAGGAAATTACCCGTGTAAAGCTGTAGCCCTGGTTCGGTGGTGAGCACATCTAAGCGTATACCAGTGAGTGGGGAAATTATGGTGGCCACGGGTAGCTTGGTGCCCAGTAGTTCGGTATTTAGTATGTAGTTATGATCAAACCCGCCATTGCCTTTTGCCAATTGGTCGTTGGCTTGTGCGATATCTTGCATGATAGGCTTAGTCTCGCGGAAATCAAATGGTGTGCCAGCCACGGCCTCCAATGTCCCAGTTGGGATTTGGTGTTCATCTACCGGAAGGTATTTATCTGCATGGATTTGCAGCACGTGGTTAAGCACATCACTATTGCCTTCGCCATTCAGGTTGAAAAAAGCATGGTTGGTAAGGTTAATCACCGTGGCTTTATCCGTTTCGGCGCGATAACTAATAATGAGCTCATTGTTATCCGTGAGGCGGTATTTTACCATAACCGATAATTCGCCTGGAAACCCTTCCTCACCATCTGTCGATATGTAATAGAAATCAGCTTTTTCTAAGTAGACCACTCGGCTATCCCATACCCGTGTATGGAATCCATTTGCCCCGCCATGCAGCACATTCGGCCCGTTGTTGGGCTGCATATAGAAGGTTTCACCATCGATGGTAAATCGCCCGTTGGCAATACGGTTGGCAAAACGGCCTACCGTAACACCATGATAAGGTTCGTTTGCATGGACATAGTCATTGATCGTATTGAAACCAAGAACAACATCGATGAGTTGACCACTTTTGTCTGGCACTTGGATGCCCACAATCCGTGCACCGTAGTCGGTGAGAGCCACTCGGACGCCCCTATTGTTTTCCAGCACAACGAGGTGGGTTTTCTTCCCCGCTATTTGGTGCTCAAAATTTGCTGATTCGGGTAACCTATGATGTGGCATATTTTGATAGTTGAAATTGGATGCTCAAGAATGAAACTACCGAATAATGCTGGTGCCGGCTGATAGTTGCGCAATATAAACCTGCGGGTTTTTCCCTGTTTTGGCCAAGTAACCCTCGGAGACGGTTTTGACAATTTCGTCGACATGGGGGGCTTTGACTAAATTAATGGTGCAACCGCCAAATCCACCACCCATCATGCGGGCACCGAGTACGGCATCATAATCCCGCACGAGGTCTACCAGTATATCCAGTTCGTCACAACTAACCTCGTATAAATGTTGGAGTCCATGATGTGTTTCGAACATGCGCTTGCCAAACGATTCGAAATCATCTTTTTTCAGGTCGTCACACCCGTCTTGCAAGCGTTTTATTTCGGATACAACATAGAAACACCTATTATATACGACTTCATCTACGGGTTTTACATGTCGCTTCAGTTGCTCGATGTTGGCATCTCGTAGGCTTTTCACATCGGGATGGTGTTTTTGGATGAGTGATACCCCATACTCGCATTGTTCCCTGCGCTCATTGTATGCAGAGGAGGCCAATGAGTGTTTTACCTGAGTATCGAACAATACAATCCGCAAATCCGGATTATTGAAAGGGATGTATTCATGGGAGAAGTCTCTACAATCCAATTTAATCAGCCGTTGTTCTTGCCCGAATACACTGGCAAATTGATCCATCAGTCCGCATTTGACGCCCACAAATTCGTTTTCGGCGGCTTGGGCAGTGAGTGCGATTTCCAATCGTTGGATGCCCAGACCGAAGAGCTCATTGAGTGCAAAAGCAGTCGCGCATTCCAGTGCCGCTGAAGAGGAAAGCCCAGCACCCTGGGGGATATCGCCCCCGAAGACGAGGTTAACCCCCTGCATCGTGTGCCCGCGCTGTGCCAATTGCTGTATAACCCCCAAAATGTAGTCGGGCCAGAGCAGCTGTGAACGTTCCAGTGAATCCAGTGTAGCAATATGGGTTTGTTCCTGATCAAGGGAATGCAAATGGATGGCACGGTCACCGCGCTTGCCGATAGCCAGAATGATGTTTTTATCGATCGCTGCGGGAAGCACAAGGCCATTGTTGTAATCGGTATGTTCGCCAATGAGATTTACCCGCCCGGGGGACCGCACTAATAAGGGTGTATCATTGAATAAATGCTGATATTTTTCGTTTACCGAACCCTGAAGGGAAGCTACAGTTGTCGTATCCATTTAGTACCTATAAAATTGAGCGCTAAAAGTACGATAAAAAATAGGGCAGTGCAACTGCATTCGTCATTTTCAATGCATATGGGGTTTTGGTCTATCAGCTGGCAGACTCATCCACGTATATGCTAGTTTCATTAAATTGCATATAAAGTCAAGTTTATCTAAGTTTGCTCCCAATCATGGAAGAAATGAACTGGAAGCAATTACTCGCTACCAAGCGATGGGGATATGAATCCCGAAAGATGGATGACCAGCACGACGCACGGTCCGAATTTCAGCGCGACTATGACCGGTTGATTTTTTCATCGCCTTTCCGTAGGCTTCAAAACAAAACGCAAGTGTTTCCGTTGCCGGGCAGTGTCTTTGTGCACAACAGGCTTACGCACAGCCTTGAAGTGGCTAGTGTGGGGCGGTCGCTCGGACGGATTTTTTATAACAAGATAAAAAATGAGCACACCGATATCGATCGGGAGATTCCTTGTATGCAGGAGGTGGGAAATATCATTTCTGCGGCTTGCTTATCACATGATTTGGGTAATCCGGCATTTGGACATTCCGGTGAATCTGCTATTTCAAGTTACTTTACCGATGGTGCTGGTGGGCAGTATGAACAGCTGGTGACCAAGGCGGAATGGGCGGACCTCATACATTTTGAAGGCAACGCCAATGCACTGCGGATACTTACGCATCCCTTTACCGGTAAGGACGAGCATGGATTTGCACTCACGTATGGCACCTTGGCTGCGATCGTGAAATATCCCTGTGCTTCCGTAAACGTGAACGGACAATATCACCACCGTAAAAAATATGGGTTCTTCCAATCAGAACAAGGCGTTTTTGATAAAATTGCACAGGAATTGGGCTTGCTGAGCGAAGCAGAAAATTCTAACGTTTACAAACGTCATCCATTGGTTTATTTGGTCGAAGCCGCGGATGATATCTGCTACAACATTATCGATCTGGAAGATGCTCATCGGCTGAATATGCTCTCTTATGAAGTCGTGGAGCAGCTGTTGCTTCCGCTTTGCCTTGATGACCAACTGAAAGGCAGGCTCGAAAAGTTGGGGGATTTAGATAGTCGGGTGAGCCTTCTCCGGGCCAAGGCAATCAATACGCTCATTGGTGCTTGTGCAGCGGTGTTTGTGGAAGAACAGACACGTATACTTAATGGCACGTTCGACAGCGCGTTGATGGATGCAATAGCCAATGATTTAAGGGATGCAATGCGAAACATCGCGGATATTTCTATCAAACAGATATACAATGCACCGGCGGTGGTACAAATTGAGGTGGCGGGGTATAAGGTGATGAATGGATTGCTTGAAGAATTTATTCCTGCATATTTAAAACCGGCAAAAACTAAATACGACACAAAGCTGCTAGCGCTGATGCCCAAACAGTTTCATGCGAAGCAGGAAGATACGTATTCAAAAATCCAATCAGTGCTTGATTTCGTGTCAGGCATGACCGATTTATATGCTGTAGAACTGTACCGCAAAATTAAAGGTATCTCATTTCCCTCGTTGGATTGACACATCTCATATCTCACATCTCATAGCTCATGTCTCACAGCTCATTATACAACCCGTTCGATAAATTCAGGTTCGATAACCAGACCTGCTTCTTAAGTGGGCAACCACTCCAATCGGCAGACGAACAAATACAGGTGTTTCCCCATTGGTTGATGCGCAAGTATGATTTGGAGGACAAGCCGTTCAAGCTACTCGATGAAAGTCTGAGCACTTATAAGCGGTTAAAACTTCCTTGTGCAACGGCAACGGCTGAAAAGCTAGATCAGTTGGACAAACGGGTAGCGGAAGCCTTTGATTTGGGGCATGAGGCTGTGAGTAAATTGGATGATATCACATTATTTCAGTGGATAGGTAGGGTGTTATATGGGTTGATATTTAATGAAATACAAATCGGGATACGACAACAAGCACTTACGGGTGAGTCCATGAATTTCTCACAGGTGCTGGCTCAGAAATTCAAAAATCTTCACGTAATGTTACAATCGTTGATTCAAGCGATGCAGTTTGATGGCGCTTTGCCCTTCACTATCGTGGTGACTAAGGTGGCCGATGCCGAAGACACCTTCAACTATAGGGACGAAATCAACACCATGGTCTTTTCGCTTCGCATGAAAGATTTCGGCATCATTGCCTGTCTGCAAGACAATGGCACAAACAGCATCTACCATGAGGAATATTTGGAAGAGATAAAACGCCAAACCTTACATCCGATCCAATTTGAGGAGCTATGTGGCCGATTTTTTTACTCAGCATACTTATTCAACCGCCTGCCGGAGTATACGGTACTTGAAGTGGATGATATGATTTATATCGAACCGATGGCGTTGACAGATATGAGTATGAAACCCATTTTTGATCCTTGGCAAGTGAAAACATTTGGGCAAGTGCTCGAAAATTTTTGGAAACCCTGGGGATTTACCCTGTTTGAAATCATCAAAGATCCCGAACAGCCTATGTCGTTTCTGCTCGATGCGGAGGGGAAGTTTATTGATGGAGAGCGGCTGGAGTTACCTTGAGTTTTTAGTGGTTTAATGTTTATATTTACTGCCCTGCTTTTTTTGTAGGGGTCCGTTATTGTTCTTTAACCTATATTTTTTCAAAAAAATCCCACTGATTTACAGGGAGTAGCTAAAAACGTTTGAAATTAAATAAGCGGTTTATTTGCAAGTTAGGGAAAGGTTGTTACCTTTGCAGCCCGCTTCTGAGGAAGGGGTTGTACATTGAAGAGAGCAGGTTATTTTCAGGTGTTGTTTAGGGGTAATTGAGGGACTGAAAAAAAGTGAAAATAATTTTGTGGATGTAGATTCAAGTCCTTACCTTTGCAAACCCAAACAGGACGGGGTTACCAAAAGCAAATGTCCTGGCCTTCCGGCGCGATGCCCGGGGGAATTGAAACAAGAAGATTTGATTGGCCACCAGGGCCAAGAAGATATATAGCCGAAGCGTGAGCGGAAGCGTTAAAAGTTCTTATAAAAAGAAGATATTCATGTAGCGTAACGAGTAGTCTGTTGAAGGCGAAAGTTNGTCCTGAGCCTTCCGGCGCGATGCCTGGGGGAATTGAAACAAGAAGATTTGATTGGCCACCAGGGCCAAGAAGATATATAGCCGAAGCGTGAGCGGAGGCGAATAAAGTTCTTTAAGATAAAGATATTCATGTAGCGCAGCGAGTAGTTTGGGATTTCCCATGCGAAAGCTGAGAAATTTTCAAACCAAGTTATTTTGGGCAATTAGATATAATTAAGTAAGTAGAATCAAGATTCCGATTTCTTATAATGATGAGTTTTTGGGGTCAGCGATTCATGCGATTCATTTTACAATGGAGANNNGGCGAATAAAGTTCTTTAAGATAAAGATATTCATGTAGCGCAGCGAGTAGTTTGGGATTTCCCATGCGAAAGCTGAGAAATTTTCAAACCAAGTTATTTTGGGCAATTAGATATAATTAAGTAAGTAGAATCAAGATTCCGATTTCTTATAATGATGAGTTTTTGGGGTCAGCGATTCATGCGATTCATTTTACAATGGAGAGTTTGATCCTGGCTCAGGATGAACGCTAGCGGCAGGCCTAATACATGCAAGTCGAACGGGATCCACCAGCTTGCTGGTGGTGAGAGTGGCGCACGGGTGCGTAACGCGTGAGCAACCTACCCATCCCAGGGGGATAGCCCGGAGAAATCCGGATTAACACCGCATATTGTCACGGCACCGCATGGTGGTGTGATGAAATATTGATAGGGGATGGATGGGCTCGCGTGGCATTAGCTTGTTGGCGGGGTAACGGCCCACCAAGGCTTCGATGTCTAGGGGCTCTGAGAGGAGAATCCCCCACACTGGTACTGAGACACGGACCAGACTCCTACGGGAGGCAGCAGTAAGGAATATTGGTCAATGGGGGCAACCCTGAACCAGCCATGCCGCGTGCAGGAGGACTGCCCTACGGGTTGTAAACTGCTTTTACACGGGAATAACCCCCATTATGCATAGTGGGCTGAACGTACCGTGGGAATAAGGATCGGCTAACTCCGTGCCAGCAGCCGCGGTAATACGGAGGATCCGAGCGTTATCCGGATTTATTGGGTTTAAAGGGTGCGTAGGCGGCACGCTAAGTCAGGGGTGAAAGACGGTGGCTCAACCATCGCAGTGCCTTTGATACTGGCGTGCTTGAATGCGGATGAGGTAGGCGGAATGTGGCAAGTAGCGGTGAAATGCATAGATATGCCACAGAACACCGATTGCGAAGGCAGCTTACCAAGGCGTGATTGACGCTGATGCACGAAAGCGTGGGGATCGAACAGGATTAGATACCCTGGTAGTCCACGCCCTAAACGATGAACACTCGATGTCGGCGATACACGGCCGGCGTCCAAGCGAAAGCGTTAAGTGTTCCACCTGGGGAGTACGCCCGCAAGGGTGAAACTCAAAGGAATTGACGGGGGCCCGCACAAGCGGAGGAGCATGTGGTTTAATTCGATGATACGCGAGGAACCTTACCCGGGCTTGAAAGTTAGCGACGGGCCCAGAGATGGGCCTTCCCTCCGGGGCGCGAAACTAGGTGCTGCATGGCTGTCGTCAGCTCGTGCCGTGAGGTGTTGGGTTAAGTCCCGCAACGAGCGCAACCCCTATGTCCAGTTGCCAGCATGTAAGGATGGGGACTCTGGACAGACTGCCTGTGCAAACAGCGAGGAAGGCGGGGACGACGTCAAGTCATCATGGCCCTTACGTCCGGGGCTACACACGTGCTACAATGGGCGGTACAGCGGGCAGCCACCTGGCAACAGGGCGCCAATCCCGCAAAGCCGTTCACAGTTCGGATCGGGGCCTGCAACTCGGCCCCGTGAAGTTGGATTCGCTAGTAATCGCGTATCAGCAATGACGCGGTGAATACGTTCCCGGGCCTTGTACACACCGCCCGTCAAGCCATGAAAGCTGGGGGTATCTGAAGCATGTGACCGCAAGGGGCGTGTTAGGGTAAAACCGGTGATTGGGGCTAAGTCGTAACAAGGTAGCCGTACCGGAAGGTGCGGCTGGAATACCTCCTTTCTAGAGTGCCGAATTGGTGCTCGTTACATACATGGATTATCTTTATATAGTAGTTAAAAGTCAATAATCGATTGGTTGGCCGTATGGTCACTTATCAATTCGATGCTAAAGAATTAGCATTAGCGACTAAACTACATAAAAAAAAACAAGAAGGATACAGTACCATTTTTCCCTTACATGGTGCCGGAAGATTGAACAGGTAGCTAGTCCCGTAGCTCAGTTGGTTAGAGCACTACACTGATAATGTNTCCTTAATGGCACTCGTTGCGCACATGCATTATCTTTTATCTTATTTAAAAAAAAACAGAAGAATAGGACACCGTTCCCTTACACGGTATCCGAGAGGCAAGAATAAGCTAGTCCCGTAGCTCAGTTGGTTAGAGCACTACACTGATAATGTAGGGGTCAGCAGTTCAAGTCTGCTCGGGACTACGAAAGGGAATCAGCTCAGCGAGCCAGAGCATCCCGACATGGTCGGGAGGATTAACGATGAGCTTTTCCATTAGTATTGGGGAATTAGCTCAGCTGGCTAGAGCACCTGCCTTGCACGCAGGGGGTCAACGGTTCGAATCCGTTATTCTCCACGGTCCATGGTACCNGAGGGGAGTCAGCTCAACAGGTTTGAGTATCCCGACACATTCGGGGGGGTCAACGGTTCGAATCCGTTATTCTCCACGGTCCATGGTACCCTTTCGTTTATCCGTTGGCAAATTGCCTTGGGGTTTCGTTAGGTTTTATCGATGGAAGGAGTTCTTTGACATATTGGAAGAAAACAAGATAATAGAGAAGGCAACAGTGGGGGCGGTGCGTTGATTCGCACGGTCCCAAGAAGCAGCCNCCTTTCGTTTATCCGTTGGCAAATTGCCTTGGGGTTTCGTTAGGTTTTATCGATGGAAGGAGTTCTTTGACATATTGGAAGAAAACAAGATAATAGAGAAGGCAACAGTGGGGGCGGTGCGTTGATTCGCACGGTCCCAAGAAGCAGCCTTGCGGTAGCAAAAGGGCCGCAGGGTGAAGGAAGTAAATAAGGGCACACGGGGGATGCCTAGGCTCCCAGAGGCGATGAAGGACGCGACAAGCTGCGATAAGCACCGGGGATCCGCAAATGGGAATCGATCCGGTGGTTTCCGAATGGGGCAACCTGCCATGCTGAAGGCATGGCGTATTAATACGCGAACGCGCTGAACTGAAACATCTAAGTAAGCGTAGGAGGAGAAAACAATAGTGATTCCGCAAGTAGTGGCGAGCGAAAGCGGATTAGCCCAAACCGTCCATGTCACGGCATGGGCGGGGTTGTAGGACCACGACGTGGCACGCATGCGTGAAGTGGAAACCGGAAGGGAAGCCGGTACCGGAGTGGGTGATAGTCCCGTACACGTAAACAAATGCGGCTTAGTGGTATCCTGAGTACCGCGGGGTCGGAGACGCCCTGTGGGAATCGGGCGGCACCATCCGCCAAGGCTAAATACTCCTGGGAGACCGATAGTGAACCAGTACCGTGAGGGAAAGGTGAAAAGAACCCCGAACAGGGGAGTGAAAAGAACCTGAAACCGTGTGCTTACAAGCGGTCGGAGTCCCGGCATACGCCGGGATGACGGCGTGCCTTTTGCATAATGAGCCTACGAGTTACCCCTCGCTGGCGAGGTTAACCCATTAAGTGGGGCAGCCGAAGCGAAAGCGAGTCTTAAAAGGGCGTACAGTCAGCGGGGGTAGACGCGAAACCTAGTGATCTACCCTTGGGCAGGCTGAAGGTGCCGTAACAGGTACTGGAGGGCCGAACCGATAAGCGTTGAAAAGCTTCCGGATGACCTGAGGGTAGGGGTGAAAGGCCAATCAAACTGGGAAATAGCTCGTACTCCCCGAAATGTTTTTAGGAACAGCGTGGAGGTCTAGTTTCATGGAGGTAGAGCTACCGATTGGGTGCGGGGGAGTCACATCCTACCAAATCCAGACGAACTCCGAATGCCATGAAACATACTCCGCAGTGAGGCTCCGGGTGCTAAGGTCCGGGGCCGAGAGGGAAAGAACCCAGACCATCGGCTAAGGTCCCCAAATATACGCTAAGTTGGACTAACGAGGTCCGGCCGCACAGACAGCTAGGATGTTGGCTTGGAAGCAGCCATCCATTTAAAGAGTGCGTAACAGCTCACTAGTCGAGCGGCCGGGCGTGGATAATGAACGGGCATCAAGTGTATTACCGAAGCCATGGACCCCGGATTGTTCCGGGGTGGTAGGGGAGCATTCCAGCGGGGGCGAAGCGGGCACGTAAGTTACCGTGGACCTTCTGGAAAAGCAAATGTAGGCATAAGTAACGATAAGGCGGGTGGGAAACCCGCCCACCGAAAGACCAAGGTTTCCTGATCAACGCTAATCGGATCAGGGTCAGTCGGGGCCTAAGGCTAACCCGAATGGGGATGCCGATGGACAACGGGTCAACATTCCCGTACTTCTGGTTGCTGCGAAGCGGTGACGGAGGAGTGACACCACCGCGCACTGACGGAATAGTGCGTTGAAGGGCGTAGGTATACGCCGGGTAGGCAAATCCGCCCGGTGTGCTGAAACCCGATAGTACGGCAACCCCCCGGGGGCGCCGATAGTGTGGGTAATCAGACTCCCAAGAAAAACCGCTAAGCTCCAGGCAACCGGAACCCGTACCGCAAACCGACACAGGTGGTTGGGGTGAGAATCCTAAGGTGCTCGAGTGAATCATGGCTAAGGAACTCGGCAAAATGGCCCTGTAACTTCGGGAGAAGGGGCGCTCCGCAGCAGTGCGGAGCCGCAGTGAAAAGGCCCAGGCGACTGTTTAACAAAAACACATGGCTTTGCGAAATCGCGAGATGAGGTATAAGGCCTGACACCTGCCCGGTGCCGGAAGGTTAAGGGGGGACGTTAGCCGCAAGGCGAAGCGTTGAACCGAAGCCCCGGTAAACGGCGGCCGTAACTATAACGGTCCTAAGGTAGCGAAATTCCTTGTCGGGTAAGTTCCGACCTGCACGAATGGTGTAACGATCTGGGCACTGTCTCGGCCATGAGCTCGGTGAAATTGTGGTATCGGTGAAGACGCCGGTTACCCGCAACGGGACGGAAAGACCCCATGAACCTTCACTATAGCTTAACATTGGAATTTGGTACGGGATGTGTAGGATAGGCGGGAGGTATCGAAGCGGCCTCGCCAGGGGCCGTGGAACCGACCTTGAAATACCGCCCTTTCCGTACCGGGTTCCTAACCCCGGGTTACCGGGGGACACTGTTTGGTGGGTAGTTTGACTGGGGTGGTCGCCTCCAAAAAGGTAACGGAGGCTTTCAAAGGTAAGCTCAGTACGCTTGGTAACCGTACGCGGAGTGCAATGGCATAAGCTTGCTTGACTGTGAGGCATACAGGCCGGACAGGGCCGAAAGGCGGACATAGTGATCCGGTGGTTCTGCATGGAAGGGCCATCGCTCAAAGGATAAAAGGTACTCTGGGGATAACAGGCTGATCTCCCCCAAGAGCTCATATCGACGGGGAGGTTTGGCACCTCGATGTCGGCTCGTCACATCCTGGGGCTGGAGAAGGTCCCAAGGGTTCGGCTGTTCGCCGATTAAAGTGGCACGCGAGCTGGGTTCAGAACGTCGCGAGACAGTTCGGTCCCTATCTGTTGCGGGCGTAGGAAGATTGAGTGGGGCTGGCCTTAGTACGAGAGGACCGGGCTGGACCGGCCGCTGGTGAACCTGTTATGCCGCCAGGCGTACCGCAGGGTAGCTATGCCGGGTTAGGATAAGCGCTGAAAGCATCTAAGCGCGAAACCGGCCACGAGATTAGTCTTCCATCGAGGGCCCCCGTAGACTACGGGGTCGATAGGCCGCAGGTGTACAGGTGGCGACACCATAGCCGAGCGGTACTAATCACCCGATGGCTTTTTTCAGCAGCAGGCGCTGTTGCCTTCCTTTATTGTTTTTGTTTTCTTCCGATTATTGTCATAAAGGCATTCAGGTGCCTATATCGGCGGTGTCCACCTCTTCCCATCCCGAACAGAGCAGTTAAGCCCGCCAGAGCCGATGGTATTGCCGTAACAGGCGTGAGAGTAGGTCGGTGCCGGATTTCATAGGGCCCCGTGTCACAGCGACACGGGGCCTTTTTT
>NZ_JAMXBE010000026.1 GCF_024704835.1 Parapedobacter tibetensis
TTTGCGGCGCTTCTTTAACACCCAATCAAATCCGATCCTGTCAAGCAAATCAGCTTTTTCCTGCGGTAATTCCCCCTTTTTCCTTTTCCTGCGTTGTATAGAAACCCAGCGGCTTAGGGGAGGGTTTTTCTTCCATCCCTGCCGGACCCGGCAATGGCCGTGTTCCTTCTTGAATTCCCTGAGTTCCCTGTATCGGTATTCCCACGGAACACGGATGATGGTTCCCCAATTGAAACCGGCTTGATCGAGTTTCCCGATTTTCCAAGTGTCAAGCCTTTTCTCCTTTTGCTTAAAATCCTTCCGCTGTTTTACTATCCAATCAGCAAGTGGTTTATAGCCGACCATCCCTTTCGATACATCGCAGTGTCCGTATTTCTCCTTGAAAGCCAATAGCTCTTTGTACTTGCACGCCCACCAGAGGTCCGGTAAATCCCATACGAACCCGATACCGTTGAGCCTATCTATCCGGTCAGGGGATAGTTTGTCTTTCCGCACCCTTTGGCGGATCACCCACCTCCCCAATGCGTGGTTTTCCGGCCAATGTTGCGGAACATTGCAGTGGCCGAATTTATCCTTAAAGGCTTTCAGCTCCCAGAATTTCGCCTGCCAGTCCAGTTCGAATTTGTGGATGCTTACCTTTTTGTAATAATTCCGCTGCCGCCGCTTATCAGGCATATATCTCGTTATGGCTATCGGATGCAATATCCAAAAATAATCGTGAATTTTCATCCATAATTTAACCGTCATGCGCAGTATTTTTTTATTTGGAAAATTNCCGCCGCTTATCAGGCATATATCTCGTTATGGCTATCGGATGCAATATCCAAAAATAATCGTGAATTTTCATCCATAATTTAACCGTCATGCGCAGTATTTTTTTATTTGGAAAATTATGGGGACACCTGTAAGATAATGCAAAAGCCCGGCACAGTGGCCGGGCATAGATAGAAAGAACTACTAAAACCTAAAACAGTCAATTTAATATACGTACTCATCGTGATTGAACTCAAAACCTATACCCGCGGCTCAAATATCCGGAGCGTTTGATTATTGGCACAAATAAGTATGTGTTAAAGGAGAACTACAAGCGTAGGGAGGTACGAGATGTAAGAAACGGTGGTTTTACCCACCCAATTTACCAAATTATATTCACCGGATATTTCGCAACATGCTCGTCTAGTGTAATCACCGTCATATCGTTGTCAATAGCGGTAGCAGCAATCAGACGATCGAAAGGATCCTTATGATGAAAAGTAATTCTTCAAGTTGGCTCAATTGGTGAGCTCAATGGGAATAATGATAATATCGCTCATTATACAAGCATGGTAAAGCTGCGTAAGGGAATAGCCCAGGACCAATTTACCCAACGACCTTTTTATTGTAATTTCCCAAAAGGATACTATACTGACATGGAGCTCATTATTGCGGTTAAGGATAATGGATTTTGCCCGTTCTGAGAGTTTCGGGTTATCATCTTGAAGCCAAAGCAACGTATGCGTGTCTAAAAGGTATTGACCCATACCTACATATAATCTTTGAAATCATCCAAAGGGTCATCAAAGTCATTACTCATCTGGAGTTTGCCTTTTAAAAGGCCTATCTTTCTTTGCGAGCTACGTGTAGCAGAGGCCGTTGACTTTTTTTTACTCAAGACAAAATCAATAAAATCTTCAACCTCCTGCTGATAGGCAGGTGGGATTTTCTTCACTTTTTCTAATAACTGAATCTGTCCCATAATAAACCGAAGTGTATTAATTCATAAGGTAGCAAAAAAATAACACTTTTCTAATCCCATTTCATCTGGTCGCAACAGTTTTCCAATAAGAAATTACATATCCACTAGCATGAGCGATGCCTCCAACCGCTATATTTCCTCTATAAAAGCTGTTTTTTCACTTGCATGTTTTCTTCAAAGGTGTTCAAGAAGGCTTCACCGTTCTTAGCGGCAGAGGAGAGATTGATAAATTTGCTTTTTTATGCAACCAATTCTATTTGCAAAGAAAGCAAATTTATCTAAGTTTGATGTGGACAAATAACAACAAGTAATTCACCCTTTAGCAAACATTTTATGATTAAAACGGTAACACAAACATCGCTTTTTATGATGTTATTATTGGCAAGCTACGCGTTCACATTCCCGATGGCCGATGTATTCGAGGTTGATGCCAGCAAATCCAAGATAGCTTGGATGGGGCAAAATGTAGCTGGAGGCAAGCATACCGGCGAGATTGCCATAAGCAAAGGCGATTTGACTATGGAGGATGACCAGCTTGTCGCTGCCCATTTTACCGCAGACATCAATGCCATTACCGTTACGGATTTGACGGGAGACCGTGCGACAAGACTCACCGATCATTTAAAGAGTGAGGATTTTTTCGATGCACCTAAATTTCCGGAAGCCACATTCAAAATCACCAAGGTTTCCGGTTCAGGCAACAATTTGTCGATCACTGGCGATTTGACCATCAAGAAAATCACCAAATCCGTCACCTTTCCTGCAGCAGCACATAAATCGGATAACTCAGTACATGCTACGGTTAAAGGTATCAAAATAGACCGCACCCAATTTGATGTCAAATACCGTTCGGAAAATTTCTTCAGCGGGTTGGGTGATCGGGCGATCTCAGATGAGTTTGAGCTAGATATCGAGATTTTTGCAACGAAATAGCATTGATTTGAGCCTATCAGGTTTCCAAAGCCTGTTAGGTTTTTGAAACGGAAAAAGTTTCGGTACATTAGCCTAATACCAACTATGAAGATGATGACAGAATCAACGGTTACCATAATAGGATGGCTTGGATTTATTTTTTGTACAGTGGCCTATTTATTGTTAAACATCAGAGCAATACGTTTTGACGGTGTATTATTCCAATCGCTTAATGTGATAGGAGGGTTAGGTTTGGTCATTAGCGCCATTTATTTCGATGATAATCCCAATATCGCGGCCAATTCTGTATGGATGCTCATAGCCGTGTTTGGCATTATCCGCTATGCGAAGAAACGCTCAACGCTGCATAAAAAGGACGGGGTCGCTGATACCCAATAATCTGAATGCTTCTTCTTTGTATTCAGCAATTTTAAGGTTGAATTCCTCTTTGTTTGCCGCCAGGCTCAAGTAAAAATAGGCGCCATCTATTAATGCAAAGATCAAGTCGGCTGTGCGCCTCGGATCTGCCACTCTGAGTACTTTTTCCTGTTTACAACGCTGGATAAGAAGGGTTAGTCTTTCCCTTAGTGAATCGGTTAGGGCCTTGTACATCAGCTTTACCTTCTTATCACGGAAGGCCAAGGCATAGCAGCTGTAAAAAAGACCGTCATCAAAGAGGTTATTCCATTTTTTCGAAAATAAATTGTCGATAATGGCAACCAAGGCTTCAGGCAAAGCCACGTCGCTATCCCTGCTCACCTTGTAGATGAGTAAGTATTTATCCAATATGTAATCAATCAATGCGTAGGTCAGTTCTTCCTTCGTCTGGAAATAATGGATAATCAGGCTGGGGTTGATGTCCATCACTTTAGCAATCTTGGCAATGGAAGTGTTCTCGAGCCCTTCTTTCTTGGCAACCTTGTAAAACACCTTAATGATTTCCTGCCGCCTGGTTTCTTTTAAACTCTTCCTTCCCATAATTGAGCTTCAAAAAATTGATTTGACGAAAGTAATTAATTGTTTTGAAATGGTAAAATCCATATTATATATTAATTGTATGTTTATTCAATATATTGTTACAATATGCTAGTTAGTCAATCGATTGTGTTAGTTTAATCAATCGGTTGCGTTCAGATTATTCTTGGAAAAGGAAAATAAAGACGTTAATATTGTTAATGGGCCAATGCGTAATGATATATACCTTACTAACCGTAAAGACCATTCACGATTAACGAATATATAACATTGTAGTAAACTTAGCTTCAATGTATATCTTTACTTTTGTTTATTGACTAAATGTTCAATTAATATATAATGAAACCTTAAAATGTAAAATTTAATTATGAAAGAACAACGACAACAAAGTAGAATCCAACAATGGGTTACCCAAGGTTGCATTGGTGTTATACTGACGTTGATGCAAATCATGCCGTTCGATGCCATGGCGCAGGGCCGACTGGTGGGGAAGGTAGCGGACCAATCGGGGCAGGTGCTGGCCGGCGCGAGTGTGGTGGTACAAGGAACGTCATTGGGTACAGCAACCGATGATGGCGGACAGTATGTGTTCGAAAATTTGGAAACCGGGGCCATGCTGGTGTTTCGCATGGTTGGCTACAAGACGCAAGAGGTGCAGTTCACTGGGCAATCGCAATTGGATGTGGTAATGGAAACCGATGCCGGCAACCTGGATGAAGTGATCGTGGTAGGGTACGGCACGCAGCGGAAAGTAAATGTCACAGGTGCCATTGACCAGATTTCGGGCAAGCAACTGGAATCCCGTCCGGTGGCCAATATCATGCAGGGCCTGCAGGGGGTGAGCCCCGGCCTGAACATCACCTATGGCAACGGTAGCCCAGGTAGCATACCCAATATCAATATTAGAGGGACTACGTCGATCAACGGGGGATCTCCACTTATCGTGATTGATGGCATCCCCGTATCCGACACCTACGATATGATTCGGATCAGTCCTAGTGATATTGAGTCCTATACCGTATTGCGCGATGCGGCTTCGGCCGCCATTTATGGTGCCAGGGCAGCTTACGGCGTGATTCTGATCACCACCAAGCGGGGAAGTCAGGGCACACAGCGTATCAGCTACAACCTGACCACGGCCTTCGGGCGGCCTACAGAATTGCCCGATCCGGTGACAGACCCGTATATTTTCTCGCGGTTACTTGAAACTTCTACCCTTAATACCCCGTGGAACGGACCAAGTTACGTGCAGTTCAGTGATGAGTATTACCAATGGGCCAAAGAACGGTCGGACGACCCATCGCTGCCCGATGTCCGGGTTAGTCCTACGGATGCGAATCGGTGGGAATATATGGGTAACAATAACTGGAACGACTATTTTTTTAATAAGGCAACAGTTTCTCAGGTCCATAGCCTGGCGCTCTCCGGTGGCGCAACCGTCAATGATAAGCCGCTTTCGTATTACCTGTCTGCTGATTACACCAAGGACAACGGATTGAATAAGCTGGCAGACGACTACTGGCAACGCAAGGGTATCCGGGGCAGGTTGTCATTTACGCCATTGAGTTGGCTAAAACTGGACAATAATATGAATGTTTACCAGACTGATCGGACTCAACCTTTCGCAGGGATAACGAGTCTTTACGATCTCCAACCCACGAATGTTGTCAAGAATCCCGATGGCACGTGGGCGAATAACGCTGCGGGTCGTTTGGCGGCACAATTGGTCGATGGTGGGAATTGGAACGAACAGATGTTCGGCTTCCAGAACATTTTCAATGCAGTGGGAACATTCCTCAACGGCGATCTGACCTTCACCGGCGACGCAAGCTTTAAACGGGAGTATTGGCGCTATCCACGGCACAACAAAAAATATAAGATTGGTTACGGGCCAAATGATATCCGCGAGGAAGGCGGAAATGGATATGTGTATGACCGGCGCGGCGAGATCCAGAACAATGTATTTAACCTATATGGCAACTATAACAAACAGTTTGGTATCCACGCGTTCAGCCTGACTGCTGGTTACAACCAGGAAGATTATGTGTGGGAGACCACCATTGCACAAAGGGACCAACTGATTTCCTCCACGCTTCCCTACCTAGGGCTTACCACCGGGGAAGCGCGTCTTGATGCGACCTACAGTTCGTATGCTACACAAAGCTTCTTCGGGCGGTTCAATTACACGCTTAATGAACGTTATATCCTCGAAGCTACGGGAAGGTACGATGGGTCTTCACGCTTTCCATCCACCGATCGCTGGGGTTTCTTCCCTTCGGTATCTGGTGCTTGGATCGTGAGCAATGAACCGTTTTTCGAACAGCTGAAACCGGCGTTTTCGAACTGGAAGCTCCGCGCTTCATACGGAAGTTTGGGAAATCAGGCGGTGGGTGATTTCTCCTATATCCAAACCATGGGTACGGCGCTTTCAGGGGGGCTTATCGACGGGGCGCAGCGCGCAATTGTTACCGGGGCACCTTCGTTAACCATAGACCCGTATAACTACACGTGGGAGAATGTGGCTACCTTAAACTTCGGTACGGATATCGGATTAATGCGTGACCGGATTTTTGCGGGGTTTGATTACTACATCCGCGAAACCACGGGCATGCTTACCGCCGGGGAACAACTCCCCGCGGTATTGGGTACGGGTGTCCCAAGCCAAAATGCGGCAGATTTGAGGACCAAAGGTTGGGAACTTTCCCTGACCTACCGCGACAATTATACGGTAGCCTCCAAGCCTTTCGGATTGGAAGCAAAACTGGTGCTTTCCGATTCCCGGGCACACATTACCAAATTCAAGAATGACCAACGTTTACTGTCCAACTATTTTGAGGGGTACGAGTTTGGCACGCTGTACGGCCTGGTCGGCGATGGGTTCTTCCAGTCGACCGACGAGATAGCGGCCTTGGACCAGACTGCCCTCATTCCTTGGGGCGCGCTGGATATTGTACCGGGATGGCCGAAGTTTAAAGATTTGGACGGCGATGGAAAAATCGAACTTGGACAAACGGCCGATGATATGAAGGACCGCACCATCATCGGCAACACCTTAGATCGGTATCGGATTGGGTTTAACCTTAATCTAGACTGGAATGGGTTCGATGCTCAGGTGTTTTTACAAGGTGTACTGAAACGAGATTTTTATCCGCAGCGTTACCTGTTCTGGGGGCCGTACCAGCAACCCTATGCCAATGTCTACCCCTGGCACCTGGATCATTACAGAGCAATGGACGACACGCCGGAACAGATGGCCAAACACTCAGCAGCCTACATTGCCGCCGGGCTTGCAAACGCCAATCTCGACGCCTCATACCCTGTACTGCAGTCTTGGCTGGCCGATGCAAATTACTCTGACGGAAACGGCAATCCCGCGGGGCTGTCCATACCGAACACAAGCTACTTGCTCAATGGTGCATATCTACGGATAAAAAATGTCACACTTGGCTATTCGCTCCCCCATTCGCTCATCCAACGTTGGGGTATGGGTCGGCTACGATTTTTCGTCACGGCTGAAAACATCTTCGAGTTTTCCGAGGTGAAGCGATTTGTCGATCCCGAGTCAATCAACAACAACAGCGAAGCGAGGGCTTATCCATTTCAGCGAAGGATGGCATTTGGTTTAAACATAGCTTTTTAATTACAGATGAATCAAATCATGAAAAAATATAAAATCTTAATTTTGATTGGCATCGCAGCGACTGCGCTTTCTTGCCAGAAGGATTTCCTCGACCGTTATCCTCAAACATCTATCACGCCCGATGTATTCTTCAATACGGAGGAGGATCTGGCGCTTTACATCAACGGAATGTTAAGCATGTCCAACCACGGCATGTACCTCACCGATCAAAGCACGGATAACCTGGCGACAACGGCGGCGGTTGAGATGAAAAACATCATGACGGGGTCGCCCTCGTCGCAGACAATTACGGGCGGTTGGGATTGGGGGCGTCTCCGTACGATCAACTATTTCCTCGAAAACTACCGGCGGGCCGACGTAACCGCCGATGTGGCGAACCATTATGCGGGCTTGGCGCGCTATTACCGGGCAATTTTCTATCACAATATGGTTAAACGCTTTTCGGACGTGCCTTGGTACTCCGGGACACTCAACCCCGGTGACGAAGAGCTCTACAAAGCGCAGGATCCGCGTGCGCTGGTCATGGATAGCGTAACGGCTGACCTCGATTTTGCCCTTGAAAACGTGCGGGAGAGCGTGCCAAGCGGTACGCCGAACAAATGGGCCGTGGCGGTAATGGATGCCAAGATCGCGCTATACGAAGGTACCTATCGGAAATACCATCCGGAACTGGAATTGCAAAGCACAGCGGATGCTTTTCTACAAAGGGCGGTCGCGACAGCCGAACACATTATGGCGGAGGGCGGGTTCAGTATTCACAATACGGGCAACCCTACTTCGGACTATGCCGCACTGTTTGACAGCCAAGATTTGACAAGTAATAGCGAGATGATTTTGGTGAATAGCTATGACCAGACCGAGAACGTGAGCGGGAACCAAAACACGGGTATATTTGGTAACTACGAGCAGTCGCCCTCGCGCGATTTGGTGCAGACCTACCTCATGGCCGATGGATCGCGTCTTACCGAGCAAACGGACTATGCAACATTCGGATTTGTCAAGGAATTTGAAAACCGTGATCCCCGGCTAGCTCAGACCCTCGCTTATCCCGGTTGGCAACGAGCACAGGACGATGCCCCGTATGTGCAGTTTCTGGCCAAAAATTTCTCCGGCTATCACCAATTGAAGGGTTACATAAACAGTACCGACCAAGTGATACTCAATAGTTCGGATGTTCCTGTGCATCGTTATGCCGAGGTGTTGTTGTTACTGGCTGAGGCTAAAGCCGAATTAGGTACGCTTGCCCAAGGTGATTTGGATAATACCGTAAACTTATTACGTGACCGTGTGGCTTTGCCGCATCTGAATTTGAGTTGGGCAAACGCCAATCCTGACCCTGTGCAAGCCGCTAACTTCCCGAATGTCGATGGATCGAACAGTGGCGTAATTCTCGAAATCCGCCGGGAGCGCCGCGTGGAACTTGCTTTCGAAAATACACGGTACGATGATTTGATGCGTTGGCATGCGGGCAAACTATTGGAAGAAATCCCGGATGGGATGTATTTTCCCGGCGTAGGTGATTACGATATGACAGGAGACGGTATTCCCGATATCCGTCTGATTCCCGAAGGGCAAACTATACCGAGCGAGCGTGAACGGAATGAGCTTGGGGTACCACTGGTCTATTACACCATAGGAACATTTGGTGGCGGTGCCACGGTTTTTCTTGAAAACGGCGTCAGTGGCGGTACTATGGTCACGGATAACCGGGAGCGTACATTCCTAGAGCCGAAATATTACTACCGGCCAATACCGAATACACAGGTGGTATTGAACCCTAATCTAAAACAGTTGTTTGATTGGGAATAGTTTTTGGAATAATTATTTTTTATATACTTAAAATCTAGTGGATTATGAAAAGGAATCAGTTTATTTTTGCCTGTTTGTCAGTTCTTTCCGTCTGTGCTATTTCCTTTACTGGAAAAGACGAGGCTGTTCATGTTAAATCAAATGTGGTCACCAACATTTACTTTTATGCAGGAAGTGGTCCATCTGGAGCATCAGACCCAGGATCTTGGTCACAGATTTATTCTCCGCCAACATACGAGATGTGCGCACCGGGGAGTGGAGATTATTGCATGATCAGTTTCTCCTCCACATCGTATAGTCTGGTTGAGGCAGTTTCGTTATTGACGAGCTATGTTAACGGATCTGGGGGGTTGATGAATAAACCACCGTCTTTTGCAGTTTTGGACACTTTTGGTCAGCCTACAGGAATTAATGCTTCTCAAAGGAGCAATTGACCAATAAGCTAATTAGATAATTTTCGTTATACTTTTTTTGATGAAACCATTCAGTTTATCATTGTTTATACTATTGTTGGGTTTTTCCGCCGGCCAAGCCCAGGAAAAATTCTCGTTCGCATTTCTTACCGACATGCACGTCAACGCTAACCCCAAGAGCAGAAGTTTGGACGGGTTGAAACAGGCCGTCAGGACCGCCGAGGCTTCGGGTGCCGACTTCATCATCTCCGGCGGTGACAATGTGGATGTGGATGGGATGAAAGCAGACCGCAAAGCGGATGCGGTCAAACTGTACCAAGACTACAAGCAGGTGGTCGAAGCTTCAACGCTGAAATGGCACCTCACCATAGGCAACCACGATCGGTATTGGCATAATGAGCAGCCCGGTGCGCCACATGGAGCAGGTCTGTTCACTTCCTTTTTTGGGGATACGTATTACTCCTTCGAGCATAAAGGATGGCTGTTTATCGTGCTGAATTCCGCCCAGGTATGCGCGGGGAAATACTGTGTGGATGAAGTACAGCAGCAATGGCTGGCCGAGTTATTGAATAGGACACCCAAGGACCAACCCATTGTGGTGT
This sequence comes from Parapedobacter tibetensis, assembly GCF_024704835.1. Lineage (GTDB taxonomy): Bacteria > Bacteroidota > Bacteroidia > Sphingobacteriales > Sphingobacteriaceae > Parapedobacter > Parapedobacter tibetensis. Next base: position 10,087 of record NZ_JAMXBE010000026.1, read on the forward strand.
CAGCCCATGTGCCGTTTCTTTCCCTGTATTATCCCGTATTGGAAGGCCGTTATACGGATACCGACACGTTTGCGAACCAAAAAGAAATTTTTGATATGTTTGGTAGCCACAACCTGAAGCTCGTGCTCCAGGGCCACCAGCACCTCTACGAGGAGATCAAAGTCAAAGGCGTGCAATTCATCACGGCGGGGGCGGTATCTGCCAATTGGTGGGGCGGGGCTTTCCACGGTACGGAAGAGGGATTCCTGAAAGTCAATGTGGATGGGGATGGTTTCAGTTGGGAGTATGTGGACTATGGATGGGAAGTAAACAAATATTGACGGCGATGGTTTCATTGATGCGCAAACGCTTGCTAACGGTAATGCTGCTCATGGCATGCCATGGGGTGATGGCCCAACAGCTGAAGGTAATGACCTTCAACATCTGGCACGGCGGCAGGGAGACCGGCGAAGAGGAAGGGCCCCAGCGTGTAGTGGATGTCATCCGCGACTCGGGTGCCGATATCGTGGCCATGCAGGAAACCTATGGGTCGGGCGAGCGGATCGCCGAAGCGTTGGGTTTTCACTTTTACCTGCGTAGCACGAACCTATCCATCATGAGCCGCTACCCCATCGTAGACACGCTGGATGCGTATGAACCTTTTTACAGTGGCGCTGTCCGGATCAATGTTGACGGCCAGGAAATTGTCGTTGCCAGCAACTGGCTCAATTACCCCATCGATTATTGGGACATATTCGAAAAAGGGCAATCGATCGACTCGGCAGAGTGGCATCGTCTGCAAGAGGAAAAGAATGCAGGTACCCTGCGTGAGTTGCTGAGGGCCTTGAGTCCTGCCGTCGAAAATTCGAAAGATATACCCGTTATCATCTGCGGAGATTTCAATACCGGTTCCCATTTGGACTGGATACCGGAAACCCGACATCTCAACGAGGGGTATATCATGCCGTTTCCGGCTACGCTATTGATGGAACGGTCAGGTTTTATCGATTCTTTCCGTGAAATACATCCCGATCCATTGACCGTGCGGGGGATTACCTGGAGTCCTGCATTACCAGACGCTTTCAAAGATCGTATCGACTATATCTTTTACCAAGGGAGTATCCTTAAAGCCATCGATTCAGAAACCATTGACACACACCCTGTCAAATACCCTTCTGACCACGCAGCTGTACTGACCACTTTTGAAATCCAAAAACTATGAAAATGAAAGTTACTTCAACACTGATCAAACCCGTCATCGTCATACAAGCCCTGGTGATGGCTTTATTTGGTATTTCATGCCAATCCGCCGACAAAAGACAAGCCAGTGAACCCGCCGCCCTACGCGTGATGACCTTTAACCTCTGGCATGGTGGCGATGCCGTGAAACTTCCGCGCGATACCACCATCAGGTACCAACTGGAAGCCATCCGCAGGGCCGAGGCCGATGTGGTAGGTTTCCAAGAGCAAACCACCAATCAGAGCGACAACCAGTCGCGTGCGCAAATACTCGCAGATAGCTTGGATTGGAGCTGTTATATCATAGACGGAAGCCGGGCCATCATCTCGCGGTTTGATATCCAACCTTTGGATACGGCAGGGATATCCCAAGCCGTCTTGCTGCAACTGCAAGACGGGGAGGAAGTGGTCTTCGGGGTGATGCACCTGATGTATACCCCTTACGAGCCATACGACATTGCGGATAGGAAACTAACCGATGCAGAAGCTGCCGAGACCTCCGCCCGTGAGACAAGGCTGCATCAAGTCCAAGGCATGTTGGATGAAATTGCGGTCTATAGCGACTATCCCGCCATATTGGTGGGTGATTTCAATGAGCCGAGTTGCCTAGATTGGACCGAGAAAGCCATCAACGAGCGAGCCGATACCTTACTGCCCTTTGCGGTCAACTGGCCAGCCACGGATCTGCTCATCAAAAATGGTTTCCAAGATGCCTACCGTGAAATACATTCCGATGTCAAGCAAAAGCCCGGCTATACTTGGACCTCCGTGCCTGGGCTATGGCGTACACCAGAGATTCATGACCGGATTGATTTGATTTACATCAGTAAGGATAAGTTTCTTACCAAAGGGGCTTGGATCGTAGGCGAACCTTCATCGCTGACAGATATCCTGGTCGAACCTTGGCCTTCGGATCACCGGGCCGTGGTGGTGGAGCTGGTGTTTTAACCATCCGATACGTTAGGTCATCATTTTTCATCCCGGGGCTGTATTTTTATGGTGCCGGATTTTCCATGCTTGTTACGCTCGGTGAAATCATGGAGTGCTTCATCCAGTATTTTCACCCGTTCGGAAAGGTCGTTGGTGATGTCTATCAAGTCGGCATAATCATTAAACGCACTTAATGCGCGATCAAAGTACTCGCGTTCGGCGTGGATTACGGGGCTCCACGTCTCCAGGAACGCCTGGTGATCGCGATCCAGGGAAACCGTATCCACGCTGATTTCCTCGTATCGCTGGTAGATTTCATGCATCGGCCCGTCCGCAAACGCCTCGAACCAGTTGTCAAACGCCTCGAATTCTCTCAGAAATGCGTTGTGTTCTTCCGTGCAGCGGGTTATTTCGTGGTAGAGTTCGGCCAGGTCATCGCTAAGCTGATTGCTGGCCTTGCGGAAATGGTGCAGGTCTATGCTGAATGATTTCTCGTCTTCCGGCTGGGGCCCATCCACAGCCTCGCGGAGCCCCACGACGGCCTCAAGCACGCCTACTTCCTGTATAAAAGTAGGCAAGGCCCTGTGTAGCTCGGTAATTTGCGCGATGGCCCTATCCAATCGCGGTTCGCATTCTTCACGCATCGTTTTCAGCCGCCACACCTCGTCATGCATATGGAAATAATTATCCAAGGTCTCCTTCTCCCAATCGGGTTGCGGCTTCTCCCGGTCATATTCCAGCTCAATGGTACGGAAGGGGTGATGGGTGACGATTTTTTCCATGGGAATCCTCAATTGCTACGGAAACAAACTTAGAAAAGTTTGCCAAAGAAAGCAAAGTTATTCGCAGTTACGTTGCTTTTTTCCCTCGGGATCACTATTTTTATCCTGTGAACACTAAGCAATCTGCCACCGAAGACCATGGAACATCATATATATTTGTATATCGACGGCAAACCGTGCGTGCCCGAGCGCGCTTTCGCCGGAACGACCTTTTTTTATTTTGTGGCGAAGGCGCCAGGTAGCACGGCGGCTACCGTCACGTTGCAGTTATCCAACCGTGCGCTGCTGTTTGTGCTGAATGGGCCGAGCGGAAGCCAATGGGTGTTTGCCGGCGGACAGGAGCCACTTGATATCCCTCCTTTTGCTTTTTTTGCAGCCATGGCCCCGGCCGGAGCGATCGAAGCACGGCTGGAGACGGGGCCGTCGGGAGTCCATTGTATCGGTTTTTCCGAGCGGGCTATACCGCTGCTCGCGGAGGAGTTTGAGCTGTTTGCCGATCTGGTGGATATGGCCGTCGATGCGGATCGGCCCGGAACATATAGCCTACCCCACCGGTTCCTGCCGTATACGATTTACAAATACTTAGACAAGCTCGATAAAACCGATAAACGGGGTTTTGCCCTCAATGTGCACCGCAAGGAGGCGTTGTACCAGACCGCTAAACTATATCATGCCAGTTTGATGGCGGCGGCCCCCAAGCCAAGCACAACGCAGGATGAAGACCTGATGTGCCGGGCCGTGGAGCTGATCCAATTGCATTTCGCCGACCCCACGTTCAATATAGACCGCCTCGCGGGGCAGGTAGGTTTATCACGCCGCAACCTCTACCGGTTGTTTGAAAACCAGAGGCAGCCTACACCGCAAAGGCTCATACTGAATACCCGGATGGAAAAGGCGCGCGAACTGCTGCAAGATAGCCACCACCCCGTCAGCGAAATCGCGGGCATGGTAGGGTTTAACCACCTTTCCTACTTCTCGGCACAATATAAAGCCGCGTTCGGCCACCTTCCCAACGAAAACAGGTGATGCCACGTCGCATGCCGCCTTTCCCGGACGATTAACAGTATCGTGCCAAAAAAAGTACCCGTCGGTTTTGTAAAATGGCACGATACTGTTAACCCCCTGCTCCTATTCTCCCTACTTTTGTAATACCGCCCGTTGCCAGAAACGGATAACGGAACCCGTTCTTTGACGTACGTTATTACCCGGCGCATCGCAGAAGATGCATGCCCCGCCAACCGTGTCGGGGCGCCATTGAAAAGGATGCCTTTGTTGATTGACAAGGCAACGTTGCCCATGAGCAAGGCATCCTGGTTAATCAGCAACGCTCCTTAGCTAATGAACAACGTCTTTTAGTTAATGAGCTGAGCTTTCCAACTCATGAGCTAGGCCCTCCGGCTAATGAGCAACGCCTTTTAGTTAATGAGCCGAGCTTTCCAGGTCATGAGCTAGGCCCTCCGGCTAATGAGCAAAGACTTTTAGCTCATGGGCAAACCTTTCCAGCTCATGAGTTAAGCCCTCCGGCTGATGAGCAAAGACTTCTAGCTCATGGGCAAACCTTTCCAGCTCATGAGCTAGGCCCTCCAACTAATGAGCAACGTCTTTTAGCTCATGAGCTAAACCCACTGGCTCATAAGCAAAACCCTCCAGCTCATGGGCTAAAAGGCATCACTTGCTGAAAAACACAGCTATCCCTCCGGAACCGCCCGTTCCTCCACCGTCAACCCCTAACCGCCGGATCCCCGGCCGATCACCCGCCATCGGGCGGATACAACCTAAACCAGGGATTAATTAATAAATGTTTACTTTTTAAATTTTCAAACAATGTATTACAAAGCAAAAGTCAATTTCAAGAAAATGGGCGTAGAAATGCTCGACCAAGTGGCCGAGAATGTGCTCACCAAGATGACGGGGAATGGGCTGTTCCCCAACCCGGTACCGGAGTTATCGGTACTTGACACCGACCTGTCTGATTACCGCGTCGCGGTGGTCGAGGCGGTGCGTGGCGGCAAACACGCCACCACGGTGCGCGACCGGGTGCGGGGCCGGCTGGAAAACACCCTCCATTCGCTGGCCTTTTCCGTACAGCAGGTGGCCATGGGCGACCCTGCCGTCATCCTGGCCGCCGGTTTCGACCACAACAAGGCCCGCGAGCCGAAAGGCCGGTGTCCGCAGCCCGCTGATTTCGTGGCCATAAGCGGTCCGCTGGGTTCGCGCAGCATCACACTGAAGGTGAAACCCCACCGCACGGCCCGCTCTTACCGCTTTGCATACCGCATCGCAGACGGTGAAACCCCATGGATTGAGGTAAGCTCCCACGGATCCAGGCGTACGGTAGCAGGTTTGCAGCAATTTTCGGAATACGAATTCCGGTGTGCTTACATCGGCAATGACCCCGAAGTGCTCAATTACAGTGACAGCGTAATGGCCACCGTGATTTAAGACTTGCGCCGTATCGCTACTGCCTGCCTACCGGCAGACGACAGCCAGCGGCATCTCCGAAAGGGGGTGCCGCTTTTTTTTGCGGTTGCCCTGTGGGCAAGCGTGGGTTCAAACCCCGGATTAGCCCCATTGAGGTTATCCGGGCGATATTCTACCGATTGAAGACGGGTTGCCAGTGGCGGGATCCACCGGAGGGGTATTTTGTCCGGGGACGTCAACCTAGTTCCATCGGTCCCGTTATATCACCTAAATTGGGGTAGTATTTCCCACAATTATGGTGTGAAGAAACGATAAGATTTTTATTTTCCTTTGTCTTGTTAATTGCTTCGTTCAAGATTTTGATACTTCGACAAGTTAACAGCGTACTATTCCTGGGGAGGATTAACAGCAAGAAAAAAGTTCAAATAAGTCTGATAAAAGTACTTTTATTATGCAAATACGGTTGCTGCTATGGGCAAAAACAAGAAAACCACCATGCGCCGATTAGTATTGGCGGTGGGGGAACTCTATGATGAGCAGGGCGTCAAAGGTATCGGGGTTAATAAAGTAGCAAGGAAAGCGGGGGTAGACAAGAACCTGATATACCGATATTTCGGTAGTTTGGAGAACCTGTTGGAACAGTATGTGCTGATGAAGCAAAATTGGGACAACACGATCCATAGGATGCTCCAAACCCTGGATAGCAAGAGTAAATTGAACTCCGAAGACCTTACCGGTTTCTTCTTGGAAAAACAATTCGCCACACTTTGCCAAGACGATGCCCTAAGGAAGATACTGTTTTCGAAATACACGGATCACGAGAATGTTTTTTTCGAGCGCATCTACGGCAATCGGGAAGCCATGATAGTCGGGTTATGCGATAAGGCCGGTGTGCACCTTGAGGATGCTGACATTGGCTACCGGTCGGTTTTCGCGGTGTTGCTAGCCGCCACTTATTTCCTGTCATTGGAAGCACATAGCGGATCAGGCGTTTTCTGTGCGATAGACCTCAAATGCGAGCTGGGCAAGGAAGAAATCAAGAAAGCCATCCGTGCCATCAATGGCTGGGCTTTCGAAATGGGAAGAGTGCAAGGGCAGGATACCCAGGAGGACAGTTCTGCGGAAAGCCTGAAGAAATAAGACCCGGATGGTTCGTTACAGAAGGCCCGGGCCTTCTGGCAAGTAATCCAAAAAAGGCTAATCGGTGACACTATACCCCAAAAACGGCGATCCGGCAATACAGTCTGTAGACATACCGGCGACATCGGGGAGCGGGTGGGCAAGTATTATGTTTTTTTTGGAAAAAAAACCTACCAATTGTTTGGATAACACGGGGATGCTGATTAAACTCGTGGAGGAAAACCATGGGATACACCCAGTTGAAACCAAGATATAAATGATGATCCGAATGCTGGAAAAATTACTGTTCCCGACCGATAGTGATACCGAAACGGTGCGTGCGTATCTTCGCCTGCTCGGCGTACCCGTTACCAAAACGGCGGTAAAAGCCGCCTTAGGGGAGCATCCGGATTCGCCGAGTCTACTTTCGGTCAGCGATGCGCTTAGCGGTTTCGGTGTGGAAAATGTCGCCGCGAAGGTCAATGTAGAACAGCTTGGCCAGATCGAGGTTCCGTTCATGGCCCGGATGAAATCCGGCGACGGACTATCGCTGACCATAGTGAAACGATTTGATGGTGATACAGTTATTCACCTGCCGCCGGGGCAACACCGGTGGGTAACTTCCAGTACCGAGACATTCCAGAAAACAATCGAAGGCATCGTGTTGGTGGGCGAAGCTGGTGAGGGAGCTGGGCAACGGGACTACGCAGCTGCTCTTGCTACGGAAAAGCGGCAACAGACCCATATCATTTTAGGACTGCTGACGCTTCCCGCATTGGCTGCGATAGCCATCGTACTGGCTTTGTTCCAAGACGGGTGGGCAGTCCTTGTCGCATCGTTGTACATACTACTCGCCCTCGTGGGTTCTGCTGTTTGTGTTTTGTTGCTTTGGTACGAGGTGGATCGTCATAATCCAGCTTTGAAACAAGTATGTTCAGGTAAAAAAAACGTGGATTGCGCCGCCATCCTCCAATCCGGGGCGTCTAGCCTATTCGGTGTCAGCTGGAGCCTCATCGGGTTCAGTTATTTTACAGGTGCCTCGCTGGCCCTATTGGCCGGAGGCATTGCCAATCCACAGATATACTTGCCATTGTCTGCCTTGAGTTTGTCCGCAATCCCTTATATCATATTTTCCCTGTACTACCAATGGCGCGTGGCCAAACAATGGTGCGTGCTTTGCCTTTTGGTACAGGGTATCCTCGTTGTACAAGCGATGCTAGTGATGGCTGACGGGCGGCTGTTCACTACCGATATTGGATTTTCAACTGCGGCCGCACTAACATTAGCCACATGCTTTGCCCTTCCATTCCTTGCGGGCTTGCTGATTGTTCCCGCCTTTAAAAAAGCGAAAGAGGGTGAGAACCACCGAATGGGTTTGGCCAGACTGAAACATAGTCCACAGATTTTCCAAGCGCTGTTGGGGAAGCAACGGGCAGTCACCGAATCCACCGACGGGCTGGGTATCAGGCTCGGGAACCCGAATGCCAAACACCGAATTATCAAGGTGTGCAACCCGTATTGCGGCCCGTGTGCCAAGGCCCATCCCGCCATTGAGGAGATATTGTGTCATAATCCGAATGTGCAGGTACAAATTATTTTTACCGCTTCAGACGATGTACAGGATGGAAAAGCCTCACCAGTAAAGCATCTGCTGGCCATAGCCGAAAAGGGTGATGAGCAGTTCACAAAGCAGGCTTTAGGGGATTGGTACAATGCACCCAAAAAAGAAAATGGAGACTTTGTTTCCAAATACCCGATGAATGGAGAAATTGAAAAGCAAGGACATAAATTGACAGCCATGCGGGAGTGGTGCAACGGAATGGAAATTTCCTTTACGCCTACTTTCTTTGTGAATGGGTATCAGCTGCCAGATATGTATAACTTAAATGACTTAAAATATTTTTTGAGATCATAATAAAGAAAGGAGGGCAAGCAATTGACAAAGTAAACAAACTATAAAAATATAACCTGCTGCACAGAGTAGAAGGCTGTAGTGATAATTTGTCCATTAAAATGGACTACAAATTAATAGAATTTCAATTCTAAATTGTTTTACGAAAAAATCAAAATAATGAAAAAATTAAAATTAGATTTAAAGAATGTACAGGAAATCCTAACAAGGGAGCAGATGAAACATATCGTTGGAGGGGCTGGGAGTTGTGCAATTTATTTTTACTCTAGCCACGCGAGTGACCCCTGGTATTCAACTGGGCCGTGGAGTTATACTGGTGCGCAGTCTACACACATTAACACGGTAACTGGCTCGATGAAAGTTATTGGGATTTCATTCGTCGAGGTAAATAATATGTTGGAAAACACTGCAGGAGGTACAAGACGATGGTGCTGTGACAACTGTGGATCAGCTTCTTGGTTGGAGTGAAGAAAGGGTGTCCGCGCGTTTAATGTGGGCACCCTTATCTAACTTATTATTCAATACTTCGGTAAATTTTTTCTTGCTTCAAATGCGTTCTATGGCTGATCTTGATTTCCGCATTATATTTTTTTCAATGTCAGCAAAACATCTGAGTTTGATTAAATTATCTGACTACATCACGATAGTTAATTTGTTTTTGAATATCAGTAACTTAAGAAAATTTTCACTACACCACATTTTTAAAATTCATCCGGAAAACTTACCGGAGTATTGATTATTAAATTTCCAATAATGAAAATTTCAAAGTATTTTCAACAATTTTGTGTCTTCGTGTCTTTATTCGCCACAACTAGTATTTGCTGTTGCACGAATGCGTTAAGCGACTCTGTACAGGCCCAAGGGCAGGTTACATTAATTTTTAATAGTTCTCCGACGTTTTCTGACACCATCTTTATAAGTGAGAAAGCAAGTATGTCTGGGGAGGCCTCGATAGCCTTATGGGAAAATTTATCGGCCACGCCTATTAAACCAGTTGCGGGTAAAATAGATACCATTTCAATTCCGATAAACAGTTCCAAGGTAAAATTGCGGCACAGGTACCGCGAGTTATTTTATTCCGATATCGTATTATATCCCCATGATACGCTTGAAGTCACCTATTTGGATGCCAACCCCGTATTCCACATCAGAAACCGGAAAGTAAAAGCGTACGATTTGAAAGTGGACTCTCTATTATATGAGTCGCGTTATGCGAAGCAAAAATTTCCCGCCCTATTATTCTATCAGACTTATCCCATTCTTAAGTATCTGAACCTTAAAGAGGATAGAATGGTAATCGACCAGCAAGAGAAAGAGCATTGGGGGCAACGGGCACTGGAGGAGATGGAGGATGAGATGGCTTTTATAGATAGCCTCAGGAATAGTAAACTGGTCTCACAGGATGTGTATGAAATGAGGAGGGACCGGCTCGTCTTTATGCGGTATGTGATGGACTATGGCCGTCGTCGAATCACTGATAACGATGTCCGGCTTATCATTGACTCTACGAGAAACAGCGGTATAGACATGCCTTATTCCTATTTTCTGGATTTAAGCGAGTTATTTGCGTCCAGGCAGCTGTCTGCTGAAACACCGCTACTTTACGAGACGGTTAAACCGGTTTCAAAAGATAGCGGAAGTTATGCAATGCTGGAGGGATCTGATGTTTTCCCGGCGCGGGTTAAGGAATTGCTCCTGTATAAACAAGTGCGAGGAGCTGCGGAACACTTACCCTTGGAAGATTTTAGAGCTATCTTTCAAAAATTCAGAAATTATACGGCAGACACCATGCTACTCCATTCAATACAGCGTGAGTATTTGCTTGATTTCGATTCGCTTCGTTCGGCCTCAAATTCAGTGATTTTATTACTAGCTGATAAGAAGCAAATAACTTTAGATCAACTTTTGAAGAATAATAAAGGAAAAGTGTTGTATATCGATTTTTGGGCCAGTTGGTGTGTGCCATGTCGACAGGCGATGCCAGCATCTCACAAGTTGAAAAAAACATATAAAGACAAGCCTATTCATTTTATTTATATATCCATTGACGGGAAATTTGATGACTGGGTGCAAGCGTCGAAAGAAGAAGGACTATCGGATGACACGAGTAGTTACCTTTACCTTAATGTAAGAGCCTCCAAGTGGGCCAAACAACTAAATCTTCAAACCATCCCCCGTTATGTCATTTTCAATAAAGAGGGAGAAATATCATATCATAACGCACTTGGACCAAATGAGGCAGGAATAAAAAACATATTGAATAAACATTTTGACTAAAGCAGCATTTATGAGGATTTTTGTTGTTGTGAGAACAATCCGTTTATTCTGCCCTGTAGCATTGGTGTTAGCGGCATGCCTATCCAATGAAAGTAAAAAACATACTATTGCTGCCGAAGGGGAGGTGGCCGGTATCGAAAAAAAACGGGATAGTATTTATGTAAAATTTGACACAACAAGTGCGCCCGAAAACAGGGGAGGCATTTCGTTGTTTCATGCCCACAACAACCAGCGAATCATTGGACAGTTGACAGGTTATAAAGTGTATCCATTTGAATCGAGGAGCGCGTTTATGCTTCTTGCATTCCCGAATGAGGCGATTTACCTTGTTATGTCGGGTGACAGTGTGATTGTAAGTTATGATGATGATTACTATCCAAGGGTTCGTGTATTGGAGGCAGGGCTATTTAAATAAAAATGCTATATACCATCCAGATAGTATATACGAACGACTGAAGCAGAAATATCTTACTCAATAGCTTGACTTTATAGACCGCTTAATATTGAAACTTTTCCCCCACTACCGCCAACAGGACCAGATGGACTGCGGGGCCACCTGCCTACGAATGGTGTGCAAACACTATGGCCGCAATATTGACATCCATCGTCTGCGCAAGCTCTGCCAGATTACCAAAACCGGAGTGAACCTGTTGGGTATCAGTGAAGCGTCCGAGAAAATTGGCCTCCGAACACAGGGGGTGAAGCTCACACTGGAACAGTTGGGTGAGATCCTGCTGCCCTGCATCCTGCACTGGCGGCAGGACCATTTCGTTGTGCTGTACAAGGTGAAAAAGGGGTGCTATTACATCGCCGACCCCGCCAGCGGTAGGCGGAAACTTACCGAAAAGGAATTCACCGATAACTGGTTTGCCCATAAGGAGCTCTACAACGGTGTTTCCTTGGCGCTAAGTCCAACCCCCCAGTTTTATGAAAATGACGAGGGCGACGGGGACAATACCGTGCTGCGTTGGGGCACTGTGCTGCGCTACTTTTACGCCTACCGTAGGCTGTTCGTGCAGCTGGTGCTGGGACTGTTAGTCGGAACCATCCTGCAGCTCATCACCCCCTTCCTCACCCAGTCGGTGGTGGACATCGGAATCAGTACGCGCAACCTCAACTTCATCCACCTCATCCTCATCGCCCAGATCGCCCTGTTCATCGGGCAGACGGGCGTGGAGTTCATCCGTTCGTGGATACTGCTGCACATCAGCACCCGGGTGAATATCTCCATCCTCACCGACCTCCTCATAAAGCTGATGAAGCTGCCGATGAAGTTCTTCGAGACCAAGACCACGGGTGACATCATGCAGCGCATGGCCGACCAGCAGCGCATCGAGGCCTTCCTCACCGGCTCCACGCTCGGAACGATGTTCTCCTTCGTGAACCTGGTCGTCTTCGGCTTCGTGCTGGCGTTCTACCATGCGGGCGTCTTTTTCGTGTTCATGGGAAGCACCGTGCTGTACACCGGCTGGATACTGCTGTTCCTCAGACGCAGGCGCGAGCTGGACCACAAACGCTTCGCGATCTCATCGGACAACCAGACCAACATCGTCGAACTGGTGGGCGCCATGCAGGAGATCAAGCTGAACAACAGCGAAAGGCAGAAGCGCTGGATATGGGAAGGGATACAGGCACGGCTGTTCAAATTCAAGGTCAGGAGCCTGGCACTGTCACAGTACCAGCAGGCCGGTTCCATGGCGGTGAACCAGCTCAAGAACATCTTCATCACGTTCATGAGCGCCAAGGCGGTGATCGATGGCGACCTCACCCTCGGGGGCATGGTGGCCATCCAGTATATCGTGGGCATGGTGAGCAGCCCCATCGAGCAGCTGTTGGGCTTCATCCAGTCCTACCAGGACGCGAAGATCAGCCTCGAACGCATCAACGAGATCTACCGGGAGGAAGATGAGGAGCCGGTGGAACGGGAATGGCTCAGGGAACTCCCACTGGATAAAAGCATATCGCTCCGTGACGTCACCTTCCGGTATCCCGGCGCGGGCAACGATCCCGTGCTCACGGACATCGATTTGGTTTTCCCCAAGGGGAAGACCACCGCCATCGTGGGCATGAGCGGCAGCGGCAAGACGACCATACTGAAACTTATCCTCCGGTTCTATGAACCCGAGGCTGGGGAAATCCGCATCGGCCAGACCAAGCTCAACCAAATCGGTTTCCCTACCTGGCGGGACGCCTGCGGGGTGGTGATGCAGGACGGGTTCATTTTCGCTGACACGATCGAGAACAACATCGCCGTGGGGGATGAGTTCCCCGACCGCAAGAAAGTGGAACAAGCCATCCGCATGGCCAACCTCGGTGAGTTCATCGAGGAACAACCCTTCGGGCTGAAAACGAAAATTGGCACAGCCGGCAAAGGCATCAGCCAGGGGCAACGGCAACGCCTGCTTATCGCTCGGGCGGTGTACAAGGATCCCCATTACATCCTCTTCGACGAGGCCACCAACGCCTTGGACGCCAACAACGAGCGGGTTATCATCGATAACCTGAGGGATTTCCTGAAAAACCGGACAGCCATCATCGTGGCCCACCGGCTGAGCACGGTGAGCCATTCGGACAACATCGTGGTGCTGGACAGGGGGCGTGTGGTGGAACAGGGCACCCACCGGGAACTGACGGCGAAGCGGGGCGATTATTACCATTTGGTCAAAAACCAGCTGGAATTGGGGAATTGATAGATAGATATGAGACGTGAGATTTGAGACATTAGACCATGGACGTGAAAGATAAAGAACCGGATACCTTACCCGCCGATCGGCGGGAAGTCCACACGGAGGACATCCAAGACATCATCGGCACGCCGCCGCATGGGTTGCTCCGCTGGGGCATCACATGGGTGCTGGTGGTACTGTTGGGCATCGTGGCGCTGGCGGCATTCATCCGCTATCCCGATATCGTGCGGGCACCGGTACGCATCAACGCAGCGAATGCACCCAAGGCCGTCATCAGCAGGATTTCCGGCAACATCGTGGACATCTTGGTGGAAGAGAACGCTGCCGTGGAGGCAGGCCAGCCGTTGGCATGGATGGAGAGCACGGCCGACCATGGGGAAGTGCTGGAACTATTGGAGAGGCTCCATGGGCTGAGGGACCGGCAGTTCGGGGATGGCTATGGAGAATCCACGGCGGTGGCCCCTCCCATCAACCTGCAACTGGGGGAATTGCAGAATAGCTACCAGGCCTTCTACCAATCCTACCTCACCTACCGGGCGGCGATAGGCGACGGCATCTACCTGAAAAGGCGGGCTTACATCCAGAGGGACATGCAAAACGTCGAACAGCAACGCAAGCAACTGGAATTGCAGCGGGAATTGCAGGAACGTGAGTACACATTGGCCGAAACGGAATTCGAACGGTACAGGGAACTGGCCGAACGGAAGGTCATTTCCCCTTCGGAATACCAGCAGCAGCAGGCCACTTTGCTGGCCAAGCAACACCCCATGCAGCAGACGCAGTCGGCCTTATTGGCCAACGAGGCCAGCCACACGGCCAAGGCAAAGGAGCTGGCCGACCTGGACAACCAGATCGCCGAGGAGAAGTCGAAATTCATGCAGGCGTTGAACAGCCTCATCAGCGAGGCGGAACAGTGGAAAAGCCAGCACGTGCTCACCGCCCGGCAGGCGGGCACGGTGGTGTATGCGGGCATCATCCAGCGGAACCAGCATATCGAAGTGGGACAGGAGGTATTCCATATCAACCCGGGTAGCACCGATTTCTTCGGGGAGGTGAATATCCCCCAATACAACATGGGCAAGGTGGAGGAGGGGCAGGAAGTGTTGGTGAAGCTTAATAGCTTCCCGTTCGAGGAGTACGGGGTACTGAAGGGATCGGTGGGCCGGCTGAGCGGCGTGCCATACCAAGACAGCATCTTCCTTTCGCGGGTGGACCTGCAGCCGATTGCCCCGCATCGGCATATCCGGCTCACTACCGGCATGGTTGGCACGGCCGAGATTGTCACCGAGGATGCCTCCCTGCTGCAGCGGTTGGTGAGGAACATTCGGTTGGTGTTGGGTAGGGATTAAGGTAGGGATAAGCCACGGTTCATCCACCTTTTCCAATTGTGTTGTATGTTTGACACGAACATTTGCATTTACTTCCTGAAAGGAATGTACAATTTGGATCGTAAGATTGCCAAGGCTGGCCTACACGTCCAAGGTGATGTGCGGCTTTGACTAGGTGAACAACAATCCGGATTCTTGGAATACCGGATGGTCCAAGTGAGGCTCTTGGAACCGCAGATAGTCATTTTTCATTTTCAGTGTGAGGCTGCCTGCGTTGATTAGACGATAAAGGCCTTCTTTCACGTATAGCGGCCTAAGTATGGGTGAAAACCGGCAGCGTTCTTCCGCGGTGCGGTATATGTCGAGCGCTGTCCTCCCACAGCGGAAATACCCCAATTTGAACAGCCTATCCAAAGTCTGCTGGATCCGCAGTCGAATTTCAGCCATTTCCGCAATGTTAATGCGTCTTTTCTGCTCATGGAATTTTATGCTTTTTTGGCCTTTTTTTATGGTCCAGGGGATGGTTATGGCAAAGCAGATCTGTTTGGGTTCCTCCACTCGCCTTACGCGGACAATCCGCTTCTCAAAAAGCCCAAAGTCGTCTTCATTCAGTTCGAGTTGCTTCGGCATTGAGCCACTAAAAATACCGGATAATACCCCTAAATCGTCGGCAGTCAATCGAGATGCGCTGGATATGACTTCGTAGTCAGAAAAATAAAAAGGAGGTTTACTCATCAAAAAAGAAACTTCTTCCGAGGTGTACTGATAGGCTATCCGGAAATCCACATACTTGTACCATTGTTTAAAATCGCTTTGGTCAAGCATTCCGGCGTAGGATGTGATTTTAGGTTCCATAACATCGGTTAGTTAGCTTATTTTTAATCAAATAATCGCAGCAAATCGTCTTTGTTCAAGGCTTTCAATACACTGCCATCCGTTTGGATGAGCGAATCCGCGAGTTCTTTCTTGCTGGCTTGCATATTGAGGATTTTCTCTTCGATGCTGTCTTTGCAAATCATCCGATACGCCATTACATGCTTATCCTGCCCGATACGGTAGCATCGATCGATGGCTTGCGCCTCGGCAGCGGGATTCCACCAAGGGTCGAGGATGTACACATAATCTGCTGCCGTAAGGTTTAGGCCTGTGCCACCGGCTTTGAGGCTTATCAGGAATACCCGGCAGGTTTCGTCGTTTTGGAACCTTGCCACCTCCGCTTGGCGTTGATCGCCCGGCACTTTCCCATCCAGATAAGCGTAGGAGATACCTAATCCTTCCAGTTCGGTTTTCATCAGCGCTAACATGGCGGTGAACGATGAAAACACCAACAGTTTATGCCCCTGTGTCTTTTCGAGAATATGCTCCTTCATCTCGTCCAACTTTGCAGACACATTGGGTAAATTTTCACTTTTTATAAGCGAAGGGGAATTGCACACCTGGCGCAGTTTCATCAACCCCTCCAATACAAAAAACTTTGCCTTATCCATCCCTTCACTTACTTTGCCTTCCAGCTCCCCTCGGAAATACCGGCGATAACGTTCATATATTTTCCGTTGCTCCGGCAGCATGTCACAGTAAAGGATCATCTCCGTTTTCTCCGGAAGGTCTTTGGCAACCTGTGCCTTGGTACGCCTTAGCATAAAAGGCGCAATGATCCGTTGCAGGGACTCCTTAGTTTCACTGCTGGCTGTGCCATCGGCTATGCCGGGAAAGTTTTTCTTGAACTGTCCGTATGTGCCCAAGAAGCCCGGGTTAACAAAATCCAGCTGGGCAAAGAGGTCAGCGATACCGTTTTCGATGGGTGTACCAGTCAACGCCAATCGGTAGTCCGATTGGATTGCCTGTGCACATTCAAAGCGCTTGGATAATGGATTCTTGATCGCTTGGGATTCATCCAAGACAAGGTAGCTGAATCGTTGGGTCTGGAGCATTTCGATATCCCAGATTAATGTGCCGTAGGTAGTAAGCACCAGTTGACCCGCCTCGCAATCAAGCTGAGCATCACGATTGGTACCATGATGCACAAGTACCTGTCGATGCGGCGTAAACTTTTGGACTTCCTGCTGCCAATTGAACAAAAGCGAGTTGGGAACAACAATCAACGACGCGGGGGCTTCGGGTGTTTGCTGGTAGTGGTAGTCGAGCAACGTGAGTACCTGTAGCGTCTTACCTAACCCCATATCGTCAGCTAAGATACCTCCCCAACCAAATTCACGCAGAAAGCCCATCCAGCTGAACCCCATTTCCTGGTACGGACGCAGTACCGCCTGTACGGTTTCGGGCTTTGGCAAGGGCTGGATTTTGTCGAGGGACTGGAGTTTCTGACGCTGCTGCTTAATCCGTTCCTTGATCTTAGGCTCGCTGATTTTGCCGGCGAAAGTTCGAATGGTTGTAAAGTGTTTGCTTGAAAGCCTTAACCCTCTTTCTGTAGCCTCCCCAAGTTGAAAAAGTGGAATCCATTTTTTCTGTATGGCTGAAGGTATCTGGCCGACCGATCCGTCCGGAAGATATACGTACCCCCCGGGATTCTTGACCATCGATTTGAGGTGGGCAGGGCTCAGCTGTTGATCCCCGAATTTGATATCGAAGGCGATATCAAACCAGTCGCAATCCCCCTTTATTTGCATATTCCATTCTAGCTGATTCGGATTGAATTCAAACCCTTCCAGCTTGTCAACGCCCGAAACTTCAATACCTTTTTCCTTTAGGGTTTCTATCGCTTCAATGAGCCATTTCCCCTTCTGTACTAACGGGAATGGGATGCGATACTGTCCGCAATCGGTTTGTACAGCAAGTTGGGCATGGAGCGACTGCATCATAGTTTTGAACTTCAGTTCCTTGTCAGCATGCCGGAGATAGACTTTCTCTCGCTTTCCTGCTGACCTGAATATCGGGTTTCCATGCGAAATCAGGTTCACATGGTGGTTGTCGCCATACACAATCGTTGGTTTCAACGTGATGTCATCGCCCTGACGGCTTATGTGCACACAGCTTCGTGATACCGCTAGCGGCTCCTCTACCAGAAAAAAAGATGCATCGCCATCAGTACGTTCCACCGTAATGGGATAATGCTCAACAATTGAATTTAATATTTCTTCCTTAAACTTCTGAAAATCCTCGGGCAAAACGGAAATGCAATAATTAGCACGTGCGAACTGCCTGATAATTTCGGCGTCACGGAGCGAGCGGACAATGGTATAATCATTACCGTTGCCCGTGGAAATGAAAAAGCCTGAAGAATGGGGGAATGAGGTAGGTTTATCCAATACCTCATTGTCGACCTGGATTTTCAAACGAAATTCGACATGCGTTTCTTTATCTGTAAGTACACATGAAATAGCAGGATTTTGGTCTGTCAGTCTGATCTTAAAAGATAGACGGTTTTGAGGACGGGTGATTGCAGGGTTTCTATAAGTCGATTCATAGGCCAGTATATATTCATCCTTCAATAACGGTAATAAAGCGTTCCAATACTTGAAGAGTAAATGATTTTTGTACTCGTGTTCGGATGGTTCATGCCGGGGCTTCTTTTCGCTGACCTCAAACCGGGTCTCCAACACCGATTGCCACGCCATCGATACGTTCACCATTTCCTGGCAAAGGGTATTGATAAGGGTTTGGTTGAACGTGTGCCCGTCCCTCATCTGCCCATTTCCATTAAAAATGAAACTCTTGTCGAATGCGATGAAAGGTCGTTTGATCGAACGCTTTGGGTTTTCGATTGCATAGAACGGGATCAATATGGGTTCCGGGAAACTTATACCATCATCCGGAATACCGTATACCAGTGTTTTTTCGTGTTGGATAGCCTTTTCTTGAAGCACAATTGGATGATGGTTCTCATAAAATCGCTCATTCCCGTTGTAAAACCCAAATAGCCGCCCGAAATTTTCGTGGGCACGAAATCTTATACCATCACGGTTGACGCTGACAAGTAAGATATCTCGTTGTGCTAAAGACAGTTTTTCGATAGCTGGATTGCGGAAGCGCTTAAAATACTGGCTGCCATACCTACTGGTCAACGTATATAACGACACCCAAGCGTGACTGCATATCCCGTCATTTCTCGACTTGCAAGTGCATTTGACGGATAGGTTTTCGCCTCCGATATGACAACTGATGATATGCCAACCTTTAGATGTGGAGGCATTAAAAGACAACGTTTCCGTGCCTACATCGTATCGATCGTTATAGGAATAAAAGTATTCCTTTTTGTATTTGGCAAGTTCATCAGCGGTGACAAAGGTGGCCAAGTATTCGGTCGTCAGCTTAAAAGCCTCCCCATCTTCCCAAGGGATGATAAAAGGATCGGATGCTTTTCGTGTCTTCTTCTGTCCTTGTTGTTCCAGGGATGTGGCTAAAATGGTAGTTTTTTGTTCACTCATAGTAGATAATTAGGTCAGTTTAATGAATATCCTGTCTCTTTACAGTACATTTCCGCTTATCAAGCCTTTCTGTGGCAGCGGAGAGATCGGTTAATTCCTTTTATTAGGAGGAATTTGCCTAAGTTTGTTCATACTACCACAAAGATAGTATTAATATTTTATACTTTAAAGCGTAAAGTAAAATAATTTCATATTTTATGAGCTTATCACACAACGAGCGACTGTTTCAGGTGTTCGAATATCTGAAAGAATCAGGTAAATTAAAGACCTATGTGCAGTTTGGTGAGCTTATTTCGGAAAATAAAGCTGGTGTTAACGATTTGAAGACCGGCCGGAAGAAAGCGACCATTGAGCACTTCTTTAGGCTGAAAAAATCATACCATGAATTGAGCAGTGATTACCTTATTGGGGTTTCCGACGGACTTTTATGCGATGCCGTTGGGGATAAACACGCCGTTTCACCAATAAAAAACAGCCCGAACCCAGACCAACAAGCAGTTATCGACGCGCTTAGGGAAACCGTCGCTTCCAAAAACGAAACTATCCAAGCATTGCGGGCTCTTATCGATAAGCCACGGCCCGCTGGCTAAATCCGTGCTTTATGGGTTATGCAGGCAACGTATCTCGCGTTTTATCGCTGCTTCTTACCCATTGGATTTTTTCCCACGCGGTGTGAGGTCTCACTCCAGTTCCGTTCGCTTTTGATAACCATGGGTCAAGTTTGGATCGAAATCCCTTTTTGCCATATGGCAAGTGCTTTCATTTTGAAGTTCCTGACTTTTGCATAGTTATTCATCAAAAGAGAAAGAAATGAAAATATTTGTTACTGGGGGTTCTGGTTTTGTAGGAGAAAACATCATTCCTGATTTAATTAACGAAGGACATGAAGTTTATGCCCTGGCGAGGAGTTCAGGTTCAGCCGAAAAAGTAACGGGTTTAGGTGCCATCCCGGTAAGGGATGATCTGACTTCTTTATCCAAGAATACGGAGCAGGCTCTTCGCAATTGTGAGCTTGTATTTCATTCGGCAGTTTTTATGAATTTCTCGTACAATCCTAAACCGTTTTATAGCATTAATGTAGATGCCACAAAGCAATTACTGTCAATGGCACAAAAGGTAGGGGTTAGGAAATTTATTTTTTTAAGCGCTGCACCCGTAGTACCGGGTTCGCCATTAGTTAACCTTACAGAAGATCAGGCGGAAAAAGGACTCCCCAGGGATTTATACCCCAAAACCAAGGCTATTGCGGAAAAAGCTGTTCTAGAAGCGAATTCTGATAATTTCCAAACGATTGCTCTGAGACCTCCGTTGATTTGGGGGCCTTATAACCACCACTATGAGCAGGTATTTAAAAGAATTAAAGATGGAAAATGGAGATGGGTAGGCGGAGGTCATCAAATATTGTCAACCATACACATTAAAAATCTTTCGCAGGCTCTGTTTGCGGCAATACGTTCAGATATAGGCGGGGAAGCCTTTTTTATCACAGATGGTGATAGAAGGTCTTGGCGTAAAACATTAACTGAAATCGCACAAGCCTATGGCTTGGATCCTGGAGAAAAAGAAATGCCGCGTTGGGTTGCAGTCATTATGGCGCGTATATTTGGAAGCATTTGGAAGACTTTCAGATTGAGTACAATTCCACCCGTTTCACCCCCATTGATTCGATTGATGGCCACGGAGTTTTCAGTTTCAGATCAAAAAGCAAGAAGAGAACTCGGCTACAAAAACGTAATTACATTTGAGGAAGGAATTAGCGCGCTTAAAAAATAAAAGTAGTCTAGTCTTTTATGTTTAACTAAAAGCTTCTGTACATGGTAGGCTTAAGGACGCTTTTTAATGACTACCCCTGTTCTATGCTAAATCAATCTCCTGTACCAGATATACATCCTGAATCGCTTGTAGAAGATAGGCACAATGGTTATTTCAGTTTTCACCGATGCCCGCAATGTCGGCACTGATTGATCTTCAGTGGGCCATCCCTGTTTAGGGTACGCCAGTTCAGAGGTGAAAGCACTAATTACCAAGATCAAGAAAATTCGGAATCATAGCCATCAGCAAATCTGTTTTTTGTGTTAATGCCGTATGCATGACTCCTGGCAATATGGCAAGCTGTGAGGCAGGCATTGATAGCTCACCTAAGCTGCCGCCACCGAGTAATTTATACAACGCAAGGGTATGCTCAGGCAGCACGATATCCGCATCGCCAGCGATAATCAACGCGGGAACCTTAATCATTCTGATTTCATCCTCCGACCAATCCTGCACTTCCTGTTCAAATGCCCTTACTTTTGCCAGTTGCTTCGACCAGTCTTCGGGCCTTGGGGCTGTGCTCAGGTATTCAGCCTCATATGGAGATCCTTTCAAGGCTTGTTCCATGAATTCCGGACTGAAGAGGGTCTTGAGATCTGGGTGCCGCCCGCTGCTCCTGTAGCTAACGGATGCCAGTATCAGTTTTCTGACCATGGCGGGTCTACGGATAGCTACTTGCAACGCGACTCCAGCACCCGTACTATACCCGAAAATATCTGTTTGCGGTATATGTAAAACACGGAGTAATTCAATAACATCATCTGCAAGTTGCTCATAAGAGAGTGGGCGCTCGGGGATATCCGCTGTGTGGCCATATCCCTGAAATTCGGCTGCGATAACCTGTCTTTCCGTTGCGAGCAGTGGGATTAACTTCCCGAATGCCGTGCCGATTCCCGAAAGCGCTCCGGGCAGGAGGAGCAGTGGTTTCCCGGTACCATATACTTCATAATACATTTTCAGTCCATTGACATCGGCATAGTTTCCATTTGTTTTCATCATCGTTTTCTTTTGTGTTTATGTAATCACAAAGGTCGAAACGACCGGGCAAACAAATCTTGGTCTACGCCAACATCAAAATTTAACGTTGTTGAACAGCTTACTGAAGTTAGTGGGATCTATGCCTAAATAAGAGGCGATGTATTTATGGGGTACAAGCTGAAGCAGATGCGGACTTTTCCGGCAAAACTTTTTGTACCGTTCTTCAATGGTCATTGCACGCAGTTCGATATGCAGATCAATCATGCCGGCAAACATGGCTTCGGTCATCCGTCTGAAGAGCCTTTCCATTTGCTGTGATTGGTCGACCAGGTTTTGCAAATCGTCATGCGTGATGTATTCCAATTCGCTATCTGTCAAACAAACCAAATGGTATTTCGAAGGTACCTGAAATGAAAACGATTCTGCGATGGCACACAGATAGGGGAAATAGGTAAAGGCAAGCGTATAGATTTTGTCGCCGGTCTCAAAGTAAGCCATCTGGACACCGCTTTTTACAAAGTAAAGTTTCCGTTGGATCTGTCCGGGCACGGTAATGAACTCTCCTTTCTTGAACGACCTGGCTTTAAGGCAATCAGTCAATAAATGATAGTCCGTTAGGCTGATGTTGTGGAATTGTTTGAAAAATTGATAGCGCTCCATAAAATCAAACTCAGTTTTCTCCAATATATAAAACTTTGCTGACATGGGTGAGTGATCAGCAATATGAGAAAGCTAATTGTCACAGTGCATATGTCACTCGATGGCTACATCGCAGGGCCAAACGGCGAAGGGGACTGGCTCACGGCAGGGGAGGAAGTCTGGAAACACATGTTCAACCATCTTGAAGACGTAGATACCGTGGTGGTAGGGCGCAATATGTACCCCGAATATGCCGACTACTGGCGGTCGGTACTGACCGATCCGAATGCCGATCCAAATGAACGGAAATACGCACAATGGGCGGAACGCACCCCTCACATCGTGTTCTCGAAGACCTTGCAATCGGCCGACTGGGCGAATACGCGCATCGCACGCGAGCCCAGCACGGAAGTGGCCTCACTGAAGCAGCAGCCCGGCAAACACATGGTCGTGTGGGGCGCTGGCGAGTTTGCATCGGCGTTATTGCGGATGGGGCTTGTAGACGAACTCCGCATTACCGTTGCCCCGGTGCTGCTAGGCGGCGGATTGTCGTTATTCCAAAAGATTGAAAGGACGAAACTGGTACCCATTGATGTACGTCCTTTGGCAAACGGCGCGGTCATTCTTCGCTACGTGGTGAACGCCACCTAGTCTGCTATGCTAATCGTTGACGACCTTATCCGGAATTGTGCTTAGCTGTTCTTGTCTTTTACTTCGCAAATTTCTTGGTGCCTGCTACGCATAGGATTACGCCAACCGTAACGGCTAGCATACCCATGCTTACTTCTTCGTGAAGTAATGAAGCGGCTAATGCCAAACCGAAAAACGGTTGTAACAACTGTAATTGCCCTACGGTTGCAGTACCACCCTGTGCCAACCCGCGATACCAAAAAATGAAACCAACAAACATACTGAACAGCGATACATAAGCCAAGCTAATCCAAGCCCCGTTGCTGATGCCCTCAAACGATAATGGCATATAGATCAAGGTAAGCGGCAACATTACGGGTAGAGAAAGTATCAATGCCCAAGAGATGACCTGCCAACCGCCCATTGTTTTTGAAAGTTTTGCGCCCTCTGCATAACCCAATCCGCAAAGAATGATTGCCGCAAGCATCAGGATATCGCCAATGGGCGAGGTCGTAAGCCCTTGTGCTGCTGCATAACCTACCACCAAAAGACTACCTAAAATTGAGAAAAGCCAAAATATAGGTCGTGGACGCTCGCCTCCGCGAATGATACCAAAGACAGCCGTAGCAACAGGCAATATGCCCACGAAGACAATGGAATGAGCCGAAGTAACATACTGCAACGCCAACGCACTTAATAACGGAAAGCCTACCACCACCCCAAGAGCAACAATAGCCAAGGGTGAAAGCTGTTTTCGCGTGGGGCGTTTTTCCTTAAAAACCAATAAAGCAACAAGGGCTAGTAGTCCGGCAATGGAAGCGCGTGCAACGGTTAGGAACACCGGGTCGAATTCTAAAACCGCTATCCTTGTAGCAGGTAACGACCCGCTAAACAATACCACACCGATAAAGCCATTGAACCAACCCTGTGCTGTGCTTTCTTTTACGTTTCTGATGATGATTTCTGCCATTATATCCTATTGTGGGAGCAAAATTCGGCAACTGGAATGGATAAACACAGTCACAGTTTTTGGTAATTTGATGGACACAGTTAACTTTGCACGATGAAGAACGGTTTTCTATACCAGGAGATAGCGGGCAACATTGCCAATAAAATCAAAACCGGTGTTTTGAAAGCAGGGCAACGTCTGCCCTCCGTGAGAATGTTGAGCAAAGAACACGGAACAAGTGTAAATACGGCAAAAAGGGTTTACCTGGAATTGGAAGCCCAATCACTTGTGCAATCAAAACCCCAGTCGGGTTACTTTGTAAGCCCTCTAAATTACCTGAAACTTCCTTTGCCCGAAGCGAGCCAGCCGCTACCTGTTGCCAAAAATACCGAGCCGAATGAGTTGATAAGCGGCGTTTATTCCACTTTGGGGCGTAATGATTTGACGCTTTTTTCAATCGGTGTCCCTTCCGGTAAACTGTTGCCATTGGCAAAGCTAAAAAAAGAAATTATGCTTGCGACTCGGGAACTGAAAGAGGGCGGAACGGAATATGAACCCCTACAGGGTAATATGAAGCTCCGGAGAATGATAGCCGCCCGTTCATTGTCTTGGGAGGGGCATTTAAAGGAAAGCGATGTGATAACGACCAACGGCTGCATGAACGCTTTGGCACTATGCCTGATGGCATTAACCAAACCTGGAGACACCCTAGCGTTAGAAAGCCCCGGATACCCGGGTATTTTACAGCTTGCCGTAAGTTTGGGCCTGAACGTATTGGAAGTGGCTACACACCCCGTCAGCGGAATCGATATCGACGCGCTGAGAAAACTACTGCCTAACGTAAATGCCTGTCTTTTAGTGCCCAATTTCAATACACCTTTGGGCTATTGTATGCCCGATGAGCACAAAAAAGAGCTAGTAGCCCTGTTAGCAAAATACAATATTCCGCTCATTGAAGATGATACTTACGGGGATATTCACTTTGGCTCGGAACGTCCGAAATGCTGTAAGTCTTTTGATACGGACGGTAACGTTCTGTGGTGCAGCTCGGTGTCGAAAACACTTGCACCCGGTTATCGCGTGGGTTGGGTTGCACCCGGTAAGTACAAAGACCTGATCTTAAAACTAAAATTGGTCCATGCCTTATCTGCTACCACTGTAATCCACGAAGCTGTTGGAAATTTCTTGATGACAGGCAGATATGAAAATCATCTTCGTCATCTTCGTAAAACATTACAGGAAAATTATCAGCGCTATGCGCTTGCCATAGCAGAACATTTTCCCTATGGAACTAAAATAAGTCGACCACAGGGCGGGCTCGCGCTGTGGGTCGAATTTCCGAAAGAAATTGATGCAGCAGAACTGTATAATTATGCCCTTAAAAGACAAATAAGTATTGCTCCGGGCAGGATGTTCAGCCTACAAAACCAATTTCAAAACTGTATGCGACTGTGTATCGGCTTGCAATGGTCTGATGATGTGAGGCTCAAATTAAAACAACTCGGAAATCTGGCTAAGATGCTTCAAAGCTAATGCCCGGTGCGGGCGGCGCGATACGAATATAGCCATAAACGCCAAATACCTCGACATTTAAATCGTTATCTTTGTAAATGTTATTTTACTACGGTTTATCGTCAATAATGCATAAAACGTAGTTACCCAAAAGAGGATTTATGAAG
>NZ_JAMXBE010000027.1 GCF_024704835.1 Parapedobacter tibetensis
ACACTAACTTAGATAAGAAAGTTGCATTAGTGAGTTGAATCTACCGACACATTAAAAAGGAAAAAAGATTTGCCTCTTTAAATAATAAGCCTTATTTTTGCAGTCCAAATAAAAAATCCTATGCGGAAGTGGCGTAATTGGTAGCCGCACCAGACTTAGGATCTGGCGCCGAAAGGCGTGGGGGTTCGAGTCCCTTCTTCCGCACTTGAATCCTCCCGAAAACATCGGGAGGATTTTTTATATAAATGCGATAAACGCTTAACATTGAGTATGAACATTTCACACGAGAACATCGACGAAATCAACGCTGTCATCACGGTAGACCTCACCCCCGAGGATTACAACCCCCAAGTAGACAAAACCATTAAAGAACAAGCTAAAAAGGCAAAATTACCAGGGTTTCGTCCTGGGCTGGTACCCGTCTCGCACATCAGGCGTACCTATGGAAAGGCCCTGCTGCTTGAAGAGGTGAATAAGTTGGTCAGCGATAAAATCAATGATTATATTAGCGACAATAAACTGGAAATCCTGGGCCAACCGCTTCCAAAGGAGGATGATAAAACTGATTACAATTGGGATTTCCAAGATACGTTTTCCTTCAATTATGAAATTGGTTTAGCTCCTCAGTTTGAAGGGCCCTTAACAGAGAAATCAAAATTCACTGAATACATCATCAAGGCCGATAAGGAAACCTTGGATTCACGCATCAAAAATCTCCGTCGCAGCTATGGCAAGATGACCAATCCTGAAGTGTCTGAGGACGGAGATGTGCTATACGGTGAATTGAAACAGATGGACGCCGAAGGGAAGGATTTGGAAGGGGGCATTGTCAATACAGCTTCGGTCCGCTCGGATCTGGTGGAAGATAAGAAAATCAAGAAATCGCTCGTCGGCCTTAAAGCAGATGATGAAGTGACCATCGATGTAAAAAAAGCATTCAAAGATGCCGATATCGCCCGTATCCTCGGCATCCAAGAGGATGAAGTGGCTGCATTGGACGCTACTTCATTTAAATTGACGGTAAAAAATGTAAACCGGCTTGAAGAAGCGGATCTGAACGAAGCGTTCTATAATAAGCTTTTCGGCGAGGGAGGGGTAAAAACAGAGGAGGAATTTACCGAAAAAGTCAGGGAAGAAGTAGAAAGCATGTTGGTGCAGCATGCAAACCAAAAACTACAAAACGATATTTATACGCAGGGCATGGAAGCCGTGAAGGTGGATTTCCCTGAAGCGTTTCTGAAAAGGTGGCTGAAAGCCACGAATCCGGACATCAAGGATAATGAATTGGAGGAGGGGTTCGCAGATTTCCTGAAAAACCTGAAATGGACCATCATCGAAAACCGGATCATCACCCAAAACGGACTCGAAGTGAAATACGAGGAAGTATTGGCATTGGCTAAGGAACGTATCGCCGCGCAGATCAAGATGTATAGCCCGGGGCAAGAGCCTAATGACCAGCAGTTGGCGCAATATGCCGTACAGCTACTTGGAGATAAAGAACAAGCGAACCGTCTATTTGATGAAGTGAAAGCACTGAAAGTGTTTGATTACCTCAAAGGAGTTGTGAAACTGGAGCAAAAGGAAATCGAATACGACAAGTTTTTGGAGTTGAAGTAGATTAGATTGCTTTCAAAACCTCATAGGTTTGTGCTCATGCTAACAGCTAGCGCGCAAACCTATGAGGTTTTTGTTTTACAGCAGCCCATACTCCGTGGCCAACTTAATAACCGAAATAATATTTTTGACTTCGAATTTTTCCATCAGTTTTTTGCGGTGACTTTCTACCGTGTGTGTACTGATGAATAGTTTATCTGCCACTTCCTGCGTGGTGAGGCCCTTGCCAATGTGTTGCAACACCTCACGTTCCCTACGGGTAATCAGTGGAACGGTATCAAGATGCGCCGCATCCGCATCGGCCATGACTTGTTGAGTTGCCGAGCAATAATAAGTGTGTCCGTTATAGACCCGGTGGATAGCCTCGATGATTTCCTCCCCGGGTGCGTTTTTGAGCACATACCCCTTTGCCCCATTTTTGATCATGCTCCTGATGACGGGACGTTCATTGTGCAGACTGAGCGCAACGATGGCGATTTCGGGATGTTTCTCTTTGATTTCCTTGCAAAGGTTTATACCGTTCACGTCTGGCAAGTTGATGTCCAGCAGTGCCACATCCACATCGATTTCGCCCAATTGCTCTAATACGGAATGCCCGTTACTAAAAAAACCGGTAGGATGTATATCTGCATGGCTGTCAAATAGGTTTTTAAGACCATCCATGATGATGGGGTGGTCGTCAATGACAATTACGTTTACCATAATGCTAAAATCAGGCTGCAAAATAACAGTTTAAAAGCAAATGTCAAAATTAACTAAACCCGCTGTCCCGTTGGCACCAAATGGGCTTGCTGGCATCTATCCATCCATTCCTGAAGGCGATTGACACCAATTCTTGGCGTATTGAACTCAATGTGCACAACATGCCTGCTCCACGAAGTGTCGAGGATGTAATATAATATGGAATAAGCATATTTCATATCTTCCGGGTGATTGTAGCTTATTGGGTTGTCTGGCATTTCCATGGCGTAGGCATGATATCGGCTATTTCCGATTGGACCGTCGGCGACAAGGGTGAGGGTTTCCCCTTGCTGCATATCACCCTCGAGATACTGCACGGTGTAGCATTTACGGGCACGCTGGGCTGGTGTGAGAATGACATTGCCTATGTCGGTGCTGGAAATATAAATAACCACTGCATCATCGTGCTCGCTTTCCTCAAAATTGCTATAAATATGCCGGATGATGTTGCCATCAGTATTTTCTACGTCATGTTCCCACTCATGCGTGTCGGGTATGCACAACTGGATTTCTTCATGATTGATGAGATACCATTTTGACCTTACATGTTGCAGAAACTTGGCAAGTCGTTGCCTTTTTTTATCCGAAACCCGTTTGTTGCTTAATAGGCCCGTGATATATTCAGCTGCCTGCTCACCTTTCATGCCATTAAGTCCATGTTCGCTACAGAATATCTTAAATTCCAGTTCATCTATGATATTCAAATAATGGCCGAGTAACGCCATTGCAATGAAGCCGAAGAACGTAATCCAGCCCCAACTAAATGTATCTGTCGTCATGAAATAACGTACGACAGCATACGTGCATATTACTAATAGGAGTTGTAGTCCGTATTTGAGCGCTTTATATCCATTCATTCAATCAAGAATAGTTGCTTCAATTATTTACGATGGGCAAATATAGGTGTTTGCTTAAAGCATGAAAATCCCGATTTTCAGGGATATTATGAAGCATATGGATTGCCTAACTTTGAAGCAGCGATAGGTTGTTGGTTGTAAACACATGATTGATTAACTATAGACCGTGTGGGTGGATCACTAGATGTAGGGGTGGTGTGCCCACCGGTTTATTAATATGGGTTACAGGACGATTATCAAATGATAATACGCGGTTTTTGGAGCGTATTATTTTATATCAATCAATTTATAATCAGGATATAAATTCGTTTATATATAAAACTAGTTTGAGTAATAATGTCAGTAGCCCTATCGTTATTAAGAGCGGTCTAAACGGATGTACTTGCCTTGGAATTGCTATTTCATATGCCGTCCAATTTGATAACTTTGCCATGCGGTTGCTCCAAATTGGAGCGGAAAGCGAATCACTAATAGCATAAAAACAGACTGATCACTGATAATTTTTGAATAGGATGACCGAAGAAATAAATCAAACGCTACCTGAGGCCTATACGGCCATCCAAGAGGCGACAAAGCAATCGGGGTTTACCATGGCTTCCGATATGCTTACCTGTTCCTTATTGCGCACACTGGCAGGAACCAAACCCTCGGGTGCTTTCCTGGAACTAGGAACAGGGACCGGACTATCTACCGCATGGATATTAGATGGCATGGACAAGGAAGCCAGGTTGATTTCAATCGACAACGAGCCTAAGTTTTTGGAAATAGCTCACAAGTACCTGAATACCGATAACCGGCTGAACTTAATTGCTGCCGATGGTGGGGAATGGATTGAAAGCAACAAGCAATTGCAGTTTGATTATATATTTGCAGATACCTGGCATGGGAAATATTTGTTACTGGATGAAGTGTTGTCCATGTTGAAAAAAGGTGGGCTTTACATCATTGACGACATGTTACCGCAACCCAATTGGCCCGAGGGACATGCGAAAAAAGCGCAACACCTGATTGGTTACCTGGAAAGTAAGGAAGATCTGTTCTTAACTAAGCAGGTATGGGCTACTGGAATAATCGTCGCCACAAAAAGATAAAGGGGTATTATAACGCAAACGCATCGAAAATAGAAGCACAAAGGCTCAGGATTTTTCATCCTGAGCCTTTGTGCTTTATACCTGCGCCCCATGTCTTAATTGACGTATACCGCCTCAAATTTTGCCATGGGGGCCATCCTTGCGCGAAATAATTGGAGGCTATCATTTTGAAGGTGGTAGCTGTCGGCCGATTCGAGCGCATGTATGAGTTCGTTCTCTATTTCAAGGCCTTCGCATGCCATTTGCGTTCTGATTATTTGGGAAAAGCGTATGCGGTTGGGGTCCTGCAATTCATAGGTGCCACCCATGCCATTGCATCCACCGGTACCTTCGAGCCGGCTCTCTTGCTCCGTTAGTCGGATAAAAGGCTCCTTTTGCGTTGAACCGGGTTTTACGGGTTTGCCACTGAGTTCTACCAGTTTCCAGTATTTCCCTGTGATTGTCTCTTCTGCCTTTTGCAAGACGTAATGTTCAGCTAAATCCCCCGTGATTCGGTTGCCCTCCATGTCGAGCTGGAATAACCTGTTTTCACCCACAAGGAATTTGCGGTTGTCTTCACTTAAGGTGATTTGACTGCCCGCATCGTTCCATGAAAAGGTGCCGGATTCCCAGTATACCGAATCGCCTTTTTCAAGATATCGGGTACTGAGCTTGTACGTACCATCATCTTTTAGTGAAATTGCTGTCTTGATGCCAGGGCAATCCGCGCAGGGGAGCACACCTTGGTAAGTGCCAGCCCAATCAATGGAGGTTTGGCTGTTGTCGCCACTTGGCACCGATTGTCCTCCGGTGGTCGACCGTTTGCTTTGGCAGGCCCCCAGTCCGACAATGGTCACTAGTAAAGTTCCTAATAACCATTTTGTGTTTACTGCTGTATACATACGTTTTTCTGTAAGCTATGTGGGAATAAAAGTACACAAAGTATATTAAAATTTTACAAATGTGACGGATTTTTTCCTTCATTGATGGCAACTCCTCATATTCTTCATAGCTTTGGATTATGCAAAAGAAAATATTACGATATGCATAATTACGATACCTTAAGCGTTCAGGAAGCAACGGTTTTACAGGTAGCGCTGCGCAAAAAACTGAATATTGCCGAACGGGAGATTCCTGTTCATACCATCGGTGGGGCAGATATTTCCTTGAACCTGTATAGTACCACCATCTATGCAGGGATTATCCTGCTTTCCTTTCCGGGACTGAAACCCGTTGGCTGGTCGCTTATCAAAGCGGAAACACAGTTTCCGTATGTGCCCGGCTACCTCGCTTTCCGTGAGGTACCAGCATTGATAGCGGCATGGGAACAGCTGTCCCGTAAACCCGATGTGTTGGTCGTGGATGGCCATGGGATAGCCCATCCCCGCCGGATGGGCATTGCCACCCATTTTGGCATCGAAACCGGGCAGGCCACCATGGGCTGTGCAAAAAAGATCCTTACAGGAACATATGAAGCGCCTAGTCTCATGCAAGGTAGCCATACACCCATTATGGCCGGTGCGGAGCAAATTGGCCATGCTTTCCGGAGCAAAAAGAATACGGCACCTGTTTTCATTTCCCCGGGACATCGGATTGGGATGGAAAACAGCCTACAGCTTATCAAGCAGTGTACCGGGAAGTACCGGATTCCGGAGCCTACACGATTGGCCCATGAGCTGGTGAACCGGTTCAGGAGAGGAGAAATGCCGGAAGGTTATCATGATTCCTTCTAGGATAAGGTTATCCGCATGCCGCATGATTTTCCCAGCACTAATTAATAAATACGTAGCATATTCATGAATCCAATAGATACAACGAAATACCACAGCTTCATTTTCCGTGACCTTACAATAGGTGGACTTTCTGAAAGTCTGATCGCAAGGCATGCTGCAAATGGCGGATTTGCGAATACGCATGCAATAAACCATGTGTATGCTGAAACCATTACATTGGAACAGGCGACTTTCACCTGCCAAATGGACGAAAACAGTTTGGCTACGGTTCATGTGCTACAGGAACCTGACCAATTGGTGGTTTCCAGTGATGTTCTTGGTGAGCCGGATAGGTTAAATGCCGCTGAAGCACAAGTGCTGTCGGCCCTGTTGAGAAAGGAAGATTTGCGTGTGTTTTTTGACACTGGGCTGCGGCATCAAAAATTGGTAAAGGTTGCCGCTGACTATGGCGTGGAACACGAGCCGGATCTGGACCGCTATTTCATGCTGAACTTTTCGGATGGGCGATTAGCCGTTGCTCCTAGGATACCGGGTATGTTTCCTTTAACAAACGAGAAGTTAATAGCCCTAGGGAAAGAATTGGGCCTTGGGGAATACCTTGCGAGTTCGATGCCGCCCTTGGAACCAGAAGGGACGATTGTGGTTGTTCGCCGCCACAAATATTACAAGTACTTGACGGTGGAACTCTATGGCGCAGGTAGAACAAACGCGGGCAAATTGAAAAATCCACTCACTTCCCTGCCACCGCTGGATTTTATATGGACGGAGCATGATGCGGAAGAAGTAAAGTTTTATACCGCTGTCGCTAAATTTCAACAACATGCGGAAAGAAAGCGAACGGAAGCTGATCTGTCTGCTCTTCGCATCATTGTGCAAAATGCCTGTGGTTACGAATTTTATATGCACGACGATGCCATCGCAGAGAAAGTGTCTGCTAATACCCTCATACCTATTAATACAGCTGTGCTTCACAACGCCATACGCCTATCCATCAGTTCAACGGGGCCGTTTCACGCGTTGGATGGGGCCATGCTGATCGGTGAAAAGCAACACCCACTCCATGCACTGAAGCTGAAGTTTGATTATTTCTTGCTGGTGGAAAATACCCTATACTTGGTGGATAACCTGATGGTGCTGGCCGTTATCGAGCTGTTTAGGGAAGGGCAAGAACGACTCCTTATCCATGCCAGTAAATACCGTGATTTTCGCTTGAACGTGTTGGACAAACTGGAGGAACACATCCAGATTGACTACCTTGATGTAAAACCTGCCAGTCCTAAGCAACTGAAAGAAGCTGGGTTCGACGTCGGCCCGGAAAAATTGATATACCTGTCGGATTTCGGGAACCACGTGATGATCATCCCTGTAATCCGTTATGGGGAGGCCGAGATTGCGATCCGCACGGAAAAGCAGGTGAAGGCCATCGACGCCAAGGGCAGTGAATTTTCGGTAGCTCGTAATGAGGTTCTGGAGCGGGAATTCATCGCATTGCTGTTGAAGCAGCATCCTTATTTATCCGAGCAGCTCGAAAACCAACTGTATTATTTTTACCTGCACAAAAAGCATTTTCTGGATGAAGCATGGTTCCTGCCCGCGTTCGATACCTGGCGCACCGCAGGGATTACCGTTTTCGGATTCAATGAACTGAGCGGAAATAGGCTAAATCCCAATCCGGTGAATGTGGATATTAAGGTAATCAGCGGTTTGAATTGGTTCAACGCCGTTCATCAGGTGCGCTTTGGGAAGAAGAAAGCAACGCTGAAAAAGATACAGGCGGCCCTACGCAATAAAAGCAAGTATGTCGAGCTGGATGACGGCACGTTGGGCATCCTTCCGCAGGAATGGATCGATAAGTTTTCGAAATACTTCCAAGCCGGCGAGGTAATCGATGAAGAAACCATCCGTATACCTAAGACGAATTTCGAAACGCTCACCGTTCTGTATGAGAAGGCCATGCTGGATGAATCGGTAGTGAGCGAAGTGCAGCAATACCGTGATCGATTGGCTGATTTTGAATCCATATCTGCTGTACCTGTGCCTGAAGGACTGCATACCACCTTGCGGCCATACCAGCAACAGGGACTGAATTGGCTGAATTTCCTCGATGATTTCAATTTCGGGGGATGTTTGGCCGATGAAATGGGGTTGGGTAAAACGATACAGATCATAGCATTTATTTTATCCCAATGGAGCAAGACAGCACATAATACCAACCTCATTGTGGTTCCGGCGACTTTGGTATTCAACTGGCAGCATGAGTTAGCGGCTTTTGCGCCTTCGCTAAACGTATTGACCCTTTATGGCCCCAATCGTGTGAAGACGACCATCGATTTTGGCCGTTATGAGGTAATCCTGACTTCATATACGACGTTATTGTCCGATATCCGTTTCCTGAAAAAATACGATTTCAACTATATTTTTCTGGACGAATCCCAAAACATCAAAAACCCCGATTCACAGCGCTACAAGGCTGTGCGGTTGCTGCAATCGCGCAATAGGATTGCCATTAGCGGCACCCCATTTGAAAACAATTCTTTTGATCTATACGGACAGTTGTCTTTCGCCTGCCCCGGATTACTGGGCAATAAGCGCTATTTCGGGGATGTGTATGCCAAGCCCATCGATCAGTTTAAAAATCAGCGGCGCAGACTAGAATTACAAAACAAAATAAAACCCTTTATCCTTAGGCGAACCAAGGAACAGGTGGCCGCAGACTTGCCCGAAAAAGTGTCGATGGTATTGTATTGTGAAATGGGGGAAGAGCAGCGTAAAATTTATGATGCCTATGAACGGGAGTTTCGCGATTACCTTTCGGCCATTTCCGGCGATGAACTGGATAGAAGCCCAATGAATGTATTGCGTGGGTTGACCCGTTTGCGGCAAATCTGCAATTCACCTGCCTTGTTGCCGGATGGTATGCTCAATACTGCAGTTTCGGCAAAAATAGCGATGCTCAAGGAGCAGATTGCCGATAAGGCCCCACACCATAAACTGCTTATCTTTTCTCAGTTCGTGTCCATGCTGGACTTGCTCCGGCAGGAAATTGATGTCATGGGAATCCGGCAGGTATGGCTCTCCGGAAGCACCCGCAACCGCAAAGAAGTGGTCAACGCCTTCCAAGAAGATGATGATGTACGGGTGTTCCTGATTAGCCTCAAGGCAGGGGGTACCGGACTTAACCTTACCGCTGCCGAGTATGTTTACCTAGTGGATCCTTGGTGGAACCCTGCTGCCGAGAATCAAGCGATTGACCGTACACATCGCATTGGTCAAGATAAGAAGGTGGTCGCTGTACGACTCATCACACCCAATACCGTTGAGGAAAAGATTGCTGTATTACAGGAAACCAAAAGTGTATTGGCCGGCGGATTGGTGCAAGCCGATGATTCGTTTTTCAAATCGTTGGAAAAAGAAGACTTGATGGGGTTACTACACCCGCTTTAGCGGTACGCTTTAATTTATTTAGAGTCTGTCCATAAAGTCAGTGTCTTGGATAGAATGTTCGTCAACAAGCGTAACGCAGTTGGCGGACATTATAGATAGACACTATTTATCACTGAAAACCGCTATTTCCAATCTTTAGGATTTATCATAGCTTTGGCAACGAAATCCCTTTTTGGAAATGCGCATCAACATCGTGCCTTCGGTTATTTTTTTGTGCGGCATCACGCTTTTAACAGCCTGCCAACAGCGGCGTAAGGTAGAACCATCATTTTATTATTGGAAAACGACCTACCGAGGAGATAGCACGGAGCAGCAGTACTTGAAGGAGACGCATGCGAAACGCCTCTTCGTACGCATCATGGACATCGACAACCAAGGTGCAAATGGCGAGGCCATACCGGTTTCTCCCATCATGTTTAAGGAACCATTACCGGACTCGGTGGCCTTAGTGCCGGTGGTCTTCATTGTGAACAATGTCCTGAAAAATCAATCCAATCCGCAGCTTGACGACTTGGCCCAGAAAATCTATCATTATGTAGAAAGGAAGGTGAAGCAGTCTGGAAAGCTATACTTCAGTGAGTTACAAATCGATTGCGATTGGACAGATGGCACTAAAGAAGCTTATTTTTACCTACTGGAATGCCTTCGTGAACGCATGGATGAAGCCGTTATGCTGTCATCCACCCTGCGTCTGCATCAAGTGCGTAATTTACGAAGCAGCGGCGTTCCGCCGGTAGACCGGGTATTGCTCATGTGCTACAACATGGGTAACCTGCGTAAATACGGTTCGCATAATTCCATCCTTGATATGCAAGAAATGGAACTTTACCTCAGCGAATACTTAGCAAACTACCCTTTACCTTTGGATGTGGCATTGCCGCTCTTCAACTGGTCGGTGGTATTCCGGGATGAGCAATATGCTGGGATATCCAAAAAGCTCGACGCAGCCTCATTGAACGATTCGACATTATTTTCACCACTTCAAGAACCGATGTTGTACCGCTTGGAAAAGCCAATGCCTCAAGCAGGACTAAGGGTAGGCGATGTCATCAGACGCGAGGAAACCCGTATCGCCGACTTAACCATTGCTGCCGATTTTTTATCCCGATATTTACCAAATAACAACTTTACCTTAGTATTCTACCATTTGGATGCGGGGACGCTAACACCTTTTTCACATGAAGCTTTACAGGAGATTATTACTTGCTTTTAGCTTATTCTTATTGGCATATTTTGCCGAACTGGCCATCAATATAGCCTGTGGTCCGGAACCGGATCCGTATGATTATTATGTGTCGTACTTCCACGATAATACGGCTGGTGAAGGCTATGTGCCATTTACGTTTACGGAATTACGTTTTCTCTATGATGATGAAGAACCCGAAAGCGAGGCGCAAATCAATTGTAGGGAGTGGGCAGATTACTTAGCTAAAGGGGTGGCCCCAGAAGACGTGTATCAGGTAATGTATCGTACCGATTCGGCAACGGATACCGTGATCAAGGGTTTTCTAAATCGCGAAATTTCCACCCTGCCCGACAGCCTGTCGGCTAATACCTACCTCCAGGCGCTGGCCAGGCAGGAAAAGGCCCGTGATTATTTCAATTTTGCCAAAGCGGTGGAGCCCTTCGCGGTCACTGAATACGACCATTACAGCGCCTGGAATCCGGAACCAGTGGATACCGCCAGCATGGCTACATTGGCCGAACGCGCACTCCAACAACTACCAAGTGTGAAGCGCGATAAATTTTTGACCTTGCGTTATGCCTACCAGGCGGCACGTATGTACCATTATTCCGCTGATTACGAAAAATGTTTGGAAGTTTGCAGTACACGTATCGAAGCCGTAAAAAATAAGAGCGCAGTGAAAGGTTGGGCACAAGCCTTGCAAGCGGGGGCTACACGCAGATTGGGTGAACCCGCATTGGCGGCCTACCGTTTTTCGAAGGTGTTTGCCAGCAATCCAGAGCGCAGGGTGCAAGCTTATAAAAATTTCCATTACATCAAGGTGGACTTGCAGGAAGTACTCACGCTAACCCGATCAAAGGAGGAAGAGGCTGTAGTATGGGCCATTGATGGGTTTACCCATACGGATTTCAATATGCAAGCATTGGCGAAGGTCTATGCCCTCGCACCACAGAGCCCAATGGTCGGGTCGCTATTAACAAGGGAAATCAACAAATTGGAGTCGCGGATAAATGAGGCGCCTTATGACCGGATTTGGGGCTGGTGGGGATTTTATGCAGACAGTGATTCCTTGAAGCAGTTGGCAATGGACCAAGCACAGACCCTGTCGAAGTTTGTATTGCAGCTGGCAAATGATAAACGATATCCGGAGCCTCAACTTGGTACAATCGCTGCGGCCTACCTTGCCTGGTTGCAACATGAAGATGAAGATGCGCATAACCTGCTGGCCGGATTGAATCTGGACCAGATGCCGGAACGGTTATCCGACCAGGCGCGCATCATCGAGTTGCTGATACAGGCTAGGGCCATTCAATTGGGCAAGCAAATGGACGAACAGGAAATGGTTCCCGCGCTGAAATGGTTGGACGGGAAGCGCACCGCCGAAATGAAGGCTGTGCTGGAACATGACACCTGGACCTATTACCATCCGTATGGCGTACGAGACAGCCGGTTTTCACGTACAGCCCGAAACCTATACCAATCGGTGCTTGCCCCGCATTATATGCAATTGGGTGATACCGCAGCTGCCGCACTGATGATGGTCAAGGGTGGATACAAACCCCATGGAGAAAACCCCTCATTGTTCAAAAATATAGCTTATAATGGGCTGGTGTTCTGGCAACAATCAATACAGCCTAATGCATTGGTTCAATTGGGTGAATGGAAAAAAAAGGGCTCGAAGAGGCCGCTGATCGATTACATTGCGGCAGCCCTGGAAACGCTCGCCCCCAATGATTATTTTGAGTTATTGGGGACAGCCTATTTACGTGAGCATGATTATGCCAACGCGTTGAAGGCATTCGAGCAGTTGCCACGGGATTTTCAGTTCTTCGCAGCGACCAATTGGTACGGTACTGATGAGGAAGATACCTTGCATGCCGACCTTTTTATCAGCCCCATCAAGGATTACCCCAAAACATATGGCAAGGAAGTGTTGAACAAAAGACAATTTGCGCAGCGCATGCTGGACCTGCAGCAACGCATTGAATCTGATCCGGAGCGGGCCGCCACATATTACTTCGAAATGGCCAATGGTGTTTACCAAACCGGTACGTTCGGTAACTCGTGGTACCTGATCAGCTACCAATGGAGCAGTGCCGATAATTACCTGAAAAGCCCTTACACCTACGCGGGCGACTACCTGGAAGCCCGCCAGGCAGCAATATGGTACGAAAAAGCTCGGGAATTGAGCAGAGACGATGAGTTCAAAGCCAAGTGTACATTCATGTTGTCCAAATGCGAACAAAAGCTATTTGGATATGCCAGCACGTCTGAATATTACAGAAACAGTTGGGGTGCAGGATCAGATCCTTTTTGGCTATTTAGCATGGAAAACCGTTATTTCAAAGAGCTGGGTGAAGCGTATCGGCATACGAGTTTCTATAAGCGTGCTATAGGGGAGTGTAGTTACCTCGCAGATTTTATGGTACGTGCTAACGGTACAGAACCGGCCATGTAAAACCCAGTTTGATGGTTATTATGATTGTTTGTGAGGAAAAGAAGTTTCGGTGTTTAGGGCTTGATCCAACCGGGACTCGGCATACTGGGTTTTGCTGCTGATTATAGGTTTCCGCCACCGAATCCATAGGAAATAACTGTAATAGGCGAGGATCGCGGCAAGTATACCCGTGAAGAAACCGCCTACCACCAAGGAAGCGAATACCATTTTGCCTGCATTCCAGATGATGAGCGCAAAATCCCAACTGATACTTTTCGGAAAGGCAAAATCAAGTTGGATACCTAAGAGCCTTTTGCCCAACCAATAATTGAAATAAAAAATAGGAATACCTGTCACCGCATTGGTGTTAAACACAGCCATGCAGGCCGCAGTTTTGTTGACCTTGAACCAAGCTGCCAAAAAAAATGCCACAAATACTTGAAAACCAGGTATGGGAACCATGCCAATGAACGACCCCAAGGCAAAGCCCTTTGCAATGTATTGCGGCGTTCCTTTTAGGGAAAACAATTTCTCCTTGAGCTTTCTAGCAAAATGCTTGACTGAATACCTACGGTTACTCATCATGGTTATTGGTATAAGCCCGGCATTCAAATGGTTATGGGCCTACTTCGTATGTATTTTTTTATGACGGAAGCAAATATAATAAGCTATTTCATAAATTGATGTTAATTCTCTTTTAAATTTATGCACTTACATCGGACAAGTATGTGGAAAAGATACGCTAAAGCTCTTCAAAACCCCTGAAAATCGCTATATGAATCGGTTTTTTGGTTTGATATTTTTGTGCCGACCATTGTGAAAAAGTTGTATTTGATAATGCTTAACTTCGGGCCGGCATCCAACGTATGTTAAATGGATAAAAGAAAAAAATCGACAAGAATGGGCAATTATGCCTTATGGGGTGTATTGGTCTCCATGTGCATTATGTCATTATTATTTGTTTTAGATTATGACTACGTCGATTTGGATGAAATAGTCTTTTGTGTTTCCGTTTTTTTTGCTGTAATATCCCTTGTGCTGGGTATAAACGGTGTTATTCTGGCTAGGACATTCCGCGCAATAATCGGGATCATCTTGTCATCCCTATTAATTATCTTTTACCTGCTCGTACTATACCTGTTGCAGAACATATGCGTAATATGTTAAAGATGTTCGCTGTGATTGATTCAATTACGTAACCGAACATGAAAACGCACATCAAGCCATTAAACGCTTTATGTTTTTGACGTGTTTAATAAATTAAACAGTATCATAAAAACCATGAGAATAATTATCCCAATTTTGTTTTCCACGATATTGATCATTTCCGTAGCATGCAGTTCCATTGATTAATTAAGTATGAGGAAACAGCACATAATTATACTTTTGGCGCTATTTTTAGTCCTAGCGGGAGGATACTGGTCATTTACGAAATTCAATTTTAACACCGATTATGAAGTGGGGCAAGTGGTGGACAGCCTAAACGGTGTAAAGGTCTACTACAACGGCGGGATAAACCATGTGTCGGGCAGGAACTTAACTTCCGGGGGATATAATTTGGGCTTGAAATACCAATGTGTGGAGTTTGTGAAGCGTTATTATTATGAGGGCCTACACCATATGATGCCCGATAGTTACGGCCATGCCAAGGATTTTTACGATGCATCGCTAGGGGACGGGCAATTGAATACCCAGCGTGGTCTCATCCAATATACCAACCCAAGTCCAGCAAAGCCGTTAATAAGTGATTTGGTTGTATTCTCGCCAACGGTGTACAACCGTTACGGCCACGTGGCCATTGTTGCATCGGTATCGGACAGCCATGTGGAAATCATCCAGCAAAACCCCGGACCGTACGGTTCATCACGTGAGACTTTTCCGTTGGTGAAGATGGACGGGGTTTGGCAGATCGACAATATGCGAATCATGGGATGGTTAAGGCTAGTGGAAACGTCAACTCCTGCTGGACGGTAAAATCCCTGTTTTCGGGGGTTGTAGCCAAACGGTATTTCTATGTATGTTTGCAGGGGTAAGCCATGAATGAGTGCAAGGAAAGATAGTGATGTCTTTC
Source organism: Parapedobacter tibetensis (assembly GCF_024704835.1). Lineage (GTDB taxonomy): Bacteria > Bacteroidota > Bacteroidia > Sphingobacteriales > Sphingobacteriaceae > Parapedobacter > Parapedobacter tibetensis. The sequence goes on from NZ_JAMXBE010000027.1 coordinate 15,154, forward strand.
AAGTCGAGACTGGCTTATTAGCATGCTAAAAACTTATTCAAATTCAATGAAAATTATCCTATTCAGCCTAATAATCAGCTTATTTGGTGGTCTATTGCTCATCCCCAACTTGTTGCAAGCCCAACAGGAAATTGTCACTTACCGGAAAAATAACGAGCAGATTGTAAAGGATAAAGATAGTGCCGACTATATCCGGATTATTAAACCGCCACAGCCGGGTTCGGAATTGCCTCAGCTTGTCGAATATTTTCCCAATCAACAGCTCAAAAAAAAGGGGAACATCCTTGATGCAAACAGTTACCCCAAGTTTCAGGGGCCGGTAATTGGATATTATGAAAACGGTCAGAAAAGGACTGAAGAGTTTTTTGATAGTGGACAGCGGGTTGGCGAGGCAACATATTATTACCAGAATGGCCAATTGAAGAAAACCATGAAATACGGCAAGAAGGGGAGCAGCCTTACTTTTGGCTATAACGAGAAGATGGTGGATACATTGGTAAATTATTATGATTCGTTGGGTACGGTATTAGTCGCCAATGGAAATGGATACGTCAAAGAAATGGAAGGTGAAGATTATGAAGAGGGAACCTATCGTGAGGGCATACGCGAGGGTGAATGGACCGGTACATTCCGTAAACAACAATATGCGTTTAGTGAGCAATATGACAAAGGCATCGTCTTATCGGGGATAAGCCGGGATACTGGAGGTAAACAATTTACATATACGGTACGGGAATCTCCTCCTGAATATATAGGCGGGATTAATAAGTTGATGCAATTCATAGGAAAGCATTATCGCTATCCTCCTGCAGCCATAGAAAGCGGGGTGCAAGGTACACTCTTGGTGTCGTTTGTAGTAGACAACGAAGGGAAAGTAACGGATATCGAAATCAAACGCGACTTGGGGCACGGTACAGGCGAGGCTGCGGTCAAGACATTAAAATCGTCACCGAAATGGACACCGGGATATACGCGGGGGATTCCTGTTAGGGTTTCATATGTTTTGCCTATACGATTGAACACGCATTAATTTATGGCGGGTCTGCCATTCTAAATCGGCCAAGCTAACGACTATTTTATAAAAACGGTACCCCATCGCACTTGGAGAATTAGTTGACGGAGCGTTGTCCGTTAAAGGGGGCCTCAGAAATCACATGTGACGCGTGGATCGGATTTGATATAGCGTCTGAATCCGTGTCAATCGTGATGTTCACCGTAGTACCGGTACCGAATTCCGACAGGATTTCGATATCCCCTTTGAGATAATCGACTCTGTTTTTTATGGTAGAAAGCCCCAATCCATATAAATAAGTTTTTGAATTGGGATTAAATCCTATCCCGTCGTCTTCCACTGTTAAGCTAAGTGTCGATTTCTCTCTCGTCATTTGGATCAGCACCATGGAGGCTTTTGCGTGTTTTAGCGCATTGGTAAGTAATTCCTGGACAATGCGGTAAAGCATCATACGCATTGTTTGAGGTATATCATCATTTGCCAACCCATAAGCCTGAAAGGTGATTTTGGTCTGCTCATTTCCCATACTCCGGCAAAACTCCTTTAGGGCAGTCGTGAGATCGTGCCGAAGCAACGTTTCCGGCATCAGGTTCCGGGCAATGCGGCGCAATTCGGCTACCGAGTCGTCAAGTTGTGAAAGGGTGGTGACTAGTTGCCTGTTTTGCCCCTCGTTTTCTACTACAACTTGTGAAAGCCTTAGTTTGATGCCTGCAAGGGATCCCCCGAGTCCATCGTGCAATTCGCTCGCCACCCGCTTGCGTTCTTGTTCTTGTCCTTCCAGCATGGCCGAGAAGTTGCTCATTCGTCGTTCTTGCTTTAGTTTTTCCATTTCTTGCTTGTGTAGCTGCTCTTTTTGCCGGGCAATTTGTTGCTTGTTGCGGTACAACATCACGCCAGCGAATAAGCCGCCTGCAAATAATAAGGCCAGTCCTCCGAGCAAGTAACCCCAGGAACGAGCATGTTGTAATTTTAGTTCCCGCTGATTGCTTTCATTTTTCAGTTGAAGAATTTCGTTTTCTTTTTTTTCGTGCTCAAACTTCTTTTCCAATTCCAGTATGTTTACCCGGGCTTCTTCAACGTTTACGCTATCCGATAGGGTTACATACTGATGAAGAAGTGCTAGCGCTTGATTAGGATTACCCGTCTTTTCTTCCAGCTCTACGAGATTCCTGAGCACAAGCATTTGGTTTTTGGGTATGGAAAACTTCAAAAGCCTATTATACAAATCGTATCCCGCGGTCTTTGCCAACGCGTATTGCTGTTGATTATAATATAGGTAGTATTTTCGGTTAAGCAATTCCAGGGCATCGTATTCGTTCTGTAGTTTATCAGCCAATGCTATGCCTCGTTCGTAATTTTCCAACGCCTTTTCCGGAATTTCCTCACGGTATTGATAATACATGCCATTGGCCGTAAAATACGGGATCCAGCATTGCGATTCCGGATTGACCGATAATACACGTTGCGCCTGATCCAAATAGCTGCGGATTTTACGGGTTTGCTCCGGGGCGTTGTCCTCCATATGGATTAGGCCACGGGCGGCATCGATGCAAGCCATCGGCAAATATTCGTACTGTGGGTACTTTTCCAGTAAATTAATAGCCTTTTGATAATAGCGCTGTGCATTGTCCCATTCTTTATTATTCATGAATATTTGCCCGACAGAAAGGTAATCGGCACCCAACGTAAGCGTATCACCTATTTCTTCAAGGATCGGTACCGCTTTATTCAGGATGTTGTCCAAGAACTCCTTATTATCTCCCCTGCGCTGAAATATGGCGCCATAGTTATGCCATGTTTTGGCCAAATATTGCCTAGCTTGCCAGGAAGGCTGATCATCCAACAAACGCAATGCTTCCAAGTGATGTTTTTCTGCGCTGTCTAAATCATAGTGCTCCATGTAAACACCTCCAAGCTGGTAGTGGCCTATGCCCCGGATGTAGGCATTACTAGTTGGTTTGGCCAAGTCAAAAATTTGGGTGGCATAATGCATGGCTTTGGTAGAATCTTTATACAGCCAATAGTCAGAAAGCTTTTGCAAAGCTACAGCCTTGGCGGTATCAATATTAGCCTCCTTAAGGGCCCTTTCAAGGCTCCCAGGCCCAGCATCTTTTAAGAGTTGCTGAGCATTCGCTGTAGATAGAAGCAAAACAAGCAATAGAACTATTCCTGACTGAAACGATTTCATAGTTATTGGGGTTGGATCCCGTGAACTAACAAATTTAGACAAACTTGCGTTCATACGCAAGCATGAATAAATCCACTAGTAGATCGAACTCGATGATGTCATACACCAAACTACGTATACAGTAACTTATCATAGCCAAGAAATATGTACATTTTATGTGTATTTCCAGCAAAAGATGCCTATGCCGAAAGATACGGGGTTGAGCGGGTTTTAGGTTGATCATGACGAAATCCATCTATCATTGGAATATCCGGACGGGCGAAGTCTCGAAAATAAGCTATTATGAGCGGAATTAACATGATCACTATAGATTAGTGCCAAACGTTTCGGTGAAGGAATAGGAAAGCGAAAATATTATATTTGCTGGACAAATATTGGAACGGTAATGATTATAGAGAACGAATTTTTACAAGCCGAAATTAACGCAAAGGGTGCCGAGCTCAAAAGCCTGAAAAATACCATCACCCACTATGAATATATGTGGGGTGCCGACCCGGCTTATTGGGCCAAAACCAGTCCGGTGTTATTTCCGATCGTGGGCGCATTGAAAGATGACACCTATTACCATGAAGGGAAGGCCTACAATTTAACTCGCCATGGCTTTGCAAGAGATTTCCTGTTTGCGGAAGAACGTCTTTCAGACGCAGAAGCGGTGTTTAGCCTCTCGGATAACGAGAAAACACGCTTACACTATCCCTTTGCGTTCCGACTATCAATCAGATACCGCTTGGAAGAAGATTCACTGTTTTGCAGTTATGAAGTGTCTAACCCCGAAGATCGCCATACATTGCCTTTTTCCATTGGCGGACATCCTGCCTTTGCCGTTGGTACCGATGGAAATCCACCCTACCACAATCATTATCTAGAATTTCCGGATGATGATGTGTTGCATTGCCACCTATTGGAAGGTAACTTGATTACAGACCGGACCATTACCATCCCATTGGAAAACCGCCGCTTACTGCTCCGGCATGAACTTTTCTATGGGGATGCCCTGGTGATGAAGGGATTGCGGAGCAAGCAGATTACACTCAAGAACAAAGTAGACGAGCGAGGTATTCATTTCCGACATGAAGGGTTCCCTTATTTTGATATCTGGGCGGCCAAGGATGCCGATTTCGTTTGTCTCGAACCTTGGTGTGGTATTGCTGATGGTATCCAACATAACCAGCAATTTGATACGAAAGAAGGAATCCAAGTTCTCAAGGCAGGGGAAACATGGAGACGTGGCTGGGAAGTGGCTTGTTTTTGATTATTTTAGTCGTTATTCATGGAAACGGAAAACAATTGGGAAACTCTTCATACAGAAGACGTATATGAAAATGCCTGGATACGGGTGGAGCATCGGGACGTCATCACACCCGGTGGCCATCCGGGTATATATGGAGTGGTGAGCTTCAAAAACAAAGCCATCGGAATCGTGCCGATTGATGAGGAGGGAAATACCTACCTCGTGGGGCAATACCGGTATCCTTTGAAGGAGTATTCATGGGAAATTCCCGAAGGAGGGGGACCTTTAGGCGAAGATCCGTTGGACACCGCGCGTCGTGAATTGAAGGAGGAAACAGGCTTGCGCGCCGAACGCTGGGAAAAAATCGGCCGAATCCATACGTCCAACTCAGTTACCGATGAGGAAGGATTCATCTATTTGGCCCGCGGGCTGAGCCAGCATGAACTGGAACCTGAGGAAACTGAAGCGCTGCAAGTGAGAAAACTGCCTTTGGGCGAGGCAGTAGAAATGGTGATGCGATCGGAAATCACCGACTCGATTTCCATGTGCGGGATATTGATGGTAGCACGGATGATGGGGATATGAAAGTAATATGATGGTTGCATCCAGACTGCATCAAGCTCCGAAGCCATCTTCAAGCGTGGTACAAGGCATACCGGCATGGAAGACAAGGGTGTGGGTTACAGATTTTATTTCATGTTAAGCAGTCGTTTCCGGTTCCACTACAATGGGCTGTTCTTTCTTTATGCCCAATCGCATCAATACCGGCACAAAAAACGAGATGATGCCGATGACAACGATCACACTTCCCAAAATCACAAATGTATGGCTGATGCCGATGTAATCAGCAATAAAGCCGGTACTCAGCAACCCGATAATGGAGGGGATGATCGAGATGCTCATGAACATGGAGAACACCCGGCCTAACATCCCTGCCGCCACTTTTTCCTGGATGATGGTGATGAAGGTGGCATGGTAGACGGAGGCAGCTACCCCTCCCAACGTAGTTAACCCGACAAAGACGACGAAGCCCCAGGAAGGCAGCAGGCCGGATGCGGCCAAGGAAATACCCAGTAGTATGTCCATGGAATTGATGATGATGATCTTGTTGAGCGTCGGTTTGAATATACCAAGCAATCCCCCTCCAGCCAGCATACCGATACCCCATACCACCTCAATGAGGCTCATTTCGAATTTGCCGCCCCCGAAATGCTGTAGGGTTAACAGCGGGAATAGGACTGCTACGGGCATGATACAGAAGGTGGCTAGGATTGAAAACAGAAACATGTATGACAGCCCTTTATTGTGTAACACTGTACTTATTCCCAAAGTGATGTCACGGATGACTTGCCTTGCACTTGCTTTTTCCTGTTGTTCACGTTCGGGATTGGGTATCTTCACAAACATCAGGGTGGTGATGGCAATCATAGCGCCTGCGATGTCAAGCAACAATACCTGTCCAATATCCAGCAATCCGATGGCTAGCGCTCCGAGCGCTGGCCCACCGATGCTAGAAACCGACTGGATGACCTGGTTGATACCAGCAATACGGAGTAGCTCAGATTCCGGCGCGAGCAACGGCACCGAAGCTTGCATAGCGGGCATATGGAATGCCGAACCTACTGACCGTAATCCTAAGAGTATGTATATGAACATCAACTCGAAGTATCCTAAATAGAAAAGCACGGACATGGCAAGGGTGCAGATGGCGATGAAGCCATCTGCGGCAATCATGGTGAGCTTGCGATCCCAACGGTCGATATATACGCCCGCGAAGGGTCCGATCAACGCTTGGGGCAGGAGTGCCGCAATAGCGGCATAGGCCAATACTTCAGCAGAACCGGTTTCCAGGCTAAGCCAGATGATAATGGCGAAATTGACGGCCGAACTGCTTAATAATGACATGAACTGTCCGGTCCAGATGATGGTAAATGTTCGTTTCCACGTATTTTGGATGGTCATAACATATAAGTTCGCCTTCTCTCATGCCCTGTAAGGCAAGGGAAAGCCATAAAAATAGGATGTAATAATACAACGAAATGTTTCAAGGGAATGCCTGAAACAAAATAGGTACTAAGGAAGGAAAGCTTCCAGGGTTTACGCCCTATCCCTATGGTGTGCTGCTATGGTAATGAAGATTAGTTTCATCTTGGAAATTTTTCGGTGCAGGGCAAATATAAGAAGATTTTTAGACTAATAATGGCCTACGCGGCCAAGCCACCTCGGCTGGAGAAAAGCCAGCTTGATCAAAAACCCCTGATTTCCGGTATTTCATAAGCCTTACAGGTCACTTACTTTTGCTAAAGATAAAACGATAGAGGTGAAGATGCCTTGAAGTAAAAATTTAATCGGTATTGCTATGATCATTTATGGAAGTAGAGCTTCCCATCTAAAATCAATACATTCCAATACGGCTATATGCTTGGGCTGCAGCACCAAAGGATCAGTTACCTTTGGTGTATACAGTAGGTACGCACACGTTTTCTGGATTCCCTTGTTTCCGATAGGCAGGATTGGCTTTTCGGAATGCCAATATTGTAAACATACCTTGCGGGTGAAGGAAATGCCAGCGGAACTCGCACGGGAATATAACCAGCTGAAAAGCGAAACACGAACCCCAATATGGCAGTTTATTGGTTTAGGCTTGATCTTGGTTTTCCTGTCTTGGATTGCCTTGATGACCAATGTAGACAGAAAAAAAGAGCGAGCATATGTAGCCCAGCCGCAGGTGGGTGATGTATATTACATCAAGACAGAAAATAATCATTATTCTACCCTCAAGGTGATGGATGTAAGCCAAGACAGTGTGCATGTGTTGCCCAATGAATATACCACAAACAAAAAAAGTGGCGTGCATAAAATCAATAAAATGGAAAACTATGGACAATTTAACTACGGGTTTTCCAAAGATGACCTCCGGATAGCATACCATGACGGAACCATTTACACCATCAATAGAAAATGAGTGGCTCAAATAAATAAGGACAAACTTCCATATGTATTAGCCTTGCGAATCTCCCTTAATAAGAAGAGCCAGTTAAATTATTTTCCTATTTTAGCAGGAGAAACCATTAACTCACATTATGGAACATACGGCTATCCCGACTAACAAAAAAGGTTTTATTGCCAAAGCATTAGATTTTATCGAAAAGTATGGGAACAAATTGCCTGATCCGGCCATCCTGTTCCTTATTCTTATGCTTGTTGTTTGGGTGCTGTCAGCATTCCTCTCCGGTAGAACTTTCGATGAGATTGACCCACGTACGGGTAACGCGCTGGAAGTGATCAATCTACTCCGGGGAGAGGCCATAACGGCATTTTTTGCCAATATGGTTACCACCTTCACCTCTTTTGCGCCATTGGGTATTGTGCTGGTGGCCATGCTAGGGGTGGGTGTTGCAGATCAGTCGGGGTTTATCAACGCCGGACTCAAGTGGATGCTTGGCTTTACGCCCAAAAGGCTACTCACACCGATGTTGATCCTGGTGGCTATCGTGTCACATACGGCCGCGGATGCCGGATATGTATTAGTCATCCCCCTTGGGGCAATTATTTTTTACGCTGCTGGCAGGCATCCGCTGGCCGGGATAGCTGCAGCTTTTGCCGGCGTGTCTGGGGGGTTCAGCGCCAATTTTATCCCATCGGGAATCGATCCGCTGTTGCAAGGGTTTACACAGTCAGCAGCGCAGATTGTGGACCAAAATATCCAGCTCAATCCATTGAATAATTGGTTCTTTACCTCCGCCTCGACGGTACTGATTGTGTTGGTGGGGTGGTATCTCACGGATAAGGTGGTAGAACCAAGGTTGAAAAATGTGCCAGTGAAAGTTGATGAAGCAGATCAGCCCGATATGGGCAAATTAACGTCTAAAGAGAAAAAGTCGTTTTATAGGGCTTCGTTGGTCATGCTTATATGCTTGATCGGGCTTTATTTCTGGGCAGCACCCACCACTTCCCCGTGGCGAGATCCCGATGGGGAAATTACCTCGTTTGGCGCGCCACTTATGCGTTCTATCGTTCCCCTTATCTTTGCCGTTTTTCTCATCCCTGGCGTGGTGTATGGTCTGTTATCCGGTGCATTCCGTACTTCTAAAGATGTCATCAACAGCATGTCTAAGTCCATGTCATCGATGAGTTACTACGTTGTCATGGCCTTTTTCTGCGCCCTATTTATCAATGCCTTCACAACCTCTAACATTGGATCGCTACTTGCCCTTAAAGGTGCTTCTGCCCTCCAAGCCATGGCCCTGCCCCCTCAAGTGACCATCGTGGGCATTGTAATCCTCACATCATTGGTCAACCTGTTTATTGGCTCCGCCTCGGCCAAATGGGCACTTATCGCACCCATCATGGTGCCTATGCTCATGCAGCTAGGTATCTCCCCAGACCTCACGCAGGCTTCCTATCGTGTGGGTGATTCGGTATCTAATATCATTACGCCATTGATGCCTTATTTTCCATTGGTTGTGGTATTCTGCCAGAAATATGTCAAAAGCACAGGCATTGGCACCCTGGTATCCATGATGATTCCTTATAGCATCACATTTGCCATCGTCTGGACAATTTTCCTCCTGGTCTATTGGGCATTGGGATTGCCACTAGGACTGCAGTCTTCCTATGAGTATTTACCTCATTAAGCGTAATCAAAAAGGATAATATGGCAAAAAAACGAAGCGCATGGAAAAGCACCATAATCAGCTTAATTTTAGGATTATGTTGTTTATGGAGCGCAGACGCCTCTGGGCAAACTGCGGCAGGTTTTATACCCGTTAATCGTTTAGGTGTTTCCTATCAACGGGCTTTTGGAATTGATGTGGGATTCGGCTCCTACAATGTCTTGTTCGGACGTAGCAAAGAGAGCTTCTTTGATGTGTCTATTGGGGCAGAAGCTATTTTTGCCAATCCATTTGTACTATTGCCTAAGCTCAATACGGATATTGGCACCTCGTTCGGGAGAGGGTACATGACGCTTGGTGGTGGGGTGGATATCGCGCGACCCACTGATTTTTCACAAAGTTGCTGGATGGTAACCCCAAAGGCAGGTGTAACCACTGGCTCACTCATTCGTTTATACTATGGTTATAACTGGATGGAAAATAGGGACATATTCCCAAAAATCGGACGTCATCGTATTTCGCTCGAAATGAATATCGCAGCATTTCATGATTTTAAAATTGGGTTTTGAATTTAGGATGCTGGCTTAAAGACGATGGATCTACCTGCATGATCTGCAAAGCAAAAATCACTAAAAATAGGGATAGCGCAAGGAGAAAGGTTAGCTTATTTTTGCAAATAAAATTATTGATAATTCCATCAATATGTTAAAAAGCCGAAGTCTTCAACGTTTTTATATCATTATCCTCATCATATGGTCGATGACCTATATGGTCACATCCTGTTCACTACGAAGACCAGTTCACGACGTCCGGAGCTTCAAGAACCTATTGGATTACCAAGGTGACACCTCTAGTCATTGGATACGCATTCGTCAGGATACCGCATGGGGGTTTCTCCATGCCGAAGGCAAATGGATCATTCCTCCGCAATTTGATTGGGCAATGGATTTCAGTGATGGTCATGCATTGGTGCGGAAGGATACCCATTATGGCTACATCCGAACGGATGGGAAGCGATTGGGAAAGCTGCGTTACGAAGACGCTTTCCCTTTTTCGCAGGGGTTAGCGCCTGTCAAACACCGCGGCCGATACGGGGTGATCAATGACAAAGGCAGGTGGGTAGTATCCCCGCGATATGAACTGGTGTTGCCCTTTACCCATAATCGCGCCTTGGTTGTACGGAACGGACTTTCGGGATTCATCGATAAGGAAGGAAAGGAAGTGGTTCCGCCAAGCTACGACGATGCGACGCCCTTTAAAGACGGTTTGGCCATCGTGAGGAGGGATGGAATTTTTGGGCTCATCGATAGCATGGGCAAGGAAGTGGTACCTCCCATACATAAAAGTATAGTGACATTAGACAACGGCGGATACCGGATTACCGATAAATACGGCCGGGTAGGAGAGACGGGTGCCAATGGGGGTCTGCGGTTTGAGGTCGTGTATGAGCAATTGCTGGAAGCGTATGAAAGCATTCGGTTATTTCAAAGGGAGGGTAAATATGGGTTTGCTGATACCACTGGAAAAATGATTGCGGATGCCATCTATACCGATGCAGGGGTGTTCAGTGAGGGGCGCGCAGCAGTCAAATTACAGGATAAATGGGGGTATATCGACCGTAGTGGCCACTTGGTTATCGCTTATCAGTTCAAAGGGCATTTTGAGCAGGGCAAGTATTGGCGTATGCGGTTTCAAGAGCATAGGGCTTGGGTACGCCATGCCGATGAGACCCTATTAATTGACACCACAGGACGGGTCATCGCCCGTACCGATTATGATCTGCCGTATCAATTTTACGCCAACAGAGCACTTGTAGGTAAATCTACAGGAAAATATACGGTACAATACGGGTATGTCGATCGCACGGGTAGGCTCGTCATTCCCATGGAGCATGACGGGGGTAGGAGCTTCAATGACCATGGCATCGCTTGGATAACCAAACGCGATGATCTTTCCTCTACGAGTTATTTTATTGATACCAGTGGATACCTGTTGGACGGCAAGGCATACCGGGATCTGAATACCTTCGGTTCGCGCTACATCTACAACGACCGTATGCAAGAGAAAGACTTTTTTGATGCGCGAACAGCCAAAGCAATTGATTTTCCTTATACCAATATTTATCGAAACCAAGGGATGGACGAGCGCTACTTCTTCATACAGGCAGATAGCGGTACCGGACTGATGGACACGGCCATGCGGATCATTATTCCACCGAAATACCGCACAGTTGAAAGCTTGTATAGGAATAGGGCTGTGGTGGGTGATGAAGAAAAATACGGTTATTGCGATGACAAGGGTAGAACAATTATCCCGCTGATCTATGACAAGGCTTCATACTTTCGTTATGCTGTCACCGAAGTACAGCAACGCTATCAATATAGGCGTGTGGAAAGCATGGGCAGGGAGACGGGGCCAATAAATACCATATGGAAACATGGAGTTATCGATATCGAAGGCAAGGTGGTGGTTCCGATTCGGTATCAAGGTATTCGTATTGATAACGAGAACAACCGGATTATCGCCAAAGATAGTGCATCCTATGACGTATACGACATGCATGGAAGGTTATTGAGCGCCGGTGAATACGAGTACGTTGGTGGATTCTATTATGGCAATCGATCATCCATACGGAAGAATGGCAAAGTCGGGGCCGTTGATTACCTATTCCGGGAACTTTGTCCGCCGATATATGACCGAATTGGTACATTCTATGCCGAAGACATGGCTTGGGTAGTGAATGAAGGCAAGATTGGTTACCTCAATAAGGATTATGAAATCAAAATTCCCCTCATATATGAAGACGGGGATATCTTTGTGATGGGCATGGCTAAGGTGAAGCTCCATGGCGAGGAAATGTATGTGGATGGGGAAGGGAAGCGCGTATACCCTGACGAGCAAACCATCCTTGAACGAGATAAGGCCATTGAGAAAATCAAAAATGCGGTGCCCGAATTTAGCAGTTGATACATCCTATTGTGCACTCGGCGGTTCGCTGTTTTCGCCGAAAGTTTCCTAAGTTTGCTATGTTCAACAAGATATAGATATGAAGAAGATGTATTTGACACTGGCTGCAACGGCTATTGCTACGGTAACAGCTATCGCGCAGCAACACCAAGCCATTAATTTGGATTTGATGGATACCTCCGTGAGGCCGCAGGATGACTTTTACAATTATGTAAATGGAAATTGGATGAAGACCGTAGCGATTCCATCCGACAAGGCGCGATGGGGAAGTTTTGATGAATTGCGCGAAAACACGGATGTGGCTACACTGAAAATCCTGAAGACATCATTAACGCAAACCTTCTCGCCAACCGACGGGTCAGATGGACAGAAAATTGCCGGCCTATACCGAACTTTTACGGACTTTGATGCGCGGGACAAAGCGGGTATCGAACCGATAAAACCCCTGCTCCAAAAAGTGGATGCCATACGAGATTTCCAAGGATTGTACCAATACCTCGTGGAAATGGCACCCATCGGTGGCAACCCATTTTTCGGAGCTGGCGTATCGGCACATATGAAAAACAGTAATGTGAATGCCGTGTACCTTGGGGCTGCAAACTTGGGATTGGGTAGGGCCTATTACCAAAAGGAGGATGAAGCCAACACCAAAACATTGGCAAATTATAATGATTATATCAATCGATTATTCCCCAAGATCGGACAACGTACCCGCGACCTGAAAGGTCCGAAAATCATCGCATTTGAAAAGGAGTTGGCAGCCCATATGCTTACGGTGGAGCAAGTGAGGGATGCTTCCCTTCGTTATAACCCAATGGCTATAGTCGATTTGAAGGATTTGGTAAAAAACATCAATTTGGCACAGTACCTCGCTGACCTGGGTTTTAATGCCGATACGGTAATTATTGGAGAGTTGAAGTATTATCAGGAACTGGATGAGGTATTGAAGCCGGAAAACCTGGAGACCATTAAGGATTTTCTTCGTTTCAAAATAGCAAACGATGCTTCTACCAGCCTCACGAAAGAATTGGATGAAATCAATTTCGACTTTTGGGGAAAGACACTCCGTGGCCAGCAGGAACAGCGCGCATTGGATAAGCGTGGCTTGGAGTTTGTCAATGGTGTGGCCGGGGATTTGCTGGGCAAACTGTATGTGAAAGAACACTTCCCTGCTGAAGCCAAGCAAGCCGCAGAGGAAATGGTTCAATACCTAATTAAGTCCTTTGACCAACACATCCATCAATTGGAGTGGATGTCGGCCGAAACAAAGGCGAAAGCATTGGAGAAGTTGGGCAAATTCAATGTCAAAATAGGTTATCCAGATAAATGGAAAGACTATTCCAAGCTGGAAGTTGGCGAGTCGTTGTTTGATAATGTGCTGAATGCCAGAAGGTGGAGATTTGAAGAAAATCGGGCAAAGCAAGACAAACCTGTAGATAAAACGGAGTGGGGGATGACGCCGCAAACCGTGAATGCATATTATAACCCCAGGTTCAATGAAATTGTATTCCCGGCGGCCATCCTACAACCACCATTTTATGATTATAAAGCCGATGCGGCAGTAAACTTCGGTGGGATAGGGGCGGTGATTGGCCACGAATTATCCCATGGATTCGATGATAGCGGTTCGCAATATGATGGTAATGGCAACCTGAATAATTGGTGGACAGAAGAAGACAAAAAGAAATTTGAAAGTGCTGCCGAAGCATTGGTTGCACAATTTGAAGCTTACCAGCCTGTACAAGGCGTGTTTGTCAATGGTCGCTTCACCCTAGGCGAGAACATCGGTGATTTAGGTGGTGTTTCCGTAGCGTATGATGCGCTTCGCTTATACCTGGAGGATAAAGGTAATCCCGGTAAAATCGATGGGTTTACCCCGCAGCAGCGTTTCTTCCTCTCATGGGCTACGATTTGGCGGGCGAAGACGACGGAACAGTTTGTGGTTAACCAAGTGAAGACCGATCCGCATTCGCCAGCAGAGTACAGAGCTGTTGGACCACTGGTCAATGTCGATGGATTTTATGACGCCTTTGATATCGGCGAAGGTGACAAACTGTTTTTACCGAGGGAGCAACGCATCGTGATTTGGTAAATATCATGGGAAGTGAGTCTTAAAAACGGCTGGCCTTTAATTGGGCCGGCCGTTTTTGGTATAGGGTGGATAAGAGGAAATAATATGCGGAATTTCTAAAAAAATAAAAAACAATTTGCGTAATCGATTGGTTACATATATATTTGTAACCTATTGGTTTCGTAATAATAATTACCAACAATGAGAAGAGATGTTTTTCAGGCTATTGCCGACCCGACTAGGAGGGGAATCATAGGACTGCTCGCCGAGCGGACCATGAACTTGAATGCTGTAGCTGAGAATTTCGATATCAGTCGCCCTGCCATCTCCAAACATATAAAAATACTAACGGAGTGCGGCTTGGTTATTATTAAGCAGGAAGGCCGAGAACGGTTTTGCCATGCTGATTTACAAAAGCTAAAAGAAGTGGATCAATGGCTAGCACATTATCGTAATTTCTGGAACCATAAATTAGATGCACTACAAACATTACTGGAAAATCCAGAAGAAGGAAACAACTAAAATTAGCGTTATGGAAACAAAACAATTGGTATTTGAACACACCTACAGCGCTCCTATTGAACGCGTGTGGAAAGCCTTGACAGACAAGGAACAGCTAAAAGCATGGTACTTTGACATTGCTGATTTCAAGCCCGAACTGGGTTTTGAGTTTACGTTTAGTGGCGGGAAAGACGGCGAAAATTTCGTGCATCATTGTAAGGTTGTTGAAGTAAACCCTCCCCATAAGCTGTCTTATACCTGGGCTTATGAGGGTTATCCGGGGCAGTCATTGGTTAGCTTCGAGCTGGATGAACTTTCGGCCAAAGAAACCAAGCTGACTTTGACCCACAGCGATATCGACACGTTCCCAGACGACAACGACGCTTTCGCTCCCGCAAGCTTCAACGAAGGCTGGACCTTTATCCTTGGAGAATCTCTCCGGAAGTTCGTGGAAACGGAATCCTTCGCCCAATCTACGGTTATATCGGCCAGCCTCGAAAAAGTATGGCATGTTATCATGCATCCCAATGGACAATGGGGCAACGCTTTCGGCGGTGGCGCATTGTTAAAAGATACCGATTGGCAGGTTGGATCTCCCGTTATTTGGACCGATCTGGAGGGAGATATCGGCGCCAATGGAATTGTGACTGCTAACAACGGACGGGATTTGCTGGACCTGACGTATTATGACGAGCTTCACCCAGCACCGGATGCACAGCTGGGTGATTATATTGAGCGGTTTCGGCTGACCCAAAATGAGGACGGACACACCGCACTGACCATCGACATAGAAGAACTGCCAAAAATGTATATCTCCATGCACAAGGAAATGTGGGAAAATGCATTACAAATCATCAAAAAAGAAGCGGAAGCTTAATCTTGATTCGATCACCATTCATGTAAAAGCATCCCATAGTAATCCATTTAAAAATTTAAAAGCGATGACGAACGGTAAATTTGAAGGTGGCGTGAATATCGCCATCAAAATTCCCAAAAGCAACTATGAAGCAACTGTTTCCTTTTATCGGGATACACTGAAACTGGATGTAGAGGAAAGACCCATCAGTAATCCCACGGTTTCAAGGACTCATAAGGTAAAATTCGGCAGTAATATCGTTTGGCTTGACTGTGTTGACAACTATACACATTCAGAAACCTGGTTGGAACTAAAAACTCCTGATGTCGATGCCGCGACAGCTTACCTGAGGGACAATGGGATAAATACCTGCGATGAATTGGAAGAAATACCGAAAGACATGCATTGGATCATGGATCCAGCAGGAACAGTGTTTATCCTAAACAACGATTGAAATTTCAAGACAGGCTCTAGTTTAATATTGGTGATTTTATCGTAAGTATTGATCAAAAAACAGGATCATGTCATTCCAAGAGGCGGTATCCGCGGCAGCGTTATAGGCAATGGGCATATTGAATTTCTTGCCGTTTTCGGTGGCGGCTGGATTGGTGAAGGCGTGTGTCGCACCGGGATATGCCTTAAATTCATAGGTGGCGCCGATGTTGTCCAATTCCGCCCGGAAGGCTTCTACTTCGCTATCAGGAACAAGGCCGTCTTCGGCCCCGTGACAGATGAGAATAGGTGTTTTGAGCAACTCCTTGTTGGCAGGTACGCCCTTTAATCCGCCATGGAAACTCACCGCAGCCTGTAGGGGGTCGCCCAGTTTGACGGCGTTTAATACCATAGAGCCACCGAAGCAATAACCGATGGCGGCGATGCGGGTGGTATCTACATCTGGATGGGCCTTGAGCTGGGCGAGTGCGGCATCGAAGCGCTGCTTGGCCAGTTGCGGATCCTGGTAATTAGGCGTAGCCAGTGCCAATGCACCATCGGGGTTGTCGGCCGTTTTGCCCTGCCCGTACATGTCCACAGCAAGAGCCACATAACCCAAGTCGGCCAGTTCACGCGTCCTCCGTTTGGTATAATCATCCAGCCCCCACCATTCGTGTACCACCAATACACCAGGTTTTTTAATCGTATCCTCGCAAAAGGCCAAATAACCTTGCATCGTATCGCCTGCAGCCTGATAGCTGACCGAATTGGTCACGATAGAGTCCGCCGGGTTCATTGTTTGGGCGGTCTCGGTGGAATCTTTGTTTGTTGCACCGCCGCATCCTATCACTAAGAACGCTGCGGAAACCAACATAATGTCTGTTGTCTTCATGAGATTGATTTTTTTACGAAAGTAGGGAAAACTTCGTTTCTTGGTATACATTGTTTTTTTCATTAAACAATCGTTATGACTTATTGTTCTCCAGCTCAACCCATACCGGAGCATGGTCGCTGGTTTTTTCCCAGCCCCTTACATGGCGGTCGACACCAGCTGAAATAAGGCGAGGGGCGACGTCAGGGCTCAGCAAGAAATGGTCGATCCTTAACCCAGCGTCGCGCCCGAAGGCATTGCGGAAGTAATCCCAAAACGTGTAGACCGTTTGGTCGGGATAGATTTTCCGAATAGCGTCAACCCATCCTTGGTCCGTCAACGTGTTGAATGCTTGCCGCGATTCTGGCCGAAAGAGTGCATCATTCACCCATCGTTCGGGTTTATATGCATCCATTTCTGTGGGGATGATATTAAAATCGCCGGCCAATATTACGGGGGTTCCTCGGTCGAGCAGTGTTTGCGCATGGATAAGGAGGCGGTTTAGCCAGCTTAATTTATAGTCAAATTTTGGCCCCGGTACGGGGTTGCCATTTGGAAGATACAGACAGCTAACGATAATGCCATTGATTTTTGCTTCGATATAGCGGCTATGAACATCCTCCGGATCCCCCGGGAGGGCACGGCAGATTTCCTCAGGTTGCCCAATCCGCGAGAGGATAGCCACGCCGTTCCAGCTCTTCTGTCCGTGCCAAATGGATTGATATCCGGCGTTCAACAATGCCTCTTCCGGAAAATTCTCTTGAATGGCTTTCAGTTCTTGGAGACATAGGACATCCGGCTGGGTTTCTTCCAGCCATCTCAAGACAATAGGGAGTCGGGCATTGATGCTGTTCACATTGTACGTAGCGATTTTCATGAAGCAAATATCCTAATAATAAGGTAAAATCAATACAGCAAAGGAAATTACTACTCAGGAATGAACTCACTCCTGGCCAAAATGAATATCTTTTCGATGGAAGTGAATTACTTTTCAGCAAGAATGAATTACTCTTTGGCTGAAGTGAATATCTTTTTTGCTAAAGTGAATACCTTCTCGACAGAAGTGAATTACTTTTCAGCAAGAATGAATTACTCTTTGGCTGAAGTGAATATCTTTTTGGCTAAAGTGAATATCTTTTCGGTGGAAGTGATTTACTTTTCGACAAGAATGAATTACTTTTCGGCTGGAATGAATATCTTTTTGGCTAAAGTGAATATCTTTTCGATGGAAGTGAATATCTTTTCGGCTGGAATGAATGTCTTTTTTGGGAAAGTGAACATCTTTCTGGANGGCTAAAGTGAATATCTTTTCGGTGGAAGTGATTTACTTTTCGACAAGAATGAATTACTTTTCGGCTGGAATGAATATCTTTTTGGCTAAAGTGAATATCTTTTCGATGGAAGTGAATATCTTTTCGGCTGGAATGAATGTCTTTTTTGGGAAAGTGAACATCTTTCTGGATTTATCTCAAAGTATAAGAAACAAGCTTCGTCTTGAAAAACAGGATTTTGACGTAAGGGGGGTAGTACTTTTAGTTTCTCAAGGTAGTGTAACGTGAACTGTGTCATCCGGATCAACCTATTCCTAA
>NZ_JAMXBE010000028.1 GCF_024704835.1 Parapedobacter tibetensis
ATAGGGATCATTGGGTTGGTTGACTGTGAGCTTGGATTGAAAAAATAGCCCTGCCTTATTGGCCACGCTTGAAGTTTTTTCCGAGTAAGTATGTGAAGTCAACATCGCATTATAATTTATCGTATCCAACCATTATGTTTCAAATATCCGCGCATAACCCAACAGCTTGTCCATCCGCGTTTTGACATAGGAAAAACCCGCCACATTAGCGGCTTTGTTGCCCTCTATCGTGTATAAAAACCCATCTTTGCAATGGTGGACGATGCCGATATGCCCGTTTCCCGAGGCCAAGGAAGTTCGCCACCAACAAACAACGTCACCGGGTTTGGGCTGCCTATTGTCTGTTCCTGTAAAACTCCATCCTTTGTTTTTCAGCTGGTTGAATAAATGGCGGGCCCCTGCGGTATATTGGAAAGGCATACGATGCAGTTGACCATCCACCGCTTGTAAAAAGCACCAGCTCACAAATGCTGCACACCAGGCATACCCTTCAGGCAGACCTGCAGGCGTAAGATATTTCCCTACCCAAGGGCCACGGTTATTCCCTCCCACTTCGCCTGCACCCGCCTTGAGTTCTTCGATTGCGATATGCAACGCTTTGCGACCTATGCCGCTTTCACCGGGTTCCATCGCAGGCATCATACGATAATTGATGGCTCCTTGTGTGGCTTGAGGTCTCGGATTTTGAAATGCCCACCACGTGAGCAGTCCCACCACCCCGTCTACCGTCAAGGGCTGACCATGCTTGTCCAAGTGCGCACTTTGAAATCCCTTGACCGCCTGGTCCGTTTTGGCATCAAAAACACCCGTTACTTCTACCGGATAATCCAATTCATTGAGCAGCGTTTGGAGCTCGCTCACCAATGCGCCCGAATCATTTTTACGGAGTACCGTTGTCGTTGTGGCACTGGCGATTACCGGGGGTCTCTCGGCTGCCGCATACTTTTCATAAGCGGTCTTCAACTTCATATCATACTGGTTTGCCGCATACCCAGCACCATTGTACCGCTTTGCAAAGGCCGCCCATTGCTTGGCTTTCAGCAAGGGCACGAGACCATTTACCTCAAGGAAACGGCCAAATGCATCCAAATGCCGTCCTTCATCCAGTTGCATCGCTGCCACAAACTCCGTGATGCTACCATAGCCAAGTGCTTTGTAATGAAATCCCATGATTTGGAACAAGCCCCATGAAGCTGAGGCATAAGCAGCTTCAGCTACCTTGCTATTGTTGCCCGCGACGTGGATCGCCTTTTCAAGGCGTTCATATTCCCCCTTGCCCCCTTTATAGTGCTGCTTGGTCCACTTGCTGTATAAAACATCTTGGTTTCCGGCTATATGGTCAGCGGGATTGATCCCCCGGTTTTTCAGCTCACGCCAAAAAACATGCCCTTCGAACAGTATTTTGGGGTTGCCGTCTGCATTGAAACCCCGGCCGCTGCTTTCCACCTCGTTGACGGCTTTGATGGTGGCTACATCCAGCCCCAAGCGCGTGGCAAGATTGGTGATGTCCGACTCCTTGAGATACTTCACTTCCATGATGCTCAGATCGAGTGGCACGTTGT
This sequence comes from Parapedobacter tibetensis, assembly GCF_024704835.1. Classification (GTDB taxonomy): domain Bacteria; phylum Bacteroidota; class Bacteroidia; order Sphingobacteriales; family Sphingobacteriaceae; genus Parapedobacter; species Parapedobacter tibetensis. The sequence continues at coordinate 1,563 of NZ_JAMXBE010000028.1, forward strand.
TGATAAGGCGGATCCACGTCTTGGTGAAGACGATACCGTCACTCACCAAATTGTTTTGCCGCTGAAATTCCCTAACAGCCTTATCCGTGGCTGCATCGAAATGGCCATTAACAATCAGGTTATGTCCAAATTCATTGAGCAGTTCCTGCAACAGTTCAACGGCATTTCCTTGTGAATTAAGTCTTAACTGTATCATGACTTTAAGTTTTTTGGCCATCTAAGCCCATTCGACAACTAACATATCATTCATCCAGGGCAACTTAATGGCCCCAATCCCCCATGGCAAGTGGGATAACAACACATCCACGCCCTTAGCCTCGACTTCCAAACGCCATCCTGTCTCTATCTTCGTGAGTTTGCCTCCCCGTTGCATAAATGTTTCCCGCAGCCCGGCGGGGCTGGTATTTTTCAGTGCGCTCCAGTGGTCGATGATCGCGACCAACAATTCCTCGCATGCCTGCGCACTGCCGGCAGGCAATTTCACATCGCACGATACAAACGCTTCTGGAGACAATCCACACAAGATTTTATTCAATGGAAGCTGGGACTCCGTGATTGCCTCATCTCCTTGTAGCAAATATTGCAGCAACACCGGGGCTACACAATTTACCTCGGGTTCCGCACCATCTCGTTCTGTCAGCAGACCAAGTGTTTCGAACAATGGCTTGAGAAAAGGATGCACAATCACCAACCCGGCATTGTCAATGTAAATAATCTCATCTTCCGTATTGTCGACATCCTGTTCACCTTGATTCGGATGTTCATCTTTAGGGGTATTTCCGCCATCCTGGTCATTGTCTTTTTCATACCGATTTTTAGCCCGTTGTTTTTTATTTTTACCTTTCTCTTCCTTGCTAACCCGCTCACTGTCTGTATCGTCTTCCATACCGGCATGCTGTTTGGTCATGATCCGCTCAAGTACTCGAAACAACTGGTTCGTTTTATCTGGAACCAACGCTTGGATTGAAGAAAATAGGATTCGTTGCCACGTTGAATCATCTTCAATCAATCTTTTGCCTTCAGCAGTATCCTGGATGAATGCGGCGACCGAATTGGCCAATTGCAACTTGTCAGTCGCATCTCCCATGACGCTATATGCCGATGTAAACAGCGCAGGCCATGAGACGTTGGACGTGTCGGCTTGGGCACAATAAGTGGCGTATGACCCGATAATGGCCCGGTGAAGCCGGTCACTATTGAGCTGTTGCTTCAATAAATAAGAAGCGAATTTGCCATCCAATAGATTCAACTGCGCAGCGATGCTATCCACCAGCCTTCGTATAAAACTTGCCGAAAGAACATGGAAAAGTCGGTCCAATGTATCCGATGATTGCCTAATGGCCAAACCAATGCGGTCTATAAACCGCTTATCTATGCTGATACTGCTTTCCATGTCGACAAGCGTGGCGCTCCCATTAGCCCATTTGAAGCGACCTTTTATCAAGTAATACAGCAATTCATCCGTATATTGTTCCTTAAGCGACTGTTTATTGTATGTTTTTGTCGTAGCCATCGATCGCAGTTGCTGCTGCAATTCTTCCATCGTCTTTTCCACCAGTCGATCTTCCCAATTTTCTCGGGACAATACACCACAATCGAGTGTTAGCAACGGTAAATGCACATCGCTTTTTTCCTTGAAATACTGGTCAAAGAGCTGTTCCATGCCTGGCTGTATCCGCTCATAGAAAACTGTGGCAATGCGATTGGGCAGTCCGGTCTCATCTTCAGATCGATCGAAATCCACCTGAATAGACTGCCTATGGATAATATGATTACGAACAGACATAGCTTATCGCGTTATCACCAATGTTCCTTTATTAGCCTCAAGTTGTTTCCCAATACGCTCCATAGTATCTTCATATACACGAGGGGTTACACATGGTCCGTTTCCGAAATCAATTTGATGTGATATCGTCAATTTCCCGAGTCTTGCCAACTCTTCGGCGGGTATGCTGACCTTGGCAGCACTTGGTTTGCCATTGACTAACCATGTGGAGGTGCCTCCCGTTAAACGAGCTTTGAGCGATATCGTAACATTACGTTCCTGGCTCAAAATCGCCCGTGTTTCCCCCGCATCGGGTATGGGTGCACTGATGGTTGCTTCAAAAGAAGCATCGCCCTTCTGGAGGTTCAATGCCACAAATACATAGCCGTCGTCAACTGCATGATAATAGGCGATGACTTGGTTGGTAATCCGTTCTGCAAACAACTCCGCGGGTGCCACTACGAGGACGTTTTTTTCGGCCCGTATACCTTTGAGGGTGCCTACCAAGCTGATGTCGGCGGCAGATTTAATGGGTATCCTCACTTCCCGTTCATCACCGCATACTACTTGATGACTTTGTTCAATGCGGATTATCCGGCTGAATGCACTTTCCCCGCAGGGGCCATCCACCAATTGGAAGGTGATTTCCGTCTTGGGATTGTTCGGAGTCAATATTTGTTGGAGCACCGCGTTATTTTCCACCACGGGTTTGCCTTCGACCAGCCATCGCGATTTCAGCTTGTTGATATCCCGGGAGCCAGAACCTGCAAACGACAAACTCCAATTCATTGTTTTGGGCTCATATTGAACTTCCTTCACTACGTAATTAACATCGATGGCTTCTTCAACAGTGAATTTGATCGCAGCGGTCTCTTTATTGGCCAATGTATATTCGATGGTGTGCGCTCCCACCGCAAATGTATTGGGGATAACCTGATGTTCCTTTACAGCTTTACCATCAATGGTCAGTTCACCTCCTTCAGGACGGGCTTCAATGGGATAACGTTGTTCATCGTTGGAACAGAATTCCTGAGGGGTGATCGAAATGCTCGGTTTTCCAGGTTCCGGTTCCCCGGGTTCCTCCGGCTCCACGGGTATCGATTCTTGAAAAACGTAGGCAATAGGCTGGCAATTGCTCTTGCACATATAGGGGAGGTAAAAGTCAGCTATGACTATATTTTCTGGCACCCTTTTACCCGGTACTTCTGCCATTTCCCTGCGTTGCAGGGCTTCGATAACGGGCACCGCCTCTTTGCCGAGATTGAGATCTTTCACGAGTTTGTAAACCGCACTGTATTCTCCTTTGGACAACGTACTGCCACCCACTAGTGCTGTCCTGCTGGTAGGGGCCGAAGTGGCAACGATATCCAGTTTGCCCCCTGCTCCTATTCTGGTATTGGCTGCCACTAGCTCGGCACCCCGTACATCGCTCAACGAAGGGCGGTTGGTAATCAAGCTTCCGGGCACGCGATTGTCCGTTGACCCATAGACCACTACGAATGTGCCGCCTTTGGGCACACCTGCCTTGTGCTCTAAACCGGGATGCTTCGCAAAGTACTTACTGAAATTAACGGCTTCCTGGTATCGTTCCACACGTTCGAGGTACTCTTCCTTGAGGGCAAATAACTTCTCGTTGGTACATTTGAATAGGACAGCATGGTTCTCTTCCGAGAAAAATTCAATCAGTTTTTCATCTTTCAATTCCGCGGCGCTTTTCCGTAGTTTATCGACCGTGGACGCATATAAATCCCAATGTTTCTTGTACGCTTCTTCGGTAAATGTAGGGAGGTCATTTTCCAAGAGATACAAAATGAGCTTATCCAAATGCTGGAGAAATAGCAGCAAGTCCAGTGCAGCAAACAAATCCTTAAATTTGATTAAGTCGGTGACTAAAAACTTACTGATATCCGTTGAGATGTAATCAATCAGTGTTTCCGTTTTTGCCGTGGCTTCACGTTCGGCACCTTGTTTACCAACGTATATGGCTGCTAAAACGCTGTTCGCCTTCGCTGACGTTTCCACTGTTGGCTTACTGGCCGACACCGGTTGTCTCACCTGTTGAGCCACAAATTCCTTACGCATTCGGTTGGTGACACTAGACAACGTGGATGCCCCCACTTTATCGGCATACAGCAACGTGCCCTTACCTGTTGGTTTGATCTCTTCCCGGGTACCGGGTTCGGTAGTCTGTCTGCGGCCTTTCAATCCACTTACATAGTCAACTATCTGCTCTAGTTGACAGATCAACCCCGCTGTAAGTACTCGATAGTCTGACTGTAAATCATTAATCTGGCAAGTGATTTCCCTACCTTGTAGCATATCGGTCAAATCGATGGCATTGAGCGCCACCAAGTCGAACGGGAGGTTATACGTTTGTCTTTGACCTGTGATTTCTTTAAGTACTTCACGGTAATCATGACCGATATGCCCTTCTATCCTGAAAAAGTCAAACCGTTCGATATCAAAATGCAATGGCTCCTTCGCCGCATCCGAATCATTATACACCGTACCATGATAGCTCAAATTTGAGGCGGCATTTCCATAGCGGCTACGGCTGTAATCCCAATAATGATGCAATTCTTTTACTTGGTAGTAATAAGGGATGCTTCTGTCCGATAGGTATCCATTCCCGAGGTAACTTGGCGTGATTTTGATGGTTTTGCTGTCGTACAGCAAATGTTCGTCAAACCCCTGCACCATCATGTGCATCCGCATCAGCAGCAAGGCCGCTTCTTCCCGCGCGGCATGTTGGCCATTCAACACCGGCACACCGACGAAATATTTCCTGTAAACATCTCGGTGGCTCATACGGGTAGTTGCTGATGCTAATCCCAAAGGAAGGTGTAAGGGGAAATCCAACTCATTAGGGCAACACTCGCTTGACAGTTCCCGTACCTTGCAACTAAATTCGGTGAATGCTTTCAGCAAATCATCAATAAAATCAAAAAAATATTGGATATAATGAAAATTGCCCCGTTTGTAATTGAACCGATCTCTTATTGCCTTTAAGTTCAGTTTTACAAACGGATTTGCCGAGGATAGGTCGAGCATTTCTGCATACCTTTGCCAGCTGAGTTTGAGATTTTCAGCCAAATTGTCCAATGTCAAGTCGTCCACAATGGTATAAAACCCGTCCAGCACATCTTCTGGCGATGCCAATGCATCCGAGGGCACATTGTACCTTTTGAGTGAGAGCGGCTTAAAACTTATGGGAGTTTCATCAGGGAAAGAGGCTTTTGCGACCAACAACGGCTTAACCACAAAATCCATGCGGCTGCCTTTGTCATTGCAATCGTTGGTATCACAATTTTTGAGTTTCACCTGCGTGGCTTCCACAAATAGTACCACTACATAGTCTTCTTTGTTGATTCCGGAAATGGCTTTCTTACCAGCCACTTTTGCCTCCGTAGCAAGCAGCTCCAATACGCCTTTTTTGGCACCATAATAAGGCACCGAGCCCTCAGTCTGGGCATGGCATTCGCTAATTAACTGTAGGTCATCAGGCTGCAGGGGCGGATGATACGCAGCATAATGGGTATACACTTCATCGCAATGCTGGATAAGATAACCCTGTGATGTGATACCACAGCCTGCACTGATGGCTATGCCATCTTCCCTGGCGGTAATCTCCAATCCACACACGACGCCGCTACCCACTAATCGGATGCGCGACAAACGGCCTTGTTGTTCCAAGTAATCGACCACATCATTGAGGTGTGTATTGGTCAATACTTGATCGGCCTCAAAAACTGGGTATGATGCTAATGCTTTCATAGTCATTCATTTGAATATGTTCCTAATATTGTTCTGCCCAACATGACAGTATTGCTCGCCGCATCACTCTCGGCACAGTTGTGCAAGGATGCTTTGGGATAAATGCTTTTCAAATGGGGCAATAATTCCAATAGCTCGTCATTGGCTTGCTGCAACGCGGAAGCATCCTGTTTACGACCTTGGTAATAGTTGGCCAATTCGGCTAGCCATGCGTTGTACCGGGTTTCAAACAGTCTCATTTGTTCATTGTCAATCCAGCAAACCTTGAGTTGTATATGTGCAGGGGCTTCTTCTTGGATTTTTTCCTCCATATATGTGCGGAAGGCCATGTTATCAAAATGTCCCGGCCAATACGGCAATACCACGGAAGCCCTGAACGAATACGTATCCCATTCGCACGGGCAATCTTCATCGGCATGGCACATATCCATGAATTCGAAATCGGTATTACGGGGACGCAACAGCACGTGCTCGATTAAGTGCAACCCTTCGGGATCATTGCATTCATGACCCAGCTCCGTTGAAAATGACTGGATAGCCATGTCGGCATCTTCCGAAGTAGGATAATCAGCAGCACTTTCGATCAGTACAGCATTATCTTGGCTGCGTAATTGAATTTTATCTCCCTCGAGATGATAATTGGCAGGATCCGTGCCGGCAGTCAGTATGATGGCTAATATCGCCTCTGCTTCAGACTTGGATGCATAGGTCTGCGAATGAAAGACAATGCCTGATCTGGAGGTCAACGAGAACCGATGCCGACAATGGGCGACACCCTCAACGATCTCTTCCTCACATATAATTTCTACGTTTCTAATGCAGTACAGGAACCGGCGAGTGGCGTCGCTGATACCAGTCAACGAGCAAATCCGTTTTTGCAGTCCCGATACATTAGCGGTATCCCATAGCTTGCTCACATCCAATTGGTAATCATCCGTCTGCGGGAAATAGTTATATGCCTTTGCCCTGTTGGAACTGATTTCGGGGTAATTGACCAATGTATTAATTTTGGCGTTGATCAATTCATCCACGTCTATCCTTTCCGCTGTTTGTAGTTCATAGTTGATTCGGTATTGCAGCAATGCAAAATCATTGAACGACTCGGCAAAGCGCGCCAACAAATGGTCGAGAAAACGGTTTTTTCGTTCAGCAAATAGTGCTTTGCTTTCATATAGGTGCTGCCACGCTAATTCGGCGGGGGCATGGTTGATGGCTTTTGCCAATCCATCGCGCAATACACCGTCATTGTCCCTGATATCACCAAGGTATTGGGCAAAATAGCTTTGGCGTATATCCGATGTGGCAAATAAATGCTTAGCATTGGTCAATTGGGCCAAAAAATCAGCCAGCAACTGCTCAAAAAACATCAGGTATCCTTTGAGTTGCTTTTGCCGGGCCACCCGTGGTTTGTCGGCATTTGGCGGTAGACCTGCCTCGGCCACCCCATATACCATGGGCAAATCATATTGCATAGGCCAATGGTTCCAGGTATCCCGTGGCTCCCCTTGAGGTATCGGCAGGTCAAGCGCTATATGCTGCCGCTTTATACGATCTCGCTGTGCCTTCAGAATCAAAACCGTATCCCGCACCTCCTCATATTGTGCGATGAAAGGGAAGCCACTCTTGAAGAACAAGATCTTGGAGCGCTGTATACTCAACACGGGCTTGTGCTTGGCCTTCACAGCCATGCACCAGTCCAATCCTATGTGCCCAGGTACGGGTTTTCCTTCTTTGTCATACATGGTCATCAGCAGGTTGCGAATGGCCATCACACCATCCACATCCATCATCAAGTTAATCAGATCGGACGCGTAAATATGCGTTCGTAGCTGCGTTTGCTCCAATTGGGAGGTCTCCACAAAACCGCTCGACAAGGCCACACCATCATATATCTCCGTTACAGGCACGCCTTTATCCATCATTTCCTTGAGGGTATAAAAATGAATTGGCGGATTGAAGTACTGTTCGATGATATAAAACAATTCAGCTTGCACACGTTCGATATCGGCATCGGGTGCTACATCCACGTCAAAACACAATGCTACTTCCGCCGTCTCCACAAGCTTTACCGACAGGAAATCCTCACATAGGTTTCGATGCTCATTAAGGATTTTGATCGCTTCCTTCATTACGCCATCGGCTTTTTGGATTTTGCCCAGATATGTATCCATCACCTGCAATGCATAGCCATCGGCTTGCAGCATCTGCCAGATATGGTCGTCATTGATGATGCCGACGGCAGGATGTTTTGGAATGGTTACACCAAAAGGGACGGTGTATTCGTTCCCATCGTCATCCTCAAGGGCAAAAGCATAGTGGCCCGGTTTTTCACTGTCTTTTGTCACGGTAGCTATAGTCAACGTCAACCCGCTGATTTCATCACCGATCTCGCTTAGTCCGGGTAGTTCAAACTTCACAAAGAATTCGCCTTCAAATAAATTCTCCATTACCGAATAGTCAAAGGAAGGATTGGGAATTTCTACGTCCCCACAATTGAGGTCGCCGTATTCCTCGTCTACTTCCAAGTCTATTACAACCTCATATAATCCATTGATTGTTATTGGCTTATTTGTTGGAGTAGTTTGCAGCTTTTTGTTTTCGGCATCAAAATACAGGGGTACCTCCTGCTTACCATTGACAACCAACCATACATTATGTACACCATCGATATCCACCAACAGCTTCCGATAATCATTGATGGTAAGCGGATTGTTTGTCAGAATGGTTCTAGCCGTAAAAAATGGTTGGTCCGGCGCCTCATGAAGCAGGCTTTCCATGTCGAAATTGCTGCGGTAGCCCAATTCGGTAGCGGCATAGCACAAGGCCTCCAGCAACGTAATCCCCGGGTCATGTGAATTGTAGTCGGTCCACACATCACTGGCAAGGTTTTGGATATGGCGCAGCCCTTCGCTGCGCAACAACTCATAGTCCATTGCCGGAGGCAATGCCCTTGTTTTCGGTATGGTATGTTGTGAGGTCATATACAAGTGCAGTTTTGGATGACATTAATGAGGTGTTTCACACCAGATTTATCATGGGAAACCAACGCCGAGCGGGCAGATGAAGCCACCGCTTCATCTACGTCATAGGTGATCGTCTTTGTATGATTCCATTCGTTGTGAATGATATGATGCAGTTTGAACGCACTTACAACGGCTACATAAGGGCGCTCATCGATGAAGTTAATCAACGTGCTTTTGGCTATTTTCCCCCCGAAAGACAGTTGCTCCCCATTGCCAAAGGCCCAAGGGCATAGAAAGCGCTCGATGTCATCATTGAGCTGATTGAGATAGAATTTTTCATCGCTATTTTCATGAAATTTCACATCAAATTGAAGCTGTACCTCCTCAAATTGTGGGTTTTTCACATGCAATGTTACAAACGGGTTGCGAAACTGATCCAAATGGGTCGCTATATCGGCCAACAGACCAATCGGTGTATAAGGCCGCAAAGGGTTGGTGCTGTATTTATTATTCAAATCGGGGATGGGAATAATGGTTACATGGCCCGGATAGTTTTCGCAAAATACCTGTTGTCCGTCTTTATCCACAAACCCCGCCCGATTGATACACTTCACTTTATAGATTTCAGGAAATTTTTCCAGTACCATATGCTCATAATCCCATATGGAGATGGCACGTTGCTTGTGGCGCAGGCGTTCGCTCACCCTGGTATAGAAGTGTTCATCGCTTTCTACCATTCTGCCATGTTGCGAATCGGCGGGTTGCTCGATGGTCTTCACGGCGCTGTCACTGGTCTGGAGTTTTGCGATGGTGTCTTTTGGCAAAGTCTGCCGGAAAACAATGCCGTTGTTTTCATCCTGCACCAATTCAACCTTGCCCGCCTGTGCACGGATATCCAGCACTTTACACACCGCATCCGTATGTTGGGATACACATGCTTTCATCCATAACATGCCCGTTGGCATCACGGTACCTTCCCTACCGGCATGAGGCGGGAATGTGGCCGTAACGATGCCCGTCCGGGTCAGGTTCACCGTTCCATCGATGAGGCTAGCTTCTTCAAAAAGTTGCCAGTTGTTATGCTTATCCAAGTAATACCAAGAGACATGCTCCATGTTTTTCAATGGGTTGGAGCTACCTTCTGCCAGTTCGAAAAGCATGGTGACGGTTGTTGGGGATTTGGCATCTGTCAGTCCGATGAGCAGTTCACCGGCATGGGCGGTCTCAGGCAACAGTGTTGGCGTTGCCCGGGCAACGCGTTCATGCCCAAACGGATGGATATGGTAGTAGTGATGCCTACTTCCGTTACCTACAAAATCAAGCGTAGCTGCCGCCGTATAGTTGATAGAAAATAAATTAACAACGAATTCAAGTGGTGTGGGCGTAGAAAAACCAGCCATTCTATACCCTTCATGTTCCAGCAATGCCCTATCTGCGATCTCCAAACGATTTTGGATATCGTTGCCCGCGCTCGACATCATTAATTTTTCTTGGGATATCGCTCCAGCTGTTTTACGTCGTAGTTCGGCATCCACATTGGCAAATCGCCGAAGTTCAACCCTATTCATGCTGTCATTCAAGGCGCTTGTATAGGCTTGCAAGGAATATTTATTGTTATTCAGTTGAAGTCGGATGAAGCCCTCCTTCGCTGCTTTGTTATAAGGCACATTATTCCCAAAATCCATCGCGGTGGCCTTAAATAACGGCAACTTACCTTTAGGGCTCAATGCATACGCATTGTCGGTTTTGCTTTTAGCTACATTAAGCCATTTACCTTTGTGTAAATATTGCACCGTAAATTCATCGGGTATATCGCTCACCAGCGCTAGCGATGACAAGTCCTTCTGAAAGATTTCCTTGCTGCCCACATAAAAGCCCGCTCCCGAACGCGGAAAATCACCAAATGGCTTGAAAGGCTTCCCATTGTCCAACATGCCCACGTCGTTACTCAAGGCGAGGTCCTTGGCTCCTGTAACCCCCACCTGTATCGTCATCGTGGCAACCTTGTTACTGCTCAACGCATCATAAGTGACCGGACTATGTTGCTGATCAAAACATGCCAACAACATGGGTAAGCCGCTGGATATCCCCTTTTGGTGAATTTTTTCGGTATAGGGGACAATTGACTCCATATTCATGTCAAGTTCAATGGAGAGTGAGAGCGTTCTTTTTGCTTCATTGTAAGCCGTTAGCGCCTCAACCGCTACCCATCCTTTCTCGCCGGTAAGCCATATCTTGAATGCAGCAACCGCGTCTCCCGGCTTCATCAATACTGCACTTTTCAGTGCTGTTTGAAAACGAATGGAAATCTCGATCCGTCGTTCACCTTCCGCAAGAAACAACAAGTTGGATGCGATGGCAAACCCCACGTCGGGGGTAGGCGCCGTCGTCCCATCGCCAAATGCAAACCAACTATTGTCATGGCTGACTGGGGCATCTGGTGATGGAATATTGCTGTCTTCCAAAGCAAACAACGCACCTTTGGACTTCCGGATCGCATTGATTTTTGCCACCGCTGCCTTGGTCAACACCACATCATCCGTCAGTCGATATTCCCGAGCATTACCAGCATCATCTTTACCGCCTTTGAATAGCGTGCCTTGGGTAAGAACATGTTGGTCAACATGCTTTTGTAAACCGAATACCAAAAACGCATTGTCCGGTTCAGCTGCTTTGTTCTTCAACCGGAGGATGTTTTTATAATAATGGTCGAGATGCCGCTTCCCATAAGTATTGAGACTATCTTGTGCGTGTTTAAAAACATGCAAGAACGACAGCAGTAATGCCATGTGGGGTTCATGTTTGGCATGATGTGTTAACGATTGCTGGAGCAGGTCTTCAGATTGGCGGGTAACGGCCGATACCCCTGCAAACAACGCCTTTACCTGTGCATCAAATAGATTATGCTGGATTACATACTTGATCTTGGAAAGCGTATCTATATTAGGAATGGTCATATTCAACACATCGCCTGTATCCTTGAAATAATGAAATGGAATTGGGGACGACGAATTCAATGTTGGGAAAGGCGCCGTCGGATCCGTTTCTGCCGTGTCGATCAATAGTGAAGCGTGTTGTTTTCTGAACGAATCGAGGCGTGTATAGGGCCTATTCATTTTCCGGCTGATTACTTCCTCGATTTCCTGCTGATAATCCATTTCATTTTGCAGGTGTTGACATTGTTCGTCGATGATTTTGACCATGGTATAAACCAAGTCGAATATGTATTTGAACTGCCGCTTTGCTTCATTTTCATTGCCATCCTTCACAGCAAGCCAAATGCGTTTGTACAGCAGTTTTTGATAGTCCGAAATACTTATGGGATCAATGGCCGCCAGTACCGAAAGCACCATACTCACATCCCGTTGCACCAAAGCTTCCCAGGTGCCATCCATGGTATTGTCTGTTCCGAAGTAGTTGATATATGGTGCATAACGCTTAATAAACAGCAACATATCCTGCGTGCTCCGTTCGTCCACTTGGACATACAGTGGAGAAAGCGCTTCCAACCTTCGGTTGTACCGCCCTGTTCCTTCCCGGGTCAACATATTTTTATCTGAACACGCCATGTTGGTTTATTTTTTCACGTCTGTACCTTCGTTGATATAGAATGGATATACAAAATTGAACCTCGAGTTTGTCGATCGGATCATATAGTCTATAGCAATCAGGATCTGTCCTTCCAACTCACCTGTATCATTGAGCACTATTTTCAGCACATCTATCCGGGGTTCATGATACAGTATCGCCGTATGGATCAGGTCCTTTATGTATGTCTTGAATGTGGTGGTAAGCGGCTCGAATATCAATTCATCCAAATTGCAGCCATATTCTGGGCGCATTACCCGCTCACCCGGCCTTGTTGATAATAGTATTTCCAGGCTGCTATGAATATCCTCGGCATCACTCATCATGGAGGTGGTTCCTCCGGCTTGCTCAAATTCCGGAGGGAAAGCCCAACCGGTTCCTAAAAACGATTTTCGCATGACGTTCATCTTTTATCCTCCTATGATTACGGTGGGGCATCCACCGGTTACAAGGCCTCCATGAGCCGTGGAGTCACCCATCCGTGCCGCGGGCATGCCACCAATCATCACTGTTGCCGATCCTTTGACTATTGCATTCGGTGGGCCTGGGCAGGCGCATAAATCGCCTAACCTAGCCGCCGGCAAACCACCAATTAAAACCGTTGGGCAACCAGCGGGCAATATTACTCCACCCACATGAGGGTTGGGAGTCGCTGCTGGACAGGTGTGTGTATCGCTGATTCTTGCTGCTATGCTCATAACTGCTATTAATTAATCATTACCATTGATCCTTTGATTTCGGCAATCCCCGAACTTTCGATACTCAACGCCGATCCACCTGCTATTTTGGCACTCATATCTGCCTTCACATCGAGCTGCGCAGCCTGAATGGAAATGGAATTGCCAGCCTTCAATGTCAAATTTGTTGCGGCTTCGACCAAAATGCCTTCGCTGTCCAACACAATCTTGTTGCCATTAGGGTCTTCCAATTCAATCGTTCCTGCGTCGTCATTCATGGCCAATTTCCTGCCGCCCGGTGTTTCAATGGTCACGCTTTTTTCGCCATCGTTGATGGTAATCTTGACCTCCGAACGGGAAACGTACCCCTTGGTATCATTCGCTTCCTCAGCGACGAATGGGGCAGGTTTGGCACTGCTATGCAACATACCGAGAATAACCGGGTGCTTTACATCGTTGTTCATGAACCCTACGACGACTTCATCGCCAACTTCCGGACGGAAGAATGTGCCACGCCCGGCACCTGCATCCAATACAGCTATCCGGGCATAGACACCTTCATCGTTTAAGTTGATCATCGGCAAACATATTTTTATGCGGTCCTCCCCATTGGGATCAATGATATCGGTCACCACGCCGATTTGCAGACCCTGCATTGTTGCACATTGACCCGTATGGACAAATGCTGCTTCTACATTTATTTTTTCGGCGAAAAATGCTTCTTCCCATCCCAGTGTGGCTTCGGCAAACCAATTACCTTCGCCATACTGATGAATCACGGCGGAAACAAATATCTTTCCATTGAATTGGTCACCTACACCTGCCAGTTCAATAAAACTCCCCGGCTTCACATCGACATTTCCTTGAAAACGCACGGTTCCCTTTATCTTGGAAAGCGACTGCCGGATTTTTTTGGCATCCACCAACGCTTGCAATTCCTGTGTAGGCAGGTAGGCAGGTGTGCGCATCTCGTACGGTTGTCCGGCTATTGCCGCCAATTCATCGGGTGTACTATCGCCGGCATAACCATCCGCCGTGTCATTGGCCACTACGGTCTCCATATCTTGGATACTGTAATCCCACGCATGGCCGTTCACTTCAGTAGCTTGCGTGCGCGCATCTATTTCAGCATTGAATTCATAGATGTTTTCGCCGTAAGTCAATTTCAACACGGCTTCTTCCGCTGTAGCCGGTTTTTTGGCGATTACTTTAGCGCCATCAATTAGGCAGGCAAGTCCGCATACATCCAGCCGGCTAACCATGAAATCCCAATCGCTCACCTGCGTTTGCAGCAATTGTTCGTGCACAACGTCGGAAGGCTGGATATCCAGGTCACTAATATTGTTTTCAGCAAGGAGAAATTCCGCTACATCACTGTCTTTTATCTCATTGTAATGTCGGCTCTTCTTGCCGATGGTCATTTTAACCGCCTCATGTTTGCATGTCACTTGCAAAAAGGAAGAGCTGCCATTGACTTGGTGGTTATTTGCTACGACAATACCCTTGAAAACCGTAGTATTCGTGTTGTTGTAGCCCAGTTTTATTTCAATATACTTTCCCGGAGCGAAAAGTCCACTGTTGCTCAGCACGAAATCTTGCTCGTACGGAGTGCCATCAACTATTTTGAACGTAGCAATGGGCAGCTTGTTGATGGCTAGCTCCACACGGATATCAATCACATGCAATTCTTGTGGAATTTCATCTGCCGCACTCAATGTGGAAGAGTCACCAACCAACATGTTGAATGTCACCAAATCCGTCTGTAGTTGAGTGGGCATGTTACGTTTATTTTGCTAATGGTGGAAAATATAGTCTGGTACCCGGTTTAATCTTGCGGAAACTATCCAAGGCATTGAATTGCGCCACATCAATATAATATTGATCGTCTTCATAGATATTTCCTGCCATACGGTCTATACGATCAGATGCCCCAAACAGCCGCTCATGTGTGATATCGGGGCTTTGCTTATCTTCAAGTGCTTTGCGGAGGCTCTCCTCAATACTACCCGTGAACGCACATCTCGCTATCGCGCGAATAGGTGCGCCATCCAATCCAAACACTTTAAACTCGATATCAATCTGGTTGAGTACACCCTTGAATAATAGTGTTCCCCAATGGATTTTGAGGTAGTATGGACGGTGTTTATCGCCTTTGAAATCAATGATTTTCTTTTTGAAATCGTCAATCTGGTCGGTTACCGTTGCTGGCTTTTCAAATGGATTGGCTATAGACAGGCTCAATATCGAGGCCTCCTTCACTACTCCGGTGCCATCAAACACGAAATCAAAATTGAACTGCTGCGGTTTGATTTTGTTGAATTTCATCTGCACCGAAGACGTACCACCGGCCTGCGTATCGTCATATTCAAACTCGTACTTACATGAGTAGGTAGCCGGATTGATGAGGGCACTGAATTTTTGCTCCGGTGCCTCCTTGCTGAATGCAGCATCTAAATAAGGCTGTACATACAGCTTTTCGAATTGTGTTGTATTGCCAAACATTAGCGTTCGTTTCGTTGTTTCATCCTACGGAGTACTTCTGCCAGCACTTCATTGGTGAGTTCCTTTTTCAATTTGATGACATCTGCTTTATCAAAGCCGTTATTTCTATTTTCCCTTGTGTGGTTTTCTGAAGTTATCACGGCTTTGATATGCAGTTCTTTGATCTCAATAGGCATCTCGGGTTACTTTTATATGCTTACAGACGCGCTGAAACTACCTGCTGCGGAGAATAAGGAATCCACGCTGATGATATTGAAATATTGGTAGCTGAGCGTGATGCTTTCCACTACAACCGTGCTTCTCTCGGCGTCGAAGGCTGATACGGCCCATTGTTTGGGGATAGCGTTTACGACATACCACGCCTGTATGGGAACATGGTTGTCATTGAGCAGGGCGATCATGATGTTTACGGGTTCGAACACAAAGTTTTCGAATGCGTTTTTACACCACATCAATATTCCCGACCCGATAAACATGCCGCGCTTGAGCACCAGATCCGAATACTTGGCCCGTACGGGTAGTTCCCAAACAAACCTGTTCTGACCACCTTCCGTGATCGTTTCGGTTGTCATGGTCATGTCCAAGCCGCTCACCTCCTGAAAGCGGAAATCGTTGGGTGTCTGCGGGAAGAGCTCAAAGGCCACCAAAAAATGAAACCCTACTGGCGGATACGCAAACATTATCCTTCGTTTTGAATGGTTAAACCTTCATGTGCGATTTCAACCGTCTCGAGGGCCACATCATTGCCGGTGGCATTCAAATCTGTCGATTGCACCTTCAACGGCCAAGCGTTTTTGATTTTCCATACCACTACAGGGGCGTGTGATTCGTCCAGTAGGGAGATGATGATATCACGCCTTTCGATTTTATTCAAGGCGACGGTATTCCACCAGTTGTAAAAATCATTATCTCCTTTGAATACACCTCGTTTGAGGGTAATGTTGGAGAAGCTTTGCAAACCGGGCATCTTGATTTTGTGATATTCCGGACTTGCTCCATCACGGTATTCGATGGGCTCAATGGTCACGTCCAAGCCAGTCACTTCGCTGAAACCGATCTTAGCTCCGCCCCATTCTACTTGGAAATGGAACTTCGGTAGTGGATAATTTGCCATTTTATTATTGATTTATAAGGTTCATATTTCGATTTATTCCAATAGCACTACGATTCCTGCATTTTATGCGAGAACCGCAAGATGATAAATTCAGCTGGGCGCACTGCTGCCATGCCAATCTCCACGATAAGTTTCCCCTCAAGGATATCTTGAGCGGTCATGGTTTGATTCAGCCCACAGCGCACATAGAAGGCATGTTCGGGCTTGCTCCCCGCTAATGCGCCTTGACGCCACAGCAAGGTTAGGTAGTTTTCGAGCATAGCCCTTAGCTTTACCCAAGTATTAGCATCGTTAGGCTCGAATACAAACTGCATGGTGGCCTTTTTTGCGGATTCTTCCACTGTGATAAACAACCGGCGGACATTCACATATCGCCATTCATTGTCGTTTCCTGCCAACGTGCGGGCTCCCCATACCAAAAACCCTTTCCCCTGAAAAGAGCGCAGGGCATTCACGGACTTACCTGTGGTGGCATCAATATTCATTGCGCCCTGTTCAGCATCTGAAATATTCACACTCAGGCCGTAGACCGAGCTGACCGAAACATTGGCAGGTGCTTTCCACACTCCCCTGGATCCATCTACACGGGCGTAGATACCAGCCATCGCAGCCGATGGGGCCAACGTAGGACTCAACTTGTTGTTGATGGTATCGATACAAAGATTGTAAATGGCCGTTTGTGTGATTTTTAATGTGTTCAGTTTCACGGCAGCAGCAGCAGTCCCATTGGTCACCACCACCACGTTTACCGCTGTGTCTACGTATGCATACTCAAAGGTGGTCTTTAGGTATGGATAGTAAGCCGCCGCGTAATTCAGGTTGTCGTTTTTGGTAAAATCCGTACGGAACCCTGTGACGGTATTGGTCACGTTGGTGCCCTCGGAATGTACGTCTATCAAGGTAAACCGGTCTTGCAATGATACACATTGATCAATTGCTTTCCCCATGAGTTCATAATACTTGTCTTTTGCGAGCGCCAATCCGTCGGGTATAACAATGATCGTGGGTTCGTCACTCGTCGCCAAAGCAGAGAGGCCAGCATCGAGGGAGGCAGCGGTAATATTTGCAGCAGTGGATCCAGCCGATACAATATAACATGGGCCTCCACCGTTCGCAAAATACAGTCGCAAGCTATAGTACATTTTGTATTTCGAAACTTTGTCTGCAGGCAATTCGGCCACTGCGGAAAGCGAGACCACGCTGGTGCCTTCGGTAGTTTGGTTCACCGTCACCTTGATGTCAGACTGATTTTCGGGACCACCAAAATATCGCTCGTATTCTTTGAGCGAGAATATCTTGGTCGGTTTGTTGGTCAACGATTCACCCAACTCATTTTCGGCCTTTTGTGTGTGGCCGATGAACGCTGGGATGGCCGTTTCTACCTGGGCCACTGATGGTGGAAACAATGGTATTTCATTGATGTACACACCGGGCGTTTTGATTGCGGTTTCATTTATTTGTGCCATTTTTCAAAAATTTAAGATTTCAAAAATCAATTAATATCAGGATTTAAATGTGATGCGGTATAAATGTTCGTTCGCTTTGCCGTTGGCTACGGTATAGTTGAGTACTTGCGTGGCTTCATTTTTAAACAATCTGTTTTTGCTACTTCCCTCAGGTATGACGTCTATCACTCCAAAGCAACCAGCAATATTCACAGCTTGTAGTTCCCAATGCCCCGGTTCTCCTTGGTGGAAAATATGGTCAGGTGTATTGGATGCCACCGTTGACAATAAATTGTCTTTTAAAATGGTTGATGAGGCCGTAGTCTTCAATTTAATCGGGAAATGGTAAATATGGTCTTTACCAAAAACTGGTGACACCGCCAATCCGGCCATAAACACCCGCGAAGCATTAAGGATAAACCTCGCCGAAAAATCATTCGTCAGCCGGTGGAATGGTTTATTTTCATTGTCCATTACCCGTATATAGCACGTCAGTGTATTGTAATTAAAGCGGCAATGAATGTCGTGGGCGGTAAATAACTGTTTCGTTTTCTCATCCGGTTCCATACTTAGCTGCTCAGCAAGGGACTCCATCCAATTTTTGCCTGTCTCTGGAACCGGAAAATCGGCATGAGCCAAGAAGATTGAAAACAGTTTTTCGTATCTTATGTTGATGAAGTCCATGGCGGCTAATAGTATTTGGCTAATTCTTGTTTTTATAATAAGCTTCGATCTGCTTGATGGGTGCTATGGGATTTGTCTCCACACTATCGATGGTCACCATCCGCATTTTATAGAGTACTGACGGTTGGTACCTACCACCAAGCATCGACCACAGTTGCTGGAGTTGTTCGATATTGAGGGTTACCATTTCCATCATTAATCTTTCGAGGCCATCATCGATAAGGGTTGGTGTGTTTGTTTTGTCAAACACTGCCTTTCGCTGGAAGAAAGAAACGACTTCCTGTAATGTTCTGATATCCTGTTCATACCCTGCCCCATGTGCCGTGAAAAGCAAAGAAAGGTTAAGATGTACCGCAGGTTTCTTGGGCAATAGCTCATCCCCAATTTTCACCACATATTGGTGATCTCTTGCCAACCTCACCTCCTCGATATTGACCAATGAAATGATGACATCCACATCGGTTATATCAACTTTATCTGATATGATCTCCGCGATATTCGCGATGGTGACCGTACGGTCAATGTTATCGTTCAATACACGTTGAATATTTTCAATTGCGGGATAAAGCATCTTATAATTCCTTTCTATATTGATTACAAAAAAACGGGTAGCTCATTTAAAATTTATTATTGATCGATTGGTACAGCTCATCTAAAAAAGGCTTAGACTGATGTATAAGACAAATATCAAAAGGCTTATGAATCTGGGCAATACCCATTTTGGTGTATTTTGGTTTGTTGTAGCAGTGGGGATACTGCAACAGTAGGAAAAAAGAAAAGGGCGTCTTGGGAGGGTGCTATCCCCAAGACGCCCTATATGGCGTTGGTCAAAAAAAAAAGGCCCCGTGTCGCTGTGACACGGGGCCCTATGAAATCCG
>NZ_JAMXBE010000029.1 GCF_024704835.1 Parapedobacter tibetensis
ACAAACGCATTCTGAAACTCTTTGAAGAGCGGTTGAACAATTAATGCATCAGCTCGCCCAACTTTCGCGGTCGAGACTACGGAACTGGATGGCCTCGGCGAGATGCGCTGTTTTGATATCGGCACTGCCAGCCATGTCTGCAATTGTACGGGATACCCTGAGTATGCGGTCGTAAGCCCTGGCAGAAAGACCAAGGCGTTCCATGGCAGTCTTGAGTAAGGCCTGCCCTGCCTCGTCAACGTTGCAGATTTCGCGCACGGTTTTGGGGTTCATTTGTGCATTGCAGTGTATATGCGGTTCCACTTCAAACCGTTGAGCTTGGATGGCACGGGCAGTAACCACGCGATCCCGAATAGCTGCGCTACGCTCGGTCGCATGAGAGGAGGCCAATTCGGTAAAATCAACAGGCGTTACCTCCACATGCAAATCAATCCGGTCTAACAAGGGCCCGGATATTTTACTCAGGTATTTCTGTACCATACCCGGACTACAGACACAGTCTTTTTCGGGATGGTTATGGAATCCACAGGGACAGGGGTTCATCGCTGCGACCAACATGAAACTTGCTGGATAATCTACGGAAAAGCGTGCACGGGATATGGTTATTTGTCTCGATTCAAGTGGTTGACGCATCACTTCCAGCACCATGCGTTTAAATTCTGGTAATTCGTCCAAAAACAGCACCCCATTATGGGCTAATGAGATTTCCCCCGGCTGAGGGTTGGCGCCACCACCCACTAAAGCCACATCACTGATGGTATGATGAGGGGCGCGGAAAGGCCGTACGGTCATCAAGGATTCAGCCACAGGAAGTTTCCCGGCGACAGAGTGTATTTTCGTGGTTTCCAATGATTCCTCCAAGCTCAATGCGGGCAATATCGTGGGCAAGCGCTTAGCCAACATGGTCTTTCCCGATCCCGGCGGGCCAATCAAAATGACATTATGCCCCCCAGCCGCCGCAATTTCCAATGCACGTTTAATATGTTCTTGCCCACGCACATCAGCAAAATCACTGTCGTAATCGTTGATCTTTTTCTCAAACTCCTGCTGCGTATCCACTTGTATTCGTTCGATTGACTGTGTACCGTTTACAAGGCCAATCACCTCCTTGATATGCTGGACACCGTATACGTGTAATCCAGCTACAACGGCCGCCTCCCGAGCATTCGCCAAGGGGAGGATAATGCCCTTGAAACCATCGCGTTCAGCCTGGACGGCTATCGGTAATACGCCTTTGATGGGCTGTACCCCCCCGTCCAACGACAATTCTCCCAGAATGAGAAAATCACTTAAAAGACCGGCATCGATCTGGTTCGATGATGCCAATATTGCGGTGGCAATGGCCAAATCATAAGATGAGCCTTCTTTACGGATATCGGCCGGGGCAAGGTTGATGACAATTTTCTGCCGGGGCATGCGGAATCCTGAGGAGGATAGGGCGCTTTCAATGCGTCGCAGGCTTTCTTTCACTGCATTGTCGGGCAGGCCGACAATATAATATTTAGTGCCGCCAGAAATGTTGACTTCAATGGTAATGGTGGATGCTTCAATGCCATAGACAGCACTGCCGTAGGTTTTTACCAGCATAGGTGTTATTTTTCCTCTAAAACTAAGAAAAAATCATCTTATGGCAAAAAACGAATACGAAAAATAGGGAAATAGGGTGGATAAAATCAGTTTTGATGCTGTTTCTCTTCATATTGCTGCAAGGCCTCTTCGGCCACTTCGCGCGCATGGTCACGGAGTTGGTAGATTTTCTCTTCGTCCTCTTCCACCACCAAGGTTGGCGGCTGCACGATAACCTGGCGTACATCATACAACCATAGCATGCTGTTCATCAATAAGGCAACAAGGCCAATCAAGATGAGAAGCTCAACGGTGCCGATTTGTTGGAAAGACAGGGCAATGCCGATCATAAGTACGTTGAAACTCGAAAGTACCAAAGTAGCTTGGGTATGCGTCATACCGGTATCCAGCAGCCTATGGTGAAGGTGATTGCTGTCGGCTATGAAGGGCGATTTGCCTTTTATAAGGCGAATCACAATTACACGGAGTGTATCAAAAATCGGGATAATAAGAATAGCGATTGCAACCGCAGGAACCGATTGAATCAATGAACCGTCAACAGGCGTGATTCCCTGAACTTTGTTTAATTCGATAAATTGGATGGCCAATACCGACACAATGAAACCGATGGTATAGGCCCCGGCGTCACCCATGAAAATCCTAGCCCTGCCCGCATTGTATCGAAGAAAGCCTATCACGGAACCAGCCATACTCATGGCTAATATGGCTAGACCATATTCCTGCATCCGGAAGAAAATGTAGCCAAATGTGATGCTTACAATCATGCTAACACTGCCCAACAGGCCATTGATGCCATCAATTAAATTGAACGCATTGATGATAAACACGATAAGCAGGCTAGAAAACAAGTAACTAATTACAGGATGAATATCATGGATTCCGAAAATGCCATAGAAGCTGGTCAACCGGATATCGGCGAAATATACAACGATTAAGGCCGTGATAGCTTGTGCAAGAAATTTTTTATAGGGATTCAAGGCCGTCAAATCATCTTTTAGGCCTACCAAAAAGATCAGCAATCCAGAAGCGAAAATATAATTGGCGTATGGCAAAACGCTTCCTGAAATGCTAAGGCAAGCGGTAAAGGTAAAAGAAGTGAGTACAGCTATTCCTCCCAAATTTGGTGTGCGATATTTGTGGATTTTACGCTCTTCAAGTGCCGGATCATCAAATAAGCGCTTCTGATAGGCCAGCTTAATCAACGAGGGAACGGCATATAAAGTGACAACACACGAGAACAAAAATGAAAAAAGTACCAGGTAAATATCTATCATATAGAATAGCTTAATAGCACACGAGCGAAGCGACAAAGATAACGTAAATAACCAAGCCCCTGTGCCTTCCCTCCCAAAATATTTCAATATTGCATTGGGAACTAAGCGCAATATTTATGCCATTAATGGATAAAAGGATGATATGCTCGCAAAATACTTGGACTTAGGTATTCTTCCAAGTTTCATAAGCACGTTTGCCGCAGATAGTCAATTTTCTGTATGTTTTTTAGTTTTTGGCAAACGATTTGCAGACTTATTTGTATATTTAACAGAATTAATCATAGGCTATGGTCGGATAGCCAAAAGTAGATAAATAAGTAATTCTTGATTTTTTCAGTTTTAATAATTCAGTAAATTATGAATGATAATGCAAAAGTGGTAGCAGCATTGTTAGCGGGATTGGCCGCAGGCGCTGCTTTAGGGATTTTATTTGCACCGGAAAGGGGCTCAGAGACTCGCGATAAATTGAATGATTCGTTGAAAGATCTTGGAGAGGCCCTAAAGGAACGCACCGCCGAACAATTGGAGCATCTAAATGACTTCAAGGAAAAAGTGGTCGTGGCTATGAAAGCTAAAGTGAACAAGGGGCAACAGGTTGCCGAAGAAGCCTTGGAAGAGCACGCCTGAATATAGAAAAGGGCTATCGGCCCTAGCCATAGCATGGCACAGCACATCGGGATATGCATTAGCTTGATTAACGAGTGTATTGCTTTGAATATAGTATCCCTAATGCGTATAGGGGCGGAAGCCTATTGTTTTTAGTTGGAGCGCAGTTGGAATTTATCGTACCGAATCAACTGAATCATTAAACACCTTGGCCAAACCAAATGAAGGATAAAAAATTTTCGATTAAAGGGGTATTCCAAAAAACCAAAGAATACATTGATACCCGCTTTAAACTGATTGGGCTCAAGCTTATCGAGCGGTCTTCAAGATTAATCGCCAGCTTGATTGTAGACGGGGTAAAGACGATTTTTGCCATATTCGTGGTTTTCTTTCTAAGCTTGGCTTTGGGATTCTACCTGAGTGAGCTTTTAGGAAGTTCCTCGCTGGGATTTCTCGCCATGGGTGGTATATTTATTTTATTGATTATACTGGTTTCGATTTTCGAGGATCCCATAGAACGCATATTCATGAATCTTTCCATCAAGCGATTTTTACAGAAATGGAATGATGAAATAGAAGAAGATGAGGAAGGAAAGCAAGATTAAGAATTTAAATGACTTGAGGCTGGAAATCGTGCGCCTCAACGTACTTGCCAAGGAGCAAGAAAACTACCTCAATGACCAATACAGTCTCTTCAACGATAAGATAGAAGCTCCTATCCGCTTTTTTAAGTCAGCCGTTTCTTGGGTGCCGGGAGTAAATGTAGCTAAAAACTTATTTGCGAAAGGAGATAAAGATGAAGACTGGGTAACCAAGGTGTTCCGTATCGGTCTTCCGGTAATACTCAACCGCTTTTTCCTCCGAAAATCAGGATTGTTCAAAAGGGCATTGGTTACCATGCTCTCCCAACGGGCAGCTGGCGCCTTAAACAAAGATAGCATCAGCGACCTGATCAGTAAACTGGCCGGTTTTATCCGACCAGCAATGAGCAAAAAGAAATCATCAAAGCATGTCGATTATGGCATCCCGCCAGATAGTGAAACCTATTAAAACGTACTAGTTGATAGGACGTGCTAGGAAATCTTCATAAGCCATCCGAATACCTTCATGGAGGGAAGTGGTATGGTGCCACCCTAATGCTTGGACGTTGCTTACATCCATCAACTTGCGAGGTGTGCCGTCTGGCTTTGATGAATCAAAGCGTAAATCTCCCTGATAGCCTACAATATCTTTGATTAAAAGCGCCAAGTCTTTGACGCTCAAGTCTTGACCGGTGCCGATATTGATTAACTGCGGCTCATCGTATTTTTCCATCAAAAAAAGACAGGCATGAGCTAAATCGTCCGCAAACAAGAACTCTCGTTTTGGCGTACCACTACCCCATATTTCCACGGTGGGCAGATTCGCCATTTTTGCTTCATGGAAACGACGGATAAGTGCAGGCAAGACGTGGGAATGCTCCGGGTGATAATTATCATTGTAGCCGTATAGGTTAGTTGGCATCACCGAAATGAAATTGCAACCGTATTGCGCATGGTAGGCCTCACAGAGCTTGATGCCTGCTATCTTCGCAATCGCATACGGTTCATTGGTGGGCTCAAGCAATCCGGTAAGCAGGTATTCCTCCTTGATAGGTTGGGGGGCAAGTTTGGGATATATGCAGCTTGATCCAAGGAAAAGCAACTTTTTTACCCCTTGTACATACGATTGGTGGATAACGTTGTTCTGTATCGCCAAGTTTTCATATAGGAAATCAGCACGGAAGGTGTTGTTGGCCAATATTCCGCCTACTTTGGCAGCAGCTAGAAAAACGTAATCTGGTTTTTCGGTAGCGAAAAAATTGGCAACGGCTTGCTGGTTGCGTAAATCCAATTCGGCGGATGTACGCAAGACAAAGTTACTGAATCCCGATGCGATCAATTTGCGATGAATGGCCGAACCGACCATGCCCCGGTGCCCGGCAATGTATATTTTGGCGTCTTTTTCCACGTACATGTTATTTGGAAT
This sequence comes from Parapedobacter tibetensis, assembly GCF_024704835.1. Classification (GTDB taxonomy): domain Bacteria; phylum Bacteroidota; class Bacteroidia; order Sphingobacteriales; family Sphingobacteriaceae; genus Parapedobacter; species Parapedobacter tibetensis. The sequence goes on from NZ_JAMXBE010000029.1 coordinate 5,475, forward strand.
GCAAACTTAGATAACTTGCCGTTTAATTGCAAGTTGTCGATTTCTCATCTGCCGTTGAGAACTTACTTTTAATAGATGAAATATAAGGTTATTTTTGCCGCTCGATTTGATCGCATCATGGGAAAAGACAAATTACGGAGGTTTGCGGAGATTGCCACTTTTGGCAATGTGCTGCAATTGGATGCCGGTAAAGTAATGAAAGGGCAGTGGGCCGCCAAACAATTTGGCAATGATCACCCCGTTGTGTTGGAGCTGGCTTGTGGGAAAGGGGAATATACCGTCAACATGGCGAAGCGCCATCCGGATAAAAATTTCATCGGTATCGACTATAAGGGAAACCGCATATGGCGGGGCGCAAAAACAGCATTGGAAGAGCGTATTCCCAATGTGGCTTTCCTGCGTATACAGATCGAGACCATATTGGACTATTTTGCCGACGGTGAGGTATCCGAAATATGGATCACTTTTCCCGACCCACAGCCCCAAGTAAGCCGCGAAAAGAAACGGCTGACGGCACCACGTTTTTTGGAAAAATACAAGCAGCTCTTAACAGCCGGTGGATGCATGCACTTGAAAACGGATAATGATGGCTTATATGCCTATACCCTCGAAAAGCTAGCGGAATTGGACTTGGCACCGCAAGCGCAGACCACGGACCTCTACCGCTCGGACTTGGTGGATGAGCTGCTGGAGATCAAAACCTATTACGAAAAGAAGTACTTGGCCGTGGATAAGAATATCAACTACTTGAAGTGGCGCTGGTGACCGGGCTGCCCATTTTTTTGTACTGGCGCTTACTGATTTTCTCCACGTTGATCGGTTGCGGTACTTTTACATAATATCCCGTGCCATCGTAGGGCCGCTTGCGAGGATGGGACATACAGGTATCCGAACAGCAGCCTTCCAGTTTCCAGCCGCAGGCCTCACATTGGGTGAAATGTTCGTTGCATTCGGGGTTGGCACAATTGATCATCCGGCTGCTTATGGTGCCGCAATTGAGGCAGGTGGAGACCACGGTGGGATTCACCTGGTTGACATCCACGGTCACGCGATTGTCAAACACATAGCATTTGCCTTCAAAATCTTTGCCGCCTGCCTCCTTGCCATACTTGATGATACCCCCATGCAGTTGGTATACCTCATTGAACCCCTCCTTAAGCAATAGGGCTGATGCTTTTTCGCACTTGATGCCTCCAGTGCAGTAGGTGAGTATCTTTTTGTCCTTGTATTGCGCTAGTTCGTTGATCTTAGCTGGAAATTCTCGGAAATTATCAATGTCGAGCGTCACGGCGTTTTTGAAGCGACCGACGTTGTGCTCATTGGTTGAACGAACATCCAATACCACAACATCTTCACGGTCTTTCATTTCCATGAATTCTTTAGGTTCCAAGTGCTTGCCTGTTTCCTTTGTTGGGTCGATAGACTTCGGGTCGCGCAGGCCCGAATGCACAATTTCGGGTTTATACCGGCAATGCATCTTGATGAAAGAAGGTTCGTCCACCTCGTCAATTTTGAAATCCGTTTTGGCAAACCGCAGGTCGGCATGCGCGGTATCCATATAGGTTTTGCATGATCCGGGTGTGCCAGATACGGTACCATTGAGACCTTCGTCTGCCACAATGATGCGGCCCACAAGGCCCAATGATTTACAAAATGCAAGATGATCAGCGGCAAACTGTTCCGCATTGTCGATATGGCTGTAGCAATAGTACAGCAGGGTTTGATAGTTCTTCATTAGTCATTGATACCGCTGCAAACGGCGTTTAATGTTTTTATTTTGGGTGCAAAGATACGAATTAACCGATAGTTTTTATACGGCTTTCAATTGATCAATGTGAAGGCTTGTTCGTTAAAGGTCGTAGCAGGTACTCAAGCCCATTGAGCTTGATTTCGTACATGGTGGCCAGCAACATACCCAGTTTGCCTTGTGGGAAGCCCTTTTGTTGAAACCATACCAAATACCCTTCAGGAAGATGGCAGATTAGTACATCCTTATACTTGCCGAAGGGCATTTTGGTTGTCACGAGTGCTTCTAATACTTCTTCTTGTTTCATTGCTATGCGGTTTAGTCGTTAGTTTTGCCATGGCGAATGTAATATCCTGCCAGGTTGATGGCGATGACAACATGGTTGACAATGTTATGCAACAAGCCATAATGCCTGCTGAAAATCCGGAAACGCTCCTTGAGGCTTTGCCAATGCCGTTTCTTGGACATGCCGCCTACTTGGTACTTGGCCACCATGCGTTTTGTATTTACGATCTTACCCGCTTTCTTTGCGGCACGGATCACCCAATCAATATCTGCGCTCAATTGGTACTGCAAATCATAAGGCTCAGCGATGGCCCAGCGCACATAAATGGCTTGGTGGCTGATGTTCATCCCGTAACGGAAACTTTTCCAGGTAAATTTTTCCGGTATAGCATGCCTCCGTAAGCCCAGGCTCTGCCAGTTTTCGTCATACATTTCGGTTTCGCCATAATAGATATCTGCATCCGCTGCCGAGGCAAAGACCTGTTCTACGGTATCTTCCTCGTAGATTTCATCACCTGAATTCATGAAAAGCACATAATCGCCACTAGCCATAGCCAACCCTTTGTTCATGGCATCGTATATGCCGTTATCCGGTTCGCTCACCCAACGGGAGATATGGTCAGCGTATCGGCTGATGATGGCCAAGGTACCATCCGTGGAGCCGCCGTCAACCACAATGTATTCGATGTGGGGATAAGTTTGGTTGATGATAGACTGTATTGTGCGTTCAATGTTTGACACATTGTTATATACAATGGTGATTACGGTGAGTTTTGGTGAGACAATATTCATGGACATGGTTAATAGCTTGAACCAAAATCAACTGTAGCCATCAGGCTTAAGGCAAGTTTACGGTTTCTGTACGACCAATACATTATTGTGGAAAAAATTCATGTTTGCGGGGAGTACTACAGAAAGGATCAATCCGAGTATCGTAATGGGGGTTATGAATAATGGAGTCAACGCTATCCTGATCATCTTGTTCTTTGGGAAAATATGCTGGTAGACATAGGCCCCCCACATTTGACAGATTGTGGCCACGTAATTGGTAGTCTTTTTCTCTTCTACGATAACAAAGTCACTTTCTTCTAAAATATGTTTGATTCCGAACGAAGTATAACGGGCAAAATCGTACGGGATTTCATGCTCATCCCATACGAATGGCGCAGTTACCAACATGTATCCACCCGGTTTCAACACCCGATGCAATTCACCGATGATTTGGGGCAGGTTGAATACATGTTCAAAGACTTCGCTTGTGAAAATACTATCAAAAGATTCATCGGCAAAAGGCAATGTTTTTCCATCATAGTATACGTCGATGTCCTCATTGACATGGGCATGCCCACTCACTTCGATATCCGTGCCGATGTATTCGTCCACATGAAACAAGGTTTTATAAGGTTTGCTACCGCAACCGAAATCTAATAATCTCCCGTTCATGTAGTTGCTGAACGAGGAAACCCCTTTGTAGAGCCCTCTTCTGATGATGAAAAAAGGGTTGAAAAGCAACCCAAAGAACGTCGGTTGGAATAGGGACTTGTTGTACAGCTTTTTTATGTGATCGAACAATTTTCTTTTCCTTTTTTATAAATGGATAACGGGTTATCGTCTCCGTAAATTATGACTTATGGCTTAAACTGCGCTTTCCAACGTTGGATGGCATGAGTATCCAAATATAATTTGACACTTATTTCCTCATGGATCTTCTCTTCCAGTAACTCGATACGTTGGCGTTCGAGCACATTTAGGCCGATATCATTGCGCATTTCAAGCGCTCGATTATCGATGCCAATGATGATGGCCCTCCTCTTTTTCTGCAGGGCGCGTATGCCTGCATGCAGCCGTGTACCCACATAGTCGCAGGCGCTGTCTTCAAGGAAAGCGTCAAACGCCGATAGTTTTGGGGCAATGTATTGGATATCCGTTGTCAGGCTCTCGATATAGGCCTGGTCTTTCGAACCTTGTATCCATACATACACTTGGCTGTAATGTTTCTTCAGGATTTCCAACATCAAGCGGTCCTTCTCGGGATCGCGCATATAATCCGTGATGGTGGTCACCACCAAGTCGCGTTTCATCGGGCTTATCTGCGAACAATGTGGTTCATCCAACTCCCACACGGTGGGGCATCCGGTATTGATGACGTTTTTAACGCCCATCTCATCCAATTTGTGCAAAGTGTAATTATCCCTCACCGCATGGAGATATCGCTTGGAAAACAGGGATTTGTACATCATTTTGGAATACGGAGATACGGGTTTATCCTGATATTGCCACCAACCTACGCCCAGCAATACCACTTTTCGACGCAGTACTAGCAAATCCTTGATTCCGACCTTCCATTGACTTTTTCGAAGCGTGTTGTTTTTGAGTAAATTGGTTCCGCCCACAATACCCGTATCGTATTTACGGAGCTTGAGCAGATCTTTGGGATGGATGGAAAAATGAGTCGGCACGTTGATAACGAAATCATCCACGAACAGTTCGTCCGCAATCCGGTTCACCGAATCCATGATGATATGGTCGCCGAGATTAGTGGTACCTATTGATGTGTCAAAGATGATTTTTGGCATAGAAGGGTGTTGTACAATTAGGGTCTGTTTTAATTTATCGTTTAACTAAGCGTTGAATGATTGGAATGAAAAAAATCGCTTTGAGCATCATCCATCCTTGTGTCCTTGTTTTGGGGACAAAGATAACAAACAGTGCCGTAGATGCGTACGCTACCAATGTGGCATATGCAGCACCAATCATGCCATATTTCGGAATCCACAAGACATTGAGCACGATGTTGACCAATGCACCCGTCAATGCGCGGGCCAGTGAAAGCAAGGTATAGCCTTCGGCAATGAGGTATTGACCACTTGCTACATTAAGGAACACAAATACACCTGCCCATACATGGACGGTAAGTATACGGGCTCCTGCTGCATATTCGGGTTTGTAAAAAGTGCTATAAATAAAAGGAGAGGCAAACATCATCAAAACCGCGATGCTAATGCTGATAACAGCCATCAGCTCATATAGATTTTGCAGTCTTTTTTGATAACGAGCCGCATGATCTCGCCGTGCGTTCATGATTGCTGGAAAGAGCGCCGTGACGATGGCCATGGGGATGAAGTACCAACCTTCGCTAAGACTCACCACTGTTGAATATACGCCGAGTACCGCTTCACCTAGGTAGGCATCGAGCATGAGTTGGTCGATTTTCATATATATGGTGATAAAAACAGCGGAAAAGACCAGCGGCCACGCATATTTGAGTAAATGTTTTGCTACGGTACTATCAAATTTCCAGTCGGAAATGCTGTTGCCTTTCCGGTGGTACATGTACAGGTAGCCGAACGCAAGGAAAACGGAATCTGCCAATAATATCCAAACAAACCATTCAAGATGGGCATGCCATAGGATGAGCAGCAATTTTACGGCTGCCGATAGCAGATTAGCGCCGATTTGTACATACATGATGTATTTTCCTTGTACCCTTGACTGGAAATAACTATCAATAATATTGAAAGATTGAAAAATGCAAACAAATGAAACGATGGCCACATATTCGATGGGCGCGGCGGGCGCCTTGGATGCATAGTTGCCAATGAGTTGGTAGGTGAGGTAAATCAATGGTAGAGAAATAATACCTGCCATCAATCGGAGCCGGAATGCTGTGCCGAGTAGGACGTGCTGTTTCTGCGGTTGTTGCAACAATTGGCGGGTAACAAAGCTGTCCATGCCCAAGGTGCATGCAGCCATGAAAAACGTGACCAGTACCAATGGATAGTTTAGGATGCCGTTTTGGCTATTTCCCAAATAGTTGGGGATGGCCACTGCGGTAATGATCATTTTGATGAAAAGGGAACCCGAACGGGCGATCATAAGCCACCCGGTGTTTTTAAAATACTTATCAAAAGCTTCCTGATCGAAGCCGGGTAATGACGGGACTTTCATGGAACGTAAAATCCGCTAAACAACCTCTACCACCTTGTGGAAGCCAACCAAACTGCCATGCTTGGGATCCAAATCCGTCACCAAATAGGAAATGGCATTGAGGCTACATACCTTCATCTTCTGCACAGAATTGAGTTTCTCGGTGATGCTAAGGATGGCCGTCTTGCTCGAACAACGTATCATGGCTTTCTTAATCTGAACCACTTCCCAATCGGAGTCGGTTACGCCATCTTCTACCGAAAGGCTGTTGGTGCCTAGCAGGCATAGGTCAACCCGTATCTCAGACAATTGGTTGATGACCTGTGAACCAATACTGATGTTGGTATTTCTGGAGAGCTTGCCACCGATAAGGATGACGTCTGCATTCGTGTGTTCGGCCAACTCAAGGGCAACCAAAGGACTAATGGTGAAAAACGTGCATTGGAGGCTTTCGGGAACAATGCGGGCCAATTCAAGCATGGTAGTGCCCCCGCCAGCAAGCACAGTCATCCCATTCTGGATGAGTTTAAGGGCTTTACTTGCTATTTGTTTTTTTGCGTCGCGGGCATATACATTGTTCTCCTGAAATGGATACTGGAATGATTTAGATAATGCCCCACCGTACACCTTCAATACCTTGCCATTTTCAGCAAGCTCATTCAAATCCCTCCTGATGGTATCTTCAGATACATTAAGTTGTACACTTAGGTCCGAAGATAAGACCTTGTTATGCAGATTGATTTGATGGATGATAAATGCTTGCCGTTCTTCTTTTAACATGGTGTAAGCGGTTGTTTGTTGGGTAAAGATAGAAAGATAGAATAAATAAAAAGAAAAATTGGTATTATTACCAGCCAAGTCTAGCAGATTCATCGCTTTAGTACTAAAAATAAATGATAGAAACACCGATCGTAATCACCAATGGAATCGTGTACACAGGCACGGAAACGGTTAACGATAAAGCAGTGCTCATCGAAGGGAACATCATCAAAGGGTTAATACGCCCTGAAGAGATACCCACAACCGCCACTATACTGGATGCCCATGGTAACTTTGTATCCCCAGGTTTGATTGATTTGCAAATCTATGGCGCGGGCGGATATTTGTTTTCGGCAAAACCAAGTAAGGCGGCAATAGACGGGATTGTCAACACACTACTTGCTTCAGGAACAACGAGTTTTATGCTTACGTTGGCCACCAATTCGTTAGCCCTTTTTGGCGAAGCACTGGACATCAGCAAAGCCAACCCGCATCCGGCATTGCTGGGGCTGCATTTTGAGGGGCCATATTTAAACCCCAAAAAACGAGGGGCACATCCCACAGCCTATATCCGTGCCCCAGATCGGTCAGAAATCAAAACGCTTTTGGACCGGTCTAATGGATGTCTCCGGATGATGACCATTGCACCTGAGTTATTTGGCGAAGACAACATACGTTTGCTGTTGGACAATGGCATATTGTTGTCTGCCGGGCATAGTGATGCCACGATGAAACAAGCCATGCAAGGATTTGACTATGGTATCCAAGCTGCTACCCATCTCTTCAATGCCATGTCTCCCTTCCACCACCGCGAGCCAGGGCTTCCCGGGGCCGTATTCCAGCACAATGGAGCATGTGCAAGCATTATTGCCGACGGCATCCATGTGGATTACCAAACACTGGCCATTAGCAAAAAAATAGTAAAGGAACGACTTTTCCTGATCACGGATGCTGTAACGGACACGGAAGAAGGCCTATACACGCATGTTTTCAAAGGTGATCGTTATACGCTGCCAGACGGCACCCTGTCAGGGTCGGCATTGACGTTGTTGCAGGCAGTGGCCAATTGTGTGCGGCACGTGGATATTCCTTTAGACGAAGCCTTACGGATGGCCACGTTATACCCCGCGCGTCTTATCGGTGCGAAAGACTTAGGAAGGATAGCGCCCGGATATAAGGCAAATATTATTGTTTTTGATACATCTTACACCATAAAACAGGTTGTTTTTGAAGGGGAAACGCAGCCGATACTTCGTTAATTTTGATTAACCAATTAATCCTAACAGATGATAAGCAATAAGCAACTATTTTTGGTATTAGGGCCACTTATTTTTTTGGTTTTCTATGCATGTGGTCCGTTTGGGGAGATGAACAACGCTTCTCATGCGGTTTTGTCCTGTACCTTATGGATTGCTTTTTGGTGGATGACGGAAGCTGTTCCTATTCCTATTACTTCGCTGTTGCCCATCATTCTTTTTCCACTGACTGGGGCGCTCGACATAGCGAATACAACAGCCTCATTTGGGCATCCATTGATTTTTTTATACGTAGGAGGATTTATACTGGCCATTGCCATTGAAAAATGGAATCTGCACAAACGTATTGCGCTGTATGTGTTATTGTATGTGGGAAACAAATCAAGTTACATCGTTTTGGGATTTATGATTGCGACGGCTTTTCTTTCGATGTGGATATCCAATACGGCTACAGCCGTGATGATGCTTCCAATAGGGATAGCCACGATAAAACAATTAGAAAGCGGACAGGCCCAACATATGAATCGTTCGTTCGCTAAGGTGTTGATGCTGGGCATCGCTTATAGTGCTTCGATAGGGGGGATGGCTACCATCATTGGCACACCACCAAACTTGGTTTTGGTGGCGGTCACCAAGGAATATTTTGGTGTCGATATTGATTTCTTCAGTTGGCTGAGAACCATGCTCCCTTTATGTATCCTTCTTTTATTTATCTGTTGGAAGTACTTGATTAAAGCTTTCAAGCTTAAAAGCAAAACATTTCCGCTAGGCAACCAGGAGATAAAAAGACAATTTGCCGAATTGGGTAAAATGGGTTTTGAAGAAAAAGCGGTGTTGTCGATTTTCATCTTTACCGCTTTCTGTTGGATTTCCAGATCCTTCATTTTGGATAAGTGGCTTCCCGCCATCGATGATACGGTGATTGCGATCATGGGTGCTGTTTTATTGTTTGTGATGCCAGGGAAAGACCGCAAACCACTTATTAAGTGGGACGATGCGAAAAAACTACCATGGGGCATTGTATTGCTTTTTGGAGGAGGTTTGGCAATCGCTGCGGGTTTTAAGGATAGTGGATTGACCGAATGGATAGGCGCCCATTTTACCTTAATGGAAGGTGTTTCCCTGGTGTTGATGTTGTTGGTCGTTATCGGAGCCGTGAACTTCTTAACCGAAATCACATCGAATACAGCTACTACCGCATTGATTTTGCCAATTTTGGCACCTATTGCTATTACCTTAGATGTACACCCCCTGAGTTTGATGGTCGGTGCTGCGCTTTCGGCATCATGTGCATTCATGCTCCCTGTTGCGACGCCTCCCAATGCTGTGGTTTTCGGTAGCGGTTATTTTTCCATCAGGGAGATGGCGAGGATTGGTTTGCTGTTGAATGTGCTTTCTATCTTTCTTATATTGCTGTTTATGTATTTCGTTTTACCTTATCTATGGGGAATCGATCTCTTTTCGTTTCCTGAATCATTCGGCAACTTCGAGCGCTAAGAAAAGGGTATCATCATTTACTCCGTTTTGTCCGGATCCGATGTTTCGGTATCGTCGTCTGCTCCTCCATTATTTTCAGGATTTTCTTCCGCAGCATGGCTATCGGCCAAACTAGCCAATATCGCATTGACATCTTCTTCCGTAGCGGTCAGCTTGGTTTTGCAAATGCTGATGAGTAGGGAAGCGCGCTTTACCTTATCGGAAAGTTCGTCGATTGAAATTTCCCCATGTTCGATTTCCATTACGATAGCTTGCAACTCTTCGAAGGCTTCTGTATAGGTATACTGTTCACTCATTGTCGTGTAGCGTTTGATTCGGTTACCGTGCTGATTAGTTTTCCGGAGGCTAATCGGGTCTCGATGGTATCGCCGATTTGAAGTTCATTGGTGCTTTTGACTACTTTTCCATTTTTTTTGGTCATGCTGTATCCCCTATTGAGTATGTGCTGTGGATCCAATAACCGGACGACATTTTCTACGCCGGCCAATTCAAAACGGCTGCTTTTCAATAAGGCAAGGCCATGCGATTTTAAATTTTCCATTGGATGGTGCAATTCTCGGCGCTTGTGCTTGAGCTGTGAAGTGGTGGCGGTACGCAATTGCGCGGCCATATTTTCCAGGGCTCGTTGCTGTTGGTTGATGAGGTGGCCGCTGCCCATCCGGAAATACCGCGCAAAATTGGTCAGTTCCTGCTTCTGATGCTCCAAGAGCTGCTGCGCCTTGCGGCTGATGGTATCAAGCGCACGGTGCACCGGTACGGCAAAATTATGGAAATGTTGGATTAGAAAATCAGCCAACTCACTTGGTGTGATGGCGTTTTTGTAGGCCACCATTTCACTTACTGTTTCATTGGTGGAATGGCCGATGCCTGTAAGCACGGGGATAGGAAATCGGGCGATGGCCGAAGCCAATAGGTAATTATTATAGCTTGATAGTCCGACGTCGCCCCCCCCTCCACGGATGATGGCCATCACATCATAATCTGTCCGCTGTTTTGCGATGTTCGCCAGTTGGTTGGTGATGGAAGGGATAGATTTGTCTCCTTGTAGCAAAGCCGGGAAAAGCGTCAGCTCGAACCGATAACCCCAAGGATTTCCTTCGAGGATTTTGAGGAAATCGGAATATCCCTTGCTGGTTTCCACCGATACGATGGCCAGCCGCTTAGGAACAAGTGGAAAGAAAAGCTGTTTATTGGCATGGAAAATCCCTTCCTGTTTAAGGCGGTTGATGCTCTCCAGCTTCTCCCGCTCGAGTTCGCCAAGTGAATATGCCGGATCGATATCCAGCATATGCAGGCTCAGACCATATAAGGGGTCATAGGAAACGGACGCCTGGAATAAAATCGTGATTCCGTTCTTCAAGGGTTCCTTGGCGATCTCAATAAATCGTTGGTTGATGCGTTGGTAATCGCCTTTCCAAAGTACGGAGCGCATTTCGGCAATGACTTTACCTTCTTTTTTCTCCACCAATTCGGGATAGCAATGCCCAGAATGGGTATAATGGTTGAGCTTGTTCATCTCAGCCTTTATCCAATAAACGCTTCGATAACGCTCGGCAATGGTTTTTTGGATGCTTCGCGCTACTTCTGCAAGGGAGAAAATTGTCTTGTCGACCAACTTTTCAGGCATAACCAAAGGTAAGCAATTTTTGGAAAGATAGGTTGTTGGGTGCTTTTCGAATTAAGCGATTGAACAAAAAAACTTACCTTTGCGGCTTAGATTTGACAAGAGGATAAAAGATGAATTTACCCATCGTTGCCTATGGCGACCCTATTTTGAAGCGTAAAGGGGCGGAGATAGACGAGGATTACCCTGGCTTGCAGGAATTGATAACCAATATGTTTGAAACCATGTATACTGCGCATGGGGTAGGATTAGCGGCACCGCAGGTAGGGCTTTCCATCCGGCTGTTTGTGATTGATGCCAATCCCTTTGCGGATGACGACGCCAGCCTCAAAGACTTCAAGAAAGTTTTCATTAATGCAGAAATGGTTGATGAAAGCGGAGAGAAGTGGCTTTTCAATGAAGGGTGCTTGAGTATCCCCGATATCCGTGAGGATGTGAGTAGGTATCCGGATATCCGCATGAACTACTTCGATGAAAATTGGGTAGAGCATGAGGAAGATTTCACGGGATTGGCAGCTAGGATTATCCAGCATGAGTATGACCATATCGAAGGGAAACTCTTTACGGAGAAGCTGAGTCCACTGCGCAAAGCGATGCTTAAAAGCAAACTGGAGGCGATTTCCAAGGGACAGGTGGATGTGGATTATAAAATGAAGTTTCCGGTATTGAAAAAGAAAAACCGTTAACCCCCTACCACAGGCAACGTCAGCTTGTACTTTACGGCAATGATTCGAATGGCAAACACAATGCCTGCACTTAGGAAGGCATTCAGGCTGTAGTTCATTCCGAAGACCTCCAACCTCCGACAGCCGTGACAAAACCGGTAAAAACTGCACCAAAAATATCAATGTTATGTCACATGGCCGCCATGGTGCCTGAAATGGCAAAAAATATGGTGCCTAATAGGTCGATGTAATAGATGGATTCCATGTAGGTGTCAAGTTCGATAGCTCGCGTTGTTGAAAAATGCCGAGATGATGAAGATATATGATGTAAGAGTTTTTTTTAAGAATTATTCATGTTGATTATCAATGACTAATCTGTTTTCGTAAAAAACAATTAGACGCTACCTTTGTAGATTACAAAAAGGTTATTACCTTTGCACCCCGCAAGAAGGGGGACGGAATGGTGAAGAAGGGAAAAGCGGTTGTTTTTTGAGGTAGTTTTAGCGGTTGATTAAGGATTTGTGAGGGTGGTTTCGAGCATGATTAACAGCAGGTTTTTTTCCAGATAAAAATAAAAAAATATTTTATTTGCAAATTCAAAAAACCCTCTTACCTTTGCAAACCCAAACAGGACGGGGTTACCAAAAGCAAAT
>NZ_JAMXBE010000003.1 GCF_024704835.1 Parapedobacter tibetensis
TGATCCGAATATCAAAATTGTTGTTATACGCGGCAAAGGATATAAAATCATTCTGCCGGGTCGAAAACACCAAAGGGGTCATTATTCCGGCGGATGAAGCCGTGATGGAATCGGAAGGGATCACCTCTTCCTGTCCGTTTTAAGACTCGCCAGCCGCTTCTCCGCCACGGCTTCCCGTTTGCGCCAGGCAGCTAGCTGGGGTTCCTCATAGACCGGGAGCCCTTCGTCGTTCAGCAGCCCCAGCGACTTCGCTAGCTTCCGGCCCAGAGCAGCCGACTCCGGGTCTTTGACGTCGAAGGCCTGTTGGCTGGACGTGATGGTGGCCGCCGCGCTTCTTCCATCCGGGTCTTGACGGCTACTTTTTGTTTGGCCATGGCGGGGTCACTGTATTTTCGTCACTGTTAGTAACAGGTGTACGATGATTTGGTTTATATTGCTAGAAGTTACGAAAGGTAACCGTAGGAACGGTGATGGCACTACGGGAAACCGGAAATGAAGAAATAGTAAACTGTGGACGAGTGGGCCATAAATGGGAAAGTTTTGCTAGCTTTAACACTGTGTAATAGTAAGATAAGGATTGGAAATACAGGAAGCTATAGCGTTAATTGAACCGGGAGTATTAAGGGGAGCCACCGCGCAGCATTGGACTGATCTGGGTTGCGGAAATGGAACATTTACCTATGCCCTTGCGCATCTGCTGTCTCCGGGAAGCAGCATAACAGCTGTGGATAGTTTACCGCAAAGGCTGAATAAGATCATGGGGAACAGAGTTTCCATTCAATTCCAGCAATCGGATATCAATCTGGAAAGTTTTCACTTGCCTAAGTTGGAGGGTATATTAATGGCCAATTCCCTTCATTACATCCAAGAGAAAGAATCGCTTATAAAACGTCTGGAGCGATACTTCAACAAAGAGAAACAATTCCTCATCATTGAATACGAAGCGAATATCTCAAATCCGTGGGTACCGTTTCCGATTACATTCAGCAAGTTAAGCACCCTCTTTGACAGCTTGGGATATTACGCGATAACAAAGATTAACGAAAGGCCTTCATCCTTCGGCGGATCGATGTATGCTGCCTTAATCCGATCTAAATGAACCTACTGCTGGACACCAAGATGCCGTAATTATTGCAATCAACGAAGGCCTTGCGGATACCGTAAACTATATTGATGCCTTGCGTACTGTATTCCCAAGCATATACAGATTTGCCACACCGGCTAATATAACAGCGGGTAGCCTAAAGTACGGTGTGTGCTGATTCAATCTTTTCAATACATTTGCCGCCTCGGATTCATCGTTGGGATGACTCTCTGTACAAACGAGCTGTATGACTAGCAGGATATACGAAGCGCTGCCCTACCCAGCACACGCGAAGCCGCAGGCAGCAAAAACCCCAATACTCCCTCCTATTGTTACACAAAGGTAGCTGCAGGAAATAGAAGGGCATTACGGGAAACCGGAAAGATGAAATGTAACTTGGATTTAGGAAGCTTATTAGGCTAGGCCATCAACCTATCTGGGAGATTTCCAAAAACTCTTTCATGGTAAGTTATCGTAGTTTGACCGTACTGTTTTAATACGAGTAAGTCTGGATCGCCAGTAATAAGGTAGTCCGCAGCACCGTCTTTACCTAACGAGAGCAAATAGTTATCATTGCTATCTCTACTTGCTCTCACATCGCTTTTTATCTTTACGAAGGAAAGGATAGGAACAATCAATTCGACAAAGCGCTTTGCTTGCTGTAGTCTAATGTATTTTTTAAATTTATCCCTCAGTATAACAGCCTTATACTCTTCTATCAATTCATCGCAACAAAGGATGGTGTAAATGGGATTGGAAAGAAGGTTATAAAGTGTACGTCGAGAGGCTCGGCTGATCGTGGCGCTGATGTACCAATTGGTATCAATGACAAGCGTTTTCCTATGACTTCTTGCCATATCGGACAGCGCTCACTTCTTTCATAATATCCGCTTCAGAAAGTGGCTCATCAGGTAGGATGGCGTCCATAGCATCCCACCGGTCGACGAATGTCTGCTTTCCGATACGCTCGGCAACTTTTATCCGATCGGTCTTGCCAAGCTGGTTAAATAGCCGGATTACTGCATTTACAGAAGGTGCATTTATCGTCGTCTTCATGCCTTGAAAATTATTGATAATAATTACAAATTTAGTCAAATAGACTATAAGTTGCAAATGGGATAATGAGAGTGAGTATTTTTGGCCTAGTGCATAGCCGTTTCCGTACATCACCCGAATACCTGCAATGGAAAAACCTGTTGCACCATTATTACGACCCGTTCCCAACGGTAGAGCACTACGAGACGGTATTTGCCAACAGGCCTAATGGTTAATGTATTACATCACAGGAAAAATGACTTGGTGGCTTTTGTAAATCCTCATGCGTATACCGAACATGGTGTGTGATTTCAAAAGCAGGACAACCCGATTCAAATCCAACATTTTATTTTAAGCGCAAATACCGTTGCTTTGTGAAAGATTACAACGCAATGAAACGTATCGCCTTAATTTGTTTTCTCCTTTCTATGACTGGTTCCGTACGAAGTCAACAGTTGGAAATGCGCTTGGACAGTGTGCTCCCCCTGCTTGAAACAGACCGGAATGGCGATACCATACGCAAATATTTCAGGTACAGGTAGTACAGCTTTCCGCTCCAACGTTTCTATAAAGATAGCGACAACCATACAACACGGTTGAAAGAACCCTACCTGCAAATAGGTGCATTCTATGCCAAATCGCTCGCAGTAAACCCGTCTCACGCTTGGAAAAAAATACCGGAATTAAAAGTTTATGAAGCTGATTCGTCAAATTACTACAGCTCCGACGTGAATAGTTACCCGGGCAAATATGCCATCCCGGTTTTAGATTCGACGGGTATTATCATAACGATGAACGGCATCAGCAGCCGCAACGCGGATCAGTATGAGTTTCGTGTGCTTGAAGATCAATCGCACGAATTGCTGCCCTGGACAAAACCGTTGGTGTTTACGAAAGCTTATATGCTTACGAAAATCGAAATCCCTGGCCAAGAAGATAATCCGATCTAAAGAATAGCTAAAAATATGGCCGCTGCGGCAAGGCAACCTTCATGCTATCCCGGAATAAAAAATTGCCTGACCCTCAGCTTGTCCGGGTTGCGAACGTATAATAAACGCGTGATTTCCGCTTGGTCTGCTTCAATGCATAGCATCGAATCCAGTTCGCCCGTTGAATGGCGGAAGAAAAGCACCGCCGGCGCGCCGTTTACCAATGCGGCCCGGTACGCAAATTCGTTGCGTTGGTTTTCCGGAAGCTGCATAACCCCGACAAGGAATTTCAGCACCTTTTGCTGTCCGAAAAGCGGTTTGCGAGCCGCGGTGCGTTTGCCGCCGCCATCGCTGAAAAGTTCGACGTCGCTGCGGAGCAATGCTTCCAGCCTTGTACGATCTTCAGACTGCAATGAGAAAAGGAAGGCATCGATGAGCGAGCGGTGTTGGGTCGGGTCAATGGGCTTGAATCGCTTTCGGCTGAGTTTCTTATGCGCGCGGTGCAACAATTGCCGGCAGTTTTCTACCGAAGTGTCTACCAGATCCGCGATGTAGTGATATTCTTCGGAAAAGCTTTCCCGCAGGATAAATACGGCCCGCTCAATCGGATTAAGCCGCTCGAGCAGAAAAAGCAGTCCGTATTCGATGGTTGGGAATTCCCCGGAATCGTCGGTGATATACGGCTCGGGGAGCCAGTACCCAATATAGCTTTCCTGCTGCTTCTTCAGCTCACGCAGATGGTTAATGCTCTGGTTAACGGCCATACGCCCGAGGTAAGCTTTTGGCTGCTTTACCCCTTCTATGGAAGCCCATTTTTCAAAAGTATCATGAACGATGTCTTCCGCGTCCGCCACAACCCCCAACATGTTGTAGGCGATATGGAAAAGGTATGGCCGAAGTGCGATAATTTCTGCTGTTAGTTCCATGGCGTTTCCACAAAGGTAATCAGTTGGTTTTTCTTTTTGCGATATCGCAAAGCATATCCGAATGGATATTAAGGCCGATATTGCCGATATTGTAATAAAACTCCGTAGCGACGATCCAAACGATCTCACAGATGGCACGTTCGCCGTAATGTGAGGCAAGCTTATCGAATAACTCGCGTTCCATCTTCCGGTCCCTGGCCAACCGGGTAACAAAATCAAGTAGCACCCTTTCCTTGGCATTGAAAAGTTCGCTGGTTTGATAGTCGTTCAATGCGTCGAATTTTGCCTGATCCATGGAAGCCATAATTGTTTGTGAACGTCCAATATCCATGCAAAAATAGCAAACGTTAATTCGTGCTACATGCTCGCGGATAAGCATGACCGTTTCATCAGGCAATTGCAGTTTCTTGTCGAGTTGGCCGATTTTACCGGAGAATTTACCAAAGCTGAGCGGTAGCCGGGCGGCCATGACTTTTAGGGGGGTCAACACTTTCCCGAACCGTTTACGGGTGAAATAATAAACAAGTTTCCAAAGCAAACCTTTGGGAGTTTCGATTGGCGTAAGAAAGGGAGTATCCATCATATTCAATTAACGTTATGCTTTTGTTTTATTATCATAGACCGGGAAGTGGAAGTTTTGTGACAAAACAAGTCAAAAAAGTATGCGGTGAACTTGTCCTTTCCCTGATTTTCATCGTCATAGAAGAAATTTTCTACTGTGTTTTGATTGTTCCATTTTTTAGTGATGAAACGCCATTGGTTTAACGGAAGTTGGCTCGCCAACGCTCCCTCCTATCATACGAAGATACGCGAAGGAAATGGATGGGCATTACGGGAAACCGGAAAGTATTGGATTTGATTAAAGGGTTGTTTGGTCTAGTGGAAAAGACAGATGCCGGAGGTTAAGAGTAACCTATTGGTGAAGGTCTAGATTGGAATAGCGGATTTAATAGGGGCTGTCACATTGGATTGCCGCTGTGCCAGCCCCCATATCAAAATTGGGTTTTGCATCAACCAATGACAATGGGATTTCGGCTAGTTTGTATTCCAGAATGCTTTCTAAGTCCTCTGACTGAGAAACGAGATGGGGTAAAAGCAGGTTTTTTTGCGGTTGGTAAGATTGTTTTTAGGATGGTAGGTTGTTTTTTCTGTGCCCTTTGGTCTAAAATCTCTTCGATCATGTTAAATTAAAATTAAAATTAAGTTAATGTATAGTATCTAATAATTAGTGCAAATGTACGTTTTATTACGCTATCATTTGTATGCTTAGTGTCATTATTACACACTTGAAAATATCTTTATATCAGCATGAATTACAGTATTTTGATATCCCGGTTTTGAAGACGCCTAGGAGAGACAAATCCTGTCTTTACTGAAAGATGCAGCACAGCGCCCGTGCGTCTTTATCAGTTAGG
Source organism: Parapedobacter tibetensis (assembly GCF_024704835.1). Classification (GTDB taxonomy): domain Bacteria; phylum Bacteroidota; class Bacteroidia; order Sphingobacteriales; family Sphingobacteriaceae; genus Parapedobacter; species Parapedobacter tibetensis. The sequence goes on from NZ_JAMXBE010000003.1 coordinate 5,390, forward strand.
CTAATCTGGATTTCCGCTTTCCGCTAATTGAGGCTTCAAGTCGCTATATTCCTTTTTGCGACTCCTTCTATTACTTTGGAATCAAGGGGGCCATCTATCCTTATCTCTCCCGAACCTCCAAAGCCGTCAAAATAAAGCAGTTTCCAATCAGGATGCTCTTTCATAATCTGAAAATATGCGGATTTGACTAAAAGGGTTGTTTGATAAATTTATATTTGCTACATTTGTTAGTGAACAATATAACCATAAAGCCAACAACCTAATGGAAAAGGCAGATGTCGGCGGATAGTTTTGCTATTCTATAGAAAAACTGATTATTTTTTCTGCAAGGCTAAGCGGACTTTCTGAACGAAATCAATTGATACTTCTGCTGCTTTCGCTGATTGGTCGTCAGTGAAGCCAAAATCCAGTAATAAGTTTTTTACCACCTCAGACTTGCCTTCATTAATGCCTTCCTTCTTGATCGAATCAAACGCATTCTGTGTATCCCATTTGGTTTCTTGAGAGGTCAGTCAATTGTATAAAAACTGGAGTACTGTGTTTTTCATCAATGATTATCGAAAGACTAAATCAATAAAACAAAAAAGCCAGTTGCCAATCGAGTAGACGGCTCCGCCAGAGACTGACGGAGTACACCTCTCACACCACCCAGCGTACGGGTCTCGGGTGCGGCATAAATCATCAAGGTATATATAGCTTTAAGTTGTTATCTTGGTTCATAGGTACCCCAATAAAACAAACCGCTTTCCCTAAAAACAACGAGCTTGCCGTCAATGAGGGCACCGAATTCCTTTACATTATCCTTGGCATAGCGGAATGCTACATTCTTATACAATTGGTAGGTATTGCCATTTTCGTTGATGTCGCCTATTCCACTGCCATACGCAGTTCCGTCAGCACGGAACACATAGGTATGATCCTCGATATAAACGTCTTCGGTACCAAATCTGTATTGGTTCCCTACAAAGGTTTTACCGGCCAATTGGTTTGTGTCCGGAGTCTTACCAAGCGCACCCGTTGCCTTGTATTTGACAGGCGCCGGTTCATAGGTGTCATCGTCTCTATAAAACCTTACCTCGTATTTACTGTCCCCCAATTCATTGTTCCTGAATCCGAATGACACCCATTTTTCCCGATCGGCCGTCTGGAAAATTAGGGAGTCGTCCGTGACTTCGTAGGTTCCCGGAAACGAACTGGTGATTGTCGTCAGTATCCCTGTACCATCGCCCTTAAACGTAAGTATATAGGGACTGTTTCTGTCTGAATTCACGGGTGCCGTAATCCCGACGATGTAGTGGCCTTCCAACATAAATTCAGGTAGTTTTTCCTCATCCTTGTTACAAGCGGAAAATATTCCCGCTCCAATCAATATTGAAATCCCGGAGACCGCTTTGATTAAATTGATATTCTTCATACACTTTTTGTTTATTTTTAAAATTTCGGCTGGTCATTTATTTACATCGGCAGCCGTCCGCCTTTGTCTAAAGATTGTGAAATTCAAGCTACATCAAAGACAGCGCCTCGAAGCCTTATCCCATTCTGCGCATGGACAACCCTAGCGACGAACAGGAACAGTATGGTCAAATAGTGTCGCTTTAATAAAAATAAAAGCATCTTAGTTGCAACTATAAAGGCCACAAAGATGCATTAAATAATGTACTTGTCAAAATAAATGGATAACAATAAATTTGACTTCGGGCGCTTCAAAGTGGAAGCTATTAAAGGGCTTTCTTCAGGCAAGCCTATCAACGGTGAGAACGGCATTTTTGCGCCTTTAATGAAGCCTTTTCTGGAAGCGAGTTAGTCAAGGACGCATCCCAATCTCTTTTGGAACCTGCTTTCAGATTCGTTATATTTGTACCATTATGACAAGGAAAGAAGAAAACAGGATTATGATGGCTGCCTTAAAAAGGAGCGTAAAGAAGCAACCGCTTCAAAAGAGGCTGCTAAGGCCTTTTTGATTAAAACAGGGGTTTATGATTTGCTTTTGGGAATGGAAGAAAACAAAAACCATCCCGACAACTTGGCTAAACTGGCTAAGTAAAATTCATATCCTATCGAAGACACATGTATTCCTCTAAACCTGGTTTAATTATTGGCTTTCATGGCTGTGAAGAATCGGTCAGAGATGACATCATCTCTGGCAAAGCGCCCATGCGCTTCTCCCCGCAAATCCGCTCTACCATTTCCTGCATCCGCAGTGCTGATGGCATAGCCGAACTCTTTATTAATTTTTAACACAAATTAATGAAAATCGTTCAATGGATTCTATTATTGAGGGTTTCCTTATTGTATTTGCTTCTATACACAAGCGGCGAAACTCCTGTAAATCTTCTGAACACTTCGCGGAACGCTTTCAAATCCGAATAGCCTACGTCGTACATCACTTCATTAATCGATTTTCGGGTAGTTTCGAGCGATTTTTTTGCTGATTCAATTTTTACCCGCTGCGCATATTCAATCGGTGTATTTCCTGTGGCTTTTATGAATCTCCTGTCAAAGTTTCTCCGGCCTACAGAAAATTTGGAAGATAAAGTCTCTATGGATATTTTTTCAGTTAATCTACTTTCAATATATGCCTGAGCCTGCCGGACCATCTCATCGCCGTGCTGCTTCTGTCCGTTGAATATGATAAATGGCGATTGGCTTTGCCTGTCCATTTCGATCTGGAAAACTTTGGAACAAAAAATTGCCGTCTGCCGGTCATAATACTTCTCAACAAGGTAAAGTATCAGGTTTAAAAACGAATAGGCACCACCATTGGTATAGATGCCATTTTCATCCGTTATCAGTTCATCGGTTTGCAGATTTACATTGGGAAATAAAGCCCTGAATTTATTGGCAAAGTTCCAGTGGGTCGAACAGTTCTTACCGTCAAGTAAACCTGCCGAGGCAAGCATGAAGGCGCCACTGCACATCGTGGCTATTTCTGCACCATTTTTATATTGCTTTGCAATCCAATCAACAAGAGCAATGTTTCCCTTCTGGGCTTTCTCGAAGCTGCTGCCCAAAGATGGGATAATGATCAGGTTTGTTTTGCCAATTTCTGAAATGTGGACATGGGTCTTCACCGAAAAAAGCCCGCCGGCTAAATCTGTATGTTGTGTTATGCCCGCTATCTCAATTTTAAACAACTCCTTGCCGCCACTCTCCTGGTAATATTCATTGGCTCTGGTAAATATTTCATAAGCGCCTGCAATGCAAGCGACAGTACCGAGGTTTGTCTGGCCATCTGGGGCGATTATGGTAATATGCTTCATTGTTTTTCTTGCAAAGATAATAAAATTTTTATGTCCAAATCAACCCACCATAATGTCTATTTTGACCTATCCTAAGGTATACTATTTACCTCTAAATTTGTCAATAATTTAAACACAAAATAATGCAATGAATAAATTAAAGGATAAAGTAGCAGAACTATTTCTGCAGAATGTGGACCATAGGGCTTACATCGGGCATTAAATTTCTTATGTAAGATCAAGAACAATACGAATCATTACCAAACATTTATGGCCTGCATCATCGTGAGCAGGCCACTTTAAAATCTAAAAAATATGAAACTTAAAAGTTTAGCAGTCGCACTATGTTTAATCATAGGCAGTCAATTGGCAAGGGCGCAAGTAAAAGTAGCTGATCTGGTAAAGGATTGGGAAAGGTCAAAGGCTTATACGAAGGAATACCTGGATGCAATGCCAGAAAGTGGCTATGCTTTAAAGCCTACTCCAGAAATGCGCTCTTTTGCGGAGCAATTGTTACACCTGGCAGATGCTAACTATGGTTTCGCTTCGGCAGCTACAGGCACGAAAAGTCCGTTTGGTCAGGGCGAATTGGAAAAAACCGGCGATAAATCCAAATCTAATGTGAGCAAATTGGTGCTGACCAGCTATGATTTTGTGATCGATAATATAAAAAAGATGTCTGACGCGCAATTGGATGAAGCCATCAAATTGTTTGGAAACTTCGAAATGTCTAAAAGAATGGCTTTGGCTAAGGTTTTTGAACATCAGGCACATCACAGGGGTCAAACAACAGTATATCTTCGACTGGCAGGAATTAAGCCTCCGCAGGAAAAACTGTTTTAATATCAACAAGAAAGAACGCAGTTGCATCTTTATTTTGAGAATAGCAACTACCATGGTCCATGTTCCTTAAAATGTTAAAAAATTTGGAATACGAGCGACGACTCAAAAAGTTCGGTTATTACAAGAAATGAAAACCAGATTATACACTTAAATCACTTTCGTAAATATTTCGATTATTTATTATACAATCCTTCCACCAATCCATCCATTGTTCAGGGTTTTGTTTTAAAATGAATTGTAAAGCAAGTTCCCGTCTTTCGGCTAACAATTCTCCTTTTGCTTTTGTAATGTTTTCCTTCAGTTGTGGCAAATTCAAATCGGTGCAATAAATTGGGCTTCCAGGTTGTTGCCTCCAGGATTCTTGAAGATTGCCAATATCCAACGCATCAAAGCCACTGTCATTTACAAGATCAGCAACCAAACTTTTTGATTGTTGATCGTCGCCCGAAATCGGAAGTGCTATACGTGTAGCAGAACCTTTGGGAAGTCCTGATTGCACAAGTGAACCTGCAATAATGTTATTGTAAACTTTCACAACGGGTTGTTGAAGTTGGTTTGATACCCACACGCTCTCGGGCATTCCATTCTCAATTTCATCAATCCGACCATCTCTAATAGGATAGTAGTTGCAGGTGTCAATAACAATTGTCTTCGCAGAAATATTTTGACCTAAAGATTTTGATAACTTTGGTATTTCTATTAGCGGTATGGAAACTATTAGAACATCAATATCCATGACAGCCTCTGTTAATGTTACGGCTTTTGCTCCTGTTTCTTCCGCTAACTCTTTGAGCTTTTCTAAGCTGCCGGCATTAGCCATTTTTATATCGTGACCTGCCTTTGAATACTGCCGTATCAATGTAGCACCAATTTGCCCCACTCCAATAATTCCGATTTTCATTTTGTCTGATTGTTTGTTATTTCACCACTGGAGACGGATGAACGGGATAGCGCCAAGAGCATAACACCGATTGTGGTCGTTGCAGCTTCAGTGCCAATTGCTGATCTTGACATCGCTGGGGTCTGGCGCACCTTTCCCGGTTTCGAGAAGCGACTTCAGGCTCATCAGAAAGATCGCCCACTTGGTGCTGCAATGGTACATGAACTCCACAGGCTCCCTCCAACCTTGATGTTTGAAAAGGATGATGATGTAGTCATCTTCTTGTTTCAATTCCCAACTTACCTTTGTGCCGACCCATTCTTCAGGCCCGTCAACCACTTCCCATAACACCCGCGTAGCAGGATGAAGCTCAATAACCTTCATGTCGAAGCCACCGGCCCCAAAGCGGAATTGGAGCACTCCGCCGACTTTGTTGCCTTCTCCCTGCGTGTCGTTCGTCCACCAGGCGGAAAGACCTTCGCGTGTGGTCAATGCCTTATAGACGTCATCCATAGATGACGATTTGATTCCGATTCTGTGCAAAATATCTACCATAGTCTTCCTTTTTTATATTTAATTATATCATGATAAAATAACTTCTTTTACATTTCCTAATGAGGTGTCCCCGTTCCGGTTTCACAAAGGGATTTCAGGCTCTTCATAAACAAAGCCCAGTCATAAGTGCAGCCTGCAAAAGTATCAGTGACTGCTCTCCAGCCGGCATGAGTAAATCGTAAAATCGTACTTCCTTCTTTTTCTTCCATATCGAAAGAAATGTCGGTACCAACCCATTCTTCAATCGAATTGATGCATTTCCATTCTACCTTTTTATTAGGGGTAAGCTTGGTTACTTTCATTTCGTTTCGAAATTTCCCAAAAATAAATACGTTCACAAATCCCACTTCCGGTTTGGCTGTGGTTTGCTTAGCCCACCAGCTCGCAAGTCCCTCCTGTGTGGTAAGAGCATTGTATATTTTTTCGGGAATAGCTTTTATAGTTACGTTAATTCTGATTTCTACCATGATTTAATTTACTATATTGTGAATGAAATTATTGAGCAGTAAAAATAGTATCTTTAAATTGATATTAAGAGGGGGGAAATTAGACATTATAATAGGTTAATTCAGACATCACAAGTTTCTATCCTTACCAAAAAAGTTAAATGAAACATCTTTCTATAATAGTCCCTGACGGACAGAACAACTTAACAACTATCTCCTGTATAACAGGTGCTTACGAAATATTTGCTACAGCTAATGAGTATCTGGAAAAAACCGGCAAAGAAAAATTATTTAAAATTGAATTGGCGGGCGTTTCAGAAAAAGTGGGTTTCCATAACGGCTTGCTTACAGTGAATCCCCATATCAACATTTCAGCGATAACTAAAACCAATCTCATCATTATTCCATCATTTAATTATTATGATAAAAAAGTTGTGAAGGAAAACAAATTGCTGATTGACTGGATTGAGAAACAATATAGTAAGGGTGCTGAAGTAGCAAGTATCTGCACCGGCGCATTTATGCTTGCGGCAGCAGGTTTACTGGATGGAAAAATTTGCTCTACACATTGGGTTGCCGAGGACAATTTCAGAACTATGTTTCCAAAAGTGAATTTACAAACGGAGAAATTGATTACTGATGAAAAGAGAATTTATACGAATGGTGGCGGTTACTCGTTCCTGAACCTGATGATCTATCTCGTGGAGAAATATTATGACAGGCAAACAGCCATCTATTGTGCCAAAGTATTCCAGATTGAGATCGACAGGCAAAGCCAGTCAGCCTTTACCATATTTACCGGCCAGAAGTTGCATGGGGATGAAATGGTAAGAGAAGCACAAGCCTATATTGAAAGTAAATTGCATGAAAAAATATCTGTTGAAGATTTATGTTCCATGTTCTCTATCGGAAGACGAAACTTTGACAGAAGGTTTATTAAAGCAACCGGAAATACGCCACTTGAATATGTGCAACGGGTAAAAATTGAATCGGCAAAAAAAGCATTTGAAATCAGTCGCAAAACAATTAATGAAGTAATGTATGAAGTGGGTTATTCGGATGTTAAAGCGTTTCGTGAAGTATTTAGAAAAATTACGGGAATGTCGCCATTGGAATACAGAAGTAAGTACAACAAGAGGATTTTGGTCTAACAGGAGTTGACGAATGCTCTTACAACGGCTCTTTCTTCCCTTTTCTACTCGGACGATTAACGTGTAGCATTTTTACAATTTCCGCATTTGTCAATTCAACAAATTTGCGCTGTAAGCAAACAACAGCGTTATCAAAATTTCCCTTATCCAAGGACTCCGTTAATTCTTCCATACCCATCAAAAAGTAGCGCCTTCCGTTTCCTCGAATTGATAAAGCCGTCTTCATTGCTTCCCCCTCATTTTTTTATCCAAGCGTATACAAAAACGCCGGATTCGTATATAAACACCTCGGATTTGTCTCATAATCCATAAACGCCTGCTTTTAGAAATTACTTTTGGTTCAGCATCAATAAAGCAAAAGAATGGATACAATGAACAGAACGGAAGTAGTAGCAAAAGTATCGCAATTATCAACTTCAATATTACTAATCAGTTGCCTCTTGTTTTCGATACATACTTCTGCCCAGGATAACAGACCTGTACAGACTATCCGGGGTATAGTCATTGACTATGCATCAGGAACTCCCCTTCCTTCCGTTTCGGTCGGGCTTTTAGACTTACCGCAAACAGCAACAATGACTGACAATGACGGAAAATTCACGATAAACAATGTTCCTGTCGGACGTCATGATTTACAAGCATCATTTGTAGGGTATGAACCGGCTATCTTTCACGAGATCATGCTGACATCGGCAAGAGAAGGATACCTTGAAATCCAACTGAAAGAAAACGTTCAACAGCTTGATGAAGTGGTAATCAGGTCGCGAATCAATAAAGAGGAACCCTTGAATAAAATGGCCCTATCCGGTGCGCGTATGCTTAGTGTGGAAGAAGCCAGCCGCTTTGCAGGTGGCATGGACGATCCGGCACGTTTGGTTAGCTCATTTGCCGGCGTATCGCCAAGCGTGAGTACCAACGGTATATCCATACATGGAAATGCTCCTAGCCTGCTCCAATGGCGATTGGAAGATGTGGAAATACCAAACCCGAACCATTTTGCGGATGTGGCTTCATTGGGTGGAGGTGTATTATCGTCGTTGAGCAGCAATGTGCTAGGCAATTCCGATTTCTATACAAGTGCTTTCCCTGCCGAATACAACAATGCGGTCTCCGGCGTGTTCGATATGAAGTTAAGAAATGGAAACAACCAGCAATTCCAGCACACCCTGCAAGCAGGAATACTTGGATTGGATGTCGCTTCGGAAGGACCTATCAGCAGAAAACATAACGCTTCATATCTATTCAATTACCGATATTCGACAACCGGATTAATGAACAAAGTAAGTCCTGCCGGAGATTTGGAACAAGCGATGGACTATCAGGATCTGAATTTCAAGTTTAATTTCCCAACGGAAAAAGCCGGAGTCTTCTCCTGGTGGGGAACAGCGCTAATAGACAAAATCAAACCCGAAATTGAATCGCCCGAAGAATGGGATTACAGGGATGATGCGAGCGATTCGAGAATGAAGCAGATAGCTGCCGCTACAGGGCTTAGCCATCGCTATTTATTCGGCAACGATGGTCTACTGAAAACAACACTGGCCACAACCTATTCAAAAACGGATGCATGGGAGGATGTATTTGATTTTGATCTGGTTTCATCGCCATCCCTTGATTTCAAAAGCCGATACACCAATCTTGTACTGACATCTTCTTTCAACAGGAAATACAGTTCGAAGCATACGAATAAAACAGGGTTTACGATAACAAATATGAACTATGATATGGATTTCGACCTGGCCCCCTATTCTACCATACCGATGGAACGGATCGCTGAAGGAAAAGGAAATACGAACCTGGTATCGGCTTATACCAGTTCCTTATTCAGCCTCAATGACCGAATTTCTGCAACATTAGGTGCAAACGGCCAGTTTCTTACATTAAATAATAGCTGGACAATAGAACCCCGCGCTGCTATTAAATGGCAGGTATCATCGAAAAATTCATTTGGCTTCGCGTATGGTTTACACAGCCGTATGGAAAAAATGGATGTCTATTTCGTGAAAACAAAAGCAACAGGAGATGAACTGATAAATAACGACCTGGATTTTACGAAAGCACATCATGTTTCTTTATCATACAATTATAAAATGTCTGATAACATGAACCTCAAAGTAGAACCCTATTTCCAATACTTGTACGATGTGCCTGTCATTGCCGACAGTCCGTACTCGGTACTCAACCGCAGTACATTTTATGTTGAAGATGCGTTGGTTAACAAAGGCGAGGGACGTAACTATGGGGTAGATGTTACGTTTGAAAAATATATGACTAAAGGCCTATACTATATGGTGACGGCATCTGTATTCGATTCAAAATATTATGGCGGCGATGGCGTATGGCATCATACCAAATTTAACCGTAACTATATCCTAAATGGGTTGGTCGGTAAAGAATGGATGGTGGGACGCAATAAGCAAGATGTGCTGGGTGTAAACCTGAAACTGACATTACAGGGAGGCAACAGGTATTCGCCAGTAGATGAGGAGGCTACATTAGCTCATCCTGACAAAGAAACGCAATATAACGAGACAAAAGCCTATTCGAAACAATTATCCCCGATGTTTCTTGCCAATTACACGTTTAGTTACCGGATGAACCGTAATAACGTTTCGCATGAGTTTGCAATCAAAGGAATGAATGCCACAGGATACAAGGAATATTTCGGGCACGAATATAACCTCAAAACCGGAGTGATAGAACCAAGGCGGTTAAAGAATTCCATTCTCAACATCGTATACAGGCTTGATTTTTAATGTATCTTAGCCATTTTCCTACAGATGATTAAAGAAAGCAACTTTTTGCCGCTCTTCCTGTTCGATACTAAATATCGTATCTGGCGACACCTGCTTTTTATCGTAGTTGGAGCTGTCATTACCTTTAATCAGGTATTCATAGCTTATCAAGACAGTCAGGGCATTTTGGGAAACCGCATCTATCTTATTTGTTTTTCCCAATTTGTGTTGTATGTGATGGCCATGTACTTTAATTACTTTTATCTGACACCTAAGTTTCTTTTAAAAGGCAAGTACATCGTTTATTCAATCATGCTGTGTGTGCTTGTGTTTTCATTGCCAACACTATCCATATTGGAGGAATATTGGGTGCGCAATGCATTAGGCTTACCACATCGGATATCTTCTTATACCAGCCCGCTTATTCTGGTTGATAATTTGGCCGCTTGCATGATTACAGCGATCTGTTTTTGCGGAGTTTCCGTAGTGATCGTGTTCCGTAACTGGATAACTGGGAATGAACATGTCAGTCAGTTGGAAAGGGAACATCTTAAATCGGAACTGAATAAACTGAAAGGACAGCTAATAGCTCCTGCATTTTTATCCGAGACCCTTAGAAATGCATCGGATTCAGTAGAAATGGATCCGGAAAAAACGACCGGTATGTTGATGCAATTGGGACAACTATTGAGATATCAACTATACGATTGCAACAGGGATAAGATATTACTCAAATCAGAGCTGAACTTTCTGACTAAATTTCTCGAACTGGAACAACTAAACAGGTTCGACATTCAATATGATATTCATATCGAGGGAGATATAAGTAAGGTATTTGTTTCACCTATGCTTTTTTTCCCTCTTGTTCAATATGCGATTGTGGATAATGTTTCACTGGATTTGCTTTTTAGCCTTGAAAATAGATCATTATCTTTTATATGCAAATCGGATGGTAAAAAGGAATTGGGTGACGACGCGCTTTCTTTGATAAAAAAGCGGCTGGAATTACAGTATCCGGGGAAACATGCATTGATGGTGAGCCCGGGAATGACAGGACTTAAAATAGCGATTTCGGAATGACAGCGACATTGATAAGTAGAGACGGTATAACTTCCTTCCTGACTGACGATGAATACCGTATATACAGGCATCTTACGTTGCAGCTCGTTATGCTGATCATATCACTCAGCATGTTTTTCGATGCTCCGGACAAACTCAATACATCATTAAACCGCTTTTACGGTTGGATCACCTATTACCTCTTTATCAACATGCTCGTGTATGTTAATGCATATGGGTTGTTCCCTCGCTTTTTGGCAAAAAACAAACTGGTTGCTTATATCATTTCAGTTATTCTATTTATTGTCTTTGCATTGTTTGTGATGGTGCTATTACAAGAACTTTTTTATGATATAGCCGTGACCCATCAACAACCTTCGAGTATTGCCATGTTCCTGAATATTGCATCTTCTATGCTGGCAATGTTACTTTTCCTCGGAGGAGTATCAGCTCTTTTATTAGTTAAACAATGGATGATAAGCAACCGACGGATTAATGACCTTCGTCTCGCAACCTTCCAGTCGGAGCTCAACTTCCTTAAAAGCCAGATTAATCCGCACTTTCTGTTCAATATGATTAATAATGCAACTATCATGGTGGACGAAGATCCAAAGATGGCTTCCCGGATATTGGTAAAACTTGACGACATGTTACATTACCAGTTCAACGACAGCACACAAGATGTAGTTTCCTTGAAAGCCGACATTGCTTTTCTTAATGATTTTCTGGATTTGGAAAAAGTCCGCCGTGATTATTTTGAATATCTCGTTACAGTAGAAGGAGGTGTTGAAGATATTGAGGTTCCACCATTGCTTTTTATCCCCTTTGTGGAAAATGCAGTAAAGCATAATCTCGACACCAATAGATCTTATGTGCATATCAGATTCAGGGCGGAAAACCGCCGTCTGTTTTTTGAATGTGAGAACTCAAAACCGATGAAGCTCATAAAGCGAGATGTCGGCGGACTGGGATTGGCAAATATCAAACGCCGTTTAGACTTATTGTTTGAAAATAACTATGCCTTAGACATCGCGGAAACAAGAACCACTTATACCGTAAATTTACAATTGAACTATGAAGTGTGTTATCGTTGATGATGAGCCCATCGCCCGTAAAGGAATAAAGAAATTAGTTGTTCAGATTTCTCAACTGGAATTACTTGGCAGCTTCAATAGCGCGGAAGCGGTATCCGGATTTATACAAACAACATTCGTGGATTTAGTATTCCTTGATATCCAAATGCCTGGTATAAATGGTATTGAGTTTGCACGAAGCATACCCAAACATACACTGATTATTTTTACTACGGCATATTCAGGATATGCGCTCGACAGTTACGAGGTCGATGCCATCGATTATCTGGTTAAACCTATTGATCCTGCCAAATTCAGAAAGGCGGTAGACAAGGCTATTACTTACCATTCTTTATTACTGGAAGAAGACAAGAAAAATATTGAAAACATTGAGGATGAATACATTTTTGTCAAATCGGACAGACGTTTTTTCAAAGTAACCCTGAAAGATATTCTTTTTATTGAGGGGCTGAAAGACTATGTAATCATTCAAATGGACGGGCAACGTATCATCACGCGCATGAATGTGAAAAATATGCATGACTTGCTCCCCAAAAGCACATTTCTGAGGATAAACAGGTCATATGTCGTCAACAAAAACCACATTGATTCTTTTGACAATAATGATGTCTTTATCAAAGATCATGAAATAGCCATCGGAAATTCATATCGGGAGGCCTTTTTTGAAGAATTCATGAAGAATAAACCGTCGCAATAAATGTGCCTTCCGTTTCCTCGAATTGATAAGTGATGATAGCCATGAAACACAGGCGGCCAGATACCAGCATGGCATGCCCGCTGCCTTGAGCTGCTAAAAACAAGAAACCACCCAAGATGTGGGTGGTACATGAAAAAAGATCCCCGTTCCATTTGCATGGAACGGGGATCCGCCCCAATGGGATTAGGGGCTATCAACCTAAACCTAGCACAAATATCGGAAATATAATGGACATTGCCCAACGCTTTGAGGGGATAATTCCTAAAATCTTCATTTTTGTATATTCCTGTACCAATGGCCGGAAGACTGATGACTAAAGGAACCCACTTCCATAGAAGCGGGCCCTAAGCCGTTAAACACGCAATCGGGATGGATATGTTCCATTGATTAATGCTTATCCAGCTGAACTGCAGGATAGAATGCAGTCCATTCGAGAAGTCATTCACAAGGTAGTACTTGAGGCATAAGAAGTGATAGGCTATCAAATACCTTGTTTTAAATACAAAGGGTAGTTTCCCCGTTTTAATCTTTAACCAATTCCTTGACCTGACCAACGATATAGCCACTTTTGAAATAAGCATATATGTCCTCTCCCGGACAGCTGGTTTGCTGGCTATGGTCTCGATGAGTGGAGATATCTGTGGGCGATATATCGTACTTAATGCACGAATCGACCAGTAAGTCTATCAATACCTGCAAGAGCTTATCGTCGAGTTTTTGCTCGTTGTAATTACCTAAAAAGCAGATCAGCAGGTGTCCTGTAGGATCATATTCTGTATTTGTTTCTCCCACGGTCAACGGATTTCTCCCCTCGTATACGGTTCCGTCTGGTGAAATCAAAAGATGGTAAGGAATGTCTGACCAGTTGCGGTCTGGCCCCATACACCAGTGTTGCAAGTTCTTTAATCGCTGCTTAGCGTCATCTGAAGAGGTTAAAAGTTTGCCCCCTTCATGATGAACCGTAATCTGTATAGGTACGTGTCGCTTAAACGGTCTAGCTGGCTGTGCCTGCCAACTGCTCCGTGGTACAATCGGTACCGTGTCTCGATAAGCCGCCGTGTCTTCACTAAGCGATGGTGTCACTGCTGCGCAAACCATGCCCTGTTCGGGCAAGGCAGCAACCGCTCCCAGCATAATCAATCCCAGTATGGTTGATGTAGCGTATATTTTCAATCGGGACATGGTTTCGTTTTTTTTATTAATCAACCGACTCCTATCTTACTACCCAATATAAGGATGTTGCCAAGACTTCCGATAGGGTCTCCTCAATAGCTTTGTCGCTTCCGGATCGTTCACGCATATTTTTTGTTGCGGATCGTATATAAGTGGCCGATTCAACTGCATGGATAGATTGGCTAGTATGCAACTGGCAGTTGATATGTGCCCCTCTTCAATATCTGCAACAGGTAAATGGTCATTTTCAATAGCCGATAGGAGATTCAACATATGGCGCCGCGTAGCCGGCGCTGCGTTCAGTTCAATTCTGGGCTCATTCAAATCCGCTGGATACTCTTCCTTTTCATAAACTACATCTTTGACAATATGATCACCTTTACCTGTTGGAATAAACTCATACTTCATGGTACTTCCCTTTAGGGTGCCCTTATCACCATAAATAATAAATGCCCATGGATATTCGGGATCAGCTGGGGTTCCCCATGTCCGATGCTGCCATATACAGTTCAGTTCATCGTATTCAAAAATAGCAGTCTGCGTGTCGGCAATGTTGGACTTTCCTCCTTTTTGAACGTAAATCCCTCCGGTTGCACTAATCCGCCTCGGCCATTTAAGTTGCAACAACCAACGCACCGTATCAAACATATGGACACACATATCTCCCGTGATTCCATTTCCATATTCCATAAACGTTCTCCACCAGCTTCCATGCGGCAAACCATCGTAGGGTCGTAAAGGAGCAGGGCCGGTCCACATTTCATAATCAAGAAAGTCGGGAACTGGCGCTAATGGTGGATTCCCGTTCTTCCTCATATGATAGTAGCAACACATCTCCACGTGTGATATTTTACCGAGCAGCCCTTTATCGATCACCTGCTCTTTAGCATCAATCAGATGAGGGGTGCTTCTCCTTTGTGTACCTACCTGCACCTTTTTGTTGTACTTTCGTGCTGTGCTGAGTATGGCTTCTCCTTCAAGTACATCAATGCTAACGGGTTTTTGTAAATAAAGATGTGCACCTGACGTCATGGCATCAATGGCCTGTCGCGCATGCCAGTGATCTGGAGTACCGATGAGCACTAGATCCAATTTGTGATCTGCCAGCATCTTTCTGTAATCTCCGTACAATGCTGGAACCTTCCTAGAGACTTGTCGCTCACTAATCAGCCTCCCTGCTTCCGCTAGACGATTGCTGTCTACATCGCACACGGCAACAACATGAATATCGCTGACCTGAATGAGTCTGAAAACATCACTTTTCCCGTACCAACCCGCCCCAATTAAACCAACCCGCATGTTGTTACGTGTGTCAGCAAACGTTAATCCGTTAGCTTGCAAGGCAGATAAAGTTAGCACTGTGCCAGCACCTTGAATGAATGTTCTACGGTTCGGATGAAAGTCTGTCATAATCTATTGGTCTATTATTTTCAATGAGGAAACAAAAACGAAGATAATATTTATTTTACTTGTGTTCATCTCGTGTATTTTAAAACTACACCACCAGTCAAAAGCTGTTGTGAGGAAACAAGAGACAAATTTTGCTTGCAAAAGCAAATTTATCTAAATTTACAGTAATAAGGTTGAATAGTTTATTGAAATACACCTGATGAACAAAGGAACGGCTAAGTTAATCTACTCGATGCTCATATCGTTGGACGGATACACGGAGGATGAATATGGTAAATTCGGATGGGCCGCTCCCGAAGACGAGGAAGTGCACTCCTACATTAATGAGCTCGGTTCTTCCATTGGCATCTACCTCTACGGGAGGAGAATCTATGAGACGATGGTCTATTGGGAGACTGCGCACACGATACCTGACCAACCGAAGTTCATACTCGACTGGGCTCGTCAGTGGCAGGCAACCGAGAAGATTGTTTATTCAAAGACACTCTCAGAGCCAATTAGCGCACATACGCGAATTGAGCGGGAGTTCGATCCCGATGCGGTACGGCTACTTAAGGCCAAGGCCGAGCACGATATTGCTGTTGCCGGTCCAGAACTTGCCGCGCAGGCATTAAAGGCCGGTCTTGTCGATGAGTTACAGCTGATTGTCTGTCCCGTAATTGTTGGGGGCGGAAAACGGTTTTTCCCGGACGGCATGCGATTAGGCCTGGAGCTGATCGGGGAGCATCGGTTTGGCAATAGCGTAATGGTCCTACGGTACGCCGTCCGAAGTTGAATTGTATTAACACCGATAACAGAATGAACTATAAAAGCATTGCTGAAAGAATAATTGACCTGAAAAATGCGGACTTGGAACTTAGGGACAGACTTGTTCAAAACGGACAACTTGGAGAAGGATATAACGAAGAAATGGAAAAATTGCACAACAGGAATGCGAAGATATTAAGTGACATCATAGACACAATCGGTTACCCGACAATTGACAAAGTAGGTAAAGAAGCCAGCGAAGCGGCTTGGTTGGTCATACAACATTCAATCGGACAACCCGACTTTATGAAAAGGTGTAGGGAACTGTTGCAAAATGCAATTAGTGAAAATAACGCAAACTCCAGAAGTTTAGCTTACCTGACTGACCGAATAGCTGTATTTGAAGGGAAACCACAGCTTTACGGAACTCAATTTGATTGGGATGAAAACGGAAAGTTAAATCCAAATCGCTATGACGACATAGCTAACGTGAATGAAAGAAGAAAATCTATCGGGCTTAATACACTTGAAGAACAGACTGTAGTGATAAGACAACAAGCAGAAAACGAGAATCAAATTCCACCGAAAGACTTTGATAAAAGAAAAAGTGATGCTGATGAATGGAGAAAGAAAGTAGGGTGGATAGCATAACCATGATAAATGGTCATATCTCTTCCGTAATGTTTTCTTGCCATTTCAATAGCCGTTTTTGATATCTCAATCCCTGTTACCGCTATGCCGTTGTCTTTGAAAATTTGCGCATTCCGTCCGTAGCCAATGCCGGGAATGAAGACACTTTTTACCGAATTTTGAACAAAAAAATCCTTGGTTAGTACTGCTGACTTTGATGGTTCAAAACCCCACATTTCCTGCTTTTCAGTAAAGGCAGATTCCCAAAATTCAGGTTTTTCGTTTTCATTTATCATAACGCCTTTCAATTTGGCTTCTAATGTAAGCAACTTGCCAAAGCTGCTAAGGGTTTAGACATATGGTAAATACGGCTGCGCATATTTGCGTATTACCGGCAAAGCGTTGAGAACGACCGACAAATTAAAAAAATTACGACTGGCAATATTATTGCAAATATTGTTGGACTATTGAGTTTTTTCTCAATGATAATTACAATTTTTGCTTATGACAATGGTAACACGGCCTCGCTTTATCTTTTACGGTATCCGGTTTTGTTCGTTTCAACAATATTAACTATTGCAAAGTTCGGTTATCTAAAAGAAATTGTAAACAAAAAAACATGACGAATATTATCAGCATGAGTTCACTTACACTTGGTTTTCAGGATATTGACAAAACAAAACTCGATGTTGTTGGGGGTAAAGGCGCGAATCTGGGGGAACTTATCAAGATTGAAGGAATCCAAGTACCGGATGGCTTTTGTATTTCTACTGAAGCTTTTAAAAGAATCATTGAGGAAACGTCGTCGATTAAGGAATTACTTGATCAGTTATCGCTGCTAAAGGTAGCAGACCGGGGTAAAATCGGTGAACTTAGCGGTGAGATTCGCAGGGTCATCGAAGGGATAACCATTCCTCAAGACATTCATTCAGCGATCACCTACCTCCTCTCCAAGTTCGGAGAAAAGGATGCCTATGCAGTACGATCCAGCGCAACTGCAGAGGATTTACCAACAGCATCCTTTGCAGGACAGCAGGATACCTATTTGAACATTATCGGAAAGGAGGCAATCCTAAAGCATATCAGCAAATGCTGGGCATCGCTATTTACCGAGCGGGCAGTAATTTACCGCCTTAAAAACGGTTTTAACCACCGTAAAGTCCACCTGGCCGTGGTTGTCCAGAAGATGGTCTTTCCGCAGGCGGCAGGAATTTTATTTACTGCCGATCCCGTCACCGGTAACGGGAAAGTGTTATCCATTGATGCCAGCTTCGGACTTGGTGAGGCCATGGTCTCTGGCCTGGTGAATGCCGATAACTATAAAGTGTGTAACGGCAAGGTTATCGATAAGAAGATATCCGCCAAGAAAGTGGCTATTTATCCCTTGAAAGACGGCGGCACGAAAGAACAAGAGATTGAAACTGAGCGGCAGCATAGGCAGGCGCTTACAGATGAGCAGATTTTACAGCTTGAGCGCATGGGCAGAAAGATTGAAGCACATTTCGGCCATCCCCAGGACATCGAATGGTGTTTGGTTGATGACGCATTTTTTATTGTCCAAAGTCGACCAATCACGACGTTATACCCCATCCCTGAAGCGAATGATCAGGAAAATCACGTCTATGTGTCTGTGGGTCATCAACAAATGATGACCAATGCCATGAAGCCATTGGGATTGTCTTTTTTCCTGTTGACGACCCGTGCACCCATGCGTAAAGCCGGTGGAAGGTTGTTTGTTGATGTTACACAAATGCTTGCCTTACCTGACAGCAGGAGAAACTTATTAAATGTAATGGGAGGTCACGATCCGCTCATGAAAGACGCCCTCGTGACCATCGTAGCGCGAGGAGATTTTATAAAATTATCACCAGATGATAAAGAAGAGCAGCGTCCCGGTAACAGCAATAAAGATACATCGTCTGCGGGTTTTCAAACAGAATTCGAAAACAATCCGACAATTATTGCTGATTTGATTAAGCGTAGCCAGACATCGATAGCAGCGTTAAAACAAAACATCCAAGCCAAATCAGGACCGGATCTATTTGATTTTATCCTGGAAGATCTCCAGGAATTAAAGAAAATCTTATTTGACCCGCAAAGTCATCGTGTAATTATGGCTGCTATGAATGCTTCATTATGGCTCAATGAGAAAATGAAGGAGTGGTTAGGTGAAAAAAACGCAGCAGACACACTTTCTCAATCTGTGCCAAACAATATTACTTCAGAAATGGGTCTGGCGTTATTAGATGTCGCAGATGCGATTCGTCCTTATCCAGCAATAATTGATTATTTACAACAGGTAAAAGATGATAACTTTTTGGATGAACTGGCTAAGGTTAGTGGTGGAGAGGAAACCCAGGAAGCTATCTATGCTTATCTCAACAAATACGGAATGCGATGTGCCGGGGAGATCGATATTACGAAAGCCCGTTGGAGCGAAAAACCAGCTACACTTGTTCCCTTGATTCTCAGTAACATCAAAAACTTTGAGCCTAATGCCAGTACTCGGAAATTTGAGCAAGGGCGAAAGGAAGCGTTGAAAAAAGAACAAACGTTATTAGATCGACTGGCGCCATTACCGGATGGTGAACAAAAAGCCGAAGAAACAAAACGAGTGATCGACCTAATCCGGAATTTCATCGGATATCGTGAATATCCAAAATACGGCATGGTTAATCGCTACTTCGCTTATAAGCAGGCTATCCTTCAAGAAGCCGAACAACTCGTACAAGCCAAGGTTATTCATCAAAAGGAGGATATATACTATCTCACTTTTGAAGAACTTCGCGAAGTCGTACGCACACATAAACTGGATTACCAGATCATCCGCAAACGAAAAGACGAGTACAAAATCTATGAAAAATTAACTCCGCCACGGGTTATCACATCTGATGGTGAAATCATTGCGGGCGCGTACAAGCGGGAGAATCTCCCGGCCGGAGCTATTGTAGGTCTGGCTGTTTCTCCCGGAGTTATAGCGGGGCGAGCACGTGTCATCTTAAATATGGAAGATGCTGATCTTGAAGATGGAGATATATTAGTCACCTCATTTACCGACCCTAGTTGGACACCATTGTTTGTATCCATAAAAGGCCTGATCACCGAAGTTGGTGGGCTGATGACCCATGGAGCGGTTATCGCACGTGAATATGGCTTACCGGCAGTTGTTGGAGTAGAAAATGCTACTAAACTGATAAAAGATGGACAGCGAATCCGGATGAATGGAACGGATGGGTATGTGGAAATACTATAAAATAAAACCGTAAGTCGCTAAAACATGAAAATCAAAATAATTCTTTTGGCAGGTCTTTTGGTGGGTAGTTTGGACATTATTGCTGCCTGTGTAGATTATTATATTGCTACTGGCAATGGGCCGGCAGGGGTACTTCGGTATATTGCCAGTGGTGTTTTCGGGGATCAAGCATTTACAGGAAGTAGCGCTATGATCGTGTGGGGATTGTCTTTTCATTATGTGATTGCTTATTCTTTTACAATACTCTTCTTTTGGTTGTATCCACGAATAAAATTCATGGCCACCAACCCGGTCGCTACGGCGGTCTTGTATGGTATTTCGATGTGGATCATAACGGCCCTGATAATCGTTCCATTGAGTAGCACACCACCGCTACCCTTTGTGTTTTGGAAGGCAGTTAAGGCTGTTTTGATTTTAATTTTTATGATCAGCTTGCCACTGGCCTTTATTGCAAAAAGGACGGCAGACGGAAAGTCTCCAACAAATACAAGGAATTGAATTAATGCAACTGGGAATGGACGAAGCGGCCTGCTGACTCATTGTAGAAGAGGTCCCCGAAAGTAGCACCCAACAACGATGAATTGAAGATTATCAGCCAATTGTTTATCCAAATCGAAGACGAGTTGACCTATAAGGACAGTTCGTCTGAGGAGATGATCCGGATCCATTTGAAACAGATCATCATCCGGGCAACCCTAGGGTACGATGATCCTACCTATTTCAATCGGATGTTTAAACAGAAAGCCGGACACTCACCGGCAGCGTTCAGGAAAGGGATCCGGAGTTAGCAGAAAAATCCCTTAGTCAGCATAAAATTCCATTAGCGGGAAAAAAGTACAATTTCTATATATTTTTTTGTCTATATTCGGTTTGTTATCAGCAATATCTTTGTAGTGTTAAAATAATAATCATATCATTCACTTTAAACACAACAATCATGGCACAACAAACGTATCAACCAGCCGCTCAGGATCTCAATATTTCAAAAGAGACAAGGGCATTTTTACAAGCATTGAACAGCGGCGGCGGAAAGCCGTTGGAAACATTGTCACCCGTTGAAGCAAGGTCGGTCTTGGTGGGTGCACAAGAATCGGTAACCTTTGACTATTCCGACATCGAAGAATCGGAAAAAACGATTACCGAGGACGGACTCACCGTAAAGCTCCACATCGTAAAACCGAAGGGTGTAAAAGAGGGATTGCCGGTCTTTATGTTCTTTCATGGCGGTGGATGGATTTTGGGCGACTATCCCACGCACAAAAGGTTAGTCAGGGATTTAGTGGTAAACAGCGGCGCCGTAGCTGTGTTTCCTGACTACACCCCTTCCCCTGAAGCGCGGTTTCCGGTGGCCATCAATGAAGCATATGCAGCAACGAAATGGGTGGCAGCACATGGAGCTGAAATCGGGGTAGACGGCAGTAAATTGGCGGTTGCCGGAAACAGCGCGGGTGGCAACATGGCGGCGGTGGTTTCGCTGATGGCGAAGGATAAAGGAGGCCCCGAAATTTCAAAGCAGGTTTTATTGTGGCCGGTCACAGATGCCGATTTCAGCAGACCTTCTTACGCAAAATACGCGCAAGAACGTTTCCTTACAACTCCTGCGATGAAGTGGATGTGGGACAACTATCTTCCAGACGTGGCCACCCGCAAAAATAAATACGCTTCGCCTTACCAAGCATCTTTGGAAGAATTGAAGGGCCTGCCACCTGCATTAGTTCAGATCGCTGAAAACGACATCTTGCATGATGAAGGTTTGGCATACGGCAGAAAACTGGATGAAGCGGGCGTTCCCACAACGATTACGGAGTACAAAGGGCTTATCCACGACTACGGCATGCTGAATCCCTTGGCACATATTCCCGCAGTCCGGGAAGCGGTTGCCGATGCGGCAATTGCTTTGAAAAGCGCACTGTTTGCGGGGAGTTTTGTCAGGTAGTGAATCGACAGCATCCAACACAGCCATATCCGTCAGGGTATGACTTTTTTGTGTTCCCTGAACGCCGACCATCGCAAAGGTAGGTAACAAAATCTTAGTGGAGAAAAACCCGATCATCTGTGAGGATTGCTACGTGTATGGCATCATTTTAAAAAAAGAACAATTGCTCCCTATTTTCTTCTTATTTTAGCCGTTAAGAATAGTTGTCGATTAAGCTTAGTAACTAAAATTAAGGATATGCGGAGAGGTTTGTTGACTATTGTATGTATGGTTGTGTTGGTTTGGGGCGCCTTCGCGCAGGATCAAGCGGACCAGGCTAAATATGAGCTAATCCGGGAAACTATTAATTTCCTAGCAACAGATAAAGCTGTTTCGAAGGACACCAATTTTAGGATATCCTGTGAAACGCTGGATTATGACTGCTTCAAACAACAGTTGTCCAATAAGCCCATAGCGGGAATCGAGCGGTGGTACAACAGTTGGCGGTCCATGACGGCTACTGACGAAGCAGGGTTGGTTGCCTTGCGGGACCAACTATTCGCGGATATCTTAGAACGGCCGGGGAAGGGCTATCGAAAGAAACTTGCTGGTTACGACGGGTACAGCTCCCGTATCGAATACCTGATTCATCAATACGCGGATGGAATGCCGATGGAGGAAGCCGCTGTGGATACTGCCCCGGCGCCACCCATTAACCCTGCCGAATTACATCCAACCAATCCTGAACAACTTACTAACGACAACCCAGAAAAAGACGATACTATGATAGCTTACCTCGCCATCGCCATTGGCATCATTGCATTAATCATTGCCGCCCTGCCCATTTTTAAAAAAAGGGAGCAGCAACTGCCCACTGATTTCCAAGGATTACAGGAACAGCTGGATGAATTAGCCGTACGGATGAAACGCTTGGAACAGCGAATAGCGGATAACGAAACAAAGGATGCTATCGCCAGTTTGACGGAGATCATGGAGTCGGTAGAAAAACGGGTGGTGGAATTGGAAAACAGTTCCGAATCTGACACGGATTAACAGCCTACTACGCCAAGCCGAAAACCGTTGGCAGTAAGCTTAAATGACGTTTCGATATGAGAAGAAACTTATCAATACTATTCGCAATAATTGCCTGGTTTGCTGTCTTGACACAATATTACTTGATGATAGAAAATCGGGTTGTTTCAATCGGTGAAACGACAATCCGCTTCTTTAGTTTTTTTACAATTTTGACAAATTCGCTTGTTGCGATTTACTTTACGTTAATCCTATTTAAAATCAAAAGTGGCTTTCTCGCAATCATCAATAAACCAGGGACGTTAACAGCTATTACAGTTTACATTACTATTGTTGCACTTGTTTACCAAATTATTTTACGACATATATGGCAGCCGACAGGACTTCAAATGGTTGTAGATGAGTTGCTTCACACGTTAATACCAATTATGGTAATCATTTACTGGTATTTGTATAAAAACAACTCATTGGCGACATACAAGCAAATACCAAAATGGTTAATATATCCAGCAATTTACCTGCTATATATTTTAATAAGGGGAAAGTTTTCTGATTTTTATCCCTACCCTTTTGTTGACGTAGGAAATCTTGGTTTATCAAAAGTCCTAATAAACAGTGTTTTATTGATATCTTTATTTGTTGGACTTTCAGCCATATTTATCAGCGTTGAGCGAAGACTCCAAAACAAGTAATAAGAAAGCCTACCGCGCATCCATAAGATTATTGCGTATATTTGTGAGTTAACAGTCTTTGAAGGATACCCCAATCCGTAGACGCAATTGCATTTGTTCCAGAAGCATAAAAAGAATAACGTATGAAAACGCAAGAAAAATCTGTTGGACTGACCAAAGACGTTGGTTGGCAGTTTGGGCTGAGAAAAACGTTTCCTTACTCAAAGGAATACTTATGGGACTTTATGTTTTCAGATAAAGGATTAAAGGTTTGGCTTGGAGAGCTCAATGAAGAATTAGCAATCAAAAGAGCTTATAAAACCAAAGAAGGAATAGAAGGGCTTGTCAACGTTTTCACACCCTATTCCCATATCCGAATGAATTGGAAAAAGAAAAATTGGGAGAACATATCAACAGTTCAGGTTCGTGTTATTGGCAATCAAGAAAAAGCAACGATTAGCTTTCACCAGGAAGAACTTTTAGACAATAACCAAAGAGAAGAAATGAAATTGTATTGGAACGAAAAAATGGCTGAAATAGAGAAAGTGATAACGACTGAAAGATAACAGCGAACCGCTAACAGTCGTTTGCCGCAAGTGGCGAGCCACCCGAAATCAACACTGTATCAAAGACTTTTTTATCCCGAGGGATCTGGACTAAGCGAGCCGACTACTTCGTCTGAGGGCGTTTTCGCCAGTTCTTCCCTGATGGTTTTGCGGAGCTTGTGATAGGCGCGCAATTGGCCCCATGTTTTCCCGATAAATGCGCCGGCAAGGCAATAGAGAAAAGCAACACCGGCGTAATACCAACTCCATGTTAAATCTCCTCGGCCCAACCCTTGCGCGAAAAATACGATGAGTGCAAGAACAATGAAAAATTTCCCGTCCCCGCAACCGCAAGCGTTATAGTAACGGTTCAATTTTGACGCCAGTAGTTGGTTTTCGATTTCATTCCGGCCGGGCAACTGCACATCGACTGTAAGCATGGGCCGGTCAAATATACCGGCGTTCAGTAGTGATTCCAATTGCTTCTGATCGGTAATGGTCATGACATGCTTTTTCGCTCTCATAGCGTTAACTAAAAAATCAACCAAGCAATGGCCGCAAGAATTGCGGCTACTACAAGAAACACATATAAACCAGTGGAAATCTTGGCATTACAGTTAGCATCATTCTGATACTTCGGTTTTTCGTTATCTGTAGGTGTTTTCATAATAAGCTGTATTTTAAATAAATGTACAATGTCTGCTCCCCCGGAGGGATGCAATCTGGAAATTGTTCATGCCCCGGTTTATGAGCTCCCCTGCCCCATCTACCCGAATCCTTGGAAACATAAGGTTATCGACATCGGCCGCATCCTCCAGATGTGGCAGGAGGCAGGCGTGCCCGATCTCGTGGGCGATTGATTGGATTCCCTGGATAATGGGTTCAACAACGACATAGTTGTGTGTGGCGGAAAAACTGCATCCGACAGTTGTGCGGGGAGTAATGTCATTAATGACGAATACGATCAATTCCGCTCCATAACCTACCACTCGTTTCCAACCATCCTCAAAAGCGCAATCCGCCGAAACCAATTCATAATAGGAGCCTCCTATCCACCAGTCGCTGAAAAATCCGCCTGCGCCGCACTCCACGTTATTCGCCATATCATTGGTCACCAATTGGGGTACGCAGACCCCAGTATAGATTAATTCAACATTGCATTGGGTATTGAATACCTCCTGTGCGGTTTGAATGCCTCTAATCGCTACGGCTTCGGTGGTATGGGGCACGCCATTGTTATTAAGGATGATGAGTTTGACATACATTTTCTTACGTATCCGAACCCCCGCAAGTGATAGGATAAAATCTGGCAGACTGATGATTCGCCATATAATTTCCGTAACCCAGTTTAATATGGTCCTTATGATTCCACCCAGAATCGGTATGCTCAAAATAATGTTGACCAAAAAACTAACAAGGTCCAATACGAACCCTACGACAGTGCAAACGACTTCGGTCACCAGCCGCGTTACCGTTTCGATTACCCAAGTGACTACCTTTACCACAATGACGACTATCCAACAAAACCATTTGTTGCAGCACAAGCACCACCAGTTGCAGGGTTGCTCGCGGCAACGCCGCTCTTCTCGGTTTACCCAACTCTCAATGGGCCGAGAGATGGTCTCCGTTATCCAAGTTTGGATTTCTGTACAAATTCTCATGACGAATTCAATTAGGATTATTTAATCTGATTTATATCAAATATCTGAAGCCCAATGATTTCCGACAATACCTGATTTGGTGTATTTTAAGTTTAGAAGAAGCAACCGAATTGGATATTATCCCCATGCCTCGCCGGTGTTGTTCGCCAAATACTTCTACTGTCTATAAAATATCCCCACGGTAATACTATGAGCACCAAATTTTTCATCAATGATATCACTAAAAATAGCATAAGGTGCATAATTATAGCGTGCCAGTATTCCAAAATCCCGCATTCGTAGTTTGGCGCCTTGGCTGATGTGAAACGTGCTGAACGGCTTGACAAAAGCCGGCTCCTCTTCTTTATCCTTTTTCCATTGTGGCCATTGATTGTATTGCTCTCTTTCTCTTACATCATCATATAGGTAAAATCCATATCCCAACACTGATGTCCACTCCAGATCCATATATCGTTTTTGACTGATGGGATATACTTTGTCTAATTTGAGCCCTACCATCCCTGAAAATGATTTGGTATGGCTTTGATACTCTTCATTCGTATAGGCAAAGTCTTTGCGATTCGGAAAATTTACACTAAATCCATAACTCAATATGCTATGATGTTCTTGTTGGGTTCTATACCAGAATCCGAGATTAGGTGCCGCATTCATCATACGTTTAAGGTTCCCAATAGGAATAGTGATACCCGCTTCTATAACCAATGGTTCAAAAACGTTTGAATATCCTCCTTTTTGATATGCGGAGTCAATCTCTTGTGCTTGAAGTGATACAGATGTAAAACAACAAGTTAGTATGAATAGTAAAGTTCTCATTTTTCTTAAAAATTAATAAAGGGTAATGTTCTTTTGGCATTCTTATTAAAAAAACCAAGCTGTAATCCGCTCAACGCATTAGTTTTGTTGTAGATTCCTAGTTGAACCCCTGTGAATTTCTCTGATTTGTTGACTATTCCTAGTTGGAGTCCGCTCATCGCGATATTATTATTATACAGCCCAATGTTTGCCCCTTGCGATTGGTAGGAGAAATTTCCTATGCCGGAAATGTGCAGACCATTCAACTGTTTGACCGAATTATAGGCCACGTTGATACTAACCCCGTTTACAGATTTACCGAGATTGTACATGGCGATGCTAAGGCCATTATGAACGGTGCCGCCATAATATCCGCCTAAAGCTAGGTTTACACCATTGGAAACTAACTTCGTCGGCTCTTCACGACTATAATTGTCCAACATTTGCGTTTCCCGAGGCCCATCACCATTAAGACCATGAAGAACGGCGAAAGGTGATAATATGAACAGGTCTACATTCAATCCGTTCACTACCTGGGTATATGGACTCTCTTGGAAATGTCCCACTCCCAGTACCATTCCATTAACTTTTACAGTCTCTTTTGTCATCGGTGAGAGGCTGAACATTTTGGTGCGTTGTGCTTGTATTGTCCCTGCATTTAGCAGAAAGCAGATACCGATAATAATTGATTTCATCTAATTATTTTTCTTTTATCGGTTGATGAGAGCTCGATGTAAATAATTGTTGCCCTGTGCGTCAATATTATTATTTACATCTCGGTTTCATATCCTATATTTTTTGATTTTACAGCACAAACATATTGTGATTTTCACTTATAAATTTGTGTAAAACAATAATAATATGCTGTATATTTGCGATAATCACAAATCAACAGGATATGTATCAAGAGCGACTGATTAGCGCGATTACGAAAAAAATAGGAAAACATCAATCTGTTATCGATGAGGTATCGCATGTGTTAGACATCAGCTATGATGCTGCTCATCGTCGGATTTCCATGAAAAGCAAGTTTTCCATTGAAGAAGCCGTGTTGCTAGCACAACATTTTGGTATTTCTATGGACAGAACATTTCAGGGGGGAGAAAACGTATTGGTTAAAAAGACCAAAGAGATACGAAGTTTCCACGATCTGGCTCTTTATTTAGAAAATTCACTCAAATCCTTGACAGAATACCAAGCCAATAATCAGACAACCCTATATTATTCAGCAAAGGATATTCCACTGTTTTATACCATAGAGACCAATCTATTGTCTAAATTCAAATTATATGTTTGGTTAAATTTATTGGATTTTGATCATGGAGATATGTCTTTTGAATCCTTTCAATTACAAGCTCCAACGGTAGAAAACAGCAAAAAATTAAAAGATTTTTATAATGCTGTAAATACACGTGAAATATGGAATGATACCACTATCAATAGCACATTACAACAGATTATGTACTTCTTTCAATCAGGGCTATTGACCATCGAAAACGGAAAATTATTATGTGATAGCTTGAAAGAGCTGATATACTCGTTAGCCGAAAAATGTGTTCCGAATAATGACCAGTATCAACTCTATTATCATGATTTACTTATTTTAAATAACAATGTACTCGTATCGGATGCCCATCAGAAATCGCTGTTCGTGCCTTACACCATGTTAGGTTATTTCATTACAAAAGACATGGATACGTGCAAAAATGCTGCGGATTTCTTTCAACATCAACTAAAAAACTCCAAACTACTAAATACAGCAGGTACACGTGACAAAAAAATGTTTTTTAATAGGGCTTATCAAAAAATCGACTTTTATAAGAATCAAATTACATCTATTCAAGAATTTGGATAACTAAGGTGGCAGCGCTATTTTAGTACGCATAAGGATTCGATGTCGAGCAAAAATCGACTGCACGAACTATGGAGATGGGTATTTCCAGCTATGCTTCATTATTCATAATCCGAAACCTCCGGCATGTTCGACGGTCTATGATAGGCCGTACCCCGGATTCGGATTGTATTGCGGTCATCGATGTTTTTCTTGGACTTGGTGAGTACCTTGATCAATGGGATATCGATGCCTTCGGATGGGTTTGAAATCTTGTCGATGAAAATGGTCAGCAGGTTGGATTCATCCACACTATATAAATCGTAATCTTCTTTAATGACCTGACCATCGATCATGAAAATGACAAACCCATTGGCTTCGGGTGCGTATTTCGATTTCAGATCCGATAAGGAAATAAGTTTTGGGAAATATTGCTCTTTGGTGGTTATATAGATTTGACCGTGGTAAGACAAATTAGCGATCTCGATCGTATCCTTGATTATTTCCAGATGCTCAATCATGTGCCGGTCTAGCGTTTTGAAAACTGATGCGCTTACATGTATGCCATTGATGAAAAATGCCGGACCATCTTTCTTCTGGCTCTGTGGAACGTGGATGACTTTGAATGTGGTATCGGGCTGCCGCTTTGCACCCACTGAATCCAATTGCTGCCCTAAGACGGTAATCGGGAGCATGAAGAAAACGAAATATAAAGCTTTCATTGCTTAAGTATTTATTTGGTAATGGGTTATTTTATTCGAATATACGTAAATATCTGGATATTAGCGTGAGCAAGGAAATAAGTAAGCGAATGTCAACCAATGGCGCAGCCGTAAAAATACAGGTGCTTGTGGAGCAGCTTCAGCCGGTAGCTGAAAGCATGGAGCAGGCTAGTCTGGGACTACTGAACGTGTATACTTTCCTTTCTCTTTTTACCGTTTTTAATTGAGCCTATAGTCGTTGGGCGTACATCCCACCCGCTGCTTGAAAAGCCGCGTGAAATGCTGGGGGTACTTGAATCCGAGATTATAAGCAACTTCGCTGATGGTTTTCTGCGGGTCGGGGGATGAAACCATTCAAGAAGCCAGGCAATCCGAATTCTGGCAGCCGCTCACCCGCCTTGCACATACATTAGCGTACGATGCAGCATGCTTGGATGCATTACAGCCGGGCGACCTTTCGAAAATCATGCAGCACGTCCTGGTGCTGACCGGAGAGGGCGCCAATCTGGGAGACGGCATGGAAGAGATGGAGCCGGATTTCTTTAGCAAGTCTGCGGAAAAAGTTATTTCCTTGTTGCCCAATGCGGCCGGAATGACTATCAACGGCTCACCACCAGTTCCAGCTCGCCGGATACCAAGGCGATGTGGCAACAATCAAAGGTAACCACATAGTCTGCCTTGACCACCTCACGGTTGCCGATATACCCCTGGAAACGCAGTTTAGTATGTTTGAATTGTGGGATATGCTCGTGGTCGATGTCGCTGGCTATCGGATAGCTACCCAGTCTTCTGTGGGTATACCATTCGTCGCTGTGATACGTCTTTGTCAAGTCCTTACCGTCTGCCACGCGGGTCACTTTTATTCGGTCGAGTATTACCGGTTCACCCGATTGGTCTACAAGCTTCACGGCAATCCACCGCAGCTCCTCAGTGCAATAAACCGTGCTGCAATCCTGTACTTCTTCACTTCCCAGTTCCCTTTTGCTGCAGGATAGCGTGACGGCAATCAGCAGCGCGCATAAGATGTTTATTCTTTTCATCGTTGGTCAGTTTCCGTGTAAGACGAGACGTAGCGCTGTTTCGCTACGCTTTACCCTATACATACGCTTCATTTACAGCCTTCCAATTTCTAATCTTGCAAGCGATAAGCCTTACGCCACTGGTCGAACCGGCTTACCCGCCGCCGGCTGATGGATACCTCCGCGATTTCGCGTTCTACCCCATCGCTGCCTACTTTCGTATACGGCACCACCAGCCGTACTTGGCGGTTGCGATTGGGAAGTCGCACGCCGTCATCCGTGATAGCGGATTGATGGATGATCATGTCGGGCGCGATGCGCATGAATTCACGGGCATCCAATCCCTTCTCCAGCTCGTCGAGCGTGTTTTCCAATACCGGATCAGACCGTTTCGCCGAGCCACGCAGGCATACGCGATTCATTTTGTGCCTGTGGTGATAGCAAAACTGGATGGCCGTTGCCGGGATGTTGCCTTCGAGCGTAAGCAGGTGGGTCAAATAACTGCTTTTCGGTGTGGCCCCAGTAGGTTTGAGCCGCAGTATACCATGGATGAATAGCACCACGAGGTTGACCAACGCCATGTGCAGCAAATACACCATTAAGAAAAAGGCGTTCGGCGAAAACCTGAAAACACCATCCAGCAACCACTCAAACAGCAACCACTGCAGCCCGTAGGTCAATACCCCTACTCCTACTACACCAACGGCAACCTGCATCCAGCCGCGGCGGGCCACCCGCCGGTTAGCCCATCCAAATCCATTCAGCGCAGAAGTCACGAAGTCAACCAGCGTTACCGCGGTGAGTGAAACGGCAAAAACCACCGAAAAGACGATAAGGTAGTGGCGGTTAGTAAAGATCAATGCCCAACGGAGGCCCATGCCGTTGCCATATAGCAGCAAGGCACCCACGGAAGCCAGCGCCAGCATCACCCAAGCATGTTTCAGCGAAAAGAACGAAAAATAGGTACTGTGTTTCTGCATATCCGTTTCATTAAATGCCGGATACGCGTGCAACACCATAGAAGGCTTAGGCACCCGTCACCGGGCCGTCATCAATCCATATACTCATGTTAGTCATACTTCTTAACCCAAAGTTAAGCATCTTGGTTTATGCTTGCAACCCCCAATTTAGGTAGTTCGGCCATACCGCTGACGAAGCGGCCGTTAGCACGTGTGAAACGCCAGTTACCAGGTGGTAAAACGTTGTATTCTTTTTTTCACCAAGCCCGGGTGACCCAACACCCGTCCGTACCAAACGCTACCTACCGTGTACCATCCGCTACCATTCGATCACAAAGCTGTACCATCCGCGGAAACCCAAAGCAAAAAGCTTCTTTTTTCTGCCTTACACTACCTAATTTTAAGCTTGAATAGCAATCCGTAATAGGTATGAGACGCTTGGCACAAGGCTTAAAGAACATCACCATCTGGCTATACTGTTGGTTACGCGACCTTGGGGTCAGCCCCGTGGGGGTCTTTGTCTTCCTGTTGGCCGTGGTGATGGCGTTTATCCTGCCCAAAGGCGAACCCTGCACCTGCGAGGAGCAGCTCGATCCCGAATGGGTAGCCGCCCTGCAGCACCAACGGGAAACCGATTACGAAGCCTTCCTCGAAACGCGCGGCACCGTCATACTATGCGCTGCGCAATGGCTCCAATTGAAGGAGCATCTTGAACGAACAAATCCCATTTTACAAACACACAAAAATTCCATCAGATGACTACACAAGTACTTGACTTTTTTATTGAGCAACTGATAACCAACTGCGACACACTCAAGTCATTCAATTCCGAACTCGTCGTGCTGCTCACCCCGCTGGTGCGCAAAGAACACAGCACGGCCGCGCGCCAATTGATGCTCAAGGATCATATTCCGCGCAAATTATACATCAAGCTATCGGGTTTTGCCTTGGGCTCGCGTGAGAGCTTCCGAAACCTGTTTCCGGTAGCCCCTTACCTATGGCTGGATCCTGCGTTGATGACCGATTGGCGGGCATTGCTTAAGAAAAAACCCGCAAGGTTTGACATCTCCGTTGAACAACATACCGATGTATACTCGTTAAGCCTGGCCGATATCAAATTGCTCATCGACCGCGTCCCGGAGATAAAAACAGCCCTAAGAACGCTCATGAAAGATCAAAATACATACCTGAATAGTTACGACCACAACCTGCATCAATATGACGCCAAGGAACGATACGCGCATATGGTCGAAGACTTTGGCGATTTGCTTGATAGCATCCTCAAGAAATACCAGGCCGCACACGTGGGTATCGCTCCTGAATCGCTCAGCCGCATTCTCCGCGAATTGAACCGAAACAATTCGACACCGCCGCGTCATCCGTTGAGTATGCTGTTTGCCTTTTAAAAAAGAAAAGCGGTATTTAGTTAACCAGGTTAGGCGAATCGCCTAACCCGGGTTAATACGGCCTGTTGCTCTTGCGGCTACCTTTGTAAGGTAAGCTACGAGGCGTGTCTGTTTTATTCCATATCGACTTTCCCTTCCAAGTCGCCGAAACCCATTACCGGGCCGGCGAGCACGCCCCGCTATGCGCCCATCCCATACCTTTTGCCAACACGGTGGTTTACCACCACCCGCGGCCAGCGGCATTCACTGGCATCCGGCAATATTATGCAAATAGCCTGCTTACCATCGATCTTATGGAAACCCAAAGTGCAAAACCGCTCCTACTAGCTGCCCTTCCCAAGCGACAACCCCTATACGCGCTTTCTATCGTATTGGAGGGGCACTTCCGCTTCGGATCTTCTACCCAATCCCTTTGCGCAGTATCCGCTCCCGGCACCGCTTACCTCGCCCGTATTGGTGGGCAGCAGTACCCCATCCAAGCGCCGGCTCACCTTGGGCGGTTGATCAGTATCGGCATCCATACCGCCCAATTGGCCGTTATCGGCGAAGACTTTGCCGAGCTCGCCACGCTTTTGACGGGCGACCCGAAGTCAGATCATCATTACAGCCCCTCCATCCAAGCCGATGCGCTATTCATCCGCCACCTCATTAAGCTCATCAGCCCGCTGGGCATCCAGCGGCGTAAAGACTTCAACCAGCACTTGCAAATCCACCTACCAGATGTTTTCTCCGCATTCAAGGGATTGCTCCACGGCAAGGGGCAAGCGCATTATGACCGTGACACGCTCGATGCCATCCTGACCCGCATTTCCTTAATCGTCGCCGAAACCCATCGCGCGCCCCAACCGAAAGCGATAGCCGGCGAATTCCATATTACCCCTAAAAAACTGGAGCGCCTTTTCCAAAACAGCATGCAGCTCTCACCAACTGCCTACATCCAACAACAGCATATGGAAGCTGCAGGCACCTACCTCACAGACCACCCCGATCTGCCCATCTACGAAATCGCCGAGGTCTTTCGCTATACCCATACCGCCGCTTTCAGCAAGGCCTTTACCAAGCATCACGGCCTTTCGCCCCAAGCCTACCGGGCAACGATCAAGTTGTCCAAAACCGACACCACATACTAAACCGTTTGTCTATACCAGACAACTTAATAGGCTGATTTTGAATATACCTTTGTTTTCATAACTAACGCATAGCAAGATGAAACCTGCATTTTCATCGCCTAAAGAAAAAGGCGATGAAAATGCAGGTTCCATGAGGCCATCAAGAACAAATTATTTTCGAATGAAAACAAAACAATACATAACAACGAAACCCTGGGCAACACCGCCCACCCCAGCCACCACACCGGCGATGATCCAAGCCTTTTGGCAACGCCTCTTCCACGAGCGGACTACGCAGGCGGAGCTGGATTGGCTGCACGGCTTCGGCAATATGGTTTATGCGGATACCTACGCCTCGCCGTTCATCATCCGGCTGTACCACAACGACCCCAAAGACAAACGGGTGGCCTACCTGTCGGTAACGGATGGATGCGTAGAATGGCGCTTCGGCATCAAGGCAGCAGGCTTCAACCAGTGTCCGGTGGTGACCGATCCGAGACTGATTGAATGGCTGGACAGCCTGTTCTGGTGGTACACCGCCCCTGAAGCGCAACAGAATAGCGGTAGGCTAGCCGATATGCAACGGCTCGTGGCCGAACGGATGCGTACAATCAAGAAAAAACAAGGGCTATGGAAGCGCACCTGAATAATACGGCCGCCAACACGGTATTTTCGATGGGGAGCACCGTATGTCATGCCGCGGTTCCCCCGCGGTCAGCAAGCGATGGAGGCTCGGGCCGGGTGCCCCTTAATGATAACACCCCGCCCCTGCGCAAACCGGCGGTGCTGGTAACTTTTTATCCGGATCCGTCGCAAGGGACGCCAGGCACGGCGATAAGTGCTAATCTAATCCACACGGGAACGACGCCATCGAGGATGCGTCGCAACAGGTTTTCGTGGATCACCAGCGGGCTGGCGCGATTGCAAGCGCAACTTTACAGGAAGTACCTGGAAATGGAATTGTTGGCGCTGATGCATTGCTTCATATTCCGCTACCTGCGGTTTGTGATTTGGCAGATCAACATCAGCCGGGCACAGGTGTTCCACGCGAAAACCTTTCCCTCCGTAGCCGTAACCCGATTCGTGCATGATCGCAGGCATGCGTTGTTCCGGCGCGGGGCCGTGACGTAACAACCAATCACCTAGCCCCTATCCCTTCATCGCCAAGCGGGCGATTACCTTCTGTGGGCGAGGTACCGAGGCAGCAAGGCACTGTAACGGTGAACTAGGGAAAATAAAGCTTGGTAACATCACTTAAATTTAGGCAATATGGGTACGCAGATAGTGCAAAACAAGAGTCAGACTAACGGATGGGGATCAACCGTCGCATACGGATTGTCACTGCTTTTCGTTTGCCTCTTCCTCTATACTGTTTACCACAAGGCGGTAGGTATGGAAGCCTTCGAGAAGGGTATCGCTCGCATTCCTTATTTCGGCAGCCAAGCCGGAGCCGTCGCGTCGGGTGTGTTGGCCGCCGAAGTGTTGGTATCCCTCCTGATCATCTGGCCCGATACCAATCGGCTGGGACTTTGGGGAGCGCTTTCGCTAATGGTGGTATTCACGGCATACATTGGCTCCATGTTACTTTTCGCGGAATCCCTGCCCTGCCAATGCGGTGGTGCGATCGAAAAGCTTACCTGGCAGCAACACCTCTTATTCAACTGCGGTTTTATTGCCCTGGCCGCAGGGTTGCTGCTGTACGATTACAGGGTAAATCTTAAACAATTAATACGTAAAGCTATGTCAGCTATTACAGCTAAAGCAAAAAAAGCCACCCTCGGGATGTTGGTGGCTGCATTTGCGCTCGGGTTCAGCGCATTTACAACCAGCCATAACCGGCAGAACCAACCTTGGTATTATGATCCAAGCAAAGGCACTCCCACCCAAGCCCAAAGCTATTCGGAAGAGGAGGTCGCCGATTGTGATGATTTTGAAGAGATCATCTGCGAAATTCTTGCGCCGGCCACCAGCGCGAATCAGCCCGATATGAACCACGAGGTGTCTCCGGGTGTAACGGTGGCCGACCAGATCACCGAGGCATTGACGGGAGGGTTGAGCACCAATGCAACCGTCCAGTCCTTCCGGTCGCAGTAATCCGGCCGGTCACATGGGTAATTAAATCTGAAGGAACCCGGGTTCCTTCAGATTTTCATCAAGTCACCTATTTT
This sequence comes from Parapedobacter tibetensis, assembly GCF_024704835.1. Classification (GTDB taxonomy): domain Bacteria; phylum Bacteroidota; class Bacteroidia; order Sphingobacteriales; family Sphingobacteriaceae; genus Parapedobacter; species Parapedobacter tibetensis. The sequence goes on from NZ_JAMXBE010000003.1 coordinate 41,132, forward strand.
GTGGCATACCTGTAGCCAGTATGACGTCCTGAGGCAGTAGATAAATATATTTGGGATCGTTTGGCGGCAGCGTATAAACCTGTTTGGTTGACCCATCATCGACTTCCCTCATTAACGTTTTCGCAAAACGTTCATCCTTGTTCAGCCGCCGCAGATCAGACCACCTTACACCCCTAAATGCCAACTCCTTACGGCGTTCACCTACAATGATTGCCAATGCCCCAGATTCTGTCGTAGCGGTGTAAGGTTCATAGGTTCCGGTTTTCCACCTCGTTTCCAGCAATTGATTCAGGGCCGAAATTGCCTCCGCAATGCGCCCCGCCCTTGCCCTGCATTCCGCCCGTATCAGGTATAACTCGTCTGTTGCCAATCCGGCAAAATATGTGGAGTTACTTCCGGTATAGCTACCCCGGAATCCAATATAACCGTTGCCTTTGTCGAAGTAATAAGCCGATTTCCGCAAATCGTCCTCGGCGTAGGCATGATATAATTCATCCGGAATATTTGCCCGGGTATTCAACAACAGCTGGCTTCCGTTTGTACAGAAAGCGAAATAAAGGGTTTCTTCATGAAAGGGGGTGAATGGATAGTTGAGGCTGAAATCAAGTTGGTTGAAATCCAGGAGAGCTGCCTGCCGGGTAAGGGCAGCATCCGCCATTTCGTCTGCCAGTTCGTATTCTTCCATGGAAAGGTAGATCCGCGCCAAAGCGGCGTAAGCCGCCGTCTTGTTTGGCCTCGTTTTGTAATCGGTATGTTCCGGCAGAAGAACAACAGCCTGCTGCAGATCATCTATAATCCGGTCGTATGTTTCTTTCACGGTAGCCCTCGTGGATTTTACATTAAAGTCGGACGTGAGACGCAGCGGAATACCCAACCCGTCGTTGCTTCCGTTGACTTCATACGGAGCGCTGTAAAGCTGGGCCAAAAAATAGAAAGCATATCCACGGATAAAAAGCGCTTCGCCCTTCAATATATCCCTGAGGGCTGGGTTGGCTTCCTCGATTCGGTCCAATGCTTCCAATACAACATTGGCCGTCGTGATGGCCCTGTAACTGTTTGTCCACTGCTGCCCTGTATTTGTCGGCAGGAAAAACGGCGCTGCATCCCACAGATAGATCGCCTGATCGAACGCTGGCCGGCTGGAAAAGACGCTATAATCCAGAAAATAATCATCCGTTCCCATTTCCAGCAGGCCGGGCGCGTGTCTATTGATTTTATCTTCGTCATCCAGCAATGCCCTCAGATCTGCCAGTGTTTCCGGTGTGGAAACAGATACGTCCGGCTTGGCGTCGAGGAATTCACTGCATGCAAACAGATTACCGAGGACAGCTCCGGCAAGCACGGCAAAAAAACATTTCTTCACGTTTTTCATTCTCTTAAGTATATGGGTTAAAAGGTTGCAGACAGACCAATCGTATAAGCCCTTGCAGGAGGCAATTCGTAATAATCAGGGTCCAGGCCCGATTGATTGGCGCTCCAAAGCAGCGCTGCATTGTTTACATTGCAATTCACCTGTAACTGATTGGTTTTTCCCAGCCATTTCGGTTTAAACGTATAAGCAAGCCGGATATCCTGCAACCGTATTACGTCGCCTTTGTCGATATTGGCGTCGGAATAGGCATAAAAATTATCGCGGGCGGAATTTGCCGGATAAACCAATGAAGGCACCGTGGTGATCCGCTCATCGCCGGGCGCCTGCCAGCGTCGGTCAAAATCACGGTGTGTTGCCCAGGAATTGAACAGCGCAGCGTAATTGATCGTTTGGCGCTGGAAATAATGCCCGAATTTATACGTAATGTTGATAAAGAGCTCCACCCCTTTCCACCGGAAACTATTCTGCAGCGAGCCATAATAAGGCGGCAGGGCTGTACCGTGGTAACGGAGGTACTGCATGGAATCCGCCAGCAAACCGGAATAGTTCTTGGATACTTCGCCGGCCAGGAACCCTTGCGGATCGCCGGTCTGCGGATCAAGACCGGCAAACCGGTAGGAGAATATCGGGTACAATGGCTTATCCAAGGTGGGAAGCAAAGATGTACCGGCGTAGGAAGCATAGGTAAGGGAAGCATGTTGGGCACCGTAATATTTCGTGACCCGGCTGGTATTATTTGATAACAGTACCGTGGAGTTCCACTCGAATGCACCGTTCAAATTGCGGGTAGTGACTTGGATATCAAATCCACGTCCCTTTACCTCGCCCACGTTGCGGCGGATGCTCGAAAAACCGGTCGTTGGGTCAAGCGCATCGTCTGTTATGAGGTCTGTGGATTTCTTGGTGTAGTATTCAAACGTGCCGCTTACCCTGCCGCCAAACACCGAGAAGTCGATGGCATAGTTGATCATGCGCACGTCTTCCCATTTGAGCTGCGGGTTGGGCAACGTGGTTATCATAGCCCGGCCAAGGTTGGTCCGCCACGAACTCGACGGCGAAAGGTAGGTAATTACCGGCAACGTGCTCGCCATGCCCCCGGAATTGCCACTGTGCCCGTAGGTCGCGCGGACCTTCAATAAGTCCAGCCACTGGACACCCGTAAGGAATCGCTCTCTTGTGGCAACCCATGCTGCGCCAGCCGACCACAGCGGATTCCACCGGTCATTGGTGGCCACGCCAAACAGGTTGGACGCATCGCGGCGGGCTGAAAGCGATACGATATACTTCCTGTCGTAAGAATATGCGCCATTCCCGTAAAACGACACGAATCTACGCAGGCCGGCATCCAGACCGCCATACCAGTCGACCCTGCTATCGCCTGCCAGCCCCCCGTATACCGGGTAGGTATTCACATAATCCACCTGCTGTGTAGTGAGCAGGTGCTCGTTGTAACCGTAAGCACGGAACCCACTGGATTTATCCGGTCGGTGGGAGACTTCCGACCCTACAAATACCGTCACATTTTGTATCCCGCGGAATGTGCGGTCCATATTGAGCTGTAAGCGAACTCGGTGGCTTTCCATCCCCGAATTAGCGCTGTTGAGGATACCGCCCGGCGGAATGATATGGGTCACGGATTCACCCGCGACCTGCGTAAACCGGTTAATTTCGTTTCGGGCGTAGAACGAACGCTCGCTATATACCGTTTGCATCTCGCCCATCTGTTTTTCAAAAGCGTACAGACCCTCAATCTTCAGCCAGTCCGTAATGCCGTAGTTCACATTCAGATTCGCTATCAGATGCTGCGTCCGGCGGTTCATGCCAGCGTTGTGCCGTTCATCATACGGCCGCATCTTCCAATCCAGCAACTTGCCGTTCCCCGCGGTATCAACGAAATTATAGTTGTATTGATACGGTATTGCCAGTGCCTCGCCGCCATCCCCGACCAATCTGGCGTAAGGGTATAAATTAGATTTTCCGCCACCCACAACGATGGGATATGATGTCGCCGCACCCACGCCGTTGGCTGTGTTCGATTGCGTGTATGCGACCACGGTCTGCAGTTCCATCCGCTCCACCGGCTTCAGCGTATTGGTGGCCCGCAGCGTCAACCTGCCCATGTGGTTGTTTATGGTCGTGCCTGCATTGTCGTCATAACCCACGGAAAGGCGGTAAGCACTACGGGAATCACCTCCTGATAGGGAGACGTTGTATTGCTGTTTTACGGACGGGCGGTAGAAATAGCGCATCATCTCCTCGCGGTAATCATAGCCGCGGTAACCATCAATAGCCGCCATCGCATCAGCCTCGTTTAGCAACCCGTTATCACGCTTGTGGAGGATATCCACTACAGGCGAAAAGACATACCGCCTGGCGTTGACACCGTTGAGCTGGGTATCATAAAATCCATTTTCATACAACATCAGCTCCATATCGATGAAGTCAGCGGCACGCATGTGCGGATAGTAATAGAGGTTTGGCTTTTCACCGACGGTAGCGTTAGCGGTCGCAGAAATCTGCGTTGGCTGGTCGGCCAACGGTTTTTTCATATTGATAACGATGACACCGTTTCCGGCCCGTGCACCCCATATCGACGTAGCGGCGGCGTCCCTGAGCAGTGTTACCGATTCCACATCGTTTGGGTTGATGTTACCGATGTCACCTTCGAAAGGGAAGTTATCCACGACGACGAGTGGCTGTGTAAGCGCATCGGAAAGCGTATTGATACCGCGGATGTTGAGCCGCGGAGCCGACCCGGATCGGTTGTCGAATTGCAGCCCCGGGGCAATACCATCCAGCCGTTCGAGGATATTGGTGGTGATCCGGTTGTTCAGCAATGCACTATCCAGCTGCACGAATGAACCGGTTGCCCGCTCCTTCGGTATGCGTTGGTAGCCTGTGCTCACGACTACCTCTTCCAATATCCGGGCCTCTCCGGTGAGTATGACCTTCAGGAATGAAGTGCTATCATTGAAATGTGCGGTATATCCGTGGTATCCGACGTGGGAGATATGGATCGCCCCCGCAGACAGCGGGGTATTGAACTGGAAGAGCCCCCGCGCATCCGAGAAAACGATCTGGCCTCCCGTCCCGATGCTGATGCTGGCCTTTTCGATTGGCCGTCCATCCACATCTACGACCGAGCCTTTGATCTTATGCTGGGTACGTCCTTTGTGTATGCCCAGCAGCATACAGCTAACTATAAGAAAATAGATTTTCATGAGATTTAGATGTTTTTGGATTTCAGGAGAATGATCAATTGATCATTATGTACGAATTCGTTGTTTGTGATGGCCAGTATCTTGCCCTTGGGGCTTATCCAAACGTAGTGCGGTATGGCCGAATGCGGGAATCGCTTGATGAGGTATTCATCATAAACGATCGATGGCAGTGAGGCCCCGCCCTGTTCGGTTAAGGTAGTTCGATAGGTATACGCTACTTTTTCGTAGGTATCCCGCCTACGCTTTACATTTACCAGCATCACAGCAAGCTCATCCGAAAATTCGGCTTTCAGCGCTTCGAGTTTAGGGAGATTATTACGGCAATAGCCGCACCATGTGGCCCAAAAATCCAGGATGAGGAATTTGCCTTTGTATTGTTCCAGCGACATCCACGAGGTGTCACCGTTGTGGTAAACCAAATGCTTCGTTGTCCAGAATTCAGCAGGTACCCGCGCGCCCACTTGGAGTGTCTGCGGTTCGACCACCCCTGCCTCCCGCTGCGCGTCCGTTTGTGCATACAGGCCGGTAGCCGAAGTGAAAAGCAGAAAAGCAATCACCATCACCCCCAAAGCGAGGCCCAGCCCGCTACGGGCTGGGGCCTTCGCGTGGGTACAAACACATGATTCTTCACTGTTCTTTCGACAAGTGCGTACAAATGGGCCAAGCTGCCACGGGCTTCGAGCTGCCCCCATCCTCCATTGCGATATTCTTGCCCTACCTTTGAGCCACGTATTAGCCACGTATAGGCCACGTATTAGCCACCTTTTATATCGTGTGAGGTGGGTGTATGATGCCCGAGTAATCCCTGAGCAAAACCTATCTATTATCCGGCGATAACGAGGGACAGCACCGTGACGCACGCGATGCACGATCCCAAGGCTCTCTCCGAGTTGGGTTGGGAGCTCAGACTGGACTTGAAGCCACCTTGATGCCACCTTCAACGCACCTTGTTCGCATTCCGGGGCATTGAGTGCGCATCGAGTTGGCTTGGAGGTGGCATCCAGCTCCGAAGCCGACCCCAAGCGGCCCCCAACATCACTCCACCCCGATCCATGCCCCATCCCTTGCATATCCGAATGTGCCTTTCTCCCGTAGGTGTGCCGTGTACCCTTCGGTAAAGTGTCGCTTTTCGGCCTTTTTACCGAGATATACACGGGTATCACAGGGATATGGCCCGAATGAGGGATAAGGGAAGGCGGGCTGAAACACGGGATTGGCTTAGCTTTCCGAAGACCAAGCACACCAGCGCCCGACTTTCTCCTGCCCGTGTTCTGCCATCTCCCGTGCCGTGCGCGGGGCGTATGCGGCACGCATCCGTGGTTTTCCCGCATACAGCCCGCATACGCCCCGATAAATTCTCGGGAGATGGCAGGAGAAAGTCCGAAGAAAGTCCGAAGAAAGGCAGGACGTGTTCGCGAGCTTTCTGCATAAGTATCCCACTTATCCGGTGCGTATTGCAGGTGTATGTGGTGAGTTGGTCGTATTTGCTTGAGGCAATACAAGCCCCTTAAGCGTAAATTTTGCTTCATTAAATATCAGATTGAGTGAAAGAATAATCGGTTAATCCAAGTGTTCTTTCACATCAATCCGGCGCCTTGACTATATTTTTGTAAAGATTGGAGGTTGGCTGTACCCAGGGCCGGGATCGAACCGCTATTGCGATTCCTCCTTTTGGAGGCCTGTAGCCGGTTAGTTGATGTTGTTTAAGTGGTACCATAGGTTTTGATGTTTATCAAAACCTCGTTAACCAACTGTAGCGAAAACTCCCGAAGGAGCCGGGCCACTCTTGGCTGTCTACACAACGGACCGCTTAGGACGGCGCTGCCGAAGCAGCCACTACCCGAGGGCAGCACCAGAACACAAACCGCAAGTTGACCCGGATCCCCAGGATATGGGGTGTCCGGGTGCTCACCTACGCCTCTGTGTTCTTAAAGTTCCTAAGCTTTGTGTAGAACGAGGCTTTTGTGAGCACCCACTTTACATTCTTTTAATGGGTGTCAAAAATACTGATTTTAATTTAACTCTCTATTTGTCGTTATTTTTACTATAAATTTTAAAAAAATTGATTCGGTTTACTAATTTTTTTATCTTTACAAAGATAATGGCAATTAAATAACGTGCCAATCTAAAAACCTAATAATCTTATCAGTTTTTTAGATAAACCTTAATTACGATGGATGTTAGCACAAAATTAAAGCTTCTCAGAGAACGACATTCCTACACACAAGAATTTGTCGCAAGTAAGCTTGGAATTAGTCAATCGACATATTTTAACTTGGAGGCTGGCAATACAAAACTTTCGGTAAAGAGAGCGGCTCAATTGGCTGAGATATATGGTATCCCTGCTAGCTTTTTCTTTGATAATGCTTGCACCTTTACCAATTACAATATAGGAGACTTTAGTCGTACAATAAACCGTTCTGAAATTAGTAATAGCGATTTAAAAGACATTAAATTGCTATATGAAAAGCTTTTACAAGAGAAGGATCTATTGATTGACTTCTTGACCAACGAGCTTAATGTGTGTAAGAAAGAAAAGAAAATTCTGTCCGAGTTATTGAATGTAAAATTGGCGCAAAACATCTAATTGGACAAAATTGACTACTTTTATCCAATCAAACTTATATAACATAAAATGGCTGAAACAATCTTTAAAGGACTGCGTGTAGAAAACAACTATGACATTGACCAAGTTGCGGCTGAATTAGACATAACTACTGCTGAGTATGAACTAATAGAATCTGGTGTGGCCAAGATTTCTTACGAACAGGCTGGCAAATTAGGGAAGTTTTATGGCATAGATCCCAAACATCTTCTGGGCGTGTCTGAAAGCGTGAATTATAATATTGGCAGGTATAGTCGAACTATTTATGCTCAAAAGTATTACGAAAAATCAGAAGAGTCAGAGACTAATAATAAAGAGTGACACGATTGACAGGATACTCCAAGGCGGGGCCGAAATCCATTGCGTGTTGTACAAGGCGGCATTGGTTTTGATGGAAGAGGTGAGGAAGTTGAAATCCGGCAAATAATGTAAAACCTAATCCCATGGAAGCCTTTACCTCCGAGCAGGCGCTACTGAAACTGCTGTACTTGGTCATCCGTGATATAACAAAGAAATGGACCATGCCCATCGGTTGACCATCTCGCAATTGTTTATTAAATTTGGGGATAGACGATATTCAGCAAGCTCATGATTTGAGCCATGATACGTCAATACTTCTTTGCCTTCTTCCGGCAATCTTTCGTTAACGCTTATCCAGTTCATTGCTATAATCTTTAATATACATATCGAAAATACGATAGAATTCATCTTTTGACAAAGGGCTTTCTTTTACCAATTCGACGCAATCGGTTGTATGTTCCGCACTTGGCCGGAAGCTAAACGTAGTCTTCACCCCACTTGTTCGTTTTCGGCGATTGGCCAGCTTACGGATAAAATTTTATCCAACCATTCATTGGAAGACCCACTTGGAGAAACTTCTCCATTAGGGGAATTATATAAAGAAAATGCCCAAGTTTTGTTGCTTGGTGTGGGTTTTGATGTTTGTACCATGCTGCATCTTGCAGAACAATTGGCATGGCCCAATAGACTAAAAAGGAAACAAGCATCCCCAATAATAGAGGCCGATGAGCGTAAATGGAAGGTTTATGAAGAGTTTCCTTTGATAGATTCCAGACATTTTCTGACCATAGGTAAACATATGAAAAAAGAAAAATTAATGGGTGAATTTCCAATCGGGATCGGAGTTGGCAAGATAATATCTGCTAAAAAACTAGTTGATTATGCAAAAACTTTTTGGGAATCTAATGAGACGCCTGATAATCTATTGTAAATCAAATATTAAATGTTAATAAATAATATTAAAAATTTTCTAATTTCTAATAGCTACATAAGCCACGTTAATATACGTTGATTGTTCGTAGTGACTAAAATATATTATTATGCTGTCTGAAAATAAAGAATCATACTATCCTTTGCTTTTTCCTTATGCTTACAATATTCTGGGAATCGTCGAAGATGCTGAGGATGCGGTACAGGACATCATCATTAAGCACTTAACAGGAACCGCAACTGATTTGAGGAACGAAAAGGCTTATTTGATAAGGAGTGTGATCAACCATTCCATTAACAAAAAGAAAAGGAACTCAAAAACTGTTGGTGCAAATTGGCTTCCTGAACCTCTCGAAACCCGGGGAGCAGATCATTCCATAAACAGTCGTGAAATTCTGTCGTATTCCCTTCTCGTTCTCATGGAACGTTTAACGCCGAAGGAGCGTGCCGTCTATATATTAAAGCAAGCTTTTGATTACTCCCATGATGAAATAGCCGGTGTTTTTTCTTTTACAGTTGGTAATTCAAGAAAATTGTTCAGCAGAGCGAACAGCAAGCTTGGCGGGATACGTCACGATGAAAAGCGAAGTGCATTTTTTGACCCAAATGTTTTGAATGATTACATATCTGTAATTAAAAGTGGGGACATCGCTTCTTTAGAAAATATGCTTTCAGCTGACATTTTGGTGACTGCAGATGGTGGAAGCAAATTTAATGTGGTCAGCGAGATGACCTGGGGCATTGCGGATGCTTCAAAATTGATGCTATATGTCTATGAAAAATATCAGCAACATTTTTCTATTGAACAGGTTTTTTTCAACCATCAACCGGCACTGCTCTTTTTCGATAAAGGAATCCTCATCAATTGCCAGGTATTTGAATTTGCTGCAGCTAACATGAAGATAAGACGCATATACTCAGTAGTTGACACGGATAAATTAAAAAATATAAAATCGTCTTAAAATACCCGTCACGTTTGACTACCGTTGATTGTCTTGTGTATATAAAAATTAAGAAATTATGTACGAAGACATCAAAAATGGAAACGACAGAATACTGTTCTTTTCCGGCAGCAACCACAGCGCATCGATAAACCAACTGGTCGTATCGCATCTGGCCAAAACAATAGGTCAAGACCAGGCGAATACGATTCATCTTAAAAGTTTTCCATCACCGGTTTACTCATTGGAAGATGAACAAACTACCGGTATTCCGGATAAGATAACTGAATTAGTAGATCTTCTTGACCAATTCGACAAGTTTGTTGTTGCCGTGCCCGAATACAACGGCTCGGTACCAGGTTTCTTTAAAAACACACTCGACTGGATTTCACGGGCGCGGAAGAATTACCGTGTATTTCAAAACAAAAAGATATTCTTAATAGCCGTTTCTCCTGTAGGTGGGGGCAGTTTCGCATTAAAACATGCAGGGGATATATTACGAAGGTTGGGTGCGGAAATTTTGGGAGAGCAGACCATTGGCAACTTCAACCCATCGCAGTTTAACGGAGACATCGATAAATCCGAATTTTTTTCAGAGCTGCAAGGTATGGCATACTCAATTAGCGATCATTTTTATAAAACAAAATAAATGTCCGAAATGAGCAAATCTAAGACTACGGCCAAGCATAAACAGGTTTTTATACTATGGCTTGCTATTTATCCATTAATTACATTGATCCTGTTTCTGTTCGACGAACATCTGATGCGGTTTGTATTACCGGTTCGAACTTTAATGCTCACAGTAGTTATTGTTCCGGTTATGGCCTATGTAATTACGCCATTTTATTATAAGCTCTTTGCCAACTGGTTTAAATAAATCAAGTATTTGTCACGTTTTATAGCGCCTTTTTGTCTTAATGGCAAACCATGTTATTAATAAAGCATAAAGCAAATTAAATATACACTTTTAAAAAAAATAAAATCATGATCACAGTAATTGTAACTTACACAGTAAAAGAAAGCTATGTCTCAAAAAATAAAGAAAACATAGCAGCGTTCCTTGAAGATTTTAACAGGTTGGACGCAGAGCGCTTCGGGTATACCATCTACCAAAAGGAAAATAAAAACACCTTTGTGCATATCTCTGAGTATAAAGATGAGATTATTCAAAAAGAGTTGCTCAATATTCCTTCCTTTCTGTCCTTTCAACAGCAACGCGATCAAAATCTGGAAGTTGAGCCTACTATCGAAATGTTAGCTATAGCTGGAAGCTCAGGAGCCACGGCAAAGAAGTATTAAATCTTAAGCGTTTACGTATCGTATCTAATCGGGCCTTCATGCAATTTGGAAGCCCAGATTAGATATTTACCAAGATTGAGTATAATAGTTCATAACAGAATTGTCCGTTTGCAGGAATCGTATCCAAAATATTAGGAACCATTATTTTCTTGAACATTGATCGTCTGGGGAGAAAATGATAAGCTATTTTCAAAAAAGAACTATATTTTTTCTAGCAACACACCCTTTACAAATTCATACGCATCAGCTATAGGATAAGATACCCCTGGCCTGAGAAGGCCTTCCATGTCACTTCGGAAATCTGTATCTATTAATTTCTTCTCCATATTGTCAAGAAACTCCTGTCGGGAAATGGTATTGCCCTCCCGCTCCATGTAAAACTGCCAGGCCCGTATAATCCGGGCCGGATCAACATCAGTCTTGATCATCGCATGCCACATATCAAACAAGTCCCGTCCTTTGCGTCGCTGATAGAGAGCTCTTAATTTAGTGCCTAACAGTTCCGTCAACTCATACGTTGGAATGGAAACTTGCCCGGTATACCATGGAGATTCCATTGTATAAGCTGTCTCCTGAATGCCATAAATGGTGTGGTGCTCTCTGCAATTGACCTCGATTTTCAGACGCAGTGGTACTCCTTCCTCTGTCCTCTTGCCAAGGGACCTTTTTACGCCATGCGGTGATGTATGCCTTTGGTACCATTAATCTGTCTCTACTGTTGTATTAGGAACTACTTTCCAATCGTTGCCAGTACCCATGTCTGTTGTATCCATTTGTGGCCTCAGCAGTACTGGAAAATGGCTAACGGTTTTCAAATAGGATTTTAAAGGGGCGCTCAATTCGCTCAAGCCAAGTACTTCTTCGAGCAAAAAACCCAGTCGCTGTATAGCTGTGACAGGAGAATAACGCTCGGCGGTTTCGAGCAACTTATCGGCACTCATGATTTCTGATAGCTCTTCCATCACGGTAGCAACCCGCCCCAATCCACCTACACGGTCGTGGTAATATACCAAGTCAAGGGCGGTTAACTCAGGCGATGAAATATTCATGTACCCGGTCTCCACCTTTTTCTGTACGATATCTTGTGCCTCCCATTCTTTTTTGATGAAAAATCGGATATTTAGGTTATCCTTTTTGATATCACGGATACTGGGTTTGGCAGTAATAACGGCAAATGATTGTGGCTGTTGGTGGGCTGCGCCATGATACGCCGCTGCATTCAAAAGGCTTACATAATAGTCTCTGTCAAGGAATGCCATTAAATCAGCAACAAAAAAAGAAGGGGGCGGTATCCCCTTACTTCTATATTCGGGCGTTACGATGACGTAAAACTCATTTCGAACTAATGCGATTTCATGTTTTTCTTTCAATCGGTACAATGCCTTCTTGATGGCTTCGTCTGATTGCTCAAACTTGTTACGCACTTCTTGCAATGAAAAGGCATACCTTCCACGGGAACGAAGCTCCACGAGATAGTCTTCTAAATATGCGTAACTATTCTTCATGTTAAGTTTACATCTGCAAAAAGGGATAAAGTTCGTCCCTTTTTGCAGATGTAAACTTACAAGTATTTTTCGTAATTACAAACAACGCCTCTTAAATCCTATTGCTAGGGCTTACACACCTTACACGCCCATACCCATTCTTGACGGCCTCTTTTTCTTCGTGGTCTTGATCTGGCTCTTCTTAAGGTATTGGCATCCTGCCTTGTGGTACTTCTCCCCTGTTTTGGTGATATACACCGTGGCGTCCTTTTGCTCGGCGGTGGTATAGGCCACTTCCCTACCCTGCACATTCGAAGCCGCAGGCAGCAGGAACCCCAAAACGAGGAAAAGGTAGACGATACGCTTACGCATGATGGTTTTGTGTTTGTTCTCTATTGACGGTTAATGGTTAGTGAATTGGGCTATTGATTATATGATGTTATTGATTAATTAAATGTATTTACTTAGGCCTATTGGTTTATAATGGTCGTTATAACATGCAAGGTAAGACATCGGATTGAGAATTACAAATTTTGATTACCCAAAGGTAACCGCGGGAATGGTGATGGCATTACGGGAAACCGGAAATGCGTAATAATCCTAAATCAGCACACCGATTGGAAAAACTCGGCCTATGGATATATAAAGGAGTCCGGATTATGATCCTAATGCGTAATTCGTTGGTTATTTCGACAACATTCAATTACTTTGTAACATGGCTTTATTAACCATCAAAGTTCCGCAAAACGCTAAATCCCGCATTACCGAGTTCGTGAAGGAACTTGGCGGCGAGGTTATTTTGCCTCGCTTCCATGCAATCGGTGAACGCAGATTGGGAAAGAAGCATTAAACTTGGGGGTTGAAGTTTAATCAGTGGCTAAGACGGTTTATAGAGGCGATGAGTTTACGGATTTGTCCTAGTGCGTCCTCAAATGAAAGCGTCGTTCCGTCCGGTGCATAAGACATGCCCCCGACAAAACGGTTATATTCCGACCGGTATTCCTGATCGCTATCCAAAATGCCCAACATAATGTCGAACTTTTCCCGGATGGATAGGCCGGTGATGGTGACTGATCGATAATCATCCGCATCGAGTGTCTTGATTAGTAAAGATTCGAATGATGGATGTGCCAAGGTGCGGTCGCTCAATATAGCTAAATCATGGATATGGCGTACAATATCGGGATCGTCATCGTTCTCGCCACGCACCCTGTCAGGTATCCTCCAGACCAAAGCACTGATTTTGTCGCAGGCGTTTTCTACCGGATCGAGACAGGCTATGGTGCCAACTTCGGGCTCCCGCTTCGCAACGTCATGGAACAATGAACTCACCGGATGGTACGAGGCTGGCAAAATCAGATCAGCTACGGTAAACTCAACCTTTAGGTGAGGTCTTAACGCCTCCTGCTTACTGAAAAGTGTCGGATAGGTTAGCTCAAGAGCAAAAAACCGATTGCCATTCCGCGCCGTCACTTTTTTCGGATCTACTTTCAAAAACTTATCCACACATTGGATGACTGTTGCCTTGAAACCGGAAAGTAGCTTGCGTTGGCGTGTAGGGCTTTCTGCCGCAAGGCTTGGCGATACAACCCGGTAGTCAACGTCCTCACTGAACCGCTGGAGCAACCGATGGGCTTTGGAGAGCGCCGTACCTCCAGAAAATATCAATTGGAAATCACGATGGGCAACGGATGCTAGCCGGGATATAATCTGCGTAACGTACCAGTCTTTCTCGACAAATGCCGGACGGATCCCCATGAGGACGGCGACCTCTTCGATGATGTCCTTATCTGGAAATCCGTTCATATCGGATGGACACATCTTTGAAACCAATTTTGCGGCTGACCCTGCCCGTTACGCCAATCAACCTCCCCGTAGGAACCTGGGTGGAGCGACCAGCTTCATAATCCAGCTCGGCACGAGTAGGAATGACTTTCTCACCCAATCGATCCAGCGCCTCTTTGGCTAGCACAGGTATAGGGCTGATGGGTAGGACATCACCTGTCAATGCCGACACCCGCGCTTTCGCGTAGAGTCCATAACCGATCTTCACGATTTTTCCCTGTGCTACCAATTGCCTAAGCGCCCTGCCCACTTGGTCATAACCTCCCAAATCCACGAAGTCTTCCCGAAGCAGGACACTGGACTTTTTGCGGGTAATCCTAGCAAAAATCCGATTAACTATTGAACGCTTATTTTCCATTGTATTACAGTCACTTTCAATTACAAAAATACGACATTTAGTTAGAACATACAAATGTATGTGAAATCCTGAACATCCGAAGCCGCAGGCAGCAGGGGCCTCGTTGCTTCCCCCTATTGCCATCCAAAGGTAGCTGCTGGAAATGTAAGGCATTACAGGAAGGCGGAAGGTAGTGGATTTGGATAAAAGGGTTGTTTGATAAATTTACATTTACGACATTCGTTAGCAAACAATATAGCCATAAAGCTAACAACCTCATGGAGAAGACAGTTGCCGGCTACCGGTTCTTTAAGCAGCACTGGGGCAATTGATATGCAACCGAAAGTTGAGGTGATGGTTTGATTGGCAGCGTGCCGACAATTAACCTTTAGCTTTTGTTTACGATTTCCGTAATAAATCGCAATCAAAAACTTGTATTCTAATTCTTTCATATTCAAATACAATTTACTATGTTTGTTAGCAAATAGTCACTGAAAAATATAATGAACCAACCTACTAAATTTGAAAAGCAACTTTTTGCCGATATCGTTAAGTTGATTGAAGAAAGCAAGCAACAGCTTGCCCAAACCGCAAATAGCACACTAACTTATCTTTATTGGAGAGTCGGCAAACGTGTAAACGAAGATTTCCTTGCCGAAAAAAGAGCAGCTTATGGACAACGAATCATTGCAACATTGTCAGATGGCCTAGTACAGCGATACGGCAATAACTTTTCGGAGAAGAACCTTAGACGAATGATGCAGTTTGCCTCGGTTTTTTCGGACGAACAAATTGTCGTATCGGCGATACGACAATTGAGTTGGACGCATTTCATTGCGTTGATTCCATTGAAAAGTGAACTTCAACGGGAATTCTATTTGGAACTATGCAAAGCGGAAGCGTGGAACGTAAAGACGCTCCGAGATAAAATAAATAGCATGCTCTATGAACGAACCGCCATTAGCAAACAACCCGATGAATTAATCAAGCAGGAACTGCAAGCACTTCGTGAAGAAAACAAAATGAGCCCTGATCTCATCTTTCGAGATCCTTATCCATTGGATTTCCTAAATCTAAAAGACACATATAGTGAAAGGCATCTAGAGGATGCGATCTTGAGGGAACTGGAGCGGTTTATCCTCGAATTGGGACAAGGGTTCAGCTTCGTGGAACGCCAAAAGCGCATGATTATCGATGGAGAAGATTTCAAATTGGATTTGCTGTTTTACCACCGGAAACTCAAGAGGCTTATTGCGGTCGAGTTGAAATTAGGTCGCTTCAAAGCCGCCTATAAAGGCCAGATGGAACTTTATTTAAGATGGTTGGAACGATACGAAATGGAAGAGGGTGAAAACACACCATTAGGACTGATTCTTTGTGCCGAAGGCAACCACGAACAAGTGGAACTCCTTCAACTCGATAGAGTCGGCATCAAGGTTTCCGAATATCTTACCCAACTACCGAGTAAAAAACTGCTAAAGGAAAAATTACACCAAGCTATTGAGGTGTCCAAAAAGCACATCGAGAATAAGCTTAAGCAGGAAGATAAATCCTAACGCAACGATGCCGAGTCAAAGCCGGAATAGCTTGGGTTTTCTTTTATCCGAAGCCGAGGCAGCGGATGGAAATGTAAGGAAGATTACGGGTAAACAGATTGAAGTTTTAAGATGCCAAAGTTCTATGAATATTTTGTTTGATTGTTCTATTTTATTCAAATGAGCACGAACCTATCCATGTACATGGAAAATACAATGGTAGGGAGAGCAAAGCGGAGATAATCATAGAGAACGGTGTAATTGTTGCGATAGCCATCAAAGAAGTACGGGGCAAAGCCCCACTTGACAGTAGAACAATGAAGAGGTTTCAACGGTTGGTAGAGGTAAAGAAGATATTGTGAAGAAATGGATTGATTTTTTTGTATACAACCGAGAAATTTCGGCGGAAACAATACAGCTGTTGAGGCTCTCATTGCGCCACTGGATCTGTATCAATTGATACACTTTAGAAAGGTTGTCAGCACAGGGCTGATAAATATATTCCAGCTTCCCGTGTAATTTGCCTATTTACGTTTTGCACATCTTTGCATATTATTTTGTATTTTTGAAGATAAAAGGATTTCATATGCAAACAACATATCGTTTAAAGGCAAAAGACATCAGCATGTCACTCCTCAAATCCTTGAAAACCTTATTCGAAGGACAGGAAGTGGAGATTATAGTCAAATCTGTTGAGCAAAAAAAAGGAAATTTGACAGCCGATGCTTACAACGGATTATTGCAGATGGTAAAAGATAATCGCCAAAAAGCACCGGTAGTGCCCCAGGATATAGACATACGAGGAATGATTGATGATGCCCATAACCCCGAAGGGCTCAGCGAAGCTAATCCTGGGAATATCTGATATGAATTATATAGATACCGATGTTTCGGCTAAGGTGAAATTCCTAACCGAGCGCTTTACTGATGCGTTCCCCATCAATGAAGTCATCGAGATAACGGTTGTTAAAACAACCCCTATCCTCGCACCGAGCTACTTGTTCTTCCCCGATACCACGGAAAGCAAACAGATTGAAAGCGCCATGGAAACGTATGGGGTAAGGCCGGAATCCTCAAATCTCCTCAAGGATAAGTGGTAGCTAACCAGTTGACCTATTATATCCAATAGTTTTCGTATTTTTGTATTTCACAGCGGAAAGGAGGCATATATGTATTCAGAAGCACGGAAATTACATTTAATTGAAGAGTTGTTAAAAGTAAAGAGCGATACCGTTCTTGCCCAGGTGGAGGTCGTTCTAAAAAAAGCGAAAAAACCGGTTAAAACCCAAAGGCTTTCTCAGAAGTACGCTGGTTCGTTAAACCTAACCGGTGATCAATATGCTGATTTTCAAAACCAAGAAACGGAAGGACGCAAAGAGTGGGAAAGGGATATTTGATTGATACCAATACGGCCATTGATTACCTGGATGATAAGCTGCCGCAAAAAGGCATGCAGTTTATGCATAAAGTGATCGACAACGTACCCCTGGCACCTGTCATTACTAAGATCGAAGTTTTGCGATATAATGCACCTGAAAACGCCTACAAGGTCTTAACTGATTTTATGGCAGATAGTACCGTGCTTGATTTGGACAACCAAGTCGTTGATGAAACCATTACAATCTGTAAGACCCATCGCATTAAACTACCTGATGCCATCATTGCTGCTACAGCTTCTGTATTTAAGCTACAGTTATTGACCAGAAACGTGTCAGACTTCCATCATATAAAAGGGTTGAAAGTGGTAAACCCACATGACTTGTGATGTGAGGATTTTTGCTGTTTTAAAGTTGCAGCAATTAAACCATGCTCATGCTAGTTTTCAATTATTTCCGCAAGTCTTTCTTTAGCCCAATCATTTTCAGGATTTAATTCTAAAATCTCATTAAATTTTTTGATTGCTTCGCTTTTAAGTCCTACACTGAGATAGACATCAGCAAGAGTACCTAAGGTATGCCATGATTCTGGATTATTGACCACCATTAATTTTAATACATCAATAGCGTGGTTATATTCTTTGGCTGTACGGTATTTACTTGCCAAATTATTCAAAAGACGACCTTCAACATTTCCATCTCCACCGCACGTGGTATTATCATTGTCAAAACAGCCGGTTCATTCATTAATAAGTACTATGTCCCTGTATTTGATGCAAGGACATTATTGAAGGAGATGCAGGAGCCAGAGAATTGAATAGGTTCATTGGTCGTGGAGCCCATCGCGAAGGCCATAGTGCTAAAGGAAGAACTGGATATACGGGAACTTGGCAAGCTAGCTAGATATTAGGCACAACATTTAAAAATATTCGAAATTGAGCACGGTGTTGTGATTTGCTTTATTACTCATGGCGTGTTTATTTTTCAACGGCATTCGTGAGCTCCCTATGGTCGGTTCTTTGATTTATTGATATTGGCAACAGCTGTCATCATAACATCATTAGCCAAAACACTATTGAGTTGTTAAAAATGTTAAAAGGCTATCAGTATGACCGTTGGCGTGATAGATTTGCCATAAGTAAACTTAACTATCGACGCTATGACAAACTGGCCAACCCTCGGGATAATTTGTATCGCCATCATCTCCTCGGCAGGAAGCACCAATAAAGCCCACGCTGTTTCGCCAGACAGTTGCCTTATTGTGGGTGAACTGATCGGTGCAAAAAGAAAGAATGTCATCCTCTTCAAAGCGAGTGAAAGTCCATTGGTTCATCGGATAACCATACCGGTGATCGGGAATGCATTTCGCTACAAAATGGAAAGCAGCCACCCCGAGGCTTATATGGTGGTACCTGAAGACGACTTTTTGGAAGGGCCGATGAGGCCAATGATCATCTTCACCGAAGGTACCGTAACGTTAAAACTTCATCCGGTATCGCGGTATGAAGAGAACCGGGTCAATGGCGGTTCGCTGAATCAAGAATATCAGCGATACCAAGCAAGCTTGCGCCAAACATTTAGGGAAAAGTGGGCAACGACAGTTCGACTTTGGGAGGCTGTAGAAGCGGATAGCCTGAAAAAGGATGAAGCATTGGCCTTGGATTCCGTATTGAGGAGTGAGACATTGGATTGGGAATTTCAGTATGTATCGAACAACCGCACGTTGGTTTCGTACTACATCCTGAAAAACTATGCGATGCTTAATGCGGATGAAAAACACATTTTTTCGCGGGTTAAGGAACTGTATCCGGCTTTTGTGTCTGCTTTTCCGAACCATCCCTATACTTCCTTGATTGGATTCATCGTGAAAGGTAAAACCTCCCTCGAAGATGAAAGACGCTTCATTGACTTTGAAGCGGAAGATCTTGAAGGAAATGCAGTGGATTTGCAGAGTCTTTTGGCGCCCAAAGCTACCTTGATCAATTTTTGGGCATCGTGGTGCGGGCCCTGTATTATCAAAACACGGACGATGCTCCCTATTTATGAAAAATTTAAAAATAAGGGATTTGACATCATCAACGTGGCAAGGGAATTTGACAATACCGATGCGCTAAAGAACCTACTGGAAAGGGAGAATCATTTATGGAAGACGAACCTTGTGGATCTGAACGGCAAATATTCGATATGGGAAAAATATACGATCAATACGCGCGCTGGTATGATGGTGCTGATAGACGGCTATGGCAACGTACTGGCCGTGGATCCGACAGCCGACCAAGTAAACGACATTCTGGCAGGTCTAGCGATGTAAAAAAAGGTGTTTTTGGTATATTAGATAGATGCGAAAACAAGCTTACGCGGCACTAACCTCGGGGAAAATAGAACGTAACGTTTGGGGAGCTGCTGAACGACGCCACCAAACAATACCGGCAGGTAACTTGTTGGGATTGGCAAGGAATCAACATATAAGCATTATGGCAACATGGATAAAAGACGGCGCGTTCCATCTAAACGAAAAGCTGGGATTAGGCGGCGGGCCGATAGGCACCGCATTCGAGAAAATAACGAAGGACAACGCCCTGGAAATCTTAGAGAAAGCATGGGATTCGGGCATCCGATACTACGATACCTCACCTTGGTACGGACTAACTAAAAGTGAGCGTATTTTTGGAGAATACCTAAAAGATAAGCCCCGTGATGAATTCGTGTTTTCGACGAAAGTGGGCAGGCTATTCCACGAGGTGCCCGACGATGAAGTGCCGGAAACCATGTGGCTGGACCCGCTCCCTTATGACTTCCGCCATGATTATACAGGCGACGCCGTCAAAAAATCCATTGAAGACAGTCTTGAACGCACCGGATTAGCGCATATCGATATCGTATATGTGCACGATCTTTCTGAAGAACAGGTCGGTGACCGCTATCCGCACTTTCTCAAGCAGGCTACAGCGGGTGCATTCAAAGTATTGAGTGATTACCGCCGCCAAGGCATCATCAAGGCCTGGGGGATGGGAGTCAATACGATTGAGTCCATCCTGGATTGCTTGCAAACGGCTGATCCGGACATCTGCCTTTCGGCGACACAGTATTCCATTATCGATCACGAGGATGCCGTGGACCGGTTATTGCCTGCGGTCAGGAAAGCTGGGGTGCAACTGGTATCTGGCGCTGGATACAATTCGGGCTTCATCGCCGGGCGTAACCGCTATAACTACAAGGATGTCATACCCAAGGGATTTGAGGAGAGGAGAAATCATATCGATGTCATCGCCCGGAAACATGGTATTGATATCATAGCGGCAGCCCTCCATTTTGTTCTTGCGGCGGATGAATTCGTGTCAATCATACCCGGAGCAAGTAGCCCGGAGCAAATCGAATCGAATGTCCGGGCACTGCAAACCGAGGTACCCCTTGCCTTCTGGAAAGAACTGAAAACCGAAGGGCTGCTTTATGCGCAGGCTCAGGTGCCGGAATAAAGGAAGCGAATATGCCCGAAGTGCTATAGTCATTATCTCCACAACATGGTACCACTTGCAGGTTCAGCGTTGTTTTGTCCTTCGGCAATGATAGGAATGACATCTTGCGAAGGATCGTTGCCGACCTTGTACGTTTGGCCGTTAGCAGGAATGACATTTAAAATCCATTTGCCTTCATCAAACGTAGCGGGATAGTAATCCGCTGCCACCAGTAAGTTTTTACCATCTGGAGAAAAGACCGCTTCGCGCTCGGCTCGATCGCTTTCCGTTACTTGCACCAAGTCGCTGCCATCGCTATTCATGAGGTATATATGTTTGTCTATTCTTAACGAGATTTTTGATCCATCGCGACTGACATTCAAACCTCCCCATTCGTTGTAAGCCATTTCCTTAACGGGCGTGATGGATGTATAAGGCGGGTCGCTCCTGAGAACATATTTATCCTGGAACGTAAATAGTATGCCATTGCCAGGCAGCCAGCGTACCTTGTCGCCCAAAGTTAGCTCTTCATCATTCACGCGGGGCAAATGATGCATGACATTACCATCTGTATCAATAATCACAATACCGTGATCAAAATCGGGCTGAATCAGGATACGCGATCGATCCGGGGACAACAAACCGGCAATGTTTCGATCTTCTCCGTTGACCAGCTTATACTCGAATTCTTTTATCAAACTATTGTCGTTTGTATTGATCAGCCTGAATTTCACCTTGTCGGTAGCCCCCGCAATCTGCTCGGTTTCCAGTCTGATCTTTCCATCCTGACTCACATCCCAACCATTAAGCGAATAGTTATTATGATCGAAATAGATGGTTTTGCTGTTCGTCGCTAAATCAACCTGATAAATATGCTCTCCGAAATCGTAAAGTAGCTTACCGGACAGCTGATGACGCTGTGGTCCTGAGGTGTCCCCGCCACTACTACAAGCGATCGACAAGACGATGCAGGACAGCAAGCGTATGGAGTAGCGCAACTGCTTCATAATACAAAAATACATATTCAAAAATACATTTTTTTGCTTTCTTTATAAAAATAAGGACACGGTGAAGCAGGTTTGGTAGCAATGTGCTCATAGGCGTACCGGTTAATTGTTAGATTATTCAATTCCAAAATACTGTTTTAACATATCCAATAGTGGGCTTAAGCCGCTTTCTCGTTCCGTCTTCCAGACGAGTTTCATATCCAGTTGATTCGGCACATTTTTAAGTTCAATCGCTTTAATATTCAAGTTAAAACCTTTGATGGTAGATTTCCCCATCATGGTTATACCCAATCCTGCTTCTACCATACGAAGTACGGAAGATGTATTAGGTGAACGATGGGCAATATTGGGAGCATAACCGTAACTGTTGATTATTTTGAGAATTTCCTCCATATATCCAAAACCCTCGGCCTGTGGATGTAATATCCATTTTTCTTTTGTGCAATCTTTCAAATCCTTGAAATTAGATTGATCTATAAGATGGTCTTTGGGGAGAATCAGCAGGTAATTTTCTTTATAGACTATACTACTGGACAGCCCTTCAGGAACAAATGCATTAGGAACGAAACCAAAATCTACCTCGTTGTCCGTCAACTTATTAAAAATGAGTTCATTGGTTCCCTCCACTAAACTGGCCTTTAAATTAGGCACCTCCTTTTCCATATAGCGTAACAATGCCGGTAAAACGGAGTGCATAGCAGAGCTGGCATGGCCGATACGTATTTCACCAGCTTTTCCGGTGTGTACCTGAGCCGTTATTCTGATCGTTTGTTTGAGTTGATGGATTAGTTTAAAAACCTCATTTTTAAAGTAAACTCCAGCAGGTGTAAGCTTAATCTGCTTTTTAGTCCGATCAAATAATTCCGCACCAACCTCTTCTTCAAGTTGCTGTATCTGCCTGCTCAATGCGGGTTGGGCAATATAAATTTGTTCCGAAGCTTTTCTAAAATTTAGGGTCTCGGTCAATATCAAAAAATTTTCGAGTTGGGCAATGGTCATATTTATCGATTAAAATTATTGATCGGTTAATCAAAATTAAGTATTTTTCTTTATCAATATGTAGCTTTTACTTTGTTTTCATAAAGACTATTAATGAAAGCGAAGCTGTACTCTTTAATGTTGATTTTACTTCAGTTCATTTGTTATGGACAAAATAAGGATGTGATAAGCAATGAAAAAAAGAGCTTTAGGACAACTTTTACTACGAATAAAATAATTGTGGATGGTTTTTTGGATGAATCTGATTGGGGAAAAACTGAGGTGGCGAGCAATTTCACACAGATACAGCCTCAAACTGGCAACAAGGCTTATTTCATTACGGAAGTAAAAAGTTTATATACGGCAAGCTCGCTGTATTTTGGAATAGTCTGCTATGATACCATAGGAAGAAATAACGTTAAAGCTCCCGACCTCAAAAGGGATTTTAACTTTCAAAACCATGATTTGGTAGGAATTACAATCGATGGCTTTAACGATGAACGTAATGGTATTACCGTTTTTGCCAATCCATATGGAGCACAGCGCGATTACCTTTCTTTTGATGATACATATTTTGATGTTGATTGGAACGGATTGTGGAAAGTAAGGACAACCCGAACAGATGATTATTGGGTTGCGGAATTTGAAATTCCTTGGAAAACCCTACGGTATAAACTATCGGATAGTCAAACACCAGTTTTTGGCATCAATTTTCAACGGGTACAACGAACCAGTAATGAACGTTCCGCTTGGTCGTTTTATCCTCGCTCAGTAGGTTTTAACCGCATGGAGCATGCCGGAAAAATGTCGGGCTTTATACCTCCAGAGCCGATGACCAATATACAAGTAAATCCCTATACCTTGTTTTCAGATAATCCTGATGGTGCCACCGAATTCAAGGCAGGAGGAGAAGTCAAATGGGTCATAACTCCGAACCTTGTTCTGGACGCTACTGTCAATACAGATTTTGCGCAGGCAGATGTCGACCAGCTTGTGAATAACACGACTCGATTTTCGGTTTTGTTTCCTGAAAAGAGACAGTTCTTTTTGGAAAACTCTTCTTTGTTTGGGGTAGGGATTTCTGGAGATGGCGGTATAAGCGGAAATGTTGCCCTAATCCCTTTCTTTAGTAGGCGGATAGGTTTGGATGCCAATAGTAGACCTATTCCCATAGCCTATGGGGGCCGGGCGGTACATCGTTCCAATAAGCGGAATTTTGGAGCCATGTTCCTTCAGCAAAAGGGATCCAGCAATGGTGCGAACCAAAAGTACTTTGTGGGCAGGTATTCGGAAAATATCGGGAAAAACAATAGAATCGGTGCTATTGTAACCGGTGTAACCGGCAAAGCAACCGACGCCACAACGGCACTTAATTCCCGATTCGATTATACAACTGCCATTGATGGTTTCTTTCGGTTGAATCCACAGCATTCAATTAATGCCATGATTAGCCTTACAGGAGATAAAGCGGGGAATAATATGGGCTGGGCGGGGTATGTTCAATATGAATATAAATCGGACAGAATCAATGCTTGGCTGGCTTCCACATGGATTTCAGATAAATTTGACCCCAAAAGTGGGTTTATCTCAAGAAGGAATATCATAGCGACCATGCCCGGAGTTGAGCTCAGTTTAAGGGAAAAATGGCTACCTTTTAAACGAGTGGTTCGCGACTATGAACCAGGTATATTTGCAGAAATCTACCACGAAGCGTCCACAGGGAATATTTTAGAGCAAAAGATAGCCATATCTCCCTTATCCTTTAATTTTATAAAAGGGGGCAAAATGGGGGTTTCGTACTCCTACAATTATCAACGCATCGCCGAAGATTTTAGCCCTGTCGGGCTGGCCATAGGAATGGGAACGTATACTTACAACAACTATGAGATATACTATTCGAGCGATGGTTCACGGAAAATCTCCTATGACATCTCCTATCAAACCGGAGGGTATTTCAACGGCAAACTCCATACATTGGATGTTTCTCTCGCGTATTCCCCAAAGCCATATATTTCATTAGGTGCAAGCATTGGAGCAAATGATTTCGAAAAGGTTGGCATTATGGAAGAAGACAAATCGGTCAATCTATTTTCGTTTGACAGTCGGTTTGCCGTTAATCCTCGACTTCAGTTTACATTCCTTTACCAACGGAACACGTTGGACAAAAGTAACCTTTACAATGCCAGGCTTTCTTGGGAATACAAACCCTTATCCTTTGTGTATTTGGTTTTTAATAGTCGAGAATACGGCTTGTTGGAGCGCACTAATGAGCAAAACACTATCGTTAAGGTTAGCTTTTTAAAACAACTTTAGCATGAAAGCGTAAATGTCCAAATCAACCCGTTAGGACAACCTCTTGCCCGACAAAATTTTACCGACAACCCTTGGCACCAGAATTGATGTAATATAGGCTATGACAAGCAAAGAATCATTTTTTATAAAGGGTGAAAACCTACTTAAAAAGGTCAAAGAATTGATTGCCGAGGGAAATATCCGCAAAATCAGCATTTCAGACAAAGAAGGGAAGGAAATCATGAGTTTCCCACTCACCATTGGTGTGGTCGGTGCGTTATTGGTACCCGTCTTAGCGGCTGTAGGGGCATTGGCGGCGTTAATTGGCGAATGTTCAATCACCGTAGAAAGGGAAGTACAACCGGATACCGAATCAGATGCTGCTTCAGATACGGATACCTAGCCTCAAATTGCTCAAGAAGTGTATGGATATTTCAATGGTCACATTAAATCATATTGGTACTATAGCGGCATAGTGGCCATAAAAAATGAAAGGTTTCCAAACGGGGAGAATGGAAACCTTTACTAACCAATTATAAACCTAAATTATGATGCCGCAAAGATAGTGTTTTTAATACACTACACAAAATATTTTTTAAAAAAGATAAAAACGCGACTATTGAATCAATAAGAAGTATTTAGACCGTTAAGAGGCTCGGTTATTGGCATTAAAATTACCTTCATTACGCTGTTGAGGGTTGCCTTTATGCCTAAAATTTCGCTTCTTGTTTGGCTTTTTCCGCTTTACTCCGCTTTCTGACTGGGGTACAAACCCGCTACCCAGCCCCTCAGGTAAAGGTATAACCTCCACCCCTTTTTCCATTAATTTCTCGATGGCTTCAAAACGCCGGTTGTCCCGATAATTCACAAAAGTGATGGCGGTCCCGGTTTTTTCAGCCCTAGCCGTCCGCCCGATCCGGTGGATGTAATCTTCGGGATCTGGGGGTACGTCATAATTGACGATCAGATCGATTCCCACTACGTCAATTCCCCTAGAAAGCACGTCCGTGCCAATCAATATCGGTAATTGCTTGTTCTTAAAGCGTAGCAGGATCTCTTCGCGTTCCCCTTGATCCAGATCGGAATGAAAAGGTTGTACCGCCAATCCCAGGTTCTGCAGCTCACGGCCCAACGCCTTGACCTTGTCTTTGGTTGACGAAAACACAATAACACTGCGGAAATCGCCACTTTGCAGCAATTGCTTCAGTAAAGGTGTTTTCTGTTCGTCGCCTATCCGGTATTGTTGCTGCACAATGCCTGCCGCGGGTTTTGATATGGCAATGTTTACCTGCTCCGGGTGCTTTAACAATGTTTTGGCAAAAACCCTTATTTTAGGCGGCATGGTGGCCGAAAAAAGCATCGTTTGCCTTTCAACAGATACTTGGCCAACAATACGATTAATGTCATCTTTGAAACCCATGTCCAACATGCGGTCGGCCTCATCGAGCACCAGAAATTTGATTTCGTTTAAACGCACGATACCCGAACTGATGTGCGCGATAAGCCGCCCAGGGGTAGCGATTACGATATCCACACCATCACGCAATGCCCGGCGTTGCTGCTCATAGCCAATGCCATCGCCGCCGCCATAGATGGCGATGGAGGTGATGCCCGTGAAATAAGCCAACCCTTCTACCTGCTGATCAATCTGCATAGCCAACTCACGCGTGGGCGCCAATATCAATGCACTGATGGTCGGCCGGTGCTCCATGCGGCATATGGCATCCATTACCGGCAATAAGTAAGATGCTGTCTTCCCTGTACCGGTTTGTGCGCAAGCAATCAGGTCACGCCGCTTTTGGATAATTGGAATGGTTTCGGCCTGTATCGGTGTAGGTGTCTTGAAGCCCATGCTATTCAGGCCTTCAAAAAGATTCCCGTCGAAATTAAAATCGCTAAATGTCAAAGTATTGTAATTAATTTTTACTGTGAAATTACAAAAATACACAATTCTTTTCGCGATTCCGTAAAACTTACGCAGTTATGTATGATTAGGCTCAACTGACCTTTTAACCCGAATTGTCAAAATTTCGTTATTAATCATTATTGATACTGATTTATCTCAAAATAATGTCTTCCTTTGACGACCGAATGAACGTTCAATTAAATACCACGGCAGAGAAGAAACAGGCCATCTATGAAAGCACACTGCGACTCATCAAGGAGTTTGGCTTCCATGGCACTCCCATGAGCATGATTGCAAAAAAGGCGGGAGTAGCCACTGGAACCATCTACCATTATTTTGCATCGAAGGAAGAATTGATCATTGAGCTCTTCCTGTATAACAGAAAAAAAGTACGAAACGCAATATTTAAGGAAAACGAAGAAGGACTTGCTTACCCCGACCGATTTATTTCGATATGGACCAACTTCGTGAACTATTATATCCAATATCCGGAAATATTGAGCTTCTTGGAACAATTTTATTCCTCTCCATACGTCAAAGCAATATACAACAAGGACAATATCTGCTTTCAGGATGAACTTACAAAGTTCTTAAAACAAGGCATTGAAAAAGGACACATCAAAGCACTGGACGTCAATATTATAAATGCGGCATTTATTGGAACAGTGGCCGCTACGGCAAAAAGACATATCAACGGTTATTTTATCTTTGAAGAAGAAGACATGAAAAAGATGGTGGGTATCATCTGGGACGGCATCAAGAATTAATTAACAACATACTAGTACAGCAACATGCATATCAAGAGACTGATTTACGGTATTCTACTATTATCATTGACTAGCTATTCATCGGCGTTGTTGGCGCAGGAATCCGCTGAATCCCTTCCCCAAAATGCGCGATTGCAAGACATCATTGATTTTGCCCTTGGCAATCGAGCGGCTGTACAGCAGGCCCTTTTGGATGAAGAGATCGGCGAGCGAGATATTGCCTCCGCCCTTTCCGGATGGTTTCCCCAAATCAGTGCTAACGCTACCTACAATCGCAACATCATCATTCCTACCCTCGTGATAGGCGACCAAGTAATACAGGCGGGGCAAAACCATGTGGGGGCTTTGGTGCTACAGGCCGATCAGCAACTGCTCAATCCGGGGCTGCTGCAAGCTTCAAAGGCTGCAAAATATATTCGGCAACAAAATGACCAGAATACGGAAAACAGCAGGATAACCACCGTTGTGGAGGTCAGCAAAGGCTATTACGACATTCTCACCAGTGAGGAACAGGTGAACATCATCAAAGAGAACATTATACGCCTGGAAAAGCAACTGAGGGATGCCAAGGCCCGGTATGAAACCGGGATTGTCGACAAGACCGACTACAAACGGGCGGAAATCTCGTTGAGCAATTCGAAGGCCGAACAAAAGCGGGTGACCGAGGTATTGAAGTACAAATATGCCTACCTCAAGGAACTCATTGGACTGACAGCGGATGAAACACTCACCCTGTCTTTTGACAATGCGTCCATGGAAAATGAGATGCTGTTGGACACCACGCTGGTGGTCGACTATAACAAACGGATAGAGTACCAACAATTACAAACCCAAAGGCAACTCCAAAGCATCAATACACAATACAACAAATGGACGTTTCTACCCAACCTATCCGCCTTTTATAATTATGCGTGGGATTATCGGGAAAATCGGTTTTCAGCATTATTCGATCAGGACTATCCGCGCTCAGTATTCGGACTGACACTCAATATCCCCATCTTCCAAGGCACCAAACGCATCCAAGAAATCCGGAAGTCGAGGTTGCAGGAGGAACGGCTGGATTGGGATATTATCGATCTCAAGAACCAGATTAACACTCAATATGAAATGGCAATGGCTACCTATAAGGCTAACTTGAATGATTGGCAGGTAGCTAAGCACAATGTAACGTTGTCTGAAGAGGTGTATAACACCATCAAATTGCAATATGATGAAGGCATCAAGACCTATTTAGATTTGATGACTGCTGAAACGGACCTTCGCACTTCGCAAATTAATTACCTCAATGCCTTGTATGCTGTCTTGTCAGGGAAACTTGACGTGCACCAGGCTCTGGGCAGTACTGAAACCAATTAATCCCGTAGCATGAAACGAACAACACCGTCGAAATCAATAACTATGAACAGTAATCGTATCGCAGCCCTATTTGTTATTGGGGCAAGCATAACCGCATCATGCGGAGGCAATGGTCAGCAACAGCAACCAGCCCCTGGTCAACAAGCCATTCCCGTAGCTACGCAAGCCGTGACGGAAGAAATCGTAATCGGCACGGACAATTTTCCAGGCAGCGTGGTGCCCCTCAAGGAAACGGAGCTGCGGGCAGAGGTAAGTGGGTATATCACGGGCATTTCCGCTGCGGACGGTGCTTCAGTAAGCAAAGGGCAAAAGCTCTATGAGATAGACCGCACCCGCTATGCAGCAGCGGTGGAGCAAGCAAAGGCAAACCTGGCGATTGCCGAAGCTAACCTCGCGCGGGTGAAACGCGATGTGGAACGATACCGTAAGCTGGCAGAGCAAGACGCCATTGCGAAGCAAACCTTGGACTATGCCGAAACGGATGTCAACAATGCTGAGGCACAGGTGGAGTCGGCACGAGCAGCGTTCACGACCGCCAATACCGATCTCAATCGCTCCGTTATCACGGCCCCATTCAGTGGCACCATCGGCATTTCTCAAGTACGCATGGGCGCATTGGTCAGTGCCGGCAGTACATTAATCAACACGATATCATCTACGACACCCATTGCCGTCGATTTTCCGGTAAACGAACGCAATATCCAGCGATTTACCACATTGCAGCGGGATGCTTCCAGCGAAAAGGATTCCACCATCATGCTTGACCT
Organism: Parapedobacter tibetensis; assembly: GCF_024704835.1. GTDB lineage: Bacteria > Bacteroidota > Bacteroidia > Sphingobacteriales > Sphingobacteriaceae > Parapedobacter > Parapedobacter tibetensis. The sequence goes on from NZ_JAMXBE010000003.1 coordinate 70,905, forward strand.
ATCCGCTGGTGCCACGTATGCGCATCCGGGCAAAATCATCACCATAGACCGGGCAGTAGACCGGGCCACTGGCACCATCACCATCCGTGCGAGCTTCCCCAATCCGGATGGTATCTTGCGGGCGGGGATGAATACCAATGTGCTGGTGCGCAGCCAATCCGAATCCAAACAGCTGGTCATTCCTTATCAGGCGGTCACGGAGCAGCTAGGCCAATCATCCGTATTTGTCGTCACCGACAGCAGTACCGTAGCACAGCGCAAGGTCGTCCTGGGGACGAAAGCAGCCGACAAGGTGGTCGTGTCTGAGGGCCTTTCCCTTGGCGATACAATTGTTACTGAGGGCATCATTAACCTCAGAGAGGGCACCAAAGTAACCGTTCAACGACCTGGTCAAAAATAGGCCTAAGCGATGAAGATAAACATTCACCCCGTATAGCACAAGAGTAAACATGATATCAGAAGTATTTATAAGAAGGCCCGTTACAGCCATTGTCATATCCATCCTGATTACGCTGATCGGGGTCATCTCCATCACCACCCTGCCCATTAGCCAGTACCCTGATATAGCCCCACCCACGGTCACCGTAAGCGCCACCTATACCGGAGCTGATGCCCAAACCGTGGAGCAAACGGTGACCACCCTAATCGAAAGCCAAATCAACGGTACGCCGGGCATGACCTATATGTCGTCAAACAGCACCGCCAACGGCCAGTCGGCCATCACCGTAACCTTTGATGTAGGTACGGATATTGATATCGCTACGCTGGATGTGCAAAACCGCGTGGGTATCGCCGAGCCGGCCCTGCCTGAAGCGGTAAGGCGACTGGGGGTAACCACCCGTAAAGCCAATACCGATGTGCTGATGATGGTGGCGCTGGTATCTCCAAATGGTACTCGGGACCGGAAGTTTCTGGCCAACTATGTGAATCTGTACGTGCGCGATGCTATCATGCGGGTAAAAGGTGTAGGTGACGTGACAGCCTTTGGCCAACCGTTCAGTATGCGCGTGTGGTTGGATGCTACCAAGCTTTCCAACCTAGGCATCACGCCAGCGCAAGTCAACGCGGCCATACAAGAACAGAATGTTCGTGTGCCGGGCGGGAGCGTAGGCGGAAGTCCACAACAATCTACACAGGTCTTTGAGTTTCCGATTATTCTAGACGGCGACCTCAATACCGAAGAGCAATTTGAAGAAATTGTGGTAAAAACCAATGCCGATGGTTCCATCGTTTACCTCAAGGATGTGGCTCGTGTGGAACTCGGTGAATTTGCTTATTCCATCTCTACCAAGGTCAATGGCGAGCTTTCGTCAGGCATGATGATCAGCCAGATGCCGGGAGGAAATGCCGTGGAAACGGCAGAGGGCATTTACAAAGCCTTGGAGGAACTGAAAGCCGCTTTCCCTTCCGATGTAGATTATGTAGTGGGTTATGAAACCGTCTCAGTCGTAGAAGCTTCCATTGAGGCTGTGCTGCATACGCTTATTGAGGCCCTTATCTTGGTCACATTGGTGGTGTTCCTGTTCCTGCAAAGTTGGCGGGCTACACTTATCCCCATCCTAGCCATCCCGGTTTCCATCGTGGGTACGTTTATTTTTTTCAACCTCTTTGGTTTTTCCATCAACAACCTGACCATGCTGGCCTTCGTATTGGCCATCGGTATTGTGGTGGACGACGCCATTGTGGTGGTGGAAGCCGTGCAACATTATATCGATCATGACAAGCTTTCGGCTCCCGAGGCCACCCGGCGTGCCATGAAAGAAATCACAGCACCTGTTATTGCCATCGGCCTCATACTGGCTGCCGTGTTCGTACCGGTAGGCTTCATCCCCGGCATGGTGGGTCAGCTATACCAGCAATTTGCCATCACCATTGCAGTATCCGTATTATTGTCAGCATTCATTGCACTTACCCTTACACCCGCCTTATGCTCGCTACTGCTCAAACCCATGCAGTTTAACGAAAAGTCCCGCGGTATCAATAGGCTATTTTACCGGTTCAACACCTGGTTTGAGCGGGCCACCAAACGCTATTCCAATGGCGTACGTCGATCCATAAAACGCGCACCTTTGGTCATTATCGTATTGGTTTGTATCTACGTGGGCACGTATGGCCTGTTCAGTGCTAAACCTACTGGATTCATTCCGAATGAGGATGCTGGTGTATTCTTCGTGGGGATTTCCCTACCTGAAGGTGCTTCGGCAACCCGTACCAACGTGGTGATGGATGAAATATCTGATACGCTAAGGAAGAGCGTTCCTGAAATCAATAACATTACCCTTGTATCTGGGATTAACCTGCTGAACCGTTCGTTTAAACCCAGTGCCGGCACGTTTTTCGTGCAACTGAAACCCTGGGAACAACGAGACAGGACGGTGCAGGAGATCCTTGGACAAATTCGGGGGATGTATAATGGATACACCAAGGCTACCTTGCTACCGGTTTCGCCACCTGCCATACCCGGCCTCGGCGTGAGCGGCGGGTTCACGATGCAGGTCCTTGACCAACAAGGGGGCGACATCAAGGATTTTGAAGCTACTGTGGGCAAGTTCTTGATGGCTGCAAACCAGCGACCGGAAATAGGCGCGGCATATACCCTATTTAATTCAAAAACCCCCAATTACCAAGTCCGGATTGATCGTGAGCAGGCTAAACGGATGGGTGTTTCCATCGGCAGCATCTATAGCACCATTTCCTCCTACCTGGGTAGTAGCTATGTCAATGATTTTACTAAATATGGCCGGAATTACCGGGTGGTCACCCAAGCCGATACCACCTTCCGTATGGAAATCGATGACATCAAGAAACTATATGTCAGCAATCAGCAGGGCACTTCCGTACCGCTTAGCGCTTTGGTCGATTACCATATCGTCGAAAATCCTTCCATTATCAATCACTTCAACATCTTCCGTTCCATTGAAGTGGGTGGCAGTGCCGCACCGGGATACAGTAGTGGCGATGCATTGGCTGCCTTGGAGGAGACTGCGGCGCAGACACTTGGGGCGGGTTATACCTATGAGTTTTCAGGGCTGAGCTTGCAAGAGCGACAGGCGGGCAATACAACGATACAGATATTTGCATTATGTATCATTTTTGTATTCTTACTGCTTGCGGCACTGTATGAGAGTTGGTCGGTCCCCTTTTCAATATTGCTCTCGGTACCATTGGGCGTCTTTGGGGCTATTCTTATCCTTACTTTCCTGCCTCGACTCGATAATAATATCTATGCACAAATCGGTTTGATTGCCATTATCGGGCTCGCGGCCAAAAACGCCATCTTAATTGTGGAGTTTGCCAAAGAACGGCTAGACATCGGGATGGGCTTACTCAAAGCCACCATGGAGGCCGTAAAACTACGCCTCAGGCCCATCATCATGACTTCCATGGCTTTCATCCTCGGCATCGTGCCACTGATGTTTTCCGCTGGAGCGGGTGCCATTTCCCGGCAGACTATTGGCTGGGCGGTATTTGGTGGGATGCTGATCGCTACATTCATCGGTATCTTTGTGGTACCCGTGCTGTTCGTATTGATCACCAAGATGGCTTATGGCAAGAAGAAACTTGCCGAGCTCAAGCGGTCTTATAAACCCGAAGAACACACCGACATCTTGCATACGGATGACGATGAAGAGGAGGATTAATGGTTAATTGTTGGTGGCTGATTGTAATTATCCACGAAAAGTATATATTTGCAGTCCCAAATCGATAATGGATTTGGGACGCTTTGCCCGGATGGCGAAATTGGTAAACGTTGCGGTCTCAGAAGCCGTTGGGAGCAGTCCCTTGAGAGTTCGAGTCTCTCTCCGGGCACCATTGAAAAAGCACCTTTAGGGGTGCTTTTTTACGTTATTCAAACACATCCTTTTCATCGCAAACCATATTTATTGCTACTTTTGTCGCATAACGACTGGCCATGGCGAACATCCATCATTTCAAGGAGATCAGTACCAACAAAATAAACGAACATCATATGAATCCTTCAACAAACAAAGAAAATGCTGTAACGATTATTGGTCTAGGTCCGATGGGACAGGCCATGGCAACGGTATACCTAAACAAAGGTTACCGTGTAACCGTGTGGAATCGCACCGCCAGTAGGGCCGACGGCCTCGTTGAAAAAGGAGCCGTAAAGGCAAGTACAGTTGCTGATGCCCTACGGGCCAGCGAATTGGTTATCTTGAGTTTGACCGATTACGAGGCGATGTATCCTATCTTTGCAGGATCCGAAGACGCATTAGCAAACCGACTCATCGTCAACCTGAGTTCAGACACGCCCGACAAGACCAGAGAAGCAGCCGCATGGCTGAAAAGCCACGGAGCCGAACTCCTCGTGGGTGGTGTCATGGTTCCCGCCGAACTTGTGGGGAAAGAAGGGGCATACGTATTTTACAGTGGACAGAAGACGGTTTTCGAGACGCATGAAGCGACATTGCGGCTAATAGGCAAACCTGACTACGTTGGCGAGGATCCCGGGCTCGCGCAACTCTACTACCAAGCTCAGCTCGATATCTTCCTTACATCGTTAGCCGCATACTTGCATGCCACCGCACTGGTCGGTTCAGCAGGGGTTTCCGCAAAGACATTCCTCCCCTATGCGATTGAAACGTTTGATTCCCTGTCGGTTATCGGTGGGTTGGCAGAAGCCGCTGATCATATCGATGCGGGCAAATACCCCGGTGAGATGGCCAACGTCATTATGATGGGTGCCACCGCGGATCACATTGTTGGAGCTAGCCGTGCTGTTGGAATCAACTCCCGCCTACCGGAAGCCGTGAAGGCGCTTTATGACCGTACAATTGCGACAGGCCATGGAAAAGACGGCTGGCCTAGTCTATTTGAGGCTATTAAAAAGAATTCATAAAAAACCAGGATTAAGTTCGTATGACAACAACCAATAAAACAGCGCAAGCAGTAACGGTAATTGGCTTGGGAAGATCATCATCCAATTGACAATGGAGCCATTTTCCAGCAGTACGGGTTGTTGAAATGCAATTCATTGCAGGCTACGCAACACGTCGGCAGCCTCCGATTCATCAATAGGGTGGCTATCATACTTGTGGTATAACTGAAGGAATTTAGAGGCATCCATGGGTTCTTCGGAAAGCACCTCCTTCATACCCCTGAAAAAATCTTCACGGTGCTGAGGGGGGTTGAAAAGCATCAGTGCCATGACTTCCTCATCCGTACCGTTGTAGAAACCATGGGGTGTGAACCGTGGGATATGGATGACACCCCCCTCCCCGATCTCCACTTCACGGTCGATCAATTGGACGGTCAACGTGCCTTTGGTGACCACAAAGGTTTCATCCATAAACCGGTGGTAATGTAGTTTGGCACCAGACACTTGTGGAGCTAGTTTCACCTCATATAAACCCATTTGGTTATTGGTGGACTCGGTGGTGAGTTTGAACGTGAGTTTAGAACCCAGCATTTCAAGGGATTCACCTGCATCAGCAGCCATAACTACCGGAGCATTGACCAGTTTGTCTGCCAAATAATCCTGTACACCCGATTTATTTCCTGCACCTTCCACCCTTGGTGTTTGTGCTTTTCCTGTTAATATATCCATGCTTAATACAATGATAATAATGATTTGTTTTGTCATGATTCCCGTTTTGTGGTAAAGACAAAACAGTATACCGAAACGTGACAAAATTGTCAAAATGTTTGAGCTGTAGTCCCGTACACCATGCTCAGTGAACCTGGATATGTCTTATCTTCTCTGGATCGACAATCGAATTAATCTGGGTGATTTTCCCTTCCTCCGGCGACATTTCAAATACTTGGCAAACCTTAAGCTCACCGTCATGGTAATACAATAAGGCCGGCTGGTGGTTTACCTCTCCCATTACGATTTGATAGCTCGATTGATACTGATGATAGACAAATAATAACAGATCGGCCACGTCCTGCGATCCGATGCAAAGTTTCTTAACCACCTGGAGTTTAGCGCCACCATCCGCATAAAATACGATGTCTTCGGCAAGCAATTCCTCTATATGGGTCATATCCTTGCTTCGGATTGCTTCTATATACTTATCCAGCATGGCTTTGGTTTCCATTTTTGTATGAATCGCTTTTGGTGACACTTTTCCAGTTTTGAACAGCTTGTCTTTTGCCCTACTTAGCAATTTACGCGAATTTTCCTCCGTGATGTCCAATGTATCGGCAATCTCTTGGTGAGCATAGTCAAAACTTTCCCTTAGGATAAATACCGCACGCTCCTGGGCATTCAGCCTTTCCAGCAGTACCAGTAACGAATAAGAAAGGATATCCTTGAGGTGCACATCCCTGTCGGCATCTTCGGTGGCAACAGGTTCGGGTAACCACACATCATTATGGGTGATCCGTTTATTTCGGTTCTTGATATTGATAGCCCTATTGATCACACTTCTGATCAGGTAGTTGCGTTCATCGGCAATTCCATCTTTTGGCAGTGTGATAAACTTTAATAACACATCCTGTATGGCATCCCTCGCATCATCTGTGGATCCCAAGATATTATAAGCGTATGGAAATAATAGGTGTTGGTAATCGGTACTCATTTTTCTAACTTCATATAAATGGCTAGGGCATCAAATGCCAAAGATAAGGGATATAGGATACAAACCTATGAGACTATCGGTTCAGTATGTGGGTAGTTGCCAACCACTTTCCATTGGCCGTTTTCGTCTGCTATAAGTGCAATAAACGAAATAAACTTGAATGTCGGTCGATATAAATGGACCTTTACCATGGCAAGTGCTCCCGCCCGATCCACGGACTCTACGTGTATTTCCCTAGGTGTGCCCCCAAATACCTTTTGCTCAATAAGCGAAAGATAAGCTTCCTTATCGATGTTGAATACGCCTTTTTGTTCAAAGAAGCCACTTTGCAAGTTTCTATAATTAGCATGCAGTACGGCATCCAGTTTTTGGATATCTTGCTCGTCCCCTCCCTTTACAAAGTCAGTTACTACGCTTAAGATTTCATTCTCTGCTGATTCCATAATGTGTTGTTTTGATATTTTTATAGAAGACAAGTTTCACGAGGGAAACGTGACAACTTTTTATAACATATAGCTGTTATTTCACCAGCCTCGCCACAAACATGCTGTCTGCCTTATGCAGGTATCCACACAGCATATCCATCCGTTCAAGCCTGAGGCTATGGTGCGCTTGCAAGTGTTCTATTACGTGTTCATTCTCCGCTGAAAATACGGAGCATGTGATGTAAATAAGTGGCTTTCCGGGCTTCAGGTGTTTCACCATATTGCCGGCAAGCTGTTTCTGCAGTGTGGCAAAGCGGCCAATCGACTGTTCGTCAAATGCGGATATCTGCTCCGGTGTGCGGCCCCATGTACCGGAACCCGTGCAGGGTGCATCTAAGATCATGCCATCAAACTGCTCATCTCCAAGTATAGTATCGGCATCTTTGGAAAGATCGATGATTTTACGCCTATAGGATTTGATTCCCGCTGCTTCAAACCGTTCATCCAGGTTGCGCAGGATGCTGTTTCGTGTATCCGACACCAATAGGTTCACACTGGGATTGCTATCGAGCAATAAAAGTGATTTTCCGCCCGAGCCCGCACAGGCGTCCCACCAGTGTTCACCTGCGGACGCTTCAAAATATGCGGCCGTTTGCTGTGAAGATTTATCCTGCACTTCATATTTCCCGGCTAGACCAGGGATACGGTCCAAGGCCGTACCGTTGGGCAGGGCGATAGTAAAATCGCTTAGCTTCTGGTAAGGGATATTTTCTTTTTCCAATATACTAAGCACCTCAGTTTCGTGAGCATGACGTAAGCGGATAAACAAATCAGGCTGTGTGAACAGGCTATATGTAAACCCAAGTTGGTCTACACCAGCTGATAAATGCGATGTATAAGGGAATACATCGGCCAACCGGAATGCGGTATAGTCTTCCAATAACGCAATTTTTTGGGATAGCTCATCGGAGATATGAGAATAAAGCTCCGGTAGCAACAACTGGGCTACGGCGCTATCTTTGCTACACAAGAACTCAGCCAAGGCCAATCGATCCGGCAACGGACTTTTTGCGGCTGCAAGTCCAATCCGGAAATAATTATAAGCTAGACGCGATGCTATGCGCCTATCAGCAGATCCCATCTGGCGATTCCGCTTGTAAAACCCCGAAAGGAAACGGGCCAATGGTTCATCGCCCGAATATTCCTGCAAAAGGCGTTCAACCGTACGGATTTGTTGCTGTATGCGTTTTTCCATGGAATCCGTCAGATATTATGTTGCGTCATCATGAGGCAGATAACGGGTCGCGCTGCACTAGCGATTATTTAAGCGGCTTAAAGCTTTCACCTTTATATTGCATAAAGGAAATAGCGTTATTCACATATCCCCAAGAGGGATTATACTCAAATTTAAAGGTATTGTGCAGCCCGTCGTATTCTACATTAGTAATGTGGTCCTTATACCCTTCGCCATACTCTGCCAATAAGCTTCCGAAATAATAAGCAGCATCATACCCTTTGTAGGCAAATTCCGTAGGTACCACACCAAACTCTTGCTGGTACTGCTGGTCAAACTTGCGTACATTGGAAGCACTTTTATCGATATAATAAGAAGACGTGATCCGTGTCTGGAATGCACCTAAGCCCTCGCTTTCATCAAAATCCATTTTCGCCCAATTGGGGTGACCAAATAGTTGGATTTGGTACGATAGTTCATCCTTCAATGTCAGTAAATGGGCTAAAACGGGTGATATTTGATATTTATTGGTCGTACCTAATACAACCAAGTTTTTGCCCGAAAGACGCACCCTACTTTCCAGGCTTTCTTCGTCCTGTACCTCAACGATGCTAATATTTTTGTTCAGCTGTTGGATTTCTGTTTTTAGGGGTGCGAGGAATTGCTGGCTTGCCGCATCTTGCGTCTTGTATAGCAATACCACATCACCGGTGCTATATTGCTTCGCGATATGGGTTGCCAAAGTCTTGATATGTGCCGAGATGGGCGAAGTAATGGTGACCAAATTGGGAAGGTTAAACTCGGAAGGCATGCTGGCCGCCAGCGGCGAAATCTGTAGCGCTTGGTCAAGCGAAGCATTAAATCCAAAGGTCTGGATTTCCTTGGGGTATACCGGCCCCACCACCAAAGCGGCGTTCCGTACTTCATCTAGCTTGGCAATGCGTGTATTTTCCGCCACATCATCCCGGGTATCCAGCACATTCACCTTGAAATTGGTGCCAGCTGCAGCCAGTGCATCGAGCCCTAATTTGAACCCTTGGTAAAAGTCCAACGCCAGCGCTGATCTACGGATGTCGATGGTGCTAGGCGCATGTTGGTTGGCCTTGTTCAGCTGGAAAGGCAACAGCAATGCGATGCTCTTCACATCTATTATGTCTGCGTCCGTCTCTTCCTTGTCTTTCTTTTCCGCTGGAGTTTCCTTCTTCGGTTCATCTTTGCTACCCATAGGGCGGAGTACCCGCACTTTGGGTTTACATCCAGCGATAAGCAGCATCAATGATGCGACCAGTATTATAAGTTTACTCCCATTCAATGGTAGCCGGTGGTTTCGAACTGATATCATATACAACCCTATTTATCCCTTTTACGTGATTGATTATTTCATTTGATATTTTTGCCAATAACTCATATGGCAGATGTATCCAATCTGCAGTCATTCCGTCCAAGGACCCAACGGCACGTAGGCATACCACATGTTCATAAGTACGTTCATCGCCCATTACGCCTACCGACTGCACGGGGAGGAATATGGTGCCTGCCTGCCATACTTGGTCATACCAACCCGATTCACGCAGGTTGCGGATATAGATGTCATCAGCTTCCTGCAAAATCCGTACCTTTTCCGGTGTGATATCACCTAAAATCCGTATGGCTAGTCCGGGTCCAGGAAAAGGATGTCGTCCAAGGATATTAGGGGCTATTCCTAAAGCTTTCCCAACCCTACGCACTTCATCTTTGAACAGCGTGTTCAGCGGTTCCACTACCTTGAGCTTCATTAAATCGGGTAGCCCACCCACGTTGTGGTGTGATTTGATGGTAGCCGATGGACCGTTGACCGATACAGATTCAATGACATCGGGGTAAATGGTGCCTTGGCCAAGCCATTTCACCGCTACCCCTTCGGGCAATTCGGCCTGCACCGCGTGGGCAGCATCGTCAAATTCCTCGATAAAAGCCCCGCCGATGATTTTACGTTTCTGCTCCGGTTCACTCACACCAGCCAGCTGCCGATAAAACCGATCTTTGGCATTTACCCCCTTGATATTGAGCCCCATGTGCTGGTATGAATCAAGCACCTGTTCAAACTCATCCTTCCGCAAAAGACCATGGTCTACGAAGATGCAGTGCAGGTTTTTGCCAATCGCTTGGTGCAACAATACCGCTGCCACCGTCGAGTCCACCCCACCGGAAAGGGCCATGATCACGTGGTCATTGCCCAGTCTTTCCCTTAAAGCGGCCACGGTGGTTTCGACAAAGGCATCAGCCGTCCAGGATGGGGTACATCCGCAAATGTCCAGCACAAAATTTTTGAGTAATGTAGTACCATCCGTACTATGCGTCACCTCGGGGTGGAATTGTATACCATAGGTACGGGTACCTTTGACATGGTAGGCCGCCACCTTTACTTTATCGGTACTTGCAATGATTTCAAAATGATCGGGAATCACCGAAATGGTATCCCCATGCGACATCCATACTTGAGATTCAACAGGAATATCAGCCAACAGTGGATTGGCGTTATCTATAAAGTGGAGATTGGCCCTACCGTATTCACGGATAGTCGAAGCGACAACTTGACCACCCGAATGCTGGGCAATATATTGCGCCCCATAACACACGCCTAGCAAGGGAAATTGGTCTTGCAGGTCATGGAAATCAATATGGGGTGGGTTTTCTTGGCGCACAGAGTATGGGCTGCCTGAAAGGATAATCCCTTTTACCGTACCGTTAAATTCAGGAAGATGGTTATATGGGTGTATTTCACAATATACATTCAGCTCTCGTACACGACGTGCAATCAATTGGGTGTATTGGGAGCCGAAATCAACAATAATGATTTTTTCTGGCATGGGCCAAAGGTACGGATTTGATTCGAGATGTGAGATATGAGATGTGAGATCTCCGAACTTCCTATTCCTTACCTTTTCACAAATGCTACCCTCCGGTTTTGGGCCTTACCTTCAGTCGTATTGTTATCCCCTACTGGCTCACCTTCACCTTTACCATCAGTTTCCATCCGGTTTCCATCAATCCCAAATTCGCCGCTCAACGCTTTCTTCACCGATGCTGCGCGATCCTTGGATAATTTAAGGTTCACATCGTCACTACCATCGCTATCCGTATAGCCGATGATGGAAACGTTCACATCTGGGTTTTCTTTGAGCACCGTCGCGATTTCTTTCAACACCCCGTAGGATGCTGGTTTGATAACTGCTGACCCCGTATTGAAATAGATGCCGGTCGTAGAAAACCTACCTTCTGTGATCAACTTGCTGCGGGTATCCGGTGTGCCGACTGCCAGCCGGAGGTTGCTAATCAAGTATTGGTTGCCATTCTTGGCGCCATCTCTACTGAATACCAATCCATTATAGCTTACACCTGTTGCAAAAGCTCGAGGAAGATCCCAAACTTTGTTTTCATCCACATAGAAACGGAGCCGCTGATTTTGTCGCCATATCGATATCTTTACGATGTTGCGATCTTTATTGTTGAAGGCCTCCAATCCTGACATCATATTCTCCATGCTTTTCTTCTTGTTTTCCCATAGTTCATAGCCACTTTTTCCTTTCGGAGCACTACCAGCGTCTTGAGGATGTAGGGTTACGGTCACGCCAGTATTTCTGCCTTGCCCAAAACGGCTCCATCCGGTAAAGTTGTTGGCTCCGGAGAGACTAGCCATGGAGATCATCAAGGGGGAATCATAAAAACTATAATCCGGTGTGACGGCCAAATCAAACTCCAAAGTGAAATTTTCAGGTAGGTTGGTAATGAAATCCGGCGTAACAGTACCTTTAGTGGTCAATGCCAACCATTTGCCTTCGGCACCCGCGATGGTCTTGATTTCTCCGCTGGCATTCGTATTCCACTTTGCAGGGAAATCCCCCACGGCATCTTGGGAAAAATCTTCCATCACGATGACTTTTTCTCCCGGCACAAAATCAAACTTACCGTACGAAGCAAAGGTTGTTGTATTGGCCGACCCCATCTCACCCTGACGCCCACCTTGGGTAGTGCCGGATGCTGCGTCTTCCTTGTCAGACTTTTTGGATTTATCGCCCTCAAACACTTTGTCTAATGCTTTGTCCGTATTTTCAGATGTCTCTTTCTCTATCCGACGTTCAATGGTGCGTTCCGCTGCTTTCCCGGCCTTTTTAGCCAACTTCTTCATCAGTTGGGCCTCTGCTGTCCCCGGGGCACCTACCCATAACAATGCACCTAAGCCTATTAGTACAATTTTCATGTTTCCCTCCATTAGTTTTGTCAATGGTTTATTCATTGATAAATATAGCCATACTGCTGTGGCGTTACTGCTGGAATGAGCGAACATGCCTTTTGGATAAACCATTACCCCTGTTCACTTAGCCGCATACCGCTCCCCCGTGAAAATATTTTTGTTCTCTGCTTGGAGAACCAAATTTTTCTCATACCTTTGTACTGTAAAAGATTGATTTGGAAAAATTCAGAGATAAAATCGAACTGCATGGCAGTACAATGGAGCGCATGGGCTTAGGGCCAGTAGCCGCAAGGGTGTATGTTTACTTATTGTATTGCGATGAAACCGGCGCAACCTTTGAAGATATGGTAGCCTATTTCAGTGTGAGCAAAAGCGCTGTTTCAAACGCACTGAAGATGCTCAAAGCTGTCGAAATGGTGGATTCTCGCACGATGGGTGGGAAACGGAAACGTTTTTTTTATATCAATTTCCAGAATATGTTTAATGAACGATATATGGAGACACGTATCAAAAGTTTTTCCAAGATGTTGGAAGACATCCGTGCAGATCGGGCTAAGGATGACGGCTTTGCCCAAGAACTGGAAAATGTGGCACTCCTTTATAGCATGCTATTGGTGGAGTATCCCATCATGATAGAGCGCTGGCGGCGCACAGTGGCTATGCGGGCAAATAAAGATTAATTTTTTTTACCAACTTGTTCTTTACTTTAAGAACTAAAAGAACTTAAATGAAAGCACGCTGTTTATATCTTCCGTTTTTTTCCGCGATGTTGGGCATACCGGGGATCGCCAGTGCCCAGGAATGGACACTTGAAAGCTGCCTCCAATACGGTTTGCAGCACAGCCGTGAACTGCTTGTCGCTGAAAAGGAGAGCGAAGTCGCCGAGGTGGGCCAACGCAAAGCCATATCCGCGCTTCTTCCCGAAGTGGATGGTACCGCCGGTTTGGACCATTACTGGAAAATACCGGTGCAGGTATTCCCGGGAGAGCTGCTCGGTCAACCCGAAGGGACTTTTGTGCCGGTAAGATTGGGTACGCCTTGGACGGGCACCTTCGGGGCTGAAGGCAGATTGCCCATCGTGGATGCACAGGCATGGGGAGAAATCAAAATGGCCGCATTGAAACAGCAAGCCGCACAAGAGAGGCAACAAAATCTAGACAAGACACTCGTCCGTAATATCCGTATGGCATTTTACCATACCAGTCTTGGGATGGAAACCATCCAACTTACCGAAAGCCGGCTAGAGCGGGTCAGTGAAATGCATGGGCTCATCAGCCGGTTGTTTAAAAGTGGGCTGACGGATAAAATTGCGTTCAACCAATCACTCACCCTCTTGAAAGACCGCGAAGAAGCAGCGTTAGCTGCTAAATCCGACAGTGATGCCGCCCTTTTGGATCTCAAATTTTGGATGGGGTATCCACTGGACAGCGTGCTTACGATTAATCCTGGCACGCTGGGAACATATTCCGCCATGTCTGATGCCTTTGATCCATCGCTATTGCCTGAATATGGTAACCGCCGCTTGCAAGCAGACCTGGCCACACAGCAGTGGAAAAACACCAAAAAGGCCTTACTGCCCACGCTGGCCCTCACAGCGGGATACAGTAAAATGGGATTCGGTTCGTCGCTCGATTTCATCGGTGAGTCAACCTGGTTTGCCTCGGGATATGTGGGACTACAATTGCGCGTACCCCTATTCTCAATGGCCAAAATGGCCCATAATCCCAAAGAACAACGCTTGCGTGCCGAAACTGCAGCGATTGAATTTGAGCAGTATCAACAATCCGAACAAAAAAGGTACATGGAGGAACGCCTACAACTGAACAAGAGCCTAACCCGTGTACGCATACAGGAGGAGCGTATGGCACTGGCTCAGGAAAATGAGGTGTTAGCAGCACAGAAACTCGAAAAAGGCATCATCGATATGCTGGAACTCAAGGACGTGCAGCAAGAACTTGACCAAGTACATACGCAGCTCAATCAGGCAAAACTGGAATATTTCCGCCATCAAGTAACCATTCAATATTTGCAAAATCAACAATAACCATGAATAGACTCACATCAGTAAATACATTGATTAAGCCATTAACTGGCAGGTGGATGGTTTCATTCGCGGTGCTTCTGCTCCTATCCAGTATACAATCCTGTGGGGATCGTACCGAACGCCATACCGTGGAAGAGGTGTCCTTACATGAGGCCGTGTACGCTTCGGGTGAAATCTTCCCGCTTGAATACGAACACCTCATGGCCACTACGCCTGAACGTATCCATCAAATTCTGGTCCGTGAAGGTGATACGGTAAAGGCTGGGCAACCCCTTGTGATTTTGGGCTCCCCCAGTGAAAACGAACAGCTAGGCATCCTTTCTGGACAACTGGCGATAGCCCGTCAAAACGCCGCGGCGGGTTCGGCCGTCCGGGCCGAGTTGCAAGAACGCATGGCCCTTGCCAAAAAACAATATGAACAAGATTCAATAAACGCACAGCGTTACACCGAATTGGCCATCACCCAAGCGGTTTCGCGCAAACAAGCTGAGGAAATGGCGGTGCAAGCAGCTTCCAGCCTTACCCAATACAACAATCTCCGGCTGCAGTTGCAGTCGCAATACAATGACCTGCAAAACAAGGTATTGGCTGCAGAACAGCAACTAGCGCAATTCCGGCAAGGAAGGGAAAGCCGCGTACTGATTAGCCGAATTGAGGGAAAAGTTTTCAGCATCCATAAGGAAGTGGGTGAAACCGTCAACCCTCAAGAGCCCATCCTCATGGTAGGCTCCCCTGGGAAATACCAGTTGGAACTTCTGGTGGATGAACGCGACGTCTCCAAAATCAAACTGGGTCAACAAGTCCTTTTCGAAACCGATGCTTATGCCGGAAAACAGTTCAAGGCACAAGTGAACAAAATTATGCCCGTGCTACAAAAAGAAAACAGGAGCTTCGAAATTGAAGCGCTGGTACTCGATGACAGCGATTTTTATCCACAGGCGTCCGTAGAGGCCAACATTGTGATCCGTGATAGTAGTCAGGTATTGGCGATTCCCGTAGATTATTTATTGCCGGGAGACAGTGTGCAGATAAGCCGTGATGGCAGTGAACAAAAAATCGCCGTACAAACGGGTATCCGGGATGGCGAACTGCTAGAGGTGAATGGCGGATTGCAAAAGGGGGATGTCGTCATCAAAAATAAAACACCATGAAGATAGCCAAAGATTTCAAACTGGCTGCTTCCATCGCTTTCACCCACATGCGCGCAAAACTGAAGCAGACCATCATTGCCACCGTCGGGGTTGCCTTTGGCATCACGGTATTCATCTTTATGGTCAGCGTCATGGAAGGCACCAATGAATTCACGGAGGACGTCGTGTTTGAGCAATCGCCACATCTCAGACTATATAACGAAATAGCGCTTGCGGAGCATTCCATATTGGACAGGGCCGCACCCAGCGCATGGAATGTGGTACACCACCAAAAACCCAAGGACATCCTTCCCAACCTGAAAGACGGCATCAGGGCTGTGGAAGAACTCGGAAAGGATCACCGGGTGCTGGCCATCTCTGCATCCGTGAGCACCCAATTGTTTTACCGATTAGGGTCAGCTTCCGTAAATGGCCGGGTTCTCGGCATCAATTTCGAGAATGAAGATGCTTTATTTGCCCTAGGTAGCAAAATTGTGGAAGGTGGCCATGAGAAGCTGGCTACCCAACCCAATAGCTTACTCATGGGCGTGGGTCTTGCCAGGAAACTCAATGTGGCGACGGGAGACAAGTTATCCGTGACCACGGAGAAAGGCGATAATTTTCAAGTTACCATCATTGGGCTGTTCAAGACCGGATTGACCGATATTGACAACCAACAAAGTTATGCCAGCCTGAAGACCGTGCAGCGGTTCCTTGGGGTGCCGGCAAGCTATATCACAGACATCAAGGTAAAGCTCCATGATAAGGAATTGGCTCCCGAAATTGTTGAAGAACTGGAAAACCGCTACCAATATAGCGGGTCTGACTGGAAAAAGGACAATTCAGCCTTGTTGGAAGGAAACGTGCTACGCAACATGATCACATACGGAGTAGCCTCTACCATTCTACTCGTTGCCGGTTTCGGCATCTTCAACATCCTAACCATGATGATTTATGAAAAAATGAAGGATATTGCCATTCTGAAAGCCACGGGCTTCTCAGATACAGACGTCCGGTGGGTATTTCTTATCCAAGCAATCGTCATCGGATTCATTGGGGCGGTGATGGGACTGATTTTCGGCTTTCTACTCGCTTACGCAACATCGAGGATGCCCTTCGAAAGTGATGTGATGATTACGATGGACCACCTACCCGTAAGCTTCAAGCCCATTTATTACATATCCGGATTCACTTTTGGCATCCTCACCACTATATTGGCCGGCTATATGCCTTCACGCCACGCCGCCAAGGTCGACCCGATCACCATCTTAAGAGGATAATTATCATGAATATACTAGAAGCAAAGGATATCCATAAATATTTCAGGGAACCCACGGAGTTCCATGTATTGAAGGGGCTTACTTTCCACATCGAGAAAGGCAAGTTCATTTCCATCACCGGTAAATCCGGCAGTGGGAAATCTACATTGCTATACTTATTGTCTACGATGGATACCGATTTTGAAGGAAGCATCAAAATCAATGGGGAGGAAATGAGGGGAAAAAGCAACCGCTGGCTCGCTGATTTCCGCAATCACCACATTGGCTTTGTCTTCCAGTTCCATTTTCTGCTCCCCGAATTCTCCGCTTTGCGCAATGTGATGCTACCGGGCCTCAAACGGGCACAACAACCACCCGATGAAGTGGAACACAAAGCCTATGAATTGCTCAAGCTGCTGGATGTGGAGGATCAGGCGAAAAAAAGGGCCGTTTTGCTATCGGGTGGCCAGCAGCAACGGGTGGCCATTGCCCGGGCACTCATCAACGACCCCCTGATTGTGATGGGCGATGAGCCCACGGGCAACCTCGATAGCCGTAACTCGGCCATTGTATTTGATCTGTTCAGTCAATTAGCAGCAGAACGGGGACAAACCATGCTCATGGTGACGCACGATGACGAATTTGCCGAAAAATCAGACCATATCATCCACTTGGCTGATGGCCGAATCGATAAACAATGATCAAGGAACTATGGAAACAGCAATCTATGTGCACAAGACCCCTGTTTGCTCACAACAAGATGTCGACTTGTTGAGGGTGGAGCTGATCATCAATTTTTCCACATGTCCGTGTTTTTGATACCCACCTCGTCCGCATTGAAAACAGGGTCTTTTCCAGCTTTTCGTTGCGTGCGGTAATCCTTAAGCGCGCGTAAGGCTGGTTTATGCAGCAGTAATATGGCAATAAGATTGAGCCAGGCCATGAGCCCTACCCCGATATCGCCCAACGTCCAAGCCGCTTCGGCCGTTTTGATCGTGCCATAGAATGTAGCTCCAAGTATGAGGAACCTCAGTCCCCATATTGCCCATTTATGGCGACCTTGTTTGTCAAGGTAACTTAAATTCGTCTCCGCCATATAATAATAGGCCATAATGGTAGTAAAGGCAAAGAAAAGCAAGGCCAGTGCCACAAACCCTGCACCTAAATAAGGAAAATGGTGTGCAATGGCGTATTGCGTGTACTCCGGACCATCCTTTATCTCGGGCAGATTTTCAACGATAAAGCCTCCCGATGGGTTCTTTACATTATACTGTCCGGTAAAGAGAATCATCAAGGCCGTTGCCGTGCAGATAAACAAGGTGTCTACATAAACTGAAAAGGACTGGACCAACCCCTGTTTCACCGGATGGCTTACCTCGGCAGCCGCAGCCGCATGTGGCGCGGTCCCCTGCCCCGCTTCATTGGAATAAATCCCCCTTTTCACACCCCAGGCAATAGCCATACCGATAATACCACCAAAAGCCGGCTCCAGGTTAAAAGCCGATTTAAAGATTAATGCAAACATCGCAGGTACCTCTGCGATGTTCAACGCGATGATGACAATAGCCA
The DNA here is from genome assembly GCF_024704835.1 of Parapedobacter tibetensis. GTDB lineage: Bacteria > Bacteroidota > Bacteroidia > Sphingobacteriales > Sphingobacteriaceae > Parapedobacter > Parapedobacter tibetensis. Next base: position 89,345 of record NZ_JAMXBE010000003.1, read on the forward strand.
TGAGGATATATGCAGCGGCCATAAACGGCACCACCACTTCCGCAACCTTACTGATTCGTTTTACTCCACCGAAAATAACCAAACCAAGCAATAACGTCAGTGCAATACCCGTATAGATCATCGGTATATCAAAGGCAGTGCTCATGCCCTTTGCAATGCTATTGCTCTGCACACCAGGCAGGAAAAGTGCCGTGCTGAATACCGTTACTATCGCAAACAGCACAGCATACCACTTTACGCCAAGCCCTTTTTCAATATAAAAAGCAGGGCCGCCCCGATATTGCCCGTCTTTCACTTCCTTATAAAGTTGGCCCAGAGTGGCCTCAATGAATGCGGAGGCACTCCCCAAGAAAGCGATGGTCCACATCCAGAACACCGCGCCGGGACCACCCATGGCAATTGCTGTAGCCACCCCGGCGATATTACCCGTTCCTACGCGGCCGGATATGGCCAGCGCAAATGCCTGAAAAGACGAAATGCCCTTTTTGGAGGCATTTCCTTTGAACAACAGGCGGATCATCTCCCTGAAATACCTCACCTGCAAAAATCGGGTTGCAAATGAAAAATAAATTCCTGCTCCGAGACACAAAACGATAAGCGCATTGCTCCACACAATGTTATTTACGGTATTAATCAATTGTTCCATAAGGGCTTTCGGCTCAACATGCAGCCGCAAATCGTGTTTTTAAGGGTTAGTATTGCTCCAAAGGGCCGCAAATTAAACATATTCTATACATTTGACGAATAAAAACACCAAAAAACATATATTTCACCAGCCTGTTCACTAAAATTCCATATAACCAAACATATAGCGTCAAGCTAAACAATAAAAAAACCCTTGCAACACTATTGAGCATTGCAAGGGTTCCTTATAATAAGTTGTATTACAGATATTGACAGAAGTTCGACTATAACTTGCTGTTCGCATCCACTGCATTCAATTCCTCGAAAGCTTGAGTAAGCCTTTTCACAAGGCTTTCCTCTGCTTTGCGCAACCACACCCGTGGGTCATAGTATTTCTTATTGGGTGAATCGGCGCCTTCAGGGTTGCCGATTTGGCTTTGCAGATAGCCTTCTTTGGATTGATAGTGTCCGCGCACTCCGTCCCAAAATGCCCATTGGATATCGGTATCGATGTTCATTTTGACGGCACCGTATGAGATGGCTTCCGCAATTTCTTCAGGAGCCGAACCTGACCCACCGTGAAATACGAAGTCGACAGGTTTCTCGGCCGATAATCTAAACCGCTCCCGGATATAATCCTGTGAATTTTTCAGGATCACGGGTTGTAGCTTCACATTACCGGGTTTGTATACGCCATGCACATTGCCAAAGGCGGCGGCCACGGTAAATTTGTCACTCACCTTATTCAGTTCCTCATAAGCATAACCCACTTCCGAAGGTTGGGTATACAATTTAGAGCTATCCACATCGGTATTATCTACACCGTCCTCTTCTCCTCCAGTGACTCCCAGTTCGATTTCAATCGTCATGCCAAGTGGTTTCATCCGTGCTAAATATTTGGATGAAATTTCAATATTTTCCTCAATGGGTTCTTCAGAAAGATCGAGCATATGAGAGGAAAATAACGGTTTCCCGTGCTGTTTGAAAAAGCGCTCGCCATAATCAAGCAATCCATCAATCCAGGGCAGCAATTTCTTGGCAGCATGATCGGTATGCAAGACTACGGCAATGCCATAATATTCGGCCAACAGGTGTATATGCTGCGCAGCGGAAACACCGCCAAGGATGCAAGCCTGCAAGCCGTCATTGTTGAGCGACTTACCGGCATAGAACTGTGCTCCGCCATTGGACAATTGGATGATCACCGGTGAATTGACCGCTTTCGCAGTTTCCATCACTGCATTGATGGAGTTGGTACCGATGACGTTGACGGCAGGTAAAGCAAATTTGTTGGCCTTGGCCACGCTAAACAATTCCTGAACGGCATCTCCCGTAACGACTCCTTTGAAATCTTTCAAACTCATGATATTCTTTCTTTTTTGCGTTGATTAACGGCTTCGAAAGTAGGGATAATTTTTTAAAATGAGTGAATGAAACGTGGATTAATACCTCACCATTACTCCTCCATAAAAATTTCTTCGAGCGGCTGCATTGAAGAAGCGGCCACCAAAAGCATTGATATCATTGCCAAGGCTATACCCTTGGTTGAGGATATTATCCGCGCCAACGAAAAATTGCAATTTCAGTTGGTGTCCCAACGATCGCCACCAACTCACTTTTGCCTGTAGCAGCTGGTAGGCATCAGCATGTACGGTATTGGCATCATTTAGCGGGATGCTTGATGTGTAATTATGCATCAAATAAGCCTCAATATTCAACGGAAATTGCACTAATAGGCTGCTAACTAGGGTTTCCGATGGCACACCTGTGAGCTTATTGCCCGTGAAATCAAACTCCTCCCCTATGCGATAATCACCAAATCGGAACCTGCTGATGGTTAGATTTGCGCCGATCTCCAGACCACGCAACCAACCTGCTTGGCGGGGTTCGACTGCCCATGTGGACGCGGAAAATTCAATCCCCCGTTGATCTACCCCTCCGGCATTGCCGAAAAATTCGGCTCCCGTCTCACGTACTTGGCGGATAATGGCATCTTCCATGCGGTAATAAAACACGGAACCATCAATGAATATGCGGCGATTGTCGGTCTGCCACCGGAATCCGGTTTCATAATTCCAACCCGTTTCTGCTTCCAGCAAGGTATTGATGACGTTATCAGATGGGCGTACCTCAGCAATGGTAGGTGGTGAATACCCTCTTGATACGGATGCCCGCCATGCAAGATGCCGATTAAGCAGGTAGGACAACGCAATCCTCGGCATCCATTCGGCATCAAAACGCTTGTCCGTAAACATGGATTCATGCATTGGGAAAATGGATCTAAATCCATATCCATAATAATTGAGACTCAAGGAGCCTTCCAGGAAAAGCCGGTTACGCATATCCGCGCTGAAACGCGCAAAATAAAAATGTTGGTTGTTTTTCAACGCGTCAGCAGCTTGCTCATTACCTAGTGAGCCGCCATTATTGTCATAATTATAAATATCTGCCCGTCCATACTGCCATTCTACCCCTGCGTTGGCACGCCAAGAAAAAACATCGGAATTGCTATTGGCGTAGTCGAAATAAGAACGGAAGCCAACGTTGTACTCATCCCGTATCTCATAATTGGTGATAAAGGGGTTGCTGAAATCGGTATGCGAGCCAAAAACACTGACAACATGCCTTAGGTTTCCAGTAAGTTGGGCATCGTGCACAATGCCACCTATCAAAGTCTTATTGATGATACCGGCTTGTTGTTCCGCGGCGCCGGGTATGGTAGCCGTAGCTGGCCGCGCCAGTTTCGGATCCTCGGCATATTGTGCCTCCGTGAGTCCGCCCGATGTTTGATAACGTAAATCGGAATACAGGGCCAGTAGACGAAACTCGTTAGTTTGATTGTATTTCCAACGTTGCGCGGTTTGGAAAGCAGCCCGTTTCATCGCCGAATTTTGCCGGTATCCATCGGCACGCTGATAGGCTTGGTTGACACTGAATCGATAGTTGGATGACGGATGCATCTCCACCGCTAGCTGTTGGTGGAATAACCCATAGGATCCTCCGCTGAAGCGCAAAGACCCCGTATTGGACTTCCCTGATAGGCCTGCTGGCCGAATCAGAACCACCCCACCGGAATTGGCGCCAAAAATGCTGCCATCTGGCCCCTTCAGCACCTCAATATCACCTACGCTACCAGCATCAAGTATGTTGAGGTAAGTATTTCCTCCGGCATCGGTTAGCGGAATCTCATCCAAATATACCTTTACATTCCGTACACCAAAAGGTGAGCGTAACAAGCTGCCCCTAAGTGACAATCGGTAACTTCCCGGAGAACGTTCTTCCATCCGTACTCCGGGGATGGTATTGATAGCGGGCAACAAGGTCGTTCCGCTTTGATGATGCAATGTGGTATTGCTAATTATACCCGCCGAAGCGGTAAGGCGTAACAAGGGTTGTTCGGCGAAATAGGCCCTTACCATCACTTCTTCCAAATGGGTGATATCTTGATGGGTAGTATCTTGGGGGGATTGCTGCGCAATGGAAAGGAATACCGGAAGAACTGATAGGAACATAATGACGCTAACTAACCTTGTCATAATTATTATAAATTGCGGGTAACATGGAAACAAAAAAATATCCGTGACGAAAATAAACAATATACACCTAGCTTATCGCACCAAATCGCATTTGTAACATCATTTAAACTTTAATGGCTTGCCGGAGTCTAACTATAAATAGAACACAGTTAAATAGAACAGATAAAAGGACTTATACCATGAAAACGATCATCGCATTCACCCTAATCATTAGCTCAAGCGTTGCGCTTGCACAAGAAGAGAGCATCAAGCATATTTCAAAACTGGAAATAGGACGCAAAGATAAGGAAGTTTTTGGGGGACGGGATTCCTCCTTGGTGTTACATATTGATACCTTGATCATGAAAGACAGGGCGCAATTGATTTTTTTCGCCAAAAAGGATGTCAAACTCACCGTAAAGCACGCTGAAATCGACAAACGTGCCTATATCTTTGGCACAGATGGCAAAAACAACGGGTCTGATTTTGATATCGATATTCGGTTTGACAAACTTGGAGCATTGTATGTGTTGGCTGGTGGCCATGATGCAAGTAATAACGGATCGCGCACACATCCCAATGGAGATGGAGGAAATGTGAATTTCACTTATGCCAGTGATGGTATCATGCCGCAGACCGAGGATAGGAAATCACCGAATTACCTCCAAATCGACACCCGAGCCGGTGGATACCGGGTAAATCCACAAAGCGACCTCAATAACATCTATAGTTTAATCAACACGCGATCCGCAGGCCGGCCATTGGGCAACTTAAGCCAAGGGACTGTGTATTCGGGTTCACCCGGTAAGGATGGGAAAAGTACCGTCAAGGCAAGATAACTGCTTCCAAGGCTTCTGCAATAGTAGGGTATCGGAATTGGAACCCTGCGTTGCGGATTTTTTCGGACGATACACGGGTGCTGCTGAGGAGCATTTCACTCATTTGCCCCATAACGGTTTTTAGTAAAAATTTTGGAATATGCGGTAGCCAAATGGGCTTGCCCAAATGCTTGGCCATGGTGCCAACAAAGGTCGAAAAAGTAATTTGCTCGGGAGCGGCCATGTTATAAGCCCCAGCTATCCCGTTATGTTCCAAAGCAAAGATATACATGGCTACGGTATCATCGATATGTATCCATGGCATCCATTGCTTACCCGTTCCAGGCACAGCACCCAATCCCTTCCTCACCATGTTGGCCAGTTTGCGATAGACCCCGCCATTAGCTGACAATACCATTCCACTCCTCAATGAGACCGTCCGCAGCCTTAAATCCTTGCCCTGACTCACCGCTTGCTCCCATTTTAAACAAGTTTGCCCAAGGAAATCGTTTTTGGGAGCCTTATCTTCGGTCATCAATTCATCGCCCCTATCATTATAATATCCGGAAGCCGAGGCAGACACCACTGTTTTGACGTTATGGTTAGGATTCTTTTTCAACAAATCATAAATCAATGCGATGGATTTTGTTCGGCTTTCAAGGATGGTACGTTTGCGGCTGTTACTCCAAGGCAGAGCGCCTATGTTTTCTCCGGCAAGATGTATGACGGCCTCAACCCCATCGACGCAAGCCATGTCTACCTCCCCTTTTGAAACATCCCATTCATAAAACTGAACGGACGGCGATTCGGCTTGCTGTTTATGCCTACTTAATACCTTGACCGAATAATTGCGGTTTACTAATGCGGTGACCAGTTCTTGGCCTATCAAACCGCTTGCCCCAGTTACCAAAACACTTTTTTGCATAACTTCATCATTTACCCATCGGATGTCCACTTTCCAAAGCCCCCAACGCCCGATTTATTGCATCGTCGAATGGGGTCAATTCGACGGGAAATAGCACATCCAACCCATTTTTTTTACACAATAGGTCGCTACGCATATTCGCGATGAATGCCGAGGACACATCTTGTTCAAATTTATAAAGATAGCGTGATACCAACGTAGCCAATGACAGTCCCAATGCTGGCAAGGGCACGATTTTTTTCCGTAGCTTGGCGAGCTGTAAATACCGTTCAAAAACCTCCCGGTATGTCATGATCTCCGGCCCGCCAATATCATAGGATTCACCATAAGTTCTTGGGTCAAGCATGATATGGTTCAGATACGCACATACATCCAATAAATGTACAGGCTGGCAGCGATTTTCTGCAAACTCCTTGGGAACCATTATGATATTTTTCTTCGCTAATTTTGACAGAATATTCATCAATATAGACCCATTGCCTATAATATTACTTACCCTAATTATGGTATAATGCAGCCCGCTACCATGTAGATAAGAATCAATAAGATCCACGCTATCATCGACCAATTTAGTCACATAAATTAAGTGTTGGCAAGCGATGTCCTGCAAGGAATTGATATATCGCTGTAAGGCAATCCGTTCCATTTCCAGTCGGATATCAAGCTCATTGGCCGGAGATTGGTTGAAATAAAAGGCAACTCGGGTATCCCTACTTATTTCCGGATGGAGAGCACCCCTAAACATATCGCCCTCCGTGACGGTTATACCATAATTATCAGGTACGTGCTTATAAAAGAGATTCCTATTCCGTACCAAGCAGGTTACTTTATAATCTTCTTCAGCAAGAAATATTGCTATATTTCTCGCTAAATAATTATTAAGGCCAGTTATCAGGACTTCCATATGCTATGTATACACCTCAGAATGCGGCTTGGTTATTAGCTATTACAATTGAAAACAGAATATGTTTCCGGTCAATGATAATTTTCTTCGGCAAAAATAGCATTAAAAATGATTTACCCATCAACGCTACATCCTTCCAATACATGGATTTAATTTTGCAATAATTTTATCCTACATTTGTGAAAAACCAATTGTTATGAATATTTTAGTATGCATTAGTAATGTACCTGACACGACATCAAAGATATCCTTCACCAATGACAAAACGACATTCAATACCACTGGAATCCAATACATTGTCAATCCTTACGATGAGATAGCCCTCTCAAAAGCAATTGGCCTAGCCGAGGGCGGGCAAGGTACCGTAACGGTTATCAATGTGGGCGAATCCAGTACCGAGCCTACCATCCGCAAGGCGCTGGCCACAGGTGCCGATGAAGCCGTTCGGATAAATGCAGCACCACGTGATGCGTGGTTTGTAGCCCATCAGATTGCGGCTTATGCCAAGGATAAAAATTTCGACCTCATCCTTACCGGACGCGAGTCCATCGACTACAACGGTTCCCAAGTAGCGGCCTTCGTGGGCGAATTGCTCGGCATCCCTTCGGTTGCCACCGCCAAGAAAATAGACATCGCTAATCATACCGCCACGGTGGAACGCGAGATCGAAGGAGGCAAGGAAGTGCTTTCCATCCCACTCCCGCTCATTGCAGGCACCGCCGAAGGTGTAGCCGAACCACGCATCCCCAACATGCGCGGTATCATGACCGCTCGTACCAAGCCACTGGCTGTAATCGATGCCATAGATGTGCCCGTATTAGCTAACGTGGTTAAATACGAAATCCCTGAACCAAGAGGTGCTGTTACGTTAGTAGAAGCCAGCGAAGTAGAAAAACTTGTAGACTTATTGCATAATAAGGCGAGGGTGATTTAGTTTGGGAAGAGTGAATCAACGAATAAGCAAAAAGAAAAAAATATGTCAGTTTTAGTATATGCCGAAAATACCGATGGCAAATTCAAGAAATCCGTCCATGAAGTGATTTCCTATGCCAAGGCCGTCGCCGACGACTTGAATACCTCCTTAACCGCTATATCCATTGGGGACGTAGCCTCCGATGAGCTGAATACGTTGGGCAACTATGGCGCTTCCAAGGTATTAGATGTCTCTTCGGAACAACTTAAAAAATTCATCAACCAGGCGTATGCATCCGTGATTGCGGCTGCCGCGAATGAACTCGATGCCAGCCTCGTGGTGATCTCCAATTCATTCAGTGGAAAGGGACTGGCCCCACGTATTGCGGCCAAACTTGAAGCCGGACTGGCAGCAGGTGCCGTGGAATTGCCCAATGTTGATGGCGATAAGCTTACCGTCAAAAAAACAGCCTTTTCGGGTAAAGCATTTGCCATCGTCGAGCTCTCTTCGGCCAAAAAAGTCATTGCGCTCAATCCAAACGCATTTGAAGTGCGCGAAACCGGGGGAAGCGCCCAAGTGGAAGCTTTCAATCCGGAAATCAGCGGCAACGACCTCGCCACGGTCATCCAAGATATCGTCCGTGCCACGGACAAAGTGACGTTGCCCGATGCAGAAATCGTGGTTTCCGCGGGCCGTGGGCTTAAAGGTCCCGAAAACTGGCATATTGTAGAAGAGCTTGCTGAAGTTTTGGGGGCGGCCATGGCTTGCTCCAAGCCAGTGTCTGACGCCGGGTGGCGGCCACATTCAGAACACGTGGGCCAAACAGGCATTGCCGTAAGCCCCAATCTGTATATCGCCATCGGTATTTCCGGCGCCATTCAGCACTTAGCTGGGGTAAGCTCTTCAAAAACCATTGTGGTCATCAATAAGGATCCCGAAGCACCATTCTTCAAAGTGGCTGATTACGGCATTGTGGGTGATGCTTTCGAAGTGGTACCCAAACTTACAGCGGCCATCAAAGCCTATAAAGGCAACTAATCGTTTGATTTTTTACGGAAAAGCTGCTATCTTTATGGTACAAAAACAATAAAGGTGGCAGCATTTCCCAATAACAATTCGCATCTTTGCAATTCTTGCATTGAATGGGGCATGAAGAAAATTAAGTTAGATATCGTTGGCTTATCCTATAGCCAGACACAATCTGGGGCCTATGCACTGGTCTTGGGAGAGGTTTCGGGACGTCGGCGCCTGCCCATCATCATCGGTGGGTTTGAAGCGCAGGCCATTGCCATAGAAATCGAAAAAATGACCCCCAGTCGGCCGTTGACCCATGATTTATTCAAAACCTTTGCCGAAACTTACCGCATCAAGATCGAAGAGGTAATCATATATAACCTCGTGGATGGGATTTTCTATGCAAAAATCATCTTCAACGATGGTCATAAGCATACCGAAATTGATGCCCGTACATCAGATGCCATTGCGTTAGCGGTACGTTTCAAGGCTTCCGTGTATACATATGAGTTCATACTAGCCTCTGCCGGTATTGTTATCGAAGGCAACGATTTCGTTTTCCTCGAAAACATTGAATCGGCTGGCGCCAACGATCCAGAGACGATGGCTTCTACCGACACCTCCTCATACTCATCCATGACCGATGACCAATTGCAGGAAACATTGTCCAAGGCATTGTCCGACGAGCAATATGAGAAAGCTGCCCGCATAAGGGATGAAATCACCCGAAGGAAGTCTTCATAAATAAAAGCGCAACAATGTTCAGTATCAAGTTAACCTTTAACCTTGGGCCCTTGACACTGCCCTGTACCCCACATCCTGAGCAACATAAATAAGCATGCCGATAAAAATAAGACTTACGGTGATGAATTTCCTTCAATTCTTTATTTGGGGTTCATGGCTGATTTCTCTTGGTGGATACATGGGAAACCAACTGGGGTTTTCAGGCTTACAAATTGGCTCTGTTTACTCCACCATGGGTATAGCTTCAATATTCATGCCTGGCTTACTGGGTATCGTAGCAGACCGGTGGGTTAATGCCGAACGGGTGTTTGCCGTAGCACACTTCGTCGCGGCAGCCGCCCTGATTGCGGCCACCAGGGTGACCGACTTCCAAACGTTTTACAGCTTGATGCTGCTCAATTCCCTCTTCTACATGCCTACACTGGCCTTGTCCAATTCAGTTTGTTACAATGTATTGTCACGAAAACAATTTGACGTGGTGAAAGCCTTCCCTCCTATCCGTGTTTGGGGGACTATTGGATTTATCGTAGCCATGTGGACGGTAGATTTATTCGAATGGACCAAGAGCGCCAACCAACTTTACGTGGCCGCAGGTGCCGGACTGTTCCTCGGATGCTATGCGTTTACCGTGCCAGCATCGCCCCCTTATTTGGATGAAACCCGTAAAAAAGCACTCGTATCATCGCTTGGCTTGGATGCGTTTGTCCTATTAAAGAAAAAGAATACCGCGTTGTTTTTTGTCTTTTCGCTGCTGCTCGGTGCTGCCTTGCAGATTACCAATGCGTTTGGCGGGCCTTTTTTGGACGACTTCAAAACGATGTATCCGAATTCCTTCGGTGTACAGCACCCCAACCTACTGCTTTCCATCTCCCAAATTTCCGAAACGTTTTTCATCCTGTTGATTCCGTTTTTCCTTACCCGTTTCGGTATCCGAAACGTCATTTTCTTCAGTATCATAGCATGGGTATTGCGGTTTGGCTTTTTCGGACTAGGCAACCCCGATGACAAGCTATACCTGTTGGTATTATCCATGATTATTTATGGAATGGCATTCGATTTTTTCAACATCTCCGGCTCACTGTATGTGGAGAAAGTGGCCGACCCGAAAATCCGTTCCAGTGCCCAAGGATTGTTCATGATCATGACCAACGGCTTTGGCGCCATTATTGGCGGCTATGGCAGCGGTTGGGTAGTTGACCATTTCACCGATGCCGATGGCATAAGGGATTGGCCCAATATCTGGTTTACATTTGCCGGTTATGCCTTGGTCTTGGCAGTGCTCTTCCTATTGATTTTCCGAGGGCAACGGCTGGAAAAAACAGCCGTAGTTAGGCCGTCTTAATTTTAATTAGGCGGTTGTCTATCGGCATCCGTTCTACGGATACTCGTTAAGCTCTTTAAAATTAAGCGGTCAATTCGACCCATGGGATTTGCCTTCCGATCTTCCTCCTAATTGGCATTCAAAGAACATATAGACCGTACGCAAAGACGAGGAGCGACAACTTGGAATGCACCCTTTGTTAAACGTGTGCGATGTCATTTCTGAACCGTTTCATATCTTTGACCGCATATGCCGACACGTTTCGACCCGATAAATATCGACCTTCCCATCAAGGATGTCATACCTCAGGTAAGGCAATACCTTACGGCTCATCATACCCTCATCCTCAGTACGCCACCCAGTGCCGGTAAAAGCACCATCATTCCCTTGGCCTTGTTGGACGAGCCTTGGTTGCAAAGCAAAAAGATCATCATGCTTGAACCGCGGCGGTTGGCCGCCAGCAGCATTGCCCACCGCATGGCCTCCTTATTGGGCGAAAAAGCCGGTGAAACCGTCGGATACCGCGTCCGGTTCGAAAACCAGACATCCTCACGCACCCGCATCGAAGTTGTCACCGAAGGCATCCTCACCCGCATGCTCCACCAGGACAACGCCTTGGAAGATGTGGGTATCGTCATCTTCGACGAATTCCATGAACGACGGTTGCATACCGACCTATCCATGGTGCTATGCCGCGAAAGTCAGCAGGTCTTGCGGCCCGATCTGCGCTTACTGATCATGTCGGCCACCCTTGATACAGGTCAACTATCAACGTTGCTAGACGCCCCTATAGTGGCAAGCCAAGGGCGGATGTATCCGGTTGAAACCATCCACACAGCGGATGTGGATCCCTTACAATTACCCCAAGAATGTGCTCGGACCATTCATTATGCGCTGAAGGAACGGGAGGGCGATATCCTAGCCTTCCTGCCCGGCGAAGCTGAAATCAGGAGTTGTGAGGAGCTCCTTACCGCCAATATCACAGGAGCTGCCATCCGTCCGCTCTACGGGCAGCTATCGCTTGCCGAACAACACGCGGCCATCCGGCCCAATAACAACGGACCAAGAAAAATCGTGCTCGCTACAGCCATAGCGGAAACCAGCCTTACCATCGAAGGCGTTTCCATTGTGGTAGACTGTGGCTTTACGCGAACCATGGTGTTTGATCCACCATCAGGCTTGTCACGTTTGAAAACCGTGCGTATTTCCCTCGATGCGGCCGACCAACGTGCCGGACGTGCAGGCAGGCTCGGACCGGGCACCTGCTACCGAATGTGGTCTACAGCTACCCAACAACGGATGGCTCCATATCGCACGCCCGAAATACTGGAAGCCGACCTTACCCCAATGCTGCTCGATTTGGCCCGATGGGGTGTGCCCGACATCCATCAATTGGACTGGATAACCCGGCCTCCCGCTTCCACAATGGCTCAAGCCAGTGACACGCTTCATGAACTAAACGCATTGGATAAGGGTAAAATCACCACACATGGCAAGCAAATCCATGCGCTGCCATGCCATCCGCGGATTGCCCACATGCTGCTTATAGGTAAAGACGAGGACATGCTGCCTCTTGCAACCGATATCGCAGCCCTAATGGAAGAGCGTGATCCATTGGGCAGGGAAGCCGGCGCAGATATCAACCTGCGTATCGAAGCATTGAGAAGACACAGGGCGCATGGCAAGTCGGGCAAACGTTTTGACAATATCGAGAAAATAGCGCGTTCATACCGTAAGTTGCTCGATGCAAAAGCACACAACGGTATCGTATCGCCATATCATACCGGCCTATTGCTTGCACATGCCTATCCAGAGCGTATTGCCAAGGCACGGGCTGAAGGTAACGGCATTTTTCAATTGGCCAACGGTAAAAGAGCCAGCCTGCCCGCCGTTGATGATCTTGCCCATGAGCCTTGGCTAGCCATCGCTCAACTCGATGCCCGCAGTGGCTTGGGTAAAGTGTTTCTGGCTTCACCAGTAAACCCGGAACACCTATCAGCCTTTGCTGAAGAAACGGCCCGTATCAGTTGGGACACCCAAAAAGGCGGGATCATCGCGACCAAAGACTTACGCATTGGAAACATCGTATTGGAATCGTCTCCACTCCACACACCGGATGAAAACGCGGTAATCCAAGCGATTTGTGACGCAATACGGTCGGAAGGTGCACAATTGCTCTCTTTCACGGATGCCGTGGAGCAATGGCAGAACCGCGCGCTGAGCTTACGGGCTTGGAGGCCAGAGGAAGGCTGGCCTGATGTATCGACCAGCACCCTACTTCAACATCCGGAGAAATGGCTTATGCCGTATCTAAGCGGTATCAAAAAAACCGAGGATTTGAAACGGATTGATCTCCTTGATGTACTCCGGCATAGTCTCGATTTCGAAATGCAACAGGCCCTAGATCGCCTCGCTCCTACTTCCCTGCAAGTGCCGAGTGGATCCGCCATTAAGTTACGCTATTCAACCTCGGGCGAAGCTCCGATTTTAGCAGTACGGTTGCAGGAAGTATTCGGTCTTATGGATACACCACGTATCAACGACGGCCGAACGTCCATCGTGCTGCACCTTCTTTCGCCTGGATTCAAGCCGGTACAAGTAACTTCCGATTTGCGCAGCTTCTGGCAAACGACGTATTTTGAAGTGCGGAAGGAACTCAAAAGGCGCTATCCCAAGCATGCCTGGCCCGACGACCCGTTAAATGCACAAGCTGAACGGGGTGCATCCAGGAGAAACCGATAAAAACCCCTATATTTAGCCCAATCGATATACTGACATCTACCAATTAATGAAGCAAATTTACATTGTTATCTGTTTTTTATGCCTGTCTTTAGCTGCCCAAACGCAACAGCCCGTAAAGTTGAATGTGCTGGTTGAAGAATTGGCAGACCTCACCCCAAAAAACCGTATCATCAGGGCATCCAAACACTTGGACACATTGATAGTAGTTGGCATTCCATTGCAACAAGTAAGCCAACGCATTGATAGCATACAAAAACTGGCTCATAGATGGCAAGATGGCGAACTGGCAGGTTACCTTCATTTTTATGATAAAATGAAAAGGGGGTTTCTGCCCATACCGAATAACGAGATCCTCACCGTTTTTGATTCGACACTGTACCATTTCGAAAAAAAGGGTGACTTGCGCTACACCGGTGTGTGCCACTACTTCATCGGCCAGCATCACTATGAACGGCAACAGTACGGCGAGGCGTTCTACCATCACGCAAAGGCGCAAGAATTGTTTAATGAGGTTGGCATAGCGAACATTATCGACATCGGGAAATACCTGCATGTCATGGCACTTAACCACTATTATTTCCGTGATTATGAGCGGGTGATACAGTTAATGCGTGCATCCATTACCCTGCCGCCTTTTAGCGATAACCTGGACATCCAGCGTTATAATACCTTAGGGATGGCCTATAAACAGCTTAATCAACTGGATAGCGCAGCGTTCTATTTCAAGCGGACGCAGGAGGTCGCCAGTTCATGGCGCGATACCACCTGGATACACCTCGCAGCCGGCAATCTTGGGAGCGTGTATATCAAACAAGGCCGGTACGGGGAAGCATTACCCTTCCTGGTGCAAGATTACCAATACAACCAACACCGGGACCGCCATCCGGTGCTGGCCCGCAATGCGGCGGTAGATATCGCGGCCACTTGGCAGAAGCTCCACCAACAGGATAGCGTTTCCCACTATTTACGGGAAAGCGAACGGCTGAATGCGGTAGTTAGGAAAGGGGAGCTGATGTGGAAGCAGCAGCGGGATGAACAATTTTACATCAGCTACTACGAGGTTTTGCATGATCATTTTAAAGCCCAAGGAAACACGACAATGGCCTATCGTTACTTGGATAGCCTGACCCACCTGACCAATGAAACCAACCTGCGTTACAATAAAATGACCGCCCGGGTAGCCGAAGACCGACTCAAAATACAACAACATCTTGCTGACATCGCTGTTCAACAAGCCGAGAAAAAAAGAATCAGCGCACGGTTGCAACTGGTCATCGGTATCGTCGGATCGCTGGCCGTCATCCTGGCCCTGCTCTATTATCTGCTGCGGCTCCGGCACGCTAAAGACCGGCTACAGGCCGAAAAGGAAAAAATTGTCCAACAGGCGACACAGGAAAAAGTGGAAGCACAGTTGGCTAAAGCAACGCTTGAACTGCAGGAATATATGCAGCGACTGCAAGAAAAGAACAGGCTGGTGAAAGCATTCCAGATGCAGATCGACCAGCTACGCACCCACTCAGCGCAACAGGCACCACAACTGGACGAGCTGACGAACCGATTGGCGGAGACGAAGCTGCTTACGACGGACGACTGGAACGATTTCAGGCGGCGTTTCAACCGGGCTTTCGGTGGCGAGTTGGACCAGCTCAAAATGAAATATCGCGACCTGACCAGCGCCGAAGAGCGCATCTACGCACTGGAGAAAATGAATGTGTCCACCAGTCAAATGGCCTGGATGCTGGGCATATCACCGGAGTCTGTCCGGAAAGCCCGGTATCGGCTCCGCAAAAAAATAGACCCCAAGGCCGCCTAAGCCCGCTTTATCCCATTTGTCCACGTTTTTGTCCATGCCCATTTCATGGCTTTGGCTAAGTAGCGGCCTATATTCGCCACAGAAAACATTTATCCGTTATTACCAATGACCGTATTTACCACGAATAGCCCCGGGCGGCTGATGTCGCTGTTGCTTACCCTCTGTTTGTTAGGCATGGCCGACATGGTTCAAGCACAAACCATCCGCTATGTAAAAGAAGGGGGCACGGGTAATGGCTCCTCCTGGGCCAACGCCGCCGGCGACCTGCAGGCGATGATCAATGCGTCTGCCGTAGGCAACCAGATTTGGGTGGCCGCGGGCACATATCTGCCTACACGACCAGCAAATAACCTTGAGGTAATAAACCCTGTAAACCGCGACAATGCATTTACATTCGTCAAAAACGTCAAAATTTACGGGGGCTTCCCCGCCACTGGCAACCCCGGTATGGCCGACCGTGATTGGCAGGCGCATCCCAGTGTACTCAGCGGCAACATCGGCGACTCCGGTGACCAAACCGATAATGCGTACCACGTGGTGATTACCGCCGGGGCTTCGGTAACGACCGACTTCCTCATGGACGGCTTTACGATTACGGAAGGGTATGGAAATTTAGTGGCCACGATTACCGTGAATGGGCAGAACATTGAGCAGCGAACTGGTGGCGGTTGGATGAATGTGGGCGGAAGCCCAACAGCCAGTCATCTCTTGATCACTGGGAATACAGTAACCAACAGCGGATCGGGAGGGGGATGGTCTAATGATATGGGCGGTCAGGCAGTCGTATCCCATTCCACAATCAGCAACAACCATGCGGAAAATGGACGGGGCGGCGGAATTTATTTTGGGAACGGCTCCAACTCGATGCTGACCAATGTAACCATTAGCGGAAACACAGCTAACATAGGCGGTGGGATCAGCAACGTCTCTTCCCCTTCGCTGACCAATGTAACGATCGCCGGGAATACGGCGGCGAGGGAGGGTGGTGGTATGTATACGACGATAGGTTCCCCCACGCTGACCAACGTGCTCATCAGTGGGAATACCGCTACCAACTGGGGCGGTGGGATATCTAACACAGGCTCGACCACATTGACCAACGTGACCATCAGCGGCAATATGGCGCCCCAAGGCGGCGCGGTAGCTCATAGGCCCTTTGTTGGTGATGAAATCCTACAGATGCGGAACGCAATCATCTGGGGGAACAGTAGCGCTTTTTATATTTCTTTATCACTTCCTATCTCTGTAAATCACAGCATTGTACAAGGCGGGGTTGATGGCCTGACCAATCTGGATGCAGACCCGTTGTTTGTTAACGCACCGGATTACACCGGCGCTCCTTTTACCCACGGTAACTACCGCCTGCAAGCGGCCAGTCCGGCTATTGGTGCGGGGGATAATATTGTGTATGACATCGGTCAAACACCGGATTTATCCGCCATAACCACCGATCTGGACGGCGCTGCACGTATCCACGGCGGCATCGTAAACATGGGTGCGTATGAATCTCAGGGCATCCCGGCCATTACCCCGGGCGATCCGGGCAATTTCATCACTACCTGGAAGACCAACAACGACGGCATCTCAAATGAACAGCAGATCATCATCCCTGCGCAAGGAGGCGGTTATAACTATGACGTATATTGGGAAGATATAAACGATGACTCGAAAAACGGAACGATCAGCAATGTCACAGGCAATCTCACCATTGAATTTCCTTCACCGGGTACCTACCGGGTGGAAATCACCGGTGATTTCCCGCGGATTTTCTTCAATAACGAAGGCGACAGGTTAAAAATACATGCTATAGAGCAATGGGGCAATATCCAATGGACAAGCATGGAAAATGCTTTCTGGGGTGCTGAAAACCTAGTCATCAATGCCACAGACGCCCCTGATCTCGGCGGAGTCACTTCTCTGACAAACATGTTTCGAGGGGCTTCGTCCATGAACAGCCCCATCGGGCATTGGGACGTCACCAATGTGACGGATATGTCCGGGATGTTTAGCGGCGCATTGGCTTTTAACCGGCGCCTGAACAATTGGACGGTTTCCAAGGTGACCAATATGTCCCAGATGTTCCAAGACGCAACCAGCTTCAACGGAAACATCAGCGGCTGGCAGACCCCCAATGTAACCGATATGTCCGCAATGTTCAATGGCGCATCGGTTTTTAACCAAGCCTTGAACACGTGGAATGTTTCCAAGGTGACCAATATGGCCTTAATGTTCCGAGGCGCGACCAGTTTCAATAGAAACCTCAACAATTGGACGGTCTCCAGTGTGACTGATATGTCCGATATGTTCAACGGCGCATCGGCCTTTAACCAGGATTTGAGCAGTTGGGTCGTTTCCAATGTGATAACCATGAACCGGATGTTCACCCAGGCGACCAGCTTCAATGGAAATATCGGGAATTGGAAGGAGAAGGTCTCCAAGGTGACCGATATGGCCGGAATGTTCAACGGCGCATCGGCTTTTAACCAGGATCTAAACGAATGGAATGTATCCAATGTGACCGATATCTCCGGCATGTTCAATGGCGCATCGGCTTTTAACCAGGCCCTGAACAACTGGGCTGTTTCCAATGTGACCAATATGGCCGGCATGTTCAATGGCGCGTCGGCTTTTAACCAGACCCTGAACATGTGGAATGTCTCCAAGGTGACCGATATGACAGCTATGTTTTATGACGCGGTCAGCTTCAATGGAAACATCGGCAATTGGATAGTCTCCAGTGTGACTGATATGAATGGAATGCTCTTTGGTGCAACAAACTTTGACCGGAATTTAGGCGGTTGGGATGTTTCCAACGTGACAAGTATGAATGGAATGCTCTACAACTCCGGGCTTTCCCTTGAAAACTACGACGCCACGCTGATCGGTTGGGCCGAACACGGCAATTTGAAAACCGGAGTAACCATGGGCGCCAATGGATTAACATATTGCCAGGGTGCGGATGCCCGGCGGCAATTAACTGACGGATATAACTGGACGATCATAGGGGATATCGAACAATGCGATGCCGATATCACCCCCAATCCCGACAACATCTTCTACGTGGATATCGCTAAAAAGGATGTAGAGGGGCACACCCCTATAGGCGATTCCTGGGCTAATGCCCTGCCCGAACTGGCCGATGCACTGCTGTGGGCCAGATTACATTGGGGTGAAGATGGAACCGATGCAGGTTGGAACGCAGGGCAACCGCTGAAAATCTACGTGGCCAAAGGCACCTACCTGCCGCTGTACCATGCAGCAGACGGGTCATATATTGCAGACGGCGACCGGGACAACGCCTTCGTGATGGTGCCCAATACGAAGCTCTATGGCGGGTTCGACCCCACGAGCGGCATCACCGATTTAACCCACCAACGTATCGTTCCGAACCTGGGAGAAGAATCTTTCACCGGCGGAAGCATCCTCTCCGGCAACATCGGCGAGCCCGGCGACCAAACCGATAATGCATACCACGTGGTGATCACCGCCGGTGCCGCACTGGATGAACACTTCCTGATGGACGGTTTTACCATTACCGGTGGGTATGGGGATCTCGATGCCACGATTACCGTGAATGGGCAGCAGGTGTTTCAACTAGATGGCGGTGGGTGGATGAATGCGGGTGGAAGCCCGACGGCTAACCACCTCTTGATTAATGGGAATACCATACGCGAGAGTAGATTATTACCGTTAGGAGCTGGTTGGTTTAACAATGGCGGAAACCCCATATTAACCAATTCGACGATCAGCGGAAATCATGCGCCATCAGGTGATGGTGGTGGAATAGCTAATAATGTTTCCAATCCCGAGCTGACCAACGTAATCATCAGTGGAAACACGGCCAGCAGGGGCGGCGGGATGTTTAACGCAGGTTCCCCCATCCTGACTAACATCACCATCAGCGGTAATACGGCCAGCCAGGGCGGTGGGATGTTTAACATCAGTGCATCAAGCCCCATCAACATCCGTAACAGCATCATTTGGGGAAACAGCAGTGGGATATATAATTTTTCAAGCACAGTCACTATCAACCACAGCATTGTACAGGGTGGATATGCCGGCGAGGGAAACCTCGATGAAGACCCCTTGTTTGTCAACGCTCCAGACCATACCGGCGCCCCGTTTACAGGCGGCGACTACCGCCTGCAAGTGGGCAGTTCAGCGATAGACGCGGGGGACAATACTGTGTACGATGCCGGTCAAACACCGGATCTTTCTGCCATCGATACGGATCTGGATGGCGCTGCCCGTATCCAGGGGACCGCCGTAGATATGGGTGCGTATGAACTTCGGTCTGGCCACGGCAACATGTTATATGTCAACCAAAACGTAACGGGTGGCAACGGCTCTGGCGATAGCTGGGCCAACGCTATTCCCGAACTGGCCACGGCACTCGCTTGGGCAAAGGATAACGCCGGCAATTGGACGGAAACCGCCCCGCTTCAAATCTGGGTAGCTGCAGGGGAATACCAACCCACGGCCGGCCAATCCTTTGAAATGGTAGATCATGTAAAAATCTATGGTGGCTTTGCCGGTGAAGAAAACGAACTGGACCTGCGTGATTGGAATCTACATAACACCACCCTCCTAGGCAACGGTTCTTCCGTTGTCCACAATCCGGAAGGGCTCACGCTTTCCCGCATTGCTGTTTTGGACGGCTTTACCATAACCGGGGGTAATAACACCCAAGGTGGCGGAATCTATAATAGAGGTGATGCTACCTTTGCCAACCTCATCATTACCGGCAACACGGCTACCGGTTCCGGCGGGGGCATGCGGAATTTCGCCTCACCGTTGCTTTATAATATTCTCTTCACCAAAAACCGTTCTCCCCTTGGTGCGGGGTTCTTCAATACGGAAGTCGCTGGTGGCCAACCCAGCCAACCTATACTCCTCAATGTGACCAGCAGCGGCAACGAAGGCGATAGCGGACAGGAGTTACACCTGGAAGCGGGTAAACCGATCATCCGGAATTCTATTTTTTACGGAAATGGAACCGACGGTGTGAACAGCGAGCACGACATCAAAAACAGCCTCGTGCAGAGTCTGACCGTCAATAGCGATGGGAATGTACCAGGCATGACCAACCCGCTCTTTACCGATGCCACAACTGGTGATTTCTCGCTAAGTCCGGCAAGTGCGGCCATCAATGCGGGGAGTAATGAGGCGTATGTCAATTACATAGGAGCCTTAGCTGACCAGCTTGACCTGATCGGCGCAGCTAGGGTACAACAGGGCACCATCGATATGGGTGCCTTGGAAGGCCCCGGCAAACGGATATTGGTACCCGCAGAAACTGGCAATATCCTATACGTTAATCAGGAGGTCGATCAACAAGCAGTCGATTACACAGGCGATGGTTCCTCTTGGGTCAATGCCGTGCCCGACCTTTGGAGTGCGCTGATCTGGGCTAGGAAAAATGCCGGTAACTGGTCGGAAACTGATCCCCTCCAAATCTGGGTGTCCGAAGGGGAATACCAGCCCGCCCGTGGCCAATCTTTTGAAATGGTAGACCACGTGAAAATCTATGGTGGATTTGAGGGTACGGAAACCACCCTGGCAGCGCGTGATCTCTCAGGAAGCACTACCGTCTTGTATGGTAATGGAAATTCCATTGTCCGTAACCCGGAGGGGCTCACACTCTCCCGCCACGCGGTACTTGATGGCTTTGTCATCGGCGATTTCGGTTTCTTCGAAATGGAAGAAGCCCCCGAAGGCGCAGGCATATATAACAGCGGGGATGCTACTTTTGCCAACCTTTACATCTTGAATAACACCGCTGAAACAGCTGGGGGTGGTATTTATAATACCGGGTCAGCACTATTTTATAATACACTGATTGTAGGAAATACCGCGCCTAAAGGTGCAGGCTTTTATAACGCATCTGCAAGCAGTGCTCCCGTACTGGTCAATGTCACGATTCTGGGTAATTTAGCAGCTGAGGGACAGGCATTTTACTTGGAAGCCGGCAATCCGATCATCCGCAATGCTATTTTGTATGGCAATGCGGTGTTCGGTATAACGGATGCCACCGATGTCCAATACAGCCTGGTGCAGGGAAGGATGGCTACCGACAACGGCAATGTCGCCGATGTAGGCTTCCCGCTCTTCGAATATGCAGCACTTGAGGCCATGATGTTCCCGACCAGTCCAACCATCAACACCGGCAGCAACCAGGCGTACATCGATCTCGTCGGACCGTTTGATGATCAGTTAAGTTTTTTTGGTTTTCCCAGGCTGCAGCAAGATATTATCGATATGGGTGCCATCGAAACCCCATTCAAAAAAGCGCTGGCGCCAGACGCAAACAACATCATTTATGTCAATAAAACCGTAGATCAAACCACCGCTGAATACGCTACTGACGGCAGCAGCTGGTCCAATGCGGTACCTGAACTGGCCGATGCACTGCTGTGGGCTCGTGCGAAACGGGAATTGGAAACTTTGATTCCCGAGCCGGTAACTGGTGACCCGCTGAAAATCTATGTGGCCAAAGGCACCTACTTGCCCCGCTACGATGCGGAAGACTATCGTTATGTGTTTGAAGGCGACGGCAGGGGCAACGCTTTCGTGATGGTACCCAATACGCTGCTCTATGGCGGTTTCGATCCCGCAAACGGCATCACGGAGCTTACTCACCAACGGATCGTTCCGAGCGTTGGCGAAGAATCCCTCACTGGCGGAAGTACCCTCTCCGGCAATATCGGCGATGTGAACAGCAATACGGACAACACCTACCATGTGGTCATCGCCGCCGGCACCACAACGGATGAAAGCTTTCTGATGGACGGTTTTACGATTACAGGAGGGTATGCCGATTCCGATGGCACGGTTGAGGTGAATGGGCAAACCGTTTCTCAACGGAATGGTGGTGGATGGTTCAACATCATTGGAAGTCCGATAATCGACCAGGCGCTGATCAGTAAAAGCAGGGCTGGCATAAATCGTACAGGAAACAGCGCTGGTTGGTTGAATAAGCTTGGGATAAACCCAATGTTGATCAACTCAATAGTTGATGCAAATCCTATTATACTGGCCAATGTGACCACCGAAGCTACCAAGGCAAATCGGGTCAACCTGATGGCCGACGAAGGCCCTTCCCCGATCCTGACTAACGTGATTATCAGCGGGAATATGGCTCAAGACGGTGGCGGGATGTACGGCTCGATGTCTTCGCCCGTGCTGACCAACGTAATCATCAGCGGAAACACCGCTACTGCTCGCGGCGGGGCAATGTATAACGACGAATCGTCCCCCACGCTGACCAATGTGACCATCAGTGGGAATACAGCGCTTAATGGCGGGGCGATTGCGGGTCTTGGCCTTACGGACATCTCCACCAACATCCGCAATAGTATCATTTGGGGAAATAGCAGCGGGATACTTCATTCGGAAGGTGAATTAAATATTACCCACAGCATTATACAGGACGGATATGCCGGCGAGGGAAACCTGGAAATAGACCCCTTATTTGTCAACCCTCCAAGTTATGAAGGGGCCCCGTTCAGGAATGGCGATTACCGCCTGCAAGCGGGCAGCCCGGCCATCGACAAAGGCAGCAACAGCGCCTATTCAGGAGTGTTGGATAACGACTCCGACTTAGGCGGTAACCCTCGGCTGAATGGCAGCACCATCGATATGGGCGCCTATGAGTTCCAACGTGAACCGGAACCAACCATCACTCCAGACGCAGGCAACATCCTCTACGTGGACATTGCTAAAAAGGATGTGGAGGGGCATATCCCCACAGGCGACTCTTGGGCAAACGCGCTGCCCGAACTGGCCGATGCCCTGAAATGGGCCGGTGATCATAAAGAAGACGAACTTTGGGATAGCACTATCCCCTTGCAGATCTGGGTGGCCAACGGTACGTACCTGCCGCTGTACCGTGCGGCAGAAACAGATAATCGGGGCAACGAAACCACCAACCGAGACCGAGCTTTTGTGCTGGTGCCTGATGTGCAACTATACGGAGGGTTCGATCCCGACAATGGTATCGAAACACGCGATGATACCCGTATCCTGCCGGGTGTCACCCCGAGCGAAGTCGAGGGGGGCACCATCCTCTCCGGCGACCTGGACAATAGCGAAAGCCTTTCTAACGGCGATGCCTATCACGTAGTAATCTCCGTTAACGAAGTGGGCACGGCCCGCTTAGACGGTTTTACCATCACGGGAAGCAATGCCAATACAGGGCTCACTACCATCAGCGTCAATGGAACCCCTGTTAATAGAGATTTTGGCGGCGGGATGTTTAACTTAACGTCGTCCCCAGCCGTCACCAACGTCGCATTTTTTGGTAATGCGGCAACTCGGGGCGGCGCAATGTATAATTATAGCTCGTCCCCTGCACTAACCAACGTCGCATTTTTCCGCAATGCTGCAGACGCACTCGGCGGAGGGATGTTTAACGAAGAATCTTCTCCGGCCATCACCAACTCCACGTTTTCCGGAAATACAGCAATCTACGGCGGCGGGATGTATAATTCCTCCTCCTCCCCGATCATCACCAACGCTACGTTTGCTGGGAATTCTGCTAGCGGCGAAGGCGGCGGGATATACGATAACGTATCCTCCACCACACTGCACAACAGCATTGTTTATGGCAATAGCAGCGGAATGGAGGACAATACGGGGGCTTCCACCATCACTTACAGCTTGGTGCAGGGAATGGACGCTAATGAGGCAACCGGCGTGTTAGATGGCACCGACTCCGAGCTAACCCCTGATGCCATATTTGTATCCACAGTGGCGCCTGGCCTGTCAATAGGCGGCGACTATCGCCTGCAACCCAATAGCCCGGTCATTAATGTGGGTAGCAACGAAGCGTATAAGGCCGTGAATGGCACGGATATCGCCAGCGACCTCGACTTGGGTGGCGAACCGCGGGTGTATAACTACCCCGACGGCACTATCGATATGGGCGCTTATGAGTATCAGGGTAGTCAGGTACCTGCAATCGTTAGCCTTTCGACACCGGAAGTCGTGCAGGTAGACCATGGCACGGCCCTAAACACCATTGACAATCTTCCCACGGAAATAACGGGCACCTTGAGTGATGAAACAGAAGTGACCGTGGCACTAGACGGAAATACCGACAACTGGATGCTGTTAGAACCTGAAGGTGATGCGTACAACGGCGAAACAGCGGGCACATATGTGTTCGCGGTACCGCTGGTATTGCCGGATCCGGGCGACGAGCCCTTCTTTACTAACCCTGAAGACTTGCAAGTCCGGATAACCGTAACGGTCGCGAAAGGCGCACCACAATTTACCGCTTCATGGAATGATACGGGCATCCATGTTGGGGAAGGGCTTTCACTGACCTATGGCGATAGTGGAGTACTTACATTCGGCAGCACCGATCCCAATGCGGAAATCTCCCATGCGTTTGAGGAAGGCGACGCACTTGTACTGAATCTGAACGATTTGAATGCGGTAGTCGCACAACTGGCTGGCACAGCCACATTGACCGTACAACAGGGAGAAACGGACAACTTTGAAGCGGCTTCGTTGAGTTTTATGGTCACGGTGGCACCGAAAGCCATCACCATCATGCCCGCGGCCGGCCAAGAGAAGATATATGGTGCAGCTGACCCTGCGGATTACGGCCATGCCTTGGCCGAGGACAGTGAATTAGTGCATGGGGATGCCCTGACGGATATCATTTCCGGAACTTCGCGCGAAGCCGGCGAAAATGTGGGTGAATACGACATCATATTAACGGTTGAAGGTGAACGCGCTAATAATTATGACATTACGTTCGAGGAAGATAATAACGCTTTTGTAATTGCACCGTATGTGATTACCGTAACAGCGGACGATAAATCCAAGATCTATTGTACGGACGATCCGGCGCTGACCTATACAACGGCACCAACGTTGATCGGTGACGATGTCTTCACGGGTGAACTGGCCCGCGAGTCCGGCGAGGATGTCGGCACCTACGCGATTACCCAGGGTATGCTGACCGCCGGAGATAACTACGCGATGACGTTCGAAGGGGGTACGTTGACCATCACGCCAGCAGGTTATGAAGGCATCACGTTCAACGACGGTACCTTCACCTACGATGGCATGGAACACACGCTGGCCATCATGGGCGAACTGCCGGAAGGTGCGTCGGTGACTTACCAAAACAACGGACGCATAGATGCAGGTACGCAGGAGGTGACCGCCACCATCACGGGTGACAACCACGGGGATATGGAATTGAAGGCCGAACTGACCGTAACACCACTGGTCATTACGGTGACGGCGGATGATAAATCCAAAGTGTTCGGAACGAACGATCCGGCGCTGACCTACACGGCAGCACCGACATTGATCGATAACGACGTCTTCACGGGTGAACTGGCCCGCGAGTCCGGCGAGGATGTGGGCACCTACGCGATTACGCAGGGTATGCTGACCGCCGGAGATAACTACACGGTCACGTTCGAAGCGGGTACACTGACCATCACCAAAGCCAAGGCTGTTATCACTGCCGATGCGTTGCAGACCCACACCTACGACGGAGCGGTCAAAAATATAGTGGTCAACCTAAACCATAGTGAAACCACGCTAGGCTACAACCCGCAGCGGGGGTACACCGATGCGGGCACCTACCCCACCACCATTACCGCCGCTGAAACGGCTAACTATCAGGCCGCCAGTAGGGAGGTGACCCTCAAGATCACCAAGGCGGACTGGACGGGTACACCGGTGACCTTCCCCGACATCGATCCCATCGTTTATGATGGTGAAGAACACGGAATAACCGTGGATGATGTGCCCCCAGGCAGTGAAGTGATCTATACCATCATCGATGGCGATGGCAACGAGATCCCCGGAAACACCATTACCGACGCAGGGGATTATACAGTGATTGTCGTTATCCGTCAGGACAACTATGAGGACATCACGGTAAGTACGCCGGTGACCATCACCAAAGCCCAAGCCACCATCACCGCCGATGCGTTGCAGACCCACACCTATAGCGGGACGGTCAAAAACGTAGCGGCTAGCCTGAACCATGGTGAAACCACGCTGGAATACAACCCACAACAGGGATACACCGAGGCGGGCAGTTACCTCATCACAGTAACGGCCAAGGAAACCGCCAATTACCTCAGTGCGGAAGCCAGTACCGTGACCCTCGTCATCGAGCGGGCGGTTTGGAATGGCCCCGCCATCACGTTGCCGCAAAAGCTCGAATTCACTTACGACGGCAAGCCTCATCCGGTGACGGCCATAAACCTACCGCCCGATGCCACCGTGGAATACACCGTGACGGATGCCGATGGCAATACCAAACCCGGCAACACCGTGACCGAAGCAGGGGAATATACGGTGAGGGTAACGGTGAAACAGGACAACTACCAGGACGTGGTCATATCCACCAAGGTGACCGTGAAGCCTGGCATACGTACCATCAGCTTCCCATCCCTACCGGAGAAAACCTTCGGCGATGGGGACTTCGACGCTGAGGCTACAGCCAGCAGCGGTGAGGAAGTGGGCTATATGAGTAGCGATCCTACAGTAGCCACCATCGTGGATGGCCGCATCCATATCGTTGGCGCGGGAACAGCCAACATCACGGCCACCGTGCCGGAGAATGCTAATTACGCATCCCGGCCGTCGGCAACCCAAACCCTGGTGGTACGCAAAGCTTCCCAGTCCATCGACTTCGATGCCCCGGCGACCGTCGACCGCGATGCGGGCAGCATCACGCTGGACGTATCGGCGGGCAGTGGCCTACCGGTAACGCTTGAAGTGGATGACCCCGAGGTGGCCACACTGAATGGCACTACCCTTCGTATCCACCGGCTAGGCACGGTGCGCATTACCGCCATACAGGAAGGGGACGCCAACCACGAAGCGGCCGAGCCGGTGACCGTGACTATCCGTGTCGTTGATCCAACGGCCGAACTGCCGATGCGCGTCAGCAAAGTCGTATCACCCAACAGCGATGGCATCAATGAATTCCTTCTCATCGAGGGGATCAAGGACCATCCCGAAAACAAGGTGACGGTATTCAACCGGAACGGCACCATCCTCTATGAGGCCAAGGGATACAACAACGGCAGCATCGCGTTCAGGGGCATCAGCACCGGCCAGCTGCCCCTGCCCGCAGGAACCTATTTCTACGTAGCGGAAATCAAGGTCAACGGAACATGGAAATACGAAAAGGGATGGTTTGTATTGAGGTACTAGGTTTAACGAATGATTGAACACGGATGACGCGGATCCATACGGATTATTTTCAATGGCCAACCAGCGAAAATCCGTCCAATCGGTGTAATCCGCGTTCCATAAAGATAAAAAATATGAAACGAATTATCATATCCACAGCCACTCTGCTTGCAGCGGCGATCACGGCAACGGCCCAGCAACCCCTGACCCACACCCAACATGGGCAGATCCGGACGGCCATCAATCCCGCCGCCTCACTCCTGCAGGAGCAGGGTTCTTTATCCGTTATCGGCCGGCGGCAGTGGGTCGGCATCGATGGCGCACCGACAGTGTTCTGGGGAAGTGGCCACATCGGTCTGCAATCCATCAACGCCACCGTGGGCCTCAACATCCGCCACGAAAGCCTGGCCGTGGAAAAACTCACCGAGGCCTCCGCCTTCTTCGCCAAGGGCGTACGGATCTCCGAAAGCGAATACCTCGCCCTGGCACTCAACGCCGGGGTCAGCTACATGGAGGGAAACTATTCGGGGCTCGACCCCATCGATCCCACCGTCCGCGACGACATCCGGGAGACCGACGCACTCGTCGGGTTCGGGATCATGCTTTACCGGCCCGAAAAATATTACGTGGGCCTCTCCCTGCCAAGGCTCATGCTGGGGAACCTTGGCGTGACCGGCGATTCCCGCTACAATTTCCGGAATGTCTATCACCTTTCGGCGGGAGCCCTGTTCCCGCTCGGCACCGACTTCCACGTCCGGCCATCCCTGCTGGTAACCTATTCCGAAAGCCTCCGTCCGCAGGCCGAGGCCTCCGCCCTGTTCTTCATCAAACGCGTCTTCGGCATCGGGTTCAACGTAAGGAGCTATGGCGAACTTGCAGCGATGGCGCAATTCAACTTCGCCGGATTCGGACTGGGGTATGCCTACCAGTTCAACCCCCGGAACGAACCGCTCAAAAGGAGGATTAATAACAGTACCCATGAAATTGGCATCAGTTACCGGTTCGGGAAAAATGTCCCACTTCTTTGACCAACATCACCCCTAGCGCTGGCAACTTGGTGTACGTCAACAAAACCGTAGACCAAACCACCACCGGTCATATAGGCGATGGTTCCTCCTGGGCCAATGCTGTGCCCGAGCTGGCCGATGCACTACTCTGGGCTCGGCTGCGCTGGGGAACCGAGGGCTGGTTTATGCAAACATCACCACCGACATCGACCGCTATATGCGTATCAATTACCAAAGACGTAACCCGTTAGGAAATCCGCGCAGCTGTACACGGGTAGGTCGGAAAAATAGAAGTCGCCCTTATCTTCGGTGATGATGATCTCGCAGGCTGATTGCACGGCAGCGTAATATTCCAATCCATCCTCGAAATCATGGATGCGTTTATCGGCCACCGCTTGCCTGACGGTCTCGGCATCGGATGCCGCTATCTGCAAACGTGAGACTAGCAGTGCGATTTTCGTCCGGGCAAGATTGGTGCCCGACTTTTTCTCGGCAAAATAAAACGCAATGGCCAAGCATAGCGGCGAAGTCACTAGCATAAACCGTTTGTCATCCTGCAAACTTAACACCCTCGCAGCAGTGCTGAACAATGGGTACTCCTTATTCAACACGGCAATAAGCACATTAGCATCCAGAAACACCTTCATTTACGGGTACTGAGATATTCGTTTTTCAGGGACTTTCGACTGCGGGGCTGACGCTGGTACTCGACCTGTCCCTCGGCGAGCATGTTCACCCAATCGGAAATGGGTAACTCTTCCAGGCTGCCGTATGATTTGGTTGTAAGCTGCCGGTAGATAAACTCAGTAAGGCGGGAAAGGCTGATGTGATGTTCATCGGCAAAAGACTTCGCCCGCTCGACAATTTCTTTATCAAAGGAAAGGGTTATTTTAGCATCCATGTCATTCGCGCATTTAATACGACAAAGATAAAAGTTTTATACGTAAAAACAAAAACACGGTAAACACCCCAAAAATGAAGTACGGGAATTTTTCTATTTTTGTGGCCAAACTAGTCGTTACATGGAAAATCCGTTGTTAAAGCCATTCAATACTCCATTCGAAAGCGTACCATTCAGTACCATCAAGGAAGAACACTACAAACCCGCCATCCTTCAGTTAATCGATGAGGCCAAACAGGAAATCGATTCGATTGTGGCCAATCCGGATACCCCTGATTTTGCCAATACCATCGCAGCGCTGGAACGTACGGGTGCTCGACTCAACATCGCTTCCGCCACCTTCTTTAACCTCGATGCTGCGGAGACAAACGACTATATCCAGCAACTTGCCCAGGAGCTCTCACCCATTTTAGCGGCATATAGTAACGACATCATGCTCAATGAAGGACTCTTCCAGCAGGTAAAACAGGTCCACGACCAAATGGACAAAACCACGCTGACCGATGAAGAGAACCGACTATTGGACAAGACCTATAAGGGATTTGTCCGCAATGGAGCGTTGTTATCTCCTGAAGCGAAAACAGAACTGCGCGATATCGACAAGCGATTGGCCACACTTACGATGAAATTCTCGCAAAATGTACTGCAGGAGACCAATGCTTACCAATTACACGTCCAAGACAAGGAACAGCTGGCGGGCCTACCGGATTCCATTTTAGCTGCCGCCAAGGACGAAGCCGAGAAACGCAGCCTTGAAGGATGGGTATTCACCCTCCATTTTCCCAGTTTCGTTCCTTTCATGAAATATGCCGCCAACCGTGAAATGCGTAAGGAGCTATACCTCGCTTCGGCCACTCGGGCGCTGAAGTCAAACGAATACAACAACGAAGGCATTGTGCGCGATATCGTTGATTTGCGCGCCCGCCGGGCCAACTTGTTGGGATTTGGCACCCATGCCGATTTTGTCTTGCAGGAACGGATGGCCTCCTCCCCTCTCCTTGTCTTTGATTTCTTGCATGACCTGTTGCAGAAGGCCAAGCCTCATGCCGCGGAGGAAGTGGCCAAGCTACAAGCCTTGGCTGAGGCCGATGGCATATCCCCGATCATGCCGTATGACCACGCTTATTATGCCGAAAAGCTAAAGGAGGCCACATTCAACTTGTCGGAAGAAACGTTGAAGCCCTACTTTCCTTTGCCGCAAGTGCTGGAGGCTGCATTCGATGCTGCAAGTCGGCTCTATGGACTTGTCTTTGAGCTGCGTACCGACATCCCCAAATACCACCCTGAAGTAACCGTATATGAAGTATTGGAAAATGGTGAACATAAAGCGCTGCTTTATACCGATTGGCATCCCAGGGAAGGTAAACGGGCAGGGGCCTGGATGACCGCCTACCGTGGTCAGCGCATCGAAAACGGCATGCAGGTCCGGCCGCACATTTCCATCGTATGCAATTTTGCACGACCAACCGGCGACACCCCTTCCCTGCTCACGTTTAACGAAGTGACCACACTTTTCCATGAGTTTGGACACGCCCTGCATGGCATGATGGCCGATACGGTCTATGAAAGCCTGTCAGGCACCAATGTCTATTGGGACTTTGTGGAATTGCCCTCGCAATTCATGGAAAACTATTGCTATGAGCAGGAATTCCTCCGCTCTTTTGCCCGGCATTATCAGACGGGTGAGGCCTTGCCAAATGAAGAAATTGATAAAATCGTGGCTGCGGCCAATTTCATGGAAGGGTACCAAACCATGCGCCAACTGGGTTTCGGCCTATTGGATATGGCCTACCATACGGGGAAACTTGCCGATGACACCCCAATTGAACATTTCGAAAAGGACACCATCCGCGAAACCCAACTCTACCCCAATGTGAAGGGTACGGCACAAAGCCCGTCGTTTTCGCACATCTTTGCAGGAGGCTATTCCGCCGGTTATTATTCTTACAAATGGGCCGAAGTACTGGATGCCGATGCATTTGCCTATTTCAAGGAAACCAGTATTTTCAACCCGGATACAGCGGCCAGATTCAAGAAACTGCTGAGCAGCGGAGGCACCGTAGATCCCATGGAGCTTTACATCCAGTTCAGGGGTCGCAAGCCCGAAGCCGATGCGCTACTCAAGCGGGCTGGTTTGACAACCTAGTGGAAAATGTGGTGCAAAGAACCGCAACGTAATTTCTTGGCGCACTTTGCGTGAAACCTGTTAGCTGCACCCGAAAGACATAGCAATACTCCTTTCCACATAAATTTCCTTACTTTTGCCGATATTTTATCATTAAACATGAGCGACCGCACCAAGAGAATTTTCCTTGCCATTTGTATCATTGTACCGTTTCTGCTGTATTGTTTTTACTATTACAGCCAAATGTTCAAAAATGCACCTTACCGATTTACCGATTTTGAATCCATTGTGTTTAAATACGGCGAGGGTAATGAACTGGTAAACCAGTTTGACTCTGAAACCGGGCGCTATCAGTACCTCAATGTGCGGGACTCATTGATGACAGATACCATAAAACTCCGGAAGGACGACATGCAATACCTACATGGCAAAGCGACGCAATTGGGTTTTTGGAACCTTCCGGACGACATGACCACGAGCCCAGCCGCTGATGACACGTCAGGGGGTCAACCGGTAGCCCGGTTTTACCTCCAGTATAACTACAAAGAGAAAAGCAAAGAAATTACGCTTGATGCAGACTTCAATGGCAACTCAAAAATGCGCGACGCGGCCAAGTCAGTAATCGATGAAGTCATGCGGGTAATCAGTGATGCACACGACCGTCAATGATCCACCCCCTTCCCTGCCCGTAAATACCGGATATCATCCGATGCCGGGGCCTCGAACACTTCTAATCCAAAATACTTGATGGCCGAGAGCAAATGGTCGAAAATATCCGACATGATATCTTCGTACACCGCCCAACGGGTGTCCGATGTAAACATGTAAAGCTCAATCGGCAAGCCATGCTCACTGGGCGAAAGTTGCCGTACAAGCATGGTCATATCTTGGCGAATCTGCGGGTGGGCTTGCGCATAACGGTTGATATACTGGCGGAATAGTCCCACATTCGTCATGTTTCGACCATTCACGGGCATAGACCGATCCGCTTGGGTCTCCGTATTGTATCGGTCGATTTCAGCTTGCCTTTCCCCTATATAAGCAGTTAGCAATTGTATTTTCTCCAAACGCTCGATTTCATCTTTCGTAAGGTACCGGATGGATGAGATTTTGATGTTGATTGCCCGTTTGATGCGGCGGCCCCCGGCGTTTTGCATGCCCCGCCAGTTTTTGAATGAATCCGCAATGAGGTAATAGGTAGGGATGGTCGTGATGGTCTTGTCCCAGTTCTGCACCTTCACAGTATTAAGGTTGATTTCAACGACATCACCATCGGCACCATATTTGGGCATCTCAATCCAATCGCCCACACGCACCATGTCATTGGAGGATACCTGTATGCTGGCTACAAAACCAAGAATGGTGTCTTTGAATACCAACATGAGGATAGCGGATCCTGCCCCTAGCGCCCCCAAAAAGGCCCATGGTGATTCCTCCGTAACCATGGAAAACACGATGATCCCCGCAACGAAAAACATGAAAATATTGATTACCTGAAGGTAGCTTTCCAATGGTTTGTCAAGGAAACCTTTCTTGGTACGGAGGTGGTCGCGCACCGACCTAAAAAATGCCCGTAATAGCATAACCCATCCAAATACCAAAAGGATATCTACAAACTTTTGAACAGGGGAAATCCACGTTGGAAAACCCGAGAAAACCACCGGGATGAAATGGATGGAAACGATGATCGGGATGAGCCTCGCAAAATAGACAAGCGTCTTGTTATTCACTAGGTAATCATCAAACCTAGTGGTGGATTTACCGGCCGCAGACGTTAGGATTTTGACCAATACCTTTCGGGTAATGAAATCAATAACAGCCAGCAATAACAACAACATGGCCAACAAGATAAAGAGGTTGAGTATATTTGCCTGCACTTCAGGTATTCCCCACCCAATCAGTTTACGATAAGTCCATTCATAAATAAAGTTTGTAGTAGTATCAAAACGTAATTCCATAATCACTGTACACCTTAGCCGAAAAAAATTGGGTTTTTAAGAAATAGCGAAGAATATTATGGCACAAAAATATGCATTGCGCATGGATAATGAAAATTATTAGTCACATCAAAAATGATACGATGAGGGAAACCTGCTATATGCAGCATGCTGTAATGAAGTAC
The DNA here is from genome assembly GCF_024704835.1 of Parapedobacter tibetensis. Taxonomy (GTDB): domain Bacteria; phylum Bacteroidota; class Bacteroidia; order Sphingobacteriales; family Sphingobacteriaceae; genus Parapedobacter; species Parapedobacter tibetensis. Next base: position 123,007 of record NZ_JAMXBE010000003.1, read on the forward strand.
CGCTAACCGCCGAAGGCAGCTTGAACGCCTTTGAAATATGATTGCATGTGAAAAAAACGAACACAAGCGAATAAACTATACGAATGAAATACAGGCAAAAACAGCGATATTATACCCAAAAAACATTCTTTTATCACCCAAAAAATTCTTAATTTCGCATGCGCAATATGCTAAAAGTATGTTGCGCGTAGTTTTATTGATGAACTGAACTAAATATGGCAGAAGAAACAGAAAACGACGACAACCTCGTTCCGGCTAATGACCGGATTATCCCCATCAATATCGAAGACCAAATGAGATCCGCATACATTGATTACTCGATGTCTGTTATTGTATCCCGCGCATTACCAGATGTCAGGGACGGATTAAAACCTGTACATCGTCGTGTATTGTATGGGATGCTTGATTTAGGAGTAACTAGTAATAAATCCTATAAAAAATCAGCGCGTATTGTGGGTGATGTATTGGGTAAATACCATCCCCATGGCGACTCGTCTGTATATGACACCATGGTGCGAATGGCTCAAGAATGGAGTTTGCGTTACCCATTGGTAGATGGGCAAGGAAACTACGGTTCTGTTGACGGTGACCCTCCTGCGGCCATGCGTTATACAGAAGCAAGGTTGAAGAAGATTGCCGAAGAACTACTTTCTGACATCAACAAGGATACCATCGACTACCAGCTCAATTTTGACGATTCACTCGAAGAGCCGACCGTGCTCCCAACGCGTATACCCAATCTACTGGTTAATGGTGCTTCGGGTATTGCTGTGGGTATGGCCACCAATATGCCCCCTCACAACCTGACAGAGGTGGTGGATGGCATCATTGCCTATATCGATAACCGGGACATTGAAATCGCCGAATTGATGCAACATATCAAAGCGCCCGACTTCCCCACCGGAGGGATTATCTACGGTTATGCAGGGGTGCAAGAAGCATTTCTCACAGGCAGAGGACGTGTCGTCATGCGGGCAAAAGCGGAGATTGAGACGTTGAAAAGTGGGCGGGAACAAATCATCGTGACCGAGATACCTTACCAGGTAAACAAGGCTAACATGATCGAGCGGACGGCAGATCTGGTCAACGAGAAAAAGATGGAGGGCATCTCCACCATTCGCGACGAGTCAGACAGGCACGGTATGCGCATCGTGTATGAAATCAAACGCGAATCCAATGCTTCCATTGTATTAAACAATCTCTATAAGCATACGGCTTTACAGACCTCATTCAGTGTAAATAACATAGCGCTCGTGCATGGCCGCCCGATACTCCTCAACCTCAAGGATATGATCCACCATTTTGTGGAACATCGCCATGAAGTAGTCGTACGCCGGACACGGTTTGAACTGGCAGAAGCCGAGAAAAGGGCACATATACTGCAAGGTTTACTCATTGCCCTTGACCATCTCGATGAAGTCATCAAGCTTATCCGTGCATCGGAGACCCCGGAGGAAGCACGGACTGGCTTAATGGAAAAATTCGGCCTTTCCGATATACAAGCCAGGGCTATCTTGGATATGACACTGCGCCGTCTTACCGGACTGGAACGCGACAAAATCAAGGATGAGTATGCCGAACTGATGAAAACCATCGATTATTTGAAATCCATTCTTGATGATGAAGGCCTCCGGATGAAAATCATCAAGGATGAGCTTCAAGAAGTAAAGGAAAAATATGGGGATGAACGCCGCTCCATCATTGTGCATTCAGCAGAAGATATGCGCATGGAAGACTTCATCGATGACGAGGAAATCGTCATCACCATATCGCATGAAAGCTATGTGAAGCGCACACCGCTGACCGAGTACCGCAGGCAAAGCCGGGGCGGCAAGGGTTCCTTGGGGACCAATACGCGTGAAGAAGACTTCACCGAACACATCATCATAGCCTCGGCACACAACTACATGCTGTTTTTTACCGAGACTGGTCGTTGTTTCTGGCTACGGGCGTTTGAAATCCCCGAAGGTAGCCGTACATCACGGGGCCGTGCTATCCAAAACATCATCAATATTCCCAAGGAAGAAAAGATTAAGGCCTATATCAAAGTGAAAAACCTCAAGGACAAGGAATACCTTGAGAACAATTTCATCATCATGTGTACAAAAAGGGGCACAATCAAGAAAACGTCCCTCGAAGCTTACTCCCGCCCCCGCGCTAATGGCATCAACGCCATCAACATCAACGAGGGCGACCAACTGTTGGAAGCATCCCTTACTGATGGCAACAGTGAAATTGTAATGGCCTTACGTTCAGGAAGAGCCATCCGTTTCAATGAATCCACCGTACGCCCCATGGGACGCACCGCTACCGGTGTCCGCGGTGTCACATTAGCAGGCCCAGATGACGAAGTAGTTGGCATGATTAGTGTTAATAATCCTGAAATAACGGTGTTGGTTGTATCAGAAAAAGGATATGGCAAACGTACGGATATTGAGGATTACCGGGTAACCAACCGGGGAGGCAAGGGTGTAAAAACGCTCAATGTTACCGAAAAAACCGGTAGATTAGTATCCATAAAGAATGTGACTGATAACGATGACTTGATGATTATCAACAAGTCGGGCATCGTCATCCGAATTGCCGTTAGCGAGTTGAGGGTGATGGGCAGAGCAACACAGGGTGTACGCCTCATTAACCTAAAAGGTAAAGATGAGATTGCATCGGTCACCAAAGTGGAACATGAAGAAGCAATAATCATTGAGGGCGAGATCGTCGAAGGCGAAGAGATCGTCGGAGGGGAAACTTCGGAAAATGATGGCGATACCGATGTAAACGATACCGATGACACCACACCCCAAACGGAGGAATAAATAATGAACCCGACATGATTAAAATAATCGTTAAACACACAGGGTAATGATTGTTTTAATTATCAAAGGCTCCATCTGGCCGTCGAAGATTAAAATTATATACAGATGAAACTAACAGTTTTTATTTCTTTCTTATTAACCATCGGCGCATTGCACGTTGTTGCCCAATCCAACTTGAAGGAGGGCAACAACAATTTTGCACTGTATACCAAATCAAAGGATTTCAAACAATTGGAAGCTGCGCGCAAATTTGCCGATGAGGCTTATAAAACAAGGCGTGATTCGGCTAATTTTAGAAATAATTTGCTGCGGGGCTTAGTCTACAGCACATTGGCGGTGGTAGACTCAAACCGGACACAGAAGTACAATGCCGATCCAACAGAAATCGCACTGGCCGCCCTGGCCCGATTGGACAACAAACAGCTGAGCTACGAACATGAACCCGAGATCAGGTATATCAGACGATCCTTGGCAAATGCGTATCTCATCAAGGCCAATCGCGCAATAGCAAAGGCCAATTATGAGGAGGCGCTTCATCAATATCACAAAGTGGACTCCATAAGTAGCTCCACCATTGATGTAAAACACAACCTCGCTGTGTTGAGCACAAAGACCGGAGGGATAGACAACGCGATAAAACGTTACCAATCTTTCATGAGCCAACGGGAAACTTCGTCCCCGCTCTATATCCTTGAGCTCACCGAACTCTACCGGAAAAAAAACGACAAGAGATCAATGCTTAATACATTGCTTACTGGCAGAGAACAATTCCCTGAAAATAAGGATATATTGTTCGAATTGATCAACATGTACTTGGCAAATGAATCCTATTCGGCGATCGTACCGTTGGTGGACGAAGCGCTTGCACACGAACCTGAAAATGTACATCTTAACTACGTTTCAGGTTATGCAAATGAAATGGAGGGCAACAGTGCCGTTGCCAAGAAGTATTATGAGAAAGTGGTAAAGCTGGATGCAAATAATTTTGAAGGTAATTTTGAGTTGGGGTTGCTTTATCTAAAGGAATACGTTGCGGATCCGGAAAATGAAGAAAAGCAAAACAAAGCGCGCGAGTATTTGTTACTAGCAAATCAAATCAAACCCTCCGAGGTAAAAGCATTGAAATCCCTTGCTGTATTGTACGACCAATCCGGGGATATCATTCAACTAGAACGAGTAAATAATATATTAAATCAACTCACAATAAACTAAGATCATGAAAGTGAAATCCATTTTATTAGGTGCGCTGGTATTTACCACATCAATAGCTTTCGCACAAACAAGCAACTTGCGGAAAGCTAAAACCAGCTATGATAAATTTAATGAAGTAAAATCCATTGGCAATGCCGTGTTGGGTGTCAGTGATTTGAACACGGCTAAGGAAGCCTTGGAAAAAGCTATTGAACATGAAAAGACTAGCGAATTGGCGGAGACATGGACATACTATGCCTTGGTAAATGCCGACCTAGCTTTATTAGACTCCACCGATGCTTCGGATGGCTATGCTAAGAAAGCCGTCGAAGCCCGTGACAAGGCCGTAAGCCTCGATACCGAAAAGGAAAATGAGCAAAACCTCAGCATCCTTAATTCCATCTTGGCCCAGTATGAACTCAACAAAGGTGTGGCTGCATGGGATGGCCAAAATTTTGAAGCTGCATATAATGCGTTTAACAATGGGTTGAAATACCTTCCGGGTGACACCACGTTACTGTATTATTCAGGTTTGGCAGCAGTAAACACCCAAAATTATGAGAATGCATTGGCCAAATATGTAGAGCTTGTGCCCGTGGATAGCTTCTCAAACAACAAACAAATCATTTTGGATGTTTCGCGACTGTACCTTATGCAGGGCGACACCACCAATGCGATTAAATATGCAGAATTGGGGGCAAGCAAATACCCTCAAGACGGGGAAATAGCTACACAAAACATCGAATTGAACCTCATGGCTGGTAATGAGGAGAAAGTCATCGGTACCATAAACGAACAGGTTTCCAAGGATCCCGATAACAAAAACCTGCACTACTACCTAGGAATCGCATACAGCTCCACCAACGATATGGAAAACGCCGAGGCCTCCTATAAGAAAGCATTGGCAATTGATGCCAATTACTTGGATGCCAACATCAACCTTGGCGGGTTAATCCTGAATAAAGGGATTGATCTTTTCAATAAAACAAACAATGCGAGCCTTCCTCAAGCGGAATATGATGTAGAGGTTAAAAAGGCTTACGATATTTTTGATTCTGCGTTCCCTTACTTGGAAAAAGCAGTAGAACTTGATGGCAAATCATTTTTGGCGTTGACTAACCTTAGAAAATATTATGAAATTAAGGAAGACAAAGTCAAAATCGATGAATTGCAGGCTCGGATAGATGCGCTGCAATAGTCTATTGCAATAATATAAGTGTAAGCCCTCATAGGTTTTCAAAACCTATGAGGGCTTAAGCTATTCACCCATGTGCTATTTTTCTACCAATCCGCCTCACCAACCCTGGTCCTTCATAAATAAATCCGGTATAGAGTTGTACCAAGGCCGCTCCGGCTTCGAGCTTCGCAAGGGCGTCTTCCGCACTATGGATGCCCCCCACGCCGATAATGGGAAACCCGTGATCTGATTTTGTCGCTAGGTACCGAATCACCTCGGTGGCTCGTTTGGTTAGCGGTGCACCACTTAACCCACCCGTTTGTGATATCAAGTGTCTACTATCCTTCAACCCTTCACGTGAAATGGTCGTATTGGTAGCGATGACACCAGCAATACCCGTTTCCTGCACGATTTCAACAATATCGTCCAATTGGCTGTTCGTAAGGTCAGGTGCTATTTTAAGTAAGATGGGCCTAGAAACACCCTGTTTGTCATTACGCAGTTGCAAGGTGTTCAGGATATGCTTCAAAGGTTCCTTTTCCTGTAGATCACGTAGCCCAGGCGTGTTGGGTGAACTTACATTGACCACGAAATAATCCACTACGTCAAATAAGGCATCGAAACAGGTGACGTAATCGTCCACTGCATCCGCATTGGGTGTAGCTTTGTTTTTTCCAATATTGCCTCCAATGATTAGACCTTGGCGGTCTTTCAGCCTGCTTAGCCGGCTAGCCGCCACATCTACCCCTTGGTTATTAAAACCCATCCGGTTAATCAATGCTTCATCTGCCCTCAATCGGAATAGACGGGGTTTGTCATTGCCCGGCTGTGGGCGTGGGGTGACCGTGCCAATCTCGATGAACCCGAATCCCAAGGCAGCCATTTCTCCCACATACTCAGCATTCTTGTCAAAGCCAGCAGCCAATCCGATGGGGTTTTTAAATTTCAAGCCAAATACTTCACGTTCCAGTTTTGGGTCGTCAAAACCGTAGATAGATTTCAGCAATCGCTTACTTCCCCACAGTTTGCAGAACGATCTCAGTCCCCCGGCAACGGTATAGTGAGCGGACTCCGGGTCGAGCGAAAAAAGCAGCGGTTTCACCAGTTTATACATGGGGGCAAAGGTAGGGATTGATTTTAGATTTTAGATTATCATTGCGCTCTTTGGCCGCGCGGGCCATTTTTTCCCTCGCCGGGAAGTTTTTTGCTCATTCGCCGCAAAGGGCACGGAAAGCACTGCGGGCTAAGAGCGCAAAATGCCTAATTTAATCCTTCCTTTTATATCAACAATAATCCCCCAAACAAAACTACCCTAGGATAACGATAGCCAATTGCTTACAGCCGACAGCTTTTTACTACCTTTGCACCTGAAATGATTGCAATTAATAATCTTACATTTGAAATCGGCGCCCGTGCCCTGTATGACGAGGCCAACTGGCATATTAAGCCAGGCGACAAAACTGGACTCATAGGAGCCAATGGAACAGGCAAAACTACGCTATTGAAACTGATTGTTGGGGAATATTCACCTACTTCGGGCTCCATATCGATGGCTAAGGATATCAAAATCGGTTACCTCAACCAAGATTTGCTATCCTACCAATCGGAAAAAAGCATCCTCCATGTAGCTATGGAAGCGTTTGAGCGCCAAAACCAATTGCACACGGAAATAGAACGATTGCTGGAAAAGCTGGAAACCGACTACTCAGACGATTTGATCCAAAAGTTAAGCGACAGGCAAATTGAATTTGAGGCGTTGGATGGATATAACATTGAATACCGCTCACACGAAATACTTGCAGGCTTGGGTTTCAGCGACAGCGACCGGAAGCGGCGACTGTCCGAATTTTCCGGAGGTTGGCGAATGCGCGTGATGCTAGCGCGTATACTGCTTCAAGCTCCTGATATCCTCCTGCTCGACGAACCGACGAATCACCTTGATCTCCCATCAATCAAGTGGCTCGAAGGCTATTTGCAGGCATTTGAGGGAGCCATTGTCATCGTGTCTCACGACCGCTATTTCCTCGATCGCGTGGTCAACATCACGGTCGAATCTCGTCGCGGCAAGCTGGATGTCTATGCAGGTAATTATAGCTTCTATCTGGAAGAAAAGACATTGCGTGAAGAGATACAAGGCAACCAATTCAAAAACCAGCAGGCCAAGATCAAGCAGGAAGAACGGCTCATTGAGCGGTTTCGTGCCAAAGCCAGCAAAGCTAAGATGGTGCAATCGCGTATCAAAGCTTTGGAGCGCATGGAAAAAGTGGAAGATGTGGATGACTATAACCCAAGTGTCAATTTCCGTTTCAAGTTCAGCAAGCAATCCGGTAGGCACGTAGTCATGTTGGAAAACATCAGCAAATCATATCCCGGTGTTCCCATCCTCGAACAAACGGATGCCGTCATCGAAAAAGGCGACAAGATTGCCCTCATAGGTGCCAATGGCAAGGGTAAATCTACCCTGTTGCGCCTTGTGGCTAATGCCGACAAAGATTTTGAGGGAAAATGTGAAACCGGACACAACGTGACGCAGACATTCTTCGCACAACACCAGCTGGAAGCCCTACATCTCGATAATGAAATCATTCGGGAACTGCAGATCTTTGCACCGAAGCATTCGGAAACTGAATTGCGTTCCATCCTCGGCTGTTTCCTCTTTACCGGTGACGATGCATTCAAAAAAATACGCGTGCTCTCCGGTGGTGAAAAATCTCGGGTAGCCTTGGCAAAGGCACTCACCGCAGATGCCAATTTCCTCGTATTGGACGAACCCACAAACCACTTGGATATCCAATCCGTGAACATCCTCATACAGGCCCTCACGCAGTTTGAAGGCACGTTCATTCTCGTATCGCATGACAGGTATTTACTGGACCATGTGGCCAATAAAATCTGGTATATCGAAGACCGGAAAATTAAGGAATACCCAGGCACTTATCGAGAATACGAGGAATGGCAGTCCAAACGGACACCAAAGGCAATTGCAGAGAAATCCCAGAAGAAGTCCTCCAAACCCGAAACAAAGCAACCCAAAGTCCCAAGAACAGACGACAGGGAATGGCAGACCAAAAAACTGCATAAGGAATTGGAGGATATCGAACACCGCATCACTGAAAAGGAAAAGGCTATCAAGGAAGCCGAATTATTGATGGCCGATGAAAACTTCTATGCGGATAATGTAAAGCCAGCCGAAGCATCCCGTCAATACGATGACCTGAAAAGCACGTTACAAACCCTGCAAAACCAGTGGGAAAAACTGGCGGAGGAAATTATGGAATTGGATGGTTAAGTCAGAAAGAAGAGCCTTCGCGTACTTGGCGGGAGCGTAGGCGTCTTAGCGAACTTTGCGTGAAAGGAGTTGGGAAGTCCAGAAGATCAAGTGAAATATTAAATTTGCCATGAAGAAAATTCTTATCCTGTGCTTACTATCTTCGATCTGTTTGGGATTGATGGCGCAGAAACAGAAAAAAAAACGCGTAGCCCGCGAACGTAGCCCACAACAGGAATTGGTATATGACAATATCAACTACCTCCCCGCTATTAAAACCGTCCAACTTCATCCTGCAGCCCATGAAAACACATTGCCCATCATTGAATTGCACGGCGATGGGCAGCTTACATTGGAATTCGACGATTTGCGGGGTGATGTACGCAATTATTATTTCAGTATCGAACACTATGATCCCAATTGGAAACCGAGTAGGCTTTCGCCATTAGAATTTGCCATTGGTTTCAACGAAGACCGTATCACGACGTATAAAACGTCTGTCAATACCTTGCAGCCCTACACCCATTATCGCGTGAATTTCCCAACCGCAAATGTAGGCCCTAAATTGGCAGGTAATTATTTACTGAAAGTCTACGAAGACGCAGACAAAAGCCGACTGATTATCAGTAGGCGTTTCTATGTATTGGCTCCCCTGATGTCGGTATCCCCACAGTTAATCCCTTCTTTCGACGTTTCCAAACGAAACAAAAACCAAAAGCTAAATCTCAAAGTCAATACCGGCGGGCTTACCGTGAATAATCCCTATGAGGACGTTAAAATCTTGGTCATGCAAAACCAGCGGCCCGACATACAACAATGGCTCACCACTCCCCTATTTGTAAACAATCAGGAATTGACCTACAATGACAACAAAACCTTGGATTTTGGTGGGGGCAATGAGTTCCGGTATATGGACTTACGTAGCCTGCGTTTGGCTTCCGAACACGTGGCGAACATCGCGGTGGACAGCTCGGTTAGGGTGGACCTCGTTCCCGACAAAAACTATAGCGGAGCGTCCTATGCTTCGGTATTTGATGAAAATGGCCTATTTTTTATTCGCAACCAAGATAAAGCCGATGCCACCACAGAATCCGACTACGTTTGGGTCACATTCACGCTTGAAGATGATACCATGACAGGGGGATCAGTACATGTGGTCGGTGGATTCAACAATTATCATTGTGATGAAAGCAACAAGATGGTATACGATGCTAATCAAGGAAAGTGGCAAGCTACCATCTTACTGAAGCAGGGGCTCTATGACTATGAATACGTTTATGTAAGCCCCTCAGGCGGATCGAACCCCACCTTCTCCAGTGGGAACCATTTTGAAACGAACAATACCTATCAAATATTGGTATATAACCGTCGCCAAGGCACCACATGGGATGAATTGGTGGGATACGCGGAAATCGATACGGAAAATCGGTAGGTGGCTATCAGCTTTCCGCCTTGGCGATTGAATCCATCGGCCACTGTTGCAGCTTTTCTTGCAACATCCTTGATATGCGGTTGAAATAACGTTTCTGCTTGTAGCCCATTACCCATTGCACACCGTGGATGGCGTTGGTATGGAATATTTCATCGGCCTCGTTCATAATATCTGGACTGATTTGGGCCTCTATCACATCCAACCCGCTGTCTAACGCGATTTCGATAACCACTTTACGCATCACACCGTCAATGCATCCTTCGCTAAGCGCTGGGGTATAAAGCTTCTTATCGTACCATATAAACACATTAGAACTGAGTGATTCGCATAAGAATCCTTCCTGGTTCAACAACAGCACATCATCCAGTCCCTTCTTTTTGCGATACAACCCTGCCATGACAAATACCAGGGCGTTTGCCGATTTCAATTTTGATAGCTCGCTGGTAGGTTTACGGAATTCGGTATAAACATCCACAATTAAGCCGATCTTCCGGTGATTCACGTCATCGGAATCGAGCCTGGAAACGCTCAGTACATAGGCAGCGGTGTTCTGTTGTGGACTATACAAACCTCCTCCATCTCGAAAAACCTGGAGCCGTACACGGACATGCTGGCCTTCCAAGTTATTTTTATTGATAAGTGCCGCTGTTCGGGAACGGATGAATTGTTCATCAAAAGAAGCAGGATGTTCCAATTGCAGCAAATGCATCCCCTCATGCAGCCTTGCCAAGTGATGCTGCAAAAACCGGATATCCCCATCCATCCATCGCATAGTCTCAAATAGACCATCCCCATACCTGAATGCTCGGTTATCGGCAGTCAAAATAGTTTCTTTCTCAGGTACGAGTTTATTATTGAAATCGATGTAATGTACAGGCATTGATTATTTTTATTTGAAAATTATTGATAACGTCCTAAGATGCTCTTTTATTCTAACTCTTTCCACGAAGTATATGCTCGCCATTTTTCTAAACATAAACGAAAATCATCGGGCAATGGTGTACTGAATTCCATTTTTTTCTTCGACGTAGGGTGTATGAAACCGAGGCTTTGGGCATGGAGGGCCTGACGCGGCAGCAATGCGAAGCAATTATCCACAAACTGTCTATATTTACTAAACACGGTGCCCTTCAGAATACGGTTGCCCCCATATACGGCATCATTAAACAAGGGATGGCTGATGGATTGCAGGTGGGCACGGATTTGATGGGTACGGCCCGTTTCCAATTGGCATTCGATCAATGTCACATAGCCAAACCGTTCCAATACGTGATAATGCGTCACGGACCATTTCCCCTTATCAGGATCATCGTACACAGCCATGACCTTCCGGTCTTTGGCACTACGGCCGATATAACCTGTGATGCTTCCATCTTGTAAGACGTCTCCCCACACGAGCGCAATATACTTGCGGGAAATGCTATGGTCAAAAAACTGCTTGGCTAAATAGGTAAGCGCCCACTCATTCTTGCCAATGACCAATAGGCCACTGGTATCCTTATCAATCCGATGGACCAATCCAGGCCGACCGTCGTTGCCTGGCAACTGGGGAAAGCTGGAGAAGTGATGCGCGAGCGCGTTTACCAAGGTACCCGTATAGTTGTTGTATCCCGGGTGCACCACCATGCCTGCTGATTTGTTTACAATCAACAAATCATCATCTTCATAGGGGATGTCCAACGGGATATCTTCAGGGTAAATTTCTGTGTCACGCGGTGGATGGGGCAATACCACTGAAATAACATCGGATGGTTTGACCTTGTAGCTGGCTTTTATTTGTTGCCCATTGACTAATACTGTCCCCGCAGTTATGGCATGCTGGATGCGGTTGCGGGAGGCATTTTCTATCCTATTCATCAGGAACTTATCGATACGCAACAAGGCCTGCCCGTTGTCCACTACGATACGTAAGTGTTCAAATAGATCCTGCTCGTCCGGTTCCTGCAATTCCAAATCATCTGCCATGGCGCAAAAGTAGCGTAAAACCATCGAAATTCTACTATATTTGCAAAAACAGCATGTTTCCTTCTAATTTTTATAGCCCGGTTGAAAACTTGGATTTTCCCCTATTTCAGCAGAAGGGCCTCACTGTCCATGTAAAACGTGATGATATGATTCATCCCTTTATTTCGGGCAATAAATGGCGTAAATTGAAATATGTGCTACAGGCGGCACGCGACGGCAACAAGAACCACTTGATCACCTTTGGCGGCGCATGGTCAAACCACCTATTGGCCACTGCATGCGCAGGCGCCAAATTCGGCTTTAAGACCACGGCATTTGTACGTGGGGAAACCGTATCGAATGCCAATCTATCATTATCCAAGGTGTTTGGCATGGAATTGATCTTTACAGATCGTACCACCTACAAGGATAAGCTCGCTTTATATAATCGGTATTTTGAACAGGACACGCAAGCTTACTTTATCGATGAAGGTGGACATGGTGTGGACGGGGCCCGTGGCTGTGGGGAAATCTTCGACGAATTGGAGCAGGTATATGACCATGTTTTCTGTGCTTGTGGCACCGGTACTACGCTGGCTGGGTTACACATGGGCAAGACACGGAAGGGACTGAATACCTTATTGCATGGTATACCGGTATTGGCCGGCGGTGATTTTATCCAACAGGCTGTTACTGAATTATACCCTGAAGCCGCATCACATGACATCATATTGCATACCGATTATCATTTTGGTGGATATGCCAAGACTACGCCTGAATTGACTGACTTCATCAACGGGTTCTGTGCAAAAACCGGCATATTGATTGAGCCGGTATATACCGGAAAACTCTTTTACGGTGTTTTTGATTTGACATCCAAGGATTACTTTCAACGTGGCGAGAACATCCTCATCATCCATACGGGCGGCCTTACTGGAATATTGGGTATGCATGCGCAGTTTGAAAACAAAAAATAGGTTTAAACGGTTTAAACCTTGAAAAGCCGCAAAAACGTGCATTTACCCGCAAAAAAGTTTGTTCAACACCTGCCAAAAACATATATTTGGACATAACCAATCCGTATTAAAACATGTATAAAATAGCCATAACACCAGATGCGGTGCATAAGACCTTGGCCAAACATATCCTTGCCGATGGATATGACATTACCTTTGATATGGGCAATAGCCATGGCGTTACCATCTACGATTCGAAGCATCGTCGTAAGCTACTTGATTTTTTTACCTGCTTTGCCTCGGTTCCATTAGGATATAACCACCCCAAAATGACGGGTGATGCAGGCTTCACCGATAGTCTGCTGCATGCCGCACTGATCAACCCATCCAATTCGGACATCTATACCGTGGAATACGCGCAATTTGTAGCAACCTTCGAACGAGTGGCCATCCCCTCCTATCTTCCCCATGCTTTCTTCGTTTCAGGTGGCGCATTGGCGGTAGAAAATGCGTTGAAAGTGGCCATGGACTGGAAAGTACAGAAAAATTTCCAAAAGGGATATCGCCATGAAAAAGGCACCCAGGTACTCCACTTTGAACAAGCATTTCACGGCAGGTCGGGCTATACCATGAGCCTTACCAATACGCAGCCCGATAAGACCAAATGGTTTGCCAAATTTGATTGGCCGCGGGTAAGTAGTCCCAAATTGACCTTCCCATTGACAAAGGAAAATTTAGAGGACGCTCAACAACGTGAACAACATACCATCAGCCAGATTAAACAGGCGTTTAACGATAACAAGGATGACATCTGTGCCATCATCATCGAGCCCATTCAAGCCGAGGGGGGCGACAACCATTTCCGTCGTGAATTCATGGAACAGCTGCGCATACTCGCCGATGAAAACGAGGCCCTATTAATCTATGACGAAATACAGACCGGTGTGGGATTGACCGGTAAATTTTGGTGCCATGAGCATTTTGGGGAGCTGGCCAGGCCTGATATCATTGCCTTTGGTAAGAAAATGCAGGTTTGCGGCATCCTTGCGGGTACCCGCGTGGACGAAATAGAAACCAATGTCTTCCACGTACCTTCCCGTATCAATTCCACATGGGGAGGTAGTTTGACAGATATGGTACGTTCAACCAAGATCCTTGAAATCATCGAGGAGGATCACCTCTTGCAGCATGCGGAAAAGACCGGAGCGTATCTCCAACAACAGCTGCATGCCCTTGTCCGCCAGTATCCCATCCTTTCCAATGTGCGTGGCATGGGCTTGTTTTGTGCCTTTGACTTCCCAAACAAACCGTTACGCGATACGTTTCTCAAAAAAGGCATGGAATATGGCGCACTGTTTCTTGGCTGTGGCGAACGCACCATCCGGTTTAGACCAGCATTGATTGTTCAACCGGGAGATATTGATAACGGCATGGCAATCATCCAGCAAGTAATGGCCGATAGCTGATACCGTTTAAGGTACTAAGGTCTACTGTGATAATTAGGCGCCTCCTTTGTAATGGTGATATTATGGGGATGGCTTTCACGGAATCCGGCTCCCGTTATTTTCACAAACCGTGCCGCCTGCAGGGCTTTGATGGTTGCAGCGCCGCAGTACCCCATGCTCGCCCGCAAACCGCCTACATACTGGTAGACCACTTCGGCCAATGTGCCTTTGTAGGCCACACGCCCTACAATACCTTCGGGTACCAGTTTTTTGATATCATCTTCCACATCCTGGAAATAGCGATCTTTCGATCCCTGTTCCATGGCTTCAACGGAACCCATACCCCGGTATGATTTGAACTTACGTCCTTCATAAATGATGGTTTCACCCGGTGCTTCCTCTACACCGGCAAACAACGATCCTGCCATAACCGTATCTGCTCCTGCAGCAATGGCTTTGGCGATATCGCCAGTCTGCTTGATTCCCCCATCCGCAATAACCGGCACACCTCGACCGCGAAGGGCTTTAGCGACCTCGTAGACGGCATACAGCTGTGGTACCCCTACGCCCGCGATGATGCGCGTGGTACAGATGGATCCGGGACCGATTCCTACCTTCACCGCATCAGCACCTGCATCTGCCAACGCCACGGCGGCATCAGCGGTGGCGATGTTGCCCACAATCACCTGTAGGCCCGGAAACGCGGTTTTCACTTCCTTAAGCTTATGAATAACTCCTTTGGAGTGCCCATGTGCTGTATCGATCGTAATGACGTCAACCCCGGCTTTGACCAGTGCTTCTACACGGTCCATGGTATCCGTCGTCACACCCACAGCCGCCCCCACAAGTAATCTACCATGGCTGTCTTTGGCCGCATTGGGGAAATGTTTGTATTTCTGTATGTCTTTGAATGTTATCAGGCCAACGAGAACATGGTTGTCATCAACCACGGGCAGTTTCTCTATTTTATAGTTTTGCAGGATAGCTTCCGCCTTAACTAAATCGGTACCTACAGGTGCCACCACCAAACTATCCTTTGTCATCAATTCACTGATGGGACGTTTCATGTCCTTTTGGAAACGGAGGTCGCGATTAGTCACGATGCCTACTAATCTGTTTCCTTGGTCTATGATGGGTATGCCGCCGATTTTATGATCCTTCATAATTTGAAATGCATCCCCAACAGTGGTGTTTTCATTCAACGTGACGGGATCCTGTATCATGCCACTTTCCGACCGTTTAACCTTGCGCACTTCCGCGGCTTGGTCGGCTATGCTCATGTTTTTATGCAGCATGCCTAATCCTCCGGCTTGCGCAACGGCAATGGCCAAGTCGGAACCGGTCACGGTATCCATAGCTGCTGATACCAACGGGATGTTTAGTTTGAGATTTTTGGTCAAAAAAGTCGTGGTATCCACGTCGCGCGGCAACACTTCGGAGTAAGCAGGAATTAAAAGTACATCATCGTAGGTGAGGCCTTCAACTACGAATTTTTCAGGGTCTAAATGCATGGCAAATATGTGTTGGGATTACTATTTGCCGGGCGAAATTACTATTTTTTTGTGTCTTTAACAAACAAAAAGCCTTAATAGGGGTTTGCTTAATGTTTAATGTCATTAACCTGACATTTATCCGACGCAAATGCCCCTACATCTAATGAAGATTCAGAACCCCATAGGTTTTCTACGCTTAACAGCACTCCTACCTATGGGGTTTTTATGTCAAAATGAATAACTTAACCCGATCTGGAATACCCGATTCAACGAAATACGGTCTGGATCATCAAAAATACCCAAAAAATAATCGTTGTTGAATGCATCGAGCATCCCCGTTTTAAATCGGCCCTCAAAAGTTAGTCCAATGGGCAAGGTGTAGCCAAGACCGAGCGAAATGCCTAAATCGACCCCGCCATAATCGTCGTCATCAAAATCAATGCGGGGAAAATTCTTACCGATCTTCATATCAATCGACGGTCCGGCCAACGCATGAAATCCGTCAATAAAATAGAATTTGTTAATCACCCCCAAAGAAAGGTACTGGATGGTTACATTTTCATCCCTGCCTGCGCCATTTTCATCTTCAAACCGTACGTTGTTGGCCCCCTGTCGGGTATAGATCAGTTCAGGCTGCAGGGTATATTTCTGGGCCAAATTAAGGCTCAGGATACCTCCCACATAAAAATCAGTTTTGAAGTCGGCATTGATATTGCTAAGCGTAGCCACATTTACACCTGCTCTTATGCCCGGTGAAACCTTACGTTGCGCATGCAATTGCACGGCCGTAAATAAGACGATCGCTAAAACGAGTGTTTTTTTCTTCATCGTTGATAGGGTTTTTTGGTGTTTTTTTTGTGGCATCATACGATGGCAATCCATTCGCCATTGTCTGCCAGTTAACAAATATATTGTTTACATTTTAAAAAACAAGTATGATGAAAAAGCTATTCTCACTGCGTTATGTTGCGGATTACTTTTATTTACCCTCCAGCAGGAAGTTAACGCACAATCTTACCGTACCGGAGCAGGTCTATTCATCGATGTGATATGCGGGGTTTTTTTATTGTACCTTTGCGCAGGTTTTGAAGACATACGACATGAATAATCGCCCAACGCTAAGCCACCGCACACATATCCATCGCCTAGCAATTGGGATTGCCTTTTTCAGCTATGGACTTTGCTTTGCTTCCTGGGCTTCCCGGATTCCCGACATCAAGAACATGTTGGGTTTATCAGAAGGTCAACTCGGCATTGTATTATTCGCCTTACCCATAGGCACCCTTATCTCGCTGCCTGTATCGGGTTGGGTCATCGGCAAGTTAGGAAGCAAGCGTATTGTGCTGGTTGCAGCGGTTTTATATGCCCTGCTTTTGATCGGTATCGGTTATTGGGAGCATATGTATAGCTTGATGGCCAACCTAGTGTTTTTTGGCATGGCGGGCAACCTGCTCAATATATCAGTAAACACACAAGCCGTGGCCTTGGGCAAGCATTATGAGAAGCCGATTATGGGGGCGTTCCATGGGATGTGGAGCATCGCCGGGTTCGTAGGGGCGGGCATTGGTGCCTTGATGATCAACCATCATGTCATACCACTCCGCCATTTCATGGCCATATCCTCGGCCGCGATATTGAGCATCGTGTGTCTTGCTGCCTATCTTATTGCCGATGACCAACCGCAACAGCAGAAGAAAGAGCCGTTATTTTCCATTCCGGATAAACCCTTAGCCGTGTTGGGTGCCATTGCCTTTTGTGCCATGATTGGTGAAGGAGCGCTATACGACTGGTGTGGCATCTATATGGAGGAAGTGGTAAACGTGGAAAAAAGCCTCATAGGCTATGGGTTGAGCGCTTTCCTCTTTAGCATGGCCGCCGGTCGCTTTCTTTCGGATTGGACAGTAAGGCGCCTTGGACCTAAAACCACCTTGGTAACGAGCGGGGCATTAAGTTCGGCTGGATTAATCATGTCCGTGGTTTATCCCCATTTCGGGGTTGTCATCGTTGCTTTTCTGGTTGTCGGCATTGGTTCTTCAGCAATCATCCCGTTGGTTTACAGTCTTGCCGGACGGTCCAGCAAGTTATCGCCGGGAGCCGCCTTGGCCGCGGTCACCACCATTGGTTTTTGTGGCTTTTTGGTGGGTCCACCGCTCATTGGTTTCATCGCCGAATTCACCGGGCTCCGCGCGGCCTACGCCGTCATTGCATCCATGGGCATCCTTATCATTGTTTTGACTACAAAAATCAAGCACACAACAAGTTAATGGTCTTAAACCCAGAACGAATAAACTATAAAAATACCCCTTTCATTATGCAAAAATTTTATACCTTTGCCGTTCTTAATGAAACCATATACAAATTATAACGAACAAATACAAGCTAACGAAAGAAAATGCAAGGTAAAGGGCTGATTAATTTTTTGGTAATAATGGTCACCATAGCGTGCCTCTATTCCCTATCATTCACATTCGTAACCCGTAAGGTGGAACGCGATGCTGAGGCTTATGCCCAAGGCGATATCGCGAAGGAGAAAGCATATTTAGATTCCATGGCCGGCGAGGTCGTGTACAATTTGGGAATTGCCCAATACACTTACCGGGAAGCCAAGGGAAACGAAATTGCGCTGGGCCTCGATTTGAAAGGTGGCATGAATGTGACCATGGAAGTATCGTTACAGGAATTGGTTCGTAATCTAGCCAATAACCCTAAAGACGAAAATTTCAACAAGGCTTTACAAAATGCCGCAGTACGGAGTAAAACCAGTCAAAGTGGATATGTAGATCTTTTTGTTGACGAATTCAAAAACCTTAGCCTAGGTACATCCTTGGCTAGTTTCTTCGCTACAAAAGACAATTCAGCCTATGTAAAGCCCAATAGCACGGATGCACAAGTACATGACTTCCTGCAACAGGAAGCAACTAATGCCATAGATAATTCCTTTAAAGTATTACGTACCCGTATTGATAAGTTCGGTGTTACCTCCCCTAATATCCAGTTGCAGCAAGGCACCAACCGCATCCTTATCGAACTGCCGGGTGTAACCGACGAAGATCGCGTACGTAAGCTTCTGCAGGGTTCAGCGAAATTGGAATTCTGGGAAACTTATGACAACATGGAGATTTATCCCATGTTGGATAACGTAAACAATGCTTTGGCCAATGCGTTGAAAGACACCACCGAGGTAGCACAGCGTACAGGAGATACCACCGAAGCTGACACGAGTGATGGGGGGCTATTGGCCTCCTTGGGGGCCGGTAAGGATTCCTTGGATACCGATTCCTTTGATAATAATCAATTAGCTCAGGAAAACCCGCTATTCAATGTATTACGGCCGTCCACGGTCATGGCAGCCAACAATCAGATCACGTTGGCACCCGGACCCATCGTAGGATATGCCAGTTTAAGGGATACCGCCAAAGTGAATCGGCACTTCGAAAACCCGGTGGTCAAGCAGATCATTCCCGGCAATGTGAAGTTGTTGTGGGGGGTGAAGCCTAGCGCACGTAATCCTGAGCAATTAGAACTTTATGCCGTAAAACCAAGTGGTGTAGATGCCGGCCCAATATTGGGCGGCAATGTAATTACGGATGCCAAGGATGATTTTGATCAGCAGAATAACAACCCGATGGTAACCATGTACATGAACAGCGAGGGTGCTCGGGAATGGCGAAGAATAACGGCCGCGGCTTCTGCAGATCAAAACAACAAACAAGCCATCGCCATCGTGCTGGATGGTGTGGTATACTCCGCTCCTACCGTACAAGGTGAAATCCCCAATGGGATTTCGCAAATCACCGGTAATTTCAAGATTGAAGACACGAAAGACTTAGCCAATGTATTGAAGGCAGGCCGTCTACCCACCACGGCAAGAATTGTGGAGGATGCAGTAGTTGGACCTACCTTGGGACAGGCTGCTATCGATGCCGGCACCAATTCAGCCGTTATCGGTTTGGTCATCGTCTTGATTTTCATGATTTTATATTATAACAGGGCCGGTTGGGTAGCCAACATCGCAGTGCTTTTCAACGTGTTCTTTATTTTGGGGGTATTGGCTTCGCTTAATGCGGTACTTACCTTACCGGGCATTGCCGGTATCGTACTGACCATGGGTACTGCTGTTGATGCCAACGTCTTGATATATGAGCGCATACGGGAAGAAATGACCTTGGGCAAGTCCATCAGACAGGCCATTGCCGATGGGTATAAACACGCGATGTCTTCCATACTCGACTCGCAGATTACCACGTTCCTTGTAGGGGCTATCCTCTTCTTCTTTGGTAGTGGCCCCATCCTTGGATTTGCCACCACACTGATGGTCGGTATCATCACGTCGTTGTTTACCTCCATCTTTATCTCGCGCGTCATTTTTGAGTGGATGCTCGCCAGAGACTGGAAAATTTCCGTATCCTTCCCATGGAGTGCCAATACATTGAAGAATGCGAATTTTGGATTTGTGCAAAACCGCAAAAAATTCTACTTGGCCTCCCTCGTGTTTATTGTGATTGGCCTTGGTTTTATTTTCACCAAAGGCTTTAGCTGGGGGGTTGATTTCCAAGGAGGACGCGCCTACACCGTCCGTTTCGAAAAACCAATCGATTTGGAAGAGGTGCGGAAAAACCTCAATGACGCATTCCAGTTGAATACGGAAGTGAAAATCTTTGGCTCGCAAAACCAAGTGCGGGTGACCACTGCATACCAAGTGGATGAAACCAGCGATGAAGCCAACCAAGAAGTGCTGGCTAAGCTTAATGAGGGACTTTCAAAAGTCGCCGACAACAAGAGTGAGATACTGAGTTCATACAAGGTAAGCCCCTCCATCGCCAGCGACATGAAGACCAGGGCTATATATGCAGCCATATTCTCCATTATCGTTATCGCACTTTATATACTGTTTCGTTTCCGGAAATGGCAGTACAGTATGGGAGCAGCTATTTCCACCCTACACGATGCATTGATCATCCTAGGCCTATTCTCCATACTGGATGGAGTTGTGCCGTTTGCGCTGGATATCGACCAACATTTTGTCGCAGCATTGCTTACCGTGGTAGCCTATTCCGTGAATGATACAGTGGTGGTTTTTGACAGACTGCGTGAATACTTAGGGCTGTCTAAATATAAGAACCAAGATATGGGTGAAACCGTTAATCTTGCGATAAACCGCACGTTGAGCAGGACGATTATTACGTCGCTAACGCTTGTCTTCGTATTGGCTGTACTCTTTGTTTTCGGTGGCGAAGTCATCCGAGGATTTTCTTTCGCCATCTTGGTCGGGATTATCGTGGCTACTTATTCCTCCATTTTCCTCGCAGCTCCGTTGGTTGTAGACTTTGGAAAGAACCTTGCAGAAGACGAAAAAGAACCTGCAGGAAGTGGTAAAGACGTTGGCAATAATCAACCACTTAAGCCGGCAAAAGCTTAAAACAATATGTAGAAACGCAAAGGAAGTTTATCAAACTCCTATATTGATGGTGCCAAATTCCCTTTGGCACCATTTTTTTGTTTACATCAAATCCACGTCCTTATTTTCAGGTTCATGGAGTAAGCCCACCGATTTAGCAACAATTGCAGACACGGTAGCATCGCTTGTCACATTGACCACCGTTCTACACATGTCCAATGGTCTGTCGATGGCAAAGATCAGCGCCAGACCCGCTTCCGGGATACCTGCCTGACCCAATACAATCACCAGCATCACGATACCTGCACTGGGCACTGCTGCCGTACCTATGGAAGCCAGTACCGTCGTCAGGATAATCATCAGCTGGGTCTCGAGACCCAACGCTTCAGGCAACATGGCCTGGGCGATGAATAATGCAGCGATGGCTTGGTAGAGCGCTGTACCATCCATGTTAATGGTCGCTCCCAGAGGCAGCACAAAACTCGACACCTCATCATCCACCCCCAAATGCTCCGTCACCCGCTCCATCGTCACGGGCAATGTAGCCGCGCTCGAACTGGTTGAAAAGGCTAATAACTGTGCCGGGGATATCGCTCGGAAGAATCTCGCCGGCTTTATCCTGGCAAAGAGAAACAGCAATGTAGGGTAAAAAAGAAAGACCAACAGCGCCAAGCCAAACAACACGGAGGTTCCATAAACCCCCAATGCCGCTAACGTGGAGAAATCGGGAATCTCCACAATCAGTGCCGCCATCAGGGCAAATACACCGAAAGGCGAAAACACCATGATAATATCAATGACTTTCAGGATAACCGCGTTGAGTCCTTTGAAAAAATTCACTACAGGTTTGGATTTGCTTTCATCCACCAAGATCAATCCGATTCCAAGTAAAATAACGAAGAAAATGACCTGTAACAAACTACCATTGTTCGTCATTGCCGCAAAGAAATTATCCGGCACAAGATCCATTAAGGGTTGCAGGGGCCCTTGTTCTTTGGTAGCCTCCGCCAATTTAATTTTTTCGGAAGCTTCTCCCGCAAAACCTTCCAGGAGACGCTGTCGTGATGCCTCATTGATGAAAAGGCCCGGTTTGATGATGTTGGCGAGTAAAAGCCCAAGGCTTACCGCACAGGCAGTAGTAAATAAGTAAAGCAAAATGGTACGCCCTCCTAATTTGGACAACTTCGCAATGTCCTTCAGGTCAGCCAATCCCACAATAAGCGATACTGCTACCAAAGGAACAGCAATCATCTTGAGCATATTGATGAAGATGGTACCAAATGGCTTTATCCAGTCAACCACCACACTTTGCCACGCCAATTCCCGCATTACGTAACCAAAAAAAATCCCCAGAACCATTCCAATCAAAATTTTCCAATGCAAGGCAAGTCTTCTCATAATATGTTATTCGAAAAATAATTAGTTAACGACGACGTACTTTTTCTTGATATCAAGTCTACTTTTTACGAAGATTACGGCCAACAAGGTCAACCGATGCTCCTCAAACAGGTTAAGTGACGTCCCAAAAGTAATGGTTTTGACTTGTTATCATAGGCAATTTCGAAGATTTTTAAACCGATTATCAAAAACAACAAGATTGTGGCAAATATTAATGTGCCCCCAATGCCTGTATGTTCAGGTTATTCCATAAGCTATTCGTATATTTGTCACACTAATTATTATTGTGCTAATGGAACGATATAACGATTACTCTTTCCTGCTGGACCGAACGGCACGCCGGGTAAAACAATATGCCCAATACCAATTTAACTGCCAGCAATTCGGCATCACGGTAGATCAATGGGCGATATTGAAGGGCCTCAAACAATACGCTGATCTCTCGCAAAAGGAGTTGGCGGAATACTGTGGTAAGGACCAACCCACCCTAACCCGAATTGTGGATTTGTTGGTTAGCAAGAAATTGGTAGAACGTCAGGCCAATCCAACTGATAGGCGGAGCTTCGTCGTTCACCTCACGCCAGCAGGCGAGCAGAAAATCGATGCATTATCAGATAGCATTAATAAGATACGTATGGAAGCTTGGAAGAAACTCAATGAAGACGATTTCGAGCATTTGAAAAGGATATTGGATACGATATATACAAATTTGAATATAGGATAAGGAGTGATACGCGAAGTAAGACTCATCATTATTGACGGAAAAAAATGGACACAAAAAAAATAACAACAGATATTTGCATCATTGGGGCTGGGCCCGTAGGATTATTTTCAGTTTTTGAAGCCGGCTTACTAAAAATGCGGTGTCACCTCATCGATGCATTACCGCAAATTGGCGGGCAATTGTCGGAAATTTACCCTCGCAAGCCGATTTATGACATTCCGGGCTATCCGTCTATCGATGCCCAAGACTTGGTTGATAAACTCATGGAGCAGATTGAACCATTCGCGCCAACATTTACGTTGGGTGAACGGGTAGAGGGACTGGAAGAGCAAGCCGATGGATCTTACCACGTCATCAGCAACGAAAACACGGTCATCCATGCCGCAGTGGTGGTTATTGCCGGCGGATTGGGTTCGTTCGAGCCCCGTAAACCCGAAATCCCCCGCCTGATTGATTTTGAAGGCAAAGGGGTAAACTACATGGTGAAAAATCCAGAGCATTACCGCGATAAACGCGTGGTGATTGCCGGAGGGGGCGACTCCGCCTTGGACTGGACGGTGTTCTTAAGTAATATCGCTGCTGAAGTCACCTTAGTACACCGCAGCGACAGTTTCCGGGGTGCGCCCGATTCCGCCGAAAAGGTATTCGGGTTGGCCGAAAAAGGAAAGGTACGCCTACTGCTGCATAGCAACCTCAGCAGTGTACATGGTAACGGAACGCTAAGCCATGTAGGTATCATGGATAAGGCCAAAGAAGAAACCCTATTGGAAACAGATGCGCTAATCCCGTTATTCGGCCTTAGCCCCAAACTGGGGCCGATCGCCGATTGGGGATTAACCATCGATAAATCAGCCATTTCTGTGAATACGGTCGATTATTCCACCAGTATCGAACGGATATATGCCATCGGCGATATCAACACCTATCCAGGCAAACTAAAGCTGATCCTTTGTGGTTTTCACGAGGCAGCGCTGATGGTCCAAAGTGCCTTCAAATACGTATATCCAGCAGAAAAATTAAGTTTCAAATACACCACGGTTAATGGTGTAAACGCCTTTTAATCCACACAGATATGTCACAAACGATTCATATCGCAATTGAAGACCGTCATGGCGAAATCCGTCAATTGGAGATTCCGGATGGCATCAATCTCAGTTTGATGGAGGTCCTCAAGGCTTCTGAATACGATATCCTCGCTACCTGTGGCGGGATGGCATTATGTGCCACCTGCCATATACAAGTGCTCGAAGGCATGGAAGGCCTTGACCCCCATACGGATGCTGAGCTGGATATGCTTGATACCCTCCCCGATGCAGATGACAGTAGCCGACTTTCTTGCCAAATCAGGTTGAGTCCCGCGTTGGATGGATTAAAAATCAGGGTATCTGGAAACAACTAGCGCGATTATTTGTGGATGTTATATCCGCATTGATTACCTTCGTCATCATACATCACATCATGGAAGCACAAAACATTGATAAAAAATTCCCAAAAGTAGTCATCATAGGTGGAGGATTCGGTGGAATTGAAGTGGCTAGGGGCCTTAAAGACAAGGAAGTAGAGGTGTTGTTGTTGGACCGGAACAATCACCACACGTTCCAGCCCCTACTCTACCAAGTAGCCACCGGTACACTGGATGCGCCGTCCATCGCCTTCCCGCTCCGTAAAATGTTCAGGAGACAGAAAAATTTTAATTTCCGCATGGCTGAAATAACCGAAATCGATGCGGCTAACAAGCAGCTCCAAACCGATATCGGTGCCATTTCCTACGACTACCTAGTCATTGCCACCGGGGCAACCACCAATTTCTTCGGCAACAGGGATATCGAATATAATTCCATGCCGATGAAAAACGTGCGCGACGCTGTGAACATCCGCAGTTTCCTACTCCAAAATATCGAGGAGTCGTTGTTACAGGAAACCGTGGAGGAGCGAAACGCGTACCTCAATTTTGTGGTGGTTGGCGGTGGCCCTACGGGTGTGGAACTTTCCGGTGCAATTGCGGAAATCCGTAAACTCATCCTTTCCAAAGATTACCCCGAGCTGAAAAAGGAAGACATGACCGTCTACCTCATCGAAGGGCAATCCAAGGTGCTCGCCACACTTTCTCCCCAAGCCTCCGAAAAGGCCGAATTATACCTGAAGGAACTGGGGGTAAATGTCCTGCTGAATGCACAGGTTACCGGGTACGATGGTGAGGAGATTACCTTTGCGGATGGCCACAGCATCAAAACCAAGACCGTTCTATGGTCGGCCGGTGTAATGGGCCAATTTCCTTCAGGCATCGACCGTGGGTCCATTGTAAGGGGCAACCGTGTCCGTACCGATGAAGAATGTCGTGTTATCGGCATGGAAGACGTTTTTGCCATCGGTGATGTGGCCGCCATGATCACGGAAGACACCCCCCGTGGACATCCCGGAGTGGCTCCTGTGGCCCAGCAACAAGGTCGGTTGCTGGCTAAAAACATCATGCGCATGCTCAGCAACCAGCCAACAGAGCAATTTAAATACTTCGATAAAGGGTCAATGGCCACCATCGGGCGCAACAAAGCCGTGGTAGACATCGGAAAAATCCGATTCCAAGGTTTCTTCGCTTGGTGGGTATGGATGTTTGTGCATCTCATGTCGCTCGTCGGTTTCCGAAACCGCATAGTCACGTTTATCAATTGGTTGATCAACTACATCACCTATAATGCGGGCATAAGGCTTATCATCCACAAATATCAACGTCCCAAACCGGTGGAAGAGATGGATGAGGTAAAGTAGTTGGGAAGTCGGAAAGACCGGCCCTGTGGTTAATAGCACTTTGTATCCTTTGCGTGAAAACTATCCCGACGCGGCAAGGAGTGCGGGGTTGTGGGGTGCAAAAAACTTTGCGACCTTCGCGTGAAATAGTTAACTTTCCCCAATGGATAACAAGACGATCGTAAAGACCATTAAGCTGTATGCGCAATTGATGGAATTACACGGAGAAAACCCTTTCCGTACCAAAGCCATCGCATCCACAGCATATAAACTGGATAAACTACCATTTGCCATAGCCTCCCAATCCATTGAAGCGCTCAGCGAGGTACCCGGCATTGGCAAGAGCACGGCTCAGAAAATTGAATCGTTGCTAGCAACAAGTTCGTTCCCAGAATTGGACAAGTTATTGGAAGCTACACCGGAGGGCATCCTCGAGATGCTGACCATCAAAGGGCTAGGTCCAAAGAAAATCCAAATCATCTGGCAAACATTGGGTATTGAATCCACCGGTGAACTGTATTATGCGTGCAATGAAAACCGGTTGGTTGAAGCCAAAGGCTTTGGGCTGAAAACGCAAGAAGAAATCAAAAAGGCCATTGAGTTTTCCATCGCCAATAAGGGCTGGTTTCTATATGCCAATGTCGAGAAAATTGCAGCCCATATGATGGAACAATTACAACTTTTGTTCCCCGTGGAAAGGCGACTGGCTTATACCGGCGATTTCCGACGCAAATGTGAGGTGCTTCAATCGGTAGACATCATCATTGAATCTTCCATAGCGGAATTGAAGCAAGCGATTACCCAAATCTATAACCTCATTATTGAAAACGAGGAAATGGATAACATCGTGAATGCCAAAGATGAAAATGGAATTACCTTCCGGTTCATTTCAACAGACCTGCTACCGTTTTCCCAACAGCTACTCATCACCACTGGCGCTAAGCAACATGTCGATCGATTGGAAGCCCTGGCCAATGAGGGGCTTCCAAGCCTCGATTCAGAAGAAGCAATATACCGATCCTTAGGGATGACATTTATCGAACCCGAGCTGCGCGAAGGAGGCAATGAAATCGCCCTTGCCAAGACCAATGCTTTACCCACTCTAATTACGTATAACGACCTGAAAGGCACATTACACAACCACAGCACATATAGTGACGGGGTGAATACACTCGAAGAGATGGCAAGGTATTGCCGTGACGACTTGCGATTGGAATACCTCGGGATATGCGACCACTCCAAAACAGCGGTTTATGCCAATGGGCTGACCATCGAACGTGTGCAGGCGCAGTGGGCCGAAATCGATGCATTGAATGCAATACTCACACCATTCCGCATATTCAAGGGTATTGAATCCGATATCTTAAGCGACGGGTCATTGGATTACCCGGATGAAGTGCTTGCGGGTTTTGATTTCGTGGTGGCATCGGTGCATTCCAACCTAAAGATGGACGTCGAAAAAGCCACCAACAGACTCCTTAAGGCCATTGAAAATCCATATACAACTATCCTGGGTCACGCCACGGGTCGCTTGTTGCTTAGTCGGGCGGGCTACCCCATCGACCACCAGCGTATTATCGATGCCTGTGCCGTACATGGTGTGGTCATCGAAATAAACGCCAACCCGCTACGGCTCGACATGGATTGGCGGTGGCACCAGTATGCGATAGAAAAGGGAGCGCTGCTATCCATCAATCCCGATGCGCATCGCAATAGCGGCTTTCACGATATGCAATATGGCATATATGTGGCCCGCAAAGGTGGTATAACAGCCAAAGACTGCCTGAATACGCGTTCCGCTGCGGAAATAGCAAGTTATTTCGCCGAACGGAAACAGCGGGCTATTCACTAAAACAACGCCCTCACCCGGTCATACATTCGGCCAAGCCACCCCCCTTCATCCATAGCCATTTCCTTACCCTTATGGAAGCGCCGTTTGTCGCTTTGAACCTTACTGCTATCCCCTTGGTACACCGTCTTTATAATCCCGTCAAAATTCCCGTCACGCAAGCGCCCACGCTGCTGCAATTGCCCAGCCTCATTGTATAGCGCAAATTTTCCGCTCTCCTTTCCATCCCGCCATCGCGATACCTTGCGGAGCACACCGTTATTATCCCAATATTGCCATTTCCCCGTCCTGAGGCCATAGGCATAAGCACCTAGCACCTTGAGGCTTTTATCGGGGTACCGCTCCACATAGGCGCCATGCAATGGATGCCCATGATATCCGCCCTGCGTATGGTAGATGCTATCGCGGTAATAAGAATGGTAGGTCGTCTGTGGGTCTGCCGTACCCCTATATTCCTTATGGGTAAACGTAACGTCAATGAAACCATCGGCGGTTTGCAGCAACGCCTCATTTCGGAAGGGAATCGCTTCTTCCAGGTACCGTTGTCCATAGGCCTGCTGACAGGCAGAAGAACAGGCTATCAGCAATATAAATAGTCCAACATGCTGGAATAATGATAATGTATATCGTCTTTTCATCTCATCTTCGTTGTATAATTAGATTCTGTCCACAAAGTCAGTGTCTAGGCTAGTATGTTCGTCAACAAGGCCTGTGTAGTGAGAAAAAGCGCAGTTTACTAATGGTAAATGAGCATTTTTCGAGCAAGCGTAACGCAGTTGACGGACATTATAGACAGACACTAATTATTGGCCTTGCATCGCGATGGTGCCCACCTGTCCTTGGTGGCTCACCATGATGGAATTACCAGTCTTGCTCAACAGGGTATACCCATCGACGGTTTCCCCCGGTTTGAGCATGTACTCACGCCCATTGATGCTGACCAGCGCGACGGTCTTTCCATCTTTGGTATTGTTTACCGAACCGTAATATTGCACCATCGACCAATCGATATAGGGTTCAGGTTCCACATACTCATCGGCATACAGCTCTTCATCGGCTGAGTCAATCGCATCCTCCATCATATTGCCCAAAAAAGGATCGCGATAGTTCAGCAGCAAGCTATCGTCCTCTACCTTTTCCCGCTGCGGTTCAGTTGGGGGCGCCACCTTGCTCACCGGATCAACGGGTTCGCTACCCGATAATCCCGAAAAGATTCGGTAAAAAATCAGACCCCATAGCACCAGCACCACGGCAAGCAAGGGATATGTCAATTTTTTCTTCATTACCCCCTATCAGTTCCTGATGATGAAGCTTCGCCATGCGCTAAAGCCACTTTCATTTCCGGCCCGGTCCGATGCCCGCACTCGCCATAGGATGCGCTCGTTCCTTGCTCCGGCATCAAAAACATGCGATGTGGCTTCCAGCCGTAGCGGGAACTGCGCATTGTACAGCGTAGAATCAGTTTTATACACATAAAGCCGATAGGAAACGGCATCCCCACTACTTCCCCATTGCAGGGTCACCGGACGATTTACCTGGGTGTCATTGCCGGGAGCACTCAATGTGGGTGCCGGAGGAGGTGTGCGGTCGTATGTGAAATTCCGCACGGTAGACCACCTCGATTGGGCCGTGTCATTCTCGGCCCGTACCCGCCATTGATAGCGGGCCTCATCCGCCAAGCCAAAGGCAAATGTTTCGCCATCCAACACCCGTTCCAGTACCAACTCCTCTTCGTTTACAAAGCTGTTGGTATCGATCTGCAAGCGGTAGCTGGTCGCACTGAAGATGCCCTGCCAGCCGATATCCACGCTGTTTTGATTCGTGATAAAATTGTCGGCTGGTGCCGTCTGCAATACCATTTGCGTGCTTAATGAGGCTTCGTGTATGGTAAAAGACCTCGTGGTATAAGAGGTCTCGCTACTCCCATTAAGGGCCTTCACCCGCCACTGGTATTCGCCGGGTTGCAAACTGATACTAAATACCGTCTTTTCCATGGTGCTATCCGCATGGAAAAGTTTAACCGAATCAAACGAAGGCGAAGCCAGTTGCAGCCGATATCGCAAAGCATGGTCCAAAGGTTCCCACATGAAATGAATCAGGTAAACATTGGTTTGCGCATTTTCGCCGGGCGATAGCAGCACCGGTGTACTGTCCGTAATGGACTCCTCAAAAAAATCCGAACAGGCAGCCAGGCAAAACATAGCACATAGCCCGGCGACTAACATCGCGTGTCTCATTCCTTTGGTGTTTATGTGGTAGTTTTCGGGTATTGTGTTCATATTCGTCAATTTTTATCCAACCTCACTGTACGCAACTGCAACAGCAGTTCAGGCGCACGGCTTGTCGGGTTTGGCTGTTTAACAAAAGAAGCGCTCAACAAGTTGATGTTTTGTTGCCGTTCTACATCGTGCAATACTTGCAGTAAGCCCGTGAATGCACCTTCCAGCTGGTATTCCGTATAATGTATACGGAGGGTCTCCGCTCCTAGCCTTTCGGGTGAAGGCAAGTTTCGAACATTCACTCCATGGTACTGTGCCATTAGGGCTATCCGCTCTGGCTCGGAGGTGGTGGTATCCCTACCGGCATCCGTTGCATCTATTACCAACCGATCACCCACCTGCCTGGCCTTTGTCCGCAATTGTTCCAACACCTGCAAATTGGCTTGCCGCGCGGCCTCACCGGCTTCTAGCGCTTTGTATTCCTCCCGCAAGCGCAGGGTTGGCTTGATAGCCAGTTGATAGCAAGCCAATAGAAACAGCAAGGCAACCCCCCAGAGCAGTCGGTTTTTGGTACGCCAATCGTATCGGTCAAAACGTTGCATCATGGTTCCAATGTCAAATATAACGTAAATGCTCCTACTCCGCCCCGACCATCAAACCCATATTCTTCGATTTCCACCGCTTGGCAAAAAGCCAGCATCCGCACCTGCTTGATCCAGCCGTTCAACAGCGGCATATCCTTGCATGTGCCTTTGATGCGCATCGCCGAAGGTGTATGTACCGGTCGCCTTTGCCTTCGGCTCATGGCCTCATCCCTCGGATATACAGCCAGTTCATCCAGCATAATGCCCTCGGGCAAGCTATCTGCGATACGGTCGGCCATATACGCCATGCCCCATCGAGGGGTTTCGGCATGCCATAGCCCGCCCAGCAGTTCTTCGCGGGCTGCCGTTTGCTGCCGCAAAGCATCGATTTCCCGTTGGATGGTCAAGGCATCACTTCCCGCAAAGTCCGCCACTTTTTCCGTGTAATGCATAAAGCTTAGCGCATTGCCCAGCAAAAGCAGGAGAAACAGCGCCATCAATGCGATGCCCGAACGCTTGAACGCCAGCTGTTGCCGGTAATCCACAGATTTGGCAAGTGTACGGGCAATGGGCAGTTGCGCAAAAGAGAGGTCGCTTATTGTTTGGAAAGCCGTCGCAAATGCGGGTACAAGCCGCTCATTCAGCTGTTCATTGGCGATATCCACCCTTTTGGCCCAAGGCGTAGCTTCTTGGGGAAGGAAATCATATCCAGTGAAGACCCCTTGCTGAAGGGCAAACCGGTGACGCCCCAAGGTGAGCGACTCCATATCCGCGTTACAGAGGTAATCCTTGAATAAATCCACGGCAAATGGACCTAGACCAACACTGAGCAGCACAAGGCCTTGGGTATCGATTTGAGCAAGGATGTCATCCACCAATTTCCTTCGCGCCACCGATAGCATCTTTCCCCCTTCCAACGGTGTTTGCTGGAGGTAAAAATCATCGGGCTTGGCATTGGGCAATACGTGCCGCAGGAGGTCCGCATCGTTATCCGATGATGGTCCATTAGTCGTAGTCCGGTGAATGATGCCCTTGCCGCTGATGGTCAATGCTACAGGCACCCCATTAGGCACATGGCCCTTTATCGCGTTGAAATCCGTCAGTCCATATTCCCCATTTACGAAATGCACTTTTGCACGCACCCGCTTCACCACGACCAGGTTGGCCGTCAGCGTATGCTCGCCGGCAAGCGACAGCTCCACACCCGCTACTTGCGGGATATGCTTAAGGTATGATGCCATCGCTGCAAACATATCGGGTCACTGATAAATGATGGTCGGTTTGATGAATACCACGGACACCACTTTGCTCCGTCCCTTATTGCGGCTACTGAATAGCCATTTCAACCCCGGTATGCGTGATAGTACTGGTACCCCGGAGGAGTTGTTGACCGTTTCAAACCGCTCGATACCTCCGAGCACCACGGTTTCTTCATTGCCCACGCGAATGATGGATTCAAATTTACTGGTGGTAGTGGGCGGAGGCTCGTCAATAGGAGTATCCTGTGTAAAGTCGGAAATATCGATCTTGATGTTGAGCGTCACTTGCTCATCGCCTGATACCACGGGTCGGATATCGATGGTCATGTCGGCAGTCACGTCGTTATATTGTTCGGTTACTACCGTCTGTGGGCTAAGCGATCCCATCACGTTCTGCGTAGAGAGGCGGTAGTATCGCTTGCTACCAATGCTCATGGAGGCGGTATGCCCATTGAGTGTAGCCAATTTGGGTACGGAGCGCAGCTCTACATTGTTATTATCTTCCAGTGCGCTCAATGATACATAGAAATTGGGTGTTACCCGTCCTAGGTTGAAAGATCCCGAACCGATGCGGGAAAGGAAATCATTGATAGACGCCGCGCCAAAAGTATAGTCGATCCCGGGCAAAATCGTCCCCCCTGTCCGTATGCTATCAGACACCCCTGCCGAAATACCCGTTTTGACGTTATAGCCTTTACGGATATCAAGCATGGTCACTTCAATGAGCACCATCGGTACTCGGACATCCAATTGGCGTATGATGGATGCGATGTCATTTACTTGAGGTGATGGGCCAGCAATAAGCAGCGTATTCTGTTCGCGGAATTCCTTTATTTCCACACCTTGACGCCATTCTGCTGGGATCATGGCCTGTATGGTATCGATGGCTCTATTCTGCAACTGTACCACCCGCACTTCCCTCAGCCCTTCCAGACGGCGTTCACCGATCAGGTAGATGCCATTTTCCTTTTTATGCGAATAAGTTGTGCCCCGTAATAAAGCCGTTAGCAGGTCATCGAAACTCACTTGCTTCAAGCGTGCGGTGGCCACGCCCTGTATGCTGCTGAAGAGAAAATAATTGGCGTTTACCTGATCGGCCGCATATTTAATCACTTCTTCAATGGGGGTATTGTTAGCCTCCACTTGGAGCAGCGGCATGATGTCCTGTTCTTCCGTGCGTTGGGCATCGATGTACAGGCTTCCAGCTTGTCCTCCTCCCATGCCGTCATCCATCGATGCGGTAATGGGCACCCTGCGGGTGGCCAATTGGGCATCGTTGTTGATGAAATTTTCCTCCCGCTGACCCAAGGGCATGAATACAAACGCCCCGTCCGCCGTTTCCGCCAGCTTCAGCTGGTTGTTGAAGGCTAGTTGCCGAAGGGCCGCCGGAAGCTCCATGTTTTGCACATACAAGGTCACCGTCTTGGTGGCCAGTTCATTGGTCACGATAACATTGACGCCACTTTTCTGCGTGATGACGCGCGCCACATTTATAAGGCTGTCGTTTTCCAAGCCCAGTGTAAGCTGTTGGAGGTTTGCGTCGTAATCGGCTGATATGATCTTGGGCACACGGTATGCATTCGGATTGAGTTGGCGAACGGATATGATGGTTCCCACGAAACTCAAGTCAAGGCCATATTCCTGGGCAACGAATAACAAGATATTCAATGCCGTCTCCCCCTGAAAATTGTTGTAGATACGGGTTTCGATGGCGGGATCCACATTGATGTTGAGGTCTGCCGCCTCCGCGAGTGCCCTTAGAAATTCCTGTGCAGAGGCCCCCGAAACCGACAATGTGACCTGCTGGTTGATGCCGGGCAATTGCACGGAAAGATCCTTCAGGCGCTGTTCAAGCTGGGCAATGCGGTCGATCTGCTGGGCGATTCCCCGTCCGGGGCATATCGCTAGCATACAGGTTATCGAAATGAAAATTAGCGATACGAGTAAATATTTTCTCAATGTCTATGGTGTTACGTTTATGGTCAATAATTTGTTTATGGAGATTATGTAGCTAACATAAACATTTTTTTAGAAATTCAGGTCGAAAAAAAATTATTGGTCAATGAACCTACCCCCCTCGCCGACACACAGGTCACCGCTCAGGGGGGATATGAATTTCGTCATTGGCCATTAATTTCGTTCAGGAATCATACTTCCATCCCTATTACCCTCCAATACCTTCAATCTTTTATTTTGTTCGATCACAATCAATGTTAGTTCTTCCACTTTTTTCAAGAGCAGCAGGTTCATCTCTGCGAGATCGAGACCATCTCGTTGGATATCTGCTGCGGAAGGGATTTCCGGTAGGTGCTTATGTTCCTTCACGTAGGCCTCTACTTCGGACAGCGGGGTTAGCTCGTAGTCCGGTTCGAACACATAGTCCGGCACCGAGATATCTGTCTTCACCTTCACCTCCGTGGCCAGGATGTTGCCATTGACAGCCAGCTTGGCTTGGGGATTGTTGGTACCGATGCCTACGTTTCCATTCACGATAAATCGGTCTACCTCATACTGGGCTATCATGGAGGAATTGTAATCCTGTACATCACTCAGCAGGGCTTGATTCTGTGGCACCCCATTCACTTCATAGGTCACTGTTTTTAGGTTCTCCCCGCTGGAGCTCGTCCACCCCACGAAATGGTAACCTTGGGCATGTTGTCCGGCTAAATACGGTATATCTACGGCCATGTACTTCTTTCCATTGTATAGACAGGTCTTCAGCTTCCAAGCGGCGGTCATGGGGTCCGTGTTGTGGGAACTTAACGAAGCCCGAAACGCATTATAGGCCGACCCAGAATGGATCTGAGCCACGTTTAACCTCAGGTAGGCGCCGCTAGCACCCCGCTGGGCCATGATGGTGCCCACGGCATAGTTGTTTGCCAGAAGATTGGTCCCGTTGTATATCTCATGGAGCAAAATCAAGGTTTTGGAATAAGGTACATTCTGGTCGATGGTAATGGTCACCGCTTTATAAGCCCCATGGATGGTAGTTTGTGCTTGGGTTGCAGTCATAATGGCAACGAATGCCAATAAAAGGATAGTAGGTTTCATGTTTATACTATTTATTAATTAAAAGTTTCAGGTCTGAAATTTCGGTTTTCAATGCATCCAATTGCTGTTGGAGGTCTGCCTTTTCCTTTCCATGTTTTATCAAATGCAAGGTCAGTATCTCCACCTTTTCCAGTAGCAGCCTGTTCATTTCACCCAAATTCAGTCCATTTTCTTCTACTTCTTGCTTACTTGGAATCCCTGGTAAGTGTTTGTTTTTTTGAATGAACGCTTCAATTTCCGAGAGCGGTTGCACTACGTAGTTTTCATCGAATACATAATCCGGCCAGTTACTTGTCGTGACCTCCACTTCCTGAGCAGCAATCTTTCCTTTGACGGATAACATAGCACCCGGTTTCAATGTCCCACCCACAGCAAGGGAATTAGTTATCTTGGCATCGCCCGTTTTGCTTAATTGCATCACGTATGCACTGCCTGTGGCCCAATAAAAATTACCATTGGAATGGAAGCCAAACATCAACTCTGTTTCTTCGTTGGGGTTATAAACAATTGCACCGTGGCTGGGGGACTTTATCTGTATGGAATTGCGAAAATTATTAAGCCCATTGATCGGATTCGCTCCCGCTACCGAAAGCCCACCCCGCACATCCAATTTTGTTTCGGGACTTGTGGTGCCCACCCCTGCATTACCCGTAGTTGGAAATAAGTTACCTTGTGCCACACATATCGTGGTAAGGGTCAGGGAGAGCAGCGTTATGGCTGCTGCCCTTGTTTTGGTCATCATGCTGTTCATATAATTTTGGTTTTTTGTTAACTTACTATTGTTTCATCCCATAGGAACGGATACAGAAATCCCACTTGATATGGACATCCATACTTTCTCCCAACACACGCAGCCAATGAATCGATCCGACACAACTGGCGGAGCGCTCATAAGGCCTTGGATAATAAACCAGCCATGAATAAACCTTACTTTAGGAATCTTACACACAGTTTAGGCTGATATCTTAATCCACTGTAATTATAGGAATACCTTTTGGATTTTCAAAGACTTTTTTCACTGTCCCCCCTGCGCATCGGGCAGTGAGTTGGTGAGTGGGGATTAAGGGGGAAGTTCCGTATTCCACATTGTATCCGCGAACACTATCCCCCTGTGCATAGGCCTGTGGGCTAGCGAGGGGGGATTAAGGGGGGTGCATCAAAAACTAAACAGCAGCGGATAAATTTCCTCGATGGAGGTCCGCCCATCAGCAAATAACGAAAACGCATTTTCCGCTAGACTTTTGATGCCCTGCTCCCGTAGATACAACTGCACATCATGTTCGTTCTGCTTAATTTTATCCGCCAGGAATTGGTCTATGGAGATGATTTCATATACCGCCGCCCGACCACGATATCCCGTATGGTGGCATTTGTCGCATCCCTTTGCCACGTAATGGCTATCAATAGGCCTATAAGGCACAAAATTACGGGGATACAGCGTACTGCTGAAGGTGGCTTCCTCTTTGCATTCCGGGCAAAGTAGCCTCACCAACCGTTGCGCGATGGTGGTATTGAGCGTATTGGCCAGCAGGAATGGGGGGATGCCCATATCGATGAGCCGCGATACCGTACCCCAGGCCGAGTTGGTGTGGATGGTAGAAAGTACCAGGTGACCGGTAAGAGCCGCCCGGATGGCCATGGCCGCCGTATCCACATCCCGTATTTCACCCACCATAATGATGTCCGGATCCTGGCGCAGGAATGTACGTAGCGCCGAGGCAAATGTGAGGCCAATGCTTTCCTTGAGCTGTACCTGGTTGATGCCCTCCAAGGTGTATTCAATAGGGTCTTCGATGGTTAGGATATTGCGCGTCTCCTTGTTCAGCAGCTTTAGCGTGGCATAAAGCGTGGTCGTTTTGCCCGATCCCGTAGGACCGCTGATCAGCACGATGCCGTTAGGGCGCTTCACCCCGTCGAGGTAATGCTGCAGGTCGGATGGCGAGAAACCAAGCGTATCCAACGAGATATTGGTGGCATCGTTATTCAGCAGGCGGAGCACCACCTTTTCACCATGTAATGTGGGGAGGATGGATACCCGGATATCAAACTTGTGCTGATCGCTTTCAAAATTGATGCGCCCATCCTGAGGCAGCCGCTTCTCGGCAATGTCTAAGCCCGACAAGATCTTGATCTTATTGATGACCGCCGGATATTCCATTTTTTCCAGCTTATACCGCTCAATCATCTGGCCATCTATACGGATACGCACGCGGCAGCGATCTTCATACACTTCGAGGTGGATATCACTGCTCTTGAGCCGTCTTGCCTCGCCGATGAGATCCGACAAGAAATCGGCTGATCCACCCAAATATTGTCCGGCTGTCGTTGGCCGGTCCACATCTTCCCGCAGGTAGTGCTTGTTTAGGTATTTGGTAATGATGGCCTGGGGGAGCGTTTCCATGGCTACTTCCGTCCCGATGAGCATTTCCAATTCCTCTACTACCTGCTGCTGACCAGTCTCACGGTCGGTATAGCACAGCACATGACCATTCAAGCGTTGAGGTATGATGCGGTAATGCCAAGCCTGCTGGGCGTTCACCAGCTTCAAATCAGCGAGGTCTAATTGTAGCTCTTCCATCTATAAGACCATTTTTGACTATCCGTAAATTAACCACATGATTTCCATATCCACAAATAATTGCCTACCCCATTGCGTGTAGTCAGCCAGTAGCACCATGGCCAACAAGGCTGCTTGCCCCCCTGCCAAGGGAATATATTTCACTTGGTGCCCTATCGCCTTGGCGAATAGCGCACCCAACAATACGATAAGCAGGCTGATTACATAAAACAGTATAAAATTCACTGTCGAAAAACATAAGGCCAGCACGATAAAAAAGGCGATATCACCCCAGCCCATCAATTGTTCCCCCTGCATCAGCCACTTTTTCCTACGCCAATACATGATCAGGTTAAGCAGACCCAGTTGCAGGGCAATAATCGCCAAGTTAATGGCGACTGTGGTAAACGAAAATACACCGAGCCACATGGCGTGAATGATCACCAACACAGCCAACAGCGGAAAAGCCAACGCATATACCGTCCGTTGCCGGAAATCCTGCCATACCACTACGGCGAGTACACCCAAAACCATCACCCACAGCAGCATGATTGTCAGTCTTTGGTCACCTCTCGGAGGTTTTTATCCTGGTCGATTTCCCACACGTTGTAAGCTCCGTTTCCGTTGAAATCCACTACTGCCGTAGCACGCGCAACAAAATCGTTGGTACCAGCATGCACCATTTCGATGCGGTAATTAGCCTGTCCACCATCGCTCACCAGTTTTTCCTGTTCAAAACCGATATCAGCCAAGTCAGTGCTATAGGTGGAACGTTCATAAAACTGGTTTTTCTGCAGGGTGTACACATGTTGCAACTGGCCTTTGGCTTCTGTGCTCTTGGCTTTGGTGATCAATGGCATCAAGTTGGGCAACGCCAGCAGGATGATAATGCCGATAATCACCAGCACGACAAGTACTTCAGTCAGGGAAAATGCTTTGAGTTTACGTTGCAGGCTTTTGGTAAGCGGTCCTTTCATCGTGTTTAAGTTCATGTATAATAAATGATAGCGTAAAGTTATGGGGAAAAAACTATTTTTACAAGTGAATTGCAGATTGTCTGCTGGGCCATCAGTTATAAGTTCAGTTTCCTCTTGACCTCAATTAATTATTCTAACAACACGCTATGCTTAGGAATTCTCCTTCATTCTTTATAGGAATCCGCGTACAACAATGAATATTTCTCCGCCAATGGGCCCCATCTCCAATCACTGGGTTCTAGAGACTGCGCTCTGGACAGGCTCCAGACTTCCCGTTATAGTCGTAGAGCTTTCTTTTGATTCCTACATGATAAAATAAAAATCTATCAATAATTGCTCGTCATCTCTCCATCTAAGCCATTCATTATCTGCCGTTAATAAAGAGTCACCCACCACCTTTATTATTTCAAACTCTAAAGTGCCATTCTTTAAAGAAGCCCCCAGTGGCAATTCCATTAGATATTCCTCCCATAATTTGAACTCATTAACGGGATCAACCTCTATCTCTTTATAATTTTAACCCTATATAGTTCCTCTTGGCATTATAAACATTCCAAAGGCGGTAAACAACAAAAGAACTATTGCCAACACACTTAAAAGATAGTATACCCCTCCATATCTCGATACAAAAAACAAGCTTTGAATCGAAGAAAAAAGCAAACTGACCAACATTATCCAGTTCCAAATAGTCAGGAACAATTTCGCATGTTGGATATTGCTTACAATGGCATAAACTGCTTCATTCCTATATGTCACGGTCAATATGAATAAAACGATAGCAAAGACAAAATTCACCTTATATAACACCATATTAGTAGCCCATTAGTTTCATCCCATATTTATATCGGTCATTAGTATTAAGAAGTGATCCCTTAAACGTAGGATCAGTGCTTATTTTAGAGGCTGGTGCATTCCATTTCTTCTTTATTGAGTCTTCGAGTATACTAAGAGATTTATTACTCAACCCCTAATAAAGATCATTTATTACAATCTGTTCATTATAAAGCTGATTACTATCCCAAGACTTTGCAGCATTCCCTTTTAAAGCAGGCCCATTATACAATGACTGCAGGCCACTCCAAACATCATCCATGATCAATTTGTTTCCTGAATTCACGAAGCCCCTTATTTCAGAATTTGAATAATCAAAAAACCCAGTAACTCCCCACAATAACATCTCTAGCTTATCAACAGTAGCGGCCGCTGCACCTGACCATTGAGTTTCAAATCCTCTACTAGAAGTTCCATCCTGAAATCATCTGTAGAAATCTGCTCTTTGATCTAGATTCTCGTACTCCTTAAAACCGTCACCCCTTTGAATATTGGTTTCATCAGCCTTACCCCAAACCGATGTATTATTCTCCCTATCTGATGTCAGCCAATGTCCGTCGCTACCATCCAGCTTTCCATTTGGATTTTCCGCATAATAAGCTTCATCATCATCATACTCTTTGAAATACCTCCCATCAGGATCGATAAAACGAATAGGGTTATTCGCTGCATAATTATATGGAGAATAAGAATAATAGGTATTCGCCAGCGGATCCACACTACCGAAACGTCCAATAACCGGATCATAGAACCTCGCCCCGTAGTCGTAACTATATGATTATATCAAAATATTTCTTATCAAACCGAAAATAAAATATAAAAAATGGAAAGTGATGGGGGCGATCAAAAGATAGTCAATAATTCTCCTCCTTATTTCTTTACGGTAAGTATAGGCGGTAAAAATGGCCGCAAATACGAGAACAACGAAAACTGGCATACCTAATCCGTTGTTATACATCCCGTTTGCTTTTCTAAAACATTCTACAGATAACGAATGGGCGTCAAAATAGAATCTTTGATGCAATACATACATTACCAATATCAAAACGCTTCCAATTGTTGGTGGAGCTATTTTTTTCATAACATTAGAACCTCATCCATTTATCCATATTTCGATAACCAGCTTTAATGGCTTTCTGATCCCCCTTAGAATCACCTCCTGTTTTCCATTCATTTAAATTAGACCCTATTATTACTTGGGGCAACGTAAAACCATTTGCTCTCATCCAAGCGCCCCATACATATTGTCCTGCATCTGATGGATTGTAAAGAACACTTGAACCATTCTGAAAGGCAAACCTAACTTCTGCATGTTTTCCGTTGACTTACCCTCTCAGCGGCTTTCCCCCTCTTTCGACTCCAATTTTAATGTTTTTACATAAATACCCAACTACATATTCTTTTCTGGTAGTTAATTCTATATCTTGGTTTTGTATCAAATCATCTATAGCCTTATCAATTAACTCCCAAAGTTGGGTTTGTTCATATTCTTTGTATGGATGTTCTATTTTTTTCATCACTT
Organism: Parapedobacter tibetensis; assembly: GCF_024704835.1. Taxonomy (GTDB): domain Bacteria; phylum Bacteroidota; class Bacteroidia; order Sphingobacteriales; family Sphingobacteriaceae; genus Parapedobacter; species Parapedobacter tibetensis. The sequence continues at coordinate 163,840 of NZ_JAMXBE010000003.1, forward strand.
GTTTTTATTTTTGGGCCCATCTGGCCAAATTTGATTGCCGTCGAAATCTACTTCTTTAACTTTTTTCCCTGTTTTCGGGTCAGTAACATCCCAATGATCTTTGTGTTTCATATCCTTCTTCCAAATATTTCCTTGTTTATCTCTCCAACCTTGCCCACCTTTTAACTTCGTTAAGTTTCCCGGAGGTGCTTTTAAAAACTTCGCTACCCCCCTAGCGGCTTTTCTTACATCATTTGACTTTTCTGATTAATAATATATTTCCAATCTCTTTCAGTTTGTTTCCAATAATTGCGATTCATTCTAAATTCCTCATATGATATTTCGGTTTTGTTTAAATCACCCAATAAAAAGGTATATTCATTGAAGTCTGATTCGCTATTACCCAACTCAATTACAAAATAAAACGGGTCAGTCCATTGTTCCGTGGTATTCTCTATTCCCCAAATTATTACACCCCATATTGACAACTTATTTTTATCCAACTCAACAACTGTTAATAAACTATCATCAAGCCATTTCTTTGAGTCCCAATCATCTCTTAACTTCAGAAGAGCACCTAATAAACCTGCCAAGAGAAATGATGTGTCACCAAGTATCTCATTATAATGGTCTACTCCCGATTTCATGGATTTAATCTTATCCAAGCAACTCCAAAGCTCGTTAACTAACATTATCTGTATTTCCTCTACCGATTTCATTTATCTGTTTTGAAGGTGTTTTTCGATTGCCTTTATCAAATCTTGTTCTGCCCCTTGTCTTTGCCCATGAGCTCTATCTCGTCCCATTCGAGAAGTAACCTTTATCCTTTGTTGAACACTTTGTTTAAGTTCCTGATGGAGAATTTGCAATTCCTCTTTAGAATACCTACCTAAATCTTTTATTTTAGGTAATGTACCATGGACTTTTCTTGTAGCATCTAAACTTTTTACCCGCCTTAGCGGCACCCGCTTCAATACCTACACCCCAGTTTCTATAATCTACTAAATCCTGCTTATTTTGACAACAATTTGCTAGACCATTTTCAGTAACCTCAAAGCTTGTTTTCTTTGCAGTTTTCGTGTTAATGAAAGAATAGCTACGACACGTCTGTTCGCAGTCGATTGGATTTGCTGAAATAGGAGTTACAAATAATACAGAAAGCAATAAGGTAATAAGAATACACAGTATTCTCGCTATCAACTTTTCTATATTAAATAATTCTTTCATATACTTACTAATGCTTTTAAAGCATCCTCTGAAGATTTTGGAAATATGACTTCTAAATAATGGTTCTCATCTGTTTGCCAATCTTGGACAGCATCATTTAGTATTTCCAAATAAATTTTCAAGTCATTTTCTTCAATATGAGGTATTACAGTATGTATCAAAACAATTCCCTTGTTCTGCATCCAATGAAAATCCCTTAAACAGTCAGATAAAGCATCCCAATTAAAGCTAAAGTAATCTGGTAGTTGCAGTTTATTATATAGTTCATTTAACAACTCCCCCTTAGTCCTTACATTGGAATCTACCTCCGCTATGAATGATTGGATTGGCTGATAAGAATTTATATCTTCTATGAATTTGAAGTGTACCATAATTGAAATGATTTTATCTGATTGGAATAAATGTTTTGTAATGGTCTGGAGTAAACCACATCTGCCCATTTTGACCTGTTACAATTCTCATTGGTCCCGGTCCCGTAACTCCAGGAGTAGGGTGAACAAATTCTCGATAAAATCCTGAGTTCTGTTTCGGTAGTAGTCCTTCTAAATTTTTGAAAATGGAGCCATCATTGCGGTGCGGGAACTTGCCTCCTGATGCAATTCTATTTAATGTTGGTTGTAAATCTGTTAACCCTTTAGAGGTTGAAACAAAGCGTGTTGATAACTGACCTGCCCCCTTAGCGGCAACACTTACAACATCTGCTAAAACTTCACACTCTGACCCGGTCTTGTCTTTTGAAAGTATTCGACCTAACCCACCAGTAAAACCAGCTTCTGCCCAAACCGAACTTTCGATTTCATCATAGGTATAAGAATAAGAAGTAGGACTATGAGGATCAAGCCCTGAATTTGTAAAGTTTGCAAAAGCAACTACGATAGTAAATTGGAAAATGAAAATGGAGATTAGGCTGAGAAGTATTTTTATCAACCAAGGCATCCTATATTTTAGAACTTCACTCATTATCTTTTTTGCCAATAGCTACTAAAACATTTTCTCCTTCCAGTTCTTTCTGCTCTACTCTGACTTTAGTACCTGGAAGAAACTCCCATTCTTCATCATCAGGATCATAAATTTCTTCTCCCTTAAGTTGAAAGATATTTTCACCTATTTCGATAGCTGGAACAGGTCGATAAACAATCGTTCCTTCTCCTAAAAGCTGTATGTATATTGTTTTTTTCATTATTTAATACTTGAACCCCGGACCTCCTACGTGTAGAAGTTCATTCGTAACATTATCCGTTACTACTGATTGACCTGTTTTAGGATGAACATAACGAGTTGCCCCATTTGCTTTATTTACATTATTCATTGCTTTGAACTGTTTTCCTTTAGAAATCGCCTCACCTATTTGTTTTTCTGTCCATCCTCTTTTAGTAAGTTGATTAGCCCATTTCGTAGATGATTTAAAGCTACCATATGTCCACTTACTCCCCTTAGCGGCTTTGATAACCTTACCAATTGACGCAGGATTTCCCCTGCCAATATCCATGGGATATCCCATCGTAGGAAGCGGGCCAAGGTTCCTTCCATTGATATCATATCGGTAACCACCTTCCTCACCCCCAGTCAGAATATATCTTACCAAACCCAAGGGTCCCGAATATGGCGAAATGTTTGATCCCGCCAAACTCATGGAAACGGTTTGTCTTCCCGTCACAGATGCCGTTGGCAATAACGAAGTAGAAGTATTGGTGCCGCCCTCTCCTTCCATTACGATAATATCGCCCGGTTTTGCACCAGCCGGTATTTCGTCACCCGGGGGCAAGTGAAAAGTCGTGTCACTTGCCGACATTCCATCCGGGTCTATATACCGTAATGGATTATTCAGTGCATAATTGTAAGGAGACACATCGTCGAAGTCCTCCGCCAGCGGATCCACCACTCCCCACCGTCCGATCACCGGGTCATACAGCCTCGCGCCGTAGTCGTAATAACCCGTTACGTCCTGCTGTTCCTTGCCATTGTAAAGGTAACGGTTTTTTGTCGCGGGGACAACATTGCCCGTGGGATGCTGCAAGCCGAACGGGTAATAGTCCGTACGCAGGTTGACCGTGGTAAGCGCATCGGAAGCAAAACCGCTCCGCGCGTTGCCAAGATGGTCCTTCAGCACGTAATCGTATTTACCGGTCGGGAGGATCCGTCCTTCCTCCGTGTGGATAAGGCTCAGCGTGGTGCCCTCCCACTCGACCCCATTGATATAGTCCGTGGTGATGCTCCCGGTCACCGAACGCAGTTTCCTGCCCGTGGCATCGTACGTATAGGTGGCAGGATTCGTACCGCTGACCGTTTTCGGCAGGTTCAGCTCATTGTAGGCAATCGTGCGGTTCAACCGTCCATCCCGTGTCATGTTGCCGTTGCCGTCATACGTGTACGCCGTACCCACTCCTGTGATCCGGTTCAGGCGGCTGCTGCCCAACGGAAGGTACTCGTAATCCATGGCCGAGCCATCCCGGGTGAGCCGCTGGATGTTACCCATTGGATCGTATTCCGGATTTTCACTCCGGCTGCCGCTGCCGGAACCTGTCGCCAGGCGGTTCAGCTTATCATAGGTGTAGTTATAGTACTGTGTACCCTGTCCGAGATGCTGCCACTCCTGCCGGCTGATGTTGCCGTTGAACTGCCGCACCACGCCGGTGATGCTTTCATTGTACTTCAGGTATTGCCTGAACTTCGTGGAAACACTTTCGCTGAGCCAACCCCGGGGATTGTAGGCATAGGTCACCGTTTCGCCGAACGATGTCCCGTCCGTACTGTGCAGGCTTTTCGTGCGCAGCTGCCCGATGTCATTGTAACCGTTGCGGGCGATGAGCGTGCGCGTACCCGTGTTCAGAGTCTTCCATGTATCCAGCGGACGGCCCCGGTGGTCATGGGTGTGTTCCGTTCTTACCGTAGCCGATAGGCTGCCGGAAGCGTAGTGCCGCCGCGTACTGGTCAATACCTGCCCTGTGAAGCTGTACTCCGTGGCAAGGTCATCATAGTTATTGGCAGTGTAACCGGAGCTCCCGCCTTTGTAGTGCTGGCCGATCTCCCGTACCATGTTTCCGCGATCATCGTAGTACACCGCGGTCCAAAGGTATTGGCCGGTGCCCAACACGTTCACCCGGGAGACCGTGGGAAGGCCTTTTGTCAGTTTGCTGTATTCCCCGGACTTATCGTAGCTCCCGGGCAGCCCTGCCACGTCATAATCATCGAAGAACTGTTCGGTCAGTACCGTGACTCCACCGGTGGGCCACGACCGATCCGTGTAGGTATTTCCTGGCCGCTCCTCCCACGCATTGCTACCCGTCTGCGCATCCACCTGGGTCTGTACCGTACCTCGGTAATCCTGGCCCGCAGTGGCGCCGTGGTTCCAAAATCCAGTACGTACCACCCGTCCATGGGCGTCATACTTGGTCACCACCCACTGCTGGGGTGATTTCATCCGCTGCGCGCTATCCTGCGTGGCAACTATTTGGTCCAGCTTGTTGTAAACAAAAAACTCCCTGCCCTTGCCGGGAACCCGCTTCTCCACCGGACGGCCGCGCCCGTCGTACCTGTAGTGGTATACATGGTTGGCCAGCCACGTATTGCGGGTTGTTCCTACAGCGGGCAGGGTACCCCGGTCGGGTGCCGCACCGGGCGTGAGCACGAACGCCAGGCGGCCGAAGTCGTCGTAGACATAGTAGGTGCTCAGTACGGCGCCTGCATCATAGGTCCGTTTCAATACCACCCTTCCCTGCTTATCGATGTACTCCTCCACCGTGCCGTTACGGCCGTCACCGATCAGCCAATTCTCATCCCTGGTGATGGTCACGTAGAGTTCCCCGGCGCTGTAGATGGCATTGGACGCGAGTGCCAGCGTGGGCGTGCCCTGTGCGCTGAGGCTGACCCCGTAAAGTGCCACGCGCCTGCCGGAAATGCCGAAGCTGCCCGCGTCATTGGTGCCGTATTCCACCATCACTGTGCGGCCACCCGTGGATGTACGGGCACCCAGTTGCCAGGCATCGCCCGGGAAACCCTGCTCCTGCACGCGGTCCAGTGGGGACGGTTCGTATTTGCGCGGGGCAAACGAGGGGGTGAGGGTTGTCCCTGATATCGGGTCGATTTTAACCACCCCCGTAGGTGGACCATTGTAGTAGGTGGCCTGCTGCGTCACAGCCCCGGCCTTGAATGCACCTCCCGCACCCGTGCCCGTGCCATAGGGGAGGTAGTCCTTGTCCCGGCGGCCGAAGGCGTCATAGGCTATCGGGGCGACCACATCGCGGTAGCCCGTGCCGCCGGACGCCTTCACCCCTACTTCCTGCATCTCCCGGCCGAGGCCATCGTAGTACGTGATGTCACGCATCGCATCGGCCACCGTGAGCGTGGACGGCGGCGTATCCCCGAAGCCGCGCAGATAGACCGTCTTCTGGATGTAGTTCTGGTTGTTGCTGGCCGCATTGCCCAGTCCCGTAGCTGCCGGGGCGATAAAGGCGTGGAAATTGCCCGTGCTCGTAAAGCCCGGACTGAGTGTCACCGTCGTAGGCGCCGAGTACTGACCCGTGGCGCCGGGTTTATTCAGCACCAGCTGCCCGCTGGCCGTTATTGAAAGGCATACAAAAAGCAGTGCGATTATCGGGTATCTCATAGTTTTCATATCTTGAATATTCATGGCTGTCGGTTTCTATGGACGGTAATTGTACTTATATTCTTCCACTATATGGCCGTTCAGGTTCTTGGCAGTCTTGAATCGTCCGAAACCGTCGTATTCGAAATGACTGCTTTTCCATGAAGCAACCATCAAATGTCCACTTGGATCATCTTCCAATACTAGAATTTCTTCCTCCACGGGATCGGGTACACTCAATGGCCCAGACCCCGAAGCGCAAAGCACATAGCCAAGGACCTCCCCTCCCGCGCCGACTTCATACATGCGCTGCATGCCCCCGTCCTGTAAACTGCTGTATAAATTACTATACCATCCGGGAAGTACCCGCTGATCTCCTGTTACGTCCGCATATAATATGACGCCTTGATTGCCGCTCATGGCCAAGAGCGGCACTTTATCGTCAGCAATCCAAACCAACAGCGATATCCCAGGAAAGCTGCCGCATGGCTCAACAGTTCGACGTTCAGAATTGTAAATGCTACGTGGAGAAGTGCTTACACAAGTTCCGTTCTGATTGGCAAAAGCCTGTCCGGCTGAATTGATCTCGTCCTGGGCCAGTTGATTGGCAGCAGCTTGCGATATGGTCGACGAATATTTGCCGGCATGCACCGTATAGGCAACCTGGCTGCCTTGGTACCCTGTTACGCAATCATTTTTAGCAAAAGCCTGGGTCCGCTCAGCATTTATGAAAATGGTACCGCCACAATCCACTCCGCCACTCCTATAATTGTAGCCGAATGCCTGTATCACATTGCCAACATAGTCTTTTGCAAACCGAAGCCGATTGAACTCGTCATAATCATAATATGTGGTGGCACCACGGCTGTCCGTGGAAGCTGTCAGCGAACCCAATTGATTATAGGTATAACTTTCCATAAGAGACCCCAACGGATATAAACGGAGATCATCGATATATCCAGTAGGGGTAATTTCCAAGTTTCCGGAAACATTCCGGCACCGGATTTCCCGTTGTTGCCATGCACCTTTTGTCAGCAAAATCGTATTGCTCACTACAACGGCCCCGCTGTTTCGGATACTCACGCCCCCCCCTTTCTCCCAAAATGTGAGCACGTAGGTTTTTCCGGCTGACAATTGCTTATCATAAGTGGTAATATACCCAGACGTACCGGCATTGTTTGTACAAAAGGATCCTACGGGTGCATCTTGATCGCTGTATCGGAGGGGTATCTGGCCTCCTCCCCCTCGCCAGTCACCATCATTCGAATTCGTCTCGAAACTTGAATACGCGCATTCTAGGAAATGGGCTCCCGATACCTGCGCAATGGGATATTTCATGAATTGGCCATAGATGGTTGAATTTGCTTTGCCGGACGCGTCGATTATTCCAACTAGTTTAGTAGTATTATAGGTCCTTGATGGGGCAAATTCGTATTCTAGCACTTTTAATAAATCCGTATCCATGTTATGTACTTCTGTGCTTCCCGTTCGGGTCACCGAAAATGGAGAATAACTGGATGTAGCGACTGGCAGTAAAACATCCAATTCATGGGCTGTGTGAGGTACCGTTCGCCAATGAAACGAGGGATACTCATATAACTTCTCTCCTTTATGCGTTACTGTCGAAACATTCGTAATCCGCTCCGTTCCACCTTCAACCAATGTTTGGACCACTTCGACAGGTGTAGCGATATTATGGTTGCGGATCAAGTATGAATAAGGATAGAACTGTGCATCACTGTACATGTTGTTGTAATTGGTATGCACATCAAAAACATACCGGTAGTTCACCTGCGTTGTCCGCCCTCGGCTATCCGTAGTGGTTTCCTGTTTCAACAGCCGATGGGTGTTATCATAGGTATAGTTTTTGGTGACTATCGTGGCATTGGCACTGTTTTGTTCATAATCATACAACGTTTCGCTCGATGGCAAGAATGCATACGTATAGTGCACATATGCTGAACCCTCCGCGCTATTGATTGGGAAGCTGGCACAGATTCTTTTGACATTTATCTTTAACGACCGAATCTGTTCATTTACTTCGTTCAAGGCAATGTATGAAACCGTCCTTCTCTTTAAAAGCTTATCCAATGTACTATAATGTCTCTCATCAATCAACTTGCCCCGATGGCTTGTCCGCGATCGATAGGGGGAATAAGGTGTATATGAAGCATGCAGTACATTCAAAGGGGATTGGTCCTGATAGCCTGAACTGTCAAAATTACTGAAATCGTATATGGAATACGATCCATCACCAAGCCGCTCAACGACGTGCGAATATCCAATATGTGTGCCATGGCTATTCAGGCTTGCCGGTAGCGCAGATTGAACTGAAAACACCCTCTTCGAATAAGTACTTCCCCCATCGGCTGATTTTACCTGATAATCCAAAAAATAGTATTGGCTCTCTCCTCCCAATATACCACTTGAAGGTAACAGGTGTATATTGGCCGTATTCGTATAGTTTCTCACATAAAAGTATTCTTTCTCCACTTTTTCGTTCGGCTTTTGTGGATCATAGCTGATAATCTTCCGTATACGTAGCCCCCCCGCTAAAGTGTTAGACGACAACTGAATCAATGACTGCCATCGTATTGCAGGAACTTTTGAACGATAATAGTGTGGCTCGAAGACGAAGTCCGTCACTCCACCAGTAGGATAAGCAATCCGTCGAAGCGAGCCAGCCCTGAGGTATGTCGCGGTGGGTTGTCTGGAATCGTGATAAGTCGCAGCATTTGCTATATTACCAAGTCTTCCACTGTAAAAGCCCCAATGATCATTTCTATGAGCTAAATACTGAGGTAACGGCACGGATGTATCGTAGCAAAACGCATAGGGTGGCTGTGAACCGTTGTCTCCGCCCATTTCCTGAATTGACAATAAGGTGAGACGCTGGGAAGAATTAGAACTGTACGTGAAGTCAAACGCCTTTTTAAATTGTCCATCCACTTCTATGCGTATTTGATCCAGTTGCTTCCACTGAAGCCTCGTTAAACTGGCCGGATAGGGATCGATTTCATCTGGAAGCTCAAGGAAGGGAAGAAACCGCAAGTAGTTTCCTTCGTTAAAAAATCGTGCGTGATGATAATCGAATATAGCCGTGGAATACCGCAGTTCGGAGGTCGTCGAACGTACAAAACGGATGACCTCGTTCTTGCAGGTGATTGAAGAAAGATAGACAGGTGAAACAAGCGTGCCCTCGGCATTCAATATCGTATTATGGGCGTCCTCGTTGCAATAGTTAGTAGTTTGGTTAACCACTAATGTGACAGACTCAACATACTCCAGAGAAATAGACATCTGATTTATAAAATCGTCGCGTTCATAAACAAAGGAAACCTCTTCACCTAATGGATATATGATTTTGGTGAGATACCAAGTATCAGCGGTCCACTGTCCATCGTTCTGATTAAAGAACCCGATGCTATACTCGATTGCATCGGTAGTACCCCCGAATATGTAGCGCACCCCATGTTCATCCGTGATGGTAAAACCCGAAAACGACTTTATATAACCGCCTAGATTTATCCATGCTGAACCCATGGGTGGACTGAAAGGCACCGGAAGAAAAACCCCGTCAAATTCTACTTTAAGCGGGCGTTCGCTTCTCACCTTCCATTGCCCGTCATGCCCCATGTAGAAGGCCCCCTGCATTCCAGCGACAGAAAAGGAGAACTCATCGGGCTCGGTATCCTTATGGAACGGAGAGTTTGCTTGCCCGCCATTTAGAATGGTATTCATATATGTCAAAGAGCTCCAATTTGACACATTGAGCACAGCGTGGTTAAAATAAAACCCGGCATTTATCCCCATGTGTGTGTGAGTGTGGTTATATTCGTCAACCAAGTCATGTGGTTTCCTTGTTATCGCCCCGCCAGCAAAAAGATTCCACCCCAGACCCACCCATCCCGGATGTAAGTCTGGCCGGACCCCCGACGCATGGTAATCAAGTGAAATGGGCAGGGAGACATCACCAGATGAGAGAACATGGAGCGGGATATTTATGGTCGGCACTCCTGTAAAGTATGACACTGGGTATTCCCCATATAATCCCAATGAGGCCGCATTTGGACTGGGGGCACTAAGGGGTTTAGTCGGGATTTGGCTGTAAAGCACTTGCGTCGTGATCATATACAGCATCACCATGATCCAATTTATTGTCCAATTTTTCATGAATATCATACTTATTTGCCTTTATCTTCCAATACCTTAATGCGCTTGTTTTGCTCGATGATCACCAACATCATCTCCTCAACCTTCTTTAAGAGCAACAGGTTCATCTCTGCAAGGTTAAGCCCATCACGTTGGATATCCGCCGCCGAGGGGATTTCCGGCAGGTGCTTGTGTTCTTTCACATAGGCTTCCACTTCGGCTAGTGAGGGTAGCAAGTAGTCAGGCTCGAACACGTAGTCCGGCACGCTGATGTCCGTCTTTACCTTTACCTCCTTGGCCAGGATGTTGCCATTGACGGCGAGTTTGGCCTGGGGGGTGATGGTTCCGATGCCTACGTTGCCATTGTTCTCCACCGTAAACCGCACATTTACATTGGCCTGTGCGGTTCCGCTGGATAGCCGAAATATCGGATGGTTAGTGGCACTGGATTCTTGGTTGATATATACCGTCGCGCCAGCCCCGTTCCTGTTGAATTGGTGGTAAGTGGTGTTACCACTTGTGGTGCGGAACAATCCCGTGTAGGTCTGGGCATTTATGGCCGTTGTTGCCAAGGTGACTACCACGACTGCCGATAGTGACTTCAGTACAAATGTCATTTTAATAATTTTTTGAATGGCTATATTCATTGGTTTCGAATTGTTCACTGCGTTTATTTTTATTTATTGGCTGCTTTCCGGCAGTAAGCCGCGGACTAGCTTTTCCAGTTGTTCTATCCGATGGTTTTGCTCCCGCTCCCGTTCATCATTGGCTTTCAGTTGTTTTTCCTGTGCTAGCAGATAAAGCGTCAACTGTTCCACCTTCTCCAGGAGCTTACGGTTCATCTCTCCCAAATCGATGCCTTCGGTTTCCGCTTCCTGTGCGCTCGGAATTCCAGGCAGGCGGCTGTGTCGCTTGATGTAGGCTTCCAGCTCGGGCAAAGGCTGCAATGCATAATCCCAACGGAATACATAATCCGGCCAGTTGGCCATTTCCACCTTGACCTCCCTGGCGCGGATGCGGCCGTTTACGGAGAGTTTGTCCACCGGAGTTATGGTGCCGATGCCCACATTGCCATTCTCGTTTTCTATCAGCAATTTTTGCCATGCTCCCCATGATACATCATCCGGATGGCCATTTCGATAAAATACGCCCCCCTCATTGAAATTCAGCTGGTAGTGTTTACCTCCACTATTGTCTGCCCACGGCGCGATCGTTAGCTGTCCAGAATAATTGCCTGCACCCGGCACACCGACCGTAGTCCTTCGTTTGAAATCAATCCGAACCGTCCTATCAAAGTTCACAGGGGAATCGATTATATCCCTTGTATCATACGGTTTCAATGCATTAGCTGTGGTTTGAGCCGCCCCGCAAACTGGAAAAGCTGCTATGACGATCAACATTGCTTTGTTTAGGTAATTCATGGTATTTTATTAGTTTCTGTCTTGTAAAATATTCGCCTCCAAAAGCTGCAATCGGGACTCCATCGCTTTCATCCGGTCCACTTCTTTACGGATTGCTTCCATTTCCCGGTCCTTCTCAATCAAGTGAAGTGTCAATTCCTCAACTTTCTCCAGGAGCTTCCGGTTCATCTCAGCTAGGGCCACACCCTCAGCTTTCACTTCACTGGCTTTGGGGATACCCGGCAAGTGCCCGTTTGCGTTGATATAGGCCTCCAGTTCGGCGAGCGAAGTCAGCCGGTAATCCGGCTGAAACACATAATCCGGCCAATTTGCCACTTCCACCTTGATTTCCTTTGCTCGTATATTACCATTCACCGAAAGCCGCTCGGTGGGCGTAGCCGTGCCGATACCCACGCGGTCTTGCATTATAGACTTGTATTGACGGGTTTTGGTGTGTGCAACAGTCATCGGTGTGGTTACGGCCAATTGGCTTTGGATTTGGTTGGCTGCCGCAGCGGTCTGCATCTGTCCATCTATTTTTATGGAAATGGTGTTTCCCGTGCTGACTAGGTGATAGATGGGAATGGTATTATTTTGGGCATCATAGTCGCCTATATGCCATTGAGTGGCCAAGGGTCCGCTGGCATCCAAAATTTCGGTGTATTCATTGAAATAACCGGAAGAGCCTTTCACCACACATATCCGCTTTTTCAGCACGCCCATATTCAGTTGGTGGTTATAGCCGCCGGTTATGGTCACGGTAAGCAGCCCGATAATGTTTTGATCGACCGGCAGCTGAATATAGTTCACCTGGTTGGCCGCACCGTGTGGGAAGGCTACGGCAAACGATTTCTCAAAATGAAAGGTCGCTTGACCATAAACATTGCAGGCCAGCATAGTGGCGATGCAGAGGAGTAATCCGTACTTCATGGTTGTTTGTGTTGGTTTTTGTTTGCCTCCCTTTTTGGTCCGCTGCCTTGTTCAAGCAACTCAATCCGATTTTCCAGGCGTTTCAACGTTTGTATTTCCTTCTCCTTCTCAATCAAATGCAACGTTAACTGTTCCACCTTCTCTAGCAGCTTCCGGTTCATTTCACCCAGGTCGATGCCCTCGGCTTCCACTTCCTGCGCACTCGGAATTCCAGGCAGGCGGCCGTGTCGCTTGATGTAGGCTTCCAGCTCGGGCAAAGGCTGCAATGCGTAATCCCCATGGAACACGTAATCCGGCCAGTTGGCCGTTTCCACCTTCACCTCCTTGGCGCGCACCCGGCCATTGACTTCGATGCCACCATGGTTAAATACCGCCTGGATGCCATTGGACGCATATCCACGAATCAGCCAACTCACCGTGGTGCCATTGTTCGAATATTGCCGCATGAACGGTCCGGACGCGTTGGAGGCCACCTCCGTATAACTGGATTCGTTTCCGCTCCATTTTGCGGAGCCGTCTGAGTTGACACGGTAGAGCTCCTTATATTCCGAATTGCGCCACTGGAAATACATGTTGGCGCTCTGCAGATCGAACAGCAATCTATCGTTGCTATTAAAAATCCGGGCAGCGCCGGATCCATCGGATGTCCGGAACCGGATATAACCGCCATTGGAAGTCGATTTCCCAACGATATCCAGTACGCTGTAGGAGCCGATCGAATAAGGGCTGGTGGTCCCGATGCCGGCATTCCCTGAATTGGGAAACCAATTACTTTGTGCCACGCTTGTGGAGGCAATCAGCAATAATGCTGAAGAGATGGTAGACGTTTTGATTATCATGGTGTTTATCTATTTGCTTTAAAGTCCTGATATAGCTTTTTTATGAGCTATGCGCTGCGCATTAACAGAACAGAATATCTTATTTACCTATCAAGTATTTTCTGTTTAATTTTTTGCTTTTAGTTGCCAGTACCTATCCCGTCTTCATGGGATGGAACCTTTGATGATTAATCCGCCAGCTGGCGGATCCCTGTGGGTTTAACTGCGAAGCATTCATGAACGCCTTTGAAAGCACGTAAACTTGTGAATAATGATTATTCTAATCATGTCTGTTTCATATTTTACTTGGTTTTCAATGAATTAATCTCCCGTTGCAATGCTTCAATCACTCCCCACATTTTTTGTTCATTTTTTTCCCGTTCAATCAGATGCAGTGTCAACTGTTCCACATTCTCCAGCAGCTTCCGGTTCATTTCGCCCAAGTCGATGCCTTCGGCCTCCGCTTCCTTTGCCGTGGGCATGCCCGGCAGGTGGCCGTATTGCTTGATGTAGGCTTCCAGCTCGGGCAAAGGCTGCAATGCGTAATCCTCGTGGAACACGTAATCCGGCCAGTTCGCCGTCTCTACCTTCACCTCCTTTGCGCGGATGCGGCCGTTTACGGAGAGTTTGTCAACCGGAGTTATGGTGCCGATGCCTACGTTGCCATTTTGGATATAGTGGTCGCCGGAGCCGGTCATTCTCAGTTTCCCGGAAGATGCCACATCACTCCTTGAGTCCAATATTGTCCTCCAATCATGGAATGCCCCGGTGACCCCATTTTCATTGGTGCCACCTGACCATGCACTGGTCCGGAAATACATCTTTTTGGTATTTGCTCCGATGTAAATATTAGATTCCCAATGATTATTATATCCATACATGGCCAGAAGGGTGCCGTAACTGTTATTATCAGGGCTGCCAACATCCCCCGGTCGCCTTGTAACATAATCATCAAACAATTTGATGCTCATGTTTCCAAGCTGGGTACGTGGTGCGGCCGAAAAATTATAATTGACCTGGGGGAAAGAAAATTGATTAGATCTTGTGGTACCTATGACATCCAGCTCCTTGGATGGTGTTGTGGTTCCTATCCCCACATTCCCCGATTCTGAAATCTTATTGGTCTGTGCCAGGCAGACCGAGGTGAGGGCCAGCGGAAGCAGCATCGATAACATGTATTTTACTTGCATATGTTTTTTTTGGTTTAACGTCAATTATCAAGGTTTCGTTGTTCAAACGGTCATCGTACAACCTACCCCCCCTATAGGCACAGGCCAAGCCAATGCCAACAAGTGGTTTGCACGCTCCCTTCTTCACTGACAGGCCTAGAAATACGTTATCTTCGGAATCTTACAAGTTTAGGCTGATGTCTTATCCACTGTAATTATCGGGATACATTTCCACAATTCCAAATTAAGTTTTAACTTTTTTTGTGGTGTCCTGTTCCATAATTCATTATTGCCTCGGTGTATGTATTAATGCTATAATTATCAACTTTGAATGTTTTTCCGGCTTCAACTCCGGCAATATACTCTAGATAGTTTTTTGCGAACGCGGCAATGCCATACTTTCCATCGGGGTCGCCAAGAGGCCCGCACGCAAAAACAAGATGCAGGCCATACTCAGTAAACGTAAAAAGCCCAGCTCGAAAAGAGCATAGCGTCATTGTAAAAACAAACAAACCCCACTATTTTTTCTGCTGGGGATTGTTGTTGTTTCCTGTTTTAGGATGTTTCCACAATACCTTTAAAGTATTCCCTAATAGGCTGATAATCTATATAATATTTATCAAACTCTTTTTCAATGGAAGACTTTATAATCATTAATTCCTCTTTAGGAAGATCTATACTTCCCCTAAGGGCCCATTTAAACAAAAGATTATCCCGATGATGTTTATAAGCCAATTTTAGATACTTCTCGCCATCACCATTTTCGTTTTCATCGAAAAACCAAGGGCTTATCTGTAACATCAATCCTCGTAAGAACAATAAATTGGGCTCATTTGGATAATGTTTATTTATAATACTTATATTTCTATTTAGTATTGATTGAAGCTTATGTTCATCTAAACTATCATTCCCTTCAACCAATAGATACCAAACAACAAACGTCTGCTTAATCAGAATTATATATGAGGGTGTTTCATTGCCAGAAATCTCCTTTTCAAGAAGTTGAATTTGATTTACATAATCTGTTTCCATATTGTTTCTGTTACCGCACATGCGTTGATTCCAACACCTGCCCCACGCTGACACCGATAGAGAGACTCTTGTCCATTATGAGGGTTTTTTCTGAACTTCATAAATAGATACATTAAAATTCAAAATACGAAAAAAGTAAGTGATTGAATTAGTAAGATTATAGAAAAAGACCCCTGTTCCATATAAAGTACTCCAAAACCAACAATATTAACCGGCAGCATTACCAATACCCTTCCGCGAGAATGTCTTGTTCTACCCGCCGCAGTACCCGCGATAAAATAAGTTTCCGGATAAACCGCGGTAAGCTCGTCGGTTTGCATCGGCATTTGCTTTATCCAATGCCCCGGCCCTATCCGTTGCCTCTCGTCGAAATTATAGACTGTGAACGATGCATGATCGTAATTTAGAACATACTCTACTCCATTTCAATAACATCTGAATATCCTGTCCAACCAACGTGTGAAAAAACGGATTCAATTGTACCTATATTAGAAAATACATCAAGAAACAAGCCATCTTTTAATAAATTTTTGATAGCCATCTTAATACTAAAACGGGATAAATCCTTTAAAATAAGCATATCAATAGACCAGAAATATCTATCCTCACTAGCTACCATCAATTTATTAATATTAGCCAAAGTAAATAATGTCCCAAAATAGACGTTTCCATTGTCTAGGATAATATTTATATCAAGATTATCGTCATATATATCTAATACCTAATAAGAAGTTGGAAACAATATCTTGAAATCCATATTTTATTTTTTTAAACTCTTATTTACTTCTATTAATCGATTAATTACCGCTTGTTGATTAGACTTATTAGAATACCCTACTATCTCTATAACACCATTACTTGTATTTTTAAAATAGACGCGTGCTCCCCCTCGGAATCTCGCTTCGAAAATACCATCACCAATGGATTTACTACCAATTCCGGGATTCATATTTCCGTTGTTTAACTGAGAAATGAGGCTATTAGCTTCGTGTCTCAATTGCTTTATAATAGTCCGCCGTGAAGTTGGGTGTGGTCACATTGGTGCCCTGGGTGAAACCTACCCGGCTATTACCCAGGTGATCCCTCAGGTAATATTCATAGGCATAGGTACTGCCGCTCTTGAGTATCCGGCCTTCCTCCCTGTGGATAAACTCGATGGCACCGGCTACATACTCGATGCCGTCCACATAGTCACGCGTCTTCGTGCTTCGGAGCTTGCGGCCAGCATCAACCCTCGGGGAATCATCCCGTAAAACGGAGGTCGCTGAGCCAAACTTTGTAAAGTCGTCGTTGATGATTATCTTTGTATCAGCATGGAATTGATTTTAAAATCAAATAGTAAGTCTAAATTGGACAAGGTTTTGGCGTTGGCGAGAGAACTGGGAATTCGCGTGGAACAAAAAGAAGAACCAGTAACGAAGACGGCTGTGGTTCCCAAAGGTAAGGCAGTTCCTGCGAGTACGTTATTGGAGAGCTTTGGCAAGGGCTCCGATTTCCCCAGTACTGACGAGGTGCGCTCGAAAGCCTGGCCTTCTTCATGGTAATTTTTGACACCAATATCCTCATTGAGCTTTACCGTGGAAACGAACGGACACGGGAAGCTGTCCTGACCTTAGCTACTGCTAATTTCTACATTAGTGCCATCACCGTGGCCGAATTTTTAGTCGGGGCCAGGAATAAACAGGAGATGCGTGCCATCCGCAAGCAACTTACTCCTTACACGATGCTTCCGATTACGGAGGAAATATCAGCCGTTTTTATCAACCTGTTTCAGGATTACAGCTTAAGTCACAAACCCAGTATTCCCGACACGTTCATTGCTGCGACCGCATTATACTATGACTTACCTGTGCTCACGTTGAACAAAAAGGACTTTCAATACTTTCCGAACATCAAATTGCTTTAAATTTACCTCTCTCTGCCCTCCCGACCCCATCTGGATATTGCGGCACAAGCTGGTCCTCCTTTCCTGTCTCTATAATCTACTAAATCCTGTCCATTTTGACAACATTTGCCAAATCATTTTCAATGACCTTCCCAACTGTTTTTGCTATTTCTGTATGGAGTGAAGAATATGCTGTTGCCTTAACATTAGTAACAAGTGAAACAAAAAGAAATAGCAATATTTTAATAAACAACCTCATTTTGTATTTCCTTATCTTAAAGTGTTACTCAGAACTTTTATCTTTTTCAAACAATTCATTATACTTTTTCACTTGAGGTGAAGTCCTAATAATGCTCTGCACTTGTTCATAATTCCACGGAACAATGTTTAGACCTTCATCTAAAATGACTAATCCGTTAAGACCGCAAAACTCAATTATGTGACTTAGTATCAATTCATAGTTACTCGTAAAATCTATTCTAAAAGAAACAGAAAGAACATTACCTTCATTATCAGAAAGAACCTCAAAGCAATTTGATTCCTGATTGCCGTATAAATCAATATCGTTGCTCCAAGATTTAGTTTTTTTGAGTGTTGAATTGATTTTGTTAAAAAAGCCTTTTTTAAGAGGGTACTTCTTCCAAAATAACTCATCATCAAATCCTTCATCAGTACGATTAAAGAAAGAATCACTGGCTAAAGTACTTACACTTTCCTTAGGTAACACTTGAAATATATATTGCCAAATTGCCATTAGTAACGAGAATAAATTAGGTCATCAACTGATTTATAGCCAGCATAAGGTAATTTGACCTGTTGTACCGGAACATTTTGAATACCTAACTCTTTTGCTGTTCTTAGGCGATGATGACCATCTACAACAAATCTTTTACCGTTATGCTCTACAAACTTTATTGGTTCTTGAACGCCATTTAACTTTATGTCAGCTTTAAGTTTTGCAAAAGCATTTTTGGACTTGGTAAGTCCGTGAATTATCTGTAATTCATAAGGACTTAATTTAGTTACCGTCTTAGCAGCAACTCTACCAGTTTACATCCATATTTTTTTCAGCATACTTAATTGGTTCAATATATTCTTCGTCTAATTTATTTAGCAACTGTCTTGATAAAAGAGAACTTTTGTTCAATACATTACTTTCATTAGCCAGTGCCTTATACCACTGTCCAGAATAAAGTTCAGATACTGTACCTTGTAATTCAACAAGGTTTGATATAATATCATCGTCTATCTTAGAATTAATCAGCTTTAACTCCTTCAAAAATTCTGGCTTTGATAGAATATCCAGTCTATGGATTGCTTCTGCAAAACTTTTTAAATCTTCTTCTGAATATGCTCTTAAACTCGTAGCCAAAATCATCAACACATATACTATTTCTTCATAATGAAATTTCAATATTTCTCTTTTCATATCAAGGTCTAAAGTTTGGTGAAGGTGAAACCCGAATAGTATTTTTTGACGTTGCGTTTATCTTACCATAAGTCAGTTTCCAATAACTTACGGGTTTACTAGTAGTTGAATGCACTGCATTTGTTTCCCATTGAGCATAAAACCTTTTATTCCCTATCTGTTTTTCGAACACGGTTCGAGTTCCCCAGTTACCCTCTAATTTTTTCCATCCGCTATTAACCAGATCATCCGATACATTAGTTAAGCTCTTATTTTTAAACATTTGACCAAAATCATCTAAGCTGTTGAATGATTTAAAACCCCCCTTAGCAGCAGTACTACTTTAATCCTTCATTTCATCTTTATTAGGTGGTCGTACCTGATTTATAAATCCTTTTTCTATCGCACCAAATTTTTCAAAATTCCTTTTGGCTTCATTTAAACTTACTCGATTAGCCCCCCCTTCATAGTCAGAGTCATTAAGCTGCACGCCATCATCCTCCCAATAACAAACAGGACAAATTTGAAAGGTGTTATCAGGCCTCTGATCTAAGGTATAGTATCCACAACATGGACACTTATACTTGTTAATAATATTAGTATCCATACAGTTGTACTTGCTTGAGATAATAATCCATTCCATTAGTTGGACGGAAAAATGTTTCTATATGCCCTTTAGGATGAGTTGTTAAAAACTCGCCAGTCTTCGAGTTAAATCTAAAATTCCAGCCTTGCTTTGACGTAAACTCACGAACATGCCCTCCAACAGGGCTATCCGCTAACTTAACCGCTCGATTATAAAAAGCTTTTTGTGATATAGATCCCCATTGAGACCATTCATCTGCATGTTTACTAAACTTCTTCGCAAGGTTAGGGAATCTTCCAGCAGTCAAAAGTTGTTGTCCCCCCTTAACGGCAACTGTCTATCAAGTCTTATTATAGAACTCAGGATGTTTATTTTTCCAATACTTTTCAAATTCAGCCATCTTTAATTCATAATTGTTACCACTAAAAAAATCATTTATCAAATCGTAATTTTCATAAATTACAGATGAGGTATGACTTAATTGTTTCCTAAAACATTCTTGAATGTCTTTTTCCTTTCGAAAATATTCAGATTTAGGAATATTGGCATCACCTTGTTTCAAGTATTCCAACAAATTAAATAGGTTTATCTCATCGTCAGGTCTATTTGTTTTATAAAGTGATGTATAGAATTCTCGAAAGTACTTTTCTATTTTAATTACAAAATTATTTGAACTATACTCAATCATATAGGATTGTCCTTCGTTCAAATCTTTTTTTTTCTGAAAGCCATATAATTCAACAAGCCTTTTAAAAAACTCATAGATATATTTTATAAAACCCTGTTTCATATCTCAATCCTATTTTTTAATCATTCTAGAAAAATCATCAGTCCAAGAATAGCCGTGTCTTTGCAAATACCTAATCTCTTGTGCAAGGACAGAGTTAGGGTCAAGTCTTGCAGGATTATATTTTCCTGAGAATATTACATCATCGCCTCTTTTAACTACTCCTTGTAAAAACTTTACATTCTTACGCATTGTCCATGCTTCATCAGTTACATCAAGGAAGTTGGCCCCGATTTTTTTCGCAGTTTCTCTATAAGTTGCCCTAGGTCCAATTACACTTACCCCCTTAGTGGCAAAACGCCCAGTCAAATAACTGCCTAACTTCGGAAGCATCTTAGATAGCAGCGCCCCCCCTATAGTACGAAGCGGTCTCTAACCCAGCCTCTATCGTACCACCTAAAAGGTATGCTGTCCCCATCGCGATATTGACCTCTCTGAACTCCTGACCAGCAAGTCCTCCCATTCTGCTGCCGGGAACCAGGTCAACTAAACCATCTACAACTGAAGTGGTATTCTCTGCCTGCATTTTCTTCTTTGGAGGATCATCTTCATCATCCTCTCCACCCATCGCCGCACTCATCCTCGCCCATGCCAACAACCCGGCTATTGCATTCGGGTCACTTGTCTGCATCCCATCCGGATCGATGAACCGGATCGGATTGTCCAAGGCATAGTTATAGGGGCTCCATCTCCGCGTCTGTTCCGCCAGTGGATCCACCGTGCCCCACCGCCCTGTCACAGGGTCATACAGCCTCGCGCCGTAGTCGTAAAGCTGCAGGCCATCCTGCAGTTCTTTACCGTTATAAAGGTAATTATTTTCCGTTAACGTGTTTGCTTTTCAGCGGCAACGGAGCTATCCCAGCAAAAGCCGGGATGGTTTTGGATTGCCTGGCCGTTTATATTGCTGGTGCTGCAGCCCAAAGGGGTAATAGTCCGCCGTGAAGTTGGGTATGGTCACGTTCGTGCCCTGGTTGAAACCTATCCGGCTATTGCCCTGGTGATCCCTGAGGTAGTATTCGTAGGTATAGGTAATGGCCGGTGTGCCGACCACGGAAACTGGCAGATTCAGGTGGTTGCCTCTCAGCTCATAAAATGAATAAGACTTCATTTCAAGTTTACTATATGGATGACTTGTATTGTTTCTTCTCCAGGCAATCCAAATATATACTTCAAATACACCTTAAATTTTAAGGCAAAACTCCCATATCCTAGATTGTATTACGCTCTTGTGGAATAACATTTACGCTTTCCTTATCTGCGTAAAAAGCAATAAATAATTCATAATCGTTTGATGATATTGTAGGTGATGGCGAACCATAGTCCATCTCAAAAAGACCTTCTATTTCTATTAATTCAATGTAATACTATGTGTTTTGATGGTATTAGTTCCGATAACCAAATACATTTTCTTCTTTATAAAATTGCATATTATTTAAAGATCGTTCCTTAACTTTCACTTCTAGTACAATTAGGTTTTCATTTCTTCGGCTTTCTGCTGTTGTTTATCTAATGATAATTGAACAATAAACCTCTCTTTTCTACTTTAATTTTCTTACGAGCGGTGTTATTAGAAATAGATTGTCTTCTTCGACTTCATTATTCAACGACCAATAATTTATCAAATCAGCAAAAATCGCTCTTTCAGATTCTAGTATTGATTTGATTTCGTTCCATCTGTCACCGATTTCCAAATCATTATTTTCATGCAGAAAATCTTCATAAGAAGCAAGTATAATGGACATTACAGCATTTTTTTTATCTTCTGACAAATCATTCTGCTGATAAAACTTAAGAAAATCATCAATTCTATTGGAGTTTGCCATTTCGATACTCCAATCCTGTTCTATACCTGTGAAAGGTAATGATAACTCCTTACTAAGCTGTTCGACTATTTCTTTTTTTAGTATCATAAAATGGAAGTTAAGGGATTAAGGGGTAAGCTGTTTTTACTCCATTCCCACCGGGAACAAGTCGTATATGAGTAGCTGCTTTAAATGTTCCATCTGGCATAATAACTCTCGCGGGGAAGCCTTTGGGAATAGGAATATTTACAGCCCCATTTGCCGTCTTTCCTAGATTATCTAAAATGAATTGAGCTGCTTTTTGATTTTCTAAGAACTGCCCTTGTGCCATACCAGAACCTTTTGCTCTGTTAAGCAAAAAGTTCGTCATGTCATCTCCGTGAGTAGTGAATGTGTGTCCAAAAGTCCTTTTAGTCAGCTGTATTCCCGCCCCAGCTACGTTTTTGCTAAATAATCTAAGGAAGAAATTTGATGTGGTGCCAGCGATTTTGCCTCCATACCCAAGTGTGAACGCTTCCGTTAAGCCATTACCAAAATCCGCTGTTGCCCCTAGTAAATCTCCGCTTTCCAGTTTATCACCACTCCTCAAAGCAGAACCGATAACCGGTATCCCATCGACAAAGTCCTGGCCGGCTTGTTTCCAGTCAAAACCCTTCTTCTTTGGTGGATCATCTTCCTCATCATCACCATCCGTCGCCGCCCTCATCCTCGCCCATAGGATCAATTCGGTCGCTCCGGGTATAGGTGCCATCCCGTCCGGATCAATGAACCGTATCGGATTATCAAACGCGTAATTATACGGCGAATACCTCCGCATCTGCTCCGCCAGCGGATCCACCGTGCCCCACCTGCCAATCACCGGATCGTACATGCGGGCACCGTAGTCGTATACCCCCAAGCCATCCTGCAACTCCTTCCCGTTGTAAAGATAACGGTTTTTCGGCGAAGGAGGTGCAATGATCCCCGATTGGTGCTGGAGCCCGAACGGGTAATAATCTGACCGGAGGTTAGCAACGGATGGATTCGTTTGCGAAAAGCCGGACCGGCTATTGCCCAGGTGGTCCCGCAACACATATTCATACAGGTAGTTGCTCCCGCTTTTGATGATCCGGCCCTCCTCCGTGTGGAGGAAGTTGAGCGTGGTGCCCTCCCATTCGATGCCATCTATATAATCCGTGGCAACACCCCCCACCACGCTTCGGAGTTTGCGGCCGTTCGCATCATACGTGTATGCCACGTTTCCCGCCACGGCGGTTATGCTTTGGGGTAGGTTCAAATGGTTGTATACAATATTGCTGATGTTATATTTATTATGGGTACTGGCCGAATTGGTATTCAACCGCGTCTTTATGTTGCCGTTCACGTCATATGTGTAGTTCGTTGTCCCAGGCAATTGGTACGGCTCAACGGTATGTACGGTTGTGGTGGCATCCATTACCCGTGTAAGCCGGTTCCCGGCATAGGTATACGCCAGTGAATCCACCCGGGTACCCCCTCCATTCATCCGCCGCAAGGCCATGATATTGCCGATCCGGTCATACAAAATCCGCTCCCTGTTGCCATTGGATGGCATGGTGCCCAGCACCAGTCGCCCTAGGTTATCATAGCGATAACGGTATCCCTTATCCAGGCTGCCCGGTGTACCCCAGCGCTGGGCGGTGATATTCCCATTATATTGCGGTACGGTGCCCGCGTTGTAATCGAGTTCCATGGCGAACAGCCCGGAGCTTTTGCGCCTGAGCCATCCCCGTTCATTGTAAAACAAGCTGTCGCGGTGTGCAAATGTATTACCGTTGTTTGTACTGTGCAGGGCTTTGATGTACGGTTGCCCGATGTGGTTATACACTTGGCGCGATAGTAGTGTGGGTGCCCCCCCGTTTATTGATTTCTCGGTGTCTACAAGCCGGTCACGGTGATCGTACGTGTTTACGGTCTCAACCGTCAGCTGCAATATGGCTGCCGTATTGCCGGCATTGGCGGTGTAATGCTTGCGTGTGTTCTTAATAGGCTGGCCCGTGAAACTGTACTCGTTTTCAATATCGTCAAAGTCATATTCGTTGACCGAACCGCCACCCTGGAAATGCTGGCTGAACTGCCTTACCAACCGGCCTAGGTCATCATAATGGTTTACGCTCCATAACATGTTACCCGTGCCGGCACCTACTCCAAGCACCTTGGTACGCGTGGCAGTAGGCATGCCTTTGGTCATGGTGCTATAACCGGACGGGACGTAGGCCGGCGGCAGCCCCGGGATACCATGACCATCGTAGTAGTTCAATGTGAGCGTGGTGGTTATATTTGATGTGGGCCACGCTACGTTGGTGTATCCCGTCCCTACCATATTACGGGTCTCACGTAGGTTGCCCATGGCCCACCCGTTTACCTGCCCTTGGAGTACGGCCCTGGAAATAGCCGTCCCCCCATTGTTCCAGATGCCTGTCATGACCACCCTTCCCAAACGGTCATACTTTGTCACCACCCATTCGTTGGCCGTCCGTTGCAGCGCGTCCTGGGTTGCCACCACCTCGTCAAACTCGTTGTACACGATGTATTCCCGTCCTTTTCCCGGAAGCTTCTTCTGCACCAGGCGGTTTCTTGTATCGTAGCGGTACTGGTAGGCCAGGCTATCCAGCCAGACGGTCAGGGCGCCCCCCACAGGCAACGCCTCCCTATCAGGATTTGAAGCGGCATTCCTACCGGGAGGGAGTACATACGTCAGGTTCCCAAAATTGTCGTACACGTAGTATGTGCTCAGCATTTCCACCGCCCCACCGTCAGCCTTATTGAAAGTACGCCTGAGTATTACACGGCCTGACTTGTCTTTATATTCCTCAACCGTGCCCAGTCGGCCATCGGCTCCACTGGCAGGCACCCAATTCTCGTCTTTGGATACGGTCACCTGCAAGGTGTTGGCCTCATATATCCCGTTGATAGCGACGTGGCCATCGAAAACGAGCGACGGTTCCCAATCCGGCTCTAGCAGCACACCATAGCGCGCTACCCGAAGCGTGGTCGACAGGGCGCCAAAAGCGGCGGCGTTGCTCGTAGTGTATTCCGTTGCGATAGTGCGCCCCCCGGTAGCCGTACGCGATTCCGCCGGTTGCCAGGTTGCCCCGGGAAACCCATTTTCCACCGGACGGCCCAGTGGTGAGGCTTCAAATACCGCTTTGCCATATGACGGTGTCATACCGCCCGACTGCACGATTTGCACCACGCCCGAACCGTTCGGGGGGCTGTTGTAGTATACAGCCTGCTGTCCGACAGCATCGTCCTTAAAAGCTCCCCCGCCGGTACCGGTTGTAACATACGGCAGGTATTCCCGATCCTGCCGGTTGTATGCGTCATAAACGACCGGCGTTACCTCATCGGCATAAGATGGAGCACCCTTCACCGCGATGGATTGGGAAAGGCGCCCCAAGCCGTCGTAGTAGGTAATGTCCTGTGCCGCATTTCCAGTGGTAAGGCCAATGGGTATTGTTCCAAGCGGCCTCCGGTACCTGGTCAGGAGGATATGGTTCCTGTCCATACTGGAATTGGTCTCCAAGGCTACGTCGCTGGTTATATACACACGCAATGTACTGCCTGCGGGGACGTGGAAACCCGGCAACAATCGTACATACTCGTTTGCCGAAATCTCAGCCTGGCCGCTGTAGTTCGACAGGGTTTGCGACTGCTGAGCACCGGCCATCCCGGTGGATGCAAACACCATGGCTATCGGGGCGGCCTTCCGCATAAATTTAGCTATAAACATAGTCACCTCCATTTTTATAAGACCGCTCCATAATTGCTCGCCCTCACCTCATACGTTCGCCCGTACTGCAGCGTGATCGTATCTCCTGAAACCAGCCTGGTCGCCTGCCCCGTATCCTGGGGGATGATACTGTAATCCATAAAGAAATTCTCCTCATAGTTCACATCGGCACTGGGCCTCGGGCTGACCTGGTATTCGCCAGCAGGGAGATACAGCGATGTGATGGCTATGGGATGGCTATAGATATGATTGTACCGGAACGTATGCGTAGCCACGATGTGCCCGTCCTGGAGAAAATCGATTTCCATTTTCCCCGGATGGGTGAACGCCGTATGGTACATCGCAAAAAAATCGACATGCACCGCATTGGCCATCTGGTTGCAGGGCATTACCGAAGGATGGGGGAAAACCTGGTCAAGCGCGGACTCGGCCGTATTGTTAGCGAATGCCTGGTTATATCCGGAGTAGGTGCCACCGGGTACGATATAGTTATGCATGGTGAGCTCTTCGGTTCCGCAGGAGAAATTGAACGAACGCATCATGGGTATATTGGTGAAACTAGCCTGTGGGTTTATGGCTTTCGGCCCCACTACATGGTAAGTGTACTTTCCCGTCGGGTGCTGGTTATGGTCTTTTTCCATGATTAACCTGCCAACCCCGTCGTATTCATAGTATGTGTTCAACCCATTGGGTTGCGTTTCACTACTGAGGCCAATAGATGGTTTGTAGGTATATGTGCTTACTTCACGGTCGCCGGAAAAATGGCTACGTAAACCGCCAAGAAGCGTCCTGAGCGATGCATCGCTGGTGGGGTTTGCAATCTGTGCATTTGAGATATACGTTGAAGGGATGGATGAATGAGTAACGCCCCTCAGTTTGGCCACCGGATACGACGCGTTGTATCCCCAAAGGTAGGAAGTGGCGATCCCGTCGCGTCCGGTGGTTTGCAGGATGTTACCATATTGATCGTAGGCATCGAAGCTGATATCGGTTACCAAACCTCCCCCTTTTGCCGAGCGTTGGATAGAAGAAGGGGCTATCAGGTTCCAGCCTACTGGAAACACAGCGTAATTAGTCCGTTCCCGGGATACTTCGATTCCCATTGATACGTTGGTTTCCACGGTTTCGACCAGTAAACCGACCATGTTCTTATTGATCATTTGCGCATGCACACCCCCGACAAAATCATAGGCGTACCGGAAATCCCGGCGTATGCTATGCCCTTTGCTGTCTATCCGGGTGACCCCGGAAGGGCTCAAGTAGTAAGGGAGGCCATTGTAATGGTACGTCATTGTGGACGTATGCACCCCGTCTCCGTCAAACCATTCCTCCGTTTCGCTGTTCAGCAACAGGCTTCCAACTGGAATACCATACTGCCCCATTATAAAATCCGGCTGCCCATAATATATGTTGGAAGGCGCAAAAGGCACACTACTATCATACGTATTCCCCCCGTAAATCCCGGAGACAACATGGTATATTGTATGGGGGAATGCGAATACCACGCGTAGTTGTTGGGGTCTCCAATGGACCGTGTAGTCGAAATGCTTGCGGTTGACAGGTTCAAAGCGCCGTGTTTCCTTGTCGTACCGATAATGGGCCACCGACTTACGGGCGCCCATCAGCCCGCTGGTCTTCAACCAGGGGATGTTCGTATTCTCAACCATCCGTTCGCCCAACAGGTGCTGCGACCACCCATCAAGGTACGTCTCCGGTGGGTAGAACTCGGTCACCGTCTTGCCTGTCTGTTCCCCAAAGTCCTGTTTGTAGGCCGTTACCTTCGTATAGTATATCGGGGACCCATTCGCATAGGTGTAATCGAGCACCGATGCCGGCCTGTAGGTCGTCTTCGTCTCAACAGCCTTGATAACCAGACAGCTACGGTTAGCGCATGTGTTTGGTGGCATGGTCGTCGTGGCCAGGTACACGACGTTCTGCGCAAAGGTGACCGCGTCAAAATGGTGCCTTAGCGGCTCGGGCGAAAGCCTAGGCCGGGTGTGCAGCACCCCCGTACCCTCTTCCAAATCTCCGTACCGGTAATATTCCATGGTCGACGGCAGGGTAGCCCCCGCATCGTAGTGGCTGATGCTGCGTATACGCAACCCGCCGCTAAGTTGGGGAAGCTGTTGTTCGTGGGACGTGCCGACAAACCGTTCACGATACTTGTTTGCCTCGAAATCGAAACAGACGGACCCACCTGTTGGATACACGATGCGTGCCAGTATGCCGCGTTGCATCGCCTCTTCGTCGGGTTTTTCGGCCCAGGGATCGTATTCGCCAAAACTGACAGCTATATTGCTTGCGAAATCCTGGCAACCATAGTCAATGCTGAAGTAGTAACGCGGGGCCGTGACCGTGGTCAGCGGAAGCGATACCGCGCTTCCGAAATCCCTTTCCTTCGTGTTACCATTACTGTACCCCCAAGCATCATGGCCCTTCAGGTGGTTGCCAAAGCAAAACTTGTTCTTGTAGACCAGCCTATAACGTTCATACGTATCCAGCCCATTCCGGACATGCAGAGAATCCAGGTACCTGGTGCCCTGGAAACTGGAGCCGTTGTAATTGGGTGTGGATTGTGGGTAATATTGGGCGTTTTCATATGAATGGAAAAAATGCCAGGATTTCACCTCCGCGCCGTTACCATTTAACAAACGAATACTGTTAAGTCCGTCTGCCCCGTCAAATACCAGTTTTCCTCCCCTGAATGATATTTCGGAAACTGACAGCCCCCGAATCTGCGACAAGGTATTTCCGCCAATCTGCCCACTTGGATAGACCTTGTCCACTATATTGTGCTGGGCGTCCAGATAGGGGACATGGAATTTCGCCGGCTGGTTGGCCCCGGCCGTCACCGCCAGGTACTTCGGCGTGGATATCTCGTGGAAGGGGACTATCGCAACGAGGCTTTCATAGTTGAGGTTATAGAGATTCATCGGGTATAGGTCTGATCGGCGGTAATTGTCCAACCCGCAGGGATTATCGTTCTGGTAATATTCCACATAATCGGTATGTGTAACGTATTCAACCATTGTTTTGGGCGTATAAGTAAACAATATGTCATCTATACCTGATGCGCTTTGGATGCGTTTACAACGCCAGGAAGTTACGGTCATGTTTGTTAATTCCCTTCCCCGTGCCAGTAGCTGGTTGACGTCGCCGCCCCCACCGGGATCGCCGAAATAATAGACGGTACCATCCGTGTCGGTGATGATGAACCGCCCATCTTCATAGTGGATCTTGACATTATCATATGGCACCGGAACGATTGTGTAGCTTGTCCCCAAGGCGTCCTTCTGAAAGTAAAACGAGCCCGACTTGCCCAAGAGGTTGTAGTTGAACTTATCAGGCTTTCCATCGCGCTCCCCAAATGCCATGTAGTAAGCGTTGGCATTAGTGAATTCCCCACCCCCCAATGGATACGAATAAGTGTCTCCGGCATTGTAATAGGCCTTCATCAAATTGTTGTTGATATAGCCCTGCGGAGTGAAGTCGTCCTTTCCGTTGACGGCCCGGGTAATTTGCAGATCGGTACTCAGCGACCAGCCAAGCCCGGTGCGGGTGGCCTGTTCATTGATCTTGAATCCCCCGGCATGGTAGTTCAACGTGACTGGAAGCTTCATCCCGCCGACATTGATTTCATGCAGGGGGATATTAATATCTGGAACACCGGTGTTGAGGTTAACCGGATAGTTCACCATTTTGGCCAACGCCGCCGCCTCTGGTGAAACGGGAATAATATTGTCGGCCTGTCCGTGGGTAAGCGCGGGCAGGCCCCCCAGTATGTATACCATAAATAATATATGATGGATCTTTTTCATGGTGGCTATTTCAGGTTTATGTGGTTTTTAATTCGTTCGTTTTCCTTTCTCAGCTCAATCAAATGAAGTGTCAATTCCTCAATTTTCTCTAGGAGCTTGCGGTTCATCTCGCCCAGATCGACGCCCTCAGCTTCCGCTTCCTGCGCACTCGGAATTCCAGGCAGGCGGCCGTGTCGCTTGATGTAGGCTTCCAGCTCGGGCAAAGGCTGCAATGCATAATCCCCATGGAATACATAATCCGGCCAATTAGCTGTCTCTACCTTAACCTCCTTGGCGCGGATGCGGCCGTTTACCGAGAGTTTGTCCGCCGGTGTGGTGGTGCCGATGCCCACGTTGCCATTCTCGTTTTCTATCAGCAATTTTTGCCATGTTCCCCATGACACATCATCCGGATTGCCATTTCGATAAAATACGCCCCCCTCATTGAAATTCAGCTGGTAGTGTTTACCTCCACTATTGTCTGCCCACGGCGCGATCGTTAACTGTCCGGAATAATTGCCTGCACCCGGCACACCAACCGTAGTCCTTCGTTTAAAATCAATCCGAACCGTCCTATCAAAGTTCACAGGGGAATCGATTATATCCCTTGTATCATGCGGTTTCAATGCACCCGCTGTGGTTTGAGCCGCCCCGCAAACTGGAAAAGCTGCTATGACGATCAACATTGCTTTGTTTAGGTAATTCATGGCATTTTATTAGTTTCCGTCTTGTAAAATATTCGCCTCCAAATGCTGCAATCGGGACTCCATCGCTTTCATCCGGTCCACTTCTTTACGGATTGCTTCCATTTCCCGATCCTTCTCAATCAAATGCAACGTTAACTGTTCCACCTTCTCTAGTAGCTTGCGGTTCATTTCACCCAGATCGATGCCGTCGGCTTCCGCTTCCTTTGCCG
This sequence comes from Parapedobacter tibetensis, assembly GCF_024704835.1. GTDB lineage: Bacteria > Bacteroidota > Bacteroidia > Sphingobacteriales > Sphingobacteriaceae > Parapedobacter > Parapedobacter tibetensis. Next base: position 194,064 of record NZ_JAMXBE010000003.1, read on the forward strand.
TGGGCATGCCGGGCAGATGGCCGTTCGATTTAATATAGGCTTCCAGTTCAGGCAACGGCTGTAGTTCATAATCCCCACGGAACACATAATCAGGCCAGTTGGCCGTCTCTACCTTCACCTCTCTGGCGCGGATGCGGCCGTTTACCGAGAGTTTGTCGGCCGGCGTGGTGGTGCCGATGCCCACGTTGCCATTGTAGTTTACCATAAACTGGTTTTCGATGTTCATCCGCGCAACGGTTGCACTGGCCCTGACAGTGCCGTCACCATCGAGTAGTGTGCCTGTGTACAATGTTGCAGGTCGCCATCCATAACCATCGTCTGTCTTCACGCTCAGCGATGAGCTAGGGATGTCTTTGGTGAAATTAACTTCAATGAAAGTATTTGTCCCATCGCCGGTAAGCCTAGCGGCCGACCAATGTGGGGACGACTTGCTGTCGGAATGCACCGAAATCCCTCCTATGTTGCTCCAGTCTTTAAACCAATCAATATGCAAAAAACATGGGGTAAAATTCCCGCCACCCCTTGTATAAACGCTCACACGGCCGAATCCCCGTCCATTCTGCCCCTGTACAGTGGCTATCCGCTTCCAGCCCGTTCCTCCCGTGGCGACATTGACAGTGGTTTGGGCAGATAGGGTATGGATGGATAACATACCGAGGGCCATAATAATCAACAATGTGTTTTTCATTTGCTTTGGATTTGTAAAGTGAATATGGAGGCTAATTCGTCCCTCAACCATAGTTTTAATGTTTCGTATTCCTGTTGTTGTGCTGCTATAAGTTTGGATTGCTGTTTGATAAGCTTGTCTTGGGCGATTGTATGCAGTGTCAACTGTTCCACCTTCTCCAGCAGCTTCCGGTTCATCTCGCCCAAATCGATGCCTTCGGTTTCCGCTTCCTGTGCGCTCGGAATTCCAGGCAGGCGGCCGTGTCGCTTGATGTAGGCTTCCAGCTCGGGCAAAGACTGCAATGCGTAATCCTCGTGGAACACGTAATCCGGCCAATTGGCCGTTTCAACCTTCACCTCCTTGGCCCGGATGCGGCCGTTTACCGAGAGTTTGTCTGCCGGCGTGATGGTGCCGATGCCCACGTTGCCTAAGTTGTTTACCAAAAAAGGGATATTGTCCAAGACACCATCCTTATCAGAGTCGGTCCGTACAGCAAAGGCATCTTTAGCGTCATTACCATAGATATCTATCACGAAATGGCCCCACTTTCTCCCGGTGATGGATGCAGCCAGTGTGGTGACTCCCGGGTTAAGCGAACTGACATTGAGGCTGTGAGTGAGTTTGACTTCGGCCGCACCGCCGAGTTTTATAGATCCGTTGACCTCTAATTTTTCCTGTGGGTCAGCAACACCTATCCCTACATTCCCATCTGGTGGAAAAAAATTGGTCTGTGCCAGGCATACCGAGGTGAAAGCCAGCGGAAGCAGCATCGATAACATGGATTTTACTTGCATATGGTTTTTTTTTGGTTTAACATCAATTATCAAGGTTTCGTTGTTCAAACGGTCATCGTACAACCTACCCCCCCTATAGGCACAGGCCAAGCCAATGCCAACAAGTGGTTTGCACGCTCCCTTCTTAACTGACAGGCCTAGAAATACGTTATCTTCGGAATCTTACAAGTTTAGGCTGATGTCTTATCCACTGTAATTATCGGGATACATTTCCACAATTCCAAATTAAGTTTTAACTTTTTTCATGGTTTAGCTACGTGCTGGAAATGCTGGTTGAACTGCCGGATAACACGGCCCTGTCATTGTAATGGCTTACGCTCCATAACATATTCGTGAAACCATGATAGGCAAGTACGAACGCGGCATGCCTTCCCTTCCATCGAGCCCGCTAAGAAGCTGGCATATGCACTGGGCGGATTTTGTTTATTCAAATCAGTTGGTAAGCCCCAAGTAAAACAGAAGAAAAACAGCAACAACAGAAGCCATTGTTAGCCAACTGTATTTCCGCTTTTCAGCTTTCGACCATTTCTCGTATCTATCAAAGTACCTTATATATTTATCATCTTCAAAAATGTAGATACATCCCCTGATAAAATTGCGCATTTTGCAAGCATTTATTACTAAACACGTCGCGTGTTTCTTTTAAATTCTCGGGTTATCAGCGCTTCCAAATCTTCAAAGTTTATATTTAACGAGTTTGATGTTATTGAAATAGGAGAACCATAAGTTTTGCTATTCATTTCAGCAGCTCGTTTTGAAATAAAATTTTTAACTCTTTGCATATACTTCTCGGGATTATTGGTATGCAGTATTAAAAGCTTGGTTGACATAACTTGTTTTTTCTCTACCCAAGTAATATCATTCCACTCAATCAAACCCATACTAATAGCATTTGTATTATTTGTTATTCCATATTCATCGATAGTCAAACCAGGTTCGTTATCAAATAATTTTCGAGTAATAAAAACCATGCAAAGTCCAAAGAAAACAACACCCGCAATACCACCAATCCGAATAACCTCAGGGTTCCTAAAAAGGATCGACAAAAAATCTTCCGGTTTAATAGTGGCCAAACACCCGAGTATAACAAAAAGGGAAGACCCTGTTAAAGCTATTATAACCTTTCTTTTGCTCAACGGAATTTCAATTTTCCCACTCATAATCAGTAGTTTAAATTATCTTCCATGATATAAATTTATAGCACCTTGACCAGCGCTTGACCCCAAACTGCTTCCTGCAAAACCTCCCACAAAACCACCGATTATCGCCCCAGGTATAACTCCAACTGCTGCACTTTGTGTATTATATCCAAATTGACCTCCGTCCATCTGATAGCCATTATAAGTTTCTATCCCACCAATAACGGCTGTAGCTACTATCGCGGCACCACCGGCCAGTTTATAGCGGCTTGCAGCCTTAAACGCTCTAATCCAAGATGTGTTAGCCCAGGACGTAACTGTCACCTCATCCAGCATCCGACTAAACCCATTTTCGGCATCAAAGTATTGTTTATTGAGGCCCCGCTATTATTATTCAAGTAGCCCAAAAAATTGGCAATCTCATTAGCGTCATCTATGATGATATTCCCACCTGAATCAACCCAGTACATACCGGTCGGATCATGGAAAACAATCGGGTTGCTCCCGACATAGGAGTACGGTGAAAATGAAGTATACATCTCCGCCATCGGATCAGCCACCCCCCACCTGCCGATCACCGGGTTCCCGAGACTACGCTCGGGACTGGCTCCCAACCTCGCGACGTAACCGACCGAAGGGAGCTCATGAGCACCGCTGAAAACAGACACGATTGCGAATAATCGTACTGCTTTCCACGGATTTTTCGCGTTTCCGCCGTTTTCCTTACAGCTGGATTTTTGTTTGCTCAAAGAACGTCTTGCCTTCCAAAGATAAGGTTTTCACAGATTGTCCGGCTACTGTTTTCTATAGTTGTTTTCCGGGGTCGTGCTTTCATGGGTTAGCCAATCCGTACCATTAAAGAACCCCCAGGCGTAGTCTGGACTACGCTGGTAACAATGAACGGAATGTCAAAAATATGTGCTAATTTTGTAAGAAGTCATTTGAATATGTACGCTGCAATTAGAACCATATACGAAAATGGTCTATTGAAATAATTTCATCGGTTATGAGACTACAGGTAATACAGGACAGCAAGGGGAAAGCCACCGGGGTGTATATCCCCATTAAGGAATGGAAGGAACTCAAAAAACAGTACCGGGATTTGGAGGCCTTGGAATACGAGGAACCCGCCAAAGAGCAGATTTTGCAGGAGCTTAGGGAAGCGGTAAACGAACTTAAACTGGTGGAGCAGGGCAAACTGAAAGCCCGGCCCGCACAAGAGCTTCTGGATGAGCTATAACATTGCTTCCATACCGCTTTTTGACAAGCAGGCCAAACGGCTGGCCAAGAAGTACCCTTCGCTCAAAAAGGATTTGGCCGTGCTGATAGAAAAGCTCGCCGATGAGCCGGAACAAGGCACGGCCCTCGGCAACAGCTTTTATAAAATACGCCTTGCCATCGCTTCCAAAGGCAAAGGGAAGTCCGGTGGGGCGCGGGTGGTTACCTACGTGAAAGTGGCCCGCAATACGGTTTACCTCTCCTCCATCTTTGACAAGTCCGAAAGAAGCACCATCACGGACAAGGAACTTGAACAGATTTTCAGGATGATTCCATAGAAAAGCCCGGCGCGTGGCCGGGCTGGAAGGATTTACTTTTTCAGTCGTTGTTATGCTGATCCATTAACATTTAGCTGGTACAGGGTGCCTTTGTCAAGATTGACTTTTATATTCCAATAATGGCTGCATCCATCCAAGACTGATTCTACTTCGTTAGCCAGCCTTTTCTCATCAGCATTGGATTTCCAGATAAAGTTTATCCAAATCACCTTTTCGCCTGCTTCATTCACAAAGCCGACATACTGCCTAATATACTTCTTAAGGTTCTTATGGATGACAGGACAACCCCCTCCCTGATTGTTCATGGGGCTGTTGACTGCTGCCAAACCATCTTTCACAACTCGTTCGGCCAAACGGATATCCTGTTCTTTTGGAGTGTATCGCGCCTGCTGATTTTCTATCGACATAAGAACGAAGTGCTCTTTATCAAAGATGTACCCCTTAAACCCCTTGCCCTTTACCAGACAGAAAGGCTGGGGATTGAGCCACAGCATTATCAGCACACTAAGCAATGTTTTCATATCTAACGAACTCTATAGTTTATCGGCAAGCCATTCACATCGAGGAGTCTTGGCCCTGTCGGCTGGGATCCGCTGGACGTCTGCTGGACACCGTAGTGTGTCCTCAAAGGTAAACCAGCCTGCCCCCTCAAGACATTTTCGTAATAGACTGATCGCCATTCTGATTTGGGCAAACCCTGTTGGGTAGCCTGATAAGTAAGTCCTGCCGCATTTGTATGGTTCTGCCCATAATACAACACACCTTGGTTTGCGTCCCGGCCGTGGAGCATTTCATGTGCAAGCCCTACATATGAAGGTCTATCCATCGTCCCCCCGGTGTTAAACCCACTGGTCCTTGAACTGGGGTTGAAATTAATCGTGCCCCCCGACCCGGATGACCCCGCAGTATTCCCGACACCGCCTGTATCTCGGGTATATTCGCAAACGAAGCTATTGATTTATCAGGAGCAAAGGAGTTCGATGAACTTTTCACTATGGTAAAGTTATTCGTAGACCCCTGCAGTTCCGTTAACATCGAAGCCCCTTCCTGCGTTGCGTTAATGGAACCCAATGCACCTGTTGTTTGTTTCAAAAAGCTCTTGACCTTTCCTGTATATGCAGAACCATCCTTGTTATAAAGATTCCCTCCTTCGTACCGCAGTGTTTCCTTCCCACCCAAACCTAAAAATCCTGTCCTGTGCGTAACCCAAAGACTGTCGCCATTAATATCAATATGTTTGATGGGATCAAGCCCTCCGTATTGATACGGTGTCAAACCATAATATTTCTCTGCGAACCTGTCTATAGTCCCGAAACGAGCAATAACCGGGTCATACAGCCTCGCGCCGTAGTCGTACCATTACAAATATCGAATATCCCAAAGTTTATATCTATTTATAGATTTGACAATCTCATTCAGAAAACGCGATTGGTGGCTCTTGCTTGTTAAACATTCAATACTAACGGGAAAATCGTGACGTTTTATAAGATTTTTCTTTATCATAAAGCCAAATACATCTCCATCTAATTCATAACCGCACTCCTTAATGTCCTTATCTAATTCTTCCATGGAGGGAAGGTCATACTCACCCACCCCATTTTCTTTGGAGACCAAGTGCTCAGCTACTTTACCTTTCGCCAGTCTATAAATCTCTATACTGTCTTGCGTGTATGTCCAGACCGTAGAGAATGTTGCATATGTAGAAGCAAGATAAAATGCATTTCCATTGCGTTCAAAAAGCGAAAGCATAATCTTATCTGTATACTTTTTGTTCTTATTCACGGCATATTGCATTGAATTACACGATATAAGAAAAGCTATTGTAGCAAACAAGCAACATCCGAGTCTAGTTATTTTTGTCATCTGTAATTATTTTCCTCCCATTCTTTTAAAATCAGAGTATTTAACGGTAATCAAGGTTCCTTTGGCATTAAAGAAAGTCACCGTACCATTTCGTACACCAATAACAAATGTATTCCCCTTATAGCCTCTATTGACCATATTGGCTTGCCCTGTATAATCTGCTTTGGAAGGATCTGAACCTCCTAAAGTCACCCCATTTATTGTTGTATTGGGATGTGTATGCCACCAAAAATCCACATTAGAAGCATCGACTGGCATCACATTTTTTCCATTGACTTTGAACATTGATATAGAAGCCCTTGCTCCAGGATTACCATCCTTATCCACAAAAGCAACCGCGCCGGGCCCTTCGTCCCATCTAGTGGCGTTTGATCGCCTGCATTGGAATGCCCGCCGTTTTCCTTCTGAGAGACCTTAGTGTCGTCTACAGAGTTGATAACGTCATCCATAATACCGCCGGTTGGCACTTTCATTACGTTTTCTCTTTCAGACAGGTCTCCTGAATAATTTTCCCCTGCTTTTGTTGCTTGTTTTACTTCTCTTTTAACAGCTCCTTTAACCAAATATGACTTATCCTCCGACTTACCATCATCTCCTATAAGTTTGACTGTTCCCCAAAAATTCTTTCCATAAATAGGGTCTCTTCCATCAGGGTCAATAAAAACGATAGGATTATTGAACGCATAATTATAGGGAGAGTGCCTGCGCATCTTCTCCGCCATCGGATCCACGCTTCCCCACCGTCCTATCACCGGGTCATACAGCCTCGCGCCGTAATCATATTGCTGCTATTTTTCTTGCAACCTAATCATTTGTCCTCCAGGATAGTCCAACTCGAAGGTATAATTCCGTCCCGGAATAGGCTTCATTTTCCCTTTATACGGCTTTTTGTCAGTATTATATATGTATAGCACCATGTATGCTTGTTCCAGCCAGTTCCTACCTATCTCGATTCCGTAGTTTAAGACATTCTGATTTCCTTGGGTTGTATATTGGTAATACTCGAACTCCAATAATAATTTGATGCTATCATCCTGCGACAACAGATAGTCTAAGTCACTTTTAGCCAACGACAAATCGCCCGGATGGTATGATACAGGCACTGATTTTATATCCGTATCCGAGTCAAGCATCACAATTTTTGGCCGGTAGATGGTTTTAACGATATTGCCGTCTATACTGATTATAAAGTCGATACCTTTGCCCCTCTCTTTATCTTGAGCCAAGAGCGCTAAATGGCTGAACACGGTTAACACCAGCAATATTATCTTTCTTTCCATTGTTAGTTTCTTAATATACGTATCACTGTCCTGCTTCTTAGTTCTATAACCGGATTAGTATTCCTGTCATAAATGGCTATGCCATTGGGTCGATTGGGTATATTCAGCGTCCCATTTGTGCCAATAGTAGCACTTCCGGGCTGAATAGTACCTAACGGCCCAACAATAATATTGGTGCCGAATTGACTAAATGTGTTTTGGTCTGTATTTGATGGCAAACTGGCCGATTGAGGAAATATCATTGAGCCAACTTGCTGAACAGTGGTTGGGTGAGAATGGATAGACGCCTCGGCCTGTCCATAACCTCCCGGCAAACTTGGCAAAGTAGCATTTGCCGTCTGCACCCCATTTGCAGAAACAACAGGCATTGGCCCTGTTTGCCCCCTGACTACTTGACCATTCCCTAACACAATAGACGACTCTTCTCGCAAACCTCCATTTGCTACTGTTCTATTCAAAACATTCAAACTCTCGGACAGCGCTGCATCACTTGGTAACTCCACCGCCGAACTCAAACCGCTGACATCAGTGTTTCCTCCGCCCTTATCGGTTTTTGAGACTGCTTTTGCTTCCTTACTATCGGTTACCACATATTTCTTTTGGTCATCTATACCATCCGTCCCTATCTTCTTCCCGTTAATATCATAAAGGTCACCGACAAACATGCCGTCAACATCTATGAATCGAATAGGGTTATTAAACCCATAACTGTAAGGACTCCATCGCCTCGACACTTCCGCCAACGGATCCACCGTTCCCCACCTTCCGATCACCGGGTCGTACAGCCTCGCGCCGTAGTCGTATGACCTTCCACGGATTTTTCGCGTTCCGGCCGTTTTCCTTACAGCCGGATTTCCGCTTGCTCAAAGAACGTCTTACACCCCAAAGATAAGTTTTTTGCGGATTGTCCGGCCACTGTTTTTTACGGTCGTTTTTTGGGAACCAACCTTAACCTGCCTGCGTGGCGAGCGCCCGCCGGAGGCACATTATTATTGCCTTTGGGCCTGTGCTGGTAAGGGTTAGCCGTCCGTCGCAGCAAAGGTAGCCCTCGAAGGACAGGCAGTAAAGGGCTTTCGCGGCATAAATGCTCGCTGCGCTCCGCTTTATTCCACGGTCCCTTGACAGCCCGCCCTTCTCCCGCTCTCGGTGGCTTAACGGAAGGCGACCCCGGAGGTGTACGCCTATTCTGCGTGACCGGAACCCGGAAAGGCAGCCCCCGTTGTGGAAGGATGGGCTTCGGTCTGCGGGATGGCCATGTGCGGCACGTCCTTCAGCGTAACCGTCTTACTGATCCGCCGCTTGCTCTGCAGCTCCCGCAGCGGGTACAGCACCGATTCGGCCCCGTCGAGGTCTTCTATCAGCAGCAGCCTGTGCCGCAGTTCCTCACGGCCGAAGTAGTAGAACGCGTTGCTGCTCAAAGTGGTGATTTCCAGTTTGTCCTCCTCCGGCATGAGCTCCGATACCTTCTCCTGCAGCCACGTCTTGTCCGTGCCGCTCGCCCCCAGGCACATCAGGTGCAGGGGTACCTGCCGTTTCCTCGATGTGTAGACAAGGTAGGCCACCATCGCGTTGGTTTCCTCCCCGACGATGCCGCTGGCCGCTATCGCTTCCGCCGTGCGCTGTAATAGGTTATTTGATTTCAGGAACTTCAGGGCTTCCCTGCGCTCGGATTCGGTGAGCTGCTTTTTCTCCGCCTGCTTCGGCTTCATCGCCTCCAGCCGCTCCGCACGGTAATCCTCCAGCGCCGCTGTGAGGTTATTCAGCATCTAGGCCAGTTCGCTTTCCGTCATGTCCAGTGCCTCCGAGGCCCGCTCGGCCAGCTGCCCGCACTGGATGCCGTTGTACAGGTCAAGGTTGTGCCGGTAGGCTTTGCCCGGTTTGCCCTGTATGGTGAGTTTCAGCGTAACACGGAGCCTGTCAAGCCCCGTGAGCTTGATCCCGCCAAGCACGGTGGCATGGAGCCGCCCCTCCGTATAGACGGGCAGCTCCGGGTTGTCCGTGTGCAGCCTACCCCCTGCCATGCCACCTGCGCGTGATGATGAGTCTGCCCATGCTCGCCTCGATGTCCACGTAGGAACCTTCGTCGAAGCCCTGGTCCGCCAGCCATACCCCCGATATCCGGAGTTCCGGGACACGCCGCGTACCCGATGAAAGGTAGCGGTATTTCGGCTGTATCTTTATCCTTCTGCTGTGTTTTGCTGCCATGTTGAAAAAAAGTTTTTAAGACCTATCTATCACAAAAGCAAAAGATATATCACAAACATGCAAGACATATCTGATTTTGATATGTTATTTATGTCGTTTATTTTTGTGTTAACGCCATACGATATGGCATTTTAAAGACTGATAGGTATGACTTTCGGACAAAGGCTGATTACATTGAGGAAGGCAAGGAAGCTGTCGCAGGGCGATCTGGGCAAGGAAGTGGGAACCTCCGGCGACATCATCGGACGCTACGAGCGCGACGAGGTGACGCCATCCGTCGAGGTCGCTTCAAGGCTCGGCGTGTCGCTCGACTACCTCTCCGGCAAGACCGACACAGAACTGGACAACGCCGCCCTGGGCAGGATAAGGGGCATCACCGTCATGCCCGAGGAGGACAGGAAGCAGGTCTTCCTTGTCATCGATGCGCTCATACGCGACTTCAAGGCAAGGAAAGCATACGCACAATAACAAAAAAGCCCGGCTCAATGGCCGGGCTCAGTACATATGTGGTAATTACAAGCTAAACCAGCTATTCATAGACCCTTGCCGCCAATAGAATTTCAGACAACATCCTCCATGAAGGTTCCTCTTGTACACTATCTAATGTATAACCTGTCAGACCTTCGATAAAACTTGCCAAGTCATCATTTTCCCATTCTTCTGGGGTTTCCTCAAGATTTCTTTTAAATAATTTCAGAAACTCAACAAACTCATGTTTGGAACTGACTTTTTGGGCTTGCTCATATATATCCATTTTCAAAACGATTTATTAGCGTATTTCAATTGACGCTCCTTGATTTGTTGTCGTAAATTTAAATTGCTCACTTGGAGGAATTGCATCTAATTTCTGATAGTTAACAGGGACACCTGCATCTTGAAAGGCTTTCAATCGTCTATTATCCAACGTATAAATCAAACCATCTTTTTCGACTATCCGTATTGGTGTCACTGCATCAGGCGAAACGGCCCCACTTTTTAGCTTTTGGGTCAAATCGGTCACACTCGTTTTATCTTTAAAATTACGACTTATACTGTTCTGACTAAAACGAATCTTTTTGGGGTCGATTTTGCCCTTTATTGGCAGGTTACGGAACTTAATCGTACTCGCACTTACACGCGGCCCCTTCCCGCCTCGGTACTGCCCCATCATACTAAACATGGCGTCCCTGTGGGCACTTCCTATCTGGCTGTAAATATACGAGTTAAAACCTTCGGTTTCATACAAGTCCAAAGAACGCTCCATATCCGACACCTGATTACCGGACATGAAGTCCCCGAATAGCTTCGAAAAGTCAGTCTCGTTCCATGTCTTCTTTGCCCAGATAACGACTTCCTGAAGCATCGTGGTATCCATGGCTGCCATCCCCGTTGGGTCAACAAACCTCATGGGATTGTTCATCCCGTAGTTGTACGGAGATACATTATCAAATGCTTCCGCCAGCGGATCCACGCTTCCCCACCTCCCGATGACCGGGTCATAGAACCGTGCCCCGTAGTCCAACTGGTCCAGCCCCAGCTCCACCTGCTTTTCCTTACCGTTGTACTTGTACTGGTTGATAGGCGAGCTTGAAAATGTATTGCCCGGGTTCATCTCCATGCCGAAGGGGAAGTAATCCTGGATCTGCTTCACCACCCCCGTATGGTCAACCACCGCACGCACGTTGCCCAGGTGGTCCCTCAGGAAATACTCGTAAATGAAAGAACTCCCGTTGGGCACCATCCTGCCCTCCTCGGTCTGGATGAACTCGATCGCACCGTCTTTGTATTGGATACCATCCACGTACTGCGTAACCGATGTGCCCAATTGCTTGGTGAGCTTCCTGCCCGTGGCGTCATAGGTATACAGCAGGTTCTGTGAACCTTTGGTATACTTACTGGGTAAATTTAAGTAATTGTATTCGATATCGGTAATGCCCAGCCGCGAATTGCTTTTGCCATTACCGTTTTCATCGTAGGTATAGCCGTTGTCCATACCTGCTGACCCGGCGTCGGCCACGCTCTTCAGCCGGTTGCCTGTGTAATGGTATTTGAAATGGTTGGACCAACCTGTACCACCGTTCGTGCGCCTCAGCGTGTCGATATTGCCCATGTTGTCATAGGCCAGCTCCTCGTTGTGGAAATTCACCTTGCCCGTGGCACTGTAGGCCGCCTTCTTCAGGCGGTTCAGCGGGTCATAATTGTAGATATAGGTCTGCACGGGCGTCTGGGTTTGTGAGACGGCTACCTTGGTGTTCCAGACCACGGATCCGATGTTGCCGTTGTAAGCGCGCCATTGAAAATGGTGATTGGCCGACAAGCGAGGATGATGAACCCGGTCGATCCTAGGCAATTGAGAAGTTGGTCAGTCCGAAAGTTGGATTTTGATTAATGGTCTTAATCTTTAGATTTGGGAGGCAGAAGAACCTGGCCTCGGAAAGCGGTATAGCGGGGTCAGACGATACTCACGTATATAAAAGTCGTTTAGGAAGTGAATATAACATCCACCAAATTTTTGAAGACCTAATAACTTCTGTAATTGAACTTCGATAACGTGGCTTACTATTATGCCAAAGGCGAACATACTGAGATCATAGCTGGAAAAACAGACAAGCAGGCCAAACGGCTGGCCAAGAAGTATCCTTCACTCAAAATGGATCTGGCCGGTCATATCAAAAAGCTCGCCGATGAGCCGGAACAGGGTATGGCCCTCGGCAACAGCTTTTATAAAATACGCCTTGCCATCGCTTCCAAAGGCAAATCCGGCGGGGCAAGGGTGGTTACTTACGTGAAAGTCGCCCGCAATACGGTTTACCTCTCTTCCATCTTTGACAAGTCGGAAAGAAGCACCGTCACTGACAGGGAGCTCGAACAGATTTTTAAAATGGTTCCATAAAAAAGCCCGGCACGACGGCCAGGCTGAAAGAATCATTTTACTTTAAAACAACTTTTTCTCTAATACAATCCGGAATATCCTTATACGAAGGAACCCCTTTCTCTAATTTCAAATAACTATCTATCAATTCCCTTTTCTCTTCCTCGGAAAACCTTTTGGTAATTTTATCTCTATTCGTAATTGTCAGTAGCACTGTATATAATTCGTCTTCATTTAATGACAACGAATTAACTTGAAGTTTGAAATATTCCAAAGCTATTTTAAACCTAACATGAATGTCGCTATGTATAAAAAAATAATTCAAATGGTTGATTAAGTCACGATCTTTAGCCTTCACTGCTGACATTAGGAGGTATTTCCCTTCAGGCAAATAAAACAATGAACCACTATCGGATACATATCTAAAAGATGGGAGGTCCCCCATTTTAACAACAACATCTTCAACGCGGTCAGGAATAAATTTATCACTACCGGTCTTTCTGAGAGGATAACAAATAATATCTCCCACCAGTTTCTCATTCGCCTTTTCCGATGTATATATACTCAATAGAATTGTTCCTGTAACACCTGAAATAGCGTCTAACTCAATATAAGAACAATAAACATATTCAGTTTCAAAGACCTTAAGAAATCCAAAATCTAAAAAAGGAAAATCTTTAACCGAAAAACATCCAAAATTTCTTTTTAATCTCATTTCTATAAATCAAAATAACTCTCGCCAATTAGGCATATTCGTAGATAACCAATTCTCTGCCTTCTTCATGTATTCTGCATAATCTTTTCTTTTTGGATTAAAAGCATTCCGTACATTTGCCACAGCTCCCTTTGATTTAGTGTATTCAAGAACTTTTTGTTCTACAGCCCTCAGCAATTTAGGATCATTAATCCCATTTAACATTGGGGTAATTTTTTTTCTTACTCTCTCGGCTTCAGAGTATCTTTTGAAGACATTAAAACTTTTACCTATATACGGCAATCCTTTTACAATTCCCTTATAAACAGTATTTATCCCCGCTCTTCCACCTAAAAGTGGTGAAACCTCAAACATCATTGGTTTCGGATCCAACATCATGGCCATTTGATTGCCATCTTTCCAAAACACGCTCCTTGCATCGGATATCCTATCAGTCGCCGTAGATACTTGGCCCTGAACATCACTAATCCACCCCCCACTTCCAAATGCAGACCTTCCGGTAACCACCACCTCATCCAACTCGTACGAATATCCGTTGTCAGCATTGACGATATGTTCGGAAGCCCCCTTAAATCCAGCATTAGGATTAGATTTTAAGAACCGCAAGAATTTCTCTATTTCATCTTCCTCTGTGATACTAATATTACCATTAGCATCGACCTTATACATTCCTGTCGGATCCGTAAAACCAATTGGGTTGTTTTCAACATAGGCATAAGGAGAAGAGGATGAATACATCTCCGCCAACGGATCCATCACCCCCCACCTGCCGATGACCGGGTCGTACATCCGGGCCCCGTAATCAAGTTGGCCCAGCCCCAGCTCCACCTGCTTTTCCTTGCCATTGTATTTGTACTGGTTGACCGGTGAGCTGGAAAATGTATTGCCCGGGTTCATCTCCATGCCGAAGGGGAAGTAATCCTGGATCTGCTTCACCGCCCCCGTATGGTCAACCACCGCACGCACGTTGCCCAGGTGGTCCCTCAGGAAATACTCGTAAATGAAAGAACTCCCGTTGGGCACTATCCTGCCCTCCTCGGTCTGGATGAACTCGATCGCACCGTCCTTGTATTGGATACCTTCCACATACTGCGTAACCGATGTGCCCAATTGCTTGGTCAGCTTCCTGCCCATCGCGTCGTAAGTATACAGCAGGTTCTGTGAACCTTTGGTATACTTACTGGGTAAATTTAGGTAATTGTATTCGATATCGGTAATGCCCAGCCGCAAATTGCTTTTGCCATTCCCGTTGGCATCATGGGTATAGCCGTTTTCCATGCCTGCTGACCCGGCATCTGCCACGTTGTCCAGCCGGTTGCCTGTGTAATGGTATTTGAAATGGTTGGACCAACCTGTACCACCGTTCGTACGCCGCAGCGTGTCGATATTGCCCATGTTGTCATAGGCCAGCTCCTCGTTGAAGAAATTCACCTTGCCCGTGGCACTGTATGCGGCCTTTTTCAGGCGGCTTAGGGGATCGTAATCGTATGCATAGGCCTGCACCGGGGTCTGGGTTTGTGAGACGGCCACCTTGGTGTTCCAGACCACGGATCCGATATTGCCGTTATAGGCGCCTGTCCGGTTGGCATAGTTCAGTTGCATCCCGAACCGCCGTTTGTCCGTCACGCTGCCGGGGTTGTTGATCCCCGTCAGCCAGCCCCGCTCGTTGTAGGCATAAACGACTTCCTGTGCGGCAATGCCCCCGCCCACGTGCAGGTCCTTCTGCTTGAGCTGCCCGATCTCGTTGTAGGATAGCTTGCCCTGCACGATCTCCGGCTGGCTGTTCACCTTCTTCCGTGTTTCCACCGGCCTGCCCACGTGGTCGTACTTGTTCGTTGTCAGGACGGCCGTCGCCGTTCCGCTGGCCGAGGCTTTGTGCTCCCGCTTGCTGGCCAGGAGCTCGCCCACGAAGCTATAGGTACTGGTCACGTAATCCGTGCCACCCAGCTGGTTCTGCGAGGCGGTCTGGACCGGCCGGCCACGGTCGTCGTAGTAATGGATCGCCAGCAAGGGTGCGGTGCCGTCCGTCCGGAACACGCGCGTACCCGTCAGCAGCGATTTCACCTTCTGGCTGCGCGTGATGCCGGAAGGCTGCAGGGCCGCCGTGGAGGCACCGTTGAAGGTATAGTCATCGTAATAGTTGACCGTCCGGGCACTCTTTGAGCTGCGCGGGTAACTGGCGTTGGTATAGTCCGCCCCCGTACGGGTTTCCCAAAGTGCCGTGTTCGCCTCGTTGTCCAAGGTGGTCTGCAGGCTCGCCCGCGTGGCATTCGATGTGAAAACGCCGGTCTCCGCAACCCTGCCGAACGCATCATGTTTCGTGTACAGCCATTGCTTGGTGGCCATGGCCCGCTGGTTGGCGTCCTGCGTGAGCACCACCCGGTCGTTCTTGTTGTACACGATATGCTCCCAGCCCTTGCCCGGGACTTTTTTCTCCACCACCCGGTGCAGGCCGTCATACTTATAGGCGTAGATATAGTTCGTAAAGACCGCGGCCGTCTCGGTAAAGCTGGTGGCGGTGACCGCCGGCGGTATCACATACCGGAGGTTCCCGAAGTCATCGTACACGTAATACGTCTCCAGCTTCTTGCTCTCCGTCTCCCATACGCGCCTCAGCACCGCCCTCCCTTCAAAGTCCGTGAATTCCTCCACCGTGCCGGTCTTGCCGCTTGTCCAGTTCTCATCCTTCGCCACCGTCCTGTATAGTCTCCCGGCCGCATAGTTGGATGTGCTTGCAGCCCCGACGCCGTTGGCGTTGATTTTCCACAGCTTCACCGCATCCACGCCGGAGGCCGCGTTCGTCCCATGGTCCGCCACCACCGTACGGCCTGCGTTTGCGGTACGGGCTGTCGATGGCTGCCAAACCGTACCGGGGGCTCCCTGTTGCAGCACCCGATTGAGCGGGCTCTGCTCGAAAACCGTTACCGCATAGGGGTGTGCCGTCTTCCTGACATGGCTGTCCCAGCTGCCCGATGTGCCGTAGTACGCCGCCTGGCTGGCCTTGGCCCCTGGCTTGAAGCTGCCGTTGTTGCCCGTCTGCTCCGCGTACGGCAGGTACCGGTGCGTCTCACGGCCAAAACCGTCGTATTCGATGTGCTGGACAATGTCCCTGTAACCGGGACTGGCCTTCAGTTCAACGGTCTGTACCGGTCGTCCCAGGCCATCAAAGTACTGTATCATTTGGTTCTCCTGGGAAATGTTGCGTACCTGGCCGAGCTGGCTCTCCTTCACCGGCGTGCGGAACGTACGTGTCAGTATATGGTTCTGGCCCGTAGTGGGCACGCTCCCGACATCCGGGTGGCTCTGGATCGAGAGTGCCACGTTACTTCCCGAAGGGATATGGAAGCCCGGCTTCAGGGTGATGCTGTTCAGCGCCGTGATGCTCGATTGGCCGCTGTAGGTTGTCAGCACAAGGTCCGACTGCTGGGCGAAGAGCGGCTGGATCAGCGATATCCAGCATAGGGTGGCCAATATGTGTTTCATAACTTAAGGTCTGTAGTGGTATCGGTAATTCTTCAATATGTTCTGATCGAAATCCAGTACATCCTTCAGCCGCTGGAAACCGTCGTATTTGTAGTACTCCGTGATCCCGCGCGGATCGGTCATGCTCGCCATCCCGGCCAAAGGCTTGTAGGTGAAGGTACTCACCAGCGCTTTTTTCATGTTGGCATGGTTACGGAGGGTGTTGATCGCGGTGTTTATGGTCGCATCGGCCACGGTGGCAGCGTTCAGGCTGTTGATCGTAGTCTGCCCCAAGATATCCAAAACCTCCTGATAAGTCGCATTCTCGATCTTGGCAACGGGGTACTGGGCGCCATAACCCCAGAGATAAACTGTGGATAGACCGTTGTGCCGTTTCACTTCGATGGGATTACTGAAACCATCGTATCGAAGTATCTCCTCCGCAATTTTATATCTAGAGTCAGCGGCATAAACGCCCGCATTCCCACCTGGCGGAAGAATGCCTATTGGTCTTGCACTAAATTTAAAGGAGGCCAGAGGGACGGGAAGCTGTGTCTCCAAGTTTCTAGCCGCAATTATCTGACCGTTCGCATTATAATTGTATATTGTTCCGAACAATATTTTTAACGAAGTTGAGGTTCCTGTCATCCGGACAGTCTCTATCGGTCCATTGATGATATTTTTACGTTTCAACGAACTTATGAGGGCATCATCCGCGTAATGCTCTGGATATAGGTTGATTGTCGAGATCGAACCGCCATCGGATTTGGACAGCGTATGTTTCGTTGGAAGAAAGTTTTCCACAGAATATTCCGTCTGCTCATTCAACACAGTGGAGTCCTGCCCATGGTATTCCACCTCAGTTCTCTTGACCAGACCAAACCGATCAACTCCCATGGGGACAAGGCTTTCAATAAAGTACTTATTATGTTCAGCCCTTACCTCAAGACCATTCAGCAGCCTATAATTCCTTCTGAATTTAATCCCATTGTTAAAACTATCGCTATTCGGAAAAGCACTGTATTCAAAAAGGCTTTTCTTAGTCAATTGATAACCGCCGGATGCTTCCTTGCGATAAATCTCTTCTTTTCGTATTGCAATAGTTCTCCAATCCAGCTCAAAAGGGGCCGGATAAGGATCCGTCGTGTAATTCCCATATGTATAGGGTATGTTCCCGTAATAATAGCAGATCTTTCCCGCTCCTTTGGTCCAGGTAACCTTACCATAGTTAATATTGCTGTTCAAATAAGTATTAAGGTTATTGGAATGCACCGTATAACCAACTTCAGCACAGGTAAATGATGGGAAGTAGGGATCTTGCGTCATTTCGGCATAACTATTTGAACTTGAAATATATTCAGGAACATTTGAGAGCGAGGGTTGCTCGTAGGAGAATAGCTCAGATTCGAGAATTACGTCTTTGTCCAGATGGTCGATACGGCTTATCCGGTTGCCTCCGACTTCCATTTTTATGTTTGCCATGGTTCTTTTGGTAATGCTCAACCAAGTAACATTGGAAAAGCCCTCTTCATACTCGCATCCGGCATCTAAGAAATATTTATAGTTTCCGGCTTCGAGGGTCACGGACTGGCTCCCCTGCGTGTTATCACCAGATCTGGCAAAGATCTCTTGTTCCCCGCTGCTTAAAACCTTTCTTATACTGAACCCGTTGGACGGTATATTGTCCAAAGGATCCGCTTGAAAAGACCAAGAAAAGCTGTAATCTCCGGTTACTTCTACGATAAAAGACCCCGATTTAAATCCATAATTGTCAGAACCGGGACATGTTGCCGTAACATCTAAAATGAATTCACGAGACTCATCATATTCTAAGTCGTTCCTAAGGATAGATGGCACATCCGAAATGGAATCGTATGACAAACCATTTGGTTCGTACGTAAATCGAATTATCCCTTTGGTCGGGGTTTCCACCTCCTTCAGCATACCCAAAATGGAGTGGTTGCCCCTGGCGGACCGGACAACCTGTTTGCTTCTTGGTGGAATCGCATAGCTCGGTAGTAAACGTTCATAGGGAGCGAAGGCCACTGAATATTGGTTGTTGCCCGCACCATTGAGGTATCCCCAATGGTCTATACCGTAATTCACAAATGAATCTAAAACCAGTCGCTGTTCAGATATTTTTCCAACCGGGCCTTCATAATAAGTAAACCTGTAACCGTTTGTTGATACCCCATTTTGATCGACCTCAAACAGCTCATTTAACACTAACCGCTTTGTGTTTGAATACCTAAAATCAAATTGCTTGATAAAAGTTGCGCCATGGCTTACCTTTACTCTGGAAAGAGCCTGTCCCAAATCATTCGATATTGTTTTAATATCATTCCTTTCGACAGTCTCAAAGTCGATCTCCATTTGACCAAAGGATATTTTTTTCAGCAAATACTGCGTGCTGTAGCTCTCAAGAATCCCTTGATTATGTTCAAGCCATGAAGTGCATCTCAATAGGCCGCCAGCAGTGGTAAAACCTGTAGGGCCGTAATAATATGAGTAAACATCTGTTTTCACGTTATACATCGCATCCTGCCTGTATTCCAATATTATCTGTTGTTGGTCCGGCGCCACAATTTTCGTTAAGTACCACACACGTACCCCCCCAGTACCGGGATAACCAAATTCACTCATCGCGGCTGTGCTGGAGGAAAAATGGAAGAGATCGAACACGAAAGTATACCCAAGATCATTGATAACTGTTATTTTCTCCGCTTCTACAGTAGTTTTGTATGGTTTGAAACTACTTGTTTTTACCGTATCGTCGACGACATAAAAACTATAGCTATCATTGGGTAGCTTGACATTGAAAACATCATATTGGGCATCAAGCTTACCTTCAACGACATCCTTTTTGTAGTCATACTTCTGTTCATTGGTGTACTGATTTGAGATATACCTGTTCATTCTTGCCTTGACCTGTAGGTTGTTCAGTCCTTCTAAGCTAAGATCGTTATGCCCGTTCACTTCCTGAATTATAAACCCTCCAACATTTAATTCCCATCCATGACCTACCCAACTTGGGATAGATTTAGGTTTGAATCCATCATTGCGGTAATTTAACGTGACAGGTATCTTCAGGCCTTTTCCTAAAGCAAAAGCAAACAATTCGACGTTGTAATTAACCTTACCGGTCGCCTTATTAACATCAACATCATTAAATCTCTTGAAGTTTTGAACGTTTGGAGGTGTAACATCTACCATGGTTTCCAAATATCCCTGCGCGAAAACATCCACAAAGGATAGGTTTAGAACAAACAGGAGGGTAAAAAAATATAATTTCATATGCATTAGTTAAATGAAAATTATGCGATTGCGAATCATACGTAGAAACATGATTATTTTCAATTCATAACGTTAATTTTTAGTCCTTTTCAAATCCCTCGTCCATCCGCCACTTCCAATCGAGAAATCCTTCTTCACCGTGACACCAAGGGCAGGGCTGTTCAATCCGATCAGCGCATTGGTATCCTCACCGTAAACCGGGATGCATTTTAAACAGAAAAGTGTTGCCATCACAAAGATTAAATTGTCTCAAAGTAATTATTAAATTTATTGTTGCTAACAAGCTTTGGTCATATGCCCGATACGGAAAGTAAATTATTGTTGCTTTTCTTCCAAGGCACTTAATAGGCCATCCAATTTAGCTTCCGGAGCACTCGTTCCTATCCCCATATTCCTGGTGGCAGGGAGAATGTATGTTCTGTGCTAAACAGACCGGGGGTTGCTACAGCCATAAATCACGCGATTATAATTGATTTAAATTCCACGGTTCCCAATCTATTTGGGTTAAGCAAAAAATCAACCACGGAGGCAAGACATTAAAAGCATCCCTACTTCCGCACTACATTAGCCATAAAACCTCGCCGCTGAAACCTTACCCAGTTTAGGCTTGTGTTTTTCCACGAGGTAATTTTACACATTAAAACCTGGAATGTCATATTATTTTTTTGTTAACAGATCCATTCGACGGCTGGCTAGACTCACCTAGCGGCTGACCGAACCCATATCAACGTTGGACTGGACCCATATGAATATTGGATGTGATGTGATCCCCGAAAGCCAATTGTAAAGCGAACCCCAATTAAACCGACATGTAATTAATGTTCGTTTTCACCTTTACCTCCGTGGCCAAGATGGTGCCATTTACGGCAAGCTCGGCTTGGGGATTGTTCGTGCCGATGCCGACGTTGCCATGGATGATAAGGGATTTTGAAAAATGCGATAAGTTCATATTCGATTCGTATGGCTGTATATCTGTTAATATGGAGGTATTCACCGGCGCACCATTCTGTTCATAGGCGATGAATCTCATACTTTCCCCACTGGACACAGTCCATCCCGCAAACTTAAATCCCGAACTATGGTTGGCGTTACTATACGGAACCTCTAGTGCAAGGTATTTTTTCCCATTATATAAACACGTCCGTAATTGCCAATAAGCAACTGCATGATCCGATGAGGCCAATTGCGCAAAAACGTTTTGATAGGCCGAAGAAGAATTAATTTGAGCAACATTAATTCGGTTTAAAGCGCCGGTGCTACCCCTTCTAGCCGTGAGCGTTCCAATCGCATAATTGTTAGGTAGATTAGTTCCGTTATAGATTTCGTGGAGTAGTATCAAGCCCCGCGTATAATCACCGTTGCCCGATGAATTGACGATAACACTCTTGTAATCTCCAGATTCGAGATCCGTCACTTGCGCAACGCCTTGCAGATACAGCAGCAACCATACGGCGGTGAACAAAGTATTTCTTCTAGTGGGGTTCATATGTCTGTTGGATATATTATGGGTAAATTTTCTTAGATAAATAACACGCTTAATCTTTGGTAACAGACCGTTGCAATTCGTGAATTTGCTGTTGCTGTTGTCCCAATAGTGCTTCCTGTCGGATCAAATGCAGTGTTATTTCCTCAACCTTCTTCAGCAAAAGCAGGTTCATCTCTGCCAGATCCAGGCCATCACGCTGGATATCCGCCGCCGAAGGGATTTCAGGGAGGTGCTTGTGTTCTTTCACGTAAGCCTCCACTTTGGCGAGCGAGGGTAACGCATAATCCGGCTCGAACACGTAATCCGGCACATTGATATTCGTTTTCACCTTTACCTCCGTGGCTAGGATGGTGCCATCAACGGATAGTTTGGCTTGGGGGTTGGTGGTGCCGAGCCCGAGATTGCCGTTGCTGAGCATGGTCATGTGCTTAACATTGTAATTCGTCCATACAAACAGCGGCCGGTTATTTATTTGACCGGTGATATGGCGGGCATCAAACGCCAATAAGGCATTTGTACCACTGTCCTTACTCACATCCGATATACTGCCTGAAATTATCAGGGCAAATCGATCATCCGAATTACGTTGTCCGGTAATCGTTGGTATAAATTGATTGTTTGACAGCGTACTATTACGAATAGTGAGGTGGTCTCCTGGTGCGTCTGTCACGCCCATCCGCATCAAGAGCTCTCCATTCCCCTGCTGTGCTGCCTTGTTGATTTCCAATAGTGTAGTGGGGGTTGTTGTACCGATACCAACATTCCCCGATGTCGGCAACGTGTTGGTCTGCGCCAGGCATACCGAGGTGAAGGCCAGCGGTAGCAGCAGCGATAGTATGGATTTTACTTGCATAATGTGGTTTTTTTGGTTTAAATCAATTATCAAGGTTTCGTTATTCAAATATCCAGTGTACAATCTACCTCGCCAGTAGGCATAGGTCAAGCCAATGCCATACAGGTGGTCTGCACGATCCAACTTCACTGACAGGCCTAGCAATACGTTATCTTCGGAATTCTATCTGTTTAGGCTGATGTCTTTTTCCGCCGTAATTTTAGGCATACATTTCCACAATTCCAAATTAAGTTTTAACTTTTTCCGTGGTGTCCCGTTTTCATCGAACGGGTAATGAAATAAGGTATTAGGTAAGGGACGGTGGAGAAATTAAAGGACAAAAATTAATCAATATCCCTATCTGTACTGTCGCCATATCTTTAGGTTTCACAGACACAACTTTGGGTCTACTGGACACCATACTGGGTTTAACAGCCACAAAGTTGTCTCCAACAGCCATAAACTTAGGCCTAGTGGACACAATCCTAAATCCAATAGGGATAAACCAATCTCCAATAGGGGCAAACTTAGGCCCCAGTGGACATAATCCTCAGTCCAATAGGGATAAACCAATCTCCAACAGGGGCAAACTTAGACCCAATAAAGGTAAAGTTATGTCGCGTAGACACAACCTTATCTCCACTAGCCATAAAACTTAGGTCCAATAACCATAAACTTTGGTTTAGTGGACATAACTTTAGATCCAATGGCCATAAACTTATCGCTAATAGCCATAAACTTAGGTCTGGTGGACATAAAACTTAGGCCCAGTGAACATAGCTTTAGGTCCAATAGCCATAAACTTATCTCCAAGAGCGATAGACTTAGGTCCGGTAGACGCAGTATTGTCGCCAATAAACACGATATTGGGTTTAGTGGAGACAATATTAAGGTTCAATAGACCCAAAGTTGTGTCCATGAGAACTAACTTTGGGTCCGTGAGAGATAATCCTATGATTCGGGGTTTTACCACCAGCGGCCGCGGACAATGCGCACCAATGCAGCCAAGATGAGTAGCCCGGCTGCAAACCACCACCAAGATTTCATCGACGAGACATCCGCCCTGCGGTCATCGGTATAGGCTGAGTGCGTGTTCAGACGTCCGGATGTGGTTTCCTGCATGCGCTGTTGTAGGGCCTGGCCCTGTGCACGGAGCAGCGAATCGGCTTGATCGGACTGTTCATGGTAGACCAGGATATGGGAGGCCCGCCCGGAAAAGCCCGAGTCGGGATGATAGGTGAACGTGCCTATCGGAGCAATGGCCAGCAGTTCGCGCTTTAGGTGGCTTAGGCTACCGGCCACCTCGAAGAGGGAATCGTACCGGTTCATGCTGCTGTGCAAGCCGGTGGCCTGTACCGCCGACAGCGTACGGCTGCCTTCGATATGCTGCTGGCGCTTAATGGAACAGGCCTGCATCAGCAGGCCTGTCCAAAGAATCCATGTTATTTTCATGGTCTCATCAACTATTTACACGTGCCCGAAGCGAAGCCACGGGGCTCCAGTGGCTCACGCCGCGTTTGTTGCGCGAACGCACGCGGAAGTAGTAGGTTACCCCATCAACCACGGGCGAATAGTAGTTACCCAGTGCACGGGGTATCGTTCGTGGCTCCAACCAAAGGGGTTGTCCGTTTTCGTCCAGTTCGGAGGCGATCACTATTTCATATTCGTGCGCTTCCTTGATTGCTTCAAACTGCAGCAGGATTTCACCCGGCCGGTTCGAGTCGACGATACGGGTCCATGACGAGCTCCGCGGTGCCTGCAAGCTCCTACGGTCTGCCACCGGTTGGAAGCCGGAACTGAGCTGCACTGAACTCATATCGGTGAAGTTATTGATGTAGCTGGCCACCCGGCGCATCATAACGAGCAGCACCTCACGGGCTTCGTCCTTCTCACGGGATTGCTGGGTGCTGGCGCGCTGATTGGCGGTTATCCCCTGCTTGGCTACGTAGTCCAGCGCTACCGACTCGTACTCGGCAAAGGTGGGATTCAGGTCCGGGAAGTTGGTATTCGTGCGCAGGGCATCGACCGTACGCGTAGCCAGTGAAGCGAGCTCCGTGTCGCTCAACAGGCTGTAGTTGGTTACTAATTTTGGTGTTCTCATTTTTCTTGTCTTTATCCGCCAGCTGGCGGATTTGTTTACGTTAGCTGCGTTCGCAGCGTTTGGTTCTTATCTTTTTTTTGCTTATTCGTTGATTCGTTTATGCGCTTTTTTGCGAACGGCGAATTGACGAATTAGCGTATTTACGAATCTGCGGCTATTGCCACCGTGCCACGGCATGGATCGTCCTGACCGGCCGTCGCTTTCTGTATACCCCTTCCGTGGAAGGGCCTGCACGGATGGGATTGGCCGGATCGCCATTTTCATCCACGGCATTGTCTGGGCCGGTGTTGCCCTCCACGGTGATGCACCAGGTGCCGTCCCATGCATCCACGAAACCCACATGGCCAATGCGCCGGAGGTTGCTGTAGTGAATGCCGAATATGTCGCCGGGCCAAACGTCACCTCGATTTGTCAGTGGGTGGAGAGGCACTCCATTTTCGTCACAGACGGATTGCTTCGCCCCTACATGCTGGCTAACGCTCTTGCTCGCAATGACGATGGAGGGTTTCCAAATGACCCGTTTCTGCGGGAAAAGCGCCGGGCTCCAGGGATTCCTTGGCTCGGCATATCCCGCCTGCCCGAAACACCAGCTCACGAAGGCCGCACACCAGGCATGGCCCGGGCCGAGGTTGCAGTAGCGGAGGTATTCTTCCACGCGTGTGCCGTCGTTGTTGCCCGAGGCTTCACGGATGCCGATCTCGGAAGTATATGTTTCACGCAAAGTCCGCAGAGAATCGATCGCAAAGTCCGCAAAGAATTTGCCTTCTATGTCTTCTTGGAAATGTTCAGGGGAGCCATGCTGGGAAAAAACCTTGGCGTCCTCTGCGAACGAGCGAAGCGACTTAGCGCTCTTTGCGTGAAACAAAACTAAAACACCGCCACCAAGCAGCACACAAACGCATACAGCAGCCCAAAGAAGATAACGAGGTAAAACGTGATCTTTTGCCATGATTGTAAGGATTTGAAATTGTTAGCGAAGTGATTTTTCTGGTAGTCGCGCAATACCGGCCAAAGCAAGCCGAGCAACCAGCGCGAAACGGCAAGGAAAACCGCTAAGGCCACAAGCGCCAGAACCACAAGGCTCAATGCCCCTAGGTCAACCACGGCAGCCGTGGGATCCAGCCAACGCAGCAGTGGCCCACTCCAGTTGAATAATGCCAGCACGATTAATAGGGCGCCAACCAAGCCAAGCCAATCAGGTAAGCGCCACCGTCCCAGCCTATCGAGGCCTTTCCCTATCCTGGGGAAAATGCGTGGTTTCATTTGTTGATGCATCGATACATCCATCGTTGTACTCCTTTCTTTTTGTTAAAACTCATGTTGTCTTCCGGCACCGTGCCGAGCCAACACCACAAACATAAGTCGCTGGAATACAACAGAAAGAAGTGTGTCCCCAAGATGTCTTCCGAATGTCCTGTGAAGGTTTCGATAAGGCCTCTACGGGCATACAGGATGTCCTGACAGGACACGCAGTTGAGTTAGTTCAATAGGGTGCAATACGATACAGGTATTTCAAATGATTTTGTAAGGAACTGGCGTACATTGGCCTGATCTCGATGAAGATCTCAGCTTAAAGGGATTCTTAAGTAATAGCCTGATTATCCGCTTCCGTCTTTCGGCGGGAAACCCCACAGTTTGATGAACAACTTCACCAGTTCGGCATGCCGGTAGCGTATGTGGTTCTTCTCGTCGAGGAAATAAGGCAGGTCGCCATCGATGCGATAGCGATATACTTGCTTTTCACTTTTCTTTAGGAACAAAGCCGCTCCAACACGGTTGTACGTTTCTTCGGTGGCCATGGAGGCATCGCCGGGCTTTCCTATTTCCGGATTGGCTTGCCCATCGTGAGGCAACGATACCTCACGTCGGCACTGGCAGCATTGGTCTTGTTTTTGGCTGAGGCCGTCAACGAGTTTTTCAATGCGGAGGGAGCATTGCAACAGTTGGTAGATGATGTAATGCATAGGTCATGGAATTAACTATTGTGGATGATTTCTAAGTTATTTAGCGTGTATCCATAAAGTCAGTGACCGGGCTAGAATGATGGCTGGCAAGGCGCATGAAGTGAAAAAAAGCGCAGTTTACTGACGGTAAATGAGCATTTTTTGAACAAGTGGAACGCAGCCAGACGACATTATAGACGGACACTATTCAGGTATGGCCATCATCAGGATACTGATCTATCCGGCCGATCATGTTCAGCAGGGTATCGCGTACCTTGCTGTGAGCCGCGGGCCCCGTGCGGCTGTATTTCTTACGGAGGCTCTCATAGGATAATGTTGCACTTCCGCTGGTGCTGGCGTAGCGGCTCAGGAACAGGAATATGGGTTTCAGTGCCCGGGTATCCATGATGTGTTCGTCCAGCAACAGCCGGATCATGAACAGCAGCTCCTCAACCGTCAGGGCAAAGGCGACACATCGCCCTTGGTCGTTTCCTGTGAAGAAAGCCATCATATCGGCCACCAGATCCTGATAGAACGCCAACTGGTCGTTGGCATACATCTGCCAGGCCTGCGGTGGCATCCCTGCCATAGGTTTCAACGCATTTTGCAGCATTTCCCGGGTATCCAGACGATCAATCATCACGCTTTGCTTTTGCCCGATTTGTTCGAGGAGCGATCTGATCCGTTGATTCAGGGTTGACAACAATTCAGCGAAGCCGTCGTGCTGCTGCGGCGATATATGTGCGAGGGAAGCGGTCTGCTGCGCGATTTCCTCTAGTTTGTTAATAAGCATGGTTACTTCTTATATCTGTTATTTCCCGTATGTGGTAGTCGTTCGTCCAGATACGCGTACAGCCTATCGGAATAAGTGTCGCCGATTGGGGCGCTTTTCGATTCTTTATTCTGTACATTTTTCAAATAGACATTGCCATTGCTATGGCGGTAGTACCGGTTGAGGGCAATGATGAAACCCCTGTGGATACGCATGAATTTCCGTACCGGGAGCATCCGTTCAAGCTCTTTCAGGCTTTGGTCAACGGTGATTTTTCCATCCGTATGGTACACGATGCAATGGTCCTTTTGAGCTTCCACCACTTCAATATCCACGAAGTCGATTTGCACTTTATGGCTTGCCCCGCCCGAAGTGAGCCAACAACTGCTGGACTCGGCAGGTGGTATCAGCGGGTGGCCGGGGACGCATATCGTCTCCCATACCCGCTGGATGGCCACGTTGAACCGCTCGCGTGAAAAGGGTTTGACCAGGTATTCCGCGGCGCTCACCTCGAACGCGCGGCTACCTGCGCGATCATCTGCCGTACATAGAATCACGTTGACGCTGGAATCAAGGTGCTGCATCACCTCCCAGCCTGTGAGCGGTTGCATCTCAAGGTCGAGCAGCACCACGTCGGGTCTGTATCTACGGATTTCGGCAATGCCCGTTTCGGGGTCAGTCGATGAACCGACCAGTATGAGCTGCGGATGGCCGTACACAAGTTTACTCAGCTTGCGGACCGCCCGCGTGTCGTCGTCCAAGATATACGTTTTCAGGGATGGCATGGTATTATACGTTTTGGTCAATGGATACGGTGACTTCGAAATCGCCATTTTCTTCCTTCGTGGTGATGTGGTAGCGGCCGGGCATGGCAAGCTCCAAGCGTCGTTTGATGACGTCCATGCCGCTGTGTAGCGATCGATCGGTCGATGCTCCCAGCCTGATCCGGTTGCGGAAACATGCCACGAGCTGGTCATCGGTGAGGTGTACGGAAATCTTCAACGGCTCGGTCCGGAAGTCGCCATGCTTAAATGCATTTTCCGCCAGGTAAACCAGTGTCATGGGCACAATCTTTTGCCCAGCCACTTCGCCATGCACATCCAGTACAGTCGCTTTGAAGTCAGGTTGTCCGGTATTGCGCGCTTCGAGGAAACGTTCCAGTTGGTCCAGCTCCTTTTCAAATACCACGATGGACCGGTTTTCCAACACATTGCGGGCATTGTAGCGAAGGGTATCCGCGAGTATACGTACACGATGTGCCAGTTGTTCGGCCCGCGGATCTTCCCAACTCACCAGCTCACCTTCGATCCCATCCAACTCATTGTACAGCAAGTGAGGATTGAGGTACGCACCCCATGCCCGCATCTCCATCTCCTGGGCCATCTTTTCGGCCTTGAGGCGGTCGACTTCGGCCTGAAGGGCGACCTTTTCAGCATTGGCCCTACGTACCAATGCTTGGCTTAGGCGATGGAAGGCCACGAAGAGCAAGGCGATAGCGGTATAATAATACAGCCTGGGGATGGACATGACGATGAATTCCCTTAATGGCCTTCGTTGCCCCGTGGAGGGCTCGATGTCCAATAGTTGGGGGAAAACGTCATAGATAAGGCGGTGGCTGAAGAAGACCAAGACGATCACCATGGCGGTGAGCAACAACACCCCCCAACCCCACCGCCGCCCGGAAAACAGCAGGTAAAAGCAGCCCATCAGGATATAGATGGCTGCCAGCGCAAGGAACGAGTAAAGCACGACGTTTGCCATATTAACATGTTCCCGTAGCATGATGTTGTAACTGATGTTAATCGCCAAAAAGCTGGTGATGAATGCGCTGTGAATGAGTGTGAATACCCAACGGCTAATTTTTTGAACGGTTGCGGTCATGATGTTTAGTGTTTTGAGGGACGAATATACGTGACATTCAGTGTTTAACCAACGAAATCTACCTTTTCCATGTACCCCAAAGCATTTCGAATACAGGTTTTGCTATGGAAAATGTCTTGTATCCCTTCTTTTCCAAGAGGAAGTATTTCCCGTTGTGGCTCAACAAGCCATGACTTGCCGGTGTGGGCAATTGCGTATCGTTTACGGGTGCCTGAGCCCCCAACCCATTCCCCAGCAGTTGGCCATGGTCCACCTGATGGTGCAAGAAAAACCAATTTTCCCATTGACCAGGGCTATGGAGCAGGTGATTGGAAAAACGGCAAAATATATGGGTAATTGCCCATTCGACGGCCAGTTGCGGCGGTGCTTCGGGAAAGCCAAGCGATGGGTCTGCCATCACGCGGATATCGCCGTTTTCCAACCGCATGCAAAAAACCGGATGCAGCGGGACACGCAGTTTATGCGCAAGAAAAGCGGCGCCTTTACGCACATAGAGATGTTGGCCAAGGAAAGGTATGTTTTGAAGTTTACCGTTACCGGCCACGGGTAGGCCAGTATACCCATCCACATAAACCAACAGGTGATAGCCTTGTTTCAATAGGCGGGTTATCTTCCACACAGCGGTAGGCTGCTCGGCATCGATGATGGGCAGTGCATCGGACAAGCCATGACGTTTGCGCAGGTCATCAAATCGTCGTTGGAAATCTGCGCCCTGCTTGGCATGGGCACGGTGCGCCATCAGCAAAGCGAACGGAATCCGTTGGCGGGCCAGTAGGTAACTGATTAAGCGGTAAGATCCGGCGTGGAATGTACAGATGATACCTGGTTGCGCTCTTAGCCTGCTGATAACCTGAGCATCCCAACCGTGTACCGCCACGGGTACTTCCCGGTCGAAATAGCGCTCGTCCAGCAACGAAAGCTGCTGGTTGGCGTATGCGCGCCGAAAAAGGGCAAGGTGGTGTTCGTAGTTGAGCATCGGCAAGAAATTGGCGATGTTGGCGCTGAATACGCTGAACTGCTGGAAGCGGTCGAAGTTTTCGAACGGGTCCAGTAGGCGCGCGGCTTCTTCGATGCGGTTTCGGGTGTTATGGTATTTGTCCATCGTTTTTATCGTCATCAACTGTGGCAGAAAATAGGTTTGGCGATGGGGTTTTACCCCCATCGTCCAAACCACGAGCGGGTGTTGCCATTTTTACGGCTAAAGGATAAACTCCTCACAGGGAATGATCTTGCCCCAGGCCGTAAAAGACAATACCTGATCGTACGGAAGCGGATGTTTCAAAGCGTCATGCAGTTGATCCATCAAATTTACAATCGTTGTTGTGTCCACGTTAATGTTAGTTTAAAATATGTACTTCAGCCGTCTATGTTTCTTACAGGCCCGGCACATTCCTGCTTCCCCTGGCCAATGGGAAGAAGCGTTAACGCCTGCAAACATGCCAAACACCACTACGGAACACAATCCTATCAGACGAACAGGCGGTATAACCTACGAACAGGCAAAAAGCCGGGATTTTGTCCCAGCGTGGTGTATCAACGGCTTTGTCACGCCTCGGGATGCCCTTTCCGAGACCTTTTCGGGATATTTTTGCGTTGTTGCTCGAAAGATTGGCTTCCGATGTCACCCCCTGTCATCCGCATAGGGATGCGGAAAGGGCCATCGCTTACCTATAGCGGGTATGTTAAGCCGTAAGCATGGGAAAGGGTAGCATCCACCAATATTTTTTTGCTTTTTTTTATCGGGGCGTTACCTCCATCTCCGTTTTATGGAGCCCGTATTCGCTGGTTTGTCTTGGTCTTTTGTCGGATGGGATGTCACCCATGTCCCTTTACAGGAGTTGATTTATCGTCTATTTTTCCGCCCGCAAATCCGCATCAGCCATGGATCGTTTTTACCAGTATTGGCAGAAATATTGCCCAGACTTACCGGAAGAAGTCCGGCAGTTTATTGATGTACACCACGAGGTGGCGAGCTATACCAAAGGCCAAGTGATCAAGCTGCCCGATGACAGCTTCCCCTACTTCTGCGTGGTGCTTGAGGGCTTGGTGGGTGGCTACCAACAGGACCGTGCCCGTGATCCTACACTACGCGAGCTGATGCTGCCCCCGGATTTCTTCACCGGTACGGAGCACCTGTTTACGACACGTGGCCGTCATATGGAGTACTGCGCACTGGAAAAGACCGTGGTGATGCGCCTGTCACTTGCCGATGCCAAAGCGGGGCAACAACGCCACGCGGAGATTGCAGAGCTCTTCCATGTGCTGAAGCAGAAGAAAATCGACTTGCTGCGCAAGCTGGTGGCTGTGTACCAAGAAACAGCTTATTATGACCGATATTGCGTTTACATAGGCCTCTTCAAAACATGGGCATCCCTATTGCCGAACAAGGTGCAGCAGCAATTGCTACGGATGAGCGAAACCACCTACTACCGGGTAAAAAAGCAATACTTGAAAGGCCACTGATCATATCTTGGTGTTTTCTCCCAAGCTATGGGAGCGCTTAGGCGATATGTTTGCCCTACTTTTGACAGTATGGAAGTAACACGCACAAACACACGATATGGCAAGGGGAGCATCGGAGATCATGCTGCGGTTCCCCCGCAGGCAAGTGATGGCGAGGCTGGACATACCCCGGCGGGAAAGGCCTGGGTGGTTTGGTCCAAACGGATACGGGCAAAGGTAAAGCTGTGGAAAGCGCAGATTCACAGGTATTATCTGAAGCTGATGCGCAAACATGTGGCGCTCACCTCCAGGCTTACTTTCGGCTATGTCCGGTTGATCACTTTCGTCATCAGCGTTTCGCGAAGGCTGCTGTTCCGCAAACCCGCCCTGCCCTACGGAGCAATCAACGTATCCGCTCACGATCGCAGGTATGCCTTGTTCCGGCGGAGGGCCGTGGGTATGGACATCGGATGTTTCCGCACCAGATACCGGGCATCCGCGGCTTGGTTAACCGATGACCGACTAACCAATACTTATTTTAAAACTTAAAACGGTAAGCATTTCCGTATAAATAAATGCCTTTTACGATTATGAAAGCGATAAAAAACATAATCAAAGGAGTACTGTCGGTTGCGGTACTTTTTATGGCCGTGCAAGTAGGCGTGGCACAGGATAAGACTGGATCAAACAGCATGGGCAAGGCATCGTTTACCGTTTTTGAAAACGGAAACCAGCATTTAGCCCTGGTACCAGCAATAAAATCCCATCCTTGGTCGGCTATGAGTTCCATCGTCAGGGAGGTAAAATCAACCGCTATCTCTGAACCTTCAGATAAATTCAAAGGTGTTGAACGCGCATTAGTCGATACTTACTTCGAGTTCACCGGGACGCCAGGCGACGATGAAGGTGATCCCGAAATGTGGGCGCCTTCTGCGGCTGGAGGTTGCAGCGGCAGCAACGCCAGTTGCAAGATCCTGGTCAAAAGTGCGTATGTTGGCGCATCGCCGACCCGCATCCTGCTATCTGAGATAGATGTTGTCGATGGATCCCCGGGCAACCAGGTTCCAAACGCGGCCCAGGCTGGCCCTAATCCCAGTCAACCGTTTATCAGTATACATAACCAACCTTAATTGGGCTGGTGTGTAGCAAACACGCAAAATGAATGAGCCAATTCTGCTTCTTTGAATTGGCTCATTTTTTTAAGTTCCTTTTAAAAAGGGTTCTGTTCCAGATTGCTATTCATAACAACATCGTTCGGTAATGGTAAGGCGTACCGGTTTGAATTGGGCTCGATACTGTAGGCAACACCGTCGACCAACCTCAGGGGGATTATATCGGCTCCCTCTTTATTTAGCCTTTTCAGGTCGATCCACCTTAAATCCCGCATCACCAGCTCTTTTCTCCGCTCTTCCAACACCTTTTTCAATACATTGGCTTCTCCATCAATGTCTAAGACCGAAAATTCATTTGCACTGATCCGGTTGGCCAATAACGTATTCAGGTCTCCCAATGCCAGTTCGATATCGCGTTTCCTCGCTGCGCATTCTGCACGGATCAGAAGCATTTCCGCCGTGCTGATTCCCGTGAAATAGGAAGTCCGGCCCGTTGAATAGGCCCCTTTAAACTCCATCCCGTTTCGCATGCTCCGGAAAAACGCAGTTTTCCTGATATCGCTATCATCATAAGAAGCATAGAGTACACTGTCTATCCTTCCGTATGTCGGGTATACATTAGCAAAGGTGTAGAACATCAATGTTGAGAAAATGACTTCCTTGTTGAAGGCCGTGAAAGGCTGCAATGCGGCCGGATTGATTTCCGTGTTATAATCCATTAATGCATCACCGCGCTGAAGACATGAATCAGCATAATTAAACGCATGGTCGTACTGCCGCATGGAAAGGTGGACTCTGGCCAGTAAACCATATGCACCAGCCTTCGTCGGCCGCGTTGGCAATTGCGATGTCTCCGGCAACAAGCGGCATGCTTCTCCCAAATCATCAAGGATCAGTTGATAGGTTTCGCCTACGCTTGCCCGCGGGAAAGATACGTTAATGTCGGATGTTGTCCTTAAGGGAAGGCCAAAGTCTGTAGCAGCACTCTCCTGATCATACGCTTTACAGAATATCCACGCCGCGCGCATCAATGCATTTGCCCTGTACGTGAGCGCCGATCCGCTCAGCGTATTCCATTCCGCACTGTTTTCTCCGGTTTTCGGGATACCATTTAAGGCATCCAATGCTACATTGGCAATATAAACGGTATAGTAAGAAGTCGCCCAATCATTGTCAAAATTATATATACCCAAAGACCAAACGTAGGCTTCCCGGTAACTCTCCCTCGCCAGTGCGTTGTACCTGTCCATCGGGAGAAAATAATCGTCCGCGGATGCTTCGCCCATCGATGGGGACCTAAAGTTGAGCATCAGCGAGTTGTCAAGTATGGCCCGCACATCTTTCAGGCTCGAAGGTATGGCGATGTTGTCTGAGCTTTTTTTATCCAAATAGCTTTCACAGGCGTACAGCGAAACTGAGGTAATTATTAAAAAACATAGGTGATAGCTTCGAATACTCCGATTTTCATTCTTCTGTTTCATGATCAAATCAATTTTAATTTCTAAAAATAGGCGCGATATTCAATCGCATTCCAATCGCAAAACTCCTGGGGGCCGGTATAGTCGATGGGTAGTCCGGGTCAATATCACCTTTACTGGATTTCCAAAGTATACCGAGGTTGCTTGCATTAACATACACATCGAGACCATAACGCTGACGTTTCCCAGCATCAATCCGATAGCTGAGCGAGACAAACTGTAACTTCAGGTTATCTGCCCTTTCCACATGTATTTCCGATAGCGAATAGAATGCATCCCGTCTGGAGTCTGCCGGATATACCATAGCCGGGACATGGGTCGATTGTTCATCCCCCGGCTGTTCCCATCTTTCCGCGTATTCCTTGTGGCCATAGCCCTGGTTAAATAACTGGCTATAACTCAAGGAAGGTTTCCGGTAATAATAGCCCAACCGGTAAGCGAGGTATGCTGTTAATGTAACCCCTTTATAACTCAACTCATTGCCGATGGCCCCTTGCAGGGTGGGAACGGATGAGCCGTGGAAAACGATGTTTTCCGCCTCCTCTTGGCTACTAGCCTCAGCCATGATCAGCTGATAGTTAGTGCTGGGTTCATTCGCGGCATATCCCTGCGGGTTACCTTCGGTGTCCAGACCAGCCCATCTGTAGCTGGCAATGGCGTAAAGCGGTTTACCGACCACCGGATTGATCGACCGGCCATTCCCGATTAAGGAGGCGTACTTTGTCGCGGACTCGATGTTGTATTTAGTTGTTTTGCTTTGCAGATAATTGATGATGAATGTTGAATTCCATACCAGGGCATGCTGCAGATTCCGCGTTTTCACGGTTAGTTCATAGCCATATCCCTTCATATCGGCTACGTTTTTTGTGATATGCGCAGTGAGCCCGTACAATGTATAATCATAGAAGGTAGGGCCATAGAGATCGGTGCCTTTCTTCTGATAGACATCCAGTGATCCGGATACCACGCCATTTGAGGATGAAAAGTCAGCACCGATATTAAGTGTTCCCGTTTTTTCCCATCGTAATGCGTTGTCTCCCAGCGACACATCCGCCCAGGGAAAATAGTGGTAATAATTATCTATTGAATTAACATATCCGATCAGCGTATGGGGTGTTTTGGTGGGATCGATATTTCCTGCAAATCCATATGTAGCCCGTATGCGGAGAAAGGGCAGCATATCCAGCCGGTAAAAGGATTCCGATGAAATATTCCAGGCAGCGCCCACGGACCAGAGCGGGTTCCAGCGGTCATTCGTCCGCTGGCCGAATATATTGGCAGCATCACGCCTTGCGCTTGCTGAAAACGTGTACGTGTTCCGGAAGGTATAGGCCAGGTTGGCGTAAAACGAAACAGACCTATTCAGTGAGTTTGAGAACGAGGCGCCCCCGGGAACCAGTGTCGGTTGCCCGGTGATATATTCCGGATACCGGTTGACCAAATCGGCATTCATGGACACCAGGGGGTCTTCTGAATATCCGAAAATGGTATTCGATTCAGCATCGCTTTTCACCTGCCTTACCTCCGCACCGGCCATCAGCGCCACATCATGCGAATCCCAGGTCCGATCATAGACTGTCTGCAATCGGAAATTGCTGGATGCTACGCTACCGCCCCCGGTTTGTAAAACACCGCCCAATGGTACAATGTGGTTGACGGCACCGGTCTCCCCGTCTACCTGTGAAAATCGGTTAATCAGGTCTCTGGCGTAGAAGCTCTCCGCTGTTCGCAAATTACGTTCTCTGCTGTTCTGCTGCTGGTATTGGTACTGGGCAGAGATCGTCAATTCGGGTATGGGTGAGTATTTCAGCCCAGCGTTTCCGACAATTTCGCTGCGGATGGAGGACGTGGTGTGATGTTTATAGTCTTCCAGCGGTAGATAGCCCCAAGGCAGTAACAATCCGCGACCGGCGGTATCCGTGTAGTTTTTTTGCAATGTCGTTTCTACCGACAGTGGTGTGCCATCGTCATCAGCAAACCGCAGGTACGGTACGATTCTGTTGTTTACCCGTATACTGTTGAATCCTGGCCTCCCCGATTCTCCGGTTGCCTGATTGTAGAGCGCTGAAACCGACAACTGCACTTTTGATGAAAAACTATGCGTATTCATCAATCGGAGATTTAAACGCCTGTCTTTCCCGTAAGTGTCATCCACGCTCCTGTCATATGCCATTGAAACGAGGTAAGTCGAACGCTGCCCACCGCCACTCAGGTTGATGGCGTATTGTTGGTCTCCCGAGTTTGTGTAAAAGGACTTTAAGTATTCCTCCCTGCTGTCTATCCCCTTTAGCCGCGCAATTTCTGAGCGGGAATCGGTCGCGCTTATCAACCCATTCCTTGCCTTCAAAAGGACATTGACCGCAGGAGTCAATGGGGTTTTGAAATACGCGCCGTTTGAAATATCGTTATCATAATATCCCCTTTCGAAAAGAAAATGCTCCATGTCGATGTACTCGGCAGAAGTGATAGCTGGCAGGTAATATAGATCCTGTTTATTCCGCATCGTCAGCGTTGAATTCAATTCTATCTTCGGTCCGCTATCCGGCCGTCCCTTTTTCGTATTGATGACAATGACACCGTTTGCTGCCCTGGCACCCCAGATCGAGGCGGCGGCTGCATCTTTTAACACCGAGACACTTTCAATGTCATTGGGGTTTATGTTATTGATGTTCCCCTCGTAAGGAAAATTATCCAGTACGATCAGGACGTCCTGTGGGCCATTGATCGTACTTAATCCCCTAACCCGTATCTGGTTCTCTCTTCCGTATGGATTGGTAAACTGCACCCCGTTGACCACGCCGTTGAGGCGTTCGAGAATATTTGTTCCGGTCTGTAGGTTCAGCGTCTCGTTAGACGCATAGCCGAATGACCCTGTTGCACGTTCGCGATGCAGCTCCTGGTATCCGGTATTGATGACCACTTCCTCCACCTCATGCATGGTTCTTTTGACAACGATAAGGACGTTCGCATTTTCCTCGACTTCAAATTCGGTGGTTTCGATATGAAGGGCGGTAATGACCAATATGCTGTGTATGGGCACATTTTTTAATTCGAACTCACCGCTTTCACTACTCGTTGTGCGAACCGAGCTCCCTTTGACAGCCACCGTGGCTACTACGGGATCACCGCTTTCGGTCACGATTTTCCCTTCCAGGTTCTTTTGCTGCCACCCCGGTATTTTTCCGCTCAGAACCTGGGCCATGGTGGGATTTCGTACATGTGGGATATTTGCAGATAGATCATACGGATATAAAGCGAGCAGACACAGCCATAAGACCAACAAAAGACGTGATTGGATCCGGTGGACCCGTGAAGCAGGTAATTTTCTGGATAGGTTTTTCATTGTTATTGGTTTACAGTTAACGGAAATAGCGATTCGTTGATCCGGATATTATTGAACATGCCGTTGTTGTACGTTCTCGAAAACAGCTGCTTCCAGTACCCTTTCCCCGCTGGACATGCTAAATCCGTGTTGTTCCAGCCATACCTTCATCTGTTGGGCCGAAAAACCTGGAAGAGATGCTGGGATTTCTATCTCCACGGTATATCCGGTCTTAGATTCGTTGATTACGGGAATAGGTGAAAACATGTTCAATCGTTTAACAAACCGCCCTACGGGCAGCCGGATGTTCCCCTTCGGCCGATTATCTGCCGAAGGGACAGCAGTGAGGATAAGTACATCGGTTTTTACCCGCTCCCGTTTGACATGCACATTGAAGTATCCCGCTAAATCTGCGCCCATTATCGCCGGAATGTCCGTCGTGTTGCCTTTTGGGACAATCCGCTCATAACAGTACCGATTGTCGCGTTCGTGGATACCGAAATACCTTTCCCGGAAATCGCTGTTGCTTTCCAGCCTGAAGATGAAGTGGCTTTTGGGCAGATTTTTCATCCGGTCTTTAAAAGCCATGTTATACAGCACCGCCAGCGGGGTATTGATCTGGTAGATCCTTAGGTTGGAATCGGGTGTTTCGGTAACGCCCCCCGAAAAGCCCAGCCCCTCGATATAACCCGTTAGCATGGACTGGCCTGCTGGAACAACCCCTAAGGATCGCGCGATTTCATGGAGCGGTGTATCTGCCGCGTCGAAATCCGGGATATCATTTTTGATATGGATATCTGCCCGTCCGATCTTGAGGAAAGCGGCTACGCTGGATTTGGTGACATCCTCATTGAAAGTAGTGGCTGCAAGCTTGCCATCCATATCTATCCATACATAATGTGGTACGATATGATGAGGGAAGAATTGTTGGAGAATGGAATCTCCGACCACGTAAGGCAATTTTACGTCGTAATCGGTCTCTACCCTTAGTCGTTCAAGCGTTTTCTGCACACGTTCAATATTGTCGCCCGTCTGCTTTGCATTGATTAGTATAATGGCAAGGTTGTCGCCGAATGCAGCTTTCAACGAATCCATCTTTGGGAAACCTTCTAAGCACGCGCCGCACCAAGTTGCCCAGAAATCCAGTATAATCAGCTTTCCCTTGTAGTCAGCAAGCGTGATGGTTTTCTTGCCTTTGGGATGGTTTACCACTTGGAGGGGCATATTCCACACCTCATCGGGTATGGTATCCCCTATTTGGAGTGGTTTGATGCTATCTATGTGGATACCCAGAGGCACGGGCCCCGAGGGCTCGGGGCACTGTGCATGGGCTTCCCGAAAGACGGGACTACCATATGCAAATCCCGCCCACGAGTCTGCACACATGATGATCGTCACAGCCAAGAGGCTGGTATATCGTGTTTTGAATTGTTTAGGTTTAAGCTTGGTTAGGGCATAGTATTCCCCTAAGCGTAAATTTTGCGTCATGCTTCATTAGTTAGTGGTTTTAGATTTCAGTTAACAATCCAAGAAAATGAAGCGACGTTAAACAGGACTCTTGATGAGATTTTTATATAAGTGCTTGGTGGAAAATAGCCAGAAGGGAAGTGGGCAAAAACAAGAAAATCCCTGCCGCTTGCCGTTTGGCAAGGGATAGGAGTGTCTTTCACAGTTTTGCTGTTTCTTGGTTTGGTGATATATCATACTGTCTTTCAGTTATGGCCGGATGCCAACACCTCAACAGAATGACCGTGGGAATTATCTTCAAAAGATAATGATGGGTTGCCCTCTGTATGTTCCGAAACCTGTAGGAGGGTCGTAAACACATACAAGAGGGGCCCATCATTACCTTCGCATTGCAAAGATACGTAACGGGCACCGAACTCCTGCAACTTGTGTTTACTTGAAAACTTCCTACATTCTCGAAACAAGTGCCGATATCCAATGCCTTGGATAATGTCTTATTTTTATTAGTGTTGTCTCAAACTATCTGTCTTTAATAAATATTACCACAACAAAAATAGATATTAAAAACCTAAATACAAAATTTAAATTTATAAAAAAGGTATAAATTCAATCGTATTCGATGAAACTGAGTTGCTCGTCATAGTTTTATTGAAAATAGTACATGGCGAAGAAAATCAAACCTACATTTCTAGGTGTATATTTACGGAACAACGGAATTGAGAGACTTGATATATACTTCAAGACTAGTATCATTATTTCCAAGCTAGAGAAACTCAGCAACAACAAGGCAAATCTCAATGTTTATAACTTCTATTTGATAGCAAAATCATCGAAAGACAACATCTCGCAAAAAGAAGTTAATGACATGGCCGAATTTGTATTCCAAGAATACAAT
Organism: Parapedobacter tibetensis; assembly: GCF_024704835.1. GTDB lineage: Bacteria > Bacteroidota > Bacteroidia > Sphingobacteriales > Sphingobacteriaceae > Parapedobacter > Parapedobacter tibetensis. Next base: position 233,621 of record NZ_JAMXBE010000003.1, read on the forward strand.
ACAAAGGAAATTGATATGCAAACATTGGTAAAAGGGGATAAAGAACTTTCAAAATTTGGCCAATTTGTCATTAACTTTCTTCATACTCAAAAATCGCTAGCCGACGGGGCAGATATTAATGAAATCCAGTTTGGTAACCTTATGTATGCAGCAACGGATAAAAACTTAATAGCTGTTGATCTGTTTTTAACCTGCAAGACTCTCAAGCAAGACTTTGCACAAGTATTGGAAACCATTTGTGGCCACCTCCAATTGAATTCCCCCGAACGCCAAGAGGAACTCCGGCTTGAATACGAAGCAAAATTAGCCATAGCGAAAACCAAGCGGGATTCGGAGAGAGGGAAGGAGTAGGATAGATAAATTAAAAAAGCCACCCAAGTACGGATGGCTTAATATCATTGCTGATAGACCACGATCTTAGTATTACAGCTTTTCCACATCCTCAACGGAAAGCTGCAACCCCTTGGCGATATCCTCAACGGGGACACCCATTTTTTTGAACTCCGAGGCGGAGTTTAGCTTTTCCGCATACGCCTTGGCTCGTTCTTGTTCGGCCTTTGCCCGCTCCTGCTCAATTAGTCTTTGGGCCTTAGCCCGTTCTTCCTTTCTGCCCTTTTCTACCAGTAAGTCGTACGTACTCATGACTTTGTCTTTAATTTTCTTCGGTAACCCCTTTAAAATCTCTTTTATCTGTTCCTCCGTAAAGTCTACCACCTCAAAGCTATAAATCAGCAACGCTATTTGCTGATGTTTGCTACCCTGGGACAGCCCGATGCTCAATACCTGCGGAAGCTTGCCTTTCAACTTATGCTTATCCAAAGCGTACTTAAGCATCAGCAGCGATCCGGCAAGATACCGGTTGCTTATCGCGTGGATATGCTCCTCGGGTGCTTCCCTTAAATTGTGGTAAACATAATCAAAATTTGGGAGAAAATCAAGCAAATCTTCTGCCGATTCATCGAACAGCTGCTCCAATGTGTGGTATTCCCATTTGTTCCTGCCGTGATAAAGCAGGATCGGGATGATGGGCGTCAGTTGCTTGCGGCCCTGCTTGATCTGCTGCTGGTAGCCTGAAAACAGGTAACCGCCCACCTGTATCGGCGTATACTTGTCGGGAGCGCTCTTGTGTTCTATCAATAGCGACACATTCACACTTCCTTTTCCGTCGTGACGGCGGCAGGTATAGACCACATCGGAGACGGTCTTCTCCAATTCCTTGGACACGTAGCTGCCGGATTGCCGTTCGAGTGTGGTGAAATCCAACTTGTCGGCAATGTGTACCGGCAGGGCCGTCCGGAAATAGTCGACTGCGGCTTGATGGTCCGAGAGTACTTGCCGCACAAATTTATCGTGTGCCGAAGTGATGTTTGCCATGAAGCAAAGATAACAAACCAGACCGAAAACACTAATATTTTTAGCTATTCATTCCATTCGAAAGATACCTCCCGAACAGATTTCGGAGCCTGCCCATCTGAAGTGTCCGAATTACTACCGCAACTGGTTGGGCGATGTGCAATATACCGATCGTGCTTCAGCCGGCAAAGCGTTAGATTCCCTCGCTTTTGGCTACCACAAGCAGATGTCGAAGAAGCAGGTTTTTGAGTATCTGAAGATGGATTAGCTGGGATAACAATTGCATACCTAGGCAATTTTAGCTAAGTTTGTCATTGTCACTGCATCATGGTGAGGCAAAAACAGAAGCCGGTTCGTTTTCAGCTTACCAACGAAGGAAAAATGAACTGGTCACAATTTGTGACCGGTTCGAGCTTCTAAAACATGCTACAGTAAATCCTCAGGCATTTACCGAGCACGGGGCGTGTGGAGTTGCTACCGCTTTCTCCGCCAAAACAGAGAAAGACGCAATCCTGAATGACCATTGCTTTTGCATAATTCTATCCTTTAAAATCCGTGTCCGTAAACAGCTACGGACAGATCAAAAGTCAAGAATATTATGTGAAGTTAATTTGGTTGGAAAATGCATCTATGTCCAGAAATCGATAGATTTCGAAATAATCTGTGCATATTGTGGGTCTGTGCATAACGACCATGTTCGTAACGATTTCACGCAGCGCCGGTATCGGATAAAGCAAATTACCTGTGACGGGCAGGAGCGCGCTGCCCGCCACGGGCAAGTGGAATCAATAAACCTGTTGATTAAAGGCCAGCACTACCACCCCGGATTCTGCGTTAATTGCGGATTGAAAGCCAGTTCATTGACGGGCAATGGCCATACGTAGTCTTTTGCAGGGTCAAACCGTCTGTTTTGTGCAGACTGCAGCAGGATATAATTATTGGGATCAAGTTTTGGGTTGGCGTTTAAAAATCCGGGCTCGTCTTTAAAAAAGTAGCTGCCCAGCACGTCTTTCGGAAGCTCAGTCTCTGCTGTTTTCCAGCGAATGAGATCCCAATAGCGAAATCCTTCCATGGCTAACTCCGTACGGCGTTCGCGCCTGATCTCCTCCCGCATGTCCAACCCATGCGACAGTACAAAGGCGTTATCCAGTCTGGGTAAGCCGGCTCTGGCACGCAATAAATTAATACTGATATCCAAATCGGCATCAGTAATGGACTGATTCAGTTCATATAATGCTTCGGCATAGGTTAACAGGACTTCAGCATAGCGGATAATCGGATAATCAATAAATGTGACGCCTGTCCCTACGGTAAACGCGTCCACAAATTTACGCGGGCAGTAAGCGGTGGTATGAAATACCAACGCCGGAGCCTGAAAGTCAACCCCATAAAAGTAGGGATCACCCTGCTTCATGACTGTTGCATTCAGCCGTTCATCCCGGTTAACGAATGTTTCGGAAAAGGTTGCCGGCGTTGTGTATAAAGGAGAAAGGTCAATGGGCAACCCGTCTTTCATCAGATAGGCATCAACCAGGGCTTTGGTTGCATTCGTGGCGCCATTGATGATGGTGCCGCAATTGTAGCTGACAATGTTATCGCTAATTTCCTTTCCATACTGCCGTACTAATATATTTTCTTTGTTTTGGGGGCCTTCTCCGTTAAACTGAAAAAGATCAAAATAGGTGGCAAAAAGCGTGTGCTCTCCGCTTTCCATAACGTATCGGGCAGCATCAACAGCCAGGTTTAGGTGCAAAGCGGCATCCCCATCCTGATGGAATTTTGACCACGTACCCGCAAACAAAGCTATTCTGGCCTTTAAGGCCAGGGCAGCTGTGTGGGTGACACGTCCGTAACCGGCATCGCCGCGCTCAGATGGTGTCGGGAGATTTTCAATAGCTGCATCCAGGTCATTGTACATGGCTTCGTAGACCTGCCCTTTGGGAGTTCTCGGCCCCAATAGTTCAGGCGAATCCTCCTGCAACAAGCCGAGTATCAACGGTACATCACCAAACCGCTTAACCAAATCAAAATAAGCCCACACCCTAAAAAAATGGGCTTCCGCAACATAGCTATCCACTATGTTGGATGGAACCCCGGCCTGCACGGCAAGGGAAGATTTGTCCATCAGATTAGATGCCGCACGGATGAGCCGGTACGGACTCGTAAAATCTGCAGAGGCAGCTGGCGCCAGCCTCGAGCCATCGCTGATGTTATTTGTCTGCACGGCATATCCGTCATCAGACCAATTGTCAGTGACCACAGGCAGGCGGGGTAAAAACGTATATAGGTAATTGGCTGCGGCCCTGATGTCGTTCTCACTTTTCCAGAATGAGCCGTCTGATAATTCCGTCTCTGAAATGCGGTCTACCGTGCAGGAAACCAAGGCGCTAACACACAGTAAGGAATATAGTAAATTTTTCATTAGAATAATTTGTTTATTGATATTTTGTTTGTTTTTCAGCGGTATCAATGAGATCGCTTCGCTAAGTTTTTAATGGCAATGAATCTTGCATAAATTATTCATTACCTTTTGTTCATGGTAATTTATGCAGGTTTCATATTGATCAAAATGTTACGTTAAGCCCGAATGAGGCGGTAGCTGAAAATGGGTATTGATGCTCCACATTATTCAGATATTCCGGATTAAACAGGTTGTCAAAAATGCCCAGGCGGGTGATGGTCAGCAGGTCCTGCCCGCTGAAATAAACGCGGACACGAGATATCCTGACTTTCTGAAGCAGGCTCTCGGGCAGGGAATAGCCCAGCTGAATATTTTTCAAACGAATGTATTGCCCATTAAGCATCCATTTATCCGAGAATACATAATTATGCTGACCGCCACGGAATGGACGGGGAAAGGTGGCATCCCGGTTAGTTTCCGACCAATGATCCAGGTGAATGGAAAGCGGCTGCCGCGGCGCCGTCACCTGCGGATTGACGGTATTAACCGTAGCGTAAAACGTACGCTTTCCGATGCCCTGCAAAAAGAAACTGAAGTCGAAACGGTGCCATTCAAAGCCGGCATTAACACCAAAATTATAGCGGGGCTGATCGGTTCCCAGATAAACCAGGTCTCCATGGTCTTCGACAGTCCCCCTCCCGATATTAATACGGTCGTCTGCATTCTGGTCCGTATATTTAATATCACCCACGCCGGTATTCGCGTTGAAAAACGCCGAGTTATCCACTTCTTCCTGTGACTGGAGATAACCGCCTGTCTGGTAACCCCAAATGGAATTGAGCGGATAACCTTCCAATATACCCACAATACCCGCCGCAATTACTTTCCTGCCGGCATAGTTCATCAATTCATTCTGATTATCGGAAACATTCAGTCCCAGGGAATACCGGAAGCCGTTCCCCGCTGTATTGCGATAATTGGCTTCAAGTTCCCAACCCCATGATTTCAGCTCTCCGTTATTGGTGCGCGGTGTCCCTACGCCAAAGGTACCGGGCAGCTGCAATGGAGTAAGCATGTTCTTGTTATATTTCACATAATAGTCGGCACTTAGCAGAAGTTTATCGCGGAACATGCCCAGGTCCAGACCGCCGTTAGTGGTCTGGACCGTTTCCCAGGTGAGGCTGGAAGAAGGGACCACACTCTGATAAAAATACATCGCCCGGTCTTCTGAGGCCCCCAATACCAGGTTGTTATTGCGCGATAACATATTCATGAAATCGTAGTTACCAATGATATTGCCTAAACCGCTGCCTAACTGCCCCCACGAGGCACGTAACTTTACGGTGGAGAACAAAGACGATGTACCATACCAGCTTTCTTTGTGAATATTCCAGCCGGCTGAGGCTGACGGAAAGGTTTTAACCCGTAAACCAGGTGCCAGCCGGGAACTTTCATCGGCCCGTAGCGTCAGCTCGAGCAGGTACCTCTCTTGATAACTGTAATTTAGACGGCCAAAGTAGGATTTATACGCATAGGTATTTATGCTTTGGTTATTGGTTTTGGTAGCGTCATCCCCTAAACCCAGTGCAGGAAGGTCATTACTTGCCAGGTTTTGTGACGAAGTATGGACGGAAGACATCCGGCTGTCCTCAAACTGATAACCTGCCAAAGCGGAAAGCTCGTGTCCGGAACCCAGTGAAATGGCGTAGTCAGCCAGAAACTGAAGGTTATTTGTATTATAAGTGCCGCGGGTTACCTCAAATTTATTGGTTTGGTTGATATAGGCTACCGGATAGTACCGCTGCCAAAGTTCAACCGTCCGGGAAAAAAGATCGCGATTTGCCAGGTTATACTGTGCCCCATATATAGCCCTTAACTGCAACCCTTTGACCAATTCTTTGATACGCAAGGTAAAAACGCCATCGAAGTTATTCTCGTTTTCATGATTGTAGCCCCCTTCTTTAAGATAGGCATAGGATTGGTTGGCGGAAAAGGATCCTTCACCACTGAGCCTTCCCTCTGGTGTAAAGATAGGCCACCGCTGCCTTAGCCTGAGTGCCTGGAAAAGCAACGCGGGAATTGCTAAAGACGGCATCTCTACCTTTTGTTTCGTATAAGCCACCCTGGAATCTATCGAAACATGTTTCGATAGATTTGCCCCGATATTGATACGCCCGTTATAGCGGTTGTAAGCATCCGGACCGACCCTGAAGGCACCATTCTTTGAATAGGTCCCGAAGGAGAATAAGAAATTCAATTTTTCGGTGCCGCCGCTTGCGCTCAGGTTATGTGTCTGCATAGCGGTAACGTCACGGATCGTCTGGCTAACAAAATCTTGCTGATTTAAATAAATATACCTATTGGTATCGCTGGGATCCACATAATATTCTACGCCATCTTTGATCATTTGGATTTCCGCATCTGTATAAACAGGGCTGCCCCCCGCATTCCCGGCAGAAAGGTTGGAAAAATTGGCCTCTTCCAGTAAACTCATCCGTTGGGGCACATTGAGCATCCAGTCCGCACCAAATAAATTAGAATAGGCAAACGTCGTCTTTCCGGATATACCTTTTTTAGTGGTCACCAGGATAACCCCTCCCGCGGCCTGAGCGCCGTAAATCGCGGCGGCGGCCGCGTCTTTGAGGAACGAAATGTTGTCTACATCATTGACATTTAGTGTCTGCAGGGTACCAATGGGGGCCGCAACACCATCCACAATTAATAACGGATTGACATTGCCGTTTGCGGAAGTGGCTCCTCTCATTTGTATCCGGATCCCTTCATTGCCGGGTTGCCCGGATGACCTGGTCACGGTGAGGCCCGGCGTAGTGCCTTGCAGGGCTGATGCCAGGTTACTGACCGGCCTGTTTTCCAGGGCTTGCGCATCCACGGTAGAGACAGCGCCAGTAAGGCTCTCTTTTCGCCGAACACCGTAGCCCACCACCACCACTTCTTCCAGATCACTTACCGAAGCGGTCAATGTGATGTTGATGGTCGGGTTGGTTCCGATGGGCCGTTCAACAGCATTATAGCCCAGCATGGAGAAGACTAGTGTGTCTCCTTTCGAAGAGGGGATGATTCGGTAATAGCCATTGACATCGGTTGTGGTAGCAGCAGCGGTGCTTTTGATCGTTACCGTCACGCCCTCCAATGGACTGCCGTATTCATCTGTGACGCGGCCGCTGATACGCTGCTGCTGTATTTCAATCGGAATTGGCGATGTGCTTTCGTGCTTATCGGCCGGCAATTCGGTAATCACAATCGTATTCTCGGTAATGTGATAGGTCAGCGAAACGGGCTTCAACAACGATGCTAGCACGTGGGTCAATGGCAAGCCGTTTGCACGGATGGAAACCGGGGTGGACGGATTCACAAAACGGTCGTTGTAAACCACCATGAGATTGGTTTGTTTTTCGATGGCTTCGAACACCTTCCCAATGGGTTGGTTTTTCACGTCCAACGAAACCGTCTGCGAGCGGGATGCGGCGCTGAGGTGCAGGAAGCCTATTAAAAGCAGCAGTGAGGTCAGTTTCATGATTCTGAATAACTGGTTGATACCGCCAAGGGGTATCTTTTCTTTCCCAAATAGGGGAAAATCATAATTTATCATTACGTTTGTGCGTTTAGATGGCGTTAATTAACTGGTTTTAATTCTCTTGGTTTAATACTGGTGCTGTCTGAACGATAGGGGAAGTGTTAGCCGCACTTCCCCTGTTCATTTTTCAAACGTCATTGTTTTCCCATGTCTTCATGTCGTTAAGTGTTTAATTGTTTATTCCCCTAATTTTGATTTAGTTTACGATCAATCTATTGCCCTCCAATCGGATTTTAACAGCAGATACTTGCAGGATGTTGAGTAATCCCATCAACGATACATTACGGCTAACTTTTCCACTGAAAGTTTCCTTGGGAATGCCATGCTGATAAACCACTTCCACATCGTACCACCTCGATACTTGCCGCATGATTTCTTCCAACGGTGTCCGCTTGAAGTAGAACCGGCCATTTTTCCACGCAATATATTGGTCAGTGTCGACCGTTGTTATCTCAATGGTCGCTCCGCGATTGGTGGCTTGCTCACCGGGCTTAATCATGACAGGTGATTGGTGGTTGGTGGTTGATACTACACGCACGCTACCCTCCACCAAGGTGGTTTTAACTTCCGATTCGTCCGGATAGGCAGCGACATTGAACTGGGTGCCGAGTACTTCGACGATTTGGCCGTTGCTCGTCACCTTGAACGGTATTTTCTGTGAACCTGTGAGCTTGTGAGTTCGTGAACCCGATTCATTCGTTAACTTCCTCACTTCACTAACCTCAAAATAAGCTTCCCCCTCCAACTCTACAACTCGTTCGTCTCCCGAAAATCGGGACGGGTATTTCAATGTGGAGGCGGAATTGAGCCATACCTTGGTACCATCGGGTAGTGTGATTTGATAAGTGCCGCCTTTAGGGGTTGTAAGCGTGAGTGAACGAGTGGACGGGTGAACTTGTTCACTAATCACAGAACTCCCGTCAAGATACGTAATTCCGTCGCCAATGACAATCCCCGCCTGCGCTTCACTCAAATCAATTGAGCGCCCATCGGGTAAGGTGAGTATGGCACGGTTGCCGCCGGGTTGAATATCGGCAATGATGCGCTGACTGCCCTTTTCGGTTGCCGGTGCCAGCCGGGTCTGGTAGTAATAGCCTCCCGCCGACACGATAACAAGGATGGCGGCAGCCGCTACATAACGTCTCCAAGTAAACCTGTTTGTCTGGCGGATGCTGCGTTGGTTTCCAACGCTCACAGCTTGCTTGATATGCGCGCTCATCCGTTGGAGTCGAGCCTCCCCCTCGGGGGCGTCTACTAACCCGAGCAAGGCATCGAGGTCCTCTTTAAGCATGCCTTCGGTTTCGAGGCGTTCGAGCACAACTCGGTTTTCGGGCGCCTGCGCAGCCCATGCCGTGATACGGTGGTTTTCCTCATCAGTGGCGAGGCCCTGCAGACGGCGCAGGAGTAATTGCTCGATGTCGTATCCGGTACTCATTAATATGTTCTTTGATAGCTATTACGAAAATAGAACGGAAACCTTCCCGCAAATTTGATTTTTTTAAGTAGTGGCGTGTGCAGCGGGGTGGAGGCCGGCCAGTTGCAAAAAAGCGAGATATAGCAATAAGTCCCTGCCCTTGAACATGTGCTGCAACGTGGACAATGCTTTCGATCTTGCGATGAATACGGCATTGGCCGTCATGCCGAGCTGTGCAGAGATCTCATCGGTGCTAAGCCCCTCGATGAATGTGAGTTGGAATACCTGTTGTTGCGTAGGGGAGAGTTTCTTGACTTCCAGGTAGACCAGTTGCAGCGTTTCGGCGTGGATCATCCGGGCCAACAGATCGGCATCCGGCTGGCTGAGGTTTTCGTCAAGCTCCGCCGCGGATGTCTGAATGCGGCTGCCCGCCGCACGGAGGTTGTCAATGCAGGCGTTGCGCGTGGCCTGATAGAGGAAGGATTTGAGGTGGGCTTCGCTCTCGATACGATCGCGTGCGGTCCAGAGCTTGACATACGCATCTTGCACGACCTCTTCGGATACTTCGGCATCCTCAGTGATGCGGTACGCAAATAGTATCAGCGCCCGCGAATACCGGTCGAAATAGACGGACAGCGCCCGATCGTTATTAGCTTTAAACTGCTCAAAATGCCCTGATTCCATGGATAAAAGCAATATTACTGTTTTTTGGGAGGATGGCAATAAAAAAATTCTGAAGATTATCATTTCAGGGTCCCTGGGCAACATAGGAAAGCACTTGGTAGAAAGGCTCGCGTCCGATCACTATGTCACAGTCATCAGCAGTAACCAAGATAGAGGGGCTGCTATCGACGCAAATCTGGTGATCGGATTGGCAATTTTATATTCATCAAAAGGATAATGTTTGACAGCATGTACTGTGGCCATAATTCAAAAATTTAGTCACCCTTTTTTGTAAACTATTTGTGAATTTTTTGAAGCTGTAAACTATTTGTAATCTTTTTCGGGGAAATTCAACAGACAAGTCTGCTAAACTGTCAGGGTTGGTTTCCCTGGTTTTTGCCTCACCCGAGGGTTACAAAAAAAGGTTACAACGAATTTGGAAGAGCCGTCCGCCAAAATTCGACCTAACGAAAAAAGCCGCTTTCCTGTAAGAAAAACGGCTTTTTGAGTGGTGGGAGCTACTGGGTTCGAACCAGTGACCCCCTGCTTGTAAGGCAGATGGCCTTGCTCCAAAATATGTTTATTTTCAGGGACTTATATCAGTTTTGTTTTTCTCTGTAACCTATTTGTAACCTTTTATCGGTTAAAAACAGCAACACAATTTCAAAAAACGCAATCCGCCGTGGGCATTGTCCTGATGCTTTGGGGTGGGACTGTACCCGAAGATAAGAAAGCTTTAGGAAATTAGGAACACAAAACAACAATTTTATCCGTAAATGGAACATTTGGCTAATAACGGGAAACATCAGATAGTTCTGTGGTAAAATTAGCATTTGTTGTTGTTCTATTACAAGCATTTGCTGCCTGGCCGCTAGACACAAAGCCGTGTTCACTATTTTTTGGTGTTCACGATTCATGAACAAGACAAAAAAAATGAACTTTCAATTTTTGCACTTTCGCCACGCGGAATTATAGCCATTGCGAAAGTATTTAATTATCAAATTTTAGTATTCTGGATATATCATTTTCTATTTCAGAAAGATCAAGCCCTTCAATGTTTGAAAGTAGGATTACTGCTTCATCATTCTTAGTTCGTCTACTGAAAAAGCTAGTGTAGCCTGGCAAATCACCCTCATGATACATGACATCCCAGATTCCACCCCGCTCCCGTAAGAACCAACCATATCCGAATCTTTCTTTTACATGCTGTTTTTGCATGAGTTCAATTGATTTTTTTGATAAAAGTTCACCTGAGTGAAGCGCACGGTCTAATTTGAATAGATCATTTGTAGTAGCGTATAAGGAACCCGCTCCGTCAACTATTTTAAGGGAATATCCAATTTCAACCACTTCAACTTGTTTGGTTGTTTTATATCCAATTGCTATATCATTTATTTGATGGAGTTCTCGAGCAACACCTGATGAATTCAATCGCGTCTGTTTACAAATTTGTTGCTCTATCAATGTTTCAAAATCTTTTCCTGATGAACGCTCAGCTATCTCTTTTAGAATGACATACCCTGTACTTGAGTATTCAAAATCCGAACCCGATTCGAAATTAAGTGTAGCTTGTTCTAGGTCAGACTCGTCGAATTCATGGTCTTCACTGATTAGTTCTTCAATTCCCGATGTATGTGTGAGCAATTGATGAATGGTTACTTTTGAAGCTTTAGAATTGTTCTCGATATTAAAATACTTTTTAAGAGAATCATCAAGTTTGATTTTTCCTTGTTCCATTAATTGTAGAATCAGAACAGCAGTGATTGGCTTGGAGACGGAAGCAATCAGAAATTTTGTTGAGTCGCTAATTGGAATTTTATTTTCCACGTCAGCCATTCCAAAATCCTTGCGGTAAATTACTTTTCCTCTATTGGCAATTAATACACTACCTATAAAACCTCCATTTTCATAGGCTTGTTTCATAACATAATCAATTTTTTCTTCAGGTGTTTTTCCTGGATTACTGTTACAGCTGATAAAAAGAGCAATAAACATTAGATAGTAAATTCTGTTCATTTTACTTGCATATTTTCGCTAATCGAATAGACGGCCGTGAACCATAAAGCCCACGGTGCGCCTCTCACACCACTGTACGTACGGGTCTCGTATACAGCGGTTCGTTAAGTAATATAGAAACTTTTTCGTAATACTCCTGCATTGATTCGTATCCCCTCTTTTTAAGCCTTTCCAAAGTTATGGTTGTGATCATTATTGGGCTTTGAACTATTGCCCATCCTCCCTTTTGTGATCTGCTCCACCAATACGCACGCTTTGGTGGTACACCCAGGCGGTTCAGGTTTTTCCTTCTCCGAATTGGCTTCTTCCAATCATGCCAAAGGCAATACCTTATCCGGTTTCTCAGCCAACTGTCGAGGTGCTTTAGCTTTTCTTTCATACTTGCCAATCGGAAGTAATTCAGCAAGCCCCTATGACCAATCCAACCTTCAAACGGAAAAATATCGCTAAAGAAAAGTGGCATTTTATCGATAAAGTTCACACTTTATATCAAGGTTATGATTTTTTCCTTTACCAGTTTAGCTGCGTTGGGTATGTCATATTCAATGCCCGACCTGATTAAAAAGCCCATATCCCCCATAAATTGAGGTGATTGCAACTTTTCATCCAGATTCATTTCAAATTCCCGGCGACTGATTTTATTTCCCTCTTCCTTCATATAAACCCGCCAGCCTTCAACTATTTTCTTAGGGTCGCAGTCAAGCTGGGTTAGAGCATACCAGAGATCGAACAGGTCCCTGCCTTTTTTGCGCTGGTACAAAGCCCTTAGTTTGGTACTTAAAAGTTCTTCAATGGTAAATGTGGTAATGGAACAAGATTGTGTATGCCAAGCGGAATCAAGTTTAAATGGCATAGAATGATGGCCAAATACCGTAAAGTGTTCCCTGGTATTCACCTCAATTTTGAGTTTCATTTTTTGTCCCGCCTCACTCGTCAGCCGGAAGATCATCGTATTGTTATGGGCTTTCTGTTTACGTAATGGGGTTCCCAAAAAGGCAAGGCAATCCCGTAATCTATCAATTACGGGACCAAAGGGTTCGGCAGAGATTTGAACAAGGTCTACGTCCTCAGAATATCTGGCGGACGGGCTGATATAAATCTTATGAAGAGCGGTTCCCCCACGGAAAGCCAGCTTTTTGCGTAGTTCCTGATCGGAGAAAATCGCGGCTAACGCCCGGCAAATGATTAAGTCCTGCTCAACCTGATAGTCGTCCTGCCAGGGAGCTTGTTGTCTCCATTCGTTTATATATGCAATTGGTATCAAAGGTCTGTTTCTATGTCTGTGTTAACAATTATTTTCCAAATGTTGCCAGTGACTTTGTTTTGGCTTTTTTCCACTGGGTCCAAAAGTGCCGGGTAATACTTTCTGTTTTTTAGCCATTCTTTAAGCGGAGCAACTAGCTCGTCATTACCGAGGAATTCCAGCAAAAAACCCAAACGTTGAACAGCCTTGGTGCTGTTGTAACGTTCTGCTAGCCCACTGATTTTTATGGCGTCCAACTCGTCTGCCAATTCCTCCAATACTGTGGCTACCTGATTAATTCCCCCCGCGTGTCTAGGATAATAGCATAAATCCAATGCAGTAAGTTCCGGGGATGAAACTGCAATATAACCGGCATTTGTCTTTTGCTGGATTAAATCGCTTTCCTGCCATTCTTTTTTATAGACGAAATCAATACGGGCGTATGATTTATCTATTGATGGTAAAAAAGGTGGATGTACAATGATTACGTATTTCTGCGGCTGTTGGTGAGCTGCTCCGTACCATGCCGCGGCATTTAATAGCCCAACATAATAGGGCCGCTTCAATCCCTTCATCATACCATCTATATAATAGGTAACAGGTGGAGCACCATTTTTGCGGTATTCAGGAGGCACTATTACATAAAAACCTTTCCTGATTAATGTTACCTTACGGCGTTCGGACAAGTTTGAAACTTGCTTTTGGAAGGCATTATGGGTTAGTTCAAGCTTTTCCTTTATTTCGTTCGATGTAAATGAATATCGGCCTAAAGCAACTAAATTGTCAAGGTAACTTTCTAATCTTCCGTATTCTCTCGAAACATTCATTAAGCAAATATACAAGATTTACGCCGAAATTAGGCGTAAATCTTGTATATTTGCCTAGGTATCGGTTTTCACACACGCAAAGGAACTGGTCAACGTATCTGAATCAATGAATCCGCAGTACATATACAACCAATTTCCCTTAGCGTCTTTTCTTTGCCTGAGCAATTCGTATTTGCTCCTGCTTTTTTAACTTTGGGATGTCCACGTCAACAAACTTTTGCCGATCATTTTTACTAATAAACTTGAAGAATGCTTCTCCAAGTTGATAGACCTTGATCTCATGCGTTTCGGGGAAGAAAAAACCACCTGCTGGCCGTGGTAATGTGCAAGCATGGTCCAAAAGCACAGGCGCTTATTTCCGTCTGTCCGACAAAGAAATGAATATGATCATAGACGAAGTTCAGTCATCTGTTTTCCGTTGGCAAAAAATCGCTTTAGAAATTGGCATTCCCCGAAGTGAGCAGATACTTAAGCACTAAATATTCGGATTCTCACGTCGAGCATCGTTTCGCGGTAGATATTGCGGACATGGTCCATGGCGACTTCTAACTTCCTTTGCGCCGCGCCGTAGTCATCGTACACTTCCATGAGCCGAGAAGCGATTTCCTGGCCGGTAGTTTCTTCAATTTCGAAAACCCAGTCTTCCAGTCCAACGTCATACCACATCTGGCCTTTAATCGTGTCTTGCGGTTGCCGTAAATAGAAAGCGGGTGTGTTGTTGTAGCATGCGATGATCGGCGAATGGCATTCCATGCTGACGACCGCCGTTGCACTCGCGTATAAAGAGGCCGCCTCATCGCAAAACCAGTAGCGATCCATCTTGATTACGTGGCTGCGCACATCGGGTGGTAATGGATCGATGACCAATTCGTCCATGATGGAAAGTTGGTAGCTCATCTCCGGACAGACCACCACAGGCAACCCGGTTTGCCTCACCCACGTAATGATAGCTTCACGGAGTTTCTTGTTGTCTTCCTCTTTATGTTGGTCATTCAGGGTGTCAACCTCGTTAATCTGTTCAGCTGTCCAATCCCTGCCGAGCTGATAATATGGAGTCCGTCGGAGCCGGGTGACCACGCAGAGGAATTGCTTCCGTTGCAGTTGGTGCGCATTCATGAAGTTGACGGCATCGTGGTCGTTACGGAGATCCATCGCAAACGTAGCATCGGGAGCGAAGCCTATCGCGCCTGCCTTGATGTTGTTGTCTCTGAGATTTTTTTCCGAAAGGGTATCCCGGAGGTACACAAAAGACGCATTGTCCAACACGTCTCGACGCTCCTGCCCGATGTCTTCAACGGTAATCCCGTAGATGCCGTAGGGTTTCTTAATGCGGGATTTCCACCATTGCAGTTTTGACTGCGCAACCACCGAGGGGCCAGAGCCGTGCAGCATGAAGTCGGCGGTTTCCGCGGCACGGATCACTTCCTCACTTTCCACTTCGCCATCCCTGATGGATCCCGTGACGATCTGTAGGTCGGGGTACTTGCGTAGTAGCATCTGGTCGATAGCCCGTACCTCATGACCGGGCCAAAGGATCACGTTGGTGTCTGGCAGGTAAGTATTCAACAGCGCCAGCAAGCCGGGCGTGTGGGCGATATCTCCGATATTGTAATATTGCCATCCCGATACCAATAGGATGGTTTTTGGTTTCGCTGGCTGCGCTAGCAGCTGACGTAATGGAAGGCATGATGCGCCGGCGAGCAACATCATATCCTGTAGGAATGTTTTACGTTTCATCATTGTCAAATTATTATAGTAATCGTTGTACTTCCGCCATTTTCACACTGCGCACACCACCATCAAAACTATTGTAAATGATGTATCTTCCGGTTCGGTCCCACGTTGGGTGGGCATCCAGTCGAAAGGAACTATCGTTGACCTCGGCTGTTTCCACTTCGTCAATAATAAACTCCTCGCCAGTGGCGATGTTCAGCAACCGTATGGGGACCACACCGTCGCCTTTTGTCACACTGGTTTCGTTGGGATACGCATCCGTCACCACGAATGGAAGGCCTCCGGGATGGAAGGAGGGATGGCCCGAACCGGGCCAAAACACCTCTTTCAAGTCCGTGCCGTCATATTTGAACGTCACCAGCTCAAGGGCTGGTTTATCGTCATTGACATTGAGGTTCATGGAAATATGTTCCCCATCTGGCATCCAAGCCATGTGGTGGCCACCTTTGGCATATTGCTGGGTGGTGATGGCGGTACGGATGTCGGTTCCGTCCGGCTTTAGTGTAACGACGGCTACACTGCGCTTGCCGCCATCGCGCGGCCGCATGATGAGGCACGTCATGATCCGTGTCCCCTGCGGGTTCCACATCGCTTTGAAGCAATAGTACTCGTAATCCTGCGGGTTGGGTACGGCCAAACTGGGGATGGCTTTTTCGTAAATGTCCGCTATGGTTGCGATCCGTCGCGTTTCGTTGGCCGCTACGTCTGTCACGAAGATGCCGTCTGTAGCCACCGGTCCCATGTTGCGCTGTCTGTGCGCATCGGGAACGATGACACCGTAACCAGACTGCGCATAAAATGAATTGCGGAGGTTATGACCCACGAGCCGGCGGCCGTCTGCTGAGCACATAAATAGCGTGCCATGCAGTCTGCGGGATGCCCCTGTCAACGGATTGTACATTACGGTGACGGCCTCCCAAGTCGCTGTGTCTACATCATTATAGAACAACTGGCTATCATCCTTGCCCCACTGCACGTTGGCGCCCACCTGCATTTCCCAGCCGAAGGAGCGCGCCACAACCGTTGTGTCGGCGGTTTGACGATCGATGAGTACCACCTCGCCCCAGTCACCCGGTTCGGGATAATGATCCTCGAACGGCATGCGGAATAGGGCAAAATACCTTCCCGATGGGCTTAGGGGTGAGGTATCATGGAACCGGTGAATGATCCGACCCGTGGCGACCTGTTCGATTGGGACGGTAACCCGTTTGGGGTGATAGGATTGGGCCGTCGCCTGATTGATATAACCAAGCGATACGGCCCATCCTACAAGGATAAAATTCCACAGTCGCATCGCCATTACCTATAGTTGATACCCCGGATTTTGTTCCAGCAACGGATTATTGTCGATGTCCGATTGCGGAATGGGTAACAGTACATGGAAGGGTTTGATCAACGCATTCCGATTGAAGCTGTTTTCTGCCTTTACGGCATCGATAAGCCTGCCGGTGCGAACCAAGTCGAACCACCGCATGTTTTCAAACGGAAATTCCAAGCGACGTTCCAACCAAACCGCCTCTTTAAAGGCCTGGTAGTCGAGCCCTTCCACCGGATCGAGCCCTGCACGGGTCCGTACGCTGTTCAGCGCCTCATAGGCTAACGCATCGGGTCCGCTGTTTACTTCGTTCTGGGCCTCCGCATACATCAAGAGCACATCAGCAAAGCGAATGATCGGGTAGCTTGTTCCCTCCCCACCATTCGTTTGAGCGGTCTTATCCCACAATTTCTGGAAGGAGATGGCGTTGGCTGGATTAGGGTCGGTGATCGACAGGTTGACCGTCTGGCCACCGAACGTATACGAAGTAATAAATGTCACTTCCCGCCGCTGATCGGCTTCGGTATACGAATTGTAAAGACTCGCGGTTGGCCTGGCTATCCCTGCTCCGCCACCTGGATAGATGGGCGCACCCCGTACACCGTAACCACGGCCTTGTCCATGCCCACTTACATCTGTAAGGAATTGTTTCTCCAATATGTTTTCCTTGCCTCCGCGTGCACTAAGTGCAAATGCTTCCGCAAAAGTGTCGTACAGGCCAAATGATCCATCGTCGATCACTTCCCTCGATTTTTGCGCTGCCTGTTGCCAGAAGGGTGAACCGGTGTCTGTGCCCGCCCGGAAAAGGTACATGCGGGCCAGTAATGCTTTTGCAGCATTACTGGTTGCTCTTCCGACATCCGCTGCTTCGTACTTCTGAGGCAATACTTGCTCAGCTTCCTGAAGATCGGCTTCGATCAACGTATACGCCTCTTCTGCAGATGAACGGGCTACTTCCAGGTTTTCTGCCCCTTCGGTGGGTTCGGTTACGATAGGTACCCCACCGTAAAACCGAACCAGGTTGAGGTAGGCGAGCGCGCGCAGGAATTTGGCTTCCGCGATATAGCGGCTCCTGAGCTGTTCGTCCATCGGGATGTCGGGCAACCGCCTAATCACAATATTGGAGCGGTTAATACCGGTGTAGGCGCCTGCAAAAAAGCCGAGGAAGCCAGTTTGGGGGGTGATGTCGTACCGCCAGATCAGTGGACGGTCGGCGCCTCCAGTCAGGAAGGGGATGGCATCGTCTGTTGCGACCAAGTCGTGAAAGACATCGGGATAGTTGATGGAGGCGTAGCAGGCACCCAATGCCGCTCTGGCGTCCTCGGCCGTACGGTAGAAGGTAGCATCGGTCAAATTCGTTACCGGTGCGATGTCCAACCGGCTTTCGCAACCCGATAAAGCAACGGCCCCTATGATCAGGGCCGAGAAAAAATAGTATGTTTTGTTCAACAGTTTCATAGTAATCAGAATTTAAGGTTCAACCCGAACAAAAATGTTTTCGCCGATGGGTAGACTCCGTAGTCGATCCCCTGGCTGATGGACGAATTGCCGAACCGGTTCACTTCGGGGTCATATCCCGTGTAGTCGGTAATGGTAAACAGGTTTTGCCCCGACGCATAAATGCGCAGCTGGCTAATGGGCAATGCACGGAACCACGTGCTGGGCAGCGTGTACCCCAATGTAATGGTTTTGAAGCGGATATAGGATCCGTCTTCGACCTGGAGAGAAGACAATATCCGCGACCCGCCGGCTGCATTGGCCCTCGGTATGGTATTGCTCGGGTTATCGGGCGTCCACCGGTCGATTACCCGTGTGGAGAGGTTGTTGCCGCCCGTCATGTTCAATTGGTCAAAACTGCCATAGTTGAGGATTTCGTTGCCGAATACGCCTTGTATGAACACGTTGAGATCGATGCCTTTATAGGTAAACGTGTTGTTCCACCCGCTGAAACTGGTCGGATTCGAATTGCCGATAATCGCTCGGTCATCATCATTGATTGCATTATCCCCATTCTGGTCTACATACCGCATGTCTCCCGGCTTGGCAGCGGGTTGTGCCGACGCGGCGACCTCTGCTTCGGTTTGAAAAATGCCGTCCATCTCGTACCCAAAGAAATTGCCGAGCGGTTCGCCCACACGGAGTAGGATCGGGTTCAATGTCGTATTGGAGATATACGCATCCACACCCGTACGGAATTCTTGCCGTTTATCCAGTGCCAGTACTTTGTTCTTATTAAATGTGATGTTGAACGAAGTCGTCCATTTCAGGTCCGCCTTGTCGATGATGTCTGCGCTGATGGCAAGTTCTACCCCTTTGTTTTCCACCTCGCCGATATTCTGCAGCATGTTGCTAAACCCCGAAGTGGTGGGCACGCCGACGTTGAAAAGGAGGTCTGACGTGGTCTTGTGGTAATAATCACCTGTAAACGTAAGCCGGTTATCAAAGAAACCCAGGTCCAGGCCGATATCAAACTGGGCGTTTTTTTCCCAGCGTAGATCAGGGTTGGGGATGATGCTGGGTGCGTTGCCGACATAAACGGTGCCACCCAATACATAATTAGAAGAGGAAAGGCCAGCCACGTATCGATAATTATCAATTTCCTGATTGCCCGATAGTCCATAACTCACCCGCAATTTCGCATCACTGAGTTTATTGACATTGCGCAGCCACGACTCGTTCTTTAGTTTCCACGCGAATGCCCCGGATGGGAAGAATCCGAATTTGTTGTTCGGCCCGAAGCGCGAAGACCCATCTCGGCGTCCGGTAAGTGTAAACAGGAATCGATCATCGAATCCATAGTTCACCCGTGCGATGTACGAAATCAACCGCCACTGATTCGCTCCGGACGCCGGCGCCACCAAGGTAGATCCGCTGCCCAGATTGTGGTACAGGGCGAAATCGTCATTGAAATTATTCGCCCTTGCCGTTGCGGTCTCGTAGTCCGATTGTTGGTAGGTGTAGCCGATCAGGGCGTTGAAGTTGTGCCGGTCGCTAAATTGGCTGTCGTACGTCAGCGTGTTTTCATTGAGCCAATTGATGGTCTGGGCTGAGGCCACCTCCGCTTTCCCACCCAGTGAAGCACCCGCAAGCACCAACTGGGAAGTGTACGCGCTGACTTTGTTGGCCAATAGATCGGCGCCAATGGTACTCCGTAGTTTCAGTCCGTCGATGATTTCCAGTTCGGCATAGGCGTTGCTGAGTACGCGGATAAGCGAACTCCGCTTGGTATATTCCATGGCCATGGCGTAGGGGTTATCCGCACCCAACCCGTTGAGCGGACCGGTATAGGTATGGTACGTGCCGTCTTCGTTGAAAATCGATAACGTTGGTGAGTAATTGAGCGTAGCCGGGATCAGGTTATCGTACGAGGTATTTCGCCCAGTTTCGGTCTCGGCGGTGTTGCCGTGGGTATAGGCTGCCTGCGTGGATAGCCCCACCTTCAATCGGTCGGACACGTCACTATCCAGGTTGGCCCTAAGCGAATAGCGGTTGAAGTCGCTCCGCAAGATAATGCCTTCCTGACCGTAATAGCCCAGCGATATCGCATAGCGGTTTTTCTCCGTGCCGCCCAGCGCGCTTAATTGGTGGTCGTGTATGGGGGCATCGCGCATCACCGCGCTTTGCCAGTCCGTTCCTTCACTCAGTGTTTCGGGCAGCGGCCGGTCGGCTGCGCTGCCGTCAAAATAGGGCGCGCCGCCATTGTTTACGTTTGCTTCGTTGACAAACTCCGCAAATTGCCGTGCGTTCAATAGCGGAAGTTTATGGCGCACCGATTGCTGGCCGTAATAGCCATCGTAGGTAATCATCGATTGGCCCGCTTTGCCACGTTTGGTTGTCACCAGGATGACCCCGTTTGAACCCCGAGAACCATAGATCGCCGTTGCCGAAGCGTCTTTAAGCACTTCCATCGATTCGATATCGTTGGTGTTGATGGAATTGAGGTTTCCCGTGGGGAAGCCGTCAATGACATAGAGCGGTTCGTTGCCCGCATTCACTGATCCCGTACCGCGGATACGGACGGTAGTGCTTCCACCGGGCCGCGCAGAATTGGTGATTACATTTACACCAGCAACCCGGCCCTGCATGGCGCGGTCCAAAGCGACGATGGGGGTAGACTGGATTTCCGAAGCGCCTACGGAAGCAACCGATCCGGTTAAATCACCCCGTTTAACGGTACCGTAGCCTACAACCACCACTTCTTCCAGATCACTTACCGAAGCGGTCAGGGTGACATTGATGGTCGGGTTGGTTCCGATGGGCCGTTCAACAGCATTATAGCCCAGCATGGAGAATACCAGCGTACCTCCTGCTGACGGTGGCGTGATTCGGAAATAGCCATTGGCATCGGTTGTGGTAGCGGCAGCGGTACCTTTTATCGTTACCGTTGCCCCCTCCAATGGATTTTGCTGCTCATCGACAACCCTGCCGCTCACCTCCTGCTGTTGTTCAACAATTACCGGATTGGGGGTAGTAGCAGCACGCATAGGTATGTTAGGCTTCTTTCTGGTGACCAAAATGGTCTTATCTTCAATGGCATACGTAAACGGCTGTTCAGCAAAAAGCTTGTCCAGCAATTTGGTCATCTCCATGTTATCGGCTACAATACTTACCGGTTTGGCACGTTTCAACTCTTCATAATTGTACAAGACCACATAGCCGCTTTGCTGTTCAATAGATTGAAAGACCTTTTCGAGTGGAGTACGTCTCGAGTTTATGGTAATGGTCTGTGAATAGCTTCGTGCTTGCAACTGCATACACGTAATCAACAGCAGTACATAACTTATTTTGATGATCATAAGGACTTGCCGTAAAATAGATCTATTGGTATACGGCCCGGGACGTAGGTAAATGTCTTCCAGGCCTCGCTTATTATTCATAACTTTGTAGTGCTAAGGTTATACTTTGGTGGAATAATCCGAATTATCATATCAGGGTACCCATAGCTTATGGCGGGGTAAGTGGTGCAAACACTTCCCTGCCTTTCTATCGTATCCCTGTCGGCTTTATGGTGGGGTTCTCATCATAGTCGTAATCGTTAAGTTTATTAATCAGTTATTCATTATCTTGTGAAGCATACAGGACCAATGTGCGGTTTGCTTTCAGTTCGGATTTGATATGGAAATCTTTTTCCAGAAAACTAAGGAACGTTGATAGTTTAACTCCGCGACTCATTTTCCCACCTAAATACCCTATAGGTTTTTTGCCCTGATAAATCACATCGACATCATACCAGCGCTCCACCTGCTTCAGCGATTCATCAATACTTAGGCCGTGGAAATTAAACAGCCCATCTTTCCAAGCGATGGCTGTATACGGGTCAATCTTGTTGACACTGATTTCGCCACTATCATCAACAACGCTTTGTTGATTCGGCGTCAATACTTGGCTTTTCCCGTTTGTTGCGCCGTCAGTAGACGCATATACCTGCACAGAGCCAGTTAAAAGTGTCGTCTTGGTCAGTACCTCGTTGTTATACGCATTGATATTGAATGAAGTGCCGAGTACCTCAATCCGTTGCTTCACCGTATTGACGATGAACGGCTTGGACTGGTCTTTAGACACCTCAAAATAAGCTTCTCCCTGAAGGGATACTTCCCGTTTGTCGCCGTCGAAGGCGACCGGGTAGGTAAGTGAGCTGGCCGCGTTGAGCCATAGGTGGGTGCCATCGGCGAGGGTGATTTGATACTGGCCGCCTTTGGGGGTTGTTAGAGACATTAGACGAGAGACCTGTCTGTTGTCTGTTGCCTGTTGCCCGTAATCTAAAATCTCGCTTCCACTCAAATACGAAATCTCATCTCCGATTACGATGCCGCTCTCTTCCGAACTCAAATTGACGGTTTGCCCGTCTACGAGTGTCAAGGTTGCACGGTTACCACCAGGGAGAATCTGCGCTGGTGTGATGGCTGCCGACTCCGGCTGACTGAGGTCGGCTATAAAAAAGTAAATGCCGGTAAACAAGAAAATGAGCGCGGCGGCCGCGGCCGGGATGTTCCACCAAACTCGATGGGTACGTCTTGGCGTTTCGGCCGCAACGGGCGTATCTCGATGGATTTTCGCTTGTAGTTGGGGATAAAGGGAGGCAACACGCTGGGCGATGAAATCGGCATCGCTCGTTTCGGAGGGATTATCCAATGCCTGGTAGATGGTTTTCCTAAAAGCATCGTCCTCCAATGCAGCGAGTTTGGCAAACAATTGGTCAAATTCATCGCGACTAATCTGCTTGTCTAAATAAGCAGTTAACAGCTTATGTATTGCTCTGCGGTTGTCCAAAATGAAAGTAAGTTTATAATTCGTTTTGTAGTCTATACGGTCCGGCTCGGAAAACACACTATTGCTAGACGAAAAAAAATGAAATATTAATGAGGTGCGGTTAAAAAATACGCGACGCGATCAACAGGAAGAGGAGCAGGGCGTGCTCGCTGCGCGTGGCGTGGAGCACAAAATTTTTGATTTCCTTGATGGCTTTGACCAGTTGATTGCTCACGGTCGATACAGAGATCCCCATCAAGTCAGCCACCTCCTGATAGCTCTTTTCGTGCAGTTTGCACAGCAGCAAGATCTGCTTGCGTTTTGGCGGCAATTGATTGATCGCAGCGGAAAGTAGCTGCTGTTCTTCTTTAGCAATCAAGGCTTCCTCTGTATGGAGATAAGAGCTTACTGTGCTGGCCCACAGTTCTTGCTGCAATGCCTTGTCGCGGGTTATTTTTCGGAAAACGTCTATGGCCAGGTGATCTGTGATACGATACAGGTACGTCTTGAACGCGCGTTGAGGGTCTATCTGCGCGCGCTTCTCCCAAAGTTTCAGAAAGGTGTC
This sequence comes from Parapedobacter tibetensis, assembly GCF_024704835.1. Taxonomy (GTDB): domain Bacteria; phylum Bacteroidota; class Bacteroidia; order Sphingobacteriales; family Sphingobacteriaceae; genus Parapedobacter; species Parapedobacter tibetensis. Next base: position 256,996 of record NZ_JAMXBE010000003.1, read on the forward strand.
TTGCAGGATTTCCTCTACGGTATCGGGGTCTTTCAGTAAACGCAATAGCCGCTGGTAAAGAATAGGAGCAAAGCAGTCGTAAATTTCCTTAAATGCCGCATCATCCCCCTCACGCAATCTGCGTAGCAAATCGGGGTCTACTTTTGGCGATGGGTGCGGCATAATTGGAAATTTGTCCAAACATACAGATTTTTGGAATACCCGACCAAGCTAAGTCGCCATTATTTCTGTTTTTCGAGGTATGCTACCAGCGAAGCCAGCTCCTGATAGCTCAACTCATTGGCGAGCCCCTCCCGAGCCACTCTTTCACGTCTAGCTACACGAACTGTCAATTCCCTTGTGTTCGTTGCGTCTACGGGGACAACAAGGTCATAGCGATCTACTATGCCATCACCGTTAATATCAGCATGGATTGGATCTCCGATTTCTGCTCTTGGCGTTTGTTGGGGGCTATCCTCTATTTCTTCTTCATCCCTGAAAGTTCCCGTTTTAAGATAGGTGGCACCGTCATTTTCGAAATAGCCGCAACTGGAACATCCGTCACCCAGGAAAAGCGCATGGTTTTGTCCGTATCCGCAACAAATTCAATGACAGCGGCTTTAATGGCTGATTTCATTGTTGTCATAGCGCAAAAAATATTAAACAAAGTGGAATCGGAAATATAATTTCCATTGTGGTACTCAAAAACTTGTCTGATTGGTTGTGTAACCCTCCTGAAAACTTAACGGAAACCCACCGGATGGGTGGTGACCCTAAATTGGCGTAAGTTTAGGCGTCAAAGGCCAGTGGGCGGAGTAACTTGAACCAGTGTTGGGATTAATTGTAGAAGGAATACCCATGAAGATACTGAAAAGCAAGAGAAGGGTTGAGCTTTTAGAGGTAGAGGCCTAAAGAATAGGTTCTTGCCGATTGTCCAAGAAAACAATAACCTGCACCTCGTCACCGACTACCCGATACAGAAACGAAATGGTGCGATGGACTATAGCGCGTCTTACATGCACATCCTCCTGAACGGTTTGGAAGGCAAATGGAAATTTGGTAACAATACCCAATACCCGTCGGGTATCTTTCTGGAATTGTTTGGCGGTTTTGATGCCCCACCGCTCTTTTTACCTGCTCCAATAATGCTTCAAAGCTGTCTTTTGCTTCTTTGGAGAAGTAGAGTTTATATTCCTCCATTCCGGAAACTAAGGATTACGGGTCAGCAATTCCTCAAATTCGCTGAAAGGGATTTTCCGGCCATTGTCCAAATCCTCAAGTCCGCGTTTCATTCCTTCGATAGCGTGGGGAGGCAGAGGCGCTACGCCCTTTGGCTCGAAATTAATCTTAAGCGCCTTTAACACAGCCTTCAATGCGGAAAGCTGTTCTTTATTTTTAGGATATACCACGTATGCTTCCATAAAACAAATATAAGGTTTTTCATTTCAATTTTTTACTACCATAAAAATTATGACATTTACCCAAGCAGCAAGCAAGCCTACTGCAGGACAGATGATTCGACGGATATCCGGGATTACGCGATCCTACTATTGAAAATAAACGTTTCGTTCCGTCGACAGCATTAGCGCTGAAAATATCTTCTGTACTTAACATCAAGGTAGATGATCTTTTTGAATTGGAAGAATCAGATTGGAACTAGCCCTAAACTGGCGTAAGTTTAGGCGTCAAAGGCCCGTGGGCTGGAAAGAAGGCATTGAGGTTGACAAAGGGTGAGCAAACATATAAAGACGTTCGGTTTGCGGATGGCTGCTGAAGGGGGATGAAGACAGCAAAAGCTAAACAACAGTGTTAGGGCATTGTTTTTGTGAAACCCTTTATGTAAATTTGTCATTATGGTAATAGAACGCATAGAAAACAACCAGATCAAGATCACGCTGTCATCTGCAGTGGATAGTTTTGGCTTGCAACGCCTGATTGACTATGTCAATTATTTGGAGGCAACCGCTAAAAGTAAGGCTACGCAGGCAGACGTAGATAAACTGGCTGACGAAGTCAATGAATCCTGGTGGAGCAAAAACAGAAGCCGCTTTGTTAAGTGAACCTGATCATCGATGCCAATATCATTTTCAGCGGCATTCTGAATACCAATGGAAAAATTGCAGATCTATTGATTAATTCACGGGATCACTTGCGCTTAATCGCCCCGAATACCTACGCAAAGAGATCAAAGATCATTACCTTAAACTCGTTAGCATCTCCAAACTTCAACTTCAACAGATCCAAGAAGCCGAATTTCAGATAATATATAAAGACATTACTTTCATATCGGAGGAACAAATCCGTATTTCTGCGTGGCTGGAAGCCGAACAACTGGTACACGATGTAGACCCAAAAGATATATCTTACGTGGCCTTTTCCCTGCACTTTAATCATAAAATATGGAGTGGCGACAAGAAATTGGTCAAGGGTCTTTTAAAAAAGGCTTCGACAATTTTCTGGACACCGATGCGGTATATGCATTAAGAGAGAGTTTGGCTAAAAAATAAGGGTTGGCTTTGTGGAGCCCTATATGTAAATTTATAGTAAAACTAATATTATACAAACCATCGTGAATACCACCCCTAAACTGGCGTAAGTTTAGGCGTCAAAGGCCCGTGGGCGGAGTAACTTGTGCCTGACAATAAAACCAAGGTTTGATGCGTCCCGCGGCCCCGCACTTAAGGCCGCATCGAGACAGTTGTAGCTTGGTGGTCTATATGAAGCCACAGGCTTCTTTGTATTGGATAGGTCCAAGTTAAGCCAGCCGCATTTCCCGACTCCTAAACTTGAACCAGTGTTGGGAACAAAAGGTAGTATGGAATAATTGGTTGTTAACAGTAAAAAAACTTAGTGAAGTGGTTGCCAGCCGATAGAAAATGACGCTTAAATGGCTTACCGGCTCGGCAGTTTCAATCCTTATCCGTATCATCGCAAAAAGAAATTATGACAATACAAGTTAATTCCGACAAAAACATCGAGGTAACCGAAGGATTCATTAGCAAGATTACAGAAAACTTAACCGATTCCTTATCCCACTTTGACGAATTCATTACCCGTCTGGAAGTGTTCCTCGCTGACGAGAACAGCGACAAGCAAGGGAGCAACGACAAGCGCTGCACCATAGAGGTACGAATAAAAAGCATGAATCCCGAAGCGGTAACGGCAACGGCCGATAACATTGACATGGCTTTCAAGCAAGCCACGGACAAAGTGCTCCAACTCCTAAGGACCCGTACCGACAAAATGAAAAGCCACTCATAGGCTAAGCTTTACGCCATCTCATGATATAAAGCTGCTGTTTGCGCAGCACGTGTGGAAATGCGCTTCTGCAAATCACGTGGCGAGAGCACTTTCATCGCTTCGCCAAAGCCCAGTAGCTCTCGTTCCAATTCAAAATTGAGCACCACGCAGATGCGGATAATAGCCCCAGTCTCATCTTGTTTCAACAGTTTCAGGGATGCATGCAGCGGCTTGGTAAGCACATAGGGTGCATGGCGAGCCGTGAAGACTAAAGCAGCCCATCGACTTGTCGCAATATACCCGCTAATATGACGTTTTCATACCTCACGGATGTCGAATTTTACCCTGACCTTTGTTTTGTAAGAAAAGAACAAGAAATACAAACAAATAAATTACAAAAAATGGAAACAACGAACAAAACAAAAATCACGGTAGCAGCTACCGTGAAGGCACCGGTAGAAAAAGTATGGAAGCTTTGGACGACTCCCGAGGACATCATCCAGTGGAATAGCCCCTCAGACGACTGGCATACGCCAAGGGCTGAAAATGACCTGCGGGTAGGCGGCAAATTCCTATCGCGGATGGAAGCTAAAGATGGCAGCTTTGGTTTTGACTTTGCGGGGATGTATGATGAAGTAATCACCAACAAACGGATTGTCTACACCTTGGAAGATGGGCGAAAAGCGGAAATCGATTTCAAGGGGCAGGGTGACGAAACCGAAGTGGTTACCACGTTTGACCCCGAAAATGAAAACCCTATTGAAATGCAGCGGGGCGGGTGGCAAGCCATTACAGACAACTTTAAAAAATATGCCGAAGCAAATTAATTGGCATACCGGCACCATTCATCCCCAAAAGCTTGTGTGCATGGCCCGATAACGGCAACCATACATGCTGAAAAAGAAGAGGCTGTCCGCTATGTTGAAAAACTCACCAGTAAACTTGTTTTTCAACATAGCGGATGGCCTCTTAATCTGCTTCACTCCATCGCTTATGCCTCCCGCGCTGGTTCGCAAAGACGAGGAGCGACAATTTGGAATGCACCCTAAAAGAACCCAAGCCGGACTTCCCGACTGAAAAACCTATCTTTGCCCCATGCGATTTGACATCATCACGGTATTGCCTGGGCTATTAGACAGCCCCTTTGCTCATTCCATTTTGCAGCGGGCACAAAAAAAAGGATTGTGTGAAATTGTAATCCACAACCTACGTGACTATGCCGCCAATAAGCATAAAAGCGTAGACGACTATCCGTATGGTGGAGGTAGCGGCATGGTGATGCAAATCGAGCCGTTTGCCACCTGTATCGAGCAACTACAGGCAGAAAGGGAATACGATGAAATCATCTTCATGACTCCCGATGGTGAAACACTCAATCAAACGATAGCCAACAACCTATCCACAAAAGGCAATATCATCATTCTTTGCGGACATTATAAGGGGATAGACCAACGCATACGGGATATCTATGTGTCACGGGAGCTTTCCATTGGTGATTACGTGCTCTCAGGGGGAGAGCTACCCGCAGCGGTGTTGGTGGACGCCGTGGTACGGCTTATTCCAGGGGTACTGTCTGATGAAACTTCTGCCTTGTCGGATTCGTTTCAAGGGGGCTTACTGGATGCACCCATGTATACACGCCCTGCCGATTGGCGAGGGCATAAGGTGCCGGATGTGTTGCTCAGTGGCAATGAGGCTGCCATTAACCTTTGGCGTGATGAACAGGCAATCTCCCGCACAAAAGCCCGTCGACCCGATTTGCTGGACGAATGAACTAATTTTTTTCGTGTTTTTGCCCCCAAAGATGGGTGCATATACCGGCGAAGCCGGCTTGAACACAAAAGAAAACTAATCCTTGTGAAAAAAAACAATTTTATCTAAGTTTGCTGGCGTATGTTGATTAACGTATATCATAACAGTACATGGTGGTGGCCCGGAGAAAATATCGTCGGGAGCTATGATATGTTATCGTATTCATAATCAACCAAAGCCTTGTGAAAGATTGGCCCGACGCTTTTAAAAATTCGTCGGGTTTTTTTGTGTTATTTTGCTAAAGGGAAAAATATGACATATCGATTTAAAACAACTTATAAACACTTGCTGGCCGATACCACTACGCCGGTAAGCATCTACCTACGGCTTCGCGATGTATTCCCCAACAGCTTGCTGCTCGAAAGTTCGGATTACCATAGCCGCGAAAATAACATGAGCTACATTTGCTGCCAACCCATAGCTGGCATCAAATTGGATAAGGATTTTTTTGAAGTGCAATACCCTAATAGCCCACTGGAAAGGAAGCCTGCCTCAACGATAGACCTTCGGCATGAAGTTTCTCAATTCAGAAACGCGTTCAACGAAAATGGGGATTCGGATTTCAAGTTCATTTCCAATGGGTTATTTGGATTTTTTACGTTTGATACGGTATCCCATTTTGAAGATATCGAGCTGAAAAGCGCCGCAGACCTTAGCCGTAATATCCCATTCATGCAATATCATGTATACCAATATGTGATTGCCATTGACCATTTCCGCAACCAACTTTATGTCTTCGAACATCAGCTCGAAAACGAAGAAGGCCCATCGGGATTGGAAAAAATTCAATACCTCATCCAGAACAAGAACTTTCCAGAATATAGCTTTTCGCTTAATGGAAATGAAGAATCAACCATGACGGATGATGCATTCAAGGCGCTCGTGGTAAAAATGAAAGCTCATATTTACCGGGGCGATGTCTTCCAAATTGTGCCTTCTAGGGGGTTTTCACGGCCATTCCTCGGTGATGAATTCAATGTCTACCGCACCCTGCGATCCATCAACCCTTCGCCTTATCTATTTTATTTTGACTATGGCGATTTCAAGCTTTTCGGCTCTTCACCCGAGGCCCAATTGACCATTCGCGACAGGGAGGCGACTATCTATCCAATAGCGGGCACCTTCAAACGCACGGGCGACACGGAACAAGATGAAAAAATAGCGGAAGCACTCAAATTGGATCCTAAAGAAAACGCAGAACATGTGATGCTAGTTGATCTGGCTCGGAATGACTTAAGCCGGCATTGCGAGCATGTTCATGTAAAATCCTATAAAGAGGCGCAATATTATTCACATATTATTCACTTGGTATCAAAAGTATGCGGAACACTAAAACGGGGAGTAAACTCCTTTGACGTAGTGGGCGATACGTTTCCGGCAGGTACACTCAGTGGAGCGCCCAAACACATGGCCATGCAATTGATAGACCGCTATGAAAACCGACAGCGTAGTTTTTATAGTGGAGCCATTGGGTATATGGGCTTCAATGGCGATTTCAATCATGCCATCATGATCCGCTCATTCCTGAGCAAAAACAATACCCTCCATTACCAGGCGGGGGCAGGTATCGTAGCCGATTCAGACCCCGAAATGGAGCTAAACGAAGTGGACAACAAAATTGCCGCGTTGCGCAAAGCGTTGGATTTGGCACAAAACATTTAATGAATGATTCAAACGATTATCACGGGATATAGAAAATGAACAGGTTGCAAGAACATCGACCCAATATATTGGTCATAGACAATTATGATTCTTTTACATTTAATCTGGTGCACCTGTTGCATGAATGTGGCCATGATGCCACCGTATGGCGCAATGATAAATTCGCTTTGGAAGATGTAGCGGATTTTGACAAAATCCTGCTGTCTCCCGGTCCCGGCATCCCTGAAGAGGCTGGCCTACTATTGGATGTAATCAGCGAATACGGGGCCTCCAAGAGCATTCTTGGCATCTGTTTGGGTCAGCAAGCTATTGCTGAAGTATACGGCGGCTCATTATACAACTTAGCCAAGCCTGTGCACGGCACGGCGACAACCCTGCTCGTCACCATGCCCGATGAACCGATTTTCAAAGGGCTCCCCTATTCATTCCCTGTTGGGCGGTACCATTCCTGGGCAGTATCGCATGATGGTTTTCCTGATGCGCTCCGTATCACTGCGGAAGACGAGCATGGGGTAATCATGGCACTGTCGCACAAAACACTGGATGTAAAAGGGCTGCAATTCCATCCCGAATCGGTGTTGACGTCACACGGTAAAGAAATGATTTCCAATTGGTTGGGTGAAAATTGATGGCTTAACGCATAAAGAGAATGACCATATTAGATACCATCATTGCCAAAAAAAGTATCGAGGTTGAACAGGCAAAAAAGCAAGTTACGATTAAGGGTTTGGAAAAGATGCCCCTATTTGCAAGGGCTTGCCTTTCCTTGCGCAACTCCATACTAGACGTTGAAAAAAACGGCATCATCGCGGAATATAAGCGGGCTTCTCCCTCCAAGGGAATTATCAATGACCGTTCGGCTGTGGCGGAAGTCACGGCCGGCTACCAACACGCTGGAGCTTCAGCCGTTTCGGTGCTTACAGACCACGATTTCTTCAAGGGAAGCCTCGAGGATTTGGTACAAGCCCGTGCAGCATTGCAAATACCGTTGCTTCGCAAGGAGTTTGTCATTGATAGCTACCAGATTGCCGAAGCCAAAGCTTATGGTGCAGATATTATCCTACTAATTGCGGCGGTACTTACACCCGAACAGGTAAGGGATTTATCTACGTATGCCAAATCCCTTGGAATGAATGTACTGTTGGAGGTGCACAACCGCACCGAACTAGGAAGAACCCTTATGGATACCGTGGATGCCGTGGGCGTGAATAACCGCAACCTGAATGATTTTTCCGTTTCACTGGACCATTCGTTTGAATTGGTAGATTTGATTCCGTCTTCTTTCATTAAGGTTTCAGAAAGCGGCATCAGTGACCCTCATACCATCAGAACGCTCCGCAAAGCTGGTTTCCAAGGTTTCCTCATCGGTGAAAATTTTATGAAAACCGGAAATCCGGCACAGGCGATAAAGGAGTTTGTAGCGGAATTATAATGCCTTAGATAGCTCGCTCAACATAGTTGAAGGGCTAATCCGGTTTGGTAATACCTGCTAAAGCTGATTAGTTAGCGTCTGTCCATAAAGTCAGTGTCTAGGCTAGAACGTTTGCCAACAAGGCTTGTGTAGTGAAAAAAAGCGCAGTCCCGCTGAGGCGGGATGAGCATTTTTTGAACAAGCGTAACGCAGTTGGCGGACATTATAGACAGACACTAGTTAGCCTAGGGAGGCCGTGATGAGCCTCAAAAATTCACTCCGTGTACGTTCGTGTGCAAACTCTCCGGTAAAGGCGGATGTGGTGGTTACCGAATTCTGCTTCTGTACACCTCGCATACACATGCAGAGGTGTTTACATTCGATGACCACGGCCACACCAACAGGATTCAGTGTTTGCTGTATGCAATCGCGTATTTCATTGGTGAGACGCTCCTGCACTTGTAGACGACGGGCATAGATATCTACCACCCGGGGTATTTTGCTCAAGCCTACGATATGTCCATTTGGGATATAGGCCACATGCGCTTTGCCGAAGAAAGGCAACATGTGATGCTCACACATGGAGTATACTTCAATGTCTTTCACCACCACCATTTGGCTGTATTCCTCCTCAAACATAGCGCCCCTTAAAATCTCGGAGGCATCCAAATCGTATCCATGCGTGAGGTATTGCAAGGCCTTCGCTACCCTTTCAGGGGTCTTCGCCAAGCCTGCACGCGCTGGGTTCTCGCCCAATGCCTCAAGAATATCCGCGTAATGTGCCGCTATACGGTTTATCTTATCGGGGTTATAACGGTCGATTTTCACGTATCCGTCAATTTTTTCTTCATCAAGCGGAAAATCATTGTTCATAGCCATGTCTTGTTAATTTTTGGCGCATTTTATTCTCCGAAATACTCTACAGAGTTATTTTCGGTTTCGACCAATCTGACGGAATGTAAAATGACCTGATGCGCCTCGATATGTGGCCTTAACTGGTTGAAAATTTCCATGGCCAGCACTTCCGTAGACGCCATCTTACCTCGCATGAAATCCACATCGAGGTTTACATTCCTATGGTCGAGCTTGTTGATAACGTGGGTCATGATGATACTTTTCAGTTCCTTCAGGTCTATTATAAAACCCGTTTGGGGATCTACACTCCCTTTCACCGTTACAAAGAGCTCATAATTGTGGCCGTGCCAATTTGGATTGGAGCACTTACCGAAGACCGCCTCGTTTTGCTCCAACGTCCACTCCTCACGATATAATTTGTGCGCAGCATTAAACCGTTCGCGCCTGGTGATATACATCATAGGCTGCAAAGATAATAGTTAGAATTGAGATATGTGATATAAGGCCTCAGATTCCTAATAGGCTAGGGATAGCATAAACTAAGCCCCATCCACCATCAGATAAACCACAGATCTTGGCGGCAATTCAAGTTTTATCACGCCATTGAGCGGGGCTGACAGTGCTTTTACGCTGTCATAATTTGTGGGCCCTCCCGATAATCCTTCAGGTCCTTGCCTGTTAATCAATACTTGTCGTGAAAACGTGCCTCCTTCGCCACCCACCAATGAATAATAGTAATATCGGCTGCCAGGCTTGAAATTCTTGATGTCTACCGAGGTGACTTTTGCTTCGGTTCCTATGTTGACCAATACCATGGAGGCATCATCCGAGCTGAATCCAGCGGCGTAGGCAAGCACCTCATCACTCCCGGAAACCGTAGTGGCAAACATGCGGTCGCCAACATATTTCTGGAAATAATACATGTAATAGAACGCCGGCCGTGGGGTCCACTTGGCCGTGCCATCACCTTCATCACCCAAGCTAAACATCCCGTGGTCGTTGCCATTGGCATACCCATTGGCGATACCCCAGCGGGCGGCCATGCCGTAATTGTGTTTGATAAACTCCCCTAGCACCATCGTGGCATGCATCCCAGCAATGTGCGATACCATCTGCCGGGATCCTTCGGCACCAATGTTCCATTCCGTAAGGGCTATGGGTTTCATGGCCACTCCCGCCCGCTGGGTGCTGGTATGCATCCATTGCATCATGCTTCGTGTACCGGATACGGCCGACTGAAGAATATCCGCTGCTCCCGTATTGGCACCCAATGGTGTATAGTAATCGTGGATGATGTAATAGTCTGCCTCATCTCCCGCCGCTGCAAAGTACTCCTCATTCCATGTGCGGTCTGGCACATTCCAGCTGTTTGCCGCATCATAATGCATGAGCTGAGCACCAATCTTAATCGTTGCGCCTACCTCGATAGCCGCCTTGCGCATGGAATCGGCATAGACCTTGAAATGCTGACCATACACCGTTCCATTGATAATCTCAGGTTGCCCATCCTTATTGTCGTTCACATCAATTTTGAAGCCTGCCTGCCATGGGCCGCTACTTTCATTGCCGATTTCCCAATAGCTGGTCCGCCCGTCATCATGCCGTACCCATTCAGCAGCCAGGTGCGCTGCTGCGGCCACTGGATCGTCGCTTAAGCCATACCGTGCATAACCATAGTTGATGGTAATCATCCCTTTGGTATTGGTCTGTTGTAGCATTTGGTAATAATTGGCCAGCGAGAGTGTCCAAGAATCAGTGTTCTTGCCATACCAGTAGAAGGCTTGTGTGGGGTTTCCACCTGTATCGTATAGTGTGGCTGGCACATCCATAGGCATTTGGCCATTATTGGCGTTCCAGAAATATATACTAGAAAGGTTTCCGCCCGGAAACCGAATAATTCCGGGGGAAAGTGCCTGTAGATGATTGAGCAACACAGGCTGATCGACCATTTGGCCGATGTACAAGTTGGTATTCGTGCCGAATATACTCGGGTTTACACGACTGATGGTTTCACTGTAATCAGCCGTGACGGTAATGGTGGAACCTAATATCGGTGCCGTGGTGGGTACATACGCGGGTGCCATGAACTGCCGCGGAGCCCAGTCGTCCATGAAAAACCCTACTGAAGCGGGAATGCCTACTTCAGTGGGTGGTTTCACCGTTTCGTTTCCCATCTCTACGGTTTGGTTTTTCTTGCTGCATGCCAACAGGCTGGCTCCAACAAGCAGCGCAATCCCGTTACGGTATATGGCGGTGCTATTTATCATGCGGTGTCTTACTACGTTCGTTATTAATCTTGTGGTATGATATAATGAAATGCAAGCCATTCGTCTTTACCCGTATCATAGGCGGTGCCAAACCACATGCCCCGTCCGGGCTCATCTGGGAACGCCTTCACTACTTTAATGGTATGTTGCGTCGGGCTCATCCAGCTATCCGGATTTTGGATGAGTGTATTGCCTGACAGCGTGATTTCGTTGGTTTCCTCATTGATGGTGAATGTACCGTTGGTGATCGTACCGTTTTGGCTCCGTGTGTAGTTTTGCCCTCCATAGCGGTCAAACCTTATCCATGAGTTTTCGGCAATAGCTGCCCAACCATCATTCCATCCCCAATCGTGTGAAGATCCTGCATTTTCCGTCCAGCCCTTTCCTTTGGCAATCCAGTCTACGGGATTACCTTCACCGTCGAGCCTCCACAGTTTACCTGAAGATGGCCCTCCGGTCAATAAATTCAGCAACTGACCAGATTCAAATGAAGGATCAAACCCTTCATCGGGTGTATTGTCTTCCTCGGGTACCCAATTGTCTGCATATTCCTTGGAGATAAAATTATAGACCAACATAGCCAGTCCTTCGCCATCTACATCCCGGTCTCGGATGACACCCAGCCGAAGTATATCCTCATCAAGGGCAAGTACCCGATAATTAGTCCAATTGCTAATGCCTGTCAAGCCGTTACTTTCGGGTTTGTAACCCCGAAGGATAGATGCTCCATTAATGGTGAGCATTTTGCTATTGATATCCAGGTAATAGGTGCCATTTTGTTCAATACCGCCTTCCATAGGCTTGATGGCGTGGAAAAAAGGTCCTCCTTTCAAGCTGAAGGTCATGACACCATAATCACCTTCGTCCATAGCATACACGCCTTCAGGACTCCAAGTCCAGCAATCATCGCCATAGCAGCCGGTGGCGCCTCCTCCATCCCAAGCACCTCCTTCTAACAACCAGCCGTTGTTTACGCCATAAAAAGAGAGGGGCCCTGCAAAATATTTGCTTTCAGTATCCAAGAGCCATTGTTTTTCTTCGCCCGGTCCATCGGATAACGCAATCCAAAGCGGGTCGTTTACGTAGTTGAGGTTGTCTTCGGTTACCGTGATGGTCACCGGATCCATCTCTACCATACCCCCTGCGGTCATCGCCGAGAATCGGATGGTGTATTCACCCTCAAAAGCATAGCGCACAGTGTCCCTTGCCCGGTTTGACTTCCCTGTACCATAATCCCAAACGGGTACGGTGCCCGAGGTATGGTTGATGAGGATTACCGTGTTGCCACCGGGATCGGTCACCAAATCCTGCACCACTTCAAAATTTATTTGTGATTTGTCCAGCAGCTGACCCAATTGGGGGTCGACTTGCTTACATGTGGCCATGCATAGCAGTACTGCCATCCATGCCATGGTTATTCTTACGTACCTTTTCATATCATTCAGGTTTTAAAAAAGTCTACAAAATTACCAGCCTGGGTTTTGCTTAAGCACCCCATTTGAAAGTGTGATTTGTGTATAGGGAAGTTGCTGCACCCCTCGGGTTTCCGTGATTTTAGAAGCCGATATCGTTTTGGTCACCTCCGCTCCCCCATTCCGTACCGTAGTGGTTTCAGCAATTTCATTAGCCGCTGTTTCGACGCCTTGACGCAACAAATCCCAGTAACGTATGCCTTCGAAAGCAAATTCCAGCTGTCTTTCACGGAGCAGGTTGGCATTGTTGACCAACAAAGCGGAAAAACCACTCTTGTATGCTCTTCTGCGTACCTCATCAAAATACACCTGGGCATTGGCACTACCCAGCTCGGCGGCCATCAACAAAACATCGGCATATCGGATAGCTACATAATCCTGATATTGGCCGATCATAAAGTTTTCGCCGCCCCTGAGCACGACTAGGCTATTACCTTCCTCATCCACCATGGGCGAATATTTTTTTACATAATAACCGGTATATTCACGTTGACCTCCAAGATTAGTGAAATTGACTCCTTCCTCTTCGACCGCAATAATAGAGGCAACTTTACGTGTATCGTCATCACTATAGGCATTCCACAATTTCGGGTTCACGGTGGCCCCACCCCAACCATTTCCATATGGATAGCTCCATTGCTCGCGCATACCTACCATCACCATCCAATGGTTGCCATCTGTATTGCCATCGTAATCGCTGGTATAGGTATATTTGATTGCGAATACGGTTTCCATATTGTCTTCTCCCACATAATCGGCTATGGAAGCGGCTGGCCAGAGCTTCGCATAGTCATCAACTAATCCATGGCCGCTATTGCTGATTACATCCTCTACGGCGGCAAGAGCTTCTGCCTTGGAGACCATTCCGACAAGGTCCGCCTTGCCATAATAGCCCGTATAGTACAGAAATACCCGTGCAAGCAAGGATTGGGCGGCCCATTTGGTAACCCTGCCGGCGTTGGGATTGTTGGCTGAAAATGAAACGGTAGGCAGGTTTGCTGTTGCAAATTGCAGGTCCTCAGCAATTACACCGTATACCTCGTCCGGATGGGCCTGGGGCAGGTTTTCTGCAGAAGGTTCCGTAAGCAAGGGGATGTTTTCCCAAAGGCGTACCATATCAAAATAGAGGTACGCACGAAGAAAACGGGTTTCAGCTTCGTATATGGGTCGCAGGGATTCGTTGCCTTCCCAATCGATGTCATCAAGCTTGATAAGGAGCGTATTGGCCCGGTGCAGTGCCCTGTAATATGCTGCCCAATTGGCACCGAAGATATTCTGGTCTGAGGGCGACCGTAATCGGTCAAATTCGTCGAGCATTTGGTATCCAAAACCATCGGAGGCGCCGGTACCGCCGAAGCAGTTGTCAGAGAACAGTTCCGTAGCTACCGGCAGGGAAACTCCCTCAGCCCATACGATCTGCAGCCCATCATATACCCCCACAAGTGCCCGGTATGCATCTTCAGGGGTACGGTAGAATGTTTGTTCCGAGACATTGGTCACGTCTTCCACCTGTAAAAATCCTTTCGTACATGCCCCTGTAGCAAGAAGAGACAGCGCCATGATATATCGTGTGAATGCGTTCATTGTTTTCATCGTTAATTGGTTAAAATCTAATATTAGCCCCTAGCATGAATGTCCGTGGCCGGGGGTAATAACCCAAATCTACCCCTGAGGAGAACCCTTCTCCATAACCTATTTCGGGATCCATACCGTTGTAGCGTGTAAAGGTATACAGGTTGAGCACTGAGGCATAGAGCCGCACCTTACTGAGGTAGCTTTTATTGAACACCTTGCCAAAGTCATACCCTACCGTTATATTGTTGATACGCAGGTAATCGCCATCGTGGATGTACAGGTCGGAAAATTGTGTCCAATTGCGCGCATCCTCCGTGACCCGAGGCATGGAATTGGATGATCCCGGGCCATGCCAACGATCTAAGATAGCCGCTGAGTAATTGGCTTGGGGACTAGAATGATTGCGCCACGATTGGACCAGCTGGTTTCCGGCCACCCCCGATGCCAGCAAAGCGAAGTCAAACCCTTTATATTCGAGAGCGATGTTGATGCCAAAGGTGTAGTTAGGATTGGGATCGCCCACCATTGTTCGATCCAAGTCATTAATGACACCATCATCATTGAGATCGATGTAGCGCACATCTCCAGGTTGCGCGCTGGGCTGTACCAATTGCCCATTTGGATTCCTGTGGGCAAGTACTTCATCCTCAGATTGGAAGATACCATCCGTTTTTAATCCCCAGAAATAGCCGATGGGAAAGCCATCTTGCGCCCGGTAAAATTCCAGGGAATTGGCGTACAGTGAATTTGTATTGCCATGTACGATACCATCTCCGGTGGGGATCCTTCCCACTTTATTGGTGTTATAGGCTCCGTTTACTCCAATTGAATAGTTCAAGTCGCCTACACGATCGTGGAATGAGAGCGCCAGCTCAACGCCTTTGTTGCGCACATCGCCTCCATTGATAAAGGGGGCAGCAGCTCCGGCGGTAGCCAGTATCGGTGCTTGGATAAGCCAGTCCCTGGTATCTTTGATATACCAATCGACGTTTACGTCCAGCCTGTTGCGCATCAACCGGGCATCCAGTCCGATATTGGTCTGCTCGGAAGTTTCCCATTTGATGAGCTCGTTGCCCAAGCGACTTGGGTAGGCGCCGGGCGTGAGCACACCCTCCTCGGGGCCAAAAATATAATTGATGCCAAAGCTTACTGGAGCGAGGAACTGAAAGCCGCTGATATTCTGGTTGCCCACCTGACCCCAGCTAGCCCTAAGCTTGAGGAAATCGAGCCATCCACTGGTGGCCTCCATAAAGGATTCATTGGTAGCAATCCATCCGGCCGAAACCGAGGGGAAATAACCCCATTGGTGACCGGGGGCAAATTTGGATGAGCCATCAGCACGGAAGGTGGCATTGAGCAAGTAGGTCTCCCTGAAATTATAGTTTAACCTGCCAAAATAGGACATCCTTCGTTCCGGTTCGACGGGGGCCCCTCCCAAGGACATGTTTGCACCGTCTGTATTAGTAGCGTTGTCTAACCAAGCATACTTAAGCCCACTGAAGATGAGGTCGCGATTGTTCCCCCATATCCCGGAACCATCCAATTTATAGGAAGATGAGCCTACCATGGCAGTGAATTGATGTTCGGGTGCCGGACTGAAATCATAGGTCAGCGTGTTATCCCACATGATTGCCCGTCCTTTACCCATGGATTGGTTCACTGAGGTGAAATCATTGAACGCATAGATTGACAAACGGTATATGGGTGAAAACGACCGTCCTTCGTTGGCATAATAATCCAGTCCGAGCATGGTTTTGAAGGTAAGTCTCGGGATCGGTTGCACCGATAGATATACGTCGCCGATAAGCTTTTGGTCATTGTTGGTGTTTTGGTTGTTGATGACCATTTCGGCATAAGGATTGGCTTCACCATTATTCCAATCGGAGCTACTGTTGTCGAAGAAATTGCCTTCCTCATCATACATAGGCACAAAGGGGCTGGTGTTGAATGCTCCGCGTAGTGTATTATTATACTGGTTGCCTACTCCGATTCCATTGTTGTTAGCATAGGTGTAGGTAAGGTGTTGCCCGAATTTGATGATGTCCTTGTAAAGCTTGTGCTCGGAATTCAACCTGAAATTGTACCGTTCATAGAAGGAAGAGCCCTTGCCTCCCACAATGCCCTCCTGCGAGGTATAAGCAATGGAGGAAGAATAGACGGATTGCTCCGTGCCTCCGGTGGCTCCTAGGGTATAATTCTGTGTAAGGGCATTATCTTCAAACATCTCGTTGAGCCAATTGGTCCCTTCGCCCATCGCGGCTAATTCATCATTGCTGAAATATGGCGGGTTTCCGGAATTAATCCGTGCTTCGTTCATGATGGCCGCGTACTCGGAGGCATTGAGCATCCGCGCTTTTTTGGCCACCTGTTGGGTTCCGGTATAACCATCAAAGGTAAGCTGAGCACGCCCAGCTTTTCCCGATCTGGTGGTAATCAGAACCACCCCGTTGGCCGACTGGGATCCATAGATGGCTGCTGATGCAGCATCCTTGAGGATGTCGATAGACTCGATATCGGCAGGGTTCAAGTAGGAAATGCTCCCTGTTTGCACGCCATCTACGATATACAGCGGGCCAGCATTGCCAATGGTACCTAGGCCCCTGACAATGACATTAAGGCCCGAACCAGGTTGACCGGATACCGTCGTAATCTGCACCCCCGGCGCTTGCCCCTGCAGCGCCTGTAGCGCGTTGGTCTGGCTTTGGCCTAGCAGGTCGTCTCCTTTTACCTGTAGGTTTGCCCCGGTAACCAGTTTTTTCTTCTGCACGCCATAGCCTACCACCACCACCTCATCAAGATCAGCGATCGACGATTGGAGCCTGATGGTCATAACGGAGGCCGCATTTACCGTTATTTCCTGTTCCAGAAATCCCAAGTACGATACGACCAAGATATCCCCAATGGATGCATTGATGGAAAATTTTCCTTGGTCATTGGTCACAGTCGCGGTGGAGCCTCCCTGCACCCGCACATTTGCTCCAGCGATAGGCGCTCCATCGTCTGCGGATAGCACGGTACCCGTGATGGTTTGTGCAAAGGCAGCTGTGGATAGCATACCGATAAGTATGGTAAGCCCCCATTTGTTGAAAAGTTGCTTGATCATATTGTTTAAATTATAGGTGTTATCGGATGAGCATACATCGATTGTGCCCATACCATTGGTTATTCCATAAATTATCATCTTGCCGGCTATCAGCCCCGGCACCCGGCTTTATTGTCTTGTTATTAATCCAATTGAATGGTTTTCTCCTTTCCGTTGTATTTTATAGTTGTCATTCTCCCAGCTTCTTTGTCAAATCCTCCGGGTCGATCCTCCGTAATGTACCCGATTCGAAAGGTCCTGCTTTTCAGCATCCCATTGAATGTGCCCTTACGTTCACCAAACACCAATTGGCGTGTTGCATGATGGTAGTGCAGGGCTATCGTGCTGAATGCTCCTTGTTCATAGTTGTAGTTGGTGCCTTCATCTTCATATAGGGTAAAATTACCATCGACTCCCGCATAGATGTAGAGGGTGATTTCTTCTGGCTTTTTCTCGTCGGTATATTGCACCGCCGGCCCCAACGGTAGGATGCTCCCCGCTTTTACAAACAGCGGCATACGCTCGTAAGGGGCCTCGGCCTCAATATGCTGCCCTCCTTGTATATATGCGCCGGAGTAGAAATCATACCAGCCTTGGCCACTTGGCAAATACACATTGCGTGATGTGGCACCTTTTTCGGTAACTGGACTAATCAATAAGTAAGGGCCGAAGAGGTATTGGTCGTTGATGTTGAGCACCTCCTTATCCTGGGCAAAATCCATGGCCATCCCCCTAATCATCGAATAATTATCGAAATAGGTCTTACCGGCCAATGAGTAGTTATAGGGAAGCAAACGATACCGCAAGTTGATGGAATAGACCATACTCGCATAGGCTGGATGCCCTTCGGGAGCGATGTTGAACGGCTCACGGAAAGGAAACTGCCCATGTGCCCTGAAGAGGGGGAGAAATGCCCCATACTGATACCAGCGCGCATTCAGTTCACGCCATTCTTCCAAGTCATCGGCATTGGGGTTATGGAAGCGCTTTTCTACCAGGAATCCACCCGCATCCATGGTCCAATAAGGTGTACCCGACATGGAGAAATTAATCCCTGCAGAAATCTGATCCTTCATATCATGCCAGCGGGATGAGATATCACCACTCCAAGCCGCGGCGGCGTAGCGTTGTTGGCCGGCAAAATATGAACGCGTGAGGATGAATACCCGCTTGTTAGGGTCCGTTTGTCGTTGCCCTTCGTAAATACCTCGTGCATTTTCTAATGGGAAGGCATTATAGTACCTTACTGATGAACCAATGGCTGGCTGCATCACGGATTTCCGCTCTTCCAGGTTGATGTTGGAGTGGATATCTGGTTCGCTAGCATCCATCCACCAAGCATCTATCCCTTTTTTATAGAGCTTTTCATTCATCAAGTCCCAAAACCCTTGTCGCGCACTTGCATTGAACGGGTCATAGAAGGTAGAGGTATAGCCTTTGCCTATCCAATCGCGGCGACCGTCATGGATATTACGCATATACAACCATCCATTGTCCCTGAAATGCGTATATACACTGGACTCCTCATTGATTTTCGGCCACACAGAGATCATAATTCTGAAATGATCCCGATGCAAACTATTGATCATGCCATCGGGGTCAGGGAATCGACCGGCATCAAAATCGTGACTGCCCCAGTCATGCTCGCGCCAATACGACCAATCTTGCACCATGTTGTCTATGGGTATGCGCCGCTTGCGGAATTCGGCGGCCACATCCAACAGTTCTTGTTGCGTTTTATAGCGCTCGCGGCTTTGCCAGAAACCAAAGGACCACCTGGGCATGATGGGTGCACGGCCCGTGAGGTGCCGATACCCGCCAATGACATCGTCCATATTATCACCAGCAATGAAGTAATAGTCTACCGCATCGCCGGCTTCCGAGTCAAAAGAAAAAAGCTGGGGACCAACTTCAGGAAGTGGTCGCTGCCAATTGATGCTGAGATAAGCCTCACCACCATCCGGCAACCATTCTACCCTGATGGGATACTTTTGATCCTTTTCCATCGTTAAATCCAATTCAAAGGATCCGGCATTCCATGATTCGCGCCAGCGGTCCTGTTGAAGCTCACCATTTATCCACACTTTTAGGTATCCAGAATACTTAAAATGTAGACGATGCAGGCCCTCATAGGGCGATTCAATCTGCCCCTCATAATGCACCAAGCTTTGGGAGAGGTCTATCGCTTTGGGCAATTTGTGTTGATCGGTCAGGTAAGCGTATTCTACCGTTGACTCAGGCCGTGAAACGATTACGTTATCAGGGTTATTTCTATCCCGGTAAGTGGCTGTTAGCCAGCCCTGCTCGCCATCGGAAGCATGCAACTTGAATGAAGAAAGAGGTAGCAAGGGACGGATGTCGCCTGCTTTGGTGATGGAATAGTTATGCCAAAGGATACCATAATTCTTGGTTGACAACAAAAAGGGCACGCCAATCGTCGTATTGTATTGCAAAAGCGTCACCTGCCGCCCTTGATAATTCATCACCCCGTTTTGATGTTGCCCTAGACCATAAAGTCCTTCATCCTCAGTGATCACAAACCCTTGTTTCACCTGATAAAAGGCATCCCCACCAAACGCATCAGCTACAAACGATTGTGCATTCCTCTTCTGTTCGGTCACAATGGGATTGCCCATCCGATCATGGAAATCTACCACACCGGTGTGCAGCGAGATATGGGCCACCAATGATGCTGTTTCAAGCGATAACATGTCGCCTTTCTCCTCCAGCGTCCATGGCCCCGCCGTACGCCTAAGGGAATCGACAATAATCAACGACTCCCGCTGGATTGCTTCATGACCCAACGGTCTTGACACCACATGGATAATTTCGTCTGTAATGACTTCCAATTCCAACTGCTGATTAATAGCCGTCTGGAGTCCCTTATATTCAATAGTGACACCAAAATCCGTTTGGATATATGTTGCCTTATTGGATTGCGCCATCGTTGGCATGGCGGCAATAATCATCAAGTATAATGCAATAAATAGGAATCTCATGGTTATAAAAACTTACGCGGTGGCTTACTCCAGTTAACATTGGCTAATGTACCCTTGTCTTACAGCACAAGCATACAGTGGTTAGCTATAGCACAAAATTAAGGGGGATATCGGGTTACGGGGGGATGCTTATGTTAACAATTTGGGGTGATTTGGTAAACCTTCTTTGCCTTTTCGCCTATAATCACTTGTTTTGGGCCTTTCAGCCATCAGGTTTCCTTGCGATATGCCGATGGGGAAGTATTGTACAAGGACTTGAAATACTTGCTGAATTGCTTGGGGTTCCCAAACCCCACTTCGTATGCCACCTCAGCCACATTCATCCCCGATTGCTCTAACAATTGGGCTGCCTGCCTGAGGCGTATATTGCGAATAAATTCAGATGGTGTGTATCCGCTAAGGGTAAGTATTCGTTTATAAAGGCCTACTCTGCTTATATTCATCTCTCTCGCCAATAGCTCCACGGAAAAATTGGGGTTGCCCATGTTGCGTGTGATGACGTCTAATGCTTTGCGCATAAACTGTTCATCGACAGAAATCACTTTTTTTTCTTCTGGCCGTACATCAAGTTGCTTTCTAAATGTCCTTTCCATGGCCTCCCTTTGTTTAAGGAGGCTGCTCACCTTAGACCGCAATAGTTCAAAATTGAAGGGTTTTATGATGTAATCTGCTGCACCAGCCTTGATTCCCGCCAACTGTGTGCTTTCATCGGCCATGGCAGTAAGTAGGATCAATGGAATATGCCGTGTACGGTTGTCTTTTTTTAGCCGGAGGCAGAACGCCACACCGTCATCTCCAGGCATACTCACATCCGAAACAATGATATCGGGATGAAAGGCCAATGCTAGCGACCATCCCTCTTCGGCGTCCTTGGCTTCCTGTATGGAGAAATACGCGCGTAGGTTATCTTTCAAATAAAACCGGAAGTCTTCGTCGTCTTCTACCAACAATACACGTCGCATGCTCCCTGTTGATGGTGCTTCACTGGCTTTCGCCAGCAATAGCGGCTGCTCATTAAGCACTTCTTTTGCTACGTCAATATCTCCGTTTACAATTTCCATTAACGGGATGGTGACCGTAAAGGCGCTCCCCTCGTTTGGGATGCTCTCCACATCGATTTTTCCATTCAGCAGTAGTGTATATTCCTTGACTATGGCAAGACCAATGCCGCTACCTTGATTGAGCATACTAGGCGGCGTATCATGTTGGAAATAACGGTCGAATATCCGAGCTTGATTTTCCTGAGGGATACCGATTCCCGTGTCGCGAACCGTAATGGTCATTTCCCGTTCTGGTTTACCCATAGATTCAGGCGTGAATGACACGTCCACCGTTACCTGGCCACCCACCGGTGTAAACTTGAATGCATTGGATAACAGGTTAAATAAGATCCGTTCCAATTTATCATGGTCAAACCACACGTATAAATGTGTTTCAGGCATTGAAAGTCTATAATCAATCCGTTTTCGTTCTGCCAAATCTGTAAATGACCCAAAATGCTGTTGAATGGCCATGGCAATATCACCTTTTTCGGGATTCAATTGCAATACCTGTGTGTCTATCTTCCTGAAATCGAGCAGCTGGTTTACGAGGTTGAGCAAGCGTTTGGCGTTGCGTTGCACAAGGATGAGGTGCTGTCTTGTGGAATCGTCTGTAGCCTCACTGGCCAGTTTGTCAAGGGGCGCAAGGATAAGGCTTATCGGTGTCCGGAATTCATGGCTTACATTGGTGAAAAATCGGGTTTTCATCCGGTCCAATTCGCGTATCCGACGAGCTTCTTCCCGCTCTTGACGCAGGGCAAAACGCGTTTTCTCACGCATTCGTTCAATATGTCGTACCAACAACAGCGCACTCACGAATACCACCAAATAAGCAAAGTAGGCCCATCCTGTTTTCCAGAACGGTGGTAATATGGTGATATCTACCAGCGTGTACTCATCACTCCATGATTCATTATCTGTAGAGGTCATTACCTTGAAGCGATAATCGCCCGGATCCAGGTTGGTGAATGTAGCCTTGCGCGATTCATTGTCCATCACCAACCATTCCTCACCAAAACCTTCGAGTTTATAGCGGAAATAAACCCCGTCCTTATGCAGGAAGTATAAGGATGCTACTTCCAGGCTCAATACATTCTGGTCATGCGGAAGCGTTATTTTACGAGTATGGCTGGGAGCGGTAGGTAATATGATACTACGGTTAAACAATTGAAAGTCGGTCAAAACCGGCTTGGGCAGTACGGAGGTATGCACGATCCGTGATGGATCGATGATGTTGAAGCCCGATGGGCCACCAAAGAGCAGTTCGCCACTCACCAAGCGCCGCGCAGCATTTTCATTGAAGGCCGTGGCTTGAAGGCCGTCACGGCGATCGTAGTTCCTAAAGCGCCAATGGCGAGGTGCTGATTGCACCTGCCTAATGGCCGAAAGGCCCTTTGCGGTACTCACCCAAATGGTGCCCTCCATATCTTCCTCAATGGTCAATACCGAATTATCAGGCAGCCCATCCTCCACCCGAAACACGTCGAAATCCATCGTACCGGGCCGGTACAGGTTGAGCCCCTCTCGCGTGGCCACCCAAATCCGATGCCGGCTATCTTCCAATATATCCGCCACATAGTCGTTGCTCAGGCTGTTGGCATTCCGTGAATCATAGGAAAAATACCGATATTGACCATTACCTTGTTCTAACACCTCCACTCCCTTCTCTGTACCAAACCAAATGTTATGCTCATGGTCTTCCATGATGACCGAAACGTAAGAGGACCGAGGCCCACCATCAGCACCGAAACCCAATGGGGTGAACGTTCCCCTTTGCCTGTCCATCAAATTTACCCCGCCCGAAAGGGTGCCAATCCAAAAACGACCCTTGGAATCCTCATATATTTCCCACACGCTATTGTCACTGATGCTTTTCGAATTGGAAGGATTGTGCTTATATTGGACAAACCTACGTCCATCAAACCGATTGAGCCCGCCGTAATAGGTACCCACCCACAGCACACCTGCTTTATCGAGATAAAGGCTCACAATCACATCACTACTTAAGCTATAGGGATCTTTGGGATTGTGCGTATATTGCGTAAAGCGGTTTTCACGCCGATTAAAATAGATAAGCCCACCTCCGTTTGTTCCAATCCAAATATTGCCCACTTGGTCTTCCACAAAACAGTTTACATCATCAAAGGGCAGTCCCGTTGGATCCCCGCGATGGCTCCTATACAGTGGGAACTGTACCTGATGCTGGTGGTAATAGCTCAACCCTCCCTTGAACGTGCCCACCCACATCATGCCGTCCACGTCCCGGTAGAGTGTTGTGGTGCTGTTGTGCGATAAGCTGCGGTCATTGAATTCATCATTCACAAGGTAGGCCATGCTATGGTCCTTTTTATCGAACAAGTTGATCCCTCCATGGTCGGTGGCAAGCCACATCCTTCCTTCCACGTCCTGGTCGATGTTGGTCACAAAATTATTATTGAGCCTTACCCCTTCGGATTGCGTATGTAAATGTTTGGGTGGATATTGTATATCGGGCCACCAATACACCCCTATGGGGACGTTCTTGGCGTACACCCATGGACGGCCATCACGGTCAATGAAGAGCTTATAGTTGGCCCGGGTTTCCGTGGCCGGAGTATAAATTGATTCCGACCATTGGATGGCCAAGGTATTGGGGTCGAGCCGTTGAACCAAGCCCAGTTCACTGACCAGCCAAATACTGCCATCCCCGCCCAAGGACATACTCGTAAAGGGCGCTGCCCCTGGTGCACCCCTATATTCCCTCAACTCATGTTGTTGTGCGTCATATCCGTAGAGCTGCCCATTGCCATGCAAAAACCAGTATCTTCCCATTGAATCCTGTTTGATACTTAATACATCACCAGCCGGAATACCCATTTCCATCAATACGCTATCCGCATTACGGATAAAGCGTGCCGTGCGGGCATCGTATATGTTATAGCCCATCTGGGTCTTCACCCATAGCCGGCCTTCCGGGCCCATAAACAAGTCGTTTATTCCATTGTCCATGAGACTCTGCATATCTTTAGGGATATGCCTGAATAATTTTACTTGATGGCCATCATAGCGGTTGAGCCCCGCCGGAGTGCCGAACCATAGAAACCCTTGGTCGTCTTTAAGAATCGCGGTGATGTTATTGTGGGATAAGCCATCATCCATATCCAATTGTTGGAATTGTACTGTTTGTGCTGTCGCGATTACCAGCCATACTCCTGGGCACATACACAATACGATTGACAAAAAGAAGCGTAACATGGTCACAACAAGGTTTTGGTTACCTTTAATCTATTTGTCAAACCTACGAAAAATTTATCGAGGCATCGTGAAATTGTAAAACCCAATGCCGATAGTTAAGCCCCTTTAACCTTGCATGTTCTTACCCAAATGGGGTAAGTTTTTCTACACCTTCTTTTTCTATTTTTCATTATACTATTCTGAATATGAATCATATGCATAAAACTGGAACGGTTTTTACATCTTATCTCACGAGAATCAATGGACTCCATTCGGGAGAAAACGCATCTACCCCCAGACAGTCAATTATAAAAAACAAAACACTAGCTTCAGGCGTATACTACATTATGGAAAAAAATATTGGAAACTATGTGATCACCTATTCCTCTTATTTCACTTCGGTAAAGATCAGCATAGTTTGCTGGGGCATTATACTTTCACTTCATAGCCAAAAAACCAAAGCTTCAGGTTTATCCGTTCGTCATCAAATTACCAACCAGGACACAATCAAAGCACAAGACACCGCCAAGCAAGACGCTGTAAAAGGCCGGGTGACCGACAGTAAAAAAGCCCCGTTAGCTGGAGTCACCATTGAAGTTAAGGGTACAGATGTTCTTGTACAGTCTGATGAAGAAGGAGCTTTCGAAATCAAAACTTCGGCAGACTCCTCTTCCATGTTGGTGTTTTCCCTGCTGGGGTTCGAAACCTTTGAAATGCCCATGAACTTAGCCAATGGACAAACCATTGAACTCACGGAAGCTGCTGCCGAGGCTTTAGATGAGGTGGTGGTAATCGGCTACGGCACGGTGCAGAAGAAAAACCTTACCGGGGCAGTAAGCACCCTCAAGGGTGCAGACTTTCAGAACAATGCCATTACCAACACGGAAGAAGGTATTGCCGGCAAAATTGCAGGTGTACGGGTGAGTCAGCCTTCGGGACTACCTGGGTCTGCCATGAACGTCAAAATTCGGGGGATTAATTCCATCACGGCCTCCAGTTCGCCCCTGTACGTGGTTGACGGTATCCCGCAAGACCATATGCGCAATATAAATCCCCGGGATATCGCGTCCATGGAAGTGCTGAAAGACGCTTCTTCAGCGGCGATATATGGAGCCCGGGGAGGCAATGGCGTAATTGTTATTACCACCCGTTCGGGTGCGGAAGGCAAAACGCAAATCGATTTTGATGCCTATACCGGTTTTCAGAAAGTAGATAATGTATTGCCCATGATGAATACCGAGGATTACACCGCTTACATCATGTATGTGCGCAATGAACGTTTCCGGCTCACGGGCGGCGATTTGAGCCAGCCTATTACAAGCCGTCCAGCCGAGTTCCAATACCCGGAATCCTACCTGACACCCGGTAGCTTACCCAACAACAATTGGCAAGATATCATCTACCGCCGGGCAATGATGCAAAATTACAACCTCAATGTATCAGGGGGTGGCGAAATCGGATCGTATGTGGTGTCAGGAGGGTACCTACGGCAAGATGGGGTAATGCACCATACGGGTTTTGAGCGTTACAATTTGCGGGCAAATACGCTATTCAATATCGGAGAAGCCCTAAAAATAGGGGCAAACCTTGCCTTGTCTGCCACTCGGCAAAACAACCCCAATACCGAAGGCAAGGAAAGCAATGCACATTACGCCATCGTGATGCCTCCTGTTGTAGGTATCGATCAGAATACGGAGGCAACAGGTTATTCACAAGCACAAACCTTTATCAACCCACTGGTGCGGTTGGAAGAAATGACCGCAGCAGGCAAAGGCACCAACATTCAGCTCAATACCTTTGCGGATTATACCCCCATCCCTGAGTTGACTTTGCGCTCCCAATTGGGGTATAATTCCCATAATGCTACATATAATGAATTTATTCCATTCAATGTCAATAAGGGAGCACAAGCCACCGGGTTCGCTACTAACCGCAATACATACCATTTCAGCATCCAAAATACGGCGAACTATGTCCCCGACCTCGGGGACAGTCATTTTTTGGATGTCCTTTTGGGGCAGAGCTTTGAACGTTTCCGTGAGGAATACATGGCGGCAGGCGGCGATGGCTATCCCAATGACTTGATACCTTCACTCAATAATGCAGGCAATCCCACGTTGGCTACCACCTCCATTGGCGTGAACGCCATCACCTCATTCTTTGGCCGTATACAATATCATTTTTTGGATAAGTACCTGCTCTCCTTGGCGGCGCGCTATGATGGGTCTTCACGGTTCGGCCCCAATAATAAGTGGGGTTTGTTTCCTTCCCTTTCCGTGGGTTGGAAGATCAACGAGGAAAATTTCCTGAGCGACGTGGAATGGATGTCGCTGCTTAAAATCAGGGCATCCATTGGTATGGCGGGCAATGACCGTATCGGCAACTATGAACACATTTCTTTGCTTGCCGGACAAAACTATAACCTCAATGGCAAGTTGGTAAATGGGCTGGTGCCTTCCAACATTCCTAATCCCAACTTGAGCTGGGAGACCACCATATCGCGTGATATAGGGTTGGATGTTTTTCTGTTCGAGGACCGGATACAGTTTACTGCCGATATGTATTTCAACCGCACGCGCGATCTGTTACTCAGGGTGCCCGTCACCCGTTTGAGTGGTTTTTCTACCATCCGCCGCAACATCGGCGAGATGCAAAACAATGGATGGGAGCTCCAGCTTACCACCCAGAACATCAATAATGAATCCCTACGTTGGAATACGTCGTTCAACTTCTCTCAAAACCGAAATAAGGTATTGAGCATGGGGCCAGATAATGCGCCGATTATCATCAACTCATGGAATGGCGATGCCTTTGTGACTCGTGTGGGCCATCCCGTAGGTAGCTATTACATGTATCGCACACAGGGGTTGCTTACAGCGTCGGATTTTGACGCCGATGGCAATCCGCTAGTACCTACACTTGATGGGCAATTGGCCGGCAATTTGAGGGCGGTAGACGTCAATGGCGATGGCATCATTAATACGGACGACCAGGCAGCCGTTGGTAGTTTCCAGCCCGATTTTTTATGGGGCATATCCAGCAAGCTGTCGTTCAAAGGGTTCGATTTCAGTTTCGACCTGCAGGGTCAGCAAGGGGGCGAGATCTTCTATCAGGGACGAAGGGGATTTGATAACGGCGTGGGTGATGGCACCAACCAATACAGCCGCTGGCGCTATTCCTACAAATCTCCTGAGAGCATGGCTTCCATTCCCGCAGGGCGTGATATGACTTGGGATGGTGAAACACCCAATTTTTTTGGTGTGAACCCATTTTATAATGATACGTGGGTGTATGATGCGTCATTTGTCCGTATCCGCAACATCACCTTGGGGTATAACCTGCCATCGAGTTTGCTTGAACGCTTGAAAATAAGCAACGCCCGTATTTATGTGATGGGAGATAATGTATACACGTTTACCGATTATCCTGGAGCCAATCCTGAGGCAAATAATGAAGGCAATGAAAGCACGGCTGCAGGTGTAGATTATGGGGCATATCCCCTTTCACGCCGGTATACCTTGGGCATTAATGTGGTATTTTGATCGCTAACAATTAAAAACAATGACAATGGTATCCTATTATAAAACATGTATAGCATTCCTTATTGTGGTATTTTGCAGCACGGCCTGCAACAAAGATATTGATCTATCTCCCGAATCGAATTATAATGCCAATGATTTTTATACCACCGAACAGGATTTCAAATTAGCCATCGCAGGTGCCTACGGCGGCCTTAGGGGCATCCATAGCTACCAATATCCATTGGTGCTGGAGAGCCTAAGCGATAACATCAGTACGTTTACAAACAATCCCTATACCCGGATGGGCTTCTCTGATGGAGAGACTAATATCTTGTCGATATGGTCAGCCTATTGGGCCATCATTAACCGCAACAACAACATCCTCGCCACGATAGACCAAGGCACATTCATCAACGAGGAGTGGAGGGGCATCATCAAAGGAGAAGCCTTATTCTTACGGGCATTTTCATACTTTCAGCTTGGCTGGCTTTTCGGTGGTGTTCCCATCATCGAAGCTCCCCTTACAGCAGAGGAATTGACAACCATCCCCCGTGCCACGCAGGAGGAGACAATGGCTTTTGCTGCTGCAGGTTTTGAGCAGGCCGCGGAACTATTGCCGGAGGAACAGACAGGCGACCAAGCCGGCCGTGCCACGGCCTATTCCGCCAAAGGGCTATTGGCTCGCCTCCATGTGTTTTCTAAAGATTATGATGCGGCACATCCGATTTTGGAAGAAATCATCCAATCAGAGCGGTATGCCATCTACGATATCTTTGCCGATTGTTTTCTTGATAGCCGGGACAATGGCTCGGAACATGTCTTTCAAGTCCAATACACATCGGGCTTGGTAAATCAGGGAAATCAGTTGGTATACACGCTGGTGCCGGAAAACATCCGGTCGGAACTTTTCCCCAATGGGGGTCGTTCCCTTTGGCTGGCTGTATCACGCGACCTTTATAACAGCTATGACACCTTGGATAACCGCCGTGATTTTACCATACAAAAGGGGTATACCTCCAGCAGTAATGTCACCGATACCAGTACGTTGCTTTTTATCAAACTGGCACATGGGGCCGTACCGCCAGATCCATTTGACTATGGTGTAAACCTATCCATACTACGCTATACCGACGTGCTGTTGATGTATGCAGAAGTACTGAATGAGTTAGGCTATGTGCCGGATGGTGAGGCGTTTCAGCTGGTTAATCGCATTCGGGAGCGGGCCGGACTACCCCCATGGGATGCTACCTCCATCCCATCGCAGGAAGCGTTTCGAGAGGCGCTATTCGAAGAGCGAAGAAAAGAATTTGCCGGTGAATTCCTTCGCTGGTTTGACCTTGTGAGGCAGGGAGAAGAAAAAATGCAAACGACTATGGATGCTTTTCTATCACAACTAGCAGAGGGGAGCGATACGTATCGGTTTGACCCGAAATATCTCCTATTGCCCATTCCCGCAGCTGAACGACAAACAAATCCCACGTTAGAACAAAACCCCGGTTATTGAAAACCCCTACGGGTTTAGCTTTTACTGGAACTTCTTCGCGTTTATCTTACGCTCGTTTTCCGTGAGGTAAATCTTACGGAGGCGAATACTCTTGGGTGTCACTTCGATGTATTCATCTGCTTGGATATATTCCATCGATTCTTCCAACGAGAATTTAACGGCAGGGGCGATGCGCGTATTGTCATCGCTACCTGAAGCCCGCATATTGGTGAGCTGCTTGCCCTTTACGAGGTTTACCACAAGGTCGTTGTCACGGATGTGTTCACCCACGATTTGCCCTTCATAGATATCCACGCCGGGGTCTACGAAAAACCGTCCTCTATCTTGTAGCTTATCGATGGAATAGGCTGTTGTCTGTCCCTTCTCCATGGATACCAGCACCCCGGACAGTCGGCCTGGGATCGTGCCTTTCCAGGGTTCATAGCCCTTGAAACGGTGTGCCATCACGGCTTCACCAGCGGTAGCGGTGAGCACATTATTACGCAAGCCGATGATGCCCCGCGCGGGGATATCAAATTCGAGGTGCTGCATGTCGCCCTTGGTCTCCATCACCAGGAGTTCGCCCTTACGTTGGGTGACCAGTTCGATGACCTTGCCCGATACTTCGGCGGGTACATCCACCACCATGGTTTCAATAGGTTCGCATTTGACGCCATCGATTTCTTTGATGATTACTTGCGGTTGCCCCACCTGCAATTCATACCCTTCGCGACGCATGGTCTCAATCAGTACCGACAGGTGAAGGATGCCTCGACCATAGACCAAAAACGAATCCGGTGATTCGGTGGGCACCACTCGCAAGGCAAGGTTCTTCTCCATTTCCTTATGTAGCCTATCATGTAGGTGTCGTGAGGTTACAAATTTACCCTCTTTGCCAAAGAACGGTGAGTTGTTGATGGTAAAGAGCATATTCATCGTGGGCTCATCGATTTTGATGATCGCCAGTTGCTCCGGGTTTTCGAAGTCGGCAATCGTGTCGCCAATGTCAAATCCTTCAATCCCCACCACGGCACAGATATCCCCAGCTTTCACTTCTTGCACTTTTACTCGACCAAGGCCTACGAAGGTATGCAGTTCTTTCACGCGTGATTTCACGATTTTGCCTTCCCGTTTGACCAAGGATATCGGCTGGTTTTCCTTAATGCTGCCCCGTGCCACCCTGCCAATGGCTATCCGCCCTACGAAAGAGGAATAATCCAACGAAGTAACCTGCATCTGCAATGTTCCCTCTGAATACGGTGCTGAAGGGATGTGCTCCAATATAGCGTCCAATAGGGCGGTAAAATTATCTGTTGGTTGTTTCCAATCGGTAGACATCCATCCT
Organism: Parapedobacter tibetensis; assembly: GCF_024704835.1. Lineage (GTDB taxonomy): Bacteria > Bacteroidota > Bacteroidia > Sphingobacteriales > Sphingobacteriaceae > Parapedobacter > Parapedobacter tibetensis. The sequence continues at coordinate 287,952 of NZ_JAMXBE010000003.1, forward strand.
TGCTTGGACGACCCGTACAATACCGGAAAATCCAATTGTTCTTCCGTGGCATCGAGGTTGAAAAACAGTTCGAACACAGCCTCGTATACCTCCTCGGGGCGACAGTTTTCCTTGTCGACCTTGTTGACCACCACAATGGGCTTAAGGCCTAAAGCCAGTGCCTTTTGGGTCACGAAACGCGTTTGAGGCATGGGGCCTTCAAAAGCATCCACCAATAGGATTACCCCATCGGCCATTTTCAATACACGCTCCACTTCTCCCCCAAAATCGGCGTGACCGGGCGTGTCTATAATATTGATTTTTATATCTTGATACTGTACCGATACGTTTTTGGACACGATAGTGATGCCTCGCTCACGTTCCAAGTCGTTGCTATCCAGTATGAGTTCACCCATTTGCTCATTCTCGCGGAAGAGGTTGGTGAAGTGGAGGATCTTGTCTACCAACGTTGTTTTCCCGTGGTCTACGTGTGCGATGATCGCTATATTTCTGATTTTCTGCATTTCGCCGAAGCTTTTTTACCAATTTTGAGGGCGCAAAGGTAGGGAAAATTTATTAGAGTTGGGTGATTTATTATGAGTCTCTTTGGGATCACTGAATAACCCCTAATTCCTTGCCCACCTTAGTAAATGCAGCTATTGCCTTGTCCAAATGATGCTGTTCATGGGCAGCGGAAAGCTGTACACGGATACGGGCTTTTTCCTTGGGCACCACAGGAAAATAGAACCCAATCACATAAATGCCCTCTTCCAGCATCCTAGCAGCAAATTGCTGGGCCAGTTTCGCATCATACAGCATCACGGGCACAATGGGGTGTACCCCTGGTTTGATGTCAAAACCCGCTTCCGTCACTTTCCTGCGGAAATAGTTGGTGTTATATTCCAGCTTATCTCGCAATTGAGTGGTTTGGCTCAGCATATCCAGCACAGCGATAGATGCTCCGGCGATAGCTGGAGCCAACGTGTTAGAAAACAGGTAAGGCCGTGAGCGCTGACGCAGCATGTCGATGATTTCCTTGCGGCCAGCGGTAAATCCACCGGAGGCTCCGCCTAAGGCTTTGCCTAAGGTGCCTGTGATGATGTCTACGCGGTCCATCACACTATGCAACTCATGCGTGCCCCGTCCGGTTTTGCCGATGAATCCCGTGCAGTGCGATTCATCAATCATCACCAACGCTTCATATTGGTCGGCCAAATCACATAGCTTGTCCAGGGGAGCAATGCTGCCATCCATAGAAAAAGCCCCATCGGTCACGATAATGCGATGGCGGGCGCCCTGCGCAGCTTTGAGCTGCTCCTCCAGGTCGGCCATATCACAGTTCTTGTAGCGGAATCGCTGGGCCTTGCATAGCCGCACCCCGTCGATAATGGAAGCATGGTTGAGTTCATCGGAGATAATCGCATCTTCGGCACCAAGCAAGGGTTCGAATACCCCTCCATTGGCATCAAAAGCCGCCGCATAAAGGATGGTATCTTCCGTGCCGAGAAACTGTGATATTTTTTCTTCCAAAGACTTGTGAATATCCTGCGTGCCACAGATGAAACGTACAGACGACATGCCATAGCCATGGGAATCGATGGTGTTCTTGGCCGTCTCAATCACTTCGGGGTGTGATGATAGCCCCAGGTAATTGTTGGCGCAAAAGTTGATTACCGCTTCGCCACTTTGAACCTCGATGTCGGCCCCTTGGGGCGTTACGATCACACGTTCATTTTTATATAGTCCGGCATCTTTGATCGCTTGCAATTCTTGTTGCAGTGCGGGTTGGAGGGTTTTGTACATGAAGCAAAAATTAAAAACGTTAAGTTAAAAAGCAAAAGTCAAGAATTAAAACGCTAATTCAAAATTCGTAAATCTAAAATCGTAAATCGTAAATCTAAAATTCTAAAGCCCTATCTTTGTCCCATGGCAAGAGAAATCTTCGAAACGAAGCGAAAAGCGCTACGCATCAACCTGAATGAAGAAATCTATGGTACGTTTGCAGAAATCGGTGCTGGACAGGAGGTAGCCCGCAATTTTTTCAATGCCGGAGCAGCATCGGGCACCATTGCCAAAACCATCTCGGCCTATGACATGGCCTTCAGCGATGCCATTTACGGCGTGGAGAGTTCGGGAAGATATGTGAGCCGCTCGCGGCTACGCAAAATGCTGGTACATGAGTTTGAGTTGCTCACGGAACGCCTCACCGGCGAAAAATACCACACCAAACGACTCTTTACCTTCGCCGGCACGGTGGCCGCACTGAACTTTAGCAAAACCAATGACGCCCACGGATGGATCGGCATCCGCTTCCAGCATGAAGCAGGAGGCCCCCCAAACGACATCATCTTCCATGTGCGCTTACTGGATAGCGATACCATGTTGCAGCAAAAAGTGTTGGGCATACTCGGCGTAAACCTTGTTTTCGCAGCCTATTATTATACCCAGGATGTGCAAACCATGATTGAATCACTGGCCGACAACCTTTCACCGGGCTCCGTGGAAATTGATTTGGTGAAATTGAATGGCCCCGTATTCAAGGATGTGAATGAGCGACTCATCAATCTTTATCTCATTGCCAAAGGGTTTTCCAAGGCGGCTATTTTCAACCCTGAGGGCTCAGCCTATCAAAGCAAGGACTTTTTATACAAAAAAGATATCATGATTCTGCGCACGAAGTACCGGCAGAAATCCAATCCGAACTTTGACCTGTTTAATCTTGCCGTAGACCAGTTTAAACGCAATCTCGGCATCAAAGACAACCATTTGGTGGTGATGATTGAGGTGCTGATGAGTAATGCGCTGGATGAAACCCCTGACATTAGCAACGAAGACTTAGTTTATTTCGCTGAGCGTGCCGAATACCTTTGCAGCACGGGTAATCATATCCTCGTGTCCAACTTCACACGCAATCATTACTTGGCCGAATATCTTGCCCAATTCAAACCGCGTAACGTGGGCATTTCTACCAATATATCCAACTTGCGCAACGTCTTCAATTCCACACAATACAACAAAGGTGATTATACCAATGAACTGCTGGCTTATGTGAGTGGCTTATTTAGCAAAAACGTAAAGCTATATGCCTATCCTTATCTCAATAAACAGGATAATCAAATCATCACGACCAAAAACATGCCGGTATCGGATGAGGCGAGACCGCTCTTTGAGTTTCTCGTTAAGAATGATTACATCATTGACATCGAGGATTACGATGAGCGTTATGTGAAGACCGTTTGATATGCAAACCGAAAATGTCATATTGGTAAATGAGCAAGATCAGGCTGTTGGCACCATGGAAAAATTGGAGGCCCACCGGCAAGGATTGCTGCATCGGGCCATTAGTGTTTTCATATTTGACAACGATAAACGGCTACTGCTCCAGCAACGGGCGCTAAGCAAATACCATAGTGCCGGCCTGTGGACCAATACCTGCTGCAGCCATCCGGTTCCCAGTGAGGAAGCGCTGGCAGCGGCACATCGACGGCTAGGGGAGGAGATGGGGCTGGAAACTCCATTGACCTTCGCATTTACTTTTTTATACCGCACGCCATTTGACAACGGTTTGGTTGAGCACGAATTGGACCATGTCTTCATAGGCCATACCAACAAAACGCCCCTCATCAATCCCGAGGAGGTAGCCGATTACCAATGGTGGCGTTTTGAAGATCTCCAAGATGAAATTCAATCCAATCCTCAAGCTTATACCGTATGGTTCCGGCTCATCTATCAAAAGGTCTTTGCCTTAGTTTAGCCTCCTTCGCTATTGTTTTCTTATTCACCTCCAGTTTTGTTCCCAAAAAAAGAAAACATTCCCTAACTTAGCGGCTATACACCTATTGATACCAGCATGTTTCATGTCAAAAGAATTATTACATGACCAAGTATATTTTATTCTATTTACTGATTCCGGCACTATTTCTTCATTGCAGCCTTTCCAAAGCCCAGCATAAATCGCCGGCAAAACGCCCTAATATCATTGTCATCTTTACCGATGATCAGGGCTATGAGGACGTTGGCGTTTTTGGATCGCCGGATATCCTTACCCCTAACTTGGACCAAATGGCTGCAGAGGGGGTCAAATTCACTAATTTCCATGTTGCACAGGCTGTCTGCTCGGCCTCCAGGGCCGCACTGCTAACGGGCAGTTATTCCAATAGGGTGGGTATCCATGGTGCCTTGAATCACACCAGCGAATATGGCCTGAACCCCGAAGAAACGACCATCGCAGAAGTGGTCAAACCGCTTGGTTACCGTACCGCCATTATCGGCAAATGGCATCTCGGGCACCACAAGGAATTCCTTCCAACCAGGCAAGGTTTCGATGAATTTTTTGGCCTGCCCTATTCCAATGATATGTGGCCTCATCATCCCGAGAACAAGGGTTATTATCCTCCATTGCCCTTATATGAAAATGAAAATATCATCGACACCCTCGAAAATCAACACCTGCTGACCACTTGGTATACCGAAAGAGCGTTGGATTTTATCGAACGGAATACGGAAACTCCCTTCTTCTTGTATTTGGCCCATAGTATGCCTCATGTGCCTTTGTTTGTCTCGGATAAATTCAAAGGCAAATCCGAAAGGGGGTTATATGGAGATGTAATCATGGAAATCGACTGGTCGGTTGGCCAAATCCTGGAAGCCCTTAAAAAACATGGCCTCGATGATAATACCTTGGTTATTTTCACATCGGACAATGGCCCCTGGCTTTCCTATAGTGGTCATTCCGGTTCGGCAAATCCATTGCGCGAAGGAAAAGGCACCTCCTGGGAAGGTGGCGTGCGTGTGCCATGCATCATGAGGTGGCCGGGCAAGTTGCCCGCAGGTAAAACCCAGACCGAGGCAGCCATGACCATAGACCTGTTGCCCACCATAGCACACCTTACAGGAGGGCAACTGCCGGAACATAAAATCGATGGGCTCGATATATGGCCGTTGATACAACTGGAGGAAAACGAGACTTCCCCGCATGAGGCCTATTACATCTATTATAACAAGAATGAACTTCAAGCCGTTTTAATGGGCCATTGGAAGCTTTACCTGCCGCACGCTTACCGCAGGATTAGAGCAGGACAGCCGTTCAGGGACGATGGCATCCCCATTAAGTATGAAATGACCAAAATCGAAAAACCGGAATTGTACCACCTTGGCGACGATATCAGCGAAACTAATAACCTGGCGGATAAAAATCCGGAAGTAGTGGAAAAAATGCTCCAGTTGGCACAACAGGCCAGAGAAGACATGGGAGATGCCTTGATGCAAATGGAAGGAAAAAACCTGAGGGAGCCCGGTAGATTGGACGTTAATTAAGTCAAAACAACTCGCTTCTCCACACTTACTTTACACTTCGGCGCGCTACAATGATATAGCCAAGGACAAAAGCCACGGCGGCTACAATAAGCCCCACAACCACTTCTTGTGAAAAAACATTGACATCCACGGTGCCACTTTCCGAGGGTTTCATGGATTGCAAGGCCAACAAGGGATGTGCATAGGGGATCAGGTAGTCATATTCCCAATTTACATTGGCCGCGATGATGCCTGCAACGGTACTCAGGAAGCCTATGCCCATGGGTTTGATGAAGTCTGTCCATATCAAGCTCAGTAGGAATTGGATAGCGAGGATACCCATGCCAGACAAAAACAGCTTGGTATGTAGCAAAAAAGCCTCCGCGGCAAAATTATATTGATGAAACTTGAGCTCGTCGGGTTTCATTACGCCCAATATATTGCCTCCAGCCAGTAAGAGGGCAGCAAACAAAAAGAGGCAAAGCGCAATGAGCAACACAGCAAAGCCAAATTTACCCGCGTATATACCCCACCGATTGAGTGGCAGGCTAAAGATACTCTTCCACATATCGGCCCGATGCTCGATGTTATTGACTGAATAAGCCACAAAAATCACAAACATGGGCATAAGCAATACCCCCATCACCCCCAATACACCATCGACGTACTGCCCCCAGATTACGATGCCTTCTGATTGGGTAAATTTACCGCTTTTGGCATAGAAACCAAACGTAATCAGGCTGATAATCGCCACGGGAAGCAATATTGCGCCCCAAAAAGCTAATGTCTTACGCGATTTATAAAATTCCGAACGTAAGGAAACAAGGAATGAATGCATAGTTAGTTTTTCGTGATATCAAGAAATAGGTTTTCCAGGTCTTTCCTTTGGTGTTGCAGGGAGAACACAGTAAATCCATGGTTGACCAGCAAGGTATTTACGCGCCCCATCTCTTCCTGGCTATTGAAAGGTACGTTCAGAAATCCGTCCGAAGCGGATATCAAAAATCCTTCTTGGGTAAGAAATTCGCCCGCTTCGGCAAGCCTATCCACCCCGATACGCACCAGGCTTGCATTGAGTGCATGCAGCTCATGTATACTTCCTTGGAAGAGGAGTTTGCCTTTATTGATAATGCCCACATGTGTGGCCATCTTTTCCACTTCGGCAAGCAGGTGACTGGAAACAAAGATGGTTTTCCCTTGGTTTTGGGCAAGGTCTTGTAGCAATTCACGCACTTCGATAATGCCATTGGGATCAAGGCCGTTTGTGGGTTCATCGAGGATTAGCAATTCCGGATCAGCAAGCAGCGCAAGGGCTATCCCTAAACGCTGCTTCATCCCTAGCGAATAGTTGCTGGCTTTCTTTTCAGCTGCCTGTTCCAAGTCTACAAGCTTAAGCAATTGCTGTACATTCTTCTTTGGGACACCGAGAAGCATCGCCCGGTTGGTGAGATTTTCCCTACCGCTGAGGTGCCCATATATAGCGGGTTGTTCCACTAGTGAACCTACACGTGATAAAATCCCAACCCGCTTGGCATTCAGTTCTTGCCCAAACAGATAGATATTCTTTTCTCGGGTACGCAATAGATTGAGCAGCAATTTGATGGTTGTCGTCTTACCTGCCCCATTGGGTCCAAGAAAGCCATATATGCTACCCTTAGGCACTTGTAATGATACATTGTCTACCACTTGTTGTGTGCCAAAGCGGAATTGGAGTGCCTGTGTTTCTATGCTATAATCATACATACGTACAGATTTTGTTAGTTTAGATAGCCGGCTTTAGGGATTGTTACAGGGCATGTAGCCCACATCGTCAAAGCGGCTGGCAATAGCCAAAAAAATGAAAGGTTTCCAAACGGGGAGAATGGAAACCTTTACTAACCAATTATAAACCTAAATTATGATGGCACAAAGATAGTGTATTTTCTACACTATGCAAAATAAATTTTCACTTTTTTTATCTGCTAGCTATTATCACCATTCGAGGTATGCAGAATACCCTATATGTATGGCAAGATATTCTCTTCTATCTCAATCGCTTACCAAAACTAAATGCCAATAGCAATAACAATCCCAATCCAATTAAATAGCGACTATCCACAGGAGTATGAGCGGGCAATGCCTTTGGCTTTTTGTCTGGAGAATCCCTCAAAGTCTCTTCCATTTTAAACCCACTCACTATATTTTCCGTCGCTTTGGCGTCAGACTGATCTTTCACCTGTGGCCTTTCCCTTGCTGGGGATTGTTGTATAGGCGGTGGTGGTTGTATTGACTGTGATGGCTGTTGGCCAGGGCGAGGGGCAACGCTACCCACGGCTGGTTGCTGCTGTATATTCCCCAGCCGGTCTATGAGGTTGTTTACCAACTTCGTTGATATGCCATTGTCTACCCTGCCTACGATGTATTCGGTAAGCGCTTCATTCCCGCAGACATTTTCAGCGCAGGAAAGGCCCGTGTCCTCCATTGTTTGCAGGTAGGCGTCTATGAGTTTATCCATTACCTGTTCATCCGGTTTCCAATATTCCTTGCGAACCACCTCAATCATTCGGGCCAGCATGGTTTGGTAGGCATACGTGTTATTAGCATCGGCGAATTTCTGCCTGATATCTAACTCATATTTGTCAGCAACATAGGTATCATACCACTGTTGCCATTTCTGTTCGTCAATCGCCTCCGGCACCGTCACCTGCCATCCCCACATGTTATCGACCACCCGGCCTACCATACGTGCTCCAGCATAGCCTTCATCCAGCATTTCCGTAATCCATTTGGGATTGAGGTACCGTGTATTCAGTTCCCTTCCAAGGAATTTATCCAAGCTTTCTTGGCGCAGGGCATTGGGGTCAGAAAGATTCGTTACCACCACTTCTGGGGAAGAACCATCTACAGCACGTATCGCCATGGCTGCGCCGCCGAGGTACTGGAAGAAATCATCGTTGTCCAGCGCACCATACACATTGGAGGATCGACTATGAAGCACCGTCTTCGTACCGGCCAATGTCTTTTTGAAGAGGCCGATGACCAAGTCCTTTGCCGTTTGTCCTTCATCGGCAATGATATCCCGGTCGCCCCAAAATCCCTGTCCGTAAAGGTGACCCATGCGGTTGAAATACACGGATGACACCTGTCCTTCATCGTCCCATTTAGCTGATGCTTGGATAGCATCGTTCAGTCCGGTGCCATAGGCGCCGCTAGGCACACCGAATAAACGCACCGACGCCATGCGTTTGGCGAGCGCTGTATCGCGGATGCCTTCAGCAACAAGCCGGTTCATCGTGGTATCAATGTGTTGGCGCACGAAGTTGGTCGGCTCATCCTGTTCATAAGCCAGCGCCACGGCTTGGTCGAGCAGATGCATCAAGTTGGGGAACATGTCGCGATACAAGCCAGAGGGCAGTACTACCACATCGATACGGGGTCTTCCCAAACTATCTTGTGGGATGGCTTCGAGTCCTTTCACACGGCCAAAGCCATCGTACCCAGGCCTGATGCCCAGCAGGTGCAAAATCTGGGATTCCATGATGCCTTCATGCCGGATGGTCTCCACGGACCAGAGGTTGATGGCCACTTTATCGGGGTATTGCCCCTCATGCCGCTGCTGATAGTCATCAATAAGCTGCCTGGCCATGCTGGCCCCCGCTTGATAAGTGTCTTCCGTGGGGATACGGGAAGGGTCAAACGCAAAAAAGTTTTTGCCAGTGGGCAGGGCATCGGGATTTCGGATGGGATCGTTGCCCTGTCCCGCCCGGATATACCGTCCTTCCAAGGCGCTCATCAGTGCATCCATCTCGCTTTGTCCGCTGACCATTATCCGGTGAAACATATCTTCCATTAGCTCTTCGCGGGCTTTGGGCGATAACTGTTGCTGTCTACTCGCAATGGCCGCCGCTGTTTTTTGAGCCTTGGCCGAATCGGGCGACATCCCAAACGTATGCAGGCCCATTGGGGTTTGGTTTTCGTTGATTTCCTGCAGGTAATGTTCTAGCTTTTCAATATCCGCTGCAGCGAACCCTTGCTCCATCCCAAGATCTTTATGCAAGCCTGCGGCTTTCGCCAGTCGATTAATGGTAGCCAGGTGGATTTCGGCCAATGCGGGGCTCTTCTCCATGGCCGCGCTATAGTCGTTGATTACTCCGGCGAGCTCCCGTAACTCGGGGTTCATTCCCGCTTGGTCGAAAGGAGGCGTCATGTGGTCGATGATGACGGCCATGCCTCTGCGTTTGGCTTGGGTACCTTCACCCACATTGTCTACGATGTACGGATAGATATTCACGAGGTCTCCGATTAACGCCTCGGATGCGTCGTCATCATCAAAGCCAACCTCCCTGCCCGATAGCCATTCGTGCGTGCCATGGGTACCTAGATGTACCACGGCATTCACATCCAGCTCGTGTTGCAAATAAAGGTAAAAAGCGATGTATTGATGGTGAGGGGGTAGTGTAATGTCGTGGAATAGCGCTTCCGAATCTTCATCCCATCCCCTGGCCGGCTGGGGCATCAGGTGGATGTGGCCATACTGCACCCTTGGCAGCACAAAAAAGCGCTTACCCGAGGCGTCTTCCCACACCATAATCCGGGCTTCCTCCGGGGCACCCCATTTATCAAGCACCTGCTGTTGTAGATGGGGATGCAAGTCTGCAAACCACCTCTTATATGCCTCAATAGGCACCAGCACCGGATTTGTTTCTTTCACTAGGCGATCGAGCTCGGCGGGTGCCCAAGAGCCGATGTTGCGGCCGCTATCCATCACTGCACCATAGATTGCCTCTCCCGTTGGCGCATCGTCTCCCAAGTCATATCCTTCCGCCTGGAGGCGATTCAGGATATTTTCCATGCTTTGGGGTAATACATTGAGGTAGCTGGCACCGATATTGTTTTTGCCCGGGTGCCCGTTGTAATAGACAATGGCCACCTGTTTGCCTTCGTTTGACTTCTGTTGCAGGCGTGTCCAAGCCTGAAGCCTGCCCACCAGCCGCTTTACCCGACTTGCAATGGCCACTTTGGTTTTATATTGATGGCCTGTTCCATCATCCACCTGCTCCATGCTACTGGCCACGAAGGGTTGGATCTGTCCAGAAAGTTCGGGTCGGGCCAGCGCCATGGTCCGCGAAAACACGGAGAGCCCCTGTGGCGATTGCCGCCATTCGTCAGCGGTTTCAGCGATATTGATGGCATTGATGACAGGTACTCCCAGCCGTTCGAAGGCTTCTTGCAGCACTACGGTAGACGATCCCGGCAGCGACGAGAACGATACAAGGGCCGCCACGCGTGAGGTGCCATCGTCATCAAGGCAGAACGCGTCGATGGCCTTATCCAATGGATAACCATAGAAAGGTAGCACATTGAATCCCGCGGAATCAAGTGCGGCAGCATAAGCCTGTATATGCTCCAACTGCCGTGTAACCACCTCATAGCGGAAGGTATACAAGCCTATCCATGGTGCCCCGAGCTTAATCCGGATGCCGGAATTTTGATAATCGGCAAAGCGGTCATACACCTTGCCCGTTTCGAAAGCAAACAGCCCGCTTTCTGGCAATTCCTGCACTTCGGCATAAGGGTATGGGCTGTCGAAGTGGCGATGCAGCAGGAAAAGCAGCATATTCTTGAGGTTTTCGGGACTGGGGTGTTCGAAATACCGGGCCACATCCATATCGAACCGTATCCCTTGTTTTTTGTACGCCTCTTCTTCGGGCGTAGTACCCACGGCATAGCAATGGGCACCACGGGTCAAGGCCGAGCGCAATGGCGCATTGAACCGCTCGATCACCCCTCCAGCATGTACATAACAAACCACGAGGTCTGCCGTTGCTAAGCCTTCGCTTTCAGCTGCTGTAACAACTGATACGTGGTAGTCATCAGCAAAGCCGGGCAGTGCTTCAAGTTCCTTTATCGCCTCATGTGCTGGTTTTCCGTAGTTTTCGGTTAATAGTAAGCTCACTTTTTTTACTTGCTGCGTCATTGCACCGAAACCGTAGCCAAGCAAAGCCAGCAAGACAACCATGGCTATAAAGGGTGATTTATTCGTCATCATTCTCCTTCCGGCACATAAATGATCTGTCCATCTTCCAGCTGGTAAGCTGTACCAAGCCGTTCTCCTTTGCCCGAGGCTTCCTCGGGAGTAAGTTTCTTCACCTTAATTTCCTTCCCTTTTTTGGTGATGATTTCCATCTGCCCATTGGCGTTCTGCTTGGTGACGGTCACTTCCGTATTGGGGTCAAAAAGATCCAGCATATTGAGGGCCGAGATGAGTGCAAAAATCATCGCCACAATAAGTACTACACTTACGTCAAACAGATTGGCTACTCCGCTGATGGGATCTTCAAGAGGTTCCTGCCGGCCTTCCATGCGGCTATTGGTCAACAGCTTCATCGTACCATATTTTCTTCTTCCACGGCTATCGCTTCTTTTTCCACGGGGACATTCCACTTATCGGAAGGAGCAATTTCGCGCAGTCGTGTCTCCACATATACCTCGCAGGCCAGGAAATCGGCATGCAGCCATTTTTCCTTGCCCAGGGCGATAAGGTAAGCGATGGTGCCACAAGTGATGCCCACAATAGTGGATGTAAATGCCGTAACCATGTTTTCAGACATGGCCGTCATGTCGCCAGACGAGAGTGACGCCAAGGCATGCCCCATGGGAATCAGCGTGCCCACAAGCCCAATGGAAGGACCCGCTTTGATCATGAAACGGATGTTATCCAAGCGGTTGTTCAGCTTTTTTTCCCATCGCCTTACCATTTCGGTGAGCCGGATATCCGCATACTTCGGATTGCGCAAGATTTCCGCAATCGATTCATCGTGTTCTTGCCGAAAGACCCGCAGCCGCTGGCTTCCTTTGCGTTTATGATCTATCCATTCACGGAGGAATATACCTAATGAAATGGTTGTCCAGCATACCATGGCAAATAGTGCCAGGAATATGGGCAGGAATAAAAAGGAGGTTAGTTGAAAGAGGAAATGATCAAGAAATGCTATCATGGATGTTAAAGTTGGTAACTGATGCCCGTAAAAAATGTACGCCCAGGCGCATAATAATAACTTGTTGGCGACGAATAGCTGCCGTAATATTGTTTGTCAAATAAGTTCATCACATTGAGGTTGATGGATACCGGCCCAACTGATTTACCCAATTTCAAGTCAAATACGGTAACAGCTGCCATCGTTTTATCCGGCGTGTTTTCCAGATCTCCATAATGGCTGCCGGTATGCCTTGCCCAAGCGCTTAGGTGAAACCAGCGAGTCTTGTCAAAAACCACAGCTCCCGATAGGCTATGCTTGGGATTATCGTTCATCTCCTTGCCCTCATATTCCGGATTGGTTTCATAACGTATGATTTCCGAGCGGTTGTGGAAATAACTGGCTTGCAGGGAAAGCCCATCGCCGATGCGATAACGTACAAAGGATTCCAACCCTCGAAGATTCACCTTACCGATGTTGATGTATTGCCTTACGGGCAGGTTGCCAGGGTCGAAATAGGAAGGTACCTCGCTGCGGTCTATCAGCACACTGGTCAGAAAGTCGCTATACTGCGAAGCATATACCGTCGCAGAAATTTCAAGGCGGTTGCCAAGTTGGAAATCTGCACCGAAATCTACGGAATAAGCCATCCGTTCCGGTTTGAGCGACGGATTCCCGAGCCGGAAGGACGTGCCCAACGGTGTAGCATTGTACAGGTAATAACTACTTGGTGCCTTGAAACCGGTGGCGTATACCGTGCGGAGCCTGAAGTTAGGCAGGAAGTCGTAGGTCAGCCCCAGCTTCGGGGTAAATATATCGGACGAAGCGTCATCATATGTGATATCGATCGCCTCGCCAGACATGTTATCAAAAAAATGTCCCTGTTTGTTGCTCCAATGGTCAAAGCGTAACCCAGCGTTCACATGGAGCCGCTCACCGATACTGATATCATCGTTGAGAAAAAAAGATATGAAATTCTGGTTTCCAGAAAAATCCTGATCGCCTTGGCCATAATAGAATTTATGCGATTGTACCTTGGTAAACCGGAGGTCGGCCCCTAGGGTAATGGAGTTGCCGTACCAGGTTTGGTTTGCTTTGGCAATCAACCCATAAGTATCTAAAGGCACTTCCGAGTCGTAATACCTGTTGTCAAAAGCCCGAGATTCCGCGTTCCACCTGAATGAATTAGATTTGCGGTCTTGGCGATTGTAATAAGCAATGATTTCAGGTTTAACCTTTGCCTGGTCGTCCGCGTAGCGGAGTTGGAAGTTTCCTGTAGTGGTGCGGTCGTCGTAGATGGTTGATGTGCCCGACTCCGGTTGCTGGAGGTTATAGTCGGCAATGGCCGTAAAGGTACCACCCACCGGCAGGTCATAGGCAAGTTTTGCATTCACATTGAGCAGCTCCATGCGGGGTTTCTGATAATAGCTTTGCCATAAGCTATCGGCCATGTAGGCATATCCATCCGTCTTCTTATACTCGGCAAAGGCGATGGCTCCCCACCCATTGCCAAAACGTTTGCCGGCCTTTATGTTGGTTTGGAAGGTATTCATCGAGCCGTACCGTAGATCTGCCCCGAGCACAGGTCTATCACCAGGGCTTTGTGTGACCAGGTTTACGGTACCTCCCATGGAGCTCGACCCATAGATGGAAGAACCCGGCCCCCGCACCACTTCGATGCGTTCAATGCTGTTGCTGGCAAGGCTGTTCCACTCCGATACCCCTCCCGTATAGGAATCGTTAATGGGCACACCGTCTTTGAGGATGAGTGTGCGGTTTGCCGATCCGGTACCCCGCAGCACGATGCTCGTATGGGCACCAGTGGTGGTGAGGCCTCGACTGCGATCCACGGCCACACCGGGCAAGTAACCCAATGCTTCATCAATGGTTTGGATTTGGCGAAGCTCCGCATCGCTCTGCTTTAATACGGATACACTGGAAGCGATTTTACGAAGCTGCATGGGTGTTGCTGAGGCTGTAACGGAAACATCGTCCAGCAGCGTTGTCTTAGGCACCAAAAGCCAGGTATAAAGCGAATCCGCTGAAACTGGGGATGGCAGCCGTACATCAAGTGCATTATAGTTTACATGGGTTACTGCCAGCCTTCGGCTTTCTCCCAATGCAATCCAAAACCTGCCCTCCGAATCCGTGGCCGCGCGGGGTCCCTGCTGTGCTACCGTTATGGTCGCCCCGGGTATACCCACACCCGAAGCATCGACAATGCGCCCCTGGATGAATTTGTTTTCCGTCCGCTGTGCATACAACTGTTGAAAGGTTAGCGCGAGGACCAGCAAACACCACGCGGCGCCTCGGAAGTGTTTGTAAATAGCATGTAAGTAAGGTATCATATAGAAAACAATTATTACTAGATAATGATCGAGCTTTTTATAAAGCAACTGGGTTGCAAATATAGAGATCAATATTTAAATGCAACTATGTTTCTTTTAAAAATATTTATGGATTATTATGATTTGACTTTTTAGACAGCCCCTTTTGAAGATGGAAGCAATGCCGGCAGACAAGCCATGGACTATCGGAAAACCGAAAGCTAAGGCAATAGCCTTCCCATCCATATGGTTAAAAACAGGAAGGGGCGGACCATTATTAAATGAGTGAAGGGTGCTATTACTGCTGAAAAAACGACGGAAGGTTTCCAATACGGTTAAAAAACGAAAGGCTTCCAAACGGGGAGAATGGAAGCCTTTACTAACCAATTATAAACCTAAATTATAAACCTAAATTATGATGACACAAAGGTAGTGTATTTTCTACACTAAGCAAAACATTTTTTCATTTTTTTATTTTACGCCCTTTCCGCCACTTCGCGGAGTGGGCAATCCGTCCCATTAGCCCACATTAGCTGCGAAAAAATGCCAGACAGCACCTATCTCACCGACCACAGTCATAAATGCTCTCCACATACAGCGTTTTCGGCACCTTAAATTTTCGGAAATACCAGTTCCTTCGTTATGCTTAGTACAACACCGTTATCGAGCCTTTGAGTGTTTCGCCACGCGTCGTGATGATGGTGTAATAATAAGCCCCCACCGGCACCCGTTGCCCTTTATAAGTACCATTCCATGGCGTAGCATATCCTCGTGAACGAAATACTTCCTGACCGTTGCGATTGAATACCGCCACCTGCGCCTGTATATCTTCTTCAAGCCCACCTATTACCCACACGTCATTGACGCCATCACCATTTGGTGAAAAGGTGTTTGGAATGATGATCTCCTTGCAGTATGGCCGCACCTCAAATGTGGCAGTGGTGGTACATCCGTTTTCGTCCTCCACTTGCAAGGTATAGCTACCCGGACTGGATATGTCAAAATACGGACCGCTGATACTGCCATTCCAGTAGTAAGCGGCGTATCCTGGCGGTGCCACGATGTGTATTACCTCGCGCTCCGCAGTACAGATTACGGTATCCGGGATGAACGGTGCCGTCAGCGGCTCGTACATCTCCACGATTATACTCGTCTCATCCGTGCAACCGGCCGCATTGGTAAGCGTCTGCGGGGCACCATCCACCCCCTGCCATTGACTGCGGGCACCCATTTTTAAATCCACATAACGCTCGATACCGGCCACGGCCGGGTTGGCCAAAAAACCATTAAAAATGTATTGCGTATACTGGGGGCGCTGCTGCGCTTGTACCCCTATGCAAGCATAGAGCAAAAGGGTAAGGATAACTAGGCCGGTTGATCGTATGTACATACTGTCTATAAATAGACAACAATGATAATCATAAATCAATTTATTGCCTAAAGTTATGGCATTATTTATTTAATATGATTGACCTAAGCGGCACCGATCTGCCTGTAGGCGCATATTATTATGTCATTGACTTGGGCATAGGGTGCGGGCCCTTGAAAGGTTCCTGCTGCGATGATCAACGGCAGATATGCTTGCTCGTGCAGGAAGACCTATTTATTTTCGGCCCGGATTTTGAGTCAACCAATTTATCAAAATTAAACGGTGTATGATTCGTAAACTAATCCCAGTTTTAGCCCTGTTTGTCCTTGCCTTGGGTTTGGCAGGATGTAAAAAAGAAAACGAAACTCGTGAGAACCGCCATTACCGCTATGAGGTCACGGGTACAATTTCGAAGCAAGTCATGATTTCGTACACGCCCACCATCTTGGATGACGATCCGGATCTTGATAATATCGAATACGAAGAGACGGTGTCATTGCCTTGGATAAAAGAAGTCACGCTCAACGACCTGGTACAAGGGATAGGCTGTAGCATATCGGTTGACTATGCGGTGCCGGGCCAAGAGGTATTCATTAAGATCTATCTGGAAAATGAGCTTGTGGCGACCCATGAAGGCGTGGTCGATGCCAATGGAAGCATGGCTATCCTGGTGAATTACTACATAGACGGCACGGTAAACCGGTATTAAGCGCCCGAGTATATAAAAACAATTTAGGAATATTATCGACGTGAATATATAGATAATTGGCGAATGTAACTACGAATAATTCGCCTCCCAGATCGGTCAAGAACGATGCCGGCCATACTATTTTTCCTACCTTTGGGTGATAACCAATACTACACGGCAATGTGTACCAGCAAATACATGCAAATCACTTTTTTCTCAGCCTGTTTCTTCCTGCCACTATGTAGCCGCGGGCAACATGAAGGGGGCATCCAATTCCATGAAGGACAGCAATCCACTGGCATTCCAGCAGTCGCTTACTTTTGCGGACCTACTGGTGCCTTATCTCTCGCCACCGCAAAGACAGGCACTACTGCGCTATCGCTTGGCTTACCATGTCATGGTCAAGGACACCGCGGGTGTGAAGCAAGCGGGCCCGCAGTTAGTAAGCGAGTTGATGGACATTCCTTTAGATTCCATCGCGGCAGAAAATGACAGGCGGTATCACGAGACGATGGAGCCCTTTTGGAGCGGCACGATGGATAGCACCAAGATCGAGGGGTTTCAAGAAGAGAAGCAGTTTGCGCTCAATTTGTATGCTCGCGAGATTTGCTCCTACTTATACAAGGCCTCCAATGCTTATGCTGCCTCCTTGGCAGCCAATGACCCAGCCCTACATGAAGAGCTGGCGTGGGCCGTCCGTTGCGATGAGCTGATTCCCAAGAGCCCCGTGTTCCAGCGACTGACTGCTCAGCTCCGGCAGCGTATATCCAATTATTCGATAGATTTGCGATGATGCACACGAGGTTGATGCAGGAGTATTCGCCATATTCGGCGAAGGTCACTTCACACCGCAGCTCATCAATCCTTTTCCGAATGCCCTAGGTTCTTATGGGGCGCTATGTAATCGCGTACCAAACGCTTCAGTGCGGTTATTTCGGGGAACCCACCGTCCTTTTTACGGTCTACGATTACCTCTCCATCAAGGAAGATGCTGAATTTTCCGGCGTCTTCTGAAGGTCGTAGCAACACCCCGCCCAGCTCCTCTGTGAAGGTAGTGAGCAGTTCTGACGCCAAGTATACCGATCTTAGCATCCAGCCGCATTTGGGGCAATATTCAATAGTAATAGTTGGTTTCATCTCCATATCGCTAAAGGATTGGCTAAAATACCCAAAATATTATAAAGAATGCTAAAAAACGCGAGGCGCCAAGGTAACCGCGTTTAAAAAAGATAATAGCCATGCGTCTTTGCCGAGCAAGAGCGTTTGGGAATGAAATGGAGCGAAGCAATCTATTTTGGACGAAGGTTGCTTCGGCTCTCAAAGCCTCGCAATGACGAAAAAGTTTTAAATTCGATTGCCCTGCGCGAGGCACCAGCCTGCAGCGAGGGCGATTTGTTTTTTGACGGTTTCCCGTGAGATGCCCAACCGCTGGGCGATCTCGTTGTGTGAAACCCCTTCTTGACCGGTCCATCAGTGATATCCTTCATTTTGTCGTAGCACCTCGCTTCCGACCAAATCTATCTGACTACGCGGTATTGGCATATACCGATGGTGCTCTTGGGGATTTAATTGCACGGTCTGAACAGAACCGTCAGACGGATTATAATACCGCTCTACCGTTGTCAGTTCAGTCAGGTAGCGGCCTGTCCGCACTAAGTCGAACCAACGCTCGTTTTCAAAAGCAAATTCCAAGCGGCGTTCCAACAAGAGTTTATCCAGAAACGCCTCTTCGGTACCGATATCTGCTAACGTATAGTTGTGGCTGTCGTCGCCGAAAGCCCGCTGACGCACGCGATTGATCTCGGCCAGTGCCAGCTCTGGCTGGTTCAGGTAATATAGAACCTCCGCTTTGAGCAGCACCAGGTCAGCATATCTGAGCACAGGCAGGTCCAGTCCGCTGTTATTGGGTGTATGCTGGACGGCAAACTTATTCACAAACGGGTACCATACGGGCGGATCGGCAGGGGGGCTATTCGGTGATTTCCAATAGGGCGTAATGGTTTCGGCTTTCCGGCTGTCTTCATCATCGTACAGTTTGTACAAGCTCCATGTGGGGAAGATGTTTTCATTGCCGCGGGCCGATATGCCGGACACCCCGAAATACGGCAGGAAATCCGTTGAAAGTGGCTGTCCATTTTCACCGTCAAGGTATTTCATTGCAAAAATAACCTCCTTGTTATTTTCCGAACTGAGCGACCAAAGCGATTTGAATTCGGCTTCTAGTTGAAAGTTAAACCCTTCAACCATATCCAGATAAGTTTTCGCTTCATCCCATTCTTTTAGGTAGACGTATACTTTAGCCAATAATGAGACCGCAGCCTCCTTGCTGGCCCGTCCCCCGGCTATAGCTGCTTTCATTGGCAGCAGGTCGATCGCCTGCTTCAGATCTTCGGTAATCTGGTGGTACACTTCTGCTTCGGACGACCGTGGTACGTCATAAGTTTCTTCCACCGTAAGTTTGGATGTGACCAGTGGAACACCTCCAAATACTTTCACCAGATCGAAATAGAGAAGCCCTCGCATAAAGAGCGCCTCACCGGTGAGTTGCGCTTGCTGGTTTTCTGCATAATCTGTCGGATTATTTATATAAAAAATTACGGAGTTCGCCCGAAAGACACCTTGGTAAGCAAGTCGCCAGAAGTCGGCAAAACGTGGATTCTCCGAGGTAATCGATAAATTATTCAATTCGTCGATACCGCCGATATTAAAATACCCCGTACGATAGGTATTATCCGATAACATTTCGGAAATAGTCCAATCACGGGGGAATCGGGTCTGATAGTTGTTGTAAATTCCTAGTACCGCTCCATCCATGTCTGCGGCAGTTTTAAAAAAATTTGCTTCGGTCAATTCCGATTCAGGGGTCAACTCCAGAATGCTATTACAGGCCCCGAAGGCCAAAAAGACCGCCAACAATACGCCTTTGGTCAATTGATTCACTATAGTTCGTGTCATGATGCGTTTGTTATAGGTTAGAAAATTACGTTAACTCCAAACGTATACACCCGATTGATCGGTTCCGAGCCATTATTAAACCCGGGCATACTTTTTATTCCGTTACTTTCGTCACCTGTAAATCCTTCCGGATTATATCCGTGGAATCCTTTTTTGGTGATCATCAGCAAGTTGCTGATGGACGCAAAAAGGCGAAAATTGCTAATCTTATATCGTTCCGAGAAAGATTGCGGTACGGAATAGCCGAGGTTCAAATTACGAATGGCCAGAAAAGAAGCATCCTCCAGATAATAATCGCTATTGGACACCCAAGCCAGTTGACTGAGCGCCGTTGCGGGCTCTTTGCCATTGCCGGGTTCCGTTGGCGACCACCATTGGTTTTCTACCAATGACCGTCTTATTGCACTAACGGTGGCTCCCTGATAATATAAGTTTTCCAGATTATACATCTTGGCACCGATAGATGATTGCATGGCGATGCTCAAATCGAAATTTTTCCACGAAAAGTCGTTGACCATACCAAATGTCATCTTAGGCAGGTAACTACCCAAAATCACCCGATCATCCGGCGTAATTTTCCCATCAGGAACACCATCCGGTCCACTCACATCGGCATACTTTGTATTTCCTGGTTTCGATCCATCCATGATGGGCGAGTTGGCCACATCGTTTTCATCAACCAACACACCGGCTAATTTGTATCCGTAAAAGGAAAACATGGGTTCTCCCTTCCGCAGAATCCAGGACATTCCCCTGGAGTGTGTGTTGATGACCTCATCCACCCCTCCCAAGTCGACCACTTCATTTTTGTTTCGCGAAAAGTTAAACGCCGTCGACCACTTGAAGGCGCCCGTCAGGTTCTGGGAGTTCAATTCAACTTCAAAACCGGTATTTCGGACATCCCCCACATTCACCAGTGCGGTCGGGAAACCAGAAATAGACGGTACCGAAACATCATACAACAGGTTGGTCGTCTTCTTCTGGTAGTAGTCGGCCGCCATCGTCAGCCGGTTATTAAACAGCCCCAAATCCAGCCCGATGTTATAGCTTTCCGTCCGTTCCCATTGCAGCCCACCGTTACCAATGGCGTTTTGTGCCCACCCTTTGGTAAGTACATCGTCGGGTGAATAATACACATCATCGATCGTGCCGAGATAGCTGAAATCACCGATATTGAAATTACCGACCACGCCGTAACTAACCCGGGGTTTTAGTTCGCTGACCACCGTGTTACCCTGCATAAAGTCCTCCTGAGAAATCCGCCAAGCGATGGATGCCGAAGGGAAATTTCCCCATCGGTTGTTTGGCCCGAACCGGGAGCTGCCATCCGTACGAAACGAAGCTGCTAGCAGATACTTTCCTTTGTACGCATAATTTACCCGACCGAAATACGAAATAAGCCCCCATTTGGATTTGGTCGTATACGATCGGGAGGGATCAATAATCGCATTATTCAGCGTGCGTATGGCTTCGTTGTTAAAGCTTCCAGCCACGGCGGTCTGCAGTGCCGTGCGGGAAGTTGCTTTTTGGAAAGAAGCCCCCAAAATGGCGTTAAAATCATGATCTCCCCCAAAATCATTGGTATACCGCAATACGTTTTCGTTAAGCAGGTTAAGGGACCGGGTATCGCGGGCCGACCCGGAGTTAAGCCCGTTGGTCGTCGCGGATGCTGATTGGAATCTTTCATCGATACCGTAAGTTATGTTGGCACCGAAGGACGACCGAACTGACAACCCTTTTCCTAACTGCGCTTCTGCATACATCTCGCCGACATTGTTCATGGAAGACAACGTATTAAAAGTACCGTATAATGTAGCTAGCGGGCTTGTTTGTGCAGATACCGAATTACCCCAATAGTCCAGCGGCCGGGGGTAAGTCCCATCCGGATAGGGATCGGGAGAAACGAACGGTGCTGTTTTCACGATCGCCTCCATGGTCACCGGGGAAGTCCGCCGATCGGCCCAGTTTGGGCTTACCATGATGCCCACATTAATACCGGGAGCTAATTTCGCATCCACATTGGCCCGAAAAGCATAGGTTTTATAGCCCGTCGTCAATAACGTTCCCTGCTCATCGCGATACGTCCCGGAAATATAATACGTAACGTCATCTGTTCCTCCGCGTACGGACAGGCTATAGTTTTGCATTGGTGCCGGGCGCAATAAAATATCTTCCCAGATGTAGTTCCCTTCACGGATGACCGGGTTGACACGGAAATTCGGTGGACGGCGATCATCGCCCCAAAGTGGTACTGATACATCGCCGCCCTGCCAAGTATAGTCCCGATTCATGTAACGGGCAATATAATCGTGGAACTCATCACCGGAAATCCAATCGTCGTGCCCCAAAGCTTCCGCTACCCCGGCATAGGCATTCAATTGAAGTTGGGGCTTTCCGATACTTCCCTTTTTTGTAGTGATAATAATGACCCCACCTGAACCCCGAGAGCCGTAAATGGCTGCAGAAGATGCGTCTTTCAGGACCTCAATAGACTCCACATCATTCATATTTACACTGCTCATGCTTCCTCCCGGAAACCCATCGATCACAATCAAGGGATCATTACTGGCAGAAATCGATCCGGAGCCGCGTACTCGAATAATGGGTGCCGAACCGGGGTTGCTCCGGGTATTGGAAATGTTGACACCGGCCAATCGGCCTACCAATGCAAGCTCGGGACGCCCTACTGGAATTTGATCCAGTATTTTGTTATCCACCTTGGAAATCGCTGCGGTCACCGAGCTCTTCTTTTGCGTTCCATAGCCAACCACGATTACTTCGTCAAGCCCCGCTACATCTTCCTCCATGACCACATCCACGGTAGACCTTCCCGACACGCCCATCTCCATCTCCTTATAGCCCATGCGTTTGAATACCAATATGTCGCTAGGCTCAACCTGCTCAATTGTAAATTTGCCCGCTGTACTGGTAGCCGTACCCGATCCAGTTCGTTTTATTATGACACTCACGCCTTCCAACGGTGTACCAGAGGCATCCTTCACCGTGCCCGATACGGCCTGCTGCATCCGAACACCAGCCATCGACAGCGAACTGCCTGCCCTCGCCGATGGGAGCGGACCGGCGTGTACACCCCAAGCCGTTAAGCTTGAAAGCCAAAGAAAAAAAAGTTTTTTTTTCATGCCTATATTGATTAGTTGTTTCTTTCTGTATAAGCACACTGCGCAATGGCTTTTTTTAACTGCTCCATGTAAATCACGGGTACGTACACGCAAATTGCGCAAAACGTACAGCTAAATAAAGTCCTAAGCACCACGTGCATAAGCGCTCCCTCAAGATCGAGTACTAAGGGTTTTAATCGGTAACGTACCCGCTAATTACAGAAATATATTTTAAACTTCCAAATTTTTGGAAAATAGATCAGGGATTTCGCTTAAATGCATTTGCCCTGTTCTGCAACTGACGCCCCCTCTTCAACGGTTTAATAGAGCATTCCGAAAAGCCAAAGCGGCACCTTATTGCCATTCCCGATTTCGATATCATCTGCAGCTATATACGCATCATGGATATCCGCTATTTGGCTGAAGTTTTTTCTGGCCCCGCCTACTTCGAAGATATACCGATTATCTACGACAAAATCCCCTTTTTTGGCGAGGTCGATTTGGTAGCCTGCGTTTCGCAGCTGATTGACGAAGAAGCTCTCGCGTATGCTTCCGGCGTTTTTGGGTTGGGTAGAAATTGCATGAAATAGATTGGGGTTATCCAAAAGCAACTTTCCCGGCTTCTCCAACGGTCCCAGACCCTTACCCTCCAGATAGACCAACTGGATCAGTTTGGCTTTTTCCAGGTAATGCAGGTACTGGATAAGTGTCGTCCTGCTCATACCAATGGTTTTTGCAAGCTCGGAGACATTAGGTTTAAACGGTACCTGTGTAGCCAAGCTGGAAAGCAGTTGGTTGATCTTACGGACCTGTTGCTTGTCGATATCCTCGATAAAAGCGAGATCATAGGCAATCGTAAGGTTGACCACATTGGCAAGCTGACGGGGATAACTCGCTATATCTTCCTTGTAAAACGGATAGTATCCGTAGGTGGTGTACTGCCCGAATAGCTTGATGGGTTTCCAGTTATTCAGCTTGCTGGCCAGCGCCACGTGGTTTTCAAGCAAATCTTCCAACGCGACAGCCGGTTGCGCTATCCCGTGCTCAAAGGCAACGAATTCGCGGAAAGAAAAACCGGGGAGGTGATGCACATGGGCACGCCTGCTGAGATCAACCTCCAAGGACAACATCTCAACAATGGATGAACCCGTAAATACCACATGAATGTCCCGGTAGAAATCGTATAGGTTTTTGAGTTCCCGCGCCCAGCCTTCATATTTATGTACCTCGTCTACAAACAGGTATTTGCCGCCCGATTTCCTGAACGTTTCGGCCGTTTCGGCCAACGTGTGCGTAGTGAAGTACAAGTCATCCAAGCTGATATAAAGCATTTCGTCCGTCGGTAGATCCAGCGTCTTCATGCGTTGCAGCAATAACGTGGTTTTGCCGGCTCCTCTGGATCCGAGTACGCCGATGAGCCTATTTTCCCAGTTAATCTGGCGCAATAGTGTCCGTTGGAAGCCCATATCTACCTGGCTCAATAAGACCGCGGATTTTTCCTTTAAAATATCCATCTTTTCAAATTGTCTTCAGTAAAAGACAAAATTAGCTATAAAATGTCTTCAAACAAAGACATTTTTCCGCTATATTTGCATAACACGGCCCGCAATGGGCCGTGCCGATGCCCCTCACCCTCTTTCGTCGGGCCTCTTGCCTAAACAGACTTCTAGTATATTGGCAAGGTTGATTCCGGAATACTCGGAAAACTCCTCGTAGGTGACTACTTGATGGCTTTTTTTGCGTAGTTCTTTTAATACCTGCTGCCTGTAGCGTTGCGCTTGGCGGATACTAATGCCTAGGATGATGCTGATTTCATTGGCATTTATGACAAGTTTGGTTCTTTTCATGGTCAGAAATTTACCGCCCCGGCACTTGGCCGAGGTGTCGTTAATCAAATGCCGCGCCCGCGTTTAAGGTGCCTCCCACCTCCTTGTTTGCCGCTTCCTTTCCGCTTACGTATCGGTACCCTGTCACTTTTGCCACGTTTTAACGAATATATAGCGGCGCATATGCGGAGCAGGGGCGAATAGGAATCGGATAGGCTACGGCCAAGGGGGTGCTCATTCCCGAAACACGACGGTTTATTCAACCACAAATTTAATATCGGCCATCGAATGGAGCAAGCGACAAAAGCGACAATTAGGTTTTATTGCGACAATAACGCCAATTGCGTCTTATGCGGCGCCAGGCGACATGCGCCAAATCCATAGTTCGGAACTTTGCTTCGTTGTTAAAAAAAAGTCATACTTATGGCACAACAAGACAGTTTCTTAAAATTAAAAGGAAGAATCGGGGATTTGACCTTTTACAAAACCAAAAATGGGCATCAGGTACGCGAAAAGGGTGGCGTGAGCGCCCAACGCATTGCCACGGATCCCAAGTACCAGCGCACGCGCGAAAACAATGCGGACTTCGCAACGGCCTCCTTGGCGGCCAAGCACTTGCGCGATGCATTGCGTCCGCTCATCCTGATGACGTACGATCCGCGTATGCCAAACCGGCTCGGAAGCCGGATGCTACGTGTGGTACGGGCTGATGCCGAACATGTGCGTGGTGAGCGGCAGGTATTGCCGCAGCATCTGGCCATCCTGCGGCGGTTCAATTTCAATGCGGCAGCCACATTGTCCAACACGCTGTTTGCTTCGGTCAGCGCCGTTGTGGATGCCGTGGCCGGCACCGTGCAGGTAACCGTACCGGGTATCCAGCCTGCCACGAAGCTGGCCAAGCCACTGGAGGCTACCCACTTCCAGTTTGTGGCGGGGGCGGCCACCCTGGATTTCAGTGAGGAAGGCGAATCTACGCTATCCATGGCCCAATCGGCAGAGTTGGACGTGAAGCAGTTGACCACGGAAGAATCGACGCTTGCACTTCCGCTTCCCGCGGATGCGGGGCTACCCATCGTGGTGGTCTTCGGCGTCACCTTCTACATCGCCGACGGCGGGCGTAGCTACGGCCTCAACAATGGCGCGTACAACCCCATGGCCATCATCAATATCACCGTTTGATGACGGAGCTACATCTCATCCGGACGTACCATCCGGAAGGCACCAATGGGGTGCTCAAGCACCAGGGAAAGCCCGTATGCCAAACCATCGAGCTGCCTTGGCGCAACAATCGCCGTTGGGTGAGCTGCATTCCTGAGGGGCGTTACCGCCTTTTCCGGCGAATGCACTTCAAGCATGGCGACCAGCTCGCCGTGGCCAACGTGCCTGCCCGATCGAGCATCCTCATCCATCCGGCCAACTTCGCCGTCACGGAACTGCAAGGATGCATCGCTCCGGTAACCAAGTGCGTGGCTCCTGGCAAGGGGGTATTCAGCCGCTTAGCGCTGGATCGCATCAAGGCCATTACCTATCCTGCATTGGAGGCCGGTGAAGCGGTATGGCTGGTCATTGTAGCGGAGGGCATATTATGAGCGAGAAGCCATCGCTTTACCAGCGGATCAAGCAAGGGCTTGCCACGGCAGCTCGGGTGATTCTTGCGGCTCCGCTCAAGCTCCCACCCAAAGTGGTGGCTGGGGCGAAGTATGTGGCCCTCGCCATCGGGCTGTTGGAAGCGCTGGAAGCCAGTGAGCCCGACCCGCCTGAAACCAAGGAGGAAGAGGCCGATGAATAGCCACGCAAACCGGCTAGCCGGTATTGCCGGCGGCACATTGCTCGGCGTCTCGTACTTTCCACCTTGGGCGGATGTACTGCATACCGCCGTACTGGCGGCGGTAGGTGCCTCGGTGAGTTTTTTCACCGCATGGCTGATCCAGCGCCTCACTCGTAGGCGCAAGCGTTAGCCCCTCAAGGCCGCTCCGAAACGGGGCGGCCTTTTTCACATGTTTCTTCATACCAGCTACGCACGCCACTGCTGATGTTTCTATGGAAAAGCAAGTACGTGCGCTCCTGTCCGTCTTCATGATTCATCCATACTTGCTTTTCCTTCCCCACCACAATGCCCAGCTTGAGGCGCAGCTTGCATCCTTTATCGCCTATGCCTTCAAGGTTATCCACACTATTATGGAGCAGGGCATAATGCTGCCCCAGCCACGTAAATCCGTGTGTTTCCACCAGTGCTTTCATTTGCGTGGATGGCATTGGCCATTCGTACAACTGCCCGTCCCAGGTGCTTACCGTGGTTTTTCCGTTGTGCCGGTCGATGATAGCTGCCGCATCGATCGGCATTAGTATGGCCACTCTCCGCCTTTCTGGTTGCACCACCCAGATCGAGGGTTTTGCTTCTACAGGTTCGCCCATGGCGATATCATCCATGGCGGCCATCGGCGGGGGATTCCCAGCCGCCAGCTGATCATATTCCTCCTGTTCGCGTTGCTTGTTCCACAGGTAGCGGTGTTTGTTTTGCACGTAGTACAATAGCACCAGCAGCACGATGCCTAGCAAAACCAAAAACACCTCCCGACGGAAATACCCTCGGTCTAAGATATTTTGGCCGAATAAAGCAAAGTATGCCGTGATAACGAGCAACACAAACGCCAGCGGTGGCAGGATATTCCACCGCAGCTGATGTATTAAGCGGTATTCCCAGCCATCGTCTATGCCATAGCGTTTGTTGAGCATGTAATTGCTGGTGCGCAGATAAGCCATCACGAGGAGCCCGCATAGGTAACTGATCACCATGGGAATCTGGTAGCCCCGCATAACGATTAGCTCGCCGATGGTCCGTCTGGAATACAGGGCCACCACGAGGTGGCAAAAAAGCGGGAGTAAAATCAAGGCGATGATGAGATCCAGCAAGTAAGGTTTTCGTGCATAATAAGTAAGCAATTTCTTCATGGTGCATAGAATTTGGATAAATGATTGAAAGCATGTTCAACAAAAACACTCACGAATCCGGAAAAACACTCACGAATCCGGCCTGAGGTACCGCGTAGTATTGTTGATTTGACGGTTTTGGGGCAATTTTATCAAAACTTTTATTAAAAACCAAAGTATTTGCATTATGACAAAAGAACCATTGAATCCCACAGGAGTAAGCGAGGTCGTCTCGAAATTGTATGCGTTGCCGCATGAATTCCTCGTCATTGAGGCGGAAGAAATCGCTACCGATTTCCCGTTATGGCTTACGAAGCACTTCGAGTTGACCCCACATCAGCAAGCCTTTATTGCGAGCGGGCTCCATGCATCGTTCATCGAATTCGTACAGTCGCGGATTCCGTTTTTCTTCCTGCATCGGCTACCTATCAGCTATGCCGTGATGGGCAAAGAGCCGGAAGACGACGACGAGGAATGGGGTAAGATCATCGAGGGCATCGACGGGGCCTCGCGGACCAGCAGTCCGCACAGATCCGGTGGCGATGCCTCGGGTACCTTCCAGTTTATTGCCCGGTATTACAGGAAGTAATCGTGATTATGATCGTTGTTTCAATAGTGTCTACAATCCCGTCCGGTAATGGCGGCCCAGTGCCTCCGGCCTGTCTACCAGGTGGTGCCAAGTGGCGTGGGCCCCCATGGCTGGTGCCTTATACCACGGCACCATGCCTTTTGCTCACGATCAACAAACCGTTATGCACACCTTCATCCAATTCTGGACCACCCATGTAGCCCACGTGCCCGATGTGGCCATCGCCTTTGTGCAGGCGTATGCCAAGGTCGTGGATTATTCGCTTGGCACGTACCTCGTGCGGGCGGGCGATTTCTGGCCGTACTGGAATCTCGTGCTGGAGGGTGCGGTGATGGCATTGTACTATGCCGAAGACGGTTCGGTGGCCGTGCCGTGGCTGGTCACGGCTGGCGGTTATTTCACCGGTACGGCACATGCCTTTACCAAGCGGCGCGATGAGGTGTTTATCCAGGCACTTGACGATACCCGCGTGATGCAGCTGCCCAATGCGCGGTTGCAGCAGGCCCAGCAACAGTATCATACCTTCAGCGAACTCATCAACATCCTCAAGCAGCGCCGTATCGAGCAGGATGCCCTGCTTGACCATGTGTTCCGGCAAACCGGTGGCGAGGCCCGCGTTGCCGCATTCTTCGAGGCTTACCCTAGGCTGGCCCCGCTATTGCCTATGCAGCAAGTATGCGCCATCCTGCAGATCAGCGAATCGACATACAAGCGAGGCAAGCGGGGGTATTACCGGAAGTGGTAGGTGTAATGCATTTACTTTACCTATCAGCTTGCTGATTTGTAAGCAATGCAAATAGTTGGCTATTGATATTGTATGGAGGTTTTTCACACATGATAGTATCATATGAGGCTTTGGTAGCGGAGTACACCTCCCATACAAAAAATATTCGATATACAACGGGCCATTCTGGCCCATTTTCGGCCTGACCGCCACCCTACATTTGCCTATACCGGAAACGACAGGTAGGTGAGCCGATCGATAGGCAATGGTTTCGGTACAGGCCGGTCGGGGCGGTTTTCATTCCGCCCCACCCGCTTGGGAAAAAAGAAAAGGTAAAAACATAGCAGATGAACAGCGAACACATAAACACAGCATACAACAGGTCGGGCTGGTTTTATTACGATACCCCAATAGGTGGTTTCATACCGGAAGAAGAAGTACAGTTTCTTCCGGCTAAACAGGAAGGGGGTACGGTGATGGATCCTTAACACCTCAAACGAATGGATAGGCCGATGCAAGGCATCCGCGTTATCCCACTAGGAGTGAACACAAGAATTTGCAAACCGCAACATACCATGAACAAGAAAACCCCATACATCGATGCCGGCATCCGGCTCCTTTTCATAGCCCTATATACCTATACGGGCATGACGAAACTACTGGATTTTCCGGTATATCGCATCAAGATGCGGCGGCAGCCGTTTCCAGAACCGTTGAAGGAAGTGTTCGTTTGGGGCGTGCCGACTACTGAGTTACTCATGGCCATCGTTTTGGTGCCTCCTTACTTAATAGCAGCACCAAAATTAACCAGAGGTAGTTTGGCGGCAAACCTTCTGGTTATCGGCAGCTTTACGGTCTATACAGGTTTGGCGGCCACGGGGGCATTCGGATATGTACCCTGTTCGTGTGGCGGTTTTTTGGAAGGCATGGGGTGGTGGGTGCATTTTCTTTTCAACCTGGTGTTTACGCTAATCGCAGCCCTGGGCGTCTGGCTGCACCGAAGTAAAGAAGACGCCGAAGTATTACCATCGATTCGTGGCTGATGCGCATAAAGAAAGAATGGTTCATTTGTTTTCATCATGGGGTGGTTAGTTAGCTTAGCCATAGCAAAATACGAAGAAGGGCGATAATAAGGCCCAAACTAACAAAGGCTATTTGCATGCTTATCGGCAATGGCGCTGCCAACATCCGGATGAAAGCACCACGGATTGATATAAAACCCAAGAATTATGGTTTTTAAAAAAGTAATTGGTTTTTTAATGGTGGCGGTGATGCTGAGTACTACCCTTATAACGGTAGCCAAGCATCGCGTCAGGAGCGCAGCGGCAGGTCTGCTGCAATCGCAGGAATGGGTTTATGACGATAGTGCTTCAGATCCCACCGATCCGGAGAACTACACGGCCAATACCAATCCGCAAAGTTTGGAGGATTTATGCCAGCAAGATGAAAATATCTGCGGCATCATCGCTCCTACCGATCCGAACAGTTCGCCAAGCGACCCCAAGCCGCTTATCGATGCTGGATTGCAGGATCGCATCGAACAGGAAAACACGGAAAACGGAGACGTTTTCCTGTTGCCCATGGTCGATTAAAAGTAAAGGGAGGCGCCATCCATCTGGCGCCTCCCTTTTTAATCCTTTGATTTATCTACTGTTTTGCTCCATTCCGGTATGCGCAATCACGCTTTGCGGAATCAACAATGTATAACGCGGATCGTTGGGTTGCAGTTCATACATTTCGCCATCTATTGCCCTTTTGAGTTTATTTACAAAGCGGGTTTCTTTATTCAGGCGCCTGAGGTCACCCCAACGGATGCCGCCCCGAAAGGCCAACTCCTTATGCCGCTCAGTTACCACCAGTGCCAATACCTCGTCGGGGTCTTCGG
Source organism: Parapedobacter tibetensis (assembly GCF_024704835.1). Classification (GTDB taxonomy): domain Bacteria; phylum Bacteroidota; class Bacteroidia; order Sphingobacteriales; family Sphingobacteriaceae; genus Parapedobacter; species Parapedobacter tibetensis. The sequence continues at coordinate 318,595 of NZ_JAMXBE010000003.1, forward strand.
CGGTGTACGGACTGAACAGGTCGGCTTCCCATCTTGATGCCAATAACGTATTCAGTGTTTCCAACGCAGAAAAGGCATCACCCAGCCGGGCAAGGCATTCGGCCTTGGTAAGGTATACCTCATCTGTAGCCAAGCCGCAAAACGGAGTCGTTGCCGTCGTGCTGGTGCCATAGTCTCCAGTAAAGCGATAAGAGCCATCAGCATTTTGCTTAAAATAGATTTTCCGCCGTAGATCGCCTTCCGCATAGCTGGCATGGAGTTCCGGATTGACTTTCGCCCGGGTATTGGCGAATCCTCCACCACCATTGGGTAGCTGCATATGCACCAATACTTCACTATTGAGCACCAGAATGGGCTTGTTGGCCGTGACGCTCAATTCGTTGAAATCCATGAGCGCCTCATTCAGGGCCAATGACGCTTCAGCTTGTTGTAGGCTGCTTTCATAATCGCCCATAATCAGGTACACCCTCGCCAATGCAGCATGCGCCGCAGCTTTTCCTGGCCGGGTGGCCACGGGCGTTGTGGCAGGCAACAGGGCCGCCGCGCTTTCCAGATCTTCAACGATCTGCTGGTACGTCTCCGTCAGTGATGTACGCACCGTCGGGGCTTCAATATTCGCGGTAAGCCGCACCGGTATGCCAAGTAGGCTACCTACGGTTGCAGGGTCGTACGGTGGGGCGAAGAGCTGCGCCAATTGGAAGAAGAGCCATCCGCGGAAGAACAACGCCGTACCTTTTATGTGATTCCGGTCTGACTCATTGAGGCTTCCCCGAGCAGCGTCATCCACCTCTCCCAATACCACATTGACATCAAAAACCTTGGAATATGCACTTCGCCAATCTTGCTCTGCCACCGCTTCGGGGTGCCACATGTACAGGTTTCGGGCATCCTCGTTGCGTGCGTTGAAATCCGCATCGCTGAGGTAATAATAATCGCTTCCCACATCACCGGAAAAAAGATAATTCATGTTTCTCCCTGTCTCCCCGTCTAAGATGGCCCGGAGGTCTTTCAATGTGTTGGGGATGGCTAATGAGCGGTCGGGCTTTACATCGAGGTAATCTGCACAGCCCGCCAATAGCACAATACCTATCATGATGCCCATTGCTGGCAACGTATTCAATCTTTTATTCATGGCACTAAAAATTCAAATTAAAACCTATTGAAACACTAAATGGTTCGGGCATTCTCCGGAAATCAGGGTCAGTAGCCGACTCGCCCGCCCGCCATAAGATGGGCAGATTCCGTGCGTAGAGTGTGACTGTGGCTGAATGCGCAGGAAGCGCCCGAAAAGAGGCTTTATCCACTCGATAACTCAGGTTGATGTCCTGCAGCCGGATGTGGTCCCCCTTTTCCACGGTTGCTTCCGAATCACGGTATATCTGATCCCTGCGGCTGTCTGTAGGGTATATCATGGAAGGCACGGAAGTATTGACCTCGTCTCCCGGCTGCTGCCATCGCAGATAGTAGTCGGCATGGGCTACTACCCCATTGTTGAGCAGGCTCACATAATCTACCGTGGGTCTACGGAAGTAGTATCCCGTACGATAGGTAATATTGGCCGAGAGCACCAAGCCTCGGTATGTCCACGTATTCCGCAAGGAGCCGAATGCCCTCGGCATTGCCGAGCCGTGGAACACCAAATCGCCCATTGTCGCGTTGTTGATGATATGTGCGTAATCGGATGACAGTTCTCCGTTTACATATGCGCGCGGATTGCCATTTTCAGGGTCAAGGCCACCCCAACGGTAACTGACAACATTATAGGCATCGTACCCTTCTATGGGAAGTAGGCTCGCCCCGTTGCCTACGTAGGTGCTGGCCCGGCTTCGTTCCACCAAGTATTTTTTGATATCCGTGCGGTTCAGGGAGAGGAAAAAATCCGAGTTCCACCCGAAGGCGCCCTGCATGTTACGACTGCTCAGGCTGATATCCCACCCCGTGGTTTTTATTTCTGCCGCGTTACGCGTCAGGTTGTCAAATCCGGTGGTCAGGTCAGCCGGCACCTGCGAGATCAGGTCTGTGGCATATTTGCTAAAGTATTCGATGCTACCGGTGATCCCGTTGCCCTGCAATCCAAAATCGAGGCCCAGATTGGTTGTCGCCACATTCTCCCAACGCAGATCCGCATTGGGCGGATTCACGATAAACGCGTATTGATTTCTTCCCAAGGGCGAAAGTCCGCGGTAGTCGATGGTGGTCACGGCGGCGATGGTATTATTCACGTTGCCGCTGTGGCCATAGGTAGCACGCATCGACAGCTCGGGCAGCCATTGCCACCCGTAGAAAGGTGCATCAGATAACTTCCACTTATATCCGGCAGACCACAGCGGCTTCCATTTGTCGTTTGTGGCCACGCCGAAGAGGTTGGAGGCATCCCTCCGCGCACTTCCCGTAAATACGTGGTTTGACTTTAGGGTGTAAGACGCATTGGCAAAAACGGAGACAAACCGATTCATCAAACCCGAGAATGTAGGCGCCTGCCCCAACGGGCTATCGAAGCCCATGCCCCCATAAATGGGATACCGGCTAACCAAGTCGATGGGTTGCGCCAGCATCAGCTCATCGTCATACCCATAGGACGTGGAGGCGTAAGACAGGTTTTCCGCTTGCCGCACCTCCGCCCCCATCAGCGCGATTAAGCGATGGCTGTTTGCCCAGTCCTTGGAAAAATTCAGTTGGCCGCGTACATTGTGACTTCGGCGATTGCCTTCCGTCAATTGGAGTATACCACCCAAGGGAAATGGATGGTATGCATCGTCTCCCGAAATCTGGGTGAATCGATTGATCTGATTGCGTGTGTAGAATGTCTCTTCGCTGCGGTAGTTTCTATCGACGGTTTGCTGGTGCTGGTATTGGTACCGCACTTCGGCGTTTAGTGAGGGGATGATCTGGTATTTTGCTGATAGGTTCATCAATACATCACTTACCCGTATCGTATGGTCGGCCAAGTCGATTTCCGCCAACGGCCGGTAGTGCCAATCGAGCAATTTGCCCTGACCCACCGTATCCACAAACCCCAACCGGTAATACTGCTCGATGATGGCCGGGCGCCCATCGTCATCCATTAAGCGGGCATACGGATATATGGTTCCGCTCGTTCCCGTCCGTAGGTCGCCCAATCCATTATTTTCCCTTAGGCTATTGGCATACACCATACCAGCCTGTATTTCGAGGTTCTTTACCGGTTTGAAGGTGCTTTGTGTCCGCAGGGTAATCCGTTGGTAGCCATCGCCTACCTGCTGTGCGATGGACTTATCCAGCCCACCGGAGATAAGGTAGCTCAATCGGTCGCTACCGCCATTCATGTTCAGCGCATACTGCTGCGCCACGGGCCGCTGATATATGTACTCCATCAGATCCCTGCGGATGTCCCGTGTGCGGAGTTCGGCCAGCATGCTTTCTGCCTGTCCTCCGGTGATGAGACCCTGCCGCTGACGCTCCATGATTTCCACGGCGGGCGTAATTACCGGCCACGTCACCGTGTTGCCTAGATCATTGTCAAAGGCCCCTTGGTCAAACAGGAAGCGTTCGATATCGATGAAATCTGCAGGAGCCATTTGAGGCAGGTAATAAAGGTCTGGACGATCCTGAATAGACACATTGGCGCTTGCAGCAATCGCAAACGGTTTATTCAGCATGCCTTTTTTGGTGGTGATGACTACCACACCATTTCCAGCACGCGCACCCCAAATAGAAGCCGCCGCAGCATCTTTGAGGAAAGTGATGCTTTCCACGTCGTTCGGGTTGATATTCAGGATATCGCCTTCATAAGGGAAATCGTCTACTATGATCAGCGGCTGGGCGATGGTCGGTGAAATGGTGCTCAGCCCCCGGATGCTAAACGCCATGTTATTGCCTGCACGCTTATCGAAGAGCGTGCCCGGTACCAGCCCATCCAGCCTGCTGATTACATCCTGGCTGATCTGCCGGTTGAACAGCTCGTTGGATACCACTTCAAATGAGCCGGTGAGCCGTTCCCTTGGCAGGGTCTGGTATCCGGTAGATACCTGTACCTCCTCGATGGTATTTGCCTTTGGTGCCATCGCAATGGATAGCGACTGCCTTGGCGGGAGCGCGATGGTGGTGTCTACCGCATGGTATCCAATATGCGATATCAAGAGCGTCGCCTGCCCGCCGTCCTGTGAGATGATGGCAAAGCGGCCCTTTTCGTCGGTAACGGCGCCAACTTGGTCCTTGCTGAACTTGATGGACACACCTTGTATGGGTGCGCTTGAATTTTTATCCATTACGGTGCCGGTGATGCGATATTGGGCATATAGCGATGCCTGAGCGAGCAGCATCAGCACGATGAGTGTATGTTTCAGCATGATTTATTGGGTTTGGGTTGAAGAATATGTATATCCGATATCCGAAAGAGTCGGCGACTGCCCCTCATGCGGAAATCCGGTCTCCGTAAGCACGAACATGTCCATTTCGCGGTCTACCCACTGTAGTGCGAGCCCTTTGGCTTGCAGCATGGTATTGATGGCATCTAACGTAGCTCCATGGGGTGTAGGAAAATCGAGGTTGAATCGGCCGTCGTATCCGGTTTCGTTCAGGATGACCGGAAGCGGCTCGGCCGTGATCCGATTGAGCAGCCCTACCATGTCCGCAAACTTGCCGTTCCGTATATACGTATCCACGCCATTCGGCAACGCCCCCATTTGGCTTATTTTATCAAAAAAGCGGCTATCCATCTTGCCTTCCACCACGATTTGCCGCTCGCCTGTTTCGCGGGCGGCAAATTCGGTCGAGCCATTGGTTTTTACCAAGGCGAGGCATCTCACCGTCCTCGGCGCAATGCGGCCATTTAGGCCGAGGTAGGCGTCCAAGTCTATACGCATTTTGGCCAATTGGTCTTTTTTGGCCATACCGATTGGCATCACACACTCGTACGTATAGAAATTCGACCGCCGTTGGTCAATATCCCAGTAGTGCTTCGCTACAAATACATACCGATGGGGCAAAGCGGCCTCTAGGATTCGGCGCTTGGGATCAAGCGGCAGTGGCGAGCCGAGTGCCGTGGTATATAGCTTCGCAACGGAGGTGTTCGTCACCGTGTAGTGCATGAGCCGTTGTGCGGAATCAACGGAGCGTTTCATCGTGTGGGTTATCCCATCGATAAAGCCACTGACGGCACTGTAGTAGACATTGCCATTTATCCTTGTGTCGCTATACGCACTGGCTACATCCATCAGCGGGCGGCTTAGTCCCTCACGCTTCAATGGTATATACACATCTTGGCTGCCGGCCGCCAGCTTGGCAATGAGTGAGTCGTTCAGGTATTCCGCTTGCGTGATGGTCCGTATCCTGCCATGCTGGTCTATCAACACGAGGTGAGGCAGCGTCTGCGTGGGGAAGGTGTGGCGAAGCGTTTGGTCTTGCACTATGGAGGATATGGAAAGCGTCTTTAGCCGTGCATTATTGTTGAGGAATCGGGCCACGTAATCGCGTTTTTCGGGCGTTACGGGGAGTACTGCCAATGCTCCGCCAGATTTATTTGCTAACCCGTGGAGGTAGGGCATATTAAATATGCAGGTGGTGCAATACGTTCCCCAAAAATCCAGTATAATCAGCTTACCTCGGTAATCATTAAGCGTAATCGTCTCTTTCTTTTCCGGTTGGTTTACCACCTGTAAGGGCAAGTGCCAGAGGTATTCGGGGATGGTATCCCCAATTTGCAGGGGTTTGATGCTATCATTCAAATCGCCCGCTAACGCAGGCCCCAAGGGATCGGGGCGCTGCGAGCGAGCTTCTGCACACATGATTGCTGTTGCGACTAATAGCAGCAGATTGCATGTTATTAGCCTTATGGGAGTTCGCGTAAAGCGAAATGTTCTTATTGCGTTTAGCCAGAGAAATGCCGGCAGCCACTGGTTGAGAGCTGCCAACATCTTGTTGTATACACACAAATATAAAACGGATGATTGACATTTAAAAGCAAAAAAGTCAAAAAAACCAGATCGTTTGCGGTTCGTCTTTGTAATCCCCTCTGTTTTTACCGTGCTTTGGCAATTTTGGGATGGTATATTACCGGCACGGTTAAAAGTGGATACATAGGGATGTATTGGGCCCCAAGTAGGGGGCTTTCTATTGATTTTTGTTTGGTTTCTATGTTTGATTAGGGCATAGCCCTCCCCAAAGCGTAAAATTCGCTCCATTGGTAGTTGGTTACTAACGGTTTAAAAAACATTAATTTCATAAACCGACCCCCGCGCCAACGGAAAAATCATCGAAAATTTGCAAATTAACAGAGAAGCATCTACCTTTAGGGTGTCAAGACCAATAAGTGATCATCTACTCCGAACCTAAGCAAACAACGAAGTTTCCTTTGGCGGGGTCGGTGCTACCGGGTAGCGGCCGATAGCTTTTTTGCTATTGGCAAGCATGGCTTAGCGCCCATGCTTTTTGCTGCCCGATGTTTATCGGCTTGCCCTTATTCGGGGGCACATATGATATTTTTTGTAAGTGCCTTGAAAGTAACTATGCGCAGCCGTGAGGTTGAGCGCAATCGTGTAGTTCCGGCAACGGTGTTGCGGGGATAACGGATTTGGAAGTTTGGGATTTTCGTTTTCATAATTTTAGGTTTTGAAAACGAGTCGCGAGGGGAATTGGGCTCTAATTGATACGGAATTAGGCTCTACTCCCCACCCCAAGTGTCTAACGTTTGAACGTGGATCACGGCAAAGCCCAATATCCGCATCAAGCACAAAGATATACTTTATGCGAGATAAAGGGCATATTTTTACCGTCCCGAGTTCAAAAAAGCGTTAGACAGGGTCGAGACTCTTAAGCTTTCTATCGTATTACGATGACATTTTAGCTTTCATAATTGACGATTAATATTATAACTATCTGCAAATATAGTAATTGTGTTTTAATGTGTAGTATTAAAAATACAATATAGTTTATAACTAATTGATAATAAGATATAAAAAATTGAAACCTGAAAACAAGAAAGGCCGAGAATTACATAAGTTTCTTCTAAAAATCGATAAAAATTATCAAAGCATCATTATTGCTGCTGGTCATTTGAATGAAGGCCAGGTCGCTGCAGTGATCAAGAAGGAGCGCTTGAAAATCTACGGGAAAGAGTTTTATTATTCTATAGTAGACGTCGAAGGCGAAATAGATGATGCGTGCCATCAGATTTTTGGGGACATTGAATTACCAAACTTCATAAAGCCGATTGGGAAAAGCCCTAAAAAGACAAGATTAGCAAATTATCTTGAGCAGTTTGTCGTCGAACAAAGAGATATAGCTGTGAGGATAGATACTGCCCCAAATAGTTTCAGCCACTTTGTTAGCGGGGAAAGGGAGATTTTTGCTTACAAGGTCTATCTTATCGCAAAGGCACATAACAGGAAACCGAGTGAGGCATTTGAATTTTTGTACGGCCCTAATGGGATTGGGAGGGTTTAACGGAGCGTGTAGACTAATATAGCGTATGGAAATCACAGTCGAATATAAAACCTGGATTGCCGAAGTCAAAACGAAAGTTCGATCGTCGCAGATTAAAGCTGCGTTGGCTGTCAATTCAGAATTGATAGGTTTCTATTGGGAGTTAGGGCGGATGATTACTGAAATGCAAGCCCGGTTTCAGTGGGGAGATAAGGTTATAGACCGAGCGTCTAACGATTTGAAAGAAGAATTTCCAGATATGAATGGCTTGTCCCCGCGCAACCTAAAATACTGTAGGCAATTTTATCAATTTTATCATACGTCAATTGGGCAACAGGTTGTTGCCCAATTGTCCAACAACCTGTTGGATAAGACTCCATGGGGGCATAACATATTGATATTCAGCAAATCAAAAGATGTTGAGGAAGCTCGATTCTATTTACAACAGACGATAGAAAACAATTGGAGTAGGGATACGCTGGCATTGCAACTGAAGTCTAATTTGTACGAGCGAAATGGGAAGGCTATCACGAATTTCAAGTATACGCTACCCGAACCGGTATCCGATCTGGCCCAGCAGACCTTGAAAGATCCGTATGTGTTCGATTTCATTACGATGGCTAAGTCCTATAAAGAAAGAGACATCGAAAACCAGCTTATCCAACACATCACAAAGTTCTTGTTGGAACTTGGCAAAGGTTTCGCGTTCATAGGGCGGCAGTACCATTTGGTCGTCGGTGAGAATGACTACTACCTCGACCTGTTGTTTTATCATACTAGGCTTAAATGCTATACAGTGGTGGAAATTAAAAATACGGCCTTCATCCCCGAGTATGCGGGTAAGTTGAATTTTTATCTTTCGGCTGTGGATAGCCTAGTCAAGCTTCCGGACGACAATCCGACCATCGGCATCTTACTGTGCCGTGACAAGAATAATATCGAAGCCGAATTTGCACTTCGCGATATCAATAAGCCGATGGGAGTGAGTGAGTTTCAACTCGCCGAAGTGCTCCCTGATAATTTGAAGTCTAGCTTACCTAGCGTTGAGGAACTGGAAGAACAGTTAAAAAAAATGGATGAAGAGGAATAACTAGTACATGACAGGAAAAAAACAGATGCGTAACGAAATTCTGCCGAACAAGCGGACAACCTATGGAAAACAGATTGTGTAGACAGTGTCTACACAATTAGAAAGTAGATACGGGCGGGATTTTGAAGGGAAAAACCTCAGACGGATGCTCCAATTTGCAGAACAATTCGTCGACGAGCAAATTGTCGTGACAGTGTAACGACAATGCGGTTAGAGATTGCGGAGATCAAACATGTTATTGAGAAGATTAGTAAGAAGCAAGACGGCCAAGACAAGAATATCGAGTTAATATTCGAATATATAGACCGCTTGCAAGAGAAAGCTGAACATCCAGCTCTGAAACGGAAGGCAATAGGATTTAAGGTGGGGGATAGAGTAGTAAGTAACAAATGAACATGATGTTCCAAACGCAAATACTATGAACCTGGAGAAACTTTTAAGCGCATTGAGTGAAGAAGAGCGAAGGGAGACGCTCCGGCTTTTACAAAGAGAGTTCTGCCACCCAGCCAATTTGACGGCCGTTGGGAGTGACGAGGGGTTACAAACAGTTGAGAACTGGGTGAAGGAACACGAAAACATAATGTCGAGCCGACTCCGCAAAACCCTGCTTAAACGTCCGCAGCATTATATTGATGAGATTAGCAGGAAGCATAGGGGATTTGGTGTCACTACATATGCGGAGCTGGTGAAATTACGTGGGTACTAAATTGACGCGGAGTTGATATTGATATTCGAATATATGGGTCGCTCGCAAGACAAGAACTAAGAATATGACATTACTTTTTTTGAACATGGGAATCACGGAACTTATCATTGTATTGCCGCTTTTGGCATTCATGTTTTACAGCCTCTTCCATGCGGCTACGAACATGGCGATACCCGGCACGCATCGTCTAATCTGGGGCTTGGTGATTCTAGCTATTCCGTTGCTTGGCAGTATTGCGTACTGGGTGGTGGGGAGGAAAAAACAAATTACAAACCGTTAATAAACTAATAATATGGAAAGAGACCTCAGGGATATTCCGTTTCCGCAGCTTATTGAACTAATTGATTCCGAAACGGATGAAAAATTCCAACTAAACATATTTGGCATAACGGGGTTTGAGGTAATCGAGGAAGGAAAAGCGACAAAGCTAACCGCAATCGACAACCAGGTCGTTTTAGTAAAGGAGTCTCCTGAAGAAATCCTGGCAAAAATCTTTAAGTGGACAAGTTCAGTTACTAGGAAAAATTTGGCTATTAACCATGAAGAGCACGTCAGGAGGAACCTATGAAAAGTTGGAACTGCTTATTGTTGTTGTCGTTGATGGCGGGTTGGGCCTGCAAGAAAAATGAAGTCGATATCGTAGAGAAATTTGTCAGAGAGGTGAAAGCAGAAAGGTATGATGACTTTCAGGAGTTGCCCGCTTTCAGGATAAAACATATTGACGCGCTATTGGGGCATGCTTCAGATGAGCAGTTGGTCAGCCGATTCCCTTGGGCATCGGTATTGTCTTACTATCCCGGCCAGAAAGAGGTGGGTCTGGTCATGCTTTATGCCATCGAAGTGATCCGTAATCCAGGTGATTATCCGGCAAGGGGTGTGCACGTCGTGGATGCCAACAATCGCGAAAGGAAAGTCACACTGAATGAGGTGCTACCACACTACGAAGCCTGGTGGGCACGGCACAAAGGGAAAAGCGCACTGCAGCTTGGGCAGCTGAACCCATTAGAGGGTACGGGATTGGTTTGGTTCGGCGCTGAAACATCGGAATGACTATTTAAAGAAAAACGGAATGGCGACGATACTCAGACTAGCAACAGTAAAAAAAGACGAACCCGTACGGGTGAATTTTGACAATGTGGCGTTTTACCGAGCAAAGGCAGCGCATACCGAAATCACATTCGTATCCCCAAGATTCCATGAGCACACGATTACAGTAAAGGAATCACTGGAGGTGATTGATAAGTTATTGGGGGTTTGAGGGGGCGAGCAACTGGAAAAGAATAATTAAAGCATAAATATGGAATTACTGTTTTTAAACATAGGTACTGCGGAGTTAATATTAATGCTTCCGGTATTTGCATTTGTGTTTTATAGTCTGTACCACTCCATTACGAATGAAAAATTGCCAAGTTTCCACCGCATGCTGTGGTTCTTGGTTATTCTTTGTTTGCAGTTGCTGGGTGGTATTGCTTATTGGGTGATTGGGAGGAAACCTGTAGGGGGGATTCTGTAAGTTTATGATCATAGCGGATATTCGATGAAATAATGGTGAATGGGACACATCACATTCAAGGTTATTAAATGACCCGTCAAACGGCAGGCGCTTTGTAGGATACGGGTAGGTCAATTACAAATCACTTTGACTATATTTGAAGATAAATTTACAGAAATGTCAAAATACAAATACATATTAGGAGATTCGTTAAAAGCCATTAAGAAATTTAAAGACAACACATTCAAACTTATTATAACATCCCCTCCTTATAATGTTGGAAAAGAATATGAAACAAAAAAATCAATTGAATTATATCTTGAAGAACAAAATGAAATAATTAAAGAATTAGTAAGGGTTTTACACACTAATGGCAGCATTTGTTGGCAAGTAGGAAATTTCGTAGATGACAAAGAAATATTTCCTTTGGATATCTTCTATTATCAAATTTTTAAGGATAATGGTCTAAAACTAAGAAATAGAATAGTATGGCAATTTGGCCACGGCTTGCATTCTTCTAAAAGATTTTCAGGACGATACGAAACTATTTTATGGTTTACCAAAACTGAAGATTATACTTTCAATTTGGATTCAGTTCGCATACCTTCAAAATATCCAGGGAAAAGGCACCATAAAGGCCCAAAAAAAGGACAATATTCTAGTAATCCCAAAGGAAAAAACCCTTCTGATATATGGGAGGTATTATTGAACGACTGGGAAAAGGAGATATGGAATATTCCTAATGTGAAGTCTAACCACGTAGAAAAGACAGAACATCCTTGCCAATATCCTATTGAACTTGTTGAAAGATGTGTATTGGCGTTAACAAATGAAAACGACTGGATTCTTGATCCTTTTGCGGGTGTCGGTTCCACAGTATTGGCAAGCTTGAAAAATGACAGGAATGTAATTGGGATAGAAAAAGTCAAAAAATACAGAGACATTGGTGTAAAGCGCGTTAAAGAATTTGATGATGGTTCTCTACGATTTAGGTCTATTGGAACGCCAATTTATGATCATACAAAATCCAAACTTTCTCAAATTCCGCTTGAGTTTAATAATAATGAAAGTCTGCGATCAATATAGTCATCAAAAGGGCTTAGAAACAATTCAGGCCAAAGGAAACCTATTGCATGAACTAATTAATATACTAACGTACAAAGGTTTATATTTCGGAAAGAATTTTTCAAAGGAAATAAAATCTAAGGTAAGCGAAAGATTTAATCAAAACGGATGGGCGGATAACGTGAAAGTAGGGAATTCAAATTTAACTATTAATTTTATGAAATCCAAAGTAGGTGTGTGCTTTCAAATCGGCAATGTTGCTCGAACTTATGCTGATATTTTGAAACTAAGTCTACTTAATAAAAATGGAATAATCGATGTTGGAATAATTATAGTTCCTCATAAACTTGAATCGAAAATGATGGGCGCAAATTATGCTCAATTTGATCGCTTGGCAAAAGAACTTTATCAGTTTACTGATATTGTTCCCGTACCTATATTAATTTTTGGTTTATCAAACTAAACAATATGAAGCCCAGAGCAGAACGTATTGAATATATCCGTAGAGTGACCAAGGTCGCAGAAGAAGATAATTCTAATAAAAATTATTATGCTATAAAAAGCTGGAGAGATAAACCTCTACATCGAAAGATCGTGCACATCGATTCGGAATATTTAATGTTTCGAATTGAAAACTCACGCACAGAAATTCAACAATTAGCATATATCCGTAAAAATTCTTTAGGCAAAGAATTTTTTAATGACCCAGAATCTCCCGTTGTTCAGCAAACTCAACAGGAAATTTTGACAGAAATGGTAAAAGGAAAAGGTAGAGATTTATTGGATGATTTAAAAACCCGTAGACAGGAAGACCCTTGTATTATTACTTATGATGGATATATTGTAAATGGCAATAGAAGAACGGCTGGGCTAAAACATCTAGGAGTGAGGTATATAGATTGTGTCGTACTACCAGAAGATGCTTCTCCAAAAGACATTTATCTGTTAGAGCAGCTTTTGCAAATAGCTCAAGACTTTAGAGAAGATTATCATTGGATTAATGAACTGAGAAATATTAGAAAGGGAAAGGAAGATTCGCGACTAGAATTGACAGATAAAGAATTAGCCGAAAACCTAAGATTAAGTACTCAGGAGCTTAAAATAAAGCTGCGTATGATAGACTTAATTGATGCTTTCTTAATATGGAGAAACTTCCCAGGAGAGTATGATTATTCAAAGCTCGACGATACGGAAGAAATTTTCAGGCAATTAGAGAAAAGCAGTAGACTATATATAAAAGATAATATTAAACAGGAAGCTTTGCGTAATGCAATATTTACAATAATTGAAGAGCGTCCCTCTAAGGGACGTTTATATGGTTACGTTATCGATCTCATTAGAACATTCGATCAGGTTTACGAAAAAATGCTACAAACGGTGTCTACGGACCCTCCTAATCATGAAGAAACAAAAGAATCCAATCCTAACGCAGAAGAACTTCTTGATAATCTGATCGATAACGATCAAGGTTCAACAAACTTTTCATTTGATAGTCAGGAAAATGTATTAGAAAATTCAAGCAAAATAATCGAAGCAATTCTTGACGTTAAAGAAGTAAATAAAGAGAGAAAAGACGCCGAAGCTGTATATGAATCCGTTAGCGCAGCATTAAGAGAGCTCCAAGGGCTTGTCATTGATAACGACACTGCTAAGCTTGGAAGTGTCAGAAATAAACTTGAGCAAATTATTACAAATGCTGAGAGACTGCTGAGAGAGCTAAAGGAATATGATGAGTAATATTTTGGAAATTTCAGTCGATCGCCGATCGTTGGTCGCTACACTATATCTTACCAATAAAGACGAACGCGTTTTTAATGAACTGAAAATAATCTGTTCCTCTATTTCCGATAACTATTCTTATAGTGATCTTGTTTTTAAGTTACCATGGTTTGAATTAAAAAGAGGATTAACAAGTATTGCGCACGTAAGAAAAAAATATAAGCTAGACATAAAATATGATGCTTTTGCCAAAAGGCTAGTCGAAGAAACAGTAAATGACCGTAAGAGTATAAAGGAAAAAAAATCCGCTGTTGATATCAATGAAGATATCTTAAACCAAATTCTTAAAAAAAACAATTTTAATAGAAAACTAAAAGCTGAACAAAAGAGGGATGTATTACACCTTCTAAGATTAAAACACGGAGCAAATTTCTCCGTTCCGGGTGCTGGCAAGACAACAACAATACTCGCGACCCATACAGTTTTAAAACAGCTTGGAATTGTGTCAAAACTATTTGTAATAGCTCCAATAAATGCTTTTATTTCTTGGCAAGACGAAGTAGATGAAATATTTGGAAAAGGCGCCTTGATAATTAAACGCTTACAGCGAAATCACACTGAGAACTTTTCCCTAATAGAGCAATCTGATCTAGATATTATTCTAGTGAATTACGAGAAGTTAAGAAAAGACGTAAGCCAGCTTATTCCATTTTTTATTAACAATAAAGTGCATCTAATACTTGATGAATCGCATCGAATTAAAAGCGGAACGAACAATATTAGCTACGGTCAGATTATTAAGCTGGCAGATTTGGCAAAGCGAAGGGATATTCTTTCGGGAACCCCTATGCCTCAGAGTTACACGGACTTGGAACCACAATTTGACTTTTTATGGCCCGGAGAAAATATAATACCGGAACATACGAGGTCGAAAGATGAAGATATATTACCCAAAGTCAATCAAGCAATCAATGGTCTTTTTGTAAGAACAACGAAGAACGAATTGGGGTTGGAAGATCCAATAATCGATTATACGTTAATTCCTATGGGGAAAATACAGGCGGAATTGTATCGATTATTTAAATCAGAAGCGGCAAGGGTAATTTCAGGAATGGATAAACCTTCAATTTACAATTTCAGAAGAATAGGAAGAAGCGTTGTAAAGCTACTTCAAGCAGCAACAAACCCAATACTATTGACAGCTAAAGATGAATACGGAGAAGAAACGTTGTCAGTGCCTCAAAACAGAGAATTTTGGGAACTATTGGAAGACTTTCAGAAATACGAGAAACCAGTTAAAATTGAATATATTAAGATACGTGTAAAAAAAATCATAGAAGAGAATCCAACAAATAAAATTTTGATTTGGTCATACTTTGTTCGTAATATCTTAATTCTTAAAAAATTACTCAAAGAGTATAATCCCGTCGTGATTTATGGAGAGGTGCCATCAGGATCAGAGGAGGATGAAAAAACGAGGGAATATCAAATTCGAGAGTTTCATGAAAATCCAGAATGTAAAGTAATGATTGCCAATCCACAAGCATGTGGCGAGGGTATTAGTTTGCATAAAGTCTGTCATTATGCAATTTATCTTGATAGAAATTTTAATGCTGCGTTTTTTTTGCAATCAATCGATAGAATACATCGGCTTGGCCTAGAAAAAGGGATAGTAACCAAAATTGAAATACTTATAACTGAAAACACAATTGATGAAGTCTTAATTGATAGGCTAAACGACAAAATTAAAGCCATGGGTAATGTGCTTGAAGATCCATATTTAAGCTCTTTAGCTTATGATCCTGCTGACATTTCAATCGAAGATGAAGTTGGTATAGATAGTGTGGATTTTGAGGTTATTAAGAAGCACATTATTCACGAATGAAGAAAAAAATCAAATACTACTCTATATCATATGGTCATTTAGTGGCTTGTTGGCATATCGTTTATTTGACAAATGAACATAGGGGAATGACCCCTAAAGACGCAATAAATATTGTAGAGAAATCTGGGAAGCTTGGCGGAACAGTTCCTGCAAAAGCTGGTCTTAAGATATGTTTAGATTATGGCTTTCTTACTGTTCATTCCTCTCAATTATATATTACAGATATTACAACAACATCATTATTGCCCGAATGTAATCAAGAGGACATAAATATATCGGCACTTAGAAAAGTTTTATTACACATCTTATCATATCACAATTTTGAATGGCTGATTTTTTATGACTCAGACCCGGAGATTTTTAGGGAATCCTTAATTGCCAATGATCCAGAGTGGGTTAATTTATTGGACAATGCTTTTCTCTTTGACTTTGAAAAAGAAGAGGTAAACATCTGGTGGGATAATATATTGTCAAAATATGAAGATTATAAGGAAGAGCTAAAGAAGGCAATTGGAGACGTAGGAGAAAAGATAACTTACCGATATGAATTGGATAGGATAACTAATGATGGATTTACACCAGCCAGATCATTTGTAAAGTGGGCGTCCCGAATAAGTGATCGATTTGGATTTGATGTCCTCTCAATTAGAGGCAAATATTTTTTATCAACGTATAGTGAGAGGGATAAAATACAAATTGAAGTGAAATCTTCCGATACGACCAATCTTGGTAGATTCCGTTTTTATATTTCAAAACCAGAATGGAATAAGGCGTTAGAAGATGTTGAGTCTTACTTTTTTTTCTGTTGGGCAGGTATTAATCTGGAAACAGAATCAGCCGAGTATGGGCCGTTTATTATTCCTGCCACCGAACTTGTTGAACATATGCCAACCGATAATAGTGATATGTTACAATGGTCTGAGTGTCGTTGTGTAATGGATGTTTCGAAATATCAAATGATTTAAGATTTCCAGACCCCTCACTGGTAAAATATATATCAGCTAATAAAATGCAATAGAAATATTAATCGAGTTGTTTCGAATGAAATGAATGGTCTTTACCTCAACCGAGTTTTACAAATAAATGCTGCTCACTCATTATACCGAGCTGATGGTAAGTGGTATCATAACTTAAAGAGATTTCCAGATATATTGTTTGATGATAATGGCTATATCATTTTCCCAACCGAAGAGTCCTATACCTGTTGTCACCCTAAATTGCAACGAAAGAAAGATTTGCATATAGTGGATGGGATTTCGAGCTTGATTGAGTATGTGCGCTGTACTCAAGAGCAGCGCTTGCTCATGGGTGATACGATAGGACTGGTCAGAACCCGTTCGCGCAACTCGTTTGCGTGAGTGGACCGCTGTTATGCCTTAAAAATATGTTCGCGGTGCCAATTCAGTTTATCGAGCTGAGGAAAGTATCTGGTTGACTGAGGCCCATTAATTCTCCTGCCCTTTAGTTTTCGTATACTGTATTCGTGGGTTTCATCCTCCGTGAAATGCGGCGATACGATAATCCGGTAATCTTTATCTATACTGAGCAAGCCGCGGTCAAACGCACGGTGCATATTGGGACATAACGCGATACCGTTGCCGATCCTGTCATCATGGCTCACGCTGAACGGTACGATATGGCAGGCATCCACAAAACTATGGCCATGCCGTGATACCAAACACATGCCGGTAAAGGCACAGGTGCTTTGGTAAAGCTGAATGATATGTCGTTTGAAAAGCCCGTTGCGTACAAAGACTTCTTCTTCGGTATCAATGTGGACGGTTTTGTATTTGGACTCAGGCTCTTGGAGAATATAAGCCTCTACTTCGTGTAAGTAACCCTCACCACTGTGCTTGGCTGCAAGGAAGTAAGCTTTGCGATCGGGGAAATAGGTGCCCAGTAGGGCAGTCTGCAAGACCGTACGGCTCACCGAATCTTGGATAAGTGCAAAGAGGTCTACACGTAATTCCCCATGATCTAGTACCTCGGCCAGCGTATTTACGCTTTTGATGTGCGCATTGATCGTGCAGCCTGGCTTTGGGACTAAGTACCAAAAAGGCGCACCATTAGCCTTATCGCTTTGCAAATAATAGAATGGTTGCGTGAAATCCGCTTGGTGCGGTGTGGCGACGAGCAGTTGCCAATTTTCCAGAAAATGCCCTACTAGATCGGCATTGGCCTCGAAGCGATTATTCGTAACTATACCTTTCTCCACCAATTCCATTAAGGTAAGTACCAACATGGGTTTGTGAGGTGCGATGCCGTACCTCGTACCGCCTCGTTTGAGGTGGGTGAGGGCATGGAGGTAGGTTTGGAGTGTGTGTGGCATGGGGTAAAGTTAGTGATTTTGTGCAGTTCGTCCCTCTGGGTGTTCGTTCGTCCCAGAGGGCTTGTGCAACAAACCCATTTTACATATCTTAGCTCAAACGCAACTGACGACAATTAATGACAACAAAACCTGCCCCATCAACCAAAATGCTTGCTTTGGTGCTATTGGTGACCATACCCACATTAAAGCTCGCCGCACAAACCATTCCACCGGGCGTAAAGATTTTTACCAATGCCGCCAGGAACATCAGTGTATTACATCCCAGCGCGAATATAGGTGTCGAATTCGCGGTAAGCGAGAGGATAGCACTTTCTACCGATATAGGCGTGTATTACTATCACTACGTGTTGGACGAACCGACAGATGGCCTTAGTCTGGCGGCGGAAGGCCGTTATTTCTTCCGCCGAAAATGGTGGTTCGGTGCAGGTATTAGCGGTTCTAAGATAAATTACACGTCGTACGACGCTCTTGTGCACGAGGACGGGGAAACAGGAACCAGCCAATCGTATTCCGTGAATAAAGGGTTATTGTTGGCATACGGCCTTTTTGGTTACCGGAAATATGTAGGAAAACGGTTTTTCTTCGGCCCACAGCTAGGGCTCGGATTGGGATTCATGGATAGAAAAATCGTTGGCCGAGCGTCACCTGAGGATCGGTCAGTGCCGATCGACTTAAACATTAAAGGCGTAAGGGGTGATGAATGGGATAACATTGTTCCGGCAGTAAAACCGGGCTTTATCTTTGGATATAGGTTTTCAAAATGATGTGTACCTTAACCTAGTCTGCGTCCACATACGTCATTTGCGTTACACCCATGAATCAAGCGCTTCGAACTTTTCGTTCCTCGAGAGAGGTGTTTTATTCCTCCATAATGGGTGTTGAGCGCTTGTTAGTAAGGTTGGCATTGTTCTCATCAATAAACGAGACGGTGCCGATCTCGACATACTGCTTTTCGAAGTTTACCAACTTAATCCGCGTATTCTTCCAAAACATACACGCCTACGTACCAAGGCACATGTGCGAGGCAGAAAGGGACTTCTTCGTCTGTAAATTTCCGGATCTTCAATGTAACGGTTTGCCCTTCGCGATAGGCCCCTTTCAGATTGACGGCCGATATAACCCTTTGGTCGCCAAATCCTTCACTGAATTCTACATGAACAAACCGCTCTAACCGATCGATATCATTTTTTCCAAAACGGACTAAAGGTCCGCTAGGACAACCATTCCCTTCTCCCAAGAATGTAACGCGGAAAACGTCTTCTTCAAGCCGTTCAGCTTTATCGCATGCCAGTAATCCGAATAAAAGAGATAGGATAATTAATTTCAATAAAATTGCTTTCATAACTGGCTATTTATTCCGGTAGGCCTGTAATTCCATCCCCCATAATCCGTTTGATAAGGTTCTTTCGCCTGATGTGATCATCTACTGATTCCAAAACCAGTTTTTCAACATATGGCCTGATTCTTTTATTAAGTTGGTCGGTTATGAAATCAAACCACCCAAATGATGGATATTTAATCAGTGGCCTCAACAGCTTGTGGTATTGCAGCGCCGCCCCGAGGTCATGCTTTCGGTGTAAGAAATAATCAAACATCACGAAACAAAAAATCGTAACCTCGTCTGTTGTAAAAACAGTGCGGTGTGGAAATACCTGATTCGGTGTCAGCTTTTCATGGTAAATATTCCGGTACACCCATTCCGTATTCCTTTCCTTCGCAGGATAAGTAAACAGCTTCGTGTGTAGAAAGTCTGGGTAGCGGTCGCGCAGAAGGTTATTTATGTCCGCAATCTTGGTAGAACGACAAAAAGACTTATAAACATCTTTTTTCAACAAAACGAAATAGGGATTGTCCGGCCATTTTCGTTGACACCTAGTGATGCTGCCAATTAGTTTACGGCACTCATCCGCCGTGCCATCCTTAACCGTCTGCCTAAAGGCCTGTAGCGTTTCCCTTTCCGCTGTTTCCATCGGATAATCCAGATCGTCATCCAATTCATCCGTGATCCGATACGCTTTCGAAAAATCAAGCAACTCCTGTTTTACCCGCTCTTCTGATTGGCTAGGAGTCCACAGCTTTTCATAGATATACTCCAATGGATCCGGCTCGTCTGCCATGACGTATTCTACGGGATACTCAGCGATCCTACGTTCTTCAACAAAAGTTTCAAAATATGTTTCCCATTCCGGCTCGCGCCATTTTTTAAAATAGTCGGTCATATCGACCAAACTTTCCTCATATGGAGGCAATGTGGCATAAAAATGACTCCAGTCGTGTAGTCGAATTTGGTATTGGATGAGCTCCGTTTCCAATAAATCCCAGCAGACACTGCTAATGGTGTTGGCCAAAACCAGATCTCGCCCTCGATGAGCTTCCATAAGCTGCTTCCCCAAAAAATACTGTGTGAAGGCAAAATTGCGATGTGATTCACATCCGTCCATCTTTCCGAACCAATAGGCATCCAACAAAAAAGCGGCCACCTCATCTGGCTTTTTAATCTTCGCATTCCTA
This sequence comes from Parapedobacter tibetensis, assembly GCF_024704835.1. GTDB lineage: Bacteria > Bacteroidota > Bacteroidia > Sphingobacteriales > Sphingobacteriaceae > Parapedobacter > Parapedobacter tibetensis. The sequence continues at coordinate 338,793 of NZ_JAMXBE010000003.1, forward strand.
TTGCTAACACCTTCAAAAAACCGGTGCCCCCAAAACCAGTAGTCTTCCGCCCGTTTATTGAGAAAGTACGTGGTTTTTGTGATCCCTTCAAAGGGTAATGACACTTCGAAATAAGCCAGATGATAGGCTGAATCGTTACGGTATGTCATACCGACCCACGCGAACTCATTCGAGACATACATCTTAGCCTCTCGGTAATGGTTTTTTCCTTTCTCTCCCCAGAATGCGAATTCTTGAAGTAAACGCGTGTCATCTTCCGACGGCTCGGGCATTGGCGCATCAAAAATTTTGTGCATGGTAAATTCGTTTCTGGTTTTCGCAGGTAAAATTAATAAAACGAAACGAATACGCACACGTTGGACTCCCGCAGACCTGCCCATTATAGCACAGCTGAAGGCCGGAGGCCTATCGAATTAAGAATTACGTCCAAGTCGCATAGCCGCTTGGCAGCTTTAAGCAGATGGCGATGGGGCAATGACGTCTTGGTCATTTACCGCAGGTGTCCAAAATCCGACCTTTTGTAAAGAGAGGCCGATCGAGCGTTTTTCATCGTTGATTTGCGTATTCCTATTTGCGCCGGCACTAAAGGTGATAGCTAAAGGCAACCTGGCAGTCATACCGGATACGATTAGTCTATTGAATTTCATCGGCTTATTATACTGCATAAATCTAATCCGAAAGGGGCTTAATGAATGGGAAGCCGAATTAGGATTGTTTGCTTCGTCAAAGGTTGCCGACTTCATTATGATTTGGATACTGCCTATAGGCATCTGGTTCATGCAACCGCGGATACAGCGGGTTTTGAAAACTTCGGCATGATTGTGATCAAAAATGTGGCTGCTTCCATCGTACAGATGCTGGAAGCCTTGATTAGCGCGAATACATAGGAATTCTGTACATTAAGCGCTTTCCGGAGATTTTATGTCCCAGCTTTGTGTTGATACCTTTCAAAACTTGATCTTCCAAATTGGAACTTCAAGTTGAGGCGACAGTAATTTATTTTGAAAGCCCTTGAGTTCGTTTTGCTAAAAATATTTGCTTTTCGTTTGGCAAGATGTATCTTTGCCATATAACCAAATAACAACCTATCCATGGCAAAAAACACGAAATTAGAGGTAAAGGGAACGGAGATAACCATCTTTCAAGAGAATACCAGTGATTTTATATCCTTGACGGATATTGCAAGACACCGTGATTCTGAACGTAGTGATTACATTCTGCAGAACTGGATGAGGAACCGGAGCACCATTGAATTCATTGGTCTCTGGGAACAATTTAATAATCCCGCTTTTAATTCCATCGAATTCGATGGAATTAAAAATCAGTCGGGATCAAACAGTTTTTCTCTTACCCCGAAAAGATGGATTGAAACAACTAACGCTATCGGTATTCTCTCAAGGACTGGAAGATACGGCGGCACATTTGCACACAAGGATATTGCTTTCGAGTTTGCTACTTGGTTAAGTGCAGAGTTCAAGTTTTATTTGATTAAGGAATTCCAACGGTTGAAGGAAGAGGAAAGCAACAGGCTTAAATCTAACTGGGATTTCCAGCGCACACTTGCCAAGGTAAACTACCACATCCATACGGATGCCATCAAGGAAAACCTGATTCCCGAGACATTGTCAAAAGCTCAGGTTTCTTTCGTGTATGCGAATGAAGCTGATGTGCTAAATATGGCATTGTTTGGAAAGACAGCCAAGCAATGGCGCGATGAGAATCCGAACAAGAAGGGCAACGTTCGGGACTATGCGTCTATCGAGCAACTGGTGGTATTGTCAAACATGGAAAGTACGAATGCGTTGCTTATTCACCAAGGACTGGCCCAATCAGAGCGATTGGTCCAGCTGAACCGAATGGCAATCATACAATTGCGTTCATTGGTGGTGCATAGCAAATCGGTGGGAAAACTGAAGAATAGCTAGGGACAATGACTGATAAAGATTTTAAGGCGTTAATGGAGCTAGCTGCGAGAAAACTGGAAGAAGCTAAGACTATGTCTAAGAAAGAGGCTATATTGTCACTTAATAGCGCTGGTATTCTTACAAAGAAAGGTAAGTTCATGAAACCGTATGCCGAATTGGAAAAGCTGGTACCTCCTAAACAATAAAGAATCTATACGATGATGCCTGAATTGAAACTTGTCAGCCTATTGCCCACTACACTGGACTCTCGTGAGGCGGCTACTCGGCTTGCTGATATAGTGAGGGAATATAGCGACAAAAAGCAAATAGAATTGGACTTTTCAGGCATAGAGTTTATGTCGCGCTCTTTTGCAGATCAGTTTCACAAAGAGTTGTATCTTCGTGATAGTGATATTTTTGAGATTGTGATCAAAAATGCTGATGCTTCCATCATACGCATGTTGGATGCTGTATCCAAGACGCAGACCAAACGCAAGGCTGTAAAGAAAACCCACCAAGTAGCTTCGTACAATGATTTGAAGCAAATGGAAAGCTTTGTGATGAGCTGGTAGGTTGTGGTGCCAATTCAGCTTTTTTTACCGAAAGTATTTGGCTGATTGCGGTCCATTGGTTCGCCCTGTAGTTTCCGTAAACTATAATCATGGCCCCCATCCCCTGTGAAGTGCAGCGACACAAGCCGCGGTAAAACACTAGACACCCCACTATACCAACAAGTCATAAGATAGACTTGGCGGAAATAATAAGCTGAGCGCTCTTGGATGGATTTTAAAGAGCGGTCCGTGTTCTTTTACTTTACCATCATCATGACGAGAGATAAGATGGTCGAGCGTTATTAACCCCTGCTCAAGCAAAATGTCAAATTGTGAGGTGATAGGTTTGCGTGTATGTGCTGCATTCTTATAATGGAGATATTCCTGTCCATTTTCATGGATGGAATCCGCCGCAATCCAGAAAGTTTCGTTGTGTTTACTAAGAAGGGTCTGGTGTAGGGAGTCTATTGCCCAAGTGGCAAAATCTCCGATTTCTGCGCGCGCCGAGTTTTCAACCAAGCGCCCCAAGGATCCATTGAGTTTCAATTGCAGGCCCTGTGAATTGCACCCTAATGTGCTGACAGTACAATTGAGCCTAAATTTACCGTTTCGCATATAACCGAATGCATCCAGTATCTGCGCTGAGCTTTTGAATTTGCTGAACTGCCAATCTGGTACTTGGGCAAATAGTGTCTTACGATTGTTTGTTTTTTTGGCTCCTTTAGTGGCCCTAAAGGATTTAAGCTCGATACCTTTGTAATCTGGAGCACGACGTGAATTGATGGGGATGTCCAATAACGTTTCCAATGTACGGCCCACGGCAGTATCTGCTTGCAGCAATGCGGCCACAGGACCCATGGCGGCAATACCTCTCAGGCGAAAGAGCAATTCGTTTGCTATCGCATTGGCATCCCGATTGATTTGCGATACTAATTCCTTGATGGGATTATGCAATTCACCCTGAATCAGTTGGCGCAAATCTAATTGGGCGACGTTGATTACATACAATGTGCCTTCAAAATGGATAATCCCAAGGATATCGTTTGCCTCCACATACCTTTTTAAACCGGTAAACCAAATGCGCGGATCTCCCTTCTTCGTAATGGGCCGGTAGAGCGAGACGGTTGAATGGCTTTCACTAAAAGCGCCTAGCAGTTTGGCCTGTACTAGCAATTTATGCTCTTGGCCTTGCGCTTGGAGGTTGAAGTCGTGTACGCCTTGTGTTTTGAGATAAGTACGAACCGGTCCGGTTGCGTCCATAATGGATTTGGTAAGCCCTGTGGCCGTGGGCTCAATCAGCGTAAACTCAACGTTGTGTTCTGTGAGCAATTGAAGTCGGTCCAGTTCGATTTGTCTAAGCTGCCTCATCGTTAGTCGATATGTTGTAAGATCTCCATAGCCACGGCTCTGGCCAACAATGGTGGCACGGCATTGCCTACCAGGGTATATTGCGGCACCTCGGACTTGCGCTTATCGCCTCCTGTGGAGCGCTTGCCTTGGAACACGAAGGAATCGTCAAACGATTGGAGCCGAGCCATCTCGCGTACGGTAAGGGCCCGCGGTGCACGATAATGCACGTAATCATCCGGTATCGTCATCACGGTTGGGCTTTGGCCATCGGGCTTGAGTACGCTGTAATTTCGCTTATCCGAGGATAGGCCAGCTTTTTCTAATTTCTTTTGCGCCAATTTGTAATCGCCTTCTCTAAGGATAATCTTCAGGCGCTTGATGACATCCACATTCTGCTTGCTGGTCTTATGATTGTGCAGGGCATCGAATTTTTTCTCACCCCGATCAAGAGCGTGCACATCACGCACATAGAATGGGGGGGAATAGTGAAAGCGACCGTTCAACCGCCCTTCTTTGCTCCATTGGGCATAGGTGCGGTGCTCCGCAGAAACTTTCCCATCCACATGTCGCCCCCTTAATAGCGACTGCATGTAATCTGAAGTGCCATTGTATTGCTTCTTGATATCCACCGGCTCATAATGGAAGGCTTCGGTATCATTGTCTACAAAATCCAGGTCATACAGTGCCTCGAATACGCTGACTTTTTCCGCCGCGGATACGGTGGGTGGTATGGTGGAGATGAATGCTTGGTCTTTTCGGCATCCGATAAACAATACGCGCTCACGGTTTTGGGGTACGCCATAGTCTGATGCGTTGGCTACGAATGGGGCCTCGATGCGATAGAGCCGTATGCTCTGCATGATGTACGCGAGTTGCTCTTTCTGCTTCGGGGCGCAAAATTGACCGATGAGCCTTACGCAGTCTTCAAGCGAATAGGTGTATATGGTGAGCGCCTGCAGGATGTCATGGCAATCGCGTTGATACGTGTCTGACACGGATAGGTCTTCAAAAGCTTGCCGCACCTTGGCAATGGTTTCCTCCGCGTCCAACTGGGTGATGAATGTATTGAACCCATCTACAAAGTAATCGTTGTCTACGTTGCATTGGTCTTTTTCCTTGATGATGGTCCTACGTAGGGTTTCGATTTCCTTGGCCCGTAGTAGCATCCGCAAGCCGTGTCGGATGGTGCTTATCCTCGTGTCTGTCTTGCTTTCTTTATAATTGCCCTGTTTGGTGGTAAATTGTTTAAACTTAGCTTCCACGGCCTTGAGATAGGTTTCTCGTTGTTCGGCGATTTTGCTATCGTGTACCTGCTCCATGGCAATGCGCTTGGTGAGGCAATCGAGGATAAAGGAGTCGTCTTGTGCAGTTTTGCGCAATTCTTTGATGAATTGGAGCAGCTTGGGCACTTCGTTGAGGTCTACAATGGAGTTGATCTCATCGAGTATGAGTTGCCTAACCTTGCCGCCCTCCTTTGTGAGTATGCCTTTTACATTTTCCATCACAAAGTACTTAGGCTGCAACACCTTGATGACTTCTAAATAGTGGGAGAAAAGATCATCTTTCTTGTCAAACTTGCGTCGTTTGCCGGCAAGGCTGAAGCTTTGGCAGGGTGGCCCCCCACAGATCACGTCTACCGGCTTGCCATTGAGCCGCTGGAGCAGGTTGTCTAAAAAATCTGGTTCGGTTATATCTTGCCTTAGGAAAGCTGTATCAAGGTTGAGCTGGTGATTATATCGTACCACATGCGTAAGCTCACAATTTTCATTGATATCACTGGCCAATAGAAAATCGAAGAATTTGTCATCTACTTGGGCTTGCAGGAATCCCTCGCTGAACCCTCCCGCACCGGCAAAAAGATCTACGAACGTATATGAACGCCCGTATAGGTATAGTTGGTCTCTATATATATTTACTTGGCTTTCGGCTTTATAGGCCTCCGCTATGTCATTGAGTTTTTCTTTGATTTCTTTATCAGTAAATGACTTTTTTGGCGAATTGTTGAGCAATTCCTCTGCTCGCTCTTTCAAGTGATGAAGGTAGTGGTTGATAGCGGTATGGCTTTCGCCTGAAGGCAGTACGACCTGCTTTTCCTTGTCAAAATCATCCGCCTTGATTTTTTCACCTGTCGCGACCTTTATCTGGCGGCCGCTGCAATTGATTCGAAGGTGTATAGGGCAGTAACCCTTTTTATCTGCTTTATCTAAGTAGTAATTGATGGTAGCCATTGTTTACGGACAAATTTACGGACACGGACAAATCTACGGACAGAAACGCTACGGTGATAAAATTTATAGCAAAAAAGTTATCCACAATTGTTGGCATAATGACGTGTCGGTACTGAATCAATATCAATCGGAGAGCGGCTGATTACCACCAAGCCCATATCCTTTAAAGGTGGGGCCGCAAGGTCTTTTTGATGGAGTACGCGGTTTTATGCGCGATAGAACGGTGTCATAGGTGATTTTTATTGCTTCAAATTTAACTTGGGTATTGTGCATTGGCAAAACAGGTATTTGAAAATTATATTTTGACTTATACTATATTTTTTAGTAATTTTGGTCTATCATGTTAACAATACTACTTATGGATCTCCTAATAGAAACGAAGCGGAATAGCGACGTTCATTACAAGGTAATGGCCTTGCCGGAAGATGAACTGCTAACCGAAGTACGGGCGATGAGCCGAGAGCAATTGATTGACTGGCTAAGCTGGAACGACAGGAACGGTATATACAAGGATGTAGATTCAATGGCGGAATTCGGTAACGTCATGACAAAGGAAGAAGGGGAGGAAATCATGTTTCGGCAGATCATGTCTGAGCGGGAGGGCTGGGATGGCAGGATGGACGGTAAGCTGATTTATTGAATTATCGGCGCTAATAATCTGCCGGATAGGGCACTCTTCCCTCTCCGGCTGCTTCGATGTAAAGTTGGATCTGATTGACACATTGCCTAAGGTTCTTTCGTATATCCTCACCCCAAAACCTGAAAACGGTATAGCCCATAGCGATGAGGGCCTCGTTATTTTCCTTATCGCGTGCCATATTACGTTCGATCTTGGCCACCCAGAAGTCCTTGTTGCTGCGAATGCGTCCTTTGGTTTTCTCCCACTGGTGGCCGTGCCAAAATTCTCCATCTATAAAGATGGCCAACCTGTATTTCTTGATAACGACATCGGGCCTGCCGGGCAAATCTTTGCTATGCGTGCGGTAACGGATACCCTGTGCCCATAGCGCCTTGCGCAGGAGCAGCTCGGGCTTAGTATCCTTGCTCCGGATGCGGCTCATGATATAACTCCGCTGCGGCGATGGGGGAACGCGTGGCATGATGCAAAGATAGGGAATGTGAGAGGAAGTAAACTATCAACGGATTTTGGTTGACGACTTGGAACGGAAAGAAGGTGACAACCCCACGATCGGTATCCTACTGTGTACAGAAACGGATCGAACCATTGCTAAGTACTCGATATTGAACGAGAGTAAGCAATTATTTGCCAGCAAGTACTTGCCCTATCTTCCTACGGAAGAGGAGTTGGTGGCAGAAATTGAAAGGGAGAAGCAGGTGTTTAGGGAACAGGCGGTGGTGTATGGTAAAGAGGAATATACAAACAACTCATCAGCACCATGCTGAATAGTTGATTGGTAGCATTAGAACTCCGCGAGTCTATTTTGCTAAAAATATTTGCTTTTTGCTTTGCAAAACATACCTTTGCCATATAGCCAAATAACCTGCCCATGGCAAAAACAAGAAATTAGAGGTAAAGGGAACGGAGATTACTATTATTTCAGCAGAAGCGGACGATTTTATCTCACTCACGGACATGTTGAATGCGAAAGACGGTGACTTCTTTATCTCGGATTGGCTGAGGAATAGAAATACTGTCGAGTTCTTGGGAATATGGGAGTCTGTTAATAATCCCGATTTTAATTATGGCGAATTCGCCGTAATTAAAAATCAAGCAGGATTGAACGGTTATAAAATAAGCGTAAAAGAGTGAGTAGAAAAGACAAAAGCAAGCACCACGCACTGCTTATTCACCAAGGACTGGCCCAATCTGAGCGATTAGTCCAGCTGAACCGAATGGCGATCATGCAATTGCGTTCATTGGTGGTGCATAGCAAATCGGTGGGAAAACTGGAAGAAGCTAAGGTTATGTTTAAAAAAGAGGCTATCCAATCGCTTAATAGTGCAGGCATCCTGACGAAAAAAGGAAAATTCACGAAACCTTACGCCGAATTGGAAAAGCTGGTTGCTGCTAAATAATTAAAGAAGTTATGCGATGATGCCTGAATTGAAACTTATCAACCTATTGCCCGCTACACTGGACTCTCGTGAGGCGGCTACTCGGCTTGCCAATATGGTGAAGGAATATACTGGCGACAAGCAAATTGAATTAGATTTTTCAGGCATAGAATTCATGTCGCACTCGTTTGCAGATCAGTTTTACAAAGAGCTTTATCTCCGTGATAAGGATTCAATTGAGCGCTTTTCGCGGGCGAATAGTGAGATGGCCTGTCATAATTTATCATAGATTGTATACCTTTACAATCAAATCCATGATCATGAGTTCTAAAGATTTTAAAAATTTAGAGGCATTGGCAAAAAAGGAACGTAGTCGTAAGATGACGAAGGAAGAGGCCATCCAGTCTTTGGTTGACGCAGGTATTATCAACAAGGATAAGAAATTCATGCCCCCTTATAAAAATCTGGAACGCATTGTAATCAGAAAATAGGCCTATGTAAATGTATGATATAAGACCAAACCTACTCATCGGATTCCACGGTTGCGACGCCGCTGTATGTCATGAATTAATCAATAAACCAGATAAAGTCAAACTGAACAAAGAGCCTTTTGATTGGTTAGGGCATGGCATTTATTTCTGGGAGAATAATTACGAACGTGCTCTACAGTGGGCGAAAGACAAACACAAGCGTGGGCGGATTAAAGAACCAGCCGTTGTTGGCGCCGTTTTACAGTTGGGGCTTTGCTGTGATTTCCTGGATAGTAAATACATCAAAATCTTACAGGATTATTATGCTTCCATGGAAGAAAGCTATCGCCTTTCCGACTTGCCACTCCCTAAAAATAGAGATCTACCAAATGACGAACATAAAGACCGCATATTGCGTGAACTAGATTGTGCTGCAATTGAATATATGCATGCACGTATAGACCAAACCATACAACGTGACATGCAGACGAAAGGATTTTCTGATTATAGAAAGTTCGATTCTACCCGAGGTGTATTTACAGAGGGCGGCCCAGCATTTAGTGGGGCCGGCATATTTGAGAAAAGCCATATACAGGTTTGCGTCCGCAATGTGAATTGTATTAAAGGGTTTTTCCTGCCAAGAAAAGAAATCGATTTTAAATAATCCCCGACCGGCCGAACTTGGGCTCTTGCTTGAGGATGCGAATTTAACCGTTCAACACAAATACACGTCGTTCATCACCTATACGTGTCGTTCGTCACACCCATCGATCACGCGCTTCGAACTTTTCATTCCCCGAGAAGGGTGTTTTATTCCTCTGCATCCGTGTTTATTCCGGGAAGGTGTCGTTCATCATAAATACGTGTTGTTCATCCAAGGATTCCGCACTTCATCACAGAAAACGAGGCTTTCATCACAAAAGGGAACCGTTCTTCACAAACGGCTTGTACAACAAACCCATTTTACTTATATCTTAGCGCAAACGCAACTGACGACAATTAATGACAACAAAACCTACCTCATCAACCAAAATGCTTGCTTTGATACTATTGGTGACCATACCCTCATTAAAATGCTCATCAATTATCAGTGTAGTTTGCCATACTAAACGCAAGCATTGTAACGTTATAAACTAAATGAATAGTTTTAAAAGACTTGCCTTATTATAACCTTATAACAAGATGAAAAGAAACGTCACCTCCGTTTTATTGACTGCCTCGTTTTTACTGTTTTTAAAGTTGGATTGCCGGGCCCAATCGGACAGTACGTTTATCATCAAAGGGGTAATTGATACGGTGCCCCACGCCACCTATTTTGTGACTTATCAACAACGAGGCAACTGGGTCAACGACACAATTTCGTTGAATGCGGATAGGCGGTTTGAATATGTGGGAATTATTGGAGAGCCAACCAGATTTAGCCTGACGGTAAAAAATGACATAAATCCGAATTTAGCTGGCAATTTATACTTGTATTCGTTTTGGGTTGAGCCGGGCAAGTCTTTATTTTTTGAAGGAAAGGCAAATTGGCTCTTTGAGGGGGTGTATGGCCCAGTGCCTCGTTCGGGTAATTTTATCCTTGAAAATTCGGATATGGAAATTACCGCTAGCAGATATTCGGAAAGTCGGCGGGTGGCACGGCAGAAACGGGAGGAAGCTGCCGGACGCTCCTTGACAAAAACGGAAGGCGCGCAGCTTGCCGACAGTTTGCGGTTTGATTTCATCAAACGGAATCCGGATAATTACTTTTCGCTAAACTTGCTGTACGGACAACTAAGAGGCTCGAATCCGAATTATACGCTTGCGGAGGAATTGATGGATGCGTTTACAACACAACTGAAAAGCACTTACTTGGCTAAAGAGCTGGAACAACGCATACTCGTAGACAAGCTAACTGGAATAGGCCGCGTGATGCCTGATTTTAGCCAGCGCGATACAGCGGGTAACCTGTTTAACTTATCGGATTTCCGTGGAAAATATGTTTTGGTAGACTTCTGGGCGAGCTGGTGCGGGCCATGCCGGGCTGAAAACCCAAATCTCGTTAAAGCATATAAGGCCTATAGCTCAAAAGGGTTTGATATTTTGGGGATTTCGCTAGATGAATCCAAAGCACAGTGGTTGAAAGCCATTGGAAACGATGGCCTTACTTGGACGCACTTGTCTGATCTGAAAGGTTTTGACAATGAAGTGGCTAAAAAATTCTTTATCCATGCCATACCGGAGAATTTCCTATTAGATCCCAATGGGGTCATCATTGCCAAGAATGTGAAAGGTGTTGCGTTGATGAAAAAACTGGAGAATATATTCGCGCAAAATTAACTCATACTGACGCTTTAGTTTTCCCCTACAAATAGAACAGCCAAAATACCGCCCCTGTAAAATATAGCTATCATACCGGTCTAATATGCCTCCATAGCCCGGAATCAGGTTGCTGTAATCCTTCAGGCCACACCTGCGTTTATACCATGAGGCCAACGCATCGCCCATAAATGCCCCCGTACAGATCAGCACAATGTCAACTACCTGCATTACCTGAACAATGGACAATTCATGGAAACCGCACAACGGGTTGTACATATGTCCCCCATTGGTACTGTCGCATTTAACCCCTATGATTGTCGCATATATATTGCAAGTGGCATGGTATTATTGCCGAGATTTGTATTGTAACAAAACCGCACGATATGAATAAGCATATGATAATCAGTCTCTCGGTTGCTAGTATTGTGGCTGTATTGGCATCCTGCCAACCGCATTCGAAGGATGGACAAAATGGTTCAGTTGAACCAAAAGAAACGGTTGCCAGCCAGGACATAAAGCCCGCTGAAAGTGGCTATGCAGACGTAAACGGACTAGAAATGTATTATGAGATTTACGGAAAAGGTAAACCCATCGTACTTCTGCATGGTTCCTATATGAATATACCCATGAATTGGTCGCATATCATACCCTTATTGGCCAAAGACCGGAAAGTAATCGTAACGGAAATGCAAGGCCACGGCCGCACAAGGGATATATCCCGCGAATTGAGTTACGAAGGTATGGCAGACGATGTGTCCGGCTTGCTCAAGCACCTCGAAATAGATAGTGCAGACATTTTAGGGTATAGCATGGGAGGCGGGGTAGCCTTTCAGGTAGCCGTGCGCCATCCTGAACAGGTACGCAGGCTCGTGGTGGTGGCAGGTACCTATACGCATGACGGGTGGTGGCCCGATGTGGAGGCCAGTTATGCTACGTTCACCGCAGATATGTTCAAAGGCACACCTATAGAAAAACAATACGACAGTCTTGGAAACGATCCGGACCATTTCCCGGAATTTGTGAAGAAGGTTATCAGTATAGACCTGAAGCCTTATGATTGGTCCGAGGAGGTAAAAAACATAAAGGCTCCGATATTCATGGCCATTGGCGATGCCGACGGCGTACGATATGAGCATGCACTGGAGCTGTTTCGCGCCAAAGGCGGTGGAAAAATGGGGGATATACACGGGCTGCCAAAATCTCGCCTGGCCATTATACCGGGCACAACCCATATAGGCATGATCCAGCGGACGGATTGGCTGATACCCATGATCACTGATTTCTTGGATTCTGACCTCAATATGGCGCCTCCTACATTTTAGAAACGCTACTCAAGGCTCCTAGAATACAAAATGGCGGTAGACAGGATTTGGCCAAAGTATCACAGTAAAGCGGGATTCGTCACCAAGATGATTGAAAATTGGGAAAATAATATAGGGGGTGGTGGGAATATATAAGTGAAAAATAGTCCTATGGGAACGCTTTTAAAATCCAGAAAAACTACTAAATTGACCTGCTCCTAGACCGTCTACTTCAAAGGCGCTATAGGCCGGATAATCTTATACGAACAATATGAAACAAAGGCTGTTTTTAGTCGTAATGGCGCTGCTAGGTAGTGTTTATACATTATATGCACAAAATCAATTTGGCATAAAAGCGGGTGTTAATCTAAACTTCAATGAGACCTATGAGAGTTATGATTCGTTTAGTCAGCGTTCCACTACGTTTGGCGAGGGAACGGTCGCCCGATTTATAGGCGGGGTATACGCAAGTTTTAATATGACTGGCAAATTTTACATACAGCCCGAATTACTGTATTCGCAGCACTATAACATCATCGAGAAAAGCGGCGACAACTGGCGATCCCTCCGCGAAGCCAAGGTGGATTATTTGAATATACCTGTACTCATACAGTATGAGGCTGCTTCGGGGTTGAAATTAGAGGCAGGCCCCCAGGTTGGCTTTCCAATTTATTCGCCAGAGATCGTGGAGGGAGGACCTAATGTCATTGAATCCATGCGCATATTTAATATCGGTGTGGCTGGAGGCATCAGCTACCAAATTCCTAATGTGGGGATCGGTGTCTTTGCTCGCTATACCGAAGGCTTGTCCAATATAACCAAGGAAGAGGTCGGCAGGGATAAGGACAGGTTCTGTTCTTTCGGGCTAAGCTATGCGGTGAGCGCGCTGTGGCGGTAAGCGCAGGATGTGGTGTGATGGTAAATGAATAAGACCACATGGAGGCGGGAAACTACAGCAAGTGGTAAAAGCATCACCGGATTTGGCCAAAGTATCACAGTAAAATGGGGATATGTCACAAAAATGGCGGGAAGGAAAACCAGCGGCTTCCAACGGGCGGAAGACAGCTATGTGGTACCTACATATATGGTATAGGAATATCTACCACCAGTATCGATTTTTATGTTGTGTTTGTCAAGAATATACCTTACTTTTAATCTTTATAGGCGCATATCAAAATCAAAGAGAACCCTATTAACATTAAACCAAATTATATGATACCACTATTTTCAAACATTGGATTGCAAGAGATTGTCTTATTGCTTTTTTTTATACTCCCCACCCTAGTCGTGTATTTTTACTGTTTATTTCACGCAGCTATCAATAGAAATATACCGGGATGGCATCGCTTGCTTTGGTTTTTCGTCATACTGAGCCTACCTCTTCTGGGGAGTATTGCCTACTGGATGATTGGGAGGAAAGCAACGAAAGTAGTAGCTTAGGTTCTGAGAGCTGAGCGTTATGAGGAAATGACGCTGCTCGCTTTTTGGGCTGCAACAAAAAAGACTATGATAACACTATTTCTAGGCACACAGGAAATTATCCTATTAGGGCCAATCTTGCTCACCGCAGTGTTGTACCTCTATTGCATCGTCCATTGCATAACGAACAATAAGCTACAGGGCAACAGCAAGCTGCTTTGGCTGATCATCATACTTGTGGCTCCGTTTATTGGCAGCCTCATTTACCTGATTGTGGGGAGGAAAGGCAGTCGGGAAGGAGTGACGTAGGTAAAAGGGACATAAAAAACCTCCTTATCAACAGGTAACTAATTAGAAACCCGAAATGGCGTAGGGATGAAGTGGTGTTTGTTCATATTGGCCCTGCTATTGATTGGTACGATCTCGCATTTGCGGCCCATGGTAAAATATCGCCTATTCTGCATGCGCTTCCAAAACATGAATACCTGCGTACCATGCTATATCTGCTGTACAAAAATGAATTTCATCATCTGTGCGCCGTCGGATCTTTATTACAATGATTTGTTCGGGGCTGTATGTATCTTCCAAATTGACCGCTGATATCAACCCATTGCCGCTATACCCATCTGGGAGAAAACGCGTCAAACGGTGGATGTCTTTTTTCTCGAATTGGACCAAAGGCCCTGCTGGACAACCGTCCCCCTTACGTAAAAAAGTAACCCGGAAAACATCTTCTTCGAAATTGTCACTTTTCTCACAAGACTGCAATCCAACGAATAGTATGGATATGATAGCAAATAGTAATTTTCTTTTCATAATCAGTCGGCTTTGGTATGGATAACGTTTAATGCCGCACAAATGCTACACATTCTTCGCATACTCGCTTCATCATTAAGAAGGCTATGCACGTGATATATGAAGTATAATGGGGTATTTGCAAATTCTTTTGTATTTTTAGCACTGGACATAACATGATGGTAGGAAGGAAAGTAATCATATTTATAGCGTTAGGTGTTCTTTTTGGGCGGGTTGTTAGTGCGCAGGAATCGGTAAGCCCCGATTGGATTCGTCCAGATCACGCTAGTGCGGATGCCGTTTGGGGCATAAAAAATGGCATCGTATTTAGCCTATGGCCCTATGGCCTGGAAAATAAGGAACATCGATATGGAGGCGGGCCGTGAGGGCTGATCCGCGTAGGGTATGAAAGTGAAGGTGCTATTTATATGATAAACTTCCTGGCAATAGAGCCGGTTGTAGATGGAAAGATAGAGTTCAGCGAGATTTCTCCTTCCGCAGTAGATGGCTTATGGGGAAAGCTCTTATGGGCTGGTGACGGACCGACCCCGGGATTCTATCACCCTTCAGCGAAAACCCGGGGGGTTGTTAGCCACATCGGTGAGGGTGACCTAGCGGCCAAGGAGCTTGCTGTCTTTGTTTTTATGGAGCGCTTTGCCAACGGTGCCGCTCCCTACCTAAGGCTCTCCATCCGTAGCGACAGGCCGGAAGAATTATGCGTACAGGTGTTTAATCATGATAATAGTGCACCCATGGAGCGCTGCGCAATCACTGCCACCATGGGTAACTACCCCCGGCTAAGACGGCTTTACTTGAAAAACCGTGTTGTTCAGTCTGAACAGCTATATGCAGGATTCGACGGAATTAACTTTATTGAAAAGGAAAGCTACCCCAGCCAGGACATGCTGGAAGACCAGGAGGGAAACCTGTGGGTATTCGCCACGGGCAACGAATCCATAGAACAGCTCCTGACTTGGCCGGATGATTCACTGGCCAAAACGAAGTTGAACTGGAAGTATCGGCCGCCATTCAAACTTACCCAGTACTGGAAAAAGGAAAAAAGGGAAGCCGATCCTTCGTTGGTGGTGCGGGTAAACGGTAGGGCCCGGTATTGGAGTGGAGGGAGCGGGGATGTGTCGCACTATATGCGAATTCCGGGAGGTCCATCATTCGAAAATTTTGAGCTGCGGGAAAAATATAACCCTGGCCAGAGGTTTTATTACGGCTTGACAAAGAAAACTCCGGAGGAGATAATCGATTGAGGTAGTGATGATAGCCTACCAAGAGCACGCTATACGGTTTAAGAAATAAAACATATTCTTAAATAAGCATCCCTTGGATGATCTCCACGATTTTCTCATTGTTGATGATTATCATACCGTGACGATCATCGCTGATACCCCGTTGCAATAAGTAGGTATATTTCGGTTTCCCATCCTCCATATAAGTAGGCATATACGCGAAACGAAAACCTGCCTCGCTTTGCTGGAGAACCTGGCCAGCTTCGGTAATATGGGTAGATATGATGAAACAACACCTGCGATAACGTGAAAAGGCGCGCGTCACAGCCACCGTGGCGTCATAGGCGTCTTTTACATTAGTCCCTTTAAACAGCTCGTCGAACACCACCAGCAGTCTTTTCCCTGCTGCCACTTCCTGAGCGACATGCTTCACCCGTAGCACTTCAGCATAGAAATGGCTATACCCCAGATTAAGGTTGTCTGAAACATTGATGGACGTATACATACCGTCAAAAGGAGTAAATCTCATTCGCGCCGCCGGCACCGGAAACCCCATATGCGCCAAATAAACGACAACGCCAAACGCCTTCATCAAGGTGGATTTGCCGGCCATATTCGCTCCTGTGAGGAAAAGCACATTGCTTTCCCTATCCAATGATACAGCGTTGGCGATGGCGTCGGTTATCCATGGATGATAAAAACCGTCTACATCGAGGTTTGCGATATCTGTCGATGCCGAAGCAAAGGCAAAACCTCGCTGTGCGGCAATATTCCCCACCGCACAATAGACATCCAGCTGCAAGACGAGATCGATTAGCTTGGCCAGCTGATTGCCGTATATCAACTGGAGCAGTCGATCAAATCGAACTATTTCGGCGAATCCCAGCCGCCGTGCATGGGCCTTCTTGTATCCTATTTTCAATGCCTCGCTCTGGAGTACCGTATCAGCTTCCTTAAGTTGTTGCCAAAAATCCTGTGGGACATCGCGTTTCAGGAGCGCGGATATAAAGCTGCTCAACACATGGAGGTACCTGAGGGTCGCCTCAACATCCGCTTGCAAGGCTTCATAACCCAGGCCCGTGCCTAGTGATTGCCCTATTTTTTTTCCGGCCACATAGAGAAACGACGTTAAGAGATTGTGCTTCGTAGCGCGGTGCAGGTAATCCGTTACCTGATCATGCTGCTCAGAACTTATCGGCAAGGTTACCTCCTCCTTGCTAAAGAACGCGATGACAGCCGATCGATTGTTGATCTCCTCCACCGTTGTCAACGGCTTTCTGAACATCGATTCCAGGAGACGTTCACCGCCCCGGGTCCGGGTTTGATTGAGAAGTGAAAAGATGCTCTGGTGTTTAAACTTGCCTAGCAAGTTTAGATCATCAAGTGTTTGTTTGTCTGCCTCAAACGCCATTATCCTTCATGTTTTCCTGATTCCAAAATGGCGATGATGCCTTCGTTTTTGACGATCATCATCCCGTGTCTATCTGCGGTAATCCCTTCCTTTAATCGGTAGGTGTAGTGTGGCCGCTCTCCATGCATTTCTGTGGGTAAGTATTTGAACACGATATTCTGACACCGCTCCCCTAACACGGCGCCTGCTTCGATAATGTGTGTGGAAACCACAAAAAAACCGGTATTTGTGGAGGCAAAGGCTTCCGTGACGGCAATGGTGCCATCATATGCATCCTTCACGTTGGTGCCCCTAAACAGTTCGTCTACGACGACCAGCAGGCGCTTGCCCTTCCCTAGATATTGAGCCACAGTCTTGATGCGTAGCACCTCAGCGTAGAAATGACTATACCCCATGCTGATGTCATCTGCGAGGTTGATGGTTGTAAACATCCCGTCCAGCACAGAAAAAGTCATATCAGAAGCGGGCACGGGAAAACCCATATGGGCGAGGAAGACAGTTATCCCTAGGGTTTTCATCAGCGTGGATTTGCCAGCCATATTGGCACCGGTGAGTAAGAGTACATTGTGCGAAGCATCCATCGTCACAGTATTGGGTACCGCAGCGTCGACTGCCGGATGGAACATATCGATAATGGATAATGTATTCCCGCCATCTAAAGCGGTGGCAAATGCAAACCGCTGGGTTTTGCCCACCTTCGCCACGGTAATGTAAACATCGAGATGGTAGATCATCGCCAACAGTTGTTGGAGCTGTTCATGGAGTTGAAAGCGAAAAAGGCGGTCGTAGTGTACGTTCCGCTCGTGAACCAGCTTCCGCTTCCTGTTATCTTCGACAATTGACGACCTATTGAACTTCTCCAGGAGCTGTTGGATGCGCTGTAAGTCATTCCAATATGCGGGTTCGGCGTCCTCCGCTACCGCATCTACGAAATTATAGAGTGCATCCAGCAGGGCGATGCAAGCCCGTATACCGTGGGCAATCTGCTGATAGTCCGTATCTGCAGCGGTATAGCTTTTCAGCTTCTGCAGCATGGTGCTGTCCATAGCGGATAGCTGGGTGCGAGCATCGCGATTTGCCAGAAAATGCTCAATGGCATCAAACCACTCTGATTGAAAGGGAAACGGCATATCCCGTTGCTGGAAGTAGCGGATTATGCCGCTCCGCCTACTGATGCTGGCCAAGTCGGAAAAGGGTTGCTTGAACATCGCTTCCAACACCTCCGTTCCGCCCCGTGTATGGGTTCGATTAAATCGGTCGAAGACCGATTGTGGCCGCCCGGTTCCGAACACCTGTAGATCTGCCAAGGTCTGTTTGTCAATAAGAAAAGCCATAGATATGCTTATTTTGCCCGGCGTCTAAACCAAACCAACAAATAGCCGAGTGCTGCCAGCAACGGGATCACTCCGGTGGCTATCCATTTTGTAGCCTTAAATCCCCACTTTGCAATCCAGATGTCATTGTCAGTAAAGGGGGGGCGAGCGATATCCAGCGGCACTTCATCATCGGACATCCAATAAAACGACCCCACGATTACGGTATGGTTTGCTGCTGGGATATCTTTACGACTCCGATTAAGCTCGCCATTGCTGATACAATCGGCATCGCCGAGGACGATGATTTTCTGTGTTTTTCCACCGATGCTACGCTGCAGTGCCACCGCGGTGGGCAAAGCTGCGGTTTCTACCTCGCCCGCGGCGGGATTTATCGTCACATGATCATCAACGAAATCTTGAGTTTCTAACTCGTTCCACACCCCTGAAGAGTCGGCCTCTAATAGCGGTATGGCGGTATATCCCAGTTCGCGTGCGCCAGAGAAATCGATCCCGGCTACGGCAGGCATCACGACCACCTGCTTACGCTCACGTACCCGTGAGAAATGCCGGGCCAGCTGACCCGATGCCTTTGAAGGTATGGCGAAAATCATATCGGCTTGGTAATTTTCACTTGGTTTAACGAGTCTTCCTTCCATCAGGTGCACGCCAAAAAGCGCAGTCACGGGGCCCATGCTTTCCTGTCTTCCGGGTTCGGCAGCAATCAGCAGGTTGCCTCCACGATCAATGTATTTTCTCAAGTGCTCCATCTGGCTCTCCGGCATGGCGGTTTTCATATCGGCAATAACGAGGATATTGATATTATTTGGCACCTCCTTATCGAGCGTCAGCTGCTGGAAGTCAAATCCTTGGTTAATGAGCGAGTATCGAAATGTCTTTTCTTGCGCAAAGCGATTGTAATCTCGATCACCCGTTTTGATACAGTCGCGTTCGCCATGTCCTTCCACGAATCCAACTTTGGGCAACGTGTCTACCAATCGTTTGAAAGCAACGCTGATTTCGCCCTCTGAGGGGAGGAGCATGGGGTCGTCAAAGACACGCAGCACGGTCTGTTGTCCACTGTCGCGTTCCAATACCTTCGTGTAACGGTAATTTTCGCCGGCAAGTGTCTGCTGAATGGCTCCGAGCTGGTTTGCCGGCATAAAGACGGTCGAGTCTACGCCATAGCTGCGGGCGACCTTCCCCATGCGTTGCTCATCATTCAATGTGGGGTAACGATGGTTCAACGATTCCTCGTTATTGCCCTTGGCGTAGTAGCGCACGTATTTCATCTTGATCTCAGGCTTAAACCGCAGGTACTCTTTGAGCCGTTTCATGTCTTCCAACTCTGCCCTAGGCATCCCCATCCAGAGTAGGCGGTCTTGATCAAGGGCATTGGCATAGGTGGTGATGGTGAGTCCGCCTTTCACCTGGTCTACAATCTCTTGACTGGCCGGTGTCAGTGTACGCAGTTTCGTACGTGTGGCATCATAAAAATACATCATGGCGGGGCGCGAGCTCACGTAGCCAATCAACACGGCTAAGCCCACGGCCAGCAGATAGCGCCCCAAGGATACGGTAAAGCGTATTTTTTGCCGTACTGCTTTAAACCGCAGGATTGATAGGCTCAAGAAAAGGCCGATCACCGTGATGAAGTAAATCACATCTTCACTACTGATGATGCCGCCGATGAATTCATTTGTCCGACCACCAATAGACAGCCAAAACATGATATCGCGCACAAAGTCTACATCTTGCCAGAGCTGGCTTACGTAGTTCAGCACGGCAAATACGGCAAAGGTGCCCATAGCCGCCACCACTTGATAAGATGTCATGCTCGACATGAAGAGGCCTACGGCGCCATAGCCGCATATCAGCAAAAATATACCCAATATGCCGGGAAGGGTGGCCAGGAAGTCGAAGTTCTCGATGACGAACACACCGTAGAGGTCAAAGGCAAACACGACCCCTGTCATCATCAGTGCATAACAGACAATGGCTAAAAATTTGCCGAAAATAATCTGGGCATCGCTGATAGGCGACGCATACAGCAAATTGATGGAGCCGCTGCTCAATTCACGGCTCATCATTCCCATGGTCAGCAATGGGGTATAGAAATACAGGTATCCCAGCAATTTGGAAAAGAACCCGCGCCATGGGTCAGTATATAAGTTAAGGGTGACACCGTTCAGTTCAAAGCCAAGCTCCTTCGAATTGACGAAGTTGCCCAGTGCATCGGTAAAGACGATGCTGGCCTGAATCGTAAAAACAATAAGGATAAGCCAAGCAATCGGTGAATAAAATAGCAATTGTAATTCGGTGCGTGCTATTCTCGTAATCTGTCTCATTTTTCTAGTTAATCAGTTGTTGGTGCATTTTTTTTTGAGAGTTCGGCAAAGATGGTTTCCATGCTGTTCGTTTCCGCGGTAATTCCCCGGAGGCGCCAACCCTGCCGAACACTGTGTTGTACAATCGCTTCCAGCATCTCGTCTACGTCGGTCACTTTCACACGGTAGCGCGTGCCTCCCAGAGGTTCTACCTCCAAGATCCCCTGCAAGTGTGATAGCCCTTCGGCAGCATGAGGTTCCAGCACAGACACCACAATGGTGTTTGGCACCAGATAGCTGTCAAACTCATCCACACCTCCGGAAAAGACCACACGGCCTTCAGCAAGCATCAGGATGTGATTGCATGCCGCCTGCACTTCGGAAAGTATGTGCGTAGAGAGGATCACCGTACGATCTTGGGCTATGGTTTTGATCAGGTTCCGGATTTCCAAAATTTGGTTGGGATCCAGACCGTTTGTCGGTTCATCAAGCACCACCAATTCGGGGTTGTGTATGATGGCTTGAGCAATGCCTACGCGCTGCTGGTATCCCCCAGAAAGATTGCGTATCAGCCGTTTACGGAAATGGACAATCCCACATTTTTCGAGTACTTCATCTACAGCCTTCCGTTGACTACCGCGGGGAATGAGCCGCAGGCCGGCACAATGGCGCAGGTACTCCTCGATGGTCAAGTCGATATGTAACGGCGGACGTTGGGGGAGGAAGCCCATCAGTCGTTTTGCCATCACTGGATCGTCCTTGGTATTGATGCCCTTGATGTATACATCGCCCATGGTGGGTTTCAGCACCCCACAAAGGATATTCATCAAGGTAGATTTTCCGGACCCATTGGCTCCCAGGAGCCCGTAGATTCCCTGTTGTGGGATTTCGAAATCAATATCTCGGATGGCCCAATGCACGGCATAGCGGTGCGATAGCTGTTTTACGTTTACAATTGGCATATGTTGTTTTTGTTCCTTATTATTTGCATTTTTTGTTTGTCGTTTTACAATTGCGTATAGCCGAAACCGACCTTATACATGCTACTCACTGGTACCCCCTGATCCAGTTCAATGCGCTTGATCAAGCGTGCAGCAGGGTTGGCCATCTGTTCGGAAAGAATGCCGAGCACGTATGTATCGCCATTTTCCAAACCCACAAGCAATTGGTCGTGTGTAGTAACACCCATCACCGAGTTTTGCCTTGCGGCAATGGTTTTGATGGGCGCGTCAAAAGTGAAATAGGCGGAGCTCTGTGCTTGGCTGTGTTCATAGAGGTAAAGTGTATTGTTGTTTGTCCCGCCGGAGTAAAACAGGTAGTTTTCTATCCGCTGTAGCTGGCAGAAGATGCTTTGCGGTGTAGCGGTACCAACACCGAAAGGCTTTTCGGAAAAGAATAGCGCGGCGCAGGTATAATATTGATCCATCACCTGAATTTTCTGCACGTAATGTTGCCCAGTATCATCGCGAAAGAACAGGAAGTAGGAGGAGGTAAACCGGCCTTGCTGCAATTTACCCACATAGGCTAATTCTTTATCCATGGCATGGATAAGCGTAGTACCCGGCGGGATGGGCGGTCCGGACATGTAGTTGATTGGCAGTACGAATCCATGATCGGTACCGAGGTAAAGGCTGCCGTTCGTTTGGTCGTAAAAGATAGTCTGCCCGCTGAGGTGGGTGCCACTCCATCCTTTGTGGAATTTGACCCCGCTTGGAATGAACATGGGTTTATTGGGATAAACACCTGATTGGGCGTAGGCGTTATTTTCGTGCTTCCGTGTATACACGTTGCCATTGTCATCGAGCATGAAACTATAATCCCACATGTAAAATTCGCCCCGGGGTCGAAAATCATCCGGCAGCACATTGCCGAGGAAAAAATTATTGGTATTATAAATGGGGCCAAGGTTGGTGCCGTCTAGCTCGATATTTCCCGCAGGGTCATTACGGACAATCAGGATATTACCGGTATTGGTCAGTCCGCCGCCAGCCATCCAATGTTCTTTAACCGCTATGGCGTTTGGGCCAAGTTCCTCCTGCGCGATGGTGGTGTAGAAGTCGGCCGTAACCACGTATGTGTCCGGGTCGATAAAGGAGATGATGCCTCGGTTTTCCTTTTTGGTGAGAACCACCCACCCCGTTTGGTATTCGGGCACGGCATCCACATAGAATCCGGCAAGGAAGGTCGATTCGTCGGCTTTGTTGATGACTTTCAGTTTGACGTAAGGACGTTTCCCTGTCAGCTCGCGTACCGCATAAACCAGTTGGGGATTGCGGCTGATCTCCTCACCATTGCAGTACCAAATAAAGGTAAAGGTTTCACTAACATGGGTCGCCAGCGTCGTGTCTCCACGGTAAATCAATAGCGGATTAATATGGAGGGTATCACTCGTTTTGGGCCCAAGGAAACCATTGTTGCCCAAGTCGATTACCAC
Organism: Parapedobacter tibetensis; assembly: GCF_024704835.1. GTDB lineage: Bacteria > Bacteroidota > Bacteroidia > Sphingobacteriales > Sphingobacteriaceae > Parapedobacter > Parapedobacter tibetensis. Next base: position 361,854 of record NZ_JAMXBE010000003.1, read on the forward strand.
TTTATTGACGTCTGCATAATCATAGAGGCCCTTATCCTGATGGCAGGCGCACGCCATGAGTGCCAGACCGAAAATCATGTGAAGAAATATAAACTGTTTCATTGTTGGTTTTCCGTTTAATGGTTAGTGCTTAAGCATTATGTCAAATTTGGCGATACATTGATGAGGCCATGCTCATCTTCATATATCTCGCCCTGTTCGCGTCCCCGCGCGAGGAAGTCGCGGAAGATGACGGCATAAGCGCGTTGTTCGTTTTCAGAGAGATCGCCCATGTCTGCAATGCCGGTAGCTTCGATAAATAGCCTGTATTTGGTGTCGGAATACGCCCCTAGGAAGTTGGTAGTTACGGTGTTGTTCCACCAAGCGGGCCGAGCAATCATATCTGAAAAGTGGATATCGATGTATCGATTTGTCAGCGGACCTAGCTTGAAGTGCTCATTTTCATGGATAGTGAGTCTCAATGTGCGCTTTTCCTGTTGCAAACCTTCAGAATGATGCAGCACCAGCGCAAGCGTATCGACAGCCAATCCCGCCCGGAACACGAGCGGATGTGGCAGCTCAAAATCGCCTTCGAGTGCGGTGGTGTTTTCGGCATCTACGGTTAGCGCAATGGGCCGATTGACGGGGCTTTGGTTACCCACCAACTTCACGAACACGGGGATGGTATCGTGCACCGCCCCCGGATTGAAGGCGAAGGAATATTCAATGATATCGGTGCTGCCAATGACATCGGGGGTGCTATCTGCAAAACAGAGATAGTCGGTGTTGCCATAAAGGTCAATTTCATCTTTGGTGCATCTCGCTAAGCAGAGTAGCGCCAATCCCAAGGTAAATACATGTTTCATGGTTAAAAAGGTTAGTTATCCAATGAAATTTCTCGTTCGGGTATAGGAAGCACAAACTTATCAGTCAACGTTTGGTTTCCCCCCGTTTCATCCAGTATTGTTTTATTTAGCCGTTTATAGAGGAAAAATAGCTGGCCTTCGCCAACGTATTCCCTCCGGGCATCATTAATGATGGCATCCAGCAACCCATCTTTGGTCGCCACGGCTGGCAAGGGGATGGTGCATCCGCGTTTTGCCCGCAAAGTGTTGAGCAGGCCGAGGGCCGCATCTGTATCGATATCATACGTAGTTTCGGCAGCGATGTAGTACATTTCGCTGAGGCGTATCATAGCAATAGCTGATGTGATGTCGCCCTCTCGATCTAGGCTAACGTCAAACTTTAGGAGCTGGCGGCCATCGGCGGTCATGTAACATTTCTTCCGATAGTCCGAGTTGAGATCAGCGCCGAATATCTGCACAGTATTGGGTAAGAGGAAAGTCACCTTGTTGAACTGTTTTTCATAATCGCGTCTGTATACTGCGAAGATGATGTCGTCAGACAGTAGCCGATCGTATTCGTCAACATCCACTACTGTTGCCGATGTCAGTTCCACGGTGGGCTCATCGTCGGCTGTGCGGCTGTTGATGAGTTCCATGGCATTGTCAAGCGCCAGTTGGTTGTCTTGGGCATAGCTGGCTACTCGGGCCAACAATGCCGTGGTGGCATAGTAGCCTGCACGAAACCCCCTGCGCCCGATGCCATAGAAGCCTGGGTCAAAGGTAAACCTCGCGGCCTGAAAGCGCTGTTTGGCTTCGGTGGACGTGTCGAACCCTCGCTGGATTTCCTTGCTGCGTTTGAGATCTGCGATGATGAACTGCAAGATTTCACTGGTGCTGCGATAGGGCATGGGCGTATTGGAAAGTTCCCCATAGTAGGGTATGGCGGCCTCGTCTGCCACAGCCGGTGCGGGTGCAAAGAGTCGAAGCAGGTCAAAGTAGAGCATGGCGCGGATACTACGTGTTTCGCCTTCCAGCATGTTGCGTTCATGCTGAGCAAAGAAAGTGCTTCCCTTTTTTTCCAACTGACCAAGCAGCGCATTGCAGTTTGCGATGGTATTGTAGGCTAGACCCCACATTTCGCTGATCTTCTGGTCCATACCGTCGCTTACATAATCATAGTTTTTCAATCCGTCATACAACGTCTTTTTCAAGTCATAACATCGCGCCAACACATCCACAAAGGCAAACTTCCAGTCGCTCCCATAGAGTGTGGGCGAGGAAACATTGGTGTAGATTCCATTGAGGGCGATGCTGAACCCTTCGGGTGTTTCAAACAACACATCTGCGGCCACTTCAGATTTGGGTTCCAATTCGAGCCAATCTGAGCAACCAAGTGGCATGGCCATTGCACCAACAAGGAGGTAGTAATAGATTTTTCGTGCCATAGTATCGTTATTTTTCACTAAAAACTTACGTTTAGGGTCATGTTTACGGTCCGTGCGTAGGGGTAAGTGGTACCACGTTCGGTATCGATGGTTGAGATACGCCCGAGGTCGTTGGCCGTGAGCTGCACCTTACACATAGACAACCTCCATTTGTGAACCAACTGTTGGGGCAGGGAATACCCTAGGGTCACGGAATTAAAATCCACATAATTGTTTTTCTGCACAAACCGAGAAGAAACTTGGGTTACCTCATTCCACTCGCTCACGTCTTTCAGGTGGGTGATGTCCCCAGGCTGCCTCCATCGATCGGTAAACACGCGATGATCCACGTTTTTGAAAATACTAGCATTCTCTACCTTATTCACTAGGGTGGCATTGTACATTTCACCACCATATTCATAGATGAAGCCGGCAAAAATAAAGAATGATTTATAGCTGAAGTTCAAACCAAAAGACCCTCTGAAATCTGGTTCAGTGTCGCCTACGACTATGTGTTCAGTTTGGTGCCATTCATAGGTAGGTACACCATCGCGCATGAGGAATACCTCCTTACCGTCGGCAGGATTGATACCCAGTGAGTTCATTGCGTATATGGCCGTTTGAGATGCCCCTTCGTAGTATTTATTAAGCGGTTTATTCACTACGCTGTGGCTCCGGTAATATTCTTCCACCCGCAGGTTATATTCTTGTAGGGCATTATCTATTTTTAGGAACCTATTGGTATTGTGCGCCAGTGTGGCATAGACATTCAGGCTGAGGCTGCGGGTAGCCAACGCCTGATATTGTGTGCTTACTTCGAATCCCTCATTCAGGATTTCTCCCAAGTTGCTTTTGAATGCCGAAAATCCTGTTGAAAGTGGCAGTGTGATGTCTCCGATCAGGTCTATTGTTTTCTTGTGGTAATAGTTGGCTGTGAAATTCAGCTTGTTGAATACCGCCAGATCAAACCCCGCGTCAAACATCTTGGTTTTTTCCCATTCCAGGTTTGGGTTAGCGAGGGAGATGATGCTAGCTCCGATGCCAGACACGTACCATTGATCAAAGTTGTAGCGGTATGTGCTTTTGGAGACACTTTGGGAGAAACCAGCCTTACCCACTTGGCCATAGTTAGTGCGCAGCTTGAAATTGGTCAGCCAAGGGAAACGATCTCGCATTCCCTTGTAATTATGCACGTTGACCCCAGCACCGACAGACCAAAAGGGGGCAAACCGCACATTGGAACCGAATTGAGAAGCTCCGTCATAACGGCCGGAAAAATCGAGCAGGTAGATGTTGTTGAAGGTATAGTTGGCCGATGCCAAGAATCCCAGCAGCCTTGATTTCTCGCTATCGCCGGTGGGCTTGTTGAGGATATCAGCCGCGAAGTTGACATCATCTGTGTTTCCGGAGAGAAATCCCCTTACCGTATATCCAGATCGGTTTTGGTCCTTTTCGGTAGCGTTGGCACCCAAGGTCATATTCACATGATGTTTGCCCAAAGATTGGCCGTAGAGCAATAGTGTATTGAAATCCCAGGTATTCAGTTGGTCGTCTAAGATGCGTTTGGTTCCCTTTTGGTCGAAGTCTAGCTGGTCAAACGTGGAAGAAGCTGGATCTTTGAAATCCTGGAGCTGGCTTTTCCGTTGAGCGAGGGCAAACCGCGTATCGAGTCTGAGGTTATCCAGTATGGTCCACCTAAGGTTGAAGTTGTTGATAAACTCATTTTGGTTTGTTTGGTTATAACTTTTGAGGTGGGCATCATACAGCGGATTTCCGTTTATTCCGCGATGGTCAAACCATTGGGTCATCGTCTTCCGATAATTGCCCTCCTCATCCAAAAATGTATCATAAGGATTTTTCTCGGCGTAGGTAGCGAAGGCGCCGAAGGGCGATTCGTTGGACTGCGTGTTATTCCATTGGATGTAGTTTCTAAACATCAGCCTATTTTTCCGATATGACAGGGAGAAGCCGATTGCATTGGTATTCCTGGCAGAGCCTTTCATCACGCCATCGGTGCGTGCAAAATTGAGGTCTGTGCCGAAGATAAACTCCTTGGAACCCCCTTCCAGCAAGATATTGTGCCGGTGGTTCAAAGCCGTTTGCAGCGGCTGAGATAGCCAGTCCGTTTCCACGCCGCGGTTGATTTCGGCCAGCTTATCGTAGTAGCTCTGTTCGCGATCGAGGGCCAAGTTCGGGTTTTCGTTGGCGCGCGGGACAAACAGGCCCGCGATGCGTTCAAGCTCAAGCTTGTCTCTTGCGTTTAACAAATGGTAACCGGAAAGATCCGGGGCCGACACACTTCCGTTGAGCGAATAATGAATACGCAACCTCCCGTCTACAGGTTTCACGGTTTCGATCACCACCACGCCGTTTGCTGCCCTTGAACCGTATATGGCGGTAGATGCCGCATCCTTCAAGATGGATATGGATTCCACTCGGGTAGGATCCAAGTCGAATACTCGCTGCACCGGCACCTCATAGCCATCGATGATAAATGTAGGCAGGTTTGGGTCGTTACGCAACTGCGTTTCAGACAATGCGGCCTCATCATCGGGCAGCGCTACATCACTGATGCCAGAGCGCCCCCTGATGTACACGGAGTTGATGTTGTTGGGGTCGGATCCGAGCTCATTGTTGTCGAGCATCTTAAACGAAGGATCGAAGATCTGGAGGCTGCGAAGGATGTTGGTGGGTGATACCTTCAGCAATTCCTCGCGGGTAATGGTGACCGCCGATCCGGTAAAATTGCTTTTATCGATATAGTTGTATCCGGTGACGATGATGTCATCAAGCGATTGCACATCCACCGTCATGTGGATATCGAGTGGTGTGGCAGGCGACTGAATCTCCACCTCTTCGCGTTTGTAACCGAGTATAGATGCCACTAAGGTAAATGGAGGTTGCTGTTGTACTTGCAAGGTAAAACGCCCTTGGGCATCGCTGGACACTCCTTGCAGTGCATTTTTCAACGCCACGGTGACGCCAGGTATGGGAGCTCCTTTTTCGTCATAGATGACGCCACTCACTCGCACACTCGGTTGCCCTGAATCCCTTTGCGTCCGTTTGATCACGACCGCATTATCTTGGAAATCAAATGTGAGTCCCGTATTGATCAGTACACTCCGCAATACCTGTTCCATCGGTTCGTTCACTGCCGAGACAGACACCCGGCCAACATTGCGGAGTAGGGCAGCATTGTAGAGGAAGCTCACGTTGGTCTGCCGCTTAATGGCATCGATCACCTGTTCCAACGGGACGTCTTGCAGGGTCAGTGTCACCTGATACTGCTGGGCCGATGCCCTGATTGGGCAACAGGTCAGCATCAACAGTGTGGCCCATACCCACATGGTGGAAAGTAGCGGTATTTTCATAAATTCACTAGTTTATAGTCGTTTAAACTTAAGTTGATCCGTTTAAGTTGATCAGTCTTTGACAGCTTCCCTTTAGGCGCTTCCTACTTGCTAAACAAGATTAGCTGCATTCCTTCAATCCGGTAGCTGACTTCCCCGGTACGCTGCAGCAGCCTCAGAAACGCCGTGATGGAATCGTATCGAAGCAGATCGCCTGTAAAGGCAATATCTTTTACGTGTTCATCTTGATAGTAGACCTCCACGTCGTACCACCGAGCGAGCTCGCGCATGATATCTTCCAGACGGCGTTCGCGAAACACATAGCGTCCATTACGCCATCCGATCTGTCTATTCGGGTCCGTTTTTCGTTTCTCCACATGGCCAGAAGCATCGGCCACGGCCAACTCGCCGGGGTTCATCATCACGGTCATACGCATGGTTGCAAATGCAACTTTTCCGGTCACCAAGGTGGTTTGTACTAGATACTCATCAGGATAAGCTTTGACATTAAATGCGGTTCCATAAACATTTACCTCGCCAAGGTCGGTTACCACAGCAAAAGGTCGTTCATCATGATCTACTTCGAAATAAGCCTCGCCACTCAGTTGTACTACCCGATCTTTTCTATCAAATTCCAACGGGTACCGCAACGTCGATTCGGCATTGAGCCAAATCTCGGTGCCATCCTGGAGGATCACATGGTATTCACCGCCCTTTGGTGTTTGCAAGACTAGGTGACTTGCCATGGCGCCCTGGAAATGGAATCCCTGTTTAGCACTGTCAACATCCGTGTTGCCTGCATTGACCACGTCAGACCCATCAGTGTACGTAATACCGTCATCAATCACGATACCGGTTTGGTCTGCGCTTAGTTCGATCGTTTGGCCATCTTCAAGAGTAAGTGTTGCTCTTTTGCCGCCTGGTGAGATATCCGGCTCAGCGCTGCTTTGTGCGATCATGTTGCCCGCTTGCCGCCGCTCCTCGATTTTCCATAAGCCATAGCCTACACCAAGCGCAAGCACCAATACCGCGGCCGCTGCCCACCGGTACCAATGCCTTTTTCTTCCACCATCGCTTTGCGCCACATGATTGTATATCACCTGTTTCATCTGCCTTCCGGCATCTTGTATCTGTCGTTCACTCGGCATGTCTTTCCTACCACGCAGGTAGTGCAAAAAGGCGATTTCGAGCAGCGCGATTTCTTCTGGCGAGCAGGTGCCGTTGACGTATTTCTGATATAGGGCTTGAGCTTCCTTCTTGTCCATTTTCAATCTGTGCTGTCTGTCTATAAGAGCAGGCTAGCGGAAAAATGTCCCGAAAAAAATGAAAAAAATAATAAAAGGCTTCGTTAGTGCGAAAAATGCTCCTCTAGAATGCAAAAAGCAACCACAAATACGCCGTTTAATCAAAAAAACGATCCAGCCAAACCGAAACCAGAGGCACTGTGGTCAGCAGTTTGTCGTTGTTGCGCAACGGCTTCAGTTTTTCGCGCATTTTTTTTCCTGCTTGGCTCAGCTGGTTGCGCACTGTTTTTTCAGATAGCTCCAACGCATCGGCAATTTCCTGATTAGATAGCTTTTCTAGGCGGCTCATGATGAAAATCTGACCCATGTTGCCGGGCAGTTGTTCGGCAATACGGGCCACCAATACAAGAAGTTCACGATGGAACATAGCCGCATCGGTAGTGGGGCTCACGGTATTGACCGCTTGAAGCAGCGCTTCAGCTAGGTCATGGCGAAGCCTATCCGTGGCTGCCAGTCGGTAAAAGCGATAGCGTACAGCCGAATAAAGGTAAGCCGATACTGAATGAGTAATCGAAATCCGTTCCCTGCTATCCCACAAGGTCATGAAGGTTTCCTGTACGATGTCTTGGGTCTGCATGTCATCAGCGGTTAATTTGAAGGCATAGGCATACAGCAATGCTTGGTAGCGGCGGTATAGCTCGTTGAAGGCCTTTTGGTTACCGTCTCGCATGACTTCGAGCAACTGTTCATCTGTAAGCTGAGGGTAAGGAACCGTCATGTCCACAAATTAATGCATTTTATAGGAGATTGCCAATAACTTAGCGACCTGATTTCGATTAATAATTTGGCATAAGTTACGGAAAACCAGTGTGTAACTCCATGTTTAAGATCGTATTGATCAAAAACCGCCGTCGATCTGAAGGTTTTTCTTGACAAAAAAACATGCTCCAAAAGCTCGAATCTTAAATTTGGGAAGTTCCCTTAGTGAACAGAATCCACCCTTTTGAAACAAGTTTGGAAATACTAAACCTTAATTGCTATCTTTATAAAACCAATATAATTTGGGATAGCACCGTACGATTTATTGCGTGCATAGTTAATTAAGAAAGAGCAGATTATTGAAATATTATCATTGAAATTGAAAACTAACCGATAAAGAAAATCATGAACAATAGCGTAGAAGAGTACCCATCACTTGTTGACCGGATAAAGTCAACGTTTATCGATACGGTTGTAATAATCGTAGCGATGTTTATTTGTTCACATGCATTGGATGGATTGCCGGACGCTGCTGGATGGATGAGAGCCGTCTGTTTTGTGGCCGTGTTTCTATTGTATGATCCCCTATGTACCGCCTTCGGCTGCACGGTAGGAAACTATTTCATGAAAATACGGGTAAGACAAAATGAAGACCATAACAAACGCATTAACTTCTCTTCTGCGCTGATAAGGTATATCGTAAAGGCGCTGCTAGGATGGGTTTCTTTTCTAACCATCCATTCCAATGCTGAAAAAAGAGCTGTACACGATATGGCGGCGGGAAGTATCATGGTGAATTTGACAACTAACACCATTGCATTACAAACAAGCAATAATTAAACATAAGATAACTACCAGATGCTGAAACTGATAAATATATAAGGCAAAAACATCAAAAGTTGTTTTGGTTTACTACGTTTTTTAGTATTTTTGTGGCTGTAATCGTAATCTATTTAGCCATGGAAAAACAACTGAAAAGAGGAGACATTGTTCGCTACCACACCCCGTATCCGGATGAAGTGGGAATACAATACATCGTGTTGAATGCTTTTTATGACATGCCTAAACCAAGGGTAGAAATACAAACATTGAGTACAGGGTTGCATTTTGCTCCGCGCTATACGAGCTTTGCCGAAGAGTTGGAGATGGTATGGGATGCACGGAGTCTCCATCTGATCTGATGATAAACGAAAACTGGATATTTGTGGCATCAAGCGGAAAAGCCCTTGTTTTCAGGAATTTGCAAAGCCTCCGCAATTGTATAACTTTGCATAAAAGCATCAAATTTGAAACCTTCAATTTATAGCGCCCTGTAATATGTTGTTAGGCTTGGCGTATTTGGGAGAACGGTGACGTGATAAAGGACGGTTTTAGAAAATTAGACAGACATGAAACAACGATTCTCTTTCTTTATTTTTTTGACCTTACTCATGGCCTGCAACGCAAAGGGTACACGAAATACCACTTCAAGTGAGCAAAGCAGTTTATTGGATACGGCATTGATGGTTGAACTTGCTAGAATGGTAGAGATTGATCAGATAGCAGCCATGGTGCCAAAGGGAAAATATAAAGCGTATAGCAACGAGGGATGGCAGCGCTTCCAGGACAGTGTGTTTACCACACATCAAAAGCGCTTGGCGGAGATTTTCAGCCAGCGGGGATTTCCGGGGTATGATGCGATAGGTGAGGAAGGATCCAGGAATTTCTGGCTGATGGTGCAACATTCGGATTTTGATCCTGCATTTCAGGAAACGGTATTAGATGCGATGAAGGTACAGGTAGACAAGGCGAACGCAAGCCCCAGTGACTATGCGATGTTAGTAGACCGTGTAAGTCTGAATACAGGGAAGCCTCAGGTGTATGGTACACAAGTAACCTATAATGTAGAAATCTGCCAAGTCATACCTAAATCGCCACTGATGGATAGTATCCATGTGAATGAAAGGCGTGCGGACGTAGGGCTCGAACCATTGGAAAACTACCTCAACATGATGTCGGAAATGCATTTTGAAATGAACAGGGCCAATTATGAAAAGCAAGGGATTACGCAACCTGTACTGTATCCTACAGCCTCAACTAAATCTGATAACTAACGGTGAGCCGAACGGACTGGAAAAAAGACATTCATCAACGTAACTCCGGCGATACGCGCTCTTTTGGTTTCTTTTGGATTAAATATACCCCCAGCAGTATAAGCGCCCCGCCTGCCGCGTGTGCCCATACCAACCGCTCGCCATCCAACACCCCCCACATCACAGCCACCAAGGGCATCAGGTAGGTAACCATGGAGGCAAATATGGCCGAAGTGCTTTGCAACAACTTATAGAACAATATCATAGCCAACGCTGTACCCACCAGCCCGAGGATGGCTACGTATCCCAAGCCGCTCCATTGTGCTGCTGTACCTTCAAACGTGGTAAAAAAACCGGTGAATCCCAAAATAAGCAATGCCGGACCAAACCACATGGTAAACACCACGGATGAAAGCTTAAAGGAAGGTATGCCAGACAAGTACTTGCTGATGATCAGCCCATTTAACCCATAAAAGGCCGTGGCCAACACAATGAGGGATGAGTGGAACACATCGCTCTTTCCCCCATTGCCATCATCACCCATGAGAATGGCTGCCCCGATGAACCCGATGACTGCCCCGATGATCTGCACCACCCTGCTTCTGATGCCAAAAAATAAATAGCCAAACAACAGGATGAATAGAGGCACTAAAGAATCTAAAATGCCGGCCATGGAGCTGCTCACTTTTTCTTGCGCGAGCGGAAACAAAAACATTGGAATGAAATTTCCCATCGCACCTCCAATAATAACCCAAGGCATCAGTTTTTTAGGAATATGCTTGAAATTTTGGACGCCGAAAATAACCAATACCAACCCCGCAGCACATAATCGTAATGCACCAACCTGCATGGGTGTGTATACAGCGATGCTCTGCTTAATCAAGATAAAGGAACTGCCCCATGTGAGGGTAAGCACCCCCAACAATAGCCATTTTTGATATGCTGGATACAAGGATAGAATTTTGCTCAAATGTCTGGTTTTTTAACCGTAGTTGGAAATTAAATAGGCTTCAGTTCGACGAATTATAAACATTGCCTTTGGCTATATCTCGCTCAATAAGCCGTCTTACGCATAATCAATGGCACACCAACCGGATGAACACGCAACTTATTCACACCGGTGTCATAATCAACCACCCACATTGTCGCATCTGCCCCGCACTGACGGCTAAATTTCTCAGTAATTTTGGTTCAACAAATTAATCCGAATGATTATGGCTAATGAAGTAGTATTTAACACCACGATTTTGCAAGAAGGCAACAACACAGGCATCCAAGTTCCTGAAGATGCCGTAGAAAAATTGGCTGCGGGGAAACGCCCTCCGGTGAAGGTGACCTTGAACGGCTTTACCTACCGCAGTACCATCGCTGTCATGGGCGGCAGGTTTCTCATCCCGCTCAGTGCCGAACGTAGGACAAAAGCGAATGTAAAAGGTGGGGACCAACTGGATATTACCTTGGCACTCGACACCGAACCGCGGGAGGTGGAACTTCCTAACGACTTTAAAGCGGCGTTGAATAAGAATAAAAAAGCCCTTACTTTCTTCGAAGGGCTGTCTTATAGCGCCAAATTAAGGTACGTGCTTCCCATCACACAGGCGAAGACGGAAGAAACGCGGCAACTCAGGATTGAAAAGGCGATAACTGACTTAGTGGCAGGCAAGAAATAGCAAAGCCGATAATGAGCTAGGGCAAGGCTTTCCTAAGGTAGATATTGCCATAGGATGCGCTAATGACATAGCTGGGGCCCTTGCCTGGTGTCGCCGTAATGGATGTATAGAAATCACGATCTTCCTTCTCGGTAAGCGTTAATGGTAAATCAGTATAGATTTTCCCAAAGCGGTTGGTCAATTTGATTTCCCCTATTCTGCGTTCATCCAGACTAGCATCTATGCCTCCATATTTTGCTTCCACGCTGATGGGGGCATCAAAATTGACGAGCTCCACCATGCCATATACCGAGGTCAAACCGTTTCTTTTCTCCATTTTCTTCTACATAATACACTTCAGGAATAGCTCCCATATTAATGTCATTGCGGATGCGGAGCACACCCGCTACATGCTCTTCCTCAAGGCTAAAGACGTCATTGAGTTGTCCACTGTTTATGTCAACGCTAGCATCTACCGCTACTGTATCTTTATCCCAAGTGCTTACGCGGATCAATTTGGGATAATCAAAATGCAGTTCTAATTTCTCTCCGCTCTTGATGGGATAGGTCTTGCTGATCTTAGTCTGCGCTAGGGCTGGGCACGCCAGTATTGGCATAAACAACCAAATCACCAAATGTTTCATGATCTAATTAATTATAACTGTTTTACAATATGACCCTGGCCATGTTATCTGGTGCGCAGATAGACATTTTTGTAGTTTGATTTAAAAATCAGATCAACCCCTCCACCATTGATGGTACCTTTGATATTTTCCCGTTCACTACCCCGGTACACGAATCCCAGCGTGCGATCCTCTACTACGGGTGCCACGGGCGCTATGGGGGGCGTAGGAGCCCCATTTATTGTACCTCTGGGTGTGTCTGCAGTTCTCGTGGCTGTGCCTGATATGGCTGTTGCTCCGTGACCCCTAGCGCCCTCTTCTTTTTCAACATTTCTTTCGGTAACCGTGATGTTAAAATCATCGGCAGCATAGAGCTTGCCATAGGAGGTACCCAGCTCAATGTTAGCTTTGGTGGAGGCCGGCAATGCGACATCTACGTAATCATATACGGAAATGATGGAAACCGGGCCCTTGATGTCGTTTTCAAAAGCTACATCTACGCTGCCATAAATGGCCTTTATGTTCATGGGGCCGCTGTTGTTTTCCAATTTTACCTTATTATATGAAGTGGATAGCTCAATCTCGCCTTTTATATTATTTATCACGATGAGCTCAGCTTGCAGCGTTTTATGGTAAGTGAAGGTGATGGAAAACTGCTTGGGTACATGTATCTTCAACAGGTCTTTGTCAATACGATTGCCCACCATATTCACATGGATATCCTGCCCGTTTTCGGTTACATTAATGCCCATGCCTGTATTGTCTTTATAACCCGTGCCGCTGATTGCTTGTAGTCCTTTTGCCCGTTCATCTTCCTCTTCTTGGGTCTTTTGGCTGGAAAAGATGATTTCGTTGCCATCATAACCCTCTATCACTGCCCCGTTGAGATTGAGATGGAGCTTGCCCGTACTTTTGGCAACTTTGTATTCTTTCTGCGCCCATGCTGAAAAACACAGGGAAAGAAGTAGTGTCAATGTGATTATTTGCTTTTTCATTTCGTTTGTTGTTAATGGAGTAATTTGTTGTTTTATAGCTTATTTTGGTTCAATAATACAGTATAGGCTTCATCTTTTACGGCCAAAAAGGTGCGCGGATCATTGGTAAGGGCGAATAGCGTTTCATCAACTTCCTTGTTGTCTACCCCGCCCAAAAGATTGATCAGACTCAACTGCATCAACGGGTCATCTTGGGTACCCAATGATTTAATGAGCAGATCTGCAATGTGAGGTTCATGGGCATATTTGCCCAAAACATCCAATGCTGCTACACGGACATTGCTATTGCCGTCCTGATCAATGGTTTTGGAAAGCGCCGTTAGGATTTCATCATTCATGTGCCCCGACCGCTCGATTTCCAATATGGCTGCCAGCCTAATGCTTGCGGAACTACTGTCTACCAATTGGGCATGTAATGCTTGCGGCAAAGGTTCGGGAGCTTTGTAAACTGGAACTGCGCGACGCTTCTTCCTCTTAGGTGCTTCATCCTGCGTGGCCAATGGAGGTTCCGTTGTTTTTGCTAGGGATGGTTCAGGGTCGGCAGCTTTTGGGGCCGCTTTTTGCACCAAATGGAGGGGTTCATCGGCATCCGTTGGCTTGCCTTCATCGTATAGCGTATAGGTGAAAACCAATCCCAATAGGATGGACGCAGCGACCAGCCACTTAGCTTTTTCGTGCCTTTTGAAAAAGCCTTTCTTGACAACAGTCTTGTGCTCAAGTTGGTCTTTTATGCGCTGCAAGACCGCTGCCGAGGGTTCGAGATGATCAAAAGCCTCCCGGTTTTCTTGCACAAATCTCTTTATGGGGTCACTCATAATATGTCTTGTCTTTTAATGATTGTATAATCTTCTTTTTAGCACGGTGGTACTGTGTACGTACCGTATTATAGGAGATATCCAGCATTTTGCTGATTTCTTCCTGAGAAATATTTTCAAACAAGTATAAGCTCAATATAGTCTTATAGCCATGCGGCAATTCATCGATGGCTTTTCTTACATCCTCTACCTTGCAATCAAACAGCTTGTTTGCATCCTCGTCATAGTCATTTTCATCGGCAACATCGATTTCTCCTGCTTCTGAAAAAAGGATTTTCCTTTTCCTCAGGCACGAAATGGAGCGGTTTAGAGCAATTCTCTTTACCCACGCCCCAAAACTTGCCGTATTTTGCAAACGATCAATATCCGCAAAGGCTAAGCAAAACGCCTCCTGTAGGATATCTTCAGCCTCGGCTGTATGCGAAATGATGCGGCGGATGGAATTGTATACATATTTGGCGTATTTGTTATACAATTCCGTATAACCCATATCATTGCCTGCCCGACATAGGGTAATCAAGTGCTGTTCGTCTATCTGTTCTTTAGGCTGCAAGCGTTTTCTGTTCTGTGATTCATCTTTTAGTCGCCAAATGCGTGATAATGTTGCATAGATGACTTGCAATAGTTTAGAAATTTTTACGCTTCGACCTATATGGCCGGGATGCGCCTTATGTTAGAACCACGATGGGGGATTTAGAATATGGGCAGAGATAGGCAATACAGGCGATTACCAGCAAAATTTCCTACCTTAGCATATTATTACAGAGATAGCTCAACCCAATACACCGATAACAGAAGATAACCCAAGAGATGGATGATTTAAAAATAGCTGTGCTGATTGATGCAGACAATGTATCAAGCTCAAAAATAGCGAGTATTTTGAATGAAGTGAAACGATATGGCATCCCGTCAATCAAACGGATCTATGCAGATTGGACCAAATCTCATGTTGCGGGCTGGAAAGAACCCTTGCTGACACATGCCATCACCCCGATACAGCAATATGGCTATACGACTGGCAAAAATTCGTCCGATTCTGCACTCATCATCGATGCGATGGATATTCTCCACACCCAACAAGTGGATGGGTTTACGATTGTATCAAGCGACAGTGATTTTACCCGGTTAGCCGTGAGGCTCCGGGAGTCTGGAAAAATGGTGATTGGCGTGGGCGAAAAGAAAACACCCACACCTTTTATCGCGGCTTGCGACAAGTTTATATACATCGAGATTTTGGATAAAGAAACCACCTCCAAACCCCTACCTAAAGAAAAGACATTTGCTGAAATTCCCAGTGCGGCCGGTAAGATATCCAAACCGACGGACGCGAGTATACAGGAACACGAACCCATAGGCCAAGAAATAATAGCTTTACTCAAAGCCTCGGTAAACGATGTAGCGGATGAAGGCGGATGGGCCCCCTTGGCGGCCATCGGTGGATTGCTGAATAAAAGAAAGCCTGATTTTGACCCCCGCAACTATGGCTTCTCAAAACTAACCCCCTTGTTTAAATCATTGGACCAGTATTTTGAGGTGGAAGAGAAGAGCACGGAGAAAACCAAAATCAAACATGTATACATCAAAATCAAGGAAAAGCCAAAGACGGTGGGAAGGAAAGCTAAAAGCACCAGAAAACCGCCCTCATATCCGCTCGTGTAAGCGGCCCGGAAGCCATTTGTAGATCCAAGCGATGAGTTGCCATCGTTTAGTAATGTGTACCACTTTTTTTCGCTTGCGAAGGGCCTGATAGATCTGTCTGGCCGCCTTATCGATTGGCGCGACCCAGAATTTTACCGGAGATTTGGCCATGGGGGTGTCTACAAATCCCGGCCGGATATCGGTAATCGTGATGGCTGCTTGTTCTTTATGGGCCTTCTGCCGAAGACCTTGCAGGTAATTGGTTTGGTAAGCCTTGGTGGCGCTGTATGCCGGTGCTTGGCGACTACCCCGAATACCGGCAATGGAACTGATTGCGGCCAGGTGCCCATGACCTTTAGCCTTGAAATGATTAAAGGCCCAGTCGGCTACACAGGTAAATCCGCTAACATTTAGCGCGATTATCTTTTGCTCAACGGCAAAATCCAGCGCTTCATTGACATCACCACCTCCGGCACTGATGACGAGAATATCCACGCCGCCCATAGTCGAAACCAACGCATCCAAGTGATCGGCGCATCCATCAGTATCCGTGACATCAAAGGCACGCACATAATAGCGGTCCGGCTGGGCGGCCTCCAAATCCTGCAGGAGCTCGGTACGCCGGCCGGTAATTCCGACAATATTCCCCTCCGAAACCAATATTTCGGCCAGTGCGCGGCCTATTCCGGAGCTCGCACCTATAATGATGATTTTTTTATTGCGCATAGCGTATGGCGTAAAGGTAACACTTCCTAGCTCTTTTTACATGACTGCGGAAGAGGTGTAATTACATCAACCGGTTAATCTTCGTAAAAATCCTGAAGCGAGGCCACATAGGTATCATGCCACCCCTCCACGATTTCTTCATATACCTCATCGGGGATATTGGTGTGCCGTATCTCCATGGAGGTGCCTTTTTTATGATCATGGAGTTTGATGGTAACAATAGATTCTTCTGCCTCATCAGCAAAATACCATTGCTGTTCGATTTTCCTGTCCTTTTCAAATGATAGGTTCTTGCCAACGATGGATCCGCTCCACATGGAGAATTCCGTGCCCGGAACTGCCGACATGGTGGCTTCTTCGCCCGTCCACAAGTTGATAGTGATTTCCGTGGTGAGGGCCATGTATACCTGCTCTGGGGGTGCAGGGATGATAAAATATGACTTAAAATCTTTCATGATGATTATTCCCGCTGGATACGTAGCTTATTTCCCGCTTATAGCGGATAAATATAGGAAGGATTTCTGTCCCTTACCGTTAATTGCCATTAATTATTTCAATCGTGCTGACCCTTTAACCCTGCTTTTGCCTCATCCCCCCATCTTTGTCGCGTTCGTCCATTCCTCAAGACCTTCAGGACATGTTTTGGGGTTCCTATTATGGAAGCTGTAAAGACAAATTTGGCGTACAATGGATGTTTAATCATACCGAAAAACCAGCATAAGCTTTGAAACCAAGGGGTGCATGCCTCCCCTCCCTCTTGGTTTAATTTCTCCCTAAAGATACTTTGCCAGCTCCCAAAAGTTTGGTTACCTTCGCTTTGTAAAAAACAAAGGGATGGGGCTATTGATAAGCCCTTATCGCTCATCCAATGGTAAAAGCTTGAAGACAACGGCTGCAAAATTAATCTCTACACTTGGTCATCCTTTTTTGACCGTTCCGGTATTTGTTCTTTTTTTACTTTTTAGTCATGAGCCCATAATGAAAGCGACTATGCTTTCCTTATTGATTGTGGGCGGGGTGTTTGTTCCCATTGGTTTAAAGACCATTCATGGCGTTCGAAACGGAATCTATACCAATCTTGATGTATCGGACCAGACTCAACGGCAAAAATGGTTTATCGCTACCACGGTTTTGCTATTGGGCGTTACCATAATCATATGGGTAACGGATCAGGATAGAACATTGCGATTGGCCGTTACATGTGCCTTGATACTCTTGCTGGTTGCCCAAGTAGTGAATATTGCCGTAAAGGCTTCTATGCACCTGGCTTTCCATACTTTTCTTGGCTTATTGATTTTTCATTTTAGCTGGGCTTCTGGAATACTTTTCCTCTTTTTTTCTCCTTTTTTGGCTTGGTCGAGATTATACCTCAAGCGTCATGTCTTGAAAGAAATTATAGTCGGGATAATTTTGGGCGCCATTTTTGGTGGTGTGTTTTTGGTATTAGTATGATGGGGCTATGTCTGCCAATTTAGCCACGACGGGTAGGTCTGCCGGAGCCCAATCAAGCTGAGGCAGGTCAGTAGCATTCAGCCATTGGTAGTAGATATGTTCGGTAAGTTGCAAGGCATCAATATGGCCTAATGTACAAAGGTAGGCTTCTAAGGTAATGCTAAAATGGGGATATTCGTAGGCTACCGTATGGTATTTGTCGCCCACCTTGATTTCCAAGCGGATCTCTTCTTCTATCTCACGGCGTAGCGCCGCTTGGAATGATTCCCCAGGCTCTACCTTGCCCCCAGGAAACTCATATTTATAACTTAGGTAGTCATGCTTGCTGGCCCCCTTTTGCATGCACAGGATTTTGCCTTTATGCTGGATGATGGCGGCAACAACGTTGTAGTGAGGTAGGGTCATGGCCTAAAGTAACAACTTTTTCCGATTTGTTGTCTTTTTTGACGACTAAACCAGGCGCTCTACCTCCGTATGGGGTGTGATGGCCAATCCTTTTGTGTTCTTTAGGAGGTTGAGGCCTGGGGTTTTGCCCCCTTCCAAAGAACCATAGTCCCCAGCAATGCCAAGGAATTGGGCGCCATTGATCGTGGCCCATTTGATGGTATCGGTAAGGGGCAAGTTTGGAAAGTGGTGATGGATGGTTTTAAGCTCTGACAGGATGCATAACCGGTCATTGGAGGCAAGGCTATCTGTGCCCAATGCAATCCTGTGATTATAATGGATAAAATTCTCTACTTTCGGCAAGATTCCTTCGATGTATAGGTTGGCATTCGGGCAAAAACACCAGGTAACATTCCTTCCTTGACGTTCTATGAAAAACACGTCTTTGGAGGATGTGTAGGTATTGTGTACCAACAAGACGGGATTATCGGTGGATAAATAGGACATGACAGTTTGTAAAGAGTTCCTCGCTTGCGCTTTAAACCCGGTGATATCCTTACCCAGTGCATCATAGAACGCCAAAAACTGACCACTCTTGTATCGGAACAATTTGTTTTCCTCTTCGCTTTCTTGGTTATGCATACTTAGTGGCATTTTTTGTTTAATAGCTTCTTTATTGAGCAACTTAAACAATTCTTTTGACACGGAATAAGGGGCGTGGGCGGTTAAGGATGTGGTATTGTTATCAAACCGACTGGCTATGGCCATAATTTCCGCAAATTTTTGGGCGGCCAGTTCGGGTTCAAATCCGATGGCTTCCACAAAAGTATGGTAATGGATTTTACTGCTTGTTTTTACTCCAACTGAAACATCGGTGTTGGCATGATCTCCTACAGCCACGATACCGTTGTCGTACATTTGTTTGTCTGCCTCCTGCATCGCACGCTCAATCCGACTGTCTTTTATTGTCCTCGATGATATGACCTGCTGTAAGAACGGCACGAGCCCGGTATGTTTGGGCACAATGCCTGCCATATGTGATAATTCAAGATGGCAATGTGCATTGACAAACCCCGGTGTAATAATTCCAGAATATGTTGTGATTTCTTTCCCAATAAGCGCGGGATCACCTGGCGCATATACGTCGACAATTACACCGCCGTCTGTTAATTCAACAACACCGTTCTTGACGGCTCCGCCAGTGACAGGTAAAACATAATCCCCTGAAAAAAACGTGTTCATAGCATCAATAGTTTTATATTAGGTTGGTTATCAACCATAAAAGGATTCTTTTGGTTTTGCCTTTCTTCAGAACACAAACCTCTGTCCCTTTCGAACCTTCCTGCCCATGGACAATAGGTCTATATAGCCAAATAAATTTAGAATCATTCAGGTTAGGCTTAACTTGAAGAATACTGCTACAAAGATGTGTTTTTTTTTGTGTTTAACCAAATACTGAGGGGAAAATACGTATAAAAAAGCCGTACCTTTGCCTCGTGATTGATTCAAAGTCGAAAATCGATATCCGAAAACTGACGCTTGACCAGCTCCGCGGGCAACTGGTGTCCATGGAGGAGCAAGCGTTTCGGGCCAAACAAATTTATGAGTGGCTTTGGCAGAAATCGTGTACGGATTTTGATGAGATGAGCAACCTGAGTAAGCCACTGCGCGACACGCTCAAGCAGGCCTTTACCATCAATGCGGTAAATGTACGGCAAGCCCAACAAAGCGCCGATAGCACCATAAAAAGCAGCTTTGTTCTCCACGATGGAAACATCATCGAGGGTGTGTTGATCCCAACTCCCGACCGCATGACGGCCTGTGTGAGTTCACAAGTAGGATGTAGTCTTACTTGCAAGTTTTGCGCCACGGGCTATATGGACCGTAAGCGCAATCTTCATGCAGACGAAATATATGACCAAGTGGTGCTCATTGGCAAACAGGCGATGGAAAATTATGGTCAACCCTTGACCAATATTGTTTATATGGGCATGGGAGAACCCTTGCTCAACTACGCCAATGTACTGGCATCTGTGCAACGCATCTCGGCGCCCGATGGGCTAAATATGGCGGCAAAACGCATCACGATATCCACCGCCGGCATCGCCAAAATGATTAAGAAACTGGGCGACGATCAAGTGCGTTTTAATTTGGCCCTGTCACTCCATGCCGCTAATGACAAAAAACGCAATGAGATTATGCCCATTAACGAGCAGAACTCTCTGCAAGCACTGGCTGAAGCACTGAAATATTACTATGCAAAAACCAAAAACCCGGTAACCTACGAATACATCGTTTTCAATGGGTTCAATGATGACTTATCTGATGCACAAGAACTGGCTTCTTTCTGCAAGCATTTGCCCTGCAAAGTGAACATCATCGAATATAACCCCATTGCCTTTGCTGAGTTTGAAAATGCATCAGAAGATAAAATAGATCGCTTTGCTGATTTTCTCCGGAATAAAGGGGTTATCACCAACATCCGTAGAAGTAGGGGGAAAGATATCGATGCAGCCTGTGGGCAATTGGCCATCAAGGAAACGGCCAACCCCGGAATTTGATTGTCCATGCTTATCAAGCGCTATCTCAAAGACCTGACCTCCCTCTTTTTTCCACAGACTTGCGTGGGTTGTGACAAGCCTCTCGCTTATCGGGAGCAGATCATCTGCACAGATTGCTGGTACCACCTACCTTATACCCATGCACATAAAGACCCCCATAATGAGGGCGCAAGACAGCTTTGGGGCCGTGTTCAACTGGAAGCCGTAGCTTCTTACCTGTATTTCCTTGATTCCTCCCGCGTGCAAAATATCCTACACCACTTCAAATACCGTAATCGGCCTGAAATAGGCACCCTCTTGGGTTCTACTTATGGCGAAATCCTTCGGGCTGTTGAGCCTTTTGATCAGGTAGACGCCATCATACCCGTACCGTTGCACCCAGCCAAACTTCGCAAACGGGGCTACAACCAAAGCACTTTTTTTGCCAAGGGGATTTCTCTTTCTATGCAAAAGCGTGTTTTGGAGGACAGTGTAATACGGAACAAAGCTTCGGAAAGCCAAACGAAGAAAAATCGATATGAGCGTTATGAAAACCTACTAGGCACCTTTGCCGTGCCCAACCCTAGCCTTATTGCTGGTAAGCACCTCTTGTTGGTGGATGATGTGTTGACAACGGGAGCTACCTTGGAAGCCTGTGCCACTGCTTTATTGACCAGTGGCGCTCAAGCCGTGAGCGTGGCCACTATTGCCAAGGCTCTGTAATCCTAGGCTTATTAGGAGAATCCATCGATTGGTGACGATGTACAGGTGGGCACTTACATCCTTTGCGGAAAAGGCCGCATGCTGATAGGGAAAGTATTACGGTTAGCCCCAAAAACAGGTAGATAAGCCGTGTGTGTATAATACCTTTCATGTTTTTATGTTCATCTCACCATTTCCTATGGATGTCTTAACGCCATAGGTATTATGCAACAATAGATAGGCAAACACGCCCATTCCCGTACCTACGGCATCGGCGAATAAATCCCAAGCCTCGGCGGAACGATACGTGAATATCTTCCATTGGAGATATTCCGTAAATAACGCAAATAAAAAGGAAAAAACAATCACCCGGAGGGTTATTGCTATCGATGGTCTTGTGGTGCTCAGCCTCCTGATTGCGCCATAATAAAGCAGCACCGTGAATACAAAGAAGAATCCGGTATGCGCGACTTTGTCTATCCCCGGAAATTTGGGGACGCTTTGCGTGCTTTCCGAGGGCATACAGCATAGCACCAAGACAATTCCCGCCCAAAGTATAGCCCAAGTATAATGCTTCATCTTGCTCTTTTTGCTCGCTATGGAGCCATTATAATGCCAAAGAGGAACGGCATCTACCTGCTGGTGGAGGCATGCCGCATTCCTCTCTATGCCCTAACAACCGTTATACAGATACCTGAGCTTTATAAGCTGCCGCAGAAAGCAAACCTTCCACATCCGCGGAATCATTCAGCTTTATCCGCACCAACCAACCTTCGCCATAGGGGTCTTGGTTGACCAATTCCGGCGAAGCATCTATTTTGTCATTGACAGTTAATACCGTTCCCGCAACGGGCATAAACAAATCGGACACGGTCTTCACGGCTTCCACCGTGCCAAAGACATCGTCCTGTGCCACTTCCTCACCGAGCGTGTTAATATCAAGAAATACAATATCGCCCAATTCGCGCTGTGCAAAATCCGTGATACCGATAACGGCCTCTTCGCCTTCCACACGAATCCATTCATGGTCTTTCGTGTACTTCAAATCTGTAGGAAAATTCATTAGAATATGTTTTCTATTTAGTACTTGATGCTCCATGCTTGCCTGTTGACAACAAAACATGGTGTCTGCGCGCTCCTTGGATTAAAATTTCCTCAAAAATAGCTATTATAAGGTGAAACGCAAAAATTAATGCCGACATCAAGAGACTGACGACATTGCAACTTCATCCGAATACCATTACCTTTATCCCACCATGAATAAGCACGTTGAAAAACTTCATTCCGTCGCAAAGAAAAAGGAGCGCCTTATCATCGGCTTGATGTCAGGCACATCCCTAGATGGCTTGGATATAGCCCTTTGTCGGATCACAGGCAGCGGTAGAAAAACCTCGTTGGACATCGTTCGTTTCGAAACGGGGAGCTACACAAGCGCTTTTCGAAACCGCGTCAGGGAAATTTTTGCAGAGCGAACAATCGACCAGCAAACACTCTGTGGGCTCCATGCTTTAATTGGGCAAACCCACGGTGCCATGATAAACGATGCGCTGAACAAGTGGGGAATCAGCAACCGTGAAATAGACCTCATTGCTAGCCATGGGCAAACGGTATTTCATGCCCCGCAATCACTTACAGGAAATCAGGATTACCCGAATAGCACACTGCAAATCGGCGACGGTGACCATGTAGCTATAACGACAGGCATTATTACCCTTTCCGATTTTAGGCAAAAGCACGTCGCTGCTGGAGGAGAGGGTGCCCCATTGGCCGCTTATGGCGACTACCTATTGTTTTCTGATGAACAGAAAGCCCGTATTTTACTCAATATCGGCGGTATCGCCAATTTTACTTTCCTTCCCCCTAGAGAAGATAGTGGAGATCCTTGCTTCGCCACGGATGTAGGGCCGGGAAACACCTTGATGAACCAATATATGCAGGCAACCATGGGCATGGAGATGGATAAAGATGCTCGGATGGCCTCCGCTGGCACCATCAATGAGGAATTGCTTCTTGCTTTGCTGGACCATGGCTTTTTTGCCCTGTCCTTTCCCAAAACTACCGGACCAGAATTGTTTAACCTCGGGTATTTAGCCGATGCTCAAAAAGCAACGAAAACAGAAACGATATCCAAAAGCGCGGTGATGGCTACGCTCTGTGCTTTTTCCGCATCGGCCATCGTTGAAGCAATTCAACGGGTTGCATCACAACATGGAAACCCTCATGTGTATGTCAGTGGTGGGGGGTTGCATAATCCGTTGCTGGTGCGTCTTATTACGGATGGCCTTTCAGATGTAAGGGTGTCTTCCTTTGACGAACTAGGATTATCGCCTGACGCCAAGGAAGCGGCCCTTTTTGCGTTGCTGGCCAATGAAACGGTGGCTGGCGATGCCGAAAATATGATGGCAATCATGGATTCCCCCGCTGTATGCATGGGTAAGATTAGTTTTCCGGAATAAAGTCGCGCTGGTTTTGTTAGCAACCCGCTGGACTATTCCTCCCCGAGCGCTTCATGCAAGAACAGCTTAAAACCATACATCCGGCGGAATCCCTCAAGTACCGCTTCTAATCCATCGGCACTCGACAGTTTTTCATCTGCCAATTGTTCAAAAGCCGTGAAGCTCTTGAGTTTAAGAAATTCAATATAGGGATTGCTCTCATCAAAGCCGGTAGGGGGCCTCTTCAACTTATCTTGTGTATCCAGTTGACAATGTTTTTTGAACGGGGGCTCATCCAATAATTCCAATAATCGCGTACCATTATAATCAATCTCTTGCCTAATGGCGGTCAAATGATCTTTTTCCGGTCGCCAATAGCCACCTGCCACAAAGCTATTCCCCGGCTGTATATGTAGGTAATATTCCGGCCCGTTTAGTTTGCGCCCAGCAGTGGATATCCCTGCGCCAAGCCATGTTTTATAGGGAGTCTTGTCCTTGCTGAAACGGGTATCACGGTAAATCCGAAACAGGCACTTGGACACCGGGATGTCTTCGGAAATATAGCGGTCTGTTTGAGCAAGGCCCTTGATAACTGACTCGGTGAAGCTTTTCATATTTTGCCAGGCTTGTTCATAAACCGGCCGGTTTTCTTGAAACCATTCTCTCGTGTTGTTCTCCTTGATAGCAGCCAGAAACCCAAACGTGTCGGGATGTATGGATGTTTCCATCTTTTCGTAAATTTAATCTATAAAATAACCTTCTGTGGTTGATGCGAGCACTATTTCATTCATACCGCAATTTTCAGGAAGACGACCACAGCAGGAGCAGCGAGTAATAGTCCATCAAAGCGATCGAGCAAGCCACCGTGTCCCGGTAAAATGGCTCCGGAATCTTTGATCTGTTGGCTGCGTTTGAGCATAGACTCTACCAGGTCGCCAAATGTGCCGAAAACGGAAACGATAAGTGCCACACCCACCCATTGTCCTATGGCCAAAATGGGGAAGTAATATGCCAACACCAACGATGTGACAAAGGCCAACAACACGCCGCCCACAAGGCCCTCCCATGTTTTTTTGGGTGAAATACGCTCAAAAAGAAGGTGCTTGCCAAAAAATCTCCCTGTAAGATATGCACCTGTATCATTGCCCCAAAGAATAAGCATAAAACCCAAAGGAAGATGATAACTATATCCCTCATTCATAAAGCCCAAAGCAAAAAAGGACACAAAGGGCAAAACCACATAAACCATGCCCAAAAGGGTGTATGCGATGCCCAAAAACGGTTTATCTTGCCTTTGATACAGCGCCGCAATGAATACTACAGCCACCAGCGGGATGCTGAGCAGCAAAAATTTGGCAGGAAAAATACCCAAACAGTATCCTGCATATAACCCAAAAGAAAACAGGCCAAGTAACAGGCCCGCAAATCGGTTTGGCAGGGCCGTTTCATCTGCTATCATCCGGTAAAATTCATTAAGGCAATAGGCACTAAGCACGATGAAAAATAATGTGAACGTGTACCTTCCCAATAGCAGAGAAGCAAGCACGACGATGACAAAAAAGAGGGCAGTAATGGCTCTGACTTTCATGGTCTCTTACGATTCTTCGTCGCTTTGTTTGTTCTCGGCGATCAACGCCCGCGCTGTCCCTTCCTCAGATTCATGTACATACAATTCTAACTGCCCAAAACGGTAGGATGAATCTTGTTTATTGATAACTACCGAAGATATTCCATGTTCCTCAAGCATTTGTTTGGTGATTTCTGCTTGTATAGGACTGGTTGTAATAAATAATTTAATCCAATTTTTTTCCATGATATTGAACATTTCCTGCTGTGGAAGTCTTGTGGTACTGGTATAGCAAAATAGCGGTAAGCACAAAACTAATAAAATAAAAATAAGTGGGGATTTGCTCTCCAAAGTTCATTTCATCAAGCGATTTACCCTGCCGTTGCAAGTAAAAGGCCGATACGGTGGCGGCGGCATTATTGAGGAAGTGAGCCAATACGGGCAACCAAATGTTTTTGCCCCACAACAAGAGATATCCAAAGAGGACTCCAAGTAACATCCGGGGCAAGAACCCGTAAAACTGAAGGTGTATGGCGCTGAAAATGATAGCCGCGAGCCAAATGCCAACATGTGAGTTTTTAAACCAACGAATCAGGATTTTCTGTACACAGCCCCGGAAGAGAAATTCCTCGCCGATGGCTGGTATGACTGCCACCACGATGAGATTGACAAACAAGCCCCAATACGTAGTGTCTGAAAGTAATGTTTGCGTAAGTTTTTCAAGTTCGGCTTCTTTCGCCTTCATCCAGTTTTCAAGACCCGAAAAAGCCTTAGGGAGCTGCATACTTTCGTTCAGCTTGATACTTTGTTCCAAAATCGGGGCCGAGAAAAACATAATGCCAACAATCATAAATCCTAACATGGGATTTACTGCTGTTTTGAAATCCAAGTAGCTATGCTTCCGTTTTTCAATAACCCCCAGAAGTATGGCCGGCAAAATAAACATGCCAATGCTGGATCCGGCTTGGACGATTTTTAGGAAATCGGTGTTTGATGCGTTGCCCGACAAGAGGCCTTCGGGGCCTCCAACATCCATTCCCGTGATAGCCAAAGCGACAAATACGGAAAGCGTTCCGAACACGAGGGCTCCTACAAAAACCAAGGATAGCAGTATAATTAAAGACGTTATCGGATGGTTTTCCGCCCGATACTGGCCACCTCCGGGAAAAGCGTTGTGTTCGGTCATTGGGCTATCATTATTTCGGCGGTGAAGATACGGATTGCCGCCGACACTCGGAAATGCACGAAGCAGAGATTCCGGGGCTGGTCTTCATTTTTTATAGCAAGCCGATGATGAATCCATGGAATAACCGTATGTTTTCGCTATTGGATCTGTTCTCGAGTGCAAAGAAGAAATCAATAGGCTTGCAAATGAACGCAAGTTTGTCTAAGTTTGATATAGCTAACTTAAAAGGCACCACCATGAAAGCCTTACCGATTGTATTCCTGTTTTCAATAGCTTGCTTATTTCTAGTGAAGACGGCTTGGGCTCAGGAAGAGTATATTTCACCCCCATCAAAAACACTTACGGTGGTACCCTTTTCACTAGCCGCCGAGAGTATTGTTCTTGTTCGGGGTATCCTTATCGGTCATGCAGACACGCTCACCTTTATTCTCGATACAGGGAGTAGTGGCATCTCGCTGGATTCGACGACAGCTAGCTCGTTAAACTTGGTTCCGGAGGAATCTGACATTAACATCCGTGGTATTGCGGGGGTAAAGAAAGCCCTATTTTTATACAATCAAAGCCTTAAACTGAATGAGCTCGTTATAGACAGCCTCAACTTTCACATCAACGATTATGAATTTCTTTCCTATGTATACGGAACCCAGATAGATGGTGTGATTGGTTATTCGCTATTTAGCCGGTACATTTTAAAAATCGATTATGATGTGCGTGAAATTGAAATTTGTTCCCAAGGCCCCATCAAATATCCGCGTGGCGGGCATTTATTAAGGCCATTCATTCGCACGCTTCCGGTGCAATCTGCCCGGATAAGAGATCACCGTCGGGTAACCTCGCGGTTTCTTTTTGATATCGGAGCTGGCTTATCTCTGGTATTGTCTCAAGAATTTGAACAAGACAGTTCCCTCATCCGTAAGAAACGCAAACGTTTCCCCGTGCAAGCCCATGGGGTGGGTGGAAAGCTGACGATGGACATGACATTGGTAAAGGATTTTCGACTAGGGCCATATCGCTTCCGGAAAGTGCCAACGATGATATTTGAAGATGAATACAATATAACTTCCTACCCGTATTTAGGTGGACTTATTGGCAACCAGATTCTTAAGCGCTTCAATGTTATTCTCAACTATGATAGGCGAGAGATATACTTAAAGCCAAACACGCTGTATCGAGAGCCATTTGAATATTCGTATTCTGGAATGGAGTTGTATTACATCGACAAAGTCATTGTTATCGGGTCCATTGTCAAAGATTCTCCTGCAGATGTCGCCGGCTTCAAGGAAGGTGATGTTGTTGTTGCCATAGACAACAATGCCGGGCAGGATTTTGTACAATATAAAAAGGCTTTGATGACTGCAAAAAAGCAGATAAAGCTGATCATCCGGCGTGACGCGGAATTGATGGAAATCCGGCTGAAATTGCTGCGTTTGCGTTGAATATAAGAATCCCTAGGTTTATGCTTCAAGCCGATGCTATTGCAAAACCTAGGGGATTCTATTGTGCTTTTACTTCACCCGTATGGGGTCTGCCGGTTTTTTCACTTCTTTGTATGGATAGGTTTTCATCTCTTCCAATAAGAGTTGGACCGTTCGTTCCAGCTGCGGATCACGGCCTTCGAGAAGATCCTTAGGCATTTGTTCTACGAATATATCTGGAGCAACCCCTTCATTTTCGATAATCCATTTTCCATTCATGTCATAAATGCCAAAATTAGGTGAAGTGATCCTACCACCGTCCAACAGGGGCGGGTATCCGCTGATACCCACGAGAATGCCCATAGTCGTGCGCCCCACAAGTTTTCCCAAACCTTTCAACTTAAACATATAGGGCATCATATCTCCGCCAGAACCTGCATTCTCATTGATGACCATGGCTTTCGGGCCATAGATGCCGTTCCCCGGGGTGGTGAAGCTTTTGCCGTCTCGTATGCCCCAATAACTAACTTGTTCCCTGGCCAACAAATCGATTACATAATCGGCCACCCAGCCTCCGCCGTTGTTGCGTTCATCGATGAGCAAAGCCTTTTTGTCCATTTGGGAGAAATAATACCGATTGAAATAGGTATAACCATCCGGCCCGGTATTGGGCATATATACATAAGCGATTTGCCCATTGCTGAGCTCATCCGTTTTTTTGCGGTTCTTTTCTACCCAGTCCATGCGACGCAGCTGCATTTCATCTCCGAAACTGATGGGTACTACGGTTACTTCCCTTGCACCATCAGCTATCGGTTTGTCATTGATTTTGACGATTACCTGCTTGCCCACCGTGTGGTCAAAAAGGCTGTATATGCTTGTTTCAGCAGTAAGCGGAATACCATTGACTGCAAGGATGTATTCCCCCGCTTTTATGTTCAACCCCGGCTCGGCCAACGGTGCTTTGAAAGCGGGATTCCAATCCAACCGGGTGAAAACTTTGCTAATCTTATAGTGCCCTTTTTCGATTTCATAATCGGCACCGAGTACTCCCACACCTACCGAGGGTGCAGATGGTTCATCGCCGGGATAAATATAGTTGTGGCCCACCACCATTTCACCCATCATCTCATTGAGGAGGTAACCTAGATCCGAGCGGTGGTTCACATGTGGAAGGAATTTTTCATACTTCGTTTTCATGGCCGGCCAATCTACACCATGCATGTTTTCCACATAGAAATATTCCTTTTGGAGTGACCATACCTCATTGAATACTTGTTTCCATTCTGCAGCAGGGTCCACAAGTTGTTTGATGTTTTCCAGTTTAATTTTTCCCGTCTCTGGAGTTGCTGGTTTCTTGCCTGCATCTACAATGAAGTAGGATCCCCGCGCCGAATAAATCATTTTCTTACCATCGGCACTTACATCAAAGCCGCGGATATTTTCAATCAATGTGTTGTTTTCCCGTTTTTTGAAATCATAGACTCCCAGTGTGGAACCTCGCTGGTACAAGAGCATGTTTTCCACGTTGGCGTTCAGCTGATAGTATCCGGCTGGCAACGGTAAGGAGATAATGCGGTTGCTTAGATTTTCGAAATCTGCTTTAATGTCTGTACTGTCTGTACTTTTGTCCTTGCTTTTATCGGGTTCTTTTTTCTCCACGTCCTCCTTCTTGTCGGCCTTCATTTCCTTTTCTGCTTTCTCTTCTTTTATGGTTTCCTCATCGCTCTCCGGCTCGAAGATGGAGGGGGTATCTTTTGACAGGATAAAGGCATACACATTATAGTTGCTAGGGCGTTCGTATGCCGACATATGCAAGCCGCTATTGGTGAGGCCCGTGTTTGTGCTGGCTGTGAAAAACAAATATTTGCCGTCCCGGCTGAATACTGGCCCACGCACGGCACTCATGCCGTCGCTGATCTGGTGTTTTTCGCCCGTACTTAGGTTATACATGAATACCGCAGGGACCGTATTGGGCAGCGTTTTCACATAGCCAATCCATTTCGAATCCGGCGACCACGTCGGCTGGAAGTGGTTGTAGACCCTGCCAGTATGCGAACCTAGTCGATCATCGTCTACCAATACCGTTTTGCGGGTGTCAATATCCACATAATAAAGGTTGAGATGGCTATCGTTGTAAAAGAGCTTTTTACTATCCGGCGACCAAGTCGGTTGGAAATAAAACGTGGTTTTTCCCAACGGAATATAAATGGGGTTGTCTTTTGCCGCCTGATCCCGCAATACCAATTGATAGTTGCCCTTTGCATCCGAAATATACGAAATCCATTTTCCATCGGGCGACCAAGCCGGGAAGCGCTCATGCGTGCCGGGCGAGTTGGATATGTTGCGGGCATCTCCCTTTTCCTTGGGTACCGTGAAAATTTCCCCCCTACTTTCGAAGACCGCACGCTGGCCAGTGGGGGAAATGCTAAAATCGTTTATACTTTGACTCATATCCACATAATGCGGCCGCTTATATAGCGCATCCGCATGGATACTGATGGTCAAAGGTGTTGCCTTCTTATTGTCGGTTTGGAGAAGGTGTACTTTACCTGCCTGTTCGAAAACCAGTGTATTGCCCTTGCCGGCGAGCGACCGCACATCATAGTCGTTGAAATTGGTGAGTTTTTCAACCCGTTTCGAAGCAATATCATAACTATAGATGTTTACAATCTTTTCCCTATCAGACAGGAAATAGACTTTATCATCAAGCCACACCGGTTTTACATTGTTACTATTGGCTCCGGGTATGGTTTCGACGTCTTGCGTGTTGGTGTCGAAAATCCAAATGGTGGGCATACCTCCGCCCCGATATCTTTTAAAGGCCACACGATCGCGTTCGGTAGGATCCGTATTTTTAATGTAAGCCCAGTACCGTCCATCTGGAGAGGGGGAGCCTTGGTAAGCTTCGGGCATCATGAGCGGGGTAGCCATACCTCCTTTGATACTGATGGTATGTAGGCGAGGGCTGAGCGCATATTGGACATCGCGTGTAGAAGTAAAATATACAGCTGCATTATCTATCCAGCCACGAACCACATCCGCCCCTGGGTGGTGGGTAAGTCGCCTTGGCTCGCCACCATGGATAGAAACGACATATACATCCGTATTGCCATCGTAGTTGCCCGTAAAAGCGATTTGCTGCCCGTCGGGAGAAAACACCGGGTTTTGCTCCACAGCAGGGTTTATTGTGAGTCTACGGGCATTGCTGCCATTCCTATCCGCCACCCAAATGTCGCCACCATAGACGAAGGCCACATGCCCTTCGCTGACGCTGGGTGTCCGCAACAACAGTGTTTCCTGCGCTTGGGTGTAAAAGACTCCACAAAACAGCACTGCAAATCCTATAATACTGGTTTTTAAACTATTCATATTTCTTCGTTAAAACAGAAAACTGGGTTGTATGCAATATTAAACTATTTGATCTTTATTTGACGCTTTATCGTGGAAATAGTTGCATTGGGTTGGTTCTTCTGATTCTGAACTTGTTTAAACTTTTTTCTTCTTGTCAATCCTCCTTAGGAACAGTACGCTGTTAGCTTGTCGCGCCATTAAAATATTGAACGAAGTGATTAACGAAACAAAGGAAAATAAAAATCTCATCGTTTCTTCACACCATATTTGCGGGAAATACTACCCCAATTTAGGTGATATAACAGGGAGCGATGGGCCCGCTCCGCCACGCTTGTCAAGCGTATGGATCCCGTCTAGCTGCGCCGGGATAGGCCAAGGTGTTTGTGGTTGCGCCGTACAGGCTCCCCTAGACCGACTGACATGAACCATCCTTGCTCCATTTGTTGAAATAGTAGAAAACCTGCTACCAACCAGAACCTCCCCGGACGAAATGCCCGACCGGTGGATTCCGCCATTGGCAGCCCGTCTTCAAACGGTAAAATATGGCTTGGACAACCTCAACAAGACATATCCGCGGTTTAAATCTCCGTTTGCCCGTGCTCAGATGTGGTATAATCAATTGCATTATCGAATCTATATCGATGATTCCCAATTTGATTCCGTGTTTTATGTTTCAGCACCACAAAACTGGAGATTTATTGGGAATCATTTTACCCCTTGAAAAATTTAAACAACTCCTCTTCCCTACATCAGGTCTGGTTTGCTCGGGTAATAAAAAGAACAGCGCCCAACATTTGCAAATGTTGGGCGCTGTTTATTAATTTTGGGTTGCTTTAATTAAGCAACCGATGCAGATTCTACTTCCTGTACCAATGCTTCATCTACGAGTACGCGTCCACAGTGTTCGCATATGATGATTTTCTTACGTTGGCGAATTTCAAGCTGCATTTGAGGTGGAATTTTGTTGTGGCAGCCGGAGCAACTATCGCGGTCAATGGAAACCACCGCTAAGCCATTCTTATAGGAGTTTCTAAGCCGATGGTATACCCTTGACAGGCGCTCTTCAATGTCTTTTTCAGCATTTTCAGCTTGTGCCAACAGCTCATCCTCTTCCTTCTGGGTTTCACCCGTGATGGTATCCAGTTCGCCCTTTTTTACTTCAAGATCCTTCCTGGCAGTTTCCAAGGATTCCACTGTGGCATCGTAGGTTTCCGTTTTGCTACGGATTTCAAACTCAAGCTCCCTGATTTTCTTTTCGCTCACCTGAATGTCAAGTCCTTGGATTTCTATTTCCTTGGTGATGGCATCATATTCGCGGTTGTTTTTAACTTCGTTAAGTTGACCTTCATATTTCTTGATGGCTGCCTGCGCATCCTTAATCATATTGCGGCGATTGACGATGGAGTCTTCCATTTCGTCCAGCTCGCTCCTGATTTTCTCAATACGGGTTTCCAGTCCGGCAATCTCATCTTCCAAATCTCCCACTTCCATCGGCAATTCACCCCGTACTTGGCGAATTCTATCGATTTTGGTGTGTATGGTTTGAAGTAACCAGAGGGCCTTCAGTTTTTGTTCTATGGTCTGTTCCATTTAACTGTAGTATTTTATTGGGTTTGTGTCTATTCCCGTCAAACGGACTGCAAAGGTAGGAAATTTTTTTTGAATAATTTCTAACAATAATTGTTGTGTAAATTGTTCGCTTTCAAAATGTCCCACGTCTGCGATGACGGTTTTTCCCTCCGCATCAAAAAACTCGTGATACTTATAATCTGATGTCACAAACACATCTGCGCCAGCGCGTATGGCATGGCCAAGAAGGAAACCTCCGGCACCACCACAAACGGCAACACGCGCAATGGGTTTGCCTCGCAGCGCGGTATGTCTGATTATTTTTGTGCATAGCCTTTCTTTCAACAGCTTGAGGAAATCCGCTTCCGACAACGGATTCTCCAGTTGGCCGATGAGACCACTGCCCACTTGTTGGTGGTTGTTTTGCAAGCGGTATACATCATATGCTACGTCCTCATAGGGATGTGCTTCAAAAAGGCCAAGCAACACCGCCCGCTCTCTATTTGAGGGAAACACGACTTCTATGCGCACTTCCTCCTCACGATGTTGCTCGCCTTGGCTACCCACAAAGGGAGTGGTGCCTTCCCCTCCCCGAAACGTGCCATAGCCAGATACATTGAAACTGCACTCGTCATAATTACCGATATGGCCTGCCCCCGCCGCAAACAACGCCGCCCGTACTTGCTCCGCATGGCTTGTTGGTACAAATACAGCAAGCTTGTTAAACAAGTCGCCTTTGGGACTCAATATTGCAGTGTTTTGCAGATCCAGCTGTTCGGCGATTTTACCGTTTACCCCGCCGGTAATGTTGTCGAGGTTGGTATGGATGGCATACAACGCGATGTCGTGCTTGATAGCCTTAATGACCACGCGCTCTACATAGGTGGTTCCATTAAAGCGCGTGAGCCCTTTAAACACGATCGGGTGATGGGAGATAATCAGGTCACAGCCTTGATGGATGGCCTCGTCTATTACTTCCTCGGTACAATCAAGTGATACCATGACTTGATTGATTTCCTTATCGGGGCTGCCTACCAGTAATCCTGAGTTGTCATAGGGTTCCTGGTAATCCAGCGGAGCCAGCGATTCAAGGTATGAAGTGAGTTCTCGGAGAAGCATAATCAATCTTGTTGTTTGTTCTTGAAGTTTTGGTGTTCGGCCAATAAGTTCCTGAAATTATTCACCTTTACCCAATAGACGATGAAATACACCATGCTCAGCAAGCCGATCGTAATGAGGATAAATGGGGGTAGCGGGATATTGGACAACAGAAATAGCCAAGCATATAACATGCCGGAGGCCCGGCCAGGATTTTCTTCCTCGGCAATCTTGCGGTCGTAAAATTCATTGGTAAGGGAATCGGCCAACCGCGAAGCGACCACGAAGTTCCAATAGATATTGAAAAATGGGATTACCACCAACCAGGCTAAGTTGGGTTCCATTAGCCGATTTTCGGGAGCGATCAATAGGAGTGTTTTACGAATGGTATTGGCATAAAAAACCCAAATAAGTAGTCTGATAAGCAGTGCTGCGCCTACCAACTGCATCATTTCGGGCGTGAGATTTTCGTAATTGATGTTCATCGGCACTAAAGTACGGTGATTCAGCCATAAAACCCAACGCTTATGGAATTGATTAAACAGCTGTATTGAACGCCGATGACACGGATGACCACTGATTTAGCTAGTTAGTCGGCAATTGGTAAGAAAAAAATCCGCGAAGATTAGCAAAATCTGCATTATCCGCGTTCCATTAGTGAAAGCCGCATTTCGATATGCATGATTCCGGCATCCATATACGGTTCACTGGTTTGCTTGAAACCCAATCCGTTATAAAAGGCTTTGAGGCGTTCTTGTGCGCTGATTTTTATCGAATGGTTACCAAATAGCTGATGTGCTGCTTTAATGCTCCTCAGCATCAATTCCTCACCTAATCCTTTTCCACGAAAATCCTTACTGATGATCACTCGCCCGATACTGATAGCATCCGGATAAGACACACCCCACGGGACGAGGCGCGTATATGCGGCCAATGAATCTCCATGCCATCCCATCATATGGAAAGACTTTTGGTCCTTATTGTCCAAGTCGCTGTATACGCAGGCTTGCTCCAAAACAAAGACTGCTTCCCGCAATTGCAGGATTTTATAGAGCTCATCGAGCGAAAGCGTCTCAAAGGGTTTAGTGTTCCATACCAAGGTTTGCTTATCCATGTCGTCCTGCCTAGTTTTCCTCTCCTTCGATATCCAGTAGTTGTGCCAGCTCCTCGGGTTTGCTCATCTATGGGTTATGGCCAGCCTGCATGTTGATGATTTTCCAGCCGTTATCTCTGGCCCGTTCGGCGAAAAAAGCGAAAGCCTTGTTTGCCAGCAGGGAACCGCCTATCAACAATACGCACACGAACTTATTCATAAGAAACCTATTAATGATGCATATTTAGGGCTTTTCCGGCAAATGACGAAAAAAATTCCACCCCATCACTTCTTCCATATAGGTATCAATAAGGCTCACATTAACCATGTCGTTGATATAACCAATATACATATCTGGGCGTATGAGCACAATTTTCGTGCCTTGAGGCTTCACCTCGAAGGCATCAAATACTTGGTGGTTTCTTGGCGAATAGGGTAGGTAATAGAGGTGCATTTCCCTTGGGTACTTCTGGCGTACCCATTGCGCAAAGATGCGTAGGTGATGGGGGCTTATCGTGCCCAATAGCAGAAGTATAAACCCCGCTTTTTCACACCATCGGTGTAAGTCTGTCTCAATCTTTGCCTTTTCATCATAGACATGCATAAATGGAACACGATCCCCGGCCCGTATCTTTCGGTTGGTGGCATGGTGCACAGCAAGCGCCGTTTGGCGATAATTAATGCTTAATTGTGCCATTTTACTAAACATATTGCCAAGTCTTTGGGGTGTTTTGCCCATATAGTTAAGCCCCTTTGCCAACAGGAAATCCCGCACGGGGTATAGCCATGAGCCCATACCTATTGTGAGGCTAAAAACACGGTCCGAAAGACGAATCGCTTGCTCTGCCACAGGTTTCCGCTCTTGTTGATAGGTCTGTAATACTTGCGGTTTCATCCGGCCGCTCACCACACCGGCCAATTTCCATGCGAGGTTTGCGGCATCCTGCAGTCCGGTATTCATCCCTTGACCGCCAACAGGCGAATGGACATGCGCGGCATCACCAATCAAAAAGCTGCGTTGACGCATAAACTGCTCGGCCAATCGTCTTTGTAGGATAAAGGTGCTTATCCAAGAGCACTGGCTTACCGGAAGCTCAAATCCAAAGGCCTTATCAATCGTGGCTTTGATGTCGGCATATTGGATATCCTGCTTCTCCGACCATTCATCGGGCAGCAATCCCACAAGCCTGTAACGCCCTTTTATGCTGAACGGCAGAACGCCCAAAAAACTCTTTTTCGGCAAAAAAAAGTGAATATTGTGATTCTGCGCTCCCTTAACCTGTACATCGGCAAAAAAAAACCGTCCCCTATATTTTTTCCCCTCAAACGGTATTCCCAAAAGTTTTCGCACATCGCTGTCTGCACCGTCAGCTCCGATAACCCATTTACACATCCATTTTTGAATCGTGTCATTATGAATCAGTTCTACTATCGCCTTCTTGTCATCTTGTCTGAGCGATATTAACCGCGTTTCCCAAATCACCGGGCAGGTTTCTTTCGTCAATCGGTCAATCAATATTTTCTCCGTGTTGTCTTGGCCAACGAGATGGATAAAAGGGAACGCTGTGCCAGACGCTTTTATTTGCGAAAAATCCACTTTGCCCAACATGTACTTACGGCCCTTTACCCGCGCCACATAACAGTGCAACCCTCGGGCAAGCAATTTGTCTGCCAAACCGATCTGCCTAAACAACTCTAACGAGCGGGCATGCACAGCAATAGCTTTCGATTTTCTGTCGGGCCCTCGCTTAGCATCAATGATCATCGGTTGGATACCAAACCGAAGCATTTGGGCAGCCATCATCAAGCCTGATGGGCCGGCACCTACAATGAGGACATCAGTATGTTTTCGGATTTCCAAGATCAGAAAATAAGGAAAATCGCTGGTTTTTTATGGAAGTCGTAATTTCCCTTTTTCCATATATGTAGGGGCTGGCTAATGATCTGTTCGTCTGCCGCCGTTAGGTTGCAAGCAACGCAGAGGTTGGTCTGTGGTTTGCCTATGCGCAGTATTTCGGTTAACAATTGGTTGTTGCGGAATGGGGTTTCAATGAAGAGCTGAGTCTGCTTCTCCCGATGAGCGACCTGTTCCAGATCTTTGATTTTTTTGGCCCGCGCGCCTTTCTCTATGGGCAGGTACCCATGGAAGACGAAACTTTGTCCATTGAATCCGGAAGCCATCAAAGCCAATAGAATGGAACTGGGCCCAACCAATGGTGCTACCCGGATTCCCCTATGGTGCGCTTCGGCCACGATATCAGACCCCGGATCGGCTACGCCCGGGCATCCCGCCTCACTCATGAGACCTACATCCTTACCTGCCAAAAGTCCGGCAAAAAACCCAGCGATGTCCGCTTTTCCTCGGGCATGCTTACCGTAATCATGTAGTATCAATTCGCTTTGGGGTCTTTGTAGACCGGCCTGCTTAAGAAATTTGCGGGCTGTCTTTTCATTTTCCACAATATACTCATCAATGGTGTTGATAAGCTGCGCAAGATAAGGTGTGTATGACGCCAATGCGGCATCATCCGTTAAAGGTACGGGGATAAGGTACAGCGTTCCATAAGGCATGTACAAACGTAATAAAACGTGTTGGTTTATTGTGTTTTGATTTATTAAAATTTGCGTTTCATGCATCTCCTGTGAGTAAAAGGCCCTAAATTGATATCCTGTTTCATTAGAATTCATTATTTCGAGTAAATGAGTTTGCGCTATGGAAATATCATTTAGTGGGCCTATGGATACTTTTTTGGTTTGCTCGTTTTATTTATTGAAACGCATTTACTAAATTGCCCAAAAAACTGATACCAGTATGGCCACGCAAATTACCGATGGGGTAAGGGTTTCTGTAGAAACGGTGTATCAGCCCGAGTATTCCAATCCTGAAAACGAACACTTCATGTTTGCGTATAAAATCACGATTGAGAATTTGGGCGACTACAGCGTACAGCTCTTACGCCGGCATTGGTACATCTTCGATTCGAACGGTACGCGCCGGGAAGTAGAAGGCGAAGGGGTAGTGGGACAACAACCCATTATCGAGCCGGGCGAACAACACGAGTATGTGTCGGGCTGTAATCTCAAAAGCGATATGGGTTGCATGGAAGGCAAATACGAGATGCTGCGTGAACTGGATGGCCGGACTTTTGAAGTGAATATCCCGAAATTCGATTTAATTGCTCCGCATCGATTGAATTGAAATGAAAAAACCCATCGTTTTCTCACAAAGCACGCAGAGCCTCGTTATGCTGAGGGCGCTAAGTGGGCTTCTTTGTGTGAATTCTGTAACGCCTCAAACGAATATTTGTCTTGTACCCCTTGTACTCTCCAACTCCTAGACTACCAATATATTTCCGTATTTTTGCATAAAATTTGTGAATATGCAAAAATCGGCTATCGTATTCGGGGCAACCGGACTTATCGGCGGGCACCTCTTACGGTATTTGCTAGATCGTTCTACGCATAGTAAGGTAACAGCCGTGGTACGGAGAAAGGTGACGTTTAACCATCCCAAATTACATCAGGTTGTGGCTGATTTACAGACACTTAATGAAGTTGGAGATTTATTGGTTGCTGATGACGTATTTTGCTGTTTGGGTACAACAAGAAAAAAAACCCCGGATCTAAACGCTTACTATCAAATAGACCACGATTACCCTGTGGCTGCAGCGAAACTGACTAAAGATAATGGGGCTAAAGCCTTCTTTTTAGTTTCTTCCGTTGGTGCTAATACAGAATCTTCCAATTTCTACCTCCGTATAAAAGGGGAGACCGAGCGGGATGTAAAAGCGATAGGCATGGAACAGAACCATATCTTCAGGCCTTCTTTACTTACTGGTCAGCGTAGGGGAAAAAGATTCCTAGAAGAGGTATCCGAAGGCATATTAGCCATAGTCAATCCATTGTTGATTGGTGGATTAAGGCGCTATCGAAGCATCCCGGCGGCATCCGTGGCAAGAGCGATGAGCAAGGCCGCAAAAGAGGCGGCTAGCGGCAACCACATATATTATTGGGACGATATCAAAAAATTAGCGTGAGTATTTTATCAACAGAGCAATTGGGCCATTCATACCACGACAAGTGGTTGTTCAAAAGCCTCCATTTTGGGTTGCAAAAGGGTGACCGTGTAGCTTTAGTCGGAGCCAATGGCACGGGTAAATCCTCCTTGCTCCGCATCCTTTCGGGACAGCTCGATCCGACAGAAGGAAAGGTGGTAAAAGAAAAAGGAATCACCATTGGCTACCTCGCTCAAGATCCGGATTTTAAGCATCTTAAGTCAATAAATGATTTTATTTATAGCGCCGATAACCAATCACAAAGACTCATACGAATGTATGAGGAATTGGTTTCAGATCCGAATGCTAATGCACATAAATTGGCCGAATTAAGTGACCAAATCAGTGCGATGGATGCCTGGGAATACGAGCACAATATCAAAACTATCCTATCTCGCTTACAGATAACCGACTTCTCGCAAGAGATAAGCAAGCTTTCGGGCGGCCAACATAAACGTCTTGCTTTGGCTAAATTACTCATCGACGAACCAGATGTATATATCCTTGATGAGCCAACCAATCATTTAGATATTGAAACGATTGAATGGCTTGAGAAGCTACTCACCACGGGCCAAAAGACGGTATTGTTGGTGACCCACGATCGTTATTTCCTCGATAATGTCTGCACGGAAATACGCGAATTAGACAACGGGAAACTAATTGGTTACTCGGGAAACTATAGTTATTATTTGGAGAAGAAGGCTGAACGCGAAGCAGCGGACAGTGTGATGCTTGAACGCAATCGTAATCTACTGCGTCGCGAATTGGAATGGATGCGCAGACAACCTCAGGCGAGGGGCACCAAATCCAAGGCGCGTATAGACGCATTTTACGAGCTGGAGGAAAAAACCAAAGCAAAAAAACAAAATGGCTCTGTACAACTCAGCATAAAGGTGAGCAGACAGGGCGGCAAGATTCTCGAGTTGGAAGATGTTTCCAAAGGTTACGGAAACAACTCGCTTATCCAAGGTTTTTCTTATGTGTTCAAGAGAGGCGATCGAATTGGACTTGCAGGCAGGAATGGCACAGGTAAATCAACCTTCCTCAATCTGCTTACAGGTGCTGAAGATCCCGACACCGGAAAAATTGATATTGGCGAAACTACCGTGTTTGGATACTATAAACAGGGTGGTTTGGAGATCACCGAAAATGAACGAGTAATCGATGTCGTCAAAAATGTGGCGGAATACATTACGATGTCAAATGGCGAAATTCTTTCCGCCACACAGCTCCTTACCTTATTTCTTTTTCCGCCTAACAAACAATTTGGCTTGGTCAACAAACTGAGTGGGGGTGAACGCAAACGCTTGCAGTTAATGCGGGTGTTGATGCAAAATCCAAATTTCTTGATTTTGGATGAACCTGCCAATGATCTGGATATTGACACCCTTAATGTCTTGGAAGATTTTCTTCTAAATTACCCCGGCATTTTACTTCTCGTTTCGCACGATCGTTATTTACTGGATAGGCTCACCGATCAGCTCTTTGTTTTCGATGGTAATGGTAAGGTAACCATTTACAGTGGCAACTATGCCGATTATAAAGTGGAGCAAGAAGATGGCAACCCGACTAAGCAACGGGTCGAAGAACCGAAGCCCGTGTCTATGAGTGTCGACGCCAAAAAAAAGTTAAACTATAAAGAACAGCGGGAATATGACCGGTTAGACAAGGAAATTCCGTCCTTGGAACAACGGCTATCGGAGCGAACGAAGGCGCTGAATCAAACGACAGATCATTTGCTAATCGCAGAGATTGCAACGGAAATTGAAATAATGAACCACGAATTAGATTTAAAAACCGAGCGCTGGTTAAATTTAGGAGAACACGTATAGTATGTTCCACGTGGAACATTTAACGGGCAGCAGGAATCCACTAAAATTGTTCCACGTGGAACACAGCGAAAAACAACTATGTTTAATAAATATAACGTTATTGTAGTAGGAGGGGGGCACGCCGGTTGTGAAGCAGCGGCAGCGGCAGCCAACATGGGATCATCTGTATTGTTGATTACCATGAACATGGCTACCATCGCTCAAATGAGTTGCAACCCTGCCATGGGTGGAGTAGCAAAAGGGCAAATCGTTCGGGAAATAGACGCGATGGGAGGATACTCCGGCATCATAGCCGACAAAACGACCATTCAATTTAGAATGCTCAATCGCTCTAAAGGACCCGCCATGTGGAGCCCACGAACCCAAAATGACCGAATGCGTTTTGCTGAAGCATGGCGATTACAACTGGAGGCCCTGTCAAACATCGATATTTGGCAAGACACCGCAAAAGAGGTTGTCGTAAAGGGCGGAAAAGCTTGTGGTGTGATCACTTCGCTTGGTCTCATCATTGAAAGTGATGCTGTAATCCTAACCAATGGCACCTTCTTAAATGGGACTATACACATTGGTGAAAAGCGATTCGGTGGTGGGCGAACTGGCGAAAAATCAGCTACAGGACTCACGGAACAGCTTGTAGGCCTTGGATTCGAATCGGGAAGGATGAAAACAGGCACCCCACCAAGGGTAGATGGCCGGAGCCTCGATTATATTAAAATGGAGGAACAATGGGGAGATGAGGAAAGAGGCCGATTTTCTTTCACTGATGTGCCATTGCCGACGGAACAACGTTGTTGCTGGGTCACCTATACCAATGAAGAGGTACATGAAACACTGAAAGAAGGTTTTGAGAAATCACCCATGTTTACAGGCAGAATCAAGGGCCTTGGTCCACGGTATTGTCCATCCATAGAAGATAAAAT
Organism: Parapedobacter tibetensis; assembly: GCF_024704835.1. Lineage (GTDB taxonomy): Bacteria > Bacteroidota > Bacteroidia > Sphingobacteriales > Sphingobacteriaceae > Parapedobacter > Parapedobacter tibetensis. The sequence continues at coordinate 403,575 of NZ_JAMXBE010000003.1, forward strand.
AAACCGTTTCGCCGAACGCGATAGGCACCAAATTTTCGTAGAGCCTGAGGGATGGAACACAGTCGAAATCTATGTAAATGGTTTTTCTACTTCCCTGCCGGAAGATATTCAATTAAAGGCCCTGCGGCTAATTCCAGGCTTTGAGAAAGCCAAAATGTTTCGCCCCGGTTATGCAATAGAATACGATTATTTTCCTCCGATGCAGTTGAGCCTTACTTTGGAAACACACCTCGTCAAACATCTTTTCTTTGCCGGGCAAATCAATGGAACTACCGGTTATGAAGAGGCTGCAAGCCAGGGTTTCATTGCCGGAATCAATGCACATCAACGCGTAAACAACCAACATGAACTCATCCTCAAGCGATCCGAATCCTATATCGGTGTCCTTATCGATGACCTTGTTACCAAGGGTACGGAAGAACCATACCGGATGTTTACTTCAAGAGCCGAACATCGCCTCCTCCTTAGACAGGACAATGCCGATGCAAGGCTCACCCCAATAGCACATACGCTGGGCCTCATATCTGATGAACGTCTTGATAACGTGAAACGGAAGGTAGCAAATTCCGATGCACTAGTGGAATACATGAGAAAACACTCGCTAGATGCCCAAGTAATAAACCCCATCTTGGCCCAACTAAATTCAAGTCCCCTCAACCAAAAAACCCGACTATTCAATATTTTGAGTCGGCCACAAGTAAGCATTCAAGACCTTGCAAGAGCAGACAACTTGTTTGCCCAAAAGCTCGCGTCCTATGACCAAGATGTCATCGAACAGGCCGAAATCAAAATCAAATACGATAGCTATTTCGAGAAGGAAATTGAAATCGTCAATAAGATGAGACGTATGGAGGATCAGGAAATCAATCCTGATTTTAACTATTCAAACCTTGTATCGTTGTCCAAAGAGGCTCGAGAAAAACTTATTAAAGTAAAACCAAGGACACTAGGCCAAGCATCACGCATTTCTGGTGTTTCGCCCTCAGATATTTCCGTATTAATGATTCATATGGGTTAAATTATTGTATATCAATAATTTAACCCATAAAATTAGCGGCCTCAATAAATTATATATAAGACGTTTTTTCAATTTTTCCGATGGACAATTCATTAAAAATTAAAACTCGCTCAAATCGCCTAAAAAAGGCCTTAAATCCAAAACACCTCGTTTTGCTCTTTTTTACAACCCTTGTTTTACTCACTTGGCAATGCGCGAGCATCCAGCAACCAACAGGGGGACCAAAGGATTCCATTCCACCAAAAATATTGAAAGAGACTCCTCCGAATTTGACGCGGAATTTTAATGCGGAAAAAATTGTCATCGAATTTGACGAGTTCATCAAACTCACCAATCAATTTAAGGAAATCAGCGTATCACCTGATATTGAGCGGGCACTAAATCCAAGAATAAAAAAGAAGAATCTCGAAATCATTGTCCCCGATTCACTTGAAGAAAATACGACGTATACAATTAATTTTGGAAAAGCACTTACTGATTTCAACGAAGGTAATCCTTTGCCTAATTATAGTTACGTGTTTTCCACTGGCGACGTCATTGATTCATTATCTGTTTCCGGTAGTGTAACAAACGCACTCACAAAAGAAAGGGAGAAGGAAATAACTGTAATGCTCATTCCTACTCGTCAGGATTCCATATTCGGAAAAAGAAAGGCTAATATTTTTACTTCAACGGATACCGCTGGTAATTTCAGGCTAAGCAATCTCCGGGAAGATACTTATCGTATCTATGCACTCAAGGAAGAAAATAATGATCGTATATATAATGCTCCTGGGGAATTGATTGGGTTCCTGAACGATTCCATTCACCTCGATAAGGATACCGCGGGCATCCGCCTAGAGATATTCAAAGGCATTCCGAAGGATTTCCGTTTACTAGACCGAAAAATAGAATCCAATGGAAAAGCAATCTTTGCTTTTAACAAACCGTTGGAAAACCCGAATATCGTCATCCGACATCCCCAACAACTTAACGAAAGCAAAATCGTCGAATATAATAAAACAAGGGACTCCGCTACCGTATGGCTAAGCGAATTGACATTTGACTCCCTGAAAGTGCAATTCCTTGACGGCAACAATCATCTTGATTCCATAACGATGCGTCGTGGCAGGAATGACAAATATGATCGCGACTTTATCATCACAGATAACCTTACTGGAAACCGGGTAAACCGAATCAAACATATAGAACTCACTGCAGGATCTCCAGTACAATCGATAGATAGAAACAAGATCATCCTTGTAGAAGATTCCGTACCAAGGACAAATTTCCAAATCGCAAAAGATACAACAACCGAACGTAAATATATTATACGGTATAATTGGCGCCCAAAACGGAACTATGAGCTAACACTTGAAGAAGGGACATTTTCCGGACATTTTGGGGATAAGAACAAGGAGGTGACCAAATCATTCACAATGGATGAGACAGAAAACTTTGGGGATATCCTTTTAAAAATGAATGTCCCCGATACAACCCAGCAATATTTAGTACAACTAATCAATGAAAAGAAAGATTTCATCTTTCGAAGCGTGCCAATAATGGAATCCAAAACGATTCCGTTACGTCAGTTTCCAGGAGGAAAATACACAATAAGGATTATCTATGATGAAAATAAGAACGGAAAATGGGATACCGGTGATGCGATTGTACGCCGACATCCAGAAAGGATTTGGTACCTAGATAAAACGTTTATTATCCGTGCCAATTGGGAGCAGGAAGAATCTATTGACATACCTAAATAACACTACCCAGACGCTATAACTTTCCTAAAACCAGCTGGAATACATTACATAACGATGAGGCAATTCGTCGAGCATTTTCCGTTGCGCTGCCGTAATCGGTTTTATTTTCTTGGCGGGAACACCGGCGTATAAATACCCACGCTCACAGACCGTCTGCTCAAGCACCACAGCACCAGCGGCAATGATGACATATTCCTCCACAACCGCATGGTCCATCACAATCGCCCCCATCCCAATCAACACATTATTCGTTAAGGTACATCCATGCACCAACGCATTGTGCCCTATGCTTACATAATCTCCTATAACAGTGGGTGCAGTCTCATAGGTACAATGTATAACCACACCATCTTGAATATTGGTATACCTTCCTATTTTTATGCTATTCACATCTCCACGCAATACCGCGTTAAACCAAACAGAGCAACCTTCACCCAATATTACTTCACCCACAATTGTGGCATTATCAGCGATAAAGCAACCGTCAGCAATTTCCGGATAAATGCCCTTAACGGGAAGAATTAACGCCATAACCAATAAATGTAAGTAAATCAAAAAACCGTATCCACCAACTCTTCTGCATAGTGAGGATAATCCGTGGTATAATGTAGCCCCCGACTTTCCCGGCGGGCCATGGCAGATTTAATAACTAAATAAGCAACTTGGATCACATTCCGCAATTCGCACAATTTCACGGAAAGCTTCGTATTCTTATAAAAACTTTCTGTTTCATCATATAGTAATCCAAGTCTACGCATAGCGCGTTCTAACCTGAAATCTGAACGTACAATACCCACATAATCACTCATTACTTTCTGCGTTTCCCGAAGGTTATGAGTGACCAAAATATCTTCATTGGAAAGTGTTGTATCCGAATCATCCCAATCCGGTATACCAACAGGAATACCGATATTTCTAATTTTTTCAACCACATCTTCATAAATACGATGTGCAAAGACTGTTGCTTCCAATAAAGAATTGGAAGCCAACCGATTAGCCCCATGAAGTCCGGTTGAAGCGCACTCTCCACATGCATAAAGATTACGAATGGAAGAGCGCCCATTCTCATTGACCATAATCCCACCGCATAGATAATGTGCTGATGGAGTTACTGGAATATAATCTCTTGACATATCAATACCGATAGATAAACACTTGGCATAAATATTTGGAAAATGCTTCAAAATCTCTTCTTTATCCCGATGGGTAATATCCAGATAGACAAACTCATCTCCTGATTTTTTCATCTCCGAATCTATTGCCCTGGCTACAATATCTCGCGGTGCGAGAGATCCACGTTCATCATACTCTTCCATGAAACTTTCGCCATTCCTTCTCCTAAGCAAACCACCAAATCCCCGCACTGCTTCTGAAATAAGAAACGCCGGATACTCACCAGGATTATATAACGCAGTAGGATGGAACTGAATGAACTCCATATTGCGTACCTTACCCTTTGCACGGTAGACCATAGCAATACCATCACCTGTAGCAATAACCGGATTTGTAGTGCTGGAATAAACATGCCCCGCACCACCTGACGCCATCACCGTTACCTTGCTTAGTACCTTCTCCACACGATTATCCACCGTATCAAATGCGTACACACCATAACAAGTAATATTTTCCGTGCTTTTATCCACAAAGTCCCCTAAATGATGTTGGGTAATCAGATCAACCGCAAAATAATGAGTAAGTATTTCTATATCAGGATTCTCATGCACTTTCTTTAGCAAAGTCCGCTCTATCTCAAAACCAGTGATATCCTTATAATGCAAAACACGATGTTGCGAATGTCCGCCCTCTTTTGCCAAATCGTAGACACCATTTGTGTCTTTATCGAAATGCGTACCGTAATCTATAATCTCCTGAATGCGGAGTGGTCCCTCCTTCACAACGTTTTCCACAATATTCACATCGCATAAACCATCTCCAGCGACCAGTGTATCAGTTATATGCTCTTCAAATGAATCTGATTTATCAACAACTACAGCAACCCCACCTTGTGCATACTTTGTATTGGATTCATCTTCATTTGCCTTTGTGATAATCATCACTTTACCATGCCTTGCAGCCTTCAACGCGAAACTCAAGCCTGCTATACCTGAACCAATCACCAAAAAATCAACTTGACGCATAAACTTAATGAACTAATGGAAAGGAAATGGGAACCAATACGTATATAACTTTGTTAATAACATGTCCACAAACCGTTGATAAAAATTAAAAATAACTAATCTTCAATCTTCAATCTATTTTTGAACAATACTTCTATAAAAACACCCTACAAAACTTCACAATATTAACAATTATCAAGCAATAAAAAGTAGACATTAGTATATGGAAAACAATTTCCGAAAAAAATAAAGCTATTGAAAATCAGCATAAACGGATTAAATTAATGTTAACAATATGTTAAAAAATATCCAATAGCGTCAAATCAAAATAAAAAAGCATCATGTTTCTCACAAAACTAACACCTTAACAAACAATAAGAAATTATATATAAATATATTATTATTACTTATTGTGTCTGTTGAAATGTGAAAATCAAATCAATTTGTTTAGCTACCTTTGTATTATCAATTTAGATGTAAGGAAGCGTGCCACATGGAGACTTATCTAACTGAACTCAGTGCAAAAGGTTTTATCGATGAACCAATAGATCCTACATTGGATTTGGTTGAGGAGATAAACAGACTTAAAATAGAAAAAAACGCTGTTTTGCTGGCTCATTATTATCAAGAGCCTGAAATACAAGATATAGCGGATTATGTAGGCGATAGCTTAGGCTTATCACAACAGGCAGCCAAGACGGAGGCCGATGTAATCGTATTTGCTGGTGTGCATTTCATGGCAGAGACAGCAAAAATATTGTCACCAAGCAAGAAAGTATTGCTTCCAGATCTTAAGGCGGGTTGCTCATTGTCGGATAGCTGTCCACCCCATCTTTTTGCCAAGTTCAAGGAGCAATATCCAAATCATATCGTTATTACGTATGTCAATTGCACCGCGGAGCTTAAGGCGTTGAGCGATATCGTATGCACTTCTAGCAATGCTCTTCAGATTGTGGATAGCTTGCCGGTAGATCAACAGATTATTTTTGGTCCGGATAAGAATTTAGGTGATTACGTACGGAAAAAAACAGGCCGAGACCTAGTACTTTGGAATGGAGCTTGCATGGTTCATGAAATTTTTTCGCAAGAACGGATAGCCAGGTTGAGGGCTGAACACCCCGATGCCAAATTCATTGCCCATCCGGAATGTGAAAAAGAGATTTTAGATGTAGCAGACTATATCGGATCTACTTCTGGATTACTTAATTATACAAAAGGAAATCCTGCTGATACATTTATTGTGGCTACCGAAAGTGGTATTATCCACCAAATGCAGAAAGCCAATCCGCAGAAGACATTTATTCCAGCACCACCCAATAATGCCTGCGCCTGTAATGATTGCCCATACATGAAGCTCAATACCTTGGAGAAATTGTATAACTGCATGAAGTATGAACTTCCGGAAGTGGATTTACCCATGGATATGATTGCCCGTGCTCAACGGCCCATTGAGCGCATGTTGGAAATTTCGGCGCGGCTGGGCCTGTAATTAATAGCTAAGGATGGAAGGGATTAAGGAGCAAGGATAGTATGTGTCTTTAATCCTTATTCGTTTATTATTGATCTTAAAAAAGATGTTTGACAGCAAGGAAAAAACAGGATTAGAAAGCTTGGGCGAATTCGGTTTGATAGACCGTATTACCAAGGTGGTGGAATTAACAGAAAAATCTACTGTAAAAGGTATAGGGGATGATGCCGCAGTATTAGATTTTTCAGGAAAAAAAGCATTAATATCGACAGATTTGCTTTTGGAAGGTATCCATTTCGATTTGCGCTATGTACCACTTAAACACTTAGGATATAAGGCTGTGCAGGTAAATCTGAGTGATATCTATGCCATGAATGCAATGGCCTCGCAGATAACGTTTTCCATTGGATTGTCAAGTAAATTTCCGCTGGAAGCTGTGGATGAATTATATGCTGGGGTATTATTGGCTTGCAAAAAATTCAACGTTGATTTGATAGGGGGCGATACTTCCACATCGGCACAAGGGCTGGTTATCAGTGTTACGAGCATAGGCTATGCTAGCGAGGAAGATATCGTGTACCGGAATGGTGCGCAGGAAGGAGATTTGATTTGCATTTCTGGCGACCTAGGTGGGGCTTATGTTGGTTTACAGCTGCTAGAGCGGGAAAAGAAGATATTTTTGGAGAATCCAAACATACAGCCTGACCTTGAAGGAAAGGATTACATCGTAGAACGACAGCTTAAGCCGGAAGCTCGCAAGGATATTATAGAGCTATTGGCATCCATAGGGGTCAAACCTACGGCGATGATTGACGTATCTGACGGATTGGCCTCAGAAATACTGCATATTTGTAGATCATCTGATAAAGGCTGTAAGCTTTATGAGGAAAAAATTCCAATTGATCCGATGACATATGGTACAGCCCAGGATTTCGGATTGGATCCAACCATTTGTGCGTTGAATGGTGGAGAAGACTACGAACTGCTTTTTACCGTCAATCAGGATGATTATGATAAGATAAAGAACCATCTTGACATCAGCATCATTGGCCATATCACCGAAGTATCTGCCGGATGTGAGCTTATTTCAAAATCTGGAAAGGTACACCCCATCAAAGCTCAAGGATGGAATGCGTTTAACTAATTGCATTCCTTGTGAACGTGTTGATTACTAAATAAATTACATACCTTTATAATTATGTTTTAGCAATACCAATCGTCATGAACAACGCATCGATAATGTTATGGTTGTTTGCATTTTTACCGATATTTGCTAGCGGTCAATCTTATAACCAACGGTTTGAGGAAGCGCTCAATCAACGAGATACCATCAACCAACGGAAGATTTTATCGGAATGGCAGGAGAATAAGCCAAAAGATGCGGATTTGCACATTGGTTATTTCAATTTCTATAAGCAACGTTATGAAACCGAAGCAGATAGCCTGATCCGAAACGAATTGCTGTCTCAAGCTTTTTCCAACATTGACACCGGGACAACCAGATTTCCTAATAGATTGGATATGTGGCTTGCTAACATAGCTTTACTTGGTGAGATTGGTAATTATAGCCAATATACCGAGCAATTACTGGAATTGTTGGACACAAATGACGCAGTAAAAGAAGTGTGGCTATGGAAAAACAATGCTCCTTTGGTAGATGCATCGGATTTCCTATTACAGTATGTAGATAATTTTATAGTCATGCTTTATAATAGGCAGGATGAATCATTGCATCCAAATATGGATACGATCGCTAATCGGGTATTGGCTTCATATCCCCAGCATGTTCCAAGTCTTTCCAATTTGGCCATTACGGCCTTATACCGTAAAGATTATGAATCAGGGATAACGCATCTAGCTAAGGCGGCCTCCTATGAGCCAACAAACACCAGTGTGCTCAGTAATTTGGCATATGCATATGAGCAAATTGGCGACAATGAAAACGCTATAATGTATTATGAAGAAACCATAAAATATGGCGATGCGCAAACGAAAGAATATGCCCGAAACCAACTAGAAAAGTTGCAAAATAAACAATAAAGCTTCTTTTACAATTATTTTTTCAAGAAACCCCTAAGTACATACTGTAAAATTCCGCGATGGCGGTAATACTCAATTTCTATGTCCGAATCGAATCGAGCCTTGGATTCAAAAGCTACGGTTTCCCCGTTGGCCTTCGTCGCAATGACATGAAGCAACTTATGGGGTTTGAGGTTATCAGAAACACCAGATATATGAAAAGTTTCCGTACCATCCAAACCTAATGTCTCTGGATTTTCACCCTGCAGAAATTCCATCGGGATTATTCCCATGCCCACTAAATTACTCCGGTGGATACGCTCAAAACTTTCGGCAATGACGGCCTTGATACCAAGTAGATTAGCACCTTTTGCAGCCCAATCCCGTGAAGAACCGCTGCCATATTCCTTTCCTGCCAAAATAATCAAAGGCGTATCGTTTTTAGCATATTCCATAGCGGCATCATATACCGATAATGTTTCGCCAGTAGGGAAATAAGTGGTATAGCCGCCTTCTTTATCGGTGACCTTATTGCGGATGCGGACATTGGCAAAGGTGCCACGCATCATCACCTCATGGTTGCCTCTTCGAGAACCGTATGAATTAAAGTCCTTGGCTTCTACGCCTTTCGAAATCAGGTATTGCCCGGCGGCGGAATCGGATTTAAAGGAGCCGGCAGGAGAGATATGATCCGTTGTGACGGAATCGCCTAAAAACAATAACACTTTAGCATCTTTAATATCTTCCGTTGGCAAAGGTTCGTCGCTTATGTCTTTAAAGAAGGGCACTTCCTGCACATAAGTGGAATGTTCGTTCCAGATGAAATTTTTCCCCTCTGGGGCGATTAGCTGCTTCCAATCCGCCTCGCCGTCGAATATCACATCATATACGTCTTTGAAATCTTCAATACGCATACACTGATTGATGGTGTCAATAATTTCTTGCTGTGAGGGCCAAATATCCCTGAGGTAAACGGGGTTACCATTCGGGTCGTAATCAAGCGGATCATTGATTAAATCGACGTCTACCCGACCAACCAAAGCATAGACAACAACCAACATGGGTGACATCAGGAAATTCATTTTCACCTGAGGGTGTACACGGGCTTCAAAATTACGATTGCCGGACAATACGGAAGCCACTACCAAATCACCTTTATCCACAGCCTCAGCGATATGCGGCGGTAGCGGACCACTATTGCCGATGCAGGAAGTACAACCATATCCTACGGTATGGAACCGCAAAGCTTCCAAATCCTCCAAGAGATTGGCACGCTGTAGGTATTCGGTTACCACCTTTGAACCGGGAGCTAAGCTCGTTTTCACCCATGATTTGGTACGTAGGCCCCTAGCAACCGCCTTGCGAGCTACTAATCCGGCACCCACCATTACCGTTGGATTTGACGTATTGGTACAGCTGGTGATAGCAGCAATGGCAATGCTCCCATCGCTAAGCACATACTCCTTATTTTTTATCTTGATCCTTACCGATCGAATATCATCGGTTTCCACAGCAATTTCCGTGTTTGTTTGTCTGTCTTCGTATGTGAATTGACTGCCAGAGCCGCCTTCTGATAGCCAGGCTTGTTCTTGGCGGTCTTTGATGGGCAGGTAATTCCGACGATATTCTTTTTCAAGGAGATGGGAAAATTGTGCAGAAAAATCCCTTACCAGTATTTTATCCTGCGGGCGTTTAGGACCCGATACCGTGGGTTCGAGGGTATCCAGGTTTAATTCAATTACATCGGAATATATGATTTCTTCTTCACCGGTTCGCCATAATAGGTTTTCCTTGCAATATTCCTCTACTAAGGCGATTTGTTCTTCCGAGCGATTGGTGCGCCGCATATATTCCAGGGTTCGTCCATCTATTGGGAAATAGGTAACCGTACAACCGAATTCTGGAGACATGTTGGATATGGTGGCCCGATCTGTTACGCTTAAATGATCTAAAGCATCGCCGAAGACCTCTACGAATTTGCCTACCACACCATAGTCGCGCAGCAATTTGGTGATAAACAGCACCATATCCGTAGCCGTACATCCGGCAGGGATTTTTCCAGTCAATTTCAACCCAATCACTTGTGGACAAGTAAAATAAATCGGTTGACCTAGCATGGCGGCTTCAGCTTCTATCCCACCTACGCCCCAAGCGATGACACCAATGCCATTTACCATGGGAGTATGGGAATCCGTGCCCACCAACGTGTCTGGAAAGGCCCATCCGTCTCGTTTGATTACACCCTTGGCTAAATATTCTAAATTTACCTGGTGGCAAATTCCCATGCCTGGAGGCACAACGGTGAAATTATCCAATGCTTGCTGACCCCATTTAAGCAATTCATAGCGCTCAGCATTGCGTTCATACTCCAAATCGACGTTGCTTTGATAGGAATAATTTGTGCCAAAAAAATCGACCTGTACCGAATGATCAATAACCAAATCCACGGGAATAGCCGGATTAATTTTGCTTCCATCCCCACCTTTTCGAACGACTTCCGCTCGAATAGAAGCGATATCCACCACGGCTGGTACACCAGTAAAGTCTTGCATCAGTACTCGGGCCGGCTTGAAAGGTACTTCCTTATCGGTGCCGGCAGGATTCCAATTGATTAATGTATCAAGGTGTTCATCTGTGATGGCAAAACCGTCGTGGTTGCGCAACACATTTTCGAGCAATATGCGGATAGAGAAAGGAAGTTTGCTTATCCGTTTGTTTTCTCCCTCCAACTTTTCCAGGGAGGCTATTTGATGTTCCATGGTGTTTAGCTAGTTTTTATATAGAATGATAATTATACGGAAAACCTGTCAAAAAAATAATTGATTGAAAGGAATCTTACATTAAACTGATGATCCACATGAAACCTTTCCACAGCAGAAAAAGCAGTAGAAATGTCAAGATAAGAAAAAACACCGAGAATAATGGCGAGCAGATCATTTCCATTACCTTGATGTTTTCCCTGATAGTAATACGCTCGAAGTAACAGAATGTTTTTCTTGTTTGCCTTGAAGAAAAAGTCAAAAACGGTTCCTATGATTGGGATAGCGTCTATCCAAATGAAGTCTTTTTGTAAATGGTCAGGTATTTCGTGATAGGTAACCATGTGAGCATGATGGGCTAATTTAACATTAAAACAAGATAATTTTAAAAGGAATTATATTTTCTTGTTGATATTTTTGACAGGTTTATATAAATATTTGTAACTTCGTTTTTTCATTATTTTTTAATTTTCTATTACAATGGCAGAAGGAGTAGTAAAATTCTTCAATGAAACCAAAGGTTTTGGTTTTATCGTACCCAATTCTGGTGAAAGTGAAATTTTTGTACACTCATCAGGCCTTATTGACAGAATTCGTGAAAACGACAACGTTTCTTACGATGTTGAACAAGGCAAAAAAGGTTTAAATGCGGTAAATGTTAAGGTAATCTAAGGATTATCCTTGTTAAACATATTTATTGTATTCCCAGCCGATTATCAACAGCCAGTTGACAATCGGCTTTTTTTATGTTACTGTGTATCGCTAGGCCATTTTCCTAAAGATACAGGAACATTACTTCAACTTGTCTATGGCTTGGGCAAGTTTCCTGTCTTTTTCGGTCACGATGTTGCCAGCGTCGTGTGTTGATAACCAGATTTCCACTTTGTTCCAGGTGTTGGTCCAAGTTGGGTGGTGGTTATGTTTCTCTGCCAATAACGCCACTTGGAGCATAAATGCAAATGCTTCAGAAAAATCAGCGAATGTGAATGATTGATGAAGGGTATTCTTTTCTTCTTGCCACATGATATTAAGGGTTGGTTGTTACCTAATCAATGAAAAAGCCTAGTATGTAAAACAAACAGAGAACGCTTTTGTTTGTGGCTTATTGGGCGGCAGCAGCACAAAATTCTTGCCTGGAACATCTTTTGTTAACGAGGTGTCTGTAGGTTGGCTATCAAACTATCGAATTTATCCACATCGAGTAGTCAAAAAAGAAAAATTATCCAAGCACCTCTTCAAGCACCTCATGCGACCTTATTTCTCCTATGTTATCGATATGAAGCCGGAAGAAATCGATAATTTTGCTGAGTAAAAAGCGCCGATCAGCTAAGGATATCTGTAGAGAATCTAGGTTATTGAAGGAACAGGCTAAAATATTGGCCAAATGGGTGACATGTGGATTCTGTAAAACTAATGTATGTGCTGGTAAAGCATGACAGAAAACACCGTCTTTCAAATCAAAAAACACCTGGCCGGGTTTAGGCAACCCTGGATTGAATCCAAGGAACCGAGAGAGCCTCATCAGGAAAAAAAGATGAAAATTTGGAGGCATTCGTTCTAGGGTATCCAACCATGAAATGGCATTGAATACATAGTTAAATAATGGCTCGTCTGCTGATTGCTGCCGAAGGCATTTATACAGCATTTCATTGAGGAACATCACGACAGTACTTTTTACGATATCATAGGGGATTGTTTGAAAATGTGGCAATTGACGGGCTTCAGAGATGCGTTGCAGGGAGCTATTTCCACGGTGGTACACCACCATATCAAGCAGATGCAAAGGTTGCAAGATGGTCGTCCCTATTTTGGCCCTTGGTTTCCGTGCACCGTTGACCATATAAGATTGCAGACCAAATTTTTCCGTGAAAACCTGTACAACAACACTGCTTTCAGAATAATTCGTCTGTTTCAAAACGATGCCCCGGGTCTTATGCAACATGTTAAATGCGGTAAAATGATTATCCTAAAAAAGACGCCCAGAATTTGGGAACAAAAATAATTGCCCCCACGATGACGGCAAAGATAGCAGCAACTAAAACAGCCCCAGCAGCAATGTCCTTAGCTTTTTTTGCCAAAGGATGGTATGCTGGCGAAGCCAAGTCCACCAAAGTTTCAATGGCTGTATTCAGCAATTCCAAGATGAATACCAGGGCTATGCATAAGACTACCCAACGCCAGTCGGAAGCAGACAACTCAAGCCATAACCCCAGCACGACCACCACCAAGGCAGAAGCGAGGTGGATTTTGAAATTCGACTCGCTACGGCAGGCCTCCCATATACCGCGCAACGCATTTATAAACGTGCTCGAACCGTACCTGTTCATTTTTTCATTTGTCGTTCTTTGCGTTCATGGACAATGCTTCGGCGTTCGATTTTGCGTATAAAGCCATAGATAACCATCAAGAAGCCTATCCCAAAAACGATTACGCCAACAATCATGGCCCATTTATATAGGAGGTTTTCCTGTTCCATCAGGTAATAACCGAACGCACATAGCGCCAAACCGATCATGGTGTATACCAAACCTCTTAATAGATATTTATTCATAACCCATTTTTAATGAAGGGACCAACTACACAAAGATAAGGTTAACCCCTGAAGCAGAAAACGAAAGAATTGCCGTTGCCAGAATATGACCGTTATAAGACGGAGTAGTGGGTTGTCCATACTTATGGATGTTTAACCAGATTAATATAATTACGTAAGTAATGTGTACCTTTATCCATTTATTTAGTTTGTATCATGCCCAATCTAACATTACGAGATATCGCGAAAGCGTTAGATTTATCGGTTTCCACGGTATCCAAAGCGCTACGCGACAGTTACGAGATTGGTGACGAAACGAAAAAGCGGGTATTGGACTTCGCAAGGACCAACCATTATTTGCCTAATCGGATGGCAAAAAGCCTAAAAGAAGGTAAAAGTGGTTCCATAGGGATAGTCATCTGCTCAATAGACAACAGTTTTGTGTCGCGGATGCTCGATGGCATCGACGGTGCCTGTACCAAGGCTGGATATGATATCATTATCATGCAGAGCAAGGAGTCTTTGGCGCAGGAAAAAGCATGTATTATGCAGCTAGAGGCCCGAGGGGTGGAGGGAATCCTTATTTCTCCTTCGGCAGAGACCATCGATTTCGAACACCTTACTTATCTCAAGGATGCGGGAATGCCTGTGGTATTGTTTGATCGCATCAACGAACACGTTGAGTCGTATCAGGTCGGGATAGATAACCGTAACGGGGCATTTCAAGCAACACAGCACTTGATAGACAATGGGTATAGGCACATAGCGATGCTCAATATCAGTTCAGGCACCCATTTCGCTTTGAAACGTAGTGAGGGCTATGCTGATGCGTTGGAAAGAAATAATATCGCTTATAGGGATGAGTTTGTACACCTATGCAAACCATCCGACAGGGAAGCTTTAATGGGTAGCGCGGCGATCGCTATACAGGCGCTTTTTGGGCTGCCTAATCCGCCGCAAGCACTTTTTGCCGCAACGGACCAACTATCCACCCATAGCCTCAGCGTAATTCACCAATTGGGCTTCCGTATTCCCCAGGATATCGCATTGATTGGCTTCTGCAACACCGAATTGGCAGACGTACTTACCCCTCCCCTTTCTACCGTGTACCAGCCGGCCTTTGAAATCGGCCGATTAGCCGCAGAGAAAATCATTGGCCTTATCAGCGGAAAGGATATGCAAGAAGAACATGAAACGGTATTGTTGCCCACACGGTTAGACATTCGTCAATCAAGCCTTATGGTGAGCGAAAAGGCTATAGAATAGATTTAAGGGAGTTTCAGTAACCGCATGATACGGACGCAGATGTCTCGGGCGACTTCCATTTTGGGTTTCAAACCAAACACCTCAATGTCGCTGTTTTGGTCAATAATGGTGATTTTATTGCTATCTCCAGCAAAACCAGCCCCATGATCACGCACGGAATTAAGTACGATGAAGTCGAGATTTTTTCGGTGTAATTTGGAGATAGCATTGGCCTGCTCGTCTTGAGTTTCAAGGGCAAAGCCCACGAGGATTTGTCCCGGTTGCTTTTGTTTTCCCAATTCGGCCAAAATATCAGGGGTTTTGACTAATTCAATGCGAAGAGCCGCGTGCTCTTTCTTAATCTTTTGGTCGGCAACTGTTTTTGGGGTATAATCAGCCACAGCCGCGCTCATTATGGTAATGTCTGATTGAGCAAAGTGTGCCATGCAGGCGCTAAGCATTTCGGAAGCCGAGGTGACGGCAACATATTCAGCCCTTATGGGAACAGGCAAATCGGTTGGACCACTCACCAGCGTTACTTCAGCTCCCAAAAAGAGCAATTGCGAAGCAAGAGCGTAGCCCATCTTGCCGCTGGAATGGTTGCCGATATAACGCACTGGATCGATCGCTTCATAGGTAGGTCCTGCAGTGACCAAAGCTTTCTTACCAGCCAATGGAAGGGTCTTGGTAAAATAAGCCTCCAAAGCATCAAGGATTTCTTCAGGTTCGGCAAGGCGACCTTCCCCACTCAACCCACTAGCCAAATCGCCATTACCTGGCGGGATGACGTGGTTGCCAAAGGATTGTAGACGGGCGATATTGGATTGGGTAGTACCATGCCCCCACATGTCCAAATCCATGGCTGGAGCGATGAAGACAGGGCTCTTAGCCGACAGGTATACTGCGCATAGCAGGTTATCACAGAGGCCATGTGCAAATTTTGCCAACGTATTGGCGCTTGCCGGCGCCATGACGATAGCATCCGCTTCTAACGCAAGATGGACATGATTATTCCATTCGCCAGTAGTGGCATTGAAATAATCTACCAATACCGGATTTCCAGAGAGCGTGGAGAGTGTAAGCGGAGTGACGAAATGCGTGGCATCTGGTGTCATCACTATTTGTACCTTCGCGCCAGCCTTGACCAATAAACGAGTTAGGTAGGCTGCTTTGTATGCGGCGATGCTGCCGCAGATACCCAAAAGGATATGTTTTCCCCGAACAGCCATTTGCGATTGCTAAAAGAGGGTTATTCCTCTTCCTTTTCTTTTGACGGGTTTCTGAAATACACCTTGTCATTCAGAAAATCATCCATGGCTACCAAGGTAGGTTTGGGTAGACGCTCGTAGTGCTTGGAGATTTCGATTTGTTCACGATTTTCGAAAACTTCCTCTAAATTGTCATTCGTGGTTGCAAACTCAGCCAATTTGCCATTCAGTTCTTCTTTCAGATCTACGGCAATTTGGTTGGCCCGCTTACTGATGACCACGAGGGACTCATAGATATTATCCGTTTTTTTGTCCAGATCCCTCAAGTCTCGTGTTACTGTTGAACTGGGGATGATTGATTTGGTTACTTGGGTACTCATATCTTTTGCAGTATTAATTCTGTACAGTGGTTTCTGTTTCTTCTGTGTTTTGGGCCGTCGATGCAGCAGCATATTGGGCCATGCGTTTCTTGGCTTGCTCTGCCCCTTTTTCGGCACCTTGCTTAAGTTGTTCCGCATCTTTTCGGAATTTGCTTTCGGGATGCGCAGACACAAAACCTTCATATAAATCCACAACCTCACCGAAACGCTCTTCCTGCCTTCTGGGGGAACTTTGTTCGGCATAAAGGTATTGTGCCTTTATACTCAGGAACTCCATTTCCTCAGCATACTTGGTGTCGGGAAAATCACGCAACACATTGTCAAAGGCAATCACAGCAGCTCTATAATCGTCTTGGAGGCCCATGTCCAAATAGAGTCGGGCATTAGCAAACGCTTTGGCCTCTAATTTGTCGCGTAGCTGTTGGATGAGCTCCGACGCTTCTTCAGCCCGCTCGCTTGATGGGTAGAGGTTGATAAACAGTTGCAGGGCCTCTATTGCACGGTAGGTGTATTCTTGGTCAAGTTCGGACTTGGGTGATTCAAGATAATAGCAATAAGCCCCCATAAACCGGCATTCCTCCGTGCGTGCGCTGTTTGGATAAGTATCCGTAAATTGCTTAAAATGATACCTTGCGGAGGTGAAATCGCGCAGGCGGTAGTTTGTGTAAGCGGTATAATAATATAAATCCTCTGCCTCGGCCTGTCCGCGGTATTTCACCATCAGCTCATCAAACAGGATGACTGCTTTGCTGAATTTTTTATTGTTATAATATTTGATGGCTTCTTGGTATTTTTGTGCGATATTGTTGCTGGCACGCAATTTCTCGAATTTGCTTTTGCACCCCACTACCATCACCACCAAAAATATTCCGGCACCCCATGCCACTATTCGCCTATTTATAAACATTCTGCAAAGATAAGTTAATTTAAAACACCTGTCAATTAAATTTTTATGAGCCAAGATAAGCTGATTGCGCCGATTAGCCAAGCGGTTTAACAGAGTTTAACAGATTATTAGGAAGTCTTATTGCATAATTTTTTAGTTACAGCACCCTTCTCATCGGTTTATTTGGTTCTTTCTGTTTCAGAAACAAGTATTGTTTTTTATACAACATGACACTAACACGACCTCGATTGGCTGGCCACGGGCTTTTTACTGCCTTGTTTTTTTTCATCTATTGGATCCCCGCCGTCGCACAAACCCAATCCCCACGGGAATTCCTTGGCTATGAATTGGGTTCACGATTTATTCCCCACCATAAGGTGGTGGCTTATTTCGAACATGTGGCGACCACGAGCGAACATTGGTCGGTGGCCCCGGAGCTTCCTCGCTCAATTTTGGTGAGCTTTGGCATTTCTTCGAACGGGAACTGGGTTGCCCACTTTCCGTTTTGGACGCACAGCAACTTTCCTCGGCAGACTTCAATAAATATAACACGATTATTTTGCCGTCTGGCAATTACAATGGATTGGGAGATGCCGCAACCCATAAACTGGACGCCTGGATAACTGCTGGGGGAAAATTGATTGCCATCGAAGCAGCCGTTGGCTTTTTGTCGGGAAAGGAGGGTTTTGGGGTCACCCAGTTTTTGACCGACGTGACAGCAAACATTGCCCTGCCCTATAAAGCGAGTTACTAATAATTTAATAAAAATCCGTATCTTTACAACTTGGATAATCAGTGAAAGGGTATGAATATTCATAGTTGCCTTTCATAAGACAAATTATATTCAAATGAATTTACAGGAAAGAGTAGAACAAGCTTTGGATTCCATTAGGCCATATCTTGAAACGGACGGGGGGAATGTGAGCATAGAAGAGATTACGGCAGATAATGTGGTGAAACTGAAGCTTTTGGGTTCCTGTGCTTCCTGTGCCATGAGTATCATGACATTTAAGGCTGGTTTGGAACAGGCCATCAAAAAGGCTGTACCGGAAATTACCGCCGTTGAGGCCACTAATATTACAGATATGAATGACTCCGAGGCCACCATGCCTTCCCCAAGGATAAACGGATAGGTTTTTTGGGAATTTAACATTATTTAACGGGCAGTCGGCTTCCGAATATGTAGTTTTGTTGTATGAAATATCCAGGTACAATTAAACGCAGATGGACACCGTGGGTATTCCATATGGCCATTAAAAGGCAAGTTATTTGCATATGAATATCAGGATGATCCGTTATATATTGGTTGTTTTGTTTGCCATGGGGGTGGCGATGCCGTCTATGGCACAGCAGCAGAAGCTTGTGCAGTTTAGTGGTGTCATCCACAACGCCGATACCAACGTAGTCGTACCCTATGTGACGGTGAAAAACCGATCTTTCAATGACCAAACATTTACAGCAAACCACCAAGGATATTTTTCTTTTGTGGTGCATGAAGGAGACACAATCAGTTTCTCTTCGGTTGGTTACCTGCCTACCCGTATCATTATTCCAAAGGTTCAGGACGACAAATACACCGCCATGATTAAATTGACTGCCGAAATCAAGGAATTACCCATGGTTACACCTTATCCTTGGGCGAGTATCGATGAGTTCAATATGGCATTTATGTCACTCGAAATAGCAGACGACGACATTATTGTAGCCAAGAAAAACCTTTCACCGGAATCGTTGGCAGCTTTATCACGCGTGACTCCGCGAAGCGCGGAGGAAATTCAAAGCTTCAATGCGATGCAAAACCATATCGGGCTGACGAATAAAGCAGTGAACCAACGGATGGCTAACCCCCTATTGAGCCCCTTCGCTTGGGGCAATCTCATTCGCCAAATCACCGAAGGAAACAAGAGCCGGAACAGAAACAACTAATATTTAACTGTCGGCGAATCGTTTTAACTTATTCAATCCGCTTGATCTCATTCCCTATGATAGCCTTACTGTTTGCTTGATACTCAATCTGGACGATATGGAAGAAATAATAGCGGAAATAATAAAAACAGTCAAGAAAACGAGCAGAAAGTCACCTGCCCGGATGTCTACTGGATATACATCTGTGACCATGTTTTCTCCTTCGCCTAAATGGATCCAACCAAAATACTGTTGGGATATACAGAAGAGCAGGCCCAATAAAAGGCCAACCAGGCATCCAATCAACGAAATGAGTAGGCCTTCATAAAAGAAAATACGGCGTATAAGGCCATTGCTTGCTCCCAACCCCATCAATACGGATATATCCTTCTTCTTATCGATGACCAACATGGTAAGCGACCCCACGATGTTGAAGATGGCGATGATACCTGTAAAAGCGGTGATAAAGAACACCGCCCATTTTTCCGTGCGGATAATCTTATACAAGGTCGGGTTTTGTTGCTCTCGGTTTTTCACTACATAAGCTTCTCCCAAGAGCGACGACAATTCGTGCTGTATGGCCGTCACGTTGCTGCCCTCCAACAGATTAATTTCAATGGCGGATACCTGCTCAAATTCGCCGAGCACCTCCCGGGCAAATTCCATTGGCACGATCAGTAAATCATCAAATTCCTGTTGATATGCCAGCACACCGGCAGGGCGTATGGTGCGCATAATGAATTCCTCGGCCGGGTTTATGCTGCTTTTGATTCCTTTTCGCGGAGAAAACACCTCGATTCGGCGCAACTCGTCCGCTAAAGAAATACCGAGTGTTCCCTGTACCCGCGCACCCAATACCGCATAGTCTTCGCCGTCCTGCCTCAGCACGAAATGGCCATCATGGAGCAATGAATCCGTAGACGGCCCTTGGGCGAAATCGGGCCTTATACCCTTGAGTGTGGCAATGTATTGCCCCTCGCCATAGCGGAGTAATACCCGCTCCTGTAACACTTCATTATATCCTTGCACACGCGGATTTTGCTTGACGGCTCCAAAAAGTGCTGAATCGACCATAAAACTCTTCCCCTGCTTGGGCTCGATGCGAAGTTCTGGAGCGAAAGCGTTATACATGGAGAGGATGAGGTGCTCAAGCCCATTGTAGAAAGACAAGATGACGATCAAGGACGCACTACTCACCAATACGCCCACCACACTGATGCCTGAAATGATATTAACGGCATTGATGGTTTTTTTGGAGAAAAGATAACGCTTTGCAAAGTACAGTGCGATGTTCATATATTATCCCCTTATAAATGGATTCGTTCTTTTCTCGTACCCAATGGTGGTCTCCGGCCCATGGCCAGGATATACAACGGTATCGTCGGGTAACATGTAGAGCGACCGGGCAATGCTATCCAACAATTGTTGGTGGTTGCCGCCGGGCAAATCCGTGCGACCGATACTATTCCTGAAAAGCACATCGCCCCCAATTAGAAAGCCGTTTTCTGGGCTATAGAAACACAGGTGGGCTGGGGAATGCCCCGGTGCAAAGATTAGAGTCAGCTTGTTTTGGCCAAAAGCCACCGAGCCTATAGCGGGCAGAAAAAACTCGGCAATGGGAGACACTTCATAACGGATTCCCATTTGTGGGGCGTAGTTTTGCACTTCTATAAGCAACGGGAGCTCGCCCTCGTGGAATTGTGGCATTAAGCCGTATTCCTCGAATATATAGCTGTTTCCGAGCACATGGTCTACATGGCAGTGTGTATTGAGCAGCAGCTCAGGGGAAAGCCCTTCAGCATCGATGAATCCTTTCACCTCTTTTTCTTCGCGCTCCCCATACATCCCTGGGTCGATGATTGCCGTAGCACCCGTATCATCATACAAGAGATAAGTGTTTTCTTGATAAGGGTTGCAAACAAAAGACTTGATATGGATCATAGTGCAAAGGTAGGTATTTTGATGGAACGCAGATGACGTGGATACGGCGGATTTATGCAGGTAACAAATGGAGAATCAGTGGCCATCCGTCCAATCTGTGTCATCCACGTTCAGTCTTTTGCGTGAAAAGCACCTCATTTCCATCGCAAGGAGTGGATGAGCGTATCGATATCGGCCTTTATGAAATCAAGTACCGGTTGAATGGAATCGAGCCGCGGCTTTTCGTGGAAATATAAGGCTCCCCGTAGGTAATGCTTGGTACTATCGGTTACAAAAAACTGGATGCTTGATGCTGCGTTCCCTTTGATTTCATATTTTAACCCATGTACACGGGCCTCGGAACGATTGATGCGCTGCTGGTCTATCGCGGTAGCCCTGACCGTATGGTTGAAGGCCAATGTACGCGCATCTTCCACCAATTCGTTGAAATTTTCCAGGTCACGAATGGTCATATAAGTCAAGTGAATCTGGGCATTGAACTGTGGGAATTTGATGTCCATCCAACAAGGTTGTGCATCCGGCGAACGGTCAGACCCCATCTCTGCATAAACAGGGATGTCAAATTCATAAGGGCACGTGGACGAAAAAGTATGGTAAGCCTTTTCGGGAAAAGCTATGCGAAAATAACCCCTTGGTTTGGGAGAATAATCATATTGGCAGCTGCAAATTGTGAAAACAACCAGTCCCCAAAAAACTAAGTAGGTCATGCGATTATCCATCAAACAACTCGCTTATTCATATTGCTTCCTACTACTTAACGGTCCAAATCTCCCAATTCCTTTCGGCCTGTAATTCCAGCATTTCGAGCCCATTTTTTACGATAGCCCCCTTTGTCCTTCCCCTTTTAAGAAACTCGGTTTCCACAGGGTTGTAGACCAGGTCGTATAACAGGTGCTTATCTCCGATGAGTTCATAAGGGATATCGGGACAATCTGCCACAGCCGGATATGTCCCCAAGGGTGTGGTATTGATAATAAGTGAGTGGTTGGCCATTACTGTGGCATCCAATTGGGCATAATGATACTGTCCTGGCCGTGGCGACCGCGATACCAGCGTAAAAACGATTCCCAAGTTGGCAAGTGCATAAGTTACGGCCTTAGCCGCTCCTCCGTTGCCCAATACGAGGGCCCGTTGATGCCGCGGCAGTAGCAAGGGTTTCAGTGATTTCGCAAAGCCGTAGACATCCGTATTGTACCCGGTTAATACCGGGTCATGGCTATTCCTTTCAATGCGGATACAGTTGACTGCGGCAATGGCTTCAGCTTCTGGCGATAAATGATGCAAGTAGTTCATCACGGCAATTTTATAGGGAATGGTTACATTGACACCCATTAGGGAGTGCTCCTCGGCAACCAAACGAGGGAACACCTCGATTTCCGGAATAGGATATAAATCATAACCCACATCGGCAATTTGCTCTCGTTCAAATTTGGCATCGTAATATTTCTTTGAAAAAGAATGGGTAAGCGGGAAACCAATTAGGCCAAATTTCTTCATTTCGTATCTTATTTTGAGGTGGTTGCACCTACAAAACTATCAAATAAAATCATGGAAAGTGTCGCCACGTAAACCCAAGCGTGTAGTTTCCAATGCAATGATTTCATTGGTGTTGATGTTGCCCAAATTGACGTTGGAGCCAAGGAGGTGGATGAAATATACCTGCTGGGCCTTGAGTGGTGCTTCCCAAATTATTTTTTCGCTTGGGATTTCATTAATTATCTCATCGACCAGCCCTTGTCTCACTTCACCAGACTCTCTATAGAGCCCCACGTTGCCACTTTCGCGTGACTCGGCAATAAGTTTCCATGTGCCGGCTTCCAGCTCGGCTTTCATCAGGGAAATCCACTTATATGGAGCCATAATTTTGGAATTGTCCTTGGATCCGACCTCAGAAATCACCGTTGTGTGTTGCGCAAGTTGGGCGATATATTTGCATTTTTCCTCGTGGGGTATGGTGATGGAGCCATCGGAAATTTCGGCGTACTCTAAGCGGTATTTCTCGATAACACGTAAGAAATCATCAAATTGGTTGCGCACGGCAAAGGCTTCAAACAGCGTGCCCCCCAAATACGGCTTGACACCAGCGTCGCGGTACACCGCCAGCTTCTCCTCCAGCTGGGGGACGATATAGGCGGTAGTCCACCCGAGTTTCACAAAATCAGTGTACGTGGCGCCCACAGACATGAGATCTTCGGCCTGCCGTACACTCAATCCCTTATCCATGACCATTGTCAACCCCTTATCCCGGGGTTTTTGTGTACGCAGGGGAATATTATTTAACTCAAAATTCATGAAAGGCTAAAGCGTTTAATGATGTAAATAATCGTTGGTTGTTTGTGGAACATGCCCGAACCAACACTACGGCATGTAATTTTTAATAACTTCGGCTATTGCTTTATTGCTACGTAACTGTGGCAGATACTCAAACAACACCGCGTGTTTTCGCGGGTCTGAGGCAAGCCCCAGCTCTAAGTAATTCAATGCCTCATTATATTTGCCGTCTGCGATAAGATAAGCCACCATACGATAATACAGCTCGGCCGCGTCTGGGTTGTTTTTGATTGCTTCTGCAATCGTTTCAATAGCTCGCGTCAATTTGTTCCGTTCATATAATATGGAAGAAAAGTCAAGCCATGCTTCAATATCAATCGGATTAAGCTCAACGACCTTTTCATAGGCCAATTCGGCTTCATCAAGCTGTTTCAACTTGTAACGGGCATCGGCTATGGCAAACCAAAAATCCGGATTCTCCCGGTCAAGTTCGAGCGCCTTTTTGTAGAAATGCAGCGACTCGAAGTACCGTTCTTCGTAATCTAAGGTCACACCGATACCAAACCATGCATCGGCCAGGTTGGTATCGATTTTAACAGCCTTTTTATAATAAGACCGTGCCTCATCCATTTGTTCCAGCTTCTCATAGCATTCTCCAATGGCGCAATAAGTCTCGGCACCCGGCGGTTCGTATTCGAACGTTTGCTTATAAACCTCGATCGCGTCACCGTATTTCTCCATATTGACCAACGCATTTCCCTTGTTGAAGTAAGCTGAAGCAAAATTATCCTTAATCAGGATGGCATAGTCATAAGCATCGATTGCCTCTTCATATCGGGTCAATTTATGATAGGCATTTCCAAGGTTGTACCAACCGGCATAAGAATAAGGGTCGTTATCAATATATTGCTTGTAGAAACCGATGCTTTCCTCTTGGCGGTCCAGCACATCATAGCAAAAAGCAAGCTCGTATAAAGCGTCTTGGTTCTCCATGTTTTGCTCCAAACTGTATTTGAGGCATTGGATAGCTTTTTCATAATCGCCCTTATTTTGATGTAAGAGCGCTATTTGCAAATAAATTTCATCCGGGTTTTCTGCAAGATCCAATGCTTTGTTGAAGTAATGGAAAGCATCGTCATAGCGCTCCAAATTACCCAGTATACCTCCCTTTATGAGGTATATGTCCCCATCTGAGGGTTCCAGTGTCTCCGCTTTGTCTAAAGACTCGAGTGCACGAGAAAACTGGTTGGTCACGGCAAATAGCTGCGCTTGTTTGACGTAAAAAACGGCAGCAAAAGGGTGTTGGCTTACCGCATAATCCACTACTTGCAAGGCCTTGATGGGATCATTCTTGTCCATATAATAATCAATTATCCCTTCAAAAGCCTGTGTATCAAAAAAATACTGATCTTTGTTGCGAATCATTTCTTCGTAACGTGCTACCGAAAACTTGGGATCTTCGGCAGACCCATATTCGAAATCGTCTTCCATCTATCCTAATTTTAAGAACTAACACCTAGGCTTCCACTCCCGACATCACAGCCATTGTTTGATGATAACAAAATAGGGTTTGTTGGATGATATTGTTAACACAAGTTTTCAACAATTTAACAAGACCAGCTAAAAATCAATGAAAATCAATTTATTACAAACAAAGTAAATGTAGATAATCCGGTTAAGTGAAGCGAACCCAATCTATAGTCGGGTACAATTTTTTAATCATTTTCCCGCAGTGTCTATTTAAATACCCTGCAAAGGTACACAATAATAACCGAAAAATGTACCTTTGAACGACTCGGGTCATGTGGGGACACATGGCTCAACGTAAAGGGCTTTTTGCCCAGGGCATAAGAATATAGACAACAAATACCCTATATTGATGATGATGAACGATATAAATATAGCCGCTGTTCTCAAACGACTATCCATCAAACCAAAGAACCTTGCATGGAGTACGGGAATCATCAACGGAGTGTCTAATGAAGAAGAAGGCATTGATAGCATCTCTCCAGTGGATGGCAAACTGATTGCGGCTGTCGGGCAGGTATCACCAGAAGATTATGCCAACGTTGTCGCGCAGGCCACAAAAGCATTTATGCAATGGCGAGATACCCCTTCTCCTCAGCGCGGGGAAATTGTTAGGCAGTTTGGAGAGGAGCTGCGGAAACACAAGCAAGACCTGGGAACCTTGGTGTCATATGAGATGGGAAAAAGTTTGCAGGAAGGGTTGGGTGAAGTGCAGGAAATGATTGATATATGCGATTTTGCAACCGGGTTGAGCAGACAACTCTATGGACTTACCATGCAATCCGAACGTCAAGGCCACCGCATGTACGAACAGTGGCACCCACTCGGTGTGGTGGGCATCATTTCGGCATTTAATTTCCCCGTAGCTGTGTGGAGCTGGAACGCCGCAATTGCTTGGGTATGTGGCAATGTTTGCGTATGGAAACCCTCAGAGAAAACTCCAATTACCGCCGTGGCATGCCAGGCAATTATTGTTGGAGTACTGGCCAAAAACGGCATGCCCGAAGGAATCTCTTGCTTAGTGCAAGGCGGAAGGTCGCTGGGCGAACGGTTGGCCGGAGACCACCAGGTAGCGCTTATATCTGCCACCGGCTCCACACGGATGGGTAAATCCGTTGCCGTTGCCGTGGCGTCCCGCTTGGGGAAGAGCATCCTGGAATTAGGGGGCAACAATGCCATTATCATTACACAGCATGCCGATCTCGATGTCGCCCTGCTTGCTGCCGTGTTCGGTGCCGTGGGCACGGCTGGCCAGCGCTGTACCAGCACCCGCCGTCTCATCGTCCATGAAGCTATATATGAGCGTTTCAAGGAGCAACTAGTGAATGCCTATAGCCAATTGCGCATAGGCAACCCGCTGGATGAAAACAACCACGTTGGCCCCCTTATAGACCATGACGCCGTAGCAAATTATATGGAAGCCATCGCTCGATGCAAAAGCGAGGGAGGACATTTCATCGTAGAAGGTGAAGTGCTTGGTGGCGAAGGGTATGATTCCGGCTGTTATGTACAGCCCTGTATCGCTGAGGTTATGCCAGAATTCCAGGTAGTAAAAACGGAGACCTTTGCGCCCATCCTTTACATCATGAAATATGAGACATTGGATAAGGCTATCCGTATACAAAATAATGTGCCCCAAGGGCTTTCTTCGGCCATCATGACACTGAATATCCGCGAGGCGGAGCACTTCCTCTCGGCCAGCGGATCAGACTGCGGCATTGCCAATGTGAATATCGGAACCTCTGGGGCTGAAATCGGCGGAGCCTTTGGTGGTGAAAAGGAAACCGGAGGAGGCCGCGAATCCGGCTCGGATGCCTGGAAAGCCTACATGCGCAGGCAAACCAACACCATCAATTATTCGGATAAATTACCCCTTGCGCAGGGGATAACGTTTGGTTTGTAGTTTTTTGTGCACGTCAGGGAGTACGTAGCTCAGTACTTTTGTGCAAAACGCGTAAACGTTTGCATCATTGCGGGAATGTTTCTACCTTTAGGGCGAAGTCCTATTATTAACAAGCAGAATTAATTATGAGTGTGCATTATGAATCCCGTTACGCATTAGGTCCAAGAGAAACAAAAAGTTTGGATACCGAAGAATTGCGTAGCAATTTCTTGATTGAAACGGTTTTTTCCGATGATGAAATCCAGTTGGTATACACCCACTATGACCGGTATATCGCTGGCGGCGCGAAACCGGTAAGCAAGGCATTGACATTGGAAACCATCGATGCCTTGAAGGCACCCTATTTCCTCGAAAGGCGGGAGCTGGGCATCATCAATGTAGGGGGCGTGGGCAAGGTGGACGTGGATGGCGTCAGCTATGAGTTGGGCTTCAAGGAAGCTTTATATGTGGGCAAGGGCAACAAGGAGGTTGTATTTTCAAGCATTGATGCTGCCAACCCTGCCAAATTTTACCTTAATTCTGCACCGGCTCACCATGCTTATCCGACCAAAAAGGTGACCAAGGCTGAGGCCGAAATCGTGGAATTGGGTAGTATGGAAACAGCCAATCATCGTATCATCAACAAACTATTGGTAGCTAGCGTGGTAGAAACCTGCCAATTGCAGATGGGCATGACGGAATTGAAAGCGGGCAGCGTATGGAATACCATGCCGGCGCACACACATGACCGGCGTATGGAAGTTTACTTCTATTTCGAGGTTCCCGAAAGGCAGTCCGTAAGCCATTTTATGGGCCAACCGCAGGAAACACGCCACATCTGGATGCAAAATGAACAAGCCGTGATCTCTCCACCGTGGTCTATCCACGCAGGGGCCGGCACGAGCAATTATACCTTCATATGGGGTATGGCTGGTGAAAACATGGACTACGGGGACATGGATGGCTGTGCGATTTCTGATATGAAGTAATGATGCTGCCTAACCAAAACGATAAATTATGAAAGCGTTAATCAGAACTTCTCTATTTCTTTCCGCAGTTGGCTGGATGGCAGCCTGCGGAACTGGAGAACAACCCAAAACAATCGTCATCAGCAATCCCGTGGAGCAAGCACGGCAGGAACTGGTGAGTATTCCTTACGCGGACTTTATAGATGCCTTTGGTGCCGATAGCCTGTTTAACATAACGGACAAAGAAAGCGGGACGGAGATCGCCTATCAATTGGAAACAAAGGGGCATGCCGAACCCCAAAACATCCTTCTTCATGTTCAGGTTCCGGCTTCAGGTTCCATATCGCTTATCGTGGAAAGCGGCGCCCCGACACCGGTTGAGGCAAAGACCTTTGCGCGCTATGTGCCCGAACGATTGGACGATTTTGCTTGGGAAAATGATTTGGTAGCCTTCCGAATGTATGGAAAAGCATTAGAGGGAAGGCCCGATGATGCCCAGGGCTTGGATTTATGGTCGAAAAGAACGCCCAACCTTGTCATCGACAAGTGGTATGCGCACGGCGATTACCATAAGGACCATGGTGAGGGGATGGACTATTATTCTGTCGGCCAGACGCTTGGCGCAGGCGACATCGCTCCGTACTCGGATGGCACGGTTCATTATCCAAAGCATTACCGCAATTATGAAATCCTAGACAATGGCCCGCTAAGAAGTACGTTCCGTTTGGACTATGAGCCATGGCAGGTGGAAGACAAAACCGTATCTGTGAGCAAACTCATCGGTATCGATGCAGGATCACAGCTGAATACGGTGCAAGTCACATTTACTATCGATGGTGATGGCAAGCTTCCCGTAGCATTAGCTGTTGCACGCCGGGAACAACCGGGCGAATTGCTGAAAGAGGAAGACCAAGGGTTGTTGGGTTACTGGGAACCTGAACATGGCGAAGATGGTATTACGGGTGTAGGAGTAGCCTTGGATGATGGTACCTTCGATGGTTTTGAAGACCTCCCATCCCAATACCTTGCCTTGTTTACGGCCGATAACGGGACACCCATTACCTATTATAATGGAGGCGCTTGGAGCAAGGCCGGCAAAATCACCACGGCCGAAGAGTGGTTCAATTACCTAAAAGCATTTAAAGAAAGGCAGGCATCACCGCTAGCCGTGGAAATAAAGTGACGATCGTATTTAAGAAAATAATAACATTAAGATGGCGAACACAAATTTATTTGATTTGACAGGTAAGGTAGCCCTAGTTACGGGTTGCAAAAGAGGAATCGGCAAAGCCATTGCCATGGCGCTTGCCGAGGCTGGTGCTGACATCATTGGGGTGTCCGCTTCGCTTGAATTGCAGGGGAGTGATGTGTCCAAAGCTGTGGAGGCCGTGGGCCGTAGTTTCCACGCTTATCAAGCAGATTTTGGCAATCGCGAATCGTTATATGCATTCATCAAAAAGGCAAAGACCGAGCATCCCCGTATTGATATCTTATTCAACAATGCGGGAACGATATTGCGCAAACCCGTAGCCGAGCACTCGGATGAGTATTGGGATCAGGTAATCGAAATCAACCAGAATGCGCAATTCATCCTTACCCGTGAAATCGGCAAGGAGATGGTAGCAAGGGGGTCGGGCAAAATTGTCTTTACGGCATCGTTGCTTACCTTTCAGGGAGGGATCACCGTACCCGGATATGCGGCATCAAAAGGTGCGGTAGGCCAGTTGACTAAAGCTTTTGCCAATGAATGGGCTTCCAAGGGGGTAAACGTGAATGCCATAGCGCCGGGTTATATTTCCACGGACAATACGGAAGCGCTCCGAGCCGACGCAAATCGTAGCCGTTCAATTTTGGAGCGTATACCGGCCGGAAGATGGGGCGAACCCGAAGACTTCGAAGGCCCTGCCGTATTCTTGGCATCCCAGGCATCAAGCTATGTACATGGAACCATCCTTACGGTAGATGGTGGATGGATGGGGAGATAGTGTGGTGTAGTTATTAGTCAGGAAGCAAGCGCCTTTGCGTGCTTTGCGAGAAATTACTTATAAAGACCCTTGCTTTCGATAAATTCCAGCACATTATCCGGCACGAAATAACGGATATTTTTACCATTCTTCACCGCGTTGCGGATGAAGGTCGAGGAAAATTCCATAAGCGGGGTGTTGGTCAAGGTTACAGAAGGATGGCCTTCCAATTCAGGCGCCGCCGAGTAATTTGGCCGCGGATAGACATAAATGCGGTAATCGCGCAAAATGATTTCATAATTTTTCCACTTTTTGAGCGAAGCAAGGTTATCAGACCCCATGATGAGCACAAAATCCTTTTCGGGATGTTTTTCCCTAAGGTGGATGAGGGTGTCAATGGTATATGACGGGTGGGGCATGGAAAACTCAATGGTGCTGCTGCGGATATTCTCGGCTTGTTCAAGGGCAAGATTTACCATTTCAAGCCGATCATACATATTGATGAGGGCATCTTTTTTTTTCAAGGGATTGTGCGGTGAAACCACTAACCATACCTCATCAAGGTCGGTATGATTTGCCAAGTAATTGGCTATGATGAGGTGGCCGGTATGTATTGGGTTGAATGACCCAAAAAACAATCCAATGGTACGCATATCATCAGTTCTTTTCTCCGGATAGGAAATCCAACATTAATTTTTCAGCTTCCGCACAAGCCTTGCTCAAATCATCGTTGTTGAGGATTACGTCAAACCGATTTGCATAACCAAGTTCCTTTTCCGCCTTCGCAATCCGTTCGCGCAGCTTCTCTTCCGTATCGGTATCCCGGCCGCGTAGGCGCTGCTCCAATACACCCAGCGATGGGGGCTGTACAAATACGGCTAATGCCCGATCTGCAAACTTACGTTTGAGGTGCAGGCCGCCTTCCACATCGATATCAAAGATAACATGTTTTCCAGTAGCCCATATCCGATCTACTTCGGATCGAAGTGTGCCATAGAATGTACCGGAATAGACCTCTTCGAATTCGATGAATTCTTTCTTCGCAATCCGGTGCAAGAATTCTCCTTTGGAGATAAAATAATAATCCTTTCCGTTCACCTCACCTCCGCGCGCCGTGCGTGTACTGGCCGAAATCGAGAAGGAAATCTTCTCCGCATGTTTCGACAGCAAGTGTCGTACGATAGTCGTTTTGCCGGCCCCGGAAGGTGCTGAGAATATAATGAGTTTTCCCTCCATGGGTTTTACAGGACATTTAATAACTGCTCCTTGACCTTTTCCAATTCCTCCTTCATCTGCACCACCACTTGTTGGATTCCAGCGTGATTAGCCTTGGAGCCCAACGTGTTAATTTCGCGACCCATTTCCTGCGAGATAAAGCCGAGCTTCTTGCCATTGGCATCAGCGCCTTCAAGCGCTTGAAGGAAATAGTTGCAGTGGCTACGCAAGCGGACTTTTTCTTCTGTGATGTCCAGCTTATCGATATAGAAAATGAGCTCCTGTTCAAACCGGTTTTTATCCACATTTTCCCTACCAACGGTATCATCCATGTATTGGCTTATCCGTTCGCGAATGAGCGGTATGCGGTCTGTCTCCACTTTTTCCACTTCACCGAGCAGCCGTATGATGTCCTTGGTGCGTGAAGAAAGGTCATGCTTGAGTACTTCACCTTCGTCCCTTCTGAACAAATCGAGCTGAGCTACAGCATCCTGAAAAGCATCCAATAGCAATGCCGCTTCTTCATCATCGGCTACATCTTCGGTGTGGCTGACAACCTCTGGCATGTTGAGGGCCATCTCAAAGATATTGCTATCCTTGCTGCCTACTGCTGCGGCAATGCTTTCCAGCTGCTCGTAATACTTCTTGAGCAATTCCGTATTGATGGAGGCGGCGGTAGCCGTTTGATCTACGTATTCCACGCTAACCATTACGCTTACCTTGCCCCGTTCAATGAGCCTTGTGCATTCGCTCCTTAGCGCCAATTCTTTGTCTGAAAAAGCCTTGGGCAGCCTTAGACTCAGTTCCAAAAACTTGGAGTTTAAGGATTTTATTTCGACGGTATACTTTACTTTTTGATTGTCTCTGGCACCAAAGCCATACCCTGTCATCGATTTGATCATGCGCAAAGGTAATAATTAGCTTTTAGCTTTTGGGTATCAGCGATCAGCTTTCGGCAATTGGCTTTCGGCTTTGGTCGCGGGCTACCCCACAATGCCATTACCCGCTAAGATTCGCGCTAGTTTTGGGGATGCGGCTGGTGAGCGTCATGTATGGGTCGCCTTTTCCATACCTTTAAAAAGGTGGACTATATGTGAATAATACGTGGGTAATAGGTGGATAATACGTGGCTATTTACCAATCGTGCTTGGCGATAATGATGCAAAGGTACGATTGATACGTGCTGCCCGAAGGGACGCGGACATAGCCAATGCCGATATCCTGTAATGAGCCGTTCCATTCATCCATACCCAACAGGTGCTTGCGATGACCCAAGCCGGGGGAGTTTTTGCCGATAATCATGGCCTTCATCCCATCGATGGCCGAGGGATGGTTGGCACCTATGGATTCAAAATTGTTTGCATTTTTGCGCTTTAGCCAGCCGGGATTCAATGAATAACCTGCCCGAAGGATGTGGTAATTGGGGCCATAACCGTCGGGATCCGTATGGTCGAAATAATTGCGTTGGGCCATGTCCATTGCCCTCGCCTCGGCCGCTTTGGCAAGGTTAGCATTCCACCTTAAGGGCGTTTTGGTCATCGATGCACGAAGATTTAGGCGAAGCTCCCGTTGATATGCCTTCGGATTTTGCCTGATTTTGTTGAGTAACACAAAGGCTGATTTTGCCTCCCTCCTATCTATAATGGGGCGGGTGGGGGCCGAAAAAGAGGAAAATAATACAAAAAGGGCAAAGAAAACAATTATCCTCATGACAGGTGTTTGTTGAGCTGTGACAATGATTGTGCCGGAATCCCTTCCGATGGGTTCTTTGGTTTTCATGTTAAGCCCGCGAAGGTTGCTCGCCGGGCGCGCTGAAACTTGCTTTGCGCTGATTGGCTGTTTGTGAAGAAAACCCAAGCCGAATGGCCAACCTAAGGTTCAGATGGTTTACGAACCTTCATTTTCCCACGGATGATCTCCACTAGCGGAGGCAATACGGAAAGCAGGATGATGGCGAAGATGACGTAGGTAAAATTATCTTTCACCACGGGCATGCCACCGAAGAAGTAACCCAAAAACAAAAAGGAGGATACCCAAAGGATAGCGCCAATCACGTTATATGATGCAAACCGGACATAGCTCATGGTGCCTACACCAGCGACAAATGGGGCAAACGTACGGATGATGGGAACGAAGCGGGCATAGATGATAGTCTTGCCGCCATATTTATTATAGAATTGCTGCGTTTTCTCGAGGTATTCCTTTTTCAGCAATTTATACCGTCCGCTGAAAGCCTTTGGCCCGATGTATTTACCGATGTGGTAATTGGCCATGTCGCCCAGTATACCCGCGGCTATCAGCAGGAAGCACATTAGGAGGATATTAAGGTCGGTACCCGGCATGGCGATAATCGCGCCCGCGGCAAAAAGTAGGCTATCACCGGGTAAAAATGGGGTAATGACTAATCCGGTTTCAGCAAAGATGATCAGGAACAGGATAAGGTAGGTCCATGTCTTGTAGTCATTGACAATCTCCACCAAGTGTTTGTCGATGTGGAGGATAAAATCAATAAGTGAGGTGATGAGATCCAATACGGTTAACCCAAATTATTCAACATTACAGGCATCACCAACATCAGGATGTCCTCGTTTTCATCCGCAATCGCGGGCAGTAGCAGCCCGGCACGGTTTGGCGTGCTCATTTCAATTACCACTTCCTCGCTATCCAGGTTGGTTAGCATCTCCACCAGGAATTTAGCGTTGAAGCCGATTTCCATGTCTTCACCCTCAAATTGGCAACTGAGGCGTTCATGGGCCTCATTCGAAAAATCAAGGTCTTCTGCGGAGATATTCAGTTCACTGCCGGAAATCTTGAGCCGCACCTGATGGGTGGTTTTGTTAGCAAAGATGACCACGCGGCGGAGTGAGTTGAGGAATATATGCCGGTCGAGTGTCAATTTGTTCGGATTCACCTGCGGGATGACGGCTTCGTAATCAGGGTATCGTTCGTCTATCAGGCGGCAGATGAGGTGGATATTACCGAACTTGAAAAAAGCATTGGTGTTGTTGTACTCCACGGAGACACTGATGTCTTCCGTAGGCAATGACGATTTCAGCAAGGACAGCGCTTTTTTTGGTAAAATCAACGACGTAGGCTTTTGGGTGCTGATATCCGTACGGCGGTAGCGCACCAGTTTATGTGCATCCGTAGCTACGAAGGTCGCGGATTGTTCGGCCAGCTGAACCAATACGCCCGACATCGCGGGTCGCAACTCATCATTGCTCACAGCGAAGATCGTTTTGTTGATGGCTTCGGCCAAAACCGAAGCGGGGATAGCTACCGAAGATGGATTATCCACGATGGGAATCTTCGGGAAGTCGTCTGCGTTTTCCCCACTGAGCTTGTATTTGCCATCTCCGGCACTGATTTCCACAGCCAACGTTTGGGTGTCTACGGAAAAAGCCACCGGTTGATCAGGAAGTGTCTTTAATGTCTCGATCAATATCTTGGAGGGCATGGCCACCCGACCCTCTTCCTTAGCTTCAATCGGAAGGGAGGTTACCATGCTGGTCTGCAGATCTGTAGCAGAAATGGTTAGGACGTTGTCCTTGATTTCAAACAAGAAATTTTCCAGTATTGGCAGCACGGTACTGCTGCTAGAAGCCCCACTGATGGCCTGCAGTTGTTTTAATAATATCGAGGTAGAAACAATAAATCGCATATCGAATAATATTACGTGCAATGATAAGGAAAAGATTTGGTATTTGGGAAATGAGATTACGATTTGGACCCTAAACAAAAGGCATAATTATTTGTTGTTTTAGTAGATTAATGTATTTACGTCATGGGAAAGAGTCATCAAACGGATCATGAAGGAAATGTCAAAGCGGAGGAAAATTATGCGGCACACCAAGATGATCCCGCCCCATCGCGTGAGTCGATAAAAGAACCAAATGATCGGCCGGTGGGCAACATCATCACGTGGGCCGTGGTAATAGCGATTATCCTGCTGGCGACCATATACCTTCTCTATTTCTTTAATTAGCTAGTATGAATTGCCAGCGCAAAAAAGTACTTTTGTTCGGATTATGCGCATCATGGCTTTTGATTATGGAACTAAACGAGTCGGCATTGCTGTGACCGATCCATTGCAGATTATTGCTACAGCCTTGACTACGGTGCATGCACAGGATGTGGTCGCATTCGTCAAGGAATATTTGACTAAAGAGGCTGTTTCTTCATTTGTGGTGGGCATGCCGCGGCAGATAGATGGCACGGATTCCCAGTCGGCCCAGCATGTAAAGGGTTTTGTGAGAACAATGCGTCGGACGTTTCCCACCATTCCCACGGTGACTATTGACGAACGGTTTACCTCCAAAATGGCCTCTGCAACGATAGCGCAAAGCGGCCTTAAAAAATCGAAAAGGCAAGATAAGGGGCTCGTCGATAGCGTATCAGCCGTCATTATCCTCCAGTCTTATCTGGAAGCGCGTGATTTACAAGGGTAGTTGCATACTTCACACCGCTGAACAATGAGTAATATCTATTTTTTTTCCGAGGATACGGATTTCCAACCCAAGCAGAAAATCAATATCCGCCAATGGATCAAGGAAACTACACGGGCCGAAGGATTCAAAACTGGAGAGATCAGCATTATCCTATGCAGTGATCCCTATCTGCTTACCATCAATAAGCAATACCTCAATCATGATACGCTTACAGATATTGTCACCTTCGATCACCATGAAAAGCAGGGGACCATCGCGGGCGATATTTTTATCAGTGTAGACCGTGTCCGCGAAAATGCGGAAAAATTCGGTGTGGCTGTGCGGGATGAATTGCACCGCGTAATCATCCATGGCATCTTGCATTTATGCGGCTATGGCGACAAGAGTAAAAAGGAAAAAGAAATCATGAGGGAAAAAGAAGATTTCTACCTCGCCAAAAGGATGTTTTAAGGCTAAAAAACCTAGCAGGTTTTGAGAGCCTGCTAGGTTTCGAAATTTTAAAACCGCTCGACCTGCGAGAAAAAGAAATTACCTTCAATTTCGGCATTGTCATCCGAATCCGAGCCATGGACGGCATTGGCTTCGATGGATTTTGCATATTTATTACGGATAGTGCCGGCTTCAGCTTTTGCCGGATCTGTCGCGCCAATCAGTTTACGGAACGCTTCTACCGCACTATCCTTTTCAAGGATGGCTGCCACGATAGGCCCGGAGGTCATGAAATCCACTAATTCGCCATAAAAAGGGCGTGCTGCATGCACGGCGTAGAATGCCCCAGCCGTTTCTTTGGATAAGCGAATGTATTTCATCGCTATAATCTTAAATCCCCCAGCAATGATGTCGTTCAAAATAGCTCCGATGTGGCCGTTGCTTACTGCATCCGGCTTGATCATGGTGAATGTTTTATTCGTTGTAGTTGCCATTAAAAGAAAATTTTTGCAAAGGTAGAAAATTGTAACGCATTCGCGAACACTTCTTTAATAAAGGGGTGTATGATAGATTGCTGGTTTCATGCAGCGTGCGTCAAGCCCCTTCCTTAGGGTTCTTAGTGAGAAGGCGGAGCGCTTATGGAACGAACCGGTAGCTGGTCGTGCGGCTCAAGGAAATTTTCGCCATTGTCCATCACCCCCGTTTTTATTCTTCTTGATAAAATCATCCAAGGAATCGTCCACTTTTTCTGCCCTGCGGTATAATTTTTCGGAGGCTTCAGCCAGTTCGGTATAGGCTTCAAAGGCATCGGTGGCCCGTTCGAAATAATCGCGTTCCGCCTGGATTACGGGGCTCCAGGTTTCGAGGAACGATTGGTGGTCCCGGTCCAGTGACACGGTATGCACACTGATGTCCTCATAGCGCATATACAGTTGATGCAATGGCCCGCTGGCAAATGATTCAAACCATTCGTCAAATGTTTCATAGTCTTTCAGGAAGACATTGTGTTCTCCGATGCATTGGGTAATGAGCGTATGGAGGGCTATCAGATCCTCATTATGTTTTTTTGTTGCCTTGCGGAAATTGTCAAGCTGCAGTGATATGGACCCCTCGAAGCCCGGCATCGGGTTGTCATCGCGGAGGCCGGTGGCCAGTTCCAGCAGGTCGATTTCCTGCTCGATGGGATATAGTTCGGTCCGTAATTCATTAATCCATGCGATTGCCCTATCCAGCTGGGGTTCATATTCTTCCCGTATTGTTTTGAGACGCCACACCTCATCGTGCATGTGGAAATAATTATCCAGTGTCTCCTTTTCCCAGTCGGGTTGGGGCTTCTCCCGGTCGTATTCCAGCTCAATGGTGCGGAAGGGGTGGTGGGTGACGACTTTTTCCATGAATATCGCAAATTGCTAAGGAAGCAAATTTACATATTCTCTTTTGCTTTCTCGAACCTCCGTTGTTTTTCTGCCCCAAGATTGTTAGTTTTACCTCATGAACACTACCTTTTTACCTTCCAAAGCCTATGGAACGCCATATCCAGCTGGACGTATCGTTTGATGGCGAGCATGGTATACCAACCTCCAGGAAGGCTGCTTCGCTGGGCAATCACCTGGCAACCTCCACGTGGCAAAACCCCTCGGGCGAGCTGGTGGCTCGTAGCTTAGCGGGGGCGACTTTCTTCTACGCCACAGCCAAGGGGTCGTGCAAGACCGATGCCTCTGTAACCATCCACACGACAAACCCCTACCTGTTGATCATCCTGAACGGGCAGCAGGAAAGCCAGTGGACGTTCGTGCCCGGGCAAGCACCCATCCATGTTCCCCCATTCGCGTGTTTCGCTGCCATGCTGATGCCCGGAACCACCGAAGTACAGCTGCCATCGGGATCATCCGGATTCCATTGTTTCGGTTTCTCGCAGTACGCGGCGCAGCTGCTGACGGAAGAGTTCAGGCTATTGACCAATCTGACGCACGTGGTTGAAGATGCACCCCCGACCAAGGTGCCCCACCTACAGTTCCGCTTTCTGCCGTCCACGGTACACAAATGCATCGATAAGCTCCACAAGACCGATAAACGGGGGTTTGCCCTGAATGTCCATTGCAAGGAGGCGCTATACCAGATCGTTAAACTGTACCATGCCAGTTTAATGGCCGCGGCCCCCAGGCCGAATGCGACCCAAGATGAAAGCCTCATGCTCCGGGCGAAGCACCTGATCCAGGTGCATTTTGCCGACCCTTCGTTCACCGTGGACAGCCTTGCACAGCAAGTAGGCCTATCGCGCCGCAACCTATACCGGCTGTTCGAAAACCAAGGACAGCCGACACCCCAGCGGCTCATCCTCACCACCCGACTTGAAAAGGCTCGGGAACTGCTGAACAGTAACCAACACCTCGTCGGAGAAGTCACAGCGATGGTGGGGTTCAATGTCCGTACCCACTTCTCAAAACAGTACAAACAGGAGTTCGGCGTCTCTCCCAAAGAAGATCGTTAATAATCTGTTATACAGGATATTAAGCCGGAATGTTCGTTATCGTGCCAAAAAAAGCTCCGTTCTGCGGGAAAAATGGCACGATAACGAACGCCCTTCTCGCGCATTGTACCGAATTTTATAATATACCCCGTTCCTGAATGCGGTTTATCGTAGCAGTTCTTTGACATCCAGGTATTGTTTGGCAATCCCCGTAGAAAGGGTTGCCGCAAGTGAGGAGCACGGCTCCCTTTTAAGGAAGAAACATTTTCCTTATAAGGTATTGCGTTCCTCTTTAAAGGTAAAAGGCTCCGCTTTAAGGGGGAAATATTTTCCCTATAAGGTATGGCGCCCTCCTTTAAAGGGAAAGGGCTTCGCTTTAAGGGGAAAACATGTTCCCTACAAGGTACGGCGTTTCCCTTTAAAGGGAAGAGGCTCTGCTTTGAGGGGGAAACATTTTCCCTACAAGGTACGGTGCTCCCGTTTAAAGGTGAGGGGTTCCGCTTTAAAGGGGAAACATTTTCCCTACAAGGTACGGTGCTCCCCTTTAAAGGGAAGAAGCCCCGCTTGCAAGCAAAACCGAAAATCCTTCCGTAACCACGTGTTACAATGACAAAAAATCAACCCCAAACCCCGGATTCCCGGAAAACCGAACCGATCAGCCTACATCGAGGATTAGTTCATTTATTTTTTCATCGACATCATTATTTTTCAATGGCGATGGAGCTTGCCTGCATATCGCAGTCAGGTTTTAACTTTTAAATTTTTTAACAATGTATTTTAAACCAAAAACAAATTTCGGAAAAATGAGCACCAAGGCGCTAGACCATATCGCTGAGACCGTGTTTACCAAAATGACAGGGAACGAACTGTTCCCAAACCCTATACCAGCCCTTACGGAGCTGGAAACCAATCTGGCCGACTACCGTTCGGCATTGCCGGATGCCGCTTTGGGCGGCAAACATGCCACCGAGGTGCGCAACCAGCGGCATGAGATGCTAGCCCGTACGCTGCGGTCACTGGCTTTGCATGTACAACAAGTGGCTGATGGCGATGCCGCCGTTATTCTTTCGGCCGGTTTCGACCACAATAAGACGAGGCAGCCGAACGGCCCTTGCCCCAAACCGATGGACGTACAAGTAATCAACGGGCCGGTGGGCTCGCGGCGTGTGACGGTGAAGGTTAAGCCCAACGCTGCTGCACGGGGTTACCGGTTTGCCTACCGTGTTGTTGGCAGCGGCAATCCATGGGTTGAAGTGTTCTCCTATGGATCCTCCCGCCAATTGCAAGGCCTGGAACGCTTCACTGAGTACGAGTTCCGGGCAGTGTACGTGGGTACGGATACCGACCGGCTGGACTACAGCGATCCGGTGACGGCCGCCGTGGTGTAGGAGCAGTTCTTATCGCCATTCGCCGGTCTTTCCGGCAGTCAGCGGCATCTCCGAAAGGGGGTGCCGCTTTTTTTGATGCTGGAAACCAATTGAAATCCAAAATAGCCTCATGATGATGACCTGTTCGGTTGACCGTTATTATTGCCATCTCCGTCCTGAAGGCATTTTGTGACTTTTATATCACGCCAAAACCCTGTTTTTTTCGTGCTTTTGGCGCGATATAAAACATTATATTACGCCAAAACCCGCAAAACACTATTTCACGTTGATCACTTCTTTTGGCGTTAGCAACGCCGAACAATACCCCGGGTTGATCCAGAAATCCATCACGATGGATGACCTGTTCGGCTGACCGTAGACGGCAACGGGCAAATGCATGTACCTTTGTCTCCTGTTTGCATCAAAATAACCCCCAATCATCTTCCACTTCATCTTTTTCAAAAGCATCTACCCAATTAACAAATAGGTGCCTGAATTTTTCCAGCTCTA
Organism: Parapedobacter tibetensis; assembly: GCF_024704835.1. GTDB lineage: Bacteria > Bacteroidota > Bacteroidia > Sphingobacteriales > Sphingobacteriaceae > Parapedobacter > Parapedobacter tibetensis. Next base: position 443,847 of record NZ_JAMXBE010000003.1, read on the forward strand.
TTTTGAGCAGTTTTGTGTATTCGGTCTTTCCCATTCCTCTGGCCTCAGCGAAATCAACTTGCTCCCGCAATTGCCGACCATGTAGGCGGATGATGGCCGCATTTTCCATACGTAAGATGTATAGATCTCCCCCTTCAGCACCGATAATTTTTGGTGGTATCATGAGTGCATTTTCCATGATCAGCTCGGTGGTCAGATCAGCCTGGTCTCCTACCAACGTTTCGCAAAACAATTTTGCGATATGATAAACTTTTCTCGATTGCTCATATAGCGCTTCGGCCCGGAGCAAGCTCGGCTCTCTTTTCCAACCCTTGCCATCATGATCGACATTGAATCGTTTGCGGAAATCCCATTTAGGAATTTCATTCTTGAATAATTCGTCCATAACGTTTAGTCGTTTGGCAAATAGATTAACTCCCTGTCAGCCTCTCAGAATATCCAGCGTTTATTTGCTTTTGCTATGCAATAGTATCGAAAATATCTGCGTGATGGAAATGGAAAGACAACCCATGCAATAAAAAAGGTATTTGGTTTATCTACTACATGCTGCGCAATACAAAACATAATGAACTCATTAATCCAAGCTATTTGCTGAAATTTTTATCCAAGGTCTTGTCGGCCATGTTGTCTGCATAAACCTCCGTATAGCACAACGTAAACATAATTTAAGACTAATGAATATACAATTTTTTTTTCGATGAAAACGGGACACCATGAAAAAAGTCAAAACTTAATTTGGAATTGTGGAAATGTATCCTTAAACTTACAACGAAATAAGACATCAGCCTAAACGTGTGTAAGATTCCAACTGGATGTATTTTCGGCTAATGTGTGCGGGGGTGAATGGCCCCAAGGGCATATTATAATGATTAAACCGATTTACATAAACCAACAGATCGACTAGGGGAATTAACATACACCAATTAATATCTATGAAACCTATACCCACCTTTATAGCCTTGCTATGTGCATGTACCTTGCATCTATCCGCCCAGAAACTGCCGAACGGCAATACCGGCATCGGCACCATTGACCCCCAAGCGAAGCTGGCCGTTGATGGCGACACCCTGGCCAAGGAAGTAAAAATGAAGACGGATATCACGGTGCCGGACTATGTCTTCGAGCCGGATTATGAGCTACCCACGGACATCCGCACACCACAACCGCATGTTCTTAACGTAAGATATATATGAAAACTGGATTAGACAAAGGTAATATGTTTGCGGGGTGGGCTGTGTTCCTAATAACTCTGGTATCGGTGGGAATGCATGCCCAAGCGCAAACAGGCGAACATTTCCAAGCCTCGAAAGTGATTCCACCATCTCCAACGGCAGCGTCATTGGTGAAGTTCGTGGATATTGAGGCAAGCCATTTCACGGGTGGGCACGGCCTCGGTGTTCCCTTATTGGATGAAAGTTCCGATAAAGTACCCATAAGGATAAGCCTTGAATATAATTCCGCAAACGGCATCAAAGTTTCCGATGAGGCAAGTTGGGTCGGATTGGGATGGGCCCTTTCTGACGGGGGTGGGGTTATCACCCGTTCGATCCGGGGGTTGGATGATTTTAAGACTGGCGGATACCCTTCGGCGACCGCACTTCCTCCGCACGATGAACACAATTATGTCGAATCTCCCATTCTTGATCCCCAAGAGGCGCATGAAACCGGCCAATATTTCCGGCACGTTGGGAATCGAACGATAGATGCTGAGCCGGATGTTTTCTATTACAATTTCGCGGGAAATACGGGTAAGTTTTTTTTGGGCAAGCAGAGCATGGGGGACAGTATCTATGTGGAAAAGCAGAATAACCTCAAGATAGAACTGCTGGAAAGGGTCAATTCCGCGAGGTGGGCGATCACAGATCCGCAAGGTTACAAGTATTTTTTCGGAACGCCTGAAATTGCCGGGAGTTACTATAAAAATTCCGACCTGGCCAATTTCAGTGGCCTTGAGCCTAATTTTACCAACGCATACGATGAGTCCGAGAACGCTTGGTATCTGGATTCCATCATGGATCCCCAGGGGCAAACCGTGGTCCGCTTCCAATACGAACCCGGCCTAAGCCTGAGCGTGATCCAGGTGCACCAGAAACGTTATGATAGATTGGCGTTGGGGGGATACACCCAAGAGATCGGGCCGATGGCAACCGTATACAATTTTACTTCCGCCAGCAGGCAAAGGATACAGAACGTGTATCTGCGGAAAATAACCTATGACAAAGGTAGTATCCTCTTCAGTAGGACCGTACGCGATGACGTGGAACCGGACCCCTTTTTGAACACTAATAGCTGGAAGCCCCAGAAATTATCCGAAATAGCGCAGTACGACCTAAACAATGCCTTGGTCCGAAAGTTTGTCTTTTCCTATAGTTATTTCAACGGTTCATATGCCGGGGCGAACCCGCACCAGTTCCTCCGCTTGAAACTGGATTCCATCGCTGAAGTCGGGCGGGACAATTCTTCTTCTCCCCCCTATCGTTTTTCCTACTTCCGTCCGCAGGAGCTTCCTTCCAAATATAGGAGGCAGATCGATGAATGGGGCTATTATTCTTCATTTGCCGGTTACACGATTCCCGGGGAGGTGGCGCCGACGCTTTTGCCGACCGTGACGGAGATTAAAGACGGTAGCCCCTGGACATTCCAGGGGGTCGATCGTTTAAGCGACAGCACGGGGATGTTCAGCAAGCGGGGCTTGCTTACTTCCGTTGTCTATCCAACGGGCGGAAGGACGGAATTCGATTACGAGCCGCATAGCCATCCTGTGACACCCTATCAGCATATCAGGAAGACCGAGATAGCCAAGGCCGATGGGTCCAATGCCTATTCGGAGACAATCGGTCATTTTACCTTGAGCCTCGGGCGGGAAGTGGCGCTCGACCTAACTTGTTATCCAATAGCTGACGACCGGATACCCGATGGACAGGCTGTCGCCTACCTTCGGAACGGTTCAAACGCCATTATCGGAACGTTCTCCATTGCGAGCCCCAATGCCACGGTTTACCTGTCTTCCGGAGATTACACGATAGAGGTAATCTATCATCCGGAGTACGTGACTATCCTTTCCGCGTCGTCTACTTCGTATACAACGGTCAGGAATAAGGCAATCGGGGGGCTCCGCATAAAATCGATATCGGAATATGCCCAAAATAATGCCCTTCTCCGGCAAAAGAAGTTTATATATAGCGTTGATGGCAGTCCGGACGGCTTCTCTTCTGCCAAGGTTACGTTCCCGAAAAGACATTACACGAGGGGTTGCAGCAAATATCTGCAGACCGAAGACGGATGGCTTTCGTCCCACGCGCTTTTCCTGATCAGAACGTCGTCTTCGGTAAATCCGCTGGGAGGGCATGCCCCGCCTTCCCATGTAACCTATTCCGATGTCTATGTTTTCGAAGGGGGCGGCAACGGGGATGGCCACATACATTATAATTTCCACAATTTAGGTCCGGGGTTCACTTTCCAGGAACCGGAACTTCCACTTTCATTCTCGGGAGTTAATGGAAAGCTGAAATATATCGAATATAAGGACGGTTCATGGAAATTGCTCAAACGGAAGGACTACGGATATCGGCAAATGCATGGGTCGTCCCTGAAAGCCGCAAAGTTTATGAAGCCAAATACGGATACAAGCCCCTTTTTTATTTATCAAGATGGCGACATACGCTATTATGACAACCTATCTGAATGGTGGGTGACCAGCGAAGAGGTAGAAACGGATTACAGCCACGGAACGGTGATGGCGGTCCGCCAAAAATACTTCTACGGTAATTTGCTCCACAAGCAAATGACACGGAAAATGGTGTCCCAATCCAATTTGGATACCATCTCCACCGTTTATAAATATCCCACCGACTTCACGTCCGCCCCATACATTCTTATGGTGGCCAAGAACATCATCTCTCCGGCAATCGTAAAGGAGCATCGGAGGAATGACGTAGCCTATCTTTGGGATAAGCAAAACTACCAGTTGTGGCCGGATGGTGTGATTGCGCCCGTATCGGAACAACAGAGCAGGGACGGGGTCAATTATAGGACTTTATTAAGGTATCATGCATACGACAGTAAAGGAAACGTGACGAGTTTTTCCAAGGACAATGATGCGCGTGTGTCTTTCGTTTGGGGCTACAATAAAACCTTGCCCATTGTTCAGGCGGTAAATGCCGATGGGCCAAACCTGTCGGCCAAGGCCGATGAGTCCGTCGTGGAATTGGGTTACGGGAATATCGACGCCTTTCTCTCTTCCGTGGGGGAAATGCAGACGAACGCACAGAAAACCCTTTGGTCGAATTTTAACCAAAAGCTGCGCCAAAAGCTTCCGGATGACGTTACGTTAATGACATTTGCCTACCATCCGCAATATGGGCGGGTGTGCGCAACCGATGCGACCAATAGGCCCATGTATTATGAGTATGACGGCCTGGGGCGCCTATATGTTGTCAAGGATTTTGACGGATCGATTTTAGAGACCTATAAATACCAATACAAAAGATGAATGCCATGGTAAAGCTGCCCATACAGTTCTTGGCGATAGCCGCCATGATATGCCTGACTTTTTTTGCAAAAGGGCAAGGCCAAAAAGGCCATATCGAAATCACGGGCCCGTCGGTCGTCAATCTTAATGAAGAGGTAGAGTATCGCATTGTTTTCCGAAACAGGAACGGTGCCATTATACATGCCCCTTTTCCCGATTCCTACACCTGGGCATATTCTCTGGGCGCCGGCCCTTTAGTCACGGTGGAGGAAGAGCCTTACCGTATAAAGCTTAGGTGGACCCAATTGGGGGAGTTTGAGTTCGACTATCTTTTGTACACAGAGGGTGACCATCCTGATTTCCTATACATCAGTGCCGATGTGACTTTGGATGTTTTGGTGGTTGATCCGGGAAGACCGATTTTATCAGCGGCAAACGGGGGAGTGTTACCGGTGAACGGCACAACGGTGCTCTCGGTTACGAACGGCCCTTTTAATTCCTATGTGTGGAAGCGTGAAAACGGAACGGTCATAAGCGGGGCCACCGGGGCGTCGTACACGACCAACCTGCCCGGGGGGTACATGCTGCAAGCAACGAAGGCCGGCAAAACCCATGTTTCCGGTGTCTTCCGGGTTTATAGCCAAGCGGCCGTAGCCAATCGGAACTCGGTCACAAAAAGTGTCGTCAAAAAAAGCGGGCTGGGATCCTTTTTGGATGTGGAGGCTCTAACCATCGCAGACAGGAACAAAACAATTGCATACTACGATGATTTGGGCAGGGAAGAACAGGTTGTTTCCTGGCAGGCCTCGCCCTTGGGCAAGGACATTGTGCAATCACAGACCTATGATAACATTGGCCGCCCGCACCTGACGTTCGCTCCGTACATGCAAGGATCCGACGGGGCATATAAGCCCAACGCCCTTCCAAACGTACGGCCAAACTATGGCATGGGGGATTATATGTCCGGTGAGCATTTCAAGTTTTACCAGAATCCTGCGGGTGTACAAGACGGCCGGCCGTTCGGTGAAACGGTCCATGAGCGTTCGCCGTTGGGCAGGGAGGAGTTTACATACGGCCCCGGGGAAGACTGGAAGAATGAAAAGAGGTCTGTGCGCACCGTGAATTCGCTTAATTCGCACGGCACGGGCGACTATGACGAGAAAGTCATCTGCTGGCGCATCGCCGCCAACGGCCTTCCCTATCGATACCATTTCTATACCAATGCAAGCAATGGCTATTATGAAAGCGGTAAGCTGTCCGTGAGAAGCCTTATCGATGAGGAAGGCCTGGAAACGCGGGAATACGTCACCTCCGGGGGGCAGACGGTGCTGCGGAAAGTCCAGCGGACACGGAACCGGACGCAGCTGGGGAACAGGGGGCACTGGACGCAGACCTATTATATTTATGACGACTACGGGAACCTTGTTTTTGTCCTTCCACCGGACCTGTCGGATCGCTTATCGCAAAGCGACAGTTCGGTTCCGACCGAAGCGGAATTGCTGGAATCTGCGTATTGGTATAAATATGACCTCAGGAACAGGCTGATAGAAAAGAAGATCCCGGCCAGTGGGTGGCGGCATATGGTATATGACAGGCGTGACAGGCTTGTGCTCGAACAGGACGCCAACCAGCGGCCGCAGGGGAAATGGGGATTTATAAAGTACGACGTTTTCGGGAGGGTCGCGCAAACAGGGATTTACAATTCAACCCTGAACAGGGTGTCGCTGCAGTCCCAATTGGACGCGTCCAATGCCCCCCTTTGGGTGGGCAGGCTTAACGCCTCGGAATATACAAACCTGGCTTTCCCTACCACGAACATGGCTGTGTATGTTACAAATTACTACGATACGTACGGTTTTACGGGCGTTGCCGGCTTGCCCGCTATCGATTTTAGCCCGAGTCCGAAGACAAAGGCATTGCTGACGGGCACGAGGGTTGGCAAGGATGATGGGTCAGCCCCCCTGCTGACCGTTTACTATTATGATGACAAGGGGCGATTAAGGCAGACCGCCGGCCAGAATCATTTGGGCGGAACCGATTACGTTACCGACCTCTACAATTTCCCCGGGCAATTGCTCCAGTCCACAAGGAAACACATTGCCCAGGGCCAGACAACGACGCTCGTAACGGGATACGGTTATGATCACGCTGGCAGATTATTAAGCACATCCCATACAATCAATAATCAGGAAAAGGTTATTTTATCCAAAAATGAGTATAACGAGATTGGCGAGCTGAAGAAAAAGTCCCTTGGGGGAAACAGCTTGGGGACCTCTTTTTTGACGGGCATTGATTATGTGCACAATATCCGCGGCTGGTTGGAAAGTGCCAGTTCCCCATATTTTACGTTTAGTCTGAAATACAATAATCCCACAAATACGGGGATCGCATATTATAATGGAAATATTTCGGAGCAACATTGGGTGCAATCGGGGCAGGTCAGCAAGTATTTCACCTACACCTACGATGCACTGCACCGGCTTGTTGACGGGAACAGTGCCGGAAACATGCGTGAGCAATTGACCTATGATTTGATGGGGAACATCACTACGTTGAAAAGAGATAACCATGCTAGCGGAATTTCGTATACCTATACCGGAAATCGATTGGTAAATCTTTCTGGGGCGGTATCCGGAAACTATGCTTACGACCCAAACGGAAATGCGACCTCCGACCGTACAGGAATGGCTTTTGCCTATAATTTCCTCAATCTGCCGAAAACGGCAGATAAGACGGGCATGAGTATAAGCTATATGTATGATGCATTGGGTATAAAGCTCCGGAAAACTTCAACAATCAGTGGGAGCACCACTATCCGCAATTACCTGGAGGGCATCGAGTACAACGGCAACGCGATCGACCTGATCCATACGGGAGAAGGGATTGCCCTGCGAAGTGGCAGCAGTTATGTGTACCAATTCAATCTGACGGACCATTTGGGGAATGTCCGTGCTACAATCAAGCGGTCCGGCAGCAACGTGCAGGTACTGCAGCAGGATGACTACTACCCGTTCGGTTCGCTAAAAACACCGCGCGCCCTTGTTTCGAGCCCGGAGAATAAGTATCTTTATAACGGAAAAGAGAGGCAGGATGAACTTGGGGGCCAGTACGACTACGGGGCACGGTTCTACGATCCGGTGATCGGGAGGTGGGGAGCCGTGGATCCGTTGGCGGAAATGTATTCATCATTTACACCATATACCTATGTCGGCAACAATCCTATATTGTATTATGACCCCAATGGTATGTACCGTGTAGATGCAAATGGAAACATCACGATTGATGATCCTGATGAGATTTCCAGTTTTATGAGCTATATGAACAGCAATAGTAACGTATCAATATCCGATATGTCGAATCATGTAATCAGTGCGGGAAATGGATTCAGTTGGGAGTTGGATGAGGTTACAGTGACAGGAAGGGCCTCTTATGAAAGTGGGAATTGGGTTGCTAATGCTCAGGGTCAGGTAGCAAATGCTGTGGGTCAAATGGGTAATATAAATTCAATCGGCACAGAATACCTTAGGTTTGAACAACCATCTGGCGGGATGGGAGGATTGTTGGGGGCCGGAGTCGGAGCTGCATTATCTGCTGGTTCACATCTCATGTACAATAAGGCGAGCTGGTACAGCTTGCGACAGATGAAATCATATTCCCAGACGTTCAATGGCAACCAGCGTACTGGAGGAAAAAGCATTGGAAAGGCATTGAGTAATGAGCTACGCGTGGGAGGTTATCTATTGGGAGCTTACAATGCATTGAATGTACAAAACCAGCTCAATACAGGGCAGATAAATGGAGCACAATACGCACTTGAACAAGGCTCCAATGCTTTTTCAACGTTGGGGGGTATTTATGGCGCTTCATGGGGAGTAGGTTGGGAAATCGGCCGTGCAATTACCAATATTCCTGGTTATCACGAAAGTGTAAGAGTTCCGGCTCAAAGATTTTTAGGTATAAGACGTTGATATAAAATGACTAATCCGAATATTGTTGTAAATCCCGAACGAATTTCGTTAACTAAAAAGCAGCTTCTTTGGCATTATTCCGTTCCATTCTTTTTTCTTATCGTCCCCTTGGCAAACTTGTGGAGTATAATACAACACTATGTTTTTGACGATTATAAGGGAGTGGTAGAGCCAAAAGACCTTCTTTTGATATCCGTTATATTTATTTTCGTGGCAATCTTGCTTTTCTTTTTGCAGCGAAATCGATTGAAATTCAAAGAGTTCAGAACGTATTTTACAGATAGTTCCTTTGATAAAGCACTAAGTAAGACATCGGGTGATTTGAAGTGGATAGTTCTCGAAAAGAAAAGAAATTATGTAAGGGCTTATAGGGATTGGAGTTGGTCGGGTAGCTGGGGGGAATTGATTACTATAAAGAAAGATAAGGGACGAGTTTTGATTAATAGCATTTGCAATCCTGACGCGATGTTCATTTCTGCTATTTCTTATGGCTGGAATAAAAAGAATGTCAGAACCTTCATTGACAATCTATCAAGCCAATCGGAGGAGGGCGATATGATACCCGATAATGGTTGAAAACTAGAATATAGGAATAAAAGCCCGGCCGTCCAGACGGAGGGCACTGAAAAAGTCCCTCATTTATGGGACGGCTTAACAGAAACGATCAAGTGGAACATGGTTTTACTTGATCGTTTTTTTATTTCCCGATTTCGATATTTCGGGCTACCGACTGATTTTGGAGGCCAGTATGGGTTCCTGGCACTCCAATCTTTCTTTGGGCAAAAGGTTGGAATCAGATGAAAGCCCGGATTTCGGGATTATTCAATCAATTTCAGGATCCTTTTCAGGTTTACTGCAAAGATTGCCATGGCCCCCTGCATTTCCATGTTCCCAATACCATAGGAGTTTGCCCGTCCGTATCCATGTACGTTTTTTAGCTCACTATTCTTTGCCCCTATCTTGTATCGTTCCCTGGTTTTCTGTTTGTAATGGTCGGTTTCCTGAAAGTCCATCTGTTCTTTGTGGAGGTCGGATTTTATGGTTACCGAATAGGTTTTGCTCTTAGCTCCGGGCTTGTAACAGTTTTCCCTCAGGGGACAGACCTTGCATTTTTCCACGTCAAAGTAATAGGTGTCCGCTTGGTTTTTCCCCCTGTCTTTCTTTCCCTGGCGGGCCTTCCTGATGGCCTGCCGGGCAAACGAACATCCCGGCATCCTTGTTGTAATCGAACATCTTTTCATCCTTTCTGGTGCCCTGGGTAATGGAAGGGGTAAGCCTGGCAACGATCCTGATACCCCGGTCGCTGCCCAATTTCAGGTTTTCTTTGCCTGAATAAGCTGCATCGCCGATGACCGTATCTATTTCCACCCCATTCTGCCGGCTGATCCCTAAAAGCTCGGGCAGTTCCGGACCATCCGCTTTTTCCCCCGAGGTAACCACCGCAGCCGTGATGATACGTTCCTCGGTCATGGCAAGATGGATCTTGTAACCGAAGAATTTGCTATCTGCTGACTTATGGCCGGTCTTGGCATCCATGTCCCTGGAAAGCGTATAGTGCTCCCGGGTGTCCTCAACCGTTTCTTTTAACAGGTTCAACTTCTCTTTGACCGCAGGGGTTTCGCCCAAGGCCCTGTCCGACTCGATCCGTTCCTGTAACTCCCTGCAATAGGCAATCTCTTTCCCAAGGTCACCCGACTCATTCTTTTCGGGCATCCGGCCCTTCATACCCCCGTCTATGGCATAAACCGCTTTGCGGAGCAGCTTTGATCGCTCCCTAAGGACATCAAGGGCAGAATGCGGGTTCGATCTGGACAGCGAATGGGTGGCATCTACGATGATCGACTTGGATTTGATGATATCCTTTTCAATCGCAAGGCAGACTGTTTTGTTAATCAAGAGGTTTAACAGATCCGTGTCTTTCAGTCTAAGTTTGCGGAACTTGGTCAGCGAGCTGGGATTGATCACATCATCTTCCGGTGCCATCTCCAGAAAATATTTGAAGGACATATCGTAGCGGGAGCGCTCAACGACATCTACGTCTGAAATACAATAGATGGTCTTCAGCAACAGGTATTTGAACATACGGATAGGGCTCTCCGCTGTACGTCCGTTGTTGTGGCAGTACTTCTCAAGCAGTTCATCGTATATAAAACTGAAGTCTATCAGGTCGTTGATCTTTCGAAGAAGGTTATCTTTGGGAACGATCAGATCATACAGCCCCGAGTAGGAACTGAACTGAATCTTTTGTTGGTAAGCAAGCATCGGGTACCTTTTAAAACCNCGCTGTACGTCCGTTGTTGTGGCAGTACTTCTCAAGCAGTTCATCGTATATAAAACTGAAGTCTATCAGGTCGTTGATCTTTCGAAGAAGGTTATCTTTGGGAACGATCAGATCATACAGCCCCGAGTAGGAACTGAACTGAATCTTTTGTTGGTAAGCAAGCATCGGGTACCTTTTAAAACCTGCTTTAAGGTACAAAAAAAAGAGCAGACAACCGTAGTTTTTCTGCTCTCTTTCCAGTCTTAACCAATAAGGACTTTTTCAGTGCCCTCGTCCGAGGAGCCGGGCTTTTTAGTTACAAGCGGATGCAGCGAATGCATTTTTTCTCAAGTAACATGGCAAGGCCGCTGTATGTACTGAAATGAGGCCAATTCAGGTTTTAAGCTAGCTCGCTATCGCAAAAAAGTAACATACCACGAGGTTGGAGACTATTGTGCACACTTCAATTTCTTATGGATACAGTACGTTTATGATCGAGACTATTGCATAAATTATTTTGGCCGGTATTATAACCTATGTGTTTTCGCTAACAGGACCATTGGCCGTACTTCGAATTAGTGTCAACGGATTAACAGCAGCCCGTTGCAGAAGCAAAAGTAAATCTAACGTGAGACTCACCATTGCAAAAAGTATTCAGTGAGTGTCTATTTGACCTCACCCTGCGGCTGTACAAGCAGCCTCGATAACGAAGTTTCTTAGTTTTTCCAATCGAGAGAATTGCCTATACCTATTCCCACAGCCTTCTCAGCAAGGCTCACCCTTTGTATAGTGCATTAACCTACCGTCTATTGCAATAAATAGTATTCAGTGAGTGTCAATTTCGCCTCACCCTACGGCTGTACACGCAGCCTCGAAAATTTCAACATTCTTTTTAGAAAGGTCATTCTTGAATAATCTTAGTACTTAATTTCATATTGTGATAGGCATTATCTATCTCCAGTCTTTGTCGAGGCACTAGCAGTTGTATATTCCTTTCAAATTGGTGTTCGTAGCAGTCCAATCCCCCATAGGTTTCACAGCAAGGCCGTTGTATAATTCTGAATAATAAGCGCGCCTGCTTGACAACGTTGTAATAAGCGCTATGACTTTTAGCACATTTGCAGCCTAGACCGTTGCAAAAATTTGATCTGACAGAAAGACGCCTTTGTAAAGCTTTAAACGAAAAAGATGTGGTTCTCTGCCGTTGTATACTGAAACGAAAACCATTCCACAACTTCATATAAGTAAGCGCCAACCATTGTATATGGGATCGATGCCCGACAAGAGATCCTCCGATGTTCGTGGGTCGGGTGTTCACTTAGTTGTATAGGTACGGTATCATCAACATCAGGAACTAATTTCCGGGAACACAGAACAAGCAGGGATTGTATATGGTAGTTACAGCGTTTTTACCCTTGTGTTTTCATCAAGTTTTGAGACTATTGTATATGTTAATCCATTATCTCCAAGGTCCACGGCAGGAGTGTTGTACTTTTAATACTTTCATCAGACGAGCGAATTGCAGGTACTTGGGAACAGCAGCCCAACGGGAGAACAAGAGCAAGGTTGTATATATTCAAATGCCTGCGATATTTCAAAAGGCACCGTCAAGAGCACTGTATATATGCCTTATCGCCAAATGTTTCCAACTAGGAGCCGTTGCCTATTTCTGACCAATTCGAGCGTAAGAAACTACGGTTGTATACGATACGTTTGTGAAGGAGACTTGCATAAATACCATTCTTTTGAAGCGGTTTGTATTTCGAGCTATGCGATTATTTTCGATTTAGTTTTTTACTCGCGGATTTACAGCAAGTGCATTGTCCATACTATCGAGTGAACAGCAGCCCGTTGTAACGCACGGCTTATACGGCAGTGCGTGTTAATTTTTCAAAAACCGACCCCATTGTAATCATACATCAATTCCAACAATAGGGAAGCTTTCCCATTGAAAAAAAGTATTTAGTGAGTGTTTCATTTAACCTCACCCTACGGCTGTACAAGCAGCCTCTAACATTTCAAAGAACGTTGAAGCGGGTGAATAACTATTCCTCAATCACATTGATTCCTACTTTCTTCGCTTTATAGGCGATCTTTTCTTTCAGTCCGTAATAGCTCCAATTGCGGAGCAGGAATTCCTCTTCCTTAGCCACCTCTTCTTTCTGCTGCTGGTTCACCAACAAGAGCGTACCCGCCTGCGTTTTGATGCACAGGTCAATCAGCCTACGACTGTACAGGTGCAATCGGTTATCGACGTACCGTATTTCCTTCGCATCCCAATCCTCCAAACTTTTCAGCTTGCGCCTGCGGCCTTTGCCCGGCCGGTTGTAGGTGGAACCCCGTTGTAAGCGGTGCCGCGCGGCCTGTATAGCCAGCCTCCGGTGCAGGAATTCCTCCTTATTGCCAATCTGGAACTGTTCCTTACCAACCTTCACTACGACGGGGTGCTCGATGGAAAGTGACGCTTCGGCAATTACCGAATCCTTTAACTGGTGTTCGTCACGCTCCATCTCGAAGGCTGCCAACAAGTACAGCTTGCCCTTGTCAATTTTTAGGGAACTGGTGCAGAGCTTCAGCGTTCCGGCCAGCGTCCGCTGCAACAGGACTTTCTTATCTGACCTGTCTTTGCCCAAATAGGTCTTGAATGGGATTTTGAACAGCTTGAATTTGAAATCCCTACCTTTCTCATCGTTTTCCAGTTTGAGTTTATCCGCTCCGAAAGGCATGGGGATGCTACGTTTGTAATTGCGTAGTGTCTTTTCCCCCTTCCAATATGCACTTCGTTCAGAGTTATAGATGCTGTGCAACGTGTTGTTCAGGTTGGAAAAAATATTGGAGGGCATTTTGCCCAAAAAATTGCTTGAGAGGATACGATATGTCGTGTTCATGCGAGAGGAATTCAGTATGCCGTCTTCCTCTTTCTTATAATCGGCCAGCTTAACCTTCACCTCGTCGGTGAAGTAAATCAAATCCTTCACCCGATCCTGTACATACAGGTGGGTGAAAATCAGGTTGGCTGCTTGGAACGATAAAAATTGCCACTCATACAACTGCTTATAGTAGGCGTCCTTCTGCGCTTTGTCATCACAGTCCACGTACACCTGTATTTTTCGTGTCAGGATGATGGTCTTCTTTTCCATGGGCCTATGCAGATTTTTTAGTTTTCCGGATGACGGCATATGCCTGTACAAATAGCGATTTCACTTTGGAATCATCCAGTTGCAGGGCTTCGGCGATTTCCTCGAAGGAGTATTGCAGGTCATACCGCATGGCCAATACCTGCGCCTGTTCATCGGTAAGCATGCCTTCGGTGACAATCGGCTTCATGCGCGTTGCGCTGTCCAGCTTGGCCGTATCGGAGAGCGCGGCTTTCAGGTTGGCAACACACTGCTCCACACGCTGGGCTACCTCGTAGTCCGAAATGCCACCAAGGTGATACGCCACACGTTCATAACTGAAATCATATTTCAGGCACAGTTTGATGAACAGTTGTTGCTGGTTGTCGAGGTGGGGCAATAAACCATTGAGCTTTTCCAAATGACGCTGCTTTTCTTCCTCCAGTTGTTCGAGATAAACGGCATCTTCCTCCTGTTCTTCCTCCAACTCGTAGCCCAGCATGAACTCCTGAAAATCCTCGATGCCGTCCAAACGTAACATGCTCCGGTGGAAACGATTTATCGTTTTGCCATAATATGCTTTTCCGGCCTCCCGAAGCTGCAAGCCAAGAAATTCATGCAAATGAGGCACATCACGGATAATGCCGCGCATAATCCATAGCCTTAAAAACGCTTCTTGTGCCATGGCATGGGCCACCACATCTTCTTTCACGAATCGGTATGCGCGGTAGGCATAATGTCCATAATAGGCATTGTAAAAATAATTGAGGCCTTCTTCATGGCCTGCCTTCAACTCTGCAAAATACTTTTCGGCGTTCTTGTTGGATTTGAGTACACGTTTTATCATACGGTTAGATTTTTAGCGACAATGTGGCCCGTATAGTTGACCATTGCCACTTATTTGATACCTTTACAAAGGTAAAGATTATGAACCCCGTAAACGATGGTAAAAAACCATAACAAATTGTTTTTTACCACGATACGATTGATTTATATTTGAGCATGAAGAATGAAAATTTTGAACATGAAGAAGTACATCTAGGGCACAATGTCCAACGCATCCGTGAGATAACGGGTATGAAACAGTATGAGCTGGGTCAACGCTGCAACGGCTGGAGCCAGCAGCAGATATCCAAGCTGGAACAATCCGAGTTTATTGATGATGCCAATATTGCCATCTTAGCAGCGGGGTTGGGCGTAACACCGGAGTTTGTCAAGAATTTTAAAGAGGAAAAGGTTGTCTACAACATCCAAAGCAATAATAGCTTGCACGACGCCTCGACCCAACATTATCGTTCAACCATAAACAATGAAGTACCCAAAAAACTGCTTGAGTTATTCGACAAATTTTTGGAAGAAGACCGAGCCAAAACCGAATCCATTGCAAACCTAAGCAAAGCGGTGCTGGATTTAGCGGAAGAGGTGAAGAAACTGAAGAAGGAAAACTAACTGCTTGCAATAAGCTCGTCGACCTTTTTCCTACCACTGTGCCGAATAGTAATATGCACCTTAAGAATGTCTATGATGAGGGGAGTTGATCGACGAAGCAACTATTAAGGATTTTTTAATTGTTCGGAAAGAGAGGTACAAACCCTGAAAGACAGCATCCGGATATTGGGCCAAGCGATGAACACGAATCCGTAATAAAACGATGGACATCTTACTATATAACGACTTCGAATACCATCAATTAAAAGACAAAGTCCAGAAGACGCTAAGCTTCTTGAAGGAAGGGGATTTCCGTGCAGCCGACGTAAAAAAAATGCCCAATCAGGGCTATTACCGGGCTAAGCTCGATGATACCAACCGCCTGCTTTTCACCATCGGCAGTTACCAGGGCCGGAAGTATGTGTTTGTGCTGGAAGTCATCCTCAACCACAACTACAGCCGTTGTCGATTCCTCAATGGTGTGAAGGTGGATGAGAACAGGCTACAGCCCGTTTACGCCGAACAAGAAACGGAGGGGCATGAGGTGGAAGTGAGTTACGTGAATACGAGCAAGAAAAAATTCCACATCCTCGATAAGCTTCTCTCGTTTGACGATGCGCAGGACACCATCATCGACCTGCCCGCGCCGATCATCGTTATCGGCCCGGCGGGAAGTGGAAAGACCGCTCTTATGCTTGAAAAAATAAAGGCACTCTCCGGCAATATCCTGTACGTTTCCCTATCGCCCTATCTGGTGGAGAATGCCCAAAACTTGTATGCCGCCTACGGCTACGATAATCCAAAGCAAACGGTGGAGTTCCTCTCGTTCAACGATTTCCTCGACACCGTGGAGGTAGCCGAGGGGAAGGAGCTGACCTTTCGGGTGTTCAACGAGTGGGCCAGCCGCTACAAGCAAAGCTACAAGATCAAGGACACGCATAAACTCTACGAGGAGTTTAAGGGCGTACTTACCGGCTCGGCCATTGACAAGGCCCACCTTAGTGCCGAGGATTACCTTGGGCTGGGCATTCGGCAGTCCATCTTCCAGCAACAAGATCGCCCCGCTGTACATGAACTGTTCATGAAATACCTCCACTGGCTGGAACAAGGGGGCTACTTCGACAGCAACATCCGCTCTTTTCACTTGCTGGAGCGGATATCGCCGCTGTACGACTACGTGGTGGTCGACGAGGTGCAGGACATTACCAACGTACAGCTTTATGCCATATTGAAATCGCTCAACGAACCCGTGAATTTTTTGCTGTGCGGCGATTCCAACCAAATCGTACACCCTAACTTTTTTTCCTGGTCACAGGTAAAGACGCTGTTTTACCACCAAGATCTATCGGCGCAAATCATCCGCGTGCTGGCCACCAACTACCGCAACACGCCGGAGGTGACGGCCATTGCCAACCGCCTGCTGCTAATCAAGAATGCTCGCTTCGGCTCCATCGATAAGGAAAGCACCTACTTGGTACAGGCCAACTCGGCTTTCCAAGGCATCGTGGAGCTTTTGCCAAATACCCCGAAGGTGAGCGCCGATCTCAACAGCAAAACGAAGCAGTCGGCCAAATTTGCTGTACTGGTATTGCGTGAGGAAGACAAAGCTGCGGCGCGCAAGTTTTTCCAAACACCCCTGCTCTTTTCCATCCATGAGGCTAAGGGCCTGGAATATGAAAACATCGTCCTGTTTAACATGATATCCGGCCACGACAAAACGTTCCATGAGATTACCGATGGGGTAACTGCTGCCGATCTGCAAAGCGCAGCTATCCACTTCGCGCGCGCAAGGGACAAAACCAATCGCTCGTTGGATGAATTCAAGTTTTACATCAATGCGCTCTATGTGGGGATGACCCGCGCCATCAAAAACCTGTTTCTCGTGGAGTCTAACAGTAAGCATGAACTGCTGAAACTCCTTGACCTCATCGATGTAAGGCAGCAGACCTCGCTCAAAAACCAGGCTTCCTCCAAGTCGGAATGGCAGAAGGAGGCGCGCAAGCTGGAAATGCAGGGTAAGCAAGAACAGGCAGACGCCATCCGCGAGCAGATCCTCCAAATCAAGCCCATCGAATGGGAGGTGATTACCCCTGAAACGTATGGCAAATTGCTGGAACAGGCACTGCACCCCGACCATTTCAACAAGAAAGCCAAAGACCGGTTATTCCAGTATGCGGTTTACTACCGCTTGGCGGAACCGCTCCGGCAACTGTCGGCCCTGAAATACCGTCCCGCCGACCGATGGGAACAAGGGGAAAAAACACTCCTCAAGCGGCTTTTCCAACCTTATTTGGCCGACAACCTCAAGGCTGTCCAGCCCATATTCCAACGCTATGGGGTCGACTTCCGTGATGAGTTTAACCTCACTCCGCTACTGATATCGGCGCGATTCAACGCCGCGAACATCATGGACCACCTGTTGAAGCAGGGTGCAAAGGTCGACACGACGGACAATGATGGCATCAACCCCCTGCGGTGGCTGCTGCGTAACCGGCGACAGGGTGAACATGGGCCGGTCGACCTCCTTGGGCGGCACTACGCTTCGCTCAAAACTGCCCCCTTGCGGATTCGTGTGGAAAAAAGGCTCGTCAAGCTGGAAAGCCACCAAGCGGAATACCTGATGCTCAACTTCATGCTCGCCTCACTGAAAGAACAGTTGATTTTGGGCACCCAATACGGCCCCTGGAGGGCAAACAACCCCCGGCCGGCGTTCCAGGCGCAGGATTTCATCGACTTCTACGAGGGGCTTGGCGAGCAGGTTGTTCCCGAATACCGTACCCAACGGCCATACATCAGCAGCATCCTGGCCAAAAACGAAATCGGCCGCGATGACCCGCACGATAGACAACTATTTGTGCGGGCACAGCATGGCTACTACCTGCCCCATCCCAACATGGAACTGCCCGTGGGCAATGGCTGGAAGAACATTTATGACCTCGTGGGTCTCGATGAAATCAAAAACATGGAGCATCGCTTCAACACCGGTTTCCTCAACGTCATCGAACGCTTCCGGAAGTATTGGGAAGAAAATCCGGATGCTCGGGTGAAGCACACCATACGGATAAAATGAGCTTGCTTACTGCCTTTGTAGTTTGGTACAGCACTGGTGCCCAAAAAACAATATATTTCCTCTATAAAAGCTGTTTCTCAGCGGCAGAGGAGAGATCGATAAACTGCAAAGCATTCACGAGAGCCACTGAAGACAAACAACGAGTAATTTGCTTTTTTATACAACCAATTATGTTTGCAAAAAAGGCAAATTTATCTAAGTTTGCCCATATGAAGAGACTCCCCTTGCTATACCAAGCAACACTGAGTACGGTGGCGTTGCTGCTGACAGCTGCTGGCGTCAATGCGCAACCTTCCACTCGCACGGAAGCGGAAATCGCCGCCATCATGGCCAAGTACCACGCCATAGGCGCATCAGTGATGGTGGTGAAAGACAACCATATCGCTTACAGCAAGTCGTTCGGATTGAAGGACACGACAACGCGCGAGCCGCTTAAGCCTACCGACCTATTCCGCATCGCCTCTATCTCCAAGTCGTTTACGGTGACGGGCATCATGCAGCTCGTGGAGGTGGGTAAGCTCTCTCTGGATGATGATGTGGGTGAGCTGATTGGCTTCCGGATCCGCAACCCGAATTTTCCCAACTCGGTGATCACCTTGCGCATGGTACTGTCGCATCGCTCCAGCATCAGCGACAAAAACGGCTACTTCACGCTCGATGCATTCAATCCGGACAAGAACCCGGATTGGGAAAAGGCCTATAATGATTACGCGCCCGATGCCGGCTACCAGTATTGCAACCTCAATTTCAACCTCGCCGGAGCAATACTGGAGAAATATGCGGGCGAACGCTTCGACCATCATATCCGTACCCGCATCCTGCAACCACTGGGATTGTACGGCGGATACAATGTGGATGATTTGGATAGCTCCCGGTTTGCCACCTTATACGCGTACAGCGGCAACACCAAACAGTTTACTGCCTCCCCGGCGGCTTACCAATCGCGCGCCGATGGCCTCAAGGATTATCAGATGGGATACAGTACACCCATATTTTCTCCCACGGGAGGGATGAAAATGTCGGCGGAAGATCTGGCAAAATACATGATCATGCATATGAATTATGGCGAAGCCAACGGCGTGCGTATCATGTCCGAAGCGAACAGCCGCGAGATGCAGCGCGTGCGGAGCGCGGAATCGGGCTATGGCATGGCGTTGCGCACGGTAGACAATCTGATACCCGGGAAAAAGCTTATTGGCCATGAAGGGATTGCCTATGGCCTGTACAGCGCGATGTTTTTTCAACCCGAGGAACGGTTTGGTATCGTGGTGATCACGAATGGCTGCAATACGGGTTTTTCGAATGGCGATGTTATCAACGACTTCCTCCATGCAATGTATAACAGTATTTATCAAAACATCGTGCAGTAAGATTTTATGTGTAACTTTGTCTTACTATGGGTTATGCGTTGAAGGTAACGATTGACAAGGATTCCGGATTCTGCTTCGGGGTGGTCTATGCCATAGACATGGCGGAGGAAATACTTGAACAGGACGGCTACTTGTATTGCCTAGGTGACATTGTGCACAACGATGAGGAAGTGGCCCGGCTCAAGGCCAAAGGGCTTCGCATCATCAGCCACGATAAGCTTCCGGAACTCCAAAACGAAAAGGTGCTCATCCGGGCCCATGGCGAGGCCCCTGAAACCTACCGCATCGCACTCGAAAATAACATCACACTCATCGATGCCTCGTGTCCGGTGGTGCTCAAGTTGCAAAATCGGGTGAAGACCTCTCACGACCAGCAGGAAAAAATCCTCATCTATGGCAAACATGGCCATGCGGAGGTCATCGGGCTACAGGGGCAGACAAACGGCGAAGCCATCGTATTCCAAGACATTGCCGAACTAGCGGATGTAGAACTGCCCGATAGTTTTACCTTATATAGCCAGACCACCAAAAGTACTGATAACTTTTACGCCATCAAGTCGGAACTGCTCAACAGGGGGTATGATGTGAAAGCCAATGATACAATATGCCGCCAGGTTTCCAACCGCTATGAAGAGCTGGGCGATTTCGCTAGCAAGCATGACAAGGTGGTGTTTGTATCCGGCAAAAAATCATCAAACGGGCGTGTACTGTATGACGTATGCCTCAAAAGCAACCCTAATAGCTATTTTGTCTCGGACGCTTCCGAACTGAATCCCGAACATTTCAATCCCGGGGATACCGTGGGTATATGTGGGGCCACTTCTACGCCCATGTGGTTAATGGAGCAGGTGAAAGTTGCGTTGGAAAGCTATTAGCACAATTGGACGCGGAGTAAATCTGCAATATCTGTGTCATCAGCGGTCAATCACGTCATCTAAACATCAAATTATTACCACGTTATCATGCATGCTTTCTCAAATCCGTAACTTTGCACGGTATGAGTAAACCGAAAAAGGGAGTGTTGCTAGTCAACCTTGGTACGCCAGACAGCCCGTCAGTACCGGACGTGAGGCGTTATCTCACAGAGTTTTTGCTGGATGGCCGGGTCATCGACATCCCAGCTTGGCGGCGCACGATGTTAGTAAGGGGTATTATTGTGCCGTTCCGCGCACCCAAATCAGCCAAGCTATACCAAGCAATCTGGGGTGAAAAAACGGGGTCGCCTTTGTTGCATTATAGCCGCCTCCAGCAGCGGATGTTGCAAGAGCAATTGGGCGACGAATACCATGTGGAGCTGGCCATGCGCTACCAAAATCCGTCCATCGAATCCGCTTTGGCCAACTTCAAGCAAATGATGGTCGATCGGATCCGAATTATCCCGCTGTTTCCGCAATATGCCTCGGCAAGCACGGGATCTGTCATTGATAAGGTGATGGAGCTCATCCGTACCTGGCATACGTTCCCTGAACTAGCTATCGTCAATGATTTCTATGAAAACGAATTGATGGTGGAGGTCTTTGCCGAGCATGCCCAAAAGCACCGCCCCGAAGACTATGATCACTTCCTGTTTAGCTACCATGGCTTGCCCGTAAGGCAATTACGCCATATTGACAACACAGGAACACATGACTGCGATGAAGCGGGATGCCGCGAACGGATAACAGAAAAAAACAAATGGTGCTATTTGGCACAATGCTATGCCACCACACGCCTGATTACCACACGCCTTGGCATAAAATCAGAAGACCATACGGTGTGTTTTCAATCCCGCCTTGGCAAAACCCCGTGGGTGCAACCTTATACCACCGATGTACTTAAGGACGTAGCCCAGAAAGGCAAAAAGCGATTGCTCGTCTTTTGCCCAGCTTTTGTGTCGGACTGCCTGGAGACCATTTACGAGGTTGGCACAGAATATGCAGATGAATTTAAGGCATTGGGAGGAGAGAAGGTGCAACTGGTGGAAAGCCTCAACACCCATCCCAAATGGATAATGGCATTACAGCAATTAGCCACAGCTGGAGATTACCTTCCCTACCGACAACACAGCGAACTAGGACAGACAATTTAGAATGGTCATTTTCAATACAATAATCTTGCTTTTGTTAGATTTTTACATCTACAAGGCATTGCGAGCAACCTCGATGAAATGGGTTGCCTCTCCGCTATTCCCTAAAGTATGGTGGGGGTATAGCATATTGCTCGTTTTGGGGATTTTCATCAGTGTTTATTTCAGTACACCGTTAATTTTTCGCTCCATCATCTTGGTAATCTTTTTCATCACATTCTGTACCAAGTTTATTTTTATACTGGTATTGCTTGCCGATGACATCCGGCGCGGAGGACTCTGGTTGAAGCGCCTGTTTGTTCCGCAGAAAAAGCGGCATGAAGAAGCAACCACAATGCTGCCCGAGCAACCGGTAAATGGGATTTCAAGGTCTGATTTTTTGACCAAAGCAGGAATCCTTGTTGCCTCTGCACCTTTGGCGCCGATGGCTTGGGGTGTGATATCTGGCGCATATGATTACCAGATACGCCGGCAGAAGCTTTATTTGCCGAATCTTCCTCAGGAGTTCCATGGGATGAAAATCGGGCAATTATCAGACATCCACTCGGGAAGCTTCTATAACAAAAAAGCCGTGATAGGTGGCGTGGAAATGCTGTTGGCCGAAAAACCGGAGGCTATTTTTTTCACGGGTGATTTGGTAAATAATCTTGCCAATGAAATGCGGGATTATCAAGATATCTTTGCCAAAGTGCAAGCCCCGCTTGGTGTTTATTCCATCTTAGGCAACCACGACTATGGCGATTACCATTACGGTCCTGGATCCTCTGCCGAAAAGACTCGAAATTTGCAGCGCGTAAAGGATACCCACAAGGTAATGGGCTGGGACCTCTTGCTCAATGAAAACCGGAAACTCAAGGTGGGCAATGATGAAATCGGCATCATTGGCGTAGAAAACTGGGGCACAGGCCGTTTTCCCAGACATGGACGGTTGCAACAAGCGCTCGAAGGCACGGATGACGTGCCCGTGAAGCTGCTCCTGTCACACGACCCTTCGCATTGGCGTGCCGAGGTGTTGTCTCGGCCCGATGTGGATGTGATGTTCAGTGGTCATACCCACGGTATGCAATTCGGCGTACGCACCAAGTATTTCAAGTGGAGCCCCGTGCAATATATTTATAAGGAATGGGCCGGACTATACCAGCAAGAGCACCAACAGCTTTATGTGAATACCGGGTTTGGATTCTTAGGCTACCCGGGAAGGGTGGGTATCTTACCTGAGATTACGGTATTTGAATTGATAAGAGGAGAGAAGCCGAAACGGGGATAGCATGTAACACGGTTATTCGCTCCTATTCCAATATATTTTCAGGTTGTGTGTCGCTCTCCCGCCACGAACTGCTTCTTATCTGCCAGCAGAATATCGGGTTTCCCATCGCCATCTACGTCGCCGATGGCGATACCATAACCGATGGATACTTGGTCATCGATGACTTGGTGTTCAAACCAAGGTTCCTCCTGCTGAAAGGAAAACAGGTGTAATAACGGTAGCAGATAATGGTACATGGTGGTTTCTTGGATTTTATAGATGAGCAACAATCATGGGCGGTGTCTTGTTTACTTGAAGTATAAAATCGCAGGGAACCATTCGCTTACCAAATACTGTTCAAGTGGTTATACCAAGCATGGCGGCTAATACGACTGAAATAATCTTAGGAAAATGTATTTGTGTGATTAGTTGATTCATCTTCTTAATTGGTTAAACACGTATTAATTTATCAATATTACTTCCAATGGTTTATCTCCAAGTATTTTTCCCACACGAACCGATTCAGGTCGGTTTGGGAATAGGGCGGGCAAGCTCCGGACTGTGTGGTCACGTAGGCGCTTAATGTGGTGGCAAATTCCAGCATGTTTTCGCGGGTTTGGCCACGGAGCTTTTGAGCCAGAAATGCCGCCAGAAAGGAATCTCCACTCCCCACGGTATCTTTAACTTGTACGGGCACCGCAGGATAGTCATGGCGTGATAGTGGCGTATAGAACGACGCTCCTTGCGCCCCTTTGGTCACGATGATCTCCTGCAATCCATAGTGGTCTTGCAACATCCCAATTCCTGTATACTCATTGCCCGACCGGTTACCCAGCCAGCTCGACACCTCTGCCAGCTCATGAATGTTTAGCTTGACTGCATCAGCCTTTTTCAGAAGTGTATCGATGGTGTCTGGCGTATAATACGGCGCTCTCAGGTTGATGTCAAATAATCGGTACTTTGCCTTATCCAAAAGTTTCAACAACGTATTTCTACTGGTCTCGTTTCGAGCCACCAAGCTGCCATATACCAGCACGTCTGACTCCAGCAATAATGCGGAAAAGGAATCTTCGTATTTGATGAAATCCCAAGCCACGGGAGCCACGATATCATAGTTCACTTCATTGTCGTCACCAATGTTGGCTATTACTTTGCTTGTTTGGTGTTCGTGGTCAATCTGTACAAATGCGATGGGTATACCAATGTGATCCAAAAACGAAATGAGTTTTTCTCCCTCTTTGTCATTACCCATTCGGCTGATGACGGTACTGTGAATCCCCAGCCGATTGAGGTGATAGGCAACATTCATGGGAGCCCCGCCCGGTTTTTTGCCCGTCGGGAGGATATCCCAAAGTACCTCGCCAAAGCAAATGACTTTTTTGTTTTTGCCGTTTATCATGTTTTAGTTTTATAGTTAAAAATGTCAATTGGCCCTCATTCGCCAACCGCTAGCGGCCGACTCAATGCATTATGCTCTCTCCGATTTGTTTCAACGATTTCCCTTTAGTTACTGGCATTATCTCCCCCTTGCCCATCCGCTCGCTGAACATGGGAAAGAAAAATATAATGGAAACAAATATAAACGGTTTAAGGCTCCATTCGATTTAGAATTTTTGCAAAACATTGCGAGTATTTTGAATAAATGACGGTATAATTATAGAAGATGCCCGAATATTTTTGTTGGAAGGGAATTAAATGCTACTTTTATAATTGTTAATCATGTAATCTTTGAAAAGTAGATTGACCTAGTACTATTTATGAAGCATGTCTTTTTGTTTACCTTATGTTTAAGTATGATGACCTTGGTGACGGCGCAGGATTTCTCGGCTTTTGAGGCCAAACGCCATATCCACCAAGGCGATACCCTTCCCTACCGAATACTATATCCTGAGGGCTATGATCCCGAAGGGAGTTATCCGGTGCTGTTTTTTCTACATGGGGCAGGTGAGCGAGGGAATGACAACGAGAAACAACTTACCCACGGCGGACAGCTGTTTTTGAATGAAGAGACAAGGCAGGGCTTCCCAGCCATTGTGATCTTCCCACAGTGCCCATCAAATTCGTATTGGAGCAATGTAGACATACTGCCGCAGCCCAATGGAAGCCGCGAATTTCAGTTCAGTACAGGCGGAACCCCTACGGTGGCGATGCAGCTGTTTTTGAGTTTAGTAGACTATATCATGAAAAAGGAAGCGGTAGATCAGCAGCGAGTATATATCGGGGGGCTATCGATGGGAGGAATGGGCACCTATGAAACCTTACGTCGCAAACCTCAATTGTTTGCTGCAGCATTTGCCATTTGCGGGGGCGACCATACATCCAATGTTGCGAAATATGCCCATATGCCGTTATGGATTTTCCATGGGGAACAAGATGATGTTGTACCGCCCACACATTCCCGGGTCATTGTGTACGAATTGCAACGATTGGGAGGCACCCCGAAATATACGTTTTATCCGGAGGCCAACCATAATAGCTGGGATGCTGCTTTCGCCGAACCGGACTTGCTTCCTTGGTTGTTCGGTCATGTAAAGAAATGAGCGCTTGGCTGTAACACCAGCTTATCCGCAGGGTCTAATCGGTTAATAAAACTACGTTGGTATGTCTGTCAAAATGTCCTACAAAGAGAATGTGAAGCTGTCGTTGCAATCGATCAGCAGCAACAAGCTACGTACATTTTTGACGGCACTAATTATTGCTA
Source organism: Parapedobacter tibetensis (assembly GCF_024704835.1). Taxonomy (GTDB): domain Bacteria; phylum Bacteroidota; class Bacteroidia; order Sphingobacteriales; family Sphingobacteriaceae; genus Parapedobacter; species Parapedobacter tibetensis. The sequence goes on from NZ_JAMXBE010000003.1 coordinate 469,542, forward strand.
TTGGCATCACCGCTTTGGTAGGCATCCTTACTTCCATTGATGCGATCAAAAATTCCCTCACAGACTCGTTTTCAGCCATGGGCTCCAATTCGTTCAATATCCGCAATAGGGGATTGAATGTACAGATTGGAGGCGGCGGGACAAGAGCAAAACAGTTTCCACAAATCACCTATTACCAAGCAAAGGCCTTTAAGGACCAGTATGATTATCCGGCGGTGGTGTCCTTAAGCACGTATGCTTCATTTGGCGCGACGGCGAAGTATAAAAGTGAACAAACCAATCCAAATATCAACGTGCTTGGGGCTGATGAGAACTACTTGGAAACTGCGGGATATAAGCTTTCCATTGGTCGCAATTTCTCACAGCGTGAAATCGAATATGGCAGCAATGTGGTTATCGTTGGATCCGAGGTTATCAAGCGGTTGTTCAAAGGCAACGAAGAACCGATCAATCAATTTGTCACCATCGGAAACAATCGTTATACCATCATCGGCGTATTGGAAGACAAAGGGTCAAGCGCTGGGTTTGGCGGAGACAAGGCCTGTATCATTCCCCTGCTGAAGGCTCGGGCTGTAATGGCGTTGGGACGCCCTTCCTACACCATCACGGTGATGGCAGCCAATCCGCAGCAAACCGATGCGGCTATTGGGGAGGCCACGGCCATATTCCGCAATGTCCGCGGGGTAAGGGTTGGGCAGGAATCGAATTTTGAAATTACCAAGAGCGACGCAGTGGCTCAAATACTTATTGAAAGCCTTACCTATGTTACGATAGGCGCCATTGTTATCGCCTTGATTACCCTCATTGGCGCTTCTATTGGATTAATGAACATTATGCTGGTGTCCGTTACCGAACGTACCCGCGAAATCGGTATCCGCAAGGCCATTGGTGCCACCCCAACGGTAATCCGCAGGCAATTTCTCACAGAGGCGGTAGTAATCTGCCTCATGGGTGGTTTCGCAGGCATATTTTTGGGGATATTGATTGGCAATATATTGGCCGTGGTGATGGGAGCCAGTTTCATTATCCCTTGGAACTGGATGATTTTGGGTGTGGTCGTATGCGTGGGGGTTGGAATGATATCGGGGTACTACCCAGCCTCCAAGGCATCAAAGCTCGACCCAGTGGAGGCACTTCGATATGAATAGCAGTAATTTCGCCTATAAGTTGCCTTTCCTTAATTCCCCAGTAGCGTAATCCACTGCCCTTGCCGCTAACGCCATGTAAGTTAGTGAAGGATTTTGTGTGGCTGTAGAGGTCATGCAGGCTCCATCAGTCACAAATACGTTTTTACAGGCATGCAATTGATTCCACTTGTTCAGGAGCGAAGTCTTCGGATCATGACCCATACGTACTCCACCCATTTCGTGGATGTCTAGCCCTGGTATACGGTCATCATTGCGTGGGCTAATGTTTTTGAATCCTGCTGCGTCAAACATTTCGCTCATCCGGTCAAAGTAATCCTGCCGCATTTTCCGGTCGTCTTCCTGATAATCTACCGATATGCTAAGCTGCGGTATTTCCCACGTATCTTTTTTGTCAGGGTCGAGGCGCACATAGTTGCTTTCCCGTGGCACAGTCTCGCCCATCATGTGCGAATGAACCTGCCAGTTGCCAAGCTGAGGCTTGATCAATTGATCCTTTAACGTCCCGCCAACCTTTCCGGTATCGCGCACTTCTCCCCTGCGGGCACCGAAAGCCGCGGCCCAGCCGCGCAAAAAATCGGTTTCTTGTTTATGGAGATTTCGGAAACGGGGAATGTATCCCCCTCCTGCCGGATTCCGCCCGTCGGTTTTGTATTCCAGTAAGCCTTCATAATCCGCACTGATGACCGCGCTATAGTTGTGGAAAGCCACATACTTGCCCATCAGTCCGTAGTCATTGCCCAACCCCTCCGGAAAGCGGTTGGATTTGGAATTGAGCAGGATCAGGTTGGTATTGAGCGCCGAGGCATTGACAAAGATCACCGGAGCGAAAAAATCGATTTCTTCCTTGGTATTGGCGTCGATTACTTTTACCCCTGTGGCTTTCCCTTTTCCCTCATCATAAATAATGGAGTGTACCACCGAAAAAGGCCGCAATGTAAGGTTCCCTGTTTTTTCGGCCCAAGGTAAAGTGGAAGCATTGCTGCTGAAATAACCACCGAATGGGCACCCACGCTGGCATAGCGTCCGGTGTTGGCATTTTACCCGGCCCTGCTCGATATGGATAGGCTGGGGGCTGGAGAGGTGCGCGCAACGTGCACTGATAAGGTGCCTATCGGGGTATTGCTTTCCCAATACCTGTTTAAAGTGATCTTCTACAGCGTTGAGTTGATATCCGGGTAGAAATTCCCCATCGGGCAGTGCCGCCACACCGTCCTTATTACCAGAGATACCGGCAAATCGCTCCACATGGCTATACCAAGGTGCAATGTCCCGGTAACGGATGGGCCAGTCGACCGCAAAGCCATCACGGGCAGGGCCCTCGAAATCGAAGTCGCTCCAACGTTGTGTTTGACGGGCCCAAGTGAGCGACTTGCCCCCCACTTGATACCCACGTATCCAGTCAAACGGTTTCTGTTGCACATACGGATGATCTACATCCTTCACAAAAAAATGTTGGGAATCTTCATGGTAGGCATAACAGCGGTTGATGACAGGGTTCTTCTTCCGATCTTCAAGTGGTATTTCGTTGCGGTGTTCGAACTCATAGGGATACATATTGGTAGTGGGATAGTCTTTTACGTGTTTCACGTCCCTACCTCGCTCCAGTACCAGTGTTTTGAGTCCTTTTTCCGTCAGTTCCTTGGCCGCCCAGCCTCCGCTGATTCCCGATCCGATTACGATGGCATCAAAGGTGCGTTCTTTAATGCTGTCTATCGTTATGTTTGACATTGTTGTTTTTTTATGAGTTCAATCATGCCTTAGCATATCCATCATACCGCCCCGGCACCAGCTCGTACTTCACCAGATTGGTCATCACATACTCAGAGTTCATATACCCTTGGATGGCTCTTCTTTTCGTTATACCATAAAATTTACCGATGGATTCATCTGGAGCGTTGCCATCCTGTACGGATTGCAATAGAGCTTCCTTTTTGGCAGGGTCGGCATCAGCAAAGGAGCTGCCTAGCTCATTCGGCGCCCACTTGGCAAACGCATTGAGCCCAGCGGAAAATGCTTGCTGGTCTTCCGGACTATGGCAATCGTCTACCATCTTCAGCACAAACAGGTGAAGGAGCAGTTCTTTGCCCCCAGGTGTGTCCGTCGCCGGAATGAGCGCTTCCACTAATTCGGCCAACAAATTTTCATCGGCCTCACTGATATCCAAGTTATTCAGGGCAACTGTGGCGCTACCCGACTGCCGATAGCAAGCCGGCAACACCATGGCACCACCAGCAATGATGAGTAAGTTGCGAAGTGCTGTCCGTCTATTTATTCGTTTGTCCATCGAATCGATTTCTTCTCCAATCTTATGATAACGCTAAATTAAAAAAATATCTTTTTTTGAGCGCTTTAAATGCCACTAAAGGATAATATAACCCTATTACAAAGCTACATAAAATTTAATGTTATCGTATGCTTGGATGAATCGCTTTCGGTTACCATCCAATCCCATAATCCTCTCCATTATTGCTGCTTCCGCCCCACAGTGAGCCATGTTTATGATCAATGAAAATCGCATTGATTGGTCCGCTTGTGCGATTGCCGAGCCTTACCTGATAGCCCATAGTTTTCAGTTTATCTACTATTTCCTGCGGAGTGTCTCTGCCTACTAAGATGCTTCCGGGTCGCGGCATTCTATCCTTGAATTGTGTGCCACCAAGAGACAACCATAATTGGTTGCTGTTGATGTTGGCCGCCTCCGTGGCCTGTTGTACGGTCATATCAAACTCCACCATATTGAGGAAGAATTGCAGGAGGTTTTGATCTTGTGTATCGCCTCCTTGAACGGCAAAGGACAAATATGGTTTGCCTTCCTTGAGGGCCATGGACGGCGTCAAGGTCACCCGAGGCCGCTTACCCGGAGCCACCACATTGAATGGATCGATGATGGAGTCGAGCACAAAACTTTGCATACGTTGGCTTAAACCAATGCCCGTGCGACCGGCAATACAGGCGGGGAGCCACCCGCCACTCGGCGTAATGGATACCACCCATCCTTCGGCATCCGCCGCTTCCACGCTGGTCGTACCGCGTAATAGTCGGTCGTTATATAGACTATCTGCATTGACAGATGATGCATAGTCAAATTCGAGCTCGCCACTCAGCGCTCCGGCAGCATCGTGCTTGGGCACAAAATTTTCCAGTTCTTCCAGGCCGGAGGTATCGGCCAACAGTTTCTGGCGTTGAGTCAACAGGGCTTTGAACGGGTTAGTTTTACCTTCATAGGGATACGGGTCACCGGGTTGCGGATTGGGGTCGTTACGGTTGGGGTCAATCAGTTTGGCCCGTTCCTTGGCATATCCCTTGCTCAGCAATCCCTTTATGGGTGGCCGGGGTGAAAAATAAGGGTCGCCATAGTAAAAGTCGCGGTCAGCAAAAGCCAAGTTCATGCTTTGGTATACCGTATGGATATATTCGGCAGAATTATAACCCATGGCTTTCAGGTCGAAATCCTCAAGGAGGTTAAGCGCCTGTAACATTGCTGGCCCCTGTGTCCACTCCTGTAATTTGTATACGTCTATCCCTTTATAGTTGGTCATCAGTGGTTCTTCTTCGATGGGCTTCCAATTGGCCAGATCCTCCATCGTGAATAGCCCTCCTTGTTCGCTACTGCTCCTTACAATTTCTTCGGCAATGTCTCCTTTATAGAATCGGTCATAGGCGGCCATAATGGCTTCCTTGCGGGTTTTGCCTTGTTTAAGGGCATGTTGTTCGGCTGCCACCATTTTTTCAAGCGTGGCCAGCAGGTCTTTTTGTACGAAGATTTCGCCCGGCACCGGAGCCTCCCGCTCTTCACCTTCATGGGGGAGGAACACCGCCTTACTATAGGGCCACTGTTTGATGCGATCTTTGCCGCGTTCCATGCTATTGGCCGTTTGTGCATCGATGGGGTATCCAGCAGCCAGCTCCATAGCAGGACTAAGGACTTCTTTGAGGCTCAGTTTGCCGTATTCAGCCAACATGTAGCAGATCCCGCCGGGAGTGCCGGGTGTTACAGCGGCCAGTGGGCCATATTCTGGAGGAAATGCAAAACCTTTTTCCTTAAAAAACGAAGGTGTGGCTCCCGTGGGGGCCACACCCAATGCATTGATAGCGATGACCTTTCCAGTATTGGGGTTGTAAATGAGTGCTTGGGTTTCGCCACCCCAACTCAGCACATCCCACATGGTACAGGTGGCGGCCAACATGGCGCAGGCGGCATCCACAGCATTGCCTCCCCGCTCAAACACCAAGGCTCCGGCAGTTGCTGCCAAGGGCTTGCCTGTGATAGCCATCCAATGCTTGCCATGGAGGGGTGGTTTTTGGGTGGGTTGAGCAATAGTATGCATGCTTAATACCAAGCACAATACAGATGGAATCAAATAACGTTTCATTTTTTCAATGGATAGTTATACTAATGGATAGTTGGCAAAAGAAAGAGGGGCATGTTGTGAAAACAGTCCTTATGGATAAAGGTAAAGTTTATCTGTGAAAATCAACGCGCTGCGTTTGTAAATTGTTAGTTAATGTTTAGGCTAAGTAGGTACTTAGGCTTCACCCCACTTTCAAGCTTCGATCTCCATAAATAGTTCCTACGACGACAGGTATCCTTTTAAAAATTTGGCGGTATGCATATCTGATTTTTTTATCATTTCCTCAGGGGTTCCGGCAAAGACTAAATTACCGCCCTTTTCGCCACCTTCAGGGCCAATGTCGATGACCCAATCAGCACTCTTAATCATGTCCATGTTATGCTCGATAACGATGATACTGTTGCCTTGTGCAATGAGGGCGTCAAATGATTTAAGTAATTTCTTGATGTCGTGAAAATGTAATCCGGTGGTTGGCTCGTCAAAGATAAACAGGGTGTTTTTGCTGTTGTTCCCTTTTATAAGGAAAGAAGCAAGTTTGATGCGCTGGGCTTCTCCACCAGATAAGGTGCTCGATGATTGACCCAACTTCACATATCCGAGGCCAACATCGGCCAGTGGTTGCAGCTTAGCCATGATTTTAGGTTGGCTGGCAAAAAAGCCTAACGCTTCATCCACGCTTAGCGCCAAGATATCCGCGACATTTTTTTCGCCCCAAGTGATGTCAAGCACATGCTGCTTGAAGCGCTTGCCTCCACATGCTTCACAAGGAAGTATGATGTCAGCCATGAATTGCATCTCGATTTTCACCTCTCCTTCACCTTGGCATACATCACAGCGGCCACCTTCCACGTTGAAGGAAAAGGCTGCGGGTTTCAACCCGGCAGCTTTGGCAGCGGATTGAGCACTGTACAATGCCCTGATTTCATCCCAGGCTTTCACATAAGTTACAGGGTTGGAGCGCGATGAGCGGCCAATGGGGTTCTGGTCCACCAGCTCGATCTGCTCCACACGTTGGATATCGCCATCGATACCATCATAGAGACCGGTTTGCTCACCGGAATAGTTGCCGATGGCTTTCTGTAAGGCTGGGTATAAGATGCGTTTCACCAACGATGTTTTACCGGAACCAGAAACGCCAGTTATGACGGTGAATACGTTCAGGGGAAAATGTACATCAATGCCTTTCAAGTTGTTTTCACGGGCTCCCTTGATGATTATTGTATCGTGCCATTTACGACGGCTTGTTGGCACATGGATACGGTCTTTGCCACTTAGGTATTTGCCGGTAAGGCTATTGGTATCACGCAAGATTTCATCATAAGTACCATCAAATACCAACTGACCGCCATTTATTCCCGCCTCGGGTCCAATGTCTATCAAGTAGTCGGCTGCTTGCATCATTTCCTGTTCATGCTCCACCACCAGCACGGTATTGCCCACGTTGCGTAGGGCTTTCAACACACCAATAAGGCGTTGGGTATCGCGAGGATGCAAGCCGATACTCGGTTCATCAAGGACATAGATGGAGCCAACCAGCGAGCTGCCAAGGGAAGTGGCCAAATTGATACGTTGGGATTCCCCACCAGATAATGTGTTGGAGAGGCGGTTCAGTGTGAGGTAACCCAAACCCACATCGGTGAGGAATTGTAGGCGGTTGCAGATTTCGGTAAGGAGACGTTTGGCAATTTTTGCATCATTCTCCGATAATTGGAGACTTTGAAAAAACGCCAAAGCAGTGTCCAATGGCATCAATACCACGTCAGCGATGGCCTTGTCATTTACCTTCACATAGGAGGCATCCTTGCGGAGACGTGTACCTTTGCATTCGGGACAATCCGTTTTGCCTCGGTAACGCGAGAGCATCACCCGGTATTGGATTTTGTAAGTCTGTTCTTCGAGTTCCTCAAAAAATTTATTTAGCCCATTAAAATATTGATTGCCTGTCCAGAGTAATTCTTGCTGCGCCGTGGTCAGGTCGGCATAGGAGCGGTGGATAGGGAAATCAAATTTAATGGAATTACGCACTAATTGTTGCAGCCAATCGCCCATTTTTTCGCCCCGCCAAGGGGCAATGGCTCCGTCGTATACCGAGCGGCTTTTGTCAGGGATGACTAGATCTGGGTCTATACCAATGATGCGGCCATACCCCTCGCAGCGTTTGCAGGCCCCGTAAGGATTGTTGAAACTGAAGAAATTGGGGCTTGGCTCTTCAAAGGTGATGCCATCGAGCTCGAAGCGGTCTGAAAATGCATGCATCTGCTCATTTACCCCAATATAGCAGTCGCCTTTGCCCTCAAAAAAGGCCGTTTGGATGGAATCAGCTATACGGGCTTCAGTATCTTCCTCCCCGTCTACAGCAATGCGGTCTACGACAATATATAGGCTACCGGCTTTGGCAGTACGATTTTCAACGGTGTTGTCTTCCAAAATGGATTCGATTTTCCATATGGTTTCCTCGTAGATCACACGCACAAATCCCTTTTGCAGCAAGATAGCTAGTTCTTCCTTCAGTTTCCTATTGTTGCTGGGATGCAGGGGGGCGCTAATGGTGGCCACGGTACCTTGGGGCAACCCGGTAATGAAGCGGGTCACGGTGCTCACGGTATCTTTCTTCACCTCCTCTCCGGAAACAGGCGAATATGTTTTGCCAATACGCGCATAAAGCAGCTTGAGGTAATCGTAGATTTCGGTGGAAGTGCCTACCGTAGAGCGTGGGTTGCTGGTGATGACCCGTTGCTCGATGGCTATGGCAGGAGCGATACCCTTGATGTAATCCACCTCGGGTTTGCTCATCCGCCCCATAAACTGCCGGGCATAGGACGAGAGGCTTTCCACGTAGCGGCGCTGCCCCTCGGCATAGAGTGTGTCAAAGGCGAGTGAGGATTTGCCAGAACCCGACATGCCTGTGATGACTACGAGTTTGTTTTTGGGTATGGCCACATCCACATTTTTCAGGTTGTGCACACGTGCGCCCTTGATGATGATATGAGTCTTTGGATTGGGTGTTGTTACTTCATTCATATGGATAAGCGATCCACAGCCCTATGTTTCGACATCCTGCGGAGCGGAGGGCAAAAATACGGATATTTCTTTGCATTTTAGACCCAATGGGTTCTCAAAGGACTACTGGCCCAACACCTCCACAATGGGGCTACCAATATTACCATTTGGTTCCTCAATATGGAGTAGGGCAGCAATGGTGGAGGCGATATCTGTCATATGCAATTCACGATGGGTCTTTCCTTGTTTGATTCCCCAGCCCATCCATATCATGGGAATATGGGCGTCGTACGAAGCCCAAGTGCCGTGTGTGGTGCCAATGGAACGCGGCGAGCCACTGTACCATTGCGGATCCAATATGATTTGGATGGCACCACTACGTTTTGAGTTAAACCCATTGACGATGCGCTCGCGGATCCTTGATGGGATGCTGGCCTGCCCCGCTTCAAACATGTCGGTCACAAATGCAACACCCTCCACCTGGCGAAGGTATCTAATGGCTTCCTTCTTAATGTCATCTTCATCCAAGTCATTGGTCTGGATAAGGTCATAGTTCAAATGTACCTGATAGTTCATCAGGCTACGCACAATTTTTTCCTGTCCGAATTTTTCAGCCAATAATGTATTGAGATCCGAAAGCGTATTTCGTTCATCAAAGTACCCTGCATTACCCTTTTTGTCCATAAAGAAAAGCGGATTGTGGGCGGCACCATGATCGGCTGTAAGAAACAAGGTGTATTCCCCTTTTCCCACGGTTTCATCCAAATAATTGAAAAACGCTTCCAATTCAGCATCTAATCGTAAATACATGTCTTCTGTTTCAACACCATCCACGGAGAATTGGTGGCCTACGTAATCTGCGGAGGAGAGGCTTACGCACAGAAAATCAGTAAACCCGCTGGGATTGTGCCCTAGCTGCTCATTTGAAATGGCCGCCTTGGCCAAATCAAGGGTAAGCGAGTTGCCAAATGGGGTGGTACGGATTAAACCTAGCCCTTCATTTTTTACCAATTCGGAAAGTTTTTTAGGCAGTACAGGGCGATCTTCCCCCCTGAATTTTCCTTCATAGTGGTTGTCATCCTCGATACTCTGCGTATAGGTTTCTATGGGATATAATGTATTCCAATCCTGTTGGAGGTATTTTTCAGCAAGCTTTTGCGCATTGAATGCCTGCACCCAATCGGGTAACTCCTGCATATAGAACGTGCTTGAAATCCAGTTGCCAGACTTCCCTTCAAACCAATAGGCCGCATCGGCGAAATGCCCAGCGGGCAAAATGCCCCCGCGGTCTTTGATCGCAATGCCAATCACCTTAGACCGGAAATTGGTAGCCAGTTTGAGTTGATCGGTAATGGTGGAAGAAAGAAGGTTCCGTGGCGATTGCTTACCCTCACTCCCATCGGTTCCTACTCCGTTGACATTATCGTCCTGTGTGCAGTACATTCGTTGTCCGGTCTTTTGGATCATGAAATCATTGCCAGCAATGCCGTGTATGGCCGGCACACTACCGGTATATACTGTACTGTGGCCAATGGCTGTGTAGGTAGGTACATAATCAATATAGGTGTTTTCGCAGGAAAATCCCTCACTTAATAAGCGCTTGAACCCATTTTCCCCGTAGCGATCGTAAAAGCGGTATAGATAGTCCCAACGCATTTGGTCGACCATCAGGCCCACGACCAATTTAGGCCTTGGAATGGATTCTTGACCCCTGACATGAATAAAAAAGAGGATGGTAACAAGGGATAATAAAAAAACCGCTTTCAGCTTCATATGATTAAGGATTGGAATGAAAATGAGACAATTTATTAAGTTAATATGGTCGGCTAAGTTAGTAAATCCATGCAGGATTATAAAGCGTGTATGTAACAAGCCGGTTGCAGGAAGCATCGCGGACATGGAACGATAGCGGCCAAGTTAAATCCTGAAAATTAATCCCCAATTCACGTAATCCGCTTGGACGCCATGGAGATTAAGGGTAGATTGGACGCCAATATTAGGGGTGAAGAAATAACGCAAACCAAGGACCCAATACCAGCCAATATCATGATAGCTGTTGTAATGCAAATATTTACCATACATGGCATTAACTACGAGACGCCCCATAGTAAAATCTGCGCCTGCAGCGATTCCTAAGCGAATATGATCATAAGAAGACCCATAATACTGGAAGGTTTCATCAAACCGGTCGATATCAAATACACTATGATAATAGACCATGTGCGTGCCTGACTTTAAGGATAAGGCCCGGTTTATGTAAAAGTTATAGCCTGCATATACGCCTGAACGATAAAATTTCTTCCGCTTGTCGCGGTATTTGCCTCGTACGCCAGCTCCAATCCATACTTCGGCGTTGTTCCCTTCTATATGGTGGTAGGTTTCAGGAGCGGAAGTAAGGTCTGTTGGTTTGCTCAAAGCAGTTTTCACCCCGACTGAGCCAGTCATGGCATTAATCCCTCCGTTTGGCACGACGACGGCGCCATTGGAATAATGCAGAATATTGGCGCCCGCTACTAGGCTTGTATTTTGGCTAATCGGGATTTCGGCACTCAATTCGCCTGTCAAGGTTAAATTGATGTGGCTTCCGATGGTAGAGGTCTCCGGTTGGGTGAAGACGTTTTGGGTGAGGTATGAAAGGCCGATGCCGGGGGTAAGGAGTATCTTGGCGTTGCCGATTTTAAACAGCTGAAAATCGACTTCGGCTAGCGCACCAAGTGCTTGCCCAGCAGGGTATGCTTTTCCATCAACGATTTCCATCATGTGGTCCAAGTTATTCCATGTCAAACCAAAAGATAGGTTTTTAGCGTTAAAAAACCTTACCCATTCGTCGGAGCTTGACGCAATGTTTTTGTCATAACTTATGTGCAATCCATATAAATAATTTTTAGAGTGGTTGGCGCTTTCGGCGGAAACATCCAAGCCATAATTAGCCTTAATCGAAAGCGCGTGCTTGGTCCTGTCTAATTGGGCAAAAAGCAGTGCAGGCAATACCAACAATAAAAGAAGAACGGAATATTGGATGCCTGATTTAATGGTTAATAGAATGGGCTTCATGAGTGAATGGTCAGCAATGCAGAAGTTATCCCGCCAAGGTATCGGTTTTACGGCCGACAGCGATTTTTCTGGCCGCGTTGGCGATTGATTGACTATTATATCCACACATGGCCCAAAGTTCATGCTGCTCACCATGTTCTATCACTTCATCCGGTATGCCTAAGCGCACCACCGTTGCTTGGTAGCTATGGTCTGCCATGAATTCCAGCACGGCACTTCCCATGCCTCCATGTAGGCAACCGTCTTCAATGGTGATGATTTTTTTGAATTTGCCGAAAACCTCATGCAAGAGGGTTTCGTCCAATGGCTTGGCGAAACGTAGGTCATAATGTGCAGGGAATATCCCTTCTTGATTAAGCTCAATACAAGCTTTCACCGCCTCATTACCGATATGTCCGATGCTGAGGAAAGCCAGCTCTTCACCATCACATATTTTATGGCCTTTACCCACTTCTAAAGCCTTGAGAGGCCTCCGCCAATCGGGCATCACACCCTGTCCTCGTGGATACCGGATTACAAACGGACCCATACCGTCCTGTTGGGCGGTGTACATGAGATTGCGCAGCTCTTCTTCGTTCATGGGCGCTGCTACGGTAAGGTTGGGAATGCACCGCATGAAGGCAATGTCATAAGCCCCATGGTGTGTGGGGCCATCCGCTCCGGCGATACCTGCACGATCAAGGCAGAAAACCACATGGAGCTTTTGGATAGCCACATCGTGTATCACCTGATCATAAGCGCGTTGCATGAAGCTGGAATAAATGTTGCAAAACGGCACCATCCCTTGGGTAGCTAATCCTGCCGAAAAGGTCACGGCATGTTGCTCGGCAATACCCACATCAAAAGCCCTATCGGGCATGGCTTTCATCATGATGTTCATGGACGAACCAGAAGGCATCGCCGGAGTGATGCCCATGATTTTATCGTTCTTTTCGGCCAATTCCACAAGTGTGTGCCCAAAAACATCTTGATATTTCGGGGCAACTGGAATGTCTTTTTTAGATTTTTTGATTTCCCCGGTAATCTTATCGAACAGCCCGGGAGCATGCCACGTGGTTTGGTCCCTTTCGGCCAATGTATAACCCTTGCCCTTTACCGTGATGCAATGTAAAAGCTTAGGTCCAGGGATATCACGCAGATCGTCCAATGTATGGATAAGCCGTTTCACATCATGCCCGTCAACGGGCCCGAAATAACGGAAATTAAGCGATTCGAATAGGTTGCTGTTCTTGAGCAACGTCCCTTTTATGCTTTTTTCAATTTTTTTCGCTACACCAAGCGCATCGGGGCCTATTTCCGATATTTTGGCAAGTACATGTGCAATATCATCCCTGAACCGGTTCCATGACTTGGATGTGGTGATGCTGGTGAGGTATTCCTTCAATGCCCCCACATTGGGGTCAATAGACATGCAATTGTCATTGAGGATGACCAATAGGTTGGATTTTTCAATGCCGGCATGGTTGAGCGCCTCGAAAGCCATTCCGGCGGTCATGGCCCCATCCCCGATAACCGCTATATGTTGACGATCGGTTTCACCCTTGTAATGCGAAGCCACAGCCATGCCTAATGCAGCGGAAATGGACGTTGAGGAATGCCCCACACCAAAAGTATCGTATTCACTCTCACTTCGCTTAGGGAATCCGCTGATACCATCCAATACACGATTGGTGTGGAATACTTCACGCCTGCCCGTGATGATTTTGTGGCCATAGGCCTGATGGCCTACATCCCAGACCAATTGGTCATAAGGTGTGTTGAGCACATAATGTAAGGCCACAGTAAGTTCCACCACGCCAAGGCTTGCCGCAAAATGGCCGCCGTGGACCGAGACGGTGTCTATAATGTATTGGCGCAATTCACCACACAGTTTTACCAGATCAGCTTTGCGAAGCTGTTTCAGGTCTGCAGGCGCATTTATTTTTTTAAGTAGTTCTCCGGCTTCAATCTCCATAGTTGCCAGGTTTGGAAAATCGATACAAAGTAACTAATAATTATTGATACCATGGCTTATAATTTTCACGGCCGCCAAGTACGGCAGGGCAATGATAGGTCAAGCATCCTGTGGAAGCGAATGACCCCATCATCCATTTAAACTTTAAACTTCCCTTAAGTATCGTTTAAGACAAGTAAATAGTTTGTGCTAATGAGAAAACAAGAAATAGCAGGGATTGTTTCTAGCGCTTTGGGCAGCATATCCCGGCGAAGGTTGTTTGGATACTCAAAAGAATTAATACTTGTGAGAAAAACTAAGTTTATCTAAGTTTGACCCAAATGCAGCCCGAAGGATATGAAATAAAACTCGCCCAGTTTGAGGGGCCATTTGATTTGTTGCTGTTTTTCATCGAACGCGACGAATTGAATATCCATGATATCCCAATAGCCAAAATTACCAATGATTTCCTGGATTACATCCAACATATGCAGGCATTGAACATGGAACTGGCCAGTGAATTTATTTTTGTGGCTGCTACGCTGATGCGTATCAAGGCCAAAATGCTGCTTCCTAGGCCCGAGTTGGATGAAGATGGCAATGAAATAGACCCCAAACAGGATCTTATACAGAAATTGGTGCTGTATAAACAATTTAAGGAAGTATCCGAGGAACTTCGGGCCCTTGAAGAAGAGCGGTTAAAACAGGCCAAACGGGGTAATATCACCGTGGATTTGCGTTTGGCGGCTGAACACGCGGGGATGGGCGAGGAATTGACCACCTTCGACCTCTATAAGCTGATGTTGGTATACGAAAAGCAGCTATATAATTACACCAATCGTAGTAAAGAAGTGCGGCATACGGTGGTAAGATATCCCTACACCATCGAGCAACAGAAAAAGGCGATTGAGTCGCTGGTGGCCATCAACCAAAAGTTGGACTTTAGCGCCATTGTCAAAAACTCTGAAAATAAGGTGCAGTTTGTCTATAATTTTCTGGCCATACTGGAGATGTTGCAACAGCAATTGTTGGAATTGCAAACTGGATTGGGGTTCAATAATTTTTGGGTAGGGAAGCGAAAAAAGTAACCTTGCAGAAATGCGACAGGGCTTTCTGCAAATGGAAATTTCCCTACCTTTACCTTTGTTATACCAAAGATAAGCTTATGCCCTATATCCACGCACTTCAACGGCAGAAGAACATTTTTCTGGATGGGATGTCGGGAAAGCGGCCCGCCGTCCCCTTTCATGCTACCGAACTCCGAATGGCTGCCAAGAAAAACCTATCGACAAGGGCATGGGCATACATTGATGGGGGAGCTGGAAATGAGGAAAGTATCATATCCAATGCAACGGCCTTTTCCAATGTGCGTATACTTCCACGGATGATGTACAACAATGAGTCGGCAGATTTCTCCACGTCTTTATTAGGAATGAATTTACCGGCTCCCTTGTTATTGGCGCCAATAGGCGTGCTGGATTTGGTTTGCCCGCAGGCGGACCGGGTAGTTGCCCGTGCATGCCAAAATGTAGGGGTGCCATTTGTGTTTTCCAATCAGGCAGGCACACCCATGGAAATCTGCGCACACGATATGGGCGATACCCCAAGATGGTTCCAATTGTATTGGAGCAGATCGGACGATTTAGTACGTTCATTCGTACACCGGGCTGAGGCATGTGGGTGCAAAGCCATTGTGCTCACCGTAGACACGACATTGTTGGGCTGGCGTAACCGCGACTTAGCCTTGGGATACTTACCCTTTCTAAAGGGGATGGGAATCGCCCAATATACATCGGACAACGTGTTCAAGGCGATGCTTGGTGATGGAGAAGGACGAGGTATTACCGGAGCACCCAAACCGAAGGTGACACTTGAAACCATTGCCAATCTGCTGCAACTGAAAGCAAATTATCCTGGCGGGTTCTTTAAAAACCTTTTTCGCAAGGAGCCATTGGCGGCAGTGCGATTGTTCATCAATATTTACTCCAATCCGGCATTGAGTTGGGAGCAGGTTACCTGGCTGAGGCGGCAAACCAAACTACCCATCCTTATTAAGGGTATATTGCGTGCCGACGACGCGCTAAAGGCGCTGGATGCTGGGGTCGATGGCGTTGTGGTATCCAACCATGGTGGACGCCAGGTGGACGGGGCTATACCTACATTGGATGCCTTGGTAGCAATCAGAAAGGCTGTTCCGAAGCCGTTCCCTTTATTACTCGATAGTGGGATACGAAGCGGCAGTGACCTATTCAAGGCTCTGGCTTTAGGTGCCGATGCTGTATTGTTGGGAAGGCCTTATGCCTATGGGTTGGCCATAGGCCATCAACAGGGGGTGGAGGATGTTATCTTGAATATCCTCAATGATTTTGAACTCACGGCGCGTTTAGCGGGGTGCCGTAGCCTTGTGGAAATCGACGCAAGCATGATATCATTTGCCTAAACCTGCTAAGAAACCCATATATACTTCGCGCGGGATCATCCTTGCTCCCATCGATGCCAAATGTTCCGTATATACTTGGCAATCGATAAGGCGATAGTGCTGGGTTTGGCACAACCCGATCAAGGCTGCCTTGGATGCGTTGGGGGTTTGGCTGAACATACTCTCGCCACAAAACACATCGCCAAGGGCTATACCATATAGCCCACCGACCAACTGCCCTTCTTGCCATACTTCCACGGAATGGGCTATCTCCAATACATGTAGGCTGGTATAGGCTTTTTGCATGTCGGCCGTAATCCACGTGCCCTCCTGTCCACGGCGGGGTTGGAGGGCGCAAGCGGTGATGACTTCGGCAAAAGCCTTGTCAAGGGTGACTTCGAACGCGCCAGAGCGCCTCATCCGCCGCATGCTCTTGCTTATTTTTAGTTCTTCAGGAAAAAGGACAAATCGTTCATGCGGTGAATACCAGAGGATAGGAGTTTCATCACTATACCATGGGAAAATACCATTTTGGTAAGCTGCAATGAGTCTATCGGGGCGTAAATCACCCCCAATGGCGAGTAGTCCATCAGATTCGGCCAACGTCGGATTGGGGAAACCGATATCGTCATCGTCCAGTTGGAAGATCATCTATGTTTATTCCGGTTGCCTGGGTTCTTTACTGATTTCATCAAAGAGCTTATCCATATGTTCAACATATTCGTTGGTGTCATCCAGAAAAAATTCCAGTTGTGGTACAACCCGGGCTTGGTTTTTTATGCGGGCACCCAGTTTATAGCGAATTTCGCCTGCATGCGATTTGATATTGATTATGTCGTCCTTGGCTTGTTTCGTGTTAAGGAAACTGAGGTATACACGTGCAATGGCTAGGTCAGGGGTAACCCTTACACGGGTCACCGTTATAAACGCCCCCGGAGCCCATGTGTTGCCCTCTCGCTGGAAGAGTTCGCCCAAATCCTGCTGTATGACCCCAGCAAATCGTTGTTGCCTCTTGCTTTCTTTGCTGCTCATGATATTGCCTTTAGTAATTGAAAATATGCGTTCAAAGCAAGGTTATCACCAAAAGCACAAAATCTGGATGAACAATCGAGGTCGTCTTCAAAGTCTTGCACCAAAGTATAGGAGATGGGTATAGCCTTTGCTTGTAATGCAAAGGTAATGATTTTTCCCGACGAATAAGTATGAGACCGTTGCTTAGTCCAGACCCATGAGTTGTTGAGCGGTGGCAGCTGGGCATGATAGAAAAAACAAATGGGTAGACCACCCGAAGATAAAGAAAAAAATAATTGTATAATAAAAAACAAATGCTGATATTTGCAAGCTCTTTGCGAAAAAGGCATTTAACACGATAAAAACAGCATACAATCATGTCAAGAGTTTGTGATTTAACAGGAAAAACGGCAATGAACGGATTCAACGTTTCGAATTCCAATGCGAAAACCAAACGTAAATTTTATCCCAATTTGCAGACCAAGCGGTTCTTCATACCTGAAGAAAACCGTTGGATTACCCTGAAAGTATCCACCTCGGCGATAAAAACGATCAATAAAAACGGCATCACTGCTGTCATCGATAAGTTTATCAAAAAAGGATACGTTTAAGGAGTGCGCGCTCGCTGAGCGACTTAGTTTGAATTTTACCCGTTCGATTCGACGGATTACAATACACTACAACAATGGCTAAAAAAGGAAATAGGGTACAGGTTATCTTGGAATGTACTGAGCACAAAGAGAGTGGTCTTCCAGGGATGTCGCGTTACATCACGACCAAAAACAAGAAAAACACCACCGAACGATTGGAGTTGAAAAAATTCAATCCCGTATTGAGGCGTGTGACGGTTCACAAAGAAATTAAATAAATCCAGCGATTGGCTTTCAAGGGCAATTGCATAACTAATTAGAAAGACATGGCAAAGAAAGCAGTAGCATCACTCAAAACCGGTAAAGGGAAAGATTACACGAAGGTAATCACCGCCGTAAGGTCTCCGAAGACCGGCGCATACACCTTTAAGGCAATGATTGCACACAACGACCATATCAAAGACGCTATAGAAGTGGCCAAAGAAGCCGTTATAGAATCGGCCGCACAATAGCTTTTGTGTGTTACGATATTGCTAGAAGCCGTTTCGGAGGTCAACCGGAAGGGCTTTTTTGTTGTGATTAATTTAGCAGCATGAACTATGGGATTGTTTGATCTTTTCAAAAAGAAGCAAGAAACTCCTGAAGCGCAGCAAGCGCTTGATAAAGGGCTTGAGAAAACTAAGGAAGGATTTTTCTCCAAAATCACCAAGGCCGTTGTAGGTAAATCTAGTGTGGATGATGAGGTTCTCGATGATTTGGAGGAAATATTGGTTACATCTGACGTGGGTGTAAACACTACCCTTAAAATTATAGCGCGGATCGAAGCACGTGTATCTCGCGATAAATACGTGAATACTTCCGAACTCAATGCGATCCTGAGAGACGAAATCCAAGCACTCCTTGCCGAAAACAACAGCTCGGATTTTGAGCATTTTGAATATGGCGACCACAAGCCTTACGTCATCATGGTGGTAGGTGTAAACGGTGTGGGTAAAACTACGACCATAGGCAAATTGGCTTATCAACTCAGGGAGGCCGGCAATAAGGTGGTGTTGGGAGCTGCCGATACATTCAGAGCCGCTGCCGTAGATCAAATCAAACTTTGGGGTGAACGGGTGGGCGTGCGTGTAGTGGCGCAGGCTATGGGCTCTGATCCAGCATCTGTGGCTTTCGATACCATAAAATCTGCCGTGGCCAATGGCGATGATGTGGCCATCATCGATACAGCCGGAAGATTGCACAACAAGGTCGCCCTGATGAATGAACTCAGCAAAATCAAGAATGTGATGCAAAAAGTCGTCCCCGATGCACCACATGAAATCCTACTGGTGCTCGATGCTTCCACAGGACAGAATGCCATTGAGCAGTGCAAGCAGTTCACCCAAGCGACGGATGTGAATGCCTTGGCATTGACCAAACTCGATGGTACGGCCAAGGGGGGTGTAGTTATTGGCATCTCTGACCAATTCAAAATCCCCGTGAAATATATTGGTGTGGGCGAAAAAGTGGGGGACCTACAGCTATTCAACAAAAGAGAATTTGTGGATTCGCTGTTTAAGTGATGGAATTGTGTTATGAAAACGAAGCAAGTAAAACCGACCCCTATCCAACGGAGTCCGCGAGTCAATGTAGTGACATTGGGTTGCTCGAAAAACATCCATGATAGTGAGGTGTTAATGGGGCAACTGCGAGGCAATAGCATGCAGGTGGTACACGAAGCAGAAAATGTGCAGGCGGATGACATCGTGGTTATCAATACTTGCGGTTTTATCGATAATGCCAAGCAGGAGTCCATCGATACCATCTTGCAATATAGTGCACTCAAAGATGAAGGTAAGGTGGGCAAAGTCATCGTGACCGGTTGCCTTTCCGAACGCTATAAACCCGAATTACAAACCGAAATACCCAATGTGGATGCTTATTTCGGCACCAACGACTTACAAGATTTATTGAGCACCATCGGTGCCGACTATAAGTATGAATTGCTGGGCGAGCGGATGCTCACGACACCTTCCCACTTCGCGTATTTCAAAATCGCGGAAGGGTGCAATCGGCCATGCTCATTCTGCGCCATCCCCCTCATGCGCGGCAAACATGTATCCAAGCCGATGGAAGATTTGGTGAAGGAAGCCCAACATTTGGCCAAAAACGGCACCAAAGAAATCATACTTATTGCACAAGACCTTACATATTATGGGCTCGACCTATATGGTAAGCGCAACCTATCCGATTTGCTCCGTCGGCTTTCGGACGTGGAAGGGATTGAATGGATTCGGTTGCAATATGCATACCCCGCTGGATTCCCGCTGGATATTCTCGATGTGATGAACGAGCGAAGCAATATCTGCAATTACCTCGATATGCCCTTACAGCACATCAGCGACAACATGCTCAAATCCATGCGTCGCGGTATCAACAAGCAGAAAACGATGGATTTGGTCGACACCATCCGCGCGCGGGTACCGGAAATTGCGTTACGGACCACGCTAATTTGTGGGTATCCCGGCGAAACCGAACGGGACTTCGATGAATTACAACAATGGGTAGCCGATACACGCTTTGACCGGTTGGGGTGCTTCACCTATTCCCATGAGGAAAAAACCCATGCCCATAGTTTAGTAGACGATGTGCCTGAAGAAGAAAAAGCCTCACGTGTGGAGCGGCTGATGGAAATTCAGCAACACATTTCGTATGATATTAATCAAACCCGGGTAGGAAACACCTACAAGGTGTTGGTAGATAAGATGGAAGGAGCGTATTTCATTGGACGTACAGAATACGATTCACCCGAAGTAGATAATGAGGTGCTAATTCCTGCTTCCGACAAGTATCTTACCACAGGCCGTTTTGCACAAGTGTATATTGAACGGGCGGAAGACTTCGATTTATATGGAAAGATTGTCAAATAATTGTTATCCGTCGTCGCTTTTACCTGTAACTGCTATTTTTCATCTATAATTGTAAGCTCACAAGGACAGATGGGAGACTGACAAACATGTTTTATCGATGAAGGCAACCTATATAGATTACAAGGACACAAACGGATTTTCGAAGACGCTGTTGGCGTATGTGGACAATGATCCCTTACTTGCTCCCTTTGCGGGTAATAGGCCGGATTTGGAGGGCTTTGCGAAACAACTACGAAGCAAGACGGGGAAAACCGATCGAGGGCTATTAGTCGAGCGCCTAAAACATCAGTATGGCAACTTGCTGGAACGCCAACCGGAAGTAGCGGCTAACATCACCGCCCTACACCATGAACAGACATTCACCGTTACCACTGGCCACCAGCTTAACATCTTTACCGGGCCGCTATATTTCATTTTTAAGATCGCAACGGCTATCCGGCTTGCCCAAGATCTCAAGGAGGCTTTTCCAGGATACAACTTTGTGCCCGTGTACTGGATGGCTACAGAGGACCACGACTTTGCCGAAATCAATCATACCCGACTACAGGGAAAGAAAATAAGTTGGGAAGCAGAGACTCAGGGTGCTACGGGCAGGATGAAAACAGCAAGTATAGGAGATGCCGTACGTCAATACCAGAATTTCCTTGGTCTCTCCGGCAACTCTTCCAAATTGGCAAAACTGATGGAAGAGGCTTATCTCGGGCAAGACAACTTAGCGGCAGCCACAAGGTATTTGGTCAATGGCCTGTTTGGCCAATACGGATTGGTAATAATGGATGCAGACGACCCCTCGCTCAAGAAACACTTCGCCCCACTTATCGAACAAGATATTATCGGGGAATACAGCCATAGGCAGATTGATCGTACCTCTGCAGCCCTTAAAGCTGCGGGGTTTTCAACCCAAGTGCATGCCCGAGAAATCAATTTCTTCTACCTCACTGATGTATTCAGGGAGCGTATCGTGAAGCTTGACGATGGACGGTATGAGGTGCTACATCAAGGAATTTATTTCACGGAAGGCGAATTGAAAGCCGAAATACACCAGCATCCCGAAAGGTTTAGCCCCAATGTGGTCATGCGTCCACTATACCAGGAAATGGTCTTGCCGAACCTAGCCTATATCGGAGGCGGTGCAGAAATCGTGTATTGGCTTCAGTTGAAAGGAAGCTTTCAACATTATGGCGTGGAATTTCCGATATTGGTGCCACGCAACTCAGCTATGGTGACCGATGATACTATGGCGGTGAAGATTCTTCGACTCGACCTTACATTCAAAAGCATTTTCAAGGACAGCGATGACCTGAAGAAAGAATACGTACGTCGACACACTAAGCATAAGCTTAATCTTAATGACGAATGGATGGAACTGAAGGCCATATTCGGCAAGCTAAGGTTGCGTGCGCATAAAATAGATCCCAGTTTGGGACCAAGTACAGATGCAGTAAAAGCTCGGCTTAAGAAAGCCATCAATAACCTGGAGAAGAAACTGCTTAAGGCAGACAAACGAAACCACGAGGATGCGTTGATTCAGATTGACCGTATAAAGGAAAAACTTTTCCCAGGAGGTGTGTTGCAGGAACGATCAGAAAACATGGGATTGCTTTATGTGAAACACGGGGATAAATTAATAAGTGAGCTAATACACCATTTCAATCCGCTGGATTTCAAATTCACCATCCTTTATTGACAAAACAACATGGTGGTGGCCCATGATCTATATAATGTGTGGTTTGTAATTATTTTTTTTGCCGTGTAAAGGGTACAAAACGTACGGGTGTCAGGTTGGTCTTGATAATTTTACCATCCTGTTTTTCGACTAACATCAAGGTTTGTACCGAGGCTGAAGGACCTACAGGCATGACCATTTTTCCTCCGTCTCTCAATTGTTCGATAAGTGGAGGTGGAATTTCTTCAGCAGCGGCTGTGACAATGATGCCATCGAAAGGCGCTTTTGCCGCAAGCCCCTTGTAACCATCACCAATGATGACCTCTACGTTGTCATAGCCTAACTTGCCCATTAGTTTCTTGCTCCGCTCGCCCAATTCTTTAACAATCTCAATGGTATAAACCTCGTCTACTATTTCGGCTAATATGGCTGCCTGATACCCCGACCCTGTACCAATTTCTAACACGCGATCGCCGGCCTTAGGTGCAAGCAACTGAGTCATATAGGCCACGATATAAGGCTGGGAGATGGTCTGGTCATACCCTATTGGCAGAGGAGCATCGTCATAAGCATGTTTTTGGTACGCTGACGGGACAAACAAATGTCGCTCCACCTTACTCATGGCCTCAAGCGTGGCGCGATGGTTAATGCCGCGTGTTTCAAGTTGGGTACGTACCATATTGTTGCGCAATGCGCCATAATTTTGCGATATAACCGGCGGGGCTATCCAAAGGGTAAGCAATAAGATTATAAGCGGTTTCATTCGACGTTATGGCATGACAAACTTCTTAAAGATACATGGTAATTAAACATATAAAGATAACATCCCAACGGATATAAATGTTTGTGGAAGTAATGGTATTGGATAATATCTTCTTCCACAATGTGTCTATATAGGCAACATGGTTGGTAATTAATTTGCGGCAAATGTTTTTATATCGTATCTTGAGCCATGCATGCTTCAGTAATAAAAGCATTTGTACCCTGTTTTCTCATCCCGGGTATGTCCTTCACCCAGGAAGCTGTATTCAAATGGGAGGATGAATTGTGCGCATATGAAAGCGTTTATGACAGTGCGGCATACAGCCGTGCGCAGATTGAAAACGCCCATGCCTTTTTGTGGATAGACTCGTATCATCTCAATACGGTATCGGTATTCAAGCCAGAAGATATCGAGCGGCTTGACCTGAGCAAATTGGAGGATGATTACATGCGGCTAAAAACAAAACTGGTTGACTTGGATTTGCCTCCAACAGCAGTATGGCAGCAGATAAAGCGAACAAAATTGAATGAACTAGATCAGTACTATACCAAATCTCGCATCGCTTATCAGGCCTATATGGACGGTGTGCCTAACGCATTGAGGCAGTTTGACAAGCCGGATAGCGTGCTGACAAGGTATGCCGATGCGCTCATCACAGGAGGGGATGATTTACTGGAAGTATGGCACGATTTGATTGCACAACGGGCACCGAATAATGCAAATCCGGAATATGTTTGGCAGGAGTATCGCAGCCAATACGAGTCAACAAATAGACTAATGTACGCCAAAGTCTATGTGCTGACATTTGGATGGTGGAATCATTCCAATGGGCTCATTGAACGTTTGGAACATGATGAGGCCTTCTACAAGGAGTTTGGCAACCTATTCATCACTACAGAGACCATCGATTGTGAAGAACCTTAGATCTGTCACTCTTTCAGCCGATCCCTTTCTCTTATTAGGGTTTTTCTTTCAGTTTTAGATTTTGTCAGGTCGATAGCCCTGTTGTAATGCTTATTGGCTTTATCAATGTCCGTATCTGTATACAAATAGCCCAATAAGGAATGGTAATAGCTGTTTTCAATGAGATTCAGGTTTTCCGTTTCCTTAATTGCCTGTTTATTTCCGTGAACCTTCGCGTAAGCAAATGCCCTGTTTAGCGCTGTTATGGGTGAATACGCTATGAGGATAAGCTGATCATATAATTGTAAAATATACTGCCATTTATTTTCGTCTGTAGGGGTAGTATGCCAGTATGCAATGCCCGCCTCTAAATGGTATTTTGTCCGCCAGTTGGTGGAACCTGCACAGGCATTGATTAAGTAATAATTCCCTTTTTCAATCAACTCTTTATCCCATAAGTTTTTATCCTGCTGTTCAAATAAAATGGCCTCGCCTGTGTCGCTAACTCTTGCATCGAGCCTTGAACTTTGGAAACACATTAAAGAAAGTAGCGCATTGGTTTGGGGTGTATTTGTCAATGGGTTTTCGGTCAAAATAAGCGTAAGTCTGATCGCTTCCGAACAAAGGTCCCTTCGGATTAACTGATTATTTGACTTAGAAAAGTATCCTTCATTAAACAAAAGATATAAGGTCTTTAAAACGGTATCAAGTCTTGATTGTATAGTTACCTTCTGCAATTTCTTAATTTGAAAATTGTCATTGCGAAGATTTGCCCTTGCCCTAAACAACCGTTTTTTTATCGTTTCTGTCTTCGTGAGGAAGGCATTGGCAATTTCTTCTACACTAAAACCGCAGAGAATTTGAAGTGACAAACAGATTTGTGCCTCCATGGAGTTTGTTGGATTGCAAACGGCAAAAATCATGGCCAATTGGCTGTCAACAATGGTTTGCTGCGTAAAATCAATGTTCTGTTCAGCTTGAAATCCGTCCGCGCTAATTGTTCCTTTAATTTGTGTTTCAAAAATATTAAGTCGCCTGAGGTGGTCTTTTGTTTTGTTTTTGGCAACGGTATAAAGCCAGGCAGTCGGGTTTTCAGGTATGCCATTGGTACCCCATAATTCTGTCGCTTTCAAAAATGTTTCGCTGGCAATGTCTTCAGCTGTTTCGATGTGCTTAAGGCCAAAATGACGGCATAGTATAGCCGTCATTTTAGTATACTCTAATCTGAATAAGTGAGGCAAAAGCTCTTGATGTGCTGTAGCCTTTTCTTCCATTAGTCACGTTTTACCACTTCTCTTACTTCAATATTTCCGCCAATTTTAAAGATGGGATTACCTTTTGCCAATTCAACAGCCTCGTCAATGCTATCGGCTTTTACAATCACATAACCGCTGATAAATTCCTTGATTTCCGTGTATGGCCCATCAGTTACCACATTGTCCGGCTTCACAGTCTTTGCACTAATTGGGGATAGTGTGTTTCCCTTGTCGGCCAATTTGTTTTGCGCAGCAATACCTGCCAACCAATTCATTCTTTCTTGCATTTGTTCAGGGGACGGTTTCGTGTCTGAGCTATTGCTCAACCTGAAAATTAATACGAAGTCTTTCATTGTTAATAAGATTTTATGTTTTGTCTTAATGACGATTGAACATATAGAAAGGGGACAAGTAGCCTCTTTTTTTTAGATGCGTTGGTTTACAATCGTAGGTAATATGTTCTGTCAATACAAAAATAACACGTTCAATAATGGCTGTGAAGTCCTTCTTTGGAGTTTCGAGCAAATTATTAGTTTTCCCGTGTAACTTGCCTATGCATTTCCCCCCAATCCGAAATGCTTTGGAGCATGGAACGCATAGATTGTCCGAGCTCCGTTAATTCGTATTCCACTCTGGGTGGCACTTCAGGGTATACAATGCGCAGCACCAGTTTGTCGGCTTCCATTTCCCTCAACTGAGATACCAGCATACGCTCGGAGATGCCCGGAATCAATCTTCGCAATTCATTATAACGCAATTTTCCATCAATCAGCAATCGCCATAGAATATTGGATTTCCATCTTCCTCCTATCAGGGATAGCGCATAACCCATGCCACAGGAAGCATTGATTTTTTTCTCGTTCAAAGCGTTAGAAGAGGCTTCTTTTCTCATAACTTACTTTTCTGTTAGTACTTAAGAATTCTGTCAGTACTTACAAAAGTACAGTTGCTTGGCTATTTTTGCAAAGAAATAATCAAAAGAATAAATTACGCATGGAAAATCAAAATGGACACCTAACAGGTAAAGTGGCATTTGTAACAGGGGGCAGCAGGGGAATGGGCGCCGCCATTGTAAAGCGGTTGGCTGCTGAAGGAGCGAATGCAATTTTTACACATTCCGGAAATAATCCTGAAAAGGCGGCACTCGTCATTGCCGAAGTTGAAAAATTTGGAGGTAAGGGAGCCGCTATTGTAGCAAACAATGAACGCCCGGAAGACATCACCAGGGCAATCCGGCAAGTAGTTGCTGATTATGGGAAAATTGATCTTTTAATAAACAATGCAGGAGTCTTTTCATACAAATCCACTCAGGAGAGCACACTGGGAGATTTTGATAGAATGATAGCAGTAAATGTTCGGGCAGTTTTTGTTGCGATGCAGGAAGTTGCCCAGCAGATGCCAGAGGGAGGTAGGATCATTACCATAGGAAGCAACGTAGCAGATCGTGTTTCCGATGGCAACATGGGTTTATACGGAATGAGCAAATCAGCATTGATTGGGCTAAATAAAGGCATGGCGCGAGAGCTTGGTTCTCGGAATATCACGTAAATTTGGTACAACCTAGTCCGGTAGATACCGAGATGAATCCAGCCGATAGCGAAATAGCAGGATTCATAACAAACGCGATGGCAATTTTCCGTTATGGAACAGTAGGAGAAATAGCCGGCTTAGTCGCATACCTTGCAAGTGAAGAAAGCCAGTTTATTACGGGAACCACCATAACCACAGACGGCGGGTTTAATAGTTAATACATTTTAAGGTCGTACATTAGATTTTTCCATTTCAAGCAGACGTTGCTTTCGCCATATCCCACCCCCATATCCTGTCAGATTGCCATTGGATCCAATCACGCGATGGCAAGGAACAAGGATAGCTATACGGTTCATTCCATTCGCATTGGCCACCGCCCTGACAGATTCGGGTTTTCCGATCGAAATGGCTTGCTCTTTATAACTTTTGGTTTGCCCATACGGAATACTCTGCAATGTTTCCCACACGGCGTTTTGAAAGTCAGAACCTATCGTAAAAAGTTTTACTGAAAAAGTTTTACGCCTACCTTCAAAATATTCGATTAATTGTTGTTCCAATACCAGGAAGTGTTCATTGTCGCCCTGAATAATGGTCGCATTTAGTTTTTTAGCCAAGGTCTTCAATTCGGTCTCTAACATCTTTCGATCCGTAAATTCAAGCAAACAGACCCCTTCTTTCACTGCGCAGGCATACATCGTACCTAACGGCGTTTCTATTCTTTTCAGGTCGATTACTCGCTGTGATTTACTATGTTGGGGTGAAACACCGAAAATGTTTTTAAACGATTCTGTAAAACCACTTAATGATTCGTAACCAGAATCAAACGCAATGGAAGAAATGGACTCCCCCGTCTGTATTTTTTTAAATGCGGTATTAATCCGAAACATTCTTTGATACGCATGAAACGTGATGCCATGGTTTTTCATAAACCATCTCCTTACTTTAGTGGGATCTATTCCTTTCTGTATCAGGTCCTGATTTTTGAACTTTAAAGATGGATTGTCGGTTAATTCTTTGAGAATGCTGCTGATATATCCAGGGGTTTCGTTTAATTTTTCCAGCGGACGGCAGATTTTGCAAGGCCGATACCCTGTTAAGATAGCTTCTTTAGCGGTTCGAAAGAATTCAACATTTTCTTTTTTTGGTTTTCGGGCTGTACATGAGGGTCTACAAAAAATACCCGTTGTTTTTACTGCCGTAAAGAAAACGCCTTCAAAAAAGGTGTCTTTCGCTACAATGGCTTTATACATGATGTCTATGGTGAGTTGCATATCAGCGTACCTGAAAAATTATGTAAAACAAAAGTAGGGATGAAGCGCTCGGTCTGCAACCGAAAAAATGACAAGTATTTTTTTAGTGGTTGTACATTCTAAATTCATCTTTTGGTTGTCAGCATTATGATTTTGGTAGAATAACATGTTTTCAGTGAAAATTGTATGATCGCAATTACGATGAGGCCAATTTTCGATGGCTGATGTTTTTTTCCTTGGTGATGTTCCCGCTTACGGGCTTACTGTACCTGTATAGCTTATATGGCCTGCTGTTTGGGCAAACATAAAAAATACATGACGATGAAGCGGATTTATATAGGAGGCATTAGCCTCTTCATACTGGTGATTATATTGATGCAGGCTTTCCCACAGAGTATGTAAAGGGGGGCACCAGAAAAATAGAATAATGTACAGTTCATGGGCAAGTCTATGCCGTTGTTTCCTTTTCTTATTGTCTTCGTGCATCTTGTTGTCTTGTAGCACAGGGTTGAAAACACTTGTTTTCCTAGATCCTAGCTAAAAAAACATTTACAAAGATTATATGCACGGATATTTAAAAAGCGCCAACAAATAAAAAAGACGTATAGATTGGTAGATCCATCCTAGTATTTTTGTTTATGCTGCCGTTGACTATTGAAAATTAATCCTGCAAAGTGAGCTTATAAATGCTATTGAGAAGTATATACGACGACGAATAATTAACTAATTTAATTTTATAATGAACATTAATATTTATTTTATTATTGGCGCGATAGCCGTTGTTTTCATTGTGTATATGATTGTTTTACAGTCAATGATGAAAAAAAGAAAACAACAACAGTTGGCAAAATTCAGTTCAAAAACACCTTTAACGGATGAGCAGAAAAGAGCATTGGTATTTGGGGCCATATTATCTTATACGCGGGGCGAAAAGATATTAGACACCATTCCCGATAGGAGGCTCGATGAGTATGCATATGGACTGAGCCGGCAATGGGAGGTTACCAATACTGAGGAGGCAAAACAGACCATTGCCAACCTGCTTAACCTGAA
This sequence comes from Parapedobacter tibetensis, assembly GCF_024704835.1. Taxonomy (GTDB): domain Bacteria; phylum Bacteroidota; class Bacteroidia; order Sphingobacteriales; family Sphingobacteriaceae; genus Parapedobacter; species Parapedobacter tibetensis. The sequence continues at coordinate 498,379 of NZ_JAMXBE010000003.1, forward strand.
GAGAAGCATGGAATTTGAAGTCGTACTGAGACTTTCTTCGCCGGAGCTTAGCCAAATCCAAGAAAGGATAGCCAAGGGACTAAAACTGGATTTATCCACGGTGGCGCAAACGAAGTCTGCCTATGCCTGGGATACCTGCAGGGCGGTATCACTCGCCAAATGGTGCTATTGGGTTGGGCATATCACCGAGCAGGAGGCTTGGGATTATATCAACCAAGCCGCGGACAAGGGGAGTGAACTGGGCGAAAACTGGACGGATTACACGGTATCCTTCCTGTTAGGCAGAACCATCCAGGGGTTTGACTTAGACGATGTCATTATTGAAGCCGAACAGCTAGTAAACGGAAAAGGCCCGTCTATGAGAAAGATTGACGGCACGGACGCTTACCTACGGTTTCCATTTAAGAACTAGATGGCGAAAAGAATAAAGGCGATTAAATGTCCGCAGTGTGGCAGTGTGGAAAACACACTGCTCAAGGCAGACTATTATAAATGCAATAGCTGTGGTACCGAATATTTTTTGGATAGCGATGATGTAAACATCAACCATAATTACCGCTATGACACCCTTCAACCGGCGAGTACAGGAGGCGTTAACCGGATTATATTTATCGGGGTAGGAATCGTATTTGGCCTCGTTATATTGATCAACATCCTGAGTTCGGTCTTTTCAAAAAAATCAAACGGCAAGCATACAACGGGACACATCGCTTCTGCCGCCGGACAAATGGAACAATATTATTGGTATAGCAAATCTATTTCATTTTTTGAAGATACCGTAAAGAAGCCCCTATTCATGCTAGTGGGATCCCAACGCAAAAGGGGAGGGGGCATCGAAGAAGGCAAGGTAATGGCTGTTTTTTATGATGCTCTAAACAATAAGGAAGTGACGCGGACCGAATTGCCCGCTAATCCTGGCTCCATCAGTGTCAGATTCCGTGAATTTGAAAATGGCAAGCTTTATTTTATCATTGACGACACCAAACTTTTTCAGGTGGATAAGCGAGATAAGGCGGTGGCAGAAGTTTCGCCCGATACATACAGCAACCTACCTGAACTACAGGCCGGATTCGCCAAAATCGAGTTTATTTATAATAGTGATGGCGACGGATTTAGAGTTATGACCAATGAAGGTAAGCAGGTATTTTACTACCCCATCATTCAAAAAGTCTACACCAAAGACGACCTATATAAATCCCAGCGAGGATTTGACAATATTCCGGCCAACACACCGGTACGGACGGGTTTTGCCTTTTCATCTGAGAGTATATTTTATCCCGATGAAAAAATCCAGCTGGTCAAATATCAATATAAAATACCCATTGGCTATCCCAAAACTAGCCCGCGCTTCAGTTGGTCGCGGAATTATGGTGGTGCAGGAGTCTTTACTGGAGCAGATCCTTATAAAAAGGAATTTATCAGCAAACGGAATATGAACGACGCACGGGTGCTTTCTTATGAGGATTTCACGCCAGACAGGCTTTATTTCAAGCCTGAAGTGCTTGACTATAATGAGGAGTCGGTGCTCATCGCATTTAAACCTACCCCGGCTGATGATGCTACCTATTCCGTCCAATTGATGGATGCCAAAACAGGTACGATACGGTGGACATATCCTACTGAAGAGAAGTACATCGCTTCCGGCCGGATAGTGAGTGCCGGCTACTTTGTAAAGGAGTTTCTACTGGGGCTTGATGGAAAGTTAAAACACCGGTTTAAAGCACCCGATTAAATAAACCCAAAATGATAAGGTTATGAGCATACTCAATATCTTTAAAACTCAGCTTTCCCAAGTCATCCAATGGGAAAACCAGGATCCGAACCTGCTTTGGTATAAATTCCCATCGAAAAGGAACGAGATAAAAAATGCCAGTAAGCTCATCGTTGCACCCGGACAAGGATGTGTGCTCGTGTATGAGGGCAAGGTGGTAGACATCATCGAGGGGGAAGGCATCTTCAACCTCAAGACGGATAACCATCCCTTTATCACCTCGCTGATCAACATCCGGAAGAACTTTGAGAGTGAGCATAAGCTGTTTGTGTATTTCTACCGCAAGGCCGAGGTGCTTAACCAGGGTTGGGGCACGGCAACACCTATCAAGTATGTCGATGCGGTTTACAACATTCCCGTGGAAATGGGCGCCAACGGCAATTTCTCCTATCACATCAGTGATATTGCATTCCTTTTTACCAACATCATGGGAAGCAAGGAGCATTATACTATACTGGATATGCAGCATGTCATCATCAATAGGATTCCACAGTTCATTGCCACACATTTGGCAGAAAAGAAGTATTCATTTCAGGAAATCGATGCGAATCTGACGAATATTGCTCGGGAGGTGATGCAAGGGCTGAATGATGAGTTTGCCCAACTGGGACTCACACTCTCTGATTTTAAGATCATCGGCAACCAGTTTGACGAGGCAACAAAAGCACGTATCGCCAAGGTGGCTGACATCACGGCGGATGTGACGGCCGCAAAACAGGCTGGCCTTGATTATGCCGATTTGGAAAAACTCCGTGCCCTGCGCGATGCCGCCCGAAACGAAGGTGGTCTGGCAGGAGCCGGACTACAAATGGGGGTAGGGATGGAACTTGGCAAAAAGTTCAACGAGAAAACGGATGAAGTACTCCAATCAGGAAACGCCGATACGGTAGAAAAACTTCGGAAGCTCCAACTTCTGCTCAATGAAAATATCATCACACCGGAGGAGTTTGAAGCTAAAAAGAAGGAACTATTGTCTAACCTTTAAAATCAATTAAAATGAAATTCATTATAGGTTTCCTAGCCATGCTGATTGTGCTTGCTCTTTTGACATACGTTGTTTTGAGGATTTGGGATATTGATGTCATTGCCCCCGAGCACATGAGCAAATCGTTGAAGACCTTGGGCGTTCTGGCGATAGGTTCCACCGTGCTAACCATGATTATCGCCTTCTTCTTTCGTAACGATAAAAAAGGATACGATAGAGCAAGAGGCTCCGTAGCTCAACCCAAACATTGAGTCAGGCCATGGGCTACGCAAGCGAGATTCATGAAGAATTATTTTGATTAATCTCATATTAACTATATTTTTGGATGAATCACAATATTTACTCCCCAAAAGTTTTTTAGTTATGCAAGATTTATCAAGCACAAACATAGACAACCTACAAGGGCATTGGAACAAATTTGCCGAAGCAGCCATTGAATTTGCCCCTAGAATTGCTACCGCCGTTCTCTCAGCTATTATCATTCTTCTAATTGGCCTTTGGGTAATTAGTTTGATTCGCCGGTTGACTAACAAAATATTCGAAAAGCGAAATCTAGATCGTTCCCTACGAACGTTTTTAAGCAACCTGATTAATTGGACCCTTAAGATATTATTGTTTATAGTCGTTGTCTCCCAACTAGGGGTACAAACCTCTGCTTTTATTGCCCTTATCGGCGCCGGTGGATTGGCCATTGGCTTGGCATTACAGGGCTCCCTTGCAAATTTTGCTGGCGGTGTATTGATATTAACACTGAGACCATTTAGGGTTGGTGATTTTATTTCCACGAGCAGCGGAACCTCCGGCTCGGTCGTCGCGATTGATATTTTCAGCACGAAATTAAATACCCCCCAAAACCAACGAATTGTTATACCAAACGGCGAGCTATCCAATAGCAGCATCACCAATTTCACGGCATTGGGAACACGTAGAACTTGGTTTGATATAGGAGTTTCCTATGGTGCTAATTTGAAGGAGGCAAAGGAAATATTGACCAAAGTCGTTACAAACAATGAATTTGCTTTCAAAGAACCGGCGCCGCAGATCATGGTTACTGAATTGGGCGATAGCGCGGTAAACTTATCTGTACGAGTCACTACAAGCAACGAGAATTTTTGGGTCATGCATGAGCAGCTGATCATCGACTGTAAAGAAGCCCTGGATAAGGCAGGTATCGAAATACCTTTCCCGCAGCGCGATGTACATGTTTATAGCAAATCGTGACAAACTTCACGCCTAAATAGCCCCAGACGATCAGACCCCATTTTATGGGTGGCCTGAGGCGTTTGACTATACAAGTATATGCAGAAATAAATTAACTCCTTCGGGCTCCCTTTCGACCTTAATGTTCTCTTTTCTTAAGCCTGCCTGCATCGCAAGTTTAATTAGGTGCTCTTCTGAGCGGTGATGCAAATACCAATCGCCGAAAAGTTCCATAAAAGCACGTGTAGGATTGTGGGTGCTGAAGTTACCAATAATAACTTCTCCGCCTGGGTTCGTCCAGCTCACAAATCTTCTGACAATCTTTACGAACACACTATCATTAAAATAATCGAATAAGCCCGCACTCCAAACTATATCAAACATTCTGTCCGCTTCATACCGGAATATATTCTTTTCCATGAAATTGATTTCTTCGCTGTATGCTTTGTTCAACTCATTTGCGTAGGCGATGGCGCGGCTATCGGCTTCAATGCATAAGGTGCTTACCCGCCCCTTACCTATCCTTGCATATAAATCTGTCAGGTCTCTAGCAGGACCGCTGGCCACATTTAGCAAATTAAGTTTCTCTTTTCCTTCAAGTCGGTTTGTGATTGTTTTGATAAAATAGGTCTTCCGATTACGCACTGCCTGAGTAGCGGCACTGCTTTGCCAGAATCTATCCCATTTTTCAAAGCGCTTATCCGACGTTGTATATTTTCTATATATCTTGTCGATAATCATAAAGTCTCCAGCGTAACCATAAGGTTTTGTAATGGAATGGCCATGAAGGGTGGCCTGAAGACATTCCTCCCCAAAACTGTTTTGCATTAGTTTCAAATCAATATCAGCAATATTACCTGCCTTATACTCCCTGCCCAACTTATCCGCGATCCTAGTAAGCTGATCATACTCATGTGGCTCAGGGCCACCTTTGCTAACTATCTTTTGAAGAAATTCGATCGGTTGCACTAACTGGCTTTCAATAGTTCTCATAATCGTTGTTTTAAGAATTAAATGAATTGATTATGGTGTAAAGATGATGATCAAAGACAAGCTTTGGATACGTGACTTAATGAAAGGTATGGCGGGCTTAACGAAAGCTATAATTGGCTTAACGGAGTAAGGGAATGGGTATCGGTAAATATAACTATCTGATCGAGGTCAGCAAACTCGATATCATGGACATTGATGAGGTCAATATAGCCGACATTTAAACGTTGTATGCTTTTCCATTATCAACTTTTCTTTCTACTTTTAACCAAGAGTAGTTGTGATATGAACGAAAACAGAGTCAAGCGGGAATTCATCTTATTGAATGTTGGCCGTGCAGTTCATCACGCGGATTGGAATTGGAAGAACATATATAGTCCTTTCGCCCGTATTCATTTAGTAGAAAGTGGATTCGCCGAAATCGTTCATGACGATCTTCGATATCCATTGAAAAAGGGCTACTTATACCTAACACCACCTTACACAAAACATAGCTATGCATGTACGGGAGACCTATCACTGTATTACATCCATATTTACGAGGCGCTGGGTAAGCAGTTAAGTATCTTCGATATTCTCGATTTTCCAGTAGAGATAAAAGCTGATGAAATTGTTGAAGCACTTATCAAACGCCTTGTTGCTGTCAATCCTGAGCTTGAATTACAATTCTACGATCCAAAAGACTACGATAACTCGCCAACTTTAATCAAGAATATCAGCCAGCATAAGCATGCGCGTCCTGCCATGGACATGGAAAATGAAGGCATCCTGAAACTGATTATTTCACGCTTTTTAGCACAGGCTTCCGACAAAAATTTAGGGCTTGATGAACGCATATTGCAGGCCATTCACTACATTCATAGTAATATCGATAAGCCTATAAAAATTGAGGAATTAGCACAAACATCTTGTCTAACGGAGGACCATTTTATCCGCCTTTTCAAAAAGCAGATGCAATGTACTCCAGGCAAATACATCAACCAAAAAAAAATCGAGCAGGCACAATTGATGATGCTTGTCAAAAATGTGACCATCAAGGAACTGGCTTACAGATTAGGTTTTGAAAACATATCCTATTTTAACCGCCTCTTCAAGAAAATATCGGGCGAAAACCCTGGCAAGATGCAGCGTAAAATGTTAGCGATGAAAGAACCTTCAACTAAAAAGCAAGGTTGACGTTGATTAAATAGTGCCCTTTCACTAATAAAACCAATTATATTTCCACAAAAACATTCCTTGAAACAAGGAACATGCTCCTTGTTAGTTTTTAGTTGATCTTGAATACATAGGCTGGTTGGTTTTCATCATTGCCGGCCGGCAAACTAAGCTGCAGCCCTTCGTCTGATTGTATGAATTCAACCTTTTTCTTTTGTCCCAATAAAACCACTCGCTTAACAGTAACAGCATTTGGTGTAACGCTTTTAATCGTAACCCTTCCATTTACCGGCCAACCCATAACGATGGCGTACAAATCTTTTCCCTTCCTTGTAAATCGAATATCTTCGGCGGTAAAGGGTTTATTTTTCCCCTCATTAAAGCCTTGAGCAGATAAAGGAGCGGCACCTTCCATCGCAGGCCCCTCGCCAAACACCTCCCAGGGTCTTGTACCAATTATGCTCTCGCTATTTACACTCATCCAGGAGGCAATCCCCTCAACCGTCTTCAGTGCCTCCGAATCAATAGACCCATCCCCACGAAGCGGTACGCTTAGCAATAGATTGCCATTTTTACTTACAACATCGGCTAACATATGAATAACCGTCTTTGCGCTTTTATAGCTTTTATTTTCATAGATTCGCCGGTCGTAATGCCAGGAACCGATGCAGGTGCACGTTTGCCAAGGTTCTTTTTCTATCTGATTACTTTGCCCTCGTTCTATATCCCAAACCATGCATTTTCGCTGCTGCTCATCCAAGATCTTCCCATTAATGACCGCTTCTAAACTGCCGTTACGTTTTTGCTGATTAACGTTATAATAATGTGCTGCTATCTGTAATCCGGCATCATCAATTGGCCATAAAGGAAGCGCTGTGTCATCGAAATAAACTAAATCCGGTTCATACTTATCAATAAGTTCGATCGTCCGGTCGTGAAAATTGTTGCAATATTTCTTGGTAGGCACATTAACTCCGTTGCCCCAATGCCATTGGCGATGTATCATGCCATCGTCTTCACTATTTTCGCTCAACGGATGGTTTTGTGCATAAAGGTCTTGGGGATCAAGCCCATCCCACCATTTGCCCTTTCCATCCGCCTTTGTAATTTTTCCATCATAGGGAATTCCTTGCAATGGTCCTTTTTTATCTGCACGTTGAGCCGTTTCATACCAAGTCCATGCGTGGGCGGCATGTACACTCACACCGAAACGCAGTCCACGCCTCTTCGCGGCTTCTGCCCAGCCAGCCATTAAATCTTTTTTTGGCCCTACCTTCGTGGAGTTCCATGGCTGATGACTACTGTCGTAGAGATCCAAATTATCGTGGTGATTGGCCAGCGCAACAAAATATTGAGCGCCTGCCCGTTTGTATAGATCCAACAGTGCTTCCGCATCCCATTTATCCGCTTCCCACTCATTGATCACATCTTTGAAACCAAATTTGGAGGGGTGACCGTACTTCTGCACATGGTAGTTGTACTGGTCGCTCCCTTCCTGATACATCCCTCTTGCGTACCAGTCACCTCTTTCTGGTTGACATTGAGGCCCCCAATGTGCCCAAAGGCCAAATTTTGCATCGCGGAACCACTTGGGAACTTGGTATTGCTCCAACGATTTCCAGTCGGGCTTAAAGTCCACTTTAGCGATAGGCGCATTGGCGAGCATCTTTGAGCCCGCTATCGAGTTACTTAACCAAAGCGACGGGATAGCCATTCCTAGGGCTTTTATTACGGTTCTTCTTTCCATTAATTTTCTTCTTAACTTATTTGAATTAGCATGGAGATGAAATCAATCTAAAACTTTGCGTGTTAGTGGCTTATAATTTGGCTTCACAGCATTGTTCAAAACTACATATATTTTCATATAAGCTCTTGTCCGTTATCGACAAAATAGTGTACTTTATCGATGTTTTCAGCCATTATTGAAGACGCTTTTTGAAAAGCATTGAAGAAAAAAGTAAAATTATTGGTTAGATGTATCCCGAAAATCTGTGTTTCGATGGAATGGGCCATCGAAACACTAGGCTTAACGACCGGAAGAACAGGGATATAAGGGCATCATGGCGCTGTTCCGGCATGTAGTGACCGGAAGTAGTGTGGAAAAGGAACAGTTTATGCCGATGGACATCATCACCAAGGAGAACTACCTTTTTTACAAGAACTGACGGAAGTAATTAGCGGGTACGTTACTTAGTTAACAATTCTAATCACGAATTATTGGGCATTTGCAGTAGTCTGGCGAGTCTGTTTTTTTACAATTACGGGATACGTACCTGTAAATTAACTGGACTATACAGCTTTTTATTAACTAAATTTTGAATTTATGTTAAATTTATTACTTTTGGTTTGGATTGTAATAAATCGATGGCTAAATATAGCGATTTGAGCGATGGCGAATTAACTTCCTTGTTAAAAGAGGGGGACCGCGAAGCGTTCACTGCGATTTACGACAGATATTTCCGGCTATTACATACCCACGCTTATAAATGGTTGCGCAACCGTGAAGAAACCAGGGATGTCATTCATGAAATATTTCTAAGATTATGGGAAAAACGGGAGTTTCTCTCCCTTGAACACGGTCTTCCCGGCTATTTATATACCTCGGTAAGAAACATGATATTCAACCTTCTGTCCCGAAAACGCATTGAATCCGAATATCTTATCTCCCTCGGTGGTTTTATCAATCAGGGTGAATGCATGACCGACCATCTCGTCAGGGAAAGACAGCTGGTGGAAATGATTGAATACGAGCTTGCGTCTATGCCACCCAAAATGCGTAAAGTCTTCCAGCTGAGTCGAAAGGAAAACCTAAGCCATAAAGAAATCTCCGAAACACTGGATATTTCCGAGCAAACCGTTCGTAAACATATCCAGCATGCACTAAAAATCCTGCGTTTCAGGTTGGGTCTTTACCTCTTATTCTATTTCCTGACGAGGCTCTAAAAAATTTTTTCATTTTTCTTTTACCCCCTGCCTGCCCCTTGACTGTATTTACTTACAAAAGGACATCAGATGCTACATACTGTGGAAGCGCACAAGGCAAAAGAACTCCTGAAAAATACCTGGTTGGTAACTGGTACGGAAGAAGAACGGCCGATTCCACACCGGATGAATGTGAGCGGCAGCCTGGTACAGAATCCGGGGGATAATTAAACCGATCAGCAGGCGATATGAAACGAAGGAATTTTCTGAGAACATCTGCCGGACTGCTGGCGGTGGGGACATTCGCGAAGGGCTTTTCAATCCAGAGAATGCAGGCTTCCCCGCGCAAATTCGCTTTCCGGAATTACCAGGAGAAAGCCAGCGTTGGCAACGTAAAGATAGTCACCCCGGACGATGGCTATTACATTCACACCTTTTTCGACGTCTGCCCGTTCAGCCCCAGCCAGAAATTCCTCGCGGTAAACAAGCTTCCCTATCAGGATAGGCATGCAACCTATGGCGATACCGCTGATGTCTGTATCATTGACCTGGAGAACGAGACCATCGAAACGGTCTATTCGACGAAGGGATGGGGGTACCAGCTTGGTGCCAATATAAACTGGGGAAGTACTGACCGGTACCTGTATACAAACGACATCATAGCTAATCAGGCCGTTTGTGTCCGGATCGATTTGGAGACAAAAGCGATCAAAGCTTTCGCCGGCCCCATGTATCACATGGCGCCCGATGAGTCGGCAGTCATCGGCTTCCCGCTGGAAATGATCGATGGATACCAGGACGGCAACGCGACGCAAGTGGGATATGGCGTCCCGCCATTCGGCGACCGCAAGGATATAACCGGGGCTCCGGCCGACCAGGGCCTTTGGCAAACGGACCTGGCAACCAACCAAACTGGGCTGCTGCTCAACCTGAAAGAAGCGTTTAGTTTTATCGATGATCCGTTTTACCAAGGGGCAAACTGTTATTTCTTTCATTCCAAATACAACATGCAGGGCACGCGGATATTTCAGGTGTTCCGCGGTGTTTTTCCGGGATCGGCCAAATATCACCCCACGCTCCTGTCGTTTACATCCGATGGAACGGACCTGCACAAGCCGCTGAGCCGGGAACAATGGGCACATGGAGGCAACCACCCCAACTGGCATCCGGACGGCGAACGGATTATCATGAACGTGACGCCCGCCTGGCTGGGTGAAAAACAGATGCGTTTCTGCAGCTTCCATTACACAGGCGCCGATTTCAAGATCCTGTCAACCAAGTACACCGGAAGCGGGCATCCCAGTGTCGATGCCACCTCCTCTTACCTCCTCTCGGACTATTATGTCGGAGAATACCGGAAGCTTGGTTACAAGGATTGCCCGATCCGGTTAATCCATCTCAGCACGGGTGAGGAAGTGGCTATCTGCGAGGTTTTCACCGATCTGGACATCCGCGAGAGCACGTTCCGGATAGACCCCCACCCGGTATGGAGCAGGGATTACAAAAGGGTTTGCTTTAACGGTGCCCCAGGTGGTGTCAGGCAGGTTTTCGTTGCAGACCTGAACGGTTTTTTATGAGGTTTTGATTTAAAAATCACCATGATGAGTCATCTTTCCAGAAGAAATTTCGTTAAACGTGCATCGGTAGGTTTAGCCGGTGTAGGGCTGATGCCCCAAGGAATCGGGCAGGAGCAGGTACATGCACCGCAGACCGGTCGGCATCCGCGACACGTCAATATTGCTACGCTGACTATGGGCGGCATCAGCAGGGAAACCATCGAACAGGTCGTCGCCGCTGCCTTGAAGCGTATGGAGATAGCCTTACCCATGTCGCCCGATATCTATTGCCTGCCGGAAGTGTTCCACGCGGCCGCTGTGAAAGGCGGCAGACCGCCTTTGCCTGTTTCGGCGGAAGACGGTTCGGGAAACATCATTGCCCCGTTTCAGGCGTTTGCAAAGGCCAACAACTGTTACATCGTATGTCCCATTTACACGACGGCAGACGGAAAATATTACAACGCCGCTGTACTGATCGACCGGCGGGGGGAATACCTCGGAGAATACCGAAAAGTAAGGCTTACAGAAGGGGAACTTCGAAAAGGGCTCACACCCGGACCATCAGACATCCCGGTGTTCGATACCGATTTCGGCCGGATCGGTGTCCAAATATGCTTTGACATCGAATGGCCGGATGGTTGGAATCAACTCGGGGAAAAAGGGGCTGAGATCGTATTCTTCCCCTCCGCTTTTTCAGGCGGCAAGCGCATCCGTGCAAAGGCGCTTGACAACAAATACTACGTGGTTTCGAGTATCCGCGACACATGTTCCAGGATCTGCGACGTGACGGGCGAACTGGCGGTGAGCGGAGGTCATCCGTCAAATGAATGGGGAGTCTTCGCGTCCGTCAACCTGGAGCGGGCTGTTTTGCATACCCACGGGGCGGGAACCGTGGCTGTGAAATTCCCTGAAATCCGTAAAAAGTACGGAACGAAAATAGCATTGCACACCATGGGAGAAGAACATTACACCATCCTCGAAAGCTTGACGCCGGAGGTGAAAGTGGCGGATATTCTCCGTGAATTTGAAATGCGAACGCATGCCGACCATCTTCGGATCGCCGAAGAACTGGCAGCCAGTCTTGGATTCTAAAAAAAGCAATAAAATTGAAACCGATTGTATTCTTCATTCTTCCGGTTGTCTTATTGGGCGTTACCTGCAACGGTTCGCAGGAGCATTCGGGCAAACCTAATATCATCATCATCTATGCCGATGATCTTGGTTACGGCGATCTTTCTACCTACTGCGGCGATATCCCCAGCCCAAATATCCAGCGGATAGCCGATGCCGGTATCAAGTTTACTGATTTCTATGTATCGGGACCTGTCTGTACCGTATCGAGGTACGGCCTGCTGACGGGCAACTATCCGCAGCGCTCCCTTCACGGACTTACCAGTGCGTTAATGCCCGAACAGACAGGCCATTTGGACAAAACCGAAAAAATCATGCCGGCCTATTTGAAAGACGTCGGCTACAGGACCGCGCTCTTCGGGAAGTGGCATCTTGGCAACAGCCGGCCCGAGTATTTTCCCAATTTTTACGGCTTTGATGAGTTTATTGGGCATACTCATGGCTGCATCGATTTCTTTAGCCACGTGTACGGTTCCCTGGGAAATGACTGGTACCGGGGCAGCGAACCACTTTACGAAGATGGCTACACAACCGATCTGATTACCAATCATGCCATTGAATATCTTTCCGGCAGGGACGATGCTCCGTTCTTTGTGTTTATGGCCTATAATGCTCCGCATTATGGAAAATCGGACCCGTCCAACCTCCCGGGCAATACCCTTGTACTCCAGGAGGGCGTCCGTCAGGGAGTTTCCTACGCCAATACCCTTCAGGCACCTGAGGCATACATAGATCGGTTTGCACATGTAGCAGATCCCTATCGGAAGTATTATTCGGCTATGGTTTCCAGCCTGGACGACAACATCGGGCGGTTGCTCGATTTTCTGGAGGAATCTGGCCAGCTGGAAAATACCATCATCTGGTTCATTTCTGACAACGGAGGCTATTCCGAAACGCTGTTCCGGCATGCAAGCAATGGAATGCTTAAAGGCCAAAAGGGACAGCTCGACGAGGGCGGTATCCGGGTTCCCGCTCTGGTCTGCTGGAAAGACAAAATCAAGCCAGGGCAGGTGGTTTCACAGCCGTACGCCAATATAGACCTGTTACCCACGCTGCTCGATATTGCGGGTACGGGGCCGAAAGAAACTTCCCTCGACGGCATATCGCTGGCTCAGGTCCTTTTGAACGATAAAAAACCGGAAAGGGATATCTTCTGGAAATACCATGACCAGAAGGCCTTCCGGCGCGGTAACTGGAAGATGAAGAATGATGAGCTGTATGATCTTTCGCGGGATATTTCGGAACAGACCGACCTTTCAGGAACAGACACCGCCGTATTTGAGGAGCTCCGGGCTGCGTGGAATGAGACGGCGGAAAAACTGGAAAAAACGACAAATCACTGAAATTAAATCTGATATAGCATGAACCGGAGAGATTTTATCAAACGAACTTCCACGGCAGCGGCCGGATTGACGATCCTCGACTTCCCCCTTTCCGGGAAAAATGCGCCCAGCAACAAGGTCGTTATCGCCGTAATGGGGTTGAACGGCCGGGGGGGCTACCATGCCGCCAAATTTGCCGGGATCGAGGGTGTCGAAGTGGCTTATCTGTGCGACGTGGAGGAAGGAGCGCTCAAGAAAGGGCAGGATGCCCTGAAAGGAAGGCCGCGGAAGCCCACAGTGGAAAAAGATATCCGCAAGCTGGTGACGCGGACCGATTTCGACGCTTTGGTGATCGCCGCTCCGGACCATTGGCATGCACCTGCTACGCTGCTTGGACTGGCGAATGGCAAGCATGTATATGTTGAAAAACCGTGCAGCCATAATCCCTACGAAAGCGAGTTATTGATCGAGGCGCAGGCCCGGTATGGAAGGATCATCCAGGTTGGCAGTCAGCGCCGGTCCTTCCCTACGCTGATCCAAGCTGTAAAGGAAGTGCGAGCCGGACTCATCGGTGATCCATACATGGCCAAATCGTGGTATACGAATGCCCGAAAACCGATAGGAAACGGTAAATCTGTTCCCATTCCGTCTACCCTTAACTTTGAGCTGTGGCAGGGACCGGCCCCGCGGAAAGCGTACCGGGATAACCTGGTACATTACAACTGGCACTGGTTCTGGCACTGGGGAACAGGCGAATCATGCAATAACGGCAACCATGAGATCGATTGCTGCCGCTGGTTTCTGGGGGTGGACTTTCCGACAAAAGTCACTTCGGCTGGAGGCAGGTACGCCTATACCGACGATTGGGAGACACCCGATACGCAGATCGCTTCCTTCGAGTTCGGCGATAAAAAGGTCATTACTTGGGAAGGGCGTAGCTGTAATTCTTTCGGAGTGGAGGGGAGCGGCAGGGGCTTCATCGTGTATGGCACCAAGGGCACCCTGGTGAACCTCGGCGGCGGCGATTATAAGGTCTACGATACTACCAACAAATTGGTAAAGGAAATAAAACCCGGTCTTGAGATCGATCCAAACGATCCGGTAAGTGCCAGCGGTGAAGCGGATACGTACCACCTGAAAAACTTTGTGGAAGGTATCCGGGGTGACGCCAACGTGACCGCGCCTATAGAAGAAGCGCACAAAAGCGTATTGCTTTGCCACCTTGCCAACATTGCCCAGCGGACAGGTTCGGCACTGCATTGCGATCCGGAAAACGGGCATATCATAGGCAACCAGACGGCCGCTGCGCTCTGGCGCAGGGATTATGAAAACGGCTGGGAAATGAAATTTTAAAATCAGTATGAATAATGAATAGAAGAAAATTTGTTGTGAAAGGCGGGATGGCTTTGGCCGGAATAACAGTGGTTCCATATACTTTTTTTATGGAAAACAACGTCGGGATAGAACCGATTAGGTCCGCATTGATTGGCTGCGGCAGTAGGGGTATGGGGTTAGCCAACGTATTAAAAGAGGTGAAATCAACAGCATTAGTGGCTTATTGTGATATCAATACAGACCATCTTAGTTTGGCAAGTCAGTCCATTAAAGGCAAAGGCTATACCGATTACCTGAAATTATTGGAAAGAAATGATATAAAAGCTGTATTCATTGCCACGCCGTTAAACTGGCATTACCAAATGGCTGTGGATGCCCTGGATGCCGGGAAGCATATTTATCTGGAGAAAACGATGACTTATGATATTCCCCAGGCCATTGAATTGGAATCCAAGGTTAATCAACGACCCCGGCAGGTTTTTCAGGTAGGGCACCAGTATAGGCACTACGAAATGTACCGTAAAATCAAAGAGGCGATCGATAAAGGATGGATCGGAAGGGTATATCATTATGAGTGTCAGTACCACCGGAATTCGGATTGGAGAAAACAGGCATCAACAGAGACAGAAAGACAAATTAACTGGAGGATGTACCGTGAATATTCGGGAGGGTTGATGGCGGAGCTTTGTGCGCATCAAATTGACGTGGTCAACTGGATGGAGGATTCGCATCCGCTGAAGGTAACAGGGTTGGGCGGTATCGATTACTGGAAAGATGGACGGGAAACCTATGATAACGTAAGGGTTATATTTGAATATCCTGGAGGCGTTAAATCAAGTGTGAGTAGCATATTGAGCAACCAATTCAATGGCTATACGATCCGTATATTAGGTACAAAAGGCACCATAGTAGTAGAAAGAGAAGGTGCCAAGATATTCCGGGAGCCTGTACAGCGCAAACTGGGTACCGTAGATGGCGTAACCGGAGCGACGATGTCCACGGATATGGACTTTAAAGAGGGTGAGAAACTGGAATACGCTGATGATGGGAGGGAACCAACCTACCATGCTTTACAGGCTTTTGTGGATTCCATCGTACAGGGAAAAAATCCCTTTTCCGGTGCCAAATCAGGAAAAGAAACTGCGATAAGTGTACACATGGCCAATGAATCGATGCGATCCGGAACGCTCCAACATTGGAAAAACGAATATGATGGTCGCATATTTTAGGTTAAAAAGTTTTTTTATTTTGTTTTACCCCCTGCCTGCCCCTTGACTGTATCTACTTACAGAAAGGCATCAGATACTACATGCTATGGAAGCGTTGATGTATCGCTTTTGATTTTGAAACCACCTAAAGACATGAACAACGATCGAAGGACTTTTTTGAAGCAATCCGGGCTTGTCGGTGCCGGTATGTTGGGAGCCTCCCTTTCGGGCTTTGCTTCTATGATAGACGCGGCAAAAAACCACAGGCAACAATTCAATATGAGCGGGTATTGCGCCCCTCCCTTGGAAACGGTGCGGACAGGGTACATCGGTGTGGGAAGCAGGGGTACATCGGCGGTGCGGCGGGCCAATTTCATTGAAGGCCTAAAGGTGAACGCGCTATGTGACGTGCGCCCCGAGAAACTGGAAGCGGCAAAGCAGCTGCTCACGCCTTCCAGGCACCAGCCCGAAATATATACCGGTCACCAGGAAGAATGGAAAAAGCTCTGTGACAGGGAGGATATCGACCTGGTATATATTGCCACTCCTTGGCATCTGCATGTCCCTATGGCTGTATATGCCATGGAACAAGGTAAGCACGTAGCCGTGGAAGTGCCCGCAGCCATTACCGCTGAAGAATGCTGGCAACTGGTAGAAACATCGGAAAAGACCCGTAAGCATTGCATGATGCTGGAGAATTGCTGCTACGATTTTTTTGAACTGCTTACCCTCAATATGGCGCGTCAGGGTTTCTTCGGAGAGATCATCCATGGCGAAAGTGCTTATATCCATGGTCTGTTGGGGAGCCAATTTGCCAGGGATAAGTATTATGACATGTGGCGGCTAAAGCAAAACATGAGTCGGAACGGCAATCTATATCCTACACACGGATTGGGACCGGTATGCCAGGTTATGAATATTAACCGTGGAGACAAGATGGATTACTTGGTGTCAGTGTCGAGCAAGGATTTTATGATGAACAACGTGGCCGGAGAGTTGGCTGCGGAGGATACGTATTACAAGCAATATGTGGACAAGCCTTACCGCGGAAATATGAATACCACTATCATCCACACCGCAAAAGGCCGTACCATCATGGTTCAGCACGATGTTACTTCACCACGCCCCTATTCCCGTATTCATTTGATCAGCGGCACAAAGGGGATCGCCAGGAAGTGGCCGCTCCCTGCCCGTATTGCTGTAGGCCATGGAGAATGGCTGCCGGATGAAGAAATGAAAGCGATCGAGGAGCAATATACCCCGGAGATCGTTAAAAAGGTAGGAGAAATGGCCAAACAAGTGGGGGGGCACGGTGGCATGGATTTTATGATGGACTGGCGCCTGATCGATTGCCTCCGTAACGGCCTTCCCCTGGACCAGGATGTTTACGACGCTGCAACATGGAGTGTGGTCGGCCCGCTGAGCGAGTGGTCGGTGGCCAATCGTTCGGGCTCGATCGATGTGCCTGATTTTACATCCGGGGCCTGGAAAACCAACCAACCTGTCAGCCTTACCCTCGAAGGAGGCGGCACGACCGGTGTACTTGCGGCCGACCAAACTCATTAATTATTCATCGGAAATTATTTATATCCAATAATACCCATTATGAAAATTTCCATATTCGAAAATTCCGAGAGCCTGGGTGAGGCTGCCGGAAAAGCTACTGCCAATGCGATCCGAGATGCCATTTTCAAAAAGGGTTATGCAAATATCATTCTTGCCACAGGAACCAGTCAATTCGAAACCATTAGGCAACTGATCCGCGAGCCGGGTATCGACTGGGGGAAGGTAAGCATGTTCCACCTCGACGAATACATTGGCTTACCGGAATCGCATCCGGCAAGTTTCCGGAAGTACCTGAAAGAACGGTTTATCCGAAAAGTTGCTCCGCTTAAAGCAGCTTACCTGATCAACGGTGAAACCGATCCCATGCAAGAGTGCAAAAGGCTGGGAGAACTGATCCGGCAGCATCCGATTGATCTAGCGCTGGTGGGTATCGGCGAAAACGGGCATTTGGCTTTTAACGACCCTCCTGCCGACTTCGACACCAACGAAGCGTATATCATCGCTAACCTGGACCTGAAGTGCCGGGAACAGCAAATGAACGAGGGTTGGTTCACGACCCTGCACGAAGTGCCTGCCCGGGCTATCAGCATGTCTATAAAACAAATCCTGCAATCGGATCGCATCATCTGTTCGGTACCTGACCAACGTAAGGCTCGAGCAGTGAAAAACAGCTTGGAAGGACCGATCAATGCCGAAACTCCAGCCAGTATGCTGCAGCAACATGCCGATTGTGTTTTTTACCTCGACACAAACTCGGCTTCGCTGATGGAAAATGTTGTATGATTTTTATAACCACTGTGTACGAAAACGGAACGAAATCTAAGATTATGAAGCGAAAATCGCCTCCATCTATGCTGGGTTGCGCAGCTTGTTTGCTGCTCTTGGCATACTTTTATTCTCCAACTCTCCGTGCCCAGGATAGGCTTAATATCAGCGGTACGGTTACGGACAGTGCCTCAAACAATATCCTGCCTGGGGTCACCATCAGTGTAAAGGGAACCTCCCAGGCTGTAACGAGCGATGTGTCGGGAAAATTTTCCATCCGAGCTCCTGGAAGCGCTGTTCTTATCATTGATTTTTTGGGTTACAAAACACTGGAAATTCCCGTAAACGGCCGTACAGAAATCGGTGTTGTGCTGAGCCAGGATGTGGCTACTTTGGATGAAGTGGTTGTGATCGGTTACGGGACGGCCAGGAAGAGCG
>NZ_JAMXBE010000030.1 GCF_024704835.1 Parapedobacter tibetensis
TTTTAAAGGAACCATCTTGGCATCCATTTATTTAGTCGATACTCCGTAGTGCCTATTGCATTGGATTGCTGGGAACAACTTTCAGGATACGGCGGTTCGTTAATAGATGGAGAGGTGTCCAACATAAAATTTAAAATTAGTACTGATGCGTTAAGTTTTTGCGGCTATGATTTTTTTCACTTTGTGACGGCATAAACCTCGTTAAAGGCATCGCTGAAAGAGGTTACTTGAAATTGTCTGTTTTGAATACCGAGAAAGTCAATTCAAATCAAAAAACCAGTTTACCTAAAAAAAATGTTTAAAATCAATAATTTAATCCGATATTTTCAAAGTTTAACGCATCACCAGTAATTTAAAATTTATAACAATGTCCAAACTATCAACCAAAAAAATTGTAAGGCGATCATTAAAATTTATAATCATAAACTGTATTCTTTATGTCCTTGCCTGTTTCGTTCTTATTTATTGGCCAGTACCTTCAAAAAAGGATATTGAGAATTATGATTACAGTTCAATAAGAACAAGTTCAAAATATCATTCGACAGGAGAAAACGAATGGATTCAAACAAGAAGTAAAGAAAAATTATTTTGTAGGGTTTTTCCAAGTGAAAGTAAAACTGTACTTATCCTAATTCATGGTTCCGGCTCAGAAGGCAGGTATCTAAGCAATTTAGCCCAATCTTTAGCAGAAAATAATACCGCTACAGTAATTACTCCAGATTTAAGAGGGCACGGTGAAAGTGCTTTTAAAAAAGGGGATATTTCTTATATAGGTCAACTGGAAAACGACATTGAGGATATTATTGATTATACTAAAAATCAACTTTCTGCAAAAAAGATAATTTTAGCAGGACATTCTTCTGGGGGTGGTTTGGTTCTAAGATATTTAGGCAATCAAAAATTAACAAAAATCGATAAAGCGATTATGATTTCTCCTTATTTGGGGCATACTTCTCCTACCGTAAAATCAAATAGTGGAGGATGGGTTACAGTGGCTGTTAAAAGATGGATAGGCTTATCCATGCTTAATCACTTAGGAGTAACATATTTTAATTAATGACAAATTACAGCTATCATCATATTCATATCGTATGGCTGTAAATTTTGCTCCGAAAGATTATCAAGAGGATATTTTGCGTATAGAAACTCCTTCATTAGTTTTAGTTGGAAAAAATGATGAAAGTTTTTATCCCGATCAATTTAAAACTGTATTTGAACCTGCTGAAAATTGGGTAAGTGTGAAAATTCTACAAGATGCGAGTCACCTCGATGTAGTAAGTGACAAAAAAACTATAAAGGAGATAATGAATTGGATAAAAGAGTAATAAAATTGTACCAATCATAAAAACATTTGCGAATCGAATAGACGGCTCCGTCAGAAATTGACGGAGTGCACTTCTCACACCACTCCTCGAAATACAAGCAGATGTGAAACTGATGTAACAATGGTAACCGTTGCAGAACCTTATAAAATATCAATGGCGTTGAAGGGTTTTGGGGCCATGTCAAGATCAGATAACTAAATTTAAAGGGGGGCGAACAAAGACACGTTTTGTTTGCATCTTAAAGGAACCGAGTTCATATATAATTATAGAAACAAAAATTTGTATAAATTACTCATAGAAAATTCAAGAAAAATCCTCTTAAGTTGTCACACCCCATTTTCTTTTACGTTACTTGTTATATGCAAAAACATGGACGGTAATTTCAAAAATAACAAAATCCTTCGCTTTAAACTTCAAATGAAAGAAATTCCAATAAGAACCATAAAAGAACCTGATTTTTTGGGAAGTTTCACCATTAGTGATCTTGGAGATTTGCTTACTGAAAAGGATATGGTTGAAAGGCTTCACCGGCACAATTTCTTTTTTGTTTTGGCAATTGAAAAAGGTACCGGAAAGCATAGTATTGATTTCACTGCCTATCCCGTTACTGATTACTCAGTTTTTGTTATCCGTCCCGGACAAGTGCATGAACTCCTATTAAAACAAGGAAGCAAAGGTTATTTAATGGCATTTGACTCCAGCTTTTATTCTCCTCGTGACGAACCGAAAAATAAGGTGTTTCGAAAGGTGAGCCGGAAGAATTATTATGAACTCAATTCCGGCAAGTTCAAGAAATTACTTCTTATTCTCGATTACATCTTTCAGGAGTATTCCGACAAGGAAGATGGTCATAAAGAGATTATCAAAGCAAATTTAGACATGCTTTTTATTGAATTAGCCCGACAAAGCCGGGACGCTGACAGTATTTCAAAAAGTAATACCCCCTATGCCCAAGAACGCCTTGAAGAACTTTTAGGGTTATTGGAATCACATATTTGCACAAACAAGCAAGTGGTGCATTATGCAGAAATGCTACACCTAACTCCTTATCAACTGAATGCCATAACCAAAAATACTTTAGGGAAAATCTGTTCTCAATTGATAAATGACCAAGTTGTACTTGAAGCGAAAAGAAACTTGCTTGCAACCTCGAATCAGGTAAATGAAATTGCTTACCATTTAGGTTATGAAGACACTTCTTACTTTATTCGGTTCTTCAAAAAACACGCAGGCTTCTCTCCCGAAACCTTCAGGCAGAATTTTAAATAAGTCCTGTTCCACTTTAGTTTCCTCCTATCACTTGCTTTACGGCTCGACCTATCTTTGCAAGAAAGTAAAGTATTCAAAAATGAGCAGTCGAAAAATGGCAGTTTTTTATGTATTAGCTGTCATACAAGCTACCCTGATTTTTACCATAAGCCTGATTTTTATCCCGTTACCGGAAATAGCCGAGGAAATGAATTTGCAACAGGCAGATTTACTGTTAATTACAGCATCTTACGGCCTTCCTTACAGTGGCTTGCTGCTTTTCGGAGGAAGATTAACAGATAAATTCGAGTCAAAAAATATTTTCATCATTGGCTTGGTCATCTTTGCATTAGCTTCGGTTGCTGCCGCATTTTCGCCTAATTTTGAGACTCTTGTGACCATGCGCTTTATGCAGGGAGTTGGTGGTTCACTCATCGCCCCATCTGCTATTGGGATTTTAAGAGCAGTATTTATTAACCAACAGGAATTTAGCAAGGTAATGGCGGAGTGGGGAACTGTTTCGGTGCTTGGAGCCGCTATTGGTCCGGTATTTGGAGGTATAATAATTTCTTGGGTGTCATGGCGCTGGCTGTTTCTTATCCCCGTTTTGGTTTCACTTTCCGGGATATTGTTCACAAAATTCAGATTAGGTAAGATTACAACATTGAATCCAAAACGGAATACACTACGTCTTGATCTTTCCGGTGCACTTTTGGCAACTTTAGGAATTTCGATAGGAAGCTATGGACTCATTGCAGTGGATGCATATTCATGGAATTCTACGCTTGTCATTGTATCGCTCATCACTGGGGCGGTATTCTTAGTAGCATTTTTCATAATAGAGCAAAAAGTAGAAACGCCTTTGCTTCCGACTTCTTTTCTAAGAGATTCTGTGCGTGCTATCGGGCTTATGAGTATTCTATTGGCAGCTGCAGCTTCCAGTTTAAGCATGTTTTTATTGTCCCTGTTTTTGCAACAGATCAAAGGATGGACACCTATGGAAACGGCCGGAGGTTATGTACCATTTGCAGTGACGCTTTTGGTCATGAACAAATTTTCTGTTCGACTCATAGAAAAATGGGGGGCACTCAGAATTACGCTAATGGGTTTTCTCATGGGTGCTTTGGCCTTCGCATTGCTGACGTTTATTGATTATGACAGTACGTTCGGCTGGAACCTGTTGCCGGGATATATTCTCTTGCCAATAGGAATGTCCATGATTTTTGCCGGCTCTGTCGTGCTTTCTACAGTAAATGTAAAACAATCCCAAATTGGTTTGGCGGGAGGTGTAATGAACACGTCTATGGAACTTGGCCCTACGGTAGGACTGGCCGTATTTATGTCTATTGCCGCCCTGAAAGCGGATGTTGTATCAGGCTACTCTTTGGCATTTTTATCTGCAGGAATCGCTTATGCAGTTACTTTCTTACTTATCCTGTTCAGAATATATAAAACCCGAAACAAAAAACAATCAAATTAAAAACCAAGAATATGAATATAATAGTAAATACAATTTTAGTAGGCATAGGAGCTACACTTACGATGGATATTTATGCTTTAATATTAAAACTTTTCGGCATAAAATCCCTTGACTATCGATTGGTAGGCCGTTGGATTGGGCACTTTCCAGAAGGGAAATTTTTTCATAATAAAATTATGGATGCTCCCCCTGTTCAAAATGAACAAATTATCGGTTGGATAGCCCATTATTCTATCGGGATTACATTTGCATTCCTACTGGTTTTTATTTATGGAAAAAATTGGTTGGATAAACCTACACTTATCCCAGCTCTAATTATTGGCATAGTTACCATTGTTGCACCATTTTTCTTGATGCAGCCTGCTTTCGGTTTCGGAATTGCCGGATCCAACTTACCAAACCCCGGTAGAGTCATGCTTATGAGCTTTATTATCCACTGCATTTTTGGAATTGGTTTGTATTTGAGTACTTTATTGTTAAATCAAATAATAAAGGCTAGCTGAAAAATTCTGCATTATTCTGTAACGAAAGCACAAGAACATTTTGAGCCACACAAAATCACATTGGAGCAATACTTTGAAGAATGCCAAAAAAAATGGTCAGATACCCCCTGACATACCCTTGTCACAAGGTCAATCTAATTTTGCCACAAATCAAAAAAACATTTGAAATATGCAAAAAGTAAGAATTGAACCATTTAAGTTAATTGGTATTGGCATACGAACCACCAATGAAAACAATCAGGCTAACAAAGAAATTGCCGAATTGTGGCAACGTTTTATGGGTGAAAACATTTTAGGAAAAATCCCTAACAAAGTAGATAACACAATCTACTCTTTGTATACGGAATATGAGGGCGACCATACAAAGCCTTATACTGCAATGCTCGGATGCAAGGTGAAGGACTTGAGTGTAGTCCCCGAAGGAATGATTGGAAAATCATTTGAGGGCGGAACATACATAAAAACTTCTACCAAAGGAGATTTGATGAAAGGATTGATTGTAAACCATTGGGCCAAAATTTGGGAAATGGATTTGGATAGAGCCTATACGGCAGATTTTGATACCTTTGGAGAAAAAGCCCAAAATCCATCGAATGCAGAAGTGGATTTTTATGTGGCTATAAACGAGTTGGCAACAATCTAAAAAACAAGTTTATTTCAAAATTCTATATAAATATTACCCATTAATATAAATGAGCGGACAGAATAATAAAATAGCATATTTACAATTATTCCTTGCTATGGCAATAGTTGGAAGTACAGTTGTTGTCAGCAAATTGATTGCTGATTCATTTCCCACATTTTTCGGTACATCTTTAACCTTAATCGTTGCATTAATCGGAATAACACCTTTTTATCTATATCAAAAAAAGGATATTAAAATTACACTTAAAACAAGTGACTGGAAGTATCTTGTATTACAATCTTTATCGGGAGTTGTTTTGTTCAGGGTCTTAAGTTTTTATGGTCTGAAAATGACCTCGTCAGTTGATGCGGGAATCATTACAAGTACAACACCTGCAATTATTGCCTTACTGGCAATGTTTCTGCTAAAAGAAAGGATTTCAAAAAATATGTGGATTGGAATTATTTTTGCTATTTTGGGAGTCTCCATAATCAACTTATTTACAGAAGTTCATAATTCACCTGAAGGTGTTAATGATAAAATTTCGGGTAATCTTATAATTATTTTTGCTGTTGCTTGCGAGGCTCTGTTTACCATTTTCAGAAAGAAAACACCAAATATTCCCGCAATACACGGCTCGTTCCACATTATTTGGATTGGACTTGTTTTATCCATTCCATTTGCGTTTTTGGACATAGATTATTCAGCATTGAGAAATTATTCTTTTGACGACTATCTTCCAATTATGTATTATGGAATATTCGGTTCTGTAATTGCATTTATCCTTTGGTTTGATGGGGTTTCAAAAGTTTCTGCAAGCGTAGCCGGATTATTTACTGGAATCATGCCTGTTAGTGCCGTGATTTTATCATTTTTATTCCTGAATGAAACCATCAAATGGTATCATATGATTGGAGTAGGGTTAGTTTTAACAGGTATATATTTTGGGTCAAGAAAAAATAAAATCGAGATTCCCGAAAGAGTATCGCAATAACAACATCAGAAGAGCCAGCAGGTAACAAAGGTAACCGTTGCACAAGCCTCTAATTCTTAGAAAGGCTGCCTCATTTAAATCGCTTTTAAGCAGTTTTCTCTTTTTAAGTGAGTATTATACTCTAATATTTGAGAGGCTTAACATCCATCTGTTGATCACTAGCAAGGTCTTTTTCAAATTAAAAAACAAAACGAGTCTGCCCGCCCCACTTTTAGTGTGTTTTTCTATAAATTTCAGGTACTTCTTCAAGTTGTAGGCGATGGCCGATAGCTGCATACACTTGTTCGCCTGTTTTAATCCCAGCGTATTTACCTTGCGCAGCCCCATAAACTGGGTCAGTGTTCCAAAAACCGGTTCTACCGTGCTTTGCCGCTTGCCTTTCATATAACGTCCTTGCGGACTGTTTACTCGTTTGTTGTTACGCTCATATTCTTTTCTGTAGGCAGTTATGTTGATCCGCTTTTCATGGCTCTTGCCAATACATTGCTCTTTTATAGGGCATCCCTTGCAATCACCCCGCTTGGTAAAATAGTTATCTTTTAAGGTCCCTTTTTCTAGCTTCTGCTTCCTAAAGGTTACTTTCTTTCCCTCTGGGCATAACCAATAGTTTCCTTCTTGATGATGTACAAAACCATCGGGACCTCCTTTATAGGTGCCGTGCGGTGGGATAAAACTTTTAAGCCCGCGTCTTTCAAGGAACGCATAATTCTCCCCACTGCTATATCCAGTATCGGCTACACAGTTCTCCCATAACAAGCTCGACTTCCACAACCTTCGCTGTACACGAGAGACAATATCCGCCAACTGCTGGTTGTCCTTTCCATCGGCATGATAAGCCCTGATATCGGTAATTACATGGTTGCCCGTATCTACCGTTAACTGGGACAGGTAGTTGAGCTTCCTTGCCTTGCCCGGTTTCACACTGATGCGGGCATCGGGGTCGGTCGGGCTGTAATGCGTTTTGTTGCTGGTGTACCTCGAGCCTTTGTTCCCTGCCCCGGGACGCTGGTCTTGCTCCTTTGCCCATTTCTTGTTACGGCTCTTTATGGACTGAAGCTCCTTTTTGCTTGCCGATAAGCTTTGTTGTGCTTTGCTGGCTTTATCCCCCTTGGATTTACGCAGAGGCTGTTCTTTATCACGCTCACTGATATGACGAACCCTTCGTAAGTGTGCTTCCAGTTCTTCTTCAGCTACTTTTAGTTCCAAGCCTGTCCATAGAGGCATTGGCCTTTTACAGGAGCACTGTCAATGGCCTGGGTATGGCCACTGACCATCCCTGCCGATACGCACAGTTCAAATACCTTGGTAAACACCTCTTCAAAGATAGCTTCTGGAAATAGTTGTCGGGTGCGGCTAATCGTAGAATGCCATGGGAGCTGTTCATCCATGTCATGATCCAAAAAATATAGAATATCCAAACGCATGCTACAATGCTCCATCAGTTTGCGGTCGCTAACAATATTTTCTAAATACCCAACCAAACAAAGCTTAAAGAAAACCACAGGGTCAATGCTCTTCTGCCCGCTACTGCCATAAAAACCTTTGGTAAGTGGATAAAGAAAATCTAAGGAGATGGCTGTTTTTAACCGACGGTAAAAATTGTGCTCCGGGACATGTTCGCTTAATTGAAAATGGTTAAACAGTTTTTCTTGATAGGTCTTTTTTCCTTGCATGCTTCAATTTAACAATACAAGGAAAACTTAATATCATCTCAATATGATTTTTTTACTAACTTGTGCAACAGACACATTGTATAAGCGTAATGTAGGCTAAATCGCTAAAATTGAATATTTTGGCTTCTATCAAAGTTTAGTGCAAGCAGACAGTGAATCACTCAAAACCCGCATTACGCTTATACTAGGCCGTTACCTGCAAGCTGAAGAAATTACGAGAATACAAACAAACTTAATGGTGAAAAAGAAAAAAATACTTGGAATTTGCGGAAGTGCAAGTCGAAATTCAGCGAATCTTTTAATTCTAAACATTATAGCTGAACTTGGAAAATCTGATTTTGAGTTAGAAATATCGGATAATTTGACCGAATTACCACATTTCAAAACAGAACTGACCGAAAAAAGTGTACCCGAAAAAATTGTCGGATTTAGGAATAGAATTGCAAATGCCGACGGAATTATTATCTGTACGCCAGAATATGTTTTCAGTATCCCAAGCGGACTTAAAAACGCAATTGAATGGTGTGTATCGACAACTGTTTTTTCCGACAAACCAATTGGCCTCATAACAGCTTCCGCAAGTGGTATAAAAGGACACGAAGAATTGAAACTGATTATGGAAACTGTACAAACCAATTTTACAGACGAAACAACGCTTCTAATTCAAGGAATAAAGGGCAAAGTGGATAAGGAAGGAAAGATTCTTGATAAAGAAACCGAAAATGAACTGAAAAAATTTATTCAATCATTTAAAACCCTGACGAAAAAGCCAGCAGGTAACAGCGTGTAAAAATAATTGCTACATTTGGGTTAAACTGCAACTATTCTTACACGCAAACCGTTATAAGAAGTTGGACGTATCTGAAAGATATGTACTGATAAAGTTTGTTCTTCTTTACTTTTATTATTTGGAATATTACTAGAAACTATTGCCGGAATATGTCATCGCGTCTCCCTTACCAAAACTATAGCTTATGCCCAGGGTAAAAAATCGTCCTCTCTGGGAGAAATTATACACAGAAAAATCGTCCTGGTAGACATTAGACTCCCATATTCTGGATGAAAAAACGTCGCGTACTCCCAGGTTTATTACTGCCTTTCCATTCCACAGTCTTTTCCTCACTCCTACATCGGCAAAAGCAAAACCGGAAACATCTCCCTGAACCGTCGGGTAACCGGATTGATAATTTGTGGTAAGTTCCAAATCAAAATCCGCCGCAAGCTTGAATTTCGAATTTACCCTGAAAGACCACTGGTCCCCGCTAAAATCGAAGTTCTGTTCCTGGTAATCTCCCTTGCGCTGGAAGAATCCGTAATTAAAATCACCGCTTAGGGTAATGGCTCTCACGGGGGTGTATTTTCCATTGATCTCCAGGCCTGTCTTTCGATTGGTCCCGATATTCATCGGTGTGGTAACATTCACATTGTCCTCAAAAGTGGAGACCCGCTCCATAACATCGGTGGTGTAGAGATGGTAAATACTACTGTTCAACGATGCCTTTTCGAAGATAAAGATACTTGTAATCTCATAAGAATCTGCAAATTGGGGCTGTAAGTTGGGATTTCCCCTTCGGATGTTATAATTGTTCCTGATATTGAAAAAAGGATTGAGGTCCCAGAGTTCGGGCCTGGAAACTCTCCTCGTATATCCCAGCTGCAGGGAATAGTTGTCATTCAGTTTATAAGAGGTGTGGATAGAAGGGAATAAATTGGTGTAATCCTGTTGATTTTCTTCGTTGGTATCGGTAAGCAGGGTGTTGAGGTTTGTATTTTCCAGCCTCAGGCCAAGTTTCACCCCGAACCTTTCACCTTCATAAGCGCCGGTACCATAGATCCCGAGGACTTTTTGTTTGTATTCGAAATTGTTGGTAAGGCCGGCATCCGGGACCCATTCGCCATTCTCCTGATTGAACACCGCATAATCATTTCCAACGTTGTTGATCTCGTATAGCGCACCGGTTTCCAGGGTAAACTGTTCTGAAAAAGGGTTGGTATAGTCCAGTTTAAAAACAAAATCACGCTGATAAAAGTCGGTAGCGGTACGCTGGTCCGGGTCTGTTTCGGAACCGACCGTCGGTGTGTTGGTAAACTCCGAAGACTGCTCCTTGCCAAAAAAGCTCCCCAAAGTACTGAATAATAAAACATGATCTTCGTTATTCCTGAACTGCTTTTTATACTGCAGGTCATATTGATATTCGGGGTTTTTGGCTGAGGTGTTTTCCGCTCTTAAATATTCGGAAATAAGCGCATCCCCCGCATCGTAAAAACCTAATGTGGTCTGCGATGGCAGGTCTTCTTTTTCATACGTGAAGGCCCCGGAGAGGGTCAGGGTGTTGTAATCGTTAATGTAATAATCCGTTCCCAGGGTAATATTAAAAAAAGCTTCGTTCCGGTATTCCGTCCCGTTACTGTGCACCTCAGTATCGTCGGTAAGGTTCCTGTTGATACTTTCATTATCCCAGGGGAGCGAGGCGTAACCCGCACCGAATTGCGTGAAAAAATTAAAATTTTCCGTTCTCCTGTTCAGACTTACCCCTATACTATGGTTGTCCGGCGTTCCGGTATTGGCGGAAACAGACCCGTTAAACCCTTTCTTTTCTTCCTTTTTCAGGATGATATTGATGATGCCGGATGTTCCTTCCGCTTCGTACTTGGCAGAAGGGTTGGTAATGACCTCCACACTTTCGATCATATCGGCCGTTATGGTGCCCAGCGCTTTGCTCTCTTCACTGGCTAAAACGGAAGGCTTACCGTTTATAAGTATCTGCACCCCGGAATTTCCCCTTAGCTTGATCTCCCCTTCGATACTCACATTGACGGAAGGTACGTTATTCAGAACGTCCAAAGCCCCTGCACCGGTGCTACTGATATCCGACCCTACATGGTATACCCTTTTGTCGAGTTTGAATTCCACCGTTGAACGTTCCCGGGTTATGACCACCTCATCCAATGCCTCGCTATCTGGGGACAATGCTACTTTACCAAGATCAATGGTCGTGCCTATTTCAAAATCTTTGATGGTCTTACTCAGGTAGCCCATAAAGCTGATCTCAATAAAAAATTCTTCCACCGTTGTGGATACTTCAAAATTGCCATTTTCGTCCGTGGTTACGCCGGTCACTCGCGTACCCGAGCGTTCCGTAATCACCACGGTGGCATACGCCAATGCCTCCTGATCGGTGGCGTCGATAATCGTTCCGGTCACAGTTTTACGCTCTTGGGCTATAAGAAAATGACCGGTTAGCAATAAAACGCCAAGCAACACTGTTTTTAGGATATTCTTCATAATACGTGTATCTTTTTCAATTTATCTGATTTGATCGTCCAAAGGAATGAAGGAAATAAAAAACAAGCAACAAAGATTGGGTGAACAACAAATCTTATCCAGTGAACGACATGCCAGCTACTTTTTTCCGGTATAGGATACGTAAAACAGCAAAATAGGTAAGTTACCCCCCGGATAATGCACATCGGGGGTGTAATCCTGTCGTTCAGGGGTTATGGTTTGGGAAATAGGACAAAAAGCATATTTTTATACCATGAATTTATCATTTCGACCATCCAGATCCTTGTTTTACGAAATCTTGTACCAGGTGCTCCTCCTGGGGATAGTCTTTATTTTTTATTCTTTTGACCGGGTGGGTCACGGTATCGAAACGCGGGTAGAAGGCTACGAGATCGCATTTTTCCTCAATTACACCCTTGTCGCCTTTGTCATCAATTACGGCTTACTTCCCAAATACCTTTATCGCAAAAAATACGGGCACTTCTTTTTCTACTTGCTAGTTTTGATCGTCGTAATGAGCTTTGTGGAAGAAGGGGTTTTAGAAAGAATTTATTTCCCTACAAACAGGGGAACCGATTTCCCTGGGGTATTCTACGAACTTTGGGATGCCATACCAACGATAACCATCCTCGCTGGGTTTAAATTTGCATGGGACGCCCTGAAAAAACAGCGTGAACTGGAAGAGATCAGAAGTGCGGTAAAGGAGAGCGAATTACAGTTCTTAAGGTCACAAATAAACCCCCATTTCCTGTTCAATAATTTAAACAACCTGTATTCCTACGCTTTGGAAGGTTCTTCCAAAACTCCCGAAATTATCCTGGAATTATCGTCTGTGCTCCGCTATGTACTATACGAATGCCAGACAGAATACGTATCTTTAGAAAAAGAAATACAGCACTTAAAGGATTTTGTGAAATTGAGTGAATTGCAATTGGAAGGCCGATCGAAAATCGATTTTTCCTGTAACGATATCGCATCCGGTTTTTTTGTGGCCCCGCTTATATTTCTGGTCTTTATCGAAAACGCATTCAAACATAGCATGTCCAGTTTAAGTGAAAACATCCGGATATCGATCGCTATCTCCTTGACAGAAGATGTGTTGCATTTCCGGTGCGAAAACACCTTTTCTGAAGAATCCAATATCAAGAGTTTGTCCAGCGGCATTGGACTGGATAATGTAAAAAGGAGACTGCGTATACTATACCCTAAATCGCATGAACTGAGTATGGAAAAGGAGAGCGGAATATACAAGGTTTTCCTGAAAATGAAGCTTCACAAACGAAACGGAAGATGAATTGTATTATAATCGAAGATCAGGCACCTGCTCAGCGTATCCTGAAAAAATATATACAGGAATTCGGCTCGTTGGACTTGAAAGAAAGTTTTGCCGATCCGATCGCGGCCCTGGATTATTTGAAATCCGAGAAAACGGACCTAATCTTTCTGGATATCCACCTGCCGAAAATTTCAGGGGTCGACTTTTTGAATACCTTAAAACACTCGCCCAAAGTGATCATTACTACGGCATTTTCCGATTATGCCGTCAGGAGTTATGAATTCGATGTGGCAGATTACCTGTTAAAACCATTTTCTTTTGAAAGGTTTGTCAAGGCTGTCAACAAAGCCATGTCTGTAACACCCCAACCTGTACAAGGGCAGGGACAGAGAAAAGGAACCGATTTTTTTGTGAAGTCGGGGTATGAATACTATAAGATCAACAGCAATGATATTATCTATATCGGCTCTGATATGGACTACACCGAATTGCATTTGGGAGACCGGAAACATCTCACTACGGAAACACTACAAAACTGGGAGGAGAAATTGCGGGATCACAATTTTTACAGGGTACATAAGTCCTTTCTGGTCAATTTATCCAAGGTCAAGAAAATTTCCGGGAACATGATCTCTCTCGAAGGGGATCACAACGTCCCCATTGGCAGGTCATATAAGGACTTCTTCGTTTCCCGGTTCCTGAAGTAAATGGAAATCAGTTCGCCCAGCGCACCGTTTTGTAGGTAGGTACTCCCGTAATGATGGATTCACCGAGAAAAAATTTAGCCTTTTTTATGGTCATCTAAGTGATTATCTTTGTTCGTGGTAAAACTATATACTTTAGTCGAACTTATCACGCTGATTACAGTATGAAATTTAAACATGAGACGTTTTTACACCCTTTTGATATAACGAGGAACAAAGATGTGTCTATGTTTGCAATACAGTATATCACCAGTTTAAGAACTTAAAAACAAATCTAATGAGGGGAAATACCTATTTGAAACTGTTGGTTACTTTTTCAAAATAGATTTAACCAATAATATATCGTGATCAATCAAGTAAAAATGAATAAGCTAATCGGAATACAGTTATTAATCGTCTTATGCTTAAGCTGGTGCGGGAAATCGGTTGGGCAAACGGCCAAACATCCCAACATCATCTACATCATGAGCGATGACCATGCATACCGAGCGGTGAGCGCTTATGGTCACGGTCTGAACGAGACACCCAATATCGACCGCATCGCACGGGAAGGCGTGTTGTTTACCCGAGCCACGGTCACCAATTCGCTCTGTGCACCGAGCCGGGCCGTGCTGCTCACCGGCAAGCACAGCTTCATCAACGGTAAGGTGGACAACCAGGAACGTTTCAACTGGGACCAGGACAATTTTCCGAAACTGCTCCAACAGGCGGGTTACCAGACGGCCATGGTGGGCAAGATCCATATGGACGGACTGCCGCAAGGGTTTGATTATTCGGCAGTACTGCCCGGTCAGGGGCAGTACTACAACCCGGATTTTATCATTAACGGCAAAAAAGAGCGTCTCCATGGCTACGTGACCGATATCACGACCGATCTGGCGCTGGAATGGCTGGAGGAACGCGACGGGGACAGACCGTTCTGCCTGCTTTACCACCAGAAGGCACCCCACCGGAACTGGCAACCCGCTCCGCGGTATTTGACATTGTATGATGATACGACATTCACCCCCCCAGCCACCTATTTCGACGATTACACGGGGAGGGGCACGGCTGCCAAAACGCAGGAGATGGAAGTGGCTACACACGCCCAATGGGGCCATGATTTTAAATTGCTGACCGACCCCAACGGGAAGCCAACGGGATTTGACCGGGAGCTGAACCGCATGGACGAAGCACAGCGCAAACAGTGGATGGAAGCCTATGAACCCAAAAACAGGGCTTTCCTTCAATCGGGACTGACCGGAAAGGAACTTGCCCTGTGGAAATATAACCGGTATATCAAGGATTATCTGCGTACCATCCGCTCGGTGGATGACGGCGTGGGTGAGTTGCTGGACTACCTGGAGGAGCACGGACTGGCCGAAAACACGATCGTAGTTTACACCTCGGACCAGGGTTTCTACCTGGGTGAACATGGCTGGTTCGACAAGCGGTTCATGTACGAGGAGTCGCTGCGCACCCCGCTGATGATCCGCTATCCGAAGGAGATCAAGGCGGGTACGGAAACTGATGCATTGGTGCAGAACCTGGATTTCGCGCCGACATTCCTAGACTATGCGGGCGTGGAGATTCCGGCGGACATACAGGGCGAGTCGTTCCGGAAACTGGTGTCCGGGGAGACGAAAGATTGGCGAGATGCAATCTATTATACCTATTACGAATACCCTTCCGTCCACATGGTCAAGCGGCATTACGGTATCCGGACGGATCGCTATAAGCTGATGCATTTCTACTATGATATCGATGAATGGGAGCTGTATGACCTGGAGAAAGATCCCCGGGAAATGCGCAATGTGTATGACGACCCTGAATACAAAGAAGTGCGGGAGACGATGCACAGGAAGCTGGAAGAAGTAAGGAAAAAGTACAAAGATTCCGACGAGAACAACCAGCGGTTTATCAGTAGCAAAAATTTATGAAAAGAAATCCCTAGCTGATATTTTCCGGTTCATCTAAGCACTTGCCTTATTCAAATTGTTTTTTAAAAAATGAAATCATGGGGGCTAAAAACAACTCCTTTTCAACTGAACCCATGGAACTGTTTTATCATCCATACATAAGCCCCCGATAGCATGCTTTCCGGCATGCTATCGGGGGCTATTTGTAGATTACCCCATGTTGGCGAAAATAGTTCTATTTTTTCGCTCACCGGGCCGCCATTGCTTCATTGGCATATTCATTGAGCAACCAAGTGTAGTAGTCTTTCGTCTGGGGGGCCAGTTGCCCGGCATACCGGTTGGCATGGGCCATCCACGCGTCCTGCAACACCACCCAGTCTTCCCGCCGTTCCAGCAGTTCGAGCGCCATCCGGTCGATCGTAGATTCCAGTGCAGCCTGTGGGTATTTGGCCTTCACTTTGGCGGCCAATGCCCGGGCATCCACCTTGCGATCACCCACATGCGACAGGAACTCCTCCTCCAGGATGATGGCTTCTAATTTCTCCAGCACCCGCTCTTTACCCAGCACCGCACCCGCCTCTTCCATGTTGCCGAGCAGCAGCGCAAAGCCGGGCATATCGCTGCTTTGCGTGTTACGCAGGACGAAACGCAGCGTTTCGGGTGTGTAGAACTCCGGCAGGCTTTCGAGATACGCCGCCATGAAACGGGACGCATTCCGCGTATCTGCCGCATCGGTGGCCATCGCCACCAGCTGTTCGAGCAGTCCAGCCGAGCGGTCGCCCCGCTCGAACCGGTCAACCAGCGTATGGTACCGGGTTTCCGGTACAAGCGACTTCTTGATCTTTGCGATGAATTCATAGGGATACCGCTCGCCTACCACTTGGTGCACCAAGGCACCGCTCCCGTCATAGACCAGGTAACTCGGCCCTTTTCCCCCGGCGTCCCGGCCCTTGGTGGCGGCAGTGGCTGTTTCCTCCACCACCACGAAATGTCCGTCCATCAGCTGCTTCACGTGCTTGTTACCCAGCACCTTTTCCCTTACCGCTCCATCATCGGCCCCGAAACGGGCCACCAGCACCAGTTTGTCTTCCGCACGCGCCTGTGCCAGCGCTTCTTTGAAATCGCTGCCCTTGGGTTGTGCGAGCGCCAACATCGGCACGGCCAGCAGCATCATCACTAAGTTTTTCATTTTCATTCTTTGTTGTTTAACAATCATTTTTTTTCTCCTTATTTATTCCTATATAGGGGTAATCCAAACCCGTTTATTCCTTCACGAGTTATCATGAGACAAAGGAAAATAAAAATCTTATCCCTCTTTCACACCATATTTGTGTGAAACCCTACCCCAATTTTGGTGGGAAGATCCCAAGTAACAGACGTAAGCGGAAATAAATGCCGCGAAGTGCGACAGTTGCTGTTGCAGTGTGTTGCAGTTAGTCGCACTTCTTCATGGTTGGCCGGCCGTCACCTATCATTGCACCATCATTCACCAAAAAGAAAGGAGTACAATGATGGATGCAACGATGCATGGACAAT
>NZ_JAMXBE010000031.1 GCF_024704835.1 Parapedobacter tibetensis
TTAGGAATAGGTTGATCCGGATGACACAGTTCACGTTACACTACCAAATACGTAAACTACCTGCTCAAAATCTTTTTAGTTACAAATTCATTGAAAAAGAAATCCCTATAAATATTTCCAATAGGGATTTCGTTTGTACCTATGTACACTGTGTTATTATCCACAGAACCGATATGCTTAACATTGATGATATAGGATTTGCTTACTCGCACAAACATATCTTTTGGTAATTGGTCGTGGATAGTTTTGATATTCATTGCCGTAATTACTTTCTGATTTTCGGTGTGCATCACGACATAATCTTTTAAACCTTGAATAAAAAGTATGTTATTGAAATAGACCTTAAAAATTCTTCGGTCTGCTTTCACAAAGAAAAAATCGTCAGCTACCTGCTCAATATTGTTATCAGCATAATCCGCTTTGAATAATTTGGAGTAGGTGTGGGCTTTTTCAACAGCCTTTTGAAAACGCTCTAATTTTACGGGTTTTATCAGATAGTCAATCGCATCTACCTCGTAGCTGTCGGTAGCAAATTCAGAATAGGCGGTTGTGAAAATTATAAATGTTTCTTTCGGAATGGTTCGTGCAAATTCAATTCCATTAATTCCCGGCATTTGTATATCAAGAAAGATTAACTCAACGGTATTACTTTCCATAAAATTTGTGGCAGCCTTTGGGCTGTTGAACGAACCGATTAAATCTAAATCATCGGTTTGGTTAATCAACATTTCTATGGCTTCTCTTGCCAACGGTTCATCATCTATGATAATACAGTTCATAGTTTTGTAATTTAAATTATTATATAACGAAATAATCGTCTTGAGTATTTGAATTTTCTCTTTTTTCGACTTTGGAATAGGCTCTTGCCATATTAACCGCTTCTTTAAACCTATGCAATTTCGGACTAATTATAGTGTGAGGTTTAAATGCTTTGATTGCAGTTGAAAAAAAATCAGAAATAAAAATCACAAACGTTTTGTGTGGGATTGCCTTAATAAACTCATAACTCTTTCTTTCATCTATTTGAATATCAAAGAATACTAAATCCCCAGTATTTTGGGACAAATCTTGAAGCCTCAAATGTATTGCTAAACGATGCCACCAATGTTAGATTATCCGTTTGGTTAATCAACGTCTTGATTGCGTTTCTCGCCAATAGCTCATCACTTACTAGTATGCATGTCATAGTTTTATGGTTAAGGTTACGCAATACCTCTCCGGGTCATCTTCGATATTTAAACTATGTGCTGTCGGAAACAAAAGTTCCAGTCTTCGTTTGATATTTGTCAACCCCAAACCACCTGTATTATTAATGGATTTTAGCACAGGTTTGGAGTTGATACATTTAAAGAAAAGTTCATCGTTTCTTACATCGAAAAACAGGTTTACATACGATGATTTTGTTGCATCGTTGTTGTGCTTTACAGCATTTTCTACAAAGGAAATAAAAAGCAAAGGAGGAATTTGTACACCACTCAAATTACCCTCTTTGGAAATCAGAAAATCAAAGCTGTCACGCCTTACTTTTTCCAAATTCAGAAAGTCTTCCAAGAAATGAATATCGGAAGTCAACAATACTTTGTCTCTTGCGCTGTCATACAGTTGGTAACGTAGCAAATCACTCAACTTGATTAAAACCTGTGATGCTTTTTCAGGGTCTTTCTTGGTCAGGACATTGGCATTGTTTAGCATATTAAACAAAAAATGTGGGTTGATTTGGTTTTTCAATTGTTCCAATTCTGCATAAGTTTTAGACTGTTCCAGCTCGTAGATTAATTGCTTGTCCTTCATTCCCTTCTGAAACAGTTTTATGGAAGATGAAGCCGCTAACAGCAGCACAGTAAGAAAGGAAAAAAGTGGGATATTCAGCCCATTTTCTTTATTAAAAGGATTGAAAAAATAACCACAAATAGCCACTACAACAAGGATACTGACCACAGATAAGCAGTATTCTATATTTCTATTTTTGAACAAAAGCTTTGGCACTAGCACGTACATATTTATATAGAATAATACAATAAAATATACAAATACCACTATCGGATTGGCAATTACGGAAGTGCTGTTGTACAACACAGTACCTATAAAAACAATGAGTAGCAGATGCCGGAATATCCTGCGGTCAGGTGAAATAATGAAACGAAAAAGCACGTTTTCGCTAGTAAGCTGTTGATGGTTAAAATCATTCATTTATAAAATTGAAAAGAACAAAGCTAACATTATAAAGCTATGGTCTGACCTGCTTTTATACGAAAGTGTTCGCTTTTTATACGAAATCAGGAAGCACTATAAAAACGTTTAAAACAAGAAATATATTTTGTAGTGCCCCTACATACTTTGCTATAAAAGGTACCGCTTTTGGTATAATTAAAAAAAGCGGTTATCCAAAAGGAATAGTTTTGTGTCCAAATTTCTATTGTTAAATCGATTTTTAAAAGATGAGATACAAGTTCATTTATACACTACTGTTTGTAAGCATTTCATTCGCAGCTTACTCGCAGGAAAAATTCACATTGAGTGGAACAATTTTCGATGCTGGTAACAGCGAAACACTCATTGGGGTTAGCATCTACTTTCCTAAATTAAAGACGGGTGCAACTACCAATGAATATGGTTTCTACTCCATTACTGTTCCTAAAGGAGATTATACCATTGTAATCAGTTATGTCGGTTTTGAGAACATCGAGCAGCAGATTTCTCTGACAGGAAACACTAAATTGAATTTTGAGTTGGCGGAAAACAGCACTTCTTTGGATGAAGTTGTTGTCACGTCTAACCCATTAAAAACAAACATCCGAAAACCGGAAATGAGTGTAAACAAACTCCCTATTTCCACTATCAAGAAAATGCCTGCTATGATGGGAGAAGTAGACATCTTGAAATCTATTTTACAACTTCCGGGAGTAGCCAACGCACAGGAGGGAGCGACAGGGTTTAACGTCAGAGGCGGTTCAGTTGATGGGAATTTAGTATTGATGGATGAGGCAGTTGTATATAATACCTCGCACCTGTTCGGCTTCATCTCGGTTTTTAATGCAGATGTGATTAAAGACTTAAAGCTTTATAAAGGTGGAATACCCGCCAGTTTCGGCGGACGTACTTCTTCTGTTTTAGACATTTATCAAAAAGAGGGAAATAATAAGGAATTTCACGTCAATGGTGGAATAGGTGCTGTTTCCAGCCGATTATTGGTAGAGGGGCCAATTGTAAAAGAAAAAAGCTCTTTTGTAGTTGCAGGTCGTGGTTCTTACGCACATCTTTTTATGAAAATTGCAGGCGAACCCAATGCTGCTTCTTTCTATGATTTGAATGCCAAATTGAATTACAGACTGAACGACAAGAATAACATATTTCTATCAGGGTATTTAGGAAACGACAATATGAGTTTCAACAATTTTTTCATCAACAACTATGGAAATTCATTCCTTAATCTACGTTGGAACCATATTTTTTCTGATAAATTATTTTCCAACGCATCAGCTATTTACAGCAATTATGATTATGGACTGAAAATAAAGATGGTGGGGATTGATTGGAAATCAACGATTAAAAACTACAACTTTAAATACGACTTTAAACACTATTTATCGAACAAGCTGAATTTGAGTTATGGTGTCAATTCAATTTACTATCAGTTTAATCCCGGTACGATAAAACCGATGGATGCTACTTCACCGATTAATCCCTACCAGATTGCTCAAAAATATGCGTGGGAAAATGCGTTGTACGTCAGTGCCGAACACAATCTTTCGGATAAAATTTCATTGAATTATGGACTTAGATACAGCCGTTTTCTAAGATTAGGCGAACAAGAAGTGAATGTTTATGCCAATAATCAGGCAGTAGTCTTTAATCCCGAATTACAGATTTACGAAGAGGGAATGCCAACAGGTACTATAAATTACGGTAAGAATAAGAAAATTGTTGATTTTGGCAATTTAGAGCCTCGCTTAGCGATTTCTTATGCTATTAACGATGACCAATCTGTCAAAGCGAGTTATAACCGAATGAGCCAATATATACATTTAATTTCCAACACGGCTTCCGTTTCTCCGCTTGATATCTGGGCTCCAAGCGACCAGTATTTGAAGCCTCAGGTTTTAGACCAGTATGCGTTAGGATATTTTCGGAATTTCCGCTATGGGGATTATTCTTTGGAAGCAGAAACATTCTATAAGAATATTAAAAATAAAGCCGATTATATTGACGGAGCCGAATTGATTGCACACAAAGCCATTGAACAGGTATTGCTTAACGGAGAAGCACGAGCCTACGGGTTGGAACTGATGCTAAAGAAAAATACAGGAAAGCTAACTGGATGGCTTTCTTATACACTTTCAAGAGCAGAACAGCGTACACCGGGAAGAAATGCAGACGAGTCGGGCATTAACAACGGCGAATGGTATCGCGCCAATTACGATAAAACACACAACTTTTCACTTACAGCTGCCTATCAACTGACGAAAAAATGGAGTTTTGGCGGTATTTTCACCTACCAGACAGGGAAAGCTGCGACCTATCCCATCGGCAAATATCAGTATCAGGGAATTACGATTGCGAATTACGGAGAGCGAAATCTTAACTCGCTTCCAGCTTACCATCATTTGGACTTATCGGCAACGTGGACACCAAAACCTGACAGCAAAAAAAGGTGGAAAAGTGAATGGGTGTTCAGTATTTACAATGTTTACAATAGAAGCAACGCCGCATCTATTATGTTTGAGCAAAACAGAGAAACAGGGTTGAGCGAAGCGAAGAGGATATCGATTTTCGGTATCATACCGGGGGTGACTTACAATTTCAGATTTTAATTCTAATAATATAAAAAATGAAAAATACACTTAAATACCTGATTGTTTCATTCGGTTTTTTTCTTCTTTCTTGCACAAAAGTAGTGGAAGTGGATTTAGAAACAACAGAACCGAAATTGGTAATTGACGCATCGATTGATTGGGTAAAGGGTACGACAGGCAATGAGCAGAAAATCAAACTCTCCACCACAACCGGATATTACAGTACGATATTTCCAACACTTTCAGGAGCCAATATAGTTATTACAAATTCAGCAAATAATGTTTTTAGTTTTATAGAAAATCCCGGTACGGGAGAATATATCTGCTCCAATTTCCATCCGGTTATCGGGGAAACCTATACATTAAAAGTAGTTTTAAATGGGGAGATTTATACCGCAACCGAAACTTGTATAGGAGTGCCGAATATTGAAAATAATATTGAACAAAATAATACCGGTGGATTTGGAGGTGATAATGTGGAAATCAAGTACTACTATCAGGATAATGGCAATGAGGAAAATTACTATCTACACCGTATTTTATCGCCTGTATCAACGTTTCCGGATTATAAACCCAAAAATGACGAGAATAGTCAAGGCAACCTAATGCAGGAATACTTTTCTGACAAAGAGCTGAAAGCCGGAGATATGATAAACATAAGGCTGTATGGAATTTCCAAGAGATTTTATGATTACTTCAGAAAATTGTTAGCAGCATCTGGGACTGGTTCTGGCCCGTTTCAAACAACACCCGGTTCGGTGAGAGGAAATATCATCAATCAGACCCATTTCGCAAATTTTGCTTATGGATATTTCAGATTGTCAGAAGTGGACGTAAAGGACTATACTATACAGTAATTAATCGGGGGCAAAGATATTGTATATATTTAGCCCCCTCAATCAACAGTATGAAATATGGGCGACCTAATCCAAGAAGTATTAATTTTTAGAACAAATGTTAACACTCAAAAGGTAATCGAGAAGATAAAACCGTTACTCGACGGACATTTCGTTATTTCAAAATGTCAATCAGTAGGCGTTGGCGGAAAATAATACCACTACTTCACCTTATAAACATTGGTTTTCTTTTTAGTGGGGTGAGGCCAATAATGAATGTGCTCGGACTCCTGAAGGGTTTTGGAAAGGTTAGTCAATTCGATTTTAGGGTAGTATTTCCTAATAATTCTCTTTATTTCTTTTACTTCCACCCCTGACGTAGATGCAAATTCATCATCGTTTACGAGTATATTTTCTACTATAAATGGGAGGGAGGGTTCGTCATTGAGGAGTTTGCTGTATTCTGGACTTTTAGCATGCTTCTTTTGAAGTGTTTCTCGTAAATCAGCAGGAACAGCTTGTAGCTCTGTTGTGAATTTCCTGAAATCTGCAACAAAAAAGTCACATGCTTTTTGAACCGTGTTAGGGTCGAATTCATAATTCTTTTTTTTAGAGAATACGTATTCTAGCCACCTTTTTGAGATATCTAACAAGTTGGCGAATGCCTCCATTGTTAACCCACTTTGCTTGAAGTAATTTTGGATGTTTGTTGCCGTTATTCTAGCGTTATAGGCTTTCATAACAACAAAAGAATATTTAAAATGAATTAATAATCCGCAAATAAATTCTTTTTTTTAATTTATATTTTTATATTTGCGAGTAAGTAATGTTTAATAAAAAGGTAGAGTAAAGAAGAAATAGTAATTATTTAAAGACGATAAAATATAAACGAACCCTCGCAATAGAAATCCGCTAAATTTCACCATGCGAGTGTGAGTAATGCGCTTTAACTCCTATCTTTGGGAGGTACCAAGATATTTCCTAGGGTACGGGTTGGCGCTTACTTCATCACGCATGGTAGTCGGTCTAGCACTGATGAAGCTGAAAGTTGGCCCTAGGCGACGAGTAGGCGGGCCCTAGCGGAGCCTCTGTTGCACAGATAAGTAGGCAGTCAGCCCATCTTTAATCTTTCGGGTTCGTTGAAATATTACGAATCATGAATACGATTAAAGAATTAAAGCACGAACGACCATTACAGATTTGTAGTGGTACTCGTGCTTTTCTTGTTTTATTGCGTTTTTTTTCAAAAAAACTGCTACTAAAGAATATCATTAATAGTCCTGTCTAGGAATAGCTGGAACCACTGACTAGTTGCTCCAATAGGTGGATTTGGTGCTTTTTTGTGCTAAACACCATCACAATGACATGATTTTTTCAAGCAAAGGCAACTACTCGCAACAGCATTAGGACCCAATTATTTCGGCAAACATGATTAAACTAAATGAAACGATTTTTACGCATAGGGGAGGGGTATGCTCTTTCCAAACATAAACTTAAACACACTTATATACGATATTTCAGCCTGTTGGCTGTAGCAACGATCATGTGTTTGTATGCCCACGCACAGCGCCCCGAGCCTTCGGGGCCTGTGTTGTCGGGCGTTGTTGCCGATACCGCGGGCAGCCCAATACCCGGCGTCACGATCGCGGTAAAGAGCAGTTCCATGAAGACAACCAGCGGCCGTGACGGCGGGTTCACACTGCAAGCTCCCCAGCAAAACGGTACGCTCATTATCTCCTACATCGGCCATGAAACCATCGAAGAAAAGTTTGGTGATGGCAATACCGGCCCATACCGCTTCACGCTAGTGCTAAGCGAAAACCTGCTGGAAGAGGTAGAAGTGAGCACTGGCTACCAGACCATCCCTAAAGAACGGGCTACGGGTAGTTTCGTACAGATCGATAACGAATTGCTGAATAGGAGCATATCCACCAATATCTTGGAGCGATTGGATGGCATTACCAGCGGTGTGGTATTCAATCGTAACGATGTGCTTTTTGGAACGCAGATACAGGTACGGGGGCTGAGCGGCCTGCAAAATTCCCGCTTAAGCCCGTTGATTGTAGTGGATAACTTTCCCTTCGAAGGCGATATATCCAGCATCAATCCAAACGATGTGGAGAGCATCACCATTCTGAAGGATGCCGCTGCCGCTTCGATATGGGGGGCAAGGGCAGGAAACGGCGTGATCGTCATCACCACCAAAAAGGGTATCCCTGATGCCAAACCCGTAATCTCCATAAACTCCAACATTACCCTCGCCGAAAGGCCGGATCTGTTTGCAATCCCACAACTACCAGCCGCGGAATACATCGGTATGGAAACGATGCTGTTCGAAAGCGGAGCCTTTAATGCCGATATCAACAGGGCAACCAAGCCTCCGCTCTCGCCCGTTGTTGAGCTGCTGCTGCGTCAACGCAATGGCGATATCGACGAGGCAGCCGTTGCCGCCGAGTTGCAACGGCTAAGCCTTTTGGATAGCCGGGATGATTTCAGCCGGTATCTCTATCGGCAAACGGTAAACCAGCAGCATGCCATGAATATACGGGGCGGTGCAGACCGTATGCGCTACGCGTTTTCATTGGGGTATGACAACAACCTGCCTTCGCTGAGAGGCAATAGCTATGAACGGATCAGCGCTACCACAAACACCACCATGGAAGTTGCGAAAAACATCTCCCTGCGGGCCAATATCAATTATTCGGTGGCAAACACCGCGGGGAACAGCCCCGGTGGATATGGGGATATCGCACTCGGCAGCAGGGACCTGCCGCCATACATGCGTTTGGCGGGCGAAAATGGGGAGCACCTGTCCATAGCTTCCAAGTACAGCGAAAATTATACGGATACGGCTGGGAGGGGGCTGCTGCTAGATTGGAAATACCGCCCGCTGGACGAATTGGCCAATAATGATAATACATCAAACGCCAAAACGCTGATCGGAGGGCTGGGGGTTCTCTATAAAGTAACCCCGTTCCTCAGCCTTGACGCCAAATACCAGTACCAGCATGCGGCATCGTCAACAAGGAACAACAACAGCATCCACACGTTCCGGGCACGCGATGCAATCAACCGGTTTTCGCAGATCAACGGGGGCGATGTGACCTATGCGGTACCGCTGGGTGGCCTTCTGGAAACGGCCGGTGCAGACCGCGAGGCCCATTCATTCAGGGGGCAGGTAAACGTGGATAAGCAGTGGGGTATCGGCCATGCCCTCAACGCGATAGCGGGCGGCGAGGTGCGGCAGGTGCGCAACCGGTCAAACACCGGGTTGATATATGGGTATGACGATAGGCTGAACATCGCAACGGTCAACCATACGCAACCGTTCCGCACCATGCTGGGAACCAATGAATACATACCGCAGGGAAACAACATGGAAAGCCTGCTTGACCGCTTCGTTTCCGTTTATGCAAACGCAGCCTACGCGTATGCAAACCGTTATACCGTCTCTGCCAGTATCCGCAAGGATGCATCAAACATATTCGGCGTGAAGGCAAACGAAAAGGGAACCCCATTATGGTCGCTCGGTACGGGCTGGACGGTTTCAAATGAGCGCTTCTATCAAGCACCCTGGCTGCCCTACCTCAAAATGCGGGCAACCTACGGTAAAAGTGGCAACATCAACCCCTTCCGTTCGGCACTTACCACCATCATGCTTTGGCCGGCTTCGCTTAATACCGTCACCAATCTGCCCAACGCGAGCATCCAGAACCACCCCAATCCCAACCTCCGGTGGGAGAGAATCAGTACATTCAATATCGGGGTTGATTTCGCATCGGCAGGAAACAGGCTGCG
Organism: Parapedobacter tibetensis; assembly: GCF_024704835.1. Lineage (GTDB taxonomy): Bacteria > Bacteroidota > Bacteroidia > Sphingobacteriales > Sphingobacteriaceae > Parapedobacter > Parapedobacter tibetensis. The sequence continues at coordinate 9,428 of NZ_JAMXBE010000031.1, forward strand.
GGGCAGCGCGGAATACTACTCGAAAAATTCGGTCGATGTCTACGGGGCCGAACGGCTCGACCCGACTACGGGTATCGTATCCATGATAACCAACTCGGCATCGCTGAAAGGCAAGGGGATTGATGTTGTGTTGCACAGTGACAACATCCGTTTGCCGATGTTCGGCTGGCAGACCAGCTTTTTGTTCAACTACGTGTATAACGAGGTAACGGCGTATCTGGGTACGTTCAACGACGATGGGTTCGTGAGCAACGGCAATACCATCCAACCGTTGGTAGGAAAGCACCCGTACGCGATTGTGAGCTATCGCTGGGCCGGGCTGGACCCGGCTACGGGCAACCTGCAGGGATTTATAGCAGGGGTGCCGAGCACGGACTATAATGCGCTGACCAGGCTGCCGATTACCGAGCAGGTGCTGCATGGGGCATCCACGCCACCGCATTTTGGCAACCTGCTGAATACCTTCCGCTATGGGGATGTCGAACTGTCTGCGAATGTCACCTACCGGCTTGGGCACTATTACAGGCGTAATAGCCTTTCTTATAACGACGTGTTCGTAAGGGGAAGGGTGCATCCGGAATTTATGCTCCGCTGGCAACAACCGGGCGACGAGCAGCACACGAATGTGCCCTCGATGATCTATCCCAACCCGTCGACAAACCGGGATCGGTTTTACAACAGTGCTGATATCAATGTGGAAAATGCGGGCAGCATCCGGCTGGCCGACGTGAGGCTTAATTACCGGCTCCGGAAAAGATGGTTGGATACGCTGAAGATGGATAACCTCATGTTCTACGGATACGTCAGCAACCTGAATCTGATGATCTGGAAAGGAAACAGGGAATCGCTCGATCCTGAATACACAAGCGGGTTGTTGCCGCCAAGAAGCATCGCATTCGGTTTTACCGCCAGTTTTTAGCCATCAAACGTATAAATGAAATGAAAAGAACAATCAACATATTAACGCTGCTTACCGTCGCGGCCATGGCATGTGCATTGCAGTCGTGCGAGCGCTACCTGGATGCCAAACCGAACGCTAAGCTGACCACGCCATCGAGCCTACAGGATTTGCAGTACATGCTGGATGATTACAGCAATATCAACAATGTAGGCTATCCGGCTACGAGCGAGGTGCTCTCGGATAATTATTACCTGTCTGACCAGGATTGGACCTCGTTATCTAATCTGTATGACCGCAACAATTACCTGTGGATAGCGGATGATACCGATGCGAGTGCCTATACAAGACCCTATATGGTGGTGTATATCGCCAATGTGGTATTGGAACAGCTGCCAAACATTCCCTACCAATCGGCGGAAACGAGTCAGTTCAACCAGATCAAGGGCAGCGCACTTTTCCTGAGGGCGGCTCTTCACTATGCAGTGGCGCAGCTCTACGGGCAGCCTTACGATGCAAATAATGAACAGGTAGGGGCGGGTATCGCGCTGCGGTATACTGCGGACTATAAGGATCCCGTGGTCCGTTCCTCCGTCAAAGAAACCTATGCAAGCATGATCAGCGATCTCAAGGAAGCAGCCCGATTGCTGCCGGTGGTGCCGCTGGTCAAAAGCCGGCCCAGCAAACCCGCCGCTTTCGGGTGGCTTGCAAGGGCGTACCTCGCCATGAACGATTTCGAAAATGCGGGGGCGTATGCAGATTCATGCCTGCAATTGTACGACTCGCTGATGGATTTCAATGCGTTGGATGCGTCCGCAAACGCGCCGATATCCCGGTTCAACGAGGAGGTGATTTTTCATGCCAGGGGCACGGTAAACGCAGCACTGCATCCATCGCGGGCCAAAATTGACACCAATTTATATCAATCCTATGCGGATGACGACCTAAGGAAGATCGTCTACTTCAAGGAAAATGCCGATGGATCCCATGCGTTCAAGGGGGATTATGATGGAAGTGGTGTGAGCACCGGGTATGTGTTCGGCGGGATAGCCACCGATGAAATATACTTAGTCCGGGCGGAAGCCCAGGCCCGGAGTGGCAATACGGAAGCGGCAATGGAAGACCTCAATGTGCTGCTGGCTTCCCGGTTTGATCACGGGGCCTTTGTGCCGCTTACTGCCACAGATGCCGAAGAAGCCCTTGCGCTCATTCTTGGCGAACGGCGCAAGGAACTGCTCTTCCGGGGTACGCGCTGGACAGACTTGAGGCGGCTCAGGAATGACCCCCGGTTTTTCACCGCGCCGAAAAGAACAATGGATGGCAATGGCTATGAATTGCCCGCCGAAAGCCCAAGGTTTACCCTGCTTATTCCGCACGATGTGATTACGATAAATAACATGCCCCAAAACCCCTGATATGATGAAGAATTTGATAATCAGGATTGGGCTTATCGGACTGTCGGTCTTATTGATCTGCCATCCGACAAGTGTGTACAGTCAGGTAAAGGCGCTTGCGATAGGGGATACGCTGAGCGAAATGACCGTTGGCCCGTTGGTCAATGGAAATGGCAACAGTATCCCGCTCGGCAAATCAGATCACGGGAAAGCGGTATTAATTGATTTTTGGTCTACGTGGTGCAGCAGCTGCATAGCGGCATTTCCGAAGTTGCAGAAACTGCAGGAAGAGTTTGGCGACAAGCTGTTGATCGTGCCGGTAACCAGGCAGGATTCAGCGACGATTGCCGCATTCTGGCGGAAAAACAAGTTTACCAAGGAGCTATCGTTGCCTACCGTGATCCAAGATACCTTATTGCACCGGTATTTCCCCCATCGGGGTGTGCCCCATGTGGTCTGGCTGGACCGTGATCTGGTCGTCAGGGCCATCACGAATACCGATTACGTAACTGCGGAGAACATCCAAAAAATCATAGACAACAAGGAAGTGGACTGGATTGACAAAAGCGCGGTAATCGAGTATGACTTCTCCAAACCGCTGATGGAGCGCACGCATATGGAAACACACGCTTTCCCACATTTCTACGCCACCATAACGGGAGCGTTGAAAGGCACCGGATATTTTTCCCTGGATGAAAAGGACTCGGTCAATCAAACCGGTCGCATCCTTTACATCAATTCGCCCATTGTCCAATTGTATACCAAAGCCGTTCAGGGTAAGCATCCGGAACTCTCTTATCCAACAAGACAGCTTATCCTGGTCAGGGATTCGCTGAGGTTTGTATATGACGACGCGAGTATGTACTACAACGAATGGCTGGCCAACTATTCGTATTGCTATGAAGTGTTGTACCCCTTAGCAGGATCCGCAGATGAAGTGATGGAGAATATGCGCTTGGATCTCAATAGATTTTTGGCGTTAAATGGGAGGGTGGAGCGGAAAGCTATGGCGTGTCTGGAACTGGTTAAGACAGATCGTCCGCGTATGCCCATACCGGGCAATACCCGGCAAGATGAGGGAGATAGCACGGCTTATACCTATTCCATTAAATCAATTGTGAGAAGCCTCAATCTGAACCGGCAAAATCCACCGGTGCTATTGGGTGACGGGATTGACGGTAAATCAGTTATCGCGAGCAAACTGACCTATGCAACGCTTCGTGATATCGATTCGGTTAGGCTTGAGGTGCGGAAGTACGGGTACGAGCTGAAAGAAACGACGAGGCAATTGGATATGCTGGTGATCGAAGAGCGGTAACTTAAAACAACATCAGCACAGCGACGTGAAAGGGGCGTCGCTGTGCTGATGTCCGTCCAGATCGGCTAATTTTTCTGTTTCACCAGACTTTGGTTTGCCGGACCAGTTTCAGCGGTCTGTATTTCCGTAATAAGCGCCGCATCATAGGTCTGCATCGGGTCTAACCTCGGATGCTGGTTGCCGGTATCGGGGAACGCATTGATGGCACATACGCCCTCGTCACCCTCGCAAAGGCTTTCTTCCTCTCCGGGGTCAGCCGGACGGTAGCTATCAGGGTCAAGCGGTTCACTCTCGTTGACCAGTATAAACCACTGGGGGGCCAGCATTGCCGCTTGTTTAACCATTGGTTTAACGCTTTCCTTTATCACCGGCAAGCCCTTCACCCAATTCGGGTCCACCTTCGTGATTGCGGCTACAACCGCTTCCAAACTAACATTCACCGCTTCCAATTGGGCCTTCTCGATGGTTGGGCCTACGGTTGTTTCCGTGGCATAAGACATCATGCTTATCCCACCTGCCAATGCACCGAACAATACCGCTTTTCGGGCCTGTCCGGCGACTTTCTTGAGTATTTTGGTTATTGCTTTCATAACCTTAAAGGCATTTAGTTATACGGAAATGCTTACCGTTTTAAGTTTTAAAATAAATATTGGTTAGTCGGTCAACGGCTGACCACGCCGCGGATGCGCCGGTATCTGGAGCGGAGACATCCGAAATGCTTTCCCCACGGCCCTGCGCCGGAACAAAGCATATCTTCGGTCATGAACGGATTCATGGAACGCTCCGTAGGGAAGGGCGGGTGTCCGATAAACCATACCGCGGGACATGCATATGAACCGGATGATCAACCGGATATAGCGTAAGGCAATCCGGGTGGTTTGCGCCAATTGTCCACGCTTGCGTTTCAGGTACTCCCTGTACAGTTGCGCTTTCCACCGCTTTACCTTCACCCGTATCCGTTTGGACCAAACCACCCAGGTCTGTCCCCCCTCGCCATATCGTGTGTTTGGATGTATTGCTTCCTTCATGAAAGCAAAAATAGCCCATTAACGGCCAGTCGGTTTGCTACTTTGTAAACCCTGGCTATTGCTATTTTGTAAAGTGGGCTATAGAAAATGGAAAAGGTATCATGCACAAGAACACCGGTAAGCTCGCTCTGGAAACTGCGCCGGACACGGAATCCGATATGTCAGCGAGGCAAAGAATCTCGTGATCGTACGGCTAGGACATAAAGTGAATGCCAATTGGTTTAACGTGTTCGTAAACCCGGCGAAGGGGTATTGAAGAATAGGATTACCAAAGTAGGTTTACTTCGTATTGTGGGAATTTTTTACAGCCATCTCCCAGTAGGTAGCTAAACTGACAAAACAATGATTTTCGGGAAGTTCGATCAATGACCGCGTCTTTGCGGGTAGCCTGCGGCTATCGGTGATGTACCAGATCAGTGCATGAGTATCCAGCAGAAGATTCATTTGGTATAATCTTCGAATCCTGGAAGGGGGGCGTCAAAATTTGATTTCATCACAATCAATCCTTTGGCCTTACCTGCAACCCTTGGTTTGGCTTTGTTTTTTTTACTTTTCGATTTATACACAAGAAAATCAATGAAATCAGCAACCTCACCCTTAAGCGACGAAGGGAGGTTTGATAGCTTGGTGTATAGTTGCACGTCTGACATGGAACCCGTTTTATTATGACAAAAATAGTCTAAAAATCGTTAATGTGCAACTCTATTTGGTTCCTTGAATCGTTGGTGCCTCCTTCGTCTCCCTTGCCTCGCTGGGCGACATACCATAATAGCCTTTGAACTGATGGTTGAAGGAAGTCTGCTCGGTATAGCCCAGCCTGTACGCCACGGCGGCCGGGGGTAGCCGCTCATCACGCAACAGCCTTAGTGCTGCCTCCATGACCGCGTCCGTGATGTAGGCTTTGATGGATTGGCCCTTAGACTTGTGGAAGCGGCGGTGCAGCAGCTGGCGAGACTTGCCAAGGTCGGTAGCTAGCTTGTCTACTGATGGATAGCGCTGGGCTTTGAGCTGCTGCCGTACGCCCTGCTCGATAGCTTCAATGAGCGTGTTCGGGTGTTGTTCCGGTGCGTTCCGCCGCTCATGGGTTGCTGTAGGGAGCGCGTATCGAAGCCGGTGCAATTCATGGAGCTGCACAACATACCCGTCGATGGCATGGTCAAGCTTCATGCCCTCCATGAATGGAAGGTTTAACAGGCCAACCACGGTAATGCGCATTTGGTCGTCCATCCGATGGGCCTTGGATGTACGGCAGCGGTGATTTTTTGTGCGCAGGCGTTCCAATAGTTCTT
>NZ_JAMXBE010000032.1 GCF_024704835.1 Parapedobacter tibetensis
TATTTATTCGTTTTATCCAGTGACACAGTTGGTGTTACACTCTCGGTGGCGCACGCATAATGCCCCTGCTCGTTCCTCGCAGTGTCACCCTTCGGGACTTATAGTGCTTCGTTATCTTATATCCGTTGGTAGAATGGCTTTCTTTTTTTTCTGTTTTTTTCTTTTGAAGTGAATTTTCAGCTAACGAAAGGGCTATCGGTACTGATAGCCCCTTACTTAAAATGAAGTTCTATTAAAAGGGTGGTATTACACAGATAATGCGTTAAATAGATTAGTCCATTTTTCTATATACTCTTTAGGTATAGCATCTGCCTTCTTGCTTTTTAATTGAGCTTTTGCTGCCATAGCTAATCCCACTTTCCATCCTTTTTCTAATTCAATCCCATTAGTATCGGCAAATGTTTCTATTTGAGGAACTATAGGATTATCGTTGCTATAACTATCTTCAAAATCTACTTCGTCTAAAGAATTGAAAAGTCTGTCAATACCTTTTTTTACTAATGCAAATGGTATCAAATCTTCAACTTCAGTTTTCTCGATTCCTGTATAATCTTTAACGTCAAGTATTCGCGTTTCAAATCCTTTATATAGTCCTGATAACAGTTTTTTCTTTGCATCTTCCCCGCTTTTATCAGAATCTAAAATTAAATATGGTATATCATCTGCTTTGCTCGAAATCATACTAACAACTCCCGGTACACCTTTTACACCTCCTGATGGCACAAATACAACTTCTTGTTCAGGAGCAATAAGTTTTTCCCTAATTAGGAATGCTTTAATAGCATTAAGGTAAAACTGGTCGGAAGGTCCCTCAACTACAATAGCTTGACAGCCCTGCAATAAAATATCGGAAACACTTAATCCTAAAGCTGCGTGAACTGCATATATAGACTTCTCATTCAACGCATCACTTCCTTGTCTTAAATTACTTGAAGCAACTGTATATCCGTCTTTGTCCATATACACTACTCTACACCGATCGATATTGGAAGTGTCAACAATAAATGGTGAATGTGTTGTATTTATAATTTGATTGCCATTAGATAAATTGTCAAAGAATACAGCAAGGTCCTTTTGTGCTAATGGATGTAAAGTAAGTCCAGCTTCATCAAGTAATAAAATCGCATCTTTATGTTGTTCTTTACTTTCTACGAGGAAAATAAGATAAAAACTAATGAACCATTGAAGTCCTGTACTACGAAGTTCTAACGCTACTTCATCGGTTCTAATACTATCCGATACCCAAATACGGAAATAATCTCCGTCTGCTTCAAATCTAAACTTATATTCTCCTTGCTTCCACCATTCCTTGAATCTTTTTGTCAAATCTCCCGAAGCTGACTGTAAAAGGATACTACGCTCTTCCTTATCATCTTCCGCCTGTTTAATTTCTTCCGCCGTAGGTTGAGTATTACCGTTTCTACCATTTCGTGTGATTGCCATTTCTTTGGGGTCTTTCCCCAACTCCAAAATTTCTTTAGGGTCTAACTTCACAAATTCGAAAAGAACTCTCAACGTACGAACCTGTTCTTCATTTATATCTATTCCGTCAACAATTTCTCCGTTCAACCATTTAATAACATTTGGAAGATAAATCTTTGATGACAAGTTTCCGTAGTTTGAATAATAAACGAAAGTCGGTAATTCATTAAGAATAGCTTTCTCTAAATCTTCCTCGTCATAAGGCACAATATTTTCTTCTTCGATAGGGTCTGCTTCGCCTTCTTCACTCTCTTTTGTAACTTTTTCTGTTTTCGTTGATGTTGGTTTGTTGCTTGGGAACTCAAACGTGTAGCTTCCATCGTAATACCGAGTAACAGTTACAGATTTATCTCCTTGAAGACTGCATTCAACAGTAGATTCAATTTGAGTTATACTTTTATCATCAAGTTCAAATTCAGCCGTAATAAATTTTACATCTCCTGGAGTTTTTCGATAAGTGCTTAGTTTAGAAACTGGCATATCGTGTAAAATATCAATATTACCTTCTCTTGCAGGATTTAGCTTCCACAATGCCAAAAGCAAATTTGACTTTCCGGCTTCGTTAATTCCCACCAATGTTGTTACATTATCGCAATCAACCCAACCACTATCAAGAACTGACCGAAAATTTTCTACTTTGTATCTTTTTAGTAACATATTTTATTCAGAATTTACATTGTTAGTTTTTCATATTTAATCTTGGTGTCCGTAACCAAGTTCTTCATTTTTATCCCAAAAAGCCATGAATAATTCGGCAGGTGTTCCTTTTCTACTTGTCCATTCCGCAACTATTTTTATAGCTTCTTCCAAATCTTCAATGTATGCCATTCTTCCGTCACTTCCTCTAATCCCTTTTTCATCTTTTTTAGCACCTCTATTTATGAGAATGTTCTTTTCATCATATACAATTCTACGAACATCCTCATAAGCTTTTCCTTTTGGTAAGCTGTCTTTCAGTAGTTTGGAAAGTCCGTGATAATATAATTGGAATTTCTGAACTGGGTCGTCAATTTTTTGTCCGAGTAATTGTTCAGCTTGATTCTCAACAACAATCTCTGAATCAAGATTTATTAAAAGCTGTTCCCCCTTTACTTCTTCAGATTTTTGTAGAATCTCTAATCTTTCTAAATCTTCTTTAGAGAGTTTCCGTTCTACTTTGTCCTTGTTTGTTTTCTTATCGCTCATTATTGTAATTTTTATACCGTTAATAATTCTTTTATTCTTAGGGATGCTTTTTTTATTGATTCAACATCCCAATTTGCAACATTCAAATTTTTAGTTGTTTTGGTGATATTCGGGAAATGTTCCTTAAATGCTCCCCAATAATCATTACCTAATTCTGATTGCCTCCATTGATACTGTGCATAAATAATGCAGGGGTGAATCTGACATTCTTTGGCAAATTTCGCTACCATAAACTTATTATGAATCATCTTCTCAATGTATCTCATTTTTTCGGATGATAATAAGTATTCGGAAGCAAATTCATTAGCTTTATCTTCTTGGATTAAAAACAAATCGGGTTCGCCCGATAAGTGATAACTTGTTTTCTCGATAGTGTCCAAATCAAATAATACGTGACTTAATTCGTGGATTAATGCAAACCAAATGGTTGTATAGTTTTTGTTGAAATCCGTAATTACTATACAAGGTTTATTATCTATAAAAAAGGTTGCACCTCGTAGTTGGGTTTTAGGCAAAGAGGGCTGAAAAACTACTGTAACTCCGATATTGTATAAGGCTTGACAAACAGTTAGTAATCCATTTTCTACATTTTGCGTATAAGGTTTTATTTTGGGAATTAAATCAACCAAATTTTGCCTATAATACTCGTTAGGATTGTCGATAAGTTCAAAATACTTATAACTCGATTTAATCCAAAAATCTTTCATTTTATCACTGAAAGATTTTTTTGTTCTACTGTACAGTGCGTCGTTTAATTCTCGGTCATAATCATAAATGGAATCAAGAGCAAAAAAGGCACAAATTCTTTCTTTTAAGGTTTCTAAAGAATCATTCTTTTTTATAAATCCCAAACTTGTTAGAGTTTTTAAATCAAAAAATTTATTAATGAATGTTATATCCATTGATGATTGAAGTTCCTTGATTTCTTCAACAGGTCTGTCTTTGAAATGAATTATCAGTAGTTCGTTAAAATCTATTTCTAAAAATTCAGCAAGTTTCAACAGTTTAATAATATCAGTTTGTTTAGAAGTTTTGTCTAAAATAGCATCTAAACTTCTTCTTTCCATTCCTGATAATTTCTCAAACTGAGTTTTTGTTAAACCTGACTGGTCTAATTTTTCTTTGAACAAATCTTCGATAGAAGGTCCGTCATAGTGAAAACTCTTATTTAATATATTGTCTATCATTACTTGTTAAGGTAAATTTACCTCAAAAGTAATGAATATTTTTATATAAATAACAAAATAGAGGTAAATTTACCTCTATTTTGTATTTGACACATTTCTACGAAATACAAAAGCCTGATTTATATAAATGAGGTATTCTTTAAATGGTATCTGTAAGGAGGTATTCTTTAAATGGTATCTGTAAGTAGAGTAACTATACTTGATAATATGACTTTTAAAGTATCTACTTAATTCCATCCAAAAATGTCAAAAACGGTATCAAGTGTTCGACTATAATCCCTGTCAGCCCGCAACCAAAAGAATCCCCCGGCAACAGCCGTGTTTTTTATTTTTGTAGCGCCTTGCGGAGCGAAGCTCCAGCAAGCGCGGAGAAAATAAAAAAATAGCGAACGCAGTGAGTGGGGATTCTTTTGGTTGACAGCCTCCCCACTTCGGGATCACCGGAGGCGACGAAGGAGCCTGAGCTAATCCGCCCCCTCCGCCAAAATAAAAAAGAAGCGAGCGCAACGAGCGGCATTCATTTGCTTGAACCGCTCCCCCACTTAGGGAAAAACCGAGCCGAACGAAGTGATGTGAGGTTAATCCCGCCCTCTCTGATAACCCAACTAAAGCCCGACGGTAGTCGGGTTGGAGCCTCCCCCCACAAGGATGGCTGCGGCCCACGAGTGCGGGGAATAAGCGACACAGCCAATCCTCCCTCACAAGGGAAAACCGAGCGCAGCGAGGTAATTACATCGGTTTCCCTATGCAAACACCACTTGCTTAATATTCTCAAACTCTTCTTTCTTTTCATCCAACGTGGTACGGATATCGTAATCATCCTGAATGCCGAGCCAGAATTTCACGGAGTTGCCAAAAAATCGGCTTAGCCGTATTGCTGTATCCGCAGTGATCCGACGGTGGCCCTTTATAATTTGGGATACGCGGGTTTGAGGTACACCGGTATCCTTGGACAAACGATATGGAGTGATGTTCATGGGAAGCAAAAACTCTTCGTTTAATATTTCACCGGGATGTATATTGGGTAATCTTTCCATCGTTTAATCCTTTCCATTTAATGATAATCAATGATTTCCACATCAAAAGCGTTATTGTCTATCCATTTGAAGATAATGCGCCATTGGTCGTTTATTCTTATGCTGTGATATTCTTTCATGTTACCTTTCAGTTTCTCCAGCCGATTAGACGGGGGGATTGTCAAGTCCTTAATGTCCTGAGACTGATCAAGCATAATCAGTTTTCTTAATCCGACCCGTTGTATCTGCAAAGGCAGTTTTGCAATGCGTTCACCTTGGTATATCTTTTCCGTTTGTTTGTTGCCAAATGATTTAATCATCGTAACGCACCGAATTACTAACGTCAAAGATAAGTATTTTGTTCGAATTATAAAAGTTTACTAGTATTTCGATTTGCCATTACTTTTACTACATCATATTGATAACATCAAGCATTTCCTTCTGGATCCTTTATTTCCTTGATAATCTCCTCAACAATCTTCAAAAGACCCTCAAGGTGTTCTAATGGAATCTCATCTTCCCCGCAACCAAAAGAATCCCCCGCCTATGGCGGGGATTTTCGTTTTGAAGCGCCTTGCGGAGCAAGCTCCAGCAAGCGCGGAAGAACGAAAAAGAAGTGAGCGGAGCGAATAGCTTCATTTGGCCTGAAGCCTCCCCCCACTGGGATCACCGGAACCAAGTGGAGGTAATCCCTCTCTCCACAACAAACGAATCTTCCCTTTTTTGCTCAACAGACCTGCCATCATGATCCTTGCGAAAATAAGTAGTGGGACCTATATAGTCGCCCACTAACGCAAAATCCATATTAGGCATCAGCTTTTATTCTGTCTTTCCATTAACTTATCTATTTTCTTTTCTGTTATTTCTCCGTCTTCGATTAATAATTCTTGAAATAGCTTCAAATCAAAGTGCTTCGAGGTCTTTATTTTATTAGATAAAAGTTTTAATAATAATTTAGAAGTCAAGAGTGTCGTTGAAACTTGTGTCTCGATTTTAATGTTTTTTATTGCAGTTGCTGAAACTAAGTCAAAACCACTTGATACAATAAGTAAATAAATATTTTTGAACCCACTTTTCTTGAGTGGTTCAGAAAATTTGTTTATGTATTCAATAAATGTTCTGTCGTCCGTTCCGATTTTATAATTCTCTGTTCTCGATTTCGCGTCAATTAAAATCGCATAATTATGTTGGCTTGTTTTTGCTATTCCGTCTGGATTTCTTCCAGTTCCTTGACCGTAATCTGTTACTTCAAAACCCAACATTTGAAATACAAGATTTACTCCTTTTTCAAATTCTAACGCTTTTTCTTTATTAGAAGAGTGGTCTACTAAGTCCTGAACTACGGGAGGAATAAATTTTAGGATTTCGTACGTTAAGCCGTCAATCTTTGGAATGGCTTTGGAAATTGAAATTTCATTTGTCGAACGGTTTGGGATCAGAACAATAACATCCTTCCATTCATCTTTATCTGAAAACAATTCAAGAAATTTATAAGGAAAGTCAACCCATTTGAGATTGTCGCTCCGATTAATGCCATCTATTGATGGTTTACAATTATAAAAAGTCCAGTCAGCGTAAACTGGTAATTTCCCAATTGTCCGTGTTAAATTGGCCCATTGAATAAGAATTTCTTCAATGTCCGATTTCTGTTTCAAAAACTCCTTTAGTGTATCGCCACATTCGGTAACAAGTTTGGAATAACAGCTGCCTCCAAATATTTTTTCTAAATGGCGTTTATGAATTCCCGTTTCCTTGCAGAAAATTGTCTGCGACGGTGATTTTCCTAAATGGCCTTTTAGTTTTTTTATTCAGCTATTATATTGTCTTTTGTGTATTCCATTCTTGTCTGTCTAAAGTTGTGCCTAACTCTCAAATATACGCAGCTCATTATGACTTCAAAATTTTAAAAAACTGCATCATAGGCTATTTTAATAAACCACATAATTACCAAATCACGTTAACCGGATATTCAGTGAAATATTGGTCTTTTGAGATGATTTGCAATTTGTTGGTAATGGCTTGTGCAATAATCAAACGATCGAAAGGATCTTTATGAAAGAATGGAAGCGCAGTGATCTGCAACACATCTTCAAAACCTATCGGAAGGATGTGAAAGCCGTTTTTAGCAACTTCATCGGCAATCTTGGAAAACGGTTGTTTGATGTCTAATTTGCCGAGGCTGATTTTTACTGCAATTTCCCATAGACTGGCTATGCTGACGTAGTTTGCGTCGGGATGATTTTCGATGACTTCCAGCGCCTTCGAGGACAACGCTTCGTCACCGTTTATGAACCAGATAAATGCATGGGTATCCAATAAATTACCTGCCATTACATGTAGTCTTTGAAATCGTCCAGCGGCTCATCAAAATCATCATGCATCACAAACATCCCTTTAGCGCTGCCAAACTTCGGAATAGGCTTATCTGTCCTTTTCTTTCCTTTTTTAGCCTTTTGCTCCAAGAACTCAATAAAATCTGCAACCTCCGCTTTCATGGCATCCGGCAAATGGTTCAATTTTTTATATAACAGTAAACTATCCATTGTTTAACAACTATGCTATAACTACAAATTTAACAATTTTGAATCAAAATAACCAGATTTCTACATCAGGCTGCATAAATTACGGCCGTGTTTTTTACCTTCATGGAAGCGTAAAGCAGGGCAGTTTGAATATCCAGCTGTTCCAAAATAGGGTGTTGTTCCAATATTTCGGCTTCCGTAAGACCGTTTGCCAATAATTCAAGAATATCACTAACTGGAAACCGTAAGCCCCGAAACGTAGGCCGTCCTCCCATCAAGCCCGGCTTAATCGTAATGCGGTTTAATAACGCTTGTTGTTTAGCGTCCATAGCAATCACTTTTAATTATAACAAAGATAAGCTTTTTTAGCCTAGCTTAAAAGATTGCATCACCATAGCCAGTGGTCATCCGCGAACATACAAACGTATAATTTTATTATCTTGATCCCACAAAAAAGTAGCATGGGCTTTACACCGCCAGATATAGATATCTTTCGCACGCTATTCAAAGGACGAGAAGACGTTTTTGCGGTACGTTGGGAAAGGGGGAATAAAAGTGGCTACATGCCTGCTTACAGCTATGATCCCTACCATTACCGTCTCCACAAGGTAAGTGGTGGCTCGTTCCAAAGTTATCAACACAAGACCTATCTGCCATTATCCGATACAGAGATAGCCAAGCATTTAGACGGTCGACAACAAATAGGGGTTTATCCGTTGCTTCAAGACAATACGTCTTGGTTTTTGGTCGCTGATTTTGATAAAGCGGATTGGCTACAGGAAGCTTTAAAGTTTCTTAAAGCCTGTACGGCGATAAGCAATACCATGTTGTTCTCGAGACCCTGGATACGGAAGAGGCAAGCTATATTTGGCATACGGATAAAAATAGGAACTTGCTTATAGAAACCATTGGAAACATTGATAAAGATCTGCAGATCATCCGGGAAAAAGGAAGGCAGACCTTTTTAGAAAATGCACCCGAAAACTTTGGCCGCATCCTGCATGATTATTCTGATCCCGACAAATGGTTTGTGGGCTAGTCGGTTCATTCGATTCGCTGGGACCCGCTTTCATCTAATGATTGTACGATTCTCTCCAGTTGTTGCGTTGCATTCATATGGGTTTCACGACAATAATACATGTTTTTTATCATGGAAGCGGTAAAAGCTAAGGCGGCCGCATTGCCCAAATTTCCGAAAACGATACATTACAGGGGTAATGGCACATTTATGGTTTCAGGCAATCACCTCTTTTATCCTGAAAAACTTAAGGGCATGTAAGTGTTTGTTTACAGGGTTTTTCTTTTGCTTTGCACGGCAGTATCGCTCAATAAAACTTAAGTTTGAGATGAATCGGAAACCCATGTTTCCTTCATATTGCGCCATACAACCAATCCCGAAATAAACGTAATGACACCTGCTACATGTACTGCCCAGATCAAGCCCAAATAAGTTGCTACAATGCCTGCCATCAAAGCTCCCACAGCATACCCGATATCGCGCCAGAAACGATACACGCCCAGTGAAGATGCCCTCCATGAAGGATGTGCAGCATCACTTACAGCAGCCAATAATGCGGGGTAAACCATGGCAGTGCCCATGCCCAGCAATATGGATCCTGCCAATCCTGAAGCAAGAGGCGAAAAAGCTTCCAAGCCAATAACGACATGACCGATAGCTTGTAAAATCATGCCCCAAACAATCAATGGTTTCCTACCGAACCTATCGGCCATGGGGCCGGTAATCACCTGCCCTACACCCCATACGACAGGATAGACGGCTTTGATCCATCCTACCCCTTCAAGGCTTACCCCCGCGGAAACAAAAAGTAGCGGAAACACACCCCAAGACATCCCGTCGTTCAGGTTATTGATTAAACCAGCCTGCGAAATTGAAAATAAATTTCTATTCTTCCAGCTCGTTTCGGCGAAAACCCATCCCAAACGTGGTTTATGAAAAGTTTCATCAACAACAGTTTTCTTTAGTTGCGCGGCTTCTAATTTAGCATGGCCCATGGTATCTTTTATAAGCAACATGGAAATGACCAGTCCGGCCAGTGTATAAAAGATACCAATGTAAAAAGGTGCCGGACGTAATCCGTAAGCGGATGCTAGGTAACCGGTCAAGAGGGCCGTGAACCCCACCGCTCCATAACCTGCCGCCTCGTTCAGCCCCATCGCTAATCCTCTCTTTTTCGGACCCACAAGGTCGATTTTCATATTCACTGTCATAGACCAAGCCAATCCCTGGCTCATACCCAAAAGGATGTTCGCAAAGATTATCCAATTCCAAGATGGCCCCCATCCCAACAGAACTGGCACCGGCAATCCAATAAGCCAGCCTAATATCAACACCTTTTTACGGGTAAGCCTGTCGGCCAAGATCCCGGAAACCAGATTGGTAAATGCTTTAACAACTCCGAAAGCTATAATGAACGAAAAGATAATCATTTCCGAGTCAATGAAAAACTCTTGCGTGCCAACGAGGGGCACCACAGTTCGCTCCAAGCCTACCATGCCACCGACAAAAGCATTTACCAATACCAGTAGGGTAAATTGCTTCCAGTTTTCCTTAAGCCCTAATTGTATGTTTTTCATGTAGACTGCTTCGTTCCATTTCATCCTATAGCGCACCGGTTTGCCCCTGCTTCCAAATCAGCGGGAATCACCCCTTCATAGCTTCCCTTTTTATTCAAAGCAGCGATGGTGAGGTAATTTGGTGGTGTGGGTGGGATCCTATGCAGTGAGACTTCAATAAACGCTTCTTTCTCCAAGCTTAATAAGTCAATTTCAGTCATAAGTGCGGCAAGGCTTTGTTTGATTATTTTTCCATCAAAAGGAACAGCGCCAGCGGTATGGGCCGGTAATACAATGGTATCTGGCTGAAGGCTAAGGATTCGCTGCAAGGAGTCAAATAAAGATCCGGCTTTTCGGACTACTTCTTCCCCATCCGCTTTTAAATCAGGACGCCCCACCCCATCGATGAATAAGGTGTCCCCGGATAGTAGGGCGGTATCGTTGATCAAATAAGAGGTGCTTTCCCAAGTATGTCCGGGAGTATGAAGTACCCGCAGTTCTGCATCCCCAAAGCATATGGCTTGGTGGTTTTCTATGGAAGTGTATGGATACTCAACTTCAGCGTTATTGATCAACATATGTTTGGCTCGGCTTGCTGCCGCCAATTCCCTGGTCCTCGCGATGTAATCTGCATGGATATGAGTGTCCATTACATATCGAATGGTCCAGTTGTGTTCTTTGGCAATATCCAGGTACACTTCCGGATCGAGGGAGGCATCTACTACAATCGCTTCACCGCCAGAACCAATGATATAAGAGAGACAACCTTTTGCCACCCTTCTTACCTGGATGATCTTAACATCGGTATGCTCCAATGTATATTCGGCCTTATTCCATGCATAGTTCCACGCCTTCATTCCTCCTTCCAGTGAATAGGCTTCATAGCCCTTTTCATTAAGCAGGCCAGTGGCAATTTGGCTGACCCTCCCTGCTGCACATACGGTCACGATAGGCACGTTCCGCGGAGCATTGATGTCATCGAGGATGTTTTTATCCCCATTGTTCAATTCCGTATAGGCATCCTTATGGAAGCTATCCGCAATGCGCCATTCTTCCCACTGTTGCTGGGGGCGTATATCGAGGATAAATACAGGCTGCTTTTCATTTAAAAGCTCTTGAAGTTCTTGTATTGAAATTTTAGAATTTTCCATTTCGTTGTTTTTTTCTTTTCGCTATTCAATGGGATACCCCTTTGCTTGCCAGTCAGGAAATCCCTCCACCATGCGATTGGCGCTGAAGCCAGTTTTTGTAAGCAGTTCCACGGCCTCATCAGCATACACACACAGCGGACCCCGGCAATAGGCAATGATTTCTTTGTCTTTCGATAATTCCTTTATCCGCTTGGAAATTTGGTCTATGGGCATGGAAAGTGCCCGGTGGATATGTCCTCGTGCATACTCCTCTTCTGGACGGACATCCAGTAGCACCACTTTCCCGGTCTCAATCTTTTTAAGTAATTCATCAGCAGCGATGGGCTCAAGTGGATGGTACCCTTTGCGGTAGTCGTTCATTAATTTTTCTACTTCTGCATTATGCGCTATCCCCAATTCTCGTAATGATCGCCATGTCTGAAAAACTTTTTCATTAGCCAGATGATAATGAATAAAATTCCCCCTTCTGGTTGTATCAACCAGACGTGCCGATTTCAATACCTGCAAATGTTGGGACGCATTGGCTATACTCATTCCGGTATACTGGGCTATCGTTTCAACAGGAAAAGATCCTTGTGCCAGTAAATCAATGATTTCCATTCGATGGGGATTGGCTAAGGCCTTGGTTGTCTTTGCAAGTTCACCATATACCTTATTCTTAAATTCTCTTTTATCCATTTTATTAATCATACTGTTTTAACAATACAAAGGTATAAAGAAAATCTACCTATTCAATAAAATAATTGAATACTTGAATTACTATTGTAATTATGTATCACGCAAAGAAGCGCCAAGGACTTTTTGCTTAATTTTGTAGGGAGGTCGCCCAACAAATGGGGCATATCTCTTGTTATATGTATACGAATTGCATAGCAATCATCAATACCCATAAAAGCAGACAAGTAACCAATAACTACATACAGATGAAACCTCCACCAGCATCGGTTTTGATTTTTTTGGCC
>NZ_JAMXBE010000033.1 GCF_024704835.1 Parapedobacter tibetensis
CTATTTATTCGTTTTATCCAGTGACACAGTTGGTGTTACACTCTCAAAGTTTGCATTGTCGAAGTGTCGGCCGATTCGCGTTCGTTTGTTGTTTTGGATACGTTGGACACCCAAGAAGCCGATTCCGTTCGCCTACGTCACGTAATTAGCTAGACCTAAGCATATCGATGCCTGACCTATATATCATTACCGGTTCTAATGGCGCTGGTAAGTCTTCCATTGATCCCGAATATTTGCCACCCAATATCCAGCATCAATACTCAGTTTTCGACGGCGATTTGCTATTTGTCCAAAAGCGGCGCGAATTGTTTCCAGCATAGCTGGCTCTGCTATCCTAATTTCTTCAACCGCTCCAATATCTTCAAATCTCGGGCATCCATCTTTGAAAAGGCAAACCATTTTTTGCCTAGGTCTTTGAGTGAAGCACCGATATGGTATACGATGGATTCATCCAAAATAAGAAACCTATCATGCGATGCTTCAAATTTCCGAACCGATATACGAGCATACTGTGCGTTGTGTTTGTCCAGATCGAGCGCCAAAACCCTCCCTTTTTCCGCTTTGTGAATAAGCTGAGTACGGTATCATCCACATAATTGTCTATCAATATGATGGAAGACGAAGCCTTACGGATTATGTCTGCTACGAATGTGTAGGCGTCGAACACTTGGCTGTCATAAAAGATACCTTTTTCGCGGTCAAGCTGTTTGGATTCCAGGGCTTCGAATATGATTTCAAACTGACGATTTGCCTCCAGCTGCTTGCGCTCCACTCTATCCAGTCGGTTAAGGACTAATGAATTGTTGGCAATAATCTTACGCATCTGGATGAATGCAGTCATAATTTGAATGCTTACGTTAGTCGCGATGTTACTTCTCAATACGGAGGCAAGCATTGCAACTCCTGACTCGGCGAACGCGAAAGGCAAGTACCCTCGTCCTCCATGCTTTTCACTTGAGGTGCCAAAATGGTACCTCAAGTTTGACCATTCGCTATCGGTCAATTGAAACATGAATTCTTGGGGGAATCGCTCTGCATTTCGCTTTACAGCTCTATTCAATGCCTTAGTTTCCACCCCGTACAATTCCGCTAAATCCCGGTCAATCATTACCTGTACGCCCCTGATCGTGAATATCTTGCTCTGGATGGCTTCGGGTTTCAGTATTCCGACATCTGTCTTTTCCATTAGGTTGTTGGCTTTACGGTTAAATTGTTTGCTAACAAATGTAGTAAATATAATGTTGCTGTACAAATAAATTTTAACCCAAATCCAATACTTTCCGGTTTCCCGTAATGCCATCACCTTTCTTACGGTTACCTTTGGGTAGTCAAAATTTGTAATTCTCCATCGGATGTTTTACCTTTCGTGTTATGCCATGTGAAATGCTGTAACATAATACCTTTGCTTTCACCCGGGGCCCCATTGCCACGGGATTACGGAAGCAAAGGTTGCCAGTTTGCAAAACTTCCTTTATTACGCTGTACTTACGGTAAGTGGTTTTCAGGAAAAACGGCTTCGCCGTGGCTTATTCATGCCTCCGGCGCAGCTTGTCCCTCTGGGGGTGGTAGGCCCATAGAGGTGCCATGCTGCGCAAACGCGTGAACATCCGTAACGCTCCGGCCAATGGAAATATTATATTAGCGGGGATTTTTTGGCAGGGGGCGGCCAAGAGGCCGCTCACGGAAGCGAGCGCATATCAAGATCACTTATCTCCGTAATGGCCGCATGCCGATATGATAACAACCGTGATCTCGGTTTCCCTTACCTGATAAATGATCCTATCGATCCATGGCCTTTTGGCCACTAAATGCTAGATTTTATCCCAAAAACAAAAACGGAATCTTTTAACTTATATGGATAACTCTCATAAAACAAGATCCGATTGCCCTGTGGGGCGCACCCAGAAGGTTGTTCCGTATTTGTTTTTTTCTTAAATTTACAAACACGGAACCCACATTGGCTCCGTTTTCCGTTAGCGGTCAGGCTAAAAAGACAACATACCAATGATAAGAACTTTAATATTTGTTGGAATTACGACGACCATCTTAAACTTGTTTGGCTGTTCGGGACGGACAAAAAAAGATGACGGAAAATTTTCAAAAGAAACGCAAGAACAACCTAATATGAATATCCAAGAATTTAAAGAAAATTGGGGATTAACAGCAATTCCAACTGAATTAGAAAAGCTAATTTATTTTCAAAACAATATTTCATCTCCCGAATTTTACGCACAAGGTTTTGCTGTAACAATTGATGATAAATTAGGCCTTAAAAGCTGGGGTGAGGAGTCATCATTTTTAGATAAACTGTTTCCTTTTGCACAAGCCAATGGAACTGGCTCGTTTTATGCAATTTGGAATGATGGAACCACAAAACCTATTAACGAGATGCCCATTGTGGTATTTGGCGATGAAGGGGGAACTCATATTGTGGCCAAAAATATTTTACAGCTACTTCATCTGATAACATTTGACACCGAAATTTCGGTTGATTTAGAACAAGCCTACTTTTACAAAAGCGAAGATTACGAAGAAAGCCGAGACCTGAATAAGTTTTTAAAATGGTTGCAAGAAAATTACGGTTTAAATCAAACGCTAAACCCATCCGAAATCATTACTTCTGCACAAGAAAAACACAAAGAGCAGTTTGACAAGTGGTTTGAACAATATTATAAAGTTGAATAAAAGCATCAAAGGCATTACAAGACTTAGGGAAGTACCCGGGGTTTTCGGTGTCCAGACCCACCACAGCGAAAAAGCCGCAGAAGAAATACAAGATCAACGGCGTCACCGTGGTCAGCGGCGATCCCACCTACCTATTCCTGTTTTCCTGAATAATAATTTTGTCATAGGTTAGTGTAATTGTGACAACGAAGGTATCAAAGTTTCCTATAAAACGGAAGAAAGGGTTGCCCGGCTAAGATGGTTCAGTGGTAGCTGTTACGATATCCTCCTTGATAAATTCCCAGTATTTACCGCGAAGGCACAGCGGATCGAAGTCCTCTTCCGCTTTACCGTGTAAATCGTCAGCAAAAAGTGGACATATTTAGCTGATAATTAAGAGAGGGTTTCCATAAGAACTTTTAACTTTAAACATTATGGGAACACCAAAGAAAAGCACCCCTGAGAAGTTCATCAAGGACATCCGTCGCAAGACCAGGGTATATCAAACTGGGTTTTAAATTCTTGGAACCCCGAAGGGCTCTATCAGCCCAAAAGAAGCTTATTATTCACTGATAAATTGCCTAATTTTGCAAAGACGGGTGACGATTTGCTTACGGACATGGACAAACCGAACCGACTTTAGGAGGTGAGCTCTTGAATGCCTTTAAAGGGAACGCTCATGAAAAATGGATGTACCTGTTGAAGCACATGAGCACTCTGAAAAAAGTTCCGACATTTTTGGACAAGCGGGTTTTCCAGCTCATCTTCAAGATATCGGAAGTTGCAAAACTGGGATAAACCTGACAAGATAAAGGTAGGTTTATCGCTCTCTCATCTACCTTTAAACGCGGACAAAACAGATGAAATTAAGAAAGGAGGAACGTATGGCATACGAAGCTAGTTTAAAGGCCAAATGGGATACCCAGAACGCCTTTGACACCATTAGAAAAGAAGAACGGGTCAGAGCAGAACGAGAAAAGCTAGACTCTGCAAAATTATTAAAGCAGTCTGGAGTTGCTATTCATTTAATAGTGGAGAGTTTAAAGCTTCCTTTAGAGGTATTAGAAAAATTATAAAGTTAATCGGCATACGAATAAAAAAAGCCATGCATTTAGAAATGCATGGCTTTTTTATTTTCAAGGAGAGAAAAGCGTTCGATAGAAAGTCAAACGGGGCTCTTGCGCGTTCGGACAAAACGACCTTCTAGAATGAGCGTTAAGAAAATTCAGTTAGCGCTAAAGATTAAAGCGCTGTGAAGAAGCGAAGAGAGGGTAGTGGGGAGAGCGGCTCCACAGAACTGCGGGTAAGAACTGAATTTTTAGCGAGAGCTAGACAGTCTTGACGTTATTCACTTGTGTTTGTTATCAGAGGCGTTCATGAACTCGTCACGTTGTTCCTCGGTCTGTGTTGGTTTATTTCATCAGTGCTTGTTTTCAAAGGTATTCATGAGCTCGAAGCAAAGCTTCTCGGTTGTGTTAAGACAAAGCAACAAAGTAATTCTCATTATTCACTTATCTTTGTTTAAGAAGCTTTCACAATTTAAGGCTTGCTCGACTATGGGTTAATGATAAGTCAAACGAGGCTCCGTATCCGTCCGACGAATTACATATTTTTTAGTTGGGAAAGATTTTTAAAGTTCTGTGGATAGAGCTCCTTTAGATTCTTATGGTTTATCGACGATATGTTTAGCAGGGTGTGTTTTAGCCGCTGGAAGGGATTTACCTCATGCTTCTTGCAGATGGCGAAGAACGAGTATATCATTGCCCGAGCGCTGCGCAGCTTCATGGCTTCCAGCGAAGAGGTAATTTTTATGGCCCAGGATGTCCGCTTAATCTTTAAATAAATAAAATCTAGCTTGATCGCCTTCACAGCGCTTATTCCACCTGTCAGCTTTCAATGTATATTTTTTAATTTCATTAGAGGTAAAAATTCCTTCATATGGTAAGGATTCATTATCATCTGAGTGTAGTGGAATGTCTTTTTGATAGAGTTTACTTCCTAGAAATTGAAAGTCCGTCGAGTCAAAAATAGTCTTTTTTATTTTGAACCCTGTTTTCTCTGCTAAAATGTTGAAACTTTTCAATGTGTGAATGAAAAAGTGTCTTGGCGCATCAAGCTGTACCCAGTTTTCGCGGAAGATCTCCCAAGCTTTATTAGCAATTGGTATGCGAACCAATAAGCAGCCTTTACGTTTCAATAATCTATGACAGAATTTTAACTCTTCTATTTGTCGATCCATATGTTCCAATACATGATGCATCATAATGAGATCATAATTGTTGTGGCTTAATTCTTCTAAGCTTTTCTTGTATATTTTGACTCCAAATCCATAATCAATTTCTTCGGGAATGAATTTATCAATACCGGTCACGTTTTCAAACCCAATATTGAAAAGGTTGCATATGTAGTTCCCTTTTCCACAACCTATGTCCAAAATCTTTTGTGAAGGAAGGGTTCTAATGGGTTCAAGGTAACTTAAAATGTCTTGATTCTTACCTTGTCTATATTTTTTCTTTATTCGAAAATTTCTAAACAATCTTTTAAATGGTGGTTGCCTTTTTAGTTTGGGACATTTAACATTAAAAGAATAGTAATTTGAAGGATAATACTTATGTATATTTAATGGTAGCGATTTGATTTGGATGCATCCACAGGAGGAACATTCGTCATAACGAAATTGGTCTCGAAAACCGAAATTCATTTCTCTAAAAATATATTCTTTGCCGAATGTAGAATTACAGATTCTGCAAACTTGTGACTCATACGTGCTTAAGGACATAGTGTCGTTCGATTTAAGAAATAGTATTAACGTATATTGTATTGATAAAGGTAAATTTATTTAATCAATTACTCTAGACTTTGATTTATAAAAAGTCCCATTTTGCTAAAGTTTTTCCAAACTTGTGCACTTCCCCAAAATCAGACCAATAAAAAGTAGAATTCTAGCCGGAAATCGCTGCATTTCATCAGATGTTCTATACTGTCTCGTTGAAACACTTGGGTCCCCGCATGGAGTCCAAGATAACGATTTACGAATGACGTTTCCCCAGCCGCTCCAATATCTTCAAATCCCGGGCATCCATCTTTGAAAAAGCAAACCATTTTTTGCCCAGGTCTTTGAGCGAAGCACCAATATGGTATACGATGGATTCATCCAAAATAAGAAACCGGTCGTGTGATGCTTCAAACTTCCTAACCGTTATACGAGCATACTGTGCGTTGTGTTTGTCCAGATCGAGCGCCAGCGCTTTGGATATTGCTTTTGTATAAATGGTTGCCGATACACCCTTTTTACGCTTTGTGAATAAGCTGAGTACGGTGTCATCCACATAATTATCTATCAATATGATGGAAGACGAAGCCTTACGGATTATGTCCGCAACGAATGCATAAGCATCGAATACCTGTCCGTCGTAAAAAATTCCTTGTTTTGGTACAAGATCCGCTTGTTGCAGCGCATCAAATACTTGGTTGAATTTGCCATCTGTTTCTAACTGTTTTCTTTCAATTGTATCCAAACGCTGGAAGATCGCTGCATTTTCATGCAGGAACCTGCGCATGGCAACGAAGTTGTCAATGATTTGGATACTGATTTTTACAGCCATTTCGCTTTTGAGAACCGTGGAGAGCATGGCAACTCCCTGCTCAGAAAATGCATGGGGTAACCGATAAGAAAATCTCAAGTTCGAGAGGTGGTCGCAATTTGCGACCACCTCATCCTTTTCTTTTTCAGTTAGCTGAAAGCAGTATCTCTCTGGAAAACGATCAGCATTTCGTTTAACCTGTTCGTTAATCCGCTTAGTTTCCACTCCATACAATTCCGCTAAATCCCGGTCAATCATTACCTGTACGCCCCTGATCGTGAATATTTTGCTCTGGATGGCTTCGGGTTTCAGTACTCCGACATCTGTCTTTTCCATAGGTTATTGGTAAGTTCATGTTGTTTTACTAACAAATATAGCAAAACCGGTGTTTACTTACAAATAATTTTTAATCAAACCCACCAACCTTCCGGTTTCCCGTAATGCCGTCACCATTCCTTCGGTTACCTTTGGCTAATCAAAATTTGTAATTCTCAATCGGATGTTTTATCTTGCATGTTATAACGACCATATAAGCCAACAGGCCTAAGAAATATATTTAATGAATCAATAACATCATATAATCAATAGCCAAATTCACTAACCACTAACTATCAATAAAACGACCAACACAAACCATTATGCGTAAGCGTATCGTCTACCTTTTCCTCGTATTGGGATTCCTCATGCCTATGGCTTCGAATGTGCAGGGTAGGGAAGTGACTTATACCGCCACTAAGCAGAAAGATGCTGTGGTGTATATCACCAAAACAGGGGAGAAGTACCACAAGGAAGGATGCCAATACCTTAAGAAAAGCCAGATCAAGACCACGAAGAAAGAGGCCGTCAAGAATGGGTATGGGGCGTGTAAGTTGTAATCAATCGAAATATCAACAGCGAGAGTTTGAGTCTCTTCCTGAATAAATCAAAAAAAATAGACATCAAAAAGAATATAGTCGACCGAATGAACAGTCTCAATACCGCCAGCAGGCACTTTATTCAGCTCTTACACGGGTGTTGCTATACGCGTACGAATGTCAGCGTTTCTCTGGGTCGTCCATCCCCTTCTAACAACGCGAGACTTCCTCACAAATAAGGAATAACCACTGGCATTTAAGAAAAAGTATTTTACCAACCGATGTTTGGCTATTATAACGCTTCGAACATACGTTCTTTGGATGACATTTCTCCACTTGTTTCCGCTGATTCCATTCATAAGGAAATTGACATAGACCGCCCATCATTCATTGAGGTCAAATTTTTTGATGACCGTGACCGATATCTGAATGGCGCTTCGGTCATTGCCTTTCCCGGAGATTCCATCCATATCCGATGTAACCCCTACGACGAAACGAAAGCTTGGATAGTGTTCGGGGGGACAAATGCCGCCGGGCAGCAGGCGTATAACGATACAGACTATCATCCTGCCAGAAAATTTGCGCCTATTGATGCCCTGTTATCTATTTTGCCGGGCGACACGGACGGATTTTTGGAAAAAGTGGAGACAGCTATTACGGATGAGACCTCGGACTTTAAGCAGTTAGCGAACGCCGGAAGGGTGACGGAACAGTTCCTCGAACTGATAAAAACCTATTACCGGGCATCCTATTACGCTCATATCTTTGGAATACTGACAAGGACAAACATCCCACTTGATCTAGCAAAGAAAAAGGATATCCTTGCTATCCAGTTTGCAAATCTACCAGCCGATAGTCCACGGTATTACTCGATTAAGAACTTCCTGATTTACCTGAATGACCATTGTATATTCAGGATATCAGATAAGCTGGGTATTGAAAATCCAAACGACCTCCATACTAAAGGCAATATGCTAGTCGGGGACAGTGTAATAACTATCGACGATAATTTCTTTTGGCGTACAAATATGGAAGATGGGCAATTAAGGGAGGATTTATGGGCATTGAGTTTGATGGGCATCATAAAGACATTTCGTTCACGGTATGATTCGACGATACTGGAGCAATTCAATGCGGTGTTTCCGGAAAGTAGGTGGTCTTCCCTGATACACCAGCAATTCGCCGATTATTATCGGCCGGATACGATTCAGTATGTTCAGACCGTGCCTACTGAGATACTCGATAGCATTGGGAACTACGGAAGTTTCAGGCAGCTGTTTGAAGAGGGGTTAAAAGGAGATCGGGTTTATGTGGATCTATGGGCTACCTGGTGCTTGCCCTGCGTTAGCTCATTTAAATATAACAAAGACATCGACCCGTTCCTCCATAAACACGGAATCAAGCGCCTTTACATCAGCATCGACAATCTGGCACATAGTGAAAGATGGTTGGCAGATATTGAGCGTTATAAGCTCGGGGGGCAACACGCTCTATGCGGCCAATTGGTGTACGACGATTTGTTGGATGCATTATTTCCTGACGGTAAGGAGACATTGGCCATACCCCGGTATTTACTGGTCAATGAAAACGGCGAAATCGTGGAGACGTCAGCCCACGGCCCCGACGACTCACAAAAACTGTTCGAACAAATTAGGAAGGCTTTTAAAATAGAATGATTGAAACCCTTCCCCACTACCGTCAACTGTGCCAGGTTACCAAGGGCGGGGTGAACCTGCTGAGCATCAGTGAGGCGGCCGAGAAGATTTTCAGGCACCTCAAGCGGCAAAGCGACATCAATTTCGTCCACAAAGAATTGAGCGAGTAGCGGGATTTGATTTTTTGGGACAAAACTCTAAAGTCTAAAAAAATTAGCTTTTTATAGTTTTGTTTGGTATGTTTGTCCAATGGCAAAAATCACCTCCGTACATGATAAGTTTGTGAGGCAAATGCTGTCTGACCATCAGGCCGCTGTCGACTATTTCAGTGCAGCCTTGCCGGCGCACATTGCCGACAAGTTGGATTTCTCCACACTGGAACGGCAGTCCGGCAGCTATGTGTCCAAGGAATTGGAGAAGACCGTCTCCGATGTGGTCTACACCTGCCGCCGCAAAGGTGATACAGGCAGCGTTGATGTTTCTTTGTTGCTGGAGCACAAAAGCGCTCCGGATAAGCATACGCCGATACAGGTGGGCGGTTACCTGTTTTCAGGCTACCAGCAGCAGATCAAGCAGGGCCGCAAGCAACTGACGCCCATCATCCCGATCCTGCTTTACCATGGCAGGCAGAAATGGGAATATTGGACGCTGGACAGGCTGTTCGATGAATTGGGCGACGAATTGCTTGGATATATCCCGAAATTTGATTATGTTTACCANCCATGGCAGGCAGAAATGGGAATATTGGACGCTGGACAGGCTGTTCGATGAATTGGGCGACGAATTGCTTGGATATATCCCGAAATTTGATTATGTTTACCACAATCTGAGGGATTTGCCCGAAGAGGCCATCAGGGCGGTGGGCAACCAGTTTTTGGTATCCGCTTTGCTGCTGATGAAGTACGCATCCGATAAGCGCAAGCTGAAGGGGCTGCTTCCGGAGATATTATCCATCGGGTTGGCGCAGGGCAGTGAAGGCCAGCAGGTAGGGTTGGTGATTTACGGTTTTGAGTTGGTCGAGTTAACGGAGGAAGAGATAAAAGAGATTTTAGACAGATTATCGTCAGACATAAAGGACAAAGTCATGAGTACGTATGATTTATTAATTGAAAAGGGTCGGAAAGAGGGTGTCGAAAAAGGTATCGAGAAAGGCGCTGAGCAAAAGAGTTATGAGTTTGTAGTCAAGCTCTTGGATGCAGGTAAATTTACCGTCGCTGAAATTGCCAATTACGCAACGGTATCGGAGGATTTCGTCAAGAAAGTCCACGCCGATTTGGCCAAAAAGAAGAAATAGGTTTTACCGTTCTTACTATTGTATAAGAAAGCTGCTTGCGGGTGGCTTTTTTATTTTTAGGTGGGCCTACTTTTTCAAATATTCTTCCTTCTCTTTTAAAAGCCGTATCGTATCTTCCTGTTCAGCGATTCTTGCCAGCAAATCCTCAATTCTGGTAGCTTGGTAGCTCTTTTCGCTTTTCAACTCAGTAAATTTATACTAAAAGTATTAGCTTTTAAATGGGGTTTTATTATCTTTGCATATGACCAAAACTAAACAACCTTCTATCGGGAAATTCATAGACCCGCTAACGGACTGGGGATTCCGCCATCTATTTGGGCAGGAACCCAACAAAGAAATCCTAAAAGAATTCCTCAATGACCTGTTTCAGGGAGAGAAGCATATTGCTGAACTCGAATATGCACCCAATGAATATGACGGAGATGATGGCACGGACAAACGCGTCATTTTCGATTTGCATTGCCGTGGCGATAACGGCGAATACTTCATCGTGGAAATGCAGCGCATCCGGCAGGACTTCTTCAAGGACAGGGCGCTGTTCTATATCTCCCGGCTGATCCAGCGGCTGTTGAAGAAGGGGCGGGAATCAAACGATTACCAACTGCCCGAGGTCTACCTGATCGGTATTTTGGAATTCAGCATGGATACCGATGAGCAAGAAAGGTACTTCCACGACGTTGCGCTGATGGAAAAAACTTCGGGCAAAATTTTTTACAATAAATTGGGGTTTAAATTCTTGGAACCCCGAAGGGCTCTATCAGCCCAAAAGAAG
>NZ_JAMXBE010000034.1 GCF_024704835.1 Parapedobacter tibetensis
CTGTATTGCAGAATACGTTCATGAATTGCTTATTATTGAAAACTTTCAGGTAACGACCCCTTTCGTGTTGCCCCTTTTCGCGAATGGCATGCCCACACTGCTTTTCCAAACAGCCAAAGGACGGATAGGAAATTCCACGAACTACCTAACCCTATTTGGACAAACGGTATTCCCGGACACCCTAACCATCAATGAGGATTTCACGCTGATTGCTTATTTCTTCAAACCGTATGCCCTGAATTCATTGTTTGGGGTTTCTGCTCAGGAATTGACAGACAACCCCATTGAGCTGAACTTATTGCCGGCATCCAGCAGGGCAGGTCTGCAGGAACAGTTACTGAACGCGTCTTCCAGCAGGGAGATGGTCGCCATCCTGGATAATTATATATACAGCCTCGTCACTAAAATCAAAACGGATACGCGTATCATGAAATATGCCGTTGAAAAAATCGCCGCCGAACCATCTAAAAAAAACCTGGCGGTGGTGCAGGCGGAACTTTGTATGACGGGGCGCACATTCCAACGGCTATTTGAGAAAACCATCGGCATTATACCCACCCGCTACCGAAGGATCAGCCAATTCAATGCCGCTTTCCGACAACTCAACAGCCTTCAGTTCGAAAATCTGACTGCGCTTTCCTACAGCAACGGCTATTCAGACCAGAGCCATTTCATCCGTGCATTCAAAGAGTTTACTTCCCTAACGCCCAGTGAGTACCTTGCCTATAGCAAAGCAGGGGGAAACTGATTTTGTCAGTTTTGTTCTATTCCCCGGCCTGGGTCTTCTATACCTTTGAACCGTAAACAAAACAATTTAAAAAATGGAAAACAACATTTATCCTTGTCTTTGGTTTGATGGTCAGGCCCAGGCAGCAGCAAAATTCTACTGTTCGATTTTCAAGAATGCCAAGATTAAGGCAGACAACCAGATGGTGGTCGAATTTGAGCTCGATGGCAAGAAATTTATTGGCCTTAATGGCGGGCCACAGTTCAAATTTAATGAGGCGGTCTCATTTGTCATAGACTGCGAAACCCAGGAAGATATCGATTACTATTGGGAAAAACTGACGGCCGATGGTGGCAGTGAAGGCAACTGTGGTTGGCTGAAGGACAAATTTGGCATATCCTGGCAGGTGGTGCCTACTATTCTGCCAAAACTGCTCAGCAATCCGGATAAAGCGCAAAGCGTGATGGAGGTCTACATGAAAATGAAAAAGTTCGATATCAAGGCCCTTGAAAGCGCCTAATAATGATTGGTTTGAGGCTGCTTCCGATGTTTCGCAAAACACGGAAGCGGCTCTAACAAGCAGAAGAAACGGTAGTGAATAATTGGAATGGGAAAGCCTTTCGTGAAAAAAGAAACCCGTTACCTGAAAGATAACGGGAGTCCGCCCCAATGGGATTAGGGGCTATCAACCTAAACCTGGCACGAAGATAAGGACTTCTTTTGATATTTTCACAGCATGCGTAGACATAAACAAATTCTCTCGATAGCTTCTATTTGTAATTTTCCATAAAAGTTTGGAAATTAAATGTTAACCTTCNGCACGAAGATAAGGACTTCTTTTGATATTTTCACAGCATGCGTAGACATAAACAAATTCTCTCGATAGCTTCTATTTGTAATTTTCCATAAAAGTTTGGAAATTAAATGTTAACCTTCTACCTTTATTGCAACCAGCACAACCTGTGCCTCATGCAAGTTATTTTTATTAGGGTATTTTGCCGTTGGTTTAGGCGTAAATGCGATGCGGCTTGTGTTGAACTAAAGAGGATAGTTATTGAAGGATTTTACTGACTAATTAATAGACAAGAAAAAAATAAACTAACCAAGTTGGGTATCACAGATGGTGATATCGACTAAGCCGATAATAAACCGGATCGACCAATAACAAATAGATAAGCAAACACAGATAGAGCAATCCGAATACGGGAAACCGTACGCAAGTTTGAGAGAGATTGGGGAGATTTGGTGTTGACTAAAGTAAATATGATATGATTTGCATGATGCGCATTTTGAATAACTACTTTCGATAGCAAGAAAAAATAACACAAAATACGCAGTACCAGAACAACATATAATATATTGAAAATAAAAACATTACATAACATCATGAAAAACTGAGGAATTGCGCATATTTATGAGTTGTGCGATATGCTAAAAAAACACCCGAAAAAGGAAAATGGCAAATAGAACTTACCTATATTATCAGAAAAAAGAAAATGAGTGGTACGAATTTGAGTACGCTACAATTATTCCTTCATTATGGCAGGAGTTGTATAATATAGAACTAATTGAAGCTCAGAAAACTCAGATTATTGAAGCGTTTACAAAAAATGAAGAGGATGATTTGGAAGATGAAGAGCGAAATGCAAACTTAAAAGTCACAAAGGAAATTGCGATTGAAAACTTAAAAGCGATAATAAACTTAAATCTGAATGAAAGTGGAGATAAAAAGCAATTGCGAATAGATTTCCTAAAATTCATACAATTTGAAATAGCAGATACTTCGATTATTGAGTTGTCTTTTGAAGAAATAAGTTGGTTTTATGAACAACCGCAAGATATTTTTATCGAACTTGAAAAATTCCATATAGACGCACAAACCAAAACCGAATATTCGACTGAAAAAATTACATTTCAAACAATTGGTTTTAATGACGATTTTAAATCTTATTCATCAATTTATCAAAAATTAATTGATGAACAAAAAGCTATTAACGAAAAGAATAGAGAAGAACATCAATTAAAAACAGAGAAAACCAAACGAAAAGAAAGAAAATCTAAAATTCGTGATTTAATTACAATGGCAGTAATAGCTTCAGTCTTAATTTTTTTTGGTTTTTTTGGAATTTTTGTCAAGAATGAAATGCGAACTGGGTTAGCTATGCTCTCTTTCAGCATTATTTGTTGGCTTTATGTATATTTCAAACACATAAAAAAATGATTGAAAAAAGAAGCACAATCGCACAACAAGGGTTTAGCTTCGCTGCTACTACGTGGTTGCGTCAGGCGGGCTGAAGTGCAAAGTTCAACGGCAGTTTTTCAATTGAACTTTAGTAATAAACTCGGCTTTTGTGCTTCGATTTCCCGCCCGAACGCAAAGCCCCAAAACGTTACCTGCAACCCTAAGAAGACAGTGCTAACATCAACTAACAGTTAATAAATGAGACAGACAGTAAATAGGCTTGAAACAATTTTCTCAGAAATCTGCAATAGTTCGTATCCATACGAGTGGGACGAGAACCATATTTCGTTTCTACTTATGAAACAATTGAGAGAATTGTTTAGCCGCAAGACAATTCATTTCCAACACTGGTCAAAAATTGTTGACTGGCATTCATTCAAGAACAGAGGTAAACAAGAGACAAATTTCGGTGACATTACACTCCTTGTGACAGTTCAGTTTACTAGCGGAGAAGTTTTTAGAGGAGTTGTAAACATTGAGGCTAAACGCAGTTTCAATTCAGAGAACTTTGAATCAGTTGACTTACCACAATTGAATCGCATAGTATCAAATGCACCATATTCTCACTTGCTACTATACAATCACAAAAGACAAGAACTTCAACAAAAATTTCCAGACGAATCTACTTGGAAAAGTCACTTTTGGATTTCTCCAATTAACACTGCAAAACAAATGTTTAGTCAAATTGGAAACAATGACAATTAGAAAGTATTGAGGACATCATTTCCGTTTACAATGTTTTTGACCTCAAGAATTTTTTGGGGCTTTGACTTGGACTTTAGAGACGAAATTATCAAAGACATTGAGAGTGGCGAAAACAAAATAATAAACCCCTCATTTTTAGGAGTTGTAAATGTGTATTATGATCATCAACAACCAATTGAGGTTAAACTGTCTGACATATGGGAACAGATTTGATTGAAAATTCAGACCGACCTGAAACTACTGTGCTTTGTGCGGACAGAAGGACAGCAGGTAACAGCACCTACAAGAAATTAGTGGTTCAGTGGTTAAATCAAGCTTTGTGGTTCTATCTGAAAAAGCAAAGAATATTTATGCTTACAACTTACCTTATTATGATTTTGACGAGGAGTTACCTTTTGAGAAAAGCATGTTGGATATTACGGATTGGAAATAAAGAAATTGAACAACTTCAGCAAAGAAGAGACGAACTGAACGAGCAACTGGTAAACACATATCGAGGAGCTCCTAAAACAATTAATAAAGCCTATCAAATTGCTTCCAAAGCTCTTCAACAAAATGAAGAGTTTACATTTTCTGATATAGAAATTGACAAGTTTTTACCTGAAAATTTAAGAAGGACGAAATAGCCATGCCACTCAAACTCCAATACGCCTCCGACCTTCATTTAGAATTCCCTGCCAACAAGGAGTTCCTAAAGCAGCACCCTTTGCAGCCATTGGGTGAGGTATTGGTATTGGCAGGTGATATTGTGCCTTTTGCGGAGATGGACAAACACAAAGATTTTTTCAGTTATGTGAGTGATCATTTTGTAACTACCTATTGGTTGCCGGGCAATCATGAGTATTACCATTCCGATATAGCCCAAAAAAGCGGAATGCTGCATGAGAAAATCCGCAGCAATGTGTTTTTAGTAAATAACACCTCGGTTGTTCATGGCAATGCCAAACTCATTTTCTCTACCCTTTGGAGCAAAATCAGTCAGGGCTATCAATGGCAGATAGAAAGAAGTCTGAACGATTTTCATCTCATTATACACAAGGGCTTCCGCTTTTCGGGTGAACAATACAATCAACTGCATGAGGAAAGTTTGGCTTTTATTCATAACGAATTGAAAACGGTACAAGACGAAAAAGTAGCTGTTTTTACCCATCACTGCCCTACTTTTTTAAACTACCCCGAACAATACAAAGGCGATGTGTTGAATGAAGCTTTTGCGGTGGAGTTGTATGACTTGATTGAAGCATCCAATATAGCCTATTGAGCGTATGGACACCATCACAGCAATATTCCGGAATTCAGCATTGGCAAAACCAAGCTCGTTACCAATCAGTTGGGCTATGTACAACGGAATGAACATCAGCTTTTTGAAACCAATAAATGCATTGAATTATGAAAACCAGAACAATAAACCTATATTTGCACAATAAAGTTAATTACTTTATCAAGCGAAAATAGATTTATCATGGAACATAAAATGAAGGAAACGCTAAGATATATTCAGGAAACGCTGGGCATACACACCACAGCAAGCCCAATAGCCAAAAGCTATCTGGATAGGCTGCCCATGTATATCCATGAAATCTATAAGCTGTACAGAACCGATTTATTCCATACGGAAATCATTTTGGCTGAACTGAAAAACGAAGAAGAACTGAGCATTCAGCAAACCGAAAAACAAGTTCAGCAAATCAAAAATCTGCTGAATCAAAAAGTGGTGGTGGTATTGGAAAATGTACAGGCGTACAACCGGAAACGCCTGATTGAAAAAGGCATCAACTTTATTGTGCCCGGCAAACAACTGTACTTACCCGACTTGCTGATGGATTTACGAGAAAGCTACACCCACCCAAAGGCAAAGCAAAAAAATGAAGCATTGTTACCCTCTGCCCAGTTTCTGATGATTTACCACATCATCCACCGAAACAATAATTGGAAACTGGAGGAATATCCCTTTAAAGAAATTGCTCAAAAATTAGGCTATACGCCTATGGCCATTACTAACGCCATTGACAATTTGAAATATCATGAATTGGTAGAAGTGCAGGGCGAAAAGGAAAAGTTCATCCGTTTTCGTAACGACAGACATGAGTTGTGGAACATAGCACATCAGCAAAACCTGCTGGTGAATCCGGTAATCAAAACCGTATTTGTGGATGAGAAGCCGAAAGACCTTTTTCTGCTGCAAAGCAACGCATCTGCCCTGCCCGAGTACACCGACCTGAACCCAAGCAAACAACAATACTACGCCATTGAGAAAACAGTCTTTTACGGATTGCAGAAAAGCAATGCATTAGTGAACCCAAATGAATACGAAGGAAAATATGCCCTCGAAGTCTGGAAGTACAACCCGTTGACATTGGTGGACGAGCTGCCTAATGACTTAACGGTAGTGGATCCGCTTTCTCTTTATCTGAGTGTAAAAGACAGCAGAGATGAACGGATTGAAATGGCAAAAGGCAGATGGGGCGTACGGGAATTAAAAAAATAAATCAACACGTTATATTACGAAAGAAGCGGCATGTTTTTTTAATACGAGTACGGCATTGCATCCCAGCGCTAATGTTCATTAAAATAGTTGAATGCAATTTATTAAATTAGTTGAATGCGCGTCGGTTTCATCGATGCTACCTTTGTTCTTATTAAAATATTAGAACAATGAGTATAGAAAATCACCCTATTTTTCAGCCTATCGAACTTTGGCAACGCAAATTGGCAAATCGTATGGTAGTAGCTCCAATGACCCGTGTAAGTGCTATGGCAAATGGAGAGGTGACCGGTGAAATGGTTAACTATTATATGTCTTTTGCTGCAGGTGGCTTCGGAGGCATACATCATCTGGAGAGGGCTCATATGGCCCCAAAAAATGTCAAGTTATGACCCAGCTGTCGGATTTCATCACGACATGCTCTGGCCAGAGGCAACGATCGCAAATAGCCAGAACGTAATAGCGGCCCAACTCGCAAACCAGCGGCAAAACCTGCTGTTAATAGATTAACAAGCAATAACATAAACGAAAAAAAAATGAAAATTTCACAAATTAAAATCACACCAGACACCTATGCTCCCTTCCGTTTGGCCCAAGGGCATCGTGTAGGAGACCTGCTATTTATTTCAGGCCAGACCGCCATTGATGATGACGGCAAGTTGATCGGTCTCGGAAACTTTGATATACAGGCACAGAAAGCCTTTGAGAACCTCGAGAAAGTACTAGTGGCCGGAGGCTCAAGTCTCACGAACGTCATCAAGGTAACGATACTGCTCCGGGACATGGCCAATTTCGAAAAGATAGTGGAGCTTCGAGGCAGGTACTTCTCCGAACCATACCCTGCCGATACGATTATGGAAATCTCTTCGCTCTTTTCCAAAGACGCCCTGATCGAAATAGAAGCGATTGCTGTGGCTGATGACGCTGCCGTTTGGAAATAGCCCAACAAGCATACGGAGACGACGGTCTCCGTTTTTTTACTTTTATCTTTTAGCGATCCCTTTACGTATCTGGCTCAAGAATACGGGGGTGATACCGAGAAATGAAGCGATGTGCTTTTGGGGAAGTCGTTGCTCAATATGCGGATACCGATCCAGTAGGGCAAGATACCGATCCTTGCCCGGCATGCTGATCGTGTCTAGCAAACGCTGGTCTTGGGCCATGCTGGAATTTTCATTTAGTATTCGCCAGAAACGCTCCATTTTAGGTACGTTTTCCATCAATTTTTCCCGATTTTCCAGATCTATCTGCAGCAGTACCGACGCATCAAGTGTAATGATATTCCGGCTCGCCGGCTGTTGCTTCAAAAAGCTGTTTAGATCCGATATCCACCAGTCTTCCAAGGCAAAATGCAATGTATGCTCATTGCCATTCCCATCCACATAAAAAGACCGAAGAAAGCCTTCGCACACATAGTGGTCATAGCGACATATGTCTCCTTGCGCAAGGAGGTATTGTTTAGATAGTAACTTGCGCAACCTAAAGAACGAACAAATATAATCTTTCTCTTCGCTATCGAGGCTGATCCGGCTTTCGATGTGCCGCACAAGGTTATCGTAATATCGTTTTGGGGTTTGTTCTTGCATGCTTCTTTTCCTGCCAATTTAAAAAATTAAATTAAGCGTCTCCACTTAAAAACATCTTTTTAACGCCGTCTGCTGATTGCCTGCCATCCATAAAGAAAAAATGCGCCTTAGCGTGCCCTTAAAAGCAGGATTTTCTATCTTAGTAGAGTAACTGATAATTCGATAATGAAGACCGGATACCTACGACAAAATTATTGGTAGCGGCGCTGACGGTTGCAATTGTAACGACTGTAAAAACTACATAGCTTTTAGAGACAAAGTATTTCCTGACGAAAAAAAACTTTTTGGAGAATTAGGAATAGATTACCGAAAAGAAGTTGAAATTAAATCCTTTGAGACACTACCCAACGGACTTCATCATATTGGTAGTTGGTTTCATTTCAAAGGACGTGTTTTGAAAGGAAAAAATTATTGTGTTCTGCTTCCATCAGGCGGATATACAATAGATTTGACACCTATAACAGAGAATTTTTCTATTAGATTTGCAGAAGGTGGAGAATTAACTTTCTTTTCTGACAAGAACGGATTAGTTCGGATTGAGTTTATGACTTTTATACCTTGGATAATTGACAAATCTCTTGAAGTAGAATAAAATGGACCGAGAAAAGAACAAAGAAAAAGAAGCCCGAACCGCTAACAGCGGGTATGTGGCAATAGCGGGTGAAGTGATAAATCGAAGGTCTGTGCTTCTAAGAAACTTTGTGCTAAACGGAAAGCGCTTCTAATCCGCTACTGCACATACACGCAAAACGTTAGGCGAAATAATAAAAAATTATGGCAAAAAAGATACTTGACCTAATTAAAATATGGGACTTGAATAATAAAAAGCTGCAAATATGAAATTGGAAACAAATAGATTGATTATTAGGAATTGGCAGGAACATGATATAGACGATTTAATCGAAGGATTAAATAATCGTAATGTTTCAAGATGGCTTGCATTAGTGCCCTTTCCATATTTAAGGGAAAAGGCTGATGAATGGATAAAATATTGTATAAAAAATGATATGGGAAATAATAAAAATGGTTACGAATTTGCTATTGAATTAAAATCAAATCATAAGGTTATTGGAGGGCTTAGTATTTCAGTAATTAATAAAATACATGGGACTACCGGTGGAGGTATATGGATTAATGAAAATTTTCACGGAAACGGATATGGGAAAGAGGCATTTGCTGAAAAAATTAGATTTTCATTTGAGGAATTAGGACTAAGAAAACTAGAGAATGGTTTTTTTGATGGAAATGAATCCTCGAAAATAATGCAAGAAAGATTTGGATACAAAATAGAAGGAAGAAGACGGAAAAAATATTATTGTATGGCTGACGGTGAACTAAAGGATGAAATAATAACAGGATTATTAAAAGAAGAATGGGTTAAATAATATAAAAATGATTCAAAATAGATTTTACTTCGCCTAACGCGGGTTTAGCTTCGCTGCTACTACGTGGTTGCGTCAGGCGGGGCTGAAGTGCAAAACTCAACAGCAGTTCTTCGATTGAACTTTAGTAATAAATTCAGCTTTTGTGCTTCGATTTCCCGCCCGAACGCAAAGCCCCGACCGTTATGCGCAACTTTAAGACAATAGAGACGCACAGAAGGAAACTGAATGAAACTTTATAAAAGGATATAGCAATGAATAAAAGTAAATTACTACAAATGCACAATGTCGGTATCGTTGTAGAGTCCCTCGATAATGCCATTTCTTTTTTCACAGAGATAGGCCTCAAGCTCGAAGGACGAGCCATAGTTGAAGGTGAATGGGCTGGACGAGTAACCGGACTGGGATCTCAGTGCGTAGAGATTGCTATGATGGTTACCCCAGATGGTCACAGCCGCCTCGAACTATCACGATTTCTAACCCCACCAACTATATCAGACCACAGGACAGCTCCTGTGAACGCCCTCGGCTATCTACGTATTATGTTCACCGTTGACAACATTGACGAATTGGTATCTAGGCTTACCAAGCATGGCGCTCAGCTCGTTGGCGAAGTGGTTCAGTATGAGGACTCGTATAGGCTCTGCTACATTCGTGGAACTGAGGGGCTTCTTATTGGACTGGCAGAAGAATTTGGTAATAAATGAGTGGTAGAAATTTTATAAGTACGTTGACAGAAAAATTTTCTTGATGAATATTTTTTGACAAAAACCGCTTTAGTTTGACAAATTGTGACACCAAAGCATTTCTTGACTTGTCTAAAAAAATTACCGGGTTAAAGCAGACAATAAAGCAGCCTATAACAGGCGTTTGGCTTTATTAATAACAAACTAAATGAATATACCTGAATTCCTATTTCATTATTACGAACTTGACAATGGAGCATTCCGAAATATTACTGCAAATGACTTCCCTAAGATTAGTTATGGTTAATAGTGGAAAAA
>NZ_JAMXBE010000035.1 GCF_024704835.1 Parapedobacter tibetensis
AAGTCAAATGGATGATGTTGAGGATGGAACTGAGTGGAATGACACAAACCTTATTTTTGAAATCACAAAAAAGGATGACAAAACAAAAATTCAGTTTACCCATTTTGGATTGGTACCTGAATTTGAATGTTATACGGTCTGTACAAAAGCCTGGGGTTTTTATATTAGAAGTAGTTTACAGAGATTGATTACGACGGGCCAACGAGAACCGATTAAGTAAAGAATAAATTTCTTATACCACACACATTCTTTATAGTCATTAAAAATTAAAAAAATATAGAAAGGAGGACAGCTATGTTATTAAAAAATAAGAACGCCGTTATTTACGGAGGAGGAGGGGCCATCGGCGGAGCCGTCGCACGAGTATTTGCCAGGGAGGGCGCAAGAGTCTTTATCGCCGGGCGGACACAGGCCAGGCTCGACGTTGTGGCGGCTGACATCACCGCGGCAGGCGGAGCCGTCGAAACCGCCCTAGTTGACGCCTTCGACCAGCGGGCAGTCGAAAAGCATACCGCTGCAATTGCGGCGAAAGCCGGCGGTATCGACATCGCCCTCAACGCTGTGAGTGTCATGCATGACCAGGGAACTATGCTGGTAGACCTATCGTTGGACAAATTCATGCAGCCGATTGAGGGTTTCTTGCGGACGCTTTTCATTACGAGCAAAGCTGTAGTACGTCATATGGGCGGGAAGCGTCCCGGCGTGATTCTGACCTTATCCACGCCGGGTTCTAAAATGGCTGCGCCCGGCGCTTTAGCGTACAGCGTGACCTGCGCCGGTAAGGAGTCCTTCTCGCGGGTTCTGGCCGCGGAACTGGCACCTAAAAACATCCGGGTTATCTGCCTCCGTCCACACGCTATTGCAGACGCGCCAGCAGCGGGTTCCTACACGAACGACCTCTTCAAGACGCTTATCTGGTATAAAGAGACTGCCGACGGCCAACCGGTGGAGAAATGGCTACCGGACTCGGCGATGGCCCAAAGCACAATGTTGAAACGCTTGCCGACTCTCTCGGAAGTAGCAGAGACGGCGGCTTTCCTGGCTTCGGATCGGGCCGGAGCCATGACAGGAACGGTTGCCAATTTGTCGTGTGGCTCAGTTGTGGATTGACTGAATCAGAACCCTTTCTTGATTTAAGCACTTTATTTTATTACCTTTGTTTCACTATGGTTATTGAGCGGACAGACAAGGAAATCATTTTTCGCTTACCGGTGGATACCGATATCCACGGATTGCAGCGTATTGTGAATTACTTCAAGTATAAGGAAACAATCAAAGCAAGCGAAGGAACGGAAAAACAAGCCAATAAACTTGCCAACGAATCGAAAAAACGTTGGTGGGTCGAAAATAAACAGCGCTTTATTAAGTGAACGTCGTTGTAGATACCAATATCGTTTTCAGCACGCTCCTCAACCCTAAATCTACCATCGGGGAAATAAATCCTGATGAATCTACAGGATAAATTCACATTCTTCGGGCCTGAATTGTTGATTGATGAGTTGGAGCGATACGCCATTTGTGGCCTTGGCTTTAGAATTAAATACCAAGTTATGGACAGGTGACAAGACCCTTGCTAAAGGGCTGCAAAAGAAATGCTCAAGCATCATCATTGGTACCACAGAAATGAAGAGCCTTTTGAAATGACCGGTGATACTTCTCCCCTGTTTTGGTGATGTATACCACGGCATCCTTTTGCTGGGTGCTTCCTGCCAGGCTGCTTTACTTTTATATATCGATAGGTATACTATGTTGACATTCTTGCCTTTATAGGCACCATCCTTTCAGTCCGGGACTAGCTTCAACAAGTTTATGATCGATCTATGCAAATCGCATACGGTTAGCCGTTTATGCCGCCATTTACCTTTGTTAAACTCGCTACACCCGGTTTTCAAAGGGTTTGTCTGTGATCGTGTTGGGAGCTTTTACAAGGTTTTTATGTCCTTCGCAACTAACGTTAAATCGTTATTGAGTTGATGTCCACCGCTTTTAATTTCCCTAAAGTTCGCCCAAGTAAGTTTTTGCCTATATTGTTCAAAGTGCGAAACTGGAACCTCCTCGTCATCTTTGCAATGGTACAAAAAAAATGGTACGTCAGCGGGCAAGTTGCCGGCAAAATCGGTTTTGAGTTTTAACCCTGCCTTCCACTCTTCGTTTCCGCTCCAAAACGGTGCGGCCAGGAGGAAGACCCCCTTAATCTTTTTATTTATGGTGGTTTCGGAAAGGCATTTCAAAATCATAGACGCACCGAACGAATGCCCAGCCAAGATAAGTTCGTTATCAACTTTGGCAATCTCTTCGCCAATCTGCTTCGTCCAGCCAAAATCAAGTGCCGATTCGTCCCATTGCATTTCCGGGTTGCCGATCATGTATCCTTTCCCTAGGGCTGCTCTCAGCGAAGCAACCAATACTTCGTCGGCTTCGTAACCTCCATCGCCTGCTCCATGTATAAATAGTATTTGCATGCTCATACGGAATCTAGCTAGTTGTTTTAAATCAGTTTGCCTTCTGCGATTGCTGTTACATGAGGCCAGCTCCCAGCGGCACGATAACACAAAGATACCGCTACGATCTGGCAATAGGGCTGGGAAAAGGAGACAAACTACGGGGGTAGAAAAGACAGCAGGCATCCTTTCTTCCGGTATGATCTGGAATCTGGTAATAAAACCGACAAAAACAGCTACCCCGATGATGCCGGTCCAGTTCATCAGCATCACCTTCCAACCGATCAGCAATACGGCCATTCCCAGGTAAATGGGGTTTCGTGAGAACCTGTAAACGCCGGCAGTGACCAAAGCGGCTACCCCGGGTAACGAATGCCGACCCGGCCGTTCCGTCGTACGGTGCTTGTATAGGGTGGGTGTCAAACAATACCTGCATCGAACCCTTTATCGGTTTTGATGAAAAGCTATTCATATCAAAAAGGGGTGGCCGATGGTTTCGACCAAGGTTATCCGGATACTTTGCTAGTAAGGAATTCCAGGTTTTCCGTAATCTTTTCAATATCCCAGTCCCACCATTTCATCGCCAAAAGAACCTCAATCTTTTTTGGGGAAAGCCGTTTCCTGATTTCCTTTGCGGGATTGCCACCTACAATCGTGTACGGAGCAACATCTTTTACCACGGTTGCATTCGTAGCGATGATGACCCCATCCCCAACTTTTACCCCAGGCATAATCGTCGCGTTATTCCCGATCCACACGTCGTTTCCGATTATGTTGATAAAGCCATGAGCAGACCCATGTCTCCAAAAATCCATGCAAACAATGAG
The DNA here is from genome assembly GCF_024704835.1 of Parapedobacter tibetensis. Classification (GTDB taxonomy): domain Bacteria; phylum Bacteroidota; class Bacteroidia; order Sphingobacteriales; family Sphingobacteriaceae; genus Parapedobacter; species Parapedobacter tibetensis. The sequence goes on from NZ_JAMXBE010000035.1 coordinate 3,269, forward strand.
GGCTTACCGTAAAGCCCGCCAATAATATGTTCTGAGCTGGCCACATAGGAACTGAATGCTGTAAAAAGAAGCGTGGTGATGGTCGTATATCGAAGAAAAGTCCGGTTGCGCAAAACATTCCCCATAGATTTACCAATACTGTCAGCGTCATTGTTGAAGCCGACAGCGAATCCTGCGTTTGAATTTCTTTTCCGCTTTACTCATTGAATAGATCGTCTAATAATTCATCGCGCTCTTCGCAGCATAGGGCGTAAAACAGGCGAACCGCCGGATTGGATCTCGCCGATAACCTCGAAACCGTGACGCTCATATAACGAAATATTCTTAGGGTTCGAGGATTCGAGATACGCGATTAATCCATCACGGTCGACGGCCTTGAGCGCTTCAGTCATCAGGGCGGAGCCCACACCGAGGCCTTGATGCGCCGGGTCGACGCCGATCATCGGCAAATACCAGTGCGGCTCGGTCGGATGAAATTTTTCCATTTGCTCAAAAATTACCGGCATATATTCTTTTATATCGTCGCCAGCGTTTTCGTTGAGCAGTCTCATCAGCGATTCCCCATCGGATTCGGCACCGGGCGGCAGCCATAGGGCGGCGCCGAGGAAACCATTGGCAATGTAGGCCGTCCCCTTCTCGAATGCGCCGCTGCCGAAAGCCCTCGCTAAAGAAGGGAAAGTTGCCAAATATTTTGCAGGATCCGGCAGAGACCAGCGGGCCATCGGGTCAGTGCTGAATGCCAATGTCAATGCGCCGAAGGTGCGGGCTTCATCCGATGCCAGGGCGGTTTTTATTGTCGTTGTCATCATCATTTTTCACTTTGTGTGTATTCCGGTAAAAGGGTATCAGTAATCCGGAGCAAGGTTCGCCACCGCGGTGAGTTGGTGAAGCCTGTCTATCAGGATTACTCCTAAGTTCAAAGATACAAAACGTGCTTCAAAATAATAAGATGAGGGAAATTAAAAAACCGTTCTTAATAAAAGATAATACTAAATTTGTTGCAGCGATGACCAGCACAGTAATTGAACCTGATAGCAATGTGTCGTTATTCGTCAAGAACATCCTGGTTTTTAAGGGTGATATGATGGACGATCAAACGACTGTAATGCCTTTTTTTGCGGACGGCTACCCGGGTCTGATATTCCACATTACAGCAAAAGGCATGTGGGCGCAACCGCAAAATAAAAAAATGCCGACGACCTACCTGTATGGCCAAACCATCCATCCCGTAGAAATCCATGTCAAAGGCAGCTATGACATCATCGCTTTCCAGCTCTATCCGTTTGTGCTGAACAGTTTCTTCCATGTCGATTCAAGGAAATTGAACAATGCTTGTTATGACCTGCAGCAACTGGATTCTTGGAAACCCTTCGAAGCGAACCTGCTAAACGAACAGGATACCACTAAGCAAATCCATATCATCCAAACCTACCTGCTTAGCCTGTTCAACGCCAGGAAACAGCATTTGGACCTGGCGGTAAGGCAAGGACTGCAGCTGATACTTGACCACAAGGCGCAGATTTCCGTAACAGAATTATGCGAGCAGGTTTATCTAACGATCAGGACGTTTGAGCGGCGCTTCATCAAAGAGGTGGGTGTTTCGGCAAGGGATTTCATTCAGATTACGAAATTCCAGCAATCGTTGGAACAACTGACCCAAAAGCGGTATACCAAGCTTAACGATATTGTATTTGCCAACGGGTTTGCCGACCAATCCCATTTCATCAGGGTCTTTAAGGCCTTTACAGGCAAAACGCCCAAACGATTCGACCAAGCGTAACGTTGCATTTTGTCGTATCCATTCTATTTTTGTCTCCCGCCCGGCTATAATTTTGTCCAATAAAACTTAGAAAACATGAGTAACAAAATTTTAGTAATCGGCAGTAAAGGCAAAACTGGCCGAAGGGTTTTTGAAAAACTCAACAGAAAGGGTGCGGATGTTGCACCTGCATCAAGAAGCAGTCTGATACCGTTTGACTGGTATGATCCGACAACATGGGCAAATGCGATGACCGGAAAGGACAGCGTATATGTGACGTTCCAGCCGGATCTCGCCATTCCGCAATCCGTCGAAATCATTACCCGTTTCGTGGACACCGCAAAACAGGCGGGTGTAAGGAAGCTGGTGCTTCTTTCCGGCAGGGGCGAGCCGAAGAACATGGATTGCGAAAACATCGTCATCGGGTCGGGTCTGGACCACACCATCGTAAGGGCGAGCTTTTTCATGCAGAACTTCAGCGAGGGCTTCTGGCTGGATGAGATCCTCGGAGGCGAATTGGTGGTGCCTGTTGGGACAGCCAAAGAACCCTTTGTTGATGCTGACGATATTGCCGATGTGGTGGTAGAGGCATTGCTCGATGATGCGCACAATGGTAAGACATATGAATTGACCGGCCCGGAGCTACTTTCTTTTAAAGAGGCCGTATCGAAGATAGCCAGTCCTTTAGGACGGGAAATAAAATTAACGGAAATTGGAATCGAAGACTATGTGGCGATACTAAGAGACTACCAGCTTCCGGAAGATTACGTATGGCTGATCCGGTATCTGTTTTCGGAGCTGCTGGACGGAAGGAATGAATCGATCAAAAATGACATTGAATCGGTTTTGAAGTGTAAATCAAGTTCATTTGGGGAATATGTGCAAAGGACCATCCCTGCCGGGATATGGACCGCCCCAACCTTAATCACGGCGCCATGAATACGCATCAATTGCTATACGGTGTTTGCGTGCTGCTTACGGGCTTGGTAGCCGGGCTGTTTTACGGCTACCAATGCTCCGTGATCAATGGACTGGGTGCATTGAAGAATCGGGAATACATTGCTGCTTTCCAAAACATAGACCGGGTTATCCAAAACCCGGTCTTTTTTGCCAGCTTTTTGGGTTGTGTGGTGCTGTTGCCCCTAACAACCTACACGTTTTATAGAACAGAGACAGCCTCGGTGATGCCCTACGTGTTGATGGCCACGATTACTTACATGATTGGCGTCTTCGGCGTTACCATCTTTTTCAATGTCCCGTTGAATAACACCTTAGGCGCTTTCGATATCCAGTCTGCAACGGACAGTCAGGCGCAAGCCGTGCGGCTAGGTTTTGAAAAGGCTTGGAACAAATGGCACCTGATACGCACGCTGGCAGCCATCGCTTCTTTCATGATGTTGATCATTCCACTGATGAAGAAAGTATGAGTAAAAAGGACAATACATGAAACGAATTATTGCTTTACGCTTGTTGAGAATTTTCATCGTATCGACACCCTTGGCACTTCAATCTTACCAAAAGGCCCGGGATATAGATCCGGACCATTCCGTCTTGCCCATCAAGAGTAAACCAGTAAACTGGGTTGATGAAAATGGTACCGGTAAAGCGATCGTTTATCACATTCCGAGTAACACGGAGTGTAGGAGTTGCCATAATAGCAATAAGGAAATAGTACCCATAGGCCCCAAAACCAGAAACCTGAACGTTGAGGTAATGCGCAACGATACGATGCAAAACCAACTAACCTATCTGGTAAACGAAGGAAGTTTGCATCCAACAAACCCAAGTTTATTTATTTCAACACCAAACGTCAATGATCAAAGCGCGAGCCTATCCAGCAGGGGGCGAGCATACCTGGATATGAATTGCGCCCATTGCCATCATGGCAACGGTGATGCTTCGAGGATCAGGTACCGAATGGACTTTGAGACAGATCTGGAGGCTTCAAAAATCCGAAAAGGTAAGAATCGTATTATGAATTGGATGATGAATGGACGTATGCCAAAAATAGGCACAACCGTAATTGATGAAAAAGGGGTTTTGTTGATTAAAGAATATTTAGAAACATTATGAGATTAGGCATTGCACATCAGGGATCCCACCGATAGCCGGCAAGCACCCCCGAAAGCCGTGGAGCCACTAATGCATGGAAGATATAAGGCGGTGCATTGCGCAACTTGTCAATGCTTGAAGTGATCATCGTATCCCGGTCGGAATGCCTTGAAAATTTCCGGTAGGGAAAATCAACATGGACCCAATTTAGCGAGAGTTGTATGCTGTCTATCTGCAAACGGTGGTTTACACGCAAACTATCCCAAAGGGGGGTGATGACCGTGTCTTCACTGTTGATCGTAAACGACGATGAAACCGGCCCCACCGCACTTAATAACGATGAAACCAATTCGGCCGTTTCATTGGTCTCACCGGATGCATTGTCCAATCCCAGGGAATAAGACGAAGACGGAAGCGGCTGCTTCAGCCTGTAGGCTAGGTACGAAACCGCAGCACCGCTCGCAAGCGGTCCGGTCATGTAGGTCTGCTTTTCTTCGTAGGCCCATTGGGCCGAAGCATGGTCTATCTCCAACGGGTAGCCGTTTACGGTGTCCAATTGGAGCAACTCAACGATTTCCGGCGTGTTCTCCGTATAAACAAGCGTTAATTCAGCAGGAGACCACGTAGATGGGTAGCTGATGAGCGTATCAAGTAGTTCGCCGAGCACGCGCTTATGCACATCGCTTAATTGCGGGCTGATTGCTACCTGTAGGGTATCTCCACGCTCGGACGTTGTGAGGGTAAACGATCGGTTCGCTGCATCGGGCTCGGCGGTGAGCGAAAGCAATCCCTTCAATTCATCGATTGTACGTACGGTGTCTACGGGCTTTCCGTTGGTGGTAAGCGATAGGGTCGTTTTTGGCGATTCAGGCGCGTTGCAAGATGACACAGCGAGAATCAACACGGCCCATGATAACATGGTGATTAGTCTCATAACACAAAGATATCGTACATTCCTTGAGCTCACAATCCCTGAAATGAGGGGTTTCAAACGAAAACCCCTCATTTCAGGGATACTCCTTGTAAGCGTAATGATGGCGTTTATCTGTATTTGTACAGATACCGGGTATTAGCCGATTAGAAACTCATTCATTTTTTCTTTGAAATTATGTGAGTGGCCTTTTCACCATGTGTTACTTGCGTATCCGTAAATCCTAGTTTGGGTAAATCAATTCCCGAAAGTAAGTGTTCTCCGGATCCAAGAAATAGAGGTGAGATTGCTATATGCATTTCATCAATTAGACCAGCTTCTAAAAATTGACGAATTGTAGATACTCCTCCTCCGATGCTTATGTCTTTTCCATTAGCAACTTTCTTAGCTTTTTCCATAGCAGATTCAATGCCGTCTGCGACAAAATGAAACGTTGTTCCTCCTTTCATGGTGATAGGCTCTCTTTCATAGTGTGTCAAAACAAATACTGGAACATGATAGGGTGGTTGTTCGCCCCACCAGCCTTTCCATTCATCATCTGGCCAGGGTCCGCGAATGGGTCCAAACATATTGCGTCCCATAATCCAGGCACCAATATTTTCTAATGATTTTTCAGCAAATTCATTGTCTGTTCCTTCTGTACCATCCTCTTTTCCCATCATCTGCTGAAACATTTTTGTCGGAAACATCCACTCGTGAAGTTCCTCACCACCTTCACCTAGCCCGTACTCTCTGCTTTGATTCGGGCCGGCTCCAAAACCATCCAATGAAATTGAAAATGCTGTTACTTTTACTTTACTCATATGTACCTCCTTATTTAAATTATCAATTTGATTTGTCTTTTCTATTAAACTCCCTTCTAATTACTTATTGTCAGTTTCTTTGAATGCCACATAACGGTGGCAATATGAAAAGTTGGGGAGTTCGGGGCGGTTCGTTGTTTTTGTCTTCAATATTATTTCTGTCTAGTATAACCCAATAATATAGTACCACATTCGAATGGTTTGCATTCCTTTAACTGCAACGATAAACTGCTATTAATGAATTTTAAAATGGGTTCATCTCTACTAATGGCAAGAGGGTCTATAAACAGATAATATTCATCTACCAGTCTGTGTTCGACTAAGGACGATACAAATGAATTACCACCATAAACGATGATGTCTTTTCCATTGTTTTCCTTCAAGTTTTTTATTTCCTCTTCCAAATCACCTTTAATGATAGTGGTATTATCCCATTTATTGGACTTAAGTTTGTTAGAAAAAATAACTTTGGAGATATCATTAATTGGTTTTCCAACTCTGTTGTTAATATCGTTGGGTCTCGGATTTTCTGCAACTTCTTTCCAATAAGGAATAAAAGCTTCCGCCGTGATGCGTCCTAGTAAAATGTTGTCCACATTTTTAAGGTTGTCAATACAGAAGGTTACCATATCATCATCCCAATGTATTCCTTCAAAATTCATTTGTACTTTTAGCTTTCTCATGTTGTTTAATTTTTTTGTCGTGATTTTTATCTCTCAGTTTTATGTATATCGGTTAAAGGTTACTGTAGTTTTACAATGATCGCCAACGTGCCGCAGATAAGAAACGTGGGGCTTTTCGAAGCTGCTACATAACCATTGTTGCAGAAAATTCACACCCTTTTTAT
>NZ_JAMXBE010000036.1 GCF_024704835.1 Parapedobacter tibetensis
TATTTATTCGTTTTATCCAGTGACACAGTTGGTGTTACACTCTCGCCATTTCCGCCAAAATATTGTTTATCAAGATCCTAATTGTTTTTAACTGGCTGTTAGGATTTTTGCTGTTTTAAAGTTGCAGCAATTAAACCATGCTCATGCTAGTTTTCAATTATTTCCGCGAGTCTTTCTTTAGCCCAATCATTTTCAGGATTTAATTCTAAAATCTCATTAAGTTTTTTGATTGCTTCGCTTTTAAGTCCTACACTGAGATAGACATCAGCAAGAGTACCTAAAGTATGCCATGATTCTGGATTATTGACCATTATTAATTTTAATACATCAATGGAGTGATCATATTCTTTGGCTGTACGGTATTTATTTGCCAAACTATTCAAAAGACGACCTTCAACATTTCCATCCATTGATTTCATGAATTTTAATGCTGATTTGTACCCTTTGTCTTTATAAATTTCAATAAGATTCATGGTTCCGAGATATTTGTCTGTCTCCTTTGTTGGTCCGGCTATAGCTTCTCGAATAATACTTCTGACCTGAACCCAACCGTCCAGCGATCCGCGGTTGGAAAGTGTAATAACAACATAATCGGAATTCTTATAAATATCCAGCTCTGCTGACACCCCTGGAGCACCACCGTTGTGGCCATACACATCTTCCTTGTTAAATTTGTTGAGACTAAACCCATAACCATAACCATGCTCAAAACCTTCTACATAGCCATTTTTCCGCTCATCAGAAATCATCAGAGCTAAACTATTTGCGGAGATAAGGGTATTATTTTGCAAAGCAGTAACAAATTTTAGAAGATCATGGGCTGTAGTATAACACCCACCCGCTGAACTGCCCTTGGCCCCTTTAGAATAGTTGCTTGTTTTCCAAACATTATCACCATCTAAATATCTATATCCCTCAGCAAGATTTTCAATTGCAGCGTCATTTTCATAACAGTCCGTATTCTCCATACCAGCAGGTAAATAAATATGCTCCTTTACATAATCGTAGTAATTCTGTCCCGATAATTTTTCTATTATCATTCCTAAAATGATATATCCAGCATTACTATAGCTGAATTTGCTACCAGGTGTGAATTTTAATGGTTCATCCTTAAAAAAGTCAAAATAATCTTGAAGTGACCTGACCGTATGTTTTGCTTTGAACTCAAATTTTTCATTGAAGAAGTCTTTCAAACCAGATGTATGAGTTAGAAGTTGCTCTATCGTAATACTATCCCTGACAGATTCGTTGGGATAATCTGGAAGTATTTCTCCCACCTTATCGGCTAATCTCAATTTGGCTTTTTCCCTCAATTGCATAATGGCTATGGCGGTATACATCTTTCCCATTGAAGCAGTATTGAATTTTGTCTCGAGGTTGTTCGGCACCTTGAAACCTAAATGAGCATAACCAAATGCTTTTTCCAAAAGTATTTTCTTGTCTTTGGAAATCAATACTACACCACTATAGTTGTCGTTCTGGCAGTAATTTGTGAGAGATTTTTCGATTTCTGGAATGGGACCGATTTGTGCTTTAACAGTAATCGAACAAAAAATAAGTAAATTAAATAGTGACTTTTTCATGATAATTATTTAGATAAGACTCCTTGGATACACGCTACCAGTCCAAGGTTACAAGTCTTTTTTATTAGCTTTAATTTCTTAAATCCTGTAACCTAATCGAGAATGCAAGTATCCAATCGCAAAATAATTTTAAACAAACAAAAACATTATGGTTGGTATAGGACTTGTAATTGTCGCCTTTCTGGTGACAGCAGCATTTACGATTTTCTATGTGGTAAAGAGTAGACACATAGAACGCATGTCAAAAATTGAACATGGCATTATTTCGGATGACGAACCGAGTCCTCCAAACAGTCAGGCTTTAAGCTTTGGAATTTTCTTTTTTGCATTGGGACTTGCTGTTTTCATATCATATTTAGTCAGCACGTATACCTCTATTCCCAATTACATCACAATGCCGGGGTTTCTGTTACTTTTCGGAGGACTGGGCTTTATTATTTCCTATATGGTGAATAAAAAGAAGAACAGGTGAGTGCAGAATTGGATAATTCACATATCCAAAGTATTCTAGGCGGCGACAAGGAAGCATTTAGGTACTTTGTACAAGCTTATAAGGAGATGGGCTATTCAATTGCAATTTCCATGGTGAAAGACCAAAATGACGCCAAGGATGTAGTGCAGAATGCTTTCATTAGTGCATATAAGTGCTTACCTTCATTCAGGCAGGATTCAAAATTTTCGACATGGTTTTATAAAATTGTCGTGAACGAATCGTTGAAGCAGTTAAAGAGAGCCAATAGAACGATCGAAACCTCTACTTTCAAAGACGACATAAAGGATTATACAAGCGAATTTAACGAAGCGGTCGAAAAATTGGACTTGATTGATAGAAATCTCAAAATTGATGAAGTCCTTGACTTGATGAAGCCAAAAGAAGCGTTGGTGTTAAAACTTCACTATTTACACGAAGAATCGATACTTGAAATGGTAAGACTAACGGGATTTACGAAAAGTAATATAAAAGTATTGTTACATAGGGCTAGAAAAAGCTTTCTAGTCCTGTTCATTAAATTTAACAACTAAAAAATGGATACTACCGATAAGAATATTAAGAAAGTGCTTTCGAACTATGACTATCATTTTAAGCTTAACATAGAAGACTCCATAATGGATCAGATAAAGATCCAAAAAGAGTACAATATTGAACTGTCAAAAGCACGGAAAAACGCTAAAACAGGAATACTTTTGTCTGTGTTTTTTCTAATTGTATATACCATTATGATTTATCTGGATTTTTTCAATAGTATGTTGGGCCAAATGGATTTTATCAACATGTTTGTTCCCTCAATCTTTATGTTTTTGCTTCTAATAGTTATATTCATCATACTGACTTTTGGTATGAGTTTCTTAGGGACAGAAGTAGAGAATGAGAGGTTGTTGAATTCAAATGAACCTGTTCCATAAATGGCCTATTTGCCATTTTTAGCCTTCTCAACTTCAGCTGATTGATGTTCTTGAAGGAAATAGAATAGCTTGCGGTGTACGTTTCCAGTGTGGTCTTCGGCTTGTATCATTTGTCGAATTATGCAAATCAAGAGGTATTGTTTTATGCACTTTCACCGATTATCGTCGGTTCGCAGCTTCTTGGCGGATTCCTGCTGGCCTACCTCCGCTTGAAACATGGCCTGCGGTGGTCCATTTTGGCACACGCCGTATTCAATGCGCTGGTCGTCATCCCATCGGCGTGGCTGTTTCAAGGGAAAACCGTGATCTGTAATCTTACCGAAAAACAGCTACGCCGTTAATCTGAACCCAGAGTCTTTTTTATTGCTTACTTGGCTGGGGTTATTGTACTGACCGGGCCGTGTTTTTTGTCGGCTCGTAGTACAGCACGATGGCCCCGGAACCGAACGTTTTGGTCTTTACGAGCTTCAGAAACGTCATATCGCCTATGTCTTTAAATAACGGTAAGCCTTTCCCTGCGATAATGGGATGTACACAGAGTTGGTATTGGTCAACTAAGTTAAGTTCCCTAGCAGCTACAATCAAACTCGGGCTGCCCACCAAAATGTCTTTATCCGATTGTTGCTTGAGTGCCAAAACTTCGCCTTCGAGACTTCGCGTTGCGATCCTCGCACTTTCCCAATCCACTTTTCTTAGCGTCTGGGAAAAAACAATTTTGGGAATGCTGTCCATGATCACTGCGAAATCATCTATTGCTCGGTTACCGGTAGGATTTTTTATGATCGGTGGCCAATATTCCATCAGCTGGTAGGTTATCCTTCCGTATAGAATGGTGCCGGCACTGCTCAGTAGTTCACTGTAATGCTGATGCAATTCATCGTCTGCAATCCTGGACGTGTGGTCGCAAAACCCGTCAAGCGTCATATTGATTCCTGCAATTATTTTTCCCATGCTGTGTTGTTTTAATCGTCGTTTATACAAAGATACCACTGCTACCTGGCAATGGGGCTGGGAAAAGGAGACAAACTACGGGGGTGGAAGAGACAGCGGTAAATCAATACTTACAGGAACGATATCTATCGTGTACTAACGACTACCTATCTTCTTTAACGTATATGAACCAAATGGATCCGCAATAATGTCGAGATAATCGACATGAAGCTTTCTGTAATTTTCAGCAAACCGGTAAGGTATCGAACGCCGGAAAATTCTCCACCAACACCCGCCCCCTGGTATAATACAGAATCTTTTAGCCAATATTTATCGGGGTAGTTTTAATGATTTTAGGGTTTTGATGACACAGGGCTTGTCCTCCTTCAGCCAAAGCCATATCAAAAATTCCATAAATAATTTGCGAAACCGAATAGTTGCACTTATATTTGCAATCATATAGTTGTATAATGAACACAAGACGAGATATTTTTCAGGCAATAGCCGACCCGACAAGACGGGCAATTATTGCCTTAATTGCATTACAGGCAATGACGCCCAACGCCATTGCCGATCATTTTGACACTACCCGACAAGCCGTATCTAAACACCTGCGCATTTTGACTGAATGCGAATTGGTAACGCAAAAACAACAAGGCAGGGAAATTTATTACCAACTTGAAATTGACAAAATGAAAGAAATAGATAAATGGCTGGACCAGTTCCGCAAAATCTGGGAAACAAGATTTAATCAATTAGATAACTTATTGGCAACGATTAAAAAACAGAAAAAATGACTAGTAATCTCTTATTTGATTTTTCCGTAAACAAGGAAAATAAAACCATTCACATAAAACGTGAATTCGATGCTAACCTTGAATTGGTATGGCAGGCGTGGACAACTCTCGAACTGCTCGACCAGTGGTGTGCTCCAAATCCTTACAAAACAGAAACAAAAACGTTGGATTTCCGTGAAGGCGGCTTCTGGCATTTTGCATTGGTAAGCCCCGAAGGGAAAAAACATTGGAGCCGGTATGATTACAAAAAAATTGAACCTCAGAAAAGCATTACGGAATTGAGGGCGTTCAGCGATGAAAACGGAATGGTTAGTCCGGATTTCCCGCGTACCGAATGCACCCTAATTTTCAGCGAAACGGACGGCAAAACACGCGTAACGATGACTGAAAAATATGAAAGCCCCGAAATGTTTGAAAAAATGGCAACAATCAGTCACAAAAAAGGCTTTTCGTCACATCTTAAAAATTTAGACGAATTATTACTGACACTAAAAAATAAATGAAATGAACCAGGCATTATTATTCGACTTCACCGTCAACAAAGAAAACAACACCATTCACATCACACGTGAATTTGCCGCGAACCTTGAATTGGTTTGGCAAGCGTGGACAACCCCCGAAGTGCTCGACCAATGGTGGGGGCCACAACCGTGGAGAGCCGAAACGAAGACAATGGATTTTCGGGAAGGCGGATTTTGGCACTACGCAATGGTAAGCCCTGAAGGGGAAAAGCATTGGAGCAAAGCCAACTTTCTTGCTATCAAGAAAGAAAAATCATTTGCCTCAAAAGGCGGATTTTGCGACGAAAACGGCACGGTAAATCCTGCGCTTCCTCAAAACTTATGGGAGAACAACTTTACCCCGAAAGCGGATAAAGTGCAGGTAGACATACTGCTGACTTACGATACACTTGCCGACCTCGAAAAAGAGATAGAGATGGGCTTTAAAGAGGGAATGACGGTAGATTTCCAGCAGTTGGACGAATTGTTATTGACCCTTAAAAAGTAAAAAACTTGTCATGTGGCAACCTGAAACAGACGATGTCTCTATAAATTGGAAGAAAATCAACATAATCAGAAATTAAAAAGGCATGAATATAAGAACCACAGTTGTTGTTTACCTATCCAAGAGGCTTTAGTAAATGCACAAAACTACGGGGGCGCTGTACCGGGCAAGGCTGCGGCTAGCCTAAAAACAGGCTTCATAGTCTGTAGTCCCGACATTCTGCTCCCAATTGCCAATGCGTGGAGGCATACTCGCAAGTCACCGATGCGTGTTTTGCGGTTTATCGCGAGCGCTATTGGACTGCCTTTCGTGTATTTTGCCAGGAAACGTTATCCAGAAAAATTGCATAGCAAGTAACCAAATCAAGCAAATGGCACAAGCGCAGATAAAATTCCAATCGCCGGTAGAATTGTTTGGGTTTCTTCCAAGAGATGAAGCCTTACTGACAGACGTTTTACGTCAGATAACCATAGAAACCTTAAACGGATACGGAAAGGAGAAATTATCTTACAATGTGCCGTTCTTCTACGGCAACAGATCTATTTGCCTGATATTTCCCGCATCCGTTCCCCGAAGTGGTATAAAAAGCGGGGTATTGTTCGGCTTTTGGTATGGCAATCGCCTGAAAGATGAAAGTAACTATCTGACACATGGAACTAACAAACAGATTTTCTACAAGGTTTATCAATCGGTTGATGAAATCGATATTCCCGCTTTAGCCGGACTGATAAAAGAAGCGGTTGAACTGGATAAAAGCTTTTATGAGAAAATATTTATAAAGAAGAAATGGGAGAAGTAATTGACAGAAACACAGCAGAACATTATCTGTGGGGTAACAATTGCGACAGTTGGGTGTTAGCTGATACCGTTGGATTGTCCGTCAAACAAGAGCGTATGCCAGGTGGTACAAAAGAGCAATTACATTTTCATACTAACGCCCAGCAATTTTTCTTTGTTCTCAAAGGGACAGCGACTTTCTATTTAGAGGGCAACAAGATAATCGTAGCAGAGCAAAAAGGGATATTAGTTCGACCACAAACAAAACACTATATCGCAAATGAGACTGTCGAACAACTTGACTTTCTTGTAATTTCACAGCCTACCACTAATAGTGACAGAACAATAATTGAAGGATGACATGATACTGATAACTCAATTGATTTATATAATTGAAGGGCAGGAAAGAACTTTTGATGAATTTGAAAGCATCGCAATTCCAACAATTTCAAAATATAACGGACGGCTTCTGTTCCGTGTAAGACCAACCGAAAACACCTTTATAGAACATAACATTGACAAACCATACGAAATCCATTTGGCAGCGTTCGACAGCGAAAAGGATTTTCAGAACTTCATGAAAGATGAAGAACGCAAACAATTCCTGAGTCTGAAAGAACAATCTATAAAATCAGTATTGCTAATTAAGGGGACAGAGGTGTAACGGTGGGGTTGCTGCGGGACATTGCATAACATTTTTAAATTATTGGCTATGAAAGTTATTTCCTAACCTGTTTACCTTTAAAGTCAGTAATGGTATTGCCATCATAACGATACACCCCATCTAAAGCGCCAAACCAAATACTCCCATCATTAGCTTCTAAAATCCCAAAAATCATTGGTTTACTTGCTATTTCGGTTACCGTTGGCTTTTTATTAGACAAGGACTTTCCGTCATACCGGGAAAGTGCCCAAGCTTGGCTATTATCCCTTTCTGAACTAGTCCATATGTTTCCATTTTTATCTTCGATTATATAACCAACAAACTTCTGCGTGAAATTGGTAAATGTGCTGCCGTCATAGCGCCAAAGTCCATCATTGCCACCGAGCCAAATATTGCCTTTTTTATCTTCGATTATATAACCAACAAACTTCTGCGTGAAATTGGTAAATGTGCTGCCGTCATAGCGCCAAAGTCCATCATTGCCACCGAGCCAAATATTGCCTTTTTTATCTTCGATTATAGTACGCACATTCCTAAAAGGTTTGCCGTTATGGGTGAAAACGGTAAATGTTTTTCCATCATAAACGAAGGTATCGCCCCTTGTACCAAACCAAAACTTGCCTGTTTTGTCTTCAATAATAGAAGTAACTTCATTAGGGGGGCGTGTAAAATCTGGAAAAGTTTTCCCTGTCCGATCTTCATTCATCGCATCTCCATCTAAGATATAATTCCGAAATGATTTCCCATCATAACGGCTTGCTCCTCCATTAGCACCGAACCAGATGTTGCCGATTTTATCTTCATAAATATAACCAATCTCATTATTGGGAAGTCCCTCCTTGGTTGTGAAATTTTGAAAGGATTTCCCATCGTAATAATAAACACCTGAGCCAATAGAGCCGAACCACAAGTTGCCTTTTCTATCCTCTAAAACAGAAAAGAAGCGGGCCGAACTCACTTTACTTGTGATATTGATAAACGATTTTCCATCGTACCGAAAAATACTGTCAAATGCCGCAATCCAAATGTCACCATTTCTATCTTGTATGATATTTCGAGTGATACTTTCAGGTCCGTGGGAAGTGATTACCTCTTTGGTTTCGGAGTTGATATTATCTTTAGGTAGTTCAGTTTTGTTTGATGAGTCAGCTTTGTTTTGTCCTTCACAGGAAGTGTTAAAAACAAACATCAGGAACAAGGTGTAAATGTGTGCGTATTTCTTCATTTTTCTTTTTATTACCTTACAATCATTTCTTAGTAAACACCAGCTCCAGACTCACCGGGATCTCATCGTCAACGAGATTGTCTTTCAGGCGGCCAAAGATGTTCCAGGATGTGGGCTCCGGTTGATGATTGATGTTCCAATTTGCGCGGGTAATGCTCATGTTTGCCGTTGCTGTAATCGTACTGCTGTTCTGCTTCATAATAGTGGTAAATTCAATGGTTTTAGTCACACCTTTGATGGTCAGCTCACCCGAAACCCTATAGGTAGCAGGGTTCTGTTCCGGAAGTATCTGTTTGACGAGCATGGTGGCTGTAGGATATCTTGAAACAGCAAAGAAGCCTTCGCTTCTCAGCTCATCGTCAACCTTTTTTCTCCCGGCGGCTGTAGGTTCGTCGGTACTCCTCATACTGTTCATATTAATACTGAAAGTACCCCGGGTTGGCCTGTCGGCGGTAAAGTTGCTAAGGGTGCCCGAATTAAATAATATAAAACCATTATGCTGGTTTTTGGGCGCCTTCCAAAACAGTTTACTTTTTTTAACATCGAGCTGGTAAACGACATCCTGAGCACCATTTTTTTGCTGAGCCAGTACGGGGAAATAAATTACTCCTGCCAGCATGATAATCAGGCTGGACAAAACTTTTCTTTTATTTTTCATATCATATCAATTTGATTCAGCGAAATTACTTTGATATCTTTCAGCCTGAGAAATTAGAATTGTAAATAAAAATGTAAACTTTGTAAATAAATCGCAAATATTATGTTTGATAGCGAAAAACTGCTCGAGGGGAAAGGCAAGTACCTGTACGGATTATTGCTGCTTCTGTTTATCTCTGTAATCTGCGCGGCTTTCAGTATGACCGGCAGTGACGACTTTGATATCGCCAGAAGGGAAGTTTTGCTCCGCAGGATCGGAGATGAACTGCTCTTACAGTCGGGCGACAGTACATCAAGGGTGCTCCCGGTAAAAAAGATCGCAGAAAATGAGTACCAAATCAGGTTTGAGAATGATCTTACTTTTCAACCGGACTCCCTCGTGAATACTACCAGGCGTTTGTTGGCCAAAGACCACCTCGCACGTGACTATGTAGTTAATGTTCTGAACT
>NZ_JAMXBE010000037.1 GCF_024704835.1 Parapedobacter tibetensis
AACTGAAACGCGTCTACTGCTCATTTTCGCGTTGTCTCCTAACGAGACTATAGAGAGAAGCCGGCTGCAAAAAGAGATATGGGAAGATGAAGGTGTTATTGTCGGGCGTAGTCTGGATATGTTCATATCAAAACTTAGAAAAAAACTGGAATTTGATCCGAATATCAAAATTGTTGTTATACGCGGCAAAGGATATAAGCTTGAAATTAGCTCTTAAGAAGAATCTTCCCGCTCCGAACTGATCTTATTAGAATTCAATTTGGCATTTGTAAAAGTCTATCGGGAACTACTAGTGTGGTATCATTAAAAGAATTAACCTTACCGGAGATCGAACCAAAAACAACGCTTTCCGAGCAATAAAGCCACATTAAATATTCACTAAAAACTAAAACCCACTCTACGCAATGTAAAGAGGGTTTGTGCCAAAAGTAGGATTGTTATCAAACCGCTTTATCGGTGATTTGAGGCGAATTTCGGCCTTGGGAGCCTGAAAATGCACTTTGGAAATAATTAAGCCGGATAGATATCGAACCGCCATGAGCAGGACATGGGGGCAACCACGGATGAAAGTTGTGAATGGGGGAGTGGAATAATACAGCCGGGGAATTTCCCATTACGGGAACTGTTTATTATCTTTGTTGTCCATGAGGATATTTTCACGGAGTACGCTAAGAGATTTTTGGCAGCGGCATGCAGATAGCGAGCAGCCATTGAAATCATGGTATCAGGAAGCAGAACGGAGCCGTTGGCGTACCCCGAACGAAATCAAGGCAGAATATCCAAGTGCGAGCATATTGGCGGACAATCGGATGGTATTTAATATCAAAGGGAATACTTACCACCTCATTGTCAAAATCAACTATGACTATGGTGCCGTTTGGATACGCTTTATAGGCACCCATGCGGAGTACGATAAGATTGATGCAACTAAAGTATAAGGGATATGGAAATTAAACCCATCAAAACGGAACAGGATTACCAAGCTGCAATGAAAAGGCTTGAAACTATTTTTGATGCCAAGCCGGGAACGCCAGAAGGGGATGAATTGGAAATATTGGGTGTGCTTATTGATAATTATGAGCGCACTTATTTCCCCATTGACTTACCCGATCCCATAGAGGCCATCAAATTCCGTATGGAGCAAATGGATTACTCCAATAAGGACTTAGCAGAGGTTATCGGATTTAAAGGCCGTGTAAGTGAGATATTGAACCGTAAGCGTAAACTATCCATTAGTATGATTCGTAAGCTGCATGAGTCTATGCAGATACCTACGGATGTGTTGGTGCAGGAGTATTAGAAAAACGGATAACATGCTTCCCAATGATATCGCCGGAAATATGCAGTTCTTATCTTGCTTGTAATTTGTTATTGTTCTAACTGATGTATGGTTGATAAAGTAGGTTATTTAAATATCGATTTTACAATCACGGAAGAATATCTTGACAGGTTTAAAGGCGTTTGGGGACTAACCGGAAAAAAATTATCTGTCGATGTCGCAAATATTCTCAAAACCGAATTGTTAGATTATTTATTCGGGCTTTATGAGATTTTTTTTAAGGTGACTCCGATCGTAATGCCTTTCATCAAGATGATTGCACTCTGAAATATTTCAAAGAGTATGATACTCCCTATTTGGCAGCCAGTTCATGGACGGTCTGCTGCTCCTTGATCGCTTCGATGGCTACCTTCGCCTTGAAGCCTGCACTGAATTTCCTGCGTTCTTTTTTCATTTTTACAACCGCTAAGTTAAACATTTAAGCAGTTGTCCAGTTTTTGGGGAGTACTATACAGTTACAGTAGGCTTATTATCAGACAATGTTTTTACATCATAACGGGAAAGTGCCCAACCCTGTCCATAAGCACGTATTGAACTGGTCCAAATGTTGCCTTTTTTATCTTCGTAGATATAACCAACAAAATTCTGTGTGAAATTGGTAAGTGTGCTGCCGTCATAGCACCAAAGTCCATCATTGCCACCGAGCCAAATATTGCCTTTTTTATCTTCGTAGATATAACCAACAAAATTCTGTGTGAAATTGGTAAGTGTGCTGCCGTCATAGCACCAAAGTCCATCATTGCCACCGAGCCAAATATTGCCTTTTTTATCTTCGATTATCGTACGAACATTCCTAAAAGGTTTGCCGTTATGGATTAAAGTGGTAAATGTTTTTCCTGACCGACCCCATGGTCGACCAAGGTGTCCCGCAACCGTTCCAGATCCGGCGTCAACGTCCCGAACTTTTCCTCGACTTTTTCTCCGTTTCCTTTCAGGATGCACATAAAAACGCTATCTTTATGCACATCAAGGCCACAATAACTCTCCATCATAACTTGTTCTTTTGTTTTTTTTCCAAAGTTACGAAGGATTGGGACGGTGGCCCCATTTTTATTGAACGCGATTATAATTCGCGATTTTTACGTAAGTTTGTTGATAGTTCATTTTGTTTATCTGTTGTTTGAACGGTCGTTCGCAAAATTACCATTAACGGTTCTGCGCTTGGCGTTCGTGCGGGATTTCGGAGCACAAAACTGTCAACCCAGCGCAAAAGCTAAATTGGAAAACTGAACTTGAATTTAAGCACGTCACCCCGCATGACGCCAAACGCATGTAGCGGTAGTTGTTCCTTTCATTTCGTCTGGTCTGCTGTTTTCCAATAGATTACTGTCGCAAGATAACCTGCAATGCAAGTCAAAATTAAAATTGAGTAACTGTAATTGTCAAGCAACTTTTTGTATTCTCCACCTGCACCGCTATAAAGTCCAGGAATTGACCAAGGGAAATATGATCCGTAACCAGTCGCTGCTATAATTTGAGCAAACACTAAAGTCAAGGCGACAAAACCTAACGGAGCAAGATAACCTTTGCCCCAAATTGCAAAAAAGGCAATGGGAACACCGATTAATATTGTCAGAAATGTTGTGATAAAATAGTCGGTGAGTAGAGGGAAAAGAATATTTGTTTCAGGGGTCGGCAGTCGTAAAAATGTCCCAATTAGAAGTCCAATTAGAAGGTTGGAAACCACTAGTGCTAAACACCAAATTACATACACTGCAAATTTTGCGTTCAAGATTTTTGTCCGCGAGGTAGGTAGAGAAAGTAAGTCCTTTGCTGTTCCGTCCGAATACTCCCGTCCGAAAATCCAGCTTGCTACAAAGCCGAAAACCAAAACACCACCAACGCCAACGGCTTGTGTCAATAAACCAAAGTAGGATTTCCAATTGCCCTCAAAGTTCATTGCTTGTGCTTTTGCAGCAAGTCCACCCGCTTTTGCTAATGCGTCTGGATCTTGAACGATTAAGATAAATACTCCGCCCATAATTGGTGCTAAACCAAAAGCGATGAAAGTTGCCCAAAGAATGTTTGAGTATTTATTTTTAATAAACTCAGCTTGTAATGCTTGTATCTGCTGTTTCATTACTCTTTGTTTCTTATTGTTCTTAAAAAATAGATCTCTAAATCTTCAGTAAACAAATACACTTGCTTAGGTGGTAGATTTTTTTCAACCAATAGTTTTGAAATATTTTCAGGTTTTGCAATTGCCTCACTATTTGTAATTTCTATTTCATCATTGTCTGTCAATGCCGCTATGTAATTTGAACTCAATAACTCCTGAACAGCTTTTGTGTTGTCGGATGTTTTTACTACAATTTTTTTGATGAGTTGGTCGGTGAGTTCTTTTGTAGTTAGTTCTTTTACCAATTTGCCTTCGTGAATTATGCCTATGCGATTAGCTATTTTAGAAATTTCACCAAGTATGTGACTTGAAAGAAAAACCGTTGAACCTTTATTTGCAAGGTCTTTGAGCAATTCCCTCACTTCAACAATTCCTTCGGGGTCTAAGCCGTTAATTGGCTCGTCAAGTATTAAAAGTTTTGGTTTGTGCATGAGTGCTTTTGCTAAACCTAACCGTTGTTGATTGCCGAGAGATAGAACTTTTGCTTTTTTGTCCTTGTAGTTAGTCAACTTTAATTTTTCAATAATGTCGTCAATTAATTTTGGGTTGGTTAATTGTCGTAGTTTGTAATAGACCTTTAAGTTTTCGGTTACTGAAAGATTTGGGTAAGAGTATGGTGTTTCTACTAAATAACCTATGTCGTTCCATTGGTCAAATTGCGGTGTAAGTTGCTTGTCAAATAAAGCTATGTTGCCGTTGTCGGGCTTAATCATGCCAAGAAGCATCCGTATCAAAGTCGTTTTACCAGCACCGTTTAGCCCTAAAAAACCGTAAATCTCACCCTCTTTAACATGGATAGAAATGTTGTCCGAAGCAGGAGTTGTCCCGAAGTATTTTGTGAGTGAGTTTGTTCTGATTATTTCCATGTAGGACAGTCGTTTTACAATTACAGCAAACGTTTGGTATATGAAAAGTAGCGGACTTTTTATAAGGTTACTATTTAAGAAGCAAGATAAATAAATTAAAAAATAACGATTCGGGTGAGCGTCCAAACCGCTATTTTTTATATACATTGTTAGCTGTATGTGATTTTTTGTATTGTTTTAGTTAAATGTATTCTTAAATTCTATAGGGGTTAAGTTTGTTTTGCGTTTAAATAGTTTGCTAAAGCTTTGGCTTTGCTCAAAACCCAATTCATAAGCAATTTCGCCTACGGTTAAGTTCGTAGTGGATAATTTTTCTTTTGCTTTTTCAATCAATTTATCGTGAATATGTTGCTGTGTACTTTTCCCTGTGTGTGTTTTTAAAATACCACTCAAATAATTAGGCGATGTGTTCAAATTGTCAGCTAGAAATTGTACTGTTGGTAATACCTTCACTGCTAAATTTTCATTTTTGAAATAATCATCGAGCAAATACTCCAATCGATCAAGGATTTGATGGTTACCGATTTTTCGGGTTAAAAATTGCCTTTGATAAAAACGTTCTGAATAGCTTAAGAAAGACTCAACTTGTGAAACTATAATATTTTCACTAAACTTATCAATATTTGAATGATTTTCACGTTCTATGTTTTTAATGAAACTCTTTAGAATAACCTCTTCTTTTTCCGACACAAAAAGTGCTTCATTTACTCTATAATTGAAAAACTCATATTTTTTAATGGTTTTCGCTAATGAGGTTTTCCAAAAGAAATCGGGATGAATAAGCAAAATATAACCACTAGTAGAAAAATTTTCATCGGCATCGAAAGAAAAAACCTGATTCGGAGCGATGAAATACAAAATACCGCTGTCAAAATCGTATTGCTGTTGCCCGTAACGATATTTTACATTTCCACTTTCCGTTCTTTTTAACGAAATGGAATAAAAATCAAAAACGTACTTTAACATTCCTTTTCCTGGATGTGGCTCAACTTTTGAAAGATCTATTGCGCTTAACAAAGGTTGCTCAGGCTTATCTATTCCAAGTGCTTTATGGTAATCGCTGATTGATTTTAATCTGATTGGTTCCATCTTAACAAAATTAAGTTTTATGCTTTATCAAACTGTAGGATACTTTTCTATTCGAGTTCCTCATCCTTTAGGCACCTCCTTTTTTTATTAACAATTTTACTGTACACCAAGTTGAATAAGTAATCCTCTGTTATCTATTCTTACCCATTCTTCAATTAATCGTCCTTGGTTATCAAATTTGAAAATATTCATTAAGTCAAAAACCACATTTGCTCCATTAGGAGGTATCGTACCTACGGGCGATTGTGTAAATTCATTGACAAATTTCCCTTCTATGAATGATTGACAGGCAATATAATCGTCTTGTTCAATAATAATTCCACGTTTAATTGTTAACGGGGCAAATGCATCTTGCATAGCTTGAAAAAAACTGACCAATCCTTTATAATCTGTATCGAATCCTGAACCGTGAAAACGAAAATTTTCCGTATCGAAATAAGACTCTAATTCTTTTTGGTTTTCACCAGAAACTAAAAGTTCACCTGCTCTAATTAAGCGTTTCGTTAAATTGCTTAATGGTTTGTTATTAAAATTTCCCATCATGTGATTTTATTTTTTAAGATTACGATGCAAAATTATATCTATTTAAAACTATGCAAGTGTGCAAATCTCTGTTTTTTGTGTTCAAAAATTTGCATCTATTCTTAGGGACTTGGATATTTTGCAATTCTGACTAACGTTTTGCAGCTATACGCAGGCAGGGATATTTACCACTGAACTTCCTGCGAAGCACGAAACCTCTGCTTGCGTGTAGGTGCTGTTAGCGGTTCGGGCTTTTGTCGTGTTGGTTGCTTTTATCATTTTTACTTTTTTCGTCTGTAATGCAGTTGTGTTAATCCGGTGTCAAATGTTTTTGCGTGAATAAGTTCAAGTTGTTGTTCTGGTCTGTTGTCTTTAAAAAGTCTTGTCCCGTTACCAACCAAAATCGGTATAACGGAAATTATAAATTCGTCTATCAAGTCGTGCTGTAAAAGTTCATTTATAATTTCTGCTCCACCGTCACAATAAATGTTTTTTCCATTTTCAGATTTTAGTTGTTGCACCAAATCTGTCAAGTTTCCTGAATAAAAAGTAGTTCTACCAACACTTGGTCTTTCAGTTCTTGTTATTACATACACATCTCGCTGTCCGTTGTCGTAATGAAAAGAACCAATTTCTTTAAGCACATAATCATAGGTCTTTCTCCCAAGAATTATTGTGTCAATGTTTGTCGTAAATTCTGCATAACCGTAGTCTTCTCCTTCTTTTTCAACTGATTTCAAAAAACTAAGGTCATCATTTGGTTTTGCAATGTATCCGTCTAAACTTGTCGCTATAAAAAGTGATAATTTTCGCATTGTTGTTTATTTCTTATTTTCTGTTTCTTTTTGTCGTGTCGTCTTTTAACCTAACCGCTAACGGTTAAGTATAAGCGTAGTGCAGGTTTCGGAGCGATGCACTATCCGCCCATCGCAAATTTTATTAGGAGCAAAAATGCTCAATTTTAGCCGTTCAGCCCGCATTATGTTTATACAATGTTAGCGGTTCGTTGTTTTTTCGTCCTGTACAATTTCAGTTACAAAATCGGATAAGATTGCTGCTAATTGTTTTGCTTTACTCATCATTGGTAAATGTCCGCTGTCAATAGTAATGATTTTTTCTGCATTTAGGTTCTTCGCCATTTTGTCTTGAAAAGTACTTGGCATTGATTTATCATTTTCCAGCTTAATATAAAGTCGGTTGGTGTCAGGCAAGTTAAAATTGATTTTTGTTCTGTAAAGCGCTTTTGACTCTGGAGTAAATTCATTCACAATTTTTGAAGTTTGTTCTGCTGTCAAGTCGTTGCAAAGTTCACTTTCTATTGATTTTTGTGGTGGTTTCGTACCAAATAACCTTAAAATTATTGGCATTATCAATTTCTGAGGAAACGGCAAAGAAGAAACAAATGAATTTCCGTTTATTGGAATAACAGAACCTAAAGCAACAAAACCTCTTAATTCATTTTTGAAATGATCTGCAACTTTTAGACCAACGAAAGTGCCTATTGAGTGTGCAACTATGATAAAATGGTCTTTCTTCCAATTTTTAATTTGGTTGGTCGCAGCGCTTACATAGTCATCAAATGTCAATACATCAATCGCTTTCGAATCTGGTTTTTTATTTGGAAAGTCAATAGCTAAAGTTGGGATATTAATTTCTTTTATTAAATCGTCCCAGATTGAGCAGTTTAAACCTGCTCCGTGTATAAATACTATTCCAATATTATTGTCCATATTATCGTCCTTTAATTTGTGACTGCTAGGTTATTTACAATGCCCGCTAACGTTTTGCATGTATGTGCAGGAGCGGATTAGAAGCACTTTCCTGTCCGTTTAGCACAAAGTTACAAATGCACAGACCTTGAATTCACCGCTTCCCCGCTATTGCCAAATGCAAGCTGTTATGTGGTCGGCTTTTTTTATTGTCTTGATTCCAAGATTATTCCGTCAAATCAAAACCTTGTTGCCAACCTATTTTACTTTCTGAAATTGTCACGTCAGGCAAATCTTTCAGCTATCGTCGCTTACCGGAAAAGTCAAAATTAAAAATCCTAATAACTTGTTCACTTGATTTAAGTTTTTAAACCGTATATAGCTGCTACATAACCATTGTTGCAGAAAATTCACACCCTTTTTAT
>NZ_JAMXBE010000038.1 GCF_024704835.1 Parapedobacter tibetensis
GATGGCAGGGGAAGCGTACATGTTTCGTTGCTGGTGGAGCATCCCAGTCAGTGCCTGGTATGAAGTGATCGGGGAAGGGACAATCGCCGATGCCATCTTGGACAGGCTGGTACATGGTGCGCACCGGTTGTCATTATCCGGGGAATGCCTGAGAAAAGTGAAAAAATAATCCTATAATTGCTGGCCCGCTATCACCGATACGGGTGGCCCATCTTCAAGCGATACGCTTGGCCCAGAATCACCGATATATACATCACTATTTGTGATATCAAACATAGTTAGTTTATCTTCCTTTTCCTTATCTATTAATCAGTTAGTAAAATCCCTCAGCAATTCTCAGTACAAGCCGCCTCGCATTTACGTCTACACCAACGGCAAAACACCGAAATAAAAATCACTTGCATGAGCCCAGGTTGCACTGGTCATTATAAAGATAGGAGGTTAACATTTAATTTCCAAACCTTTCAGGGAAATTATAGCCGGAAGCTATCGAGAGAATTTGTTTATGTCGACGCATGCTGTGAAAATATCAAAAGAAGTCCATATCTTCGTCTCAGGTTTAGGTTGATAGCCCCTAATCCCATTGGGGCGGACTCCCGTTATCTTTTAGGTAACGGGTTTCTTGTTTACGCCTAATCGGTTTTCAGTTTATAAAGGTAAACCGACCCATTGCCGAATTTGTCTTCCCGATCGAGGATGCCCTTTTGATATAAGCGTCTGAGCTCCCGGGACGCTTCTTGGNCGCCTAATCGGTTTTCAGTTTATAAAGGTAAACCGACCCATTGCCGAATTTGTCTTCCCGATCGAGGATGCCCTTTTGATATAAGCGTCTGAGCTCCCGGGACGCTTCTTGGCTATTCAGTTCACGGTTGTATTTTTCTTCGCAGTATTCAATCAAATGGCCAACTGTTTGTCCTTCTAACATAATGGAGTCCTCAAGGAGTACATTACGCAGAAAATTTGCGACGCTGTATTCAGCTCTTCTGTTTATGAAGAACTTTGGGTATCGCCGGAATATCCAAGAAAGTTGCAATAGTTGGAGTTTTTAGAGGTAACTTTAATTTGATAGGTTTGTCCATGTAGAGTTGCGCAACTTCAATATCAAAAAAATCGGCAATTTTTTTTGCAAGCCTAGACGATATATTTGCTGCACCCCTTTCTAAACCTAACCTCGATACAATTCTTGGTTATATTTTCCCTTATAATACCTTTGTTCTTAAGAGGGCTTAAATGCTGGGAATGTTTTCAAATACGAGGTAAAGGCAGGGTGAACTAATTGTAATGGTAGTTAATAGAACTTATGTATGTATCAGTCCCCTGCTTTTACGTATTGTGTTTGTTCTTGAGGTGCCGAATGGAAGATATAGGAAATATAGAGAATATTTTAATCGTTAAGGTTAAAGGCAGGGGCGAACTAATTGTAGTGGTAGTTTTTAAGAACTTATGCATGTATCAGTCCCCTGCCTATACGTATTGCCCAAGGCCCAGCTAGAATACCACCTTGGAAAAATCAAAGGTTTTTGGCAAAAGGCAATATTATGGTGATCATTTATTAAAAGCAATCATGGAAAATTACAGTGTTATTCTGGGTGTAGATGTTTCCAAGCTCACGCTGGACATCAGTTCGGCCGAACGTCGTTTACACCTTAAAATCCCCAACGACGGTAAAGGATTTGCCTCATTCGTGAAATGGTGCCGGCTGAGCGGGATCGACCTGGAAACCGCCTTTGTTGTCCTGGAACACACCGGTGGATACGAATACCGTTTTCTTCAGTTCTGCGAGTCAAAGAACGTTTGTTATTGCCGGGTCCCCGGGCTTGAGATCAAGCGGTCAATGGGAATGACAAGGGGAAAATCGGATCAGATTGACTCTTTCCGTATAAGCAGGTACGGGGAAGAGAAAATCAAAAGACTCAAGCCCGACAGCCGGCTTGATGTCAACATCATACAACTCAAACAATTGCTTTCCTACAGGAAAAGGCTTGTGCGGGAAAATGCGGGTTTACTGAACACAATCAAAGAGCGTAAACACGTTTTCCAAAGTCCGGGGTCAGATATAATAACTCGACTATCGAAGCAAAAAATGAGAATGAATGAGCGGTTGACAGCTACAATCGAGGGCGAAATCAGGAGGCTTATCGAATCGAACGAATCCTTTCTGAAAAACTACCGGATACTTACCAGCATCAAAGGCATAGGGCCTGTGAACGCATGGATGACCATCGCTTATACCGGAAACTTTACGGGGTTCAGGGATGCCAGAAAATATGCGGTATATGTGGGTGTGATCCCATTCGATAACTTCTCAGGCACCAGCATTAAAGGCCGGAAACGGGTCAGCCATCTTGCAAACAAAGAACTCAAACAGGAACTGACCCAAGCTGCAAGGGTCGCCATCATTCATGATAAGGAAATCAAGGCGTATGCAGAACGGAAGCTTGTTAACAAACATTTTGGGGTCGTTGTGAATAATGTCCGGTTCAAACTGTTACTGCGGATTTTTTCCCTGATCAAACGCGGGGAACTATACGTTGGGGATTACTTAAAAGCATCGTGACTGAAAGAATTTTAAACAAAATTTGGAACTAACCTAAACCTAGAATACATACACCACAAAATCACCCTCCAACGGCATTTCCTGTAAACGTCCTTTCTTAAACTCACGGATTTGATTTTTTTGAAATTAAATGGTCTATTGAATGCTTCCCACTTCCGTTCAATCCCAATGCAATACATAAACCGATTACCAACAGATGATATTCGTATCCTTCTCCTTTTTGGTTTCCAAACCAATTCATAAAGAAGCCATACTCTAAATGTGCTGTAAAGATGATACCTATAAATAAAGTACTGAAAGCTATAGCCCATAACCTTGAGGCGAAGCCTATTATTAGAGAAATAGCTCCGAAAAATTCTATCAGAATTACTAATACTGAAACAATCCAAGGCAAGTGCATATGGCCTGTCAGATGTTCTATCTCTTTGGTAAATCCGGGCCCACCAAACCAACCCAACACTTTCTGTGCTCCGTGTGGAAACATTACTAATCCAAGTGTGAGTCTAATCACAAATCCTGTCCAATCTTTATCGGTGCCAAAAATTTTATTTTTCATTGTATTGCTTTTTGTTTCAAAAGCAAAATTGAAAATAGTGGGTGATAAAAAAGTTAAAGTAGTTGAAGAAATTACCACCTGCTCACTTTTTTTCTAAGCATACTCAAAAATACAGGTGTAATGCCAAGGTAAGATGCAATGTGTTTTTGTGAGATTCTTTGTAAAAATGCAGGGTATTTTTCAATAAAGGCAAGGTATCGTTGTTCGGCTGTTTGAGAAAGGTTTTGAATGATTCTTTGTTGTTGTGTTACATATGCGTTTTGGATGAGCAGCCTAAAGTATCGTTCCAATTTTGGCACTTCAACATATAGTTTGTCTAAATTCATTTTTGTGATTTGTAGAATTTCGCTGTTTTCTAATGCTACAATGTTATAAAAGGAAGGCATTTCTGTAAGGAAGCTTAATAAATCTCCCGTCCACCAATCTTCGACAGCAAATGTCAATGTATGCTCAAACCCATTCTCATCAATTGAATAAGTTCTCAAACAGCCACTGAAAATAAAACTTTCTGTTCTGCAAATTTGATTGCTTTTCAATAAGAATTCTCTCTTTTTTAAGCTCCTTTGCGAGAATAAAGAATTGATTAATTCAATTTCGTCAGTTGTGAGCTTTATATGTTTTGAAAAGTGATTAATTAATTTAGTTGAGTCCATCAATTGTTTTGGGGCTTGTATTTTAAGATTGCCGCTAACAAGTAATGGGTCGGTGCTGTTAGCGGGTCGTTGTTCTTTCATCATTCAATTTTCCGTAACTATTATTGTAAACTTTTCCTTTTTTGGGATGCGTAAATTTCAAGCCTGACCAAATGTCGTTAATACTCAAACAAGTACTTTCAATAAGCCCATAGTCATAACCCAATTTTATCACTGTTTTTATGTTCAAGTCTGTTCCTAATTTTCCACCTTTTGGCCAAGAAACCCATAGCATACCACTTGATTTTAAGTAAGGTTTAAGTATAGGAAATTGGTCTATGAATTCAGACTGGTGTTTTACGAATAGATGAATGTAATCAAATTCATTTTCCAATTTGGTTGATATGTCAAGTGAAGGCAACTCAATATTGTTACAGGCTTCTATGTCAGAATTGACAAAGATTGCTCTTGAGTTTTCCTTAATACCCATTTTTTGGGATACTGTTCTGGTCATTTTTTTTATTTTTTCAGTCAAGTTGTATCTCAATTTTATTTCCACCCACCAAGTCCTGCGAATAAATCTATGAATTTCAATTTCCTCATTTTATATCTAATTTTTTAAAATGTCGTTGCACTTCACGTTCAACTTTGTCAAAGTCTGGCAAGTCTTGTATTTGTTCGCTCATGGAACTTTCCTTTTCAATCTGCTGGTCACGAACACCAACCGCTCTTGCCTTTTGCTGTATTTCCCCAGGTTTAATCATGTGTAGATAGCAGATTTAATGGTTTCAGTTTCCAAATTTTGTTGAATGCTCCAACGGCTGTTTCGTTTGCCGACTTTGGGTAATTCCGTGTCAAGCAACACATACGAAGCCGTTTTAATTTTTTGCAAATCATCAATAATTTTTGAATTGATTTCTAGCATTTCTAAAAGAAAGCCCAGTCGTTTTACTACTGCTTGCGAATCAAATTTTTTAGTGTATTCAAGCAACGTGTCGTATTTGATTTTGTCTTTTGAAACGTAAATTGCCTTGGCTACTTCAACAATTCCACCTGCGTAGTCTGGTTTAAATAAGCAGTCTATAAAAGTTTTTTCTAAGTCGGAGCATAGTACTTTATTGAAGCTGTCAATCCAAATTTTCTTAGCACCAAAAAAGTGTTTCTCATTGTGATAAATAAACTGAAAGGGAACGTCTTTGATTTTAATTTCAGATGGACGGATTTGTTTCGATACAACAATTTGTTCTTTTAATGATGGCTGTGTAATTAGGTTATGAATTTGCAAAGCCGAATAATATCCAATGTAATGGTTGGCATCATTTACCAAATGTTCAGCAATCAAATGCCAGTCGGGCATGAAGGTTTCTGCATTTGCTTCGTATGGTATGATGTAATAAATTCCATCCTTCAATCTCATTAGAAGCCCTCGCTTTGTCATGTCGCTTAGGAGTTCCCGAAGTGTGCTTCCCTTTGAATCAGGTAATGCGTTGAAAGCTTCACTATAATCAAAGCAAGCCTTGTTCTGTCCATTGAAATAGGATAGAAGTTCATTTGACTGTGTTGATACGTATTTATTTTTCATAGTAACAATGTCAGGATAAACCTGATATTTTGAATATGAAACATTATTTTTAGTGGTGCGTTGGCTAAAAAGAGTCACTTGTGCGGCTGTTTAAAATTGTTTTTAAAAAAGTTGCGGTGGGGAAAAAAATAAAAAACTTCGGGTCGTTCGACCATCTGCCCGCGATTATATAGAATGGTTTATTGTAAAGCTTATTGTGAGCAGCGATAGAATGATTAGTTTTTTCATTTTTTTGAATTTTGAGGTTAATCTATTTTTTTGAATATTAATAATTCCCTATCTGGATTTGACAGCGTTAAACGGTTGTTTGCAATTTTATAGGTGGTACTGCTCTGTAATGCCTTTAAAAATTCCGACTCTTTATTGGCAGGTTCACACATCATTTTTGTGGTAGCAATGTTCGTGAAGCGAAGCAATTCTTTTTCAGAAAACAAAGAACCATTCATACGGTTGCAACCTGCAAATCCGATAAATTTGCTAGTTGTGCTATTAATTTCCATAATAGGGAACTCTTTACTAAAATCTTCTTTTGTTATATCGTTGCCATTTATTTTCTCCAGCACCCAAATGTCGTGCAGGCGATAGTCGGTTATGTAGTGCCCACATCCTTGCCATGTCGTTAACTTTTCATCGGTGTTCTTCTTGTACGCTATCGTAACAGTATAAGGTGATACCTTGCCCGACATTGCATTGGTACATTCGGATTGGACGATTTGAATGGTCATTTCATTGGATTCTGTTTGTATCTTGTACATTTTAACATTGGCATCCATAGCACGTACGGGAAAGGTGTGTGGTGTCATTGTGGAATCGCCAATTGTGGTCAGCTTTATAAGGCTTTCTGATATTTCCAATCCCCAAAAAGGTTCAGTACCGGTAGCTCTAAAATAGACGTCATTGCTAACCTGGTTATTGTTTTTTAGGCCTTTGGTTGTTTCTATATTTGCAGAATCTTTTAAGCTTGTCTTTAAAACATCATTATTTTTGTTCGCTATTTTATTATTGCACGATAGCAGTATAATAGAAAGGAAAAATAATGGTATTGTTACTGAAAGTTTCATTCTTGGGCGGATTTTTTAAAGCGCATCATCGGTATATCATCAATCATCAAGTTTAATTTTCCATCATTATCGATCTTGTACTTGTTTACTTTTTTTATGGTATTTAAAAAGAATTTTTCGCCTTCACCACAAAACATCATTGTTGTTGGGACAGGTTCACCAAAAGAAATTCCATCGCCGTTCAAGGTATAGTCAGCGGAATAACCGTTGCAACTGTTATTGCCCTCTACTTTGTTGGTTGTTTTGTTGAATGTGATTTTTGGCTTTTTATCAGGGTACAAACCATCAAAGGCAATTCTTGGTCCGGAAAGGTACTCAAGTTCCCAAGTGGTATTAAAAAGATTGTCGGTCGCTACTTTTTTTGTTGATGCGCAAGAACAGATAATTAGTGTAAAAATGAATAGCGAAAGGATTTTTGTAGTTTTCATGATTGGAAGTTTTATATGGTTTTATTTTCTGCGGTTTTATTTATAATGACTACGAAAATAGTCATTATAAATAAAACGAATAGTAAAATCAATAAAATATTAGGTGTTAAGTAAACACATGGTGCCAGGTGGTTGGCAGTCTTTTAATCTGGTAAGCAGACTAATCCCGAAACGTATTTGGTACCGGATGTTTTTAAGGAATTTTTTGGTTTCCTCATCCATATAAAGGTAGCGGGTTTCTTTTTATAAGGGAAAATATCACTCCTGTTTCTTATAATTGCCGTGTAATCAATGAATGACACCGATGGCTATTGCAATCATTTCTTCTTTTATCGCCGCAGGGCTTACTGGCCTTACTTTAATTGGTTCTATTGTGGGACTAAAAGCGGTTGCTCATTTAAAAAAACAGTTTTAAAATATAAAGAAATGAACATTAAAATCAGAAAAGCAATAGCAACTGACAGCGAGAAAATTTGGACTTTAATGGAACAGTTGGCTGTTTTTGAAAAGTACATTGACAGTTTTGCCATTACACCCGAAATTGTAAAAGAAAGTGGTTTTACTAAAAATCCGCCAGATTTTTATTGCATCGTAGCAGAAGACAAAGACAAAATTGCAGGAATGTTGGTCTATTATTTTCTGCCTTACACTGCGCAAAACAGACCAGCGATTTATATGAAGGAATTGTATGTGGACGAAAATTATCGTGGTCAAAAAATTGGTGAGCAATTGATGAACGCTTTGAAAGAAGAGGCAGTACAGAACAATTGCACACAAATAAAATGGACGGTTGCACCTTGGAATACAGCAGGACAAAAATTTTATGAAAGATTAGGAGCGAGTGAAAATAATGATTGGCTGAATTACGAGTGGAATTTATAATTTAATAGATGTAAGAAAAATGGAATTTATCAAAACAATAAAAGTAAGGACCAACGATTAGTTTCAGCACTTACTTTTTCCCTTTTTTTGAGAAACGTTCGGGTAA
>NZ_JAMXBE010000039.1 GCF_024704835.1 Parapedobacter tibetensis
CAATAAAAACGCTCATTTTTTCTAGGCTACCGATGCGCTTATCGTACAGGCAAGTGAGCATGCTGCCGCTATAAGTATCTTTTTGGGCGATAAGCATATTGGTATCTACTGTAGCCGAAGCAAAGACCTGATAGCCACCAAAATCTACCAATAACTGTGGATTGGCTTCTTCCAAGAAAAACTGACGCAAGGCCTGCCCATAACTGGCTCGCATCCACTTATTAGAAGTGATGTATCCAAAATAATATCCCGGACGAAGCAGACGAACCGCCAATTCGTAAAATAGACAATAGATATCGCCTGTACGGATAAATGTTTGATAATCTTGCTGCTGAAGTACATCCGCCTCGGCTCCCATTTTCTGCAATTGAATATATGGCGGGTTTCCGATTACAACTTCAAAACCTTTAAAATCGCCCTGTTCATCTAATACCTCGGGAAATTCGAATCGCCATTCGAATGCAGTCTTATATAATGCATTATTTTCAATATCGGCAATTTGTTTCTCAATTGCTTTGATTCTTTTGGTGAGATTCTCCACCTCTTTGTATACGTCTTTTTTACTTCGCTTAATACCGAAAAGATCTTGGTTATTTTGCGCCAATATTAGCTTGCCCCTAAGTTCGGAAAGCCTTTTCCGCTTAGGATCGCGGTTACTTACCGTTTCCCTGAATTGTTGTTTGATCTGAGTGATAAAATCTGATAACCCTTGCTTGGCTTCTTTGCTCGGAGTAGCCTTGTAACTTGCAACAGCCAATTGGTAATCTTTTACGCCAAACCGCTGCTTTCTGAACACATCGGAAAGATCTTCAGACAGTGCGAACTTGCTCAACAACGAATTGCCAGATTTGATATTGATATCGATGTTGGGCAACGTTTCCAATTCGGAAAAGTTACTTTCCGGTGTATAATATGCATTTTTAAGCAGCTCTATCCATAACCGAAGACGACATATTTTGGTTGAGTTCGGATTGATATCAACCCCAAATAGACTACCCTCAATGATTTTGCGCTTTTCGTTGAATATCGTCCGTTGAACACGCTGTAACTCACTATCAACTTTTCGGACGCCGTTGGGAAGTTCTTGCACAACATACTCAAAAAAGCTCTTTGTATGCCGGTTTTCCAAAATCAGCTCATCATTAGCGATGGTTACACTCAGGTCGTTCAATATTTTGCCATGCTCGTCGGCCAGAATCCCGAGCTTTGCCTTGATCACGATAAGCTCGTTGAGACTACTCACTAAAAAATGGCCTGAACCAACAGCAGGATCAACAACCCGGACTTGCTCAATTAGTTCATTGTATAGAAGAATATCCTTGGTGTTTCTCCGCTGTCCAACATGATTGCTTAAGTCATCAAGGGTCTCACAATCCCATTCAAACCTATCATTGAACTTTTTTATTACCGCTCGTTGAATGGTTTCTCGGCACAGAAATGTCGTTATTGCGCCAGGCGTGTAAATAGAGCCGTCTTTGTAACCGTTGATTTTCTCAAACACCAGACCCAATACAGCTGCATTGATTATTGACTTATTTTCTTCTTGAATCTCTTCTTTTCCTACAGACGAAAAATCGTATGCATCAAGAAAATCAAAAAGATAATGTAAGGTGTTGACCCCTTGGTAACGATCGCTATGTACACTTTTCCGTAATACCGAATGGGAATACAGATTAATGCCCAAGTTGTCATCAAGTGAATTGATACGTATTGCCTGCCTTTCTAGGTCAGAAATTTCAAATAATGAACTATTTAAGTAGGGTATATGTCCATATTTTGCCTGCACATTTCCACTGCGTTCTGAAGGTTGCAATGCAAGGACTTGGAAGAACAGCTTATACAATTCATCGTTGTTTGGAATTACACGGGAATTAAGGAAACGATACTTTTTATCGCCATTATGATATTTAATCAATTGGGCTTCAAGTAATTTTAAGAACAATATTCGATTTACCCAGGTAATACACAAGGACAACGCAACGCTGTAAAGTTGCTCCTCGCTCGTCTTTCCGTATTGTTGAAGGCCTTCCACTCTACGTAAAGCATCTTCTGTACGAAGAATATTAATTACATTTTCAAGCAACGCGCCATCTTGCCGAATATCCTTGGGCAGTCTTCCAATCACCTTGCGGCTCTTGTCTTTTGTCTCCTCCAGCCCGATGATATGTAGCAGTTCTGCAAAAAAACCCCGATCTAGGGTATTACTATCGTTTACAAATGGTAGCTTCAGTAAATGTGTTGGAGTAAAAAATTTGTATAGGGCTATCAGCTTTCGATCGTCGCGCTCGAGGTCGTTCTTTAATACCCGCTCATAATCGTCAATATTAAAGTAGGTAAAACTGATCTCCTTATTGAGTTCTTTCAGAAATGGTTTGACAATTTCGTCATAGAAAAAACCTGTCGTCACATTTACTTTCTGCCCCCTATCCCACTCTTTGTAGGCTCGCTGTAGGTTTGTATTTTGATTGAAAATCTTTTCAAACTGGGTTGCGTCAAATACGAACCATTCGTATACGTTCGTGATGACAAGTGTTGTCAAAGATAGATTCTTGTTATTGATTCGATCACGCAGGAAATACAGAATCAGTTCGTGCATAGCACGTGTATTAAGATTTTCCTTCGTTACCATTTCGGCCCGATTCGAAGGCTTTTTTACCTCAAAAAGAACACCAATAGGAGATTGGCTCGTTTTATCTAAATGGATAACAAAATCTGCTCTATCCTTAATTGACACGAGGTAGTCCGGATGATAGAAGGTATTCTTCAAAAAATCCATCAAATGGATTTTAATATTTTCCTCTGAGTGCTGGGCCTCGATGTGAGACAAAAGGTTGATGAGATTCTGCTTGAATTTATTTAAGTCCTCGCGTCTTGGCTTTATTAACCGGTATGCCTTGTCTAAGCTATCTTTTAGGTCTAATATCGAAAAGGTCATATTATTGGCAGATTAACGTTTGGAGTGCAAGTTATAAAATTACCTAATTAATACGTAATATCGAATTTAATATCCCGGTTTTTATTTTAACAGAATCGGATCGCATTGCCAAGCATCATGTATAAAAATTGATGAAGAAAATTTACAAGCTTGGTCGTTGAACGACCAAGCCAGCGACCAAGCCAATAACTTGTAAGCAATAGTTATGTAAGGTAACGGAGCCAGTAACCGAGTTCCACTGGCCCCTTAATCTCGCTCAATCTGACAACCAATCTAACGACCGCGCTAAGTACACAATTGGTGAGAGGTGTCCAGGCCATTCGGGAACGAAAGTCCCAAAATAAGTTGCATCGTTTTACAAAAGGTAAATATTCCTTAGCTTTGGTCAATCAATAAAGTGCCATGCCGTTATTTACCATTAACCAAGGAAAAGCCAAAGAGCTGGAAGAAAAGCCATTTAAGCTGGAAAAGGACATCCAAAAGGTGTTTGAGAATAACTTGGGCACCTTTATGGGGTTAAGGCTGGTAAAGTCTGAGTTCTCCGTAAAGAGCCGACGGATCGACACGCTGGCTTTCGACCCTGATGCATGTGCCTTTATCATCATTGAGTACAAACGGGATAAAAGCAACAGCGTGGTTGATCAGGGCATTGCTTACTTAAACCTAATGTTGGAAAACAAAGCAGAATTTATCGTAGAATACAATGAAAGCTTAAAAGCCAACCTGACACGCAGCGAGGTCGATTGGAGCCAAACGCGGGTGGCCTTTGTGGCATCCTCATTTACCGAAAACCAGAAACAGGCGACGAATTTTAAAGACTTAGCCATAGAGCTCTGGGAAGTGAAGCGCTTTGAAAACAGTACACTATTGGTTAATGTAATCCGCAAATCGGCTTCGGCACCAAGCATCAAACAATTAGCTCCGCAAAGTGAATCGCTAGCACAGGTTAGCAAAGAAATCAAAGAATACACCGAAAAGGACCACTATGAACATGGTTCGGAGGAAATGGTGGAGCTTTACGAGCGGTTTAAAGAGGCCGTACTGAACCTTAGCGACAATATTGATATCAAACCGAAAAAGAAAGAAATAGGATTTACCCATAATGGTAAAATATTTACCGATATCTGCATCCTCAAGAACTCACTCAAGATCTGGATTAACCTAAAACGCGGCCATCTCGACGACCCTAAGAAAATTGCCAAAGATGTCTCGTCTACCGGCCATTGGGGGAACGGTGACTATCAACTCCAAGTCTCAGACGATAAGCACTTGGAGTATATTATGAGCTTGGTAAAGCAGGGGCTTATATACTAATCTCATCATCGGTTGGGAAAATGCAAAAAACCGACATGACAGAAATGTAGCAAGTTTCGGGTTTTCTGCCACGTCACACGTAACAATCTTTGCAACAGAATCTAAAACGAAAAACAATGCAACGATTTGAAAACAGATTTGCACTGATGATGAACAAGATTATTGATCAAACCGACTGGAATTTCGTAACAAATGAAATGCACGAAAGAGGTTTTGCCATTATTCCGAAATTCGTAACGGACGAGCAATGCAGCGAGCTGATACAAGGTTACGGCAATCCAAATGCTTACAGAAAAACGGTAGTAATGGAACGCTACCGTTTTGGCTTGGGCGAATACAAGTATTTCAACTATCCGTTGCCCCACCTCATCCAGCAAATCAGAACAGCCATTTACCCGAAGTTTGTGTAATCTTCCCAGAGTTCCGCTACGCCCAAAATTGAAAATCCGACATCACAGTGTAATCCATAATCGCTATAAAAGTCGTGAAAAACAAAGCCCCGAAACGGGGAGAATAAGATGTGTTAAAAAGGTATGAAGACGCTACAAGCTATCTTGGGAGTATGCCTTGCGATCACAATCTCATCGACGGCAGCGCAACCGCCCTCAGAAACAGGCGGCGAGGCATTACCGCTATTCAGAAAAGCAGCGGAAAAGCTCCTTTCGCTCAAAACGATCAGTTACCAATACGTGAGGGAACTTGACTACGCTGCCGAGGCTATCCTCTCAACAATGACGGGTAGAATGTATATGGATTTTGCCAAAGAAGACGACCTTGCAGGATTCAGGTATCAGTTCTCGCATGCCGACGGGTTCGCTATTTTTAACAATACGGCAATCGTTGACGTCAACACGGGAAGCAAAACCATAGCAACCGAAAATAGGGTAACATCGGTTGCACTAAACAGTCGTTCTGAACTGTTCAATTCCATCGTAACCCTTCGCAACCTCCTGCCGCTCATCATAGCGGACAGCGGTATTGTAAAATCAACGGCCGACACGGTGATCGGCACGGCAGCCGAGACAGGAGCCGGACAGTCTTCGATGACATGAACACCGACCCACCGGCCCCAGCCGAGAATTCGTGGTATTACTCCACGTACTTGGCAGACTATGAGCCGGAGACACGTAGTTCCTTATCCATTATCGAGATCGGCGAAAAGGCTCCTGAAATTGACCTGATTGATTTACGTACGGGGAGCCGGAAAACACTATCGGACTACCGTGGCCGGATGGTGTTATTGGAATTCTGGATAACGAACTGCGGCTATTGCATTGAGGCCGTACCGATATTGAACGAACTGGCCGCGCTGAATAATGCGGACGAACTGGTTGTTTTGGGCATTAATACAATAGACAGCGAAAATACGGTCAGATCCTTCATGCTGCGCAACAAGGTAACGTTCGATATGCTTTGCGGAGCCGACGCGAATATCAATGAGGGATACGGAATCGATGCCTTCCCTCAGGTTGTGTTACTGGATGCGGCTGGCGTGGTCAGTTATTCCGGCCGTCTGGATGTACAGCGGATTATGGCCATAATCAATAAGGGTAAAGTTGATGATGGGCTTTGAATGCGCATGTATGTCCTCTAAAGCAAGCATGAGAAANTGTGTTACTGGATGCGGCTGGCGTGGTCAGTTATTCCGGCCGTCTGGATGTACAGCGGATTATGGCCATAATCAATAAGGGTAAAGTTGATGATGGGCTTTGAATGCGCATGTATGTCCTCTAAAGCAAGCATGAGAAAAATAAGCGACTTGAAAATCGTAACCTGAATACCGCCGTTTTTCTCCGTGATCTCTGGCACATGGGTAGAACGAAACATAATAGACTCAACCTTTGATGTATTTAAGCTCATTATGCAGATTATTTGAGCTTAAAATGGGTTCGAGCTTATCATTAAAATAAGCTCATTTATCCATATATTTGAGCTTATAAAAGAAAATATGTGAGCTTCATTATGGCACAGATACACACTGCTACCCCTGTCCTTACTACAGACCACATACACATACGTGGAAGCAAGCGAGAGCTATGATACCCCCCACTTGCTGGACAACTTTTGCACTAATTTAAGATATGATTACGATACATTTTTGATTTCCTGATAGAACCCTTCATCGGATTACCAATTCTATTTTACAACCTT
>NZ_JAMXBE010000004.1 GCF_024704835.1 Parapedobacter tibetensis
CGAAAGCAGCAGAAGTATCAATTGATTTCGTTCAGAAAGTCCGCTCTGCCCTGCAGAAGAAAAAATCTTAGGCCTTTTCTGTTGATTTCGTATAGAAAGTTCGCTTTTTTTTGCAGAAAAAGAAATGAGTTTTTCTATAGAATAGCAAAGCCTAGAGGTGGCTTTTTATGTTTGCTTACCCCTCGTCAACCTCAACACCTTCTTCCCGGAATCCGTTGTATAATAAGTCTGGGCGGGGCCGGCCTCTTATTTCTTCTTCGAATACAAATTTGTGCCCCCTTTGTCAGGGTGTGGTTCAATTTTGATAAATTTCGGCATATTTTTCAGAGCATTGGTTAATGAATTGCCGTTAATTTTCCAACCATAATTGTCAGAAATAAATTTTACGATTTGTCCTCTTTCTTTCGGTGTATCTAAGAAACCTGTCCTTAAAACTTTGTATTTAATGCAGTGTGGTATCGAGGGAGGGCCGCTTAATATGACGTAAATGGCTGGATTACCTTTGTATCGTTGGAGTAATTTTTCTCTTAAGTTTTCTGATGGTTTGAACCCCTTTTTGCTTAACTTTTCTAGTTCGACTTTGGTAAAGCCGACAATACCGTCTAATGACTTGACTTTAATTGACTTTATGCCACTTTCGATATTAACTAGAGTTGCTCGTGATATCCCTGCTAGTAACGCAAAATCCTTTTGCGATAGGCCAATCGCATCTCTTAATTCGACTACGTTTTCACTAATTGTCTTACTGGATGTATCCATAAAGCAAATGGAGTAAGACAAATAGTGATATTTTGACTAAAAAAGTATTGTTTTTAAAATGATTTACTATATTTGCATTGTTGATATACAAATAATTGTGTGAAAAAAGATAGAAATATAATTTAGGTATTAAAAAGTCTTGCAACTCCAATCTCAGGCCAAGTGGCAAGGCAGCAGAATAAATACCTCACGCTTTCAATGGAAAAGTGCTAATTTTGCATTTCATTTCATTGAAGTGTGGGGCTGCTGTTCACCCGTCGCGACTAAAGGCCTGAGAATCTTCTGGGGTTACGG
The DNA here is from genome assembly GCF_024704835.1 of Parapedobacter tibetensis. Classification (GTDB taxonomy): domain Bacteria; phylum Bacteroidota; class Bacteroidia; order Sphingobacteriales; family Sphingobacteriaceae; genus Parapedobacter; species Parapedobacter tibetensis. The sequence goes on from NZ_JAMXBE010000004.1 coordinate 1,054, forward strand.
GATGCAGCCCCACACTTCTTTGTCTGCATACCATATTGCAAGGCTTGTTGAATAAACAGGCCAATGAACCAACAGAAAAAAACCATCGAATTTAAACTCATCCAGCCTATCCAAGATAGGAGAGATGATGGTCGTTTGGTATCAAAACCATGGAAAATTACTACCGTAAACCTTTTTCAAAACATCATCAGAAGTCCCGATTGAAGGCGTTCAATGAAGTGGCTTTGGCACTTTCAAGATAGGAGAGGAGAAGTTGTTAAAAGCCATGACTACCTAAAGGAAAAGAAATCTAAATTCTTAAACGACTAATAACCAATACAAAATGAAGCAAAAATTATGCTTGTGGGAATACTATGTCCTTATAAAAACTAACAATGCATTAGTAAAAATCGAATTTAGAAAAGTCAGTGTGCATAGACCTATGTCTATTCTAAACATGGAGGTCGCCTTATGATAACGGAGAAACTGAAATTAACCCAAGTTCCAAAGGAGTTCTTCACAAAATTTTTGGAACCCTTTGATGAAGGATACGATGCTTCCAAAATAATCAACCAATTTTGGGAAAAATACTCACTGCAGGAAGTGATGATTAATGTCTACCAAGTCTTGCAAAAGGCGAAGGATTATGAAAACGACTACCCCCTGTTTAAGACGGGCCTCGATGGTTTTATTGGCGAGGCGGTATCGGTACTTGTAGCCCATTACTTTTATTTCCAATGGGAATTTACTGAAGAAGAAGTGGATATACCCATAAATAAAAGTTTCCATGGAGCTGTCTACCCGAAACGAAAGGGCTTCATTGATGAGCTTCAAGCCGTTTTTGATCTTATTTCAAGAGAACCTGCCACTTAATGAACCTAATCAAAATGAAAATACAACAGAATAACAAACGAGCCGGTCTTAAGTACTGGTTGATGGCCGACAACCGACTATTGATAGCCATCCTAACAATAAACATGTGTGCAGAAGCCCATGCACAGCGCCCCGAGCCCTCGGGGCCTGTGCCTCTGGGTATCCACATAGATAGCATCAAGCCCCTGCAAATAGGGGATACGATACCTGAAGCGCTGTTGAACCTGCCACTACAGGTGGTGAACCATCCCGAGGGTAAGGAAACCATTACGCTTGCTGACTACAAAGGAAAGCTCATCATACTGGATTTCTGGGCCACGTGATGCAACAGTTGCATTGCTGCGATGCCAACGCTGCATCAGCTCCAGCAACAATTCGGAAATAACTTGGTGATATTGCCGGTGACCTCCGATGCGCATGGAAAGGCTGAGCAATTCCTGCGGGAAAATAAGCACATGAAAGGTTTAAAGATGCTGTCCGTTGTCGATAATGGCTCACTGAAAAAATCCTTTCCGCATGGAAGCATCCCGCACTATGCATGGCTGGACGCCGGTCCATCCTTGTCCGCGGTGACCGGTACGGACCAGCTCACACCCGATAACATAGCCAAAGCCATCTCCGGGGACCGTGTCGCGCTGGCCGAGAAACTCAATATAAACGTGGACAACCCGGATCCTTTATTCCTGGATGGCGATTTGCTGGATACGGAGTTGCTGCAATACGCACTGCTGGTGAAAGGCCAGCATTTGGGATTGTCGACATTCCATATTGCGCGGCAAAAGCGGGGGGTTGTCAATGGACGGATGTGCACGAATTTCCCGTTACTCGTAATGTACGAAACCGTAGCACGGCGGTTGTTCAAGTCGATAGGGGAGCGCTACTCAACAAAACGGCTGCTGATCGAATCGGACAGACCGGAATACCTTTCCTATGGACTTAGCAACGGGGAGGTCGAAGAAGAAACCTGGAATCGGTCAAACCTGTACAGCTACGATATCGTTGTGCCCCTACAAACAGCCGGCCAACTGGACAGCCTGATCCTCCGCATGCTCAATGGCTGCTCGGGATATAATGGAACCATGGTTTACACAAATACCAAGTGCTATGTGCTCCGTGAAAGGGCCGGTTTCCGGGCGGAACACAATGATTCCACCGGTGCCCCGGATACACCGGGGTCCCGCAGGCTGATGCTGGCCCTGAACCATCCGGATGTGACGCGTTTGCCGGTTATAGACGAAAGCCATTTCAATGGGATATCCCCCATAGCGCTGGAAAAAGTGAAGGGGTTGCCGCTCAATGCAATCAACGAGAAGTTGGATAGCGTTGGCCTTGAACTCGTTGAAGAGGAGCGCCGGATGGCCATGTTCGCCATCCGTGACAATGACACGCCACTGAATTAAAACAATCAAACCATTTTATCACATGAATTCCTTACAAGTTTACTTTTCCATTTTAATCGGATTTGCCGGCCTTTCCATTTCGCATGCGCAGCAGCCGCAACGGATACGTGTGGTAGACGGCCAAACCAATGATCCGGTTGCCGGTGCAACCGTCAAATATGTCGACCATGAAACGATGTCGGACGAGCAGGGGACGCTGCTGCTCGCTGCCCTGAAACAAAGAGACGATGTTTTATTCAGGATCACGGCAGTGGGGTATGCCGCAAAGGATACCCTGATCCGGTTTCCGGTGGCTGGGCCGATCACTGTTGCCCTCACACCGCAGGCCCATGTCCTGGAAGAGGTGGTGGTTTCCACCGGATACCAGCAGCTTCCGAAAGAACGGGCTACAGGATCCTTTTCGTATATCGACAACCGTGCTTTCAACGAGCAGGTCGGTACTGATGTGATGAGCAGGTTGGAAGCGGTGGCCAACAGCGTACAAGTGGACAGGACATCCCGGCCAAGTTCCGAACGCCTGATGGTACGCGGGTTGAATACGATAGCGGGGCCGACCGAACCGCTCATTGTCCTGGATAACTTCCCGTATGAAGGAAGCCTGGACAATATCAACCCCAACGATATACAGGATATCACCATCCTGAAAGACGCGGCCGCAGCTTCCATCTGGGGCGGCAGGGCAGGAAACGGGGTGATCATCCTGACCACCAAAAAGGGACAGACCCGGCAGCCGCTCCATGTCGAGTTCAACAGCAACATCCACGTGGGCAGCCGACCGGATCTGTTTTATGTGCAGAAAGTTCCTTCATCGGATTTCATCGACGTGGAGATGATGCTGTTTGATGCCGGCTACTATAATGGCGATATCGACGATAGGAACAAGCCTGCATTATCGCCGGTAGTGGAGCTACTGATCCGGTGTCATGGTGCGCCTCCAGGGGAACAGGCTGCTATAGACACCGAAATCGCACGTTTGAGGGGGATGGACGTGAGAAATGATTTCAATAAGTATGTTTACCGGCAAGCCGTGGACCAGCAATACTACCTTGGATTACGGGCGGGAACGGACCGTATGGGATGGAACATTTCGGCTGGGTACGACCGCAATGTCGACAACCTCCATGCGCGCTTCCGGAGGCTTAACCTCCGGGTGCAGCATACCATGAAGCCCGTGAAAGGACTGACGCTCAACACGGCCATGTACTATACGCAGAGCGGATCACAGGGCGGGGTGGAAGGCTACGGGCAGTTGGCATCAATGAACAACGGGCTGTTCCCCTATGCGGAATTTGCGGATAGGGAAGGGAATCCTTTGCCGATGACCAAGACCATACGGAGGGAGTTCGTGGAGAATGAAGCCGATCCACGCCTGCTCGATTGGAAATACTATCCGCTGGAAGATGCGCGGCATATCAATCGTACAACGTCGCTGAGCAGTATACTGCTGAATGGGGGAATGAATTATTCACTGCCATCCGGCCTTGGCCTGAACGTAAACTACCAATATGAGCGCCAGCAGACCACTGGACGTAACCTCAACGGGGCGCAGAGTTTCTTCGCAAGGGACCTTGTAAACCGGTACACCCAGATCGATGGGCAAAATGGGCTAGTGTACATCGTACCGAAGGGAGGGGTACTGGATCTGTCACAGGGATTGCTGCAATCCCACAACCTGCGGGGCCAGCTTGATTTCAACAGGGATTGGGGCAGCCATGGCATAAGCTTCATCGCCGGCTCGGAAATCCGCTCGGTGGTCAATGAGGGAAACGGCAACCGGCTGTACGGTTACAACAGTGACATATTGACCCATGGCAACGTAAACCATAACCAGGCATATCCGGATTACATATCCGGAAGAACATCATTCATCCCGGATGGCAGATCCCTTTCAAGTACAACAAACCGCTATGTGGCAATGTACTCAAATCTGTCTTACAACTTCAGGGGCCGGTACCTTTTCTCGTTAAGCGGTAGGCAGGATGCCTCAAACCTGTTTGGACTGAACATAAACGACAAATGGAACCCGCTATGGTCCACGGGTGTCAGCTGGGATCTGTCCAAGGAAGAATTCTATGGGCTTGATTGGTTGCCATACCTCAAATTCAGGTGGACATATGGCAAAAGCGGCAACGTGAACCCCGAAATGGTGGCGCTCACGACCATACAGTATATGCCCATCCTCTCATTGATTACACAGACACCCTATTCGAGGTTCAATAACTATGCGAATCCGGAGTTGAGGTGGGAGACGGTAGCGACCATGAATGCGGGGATCGATTTCAGAACGAAGAACAACCGGATAAATGGAAGCCTGGAGTTTTATACCAAGCGGGGGGAAGACCTGTATGGTCCGGCGCCGGTCGATTATACCGCCGGAGTGGGTTACACCATCACCCGAAACGTGGCGAGCATAAAAGCCCGAGGAGTCGATGTGGAGTTGAACACGCTGAATCTGGATGCAGGATTTCAATGGCGGTCCCGCGCCAACCTAAGCTTAAACAAAGAGTGGGTAACTGATTATCATTTGTCCGATCTGCGTGCCAATCGTTTCGTCGGCTTGACCAATCCGATATCGGGTGTTGAGGGAAAACCCGTACGATCAATTTATTCGTACAAATGGGCTGGACTGGATCCGGAAACAGGTGAGGCAAGGGGGTATCATGGAACTGAAATCAGCAAAAACTACAGGGGGTTGACGGGCAATGATGTGCTCCTCGATGACTTGGTCTACCATGGGTCAACCCTTCCTACGGTGTTCGGCTCATTGGGCAATACATTATCGTACAGGGATTTCTTCCTGACAGCCGGGATAACCTACAAATTCGGTTACTATTTCAGGAGGGAGACGATAAACTATACCGCTCTTTTCGGCAATTTCAATGGGCATGGCGATTTCATGAAACGCTGGAAAGAGCCGGGAGACGAAGTCTTTACGGATGTCCCGGCAATGCAATATCCCATCCCCGCCCGATCTGAATCCTTCTTCCAGATGGCTGAACCGTTTATGGAGCGGGGCGATCACATCCGGCTGCAATACATAAACATAGGATATGAGTTGACGAAAGCAGTGTTGCCAACAATGCCCTTCAAAAAAATGGTCTTTTCCTTGAATTTCGCTAATCTGGGTTTACTATGGAAATCGACCAAGGCGCCCGTGGATCCGGATTTTACCAATGCGCAGTCCACATCGGCTCCCACGCCATTGACTTGGACGGTGGGCTTGCGGGTAGATTTATAGCACTAAAAACAATGATGGAAATGAAACGTATCAAATCAATATTTACAGTTGTTGCAATGGCGGGCGTTGCCTGCGCCTGCCAGGGTTTTCTTGATGTGAAACCCGATAAGAGTCTCACGGTACCATCGGGTCTGGACGATCTGCTATCATTGCTGGACAACCAGGGGGTGTATTTGACGGTGTCCAATGCCGGTGAAATCAGCTCGGACGACTTCCACGTGACCGATGAAGATCTGGCTTCGCTATCATCCGATTGGCACAGGAGGATTTACGCCTGGGAGAGCGATTTTCTTTTCGAAAATCGGTCCAGGGATTGGAACGTCATGTTTGCAACCCCTATTTATTATTGCAACTCCATGCTGGAGCATCTCGAAAATATCGAGCGGAATACGCAAAACCAGGCACTGTTTGATAATATCAAAGGGTCGGCCAAGCTTATCAGGGCGAGGACGCTGTTCCATGCTTCGCTTATCTGGACACTGGCCTATGATGAACGCACCGCGGGTTCGACGTTGGGTCTTCCCCTGCGGAAAAGCACGGATTTCAATGAGCTGTCGGTAAGGGCCAGCCTCAAGGAAACGTATGACTTTATTCTCGCCGACTTACAGGAATCGGTAGCCTTGCTGCCCGAAACCCCGCTCCATGTTGTCCGGCCGTCAAAGCCGGCAGCTTATGGGCTGCTGGCCCGTATACATCTTTATATGGGGGATTATGAAAAGGCATTTTCCTATGCCGACTCCTGTTTGAGAATAAAGGATACATTGATGGATTATAACGAATTGGACACGGATCTGGCCAACCCGATACCACAGTACAATCCGGAGGTCATCCTTGATTATGCCATGGTAGCCGAGCAAGTTCTAAGTATATCGAGGGCGCGGATCAAACCGGAGATCATCAATAGCTACGAAAGTGGGGATTTGAGGCAACGGATTTTTTTCACCCTCGGTCAAGATGGAATCATGGGGTTCCGGGGCAGTTATTCCGGTATGACGGTTACGCTTTTTGCAGGGATTGCCACCGACGAGATCTATTTGATACGTGCGGAATGCAGTGCTAGGATGGGGAATGTACAGGACGCTTTGGCAGATCTGAACCGATTGCTTTCGAAACGATATGAAAACCGGGAGGGCACATCACTTCATATGCCCATCACCTCGGGCCAATGGGAAGAAGTCCTGCAGGTGGTAATGGAGGAACGCCGTAAGGAACTGATCTTCCGCGGGCTACGGTGGTATGACCTGAAGCGGCTGAATAGGGATGGGGCAAACATTGAAATGGTCAGGCTGATCGACGGCCAACAGCGGACGTTTCCGCCGAGTGATCTGCGGTACTCCTTCGGTGTGGCTCCGCTGCTGCACCGGAAAACGAACGGAGAACAAGCGGAGAACAACCGGACAATAAGCGGAGAAATGGCTTCGTGAGTGCTGCACGGGTACCCCGCAGGCACGGCATGGATGCGTAGGCACAACGGAATTGCTCCGGATACTCCGCGGAGCGGGTTCGTTTTTCTTCGCCTTCCTACGCTCTTCTACTAATTCCTTCACTTAATCTTTCGGCGTAGGTGGGCTGCCTTATGTTTGCCCTTGTGATACAGCAAACCACCGGTGGAATGAACGTATCCATGTTAGTTAACAGATTAGTGAATTTTAATTTTTTAATGTTATGGCAACTTACAAACAGGGCGTAAATGGCGCCTTCTCCGGCAAAGCCGGCAGTGTAGTGGGCAGCAACTGGCGCAGCATCGGATATCTGCGCGGATTGTCCCGCTTCAAAAACAAATCAAATTCACCCAAACAGGCGGCGCAACGCATGCGTTTCGGCATGGCGGTGAGCTTTTTGCAACCCATGAAATCGCTGTTGCGCATCGGCTTCAACGACCGCGCCCGGGGCCGCAACACGGGTTTCAACCAGGGCCTTCGACGCTTCGTCAACCAAGCCGTGGTGGGCGAATATCCAGACCTGCAGATCGATTATTCGCAGGTGTCTCTGAGTCGTGGCGCACTTGAGAAGCTCATCGGGTTGTCGGCAGTGTCGGATACCCCGAACATGGTGGCGATACATTGGGCAAACTTACATGACCCGGCGTCTGAATCCGCTTTTGCGGATGACCAGCTCATCGTGGTGTTGTACAACCGCACGGAAGATATCTTCACCTCTAACCGGAGTGCCGTGCGGCAGGATGAAACCCTTCAACTGGAACTTCCGTCGGCATTTGTCGGCCATGAGTTCCACATATGGGTATTCGCCCGGCACCGTGAGGGTGTCGAGGTTTCCACCAGTCAATATGCAGGCACGGTAGTGCTCGCCTAGTGGGTAAGGTGGTGGGGAGCCATGGTGGTTCCCCCGCCACCTTTTAATGTTTGATGTTTAACTTTTAACTTCTGAAAATATGTATACCTTATCATTTCCCATTGAGCGACCAGCACGGCATGTACCGCGCTATCGCTTCCCGCGATTATTCATCGCTACTTTGGTAGCCTTACTACTATTCATGCAGGCGGGCGATCTGCTCCGTTTCATGGATTCCACGGCTGCCGCCGTAGACATCGGCGTGCTTAGTTTGATCCTGTTGGCGCTGTTGGCTACACTCGGCTTCATCGCCGTGAGCCGCTGGCTGCTGGGTTTGCTCTGGCCAGTGCTGCGCGATTATCAGAAATATCATTTCGAATCCAATTTCAAATCCTTACAACCATGGCAAAAAATCACGTTTTACCTTGTTATCTTCTTTGGGCTGCTGTATGCGTTTGTGTGCTGCTTGGTGGCGGTGTTTTAGTTTTGTTTCACGCAAAGAGCGCTAAGTCGCTTCGCTCGCTCGCAGAGCCCGCCGAGGTTTTTCCCCAGTGTGGCTCCCCTGAACATTTCCAAGAAAACATGGAAGAAAAATTCTTTGCGGCCTTTGCGGGAGATCCTTTGCGGACTTTGCGTGAACCATCAACCTTGGCTTTGCGTAAAATATATACGACTGAAATCGGCGTCCGCGAAGCTACGGGCAACAACGACGGCGATCGGGTAGCCGAATACCTCCGCTATTGCGGGCTAGGGGAGGGTTACTCCTGGTGTGCAGCTTTCGTGAGCTGGTGTTTCGGGCAGGCAGGGTACGCGGAACCTCGCAACCCCTGGAGCCCGGCACTTTTTCCGCATCAGCGGGTGGTGTGGCGTTCTTCTGCCGTCACTGCGAGCAAGCGCGCAGGGAATGTGCACAAGAGCGAGGCAGTCTACGCAACGGACCGGATGGTTTCCTTCGGAGCTGCTTCGCGGTCAGCTCGCACTGCCCATCGCCTGCCTCGTGACGTTCGGCCAGGCGACATCTTCGGCGTCTACTACGCCAACCTCAAACGCATCGCCCATGTGGGCTTCGTAGACGAGTGGGGTGACACCTATATGGTAACTGTGGAAGGCAACAGCGATAATGCCGTGCAACGAAAAAGGAGGCCTATTAGCAGTATCCATGCCGTGGCACGCTGGATAGAGTGAATGGTAGGAAGGTGCCCAATACACCCTCCTTTTTATTATAAAACATAAAGCAATGAAAACGTGTCTCTTATTTACTGCTATATTAAGTGTAGCTTGCACCGCCAGCAAGCTTCGAAAGCAGGAAAGCACCACATTACACCACGTGCAATTAGGCAGACAGCTGTATACAGATAGCACCCGCATGGATCATCGGTATGGAGATTTACAACTCGCTACAGAAGCGATCAGCTCGCTGGTAGCCATCAGTCCAACGGGGACCTTTAGGTTCCATCCCGATTCGGGCTTTATCGGCGATGCGGAAAAGGTGTTGGTATACAGACGGGCTGAAGCCGCACAGATGAAAACACAGCTAGGGGAAACCCATACGCAGTGGAAAACAGCCTCAACCACGGTTGACAGCTTATCCCAAGAGGAAGCGCACCACGATATATCCAAGGATATACAGCGCACACCTGCCTCGTGGAGCCGTTGGATGGGTGTGGTTATCGGTGTGGGACTGTTATGCGTTGTTATCTATCTACGCATCAGGCGATACTTCATGACACTAACGATCTATATAGCATCCTTACTGCGGCATCTGCAGCACCTGCCATTCCGCCATTTGGAACAGGCCTCCAGAAACAACAGCCGTGACCGAAACGCGGTAGAAACTATAAGCCGTGCTATTTTCATACGTGAATGTCTTCGTTTGAAAACGCTCATCGAACACCTGATCCGTACGTTCATCCAACAATACCCAGTTTTCCCCGTCCGTAGAACCTTCTACCCTCCAGTTTTTGGGATCGCGGCCCGATGCATCGTTTGCCGAGGTGAATGTATAGCCACCAAGCACAATAGGTTCGAAATATTCAAGCTCAAACCATAGATCACCAGCAAAGTTGAATTGGAGGAATTTGGTGCCCGTATCATTGTCAATCAGTTTCAATGAACCTTCTCCAGCAAACTGGCCCCCATCGTTATCACGCGATACGCGGAATACACCTTGATTGGTCATGTCGCGGACGATGCCTAGATCTGTTAACAAGCGTGAGATTTGAGCAATGGATCCATTTGGGGTCTTCACACGCAGGGTATAGTCTTCAAATTGCCCGGATTCTACAGCGATGTTCAATAATTCGTCATTGCCCAGGAAATCGCCACCTATGCCTACACCTTTATACCAAAAGACACTGTCTATGGCCATGCCAGAACTTACGGACAAATCAAGACTTCCGTCCGGTTTTGGTATGGTAGCTACCTCTACGATGCTATCCGGACGAATTTCAATCATCGTTTCGCTCTCCGCCCAGAATCCTTCGCTGTTTTCCGTACGCATGGTTACCCGGTAATCGCCCGTTCGCAGGAAGGTGTGCATAGGCGAATCATCCAGTGATACGCTATCGTCACCAAACTCCCACCGAACAAGGGAAAAGTTCGTGCCGTTGTTCGTAAAGGCGTATGAAAAAGGGTCATCAGCCGCAATTTGTTCATGCTGAAATAGCGCGGTGGGCTTCGGTTCTTCAGGGTCTGGTACCGGGAGAGGATCGTCCTTGCAGGCAACCACCAGCACCAAATACGCCGGCACCAGCCATATATGTTTTGCTTGGTGCGCTATGTCGCGCAATCGAACCATCCGTTTTTTAAGCTTCATATCGTTATTTTTGATTCCTTGTCTTATTTTTGTTAGGGTATCCTGATTATCCGCCATTCCGCGAGTTGGAATAATGAGCCACCATTGTTTTCGCCGAAATCGATGCGGTAATGGGTATACGCTTCGGGGGGTTCAAATTCGTAGCGCTTGGTCTGGAAGCGATTGGTGAAAATCTCATCCTCCCGCGTATCAACGGCTACCCAGTTTTCCCCGTCATTTGAACCTAGCAACTGCCAGTTTTTTGGATCGCGGTCTGCTGCATCATTCGCCGATGTGAGGGTATAGGCACCTACTTTTGTCGGTTCGTCATACACAAGTTGCGCCCAAAGATCGCGCCTGAAGTCACCCACAAGGAACTTGGTGCCTGTATCGTTATCAATCAACTTAAGCGATCCCTCACCTCCCTCGGGGCCACCACCGTTATCCCGACTTACACTATATGTGCCTTCGTTCGTGATGTCTACCTCTAAGACGTGCTGGGGATGGATAAGGATGATCACTGATTTTTTCGATTCATCGAGCACGTGGGTCGAGGGATTGCCCAACGTGACGGCAATGGCAAGAAGATCATCCATGTGCTCCTCGATGACCGACCATTGGACAAATACGTCCAGCGGAGCTGAGCTGGTATTGGATCCGATACGTCGTACGGTGTCCATGGTCACCTGCGAGATATCTAAAGCCACTGTGTTGTCGGGCAGTGTGCCATTGGCTACCAGTGCAGCAATGGTGTCTGGGTTTACTTTGGCCTCCACCGTAAAGGCGTGGCCGGGTACACCGGCTAAAGAAATACCCAGCGGTACGTTGAGTCCGCCGGAGCGGACCTGGTAGTTTTGGCGGTTGCGTACGTCAAGGATTTCGCCTCCACCATTTGTGATGGAGAGATAGCGGATATCGCTGGGATCCAGGATATCAACCGTGTTTAAGATCACGACGCCGCTACTACCCGAAGGATCCAATTCGTTGCCTTTACTGGCGTTGAGCAGGCGATAAGCGAAGGCCATATTCTTGCCGAAGTTACGTTCGGCAAATCCCAGGTTGATGGAGATGGTAAATGTACTGCTATCGGCACCGAAAGGTACCACTACGACACTTGGGGCCGTTATTTGATTTACGGGGATACCCACCGTGTTTTGCAGGGATCCGCTGGCGATCAGCTGTTCCACGGTATCCGGAATCAGTTGCAACTCCACCTGAAAGGACTTGCCAGCCGGATTGGATGTTTGGATTTGCAGTGGAACCAAGATATGTTCACCTTCCTTCTTTATACCAAGTGGCGTGCCATCGAATGAAACGACGCTCGGGCTTGTTCCCTCCAATCGGAATTCCTCCAGGTCGTTTGGGGAGCAGGCTACCGCAACTAGTGCAATAGCGGGTACTATCCACCGCGATTTTTGATTCATATGTTTCAATATGCTCATTGTTGTAATTTTATCGATCTAACCATACACGCCCGTCCAGTTCCCAGTTTTCTTGCCGGGGGATCTTTAGCCAAGTAAGGATCTGCGTAGGGATATCTACATTACGGGGCACGGTCCTGCTGAGTTCTTCCGATCCTGGAGCGCACACATAATCGGCTTGTTGCTCACGCACCAAATCACCACCACCCAAGGTCATGTGGCTACCGAAAGGCCCCTCGTCCATGATCATATCATCCTCAGACCCAACCACCGGCCACAGGCCGGCAAGGAAGTCGTAATAGGGGTGGTCCTGTGGGATGTTGGTTTCACATGAATATTGGCTGATGATATCGTCAGGCAACGCGACTTTCCAGAAGCGTACATCACTGATGAAACAGTCGGCCTGTCCTTCCTGCTCCCGCCCACCCAGAATCAACGGCAGGTCATTTTCGATGCTACCATAACCTGTAATATCGACCTCCTCATTGAACTGGCCATTGGTATAGGTACGGATGTACCGGCGGTCCTCCCGCAATACCCCCACGACCGCGAGGCTGTTCCATGTGGCGTTCGCCAGTGTACCGCCACGCGTCTGGCCCACGTTTCCACCCAGACCCCGCGCATTGAACATCCAGAAGTTGTTTTCGAGAAAAATGGTCCAGCCTACATCGTCGTGACTCCAATGTGCGCGTTTCGATAACAATGCCGGGAAGCGGTATTCATAGTTATTATTGGGCCCCGGATTTTTCTTTACCTTCAGCTCAATCGTAAACGCCGTACTGTCCGGGTTATAATAGTCGTTATCACCCGCCGTCACTTCGCCTTGAAGCAGTCCTTGAAAACGGACAAAATCGCCCTGGTAGCGGATGCCCAGGAAGGGTTTGTTAATAATTCGGGTGGTGTACCGGGGTGCGTGAAGGATGGTAAATGTATTCACCGCCGGATTGCTAAAAATGGTATTGTCATTTTCTTCGTCCGGAATGGTATACTGCCCACCTTTACTGGAGGTAACCACCACCAACCAGCTCTCCTGGCTGTAGTTTGGTCGGTTGTGTATTGTTTCCAGTAGCTCGGCTACATGGCCGTTAAACTGCTGTAGGGCTTCGGCATATTGTGGCACGGAGAGGTCGTATCCATATTGTGTGCCAACCGCATCTATGCCCGTGAAATGCGCCGTCACCATGGTGATCGTGTCTACCTCAAGTGCCGCCATGGCCGCTGTTTTTACCGATTCATCATCAGCCAGCAATTCGCGTTCATCGGTGCCGGCTGTCATGTGGTCAAAAAATGTTTGCGAAGGCGTGTATGCCCGCAAATCGCTATTCGGTAAGGCCGTTTGAATACGTTCAAAAAGCAAGGGAAAATCTTCCAAGTCTGCGTTTGTGAAATCGTCTCCGTTGATGCCGTGTTTGTCTTTTTGCACACCAGTGAGCATATCTCCCCAGTTGGTACCGTTTTCCGGCGTTGTTTCCTCATCGGCCAGCGATTCCCAGGAGTAGATCGCGTTTGGCAGCAGCGAAGTGATCGCCGGAAGTTCGGCATCGCGCACGGACCGGCCGCGCGCACCATCGGCGATAATGTACAGCACCCTCGGATTGCCGAATACGACATCTACGGAGTCATCGGGCTCGATATCCGGGATAACGCGTGCAAATTCTTCTTTACACGCCCATACCCCAATAATCAGTACCGACGCCAATAGGAGTAACATCGGCTTTGTCTTTGTATGTGATCGTTTATTCATCATGCGTAATTGGTTGCGTTTGTTTATAAAGCTGACTATTCAATGATTACCCGGATCAGATTATTGGCTTCTTCACTGTTAAATTGCCAAAAAATACCATAAATCAAAAGCGCCCGTTTATCGTCGGCTGCGGTGGTTTCAATGATGTCTTCAATCCCTCCACTGAACGTACCGGTTGCGTTATATCCGGGAATCAGGTCCCCTTGTTCGTCCAATACCATGAAACCGTTGCGGGTAATACCGGCATAGGTACGGAAATCGCCACTCACGATGATTTTTCCATCGCTGAGCTGTTTAATGAAATTGGGACCACCACCGTCAAGCTCCTTGGCCACAAAAGACCCATCCAGCGAACCATCTTCATTTAGCATGGCTAGCCGATTGGCCGGCTGGCCGTTATAGTTCCGGAAATTGCCGCAAATCATGTATTTCTGCGTGGTTGGATTGTAGAACAATCTGTGGATCGGTTGGTCGGCTCCGGTGCCACTGGGATTGAACGTATCATCAATGGTGCCGTCAGCATTCAGGCGGAGGATATAGCCCTTTTGCTGCCCGTCGAACCGGGTGAACGTCCCATAGACCATCAGTTTGCCCTCGTTCGGTCCACCGGTGATCAGCATCGCCCGGGCTTCGCCATTGCCGCCCTCCCAACTGCGACCTGTTGCCGTGTCAAAGCGATAGCTACGATCCAGTGTGCCATCCGCAAGCAAGCGGGCAAACTGGCGCATTTCCACACTATCCATAATCACCGAATCGCGGGTTTCGAGTTTGTTTGGCTTGTCGTACTGCCGACTGATGTAATACCGGAAGTTGCCGTTCACAATCACTTTATCGTCTTGCGGATACAAGTGGTCTACCCACTGATCAAAGCCGCCGTTAAATGTGGGGTAATACTTGATGGTATCCAACTGATCGGGCCGGCGGAACGGGCGTACACCCATCGTATCTATGGTGCCATTCCCATTGAGGTGGGTGAGGTTGCTGATATCCGCCCCGCGCTGTGCATATCCATTGAACGCGCCACCGATGAGGTAGCCGTTGTTAAATGGGATGATGTGGCCGATCGTGCCGTTAGCGCCACGTCCTGAACGCAAGCTGGCGTCGTAGGTACCATCGGAAAAAGCCCGGGCAATGCGGTTTATGGGACGGATAACGCCTTTATTGTCGTAGTCGGTAAAAGCGCCCACGATAAGCATACGTCCGTCGTTGGTATGGATTACTTGTTCCACACCGCCGTTTGTCCCCCGGGTTACGTTGAACGTCGGATCGATGCTGATTTTTCCAGTCACGGAAAATTGGGGGCCAAAGACCACCACGTCGCCAATGGAGATGATGGTGACGCCGGTGCTGGCGTAATCGGGTACCACAACCTTGATTTGGCTGTCTGTTACGTCTACAATCTCCGCTTGTTCGCCGTTAAACCGGAATATAAGCTCCTCCCGGAATGGCAACAAGCCGTAAGCGTTGATGGTGACTTCCGTGCCGGGTAAACCACTGGCCGGCGACGGGGCTTGGTTTTGATTCACTTCGATGCCTAATGGTACTTTTCCGGTTCCATAAGGCTCTTCCAATACCTCTTCTTTGGAACACGACCACAAACACGCGCCGAGAATGCCAATAGTTAGTAAGGTGTATAGGTATATAGGTTTCATATCCATTGTTCCGTTCATTATCGTTTGCTTTGTACAATATCATTAAACACGTCGTAAGCGATAAATCCAAAGAAGCCTACCGTATAATCCAATACATGCACCACGCCGTTGTTCGGTTGGATATCCGAAGAAGCTACGGATACAGTTTCCCAGTTGTCGGGCTGAGACAAATTGGGGATGTATGAGATGTGTAGCTGCCGATAACCCTGATACTTCAGCCGGGTTTCCGTGGGCTTGCCCGCATCGGTCACTGCGTCGTGAAAGACCACCCCGATGTTGCTCACCGTATTGTTATAGGCATAGTAGTTCTGTCCGCCATAGGTTGCCAGGATAGCAAAATCGATCTGGGGGTAATCCACTAAGAGGTTTTTGTTGCGAAACATGTGTCGCTCCAAATATTTTCGCCAGATGGCCGAATCGACATCGGCGAGTGTTTGGATGGTATCCAGGCCCAGATCGTAAAGCCGTTGGTTTACACCGCCCATCAATAAGGGGTCGTCGCCTGTGTAATTGACCTGTCCGATGAGGTCTTTGATGTCTTCATCCCGTGGTGCGAAAAATGTCAGCTCATGTGTGGTGAATACCTCTTCCAATCCAGCCAGGCGAACGATCTGTGCGATGGTATCAAACTCAATGGGGCGGGATTCTAGGTATTCCAATACCGTGCCATTGAAATACGGGTTGGCCAATCCGCCATCCGTATAATAATCGTCTCGTTTGCACGACGAAAGCCATAGCGAGCCGAGCAGCAAGACCAAGCCTAATGCGCGGTAAGCTGCGGTAAATCGCTGTTTATTGTTTATAATTCCTAATCTCTTCATGATACGTTGAAAGCGAATGTTATCTGGTTAACCAATATTCATTTAATACCATACGTGGGTTGTTATTGCGTGCCGATGGGTCAATGGGCCAAGTCCACGCCCGCCTATTGTATTGATCGGAGTTCAATGGGTTACGGGCAAAAGTGGGGTTCATGATGCGCTGCGTACGTACCAGGTCGAAGTATCGGTGCCCTTCGCCAAACAGTTCGCGGCAGCGCTCCCAAAAGATGAAATCCTTGAGTTCCTGACCGCCTCCACCACCGTAGGGTGTTGCTTCCGCCCGTTCGCGAATCATATTGAGCGAGGCGATAGCCTCATTGTCGCGCGCAAGTTCTGCCAGCGCTTCGGCGTGCAATAAGATGGCGTCTGGATAACGAAAGATCAGGAATGTATTGTCGGGGTTGCGGTCTTCATTGCCGGAAGCATATACGTTGAACGCAAATTTGACCGCAATGAACTGCCCACTGTTGGAGAGCATGTCCTCAAACCAGAAATCAGCCCGTTTATCGGCCACAGCTGATGGATATAGACGTGCCATGTAGGTATCGATATAATAGCAATGGCTGATCTGGTTGTTGAAGCGAGGGAACTTGTAGGGCCAACGCAGGAAATGGTCGCCAAAAGGGGACAGGGCAGCGTTATTATCCTGGTAATTGATACTCCGGTAAAACTCAAACAAGCTCTCGTCTGAGCGCCCTTTCATTACGGTACTCCAGCCCTCTTCGGTAAGCGGGTACAAGCGGTAGGTATTGCTCTGAATCAGTTCGGTACCGAGGCTGGCAACTTCCCGGAAGTAGCCTTCGCGATTATTGCGGTCAAACCCGGCATTCCACATGTTCATGTGCATCAGCAGCGCGATGATGCTGCCCCGCGAAGCCCGTGCACCTTTGAGCGCCGGATCGGCATGCGCCCAGGGCATATTGTCCTTGTGGGGTTTCAAATCAGCTATGCACTTATTCAGCACAGATACCATGCCTTCGCGTGGTAGCGATTCGGCGTTATAGGGGGTGGTGTAGTACACGACATCCCCGTATAGGCGTACCATCCACCAGTATGCAAAACAACGCATGAACGTGGCTTCCGCGATATAACGCTGCTTATCCACATCACTGACGCCGGGAATACCTTCTTCCAGTTTGTTGACGAGGATATTGGCTGTTTGAATCACTTGATAGTAGCGGGTCCAATTGGTTACCCGCTCATAATGGTACCATTCCCAAGGCGCGCTGGGATCCATGGCATACAATAGGTCGTTTTCACCCAGCACCTCCACCACACGACGGGCTGAGTAGCCGTTTGCACCCGGCGACGCGATGATTTCACCAGACCGGGCTTCGCCGATGCCGCCCATGATCCACCCCTCGTTGATTTTATCAAAAAACATGCTGTACATGTTGGCCACATTGCTCTCTACATCGTCTATAGAGCGGTAAAAGTTGTTGCCCGTGAGTCGGTCAACCGGCTCTACGGTTAAAAATTCCTTACAGGAAAAGCAGCACAATGTCAGGGCAAGGACACCAATGGCGCCTGCTATTTTCTTGTTTCTCATTATTTTTACACTATTCATGATCATATTGTGCTTAAAATTCAACACTTAACCCCAGGTTGTACGTACGGGGTACTGGATAACCGGATGAAACGTCGCGTCCCATGTTCGTTACGTTTTCTGGATTTGGTCCTGAATAACGGGAGAAGGTATGTAGATTTTCACCGGATACATATACCCGTAGATTGGCCAATCCCCAGCGACTTATCCAATCCCGATCGAACATGTAACCAATTACGATGTTGTTGATTTTGAAATAGCTGCCGTCTTCCGCCCACAGGTTTTGGTCAAACCGAAACGGCTGGATATATCCATATCGCCGGTAATCGTAGGCATAGGGGTATGTGGCCACATCACCCGCTTGCCGCCACATATCAACGTCGTTTAGGGGCACTACCGCCCTGTTGCCAAACGGGTTGCCCATGAGACCCAGGCGCTGGGCGAGAGCGTTGTTCAGGATGGTTCGCTTACCCGTGATGGAACCATTGAGGTTGAAGTTAAAGTTTTTATACGTGAGCATAATGGATGCGCCACCAGTAAACAGCGGCTGGGAGTTGCCCGTGCGCCGATAGTCGTTGCCATCCAAAATATAATCCCCATTGAGGTCGCGCAGCATGGGGTCGCCCCCTGCAAACGCCACACCATTGGTCTGGTAGCGTAGGCCAGTCACCGGGTCGACCGGTACATCGGCATCCGTGGGAAATACGCCATCATTGATGCGCAGGTAGTTGGCCAGGGTAGACCCGCCCACACGGAGGATGACGTGTTGGAGGTGTTCGTTTTGATCGAACTCCCACCGTATAAATTGTCCGCCGTAGTGTTCTGGTAGTGTGAGTAGCACATCCTTGTTATAGGCACCGGTGAGTGAAAAGGATAAGCTGAAATCGCTGCTCAACGGAAGCGGGCGCATCATCAGGAACAGTTCGTGCCCGTAATTGGCGATACCCGCACCGTTGCTAAACAGCTTGTTAAACCCGGTGGTGTTGGGCAACAGCTGTTCGAACAGTTCATTTTCTACCTTTTTATAATAGGTATCATAAATGACTTCAATCTTCCCGTTGAAGAGGGAGAAATCGAGCCCCAGGTTATACTGCGTATTGGTTTTGGGTTTCAGATCCGGGTTTGGGATCTGATCAAAATCTAAACCAATCCCCTGTTGACCATTGTAATTGCCTGTGATGTCAAAACGGCCGTAAATGCGCTCCAACGTACCGGTAGGGATGATATTTACCCCCCAACTCATGCGGAGTGCGCCATAGTCCAGCCATTCCGAATTTTCGAAGAACGCCTCTTTGTCAAAATTCCAACGTAGACCAATGGCTGGATTGCGTGCATAGAGGTTTTCAAACCCATTGGCCGATGAACCGTCAAGTCGGTAGGAAAGGTCGACGACATATTTCTTTTGAAAGTCATACGAAGCGGCGAACGCAAACGAAGCCGAGCGCTCGTCGGTATAGTCGTCTAGCAAGCCACCCCCGCGGGAGTAATATCCGTCAAACCCGATGGGGCCTTGCAGCTGGTCGTTCGGGCTCCGTTCCTGGCGGGATACCGAGCTTTGCCGACCTGCGATCCGGAACTCATTGAAAAAGTTGATAAATAGGTTGTGGCTGTCGTTTAGCGAGGTGGAGTAGTTCAAGCTATTCCGGTTGTACAATTGCGTGGTACGCCCGTTGTACGAATACACCCTTGCAAATTGGTTGTTGGCGACGGCTGGGGTAAACGTGTCTTCCGTTTTCGATTCAAATTCATAGCTCAAACTGGTACTGGCCCGGAGCCCTTCGATAAACATGTAATTGGCCTCCAGGTTGGATCGGATGAGCCGTGTGGCATTGTCGTTATCTGTACTTAAGGCGGAAGAATGGCTGCCGCCAGCCTGATAAAAGGAAGGTGGGGGCAGCAGGGTGGAGGATAAGCCGTTTTCGGCGATACCGGTCTGGAGCATACCAACACCATCACCTATGCTTTGCTTACCCATTTGTGCAAAAGCAGCACCTATGATCTGGAATCGGCGATCGGCCGGCTGGTACTCCATACGGAGGTTGGCATTGTATCGGGTGAATCCAGTGTTTTCGATGATGCCCTGATCGGTAAAATACCCCAGGTTCGCTTTGTAATTGAACAGCTGGTCGCCTCCATCGATGTGGAGGTTGTGGCTTTGGTTATACCGCGAACGGTAGTAATAATCTTGCCAGTTGGTCGAATTATTCCAATACGCATTGAGGCTATCCGACAAGAAGCCGGTTTGGGAAATTCGCCAAATGTCAAAATAGTCCAAGGCGTTTCCGTAGATCTGTTGCAATTTCAATTGGCGTTCGAGGTTGCCTCCCAACGTTTCCCTGAGTTTCGGGGGTGTGCGGACGAAGGAATTGTGCGTATACCGTACACGTGGAATGGGCGAATTGCCACGTTTGGTGGTGATGATGATGACGCCGTAGGCCGCCATGGATCCGTAGAGCGAAGTTGCTTGCGCGTCCTTCAGGATTTCGATGCTGGCAATATCTTCCTGTGGAATGAGGGATAGTGGGCTCATGCCCGGCCCTTGCTGCTGGAAGCCATATTCCGTAGCCCGGTCGGCGTCCATCGGAATCCCATCGATGACATATAGCGGTGAGGTGGGTTGCAGGAACGACTGGTCGCCTGAGCCCGTCATCGAAACGGTGGATAACCCACGTATCTGCGTAGAGCCCCGGAACCCGGGTGCACCCGTATTCAATTGAATGTTCATACCGGGTACACGGCCCTGAAGCAAGCTCTCGATGTTTGCGGTGGGCACATCCGGGAGGTCTTTGGCGGTGAGACTGAAAGAGGAGCCGGTACTCAGTTCCTTGGAGCGTTTTTGATAGCCTCGGATGACTACTTCCTCCAAAGCACTGGCATCTGGCGCCATCTGCACGCGCAGATTGGTGCGGCCCGAACCTGTGTTTTGTGAGGCTTGCTGGTAGCCGATGATCCGGAATACCAAGGGGGCATTAGCTGGTACGGTAAACCGGAAATTGCCGTTTTCATCGGTGGTGCCTAGCGCGCGTGGCGGTTTCCCCACCAACACGGTTACCCCACCAAGGGGTTGCCTGTTTTCGTCGATTACGTTACCGGTGACCGTTACATTGGTCTGTGCCTGTACATATCCAGTGACGAGGAATGCTACACAAGCGAATATAACGTGTATCGTCTTCATGTTGAAGGTATTGTTTGTCAGGTTATTCATCTTCAAACTTTGGTAATTCATTTTTAAAATGGAATACGATTTCCCAATCGCCGGGCCGGTAGATGTTGAAGTCCAAGCCAAACGAAGCATAGATAAGTCCCCCGCCGAAGCCCCGCCGCGAATACTCGATATTCACGCTGGCACTGCCGCCGTTAGTGTAAGGTGTCTGGATATTGACCAGTGGGATGGGATAAGCTACGTCATACTGCACGTATTCTTCGGTTTTCTCGGTATTGAAACCGTGCACCAATTCATTCCAATTGGTTTCGTTGAATTCGTCAGGGTTTATAAACGTACTATCGTTCGCCATGAATTTAAAGCGGAGGTTATGCCCGTTTCCGCCTTCGAAAGGCCGGATATACACCACCACATCTTTCCTCTCGTTATTACTTACTAAAAAATTGTTTGAATTGGCACCGACAACCCCGCTCAGGCGTGGCCGAATGTAATCCTGCTTATTGGGATTCCTCGGGTCGATGGGATCAGGAGCCGGCTCGCCGGTATAAGGGTTAATGTCATTATACGGAAAGTACGGCCGCTCCCGCCAAGGGACCAACTGGAAATCAGCCAAGTACACTTCCCCTCCGGAATTGCTTACCTTGAGGTCGAAATGCCTGATGTCTTGCACCAAGTTGCTACTGTCGGTGGGACGGGGCCCGATAAGCTCGTTGGTAGTAGATGCCCAAAGGATGAATTGCCCCGATTCGCGTACTTCGAATAGTGGGCGGTCTTCCAGGCGCCTTTTGGCTTCGATTTCTTCAAGGGATGCTTCCTCGCCATCGTAGGCATCAATCCACACATACGTAGGCCGTACCTCGAACAAATCGGTAACCGGACGGCCATCACCATACCGTGCATTAACGATTTCGAAGGTCAGTGGTAGCGAAGAGTTATCCGAATTGAACTGCCCCATGAGGTTGGTGCGGCCAATGATGGGTTCAAGGAGCTTGGAACCGTAATTGATGTTTTCACTGATGAATTCTTTCTCCTCAGGCAGGTCTAATGCTTTTTCACAGCCCCCAAGGCAGATCGCACAGAGCAAGGCGCCGATTAGTGCTATGTGGTGCATGGCACCTCTTGGAGTGTTTATGCTACGCGTTATGTTGTATCTTCTCATATGCTTTTTCAAAATATGATCGTTCCACAGTTTTATTCTTCTACTTCGTCTGGTGCATTGACCGACCAATCTGCCATCTGGAAAGTGTTGCCACTCCGGTTCCTCATGATATTGAGCCGGTAGAACGTGTAGGCCACCTCATTGTTGATACGGTACACCTTCATTTGGAAACGCTCCTCGAATATTTCGCCCGATCGGGAATCCAGTGTGGTCCAGTTTTCCCCATCGTGCGATCCCTGGAGGTTCCAATCAATCGGATCACGTTCCGGAAAGTCGTTTGCCGAGGTGAGCGTGTAGGCGCCGGCAACAGCAGATGTATTCAGCTTATATTGCAGCCACGCGCCATTAAAACCACCCAGGAGAAACTTGGTTTCCCGGTTACCGTCAAACGCAAATTGGGCTGCTTCAATGGCATTGGGGCCACCTGAGTTTTCGCGTTCGGTGCTCCAGATACCGCCGATGGTTTGGAACAAGTTTGGCGGTGGCGGGATGTAGGTTAACCTGCTGACAAAATCGCCAAAGCCGAATACGTGATCGTTATTGATGACGTGTACAAACGCGTTATTGGTTTCGATGTTAATGGAACCCGTGTTGGTGGTAATCCAGTTGCGTCGGAATTGGCTTTTCTTCGTGTCGCTAAAATCAATGGTCTCCGGTCCGCCATCGCGGAATCCTGAGGAGGTGGTGCGCGCCAATTTTGCATGCATTGGATAACCATGGCGAATAGCCACTAGGTTAACCCCATCTTGCAACAGCATGGAGTCTGTGGGGTACTTCCCACGGATGATATACTGTGTAATCATCGTATCCAGGTGCCTCGGATTGATCGTAGCGAGGTATTCCGGTGAGCGGTCTGCCAATAGCCGGATATTGTTGAGGTTGGTAATGGCTAGTTGGAAGTTTTCATTAGTGAGTGCAAATAACGTGATGTTACTATCACGTAAGGTCGGGGCCAATTCCATCCGATCGATTACCTGGATGAGCGAATCGTAGACCCCGGGCTTGCTTTTGAGGTATGCGTAGGTATCGCCATCGAACTGTTTCTCGACAGCCACGGGGTTGTAATAGCCTCCGTCTTTGGCACATGCCACTAGTAGTAATCCAAAGAATAGGAGGTAGCCGTATGTATTTATCAATTTCTTCATGATACTCGGATCGTTATTGCCAATATGCGTTTTGTGTCAACTGATCGTTTTGCGTAAGCAGGGCACGCGAAACAGGCCATAAGATACCGCCATTGGTGATGAGCTGGCCAATCATGGGATGGCTGGGCCGGATGCGGTTGTACCGCACCAGATCATACCAGCGGTGCCCTTCGCCCATCAACTCGCGTTGCCGTTCGAGGAAAATGGTATTAATGAGGTCGCCATTGATGTCTTCATTATAGGGGTCCAATCCACGGCGGGTTCGGATTTCATTCAATAGGTTAATGGCACCTTGCCGCTCACCTAGCACCGCCAAGGCCTCAGCCCTGAGTAGGGTGATGTCTTCCAGACGTGTGAAGACAATCGCGCTGGTGAAAATGCGGAATGACGGATCATTCACTCCACCCATTATGCATTTGATCTTGCTGAAGATGGGGTACTTGCCGTTGTAGTTGGAGAAGTAGCGCTCCGAAACCGGCGTACCCAGTGTATCCAGGGCAAACCGCTCATCGCCGGCTTCATTGAAGATGGTGATGATAGAATCCTTGGGCAGGTAAATATCGGGGATTTGCTTGTTGACCACTGGTTCGGCTAACGTGAGTTCCTCAATATGGCCAGTAAATGACGCATCCACGTGCCCCCAGTCAAATGCAAAGCCGAACAACTGGTTGGTTTTCTTATTGAAGAAAAAGCCGTTGGCATCGGTGAGATGGCCCGTAGATATATATCCCATGCCGGCTCGCGCATAATCATCCAATACAAACTTGCTGTAATTGGCCGCATCGGGGTAGTTGCCCTGCCAGGCAGCCAGATGGGCTAAGACGGCATATGCCGTGAGCTTACGGGCCAATGCGCCGTCCCAGCGACCGCTATCTTCATTGTAGTAATCGCCCTGTTGTTGTTCATCGCTGGCACTGTATCGGTAAGGAAGGTCCAATGCTGCAGCCAGCATCTCCTGTTCGGCCCAGGCTAGCACTTTGTCCTGGTTTTCACGGGGCTTGTTTTCAAAACTACCATCATGGGAGGAAATGATCAACGGCACATCGCCCCAAATGCGTACCATATAGAAATAGGCAAATGCACGCAGGAAGCGGATTTGTGCGATATCTACGGTCATGTTATTTACCGAATACCGCAGGTCTTTTTCGCGCACCTCCGGCACACGCTCCAGAAAGATGTTGGCGGAGTTGATTACGGCATACCAGCGCCGCCAGTTGGAAAGGGCCTCAAGGGATGGATAGGAGGCCGTAAGGTCGTTGGCGATGATGGCACGCAGATCCTGCCGATTAGGGCTGGCGAACTCACCTGCACGGACATCCCCATATAACCAATGGGCATTGTGGTCGGCCAGTGCGGCACGCATCAGGCCATAGGTACCCATGAGCGCTGCACGGGTATCTTCCAGCGAGTTCCACATGTATTTCTCGCCCACGATGCGCGACGAATCGACATCCAGCATCTTTTTGCAGCCGCTCAACAGTAAGGTGAAGGCCACCAATACACCTATGCATAGCGTTGAGGTGGTAACCAATCTGTTCGTTGTGTATTTATTCATGATCATTTCTCGTGCTTATTTCTCTCGTTACAAATTCATTCGAATACCCAATGTGTAGGTACGCGGAATAGGCATACCATAACCCGTATCATATCCCATGTAATCCACCAGTTCTGGATCGCGACCGGTATATGGCGACAACGTAAACAAGTTGTGCCCGGAGCAGTAGATGTAGAGCCTTTCGATAGTGGATGAACGGCCTTTTAGCAGATCGCTCAAATCGTAGCCCACTGAAAGCGTACGCAGCTTGACGAACGAGCCGTTCTCGAGAAATAGATCCTGGTCGGCCCGGTAGGGGATGACATTGCTCCAGGGATTATATAGTGGATATTGACTATAATCGCCCCGCTTTTCCCAGAACGTGATTTCCTTTACGGAATTCATATTGGTGGTACCCTCTCGGTTGATGAAGTCAAACCGGTTAGCCATATCGGCATTCAACACGTTGCGGCCGATGTTAAAATAGAAGTTTGCATCCAGGCTCCAATTGCCATAGCTAAACTGGTTCATGAAGCCACCGGCTACCTTCGGAAAAATATTGCCTATCAACGATTTGTCCACATCAGTGATGGCATTGTCGCCGTTGGTGTCGACCCAGCGCGGATCGCCAGCACGCAGGGCAATGCCATTGAAGTGTTGCGGGATACCGCCAATTATCGGAATCTCGGCGTCGGTGAGGTAAATGCCTTCATTTTGGAGCAGCCAGAACTGATCGATACGCTCGCCCACACGAAACAGGCGGTTGCCGATGACGATTTCATCAAGCCCGCCCGGCAATGCGGTAAGCTTGTTTTGGTTGTAACTGACGGCCAATGTGGGTGTCCATGAAAAGCGGCCCTCCGATCGCTGGATGACATCTGCGCTTAATTGCAGCTCCACGCCGGTATTATTAACGTCCATGCCGGCTTCGTACGATAGGTTATACCCATATTCGGCATACGAAGGGATACCCAACAATTGATTCTTATCATGCTTGGTATACCAATCGAGGTTGATGCGGATGCGCTCGTCGGCCAGGCCCATGTCCAAGCCGATATTCAACTGATCGGTATATGCCCAAGGGATGCCATATCCAGACCATCCGAACTCGTACGGGCGCGCAAGCACACCGAAGCCGTTGTAGCCTGGGGCGACGACATTGCCGGTATAACTCAACTGGGCGGAATAGGAAGGGCCTTGCGAAAAATTGTCGAACACATTCAGACGGCCCATCCTGCCAGCACTGGCCCGTAGATTAAATGTGGAAAATGTGGCATCATCACCCATGAGGTCATTTTTGATATTCCAGCCCAGCGAAAGCACCGGCGCGAACAACCACCTACTGGTAGGCTGTGCATTGGAAGAACCATCCGACCTCAGCAGTAGCGATGCCGTGTATTTATCGTTGAAGTTGTATGAACCGCGACCATAGAATGACACGAGGTTTTGTTTGGTATAATCTAGAAACTTATAAACCAATTGGCTGGGGAACGCCTGCGGCACCAGGTAGTCTAAGTTATCGGGGTCGGATTCCAGCAAGTTAATCTTGATGAAGTCATTGATGCCCTTATAGGCGTATGCATAGTTGTACTTGAATGCATCCCATTGCAGCGTGCTGCCTGCTTCGAGGTAAAGCGTATGCTGGGCGCCGAGGTCGACATCATACGACAGGTGATTGTCAAACAGCAGCCGCTGGTTGTACCCGTAGTAATTGGAGGCATAGCTATTTTCTTCCATGAGTGTACGCGGGTAAAACAGGTCGCGATAGCCTTCGTTATAATCGACGGCCACGCGGGAAGTCACCTTCAAACGGTTGAAATCAAATACCAGTTTGGCATGCCCCTCCACAATGTTCGTGGCGTTATTATCGAAGCTGTTGTCAAACTGCTGGAGGTACCCCCGGTAAATATCGTTGTTTGGCGACAACGGCGAAGCCAGATCCGGGATGTAAGACATGGTTGCAAAGCGGTCGCGCAGGGTACGGTTTCGGTCGCGTTGCACCCGGTTGCCATTGATCATGGCTGAAAACAACAGCCATTCCAGTGGTTTCATATTGATGTTGAACAGGGCGCTATAGCGTTTAAGACCGGTTTCATCGGCCACGCCCCGGTTTTGCATGTGTCCGACGGCGAACCGGAAATTCGCTCGGTCACCTCCACCGGAAATATCGGCATCGGCCGAATAAACCAATCCGTTTTGGTAGTAGTTGTCCGTCCAGTTCGAAGAGCCGTAGTAGGCTGTATTCAGGGAGTCGCTGAGGTACAGGGGGTAAGTATCATCGGCGGAATATTGTCCCGAGGCGGTGTAGCGGTCGTAAAACTGCCTACGGAAATTATTTTCGTATGCCCCATTGATGGTCGTCACCGTCGGCCGCTGCGCTATGCCCACATACGAATTGAAACTGATCTTGCGTGTGGGGGAGGGCTGCTTGGTGGTAATGGCAATGACGCCGTTAGCCCCCAATGGTCCATAGATGGCGGTACCCGCCAAATCTTTCAATACCTGCACCGACGCGATGTTGTTCATATCGATGTTGCTCAATAGGTTGGTAGCCGGCCCAATGCGATTGAAATCATATTGTTGAATATCATAAGCAAAAGGATGTTCGCTGATCAGCGGAATGCCATCCAGCACCACCAGGGGTTGCGATTGATAGACTTCTTTTTGGGAAAGAATGGGCATGGGAAGCCCTCGGATGAACATGGGTTGAATGGTGCCCGGCTCACCTGAACTTTCCTGTATATACAGCCCTACAGCTTGATCCTTTAAATATTGTTGGAGTGAGACAGCGGGGTAGTGCGCAATGTCTTCAGAAGGCAGGGAAATGGATTGTGGGTTGCGGTCTGTGAAAAGCGAGCGGTCACGATCTATAGGCAGAAATTGCACCACTGCTGAATCGTTGGTGAGGCTATCTTTTTCAATGGTCGCATTGATGGTGTCAACCAGCGGTCCTTTTTTGCTGTCGGCAATCAGGTTGGGACAGCCAAATGATGGGCACGCGCCGAGTATTAGAAGGGTACAAAACAGCGACATTCTTTTATTGCGCATATCTATTTATTTTGTAGACATTTACTGTCGTTATAGTTTACGAGTAGGAGAGTCTTCATACATACCATGATGATAGCCGCCACGACCAGTGGCCACAAAATGGATGGTGAAATAACCCAATATAACATCAGGTAGCTAATTAGCAGCCGTATGAATACGCCATATCAAGGCGCCAATAGGCAAGCTAATTGCATTAAATAAACTAATGGGAATTACAAACGCGATACATGGTATCCGTTATAATTTCGAGCGGTTAAGTAATAAAAGTAAACAGATTCTTCATAATTAATTTTGGTTAAGTTTTAACAGGTCACTTTGTTCGATTTAGCGGTCATTTATCACATTGGTGTTTAATTTGAATTTACCACTGGATAATGGCACCAAAAATCATTGTTTGGTTTTGCAACGGCTAAATTACAAACAAAAAACGTTTTAGCAAGATTTTTTTTATTTTTTTTATTTTTTCCTTGTTAGTCACACAATCATACTATTCAGATACCCGTCGCCTGGTTTCCCCGTAGCTATTTTATCGTGATTTTAGCCATGATTAATATTGGTAATAGGTTACGGTAATTTGCAGAAATAGAATCTTAAGATGTTCTTTTTGCAAAATTGTTAAAATTCTGTAATTAATTGTGATAATTAGGAAATAACCGATTCCAGTCATTATTTTTGCAGCAATTGGAAAAAAATGGGTAAAAGAAGTAAAAAGACCGCCGAAGAGGTGGATGTCGTTCTTATAGGCGCCGGCATCATGAGTGCCACCCTGGGCACATTGATCAATGAGCTGCATCCCAGCGCTAGTATCGAGATTTTTGAAAGGCTGGACGAGGTAGCGGCCGAAAGTTCAGATGCTTGGAACAATGCAGGCACGGGCCATTCTGCGCTTTGTGAGTTGAACTACACCCCACAACTACCTGATGGATCGGTGGATATCAGCAAAGCCATCAAAATTGCGGAAGCATTTGAGGTTTCCAAGGAATTTTGGTCGTATTTGGTCGCCAATAACTTGGTGGATCATCCAGAAAGTTTCATCCGGAGTGTTCCCCACATGAGCTTTGTCTTCGGGAAGCAGAATGTCTCGTTCCTTCGTAAACGATACGAAACCATGCAGGAACACCACCTTTTTCAGGGAATGGAGTACGCAGAGAACCATGAGGTACTGCAACGATGGATTCCGCTGGTCATGGAAGGACGCAGTGCCAATGAAGAGTTGGCCGCCACCAAAATCGATATTGGAACGGATGTCAATTTCGGTGCATTGACACGCGCGCTTTTCCTTCATCTTGTCCGCAAAGATAAGGTGAAACTCCGGTTGGCACATGAAGTGCGTGATATCGAGCGGGCAAGCAGCGGCCGTTGGGAAGTGACCACCAAAAACCTTACTACCGATCGGAAACGTACCGTTTCAGCCAAATTTGTGTTTATCGGGGCTGGCGGAGGGTCGTTACTGCTCCTTGAAAAATCCGGTATCCCCGAGGCCAATGGCTTCGGTGGGTTCCCCGTCAGTGGACAATGGCTGAAATGTACCAATCCTGAAGTCATCGCTAAACACCATGCCAAGGTATATGGTAAAGCGGCTGTGGGATCACCACCGATGTCGGTACCCCATCTCGACACCCGGGTCATCGATGGGAAATCAGCCTTGTTATTTGGTCCATATGCCGGATTCTCGACTAAATTCCTTAAGAATGGCTCTTGGATGGACCTGCCCGCCTCCATCAAATTTAATAACATACGCCCGATGTTGGCGGCAGGTATGGATAATATCCCACTGACCAAATACCTCATTAACCAAGTCCGGCAGAGCCCGGATGACCGCTTGGCTGCATTAAAGGAGTATGTGCCCACAGCCCGGATGGAAGATTGGACACTGGAGGTTGCTGGACAACGTGTGCAGGTCATCAAAAAAGACGGGAAACACGGTGGGATACTCGAATTCGGTACGGAAGTGGTGAGTAGTGCCGATGGTTCCATCGCGGCCTTGCTGGGTGCCTCACCGGGAGCTTCCACATCGGTATCCATCATGATCGACCTGTTGGCCCGTTGTTTCCCCGAAAGGGCAAAAACGGCGCAATACCTGAGTAAATTGCAAGAAATGATTCCTTCTTACGGCCTATCTATTGCGAAGGACGAGCAGTTGTGCAAGGAAACACGCGAACGCTCAGCAGCCATCCTACAATTGGAAAAGCAAGTTGAGCAAGTCTAACGTGGCAAACACAACGAGCACGCCTGGCGCGGATTGACGTGTTGTTTTGAAAAGCCATGAAAATTACCGAATGGATACATGAGCTGGGGGGACAATTAATCAACACCCCATTATTGCATTGGATAGGGGTGGCCTGCGGTGTTGTCCAAGTATTGCTCGCCAAAGCCAATAAAGTGCTGCTTTATCCTTTTGGAATTGCCAGCATATTGATTACGCTTTATGTATTGTATGAAGCTGGGCTGTATGCCGAGTTGCTGCTGAACGTGTATTACCTTGTCATGAGCATCTACGGGTGGGCCTATTGGTTGAAACGCAAAGATGACAAGCCCGTAAACGCGACCTATTCGGAAAAGCGGGATTGGTTGATCACCATACTTATTGTCGGCGCAGGTTTCCCGCTCCTTTATTATGCACTGGTTTACTTTACAGACTCCTCCGTACCCGCATGGGATGCTTGGGTGAGCGCCACGGCATGGGCCGGGATGTGGCTATTGGCCAAACGTAAAATCGAAAATTGGATATTGCTCAACATCAGCAACGCCTTTGCTATTCCGCTTTTGGCGTATAAAGGGCTTCACCTCTATGCCTTATTAACCTTATTTTTGTTTGTTGTGGCTATTTTCGGGTATATGGAATGGAGGCGCATCATTGCACGGCAAGATGATTTGGGCAAACACGTTTAAAAAATTACTGTCTTGCGTCATTGCGAGCAAGAGCGTTTGGAAGTGAAATAGAGCGAAGCAATCTAGATTGCTTCGGCTCACACCGCCCAACAGAGCCTCACAATGACGAAAAGGATGTAAATGCATTTACCCTTACAAGATGACGAAGCCGGCGGTAAAATTGGATAGCAAAACAAAAGACATGGATGACAAACCTTTCTTAGCAGATCAATTAATCGAGAAGCTACGTGCACAGTCGGAACGGGCAGAAGTAGCAGGAAAACTGACAGACGAACAGCTGGCCATCATCTATGATAACAAATGGTTTAAACTATTCGTTCCCAAGTCTTTCGGTGGCTTGGAATTAACCGTTCCAGAAGGTGTGCGCTTGGAAGAAGAGCTGGCATGGATAGATGGCAGCTTGGGATGGACAATCACCTTGTGTAGTGGGGCCAATCTGTTTGTTGGCTACATCAGCCAGTCGATCGCCCCGGCAATGTTTTCAGACACCACCGTATGTTTGGGAGGGAGCGGACAAGCCTCGGGCAAGGCAATAGTTGAAAACGGGGGGTATAACGTGACCGGGAAATGGCGCTATGCGACAGGCGCACCCCATAACACCTTTTTTACGGCCAATTGCGTTATTGAACAAGATGGAAAAACAGTAATCGACAAAGAAGGCAACCCCCTGACCAAGTCTTTTTTCTTTGCCAAAGCGGATGTCCGGGTCATTGAGGACTGGAATGCGTTTGGGTTAAAGGCTACAGCGAGCCATTCGTTTGCGGTGGACAATCTTTGGGTAGACGAGTCCCATGCTTTTTTGATAACACCCCAACATGCCACCTTAGACCATCCTATTTACCGATATCCTTTTTTACAATTCGCCGAAGCAACCTTAGCGGCGAATACCCTAGGCATGGCACGTCATTTTATAGCTTGTGCTGACGTACTAATCAGCCAAAACCAGAAGGGCATCGAAGCAACGAAGTCACTTGGATTGGTGACTTCGGCCAACACACAGTTGAAGGAAATTAAGCAATCATTTTATGACGCACTTGATGCATCATGGGCTGAATTGCTGCACAACGGAAAGGTTTCAGACCGCTCGTTGAGTACGGTGAGTGCCCTGAGCCGGTCATTGGTGGCCATTTGCCACCAACAGGTTGTATTATTATTTCCGCACTGCGGCATGGCCGCCACAATTAGTTCGGCCGAAATCAACAGGATCTGGCGAGACATCTTCACGGCAAGCCAGCATAGCCTGCTTCGTTAGGGTTCCTCAACGCAATCCACCGCTTCATAGGCTTCCAAAAATCCGCTACTATCCAACGTGACTTGCCGACCATTCGACGTATCGACGGAGAACGGTTTCCGTACCAGCGTCCCATTTTGCAACTTAAATACCACACGCAGCGTATCTTGCATGCCTTCTTGGGTGAAGGTCCACACCAAATCCAGTACTTCTCCAGCTGCCTTGCCTAATACGGTGCCGCGCCTCGCGTCTTTTTCATGTGGAATGACGTTATAAATCCCGTTGACCGTTTCATTCCGGATCGTCAATTGAAGGAATGAAGAATCCTGTTGCTCCGTTCCTTCGGTCCGTAGGAAACAATATTTCTGTTCTTGATCGACAGTTAATAGCGGATCTGCTTGCGAAAGGGTGTCATTGGATTGTTCCCCTTCTTTTTGGCCGCCGCTATTGCAGGAGACCAGAAAACCCAAGCAAATCATGCTTAAACGTGTTACTGTATTCATAGGAATGTTCATTAATTGGAGTTTTATTTACAACATACGAATTGATGGATGGTTGAAGCAACCATCTTTTGTGCAAGATACAACATTTAGTTAAATCAAACATCTCGAAAAGCTATATTTGTAATCCATATACTATTGTAGACCATGGATAGAAAATCAATACTCATGCAATACTGGCAGTCGGCTTTAGAAACCGAAGGCTGGTATCCACCATATCGCGATGCGCTCAAGGATGTGGATGCTGAACTTGCTAATTGGCGGCCGGAAGGCGTGGCAGCCAATACGATATGGGAAACAGTTGTTCATGTTAGCTATTTCAAGGAACGTTTGTTGCGCCGTTTACAAGGAAAACCTGATTCACCGCTTCCCGGAGGGAATGATGATACATTTGTGGTCGTGGGCCAACAGGAAGCCGATTGGCAGGAAGCCGTTGCCAAACTATTCGACATCCACCGGGAACTATACCAGCTACTAAAGGAGCTTGATGAATCAGACTTGGATAAGCCCATGCCGGAGACCGCGATAGGTGCCCAGTTTTTTGATCTTATTGCCCATGACGCTTACCATACCGGGCAAATCATCCTCATTCGCAAACTCACTGGATCGTGGCCTGAACGCCGTAGTTTTCTATAATCCCGCAAAATGATTACGTTCGTAAACGCTAAGATTAATATCGGGTTACAAGTGCTCGGCCGCCGGGACGACGGATACCATAACCTTGAAACGGTTTTCTACCCCTTGAAGGTCTATGATGTACTGGAGGTGGTGGAGGCAGCGGCAACCCAGTTTATCCCTTCAGGATTGCCCATCCCCGATGATGGGCAAGCTAATCTCTGCCTAAGGGCTTACCGATTGCTGCAAGGTGAGTTTGACCTGCCTCCTGTACACATCTACCTGCATAAGGTAATCCCCATCGGTGCCGGGCTCGGCGGCGGTTCTGCAGACGCCGCTTTTTTATTGAAGGTACTTAACGATAAATTTCAATTGGGGCTAGATGAACTACGATTAACAACCTATGCGCGTCAGCTGGGGGCCGATTGTGCGTTCTTTATCAAGAACACCCCGGTATTGGCAACAGGAATCGGTGATTTGTTTGAGGATGTGCAAGTTGACTTATCATCTTACCATGTGGTGGTGGTTAAACCAGCGGTGCATGTTTCCACTGCAGATGCATATGGTACCGTAAAACCCGATCCAAAGGGAAAGGGGCTGGCTTCAGCGATAACCCTACCGGTGGAAGCATGGCGAGATTCGATTTTCAATGATTTCGAGGCGGGAATCTTTACTAAATATCCTGAAATAAGCGCCATAAAATCTTTGTTGTATGAAAACGGAGCACTATTTGCGGCGATGAGCGGTAGCGGATCAGCGGTATATGGCATATTCAAGGATAAAACGGAGCTCCCTGCGCTAGACGCAAGTTATGCCGTTTTTTATATCAATTGATACACTGATACCTACGATATGATGGTAAACTTCGACGCTGAAATAGTAAAAGATCATCGAAAAGGGGCCACACAGGGGTGGTCATATGTGGAAGTGCCCCAAGCGATCGCCCACCAGCTAAAACCCGGTTACAAGCAGGTTTACCGGGTGCGGGGGAAAATCGATGGTCAGCTATTTTCGGGCATGGCGCTGACACCCGCGGGTGATGGAGACTATAGCTTGCCCATCAATGGGAGGATGCGGAAATTGTTGAAGAAAGGGGAGGGGGATATGTTGTCCCTCAGTTTGGAAGAAGACAAAGACTTCACGATTGAAATGCCCGAAGACTTGGAAATATGCCTATTGGATGACGAAGCCGACTTGATGGGGCGCTTCATGGCATTAGCCAAATCGCATCGTAACTATTTCATCAATTACATCAACGGGGCCAAAACGGAGCCTACGCGAACAAAACGCATCGTGATGACCATAGAAGCCATGGCATTAGAACTCGATTTTGGCGCCATGATAAGACTGGATAAATCAAGGAGGATGGTATGAATAACGTGACAGGACGTATGGTACTGGCGATGGCCGTGCTCATAAGTGGTGCAATGGCTTGCGCACAAGAATCAGAAAACAAAACAAGGGATAACATGAACACATTGGAAATCGGTGATGAAGTACCCCATTTTGTCTTAAAAGACCAAGATGGAAATGAATTCGATATCAAGGATTACATCGGCAAGAAAAAACTGGTCATTTACTTTTATCCGAAAGATGAAAGCCCAGGATGTACCAAACAAGCCTGTGCATTCAGGGATGATTTTGAGGCGTATACCGATGCCGGAGCGATGGTCATTGGCATCAATTCCGGTGACGTAAAAAGTCATCAGTCTTTTGCCCAAAACCATCGGATACCGTTTACGCTGCTCAGCGATCCGGGAAATAAGGTATTGAAGGCTTTCGGGGTAAAAAATGTGTTGTTTTTCACCGGTCGGGAGACATTTGTTGTCGGGATTGACGGGCGGGTAGCCTTCAAATACCGCGCGATGATGAACGCCACCGAACACAACAACCACGTGTTGGATTTTCTGGAAAGCAAGTGATCAATAGGGTCTGGGACCGCGAGCTTCACTTTCCTTATAAGTAATATATTTTTTCTATGATTATTTTCCGGTATTTTTTATGTGAAAAAGATGTTAAATGTTGTTAAAAGGAATTAAACCAAGAGGTTATTAATTTTAATTGATTATCTTTCCCATCTTAATCGAAGAAAAAGAAAGTGTCAAAAATCAGTTTTAACAACAGCGGTTCAGCGTTTTCCAGTACATTGCGGCAGCGTGTCAACGGATATTTTAAGGCAAATAACATTTCCAATACAGGGAACAGGAGGCTATATATCAAAAGTGCCTTGCTGGCAGGGCTTGCCATTGCCAATTATGTATGCTTGGTTTTCTTTACACCGCCGGTGTGGATTGCTGTGATGCTGTGTATCTTATTAGGGATCAACCTGGCCACTGTAGGTTTCAATGTGATGCATGAGGGTGGCCACCAAAGTTTTTCCCGACACTCATGGCTCAATAAGGTATCGGCCTATTCGTTGAATATGATGGGTGGTACCATCTATTTTTGGAAGCAAAAACACAACATCAGCCATCATACGTTTACCAACGTGGATGGTCTTGACCATGATATTGATGTCAAATTCATGCGGATGCATGCGGACCAACCCCGGAAATGGTTTCACCGTTTCCAATTTACCTATTGGTTTGTACTATATGGCATTTCGTATATTGCGTGGGTGCTTTATCAAGATTTCGAGAAGTATTTCTCCGGAAGGATGGGCGTCAAGGCCGACCGGAAACCGATGCCTATAAGGGAGCATTTTATCTTTTGGTTAACCAAGTTGAGCTATATTGGAATTTATATCGCTGTCCCCGTAATGATGCTGGGCTGGTTACCGGCCTTAATCGGTTGGCTGATTGTAGGTACAGCTTGTGGCTTTTGCCTCGCTGTGGTTTTCCAATTAGCGCATGTGGTAGAGTCTACCAATTTTCCGAAACCAGATGCTGACACGCATAAAATCGAGCAGGAGTGGATGGTACATCAACTGAGTACCACCGCTAATTTTGCAACAAAAAGCAAAACGATTTCATGGTTACTTGGCGGACTCAATTTTCAAGTAGAGCATCACCTTTTCCCCCGGATAAGCCACGTGCACTATCCGGCCATCAACAAGCTCGTGAAAGAGACCTGTGCAGAATTCGATGTCGTCTATTTAGAGCACCGCAGTATGGTGCAAGCATTGGCATCCCATTTAAGGTTAATATACAGCTTGAGCAGGTCATAATCCGGTAGTCGATTTAGCAAAAATGATTAATTTAAAAAAATTAATTGATATTCAGGAATATATGCATACCTTTACACTTTATTCATATTTAATAATTTAATACAATGCCAGAAGGAGTAGTAAAGTTTTTCAATGAAACCAAGGGTTTCGGATTCATCACCCCCAATGAAGGTGGACGTGAGATTTTTGTTCATTCATCAGGGTTGAAAGACCGTATCCGTGAAAATGACGACGTTTCATACGACGTGGAACAAGGTCAAAAAGGATTAAACGCAGTAAATGTTAAGGTAATTTAAGACCTATTCAGATATTGTCAGAAGGCTGCCCTAAATTAGGGCAGCCTTTTTATTTTAATAAGAATTTTGGATCCTTTACAACAACTATCGTCAGACGGCGATTCGCCTATTCCACTTATTGTTCTTCTTATGATTGTTGTTTTTGTTGGGAGTTGATGACTTCTGGGTCTTTGCCGGTGGCCGTTCATATGACTCCAAGTCTCCCACAATAAAGGGATGTTTTGTTACCAATGGAAGTTGCTGCCCGATGAGCTTATTGATTTGCCAGAGGTATTCGCGCTCTTCCGAGTCACAGAATGACCACGCTTCTCCACTTGATCCAGCCCTTCCGGTCCGTCCGATACGGTGTACGTAGGTTTCGGGTTCGTTGGGAAGGTCGTAATTGATAACCAACGGTAAATCTTCCACATCAATACCTCTTGCGGCTATATCTGTCGCGATGAGTACACTCACCTTTCCTGATTTGAACCCGTTAAGTGCCTTCTGCCTGGCTTGCTGCGATTTGTTGCCGTGGATGGCTTCCGCAGCGATATTAGCTTGCTTTAGCTTTCTCACCACTTTATCGGCGCCATGTTTTGTTCTGCTAAAGACCAATACATGGTTTGCTCCTCCATGGAGAATCAGGTGTGTGAGCAACTTGATCTTGTCGATTTTGGCAACTGGATAGATGGATTGCACAACTTTTTCGGCCGTGGAAGATGCTGGAGTTACCTCTACTTTTGCAGGATTGTCCAATAAGGTATCAGCAAGTGAGGCAATCTCTTTGGGCATGGTGGCCGAAAACAACAAGGTCTGGCGTTTCTCGGGTATGAGTTTAAGGACTTTCTTGATATCGTTTATAAAACCCATGTCAAGCATCCGATCAGCCTCGTCCAGCACAAAAAACTCGATGTGCCTGAGTGAAACGATGCCTTGTTGTACCATATCTAACAACCTGCCGGGTGTAGCGACCAGTATATGGGGGTGCTTCCGGATGTCATTGGCTTGTTGGTGCGTAGAAACGCCTCCGAAAATGACGGAGTGGCGGATTTTCGTATTGCTGGAATAGTTTCCGATGTTTTCGCCGATCTGTATGGCCAGCTCCCTAGTGGGAGATAAGATAAGCGCGCGGATATTGGTCCTGTTATCCCTATGCGTGTTGTCTGACTCATGCAACAGCTGAATGATGGGGAGCGCGAATGCTGCGGTTTTACCGGTACCGGTTTGCGCACATCCTAATATATCGCGGTGTTTTAAAATTAATGGAATGGCCTGTTCTTGAATAGGTGTTGGGGTGTTATATCCCGAAGCTTTCAGTACCCGTAATAGTGGTTCAGAAAGCATTAAATTTGAAAATGACAATCTATTTAAATTTAAGGATGCAGAATAAATTAACGACATCCGTATGCTGCGGCAATGTATCGATACAAAGATGACAGCGCCGCAAAGATAGCGTTATTTCCTGTTATTAACAATATATTAGCCATAGCTAACACACAGGAGTATTCCTGTACCTTATTAGCATGTTTCTATGCGATATAGTTCGCATAGAAACATGCTATATATACTACATACTAACCAATTTAATGATCACCATGACCATCACCTTCCACTATATGCAGATCAAATTTCAAATTGAGGTCATTGGCACCGCCAAACTGTGTGTAATTGGGATTGTTCCAATCGGCTGCTGTGATGTTGCTTTTTACGCCTACATTAAGGTGCCGCAGTACGTAATTGAATGTAAAACCCGTTTCAGTGGCCTCCAGTACATGCAGGTATCCGGTTACTCCAACCTGTGCGTCAACATAAGTATAATCTAATACGCCGTCAGGGGCGCCTAATAGGAAGGCCTGGTGGATATCAGCATCGTCGACAAACTCATCCTGTACTTCATTACCGTCACTATCGTAGGCTGTCAATATCAATCGATAGGTTTTGCCTTCATCGAGATCGACATGTCCATTCCCCACGGGCGACATTTGTCGATCAAATTCAATCTCCACCGTTTCAGGATTATCAACGTCATGAGGGTGACTGCCGTGCCATTCCACTTCCACGAACGTCAATTTGGCTTTCGCTACTTCTTCCTGGGGTGGTTCAGGGGTGGGATCATCTTTACTGCACGAGGCAAATGTGATTATCCCAATTGCCAAGAACATCCATGCTACCTGTTTTACTAATTTTTCCATGATGTTAGCTTTAATTTAATTTGTTGTAAGTAAATAGTTAAATTTCAAATTGTTATTAAAATGAATAAGCGAGCTTTATGCTCATGTTCCGCCCGATATCATGGCTGAAATACCTGAATCGATTCATATACTCTTTGTATTGCTTGTTGAATAGATTCGTCGCCGATAGGGTGATGTCCAATGTCCGGTCGCCCCATGATAGCTGGGTGCCGGCGTATACCGCATACAATTGGTATGCAGGTGGCGGGGCGGCATAATCCGATTCCGGTTCATACCGCGTCTGGCGAAGCACGATGCGTTGCTCCAATTTTGCATACGTATGTTGCAAACTATTGGACATAAGCGGTATTTCCCAACGCAGGTGGTGGTCTGCCCGGTCTGCCGGGATATAGGGCAAATAGCTGCTGTGTTCGGTGTCTTTGGCCCGGATAATGGAGGCGTTGAGGTGATAGGAAAGCCCTACGGGCATACGGTATTGGCCGGCAAAATCAATGCCCCAGAAGCTGGCATTAGTCTGCACATACCGGAATATGGGAAATGTACCCCGTATACTTTGTAGGAACTCACCTGCCGAGGGCTGTGCATAGATATAGTGATGGATGTATTGGGCATACACATCCAGATCAAACGAAAACCGTTCGCCGGAATAGGAGGGACTCACCATCCATTTGTAGCTTTGCTCGCTCTCCATGTCTGGATCGCCGATTTCATAGAGAGCGGCCCCTTGGTGCAGGCCACTGCTATAGAGTTCATTGGCATTGGGTGCACGCCATGCCAAGCCGATGTTGCTACGCAATTGCCAGTCCGGGTGTAGATGTAAAACGCCTCCAACGGTACCGCTGAGGTTGTGAAATTGCCGGTAGCCGCCATAGTATTCCAATTGGCTATCATAACCAGCAGCATCAAACGTCCTGAAATCATAACGTAGCCCCGCTTCCCATTCATGGGTGTCTTTTACCAACCGTTGAATAGCGAATAAACCGGCGGTGAAGCTGTCGTAATTAGGTATTATTGGCGTATTTAGCGTGCCGGGAACATTGTTGTTGACTTGGAGCATGAGGTTGCTGCCCACCTGGGTTGTCCATCCCGCATAAGATGGCGTATGGTAGCTCGCATCGAGCGTTTGGGTGGTCAATACCATGTCAAGCATCGGCAAAGCATCGCGATCGCCACGGCGGATGTCATACTCTTGCCTGTGGTTGCGTTGGAGGCCGTATTGGATATCCAAGGATGCACCACTTGCCAGGTCTTGGTGCCATTTGATTTTACCCAAATCGTGTACCGCACGCTGGCGAGGGGGTTGGATCTGGTAAGAGAATCCGTAATTTTCCAATGGCCTGCCAGCGTCAACCCTGGCCTGAATATCATCGATATCGCCGATATGGGCACTGGTCAATATGCCCAAGGAGGTGTAGAAACGGCTATAATATGCGTCCAGCGAAGTGGTCGCCCGAGAGTACTGTAAGGCGGCTGAAAAGTTATATTCGCCCACTCCGGTATTACCTAAGTAATAATCCGCGGCCCGTATATTACCACCGCGTTTTGCTGTGCCCTGTACGCGCCAACTCAGTCCCTTGATGCGGTTGATCCCCGATTGCAACATGCCAGACAATACACCTATCTGTCCATTGGTGCTATACAAGGTATGGATTTCGCCCGAGAGGTGCGGGTCGACAGGCAGTGGAGGCGATGATACCAGGATAACTCCCCCAATGGCATCTGCACCATACCGTACACCTTCTGCGCCTTTGATCAGTTTGAAATCCTTGGCCATGAAAGGGTCGATTTCCGGTGCATGCTCGCTTCCCCATTGCTGACCCTCTTGGCGTACGCCATTATTGAGGATGAGGATACGATTGCCATACATTCCATTGATGACAGGCTTGGCAATCGTACTGCCGGTTTGCAACATGCTAACCCCCGGTAATGCATCGAATATTCCGGCCAATGTTCCTCCACGCGCTTCGGCTATCGCCTCTCGGGATACGGCCTTGGATGGATTGGTGGTCACAACAGACTGTTGATGGCCAACGACATCAACATCATGCAGCTTAATGTGGCCATGGCTAAGCGTGATGTTCAATGTTTCATTTCCAGCAAGTGTAAGCGTTGTAGTTATGCTATCAAAACCGATGCTGCTAGCCATTACCGTATAGGACGTACCCTCACAAAGCTGTGAAAACTGAAAATAACCATGGCCATCTGAAATCGTTTGGTGGATGCCGGGGCTAACTTTGATCGTTACCCCAGATAATGGTAGTTGGGTATCGTTATCGATAACTCTTCCCCGAAGCGTCAATGTACATGATTCATCTTGGGCGAATGCCAAGGAAACATATACGAAGAGTATGATTAAAAGTATCCCTTTTTGTATTCGCATGTTAGTTATAATCCTCACTTTGCTCTGCTTATGCCATCTTTACAGTGCGCAAAAATACAACAATGTTGTGTTATAACGTAAATTAAATGCAACAAAATTTCATTTATATTGGCGTTGTTGGTAGTTAGTTCATGGCTAATACCTAATAACTGTTAGCTTATTATGACCTCGGATGGAATTGCAAAAATACCGAGCGATGATTGAATGCTGACGAACATAATAGCCAGGTTTTGATTAGTTAATTTTTGCTACTAGTCGTGGCGGGGCTTTCCGTGCTCAGGCCGCACGAGCTCGTTAGTTATTCGCTTTCATACTTGCTTTTGATGGTGCTCATGCTTTCCCCGCCGGTTGGAGGTTCAGGTTGTCTTGTCAAAGTGACCAAACCGCTCGGCTGTGGATGCTCCATCCAGTTTTCGATGTGACCTTTGATTAACTTCTTACAAACCGAATCTCCTAAATTGATATGCCAAGGAAAACATATAGAATCGACCAAGTACATTGTTATGCCTCAGGGAAGACAATTCGGTGTTTACGTTGTATGAATATTGATTGTTGTTATCGAACAGATCATATATGCTGAAGGATAATAGGCCTTTACCATCTTTAAGAAACGATTTGGTCAATGATATGTTCCAAGTCAGTACATCCTGAGAGCCGAAATCGGAAGACTTGTTACCGTAGTAGCTCAAGTTTGAACTTATATCAAAAAGTGTTATACCCTTTAACCTCATGGTATTGGTGATAACCTGTTTAATGACATTTAGATTTTTTGAGGCGAGCGAGTTGTCAATGTGTTGATAGCCTAATTGGTAAGAAAAGCTGCATTGATATGTTAAGCTAAAGAAATTCATTATCAGCTGGCTTGATACTGAATTGGATTTCAGTCTATTGGGTTGTTCATTAACGTAATACTTGTTGCGCATAGAACTAAAATTCAGATTAAAGTTGGTGTTTACCCGGTTATTGAATAATGATTTGGTATAGGACGTGTTGGCGTTCAAGAACATGTATCCATTTACGTTTACTGGCTGTGAAATCCTTGCTCCTCTTTGGAGCGATACCTCATTAATTATTGTATCCCTTTCAAGGTATGATATCCTATCTGTTATCTTGTTCTCATTGATATTTAAGTTGATGATGGTGTTTAATGCGCTTTGACTTTTTGCTAGGATATAATTGTTGGATATTTGGACCTGGTGGTTTACTTCGTTTTTTAAATGGGAATTTCCCAGAGCTATCCTTTGCGGGTCTTGAATACTGGTTGCCTCTTGGAGCTGAAACAGACTTGGTGGTACCACACTTTTCGTGTAGTTTAACGACAGGCTATTATTGGGCCGGGGTGCAAACGAGATATTTAAAAATGGAAGGTAATTGCTGGTTGTAAATCTTTCTTTCGCGTCAGGGTTTAATCCGTCAGTATTTGCCTGTAAATATCTTTGGTAGTACATGCCAACAACGCTTCTCATCTTGGGTTTTGAATACGCCAGTCTGAATCCAAATGAACTATTGCTGTTCTGCGTCCTATAGTTGTGGGCAAGGAGGACATTGTCCCCTGTCCCTAAGTTTTCCCCGTCGGCTTCCATCGCATTGAAGATGCTATTCTTGAATTCATTGGTATTCCGATTAGTGGAGATAGACATTACTGTTTGTAATGAAATATCTTGATTCAGTGGTTCATTGTATTGCACGTTCATGGTATACTGGCGAGAAAAGTCGCTGCTAGTAGTCTCATAGTTGTTGCTATTTAATATCCCATTATCTGAGCTTTGGCTTTCGGTGGACAGGCTGTTGTTACGGCTGTTGTTGAAGTTGTTTAGGGCAGTGAAGGTGAGCGAAAGGCTACGTCCTGCTGAATCGATCTTGTAACTATACATCCCATTTATGACCGGGCTTGAAACGGAATAGTTGCCGTTGTTGCTGAGAAGCAGATTTCTTACATGATTGTCTTGTCCAATTATGCTCTGTGATGTCACGTCCTGCATCTTGTTGGTATTTAACTCAAAACCAGGGATAACCATCAAGGAATGCTTATTGCTTCGGTATTCAAGCTTGCTTGTAAGTTTGAAACCTTTCAGATTATCCTTGCCATCGACGCTTCGTCTTAATTCCCTTATACCTGATTCCTCCACACTGATTAAATCATCCGAATTCGACCTATTGTAAATCGCATTGTTGTTAACTTCAAGTCTTAACAGAAATTTGAGGTCCCTGTCCCTTTCATTGGAGTAATTAAGATCAAGGTTGGCGAAATAAGGTTTTTTTGCAGCATCCGCAATCGTACCAACCTCGTTACTGCCCATGCTACCCCAGCCCCTACTTATGTTATTCAGCGAAATATTGGAGGCGTATCTGTCCTTCTCCCTGAATGCGTTGGCTTCCACGTCAAGCTCCTTCAATTCCTCGGTCCCGAGTTGGCTACGCGCCTGTCCAAAATAACCTGTTCGTTTGTCCGGTTTGGTTACGATATCGATCTGTTTATAACGAAGGCCATCATCGAAGCCGGCGAAATCTGATTCCGGGCTTCTGGCATTGACGATTTTCACTTTGTCTATTGCTTCCGCCGGAATTATTTTCATGAGCTTCAAGGGATCGGTTAAAAAGAAATCACTGCCATCAACAGTGATCTTGGTTATTTCCGTTCCTTGCGCGATCAATTCCCCTTCGTGGTTTAAGTAAACACCCGGTATCTGGAAAAGGATGATATCCGCATCATCGTATTTACCGTATTTAAACTCTGACACATCGTAGATAACTGTGTCGCCACGGCGCTCCATAGAAGCCCTAGGGAGAGTAACGGAAACAGAGTCAAGCACATGGTTTTCCATACTCAGAAGGACTTCAAGGTAAACTCTGATTCCGGATTTAGCGGGTTCGTTTATGGGGAAAGTCCGCGGTCTATAGCCGATATGCGTAAATGATATGGCGGTGAAGCTGTCAACATCAACGCTGAATTCAAACCTGCCGTTCTTAATTGTTCGTGCTGCCAAGTATTTGGTACTATCTCCATCGTTGAACAGCGAAATATTTATGTTATCCAAAGGCAATAATGATGTTGAATCCAATACATGTCCATAATAAATTCTCTCCCGCTTTGTTTGCGCACTACTGGGAAAGGAACATATCAATGCCAGGGCAAGCGCGGAAATCGCTGTGGACGGAAAGCGGGGGACATAATGTGTTATCCTAAGCACAGTTATCAACTATTTAAAAAAAGGGAAATTACCAAGATCACAATAGATTTTGGTAATTCCCTGGTCACCCCCCTTAAACAAATTTGAAAATTAATTAATTAAAATGCCGATTTCAATACAGATTCAGAGATATAACCGGAATATTCCCTGACATTATATGTTTCAAGAATCCAATAAAGGCCTAACCAGTCCTTTTTCCTTCTCTGGGAAATCGTATATATTGTATGAAGCCTCGATGAAAAATGTACATACTCATTATCTTCCGAGTTGGATGGCAACCAAATGAACTGGGTGCGATTGTTGGGAGTGTTGTTATTATTAAACACTTTATACGCCACTGGTATACCATCGTCGCTGGGAACCCC
This sequence comes from Parapedobacter tibetensis, assembly GCF_024704835.1. Lineage (GTDB taxonomy): Bacteria > Bacteroidota > Bacteroidia > Sphingobacteriales > Sphingobacteriaceae > Parapedobacter > Parapedobacter tibetensis. The sequence goes on from NZ_JAMXBE010000004.1 coordinate 45,670, forward strand.
TATCGTAGTGTAGGCATATGGCCCCGGGTTTATACTGTACCCCCATGCCACGTAGGAAGGGCCAACAACGTTGATATCCTTCTTCTGACCTTGGGGGCCATTATTTGTGTCAAAGAAGAAATCAAATTCCAAAAGCGCATAGTACTTGTTATCTGCTCCCCTCTGTACCTTTTTGATTCCCTTATAGACAACTTGGTCACCGGGTAATGGATTGTAATAAGGTATATCGCTCCAAGGGATTTGCGCACTTGCTGAATTGCTTATAAATAGAACCGATGCAAATAAAATAAAAAACTGTTTTAACTTTTTCATAAGATTAAATTTTTAATTGAATAAGGGGCGATAAATACAACTAAGTTGCGAAACAATGTTAGGCAAAAGATTTTAGCTTCGCAAGTTATTTTTATTTAAACTTAATGTTTCACTCCGTAGCAGAGCTGCGAGGTGTCCCGTGGCGTCAAAACAAACGTAGTTGACCTTTGTACCACGGCTTATTTATTCTTTTCCCCTTTTCCTTGATTGGAAACATATCTCTTTATTATTTATTTCTTCATTCGCATATTGAGCAACTGTGTTGATATAATAGCCATCCGTCCAAAATTGGCCACCCGATAATTGCTGTTCTATCTCCTGATGCATCCTGAACAACTCTTACGCTGTTATACTTTTTATCCGCTGGACTATAACCTTGGGAGATAACATCGGAACACCCTATCTCAATAAAATAAATCCTCATATTGCCGCTATTTCTCCACATATCAAACCTATACTATGAGAGACTCCCGAACTTAATACCGAACGCCTGTACTTTATAGTAACTACAATGTGAGACAGCAGCAAACTCTTGTTGTGTCGCCTGTGGATATGATCGCCCCATGTAGCAAAGATAATCTGCTTGCCACTTTTGCCCCGCAGCAGAGCTGCGAGGAATTCTGCTGATTAAACGCAACAAAATTTCATTTCCGTAAGCATAAGCATGGGTACGACGTGCAACGCCGTTAGCTTACGATCGTGGGTGGTATTGGATAATGACTGAACGCAGGTAGTCACGATCTATATGGGTATAAATTTCCGTGGTAGTGATGCTTTCATGGCCTAGCATTTCCTGCACGGCACGTAAATCGGCGCCGCCTTCTACCAAATGGCTAGCAAAGGAATGCCGGAAGGTGTGCGGGCTTATTTTCTTTTTTAATCCCATTTTTTTTGCCAGTTCCTTGATGATCAGGAATACCATGACACGGGATAGGGGAGAACCTCGCCGGTTGAGAAACACAAAATCCTCATACCCCGGCTTAATTTTTTGGTGTACACGCACTTCTTCCAAGTATATGTGGAGGTATTTCGCTGCTTGTGTTCCGATGGGCACCAAGCGTTCCTTGCTTCCTTTACCTTCTACTTTTATAAATTCCACATCGAGAAAGAGGTTGGAAATCTTGAGTCCGACCAATTCACTGACCCGGAGGCCACAGCCGTATAATATTTCGAGTATGGCCTTGTTGCGCATACCTTCAGGCGCTGAAAGATCAATGGCCGCTATGAGGCCATCGATTTCGGTGATATTAAGTACGTCGGGGATTTTCCGCCCTAAACGGGGAGCTTGGATAAGCGCCGTTGGGTTTTCCAGCAGTCCATGTTCAATACTAAGGAAAAGATAAAATGTTTTGACGCCTGAAAGGATGCGTGCTTGGCTATATGCTGATATTCCGAAGCTATTGATCCAGGTAAGGAAAGCCTGGATATGCTTAGGCGTGATTTCCATGGGTCGGATATGGTCCGGTTCTGCATACCGCTGCAATTTGCTCACATCATTCAGGTAAGCATCCACGGTATTGGTAGACATGGCTCGCTCCAATTGAAGGTATTGTTTGAACGCCGTGATTGTCGCTTCCCAGTCCATCATTACATCGGGGTGTTTGATATACATATATATATCGACAAATATAATGGATATCTGTAATAAGGGTTGCTATTCATTTATTTGAAATGGCTATTTTTACATCGCCCTTGCTAAAAGTCTTGTACTTTTGCGCTAGTTTTTTTGTAACCTGCTTATTTATGGATAAGATACAATTGGCATTGGAACACATCATCGACTCGGTATTGTCAAGTATACCGAGCATCGTATTGGCCATTATCATTTTGGTGTTGGGAAGCTGGTCCATCCGGATGATTATGAAAATTATTCGCCGCAGGTTCGAGCGACGTAATGTAGATCTGTCGCTCCGGGATTTCGTAGGCAGTATCATCAAATTCATCCTGTATACGATGCTTATCCTGTCTGCTGCATCAATGATCGGCATACGCACGACATCGTTTATCGCCGTATTGGGGGCGGCAAGTCTTTCCATCGGCCTAGCCCTGCAAGGTAGCCTAGCCAATTTTGCGGGTGGCGTACTGATTTTACTGTTCCGGCCTTTCAGGGTTGGAGACTTTGTCGATAGTGCTGGGGGAGCTTCGGGTATGGTGGAGAGAATAGATATTCTGTATACCACGATGCGTACTGCTGACGGTATTGCAGTGTTTGCTCCCAATGGCCCCCTTGCCAATTCCGTTATCACCAATTATTCAAATATCACAAACCGAAGGGCGGAATATAAAATAAGCATCTCCAATGGCTCAGACATCAAACGGGCCAGGGGAGTGATTCTACAGGCGCTCGCGGCTGATAAGCGGCTATTGGTTGCTCCGGCACCAGAGGTGCGTGTTGCCGAATTGACGGAAAGCTCAGTAAATCTGTTGATCAGATGTTGGGTAGAAAAGCAGCTTTATTGGGATGTTTATTTCGATAATCTTGAAAAGATTAAGATAGCACTTGACACCCATGACATTTCGCTTACCTCCTGAGCTCCATTATCCGCGACACGTACTTACCAATAATGTCAAATTCGAGGTTGACGGTATCACCTGGTTTCACATGCTTGAGGTTGGTATTTTCAAAGCTATAGGGAATGATGGCTACGGAAAAGTGGTCGAGTTGGGAATCTACCACCGTGAGGCTGATGCCATTAACCGTGATGGAACCTTTTTCAACCGTGATGTTGCCCGCATTGGTGTCATACTGGAAGGTATATAGCCAGCTACCCTGTTGATCTTCCACGCTGATGCAAGTGGCAATTTGGTCGACATGCCCCTGCACGATATGCCCATCAAAACGATCGCCAACCCGTGTACAGCGCTCCAGGTTGACTGGATATCCAACGGACAGTGATTCCAAGTTGCTTTTTTGAAGCGTTTCTGCAATGGCCGTGACGGTATGACAACCGGGGGATCTAGCCACCACAGTGAGGCATACGCCGTTATGGGATACACTTTGGTCTATTTTTAGTTCATCAGAAATTGCTGATATGACTTGGATGTGGAGATTTGCACCTTCTTTTTGGAGATTGGTAATCGTGCCTAATGTTTCGATAATGCCTGTGAACATGGGTTACTTGATTGCTTAAAACTACAAAGATACATGAATTTTCGATGTTTTTTACGTGATCATGTAGGGTTGTTTTTTTATGCGTAAGAACTCCGTATCTTTATGCGCTTATGAACTAGACCATGTAAAATAAATAGGATGGATTACAACAAAATAATTGATGACGCGGCAACTTGGGTTAAACAATATTTTGAAGGAAAGAATACGAGCATCTATTGTTTCCATGATTTGACCCATACCCTTGACGTAGTGGCTGCTGCACAGCAGATGGCGGAGCATTATAAGCTTGGTGAAAAAGAAAGGTTCATCGTCATAATCGCTACCTATTTTCATGACTTAGGGTATTTTTCTGGTGGAGCCGTAGGCCATGAATTACGCAGTGCCGACTTAGCTGAAAGTTTCCTCAGACAGCGAGATATCGATAAGGATGTCATCGATTCCATCAAGAAGTGCATCATGGCGACACACTTGCCCCAAACACCTGGGAATCTCTTAGAGTCGATTGTCTGTGATGCCGATTTATTTCACTTGGGAAGCGATCATTTTGTTGATCGCAACAAATTGATGAGAAAGGAAAAGAAAGCGACTTCAGGCGTGATCCTCACTAACGACGATTGGTGCCGAGGTACCTTGTCACTTATGAACACGCATCATTATCACACCACATATGCTCAACAATTATTGAATGACAAGAAAGCGGAGAACATGGCAGCTTTGCGTGAACAGGAAAACGAGAACAACTTAACAAATAACAACGAAGGGGAGCCGCACGTACCCAAAGGCAGCAAGAAAAAAAAGGAAGCTAATGATCGGCCCGATCGAGGCATCGAAACCATGTTTAGGGTTACATCGACCAACAACCAGCGACTAAGCGATATGGCTGACAATAAAGCCAATATCCTTTTAACCGTGAATTCCATTATCCTATCGGTGGTTATTGCCTTGCTGCTCCGCAAACTTGACAATAATGTATACCTGACTATTCCTACGTTCATGTTGCTGATTGTAAGTTTGTCAACCATGGTGGTGGCCATCCTCGCTACACGACCTAAAATACCCGATGGGAAATTTAACGACGAAGATGTAACAAACAAAAAGGTAAACCTGCTTTTCTTCGGCAATTTTTATAAAATGGGGCTAGATGAATACTACGAAGGGATGAAAAAAGTGATGGAAGATCGTGAATTTCTCTATGGTACCCTGACGAGGGATGTATATTCACAGGGTGTTGTGTTAGGACGGAAATACAAGCTTCTTCGACTCGCATACAGTATCTTCATGTTTGGATTGATTTCGTCTGTATTGGCGTTTCTTGTAGCGATCATCGGTTATGATTTTATTGACTAACGCGGTGGATAAAACACTATTTATTTTAGTAGTAGCGCTGTTGTCGGCTTTAGTAATGAAAGCCAACGCCCAGGACAGCATCAGGGCACGGGTCATTTATATCGGTGACGCCGGTGAAATCAACCACAAACAGGAAGCTATCATTCCCCGTGCAGCGGAACTGATTATTCCCGGTAAAACAACGGTTATGTTCCTTGGCGACAACATCTATCCCCGGGGAATGGGGTTGCCGGGCAGCCCTGAAGAACAGCGGACAAAAGAAATCCTAAGGGCGCAATTCGAACCCATGCGAGCTAAGAATGCACCCGTTTATTTCATCCCAGGCAATCATGATTGGGACCGGATGGGTAAGCAGGGGTATGCCAAAATAAGGGCGCAATGGCAATATCTGGAGGACCAACAGGATTCCTTATTAAAGATGGTGCCACCAAATGGTTGTCCGGATCCCGTTGACATTGTGCTTTCTGATAGCCTTGTCTTGATTGCCTATGACAGTGAATGGTGGGTTTTCCCCCATGAGCGCAGCAGTGACCAGGTTGAATGCGAATGTGAAACCGAAGGGCAGGTAATCGAACGGTTGGAGGAAATGCGCTATAAGCATCATGACAAGACTATACTATTGACTTCCCATCATCCTTTCCGTTCCTATGGTGTGCATGGTGGGTATTACTCCTGGAAACATCATGTCTTCCCGCTCACTGCCGCCAAAAAAAACTTATATATCCCATTGCCCGCCATCGGGTCGTTATATCCGCTACTTCGGAGAACGGTACTCCTCAATCCGGAAGATATGCCACATCCTATTTATAAAAAAATGATAGCCGATGTGAGCGAGGTATTCGAAAGTTTCGACAACATCATCCATTTCTCCGGGCATGATCATGGGCTACAGCTCATTAAAGATGGAGATTTCATTCAGGTGGTCAGTGGTTCTGGCGCAAAAGATTCCTACGCAAAAAAAGGGCGAAACTCATTGTTTGCATATCCAAAGCAAGGGTTTGTAACGTTAGATTACCTCAATGACAGGAGTAGCCGGATCACCTATTATACATACGCTCATGATAGCATAACCGAAGCTTTCTCGTATACCGTGCCCTATACAGACCCCCAACCGCTGCTCGATTCGGTGTACGGCGAAACGATAGGGTCCGACAGTATGTGGGTACAGGCCAACGAGAAATTTGAGCAAGCGGGGAGTTTTCGCCGCACGTTTTTCGGAGAGAACTATCGTAAGGAGTGGGCGGCGGAGGCCAAAGTCCCTGTCATCCGCATATCCGAAATACACGGTGGGCTCACTCCCTTGAAACGTGGTGGAGGTATGCAATCTGTTACACTTAGACTGGAGGACCCTTCGGGGAAACAATGGGTGATCAGGAGTGTAAACAAAAGGTCGGAAGCGCTGCTCCCGGAAGCACTGCACCATACGCTGGCACATGATTTCCTTGATGATGCCAACAGTGCCCAACACCCGTATTCCGCATTGATGATACCTCCTTTGGCTAATGCGGTAAATGTGCCCGCTACTAATCCTGTCATTGGCATCATTGCCCCTGATAGCGCGCTAGGTGCGTATAATGCAGTTTTTGCCAACACACTTTGCTTACTCGAAGAACGGGAGCCCTTGGGCGATTCCGACAACACCCTCAAAATGATGCACAACATCTATAACGACAACGACGACATCTATAAAGCAAAAACGTTCCTGCGGGCGCGGATACTCGACGTGCTTGTCAACGACTGGGACAGGCATGAAGACCAATGGCGTTGGCGCGATGTGAATAAAGGGAAGAAAGGCGAAGACAGGGATTATCTGGTGGTCCCCCGTGACAGGGATCAGGCACTTCGCCTCACAGAAGGTGTTTTCCCGAAAATCGCCTCCAAGCCTTTTGCGTTACCCATGATGGAGGGATTCGCGCCTGAAATCAAGCGGGTGAATTACTCGATGCTCAAGTCTCATTTCCTCAATGCACACCCTAAAACCCAATTCAATTACGAAGAATGGACGGAAATCGTGAACGATTTCGTAGCTGATATGACCGATAGCATCTTGGAAGAAGGTATAAAGCGACTGCCCGAATCGACCTATGAAACCAGACGTGCCCAGCTGCTTAATGTTTTAAAGCAAAGGCGAGATAACCTACCAAAGGAAATGGACAAGCACTATCGGTTCATTAACCGCATTGTCGACATCAAGGTAAGCAATAAGCATGAAAAAGTAATCGTGGAAGATGCACCCGGCAATGCCTTGCGGGTGACTATCCGGAAGATTAATAAAGAAAGCGAGGTGAAAGGGAAGCTGATGGAAAAAATTTATGATCCAGGGTTAACCAAGGAAATTCGTATATACCTAGCTGCTGGTCATGACAGTGTGATGGTCAATACATCCAAATCGCCCATTAAGTTGCGGATCATTGGCGGTACCGGCGATAAGCACTATGATGTACAGTCATCCAGCAAGCGCGTGCACATATATGACCGTGGTATCCGTTCCTCCTTTACCGGTGACACCAAGCATATCCGCAAACATTTGCGTACCGACAGCGCTAATACAGCCTTTGTACCGGTAAACCTATACAACATTTGGTTGCCATTGATAGCTGCCGGTTACAACGCTGACGACGGCGTATTGCTCGGCGCCGGATTCAAATACACCCACCAGCGTGGATTCAGGAAAACTCCGTTTACCCATGTCCAGGAGTTTGTGATTTCAAGTTCCTTTGCCACAGGAGCCATAAAGGCGAGGTACAACGGGCAATGGAAAGAAGCTATTGGCAAGGCCGATATCGTGATGGAAGCGCGTGCTTTTGTTCCAAGCACGCAGAATTATTTCGGACTTGGCAACGCTTCCGAGTACGATCGGGATACCTATGACGCTGCGTATTATCGGGCCAGGTTTAGCCTATATGAGTTTCAACCCGCCCTACAATGGCATCCCAACAGCACCACCACGCTACGTATGGGCCCGGCTTTGCAGTTCTATCAATTTAGGCAATCGGATAACGCGGGTCGGTTCGTCAATCAAGCCGGTCAATTACATACTTACGATAGTCTCACCGTACATCAAGATAAATCTTTTGCCGGCCTATTGCTTGGTTTCATCAAAGACAACCGTAACAGCAAGATAATACCTACCCGTGGAGGCCATTTTCAGACCAATGTCAAGGGGTATACGGGCTTGAACGGGCATGCCAAGTCATTCGTACAGGCAACGGCTGAACTATCGGTATACGGAAGTATTGCACAAGATGCCATTGTGGTGGCCAATCGTATAGGAGGTGGTACAACGTATGGAAACACGACGTTTTATCAATCCCTGTTTTTAGGGGGGCAAGGTAATCTGAGGGGATTCAGGCAATTCAGGTATGCGGGCGAACATCTTTTTTACAACAACCTCGAATTGCGGATGAAGGTGGCACAAGTAGGTAATTACATCATGCCCGGTCAATTGGGCATGATCGCATTTTATGACGTGGGCAAAGTTTGGGCAAATGGGTACAACAGTAATCGTATCCACCAAGGTAAAGGAGGGGGCATTTATTATACGCCGGCAAACATCGCCGTATTGCAACTCGTCGCTGGGCACTCAAAGGAAGGGTGGTATCCTTATTTTAGCATGGGTTTCCGTTTCTAACCAGCAGGTATTATTTTAAAAGTCAAAGTGAATTATGCAAACACGTTTATTTAACATATTTGATGAAAAGGCTGATTACCTTTCCGAGCTGGATAGTAAATTATCCTTTGATAAATTCATCAGCCACTTAAAAGCATTATGTGCGCAGCCCGATGAAGGCAAGCGAGAGATGTTTGCGTTTATACTGGATAGATTTCTAAAAGCCCAGGAGAAATATGGGCCTATCGCTGAAAATAACCTCGAAAAATTCAATAAGGAGCTCTATTATGTGTATTGCCTATTGGTGCCCCTCTTTAACGACGAACAGACCGCCATATGGGGTTTGGGGCATCCTGTACACGGCAAAATAATCTATGGAACAGATACATTTTATGACTTCCTGAAGAAAGAATATGCTGAAAACAACTGCATGGGATGTTTAGTGAGCAATGACAGAGCCGATATGAGCATTCAAGTCATTTATAGCCTAATCCTAGAGCGATTATATGACGTGCATCTTCCCAATATGGAACCGCTGGTATACACGTCGATGGATGAGCAAACCGGGTTGCCCAAATATTACAGCATATCCGTAGACTATACATTTGTAGACGTAAAGCCAAAAGGTGAGCTGCCGCCCCTCAATTATGAGCGACTGAGGGGGGTAAACGTACAGAAGCAAATAGATTGGCGAGACATTTTGACGTTCCTTCCGCTAAAAAATTTCCAAATCGAGGGGTTTTCCATCATCACCATGACCGACAACTGTCAGGAGCAAGTGATGGAAAACATCAAAAGGATCATCATTAACAGAACGAAAGACGACCGATATGCATATCAAGCCGAGCTTGAACAGTCTTTGCGCATATTGACAGGCAATCCACATCTGCACATTGGCTTGACCCCATTATTGCGCGTAAATGGTATTCCCGTCATTGAACCCCAATTGACTAAGGATAGCATCCTGTTCAACCAACTGCTGAATAGTGGCCACGCTAATGGGACAGTGGTTTCCCTGGTGAACGAATACCTGGAAAACCCATATCCCATTACCTATAATTTGACGTTTGGACCATCAGACACACCTTCCTCCTTGATTGCAGAAATTGCTAAACTTGCGATATGCTGCTATACTTGTGCGCCGCTGTACTTCAATAACGAAGTAGTCGGCTTGCTGGAAATCCATACGATACAAGACCATCGAATCGACAAAAGTAACCTTCCGAAACTGAGAGCGACCACGCCATTGCTGGCACAGCTATCTTATAACCTTATCAGCGATTTTGACAATAAGCTGGACGCAATCATTAAAGACCGTTTCACGGGATTGCAGCCTTCCGTGCATTGGAAGTTTAACCAGGCTGCTTGGGAATACCTCTTCCAAAGTGATATCGGGAAAACTCCGGCAAGTGTAAGTAATATTTATTTCAATAACGTATATCCGTTATATGGAGCTGTGGATGTACGAAACAGTACGCTCGAACGCAATTTGGCCATAATAGGGGACTTGGAAAACCAATTACAGGTATTGATGGAAACATTGGAAGCAATCGGCGTGGTACACCATTTTCCCGATCTGGACACCCTGATAAGCAAATGTAATTATTGGAAAAGCGAGCTTTCTCTGGATGTGTTGGACCATTTTCAATTTGGTATTACAGACTTCTTGAGTGAGGAGATATCTATTTTGTTCCGAAAATTAAAGCCTAAAAACCAAAAAATCCAAGCGATTATCGAACGGTATGAAGCAGACACGGACCAGCAGTCGGGTTTCTGCTATGCTCGTCGACGGGCGTTTGAGTCGTCATTGATGGCAATCACCAATACCATATCGCGGCATTTGGATGTTTTAAACGAGGAAGTTCAGCAGTGCTATCCCAGTTATTTCGAGAGGTTCCGGACTGATGGCGTGGAGCATGACATATACGTGGGGCAATCCATCACACCGGGAAAAAAATTCGAGAAGGCGCACTTAACCCAGATACAATATATGCAACTGTCTGCGATGGCTAGCATCACGCAAGCAACATCAACGCTAAAGCCCAGTATCGCCCTACCACTCGAAACCACCCAATTGATCTTCATAAACACCTCAGATATTGACATTAGTTTCCGGGTGGATGAGCGTAGATTTGATGTAGAGGGGTCTTACAATGTACGCTACCATGTCATTAAAAAGCGGATTGACAAGGTGCTGGTAAAGAATACATTCGAACGGCTCACACAGCCGGGGAAAATTGCTTTGGTTTATTTTCATGAAGATTCCATCAAAGACTACCGCAAGCATATTGCGGCACTCCAACATCAAGGCATGCTATTGGATGATCTGGAAAAATTGGAATTGCAAGAGTTGCAAGGTGTCAATGGATTGAAAGCACTACGAGTTGGTGTGCATTTATCTTAAAAAAAATAGGTTTATTTTTGTCGATCGCATCTTAACAAAACTCAGCTATGGGATATAAAAGCCTTTCCGAATGTATTAACGATTTAGAGCGACATGGGCACCTCATCCGTATCAAGGAAGAGGTTGACCCTTATTTGGAGATGGCAGCTGTACATATGCGGGTTTATGATGCCCAAGGCCCAGCGCTCCTCTTCGAAAACGTCAAAGGCACTCCGTTTCCGGCAGTATCCAACTTATTTGGTACACTGGAACGGTCACAGTTTATGTTTAGGGACACGCTCGAGAAAATCAAGGTGCTGGTGGATGTAAAATCAGACCCGATGAAAGCCCTCAGGAATCCATTCCGATATACCCATGTGGCTACCACAGCCTTATCCGCACTACCGTGGAAAAAAAGGGGAGGGGCACCTATTTTGCATGGTACGACCCGCATCAGCCAATTACCGCAGATTGTCAATTGGCCGATGGATGGTGGCCCGTTCGTGACCATGCCCCAGGTCTACACCGAGGATATATCCAAACCAGGTGTGATGCAGGCCAACTTAGGAATGTACCGTATACAAATGGCTGGAAACGATTATATACAAGACACGGAGGTGGGGCTCCATTACCAACTCCACCGTGGTATCGGGGTACACCAGAGCAAAGCCAATGCTTTGGGCCAACCATTGAAAGTGAGCATTTTTGTGGGTGGCCCCCCTGCCCATGCATTATCAGCGGTGATGCCGCTACCTGAAGGGTTATCCGAACTTACCTTTGCAGGCGCCCTTGGTAATCGGCGCTTTCGGTATTTTTACGATGAAGAAGGGTTTTGCATCTCGGCGGATGCCGATTTTGTCATCACCGGAATGGTCTATCCCAACGAAAACAAACCCGAGGGGCCCTTTGGCGACCATTTGGGATATTATAGCTTAGTACATCCATTCCCTTTGATGCGTGTGCATAAGGTTTACCACCGTAAGGATCCGGTTTGGTCGTTTACCGTAGTGGGGCGCCCCCCGCAGGAAGACACCAGTTTTGGAGCATTGATACATGAAATAACCGGATCTGCCATCCCACAGGAAATCAACGGGCTCCATGCTGTCCACGCGGTTGATGCCGCTGGAGTTCATCCACTTTTATTTGCCATTGGTAGTGAACGTTACACACCATACTTGCAAATGGACCGTCCGCAGGAAATCCTCACCATTGCCAACCAGATACTGGGCAAAAACCAATTGAGCCTAGCCAAGTACCTCTTTATTTCGGCTTTCCAAGACAACCCTCGTTTGGATATTCATGATGTGAGGGCATTCTTGACACATATGCTCGAACGGATCGATTTTGAACGTGACCTGCACTTTCACACGCAAACGACCATTGATACCCTGGATTATTCAGGGGATGGACTCAATGCTGGCTCCAAGGTAGTTTTTGCAGCGGTTGGCCGTAAAAAACGGGAATTGATTACCGAGTTGCCTGGAGGTTTTGACCTGCCTAGACCTTTTCACCAATGTAAACTGGCCTTGCCGGGCATCTTGGCGGTAGAAGCATCGGCATTCACGGATGACGAGACCGAAAGCAACACCATCAACACTTGGTGCCATGAAATGCGGGATACCGATTTTTCGGGCATCCAGCTATTGGTATTATGCGATGATGCTGCATTTACTGCCGCAAATGTGAACAACTTCGTGTGGGTCACCTTCACGCGGAGTAATCCATCACATGATATCCATGGCGTAAATAGCTTTACGAAACACAAACATTGGGGATGCCGGGGCCCGGTTATCATCGATGCACGGAAGAAGGCCCACCATGCCCCCGAGTTGGAAAAGGTGCCTGAGGTGGAAAAACGCGTGGACGCACTGGGAACCAAAGGTGGACCGTTGCATGGGGTTATATAAACACTAAAATAAATGCTATCCCCTATACCGGAACCACTTGAGTAATTCCTTGTAACTGGCTTTTTTTCCATACATCAAGATACCCACGCGGTAAATCCGACTGGCTACCCAAGTAGTGAATATAAAACCACCGACCAATAGTATCAGTGATAGGGCCAGCTGCCATCCAGGTACCCCGAAAGGTATACGCACCAGCATCGCAATGGGGGAGGTGAACGGAATCATGCTTAACCAAACTGCCAAGGATCCATTGGGGTCATTGATGAGTACCCCAAAGGAAAGGATATAGGTGAACAGCAATGGCATGGTTATCGGAAGCATGAATTGCTGTGTTTCCGTTTCGCTATCCACGGCAGAGCCAACGGCTGCAAATAGGGCACTATACAACAGGTAACCTCCCAAGAAATACAGGATGAACGTGATGAAGATGGTCCGGAAATCTACGGTATCCAATGCTTGCTTGAAATTGCCAAAGGCGCTGCTTTTGCTATTGGCTGCTTCGGCCATTTCTTGGTCTCCAGGCGTCGATAATTGGGTGTTTGCCGAAGCTTCTATATGTTGTCCATCCATGAAGCCTATACTGGCCACGCTCATTAAGGCTGTAGAAAGTACAATCCACAAAATAAACTGCGTGAGCCCCACCAATCCGATACCGATGATTTTACCCATCATGAGTTGGAAAGGCTTGACTGAGGAAATGATAACCTCCACAATGCGGTTGTTTTTTTCTTCGATGATACCCCGCATTACTTGGGCACCATAAATGAATAGACAAATATAAATTAGGACGGAGAGCGTCATGGCAATTCCCATGGCTGCACCGGCGCTACTGTCTTTTTCACCATCCACCGTGATTTCCTTCGGTTGGATATTGAGCTTGGGGTTGATATTTTCAACGGTGGCCCTATCGATACCTGCCTCCTCAAAAGCTCTGATGCGAAGCACACTTTCCAATTGGCCCTTGATTTCTCCCTGTGTGCCAAAGCCGGCCACTTCCGACGAAAATAGTTCCACGTTGGTAGATTCCTTTACATCCTTCGGTATGATGAGCAAATAAGTCTTGGACTTGCCCTCGAGGATCGTTGCTTTTTCCTGTTCAATGTCCTCGGATACGTCAACAAAGGTAATGTTCTTACTGTTGGCCAACTGTCCCTGGAATAGACCGCTTTGATCAATCACGTGCACGGTTGCTTGGTTGTTTTCAAAGCTTTTCTTCGTCAACAGAATGGCAGCGGCATATATTCCGATGAGGAAGAGGGGTACCAAAAATGTCACCAGCAGGAAGGATTTCTTCTTTACCCGGCTGAGGTATTCGCGTTTGATAATCAGTAATATTTTGTTCATTCGTGTGTTTCAATTAGCGTTTCGGGGGCTTGAGTGGTCACTTGTTGTACAAAAATATCGTGTATGCTTGGTATGATTTCCTTGAGTTCATGGATTTGGACAATCGGAATCAGATAGGCCAGCACATCGTTTATCGTTTTACCTTCAGCTATTCTGATGGTAAGGGTGGTGTTTTCTAGGCTGTCTCCTCGGTCTTCGATGGTAAATAAGCCATCCACCGCAGATATTTGCTCCTGGTGGGGGAGGTGTTCCACTCGATAGGTGTTCGAACGGTATGTGTTTTTGATATCTTTTACTTTACCATCCAATATTTTTTTGGATTTATTGATTAATACAATGCTGTCGCAGAGCTCTTCCACCGACTCCATCCGGTGGGTAGAGAATATGATGGTAGCGCCATTACGGTTGAGGGCGAGTATTTCCTCTTTGATGATGTTGACATTGACCGGGTCAAAACCGGAGAAAGGCTCATCGAGGATAATCAAATCAGGCTGGTGTACTACGGTGGCCACAAATTGCACTTTTTGCTGCATCCCCTTGCTCAAGTCTTCGACCTTTTTATTCCACCAGGTCTGCATTTCCATTTTCTCAAACCAATGTTTTATGCGGTCGGTCGCCTCTTTCTTCGAAAGTCCCTTCAATTGGGCCAGGTACAGCATCTGTTCGCCGATTTCCATTTTCTTGTAAAGGCCCCGTTCTTCGGGTAAATATCCGATGCGCCCGATATGGTCGGGGTTGAGGAGCTTGCCGTCGAAATGTACCTCTCCGCTATCGGGAGCCGTGATTTGGTTGATGATACGGATAAGGGATGTTTTTCCAGCTCCATTGGGACCAAGTAAACCAAAAATACTTCCCTTTTCTACGCGAGTGGAAACATCATCAAGTGCCCGGTGCTTTGCGTATTGTTTTACAATATTCTTGATTTCAAGCATATGTGTGTTTGGTGGTTTTTTATTCACCATTAAGACACCGCATTGGCCACAATGTTACAGCTGGTTGCTAAACAAAAACCTCATAGACTCATGCAATCACAAGCATAAACCTATGAGGTTCAAAAACATCAATTCAACAACTCATCAAACATGATGGAAACATAATACATGCCCCCTACGGAAGGATTACCCCATCCCGTGGTGTAAAGCTTATTGCCGATATTCGTACCACCTAGCTTGATGATGGATTTGATATGAGGAATTTTCTTGCTTACCTGTGCATCAAATGTAGAGAAGGCGGGAATGATGCTGTGCCGTTCAATATTGACCGCCGGGGTACCCATCGTACTATTCCACAGCATTTCGGTTTGATGGCGGAAGGTAAGACCGAAACCCCATCCTGTGCGATTGACATCGCGGTTGGAGAAACCTAGGTTGAATCGGTATTTGGGCGAATTGAAGAACGTAACGAACGAAGGATCACTTTCGCGCAGCTCATCCTCATTGAGCAATACATTCTGCGTTACATTGCCCGTTGCGGTGTATCCATTTCCGATTGAGTAGTCTAATCCAATACCCCAGCCAGAGTTCTTGAGTATCTGGGGTGCATTCACGGGCATGCTGTACACATTACGTCGTGTGGGGTCGGCTAGGTCTGCAATGGTTCCTGAGGGGTCGCGCAGCTGCACCAGCACCGCCGTGCCTTCAAAAGTAAGGAAGCGGTTGTAATAGTAAAAAAGGTCTACAAAAAACCGGTTGTCGATAACACTTTTATAGCCGATTTCGTAAGTTTCAACACGTTCGGGCTCCCACTCCTTGAATTGATAACGCGTGATATTGCCGCTTTGGACATCCGATAGCGCGTATACGGGGTTATCAATCATGTTATACCGCTCGCGAAATAGAGGTAAACCTCCCACTAATCTCGCCTGAGGCGTATTCAGGTCGATGTATTGATTTTGTGTAGTAGGTATGCGGAAACCACGTTGGAACGACGCCCTGAAATTATGGTCTTCGGCCACGGTAAATACGCCGGATATACGGGGACTAAATTGCCCTTTGAAATTTTCGTTTTTATCATAGCGTAGGGAAGCCGTAAGCTTGAAAACATCGTTGAAACTACGGCCTGCCTGTATATAGGCGCCATACTCCCGAATATTAAATTCCTCTTCATTATCGTCCAAAGCGAAGAGCGTCCCTTCCGAGTTAAGGTCATAAACGCGGTAATTTGCCCCGGCGATGATTTCTACGATGGCCGGATCGATCTGGCGTTTGAAATTATACATCGCTTCAGCATGGTATAGGTTGGAGCGGTCAAGGAAATTCGCGCCCATAGGTATCGCACGGGTCTTGATATCTGCCATGGTCGCATCAAACTCGGAGCCGCCCGGAAGGAACATACCATTGGCGTCATCCAAAGCAGGGGCCATGGCACCGTTCATCCACTGCACGCGGTTGTTGGCTGCATGGGTATTAGCCACTACCTGCCCTTGTTGTAAAGCTTGTTCATGTGTGGCACCCCCTTCCCGGGCGGTTTGATACGTTTGCAGTAATGCACCTGCATATTGCTGGTAGGCATTACCCACAAAATCAGTCGCGCCGGCTCCAATGGCCGTTTGGAGATAACGCTGGCTCATTAAGCTTCCCAGCACGCCAAGTGCATGCGCATCTCCCGAGTTTTCACGCGTAGTATACCCCCGCACGAAAAAATTGTCTCCACGTACTTCCGCCTTGTATTGCCCCATGGTGAAATTCTGTATGTTGTAGCGATCTGCGGCAGTATATACGGCCGACCCCTTACCCCAATTGGCTTGTAAAATCGCTTCCACATTATCATTGACTCGATAATGCAGCGATGCGTTCAGCTTCAAGCTTTTTGCAGGATAATCCGTCAATTGTTGTTCGGAATAGCCTGGTGCCGGCTGGTAATATTGGGGCACCATATTCTGAAAAATAGTGCGGGCAGCTGTAAGTTGAGCCGCAGGGTCAGCCCCTGCTATAAATTGCGGAAGTGTGGTGCCCTCTTGATTTATTGGTCGCGTAAATATTGCACCCAAAGCCGCTGAAGTACCATTCGAACCATCTCCAGGCATCCCATTACCATAGAGAACATCGTACATATTTGCACCCACATCACCATACCAGTTGACTCCGTCGTAAGTGGGATTTTCATTCACATTGCCCACATTGTTTTCAAGATTGGTGTTATTGGTAAAGCTCTGGTCGCGGTAGTCCGTGGCCTGCCAATCATCGGCAGTCAGATACGCCACATTCGCTTTGAAAGCAAATTTATTGTTAAAGGCTTTGGCAAAGCGGACGGCCACATCATAAAAAGCCGTGTTTTGCTGTGTACGATTGGAAGCGCTCATCATCCCCGTCTTGACGTAGGCACTCACCCCTTGGTAATCAAAAGGCGATTTACTGTTCATCAACAGGAGTCCATTGATGGCATTGGGCCCATACAGTGCCGATGCCGCGCCTGGCAAAAGTTCCACACTCGCTACATCCAATTCAGACATACCCACCACATTGCCCACTGGGAAGTTCAACCCCGGGGCTTGGTTGTCCATGCCATCCACGAGCTGTACCAAGCGGGTGTTGCCATTTGCGCCGAACCCACGGGTACTTACGGAACGGAAGGTGAGTGATTGGGTGCTCATTTCTACACCCTTGAGGTTTTGGAGTGCATCATAAAACGTAGGTTGCGGACTTGATCGGATACCCAATATATTCAACTTCTCGATGGAAACCGGTGATTTGATAACACTTTCCTCCACCCGCGACGCCGAAACAACCACTTCCGATGCCATAATGGATTGCTCCTCCAAGGCAATGGTCAATGTTGCCGTAGATTGATCGACGATTATTTCCTGAGTGGCAAAGCCAATGGAAGAAACCAGCAAGGTCAACGGTGGCGCATCATTTATATTCAACGTAAACCGACCCTCATTGTTGGTGGTGGTACCCGCTACCTTGCCTTTTACGTGGATGCTTACCCCGATGAGTGGAGCATTAGACGTGGCGTTTGTAACGGTTCCCGAGATGGTGGTCTGTGCAAATACAGGATGGATGGATAAACTAAATACGGATAGCAACATACACCATCCGATTCTCTTGAGCGTAAGTGATCGTTTCATAACCTAGCAGTTTATGTGGTTTATATACTTTATATGGTTTATATACAATAATACGAAATATTCAATGATATTGGAAAAAATGTTAGTCGTTGTACATGGCAAACTAGCGTCATTGCGAGCAAGCGGGCTGAAATGAGTGTAGGAGCTGCTTCGTGGTCGCTCCACTTCTTATGCTAACGCGCTTGCTCGCAATGACGACAGACCGTATTTTGTTTAAATACGGTTGCCCTAGATAGCTAGAAAAACATCTTCATGAGGCAAATAAGCCTGTTTAACATTTTTTAACAAAACATTCCGTTAAACTTTTCATGAAAAATCCGCTCTATGTATAAGAGCCTGTTTAAATTTGTATTGTGAAATTTTTTACAGGTTATTTTTGAGCGAACCGAGGCAAATTTCGCAGGGATAGCCGGAAGCTATCGCGAGAAATTTAACGAAGGTGCAGCCAAAAAGAGGCATAAAAAAATTATTAGATAAATTTTAAACGGGCTCTAAGAGATATAGATAATCTTATTGGATCAAAAACAAAAGGAGAATATCATGAAAAATATTGCATTGGTTGCACTTTTAGTTTCGGGAATGGCGTTTACCGCCGTTGCGCAGGAACGCGGAACAAGGCAGATGAAAAGCGCTGAGGAGCTGGCCAAAATGAGAACCGATAAATTGACGGAACAGCTTGGCCTCAGTGAAGACCAACAAAAGGAGATATATGCCCTGAATTTAGAAAAGGCCGAGCAAATGAAAGCCACCCATGAAGAACGGTCGGTAAAAATGGCTGAAATGCGGAAAGAACGTGCGGCTAAAGTGGAGGCGGAACGAAAAGCTGAACAAGACCGCTTAAATGAGATACTTACCGTAGAGCAGCAAGAAGTGCTGAAACAACAGCAAGCTGAACGCTACGAAAAGATGAAGGCAATGCGGGAATCCCGGAAAGACGGCTCTAATGGCGATCGATTCAAAAGGGGGCATCGAGGTAAAATGGAATTCCATAAAAAGGCAGACAGCACGGATACACCTAAAATGTCTGAAAGCAAAGAGTAGTTTAATTTACTTGAGTTTGGTTAAGTTTGATGATGAGCGTCCATTCCACCAAGTTGGTGGATGGGCGTTTTTTGTTGGCACAAGTTGCTTATAAATGGAGACGAAGCTTGTGCGAGTTATTTTTTCTTTTGATAACGGAAACTCGTGCAGGTTTCTTTATGTTTGTCTTTTACCAATTTGTAAATGATCTCATGCAACATATAAGCGTTATTGGGTCGGGCACCATGGGGAATGGAATAGCCCACACGTTTGCGCAATTCGGCTTTGATGTAGCCTTAGTAGACATCAACCCCATTGCGTTGGAAAACGCCCTAACTGCCATCGGCAATAACCTCGACCGCCAAATCAGCAAAGAAATCCTCTCCGAAGAAGATAAGCAACACACACTTGGACGTATAACCACGTACACGGATTTACGTGCCGGTGTACGGCAGGCGGACCTCGTGGTGGAAGCAGCTACGGAAAATGAAGGCGTCAAGCTTGGCTTATTCAAGGAGTTGGATGAGTTATGTCCCAGCCATACCATCCTTGCTAGCAACACATCGTCTATTTCTATCACCAAAATCGCCGCCGCCACCCGACGAGCAGACCAAGTCATCGGTATGCATTTCATGAATCCGGTACCCGTGATGAAACTCGTGGAAGTAATAAAGGGTTACGCCACCAGTGAGGATGTAACAAACACCATCATAACGCTTTCGGAAAAACTTAATAAAGTGCCCGTAGCGGTGAATGATTACCCGGGCTTTGTGGCCAACCGCATCCTCATGCCCATGATCAACGAAGCAATATATACGTTGTATGAGGGTGTGGCTGATGTAGAAGCCATCGACACCGTGATGAAATTGGGAATGGCTCATCCAATGGGTCCATTACAATTGGCCGATTTTATTGGTTTGGACATTTGTCTGTCTATCCTTAGGGTACTGCATGAAGGATTTGGCAACCCGAAATACGCACCGTGCCCGTTGTTGGTGAATATGGTGGCAGCCGGTAAACTGGGTAAAAAATCGGGGCAGGGATTTTACCGTTATTGAGCGTATAATTGGGTCGTTTGGGAATGAAATGGAACTGGCTCGCTTTTCAGCTGGTCGAATTGATTATATAAATGGATTAATAATTCTTAGTTTCCTTTCAACCAACAAATTATGCTGCATGTCTTCTGAATATAGCGTATTGCAATCAGCAGACAGCGCATAGGCCACAACGACGCCATCGAACAACTGGAACTGGTACCTTTTGATCAGCTTCTGTGCATGTTGATAATCTCTTGGGGAAAATCGGTTAATTGCGCGTACGGAAACCATTGGTTTAGTCCATCCATCGCTTCCAATTTGTCCATTGAAAGCCGCTTTCGGCAAACGTTCAGGTATTCACTGACAACTTGCGGAGATATAATAGGGTTATCCACCACCAGCCGCTAGGCGACAATACGTTTGTGAGCTTCTGCATCCTTTTCATGCAGATAGATTAAAATATTGGAATCAAGCGCATAGCGATCAGTCATAATCGTTTGCTTCGTCGCGGTCAAACTTAAACCCTGACAAATCCATCCGGTATTTGCTCAACCCTTTTTCCAGTGTCTTGATCCGTTTTTCCTTGTCGGCTGTAATCGTTTCATCGACTTTTGGCGTTTCCAGTTCAAAAGCCAATACCTCCACCGTTTTTCCAACCAGATTATCGGGCAGACGAATGGTCAAACTATTCTTTGTTGGTTTTATGATCGTTCGAATCATGTTCTTAACAATTAATTGGCATTACTATTTCCCCTTAATCCTCCTCACACCCCCATCCTTTGCCCAGGCCTCAGGTGGTCAGGTATGCTAAGGCTACACACAAAAATACGAAAACTATTGGGAATTTCTATGAATCTTCGCCTTCAGACAGATTGTACAAGATACCTGTAGAAGCCAATGATTACCCGGGCTTTGTGGCCAACCGCATTTTGATGCCCATGATTAACGAAGCAATTTATACGTTGTATGAGGGTGTGGCCGATATAAAAGCCATCGACACCGTCATGAAATACGGCTGCCTATCCACTGCAAGGCTAGCGGAAATCCACGGATAAACCAGGCATTCGCTACCTATTCTTTAGAGAAAACCCATAAATACTCCACTTATAAAAGGTGACTAAAAGGTGGACTATACGTGGCTAAAGGGTGACTTATGGGTGGATAAACTGTAGCTTAGCATTGTACCTAGCTAAGGTCAATCAAGCCTGGTCAGCGGAAACCCATACTTTTCAAAAAGTTATTGCATGAATATCATAAATTTGTTATTTTTAGCGGTATCATAAACCGTATCCCTATGCCATACCATGAAAAGAAGAATCGCTACCAACCTCGCTAAAATCAGGAACCTAAGGAGGCATTCACAGGATGAAATTGCGGAAGTACTTTCCATCAGCCAGCAGGCCTACTGGAAGATGGAAGAGGTCAAAACGCGGATTTCCGCTGTACAGCTCGGCCACTTGGCCCACTTTTACCAGGTTTCCGTGGATGTCTTTTTCGAGGAAAAGCCCGACTTCAATGAAAATATCCATACATCGAAAACCAAGTTGGCTTCAGTTCAGGCCCAACTGGAAAAGGAACAGTTCTTTAGTGAAATGCTGCAGCACAGGAACAGGGAGCTCAGCGGGGAACTTGCGGCCCTTCAAGCCAGAATCGCCGAACTAGAGGACGAAACCATGCGCCTAAGGCAGCGACTGGAAGCGGGGGACAGGGAAAACCAGGTTTTCCGGTTAAACGGTAGGTTGAAAGGCAGCATGGTCATCGAAGCCCTCGTGGCCATGGTCTTGATTGCCGTAGCATCGGCGGCCGGAGTCCTCTTCCTTTTACCCTAATTTATCTCATATCGCATTACAACTACAGGTTGTGATATTTACAACCTGTAGTTGTTGAAATTACAACCAAATGTTAGCGGGATTCCTGAATCCCCGCCTTATCTTGGTTGCAAGTTAATTTTTGGACACTAAACAAAAAACCAAAGGCCATGAACCATACAAAAACCAAGATCATCTTTTGTGTATCATTTTCCCTGTGCTGCTGCTTTGCCTCGCTGGGAGCACATGGGCAAGTACAGGATTCCACGGCAGTCAAGCGGGTTGCCTTCATTGCAGAAGACCTGGGGATATCTCCCCAACAAGCTTCGGACGTGATGGCGATTATTGATCTTGAAAAAGCCAAGGCGTCGGATGCCAAACGCGAAGCGATGCAGGTACTCTCGGTGAAGCTTGCCGGATTCGCAGCCGAGCGGGACAAAGCACTGCAGGAGGTGCTTACGGATGAGCAGTTGACCAAGATCAGGGCTGCCCTTCGTAGTAGGGACCACGCCCTTTCACCAAATGTTTTGGCGCCAGACGGCATACGTTAGACAATATTTTTGAACAAAAAGGACTTACCTCAGTAATATACATCGACATGAGTGTTCCATTACGCCATTTGGCCAGCGGCATGCGCTTGATCCTACCATGCCTGTTCAGTGCCGTGTTTTTTTCCGTTAAGGGCCAGATGCCCGTCGCCCCACGGTCGCTGCCCAGCCCAAATGCAGCCACGTTGGGATTGTTCGGGGAATATCCGGTTTCCCATTTCACTGGTGTGCCACAGATCGGCATTCCGCTGCATACGATTTCATCCGGAGACGTCAATGTACCGATTTCGATGGATTACCATGCTTCGGGTTTCCGGCCAGATATGCACCCCGGCTGGGTGGGGATGGGATGGAATCTGGCAGCAGGCGGTGCTATTTCTCGACTTATCCGGGATATGCCTGATGAGTCGAATCTAAGCACATATGGTATTGCCAATTATGGTTATTACTTTAATCATGGAATTCTTAATACGGCTAATTGGAATACAACGACCTATATGCAGAGCATAGCGCAGGGCCCTGAATCGTCGAAGGACACCGAACCAGATGAATTCTCATTTAATGTGAATGGGATTTCCGGGAAATTCTATATGGGACACGATGGGCAATGGAAAGTGAAGTCTGACAGACCGGTCCGTGTGGCATTCGATGGCACATTTTTGTCCGTACCATTTACAGCTCCTATGGGATCGCCACCGGAATACTTGGGGTATTTAAAGCCGTTCTCCGGCTTTACGATAACCGACGAGAATGGTATTCAATACATTTTCGGAGGAACAACTAACGCCATCGAATACAGCATTGATTTTTTTGAGCAGAATACCGATCATTGGGCCGCCAATACATGGTATCTTACCAAAATCATTTATCCGTTGGGTGATGAGGTTGCGTTCGTCTATGAACGCGACGCGTTCATCAACCAGATGACCATCGCGGTGAACAATAACCTGGGGACCAGTTCACAGGGAAGCGGGGGGATATTCAACCCTGTGCCCGGATGCAGCAGCTGGGATTACAGATCGATCTATGCTTCCTATAGGGGCCAGCTGGTTTCGCCGGTCTACCTCACCAGTATCGCGGCCAAACACGAGATAGTGCGATTCATCCGCTCCACCAGTACCGAACTGCGGTATGCCCAAACCGTATATGACTGGATGTATTCCCAATGGCAATCGCACGGCTCCTACGATAGTTTCCTGCCTTTCCTGGAGGACTATTCCTATGACAATACGTATCCCACCAACCTCAATAAACTGCAGTGGAAGAAGCTGGACCAGATACGTATCGAAGTGGATGGAGAGCTGAAGAAGGCGTACAATTTCGCCTACAGTGCTAGCGGTAGCCAGCGCCTTACGCTCCAGTCGATAAGGGAACAGGGGTCCGGCGGAGGTCTGCTGAAGCCATACTCATTCATGTACAACACATCGGTTTCCCTACCGGGCTATCTGGCGAATATGACCGACCATTGGGGGTTCTACAACGGCACCTATGCCGATATCAGCAATACGAGCACGTATCATCTGACGTACCACGGCTACCGGCAGCCGAACGCCACTTATTTACAGGCAGGCACATTGAGCAGGATCACCTATCCAACGGGTGGTGTTACAAACTTTACCTTTGAGCCTCATTACTATCGTATGGCTGTTCCTGAGGAGCGTTGGAATGCCCCGACCACGATGTCTTCCAATACGCTTGCCGGTGGGCTACGCATCCGAAAGATCAGCAGCCATGACCCCGAGTTCCCTTCCAGCAAAGTTGAAAAGGAATATTTTTATGTAAATGGATATAACAGCGGATCGAATGTCTCCACGCTGCAGTCAAGCGGCATATTAGGGGGACAAAGCCGGTACTATTTCGATGATTACAGGGTGAAATCGTTCAATGGATCAAATACGTATTCCCAATCCAGGTTTTCCTCACAGTCTGTACTGCCGGCCTGCGAGAACAGCAGGGGCAGCCATATCGGTTACAGTGAAGTGGTGGAAAAACGGAGTGACGGAAGTTATACAATCACCAAATACAGTAACTTCGATGTGTCGATCTATAGCGACTATAGCACCCCGAATCTAGAGCAGTCGCGGACAGCGTATTCACCCTACCATTCGCGTGCATATACGCGGGGCAATCTTCTAGAGGAATTTAAATACAGTGCTACCGATATACTGCTTACAAGGCAGAGGTGGCACTACCTTTACGTGTTGCCCCAAAAAACGGTTCGGTCGATGCAGGCGCGTTCTTTCAATGTATGCCCGGGGACAGCTGTCAGTGTTCGCGAAGGCACGGCCTATGTCCATGACATTAGTACTTTTTCCCCCTTTTCCGAAACCACAACTGAATACGATGAGAATGGTGACAATCCGGTGGTGACCACCAAGAGCTACACCTACGATGCCGATTATAAGTTGCTCAAGCAGGAGCAGACGGTGGACAGCCGTGGCCAAACAGTGCGCACCAAGTACCGTTACGCCTTCGATGTGCTGACCAACTACAGCAGTACATACAACAACGCGCAGCTGTATCCCTATTCCTACCTGGTGTACAGTCACAACATCGCCACGCCGGTTGAAACGGTGACGACGGTGGTGGAAGGGGGCACCGAGCGGATAACCGGGGCTACCGTGCTCACTCATACACCTACTCGCCAATATTACTATCCGGGTTACCAATGGCGCTCAGTACCGCACACGGCATTCGGGCTGAAAAATGTGACCCCCTTAAATCTATCAGCATATACACCGTTTTCGATAACCCGGGTTTCGGGAGGTGAGACCACCACCTTGGATCCCAGCCTGAGGAAACAGATGGAGTATGAATTTCAGGCCATGCGCACGTACAATAAGACCAAGCCGGTGGGTGCGATAGGAGCATCCGGCGATGTGACCACCACTATCTTCGGCCAGTTCATGAAACACCCGATTGCGCGGGTAACAGGCGGACGCTATCTGGAGTCGGCATATTCAAGCTTCGAGACCATGGCCAATGACAGCGACTGGCGTGGTGGTGGCGGTCAGGTGCTTACGCGCTACAGCAATCAGGATGCGCCGGTGGGCGCCTATTGCACCAACAATACGAATACCTCGGGCTATATCACCACGTATGACAAACAACTAGTGGCGGCTAACACCTACGTGCTCTCCTTCTGGGAGAAGGGCGGTACAGTGAGCATCCGCAATAGCGGGGCCGTTGTGGTGAGCAACACCGTGCTGCAGACCAAGGGCTCATGGCAGCAGCGGGAAATCAGGCTACGGAATGTGTCGGGCAATCTGGAGATCATCCCAGCGGGTTACGTCGATGACCTCCGGTTGTATCCCTTGGGTGCAGAAATGGTGAGCTATACCTATAATCAGCTTGGTGCAGTGACCACCGCTACAGACAGCAAAGGGTACACCATCTACTACGAATACGATGAGTTCAACCGGCTACTGCGGGTGAAAGACCGCCAAGGCCGCATCCTGCAGGACTATACCTATCACCTCAAATAACACATCATCATGAGAAAGCGGACAACACATATACATTTGGCCCTGGTTGCAATTTGCCTCTCAATCCATGCTGTTTTTGGGCAATCGACCAACAAGAACTACATCCGCATAGCAGTGCCGATAGAGCCGTTCACGACACCAACGGCCTTGAGTGCGGCGATGGCAGACCACACGAAGGTGCGCGTGGACATCGATTACTACGACGGGCTCGGACGTGCCTTGCAGGGCGTGGCATCGAAAGCCACGCCGGCAGCGGCAGATCTGGTGACTCCCATCGCCTATGATGCTATGGGGCGCCGCGATAAGGAATACCTGCCGTACGCGGCAGGCACGGGCAATGCGTTCCGTACAAATGCCGTATCGTCGCAGCAAAATTACTATTACAACACGCCCCCGGTCGGCCAATCCGCGACGTTCTATGCTCACACTACAATGGAGTATGAGGCCTCGCCGCTCGACCGGGTGAAAAAGCAGGGTTTCCCGGGCGAAGCCTGGCAACCGTCGTCTGCGGAGGAGCACATGGTTGTGACGGATTACCTTTCCAACAACACGGAGGCGTACACTGCGGTGGCCACGATGCGACGGGCTACACACTACGGCGTGACGCTTTCAGCCTCGGGTGTGCCGACCTTAGTAAACGAGGGGGTGTATGCCACCAACCAGCTAGCGGTAACGGTGATTAAGGACGAAAACTGGGCGGGCGGGAACGGTACGTTCGCCAGTCGACTGCACACCACAGAGGAATACACGGACAAACATGGGCGTGTAGTCTTACGGCGTACGTTCAACGGCAGCAACGAGGTGCTGAGCACATATTATGTATACAACAACCTTGGCCAGCTGAGCTTCGTGCTGACGCCGGAGTCGAACCCGGACCGGAATACGGGTGTACCGACGGCTACAGAACTCAACAATTTAGCATATCAATACAGATATGATGGTTATGGGAGACTGGCTTATCGTTGGTTGCCAGGCGGGGGTACCTGGGAGACGTACAACCACAACAAGTCGGGTTGGCTGGTCTTCCATCAGGACAGCCGCCAGCAACAGGAGACCTATTCGGGTTTCGGCCCAGGAAAATACCATACGTTTTACAAGTATGACAGGCTCGGACGGGTGGTGATACGGGGTATCGAGAAGGAACGCACTGTCAACCGGGAGACGATAGAGGGGTATCTGGAAGGCCATGCATACCAATGGGAGGAACGGTCCGCGACCACTGGCAATTTCCATGGATATACGAACCTGAGCCTGCCGGGGGCGACCGAGCACATTGAGGTGTTGGAAGCAAACTACTATGATGATTATGCGGGTGTCCCCGGTTTACCACACAATGCCTCGGGAAGCTACAGCAAGCTCACGCGGGGTCTGCTGGTAGCCAGCAAGGTGAAGGTGCTGGGTACGGCCTCCACGTACCTGTGGACGGTGAACTATTACGACGATGAGGGGCGTCTGGCACGGCAATGGAAGCATCACTATCTGGGGGGATCGTCGAATGCGAACAAGTTCGACGACATCACCAACGAGTATGACTTCAGCGGGCAGCTTACGAAAAGCACGCGCAAGCACCATACCACGAGTGCCGTCACGGCTGCGGTGACGGTGGTGACGGAATACACTTACGACCACCGCGGGCGCGTGCTGGACACCAAGAAGTCGGTGAACGGGGCCAGCCCGACGACCATCTCCCGTAGTGCGTATAACGAGGCCGGGCAACTCCGGACGAAGCGGCTGCACAGCACAAACGGGACGGCTTTCGGGCAAGAGGTCACCTACAGCTACAACGAGCGCGGGTGGCTGACCAAGACGGAGACGGACCAGAACCTGTTCAAGCAGGAACTGGCTTACAATGCCGGCACTGCCCCGCAGTACAACGGTAACATCACTTCCCAAGCCTTCACGCGGTACAATACAGCGGCCACACCGGTTTTGGTGACCGACACATACAACTACACGTATGACAACATGGGTAGGCTGACACAGGGGTCGATGGCAAGTAATAAGGGACGGGAGACACTATCATACGACAAAAATGGCAATATCAAAACCTTAATACGTACGGCAACGAGCAGTACGGTGGTTGACCAATTGACCTATAACTACACAGGCAGCAAGCTCACCAGCGTGGTAGACGCCAATACAAGCACTTCGGCGACCTACCAGCTTCCCGGCACGACCAGCTACGCCTATGATGTCAATGGGAACATGAAGACCCGGGTGAACAGCGGCAGCATGGGCAATAACATCTCGGCCACCACATACAACTACCTAAACTTACCACAGAGCATCACGGCGGTCGCGGGCAATGTGACTTATGTGTACGATGGCACGGGCAGGAAACTGCGGAGCACCAACGCGGCCATCGCTGAAACGCGCGACTACATCGACGGGATCGAATACGTGGGAGGTGCCACGATGGAACTCATCCACCACGAGGAGGGGCGTATCACGCGCAACGGCAGCACCTACACCTACCACTATTTCATCCGTGACCACCTAGGCAACAACCGGGTGGGTTTTGCGCAGGGCACGAACGTGATCACACCTAACTTTACGGCGGATTATTATCCATTCGGCCTGCAATATCAGCAATTTATACGCCCGGGTTCGCCGAAGAATAACTATCTTTACAACGGGAAGGAATTGCAGGATGGGATCAAGCAGTACGACTACGGCGCGAGGTTCTACGATCCGGTGATTGGCAGGTGGGGAGTAATTGATGAAAAGGCTGAAAAGTATTCATTTTTAACTCCCTATAATTATGCTGCTAATAACCCGATAAAGTTCATTGATCCGGATGGCAGGGACATCATCATATTTTTTCATGTACAAAACTCGAGCGGTAAATGGAAACAGGAATCGTTCAGATTCACGGGAACCAATGCTTCCAGCGCACCGCAGCATTATTTTGTGAACAACGTGATACGGGCTTATGAGTATAATGTGGGTAATGGCGGAGGAAAGAACCTGTTGGAAGCAGCGACTAATTCAGAGATTGAAGTGGAATTAAGATTAAGCCCCGATGATAGGCATCAAGCAGGCAAAGTTCAATGGAACCCATTTAAGGCGCACCAATTTGAAGATTTTACGCTTTCTCCTGCCACTGCTTTAGAGCATGAGATGGCTCATGCTGTTTCTTTTTCTAAAGATGTGGCATCTCATAGGAAGCGACAAGGAACACCTGATTCTCAATATGGAAATGTCGAAGAACGGCGTGTTATCACTGGTGCCGAACGTGAAACAGCAATCAAGAACAAGGAGATGAAACCAGGGCAGGTTAGAAAATCTCACGATGCAGGGAAAAGTATCAGGGTCAATGATCCCACTTCAACTCAAGAGTCAAAACCCTTTCCTTGGTCGATATTTAACGACAGATTTCCAATATTCATGCCTAATACATCAAATCGACCGTTTTATGAGTGGTAATATGATTTCAAAACACAGTATCGGGTGTTTATTGCAATTAGACAACATAATTGCATTTATTTCCCTTTTATTTGTGTCGTGTTCAGGTTCAATTAACCGATATGACGAACCAGTAGAGTACGTAGACTTGTACTATGCAAAAGGGTATGTAGACTCAGATGGCCCTTGTGAAGATGATTTTGATGGACGTGAAGTACTCGATAAAGGAAGTACTTATATAAGTCGGAATGAATTTGAGGCAATTGAGAGACTCCTTGCTGAGTCAGAGGTTTCAAATGGTGTGGCTTCGACATATGGTATGTGTTTACAAAGTAATTTCCATTTTGCGGATAGTAGCACTAGCCGAGTATGTGTAGGACAGTTTGGAAACATGACGATAGACGGTAAATCATACGTGAGACAGGATAGCTTGGTTTATTTACTTAGGAAATACTCAGGCTTTTACAATTACTATAATCGTGAGGAAGTCGTAAGATTTTGTCAAGAGCTGTCTTCATTCGGTATTCCGGAAAATTATCGCGATATGACAGGAGATCTTGATACAACTAGTGTTTTTTACGCAAAAATTCGCATATTGGTAGAATAACCTATTTTTAAGTCATACGACTATGGCGCGAGGTTCTATGATCCGGTGATAGGCAGGTGGGGAACTGTGGATCCACTGGCGGAAAGCATGAGAAGGTATTCGCCGTACGCTTATACCTTTGATAACCCAGTACGTTTCATCGATCCGGATGGGATGAGAGCATGGGATTTCAACAATGACGACGACGATCCATGGAAGAAATGGAGGGAGATACTGGAATCGTTCGGCTTCAAATTGACCAATAGTGGTGTTGAGCAGTCGAACGATCCGGCAGTCCAAGAAGAGCACTCAAATATGCGTAAAGCGGCTGGGCAAGTGGGAAAAACGATTGAGGCGGGTTATGAAGCACAGAAGGACGTGCTAACTTGGATTCCTGGGACAGAGGTGATATATGATGTATTAGAGTACTCAAATGGAAAGCTGACCCTTGAAGAAGCAATAGAGAGAGGGGGGGTTAATGCATTGCTTGGGATAACTGGAGGTAATCTTTCTAAAAACGGTATAAAACTCTTAGGAACGACGGGGCAAAACTTACTGAATTCAGTTGAGAACCCAAAACTTAAAAATCTAGTCAAGGATCTCTTTAGGCCGACGGCGCAAATAGGAAGCGGTAGTTCAATGGATGCTTTTAGGGTTGAGCAATTAACTGGTGGGACAGTTGGGGGTAAATCTCACCATACGAAACTTTTGAACTATAGAACGGCACTTCAAAAAGTTTGGAGCAATCGGGCAAACTTGTCTCCTTCGGATAAACAAATTACTAAACAACTTTTACAAGATATTCAAAATGCACTTTCAGGTTATTAAAGATGAGTATTACAACAGATTGATAACAGAGTTGAAGAAACAAATTCCTCAATTTACGTCCGTATTTGACGATGAGGATGGGGTTTATCCTATCTTGGGAGAGTTTGGTCGATTTCTGTTGGATAATATAGATAATGAAGTGATTGCTAGTAAATCATTTCATTATATAAATCGTGCAATAGAATTGGGGGGAAATGAAACCGAGGATGTTATTGTTATGCAGATTTTCCATCCTATTTATAGTGATAAATCACACATAAGCAAGGTGAAGGATTACTTGTCAGGAAAAGCGCTAAAGGTTTTTTTAGAGTTTGAAAACAGGTATGATGAAAGGCCAACCAAAGATGATGACGGTGCGCCGCCGGAAAAATAGAACGGGTACTATAAATTCGGCTGCATCGAGCCCGTCAATGCCGTTGAGCGTTTCCGCGGTCTTCCGGTCGAATGCGGGCCTGTCGGTCTCGACCCAGATGTATTAGTGCACCCATTGACGCCATTTTTTATGGTTGTCGATAGTTAAAAGGATATGGTTTCTGATTGGATCCCGTTTGTGGTAATCGATTATCTTGAGTTTATCGAAGGTTTTGAAAAACTCCTTAAAAATGGAGGTATGGATCACAATGATCTCCGCGGACAAAATGACAAGGCAACAATTGGGGGTTATAGATATTTTTATCATGGAGGAGGTTGTAAGCTTGAAAAGGATGGTGTTGTCTGTGAATTTGACTATTTACCGGAAAATGGCAATCCGATAAAATTCAGTACTTGGAAGTTCGGCGAATATATTAGGACAAATCCCAAATGGAATAATTTTTCATACGATACGGAATTGATTCATAAAGAGTTGAATAGGTTGGTAGAGCTTAAAAAGTTATTCTATTTAAAAGAGTTTGGCGTGGTATATCCTGTTTTTCAAGTTAATGATAAGATCTTATTGGTAGAGTAGTAAACCGATATCTAATTTTAGACAAGAATGAACAAGGTTCATCCTGCGATCGGAAGGTGGGGAGTTATTGACCCACTTGCGGAGCAGATGCGGAGGCACAGCCCGTATAACTACGCGTTCAATAACCCGATGCGGTTCATTGACCCGGATGGGATGTGGGCTATGCCGCCCTCGACTCACACCGATCAGTGGGGCAATGTATTGGCTATATATGACGATGGAGATTTGGGTGTTTACAAGCACGATGATGCAACGTCAAAAGATGATATTGATAAAAGGCGAAAATCAACCGGGACCACTTCCGGGTGTGGTAAGCGTATGGGTGAAACTTGGACACCTTTTGGTTTTGCTGACTTTGAACATTTCCAAAAAAATGGAGTTGCTGCGGATGGTTCGGTTAAGGTAGGGGACCAAGCGAGAATAGACTTTGATTCGGACTGGGCGTTTTATGAAGTCAGGGAATCCTTTCAAAGAATCCGTCTGCATACGAGTATTCCACGAAGGCGGGAGGGTATGGCGATTGGGATATCAAGCGGAATTCCCCAGGTGGGTACTATTATGGATCCAAACTATATGGGCGATATGCGTCAGCTAGGGATGCCGGTAATTTTGCCGCAGGTGCAGTGGCTGAACGGTCGATGATGCCTAATTTAATTCTGGATTATGGATTTGGCCTGTACAATCAATCGAATAACCGTAAGGGTGTTGCAGCGATAATGGGTGGGTTGGACTATTATATGGGAGCAGTACAACCAATAACGGGTTTTGGCATACTGAACTACCGTGCCAACTACGGAGAGAACGTTTGTCAAGACATGGAATAGAAGCGGGAAAGCGGTATATAAGGAGGTAGTCGATGAAAAGTATAATTGGTTTAATTGTAGCGGCGCTTACGCTTTGTGTCGGATGTACGGATAATCTGATTGTGTATACGTACAAAGGAACGAGCGTTACACGGAAGGATATCGGTGCCACCACGTACCTTTATTATGGGGATTATTCCAAAGGGAAGTATCCGAATTCGTATGTTAAAATCACTTACAGCGGGTTCAATAATGGTTTGCTTGCACACCTGATTTTCAATTCGGACAGTTCCGTTGAAATAAGACGAGGGAACGGCTACTTCGATTTTAAAAGAAATAAGACGGAAAAGCTATTCGCCAAAGAAATCGAGAACCCGGATAATATCAGATGGCATGACAGTATAAAAGGCAGGTTTGACGATGTCGTATTTCTCACAGATGTTTTATCACTTGAACGGAGCGAAAATACGAAAAATAAATCCAAAGTTACGGCTCGATATATAAAGGAGAAAAAATGAATCTGGGTTAGCAGTACGACTACGGCGCGAGGCTGTATGACCCGGTGATCGGGAGGTGGGGAACGGTGGATCCGCTTGCTGAAAAGATGCGGACTTGGTCACCTTATACATATGCGTTCAACAATCCGGTAAGGTTCATCGACCCGGATGGGATGATGGCGTGGGATTTCAACGATGGCGACGATCCGTGGGAGAAGTGGCGTAGGATTTTGGCGATGTTCGGCCTCAATCTGCCGGGCACAGGGAATAAGCCCTCAGAGGATCCCGAAATTTTGTCAGAACAGGAAGATAGCCGGGCGAGTGCAAAAGGTTGGCGCGGATATTAAAAAGCTGTATGATGCGCAGAAGGAGGCCGTGACTTGGATTCCCGGTACGGAGTTGATATACGATGCACTTGAATATTCAAATGGGCAGTTGACCCTAGGGGAGGCGATGGAGAGGGGAACAGTTAATGCGGTTCTTGGCATGGCTGGGGGGAATTTGGTTAAAAAAGGAACTCAATTAGTCAGTAAAACGATTTGGAAAGGCAAAGGCAAAGCACGAATAGATGTAGAAAACCCTAATCCGGCAAGTAGGCCGCGCCAAGTTCACTATCAGGATAATGATGGGAATAAGTATATTTATGATCCCTCTACCGGATTATTTAAGGATGCACCAGATAGAGTAAACAAGTTGCTAAATGATTCTGATTTCAAAAAAGGAATCGAGAAGGGGCTGCGGTACTTAGGATTTGATTAGCAACCAATGATTTTTCATTCAAAATGATAGTTTGTAACTTAAAAATGCTCGAATTGTTGATAGGTAGCTTAGCCTATGGGAAGAAACTTAGTAAAATTTTAATTGCTCTCTTAGAAGAAGGTTTTATAGTGGAAAATGGGGGTTATTTTCTTGAAGTCTTATTAAAGGCACAAAAACATATAGGCGGAAAGGATTTTATTGATAATACAGGATATGAATGCTTTATAAATTCTTTACATATAGATGATTATATTGATGATGATTTATTTGTTCAGTCCCTTCTTTTCGTACGAGAATTGAGCAGCAAATGGAGAGAGTTTAATACAGAAGAAACTTTGGAAATAATATTGAGCCAGACTGATTTTGGATTCAATATAAAGTTTCATGTGGTCCGCATTGGAGAAGAGTATGTAAATAAACCTAAACTAAATGATTTTAGGGAAGCTGTATTGATTCTTCAAAATTAATCCCCAACATGACGTATACGTGTTGCGTATGCCGCTATTTCCAAGTCCGGCGCAAGTGTTAAGCGCAGTGTCATCGTCTCTTGGATTGTCAAAGGCACAGGCCAGGCCACCATACAAAGCCTTTACGCACGTAAGACCCGAGCAAGGGTCATTCGTTTATTGGTAGGTGGGGTGTGCAGGACAAGTATGCCGAAGTTTACAACCAGGTTTCACCCTACCAATATGCGCTGAACAACCTGATCAGGCTGATAGATAAGGGCGGCAAGTTCATCGTGGACAAGGATGGACGGATTGTTGCCAAGCCTATGTTAAATTCTGATGGGACGATAGAAACGCATGAAATTAACCAGCGCATGGGAACATACCATGTCACTACAAAATACGAGAAATACACCATTTATACCAATGCGGGCACACCTGTGGAAGCGTGGAAACGGGTTAGTGAAAAGGTTATCGATGGAGAAGGTAGGACGGTGAACGCTGCAAGCGTGGGAATTTCGATGGAAAGCAATTGTTACGGGTATGTACTGACATCTGGATATTTCTATTTGCCGTTCTTTGATGGTAAACATGAAGATGCGGATTTGGCAAAGGCTGATGAGTTTTTGACGCAGGTGCTGGCGGAAGAGGGTATTAATGTGGATTGGTCCGGTGACGGATCGCCGCTTTCGGCAAGCATTGCAGATGGATTTGTGGAAACCAGTAGTGGTCAAAAAGAAAGAAAATATCAGCATATTGCGGATTTCAGATTCAAATTTAGGGTAAAATATAGGGACTGTAGGAGAAACCGCGTTGATTAGATTTTCTTGTCGGACCAACCAATATATTCCTTGGAGTGGTTAACGCTATCACATTGATAATATCAGTCCGGTTTTTAGCATGTAGTGGTTAAAAGTTTCTATTTTTACCGGATGAACCCCTTATCCCATTTACCCGAATCCAAACAACATGAAATCGCCAGAATTCTTGAAATCATCAAGGAGGTGGCGAAGCCTGAGAAGGTCATCCTGTTCGGCAGCCATGCGTCGGACAAGTGGGTGGAAGACGAGTACGTGGAAGACGGTGTGCGTTACAGCTACATCAGTGACTACGACTTCCTGGTGGTTATCAAGAAAAGCGAGGGACAGGAGAAGGAACATGCCATCATCAGCCATATTGAGAACCGCACCGGCCACGTTAAGAATGTAGTGAGTCCCATTGTACATGATGTCGACTACATCAATGAGGGATTGCGTCTTGGGCAGTATTTCTTTACGGAAATCATACATAGAGGCATCCTGCTTTACGACACGGGCAACTACCGATTCACCGAACCTGCTAAACTTACCCTACAGGAAAAAAGAGACAAAGCACAGGGCTATTTTGAGCTTTGGTTTCCAAGAGGCCGAGGCTTTTTAAAGGGAGCCAAGTTTTACTTGGAGGAAATTGATTTTAGGTTGTCCGCGTTTTCCCTGCATCAAGCAACCGAATGTTTTTACAGCACCGCGTTGTTGGTATTCACGGGCTACAAACCCAAGACCCATAACCTACAAAAGCTACGCAATTATGCCAAGCACATTTCGGTGGAGCTATACGCTGTCTTCCACACACCCGCGCTGGATGACCAGGAGCGCCACCTCTTTGACCTGCTCAAGCGTGGGTATGTCGAGGCCCGGTATAAGCCGGATTACGGTATTACCGCAGAGGAATTGCGGATACTCATCGGCACAGTGACACGGATGCAGGATGTGGTGGGTCGGATATGCAGGGAGAAGATCGGGAAGATATGTTAAGTAATGCCTAATCTGACGAGTTTTAGTCTGTTTTGGGTCGCCTAGAACCGTTTGGAAATGCCCAGCTACCGTTTGGAAAAGGCTTGAAGTGATACGGTTCTGGTGCTTCGGCGTATGCCGGCGGGTTATTTCCGTACGGAAATGGCGCATTTCCGTATGGTGTTGGTCTGGAACCGTATGGTTAAGGTGCCCGGTGGATACCCGTGGGTTATTTCCGTACGGAAATGGCGCATTTCCGTATGGTTTTGGTCTGGAACCGTATGGTTAAGGTGCCCGGTGGATACCCGTGGGTTATTTCCGTACGGAAATGGAGCGTTTCCGTATGGTTTTAGGTTGTAACCGTACGGTGAAGGCGCTGCGGCGTTTGGTTATATGCCTCCGGCATACGGTTTTGGAGCATTTCCGTATGTCAATGACCCGGAACCGTTTTATTCCAGAGTCCCGGCATACGGTAATACCTTCCCGGCGTACGGTTACCGTATATTTCCATACGCCTATGGCTTGGAATAGGATGGTTATAGCGCTCCGCCATACGGTTTTACACCCGCGGTGTTTGGTAATACCCCATTGCCGTACGCCTTTAACCCGAAACCGTTTTATGCTGCCTTACTACCGTATGGTTAGCCCCATTTCCCGTACGGTTTGGCATATTTTCCGTACGGTTTGACGCCGTATACAAACGGTTCCGGCCCATTTCCAAACGCCGCAGCCCCAGCAAAAGGTTCAGCGTTAAGAATTTTCAGCAACATTTCTCGCTTACTTTTATTACGTAATTCAATGGTAATCCGTTCCATGATGTAATCTTACTTACCATAAAGTTACGAAATCATTTACCTGTCTGATGCAATCCAGGGGCGGGATGATTTGTATGGTGCCGTGTTAAATTTGGTTTTATCGGAAATAGACAAGGCATTCCCTCAATTTTAGCCTAAATCTCCGTACTTTTGCCCACGATATGCTTGAAGATCGTACGTTGAAACCACCGAAGTTTGACGATTTGATCATCCATGAGGATGACAATCTCATCGTAATCAATAAACCCCCGTTCTTGGCATCCTTGGACGAACGAGAAGGCGGAGAGGCCAGTGTACTCCGTTTAGCAAAAAAATACCATGCCGATGCACAGGTATGCCACCGGCTTGATAAGGAAACCTCAGGTCTGCTCCTTATCGCCAAAAATCCGGAGACTTACCGACTGGTATCCATCGAATTTGAACGCCGAAGGGTATCCAAAATATACCATGCCATTATTGAGGGAACCCATGTCTTCGAGGATCTCTTAGTGGATTTCTCGATCCTTAACCTTGGTAACAAGAACGTCACCATTGACCGGGCCAATGGCAAACGCGCTGAAACCTATTTCAAGTCGCTACACTATTTCAAGCAATATACCTTGGTGGAATGCCGACCTGTAACCGGTCGGATGCATCAAATCCGCATACACTTGGCCACACAACGTGCAGCCATCGTGGGCGATACGCTTTACAAGGGTAAGCCCATTTACCTCTCACAAATCAAAAAGAGGGGTTTCACCTTGGGTAAAGGGCAGGAAGAGCAACCCATCATCAGGCGATTTGCGCTCCATGCACGTGAACTTCGTTTTACGATTAATGGCAAGGATTATCATTTCGAAGCACCTTATCCTAAGGATTTTGCGACACTGCTACGGCAATTGGAGAAGTTTGACAACTGATCCAAGAATCCAAGTTTTTCAACGATTTTGTTAAAAAAATGTATCTTTGCTGCGTGAAGCTTCTAAGAATCACATGCTTTCTATACATCACTGCAGTGTCATTCTTCCCCTGCAATGATACATTGGTTGTATATGGGGTTGTTCACATAACCTATATCGCGCCAGCG
Organism: Parapedobacter tibetensis; assembly: GCF_024704835.1. Classification (GTDB taxonomy): domain Bacteria; phylum Bacteroidota; class Bacteroidia; order Sphingobacteriales; family Sphingobacteriaceae; genus Parapedobacter; species Parapedobacter tibetensis. The sequence continues at coordinate 83,575 of NZ_JAMXBE010000004.1, forward strand.
GAAGATTCACACAATCATTTCCACGATTTGTGTGGGCCATTTTGTGTTTGTCCCTGTTGTGGGACTACATTGACATCGAATTTCAATCTACATCATGCAGTAAGTCCGGTTTATTTCCCCATAAATTCGGTAAAAATGGGCGTTGATAGCACCAATCACATTCCCAACTCTTATTGTGACGATATTTGGCAACCCCCCAAGTTGACGGCTTAATTTTTCAATTTTTCCATGTTTTTCCGTAGTGTAGGTCGATTCCGATAGGGACGTCCCGTCGTTTTCGCTTACCTGAGAGCAAGAATTGATTGCCAACGAATTAATCCGTTAAACAAAATGTTAAATTACATCATTAAGTTCAGCATCAAGAACAAGTTTATCATTGGCTTGATGACACTCATACTCATCATATGGGGGGCATGGAGTGCAACCAAGCTGCCCATAGACGCCGTACCCGACATTACGAATAACCAAGTACAGATCATTACGCGCTGTCCGACACTTGCGGGGCAGGAAGTTGAACAGTTGGTTACATTTCCCATTGAACAAAGCATTGCTAATGTGCCCAATTTGGAAGAAACACGAAGCATTTCCCGCTTTGGATTGTCTGTCATCACAGCGGTATTCCAAGAGGACGTCGACATCTATTTTGCCCGCCAGCTCATCAATGAACGGCTCCAAGAAGCTGTGGAGCAAATCCCTGAAGGCATCGGGATACCTGAGCTCGCCCCGGTAAGCACGGGATTGGGAGAGGTGTACCAATATATCGTGCATCCCAAACCCGGTAGCGAAGACAAGTATTCGGCCATGGACCTGCGTACGATGCAAGACTGGATCGTGGCTCGTCAGCTAAGAGGAACGCCGGGTGTCGCAGAAATCAACAGTCTTGGGGGGCAACTCAAGCAATATGAAGTGGCGGTCAATCCGGATGAGCTGAAAGCCATGGATGTAAGTATTCCTGACATCTTTTCGGCATTGGAAGAGAATAACCAGAATACAGGGGGCGCTTATATCGACAAGAAGCCTAATGCATATTTCATCAGGGGTATTGGATTGGTCAATTCACTGGAAGACATTGGGGATATTATGGTTAAGAGCAACCCCGGCAGTGTGCCAGTTTACATCAAAGATATAGCCAAGGTTCGTTTTGGGAATGCCGTCAGATATGGGGCGCTTACCTATAATGGTGAAGTGGAGGTCGTAGGGGGCGTGGTGATGATGCTCAAAGACGAGAACAGTAATGAGGTGGTACAACGCGTTAAGCAGAAAATCCCCACGATCCAACAATCGTTGCCCGAAGACGTGATTATCGAACCTTACCTAGACAGAACCGACCTGGTTGGCCGGGCTATGGGAACCGTGCAAACAAACCTGATTGAGGGGGCCTTGATCGTTATTTTTGTACTGGTTATTTTCTTAGGAAATTTTCGTGCGGGTCTCATCGTTGCCTCCGCAATCCCTTTAGCGATGCTATTTGCCTTGGGGATGATGCGCGTGTTCGGGGTTAGCGCAAATTTGATGAGTCTCGGGGCCATTGACTTCGGGTTGATTGTGGATGGTGCCGTTATCGTCGTGGAGGCTACGCTGCACCATTTGGGCTTACGGAAATCCACAGGCAAACTCACACAAAGTGAGATGGATGAGGAGGTATTCGTTTCCGCCTCGAAGATCCGGACCAGTGCGGCTTTCGGTGAGATCATCATCCTCATTGTGTATATCCCTATTTTGACGCTGGTGGGTATCGAGGGTAAAATGTTTCGCCCGATGGCCATGACAGTCGGGTTTGCCATATTTGGCGCGCTCATCCTATCGCTCACCTATATTCCCATGATGTGCGCCCTCTTTCTACCCAAGAAGATAAATGGAAAGGCGAAATTTTCTGACCGGATGATTGCCTATCTGCAACGTATTTACCAGCCATTGCTGCAAAAGGCCATCCGTATCAAATATATCCTTATATGCAGCACCGTCGCCGTATTTGCCTTTTCGCTGTTTCTTTTTTCAAGAATGGGGGGCGAATTCATCCCAAACCTGGAAGAAGGCGACTTTGCCTTCCACTGCATCCTTCCACAGGGAACATCGCTGAGCCAAAGCATCGAAACGTCGATGCAGGCTTCGCGAATCATCAAAAGTTTCGACGAGGTGAAAATGATGGTGGGTAAAACAGGTGCCGCAGAAGTACCCACGGATCCAATGCCTCCAGAGGCAACGGATATGATGATCATCCTGAAGCCCCGGGATGAATGGCCGGAGAAGAAGAGCTATAAACAGCTATCGGACGAAATCTTGGAAAAACTGGCCATTATACCGGGCGTATTTTTTGAGGCCAACCAGCCGATTCAGATGCGTTTCAACGAATTGATGACAGGCGTACGGCAAGATGTGGCCGTAAAGATATTCGGTGAAAACCTTGACTCGTTATTAGTGTATGCCAATCGGTTTGCAAACCTGATTCGAGGGGTCCGGGGTGTCACCGAACCACAAATTGAACGGATAGCGGGCCTACCACAAATCAATGTCGAATATGATCGTACGCGAATAGCCAATTACGGTTTGAACGTCAGGGAACTCAATGATATCTTGAGCATGGCGTTCGCGGGGAAGACCGCTGGACAGGTCTTTGAGAATGAACGCCGGTTTGATTTGGTTGTCCGATTGGACAGCACATACAGAACCTCCATTGAGGATGTAAGCAACCTGTGGGTACCACTTCCTTCGGGCAACCAGGTGCCGCTTTCGCAGCTTGCCGACGTTTCATATAAGGTAGGCCCAGCACAAATCAGCAGGGAAGATGGAAAACGGCGGATTGTCATTGGGTTTAACCTCACCGGACGGGATGTGGCCAGTGTGGTACGTGAAATACAGAGAAAATTTGAACAACAGGACAAACTTCCAACAGGCTACTATTATACCTTTGGTGGTATGTTCGAAAACCTGCAAGAGGCCTCAGCGCGCCTCATGGTTGCTGTACCTGTGTCCTTGCTGTTGATTTTTATGTTGCTATATTTTACGTTTCACTCCTTCAAGCAGGCCGCCCTTATTTTTACGGCCATACCCATGAGTGCCATCGGCGGGGTGTTTGCCTTGCTTTTACGCGACATGCCTTTCAGTATTTCGGCAGGCATCGGATTCATTGCCTTGTTTGGGGTGGCGGTGTTGAATGGCATTGTGCTCATCGGAACATTCAACCAATTGAAAAAGGACGGATGGGACGATGCGGTGAAGCGGGTCATCGAAGGGACGAAAATCCGGTTGAGACCAGTACTATTGACGGCTACGGTGGCCAGTTTGGGTTTCCTGCCCATGGCACTAAGCACTTCGGCAGGGGCAGAAGTGCAGCGGCCGCTGGCGACCGTAGTGATAGGTGGGTTGGTTACCGCTACATTCCTCACCTTATTTGTGCTGCCATCGCTATATCTGTTGCTCCATACCAAAACCAAACGGGGAAATATCAACCCGGCGAAAGGGGCACTGCCTTTGATTGTGGCCTTGGTACTCATGGGGCTTCCTTCACAATTTTCGCTTGCCCAGGAAAGGGATAGCATGGGGGAACTGACTATCGAAGAGGCCATCTCAATGGCCGTATCCAACAATAGGGGGGTCATGTCGGAAGACCTGGAAATCAAAGCTTCGGAAAGCAGGAAAAGGACGGCATTCGAATTGCCCAAAACGGAAATCAGCGGACAATATGGCCATTTCAACGGCCTGGAAAAAGACAATGCGTTCCAATTGTCGCAGACCATTCCCTTTCCGGGCTTGTTCGGCGCACGGAGCAAGTTGCTGCAGGCAGCGGTGGAAGCCAGCCAAATACGGCGCGAAATCACCATAAACGAATTGAAGAACCAGGTAAGGACCTATTTTTACCAGATCCAGTATTTGCAGCATAACCAACTCAAGTTAGCCCATCTGGACAGCTTATTTGTTGATTTCGTCAAGGCGGCTTCCATCCGCCATAAAACTGGCGAGACCAGCCAATTGGAAGTAAGCACCGCAAAAACGAAAAGAGGGGAGATCAATTTGCTATTGGACGAAAACGAGACGCTACTGCGGAATGCCTACAACAGCCTCCATGCATTGCTGAATACCGATGCCGATTTTTCTGTCACTTCAACAGCGACGTACGAGCCCTTGAAAGTAAGCACGCTGGTGGATAGCGCTGCGATAACCACACACCCCATTGTCCGGGGATTGTATCAGGAGGCGCTCGTTGCCGAACAAAGCAAGAACGTGGAAAAAGCACAAGCCCTACCCGATATAACAGTGGGTTACACCAGCCAGTCATTGGTGGGCTCCTATATGGTCGACAACCAAGAGCGTTATTATGGGCGCGACAAGCGCTTCAACTTCGTCAATGCGGGTATCGCCATCCCCCTCACGCTGGGCGCCACGAAGGGACGTATCCGCGCGCTGGACTATCAAAAGCAGGCAGCAGAAGCCAGGGGCCAACAACAACAGCGGGTGCTGCGCGCTGAATTGCAGAATGCAATGGAACAATACGAACTGCACATGCAGCGGTACAATTATTTTTTGAACCAGGCCTTGCCCAATGCCGCACAAATCATAGCAGCCGCCCAGCTGGGATACCGCACGGGCGAAATCACCTATGTGGAATACCTATACGCGCTGCAAACCTCCACGGATATTGAGCTGGCCTACCTCAACGCTGTCCAACAACTTAACCAGGCAGTCATCGATATTAACTTCTTAATCAATAAATAACAAACGCAATGAAAACCAACAAAATTATAGTTAGCCATTATCAATGGATTGTTGTAGGGGTTGTTTTTATTTCCTTCTTTATCTTCAGCGCGTGCAGCAGCCATTCGGAAAATGATGGCCATAGCCACGGTAAAAACGAAACGGCATCCAATGACGAAAGCGGGCATGAGGAAAATTCGACCATCGCGACACTTACGGCAGATCAAATGCAATCCATCAAGCTATCATTGGGAGAGATTGAGCAAAAGGAGCTAACAGCAACCATCAAGGCCAATGGCAGGTTAAAGGTTCCCAATGCCAATAAGGCCAGCATCACTGCACTTTATGGGGGAGTCATCAAAACACTCCGTGTGGATGTAGGTACATCCGTGAAAAAAGGGTCGGTTATCGCCACCATTGTGCATCCACAGTTTATCCAGCTTCAAGAAGAATACCTGACCATCAGCAGCAGGATAGTCTTTGCTGAGCAGGAACGGAAACGCCAGCAAGAGCTGAATGAGGGCAATGTAGGGGCGTTGAAAAACCTCCAAAATGTGGAATCCGAACTCAAGGCACAACGTGCCCGCAAAGCTTCGCTCTTTCAACAGCTCCGCCTGATGGGTATCGATCCGAGCACCGTTAGTCCCGATAACCTTAAAACCGAACTGGCCATCACCAGTCCGATAAGCGGAACCGTCAGCCGTATCTTTACCAATCTGGGAAGCTATGTGGATGTGTCTACGCCAATGGCGGAAATTGTTGAAAACCATCAATTACATTTGGATTTGAATGTCTTTGAGAAGGATTTACCCCTCCTGAAAATTGGGCAAAACATCCACTTCATGCTAACCAATATCCCAAGCAAAACGTATGATGCCAGCATATTCGGTATCGGCGCGACATTTGAGGGCAATAGCAAAACCATACCCGTGCACTGCTATGTAAATGGTGATAAAAGCGATCTCATTGACGGCATGAACATCACCGCAACCATCAGCCTTGACAAAACATTGTCAACAGCCGTCCCAAACGGAGCCATCGTGGACGAAGGGGATAACGCTTATATTTTCGTCGTTACGGATAAATCTCCGGAAAATCACCATCATGCAGACGGCCATGACCATGCAGAAGGAGGGGAGGTAGAGCATGCCGCCGCCAGTGGTTCCATGAATTTCGAGCGAATAGAAGTGGCGAAAGGGGTTTCGGAAATGGGCTACACGGCCATTACACCAGCCGTTGTAATACCGGAAGGCACAAAAATAGTAACCAAGGGTGCATTTTTCATCAAAGCGGTCTTATCTGGTTCGACGGGGCATTCACATTAAGGGGAATTCTTTGGCGCTTGCAAGTCTACAGGCCCCTTTACTTGCAAGCCCAAATCCCTGTTCAGTTTATCCACGAAATACGTGGATAACAGCGGGGATTCCACTTCGATGTTTTGGTGGACGAAAAAGTAAAGCGATTGCAATCCCGCGTCCCGCCATTCCGAGATGCGGGTGATCCAATCGTCCAATCGCTTGTAATCTGTGGGGTGGTTGGCGCCCACATAACGCACGAAAGCCGAGGGCGTAGTAAGCCGCATGTGCAGCATGTCGCGACGACCAGCAGTATCCACCAGCACATTCGCCACCTGCTGTTCTTCCAATAGTTGGTAAAGCGATACCCTAACAGATTCGTCCGAAAACCATTCCGAATTCCGAACCTCCACGGCCAATGGTATGGATTTGGCGAATTTCTTCACGAAAGTAGCCAACCTATCAAAGTCTTTGGGCTTGAAATTGTCGTGTAGTTGGAGGAAACTCACCCCCAATTTTTCTTCGAATAGCGTAATCGCGTCAGCGAACGCAGTCATTTTCTCATCCACATTCAGCAAACGTCCGTAGTGGCTGATGGATTGAGGCACCTTTGGGAAAAATTTGAAATCAGCGGGGGTTTTGCTTTTCCAAGTTTCCACCTGCTGCTTGTCTGGCGAATTATAAAAGGTGCCATTCAATTCGATACTGTTAAACTGGGTAGCATAATAAACCAATTCGTCCTTAGTGCCCCGTGGATAGAACCCCTTGAGGTCTTGCTTGTTCCATTTGGCACAGCCCACAAATACTTCCAAATCCTTACGCATTTTATGCTTGCCCAGTAAAGCCGTTGTATCTGGGTGAGTAGGAGGTAAAGTGAAATCTATTGCTTCTGGATTGTCTACGCTTCCGAATTTCATAACGAGTTAGTTTATAATTGAACGCGGATAGCACGGATTAAGCAGATGACCGCAGAGATCGGTTTATCTGTGTAAATCCGTTAAACCAGTGTCATCCGCGTTCCATAATCAATGCTTAAAATGCCTTACGCCGGTAACACCCATCGCTACCTTCTTATTATTGGCCATTTCAACGGATTCCTTATCACGGATGGATCCTCCGGGCTGTGTAATGGCTGTGATGCCGGCTTCCGCTGCGATTTCCACACAATCTGGGAATGGGAAAAAGGCATCTGATGCCAAGACGGCCCCACGTAGATCGAAACCAAATGACTTGGCCTTTTGAATAGCTTGGCGCAGGGCATCTACTCGCGATGTTTGTCCGACACCGCTGGCCGATAGTTGGCCGTCTTTGACCAACACAATGGCGTTCGATTTCGTGTGTTTGACGATTTTATTTGCAAAAAACAGATCCTCGAACTCTTTTTCGGTGGGCACCATGGTTGTAACAACCTCCATATTGTCCGACCCTTCTATTACCAAGTCTTTGTCTTGCTCAATGATGCCGTTCAATAACGTCTTGAATTGTTTTTCAGGCAACTTAATAGCTTTTCTCTTCAGTAATATCCTGTTTTTCTTGCTGGTGAGTATACGAAGTGCAGTTTCGCTGTAGTCCGGTGCGATGAGTACTTCAAAGAAAAGCTTGTTGATTTCAGCGGCAGTTGCGTCGTCTACTTGTCCATTGCAAATGAGCACACCCCCAAAAGCGGAAACTGGATCGCAGGCCAACGCATCTTGCCACGCCGAATGCAAATCCGGCCGAGAGGCCACACCACATGCGTTGGTATGCTTTAGGATGGCAAATGTAGGACTGTCAAACTCATCGATGAGTGCCACGGCAGCATCGATATCTACCAGATTATTGTAGGATAGCTCCTTGCCATTCAATTTGTCGAACAATTCATTCAAATTACCATAAAAGATACCTGCCTGATGAGGGTTTTCGCCATACCGGAGTACCTGTGCATGTTGCTCACTTCGTTTGAATACCTGTAAAGGCTCTTCCCGGTTGAAATAATTAAATATGGCCGAATCATAGTGGGAAGATACGTTGAACGCTCGTTTGGCAAATTCCTTGCGGTGCTGCAAAAACGTATAACCTTCATTTTCGGCGAGGGTGTCGGCAAGGAGTTTATAGTCTTCTTTGGATGAAATGATGACCACATCATTGTGATTCTTGGCTGCGGCGCGAATAAGCGCTATGCCCCCGATATCGATTTTCTCGATGATGTCTTGCTCTAATGCTCCCGAAGACACGGTTTCTTCGAAAGGATAAAGGTCTACAATGACCAAATCGATTTCGGGTATTTCATACTCCTGTAACTGTACCTTATCTGCTTCTAATGGACGGCGGGATAGAATGCCACCAAAAACCTTTGGATGTAATGTTTTGACCCTGCCACCCAATATGGACGGGTATCCAGTAAGATCTTCCACCGGAACCACAGCATGGCCAAGTTCGCGGATAAATGTTTCTGTGCCACCTGTGGAATAGAAGGTGACCCCATATTTATTTAATAAATGGATTAGTGGGGCAAGGTCGTCTTTGTAGTAGACAGAAACCAATGCATTTTTTATCTTAACGGGATGGCTCATTCGCTATTTATTTATGAACCGCAAAGGTAATATTTTATGGGTGAGCAACCAACCGCTAAGTCATATCGCATTACATCTTTTTCAGTAGATTTTCTACGACCTTTGGATAGTGGAGATGCTCGAGTTGTTGCCCCTTGAATTTAACTATTTCTATACTATCTCCGGGCTCAATCCGGAAGCGGGCTTGATAAATGACTTCTCCTTCATCAAAGTGCTCATTGACAAAATGGATGGTGATGCCCGATTCTTCCTCCTTGGCATCCAAAATGGCTTGGTGCACACGATCACCATACATGCCTTTACCTCCATATGCAGGTAGAAGGGCTGGATGGATGTTGATGATTTTGTTGGGATATTTTTGTAGCAGGTTTTTGGGTACCAACAAAATAAAACCGGCCAGGACAATTATGTCTATATTGAGTTTATCTAGTACGTTAACGATTGTATCCGTGTGATAAAATTCGTGTTTATCAAAAACATGTGTAGGTACTTCGAAATTGTCCGCGCGTTGTAACACATAGGCATCCGGATTATTGCTCAATACAAGCGCCACTTCGGCATGGTCATGGTACTTGAAATATTCCATTATCTTTTGGGCGTTTGAGCCAGAGCCTGAAGCAAAAATAGCGATTCGTTTCTTCACGTACTTTTCTAATTATCCTGTGTTTCTCTTAGATTGCATCCAAACTTAGATAAATTGCGTGATATATGCAATTGTTCAGCATAGGTCTGCGACAAAAATCCGCTTTCGCTCACGTCCGCCAGCCAGCGGATTGCGCCTTAAAAATTCATTTCACGCGAAGATGAAAAGGGAGCCACTTCGAAGCTTCGCGACTTTGCGAGAAAGTGAAAAACGTTAGCGCATGCAGAAAAATCAATGAACACCAGCATCTAATTATATTAAAAATGTGATATTATATTGAATGTTTCGTTGATATAATTTCTTTGTTTTTGTTGTTTTTTTGAAAAAATCGTTAGAAAAATAAGATTTTGTTGCGAATATCAATATTTAATTCGTTACTTTGCGTTGATTATAGCTATGACTAACATTTAATTGTATTAATATATGTGTGGAATTATTGGTGCTTTTGACTTGAAGGTAAAGTCAGAAGAATTGCGTCCCCAAGTGTTAAAGATGTCGAAGAAGATTCGTCATCGCGGACCAGATTGGTCAGGGATATATAGTGCTGGTGGCGCTATCTTGGCGCATGAACGTTTAGCGATTGTTGATCCTAAGTCTGGCCAGCAGCCATTGTATAGTGCAAACGGCAATGTGGTGCTTGCGGTAAATGGTGAGATTTATAACCACCAACAGTTGCGAAATCAGTTACCTGATTATCAATTTTCCACGCAAAGCGATTGTGAGGTAATATTGGCTTTATACGAGCAAAAAGGGGCTTCCTTTATCGAAGATCTCAATGGTATCTTTGCTTTTGCCTTGTATGATATTGAACACGACACTTATTTGATTGCCCGTGACCACATGGGGATCGTCCCGCTCTATATTGGATGGAATGACTTGGGAAGCGTTTTCGTCGCTTCCGAAATGAAGTCGCTCGAAGGATATTGCAGCCGTATCGAGACCTTTCCTCCCGGGCATTATATGTATAGTAAGGAAAGTGCCAAACCCCAAAAATGGTATTCACGGGATTGGGAACACTATGAAAATGTGGAAGCCCAAGTTTCGGATATGGCTGTGCTCCGTAAGGGACTGGAAGATGCCGTGCATCGCCAGCTCATGTCTGATGTGCCCTATGGTGTGTTGTTATCCGGTGGATTGGATTCATCCGTTATTGCTGCGGTCACCAAGAAATTCGCCTCTCGTCGCGTTGAATCCAACGATCAGGAAAAGGCTTGGTATCCACGCCTGCACTCTTTTGCCGTGGGACTGAAAGGTTCACCTGATTTGATAGCCGCCAAGAAGGCAGCCGACCATATCGGCACCATACATCATGAAATTAATTTTACGATCCAAGAGGGGCTAGATGCCATCCGCGATGTAATCTATCATTTGGAAACCTATGACGTAACCACCATCCGGGCATCTACGCCGATGTACCTGCTTGCCCGCGTAATCAAATCGATGGGGATCAAGATGGTGCTTTCTGGTGAGGGCTCAGATGAGCTGTTTGGTGGATACCTGTATTTCCATAAGGCACCCAACGCAAAAGAATTCCATGAGGAGACCGTCCGTAAATTGAGCAAATTGCACCTCTACGATTGCTTGCGGGCTAACAAATCGTTGGCTGCGTGGGGTGTGGAGGGACGCGTACCCTTTCTGGATAAGGAATTTATAGACATCGCCATGCGACTGAACCCGTCCGATAAAATGATTACGGGAGGCCGGATGGAGAAATGGATTGTGCGGAAAGCTTTTGAGGATTATCTGCCGGAAAGTATTGCTTGGCGGCAAAAAGAACAGTTTTCTGATGGTGTGGGTTATAGCTGGATTGATACATTGAAGGAACAAGCCAAGCAGAAGGTCAGTGACGAGGCATTGGCCACAGCGGCAACGCGTTTCCCCATCAATCCACCCCAAAACAAAGAGGAATACCTCTATCGATCTATCTTTGCCGAACATTTCCCTTCGGATGCTGCTTCGTTGACCGTGCCATCGGTCAAATCTGTGGCCTGCAGCACCCCTGAGGCGCTGGCATGGGATGCGTCTTTCCAAAATGTGAACGACCCATCCGGACGCGCTGTGTCTACCGTGCACAACGAAAGCTACGAGAAAGCGATGGCAATTGTTAATGGTTGATTGTCAATTGTCAGTTTGTAATAAAAAGGCCGGAAAACGTAACGTTTTCCGGCCTTTTTAATTAATCATTGATCATTACAAAGGCCTAATCCATATATTCCTGAAACTTACGGGATTTCCATGGTCTTGCAGGATAATTGGGCCAGCCCCGTGTGCTTTATATTTGGGTATACCGATATATTCGGTTGGACCATCAAGCTCCACATTGTTTTGCACCAATACACCATTGTGGATAACGGTGACACGCGCCTTGCTGATCAGTATACCATCTGCGTTGAAACGCGGGGCTGTCCAGATGATGTCGTAGGTTTGCCATTCACCGGGAGGCTTAGTTGCATTGACCAGGGGAATACGTTGTTTGTAGAGGCTTGCCGCCTGGCCATTGGAATAGGTACGGTTGCCATAGCTGTCTAGTACCTGCACTTCATATAATCCTTGCATAAATATACCGCTATTCCCACGACCTTGGCCTTTGCCCACGATTTCCGTGGGGCTCTTCCACTCCACATGAAGCTGGTAATCCGTAAATTCTTGCTTGGTTTGGATATCGCCTTTCCCTTTTACCACGGTAAAGGCTCCTTCGGCCACTGTCCACTCGGCAGGGGAGGAGCCATCTTTCTTGCTCACCCATTGATCAAGCGAAGTGCCATCAAACAATGCGATGGCATCTGACGGGGCTTTGTCGGGGGAAGTGGTTACCGCGCGTGGTTCCGGTTCCCATACTTCGGTTTCTTCGGGTTTCATTTTGTTTTGCGCTAGGGCTGGAAGTGTCAACAAGACAAGCACTCCAGCAGAAATGGATGATTTATGCATGTTATATAACTATTAATTATCAATTGAATGCGTTGATGCCCGTGATGTCCATGCCGGTAATCAGCAGGTGAATATCATGCGTGCCTTCATAGGTCACCACGGATTCGAGATTCATCATGTGCCGCATGATGGGGTATTCTCCAGTGATGCCCATTGCTCCGAGCACTTGCCGGGCTTCTCGTGCCACATGGAGCGCGGTGGCTACGCTGTTGCGTTTGGCCATTGATATCTGGGCAGGCGAAGCGCGGTCCTCATTCTTGAGCGTAGCCAAACGCCATACCAATAACTGACCTTTGGTAATCTCAGTCAGCATTTCAGCCAACTTTTTCTGCTGCAACTGGAATCCACCTATTGGTTTTCCAAATTGTTCGCGTTCCTTGGCATAGCGCACCGCAGTGTCGTAACAATCCATAGCGGCACCGAGTGCACCCCAGGCAATGCCATAGCGAGCTTGGTTGAGGCAGCTGAGCGGGCCGCGCATACCTGCTACTCCTGGCAGGATGTTGGCTTTCGGCACTTTTACATTATCGAACACCAACTCGCCGGTGGCAGAGGCCCGCAGGCTCCATTTGTTATGTGTTTCCGGTGTGGAGAATCCTTCCATGCCGCGTTCCACAATCAACCCCTGTACGTTGCCCTCGGAATTTTTTGCCCATACAATTGCGATATCGGCAAATGGCGCATTAGATATCCACATCTTGGCTCCGTTAAGCACCACATGGTCGCCAGCATCTTTGAAATGAGCAAGCATACCGGTAGGGTTGGAGCCGTGATTGGGCTCCGTAAGCCCAAAGCATCCCATAAGTTCACCACTTGCCAATTTTGGCAAATACTTTTGCTTTTGCTCATCACTGCCAAAAGCATATATCGGATACATGACCAACGACCCTTGCACAGATGCGGTGGAGCGAATGCCGGAATCGCCACGTTCAAGTTCCTGCATCATGATACCATAGGCAAGATAATCCAGTCCGGCACCACCATGTTCCTCAGGTATGGTAGGGCCAAACAAGCCAAGTTGGGCCATCTCAGGCAATAGCTGGCTGGGGAATTCCGCTCGCTGTGCATAATCTTCGATGATGGGCAATAGTTCTTTGTTTACCCATTGACGCACACTATCACGGATGAGCCGGTGTTCTTCACTGATGAGTTCATCCAACAGGTAGTAGTCTGGCGCTTGGTATTGGCTCATATCTGTTTATTGGTGTTTTATACGGCAAAAACGCGCACTTATATTCGTGTATCTTTGTGCACAAGTATACCAATAATATTTGGCAAGGAAAAGAGTAGAGGAGCATATGATTGCACAACTGCGCTGCGTTAAGTTATGGTCACGAATCAAAAAATATCAGTAGGTTTGCTGATATGGAGCACATTAGACAACAAGTGGCCCTTACCGATTTGCGTTTTTATGCTTTTCATGGCTATTATCCGGAGGAACAGGTGCTTGGTAATGAATTTGTGGTGGACATGAAGGTGGAATTTGATCGGGATGGAAGGGGGAGGGACGACCTGAACGACACCGTGAATTATGAAACATTACATCACATCGCTATGATGGAGATGAAAATTCCCAGAAAACTTTTGGAAACCGTCGCCGAAACCATGCTAAACCGTATCCGAAAAGGGTTTCCATTTGTCGATACCATAGAAGTAAAGATTTGCAAAACCCAGCCTCCATTTGGTGGCGACAAGGCTAACGCTTCCATTACACTGGTATGGAAGCGATAAATGCAAAAACAAGACATTTTGTCTTTAGTTTTTAGGGGATTAATGTCAAAAAGTCATTAAATCTATTTTTCGCCTCGTTGGTATATATTTTGAAAAGCACTTACCAAAGATTAATTAAAATCATAGGAGGATTATAATATGACATTGGTAAAATTTTCAGGAAACAAAAACAGAGGGGTAGACAATTGGGTAAATGACCTTTTCAACCCAATTTTCAACGATTCTTTTTTGGCCGACAGGTTCATCTCACGCGTGCCTGCCGTAAACGTGGCCGAGACAAACGAGGCCTATCATATTGAATTGGCCGCTCCAGGATTGGAAAAGGGTGATTTTAAGATTAATGTAGACGGGGATGTGTTGACAATCTCTGCTGAACGGAAATCGGAAACCAAGGACGAAAGTAAGAAGTATAGCAAACGTGAATATAGTTACGCTTCATTTACCCGCTCCTTCACCTTGCCCGAAAGCATCGACCACAACAAAATCAACGCTCAATACCATGAGGGTATATTGAAAGTAGAAATCGGGAAGAAAGAAGAAGCTAAGGTTGCTTCCCGGTTGGTAGAGGTAAAGTAAACGGGTATTGTGCGTAAGATAATTGGATAAGTAACACCTGGCCTGCAGCACCACGATGGTACTGCGGGCTTTTTTATATACCATTATCTCGCCAAGGCATCCATATGTACTGTAGCCACATTACGGAGCATGAATGTTTTACCTCCAACACCATAATCCAACCGATTAACCTCGAATGTACTTGACAAGGAATATGTGCCATCTTGGTTTTTCTTTGCATCGAAGGGTAAGGTCACTGTTTTTGTGATATCCTTGATGGTAAGATTTCCGGTAGCCAAAAAACCGGTGTCCTTTGCTTCTACTTTTGTGGATACGAAACGGATGGTGGAAAACCGTTCTACATCGAGGTATTTCTCCCCTTTGGCGTCGCTATCTCTTCTTTTATGGTCGGTAAACACCGAGTTTGCAGGTATGGCAATGTCTATTCGTGTCGCCGAGAGGTTAGCAGGATCAAAGACAAATTTACCTTTAGGCGCTTCAAAAGTGCCTTGTAATGTGCCGACAATGCTGCCGATGCTGAACGATGTATTGCCTGAGACAATGCTGGCGGTCTGCGCGCTCATTGCCGTCGTCAATAGCGTGGCCATAATAGCCAATGTGATTTTCTTCATGGTGTACAGTGTTAGTGCATGTGTCAAGTTGTTATTTCTTGGTAATCTTCACTTTTAGGCAAGCGCTCCACAATGGTTTGCCATTCGAGTGGCAAGGGAGTAAGTTTTCGTTTTGTTACATCCATCCAAGCGCCGTCTACAGTTACCACCGCGCATTTGGTGCCATCCATTCGATAGATTTCATGGCGAAATGAAAACCTGGAATTCAATAGGTTATATTTGGTCATCGCTACAGTCACTTTCACATACTCATCAAGTTGTATCTCCCTTAAATAGACCAATTCTTCCCGAAAGAGTATAGGACCAATACCAACCGCGGCAATCTTATCGAGTGACAACCCCATTTTCTTAAGCATGTTGCTCCTGGCTTGTGCACAGAAATCGGCATAGGCCGAATGCCGCAGATGCCTGTTGGCATCAATCTGCGCCCATATCACCTGTCCTTCATAGAAAACATTTTCCATGCTCAAACTTAGCACTTTTTTTGGTTTGGGAAAAGGCCTAACAACAGGCAGGGACTAATAACCAGTTGTACGCCTGATGACCTCCCTGCCTTCAATAACAAAATCGTCGAAGAAATTGCAGAGGGAAAACATGCTGGACGGCATGCATAAAAGGGGCTACTTTGTCCCTTTAACTGCCATTTTCAAGGTAAAGACCTTGTCAGTTGCTGTAATGAAGAGCTGATCCCTGTTTGGGCCAGCGAAACAGATGTTGGCCGTCCAGTTTGACGGCACGGGGATGTGCGTGATTTTCTCGCCCTGCGGGTTATATACATCAATACCTTTACCTGTAAGGTACAGGTTTCCTTCTTCATCAATGGTCATACCATCGGAACCCTGAGGCGCAAAAAATTGCTTGTCGGTCAACGAACCATCGCTTTGGATACGATACTTGTAAATTTTGCTATCTCCAATATCCGCAACATACAGAAACTTGCCGTCTGGTGTGCCGACGATACCGTTGGGTCTTTTAAACTGGTCGTCCAACCTCGTTACAGTTCCGTCCTGATATAGATAAAGGGCTTGCGACTGCATCCCCGGCGATGTTCGTGTCCAATAGTCACGTTGGTAATAGGGGTCAGTGAAGTAAATCAAACCTGAAGGCGATACCCATGTATCATTCGGTCCATTGAAAAGAGAATCGAGGTAGTTGACCGCCAGTTTCTCGACATTACCGTCCATATCGATGCGCCATAACTGATATTTTTCATCGGCGCAGGCGATCAATAAGCCTTCGCTATCGAAATACAGTCCGTTCGAGCGCCCTGCATTTTCCATAAATACCGACAGGTTGCCATCCACATCATATTTCCATATCCGGTTGTTGGGCTGGTCTGTGAAGAACACATTGCCTTCCTTATCTACGGCGGGGCCTTCGGTGAAACTGAATCCATCGGCCACTAGTTGGAGTTCCGCACCAGGTGACACTTGCGAAAAACAGGCTTTACTAAAAAGGAAGAACCAAACGGCGAATGTTATCATATGCCTATTCATAACGAGCTGGATATACAAGTAAATCGATTATAATCTACCGCAATATAAGTGTTTTACATATAAATATAAAATGGATAATTATCCTTATTCAATGATTTTGAAGTCCGTGCGGCGATTGAGCTGTCGTCCTTCTTCTGTATCATTGCCAGCGACTGGTTGAGACTGGCCATACCCCTTGTAACTTAATCTTCCTGCCGGTATCCCGGCGTCAATCAGGTAATCATGCACTGCTTTTGCCCGATTTTCGGAAAGGGTTTGATTGTAGGCTTTGCTTCCTGTATCATCTGTATGCCCACCGATTTCGACCCGTACATCTTTATTCAGGTTCAAGAAACCAATAAGGTTATCCAAATCGCTTTTCGACCGGGGTAGCAGTTCATAACGGTTCACCTCAAAAAAGACGTTGTTGAGTGTTTCGGCGCTTCCCGTCTTTATCCTCGAAAGTGTAATACGTATTTCATAAGCATCGTTAATTTTGGTGCTATCGTCAAGGGGATAATTTTCGGAAAAAAAGAGATAACCCGGCTGCTTGATATGCAATGCATAGGTTTTGCCAAAGGGTAGGGGGGCAAGGAAAGTTCCGTCTTCATAATCAGCCCTTTCATTGTACACTGTCTCGTTGGTGAGGATATCCGTCACAGTCACTTCAGCATGGATGGGTTTTTCGTTCTCAGCATCCACGATAATGCCCTTGAGATAAGCCACGGGATTGGGTTGCACGGACTGCGGCAGCTCGAAGGAATAAATATCCAATCCTCCAAAGGCATCAGGCCTCCTGGTTGAGAAATATGCTTGTTTACCATTCATACTCACAGACAACGCGCTTTGTTCGTGGTGGTCATTGATGGGATAGCCGAGGTTGACAGGATGCTGCCAATGTCCAGCACTATCTAGCTGACTTTTGAAGATATCTTTGTCGCCAAATCCCGGCCAACCGTTCGATGCAAAGTAAAGCGTGCGATTATCGGCGTGGATATAGGGTGAACTTTCATCATAGGGCGTGTTGATGGCTGGACCAAGATTTTGCGGGACGCCCCATTGCCCATTGTCCTGGAGGATAGATTTCCAAATATCATAGCCGCCTTGCCCGCCATGGCGATTGCTCACGAAATAGAGCGTCCGTCCGTCGGCACTCAATGCAGGCTGTGCTTCCCATCCTCGACTATTGACGGGAGACCCCAGGTTATGCGGCTCGCCCCACCGGTCGCCTTCTCGCCTTGACACATAGATATCGCAGCTACCCAGCCCACCCGGGCGATTACATCCAGTGAAGAATAAGTATTTGCCATCGGGCGAAATGCAATGGGCTCCTTCGTTATAGCGTGCCGAATTGATGTCGCCCTGCAAAGGGAGGGAGGTTTGCCATGTACCGCTACTATCTTGGGTGCTTTCATAGAAATTTTCCCGGTTGTCCGTCTTGCGGGTGAAAATGATGGTCTTGTAATCTGCCGTGAGCTTGGGGAAATACTCATCGTATTCGCTATTGATGGCCACACCGGGATTGTGCGGATGGAAGGGCAACGGTTTTTTCAGGGCAGAAATGCTAAATTCACAATCAGCAATATATTTGTCTGTAAGTCGTTGGCCTGCTGCATCCAAGCCAGGTGTAAGCCTATATTTTCGCAGCATGGGCAGGGCCTCGGTATACTTTCCAAGGTAAAGAAGGCTTTCACCCAAACCAAACCACGTAAGTGATGTCAATGTCGAATCTAATTGAACAACACGAGCATAATGTTCTACGGCTTTTTCATAGCTTTTCTGCCTTCGGTGAATATCCCCAAGTTGTTGATGGGGGGCAGCGAAACTAGCATCCAATGCAATGGCAGATTCCAGTGAAGCGATGGCAGGGTCATATTGGCGGTTTTTCAGCTGGTTTGTTGCTGTTTCAAAAGCCTGTTGTGCTTTTCTGTTATTGGAATGCATTTGAGCATACCCAGACACATAGCACAATACGCATAATAGTAGGGCATATAATGGTTTTCGCATGGAACAGGGTATTTCCATGCTAATATAGGTTTTTTTCTGCGTTCTATACACTTCTTCTTGCTAATTCCCTGCTTTCTCCCGCCATCATCTGAGTCTTATCCGTGTGGTATATGGCTTTTATATGGGATTTCCCCAGATAATCCCAACATAAACCTCGGATACGGCGCAGATACAAGCAGCTATTAAGGTGGATTAGCTTCGTTTAAACGTCTTCAACAACTGCTTGGTTTCCGGACTGAGCACCAACCGGCCACTGATAGCTGCCTGCTTGTAAAGCAATTCATCCCAATGCTTGGTGCCATGCCATAAGGTTTTCTTGAGTGCCGTAAGCGCTTCTTGGTTTTTGTTTATTAACTGTTCGCAAAATTGCTCGATGGCTTCATCCAATTCGAAGATTGTCGGCCTTACTGAATGGAACAGGTCGTGCCGTTGTGCCCATTGCACATCGAAAAAGCGTGCGGGATTGAGCGAAAGCTCGGTCAACGCTGAGATGCCGATCTTACGTTCAACGGCCGGGGCAATGACAAAAGGACCGATATTGATGCTAACCTCGCTAAGCTTGACTGCCGCCTTTTCCGTTGCAAAACAATAATCGCATGCGGCAATAAGCCCGACACCACCCCCCACAGCCTTACCTTGTACTCTGCCTACGATAAGTTTTGGCGACTTACGCATCGCATTGATGACATCAGCAAACCCTGAGAAAAACGCTTTGCCGGCATCTTCATCCTGTATGGCCAGCAATTCATCAAAACTAGCCCCAGCACAGAATGTGGTATCGCCTTCGCTCTGCAACAGGATGAGCTTGGTGGCGCTGTTATCGCCTGCAGATTGGATTTGGTCGCTTAGATTGGCAAGCAAATTAGACGGTAACGCATTATGGGCGGGATGGCCGAAGGTAATGACGGCTAACCCATTGGTGTTTATCTCGGTTTTTACGAATCCTGATTCCATATATAATAAAGAAAATGGAACGCTGATGACGCGGATTTAACTGATCTTCGCGAATCTCTAAACAATCAATTTAAACGTATCAATCCGTGGCCATCTGCCTAATCAGCGTTATCCGTGTTCCAACTAAACATATTTGTTCCCGAACTTTTCCTTTACATCGGCCACAATTTGCTTGACACCTTGTTCCTGATCCTTCGGACAAATCATCAAAGTATCATCCGACTGAACGACGATGAAATTATGAAGTCCTTTTACGATGACCAACTTATTTTCGGGAGTGTGAACCATGCAGTTGGAGGAATCATAGACGATTACGTTGTCTGAAGACGAGGACGCATTGCCCAAGTAGTCCTTTTCCGCCAACTCATATACGGAAGACCATGTGCCTAAATCGGACCACCCGAAGTCTGATGGGAGCACGTACACATTATCGGCCTTTTCCATAATGGCAAAATCGATGGAAATATTGACACAACGCACAAAAGCTCCGGAAATGAACTTGGCCTCCCGATCGGAGTTGTACACTTCTGTCCCTTCTCTAAATACATCACCCATTTCCGTTTGGTACTTGTCAAACGCCTTGATAATGGATTTAGCAGACCAGATGAATATCCCTGCATTCCAAAGGAAGTCACCGCTCTGCAAAAAAGTTTTGGCTAATTCGAGATTGGGTTTCTCCGTAAAGGTTTTCACTTTTTTGAAACCTGGAACCGTTGCTGTTTTACCATATTGAATATAACCGTAGCCTGTATCCGGACGCGCGGGTTTGATGCCTAATGTAATCAACCAATCGTAGCTTGCTGCGCATTTGAGCCCTTTGGTCACATCGCCCACAAATGTATCTGTTTCCAAAATGAGGTGGTCTGCCGGAGCAATAACCATGGTGGCATCGGGATTCAGTTGCTGTATTTTATGACTTGCATAGGCAATACAAGGTGCGGTATTTCGCATAATGGGTTCCAATATCAGCTGTTGTTGCGACAATTTCGGCAACTGCTCCCGTACAAGGTCGGCATATGACTCGTTTGTGGCGACAAAAATGTTTGCTTCGGGAACTATCTTTAGAAAACGTTCATAAGTTGTTTGGATGAGTGTTTTTCCCGTACCCAACATGTCGATAAACTGCTTGGGCAACTTCGTGCGGCTTACTGGCCAAAACCTGCTTCCAATACCTCCTGCCATGATTACGGCATAATAATTTTTATTCATTTGTTGTTTTTTTTTTGCTTTTGGCCATCAGCTTTCGACCGCCAGCTTAATTATCAAATTATTATCTAAGTTTTTAATCCGCTCATCTTCGAATCAAATAATCCCTTCTTTCAGCAAATCGTGCAGGTGGATTATTCCATCATATGATTGGTTATGTAACACCAAAAGTTGCGTTATGTTATTTTCACGCATGATGTTGAGTGCATTAACGGCCAATTCGTTGCTGTCAATCGTCTTTGGTGAACTGCCCATGATGTCCTTTGCAGTAAGCTGGTCGATATGGAGATGCTTTTCCAGCATGCGTCTGATGTCACCATCGGTAATTATCCCCATAAGCATACCGTTTTCGACAACAGCTACTGCGCCCAGACGATGTTGGGTGATGGTAACAATAACCCCCCTCACCGGCGTGTCTGGTTGAACAGATGGCTTTCCGTTTTGCATAGATAGATCGGCCACCTTAAGATATAGGCGTTTTCCCAATGCTCCGCCGGGATGAAAGCGCGCAAAATCCCTATCACTGAATTCACGGCATTCGAGTAGGCAAATCGCGAGCGCATCACCCATAGCCAGCTGGGCAGTGGTGCTCGTTGTGGGCGCGAGGTTATGCGGGCAGGCTTCTTTCTCGACAGTCGTGTCCAAAATGAAATCGGCATGCTGTGCCAAATAGGAATTCGTGTTGCCCACCAAGGCCACGAGCTGGCTTTGCGTCTGTCTTAACAAAGGCACCAATACTTTGATTTCGGGTGTATTACCACTTTTGGACATGACGATCACGAGGTCATTTGTCTGGATGATTCCTAAATCCCCATGAATAGCATCTGCGGCATGCATGAAAATAGCCGGTGTTCCCGTGGAATTTAATGTGGCGACAATTTTTTGAGCAATGATGGCACTTTTTCCAACACCAGTTAACACAACCCTACCTTTTAGCCCGAGAATGGTATTTATCACAGCAATGAAATCACTGTCAATGCGTTCCGTTAATTTGTTTAAAGCACGGGCCTCTTCAACCAGAACGTTTGTTGCAATATTTTTGATTTCAGAATTGCTTTTCACAAATATATTTTGTAATTTTAGATACTGATATGCGCAAAAATATGTTATTTTGAGCATTATTTAGTTATCAGTCTATCTTATTTTTGCGAAACGCGCAATGGAAATAGAGAAAACACTATTTGACAATTTACAGGAATTTTTTGGATTTGACACATTTAAGGGTGATCAAGAGGCGATAATCACCAACACGCTACAAAAAAGAGATACGTTCGTGATTATGCCCACTGGTGGGGGGAAATCCATTTGCTATCAATTACCGGCATTAATGAGTGAGGGCACAGCCATCGTCATTTCGCCACTGATAGCTTTGATGAAGAATCAAGTGGATCAGCTTAGAGCCTTTGGGGGTGATGACAGCATCGCTCATTTCCTCAATTCGTCATTAAATAAAGGTGAGATTACTCGTGTAAAGCAGGATGTAACGGCTGGGAAATCGAAATTGCTTTATGTGGCTCCTGAGTCATTGGCAAAGGCCGAGAATGTTGAGTTTTTGAAATTGATTACCGTATCCTTCGTGGCGGTGGATGAAGCACATTGTATCTCGGAATGGGGACATGACTTCAGGCCGGAGTACCGCAAGATCCGGTCGGTTATCAATTCCATAGGCGACAACATTCCGGTGATTGCCCTTACGGCCACGGCCACGCCTAAAGTGCAGTCTGACATCCGCAAAAATCTGCAGATGAACGATGCTGCCTTGTTCAAATCGTCATTCAACAGGCCAAATCTCTATTATGAGGTACGGCCTAAGCGAAACGTGGTCAAGGAAATCGTCCGGTTTATCAAAAACAACACGGGGAAATCGGGCATTATCTATTGCCTGAGCCGAAAGAAAGTGGAGGAAATCGCCGAGGTATTGAGCATAAACGGCATCAAGGCATTACCTTACCATGCTGGGTTGGATGCAAGAACAAGAGCGGACACACAGGATAAGTTCCTCATGGAGGATGTGGAGGTCATTGTGGCCACCATAGCCTTCGGTATGGGCATAGACAAACCTGATGTGCGCTATGTGATCCATCATGATATCCCTAAAAGCATGGAAGGATACTACCAGGAAACTGGCCGTGCCGGACGTGATGGGGGCGAAGGACATTGCTTGGCGTTCTATTCGGAGAAGGACATCGAGAAATTGACCAAATTCATGAAGGACAAACCAGTCTCCGAACGTGAGATTGGTACGCAGATCCTCAAAGAGGTCATTGATTATTCAGAATCCTCGGTATGCCGCCGTAAACAGATACTCCATTATTTTGGAGAGAACTTCGACGAAACCGGCTGCGATAGCATGTGTGATAATTGCAGTGCGCAACAAACCCAATTCGATGCGGAAACCTCGCTATTAAATGTCCTCAAATTCATACAACAACAAGGGGAGAAATTTGACGACCACCATATCATCAATGTTTTCATCGGACAAAACAACCAACCCATTTCATCCTATAAGCATGATGCGCACCCTATGTTTGGTAGCGGGAAGGAACTGGGTATCATTTATTGGAAATCGTTAATAAGGCAGGCTGTATTGAACAATTTCCTGGCTAAGGATATTGACCATTACGGACTGCTGATGCTTACCGAATCCGGCAAAAGGTTCATCGAAAATCCTTATGGAATCAAATTCATCTTGAACAAACCCATGGAGGCTGCCACAGATGATGGAACCGATGAGTCCATGCAACAAGGCGGAGGAACCGTAGATGCCCAACTGTTGAAGATGCTGAAGGATTTGCGAAAGAAAATAGCGAAACAGAAAGGTCTTCCCCCGTTCGTGATTTTCCAAGATCCTTCGCTAGACGAGATGTGTACGCATTACCCCATCACGATTGATGAGTTGAAGCAAATACATGGGGTGGGCGCAGGAAAAGCGATGAAATTTGGGGCGCAATTTGTGGCACTCATCAAGCAGTACGTAGAAGAGAATGAGATAGATCGCCCTCAAGACCTTGTTATTAAAGGGACGGCTAATAAGTCGGCATTGAAGGTATCCATTATTCAAAACATCGACCGTAAAATAGGTCTCGGGGATATCGCTTCCGCCAAAGGTATCAGCTATGAAGACTTGTTGCGTGAAGTGGAATCCATCGTCAATTCTGGAACCAAGCTCAATTTGGGTTACTTTGTGGATGAAATCATCGATGAGGACAGACAGGATGAAGTGTTCGACTATTTCCGCAGTGCGGAGATCGATTCCATCGACGACGCACTCCGTGAATTAGGCACCGATGATTACACCTATGAGGAAATTCAATTAATGCGTATTAAATTCATGTCTGAATTGGGGAACTAATTATTTAGATTTGGGACATGCGATTTGAGCGATTCTAAAAAATGATACAAACTGTAATACCGGGCATCAAACATGCCGATTCCGTTAATTTTTTCCTGATGGCGGGTCCATGTGCCATCGAAGGGGAAGACATCTGTCTTCGTATCGCGGAACGTATAGTCACTATCACCGACCGATTGGGCATCCCTTATATCTTCAAGGGCTCATACCGCAAAGCCAACCGTTCCCGAGTGGATTCGTTTACTGGGATTGGCGATGAAAAGGCATTGAAGATATTACGTAAAGTGGGTGAGACCTTTGGTGTGCCTACGGTAACTGATATCCATGAAAGTCCTGAAGCAGCTATGGCTGCTGAATATGTGGATGTATTGCAAATTCCGGCATTCCTTTGTCGGCAGACCGAATTGCTGGTAGCGGCGGCGAAGACAGGTAAAACCGTCAATATAAAAAAAGGCCAATTTCTTTCGGCCGGTTCCATGCGATTTGCGGTGGATAAAGTGATGGATTCTGGCAATAAAAAAGTTATGCTCACTGATCGGGGAAACACGTTCGGTTACCAAGATCTTATTGTGGATTTTAGGGGGATTCCAGAGATGAGGGATTTTGGGGTGCCTGTGGTGATGGATTGCACGCATTCGTTGCAACAACCCAATCAGACCTCCGGTGTGACAGGAGGTAAACCGGCTCTCATCGAAACTATTGCAAGAGCGGCCATCGCGGTGGGGGCAGATGGCTTGTTCATCGAGACACACCCAGATCTGGCCAACGCCAAGTCGGATGCAGCGAATATGCTGCACTTGGATTTACTGGAAGCGTTGCTGGAGAAATTAATAAGGATAAGAGCGGCAGTTGCATCATGTTAATTGAGCTGAATACAATATCAATTTGAATTAATCTACTTCGATAGAAAAGAGGCACCTTTGTCGTGTAGGTATACGAGCTATTGTAATACCTGTACCATTGTAAATCATTTAATTTGCCTCTCGATGAAAAGGACACCATTATTATTCTTTACGCTGTTGGTTTTTGCTTGTTGTGCCCTGGCACAGACCGTAGACTCGCCAAAGTGGGCCAATGAAAGTCACACACAAAAGGAAGAACGCATGGCTTGGTGGTCGCACGACCGTTTCGGCATGTTCATCCATTGGGGCTTATATGCGGTGCCGGCACGCCATGAGTGGGTACAGAACCGTGAACAATTGTCTACCGAAGCGTACAGGGGAAGGTATTTTGACC
The DNA here is from genome assembly GCF_024704835.1 of Parapedobacter tibetensis. GTDB lineage: Bacteria > Bacteroidota > Bacteroidia > Sphingobacteriales > Sphingobacteriaceae > Parapedobacter > Parapedobacter tibetensis. The sequence goes on from NZ_JAMXBE010000004.1 coordinate 108,833, forward strand.
AATTCAATCCGGATTTATATGATCCCAAGGAATGGGCTGCCCAAGCTAAGAAAGCGGGTATGAAATACGTGGTGATTACCGCACGTCACCATGAGGGTTTCAGCCTGTGGGATACAAAGCATAGTGACTATAAGGCGCCTAATACTCCGGCGAGCAGGGATTTACTCAAGCCATTTGTTGAGGCATTCCGGAATGAGGGGCTGAAGATAGGCTTCTATTTTTCGCTGATTGACTGGTATCACCCGGATTTCATCATCGACCGTGTACACCCGCTCCGCAACGATAAGGCGGCAAGGGATGAAAACGGCAATAAAGACATGGGGAGGTTCCGGCAATTTCTCAAGAACCAGCTCACCGAGCTGCTAACGGATTATGGAAAAATCGACTTGCTATTTTTTGACTTTTCATATCCCGGTGAAGATGGTAAAGGGCATGAAGATTGGGATAGTGAAGGGCTGTTGGAATTAACACGGAAACTACAACCCGGAATCCTTGTAAATGACCGCCTCGACTTGAACGATAAGACATGGGGTTGGGATTACATTACGCCCGAGCAATTCATGCCAAAGGCTTGGCCCGAACGCGACGGTGTACAAGTACCTTGGGAGACCTGCCAAACATTTTCAGGGTCATGGGGTTACCATCGCGATGAAAACACATGGAAGAGCGCCAATCAGCTGATAGCCATGTTAATTGAAGTGGTGAGTAAAGGAGGTAATCTGCTGCTCAATGTAGGGCCAACCGGTAGAGGCAATTTCGACGATCGCGCTACAGACCGGTTGGATGCCATTGGCCAATGGATGAAATACAACAACCGATCCATATATGGCTGTACGGCGGCTCCAGAAGAATTCGTCAAACCAGACAACTGTTTGCTCACATACAATCCGGACACAAAAAGGCTGTATGTGCATCTGCTGCAATGGCCGTTTAAAACACTTTACCTGCCAAACTTTAAAGGGAAAGTGAAATATGCCCAATTCCTTCATGACGGTTCCGAAGTTAAATATACCTCCCGATCATCTGCCGAAGCAGGTGGGCATACCACGGTTACCGCTGGCGAAAATGACCTGATTGTAGACATTCCAGTAGTGAAACCAAATGTGGAGATACCCGTGATTGAACTGATTTTGGAATGAGGTTAGCTACCGGCTAATCGCGCTAACCATAATCGTTGTGGACAAAGCTGATAGCCGATAATAGGCCGCTAACTGATAAACCCTTTCACGTATTGTTTGGTCAGTTCTTCTCGGGGATTGAGCAATACCTCTTCCGTAGGGCCGAACTCGATGATTTCACCCATATATACGAATATGATATAGTCTGATATCCGGCGGGCCTGCCGGAGGATATGCGTGACCAATACGATGGTATATTTCTCTTTGAGCCGCACAAAAAGGTCTTCTATTTTATGGGTGGATATCGGATCGAGCGCAGAAGTGGATTCATCGCCCAAAATGATTTCAGGCTCCACTGCCAATCCCCTTGCCAAACATAGGCGTTGCTGCTGCCCTATGGAAAGTTTGGCGGCTGGGCCATGTAGGCGATCTTTCACCTCACTCCAAAGGCTTGTGTCTTTCAGTTGCTTTTCCACAATGGCATCAAGTTCGCTTTTTTTCCGCACGCCGTGAATCCTTGGCCCATAGGCCACATTGTCATAGATAGACATGGGTAGGGGATAAGGACGCTGCGATAGCAGCCCCATTTTTTTACGAATATGGGTCACTTCGGCATCTGGAGCATAGATGTCCTCATCACTTACCAACACGCTACCTGACACCTTTACATTAGCCGTGTCGTCGAGCAGGCGGTTAAATGTTTTAAGCAATGTGGTTTTGCCGCATCCGGATGGCCCGATGATGGATGTTACACTCTTGTCGGGGATGTTGATGTTCACCCCCTTGAGAATATGATGCCCGTCGATATGTACATTCAGGTTCTTGACACTGATAAGTGGGTGTTGGGTCATGTTAAATGTTGTGTTTAGTTTGTTTGGCCGCGATAAAATGTGATACTACTACAATAACCAAAATAATAATGGTAAGGATAAGTGCCGACGCATACGCCCTGCCTTGAACCTCGGGTATGGGGCTGCTTAACTGGAAAAATATGGCCAAGGGTAACGTAGCCGCGGGCTCATCGATATATATCGGAATATTGTCGCTAAATCCAGCAGTGAATAGGACTGAAGCTACGTCGCCAATACCGCGCCCAAATGCCAATAGAACTGCGGTGTAAATTCCCGGCCTTATTTGCCTAAGGATTACTTTTGCTGCCTCCCAACGGGTGGCTCCCAACGATAGTGCCGCATGTTTTAGCTCTTTGGGAACCGTGGCTATTACTTCATCCAACGTACGCACCAATATCGGGATAATCAATAGCGTGACAGCAATGACTCCTCCCAACAGGGACGCACGTACCCCCATCCAAATCATGATGCTGAATGCGAAGGCACCATATACAATGGACGGTATACCGAACAGTACATCAAAAGCCAGTTTGGCCGATTTGCTGAGGAAGCTTCCACGTTTCAGGTAAATATTGAGGTATATCGAGATCGGGATACTGATGCACAACCCCAGCACCGTAGCCCCGCCAGCAAGGTATAGCGATCCGATAATGGCGTTGAGTACACCGCCCTCTTCACCGATATAAAAACCACCTTGAGGTATTTTGGAAACCATATCCCAAGTAAGGTATGGCAGCCCCTTAACCACAATGGTGCCCACAATTAGGAAAAGGCTTGAACCAACCATGATGCAGGCCAATACCATCAGTGCCTTGAAAATTGTTTCTTCGGTTTTTCTCTTTTTAATACCCATCAGGAACTGTATTTATGTTCAATGCGATTGAGGATAATACGCGAAACCAGGTTAAATAGGAAAATGATGACAAACAACAGCAAAGCGGCAAACATCAATGCTGAATCATATAAAGGGATGGACATCATTTCTCCAAAATTATTGGCAATAAGCGCGGGTAGGGGATATCCCCCATCAAAAACAGATGTGGGTGCCACCGGCACATTGCCACAAACCATCAATACCGCAATGGTTTCTCCAAATGCCCTAGATACCGCCAGTACCGTAGCGGCGATGATACCAGGCAATGCCCGTTTGAGGACCACCTTTTTGATGGTTTCCCATTTGGTTGCCCCCAAAGACAGGGAAGCATCTTTCAGCTCTTTGGGAATGGTCTTTAGTACCTCTGATACAATGCTGACGAGGATGGGGAATATCATCACTGCGAGTACTACACCTCCTGTAAGCACGGTATACCCACTAGAATATTCTGTGAAGCGCGGTGCCACGTACTCCCGTACAATAGGTACCACAAAGAAAATACCCCATACGCCATAAATCACAGGGGGAATACCGGCCAAGATATTCACCAATGGCAACATAACCCTGCGGACGCTTGATTTGGCGTATTCAGTAAGGTAGACCCCCGTAAGCAAGCACAACGGAAGCGCCACCACGATGGCGATTAGGGTAACCCACAATGTGCCCATGATGAAGGGATAAAACCCAAATTTGCCGCTAGAGGGCGCCCATTCGCTCGAACGGAACAAGGAGTACAACGTGTTTTCATTAAATAAGGGAGCAGCACGCCAATATAATCCAATACCAATCAGAAATACGAACGAAACCGATGCGATCGAAAGGATAAGCATCGCGTTGGCTATAAATTTGTCTTTTATTATCCGGAGACTCAAAATCAATTTAGTTTAGCGAGTTCTTCTCTCAGCCAGTCTTCATTAAGTGGCGTGTATCCATTTTTCAGGAGGATAGACTGCGCTTCTTTAGTCAATACGAATTTGATAAATTCAACAAGCACCACATCTTGCGGTTTGCCCTTGAACAGAAATGAAAGGTTCCTTGCAGGTGGTGAAGGATACCTCCCTGTAGCTACCGCATGGGTTAAGCTGTCAATATCATCATAAAAGTCCTCATCGGGCCCAATGACTCCATCATTGTTCAAATCTAGGGGAATCACGCGGATACCGGCAGCCTGTTTCCGCGTTTTGAGATCATATACATAGTTGATGTTGTTGAACCCAATGGCCATTGGATTTTTCTGTATGGCCTGCGCGATACCGGGGTCACCGAAAATCCCGATACCTTTGAGACCTTCTTGTGATTGCCCTAAGAAAGAGGCCCACGTCTCTGCTGCTCCAGCTGCATCCGACCGGACATATACATGCAAATCGTCGGATGAAAATGATAAGTCGATTTGGTTCCATTTCGATAAGTTGCCTCCCACAAAAATCCGCTTGAGCTCTTCTTGTTTTATTCCACGTTTCAGTATATAATCCATATTCGGATTTTGGCTGTTGACCGTACCCACCACCGCGTCTTTGGCCACGTTGATGACATAGGCTCCACGTTCATACTCCTGCTCATGTATATCACGAGAGACTAATCCAACATCGACCATCCCGCTCAACGCATCGGCAATACCTTTGCCAGCACCACCTGCGGAAATATTGAAACGGACATTGGGATGGATGGTTTTGAATTCCTCACTCCATAATACCACGAGCGGATAGAGGGCGAATGCCCCTGACACACTAATCATACCCTGCAATTTCCCTTCTTCATCCCAGCCGGATGAGTTCTTTGGTGCGCACCCCGATAATATAGCGCATAGCGTTGATATGAATACGAGTGATTTCGAGCTGATGTGGTTCATTTTCCCTATCCCCATAAATCCTTTTCATTCTTTGATGTCGCAAATATATATAAAATAGGTAGACTTTATGTGTTATATTTAATTTGCTGCTGATAAAAAGCCCATAAGCTATGCAATTTGTCCCATTTAATAGTTAATTTGGGAAGAAAATAGCATTTGTAAACATGTTTCCGTTTTGAATTAATTAGCTGTAAAACAAATATTTATGTATATTTTATTATAAATTATTAATTTTATACTACCATTTCTATATACTTTACATATATTTGTACCATGAAACAGACAAACAAAATTACAATGCTTTGTTGTATGGCGGTCCTGAAGTGAAGGTAGGCTGTTATATAATGTCTTATGCATAACGAAACATAACGGCCTCCACTAATGATTTAGGGAGGTTTTTTTATTACCCAATAAAGCTAGAAACAGCTATGCAAAGTTTTAGGACTGAACTGGAAAACCCGGTCGTAGAAAAGGAAATCATAGACCTTGAGCGCAAAATCAGGCAATATCAGGAAGGCAAGATTGCTGAAGAAAAATTCCGTAGCCTACGATTAGCTAGGGGGGTATATGGCCAACGGCAACCTGGGGTGCAAATGGTTCGAATCAAACTACCATTTGGCAAGGTCACGTTCAAACAATTGCTCACCATAGCCGACATATCCGATGAGTACGCGAGTAGTAACTTGCATCTCACCACACGGCAGGATATCCAAATCCACTATGTGAGTCTTGATCGAACCCCTGAATTGTGGGCCAAGCTGGCGCAGGACGATATTACCTTGCGCGAAGCTTGTGGTAATACCGTACGTAATATAACGGCATCTCCCAATGCAGGCATCGACCCTGAGGAACCTTTCGATGTGTCGCCTTATGCACATGCATTATTCTCCTATTTCCTTCGCAACCCGATTTGCCAGGAAATGGGACGCAAGTTCAAATTTGCTTTTTCATCCAGTGTGCGCGACACTGCGTTTAGTTATGCGCATGATTTGGGTTTTATCCCCAAAATCCGTGTAATAAACGGTGTGGAGGAACGTGGCTTCAAAGTCATGTTGGGTGGCGGGTTGGGTGCTCAACCCATGATTGCACATGTCGTACACGAATTTCTACCCGAAGACCAGCTCATTCCTTATTCCGAGAGCGTTCTCCGGGTGTTCGACCGCTATGGCGAACGCAACAACCGGAATAAGGCACGTTTCAAATTCCTCATCCAAAAAATGGGGTTGGAGGAAGTCCTGCGGCTCATCGATGAAGAACGCACGGCCAATAAGGTCAAATCTTTTGTGGTAGACCGGGATGCTGTACCGCAACCAGCACCATCAGCAGGAACCGATGTTGAGACCTTATCCGCCAGTAAGCCGATGGCTTATGAAATATGGGAAAAAACAAATGTTTATCCACAGAAACAGGAAGACTTCTATTCGATATACATAAAGGTACCAACGGGCGACCTATCCACCGCCAAAGCGAGGAAACTTGTGGAAGGAGTACGCGGACACATTGCAGATGAGATACGCATCACACAAAACCAAGGGTTATTATTCAAGTTTGTACGCAAAAGTGCCTTGCCGCATATATTTAATGTCCTCGATGGATTGGATTTAGCTCAACCGGGTTTTGACAGTGTGGCAGACGTGACCACCTGTCCAGGTACAGACACCTGTAATCTGGGTATCTCCAACAGTACGGAAATGGCCCGTGTGCTCGAGACGTTGATCTATGAAGAATATGCAGACCTTATCTATAACCGTGAACTTAAAATAAAAATCAGCGGTTGCATGAATTCCTGTGGCCAACATGGATTGGCACACATCGGATTTCATGGTAGCTCGCTGAAAGCAGCTGGAAAAGTGGTTCCTGCTGCGCAAGTGATGTTGGGAGGTGGCACATTGGGCGATGGGCTTGGAAGGGCCGCTGAACGAATCATCAAAGTACCATCCAAACGGGTGACCCATGTATTGCAACTAATCCTCAACGATTATGCAGAAAACGCTTCCGAAGAGGAGCTTTTTCACCACTATTACGACCGCCAGACGAAAGATTATTTCTATCGCTTGCTTAAACCATTGGCAGACCTCACCACGCTAAGGGATGAAGAGTTTGTAGATTGGGGGCATGAGGAGACTTTCCAAACCGCAATTGGTGTGGGAGAATGCGCTGGTGTGGTGATCGATCTGGTAGCCACATTACTCTTTGAGGTCGAGGAAAAACTAGCATGGGCCAATGAAAGCTATAATGCTGGGGCATATGCGGATGCCATTTACCATGTATATAGTGTGTTCATCAGTGGTGCAAAAGCTTTATTGCTTGATAAAGGCATTCAAAGTAGCTCTCAACACGCCATCATCAAGGATTTCGATACCAATTTCGTGGAAACCGGTGAGTTTTCTTTTCCGGAAGGATTTGGAGGACAGGTGTTGCAAATCAATAGACAGGAACCTTCGGAGACTTTTGCAAAACAATATTTGGCAGCAGCAATAGGCTTTTATGAAGCAGCAACCGCCAAAAGGGAAAATAAGGATACAGTGAATGCCTAAATAGGTTAGGCATGATTTTAGGACGACAAACAACGAAACAGACGCAATGAACCATTATCCAAAAATAACGTTGGTAGGGGCGGGTCCGGGAGATACCGATCTGATTAGCCTCAAAGGATTGAAGGCACTCGCCAAGGCCGATGTGGTGCTTTACGATGCATTGGTCAATGAGGAACTGTTGGAATACGCATCCCAAGATGCAATTCGTGTATTTGTAGGTAAACGGGCCAACCACCATGCATATAGCCAACAGGAGATCAACGAGATGATGATTGCCTACGCACGTTCCCATGGCCATGTTGTACGGCTCAAAGGTGGCGACCCTTTTGTTTTTGGCAGGGGAGGAGAAGAGCTTGAGTATGCGGCCAAACACCGTATTCCCACCGCCGTGGTTCCCGGTATATCTAGCTCGACCGCTTTGGCTGGATTGCAGGGTATCCCATTGACATACCGGGGAATCAGTGAAAGTTTCTGGGTAATCACAGGGGCAACCACAGCCGGGGTAGTTTCAAAAGACATTTATGCTGCCGCCAAAACGGATGCTACCGTAGTGATTCTCATGGGGTTAAATAAATTGGCTGAGATCGTGGAAATCTATCAACGCGAGGGGAGGGGAAAACTACCTATCGCCGTCATCCAAAATGGCTCGTTGCCCGATGAAAAGATTGCATTGGGCACGGTAGATGCCATTGTTGCCAATGCCAAGGAACAACAAATTGGTGCTCCAGCGGTAATCGTCATTGGCGATGTGGTAGCCAAACATGAACACTTTGCGATACAACACCACAAAAGTATAGCGGTATGACACAGTATGTAGCAGATAACCAATTGTTTCCCGTTTTCCTACAATTGAACCAATTGCATACACTGCTTGTGGGTGGTGGCAATGTAGCATTGGAAAAGCTTACCGCGTTGTTGGGCAACAGCCCCCAAGCTACAATCACCATCGTCGCCAAGGAAATAAACCCATCCGTACGTGCATTTATAGTGGACTACCCATCAGTGCAGTTACATGAACGCGCTTTTGAAGACAAAGACCTGGACAATGTACACTTGGTGGTGGTGGCATCAAACAATCCAAACCTGAATGAGCATATCCATAAAGAGAGCCGCAAACGGTTAAAATTGATAAATGTGGCAGACAAACCAGATTTGTGTGATTTGTATTTGGGATCTATCGTGAAGAAAGGGAATTTGAAACTAGGGATATCCACCAATGGCAAATCACCTACCATTGCCAAAAGGATCAAGGAGCTATTGAATGAAGCTCTGCCCGAGGAAATCGATGAGACGCTAACTTACATGAGCCAATTGAGGGATATGCTGAAAGGCGATTTTACGGATAAGGTAAGGGAATTGAATGCACATACGGCTGCATTGATTGCATCAAAAGATAAGTCATGAACCACATCACGGAAGAAATAGGAGCACTGGTGGAGGGCAGACAGGAGCTGGAGGCGTTGGAATTGTTGGTAAACCGGTTTTCCGGAAAAACTGTGTTCTCGACCAGTTTTGGCCTTGAAGACCAAATCATCACCCATCTCATATTTAGCAATAATTTACCCATACGCGTATTCACATTGGAAACCGGACGGCTTTTCCCGGAGACCTATTATGTATGGAATCGTACGTTGGAAATCTACAAGAAGGAAATAGAAGCCTATTTCCCCGATACACATGCCGTGCAACAACTCATTAGCCAAAAAGGGCCGTCGAGTTTTTATGAGTCGGTTGAAAACAGAAAGGAGTGCTGCCATATCCGTAAGATTGAGCCGTTGCATAGGGCATTGGAAGGGGCAGAATGCTGGATTACGGGCATACGGGCAGAACAGTCAGACAATAGACAAGACATGTCACAGGTGGAGTGGGATGGCACCAACCAGCTCATCAAATTCCATCCCCTATACCACTGGACGTTGGATGACGTGAAGGAATATGTGAAAGCGCATAATATCCCGTATAACCCATTGCATGACAAGGGATTTCCGAGTATCGGTTGTGCTCCTTGCACCCGTGCGGTAAGGGAAGGGGAGGACTTCAGGGCCGGACGCTGGTGGTGGGAAGACAAGAGCAAGAAAGAATGTGGGTTGCATGCCACGTGATTTGAATATTTGAAATAAAACGCAGATAGCAAGAACGTAGCTGATAGCTACATTAAATAAATAAAGAATATACATGGACTACTTGGATCAATTAGAGGCGGAGGCAATATATATCCTTCGGGAAGTGGCAGGGCAATTTGAAAAACCGGCGTTACTGTTTTCTGGAGGAAAGGATTCCATTACCTTGGTACACTTGGCGGAGAAAGCCTTTAGACCGGGTAAATTCCCATTCCCGTTGGTGCATATTGATACGGGACATAATTTTCCCGAAACCATTGCTTTCCGTGATGAACTGATTGCAAAATTAGGTGAAGAATTGATTGTAGGATATGTACAAGATAGCATTGATGCTGGAAAAGTAATCGAGCAAAAAGGTAAAAACGCTAGTCGGAATGCCCTGCAAACTGTGACGCTCTTGGATACGATTGCAGCACATGGCTTTGATGCTTGCATTGGCGGGGCACGGCGCGATGAGGAAAAAGCAAGGGCCAAGGAGCGGATTTTTTCCGTACGTGATGAATTCGGGCAATGGGATCCCAAACGGCAGCGTCCCGAACTTTGGAGCGTATATAATGGACGAATACATAAAGGGGAGAATGTGCGCGTATTTCCCATTAGTAACTGGACGGAATTGGATGTCTGGAATTATATCCGTAGGGAAAACATCAAACTCCCGTCCATTTATTTTTCGCATGAACGGGATGTCATCACCCGCAACGGGCAATTAATGGCAGCCGCCGTACACTTGAATATCGATCATGAAGATGTCGTGGAGTATCGTAAAGTGCGGTTCCGGACGGTAGGCGATATGACCTGTACGGCAGCAGTACTATCCGATGCCTATCATATCGACGACATTATTGATGAGATTCGACTGTCAAAAATAAGTGAACGTGGTGCAAGGATGGACGACAAAGTATCTGAAGCGGCTATGGAAGACCGCAAAAAAGGCGGCTACTTTTAACAAAAATTATATTTCGTATTTACTGAACAATGGATCTACTCAAATTTATAACGGCCGGCAGTGTGGACGATGGAAAAAGCACCTTGATTGGAAGATTGCTTTACGACACCGACTCGGTATTAGACGACCAATTGGAAGCTATCCAACGGGCTAACCGTAAAAACAATGATGGTACAATTGACTTGGCCATACTAACGGATGGTCTCAAAGCCGAGCGCGAGCAGGGCATCACCATTGATGTGGCCTATAAATATTTCCAAACTGAAAAACGCAAGTTCATCATAGCGGATGCACCCGGCCATATCCAGTATACCCGCAACATGGTAACCGGAGCTTCCAATGCTGATCTGGCTATTATCTTGATTGATGCACGTAAGGGAGTCATCGAACAAACCCGGCGACACTCATTCCTTGTATCGCTTTTGGCCATCCCAAATGTACTGGTCTGTGTCAATAAGATGGATATGGTAGATTATGATAAAGCCGTATTTGATAAAATAAAAACGGACTACGAACTTCTGACGGGAAACCTCAATATCGGCCAAATCGACTATATACCAGTCAGCGCCTTGAAGGGCGACAATATTGTGGTTCAATCGCCCAACATACCGTGGTATGACGGCCAATCACTGCTTGGCTTCCTTGAAACGGTGACCATCAATCATCACCTCACCGATAAGCAACAAGCCCGTTTTCCAGTACAATGGGTAATCAGGCCACAGACAGCTGAGCTGCATGATTACCGAGGTTATGCAGGTCGGGTCATTGGTGGTTCGTTTAAAGTGGGGGATCGGGTAGTGGCTTTACCTTCGGGATTTAGCAGCAGCATCAAGAAGATTGAGCTGTCATCGGAGGAATTGAGCGTTGCCGAAAATGGAGCCTCTGTAACGATCCATTTGGCCGAGGATATCGATATCAGTAGAGGAGATATGCTAGTGAAAGAAGATGAACAACCTGAAGTTTCACAGTTGTTTGAAGCTGACATTTGTTGGATGGATACCAAACCGCTTGATTTTAGCCATATGTATTTACTCCAACATCATGGCAAAACCACGAAGGTCAAGGTGCAAGATGTGATTTATCGTATTAACGTTGATACACTTGAAAAAGCCAGCAGTGATCATTTCGGGTTGAATGATATTGGCCAAATCCAATTCAAGTCAGCTGATTCATTGGCGTTCGACAATTATGCATCCAACAAAGCCAATGGTGGCGCCATTCTTATTGATAGCAGGAATAACCTTACTGTAGCGGCGCTCATGATTACTAAATCGGAATAGACAAAAGATGTAACTGGATCCATTGAAATACATCAGCAAGGAGAGTGTCTGAATTTATTACTTAACATAACGTAAATTATGAGTTATATAATAATCCACAAATTAGCGCGCTTGAGCTACTCGGCTCTTGCCACATAGTTTATCGAGATATTATTTTCCATTATTTCTCAATTTATTTATTGCAGAATAATTTGCTTTCTTTGGCAATCAAATAAAACGGACAACCCCATGAGAACCATCGCAGAATTACCACATCCTGATTTCAAAATCACCATATTTTCGATGAACCAGAAATTCATCATCAAATTTGAACAAGGCATGCTCGAACAAGTTTATAAAATCCCCGAGGCCGATATAACCGATGGCGTCAACGGAATCTTCCAAATGGTTGATGAAGAATTTACAGCGTCTATTACCAAACGTTTTGATGAAATGCGCCAGTCATTTATTGGTGCTTATAAAAGGCATGAGTATTAGGTTATATGAAATCTTTAAATCGCTTATTAATAGCTATATATTTTCAAGTATTTTGGTTTTCGAAATTATATTTGGCGAAGTTCCTCATCACATCTTTGGACGGGTACATTGTATTAAAATTTAACTTTAATTAAACTATAAATATAACTAGTTATTAATTATTTATATATTACAACCAAATAATATTTGGCGAATAAATAGGCAAATTATTGCACATTGTTGCCCATTAGCTGATCCACAATCCTCGGCACGGCGACCCCAGCTTGCTCATCGATACCAATCACGTCATGATGCCTTATCAGCGCCGACGCCTGTGGATCGATAAAATATTTTACAGCGCCATTAGGTGTTTCATCCAACAATCCCGCGGCCGGATACACTTGCAATGAGGAACCGATGACAATGAAAATATCGGCTGTTTGGCAAATCCGTATCGCCTCCCCCATTGCCGGAACGGCCTCACCGAACCATACCACATGCGGACGCAATTGGCTACCCAGTTCACATTGGTCACCCATCCCAATTTCGGTACCAACGATTGGATATACTAATTTTGGATCCTCGCTTGATTGCGCTTTGGTTATCAAGCCATGCAAGTGCAGTACCTTCGTAGATCCTGCCCTTTCATGTAGGTCATCGATATTTTGCGTAACAATATTTACCTGATACATCTCTTCGAGTTTCACCAATGCCGAATGGGCTGCATTTGGTTTTGCTTCCAGCACGGTTTTGCGGCGCACGTTGTAAAAATGCTGTACCAGTTCGGGGTCTTTAGCCCAAGCAGCGGGTGTAGCTACATCCTCTACCCGAAACCCTTCCCATAGGCCATCCTCTCCCCTGAACGTTTTGAGCCCACTTTCGGCAGATATGCCTGCCCCGGTGAATATGACTATATGCTTTTTCATAAGTTGTTTTTTAACGGCCATGAAGCTCGCATGAGCTGTTATTCTTTTCCTTTGTGAGCGGCGGCTCATGCGAGTTTCATTAAATAAATTGTTTTGGTACGATGTATATTCAGTGGGCACTCCTACCCTTTCCTCCCCTGCTCCATAACAAAATAAATGATTTCTGGTAGATTTAACGAATGATTTCACATCGAATGGTTTACCTTTGTTACCCATGATTGAATTATATACTGACGGTGCATCACGCGGAAACCCTGGTCCGGGCGGATACGGGGTAATCCTGCGGTCGGGCCAGCATTACAAGGAATTATCGGAAGGGTTCCGCAAAACCACGAATAACCGGATGGAACTTTTGGCAGTAATCAAAGGATTAGAAGCCCTCAAAAAACCTCATCAAGACGTTGTGGTCTATTCCGACTCAAAGTACGTCATCGATGCGGTAACAAAACGTTGGGTGTATGGTTGGTTGCAAAAAGGATTCGCTGGCAAAAAGAACAAGGATCTGTGGATACGCTTCCTGAATGTATATAAACTGCATAATGTAAGATTTGTATGGGTAAAGGGCCACGCGGGGCATGCAGAAAATGAGCGTTGCGATTACCTCGCAGTACAGGCTTCGCAAGATTCAACACAATGGAAAATAGACAGCGTATTCGAAGTCGCCGAAAGCAAGTTGCTTTAATACCTGTTTAAAATACCTATTTTGGGGTATTGCTATTGGCTGAATTGTTAACGAAATTAGCACCCAAGAAATATAGCTAATCAAATATTTAAACCCAACTAAAAATGAAAGAAGAAAGACCAAGCAAGTTGAAGCTTATTCCCCTGGAACTGGCTGATATGATGATCAAGGCTTACGACAAGCAGCGTCGGGGTCCTGCCTCCAAGAAGATCAGTAGAGAACTTGGCAAGGAAGTAGAAGACTCGCGCTCTGTATGGATCGGCAAGGAAGCCATCCTTGAACTACTTGAACTGAATAAGGCGGATGGTATACGTCTTTACTTTGGCATAGCGGATGATTACCCAGGCCATAAGCTGAAACGTCCAGAGCACAAAAAACGACATACAGTAGTGATGGTCGCCACAAAGTCCAAAGATTCCGACAATCCTACCATGGAAAACAGCGTCGATTGTTTGCGTATTTCGAAACAGCCTAGTCTTGACAAGGACAATGGCGGGAAAATAGGCCCTATTCTAATGCCTATTTCCAGTAGCGAAGCTGAAGCTGAGGCTGGTTTACCTGCTGATGATATCAACATGTGTCCACCACCACCGTCCGGTGACGGCTGTTTGCTTCCTCTTTGATGGATGTATGGACAGTTATACCATCATCCTGTTTTTATTGATATTTTTAGGGGGGCTGATTGGTTTTTACAAAAGCAAATCAATCACCCCCCCTGTATTGAAGCTATTCCCTTATTTTCTTATGATGCAATTTTCCTACCAGTTGATTGCATCATTATATTCGTTTGTTTTTACGAATTTCAAAAGTAACTATCCCATATTCAATATCTTTTACCTAATTAATTTCGTTTTTTTCTCCTTTCTTTTCAGCCAAATAATATCTGCTAAATGGAAACGGATTTTTATAGCAATTACGGCAATTATATGGGTTGTCTTTTACTTTATTAACTTATTTCATATCCAGGGAATATCATTGTTGATGACTTACTCCCGCACGATGTTAGGGATATTGGTGGTTACTTACTCATTGTTGTATTTCCATGAAATATTGACTGATGATAAAAACCAAAAAAACCCCTTAAGAGATGCCACGTTTTGGGTTGTTACGGCTTTATTTTTCTTTTATTTATGTAGCACATTGACCATTAGCCTATGGAATTACTTGGTCATCAACAAGGCTTATTTTGGAAACGTCTTGATGAAAATATATGCCTTCATTCTTTATTCCATGTATATCGCTGGTTTTCTGCTCCATAAGAACTATCTTCGTCTAGAAAAACCTTTGTAGCTTAATAGCAAAACAATGGAATCTGCAGATTTCGAACCATGGATTGCCATCCTCTTTGCCAGTTTAATGCTGCTGGTCATCGGATTTTTCATGCTCGCAATGCTGATCGTATATCAAAAGAAAAAAACCAAGCATTACAAAGAACAGCAACAGCTTAAAACCGAATATGAGCAGTCTGTATTGAAGGCAAAAGTAGAAATACGCGAGGAAACATTGAAATATGTGGGCCTGGAGCTTCATGATAATGTAGGGCAACTTTTGTCGCTTATCAAATTATACCTCTCTCGCCCAGGCACCGAGCAAAAAACGGATGTGAAGCAACTAATTAACCAGGCGATCATGGACATCCGCAAGTTGTCCCAAGACTTGAATATCAATCGGGTGGAGCAATATTCGTTGAGTGATTTCATCGAACAAGAACTAAACAAGGTGCACAAAGCGGGTATTGTGAAGACCTGGTTCGACAACGAAGGGTTTTGCGAACCTTCAAATGCTCAAAACCGATTGATGATAAGCCGTATTTTTCAAGAATGCATCAATAATATCCTTAAACATGCGGAAGCTAAGAATATATTTGTTAAGTTAGTGGCAGAAAACAGCGGCTGTATGTTACACATTGCCGATGACGGTGCGGGATTCCAAATAGATGCAGCGCATATGGGCTCAGGACTTATAAATATATATGACCGTGTCAAACTTATAGGAGGAGATATTCAAATAGCTTCCACCATAGATAACGGAACAACAATCAAACTTCGTATCCCACATATTTAAACATTTTCCCAAATGATTGATCTATGATAACGATTGCAATAGCCGATGACCATAAGCTGATGTCTGAAGGGATTGCGTCCATTTTGCAGTCCGATCCTGAGTTAACGGTTGCAAAAATCTGTTCGAATGGAAAAGAATTAGCGGAATACCTGAAAAACAATACCGTTGATTTGGCATTGGTCGATCTGAACATGCCTGTTATGGATGGTCCAAACACGATCCGTATTTTGAAAAACAACCAGGCAGCCTGCAAGATCGTCGTGTTAAGCATGTATGCCGATGAAAACGTTTATGCAAAATGCAGAGAGATGGACATTAACGGCTATTTGCATAAAGACTCGGATGCCCAACATTTGATAGACACTATAAAGGCGATATACAGCGGCGAAAACCAGTATGACTATGACCAGGCTCAGAAACCAGGGGAATCAGACGCAATTTTTGAGGATAAGTTTCTGAATAAATTCAAACTATCTCGGCGGGAGCTTGAAATTGTCGGGTTGGTGCGTAATGGCCATACCAACCAAGAGATAGCTGACCTGTTGTTTTTATCCATCCATACCGTGATGACACACCGCAAAAACATCCTTCATAAACTGGATGTGCGCAATACGGCTGAAATGCTTGCCTTAATTAATGGGTAACCAGGAAGCGCTCAACCGTTATACAATTTCATCGCTATATACATAGCGTATTTCATCACGAAGGTTATAATGTGATGCCATCACTTCTCCGTAAGCACCTGTGGTTCGGATGGATATAAGGTCGCCACGCGCTGACCGGGGCAGCAATACTTCCTTGCCGAAGCAGTCACTGCTTTCACAGATCGGACCCACAACATCATAATGCACCTGTTCTTCATTGTCCACAGCTGCTATTGGACTGAGTCTTTCGATTTTATGATATGCTTGGTATAGGGCTGGGCGCATCAATTCGGTCATTCCTGCATCGAGAATCAGAAAATTTTTCTTGATTCCATTTTTCACATATAATATGCGACTTATCAGGCTTCCGCATTGCGATACCAATGCCCTCCCCAATTCAAAATGTACTTCCTGGCCGGGTTTGCGTTCTAGGAAATTAGCGAAGATTTCAAAATAAGATTGAAAATTAGGAACATGCTTGATGTCTGGTTGATGATAGTCAACCCCCAATCCCCCACCTACATTGAGAACCTGCAAGCGGAAACCACGTTCATCAAACCAATTGTTCATTTCATTGACCTTAATACAAAGACTCTTAAATACATTGAGGTCGGTTATCTGCGAACCGATATGGAAGTGTATCCCAATCAATTCGATATAATCACTCTCCCGCAACGCCTCTATAGCATCGCCCAGTTCCCAATATGAAATACCAAATTTATTCTCATCTAATCCGGTGGTAATGTAGTGGTGAGTCTGTGCATCCACATTGGGGTTGATGCGAAGAGCCACATTCGCTTTTTTCCCAAGCTTGGCTGCCAACCCATCAATTACTCGCAATTCCTGAACGGATTCCACATTGAAGGCAAAAATATCATGCCTTAGTGCATAATCAATCTCCCTATCGGATTTGCCAACCCCAGCAAACACAATTTTACTCGGATCAAAGCCCATTTCTATGGCCTTCTTTACTTCATTGCCACTTACACAATCCGCACCAAACCCTGTGTCACGGATATACTCGAGCACGCGACCATTAAAATTAGCCTTGAGTGCATAATGCACATGGAAGCCATGTGATTCAGCAGCCGTTTTTGCCGCATTCAAAGTACGTCCCAACAAGGCCAAATCATAATAATAGAAAGGGGTTTCTTTCCTATAAAATGCTGCAATGAGCTCTGCGTCAAACATAATCGGTCATTTCACTTATTTGTTCAAAAAAGCCTGTTGTGCAATGACCGCAAGGCTTCCACTTTGTATTCTGTCTGCAACAACATGGATATATTGTAATTGCTCCCTCCATATGAAATCATCCGCACGGGAATATGCTTTACGGCATCCAATACCCGGGAGGCATATCCATGGGTATCCAGCCCAAAATCCCCTACCACGCATATGATGGTTTGGTCCCTATCTATATGAACTGAACCGAAATCCCCGAGCTCCTTTTCAATCTCAGGTAGGTATTTCGTCTCATCTATCGTCAATGAAATCGCCACTTCTGATGTGGTGATCATATCTATCGGGGTTTTGTAACGTTCGAATACTTCGAATACCCTACGCAAGAATCCGTAAGCGAGCAACATCCGCGATGAGTGGATTCGAATAGCTGTGATACCGTCCTTTGCCGCAATGGATCGTACCACACCTTTTGCAGCTCCGCTCTTACTGATCAGCGTACCGGGTGCTTGTGGCTCCATGGTATTGAGCAGACGTACAGGCACATTAAAGCGTTGCGCCGGAAATACGCTTTGTGGATGCAGTATCTTCGCGCCGAAATAAGCCAGTTCCGCGGCCTCATCAAAACTAAGATTAGCGATGGGGTTGGTGCCCTTGACAATACGGGGGTCATTATTATGCATTCCATCAATATCGGTCCATATCTGGATTTCATCTGCACCTATGGATGCCCCTATGAGTGATGCTGTATAATCACTTCCACCCCTACGGAGGTTATCAATTTCGCCGAATGAATTCCTGCATATATATCCTTGGGTAATAAAGAGATTATGGTCACTTGATTGAAGTAACAATTCGTTCAGGCTATCCCGAATGAAGTCTATTTTCGGCTCGTTGTCCTCATCGATTTTCATAAAATCCAATGCGGGCAACAGCTTCGAGCGTACGCCTATTTCTGTCAAATAAAAATGGAATAGCGTAGTCGAAATCAATTCGCCTTGGGCCAGAATTATTTTTTCCTCGATGGGGGTGAATAAATGGCTGGAAAAGGAAGCAATCAGGTTAAAGTGATAGTCAATCAACTCCTTGCCATTTTGTTGACCCTCGTCTGTCGCGAAAAGTTCAGCAATCAATGCATCGTACTGGCCGTGGAGCATCTCGATCGATGCAGAAGCCTTATCCTTATCCCCTCCGGCGAAGGCTTGGGAAATTTCGACTAATGAATTGGTGGTGCCAGCTACAGCGGATAGCACGACGATTTGCCGCTCCTGTGGATTGATGATGTTGAATAGGGCTTTGATGCGCCCCGCATTCCCTACAGATGTACCCCCAAATTTCAGTATTTTCATCATTATTCATTAAAACCTCATAAATTTTGAAAAACCTATGAGGTTTAGTAAGCGAATTACTTCTTCAAATGCCCTATAATCAAATTGGCCAACTCTTCCCCAATACGTTCTTGGGCTTCACCCGTTGCCGCACCGATATGCGGGGTAAGCGATACCTTGGGATGTGCAAGCAATTCCCTTCGTGGGGTTGGTTCGTTGTCAAATACATCCAAGCCTGCAAAGGCTACCTTACCGCTATCTAACGCCTCGATAAGCGCCAGTTCATCGATGACTCCGCCACGTGAGGCGTTCACAATACCCACCCCCGGCTTCAGCAATTCAAATTCGGCTTTTCCGATAATCGGTCTATCCGTAAATGGAACATGCAATGAGATGAAATCCGAACGTTGCAATAATTCATCAACAGCTACTTGACTGATGGGTACATCCACGGTGATACCGCCAGAAAGAGTCAAAGGCAGGCTTTTAGGTGCTTCAGCTAGATCACTTACAATGACATCCATGCCTAGACCCAATCCTACTTTAGCAGTCTCGCGGCCAATACGCCCAATCCCAATAATACCTAAGGTTTTTCCATGCAGTTCCATACCCTTCGCATAAGCCTTTTTTAGGCCACCAAAATTCGTGTTGCCTTCCACGGGCATTCTACGTTGGGAATCATAGAGAAACCGCACACCCCCTAGCAAATGTGCAAACACCAATTCAGCTACGGATAAGGAAGATGCGGCAGGTGTATTCACCACCGCAATACCTTTGGAGCGGGCATACTCCACATCAATGTTGTCCATACCCACTCCTCCCCTGCCAATCAATTTCAGGTTAGGACATACGTCAATCAATTCTTTTCTCACTTTAGTGGCACTGCGTACAGTGATGGCCTCATAAGCTTGCAGCTTCTCAGCTAACTCGCCTTGGGGTATGTGGTTGGTGTCTACAGTAAAACCTACATTTTCGAGCAATTGCTTGCCCAATGGATCTATTCCGTCGTTTGCTAATATGTTCATTTTCTTGTTTTAGATATGAGACATGAGATGCGAGACATGAGATAAGTCTCAATTCATCGCTAGTTTCCTCAAGCCTATGTATTTTTCTCTTCGAATTCCTGCATGGCATCCACCAAGGCATTTACACCGGTAATGCTCAATGCATTGTATATGGAGGCTCTGAAACCACCAACACTCCTGTGTCCTTTGAGGCCAATTAGTTCGCGTTCCTTGGCCAAATCTAAGAATGCTGTCTCATGTGCCTTGTTTTCCGTCACGAACGTCACGTTCATCCTTGACCGATCCTCGGTTATTGCTGTTCCCTTGAATAAAGGGTTACGTTCGATTTCGTCATACAGGGTCCTTGATTTAATGATGTTTTCCTGTTCGATCACGTCTATGCCTCCCTTTTTCTTCAACCAACGCAAGTTGAGCATGGATACGAAAATAGAATATACAGGGGGGGTGTTGTACATTGACCCCGCAGCGATATGAGATTGGTAATCAAAGATACTGGGCAATGTGCGTCCCGTTTTACCCAGCAACTCGTCCTTTACGATGACCAACGTCACGCCAGCCGGCCCCATATTTTTCTGTGCTCCAGCATAGATAAGGCCATAATCTGACACCTTGATTTTACGGCTTAGGATATCCGATGACATATCGGATACGATGGGTACTACTGAGGCAGGTGTTTCAAAAATCTCCGTTCCAAAAATCGTATTATTTGAAGTATAATGAAAATAGGCGGCGTCCGTTGGGATTTCATAATCCTTGGGGACATAGGTATAGTTCGCATCATTGGAAGATGCCACCACGGTTACCTGTCCAATCCTTTTTGCTTCCTTGATAGCTTTACTCGCCCAAGTGCCGGTATCCAAATAAGCGGCTTTACTGCCTTCGGGCAACAGATTCATCGGCGCCATGGCAAATTGTGTGCTCGCCCCACCCTGTAAGAACAAGATGGAGTAGCCTAGCGGTACAGAAAGTAATTCCCTTACCAGGCTTTCGGTTTCAGCTATTACGCCTTCAAATTCTTTGCTCCGATGCGATATTTCCAAAATAGACAGTCCAGTATCGTTGAAATTCAATACAGCTTGGGAAGCTTTCTGGAAAACTTCCTGAGGCAAAATACAGGGTCCTGCTCCAAAATTATGTTTCATCAGTTTATCGTTTATTTTTTTAAATGGTCTATCGGCTAACCGACGTTTTTATTGGCCATTCCCCATTCAGACAATGGTCATGCGATTTTTATGGCCGCAAAATTAACAATTAATTATTGTAATTTGTTTAATGATTTCAATATTTTATTACAAAATATTCAATAATAAATACAGAAATATGAAAACCTCATAGGGCAATCATCAAACTTTCCATTTCTGAAAAGCCAAGGGGGGTTCTATACTATACCAATAACAATACCCTCCATGCCTTGTACACCTCCCCCATATCGAGCAATTCAGCCGCCTTACGGTGCAGGTGGATTTGGAGGGCAGCCTTGTCGCCTATGAAAGCGTTGATTATATCGCGGATTTCCTCGTCTCCACGGAGTGCTGCCACCTCTTCTTCCGAAGGAAGTGTTTCCACGTTGCCCAATTTCCCAAGGTGGTTACCCGTAAGGATAGACGACAAGCGAATATGCCGCGGTAATTGGTCTATCCCCATTCCCAAGTTACGCAATGGTTTGGCCACTTGGAACAAACTGTCAGCAGTAACACGGCAATACCAATCACCTCCCAACCTGGCTACTAAATCGAGCTTAGCTTGGTCAATGTGATTGTTTTCATCAAGTAGTGTTTTATGTACGTGCATTCTCAACACCTCAGCTAACACCAGATTGCCCGCCCCTGGAGCGTCAGATAGTTCAATGACTTCCCGCACCTTGCATTCTAATTGGACGGGCGACTCAGCCACCCGCGGTGGAGTCACTAATTCCGATGGAACCGGAGTAAGGCCCGATTTATGGAACTCATTGATACCCTTGGGATATTCCGTGCTCGCCAACGATTGTTGTTGCACCATGGCATAATTTACGATGTTAATAACGACTTCGGGTACTTCCTTGATATTTTCTATTGTATGCTTGGTACTTCCGTCCCGCATCCGCCGCAAGGGTGAGAAAACACAGATGGCGGGATTGTGGGACATGAAATTGAAATAGCTAAATGGACTGAGGTTTATATTGCCAGTCTTGTCAACCGTACTTGCAAAACAAATAGGTCGTGGTGCGATGGCATATTTGATTAAATTATCAAATTGGGGATGAATATTCGGATCAATGGTCTTTGTCATTGGCCTGTATTAACATTTGAAAAATTTTACTAGGTGGGAGCAAAAATACACAACTATTTATCAATAAGACAATAAATATCCAAGACATTATTGCGCTTTAAGTCCATACGCAAAAAAGGTTTACTCTCTATCTCTGTGCTAAACGCGTAGCATCGCCATTATTAGGGGGTCAATCATCGTTCGCCATTTTTACGGTATTGCTAAGCACCCCCAATCCGGTCACCTCCATCTCTACCGTATCACCGGGTTCCAACCATTGCGCTTGGTAATTCGGATCCCGGCGCATGCCTGTGCCATTCAATTCGAGGAAACAACCCGTACCTACAGTACCCGAACCGATAACATCGCCAGGGTATACATCCACGCCATAGGACACCCGTTCAATGATTTCGGCAAATGTCCAATGCATATCGGCAAAATTACCTTTTGATACTTGGACGCCATTGACTCTGCAGGTCATTTCGAGATTATAGGCATTGCCTACGTGCCCGTAAGATGGAGGCACTTTATGGGGTTCCAATTCATCGGGCGTCACCAAATAAGGACCAAGCACCGTAGCGAAATCTTTCCCTTTGGCAGGCCCTAAGTTGAGCTTCATTTCTTCCAGCTGAAGCTGGCGGGCGCTGAGGTCATTCATAACCATATAGCCCGCTATATAGGTGTCTGCATCCTTAGCCTTAATATTCCTTCCCTTTTTGTTAAGCACGATCGCCACCTCTAGTTCAAAATCCAACTGCCTGAAATGCTCAGGCATACAATAAACATCACCTGGGCCAAAAACAGCCTGATGGTTGGTAAAATAGAACACAGGGAATTGATCAAATTCAGGAATCATCGGCACTGCCCTGTTACGCCTTGATGTTTCTAC
This sequence comes from Parapedobacter tibetensis, assembly GCF_024704835.1. Classification (GTDB taxonomy): domain Bacteria; phylum Bacteroidota; class Bacteroidia; order Sphingobacteriales; family Sphingobacteriaceae; genus Parapedobacter; species Parapedobacter tibetensis. Next base: position 131,851 of record NZ_JAMXBE010000004.1, read on the forward strand.
ATGTTGCCTGAATGCATAGGCATCCCGGAAAGATGATGGTTCCGGCACTGGTGCCAGCAAGTCTATGTGGGTTAGTGGTTGGGGGGCAATAGCACCGGTTTTCAACGCTAGATTGGTCTCTTTAGCTATAGCCATTGCATTTTCACCAGCTAGGAGAAATTCCGACATCGTATCGGGCAATTGTGGATTTGCCGTATGCAGGTCATACATCAAATCTCCAATAGCGATACCCAGTTTGGTTATTTGGTCATGCCGATAGGAAAACAACTTCATCGAATTGGTTTATCAGTTGGAACGTATTCCATGCAGTTTATCGCCAGTTATCATACGAATATCATTCGCCATCCCTACTCACTCAATCCCATACTTTTCCATTTTATTATACAGGGTCTTACGGTCTATATTGAGCATTTGCGCCGCTTTACTCTTGTTATACTTAGCTTTTTGCAACACATCCATGATCAATTTACGCTCATGCGCCTCACTATGCAAGCGTAGATCGGGATTATTACTAGGTGGCGTTGCTTCGGGCCTCTCTTGGTTCCTTATGGCAAACACCATTTCTTCAGGCAAAGCCGATGCCTCCGCAATGGAATTTGGCGAAAGTAACACCATGCGCTTGATTACATTCTTGAGCTCTCTGAGGTTGCCTGGCCAATCGTAGGTTTCGAATATTTCCTTTACCTCATCCGATAGTCCAAGCACTTTCCGACCCAACTCTTCATTGGCACGATCCACAAAAAAATCAACGAATTGCTGAAAATCATCTCGCCGGTCACGGAGGGCAGGAACAATGACTTCAAACTCATTGATCCGGTGGTAAAGGTCTTCCCTAAACTTACCTGTACCCAATAGATCCTCATTTGTGGCTGCTATAACCCGCACATCTACATTGATGGTTTTATTGGCGCCCACCGGTTGGATCACTTTCTCCTGCAAAGCCCGGAGTAACTTTACTTGCACATCATATGTGAGATTGCCTATTTCATCGAGAAATAGGGTTCCGCCCGATGCTTCCACAAATTGCCCTATCTTATCGTTCAAGGCGCCGGTGAAAGAACCTTTGATATGGCCAAAAAGCTCGCTGGATGCCAATTCCTTGGAAAGGGTACCGCAGTCGATGGAAACAAACGGTTTGTCCGCCCTTTTACTCATCCGATGGATGGACCGGGCCACATATTCTTTGCCGGTACCGCTCTCGCCACGGATGAGTACAGACATATCCGTAGGCGCCACCAATGCAATATATTCATGGAGCTTCCGAGCCACAGGGCTGCTGCCTTCCACAAAATCCATCTTTGCTGTATTTTCTCGCGTGGCTTTCGTGTGTGAAACAATATACCCTTTTTCGGCTGACTTGCCCTCCAATGCCTCATTCACCACCATCAGCAATTCATCCGGGTTTACGGGTTTAGTGATGTAATCAAATACCCCTTGACGGATGGCTTTCACCGCAGTGCGGACGTCATTAAAGCTGGTCATGATAATCGAGGGAATAACCTTGCCTTGCTTGCGAAGTGCTTCTAAAACATCCAGCCCGATGCCGTCTCCCAATCGGTAGTCCAACAAAATCAAGTGGAATGTTTCATTTTTAATGGCTTCTATCCCACTTTTTACACTATATTTTACAACCACTTCAAACCCCTTTTTCTTTAGGAAGTTTTCAAGAATCGCGGCAAACGTGGTATCGTCTTCTACCAACAGAATATTGGCCATGGGTCAATGATTAAAAAGTTGAGTGTATGTCTTAGTTATCGAACGGTCAAAGCCTGTTTTTATTTTACGTGTGGGGTATTACCTTTTAACGGCTACTCGCGCTTTCCATATTATAAATGATTGCAGATGCAAAATCACTTGTCTTCAACAATTTGCCGTCCTCCATTTGGTTAAAAAAGTCAATGGTGACGGCCTTTTGCAAAATCGTTTCCTGCAATGCGGCAACGATAAGGGAAGCAGCCTCGTTCCATCCAATATATTCAAGCAACATCACCCCACTGAGAATTATGGATGAAGGATTCATGCTGTCTGTATCCGCAAACCGAGGAGCTGTACCGTGCGTCGCTTCAAATACGGCATGACCAGTCTTGTAGTTGATGTTGGCGCCTGGAGCGATCCCAATGCCACCCACAATGGCCGCCAATGCATCAGAAATGTAATCCCCGTTCAGGTTCAATGTGGCAATAACGGAATAATCTTTAGGATTCAGCAATATTTGTTGCAAAAAATTATCTGCAATGACATCCTTGATAATGATTTTACCGTTGCGCTGGGCTTCCTTGAGCGCTGTATTAGCTTGCTGCTCACCTACAGCCACCTTTGTTTTTTCCCATTGCGCCCATGTGTAGGTATGGTCGGCAAATTCGGTTTCGGCTACTTCATACCCCCAGTTTTTAAATGCACCCTCGGTATATTTCATAATATTTCCCTTGTGTACTAAAGTGACCGAAGGAAATCCATGGAAAATGGCATGTTCGATGGCCGACCTAACCAATCGTTTGGATCCTTTTTCGGAAACCGTTTTAATACCAATGGCCGTGCCTTCCGTGAAATCGTAATCTACCGCCATTTCCTTTCTCAGGAAGTCCTTTACCCGTGTGCCGTCAGCCGAGCCCGCGGCAAATTCGATACCGGTGTAGATATCTTCCGTATTTTCCCTAAAAATGACCATGTTTACATATTCAGGGTGTTTCACAGGCGAAGGTACACCTTCAAACCATCGAGTTGGTCGTTGGCAGACATACAGGTCGAGGGCCTTCCGAATTGCTACATTGAGCGAACGTATCCCCTCGCCTATTGGCGTAGTCAACGGCCCCTTAATGGCCACAAGGTGTTCCCTTATGGTAGCTAAGGTCTCACTGGGGAGCCATTCACCAGTCTGTTGGTAAGCTTTTTCACCTGCGAATACTTCCAGCCAATTCACTTTGCGCACTCCAGCATAAGCCTTTTCCACGGCAGCATCAAATACCCTCACAGAGGCGCGCCAAATGTCTGGTCCAATGCCATCCCCTATAATGAATGGGATTTCCACATGATCTGGCACATCCAACGTCCCATCATGTTTCTTCGTTATTTTTCTAATTGCCATGAGGTTATCAATGTTTACCTTTAGTAAATATGTTACCAATTCCTCTACCTATGCGCTGGAATATCGGTGTGGTAGGTACTTCTTCAAATTCATCAAGGGAGTGCCCGCTCCTCCTTTTTGGAAATACCAAGATGCGATTATATTGGTTGTATACTTTTCCTAGTTTTTTAGGTATTCTGTCAAAAGAATGCCGGTATGATACGCCACCTTGCCTTGCGGAAACAAATACAATAAGGTCATTATCTTTTACAAATTCTCGCAATCCGGTCAGATCATCCCATTCGTCATAATTAGCAAACAACACCTTGGTGTTGGTTTTGTTTCGTTTCATATATTCGGTTAAGGCTTTCTTAGTCCGCATGTCGCAGACATATAGGATGGGCATACTCAGTTCACCTGAAAGCCGCAACACTTTTTCTATGCAATAATCAAAGCCAAGTTCAGATTCGGATAGCGGGGGGCAGAATAACACAAGACGTTTTTGCAGCACCAACGGTTTTTCCACATGGCACATAAATAGATTCGTGTCGGTTTGGTTCAGGATACTTTCTGTCTTTTCCCCTACCATTTTCTCAATGATGCCGGGCCTACTGGGCCATCCTAACAAGATGCCGTCTGCCCCTACTTCACGCGCCGCTCTACTGATGCCATTAGCGATATTATGGTCTATGGTGGCCATCATGCTTACTTCCGTTTCACTACCTGAAGCATATTTCGCTGTGGAATCAAGGTTCTTCCGTGCCCGCTGTAGGTTTTGCTCAGCCTGCTCATTATTGGGCACTACCGTCAATACCGTAACGGGGTGTGGCGATTGCTTGCTTTTGATCAATATGGCGAAATCCAGTAAGGATTCCATGTTGTTCAAATTGGCGATAGGTAGCACCAATTGTTCTTCTTTGGCTATATCTCGTTTAGTAGAGATAATATCCTGTTCACCAGCCACGACGATTTTCTTCGATGCGGATTCCGTAACGAGTGAAGCTACAATACAGCTTACCAAAATCAATAAGATTGTCCCGTTCAGCGCATTTTCACCGATAATACCATATTCATGGCCTACCATAATAATGGCCAACGTAGCTGCTGCATGCGCACCGCTTAGCCCATAAATGACCTGTCTTTGGGTATTTGAATAGCGAAAAAACAGCTGGGTGATGAAAGCTGCACTCCACTTACTGAACATAGAAATCCCTATCAGTGTCCCCGCAATGATCAAAGCGTCTCGGCTCTCTATGAGTATCCTCATGTCCACAATCATGCCCACACTGATCAAGAAAAAAGGAATGAAAATTGCATTTCCTATAAATTCTATTCTATTCATCAATGCGGATGAATGGGGAATAAGTCTATTAAGTGCGAGCCCGGCCAAGAATGCTCCAATGATTGGTTCCAAACCGCATAACTCTGAAAGGAATGCGGCAAAGAATACCACTGAAAGGACAAAAATATAATGTGATGTCTTTTCGCTTTCAATTTTTTCGAAAAACCATTTGGCCACACGGGGTATAACGCCGAACATGATGAACAGAAAAGCAGCAAAGGAAATTCCAAATTCTAACCAAAACTGTTGATTCAAATTGTCATAAAATGCTGCTACTATCACAGCGAGTATAACCAATACGGCTGTGTCAGTCAAAATTGTTCCGCCAATAGCAATCGCTACCGCTTCATTCTTGGAAATTCCATATTTATTTACGATGGGATAGGCTACCAATGTATGCGTTGCTAGCATACTGGCTATTAAAATGCTTGGCACCTCATCATAGCCAAGCAAATAGTAACATGTTGGATAGCCCACGGCAATGGGAACCGAAAACGTGAAAAAACCAAACAGGATGCTCTTATGCCGTGTCTTCCGAAATTCGTTCATATCCAATTCCAACCCGGCAATAAACATGATATAAAGCAAGCCAATGGTTGAAAAAAGGTCTACCGCCGAATTTTTTTCAAGCAAGTTCAACCCATTCGGGCCGATTGCTACGCCAGATAGGATAAGACCGATAATGCCTGGTATCTTAATCCTGCGAAGCAAAATGGGAGACAAAAGGATAATGAAAAGTATAAGTGAAAAGATAAGCACGGGGTTGCTCAATGGCGTTTCAAACGCATGGCTTAAATGGTCGAAAATACTATTGGCCATAAAATTACTTTAATACATTCGTTTACGTCATTCACTTAAGCTTGCCTCAAAGATAGCAAAATAAGCCGTTTTAGTGGGTTCCTTAGCTAAAAATTCGTTGACTTATCGGAATTGGATGGCTTTGATGGGACTAATTCTGCTGATGAGGTATGATGGAATCAACAAGACAATCAACGCGATGATGGCTATTCCAATATTGAGCAGAACGACTTCAAAGGCATTGATACTTACGGGAATATAGGACACATAATAAGATGCTTCATCCAGCTTGAAATAATGTGTGTGGCTTTGGAAAAAATAGAAACCCAACCCCAAGGCATTGCCAAATAACAATCCTAAGCCAATTAAGTAGGTTGCATTGTATAAAAACACACTCCGGATACCCCCGTCTGTATAACCCAGGGCCTTCAAGACACCGATCATGGAGGTACGCTCCAAGATGATGATCAGCAATGCAGATACCATATTCACTACAGCTACCACCATCATCAAGATCAGAATAACCACCGTGTTGACATCCAACAAATCCAACCATTTAAATATCTCAGGCAATTGGTCTCTCACATTAACGGCATCTACCTCTATAGGCAATACATCTTGTATCTCTTCAGTAAGTTCGTATAATTTCCCGAAGTCGTCAATGGACACTTCATATCCACCCACTTCGCTTTCACTCCAGTCGTTCAGCCTCCTAATTAATGGAAGGGCCCCGATTACATATACCTTATCGAGTTCTTCTGCTCCAGTATGGTAGATGCCTTTCAGTTGGAATTTGCGCGGCCTAATGCGTTCCTGCACGAAATACATGATAAAATCGTCATCCACGGAAAGATTCAGCCGACTGGCTGTATATTGGGATACCAAGATTTGACCGATGGCCTTTGTACTGTCTGAAAAATCAATCGCATGCCCAGCAACCAGCACATCTTCTATGAAACGCTGATTATAGGTTGAATCTATCCCCTTGAACAATACCCCCTCTACCTCGTCGTTCACATTGATGATACCTGCTTTTGTCGCATAGTACTGGATTGACGACACTCCCTTTATATCCTTCAATTCCGCCATTTTATCTGGTTTCAGTCGGAAAGGTGAATATTCATACGATGCATTCAGGTCATATTTATTCAGGGTGATATCTCCAAAGAAACCGCGTTGTTTAGTCGTTACTTCAGCCTTAAATCCTTTGAGTACCGCAATGGAAAGCATCATGGCGGCTACACCAAGCGCGATGGCCCCGATAGCCACGCGTACGATGAGCTTGGAGAATGTTCGTTTGCCACTAATGGCAATCCTTTTCGCTAAAAAATAAGGGAAGTTCAAGCCTTTCGATATAATTTGTACCTTCGCAAAGGTAAGGAATAGTTAAGTAAATTGAATGGAATGAAACACAGATATACATGGATTGCACAGATTTTCCACCGATATTCCTTTTAATTTTGGGGGAATCATCCATGTATACCCACACAATACCAGCATCGTCCGTTCTATCAAATAAAATAGAAATATGCGTATCATCTTCATGGGCACACCCGAATTTGCCGTGGCATCGTTAGCTGCACTGATTGAGGAGGGAAAGCACATTGTTGCGGTGGTTACGGCACCCGACAAGCCAGCTGGACGAGGGCAAAGACTGCACCAATCGGCTGTAAAGCAATATGCAACAACACAAGGCATTCCCGTATTGCAGCCGGAAAAGTTGCGGAATACAGAGTTTTTAGCCAAACTACGATTATTTGCAGCTGATTTACAGGTGGTGGTAGCTTTCCGTATGTTGCCCGAAGTGGTTTGGGACATGCCCCCTTTGGGAACCGTCAATCTACATGCTTCCCTCCTGCCCCAATATCGGGGAGCTGCACCTATCAACCATGCCATCATCAATGGGGACACTGAAAGCGGTGTCAGCACCTTCCTTCTACGACATGAAATCGACACCGGCAACATCCTGTTTTCGGAAAAGGTGGAGATCGGGCCAAATGATACGGCGGGCGACCTACATGACAAACTAATGGTTGTTGGGGCGGATTTATTGGTCAAGACCGTAAAGGCCATAGCGGAAGGTAAAACGAATCCCATCCCGCAGGAACGCGTAGTGAGGGATGGAGAGCTTAAACATGCGCCAAAAATTTTTAAAGAGGATTGCCTGATAGATTGGCATAAGCCTGTTGGCCAAGTGTATAATTTGATCAGGGGACTCAGCCCCTATCCTGCCGCATACACATTGTTGGAAGGAAAGACATTAAAGCTCATCAAAGCGGATATGGAAGTAGCGACAATGCAACATGCACCGGGCACTTTTCACACGGATGGTAAATCGTTTTTGAAATTTGCCTGTCTAGATGGTTATATAAATGTCCAGGAATTGCAACTTGAAGGCAAACGGAGGATGGGTGTGGAGGAGTTTCTCAGAGGATATCGGTTTTAAATAGTTAACCTATTGCCGGCATTATCATCTCTAGGGTTGTGATAACACAACGCCAAATGGCTGATTTTTCATCTATTGCTTATTATTTTCCGTTTATTGATTCATTTTGAATATGTTAAGTCAATTAGATTAAAGTTGTTCTGTCACAATTATTTCATAATCATGGCACAAATATATACTACAAACACTCGTATAACAATCCAATTATCTTATTAACAATGCTTTACGATGATATATTACCACATTTGCTAAAAGCTGCCAAAAACTACTTTGGAACGCTTTTTGATGGTGTTAAGTGCGCAAAATAATCTGATAATTTCCTCAAAATCAGACAACTTTTTCCCCACAATACAGTTATATGTAGTAGAAAATTTTGTAGTTTTGCAAACTTTTTAGGAAGAAAGGCACTTAATTGATTCAATGAGACAGCTCAAAATTACACAATCCATTACCAATCGGGAATCGCAGTCGTTAGATAAATACCTGCACGAGATTGGTAAAGTAGACTTAATCACAGCCGAAGAAGAGGTTATCCTCGCCCAAAAAATACGGGAAGGTGACCAAGCGGCATTGGAACGTTTGACCAAAACCAATTTGCGTTTTGTGGTATCCGTGGCCAAACAATACCAAAACCAAGGGCTTACGCTTGGTGACTTGATTAATGAGGGAAACCTTGGCTTAATCAAAGCGGCAAAGCGATTCGATGAGACCAAGGGCTTTAAGTTCATTTCATATGCCGTGTGGTGGATTCGTCAGTCCATCCTGCAGGCGATTGCCGAGCAATCGCGTATTGTTCGTTTGCCCCTAAACCAAGTGGGTTCGTTGAGCAAAATCAGCAAGGCTTTTTCCAAATTGGAGCAGGAGTATGAACGTGAACCTTCACCTGAGGAATTGGCAGATATCTTGGAGACAACGGTAGACAAGGTGTCCGATACATTGAGTAATTCCGGTCGCCATGTATCCATGGACGCACCTTTCGTACAAGGTGAGGAAAACACCTTGTTGGATGTCTTGGAAAACAGTGATCCGGATACAGATAGCTCCTTAATCGATGAATCGCTTTCAGAGGAAATCAAACGTTCTTTGGCTACATTGACGGAAAGAGAGCGCGAGATTATCGTGTTGTTCTTTGGCCTTGGTTCTAATCATCAGCTATCGTTGGAGGAAATCGGTGAAAAGTTCAACCTTACTCGTGAGCGAGTGCGCCAGATCAAAGATAAGGCCCTGCAACGGCTTCGTCATACTTCACGTAGCCGCATATTGAAATCTTATTTAGGCTAATTGATTATATTATAGCCATAATGCAATAAAAAACCTCATAGGTTTACGCAAATGTGAAAAACCTATGAGGTTTCTTTCTTATTATTGATCAGGTGCTATTATTCCTCAGGCATCAGGATAAACTTGAACAACCTTTCTTCTATCAAATATTTATTGGCCACCACTTTCACACTTTCTACGGTTACTTTTTTCAATTCGTCTAAAAAAGATAAGATATAGGCAGGGTCCTCCTCGTTTTGGTACGATCCCGAAAGATGTCCCAACCAGAAGCCATTTTCTTTCAACCTCAGTTCCAAGCTCCGTTTCTGCTCACTGATAAATTTTTCTACGTCAGCCTGTTCCGGGCCGTTTTCCTTGATTTTGTTCACCTCATCCATCGCGGAGGCCATCAGTGGTTCCACTTTATCCGGACTGGTGCCATAGCCAATGCTAAACGAATACCGGTGGCGTGGATATTTAGCATAGGAAGCACCAGCCGATACGCCGTAAACACCACTTTCCGCCTCCCTGAGACGCTCAAGCAATTTGATGCTCAGGATACTTTCCAACGCATCCATTTGCATGTTTTCGTCTTCGGAATAGTCATAATCCCCGAAGTAATATAAACGTACGCTTGATTTCTGTTCCTTACCACGATGTACAGTACGTTGTAGTCCTTTCGTCGGTGGGTAGATACCAAGGTCATAGGCCCTCTCTCCCCTATTTGTACTGGGCAACCCACCCAAATATTGCGTTATCAAAGGGAGTATTTCCGCTTCGGTAAAGTTCCCAACAATGGTCACTGTGAAATCTGATGCATCGGCAAAGCGTTCCTTGTAGATTTCATAGGCACGCTGGGGATTGATATTGGCCACTTGATCTACCGTCATGCTCATCCGCCGGGGATTGTTATTGTAGAGCACGGCATTTATCGTGTCGGAAAATACGGCATTAGGGTCATCCAATCGGTTGGCCAATGACGCCTTTATTCGCTCCATGGTACCCTTGAACACTTCTAGGTCCAATCTGGGGTCGGTGAAGTAAGCATACACCAGCTCAAAAGCGGTTTGCAGATCTTTCTTGCCACTGGAGGCATTGAAGCCTTCCGATCGTTCACCAATGTAGGGTGATACAGATATTTTCTTGCCACTCAGGTATTTGGTGAATTGTGTGGCATCATATGCACCCAGACCGCTCCCTCCTATCACCGTAGTGGCATATGCTGCCGACAAGAAGTCTGTATCGCTGTACAATGAGGTGCCACCCGGACTGAAGGCTGTCATCTGGATTTCGTCATTCTTGAAATCCGTGGGTTTGAGCAATACCTTTACGTCGTTGCTCAGGGTAAGCACGGTGAGACCTAACTCGGGTTGCTCAACCCTGTTTTCAACGGTTCCTGCTTGTGGTTGCTGCTTCAACAAGGGTTCATCCAACACATTGTCATCATATGGTGTTATTTCAGTGTCCTTGATTGTTGCTAACCATCCATTCACCGTGCTTTCATCTGGCAAACTGTCCTGCTCCTTGTCGGGAGCCATCACCAGCACATCACGGTTATTGTCTACATAGTAGCGTGTACCTAGCCCGCTCACATCTTCCAGCGTGATGGTGCCTATAAGCTGCTTGCCTAACCTATACCGATCTTCGTTACTTAGTACTTTGGTCCCCTCAAGAAAATGGTTGAGATAAGATCCCACATAGCTTTCTGATTTCCGCTTGTCACGCTCGGCATATGAAGACTCCACGCTGGTAAGGTAGTTGCTTTTGGCACGCTCCATTTCCGTTGACGTGAAGCCATATCGTTTTATTCGCTCGAATTCGGTTACTACGGCGTTCAATCCGCGTTCTATCTCCCTTGGTTTAGCTACCAAATACATAGTGAATGCATCCAGTCCACGCATGAACCCGCCGATGCTGCCCCCTCCTTGTATAAATGGGGGGTCAGACTGCCTGGATAGTTCCGCAAAGCGCGCCCCAGCCATTTGGTTGAAAAGTGATTTGGCTATCTGTACCTTATAGTCCGCTATGGTTTCCGCTTTTGATTCGGGATGTTTGACGATTACCTGTACCACCGTATTAGTCATCTCAGGGTCGGTCACGGTCATGAATTGATTCTTTCCATTCAGGGGTATATTATATTCATTACGAGCTGGCGCATTATCCGGAGTTTTCAGATCGGCAAATAATGTCTTGATCTGCATTTCCATCTCGGTCACATCAATATCACCTACCACAATGATGGCCTGCAAATTTGGCCGGTACCACATGCGATGGAAGTTGCGAAGCGTCTCATACCCAAAGCCTTCAATGTTTTCCTTGGTGCCGATAGGCAGACGGTTCGCATACCTTGAATGGTTGAATATCATGGGGAGGTATTGATCGCGCATCCGTTGCTGCGCTCCCCGTCCTCCTAGCATCTCATTGAGTACAACCCCCCGTTCCTTGTCTATTTCCTCCCCATCCAGCAGTGCATCCTGCGCCCAATCGCGCATCACTTGCAAACCGTTTTTCAGCAACTCGGGGTCATCCGAGGGAATAGGCAATTGGTATACCGTTTCATCAAACGACGTATAGGCATTTAGGTCGGAGCCGAAGCGCACACCGGCACGTTGTAGGTAATCCACCAGTTGATTTTTCGGGAAATGCTTGGTTCCGTTGAACTGCATATGCTCAAGAAAATGGGCCAGACCTACCTCATCTTCGGTTTCTAGTATCGAGCCTACCTTGGTGGCCAGATACATCACCACGCGGTCCTTGGGTTCCACATTGCGGCGGATGTAGTATTCGAAGCCATTGGCCAGCTGGCCGCGGATTACCCCAGTATCCATGGCCAATGTATCGGTCAGCTGTATGGTATCTATCGGTATACGGGGTTGGTCTTTGTTGATTGTCGGTTTGCTGGATGCGAGCAATAGCAACACCAAAGGCAAGGTTATTGCACAAATAAATCGTTTGTTGAAGTGCATAAAATTTAAATTAATACAAATGGATGAAATGCCAGTTTTGGAGATTAGTCATGTGCCAAATGTAGTATTATTTTCACTAAACCAAACGTTAAATAGTGTTAAGGAAATACACTGATGGGTGGAATGGTATAGCATAAAACATAAACTTTTCCTATTATTCCATAAAACATCTTATCGATTTAGCCCGACATTTGTATTGTCCAATCAATGAAAAATATGGAAAACATAAATGAAACAACACCGATAAGCGAGGGGAGTCTTATCCCTATCAAGAATAATGAGCATCCTGTCGCTTACATTCCACTTGAAGGCGTGGAAAGTGAACATTGTGCCCTCATTGTAGATAAAGGGCTTGACGAAGTGCCAACCATCATGAAGCATCAGGTGGAGCTCAATAATAAACGGGCGATGATCGCTTCAGACAACCTAACATCCGCTATTCCGGAGGCTGTGGATAAGATCCGTGGCCTGGGATATGCGGTGCCCACGGTCAAAAAAACGTTCCCCGTGCTCAACCTCTCGTGTGCTTCCTGTGCCAATAGCACCGAAACTATGCTGACGGCACAACCCGGCGTACTGTCCGCTACCGTAAACTATGCCAACGCAACGGCGAAGGTAGAATACATCCCCGGCATCGCCGACGCCCAGCAATTAAAAACAGCCATACAATCCATCGGCTATGATTTGATGGTTGATGAATCTGCGGAAGCCTCCGAATCATTGGAAGCCGTGCATAAACAGCACTTTCTTTCTTTAAAACGGAGAACCGTTGGCGCCATTTTATTGGCCATCCCGTTGGTCATCATGGGCATGACCCCGGCTTTGATGGATTGGTCATATACCAACTACCTCATGTGGGCATTGGCCACACCCATCGTCTTTGTTTTCGGTAGGCAATTTTATATCGGGGCATACAAACAGGCTAAGCACCGCTCGGCTAATATGGACACCTTGGTGGCCCTAAGCACCGGTGTAGCCTATCTTTTCAGCGTATATAATACATTATTCCCTGATTTTTGGCATAACAGGGGACTGCATGCTCATGTCTATTTTGAATCGGCAGGCGTAGTCATTGCTTTCATTTTGTTGGGCAAATTGTTGGAAGAGCGGGCAAAGGGAAGTACCTCGTCTGCCATCAAGAAGCTGATGGGACTTCAACCCAAAACAGTGACCATCGTACACCATGGTGGCCATCAGATGGAAATCCCCATCTCTAAGGTCAATGTTGGCGATACAATATTGGTAAAACCTGGTGAAAAAATTGCGGTAGACGGCACCGTAGTTTCCGGCAATTCCTATGTGGATGAAAGCATGATTAGCGGTGAACCTGTACCAGTAGCGAAAACAAAGGACGCTACCGTATTTGCTGGTACGATCAATCAAAAGGGAAGCTTCCAATTTAAAGCGGAAAAAGTGGGTGGCGAAACATTGCTTGGGCAAATCATCAAAATGGTGCAGGATGCCCAAGGCAGTAAGGCCCCTGTACAAAAGCTAGTCGACAAGATATCGGGCATATTTGTGCCAATCGTTATCGGCATCGCACTATTGAGTTTTGTGCTCTGGATGTTCTTGGATACACAGGAGGGCTTCACCCATGGTTTACTGGCCTTGGTCACCGTGTTGGTCATCGCATGTCCTTGTGCATTGGGATTGGCCACGCCTACGGCCATTATGGTTGGTGTGGGCAAGGGGGCGGAGCAAGGTATTCTCATCAAAGATGCTGAAAGCCTTGAACTGGCAAAAAAATTGAACGCCATTGTCCTCGACAAAACGGGTACCATAACGGAAGGTAAGCCGGAGGTGGTTGCGTTGAAATGGTTTGTAAATGAAACAGACCAGCTGCGTAATATCCTGTATAGCATCGAAAAATCATCCGAGCATCCCTTGGCAGATGCCGTGGTTAAATCTCTCAAGGAAAAATCGAGCTTCATTGATACCTTGGATATCGAAAACATTAGCGGACAGGGCATACATGGCCAATATCAAGGAAAAGGCTACATCATCGGTAATGCCGTATTAGCGCGCAAAAAGGGGATTTCAATTGGTGCAGAAGCCAAGCAATGGATAGACGAAAAATTGGACCGCGCCCATACGGTTATCCATTTTGCCGATGAGGGTACCCTATTAGCAGCAATAGCCATTGCCGACAGGATTAAACCCTCTTCCATTGAAGCGGTTAGGCAGCTCCAATCTAACGGTATTGAAGTATATATGCTTACCGGAGACAACGAGCAGACCGCACGGGCCGTCGCTAAGCAAACGGGTATCAAACAATATAAGGCCAATGTATTACCGGCCGAAAAGGCTGCATTTGTCAAGGATTTACAGGCTCAAAATAAGATAGTGGGCATGGTGGGTGATGGCATCAATGACAGCAATGCACTTGCCCAAGCTAATGTGGGCATCGCCATGGGCAAAGGGAGTGATATTGCCATGGATGTGGCCAAAATGACCATTATTTCCAGTGAACTCACCAAAATCCCGCAGGCCATACAGCTTTCAAGGAAAACGGTCACCGCCATCCGGCAGAATCTTTTCTGGGCATTTATCTACAATATAATTGGTATCCCGATTGCTGCGGGTTTGTTATACTCGATTAACGGATTTTTGCTCGACCCCATGTGGGCCGGCGCAGCTATGGCATTGAGTAGCGTGAGCGTGGTGTCCAATAGTTTGCGGTTGAAATGGAGTTAATAAGGAACCGGCAGATGCGATCTTCGCTAATTCGCCGTTCGTGGCCATGCAAATCAGCGGATAAGCAAAACCCGACGCAGGAGGGTTCATTGATGCCTTTAAAAACAAACAGGGAATCAATAATAAACGAATCGGCAAATAAGTAAATAAATAAATGACTCAATAACATGAAAGCACAACTGAAATTCAAAACAACTATCAATTGCAGTGGATGCGTAGCATCCGTTACCCCATCACTTGACCATGTGGTCGGGGAAGGCCATTGGCAGGTAGATACTGTAAATCCGGACAAGATTTTGTCGGTGGAAAGCGATAACGCCACTGCAGAAGAAATCGTGGAAGCCGTAAAGAAAGCTGGATATCATATTGAACCTGTTGGTTCATAAAGGCATTCGCGTTAGGTAAATTTCTTTGGATGCGAGCACCGTTAAGCGGAAGTTCATAGCTGTTATACTAATAAAAAATCAGTGAAAGTCTGTTCAATCCGTGTCATCTGCGCCCAAAAAAATTTACCTTTGACGCATGGAAAAACTAGCGGTCATCTTTGACATGGATGGGGTCATCGCCCATACCAACCCTTACCACACTGAAGCCTTCAGGCAATTTTTTGACAAATACAAGGTGTCCTATACCGAACTGGAGTTTGAAGACCACATGTATGGCAAGCACAACAGCTATATCATGAACTACTTTTTCAAACGCGAAATCAAGGGCGATGAGTTTAAGCGATTGGAAGATGAAAAAGAGGCTCTTTTCCGCGAAATATACCAGCACATCATGAAACCGATAGCTGGGTTTTTGGAATTCCTTGCCGCCCTCAAGAATTCGGGCTTCCATACCGGGGTAGCTACCTCCGCACCACGTGCCAACTTGGATTTGATCATGGATGGCTTGGGGTTCGCTGCACAGATGGAATCCGTCTTGGCTAGTGAGGATGTACAGGCGCATAAGCCAAACCCAGAAATCTATTTAAAGTCAGCCGACAATTTGGGAGTAAGCCCCATAAACTGTGTGGTTTTCGAAGATTCCTACTCGGGTGTATCGGCCGCTATCAACGCTGGAACCAAGGTAATCGGTGTTCTCTCTTCACATACCAAGGACCAGCTTCCCCCTTGCCAATACTACATCAGAAACTACCATGATGTGGATATAGCTATCGTAAAACGGATATTGGCATTGCCTCATGCCTGATCTCTCTCATCTAATCCATGGCGTGTCTGAATGGACGCTCTTTTTTATATGCGCCATGTTTATAGGCATGTCAAAAACAGGCATACAAAATATCGGCACATTTACTATTCCGGTATTTGCTTTGCTTTTTGGTGCTAAGCATTCCACAGGGATTGTACTTCCTTTGCTTTGCATGGCAGACGCCATCGCGGTAGTCTACTATCGAAAAAAATTTCACCGCTCACATATCCTAAAGCTGCTGCCATGGGGTATAGCCGGTTTGTTGGTTGCCTTGATGGCAGGACATGTGGTACCCGAATCCGGCTTTAAAATCATGATGGGAGCGTCAATATTGTTGGGCATGGTGGTGATGCTTTGTATGGAACGCAGCGGCAAAATGATAGAGATGACTACTTCGGTGTGGTTTTCACCGGTGTTCGGTTTCTTCGTTGGTTTTTCTACGATGATCGGCAATGCCGCAGGTCCATTACTTACGGTGTACCTCCTATCTACGCGGCTGCCAAAATATGCCTTTGTGGCAACAGGGGCATGGTTTATAATGATTTTGAACTACCTTAAAATCCCTTTACAGCTATTCGTTTGGGACAATATCTCCTGGGATGGATTTCTGCTTGACTTGATGGCCTTACCTTTTATTATCATTGGAGGCCTCATTGGTATCCGGATAGTGAATGTCCTGCCGGAAAAGCAATTTAAGACGTTGATGATCGCGTTGATCGTGGTATCTACGTTATTTTTGTTGGTATAAAGGCTCCTGAATTAAACCATAGATTCTTATACCAACTGTTCTAAAGCGATCTCATAGGCCCTTGAAGAAATATTCGTTTTCTCCGGCGAAACCCGATAGATATTGGCCAATGCCCTTTGGATTACATTGGATACATCCGAAAAAATGGCATCATCACTCATCTCCACGTTGCGCTGCATCAAGTAGGCAAATACGCGTGCCATGCCACAATTGGCAATGAAGTCGGGGATGAGCGAAAGCTGCTGGTCCGCGTATTCCATCACCGGGCCATAGAAGATTTCTCGATCCGAAAACGGCACGTTTGCGCCTGAAGAAATGACCTTCAGGCCATTGTCCACCAATTGGGTTACGTGCTCCTTGGATATCAGTCGGGAGGCTGCCGCTGGGATAAGGATTTCGGCGGGCACATCCCATATACGCGCATTCGTTTCTTCAAATGACAATAGCTCAGCTGCATGCAGGCTATTCCCCTTTCTACTAAGATATAACGATTTGATTTCATCGGCATCAAATCCCGAAGCATTGATGAGCCCTCCCACCCTATCAATGATGCCCACAATTTTTACACCCATCTGAGAGAGGTAATACCCGGCAGCCGCAGCCACATTGCCCCAACCTTGAATGATGGCACGTTTACCGGCGGCTTGCCCATTAAACAACGCATAATAATGCTTGATGGATTCGGCCACGCCATATCCCGTAATCATATCGGCCACTTTGTATTTTCGCTTTAAGTCCGGTGTATATTGAAGGTCTTCTAACACCTTAGATACCCCGTAACGCAATTGCCCGATTTGGTGTATGCGTTCATTTTCCCGAACATTGAAATGCCCGCTCAATACGCCTTCCTGTGGATGCCAAAGTCCGTAGTTTTCGGTGATTGGAATCACCTCATGTATCTCATCCACATTTAGGTCGCCACCCGTGCCGTAGTAATTCTTGAGCAATGGGGTAACCACTTTATACCAACGGTCTAAAACACCCTGTTTACGAGGATCGGATGGGTCGAAATTGATGCCTGATTTTGCCCCTCCTATGGGCGGCCCAGAAACTGTGAATTTCACTTCCATGGTTTTGGCTAGCGATTCCACCTCATTGCGATCCAACCCTACGCGCATGCGGGTACCCCCTCCAGCAGCACCTCCTCGCAATGAATTGATAACCACCCAGCCCTCGGCCTCGGTCTCAGGGTCATTCCATTCAAATACAATTTCAGGTGTTTTTTCCTCAAAGCGCTTCAGTAGATCCTTCATAACGGGTTATAATTTGGGCGCAAACTTACCTAAACTTATGTGTATAAGCAAAAATTGTCTGGCGCCCGCTATTGCCGTGTAAACAACAATACAACGCGAGTCCAATCATTGTCAAGAATGGTCACCTGTTCATTTCAATCAGTGAAGGGTAAATCCTTAGGAAAACTTGTCCTGAAAACGGATTTTTGCCATATAAATTATTTAATCGCACGCCATGAACCAACAACTCTGTTCAATCTAATCTTATGGAAATGATATGCAATGGACGAGCCTACCGCTCAAGGTATCCATTGATGAAATCTTCGCCAAACTCGATTTCCAACTGCTCACGGTAATTATCGAGTATGCGAATCAATTCCACCCAGGAATACCGGCCATCAATGGAAAGCTTGGCTTCGGGATAATCTACAATCGGAATATAGCTGGGGCGATCCGGGTCTTGCAGCTCCATAAAACTCATTTCCAAACCAGGTACCTCCACTAAGCGGGTAGCTGAGGGATGCCTGTTTATGGCTTGCACGAATTTCTTCATACCGATGGTGCTTTGTATCCATGAATCGTCCGCCCGCTCTACACTGATTCCAATCTTGGTGGTTTTTTCACTGCCCAAACCATACCAATACGCATCATCTGATGAAATACGGGCCGTGTCTTTGAGCTGGTCTATCGAGAGGTAGGTAATGGGTACCGCGGCTTGGGTGCTAAGCTGCTTGATCTCTTCATCGGATGATAGCCCAAATACTTGGCGTTGATTTTCATTGATAATCAGATGCAAATTTTCCTGCGCCTGCCTGAGGGCCTCTTCTGGACTGTCGAACTTATTTTCAATGGGTTTCATGTCATCATTTGGATCTTTGATGCCATCGCATTGGCAACCTTGCATCAGCAAAACTATGCCCAATATATAACTTGCGAATAACGTTTTCATCATGTGTTTATTAATTATTATCTATAAATTGATATAACGTGCGTCGATGGACCCTGCCGGGCCCGCTAGTATTGGCATAGGTTTCGTAGGATATCTGGTCGTCACTGCCTTCGCATGGCCCCCATGGGTCGGAAAGCGATATCCACCGCTGGCCACCTACGTCTACATAGCCATAGATAACCCTTACGTGGCCAACACCGCCACTGGCCGCACCATCGCCAAAGACCAACGGTTTCTTGCGGCAATAGATTTCCTTACGGAGGTCATCCCATGCCAAAGGCGCATCGGATTGGGTAACGGTATAACCCAATGATTCGATAGCCGCCCGAGTATTGCCGGGGGTGTTGCAATTGTTGGTCTTTGGGCACGATCCATCCCCTTGCGGTGTGCAGCAATCACTGCGTCCCAGCCGCGCATTGGCTAAGACACATTGGCTTATGGTGTGTCCAAAATAGGCATGGACCATCTGCGAACAGGCTATCCAGCACCAATTGTTGGTCTCTTGCGGGCGGATGGGTACCGTGACCGAGCCGAGGTTCTGGCAATCGCCAGGGCACTTGCAGCATCCTGCAATCCCTAATATGACCAGGATTGCCAATCCAATAAATTTACTTTTGCCTCTCATTTTGGTTACTAATTAGATAAAGTTAATTGAATCTATTCGTACATCACAGCACTGAGCGCAGGACATGAACCGGTACGCCTAAATGCTACATGGCATGACCATCAAGACAAAGATACCTTGGGGTATAAGAAGTGGCAATACCTAAAATGGGGTAATTTAAGCAACTATACTTGGTACAGCACGGGAAAGGCAAAAAAGCCTGCTGGAATTTCCAGCAGGCTCATAAACATAATTAATCTAACTAATATTCGAATACATCACAATTGGACAGGCTCTTTCTTATATTCATTTTAGCTATGTTCATGTTGTTTTTTAGGCCCTATTTCTGATACCATTGATGAAGATCGTGGCAGCCTGCTTTTGTTTTTCAATACTCTTTACCAGTTCTTTCTTATCTGCAAATGGGTGGGGTATTGAATGGTTCCAAAACATGGCCAATCCCCTGATCATGGCAACAGGCAAGACAATGCGCAAAAAACAAAAGAGGCCACAACGTGTGGCCCCTTTACCTTAAATCAGTATTGATTCCGTTTTAAAGCAAGCTATCAGTGTTTCCTTGGGTTATCTGATTATTGGCCTGCTGTTCGTTCTTATGGTTGTTAAACCTGATTTTTGCCCGGTTCAACAAGTAAAACATGGTTGGCACGATAACCAATGTCAGGAATGTAGCAAAACTTAAACCGAAAATAATGGTCCACGACATGGGTTTCCAAAAGACATTGTTATCGCCACCAATATAGATTTTGGGATCAAATTCCGTGAATAGTGTGAAGAAGTTCAAATTGAGTCCTATCGCCAACGGAATCAGGCCCAAGATGGTGGTGATAGCCGTCAGCAATACTGGACGTAGCCTATTAGTCCCTGCTGCAATGATAATATCCCGATACTGCTTTCTTGTGAGCAGTTCGTCACGGGGAATATTCGATTCATCCTTCTTTCGGTCAATCAGCAATTGCGTATAATCAATCAATACGATGGCGTTGTTTACTACAATTCCAGCAAGGGAAATGATGCCCATCATAGTCATAATGATGACAAAATCCATCTGGAAGATGACCAGTCCGAAAAACACTCCGATGAAACTCAGAATGATGGCGACAAATATGATAATTGGCTTAGAAATCGAATTGAACTGACTCACGATAATCAGCAGGATAAGCATTAATGCGATGATCAACGCATTGGATAAAAACTCCATGTTCTTTGCCATTTCCTCTTGTTCACCTGTAAATTCGAACGTGATGTCCCTGGGCAAGGGATGGCTCTCCATCGCTACCTGGATTTTCTGGACAATTTCCGTAGGGTTAAAGCCCTCCAATACGTTGGAATAAATAGTGATGACACGCTTGAGATCCTTTCGTTTGATGGCACTGAACGTAGCGATACTCTTCGTCTTCACTAAAGTAGAAAGCGGAATTTGCTTCAAGTTGCCCTGGTTATCCCTGAACGTGATGTTTTGGTTGAACAGGGCACTTTCATTGTACCGATTATCACCATCAAAGCGTACCATGATATCATGGTCGTCCTTTCCATCCTTGAACGTGGATGCGTCAAAGCCATAGATGGCCGAGCGCAATGCCCGCCCTACCTGAGCTGTGGTCACACCCAATTCCCCGGCTTTCTTCCTATCTACGATGACCTCCATTTCGGGTTTATTCTGATTGACGTCCAGATTCAGGTCCTCAATTCCAGCAATATTCAATCCGTTGATATACGACTGGATATTTTTGGCTTCATTGATGAGTTCAAAATAGTCATCTCCCTTCAACTCGATGTTAATAGGATACCCTGCTGGCGGGCCGTTTTGGTCCTTCTCGGCAATGATACTCACCCCAGGATGACCTTGTATGGCATTTCTGATTTCAGTAAGTACATCCGAACTGCTTATTTTGTCGCCCGCTTCATTGAAGCGGTATTTGTACTCTCTGAACAGCACGGACACTTTTCCACGGTGCGGCATTTCGTTTTCCGAGGCGCCATCCGTCATTGGGTTTCCTGCGCCTTCACCCACCTGCGAAATGATCGACTCGGCCATATAGTTATAGGGCGCTCCATTTCTGGAATATTGGTATTTATCCAAAACGGAAAACACTTGTTCTTCTATGACTTTGGTAAGCTCATTGGTTTTCTCGATGTCTGTCCCTTCCGGATATTCAATATAAACAATGGCCTGATTAGGTTGGTTTTCCGGAAAGAAAAGCACGTTGGGTGTAAATATTCCAAACACAACAAGCGACAATATCAACAGTCCAAACGTACCGAATACGAAACGATAGGCGTTCCCTCCTTTCAGTGCAGATCCCAAAAAATTCTTGTAGCCACGTTCAAGCCGCGGTAGGGTTTTATACTGGAAATGCCTCGATGCAGGAATCAACACGTATTTGAAGAACCATAATGCCACCGAGACAAAAATAAACAGGTTACCAAATCCGATAAGTGCTCCGGGGCCACCTATGAATCCCAAAATAGTGAACAAGATAGCCAAGGCAAACAGGCCTAACCCCCTTTTTAGCAGTGCCGTCTTGCGCCTGTTTTTCCATCCGATGTATATCATCACCAACGAAGCGATCAAAATAATAGGCCCTAAAATTTGGAAGATAATATGGGTGTTGAACAATCCAGAGATGATGAGCAGTAAGCCAAATATCAGTAATGAAATGCTAATCCTAATGAGTGATTTACGCGACATTTCCTCTTCTTCGGTCTGCATAAATACCGAAGTAAACATGGCGTTGATGACCAAGGCTATGAAAAGGGAAGAAAATAGTACCGTAGCGAGCGTCAATGGGAAAAAAATCATGAATTTGCCCATGATGCCCGGCCAAAAACCAAGGGGCAAAAACGCGGCCAACGTGGTGGCCGTGGAAGCAATGATAGGCCATGCAATCTCGCTGACACCCTGCTTCGCCGCCTGTATACGGGGCATTCCCTCATCCATGAGCCGGTAGACGTTTTCGACCACCACAATGCCGTTATCCACTAACATACCCAATCCCATCACAGTAGCAAAAAGCACCATGGTATTCAGTGTCAGGTTAATTCCCACAAAATCACCCGCTATGGGCAAGATGAGAAACGACAAAAGGATGGAGAGCGGAATGGCTATCCCTACAAAAAGCGCGTTTCTGAATCCAAGGAAGAACATCAATACACCGACTACCAGCAGCACGCCAAAGATGATGCTGTTTTCCAATTCGGCTACTTGGTCTTCCGTTCTGGTAGACTCGTCGCTGGTAATAGAAATATCCAAATCACTCGGCAAATAGGTTTCCAAAGCTTCCGGTATATGGTTTTTGATTTTCTCCATTGCCGTAATCATGTTCTTACCACTTTTCTTTTTGATGCTTAGCATCACTACCGTACGGCCGTATTCCCTAGCATAGGTAGTAGCATCCTTGGCCCGGAAGTTTACCTTAGCGATATCCCGCAAATAGACGGCGCCTTCATCCTCCTTCACAACAATTTGTTCAAGCTCCTCCGGATCTTCGATTTCGCCAATCACGCGAATATTCCTTCGCAGGCCGTTATCGATGATATTTCCACCGGAAATCGTGGTATTCTCATCTTGAATGGCACTGATAATCTGGTCGAAACTTACCTCGGCAGCCATCATCTTGTAAACGTCTACGGCAACTTCCACTTCTTTGTCTTGAACGCCTAAAAGCGTGGCCTCTTTAACTTCTGGAAATTCTTCCAAGCGATCCTGTAAATCCTCCGCATACTTCCTTAATTGATCCTGCGTATAATCTCCTTTCAGGTTAAGTTGGGCGATGGGTACAATTTCTGAAATGTTGAGGTCGAACACGTTGGGTTCTACCTTGACACCACCATCCAATGTGGGCCAATCTTGCTGTGCTTTTACCGCATCTATTTTGTCTTTTACCCTTGTCTTTGCCTCCTCAGTTGTCAACGTCTCTTCAAACTCAACGGTTATGATGGAATAATCCTGTAGGGAATTGGAAGTAATCTTGACCACACCGGATATATCATTGATCTCTTCTTCCATCGGCTTGGTGATACGCTTTTCAACATCCTCGGCAGAGTTGCCCGGCAAGACGGAGCTCACATATATTTTATTCTCGATGACCTCTGGAAAAGATTCCCGTGGCAGGGTCAGGTATGATATTAATCCTCCAAACAGGACAATTCCAACCAGTACAAATACGGTCATCTTATTGTCGATGGCCCAATTGGAAAGTCCGAAATATTTTATTTTATTGTTTGCCATCGTTAAGACTGATTTTCATTTTGAATGGAAATTCTGCTGCCATCTTTCAGGGTCAATGCTCCGTCTTTTACGATAACATCTCCACTGGAGAGCCCGTCCAGCACTTCCACATACCCTTCGTTTTTATTTCCTGTTTGAATCTGTGTACGCACCACTTTTGCTTTGTCGTTATTCATGTCCGTAAGCACATAGACATATTTCTCCCCAGCTGCATTTTCTTGAATGCAATTTGAAGGAATGGTAAACGCCTCCTGATTGCTATAATTGTTGATCTGGAGATTTGCAATCAAATTTGGTTTGATTTTCGCTTCCGTATTGGGTATGGCCACTTCGATCTGGAATGTGCGATTCGTAGGATTGATGTAACTGCCCACACTCGATATTTTTCCATCTACCGTGGTTTGGATAGCTGGGAAAGTAACTTTCGTTGTCGTCCCCGTGGTTACGCTTTGCAGATAAGTCTCAGGCACTGATGCCTTTACACGCATTTTATTTAGATTCACAAGGCGCATCAGTGCCTGTCCGCCAGGTGACACCACTTGACCTTGTTCTGTAATGATATCATCGATAACTCCTGAAAAAGGCGCGCGTATGGACGTCTTGTCCAATTGTGAGCGCATTTGGAGCACGGCACTCTCTGCGGCTTCCATATTCGCCTTTGCTTGGAGAAACTGGATCTCGCTACCTATTTTCTGAGTCCACAGTCTATCTTGACGCTCAAATGTTGTTTTTGCCAAATTGTATTGGGTCTCCAATTGAGCCAATTGGCTAGATAGGCCACCGTCATCAATCCGGGCTAGTAGCTGCCCCTTGCTAACTTGCTGGCCCTGCTTTACATAAACCCCCGAAAGTATGCCCTGATATTCAGGATAAACCAGGATATTCTCCGATGTTTCTACATTCCCCTGTATGGAAACGAAATTATTGAATGTGGTATCCTTTACTTGATATACCGTCACTAATGGGTATTTGAGTGTGGAGTCTTTCTCCGCTATGGCGAGTTCCAACTGCGCCAGAATCTTGCTGATGCTATCGGAAGAGGCTAAAACCTCGGCCCGTTTCCGCTGCATGGCCGAAAGGTCGCCTGATTCAATGACAACTTCTACGCGCTCCTCTGAGCCTGTATTATTGGAGCAGGCATACGTTAGTGCCAGCATAAGAAATACGATTACTGTCCTGTTCATGGTATGGTGATTAATTATGGGTATTAAGGATTCGTTCTAATTCTGCTTTGTTGTTTATTACATCTAGCATGGCCTGTAAAAATTCTTGCTGTGCAGTGTAAAGCTGCAGCTGGGCTTGCCGGAGATCGAAACTGCTGCTAAGCCCTTCAAAAAATTTGATTTGGTTCTTGTTCTCGATGCGCGTTGCCAACGCGAGATTATTTTTTGCATTCCCGTATTTTTCTATTGAAAACTGATAGTCGTTTCTCGCTGTGGTGACTTCCATTTTTACTTGCTGAATGGTAGATTCCAGATCTGTTTTCGCCTGATCAAAAGCTATTGCCGTCTGTTGGGTCTTTGCCCTACGCGAAAAGGAACTAAAGATTGGCACATGCAGCCTAAAGCCGAGTACCGATGATTGAAACCAGTCCTGGTTGCTCTTGAAGAAGTCAAAGTTGTTGCCATAGGATGCTGTGCCGTAATTGATAAAAGCACTTAGCGTGGGTAATGACTTCACCTTTTCCAATTTGTGTTCAAGCCTCCGTTGTTCGGTAAAATTATAGGCAATCTTGTAGTCTACATTCCTTATCAAATTCAGCTCCTCAGACAACAGCTCTAAATCGATATTTTCCCCAATAAGTGTTTCCAGATTCTGCGTCAAATCAACCGAAGCTTCCAAATCAATACCCAAGGTAACGTTGAAAAGTTGTTTAGACAATTGCAGTACACGTTTAGCATTTTCCAATTGGATTTCCATATTGGAAAGCGTAATCTGCAGCTGTTCTACATCCTCCTCTTCGCCCATTCCGTTGTCGAAAATTGCCTGCGTTTCCTTTAGGTTTTTCTCCAGTGTCTGCCTGTTACTTTCCAAAATATCAATATTCTCCTCAGCCAGCAACACATTGCCATAAGCGTTTATCACTTCTTTCCGTATCGTTGATGCCGTTTTTTCCTCCGTGTTTCTTGAATATTCCAAGAACGTTTTGGAAGCCTGTAAAGCCACAATGTACGAACCATCAAAAATAAGTTGGTCCAAGGTAGCGGTGGCAGTCATGGTTTGGGGCACACCGAAAATCACGGGGATGAATGTGCCGGGCTCCCCCCCTGAAAATTCTGCTGGGATCAATGAAACAGGTTGTTTAAGCTGGTTTTGGTACTCCACATTGGCATTGACTTGTGGCAATCCCGTTGCAGTGGTTTCCCATTTCTTCTTCAAGGCTGCCAGCACATCGCGTCTGGCGTTGATTGCTGTCCGGTTACTGTCCATGGCAAAATCAATGGCTTCCTGCAGAGAAAACGAAAAGGATTTGTTGTCTTGTGAAAACCCCCAGCTCGACGCAGAAAGTAATAAAATGACAAATAGATAGCGCATGTTGATGTATAATATATTTATGTAATTCAGTTCATTATAATGTACTGGCCTTAACTTTGATGACTCCATGAAGAAAAACCTTAGTGGCCAATTTTTGCTTTTCAAAAATCTTTTCCAGGAACGCCTGGTCCAAAAATCCTGACGGTAGACATGCATCACAAAACAGGGCTAAGCCACGCTGAATCGCAACATATAACTCTGACATCAGTCCGATATCAAATGTTACAAGTTCACTCTTTTCTATGCCTCGTTCAAAAATGTTGCTGATGGTCCTTTTTTCTCTTTCAAACACGTCTTTGGATATTTCCTTTGCTTTTTCGTTGCTGAAATTTCCTTCTACCAGGTCACGCATCAACATGTAGTGTTTACTGAACAAATCGTATTTAATCCGGAGTACTTGTTCCAAAAGCTCAAGCGTTGTGGCATCGTCTCGAAATACATTATCCATCAAATCCGTTGCCTCGGCAGACAACCACTCTACGATTGACTCTACCAAGGCTAATTTATCCGGATAGTAGTAATACAGATTCGCTTTGGAAATATTTATATCCTCCGCTATCTCACTCAATGCTGTTTTGGCTATGCCAAAGTGCGAAAATCGCTTTAACGCTGCCGTTATGATTTGATTCCGTTTGTCATCTACAATCTGCATTTTTGCTTTTCTACTATTTGACTATTTTTTTTATTTGGTCAAAAGTAAAACTAAGAATTTACGATGCAAATTTTTTTTTTGCACATTTTATTCATGAAGCATTTTATGACATACATATTACTTTATATTTCCTTTTCAGCTGCTGCAAAGGAAATAACGGGCAATGACAACCCTATGGCAGTGCGCCATAAACGGATTTAAGATTTTTGATTGCGGATTTTGAAGGTAATTTGAAGAATTTTCCTATCTGCTGAATGTCAGCTCGTTCTGGAACACCTTGGCGTATTTGCGTTTATCGAGCTTGTACAGTCTTGCTGCGCGATATGAAACCCCTCGTTGGAATTCCGGCAATTCCTTTAGGATATTATAATTAAGCATCTTCTTACGGAAATTACGCTTATCCAATTTCCTTCCCCAAATCGCTTCATAAAGTTGTTGCAATTGCGTGAGGGTAAACTTTTCAGGCAACAGTTCAAAGGCAATCGGACTATAGCTTATCTTTCGTCTTACTTTCTGGATACTTTTATCAATAATATGTCTATGGTCAAAGGCCAGTTCGGGCAAGTTCTTCAATGGGTGCCACACGGCCTGCCGCGCATAGTCGGTCACCGGCGCAGGTTGGCTCTTGAGGTCGTCCAAACGTAGCAATGCATAATAGGCCACCGTAATGATACGTCCTTGAGGATGGCGTTTCAGGTTACCAAATGTATACAATTGTTCCATGAAGATCCCCCTCAGGCCGGTATGCTCATATAATATCCGTTTCACAGCATCGTCAATGGTTTCATTATGTTCAACGAAAAAGCCCGGGAGGGCCCACCAACCTTTAAAAGGGTATTCGTTGCGTTCAATAAGAAGCACCTTTAATTCCCCTTCGTGGAAACCAAAAATCACGCAGTCCGTGGTAAACGTAGATTGTAAATGTGGTAAGTTTGATTGCAAAGCGTTGCCTGTTTGTTGAATACAGTCCAAATTGTAGGCTCCAAAAAACTCAGGCTCAAACGATTTGAATTATACTCATGTTGTTTACTAATTGATTTTAATTCACTAAGTTTGCCCACTTAAACCTTCCAAAGTGGAAAAATATTTCTTGAAAAATTTAATAGTGTAGTAAATACACACTATATTCGTGCTGCTAAATTACAAAAGATTATTAGAAAAGTGCAAAGCATAAAAAAAGTAGGTATATTTACTTCCGGTGGTGACGCACCGGGTATGAACGCCTGTATCCGGGCATCAGTGCGAACAGCGTTACACGCTGGCAAATCTGTGGTAGGTGTATACCATGGTTATCAAGGGATGATCGACAGCAATTTCGAGGAGATGAGCAGTCGCTCGGTAAGTAACATCATTCAATTAGGCGGCACGATCCTCAAAACTGCCAGATGCAAAGCTTTCCGGACGAAGGAAGGCCGACAACAAGCTTATGACAACATTAAAACAGCGGGTATTGACGGCCTTATTGCCATTGGCGGCGACGGCACATTTACTGGGGCTGAAATCTTTTCGCGCGAACACAACATTCCCGTGGTATGTATTCCCGGCACAATAGACAACGACCTATATGGTTCGGATTTTACATTGGGGTATGATACGGCCACCAATACCGTTATTGAGGCCATAGACAAAATACGGGATACAGCAGCCTCACACGACCGGCTTTTCTTCGTGGAAGTGATGGGGCGTGATTCGGGCTGCATTGCCTTGAATGCCGGCATCGCTGGTGGCGCGGAAGCCATCTTGCTACCGGAAAAGGCTACGGCAATTCAGGATCTTTGCAGCCAATTGGAGATTGCCGCAAAGGGAAATAAGGCTTCTACCATTGTTATTGTAGCCGAGGGAGAAAAAAATGGGGGTGCGTATAATGTCGCAAAGGCGGTCAAGGACCGGTTTGACTTTTATGATACCAAGGTTACGATATTGGGCCACTTGCAGCGCGGCGGGTCGCCAAGCAGTTTTGACCGGGTATTGGCGAGTAGACTAGGCTTTGCAGCCGTGAGGCATTTGCTTGCAGGTTCCACCCGGGTAATGGTAGGATTATGGGGCAATGAAATTAGGACAACTCCGCTGGAAGAAGCGTTGAACAACAAAGCGTTTAAACTGAGTGAGGATATGCTTGAAATGGTGGAAGTATTGTCCATATAACTTCATGTTTGGGTTTGATTATTGATGATAGCTGTTGTATTCAGTGGTTCGAGGTTTGCAGATTGGCGGTTGGCTGATAAGGGGAAGATTGTGACGGGGTTCCGGACAATGGGTATCAATCCTTATTTGCACGACGAGCGATTCATTCTGCAATTGCTAAACAAAAACAACAACCTCATCAATTATGCCGAACAAATAAAGCGGATTTATTTTTTCGGAGCCGGTTCATCCTCCGCTGAGCGCAAAGAGAAAATAGCATTGGTTCTCAGGCAATTTTTTAGAAATGCGAAAATCAATGTAGACCACGATGTCAAAGCTTCTGCCATTTCGACACTCGGTGACGGCAAAGGCCTGATTGGCATATTGGGCAGTGGATCCAATGCAGCTTATTTCAATGGGCGAAAAACATTGGATAACAATTTTGGACTGGGTTATATCCTAGCGGATGAAGGATCTGCCAATTGGATTGGGCGCATGTTGTTGAAAAGCTTTCTCAATGAGGTGATGCCCGACGATTTGAGGGAAAAGTTTGTTGCACGCTATCCGTTAGACCGCAAACAAATATTGGACAAAGTGTATAATCAAGCAAACCCTACCCTGTTCCTGACATCGTTTGCGGATTTTGTTTTGGAAAATCATAAACACCGTTTTATAAAAAAAATGATTTACCATGGTTTCAAACTTTACATTGAAACCTATATATTGCCATTGAAAGACCAACATCCGGATACGACCATCAACTTTACAGGAAGCGTAGCTGCCGGATATGAAGGATGGTTGCGGGATGTAGCTGAAAGATATGGCATAGTGATTGGTACAGTTATTAAGGAACCGATACATAATTTATTGAAATACTATTTAAATAAAAACTGATATAAAAATGAAAATTGGAATCAATGGATTCGGCCGGATTGGCCGTTTAGCATTCAGGGCGGCGGTCAACCGCCCAGATGTCGAAATTGTTGGCATCAATGACTTGGTAGAACCGGATTACATGGCATACATGCTGAAATATGACTCTACACATGGGCGTTTTGACGGCACGGTAGAAGCAAAAGATGGCAACCTTATCGTGAATGGTAAGACCATCCGGGTAACCGCAGAAAAAGATCCCGCAAATCTCAAATGGAATGAAGTAGGTGCCGAGGTAATCATCGAATCTACCGGTTTATTCCTTACCAAAGAAACCGCACAGAAACACATTGATGCGGGCGCCAAGAAGGTGGTGATGTCTGCTCCAGCAAAAGACGACACACCTACTTTCGTCATCGGTGTAAACCACAAGGAGCTAAGGGCTGATCAAACCATTGTGTCAAATGCCTCATGTACAACCAACTGTTTGGCTCCACTTGCCAAAGTACTTCATGATAAATTCGGTATTATTGAAGGATTGATGAGTACCATCCATGCGGTTACCGCAACCCAAAAGACCGTTGATGGGCCATCCGCGAAAGATTGGCGTGGCGGACGTGGTGCCTATCAAAACATCATCCCCTCTTCCACAGGCGCAGCGAAAGCCGTTGGACTGGTGCTTCCCGAACTGAAAGGCAAGCTTACAGGGATGTCTTTTCGCGTCCCTGTGCCGGATGTTTCAGTGGTAGACCTTACTGCTCGTTTGGAAAAACCAGCCACTTATGAAGAAATCAAACAAGCATTCAAGGATGCCTCTGAAGGCGAATTGAAAGGGATATTGGGCTATACTGAGGAGGATGTGGTTTCCGAAGATTTTCGTGGTGATGCGCGTACTTCCATCTTTGACGCTAAGGCGGGGATTTCACTCAATGATACATTTGTCAAAGTGGTATCTTGGTATGACAATGAATGGGGATATTCCAACAAATTGGTTGATTTGGTTGAGTTGGTAGGCAAAATATAATTTGCCCCATTTTAATAGCTATAATCAAAAACCTCATAGGTCTGCATGGGAGCTTCCATACAACTACACCTATGAGGTTTTGTTTGTTTACATCAAAAAACCACCACCCAACAAATCGTCGCCTTCATAGAACACAGCCGATTGTCCGGGCGCAATACCTTTCACGGCATGATGGAAATCCACCTTAACCTTATCGTCCGCTTGCATGATGGTACTTGCCATACCTGCATCTTTATAGCGTATTTTAGTCACGGCTTCCAGGGGTTGTTCAATGGAAGCGTATTTCACTAAATTTACATTTTTTACGTAGGCTTCCCCGCGTTGCAGTTCATGTTCGTCACCAAGCACCACCGTATTGCTTTGTGGCAATATCTCGGTTACGAAAATCGGGCGGCCTAAGGCAATACCCAAGCCCTTGCGTTGGCCTACGGTATAATAAGGATAACCTTGATGCTGACCCACTATGGTGCCATCAGTCAACACAAAATTCCCCTGCCCTACCCGTTCGTCGATATCTTCCACGCGGTGGCGTAGAAACCCTCGGTAGTCGTTGTCGGGCACGAAGCAAATCTCGTAGCTTTCAGATTTGTCGGCTAATTCCATTTGCCCCATATCTGCGGCCATTTGGCGAATCTCTGCCTTGGTATAGCTACCTAAAGGGAATTGAGTTCGGGCAAGATTTTCCTGCGATACCCCCCATAGTACATATGACTGGTCCTTATGAGCGTCTTTTCCTTTGGAAATTACATATCGACCGTTGTCTTGCAGGCGGATATTGGCATAATGGCCCGTGGCAATGAATTCACAATCCAGCTTATCTGCACGTTTGAGGAGTGCTTCCCACTTGATGTGGGTATTGCAGAGCACACATGGATTAGGTGTACGTCCGGCCAGATATTCATCCACGAAATTGTCAATCACAAAATCGCCAAACTCCCCCCTGATGTCCAGTATATAATGAGGAAAACCGTAAGACACGGCCAATGCACGCGCATCGTTGATGCTATCAAGGCTGCAACAGCCCGTTTCCTTGGATGACCCACCTGATGAAGCATAATCCCATGTTTTCATGGTCAGCCCGATAACCTCATATCCTTGTTCATGGAGCATCACGGCGGCTACAGAACTGTCTACACCACCACTCATGGCAACCAATACTCTTCCTCTTTTGCTCATTTCCAACAATTAAATCGCAAAGATACAGCTATTTTTTTTGACCATATGTTTTTGCCTCGTCATTTTATCCTTAACACAATCAAGCGCTTGCTCGTGTCTTTCGAATAATTTTCAAAAAAAATTTTCTGAAATGAAAAAAGACGCTACATTTGCAGTCCCAAAACAATCAGAAACGGTTGAGATAGGGTACCATAGCTCAGTTGGTAGAGCAAAGGACTGAAAATCCTTGTGTCCCTGGTTCGAATCCAGGTGGTACCACAATATGAAAAAAGGTGCTATAGCTCTGCTAAGCGCTTTTTTTGCGTTTTTATATCATCCAAACGGGTCGAACCCTGGGGCAGCGGAACGACAACGCCTCCATCACTTGCCTATAAAACTGGCTACTCCGGCATGGGAGCCGTCCGGTAAGTCAACACTGGTAAAATTTACAACATATATGAATAGGGCGTTCTATTTAAAAAATTATTCTAGACCTCGGCAATGTCAAATAAATATTATAACGCTATCTTTACCCCAAGAACAGGAAACATGGTTGCGGAAAGGCAGGACATCCAAACATTGGAGGACATCAAACTAATGGTGGATTCATTCTATGCAAAAATGAAGGATGACCCACTTATCGGCCCGATTTTCACTGATAAAATACAGGATCATTGGCCGGAACATTTAGACAAGATGTACCGGTTTTGGCAGGGGTTATTACTAGGCGAGCATACCTACCATGGCAGACCTTTCCCCCCGCATACCCAGCTACCTATTGGCATCGAGCATTTTGAGCGCTGGCTGGTACTCTTCCGGGGCACGGTGGACGAACTGTACGTCGGGCCGATAGCTGATGAGGCAAAGCTCAGGGCAAACAGCATCGCCAATGTATTCTATAACAAGCTAAAGTATACCAAGGAGTCTTAGTTTACACACTACTAACTCCTCTTCGTCATTCTTACCTGCGAACGAATAAATTTACGCTGTATGAAACCTGCATGAATTGCTACTCACAAAACGATGCCATAAAGGCCATAAAGTGAAATCAATACTTATACGGACGAAAAAAGAAACTTTATTTATTATCAGATTGGCACAGTCGACATTTTACATCCTGGTGGTGCTTTTATTTACGATGAAAGCTTTTGGACAAGCGGAGAAACTGGATCGACCCAATATCATTTTTATCTTCAGTGATGATCATGCCAACCGCACCATCAGCAGTTATGGAGCAGGCATCAACAATACACCGAATATAGATCGGATTGCGGAAGAAGGCGCCATTTTTCAAAACAACTTTTGTGGTAACTCAATATACGGGCCAAGCCGAGCAACGATCCTCACCGGACAACATAGTCATAAAAATAGCGTTACAGAAACGCTTCTGGATGGGATAGCACGCAACAAATACTGTTTCCCCGAATAATGAAAAATGAAGGATATCACATAAGAATGAAGAAATGAAGGAATATTACAAATTGAAAGCCGAGGCGAAATTAATAAATTACAACACTGAATAGTTTACCGTTTATTCGGGATTCCTTGTGAACCGTGGTATTACTTGTGATGGTAATATACTTTAAAAAATGATTTGCATCATCATCAAAAAAATCTATTTTTGTGCCATATCAAGGGAAATTAGCTCAGTTGGTTTAGAGCACTACCTCGACAAGGTAGGAGTCACAGGTTCGAGCCCTGTATTTCCCACATAAAGCATAACCCTGATTGATCAATCAGGGTTTTTTGTTCACCTCAACGACTCCCCTTAATTTTTTAATCGATAGCCATACAAACGCTGCAGCCAATAAAGCAGCCAAGAAGCCCAGTATCACAGCTAATACCCGCCCATCATAGGGCCTTTCGGCAGGAAGCAGCAACAAAACGAGGCCTATCGGAACACTTGCCATCAAGGTATGTACCGTGGCAATTTTGGTAATGAACCGATACTTGGCAAAGGGTTGTGGCAGTTGAAAACCAACATCTTCCTTTTCGGCCATATCGATTGTTTTTTTAAGAATATCAAACGAAATGATAAATGGGAGCAACAACGCCATCGGCAATAGGAAACGTGCAAAATGTTGCTCCCCTCGAAACAGGTATACGGCTGTTGGATCCTCGAAATTAAAATAAGCAACCAACGTATTGAAAACTAGATTCGTGGGTATATAAAGCCACAGATTCCTGCGGATTAACTTTCCTATCCGCACTCCGGGCCATGGTTCAGTCGCTTGTGTTTTGGAACAGTCCATTACTGCTTCTTCCCGCTTCATAACCTTAATTTTCTTGATGAACCGACATGGCCGAAATCAACTGATGCATGACCTGTTCCTTTATCGCTTCTGCTTCTGCTTCTGTAACCAGTGCCGTATTTGACATAAGAGAAAAATCCATCATACCTCGGTACGTGCTTAGCACTAGTGTGTTGGGATTGCGCCACGGGAACCCTACGGTGGGACTGAAAATGGACTCCACATCGAAATGATCATAGTGCTCGGGAATGGCTAACCGCCCCATATTCGAAAAAGTCACATCATGGTCGCCGACAGATTGCAGCAAAAGTTTGACGATAAAGCCAACAAGCCCATGGAATCGCTCGCCCCGTACAAGCAGCTTAGGTACGTCCATGGCTTCAATACGTGTGGCCAAATCAGCTTTTACGTTCCTTGCCCTTTCCCAAAACGCTCCGGCAGGAGGCTTGGCGATATCGGTAATGGGCGCAAAGGCAAATAGCTGGTCGTCCTTAATAGCCGGTATGAACCGGCGGATGTCTACCGGACAGATTAGTTTCCCTTTGGCCCGCGTGCCCAACACTTGTGCAAACGCATCTAATACCGCGGTGCAGCATGCGGCGTACACCGTTGTCTGCTCGGCTTTGCAGGTGGCTACAATCGCGTCTGACAAAGCCCTGTCCAGTTTCCAATGGATAAAATAGCTTTCCCCTGATGCAGCTTGTTTTTGACTGCCTGTTTTGAACCACAGAAAGCCTCTGGCGATCAACATATATAGGTTGGATTTCAGTCGGGTGCCCAAACGTTGTGCAGCATCTACTTTACCTAGAAGATCTCCGACTTCTCCAAATAGCTGGTAAGCATCCAATTCCAAACTGGGGTTATCCAGCAAAAGCAGCAATTCACGCATCAATGCCGTGCAACTTACCCCATCTACAAGACTATGCGGACACACCCATATCAATTCAGACACCTCATCGACACCGTGAAGCAAAACAACGTGCACAAGTGGTCCGTTTTCCTTGTCAAATGTCCTTGCCCATTCTTTCATCGATATCCGTTTCCAGTCGTCATCGGTATATCGAATGAGCTGCGTCAATAGGATTGGGGGCGGAGATTCCAACTCCACAAAATGGGGCAACCCACTTTGATCCTCACGTATGCCCATCCTCAATACCGGGTGCTTACCTTGAATTTTCTTCAAGGCCAGTTTTACATCTTCAGCTTTGATTTGTCCGCGAATTTTTGCGGCAAATATGCAATTGATGGAAGTATGAGCATCCACATGCAGGATGCGCTCTCCCATGGTCAGCTTTCTGGCAAATGTTGTTGTCATAACATCATATTATGCGGTGGCTACGGCCAATTCAAGATTGGCTATCGCTTCATTTCTAATGGACTCGGCATCAGACCTCTGGATAAACCCTTCGTTACATACAAAAGAAAAATCAAGTTGGCCCTTATAGGTCGATGTAATCACCGTTGTCGGGTTGGCAAAAGGGCCAATAACGGTGGGACTGAAAATAGTATCGACTTCAAAATCAGTATAGGTTTGCGGTATTTGCAACTTTCCGATGTTTGAAAACATCAGGTCGTTACTTACCTTCCCATAGGTAAGTACTTTCAGCATGTTATCCAAGGCGCCATGGAGATTTTCCATGACCATGAGAAAATCATACGGTTTCATACCGTTAACCTGCTTATCCGATTGCGTTTGCAGCGCCTTTGCCTGTTGCCAAAAGTCCTTTGTACCATTTTTGGTCAATTGGAATTTGAGCACCAAGCCAAATGAAAACAGGCTGTCCTTATCAATACCCGGCACAAATCGACGAATATCCACCGGACATGTGAGCCGACCATGCGCCTGTCGCCCCCTCACCTGCTTAAAGGCCAATAGAAACGCTAGGGAAAGCACCGTATTGACGGTAACCCCTTTTGCTGAGCAGGCGGAAAACAGTTTGGCCGAAAATGCCTGAGAGCACTTCCAATGTATCAGGTAATCGTCTACCCTGCTGATTTTTGGTTTGTTTTTGGTGGAGACAAACGCCACGGAAGTACTAAGCGCTACGCGAAGTAACCTGGCCAATAGTCGGGTACGCCTCCGCTGCTTGCTGCTACCCTGTACTTTCGACGGAATGATCGCCTCCAATCCGGGCAACCCTTGTGCAGGGCCCATGGAATGGTTAGGATTATCCAGCAGCTTCAACAATTCGGACATCAATACCACACCCCCACCCCCATCACAAATACAATGATGAAAAGCAAATATTAGATCAGCTCCGTCTGTATCCAATAGCATTTCCAATTGGGCCAATGGTCCTATTCGGATATCAAATATGGTGCCCCATGCCTTTTTCACGGCATCTTTCCATGTCGTATCGCCCTTTCGTTTGCCCACTATTAATGGGATTTCAGGGCCTTGTTCAGCCACGCGGAAAGCCGGCAGTCCCTTGGCGCTGTTTACCACATATGCCTTTAATATCGGGTGCTTGGCCTGCACTTTCTGCAAGGCTTGCCTTAGTCGACCCTCATCTACCTGTCCCTTTATCCGCAAGGCAAAAACACCGTTAAAGGCTGCTGTGCCATCTCCATAGAGCACCCGCTCCAAAAACAACAGGTCCCTTTCCTTAATCATACTACTAACTCTCCATTTTCAGGCGATGCTATGGCGAAATCCTCCAATAGCTGCACCGCTCGCTCATTGCCGCCTGCAGCTGTAAAAGACTGCCCAATACGCATGGCGTTTTGCCGGTAAGCATCATTTGCGATCAGCTGCCAAAGCGCATAACGTAAATCAGCGATACGCAGCCTTTTGTAGCGTATTTTAATACCGCACCCCGCTTTTTCAATCAGCCCGGCCGTATGGAAATGATCATAAGCAATGGGCGTGATTAACATGGGCAAGCCATTTGCGAAAGCATCATTCACGGTATTGAAACCGCCATGGCAAATTACCACATCCATATGTGGCATGAGCTGCGCCTGTGGAACAAACCCTTGCACGATGAAATTGGCGGGCCATGAATCCCTGATTTTCGGGTTGGTTGCGGCAATGATAGTAACGGGTTCATTGGCAAAAGCTTCTACCAATTTGGCAAAATAGGCTTCCCGGATATCTTCCAACAATGTACCTAAGGAAACAAACACTTTAGGCCCCGTGGCATTTTCCAATCGCTGCCAATCGAAAGGCACGTCATTGGGCCTACCCTTCACCGGACCCACAAACCGCATATGGGGTTCAGGGTTTTCAATGGCAGCGAATTCAGATGAGGTAAACACGATGTTGAGCTTCTGCGAATGGATCACCAGATTTGGTGCGTCTATCCCCACCGACCGTTGCAGATCATACATTAGCTTGCTCTGCCATTCCATCACGCGTAGAGCATCTATATGTTGTCCTCCGATATCAGGAGGTACCGGTGTGCTGGTTACGTAAGGAATTTGCTTCTTATAGGCGCATAACCCGCCGGCAAAAGTAATGCAATCACTGATGATGACATCGGGTGCGTAATCATCCACTACCCGCTCCAATCCGTTCATCATGATGCGGCAAAAGGGGATATATGTTTCTTCCAGGGCCAGCTTCCACGTTTCGGCGCCAGATAACCGAGGGCCATCATCTTGTCGCCTTAGGATTCGGGTAATCTCCTCCTGATGCATGGCCAATTCATCCGTTGGCAAGATGTATTCCCCCCCTTTTGGGATATGAGAATCATCCAAGGGAATGAGCCCTGTCCACGCCACTTGATGCCCTCGCTGCAGCAAACTGGCTCCTACACTCAGCGTTGGGCTAATGTGGCCAAAAAAAGGCGGCACTACAAATAGATACTTATGCATACAACTGTTATCCTTTATGGGTTACTTCAAATGGCTTTTTGTCTGCCTTTGTCCGGTATCCCCCTGACTGCGACAATTCCTCAAGCCGCGAAGCGGCATCATCGGTACCACCCAAACCGGCAAAAGCCTTTTGTATGGTGGCGGCCTTTTGACGATAAGTATCATCCAGCAGCACGGTTTCCACGGCGTCTTTCAAATGTTGCGACTTGAAACGTTTATAATTGAGTCGTATTCCACATCCGGTTTCCACCACACGGCCCGCCACATAGGATTGGTCATAGGCAATGGGTATCACCACCAACGGCAATCCATTGGCCAAGCTTTCGCATACGGTATTTTGTCCGCCATGGCACACTACGGCATCCAGATGTGGTAGCAACTCCACCTGAGGTATCTTTTCGCAAACCATAAAATTGGGCGGCCATTCGGTGAATAGCTTGGGATCGGTTACCACCACCACCTGCATAGGCTGCCCGGCAAACGCCGTCACAACTTTAGCAAAAAACTCTTTTTTGTAAGCATGGTCAAACGTGGTGCCGATGGAAACCAGCACTCTTGGAGCTCCGGGCTCCATGGTTTCAAAGCGCTTCCAATCGAATGGCGCAAGTGATCGGCGGTGCTGCATCACCGGCCCTGTGAACCGGTAATGGGGAGGAAGCGCCATATCTCCAAAAAAAGCGGCAATGCTAGTAATCAGCACCAGTTGGGGCGAAAGGGTGATATCAGCTGAACTAAGCAATCCCAATTCACGCTGCAGGGCAAGCACCTGCTTATGCTCCCAAGCATATACCCCTGGCAAATCATATTTCAACCGAATGGCCGCCGGAGCGGTGACCAATGTGGCATACTGGATATCCAATAGGTTTGCTGCAAATGCACCGGCAAATAGCTCGTGGTCATGGATCACTACATCCGGTTGGAATGCGTTGAGGCAACCTACAATGCCTTTAAACATATACCGGTTGAGTGGCATAAGCACATCTTCATATAAGAACTTCACGCTCTCAATGCCCGTAAAGTGATTTTGGGTGATGTGGTTTTGATAATCGGACTGGTCATGCTGTGTCACCAAACTACCGGCTTCCTGTACCAAGAGCGATTTCCCTCCTACTGGAAGCTGTGCTGGTAAGGATTCGTCGAGGCTAATCCATGCCACTTCATGGCCCCGCCTCAGCAGTTCGGCACCGATGCTCAATGTGGGATTCACATGGCCGGTAAACGGTGGAACAGTAAAAGCAAATTTGGCCATACCTTATCTTTTTTCTATAAAATACTTCACAAGTGCGGATCCTACGGCATCCGGTTGTTGGATGGGGATGTTATGGTCGCCATCCAGCAACTGCAAGGTGGAGTCGCCCAGTCGCTCTTGCAACTTCTTGGCTGCATGGAGGCAGTTTGACTGCTTTCCATAAATTAGCAAAGCGTGCCGGATGGCACCTAGGTTTTCCGCTTCCATAAAATGCTGGTCACGGAGCATATCGGCTTTCATGGTGGTTTGATGGAACAGAAATTCGTATTTCCGGTGGTTTTTCTCCAACTGTCGTTTGCCCATGCTGAACCGCGTGGTATCCGTATAATTGGCAATGTAATTTTCCAGAAACTCCCTGCTATAAACATTGATCACATCCCTAGTTTGCTGGTCAGCGGGGTCAGGAGTATCGATGATGGCCAATCGTTTCACACGGTCTGGAAACCTTAGCGCGCTTTTCAGGGCTATCAGGCCGCCGAAGCTATAACCCACCACATAGACCTCGGGGAGATGGAGATAATCCAGCAGACCCTTGAAATCATCAGACATATCCGCTAAACCATAACCAGAATTTACCTCTTCGCTCAAGCCATGGCTCCGCAAATCATACATCAGCACATGGAAATGCTGGGCCAGCAACGCGGCAATGTTGAAATAATAAACGGACAAATTGCTGAACATGCCATGAATAAGTACCACCGTAAGCGTACCTTGCGGGTTTAGCTCCTGCATATGTATAGCAAGGCCGTTTACCTTAATGACGGGCATGCTGGATATAGCTAATGATGTCATCCAAATTGAGTGCGATGAGCTCATCCAAATCCATGCTGGATAGCCATCCTGTGAAATCGATCTGCTCCCCGAAATGGGTTTTCACCTTTTCGGAAAAAGCCACGATTTCGATGCTATCCATTTCCAAATCTTTGGTAAAGGAGCTTTGCGGGGTAATATCCAGGTCTTCCATGAATTCTTCGCCGATGACTTCGGTGATAAAGCCTTTCAATGTGTCAAATACATCTGAATTGCCCGATGAGACAGGCTGAGTAGTTATAATGTCCATCCGATTATATAATTTTTGTAGCTAATGGTATGAATAATGGTTTGATTTATCGTCAAGTTAAAACCTTCAATGTCGCTTACTTCATAAGCTTTGGGATTGCCTTTCAATCCCATGCCAAGGTATTTTCCATAAGCTTCCTTGGCCACCCAAAACCGGGTGTACCATTCGGCGAGATCCCTTCCTGCCAACAGCTTTTTCTCAGACACTGTGAATACCATGTTGGCAAAACCTTCGTCCCGCTCCAGAATTTCCTCCATATCAATTCCCACCGGAATGCCGAATCGGGCAATGGCCACGCTGTCCTTGTTCTTGTGCGATAAGGAAACTTCCACGCCATCTGCTGGGCCATGCCCCACCACCATAGGCTTGCCATAAGGGTTAGAGGCGATTTCCAATTCAATGGGGTAGCAAGCTTCAGCGCCGCCGTTACGCATCGCCAGCCGAACGGCATCTTTGGCAGCCACACGGCTGATGATACGCTCCCGTTGTTTCCGTGGGTTCAATGATTTCACCTGTTTCTTTTCAGTCTGGTTGAGGTATCTTTTGATAATGAAATCCCAAGAGACCACGCGCTGGTAGGCATTATGAAAGAAACACACGCCTGGGGCTATTTCTTCAGACAACAAGTTATTTAGCGGATCCATCGATACATTCCACAGGCGTTCATCAATTTCCAGCCGCCGGTTTTGCCAGCCCCGAATATAAGCCCATAGGTGCCCACTCTTTTCTATGATGATATCGGCTGAGGCAAATTCGTCATTGAGTTGCGTGGAGAGGCAGGTACAGGTAAAATTTCCTTGCTGGTCATGGCGGTCGGCATAGAACTGCACCTCATCTATTTTGACGGGGAAAGCCACCTTGTCTTGATCAAGTGTGAGCTGCAGCCAGAGGCCAAACAATTGCCCGGCATTATCCAATAATGAGCCTTTGCCGGCTGCTCCCACTATGATGCCGCGGATACCGCCTTGTCCCACGGATAATACCTGCTGTATGCCCTGGTAGGCTAATCCGTGAAACATATGATGCGTATAAATCTGCTCCGGTGTGATGGTTATGGGTAGCGTTGCCCCAATTTCCGTAGTATACAAAGGCACCTCTTCATACCGGGTTGATAGATCCACCGACGCACTGGCGTAGTCGCTTAGTATGACGCTGACCGTATGTCCGTTATCATCTTTTGTTGCCTTCAACGTATCCCGGAAAGGATTGGCTACATTGAGCCATTTATGCACCTTTATCTGTTTGATTTTATGCACCATCTGCCCTTCTTCAGACAATGATTCCCCCATTTCAGCAAACAGCTCCAGAATCATGGTCATTGGTATCACCGGATCCGTATCTTCCGGATGGGGCCAGCCCTCCCGTTGACGGATTAACGCGTGGTCTGTCAGATACGGGGTGTTTTGCAGGGAAATGTCCAATTCCCTGACAACCGATTTCAGTTTTTGGGGGGATGTTACGCTGGTTTTAAGCCGTTGAATAATGGTCGCCTGCGCTTCCTGTAGTTCATTAATGTTGGCCACATAGGCGTCCACCAGCGGATGTACCGTACCCAGCTGGGTATAGGTATCATACGGCAAAGCATACTTGGGCACATTTGCCCTTCCTTTCAAGGTATCCAGTTCTTTTACGAAAGGAGAACCGAGTTGCAGCGTAATGGATGTTGACTGCTGCGCCGTCCGTGGTGGTTCAATCCCCAACAAGGTAAGATCGGTATTTTTCCCCTCCACAAATAAGGCGGCCAGCACCCGTTTCAACTGATCCAGTCCACGCCGATGCGGCGAGTTTGCCGCTATTGCGCTATAATTCTTTCCCTTCAGCGTATCATCTACAAAACCAACCAAACCACCCGATCCCACCTGAATGAAACAGCGTACCTCTTCCTCCCTGTACAGTTTAGCAATCAACTCCCGGAAACGCACAGGTTTTACGAGATGTGCAATGCTGAGCTCCTTGATGGCTTCATTGTCGTCCGGATAAGTGGTTAACGTGGTGGCCGACCAAAGCGGTGTGGTCAACTTGCGGAATTCCATCTGGTTCATGCCCAACATCAAGTAGTCGAGTTGTTCGTGCATAAACGGGGAATGGAACCCCGACTGGAATGGCATAGATTGGTGGAAAATCTGCTTTTGACGCAGCACAGCAACAAATTGGTCCACGGCCTCATTGGTACCGCATAAGATTACCTGCTGCGGGCAATTGTCTATGGCTAGGTAAACATCAGGGGTGTTTTGCAGTAGTGGCAGCAAAGTATCTGCTCCGGCGCCCACGGCTAAAAACCGGGTATGGAGCTGTTCAAAAGAGTCAGGGTTGAGCCGTTGCAACAAGTTTGCCACGGAGGCTTCTGTAGCCAAGCCCGATGCGCGCCCGGCTAGCCATTCGCCTAAACTATGCCCGGCATTGAGGTCGGGAACAACCCCCAGCAACTTCAACGCCGAATCAATGATCCGGCTGCGTTCCAGGACTTCAATGGCTGTGCCAAAAACGCCCTCCCCATTACCTTGCTTGTTTGTGGCTTCGCCCAATGGCAAATCAAAATAAGTAACCAGGCTTTCCACTTCGCCTCCAGCGAGCGCATCAAGCCCAGGAAACAGGAAGGCAATTTTGCCGCCACGTGTCAACAGGGGTTCATTGGAAAACCAAATGTCCTGCCGATTACGCCATGGTTTACCCCGCTGCACGATTTTGATGGCTTTCTGTATACGCTCGGGGCTGGGGTCAAATAAGGCTATCCTGTAATCTCCGTGGCCTAGGTCTTGCTGCCCTTCCTCCAGTGCTTTAATGAGCGATGCCGCTGAGGATCGGGCCAGCAACCGAGCTTTATCCTGCATTGGAAAAGCAGGGATATCGTTAGGATGGTCAAAGGCTTCGAGCACCACATGGGCATTTATCCCACCAAATCCGAACGCATTCACTCCAGCCACCAAGGGCAGTCCGCTTTCCGGCCAACTTCGAGCTTGACGGATAGGCTCAAAGCAGCTTTCCTTCAACGCCGGTAAGGGCTCTTCGCAGTGCAGGGTGGGCGGCAGTAGCTTATGGTGTAAAGCCAGTGCCATTTTGATGAGTCCGGCTATACCGGCGGCGGGCATGGTGTGGCCGATCATGGATTTGATGGTACCGATACCGGCTTTAGGTTCGTCGGTAGCCTTGCTGAAAAGTATGTTGAGCGTCTCTAATTCCGTTTTATCGCCAAGTGGCGTACCTGTGCCATGGGCCTCAAGGTATCCAATGTCTGACCGATCCATCCCGGCATGCTGCCATGCTTCTTCGATGGCTTTTTGCTGGCCTTTGATCGATGGGCTCATCACACTGGTGCCTGCCCCATCGCTGGATACCCCCACCCCTTTGATCACGGCATAGATGCGCTGGCCCGCCAGTTGGGCGTCCTCAAGCCTGCGCAAAACGACCACGCCACAGCCTTCGCCGATAAGCAGGCCATCGGCCCGTTGGTCAAACGGACGGATTTGTTGGTCGCGTGACAGTGCTCCCAATTGCGTGAATATGCTCCAAAATGGTGCATTCTGGCTCACATGCATA
The DNA here is from genome assembly GCF_024704835.1 of Parapedobacter tibetensis. GTDB lineage: Bacteria > Bacteroidota > Bacteroidia > Sphingobacteriales > Sphingobacteriaceae > Parapedobacter > Parapedobacter tibetensis. Next base: position 175,671 of record NZ_JAMXBE010000004.1, read on the forward strand.
CCTCCTGCAAGCACCATGTCCGCATGCCCGCTCCGCAATTCCCGAACAGCATGATCAACCGCTATCAATGAACTGGCACATGCGGCATCCACTGTATAGGCGGCTCCCCCCAGATTCAGCCTATTGGCCACCAAGGAGGCCACCATGTTTGGGATGAGCCCCATCGCAGTATCTGCTGCGAACCGGCCTTTTTTTTGCTGAAATTCCCGTTTGGCGCGGAGCAAGGTTTCCTCATCCATATCAGGAAGCAATGTCCTTAGCAGCTGTATAATTTGCTCGCCTGTACGTACAATTTCAATGGCCCGTGTTGCACCTGGTCCGGCATAGTTGCCTTTGCCAATAATGATGGCGGTGCGGTCTAAGTATGGGGCCTGATCCCCAACATCTGCATCTTCCAATGCGGTTTTGGCCAACGACAGCATCAGCAAATGTTCAGGCTCGGTACCGGCCACGGCTACGGGTAATAGACCAAACGGGATGGGATCAAACTGAACAAAATCATCAATAAAGCCACCCCTTCGGCAATAAAACCGGTCGACAGCCGGGCCATCGTTCCCGAAAAAGCAGGTTTCCATGCGATGTTCAGGAACGGTTTGTATGGCATCCTTGCCCTGCCGGATGTTGCGCCAAAAGGCCTCGACATCCCCGGCACCGGGAAAGATTCCGGCCATACCTACGATGGCTATGTCTACCCCTTTCTTCATGTCTGTGCCATTAACTCCGCTGTTTTCTGCCCAGCCATAATAAGCACCTGACTATCTTGGCCATATTTCAATTCCTGTAAAAACCACGCTTTCCCTTGCTCCAGGGGGATTAGTTTGATGCCACGACGTTTGTAGGTTCTTTCCAAACCCGGGGAGACCATTCCCGCACCTTTCCATGGCCCCCAATTAATGGCCATCACCTTGCCGTCAATCCGCTTGTTTTGGATATGTGCAAATTCATCCAGCACACTGTTGGCCGCCGCATAATCCGTTTGGCCACGATTCCCAAAGACTGATGCCACACTGGAAAACAATACCATGAATTTGAGTCCATCCCAGCGCAACCGATCAATGAGAATATTCAGCGGGGCTACTTTCGTATCATACACCCGCTCAAATGATTCAATTGATTTTTGCTGGAATAATTTATCTTCGAGCAACCCGGCACCATGGACAACACCATCTATGCGCCCATAAGTAGCATACAATTCATCAATGAACGCGGCCAAAGCTACTCCGTCTTGTAAATCCAAGCTATGGTAGGAAACTTCAGCACCACATTGGCCAAATGCAGCCAATGATTCCCGAATTTGGTTGGTCTTGAAAATCTCATTGGCCCGACGGGTTATTTCTGCAGGGCTTGTATAACGGCCACTATCAATCAGCGTCTTTTTTATCGTCTCGAAATCCATAAGGCTCGCAAACTCCTCTTCGATGGTTATAAGCGGTGTACGGCCGACTAACACATAACGGCAGGGGCTATCATTAGCCACATGCTGCATGAGCTGGGCGGTGATCCCCTGGGCACCTCCAAAGACTAAGATCACATCCTCTTCGTCCAATGCCAATGATGCCGAATGCCCTGTTTCCAAATCCTCAGGAACGTGTTGCCATACATGGCGTAGTCCCTCTTTGTATACAATCTCCATTGTGCCCTCCGGATGGGCTAGCTCATCCAATACCCAGGCAGCCATTTGCTCAATACCTGTTGCGGATTCCACATGGATGACCCGGCAGCTGGTTTGTTCCCATTCATGTCCCAAACTTTTCAACAAACCTGCAAATCCTTGCGATTGCTCGGGTAAACTGGGGCTTTCCAATAGTGCATAAACCCACTTTGTCTTATCGGGAGCCAAGCCCTTGAGTATAGGCAATGCAGCTTTGAGCGATATCGAATCAGCCGGTACCGATAACAGATTAGGAAATATCAAGCCATCATATGCAGGAAGATTGTCGACCGCGCCGTTATGGATGAGGTCTACCGTCGCTCCTTTTTCTTCAAGCATACCCTTCATCATATCACTCCATGTACCTGATCCCAAGATAGCTATATGCTCTCCGTCAAATGTCAAGCTGGTATTGTCAGGCAGGGGCACGGATAACGCTCCAAAGCGAAAACGTGACAAGCCATTTTGATCGGTATCTTCATCGGACAGCGACCTATCGTCATCCAATATCTTTTTGGCCTCGGCGACGGTTTCAAGGCCACCCGAAACCGCATTTTTCACCCATTCCACCAAGCCATTTAATGATTTGATGGACGCCATCTGCTCCATCAGCCTTTCATCGTCGGTTTCGCTGTTTTTATCAAACAGGCCCATCTGCGTCTTCACTTCCCCCATGATTTCCATGCGTTTGATGGAGTCAATGCTGAGGTCGGCCTCTAAATCCAAATCCATACCCAGCATATCCGCTGGATAGCCTGTTTTATCGCTCACTACCGTTAGCAAAATAGTTTTGATTTGCGATTCAGTCAGTCGGGTGGACGCTTCGGGAAGCGTCACTGGAGTGCCTTCATGCGCAGGTGCATCCGTAGTAGGCCTGTATTGGGTAATCCATTCCAATAACGCGCTGAGGGTTTTTATACCGGCCAGATCCTCCATCAATGCTTCATCTTCTACGCCATCCGGTTTTGAAAAGCCCCCTAGCTGGAGACGGAGTTCACCAATGATTTCCATACGCTTGATGGAATCGATGCTAAGGTCGGCCTCCAAATCTAAATCCATGCCTAGCATATCCGCTGGATAGCCTGTTTTGTCACTCACAATATGTAACAGGATATCCTTAAGCGGTAATGCTGCGGTGGCAGCCGGTGGTAATACCTCGGTGGTTGCCGCAGGAACAACATCTATTGTTCTCCCCGTGCCCAACTCGGCGATCGGTCGATCTGCCACGCTTGGTTGCTGGCCAGGGTTTTGACCCAAATAGCCGAGCATCACATCCCGTTGCGACTGTGCCAGTTGGCGCATGCCCTCCAAATACTCCGCTATCAATTGCACAGGCTCGGCATTGCGCCCCGGTGTGGCCTGGTGAGGTATGCTGGAAAAGGTAGACAACGGCGTTATCACGGGCAGGGCCGCATAGCTAGGTATCTTACCGTTTTCCGGCATGGCCAGTTGCCCATTGACCCACCATGTACTTTTGCTGTGGCTGTACTGTTCGATATTATGTAGGTCCAACAGCCGCGCTTCCCTTCCATCAAACAATAATTGCAGCTTGAGGTCCCTTCCGGTGGCCATGTAGCTCGCAATAGCTCCCAAGAAATGGGCAATACCCGCTTGGTTACGGTCCTCGGTATGAATAATGTGGGCATCCGTCCCCACGATGGATCGGGTGAGACCGGAAAGTACGTTGCCGGGCCCAACTTCGATGAATATACGGGTGCCCTGTGCATATAGTTGTTCGATTTCTTCAACAAACCGCACGGGTTTGACTAAATGTTCAGCCAACTGCTCCTTGATACCGACTGCTGTTTGGGGATAGGGTTGCGCTGTCGTGTTTGACCACACCGTAACGCCTGCCGGTTTAAAATCAACCGCATCCAGCATCTCGCGGTACGTTGATTTGGCTCCAGCAATCAGCGGGCTGTGGAAGGCACAGGCCACGTCCAATGCTTTGCAGGGGATACCGGCCGATTTCAGCCGTTGCATAGCGGCTGTGATAGCCTCGGTACCACCAGCCAACACCCATTGCTGGGGTGAATTGTGATTCACGGCATACACACCTTGTTCAGCATTGGCTAGCTCGGAAAACGCATCTTGTGAAGCGTTGACCGCGAGCATCATCCCTTTGTCGTCTCCTACGGCATCGAGGATGGCTTTGGCCCTCCACTCACTCAGCGGCACCAACAAGTCTTCGCTAAATACACCGGCGAAACAAAGCGCAGGCAATTCACCGTAGCTGTGGCCCACCAACACATCAGGCACCACACCCAGATTACGCAGCAAATCTGCCAAGGCATAATCTACGATACCCAATAATGGCTGGGCCATCCGGGTATCCTTCATCCTTTCCCTCTGCCGTACGGATTCAGCAGGGTCAAAAGTGGCGGGAGGAAATAAAACATCCGCATAGGCGGGATACCGTTCAAGCCAATTGCGTAAGCTGGGAAATGCAAGGAAAAGTTGCCTTGCCATGCCAATACGCTGGCTTCCCTGGCCGGAAAAAAGCAACGCTACCTGGCCCGCTTGCGGTTGGGTATAATGGATTACCTTATCAACAGCACCTGTACGGGCCAGCGCCATCTTGTTCAATAATTCTTCCATAGAAGTGGCTACAATGGAATACTGAACCGGATGATCGCTGTACATGGCCAAGCTATAGGCAATGTCCTTGAATGGGAGACTATGGTTTACCGCCATCAGCTTTTCGGCCAATGTCATTACCTCCAGGGCTTCTGTGCTAGACGTACCCCGGAATACAAACAGCTCCGCGGGCCAAACCTTCATCACAGCTTCATTTCTTGTTTCCGTTGAAGGATGTTCCAGTATGGCGTGGAAATTCGTGCCGCCAAATCCAAAAGCACTTACCCCGGCCCGGCGTTTCTCTTCAAGCCATGGTGTAGCTGCCACATGGAATACAAACGGGCTAAAGCGCTCCCTATAATATGGATTTGGTGTGTTGAGGTGTAAAGTTGGTGGTTTGATACCATGGTAGACCGATAAGGCCGCTTTGATAACACCGGCAAGACCGGCTGCACATTTTGTATGACCAATCTGAGTCTTTACTGACCCCAGCAAGGTACTTTTATTTGCAGCACCGGCAGCCAACCACATATCGCTGAGCGCGCTCATTTCCGTGCGGTCGCCCACCACTGTACCGGTACCATGGGCCTCTACCATTCCCACGTCTGCGGCTGATATGCCAGCCTGCCAATAAGCCCTTTCCAGCGCCCTAAGCTGTCCGGTTTTTCGGGGTGCGGTAAGCCCCAGGCTTTTCCCGTCGCTTGATCCGCCAATGCCTTTAATTACCGCATATATCTTATCTTTATCGGCTATGGCATCTTCATGGCGCTTCAGCACCACCATGGCAATGCCTTCGCCCAATGCAATGCCATCTGCCTCGCTGTCAAATGTAGCGCACCTCCCTTTTCGGGAAAGGGCGTGGGTGCTAGCAAACAGTAAATAATCGTTGATGCTATTATGGAGATCAGCCGCTCCGGCAAGAACCATGTCGGATTTACCTAGTAGCAATTCCTGGCATGCCAGATCCAGCGCGGCCAGTGAAGACGCACATGCGGCATCGACCGTATAATTCCGTCCTCCGAGATTGAGTCTATTGGTGATACGGCCCGCAATCACATTGGCCAGTACTCCGGGAAACGAGTCTTCCGTAAGCCTAGGCAACGCCTCATCAAGTTCTGAAGGCATTTGCCCAAAAAGTTGTGGAAATAGGGCCCGGAATCCATAGTTATTGGCCAGGTCGTGGCCGCCCTCGGCACCGATAATAACCGAGACATCATCGCCATTGAACGCATCGCCGCCATAACCAGCATCATCAAGTGCCTGCTTGGCCACGAGCAGGCTCAGCAATTGGGTGGGATCAATGGCGGCAAGCGACTGGGGTGGTATGCCGAATGCCAAGGGATCAAAAGCGACTTTAGGGATAAACCCTCCCCATTTGGATGGCGATTTCTCGCCATGCTGAGCATCGGGATCGTAATAGACCGCTTTGTTCCAACGCTCATCCGGCACTTCGGTGATGCAGTCCTTTGCCAACAAGACGTTGGTCCAGAATTCATCCATGTTTGATGCCCCGGGGTAAATACAGGCCATGCCAACAATGGCGATATCCAAGCCTGCTGTTTCATGAGTTTCGGGATTTATGGGTTTCGACATCGCCTCAATCAATTTTTGGCTACCCGTGGATACCTCGCTATGCAGTTGTGCCATGGTCACAATCTCATGCCGCAGCGATACCACCTGCCCGATCATAAACATGCCCATTTCAGCCCTTTGCTCGGCGGTGAGTGCTACCAATTGTGGACCTTTCCTCATCTTACCCTTGCTGGCAATGCGTAGTCGGCCTACATTAAGTGCCTCCAATTTGGCCCATATTTCCTTCTTGTCTGTTGTTTCCGAGGCCATTTTCCGTTTTTCCATTTCGAAAAACCCAGCGAATGGCGAATCTAGGCACCGGGTTTCATGACCCGGTGCGGTTTCGAGCAGTACCGTTTCCGAGTGCATAAGTGCATGGTCTTGGAACTGCTTGAGGATAGCTCCGGTTTCAACCGCCTCTTGCGTGTAGAGGTAGGCTGTACCCATCAGCACCCCCACTTTGCCTCCCCTTGCTGCCAGCGGGGCCGCCATTACCGCTACAAACGACGCGGATAGCGCATCGTGTATGCCTCCGGCAAAAAATACATGTAACCGCTCCGCCTGCTCCTCATCCAGCAACCGGGTAAGCTGCATTTCCCATAGTACAAGACTAGATAATGGTCCCACATGTCCTCCGCATTCCCGGCCTTCGAATACAAATTTGGCTGCGCCTTCCTTCAGGAATAAATCCAGCAGCGCCATCGCAGGGACATGCAGAAATGCGCTGATGCCCATTTTTTCCAGTGCGGCCGACTGGCTTGGCCGACCCCCAGCAATCAGCGCAAAGGGTGGCTTTTCTGCCATGATGTAGGCCATTTGCTCATCTCGCAACTCTTGAGGCACAAAACCTAATATCCCAACTCCCCAAGGCTTATCCGCTACCCGCGCCTTGGTCTCAGTAATCAGCGCTTTCGCATCTTCGCCTTTCATCAACGACAAAGCCACGAAGGGTAATGCTCCAGCTTCGGCAACGGCATGGGCAAAAGCTGGCACATCACTCACTCGGGTCATCGGTCCTTGCGCGATGGGGTAATCGGTGCCCAAATCCTTGGCCATCGTATTGCCCATACCCAATACATTCACCGCCTTGGCCTGCCTAATATGCCCTTGGATGGCATCATACAACGCATGGATGAGGTTTGTTATTTTTCCATACCGTTTGGCCATACCCCCAGCAAAGGCAATATCTTGCCCCATTGGCACGTAAGCCTCATTAAGGTCTAATTCACCCAGTAATGGTTGCAATTTGTGCCATCCGGCCCCTTCGGTCAACGCCGGTGAGTTGGGACGTACCAAAACCCTGAATCCGTCGATGATGCGGGTTTCGTTGCCGCTTAATTTTTCGCACAACTGTTTCAAAGGCGTTGGCACGCTGCATTCTGCAAAAAGTGCCACTTGGCTATCCAGCACCACCCCTTTGGCCCCGAGGGCTACCAAACCCGCCGTGGTATGGACGCCGGCACCACCTTGCACCCATACATCTATATCAGGTAGCTCTTGTTTAATCCGTTGGAAAAGGATAAATGCAGAATCATTTCCCACTTTCCCTGCACTTTCACTGCCTTTGACAATGATGCGTTGGAATCCCGCCGATTTGGCTGCCATGGCATCGGTCACCGACGTCACTTGGTACAACACTTCACCCGTATAAGAAACGGGTATGGGCTTGCCCCAGGGCAAAATGAGCAGATTTACCTGTGATGGGATGGATGATGGATATGGGCTATCATCGGCGAGACAAATCCCAAAAGGTTTGCCCTCATATCGACTTACCTGTATCAATGCCGCATTGGCTTCATCAGCATCACGGCCAACGTGCAATACCGGGAAGGCAGTCGTTTTTCGCAGCCGGTTTACCAGGGCTGTATCTGGTTTTTCAAAAGGGGTAATAATGATAATTTGAGCCGAATTCATCGATAACGTTGTATAGATAAGTTGATAAACAAGATTTTCATCCGCATGTGGCAATTGCCCGTTACTACTTTCGCTATGCCGTTGCCAAGTTTAGGGGCAAACATATGACGACGCAACTTGATATAGCTAACATCTTAAAATTTGAATTGGCGTACCATTTTTCAAAACATCTTCACCAAGATAAATTTGAATGTAAAGGAACTCATTTTATGCTCCATGATACGAAAGCAAGTTAACTTGCATCGTTAAAGAGTTAATATCATATTGTTTCACGGCCAATTGAACAAGAAACGGGAAGCAAAAACATGTTTTCATAGACAACATAGCATAAGGTATTAGAAAATTGCCTGACTTTTGGGTAGATGAATAAAAATCAAACGTTTTGATTTGTAAAACAACCAACAATGGGTATAGCAATGAGATTTTTAAAGGATAGCATCAAGCAAAATTAATACAACACGTCAACATCTCCTACAAATCTTAAATAAAATGCTTACAAATCACTCTACAAAGCTACTAAATAGCCACCCTTAGGCAACCGAAAATCTACAATTGAATGAGATGAACAAGCCGTTAATTACCCTTCTTTATCTATACAACGACTTCAATTTAGGGAATATACGCCTCACTGATTACCAAACACAACGCTATCAGTTCCCCTTTGCGATAGCCAGTCCGCAAGCCCTGCCTGAAAAAATACATCCACCCAAAAATGTCCCTTCCAATGCCCGGTATCCATGCATACCCCCACCGCCAAAGCCTGCCACCTCTCCTGCTGCATATAAGCCGGGAATAGGCGTTCCCGAAGCATGAAGCACCTGTCCGTCGAGGTTGGTTTCCAGCCCGCCGAGTGTCTTTCTCGTGAGGATGTTCAACCGGACGGCAATCAGCGGCCCGTTTCGGGTGTCGAGGATCTTATGGGGTTTGGCCGTACGGATAAGTTTATCACCCAGGTAATTACGGGCTGAACGGATAGCATTTATCTGAGCATCTTTCGAAAAGGTATTGTCGATTTCCCGATCGCGTGCTGTAATTTCGGCTAGGATGCGGGCATGGTCAAGCAAATTATTCCCAGCTAGCTCATTCATCGCCCCGACCAACTCCCAGAGGTTGTCGCGCACGATAAAATCCTCTCCCTGGCTCTTGAAACGCTCCACCGGTGGAGTGGCTAGTTTTCCAAAGGCGCGTTTAAGCACTTGCGACCATTTTTTGTCTGTCAGGTCAGGATTCTGTTCGGAGCCGGAGAGGGCGAACTCCTTTTTCAATATTTTTTGGGTAAGTATAAACCAGCTGTAATCGTAGCCCGTATCCATCAGGTATTGGAGCGTGCCTAATGTATCAAAACCCGGGTATAATGGTACGGGCAAGCGTTTTCCGGTGGCATCAAACCACATGGATGATGGTCCGGGAAGGATGCGAATGCCATGATTGGTCCAAATGGGGCTCCAGTTTTTCAGTCCTTCGGTGTAGTGCCACATCCGATCGGGATGGATGATATTTCCTCCTATTTCGCCTACGATACCCAACATGCGGCCGTCAACATGGTCAGGTACCCCACATACCATGTTTTTGGGCACTTTTCCCAGCCTATCGGGCCAATTTTCCTTCACCAAATCCATGTTGGCACCGATACCACCGGAAGTGACCAGCACTACAGGGGCTTTTAATTCAAACGATGCTTTCACTATCCTGTTGCTTTTTATGCCGCGTGCCACCTGACTGTCTTCGAGGATATCACCCGCCACGCCTATCACCATTCCATTGTTTGTAAGCAATCGATTTACCCGATGCCGAAACTTCAGGTTGACCAATCTATCCCGTTGGCCTTTGTAGACTGCCTCCACAAACGGCATCACCACACCAGGCCCCGTACCCCAGGTAACATGGAAGCGGGGCACGGAATTGCCATGGCCGATTGCTCCATATCCTCCACGCTCAGCCCAGCCTACCACAGGAAAAAACCGGAGACCGAATGATCGGACATAATCCCGTTTCTCAAATGTGGCAAACCGTACATAAGCCTCCGCCCATTTCCTAGGCCAGTAGTCATCTTCCCTATCGAAATCGGCACTTCCCATCCAATCCTGCAACGCCAATTCATAACTATCCTTGATCCCCATGCGTCGTTGTTCGGATGAATTGACCAAAAACAACCCTCCAAAAGACCAAAAAGCTTGCCCGCCAATGGATTGTTCGGGTTCCTGATCAAGTATAACAACCTGTTTGCCCGCTTTCACCAATTCGGCAGCGGCCACCAATCCAGCAAGCCCAGCACCGATGATAATCACTTCACATTGTTCCATGTTGGATAGATTTACACTGATTTCTGCTGAGTGTTACTCAAAGATAGCATTCGTTGGAAAGCAAACAAGGTTTTTTACGGTTTATTATTTTTTCACTATTATTGATGGACAATACACCCAATCAGATCTTTTAACCCATCATGCAAAATATGCAAACATATACAGTTAATGACTTTACTATCTATCCGCTAAGTGAATATGCAGTTACGCTTGAGTTTAGCCATGAAATAAACGCCGATATATTGCAGCTAATCAGTAAGTTCAACACATTGTTGCACAGGAAACCATTTGATGGTTTCTGTACTACAGTTCCTGCGTATGCCACGTTGAGCGTATTTTTTGATCCGTTAGAAGTCATTCAATCACCTCATCTACGCGGCATCAATTGCTTTGAGCGGATTTCGAGTTATTTGAGTAGGCTGGAAGATGAAGAGAAAAATCAGATCATAACCGAAAATGGAACAATGACCATTCCCATTTGTTATGGCGGTAAATTTGGCCCGGATCTGGATGAAGTGGCACGGTTACATGGGATGACGGCCAACGAAGTAATCCATTTACATAGCACCGCCATTTACCATGTATACTTAATAGGCTTTACACCGGGGTTTGCTTACCTTGGGGGGATGCCGGGACAATTGGCCACACCGCGCAAGTCATTTCCCCGTAGCGTTGTACCTGCCGGTTCAGTAGGTATAGCGGGCAAGCAAACGGGAATATACTCGTTGGATACACCGGGTGGCTGGCAAATCATCGGTCGGACACCACTTCATCTCTTCAATCCCAACCGTGCCCAGCCCGCATTGCTGAAAGCCGGGGATAAAGTGGTCTTCAAGGCAATGGAATATGATAGGTTTGAACACTACAATGGCAGCAAAGATGCAGATACGTATCATTAAACCCGGGTTATTGAGCACCATGCAGGATACAGGCCGCTGGAATTACCTATCACAGGGTATGCCTATCTCCGGGGCTATGGATACCTTGTCTTCCCGCATCGCCAATTTAGCAGTGGGGAATAATGCGCATGATGTGGTCATTGAATTCACCTATGGTGAAGCCGAGTTCCAAGCAGAAACCGACATCCTCCTTGCCTATTCAGGTGATGGGGCCACATTAAGGGTGAATTCCCTACCCTTGCCTCCCGATAGACCGTTGTTTATCCCATCGGGTACGAACATCCATCTTGCCAATAACCCGCTGGGCAGCCGCACTTACCTAGCTATTGCTGGTGGATGGGATGTCGCCGAAGTATTGGGCAGTAAAAGCACCTATGTCACCGCTGGGATAGGTGGATATAAGGGCAGGGCACTTGAGCCGGACGACCTATTGAACGCCTGCGGTCAACTGAACGAAACATCGGCAAGAATCCTCCAAAGCCTAAAAGGAACAACCATCAAACATTCGAAATGGGGTATTGCCCGCTGGCTTTTTTTGCCCAAGTACCGCAAAACCGTACACGTAATTCCAGCCCATGAGTTTACATGGTTTGCCGGCAAATCGGTGGTGGATTTCCTATCGACACCTTATACGGTAAGCATACAAAGTAATCGCATGGGATATCGATTGGAAGGCCCATCTATCCATCGATTTGTCAAGCAGGAATTATTATCTACCGCCGTTGTACCGGGCACGATACAGGTGACCGGGGACGGCAGTATCGTGCTATTAATGGCTGATTGCCAAACAACCGGAGGCTATCCGCGTATCGCCCAGGTAGCCGCTGTGGATATCCCATTATGCGCCCAGCTGAAGCCGGGTGATGCCGTCAATTTCAAAGAAATAAGCCGAACCGACGCTGAAAAGCTATATATTCACCAAGAAAACCAGTTGGACAGATTGGCTATTGCCCTGAAAACCGACATGTTAACCGTTTTTAGATGATTTGCATAGACTTGAATTGCGATATGGGTGAGACTGCGGGAAACCAACCCGGCTCACCGGACGAGGCACTGCTTGATTACGTCTCTTCCGCCAATATTGCCTGTGGTTTCCATGCAGGGGATGCTCAACGGATGCAACTTACCGTCCATGCGGCGCTAACAAAAGGTGTAGCCATTGGCGCCCATCCGGGATTGCCCGATTTGGATGGTTTTGGCAGGCAGGAAATACGAGTTACTGCCAATGAAGTATACCAACTGACCACCTACCAAATCGGCGCCTTATATGGTTTCGTCAAAGCCGCTGGCGGAAAACTTCACCATGTAAAACCTCATGGAGCCTTGTACAATATGGCTGCGCGGGATGCCGACTTGGCTGGGGGGCTGGTGACTGCGTTATATGATTTTGACCCCAAGCTGATACTTTACGCACTTGCGGGCAGCGAAATGATCAAGGCCGCCCAGGGAAAGGGTATTGCTGTAGCCGCTGAAGGGTTTTCGGATCGCACCTACCAAGCTGATGGTTCACTGACCCCCCGAAATCACACTGATTCTTTAGTTACCGATGTACAAGAAGCAATAAAACAATCGATTATGTTAACAAAATATCAACAAGTAATCAGCGTCACCAACTCAGTCATTTTCCATCAGGTAGACACGATGTGCATACATGGTGACACGCCCTACGCCGCGGAATTTGCTCAGGCCATCCATGGTGCGTTAGTTCAGGAAGGCATCATGATCAAAGCCCCTTCCATGTGATGGGGAAATACAACTGGAGTGTTTTATTGGGTGCAGCCTTCCTGATGGCCACATCAGCTATCGGCCCTGGTTTTCTGACACAAACCGCCGTTTTCACGGCCCAATTGGGGGCAAATTTCGGTTTCATTATCCTGCTTTCCATTTTGATAGATGCGGTGGCCCAACTGAATATATGGCGGGTTATCACCGTTGCAGACCAACCGGCCCAGGAAGTTGCCAATCGTGTATTACCCGGCTTGGGTTACCTGGTTTCTTTTTTGGTTTTCCTTGGCGGCATGGCCTTCAATATTGGCAACCTTGCCGGCGCAGGCCTAGGCCTGAACGTATTGGCGGGATTGGATGTGGAACACGGAGCCATCATCAGTGCCGCCATTGCCATTGGCATCTTTCTTTATAAGGAAGCCGGTAAAGCAATGGATTTGTTTACCAAGGGACTTGGCCTGCTTATGATTATGCTTATGCTTTATGTCGCCTATCAAAGCAAACCTCCTATGGCAGAAGCCCTTGTCCGGTCAGTTGCACCCACGCAATTCAGTTTTGCAGCGGTGCTCACTATCGTAGGGGGCACGGTGGGTGGTTACATTACCTTTGCGGGGGCACATCGGCTATTGGATGCCCGTATAACGGGCCAAGAAAACCTTCGAGCAGTAAACAGAGGAGCTATCGGTGCCATTGGCATCGCTTCATTGATGCGCGTCCTTTTGTTCGTCACTGCATTGGGGGTCATCAGTGCAGGCAATGTGTTGGATAGCAATAATCCACCCGCTTCCATTTTCAAGCTCGCCAGTGGTCAGATTGGATACAAGTTGTTTGGTTTAGTCATGTGGTCCGCGGCCATTACCTCCGTTGTCGGCGCCGCCTATACGTCAGTTTCTTTTATCCGGAACTTCCACCCACGGATAGCACGGTTAAATCGCACAGTGACCATCGGCTTCATCTTAGTTTCCTGCATCATATATGTGATCGTTGGCCGACCCATCAAAACGCTAATCGTTGTAGGAGCGCTCAATGGGCTAATCTTACCACTTTCGCTTGGTATCATGCTGGTCGCTGCCTATCGCTCCAAGATTGTAGGTGCATATAAACAACCGCTTTGGCTGAGTGTCCCCGGAGTAGCCGTGGTACTTCTCATGACATGGATGGGGTATCAAACCATTGTCCAGCTATTGGAATGATATTATTTCCATAATTTGCATACCTTTGGGTATTACTGTTTATTGAAGCATTTTATATGATGATGAATACCGATCCAAACCATATACATACCTATGACGAACAAGGCCGGCGGACCTGCTGCACCATGGAAGAACATGTATATGAGAAGGCTGGAGCGTCTGATTTGCTCGATGCTGTTGGCGATAAGCAGATACCTCAAGTCCAACCTAAAGAATATCCTATCTTCCGGTTGTTTTTACCAGCCATCATCAGCTTGGTATTATTGCTGCTGGGACTCAGTTTCGACCAAGGGTGGATATCCCGGCCGGCATTTTTCGCGGGCTGGGTACGCATAGGTTGGTATGCGGCTGCCTATGCACCCGTAGGCCTCCCGGTCATATGGGAAATGCTGCAAGCCTTTGCCAAAAGAGAGTTTTTTTCTGAATTTACCCTAATGACCATAGCCACCATCGGGGCATTTCTCATTGGCGAATATCCTGAAGGCGTGGCCGTAATGCTATTTTATACCGTGGGGGAAAACTTCCAAAGCATGGCAGTACGCCGCGCAAAGGGAAATATCAAGGCCTTGCTGGACCAGCGCCCGGATGAAGTGACCGTTCTTGAAAACAATGTACCGCGCCCAGCTAAAGCCGAAACCGTAGCCATCGGGCAAACCATACAGCTCAGGCCGGGCGATAAGCTGGCATTGGATGGCGAGTTGCTTTCTGATGGCGCTTCCTTCAACACGTCAGCGCTAACCGGCGAAAGCAAACCGCAGACCAAGACCAAAGGAGAGCCTGTACTGGCAGGCATGATCAACCTAAATAGGGTCGCCCTGGTGAAAATCACCACCGCTTATACCGATAGCAAACTCAGTAAAATTATCGACCTGGTACAGCATGCCACCACCCGAAAAGCGCCCACCGAATTATTCATCCGTAAATTTGCGAAGGTCTATACCCCTATTGTGGTGCTGCTGGCCCTACTTATCACGGTAATGCCTTATTTCTTCCTTGCCGATTACGTGTTTGCCGATTGGCTGTACCGGGCACTTGTTTTCCTAGTCATCTCTTGCCCTTGCGCCTTGGTTATTTCCATCCCGCTCGGCTATTTTGGAGGCATTGGCGCCGGCAGTCGTCATGGCATCCTTTTCAAGGGAGGCAATTTTTTGGACACCATGGCTGGTGTGAAGCAAGTGGTTATGGACAAAACCGGCACCCTCACCAAGGGAGTTTTTAAGGTTCAAGAAGTGCTGATGGAAGAGGGGTTCGACCAACAAGAAATGCTTCAGTTGGTCAACGCGCTGGAAAGCAATAGCACCCATCCTGTAGCTACGGCCATCCATGAATATGTGGGGCAGGTAGACCGAAGCATCTCCTTGGGCCATGTGGAGGAAATAGCGGGGCACGGCCTCAAGGCCACCGTGGATGGCAAGGAGTTGCTTGTAGGCAATTTCAAGCTGATGGACAAATTTGACGTCACCTATGGCGCCGACCTTTCAGACATCGTGCATACGGTCATTGCCATAGCTTATGATGGTCGTTTTGCGGGCTATCTCTCCATTGCCGATGCAATCAAGCCCGATGCGGCAGAAACCATCCGGCAATTGAAGGCTCTGAGCATAACACCAACGATGCTAAGCGGCGATAAATCAGCCGTGGTGCGGGCAGTCGCTGAAAAATTGGGCATCGCGCATGCATATGGTGATTTATTGCCGGAAGATAAAGTAAATAAAATCAATGAAATAAAGGCAATGAATGTAAGTGTAGCTTTTGTGGGCGATGGGGTAAACGATGCGCCAGTGATTGCGCTGAGTGATGTGGGCATCGCCATGGGTGGACTGGGTAGTGATGCCACCATCGAAACAGCCGACGTGGTCATCCAAGACGATGCCCCCGGTAAGATCCCTGTGGCCATCCGCATTGGCAAGGCCACCAAAAAAATAGTTTGGCAAAATATCACGATGGCTTTTGTGGTCAAAGCCACTGTACTAGCCCTCGGTGCCGGAGGATTGGCCAGTATGTGGGAGGCTGTGTTTGCCGATGTTGGAGTGGCTTTACTGGCCATTCTGAACGCCGTACGCATACAACGCATGAAATTTTAAATCAAACTATACGTTAGCACGACTTTATTATCTCATTATATTTTCGTATATTCGCAAAAAGTAGCACTGTGCCTTTCGTATTTGCTCCCCAGATTGCAAATCCTCGAGCACTATAATTGTATACTAGCGAACCGCATGTTTAATTTAAAATTTATAAATGGGAAGATCACAAGAAACATTCAGTAAAAAAGAAAACACTAAAAAGCGCCTTCAGAAGAAGAAGGAAAAAGAGCAGCGCCGGGAGGAAAAACGGCAAACAGGTACATCTCCCAAGAGCAAGAGCCTGGATGAGATGCTGGCTTATGTGGATGAAAACGGCAACCTCTCCACTGTACCACCAGATCCGAAGAAACTGAAAAAGGTATCAGCTGAGGAAATTATGATCAGCACACCGAAACTAGAAGCCATAGAAGATGGCGATGGCACACGAATAGGCCGTGTGTCTTATTTCAATGAAGCAAAGGGTTATGGCTTTATATCAGACGCGCAAACAGGGGAGCGTGTATTCATACACATCAATGACCTTGCCGAACCGGTATTGGTAGACGACCAAGTGGAATTTGTCGTCAAAAATGGCCCCCGTGGCCTACAGGCAGAATCCGTAAAGAAACTTAGCAACACATAGCGAAAAGGCTGCTCCAATTGGGCAGCTTTTTTTGTATGATCGCCCACACCTTCCCTCACGGTATACAGAACTGACTTCATGGATGTGGCATTCCATATGCATGGAATGCCACCCAGTCCATAAAAGGAACGCGGTGATTTATAACATTACTGCGTTTCTACCGCCAAATCATTGCTTTTGGAAAGTAGTTTAGCGCTCTCGGCCAAACGAATGAATTCAGCCCGGTAGCCTTCGCCATCGACTCCTTTTGCTGCCTTGGCCCGGGCAATGAGCTCATCATAACCTGATTGCTGCTTATATTCGGAATCGCGCAAAAGCATGCCCAGCTCGGCAACGGCACTGGCAAAACGGAAATCTTCACTTGTTTTCGATAAATCTTGCGGCTTGTCCGCAATGGCCACTTGTTGCATGCGGCTTTTTTCGCCATGTGGGTCTTTATACCGGAATTTGATATTGGCTACTTCAGACGAATTGGAAACCACGGTATTGCCCTTGGTCTGTTGGTATTTCAGCGGGTCTACATCACCTGGGTAATCGCTCTTCACCCCTACCGGGACGATTTCATACAGTGCCGTGACTGTGTGGCCCACGCCCATGTCGCCCCCCAGTTTCTGGTCGTTGTTGAAATCTTCCTTTTCCAATAGACGGTTTTCGTAGCCCACCAATCGATAAGCCTGTACTTTAGCGGGGTTGAATTCTACCTGTATTTTCACATCTTTAGCCACGGTAAATAGCGTGCCGCCAAACTCCGTGACCATCGCCTTACGGGCTTCCATGATGTTGTCGATATACGCGTAGTTGCCATGCCCTTTATTAGCCATTAGCTCCATTTTACTGTCCTTGAGGTTGCCCATACCAAAGCCCAGCACCGATAGGCTCACCCCAGATTCCCGCTCCTTGGCGATAAGATGTTCCATATCGCCATCGCTGGACGGCCCCACATTGAAATCCCCGTCTGAAGCAAGGATGATCCGGTTATTTCCGCCCTTGATGAAATGCTCACGAGCAGTACGGTAGGCCAGCTTCAGGCCAGCTCCCCCGGCGGTAGATCCGCTGGCCACCAATCCGTCAATGGCATCCTTGATTTTTGTTTTCTGATTGCCAGGTGTACGCTCCAGCTTTAACTCCGATGTACCCGCATACGTAACGATGGATACATGGTCATTGTCCCGTAATTGATCGACCAACATTTTCATCGAAGCCTTTACCAAGGGTAGTCGATTCATGCTGGCCATGGAGCCAGATACATCCAACAAAAACACGAGATTGGACGGAGGAAGTTGGTCGGTGGGCACTGATTTAGCCTTTAATCCGATTCGTAGCAATTGGTGCTTCGGATTCCATGGGGCTATCGAAAGCTCAGTGTGGATAGCTACTGGATCGCCGTTGGATGGGCCCTTTAGGTTGTATTGAAAATAGTTTACCATCTCTTCAATACGCACTGCATCTGTTGGGGGCAACTGCCCGTTGTTGATGAAACGGCGCACGTTGCTGTAAGATGCGGCATCTACATCGATTGCGAACGTGGATAATGGCTCGCTCTTCGGGTTGAAAAAGCGGTTTTCCGTTATACCTTTATAGGATTCGGAATCCATCGCATATAACATCGGAGGGCGACTTTCATAGGCAATCCGATGCCTTGTTCCCGTCGTCACACCTGCGACGCGGCCGATAAGTACATTTTTCAGTTGAGTGCCATTGCCTACTACAACTATTTCTTCTAATGCCTGAACCGATGGATTAAGCCAAACATCCAGCTTATCGGATTTGCCAATCCCCATCCGTTGGGTTTCATACCCAATAAACTGGAACACCAGGTATTTATCCCCTTTGGCTAGGGCAATGGAATAATGGCCATTGGCATCGGTTTGTGCCCGGGCATTGTGACCTTCTACCTTTACGGATACGCCGGCTAACAGTGTCCCGTTAGCTTTGTCATAAACCGTTCCGCTGATCTGTCGCGGAGTACTGTTCCTAAATCCCACCAGGGATAGCGTCAGCACGATTACATAAAAATAAGTCTTCATGGTATTGAATTTTGGCCAAGGATGCATCAATAAGTATATTTCCATAAACAAGAAAAATAATTTATTTTGCCCATCACAATGAATCGGTTCGGCAACTCCAAAAAACCAGACACAGCAAACGATGAACAGCTGTTGAAGCGTTATCGCGAAACGGGGGATTTGGCTGTGCTGGGGGATTTGTTTCACACCCATGCGGAAATGGTGTATTACGTATGCTTCCGGTATTTACAGGATAGCGAACGCAGCAAGGATGCCGTCATGCAAATCTTTGAGGAACTGATAACCAAGGTAAACAAACAGGAAATCCGGCAATTTGGAAGCTGGCTCTATGTATTGAGCCGCAACCATTGCCTGATGCAACTACGTTCGGAAAAGAAGATGCAGCAAATTTCTCTTGATGAATTTGTGGAATTTCCGATAGCTGCGCATCAGGAGGATAGCCATGAAAACAAGGAGAAACAACTTACAGCGCTTGAACACTGTTTGGAAAAGCTCCCTGAAAAGCAAAAACGTAGCATTGATTTGTTTTTTATGGACGAAAAGTGCTACAAGGAAATAGCCGAGATGACCGGATATAGCTTAAAGGATGTAAAAAGTTACATCCAAAATGGGAAAAGGAACTTGAAAATATGCATGGAGGCAACCCATGAAGAAGCATAAACCCGATATCGCATTGATCCGCAAGTACCTCAACGGGGAGCTGAGCCCACGTGAGATGTATGAAATGGAGCGGCAGGCGCAGGACGACCCCCTGCTGATGGATATCATCATGGGCATGGAGCATGGCGAACTAGGAGAGCATGATGCCAATTTATCGGACATCCACAAGCGAATCGAACAGCGTGTAAAACAGGGAGGCAAAAAGGCAAACATGGTGTTATGGTGGCGTTGGGGAGCAGCCGCATCGGTTGTTTTCCTATTAGCCATAGGTGGTGCATTATGGTTGTTCCGCGAGCAGCCAACACCAATGGAAGAACGTATTGCGCAGCAGGCCCCGTTGCAAAAACAAGAAGAAACAGCTCCCGATACGCCAGCTGAAAAAGCCACCCGTGCCCCTGTTGCAGCTGAAAGCGAGGTTGCCGATAGTCCACAGGTACTGGCAGCACGACCAGCACCAAAACAATCAGAAGAATCCATTCCCCCATCCGCAGACACACGCTTAGCAAGCCGCAAGATGGCTGATACTTCACCTACGAGGTTGGCTGCTTTACGCCCCATGGAGCAAGTCCGGCTTCGCGGTGTGAATGACACGCTGGGCGAAGCACAGGTTGCAGATTACATGGCCCAAAAGAAAGAAAATGCTGTGGCTTACTTATCAGCCATCAACACACCCGACTCCCCAAATCTAACCGAGGCATTAACAGGTCGCGTGGCCGGTGTATCCATAAGGGGAACCAAGGAACAGCCAGCCTTTACCGGAACTGTAGTGGACAGGGAAACGAATGAACCGTTAGCCGGAGCTACCATAAGGCTCCGCGATGGCAGCTATACCATCATGACCGATTCGACGGGTAAGTTTACCGTCGGCAGGGAAGCCAAGGCACAAATGGAAGCCATGATGATTGGTTATAAAAGTCGGCAAATCAACCTAACCGATAATGATAGCCTCATCATCGGGTTGGAGTCGGATAAACAGACACTTAGTGAAGTAGTGGTAGTAGGCTACGATCCCATCAAGCAAAAGAAGAAAGCCGAACCAAGGATAGGCTGGGAAGCCTATAATCAATACCTCAAGGACCATGCGCGCAGCCATGATGACCAAAATGGCATTGTTAAGTTGGCCTTCATGTTGGATGCTGAAGGCAACCCCATCAATATCCGCATCGTGAACGGCCTTAACGACGACTTGGATCAACAAGCGATCCAACTGGTGCGCGATGGCTCAACGTGGGTGCTGGGCAATGACGAAAGCCAAGAAATCCAATTGAAAATTAGGTTCCATTGAGTAGCATATGTTCCGTTCACTCGCGATTTGTCCAAATTTGAACAAGCCTTTGATTTTAAGCCCACTCCATACGAGGAAGGCATCAAGGCGACGGCAACATGGTTTTTGCAAAACGACTAAAAACATTTTTCGTTTGAAATCCTAAAAAAAACCTTATTTTTGCGGGCCCAGAGACCCAAGGAGAGGTGTCAGAGTGGTCGAATGAGCACGCCTGGAAAGTGTGTATACGGGCTAACCGTATCGAGGGTTCGAATCCCTCCCTCTCCGCCAAGCAATCAATGTCCCCGCCCTATAGGCGGGGCATTTTTGTTTTGGAGCAAGGCCAAGCGTTAACTTGAGCTAATCCCGACCACGTTTACCAAGCACCAGCTTCGGAAAAGCGGAAGAACTAAAAAAGAAGTAAACGGAAACGAGCGGCTTCTTTTGCTTGAACAGCTTCCCCATTTTATTTTCGTCTACTTTTTAATACAGACCAACTAACGAATTTTCGGCCTTGATGCCTGTTACCAAGCCTTCTACTTTTCTATAACCAACTGAATATAAAATCCCAGCCATACTGATTCTTTTTACACCACAGGTGGCGAGTAAAGGAACGGAGGAGAGTTTGGAGACACCCACTACATTTAAGGGCAGTGAAATGGCGGAGACAATTTCTTTGATTGTTTCTGTATCCTGCACACCGGTAACAAATAAACCATCAGCACCCGCATCCTTATAGAGCCCGGCCCTAACTATGATCGTTTCCACAGGATTGGGCCGTTTCATGAGAATGACGTCGGTCCTGGCATTGATAAACAATTGTTGGTTGGTCTGCTGTAGATAGTTCCTTATGGCGTGCAATTTTCTAAGGAAGATATCTTCACCCTGATTGTCTTCCAGATTAATGCCCACTGCACCTGTATCGATTATCTGTTGGATGTGCTGATTCAAAATCTTGAGGTTATCGCTATATCCCCGTTCCATATCGATTGATAATGGAATGCTGGTTACGGCCTTTATCCGCTGCACCATATAAAGCAGTTCAGCAAAGGGTATATGCTCTCCATCCTTATAACCCAGCGAATCCGCTATAGCCCCACTTGAGGTAGCTATAGCATCGAATCCTACTTTCTCTATAATCTGGGCACTTCTGGCATTCCAGACATTAGCGATCACTAAGGGGTGCTCCCGATGATGGAGATCGTAAAATGTTTGATAATGATTCATGTTGTTTTTAAATCTAAAAGTTAATAAGGAAAATCGGGGGTTCCGATGCCTGTGGTTATCAGATTTTTCAAGCTAATATTGATATAACCGGCCCACCCCTTGGAACAGCCCTGGAAGCACGAAAATTGCGGAACCAAGCCACTATGTATGAATCGTAACTTTGTTTGAGTACCACTGCGAGAAATTTCAAAGTTAACCGTCGTGCCAGTCCATTCGTACTGGTCTTCGTTCCACGGCATGTAGCTACCGCTAACCTGCCACCCCACTTTCTGATCGGGAACAGTTTCAATAATTCTAAGTGCCCACCAATGTGACCCGAAATCAACCATAAATTCATCATGGAGATTGACAGTGTTTCCCTTGGTGGTTGCCGACCACCAAGCCCGAACATTATTAACAGCATTGAATACTTCTTGAGGCGATTGATCAACCAAAATTGTTGTGCTGAAATCTTGATTTTCCATAATAGTTAGTATTATCCGGTCTAATTGACAATTATTCCGGCGGTTAAATTTAAAATGGTTCCGGTAATGGCCTTACCAAAAACACTGCTGCTTTTGCTAGGTCATTAATGGAGGTGAGATGTTTCGTATGAGTCTTACTTTCCATGGCTACTTTTTCTTTTAATCTATCCATATTGACTAATTGAGATAAAAAAACATTACAAAAGTATAGTGAAACAATGATCTTGAAAGGGGGATAATAAGACAATTTGACGGGCTGATTTAGACAGGTGTAATAGTAACTTTGCAGAAAAAACCTAATGAAGCATATTTAAACATTCCAATATAGGTTCTATGCTGAAAAACTCACCGGTAAAGTTGTTTTTCAGCATAGAAGACAGCCCCTTTTGGTTTTTATCGTTGGGAAGCATTAGCTTCAGCATAAGCAGAAAAAGCAATAAGCGGAGCAAATGGCTTCATTTGGCCCGAAGCCTCCTCCACAAAGGGTAGCCTTCATGGCTAATCAGAAAATGAAATTCGTCCAACCAATCATCCAATCGCTATGCCTTTCCGGCAATGCCCCAATAGCGTCTGTGCCATCAAAGGCCAATGTAACCGGTGAATTGGGAGCATTGTACCAGGGTTGCCCCATCCCGAGTCTGGAAGCCTTTGCTGCCACGCTGAACGTGCTTCGTCTGCCCCAGTATTCACCTACCTGCCAAGTAATGGCATCCCTGAGTCCGTGCACAACTACGTCCGTCAGTGTGGAACCATCCGCATCCGTATTTTCATCGAATACCATACCTTTCGGGTATCCAGTAATGATGGAGTTCTCCAGTTTCAGTGCGGCACCGTTCCGCAGCGCAATGCCGTGGCCCAAACCGGGATCCATGGTACCCAGCATCTCCGTGCCGATAACGGTGAAGTGCATCAGCACGGGGTGAGTCCTTGGCTCGGCATCATAGCGATCTGCATGGTTATCCAACTCGATACCGTGGGCGTCTGGAAGACCGGTCACGCTGTTCATCGAATGCCCGCTATTACAGTCGGCCACGGCCAGGGCATAGCGGATGGTGCCGCGGTAGCCGCTGTCAAAATCGAACTGGTCATCCCGCGAAGCAAGGGCCACTAAGTGCGAAGCATTGACCGTTCCTCCGAAAAACTCGAACCCGTCATCCAGCGCATAGGATACCTGGATGTGGTCGACAGTGGTACTCCTACCCACACCGCCCAAGGTCAGCGCATTCACTTCATTGTCGAGGGATTTATCAAAACCGGCATATTCAATTCGCACATACCGGATGACACCTCGGTCGTCGTTCTCATCGCGGCCGCCATAGCGGAAAGCCGGCTCATCGGGCAACCCTTCTACGGCCCGTTCGCCTCCGGGGTCGTTGATGGGTGCATTTCCAAGGATTACCAGGCCTCCAAAATCCCCCGACGAACCTACGGTATAGGGGTCACCATCCAGCAGGTAACGACTGGTCATCACAATGGGTGCGTCGCCAGTGCCAATCGCATGGATGCGGCCGTCACGAGCAACCACCAGCACGCCTTTGGGTTCACCGGGGGTTTGGATGGTCGATTTGATGTGAGTACCTGATTCGATGGTCAGCGTTGCACCCATCCGCACAGTAACCACCCCATCTATTTCCCAGACATGCGCCGCATCCCAGGTCATGTTGCCGGTAATATCTCCGCTTATCGTCACCACGGGCAGCGCCAATGCGGCATAATCGGGTGCCGCAGGGCTGTACGGATCGAGCGGAAATTGCTCAACTTCTTCGCAGGCCGCGAGCCAAAGCATGGCAAATGGGATTATGAACAGAATGGGATGTCGGGACATTTTATTGTTTATGATGACTTAGCTTCCTGCTCGATGTAGGTCAGCCAGTCTGGGGTCAATGCTTCTTCCGATGCGAATAAGATTTTGGACACGGTACTTCTTCTCAATTTGTTTTAAAGGAATCGTATAGGAGAATGAATTGATTATCGAAACTGACTAGTTACAGCAGAACTCTGGATTGAAGTCCGTCCAGCCTGCTGTCCAGATGGTTCCGCCACTTGGCTGAAACGCACCTTTATAGGTTGTTGTTCCGTTTCCAAATGCAGGAGATCCTCCGTTACGAGGCAATAAATATGCTGGATTATAGGAAGCAGCGTTCGAACAGTTGTAGAAAGGCGTTCCACCAAGTGGGTGTCCCAATTGCAGATAATTATTAGCTGTACTCGTTCCCTGATTGATAATGTTTCCCACCCATGTTGATGGAGGATTAGGTGGAGTTGGTGAAGCTGGGAGATGATCATCGGCAAACCCGAGAAGTACATTATTGCTGAATATGCTTCCAGTTGATGACGTACCTACGAAATCAGCACCAGTAGGAAATCCTCCAATAATTGAATATTGAATATCCAAAGAGGTACCCCTTCTCCAACGATTTCCTCTGAGCAGGTCACTTGAAGTGGTATTATACCCCAATAACGTGAAGTGGCGCAATGTTGGCCCCGTCAATGGAGTAGCTCCTGATCCAGAGCCATCATTGTCTGACTCGATACCATTGGAATCTGAGTTTCCACCACTGGTACTGTGAGTCGAATTGGGATCTTTCAGACCAATGGCGTAATCAATCGTTCCATTATAACCAAAGTCAAAATCGAAGTCGTCATCACTCGTACCGATGGCTACCAAGTGATCGGCATTCACCGTGCCTCCGAAGAAGGCAAAAGCATCGGTCGAACTATAAGATACCTGAATGTGGGATAGTGTGGTACCCGAACCCACTCCTCCCAGTGTCAAACCACTTAGAACATTGGTTTCCGTTAACTTATCACCAGGAAATTCGATCCTGACATATTTAAGAATCCCTGAATTATCATTGTTAATATTGTTTGACACGCCACCGTATGTTATATCAGCTCCAGCCGGTTGTGCAATTCCATCAATTCGTACAGAAAAGGTTCTATTTGTAGAGGCCCTTCCGATGATGACAATACCCCCAAAACTTCCTGCTGTATTGCAAGAATTGCTTTTGCAGCCTACTCGCTGCGGAGTAGTAAATACAATAGGCTCATTAGGAGTTCCTTCGGCAATAAGTTTCGCCGTTCTGGGTACGACCAATACACCAGCCATATCTTGAGGACCATATAATGGATCGTCATAACGCTTAGTTGCCCCCGTTACCACTATAGTTCCGGGAGCGATAGTCAGCGTTTGTCCGGGACGAACATAAGAAATCCCGTCCAAAAGCCAATTATTGGTGTTTGAAAGCGAGCTTATCGTAATAAGACCATTCGCATCTACGGGGATAGGAACACAGGGCCGTCCATTGCTCAATGCGCCGGCTGTAGTTGACCGGTTGAAGTCTCCACTGTCATGGAGTTTATTCTTTTTACAACAGGTAAATCCAATTGTCGTGATAATTGCAAAACATGCTATTAATCCGATCCGTTTGAGAGTTTCTTTAAACATAAGTTTTAATTTTAAAATTATTTATAAATATACTTCTGCATCATTTGTTCGTACAAACCATACCGTCGTCAGGATGAATAGGAGCCATGTATAATTCAATTTCTGTTACTTTATTATCATATATAGCAAGTGTCAATTAATCGCTAAACAGAACCTTTGGCTCAATATCATAATACGTTCCTCCGTAAGCTAAATGCTCCTCAGACTCACCCCATTGTTCATAGGGAATTAGATACACGGTAAATACGGCTTTTTGTGCATTTGGATATTCAAATTCAGGAAAGAAAGCAAAACTTGATATATACAGCCGTCCTCCGTGGTTTAGGACATCCATGCCTGTATTAGAATCCCTGAAGGCAAATAGAATACTTCCGGTGAAGTCACCACCAGTCGGTTTGGGAATCAACCGATACGATTCATCACCCAAGTTCCGTCCAACGTCTTCAAGCATTGCCAATTCTTCATATGACAACTCAAATGTCTCCAAATTGAATTTCTCACCCATTACAATGATATCGATTTTTTCAAAGGGCAATAGATCAAATGAATAATTGGCCAGCTTCATTTTGTAAAATCCTTCAGGTGCGGCCTCTTCATCGGCTTGTTCATTGGGATCGAGAAATGCCACTGGGGCGTCGATTGTTGGTTGGAATACCAGAAAGGTTTCTGGATGGGATGCAATCACTTGTACCGTTTTCTCCCCCAAGACTTTGCCGGTCCTTTTATTATAAAACTCAAAGCTTGCTTCCCCTTCTGGAACCTTTACCATGCCTGTGCCTCCTTGCCAAGCTATTGGCTCCCCTTTATATTTTATACTCAAATCAGTATTCAATACACTTTGGTTCTGGAAATACACATTGCCAAATGTGACAAACCCATCTTCGTAGTTCTGTTTTTGACAGGAATAGAAACTAACGACGCAGCAAAGAATCCAGAAACCACCAAACATGTAAAATCTTTTTTTCATTTCTTTATTTCAGTTATTATATAACCAAGGTGGCCCATTGTGCCACCTTGGTCTATCATTTAAATTACATTACCAATGCACGTACATGCTTTTGTTTTTTAGTTACAGCAGAATTCTGGATTGAAATCCGTCCAGCCAGCTGTCCAAACAGGCTGACCTGGTTGGAATGCACCCTTATATGTCGTGGCGTTTCCGAATGCCGGGGAACTGCTTCTTGGTATCAATAAAGCTGGATTGTAGGATGCCGCAGTGGAACAAGAGTAGAATGGATTGCTTGCAGTTGTCGGCCCTAATTGCAAGAAATTATTTGCCAAAGTCACAGATTGGTTATTTATATTCCCGAACAAAATTGAGGGCTTGGGCGTATTGATAACCTCGACAGAATCGGTATATCCGTGAACAACGTTGTTTACGAAAGTAGAAGGATTAGTGATGCCGGTAGTGCGGCCATACTCAATCCCCGTAGGGAATCCTGCAATAATTGATCTGGTCATATTCAATGATGTAGCCCTTCTCCATCGATTACCATCCTGAAGATCAGTCAAATTACTGTTATTGGCATATCCCAATAATGTAAAATTAACTAAGATAGGATTTGTCTTAGGGTTTGCTCCACTACCGGATCCATCATTATCGGATTCTATACCATTGGAATCTGAGTTTCCACCACTGGTACTGTGAGTCGAATTGGGATCCTTTAAGCCCAGTGCATACTGAATGGTGCCGGTATATCCAAAGTCAAAATCAAAATCGTCATCGTCCGTACCGATGGCCACCAAGTGGTCGGCATTCACCGTGCCTCCGAAAAATTCAAAGGCGTCATCCGCACTGTAAGAAACCTGGATGTGTGACAATGTCGTACCAGATCCTACTCCTCCAAGGGTAAGACCGTTAATTTCATTCCCTTCAGCCAATCTGTACCCTGGATATTCAATCCGTACATATTCAATAATTCCTGAATTATCGTTGTTAATGTTGTTGGCAGTACCACCGAAGGTGATGTCCGTGCCGGCTGGCTGAGGTATGCCTTCAATCCGGACTGGAGTTGTGCGATTAGTTGTAGCCCTTCCAAGGACTACGATTCCGCCGAACTGACCAGCAGTACTACATGTGCCCGAAGAACAACCTACCCGTTGGGGCGTGGTGAAGACGATCGGATTTCCTGCGGTACCTTGTGCAATTAATCTAGCGGTCTTCGGTACCACCAATACGCCGGCCAACGTTTGCGGGCCAAACGCTGGATCATTATATGTCTTCGTCGCACCAGTGACAATGACCGTTCCGGGATCAATGGTCAGCGTTTGACCGGGTGCCACATAGGCAACACCATCAAGCAACCAGTTGTTGGCATTCGAAAGACTGCTTACCGTAATGATGCCACTGGCATTCACGGGAATGGAAACACAAGGTCGGCCGTTATTCAGCGCCCCAGCAGTGGCAGATTGGTCGAAATTTCCCTCGCCAGAGTCAAATTTGTTTTTTTCGCAGCTTGTAAAGCTTACGCCCGTAATTGCGACGCTTGCCGCAATCAACATCGATTTAACAAAATTTAGTTTCATTGTTTTGATTTTTTAATTAATGAATCGTGTATGAAAAAAGCACATCGTGCCCTGGTAATGTTCATTCAATTCTTTTTTGTCGGTATTTTCATGATGGAGCTAAAAGTTATAGGTGAATGAAAGGGTTGCAGCCCTCCCTGTTTTGATTCGATAGGTCACCCGGTCACCGCTGTCTTTCTCAAAAGCAGTTGTGCCATTAACCAATCTCCAACCTAAAGCTGGGCCGGTTTCTGAATCCATGATTTCTTCGTACGCACTGATATTCTGATAAAACAAGATGTACTCATCCAGCAGGTTGCTCAGATTCAGCTTCAATTCCGCACGTTGCTTTAGCAACCGTGCGTTAACCTGGATATCCAGTAGATTACGTCCGTTTTCATATTCCACGCCTTGGGGTTGCAAATCTATGGTATTGCTTCGGTGGCCCGACCGGTTGTAGCTGGCCGTCAGGCCGATGATATTCCCCTGATAGGATAGTCCGGCATTGGCGATCCACGGGGCTTGTCCATAGAGCGGTCGGTCTAGGCTTGGTAGGCGTTCGGCCTCTATAAATTCTCCGGGCAAGGGTTGTGTCTGTACCTCTACCTTAGATTTGATCAACGTACCGTTGCCGAATATCACCAGGTTATGGAGCCATTGCTTATCCGCAATAAATCCCAGCGATTTGCGGAACTCTACTTCCAGCCCGTAATTGACCGCCGCATGCTGGTTCTGGAAAATATATTGCCTAGCCCGTGCAAGGACTAATTCAATAGGATCATGCAGCTTCTTGTAAAACCCAGAAACTGAAACAATCTCCCCAGCAGTGGGATACCATTCATAGCGCAAATCCAAGTTTTCTACAATCGTGGAAATCAGCTGCTTGCCGGAAATATTCGCGTCCAGTTCATAATCGTAGAAACCGAAGTAGGCCGTCTCCCGGAAATCAGGTCGGATGGCGGTCTTGCTATACGCGACTCGTACATTCATTTGGGAAGTTAAGCCGTACGTTACGTTGACCGATGGCAGCACACGCCAGTTCTTTTCGCCGGTTGTGCTGAACAGCGTGAAATGATCGGGAATCTCTCCGAATCGGTTGATGATATACTGTTCCTGCCGGTTACCCAGGTTGTAATGCTCCATGCGAATGCCATACACCAATCGCAGCTTCTGAAAGAAGCGCTGGTCCAGCATGGCGTATGCAGCATGGGTTTCCATCGTGCCATCAAAGGCGGGGCCGTTCAGCATTTCTGCATAATAGTAGGCTAAGCCTTCTCCAACGCCAATATTATCCGGATCAAGTAAGACATGATAGGGTTGTTCAAAGGAGTGAAAGCTTCCATATAGCCCATAAGGAATCATGCGGTTCACACCAAGGGTGCGATGTTTATGCCAACCGTTGTATCCCACTTTGGCGGTATTGCGTACGCTATGACCAAGATCAAAATCTCGGCTAAGCGCTACACCCCAATTGTAATCGGTTTCCTTGACTTGGGTCCACATCCGGTAGTCATAATCATTATCCACACGACTGGGGTTATAGATATTCGGTGTCTGGAAATACTCCACCCCGCCTACGTCAGCGGTCTTCCAATAACGGAGCCTGCGTTGATCCAGCACCTGCTGCCCGATGCGCGTCATCCCACCGGAATAGGCCAACCTGATACCTGTACTACCTAACAGGTTCTCGCCTTCCAGTTTGTGCTGCCAAACTTCGGTTGTCTGCGGCTCCTGGAACATCTCCCGGTATTTGTTGAGGTTATCTCCACCAAGGTTCAGGCGATAAGCCTCATTGAAATTATCGTCAAAAATACGGGAATACATATTCTTCAATGCTAGTTTAAAACTTTCACCCTGCAAGCCAAGGTTCAATACAGCGCCCACCGTACTATTGAAGCGGTAGGAACGGCCGCTGCCATTCTCCAAACTATCCATATAATTGCTTGCTATCGCGCTTCCGGCGCCACCTTGCCCCCTCACATTATTGAAATCGGCAATGTTCTGTTGGTTACGGTAGGTCGCCCCACCGGCAAAACCGGCCCGTAGACCATTTTTCAGGTCATAGATGCGACCGAGGGCAAAACGCATGTTCTGGTGCGGGAACGCCTGGTAATTGTTAACCGATAAACCTTCGGCATTCAGCCGTTTGCTTTGAGCAATCGCATCGAGACTACTGTAAGGCGCGTCACTGCCGGGCCGAAGGGGAAAATCATTGCCGGGTTCGCCTGGGGGCGGTATATCTACGCCACTCGGAAATCGCCATGGAATAAGGTTGGCCGGCTCCTTACGCTGCCCATCGTCAAACCCAAGATAATCCCAGCCCCTCCGTTCGCCCAGCATCAGGAAATCCTTTCCCGTGCTCCGACTATTATAACCTGTACCAATCGTGATGCTAGTGAAATTTTCTTCCGGGATATCCAGCGTATTCACCGATATCTGCCCGCCGCTGAACTCGGCAGACATATCTGGCGTAGCCGTCTTATTGACCACCACATTGCTTACCAGTTCCTGTGGCAGCACGTCAAAGGAAAAATTCCGGCGGTTCATGTTCGTACTGGGCAATACCACGCCATCGATCATGGCTTGGTTGTAACGTTCTGTCAATCCGCGTACCACCACATACTTGTTGTCTACGGTGGTTACCCCGCTCACACGCCTCAAAACCTGCCCCATGTTGTTGTCGGGGGTGCGGCTAATCTGCTCCGCGGAAATCCCATCGGTGATGGAAGCGGCGTTTTTCTGCTGGGCATACAGGCCCTCGATGGAAGCCCGCTGGTAGCTGGCGGTTACGCTCACTTCGCCCAGGGCGGCGCTGGCCGGTTGCAGGGACACGTCCAATGGGGTCTGCGCCCCTTCGCGCACTACCACATCGGTGATGCGCTTGGTCTGGAAGCCAAGGAAGGAGACTTCTATGGTATACGTGCCGGGATCCAACGGGAAATTGAAGCCTCCATCTACACTGCTTTGGAGAGAACGGTTGGGCTCCACGACTTTCACCGTAGCCCCAGCCAGCGGTTCGCCACGCTCATCCACCACCTTGCCAGACACGCGTCCGGGCTGTTGTTCTCTGAATAACAGTACGGTCCTGGTGTCAACAATCTGGTAGCCAACCTGCGTATTCCGAAGCAATCTTTTGAGTATCTGCGTAAACTTCATGCCTTGCTCGGCATGAACGCTGACTCGCCGGTTTCGGTCGAATAACATCCGGTTGTAATTGATCGAGATACCAGCGCGTTCTCCCAGATCACTTAAGGCTTCCTCAATGGTCACTTCGCGGACACTCATGACCACCGGTGTCATGTTTACATGTTGTTCAAGGGGTTTAGAAAGGGTGTCGTTAGCCAATAACAGGATTACCAAAGGCATTAACATAAGTTTCCTTAGTTTTAGATTGGAATAAAATTTGTTTCTTTGTATAAAGATTCCTATATCCATAGGGATGAAGTGTTTTTTAATGTTTACAGCGTTAAAAACTATTGTTGGAAAGCCGTTCTGTTGGCGCAGAGCGGTTTTCTTTTTTCTAAATTTATTTCTTATCGAGACGAGTGCATGCTCCACCCGGATCCGATTCGTTGTTAGACATGTAGTAGCTTATGTCATCGGCATACCCCCCCCCACAAGGTGATTTTATCATTGTCCCCGGATACCCGGTAGTGCAGTTTTCCGCCGCTCATGATCTGCAGTTCGTCCATCACCTCCTTGATGCTCTTCTTGTCAAACGTTGCATTGAACGGGCAATCGAGACCGGGATCTCCCTGCCACATGAACTGTATATTGTAGTACCGTTCTAACTTCCTAAGGATGTTTTCCATCGGTTCATCCCGGAACACGAAACGGTTATGGGCCCAGCTATCCGCGTCTTCGGTGCGCTCCTTGTTCACGGCATAAGTACCGTGGTCACGCTGATAGGTCAGTTCCATGCCGCTGGTCAGCACAGACAGCTGCCTTGTGCTGTCCTTGCTGAGTTCCGAAACTTCCACTTTTCCCGACTTGACCAGGACACTGGACTGGTTATCGGATGGATAGGAATAAACATTGAACGATGTCCCCAGCACGCGGGTCTGCAAGTTACCGGACCGAACGGTGAATGGCCGCAAGGTATCCCGTTTGACCTCAAAAAATGCTTCACCCTCCAGGAAAATATTCCGGTACGGCCCTTCCGCAAACTGATTCGGCCAGCTCAGGGTGCTTCCACCGCCTAAGTAAACGATGCTGCTATCCGGCAACACGACCTTTTTCTTTTCGCCCGGAAGGGTGGATTTGGTGACCAGTTGTACTAGCTTTTCGGTCTTGGACTCCTGCTGACCCAACTGGTAACTATACCAGCTCAATCCCACCGTAACAAACAATAGGGCTACGGCGGCATATTTCAGTAACCCATATCGGCGTTTGCGTACCGGCTCGCTATGCCCAATCCTGTCCCAAAGCTTATCCAGGCCTTGGGCTGCCCTGTTACCCTCAAGACGTGGCGCCGGCTCCTTCACCCATTGCTCATTAGCCAGTTCATCCAGCTCTTTTTCCGATAGGGTCCCGGCATGCAAGTGCCGGAACAGGAGTTTCTCCTGTAAGGGATTCGTGCGCCCCGCTAGGTAGAGTCTGAATAATCGCTTGATATCTTCCTTGCTTTCCACGTTCGTTGTTATTTCCGGTTACCTAATGGGTACCCTTTATAACTATTGATCCACAAAACGCATAGGTGGGTAGGTGACGGAGGTTACTTTTTCCTAAATGAATTATAACTTACTGGATGTCAATACGTAAAATTTTCGGAAAGATAAGGTGGCAAATGGCGGCTGCTAAATCAAACCCGAAAAAGAAAAAAAGCAGATAACCGACAACAGGGTATCGGGGGAATGGATTTCGAAATAGGTCCGTATCTGTTTGAGGGCGGTCTTGATGTGATACTTGACCGTATTTTGGGAGATATGGAGCTGACGCGAAATGGCATCACAGGACAGGCCCTTGTCTCGGCTCAGCAGGAAAACCGTTTTTGACTGCGGCGGAAGGGTTTCAATGGCCTCTTGGGCAAGCCGATGGGATTCCATGTAATCCAGACGTTCGGATACGGCATTTGAAATAGGCGCATGGGCCAGCTCATAAATGGGCGTTGCATTGGAACTGACCTCAAGCGACTTTTTTCGTAAGGCCTTCAACGCAATGTTTCGGCTGATGGTATTTAGAAAAGCATCGGCATTGCGGATATCCCCTACTTTTGAACGGTTAGCCCAGAGATGGATAAAGACATCCTGGGCAAGGTCTTCCGCTTCATCGTCACAATGGACAAAACGCCGGACAAAGTTCATCACCTTCACGACATACCGGAGGTAAATCTCATTAAAGGCTTCCCTATTGCCTGAACTGATCCCAGTTAACAATTCCTCCCCCGAATGATTGGCAAACTTTTCCATCAGTATAAGTTGTTTTTAAGTGGCAATGAAGCTTGCATGAGCAATTTGTTTATATCCATTTTTGAGTGGTAGCTCATGCAGGTTCCATCTCGCAATTGGTTAGTGCTTTCAAACGTTGTGCAAGATAGGGAGGTTATTTAAAGTTAATGTTAAATCTGGAATACGGTTTAAACCCAGCAATCTAAATCATCGGACAAGGGGCACACCGGACTGTTTGTCGACCGCTATCCGTGTGTCCAAAATAATCTTGGGCGCAGTGGAAGCAGGCTGGGCGTAACGTTGGGATTGGGCATTGGTGCCGGATAGCTGAGATAAGGCGGCTGCGACCAGCGGATCGGACTCGGCTCCCAAAGGGCGGAGCGGAAGTATCGACAATTCGTTGACACCGATATCGGGGGCAAGGCCTTCGGGATAATCACCGATTCCCTGTGCATTATATAGCTTGTAGACCAGTGGATGGAGGATCCAGCCGTCCGCAGGTGAGGGTTGCTGATGGTCCCGGATCACGAAAGCGGCCATGTCCTTGCCATGCGTCTGTTCCCCAATCCGGATGACGTCCATATAAGGTGCCAGGTTATTCACCAGCAGCTCCGCTGCTGAAAGGGTATGCCGGCCGGTTAAGAAGAAGACACGCGATAGGTTTAGTCGGCGGATTGCTAACCCTGACACGTTATGGTTGATGAAGGACAACTCCGCATCGAAGTTATTACGCTTGACCCCGGCATTCGTGTTGCCCCGGTATTCCGCAAAGATGTCCGCTCCATTGACCGGAGCTAGCAAAGCGGCAACCAATGCCGCCACAGGTACGTCACCTCCGGGATTGTAGCGTAGGTCGATGATGAGTTCGGAGACTCCGTGACTCCTGAAATAGTCAAATGCTTCCATTACCGGCGAAAGGCGTCCCGAATCGAATCGATTCAGGAAAAGGTAACCCGTTTTCATACCTGTGCCCACCAAGTTGAACACATGCACGGGATTTTCGTTTATATGTGTCGCGACCAGGCTGATGGGCTCATCCATCCCGTCGATTTCCAGTTCCGCAATCCCATTGGCTATGCATCCATTGACCAAATCCGCGACGTTCCCTGCATCGGGTCTGATCGCATTGACTGTAACCACCCGTTGACCCCGTTTCAACCCACTGCGTGCTGCCATTGAGTTGGGTACAACCAGCGAGATGTAAAGCGCTAAATTCTGCCCGCTTTCTACGGCTACCAGATCGAGGCCGAAGTTTCCGGTCATGGTTTGCTGGTAAGTATCCGGCCGGGATGGATGGACCAACTCCGAGAAGCGGTCATCCCGATATCGGATGTCAGCAAAGAAATCTACCGGAGCCTTCCAACGTGCCGGATTTTTGGGCAGGTTACGGTTCCAGTAATAATAGACCGCCATGCTGTCCAGCACCCAGTCATTGATTGCTTCATTACTACCGGGAGGATAGGACGGATCGGGTGCATCCTTCCTGCAGGCCCCAAGCAAAGCCAGAACGGCAAACAGGAATAACCCGTGAAAATAAAATCTAGATCTACACATAACGGTCGCTTGTCGGATAGCAACAAAGATAACGGGTCAAGATGTAGTTATTGTTAAATTTGGGTCGGGGACTAAAAAGGCTGACCTACTTATTTATGTAGATCAGCCTTGTCGCATGATGCGCCTTAATGTTATGATAACATTAATTAAAAAATCGGGGCAAAGGTAACACAAAAAATTGTTTACCTCAAAACGTTGTTGTTTATTTCACAGTCTTTTCTAACTTGTTCTTAACGGCTTTCCCCAGCACTTTGAATAATATATATTTAAATTATATATTAAGAAAACATTAAATTCCAATAACTTATCCGGGGTGGAAAGATTATACCTAACTTTGTATTAGTTATTTCAGTCACATACCATGCGAACCATCATCATTACCAACGATTTCTCGGAAGCAGCTACCCATGCCGCACAATACGCCGCTACGTTAAGTGGTCCGTTAGGTATTAAGAAGTGAATAATATTTACATGATGGAAACGAACTATATAATCATTGGCCTGGTCCTGACAGCCGTCATTGTATTAATCATCTGGCTGATTAGAAGAAACCAAAAGGACAGGAAAGATTTTGAAAGGACCGTAAATCAGTCTGAACTGAATCTTAAAAAACACAAAGAGGACGATATTTAATAAAGGTGGCTACTTGTTCGGGGCGATTCATTGCCTTTTTAAAGAGCCTTTGGCGATTTCCGTTTGGAGGATTTGGCTTCCCCGTTGAATTGCAAGCACAGGGTAATCCAGTAATTCAGCCCTTCCCCGAATTGTACATTGGTGCCATCGACATACACGAAATCCTTCATCACCCGCCCCCCCATTACCGCTTGACGGCAATGGTCCTTTTCAAGTTCTGGTTTGGCCTGAACTTCACCGATGCGGCACAATAGTTCACTGTTCTTCACGCAAATGCACATCTTGTCGTTCACCATGAAACAGAGTCCTTGAAACATTGCCTTTTCTTCAATAGCCGGTTCCTTGACAACCAGTTGGTCAACCAATAACTCCCGGATACGATTGACTAGATTTTCGTTGAATGCCATAAGTATTCAAAATTATAAATAATTCCCTACTTTTTGCACTTCCCAATCGACACCTTATTCCATTTTGAAAATAATAAGATACAGCCAATACTTTATGCTTATTTTTACCACGTAAAAGTAACAGAAATAGTCGGATTTCCCATAGATGGCCGGGATATGAAAACCCCTAATCATGACAAAGAACAAAACCGCACCAACCGAAGCAAGTGTCGTCGATTTCATCAATGCCTTTGCGGACTCCGAGCAAAAGAAAAAAGACAGCTTTGAATTGCTGGAACTCATGCAACGGGTTTCCGGTCATGAACCCAAGCTATGGGGGCCTAGCATCATCGGCTTCGGTAGTTATCACTATCGGTATGATAGTGGGCACGAAGGCGATGCGCCGCTTGTCGGGTTTTCACCGCGAAAGGCCGCCATATCACTGTATGCCTTTACAGGACTGGAAGAGCATAGGCATTTGCTGGATGCTTTGGGCAAATTCAAAATGGGTAAAGCCTGTATCTATATCAAGAAATTGGCTGACATTGATACACGGAAGCTGACGAAACTCCTAACGGAAACCATCAGTTATTTAAAATCAAAATATGGGGATAATTGAATGGCTACGCGGCCACTGAAAAACGTATATTAAACTACCCCGCAGTTTTTGGGATATGAAAATTAAGCTAATGATCTGTTTTTTGATCCTCGCTGGTTTTACTGGTTTCAAACCGCTATACAATCACGCCCCTACCAACCTAGACAGCTCGCTCGCAGGAAAATATCCCAGTGATATAGGTATTGAATATGATCCTGATGTCTTTTACACGGAGAAATTTAATGATGGCATGGCCAATATATTGGCCAGGTATACGGATGTATTGAACAGCGAAGGAATGAGTCTTGATACCGAGGACGTTCCAGCCAAAGGTTCTGTTGCCATCAAAATGACAAATCAGGGAGGGAAAAACCAAGGAGGGCATTTATTCAGACGATTTAACCCAGGATTTGACAGTACCATCTACATAAGATATTATGTAAAATACCCACTGAGCTCGAAAGGGTACATTCATCATGAATCGGTTTGGATCGGAGGTTATCATCCCTCAACAAGGTATCCAAGCCCGAATGCGGGCTCCTGCGGACTGGGAGATAAGCGAATCGCAATAAGCTATGAACCCGTCAATGCGCCAAATATGGACACCTATCTTTATTGGGGAGACATGAGGGCCGGCGCCCGGGGAAAATGCTATGGCAATGACATGGTCAATGGCAGTCCGCAGTCAAAAAAATTGGATTGGGGAAAGTGGATGTGCGTTGAATTGATGATCAAACTTAACAATCCGGTAAGGGCATACAATGGCGAATTAAAGGTTTGGCAAGACGGCCTTGAAATAGGACATTGGGGACCGGGCTTTCCAAACGGGAAGTGGGATGCCGATTCTTGGTTCAATGATCCGGCAGGGCAGCCATTTGAAGGATTTCGCTGGAGAATAAATGAAAAACTGAACCTCAATTATCTCTGGATCCA
Source organism: Parapedobacter tibetensis (assembly GCF_024704835.1). GTDB lineage: Bacteria > Bacteroidota > Bacteroidia > Sphingobacteriales > Sphingobacteriaceae > Parapedobacter > Parapedobacter tibetensis. The sequence goes on from NZ_JAMXBE010000004.1 coordinate 213,300, forward strand.
ATTCTACGATGATACCACACCAGAAGGACAGTCCCATCATATCAAATTTTCCAACCTGGTCATTGCCCGAAAATACATTGGACCGATCAAAAAATCATAAGAAGCCCTGCCTAGGCATACAAAAGTAGGTTAATTGGTTTTTGAGAGCCGGTTTAAAAACTGAGTGGCCTTCGCCTTGCTGACAAGCGGGAAATGTTGTACAATCACGCGACTGCTGTTTTCATGATTTGACAAACAACAAAGCGTCAAATATCGTTATGGGGCAAGCGGAGGCATGTAAGTGGCAAAATTGTTCTTAAGGTGGCGGAATCAGATGACGTGTTTATCCCGTAATATCTTCATAGCTTCTAAACAAATTGTAGACAGTCGCTGTTAATGTTAGAAAAGGAGCACTTCAAAAAAAGAAATTATGTTACAAGAAATCATCTTACAGGAAAAATTTAAAAGTTGTATAGAGGCTTGTTATCTGTGTGCAACTTCATGCGATCATTGTGCAACAGCCTGCCTTCAAGAGGAACATATAAAAGCTATGGCTACGTGCATCCACCTGAATAGGTTCTGCGTGGAAGCCTGCCAGACGGCAGCCTCGTTTATGGCAAAAACCAGCGGTGTAGGACATGAAGGCTATGTCAAGCAGATGTGTAGTTTATGTGCTCAAATCTGTGAGGACTGTGCAAATGAATGCGAAAAACATGAGGTCGAGCATTGCAAGGTATGCGCAGAAGCCTGTAGAAAATGTGCGGACGAATGTTACAAAATGGCTGCTTAAAATTGGCTACTCCATACTCAAAATTAACCCTTCAGCACGCGCAGGTCATATAAATCCTTCCGTCGGTCTTTCATCGTCTTCACCGTACCGTATTCATGCAGCTCACGCAGCAGGTAAAGGTCTACATCCGCGATGAGTACCATTTCCGTGTTGGGCGTGGCCTCGGCCTTGACTGCATCATTTGGAAAAGCAAAATCCGATGGTGTGAATACCGCTGATTGAGCGTATTGGATATCCATGTTGTTTACTTTGGGTAAGTTGCCCACGGCCCCAGCAATAGCCACATAACACTCATTCTCGATGGCCCTGGCCCGGGAGCAATGCCGTACACGCATATATCCATTTTGCGTGTCTGTAAGGAAAGGGACAAATAATATTTGCATCCCTTGATCGGCTAATATTCGACTAAGTTCCGGAAATTCGACATCATAACAGATCAGCAAGCCCACCTTGCCACAGTCTGTATCAAATACCTTCACTTCATTGCCGCCGCTCATTCCATAATATTTTATTTCATTGGGCGTAATGTGTATCTTTCGGAATTCGTCCGTTTTACCATTGCGGTGGCATAGGTATGACACATTGAACAACTTATTGCCTTTATCGACCAACGGCATGGTGCCGGCAATGATGTTGACATTGTAAGCGACAGCCAATTCCTGCATTTTCTTTTTGATATGCGGCGTATGGTCAGCCAATTTACGCATGGCCTCGGTCTCCGGCATATCGTTGTAGGGACTCATCAATGGTGTATTGAAAAATTCGGGGAATACCGCAAAGTCAGCACCATAACCACTCACCACATCCACAAAAAACTCCACTTGGTCATAGAACGCCTCAAGGTTATCAAACAACCGCATCTGCCACTGCACCAATCCCAGCCTGATGGTTTGTTTTGCTGGAGAACTAGATTTGGATTTCGGTTCATAATAGATGTTGTTCCATTCTAATAGCGTAGCATATGCCCTGGATTCCGTATCGCCTGGTAGGTAATCTTTCAGTATTTTCTTAACATGAAAATCATTGGAAAGCTGGAAGGTAAGCGTGGCATCATAAATTTCCTTACGTTTCACCTTTTCAATATATTGCCGCGGAGATAGCTTGTCTGCATATTTATGGTAATTGGGTATACGTCCTCCGGCGATGATGCCTTTGAGGTTCATCTCCTCACATAGTTCCTTGCGTGCGTCATACAGCCTACGTCCCAATCGCAATTCCCTGAATTCCGGATGCACAAATACTTCAATGCCGTACAGCACATCGCCCTCCATATCGTGCTTACTGAATTTTCCATGATCGATGATCTCATAATAGGAATCACCACTATCCGTTATTTTGGAATCCACAATGATAGATAGGGCACTCGCCACCACTTTCCCGTCAACAGCCACACATAACTGTCCTTCCGGAAAAAGATTAGTCAAATCAACAATGTTTTTCCTGGTCCATATCCCCACATCGGAGCCTTCATAGGCTTCCGTCATGGAGTCTATCAGGTCACTGTAATCTTGCTTGCTCAACAAGCGTATTTGGATGTCCATATTGTAGTTTCAATAATCCACTAACCCACTTGTTGCAAACAAAGTATGTTGTTTTCGAGTTTACTATAGAAAAGCAACAAGTATGAGAACTTTTTTGTTTATCCTGGCCCTCGTCTTATTGGCTATCTGGGGCATTGGCATCTTTTTATATGCATTGAAAGGCTTGTTCAACATCATCGTTGTCTTTGCCGTAATCGCATTTATTTTGGCCATTTTCAATAAGCCAAAAAGCAGTTGACATGTTGTCGTTAAGCTTGTGCTGTAGGGCCGCCAAAATTCATGGGGAACGGTGGTTCTTCATGCGCGTCAATGGTACCATTTATGGATTCATATTTGGCAATATTGTCTTCCAAGGCCCGCAATAACCGCTTGGCATGCTCAGGGGTCAGGATGATTCTCGATTTCACCTTCGCCTTAGGCACACCAGGCATCACCCGTATAAAATCGAGCACAAATTCCGTATTGGAATGAGTGATAATTGCCAAGTTGGAATAGGTGCCATCAGCCACTTCTTCCGTCAATTCTATGTTCAGTTGATTTTCTTTCTTTTCTGTCATGATCCCTTAGCTAAATACAATTTAAATTTGTAGTCTTATAAGATTCGAAAATACCTTTTTTTTCTAAATGAATAAAGTGTTTGAGGGAATTTAAATCGAAATGGTCATTGTTTAAACGTTCTGAAATCATGCTCAGGTTTAATAGACAATAAGGTTTCGTAGATTAAACGGATGACATTGTCTACATCTTCCTTATGGATCATCTCCACGGTGGTGTGCATATAACGAAGCGGCAATGATATCAATACGGAGGGCACACCCTCATTGGAATAGGCAAAGGCATCGGTATCCGTACCTGTCCAACGGGAAGAGGCCTGCCGTTGGAAAGGTATCCCCTGTTTAGTGGCCGTGTCGATTAAAAGCCTATTGAAGTTTATCTGTACCGAAGGGGCATATGACACCACCGGCCCCCTGCCACAAGCCAAGTCGCCCTGCGTTACCTTGTTGATCATCGGGGTCTGTGTATCATGGGTAACATCCGTCACAATGGCCATATTGGGCTTGATGCGCTCAGCGATCATCTCGGCTCCGCGCAATCCGATTTCTTCTTGGACCGAATTGACGATATACAGCCCAAAAGGCAATTTCTTCTTGTTTTCCTTGAGGAGACGGGCTACTTCTGCTATCATAAAGCCCCCTGCCCTATTGTCTAACGCCCGCCCCACATAATAGCGATCGTTGAGTACCATGAATTGATCTTCATACGTAACTACAGCGCCTACATGTACACCTAGGGCCTCTACTTCCTCTTTACTGGTGCAGCCACAATCCAAAAAAATATTTTTCAGCGATGGCCCTTCTTCCTTTTCACCCGAACGGGTATGGATAGCGGGCCACCCAAACACTGCCTTTACAATCCCTTTGTCCGTGTGGATATCCACACGTTTGGACGGGGCTATCTGATGGTCCGATCCCCCGTTTCGGATTACATAGATTAACCCTTCCTTGGTGATGTAATTGACAAACCAAGATATCTCATCGGCATGTGCCTCAATGACAACCTTGAAATTGGCCTTGGGGTTGATGACGGCAACAGCAGTTCCGTAATGGTCCGTAAACATTTCATCCACATAGGGTTTTAAGTAATCCAACCAGAGGCGTTGTCCCGCCCATTCAAAGCCGGTAGGCGAAGGATTGTTGATATATTTGCCAAAAAAAACTAATGATTTTGGGGTTACAATAGGGATATGTTTTTGTTCTATTTCTTTTTTTACTTTTGCCATGTTATTTACGGATATAAAAAGATGTGATTAAATTGCCATTGGCAAACTTAGATAAAGTGATTTTTTTTCACAAGTTAGTTTTTTGTGTTCGAGCTTCCGCCAAGGGGGAAGGGCATTTAAAACAAATTGGTTCATAGATTCGTTGAAGTGGTATGAAGAAAGCAATTTTCAAATTACTCGTTAAAGTCAACAACAAATTACTGCCGAAGTATTCGGGGAGTGATCCCACTGTCTTGACCAAAAGCCAGCGGGCCATCTTGGGGTTCCGGTATTGGGCCCTTATCAATTCACTTTGACCCCTCTTGTCAAGTTTTTGATTTCACCTTCTTTTGCGCACGCATATTTAAAAACTCCACCAAAATAGAGAATGCCATGGCGAAATAGATATATCCCTTGGGTATGTGCTGTTCAAAGGCCTCTGCGGTCAATGATACCCCGATAAGCAAGAGGAAAGCCAGCGCAAGCATTTTTACGGTTGGATGTTTATTGACAAAGTCGCTTATGGCTCCTGCAGAAAGCATCATGATGATTACCGCAATGACTACTGCAGCAATCATCACCCCGATATAGTCAGCCATCCCCACAGCGGTGATCACCGAATCAAGTGAAAATACAATATCTAATATAAGGATCTGTAAAATGACATTGCCAAAGGTAACAGCTTTGCCGCGCAATTCATGACCCTCTTCCCCACCCTCGATTTTATGATGGATCTCCGTCGTACTTTTATAAATCAGGAATAAACCGCCCAACAACAGTATCAGGTCCCTACCGGAAAAACTCAAATACGCCTGCCATTTCTCATTGCTCACATTGAACCAATCCGCCAAGTTCATGAACGTAGCAGTGAGCGACATGATCCACTTTATGGAAAACAGTAACGCCACGCGCATAAAAAGGGCGAGCAACAGCCCCAGTTGCCTAGCTTTTTTCTGCTGATCTAGCGGCAGTTTCCCGCTGAGAATCGAAATAAAAACAATATTATCGATACCCAATACAATTTCTAGGGCTGTAAGGGTAAGCAGTGAAATCCAAATTTCGGGGTCAGTGAGCCATTCCATAGTAAAAAAACAATGCACAAAACTACACATTGTTTTTAAATTACCCTACTTTAATACTTCCCTAGCGATCACCAGTTTCTGGATTTCGGAAGTTCCTTCCCCGATGGTGCATAATTTAGAATCCCGATAATATTTTTCAACTGGGAAATCCTTGGTATAGCCATAGCCTCCGAAAATCTGCACGGCTTCTGTAGCACATCGTACTGAAACTTCTGAAGCGTAATATTTGGCCATTGCTGAGTTTTTGGTCACATCCTTCCCGAGGTTCTTCAATTCGCAAGCTTGTCTTATCAGCAACTCTGCCGCCTCAATCTCCGTAGCCATGTCTGCCAATTTGAACGATATGCCCTGGAAACTGGCTATCGGCTGTCCAAATTGATGACGTTCCTTTGCATACTTCGTAGCAGCTTCAAATGCCCCTTTGGCAATACCCAAAGCCAACGCAGCAATAGAAATACGTCCGCCATCCAATACCTTCATCGCTTGCTTGAACCCTTCTCCCTCCTCACCAAGCAGATTTTCCTTAGGCACCCGGCAATTATCAAAGACCAGTTCCGTAGTCTCCGATGCACGCATACCAAGCTTGTTTTCCTTCTTGCCATGTGTAAATCCGGGCGTACCTTTTTCGATGACCAAGGTAGACACCCCAAGGGAGCGGTTCTTCTCGCCTGTGCGCACCATGACTACCGCTATGTCTCCACTTTTTCCGTGGGTAATCCAGTTCTTTGATCCATTCACCACATATTCATCCCCATCCAACACGGCCGTGGTGCCCATACCCAACGCATCTGACCCTGTATTGGCCTCCGTAAGTGCCCACGCTCCAATCCAATCTGCGGTGGCCAACTTAGGTAGCCAACGTTGTTTTTGCGTTTCATTCCCAAACGTGAGGATATGCCCCGTGCATAACGAATTGTGAGCAGCCAATGAAAGGCCTACTGAACCACATACCTTGGCTACCTCTACAATGATGTCTACATATTCATGGTAACCCAAACCCGCCCCACCGTATACCTCTGGCACAAGCACCCCCATGATACCCAATTGCCCCATGGCTTTGAACGTATCCACAGGGAAAATCTGCGCTTCATCCCACTCCATCACATATGGCCGTATATGTTTGTCCGCAAATTCGCGTACCATGTTACGTACCATCCGCCGATTTTCATCGCCCATCATTTCCGATTGTATTTGCATAATAATAATTGGTGTTTGCGCAATTATAATCAATATGGAAGGAAATGCAAACCAAAAAAAATATTGTGTAATATAGAATAAATTGGTATTTGGTATGAAATCTATATAATCAAATGGTATTGCCGCTATATCGCAAGCCCGTGTCGACTCCAAAAAAGATAAAAAATTAATGATCGCAGATATTCATAAAGCGTATCTTTGGGCAAGCATTTGATAATCTTAAAATAAAAACAATGAAGTACTCCATGACGACAGGGTTACTGTCTCTTTTATTTCTTATCCATGGCACCGCATCGGCTGATGAACCGGCATTAAAAAATGATAACCCGCTAAGCCGCCAAAAGGAAGTATTATTGAAGTTTAATCTCCAGCCAGGAGATAAATATCATTTTTCATCTGTTACGAAACAAAATATTGTGCAGGAGGCTATGGGCCAACAGATGACCACCACCCAGGATATCGTGGCTGACTATATATATGACATCCAAGCTGTCCAAAATGGCATGACTACCATCAACGTGACCTTCGGAAGCATCAAAATGGATATGGATGTTGCAGGTATGCAAAAGCTCACGTATGATTCGGATAATCCAGATGGGGGAACCGAGGAATTGAAGGCGATGTCAAACATGGTTGGCAAATCATTCTTGATGGAAATCAATGAAGAAGGAAGTGTTGAAAAGATAGAAGGACTTGCCGAAATCATCAGCTCCATTGGTGGACAACAGGCTGAATTGCTGAAGCAGAGTTTTGGAGATTCCTCCATGATACAAAACATGAACCAAGTAACCAACATCTACCCCAATAAGAAAGTAAGGGTTGGTGATAAATGGATGAAGAAATTCTCCGGCCCGGTAGCGGGTATCATGCAATCGGAGGCCACCTCTGATTTTTCATTATCAGATATAGAAGGCGATTTGGCGATATTGGAAATGAACGGGGAAATGGATTTTTCCAAATTGGAGGGGGGCGGTGGCAACCCGATGCTACAGGGTGCGGAATTCAAACTGAAGGGTACACAAACGGGAACCTTGGAAGTGGATATCAAATCGGGATTACCGCTGCAAACCAAACTAAAGCAAGCGATATCTGGGAACCTCGAAGTACAGGGGATGCAAATTCCGATGACTATCACCTCGGATATTACCATCACGGGTAAAAAGCTGTAAATTCAATTACCAGCGCCAAAACGCCACGGTACTGTTTAGTTACCCGTGGCGTTTTTTATTTGATCAATACCCCACCAACGAAACCACGTTTGGGCTATATGACAACAACCGCTCTTTGCCATTGAGGAAATCAAGGGTGATGATAAAGGCATATCCAGCCACGCTCCCACCCAGTTTTTGGATCAATTGGCTAGTAGCAGCCACCGTACCCCCCGTAGCCAGCAGGTCGTCATGAATAAGCACCCGTGCGCCCGGCATGAAGGCATCTTCATGGATTTCAATGGTAGCACTTCCATATTCAAGCTTATATTCTTGCTGCATTGCTGAGTAAGGCAGTTTGCCTTGCTTTCGAATAGGAACGAATGGTTTGCCCAAGCGTTGGGCAAGCATTAACCCAAACAAAAAGCCCCTGCTTTCTATCCCAGCTATTACATCAAAGGAGTCGACAGCCAATCGCATAATTAAATTGGTCAATATGGCTTCGCATAGTTTTGGGTCTTTAAGAATTGGCGTGATGTCTTTGAAAACAATGCCTGGTTTAGGGAAATCGGGCACGTCCCGTATGGTGGCTTTAAGCTGCTCGTCAATCATTCGAAATTGTTAAGTATGGTGCAATTTTACAAAAAATCTCTTCATCCACGATTACTATCCGCAATAAATCTTCAAGCGACCTATAGTGGCCATGTTGTTGGCGATACCGAACGATGGCATTGGCCAACTTGGGGCTGATCAATGGGTGGTTTTTCAATTGATCATAATCGGCAACGTTCAAGGCCATTTTCTCCACAGAAGTCGTATCAACATACACGTATTCCTTCAACCCATCAAAACGTACAGAATCAAACCCATATACCGCCATCAATTGCGAAACATTATGGAAGCCGCCCAAGAGATCCCTGAACCGCACGATGCGTGAGGCGTATACCGGACCAATACCGGGCAATTGCTGCAATTCAAGTGAGTCGGTAGCATTTAAATCAATAAGCAATGTTTTTTGCATCATTGCTACATGAGGGGATGCAGCATATTGTCGGGTTTGCGTTTCAGGTTGACCCATAGAGTTCTCATCGTTAGCTGTCGCCTTTACCTGAATATCCTTTATGCTAATATAAGGGGCAAGGCGTGCATAATCAGCTTCATTGATGGCATAAATCTTTTTAAGGTCTTCATTTTTTCTAAACCGTCCACCTTTCGCCTCATAATTTTTGATCATCCGTATTTGCCGGTCAGAAAGCCCAAGTCGTTTCCAATCCACTATGGCCAAACCATTGGGATCGAACATAAAGTAAGTTATTTCATCAAAATGCGCCACGGGATTTGGCGAGGCAGCAATCGCCTTATCCTTATCGATGATGGATATACTATCGTTGGTAGAAGAAAGGAAATGTTCGATATCGCGGATACGGGCGGATATATCCTCGTTTTCATTGGCATGATACACCTGAAAAAGGTAGGGCACCGACCATAACACCAATAGAAATACACCTAGCACACAGATTCCGTTCAATTCCCTGCGGCTGAAAGCAAAATATTTCCCGAATTGTTTAAGCATACACCATCCTCGAGGTTTTGGAGACCTAAGATAGCAAATTTTGGTGATTTTTATTTAGCAAACCCAACAGTTACTTATGTTCTGTTGGGTTTGCCTTTTTAGGGAGCGCCTATGCAAAGCTCTCGCTAGTCGAAACAAGCCATTCCTTATGGTTGCTTGCCTTGGCTCGTGTCTTGGTTTTATGTTTGTTGATCTGTCTACGCAATGATTCTATAGCGAGATCTGCGGCCTCTTCGAAGGATTTTGCCTGTCCTTTGGCAAACAATTGGTTGCCCGGGATGTTGAGCTTGAATTCCATGACCTTGTTTGCCTCATCTTCTACATTTTCCAGTTTCAGGTAACACTCACCATCAATGATATGATCAAAAAATTGATCGAGTTTGTTTGCCCTCTTTTGGATGAATTTGATTAGTCTCCTGTCTGCGTCAAACCGGATAGATTGCACAGTAATGTTCATGTTTCCTCCTTTTTTTAAGCCTTTGGATGGGCTTGTTTATAAATCGATTTAAGCCGTTCGACCGAATTATGTGTATAAACTTGCGTAGCTGCCAGTCCTGCGTGCCCCAATAGCTCCTTAATCGCATTCAAGTCTGCCCCATTGTCGAGCAAGGCTGTGGCAAATGTGTGCCGCAATACATGTGGGCTTTTCTTTTGTTGTGAAGATATTGCACTTAGGTAATGGTTTACTATATTATATATCAATCTAGGATACGCATCTTTTCCTTCTTTAGTAACGATTAAACGTGGGCAATTGTTGTCGAAACACTGTGCTTTTTTCTCATTTATGTAATGTTGAAGCAATATAGCCAACGTTTGATTCAAGGGAACAAGCCTTTCCTTCTTCCGTTTACCAAATATAAGGATATTCCCATTGTAAAAATCGATATGTTCATCATGAATTTGTAATAACTCAGACAGCCGTATGCCTGTGCCAAACAGTAGTTCCATAACGGTCTTGTCCCTAAGCCCTTCGAATGTACTCGAGAATACATCTTCCGTGTCTAACAATGATGACAATTTTTCCTTATCGACAATCACAGGGAGTTTCTTGGGAGTCTTCAGTGCTTTTACTAGCGAAAATGGGCTTTGTGTAACCGTACCCTCGCGCATTAGGAATTTATAATAGGTACGAAGGGCCGATAGACTTCTGTTGATGCTTGTTGGACTTTGACCGAGTTCGAGCAATCCGGCCAGGTAAGTTCGTGCATAACGGTGGGTAACCGAACCTACATCGATATCCTGTTCAGCCAGATATCCGATGTATCGCTGCACCTCATGGAGATATGCCGCAAGCGTGTGCTCGGAATAGCGCTTCTCATATTTCAGGAAATTAATAAAACGGTCTATAAGCATCAAAAACTCCCCCCATATTCAACACGATGAATATAGGGATAGTTTTCTGATATTGCAAATAAATTGCTTGTCCACGACCAAAAAAGATAACCTGCCTTTATATGCTGTTTAGTGTAAACTTGCATATAAAGACAGGTTATCGTAGTTTGTATGGATAAAGTCCTTAAATCGTATCTTGGTTAAGGCCTTGTTTGTAAATTGCCTTTTTGATTTGCGTACGGCGGGTAACGGATTTCTTCTCATAAGCCTGACGTGAGCGAAGTTCCCTCAACACACCGGTTTTCTCGAATTTCTTCTTGAAACGCTTAAGCGCCCTGTCTAATGACTCTCCATCTTTTACATTAACTATAATCATATCGTGTAATACCTCCTTTCGTACATTTTTATGGAATGCAAAGGTAATACTTTATTCCGTATTATTAAAAACTCTTTTTATTTAACGCCAATGCGGTTCAGTAACGCAGGAAGTGTATCACCAGGCTCAAGCAGTTGGGCCTGTAACCCTATCTTTTTAGCTGAGGCAATATGCTGTGGACTATCGTCGATGAAGACCGTTTGCTGGGGATCTAACCCATGGGTGTCCAGCACGAACCTGAAAATCTCGGGATCGGGTTTCCTCATGCCCATCAAATGTGAATAGTAGTCCTTTTCGAAGAAATCCGAATTGCCCTCCAAATCGTGCTCACGCTTCAAATACTCCGTGATCCATTGATAATGGATTTCGTTGTTGTTGCTGAGTAGGAATGTCCGATAACGATCCCTAAGCTGGCGTAGCAATTGGTGGTACCCATCTGGCACGCCCACCAACAAGGTATTCCATGCGTGGTCGATTTCCTCCCCCTTCAACGTGGGTTTACCTGTAGTGCGCCTTATCTCCTCATGGAATCCGGTTACCGTAAGTTCTCCCTTGTCAAACGCATCGAATAAAGGACTTTGACCCGAATGCGAGAAGAACGTTTCCGCATCCTTGAGGCCCAAATTCATAAATGCTTGTCGCAGACGTGCAAAGTCCAAGGAGAAGATCACGTTGCCATAGTCGAAGATAATGTTTTTGATATTTTGCATAAAAATTTCCAAATGTGGCTACAAATATGTAAAATTGCACCCGCAAATCAATAGAATTGCCGCGCCTATAGCTCAGTTGGTTAGAGTAGAAGACTCATAATCTTTTGGTCCCTGGTTCGAGCCCAGGTGGGCGCACTATAAAACCGTCTTACAAAGAAATTTGGAGGCGGTTTTTTTGTTTTCTGATGCTGATTACCGTCAGCAACCATGCTTTGAGGAAGCCCCTTTAAAGCAGGTTTTACATAATTTTTTGTTAAACTTTACGCAAAACCGTAACAAATACGTAACGGAAATTTTTGCGTGCTAAAAAGAAAATTATGGCAACCGTAAGCGCGAAGGTTTATGAACACCACAAGAAAGCAGATGGCACCTATAACGTAAAAATCTGTGTCCATCACAAAGATCAAAGAAAATTTATTGACACCAATCACTACGTAGTCAAGAAGCAATTATCTGCAAAACTAAAGATTAAGGACAATTTTTTAAACGACCTGATCGATGACCAGCTGAAAGGGTACCGCAAAATTATTAGTGAACTTGGCGAAAAGCTCAACTTCTTTAAGGCAGAATCTCTAAGGGATTATCTGCGGGATAAAGATGCTGATGTAGATTTTATCAAGTTCTGTCAGCTGCACATTGAGCAGCTGAAAAAGGAAAACCGCACAGGAACAGCGGGTACCCATCGTACTGTACGAAACAGTCTGATCGATTATTTCAAACGGGACTCTGTATCTATTACTGAGATCAATTCAAATATGCTAGTCTCCTATGAAAGATTTCTAAGAAGCAGGCGTACCATGACCCGTATAGTTACCGGGGACGGTCAAACAAAAGAGAGGACAATAGACGGCCTTTCCGATAGCGGCCTCCATAATCACATGCGTGACCTACGTACGTTATTCAATGCTGCTTGTAATATGTATAATAATGAAGACTTGGGCATCTACAGGATCAAGCATTATCCGTTTAAAAAGTACAAAGTCGGTTCTGCCCCTCTTACCAGAAAAAGAAACAATAGTTTGGAGGAAGTCAGGGCGATAAGGGATTGCGTAACCAAAGCTGGCAGCCGGGCGGAATTGGCAAAAGAAATTTATATGTTATCGTTCTATTTATGCGGGATGAATGCAGTAGACTTCTTTCATTTAACAAGAAAAGATATTAAGAATGGACGAATCGACTATAATAGAGCCAAAACACAAGGCCGGAGAAAGGACAACGCATTTATCAGTATCAAAGTTATTGAAGAAGCCAGGCCATTATTAGAAAAGTACATTGAAAAGCTACCTGTACGTTATTCAACATACGGTGTTTTGGATACGGCGCTAAGCCAGGGGATGAAACAACTGCGTAAACTCACGGGTATTCCCGGATCAACTATTTATTGGGCGAGACACACCTTTGCAACCGTGGCACGCAATGCATGCCGAATAAGTAAAGATGATGTTGCTTTGGCGCTGAATCATGTGGACGATGAACACCGCACAACAGACATTTATATTGAAAAAGATTGGAGTATCGTTGATGAGGTACAAATTAAAGTCATCAGCCTATTGAGAAGGTTAGATATAAAAATAGCGGCGAAACAAAAGAAAGAAGCATCATTAAAGAATGTTGCATAAAATTGGCACCCTGCATGGTTTAGTTATTGGACCGTGCAGGTTTATATTAATTGAAATCTTAGATTTGAATATCATGAAAAACCTAATTCTATTTTTTGTGACTTGTACTATTGCTACTGGAGCATTTTTGGCTGGCACAACTATGGACAATCCACTGCCAGCCTTCATTGTTGCATTTGTAGTATGGATGTTGTTTCTTTATCGAGTTTCAAAAAGATAAAGAAAATCTATTAACAAAATTATACTGTGGTCAGCCACGACCGCAATATACATCGACCGGATATTGATGACATCACCTCATCCCACATTTTTAACAGTAGTGTCGTGGACGTAGATGCCTTTCCAAACACAGGCTAAACCGTAACCTCTTTGCATACCAAGGGTAAAAAGGTGATCGCTTATGTATCACTAGGTATGTTTGAAAGTGACAGCACCGATGGTGAGCCCCTAACCGAAGAGGTAATTGGTAAAAGTATGATAAATAACCGAAGACAAAATACCTAGATATCAGGCACCAACACACCTAAACTATGGCTGAACTCAGCAAGGTTGGCAAGTGGGTGGTGGCCTATATCAAAATGAATAAGACGTTTTTTTCAACGAATACACCAAGGTGACGACGTAAAATACTATTTCACGATGAATAATGTCTAGAAGCGCAAAACTCGGCTTTACCGCGATACTTAAAAAGGCTTGGACAAATCACCCTATAATGTCAATGGTCAGTGGATGTTACAGTTGTTTAATCCCAACAAGGCCCCTTAATGACCTGCTTTTATTCTTTCTGGGTTAGGAAATGAACCAGTTTGTCGCGATAAAACACAAAACTGGATCATCGCGAGGTGAGGACACCTAACTATGTTTGTATCGCAATTAAACGCATAAATTTTATAAAAATGGCAAAATCAATTTTCTATCACGCCGGTTGCCCGGTATGTGTAAGTGCTGAAAAAGACATTATCAGTCTGATCGGTGAATCAAATGTTGAAGTGGTAAACATTGGCGAAGACAGAAGTCGTGTCGACGAAGCGGAAAAAGCAGGCATTCAATCAGTACCTGCCTTAGTAACGCCTAATGGCAATGTACTGCACATTAACTTTGGTGCCTCATTAACGGATGTAAAAGGCTAAATCTATCTGGCATGAAATGATAAACGGCGTGCATTTTAGCCGGCTCATAGAGAGGCGATTTATTATCGCTGCGTTGAAGGCGGACTGTGTCGATCTATTCCTATTGATGCAGTCCACTTGCTATAAGAGCTTCGCGATCTTTTTTAATCCCTCTTCCAGCTGCTCTTCAGATAATGAGGCGTAGCCGAGGCGCAGGCCATTGACGGGAATACCGTAGCTGAAACTCTCCGGCGGCATGATCTGCACGCCTTTTTCCAACAGATTTTTGTGTAAGCTAATCATATCGATCTTTTCTTTAGGCTGCAACCAAAAGGCCAGCCCGCCATCCGGTTTGTGAAAATCCACCTTCTCGCCGAGATGTTCCTTGATCATTTTATCGAACACATCACGTTTGCTTTTATATAGCAGTGTTGCCCGGCGCAAATGCCGTTTGATATGGCCGTCGTTGATCAATTGCAAAACCGCCTGTTCCATCATGTTATCTCCCTGCGTGTCGATGATCCGCCGCAATTTCCCTACTCTTTGGATCAATTCTTTGGAACTGGCCAGATAACCTATTCGTAAAGCCGGCGCCACGATCTTACTCATGGTGCCGATATATACAAAATGCTTTACGTTTTCAAAGCTGCTAATGGGTAGTATCGGGCGCTGCCCGAAGTGGAACTCGTTATCATAATCATCTTCAATAATGGTAAAGCTGTACTGATTGGATAGCGCGATCAGTTCCAGGCGACGGGTCAGGCTCAAAGTAACTGTGGTCGGGAATTGGTGATGCGGGGTAATGTATATGGCTTTGATGGGTTTACCTTTTTGCAGGTAAGCCTTGAGGTCGTCCACAACAATACCGTTGCTATCAACATTTATCGGCAACAGCGTTGCGCCGGCATGCTCAAATGCCATCCAGGCAGGCTTATAGCCGGGGTTTTCAACAACTACAACATCACCTTGCTGTAATATACAATGCGCCGTCAGGTACATGGCCATCTGGCTGCCGCGGGTCACAAATATCTCCTCTACGGTAAGGCGCATGCCCCGTTTATAGTTGAGCATCCGTATGATGGCACTCCTGAAATCAAGGTCACCTGCGCTCTCAGTATACCCCATCATCTGCCAACGGCCTTTACGGTTAAATATCTGGCGGTAAGCTCTGGCCAGTTCAGGTATTGGCGCGATCCGGGTATCCGGTACGCCGTCATTAAAAATAATCTCAGGAACAATGTTCGCAGGCAGTTCTAACGGTAACGGGATCTCTGGTTTAGCCGCTCTGAATTCCGGTACGCGCTCTGCGACGAATGTACCTTTCCGTTCTTTGGAGATCAGCCAGCCCTCTGCCAGCAGTACATCCAAAGCCTCGATTACCGTATTGCGGTTCAACTTCAGCTGGGTAGCCAGTTGCCGGCTGCCGGGTAAGGGCGAGCCACATTGCAACTTCCCGGTTTTGATCGCGCTGATAATTGAATCTGCTATCTGGATATATACTGCTCTTTCGCAGTTCACACTAATGTCGATTTGAAGATCCCAAGGTCTTAACATAACTGGACTACCCTATATTATAAATTCTGTACTACTATAATAGTCCAAATATATATGATTTTTGTAATGCAATAGTGCAACAACATTTAATTTTTTAAAGATGTCAAAGTCGAAATTCGATGCTGCCGAGACCGTGTTCAAAACAGCGATCCATGACGAACAAAAACAATTCAGTTCAAATGATTTTCATAAAACTTTTGCAAGGCCGGTGTTTGTAAAACCTCCGTACCTGGTTCACCGTAATGTAGAAAATGCTGGTGAGCATACTCAGTTCTCTACAGAGCGTAAACACCCAGTGTTTTTTGTAGACCTGCCAAGTAAAAACGTAAGCATGACGATTGGTGGTTTGCTTCCAGGTCAGCTAACAAACAAACACCGTCACACCTATGAAACCGTACTGTATGTGCTGGAAGGAAATGGCTATACGGAAATAGAAGGAGATAAGGTAGCATGGCAAAAAGGCGACGCGGTATATATCCCGTCGTGGGCATGGCACAAGCATAAGAACCTGAGCGATACTGAATCGGCCAAATACATCGCTTGCGAGAACGCGCCACAGCTGCAAAATCTAGGTGTTGCGCTTCGTGAAGAAGAAGGCAGGGACCTTTAAGCTTATAAATTATTCAAGTTTCCTTATTATAGGCTTTCGAGCCCAGTGAAATAACATTATGAAAAATATTCCATTCAAAGGTATCATTTCTTATCCGATCACTCCATTTGACAATAATGACCGGGTAGATATACCGCTATTTAAAA
Source organism: Parapedobacter tibetensis (assembly GCF_024704835.1). Lineage (GTDB taxonomy): Bacteria > Bacteroidota > Bacteroidia > Sphingobacteriales > Sphingobacteriaceae > Parapedobacter > Parapedobacter tibetensis. The sequence continues at coordinate 229,825 of NZ_JAMXBE010000004.1, forward strand.
AATTAGTGGAACGCCTGGTTACAACAGGTTCACACGGTATTGCTCCATTGGGTAGTACAGGTGTGTTACCCTATTTAACCGACGAAGAAAAAGAAGCCGTTACCGAAGCAACTATGCAGCAAGTTGCAGGCCGTATACCAACCTTGGTCGGTGTCTCTAACCTCACAACCGAAAGAACTGTCTACCATGCAAAATTCGCAGAAAATGCTGGTGCGACAGCTGTCATGATTATACCCATGAGCTATTGGAAATTGACCGATGATGAGATCCTGAAACACTATGATACTGTGGCGTCCAAAATCTCTATAACAATCATGGCCTACAATAATCCAGCAACTGGTGGAGTTGATATGTCTCCCGCCCTTTTGAAGCGTCTATTGGAGATCCCCAACATCACCATGATAAAGGAAAGTACCGGTGATGTACAGCGGATGCACTATCTCAGACGGGAATTGGGCGATGAGATTGCATTTTACAACGGTTCTAACCCGCTTGCTTTGGCTGCTTTTGCAGCGGGAGCTACAGGATGGTGCACTGCGGCGGCGAATTTGATACCTAAATTAAATCTGGACTTGTACAAGGCCATTCAGAACAACGATCTTTCGACGGCGCAGGACGTATTTCTGCAACAACTCGACTTATTGAAATTCATTGTAACCAAAGGTTTGCCGAGAGCCATTAAAGCCGGCCTAGACCTGATCGGTGAACAGGGGGGACAGTTGCGCGGTCCGTTGCAACCTCTCACTACAAGTGAGATAGAACAGCTGGATCTGATTCTCAAAGCAACTTAATAAGCGATGAAAAACTACATTTCCCCACTCTTTCTTCCTGAATAAAATTGGTCCTGCCATGAGAATACATTATTTTCAACACGTTTCCTATGAGGGGCTCGGTTATATTGCAAAATGGCTAATAGAAAATAAGCATCAAGTCTCTTCCACCCGATTTTACGAAATTGGTTACGAAATTCCTAGTCTTGGAGACATAGATGCTCTAATCATTATGGGTGGACCCATGGGCGTGCATGATGATGAAACTTTTCCCTGGTTGAAGCAGGAAAAGGAATTCATCAGAAGGTGTTTAGGTGAGAAGAAGAAAGTTTTCGGCGTGTGCTTAGGTGCCCAATTGATCGCTGTTTGTCTTGGAGTTGGGGTACATCGTGCCACCTTTAACGAAATAGGCTGGTACAAGGTCTATCCCACCGAAGAGTGTAAACGACTTTTATGGTTTTATAACCTATTTAAAGATCATCCTACCGTATTTCATTGGCATGGAGATTTGTTCGAAATTCCTAGCGATAGGGCAATACACCTGTTGAATTCCGAAGCAAACATAAATCAGGCTTTTATTTACGACGATACAGTTGTTGCATTGCAATTTCATTTGGAAGTTGGAAGACCAAATGTCCTTCAAATGATTGAAAGTTGCAGTTTAGACTTAAATAACGAAAAATTCATTCAAAGCATCGATAACATACTGAAAGGCGCAGAACATAGTAGTCAATGTGAAACTATCATAGGTAAACTATTAGATCACTTTATCGGATCAAGTAACGTTAACTACGAGTGAACAAAAAAAAAATAATTTTCCTTGGGACGGTTTGATTTTAGTCACAATAGCCTCAAAATCTTTCAGGATGGATTTAGCTTCGGTACCCACCCAACCGGGAGATTCGCCAAATGTAGCAGTGCAGCAGTCGAAGCAAAAAAATGTTTATCGGTTAACCTTGGGTCAATCGAAAGAGCAAAAATCGACGCCGGTACGTGGGTTCGTTTTTTTCGCATCTAGGATGATCTTGTCTTGACAAAAAACACTTTGTCTCTTAAGCAGAATTAGCCAAAGTCATGATGCTGTTTTTTTGGGATGGAGATGCAAAACAATATTATTTTAACGCTTAAATTACCGATGTGTATTTCCTCCCATCAGATCACCCGAACAGGCCTGTACCTACAGGGAGATTTCTATGACGATAAAACAATGGATAATTTACTTTACCTCTCGTAGGAACAGTAATTAGGAGGTTTTTATTTTGTTGCTATTGCAGTGATACCCGTTAAAAAGTAGTGTATTGATTTTGAAACCAATTCGGGTTGTTCTTCTTGGGGGAAATGTCCGCTCGTCTCTAATTTCAATATAGTCGAATTTTGAAATCCAGAAACAAATTTGTCCAAATAATGTGGCTTGATTAGAGAATCTTTCATTCCCCAAACAAACAAGGTCGGCTTGGTGGAAATAGCCTGTTTTTTGTTCCAAAGTTCTTCAAACCAATCTTGATCATTTACTAGCGACATAGCAAAAGCTACAGTTCCGTTTCGCTGAGTGGAGTCGGCAAACGGTTTTGTATACTGCTTTACTAATTGCATGGAAATTTTACGTTCGCCAAATGATTTGGGTAAAATATATTTAGCTGAAAAATTAAAATAACGATATAGGAAAGGCATTAGTGGACTTTTTAAGATTTTACTGACTTTGATAAAATCGGGGTCGTTACGGCTACTCCAAAGCCATGAGTTGAGAATGACTAATTTTTTCACTTTGTCGGGGAACTGTATGGCGAAGTTTAATCCGATGGGAACACCAAAATCATGAACAACCAGGGTGATATTTTGTAATTCCTTTTCCAAAATAAATTTTTCGAGCGTTTTGCTATGGTTTCGGGTCGAATAATCATAATGTTCGGGCTTGTCGGATAGTCCAAAACCAATATGATCAATTGCTATACAACGAAAATTTGTTTTCAGTTTCTTGATGATGTTGCGAAAATCAAAACTCCAAGAAGGCGTTCCGTGGACAAACAATATCGTTTCTCCCTTGCCTTCATCAATGTAATGTAGTTTATGTCCGTTCACATAAAAATAATTCGAAGTGAACGGATATTCTGATCTATCAAGCCAAAGTTCTGTCATATTGTTTTTTAACAAATTTCGCAAATCGACAGTACACCAAACTTGGTCTATACCAACATCAGAATTTCACATTATTAAATAGCTTGCTAAAATTAGTTGGCGAAATGCCCAAATAGGAAGCAATGTGTTTGTGTGGAACAAGTTGAAGCAAATGTGGACTTCGCTCGCAGAAGTTCTTGTAACGTTCCTCGATAGTCATGGTATGAAGTTCAATATGGCGGTTAATCATGCCTGCCAAAACAAATTCGGTTATTCGCCTAAATAATCGCTCTAACTGTTGCGATTGATCAAAAAGAGCTATGAGTTCCTGATATGTAATATATTCCAGTTCACTATCAGTTAAGCAGGTAATAAAATATTTGGAAGGAGCCTGAAATGAAAATGATTCGGGGATTGCACACAAGTTCGGAGAGTAAGTAAATGCAATGACTTGCGTTTTGTGATCAGCCTCAAAATGGGACATTTGGACACCACTTTTCACGAAGAAGAGTTCTTTTTGAACTTGTCCGGCAACAGTAATAAAGTCTCCCTTTTTGAACCTTTTTATCTTCAGGTTTTCGGTCAGCAACTCATAGTCGCTTTTATCAATGTCGTGAAAAAGTTTCAAGTAATCATGACGTTCCATAAAACTTGTGATGTGTAGGCTTATTTTCATCCAGTTGCATGATGTATGCTATTCAGGAGCAGATATCGTACAACCAGAAAGGACTTAGGGCAACATTAAGGTTGCAAAACAAAGGAAACAATAACTGTTGCTTCGACAAAACTATTCATTGCAATTGACTTGCACAAGAAAAGTTAGGCCGTTCTATAATTAGCACAGCACGAAGAAGATTACTAGCCAATGAAAACTCAGCTAATAACCAAGAACCTCCGATGATAATTAATTTGCCCTAGATGGTAACTCAAATGGCTGGTCAGGTGTACCAGAAAGTGTCCAATGCTCATTGTATTGCCCAATATCTTTGCGGGAAAATCTTTTAACAAATCTTCATCAGTAAAGTGGCGCAAGACCTCTTGCACAACATTTTTAGCGTCATTTAATCCGGAAAGGATTCCTTCAGTAGCAGTGCCGGCCGCGTTAAACTCGTAATCTCTGTCCCTCACAAATCCGTTATCGCCCAACACAGCCCCAATAAAATGATGGATTGCTCCGGCAATATGCAGTGCCAGATTTCCGGCTGAGTTGTTTATCGCACCTTCTTTAACCCAGAGCAGTTCATTATTTTCATATGATGATACTTCATCGATTGTGTTCTGTATATCTCTGATCAGAATTTGCGCTATTGATGATATTATTGATTGATTTTCCATGACTAAAATTGAATGTTATTTTTGCTTAAATAGAACCTAGCCGATTCACTCATGGTGAGGAATGAGCCTCCCAGAAGCAGCAGATCCTTGATGACAATTCTCCCCCTACCAGATAGATATGGGAAGCCGTTGTGCTGATCACCTAGCGCTGGCACCCAAGTTTCGGGTGTTGTCGCTAAAAAAGACAAAGTGCCTAATGCCATGATAAAAACAAGGACGCTTCCTATCACACTTAACAGTGGAGCGACTTTGTGCAGGCCCACCAATATACCCATGCCCATAAGGAGAATACCAAGACCCTTAGAAAAGCCATAGGTATTATTGGCAATGTGCCACTGGTGGTTTTTAGAAACAAGTTCGCCCTCTTTGTTCACATGTTTTTTGTATTCCGAAGGGTGGTTATAAAAGGACGACATCAATGGGCTGTTGGCTACAAATGGAGTGATGCCGTCAGCTTCATAGGTTGCGAATTTTAACGCACCGATCCATACTAATATCAGTACTGTTCCGTAACGGATGATGTTATAGTCAAATATGTCAAGGCCTGCCATTGTTTTAAGGATAGAAATTTTCATGCTGTATTAATTTAATCCAAAATTACATCAGCATAAATTGTTAAAACATGGACGAAAAAGGATTTTACCTGTTCAAATCTGCCACAATTGATATCCCAATTTTATCACGGAAAGCTTGGGGCGACACTTTGGTAAACCGCTTAAAAACCCGACTGAAATAGAATTCGTCTTGGAAGTTCAGCGCATAAGCGATCTCTTTGATACTTTTACGGGTAAGGTGAAGCTGCTTCTTGGCCTCTAGGATGAGCCTTTCAGTTATTAAATGGCGGGGTGGCTTCTTGAAATAGTTTGAGCAACGCTTGGTCAGAGTATTTGGGGCCATGCCTAATAGCGAGGCATAATCCTTCGGGCTATGGAGTGAAAGGTAATGCTCATCCACTAATTCTCTGAGCCGTTCCATCACCTCATCATACTGCCGTTGCTCAACTTGTTGTGAAATAGAAGCTGTCTTAACAGTGCTTGCCTTAGCCAAAAACAGTTGAAGATAAGCTCTTAATACAATCTCTGAAGGATCTTTCTTTTCAAATTCATGTGTAATTTGATCCGCCAAGACTTGGAATTCGTGTGCATCACCGATGGTTAGGTTTACTAATGGCTGAATGTAAACATTATTGAACAGCAGGCCATTGCAACATACTTCCGCACGGTGATATTCAATACAGTAAAAGTCACCATGAAATCGAAGCATCCAAGACTTCTTAGACAATGAGGCATCAAGCTCAATGGTTTGCAGCGGGGTCGCAAATAAAAGTACTGGTCCTTCAAAAGGAAAGACGCCAAAATCTGCACGGTAATGACCCCTGCCCTCTGGAATGTATAAGATTGAATACTCCGTATATTGCGTAGGTCGGTTCTGCAATTTGTTGAGCCCAGTTGTAAGGCCAAACATATAGTCACCAGATTTTGAAACAATTTCTTTCACGTTGTAAAATTATAACATTCGTATGAAATATACCTTTTTACGAGTAAGCCAATTCTGTTCATCAACTACACAAATTTTGTCGCATTTTTCCAAATTATACAGCTTTGAACTCAGCATCTTTGTCGTACCTTATTTAAGGTCACTTTGGACTTGAAGCAGGTACACTACGGCAAACTTATTCACAGAAGAAAGCTTCAGATTTGCCAATTGCACATTGAACTTAGCATCTAAAAAATGAAAATAAAAGTTATCGGCATTCCAGTGCAGGACCAAGAAAAAGCGTTAAAGTTTTATACAGAAAAGTTAGGCTTTTTAAAAAAAAGTGACGTGCCGTTAGACGAAAATACCAGATGGCTGACCGTTGTAAGCAAAGATGACCAGGATGGGGCCGAAATTCTTCTAGAACCTTCACCTAGCCATTTTGGGCCAACAAAGACCTACCAAAGTTCATTATTTGAAGCTGGTATTCCATACACCCAACTCGATTCAGACAATGTTCAGCGAGACTACGAACGTCTTTTGAGTTTAGGAGTTGAATTTAGTGTTGAACCTAAGACTTTAGGAACAGAAAAATTTGCAGTATTCAATGACACGTGCGGAAACCATATTCAGATCGTTGAAATGCTTTGAAAATTATTAAAACTAATCTTCCGATGAGTTCCATTTTAAAAAACAATCACCTACAATATGATTATATAGACTGTTTTCAGGGAGTCTTAATAGCCAAGAACGATGAGCTTACGATATCTGACGCCTGCATCGCATTTTTATCTTCAGTTAGAGAAACCGTCCAGAAACTATCAACTATTAAAGCTAAAATTGTATCCATGGTCGGTCTTAAAGCTAAACCTTTTAAAATGCAAAAACTTGATAAATTTAAGTACGAAGCAGGAGAACAATTAGGAATTTTAAAAGTGTATGAAAGAAGTGATAATGAAATAACTCTGGGTTCAAACGGTACCCATTTTAATTTTAGAATATCGCTGATCCTTGGATACACTATAATTGATAAGCCTAGAACCCTTTCGATGAGTACAAGGGTGGTTTTTAACAACTGGTTAGGAAGGTTTTATTTCTCGCTAATTAAGCCGCTACATTTAATTTTCTCCAAGATTTTATTAGGATCGACAATAAGAAAATTAGAAAGAAAGGCCTTGTTAAAAGACAATAACTTTAATTCAATATAAAGACATGAAAATACTTCAAACTAATCTTCCTAAAAGTTCATTACTTAATATCGATTATAAAAAATATCACTACATCGACTGCTTCCAAGGGACACTCATCGACAAAGCAACTACCTTTACGCCAACCGAAGTCAGTAATGCATTTTTTTTATCGCTGCCTAATTGGGGAAAGGTCCTACTCAGCCTTAGAAACAAAATTGTTTCCGTATTTGGCCTAAAGGTGTCTGGTGATGCGAACAAATTAAAAGAATTTGCTAATGCTAATTACAAGAAAGGCGACCAGCTCGGATATTTAAAAGTATTTGATGTAAACAAAAATGAACTCGTGTTTGGGATGGATGACAAACACTTGGATTTTAGAGGCTCCTTATTACTCGAAGAAACGAAAGTTGGTAGTCAAAAAAAAATTACGATTTCTACAGTGGTGCTCTATAACAACTGGTTTGGGCGATTTTATTTTTTCCTGATAAAGCCGCTTCATAAAATTATCATGAAGGTTATGTTAAAAAGATTAATCGAGAAATTAGAAATGAAAAGCATATAATTATTACCTTAGGATATTTGCTAGCAAGTGAAATATACAGAGTGTAAACCTCACATCTTATTGGCGCCTTTTATAGATGCATATTGGGAGCTCACCTGCAAAGCGGGTGGAACTGCTATTCATAAGATCTTGCCCGACGGATGTGTAGACCTCGCCATAAATATCGGAGACGACTTTCTTAATGAAAAAGATAATTCAGTTTTCAAAAGCGAAAAGGCATATTTGGGTGGAGCAATAACGCAGTTTGTGGAGGCCATTTTTTCGCAGGAAACCCATTTAATTGGTGTTCGTTTTAAACCTTCAGCATTCTCACATTTTTATGCGTACTCCTCATTGCATGAAGTAACCAATAACGTTGTTGAACTTTCAAATGATCTGGTTCCAAAAATTAGCTCATTCTCTGACGATATTGCTACGGCATTCGATTCCTTCTTTCACAATAAACTTAATCAATCCAAACATTCCTTGTTGCCTATCGTTGCAACTGTTAAGCAGTACGTTGGTCGTATATCAGTAAGTGAGTTAGCCAAAAAACATTTCACGACTGTTAGGCAGTTGGAAAGAAATTTCAGCTACCACATTGGCTTGAGCCCAAAGGAATTTATAAATATTATTCGATACCGGTATGCGCAGCAGCTCATACTAGAAAAGTATCCTGAAATAAAGCTTGCTGAAATTGCTTTTGATAGTGGCTACTATGACCAAGCGCACTTGAGTAACGAAATTAAAAAATACTCAGGGGTTGTTCCGACAAATCTCTAATTAATCACTCTTTGTGTCAGTTCATGGCATTTTGAATTTTGTCGTATTTTTCCAAACGACACGGTTTTTGCCGATGTACTTTTGGTTTCCAAAACCTGATCGTCACGCGTAATAAATGAATGCACAAACAACCCCTAGAGCTTCTTCCGAAAGCAGCCATGAACAAATTGAAAAAATGTTTGACAGCGTGTCTGATCACTATGACTCCATGAATAGGATAATCACCTGGGGCTTAGATAGAAAGTGGCGCAACAATGTACTAAAACTGATCATTGAAAGAAAACCCAATTCAGTTTTAGACATTGCCACAGGTACCGGTGAAATGGCCATTTTATTAAGCAAAACTGGCGCTGAACATATCTTAGCCGTTGACATATCTCAGGGAATGTTAGCCCTTGCCAATGAAAAAATCCAACTTTTAAACTTACGAAAGCAAGTTAAAACCGAAATTCAAAATGCGGAAAACTTGAGTGTACCGGATAGCTCCTTTGATGTGGTAACCGTCGTTTATGGAATAAGAAATTTTGAGAACTTAGAAAAGGGTCTTTCGCAAATACTGCGAGTACTTAAACCGGGCGGTGTCATGATTATATTGGAAACATCAATTCCAGACAATCGAATATTAGAATTTGGATATCTCTTTTATGCAAGACAAATAATGCCTTTAATAGCGAGCTTATTTTCCAAGGATAAAAGCGCCTACACTTATCTGTGCAAATCCGCAATTCGGTTTCCTTACGGCAGGGAATTCGTAAAAATTTTAGAGGAAGCTGGGTTTAAAGATGTAAAATCAATGCCCCAGACTTATGGAATCTCAACTATTTACCATGCAAAAAAGGAAATTTGTCGAAAATAATATTTTTCTGATAGATGCGGTTGGGGCATTGCTCTCTGGTACGTTATTACTTGTTGTAGTCACCCCACTTTATCAGGAATTTGGAATGCCCAAAAAGGTACTGTACTGGCTATCTGCAATTGCGTATGCTTTTTCGCTTTATTCATTCTGTTGCGCATTTACTAAAAGTGATCAGCGGTTGTTACTTTTAAGAGTTATCGCAGTTGCTAACTACATTTACTGCATTCTCATCGTCATACTTCTGATAATAAATGAACCAACTCTTACCCTGTTAGGCTTAGCCTATTTTATTGGAGAAATTACTGTCATCATTTGTTTGGCATCTTTGGAAATAAGGATAGCGAGTTCGCCTAATGCAGCGACCTGAGCAAGTCTGCAGTCCCGTGGGTTTGAAGTCTTCAAATGTCGCAGAATTTTGTCGCATTTTTCCAAAGTTGGTGTGCAAACGATAGGTAGCTTTGACATAACTTTAGATTAATGGTTTTAAAGTCATAAAAAATATGATAGCAGTTTCCCCCTGACCGCGATTAACAACTGAATAGGACAAATGGCAAAAATTCAATCAATTGCAAGGATTAGCATAATGTTAGGGTCAGCAACCTTGTTGTTTTTCGGCCTGTTGCATCTACATGGTACATTTTTTTCAACGGATCTAGCTCCTGCAGACCAAGAACTACTCGTTCGTCTCAAATCATCCCATATACAAATGGATAAGACCGGGAATTTGTGGAAATTATGGATAGGATTTAATGCGATGTTTAGCGTTGGCCTGATTTTTATCGGTGCCATAAATTTATATTTAGCTGCAAGAAAAAATCAATTGTTCCCCAGTTTACAGTTCATATCGCTACTTACTGTTGTGTCTAACGCTTTTTTCGTTTGGGTTGGATATCAATATATGATAGCAGATTTCGCCATTAGCATGGTAATTCCACTATCATTATTTGTTATCGGATTTGCCTTCAATCAATATCAACATATGAAACAAAATAAAATATCATGAATACAGAATATGTCCCAACAGTGGAAACACAAATGCTCATAAGAAAACCTGTCTCAGAAGTTTTTCAAGCATTTATCAACCCAGAAATTACGACCAATTTCTGGTTTACAAAATCAAGTGGACGACTAGAAATTGGTCAAACAATAACTTGGGAGTGGGAAATGTACGGTGTCTCAGAAAAAGTGTTGGTAAAGGAGATTATCCCTAACGGTAGAATCTTGACCGAATGGGGTGACCCAGCTACCGAAGTAATATATGAATTTACTGCTTTAACAAACGATACCACCTACGTAGTCATCAAAAATTTCGGTTTCAAACAAACCGGGAATGAACTTATCCGGGCTATAAATGACAATACCGGCGGTTTTACTACGGTATTAGACGGGCTAAAAGCCTATTTAGAGCATGGTATCAAGTTAAATTTAGTTGCCGACAAATTCCCCTTCAAATAGCCTTTTAAACAGCTCTTTTCTTACGCCACCTACTGCTAACACTAAAGATTTTTCATCATCATTCATAAAATAAAGATGTCAAAAAGATTAATTATTGAACATGTCGAACCTGCCGCCATGAGCGCTTTAATGCAACTTGAGGCTTACCTTTCAACTGTCTCCGTTCCAAAAAAAAACATATTCCTGATGGAGGTTAGGGCTTCGCAAATTAACGGTTGTTCTTACTGTATAAATATGCACACTAAAAATGCTTTGCATCTTGGGGAAACACAGGAACGCATTGATTTAATCAGTAACTGGAAACAAACAACCGCTTTTAGCCCCGAAGAAAAGCTTTTATTTGCCATTACTGAAGAAATTACATTGATTAGCGAACACGGATTAAGCGATGAATTATATAACGATGCGGAATCACACTTCGGAAAAAAGCTCACGGCACAAATTATAATGATCGTCATAATTATCAATGCCTGGAATCGATTGGCGGTCTCTCTTAAAACCGGAAAAGTCTAACCTAACCAACATTGTGAATGATGAGTAAAGCATTAGATAGGTATTCAAGCCGTGTAGGCATTTTTATCATAGTAATCGGAACAGGTCATTTAATACTCGGCTTTATTGAAAATTGGCCAGTGGTTATTGACATCCTCCAATCAGGTGTTATCAATACGGTTAATGAAACACCAGAGAGATATAGCTTTTATTGGTATGAAATAAGTGGTCTATTTGTGTTGTATATTGGTTTCATTCTACAACAATATCAAAATGAATTCAAAAAACCTGTTCCGAAAAAATTCGGTTATTATCTATTAATCATAGTAACTATTGGTTGTTTACTTGAGCCAGTATCTGGATTCTATTTTTTTATAATACCCGCACTCCTAATCATTTTTGTACACAACAAAAACTCACCTCCTGATGGACGGGGTTTAGAAAGCACTGACTAAAAATAATAAACATGATTAATCAACTCACGTTTAGGCTAGCGCATGACAAAGATGCGGAAGGCTTAAGTCAAATGATAACTGAGAATGCACAGGCGATGCTACTTCCCCACTATACTGAAAATCAATGGAATGTCTTCATTAAATACTACTCTCCGGAGGAAATTAGAAACAAAATAAAAAAACAATATACTTTTTGCGCAGAATTGGATAACAAAATTGTGGGAACAATTGCCCTTGATAAAGATTTCATTGTTGGTTTTTATACAAGGCTTGAATGTCTGAATCAAGGCGTAGGTAAATCGATAATGCAACATCTCGAAAAGTTCGCATTGGATAAAGGCTTAAATAAAATTCAATTGGCCGCCTCTCCCGAAGGCTTATCATTTTACTACAAGCATGGATGGAAAAAAATAAAAGACATAACTATTGAACATTACGGTGTTGGTTTTAAAGAAATATTGATGGTTAAACAAATTAAAAAGGAGTAATCTCCAAACGATTTCAAAGCAGCACAACCAGAGCACGGCGGAAATTACGGCAGGACCATTGCGCATAAACCTTGCATTATGGTGCGGTATGGCCAAGTATATACTCAACGTTGTATTTACTTTAAACAACAAATAAAATATGAAGAAAGCCGTTATAGTAACGTTTGACAAATTTACAGACATAGATATTTTTTTACCTTGGGACTTATTAAACAGAGTAAAATTGAGTGACAAAGAATTTCAAGTCAAAATAGTAGGCACTGAAACCACTCACAAGTCTATATGTGGACTTGACCTGACAACTCACGGACATATTGAAGAATGTAATGACGCAGACTTAGTGTTTTTTGGCAGTGGACCAGGAACAAGAAGTGTAATCAAAGACAATTCATACCTTGAACGTTTCGATTTAAAACCAGACAAGCAAATTATTTGTTCAATGTGTTCAGGGGCCTTAGTTATTGCAGCACTTGGACACTTAAAAGGACTTTCTGCAACAACTTACCCAACTGCATTTGAAACATTAAGGAATTACGGAGTGGAAGTTATTGAGAACACCCATTTAGTAACTCACGGAAATATCGGAACAGCAGCAGGTTGTTTAGCATCAGTTGACTTGATTAGTTGGGCAATAGAAAAATTGTATGACAAAAAAGTGAGACAGGATGTTATTGCTTCTGTTTTACCAAATGGACAAGGACAAGTTTGTATTTATCCCTAGTATAATAGTAGATATCCTTTGGGTTGTCTCAAGTTTTGTGTTGTTATTATTTATAAAATCCAACCTATCTATCATAGGTATTGCAGCAATAATCTTAATTGCAGGTTGGGTAGCCTAATGGCTATTTTGCAAATAAGAGGGATAAAAGAAGTTGGATAGAAATATATTCAAATTATGATTAAAAGCAAATTCAATATTGCTAATGAAAAGATCTTAAAAAATGTGTTGGTTTTTAAGACAAATGTATTTACAGAAGAAGAGTCGAAAATGATTGTCTATATAATACTAGACCAATTCCCCACTCATAAAGTAAATTTCGACTTGGATGACTGTGATAATATATTAAGAATTGAGGGAGTAAAAATTAGCCCTATAAAGGTTATTAATATTATGATGGAAAACCAATATCAATGTTGTCTTTTAGAGTAAATCACATATTCCAAAAAATATGTAGGGTGACGGAACAACAGTAAAAATGGCTTATATTTAAGGTTTATAAATAGAGTTATGGCTGCTACTGACAAAACAAAGGATAAGTATCACACCTGCTGTTTTACATTGTCAAAGGAAGATATCCTAAAGTTTGATGAGGAAGATAACGGGCCAATAAATAACGTGATAATCGGTATAGCGTATCATTGTTATGGGGTACGTTTATTTGATGATCTTCATGGATTATCGGTCGAGATGTTTTACATAAACGGGAAGGGTGAACTAAAAGGCGACATCATTCAACTGGAAGTGCGGGATAAGGATTACTATGAACTGCTGCTGCGGTTTTGTATCATGCTAGCTGATGGTTATAAAGAAGTGGATGCGCTGATGGCCTTTAATACTTTCCAGCAAAAACTCAGAGGTTTTTTGGAAAAGCGAGGTATAGTAACTGTTACCAGTTTAGAACTTAGGCGTTTCAGGGGGCAAAATGCTGTACTTTTAAGTCCGTCCCAAAGAGATATGATCAAGCTTGATTTCATTGATCAAAAGGAGTTTTATCTGGATTTTTTTAACAACATTAATAACCAGATCATAGAAAAAGGGAGGGAATATGTTTACCTGATAGTAAATACGGATACCGGCTATATTAAGATCGGCAGGAGTAATAATCCTATTTATAGGGAACGAACGCTTCATTCAAAGGAACCAAGTGTTCACCGCATCGCGTTGTGGTGTTGCGGTCAGGAAATAGAAAAGAAGCTACATGCCAGGTACAAGCACAAGCGTATCCGGGGCGAATGGTTCAGGCTTTCAATAGCAGACCTTGCCGAGATAGAAAAAATCATGAATAAAATTTAACGGTGTTCAAAGCCTCTCACATTTCAATAGTTGCTTTCAAAACCGTAACAAATACGTAACGGAGCAAAATTTTGCGGTTTCAAAAATAGTTTGTAAATTACTTCTGTAAGTCAGAAAAGCACATTTTGCCTCATAATAGGGCGGTTAGGCTAGAAGACTCATAATCTTTTGGTCTCTGGTTCGAGCCCAGGTGGGCGCACCAACTACAAAAAGGACTTTTTTTATGTATTAGCGTACGCTAAAGCTTATGCTAACGGTAACAATTACTTTTTCAATTTACCTAATCCTTCTTTACTTTCTTTATCCGGGCTCCTGCTCAAGAGGGCCGACCAAGGGCGAATCTTTGTAAAAGGTAGTTTTAAGAGACGACCAATTGTTAGCTCGTTTTCATCAGCATAGGAAGGAACGCCTGTTACAATTTCGTGTTGATGAACATTCAATCGAACAGTTCGATGTATCCTATCCCAAAAGGAAAAAATAATGGAGTAATTGCTATCGGTCTCTTTCTTAAAGACAGAATGATGGATGCCATGCATTCGAGGCGTTACAATCAAAAAATTCAATGCTTTTTCTAAGCGAAAAGGAATTTTAATATTGCTATGATGAAATTGAGTAGCTGCTTCAAATACGATTTCGTAAATAAGCACCATTAATGGTGAAGCTCCGATTAAAACAATGGCGGCTCCGCGGAAGATCACGGAACCGATCATCTCTCCGAAATGAAACCGGAAAGCGGTTGTAATGTCCAGATCAAGATCACAATGGTGTACTAAATGAAAACGCCAAAGGATAGGCAATTTATGCAGTAAAATATGCCAGAGGTAATTGCTATAGTCAAGTAAGAGAAACGTAATAAGCATGCTAACAATAGCGGGTGCGTCTAATAAATAGTTCAGGCCAATTTGCCACGATTGGTTTTCAATCGCCAGCCACACCATTGCAGGGATAAGCAAAAGACGGAGCAGTAAAAATGCGGGTATGGAAACCATGAAATTAATGAACACCCGCTTCCATCGGCCCTGCACTCTTTTTCGTAACTGAAACCTGCTTTCAAGTAAAAAAAGAACAATAAAGGCGACTACCAAAATCGGCGTGCCATAACTATCAAAAATGGACTTAATCATGACCGCTAAGTTTATCTCGTTGTCGGATTAATTTTCTGTGTAGCCCTATCAATCGCTCTTGTGGATAACCAAGGTAATATAAAGCCCAGATGCGAAAAAAAAGGCCCTGCATCCTGTATATGCCATTATCCAGGTATTTTCGTGCTGAAGTAATGACTACATCATTCAGTACTGCAAATTTTCCATGTTTCTTTAAGCGGTGGATAATTTCCTGATCTTCCATCACCCATAGATCTTCCCTGAAGCCACCGGTTTGCTGAAATACTTCTTTTGTTACAAACAAACTCTGGTCGCCAAAACGCACAGCATTTAGGTTAAACTTGGTAAACCAGGCATTGGCTCTGAGGAACCAATGATTATAATCGAAAGCAAGCCGAAAGCAACCGCTTTTAGCTCCACGATGATAAGCATCTAAAATTTGTGTGGTGAAATTATCCGGGGGAATGCTATCAGCATGCAGAAAATAAAGGATTTCACCTTTTGCGATAGCGGCCCCTTTATTCATTTGGGCCGCCCGGCCTTGCTGTTCGCTCGCTATTACGATTGCTCCGGATTCTTTTGCTAATGCCTTTGTGTTGTCTGAACTGCCTCCATCTACCACGATGATTTCTGCCTCATTCGTTCTATTGGCAGCGTGTGTCTTACTGATGGTTTGCACGATTTGATCAGCTTCATTATAGGTCGGAATGATGATGCTGAACATATTCATCCCTTCAAGGCTTTCAGGTGTACTAAATCCCTTTCTTCGTCTATATCATGTAATACAGGCAATAAGGAATAGCTAAGATTGTTGTTTATGCAACTAACGATCGTTTCATCTAAAACAACCGATGTACTCCACTGAATATGATCAAACAAAGCTTCATGCAATGCTTTTAATCCCAATAAATAATAACCTCCATCGTGTGCGGGGCCGATGACAACATCATTTTTTTCTAACCTGTCGAAAGCATCCACTATGATCGCTTCAGTTATCATCGGGCAGTCGGTTCCTATAATCACTGCTTTTGTATACCCCTGTTGGAATACCGCTTTAAAAGCATTTTTCATTCGCTCGCCCAAATCCGCCCCTTGCTGGATTGCTTTAGCGAAATCGTCCGACCATCCATCATTTGGCGGTATCTGCTCGGAGTAAAATATGATTTTATCGACCGTTGTCTTTCTAGCTATTTCGGTTGTAAACTGTAGCAATTCCTTATACACTTCAAAAGCAGCAGATGGGCCAATAGACGCAGCAAGTCGGGTTTTAACCTTGCCGTGAATAAGGTTTTTGGCAAAAATCATGAGCATGTTTTGTTGTTTCATATACTGCATTTTTTTACAATTCTATTGCTTTGAACTGCTTGTTACGCCACAATACATCAAGGCACTGCCTCATGGTTTCTACTGCACCATACAAGCCCCGAAAAAGGCCATGTAAAGATGGTAAATTAAGGCATGTAAAACTAATTTGCAACTTTTTTAAGGCTCTCTTGTTATCTTTTTGACCAACTTTTATATATTATGAGAGCGATCTGGACAGGCGCCATAGGTTTCGGGCTTGTCAATATACCCACCAAGATATTCAGCGCCACTACAGACAGCAGGCCAGATTTTGATATGCTCGATCGCAAAGATAAAGGTAAGCGACCGACCATAAGGAAGTTCAAGGCAAAAAAGATCGTTTGATCATACTCCTGAACCCCAAACAGGAAAGTCATCCGGTAAGGGCTTGTGTCTTATCATCCGGTTGGAAATGGGTTGGGTGCTTAAAAGTTGGGCGGTACCTAAAGGCCCTTCGACTGATCCATCAGTTAAACGGCTGGCCATGGAGGTAGAGGACCATCCTTTCGATTATAAAGATTTTGAAGGCATCATTCCCAAAGGGAATTCTGGAGCGGGCATGGTAATGGTATGAAGGTACCTATGAACCGATAAAGGCATCGAGAAGACATGGAATGGCCGGCAAAAGACATTTAGCTTGGAGCATACCACCGGAAGTCTGGTGCAAAACAAGGGTAGTTTGTCCCAAAATACAGGGATTCCCAGGCCGAGGAAATGTATTCCGGGATGGAAGCCATGTAACCTGATCTGGAAGCCATGTAATCTAAGGCAAAAGACATGTAGGTTGATGTAAAAGACATGTAGGTTGATGTAAAAGACATGTAACCTGAGATAAAAGACATGTAATCTGAGGCAAAAGACATGTAATCCGAGACAAAAGACATGTAATCTGCGATAAAAGACACGTAGTCTGAGACAAAAGACATGTAATCTGAGACAAAAGCACTTCGATAAATTTCGAATAAATGCCTTTTTGATAGCATAGATGCGATTTTTTACAAAAAACCGGAAGGCAACTTACGGGGTTGACAAGACAAAGGTGTAAAATCGTGCCAACTTTTGGACAGGCCTATCAAAACAACGGCACGATCCTCCACCTTTGGCGGCAGGGATTAGTCGCAATTTTGCATCGTTAATTAATTGTTTTTTCACACCTACTGTTTCTGGAGCCCGACTGATTAGCATTTATTTTTTTTCACTATATTTACGATATTATACAAAACACGACTCCAACATGTTCAACAAAAACATCCCCCAGGTGGCAAGTTTGCTCATATCGGAACCATTTATGTTGGATCCCAATTTCCAACGGGCCGTGGTATTACTCTGCGAGCATCATGTGGAGGATGGCACTGTAGGTTATGTACTTAATCAGCCAGCCACCATACAGCTCAAGGATGTAATGGATGATTTCCCAGAAGCGGATTTCCCCTTGTTTTTTGGCGGACCCGTAGCGCAGGAAAGCATCCATTTCATACACAAATGTTACGACAGGCTTAATAGTGGCATAGGCTTGGGCAATGGCATCTATTGGGGTGGCAACTTTGAGAGTTTGCAGATATTAATCCGAAACGGCGACATCACAAAAGACGAAATCAAGTTTTTCATCGGTTATTCTGGGTGGAGTCCCGGGCAATTAGATAATGAACTCAAGGAAAATACCTGGGTCATTAGCAACCATTATAACCCCGATATCACTTTTGGTAATGACAGTGAAAGCCTATGGAAAGAAGCTATCGTTTCCTTGGGCCCAAAGTATGCCCATGTGGCGAATTTTCCGCAAAACCCAATGTGGAATTGAGATAGCGAAGCGCAAAGGATATGTAAGGCCTGTAACTTAAATCGTTGTAAGCATCGGAGTTTACCCAAACAAAAAAGCATTCGGATAGCTATCCGAATGCTTTTTTGTTTGGGGTGGATGATGGGGCTCGAACCCACGACCCTCGGTACCACAAACCGATGCTCTAACCAACTGAGCTACAACCACCGTGTTTTGGATTGCAAAAGTAAGAATTAAAATAAATATTTCGCAACAAATTTATAAAAAACCTCATAGGGTTTACGGACGAATTTGGTATTGCCCATAACCCTATGAGGTTTGCGAAGTTATCAACCAATCAGGCTCACGCTACGCTTCACGAAATTGGTCAACTCGTTTCCGGTAAGCAGTCCGCGCGATAATAGTGCTAGGTCAAATGCCTGTTTAGCCAGTTGTGCTTGCTCCTCCTCATTTTCACCCGTAAGGATGCGCTTGACCAGGGGGTGGTTCCCATTTACGGTTACCGTATAATTATCGGGCATCGTTCCATAGAAACTCATTCCCCCTCCTGTCTGTGCCATATCCTTCATCCGGCGCATGAATTCATCAATCGTCACCGTTACAGGCAACTCATTTTCACTTAGCGCTTCCACCTGTACCTTCATATTGTCCCTGCTGATAGCCTTCTCAAAGAGCGTTACGGCCTTTTTACTTTCCTCCTCAGTCAATTGCAGTGCCTTAGTATCCGCTTGTTGGATGAGCTTGTCAATAACATCAGCATCCACACGTTTTAGTTGGGTCTTTTCTGTTTTCTGCTCTAGGTAGGCCACAAAATGGCTATCAATCGGCGAATCAAACACCAGCACATCATACCCCCTATCTCTGGCGGTAGCAACATAACTGTCTTGGTGCGCCACATCGTTGGTGTAAAGGTATACTACATTGCCATCTTTATCCTTCTGGATATCTTTCACCTTCTCTCCATACTCCTTAATCGTGTACGATTCGTTTTCAGTGTTTTTCACCAAGCAGAAGTCGTTTGCCTTCTCGGCAAACTTCTCGTCACTCAACATGCCATATTTGACAAAGAGCCCGATATCTTTCCATTTTTCCTCGAATCCTTTGCGGTCGGTTTTGAATAGTTCTGCAAGTTTGTCTGCCACCTTTTTGGTAATATGGGCATTGATTTTCTTTACATTGCTGTCGGCTTGCAGGAAACTTCTCGATACGTTCAGCGGAATATCCGGGGAATCAATTACACCATGCAATAACATCAAGAACTCTGGCACGATGTCCTTTACTTCATCCGTGATGAAAACTTGGCGGGAAAATAGCTTGATCTTGTTCTTTTGTAATTCGAAGTCACTCTTGACTTTAGGGAAATACAAAATACCTGTTAGGTTGAAGGGATAGTCGACATTGAGGTGAATCCAGAAGAGGGGTTCATCCAGCGAATACGGATACAACTCGCGATAAAAGGCCAAGTAATCCTCGTCTTTCAGTTCGGATGGCGACCTAGTCCAAGCGGGATTTGTATTGTTAATGATGTTGTCTACTTCTACCGATTTATATTGGGGTTTACCTTCGCTATCTTCTCCATCAGGCTCGCTGGTTGTCCGTTTGCCAAAGCGAATAGGTACCGGTAAGAACTTACCGTATTTCTCCAATATTTCTTGTAATCGACCCTGATCAAGGAATTCCTCGGAATCCTTGTTGATATACAGGATCACATCTGTGCCCCTTGTGGTGCGGCTACCTTCGGAGATTTCATAAGAGGTGCTGCCATCGCATGACCAAAGCGCTGATTCTGCGCCTTCTTGATAAGACAGGGTTTGAATCTCCACCTTATCCGCTACCATAAACGCGGAGTAAAAACCCAATCCGAAGCGCCCGATAATCTCATTGGCATCCTTGGCTTCCTTAAATTTCTCCACGAATTCCGTTGCACCAGAAAAAGCGATTTGGTTGATGTACTTCTTCACCTCTTCGGCGGTCATACCAAGGCCATTGTCCGATATGGTAATCGTTTTGGCTTTTTCGTCAAAAGCCACATCAATGGTCACATCACCCAATTCGCGTTGGTATTTTCCCAAGGAAGACAGCCTTTTGATTTTCTGCGTGGCATCAACCGCATTTGACACGAGTTCCCGAAGGAAAATTTCATTGTCTGAATACAAAAACTTCTTGATTACCGGAAATATATTCTCGGTATGAATGGCTATGTTTCCTTTTTCGTTCATATTGCAATTTGTAATAATATTAGGGATTCATTTGTCCCATCTCGAACAATATACGTTCCAATGCACAAATTCCGTCAGGATGACAGGACAATATGACAAAAAAGAGGCAATCTCAATCTATCGCAGTTGTTATTCACCCATGCTGGTTGTGACAATCTTGGATTTACCCACTGCCTTCAACTGTGACGATACCTCATCGGCCAGTTGATCGATCGTCTCATAAGCATATCCACGTTGTTTATTCCATACCTTATCATTGACCTTACTCATCTTTTTCTCCAAAGGTATGGGCGATACACTGGCCTTTACCCGTTTGCCGTAGCGGTCATTACGATAAGGTTGATAGGTAAGGTCAGTAAACCAATAATTCAATTCGCCCTCGTCATTTTCCACAACCAATGTATAGTTGATGGTGCCGCCAACATAATTCCCTATCCCGGCATGTTTTTTCATCGTTACACTGCCCCAACTCTCCAGCCTATTTCCACCCGAAGTAGTCGTATGGTTGCCTTTTTGCGTCAAATAATTGGTTAACTGTTGGTTGATGTCTGAAAAGCTCACCCCATCAGCAATGGGCTCGGTTTTATAAACCACGAATTTACCCCGTTGGTCCACTGCAAATCGCTCATCGTTGCTAATCATATTGTTGTTTGCCATGTTTCCATGAGCGATTGGCATATTCACGGCTAATAGCAAAACTAAATTTACCATATATCTTTCAATTAATAATAAGTTTGAATAATTAGGATGCCCCCCAAGACACCCCGATGCCAAAAATAAGGAATAAAATTTAATTTGAAAATCGTGGCGGAAGTATCCACCAGGCAAATTGCCCCATAAATAAAAAAACCTAACAGGGTTCAACGCCTGTTAGGTCGGTATTATATGGAAGCCTTAAAAAAAAGTCAATCAGCTATTAAAAGGCATATACAGCGGCAATGGAAAACTGCGAAGCGCTTTTGGTGGGGTCCATGCTTACATTTTTGTAAAATAGCTCATCCGAGCTGTTATCAAACCGGAATTCCGGTATAATGGTCAGCGGCCCAGCTTTCACATTGGCGGAAAGTGTTAACCCGACCACGGAACTGCCTTCCATGAGGTCATCCCCACTACCGATATCCTTCAATTTGAAATATTCACCACGTACACCCAAGGCGAAAGCATCTGAAAACCCATATTGGGCGTACAAGGCTCCGCCACTATATCCACCGTCATCATCGTCCGAAGCCGAAAAATCAGCGGCATTCAATCCTAATTTGAACGCGTCTGTTATATCATAGGTGGTGGTCAAGTCTACAATTGTGCCCGAAGGAGACCCCGTCAAGAAATTCACATAAGCTTCCCATCCCTCTACAGGTGCCAGCGACAGCTGCGCGCCAAAATCCGAAACTCCGTTGAAATCCTGATATACATTCCAGTCGTTGAATAGCCCCACCATCAACCCCACCTTATCTGAAAAGGCATACTCTGCCTTGATCCCTGCATTTTGGAAAGGACCATTAGTAAAGAGATACGAAGTGGAATAGTTAAAGTTACCGGTTGGTGAAATAATCTCATACCCTACAAACGTACCCATGAAGCCAGCGGTCATCGAAAATTTATCGGTAAAGCCATAGGTCATGTAGAGATTTTGGATATGGAAGGAATTCCCATCACGCTCTCCCAGTAAAGATTGGCCTTGCCCACGGGGTCCAAAGGAAATATCACCAACGAAGGATGCTTTTCCCACCGTCTTACCCAGTATCAGGTTGATCATGCCCAATGAAATGGAATTCTGCTCATCGGCGAATGAAGTGGGGATATTAGACAGGCCATCTTCATTTTTATATTTAGAAAAATCGTATTTGTAGTATGCATCTACAGACCCCGAAATGGTCAACGACTCATCTTGGGCATACGTTATTGAACATCCCGCAGTCAATAGTGCGGCAAATAACATAATTTTTTTCATCGGAATAATTTGTTTAAGTGTGATGAAGCGATCTGCCCGTTGGCGAATCGTTTCAATTAAATATAATGGTGATACAAACACCAACATTAGTCGTCCATCAAAATCGTATAACCACGGATACCATGTTCCTCGCTATCGAGACCATGTTTCTCCATTTCTTCACTGACACGCAATCCCATGGTAATTTTCAAGATGTAAAAAATGATGAAAGCACCTATCGCAGCGGCCGCTCCGCAGGCAAGCACGCCATACAACTGCGGCATGAATGACGCTCCTTCACCAAATATTCCGGTGGCCAAAGTTCCCCATATCCCACAGGTAAGGTGTACGGATACAGCACCTACGCAGTCATCCAGTTTCAACTTGTCTAAAAGGATGACGGAAAACACAACTAGAATACCGGCTACGCCACCGATGACCAATGCTTCCAAAGGCGTGATGATATCGGCACTCGCCGTTACACCTACCAAGCCTGCCAGTACCCCATTCAGTACCATACCGAAATCAATACGCTTGAATGCAATCATACTGGTAAAATGTCCACCTATAGCTCCACCGCAAGCACCTAATGTTGTGGTGACTAATACCAAGGAAACTAAACCAGGATCAGCCGACAGCACCGAACCACCATTGAAACCAAACCAGCCTAACCACAGCAAGAAGACACCAATGGTTGCCAACGGTACGGATGATCCAGGGAAATCCTTGGTTTTACCATTGTTAAATTTACCGATACGCGGACCCAATAGCCATATTCCTACCAAGGCCCCCCATCCACCTACGGAATGTACCAACGTGGAGCCAGCGAAATCGTAGAAACCCAGCTCATCCAAGAATCCACCACCCCATTTCCAACTGCCGATGATGGGATAGACAACGCTAAGGAACACCAACGTGAAGGTTAGGTAAGCACTTAGCTTGATTCGTTCAGCCACTGCACCGGAAACTATGGTAGCGGCAGTAGCAGCAAACATGGCCTGGAAGAAAAAATCTGTCCAGAATGTGTACCCACCTTCTGCATACCCGGCACTTACATCAGCTGTACCCGATGAAAACCAAAGGATATCCCAGCTTTCATAACTGAAGCCAAGGAAACCGTTAAAGTCACCCGGATACATTAACGCAAAACCCGTTAGCATATAGGTGACCACTCCTAAGACCGGGGTCATCGTGTTTTTGAAAAGGATGTTCACCGTGTTTTTGGACTGCGTAAAACCCGCCTCCACACCGGCAAAACCCAAATGCATAACGAATACCAATGCTGCCGCAAGCATCATCCAGATATTGTTAGCAGTCAACATTACATCCGCGACCGACGTGCCGTCCGTCGTTGCATCCTGCATGGAAATGGATAGCAGGGGAAATGCCATCCCTGTGCTAAACAAATCAGCCAAACAGGAAAAATTTGCTGTAAAAACCTCCATAATATTAAAAAATTAGATATAAAAATGGTTAAAAATTAGCATACAAACAATTTACAATGCAAATATGTACAAATATTTCATTAAATCAATATTTTTATTAAAAAAATGAGAAAAAATTCAAAAATTTTGTATTTATATTGTTTTATATATATAAAATCAACATCAAACAATGGAATATAACTATTAAACACTGATAAATTAACAAAACTACATCCTTTGAACCCAAAATATTTCCGATAAACACATTTATACACCTAAAAGCTCATTGAAAATATCCAGTTACCAAGAAAACAGGATGTGGAAAACAAAAAAATGCCCGGCAGAAAGTCTGCCGGGCATCATGATTTTATTAGTTTGGAGTATGGTTACTCTCCTAAGATATTATGCAACACGTGATCATATACCTCTTTGGCGTGGCTTACGGTATCATATAGCTCCTCATCTACCACAAATCCATTTTTAGTAACAGCACCTAACAGTGAAAACTCCGTTCCACTCGCGGCCATCAATTCGACAAAGGCCTCCTGCGCATCGGGTTTTACCGATACTACAATCCTACCTTGCGCTTCACCAAAGAGGAAAGCATCTTTGCGGATCTCGCTATCGGTATCAATGGCAAAGCCAAGGTTGCCCGCCATGGCCGATTCTGCCAAGGCTACGTATAAACCGCCATCGGAGACATCATGGGCTGATACAATCATTTTCTCGTGAATCAGGTGCTTGATGACCTGATGCGTGGCATATTCCTCATCCAAGTCGAAGTAGGGTGCAGGAGAAGCCTTCACACCATGGTAAGAGGCCAGGTATTGTGACGATGCGATATCATCACGGGATTCTCCAACCAAGTAGATATAGTCGCCCTCTACCTTTAAATGCAATGTCATGATATTAGAAGCATCATTAAGTACGCCCAGCATACCAATGGTGGGAGTGGGAAACACCGAACCGCCATCTGCTGATTGGTTGTAGAAGCTCACATTCCCCCCAGTCACAGGGGTCTGAAATTTAAGGCAAGCCTCTCCCATTCCTTTAATGGCATTCACAAATTGCCAATATACCTCGGGAATGTAAGGGTTGCCAAAGTTGAGGCAATTGGTGATGGCCGATGGTTCGCCACCGGCACAAGTGATGTTGCGGGCTGCTTCTGCCACAGCGATTGCGCAACCCTTGCGGGGATCGGCGTTTACATAACGTGAATTGCAATCTACGGTCAGTGCAATGGCTTTGTTGGTACCTTTCACAGCCACCACCGCCGCATCGCTCGGACGGTTAGCAGTCATGTTGGCTGTACCCACCATGGAGTCGTATTGCTTTGTCACCCAACGCTTGGAAGCAATATTTGGATGCGAAAGTAGATGTTGCGCCACTTCGCGCAAATCATCGGGCTCAGCAATATCCTCCATCCTAAATTTTTGGTATTCGGCATAATAAGCCGGCTCCTTGTATTCGCGGTGATATACAGGGGCTCCCCCGCCAAGCACCAAATCATCGGCAGGCAAATCGGCCACCAACTCATCGTTCATATAATATTCCAATCGCTGGGTGTCCGTGACTTCACCAATGATGGCACAATTCAAATCCCATTTTTCAAATACGGCTTCTACATCGGCCTCTCGCCCTTTCTGTACCACAATAAGCATCCGCTCCTGCGATTCAGACAGTAATATCTCAAAGGGCTTCATGTTTGCCTGGCGGGTGGGCACTTTATCCAGGTCGATACGCATGCCATGTTTGCCTTTGGCAGACATCTCGGAATTGGAGCAGATGATTCCGGCAGCACCCATATCTTGCATGCCAATCACCACACCTGTTTTAATCACTTCAAGCGAAGCTTCCAGCAACAGCTTTTCTTGGAAAGGATCGCCAACCTGTACAGCAGGTAGGTCATTCACTGAATCTTCGGTGATATTCTTGGAAGCAAATGCCGCTCCATGTATACCGTCCTTGCCGGTGGCGGATCCCACGATATAGACGGGGTTACCAACACCATAGGATGTGGCCGACACCGTCTCTCCTGCCTTCACAATACCTGCTGACATTGCATTTACCAGCGGGTTGACTTGGTAACATTCATCAAAAAATACTTCCCCCCCTACGGTTGGGATACCAAATGCATTGCCATAATCGCCAATACCTTTAACCACCCCTTTTATCAACCATTGCGTGCGGGGATGGTTGATGTTTCCGAAACGTAAAGAATTGAGTTGGGCGATTGGCCGGGCACCCATCGTAAAGATGTCCCTATTAATACCACCAACGCCAGTAGCCGCTCCTTGGTAGGGTTCCAAAGCCGAAGGGTGGTTGTGCGATTCGATTTTAAAGGCACAGCCAAAATCATCGCCGATATCTACCAACCCCGCATTCTCCTCACCTGCTTTCGCCAACATATGCGGACCGTCCTTGGGCAATGTTTTGAGCCAAACGATCGAGTTTTTATAAGAGCAATGCTCACTCCACATAACCGAAAAGATCGACAATTCGGTGAAATTGGGTGTCCGACCCAAGATTTCGATTATGCGTTCAAACTCCTCAGGTAAAAGCCCTAATTCAACTGCGGTATCTACGGTAGTCAATTCCAGTGTTTCCAAAATGAAGTATTAATGTGATAAATTGCGTTGTGCAAAAGTAAGGATAAGATTTGAGATGTGTGACATGAGATGTGAGATGCAGTCCTAGGTTTATCGGAAAAAATCATATTTTTACGGACAAAGTATAAGCAATGAAGAAAATCCTTTCGATAGATGGTGGTGGAATCCGTGGAATCATCCCTGGAATGCTATTGGTGGCCTTAGAACGAAAACTGAAGCGTGAAAGCGGAAATCCGGATGCTGCCATAGTCGATTATTTTGATTTCTTTGCGGGTACCAGCACCGGAGGCATCCTCATCTGCCTGTTGCTTTGTCCCGACGAGCAAAACCCATCGCGACCCAAATTTACGGCCAAGGAAGCTTTGGACTTATATGTAACCCATGGTACCGACATCTTTAAGGCGGGCTTCTTCAGACGCATGATTGCCAAATTTGGTCTCCTGAGCGAACGGTACCCAAGTACCACGCTGGAGCATGTGTTGGGAACCTATTTCGGTGAAACGAAATTGAGCCAGCTTCTCAAACCTTGTATCGTTACTGCCTATAACATCGAGCTCCGCAAAACTCATTTTTTCAGACAGCAGACCTCCATTATACGTGGTGACCAACGTGACTTCTACCTTCGTGATGTATGCCGGGCCACATCTGCAGCCCCCACCTATTTCAGTGTGGCCGAAATCTATTCGATGAGTGGAACAAGGTATCCCCTGCTCGATGGTGGTGTATTCGCTCCTAACCCATCGATGAGTGCATTGGTGGAAGTAACCAATGCATTCAACCAAACCAAAATCAACGACATTTCCATCTTGTCATTGGGTACGGGGCGTTCCAGGAAATCCTATGACTACGAACACTTCAAAAAAAGCCGCGCAGTATCCATCGGGCCAGCCTTGATAGACATCATGATGAGCGGCGCTGCCGAAAGCAGCGATTTCTTTTTAGCGCAACTATATAGGTCGGTTGGCAGGGCAGAACAATATATACGGATAGAGCCTCGCAATCTCCATAGCATCCGTGAAGGACTTGATGATGCAGATCACAGCAACATCCAGAAGCTGGTTGCATTGGGCGACCGAATGGTGAGTGAACACAATGATGTGCTCAATAAAATGGTAGCAGAACTGATTAAAGAAAAAGAAAGGTCGCTACCCAAAAACCCATGGCGATTTTTATATGCTAAAGGTGAATGATTAATGGTTAATGACCAATCTAAAAAAATAAAATCAACTGATGGAGCAAAAGACAATTGCATTAATAGCTCACGATGGCAAAAAACCTGAAATGGTCGGATTTGTAAAAGACCACATTGAACTGCTGCGTGGCACGAAACTCGTTGCCACTGGCACCACTGGATCATACATCAAGCAAACGGGATTGGATGTCGAGTTGAAATTGAGCGGACCAAAAGGTGGTGATGCGCAAATTGCTGCGTTAGCGGCAGAGGGGAAAGTGGACGCCATTATCTTTTTCCGAGATCCCTTGGGAAAGCATGCCCATGAGCCCGATATTCAGATGTTGATGCGGGTCTGCGATGTGTATAATGTGCCATTGGCTACTAATCCCGCAACCGGGAAACTCATTCTTGAGGGAATGTTTTGAGTGATCGCGTGAATTATGGAAGCTTGAATGCCCAGAAAATAAATAGTTGTGAAAAAAAGCAAGTTTATCTAAGTTTGCAGCTCCATTAAGCTGCTCTCGCCATGGTTAACACAGAAAATAGCGTTACATATTCTCCATTTAGGCACATTTCGCGCGCAGAATGGAAAGAACTCAATGGCCATCTATCCTACCCCATTGCCGATACGGATATCCATAAGCTAAATGCTTTGAATGAGCCGTTGACCATGCAGGAAATCGAAGATGTGTATTTTCCGTTGAGCCATTTACTGCAAATACATGTCGACTGCTATCGGCAGCTGCACCAAAATGCCAATTCATTTTTCAACAACAACACCAAACGACTTCCTTTTATCATCGGGATAGCAGGAAGCGTAGCAGCGGGAAAGAGCACTACGGCAAGGGTACTCCAAAAGGTGTTGTCGCTTTCACCCGGAAATCCCAAAGTAGACCTCGTCACAACCGATGGATTCTTGCATTCCAACCAATATTTAGAAGCGAAAGGCATACTCAATCGCAAGGGATTTCCAGAAAGCTACGATACCAAGCGGTTGCTCGGTTTCCTGTCAGATATCAAGTCGGGCAAGGAATTGGTCGGTGCACCTATATATTCCCACCTGGTGTATGACATCATACCTGATGAATTGCAGTGGGTAGCGCAACCTGACATATTGATTGTAGAAGGCATCAACGTACTTCAGGTCAATGTGAAGGGCAAGTACAATGGGCCACGGGTTTTCGTATCCGATTTTTTTGATTATTCCATATATGTTGATGCAGACCCAGCAAACTTACTGGAGTGGTATATCCAACGGTTTGAATGGCTACGTAAAACGGCCTTCCAGAAACCCGAATCCTACTTTCATCGTTTTGCCGACTTCAATGAAGAACAAAGTATCGCCATGGCCACGAGCATTTGGGAAGAAATCAATAAACCTAACTTAATCAAGAACATCTTACCCACACGTTTCCGCGCAGATCTCATCCTTGAAAAAGGCAGTCACCATTTTGTGAAAAGTGTAAAAATCAGGAAAGGCTAGCGCTGCATATTGGCCTTCGCGGCTTGTCCAGCATCATATGAAATCACATCCTGGAACAAATCGTTACGGATGCGTTTCCTCCGAGTATTGTCTTTGGTGGTAGTTACAAATTGTAATTTATAATGCACAGATTGCCGATCCACACCCACTACTTTCAATTGGAACGTGCCTTCAACGATATTGCCTTTGTGTTTTTGTAAGACACTCACAAGTCTACGCTCCAGCTCCGGCTGATCATAGGCATGCACCAATGGCAATTCGAAATCCATGGAAAGTTTCTTCGAATTCTGCAACGATTGGTTAATGATGTTGGTCGTGAAGGCAGTATTGTTGGGAATCAACACCACGTCGTCATCCTCATTTTTAACCATGATGTTGGCGAGGGTGATGTCAGTGATTTTTCCTTGATGCTCCCCAATCTTGATATGATCACCAATGGTAAGCTGGTCTGAAAACATCAGCAGCAGGCCGCTGATCATATTGGTGATATAATCTTTAAACAGCAAAGCAATGGCCATCGCCACAATGGTGATGCTCGTCAAGAATTCTTTGGGGTTGATACCAAAGCTCAACATAAGCCCCAATACAATAAACACCACGTTTAGTATGGTGGCAAACCGATTGATGCCCACCACATAATTGCCGCGTACACGGTCGTTCCTCTTGTTTCGCCGCCTATACAGCGCAATGAACGTAAAACGCGCGATGGAAATCAAGATACTGCCTGTAAGGAATATGTTCAGCCCATATGCAAATTGGCTCAACCAAAGATTGCCCTGATAAAAATCCTTAGCGAATGAATATCCAATAACCAGCCAAAGCAGCACCTTCAGCGCAAAGACCAGCCTATCCCTGATAGCCATCCGTTTAGTGGTGTGAGATTCCTGCGCCATGACTGTAAATATCACATCCTTTCATATACCATGAACGTATATCCATGGGCATGTCGCTCATCCGGGAGGTGGCTTTCCGAAGACACGAGTACCCACTCATTTTCGTCCAATTCGGGAAAATAACGATCGCCTTCCATACTTGCGTGAACACGTGTAAGGTAAACCCTTGAAACCAACGGCAATGCTTGCCTATAAATTTCGGCGCCCCCTACGATAAAAACCTCCGTTCTACCTTTACAGCATGCCACAGCCTCTTCAAGGGATTGAACGACCTCGGCACCTTCGATCACATAATCGGGCTGGCGAGTGATGATAATATTGCGGCGGTGTGGCAAGGGCTTCCCTACTGAATCAAACGTTTTACGCCCCATGATGATGGGATGGCCAGTGGTGGTCTGCTTGAAAAACTTGAGATCATTGGGCAGATGCCAAAGCAATTCATTGTCTTTGCCGATGGCATTATTTTCGGCGGCAGCCACGATAATGGATAAAAATGGTTTGTCCATAGGTAAGGATTAAGGTATTATACGGCCACAGGTGCTTTGATGTGCGGATGTGGTTCGTAATTCGTTAATTGGAAATCTTCATATTTAAACGCAAAAATATCAGTTACCATCGGATTAATGGTCATAATGGGCAAGGGTTTTAAATCCCTGCTCAACTGCAACTCCACCTGTTCAAAATGATTGCTATAAAGATGGGCATCGCCAAGGGTATGCACAAAATCCGCGGCCTCCATATCACATACTTGAGCCACCATCATCGTAAGCAGGGCATAGGAAGCGATATTGAATGGCACCCCCAGGAAAATATCCGCGCTCCGCTGGTATAGTTGGCAAGAAAGCTGGGGTCTGTCCAGTCCCCTCTCAGGATCTGCCGGTGCCACATAGAATTGGAAGAACGCATGGCATGGAGGAAGCGCCATATGTTCGATTTCGGCCACATTCCATGCGGATACGATGATGCGACGCGAATCCGGGTTGGTCTTCAACTGCTGTATCACCTTCACAATTTGATCAATATACCCACCATCTGGAGTAGGCCAAGAACGCCATTGCGAACCGTAAACAGGCCCCAAATTACCATGCTCATCCGCCCATTCATCCCAAATGCTCACCCCATTTTCCTTGAGGTACCGGATGTTGGTTTCACCCTTGAGAAACCAAATCAATTCATGGATGATGGACCGCAGGTGTAGCTTCTTCGTAGTCACCAAAGGAAAACCCGCCTGGAGGTCGAAACGCATTTGGTAACCGAAAACACTACGTGTTCCCGTACCTGTACGGTCATGTTTTTCCACTCCGTTTTCATATACATAGCGCATCAAATCGAGGTATTGCTTCATGGTGATCTTTCCCTTTATGGGGGTAAAGATAAGGAGATTTCAGGTCGTTGAAGGATAAAAAATATCCACAGCAGTTATCAATGTTAATAACTGGGGTTTTGTTATTAATCCGTGCACATACTCGTACACGCATCGAGATTGTTCTCCCAAAGCCGCGAAGTGGCTTTCTTAGCGTCTTAGCGTGAGCTGAATATATTTTTTGTACTTTTGCCGTTTCAATATGAATAAAAAAGTCGCTTTCTATACCTTGGGGTGTAAGCTGAATTTTTCAGAGACATCCTCCATTGGCCGCATCTTCCAACAGGCCGGGTACGAAACCACGCCTTTCAACAGCAAGGCCGATGTTTTTGTGATTAACACCTGTTCTGTAACGGAGAATGCCAATAGGAAGTGCCGAAAGGTGGTGAAAGAAGCCCTCAACCATTCACCCAATGCATACATTGTCGTTGTAGGCTGCTATGCGCAATTGAAGCCCCGTGAAATCACCGAGATACCGGGAGTAGATATGGTACTGGGTGCCGCAGAAAAGTTCAACATTATTGAACATATTGCCGACTTGACCAAACAGCCCAAAGCAATCATCCATAACGCGCCGATCGCGGAAACCAATCAATTTGTTCCTGCATTCTCAATTGGCGACCGTACCCGAACATTCCTCAAGGTTCAGGATGGGTGCGATTATTCCTGTACATTTTGCACCATTCCTTTAGCAAGGGGCGCAAGCCGTAGCGGAACCATCGACGATTTCGTGAGGCAAGCGGAGGAAATAGCAGCCATGGATGTGAAGGAAATCGTACTTACAGGTGTAAATATCGGCGATTTCGGCATACGCAACGGCACACGTGAAGAATGTTTCCTTGATTTGGTCAAGGCTTTGGATACGATCGATGGCATAGACCGTTTCCGCATATCATCTATCGAACCCAACCTGTTGAGTAATGAAGTTATCGAATTCGTGGCACAATCTGCCCGTTTTGTCCCCCATTTCCACATCCCGTTGCAATCAGGATCCAACAAGGTGCTGGGATTGATGCGCAGGCGGTATCGTAGGGAACTGTATGCCGAGCGGGTAGCGAAAATCAAAGAGTTAATGCCCGACTGTTGTATTGGCGTAGATGCCATCGTTGGGTTTCCGGGCGAAACCCGTGAAGATTTCTTGGAAACCTATCAATTCCTCAACGATTTGGACATTTCCTATTTGCATGTTTTCACCTATTCTGAACGGGAAAACACCATTGCCGCACAAATGGAAGGTGCCGTTCCGGGGGCACAACGTAACGAGCGAAGTAAAATGCTGCATATCCTTTCGGAAAAAAAACGGAGGGCATTTTACCAAACCCAATTAGGCAAGGAAGGTAACGTGTTGTTCGAAGGAGATGTGAAAGATGGTTATATGCACGGTTTCAGCCGCAATTATGTAAAGGTACGTACCCCCTACGATCCTTTACTGGTCAATGAGGTCACTCCCGTTAAGTTTTTGGAAATCACCGATCATGGTGAAGTAGAGGTAGCCGAAGTACCGGAAATGCTAGCCCATTAAGGAATTTCCCTTTATTATTGATTCTCGGCGGCCTTAGCTTCTTTCTCAGCTTGTCGCTGTTGTTTTCGGAAAAAACCCCTGAACAAAAAATTGTGCTGTAAGGCTTCCATGTTTTGATCCAACTTCTCCGTGCTTTGCTCCAAGTTTTCCATGGTTTGCCGCATGTTTTCAGCCACCTCCGGGTCATTTAAAAGCACACCAATGGCATTATCCTTTGCGTTGAACTTATTTGTTGTCTCGTTAAGGTTAGCCACCAAAGCGGAAGCGGTTTGCGTAATACCCTGCAATTGCGCCACAGCGCCCCGTAAATTGGCATAAACAACCGTATCGGTAAGCAAATCATTGATTAACGTGCCTTCGGCATTCATCTTGTCTGTCAACTGGGTAAGCGCTTGGGAAGCCTTGGCCGTATTGGCAGCTGTTAGGTTGAGGTTGGCTATCATCTGCTTGGTATGCACGGCCATCATGGAATCCGTCAATACCGCTCCTATTGTTCCTTCTCCCCGTGCCACCTGCTCACTCAACAACTTGATGTTCTCGGTGATATCCACCAGGTTTTCATTGTTGATTTGCAAGGTGGCAAGCATGGCATCCGTGTCGGTTCCTTTGGAAGACACCAAGATATCCCCACTCTCCACCGCAGGCACATCGCTACTTCCTCCTTCAATGACGATCAATTTATTGCCAATGAAACCTTCGGATCCTATTTTGGCGATGGCGTTCTTACGGATGTATTCACGTGATTTTTCCTCAATGGCCATCACGATTTCCACTTGTTTGAGATTCTTGAAATTTATTGCTTTTATCGTTCCTATCTTCACCCCTGAAAACCAAACATTATTCCCAGATTTCAACCCACTCACGTCATCAAATACCGTCGAAACCTTCACGGTCCTCGAAAAACGATTTTGCTGTCCACCCAGGACGAGTATCCCAGCCACCAATATGATAATCCCAACCAACACAAAAAGCCCTACGATCATTGCACGTTTATTCTCTGTGGCACTCATAGTTATATGATAAAATTGTAATCGTAAAATGGTTTGACCCGTTCGTCATTCGTGTCAAAAATCTCGTCAAAACTTCCCCCCCGTTCAAAACTGCCATCCAGCAACATGACTATCCGGTCGCCAACCGACTTGGCACAAGCCAAATCATGGGTGATGATGATAGAAGAAGTCTTGTATTTCTCTTGCACTTCATTAATGAGCCCATTGATTTCGATACAGGTAATCGGATCCAATCCAGCTGTAGGCTCATCATAAAGCATGATTTCGGGCCTAAGGATTAATGTACGTGCTATGCCGATGCGTTTCCGTTGCCCACCAGACAATTCCGAAGGCATTTGACCGATGGTATGCAAGAGGCCAACAGCATCCAGCACATCTTCCACTTCACTGTTGATTTCATTGCGGGAAAGATGGCGTTTGTTCCTAACAAGTGGAAACTCCAAGTTTTCCCTTACCGTCATGCTATCGTATAATGCACTGCTCTGAAAAGAAAAGCCGATTTTTAATCGAAGTAATTGTAAGGCCTTTTCATCCAGTTCATCCACAGGCTCGCCTAGCACTTCAATGGTACCTGTGTCGGGTTTAAGTAATCCGGATATAAGCTTGATCAACACGGATTTACCTGTTCCTGAGCGACCCAATACCACGAGGTTTTCACCCTTGAACAAATGCAGGTCTACCCCGCGGAGCACATCCAAGTCGCCAAAAGACTTGCTCACTCCCTTCACGGTGATTACCTTGGTGTGCTGGTCGATATGTTCACGTTCATTCACCATCGTTATGTACGCATTCCTTGAATAATTTGTACAATTAATATTTCCTCAACAAAGATAAGAAACATAGACATCACCACTGCCCAGTTGGCAGCCTTTCCCACACCCTCTGTTCCCTTGGAGGAATTATATCCTTGATAGCACCCTACAATGCCAATCGTGTACCCAAAGACCACGGCTTTGAGCACCAGGGAAAAAATATCCAAGTAACTCACCGCCTCAAACACCTGCGAAAAATAAACCACAAAACTGGTACTTTCATGCTGGTTTACACTCAAATAAGCACCTAACAATCCAACACATGCGGTATATAGCGAGAGAATTGGAATGGTGATGGTGGTGGCTAATACCCGACTTACCACTAAAAATTTGAATGGGTTGGTACCCGACACTTCCATGGCATCAATCTGTTCGGTCACTTTCATGGAGCCCAATTCGGCCCCAATCTGTGAACCCACCTTACCTGATGCGATAAGAGCGGTGACCAACGGGGCCAACGCCCTGATGATGGCAATGGATATCAATGCCGGCAACCAAGAAGTAGCCCCAAACTCAGCCAGCGATGGCCGGGATTGGTTGGTAAACACAATGCCCGTGATGAAGCCGGTTAGCGAAATCAACGGCAAGGATTTCCATCCTACCTCGTAACACTGCTTTATAATCTCCTTGAACTCATACGGTGGCCGCACCAATTCCCTAAAAAAGCGCATAACAAATCGATGGATGCCACCCAATTCGATCAGTATACGTTTAATCTTATTTAGCATGAGATGTATTTAAGCGATACAAACATTGGCGATATACCAAGTTCCATTCAGTATTTTTCAATTTGAAGCCACAAACTTAGACAAAAGATTTCAGATTTCACAGCTGTATACCTTAGGCTGATTGCTGACAGCTAATAACTGATCGCCAACAGCTAAATAAACAACTGGCACGGTTTTTTAAGCGATATAAAAGTATATTGGAAAAGAGGCTATTAAGTAACATTCCAGTTTTATATCGTTGCCGTGATTAAACCATTGGTTTGGTATAGCGGTCTTACCAATAGAAGAAAATTAACAGGAGTGTTGCACATTTTAAATCAACATGTCATGAAAACGTTAAGAAAAACCGGACTTTTAATACTGTCAGCATTTACTTTCATCGTATTTGCAGGAACAAAAACAGCGGATGCTCAGCCCGGTATGAGTGTTTCATTCCAATTGTTCTATGACGAACTTGCTCCTTATGGAGAATGGGTCGACGACCCTGAGTATGGATATATTTGGCTTCCAGATGCTGGATCTAATTTCCAACCTTATGCTACCAATGGGCATTGGATGATGACCACTTACGGTAATACATGGGTATCCAATTATGATTGGGGTTGGGCTCCCTTCCATTATGGCCGTTGGACACATAGCGATTATTATGGATGGGCATGGGTGCCCGGATACGAATGGGGACCTGCATGGGTAAATTGGCGTAGTGGCGGCAACTACTATGGCTGGGCTCCACTTGGACCACGCATGAGTATCAACGTGAGCATTGGTATCCCGCACCACCATTATATATTTGTGCCTCAACGTTATGTTTACAGCCCTAGGGTATATAGCTACTGCGCGCCATATAGAAACCGTGTGACGATATATAACCGTACCACCATTATCAACAACACATATGTCTACAACAACCGTACATATGTCAGTGGCCCACGTCGCAGTGAAATCGAACGGGCTACGCGTAGCAGGGTATCCGTTAGGGAAGTCGGCAATGCCTCCCGTCCCGGAAGGGCATCGGTAAGTAGCCGTTCTGTAAACATATACCGTCCGGAGGTGAATCGTAACACACAGGCTTCGGCACGTCCAAGCAGGGTTTCAGATGCAGCTTCAGTAAGGTCGGCAAACAGCTCACGCGGCACCACAGTTAGCCGCAACAATGCGACCAACAACAAGGAGCGTACCCGCAACAATGCAGTCAGCACGCGTAGTAACGGCGCTCGTGAAGCACGCCGACCTACAAGCTCGGCTAGCCGCAGCAATAATAACAATGCGGTGAAACCAACTTCAAACACGAGGTCGACAGCCAACACCCGTGGTGCGTCCACGACCGTACAGCGCTCGGGAAACGACAAACAGGCTACCTCCCGTCAAAGTAATGCGGCTCCAGCGACACGTACAAGAAGTGAACGCACAGCACCAACATCCCGCAGGGCGCCCAATAACAACACCGTTCGGGCTTCCTCTGCGCGCACAAACAATACCCGCACTGGTGTACAGCCATCGGCACGTAGTAGCAGCAAGGCAACGGTGAAACCACAAAGCAGCCAACGTAGCAGTGGTGTCACATCGCGCTCGCAGTCAAAGTCACGACCAAGTGTGTCACCAAGTCGCACCTCTTCAAGCAGCAAAAGCAGCAGTGCGACTTCGCGGAGCAGCCGTTCTTCCGAAAAGGGTGGTTCTTCACGCGGACGTAATTAAGGATATCCCCTAGTTAGAAAATTGGATATATAACGTATAAGGAGGCTTCGGCCTCTTTTTTTATGACAGGCGGAAATCAGCGCTTTCCCTGCGTACATTGCGAGAAAACTACGGGTTTTTGTAGATTCTCATCATCTTGGATGATGCAAATCCAAAGATGCACCCAAACAATACTTGTGAAAAAAAACAAGTTTAACTATGTTTGGGAAAATTAAACCCATGGATAAAAGTAGAAGAACATTTATCGGACATTCCCTAATGGGAGCAGCCTTGGCTGTCAGTATCCCAAGCATTGTATCGGCAGCAACAAAACGTGGAGCAGCAGCGGCCAAAATAAAAATTGAACCCAATGATGTCATCCTGTTCCAAGGAGACTCCATTACTGATGCCGGAAGGGATAAAGAAAATCAAGCCCCAAACAACAACCGTGCACTTGGCAACGGCTATGCTTTTCTCGCCGCCGCAGACCTGCTTCATCAACATGCTGCCAAACAGCTCAGCATATTCAACAAAGGAATCAGCGGCAATAAAGTGCACCAACTGGATGAGCGTTGGGATGAAGACTGTATCCGCATCAAACCCAACATCCTCAGCATATTAATCGGTGTCAACGATTATTGGCACATGTTCAATGGAAAATACGACGGCACGATACAAGTATATCGGGATGACTACCGAAAGCTGCTGGATCGTACACTAACGGCATTTCCTCATGTGAAACTCGTCATCGGTGAGCCCTTTGCTGTCAACAATGTCAAAGCGGTAACGGATGCATGGTTTCCGGCTTTTGACGAATACCGACATACGGCATTGGAAATAGCCAACGAATATAAAGCCGCGTTCATCCCCTACCAAAGGGTGTTTAACGAAGCATCCAAGCATGTTTCACCAGCATACTGGACTACCGACGGCGTACATACTACATTAGCCGGAGCCAAATTAATGGCCGAAGCTTGGCTGCGTGTGGTGAAATGATGTTGGTATGTGGATTACACGAATGGAGCAGATAATCACGATAGCCGATAGCTGACCGCTGATCGCTCAAAACTATGATCAACTCCTTACTAGATAATGATTTCTATAAATTCACCATGCAAAATGCGGTGGTGAAGCTGTTTCCCAAAGCCAAAGCGAGGTACCAGTTTATCAACAGGGGTAGGCATAGATTTCCAGAGGGTTTCGCTGATGAATTACGCAAGGCTGTTGATGGGTTAGCCAAATTGCAACTGACCCGGCAGGAAAAAGCATATTTTGCCGCCACCTGTCCATACATCGACCCTACGTACTTTGATTTCTTGCAAGGCTATCGGTATGACCCCGAGGAGGTACATATCCAACAGCATGGGGAGGAATTAAGTGTAGCCATTGAAGGGTATTGGTACCGGGCTATCCTTTGGGAGGTACCCATCATGTCGCTTATTTGCGAGATCTATTACCAAATGGCCGCCCAAGAACGGCAACCGGATGAAAAGGTAATAAAGACGGCACGTGAAAAAATCGAAAGGTACCGTGATTTGGGGGTTACTATTGCCGAATTCGGCACCCGCCGCCGGCATTCCTACACCGTTCACCGATTGGTGGTGCAAACCCTTAAGCAATATGGGCAAGACGCCTTCATTGGTACCAGCAATGTACACATGGCCATGCGCTATCAGACCAGGCCCATTGGCACTCACGCGCATGAATGGTTTATGTTCCATGCCGCCAAATATGGATTTAAGATGGCCAACCTATTGGGCCTGGAACATTGGTCTGATGTCTACCGGGGAGATTTAGGCATTGCCTTGTCGGATACCTATACCTCCGACGTGTTCTTTACACAATTCGACAAAAAACTCACCAAGTTATTCGATGGCGTGCGACATGACAGTGGTGATCCACTCATATTTGCCGACAAAGCCATCCAGCATTACCAGCAAAAAGGTATCGATCCCCTATCGAAAACCATCATTTTCTCGGATGGGCTCAACTACGACAAAGTGAAGCGCATAGCTGAATATTGCCAAGGTAAAATCGGGATGTCCTTTGGTATTGGCACCGATTTCACCAATGATGTTGGGCTTCCGCCTATGAACATTGTGCTGAAAATGACCGAAGCATTTCCCGAAGAGGCCCAATGGACACCTGTCATCAAACTATCGGACGAGGTGGGCAAACATACCGGTGAGGGCAAAACCATTGCTCTTGCCAAGCAAATACTAAGTATTTCATAATATTATGGCACATGACGTATTGGGCAATGCCCTTAGCGATTATTTGCATGGAATAAAAAAAGAACAGCTCCTAATCCACGCCAGTTATGGAATTATTGAGGTAATGCCCATGGAAGAATATTTTAGGCAACCTCCTGATTTCCCCGAATTAGAGCATATTGCAGTGGCGTTGTGCGAAGGCAACGTACTTGATGTAGGTGCCGGTGCCGGTAGCCATGCGTTGTACCTGCAATCGCTGGGCATGGAGGTAGAAGCATTGGAAATTTCCCCGAAAGCCTGTGCCGTGATGAAGGAACGGGGTGTAAGGCGGGTGATACAGCATGATTTTTTCGAATACCGATCCGGGAAATACGATACGCTACTGTTCTTAATGAACGGCATCGGGATAGCGGGTAGTCTAGATGGACTGAAAAAATTGCTCCGTCATTGCAAATCGTTGCTGAATGCAGGTGGGCAGCTGCTGTTTGATTCCTCGGATATCGCCTACCTTTATGCTGATGGCGCTATTGAAAAACCTCAGGAATACTACGGGCAAATACATTACCAATATGAATATAAAGGGTTGAAAAGCCCCCTTTTTAATTGGTTGTTTATCGACCAAAAGACATTAATCCAACTTGCACATGCCGACGGGTGGGTGGTGCAGGTGGTTTATGAAGATGGAAATGACCAGTATTTGGTGAGGATGGAGTTGCCGGCCTAACTATGCATCACCGCAAGACCCGGACAGAGTAAGTTCTAGCGCATATCGGGATCACCTGTTTATCTTTCAAGAACACACACGGACACCAGAATATCAAAAGTCACAGAAGAGAAAAAAGCTGCCTCGCTATTTTTTGAGAAAAGCTTGCTTTTCACTATAGAAGACGGCTCTTTTCAATTAGTTATATAAATTAGTCAAATTTACAAGCCAAAATTTGGATTTTGGGGTCCGCCCGGATCTGGTAATTCACCACCACCGCCGCCTTGGTTAGGATAGATAATAATGGTTTTACTAATTCCTTTTACACATGCACCAGATTGATCCAATACCGTAATTCTTAGGTAATCTTGGTTGTGGTTAGGGGGGTAAAAAGACCAGCTCCCAGGTATTCTAACTTTAAATTTATAAGGTCCTGTTTGTTGGATCTCACATGTAGATCTGCTCGCTATGAAATTTGTAATTGTAAAATTTTCACCGGGATCCAATTGAATCTCAAATTCTTCCTCGTTATTAGGATGGTAGTTCGAGGTTAAAAATGATGGGCCAATTAGCCTGCCTTTGATTAAACCAACTCGAACATCAAAGTTAGCTGTATTTCCAGTATTCGAGGTCGCCATCAGTCTGACAATCCCCACATTATTACTGACTCTAGATAATTTATATGTTGTCGCACCAGTTTTAGTTAATGTAGCTGGGGTGCCGTCAATATTTTGTATGACAACATTTCCTGCATGTTGAATTTCATAAACACCTTCGGTACAGATATCAGTTGGGCCAGATATTGTTATTGGTGGATTAAAAGTGTCTACGAAACTATATTGTTTATTATGTGTAAACCATGGCTTGCCAAACGCTATTTCAGGCAGCCAACCTGACTGAGTAATTCCGGGAATTAAATTCCAATTCGAATCGTAATAAAATCTATATTTTATTACCAACCTTGCGGAATTCATATCGATTCCATTGGTTGAAATAGACAAACTGAAACTCTTAAGCTTCGAAATAAGATACATTTGTCCATCAACGATAAAATCTTCTTCAAAGAAAGTCAGTTTGGCCTCCTTTTTTACTTGTCCACCAACTACAAATTGTACCGATGTCTCAACACCTTGAAAATGCGGCTTAAAAAGTTCGGTAAGTACAATTCCGAATGAACCGCTAATACCTACACCTAATTGGTTAGAGTCAAACGCTATCTTTCCATCTGATGTAGGTGTTGATATAGCAAAATTGTAAGGATATAATAGATTGCCGTTATCGTCATTTTGAGCTTTTGCTATACTAATTATTGAAGTAAATGCAAAGACAAAGAGCCAAAAGTGTTTCATAATTTCATTTTGTTTAATTCACCAATAAACATTTCAATTTTTAAGAAACTGGTTGTTCCTTCCTGAGTGAAAGCAAGGCTATCTCTGAAAAAAACAAGTTCATCTTTATCCACACCGGTGAGTTTGGCAAGTTTTTCTCTTGTCTCGGACACGCTATACGTCTGACCATCCAGTACGAAAGTCTCATCATTTACTTTTTCAGACTGGTTTTCTTTCTTGCATGCGCTAAAACCTAGTAATAGCATCATGCCCAAATAAAATAGATGTTTCATGCGTTTGTGTATTTGGTTAAAAAATATAATTAATATACATACCGGAAACTCCGGGTTTCTTTGTCTATGTACTAAATTGGATTAAACACTTTTACCTAGCATTTGGAATGGTCGGCAGATCATATTCGGCCGATATAATTTACCAGACACCGCTTGCATTCAAATCGACCACGTACATTGATCGAATCCGAGCAGGTTAAAAGCAGTTAATCCTTTTGTGGAAATAGTTTAGCGTAAAATTTCAGCAATAACTTCTGTTTTTAATAATGGTTAATCCAAGTAATTTACCGTTTTGGGTTGCTTAAAAAACTATGAGTCGTAGTGGCAAGTAAACAGCAGTAAATTAAATCAATAAAAAATTAGACAACGAAGCGATTTAGATTGATTAAATTGACAAACAGATTAATTTACAATATAATAAGCAAGTCAATATTTACATATTAGCTATTAGATAAATGACGAGGCGTAATTCGAATAAGATATAAATAAAAAAGGGGCTGGGAGCCCCTTTTTAGCGATAGAATTGTTTTGGATTCACAAACACATGTTGACAAGCGGAACAATTCTAGGAAACCGCAGGTAGAGCAAGATAGCTAATAATGAATACCAATTGAAACAAACTATTGTCCAACATAACCTGGGTTTTGAATTATATTCTCATTTGCATAAATTTCACCAGATGGTATCGGTAAGAGATAATTCCGGTCTGTTGTCATTAGAATCTTAGGGATAGCAGCTCCAAACGCGAGATCCCTGTCATCTCTTTCAACAATCAGGTTTCTTCGTTTTAAATCGAAGAAACGATGTCCCTCAAATGCAAGTTCCTTAAACCTTTCCAAATATATTGCATCAATAACATCTTGCTTGTTAGCAAAAGTTTCATCCGAATAATTATCAATTCTTGCGCTTCTTAAATCATTCAACGCTTTTGTTGCATCAGCTAGATTGTTGTTTTCAGCATACGCCTCCGCTAAAATGAGATATACTTCCGAAACTCTTATTACCTTAATATTATTAAATCGATTCGTTTCGTTTTGTCCTGGATATTTATTAACCTTCCAATTCTCACGAGTTTCTTCAACACTCTCATCATCTAAGATAAATGCATTATACCGTACATCATTATCACCATCATAGGAATCTATCAGCTTAAATGAAGGAGAGAAGAACACATCGGTATTATCGTCCGTCCATAACGTCCGTATAGAACCACCATTTGAATTCCGTCTTAATTGAAAGAATGTTTCAGAAGTGTTTGAGTCGTTCCAAATGTCTATATAACTGTCTCCACTCGATAATTGTCCTT
This sequence comes from Parapedobacter tibetensis, assembly GCF_024704835.1. GTDB lineage: Bacteria > Bacteroidota > Bacteroidia > Sphingobacteriales > Sphingobacteriaceae > Parapedobacter > Parapedobacter tibetensis. The sequence goes on from NZ_JAMXBE010000004.1 coordinate 272,706, forward strand.
TAAACCCAATTGCTTGATTTGAGAAGGTTATCGCTTCGTCCCAATCTTTTGCGTACAATGCAACCCTGGCCCTTAAAGCAACGACCGCAGGTTTCGTAATCCGAAAGAGGTCACCAAAACCAGCGGGTATAAGTTGATCGGCTTCAGCAAGATCCAATTTTACTTGATTAATCACTTCACCAAATGTATTACGTGGAGGTTTGCCCAGTACTACTGATTCAAGCATCAATGGCACTCCCATCGCATCATTTTCATAACCGGAAGCAAATGAGCGCAGTAAATCAAAATGACAAAGAGCTCTCAATGCCAGCAATTCCCCTCTCAAGCGAGGAAGTTCTTGGGCTTGTGTTCCCATGGTAGTTAAATTATCGTACACTGCCAACGCTCTATTTATACGGTCTATCACATTATACAAGTTTCCCCAAGGCGCTGTAACGTTACCATCGGAAGAATCAAAGGCCCATTTATGCGGTAAACCGTAGTTCCTCACATTATTATCAATAGCCCATCTCGATTCATCGGCCATCAACGTATTACTATAGATGGTTTGATTGTATCCGATATTTGAATACACCCCAATAACAGCCCTATCAAAATCTTCGTAATTCTGAATAGCCGTTTCGGTAGGGATTGTGTCAGAGGGCAGCAAATCGATATTATCACTGCAGCTTATAGATACGGACATAATAGCCGCCGTAATTAGTAGATTTAATTTCTTTTTCATTTCATGTCTATTTAATCACGCTTAAAAATTAACCTCTACTCCAAATGTAAAATTTTTGGGAGCAGGATACCTGAAATTATGGATATTGATACTATTCTCAGGGTCAAAACCGCTCCATTTGGTCCAGGTCATCAAGTTTTGTCCCATCGCATACACCCTGACACCCGATAGAAATTTGGATTGGCGTACAAAATCTGTTGGTAACCGATAGCTAACTGTTACATTCCTCCAACGTATAAAAGAGGCATCCTCGATATCAAAGGAACTAAATTGACGCTGCGATCCCAAACGAGCAATATCAGTAATTTGCCCGGGTTCGTTCCAAGCATTAGCCATTCTCTTTTGTTGATTATAGGCCGAGAAATTGGAAGTACTTGCCAAGAAAAAGGATTCATTATTGAACAAATGAAACCCCTCAAAAAATACAAACAATGTACTAAAACTAAACCCCTTGTAAGAAAAGGAGGTGCCAAATCCACCTTTGGTAGGCGGAAACATTGTCCCCCATTGGGCCACGGACATGGTGTTGCCATCATAAGTTGTCGTGGTTGTCCCATCCATCTCACCGGTTTCCTGATTCCTGTTATAGTAGAGGGGGGCACCGGTTTCTGGATCGGCACCAGCATAACCAACTGCATAGTGAGACCCCCTAGGCAACCCCACCCTGATGATAGAAGTACCTTGTGGATACTCTTCTTCTTGACCGAGGGATGTTATTTCATTTCTATTATAGGCAATATTCGCATTAATCGTCCATACATAGTCCTTGCCAGACAGCACGTCAACCGCAAAATCAAATTCGATGCCTTGATTAAGCATGTTTCCAGCGTTAATAGACAAACTGTTAAATCCAGATGTCATCGATAGTTGCTGGGATATAAACAAATTTCTAGTTGTACTATGATAAAATTCCAGCGCACCTCTTACGCGATTATTCCAAAGTCCGTAATCAAGTCCAATGTTAAAGGCTCTTGTATATTCCCAGTCAAAATCTGGATTACCGGGCGTAGCCGGGGCAATACCAGATTCACCGGCGTAAGACGCATTGCTATAAGTTGGCAAATAACCGAAATTACTTTGATTTTGGGCAGTCGCAGTTAATCCATAGCTAGCCCTCAAAATCAGTTGATTAACAAAGGGACTGTTCTGAAGAAAGGTTTCCTCCGATATATTCCAGTTACCACCCAACGAATAAAAACTTCTCCAACGATTCGCTGTAGGTAATTTGGATGAACCGTCTCGTCTAAATGAACCTTGAAAGGTGTATTTCCTGTCGTACGTATAGTTAGCTATCCCAAAGTAGGACAGCAAACCATATTCCGTCTTTCCACCCCCAACACCCGGTATCATTGCATTTGTGTTTGTACCAGCTGTAATTCCCGCAGGGGTGTTCAACAACTTTGGATTAATACCGTATCCAGTATAGTTAAATCCGGATTCCCTCCAACGAACAGCTTCAAACATAGCATGCACAGACAAGTCGTGCTTGTCTGCAAAAACCTTATTGTAAGATAACCCCGTTGTAGAGATCAAATTTAGTCTCCTGGTTACATTATTACCGTATGATCCTTGATTGCCATTCTGAACGGAAACTCCGGCATGTGAACCAGGATATATACTGCGTTCTTGCGTAGTTTGGCGATAATCAAGTCCAACGTTAGTCGACAACTTTAATCCGTCGTACAGTCTATAAGCGGCATTCGCATTAAACATTGTTTTTATCTGGTCCGTAAATAAGGTTGTATTATCCATCCTATCTAATGTGTTAGATGCTATACGACTATCGGCCAATACCCCGTACCTACTATTAAAAGGATTAGCTGGAGAAAAACCGTTTGTTGTATTATTGGATGTGATAATTCTACCGTCTGGCCCAAATGGATTCTCCCAAGGCAAACCCAAGTAAATTGCAGCATAAGGATTAGCCAACGCAACTGCAGCTTCGGACTCGATGAAATTTGATTTGGACCATCCTGCATTACTTTGCAAGCCGAATTCCCAAGGGCCGGAATTATGGTCTAAATTAAGCCTAAATGTATAACGCCTTAAGTCCGACCGATAAGCAACACCATCCTGATCATAATAGTTTAGACTACTAAAGTACCTTGTGTTTTCATCTCCTCCTGACGCCGTTACTTCATGGGTCTGGAGTCTGCCTGTCCGGAAAAACAAGTCTTCCCAATTAGTATTAATTCGACTAATGGAGTCAAGTATTGCTGCTCTCCTAATTGGTTCGATAGAAGAACTCGTATTGTTTGGCGATAAAGTCCACCCAATACCGGCTCGACCCTGTTCTTGTAGCGCCAGCAACTCGCTAGTGCTCATCATATCAAATTTAGATGTCGCCCTGTTATCAATACCAAATTGTGTATTATAACGAAGTTGCAGTCCACCTGCCTTCCCCCTTTTTGTCTTAATTACCACCACACCGTTGCCACCTCTCGATCCATAAAGCGCAGTGGTGGAAGCATCTTTAAGGATACTAATACTTTCGAAATCATTAGGATTCATTGTAGAAAACGTAGCCTCATCAATGGGCACACCATCTACGACGTACAACGGGGTTTCACCACCCGCAATTGAATTCTGGCCCCGTATCCTAATCACAGCGTTTGTTCCAGGTTGCCCCGAACCCGACAAGACACTTACACCGGCAGCTAGTCCTTGCAATCTTTGAGAAAAGTTGGGCATAGGTACATCTTGAATTTTATCAGATGAAATGGTTACACTGGCCCCTACATTTTTAGTCCGCGCAGTCTCGGTATAACCCGTAATAATGACTTCTGCCAACTCAGATTTTTCCGCTGTTAGCGCCACGTTTACAGTGTTTCTACCATCAATCTCAAGCGTCTGCGTAACGAAGCCAATCATTCTAAACTGAATGTTTCTGGCAGCAGCGGGTACAATAAGAGAATATTGCCCATTCTCATCGGTCTGAGTTCCTCCACCGGAACCAATAATTAAAACTGAGACCCCTGACAATGCACCCCCGTCTATTTCTGAAGTTACCCTACCGCTGATTCTCCTGTCTTGGGCATATGCCGATCCCATCAGCACTAATCCCAGCACGAGAAAACATAGTAATTTTTGTTTCATGTGTTTGTGAATTTGGTTAATCAAATATAATTAATGCCGGAAACTCCGGGTTTCATTGTCTGTGTGTTAATTGAATTAAACATTTTGCCTACCATCTATTTTGGAATTGCCAGCAGGTCATATTCGGCCGATATCATTTACCAAGCAATACCCATGCATTCAAATTGACCATGTACCATTGATCGAATCCGAGCAGGTCAAAAGCAGTTAATCTTTTTGTGGAAATAGTTTAGCGTAAAATTTCAGCAACAACTTCTGTTTTTAGTAATGGTTAATTCAAATAATTTATCACTTTAGGGTGCTAAAAAACTATGAGTCGTATTGGCAAGTAAATAATAGTAAAGTAAATCAATAAAAAAAGAGGCAACGAAGCTATTCAGACTAATTAGATTGACAAATGACTTAATTTATAATACAATAGGCAATTTATAATTTACATAGCTAGTATTAGATAAAAGACAGGGCGTAATTGGAATAGGTATAAATAAAAAAGGGGCTGGGAGCCCCTTTTTAGCGATAGAATTGTTTTGGATTCACAAACACATGATTACAAGCGGAACAATTCTGGGAAACCGCAGGTATATAATCAATTTATTCAAAAAAATTATTCTTCCCTCGGACCAATATAAGTTAAGGTTTCTTCGAATAGCCGTGCACCACCATTAGAAGTCCACCTTAGTGTAAACGTCTTCGTTTCCGGATCATATTTGCTTTCAGGGAAAGTCGCTATTGGCAACAAAGTAATCATTTCAACGGTAACTAAATTGGTTTCTGGATCAACAATATAATCCACTTGATTACTATAAAACCCTAATAAACCAGGGCCCAACCTACTCCTTGTAGGGCTAATAGTACGTAACTCGACTTCAACATCTCGATTAGGTAAAAGCGCTGTGTTTGCGGATGTTCTATAGCGATAAACACCATCATAGATGTTTTTTACTGGTAAACTAAAAATCACCTTTCCAACATTTCCACTAATAACTCCATATGATGTCGACGTGATAGCTATGGCCAAAGCATTGCTTAAGTTACCGTCAAAGGAACTCGGCCGAACTTTAACTTGAAATCGAGCTGTTTTTTCGCCTCGTTTTATTGTAATCGAAGTTGGGAGCACATAAAGCGAAGGATCCAACGGGTCATAACCTGCCTCTTCGGCCACTTCTGGAGCTGCGGCTAATTCTACCACAATATCTTGAGGTGCGACATTTTCTGGCCCAGCATAGTTGATACCGGCAGTAAACTCCGATTCAGGGACATTTTCTAGCGTCAACGGTATATACTCTACATACTTATCATTATAAGCAGAAATTGGGGTTGTTAAATTCAAGAACTCCACAACATTCTGGCTTCCCGAGGGATCCAATGCATAGTTATCATCTTTTAAGCAGGCACTAAACACGCCCATAAAGATAATAACCGCAATTATATTCGTTATCTTTTTCATCGTTTTCTAATTATTGTTTTGCCCAAAAGATTAAATCACTAAACTGGTTCAATACCCTTACATTCGTTGGGTTATACGCAAATTCAGTCTGTGGATATAGCAGAATGGTCGGCAGTTCATCCAACCGCGTAGAATTAGAGTTAACAGATGCCATATTGTTATACCGGTCTGCATCTGGGTTTGTCCTGGGATATCCGGTTCTCCGATAATCATTCCAACCCTCATGCGAATGAATCATATTCAAGGCTATGTATTTTTGTGTAATGATCGCCTCTGTTTTTTGCTCCGTATTTCCTGAAAAATTAACCAATGTCGAACCGCTATTATCAGTCAAATAAGTTTCCACATCTTCATCTACATCCTTGCCTGCATCTACCGTTCCACTCACTGTCGTGTAAAGGTATCCAAAGGATGCTGCTATACCCGCTTCGAAACTTTCCTCGGCATCTCCTGACAAGAGCCCTCTCAATTGGGCTTCCGCTAGCAGAAAATATGCCTCTGAAAGTAACAGGATCGGTTGTCCTTGGGAGGGCCCCTTCACAATCCCCAAAGCATTGGATATATTACTAGCGCTTTCCCGAACCCCTGTATACCAAGGTGAATAATTGGCTCGGATTGGTGGATTATTTTGCTCCACACCCAACTGGTTTAGCGGAGTGGGGCGGCTGCCATCGCCAAAGTCGTTGTAGATAACGCTACCCCTGCCTGGATCAGTTAGTTTGTTCCCATCATAATAGCCATAAACATAATAAGTAGGGACGCGAGACGAAGTTGCTACGTTGCCCGTAGTCGTATACCCCCATGAAGACCAAGTCGGATTTGGTTTGTTGAGCTCATAACCTGGATTGACAATAGCATCTTCTGTCAAGATTCCAAGTTCCTCATCGAAAGAAGCGAACTCCGAATTTACAAAATCCTGCAAAGCGGGTACTTCGGAAACACGAATCAGCAGCCTCAATTTAACCGTATTCGCAAACTGTTTCCATAAATTCATTTGTTCCTCAGGTTCTCTGTCCTCACCAAACATGGGGTCAGCCGAAAATCCCAAGGCCCTCGGAAACTGGGCATTATCTATAATACCTATCGCTTCATCCAATTTATTTACCAGGTCCTGATAGATAGCTGGTGCATTATCATAAGCTGGAGTGGTGTTTGCATCACTTTGCAATGCTGCGGTGTATGGAATATCACCGTGAGCGTCAACTAAAAGTTGATACCCATATACGGTCATGATCTTGGCAACGGCATTAAAATAGGCCAGTTCGTCCACACCCTCGGAATTGTCAATCACGTATTTATAATCCAACAAGTTGTCGTAAGAACCACCCCAGTTTGAAAGAAATCCTGGTGTAAAATTATAGTTCAATAATGCCCCGAATCCAGAAAAGCCACCCGCGTTGGCGATATAACCACCTAACGAAGCTCCATACGTATTATAAGCAACCGCTAGCGAAGCTGTTCGCACTAAACCGGCTGGTAAAACCAACTCTGGTTGAACAACCGTAGGATCATTAGGGTTATCATTAATATCCAAATATTTCTCACATGACGTCGCTGAAAACAGCAAAGCAAACATCAAATATTTTATACTATATTTTTTCATCACACTATTGTTAAAACCGTTTAGAAAGAGAATGATACCGTACCGCCAAAATACCTTGCTGGAGGAGTTAGCGACACGTTAGCAACACCAATAGCATTACTATCTGCACCTTGTTGACTGTATTCTGGATCAGTATATAAATTCGTTTTCGGCACCCAAATAAACAAATTGCGCCCTTGAAGGCTTACCGTTGCTCCCTTTACGTAGCCCTTGAAGATATGAGCAGGAATGTCATAAGACAAGCTTGCTTCCCGCCATTTCCAAAATGCAGCGGAATGCGCGTAGTTCTCGCCAACCCCAGTATTTCGGGTACCATCCGTCCAGAAATCAGCACCTCCTGAACGCGTAGTAATGTTGGTATTAGCAACATATTCACCTGTTGATGGATCTAAATACGAAGAATTAGGGATCACAAAACGTTCTCTGTTAAACCAGGTGGAACGGATACCAGCACCCGAAAAATCAAATGCAGTTGTTATGCCATTATAAATATAATGGCCTGTACGATATTCAAACAAGGAGGTTAAACGGAAACCCTTCCAACGCACTTCAAGATCCGCACCTAGGATATGTGGAGGATTAGACGTACCAAACATTTGATAAGTGCCGTCATGCGAAGGGAATCCGCTATTGGGATCTACGATAATTCTGCCCTGCGAATCGCGGTTGTAACGGGTGGTTCGAATCAAGGGGAAAGGCTCGCCAACCACAGCGGCTACTTGGCCTCCGGCGCTTGAAAAGAAAACGTACTCAGGGGCGTCATCTGCTAATGACAACACCTTATTTCGGTTAAGTGCGTAATTCCCACCCACGGTAACAGTCCAACCATTACGGTTACGAATTGGGGTTACCCTCAAGAACGTTTCAATCCCTTGGTTTTGTACCTCTCCTACGTTAGTCCGTAAAATGTTGTAACCCGTAGCCTGGGAAACATTCACTTCCAAGGTTTGATCAACCGTATTGGTTTTATACCAAGTGAAACCGCCACTGACATCACCATTGAACAAGTCAAAATCAAAACCAGCCTCAGGCCCTTTGGTAATTTCAGGATTGATGTTTGACGCTACCATTATTGAGCCGATGGAAAAACCGGGGCCACCGGTATATGGGAAGCCAAATTGTTGAGAAAGGACGCTGCTTAACTCATATGCACCGAGATTCACCTGCCCAACATATGCATAGCCGCCACGAAGTTTCAGGTATTCCAACCAAGGTAGATCCTTAAGCGAAGGGATGGCATCTGTGACAATAAATGACAAGTCAGCAGACGGGTAGAAAAACGAACGGTTTTCCTTGGCAAGTATCGACCGCCAATCATTACGGGCGGTAACGTGTAAAAAAAGGTAGTTTTTGAAACCAAACCTAAGGTCGCCATAAACACCAACTTGCCGGGATCTGCGGTTGATTTCATCTGCACTTGGAATATTTGATGAGTTACCAATATCGTACAATCCATCAACCACCAATCCGCTTGCAGACACATTCAAATTTTTCGCGTTATTATCGCGGATAGAAGCGCCGAGCGTTCCCTCAAACATCAGATCCTCTGTTATACTTGTCTTATAACCGGCAAGGAAGTCGCTGACCAGCTGAAAACTCCAATTCTGATAATCACTTACACTTCCCGCCTCATCCGTTTTTGAGCTACCGGATATACTTTTCGTGTATTCACTATACGTAAATTTACCGACCTGTGATTTGTTGCGGTTGTTACGTGAACTCAGGCCTATTCGGTATGTAAACGTGAGAGGTTTAATCGGGTTCCAACGCAATTGAAGGTTACCTTGGAAATACTCGTTTACGGTAAATTGGCGCCAATTGTCCAACGTGAAATAAGGGTTATCGTAATATTCATTATAATAACCATTCGGATTAGCAAATGGATCCGTTTCCCAATTCCGGTAATCGGTCAATTGAATATGCGCAGGTGTCATCATAATATTGGTATACATGCTTCCGGTCTGCGTGGTCATGTCATACCAGTTGTAGATGTAATTGGTATTGAACTCCACGTCAAAATTGTCATAAATTTTACGTGTACCATTAGCACGTAATGAAACTCTCCTGTATTTATCGCGAGGAACGGTTGATTTTTGATCAAAATACTGACCGGCGATATAATAACTTGATTTGTCGTCACCCGATGTCAACGATAGATCTGTCTGATTTGCATAGCCAGCTTCCCAAAAATCATTCTTTCCATTTGTTGGGGAATAGGGTATTGTTTGAATTGATCCATCTTCCAATGGCTTGCCTATTGGTACCATCGAGCCGTCAAATTCAGGGCCATATTGTTGGTTTTCATAGGGTGTATACGTCTTTACATTATCTGGTGTGGTACCGGAACCAAACCTTGATTGCAATTTGGGATAATAGCTAACTTCCTCAAATGTGGATGTATTAGATAATTTAATGAAAGTTTGTCCAGCCTTACCTTTTTTGGTAGTAATGATAAGTGCTCCATTAGAAGCATCTGAACCGTAAAGTGCTGCCGCACCGGCACCATTCAAAACCTGGATATCGTCGATGTCCTCTGGATTCAAGTTGCCTAGCATTGAAGTAGGCACGATAATATTATCGACCACTAACAAGGCCTGGTTATTACCTGTGATTGAACGCTGTCCCCGGAGAATTAGTCTATAATTTGGATTCAAACCGCCACTAACTGCATTTACTTGCAAACCTGGAACTTTACCTGATAAACCAGCGGCGACATTAGATGCTTTGCCTTGTGTTACATCTTGGGTTTTGATAGTAGTTGAGGCATTTCCCAATTGTCTTTGCGTAGTGGTCAAACCACCACCTGTTACCACCACTTCATCTAAGCTCGTCGTGATTGACACAAGTTCAACATTCAGCGTATTGCCACGCTGGGAATAAGTGGCCACTGAATGCTCTTGGGTTTGGTACCCTAAATAAATAAACATGATGGCATTGTAGTTGGAGGGTACGGTAATTGCATAATTACCGGCATCATCCGTACTTGTAGCAATCGTTGAGCCGACAACTGTAATTGACACCCCCGAAAGAGGCGCTCCATTGTCAGCGGAAGTCACCTTTCCGCTCACTACTCTTGTTTGTGCATTGGCAAAACCAACCAACAAAACGCAAAGCAGTACGAAACTTAGTAGTTTTTGTTTCATGTGTTTTGATTTTGGTTAAAAATTAATCGATATACCGGAAATCCGGATTTCTTTTACTAGCTGAATTAGGCTCCATTACCTGTAATTCTGAGACAAACAGGATAAGTTATATCACCTCGTATCATCCATCAGGCAACCTATACTATCAAATTGACCACGTTCACGGATCGAATCCGAACAGGCTAAAAGCAATTAGTCTTTTTTGAGAAAATAGTTTAGTGTAAAAACTCTACAATAATTTGCTGCTTTTATGTGTTATTAAATCATGTTTTAGCACGTTATCTATTTGCGACACCAAGTAAGCGCTAGCGAATTAGCTGTACAATAAGGACAAATGTAAATTAATAATTTACAAAAAGCAAAATATAAAATCATTTTAGCCGAAACAATGGGCTTTTTGTAAATATTTTATTTACAAAAAGCAAGATATCTTTGTAACATGACCAAAATAAACACGAAGACTTTGGGGGAAGTCATTAAGGAAACGATGAAAGAACGCGGAATTAAGGGATCGGTGGTTGCCCGAAAGATGAATGTATCAAGGCAAACCATCAATCAAATTGATTTACGTAAAAAATTTGATATAGAATTTCTGCAAAACCTCAAGGAAGCTTCAGGTCTCGATTTTACGCATCATGCCTACGAAAGCATAATGGATAAAATGCCTAACGAACAAAAGGTAAAATACCTTGACCGTACGCCGGGTATTACCTTCAACATCAGCGTTATGGCTAGCAAAGAAAATTTAGAAAACCTGCCTTCTTTTATTAAACAGGTGGAGGACCTGGGCAAGCAGTATGGCTTCGAATTAATCTGATTAATCCGCTTAAGCTTGCATAGCTAGCATTTGCCCCCGGTCAAGCAATCCACTCAAATCCAGTATAAGGCACCAATACTTCGGGAATTTTTATCCCCCTATCTGATTGGTTATTTTCCAGCATGGTAGCCAATATGCGTGGTAGAGCCAATGCGCTCCCATTTAGTGTGTGGGCCAACTGCATTTTGCCGTCCTGCCCCTTAAAGCGCACTTTTAGCCGGTTGCTTTGGTAGGTTTCGAAGTTGGATACGGAAGATACTTCCAGCCAGCGTTTTTGAGCGGCACTCCATACTTCCATATCATAGGTAAGTGCTGAAGTAAAACCCATATCGCCACCACAAAGGCGCAAGACCCGATAAGGCAGGTTCAATGCCTGGAGCAGGGATTGCACGTATGCGCTCATTGTTTCGAACACGCCATATGATTGGTCAGGATGCACCAGCTGCACCACCTCTACCTTGTCAAACTGGTGTAGCCGATTCAATCCACGTACATGCGCACCATAGGATCCGGCTTCCCGGCGGAAGCATGGGGTATACGCCGTCAGTTTAATGGGAAAATCTTCTTCTTTCACGATCACATCACGATAGAGATTTGTCAACGGCACCTCCGCCGTGGGGATAAGGTAGAGGTCGTCCGTTCCTACATGATACATCTGCCCTTCTTTATCAGGCAGCTGTCCCGTACCGAAGCCCGATGCTTCGTTTATCAATATGGGAGGTTGCACTTCTTGGTATCCTGCCTTCTCGGCTTGGTCAAGGAAAAAATTGATCATGGCCCGTTGCAACCGTGCGCCCTTGCCTTTATATACCGGGAAACCAGCGCCTGTAACCTTGGTGCCCAATTCAAAATCGATGATGTCGTATTTTGCAGCTAGCTCCCAGTGGGGTAAGGCATTTTCCGGCAGATTGGGATGATGGCCATGCTCCAACACCACCTCATTGTCTTCGGCCCCTACTCCTTTTGGAACAGACTGATGGGGCAGGTTTGGCAACAGCACCAGCTTATCCTGCAGTAGTCTTTCCACCGCCGCCAGTTCATCAGCCAATTTTTTAAGCTGCTCCTTATATCCGCCGGATTGGGCTTTGATGGTTTCCGCCTCATCACGCTTGCCTTGACGCATTAATTCACCAATTTGCTTCGCTGCGGTATTGGCTTCGGCGGAAAGCGCATCTGATTGGGCTTGGGTCTGCCGACGCTGCTCATCCAAAACAATCACCTCATCCACCAATTCCAATGGTTTGAAATTCCGTATGCCTAGCCGTTGGATTACGCTGTCACGGTTTTCACGGATATAATTAATTTGCAACATATTTTTGCTTATTTTGTGTCGACAAAGATAGGAAGGTGATTTTAGATTTACGATTTTAGATTTTAGATTTTCTCGATTGACAACCTATATAATGATTAACAGTGAAATTTTAAAGAAACGCACAAAAATTCTTTCCATTGATATCGGTAAATTGGTCTTAGAACTCCCTTATAATATAATAAATAAAAATTACAGCAATCAAATCACACGGTGTTCAAGTTCTGTAGGAGCAAATTACCGTGCCGCGTGCAGGGCAAAGTCTAATGCAGATTTCATCTATAAATTGAAAATAGTTGAAGAAGAATTAGATGAAACGATGTTCTTTCTGGAATTGATCGAGGAATTTAATCCCGACAAGAAAAGTACGATTCAATTGTTGTGGGCAGAGGCCAATGAGCTATTGGCTATCTTCGTTGCATCCATAAATACGTTGAAATCCAAACAACAATCTTCAATCACAAATCGTAAATCTAAAATCTAAAATCGTAAATCTAAAATCTAAAATCATAAATTGTAATCGTAAACCCCAAAATGCTCTACCTCGTCCCCACCCCCATAGGCAACCTCGAAGACATGACACCGCGAGCCATCCGTATCCTTCAAGAGGCAGACGTAATCCTTGCGGAAGATACCCGTACCAGCGCCCCATTACTTAAGCATTTCGGTATAGCGAAGAAGGCTTACTCACACCATCAACATAACGAACACAAGGCCGTCAGTGAAATCATCCGGTTCCTCACCGAAGGCCAAACCGTGGCACTGATTTCCGATGCCGGTACCCCTGCCATATCCGATCCCGGCTTTCTGTTGGTACGCGAAGCCATCAAGCATGGTATCGCCATACAGTGCTTACCGGGAGCCACGGCCTTCGTTCCGGCATTGATCTGTTCGGGCCTACCCTGCGACCGCTTCTGTTTCGAGGGTTTTCTGCCTGTGAAAAAAGGGCGGCATACCCGCTTGAAGTCTTTAGCCAATGAAAACCGTACAATGGTATTCTATGAATCGCCCCATCGCCTGCTCAAGACCCTTGGAGAGCTCATTGCCACATTTGGAGAGGAAAGGCAAGCATCCATCTCCCGCGAAATCAGCAAACTGTATGAGGAAACGAAGCGAGGCACACTTAGCGAACTCAAAAATTACTTTGAGACCAATATATTGAAAGGTGAATTTGTGATTTGCGTGCAGGGTTTGGGATAAACTTGCTATCTTAGCATGGAGAAATTACCATACCAGCATATCAAACTAGTAGCCGATTGCTGATAACTAAAAAAATGAACATCGATAAATACATCAATGACGGACAGGATCCCAAAGTGGTGGAAAAACTCTTGTTGAAACTGCAGGACATGCTTACCTCCAGCGAAGATGTCATGTATATCGCCGTACAGAAAAAACCAGCCGTTACCTTGTTTCCGGATAGTATTGCACTGACGAATAAACGTATTTTCCTTTGCGAATTCACCAAATTGGGGTTGACCACAGATTTTGAAATCATACCATGGGCCGCCGTTAAGGACATTTCCTTCAAGGAGGATATCTTTGGCTCCAAATTTATTGTAATCCCCATGCAGGGCGACGTCCTTACTGTGGGCTATATTCCCAAAACCCAATCGCGGAAACTTTACCAACTGGCGAGCGAGATGCTGGAAAACCAGAAAAAGGAGCAATCAAAAGAGGAACAGGATGTTATTGATCGCGCTCCAATGCCCCCCTTGGAACCGGATGAGGAACCCATGCCTAAATTTGAAAAAACAAACGACGCAGAAGACGAGCTCACCCTTAAACTCAAAAAACTGAAAACTTTGTTCGAGCGGCAACTCATTACACAGGCCGAATACGAAAGCAAGAAGAACGAACTCTTATCCCAACTTTAACCCAACGTGAGAACGAATTACCTGCTTGCTCTGCTAAGTGCTTTCCTGTTATGGGTAGCATGGCCGCCCATCCCCTATACCGCTCCGCTGTTGTGGGTCGGTTTTGTTCCACTCCTGCTGGCCATGGAAGATGTAATGCGCGGGCAATACCGTAAGAAGGGTACCAAAATATTCCTATTAGGCGGATCCACCGGTCTGTTGTGGAATACAGCCTCCATCTATTGGGTATTCAATTCATTGGATGCCGTGATGCCTGTCTATGCCGCTGCATTTGTTTCCCTTATCCCTTTTGGCCTTGCAGCCGTATTGATGGCTATTGCCTTCAGGCTCTATTACCAATTGCGGAAACGCCATGGCATCGGTTTATCGTTGGTCGGACTTGTTTGCTTTTGGATTGCTTATGAGTACCTGCACCAAACCTGGGATTTGGCTTTCCCATGGATGACCTTGGGCAATGGATTTGCCAGCACACACCAACTGGTGCAATGGTATGAATATACCGGGGTATTTGGTGGAACGGTATGGATTTGGGCGCCCAATATATTGGTGTTCTTGACGATCTTATCTGCTAAAGATGGATTTGCCCCTGCGCATCGGTATAAACTATTGGGTGGGCTTGCCGCATTGATTCTCATACCCTCCACTTGGTCGTTATACCGCTATTTTTCATATGAGGAGCATGAAAACCCATCGGATGTAGTAGTGGTACAACCCAACATCGACCCGTATGGTAAATTTGGCTTCATCCCTCCCGCGGAGCAAATCGAAGACCTGATCCGACTTTCGGAATCCGTTGCCCAGCCAAACACGGAGTTCTTTATCTGGCCGGAAACGGCCATCGCACATTCGTTTGGATACGATGAAGAACAACTTCGCCAACTCCCTATTTTCCATCGAATTCAGGATTTCCTCTCGCGATATAAAAATAGCAATTTGCTTTCCGGAATTGAAAGCTTTCGCATTTTTCCCGAACAGCATACACCTACAGCATTCGAGTATCAAGGGATATATTACGACAAATACAATGCTGCCGTACTCATTGAAAATTCAGCTAGGTTGCAGTTTTACCACAAATCCAAATTAGTTCCCGGTGTGGAGCAAACTCCTTTTGGTGGAGCGCTGGCCTTCATGAAACCCCTCTTCAAGGCTTTTGGTGGCACTACCGGTGGGTATGGACGCCAAGAAAAGCCTTCCGTGTTTTATTCCCAAAGTGGTATCGGCGCGGCACCGGTCATCTGCTACGAATCCATTTGGGGCGACTATGTAGCCCAATACATCAAGCAGGGTGCCCAATTCATCGCCGTAGTGACCAATGACGGTTGGTGGGGCAATACTTCTGGTAAGGACCAACATTTGGCATATGCCAAACTACGGGCCATCGAAACCCGCCGTTGGGTAGCCCGCTCGGCCAATACCGGTATATCGGCCTTCATCAACCAGCGTGGCGATGTGGTACAAAAGACCAAGTGGTGGGTGGCTGATGCCATTAAACAGGATATCAACCTCAATGAGGAAATTACATGCTATGTAAAAGCTGGGGACTATTTCGCTTACGCAGGATGCATAGGGAGTTTGGTTTTCGGTCTCCTAATTGTGATCGGGCGGCGGTGGCGATCAGCAAAATCGTAAATCTAAAATCGTAAATCTAAAATCGTAAATCAATGCTTACCTTTGCATCCATGCAAGTATACTTTGATAATGCAGCCACTACGGCACTCGATCCGGAAGTCATCAAAACCATGGTGGAAACCATGGAAAGCAACTATGGCAACCCTTCATCCATCCATGCCCATGGCAGGCGGGTGAAAACCATCGTGGAGCGAGCCCGCAAAACCGTGGCGGGATTATTGAATGTATCACCCGCTGAAATTTTCTTCACTTCAGGAGGTACCGAAGCGGACAACACAGCCATCGTCAGGGGGATTATAGACAATGGCATCACCCATGCAATCACGTCGCCGTTAGAACATCATGCCGTACTGCATACGTTGGAAGAACTGGAAAAAAATGGAACCATCAAGCTGAGCATGCTCCATGTAGACGCCTTGGGATATGTCGATATCGGCCAGTTAGAGCAATTACTGAAAGATAGTCCGCGTTCATTTGTATCCTTGATGCATGCTAACAATGAAATCGGCACGCTCACGGATATTGAATATATATCGGCACTTTGCAAGCAATATACGGCTATCTTCCATTCGGATACGGTGCAAACTATGGGCCATTTTGTGCACGACCTCAATAAATTGCAAATTGATTTCGTCGCGGGGGCAGCCCATAAATTCCATGGCCCGAAAGGTGTAGGCTTTTTGTATGTAAACCACAACACCAAAATAAAGCCTTTCATCTACGGAGGTGCCCAGGAGCGTAATATGCGGGGGGGTACCGAAAATGTATATGGCATAGTGGGATTGGCCAAAGCCTTGGAAATCTGCTATGCCCAAATGGACGAACATCGCCAATATATCCAAGGGTTGAAAGACTACATGATTGCCCAATTGACCGAACACATTCCCGATGTGCAATTCAATGGCGACATCAATCCCGGAAACAGCCTATATACGGTACTCAATGTTTCGTTCCCTTGTACAACTATTGCCGATATGCTATTGTTTAATCTCGATATTTCCGGCATCTCGGCATCCGGCGGGAGTGCTTGCAGTTCCGGCTCAGACATCGGTTCACACGTGCTGACAGCCATCGGTGTAGATGCCAAACGGCCTTGTGTTCGTTTCTCCTTTTGCAAGAATAACACCAGGGAAGAAATCGATTACGTGGTGGACAAATTACGCGAACTCTGCCTCGAAAAAGCGTGATTTAATTTTTTCCAAACAATGGACGCCATAACCTGTTGACCCTATAAATACCGACCATGGACGAACACACGACTTTCCGGCTGATATCAACAATCCTGGAACAGTGTAGTATCGAAAGATGGAGCACGGATGGCACAGATCGTCATTCATCGTCTTCCATTCCCATTGCCGAGCGATAAACAGCTTGTAATTCGGACAGGGCATGCATATCGCCTTTACTCCGCGCTGTTGCCATGCCTTGTTCATAGATTGCTATGGCCTCTTCCCTCCTATTCAACGCCTCATATAGTTTACCCAAATGATAATAGGTGCCCACGTATGCAGGGTGGTTAGTCAGCAGCTCTTCATAATAGCGTAGGGCGTCGACTACATGACCAAGTTTCAGATGCTCTGTGGCAAGCGCATATTTCAGGAAGGGATCATCGGGGCTCTCTTTTAAAAAATCGATCAACTGTCTAAGGCGTTCACTCATCTAAATGGGGTTTTCAAGAAGCCCCAAATTTACATAATATTACCATTAGGCCAAAACGGGCTACGCAAATACACGTAACGTCGCGCGTTCCCGATGAAATGTGGTTTTATTGTCAATATTCGAATTATGATACAATCAGCCAAGCTTACATCCATAAATAAAATATATATTTGTAGGATTTAATCCATTATTATTGCCGGCATGGACAAGAGGACGATCTTAGTTTGGTTCAGAAATGATTTGCGTATCCATGACAATGAGATTTTGCTTCGGGCAGTTGAACGTAGTCATCAAATTATCCCTGTTTATTGCTTTGATCCACGATATTTTGTTGCTGCGGAATATGGTACAAAAAAAACTGGCGTCCTACGCGCTGCCTTTCTGCGTGAAAATGTGTTAGCGCTGAAACATGCGCTCCAACAACTAGGTGGTGATTTGATTATTGCATATGGCCATCCCGAAGTACTTCTTCCGCAGATAGCAGCGAAGTACCATGTCAATGAAGTATACCACCATAGAGAGGTGGCTCATGAAGAAACCCATATCTCTGCCCTTGTTGAGGAGGCCCTATGGAAAATGCAAATCAACCTGCGACATTTCATAGGCCATACCTTATACCATAAAGAAGACCTTCCCTTTCCGATTAAAGACATCCCAGATGCGTTTTCTATTTTCAAGAAAAAAACGGAACGGGAAAGTGCCATTAGACCCCAGTTGGGAAGTCCCGACACTATCCACATACCGGAGGAGATGGAAACAGGTGATCTCCCCTCATTGACCGAATTGGGTTTCAGCGAGGCAGAAATCGAACAAATACGTAATATGCGTTTCCAAGGTGGTGAAACCGCAGCATTGAAGCAGATGGGCGCATTTCTGCAAGGCCACCCATCAACGATGGACTACTCCTCCTTGTCCCCCTACATTGCTATTGGTTCATTATCGCCCAATACCTTGTATCACGCTGTTAAGGAGGCTGAGCAAGTTACGCTGGACAAAAAGCGTGTTGAACAGATCATATTGAAGCTGTTGTGGCGGGATTATTATCGGTTTATGTTTAAAAAGCATGGCAACCGCTTTTTTCATTCAGGTGGTTTGACGGATACGCCTCCGGATACTCATGCGGATGACGATGCTAATTTCGATAAATGGAAAACCGGGAATTCCGGAAGTTCCATTGTGGATAAGGGCATGCGGCAGCTCAATAAAACGGGTCATATTCCGCACCATTTGCGTGTAATCGTAGCCGCTTATCTTATTCACGAGTTGGGCGTCAGTTGGCTCAAAGGTGCCGCTTGGTTTGAGGAAAAGCTAATCGATTACGGCCCATCTACCAACTATGGAAGCTGGGCCCATCTAGCCGGTGTGGGAAGCAGCGGAAAAGACAACAAGCCCATAGACATCAAAAAAATAAGCGCACAATTCTACCCCAAAGAAGCAATGGCGTTTTGAAATCAATTTGGTCACAAAATTGTGGGTTATTACTATGGTAAACCATTTTTTAATTCATAACTTTGACGTTTTATTGCATAAACAAATAAATGGACAAGTTTTCTTATCTAAGTAACGCAGATTCGGCCTATATCGACTCGCTATATAAAGCGTACAAAGAGGATCCCGACTCAATTGATTTTGGTTGGCAAAAGTTTTTCGAGGGTTTTGATTTCGGCCAAAATGGTAGTGTTGGTGAGGTGCAAACTGCACCCGACCACGTGCTCAAGGAAATCAATGTGCTGAACATGATCAATGGCTACAGGGACCGGGGTCATTTGTTTACCGAGACAAATCCGGTGCGCGAGCGCAGGAAATATTACCCGGGCAAAGAACTGGAGACATTCGGCCTCAGTGAAGCCGATATGGATACCGTTTTTAACGCCGGTGTGGAAATCGGATTGGGCCCTGCCAAACTGCGCGACATCCGTCAACTCATTGAAGACACCTATTGCAGGTCTATCGGTGCTGAATTCAAGTACATCCGGAGTCCCGAAAAAATAAAGTGGTTGCAGGATCACATGGAAAGTGAACGCAACACGCCGAATCTCCCCCTGGAAAAGAAAAAACGGATATTGCAAAAGCTCAATGAAGCCGTGGTATTCGAGAATTTCCTAGGCACAAAATTCCTTGGCCAAAAACGTTTCTCGCTTGAAGGAGCGGAAAGCCTGATCCCAGCATTGGACTCGGTCATTGAAAAAGGTGCCGAATTGGGTATCCAGGAATTTGTCATTGGCATGGCACATCGCGGCCGGCTCAATGTGCTGACCAACATCCTTGGGAAATCGTACGAAAGTATCTTCTCTGAATTCGAAGGTAAAACCTATGCAGAAGGGGCTGAGCAGGATTTTGGCGGGGATGTCAAGTACCATTTGGGTTATTCAACAGACATTTCCACAGACAGCGGCTCCAGCGTGCACCTGAGCTTGGTACCCAATCCTTCCCACTTGGAAACGGTAGATCCCGTGGTAGAAGGGATTGTACGTTCGAAAATCGACATGAAATATGATGGCGACCCTTCCAAAATCGCCCCCTTACTTATCCATGGTGATGCTGCCATTGCTGGCCAAGGTATTGTATACGAAGTTATACAAATGTCCAAACTGGAGGGCTTCCGTACAGGAGGTACCATCCACATCGTGGTAAACAATCAGGTAGGGTTTACAACCAATTTCAAGGATGGCCGATCGTCTACCTACTGCACAGATATCGCTAAGGTAACCTTGTCACCGGTATTCCATGTGAACGGCGACGATGTAGAAGCGTTGGTATATGCCATCAATATGGCCGTGGAATATCGTCAGAAATACCATACCGATGTTTTCATCGACTTATTGTGTTATAGAAGGTACGGACATAACGAAGGTGATGAGCCGAAATTCACACAGCCCCTGTTGTATAAGGCGATCGAAAAGCACGCCAATCCCCGTGAAATTTACTACAAAAAATTGGCGGAACAAGGTAGTGTTAGCGCCGATTTAGCGAAGGAAATGGAGAAGGATTTCCGTAAGCTGCTGCAAAACCGGTTGGATGAGTCAAAAGAAGAAGAGAACCTCAAGCTTGACAACCCCATGTATGCTGGTGCCTGGAAAGGACTCTATAAAGCAAGATATGAAGATATTTTCACACCTGTTAAAACCGGTGTCACTGAGCGCGCGTTTTTGTCGATCGCACAGGAAATGAGCACCTTGCCCAAGGACAAGAAATTCTTTCGGAAGATTTCGCGTCTCTTTGACGAACGCCTTAAAATGGTTGAAACAAAGACCTTTGATTGGGCTACCGCAGAATTGATGGCCTATGCCACGCTGTTGAATGAGGGTGCGCGCGTGCGCGTTAGCGGACAGGATGTGGAACGTGGCACATTCTCCCACCGGCATGCGGTGCTCACTTTGGAAGACTCGGAGGAAGAGTACATCCCACTCCAACACATCAAGGGAGGGGAACGGTTCAATATTTACAACTCACACCTTTCAGAATATGGGGTGCTGGGATTCGAATATGGCTATGCATTGGCCAACCCTCAGGCATTGACCGTATGGGAAGCACAGTTTGGCGATTTCTTTAACGGTGCGCAGATTATTGTAGACCAATACATTTCCAGTGCTGAAACCAAATGGCGGCGTTCGAATGCATTGGTCATGCTGTTGCCACATGGTGCAGAAGGTCAAGGCCCTGAACACTCCTCGGCCCGTATCGAACGTTTCCTGGAACTCTGTGCTGAAAATAACATGCAAATCGTTAATTGTACCACACCGGCCAATTTCTTTCATGTTTTGCGACGCCAGATAAAACGCGATTACCGCAAGCCACTTGTTGTTTTCACACCCAAAAGCCTGTTGCGACATCCGAAGATGGTGAGTGATATCTCAGCTTTCACCACGAAGTCGCAGTTTCAAGAAGTTATTGATGATAGCTATGTAAAGTCGGCCGATGTGAAGCGTGTGCTGTTCTGCTCCGGTAAAATATACTATGATTTGCTTGAAAAGCAACAGGCTGATAAGCGTAAGGATGTAGCCCTTGTACGGGTGGAGCAACTCTATCCCACTCCCATGGACAAGCTCCGTGCCATACGGAACAAGTACAAAAAAGCCACGGATTTCATCTGGGTACAGGAAGAACCTGAAAACATGGGTGCATGGCCTTATATATGCCGAAAATTCAGGAACCGCAACATTTCACTGGACGTGATTTCCCGTAAGGAAAGCAGCAGTACGGCCACCGGATATGCTAAACAGCACACGGCTCAACAGCTTGCTGTGGTAGGCAGGGCGTTTGAGGATAAGGCGGGGCCAGAAGTAAGGGAGAACGTCAAAGCCAGTGTAAAAGAGGCTTCAAAAGTCGATTGACCAAACGCAAACAGCATTTTTAATACAGTCATATATGAGCGTAGAAATAAAAGTACCGACAGTAGGTGAATCCATCTCGGAAGTGACCCTTTCACAATGGTTGAAGCAAGATGGTGATTACGTGGAAATGGATGAAAACATCGCCGAACTGGAATCGGACAAAGCAACTTTCGAATTACCAGCCGAAAAGGCAGGAATACTCAAAATTGTAGCACAAGAAGGCGACACACTCGAAATCGGAGCTTTGGTAGCCACCATTGAAGAAGGTGAAGCGCCCGCCGGCGACAAAAAAGAAGACAAACAGGAAACAGATAAAGCGGAAGATACCCCGCAAGCCGACAGCAAGCCGGCAGCCGACAGCAGCAAGGATAGCTACGCCTCGGGAACGGCCTCTCCTGCTGCGGCCAAGATTTTAAGGGAAAAAGGCATAGCCCCTGCTTCCTTAGACGGTACCGGTAAAGACGGTCGCATTACTAAGGAGGATGCTGAAAAAGCCGAAGCGCCCAAGGCAAAAGCATCGGAGCCTGCCAAACCGGCAACGGTCGCAACACAGGTACCAAAAGCGAGTGGTGAGCGGAATGAGCGCCGTGAAAAGATGTCGTCCCTCCGCAAAACCATAGCCAAACGCTTGGTGGCCGTCAAAAATGAAACGGCTATGCTCACCACATTCAATGAGGTGAACATGAAACCCATTATGGATTTACGTGCCAAGTATAAGGAAATCTTTAAGGAAAAACACGGCGTTGGACTTGGGTTCATGTCGTTCTTCACCAAGGCCATATGCACGGCACTCAAGGAATGGCCTGCGGTGAATGCCCGTATTGATGGCGAAGAAATTGTATATAGTGATTTCGTGGACGTATCCATCGCCGTATCTGCACCTAAGGGATTGGTTGTGCCTGTAATCCGCAATGCGGATTCGCTGTCGCTCCATGAAATAGAAAAAGAAGTTGTCAATTTAGCTGTCAAAGCCCGGGACAATAAGCTGACCATCGAAGAAATGACTGGAGGCACCTTTACCATTACCAATGGTGGCGTATTTGGCTCGATGATGTCTACCCCCATTATCAATGCCCCACAATCGGCGATCTTTGGTATGCATAATATCATCGAACGCCCCGTGGCCGAAAACGGTCAGGTGGTGATCCGTCCCATGATGTACGTTGCCATGTCATACGATCACCGTATCGTCGACGGACGCGAATCGGTAAGCTTCGTGGTGCGTGTAAAGCAACTTTTGGAAGACCCAGCAAGGTTGTTGCTGGAGATATAAGTATAAAAAACCTTATAGGTTTAACCGTGCGCAGGCCATGCGTGCAAAACCTATGAGGTTTTGTTACACGACCATCACCTTCACTCCCAGCCTTTCCAACCCTTTCACTGTATGTGGGGAGATCCCTTTGTCTGTAATGATACAGTCAATTTCCTCAATACCACATATCCGGCCGAAGCCCCGTTTACCAAATTTGGTGGAGTCGGCCAACACAATTACTTTCTGTGATACTTCCATCATTTTCCTGTTGAGATGCGCCTCCTGGGCATTCGTGGTGGTCAACCCGAACTCAAGATCGATACCATCAACGCCCAAAAATAACTTGCTGCAAAAGAAATCCGACAAAATACTTTCTGCATACAACCCCGCAACAGAAGTCGAGCTTTTGCGCAGAATCCCCCCCAATTGCAAAATCTCCACATTGGGGTGCTTGATCAATTGCACGGCCACATTCAATGCCGAGGTTACCACGGTAAGGTTGCCAATCGGCTGGATCTCTTTAGCCATCGCTTGTACCGTCGTTCCCGACGCAATGATGATGGAATCATTGTCCGTAATCATTGAAGCTGCCTCACGAGCAATGGCCACTTTCTCTACAGCATGCATCTTCTCTTTCTCAAATACAGTCCGATCTGTGGTATAGGGATTAACCAATGTGGCTCCCCCATGTGTACGAAAAAGCAATTGCCGACTTTCCAAAAGTTTCAAGTCCTTACGAATGGTTACGGAGGAGACCTCCAGCATCTTGCATAATTCCAATACATTGACCGACCCCACTTTCTTGAGTTGGGCCATAATGAATTGATGTCGCTCTACATTATTCATAATTAGTGAATTAATATGGGCTTATTAAGGTTAAAGCTATGAATTGCACCATCCCGCTATGGATCATATCAACGCTACTAAAGAACAAATAATTCGGATGAAAACCAAATCGAAGCCCGCCTTATTGACTTTCATTTAATTTTTTTTAATTTCATTATGATTTTATAATTATTTCATATACCTTTGAAAAAGCTAATACCACAACAATAACACCTATATACGAAAGCCTTTTAGACCCCTATTGACGCGTATGAATACACCTTCTTTAAGTCGAGACCGTTCACTGCAAAACCTTCCATCCACCGAAAATTGGGATATCGCCATTATCGGAGGTGGAGCCACGGGACTTGGGATAGCACTTGATGCTGCTTCCCGTGGACTTAAAACCATTTTGCTTGAGCAGCATGACTTTGCGAAAGGAACATCAAGTAGGAGCACCAAATTGGTGCATGGCGGTGTGAGGTATTTAGCCATGGGCGACGTCAAACTGGTCTATGCCGCATTACGTGAACGTGGCATCATCTTCAAAAATGCTCCCCATCTTGCTCATGCGCAGAGTTTTATCATTCCATGTTACTCATTCCTCAGTAAATGGAAATACCTCATCGGCTTGAAAATATACGACTGGCTGGCTGGGCATCACCGTATCGGCAAATCAACCTATGTAACCAAGCAAGACATCAAAAAACGTTTGCCCGGTATAAAAACGGAAAAATTACAGGGCGGTGTATGTTACTTCGACGGGCAATTCGATGATGCCCGAATGGCCATAAACCTGGCACAAACGGCGACAAAACATGGCGCAACCCTCATTAATTATGCAAAAGTGACGGCACTGGCAAAAAACGAGCAGGGGAAAATTTCGGGCCTGTCGTTCGTCGACCAAGAAAAGGGCGAAAAGCATGAAATCAATGCCCGTGTAATAATCAATGCCACAGGTGTGTTTGTAGATGACATCTTGCGATTGGATACCGCTACTCACAAGCCATTGGTACGTCCCAGCCAAGGTACCCATATCGTTGTGGACCGCTCCTTTCTGGGCAATGAAGATGCATTAATGATCCCCGAAACAAGTGATGGCAGAGTTCTTTTTGGCGTTCCCTGGCACAACCATCTGCTATTGGGCACTACGGATATCCCTATTGATCAGCACAGTGAAGAACCTCGACCACTTGACCAAGAGATCGCTTTCATCTTGGACACAGCAGCAAACTACCTCAATAGGCCTCCGCAGCTCAGTGATGTACGCAGCATTTTTGCTGGCCTGCGTCCGCTAGCCGCTCCCGATAAAGACAGCGACAGCACGAAGGAAATCTCACGGGACCATAAACTCATCATTAACGATTCAGGTTTGATCACCATTACCGGAGGAAAATGGACCACATACCGAAAAATGGCCGAGGAAACCGTCGACAAGGCAATAAGCACCAGCGGATTTGAAAAAGTAGCCTGCCTTACGCAAGATATAAAAATCAATGGTTATACCCAGGAGAAGCAATCCGGACATTGGGGATATTACGGTAGCGACGCCAATAAAATACAGGCTATGGCTACCGCCAAGCCAGAACTCAATGAAAAGCTTCACCCTAAATTTGAGCACATTGGGGCAGAAGTGGCATGGGCGGTTGAAACCGAAATGGCCCGTACGGTGGAAGATGTATTGGCAAGGCGACTGAGGATCCTGTTTCTAGATGCTGCGGCTGCACTGGAAATGGCACCGAAAACAGCTGAAATCATGGCCAAATCCTTAAATAAGGACCAGGAATGGATCGATACGCAACTTCACCAGTTTGAAGCACTTGTAAAACGATATTTACCCGACTAAAATCGGCGATTATCCGCTTGATCGGTGTCATCCGTGTTCCATCTTTCAATATGATAGACGGACATTAATTATGAACTAAATAACGATTAACCAGTTAAGTCTTTCTTACCACTATGGAACAATACATTTTAGCGATGGACCAGGGGACAACGAGTTCCAGATCTATCATTTTCGACAAAAAAGGACAGGTGATTTCCGTTGCACAGCGGGAATTCAAGCAATACTTCCCAAAACCGGGATGGGTAGAGCATGACGCACTGGAAATTTGGTCGACACAAGCAGGCATTACCGCCGAAGCAACCACCAAAGCCGGCCTTAATGGAAAAAATATTGCCGCGATTGGAATAACTAACCAACGGGAAACCATTGTAGTTTGGGACAAAAAATCGGGACAACCGGTATACCATGCAATTGTCTGGCAGGACAAGCGAACCGCGGACTATTGTGACGAACTCAAGGCTGCAGGGAAGGAAGCAATCATCCGCGAAAAAACAGGATTGGTGATAGACCCCTATTTTTCAGCAACCAAGATCAAATGGATTTTGGATAATGTAGAAGGCGCCAGGGAAAAGGCCAACGCGGGCGAACTTATTTGTGGCACGATGGACACTTGGCTGATTTGGAACCTTACCCGTGGTGAACTCCATATAACGGATGTAACCAATGCTTCCCGAACCATGATTTATAACATCAACACATTGGCATGGGACGACGAATTGTTGGCCTTGTTTGACATTCCAAAACAGCTATTGCCTGTGGTTAAGTCAAGCAGCGAAATTTATGGCGAAACCAAAACCACCATTTTTGCTTCCAAAATTCCCATTGCCGGTATTGCGGGTGACCAACAAGCTGCTCTTTTTGGGCAACGTTGCATTGAACCCGGGATGGTAAAAAATACCTATGGAACCGGGTGCTTCATGGTCATGAACACCGGCACAAAACCGATTGTATCCAACAATAACCTGCTGACCACCATTGCTTGGCAGGTAAACGGCGTAACCATGTATGCCTTGGAGGGAAGCATATTCATCGGAGGTGCCGTGGTGCAATGGCTCCGTGATAACCTAGGCATCATCATGACGTCCAAGCAAATTGAGGAACTCGCAATGAGCGTAGATGATACCGGGGGGGTGGTATTTGTGCCTACTTTTGCAGGATTGGGGGCCCCATATTGGAATTCCCATGCCAAAGGAACGGTATTCGGAATTACCCGGGCAACCACCGATGCGCATGTGGCACGTGCGGCTTTAGATGCCATTGCATACCAAACCATGGATGTATTGAAAGCCATGGAAGCCGACAGCAACCTTTCAATCAGGGAACTTCGAGTCGACGGTGGGGCTACCGCAAACAATTTATTGATGCAATACCAATCGGATGTACTGAACACCAAGGTAATCCGCCCGAAAGTGACCGAAACCACAGCCCTCGGGGCTGCTTACCTCGCCGGGTTGGCTGTAGGGTATTGGAACGACGCTGAAGAAATAGCCAATCTGTGGGAAATTGACCAGGAATTTGAACCCACAAAAGACAGGACCGATGCGGAAAAAGGCATACAAGGATGGGAGAAGGCCATTAAAGCCTTACAATATTGGACATCATTGAAATAGTAGCCAACACTGAAAAAGATTTCACCATGAACGTATATGTAGCTGAGTTTATAGGAACGGCATTATTACTTCTGCTTGGAAACGGGGTGGTTGCCAATGTATGCTTAAAGAAAACGCTTGGAAACAACGGTGGCTGGATTGTGATCACCGCCGGTTGGGCGCTAGCCGTATTTACCGGAGTACTGGTGGCAGCTCCCCATAGTGGAGCACATCTGAATCCCGCTGTAACAGTAGGTTTGGCGATAGGCGGATTATTTGACTGGGCCATGGCACCCGGCTATATCATGGCTCAATTTGGAGGGGCTTTTACGGGTGCATTACTGACTTGGGCGATGTACCGGGATCATTTCAATAGTACGGAAGATCCCGCTGCGCAGCTAGGGGTGTTTTCCACTGGAGCAGCAATAAAAAATCCCTTTACCAACCTGCTGAGTGAAATCATTGGGACCTTCGTTTTAATATTCGCAGTGTTTTATATCGCAGGAGCGACATTGGATCCGGATGGGACATCGACACCCATTGGGCTTGGAACTATCGGAGCTATTCCGGTAGCCTTTGTGGTATGGGCAATCGGCTTGTCATTGGGAGGCACCACGGGATACGCCATCAATCCGGCGCGCGACTTGGCCCCACGCATTTTCCATGCGATTGCGCCCATAAAAGGAAAAGGCGGAAGCAATTGGGGTTATGCATGGGTGCCTGTGGTCGGCCCGATAATCGGCGCCGCTTTGGCTGCCGCATTATATCTACTAGTCAAACATTAGGCGGCATGTTGATCCTTCTCTATGGTTAAAAAAGTTTAAAATTATATTTTATTTTATTTTTTATAGTTTTATTTTATTAATTTTACAATACTATTTATAAACCTACTTAGCCAACTGTTATGAAAGTAAAAATTTACTTTTTTCTCTATTTGAACGGATTTCTTCATCATACATCCTATGTATATTCCTAATTATAAGAATTTAACGAAAAAACATTCAATCGGTTGAACCCCGATAGGTTATTTCCAAATGAGATTTAGGGCAGTGGGTTATTCTTCAAGAACTTTCAAATCGGCTGGAAAAAGTTATGATAACCCAAAATTAACAACTACTAAACATGAAAACCTCATACTTGCAACCAAAATAAACATTCAATATCGTAAATGAAAACCAATATGAAATGAAATGAAAAGTTTTACGCTCCTTTTTTTTAGTATTTTCTGGAAAGGGAACACATTGCCTGTTCTGCACCGCGCCAGCAATATGCAACCTCATTGGCCACGGTACTCTTTTTATCGCTCGGCACGTAGCCGCGCAACAAACTTTATCTTATCATAACCCAATATTAACCAATTATAAACAACAAACCCTCAAACTTGCGGCCGTATAAGCTGCTTGCAAATTTAAACTATTTATGCAATGAAACATTACCACTCACTGGCGTGTGTCATCACCGCCCTGCCTCTTTTGTTTGCATGTCAAAAAAACGAAGGGGAAATTAACCGTAAGGAGCACGAACCCAACGAGCCCATTACGTTGACCTCCTTTTCGCCCCATGAGGGAGGAGCAAAAGACAAGATTTTGTTAGACGGCGAGAATTTCGGAAGCGATGCCAGCAAAATCGAGGTGTATTTCAACAATACCCAGGCCGCTGTAGTTTCCTCCAGCGGAGATCGGATTTATGCCATCGTACCGCGTCTCCCGGGCGAAAATCCGGCCATTAAAGTAGTTATCGGTGAGCAATCCGCCACTTACGAAGAAACGTTCACCTACACGGCCCAAGCCCAGGTGACCACTGTCACAGGTACCGGGGACAGAGAGTTTGTACCGGGCACCCTAGACCAGGCGCATGTGTGTGCAAAGTACTTGGAATTGGATGCGGAAGGCAACCTGTTCATGACCTGGCGGGATGGCACGGGCGATTCGAAATTTGGCGTGGGCCGGATCAGTGAGGCGGAAAATCTGGTGACCTCCATGTATCTGGCTAAAGAAAAGCCATATCCGTATGCCAACGGCATAACGGTAGACCGCGCCACGGGCATGATGACGGTTTCTCACGAATCGGTCGTGGAAGTGTTTTTCTCCTTTGACCCAATAGAGGGTTGGTACCCCCGTCAGCGCAATGCCTCATTTGCCAGTGCCCACGGAATTCCAACCGGCGACCAGTATATGAACTTTATCTCTTTCAGTCCGTATGACGGCTATCTCTATACCCGTTCACGTGATGGCAGTGTGGTGAAGATACACCCGGATACCTATGAAGCGACCGTTGTACATAAAGGATCGAAGGATGCTGATTCAAAATGGCCATATGGATCGCAGTATGGGCAGGGTGTTAACCCGAAGAAGCCTTGGGAACTGTGGATGACCCTCCATTCAAACGCCAGTCCGAATGAATTCAAACAAGGGCTCATGGTGCTGGATTTGCGTCCGGAACATATCGATGAAGGGTTCAAACGGGTCAACGCGACCGGTGGCAGTGGCCACCGCGATGGACCGCTCGAAGATGCGGTATTCAACTATCCAAAAGACATCAAGTTTGATAACGACGGAAACATGTTCGTGGCGGACTATGGCAACCATTGTATCCGTATGGTATCGGCAGACGGCATCGTCACCACGGTAGCGGGGCAGCCCGGAGTGGCAGGCTACAGAGATGGCGGTCCGATCGAGTCCATGTTCAACAACCCCTGGGGGGTTGCGGTCAACGAACAAGGCGATATCTATATCGCTGACTATGGCAATTCACGGATTCGCAAACTAATTATTGAATAATCAAGCTGTCTAATACAATGAGAATCATTCATATATTGTGCCTGTTGCCGTTATGTTTATTGCACATGGCCACTTTTGCACAGCAAACACAAGAGTTAACGATTGCCGGTACGGTCGTCAATGAAGCTGGCCAGCCGCTATCCGCCGTGTCTATTTATATCAAAGACAGGGCCGCCACCGGTACATCAACCAATGCCAATGGAGCGTTTAGCATAAACGCGGTCTATGGGGACAGGCTGGTGTTTACGTACATCGGTTATGAACCCTTCGAGCATGTCGCCATCGAATCGACCAATGACCTGTCCATCGCGCTCACCAACAAGAGTGAGGCCCTCGACGAAGTCGTTGTGGTCGGTCTGGGTGCTAAGCAGCGAAAGATCAGCTCGGTCGGCGCCATTACCACTGTAGATCCCAAAGATCTGCAATCGCCAGCCCCCTCCATTGCCAACCTGCTTGGTGGACGGGCAGCCGGCGTGATTTCGATGCAGGCCAGTGGTGAGCCCGGACAAAACATCGCTGACTTCTGGATACGTGGTATCGGTACATTCGGCGCCAATAGCAGCGCCCTTGTACTCATCGATGGGTTGGAAGGTGATCTGAACACCCTGGATCCGGCGGATGTCGAGAGCTTCTCCATACTGAAGGATGCGTCGGCCACCGCCGTTTATGGGGTACGCGGTGCCAACGGGGTGGTATTGGTCACGACCAAGCGAGGTACTGTGGATCGTATACAGATCACCGCCCGCGCCAACACCACCCTTTCGCGGCTCAATCGGCTGCCGGAATACCTGCGCGCTTATGACTATGCCCAATTGGCCAATGAGGCTGCTTTCGCCCGCAACCAATCGCCTGTTTATACCGAAACCGAGCTGGGTATCATCCAGGGCGGACTGGATCCGGATATATATCCGGATGTGAGCTGGCAGGACGAAATCCTCAACAAAAACTTCTGGCGCCAAAGCTATTATATCAGTGGGCGTGGCGGATCTGACGTAGCCCGTTACTTCCTGAGCTTGGGCGGAAAAAGTGAAACTGCCGCTTACAAGGTAGACAAAAGCAGCCCCTACAGCTCGAATGTAGGCTTCGATTCCTACACCTATCGGATTAACCTGGATATCAACCTCACCCCAACCACAAAAGTATACCTGGGATCGGATGGATACCTATCCAAACTGGATCAGCCCGGTGTAGCCAATACCGACTTTATATGGGGTGCACAGTCATCGCTCACACCGTTAGCCGTTCCCACACAATATTCCAACGGCATGCTGCCCGCCATGGGGAGTGATGGGTTATCATCTCCCTCTGTGCTTATCAACCGTACAGGGAAAGCCTCGGAACAGTGGTACAAAGGTAAAACGACCCTCTCGCTGGATCAAGACCTTTCCCGTATTCTGGCGGGGCTCAAGGTCCGTGTGCAGGGGGCGTACGATCTCCACAGTAGATTTAACGAGCGCAGATGGATACAGCCGGCGCTCTACCAGGCGATGGGCCGGGATTATGACGGATCGCTCATCACCCAAGAAACGGTACAGGAAAGCGCTGCGCTCTACGGTAAAGATACACGGCAGTACCGCAAGTATCACCTGGAGTCCATGATCAACTACGACCAGCAATTTGGTGATGACCACCGCACATCCGCATTGATCTATTACTACATCAGCGATGCTAAAAACACCGAAGATGCCACCAACAATTTAACCGCTATTCCCGTGCGCTATCAAGGGATATCCAGTCGGCTGACCTACGGCTTCCGGGATACCTACCTGCTGGATGTCAACTTTGGGTATACGGGCTCCGAAAACTTCCAGCCGGGCAGGCAGTACGGCTTTTTCCCATCCGTGGCATTGGGTTGGGTGCCCACGAGCTACGAATTTATACAGGAAAAGGCTCCTTGGCTCAATTACTTCAAGATCCGGGCTTCTTATGGCACCGTGGGAAACGACCGTATCGTCAACGATCTCCGTTTTCCTTACCTCACCAAGGCCAATCAGGGTTTCAGCACCATATGGGGAGTCGGTGGTATAGAAACCATCAACGAAACCCGTATCGGAGCCGATAACCTCGCGTGGGAAAGGGCCATCAAGTCCAACCTGGGGATTGAGGGTAGGCTCTTCAACAATAAGATCGATTTTGTCATTGACTTCTTTAAGGATCAGCGTAACGGAATTTTCCAACAGCGTGTACAAGTGCCCGAGTACGTAGGGGTGGTCACCAATCCCTGGGCCAATGTGGGGCGGATGAAAAGTACCGGTGCCGATGGAAACATCAGCTACAACACGCAGCTTACCCCCGACTTCGGTTTTACGGTGCGGGGTAATTTCACCTACTCCAAAAATGTAGTACAGAATTGGGAACAAGCCTATATGGAATATCCGTACCTGGAATACAACGGCTTTCCGTACGGTTCCATCCGTGGCTATCAGGCCCTCGGCTTATTCAAGGACGAAGACGATGTCAAGTACAGTCCGAAACAGACTTTCGGAGCCGTTTTGCCAGGGGATATCAAATATAAAGATGTCAATGGCGACGGGGTGATCAATACGCTAGACAAGGTACCATTGACCCATAGCGACTATCCCTTGTTGATGTTTGGTTTTGGCGGAGAGTTCCGCTATAAAAATCTATCATTGGGCGTACTGTTCAAGGGAACCGGAAGAACACCTTTCTACTATGTTGGAATGCCTAAAACTTATAAGAACGTCACAGAAATCAACGGTATGGGCTATATGCCTTTCTACAACGGTACGCTGGGCAATGTGATCACGATGGCAAACGACCCGAAAACCCGGTGGATTCCACTGGACTATGCCATCGAAAACGGTATCGATCCGGCGTTGGCAGAAAACCCGGATGCCCGTTTCCCGCGCCTGCAATATGGCAAGAACAGCAATAACACCCAATTATCGTCATTTTGGCAAGACGACGCGCGCTACATACGCCTGCAGGAGATCACACTGAGTTACCGTGTCAGTCCGTCCTTCATGCAAAGGGTAGGTATCAGCTCGATGGATCTCCAGTTTGTGGGAAACAACCTCTATATATGGGACAATGTGAAAATCTTTGACCCGGAACAGGCCGCATGGAACGGCCGTAAATACCCCATACCTGCTACGTATTCGGCACAGGTATATATCAATTTCTAGGCGACATACATAAATCAACGACATGAAAACGTCAATAATCATAAAAAGAATAGCGAGCGCAGCCCTGATCATTCAGCTGGTTGCGATGATGACATCCTGCGAGGACTACCTGAATATCGACAGTTACTTCGACGATGAATTTAACATCGATTCGGCATTTAGCAATACCCGAAATATGGAAGCTTATATGTGGGGGGCAGCCTCATTGTTCAATGACGAAGCTAGAACCATCCGGAGCAATTACACTCCGGGGCCTATGGCAACGGACGAAGGTTTCAACGGGCTGACAGGTGTTGGAACCACCAATATCTATTACGGGATGGATTTTGCTACGGGAAACATTACGCCGGATAAATTTGGCGGACTCAACCAATGGAACAGGTATTACAAAATCATCCGGAAATGCAATTTGATCCTGGAAAACCTGGAGCGGCCGGCCGATATGACCAATCTTGACCGACAACGGATCGACGGGTATACACGCTTCATACGGGCCTATGCCTACTACAATATTTTGGTGGATTATGGCCCGCCGATATTGGTAGGTGATGAAGTGCTCAACACGAACGAATCCATGGAATACTATGACCGTCCGCGGTCTACCTATGACGAAGCGATGGACTACACCTGTGCGGAATTTGAGAAAGCAGCTCAACTGATACCGGCAGACGTGGGGCTTCTCAACTTTGGACGCCCGACGAAAGGAGCGGCATTGGCGCTGGTCGCCCGTTTACGGCTGATACACGCCAGTCCGTTGTATAATGGTGGCGAAGCAGCCCGTTCTTACTTTGGCAATTGGACACGGAAGACTGACGGGGTGCACTATGTTTCCCAGCAATACGACGAAAGCCGCTGGGCATTAGCCGCAGCGGCTGCCAAACGCGTGATGGACCTCGGACAGTACCGGCTCTATGCGGTACCTGCCGATGACAGAACCCCCACCCTGTCAACAGGCGTCACCTCGGATCCCAATTTCTATGCCACCTATCCCAACGGAGCCAACGGTATTGATGCATTCAAATCCTATTCGGATATCTTTACCGGTGAATCCGTAGCCGCCATTAATCCAGAAATTATTTGGGGGAAAAGTGCTCCGTATATCAATACAGACCTTAATCAAGGAGCCCTTCCGCCAACGCTTGGAGGTTGGGGACGCTTCTGTGTGACACAGAAAGTCGTCGACGCCTACCTCATGGATGATGGTCGGACCATACAAGAAGCACGTGGCGACACGTATTTTGAGCAAGTCAGCGATTTGCCTGCCGGTGGCACTTTTAATGACCTCTTTACCGAACAGTCGAAGAGCTTCTCGGGATACCCGCTCAATGCGGGCGTATTTAAGATGTATGCCAACCGGGAGATGCGCTTTTACGCATCAGTTGGATTTAACGAGGCGGTATGGCAGGCATTATCATCCACAACGCTTTATAATCACACGGCCAAATACTACTTCCAGGATCTGGATGGCCGTGGCGGGGTAAGCGCGAGCTCACCCAACTATCCGATCACGGGGTACATCATCAAAAAATGGATTCACTCTTATGATGCAAAAAATGGTACCGGGGCACGGCAACTTCCCAAGTTTTACGCCATCATCCGGTATGCCGAAATCCTGTTGTCGTATGCGGAGGCGCTCAACAACCTGACCGGCAGCCACTCCGTACAGCTGGGGGACCAAACATACACCCTGAGCCGCAATGCCGATGAGATCAAAAGTGCTTTCAATGCTATCCGCTATCGTGCCGGACTGCCGGGCTTGTCTGCAAGCCAGCTTGCCAATCAAACGGACGTGCAGCAACAAATCGAACGTGAACGCATGATCGAGTTCCTGTGGGAAAACAGACGCTTCTACGATGTGCGTCGTTGGGGCATCTACGAGGAGACCGAACGCGAACCCATCATGGGTATGAACCCAGATGGAGCTACCAAGGAGGCTTATTACAGACGTGTCGTTCCGGGCACCTCCTCGTTCCTCACAAGAGAAGTCAATAAACGATCCAATTGGGTGCCGTTACCGCGTGCCGAATTGAGAAGGTTGCCTTCTCTCGATCAGAATCCGGGTTATAATTAGGAAAGAACGATAAAAGAAAAAAAATGAAAAGACGTTATATCGCAATGCTTGCACTGGGTACGGTGTTCGCATCCTGCAAGGACAATGCAGTGTTCGAAAAAGAAATGTATAAAAATGAGGTCTCTTTAATCAGCAGCGACGATCACAATGTTTTCCAGGAGGTCGTACAATTGACCGGCGAAGAAATCATCGGGTATGTCGCCGCTTCTGTGGGAGGTACACACGCACCTCAAAAGGATCTGGTGATCGGGTTGGAGGAAGACCCGGAACCCCTGGAAGCCTATAACTGGTCGAATTTTGATGCTGCGGAAGATTTGTATGCCAAGCTAGTGCCCGCAGACAAGTACGAGCTTCTTGACGACAAGATCGTCATCAAAGCAGGCGAGCGTACGGGACGGACCATGATCAAGTTGCGTCCTGATGGCCTATCACCGGACTCGACCTATTTTATCGGATTAAAGGCCACCGACATCGCCGGCGTGGAGATCAACCCAATTAAAAACACCGTGCTTTATCAGGTCTCGTTCGAGAATGATTACGCCTCTCAGGTAACCGACTCCAGGTATACGATGACAGGGATAAAAGACGGAAACATACCCGTAGCTGCAAATAAGGAGCTTTTTCCGCTGACCCATAACAGTGTACGGATGATCGCCGGCAACGAACTATACGAGTCGAAGGTATCAGAAATCGAGAAAAAATCCGTCATATTGGAAGTAGACGAATTCAACGAGGTGACCATCAAACCGTATAAGGAGATAGCGATTGTTCAATTAAACAACGACCCCTTGTACCCGAATATATTTAGGGTCGAAGAAGCTTTTGGAAGAAGAACCAACGTATTTCTATTGTCTTACGAATATACAATAGATGGTGCCACAACAGTCATGAAAGAACGGGTGGAGTTGCAGATCAGGTAACTTAACTGATTATCTTTAAAATCATACAATGAAAACGAATTATCACACTAATTTTAGAAAGGCCTCGAGAAAGCTGTGGGGAATATTATGCCTGGGCTTTCTGGTTTCTTTTTCTTCCTGCAAGAAAGAAAATGAAGGAGGTACACATTTTGCGTTGAAGGATAACCCGACGGCTATGACGGTTACATCGCAAGGGTCATCCCAAACCTTTACCGTGCAGTCTGCCGGGGTATGGAAAGTCGAGCCTTTGCGCAACGAGCGATGGGTAAAGATTGAGCCCCGGGAAGGGAACGGAGAAGGAACGTTTACGGTTACTGTCGACAGGAATACGACGCCGGAACCCCGTCAATCTACCCTGACTTTTGTCGTGGACGGCAAAATACAAAACAACGTATTGAAAATCGAGCAAGAGGCCCATAGTCAAGAAGGCGAAGATGACGATCCTTACGTAAACCTGGATGGGCTGGAAAGTTTGGAAGTTCCCGAAGCCGGGCTTCATGGCCGATATGCGATGCGGTCTACGGGTAACTGGAAAATAGAGATCCCTGAAGGTGCGGATTGGCTGAGCATCGAACCGATGGAGGGCCGTTTTGATACGGGGGTGACCATAGATGTCGATATCAATACCACACCTGAATCGCGTACAGCGGGCTTGGTCTTTTACCTGGACGGTGAACAAGTCCCTGGTATATTTAACGTTAATCAGGGAGGCATGGAGGTCATCCTCTATGAAGATTTCAATTGGTTGGGTTACGGGAGTGCCATTTTTTACACGACCTCTGGGGAAACAAGAATAGATAAGTGGAGTGCGGATGAACTAGCGAGGGGCTGGGGCTGGTACAATCCATCTGCCGATGGAATCCCGTCGACCTATGCCCGCCAGGGTTTTGTCAAATTAGGAAAAACGAATTACGGATCAGACATACGCAGTCCCAAACTGGCAGAAGTGCAAGGCATACAGAACCTGCAGGTAACATTCAAAGCGGTACCCTACGAGACGGCTGGGGGAACAAGAGACGGCACCGCCCTCAAGGTCGGCGTCATAGGCCCCGGTACAGTCAGTGTAGCTGAGTTTACGATTGACAACTGGCCTGACTATACTGCTGACCCTAACTGTACGGAGATTTGGAAATACCCCGAAACCACGCGTTCTTTCACCATTACAGGAGCTACTGCGGAGACCCAAATCTGGTTTTTGGGCGGTGATTATGACTTACGAGAGGCAGCGCCTAACAAAAACCGCATATTTTTGGATGATATCCTGGTTAGTGTACTGAAGTAAATTCCGTGAGGGGGCTTATTACCGAAGAGTCATTTGGCTGGAGCTATTGTATTGAATTATTTTGCGGGGCAGTTTATTGGAAATGTAGGTGCGGAGAACATATTTCTAACGTTGGCTTTTCCGCACCCCATTGCAACAATTATCCTATTGAAAATGATTAAAAGGGAAAAACCAGCGGATTGAAATTGTAGGTACGCTAAACTGTTGATATCAAAAATCACTATATTATTTTCACCGGTATATCTCCAGCGAAATATGTTGCCAAATGCCTCCCATCCCCATGTATGGTCCATATCTCCCTTGGCTTTACCACTCCAACATAGTTCAATATATCATTCCAATCTACATGATCTGAAATATACAGTTCCATATCATTATGCTGTTGCAGTCGCTTCCAACCAGAGGCGAAAACACGGACAACACCCGTAGCCCGGTAATAGCTTTTGAAGGTCATCGGGGGCACCATATAAACCTTGTTTTCTGCCCCCGATTTCATCTCTTTACGGTTATATGGTTCATAGTCCATTTTTGAAACCCCATTGTTTTCATAAATTCTATGGATCGGCAATATACCATAATGCACCAAAATACGCCTGTCCGGGCAATGCTTGTTGATCAAAGCAGTTAGGCGTTGGGCCTTACCAAGTGCATAAGTTCCCAGCAAAACATTGAATGGAGTGTCATTCAATTTCTTGATTTCAGACACCGGATCAGGATGCGAAACCAAAGGATCGGCAAACGTACTTTCGGTAATCAATACATCAGCTTGTACGGTTTCCAAGGGTTCACAGGTATCGTCTGCCTGCAACTTATAGTCACCCGTGTACAAGTACCGAACACCTTCATATTCCAATGCGATCTGGGCTGATCCGAGTATATGTCCAGCAGGGACAAAACGTACAGCCACTAGGCCAATGGCGAAAGATTGGTGGTATGGGAGTTCCAAAAAACTATGCAGTAGTCGCCGATTATACCGGTGCTTCATGAAAATAGCTGTAGATGGCGTGCAGTAAATTAGGCCATGTCCCGGGCTTGCATGGTCGGCATGCGCATGCGATACGATCGCATGATTTACAGGCATGATTGGATCGATATAAAAATCGCCATACCTGCAATAATATCCCTCGGGTCGATGGACGAGGAAATCCGGTAAAATATTGCCCATTATGTCTGGTTTGAAAGGAAAAAGTGATGGAGCTTCAATACTTGTGGAATTAGGGCCTGGATACCATCATTGACCAGCTCGAAATCAGCCAACTGTATTTTCGTTTCATCAGACCACTGCTGCTCCATTCGGGCTTTCACCTGTTCACGGGTTGTACCATCACGTTGTATAACCCGATTGATCCGCAGTTCCATGGGTGCCGTCACCAGGATATTATAGTTGTTGTGCTTATAAGAGCCGCTCTCGAACAGCAATGCCGCCTCTTTAATGGTATATGGCGCATCTTGTCTTGCAGCCCATTCCTCCCCTGCCTGTATGACTACAGGATGTACCAAGGCATTCAACTTCTTTAATTTGCTTTCATCGCCAAAGACCTGGGCAGCCATATAGGAGCGGTCAAGTGAGCCATTTTCACAGTAAGCCGCTTGCCCAAATTCGGTTTGGATGGCCTGCATCAACGTAGTATCCGTTGCCATCAATCGTTTAGCCTCC
The DNA here is from genome assembly GCF_024704835.1 of Parapedobacter tibetensis. Lineage (GTDB taxonomy): Bacteria > Bacteroidota > Bacteroidia > Sphingobacteriales > Sphingobacteriaceae > Parapedobacter > Parapedobacter tibetensis. The sequence continues at coordinate 311,712 of NZ_JAMXBE010000004.1, forward strand.
GTATCCGCGTCAAAAATGGGAATCCCCAATACACTGAATATTTTGGAAATGATTGTTTTTCCGCTACCGATACCTCCTGTTAGTCCGATCTTCATCATTATTTCCTGACAAAAAAGTCGACATTCTGCGGTTCGACTTTCACCAATTTGCAAAAATCGGGCACCCGGGTGATGATAACCGGCAGGTTCTTGATATCATGGTCTATCCAATCATCCATATTCACTACCGCCTCAAACGCGCCATTCGTTACCTTCCCAAAATCGCGAAGCGATACCATGACCGTAAGCCTAACTTTTCCGGGGAGCAACTTCACCGAGCTAAATTGATTCGCGTTTTCCGCCTTCAAAGGCACTTCTAAAATCTTTTCGGTCACCTCCCCTACCGGAATGTTGATCTCCACGGACGTGGGGTAGACATTGATGTTGGAGCGTTGGTTCTGTTTAAGATGCACCACCGCACGTATGTCGCCATTTGCATTTGAAATCTTCATCGTATCTGTTTCCCAATGTTCGATTTGTACCACGTCTTCAAGCGGCCCGGTAATCGTTACATATTCTGGTGAGATGGTCGGTTCATCAATGATGTTGTACTGCTTATCAAATTGGATGTTATACACCGGAATCACCGGCACCTTGCGTTCTGTCTGCTTTGAAAAATCAAAATACAGCGTATCCGGTGATACGGAAACGACACGTCGGTTAGTGTTAGTGGGGAACTGCCGGTTAATAAATCCCAATTGGTTGGTAAAGACAATCCAATTGCGGTTCTCCAGGCCACTGAGGTCTACTTGAATCGTTTGGGATGTCGACTGTAATGTTGAAAACAACAGTTGCCATCCGGAAGCTTCCAATCGCAGGTTTACTGTATCCGATTGCAGCGGATGGAATGCCCTGTTTTCCGGCACATTTACATATTGTAACCTAGATTTGACCGTATAAATATAGGTATTGGACACTGCGAAAAGTGCCCAGGCCAAAAATGAGAAGATGATGCATTTGATAAAAATGCTAAGCTTGCGCCGTTGTGTTTTGTTTAAATTCAGTGCCGGCATGATAAACAAACTTAGGTAACATGTCCCATATATACAAACCCATCAAACGGCATCTCCTACAAAACTTAAAACCTCATAGGTTTTTCAATGCGCGAATCTAGCGCATGTGCCACGCTAAGCGGCAAACCCATGAGGCCTTGAGCGAATGAAATTATGCCTTAGGCGCAGCATTCTGAGCCTTGGAAGCATCCAAAGCAATGGCTGTTTTATCAAAACGGATTTTGATACCGCCACCTACATCGACCAGAAAAGTCGTTTCAGATGTTTCAACGATACGGCCATGTATACCTGCTGAGGTTACTATCTTGTCGTTTACCTTTAGCTCCTCAATATATTTCTTGTGATCCTTGGCTTTTTTCATCTGTGGTCTAATCATGAAGAAATAAAAAACTACGATGATCAAGATCATGGGTAAAAATCCCATAATTCCACCTGCACCACCCGTTTGCAATAAAATTGTTGTTGTAATCATTATTTTAGCTATTTGTTTTTGTTAATTTGCTTATTCGTCTATTCGCTGATTTGCAAATTTGCCGTGCTACTTCTTCACTTCCCCTCTGATGTGCAAAAGTGTATTGGTACTCAATGCATTGGAGGTTACTGTCACGATCTTATGTTGCTTACCAGGCTGTCCGGAACTATTGAACACCACTTTTACCATTCCCTTTTCACCTGGGGCAATTGGGTTCTTTGAATATTCAGGGGTGGTGCATCCGCACGAGGCTTGTACATTGGATATGATCAATGGGGAGGCCCCTGTATTGGTGAATTTAAATTCGTGTTCGACTTTTTCACCTTCTTTTATTTTACCAAAGTCGTATGCGTCAGCCTCCAATTCCAAAACGGGGGCAATTGAATCCTGATCAGGTATAATTGTCCGGCCAATCGGTTGTTCACCCAATTGGTCATTCGGCACTTCTTCAGCTTCCTTATCTTGATTTTCCTTCCCCGAGTTGCAGGACAGGATCAACGCCAATCCTGCACAAAATAACGGTATCCACTTCATGGTTCTCATTTTTCAATATTGCTTTAAGCATTCATTATAATAAAACAAGAGATCGCCGCACTTGTTTGTCATTGCACAAGCCCTCTCCCATATTTGCGTATCCTTCCGGCAGCCTGCAATTCCGTCAAAATCTTGTCTAAGATTCCATTGATAAAGGTATTGCTTTTTGCCGTACTGAATACTTTTGATATCTCTATATACTCGTTGATCGTCACTTTCACCGGTATGGTCGAAAAATTCAGCAATTCGCAAATGGCCATACGCATCAAAAGCGTGTCCAGCAACGCAATCCGGTCAGACTCCCAATTTTTGGTCTTCATGCCAATCAGTTGCTGGTATTCATCGGCATAACGGATGGTGTGCACCAATAAGTCCAAGATGAATTGCCTGTCTTCATCCCAATTCGGTGTCAATTCAGCCAATTTATTCTGACTGGGATCTTCACTGGTGAAATTTTTGAAAGTTTTGGCAATCATTGCCTGCAACACTTCTTTATCCACTGGCCAGTTGATGAATTTTTCTTCAAATACCTGCTCGATGATTGGCGATTTAAGGATAATCTTTTTGAATATATACTTGATGATGTCCTTTTCGGCAGCAACGGATCGATCTTCTTGTTTTAAGTATGTTTCATATTCCGGTGCCTCTTTCAGTTGTAGGAATACCGTGCGCACAATTTCCGGATCAAAACTCCAAGAAATCTTATACCGCTTTACGGCTGCTTTATATTTCTCATTGTGCCGCAATAATTCGATGAAGGTGTTGTTGTACAACCGGGTGTTTGGTGCTAGGTCAGCTGCCGTGGGCAAGTGTTTATGCGCGCGTTCATCTGCGTCAATCCGCGCATGCTCAGACACTTCATCCAGTAGGCTTAATGTCCATATATACATTTCGTACACTTGGTCAACATTATAAAGCAATGCCTTTTCAAACTTATCGACCTGTTTATCTTCCGATAGTTGGTACGCATACAGTGTTTGTAGTACTTTGACCCTTAGGTGCCTTCTATTTAGCATAGTTATGTATAAAGAACGGATTGGATTTAAATGCCAATGTATGTATTGTTCTATTGTTTGATTTTGCGCATATCCGCTATACGGGATTCTGCCATTTGATTTGCCGCCTGATAAGAAGGCACATTTTCATCTATTGATTTACGCAATACGGAACGCGTAGCCTCATAGATATTCTCTGTGAGCACGGCAGTACGCGATGCACCGTATCCAGCAATTTCCGAATAGCAGCTAATCAGGCCACCAGCGTTAATCAAATAATCAGGTGCGTATAATATTTTTCTATCTAACAGCAATTGCCCGTCTTCCTGTTCATTGCGCAATTGGTTGTTTGCAGAACCCGCTATGATATGACATCTCATCTTGGAGATGGTATCCTTATTGATTATGCCCCCCAATGCGCAGGGTGAATAAACATCTACCTCCAATTCATAGATGTTGTTATTCGAAACGGCCACAGCCTTGTATTTATTTGCCACTTCTGCCATCCGCTCTTCCACAATGTCACTTACATAGACCTTGGCATTTTCCTCACGCAGCATGGCAATCAAATGCTCCCCTACATTGCCGGCCCCTTGCACGGCAATGGTACGGCCTGCCAAACTATCATTTCCATAAAGCTCCTTCAACGAGGCCTTGATACCATAATACACCCCCTTTGCGGTGAACGGCGCGGAGTCACCACTTCCCCCAAGCGACTTAGGCAGGCCAGCCACGTGGTCTGTTTCCATATGGAGGTATTCCATATCCTTTGGTGTGGTACCAATATCCAACGAAGCAATGAAGGTTCCGCTCAATTGCTCTACAAACTGACCGAATCTCCGCAACAATGCTTCATTTTTCTGTGTGCGGTGATCGCCGATAATCGCTGCATTGCCGCCCCCTAAATTTACTCCCGCCACGGCGGCCTTATAGGTCATGCCCCTAGACAAACGCAGCACATCGTCTATAGCCTCATCGACACTTTGGTAAGGAAGCATCCTTACCCCCCCTATCGCGGGGCCAAGCGTCGTGTCATGGATGGCGATTATAGCTTGTAACCCAAGCGTGCTATCGTTGCAGAAAACGAGCTTTTGATGGCCAAATTGTGCCATCAACTTAAAGGATGAGTTGTCTTTGATAGGTACGGACATATGCAACTATAAATGTGTGTGCTATGATGCTATTGCGCAAAAGTAGGAAAATTATTTATGGATTAGATATAAGACAATGAGTTTTTCCTTGGTGAAAAAAGGAATCTGTGCACCCTATTGAAAGGCATCACGAATATTTTGTAGTTTTGCACGGTACATGAAACACCTCGCACACCTCAATAAATATTTCTACAAATACCGTTGGAAAATGATTCCCGGCGTTATTTTCGTCATCGTATCCAATTATTTTGGGGTATTGCCCGCCCAGGTCATTCGGATTGCATTTGATTTGGTAAAGGACAACATCAGCATGTACAGGCTTTTCGAAGGATTTGAACGGCAGCAGCTCGTGTATGAGATTTTTGGGTATAGCCTGTTGTTGTTCGGCACATTGGTCTTGGTGCTTTCGCTTATCCGTGGAGTTTTCCTGTTTTTGATGCGGCAAACCATTATCCTTACCTCGAGGCATATCGAATACGACCTCAAAAATGAAATCTATAACCACTATCAACAGCTGGATATGGCTTTCTACCGGAGGAACAATACTGGCGACCTGATGAACAGGGTAACGGAAGATGTAAATAGAGTGCGCGCTTACCTCGGTCCTGCCATCATGTATTCCATCAACACCGTGGTACTGTCCATCATGGTTATCGCTGCTATGGTTAGTGTAAACCCTACCTTGGCCATGTATGCATTGATGCCTATCCCGATATTATCCATTATGTTGCTATTTGTAAACAGGATCATCAACCGGCGCAGTGAGCGTATTCAGCAGCAACTTTCCACACTTTCATCCGTTGTACAAGAAACATTTTCGGGCATCCGGGTAATCAAAACGTATAACCGGGAGGCCAACAAAATGGATGTTTTCGCCGATGAAAGCAACCGGTATAGGCAAGTGTCATTGGCCTTGGTAAAGACAGAGGCTGTATTTTTTCCGCTGATTCTTTTACTTATTGGCCTCAGCACGATCATTACGATCTATGTAGGTGGGCTGGAGGTAGCCAGGGGGAGCATTACTTCGGGTAATATTGCCGAATTTATCATCTACGTGAATCAATTGACATTTCCTGCGATGTCGCTTGCATGGGTAACCTCGCTCATCCAACGGGCAGCGGCTTCGCAAAAGCGCATCAACGAATTTCTACGCACACAACCCGAAATCCAGTCGGGTAGCAAGAAACACTTCGATAGCCATGGACACATCCGTTTTGAACATGTAAGCTTTACGTATCCTGAAACCGGAATCCAAGCGGTCAAGGACGTCTCGTTTGAGGTAAACCCCGGAGAAGTACTCGCCATTGTGGGCAGAACCGGTTCAGGTAAATCTACACTGGCCAACCTAATCATGCGCATGTATGATGTACAGGCCGGCGCAATATGGATAGATGGTATAAACATCCGAGAGCTGCCATTGCAATCTTACCGGGGACAGGTTGGTTTTGTACCACAGGAAGTGTTCCTCTTTTCGGAAACAATCACAAACAATATTGCTTTCGGATTGGACAAAGTCGATATCAATGAGGTGGAAGACGCAGCAAAACGCGCCGCTGTATATGACAATATCCGGGCATTTGACAAGGGGTTTGAAACTTCCATAGGCGAGCGCGGGATTACACTCTCCGGCGGTCAGAAACAACGGGTGTCCATTGCTAGGGCATTGATGAAGAAACCGCAGGTATTGGTCTTTGACGACTGCCTATCGGCCGTGGATACCAAGACCGAAGAAGAAATCCTCCGCAACCTGAGTTTGGTGATGCAGGGTAAAAGCACCATTTTTATTGCCCACAGGATATCGACCATCAAAAATGCCGACCATATCATCGTATTGGATGAAGGGTCTATCATTGAGCAAGGCACCCATGAGGAATTGTTGGCCATGCAGGGTAGCTATTTTGAGCTCCACGAGAAACAACTATTGGAGGAGGAGGTTTAGCCTGTAGGCAGGGACGCTTACGCTTTCATGAAAAGAACGAGAATAAAAAAAGCCGCGAACAATCATGTCCGCGGCTTCTAATTTGTGTGGGCTCTATTGCTTATGCTTTCTCTTCGCTTTCTGGAGCGTCATCAGCCGCTACTTCCTTTTTCGGAGCGGCGGTTTTTGTCTTTTTAGGAGCTTTTGCTGGTTTTTCAGCGGCAGCCTCGGCTACTTTTGCTTCTACCTTCTCTGGCGCTTCTGTTGGTTCTTTGGCAGGTGCCTTTGCTTTGGCTGTTGCTGGTTTAGTTTCCACTTTTTTAGCCACTTTTTTCGGTTGTTCTACCACCGCTACTTCCTCCTCAAACGGTAAAACCGAAACAAAGGATTTGTTGTTAGCCTTCTTCCGAAATACCACTTTCCCATCGATAAGTGCAAACAAAGTATGGTCTTTACCAATACCTACGTTTTGGTCAGGGTGATGTCTAGTACCACGTTGCCTTACAATGATGTTTCCGGCAATAGCTTGCTGGCCACCAAAAATCTTTATCCCTAAACGTTTGCTATGTGACTCGCGGCCGTTCTTCGAACTACCCGCACCTTTTTTATGTGCCATGTCTTATTTCTTAATTATTTTTAAGGCAAAGAAGCCCAATTGAACAATCTGATTTATAATGTAATTCCAGTAATCTCAATCTTGGTGAATTGCTGGCGGTGACCATTCTTCTTTTTATAGCCTTTACGGCGTTTCTTTTTGAAAATGATTACCTTATCCCCCTTCAAATGTGACAAAATCTTAGCCGAAACCGTGGCACCCTTTACTATAGGGGCCCCAACGGTGAATTTACCACCGTCTTCTGCCAACAATACATTGTCAAATTCAATACTAGCGCCCTCATCCCCTTGTAAACGGTGTACAAAGATTTGCTGGTCTTTTGCAACCTTAAATTGCTGTCCGGCTATATTTACTATTGCGTACATTGTTAATGAATTAATAAAATAAAAATTTATACTTAAAAATTGAAGCGCAAAGGTAATGCTTTATTTTGATTATTCAAATTAGACTTTGAAAAACACTGGGTTTCGCTTTTAAAAAAACTACCCAGCGTCATTGCGAGCAAGCGGGCTGAAATGAGTGTAGGAGCAACCAATCTTCCCTTCAAAGATGAGATTGGTTTTTATCAGCCCCGCCACTCAGTACTCGCCCCTGATAGAAATAATTCCTCAGGAGCTGCTTCGCGGGCGGCTCGCACTATTTTAACAACAATTTCCTAAATCCGATTACCTAATTAAAAAGCGATAGCTCCCACAAACCTACAAGGCAGGTACCAGCCTAAAAATTAGTAAGGATACGGCTTTGATATCAAAAACATTATGCATAAATTTGCATCCCGTTTTGAGACGGAGTAAATTATTAAATTTTTATCATTTTTAAACAAAGTATGCAACAGTACGAAACCGTTATCATTCTTACCCCGTTGCTTTCTGAGGAGGTTTCCAAGGAGACCGTTGCCAAATTCAAGAGCATCCTCACCGAAGGCGGAGCCGAAATTATCCATGAGGATAATTGGGGTTTGAAAAAATTAGCGTATCCGATTGAGAAAAAAACAACCGGATTCTATCACCTAACAGAATTCAAGGCTCCAGGTGAATTAATCAGCAAACTGGAAATCGAATACAGGCGTGATGAGCGGATAATGCGTTTCCTGACGATCAAATTGGACAAACATGCCATTGCTTACAGTGAGAAGAAACGCAGTGGTGCTTTCAACAAGAAGAAGGCCGAAGGGCCCAAAGCAGAGGAGGTAGCAAACTAATGGCAAACGAACAAATCCAATACGTGACTGCCCCCAAAGTGGAGGACACCCGTAAAAAATACTGTCGTTTCAAGAAAAATGGCATCCGATACATCGACTACAAAGACGCAAACTTCTTGTTGAAGTTCGTCAATGACCAAGGCAAGGTATTACCCCGCCGTCTTACCGGCACTTCACTGAAGTTCCAACGCAAGGTAGCCCAAGCGGTAAAGCGTGCCCGTCATATCGGTCTATTGCCTTATGTTGCTGATTCACTAAAATAGGGAGGAAAACGACATGGAAGTAATCTTAAAGCAAGACATCAAGAAGCTTGGTGAAAAAGACGACATTGTAACCGTAAAACCCGGTTATGGCCGTAATTACCTCATCCCGCAAGGATATGCCACCATGGCTACCGAATCGGCTAAAAAGGTATTGGCTGAGAATATCCGTCAAGCACAATTCAAGCAAGATAAAATTAAGAAGGATGCTACCGATTTAGCTACTAAATTGGAAGGTTTGAAACTGACCATCGGCGCCAAAGCAGGTGAAACCGGAAAGATTTTCGGTTCGGTGAATAGTATTCAAGTAGCAGACGCTTTGAAAAAGCAAGGTTTCGATGTAGATCGCCGTCGTATCACCTTCGAAGAAGATCCCAAGGTATTGGGTGAATATTTAGCAAACCTGAATCTCCATAAAGAAGTGAAGGTGCAAGTTCCTTTCGAAGTTGTTGCTGAATAAGCGGTAGCTAACAAGGATAAGATAGCAACAGGTAGGCCATGGCGCCTACCTGTTTTTTTTTGCCTCCCGTGAATCTAAGGTAGCACCAGTTTACACAAAGATTTAAAGGCTCCCCATCTTGGATGAGGTTTAGACCTCCTTCACGAGGTATTCGGCTACATGGCGATCCGCGGAAGAAAAGGAAATACCGATAGCCAGTTTTTTGCGCCCGTCGGCGCCGTAAGGCTGCAGGTAGTTTTTGGCAATGACCTGATCCAATGCTTCCTGCGCCGTGCCGTCCAGTTTCAGTTCAATCACATAGATATAATCATCCGTCTTCACCAGCACGTCGCAGCGGCCCTTGGCGCTGTGTACTTCCGTATACACCTCCACCCCGGCCAGCTTGAACACCAATACCGTGATGATGGTAAAAATCGACTCCGTGTCGGCGTTCCAATGGTCGTACGGCACCTCGCCTATCAAGCCGTTCAGTGCGGCCACGGTCCGTTCCACGTCTCCCGCCACCAGCGACCGACGCAGGGCGGTCACCAACGACAGCGAGTCGGTGATCTCCGATTCACGGTAGGTATTCAGCAAACCATCCAATAGGCTCTGCCGCACCTCCTGGTTCGGGTAGCCCAGCGTACACAATTGGCCATCCAGTTCCTTTATCGTCAGGTAACCCGTCTGGAACAGCAACGAGGCCATGTTCAGCCTATCCGTATTGAAGTCCGCCAGGGTATTGAGCGACACCTCCACGCCATCCATGTCGCCCAGTTTACGCTGTTTGAGCTGTTCGAAGAGGAACGTCGGTGTACCCGTGGTGAACCAGTAGTTCATGAATGCACGCCCCTTCATCAGGTTTAGCAATGAAAATGGGTTGTACAGGCGTTTGTCTTCTCCCCACGAATACCCATTGTACCATTTCCGGATCTGTTCAATTACATCAGGATATTCGCTTTCCATGCTTCCGATCTCTTCGGCGAATACGGTTTCCAGTTCCGCCTGCGTAATGCCGACCAGCGAATGGAAGTTGCGGTCTATCGTAATGTCCTCCAGGTTGTTCAGGTCGGAGAAAATGCTCACCCGGCTGAAGCGGCTCACGCCAGTGATGAACAGCAGGCGGATTTGTCCGTCGCGCCCCTTCAGTATCGAATAGAAGCTCTTCATCACGGAGCGGTTCGCTTCCAGCTGATCCGTATCATGCAGGAAGTCGATCAGTGGCTTGTCGTACTCGTCAATCAAAAGCACCACTTGGCCAATTCCAGCAGCAGTCCTTTCAATCAACTCGCGGAACATGCCTTGCAACGTCTTCGCCTCAAGCGCCACACCCACCAGCCCGGCATTGCGCGTCAATTCAATTTTCAGTGCTTCTTCGAGACCCACCTCTTTGTATGGGATCTCCGCAAAGTTGAAGTGGATCACCGGGTTAGTCTTCGACCAATCCCATTGATTATGTATCCACAGCCCCTCGAACAGTGTTTTGCTTCCTTTGAACAACTCCTCAATGGTATCCACCAGCAGGCTCTTGCCGAAGCGGCGCGGACGGCTAAGAAAGTAATATTTACCGGTTTCCACCACGTGGTGGATGATTTCGGTCTTGTCGACGTATATGTAGCCACCCTCCCGGATTTCCCGGAAGGATTGCATGCCGATGGGGTATTTCCTGATCATGTGGCTAAGATAACGAAAAGCCGCGATAATCCCGATGACAGCGAGGGATGCTCCGCAGTATTGATGGAACGCTCCGTGGTATCATGGAACGGCTCAAGGGTACCGCTGATTCACCGTATCGTTGCTCACGGACACCATATGGTTTACAGCGAACCCTACACCGCGTCTATTGGCCACCGTTCAGGGGCTAATGGCCACCACTCGGTTCACAGTGAACACTATACCGGGTCTATTGGTCACCGTTCAGGGGCTACTGGCCACCATACGGTTTACAGCGAACTCTACACCGGGTCTATTGGCCACCGTTCAGGGGCTACTGGCCACCATACGGTTTGCAGTGAACACTATACCGGGTCTATTGGCTACCATATGGTTTTCGGTGAACACTATAACGGATCTATTGGCCACAGTTTAGGGGCTAATAGGCCACCATATGGTTTTCGGTGAACACTATACCGGGTCTATTGGCCACAGTTTAGGGGCTAATGGCCACCATATGGTTTTCGGTGAACACTATACCGGGTCTATTGGCCACTGTTTAGGGGCTAATGGCCACCATATGGTTTACGGTGAACACTATACCGGATCTATTGGCCACTGTTTAAGGGCTAATGGCGACCATATGGTTTGCAGTGAACCCCATACCTGGTCTACTTGGCCGCCGTTTAGGGGCCAATGACCACCATACGGTATCCGTGAGACCCTATACGGGGTTTGAAGGCTTTTTTTCTTACCAATTATTTGGAATGCACCCTTGTTTATTCATGTGATGTGTAAATCTAACCGGCGTATGGCGGAATTATGAGGAAAACCCGCCTTATGTCATTTGAATATGCGCAAAGACAGCTAAAGTTAATTGTGCGGTTCCCGGAAACCCCATATGGCCTCCTGAATTAAAAAATCGAAAACCTCAAGGTCTCGGATTGAGTCCATACTAAAGCGTATCTTAAGCGTTTAAAGTAAAACAGATGGAAGTGTGAAGAACACGTCATAATTTTTTCGGATTTGCTTTTGAAAGCATATTTATTTAATTTTGGAATTAAAATCAGGAGTTATGGCAACGATCATAGAAAGTGAGATGCTCAATTACTTTACCCAGTTGAACGACGCTGAAAAAAATCGGTTGTCCAGATGCTGAAAACCTTTATTAAAAGTCGTAAAGAACCGGCTCAGCCTATTAGCATTGAAAAGTACAATGCCGAGCTAAGGGAAGCGGAGGCCGAATATGAAAAAGGCGATTATGTGACACATGAGCAATTGTTAAAAACTATCCAAACGTGGTAGATAAGCCTGCCCGAATTGTCTGGACGAAAATGGCACAAGGCCATTTGAAGCAGGCTTTTGAACACATCAGCGAAGATTCTCCTCAAAACGCATTAAAAGTGGTGGCTGATATTGCCAGTACTATTGAAAAAGCAGCGGAGTACCCAGATGCTTATGCCCCGGATAAATTAAAACTTGAAAACGATGGCACATTCCGGGCATTTGAAATCTCATGTTGGCTTCATATCGTTATTCGAAGGGAGTATTGCGAGTTTTACGAGTCAGGCACACCAAGATGAAACCCAAATATCATTAGTTTTTAAAGTAACCCATCTCCGTATAGAACGGGTTCGTTGAGGCGTAGACCAATACTGTTTAGACGTTGAAATAGGAGCCGACCGGGCAATCGTTATTGCCGTCGCCGGTCACCATACAGATCACTAACCCAGGCGCAATTACTTTTGAAAATTCTTTGGGAATAGCTACCGTAACTGATCTCGGCAGCAACCAATTTTACCCCACGCTGGAAGAAAAGATGATTGAAGGCCGTAGGCTCGGCAATCCGGAACCGAAAAATGGGACTGTGCGAAAGAGAGATGGTCTCGCTGATGACCCTGTTCCATTACGGCTGGATGGAAGTTGGATGATGGTTACTTTGGGATACATAACAATCTGGCTAGACCTCCTTCATGAGGTATTCGGCCACTTCGCGGTTTTCGGAAGAAAAGGAAATACCGAGGCCATCGCTTAATAAATGGCTCCCTTCAATTGTGATACAGAAATTTATAAATCACTTCGGCAATTCCACAAGTTCATAATTCGTGCTGCGACCACCTTGTTCTTCCTGTCGTAAAATCCCCTTTTCTATCAGGTCTTTTATATCCCGTAATGCTGTGTCCGGTGAGCATTTGGCTATTTTTGCCCATTTTGAAGATTTTAATTTCCCATCAAATCCATCTAATAGTTTGTTCAATACCAATCGTTGCCTTTCATTCAATGGTGTATGTTCGTGTATTTTCCAAAATTCTGCTTTATGAACTACCTGCTGTAACGTATTTTCCGTTTCTAGCAAGGCATTTTTCAGGCAATGCAGGAACCATTCTAACCACTCTGTAATATCTCCGCTACTATGTTGAACCTTTTGCAACACTTCATAGTACCTTTTGCGTTCCACCAGGATTTGGCTCGACATACTATAAAAACGCTCCGGACTTTCGTCTGCCCGGGCAAGCAATAAATCTGAAATCGCCCTTGCTATCCTGCCGTTACCGTCGTCAAAGGGGTGAATAATAATAAACCAAAAGTGAGCAATGGCGGCTTTTAACACCATATCCATTTTTAGGTCACTATTTAACCAATCAAGAAACTTGTCCATTTCTTCATTTACAAATTCACTAGGCACTGCTTCGTAGTGGATTTTTTCTTTTCCCATAGCTCCCGAAACCACCTGCATTTCTCCAGTACGGTAGTGCCCTACTTCAATTTTATACATCCCACTATGTCCTGCTGGAAACAAAGCCGAATGCCAACCGAACAACCTATCTTCTGTCAATGGTTGTAAATATTTTTGGGTAGCATCCAACATCATTTCCACTACTCCCTCCACATTCCTGTCTGTCAGCACCAAGCCAGCCACATCCAGTCCCAAACGCCTTGCTATGGAAGAACGTACCTGCTCATAGTTTAGCTGTTCACCCTCTATCTCCGAAGATTTTACCACATCAAGCGTAAGCGTGGTAAGATTAGCTTCTTCCTGCATCGAAAACCCTAACGAACTCATCTGTCCTGCAATTTTTCCCTGCAAGTGGCGAACTTCTCCAAACACCATGTTGAGGGCCTTGTCCTGCCAGATAAAATCAGTCCAGTTCTTATTTTGATAAATATACTTTGCCATTGCCAAATGTTTTCCTTGCGGCAAATATACGAGTTATTCGCCGCAAAAATACGGGAAATAAGTTTTTATTCGCCGCAAATTATCTATGGATGCTACCGATTTTGCTACTCAATTGGAAGTTAAAACCGCTTAACCACATTAAACCCCAAACCATCATGGCCATTAGGAATAGATATACGCTGAAATCCCCATCGTACCGCCCTTTCTTTTCTCGGCTTATTGGCAATCAGATTCCACGAGCTCAATATCATGGTAGCGGTGCCCAAACCGATATTAAGCAGGGAGACATTGCGCTGTCCCACATTCATATAGGGCTCATCATATATATTCATCTCCTCTTCCGGATACTCGGCGATACCTAGTGTAATCTGGGCGGCACCACTTGCCAAACCAATCCATGGGACTACCCGGTTGTCTGTCCCGCGGCCGATTTGGATGGCATTGATTGTGGTAAATGAAAGGTTTGCGCCGCTGAGCAGTGCCGAACTCATGCCATAACCTTTTGAAACATGGTTTTTATCGTCATATACGATGGTTACACCTCCGTAGGAGGGTTGAATCATCGCACATTCCATTTTGGTGAGCCCGCTTGATGCGATCCAGTTGTCGACTGCAGGGTCCTGCATGTCGAGTATCTTCTCATATTTGTACTTCTTGTTTATTGCTTCGGCTACTCCCCGTCCCGCCGTCTGTTCAATCAGATATCCCACGGCGCATATCTGACCATCCTTATCAATAAAGCATGGTTTCCGTTCATTCACATAATCGTAATTTCTCGGAAATACACCTGTTGTGCGATAAGTGTGCAGCAGACCCAGCATCAGCTGCCTTTTTTCCCGGAGTTCCGAGGGTAGTGTAGAAACGTCTGCATCCCAGAGTATGTTTTCGACATATGCTAGATGCGTGCCGATGCGTAGGTCTTCGTCCGTTTCAGCAGTTGGTCCTTTTGCATACCTATCCTCGAAGCTGACGTCGCCAAGAATGGCATTTACGGATTGATCCATGTCTCCTTTGGAATTTTTGTTGTGCACCCACAATGCACTTGCAAATGCCAGTGCAAGTAAAAAGGTTAAGATTTTCATAATCGTATTGTTTTTGATTAGTTTATTTATTGGATAGAACGACAGGAGGATTTATTTCGCTACAATACGTGATTGTGGTGACCGGATTTGGTTCGAGAAGTGAATTAAGCTAAAATCAGCTAACAACGATGAGTTAAATAAAACGGATCCATATACAAGTCAATTAGCCAAAACAAAAAACAGCAAAACTGAGTTTGCTGCTCTTTTGTCCGAATTTATTGTGAATAAATTGTCGAATAAGGTTAATATATTGTTCTCCAATTCCAATTAAGCAGGTCAAAAACGAAATATCCTTGTTTATATTAAAATAATTACCAAACTTAGAGCTCATAATGAATCTTTATAAAACCAACGATCATGCAAAGAAAATTCGTTCAATATCTAACCGTCGTAATATCTATCTTAATTCATGCTTAATTCATGGCAACGCTCGACGAGTAAAATGTATACAGCGTGAAACAGAAAAAAAGGTTCTCTTTTCGATTTGCTGCTACATCGCTGTTGTGTCTGATTCATTTCGCAATGGTTGCTCAAAATGATGGGACTCGCGAAAACCCGGTGTTCTCGCTAACGGTTTCTCCATTTGTCGGTTATGGCATATCGGATACCCGTTATTCAATCGCGGGAAACGAACAGGGAGAGCATCCTAACGTTCTGTCGGAACTGATATGGTCTGATCTGAAGGCTATACAATATGGTGTCGAGATGAGGGGTAGCGTTATCCGCAAAATCCCTTTTAAAATACGGTATACCCGGTCGGATGTGTTTAAAGGAGAGGTCTCTGATATCGATTATGCCGAAGATAATCGCCAGGCTATATTTTCCGAACAATACCTAAGCAGCCATGACGGTGTTGGTACGCATGTAAATGCACTATTGGGCTATACTGTATTGGACAGGCCCCCGTTTTCAATTTCATGCCTCGTAGGATTTGACTATTTACATCAACGGGCGTATCTATTGAACCCCAGGGGAACCAATAGTGAAAGCGACCCGTTCGATTACGTTGAAGGGCTCAATTCATATTACAACACGAAGTGGGCATCCTTTGGAGCCAGCCTGTGGGTTGACTATACCGTATTCCAACCCTTATCCATTCATATGGATTTAGGGGGCTACAGATCGTCGTACACTGCATTCGGCAATTGGAACCTGATAAAGGATTTTGTTCATCCTAAAAGTTACACACACAAAGGGAGCGGTTTCCGCATTGACTGTGAGTTTAAATTATCTTATCAATTAAATCAAACCTTTTGTTTCAAACTTGGTTATAACTACCAAGGCGCTTTATTGCGTGATGGGAAAGATCAATTATACTTAAAAAGTGGCGCTATCCAGCACACCAGACTAAATGAAGTTAAATACCGTGCAAATAGCGCAAGTTTGGGCATTGCTTATCATTTCGTATCAAAATAATCTATAAATCTAAAATCCAAGTATTATGAAAAAGAGTAAATGGGCAAATGTGGCTATTAAGTCTTGTTTGGTTGCTGCTTTGGTTGTAGCAGCCTTCGCCTGTAGCAAGGAAAATGTCGGGGAACAGCAGACTGAATCGGTACAGTCAGAAGGGGTCGTATTTCACATGTTTGTGATCGATGGTAATAAGACAATCGTCAGAGAAGTAAATGGAGAGTTTTATATCTCCGATGACGAAATGTTAAGTAAAAGGCAGTTCAACATTCTAAAAAGACTTGCAAATGATGGTATAACAACTACAGAGCGTGGTGCAATTATCGCAGATTTTGTAAAGAAATGGACAGATGGGATTTGGTACTATAAGATTGAGTCCAGCCGAGGTGCAGATATACAAGAGGCAATGAGCTGGATTTCTGATAATTCCAATGTGCGTTTTATCGAAAGAACCAATCAGTCGCAGTATGTGACTATTTATGATGCTGCTTCGAATGACACCGTCGCGTACTCTAATCATGTTGGTATGGAAACAGGAATATCCAATAAGGAAATAGTAATACATTCGGATTTCGGGATTGGGTCAATCGCCCATGAAATACTACACTCACTGGGCTTTTTCCACGAACAAAGTAGACCGGACAGGGATAATTTTATTCGGGTATATGAGAACCGGCTACCAAATGATGCAGGTATTCGATATCAATACCAAATCAACCCGTTGTCCCAAGGGGTAGGTGCCTTTGACTTTAATTCAATCATGCTGTATTCCTCCTATTATAATGGGACAGTGATTATGGAAAATTTGGTCGATAATTCGACATGGTTTAATCAAAGAAGTCATCTATCTCAAGGGGATAAAGAAGGCCTTGCTCGTCTGTATGGACCAAGAATCGCTGGCCCAGCCCACATTTGCAACGATGGTACCTATACAATAAGCGCAGGAACTGTTTCCTTGGATAATGCTACGGGAATTGCAACATTGACTGCGTTGGGGAACAATCAATATCAAATATCAAGAATTGGCAACGCGAGTGGTGTTGTGACACTTAAATCTACCGTTGGTGGTAATACGACATCACGGAGTATTTACGTCGGTTACAATACTATACAATTAGGAATCGACAATATGGTAGACCTACAAGGTGACGGGACGGGGTCGGCAAATCGTTTTACGGTATTAGAGGGAAGTGGTGTTTATAGATACTTTGGAGTTCTAACCATATTTAATACTACAGAAGCACCAACAACTTATACTTGGTCTAAGGTATCGGGGTCAACGGGTATACCTACTGTTTATTGGAATTCTTTAGGACCACGGGTAACGGTATATTCAAAAGGAAAAGGTGGGTGGGTAAGACTAAAATGTACTGCTACAACAGCTTGTGCTTCATTTGAAAGGGATTATTATTTTTATGTGGGAATTCCGACACCTTAAGCGTTGGCCGTAAAAACTAGTACTGCCGTGTATTAATATTGAGCCATCCACTAACCTGAGGATGGCTTTTTAATACAACACCGGCACCGGGGATCGGCTTTATCCCTGCCTGCACCACTTGCCTATGCTGCTTGACCGTTTTGGGGATGTTGAACTTGGAAGATTGTACCCAATAAAAGGGGGAGCGGCTTTTCGCGCGCAATTTGTTCAACTCGGGAGCTCGATCATTCAACCAATCCTTCAGCCATTGCAATTTTCTGAGTACTGTGCTGACCTCGGCCGTGTTCGCAGTATGCAACTTTTGTAGGAGAAACAATAATCCCGCCGATTGCTATTGGAGTATCTGGTTACCGTGCATCCATCGATATCGACACTGCCGTCGCATTTCGTCGTATCACCAAGGTTGATTTTCCCGCTATTGTTCCCCAATGCCTTCAGTCCCGTTTGGTAACAGGTTTCCACAACAGGAGTTGCCACTACAGCTTTTTTAAATGTCATATCAGGCGTCGGTTGGTTTTAAACTTCCTGGGCCGATACCCCATGGCAAATATCCGACCATCTTTATCAATAAAGCATGGTTTCCGTTTGTTCGCATAATCGTAATTCCTCGGAAATACACCCCTTGTACGATACGTGTGCAACAGCCAGCATCAGCTGTCTTTTTCCTGGAATTCCAAGGGCAGCGTAGAAACGTCTGCATTCCAGAGTATGTTTTCGACATATTCAAGATGCGTGCCGATGCGTAAGTCTTCGTCCGTTTCATCGGTTGGTTACTTCGCGTACCTATCCTCGAAGCTGATGTCGCCAAGAATGGCATTTACGGATTGGTCCTTGTCATTCTTGGATTTTTTGTTGTGCATCCACAATGCGCCTGCAAATGCCAGTGCAAGTAAAAAGGTTAAGATTTTCATAATTGTATTGTTTTTTGATTAGTTTATTTATTGGATAGAACGGCGGGCGGGTTGATTTCGCTACAATACGTGATTGTGGTGACCGGATTTGGTTTTAAAGCGGGTCCATATACAAGTCAATTAGCCAAAACAAAAAAGCAGCAAAACTGAGTTTGCTGCTTTTTCGTGAATTTATCGTTGGTCAATCCAATAACTCACCCTCTCATTATATTCAAGATACATTATGGATTGGCATCCCACCAAACAGGTGTATAAATGAATTCTGTATCCGGAAAATTATTATTTGACGTAATTTCACTATTTGGATATGGAAATCTAAGCGGCATTCTTCCAGCGCCGATAATAGAGGCTTCTGAGACCACGAAGAAATCCGGGAAACCGGTTCTTCTCCACTCCGTCCACGCTTCAAAACCTTGAGTACCACACATTGCATAATATTTTTGGGTGATAATGGCTTTAATCCGGCTTTCTTCACTACCACTAAACACAGCGTCTGGCGCGTTCGCAATATAAGCATCCGCTTCCGATGTCAGACCTACTGCTGTAAAGCTTTCGCGAATACCCTGCATAAATGCGCTTTCAGCATCAGCTGTTCCCCAACCCCTCACAGCAGCTTCAGCCTGCAAAAAATAGGTTTCCGCCGCTGAGAAAAACTTAACTGGGGCTACCGCAGAGGCGGTATTGTTTGCTCTACCACCGACCAAAGAAGAGGGAGGGGAGTATGATCTGCCTGTATAATCCGTATTATCATAGGCTCCCTGAGGCAAGGACGTGATAGAATCCTGAGGTTCCCCATTAGCATTTAATAGCGGATCGTAAAACTTGAATACCCTGGGGTCGTTGTTCCGATTAAAATTGCTCACTGCGGTTCTGCTGGCTATAAGATTTTGTGTATAGCCTAATCCTACCATTTCATTGTAAAGCGGGTTTTCGTTGCCCCCTACGGTAGAATATTCAATCTGTGCGTCTGTATCTAAAAAGGCAGCGCCAGCGCTATAAAGGTCCTGAATTCCACTACTCGCCAATTCAGGATTGATTTCTGATAACCTTAGGTAAGCCTTCAACTTTAATATATTGGCAAAGCTTATCCAGCGGTCCATGTCTCCTTGAAAAATCATGTCTTGTGCACCGGGATCCACTGCATTTGTCGTCCCTGCCAAAGTAATACCTTGATCTAAATAATAGAAAATGCTATCATAAACAACTGCTTGGCTGTCATAATTAGGATCACTATATTCGTTGGCATTAAGGGCCTCAGTTAACGGAATATCACCAAAAGCATCTGTAGCTACCTGAAAAGCATAAGCTTTAAGTATATAAGCAATGGCTTTATAATATTCAGAAGACGGGTTGTCTTGGTCGTTTATGATTAATTGAGCGTTATTCAATGCATTGCGGTATAGAATTCTCCATGCCACATTAAATGCAGTATTGGCCACATTATAGTCTTCAATAGTTTTATACTGCGAAGATGCAACATTTTGCGCCCAGTATTGACTCCAAATACCTCCATAGATTTGGAAAGAATTCCCAACTACTTGGCCTAATGCTGCTTCAACTGTCGGTAACAGTAAAGCAGGCGTTGCCGAATCCGGATTATTCGGGTTTTCATTGATATCCAAAAACTTCTTACAGCCTGAAAAGCTGAATATGCTAATAAGCATTAATATTCCTACATGCTTACCGCTTAAAAAATATCTTGTTCTCATAATAAATAGCGATTGATGTTAAAATGAAACCTTTACATTCAAACCATAATTGCGAACGGAA
This sequence comes from Parapedobacter tibetensis, assembly GCF_024704835.1. Taxonomy (GTDB): domain Bacteria; phylum Bacteroidota; class Bacteroidia; order Sphingobacteriales; family Sphingobacteriaceae; genus Parapedobacter; species Parapedobacter tibetensis. The sequence continues at coordinate 331,791 of NZ_JAMXBE010000004.1, forward strand.
GGTTCCGCTGTGAAGTCAAACCCTTGGTCATTACCCGCACCTGTGGAATTTATTTCCGGATCCGCAAATTGATTCTCTTCGGGCGTCCAAATAAACAGGTTATTCCCATACAAACCTATGGTCAAAGAACCAAATGGTGTGCGGGTAAGTTGCTGTTTACTGAATGTATAAGCAATCGCCATAGAGCGTAATTTTACATAAGAAGCGTCTAATATACTCACCCCTGCTTCGCGACTCGGATAATAATTTTGTTTGAAATATGTATATTCGGTATTAACGATGCTGTTGCCATCGTCATCCAAGTATACCGAATTCGGGAAAATAACCCTATTACGTTCTCCACCTGTCTCTGCAGAGCTACCTACGAAAGCCATGATATCTTTGGTCCGTGAAAAGAACTTGCCTCCATGCTTCATATCAAATAGCGCATTCAACGACCAATTTTTATAAGTAAAGTTGGTACCCCAAGATGCCTGGAATTTGGGATTATAACTACCTAAATAAACAGCTCCTGAGGTAGGAATAGGCATACCGTTCGCCGGGTCTATGATTGTTCTTCCCTCTGAATCCTTAGATTCAGTTACAGAATAAAATTGGCCATAGGGTCTGCCTTCGGCAGCCACAATACCCATACCGCCGAATCCGCCTAAAGAAACTTGATCTACGCCCAGACTTGACACCGTGTTGTTATTCTTGGTAAAGGTGCCATAAAGTTCCCAAGTGAGGCCATAGTCTGTCTTTACAGGCGTACCTCTCATTGCTAATTCGACACCATTATTTTCTACTTTCCCTGCATTTATCACCTTAAAACCATAACCTGTTGATTCCGCGATGGGAATCGTCAATATTTGGTCCCTTGAAGAATTTCTATAGTAGGTAAAGTCAAGAGATAGTCTGTTGCCTATGAAAAAACCAAGTTCAGTTCCAACTTCGATAGAAGTTGTAATCTCAGGCTTAAGCACTTCGTTACCTATCGTGCTACTTGACATCAATGCGGCAACATTGCCAAATGGGAAAGTGGTGCTTCCGAAATTACCACTTATTTGTCCCCTTGAAAAAGTAGTCAACAACTGATAGGGATCCGTATCGTTACCAACCTGTGCCCAGCTTGCTCGCACCTTACCAAAACTCAATACATCAGATTCCTGATTTAGGAGTTCCGAAAACACAAACGAACTGCTTACACTTGGGTAAAAAAAGGAATTGTTATTTTTTGGTAGTGTTGACGACCAGTCATTTCTGGCGGTAGCCTCGAAAAAGAGCATATTCTTGTACGCCAAGTTTAAGTCAGCATAAACCCCAACTAATCTCCTCCTACTATAACTATCCCGAACCACGTTCACTGGACCGTTACTATTGGCCAAATTATACCATTCAGGCACGACCAAGCCACCACTGGCGTTGGTCGCCGTTTGGTTATCCGTCACAAAACGTTGACGAATGTTATTCCCAATCATTAGCGAGCCTTGAAAATCACTATTAAACCGATGGGTGGCGGTGGCCATGAAATCATGTACAATCTCACTCACATTAATCTGTCTTATTTCATAGGCACCGTTGCTTACATATGCATTATCATCGTCATCATAATTACCGGACGTTTTATCCGCCGGGTAAAATTCATATTTAGGGGAGAGCCGTCTTCTCCGGTCAGTGTAGGTATCTACCCCTATCCTTTCTTGGAAATTCAGCCATTCAACTGGTTTATATCCCATATTCACATTTCCGGTAATGCGATTTACCTCATTCAGATTCTCAAAGGCATCCAACACATAATAAGGGCTCAGCGCATATGCTCCGGTATACCCATACAGGTCATCGTGCGGCACACCATCATCACCTAGATAACCAAAGCTATAATACTTATTGCTCAGGTCTCCCATCTCATCGATAGGGATATCTCGAGCAGTTTGCAAGACTTTGTCATATACTGATGCGTTATTCTGCCCACCCCCTACGGTACTACTATTAATACGGCTATAGTTAACCGATACACCCGCATTAAATTTGTTACTGAATTCCGCAGTTCCGTTGAATCGAATACCATACCGATTATAACTGTCGGTTGAAGTCGGATATACCCCATCAGAATTCAGTGAGTTCAACCCAAGATAAAAGGATGTTTTCTCTCCACCACCTGAAAAACTCAAATTATTATCAGAAGCTATTCCAGTATCAAAAAAATTGCGGACATTGTTAGGCAGGACTGCGTAAGGTTTCTGAAGTCTTACACCATCAATTTCTTGCCCCCATTCCTGCATTTCACCTGTAAAGGGCGCACCCCAGCTCCAGTTTTCCTTGGGATCTGTTTCATAAACGGGATTCCCATCGGCATCGAATCCAGCGAGATAACCCTGTCCATATTCATTTTGAAAATCAGGTAGTTTCAAAATAGAAGACAGCGTGTTTGAGGTGTTAAAGGTTATTTCTGTTTTTTCAGCGCCTTGCTTTCCTTTTTTGGTGGTAATAATCAATGCGCCATTGGAAGCTCTTGATCCGTATAGCGCAGCCGCCGCTGGCCCTTTCAAGGCGGTAACCGATTCAATATCATCTGTATTGATATCATTACCCCGGTTACCAAAATCTAAACTGGATAAAGCATTAACACCTCCAATAATGCTTGAATTATCAATAGGCACACCATCGACAACGATTAACGCTTGGTTATTTCCCGAAATCGATGTTCCGCCACGAAAAACAATCCTAGATGAACTACCCGGAGAGTTCGCTGTGGAGGTAATATTAACCCCGGCTACTTTTCCCGCCAACGAGTTAATGGCACTCACATTTCTACCTTGTAATAATTCATCGCTTGAGATTGTAGGGGCCGAATAACCCAACGTTTTCTTTTCCCTAGAAATGGATTGGGCTGTAACGACAACCTCCATTAATTCTGAAAATTCAGAATCAAGTGTTACATTAATGATATCTTGGTTTCCAATTGGTATTGTTTGGGAAGTGTATCCTATAATACTGAATGTTAAAGATTTGGCGTTGTCAGGAACCGATAAGGAGTAGCGACCATTTCCATCTGTTGCCGTGCCACCAGTGGCTCCTGTTACTACCACGGTTACGCCTGACAATGGTTCTCCTGTCCCAGATGTTGTCACACTACCACTGATTCTCCTATCTTGAGCATACACTGATCCTATCAGCAGTACCCCAATCATAAAGAAACATAGTATTTTTTGTTTCATGTGTTTGTGAATTTGGTTAAAAAATAAAAAAATAGTAATCTATAAAAGCTTGCCTGATTCTTGAAATCCAACTTATCGTTAGGTTTGAATGTTTGGAAAAATCAGTTGACATAGTTATCCATCAGGCTTGATAACAAGACAAAATCTACCCAGTTGGAAAAACAACCAAATAATTGCCGCCGTTACCGCGCTGTCCATTATCATATGCCGGAACATAGTTTTGCTGAGGTAGCACAGTTGTTTAACTACTAGATTGGAAGAGGAAAATCTGTATTAATAGAAAACCAATACGTTTGGCTTGATTAGCCAATGATTGCCAAATAAGAAATTCCGTGTTGTGTAAAAATACCCAATAACTCCGTTTAAACGTTAAACTGCGCTTAATTAATACATGTTTTATTCTATCGCTGTGTCAAAAATACGATGTAGATTTCTATAATCAAATTATTTATTATAAAAAAGTTAATAAATGTTAAAGAAATTGTAGGAAGAATCTCATTGGCGTAGTTTACCCACCTGTATCAGCCGCAATAAACATCGTTGAATATCAACACAATAGATTTCATTGGGCTGAAAACTTATGCTGAATGATTAAATACACATCTATTATAAATCACAGCCATAGATGTAACGAGGAGAATGAATGGACATGGACAGTGTAGATGACGGTGAATAGCGGATGGTTAATTGATTAATTAACAATCTGATTTTTTTACTACTTTCGTAATAAAGATATAAACCATGAGTGCAAAAACCATTTTCATCATCGTACTTACCGTATTGGTTACGATCATTCTCATGAAAAACATGGATGAGGTTAATTTCTGGATATTCGGCACACGGACTGTACCCAAACTAGCCGTATTGGGTACGATGTTTTTCGTTGGTGCTGTGGTGGGATTCCTACTTGGCCGTCCTAGGAAGCGGACGGTCATCCGGGAGAGCGAGTCCGAGGATACTTCTTTTGAAAAGCCGTTGGATGATGAGGACGATGCGTATATAAATTAAACCCCATAGGTTTAGCCGGTACATCGTGGCAGCACGCACATGTGCCGCCCTAGGCGGTAAACCTATGAGGTTTTCCTGATACCGTTAGTGGTGGATCAGTTTTGCTTCAGTAAGTCCTTTGCTTTTTGTTCAGTCTTATCGGCAACTTCCTTCACATCTTTGGCGACGGCTTTGGAGGCTTCTTGCACCTCTTCCTTGGCATTCTGAATGCCTGCCTTGATTCCTTCCTTCGCATCTGCTACCGTGGATTTCGTGTTCTCCCCGATCTCTTCTGCCTTGGCCTCAACTTCATCAGCTGTTTTTTCTACGCTGTCCAATGTTGAATCAGCTCCATGGTCGTGGTCGTGGTCATGTCCGTCACCATTGTGCTCGTGATCGGAATGTTCTGCCTCTTCCGAATTATTTTCCGATTGGTTGCTGTTGCAAGCCGTAAAAGCCAATGCGCCTGCAAATAATGCTAATAATGCAATTTTCTTCATTGTTATTGTTTTTGATGAATCCTTTTGTTTACACAATATTTGTACCAAAGTCTTTAGTCACTTACGAATAAACACTTCCTTTAGCCGCGTCCAAGGTGTTTTTAAGCAGCCCGACGATAGTCATCAACCCTACCCCGCCGGGTACGGGCGTAATCCAGGATGCTTTGGACGATACCTGCTCAAAATCCACGTCACCGTATAATTTGTAACCCGACTTAGTTTGGGTACTGCTTTCACGATTAATCCCCACATCGATGATGATAGCCCCTTCCTTGACTATATCCGCCGTGATGAAATGTTTCTTTCCAATAGCTGCTACCACAATATCAGCTCGCAGCACTTCTTCCTTGATATTCTTCGTACGGCTATGGGTGAGCGTCACCGTGCAGTTACCGGGGCTACTATTGCGGGCAAGCAGGATACTCATTGGGCTGCCCACAATATTGCTCCTACCCACGACCACGGCATGCAAGCCGGCTGTGTCAATACCATAATACTGCAACATCAACAAAATACCATAGGGTGTGGCCGGGATGAAACATGGAAGGTTGCGCTGCATACGGCCAAGATTGATGGGGTGGAACCCGTCCACATCCTTCCGGTAATCAATAGCCTCCGTAATGCGTTCCGGATCGATATGTTTCGGTAAGGGCAACTGTACAATCAGTCCGTCTACTTGATTATCTGCGTTAAGTTCCTTGATTTTAGCAATCAATAGCTCTTCCGTGATGTCCTCTTCATAGTGGATATTGGTAGATTCAAACCCCACCAGTTCGCAATTACGCATCTTGCTGGCCACATAGGTTTCGCTTGCACCGTCATTGCCTACTAGAATAGCCACCAGGTGCGGCCTTCTTCCCATCGCTTTCAAAAATGCCGCAGCCTCCTGCTTGATGTCTTCCTTTATTTTCGATGATACGAGTTTGCCGTCGAGTAAGTTCATTTATGATTTACGATTTTAGATTTACGATTTTAGATTTACGATTTATAATTTTTAGATCGTCTGTCCGTTTCAATCTAAAATTTAAAATCGCCAATCTAAAATTAAATTAATCCAACTTCAACACCGCCATGAACGCTGATTGTGGGATTTCTACGTTGCCCACTTGGCGCATGCGTTTTTTTCCTTTTTTCTGCTTCTCCAATAATTTACGCTTACGGGAAATGTCGCCGCCGTAACACTTAGCCGTTACATCCTTGCGCAATGCGCGGATACTCTCACGGGCGATGATTTTAGCTCCAATGGAGGCTTGTACCGCGATTTCGAATTGCTGCCTTGGCAACAGCTCTTTCAGTTTTTCACAGATTTTTTTTCCAAATTCATATGAATTGCTCCGATGAATAAGTGATGAAAGTGCATCAACCGGTTCACCATTCAAGCGGATGTCGAGCCTGACCAAATCCGATTGCCGGTATCCGATCTGGTTATAATCGAATGATGCATATCCCTTGGATATCGTTTTCAACTTATCATAGAAATCAAAAACAATTTCGCCCATTGGCATCTCGAACACGAGCTCTACCCGGTCTGCGGTGAGGTAAGATTGGTTAACAATGGCGCCCCTTTTTTTAATGCAGAGCGACATGACCTGCCCTACGAATTCGGATTTAGTAATGATATTAGCCTTAATATAGGGTTCCTCCACATAACTTAGCTTACTTGGATCAGGCAAATCAGATGGATTATGTACGAAGATTTCCTCATTATCTTTGGTGAGGTAGGCCTTGTATGACACGTTTGGCACCGTGGTAATCACCGTCATGTCAAACTCACGTTCCAGCCGTTCCTGAATGATCTCCATATGCAGCATGCCGAGAAAACCACATCGGAAGCCAAATCCCAAAGCTGCGGAAGACTCCGGCTCAAATACCAATGATGCGTCATTGAGTTGCAACCTGTGCATGCTTTCGCGCAGTTCTTCAAAATCTTCTGTATCCACAGGGTAAATACCTGCAAAAACCATCGGTTTCACTTCCTCAAACCCCCTGATGGCTTCCTTGCTTGGACGGGCTATGTGTGTAATGGTATCCCCTACTTTTACTTCACGTGCTTCTTTAATGCCCGAGATGATATATCCCACATCACCGGTACGGATGACATCCTTGGGAAGCTGGTTGAGTTTCAAGGTACCTATTTCATCCGCATTATACTGTTTACCCGTAGCGATGAACTTCACCTTATCACCTTTGCGTATCTCTCCGTTCTCTACCTTGAAATAGGCCATGATACCCCGAAACGAATTGTACACGGAATCGAAAATCAGGGCTTGCAGGGGTGCTTCTGGATCACCCACAGGTGCCGGAACACGGTCAACAATGGCATTTAATATATCCAATACGCCTAATCCGGTCTTGCCCGATGCAGGGATGATATCTTCACGCTTGCCGCCGATGAGGTCCACGATCTGGTCCTTAACCTCTTCGGGCATGGCTCCTGGCAAATCCATCTTATTCAGCACTGGAATAATCTCGAGATCATGTTCCAAGGCGAGATATAGGTTGGAAATGGTTTGGGCCTGAATACCTTGCGAAGCATCGACGATAAGCAGTGCTCCTTCGCATGCTGCAATGGAGCGTGATACTTCATAAGAAAAGTCGACGTGCCCGGGGGTATCGATGAGGTTCAGCACATATTCCTGACCATCCTTTATATAGTTCATCTGGATCGCGTGGCTTTTGATGGTAATGCCCCGCTCCCGCTCCAGGTCCATGTTGTCTAGCAGCTGGGCCTGCGATTCGCGTTGGGTAACGGTATGGGTAGCTTCCAACAAACGATCGGCCAAGGTACTTTTGCCATGGTCAATGTGGGCAATAATGCAAAAATTGCGAATATGGTTCATTCGAGAATAATTTTATTAGAAGAGGCCTCATGGAACCTGCATTTTCATCGCCTTCGCGTTGGGCGCTGACATGGCGGGTTTCATGTAAATCGACTTCAAACGGCAAAGATAGGGTTTTGGAAAGATATTTTGTTAGGATATTTACAGCGTGCACAACAGCTGTTCGTTTGCGGTCTATCAGGGTTCAGACGCTTTGCGAGAAACATCGTAAAAGGTTCGTATATTTGATGGATAGAAACATACTAAACGGCTGAATGACTATGCAACTATCCATTGTTTTAACCAGCAAATACCGGCTGCTGAGCCTTGCAGCCATTGTGGATGTATTTGAAACCGCCAACCGTTTTCTCCTTGAAGATGGCAAACCCGAATTGTTCGACATCTCATTCGTTGGGGCCACCGAACATAAAGTGCTTCCCGATAGCATAAACCACCTTCCGTATGCTCCTTTCAGCGCTGGCCAATCTTACGATTTGATTTTCGTGCCCGCCTTTGGACCCGTGGATATAGCAAAAACCCTCGAAGATAACAGCTGTTTTATCCCTTGGCTTCAGAAACAGTATGGTCAAGGTGCTACCCTGGCCAGCAATTGTACCGGGGCATTCCTGCTTGCGGCTTCAGGACTACTCAATAACAAACGCGCTACTACCCATGTGGATGCGGCCGATAAGCTAGCTTCCCACTTCCCAAAGGTTAAACTCCTGCGGGATGCCGTAGTGACGCATGATGACAATATCTACACCAGCGGTGGTGCCACAAGTGGCTTCCATCTTAAACTGGCCTTGATACAAAAATACTGCGGGCGGGAGATGGCTATTCGCATAGCCAAAGTATTCTCCATTGATATGGATAGGGAAAACCAAGCCTATTTCGGCCATTTTGCTCCCTTTGAAGCACATGATGATGAGTTGGTGATGCGGGTGCAGCACAAAATCAAGAACGAATTCCCTGACATTAAAAGCATTGAAGAGGCTATTGCCGACATCCCCGCCAGCAGGCGGAATTTTGTGAGAAGATTCAAACTGGCTACGGGGTTGACCCCAATCAGATACCTCCAGAAAACCAAGATAGAGGCGGCCAAGAAATTGTTGGAGAACACGGAAAAGGGACTTTTCGAAATCATGCTCTGCGCAGGATATAACGACATGAAGAATTTCAGGCAATTGTTCAAAGACATTACGGGGATGACGCCCAAGGCTTATCGAGATAAGTTTGCCATGCGATTTGAACCCATTATATAGTCATTATGCAAAAGAAAACCGGATACGCCTTCTTTATTATCAGTATGTTCTTCGTGTTTCATGCCATGGCACAGCCTAAACCGGGCAAGGAGACTATCGTAGTGGCTTTCCCTACGGAGTACCGTTGGAAAAGCAATAAAATACCGAAAGATACTAAAGCCATTAGGGGTACCGAATATACCATAAGGGATGGGAATATTACGGAGGCGCCGGTACAGACTATCACCGTCACGACCATAGACCGGCGATACTATCCCATGAAAGCTGAAGGTGCGCCGGCGGAAAAATGGGAATACGAGAAAATAAGTTGCCCCGAGGCCATGCTTGAAGTGGTTGATAAAAAAATAATAGATGGTCGTACAGCCATCTTATATGCCATCAAATCAGACACGGATGATGATTGCGGATCGAAAATTTTCCTCGCTTATATTGTGGAAGGCGCCACGGCATTGCATACTGTTGAACTGGATATCCTGCGTGAGCATTTCACGCCAGAGGTCTATAAACAATGGTGTGACAGCTTACTGCTAAGCCGCATTGAGTAGGTTTTAGGTTTTTAACTGCTAACTAACGGCCAATAGCCAACAACAGCTTTTCATAGTCGATTTTGGAATGGTGGCGCGGGTCACGGGGGATTTTGCCTACCCATCGGATAGCTACCAAGGGCGTTCCCTTAGCCAGGATGGCTTCGGTTATTTGCTGCTGCGATGCCTTTCTTTCTGTTTCCAAAACGGCAACGATGCTTCCATCCAATTCCACAATGGTTCCCATCACTACACCGGGTATACAGCGGAACTTATGCTCATAGACAAAAGGTGACAATAGCTGACCTTGATGCCAAATCAAGGTATTACAACGCCCGGTAAGGTACAGTTGGTCGTCGGCAGCCAGGTAACCGCTGTCTCCTGTACGGTGCCAGCATTTCCCCTGCACAAAAATCTTATTGCGTGCGAGTGCCTCCGGGTTATCGTAATATTCGGAAAGCACATGCGGGCCGGCAACGATAATCTCTCCAATGGTTCCTGTTGGTTGTTGCAACACTTCAAGCTCCTGCTCATTGTTGCATAGCATAGATTCGTCTTGGATACGCATGATACGTACTTCGGTTTTATGGAAAGGCTGCCCCACCGGGAGTCCGTCGGTCAATGATCGCTGTTGAGCAAGCGTATCGGCCCCAATGCTGCTGATGGGTTCAACCTCTGTAGAACCATATACAATTTTAATACTGGTGTTTGGGAAGGCGTTAACCAACACTTGCACCTCGTTGGGGAAAACAGGTGCGCCACCGGTAAATATTTTCTTAAGATGTGGTAAATCTGCCCCTCGGTTGATGCCATAGTGAGCTAGTTGCATGGCGAAAAAGGGTGATGCGGTCATCCGATTCACCCGGTATTTTCCCATCAGCTTCCATATCTTGGGGCTATCCATTTTATGGGCTTTATTGGCACGGTAAGGAACAACGACAGAAGTAGCACCGGCTGCGAGATTCACCAATAACATAATGGGGAGAATGGTTACATCCACATCCATTGGTTGGGGCTCCATTTCATCGTTCAGCGCATTAAATTGCTCCCAAAGAAATCCATGGGCGCGTTTGGCGGCCTTGGGTGTACCCGTACTCCCTGTAGTAAAGGTGATGAGTGCCGCATCCGTTGAGCCTACCGCTTCCAATTCATCAGTCTGTCCCGCCTTCCAGCGGGAGACCGTACCCAGTCGAATAGGTATTTTCCGCAGTTCCATGGAGAAATGTGCATATATGCGCGCCTTGAGTATCCCGACGAATCCTTTGCACTGGGCTATCCGGCAACACAGCTCCATCCGTTCCTTATTTACCCATTCATCGAGGAAAACGGCGGTGGCCCCGATGTGGAAAATAGCCAGCACCGTTCGGTATAATGCAATACCCATGGGTACAAACACTAAAATGCGGTCGCCCTTGCCCAATCCTTTATACCGAAGCCACATAGCGGTTTGTCGCACATCGCGCGCCAATTGCGCATACGTTATCCGGTCGCCACCATGAATGATGGCCACATGGGTTGGGTATTGCTCGGCGGCCTTGTGAAAAAGCCGCGCAATGTTGTGGAGTGCGGAATAACCCTTCATGCTACAATAGGATACGTTTGCCACGCTTGGCAGACTCTTTCGCCGCTTGCAGGATTTCTACGACAAGGAGGTTGTTGGCAAGTGAAGATAAGTCATTTGTTGGTTTCGCATCACCATCCAGGACTGCCTTTAGATAAGAAAAGTGTTCTGTATAATACCCATCCTTCAATGGAACGTTTTCTTGTTTATGGGGGTTAGTATAGGCACGCAATATGTTTTGGTCTACGGCATGAAGCGAAGCTTTTTCACCATATATGTGTAAATCCTTGATGCTATAAGGCCAATCCCATGAAGCTTGGATGATTCCGGTTACCCCTCCTTCATACTCCAACATAATGGTGGCATCGTCATCCACGAGTGGATACACCATTGGCTTCAATTGCCGGGTTATGGCCGTAACGGCCACAGGTCGCTCGCCATTCATCAACCAGGTCATCAGGTTAGCACCATAGCATCCAAAATCGACCAATGCACCGCCCCCATTCTTATCTGGGTCCGTCAACCATGTCAAAAATGCCTCACTACAACCGATTTCTCTCGGACCCTGGTGTCCATCTTTTACCATTATTTTTTTCAGCTGTCCCACCCTGCCTTCATCGATCAATTGCTTCAGGGTTTGGTTGCTGGGATACCAAGTCGTTTCGTAGTTGGTCAACACATACGTATCATGCTTTTCTGCCAAAGCCGCTATCCGTCTTGCCTGCTCGTTGTTTATCGCTAAGGGTTTCTCCACCATTAAGGGTATTTTCAGTGGCAAACATACTTCGGCGACATCAACATGTTCTGAAATGGCATTATATGCCAAAACCACATCGGGACGAATGTTTTGTAACATGCCATCAACTGTTTTGAAGAACAACGAATCGGGCAACTTATAGGAACCTTGATAATGGCGAGCCAATTCTGCATCTGGTTCCGCAATTCCTAAAATATCAACTTGATGACGATTATATGCATTGAACAGGGCATGTACATGATCGTGACTTAACCCAGCTACCGCTACTTTCAGGGGATCCTGGGCAAACGCTTGGTTGAAAAACAGTAAAAAAAAGGTGAAAAACAACCTATTAAAATAGCAAGCTGGCATTATCCTTGTATCCATCTTATAATAATGATGAGTTATTTAACATTGGGAAACCTATTAAGATCCAAGTATATGCAAAAAATCATAGTTATGCATGATCTTATCTAATTAAAATTCAATAGATATTTCCTATGTTTACAACCCAAAGGTATTATACAAATGAAGACCATAAATAGTTACACGTTGATTGCCTGCATAGGTATACTGACCATTTTGAATCAAGCATGCGGCCCCAAAAAATTAGCGGTTCAGCCTGCTGCCGAGGTGGTGGAAAAAGTACAGGAAGAACCCGTTAAGGTAGAAGAAGAGAAAAAGCCTGTTATGGAAGAAGCGCCGCGTGAACCCGTTGCTGTAGCTCCACCAAATTATAATTTCAAAAATATCCAGTTTGAATACGACTCCCATGTGTTAAAAACCGAATCTTATGCGATTCTTGATCAAATAGCAAGGGAAATGATGAAGGATTCGGACGCCAAATTTATCATCGATGGCCATGCTTCCATAGAAGGTACGGCAGCATATAATATGGAACTATCTATAGATAGGGCGAATGCTGTTAAGCTGTATCTGGTAAATTCAGGTATTCATGGAAATAACCTGGCGACCGACGGCCACGGCGCAACCAAACCCACTGCTTCCAACGATACGGAAACGGGAAGGGCGACCAATCGTCGTGTTGAAATTAGGCTCGTGGGTCAATAGACATCCCATATAACACATATTCTTTGTAGGTTTCACTCCTAAAATTGCGGGAAACGGTGGTTGCATCGCCTTCGTTAATGATGAATGCGTGGATGATGGATTGATATCCCGTACCTTTAGCTAAACGGGTAACGCGGTTGACCAATACATGTCCAAGTCCGGCATAGGCCTTGTCTTCATGGCGGGCAAGGGTTTTGATGATTAATTTTTTGTCTCCTTGTGCATACGCATCATCATAGCTGAAAATAAACCCCACCACTTCCCCGTTCCTGTTTTCAGCCAAAAGCACATATTCGGGATTAATCATGGGCAATGCGGCCCGGTACTTGGAAATAAACCTATCTAAATCAATTGGGGTGTACAAGAAATTATGTTGAAACGCGTGGCCAATAAAAGCATGTAAGTTATTAAGTTCTTCGTCGATTCGATTGATGTCAATGCCTCGTATGGTAACTCCTTGTTGACTAAACTCCCGTTCTTTAGCCAACAGGGTAGACCCGTCACACATTAACTGATCATCTTTATTGGAGTTGTACCGCTTGATAACCTCAAAACCATTAATCATAAATTGCTCATTATAATAAAGGTAGTGGTAGGGTTCCAATAGAAAAGGTGGCTCTCGGTGGGATACACTGAAGCGGTAATTGTCCCAAGTAGAGCCGTTCATGGGGCCTATGAGGTAAGTGCCCCCCTGCTGACGCACGTCCCAACATACTTTTTCCAAAAGTGATTTAGCCGCTTCATTTTCATCAACACATTCATAATTGCCTATCATCCAAGGATTATGTACCCCATAACTCAATTTATCTTGCATGTATAATGCTGCCCTTCCACTTGGTTTCCCGGCTACCAACACGACATAGCAACTGTGCAGTATGGCCAAATTGATGTGCTCAGATTCCTTGTGACGAATGCTATCTGGAGGGTATAGTGTTTTCGCTACTTCCGTGAACAAATGGAAATCTTTATCAGTAGGATAGGTTTTGATAACCTCAATTGGTTTCTTCATTCGTAAATACGTATTAATTTCTTCATTAGCTTGCTATTCGCTATAGCAAACCAATTAGGCTAACACATGTTCGGCAAGTGCTAAGCCTACCCATACAGCCGCCGGTATCGTTACATTATCAAGTCCCCTACTGCTCCAAGATTCGGCTAAAGTGGCTAGCGTGGCGACCAGTGCCGCCACACTAATAAAATACCCTATCGTGGGGAAATTCCCAAGGTAGCGATACACCCCAGCGGTTACTAGGATAGCAGCAAAGAAAAAGGCAGCTGAACCGCTGATGGTCTTGATTCCTGTGCCTACTCGGTATAGACCAAATCGGTACTTGCGACCTATATAAGCCGCTAATGGGTCACATATTGCCAACACCAATACCGGAAGGTAGTAGTATACGTATTGCCTATCGTGGTACTCATAGGCTAGGAAACTTCCATACACGGCAATGGGGTATCCAAGGCTGCCGTATGATTTGCGCCGTATACCATTTATGGATTGCAACAAGCCCGTACGTAAACTCAAGAGAAGCAGCAAAGCGAAAATACTGCATAGTAGCAGTACCTGCCAATGGTTATTCATGATGATGGGGAATAGCAAGGCTAGTAAGCCTGTACCAATATGGACTAGCTTACGGGTGCTCTCTGCATTGACCTTAAAGACATGATACAACACTTCAGCCATGGTAAACAAACCTAGATACGCCCCAGACATTGCCAACATATTCCACATACTGCTACCCATGTGCCTCCTCCACAATGAACCGTTCATAAAAGAACCCCTTATCTGACTCCGTCAAACGCGTGGACAATTCCGATAAGTAGGTCAGCTTATCGGGGAATACCGAAGACACCCTACGCGGCACCATCAGGTTCCAATAGGCCATTTTGCCCTTGGGGTTCAAACCATCGACCAACCGATCGGCAACTTGTCTAAACGTATCCGTATCCATGTATTCAAAGATATTGGAAAGATTCATATAATCCACACGCCCAAACTTATCCAATGCATCCTCTGCATACCCTTCAAACACTTGGAGCCGATGTAAATTGGGGATAATCCGTATATAATTCTCAGGCAATAGGTAATGTGGCAGAAAATTACCAAAATTACCAATGAGGTTATAATGCAGCATGAAATTATGTTGAGCGGCTACCGTCGTCAAGTGCCTTTCGGCCCGATTGAAAATGGTGCTGCCCACTTGCACTTCTACCTCTTGTAAGAACGCTGGGTCGCGCCCAAACCGTCCCATCACAGCTTTACTGAAGAACAACTTGAAAAACAGCCGCCATCGCCATGTGTTCCATTTATGGTGATAGAAGTCGGTCTGGATAGCTGCTGGTTTGGGCGACAGTAATTTTCTAACCGTCCGTTTTGAATGAATCCAAGGCAGCACATACTGGTTGAACAGCTGGAAATACCTTTCGAATTTGCCTTGTGTAACGACACCTTTCCGAATCAAGTCGGGTTTGGTTTTCCAATAGTTGAACACGTCTTCCGGCAAATAGGATTTAAGGCGTTCCAACGTCTGGAGTCGCTCGTTGCATGGTCGGAAACCAAAAAAAAGCAGGACCTCGCCATAGGATAACTGCTGCATGGCGATCCTTTTCAACTCCAGTAGCGCTAATTGCGTTCCACTGAGGTCCACTGCAATGACCTGCTCGGGATTAGTTGACAATAACGAAAAACTATTATCGCCCGCAGACGCAATCGACAAGATCCGGCTACCCTCGCGGGATCCCAGGCCGCTCAACAGTACATCCGCATCTTCCCAACAATTGGCATAGCGCAATACGCTGAAATCTGCACGATTACTAATTGACGTCATAAGGCTTCTCTAATTAACCTAATTTCTCCTGTGCTGCCATCCATTTCCACCTCGTCGCCCGTCTTCAGCCTTTTTAGCAAACCGGTTACCCCCACGATACAGGGTTTGCCCATTTCCCGAGACACAATGGCCGAATGGCTGAGGAGGCTACCCCGTTCTACAATAATGCCCGATGCACTGGGAAACAGGGTAGTCCATCCCGGATCAGTGCTGCTCGTAACCAGAATATCCCCTTCGAGCGATCCGACTTCTGTAGGATCCAGCACAACCCTTACCTTTGCCTTCACTCGCCCCGGACAGCAACCAACACCATGCAAATCGCCCACGATAATGATTTCCTTATCGCTATTATATATATCATTGGCATGGTATACTGGTCCATATGTAGCAAAGCGTTCGGCAGGTACCGACTGTTGCCGATAAGCCTCAAATTCGGCCTTACGCAATGCGATCAGCACCTTGATGTCTTCCATGATGGAACGCCCGTCGATATAAGCAAAGATTTCTTCCATACCAAGGTAAAAAATATCACCTTTCTGTTCAATAATCCCGTTGGCATGAAACCACCCACCCATATGGGTGAAAATTTCCCGCACGATGCCGAAAGCACGAGTACGCTCATAGCGCAGGTTTTCCCTCGCACTCACCAAGCTACGCGTACGTCGAAGCAACCAGCCAAACGCTAATTTTTTCAATGGTTTTCCTTTCAATGCTTCGGCAATCTGTTGCTCCGCGTCGCCACGCAGTCTCTCTTCCACATCACTGTTTACCTTATCGGCGGTTATGCCTCCCTTCACATAAGATTGGAGCAATTTGATGAACAACGCAGGTTGCTGTGTATAGGACACGGTTTCAAGCTTCAGTTCGCCCACGCAACGTTCTCCAAAATCATGGATATATACATCAATCAATGCTTTCAGTTCTTTTTCGGCGAGGCCATTCGCCATTTGCAGTTGCCGCCATATCACACTAGCTTCCTGTGTAAGGAAAAGCGATTTCAGTCCGTCAGTGGCACAGATCTGGTCGGCAAGCGCGATGCACCTATGGATGGGTTGTGTGGAGATGATATCGGCACTGCCACACAATAAATCGTTATGGATATTGGGATAGTTGTCGCCCACCAATTTATGGCATTGCTTTTCAAGTGTTCCAAACGCAATCATGGCAAAGAAATCGTTCAGCAAAGGGGCTTTCCATTCGTTCAACAACCGGTGTTCGAAATGGAGATACAGGTGCATCAGCTCATTGGCGTCTTTACTGGAAAAATCCACCGCTTTATACTCGGCGATGGTCTTGTTGAGCAAGCGAATAAATCGTTGACGGGTCCATGGCAGGAAAATAAAACGCCCAAGCATCTTTAGGCCCATTTTAAATATGGCCCACCATGCTCCAAGCTTTGAAAGCCGGTAGCTTTCGGGAATATCAAACCGCTCCTTTACGCCCATCATTTTTTCCATATAACGGGCATTAATGCTATAGCCTGGAAGCATGGCCAACATATGGTACCACGTTTTGAGGTTGTAATAAATCCGGCCCTTGATTAGCCCAAGCGTATTGGCAAATACATGGCCATGGTGTCCTATCATCCCGCTACTTACCCCAAGGTAACGGCAGAAAAGTTTGTAGGCTCCTTCATAGGATTTGCTAACAAAAGAGAATGTGAGGGGTGTGGTGACACCGGGATAGGACTCAATGATATTGCTGTTGTCCCATAAGATATATTCCCCATCTCGATTAGACAGGTTTTCCAAATTGGTTACCGGACGGACTTGCAACAAGTACAAAGTGTCATCTGCAAAAGCAAACTCGATATCAAGCAGGGTTCCATAGTGTTGTTGGCATCGATCGAGCAAGTGGCATACCTCACGCACTTGCTTCGTATCCAGCGAAGATACCTGATGTAGCTGAGGCTCCACTTCTTCCATGTGTGTACCGCCGCCATTCTCCCAGTCCAAGGTAAGCCGCTGGGTCTTATTCGCAATGCTAACTTGGATATCATCACCATTGACAATATACTGGTCTGCATCCAATGCTCCGGAAACCAACCCCTCTCCCAGTCCATAAACCGCATTGATTACGTTTTCTTTTCTATTACCTGTGACCGGATTGACGCCAAATGCCACACCAGACACTTCCGCCGGCACCATCGCCTGCACAATGACGGCGATGCTTTGAACGGGCTTCTCCCCACGATGAAGGGCATATTGCCTCGCCCGATCGCTGAATGCCGAGCTCCATACTTTTTTGATGTGAGTATCTAGGCTATCTCTGGTAACGAAGAGGTGCGATTCAAACTGCCCGGCATAGGAATGGTGCTCACCATCCTCTTCCACGGCCGAAGAGCGCACGGCAAGGAAAAGGTTGTCGGGAAAATAATCGGTAACCTGCTTTAGTGCCCACTCTGGAATATCTGCATCTTGGATGTATGCCCGTAACTCTTCCAAAGGCATTTTCTCATAACCAAAAGGCAACCGATTTACCAGCTCATTGGCGGGAATGACCACCCATCGAGGGATGTTGAGACCGGCTTCCCCCAATAGGTGGAGGTTGCTGGCCTTACCTCCAATGTGGTATTGAAGCAATGCTTCGTGCTGTATGTCTCTGATGATGATCATGTACTCCACAATAATTGTTGTACCATGGGAATACCTCCCAATGAAAGATACATGGCGATGGTCCAAAGCCCTGAACTGACCTCAATACCCTTGGCCGCCCGTGCCGATTGATTGCGAACAAAAAACACCGCGGGCACTATACACAACCCGAAGGTTACGCTCAATACCACAAATGCCTGCAGGCCATATCCGGCGTAATGTGCTGCGACGATGGCCAAGACCAGGGTTACCAAAAGCATTCCCATCCATAGTACCGGGGCTCGTCTTGTACCCAGTTGATGGGTATAGGTCAGTACACCCGTTTCTTCATCTTTTGGCGCCCTGATTTTCCGCCCTACTTCCAATACAATACCATTCATATAGGATACGGCAAAGAAAAACAATAATCCTTTTGGGGCAGCGACCCCTTCCAACAACCAATCTAGTCCACTTGCATAGATATCAATGAGCGGGATGATAAACATATGGGAAGTAACATACCAAAACTGATGTTTCTTGAGCCAGTCAACAATAAAAAACTCTTTGCCCATCAGGCATAGGTAAGCCATCACTGCTATATAGATGATTAGCATCTTAGGCAAAAACCACGCGTTAAGACCTATTTGAAGCAATATCACCATCACCCCTACCTTGCGCAGCTCACGCAAGGTTATCAATCCCCGGGGTACGGGCAGCGACTTACGATAACGTGCATCATCTTCGGCATCCTTGTGCTCATCGAAAATACGGACCAGCAGGAACAATGTCACGGTGGTAACTACGCCAATGAGGAATGTTTCCCAAGGGATGAAGCCCGACACGCCCCTGCATATCCGGGAATACGACACCGCTGAAAAGCTGAATGCCACCACCAATAGCCCATGCCCCAACAACGGGAAACGTTCTTTTTGGTAGCGATAAAGCCTATGCAATAAAGGCAAGCTGTTTTCCTCTTTATTTCCGTTCATCGCGACTTCCATGTCAGCTTTTCTTCCGTCCTAAATCCCGATGTGCTGAGGTGAAATGCCCTGCCGACAATGCAGCGGCAATGGATAATTCACCGGCTAACAGCAATGCTCCGCATATCTCAGCAAATTTATTGGCCTTACCGGTCCCATAACAATCCATGAGTTCAAGGCATTCGCGTTGGGTGGGTAGTGTGGTGCCACCTCCTACAGTTCCCACGATAAGGTTGGGTAAGGTAATACTCGCATATAAGGAGCCATCCGTATTGCATTCCATGCGGGTAATTCCTGTGGCGGCTTCCGCCACACAGGCCACATCCTGTCCGGTGGCGAGAAACAAGGCTGCCAAGCCATTCGCATAGTGCCCTTGGGCACCGATGGCTCCGCTTTGGATAACCCCAATGGTAGAGGTACGCCAGTAATCGTCCATCGCTTGGGATGTTGTCTTCAGTACGTTTTCCACTAAAATTGCGGGAAGTACAATTTCAGAAGTCACCTTTTTGCCCCGAACATGGGTAAAAGACAGCGCTGTAGCTTTCTTATCGCCTGAATAATTGCTTTCAATGTACCATGCCACGGGTTTTATCGGGCTATTGGCTACGATATGTTGGCAAATCGCGTCCGTGCAGAGCGTTACCATATTCTGTCCGGAAGCATCACCGGTATAATATTCGAAAACAAGGGTAAGGTGGTTACCTTCTATATTGGCTTTGATATCTAGCAACTGTGCATACCGGCTTGTTTTCACTGTAATCTCTTGGAACGTATTCAGATTGGGCAATACCCAAGCCAAAAATTGGCCTAAATCTGCCAAATTTTCAAATTTGAATGCCGGGCAACGTTGCACCGCTTCGTTGGTACATACCGATGATGCGCCACCTGCAAGGTAGCAAACCTTAGCCCCGCGGTGGAACGAAGCAACCAACGCACCCTCCGTGGTGGCTAGTGGCACATAGAAATCGCCTTTGGCTTCAATGCCGGCAACCCGCAGTGGCCCCACGACGCCGGTGGGTACAGCCGTCATGCCGATATAATTTTCGATATGCCCCTCCAATAAGCCAAGGTCTACCAATTGATCTTGTTTGCTTAGGAAGATTAAGTTCTTACCTGTTTCTTCCTGGAGCATCGCCAATCGATCAGCCGACCCTTTGGCATCTACATGGTCATCGATTTTAAGCCTGAATTCCTTGGGTGGCATTGCCTTTACTTCATCCTGATGGCTGCTGAACTGCGCAATCATAGCTAGGTATTTCCGTTGGAGGGCTTCTTTATTTTCGGTAATTGATTTCATCCGTTATCCTTGTTAGTCATTCCTTATAGTTGGCATTCATGCCCCCCCATTAACCATTAAGGGAAGTGTTAAATTGACCACTGCTACTACCTGTATACTAATGTACATGATGTTTATGGATTACAATCAAATGTGATGGTGTAGATGTTAATTTTCATTGGTGTAAAATTATTGAAAACAAACCAAACTCTATATACCTAAAAATAGGGATTTTTGATTGGTGGCCGGAGGTCATTGGTCGGTACTCCCAGACTTAACGATCCCGATATCGCTTTACTCATCAATACTTCACTGCGTTCAGCTTTCCCACTTAACAAATTAACAACTTTAATTCCTATTTTTGCCGCAAGATGTCAGACTTGAAGTACAACAAACGAGGCGTATCCGCAGGTAAGGAAGATGTGCACAACGCCATCAAAAACATAGATAAGGGGTTATTCCCAAAGGCTTTTTGCAAAGTCATTCCCGATATATTGGGTGGCGATGAGGCATGGTGCAACATCATGCATGCTGATGGAGCGGGCACAAAATCATCGTTGGCCTATATTTACTGGAAAGAAACCGGTGACCATTCCGTGTGGCGGGGTATTGCACAAGATGCCATTGTAATGAACCTGGATGACCTATTGTGTGTGGGAGCCACGGATAATATCCTGTTATCCTCAACCATCGGACGCAACAAGAATCTCGTCCCGGGGGAAGTGATCGCTGAAATCATCAATGGTACCGAAGAAATCCTTGCCGAACTCCGGAAGCTCGGCATCGGCATCTATTCCACGGGAGGTGAAACGGCCGATGTAGGTGATTTGGTCCGCACCATCATCGTAGATAGTACGGTAACATGCCGAATGAGGCGCGATGAGGTCATCTCCAACCATCGTATACAAGCAGGGGATGTTATCGTCGGATTGGCTTCTTATGGCCAAGCCAGCTACGAGCATGAATACAATGGTGGGATGGGATCCAATGGACTGACTTCGGCAAGACACGATGTGTTCCATAAAACCATTGCCGAGCGATTTCCTGAAAGCTATGATCCTGCCGTACCTTATGAACTAGTTTTTTCTGGAACAAAAGCATTAACTGACGAGATTGAAATCGATACGAATCAACTCATTACGGCCGGAAAGCTGGTGCTATCTCCTACCCGGACTTATGCACCCGTGATCAAACAAGTGCTTGATAACTACCGGCCGCAAATCCATGGCATGGTACATTGCAGTGGAGGTGCGCAAACAAAAGTATTGCATTTCATCGATAGCCTCCATGTAATCAAAGACAACCTCTTTGACACGCCACCGTTATTTAAACTCATCCAAGCCGAATCCAATACCGATTGGCAGGAAATGTATAAGGTTTTCAATATGGGGCATCGTATGGAATTGTATGTACCGCAATCCATCGCCATCGATATTATCCGTATTTCAGAAGAATACGGCATTGCAGCTCAAATCATCGGCAGGGTGGAAACATCACCGACAAAGCAGGTGACCATTAAGTCTGCTTTCGGGGAATATGTTTACTCCAATGGCTAACAACATCACTCCAAAATTACGAACCATCGGTTGGAAAGAAATCGTAGACTTGCCTGATTTGGGCATCTATGATGTTCCGGCCAAAGTGGATACAGGTGCACGAACATCCGTATTGCATTGCAGTCATATCCGGTTAGTCAAAAAAGGCCGGAAACAATATGTGGAGTTCCGTCCATTGGACGATCGATTTGGAAAGCAAACCGACATCTATGTTTTTCCGTTCCACAGCGAGCGTAAGGTCAAAAATTCATTCGGGCAAGAAGAAAACCGTTATGTCATCAGTACCACCCTGTCCCTATTCAATGTTTCCCATGATATCGAACTTTCATTACGTGACCGATCGGGTATGGAGTTTCCCGTTTTGCTTGGCAGGAGCTTCATCCGCAAGAAATTTCTCGTAGACGTTTCACGGGCTAACCTATCAAAAAAAAAAACCGAAAGATAGCAAGTGAACCAAACATAAGACATCGATTTTTGTTTCTATCCATCAATAATCTCTCCTTTGTGAAAATAGCAGTGTTATCAACGATTAAAAATTTATACTCCACACGTAGATTGGTGGAAGCAGCACAGGCTCGGGGACATGAATGCGTCGTGATTGACCATAGCCAATGCTATGTAGGCATCAGGCAAGGCAAACCCAGTATCCACTATAAAGGCCAAGATGTATCAGATATTGATGCCATCATCCCTCGCATCGGGGCATCGGTCACTTTCTATGGTTCGGCTATCGTACGCCAATTTGAGGTAATGGGGGTGATATCGGCCAATCCGAGCCAGGCAATCACCCGATCCCGTGACAAGCTACGTTGCATGCAGATCCTTTCGGGTGCAGGTTTGGGCATGCCAATTACCGGATTTGCGCGCAGTACCCGTGATGTGGACGATTTAATCAAAATGGTAGGCGGTCCGCCCCTTGTCATCAAACTGCTTGAAGGCACGCAAGGTATAGGGGTGGTGCTGGCTGAAACCAAAAAAGCAGCTTCTTCTGTTATTGAGGCATTTTATGGGTTGGGCAACAATATCCTGATACAGGAATACATCAAGGAATCGCGCGGCACGGATATCCGGGCATTTGTGGTGGATGGCAAGGTGGTCGGTGCGATGAAGCGTACGGCCAAAGAGGGTGAATTTCGATCCAACTTACACCGTGGCGGCTCCGCGGAAGTCATCAAACTCAACAAAGCCGAGCGGGAAACAGCCATCCGAGCTGCCAAGGAACTTGGGCTTACCATATGCGGCGTAGACTTACTGCCATCTGACCGGGGGCCGCTCGTGCTCGAGGTCAATTCCTCACCGGGTTTGGAAGGTATAGAAAAAGCCACCCACAAGGACATCGCAAGTGAAGTCATTGCCTTCCTTGAAAAACAATATATCCTCAAAAAACAGGTAAGAAAGGAACGGAAAAGCAGGGCCGGACAAAAGCTTTAGGGCGGAGCGTTGAGGACATTAGCTTCGACTAAATTCCGTAACTTTGGCTCAATGCACCAATGTAAAACCATGAATACATACAATAACCCTATCCTTGACCGGCTTCCGCTTCACCTGAAGCAATATATTGTGGAACAGCACTATGAACGGTATACCCCTGTCGACCAAGCGGTATGGCGTTATGTGATGCGTCAGAATTATAGTTACCTCAAGGATGTGGCCTATTACCCCTATATTCCCGGCTTACGCGCGGCTGGATTGAGCATTGAACGTATCCCCGATCTGCAAACCATGAACGACAACCTTAAAAAAATTGGTTGGGGAGCCGTCACGGTCGATGGTTTTATTCCACCTGTGGCGTTCATGGAGTTCCAGG
This sequence comes from Parapedobacter tibetensis, assembly GCF_024704835.1. Taxonomy (GTDB): domain Bacteria; phylum Bacteroidota; class Bacteroidia; order Sphingobacteriales; family Sphingobacteriaceae; genus Parapedobacter; species Parapedobacter tibetensis. Next base: position 355,468 of record NZ_JAMXBE010000004.1, read on the forward strand.
CCTACCATGTACTGGTAATTGCTGCTGATATCCGACAATTGGAGCACATCGAATATACTCCCGCCCCAGACATCATCCATGAGTCAAGTGGGCATGCACCCATCATTGCCGAGCCCGACTATGCCGAATACCTGAGCTACTTCGGTGAAATTGGGAGCAAAGCGATGTTTTCCCATAAGGATTTCGAACAATACGAGGCCATCCGTAAGCTTTCCATTCTCAAAGAAAGCCATGACGCCACACCTGGAGAAATCATAGCCGCAGAGGACCGGCTTAAACGGATACAGGCCAACATGGGCGAACCATCGGAAATGGCGCTACTGAGCCGGCTCCATTGGTGGACGGTGGAATATGGGCTTATCGGCACCTTGGACAATCCAAAAATATACGGCGCTGGGTTATTGTCTTCCATCGGTGAAAGTGCTTCCTGCATGCAACCGCATGTACCTAAGCTCCCCTACTCGCTAGAGACCGTTAATTATACCTATGACATCACCAAGCCCCAACCACACTTGTTTGTCACTCCGACATTTGAGCATCTCTTGGATGTACTGGAACAATTTGCAGATACCATGGCTTTCCGTGTGGGTGGCAAAACAAGTATAAATAAGGCCATTGAATGTAAGAATGTATGTACAGCTGCATACAGCTCGGGATTGCAGGTATCAGGGGTTTTCATAGAAATAGAAGAAGGCCATGATTTGCATTATCTGCAAACCAGTGGGCCAACGGCGCTTGCTGTGGGTGATAAGCAATTGGATGGACATGGGAAATCGAATCACCAAGAAGGCTTCGGCTCACCTGTGGGGCATCTTGATGGGCAAAGCAAAGCATTGGAAGATTTCACCGACGAAGAATTGCATGGCCTGGGCATTCAGGTGGATGCGCCCGTAACACTCCGGTATGTCTCCGGTATCGAGGTGCATGGCACCGTAATTGATATCAAGCGCAACCATGATAAAATCATGCTGATTTCTTTCTCCAATTGCGAAGTGAAAGATGTCCAGCATGGAAAATTATATTTCAGCCCCGAATGGGGCATCTATGATATGGCTGTGGGTGAAGGCATTGTTTCCGTATACTGTGGTGCGGCAGACAAAGATGCTTTCGAGCAGGTTGCCTTAGTCTCTAACGAATATACGCATAAAGCAGCATATGACGACAAAACCAGGCTACTCCATCAATATTATGCCCTTGTTCGCCAAATACGCGAATCTCAGAAGGGATTTGGTGAATTGCATTCTGTTTGGTCTGCACTAAAAACCCACCACCAGGATGACTGGCTATGTGCGCTCGAAATATTGGAAATACTCAAACACCATCATTATGCGGATGGATTGGCTACGGAAATCGAGCATTGGCTTCTCGACAAATCCGAATCCCAACCCGAGCTCCGCAAATTAATCAAGGATGGGTTCAATCTTGTTGAAAATACAGAAATTGATGTATTGAATTAACTTGATTGAATGCTGATAACTGACAGCTGTTTAAAGATATTTTACGCCATGTTAGCGGATAACCCTATATTTACCGAACTAAACGTAACATAACCATGATGGACAATATACTGAGCGCAATCCATTGGAACATTGATCCAGAAATCTTCAATATTGGCAGCTTCGGGGTACGGTATTACACCCTATGTTTCCTGTTGGCTTTTGTCAGCAGCTACATTCTGATGCTCCGCATTTTTAAGCGCGAAAACAAATCGCAGGAATTGTTGGACCAGCTGAGTATCTATATTTTCATTGGCACATTGCTGGGTGCCAGGCTTGGCCACTGCTTATTTTATGAGTTCGACTATTACAAGGACCATCCGTTGGAAATGATTTTGCCGTTCACGTACGTTAATGGCAAGTTTACGCTGACCGGATTCCATGGTTTAGCCAGCCACGGAGGGGCAATAGGTATACTGGTCGGCATCTTCCTCTTCTGTCGAAAAACCAAGACGGATTTTCTCTGGATTTCAGACAGGTTGGTCATCGTGGTTGCCCTAGCGGGTGCTTTCGTGCGTTTGGGTAACTTCTTCAACTCGGAGATTATCGGTTTGCCATCGGATTTGCCATGGGCTGTAATTTTTGCGCGGGTTGACCAAATCCCAAGACATCCTGCCCAGCTTTATGAGGCCATCAGTTATGTGTTTATATTCATCCTCTTATGGAACATCTACCATAGAAGGCCGACTCTGAAACCGGGTTTCATCTTTGGGGTATTCCTGATTACCTTGTTTGGGGCACGTTTCGCCTTGGAATTTGTGAAGGAAAACCAAGAAGCTTTTGAAGAAGGAATGAAATATAATATGGGACAATTATTGAGTCTTCCATTCGTAGCTATTGGCATTTATCTTTTGTTCAGGCCATATAAAGTCACTGCTGATAAGAAAAAATAGCTCGTTGGCCACTCTTCAGATGACAGAATAATTACTCATAGCAGGGTCTTGGCCCCAAAATAAAGCGTTAACTTTATGGCCTCCATGACTTTGACCCAAAGACGTCGTATTTTTATCATAGTTACGCTTGGACTGCTGTCTGCCATCGGACCGTTTTCCATTGACATGTATTTGCCGGGGTTCGAAGCCATTGCGTCCAGCCTCCAAACTTCGGCGGCACATATTCAGCTTTCGCTCACCTCTTTCTTTATTGGTATCGCTTCGGGACAAATTGTCTATGGGCCGTTGCTTGACCGTTTTGGCCGTAAAATCCCGCTTATTATAGGATTGGTTATTTACATTGCCGCCTCGATTGGCTGTGCATTGACAAATTCCGCGGATAACTTGATGTGGTTCCGTTTCATACAGGCATTGGGAAGCTGCGGTGGTATGGTTGCGTCGCGGGCGATGGTTAGGGATTTCTTCGGGCCAGCGGAGAGCGCCAAAATATTTTCCCTCCTCATGTTGGTCATTGGAGTTTCGCCCATATTAGCCCCTACAGTGGGGAGTTTTGTGATGGCACATTGGGATTGGCATGGCATATTCCTGGTGCTAGCCGTGATGACCACATCCATCTTACTTATCGTTATTTTTTTTCTACCGGAAAGCAAGGGGCCCAACCCCACACTATCGCTGATGCCCAAACCAATTACCAGGTCATATTGGGAGGTATTTAAGACACGTCAGTTTTTTAGTTATGCCTTTGCCGGTGGCTTGGCCTCCTCGGGGTTATATGCCTACCTTGCCGGATCGCCATATGTCATGATGACGTTATACGGGCTGAGTGAAAAACAATATGGATTGGTATTTGCGCTCATCGCTTCAGCGTTGATTACGGCAAGCCAGTTGAATAGACTCATGCTCAACAACTATACAAGCGAACAGCTGGCAAGAATTGCGTTGATTGTACAATCATCAATAGGCTTAGTACTGGTGCTTTGCAGTATAACCGGATTTATAAACCTCTATTTGATGGTAGCACTGATTTTCCTATTCCTGGGCTCCCAAGGATTTGTATTCCCTAACACATCCGCTTTGGCGCTCAGTCCTTTCAGCAGGCTTGCAGGCAGCGCATCCGCCTTGTTGGGGAGCGTGCAGATGGCCTGCGGGGCACTGTCATCGGCGATGGTGAGCTATTTTCATAACGGGACTGCTATCCCCATGGCATCGGTAATGGCAGGATGTGCTTTCTTGAGCTTGATAATTGTCCTTGGGTTGTCACCAAAAACCTCATAGGTTTACGCAAAAGGCTCATACATAAGTGAGATTTACGAGGTTTGGGTGGAATATAGGAAACTTTCCACAGCCAATCGATAGCCATCCAAACCAATCCCACAGATAACCCCCTTGCAATTTTTCGCTAGGTATGAATGGTGCCGAAATGGTTCGCGGGCATACACATTCGAAATATGGACTTCGATGACGGGTGCCGTCACCGCGGCAATCGCATCAGCTATCGCCAATGAGGTATGTGTATAGGCGCCGGCATTGAGTACTATCCCGTCTGCAGAAAAGCCTACTTCATGGATTTTGTCAATGATGGCTCCTTCATGGTTACTTTGGAAATAGCTCAATGTTACCCCAGCATATTGTTTACGAAGTGCTTCGAAATACGATTGGAAATCCTGATCGCCGTAGATGCCTTTTTCCCGTACCCCCAAAAGGTTTAGATTTGGACCGTTGATGATGATTATTTTACTCATACCTATGCAATATCCATAAAAATACTGGAAATTCTAAAAATCATAATAAAAATTGCGGAATGATGCACGTAGTCCCAGGGTAAGCATGCCTGTTTGGTGATGTTTCCCTTGTTCTGGAACGCTATGCCTTCTGTATACGCCACCGGCCTCTACCCGTAGGTTGTATTTCGGATTCAATAAATAAGACACCCTTCCGTCGGCGTATAATAGATTGTTTTTGATGCCTTGGCCAATGTAATTGCCATAAACACGCAGGTGGGTATCATAGGGTTTGAATATGTCCTTTCCATAATTTGTGATGGAATCAGGATCTGTGCCGAATTGCCCCCAGGTACCTTGAAAAGAAAAATCAAACCGCTTGTATGAATAATTAAGTATGCCAACGAACTCCCTGAAATTAGCTCCCCAAGGGTGTGCAAGGGCTTCTCCGTAATTGCTGTAATTACTGACGGGGTCAAAGTGCGTATAGGTATAAGGGCGTGCGGTATTAAACTCTCCAAGAAAATTGAGGTTCTTTATACCGAAAGCATCGTATCCACGGAATCCCAGTTGGGCGCCCCATTTATTATTTACATGGCCCTCACCTCCAAAAAATTCGCTGGCCGTAAACTCACCCAAGAGGAACTGTCCATAAACCGCCATGTTCTTCAACACCTTATATTTGGTATTCAGTCCCAGGTGGATCTTATCCGGGGAAGAGGTATTGGTCAGCTCCACTGGACGCAACACAATGATGGGATTCAGGTAATTGAAATCAAAGCCTCTACGCCCAGCCGCATTTCGTGCACCCCACACGACTGACTGAAATAATCCGACGGAAAGCCTGTTATTCACATTCCAATCCAAGTACTGGAAAGCCCCCCATTTCCAATTGTCTCCTAACCGTACCCAATAATCCGATGATCTGGGATGCATGGGATCCAGCATGTAAGCCCACATGCTAAGGTATTGTACATTCCCTATTTTCCCAGTTAGTTTCAATGCGGTATAATTGGACGAAACGTCCGAGAGCAGCATGGATCGATAGCCATCGCCGATAAAATTCTTATCGTATGCTAAGGTGACGTTGAGGTAATCATTGACCGTATATGAAACATTGGCTGTCGTATACATCCAGTCTTTCTTTCCCGTCTCACTCACAGTTTTCCCGTATCCCTGGCCCGGCGTCACGGTTGTTCTCGTGATGTAATCATCTAAGTAACCAGGAAACATCGCTTGGTTTTCAAAGATATTGACGTATAAGGAAAAACGATCTCCCACCGTCAAGCCCGCTTGTGCCCCGCGAGTATTCAACCATGTCGTCCGGCCATCACCTGCAAAATCACGCCCTATCTGGAAATCAGGAAGGAAATCGGCATAAAACGTATGGTCATCCTTTTTGATATCCACTAAATGTTCATTATAAAGTTTACGCCCCCACCATGAACTTCGCTCCCTTACTCCTATCTGCATCAACGAATCATACCGGAGGCGCAGCGTATTGTCAATAATCATCGGTTTCACTGCGGTATGGTACCTGGTATCCAAATGATACAGCTCACTGTTGAGCTTTTGGTAAAAGTGATAGGAATAGGGTTGATACGTCGATTGCGCATTGACATGGAGTCCGAAGCTACCGAAAGCCAACATACACGACAATAAGCGAACGTAACGATAATCTATAAATCTTACCATAACACGAATTCTGAGCAAAGATAACATTGCGTACCAAGAATTAAGCCATAAAATCGCTCTTGGGTCAGATTTGACCGATTCAACGCCATACAAAGATAAATACTGCATGCTAAAACGAATTTGCATATTTGAATTTATGGTTTTTTTTGCATATTGCACCCTACAAATAGTAGAACCAATCGAATCATCATGAGACGAAGAACATTCATCCAAAACACGGCATTGCTTGGCGCCGGAATATGGGCGGGGAAATTTCCATTGGCCAATGCGTCACAAAATTTTCCAGAAGTACGGGTGCCGAAGGATCAGCGGCATTTTTCAAGTGACGTCATAGAACAGGCAATTAGTGAATTCCGTGATCATGTAGGCAACAAGGAACTGGGCTGGTTATTCGGCAACTGCTTCCCAAATACCTTGGATACCACGGTTTTCATTGAAGACATCGATGGTAAACCTTTTACTTATGTCATTACAGGTGATATCGATGCGATGTGGTTGCGCGACAGCTGCGCGCAGGTATGGCCATATTTGCCCTTTATGGCAGCCGATAAAAACCTGCAGCGGCTTGTCGCCGGTTTGGTAAACAAACAAAGTCAATGCATCAACATCGATCCCTATGCCAATGCCTTCTATAATGATCCTGATAAAGTAGGCGAATGGGGTAGCGACCATACCGATATGAAGCCAGGCATCCATGAGCGTAAATGGGAAATCGATTCGCTCTGCTATTCCATCCGTCTCGCCTATGGTTATTGGAAATCGACAGCAGATACTTCTCCTTTTGGAGAAGCGTGGATAACGGCACAACGCAATATCCTCAAAACATTCAAGGAGCAACAACGGAAGCAAGATCTCGGGCCATACCGGTTTGAGCGTACGACTCCTCGCGGTACGGATACACTTCAAGTGGATGGTTATGGCTATCCTGTCAACCCCGTGGGGTTGATCTGCTCCAGCTTCAGGCCGAGTGATGATGCCACCATGTTCCCTTTCCTCATCCCGTCCAATTTATTTGCAGTGGTGAGCCTCCGCCAATCGGCTGAAATGTTAGCAAATATCGCTAATGACCAAGCCCTGGCCACAGCGATGCTCGATCTGGCGAATGAAGTGGAAAAAGCCATAAAGGAATATGGCATTGTAGACCATCCCATGCATGGCCGTGTATATGCCTATGAGGTAGACGGGTTTGGCAGCTATATGATGATGGACGATGCCAATATCCCCAGCCTCCTTTCGCTCCCCTACCTCGATGCGCTTGATGCCAATGATCCGATATACCAGCGTACACGTGATTATATCTTATCGCCCAATAATCCCTTTTTCTTCAAAGGAACAGCAGCTGAAGGCATTGGTGGGCCGCACGTGGGGCGTGACATGATTTGGCCAATGGCCATTACGATGAGGGGGTTGACTGCTATCAATAACAGCGAAATACGGGCATGCATCGAATCGTTGAAGAACACGCATGGCGATACCGGTTTCATGCATGAGTCTTTCCATATGGATGATCCCAAAAACTTCACACGTAAGTGGTTCGCCTGGGCCAACACATTATTCGGTGAATTTCTATGGAAAACCTATAAAGAAAAACCATCTTTGCTGAACGATATTTGATTGTGATAAAAGAAAAAGAAAATGTGGAAAAGCTGATAGCTAATGGCTGACAGCTGATAGCTATAAAAATGGGGGCCATAGGTATATTCGATTCAGGTTATGGCGGGTTGACCGTTTTCCGCGAAATCGTGGACAAACTACCGCAATACGATTATGTGTATTTAGGCGATAATGCCCGGGTGCCCTACGGTACGCGATCGTTTGAGACGGTCTATACCTACACCAAGGAATGTGTCGACAAGCTATTTGCAATGGGTTGCCATCTTGTGGTCTTAGCCTGCAATACGGCTTCGGCGAAAGCACTCCGCACCATTCAGCAACGTGATTTACCACATTATCCGGACTTACGTAAAGTATTGGGCGTTATCCGGCCGACCACAGAAGTCGTTGGCCGCTATACCCGCACGCGACATGTTGGTGTTTTAGCTACACTGGGCACCGTGAAATCAGCATCTTATCCCATAGAAATCCATAACTTTTTTCCAGATGTGGCGGTATACCAGCAGGCATGTCCGCTATGGGTACCTTTAGTCGAAAACAATGAATTGGATCCCCCCGCTGCGGGGTATTTTGTAGAAAGGGATATCAACAGGCTCCTCCAACAATCGCCACACATCGATACAGTCATATTGGGTTGCACGCACTACCCGTTGCTTCTTCCGCTCATCAAACAGTTTATACCTGCTCACATCCAGATACTTTCGCAAGGTGAGTTAGTGGCCAACAGTCTAGCCAATTACCTTGACAGGCATCCTGAGGTGGAGAGCCTGTGTGCCAAAGAACGTAAAATCCGCTTCTTTACCACAGACAATGCCTTGGATTTTGAGGAAAAGGCGTTTAGGTTTTATGGGCAGGCGATTAAAGCGACGGAATTAAAGCTTTGACTTTCCCCTACTTCTTCGCTGCTACGATCGTCACCTCTACCCTACGGTTTTTTTGCCTACCTTCCTTGGTGTTATTGGCGGCCACAGGTTTAGTTTGTCCATACCCATTTGTCGTGACCCTACGCTCACTTAAGCCCTTTTCGACCGCATATTGTTTTACGGACTCTGCCCTTTTCTCAGATAGCCATTGGTTATATGTTTCCGTGCCGGTGGCATCCGTATGGCCATCCACAATCAGTGAGGCACCTGGATAATCGTCCAATAGCGTTACCAATTTATCGATTTCTTTTTTTGCTTGATCTGTTAGATACGAGGAATTGAGTGGAAACAATACATCAGCGTCAAACGTAACCATAATGCCCCGATCAGTGATGGACGCTTCCTCAAAATCACGTTGTACATGCTCCAAGCCATCTTTCGTACCATCTATGCTTACTTGTGCACCAGGATTGACTGCCATTTTCTTATTTTTACAAGAAAACAGTCCCATCGAAATGACTAATAAAAATGCGAAGAGGGTATAATATTTCATATTAAAAAGTGGTTATGTTATTGCCTTATAAAAAACGCTGTTTGCTTGTAAACTTAGATAAAGTTGCGTTTAAATGCAACTTTACATCAACAAAATTAATCGAAAAAAATCAACGTAATCATAATCATTCAACGGTAAAATGGCTTTCTATGACGGATTTGATATCCGGATGGTTAGAAAACAAATCCCAAATCAATCCGCTGCGCCCATTTTCAATCATCACCACCACAGCGGCTTGATGTAGGGCATCGTATTCGTCAGTTACGGCATTCTCTTTTATAGCAATCCATTTGCGAAACCCGTACTCGGTAAACAAGCTGCTTCCGTATTCATTATAAAACATCTTGATGGACTTAATGGCTTCATTAGGTAAGTAGCCATAACTGGCGCTGGCAATTGCAGGATTGATGATTTTCAATGTGTCCAAGGAGATATCAGGCTGAGTTTCTGACCCCCATACATCGAGGGAACTTCCCCCATAGCCGCTTTCGTTATCCCGTCGTTGGTAAGCCTTAGTAAGATTAGTGTTATTGACAAAATAATCGGTGAATTTGTCTTTTTTATTTCTTGGATCAAACGCCAAAAAAGGTGTATATGCCTCCAACAACGAGGTATCTACGGTTCCAACGGTGATTTTCAAACCATATAGGGTGGTATCACTTGTATATGGAAACTCCTGATAACGTGGCGAAACGGTTTCTATGTTGTGGTTAAGTTGCACGGAGAAAGATGGGTTGTTAACCAATTCCATGGTATGAGTCGAATCAATCAACTTCCGACATACGCCTAGGCCTTCCGTATAGGCACTAGGTGCCAAGGCATGTTGCGGGGAGGCCAAGGCTAGTATATAGCAGATGAAATCCGGATCGAATCCGCCTAACGGGTGTGCATATTTGAATCCGGCGACAGGCGACCACTTGTCTAACAAGATATTTTCTTGGCCTTCAATGGTAAATTGGTTCCATGCAATCTCTTTCCATAACGTATCGATCTTTTCAACCAACGGATCTACTTCGCCGCTGTCTACTTGAAGGTACTGCTGGGCCACGAGCAGACCCTGCATCAAAAACGCAGTAGACGCTAAATCAGCCATGGGAATGGAGTCGATGTCAAATACACCTTTTCCGGTACGCCCATCAATCAATGCGGGAAACGCTCCGTTATACCGATCTACTTTATCTAAAAAACCCAGCACCCGTTGCAGCCTGCTCACCACTGTCGAACGTGATATGAGCCCTCGTTCCGCCCCAACGATCTGTGCTAAGATGCTCAAACCGGTTTCCCTAACAGACACTATTGCATCATCAACACCAAACTTTACGGTGTGCATTCCACTATTGACTTCTGCTCTTTCCAGAAAATAATTTAAATGTGCCGCTTGTACAAAATCCAGCATTTCTTCATCGCTCGCGGTTTTGGTTTTCGCTTTCGTGACAGTTGAAAATGGCGATTCCAAGTAGTCGTAATCTACCCAAGCTATTTTATAATAATATGTTTTATTAGAAAGGGGGACATAATCTGTGCATTTTTGTACAAAAATGGGACGGATTGCTACCGGCTCAAAATGCTCGTTATCTTCAGATCGGTAAATCTTAATGTACCGTATGCTTGGTGTAAGCGGCAATTGCCAGGTCAGGTCGACATGCCTATCATAGGCCTTTGCTGAAGAAAGCACAGCTGGTGAAGATAATTTAACCCTTGGTGGGGTGATTGGCAAGAACTCCATTTGATCGATATATAGCCAGTGCGTACTATCGCCTACCGCTCCTTGGGAAAACTGTACACCATCTATAGGATCTTCCAGACGCAGACCACCTATATCTTTTAATGGCAGGCTCACGCTTAGCCACATATTGGTTTGGAATTCGGTGATGTAATTGGATAAGTCTACCAAGTCGCTCAGCGTATCATGCTGAAATATAGCTAGCTTTGGCAAAGCCGAGATTCCCGTATTCGACGCAACAAATAATTTGAATGTCAAGGCATCACCTGCTTTTGCATGGTAACCACCAGTGTTATTGGGATAACAAATCCGTGCACGCCAATCGCTATTTTCGGCAGATGTATATTTCAGTGATAGTGAATTGCCAGGTGTAAAGAATATGGAATCCGATATGGGGAACTTTCCACCAACATTCTCTACCCAACTCATCCCATCATAGTGGATTTGGCTATTGATATAATTGCCGCCCAGCACACTGTTTTCAAACAACACTTCTGGATAGGTATCCGCAGAAATTGGCGCAATTGCTATAAAAAAAAACAATAAAGATAAAGTAATCGCTCTAACCATAAGCTTAATCGAAATATGTCGCCACTATTGAACAGGACAAATTAACGCAAAAACCAAGCCATCTCGTTTTTAAGTAGAAAGTCTGGATAACAAATACCGATTACTGATAGCAGATAGCATTTTAAATAAGTCAAGACAATTCCCTAACTTAGCACCCTGATTTTTGCAATAGCATATATGGATACGACGTTTGATTTTGAAAAGCCAATTGCTGACCTACAAATGCAGGTCGAGAAAGTGCATCAAGTAGCTGAAAAGACGAAGGTGGACATGAGCGCCACACTGGCTGAATTACAAGATAAACTGGAAAAGACCAAGCATCAAATATACGGAAACATGACCGGTTGGCAAGAGGTGCAAATGTCTCGCCACCCTGACAGGCCCCAAACGCTTGACTACATTGGCCTCATTTGCGAAGAATTCATTGAGCTCCATGGCGACCGGAACGTTAGGGACGACAAAGCAATTATAGGCGGTTTTGCCACCATCGGCGGACAGTCCATGATGATTATCGGCCATCAAAAGGGCAAGAATACCAAAGAACGTCAGTTCCGAAACTTCGGGATGGCCAATCCGGAAGGCTATAGAAAGGCCTTAAGGCTGATGAAATTGGCTGAAAAATTCAATAAGCCCATCGTTACATTGATCGATACAATGGGGGCCTATCCCGGCATAGAGGCTGAGGAACGGGGCCAGGGCGAAGCCATTGCCCGCAATCTAATGGAAATGTCGGTTTTGAAAGTACCCGTTATCTGCATTATTATTGGAGAAGGGGCCTCTGGCGGTGCCTTAGGTATTGGGATTGGCGATAAGGTATATATGTTGGAGCATACCTGGTATTCTGTCATATCACCAGAATCTTGTTCCTCCATTTTGTGGCGAAGCTGGGATTACAAGGAAAAGGCCGCTGAAGTGTTAAAGTTAACCTCGGCCGATATGTTGAAAAATGGCCTCATTGATGGTGTCATTCCCGAGCCATTGGGTGGCGCTCACCACAATCCGAAAGAAATTGCCGAATCGATTAAACAACAACTATTGACTGACCTTAATGTACTCCAAAAAAAGCCTGCAAATCAATTAGTCATCGAACGCATCGACAAATTTAGCAAAATGGGTGTGGTGGTCGAATAGCTTTACCGTTTAGCTGCCGCAAGATTTCTTGATGATCCTCCATTATTGGTGAAATGAGGGTTTTAATCAATGGCTCGGTCTAGATGGACATACCCCCCATCTACATGCATCAATTGGCCCGTGGTATGGCTTGAGCGATCTGATAATAAAAACACAACCGTATCGGCTATCTCAGCAGGCGTGGTCATGCGCTTGCCCAACGGAATCCGTTGTGTGATTTTACGTAGTGTTTCTTCGGGGTTGCGTAACGTTTGTATCCACGTATCATATTGTGGGGTGGCACACTCGGCCACGATTATGGCATTCACACGGATGCCGTAATCTAAGAGCTCAAGTGCCCATTCACGTGTCAGTGCGTTACGGCCGCCATTGGAGGCTGCATAACCAGAGGTATTCCCTTGCCCCGTTTCAGCTGTTTTGGAGCCGATATTGACAATGGCTCCTTTGCTTGCTTTCAACGCGGGCAAGGCATGATGGGCCATTAGGTAATAATGGATAAGCGTTTTATGTAAGCTGTCGACAAATTTCTGGTAATTACCGCTTTCCAACCCCACACCATCATTGACTCCTGCATTGTTCACCAAGCCATCAATACGGCCAAATTGAGCAAGTGTCTTCCCTATCGCTTGCTCACAGTCGTCGGGGCGGGTAAGCTCGGCCGTTATGCAAAATGCTTGGCCGCCCATCGACTCGACTTCCTGCTGTACCAATTCATTATCAGCTTGCTTACGTCCTATAATTACCGGTATGGCTCCCTCAGATGCTAATGCTAATACGATGGCTTTACCGATCCCTTTGGCTGCGCCGGTTACAATGACTACGTTGTTTTTCAGATTTAAATCCATAGTATGTTGAGTTAACTGCTTATTCTCCTGTTCGGAATGGCGACAAAAACTATATTTTGTAAAAGTTAGCGGCATTCTTATGCCAAATCAATTCCTGTTCATCATGTTGCAAAGAAGCGATTGCTTTGTTTACCAATTCAATCACTTGCCCATAATCAGCTGCCAACACGCATACCGGCCAATCTGAACCAAACATCATCCGATTATGAAATACCTGAAGAACATGTTGCATATAAAACTCAAAATCTTCTGGTTTCCAATCGATTAAATCTGCTTCGGTTACCATCCCAGAAAGTTTGCAATAAACGTGCTGATATTGAGCAATTGCCTCCATTTGTGTTGCCCACGGTTGGTATTCCCCAGTTTTGATGCGAGGTTTTGCGAGATGGTCGATCACAAACGACTGATCGGGGAAATACTGGACAAATTCAAGCGCCGTATCGAGTTGGTGTGGTTTTATCAAAAGGTCATAGGTATAGCCATACTTTCCCAGTGCCTCGATCCCTTTGAGAAATGATGGACGTAATAAAAAAAGAGGGTCTTCCTCCCCTTGCACGATGTGGCGGAACCCTTTTAGTTTTTGGAATTGACTAAAATATGCCAACCGATCTGCGATATCATCTGCCTGTAAATCCACCCAGCCTACCACCCCCTCAATATACGGATGCTTAGCTGCCAAATCCAACAGAAATAGCGTTTCGGCTTCCGATTGATCGGCCTGCACGGCAATGCATGCCGCTACCCCGTTGGCATCGAGGATGGGTTTCAAATCGGCCGGCATAAAATCACGTTGTATCACCGCCATGTCATCGGTAATCCATACATCTTTCACCGGATGATATTGCCAGAAATGTTGGTGGGCATCAATTCGTTTCATTCGTTTATTCGCTGGTTCGTTTATTGTAAATCAACCTTGATAAGCCTTTACGACTTGCCGCGAAGTACCCAATCCATCGGCACCTAGTTCTACCACATCACCTGGTTTGAGGTAGATTGGCGGATTGAAGCCAAGCCCTACCCCTGCCGGGGTTCCCGTGGATATTACATCACCCGGCAGCAACGTCATAAATTGGCTGATGTAGCTGATGATGAAGGGCACACTGAAAATTAGGTTTCGGGTGCTTCCTTCTTGATAGGTTTGGCCATTCACCTTGAGCCAGAGGCGAACATTATTGATATCGGCAATCTCTTCCTGTGTGGCCAAAAAAGGGCCTATTGGAGCAAATGTATCGCATCCTTTGCCCTTGTCCCACGTGCCCCCACGCTCCAATTGGAACTCCCGCTCGGATACATCGTTATGCAGCACATACCCAGCCACATAATCCAAGGCATCGCCTTCCTTCACATAGGAAGCCTTTTTACTGATAACAACGCCGAACTCCACTTCCCAATCGGTTTTCGTGGAATTTCTAGGAATGATAATATCATCATTTGGTCCACTTAACGAGGTAGTCGACTTCATGAAGAGGATGGGTTCGCTCGGAATCTGGGCCTTCGTCTCTTCGGCATGGTCACGGTAATTAAGTCCGATACATAGGATTTTAGAAGGACGGGCAATGGGACTGCCTATGCGCGTTCCTTCCGGCACCGGCAGCAGCTCATTTTCATTGGCTTTTACAAACTCTTCCAAACGTTCAAGGCCATTCTCGTCAAAGAATTTTTCATTATAATCACCCCCCAATGCGGAGACATCGTAATTAACACCACTAATTTGCACCCCTATTTTTTCTTGGCCGGGGTAGCCGTATCGGATTAGTTTCATAGCTAATTAATTATTCAACCTAATAAACCCGCCATCGATCGGGTAATCATTTCCCGTGATGAATGCGGCATCGTCCGAGCATAGGTACAGGGCCAATGACGCGATTTCCGCGGGTTGGGCCATACGACCAATGGGCTGGCTTTTGGAAAGTACGTCAAACATTTCCGCTTCCTTGCCCGGATAATTTTTTGCGATGAAACCATCCACGAAAGGTGTATGTACCCTCGCGGGCGATATGCTGTTGCAGCGTATACCATCATGCAGGTAGTCGCGCGCTACAGATAGTGTCATGGCAACTATCGCTCCTTTGCTCATGGAATAGGCAAACCGATCGGTAAGCCCCACCCACGCCGCAATGGAGGCCATGTTGAGAATGGCACCTCTAGCTTGCTTTTTCATCAGTGGTACCACCGCATGCAGCGCATGATATGCGCCCTTCACATTGACATTATAAATTCGGTCGAGATCTTCCGCTGCCGTATTTTCCACATTGCCGATATGGGCAATGCCTGCATTATTCACTAAAATATCAGCTATACCAATCCCATTAACGATCGTCAATACCTCTTGTTGCTTGCTGACATCACATGCATGCACACGCACCTGCCCATCGAATGAATGAATTTCGCTCACCAATTCATCGGCAATCGCAGTATTCAATTCCAGGATATGGACAGATGCCCCTTCTTTTGCAAACAATAGACTAATGGCGCGACCTATTCCGCTGCCACCTCCTGTGATAATCGCTGTTTTACCTGTTAATTTCTTATTTGACATGGCTAAAATCCAAAATCGTAAATCTAAAATCTAAAATCGTAAATCTAAAACCCTACAAAGACACTCCCCTACGCCATGGGATGAAATCATCTTGTCCGAGCTGTACTGCCTTCGGTTGTTCTCGCCCACTCGCTACTTCGATAACAAAGTTGAGTATCCGGTGCGCTACCTCTTGGATGGTCTCTTCTCCTTCGATGATGGTACCGCAGTTGACATCGATAATGTCGGACATCCGTTCATGCAGTTTGGTATTGGTAGATAGCTTCACTACCGGTGCAATGGGGTTGCCTGTAGGAGTGCCCAATCCTGTGGTAAATAATACGACATTGGCTCCCGCACCAACTTCGGCAGTGGTGCTTTCGACATCGTTGCCGGGTGTACATAATAAATTCAACCCGGGTTTGCTTGCCATCTCTGGGTAATCCATGACAGCCGCTACGGGCGATGTGCCCCCTTTTTTGGCGGCGCCTGCCGATTTGATCGCATCAGTAATCAATCCGTCCCGTATATTGCCCGGAGAAGGGTTGGCGTAGAACCCCGAACCGTCTGCCTCCGCTTTGGCGTTATAGGTTTTCATGAGTTCCATAAAACGCAGTGCGGTTAGTTCATCGATACATCGGTCGCTCAGTTCCTGCTCCACCCCACACAATTCCGGAAACTCCGATAAAATCACTGATCCACCCATGGCTACCAGCATATCAGACACATAACCTAGGCTTGGGTTGGCCGAAATACCTGAAAAACCGTCGGATCCACCGCATTCCAGGCCGATGCACAGTTTGTTTAGCGGCGCAGGTTGCCTACGTTGCTCATTAGCCTGCACAAGTCCTGAAAATGTATGTTTTAATGCCTGCTGAAGCAAATTTTCTTCTGTACCCAATAGCTGCTGCTCAAAAATATACAACGGCTTATCAAACAGTGGGTCACGTTTGGCAATCTCATCCCGTAATATGGAAGCTTGCGCATGTTGGCATCCCAAGCTCAAGACGGTCGCCCCAGCTACATTGGGATGCGTAATGTATCCGGCAAGGAGTCCACACAATGCATCAGAGTCTGTCCGCGTGCCCCCGCAGCCCATTTGGTGGTTGAGAAATTTAACCCCATCTACATGCTCAAACAGCCGCTGTTCATTTTCCAGTCCTTTGATTGTTGTGATATCGGCATTCAATATTTCCTCCACCGCAGCACCGGCTTTGTATAGTTGAATAAGCTGCTCTACTTCAGGTTCATATCCACGTGCACGCTTGCCATATCCCAGTTTTTCCTCCAATGCGCGTTTCATCACCAATACATTTCGGTTTTCGCAGAAAACCAACGGGATTACCAGCCAATAATTGGCCGTACCCACCGCTCCATTGGCCCTGTGGTACCCCATGAACGTGCGGCCTTCAAATGCCGAAACATCCGGTTTTTGCCAATCGAGCCTACGCTCGCCGAGCTTAAATTCATCTGCGGCATGGTGGATGTTTTGGGTGGTAATGGTTTCCCCTTGTGGCAAAGCGACATTCGTTTTGCCTACCAATACGCCATACATGCGCACTTCATCTCCAGCTTCCAATGGTTCAACCGTAAATTTGTGTTTCGCCTTTACGCCACTGACAATCTTAATTTGTTTGCCTTCAACGTTTATTTCCATTCCCGGAGGCAAGTCCTGCAAAGCTACCAGCACGTTGTCATGGGGGTGTATCTGTAGAAAGGCCTGTTTATTATTGTCCATCTTCTTATTCAAAAGCACTAAGTTCGAAAATTTTGTCCATTAATACCCATTTATCCCCAGGTTTAGTGCCTGAGATTGGTTTTTGGTATTTCCACATCAATTTCTCCCATTCCTGTACACATGGGTTGGCCGCATCTGCTGCAGCTTTTCTTTCAAAGGAGAATTCATCGGTAGTTTCCATAACCATAAACAAGCGGTTGGCGAACCGATATATCTCCATTCGTTGTATACCTGAATCCCGAATTGACTGTTTGATTTCGCGAGACACATTCCGGTGCCATTGTTCATATTCAGCAATCAACTGCTCATCATCCTGTAAATCCAAAGCCAACACGTAACGTTTCATCGCACTCATAGCTTGCGAAAGTTGAGTGCTCGATTGTATACGCCGTATAGCGCAACCACTGCAAAGCAAACAAGTGGTACGAGATAAGAAATATTGATACTGCCGTAGTGATCTGATATTAGTCCTTGGAAATAAGTCATTACAGCTCCGCCCAATATGGCCATAATCAAGCCCGACCCTCCTATCTTTCGATCCTCACCCAATCCTTCACTTGCCAACCCATAAATGGTAGGGAACATCAGGCTCATACAAGCTGAAATGGCCACCAACGCATACACGCCCACATACGCTCCGCTAAAGGAAACGATGAATGTCAGCCCAATGGCTATGACAGATAGGATGGTCAACAGATTATAGGGCTTCACATACTTCATGAGGCCTGTGGTGATGAATCGGAATACCGTGAATGCAACCAAGGCGGCGATGTAGTAATTTGACGCATTTTCTTCATCCAATTGGAGTTCCTGCATCACGTATCGGATGGTATATGACCACACCCCGATTTGCGCCCCTACGTAGAAAAACTGGGCCACTACGCCGAAAACATAGTTTTTGTTCCTCACGAGCCTAAGGAATGCCTGCCTCACATTTCCCCGGTCCGTGTCGGTGTCTGTTGGCATGCGCACCAACCTGATCATCAGCCATACCAACACCAGCACCACGGCCAACCCTACATATGCCTGCATCACCGCCGAAAGCTCAGCTGATTGTACTTGCTGTAGCGTCGCGCTATCCATGGTGGCCCGCTCATCGGAACCCGCGCGGTTTAGTGCGGAAAGAATAATAAACTTACTGATGATCACACCGGTAATGGAACCGATGGGATTGAAAGATTGCGCCAGATTCAAGCGCCGTGTTGCCGTGGATTCCGGACCGAGGCTTAAGATGAACGGGTTTGCAGCGGTCTCCAAAATGGAGAGACCGCCGGCCAATATAAAGAGCGCAGTGAGGAAATGTCCATATACCATGGTCCCGCTTGCGGGATAAAACAACAAGGCTCCCAACGTAAATAATCCCAAGCCGAGCAATATACCCGACTTGTATGTAAACCTTCGGATATACAGTGCTGCTGGCAAGGCCAGCAGAAAATAAGCGCCATAAAACGACATCTGTATCAATGAAGTCTGCGCATCGGTCATCGACATGATTTTCTTAAAGGCAGCCAATAAGGTATCCGTCATATTATTGGCTAATCCCCAAAGGAAGAACAATGAGGTGATCAGTATTATCGATAGCCGTGTATTCCGTGTTGTCATATCCTGTCTATTTATTTGGTTAGTGCTCAATCTCGCTCAGCAAAAATAGTGAAAGAAAGCACACGAACACTGCCAACATATTAGCGATATATTAAGCTATATTAGCACATATTTAGTATAATTGTAGATTATTATGTTTTTTTGACTGACCAATTTGGCAATTACATGAAACCCCAATTACTTAAAGTGAGCACAGGACCGGCTCATTCCTTCAGTGTACGGCGTGATACCGTGCCATATGCCAACAATCGCTGGCATTACCACCGCGAAATTGAGCTCATTCATTTTGAAAGGGGCTGGGGCACACAGTTCATCGGTGATAGTATCCGCAATTTCGCGTCGGGTGACATGGTGTTGATTGGCTCCAACCTACCCCATTATTGGAGTTTTGATAGCAGCTATTTTGATCGGGACGGCCGGGAAGAAGCCGACGTCCGCGTAGCGCACTTCAATGATGATTTCTGGGGAGTGGATTTCCTCGATTTGCCGGAAAACACGAATATCAAACTGCTCCTCCAGAACGCTAAGCAAGGCATGGCGGTGTATGGCGCCGTCCGTATGCGGGTGTGCAGCATCTTGGAGGAATTATTAGTTACCGAAGGCACCAAACGGATTATTCTGCTCATTGAAGCCCTTACTGCCATTGCTCAGGCCAAAGATATCCAACTACTTTCATCCGTTAGTTTCAATCCGCATTTCCAACGTGGCGAAAAGGATCGCATAAATAACATCTATGATTTCGCGCTTGATCATTTTAAACAACGGATTTCACTGGATGAAATAGCGGAAGTGGCTGGCATGAGTAGCAATGCCTTTTGCCGTTATTTTAAATCGCGCACGGGCAAAACCTTTTCGCAATTCCTTATCGAATTACGGGTGGGCCATGCTTGCAAACTACTCATTGAAAACAACTTGAACGTCAAACAAATCTGCTATGAAAGCGGATTTTATAACTTCGCTGGATTCCACAAATACTTCAAACAGATTACAGGAAAAAGCCCGTTGAATTACCAACGGGCTTATTTAAAGTAACATTACGTTTAGCTTAATCCTCGAAGCTCAACGAAAACGGGAAATCCGCTAGCTTCGTTCCCCTACCCATATTGGGCTCATCTGCCATATCAAAATGGAGTACCGCGCCACCCATCAGCTCACTGTGTTTGAGGTAGTTCTTGCTGTATCCCTTGCCATTGAACGTAGCGGACTGGATGTATTTATTGTCGGCGTTGTTATTCGGCGCATTGATTTCGATGGTCTTCCCTCCCGTCAATTGGATAGTGGCTTTCTTAAATAAGGGTGCACCCAATACATATTCATCCGTAGCTGGGGTGACCGGATAAAAACCCAATGCGGAGAATACATACCACGCCGATGTCTGCCCATTATCTTCATCCCCGCAATATCCATCAGGGGTGGGCAAATACATACGCTCCATGGTCTCACGTACCCAGTGTTGGGTTTTCCAAGGGGCCCCGCCATAGTTATAGAGGTAAATCATGTGTTGGATAGGCTGATTTCCATGCGCATATTGCCCCATATTGGCGATTTGCATCTCACGGATTTCATGGATGGTAAACCCATAATAGCTATGGTCAAACACTGGAGGCAAAGAAAATACGGAATCTAGTTTGCTGATGAATGCATCATGGCCACCCATCAATTGTGCCAACCCTTCGACATCTTGGAAAACCGACCATGAATAATGCCAGCTGTTCCCTTCGGTGAATGCATCGCCCCATTTGAATGGGTTGAATGGGGTTTGGAACTTGCCGTCCTTGTTTTTTCCACGCATCAAGCCCGTTTCGTTGTCAAAAAGCTTTTTGTAATTAAAGCTTCGCTCCCGGTATAGCGCGATTTCATCCGCAGGGCGTCCCAGCGCCTTCGCCAATTGATAAATGGCAAAATCATCATAAGCATACTCCAACGTGCGGGCGGCATTTTCATTTATATTTACATCATAGGGCACATAGCCGAGCTCGGTGTAATATTGCGCACCTGCCCGCCCTACGGCCGTGATGGGGCCAGCGTTGTTTGCCCCTTTCAGCAGTCCCTCATACAGCTTTTCGATATCATATCCCCTAAGCCCTTTGATGTAGGCATCAGCCACCACGGAGGCAGAGTTATTACCCACCATGATATTGCGGTAGCCCGGGCTTGCCCATTCCGGTAACCAGCCTCCCTCTTTATAGGTATTTGCCAACCCTTCCTGCATCTTTTGGTTGATCTCCGGATAAACAAGGTTTAGGAAAGGGAATAAGGCTCTGAACGTGTCCCAGAAACCGGTATCAGTGAACATATAGCCCGGAAGTACCTGCCCATTATAAGGACTGTAGTGGACGACATTGCCATTGGCATCATATTCATAAAACATGCGCGGAAAGAGGATGGTTCGGTACAGGCAGGAATAAAAGGTGCGGACTTGGTCTATGGTTCCCCCTCCAACTAATACCTTGCCCAACTCCGTGTTCCATCGGTCGGCACCTTCTTGTTTGATGGTTTCAAAATCTTTATCGCCTATTTCCCTCAGGTTCAACTCGGCTTGCTCATGGCTGATGAAAGACGAAGCGACTTTCGCTTGCACTTGATCGCCTCTTTCGGCGATGCTGAACCCAACAATGGCGCCTACATGGTCGGCCTGTATCTCCAATCGGTCATCCACCAATAGGGAATCCGCAAACGTACCCGCGCTCGTAAACGGACGGTCAAATACAAGCACAAAATAATTCTTAAAATTGTCGGGAACACCCCCGTTATTGCGGGTGGTATAGCCGATGATTTTGTTTTCGCTAGGGATGATTTGCACATATGAACCTTTGTCAAAAGCATCTATCACCACGAACGCACTATCGGATTTCGGGAATGTAAACCGGAAGCGTGCTGCACGCTCAGTTGGGGTAATCTCCGTGGTGAGGTCGTGGTCTGCGAGGTACACGCTATAATAATGCGGTTTGGCTACCTCTGCCTTATGCGAAAACCAGCTTGCACGCTCATTCTCATCGAAGGTCCGCCTGCCTGTGATGGGCATGATGGAAAATTGTCCATAATCATTCATCCACGGCGAAGGTTGATGGGTCTGTTTAAATCCACGAATCTTGTCTGCGGTATAGGTGTACATCCATCCATCGCCCATCTTTCCTGTTTGGGGCGACCAAAAATTCATGCCCCATGGAAGTGCAATGGCGGGATATGTATTGCCATTCGACAAGCTGTGTACCGATTGTGTACCCATCAGGGTATTCACATAGTCTAATGGGTTTTCTACGTGAGCGACTTCCTGCGCACTTACATGCAACAAGAGACAAGCAAAAAATAGGGTCAATGATGATTTCATTACTATAGGGTTTGTTTTATTGGATCTATATTGTAAATGCTTTTTACAATCCGCTAATATGGTAAAAATATTGCAAAATGGAAATGCTAAAAGTATTTAGCTTATATCCAAACCTCGTAGGTTTATCCTTTGCACAATTACCACTAACTCACTTCCAACACCAATTTTCCGATAAACTCGCCAGATTCCATCATGACTTTTTAGGGGGATACTTCTGCAAACGGATATTCAATGACAGCATAAAGTACCTTGCCAAACGATTGTTTCGTGTCTCAAACCGATCGGTATCCAGCACCTCAAGGGTTAGTCCCGTATTCTCGTTGAACAAATCGAATCCCTGCAACCTCAACAGCGCCATATTATTCTTTAAAAAGGTACATTCGATATAGGCATTGAGTAGTGTGGGGTTTGCGTTGACGAAACTGCTATATCCTGTATTGAGCCGGTGTGATAGATCGAAACCAAATGCCCAGTTATCTGAAAGATAGCCTTTTCCTGCAAATCCGATTAAAAACGAATTGGCATCGATGTCTTCTGTCTTCCGCAAGGAATAACGGGTTCGATTAAACGTATAGCTGCTATTTAATTCAGTTTCCAGGATATCTTCCAGCGCAAATTGCACCTGCGCCCCCTGCGAGTAAATGAAATTCCGTCCAAAGTTCTTCTCGTCATTCACATACGAGATGTTATTCACATAATCCGTCGTACCATTCAGGTTAAGCAAGAATTTGTCATTGATCACCGGTGTACTATACATGAAATAACCCCTTGCATCGAAATATCCGGGAGAATTCCGGAAACTAGTTTCCTGTATGGTGCTGTTGGGATTCGAGCGGTTGGTCACGATTTTGTTCTGGATTTGGTTTATCGATAACTGCGCTTCAAAAAACCGGTTCCTGCCCATTTTTGTTTGGCGAAAACGGGTGGTGAAGCGGTTGATGAACTCGGCCTTCAAATCAGCATTACCAATGATGATGTTTTGAGAATTGGTCAAGTCCCGGATAGGTTGTATTTGGGAGAAATTGGGTTGGTTGTTGGTACCCAAGTAATCAATGGACCACTCGCTTTCATCATTGATTCGGAAACGAAACCCAGCACTTGGAATCAGGTTTATGTTGCTGTGTTGGGTATGTTCGTCGTTGTCAAGTGTATGTCCTTGAAGGAGTAATGGCTGTACAGCAAATCCTAAGATATATTTGAACCGCTTATTTTGCTCCATTTGGTAATTTATCCCCACCTTATTGCTTTCGAAAAAATATGAATAATCCAAACTTAGGGAGTCCACGAACATTTCCTCGGTTATATCCCAAACGCTACGGCGGCTATCAATTGCGGTATAGTTATATTCATAGCTCATTTCCAATATGCTGTTTTTATCGATGGGCTCCACATAGGAAGCCCGCATACGGCCCACCCGGTTTCGGTTGTCGCTATTTACTTGTTGCTCCAGCGCATATACGTCATCCTGGATGGGTTGTCCGGTGTTGGCATTGACACTTTCAAAATAGTCGTTTATACTTTCCAGTTTATTCGTCTTGGAGTATTTCCCCTGCATATTGAGCACAAATTTGCGCCCAGGCTTGCGGAACATCCTGGAATACAACACATCGATATCAAAGTTGGGCGACGACATTTCTTCGTCCGCAAAATAAGCTCTTTCGCTGATGATGTGTCTGTTTTCAATCGTATCCCTACTGCGATGCATGGAGTTGGACGTACTATATGACAGATTAGGGCTTACTTTCAGGTAATTTCGGGCGTCCAATTGGGCTTCTACATCCCAAGCCATCAAATGGTTGATGTTATCCGCATTGATTTCCTTCTTTTGCCTATTTTCGATGGTATTGAAATCGTCATACACACTTCGTAACAGGGTATTCCCCACCGTATTGTTTTTCCTATTGGAAAATGTGTATTTCCCATATACGCTTACCTTTTCCGATATGTCATCGGAATAACTAACTCCTGCTGAATTGGTGGTGTTTAGTCCATCCACGGGATCCATCATGCCGGTAAGGTCGGTATTGCCTCGTTCCCTCATACCCGCGCCACTCGGAGCTCCATAGCTAAATAGGCTTGTATTGGTGTTGTTGAACGATCCCACCATGGAAAATTCTTGTCCATCGTTGAAGTTGTTTATCCCCATGCTGCCGATGTATCGTTCTTCCGTTCCTCCACCTCCGGTTACCTGTCCAAAAAGTATACGTTTCTTATCTTCTTTCAATACGATATTGAGTATCTTCTCGGGCTCCGTATCTTTTACGCCCGTTCTGCTCGCCATATCGCCATAATAATCGATTACCTGTATGGACTGGACGAATTCGGCAGGCAGATTGCGCGTCGCTGTAAGTACCTCTCCCCCGAAAAAATTCTTGCTGTCTACTTGTACCCGGCTGATTTGTCTTCCATGGGCAATCACTGTGCCGTCCCTGAGCACTTGCACGTTGGGAAGTAGTTTCAACGATTCTTCCAGCAGCGAGTTTTTCCGCACGTTGAATGCATCCATATTGTACTGAATGGTATCTTCTTTGATAACAATGGGTTGTACCCAGTTGATGACCACTTCCCTGAGCAAGGTTTGCTCCGGGGGTAACACGATGGGGAGTAATTGTATTAATGGCGTCGAAAAATTCGATTGATATGATTTATCCAATATTTTGTACCCGATCATACTGAATGTAAGCCTAAATTCAGGACCTATGATATCTGTGAATCGGAATGCACCATTTTTTTTTGTCGTTATCAATATCGTATCCAGTATGGACGAAAGCCGCACGTTTACCCCTTCCAACGGCACACCTGCTGTATCGATCACAACACCGCTTATTTCTTTTCGTTGATGCTGGCCCATTGCCTGCAATGACACGAAAACAAATACGAAAAGCACAAGCTTATGTAGAGCTGTCGATGGCAGCTTTTCGTCAGAATAAGATGAATTGGCTTGAAATATCCTCAATATGTTCAATAAGGCAATTTAAATCTATCGCTGTCTATGCAACCTAAATCTGTCACTGTTCTATAAAGAACGAAAGATAAGACTTAATCAGTATCTCTGCAAAAAAAAACGGGTTGTCTTTTTAGAAAGACAACCCGGTAGCATCGACTTCTTACAGCCAATGTCTATCCTTCATAGCTTACCTTGGGAACATGTTTGTCAATTTCCCAACGGCCTGTTCCTTCTTCTCCAATTACGTCAAACATTTCCAAAATACGCCTAGCTACATATTCCTCCTCGATTTGTTCTTCGAGAAACCATTGGATGAACTGGAAGGTCACAAAATCTTTCAGCTTGATACACTTATCGGCAATATTGTTGAATTGCTGCGTTACATACATTTCTTGCTCCAACGTCTGCTCAAACACACTACGGAACGACTCAAAATCAGCAGGAATGTTCACGATTTCTGGAGAAACCGCACGCCCACCCCTATCATTTACATAGTTGAAGAGTTTCATCATGTGCTTGCGCTCTTCCTCTGACTGAGTAGCAAAAAAATTCGAACTGAAGTCGTAACCTTGCTCATCACACCATGACGACATGGCCAAATAGATGGAAGATGAATGGGCCTCTACCTTAATCTGTGCGTTCAGTATGTTTTCTATCTCTTCGTTCAAAGAGGTTTTCAATCTCAATAAATCTTTCATAATGCTATGTATTTTTAAATTCGAGGAATAGGTAATGCACCTGCTCCTTTTTTGCTATACAAAAATACGAAAACAAAGTGGTAAAACACTCAAACTAAAAACAATACAAATTCAGTCTAAATTACTGATGGTGGGTGTTCGGTGGTGGGAGGAGTAACCATATTAATAGGCAATCCGGTTCGGCGTAGTCCGGAGGCATTCCTTCACAACGCTATTGAGCTCAATCATAAATTTAGCACCTTTCAATAATTCCCGGAGATTCAACACATCGTTAATATCCAACACAAAACAGCGTGACGTACGGAACGGCATCACAATGGTAAAATCGGCAGTACGAGATGGATTGATAATCATCTCCGAAATATCGATTCCATCAATCTTTTTCTTGAAATTGAAGAAATCACCTACTTTGAATGCCGTGGTGTTACCGGCAAACTCCAACCAATAACAATTTTTCCTACTACATTGATATACAGTGCCGTGTATTGTTTTATAAACTTCCTCGAAATGTGCTAAAGGACAAATCATCGTCTGCGTTAACTAGTTAAACCGATGCGAATATACGCATTATTTATAATCAGTCCAACTAAACATGCTTTTTGTTTTAAACGTTGCGTGTTAGATTTTAGGCTTATTGCCCATGGCTGATAGCAGATAGCTAATTTTTCTGTACGTACGATTGTTTGCTCAACAAGGTGTATTCAGGTGGGAACTGCTGCTGCCACATGTTGTAATAAGCTCCTTTCACATTCATCAAACTGGGATGGTCTCCTTCCTCAATCAACTCACCCTTATGGAGCACGACAATTTTATCAGCGCTCATCACCGTACTGAGGCGGTGTGCTATAAGGATTACAGTCTTGCCCTGTCCATTCAAGGCGGCAATGGCTTGCTGCACATATCTTTCGGAGGAAGAATCAAGGGAAGAGGTGGCTTCATCCAAAATGAGGATTTCTGGATGGCGGTACAAAGCCCTTGCAATGGCTATTCGTTGTCGTTGCCCCCCCGAAAGCTGTGTGCCATTTTCACCAATATAGGTGTTGAACCCCGCAGGCATTTGGTCAATGAAGCCTAGCATATCCAATTCCTTGCATAATTTCACCACTTGGTTCATATCTGGAGACATATCGCCCACAGCAATGTTTTGCACGATATTCCCAGCAAAGAGGTGTACTTCTTGCGGCACTACGGCCACCACTCGTCGCAGGCTTTCGTTGGTAAGGTACCGGATATCATAGTCGCCAATCATGATTTTCCCTCCCTGAAGCGGATACATGCTTTGCAATAATGACAACAGCGTGGTTTTTCCAGAGCCACTCTCCCCTACGATAGCGGTGACTTTGCCCATAGGTATGGATAGATTGAGCCGCTCGAAAACCGTTGCCCTCGTACCATATTGGAATTTCACATCCATAAAGGTAACGTCTCCAATCATCTCAGGGGTCAAATCACTCTGGTTTTCCTGCTCCTCACGTTCCAAATCCATCACTTCAAACAAGCGGTCGGCCGCAATCAAGGCATCTTGCACGGTCTTGTTCATGCCGATAAGGCTTCCAACCGGGCCAATGAAGTAACCTAAGATTGCATAAAAAGATAACAATTCTCCGGGGGTGATAACTTTGTTGAGCACAAACAGCGTACCCAGCCACAGGAGTATCACGGTAAGAAGTCCGGATACTAGGGAATTGGCATTGCCAATCCACAGCGAATTGGTAGAGGAGCGATAAACGCTTTTCAATAATTGGATAAACCGGGTTTCGGTCTTGAAATTGGCGAAGTCTTCCAAGCCAAAGCGTTTGATGGTACTTGCGGCGTTTATGGATTCCACCAACTGTGCCTCCAAGTCGGCCGAATCTTCCATAAGTTTTCGTTGTGTCTTACGGTTCAAGCGGTCGGAAAAGTAGTAGATGATGGCAAACAAGGGTACGATCAGCAACATCACCAACGCCAATTTCCAATAATAGGTAAACATGAGCGCAAATGAAAAAATAACGATGAACACATTCACCGCAAAACCGACTAGCGCTTCATTCACAAACGCCCGGATTTTCACCGCGTCATTCATCCGGGAAATGATTTCGCCCACACGCATATTATCAAAAAACAACTGGGGCAATCTTAGCAGATGCTTATAGTAACCGAGGATAAGCCGCGCATCGATTTGCTGTCCTGTTTTGATAGTAAGCAATGTACGTGAATGGTTGATGATAATTTTAATCACCAAAATTGCCGCCATGGCTATCCCCATTAGGTTAAGCAGGTTACGGTTACCATCAGGGATTACATTATCCACGATTTTCTGTACGAAAATGGAAGAAGACAGGCCCAAGATCGTAAACATGGCAGCTCCCACCAATACCTGCCATAAAATTGCCTGATGCGGTTTGAGCAAAAATCTGAACCTGCTGGCTATACTCGCTTTTTCACTTCCCTGCATGAAGTCGTTGTTGGGGCTGAGTAAGATAAGCACACCCGTCCAACTTTCCTTAAACTTATCTAATGGCAATTTTGTGATGGTCCCTGTGGCTGGATCCATTACTTCCACACGGGTTTTTGATACGCCATAAATGACCACATAATGCTGCAATTGCTCGCGAATGATTACATGGGCTATGGCTGGATAAGGGATTTCGGGCAGGGCATCAATATCGCCTCGTACCCCCTTGGCAGACAAGTTCAGTTTGTTTGCGGCGTGGATGATACCAAAAGCGGTGGTACCTTTTTGGTCAGTAGATGCATGTTGCCGGATGCGGGCAATCGGCACATCTCGCTTATACCAAGCCAATACAGAAGCCAGACATGCTGCAGCACAGTCTGTTATGTCATGCTGTTTAATCTTGATACGGGCAGCCCTCCGTTTCCGACCCCAAAAAAAGTTCCATATAGCCATCGCTTTTAATTTATATCAAGTCATCTACTTGTTTCTATTGCTATTACTTGTTTCTATTGCTATGAAATCGGGCAAAAAGCCATATACACATCCTTATAAAGCAGCTTGTTGAGCCGATACCACATTCGGATTTAACCAATCGTCGGCCTTATCATATAACAATTGAAACAATGTCCTTCGGGTCACGAAAAAACGTGCCTGCAAAGTCATTCCTTTACGCAACTTGCCTTCATAGCCATTTTTGAGGGATAGACGGTCCTCATTTAACAAGCATCGTACTTTGAAGTAAGGTTGTTCCCTATCTGTAAAAATATCGGCTGATATCGATTGTACTTCACCGGTTGCCATACCCCATTGATTATAGTTGAAAGCCTCTACCTGCAAATTCACTGGTGTACCCACTTTCAAGTAACCGATGTCCTTTGGTAAAATATAGGCCTCAGCAATCAGGCCGGAGTCGGGTGAGATTTCAGCGAGTGCTTCGTTTATACCAATCATGCTGCCTTGTTGCAAGCCCCTTACCGATTGCAAGGTTCCCGTCGCGGGGGCATGCAGCACATAAAGTTCTTGTTCTTTGTTTACTTGGTTGATGCGGGCTCCCAATTCGCCCGTCCTCAGCTTGAGGCTATTCAAATCTTGTTGCCATATCGACGCCTGTTCGTCATAGGCTAGTTCCAACTCGGTTTTAGCCTGTTGGTAAGAAAAATTTGCTTCGTCGTATTCAGCCGCCGATACAACTCGACTATTGTACAGCTTTTCATATCGTTCGTAGTTCTTCTGGGCAAGATTTAGTTGGTTTTGCAACTTGGACACTCGTTGCCAAAACAGGATAAATTGCTGACTATACATAGCTGAAACCAGAAAAGGTCGCCGTTGCAACTCGCGCCGCTGTAATAGGTTGGTGAGTTTCTGCAGGTCACTCATTTGGTTTCTCATATCAAATCGTTGTGACACTAGCAAATCCTCCTCTTGATCAAGGATATCGGTCCTTATTTTTGCCAATACTTGCCCCGCCTTCACATGTTCGTTTTCTTTGACCAGTAGCTCTTCGATTCGGCCAGACACAATGGGCTTCACGGAATAATTTTCCTGTGTAGCGCGCAACACCCCTATACCATGCACGCTTACATCTACTTTAACCACAAAAAGTGAAATGCCGGCAGCCAAGAGCAACAGCAACATGATCTGATAGAGAATAAGTGTTCGCGGATTGTGCTTATTGAAATGGTATTCCGTTGTATATTCAACAATTTCCGCGGGAAACAACCTTTTTGACATACGAATTCATCAATAATGAAAAATATGAGTATGGGGTGGTATAGGAAAAAAGAGGGACTAATTAAGTCCCTCTTTTTTCGAAAGGCTGCGCTTGACAGCCACTTGTTGTAATGATCTGTTGTTATTTCAGGTTTATAACCTACCTAACAAACCTCCCAAGATGTTGCCTACACCTCCCAAAACACCACCAACAAGACCAGTCACTCCACTTAGGTCAAGAGAAAGGTTGGCATCAACTTGGCTATCAGCTGCAACCACAGTTAAGCCCAATAAACTTCCGATACCCAATCCAAGGACAATGGAGGCATCTGGTAAAAAGCCACCATTTGTTTCTTTCAGTTCTTGTTCGTTCAATTCTTGAAGTTTCATAGATACTAAATTTAAGTAAATTGATTGCCTACTCTATCCAAAGGTTTTCGGCATCCCCCTTTGGCAACACATGCAGTAATGCAATGTTGCCATCACAAATAACGCCATTTTGTGATGGAAATCATATAAAGGAATCATGAATTCAAACAACCATAAGGAATACAATACAACTTATCGGAATGTTGGTCGAAAATCTGCTATAAACGGCAAGCCATCTATTACCTTATTCTGCCATGAATAAAATAAATGAAACAAAACATGATGGACAGTTTGCCAGTTTGTACTTTAGCTGTCTGAGTACTATTTTCCGCATAGAAAAAAGCTATCTTATGACGCCGAACGCCAAAGCAAAAACCGTGGCCAATAATATTAGACGTGTACGTGAATTTAGAAGCTACACGCAAGATTATGTTGCGAGCAAAATAGGCATTTCCCAAAATGCCTATAGTAAGCTAGAGTTGGGGTTCCATAAACTTTCATTGGATAGGCTTTTCCAAATTGCCGAAGTGTTGGATATAGAGTGTGTAACATTGCTCCAGCATGATGATGAGGAAATCATACAACTACGTGTTATCAGGTAGGGCCTTAAAGCAAGCTATTCTTATCCACTTTTTCTACCGAGCTTCCATCTTTCAAGGTTTTGCTGATGGCATTGAACGGGCGGGAAACCACCTCATCCCCCTCGTTGAGGCCGGATAGGATGCGGATATTGGTGTCGTCTTGAATCCCAGTGGTCACTTCCACTTGTTTCACCTTACCATCGTTGTATACAAATACGTATTCTTTTATTTTTGGCTTCCCTGTAGCGGCGGCACTGGTATCGCCTCCTTCATTAGCCGTTGTGTCACTTGCGGTTGACTCTCGTGTCGTAACTGATTGGATGGGCACAGCCAAACCGATATCTTGTTGCGTATGGATATCCACAGTGGCAGACAACCCAGGGCGGAAAGGCGAAGGATTAGGCTGGTCTTTCTTCAGCAAATCTTCATAGGAGTCGGCTAGTATGCGGACTTTTACATTGAAGTTAGTCACTTGATCGGTACCTGCTGAGCCAGTCCCTTCCATGGAGGCCGTAGTGGATGAACTGGCTATTTCAGTGACAATCCCCTTGAATTTTCGACCTTGGAAAGCGTCTATCTCGATGGTTGCTTCGTTGTTCAATGCCACACGATTGATGTCGTTCTCATTCACCTCTACAACTACCTCCATGGAGCTCATGTTGGCAATACGCATGATTTCCGTGCCGGCCATCTGTGCCGTCCCCACCACGCGTTCGCCAAGCTCCACCTGTAATAGGGATACCACGCCATCCACTGGCGCATAGATGGTGGTCCGTGCCAAGTTATCCCCAGCTTCTTGTACGGAGGCCTGCGACTGGTCTATCCCATACTTGGTAGCCAATACATTCTGCCGTTGGGCCTCGAGATTTGCACGCGCACTTTCATAATCTGCCCTAGTCTGGTCAAACTCCGATGCGGAAATCACCTTCTTACTAAAAAGTTCCTTGTTACGTTTGAAAATGGCCTCCATATTCGCAAAATTGGCTTCTTGCTGCTTGAGCTGCTGCTCGGCAGCTGCCAAGCTGGCCCGTTGTGCATTGAGCGACGCCACGGCCCGCTCATAGCCCGACTGTAAAATATCCGGCCGGATACGACAAAGTACTTGGCCCTTAGTAACCACCTCGCCCTCCATTACATTGAGCTCAACGATTTCGCCCGAAACTTCTGAACTCAATTTTACTTCTATTTCTGGATGGATTTTTCCACTGGCCGATACCTGTTCGTTCACGGTTTTTTTCGCTACCTTATCCGTGGCCACTTTGATTACATTGCCCTGCCCAATCCATCCCGCCTTATTAGCGATGATGACCAACACCACCAAGATTACCGCGCCAATCAGCACGTATTTAAGTGTATTTTTCTTCTTTGCCATTGTCTTCCTAATGATTTTGGTTGTTTACTCGTTCAATTTTCAAAATTTATTTCGTTGCCCAAATAGAAGTCGATGACTTTGCTACGGAAAAGCAGATCATACTTCGCTGTAATGTGATCAAACTCCGCTTTATTCATATTGGTTTGCGCGGTGGACAATTCGATGGAATTAGCCAAACCTACATCGAACCGTTGTTGGATAACCTCAAAAGCATCTTTGGCAGAGGTAAAAGCAGACTCAGTTGATTGATGTCGCTTCTCGGCGGAGCGCATATCCAATACGGCCTGATTCACTATCTTATTCAAGTTATTCTTAGCAAGCTGTTCGCTTGCTAATGCGTTTTCATAACTGATCTTGGCCTTTGCCACGTTGATTCGAGTTCGTAGGTTATTAAATATCGGTATATTCAATGTCAAACCAAGCGACTGATTCATATTTTGATCCAACTGCTCTCCAAATGGCAAAAACTCGCCCGTGAGGATGTTTCTCGACTGGGAGGAATAGTTGGTGCCATATGCGCCACTAGCCGACAAGGTGGGGTAAAATCCACCCTTAGCAATGTCTATATTCGTTTTGGCAGTCGCCGATGTAAATGACGCTTGTTTGATATCCGGAAAATTCGTTACAGCTGTTTGGTAAATCTGTGTAGCCAAATAACTGCTCTCAATAAGATTAATGTTGGGCAATACTGGCTTTTCCAAAACAATATCCACTGCCGGATCCATTTCCATCAATTGCTTCAGATTGAGTATAGAAAGATCAAACGCATTCTGTGCAGAGGTTACATTCAATTCATCAGTAGCCACCTGGCTTTTAGCTTGGGAAAGGTCCGCCAATGTATTGTTTCCTACTTCATAATTGGCAGTTACAGACTCCAACTGTTCGTTGGACAATGCCAATTGTTGTCTGCTGGCTCCCCATAAATCCTGATTTGTTAACGCTTCTAAATAGGTGGTCACTACAGATAAAACCAAGTCATTCTTCACTCGTTCGACATTGCTTTGGTCCGCCGACAGTTGAAATTTATTGGCGCTTATCTGGTTAATGCGTTGAAAACCTGTAAACAAATCAACATTGGATGAAAGCCTGCCTCCTGCAGAATTAACAGATTGTGTGATCAATCGGCCTGCCGTTTGGTCAAATGACAATCCCCAATTTAACCCACCATTTAATCCTGCATTAAGCGTGGGATACCTATCCATTTTTGATTGCTTTAAATCTTGCTCGGACAACGCGGCTTGGAATTTCGCCTGCTTCACCTGGAGGTTATTGTCCAACGCATGGTAAATGGCCACATTGATGGGAACCAACTTCTGCGCAACACTGCTGGTTGATGCGAATAACATCATGCATATACAGATTGTCAGGAATTTCAAGTATGATAAGCTTCTTTTCATGTAATAATTATGTAGTAGATGATTGCTATTATTATCTTTATTTAGTTATGCACGTCATTTGTCTCCAAAAATCTATCTTTGTCACAGAAACATGTATGCTGTCAATACTCCTTTAATCTTACAGTGGCTCTATCCCACACTTACCTGGCATCGTAATAGGGCTGAAAAACGCATTTTTCTCACCTTTGACGATGGTCCAATACCGGATGTTACACCGGGTATCATAAATACCTTAAAAATTTACGGTGTCAAGGCCAGCTTCTTCTGTGTGGGCGAAAATATAAAAAAACATCCTGATTTGTTCGATAGTTTGATAGAAAATGGGCACCGTATTGGCAACCATACTTATAATCACCTTAACGGGTGGAAGACTGTTGACGAAACTTACCTTGAAAATATTGCCCGCTGCCAGCAACTGACACAGACCAATCTTTTCAGGCCTCCTTATGGACGTGGTACGCGTTCACAATATGCCAGGCTCCAACAGGAGAAGTATAATATTGTCATGTGGGATGTGCTCAGCGGTGATTTTGATAGTAGACTTACACCCGAAAAATGCCTGCGGAATGTCATCAAACATACCCGAAATGGATCCATCGTGGTATTCCATGACAGCATCAGGGCTATCCCACGTGTAACCTATGCCCTGCCCCGAGCTATCGAACATTGGCTGAAAGCGGGATATACGTTTGGTGTATTGTAGAGAACGTTCAAAGTCGACCAATGCCGAAAGCCGATGGAGATTACTGCACCACCGTAGAAATCTCTGACATGGCATGGGCACTGAAATACCCCAATGCCCCATCGCCAAAAACAGAAGGCGGGTTGGCAGGGGCAGCCGTACCGGGGTTGATCGACTGTACCGCATTCCAAAAATCAAACGTAGCTTTATCAATACATTGCATTTGAATGACCACCGAATCACCAGCTACCAATTCCACATCAAAATCGATGAGGTCATCACTCACGTATCTACCATCATTGAACTTATCGTTTGCTACTTTCACCATTTTAAAGCGTTCCCCGTTCACACGTTGGAGATACCGGTAATAATTCGCAACACCGGGAGGATCTTGATACTTGACGCTAACAAATTTTTCTTCCTCGCCAAATAAGTTCCTCACAGATGTACCTATGGAATCAGCAGTAGTCAGCGATGGCATGGTAGCCGTAGCCATAAATTCTTGACCATCCACACGTACATGGAGGTCATACCGTTCATTTTGGCTGCCTGTGAAACCATTAGCCACATATATTCCTGGGGTTTCTTCTGTAAACCGATATACCCGCCCCCTTCCATCCACCACTTCTACTTCCGCGCCGGGGACCGGATCAAACGGGGTATCCGAGGCAAAGGCCACCGTCCTGTTGATGGAAACCTGCTGTACATTCGTGTTGTTGCTCACTTCGCCTATGATAACCAACTGAGGGTCGGCATCATTCAGATTTATATCAATGACATCTTCACATGAAAACATCAAAAAGCTGATTGATATAGCAATATACCTAAAATAAGTCTTCATTGATTAAAACTTAAAATTCCATGTTATTGAAGGGATAATCCCAAATAAAGCAATCCGATATGTCTCGGTGATGTTTGGATTGCTTTCGTTTTCCCTGAAGTCGATGATATACGCGTTCTTGCGGTTATAAGCATTATAAAGACCAAATGTCCAGGTCGTTTTGAATCGTTTGGTCACTTTCGATTCCCACGTTGCTCCCAAATCCAAGCGGTGATAGTCTGGCATCCGATATCCATTCCGTTCGGTATAATACCAAAGTGTTTGCCCATCCACCGAGTATTTCCCACTGGGAAACGTCACCGCATTGCCTGTACTGTAAACAAACGTCGCAGAGAGGTTCCACCGTGGAGATAACTGATACATCCCGACCAATGACACATCATGCGTACGGTCTTGCCGTGCCACAAACCAGTTGCCCTCGTTGATGTCGTCAAACTGGCGCTCGCTTCTCGACAAGGCATAGCTCAGCCAACCGTTGAATTTCCCTTCCCGTTTTTTCAGGAACAACTCCAATCCATAGGCGCGCCCCATGCCATAAAGTAATTCGGCCTCTATATGTTCATTTGCCTGTAAATCGGCCGCATTGCGGTAGTCTATCTGGTTCTGCATGTATTTGTAATACGTCTCGGCCGAAAATTCGTACACATCGCCCCCAAAATTCTGGTAATAGCCCAAGGCAACTTGGTCCGCCACTTGAGGCTTGATGTTATTGCTGCTCATCACCCAAGCATCAGTAGGCAAGCTGGATGTCGAATTAGACAGTTGGTGCAGGTTTTGCGAATTACGGTTGTAAGAGACCTTGAGGCTATTATTACCTTGCAGTTGATAGCTCAAGGATAGCCGCGGTTCCAGGTTGATGTAATGCTGCACCACTTCTCCATTTTTGTATGTTTGGCTTCCCATGATATCACCATCGGCATCGTATTGGGAAAATACGCCGGGGCCGAAAAGCAGGAAATTGTTTACGCGGAGGCCATACACCACGTTCAAATGGTCGGTCGGGTTCCACTCATGTGAAATGTATGCCGCCAATTCCATCCCTGTCCGGTCCTCAAGCTGCAAACTATTTACCGGTGTATCCTCATCTGCATCGATATTTGCGGGTGAGATTCGCTGTCGCAGCAAATTCACACCAAAGCGCCATGTACTCTTATTGGTGGCATAGAGCTGGAAATCCTGTTTGAGGTTATAATTGAGAATACGGGAGGCGATGACAAAATCATAGTCTTCATTGTCGATATTTACATTGTAATTGAAGTTGCTATATACCAAGGTGGTATTGGAAAACAACTGGTTATTCAGCACATGGTTCCAACGCAAGGTAGCCGTAGCGTTGCCCCAATCAAATCCGAAGAGGTCGGAATATCCCAGCACGTCCTTACCAAAATAACCCGAAAGGAAGAGTGCGTTTCTGTCGTTCAACCTATAGTTGGCCTTGGCGTTCAGGTCATAAAAATACAGGCTGCTTTGATTGATGCTTTCATCATTGGAGAATTTCAGGAACAGATCGGCATATGTCCTCCGCCCACTTACCATGAAGGAGCCTTTGTCTTTCACTATTGGCCCATCCACCTTGAGCCTAGAGGCGATGATCCCCACTCCACCCTCGGCACCAAAGTTCTTTTTATTTCCATCAAGCATGTTGATGTCGAGTACCGACGCTAGTCGCCCTCCATATTGCGCAGACATGCCTCCTTTATAAAGATTTACCTCTTTGATGGCGTCTGAATTGAATGTGGAGAAAAAACCAAACAGGTGTGATGCATTATACACCATCGCCTCATCCAACAAAATGAGGTTTTGATCGCCAGTACCGCCCCTTACGAAAAAATGACTACTCCCCTCACCTCCTGAAAGCACCCCGGGAAGCAACTGGATGGTTTTCAATACGTCTTTCTCGCCCATCAATACCGGCACATGCCTGATCTCATTTATATCTACGCGAGCAACACCCATCTGCGGACTGCTCACATTTTCGCTTTTTGATGATTTGGTTATCACCACTTCATCCAACATTTCGCCAAGCTGCAGCTCAATGTCGAAGGTCCTATTTCCAGTTAAACCAATGGCAGCTTCCTCAACTTGGTACCCCACATGCGAAAACACAAATACGTGGTCCCCTTCGGGCACCGTAAGCGAGTAAAAACCATAATTATTGGCACGAGCACCTATGGATGGGTTAGCCTTTAACGTTATGCTCGCTCCTATTAAGGTTTCGCCGGTGAGTGCATCGCGAATATGGCCACTGATGGTGTGTGTTGTTTGGGAAAATACGACGGCCTGTACACCAATAAGAATCGTCAATAGGATAAAACGGAACCCGCATACTGGAGTTAGGGACATGTCTTTTATATAGAATCTAAGAATAGCAAGTAATCAATATTATTTAAACTCCGATTTCACCTACAATATTACATTGTTTATTTATAATTTATAGCTCGTGCTGGATAAAAAAACATTTTACAGGACAAGATCACCTACAACGTTTTGATTAGCACAACTTTCTGTTTAATTTGGACATAGGTCGGGCTGTTAATGTTTAGGCTAATCACTTAATTTCGGTTCGTAAAGTTTGAAGGGCAATTATAAGAAAATTTTGAGAATCATTACCTCCTGTTTCATAAAAATAATGCTTCAAAACATTCGCTTTTGAAAATAAGTTTGTAATATTGAAGCCAAACAAACTATAGATCAAAAATCTCTATAAAATCTTTAAAATGGAAAACTTGAAAAAACTATTATCCGTTGCTCTCGCTGTAGTTTTATTCTCCGCTTGCGGATCGGGACAAAAAGCCGAAAACGATGAAAGTGCAACCAATGAAGAGGCTCCCACAGAAAACGACGGATGGGTATCGCTATTCGATGGGAAAACCACCAAGGGCTGGCATACCTATTTGAAAGATAGTGTCTCGTCCGCGTGGGCCGCGCAAGACGGCGAGTTGCGCTTCAACCCAGAGGTCGCCCGTGAGGAGCGCGGAGACATCGTTACGGATAGTGAGTATGAAAATTTCGAGCT
Organism: Parapedobacter tibetensis; assembly: GCF_024704835.1. Lineage (GTDB taxonomy): Bacteria > Bacteroidota > Bacteroidia > Sphingobacteriales > Sphingobacteriaceae > Parapedobacter > Parapedobacter tibetensis. Next base: position 393,811 of record NZ_JAMXBE010000004.1, read on the forward strand.
CGAACTGGAATGGAAAATCTCATCGGGGGGAAATAGCGGCATCATCTTCGGTGTGCACGAAGATCCAAAATATAGCGCCACCTACCTCACAGGAGCCGAGATGCAGGTGTTGGACAACATCGATGCCGCGGACAGCAAAATCGAAAATCACCTGGCCGGTACGTTGTATGATATGATTGGCAGTACAGAAGTCTCAAAGCCGAAACCTGTGGGCGAATGGAACCAAGCACGTATCCGTAAAAATAATGGACAAATCACGCTTTGGCTAAACGATGTGCAAACGGCTGATGTCACCATCGGTACCCCGGAATGGGAAGAAGTACTGAACGCCAGCAAGTTCAAGGATTGGGAAGGATTTGCCAAATACCCCAAAGGTAAAATTGCCCTTCAAGACCATGGCGATGTAGTGGCTTACCGCAACATCCGCATTAAGGAATTGTAAATGGAATGCGGATGATACCGATCAAACGGATTTTAACGGATCAATCATGATTCGGCGTCTGTTGCATCTGCGTCATCCGCATACTATCACCCGCTATTCCAAATAAGTTCCCTGCCGCATTAACAATGCCCGGTACTTGTTAAATACAGCTGACTTTGATACAAACCCCATGTAATTATCCTCATTGTCCAGCACAGGTAATATCCAGATATCCTCCTTATTCATCTTAAGCATCACCAATTCCATATTGGCATCCATTCGGATGATATCCACTGGCTTCTCCGCCAATTCACCCATCGTTTTACCTTCCTTTTCCGGATTTTCACCCAGCAAAATTTCAAAAAGGCGTTCACTATATATAATTCCCAGCAGTTTGCCATCATAATCTACCACCGGAAAGATGTTTCGCTTGGTATGGATAATATCATGCCGGCGGTCTGAGGGTAGTTCGTCAGGTCGCAATATGATGAAATTACGTTCCAACACATACCGTAATTTCATCATGCTCAGTACCGTACGGTCCTTGTCTTCATGGGTCAACAAATCCCCGCTTTCTGCTAATACTTTCGTATAGATGGAATATTTCAGCGTAGCCCGGTTAATCAAATAGGAAATGGCGGTTACCAGCATCAACGGAACCATTAGGGCGTAACCACCAGTAATTTCCGCAATAAGGAAAATGGCCGTCAAGGGGGCATGCATAATACCACTGAGTGCTGCAGCCATGCCAGCCACCACGAAGTTGGCCACATTCAGCTCAATCAGGCCTGTCAGGTTAATACCATAGGAAAACGCAAAGCCCAACAACCCTCCCATCACTAAACTGGGACCGAATACCCCTCCATTGCCACCGCTATTGAGCGTAATCAGTGAAGCAATTGATTTGGCAAAGACCGTAATCACGGTATAAATGACAATCAGTATGCCGAAATGCCGGTAATCCGAAAAGATGCTATTCGCCAGTAAGGCATCCATTCGCCCATCCAAGATTTGCTGTATGGCCAAGTATCCTTCGCCATAAAGGGCCGGAAACAGGAAAATCAACAACCCAAGACTCAATCCGCTCATTCCTATTTTTTGGTAGGGATTCTTGACCTTGGAAAACAATGCCTTGGCCCAAGTGCTGATTTTGGCAAAATAAATGGAGAAGAGACCGATGATGACGGCCAACAGCATATAAAAGAGCAAAGCTTCAAATTCCCAATTATTATCTGTTACCAGGTGGAAAAGCGGTTCACTGTAGATTAATCTTGATACCACTGAAGCCGTGGCTGCTGACATCAGCAGTGGGATAAACGCCGGAATGGAAAACTCGGGTAGTAAGATTTCAATCGCAAAAATCATTCCCGCTACAGGACTATTGAATGCTCCGGCAATGCCGGCCGCCGCCCCACAAGCCAACAACATCGTCACCTCGCGGTAGTTGAGGCCAAAGAAACGCCCGGCGTTTGCACCGATGGCCGAACCACTGTATGCAATGGGTGCTTCCAGCCCTGCCGAGCCACCGAACCCGATAGTGAGGGCACTGGTGATGATCTGCGAATAGATGTTATGGGGCTGTATCCTACTTGACTTGCGGGATATGGCATAGATAATCGGGGTCATTCCATGCTCAAAGGTACCCTTACGAATGAAACGCCTCACATACATTACGCTTAGCAATATCCCGATAAGCGGGAAGAATAAATAGAGATAATACTTATACTGCCACTGCACATCATCTTGCAGGAATGATGCGATGGAATGAGTAAGTCCCTTTAGGGCTGCCGCTGCCAAGCCACCGAACACCCCTACTACCACGGCTAATATTACAAGGAAATGGCGGTTGGACATCCGACGCATCCGCCATTGGTTGAGGCGGTAAATAATATGTGGGCGGTGCTTTTGCATGTGTAGGGGCAAAAGTAAACCAACAAAAGGAGTAAAACAACTTACCTGTTGATTTAACGTGGAAATGCCTTGTCAATTTTTGGGAATGCCCCAAATCAATCAAAACCGACGACGTCCTTTTTCTTCTTTGATTTGAATTTCTTCGGGACGGATGCGATAATTTCCTTTTCCAACGCATCAATAGCTTGTTTTTTCAAATAGTTATGGGTGGTCACCATACTGATTTCACGCACCGGTTCCGGCGACTGGAAATACCGGATACGACACAATTGGTCCTCATCAAAATCTGCAATGCTTAGTTCAGGCAAGATGGTGCTTCCGGAATTGACATCGACCATCCGTTTCAAGGTTTCCACGCTACCCGTATTATATTCAAAGGTCCCCTCAGGTTCCATGCTCCGTTTGCGTTGGCAGATATTCAGCACCTGTCCCCGCATGCAGTGACCTTCGGTAAGCAGCCAAAGTTTATCAGCCAATATATCTTCAGAGGTCACCTCCCTTTTCTGGAACAAATCGCTGCTGGATGCTACATAAGCCACAAATGGTTCATAAAACATCGGGCGTTCTGCCAAGGCCGCGTCATATACCGGTGTCGACAATATACCGCAGTCAAGCAATCCTGCCTTTAGCTCATGGATGATTTTCTCCGTGGTATATTCCCATATCTGCAATTGAAGCTTTGGGAATTTTTGCATGAAACCGCTCAACACCCGTGGCAACAGGTAGGGTGCAATGGTGGGAATCACCCCAATGCGCAGCTCGCCCTCCAAGTCTCCCTTCTTTAGCTGTACAATCTCATTGATTTTGCGGCTCTCCATTAACGCCACCCTTGCCTGCCTGATGATTTCCACTCCTACATCGGTGGGAACAACGGGTTGCTTGCTGCGGTCGAAAATCCGGGCGCCAATGGATTCTTCTAATTTCTGGATCTGCATACTCAGCGTAGGCTGGGTAACAAAACATTTCTTAGCCGCGGCCACAAAACTGCGGTATGTATCTACCGCTATAATATATTCTAATTGAATGAGTGTCATGTTATCGATAAAATCGATGTAAAGATAAAAAAAATAAAAAAAACCTCTAATCTCACGAAAAGAGGCGTCAACGAGCCGACGATGGGATTCGAACCTACGACCTACGCGTTACGAGTGCGTTGCTCTACCAACTGAGCTACGTCGGCACATCGGAAAATTTACCGATGCAAAATTAAAAGATTCAGGCTAATGTTATTGCCAATTCAATCTTCGTGTTCAATAATTTGGATATCGGGCATATTTCCTTTGCTTTCTGGGCAATTTCACTGAATTCCTCTTTAGAAATATCAGGCACTGATCCCTTTAGATCAAGATTTATCAGCGTAATGCTACCATCCTCAAACGTTACTTTTGCTTCCGTATCAAGGTTGCTTGCCGTATAGCCCTTTTCATTGAGCAGGAAACTCAGCTGCATGGTAAAACATCCGGAATGCGCCGCGGCTATCAATTCTTCGGGATTGGTACCCACACCATCTTCGAAGCGGGCCTTAAACGAGTATTGCGTTTGGTCCAATACTGCGCTTTGCGTACTCAGGCTACCTTTGCCATCTTTCCCCGTGCCTTGCCAGTTGGCACTTGCTGTTCTGGTGAATTTCATGTTTTTCTCTTTTTAATAGTTATTGGAACGAATTTCGAGGTATGGTTTCTTTCCTCTTACAAGGCAATAAAGTTAATGAATAAAGCTGGAAAACAAGAAATGCATATGCACTATAAAATTTTTATGGTCGTCCAGACAATAATGGCTATAATTGGCACTATTCATGAATGGGAATGGTAATGAACCACAATAAAAAAATACAGATAGGAATTATTTGGGCCAACCCCTACAACAAAAACCTAGGTGTCGCCGCGCTCGCTTATTCTTCCTTAGCTCTTTTACATGATATCATCGAGGAGCATGGCCTTCAGGCGGATTTTTCTTTTTTTGGTAGCGAAAGAATGGGGGTCGACGAAATTGCGATCGGCGATAGGATTATCCATTTCAGGAACATTCCCGGCCTTGATTTCCACGACTGGAAATGGCGTATCAAGTTGTTGTTATTTCCGAAGAAACACAGATTGCCTGATATCAAAGCCATCGATTACGCTTTTGACATTGCAGAGGGTGATAGTTTTACCGACATCTATGGCGATGTAAGGTTCAGAAAAATCAGAAACAGCAAAATTTACTTTGGAAAGAGGGTAAAAAAGCTGGTATTGCTACCGCAAACCATCGGTCCTTTTAAGAACCCCGGGAATGAGAAATCAGCTTTCCATGCAATGGGATACGCAGATCTGGTAATCAGCCGGGATCGACGGAGCTATGAATATACAGCAACCCAGTTATCCAAGGAAAAGCTTGCGGAAAGCATTGATGTGGCCTTTTATATGCCTTATGTTCCAGGGCAATTTGAGCCAAATAATATTCATGTAGGCATCAATATATCTGGACTGCTTTGGAACGGCGGTTATACTGGCGGCAACCAGTTTGGCATGAAAACGGATTATAAAAAGCTGGTATTGGATACCCTACATTATTTCGCCCAACAACAGCATGTGCAAATACATCTTGTATCGCATGTCATACCCGACCACCACCCCATAGAAGACGACTATAAAGCGGCAGAAGCCTTGAAGCAAGAGTTTCCACAAGCTATCGTTGCCCCAAGGTTTGCCACACCCATTGCCGCAAAGGGGTACATCAGCGGCCTTGATTTCTTTACCGGTGCTCGCATGCATGCTTGTATCGCTGCTTTTTCCACCGGTGTACCCGTTTATCCGATGGCGTACAGCCGTAAGTTCAATGGCCTGTTTGCCGACACACTGCAGTATCCTTGGCTAGGCGACTGCGTAAATGACGACAATAACACCGTTTTTACTGGTCTGAAGGAGGCATACGGAAATCGCCATGAATTGAAAGCAAAAGTAGACCATAGCAATAGCACCATAATTGCACCACGTTTAGTATCTTTGAAAGAAATACTTCATAAGGTTCTTACTGACTAATTATTAGTCTATGGCAGGCTCTGTCATTCAACAAATTGATAACCGTGGGTTATGCCTCGGTTGCGGTCTTTGTGAAAGCGTTTGCGGATCTGAGCATGTACATATACAGCTTGGCTTGGATGGTTTTTTTCATCCAGAAGTAAAACATAGCATTGCACATAGGGAAGCGATCATTGCGCGCATCTGCCCCGGCCTTAACATTGTAAATGACATCCCTTTTGGTAGAAATGAGCGAATTTGGGGAAGAATAAGATTGCTTCTATCTGGTTATGCGACAGATTCGGATGTGCGAGATAAAGGCTCTTCGGGCGGTATCGTGAGCGCCATCGCCATCCATATGCTGAAAACCAAACAGGTGAATGCTGTATTGCAGGTGGGTGGTGATAGCAGCGATTTCCGGCGTAATAGCCTTCAGGTATCACGAACGCGTGATCATGTGCTTCATTGTGCGTCCTCAAGGTATGCGCCCGCATTGGTTTTTAATAACATATTGGAATTACTCGACAGTAGTAATGACACGTTTTGTTTTATCGGGAAGCCATGTGATATTTCGGCCTTGAAAAACTTTTTAAAGGAATACCCGCGATATAAGGAGCGCCTCAAGCTTACTGTGGCCATTATGTGTGCAGGTATGCCATCCATTAAGGGTACGCAAGCTATTATTGACGATCAGGAAGCTACCCCTCCCATAACAAATCTAACTTATCGGGGACATGGCTGGCCGGGTTATTTCACATTTACAGATAGCAAGCAAAGGCATTACCAGCAAAGTTATAATGATTCCTGGGGTAAAACACTGAATCGCTACTTACACTTTCGTTGTAAGATATGCCCAGAGGGTATAGGCATACAGGCTGATATTGCTGTAGGTGATGCTTGGGAAACCAAAGATGGGTATCCTGATTTTTCAGAAAAAGAGGGCTGGAGCTTGGTTCTCGCTCGCACACCTGCAGGCGAAACCGTATTAAAAATGGCGCAGCAAGCCGGCAATATGGTACTACAACCTTTAAGTGCAGATAAAATAGCGCTCATGCAGCCCTATCAGTACAACCGCAGAATAAGGGCGGGGTCTAGGATGCTCGCTTTTTGGATAGGAACCGGTAAACGACTTAATTTCAGAAAATTGCAATTCTTTAATGCGTCATTGTTATCAGACAAAATCATCCTTTTAAAGGATTTTTGGGGCACATTTCGCCGCGTGAGGTCTAAGATGAAGAAGCAAACGGTTGGTGATTAATACCCATCAGCCAGCCTAGCTTCATAAGCTTCCATCTTTCCCAAGATTACCCGATCTTTTATCGCTATTCCACTTAGGAATTTATAGGCGTTATTTGCTATAAAGCGATTTTCGTTTGCCAGGAGGTCCGAAACTATGGAAAGTACCTTTGGTTCGGATACCTGTTGTTTTTGCAACACATCAAAAATCGTGATCAATGGTTTGCCATTTGACTGCTTCAGGTAGGTGGCCAATTGCTGGGCGACACCTTCAGTCAAAAAAGGGGCTTCTCCCAGTTTAACAATCAATTGAGGTTTCAAGCTATACCCTACCTGATCAATTTTTTTCACGATTTCACCTTGCAAGAAACCATCCCCTAGTTGCTGGGGCTGTAGGCTGCTTATGGCGCGCTCCGAGAGATTGTATTGCTTATCATCCATTAACGCTAAAACTTGTTTGGCCAGTTGTCGAGGCAATCGCTGCAAGTGACTGATGTGGTTCAGTGCCCAATATCTATCGCCCATATCTGCACTTTGCAAGATCTCTCCCAATAATTCGGGAGTCAGCACTTCCGCTGTTAAGCGCATGACTTCCTGCCTTGTTGGACCATACACCAAATGCCATAAGGTATGGGTGGTATACACCGCTCCATCCACCACATATCCGGCGATATTCGTTGTCGTCGCACCCGTCACGGCATCCAGCCCTGAGGGTGGTTTACGATCCTTGACGATAAGATCCTCGTATGCGAAATTGGCAAGTGGCGACAAGGAATCCGCCAAAATCTTGTTTAACTCAGCATATTCACTCGGCACGAATGGTGTATGTTCAGACTTGCTCAAAAATTCCTCAGGTGGAAGTTCCAAGCCTAAATAGCTGCCTGTAATATTCCAATACAAATAGGCGTTCAAAAGCCGGCATTCCCCCTCAAAACACACCTCTTGCAAAATCTTGCGGTAATAGTAGACCGGCTCGCCATTTTCGGAAAGAGCCTGATAAAGCGTATCGCGATAACCCGTATTATTCACTTCTACCACAAATGGCTTGACTTCATGCGTTTTAAATGAAACGGTCTGATTACGGAAATAACGGGTTGCCCATGGCGTGTTTTGGGCTTGGCCCGTGTGGCATGCCAGCAATAAACCGAATAATGTCCATTTCTTTAACCCGATTGGTAACCACCTATATTGTCCACGCATTATCCAATCCCATTAGGATATTATACAGTTGGTACGACTGCACCGTGTGCCGCCAACAGCTCATGGAGCGCAGCGATGCTTATTTCATGCGGTGATTTTCCTTGCTGATTGGCCAGTACAGCGGCTGCCGAGGCAGCTTGGCCCATTCCCATGCAGGAAGCTTGAACCCGCAGCGCTGAGTTGGCCAATCTATCGCTGCTTAGGCAACGCCCTGCCACCAAAAAATTCCGGCTGTTTTTTGGGATCAACGAACGCAAAGGCACCGTGGCAACCATGCCCTCCTTTAGCTGTTTGGGTATAACGCCATGCTCGTCATGCAGGTCAATGGGATAGTAAGAATAAGAAACGGCATCATCAAATACCCTTCCGGTTACGTAATCCTCTTGGGTTACTTGATACAGACCGTCTATACGGTAGGTTTCCCTGACGGCTGTTTCATTTTGCATGTCCAGTATTTTTAATTTTTCGAGGCCGGGCAAGGTCCGCAGGAAACGGACGGTCCGGAGTAAGGAAGCGCGACCCGCGATATTGGCCACGGTATGAGTCTCCGATGTGGTGGAGTCTGCACCGGCCACATGTTGTACATTGTCACCCCCACTGCGCAATAATGCGTCTACATTATAGAACTCACCTTTCACCAATTCCCCGCGCTGAACGGCTTCGCTAAACCGGCTTTTTACCATATCCATATCCAGGCGATTATAATCATACCCGCCAATTTCAAACATCAACGTTCCCGGTTGTGTTTCGGCTTCGCGCAACACGCTAAGGCCCGCTATAGACGCTGCATAGGCATTGCCCGTGCAGTCGATCAGCTGGTTGCATTGGATTTCCGTCTGTGTTCCTTTGCCCATGGTGGTTACCGTCCATCCATTCCTATTGCCCGTAATGTTGACCGGGGTCTCATAGAATCGCAAGCTTACCCCCGCCTCTATGCATTTTTCCTCGGCCAGTATGGCATACAGGGGGCCGTTGACCCGTACCTGATGGTGCCAATGCTGCCTGCCATGCGGCCGGGAAAAGTCAGGAAGCTCATCATCATTAAGGGTTACCGCTTCCTGAACTAGTTCCCAACCAATACCGCTGATTATTTGCTTACCCCAGGCAAAGAAAATGCCGGGAAAGGAAACACCGCCCGTGGTGGTGGTGCCTCCCAACATGCTGCCGTTCTCAACAAGGATGGTACTACAGCCGGCGCGACCGGCCTGTATGGCCGCTATAACGCCGGCCGTGCCACCGCCGATAACCAGGATATCCGTTTTTAGTATTTCTTTCTTTACAGCGTAAGGTTTTTGCAGCACATCAGCCTTGAGCAGCCGGGGCGAAGCAAGCCCCAGTGAAACCGCCCCTATGGTGGCAATAGCTGATCGTCTTTTCATTTTTTCCATGATCACTTCGATCTTTCACTAGTCAATATATAACGTTGCAAGACAACCCATATTTCAATACCCGGGATTCTGGTCTGACACCGGATCAATCGCATCATTATAGTTCAATTCAGAAAGCGGGATAGGCCATAATAGGTGTTTTTCTGTTACCGTTTTTCCTTTGCCATATTGAATAAGTTCATCCAACTTACCAGTTCTTTTAAGTTCCAACCAACGCTTTCCTTCATATATAAATTCATAACCACGCTCTTGTATGACACGATCAATGAATGTCTCGGCTGTAAAATCAGCGGCGTCTAAATCTACCTCGGATGTTGCGTCGGGGTTATGCCCGTATGCACGTCGGTGTACTTTATTCAAAGCTTCCATGGCCGCTACGCTAACAGCATTCTCAGAACGAGCAGCTGCTTCAGCATATAGCAGCAATGCATCTGGATACCGGTATATGGGCTGATCATTACCAGCCCCATATTGGCTTATCGCTTGTGGATCAGCATACTTTGAACTAATAAGGGCATTAGGTGCATTTCCATAATTTATCCTATCCCACATGCCTTTACGGATATCGGTATCATCCCAATTTACATAATTTGGGTTGCTAGCATCACCATGCACCGCATAAGCACCTACACCTTCCGATGTAAATAATTTGGTACTCGGGTGGTTGGAAATCCACAAAATATAATTACCCTGCTCTACTATACGCGCATATTTCAGCGCAAAGATCTCTTCACTGCTGCTGCTAATCTCAGGCCCAAATATTTTGGTTTGAATATCACTCACAGAGTTGATCTTCACTAAGCTAAATCCCCCTTGCTCTATCACCTCTTGGGCACGCATCGCCGCTTCCTCATTCCGTCCCAATTGCAAAAACATCTCCGCCAGCAATGTTTTTGCAGCCCATTTGGTAGGGCGGCCACTGACAGAAGCCGTGGCTGGCAAATTTACTTCCGCTTCCAGCAAATCGCTTACAATCAACTCATAAATAACATCAGGGCTGCTTCTAGGCAAATCCCGCTGATTCATATTCTCTTCTGTACGGAGTGGAATCGCTCCCCAATTCTGTACCAGTTGATAATACAAATAGGCTCGCAGGAACCTAGCTTCACCAAGATATTTATCCTTGTCCTGTTGGCTGATACTGGTTCCAGATGGGGTATTTAATATCACTAGGTTGGCATTACGTATAGCTACATAAAATGCGTCCCATAAACTTGACACACGCGTAATATTGACATCATTGAGCCCTTGATACAAGCTTAGCGGCTCCCACGATCCACGCCCCACCATCCAATCCGATTGGCATTCCAAAGTAGCGATGTAGTTGGCCATTCGAGCCTCTCGGGCCTTTCGTAATGGCAGCAATATGGCATTCACCGCCGTTTCCACTTCTGCCGCCGTATTATAAAATACGAATTCGGCTATTTGCTTGGGTTTCTCCTCCAACCACTTATTGCAGGCAGAGAACAGAAAGCCAACGACCATTATTATTATTAACTTTTTCATAATCGTATTCCAATCTTTCTTGATAGTCTATAGTTAAAAACCAGCACGGAGTCCAAATGTTACCGTTTTTGCAATGGGGTACCCATTCCAGTCTTGCCTGAAATTTGTTTCTGGATCCCACCATGAATAATTAGTTATTGTCCAAAGATTCTGACCACTGACATACACGTTCAGGCTTTTTGTCCAACGTATGCCCAGGGTCTGCACGGGTAAATTATAGCCGAGCATGATATTCTTCAGCCTCAAATAAGAGCCGTCTTCGATAAAACGGTCGGAAATCTGTACATTAGAGTTCCTGCTTATGCGTGGATATTTGGCATTCGGATTCTCAGGCGTCCAGTGGTCATAGAGAACTTCATTCGGCAAATTCAGACCAAACCCATAATCAACTGTAGAAATAGAACTCACATTGAAGATATCGTTTCCATAAATACCCTGAAAAAACACATTCAGCTCGAAGTTTTTATAGGCCACAGTTGAATTAAAACCATAGATAAACTTGGGGTTCGGGTCACCAATATACGTTTTATCACTCGCATTGACGACATTGTCTTCATTTACATCCTTATAGACAATCCGGCCATTTTCATCGTAGCCATCTTCTAGGTAACCCCAGAATTGACCGACGGGCCTCCCTTCCCTCAAGATGCTGGTCACATCATTGACTATGGTAACACCAACCCGGTCTCGGAGCAGATCTTCCCCGTAATAAAGTTCGATAACTTTATTACGGTTAAAAGCTATATTTGTATTCACGTCCCAGGTAAATGCTCCTTCTAGGATACGGCTATCAACCCCAAACTCGAATCCCTTATTCCGTACCCTGCCCACATTTTGTGTGGTTATACTGTATCCCATAGAAGACGGTAGGGAAACAGGACTTAACAGATTACGTGTATTCTTGACGTAATAATCTGCTGTCAACAAAACCCGGTTATTCAAAAAACCTAGATCAAGGCCGAAATCCATTTGCTCCGTGGTTTCCCATTTCAATGTCCCCGGTAATGCGGTGTTTGGTGCAAATGTATTGTGAAATTCATTACCCAGAATAATCACATCATTAACGAGAATGTTTTGGGTAATATAAGGATCAATGGCCTGGCTGCCAGTCAACCCCCAACTGGCACGTAACTTCAGGTCTGAAATGGCCGTTTGGCCGGCCATGAACGATTCATTTGAAACACGCCAAGCCAACGCTGCTGAAGGAAAATTCCCCCACTGAAGTCCCTCGCTATAACGTGAAGAACCATCGCGACGGATACTGACAGTGGCCAAGTACCGATCATCATAATTATAGTTTACGCGACCCAAATAAGAAAGTAATACTGATTTGATATAATTGGAACTTGATGGGGTGTGGTTACTAGCAGCACCAATATTATAAGTCTCGAAAATATCACTTAAGAATCCTGAGCCACTCCCACTAAAAGGGGTGGAAAGAAAATCTTGGTAGGTAAAGCCGGCCACCGCAGAGATGGTGTGCTTATCCGCAAAGGTTTTATTATAACTCAGCGTGTTTTCATTCAACAGGCTGGTCAACTGCAACGTGGATATGGAGGCAGTGCCTGGGCTGTTAAAAAAACGGGTACTGGTGTAATTATCCGTTCGGTCGTCCCTATTCTCAATACCTCCAGCTATTTTTAGTACCAAGTCAGGGGTAATGTTATAAAGGAGGGCGGCATTGACAAGAGCCACATTTGCCCTGACAATACCGGTTTGTTCATTGATGAAATTAATTGGATTTCTGAGTTCTCCGGCCAAGAACGTGTATGCGGTGTGTAATACCCGGTACGATCCATCTTCATTGTAAGGTGTTAAGGTAGGCGGAGCTACCAATGCACCACCAAACATCGAACTGCCTCTACTGCCACCACCATTATCCCTTCTGCTGGTTTTCAAGCGAGATAGGGTACTGTTCAACTCTACACTAAACAAATCACTGATTTTATGGTTGAGGCTGCTGCGCAGGGAATACCTCGTGTAATCACTTCCTTGTATGATTCCATCTTGTCCATAATAGCTGCCTGAAACTGAAAATTGAGTTTTCTCGTTACCACCACTCACATTCAGCGCGGCAGTAGATATGGGGGCTCTCGTAAATAGGAGATCCTGCCAATTATATCCCTCGCCAAATCCAGCTACCTCCTCTTCGGTAAAATAAGCGGGGATATTGTCGTTTGCAGCTTGGATATTATAAAACCGTGCATATTCACTGGCGTTCATCAAATCTAACTTCTTAATCACGCTTTGAGATCCAAAACTGGTCTCAAAATTGACACTTGTGAGTCCATCCTTACCTCTCTTGGTTGTAATCATTACAACACCGTTTGCTCCTCTTGAACCATATATAGCTGTTGCTGATGCGTCTTTTAAAATTTCAACACTTTCTATATCAGCGGTGTTTATATGTGTGGGACTGGGGGTATTACCCGAGATAGGGAACCCGTCAATTACATATAATGGCTCATTGCTCCCTTGAATAGAATTACCACCACGGATACGCACACTCATACCCGGTCCCGGAGCTCCAGAGCTTTGGCGGATCTGGACGCCGGCGGCTCTTCCAGAGAGTGATTGAATAACATTGGCATTAGGGAAAGCATTTATTTCTTGCGATTTGACCTGGGAAACGGAACCTGTCAAGTCTCTTTTGCGAACAGTACCGTAACCGATAACCACAACTTCGTCGATATCCTGTATGCTTTCTACCAATGTAATGTTGATGGTGGTTTCCGAACCAACCACAACTTCTTGTTGTATATAACCGATCCGGCTAAACACCAATACCTCCCCTACCGCAGCATTGATGGTATAGTTTCCATTACCGTCTGTTGAGCTACCGCGGTTTGCACCCTTTACGCTGACAGTCACATTTTCCACTGGCCCCCGCTGATCAGCTACTTTTCCGGTTATGGACTGCTGCTCCTGAATTATGGCCGGGGAAGTAGGGCGTGCAGTGATTTTTTCCAGAACGATTACGCGATTCCTTCGCATTTCGTACCGGAGGCCTTTGCCTTCCAAAAGGATATCCAGCACCTCATTAAGTGCTTTGCTTTTGAAATCAAAGGTTACCCTTTCCTTATCATCCAGCAGATTGTTGCCGTAAAACACCGTCAAGTCGGTTTGTTTCTTGATCATGGCAAATGCCGTGGCCAACGACACGTTGCGGCCCTTCATGGTAACCGATCTTCCCATGAGCTCTTGTTTCTCGTTCTTTGCAAGCACGGCCCCCTGCAATACCATAAGGAACAATGGCAGAAGCGTCATGCATCTGATGCTTTGGTTTAAAATCCTATTCTTCATCTGAGTTAATATGGTTATATAATTTTCTGGGTAATTGGCCATATACGCTTAAGCATAAAACCGTGAACTACCCTTGGTTAAAAGAACTACACCATAGGGAATGAAATGGGTGAAAGGAAAAATGTTTTTTTTATCACTTGAGGTATAACACATCGCCAACAAGCCTGTGTTTTATGCCGGTAGATGATTTTAGATCAGCTAGGAAGTAAGCGATATCATCCTTTTCCATGAGCCCGGTGATCGTTTGGTGAACGAGTTGAGGATTTTCAAAGGTGACCGATAAACCGTACCAACGGTTGATGGTCTTAGCCAACTCTTCAAGGGATGCATTATGAAAATAATGGACGCCATCCATCCAGGCCAATATTTCGGTGGCATCAAAGGAGGCTTTCGAGAAGCCCTTACCATTGTATGTGGCCGCATACCCCGGTTCGAGTCGCATGCTTTCACCGTTTTCAGTGGTTAGCTGCACGCTTCCATCTACCAATGCAGTTTGTATGGCCTGCTGTTCGTATGTCCGTAGGTTGAAACGTGTTCCAAGTACGCGCACTTTGGTATCTCCAGCATGGACGATAAAAGGCTTTGCCAAATCGGTCGTTACCTCAAAATAACCTTCCCCATCGAGGTAAACTTCCCTTGAACCGCCAATAAACCGGGATGGAAAACGCAGCTTGGATTCCGCGTTTAACCATACCTTGGAACCATCCGGCAGGGTGACTTTGTATGCGCCTTTTGCGGGCACACTGAGCGTGCTCATCACAACGGCTATTGCATCGGAATGGATAGATTCAAGTTCACTGGCAGAGGCATTGATTGCTATACCGTTTAGCCTAAGGGCACGTATTGTCGTTTGATGTTGTAAGTTAACGGACTGCCCGTCGTCTGTGCTGAGCTGCACATACGGACTATCCTCCACCGAGGCAGCAAAGGTTATTGGATCGTCGCCTAACGACGCTCCCCTATCTGTTTTTCTAAGGATAAAAAAGCCCGCACCAACCAAGAGAAAAAAGGTCATTGCCGCTGCATAGCGCATAAAAGGGATAACTCTTCTGGTTGGAAGGGTACCAGCCCTTTGCTTTACCTGCAGCAGGTCAGCACCGGAATCAATTCCCTCCATAAAGTCACTCAGATTCAATTGGCGTCCTTCCTTTTCCAAGGTTTGCCAAATTTGCTGCGCCTTTATATCCGTTGCCAACCACGAGGCTAGCAGCGCACTATCCGCTTCCGAAATAACGCCGGAAATTTTCTCAATATATAGTCGTCTAATATCTTCGTAGCTGGGTTCCATACTGTAATTACTACACGCAACTCACGCTTTCGGGTTAAGCTACTCGACTATTTTTTAATCGTTCCCTTAAATTCTTCAATCCCAATTTGAGATGCGTCTTGAGCGAATTAACACTGATACCCATCTCATTGGCTGCTTCCTGGTATTTTTTATGCTGCACATAAACCAAGGTAAGCGCTTCCCTGCGCTGTACAGTTAGGTCATTTAATGCTTCACCGAGCAAGTTAAATAAGTTTTCCACCACTTCCCGATCTTCTTCATGGGCTGTGGATTCCGTTTCCCATAGCAATTGTGCTGATCTTTTCCGGTCATTTGCTGCTTTACGGAACCAATTGAGGCATCTATTTTTAACAGCCCGGTAAAGATATCCTTTTACATCTCCTTCCAAGCGCAGGTATCCTCGTTTTTCGAAAAGTTCTACAAAAAACTGCTGCACAAGCTCCTTGGCTTCTTCCGTATCCTTAAGATAAAAGTAAGCGTTTACACATAGCATTTTGTAATACTTCAGAAACAACGCATCATACGCTTCTAGGTTTCCCTGCGTTAGCTTTTCTAAGAGTTGAGCATCCGATGAATGATTCATAAAATACTTTTTGGTTTATATCGGTTCTTAACCGTAATCCGCTATGGCTCTCCAAAGTTGCAACAAAAATTGGCAAGTACAAAAAATGACAACCAGCACAGTTCAGTATAGTATTGCGGTTTATATACCCAAAAAGCTTAAATTCGCAACATGGATAGGCTTATCTATTTTGACAACAATGCCACTACACCGCTCGACCCGCAGGTACTGGAAGCCATGATGCCTTACCTCACCACACATTTCGCCAACGCTTCCAGCATCACACACCGAGCCGGAAGAACGGCCTCGGCCGCCGTTGAGAAGGCAAGGGAACAGGTGGCGGCACTCATTGGGGCCACACCCCAGGAAATTACCTTTACGTCCGGAGCTACAGAGGCCATCAACATGGCTATAAAAGGGGTGTTCGAACACTACCAGGCCAAAGGCAAACACTTCATTACTTGCGCCACCGAGCATAAGGCCGTGCTAGACACCTTTGCCTATTTAGAAAAAAAAGGGGCCGAGGTTACTTACCTGCCAGTAGATAAGGATGGAGCTATGGATTTGGTTTTGCTGGAAACTTCCATCCGTGCGGATACGGTATTGATAGCGCTGATGTATGCCAACAATGAGACAGGCATTGTTCATCCCATAGCAGATATTGCTAAAATCGCTAACAAGCATGATGTATTGATCTTCTGCGACGCTACCCAGGCCGTTGGCAAGCTTCCTGTGGACCTAGCGACCGCGGGGGTTGACCTCCTATGTTTGAGTGCACACAAACTTTACGGTCCGAAGGGCGTGGGAGCTTTATACATAAGGCGCAAGAACAAGCGTATACAGACTGGCGCGTTGCTTCATGGGGGTGGCCAGGAAAGCAAGCGCAGGGCCGGCACGTTCAATGTTCCCGGAATCGTGGGATTGGGCAAGGCCGCGGAAATAGCCAAACAACGTATGCTTGATGAATTCTCGCAACTCGCCAAACAGCGTGACGAACTGGAAACAGCCCTGGCCAAATTACCTGCGACATTTGTCAATGGTGAAGGCACACTCCGTTTGCCGCATGTGAGCAACATCACCTTTAGACACCTTAAGGCCGGAGAAATCATGGTCAACGTGCCCGATATTGCCCTCGCCTCAGGGTCGGCCTGCGTAACCGGCACCCGTGACCCTTCACATGTGCTCAAAGCCATGGGAAGGTCTGATGAAGATGCCCATGCTTCTTTGCGATTTAGCTTGGGAAGGTTCAATACCGATGAGGATATCCGTGACGGCATTATGCAAGTCACATCGGCAGTTGAAAAATTAAGAGCCGCCTCCCCGGTTTGGCAGTTGTATCAAACAGGAGCGATTGATTGAGTTGACCCATGAACGAACAGATACTCGCACCTGAAGTGCAACATTACTTGCAGCAACACGAAACAGCAGCTCCAACAAGCTTGGCCCTGCGGAAAAGCCCATTCTTACATGTTTATCCAGCTGAATTGGCCCAACAGTTGGATGGCCGCCAGCGCTGCCGTAAAAAACTTCCACTATGGTATAGCACACCCAACATCTATTACCCCGAAAAACTATCGGTGGAGCAGGCCTCATCGCAACACACAGCTGCCTACAAAAGTAGCCTCATCGCAGAACAAAGCCGGATCATCGATCTCACCGGAGGGTTTGGCGTGGACGCTTATTATTTCGCACAACGCGCTAAAACGGTTGCCTATTGCGAAAGAAATGAATCGCTTGCACGAATAGCTCAATATAATGCTCGCATCCTGGGGGCCGACAACATCGATTTCATTGCCGCTAATGGCCTCATGCACCTACAAAGCCAAGCAGATGACACTTTTGACTATAGCTATATCGATCCCTCACGACGTATCGACAAACGCAAGGTTTTCCTGCTGGAAGACTGCGAACCCAATGTGGTAGCATTGCAGGATTGGTTACTACAGAAGACCAAAAAAAGCCTGATAAAATCTGCCCCGTTACTTGACATCTCGTCTGCATTGAGTGTACTGAAAAGGGTATGTGAAGTGCACATCATCAGTGTTGATAATGAGTGCAAGGAGTTGTTGTTTGTGCTCGACCGCGAATATATGGATGCACCCCAAATTATTGTAGCAGCCTTGAAGGGCGGCATGGCACAGCGTTTCCAATTCTATGTCGACGAGGAAAAATCAGCGACCACTGATTTCGGCCACCCTGAGGGCTATCTCTACGAGCCGGATGCTGCCTTGCTGAAATCCGGTGCCTTCAAGCTCATCGGGCAACGATACGGCCTTAAAAAACTTCACCAGCACACCCACCTATATACTTCTGTGGAAGCAAACCCCGATTTTATGGGGAGGACATTTCGTATAGACAGCATGATGCTTTATTCCGATTTCAAAAAAAATAAAGCGACAACTCAAGCGAACGTCAGCACCCGGAATTTTCCGCTGAAATCCGAAGAACTACGCAAACGACACCGGATTGATGAGGGAGGAAACAGGTACCTGTTTTTTTGTACGGGCATGGCCGATACCCTTTTGGTCATCTTTACATCAAAATGCTGATGGCTGCTTTGCTTGATGGAGGTATTGCTGTATTTTGTGGGCATGGCTAAACAACTGAAGCTTTCCGCGCTTGATCTTTCCGTAGTGATACAAGGTGGTAATGCCGCCACGGCCATCTCCCGCACCGTGGAGATCGCCCGGCATGTCGAACAATTGGGTTATGAACGTATTTGGCTTGCCGAACATCATAACATGGAATACATTGCCAGTTCGGCCACTTCGGTGCTCATTGGCCATGTAGCGGGTCGGACCAACCACATCCGGGTCGGATCTGGAGGCATTATGCTGCCCAATCATGCCCCGCTGGCCATTGCCGAGCAATTCGGCACGCTTGATACCTTATATCCTGGCCGTATCGATCTGGGACTTGGGCGAGCACCGGGTACCGACCAACTGACGGCCATGGCACTGCGGCGCAACAATGCCAATACGGCTTACCACTTCCCTTCCGACGTCCGTGAGCTCCAGCTTTATTTTAGCGACGATAATAGCGATGGACGTGTGCGGGCGTTCCCAGGTGAAGGGATCGATATCCCGATATGGATACTCGGCTCAAGCACAGATAGCGCCTATTTAGCGGCTGAAATGGGGCTTCCTTATGCCTTTGCCGCACACTTTGCCCCCCAACAGTTCCGTGCCGCCATTTCCCTATACAGGCAGCATTTCAAACCTTCGGCACAGCTCGACAGCCCTTATGTGTTGGCTTGTGTAAACGTCATTGCAGCTGATACCGATGAGGAAGCGCAGGTACTAGCCACCAGCATGTACCGCATGTTCCTCGGCATCGTCACCAATACACGTAGGCCATTGCAACCTCCTGTGCCTTCCATGGATCCCTATTGGTCGCCCGATATGGAAGCCGCGGTCAAGCAAATGACCTCCTGTACGTTCATTGGGAGCAAAGAGCGCCTACAGGCGCAGCTTTCTAAATTCATTGAGGAAACCGGAGTCGATGAATTGATGACCACTAGTAATATTTATGATCAGGGAGCGAGGTTGAAGTCGTATAGGATTCTTAAGGAAGTGCTTTTTTAAATACTCCTTTTCACTAGACATACTGCTTTCCCGACTTTTACACTTGTTCTTAGGGTTTATTGTAACCTATTAAAAACAAGAAATCCTGACTGCGAACAATCAGGACTCTTTAAGTTTATAATTAGTTGGTTTGAGCAATAAAAATATGAATAATTAGTTGACATTGGCAAATAATTTATTCAAAAAAGTCAATTTTTTTTACATTAAATTTATAATAAATTAACAATCAGGCAATTATTATTCTAAATCACCTTAGTAAATATATACAGATTTAGGTCTTTAAATCAGTGTTTGGCAAAGAAACGATCAAAAAACAGCAATTGGTACGGGATGGATAATCGCCAATAATCCCAATTATGTGCGCCCGGACTGGTAATGTAGGTATGCGGAATATCGGTCATAGCCCGCCCGCTACTACATCGGCAGCATAAGACTTTGCAACGCATAGCACGAACAACACGCTGAATGCATAGATTTTCATGAGCATATTTACAACAATCTTTTATAAAAATACAAAATGGCATCCATTCTAAGGGCTTTCTCACTCAGGGTGTAATAACCGCTCCCATCTCGCGAAAAGGTGATTGCCTCACCTTGTGGTTCGGGTTTGTAGGGCAACTTCATGGCAGGCCTACTGAGCATATCGGGTATGGACTCCCCTCCTTTCCGTTTCCAATAAAACACTTCCATGAGGTTTTTTACCAGTACTTCGCTGCCGTCCGGACTGATGTCTGCTGAAGTGATGAACGTATGCGGTAGACTCCCCACTTTTCGGAGCATCAAGGTACCTGCAGGGGTTTCTGGCAAGGCCGTACAATATATACCTACTTCCAGTTCCCGTTTACTAATGATGTATAGGCGTTCATCCACGGGGTCAAAGAATAATGATTCAGCATCCCGGGGGCCATTTTCATACTTCAGTTTAAACGCGTGTATCTGTTCTTTCGGGATCGTATCCACCGCATGTTTGCGTGCGCTTACTAATGGCTCTTCGAATAGGTATACCCGCACATGGGGATATCGGCCCTTGTTGTCTCCAATATCCGCCACCAGCAGATAATGTCGTCCTTTGCGTTCCATGATTCCTATATCTTCCCAATCGCGAGCGGGGACTCCTTTGAGGTGATAGGTAGCTTTATGCTTAGCCGAATCATCGAGGAGGAATATCCGAGCCTTGTCGCCACTGTCATTATGTGTCCAAAAGCGGCTGGGGTTCCTCGCGGAAGCAATCAAACCCGATATTTCGTCAATCTCGATATTCGATATTTTACCCTTGGCTTGCCTATGGGCGAACACCGTTTCTTCCTGGCCCCGCATGCAAAGCACTGCCAAGCAGCCTGTCACCAATGCGATCAACTTTGTTTTCGACCTCATGCGGGGCAAAATACGAATTAATCTTCATGTTCACTTGATTCATGTCCCCACAAACTCGCTACAGAAACATTTCATATCTTTGTGCCACAATTGTTTTTTATATGCTTATACACCAGTTTTACGACAAGGGCCTAGCCCATGCATCTTATGCAATATTGAGCGAAGGCATGATGGCAGTAATAGATCCTGCACGTGACCCCCAACCTTATTTGGATTTTGCCAAACACCACCAAGGACAAATTTCCACCATCTTAGAGACCCACCCACATGCAGATTTTGTCAGTTCGCACTTAGAGCTCCATCAGCTAACGGGCGCAACGATTTATACCAGCCGATTGGTGGGAGCGGAATATCCCCATCAACCATTTGATGATGGGGACCGAATCGCATTGGGAAAGGTACAGTTAGAAGCCATCAACACCCCGGGACACTCGCCCGATAGTGTCAGCATCTTGCTATTGGATGAACAAAACCAACCCTATGCTATATTTACCGGTGACACGTTGTTTGTGGGTGATGTCGGTAGACCGGACTTACGCGAAAACGCAGGAAATATTACCGCTAAGGCCGAGTTTCTGGCCAAACAACTCTATCGGTCTACACGTGAGAAGCTGATGAGCCTCCCTCAGCATGTATTGGTATATCCAGCCCATGGCCCGGGCTCACTCTGCGGAAGGAACATGGGTGCTGATTTGCATAGCTCCATTGGCAGGGAAATAAATGAAAACTATGCGTTGCAAGACATGGATGAAGGCGAATTTGTGGCCTTGCTTATGGAACGGCAACCTTTTGTACCCAAATATTTTGAATATGATGTGCGCCTCAATAAAAAAGGGGCAAAAGCTTTAAGGGCAAGTATCGATGCTATCCCTTCCCTCGATTACCCAGCGGTATTTGAAGCCGGCATCACCATCGTCGATGGCCGACCGCAAGCCCAGTTTAGAGCAGGGCATCAGCCTGGAGCCATCCATATACCAGACGGCTTGAAGTTTGAGACTTGGCTCGGATCAATCTTAGCGCCCGATGAACGGTTCTATTTGGTGAGCACCGATCGTGAAGCGTTGCAGATACTTGTCCAAAAAGTAGCCAAAATCGGGTATGAGCAACAGATAGTGGCATTGGTAGTGGCTAACGGAGGACCGTCTGTGTCCGCTCCATTTGAGCTAGAAGCATTTGAGCACAATCCTCGAGATTATACCGTGATTGACATCCGCGATCCTTCGGAAGTGACTGAAAACCCGGTTTTTGATCATTCTATCCATATCCCGTTGTCCAAATTGCGAGAAAACACCCAACAAATCCCCGTAGACAAGCCCATCGTGGTGCACTGTGCTGGCGGATATCGTTCGGCTATTGGGGCGAGCATTATTGCCGCTGCTTTACCCCATGCAGTAGTACAGGATATGGGCATATTTATTTCGGATTTTACACCGGCAGACTGATGTGGGGGATAATAAGCTTAGTTTTTTTGATTCTGAGTAAGGGGCAGCAGGAGTCAACAGTCAACCCGGAATTTGCGGCACGGCTAAACAGCATATACCGGCATAGTGTACCCACGGTTACGGTCAGTGAATTGAAAGAGATGATGAAGCAAGGCGCTGTCATACTTGACACCCGCGAACAAGACGAATTTGATGTAAGTCATATGAAGCACGCAAGGCATGTGGGTTTTATCTGGTTTGATATGCGTAAAGTGTACGACATTCCGAAAATCGACACCATCATCGTCTATTGTGCCATTGGCAACCGTGGCGAACGTATTGCCGAAAAATTGCAAAAAGCAGGTTACAAACACGTTTTCAACTTGTTCGGGGGTATTTATGAATGGGTCAACCAACGTAACCCCGTATACAACAACGAGCAAATACAGACAACCGAACTCCATGTCTATGATAAAAACTGGGCATTGTGGCTTGAAAATGGGTCACATGTGTATTGATACCGTTTTTATTGCAAATAGCAGGCGAAACGCAGGAAAACTCACCTGTATATATCCGCTTTGACAAGGCTAAAGGATCAGTCAATGGTTTTTCAGGATGTAACCGTTTCTTTGGCAATTTCCACAACCAAGATGATTACATCAAATTCAACCAATTGGCCAGTACGCGGATGGCATGTGCAGAAGCACATAAAAACAAGCTTGAGCAGGAGTTCCTAGCCATTCTCCGAGATGAGCTGCTACGTTTTGATGTGGCCGACCAAACGCTCAATATTTATAAGGATGATAAGTTGCTGTTGATGTTTGGGTTGGGACCCTTGGAAGCGCTGTAACGTAATAAGGCCAACAGTAAACTGCTGGCCTTATCACTTATTTTATACCTTTTTATACCACTACATGTTCCTTGGCGGCGAGGTATCGCTCCGCCTCCAAAGCGGCCATACAGCCTGTTCCAGCAGCGGTTACCGCTTGGCGATACACATGGTCCTGCACATCGCCGCAGGCAAACACGCCTTCAATATTGGTGCGTGTGCTGTCCGGCTTGGTGATGAGGTAACCATTTGTATCCATATCCAGTATCCCTTGGAACAATTCAGTGTTCGGCTTATGGCCAATGGCCACGAAGAAACCGGTTACCGGAATCTGTTGCTTTTCTCCGGTCTGGTTGTTATATATGGAAACACCAGTCACATTCAGCCCATCGCCCACAATTTCCATGGTTTCCGTGTTATAGTGTATTTCGATATTTGGTGTATTCAGTACCCGGTGCTGCATGGCTTTCGAAGCCCGGAATTCATCCCTGCGCACCAGCATGTGCACCTTATTGGTCAATTTCGCCAAATAAGTAGCCTCTTCAGCAGCGGTATCCCCCGCCCCTACGATCGCCACGTCCTGCCCCTTGAAGAAGAAGCCATCACATACCGCACAAGCAGATACCCCAAAACCATTATACTTTTGCTCACTTTCAAGGCCAAGCCATTTGGCCGTGGCGCCCGTAGCGATGATAACTGTTTCAGCCGTAATGGTTTTTTCACCGTCAACAACCACTTTATGCACGTCTCCGGAGAAATCCACCGAAGTAATGTATCCAAAGCGGATATCGGTACCAAAACGTTCAGCTTGTTTCCTAAAATCCTCCATCATCTGCGGCCCCTGCACACCATCTGGATAGCCGGGGTAATTCTCCACATCCGTGGTTTGCGTCAGTTGCCCTCCCGGCACGATACCGGTGTACATGATGGGCTTCAGGTCGGCGCGGGCGGCATAGATAGCTGCTGTATAACCAGCGGGCCCGGAGCCGATAATCAAACATTTTACGTGTTCGGTTTCTTGCGACATAGCTAATTTTTTGATGTACAAAAGTACAGCTTTAAAACGGGTAATTCAATAGCCGTTTGTCAACGGTTGGTAAGTAATTAGTGATGGCTTATTTGCCGAATTTCTCCTGCAGGTTTTTCAGCATGTCATCCGTGATGGGTCCAGTTTTACGTTTTGGCGATTGCTGTGGACGCTTGAAATCGCGCGTATCCGGCTTGTTTTGCGCAGTCGCTGGGGCCGCCTTTTGGGGTGTGTCTGTTTTCTGCACGGCAGCACGTTGTTCTTTCTGCTTCGCACGGAAACGTTGCCATACCCTATCCAAGCATTTCTTGGTGTACAATGGGAAATCACCCTGCATCATCCATGAGTAATAGCTGGGCTCTACTGCAAACACTTCTTCTACCGGGCGCCCCTTATGTTTCCCAAAATTGAACACCTCCACCTCTTGTTCATTGAAAACCATTCTTCCTGCAAAATCCACCGGACGGCTCAGGTTTGTAAAACGGTGCAATGCTTCCACATCGTTGACCACGGGAATGGATTTTTTACCCAACTTGTCTTCCCATTCCATATCCTGGTAACGATCCAGCTGCGATTTCAGCACCTCGTATGTGGCTTTCACATCATCTTCTGCGCTATGGGCATTATCCAGTCTTTCACCGCAATAAAAACGATAAGCCGCTTTTAGTGTGCGCTGCTCCATCTGGTGGAAAATATTCTGTACATCCACGAAACACCTTCCCTCCAATGAAAAATCCACATCGGCACGGATGAATTCCTCCATCAACATCGGGATATCAAATTTATTCGAATTATATCCTGCCAGATCGGCATCGCCAATAAAATCAGCTATTTCCTGTGCCACATCCTTAAAGGTAGGTGCTTCCTGCACATCCTTATCGTATATGCCATGAAACATCGAAGATTCTAATGGGATGGGTATTTCTGGGTTTATTTTAAGCGTTTTCACCGCTTCATCATCACCCGGAGAAACCTTTAGGATGGAAATTTCCACAATACGGTCTTTAGATACATTTACGCCGGTGGTTTCCAGGTCAAAAAAGGCCAACGGACGTTTCAACTTAAGCTTCATGTTATTTTATTGTTTCGCGAAATGCTTTAGGTGTGGAATATGTTTAACTTACTTAGAAAAATCGGCTGAAGACAGCGATGCCTAGCAGGATACCGATTACCATGATTGCGTACAGCAATAGTTCATTTCCGGCGAATCGTTTGTACTTCGTCCAGAAACTATAGTCATCTTTCTCCGGGTGCTTGGTTTCCATCGTGCAACAAAGGTAGTAATTATTTTTTCCCTATCAATCATCCATTAATGTACCTACAAGTTGCCTAAATTTCCAAGCCGTTTGATCGCCTGTAGAACCTTGTGTTTGCTTCATGATGATACCGATAACGTGCTCTTTAGGGTCAGCAAAATACTGGGTATTGAAATACCCACCCCAAACGAAGGTGCCCTCGCTGCCCAAACCGCCTTTGGCCACGCCTTGCGGGCTCAGGACACCGAAAGCCAAACCATAGTACTGGTCTCCATCACCGAATAGGTTACCGGTTTGGTTGGCCATCATGCTGGCGATGGTGGTGCGGCTCAGTATCCTCACGCCATTCAACTCCCCACCATTGAGGTACATCTGCAAAAAGATGGCATAATCCTTAGCCGTGCTGGAAAGGCCAGCTCCACCTGAAAAGAATGTCCTGGCCCCTTTGATGGGATAATCTGTATCATAAAACGTTATGGGATAATTGGCCCATTTGCCTTTTTCTTTATGCTGGATAGCCACCAACCGTTCTGCCTTGTCATTGGGTAAGTAAAACCACGTGTCATCCATACCAAGGGGATCAAATAGGCGTTCCCGCAAAAACTGATCAAAAGGAACTCCTGAAATCACTTCCACGAAATAGCCCAATACATCCAATCCCATACTATAGGTAAACTTCTCACCTGGATCATGATGAAGGGGTAATTTGGCCAGCTTTTTAACAACATCGCCAATACTTACATCCTTGGTGGTAAAAAGATCCGTGGTGCCTGCTTTTTCATAGATTAGCTTCATCCGCTCATCCCCATCAATTACCCCATAACCTATACCCGAAGTGTGTGTAAGCAAGTGCCTAATGGTGATCTCCTTATTTGCCGGGCGGGCGGTAAAGCCGGTATCCGCATACCTAAATGACTGCAGCACCTGGGGGTTTTTAAATTCGGGGATATATTTGGAGATGGGATCGTCGAGCTGGAATTTACCTTCTTCCCAAAGCATCATCACAGCCGTGGAGGTAATGGCTTTCGTTTGCGAAGCGATACGGAAAATGTCATCCCTTTGTTGTGCTCTCCCCTTTTCAACATCTGCGATACCAAAGGCTTTGTGGTAAATAATTTTGCCGTTTCGTGCTATCAAAGCCACCGCGCCCGGGATTTCCCCATCCGCAACGGATTTTTCCAACATCGCATCGATCCACTTCAGTCGATCCTCGGAAATGCCAACACTACTTGGAGAAGCTTCCAAAACCGGTGGGGATTTTTTATGCGATTGGGTCTGGGCATTTAACATACATGCCGTCACGGCGAACAGGAGCGTCAAAAAGGTTTTCATAATTGTTTTTTTCTGTGAGGCTAACATAAACATTTTTTTTACAAAGTTTAGCATGAACTCACGTCCATATGCATTTACTCAATCCAATTTCTTAAATTCGCCACGAAAACACCAAGGAGAACATAGGCATAGATGCAACTCACTAAGCTCGAAATAAAAGGCTTCAAAAGTTTTGGCGACAAGATTACCATCCATTTCAACGAAGGGGTAACGGCTATCGTGGGCCCTAATGGTTGCGGTAAATCCAACGTCGTGGATGCCATCCGATGGGTATTGGGTGAGCAAAGCACGCGCATGCTTCGTTCGGAAAAGATGGAAAACATCATCTTCAACGGCACCAAAAACCGAAAGGCCGCGAACCTTGCCGAAGTGTCCCTCTCCTTTGACAACACTAGGAACATCTTACCCACGGAGTTTTCGCAGGTAACCATTACCCGCAAACTGTACCGTAGCGGTGAAAGCGAATATCGACTTAATGACGTGAAATGCCGGCTTAAGGACATCACTGACCTATTCTTGGATACCGGTATCGGGGCCGACTCCTACTCCATCATCGAGTTAAAGATGATTGACGAAATCATCAACAACAAAGACAACTCACGCCGCAATCTTTTTGAGGAGGCTTCTGGCATATCCAAATATAAAGTACGTAAAAAACAGACACTCACCAAGCTGAGGGACACCGAAACCGATCTAGAGCGTGTGGAAGACCTGCTTTTCGAAATAGAGAAAAACCTCAAGACACTCGAAAACCAGGCCAAGAAGACCGAACGGTATTACCGGCTCAAGGAGCAATATAAAACCATTAGCGTGGCATTGGCCACCTACCGTATCGCTCATTTCAGTGAATCATTGGCCAAACTGGATGAGCAGGAACTGACACAACGTACTGAACAGACCCGCATCGCTACCGAAATTGCCAAACAGGAGGCTCTACTCCAACAGTTGAAACAAGATAGCCTCACCAGGGAGAAAAATCTGGCCATGCAGCAAAAGGTCACCAATGAGTATGTGGGTAAAATACGCGCTTATGAAAGTGACAAAAAAGTAAAAAACGAACAGCTCCGCAATCTGCAGGATAAGGAAGCCCGCCTCAGCAACGAACTGGCACAGGACCGGCAGCAGCTCAACCATGTGCTGTACAACATCAAACGGCTCAATGAGGAACAACTGGAGGAACAAAACAAACTGGACGGCATCACCACTGGATTGGAAAAGCAGAAGGCCGAAGTAGATGAATTGCGGGGGCAACTACAGACAGCTAAAAATAAAGTGGACGTTACCACCCGTCAACATAACGAGCTACAAAACGAAATCTATAAGCTGGAAAAGGAAATTGCGGTACTACGCATCCAGCGCGATGCGCTGGAGCAGGAAGGCTTACGCAATGTGACGGATACCGAATCGAAAACTACGGAGCTGAACCAGTTTAATGTCATTGTGGCTGAGCTGGAGGGTAAAACTGAAACCCATCAACGGGAATATGACCTTGCTGTGCAGTTGGAAAATGAATTGCAACAACAAATGGGCGAGACAGAAGCAACCATCCAGTCGCTCAAAGACGAACTCAGTACCGATAACCGGCAGCTTGATGCCAAGCAAAATGAGTATAACCTCACCAAATCATTGGTAGACAATCTCGAAGGTTTCCCTGAATCCATCCGTTTTTTGCGCAAAAATGCCGGGTGGAAAAAACAATATCCCTTGTTTTCGGATGTGCTATTCTGTAAGGAAGACTTCCGCGTGGCCATCGAAAATTACCTCGAACCAATCATGAACCACTATGTGGTACAGCGACAAGAAGAAGCCGTGCAGGCTGTGCGCTTGCTAAGTGATGCCGCACGCGGAAGGGCTAATTTCTTCATCATCGATGCAATAGGTAACCTGCCCATACCGCATCCCATACCGGCACCCAACGACGACCTGATTTCCGCATTGGACATCATCAGCGTGGAGGAACAATACCTGCCGCTATGCCGTATATTGCTACATAATGTATTCCTACTTAAATCAGACAATGAGCAGGAACTGGAAAACGCGCTGCCTGATGGTGAAATGATCATCCTCCATAAAAGTGGCAAATTCAGCAAAAATAAATTGGGCCTCTCCGGTGGATCAGTGGGACTGTTTGAAGGCAAGCGGATTGGTCGGGCCAAAAACCTCGAAAACCTAGCCAAGGAAACCAAATCACTGGGACAGCATATCAGCACCCTGCAAAATCGTCTCACAGAAGAAATCCAACGGCTGGGCAGCCTGAAGGGCAGCTCTAAAAAGCCTTATATAGACGAGCTGAGCCAACAGCTGAATAGGCTCGACCATGAATTGATATCGGTGAAGACCAAGCAGGAACAATACCAAGCATTCATTACCAATAGCCAAAATCGCAAACAGGACATCGAACAAAAGATGGCCAGCATTTCACAAGAGTTGGTGGCTGCCGAACCTCGCTTAGAAACGCTCATTGCCGAAAGAGAAAGCCATGCTGCCGTGTTGCAAGAATTGCAAGCTGCATTTCAAGGGTTGGCAGAGGTGCTCACGGAAAAATCCTCTATCTATAACCAAGAGAATATCCGTTTCCATCAACAGCAAAACAAGGTATCAAGTATCCATAAAGATCTGGAATATCGCGAAAGCCTACAAGAAACCTATGAAAACCGGATAGCCAAAAATAATACCGAATACGAACAGGTGCGGGCCGACATCAAGGATACGCTCCAGCATGTAGACGATTCAGACGAAGACCTTATTGCGATGTATGCCCAAAAGGAAGCTTATGAAAAAGGGCTGCAGCAGGTGGAGGAAGACTATTATACGTCGCGTGGGAAAATCAACGAAATCGAAGAGCAGATCAGCCAATTGCGTAGGCAGAAGGACAACACCGACCTGTTGTTTGATGAATTGCGTGATAAAAAAACCAACCTAAAACTGGATCTCAATACCCTGAAGGAGCGGCTATCTGTAGAGTTTTCCATTGCAATAGAAGATCTCCTCGAAACAACACCCGAAGAACCGCAGGAAGATGAAGAAACTTTGCGCCTAAAAACGGAAAAGCTACGCAGGCAATTGGATGATTTTGGCAGTATCAATCCTATGGCTATGGAGGCTTACCAGGAGATGAACGAGCGATACACCTTTATCATCAAGGAGAAGCAAGATCTGCTGGATGCAAAAAATTCACTTCTGGAGACGATACAAGAGATAGACAACACGGCACGTGAAAAATTCATGGACGCCTTTACCCGCGTACGCGAAAACTTCATCAACGTATTCCGCTCGCTATTCAACGAGGAAGACTCGTGTGACCTGATCTTGAGTAACCCCGATAATCCCTTGGAATCTGACATCGAAATCACGGCCCGCCCTAAGGGAAAGCGGCCACTTTCCATCAACCAGCTATCCGGCGGAGAAAAAACACTGACAGCTACCGCCCTCCTTTTCGCACTATACCTGCTCAAACCCGCACCGTTTTGTATCTTTGATGAGGTGGACGCACCATTGGACGATACGAACATAGACAAATTCAACAACATCATCCGTAAATTCTCAGACCAGTCGCAATTCATCATCGTATCGCACAACAAACGCACCATTGCCAGCACCGATATCATCTATGGGGTGACCATGGTGGAGCAAGGTATATCGCGCGTGGTGGCCGTAGACATGCGAGAGGTGGCTTGATTAATTGTATCGATTGGCGTAATCAACCGGCGACAACCCCGCTATCCGCTTGAACACGTCCCGGAATGCCTTAGGGTCAGTATATCCTACATCATACATTACCTCAGCAACGGTTTTACGGCCGGTCTCCAGCTGTTTCTTTGCTGCTTCTATTTTGACCCGTTGGATGTATTCCACAACGGTATTGGCCGTGATTTTTTTAAACCTGCGCTCGAACGTACGCCGTCCAATCCCGAAACGATCGGCCAAACCATCAACCGTCATTCTATTTTGATAGTTTTGCTCAATATGTTCCTGAATAGCCAATACCAAGCTATCGCCATGGTCTTTTTGCCCTTTGAAGACACTGAACGGCAACTGACTGTTTTTCTCGATATCCAGCAGAAAGAATTTAGAGGCAATGATGGCCATTTCCCGACTGGTGTATTTTTCAACCAAATATAAGAGCAAGTTCCAATAGGTACTAGCCCCGCCACTTGAATATAAGCCCTTTTGATGCGTGATTACCCGATCATCGGCCAATTGCACGGCTGGGAAACGAGCCCTGAATTCATTGGCAAACAGCCAGTGGGTAGAACATGATTTCCCGTCAAGCAGTCCTGTAGCAGCCAGTAGGAACGACCCGATGCACAAGCTGGCCACTTCTGCCCCTTTTTGGTACTGCTCTACTATCCAAGGAAAATATGCTTCGTTCTGCTTGAGGGCCTCGTCAATATCACCACTGATGGCGGGGATGATAATGAGATCGGTCTTGCCTACCTCATTGACCAAGGCATCGGTATGGATGGAAACAAGCCCATCATTCAATTTCACCTCCTTGGTGAGCCCTACGGTCTGCACGTCGAAAAAGGGTCGATGTCCGGCGGTTTTGAAAAAGCCATTGACAGCCGAGAACATGTAACGGGGGTCGACCACTGCCGCGGGCACCGCCGTATTGGGAACGAGGATACTTACTTTCTTCATGCCCACAAAGGTACGGCAAACAGTTGACGCAATCAACCCGTCACTTTGTCGTTTTTACACCATATCACCTAATGAAAATGACCGTATATTCGCGCAGATCTAACTTCGGACATAAAATCCATACAGATGAAAGCAGCTACAAATACCTTAAGGATATGCAGCCAAGGACACCAGTACCATAAGAGCAGCGATTGTCCCACGTGTCCCATTTGCGAAGCAGCGCGAAAACCAAAGGATGGTTTTCTCTCCCTGATAAGTGCCCCAGCAAGACGCGCCCTCGAAGGCGCCGACATCACCACATTGGCCAAGTTATCGGCATATAGCGAGCGTGAGTTATTGGCCATGCATGGTGTAGGCCCTAGCACCATACCTACACTCCGCAGCGCCCTCGCAGCACAAGGATTGTCCTTTTCGGATCATCAATAGCAACGTATACAATCCACGACATTATGGTAACTATCACGAAAAATAACAACAAAAAAGTATACCTACTGAAACTTCCATTTGGCAATCGCTTTCCTATAGGGAGCCAAGGCATCCCACAATCGTCTGTTAGGGTCTTTTCCTCGCTCTCCACAATCGATCACTTCACATGATTTGCAGAAACGGGCGTATAAACCAAAAGCCAATATAACACGAAGTAAGGTCTTGTATTTCAAAAGAAAATAATCCACGTAAACATGTCCCCAAATTTCTACGACAAACGAGTTATCCGTAATAACCAATGGTTCTCCCTTCTCTAACAGATAATCTTCCTTAATCCATACGACCAGCAAATCAACTGATTCTTCTGGTTGCATATCCACCGCCTGTTTTAATGCCATGTCATTAACGATGCCCACAAGTCCATCATTAAAAATAACCTTCACCTGATTACCACCGATCGAATAATACTTTTCCATTTTGCAGCACAAAGATAGCCCTCCTTTTTAAATGGAAAGGTCGGAAATATCTGTGTTATCCGTTGACCTTCAGCCGTTGCCTTACCGCTTCATATAAGGCTACCCCAGCCGATACCGACACATTGAGCGAGGCAATCTCACCAGCCATTGGAATTTTGGCGAGGTGGTCGGCAATACGGATAAGGTCGTCAGCGATACCATGCTCTTCCGAACCAAGTATGAATGCCGTGGGCACGGTATAATCAGGCAGGTACAGATCGCTGTCCGTCTTTTCCGTGCAAGCCACCAATTGGATGCCCGACTCCTGCAGGAATTTGGCGGTCTTAGACAAGCTATCTTCCCTGCATACATTAATTTTAAAGAGGGCGCCGGCAGAAGTCTTTATCGCATCAGGGTTGATTTCCGCCGCCCCCTTTTTCGGAACAATGACGGCATGCACTCCAGCACATTCAGCTGAACGTGCAATAGCGCCCAGATTGCGCACATCGGTGATGCCATCCAATATCAATAGCAGGGGTACCTCGCCCTTTTCATAAATCAAGGGGATGATGTCTTCTACTCGTTGGTACGTGATGGGCGAAATAACGGCAATAACACCCTGATGGTTTTTGCGTGTAATGCGATTGAGTTTTTCTATCGGCACCTGCTGAAAGCTGATACCATGCTGAGTGAGTACTTGCTTCAATTCTAGGAACAATGCTCCACCCAACCCACGTTGCACAAACAAGGATTCGATTTCCTTGCCGCTATCTATCGCTTCGATGACTGCCCGGATACCAAATACCATTTGGTTGGTTTCCTTTTTCTCTTGGCGGTCGTACCGTCGGTAATGTTGCATGTAAATGATTTTGGGCGAAGTTACGGATTGTTGCGACTACTTACAATTTTCGCACAGCATCTCCCCTACTGACCATTTACACGGCCAAATACCCAAATGTTATACTAGCTGCCCGAGGGCCTCTTTACGAAAGCCATCCAGCTCAGCATCACGTCCTTCTCGGATCTTATTTACCCATTCCGGGTCGGCCAGAATGGCACGGCCTACCGCTACGAGGTCAAAATCGCCCCGGTCAAAACGCCGCAACAACTCGTCCAGGGTCGCTGGGGAAGAAGCTTCTCCCCTGAATGCCGCTAAAAACTCCCCAGACAGCCCGACAGAACCTACGGTAATACTGGCTTTGCCCGTCAGTTTTTTCGCCCAGCCGGCAAAGTTCAAGTCCGACCCTTCAAATTCAGGTTCCCAGAACCGGCGCTGCGAACAATGAAAAATGTCTACGCCTGCATCGGCTAGCGCATTCAGCCAGATATCCATCTCATGTGGGGTCTTTGCAAGTTTATTAGCAAAATCAGCACTTTTCCATTGGGACAAACGGATGATGATCGCAAAATCCTCGCCGACCCGTCTCCGTACCTCCTTAATGACGGCAATGGCAAAGCGGCTGCGTTCCAGCAGGGTTTTCCCTCCATAACCATCCGTCCGTTTATTCGTCACGTCCCAAAAGAACTGGTCGATCAGGTAGGTATGGGCCCCATGCAGTTCCACGCAGTCAAAGCCCAGACGTTTAGCATCGGCTGCCGCCTGTCCAAATGCGCGGATCGTATCAGCAATATCTGCATCGGTCATTGCTTTCCCATTTTGAAAATCAGCATTTTTATAGGGGGAAGGACCTTCAAAAGGTGTTGGGGGCAACCAGCCTGAATGGTGGTTTTCCATAATACCCATGTGCCAAATCTGTGGGCCCATGCTTCCATCTGCGGCGTGCACATCCAGGATTACCTGCTGCCAACCAGCCAATGCCTTTTCCCCATAAAAATGTGGTATATTGGGGTCATTGGAAGAAGAAGGCCTGTCAATGACCGTACCTTCCGAAAGGATAAGACCTGCTCCACCTTTTGCCCGGCGAGCATAATAGGCAGCGACTTCATCCGTCGGGACACCCCCAGGAGAAAAAGAACGAGTCATGGGAGCCATGACAATCCGGTTGCGGATACGTAAAGATTTAAGATGGAAAGGTTGAAAAAGCTGCTCTGCACTCATGTTGTACTAAATTTAAAGATAAATAATTTGACCGGGATCAGATGTCCGTTTGAATCAGTTTGCCCAAAGCTTCAAAAGCCTCTTCGTTCCGTTTGTAATAGGTCCACTGCCCTACCCGGGTCTGCTGCAGCAGTCCGGCTCTTTGCAGGATCGTTAGGTATTCGGAAACGGTGGATTGGGTTAAACCTGCTTTGGCCTGTATTTGACCTACGCACACTCCTTGCCCCTCAAAATCGTCGTGATCCTGTTGTTCGAAATGCTGTTCAGGCGCTTTAAGCCATTGCAGTATTTCCAGCCGGGTCTTGTTTGAAAGGGCTTTAAAAATTTCGAGCTGATCCATGGGACAAAGATATATCGGTTTTTCCCGAAATCCCAATAAATCTATTGTTACCGCAAATTCTTTACCGTGCGATTACATTTGGGGTGGGCGCCTATCCTAATATTTCCAGGCTTTTCGCGATAACACGAATGCAATCATCCAACTGTTCTTTGGTGATCACCAATGGTGGAGCAAATCGGATTTTATCACCATGGGTGGGTTTGGCCAAAAGGCCATTTGCTTTCAAAGCAAGACAAAGCGTCCATGCCGCATCGGTATCTACATGTTCGATAACGATAGCATTCAGCAATCCTTTTCCTCTGATTTCTTTGATATTAGAATGATTTAGTTGATGTAACTGTTCGCGGAAATATACCCCAAGCTCTTCGGCGCGCTCCACGAGGTTTTCATCCTTAATCACTTCCAATGCCGCGATGGCCACTTTACAAGCCAATGGATTCCCCCCATAAGTAGATCCATGTTCCCCGGGTTTGATGCATAGCATCACCTCATCATCGGCCAATACGGCCGAAATAGGCAATATGCCTCCGCTGAGGGCCTTACCCAATATCAAGATATCGGGACGAACACCTTCATGGTCGCAAGCGAGCATTTTGCCTGTACGCGCCAAACCAGTCTGGATTTCATCGCCAATGAAAAGCACACCAGCCTGCTTGCATAAATCATAAGCTTGGGCCAAATAACCGTCGTCCGGCACATACACCCCTGCCTCCCCTTGGATGGGCTCTACCAGAAACCCGGCCACATACGGGTCTTTTAATGCTGTTTCCAGCGCGTCTAAATCGTTGTAGGGTATTACCTCATAGCCCGGCATGAACGGTCCGAAACCCTCACGTGAAGCGGGATCCGTACTAAATGAAACCACGTTAAGCGTACGTCCGTGGAAATTGCCTTCCACCGTAATGATTTTGGCTTGATCGACTGGGATATCTTTCTTGTCATAGCCCCATCGGCGGGCTAGTTTTAAGGCCGTTTCCACGGCTTCCACCCCACTGTTCATGGGCAGTACCTTATCATAGCCGAAATATTCGGTGATATATTCGGCATACTCACCCAGCAAATCGCTATGAAAAGCACGCGAGGTCAACGTAAGTTTTTGAGCCTGCTCAATCAACGCGCCCACAATCTTCGGGTGGCAATGCCCTTGGTTCACCGCCGAATATCCCGAAAGGAAGTCATAATACCGATTTCCGTCTACGTCCCAAAGATATACACCTTCTCCCCTTTCCAATACAACCGGTAAGGGGTGATAGTTATGGGCACTGTATGCTAATTCTTTTTGAATAAATTGCTGAGTCCTGGAAGAATTATTGATGATTATTGACATGCGCCAAAGTTAATACTCTTTCCCTAAAATTGTTGCATTACCTATTTAATCTTGCCCTTATCGTCGCTTCAGCCAATTGGTTTGCGGCATTGAGGCCGGTGTAGTGCCTATAACTTTATTGGGGGCTAGGCATTATTTTTGCGCTTTTCTATCGAAAAGCGAGGTAACAGCAAATTTTAATAGCTATGCATAACAATAGATTTTTGAATAGGATATTAAGGGTAATCGGTTTGGCTATCTTGTCCATCCAACTATCAAATGCACAACACGACGTCCCTATTGGGGCCAACCTTGAAACGATCAAATATCCTTTCCCACCACACTACCTAACCCTGAATATCCAAGGCGAAACATTGAAACTAGCTTACATGGACGCCAAACCGCAAGCGCCAAACGGTGAAACCGTGCTGCTGCTCCATGGAAAAAACTTTAATGGAGCATATTGGGAGCAGACAGCAAAGCACCTTAACCAACTGGGCTACCGGGTAGTTATGCCTGACCAAATTGGCTTTGGCAAATCGTCAAAACCCAACCGCATCCAATATTCCTTCCAACTGTTCGCCATGAATACCAAAAGGCTATTAGACAGCCTTGGTGTCAAGGAAGCTCATGTATTGGGTCATTCCATGGGAGGGATGCTCGCCGTTCGGTTCGCGCTAATGTATCCGCAGGCTACCAAGACGTTGACCTTGGAAAATCCGATCGGACTGGAGGATTGGAAAACCGTGGTCCCCTACCAAACCGTGGAAGATTGGTATGCCGGAGAATTAGCGCAGACTTATGACAAAATCAAGAACTACCAACTCACCTTTTATTACGACAACAAATGGAAACCTGAATACGACCGTTGGGTGCACATGTTGGCAGGTTGGACGAACGATGTCGATTACCCCCGTATCGCATGGAACTCGGCGTTATTGTATGATATGATTTTCACGCAACCGGTGGTATATGAGTTTGGCAATATCAAAGCCCCCACCCTGCTGATCATCGGGCAGCGTGATCGCACCGCACTTGGCAAAGCCAAGGCATCCAAGGAAGTCCAAGAAACATTGGGAAACTACCCGGCACTTGGAAAAGCCGCCGCAGCGGCAATACCCGACGCTCAATTGGTGGAAATCGATGGCGTCGGGCACTTACCCCATATAGAAGCATATGAGCGGTTTATTGAACCACTGAAAAAATTTCTTCTCAGCAATTGAAAAGCCCAGCCATCGTCATTTGATTGTCTTTTTCAGGTAATGGTGTATTATCTTTAGTTAACATGTATTACTTTTGCTCACAGTGTTATTTTTTATTATAACGTAAATATCCATGGGGATTTTAGAGCGTAAACAACGGCAAATGGAGGAGACAAGGAACACTATCCTCGAACAGTCATGGCAAATCGTGGAGGAAGAAGGTTGGCAAGCGCTTTCCATCCGGAAGATTGCAGAAGCTATTGAATATAGCACTCCTGTGGTATATAAACATTTTGAAAGCAAAGACGCCATCATTGAAGAATTCACCAAACAGGGTTTTGGATTGTTGGCGGAAAAACTGAAAAATGCTAAGATACAACATGACCAGCCAGACCAGCAACTGATAGCCATCTCCCATGCTTATTGGAACTTTGCTTTCAATCATGCCAAACATTACCAAATCATGTTTGGCCTTGGCATACCCACATGCGAAATGATACATGGTATTGATGAAATGAAAAAGGTGAATGACTTAATGCTGTCTTCCATCGAATATGCCATAGAAAGTGGGAAGAACCTGGATGCCGATAGCCACCTCAAACTGCGGACTTTTTGGTCGATTCTACACGGCTTGGTAGCCATTGAAATGCTCTCGGCTAGAAATTGTGCTGATACAGCATTGCAAACCTTGGATGATGCGATGGAAGGATTTATCAAAGCACTCACAACCTGATACTGTCTTTGTTAGTAATTAATAATCATTAGTTAGCAATAAATAAAACACATAATAAATAAAACACATTAAGATTAAAATCATGCAATTATTAGATGCGTTAAACTGGCGCTACGCCACAAAAAAAATGAACGGCCAGCCCGTTCCACAAGAAAAAGTAGACAATATATTGGAAGCCGCTTATCTTGCTCCTACTTCCTCTGGATTGCAGCCATTCAAGGTTATTATTGTCACTGATGAAGCCATGAAGCGAAAAATCAGGGAAATTGCAAGTGACCAAAGCCAAATTACGGATAGCTCGCATGTGTTGATTTTTGCCGCATGGGACAACTATACCGTAGAGCGGATAAATAAGGTATACCAACACATTGAAACCGAGCGTGGGCTACCCGAAGGAACCTTTTCTGACTATAAGAACAGGATAACCGCATTATACACCAAACGTGCTGCCGAGCAGAATTTCGAGCATGCGGCACGTCAGGCATACATTGCGTTTGGCCTTGCCATAGCTGCCGCGGCTGAACTTCAGGTGGATGCCACCCCGATGGAAGGATTTGACAACGCCGCCCTTGACGAATTGTTGCAATTGCCTCAACAAGGGCTTAAAAGTGTAACGCTCTTACCCTTGGGTTACCGCGATTCGGAGAATGATTGGCTGGTGAATCAAAAAAAGGTGCGCACGCCCAAAGATGAATTCTTCTTACAGATCGCTTAATACCGATTTTACAATGACCCGATGGCCTTTGGATAGTTCACACTGTTTAAAGGCCATTATTCATTTATTTACAAAAACCAAAATAACACGTTACGTGTATATCGTTATATTATGGCAGATAAAAGAACATTAGGAAAATCAGATTTACATGTCTCACCCATCGCGTTCGGGGGCAATGTCTTCGGGTGGACATTGGACGAACAGCGGTCATTCCGCATCCTTGATGCATTCGTGGCTGCTGGATTTAATTTCATTGATACCGCAAATACCTACTCGACCTGGATACCCGGCAACAAAGGGGGTGAATCCGAGACCATTATTGGCAATTGGATAACACAACGAGGCAAACGTGATGACCTGATTATTGCCACCAAGCTAGGTGGAGATATGGGGAATGGCAAAAAAGGACTGGGTGCCACGCACGTAAAAGAGGCCGTGGACGCTTCATTGAAGCGACTGGGAACCGATTACATAGACCTATACCAGGCACATTATGACGACCCTGATACCCCTGTTGCCGAAACGATCGAAACGTTCAACGAGTTGATTAGTGCCGGCAAAGTCCGTTACATTGGTGCCTCCAATCTTTCGGCTGAACGCATTGCGGAATCCAACCGTTATGCCAGGGATAATAATCTCCAAGGCTATATCAGTCTGCAGCCGCTTTACAACCTATATGATAGGCAAAAGTTCGAAACCGAATATTTGCCACTTGTCCAAACCGAAGGCTTGGCGGTAATCAGTTACTATGCCTTAGCCAGCGGGTTCCTCAGTGGTAAATACAGAGACAAAGCGGATCTTGGCCAAAGTCCAAGGGGCGGTAGTGTCAAGAAATACCTCGATGCAAGGGGTTTTCGCATTTTAGATGCACTCGATAACGTGGCAACTGAATCCGGAGCTTCATTGGCGCAAATAGCCCTGGCTTGGCAATTGAGCAAACCGTATATCACGGCTCCAATCGCTAGCGCTACCAATGATTACCACTTGACGGATCTCGTTGAAGCGGTTTCGCTGCACCTTTCCAATGAACAGATTGCTCGATTAGATAAGGCAAGTGCTATTTAATAAATAACTAGAAATCTGATCAAACAAAACCGCAAGTACGCGATTTGTGTCACATTCTCTAAACAAATGGCTTGAAATCCACGGCAATTAAAAACAAATTCCTACTTTTGGTTGTATATTAGCTAAAAATACAAATCACTTAACCATTATGGCAATTACCAACAGAAGGAATTTTTTACGTACAACCATTGGTTTTTCCGCAGCCACGGCGGCTTCCACAGCATTAGGTATCAATCCATTGAATGCATTGGTGGGGTGTGGATCCCCTACTTCATCTGATCAGTCATCTACTGGAACGGACGGGGCATTGGAGTTCTCTCAAGAACCATTGGGCTATGAATACAATGCACTGGAGCCGCATATCGATGCGCGGACTATGGAAATCCATTACACGAAACATCACACAGCCTATATCAAAAATGTAAACGAAGCTATCAAAGCAGACGAATTGTCTTACACTACACCGGAGGAGTTGTTTGCCAATATTTCGAAACTTTCTGCCAAAGTGCGCAATAATGGTGGCGGTGCATGGAACCACACGTTTTTCTGGAAATCGTTGCGCGCACCTATGGCAGGCAATGCCCCTACTGGTGAATTGTTGGAAGCCATTAACCAAGCGTTTGGTTCATTCGACCAGTTTAAAGAGCAATTCGCAGCCGCCGGAGCCGGACAATTTGGATCGGGCTGGGCATGGCTAGTGAAAGAGAATGATGCACTTAAAATAGGTTCTACGCCAAACCAAGATAATCCCTTGATGGATGATGTGGAATTAAGCGGTAAACCACTACTCGGCCTCGATGTATGGGAACATGCCTATTACCTCCATTACCAAAACAAGCGGCCGGATTACATCAGCAATTGGTGGAACGTGGTCAATTGGGATTTTGTGGCTGAGCAACTTTAAATATGGAAGCAGAATTTTTTTGTTAAGCATATATTTCGCTAAGCCTGCTTACCTGGTAATCCACCAGTTTCTGCAATGGCCCAGTTGCCAGCATCTTCATCATCATATTCAGGTCGGCCTCAATGACCAACCCCACCTCCGTTGCATGGTCTCCTTGGGGCATCATGTTCCAGCGAAGGGTCACATCGAATGGCGCTTTCTCCAACGGCACAAATATCACTTCACTGTTTTCCGTACGGCTATCCACCTTGAGTGCCAGTTTCGCCATGTTTTGGATGGTGAAACGTGCTTCATCGCTTGTAGAAGACCAATTGTAAACACTATCAGGCATCAATTGCTCATGGTTGTTACAATCTGCCAGGAAAGCATATACCTGCGCGACGGGTTTATTAATAATCGTACGGTTCTGAATAGTAGTCATATCATGTAAACAGGGTGCCCCGTTATGTTGCTGGCGACCAATCCGCAGGGTTCTCCCGCCATTGCTTCAGCACTTCGATATCAGCTGGATGGATATAATTATGGTCAGCAGCAAAATCAACCAGCGTGTTATAGTCACATAAACTGATATGCCGGCATTTTGCCGCTGCAAAGTTCTCATCCGCTTCCTTAAACCCGTAAGTAAAGATAGAAACCAACCCCACTACATTACAACCTGCGTCACGCAAAGCCTGTACCGCTTTAAGACTGCTTTTACCTGTGGAAACAAGGTCCTCAACTACAACCACGCGTTGACCGCCTACCATCTCGCCTTCAATGAGGTTCTCCCGGCCATGGTCTTTGGCACTTGTCCGTACATAGGTGAACGGCAAACCCAAATCCTGTGCTACCAATACCCCTTGAGGGATCCCAGCAGTGGCTACACCCGAAATCATTTCCACCGAACCAAACTCCTCTTGTACCAATTCAGAAAGCTTTTGACGGATATACGTACGGATAGGTGGATGGGACAATGCAACACGATTATCACAATAAATTGGCGACTTCCAACCTGAGGCCCATGTAAAAGGTTTTTTAGGTTGTAATTTTATTGCTTTAATTTGCAATAATGATTCGGCAACTTTTTGTCCAACCTCATTCATATTATTCATGGCGCAAATCTATAAAATTTATATGAACCAATCGGCCCTCGTTTTGGCTGATTTTACACCCGGCAATATCTCCAACATCCAATCAATTGACCATCAGGATCTTGACTTTGAAAAACTTTTTAAACAATCAAAAGGTAATGAATCGCCTGTTACGTATTTCATACTAATAAAAAATCCGAAAGCATATTTTAGTCTCATTAAAAAAAGAATCAAAATAATTAAAGCATCGGGAGGATTAGTGAAAAACGGCCATGGCGACTACCTAATTATCTATAGGCTTGGCAAATGGGATTTGCCCAAAGGCAAGGTAGACGAGGGCGAGTCGATGAAACGTGCAGCCGTACGGGAAGTGGAGGAAGAATGTGGTATCAAAGTGAATTACCTCGGACAGAAAATCATAACCACCTACCATGCCTACATAATGAAAGGTGAATTGGTGATCAAAAAAACGAATTGGTATGAAATGGGGGTAAATAAGGTACCCAAGCTGAAACCCCAACTGGAGGAGAACATCAC
The DNA here is from genome assembly GCF_024704835.1 of Parapedobacter tibetensis. GTDB lineage: Bacteria > Bacteroidota > Bacteroidia > Sphingobacteriales > Sphingobacteriaceae > Parapedobacter > Parapedobacter tibetensis. The sequence goes on from NZ_JAMXBE010000004.1 coordinate 435,901, forward strand.
AGAAGCGCTATGGTTGCCGAAAGCTGAATTAAATAAGGTCCGGGAAAACACATATCCGCTTATAGCAGATATTTTGGATACAATCTCACCAATGGAACATGAACCGGATCCAGCCACAGATGGATTATCGTGATTTTTTTGGCTATTGCCTAAGGCCTATTGCCCTTACCACCTCAGCAGGCACCAGTCGGCTCACGTCACCGTTATTGAGTATGATTTCGCGAATGATGGTGGACGAGATATGGGACAATCCACTGCTGCTCACTAAAAAAATGGTTTCAATGTCCGGTGCGAGGTCCGAGTTATTGAGGGCGATGGCTTTCTCGAATTCAAAATCCCCAGCATTACGCATACCGCGAAGGATATAGCGTGCGCCCATTTTCCGGCAAAAATCAACCGTAAGCCCCGCAAATTGCACGACTTCTATTGAGTCTTGTTGGGTTGAAAACACATCTTTAATAATGGCTAATCGTTCTTCATGGCTAAAAAAACTTTTTTTTGTGGTATTGGTTCCAATAGCCACATAAATCTTATCGAAAAGTTTTCTTGCACGTTCCACAATATCCACATGTGCCTTGGTGATGGGGTCGAAAGAACCGGGAAAAACAGCGATGTTCATTGAATATCTTTTTTCAAAAGTATGAGATTACACCCACAATGACAAAACTGCAGTCATTAAAAAATCGATAACTTATCCTTGATAGAATGTAAACGATGTATAACCGTACTTGCGGATTTCCATGAGCGTGGGAAGTTCAATCATTTTCCGGGTGCTGGGATGCTCGATTACCACTAGACCTCCGGAGTTCACCAAACCCTGGTCAAAAATGGTACCAGCGAGCTGGGGAAGTAAAGGCAAATCATACGGCGGATCGGCAAATATCAAATCATAGGCCCCATTGCCTGTTGCAATAAATTTCAAGGCATCTGCTTTGACCGCCTTGATGCCTGCCAAATCCATTTTTTTTGCCGTAGTGTTGATGTATTGCATACATTTAAAGTGGATGTCTACAGCCGTCACATGGGCCGCGCCCCGGGAGGCAAGTTCAAAAGCAATATTGCCGGTTCCGGCAAATAAATCCAATGCATGTATTCCCTCGAAGTCAATCCGGTTTTGTAAAATATTGAACAGCGCTTCCTTGGCCATGTCTGTAGTAGGCCGTACGGGCAAATTTGGTGGCGGATGCAACCGTAATCCCGCGCGGCTGCCACCAATTATTCGCATAAGTTGAGTCCAAAAAGTGTGAAAAACCGATGCTGGTGTTGTTGCAGCTCAGCCGGTATTGTTATTCCGGTCAATTCCCCGACATCAGCAAACGCTATGTTTTCACTATATTTCGTTATCCGCTGGTAATATGCATCATCCGTAGTAAGATCGCCCGACAATAGTATATCCGGCTGCTTCCCCTCCAACTCAAAATGTTCGAGTACCGAAAGCAGGTAATAATTTAAGTCATCAGCATCATATACTTCAAAATCATTACCATAACAAAACTTACCAGAATCAAAGAGGTAGAATCCTACTGATGTTGCTGCCTTATGGATGGCTAAGGTACGACCGCCTGCTTTTGCGCCATAACCGGCCACACCATTCAAGAGCACCTGTACAGATGAATGGACGCCAGCGTGTGGAAAGCGTTCCAAAAAAGGCACCAAGCCAAGGCGATTGATTTGGCCGACAAGTTTGACACCAATGGGGGGTATATCGGAAACAAAGGGATCGGAAAGGTTGTCGTTCGGCAAATAACGACGATACGTAGGAAGATGCACTTCGTCAAACACGTCGGCCGGGATGAACGAATAACCATTATCGAGCGCAGTGATTTTCACGTTAACAAAACCGAGATTTAGGATATCTCCTATTTGTTGTGTGACCTTTGCCGGATCATAGACACCTATGAACTTCAATTGCCGCTCGTTGTCTATAATGGCCAACGCATTTTCATCCTGATCTATCCTAACCAGTAAGGTGTAATCATCCAGCCGCTGTGCATCAAAATCCGTTGATGTATAAGTCATCTTCCTCCATTTATTGAGGCAAACTTACTTAGTTTAATCCTTAAAAGCAATTTTCATTCTTAGCGGCGAATTGGCAAACTTTTGGGTACTTTTGACCGTGCGTATCGCTGAATTGATTTCCAGCCGTTTCCCTTTGCAACCCACCGGACAGCAAAATGAAGCATTCCAAAGGCTTGCTGATTTTTTGGCCTATATGGCAAATGATGGTTGCTTTGTTCTCAAAGGCTATGCGGGCACCGGGAAGACCACCATCATCAGTACCTTAGTAAATGTGCTCCCTACGTTGCGCAGGCGCACGGTATTGCTTGCCCCTACCGGCAGGGCGGCAAAGGTGATGAGCAACTATTCCGGCAAAAAGGCGTTCACCATACACAAAAAAATATATCGTAAAAAGACAGCCTTGTCGCCCGATATGGCCTTCGGTATGGCCGAGAACCCACACACGGATACCCTCTTCATCGTGGATGAGGCATCCATGATATCCAACGAAAGGTTTGCATTCAATGGAAAAAGCTTATTGGAAGACTTGGTAGCGTATGTGGGAACTGGTGAAAATTGCCGTTTGATGTTTGTGGGTGATACCGCTCAACTTCCCCCTGTGGGCCTCTCGCAAAGCCCTGCACTTGATGCTAAGTGGCTTTCGACTGCTTTCGGAATGCATGTATTTACATATGAACTCACCGAAGTGGTGAGGCAGGAAAAGCACTCAGGCATACTCTTCAATGCCACGGCTATACGTAACCAGATACAGGCGGCAAAAGCGGAAATGCCTGTCGGGTTTCCGCACTTTACCGTAAAAGGATATCCCGATATCTATCGGATGACAGGCGAACGCCTCATTGAGGGGCTGCACTATACATATGACAAATATGGCATGGAAAACACCATCGTCATCTGCCGTTCGAACAAAAACGCCAACCTTTACAACCAAAACATACGGAACCGCATCCTTTTCAGGGACGAAGAACTTACTGGGGGCGATTATATCATGGTTGTCCGCAACAATTACTATTGGCTTTCTGCCGATTCCGAACGAACGGGCTTCATCGCCAATGGCGACATGGCGAAAGTGCGCAGGGTACGTAATGTACATGAACAACATGGCTTCCGGTTTGCTGATGTAAGCCTGGAATTCATGGATTCCGATGAAATTGAACCCATCGACTGCAGAGTCATGTTAGATACCCTCCATAGCGACTCGCCGAACCTTCCCCAAGCTGACCAACAGCGTTTCTTTGAAGCTGTCATGGCCGACTACATGGACATCCCTGACAAAAGAGAGCGCATGGCTGCCCTGAAGGCCGATCCATATTATAACGCGTTGCAAATCAAATTTGCCATGGCTGTTACCTGCCACAAAGCACAAGGTGGGCAATGGCAAGCCGTATTTGTAGACCAGGGTTACCTTACGGATGAGCTAATGGACATCGAGTTCCTACGGTGGCTTTATACGGCTTGCACACGCGCCACTAAAGAATTGTTTCTTGTAAACTTTAGTGAAAAATTTTTCGATTGAATATCGACCGCAGACTACTGACCATCGACCACTATTCACCTTCCTACCACAATAATATTACATTACAAAAGCTAATCCATGGTAAACAAACACGCTATATAATTGTAGTTCTTCTGGTTACCGATCGTATCTACTAGCATACCAAGTTATGAAAGAAGAAAGCAAGTCCACCCACACCTTTTTGGAACTTCATCAAAATGGTCAGGCGACATCTCCTTCCCATTTCCAATCCATTGACAAGAACAGCCCTAAACCCATACTTAGCATGCTGGACGCGATTGTCATCATCGTGGGCATCGTGGTTGGTGCAGGGATCTTCCGTACGCCACCCTTGGTGGCTGCAAATACTGGAAGCTGGGGATTATTCTTATCCGTTTGGCTGCTGGGTGGATTGGTTTCCTTGATTGGGGCATTGTGTTATGCAGAGCTTAGCACCTCATTTCCTAACACTGGGGGCGACTATCATTTTTTGAGGCGTGCCTTTGGTAAGCGTTTTTCGTTTCTATTTGCTTGGGCGAGGATAAGTGTAATACAAACGGGTTCAATAGCTTTGCTGGCTTATATTGTGGGCGATTATATTTCCCAATTATATCGTTTGGGTACTTACTCCTCCGCCATATATGCAGCATTGGTGGTGTTTATGCTTACCGCCATCAACATCAGCGGTGTCAAGTTCGGCACCGGCACACAAAAATTGTTATTGGCTATCCAGTTTTCTGGGTTACTCATGGTAATCATCGCCGGGTTTCTCTTCAGTCCATCATCGGCATCATTGGCGGACATACCCAGTGTGACCACCAACACCACTCCGGCAATGGGGCTCGCCATGGTATTCGTCCTCTTAACATTTGGTGGATGGAACGAAGCTGGTTACATATCTGCGGAATTACGTGCAGGTAGCCGGAAAATGGTCAATGTATTGGTGATTAGCATCCTATTCATCACGGCTATCTACCTATTGATTAACCTTGCATTCCTATATGTGTTGGGTATTGAGCGGATGGCCGCTTCTGAGGCCGTTGGGGTCGATCTGATGCGTGCCATCATGGGCGAACCGGGAGTTTTTCTCATTGGGGTGCTGGTAGCGATGATGGCATTGACCTCTGTTAATGCGACCATTTTTACCGGAGCCCGTACCAACTATGCCCTTGGCCGCGACTTCAAGATATTTGCTCCCTTGGGCAAGTGGAATACGAACACCTCCTCCCCTGTCAACGCTTTCCTCGTCCAGGGCCTGATCGCTTTGGCTTTGATTGGCTTAGGCGCGTTCACCCGCGGCGGCTTTGAGTCCATGGTGGAGTTCACGGCACCCGTGTTCTGGTTCTTTTTCCTCGCCATTGGCATCGCATTGTTTGTGCTGCGCATCAAGGAGCCAAATGTCCCACGTCCGTTCAAGGTACCCTTATACCCCCTAACCCCGATTATATTTAGCGGGTCCTGTGCGTATTTATTGTATTCAAGTTTGACTTACACAGGCATGGGGGCCATGGTGGGTGTCGGGGTATTGCTATTGGGCACATTATTTTTTACTGTTATACGGTAGTCCAAGAGGATAAAGACAATCACGGCTGTAAACTGTTAATCTTTAGGTTTATAGCCCCATCACAAGCATTTGATATATATATATAAATGTATAACCCAAAAAACAAAGATGATGAGCAAATTTAAAAATTGGTTGATTGCCTTATTTGTTGTTGCGTGCACAGGCGCATATGCTCAACAACCGGATTTGGATGTCCCGTATGTACCTACGAACCAAAAGGTAGTAGAAGAAATGCTGAAACTGGCTGGCGTAAAAGCTGGCGATGTGGTTTATGATTTGGGATGTGGAGATGGACGTATTGTTATTACTGCTGCAAAAAAATTTGGGGCTACAGGAATCGGCGTGGACTTGAATCCGCAACGCATCAAGGAAGCCAATGAAAATGCCAAAGCCGAAGGGGTAACCGATAAGGTGAGATTCGTACAGGGTGACCTGTTTGACTTCGATTTTAGTCAGGCCTCCGTGGTGACATTATACTTATTGCCCTCCGTGAATCTGAAGCTACGCCCCAAGCTGCTCAAGGAGTTGAAGCCCGGAAGCCGTATTGTTTCGCACGATTTTGATATGGGTGATTGGGAGGCCGAAAGCGTGGTGAAAGTGGGCAACGATACCATCTATTTCTGGACGGTGCCTGCGAAGTAGTTGATAGAACGCCGATAACGTGTCTCATCGGAACACTGGAGACGCAGATTAAACAGATTATCGCTGATAGATAGTTAAGGCGTTGATTCGTTTAATCTGCATCATCCACGTCCTATTCTTGTAGCTTAAAACCTATGCTATGAGGTTCAAGGCATCTCCCATAAACCAGTCCTACACATTAATTGCTTTCCTATTCCAAAAATAAAACACCGGTATACCTAAAAGTACAATGATCAATCCCGGCCATGTGAAGGTGGGTTGATAGATCAACAATCCGACACAAATTGTCAATGCGGCAACAACATACAAAGCAGGCAACACCGGATAGCCGAAGGCCTTATAGGGCCGCTCTGCATCGGGTTGTTTCTTTCGGAGGATGAATATCCCAATGATGGTAAGGGCATAGAAAATCAATACTACAAAAATCACATAGTTGAGCAAATCGCCATACCTGCCTGTGAGGCACAACACCGAAGTCCATATACACTGTGCCCACAATCCCCATCCAGGCACTTCAAACTTATTTAATTCACCTGCTTTTTTGAAGAATAGTCCATCCTGAGACATGGTGTAGTATACCCGTGCTCCAGCCAAAATCAATCCGTTGTTGCAGCCAAAGGTTGATACCATAATCATAATGGCAATAATAAGCGTGCCTGAGGAACCAAAAATAGCATGTGCTGCCACGATAGCTACCCGATCTGCAGGTGCAAAAGCAATCTCAGGCATGGACAGCGTGGCTAAATACATCAGGTTTGCCGATACATAAATGACGGTCACAATCAGGGTGCCCAAAAACAAGCTCAACCCAATATTCCGCTTTGGATTCCGTACCTCCCCGGCGATGAATGTCACATTGTTCCACGCATCGCTGGAAAACAAGGAACCGACCATGGCCGATACAATACCGGCGAAGATGGCCGCACCACCTATTGAAACAGCCGTGCCGCTATTTACATCCCAGCGCACAGTATCCCACGCTGTTGACCAGTTGGCATTCCAAACATCGGCATTGAACGCACCGAAAAGCCCCATGACAATCAACCCGCCTAGCGACAGGATTTTTACGATGGTGAACACCGTTTGGATGATCTTTCCGTTTTTCACTCCGCGGGCATTGAACCAAGTGAGCATGACAATGGTGCCAATGGCCACCAATTGGCCCGAATTGAGTTTAAATACTCCTAAATCCCATAAGATGTATTCATCGCCCAGCGGAGGATAGATATAAGCCGCAAATTTGGCGAATGCCACCCCCACGGCAGCAATGGTGCCCGCTTGAATGACCATAAATAGCGACCATCCATAAAGGAAGGCTACAAGCCTATTATAGGCTTCCCTCAGGTAGACATATTGCCCCCCTGCTTTCGGGAACATGGCCGACAATTCGCCGTAGCTCATTGCCGCTATCACGGTAATTGTGCCGGTGAGTACCCAAATGAAGATGAGCCAGCCGGCACTGCCCACGTTACGTACAATATCGGAGCTAACGATAAAGATACCTGAGCCGATCATCGATCCGGCTACCAACATGGTCGCATCGAGCAAGCCCAATTCGCGCTTCATGTCGTCATTCTGTTCGGGTGTTGTGTTCATCGGTGGTTGGTTATGACAACGAAAGTATGGAAAAAAGTGGAAAGGAAAAAAAAGCGCAAATAAATTTGAATATTACAATAAGCATCTTATTTTTGGCATCGCTTGATTGGAACCTATTATGACTTGCGGCAGAAATATTTAACTTAATTTGAATCAAATACGATGGAATTTTTACAAGAAAATCTGATTTATTTAATTCCTGTATTGGGCTTGGTGGGCATTATCGTGATGATTATCAAATCAGCGTGGGTGAGCAGGCAGGATGCGGGAGACGACAATATGCAATCATTGGCAGGTCATATCGCTGAAGGAGCCATGGCTTTCCTGAGAGCCGAATGGAAGGTTCTCTCCTATTTTGTGATCATATCGGCTATACTCTTGGCTTGGTCGGGCACTTTGGTCGAGACCTCGAGCTGGGTTATTTCTATATCTTTTATCATCGGAGCGTTTACCTCCGCCTTTGCCGGATACATCGGCATGAATATCGCAACCAAAGCCAACGTACGAACCACCCAGGCTGCACGTACCAGCCTTACGAGGGCGCTTAAGGTGTCGTTTACGGGTGGCACCGTGATGGGGCTTGGAGTGGCTGGCTTGGCTGTATTGGGAATGGGTACATTATTCATCATTCTCTATCAGCTATATGTAGTCAGCACCGGATCAAACGTAAACGGGCAAGAAATGGAGAAGGCCCTGGAAGTATTGGCTGGATTCTCATTAGGGGCTGAATCCATTGCCCTATTTGCCCGTGTGGGTGGTGGGATCTATACCAAAGCCGCCGATGTAGGTGCCGATTTGGTTGGGAAAGTGGAGGCAGGCATCCCTGAGGATGATGTACGCAACCCCGCTACCATTGCGGATAACGTGGGGGATAATGTGGGTGACGTAGCCGGTATGGGTGCTGATTTATTCGGCTCATATGTAGCTACCATATTGGCCACCATGGTTTTAGGCCGCGAAATCATATCGATAGACAATTTCGGGGGCATCGCCCCTATCTTGTTACCCATCCTCATCGCTGGCATGGGGTTGATTTTCTCCATCTTGGGTGCAACATTGGTAAGGGTAAAGAATGACTTGGGTGACGTACAGCAGGCATTGAACCTTGGCAACTGGTCTTCCATCCTATTCACGGCCATCGGCTGCTATTTTGTGGTAGGTTGGCTGTTGCCTGATCAACTCGAATTACGGGGCGTTTCATTCAGTTCATTGGATGTGTTTATTGCCATTGTGGTGGGGCTCATCGTTGGTGCACTAATGAGCATCGTTACTGAATATTACACGGCCATAGGCAAGCGTCCGGTCAATTCCATTGTGAAGCAATCGTCCACTGGCCACGCCACCAATATCATTGGGGGGCTATCGGTTGGCATGGAATCTACCGCGGTACCCACGATCATATTGGCTGCCGGTATCATCACTTCCTATTCGTTTGCGGGGCTGTATGGCGTAGCCATTGCCGCAGCGGGCATGATGGCCACCACAGCCATGCAACTAGCCATTGACGCTTTCGGTCCCATTGCAGATAATGCGGGTGGAATTGCGGAAATGAGTGGACTACCCAAAGAAGTGCGCGAACGCACGGATAAGCTGGATGCGGTAGGCAATACCACAGCCGCTACAGGAAAAGGGTTCGCTATTGCATCAGCGGCATTGACCGCATTGGCCTTGTTTGCCGCTTTTGTTGGCATAGCAGGCATCGACTCCATTGATATATACAAAGCACCAGTATTGGGTGCGTTATTTGTTGGTGCCATGATTCCATTTATTTTCTCTTCTTTGGCTATTGCAGCTGTTGGTCGGGCAGCGATGGCCATGGTGGAAGAAGTGAGGCGTCAGTTTCGCGAAATACCTGGCATCATGGAATACAAAGCAACACCCGAATACGACAAATGTGTGGCGATATCCACCAAAGCCTCTATCCGGGAGATGATTTTACCGGGTGCCATCGCATTGGTTGTCCCGCTTTTGGTGGGCTTCGGCTTCAAGGGCGTATTCGAAAACACCTCTTCGGCCGAAATCCTTGGAGGCCTTTTGGCGGGGGTCACGGTGTCGGGAGTATTGCTGGGAATGTTTCAGAATAATGCCGGCGGAGCTTGGGATAATGCCAAGAAATCATTCGAGGCCGGTGTAGAAATCAACGGTAAAATGGAATATAAGGGTTCGGATGCACACAAAGCATCAGTGACCGGCGATACCGTAGGTGACCCGTTCAAAGACACTTCGGGGCCCTCCATGAATATCCTTATCAAATTGATGTCGATCGTGTCTTTGATTATCGCGCCACATATCAGCGTTAATAGGGATAGCCCCTTGGTCACGGCCGAAGGGAATAAGCAGCAAGAAAAAGTCGTAACCTATCAACCTATCGAAAAACCGACTCATCCCTCCCTACAATCGGTAGAAAAATCGGATAACTAAAAAAATACATCTTTTAAAAATAAAAATTTGTAGGTTTGGTTCGTTACTAACGCAAACAATCTAAATTCTTAAAAGTGATTCGATATGCTATTTAAAAAATCGATTCCAACCTTGGTGGCTGAAGCCCAGGAAAGTGGAGAAGGAACTCTCAAACGGACATTATCAAGCAGTGGGCTGGTGGCGTTGGGCGTAGGCGCTATCATTGGTGCTGGGCTCTTCTCGCTTACGGGGATAGCAGCGGCTGAAAATGCAGGGCCGGCTGTGACCATCTCATTCATTGTAGCAGCTGTGGGATGCGCGTTTGCGGGACTTTGTTATGCCGAGTTTGCAGCTATGATTCCGGTAGCGGGGAGTGCATATACCTACTCCTATGCCACCATGGGTGAATTTGTGGCTTGGGTGATCGGGTGGGATCTCGTGCTCGAATATGCGTTGGGTGCTGCCACGGTGGCGTCCAGTTGGTCGCAGTACTTCAATCAGTTTTTACTTGAATTTGGCATAGTTATCCCTCATAATTTTTTGCATGGACCTTGGGAAAATGGCATCGTGAATCTCCCGGCCATTTTCATCGTATGTCTGTTGTCGCTGCTTTTGATGAGAGGCACACAGGAATCGTCGTTTGTGAATAATATATTGGTCGTGGTCAAGGTGGCCGTGGTCTTGATTTTCATTGCTTTGGGATGGAGTTTCATCAATCCGCTCAACCATGATCCGTTCATTCCTGTAAATGAAGGTGAAAAACTATTGAAATCAGGCGAAATAGGCTTTTTTGAGTTCTTCAGGAGCGATTATTTCGGTGAGTTTGGCATCAGCGGCATTATGCGTGGAGCGGGTGTCGTTTTCTTTGCCTTCATCGGTTTTGACGCCGTGAGTACCGCCGCCCAGGAGGCCAAAAACCCACAGAAAGGAATGCCTATAGGCATTATCGGTTCGTTGGTGGTTTGTACCATTCTATATGTGCTGTTCTCCTATGTGCTCACCGGTTTAGAAAATTACAAATTGTTTGCGGGCGATGCAAAACCCGTTGCTACAGCCTTTGCCAAAACAGGATACACCTTCTTAAATACCGCATTGATTATTGCCATCCTTACCGGATATACATCCGTCATTCTGGTGATGCTGCTCGGTCAAAGTCGTGTGTTCTATACCATGAGCAAAGACGGGCTGTTGCCCAAATTCTTTTCGGATTTGTCCAAAAGGCAAACACCTTGGAAAACCAACCTGATTTTCATGCTTTTCGTCAGTCTCTTCACCGGTTTTGTACCGGTATCAGACCTTGGCCACATGGTCAGTATAGGCACCTTATTTGCATTCACCTTGGTGTGCATAGGCATTATCGTGCTCCGCAAGACAAACCCCGATACACATCGGCCATTCCGTACCCCCTTGGTACCCTTGTTACCCATTCTTGGCATTGTCGTATGCATCGCTATGATGGCTTCATTGCCCATTGCGAGCTGGGAGCGATTAGCTATTTGGATGGTTATCGGAATCGTGTTTTACTTTGTATACGGCAAGCGGCATAGCAAGATTCGTGCGGCGGTAAAAGCTGGAAATCAACCAAGAAGAGACGTATAAAGGTCCAAAGATAATCGTTAAAAGCGGCAGTCATCGGTACGATAGATTGCCGCTTTTTTTGCCACCTATTAAGTTTTTTGGAAGATATTTTTTATACGCTCGAGAAGACTCCCTTAGAATCATTCGCCTTAACCTCCATGCCGCGCCCGACGACGTCATCGAGGAAGAAGCCGGTGACGCGGAGTCCAACATGGAAGGCTGGCTCATGGAACGCTATTGTGACGGCGCGCATCCCCCGCGTGTAGGTTTTCTGCGCTCAGCTATACCGAAACCAGCGTATTCAGCAGGCTGTTTAAGAAGTGGTATGGGCTGTCGCCACGTGCGTATCGGAAGAGCCAACAGCGTGATGATGGCGGCGGCTAAAGGGAGCTTACAATTTCCTGTACCGTCTATTTTGCCAAGTTTTTATGCAGTTGAGGTCAACTTTCAGGGTTGGCTTTGCCCCTACCTTTGTCTTCATAATGGAAGCAACATACACAAACACACGATATGGTAAGGGGAGCACCTACCAATTCCTTACCAACGCGGAGGTATTCGTAATGGCCGACCGCGCCCTTGAGTCGCTGCTGGTGAAGCACGACGATAGTTGGCAAGCAAACCAACCAAACTATTAAAATGGCAAAGCATCGGTTTTGCATAGCACGGCAAGTTAAGATAGCCCATTTGTCCGGCCCGTTTCAAGAGCAGGGCACCCTGTACTTCGTTGGGTAGATACGCTTTAGTCGCCTCCGCTTCTTTCAGTTATCCCAACTTAAAAGTCGACAACAACGGCCCCCTCCACGGCGCGTTGGATATCTTCTGGAAGGTTGGCGAATAAGTCGTATCCGGTTTGTTGTTCAATGGCATCAACACTTACCTGATAATTTTGCCACCGCTCATCAACATCATTGCTATTTGGCATATCTACAGCGATAATTCGCGTATCCGCGGTAACGCGAGCCAGATCATCATCACCTTTCGTTAAGAGTAGCGCAACTTTCCAAATCCGGGCAGGCACTGTTATTTTCCCATTGTCAATGGTCTCGGCTTCTCCATTGTCGCCCTTCCCACCTTTTCCATACAAACCCATAATGATATAGGCCTCGCGGCCATTTCTCACCTGGGCGCGGATCTCGTTTTCCAAGTCTGCCCATGGTCCGCCGTTGTTTTCCGGCGCTTGCGGGATCATGTTTGTCATCAAAAATGTCGATGAATTAGCCTCATAGGAACTCGTCCGGTCAGCCGATGGGCAATTATGCCCCCTATTAAATCCAGAACCTGTGTAGCTAGCATGGGATACGACGTACCAGCTTTGGGGAATACCAATATAGGGTGCAAAATTGTCCTGGCGGCCTACCTCACCGGTGATATTGGCCTCGTCCAAATGCCAACTTACCCAATTCGGCGTTCCGCGGTCGCGGTTGTATGACAATACATAGTAATGATGATCAATGAGGTAGTTGGAATAATTTATGATGTTGTCATCGGCGTCTGAAGGATTCCCGAATAGCATGTTGCTGTTATCGCCTACTGATGGTGGCGCATCTTCCCCCTTTTCAACGCCGCGCGGCTCTTCATCGGCGGGGTCATAACCACCGCCCTCCCACGTACCCGGCTCGCCTAATACAATCCCCGACTCACCTGTCCCTTTGAAAACGATATCGTCGATGTTGAGGCGGCCACCACCGGTTTTAACGATCCGAAACCGCACCTTCCCGGTGTCTGAAACGGCAAACGAATCCAATTTCAGGGTGTGTGAAGAGGTTGTCATCTCCTCGCCAACCTGCTGAAAGCCCTCTCCATCCGGCGCCATATACAAATGCCAAGTAGCTGGAGCATCATTGCCGAAAAGTCCGTGTTTGAAGTAGACCATCTCAAGGTTCGATACCTGAAAAGCGGTACTTATACTTCCCGTATTTCGGATGCGAACGGCGCGTTTGCCATTTTTTGCGTCAGCTTGGAACGCGCCACCCCAGATCAGGGCATCGTCAAACTCCCATATCCCTGTATTTAACGGCAGTTCGCCTGTTGCATAAGCGTCTTTCCGGGCACCTTCAAAGTCTTCGGTGATGCGATAGGTAGCAGCTTCCGGTTTCGGATTGTTACGTTTATCGCCACAACCCAATGCCAAGAGGAAACAACTGCCAAGCAGGACTCTTTTCATGTCCCAAACATAACTATCCTCGTAATGACCTGCAAGCATAATCAACGTATCGTGGAGAAATCCACAGTGAGACCGACTTGTTGATAAAAAAGATGTTAGATAATATTGTGTTAATATTAACTTCACACGCAAAAGGCTACCTTTGTGCTGTAAAATAACCATTCATCCCATGAATGTATCGTTTTTCACGGCACTTGAATTTTCATTTTTCTCGCTTAGGAGGAAAAACGACTTCATTCACACTCGAATTTTTATCAATTTATGTACGTATGAGAAAGAAAATTACTAAATGGACAACATTAGTTACTGTTTTTTTAATGATCAGCAATTATTCCTGGGCACAGCGTGCGCTCACGGGAAAGGTTACCGATGGCGATGAGCCAGTGGCCGGAGCAACCGTTTTGATCAGGGGCACTTCCATCGCTACGGCAACCGATAGCGACGGGAACTTTACCCTTTCCACAGACCGCGAATCCGGTGAAATCATGATCAGAATCATCGGCTTTTCGAGCAAGACGGTGCCGTTCTCTACAACATCCAATTTGGGTATCATCGTATTATCGCCCTCGGACTCGCAATCGTTGGAAGAAGTAGTAGTGGTGGGCCGTGGAATCATCGACATCGCCGAAGACCGTAAAACGCCTATTGCGGTGTCTACCGTTAGTAGATCGGAAATTCAAAACAAGGGTATCGGCAACGTCGAGTTCCCGGAAATCATGAAAAACACGCCATCGGTTTATGTAACGAACCAGGCCAGCGGATTTGGTGATGGACAGAATTTCCTACGTGGGTTCGATCAATCCAATACGGCTTACCTGCTGAATGGACAGCCGATCAATGGGATGGAAGACGGAAACATGTATTGGTCCAACTGGAGTTCAATCGCTGACGTGGCAAACGCCGTGCAGGTGCAGCGTGGTTTAGGATCGTCTAAACTAGCTATCTCTTCTGTCGGCGGTACAATAAATATTGTTACTAAAGCGACGGACTTGGAACAAGGCGGTTTCGTTCGTTTCATGACTGGCAACAACGGCTACGCTAAGGGTACGGTAAGCTATAATACCGGCCTCAAGAATAAATGGGGCTTTTCCATGATGCTGGATTATTGGCGCGCAGATGCTAAATACGCCGTAGGTACGCAAGGAAATGGACAAAGCTACTTCTTCTCCGTGGGTTACAAACCAAACGAAAGCCATAATTTCAACTTCATGCTCTTCGGTGCGCCGCAACAGCACGGACAGAACTATGCCAAGAATATGGAAACGAGCTATTTCGACAACGGAAGCGTTGAATTTCCCGGCTACGATTTAACCGGTATCCGCGGCAATCATAATTATGGCCGTTACAACGGCGACGGACTGTCACTGGTAACCAACTTTTATCATAAACCGGTAGCCAATCTTAACTGGGACTTTGATATTACCGAAAAATCATCACTTTCTACCGTACTCTATGCGTCCATTGGGCGGGGTGGCGGTACGGGCGCGTTGGGCAACGGTGTAAACCGCCTAGACCAGCAATTCGGCCCGGCTTACGGACCCAACGGTGAATTACTTTGGGATAATATCGCGAGTTATAACAACTCGATTACAAGTGGTGTGAGCCAAGGATACGAAGGCACCATGCTGCGGGCTTCGATGAACAACCACTTCTGGTATGGAATGGTATCGAATTTCACGCACGAGACGGATTATGGCTTTACATTTAATGTTGGGGCTGATCTCCGGTTTTACCAAGGCGACCACTTCCGCCAGGTCATCAATAAATTGGGATTAAATAGCCGGATTGAAAATAGCCCGGCACACGGCGGTGATTTCGAAATCACCAAATCTTACAAAGCAGACCCTTGGGCGGCGCTTTTCAACTACGCACCAGAAGATCAGCGGGTAGGTTATGACGATTCGGAAAGCATTAATTACCAGGGTGCTTTTGGACAAGTGGAATACGCGAGAGATGGATTTACGGTGTTTGCGCAAGGTTCTGTTTCCAACCAGTCTTATGTGAAATACAATCGCTGGAACTATGACGAACGAGAAGCGAAATCTGATACTGAAAACAAAATAGGTTATAACATTAAGGGCGGGGCTTCTTATACTTTTGAAGATCAGCACACGATTTTTGCCAATATCGGCCAGTATTCCCGTCAGCCGTTTTTGGATAACATTTTCCCCCAGGGCAGCGTTGAATTTACCGATCCAAAGGTGGATAACGAGGAGATTTTCGGACTGGAAGCCGGCTATCGATTTTCGATTCCAAATTTTGTCGTTAATCTGAACGGCTATTACACCTCTTGGGAAAATCGTTTTGAGACGTTCTTCGTCAGAGGCATAGAAGTCGACGGAACGGTGTACGATGAAACAACTTACCTCTTAACCGGTGTAACACAACTTCATAAAGGATTGGAACTGGATTTCCAGGCAAATGTTACCCCGCAATGGATGATTCGCGGCTATGGTTCATTGGGTGACTGGCAGTATGACGGCGATTCACCTTTCAACCTAAGAAATGATGAGAATTCACAAATCATTCAAAGTGGTAATCTCGAACTTTCCGGTGCAAAGGTTGGCGACGCTGCCCAAACCTCGTTTGGACTGGGAACACGCTATGACATTCTGGAAGAGTTGTCAATCGATGTCGATTACAATTTCTACAGCAACCTCTATGAGCAAGTAAATGCATCGAGCGTCATTGATGCAGTGCTTGACGGGGAGGTATACAGTCCCGAGAAACTTGATTCGTTCGGTGTTCTTGACGCCGGAGTCAGCTATACGTTCAACATCGGGGCGCAGCGGTTGAAATTCCGCGGCAACGTGATGAACATTTTAAACCAGGAATATTTCAGCCGTAAAACCGGCAACGGTTACTATTACGGCTTAGGCACCACGTGGAACGCTGGGCTCACGTATAGCTTTTAAACGTTACCTAAGTAACACACATGGGAAGGGCTGTTCTTAGTGAAGGACAGCCTTTCCTTTTTCTTATGAATTGTAATGGAATTCGTCTACGTAAGGCAAGCTGATCATTTCGTTATTAAATTGTTGCAGGTTCTTCCTGTCGGCACTCAGCTCAAAAACAACGGCTAGTTTTCCGGCGCGTTTGCTTACCGTTTTACGCGTGTGTCTGATGCGATATTTATCCATCAAGCGTTTCAACTCTTCTAGGTTATCGGTATCCATATTGTGAAAACCAACGAAAATGGTGCGCGTCAGGAACAACCGCTCCATGCCACCTTCAACTTTAGCAAAAAGGGATAATACAATCACGGTAATTACAGCAAGCAACAGCGCCAACCCATGGTATCCGATGCCCGCTGCCATGCCAATCCCCGCTACGACCCAGATCACCGCAGCCGTAGTGAGCCCCATTACCGAGAACTTATCTTTGAAGATGACACCGGCGCCAATAAAACCGATACCGGTAATGATATTAGCGGCGATCCGGTCGTCACTCCCCACGCCAAAGCGTGAAACAATGGTGAATACCGTCGCCCCTAAGCAAATGAGCACAATGGTGCGAAAGCCGGCTGATTTATTTTTGTACTCACGCTCCAGCCCCACCAGGCTGCCCGCCAGTATAGAGATTCCAATAGAAATCAAATCATGGTGTTCCGGTAAAAAGTCCATTTTTATTCAAAATAAGCATACGTAATTCCCTCACCTCCCCTATCTTGATGTTCGTCTTCCATTCGGCTCACTTCTCCGTATTTGCGCAAATAATCTCGGATAAATTTGCGCAAAATCCCATCGCCTTTGCCATGGATGATTTTGAGGCTTGGAAACCCCATCATTAACGCCCTATCCAGGTATTTCTCGATTTCATAAAGTGCTGCTTCGGTACGCATACCACGTACATCCACTTCAGGACGGAAACTAGCTACATCATTCGATATTTTGGCATGGTGCGATTGCCGCGAAACCTTTTTGGGGCTCTTATTTGTAATACGGGCTACATTGTTTCGCTTTTGGACGGTACGGAGCTCGCCCATTGCCAATACAAGGTTATTTTTGGCAACACTGATTACTTGTGCTTCATTGCCCGTTTCCAACAGTTGAACCCAATCACCTACTTCAATATGGTCATCCGCTACGGGCTGTTGTTTATGGATTTCCGGCTTTGGTGTTTCCTGCGTATGTTTTTGCAATTCGGCATCCAATTGTTTCCGTAGCATTTTGGTTTTATCCTTATCCGCCTGGCTTTCCTTGATGCCCGCAATGGTATTTTCCACGAGTTTATTGGCATTCTTAATAATCTCCTTCGCCTCTTCACGGGCCTTGCTGATAATGGACTTTTTGTTTTCTTCCAAATAAGTCTGTAATGTTTCGTTCTCTTCTTTCAGTAGAGCCAGTTGCCGCTCTTTTAGGGCGATAGCTGTTTTAGCATCATATACTAGTTTCTTGTCTCGTTCCAAATCAACCAACAATGTATCTACTCGCTTTTGCTGGACACCAATCTTTTGCCTGGCGGCATATAAAATGTCTTTGCTCAAGCCTATTTTCTGGGCAATTTCAAAAGCATACGAACTACCGGGTTTACCGGTTTGGAGGATATATAAGGGCCGCATCGCCGCATTGTCAAACAACATGGACGCATTTTCAAGGCCTTCCGTATTGCTGGCGAAGACTTTTAAATTGGAATAATGGGTAGTGACCACTCCTCTGACCCGCTTACGGTTAAGTGTGTCCAACACCGCTTCGGCAATGGGTCCACCGAAAAGCGGATCGGTACCCGTGCCAAACTCATCAATGAGCACTAAGGTCTTGGCATCTGCATGTTCGGAAAAATACTTCATTTTCGAAAGGTGGGCACTGTACGTACTGAGATCGCTTTCAATCGATTGATCATCACCGATATCGACAAACACCCGCCGGAATATCCCTATTTTTGAAGTGGGATCCGCTGGGATAAGCAAACCCGCTTGGACCATCAATTGCAGTAATCCAATGGTTTTCATACATACGGATTTCCCTCCTGCATTTGGTCCCGAGACCACAATGACCCGCTGCCCTTCTTCTATTTTTACGTTGAGTGGCACCACAGTTTGTTGGGTGCTTCTGAAATTGAGCAGTAACAAGGGGTGCCGTGCATTGACCAATGAAAGCGTTGCATCCTTGCTCAACTCAGGCATGTGGGCCTCGATATCGATGGCAAACAATGCTTTTGCACGTACAAAATCCACTTTGCTTAGCAAATTGTGATAAGCCAATAACAAAGGGATATGTGGTCGCAGTTCGTCCGTCAAGGCGGTCAATATTCGGACGATTTCCCGTCGCTTCTCGAATTCAAGGTCGCGCACCTTGTTATTGAGGAGGAACACTTCTTCCGGCTCGATATATACGGTCTGTCCGGTGGCCGACTCGTCATGCATCCATCCTTTTACCTTGCGCTTGTTTTCGGCTAACACTGGGATGCATAGCCTGCCATCGCGGATCGTGAGGTTGCCATCGGCCGTCCAGCCATTTTTCTGGGCGGCTTTGAATACTTGATCGATGCGTTTCCGAGCTTCCTGTTCAGCTTTGACGATGCCAGACAGGATGTCTGCCAGCAACGGCGAAGCATTGTTTTTTACCTTTCCTTTGGCATCTATGACCGATTCAATGGCCAAAATGATGTTCTTTTCGATGGGAAGGTGCTCAAACAATGCTTCCAAATTGGGATATTGGCCATTGCGTTCATTAAAGTATCGGATAACGGCAAATACTGTCCTCAAGGACAGCAATACATTGAAAAACTCTTCTTCGGAAAGGAAAGCACCTATTACCCTGGCCTTTTCTGCATGGGGCTTAATAGGGTATAAATGATCTACGGGAAGCGGGGCGTCATTGGTAAGCAGTTCCTTGAATTCATGGGCTTGCCTCAAAAACTTATCGATTTGGTCAAACCTCGTCTGAGGTTGTATTTTATCCACCATCTCCTCGCCCGGTTCACTCAGGCATTTGGATTTGACGAGTGTTTTTATGTCCGCAAACCCAAGTTTGTCTATGGCATTATCGGGATAAATCATTCTTGTCTTATGCTATCCTGCAGTTTCCGGGCCCTATCAAAGCCAATATCCTCCAACATCTTGTTTCGCAATTGCTCAAAGCTCACGGAATCCGGCCCATTGTATGTGCTATCTCCTTTATGCATGAACAATAGGTAACGCTTGCGTTTGAGATCGAGCGAATCACGTTTTATACGATACAGGCTATCTAGCGTCTGGACATTTCTGATGGAGTCTGCAAGCCGTTGCGACCGATATTTCGCTTCGATTTCCTCCTGCTCAGCCTTATTCATTCCTTCTAGCTTTTTTTCAATGGATATATAGAATTCTTTCATGATATACGGCCTGCTTGAATAGAATTCAATACTTCGCCTAAACATCGTGGAATCAATACCATACCGGTTGAAGATTGCATCATAATACGTTTCTCGGTAAGCTCTTGCCGAATCGATGGCCATAGAAGACAGCTCACCATCCGCTAGGTGCACATCCAGCAATATGTCCGACATCTGATTTTGCCGAATCACATCAGTAGGAATTTTCTCCCCGCAGGAGATGTATAAAAACAAAACCATCATTCCGGTCAAAAGCAGTCGCATCCTATTATATTATCCTTGCCTATCTTTCCAGTTGGTAGATAGGTGCAGGTTTTGTAGTTTTGTGCAAACTTAGACAAATTGTGTGTGAAAAGCAATTTGTCGATCTCTCATCTGCCATTGAGAGAAAAGTTAAGGACAGATGAAAACTTAGACAAATTGTGTGTGAAAAGCAATTACTCACCTCCAGTCAGCTCCAAAGGTGTTCGTGAATGCTTCGCAATTATGGGGGTGTACGGCAGATTGCAGCTTTTTCACGCTGAGCGCGCAAAGTTTTCCAACGCGAAGACCGCTGAGCTTTTCTTAGCGAGCTTAATCCGCCAACTACGGAAAAGCGTCTCTGCGAACTTTCGTGACACAGTTCTATGCGGCTTACCAGTCTCTCATCCGCCGTAGAGAAAAAGGTTATAACAAGATGAGAAACATAAAACGAAATCGTCAAAAATATGCGCATTGCTAATAACATTAAAGCCATCGAAGAAGAGTTAAGCCGACTTGCTGTCAAACTGATTGCTGTGTCAAAGACTAAACCCCAATCCGATATTATGGAAGCTTACCATGCCGGACACCGCGCCTTTGGTGAAAACATCGTGCAGGAATTGGTTGGGAAACACGAAGCACTCCCCAAAGATATCGAATGGCATCTCGTTGGCCACCTGCAAAGCAACAAGGTCAAATACATTGCGCCATTCATCGGCTTGATCCACTCAGTAGATAGCTTAAAACTCTTGAGCGAAATAAACAAACAAGCAGTGAAGCATGCCCGTATCATCGACTGCCTTTTGCAAATACATATCGCTTCTGAAGACACTAAATTCGGACTCGACCATGCTGAACTTATTGAATTGTTGCGTTCAGAACAGATTGGCGAGTTGAAGAATATTCGGATTAGGGGATTAATGGGAATAGCAACCAACACACCTAGTGAAAAGATAGTCAAAGAGGAATTTTATGAACTGAAATCACTTTTCGATGGCATTAAACAGAGTTTTTTCAGGGATACCCCTTATTTTGACACCTTATCCATGGGCATGTCTGCCGATTACAAAATCGCTATCGAACAAGGTAGCACGATGGTACGTTTGGGGAGCACAATTTTTGGTGAGCGATGAAGGCGGGTTCCACACAAAGTTCGCAAAAGAAAGCAATAAATGCCTTCGCGTTCTTTGCGTAAAGGCTTGACAGCCTCTGTGTGAAAGAACAAAAGACAAACAGTCAACAAAAATGAACAACATAATCATACGTAAGGCCGAAGCGACCGACTGCCAGCAGATGCTGGAACTCATCAAGGAACTTGCCGTATACGAAAAAGCACCGGATGAAGTGACCGTAACCATGGAGGAGTTTGTGGACACCGGTTTTGGCGATGCTCCGGTGTGGGAGGCTTTTGTGGCGGATGTGGATGACCATATCGTGGGCATTTCCCTCTTTTATATCCGGTATTCGACATGGAAGGGCCGTAGGCTTTATCTGGAAGATATCATTGTAACCGAACACATGCGGGGTAAAGGCATCGGTAAGTTACTGTTCGATGCGACCTGGAAGTTATGCAAGGAACGACAGTACAGTGGCATGGCATGGCAGGTATTGGAATGGAATGAGCCCGCCATCAATTTTTACCAAAAATATGGTGCAACTTTTGATAAGGAATGGGTGAATGTGTCGTTGGACACATTTTAATTTTTATATTGACAATTTAAACCCCAAAGCGCTGACATGATGATAAACAAACGTATGAATTTCAGGAATCCCAAATTCGCCAACTGGCGGTATGGCTTGTTGGCGATTATCGGAGCCGGAGTGCTTGGTGCTTGCCAGTCCAATTCAGATAATAATGAGGCAGAAAGCCAGGTTCAACATGCAGATACGCTTGCATACCAATATGAAAATTATATCAAATACAGCGACTTTCCTATTAAGACCAGTGAAACCACAGACACCACTTATTTTGCGATGTCTTACCCGTCATTCCAAGATTCTGCCGTCAACCGCTTCGTGATGGGCGCGCTGCTTGGTGATGATACCGCATCAGTGGAGGGGGTTGCCCAAACATTCATTGATGAATTTGATGATTTCCGTCAATCCGACCCCTTTCCACGGGTTTGGGCGTCCGAGTCCCACGCCAAAGTGTACCGCATTACCCCCTCTTACCTCGAGTTGGTAATCGATGCTTCCACCTACACGGGTGGTGCGCACGGCAACTATGCCACGGTATTCATGCACTATGACATCCCCAATCGACAACCACTCACTCTTGATAACATCGTATCAAAACCATACCAAAATGAGTTGACTGCCGTTGCTGAACGTCATTTTAGGAAACAGGAAAACCTTGCCGTTGACCAATCCTTAGAAAACGGTTATTTTTTTGACCAAGGCCGTTTCAGCCTTCCGGACAACTTTGGGCTCGAACGAGACAGTATGCTTTTCCTTTACAACGTCTATGAAATCAAACCGTATGTAGACGGACAAACTGAACTCCGTGTTCCCTATTCGGAAGTTGAAAAGTTGTTGACGGACCGTGCAAAACGGATTATTGTGGAATTGAACATGTAAAGCTATACCCCTAAATGCAAGTATTCAAATTTGGAGGTGCGTCCGTAAAAGACGCCGAAGGTGTAATAAACCTGGGCCGGATCATCGAAAAACACCAAAATGACAAGTTGTTAATCGTGGTTTCCGCTATGGGAAAAACCACCAACCTATTGGAACGGTTAACCCTTAGCTATTTCACCCAGAAGGATGATACATCCGATTTGTTGGAGCAAGCCAGACAATACCACGACACCATATTACGAACACTCTTTCCTGATGAGCACCATCCGGCCTATAACGATGTCGCCAATCGGTTTGTCGAAATCGAGTGGATATTGGAAGACGAGCCAATGGATCCTTATGATTATTTATATGATCAAATTGTTTCCGTGGGTGAGCTCGTCTCTACAACCATCGTGAGCCATTACCTCAATTACATCGGAGTAAAAAATATATGGCTAGATGCACGGAATTATATTTTTACTGACAATACCCATCGGGAGGGGCGTGTGGCATGGAGAATCACCGAAGAGCGCATCTTAAGTGAAATACCCACCCTGTTGGAGCAGCAATTGGCAGTAACCCAGGGTTTCATCGGTTCTACATCCGAAAATTTCACCACCACGCTTGGCCGTGAAGGATCTGACTATTCAGCAGCCATCTTCGCGGCTTGTCTTGATGCCGAAGCCGTAACCATATGGAAGGATGTACCAGGGGTACTAAATGCCGATCCTAAATGGTTTGACAAGACAGAATTAATTGCTGAACTTTCATATTTGGATGCCATTGAGCTTACCTATTACGGTGCCACGGTCATCCACCCAAAGACTATCAAACCGCTGCAAAACAAAAATATTACGTTGCATGTGAAGTCATTCATCGATATTGAAAATGGAGGCACGCAGATACGCCAAACCGAGGGCACCTTACCGATACCCTCATTTATCTTCAAGGTAAATCAAGTGTTGATTTCCATATTGCCGAAAGACTTTTCGTTTATTGTAGAAGACAATCTCAGTGACATTTTCAGCCGTTTCCACCAGTACCAAATCAAGGTGAATATGATGCACAATAGCGCCGTAAGCTTTTCGGTAAGTATAGATAGCACAGGAGAAAACATAGCGGAGTTGCTCCGTGATTTAAAAGCACGATATGATGTGCAGCGTCAAAACGGATTGGAACTCATCACCATACGTCATTACAACCAGCAGACTATAGATCGTGTCCTGGTGGAAAAGGAAATCATCATGGAGCTCAAGGATAGCTATACCTGCCAGCTCTTGGTTAGGAAACTTGCCCCCAGATGAATTGGATAACGGCCATGTCATTTAATGGTTAAGCATTTATTTTCTTTGATTTTTTGCATAGTTTTGATAAAATATGATTCTAATAAAACAATAAGCATATGATTTGCCAAAAATATATGATCCGTATTTCTACTTTTATGTGCCTGGCACTTTCCCTTTCATGTAATGGAAACAGTAAACAACCTCATACGCAAAGCGAGTCTAAGGAATCGGCAATACAAAGCCATGCAAGCGCCTCCCCCGCTGTCGCCCCAACCTCAGTTGAACCAACCAAAATAATCCCTGATTTTACTTTTTATATTTTGCAAAGCGGTATACGTTTCAGCCGTGAAGATCTCGCCAAAGACGGCAAGAATATTGTGTTCATCCTATTTGACCCAAGTTGCAGCCATTGCCAACATGAAGCAAGAGATCTTGGTCAGCATTACAGCCGCGTCAAAGATGTTCACGTTTATTTTGTCTCGATGAATGACCCAGCGCTTATGAGTACCTTTTTGGATACCTACGCCAAGCCTTTGATTGGCAAAGACAATATTACACTATTGTATGATCGTAATGCCGAGTTTATCAACAAATTCCATATCCCTTCACAATATCCGGCCACATATGTGTATGGATCCGACGGCATATTGAAACAGCATTGGAGTGGTGAAAAAGATATCGAGGAGGTAATCGCAGCCATTAATCAGGTGTAACAGGCATAAGGCATAAGATAATAAACCACGTGGTATAACAGTAATCATTTTAATGATTAACTTTGGACTTGGTTTAACCATCTACGTAGTATAACCTATTAAATGTTGAAAATTGCAATAAATGGTTTCGGTCGTATCGGCCGAAACACGCTCCGCAACATGCTGCTTAGGCAGGTAAAGGGCATCAATGTGGTGTCCATCAATGACCTAGCTGATACCCACACATTGGCCCATCTCTTCCGGTATGATTCCGTCCATGGCCCCTATGGCGGCAATATCGAAGCAACCCCAAATACCTTGATTATAGATGGCAATTCCATCCAAGTGTTTGCCGAAAGGGATCCGATAAAGTTGCCTTGGAAATCATTGGATGTGGATGTAGTCATAGAAGCCACCGGTAAATTCACGAGTGGGCAAGCAGCCGCCAAACATTTAGAAGCCGGGGCAAAACAGGTGATCATATCTGCCCCTTCATCAGACAGGGATGTCCCTACTGTGGTATTGGGGGTCAATGAAGCTTCCATTGATTTACGTAGCCCCATCCTATCCAATGCTTCATGTACCACCAATAACGTGGCACCATTGGTCAAGGTGCTGGATGAAAACTGGGGTATCCAAGATGGTTATATCACCACTGTACATAGCATGACAGGTGATCAAAATCTCCATGACGCCCCTCATCGCGACCTCCGGCGAGCAAGAGCCGCCTCTGCTTCCATCATCCCTACCACTACGGGCGCCGCCAAGGCCATCACCAATGTGTTTCCGCATCTGGAGGGTAAACTTGGTGGTGCTGGCATCCGCGTACCCGTCTTGAATGGTTCGTTGACGGATTTTACCTGTACCTTACACAGCCAACCAACCGTATCCGAAATCAACACGACGTTTAGAAAAGCTGCGGAAGGAGTACTCCAAAACGTATTGCGCTATACCGAGGATCCTATCGTATCCGTCGACATCATCAATAGCCCATATTCCTGCGTATTTGATGCTCAGCTGACATCGGTAGTCGGTGGATTGATTAAAGTAGTTGGCTGGTATGATAATGAATATGGATATTCCAATCGCTTAGTGGATTTGTTGATTAAAATTGCTGAAAATGATTAAATTCATCGCTACTGAAGACACACTCCCCCTTAGGAGCAGCGTACTCCGCAACGGTGAGCCAACAACCGAATGCTATTTCCAAGCCGATGATTTGCCTACCACTTTCCATTTGGGATACCATTCCCCTGTGGACGAAATCGTGTCTATCCTTACCTGTCAGCTCGAATCCATGGAGCCCTATACAGGGATAGGTTACCGCTTACGCGGCATGGCCACGCATCCGGAGTGGCAAGGCAAGGGGATTGGCACCTTACTACTCAAAGAGGTCATTGACCACTTGGCCAACGAAATGAAGGCAGACTACCTGTGGTGTAATGCCCGGAGGGTTGCCCATGATTTTTATCAGAACCTTGGATTTGAATTCCTCTCGGAAGAATTTGAAATTCCGGGCATTGGCCTGCATAGGGTGATGTATCTTGACTTGTACAACAAAAACTCATAGGTGGTTTTAATTCCACAAAAAAGGGAAGCCAATGACTTCCCTTTTTCCTAACAAAATCGAATGGGGTTAAAACCTTATTTTACTGCGTCTACGACGGCCTTGAATGCCTCCGGATTGTTCATGGCCAAATCGGCCAGCACCTTACGGTTCAACCCAATGTCTTTGGCGTTCAACTTACCTATCAGTTGCGAATATGAAATCCCATGCTGACGGGCACCGGCGTTGATACGTTGTATCCATAAAGCCCTGAACTCCCTTTTCTTGGTTCTGCGGTCGCGGTATGCGTACTGCAATCCCTTTTCTACTGTATTCTTTGCAACGGTGTATACCTTGCTGCGTGCCCCATAATAGCCTTTGGCCATTTTGAGGATTTTCTTCCGTCTTCTTCTTGACGCTACTGAGTTAACCGAACGTGGCATAATTTTTTGTTTTTTTGGTAGCAGGCGCCGTGTTTCGCAACGATCTTACAACCCAATACCCGGTCAATGATTTTTGTTAATTTTAAACCTAATAATTATTTGCCGATAGCAAGCATACGTTTCACGTTGCCCGTATCCGCATCAGACACTAAACCTGTCTGTGTCAGATTGCGTTTACGCTTGGTGCTTTTCTTGGTCAGAATGTGACTTTTGAAAGCATGCTTCCTCGCAATTTTACCTGTTCCAGTAAGTTTGAAACGCTTCTTCGCACTGGAATTGGTTTTCATTTTTGGCATGATTCGCTATTTTTATATCGATTTGTTAGTTTTCTTATTTTTTCCCTGATGATTTGGGCGATAAGGTGAGAAACATCCGCTTGCCTTCCAATTTCGGCAATAATTCCACTTTGCCGTACTCTTCAAGGGCCTGCGCAAAACGCAGTAACAGGATTTCTCCTTGTTCCTTATAGACTATCGCCCGGCCTTTGAAATGCACGTATGCACGTACCTTTTCACCTGCCTCCAGGAATTTAATCGCATGCTTGAGCTTAAACTCAAAATCATGGTCATTGGTATTCGGGCCAAAACGGATTTCCTTGATAACTGTTTGTTTGGCGTTTGCCTTGATCTCCTTTTGCTTTTTCTTTTGCTCGTATATAAACTTGCTATAATCGATAACCTTGCAAACGGGTGGACTGGCATTCGGTGAAATTTCCACTAAATCCAGATCCAATTCATCAGCAAGATCCAATGCTTTGCGTGTAGGGTAAATTCCCGGCTCCACATTTTCGCCAACTAAGCGCACCTCTGGTACCCTGATGAAGTCATTGATACGATGTTCTGGCTCCTTTTTCCTAAATGGAGGTCTTGGGCCTCTGAATCCTGGTCTGTTTAATGCCAACTAGTTAAAAAATTAAACGGTTATCTCTTTTATTAATTGCTCGCTGAATGCGTCCGTAGTCATGGCACCTAAATCTTGGGAGCCATGCTTCCTAACAGAAACGGTGCCACTCTCCATCTCCTTCTCCCCTACAATCAGCATGTAGGGTATTTTCTTCATCTCGGCGTCCCTGATTTTACGTCCAACTTTCTCGTCTCGCAAATCTATCAAGCCGCGAATATCGGAATTATTGAGCGATTCCAAAAGTTTTTTCGCATATTCTTCATATTTTTCCGATACCGGGAGTATAATAAATTGCTCTGGTGCAAGCCACAGCGGAAACTGTCCGGCACAGTGTTCTATCAGTACAGCCACAAAGCGTTCCAACGACCCAAAGGGTGCGCGGTGTATCATCACGGGCCGATGCTTGGTGTTGTCGCTCCCAGTATATTCGAGCTCAAAACGCTCGGGCAGGTTGTAATCCACCTGGATGGTACCCAACTGCCACTTGCGACCCAACGCATCCTTCACCATGAAATCCAATTTGGGCCCATAGAACGCGGCCTCGCCTAGCACCGTCACCGTATTCAATCCTTTCTCCTCTGCCGCTTCCACGATGGCTTGCTCGGCTAAGTGCCAGTGTTCGTCTGATCCAATGTACTTCACTTTATTATCCGGATCGCGAAGGGATATCTGGGCAATGTAATCGTCAAACCCTAAAGCGCGGAATGTATAGAATACCAAATCAATAACCTTTTTGAATTCTTCCTTCACTTGGTCAGGCCGACAAAAGAGATGCGCATCATCTTGTGTAAAACCACGTACACGGGTAAGGCCATGCAATTCTCCACTCTGTTCGTAGCGGTAGACCGTACCGAATTCCGCATAGCGGATAGGTAAATCTTTATACGAACGGGGTTTCGTCTTGTATATTTCGCAATGGTGCGGGCAGTTCATGGGTTTCAGGAAAAACTCCTCCCCTTCTTGTGGTGTATGAATGGGCTGGAACGAATCCGCACCATACTTATCATAGTGCCCGGAGGTCACGTACAGGTTCTTATGCCCAATGTGGGGTGTCATTACCGGTTCGTAACCTGCCTTCAGTTGCGCACGTTGCATGAAATCGATTAATTTTTGCCGTAACCGTGCCCCTTTAGGCAGCCACAGTGGCAATCCCATCCCCACTTTTTCGGAAAACGCAAACAATTCTAGCTCCTTACCCAGCTTGCGGTGGTCGCGTTTCTTTGCTTCCTCAATCATGGTCAGGTAATCCGTCAATTCGCTTGCTTTAGGGAAAGTAACGCCGTAAATACGCGTAAGTTGCTTACGGCTTTCGTCACCCCGCCAATAAGCCCCAGCCACATTGGTCAATTTTACGGCCTTAATAAAGCCGGTATTGGGGATATGTGGCCCCCGGCATAAATCCGTGAAGTTGCCCTGCGTATAAAAGGTAATGCTTCCATCGGGCAAATCTTTAATTAGGTCAAGCTTGTACTCGTCACCTTTATCGCTGAAATACGCTTCCGCCTCCGCTTTGCTTACTGGTTTACGGACGTATGCCGACTTGGTACGGGCTAACTCAACGATTTTGTCCTCGATTAGTTTGAAATCATCCGAGGAGAATTCACGGTCGCCAAAATCTACATCGTAATAGAATCCTGTTTCAATGGCGGGACCGATACCAAATTTGATACCCGGATATAGGTCTTCTAAGGCTTCAGCCATCAAGTGAGCCGAAGAATGCCAAAAGGTCGATTTACCTTGGTCGTCATTCCAAGTAAGCAACCGTACGGACGCATCTTGCTCAATTGGGCGCGAAGCATCCCATACCTCTCCGTTTACCTCCGCGGCTAGCACATTGCGGGCCAAGCCTTCTGAAATGGATTGTGCGATTTCCATCGCTGTAGTCCCCTCGGCATATTGCCGTACGGAACCGTCAGGTAGTGTAATGTCAATCATCTACAACTATGATTTTTTTTTATTTCTAGAAATTTGTTCATAATAACCACCGTACAAACGTGGTTTTTTTGCAGGCACAAAGGTAAGGAAAGAAATATGAAGTTAGCAATATGAAGCGCAATACAAATTCAAAAAACCACGCCAAACCGTATCGCCATCCGGTTTAGCGTATATTTTTCCGTATTGTATGCTTCCGGCCCCAAAATGGTGTTCGCCGTATGCAGTGATGCAACTTGCCTTTTGTATCCAATGCTAACCAAATAACGATCTTTACCTTTGGCTTTCCACCTCAACCCCATGGAAGGATTGAATACAACGCCCCCGTCATGCCATTGCGTATCCGTTCGTTTCTCAAACCAAGCAAACCCATATCCCACCTCCATCCCAACATACGGAGATACCCGCTTTTTGGGCAAGATGACCCGAGCTCCCAGGGTTATGGGAACAATGCGAAGACCGAAATATTCGTCCACGCCAACGGTAAGCCCCATGCTCATCACCCGGGCGAATTGCACACCGTTGAACGATTGAACTGTTAAGGCGACCGGCGAAAAAAAATTCGCGCCAGACCACAATGTGCCTATTTCAGTTTCGTTGGCATAGCGGAGGGATTGCCCTCGAACGGATACGCCCACATATAGCAAAATCACTGTGACGATTACCGGCAAGCCGGATATCCTTAGCATACTTACCCTCATTTCACATTGATACAGCTGAGGAGCTTTAATTTACGGGGGTCGCTATAATCGTACTGGCATACACCATCTGCACCGGTAACAATCAGGGATTTCGGTGCGGGTATAACATCGGTGAATCGTTTGTTTTCAATGTGTTCCAGTTGGTTATTTGCAATATCCAATACGTTGGATGTGTTAAAACTCTTCAGTCCGAAATCACCTTCGCAGATATAAAGGTAATCGCCCGACAACCCCAGACCATGGGGATTGTCCATCGCATAAGATTTGATCAATTTGGGATAATAGGGATCCTTGATATCCAGCACTTGCAGCACATCTTCTCCAAACCGGCACATGTTACCCGTCCTAAGTGTTACAAATGCATGGTCATCATTGACAACGACTGGATCACAGGCCGCTATATGCTGGTATACCGACATGCGTATGGGGCTGTCCGGTTTGGTCGCATCGTAAATATGCATCCCGGTCATCGAACCGATAAACAGCTTCTCCTTATAAGGGAATATGGTTTCGATGCCCCACCCCAGCTGGATATCTTTCACAAACTTGGGTTTGCAGGCTTGTTGTACATCGAAAAGCCGCAGCGTATAGTCATCCACAGCATATAAATGGCCACTCATCAGGGTGAAACGCGCCATTGATCCACCCTGCCCGTAACCGGCAGCGGCGTCGGACGAAACAAACGCTTCCTGATTACGCCAAGTACCCCATCCACGCCCTTGTTCGACACTAGTTGTAGTGATGACCGTATCCTTGAATGTCACAAACATTCCGCGTTCCGCATCGACAAACATGTGTGGGAACACTTCTTCTACGCGCTCCACCAATTTGATGGCCGACAAATCGCTGATATCGAATGCCAAAAGGTCAATATAGCTGTCGGCATACAGGATATTACTGTTGACCGCTAAGTCAACGTTGCCCGGAATCTCAATGTACGTGATGTTTTGTGGGTTCGACGGATCCCGATTATCCAACACGTGTATCCCTTTCTGTGGCTCGTTAATGAACAAGTAATCTCCATAAACGTAGATTTTGCCTGCATCTGAAATGGTTTTCACGGGTCGGGGGCCCACTTCCATTTTCCGGAATGCACTTACTTCAAGATAAACGGGCACTTGAGTGGCATAGGTAACGGTGTGTTCGACTTGATCACGGCAAGAAGTAAAAGTGGAAATAATTAATACAAGGCCTACCAATAATTTCGGTAACCTGTTAGCGGGTAATGAAGTACTCATCGTGTTTGTGTTTTAGGTGTTAAAAAGGTTATCTATCAAAAATTGATTATTGCTAATCACGTTTTTATGGATGACGATCATGACAACCATAACGCTACAATCGGTTAAAAAATTTTCGAGATGTGAGCTAGTAAGTAACAAGGACTGGGAAGCAAGACCTATAAATTTCCTATCTTTGCGTCCTCAAAATAGAAAAATGGCACACCAAGTTCCGGAAGACGGCACATTACTTCCCTTGATGGAAGAATTTTACACCATTCAGGGCGAAGGATACCATACAGGTAAAGCGGCTTATTTTATCCGCTTAGGGGGATGCGATGTAGGGTGCCACTGGTGCGATGTGAAAGAAAGCTGGGATGCAGAGCTCCATCCACTCACAGCTGCCGATACCATCATCGAACACGCTAAGCAACACCCCTCAAAAGCGGTTGTCGTTACCGGCGGCGAGCCATTGCTTTATAACCTCGATTACCTCACCCAGGGGTTGCAATCTGCAGGTATCAAAGCGTTTATCGAAACCTCCGGCGCCTATCCACTGAGCGGGCATTGGGATTGGATCTGCCTCTCCCCAAAGAAATTTAAGTGGCCCTTGCCGGATGTCATCGCTGCTGCGGGTGAACTGAAAGTCATTGTCTTCAACAAAAATGATTTTGATTGGGCGGAGAAATATGCTGCTCAGGTCCCACCATCTTGCAGACTCTACCTGCAACCCGAATGGTCAAAGGCCCAGGAGATGACCCCGCTCATCGTGGAATATGTGATGCAAAACCCAAAATGGGAAATCTCCCTACAAACACACAAGTACCTGAACATTCCTTAAACCACTACCACTGTTTGGCTATTTCCGAATAAATTCTGTACCTTCGTATAAGATGACCAATTAACGGAATATGCCATTACGTGTAGCTTCATTATGTTCAGGCATGCCATTGCTTACACAAGCACTTTTGGCAAAGCTTGTTTTCGCCCAATACTGATGTATTGACACCAATCCACCAAGCGTTTATAGGGGTTCGATTTTGCGATTTCGTATCCTGTAGTTCTAACTTCGTATTTCAAATTTAAAGCCATGCCAATTTATCATACTTTGGGGAAAATCCCCCCTAAACGACATACCATATTCCGTAAGCCCGATGGCGGGTTGTACGCAGAGGAACTCGTATCAACACATGGATTTTCAAACACCTATTCGTTGGTGTACCACTGCCACCCTCCTACGCTTGTGAAGCAAATCAGTGAACCTTTTGCCGTCCATCCAAAAATCGCGCGAGAAAAGCATTTGAAGCACACCAGCCTCAAAGGATTTAACATCGCTCCGGCGGATGATTACCTCGATAGCAGAAAACCTGTTCTTGTAAATGCAGACCTACATATCTCACTAGCCGCACCAAGGCATTCGATGACAGATTATTTTTACAAAAACAGCCAGGCCGACGAGGTTATTTTTGTGCATAAAGGAAGCGGCCTGCTCAAGACCGGATACGGACAAATATCATTTGAATACGGCGATTACCTTTTGGTACCTCGTGGTGTCATCTACCAACTGCATTTTGACAACCCCGAGAACCGACTTTTCATCGTAGAATCGTTCAGCCCTATCCGTACACCCAAGCGGTACCGTAATGAGCATGGGCAACTGATGGAACATTCGCCATTTTGTGAACGCGACATGAAATTGCCGAGAGATTTGGAAACTTATGATGAAAAAGGTGACTTTAAGGTATTGATCAAAAAGGAGGGATTGATGTATCCCTATACATATGGCACCCACCCCTTTGATTTCATCGGATGGGATGGCTATCATTTCCCTTGGGGTTTCTCTATACACAATTTCGAACCCATTACAGGTAGGCTGCACCAGCCCCCTCCTGTGCACCAGACATTTGAAACGGACAGTTTTGTGCTGTGCAGCTTCTGCCCACGGATGTATGACTACCATCCGCAATCCATACCCACACCTTACAACCACAGCAATGTTGACTCGGATGAGGTACTGTATTATGTGGATGGTGATTTCATGAGTCGCAAAAGTGTGGAACGCGGGCAAATCACCTTGCATCCCGGAGGCATACCACATGGTCCACATCCCGGTACGGTTGAAAAAAGCATTGGTAAGACCAAAACGGATGAGCTGGCTGTGATGATCGATCCCTTCCGGCCGCTAATGCTTACGGAAGAAGCATTGGAAATAGAAGATAGGAATTATTATAAATCATGGCAAGAGTAAAATGGTTTGGAACGCAGATGACACAGATGGAACGGATAAGCACGGATGGTATAAAAATAATCCGCGTAAATCTGCCGAATCCGTATTATCTGTGTTCTATTAAATAAATGAAATTCAAATTACAACAATGACCAAAGAAACATTAACATTTGCAGAGAAAATAGCCAGGGCGGAGGATTTCCTGCCCATCAATGGCACTGATTTCATTGAATTATATGTGGGCAACGCCAAGCAATCCGCGCATTATTATCAGACGGCATTCGGTTTCCAACCTGAAGCTTACGCTGGACCCGAAACTGGTATACGAGACCGGGTTTCCTATGTGTTGCGGCAGCAGAAAATAAGGCTTGTACTTACCACAGCCCTACATGCTACCCACCCGATAAGCGACCACGTGAAGAAGCACGGCGATGGCGTGAAGGTATTGGCATTGTGGGTAGATGATGCTTATAAAGCATACGAGGAAACCACCAAACGTGGCGCCAAATCATATCAAGCGCCACGAACACTTACCGATGACTTCGGCGAGCTACGTACCTCCGGCATCTATACCTACGGAGAGACCGTACACCTTTTTGTGGAACGCAAAAACTATCAAGGCGTTTTCATGCCGGGCTATGAGAAATGGGAATCCGAATATAAACCCGAGGAGACAGGGCTATTATATGTAGACCACTGCGTGGGCAATGTAGGGTGGAACCGTATGAACGAAACCGTGAAATGGTACCAAGACGTGATGGGGTTTGTGAATATCCTTTCGTTTGACGACAAGCAAATCAACACAGAATATTCCGCATTGATGAGCAAAGTGATGAGCAATGGGAATGGTTACGTGAAATTTCCCATCAATGAACCAGCCGAAGGAGTGAAAAAATCCCAGATTGAGGAGTACCTTGAGTTTTACGAGGGCGAAGGGGTACAACATGCTGCCCTCGCGACCAACAATATCCTGCGCACCGTCAAAACGCTACGAGAACGGGGCGTGGAGTTCTTGAGCACACCACCCAACACATATTATGAAATGTTATCTGAACGCGTAGGAGAAATCGATGAGGAAATTAAAACCATCCAAGAATTAGGCATTTTGGTGGATCGCGACGAAGAGGGATACCTGTTACAGATATTCACTAAACCTGTACAAGATCGCCCTACGCTTTTCTTTGAAATCATCCAGCGTAAAGGAGCCCAAAGTTTCGGAGCGGGCAACTTCAAGGCTCTATTTGAAGCCATCGAACGCGAACAGGAAAAACGAGGCAATTTGTAACGGGATTGAACACAGACTGTGTCCGACTACTGGCGGATAACGCGGATTGAACGCATAAACACCGATGCAAACCTATTGTTAATGTAGCAAATCTGTTGCAATGCAACTTGTTTTTGGAACATTTTTTGACCTTATCATTTCAAAACAGTAAATTTGTATGGTATCAATAATCCATACTACACTAAAACAAAAAAAATAAAGATGAAAAAAATTGCTACAATATGCGCCATTTTGATTGCCTTTGTCTGTACAACTGCTCTGGGGCAACAAGCCAGCAAAGCAGAATTTAAATTCAACGCGGAATCACATGATTTTGGAAAAATACCTCAAAACAACCCGGTTTCGCATGAATTTAGCTTCACAAACGTGGGTACAGAGCCTATCATTATCAGTCAAGTGAAACCTTCCTGCGGATGCTCGGTTGCTGAATTTACAAAAACCCCCGTGAAACCCGGTGAGTCAGGCAAAATCAAGGTGACTTATGACGCAAAAGCCAAGCAGCCATTCACCAAAAACTTCACCATACGGTCCAATACAAAGACTCCTGTCAAGACCCTTTACATCAAAGGAGAAGTAACTGGTTAATAAGAGTTTTCTTGAAATATTAAAACCGCTATCCAATTAGCGGTTTTTTTTATTTCTGTTAAGTCAAATGCTATGCTTAATATTCATCTATAAAGTAAGTTTTCAATGGCAGATGAGAGATCGATAAATTGCATATAAGAGGCAATTTATCTAAGTTTGCAGCAAAATAACGCAAATCATGCCTTCAGTATCCATAAAAGGTCGCGAAATGCCGGCCTCCCCTATCCGTAAGCTCACGCCATATGCAGATAAGGCCAAACGGGAGGGCAAACACGTTTACCACCTAAATATTGGGCAACCCGATATTGAAACTCCACAGATCATGTTGGATGCCATCAGGAACATTGGTTTCAAGGTTTGGGCATACACGCCATCGGAAGGGACTGCTTCATACCGCGATAAACTGAGTGGATATTACAATAAATTAGGATACAATATTCTTCCGGAAGACATCTTGGTGACCAATGGTGGTTCGGAGGCTATCACCATCGCCATGCAAGCATGCATCAATCCGGATGAGGAAATCATCATACCCGAACCTTTCTATGCCAATTACAATGGTTTTGCGCGCTCGGCGGGCATTGTAGTCAAGCCCATTCTGTCTTATATAGACGATGGTTTCGCATTGCCGGCCATCTCCTCATTTGAGGAGTTAATCACTGAAAAGACCAAGGCTATTGCTATCTGCAATCCAAACAACCCCACGGGTTACTTGTATTCACGCAAGGAACTCGAGGCCCTACGCGACCTTTGCCTAAAGCATGACCTTTTCCTGCTGGCCGATGAAGCTTACCGGGAATTCTGCTATGACGGCAGCGCGTTTGTGTCGCCTATGCATTTGGAAGGTCTTGAACAGCATGTGGTTGTGCTGGATACGGTTTCCAAGCGGTATAGTGCTTGCGGTGCAAGGCTGGGCTGTTTGGTGACCAAAAATAGCGAGCTTTGGGCAGCGGCCCTTAAATTTGCGCAAGCGCGGCTCAGTCCACCAGCCGTGGCACAGCTTGCGGCAGAGGCAGCGATAGATACCCCCCAAAGCTATTTCGACGCAGTGAAAGCGGAATATACTGCCCGAAGGGACATATTGGTTGCAGGACTCAATAAAATTGACGGTGTTTACTGTCCCATTCCGGGCGGGGCGTTTTATGTAGTCGCCCGTCTGCCCATTGATGATTCCGATCGATTCTGCCAGTGGATGCTGGAACATTTTTCACACGAAAACCAAACCGTGATGATGGCCCCTGCCACTGGTTTCTATAGTTCTACAAATGCAGGAAAAGATGAGGTAAGGCTGGCTTATGTATTAAATATAAATGACTTGGAAAAATCATTAATATGCCTCGAGAAAGGGCTAGCGAAGTATCCGGGAAAGAAAATATAGCATTATAGACGATCGAGCACGAACTGCAATTGCTCTTCTTCATTGAGGTTGGTGTTATCCAATATGATGGCATCGTCCGCCCGTATTAAAGGGCTTTCCTCCCGTGTGGTATCGATATAATCGCGATGGGCCAAATTTTCGAAGACCTCCTCCAGTGTAATGTTTTCGCCCTTGTTTTTCAGTTCAAGGTAACGTCGTTCTGCACGTATCTTTGGATCGGCCGTCATGAAAATTTTCAAGTCAGCATCGGGAAACACCGTGGTACCGATATCGCGGCCATCCATCACGATATCCAGTCTTTTGCCAAGTTTCTGTTGCTGTGCCACCATAGCCACACGCACCGCCTTAATCGCACTCACTTCACTCACTAAGTCCGATACATACATTTGCCTGATTTCTTCTGAAACGTCTTCACCATTGAGAAAGATGCGGTTTTCGCCTGATTTGACTTCGAAATCCAGATTTATGTTCTCCAATTCCTCAGCGATGCCCTCCTCATCCTCAATTGGCCTAGCTACCCGTATCAAATGCAAAGTGACGGCTCTGTACATTGCCCCACTATCCACGTATAAATACCTGAGTTTGGTTGCCAGTGCCTTAGCTAATGTGCTTTTTCCGCAGGATGAATAACCATCAATGGCAATAATTTTGTTCGTTCTGATCATTTTTAATCAATTATTTCCACCAATCAAAACCCCGGGTTTATTCAAAATCGGTATTTTAATCAGATTGTCATCAATGATGCTTTCGGGAAGGAAAATATATTTCTTATCGTAGATGACGCCATCAATGTAATAACTGAGCCAATATTCATTGGTCAAACCAAATATATGCTCATCTATCGCCTCAATCTTGGCATACTCGTTTGGATTGATATCGCCAATAAAATGCCGTAAGATAGAAGTTTTAACTTCCTTGTCATGTTTAAGACCATAGCCCTTGGAGCTCACCATCACATTTTTAATGGGTATATCCTTTTGGTTGATGAGGTATACATTCCATACTTTTCCGGCGGGTGATTCACTTTCCAACACCACGGCAATGGAAATATCCTGGACTATATTTTTTGGCAAATCTTTTTTCATGTTATCAGTAGTCGGCTATCAGCTGGAGGCCGAAAGCCCTATTTCCTACCTCTCGCCTTCTTCTTTGGCTTTTTGTCGTCAGCTTCAGCCCATTTAAGCACATCAGCATAAGTGATATCTTGTACTTCGGCACCTTTGGGTATCTTGATATTCTGTTTGCCAAAGCGGATAAACGGCCCCCAGCGGCCGTTTTCTATACGTGCGTCAGGGTTTTCATCAAAGGTCTTAACAATTTTCTCGATATCCTTTTGTCGCTTTTCCTTGATAATCTGGATAGCAGACTCCTCAGTCACATCATGTGGATCGACATCCTTAGGCAAGGAGTAAAACGCGTTGTCATGACGGATATAAGGGCCGAATCTACCAATGGCCACGGTCATATCTTTGCTTTCAAACTCCCCTACTTTCTTGGGCAATTTGAATAACTCCAATGCATCTTCGAAAGTAATGGTTTCAATCATCTGTCCAGAGCGAAGGCTTGCAAAACGGGGTTTTTCCTCATCATCCGCTGCTCCTATCTGCACCATCGGGCCAAACCGCCCAATACGCACGCTGACTCGTTTGCCGGTTTCAGGGTCGATGCCCAGCTCCCTTTCATTGGTGGCCCGATCAGCGGTTTTAATCGTCATTTCCACTTCACTATGGAATGGTTCATAGAAACTATGGAGCATAGCGGTCCATTCTTTCAGTCCCTGCGCTATTTCATCAAACTCCTTCTCCACATTGGCGGTAAAATTGAAATCAACGATTCCTTTGAAGTGTTCAACCAAAAAATCATTCACCACTGCACCGATATCCGTTGGAAATAATTTGGTTCTTTCAGCACCTGTGATCTCGGCTTTCTTTAGGGTCGTTAGTTCACCTGCGTGGAGTTCCAATACCCGATAGTCCCGGGATTTCCCCTCACGGTCTTCCTTTACCACATAGCCACGGTTTTGGATCGTAGAGATGGTGGGCGCATAGGTAGAAGGACGGCCTATGCCTAATTCCTCCAGTTTTTTGACCAAACTCGCTTCAGTATAACGCGCTGGTGGGCGCGAGAAGCGTTCGGTGGCTGTCATGCTTCGCAATTGTACTTGTTGGTTCTTTTGCAATGGCGGTAGTAGGGTATTATCCGCATCGCTGTCGAAGCTGGGCTCGTGTTCATCATCCGTGGATTCGAAATAGACCTTGAGGAATCCGTCAAATTTCATGACTTCACCGTTAGCCACCAATTCTTCTTTACGTGTAGAAATGCCGATTTTTGCAATGGTCTTCTCGAACTCA
The DNA here is from genome assembly GCF_024704835.1 of Parapedobacter tibetensis. Taxonomy (GTDB): domain Bacteria; phylum Bacteroidota; class Bacteroidia; order Sphingobacteriales; family Sphingobacteriaceae; genus Parapedobacter; species Parapedobacter tibetensis. The sequence continues at coordinate 475,019 of NZ_JAMXBE010000004.1, forward strand.
GCCTCACTCATCTGTGAAGCGATTGCTCGCTTCCAAATCAATTCATACAGCCGTTTTTCGGCGTTGTCGCCATCTGTTGTATGCTGGTTAAAGTAAGTAGGCCTGATCGCTTCGTGTGCCTCCTGCGCACCTGCCGATTTAGTTTTGTATTGACGTAGTTTATGATATCTATCGCCGTATGCTGTCCTTATTTGCTGTTCGGCCTCTTGTAAAGCGGTATTGCTTAAATTTACTGAATCTGTACGCATGTAGGTGATTCGACCTGATTCATAGAGCCGCTGTGCCACGGACATGGTACGCGCCACCGAAAATCCGAGCTTGCGGCTGGCCTCCTGTTGCAATGTGGAAGTGGTAAATGGTGCGGCGGGGTTGCGTTTGGAAGGTTTGGTTTCCAAGCTATTGACGATAAAATCCGCATTTATACAATCGGCAAGAAAACGTTCTGCCTCGGCGACATCCACAAATCGTTGGGGCAATTCGGCTTTAAATAATTCCTTGGGCTTATCGGTATGGAAAATAGCCACGATTTTGAAAGCGGCCTCCGCCTTAAATCGATTAATTTCACGTTCACGGTCCACAATCAGGCGAACCGCAACAGATTGCACCCTTCCAGCGGAGAGAGCTGGCTTCACTTTTTTCCACAATACCGGGGAGAGCTCAAAGCCCACCAACCTGTCGAGTACCCTTCTGGCCTGTTGAGCATTTACAAGGTTGAAATCTATTCCCCTTGGCGTATCAATAGCCTTGAGTATGGCCGGCTTGGTGATTTCATGGAAAACAATCCGTTTCGTTTTGTCGGCACTAAGGCCAAGCGTTTCATATAGGTGCCAAGAAATCGCTTCCCCCTCGCGGTCCTCGTCGGATGCGAGCCATACCGTCTCTGCAGTCTTGGCCAATCTCTTTAATTCACTGACTATAGCCTTTTTATCAGAAGGAACCTCGTATTTTTGTTCAAAATTATTTGCCGTATCGATCGCATCATCAGTCTTCACCAAATCGCGGATATGCCCGTAACTAGACTTTACCAAAAAGTCTTTGCCCAGGTATCCTTCTATTGTTTTTGCTTTCGCTGGGGACTCTACAATCAGTAAATTTTTCGCCATTGATTCTTCAGATTTCTGCAAATAAAGGGATTTATTTAGGGAATGGCAAAACGTTTTGTGTTTTTTGATAAAAGTTGGAAAATCTGAAAGTCCAAAAGTTGGAACACGGGTGGCACGGATTTGACTGAATCTACACAGATTTTCCTATCTCCAGCAAGGGAGTCAGAAAATCATATCCAACAGAAAAAAACAAGCAAACACCACGGAGGCGATACCATTGGTGGTCATGAAGGCGCGATTTACACGCCTCAAGTCTGTGGGGCTAACAATCCAATGCTGGTAAATAAGCAATAGGATATAGAAAGCCACCCCTAGCATATAAAACCAGCCCAGCTGGATAAAAAACATGGGCAATGTCACAAAAATGGCCGAAAACATGTGAAAGACTTCCGATACCCTAAGCGCCTTTTGCTTCCCGAGCCATGCCGGGATGGAGTTCAAATTGTGCTCACGGTCAAACTCCTCATCCTGTAGCGCATAGATGATATCAAACCCTCCCACCCAAAACAATACCGCTAACGAATAGAAGATGGGTACAATATGGAATGTACCGGTGACCACGAGGTAAGCCCCTAACGGGGCCAAGCCCAGCCCCAAGCCCAAAATCAAATGACAAAGCGGTGTGAATCTTTTGGTATAACTATATCCCAGTACTACCGCCAAGGCCACCGGCGATAGGTAAAAGCATACCGGGTTGATAAACCATGTAGCTCCCACAAACAGGATGCAATTGATGATGGTAAATGCTAGTGCCTGCCGGGGGCTTATCCTACCTGCCGGAATATCACGCATGACCGTACGCGGATTTTCTGCGTCAATCTCCCGGTCCAAATAGCGGTTGAATGCCATAGCAGCGTTGCGGGCAAACACCATGCATGCTAACATCAATACCAGTTTCAACCAATCAAAGCCGTATTCAGTAGTATTGATGGCCAGAAAAAAACCAATGATGGCGAATGGAAGTGCAAAAATGCTATGCGCGAAGAGGACAAGTGAAAAATATTTGTTCATAAAGGAATAATCAGTAATCTACCTTCTCAACCTGTTGGAAGTTATTGTTGATTTCATCGATGGCAGTGAGCAATTGCGCACAGCCCAGCCGTGTTCCGGCAGAAGTGAGGAAATGGGGAGGCACTTCCTCAAACCATTGCAGCAATGCTTGCTGGAACTTTTCAACATGAGCGCCGGATCTGACTTGCGATAACTTATCAGCCTTGGTAAAGACCAACATGAATGGGATGCCATTTTCGCCAAGCCAACAGCAAAAATCCAAATCGTTTTGCTGCGGCTCAAGGCGGCTATCCACCAATACAAACACGCATTGCAGGTTTTCACGCGTCATAAGGTAACGGCGAATGAATTTTTCCCATGCAGCTCGATTGGTTTTGGAGGTCTTGGCAAAGCCATATCCCGGCAAATCCACCAAATACCAATTATCGTTAATCAAGAAATGATTGATTAACTGTGTTTTACCTGGAGTCTGGGAGGTTTTGGCCAAATGGCGTTTGCCCGTTAATGCATTGATGAGCGAAGATTTACCCACGTTGGATCGGCCAATGAAGGCATACTCCGGTAGGTTCGCTGCCGGCAGTTTATCCACCCGGGTATTGCTGCAAATGAATGTTGCCGATTTGATAACCATTGCGCAAATGTAAGGTTTCCTGTATTATTTTTTCAACCTAACCTACAAAGCGCCTTTGTGATCTCTGCGTGAACAGGATAGCACACTCACAATTATTTTAGCTAAATTCGCCACTATAAAACGTATAACCCATGAAACACCTCTGTATCGTGTTGATATTATTTTCCATGCATTTCGTCGTTTTTGGTCAAACACGATACGTAATGGTTATCCACGGCGGGGCGGGCACGATTTTGAAGAAAAACATGAGCCCCGAACAAGAAAAAGCTTTCCATGAAACGCTTACTCAGGCACTGCAAGCCGGGTATGCCCAATTGCAGGCGGGTAAAAGCAGTGTAGATGCGGTGGAAGCAGCCATCCTGATTATGGAAGACTCCCCCCTCTTCAATGCCGGAAAAGGCGCCGTATTTACGCATGAAGGCAAAAACGAACTTGATGCTTCCATCATGTCGGGCGCTAACTGCATGGCCGGCGCGGTGGCCGGTGTTACCACGATACGGAACCCCATAAGGGCTGCCCGGGCCGTGATGGAGCAATCGGAACATGTCATGCTAACTGGAAAAGGGGCCGAAACATTTGCCGAGTCCAAGGGGCTCGACATGGTAACCCCTGAATACTTCTGGACAGAAGGCCGATGGAAAGCATTGCAACGCGTATTGAAACAGGACTCTATCAATATGCAGCTCGACCATGATGGCAACCAACAATCGAACAAAACACCCCTTGATAAAGACTATAAATATGGCACCGTGGGTGCTGTGGCTTTGGATAAGGCCGGCAATCTTGCTGCAGGCACCTCCACAGGTGGCATGACCAACAAACGCTACGGACGTGTAGGCGATGCACCCATCATTGGGGCCGGTACCTTTGCCAACGACCGGGTGGGAATCTCCTGTACGGGTTGGGGCGAATTTTTCATCAGAGGCATCGCTGCTTATGATGTGGCGGCCCAAATGGAATACGCCCAAACACCCTTAGCCGAATCCGCCGCCAATGTCATTGAAAAAATCGGTAAAACGGGTGGTGATGGAGGGATGATTGCCTTGGATAGGGACGGGAACATCGCCATGCCGTTCAATACGGCCGGTATGTACCGGGGAGCAATTACTGAATCTGGGGAGGTAGAAATTGGAATATATCAATGAAAGGCTCAGCACAGCGCCAATTGCATACCACAGCTACATGGTTTAGGTTGCCATTCGGATCAATAGCGTTTCGTATTAATCTAGCGATTTGTTTGTTGCTTTCTACCTTACTTTTTAACGGGTGTCTTACCCGTAAAAACGCACTCCCATCAGACAGGACTGTCAAATCCAACCCCTATAAAAATAGAAAACCAGCAAGGGGCACCATCCTCACCGATGCATCCACTTCACCCAGGGATGTGCGTGCATCAGGGAAAGGCCTGCTTGAAGGATATGCAGAAGTGTTGGGTGTGAATACCAACGAATTGCAAAACCAAGCATTGTACACCTATATCGATGATTGGATGGGCACTCCTCATCGCCTTGGTGGTACCGACCGACGAGGAATCGATTGTTCCGCGTTTGTGGGTATGGTGATGCATGATATCTATGGTAAGCCGATACCTCGCGTTTCAAGGGAAATGGCACAGCACATTAAGCGCAAATATGAAAGGCAATTGAGGGAAGGTGACTTGGTTTTCTTCTCATTCGGCCGCAAGGATATCGATCATGTGGGCATCTACTTGCATAATAATAAATTTGTGCATGTATCCACCAGCAAGGGTGTAATTATCAGCGATCTCCACGATGCCTGGTATTACAAATATTTTACCCGAGCAGGCTCACCCAAATAGTAAATATTACGTTACTTATCTACTTGTTAAGTAGATTTTTTTATATTTTTACGATATGAAAGGATGTTTGGTCCTCATCATCGTAATCACCTTGGGTATGGCGAAACAGCCAGCAGTACAGAAACATGTGCCATTGGTTACGCTAGATAAGTTGGAAAAGCGGTTGGAAAACAGTGGTGATACTACCTTCGTAGTCAACTTATGGGCCACATGGTGTGCACCTTGTGTTGCTGAAATGCCCCATTTCGAAAAATTGCAACAAAACTATCAGTCGGCCCCCTTGAAAGTACTTTTCGTTAGTTTGGATACCAAACATAACCAAGCTACTGTAACAAAATTTGTCCACGAAAGGGGGTTGAAAAATGAAGTGTTATTGCTCGATGAAAAAAATGAGCAATATTTCATCGACAAAATTAGCACAGAATGGTCTGGAGCCATACCGGCGACACTGTTTGTGAATACAAGCAAAGGCATACGGGTTTTTAAGGAACAGGAGTTTGATTACCAACAACTCGAAAAAGATTATTTGTCTATTGTTCACCAATAAAAATTGAGTCATGAAAGTATTTAGTGTTTTATTAATCGGGTTGGCTACACTGTTTACAGCCAGTACCCCTACCTCCAATGACGGGTATCAACTCGGCGATGTGGTAGCGGATTTCAAGCTGAAAAATGTGGATGGCAACAAGCTATCGCTTGCCGACTACCCTGATGCAAAAGGGTTCATTCTTATTTTTACCTGCAATACTTGTCCGGTAGCAGTGGCAAATGAAGATCGCATCATCGCTTTAGACCAAAAATACAAGGCCTTAGGGTATCCGGTCATTGCTATTAACCCCAATGATGCCGGCGTAGCACCGAGGGAGTCATACGAGCAAATGCAGCAACGTGCCAAAGATAAAGGGTTTACCTTCCCTTATCTTCTCGATCCTGACCATGTTGTTACCAAGCGTTTTGCAGCGACACATACACCGCATACGTTCCTCCTACAAAAAACGGATAATGGCAACGTACTGCAATATATCGGCGCCATAGATGATGACAGTAGAGGTGGAAATCCCAGCACCAAATTTGTGGAAGAAGCCATCGCAGCACTGGAGGCGGGAAAAAGCCCCGACCCTAACAAGACAAAAGCGGTAGGCTGCACCATCAAGTGGAAAAAAAGTGAGTGATAAAGTGTATCTTCCTCACATTATCAATCCTGTGTTGCCTTTCGGTTGGATTTGATATACACATAAGCGCATCCCTCCAATCATAACTGAGGGTGCGCTTATGTCATAAAGCTTCAATCCGCTTGATGAATGCCTGTTGGATACGCCGTGTAACCTGACCTACATCCGTACTCACAACCAATTGCTCACTGCCTATTCGCATGGAACCAATTGCTGTTACTTGCATGGTAGTGCCCGTCAAAAAAGCCTCATCCCCAAAGGGTAAATCATTAACGGAAATAGCCTTTTCCTCGACTTCGATACCCATTTCTCCACAGAGCAAAATCACCAAGTTCCGAGTTATGCCCGGAAGGATATGTGGGCCTTCGGGATGTGTGTAAACAATGCCATTTCTCACAAAAAAGACGGAAGTACATGAGCCTTCCGTAACTAATCCGTTTCGTATGAGCACATTTTCTAAGACACCTTGTTGGTGGGCAAAATTATTTGCCAAGACATTTGCTATCAACGAAATGGATTTAATATTGCAACGATGCCACCTGAAATCTTCTGAAAGAATTACATCAACCAACTTCTGTTCGAACCCCCCTAAGGATAAGTGAAAGGCATATAGCAATACTGTTGGCTCAACATCTGCCGGGAAATAATGGGTTCGAGGTGCCGCACCCCTTGTAATTTGGATATAAACGGCTCCTTCGTTGCATCCAGCCCGAACAACGGCCTCCGATGCCGTAGTCTTCAACGAATCGACATCGTAGGCAATACCTACTTCTGCAAGACCAGCTTTCAACCGCTGGATATGTTCATCAGGGGTGAACAGCTTGTTCTGGTAAAAAGGGATAACTTCGTATATACCATCGCCAAGCATAAAGCCCCGATCGAATACAGAAACTGTGGCTTGGTCATGCGGCAACCATTGTCCATTTAAAAACACCTCCTTGGGATACGACTTCCTCATTTGATTTGAAACGATTAATTAGTAAACGGGAGCCAATATACAGGTTTTATGGTATATTTAGAACGAATTTAAATTGCCATTCCCTATGGATACCTTCATCCCCAACTTCACAGTGTATGGTTTAATTGGTAACTTTAGGCATTTTAAATTCCAAAATATGTATGGATGATTTTATAGCTGCTCGTTCACAAATGGCAATGTCCCTGGGGTTCCACATCATTTTTGCATGCGTGGGGATGGTCATGCCGTTTTTCATGGCCATATCACATTTTATCTACCTCAAAACAGGCAACCCAATTTATAAGGGGCTGACGAAGGCATGGAGCAAGGGCGTGGCCATATTGTTTGCCACAGGGGCTGTATCTGGCACGATGCTTTCCTTTGAATTGGGTTTGCTCTGGCCTACCTTTATGGAGCATGCAGGCCCAATCTTCGGCATGCCTTTTTCTTTGGAGGGCACCGCTTTTTTCATAGAGGCCATTGCGCTCGGTTTTTTCCTGTATGGTTGGGACCGACTGAAACCGTGGTTCCATTGGGTCACCGGGCTGATTGTAGGACTTAGCGGATTAGCCTCAGGCATATTGGTGGTAGCCGCCAATGCTTGGATGAACAGCCCCGCAGGGTTCGATTTCGTCGATGGGGAGTACCTAAACATTGACCCGATACAGGCGATGTTTAACGATGCATGGTTTTCCCAGGCATTGCATATGACCTTGGCTGCATTTGCGGCTACCGGATTTGCCGTGGCCGGCATCCATGCCTTGATGATTCTCAAGCGAAAAAACGTGGCCTTTCATACCGCCGCTTTCCGGATTGCTGCCTTATCCGCTTGTATTGCTGCTGTGTTACAACCTATCAGTGGAGATATTTCAGCCAAGGATGTAGCCAAGCGGCAACCGGCAAAGTTGGCCGCCATGGAGGCCCATTTCGAAACCGAACCCAGGGCTCCATTCATTATTGGTGGCATTCCCGATGAGGAACAAGAAACCGTGAAGTATGCCATCAAGATACCCGGATTACTGAGCTTCCTTGCACATGGCGATGTAGACAAACCTGTAATGGGACTGAAGGATATCCCGAAAGACGAGTGGCCTCCGGTCGCCATTACGCATTATGCATTTCAGCTGATGGTGACATTGGGCATGTTGCTGGTATTGCTGTCCCTTCTTTATTTCTTTGCCCTCACCAAACGAAAAACTTGGTTGGTAAGCAGGTGGTTTCTTCGCTTATTTGTCATTGCCACCCCAATGGGTTATATTGCGGTGGAGGCCGGGTGGGTTGTCACGGAAGTTGGCCGTCAACCTTGGATAATCCATGGCATCATGCGTACCGCGGATGCGGTGACCCCGATGCCGGGTATCGTTTATTCCTTCTATTTGTTCACCGGGGTCTTCCTTTCTCTATCGGCCATTGTGGTTTTTCTGTTGTACCGCCAGATGAAAATGGTGGGTAAGCTCTATGATGTGACCGACCCCAATTACCAGCCCAAGCAATAATCACTATGTTATACGTCGTAATCATATTCCTCTGGGCGTCCATTTGCTTGTATCTATTACTAGGTGGCGCCGATTTTGGTGCCGGCATCGTGGAACTGGCTGTAGCCAAGAAACACAAGTTGCTAGTAAGGAACATCATGTCACGCGCCATTGGACCCGTTTGGGAAGCCAACCACATGTGGTTAATCATTGCCATTGTCATCCTCTTCGTTGGCTTCCCCAAAATATACACGACTATGTCCGTGTATATGCACATCCCCCTTGTTGCCATGCTATTAGGCATCATTGCCCGGGGCACGGCATTCGTTTTCAGGAGCTATGATGCGGTAGAAGATGATTGGCAGCAGGTATATTCTCGGATTTTTACTTGGTCAAGTATGGTGACACCCTTTTTCCTGGGTATTATCGCAGCCTCTACTGTTTCCCGTACGATAGACCTCCAGGCCACCGATTTCATTTCTGCTTACATAGGCAGTTGGTTGAACTGGTTCGGGCCAGCTATTGGCCTTTTTACGATCACGATATGTGGGTACCTTGCCGCGACTTACGCCATAGGAACCGTGCGAGATGAGCAACACAAATCATTGGTTATCCGTGTTGCCAAGCATATGATCTTTGCTGTAGTTGGGGCCGGTGTGCTGGTCTTCCTTGCTGCCATGTATTCAGGGATACCGTTGATCGACTGGATATTTGGAGGCCTGATAGGCCAAACAGCAATCCTATTGGCCACGATTTCATTGGCTTTTACATTTATTGCGTTCAAAAAAAGGAAAGCAATAGCTGCCCGTCTGTTGGCTGGCTTTCAGGTGACGATGATTTTGCTTGCCGCCACTTACCAGCATTATCCGGAACTTATCTTATTCAAAAATGAAGGGGGTTTGTCCCTGATTGAACATGCGGGAAATGACCAAACGATTTCATCGCTGGCGTGGGCACTCATGCTGGGCAGCATCTTCATACTTCCCTTTTTATTCTATTTGATGCGTGTGTTTAGCAAAGAATTACCTTAGCCTATAAATATGACACCACACAAACGTTAAGCTTTTGTAATATCCTTTGATTATTCCGATATTTGCATGGTGACTTGGATTTGGGAAGCCGAATTTCGATTCATCGGGAGTAGGAAAGTCTCAAATCTCATGTCTAACATCTCAAATCAGACAAAAGATGGTTACGATAACAGAAAAAGCAAAGCAACATATCCTTGATATCATACGTGATAAAAACTACGACAACACTTATTTTATACGTGTGGCGGTGGAGAGTGGTGGTTGCTCAGGGTTGAGTTATAAACTCGACTTCGATAACGAGGAAAAAAAGGGTGATCAGCTATTTGAAGATAACGGTATCAAAATCTGTCTGGATATCAAATCCTATTTGTACTTGGCTGGCACTGAGCTTGATTATTCGGATGGCCTCACTGGAAAAGGGTTCGAATTTCACAATCCGAATGCCTCCCGTACGTGTGCTTGTGGAGAGAGTTTCGCGGTATAAGCATTTCACACCTCCCCCCTACTTCAACACAAACAAATCATCTACCCCTAGTAACCTGCGGCATGTAAATCCTTCCGCATGCGTTGCGCCGATATACTTACCATATTCCCGGGCACGACCCTCGATATACTCAAGAAAATCGGGTTTTGAAATGTACGTTTCGGGTTCGTTTTCCTTATAGGTGCTATTGAAGAATTGCGATTGAAAGGCTTTTATTGCATCCACTTTCTTTTCCCAATGGTCACTTATATCCACCACAATATCTGGCTTGATGTAATAGTCCTGGATCAGCTGCAATACCAGTCTTGCACGGTGAGGAACTTGGGTACTGTCCTCCTCGATCGTTTCTATTTTCCGCAAGCCAGCCAAAAAAACCGAATCGTTGATTAGGTCGCCCGCCCGCCCATGGTCGGGATGACGGTCATGCAACGCATTGGAAATGATGATTTCGGGGCGGTATTTACGTATAACCTGGATAACTTTCAACTGATGGGATTCGTCATTTCTAAAAAACCCATCGCGCAAACCCAAGTTTTCCCGCACTGACAGGCCGAGTATACGAGCCGCATCAAGTGCCTCCATCCCTCTTGTCTCGGGTGTACCACGGGTGCCCAGTTCTCCACGAGTCAAGTCAACGACTCCAACTTTCCGCCCCATGGACACATGCTTGAGGATGGTGCCGCCACAACCCAGTTCGGCATCATCAGGATGCACAGCTATCACTAATATATCCAGTTTGTTATTTTCCTTCATGTCCGATATTCAACAAGTTCGGCACAAACTTAGATAACTTGCCGTTTATATACAAGTTATCGGTTCCACATCAAAAATATCGGTAAGTGGGTCGTTCGAGGCTGCGGATTATGTTTTCAATCTCGAAATCCTCTTCCGGATTATAGGTGTTTTTGAGGTTGTGTCCGAATACCCTTGCAACGGATTGGTAAAAAAAGGCGGTGACACCACCTCGCAGTTCGCGCACAACTTCATAACTGGAATTTCCAGTCTGGCGGTCGATAAGCTTGATCAATATTTCTCCCTGCGATATGGTGAGGTTCTTCACTTCCCTATTGAACATGTCTTTGATTTCCTTTTCACAGTCCTTTACCAATCGCTTTTGTTTACGTTTATTAGCGGTTACGGCTAAATCACGGTATAGCTGCTGATACCTGTTTTGTGCAAATTTTGCATAAGGCAGTACCTTGATTACATTATACCGCAATCGCATATACCGGGCTTTGTCTTCTGGGCTTTTGAAAATACGTCTCCGCGTTACCTCCACCTCAGGGATCAGCATCCAGGGCACAAATTCTCCATTTACCACAGTAGTAGGTACCCTAATACGCTGTGGCTGCTGGGCTGTAGACATCTGCGCAATGGTGTCTTGCGCCGCAACTTCGCCCACAGGTAAAAAAAAACTCAAAAAAAACAACAGCCTTAGATGGCCCATGTGTATAATAATTACCGCTCCGAGATCCTGTTACAATATTAATTATTATCCGTATATTTATAAATTAAACGAATAGGTAAACTACTCGTCCAATAATCATATAGATGGATATACAAATATAGTAATTCTTAATACAAAGTGTAAGGTGATATATGAAAGAATTAGTGGTTGATTTAGAGGCGGAGAGCAAAGAAATACGCAAAAGATACCGTGCATTGTTACGCGCCTGTAAGCCTACGTTGCAGCGTGGAGACAAGCAAATGATACGGAAGGCGTTTGATATGGCATTGGACAGCCATATGGATATGCGTCGGAAATCGGGCGAACCTTACATATATCATCCGATAGCTGTTGCCCAAATTGCCGCCGAGGAAATTGGCCTAGGTACTACGTCCATCGTATGTGCCATGCTACACGATGTGGTAGAGGACACGGATATTTCCCTAGAAGACATCGAACGTGAATTTGGCAAGAAAGTGACCCGTATCATTGATGGGTTGACAAAAATATCGGGCATATTTGACCCCAACAGTTCCATGCAGGCCGAGAATTTCCGTAAGATGTTGCTTACCCTCGCGGATGATGTGCGGGTTATTCTCATCAAGCTTGCTGACCGACTGCATAACATGCGTACCATGGATTTCATGCCTCGGGACAAGCAATTGAAAATAGCATCCGAAACGTCGTATCTGTATGCTCCACTGGCGCATCGTCTTGGCCTCTATGCGATCAAGTCCGAATTGGAAGACCTTTCCATGAAGTATACTGACCCCGACACCTATAAGTTCATTGCCAAGAAGCTGAACGAAAAAAAGGCAGAAAGGGAGCGCTTCGTTTACAATTTTGTGGAACCTATCAAGGAGATATTGAATGAGCAAGGCGTCAAAGCCAATGTTTTCGGCAGGCCAAAGTCCATCCACTCCATCTGGAATAAAATGCGCAAGAAATCCATTCCTTTTGAAGAAGTGTATGACTTGTTTGCCATCCGGATCATCATTGATTCAGAACCGGAAAACGAAAAGGCCGACTGTTGGAAAGCCTATTCCATTGTGACCGACCTCTACCGGCCCAACCCGGATAGATTAAGGGATTGGGTTTCATCGCCCAAAGCCAATGGATACGAATCGCTGCATACGACCGTGATGGGTCCGAAAGGGCAATGGGTGGAAGTTCAAATCCGTACCGTACGGATGAATGAAATTGCCGAAAAGGGATTTGCTGCACACTGGAAGTACAAGGAATCCAATTCAGACAGCGGGCTCGATCAATGGATTCATAAAGTGCGAGAAATATTGAGCAATCCGGAACCTAACGCGCTTGATTTCCTCGATGATTTCAAAATGAATCTCTTTTCTGACGAGATTTTCATCTTTACTCCCAAGGGCGCGCTCATCCAGCTCCCGCACAACGCCACTGCATTGGATTTTGCCTTCGAAATCCATTCCGATCTTGGAGCCAGTTGTATCGGGGCCAAGGTCAACCACAAGCTGGTACCCTTGAGCCACCAATTGCAGAATGGCGACCAAGTGGAGATCATCACCTCCAGTAAACAGACTCCTAAAGAGGATTGGCTGAACTTCGTGGTCACTGCCAAAGCCAAATCCAAAATAAAATCTGCCCTCAAGGAAGAAAAAAGGCGAGTGGCTGAAGATGGCAAAGAAATTCTCGAGCGGAAACTGAAGTCACTTAAGATTACCTACAATACCGAAAACATCAACAAACTGACGATGTTTTTTAAATATCCTTCATCGCAGGAATTGTTTTATAATGTGGCCAAGGGAACCATCGACATTAAAAACCTGAAGGAGTTTGTCCTGAGCGAAAAGACCATAGAACAACAAAACGGACAGCAGTTCAATTCACATATAAGCGGGTTGGTCGAAAAGATCAACAAAAAGGACTATGAAACGTTGCTAATCGGTGATGATTTGCAAAAAATCGACTACACGCTCTCCCCTTGTTGTAACCCTATCCCTGGTGATGATGTGTTTGGGTTCATCACCGTCAATGAAGGCATCAAGATACATCGCACCAATTGTCCGAATGCTGCCAAACTGATGGCCAATTATGGTTACCGTATCGTGAAAGCCAAATGGACGTCGCAGAAAGAACTGGCTTTCCTTACCGGATTGCATATTGTGGGCATCGATGATGTGGGGCTTGTAAATAAGATCACAAAGGTCATTTCGGACGATTTCAAAGTGAATATCCGGTCTATTACCATTTCAAGCAACGAGGGTATTTTCGAAGGGTCCATCATGATTTTCGTTAATGACACGGCACATCTCGAGAATCTTATCGAACATCTTAAGCAAATCAAGGGCATTACAGGGATCACACGTTTTGATTCGGATAATTGAAGACCGCAAAGGCGCTCTGCTTTCTCGCGAAGGCCGCTAAGGAATGGGCTTGGTGCACTTTGCGTGAAACTGGCAATCTGTTGTGCACCCCTTGTATATCCGGGCAACTTTATGTAAGTTTGTACATTAAACTTTCGTATGATGACTCAAACGGAAAACTATCAAACAGTAAAAAAGATCTTCGAGGCTTATTTGGAGAACAAAGGACTCCGCAAGACTCCGGAACGCTATGCGATCCTTGAAGAAATCTATTCACGGAATGACCACTTCGACGTGGAATCCCTGTATATCCACATGAAAAACAAGAAATACAGGGTGAGCCGGGCTACGGTGTACAACACCTTGGAGTTGCTTGTATCGTGTGATTTGGTGACCAAACACCAATTTGGTAAAAACATGGCACAGTTTGAGAAGTCTTACGGATACAAACAGCACGACCATATCATCTGTATCGAATGCGGCAAGGTCGTTGAATTCTGTGACCCGCGCATCCATCAAATACAAACCATGATGGGCGAGCTCTTGAAGTTTGAGATCAAGCATCATTCCCTGAATCTGTATGGGGTATGCAGCGATTGTTCGACCAAAAAGGATACGGTAGGCAGTGTCCGTACTTCCAAAAAAAGGGAATTGGTTGAAACCAATTGAGTTATTTCATCCCAACCTATTTTTCGGTGTCGCTAATCGGGTAAGCATTGGCCACCTTTTCGATTTAAAAATCGGAGAGTATTAAAATAATGTTAGATTTGCCACGAGTTTGGTATTCCCAGTGCGCAATTGGGTTGCGCTAATATGCTACCACCTCCACCGATATTAAATGATTTCAATTTTCAATACTAATTTAGACTATGCAAGTTGATGTGCTTTTGGGCCTACAATGGGGCGACGAAGGGAAAGGTAAAATTGTGGATGTACTTTGTCCAAAATACGATTTAATTGCCCGTTTCCAGGGCGGACCGAATGCCGGGCATACGTTGGAATTTGATAACCAAAAATACGTGCTGAATACCATTCCTTCTGGTATTTTTAATAAGGACACGCTCAATCTTATCGGCAATGGAGTGGTCATAGATCCCATCACACTCAAGAGGGAACTAGATGCGTTGAAAAAAAACGGGTTTGATCCGGTGGCTGATGGAAAGTTGGTCATCGCTCGCAAGGCCCACCTTATATTACCTACCCACCAGCTACTCGATGCAGCATCAGAAACTAAAATGGGTGCAGGGAAAATCGGTTCCACGCTCAAGGGTATAGGCCCTACTTACATGGATAAAACTGGTCGAAATGGCATACGTGTGGGCGACACCACACTACCCGATTTCATGGAGCGCTATCAAAAACTGGTGGATAAACATAAGTCAATCTTATCGCACTATGGAGAAATACCTGATTTTACTGAACGTGAACAGGCATTTATGGAGGCTGTGGAATTTCTCAAAACAATCCCCCATGTAGATAGCGAGCATTTGGTAAACCAATACCTTCGTGAAGGCAAACGCGTGCTTGCCGAAGGTGCGCAAGGCACCTTGCTGGATATCGACTTCGGCTCGTATCCATTTGTCACTTCGTCTAACACCACTACAGCCGGTGCTTGCACAGGATTAGGGATAGCTCCGTCCAAGATCGGCCAAGTTATCGGTATTTTCAAGGCATACTGTACCCGTGTGGGTGGCGGCCCATTTCCAACCGAATTGGACAATGAAACAGGAGAAAAACTCCGTCAGCTGGGCCATGAATTTGGTGCCACCACCGGACGGGCACGGCGTACTGGATGGATTGATCTGCCCGCGCTCAAATATGCCATCATGCTCAATGGGGTTACTGAATTGGTGATGACCAAAGCCGATGTTTTAAGCGGATTTGACACCATAGCGGTGTGCACCCACTACATACAAAATGGTGAAAAAATAGATTATATGCCTTACGATATCGTGAGCATTAAACCTGAGCCAGTTTATGAAAGCCTCCAAGGCTGGAACGAGGACCTATGTGGAATTACCGGCAAGGATCAAATTCCCCAGACGCTATATAATTATATCCATTACCTCGAACAGCACCTTGGCGTACCCATCAAATACCTTTCTGTAGGACCAGATCGTACACAAACGCTGATATTGAGCTAACTCAGCTATGGTATCATTAGCATGCCACCTTGATGATAGTGACACATTCACCCAAAAGGCGTTGCAATGGGCAGCCCAGTTTGACGCTGTTTGTTACCTTGACTCCAATGGTTACCGCGACAACTATGGCAATATTGAGGTATTTATCGCCGTAGGTGAATCCGCATCTTTCACGAGCGATGGACACGATACCTTCGCAAAATTGCAACATTTCATAGATAGCCATCCAAACACATGGATTCCCGGTTTTTTGGGATACGACCTAAAAAACGAGATCGAAGAGTTGCATTCCCAGCATCCAAACCGTACGGCGTTTCCGGATGCTTACTTCTTTGTGCCAAAATACACTCTACTCATTGGGCGATACAATGCAGAGATCAAAGGAGAAAATCCACAAGCCATCATCAAGCAAATTGAGGCTACAGAAATAAATGAGGAACCCTTGGGATTCAAAGGCCGACTAAAATACCGGATGACTCGGGGAACTTATTTTTCGGCCTTCGCTGAATTGCAAGACCATATCCATAAAGGTAATTGTTATGAGGTAAACCTTTGCCAAGAGTTTTTTGCAGAAAACGTCTCCCTTAACCCTCTGGAAGCATATCGGAGGCTTAACGAAGTTTCTCCCACTCCTTTTTCATGCTTTTTCAAGTTTGGAGAGAAATACATCCTATCCGCCTCCCCAGAACGCTTCCTATCGAAAAATGGTAGCACATTGCTCTCTCAACCCATAAAGGGTACAGCTCCACGCGGGAGAAATGTTGATGAAGACGAGCAATTGAAGGCTGCATTGTCTACCAATCCGAAAGAGATCAGTGAGAATATCATGATTGTGGATTTGGTAAGGAATGACCTTACCCGGAGCGCCAAACCAGGTACCGTGAAAGCATCCGAGTTGTTACAAATACACAGTTTTCGGCAGGTGCATCAATTGATTTCTACCATCACTTGTCAACTACGTGATGGTATGAGTGCAACAGCGGCCATCGAAAACACGTTCCCACCCGGATCCATGACCGGAGCACCGAAAATAAGCGCCATGAAATTAATAGACCAATATGAAAACAGCCGTCGCGGAATATACGCCGGAGCATTGGGTTATTTCAGTCCGCAGGGCAATTTTGATTTCAGCGTGGTCATACGCACCATGGTGTACAATGCAGAGAATGGCTACCTCTCCTTTCATACCGGCGGAGCCATCACCGACAATGCCGATCCGGAAAAGGAGTACAATGAATGCTTGCTGAAAGGTAAAGCGCTATTTGAGGTGTTGAAGAGTCGGTAAGCCTATCTTCAAATCATCCTTCCTACCACCACCTTCACCATCCTATCATAGTCTAGATATGCATTGGCCAAACGATGAATTTCATCGGCATCGATATTCCTGACCACACCGGTATAATACTCATAATAATCTAAATCCAGTCCTGAAAAATAAGCACTTTTGAATTTATCTGCATGTGAAAACACATTTTCCAAACTACCTAACATGGAACCCAGCATATAGTTTTTGACTAGTGCCAATTCTTCTTCACTCACCTTTTCGTCTCTAAGTAAGCGGATTTCCCGTTCTATTTCGGTAAGTGTAGCCGTTGTCATATCCACACCAACCTCAGAAGCAATGGTAAAAAAAGCTCTGTGTTTCAACGAAGCCAATCCCGATCCGATACTATAGGTATACCCCTTATCTTCCCGAATATTAGCCATCAATCGGGATCCAAAATAACCACCCAATAACGTATTGACCACCTGCATACCGGGGAAGTCTTCATGATGGCGCTGTAAACTCAGACATCCTAACCGGATAGCTGATTGCAATGAATCTTTGCGTTCAGCCACAATTACCCGCCCCTCGTGTCCACCAAAGTCTGGGGCAATATCTGCTGGAGCAGATTTGTTATCATCAGTCCAATCGTCACCAAATAATCGTTCCAAAGAAGCAACCACGTCATCCGTTACCTTGCCTGATATGATCAACGTGCAGTTGGACGGCGTGTATTGTTGTCGGAATAATGCCAAAAGGGCTTCCCTTGTTATTTTATCATAATCCGCAATTTCAAATACATGCCCATAACGAGTTTGGCCGAAAACAGCGTTGTTGAATTGGCGACGCGCTACAAAGCTGTTTTTCTCGAGTGCAACCTGCAATTTCTGCTTACTATTACGGGTATAAGTTGCCAGTTCATTTTCAGGAAAAACGGAATCCGAAAGAACAGCTTTCGCCAAGGGCAACAGATGCGCTAAGTGCTTATTAAGCGTAAACAGAGAGAGGGCAGATCGGTCGTAGCCAAACTCCGGTACGAGAAAAGCACCATGGAAATCCACCGTTTCGGCAATCTTCGTGCTGCTATAGGAGGATGTTCCTTCCAACAACATTTCACAGGCACAGGTATTGAGTAACGCCTGCTTCTCTTCAGTGAATACGTTTCCAAATATCCATTCAATACGCACCAGATCTTGTTCGCCGGCGTTAAATACGAAAACCTCCATGCCATTGGCAAATGTAATATGCTCGGGTTTGATCAGGTTGAAGCGTTCTATCGCGTTATAAACGGGGGGAGAGGTCCTATCCAGCATGTTTGTTGGCAATATAAATAAGTGTTGAAGAGTTTTCTTTCCTAAATAATGTGTTGGCTTGTTGCTGTATGTCGGCGGCAGATACACCAAGGTACCGTTTCGCTTCGCTATTCAATTCATTTGCATCGCCCAAGAGTTCGAAATACGCAAGGTTCATGGCTTTATCTAAAATAGCCAGCTCAGAAAAGACCATGGTAGACTCCACCCTATTTTTCACCTTATGCAACTCATATTCTTCAACCGTTTCGTTCTTGAGCGCCTCCAATTCTGTCCATATGGCCTCCTCGGCAGTTTCGATACTAACTTGAGGCGAAGGCTTCCCTTCCACCACGAATAGGTTAGGGTCAAGACCCCCTACCTGGTAGGCATTTATTTCACTAAACAATTGCATTTCCTTTACCAACCGACGGTATAGACGAGAAGATTGCCCTTGCGACAGCATATCCGAAATCAAATCCATTGCATGATACGGATCATCGCTTCTCGCAGAACCATGAAAAGCTATATGAAGGCTATTGAGCGGCACATCGGCATGGACCACCTCTCTACGAGCTTCCTGCTGCCGGGGCTCAGCGGGCAATTTACGTACGTACTTACCCCTTGAAGGGATTGGTGAAAACCATTTTTCAGCTAGCTGCTTTACCCTGTTGGTAGTAACATCCCCTGCTACTACCATAATAGCGTTACCGGGCGTGTAGTGTTTTTCAAAGAAAGCCTTGACGTCTTGGATTTTGGCGTCCTCGATATGGGCAAGTTCTTTGCCAATGGTTGCCCAGCGATATGGATGTACCTTATAAGCCAACGGCCGTAAGCGTAACCACATATCACCATAAGGTCGGTCGAGATACCGTTGCTTAAACTCTTCGCATACTACATTCCGTTGAATCTCCAGGCTCTTTTCACTGAACGCCAAGCTAAGCATGCGATCACTTTCCAACCAAAAAGCCGTTTCGAGATTGGCCGAAGGCAAGGTGATGTAATAATTGGTGATGTCGTTATTGGTAAATGCATTGTTTTCACCACCTACCCGCTGCAAGGGCAGGTCATAATTAGGCACATGGACTGAGCCTCCAAACATCAGGTGCTCAAATAGGTGTGCAAACCCAGTCTGGTTGGGATCCTCATCCCTGGCCCCCACATCATATAATATATTCACCACCGCCATTGGGGTAGCAGGATCTTCATGTACCAGTACTCGTAAGCCGTTGGTTAACGTAAATCGATTGAATGTAACCATTCTTTATGTTATGTAATCGTATGTTTTAATCATGAGGCTAACCAATCCACTCCCTGTTTAAGTAATGACAAGGTATGTTCTTCTGCACTTCCCGGTTTGGCTTTGAAATCATAAGCCCATTGGGCTTGTGGGGGCAAGCTCATCAAGATGGATTCGACACGACCATTGGTTTCCAAGCCAAATTTCGTTCCCGCATCATATACCAGGTTAAATTCCACGTACCGTCCGCGCCGGAGGTGTTGCCACTGTTTGTTGGCTTCGGTATACGCCTTATGGCGGTTCCTGTTGACCAGCTCCCTATAAATCGGCACAAATGCGCGACCCAAAGCACATGAAAAGTCGAAAATCCCATCCCATGATATCGTTGTTCGATCAGGTGTGAGCCTATCGTAGAAAACGCCGCCTATGCCCCTAGTCTCCTGTCGATGCTTGATGTAAAAATACCGATCGGCAAGAGCTTTGAATTCCGGATAAAAAGCAGGGTCATACTCGTCACAAATATGCTTGAGTTGTTGATGGAAGTAGGTGGCATCTTCAAGTTGCACATAATGCGGTGTGAGATCTATCCCCCCACCGAACCATCGTATCCGATCATTCAACTCAAAATACCGGATATTCATATGGATGATAGGCACAAACGGATTATTTGGATGGATAACGATGGAAACACCTGTCGCAAAAAAATCCGATTCATCCACATTAAAGGCCTTTTTCACCGCCTCAGGTAGCTGCCCATGCACAGCTGAAAAATTCACACCTCCTTTTTCGATGACATCGCCATTTTGGATGATTCGGGTGCGCCCACCGCCACCGCCATCACGCTGCCATACCTCCTCTTCAAAAACCGAAACCCCGTCTAACGCTTCCAACCCCGCGCATATTTCATCCTGAATATGCTTATACCGTTCGGCTATCGCTTGCTTGCTAATCACATTCATCTTTTTATAAACCTCATAGTTTGTCTATGCGACAATCCCGCACATATGTATGCCGCCAAGGCAGTAAACCTATACGGCTTTTTTATATATCAATAGCCCAAGGCCACATCATCTCCACGAGGATCAGCCCCTCCCTGTAAACTTCCATCTGGCAATACCAATATGGCATCTACCCTACCTATGCTATTTCGATCAACCAATTTATAGCCGGTTGTGGTCAATGAATGGCGAATCCTATCTTCCACCGCGTCCTTTTCGACCAACACTTCGTCGGGCAACCATTGGTGATGAAATCTCGGCGCATTCACAGCCTGTTGCATATTCATATCAAAATCCACTACATTGAGGATGGTCTGAAATACGGATGTCATGATGGTAGCTCCACCGGGTGTGCCTACCACCATGAATAACTTACCGTCCTTTTCCATGATCGTGGGTGTCATTGAGCTGAGCATACGTTTACCGGGCTCAATGGCATTGGCTTTACCGCCGATCAGCCCATACATATTAGGTGTTCCCGGTTTTACGGAAAAGTCATCCATCTCATTATTCAACAAGAACCCAGCCCCATCTACTACCACGTGCGATCCATAGGAACCGTTGATGGTAGTGGTAATGGATACAGCATTATTCTCTTCGTCAATGATGGAAAAATGCGTTGTTTCCTCACTTTCGATACGGAGTAGGTTTCCTGCATAAATATCGCTGCTGAATGAAGCGTGCTTGAAATTAATGTTGCGCATCCGTTCTGCATTATAGCCCGAATCGATCAACATCGCTTGTGGCACCTCATAATAATCTGGGTCTCCAAGGTGAGTGGCCCTATCGGCATACACCCTGCGTTCAGCCTCTATCATTACCCTCATCGTTGAATCGCTCTGGAAGCCCCATTTTGACAGCGGATAGGCTTCCACAGATTTGAGCATAGAAATCAACGCAATTCCGCCACTTGATGATGGCGGCATAGATATAATCCGATGGCCGCGGTAAGTCGATACGACCGGTTCCCGCCACTTGGCTTCATAATTTTTCAGGTCGGCGTGACTGATGATGCCATTGCCTCTTGCCATTTCATCAACAATCCGGTTGGCAACCTCTCCCTCATAAAAGCCTGCCCTACCGTGTTGGCCAATTAAGGATAGCGTATGTGCCAGTTCAGGTTGCACAAGGGTATCCCCTTCTGCCCACTCCCCTGCCTTCACCAAGGCCGTTCCCGCTGGGTTGTGCTTTTCGAAGCTTTCTTTCCTGCCATTGAGCTCTTGGGCCTGCCTGGTCGTGATTGGGAATCCTTGCTGTGCCAGAAGGATGGCAGGTTGCAACAACTGAGTCCACTCCAACTTCCCATACCTTTCATGTGCTTTGACCATGCCATCCACCACACCCGGCACGCCTGAGGCCAATTGTCCTCGCAGGCTGAGGTCGGTAATGGGATTGCCTTCATCATCAAGGTACATATCCATCTTGGCGGCTACTGGCGCTACTTCCCTGAAATCTAACGAAGCAAAGCTGCCATCGGCATTGCGGCACACCATGAACCCTCCTCCTCCAATATTGCCTGCATTAGGGTATACCACAGCAAGTGCAAACTGCACAGCTACCGCCGCATCCACTGCATTGCCACCGTCCTTGAGGATTTTTAGCCCCACAGCAGAAGCTTCGGGATGAGCGGTTACCACCACGCCGTTGTGATAGGAAGGAGGCAGTTCGTTCCGCTTGAATATATCGCATGAAACAACGGAGACCGCTAGGAAAAAGAGAATAAGAAAATAACAAGGTAAGGTTTTTCCGTTCATATGTTGTTATGTTAATTTTTCAGCCAATGCTTTCATTTCCAGAACTGGAGATTGGTTTTGATATAATACGTTATACACGGCATTGCAGATGGGCAATTCAATACCGTATTCCGTACAAATTTGCTGGATGCAATTCGAGGCATAGTACCCTTCGGCTACCATGTTCATTTCCAACTGTGCAGATTTAACCGAGTAACCCTTGCCAACCATGTTCCCGAAGTTGCGGTTACGGCTAAATTGAGAATAGGCCGTCACCAATAGATCGCCTAAATAAGCAGATTCCTTGATGTCCCGTTTAATGGGGTGTACGGTGTTTACAAAGTCCGCCATCTCCCTGATTGCGTTGGACACCAATACAGCCTGGAAATTATCACCGAATCCGATGCCATGGCAAATACCCCCTGCTACCGCATAAATATTTTTCAACACGGCAGCATATTCGGTCCCATATATATCATCGGAGACATTGGTTTTTATATAACGGGTACCTATCAGTGAGGCTACAGCTACTGCGACATCCATATTTTGCGAGGCCACGGTAAGGTATGATAGCTTTTCAAGTGATACTTCCTCCGCATGACATGGCCCACCAATGACCGCGATATTGGATATGGGAATATTGTACCGTTCCTGAAGATAATCCCCTACAATTTGGTTTTCATCTGGAACAATCCCTTTGATGGCGGAAACAATGACCTTGCCCTGCAACATTTCCGATGTAATGCCTTTCAACGCATCCTTCAAAAATGCCGCGGGTGTATTGAGGATTACAATATCGGAATGCGCAATGACTGTACGTACATCGGCATGGATGTTTCTCTTGGGGATTTTGACCGTTATAGCGCTTAGGTAATTGGGATTATGTTTATATATCCGGATGTAATCCGCGGTTTCCCTATTACGGACCCACCAATAGATAGACTTGTCAACATCGTTATCACCCAGCATTTTAATCATAGCCGTTGCCCAACTACCACTTCCTACCACCCCAACTGTTTGCTTTGTAAAATCCATAGTCTTGTAAATCCTGATATTGCCAATTGGTACAAGTTAGCATTTCTCCAAGGAAGAAGCAAACATGCCTTCCTATTGACATTATTGCTATTAAACACTAACAAAAAAGCCCCTCAATATACATCAAGAGGCTATTTAGTACGCCAATCAGGATTCGAACCTGAGACCGACGGTTTAGAAAACCGTTGCTCTATCCAACTGAGCTATTGGCGCTTCTATTTTCGGTGCAAACTTAGGTAAAATTGCCTATAAAAACAACTCCATCCTCCGAGAAGTTCCTCGCTGTACATCAAAGGTGAGGCAACAAAGATAACAGGAAATGGAAACAAGGAAACACGAAAAGAATTTCATCATCGGGAATCGGTGGTTTATAATCAAATCCACGAAAAACAGGGTGGGAATTTCCGAAAAACCAATTTTCTTGCTCCAAAACCTAATTGGTTCTCGCAAATTCCTAATTGGTATCTACGGATTTATGATCGGTTTTTGCGCATTACCGATGTGTTTTCAACGGAAAAGAATTGGTTTTTGCCGTATACCGATTTTCCGGCCGGTTTTTTCCATTCCCTTTTTCTAATTACTAATTCTCCCTCCTCAATAACTCATTCTCTTTTGCCGCTTACCAATTAGAAATACGCTGCGGAAAAACGGAAATCCATCGGCACCAATCGGAAATCCGTGAAGACCAAAAGGTATTTCCCAAATACCAATTCTTCCCGGGCAAAAGTGAATTGGTTTGCCGCGAAAACTAATTGGTATTCCCGGCAAACCGTATCTAAACCGGGCGGATCCGATCCTCAAACCAAATCTGGTAATCATAATTTAGTATTAACCTTTTAGTTTTTTCAAAATGGTAACAACAAAAATTGGTTTCTCAAAATTCAGCCATGTAGAGTTGGATATGATATTTATCACTGTTAATTAATATTTAACTGGTAATGAAATCATTAACAAAAAAGTAAGAATTGAATTTGCAAAATGTGGTAGAGTTTGTACTTTTGCGGCGGAGAGTTGGCAGAGTGGTCGATTGCGTCGGTCT
The DNA here is from genome assembly GCF_024704835.1 of Parapedobacter tibetensis. Classification (GTDB taxonomy): domain Bacteria; phylum Bacteroidota; class Bacteroidia; order Sphingobacteriales; family Sphingobacteriaceae; genus Parapedobacter; species Parapedobacter tibetensis. Next base: position 499,231 of record NZ_JAMXBE010000004.1, read on the forward strand.
TGAAAACCGATGACTGTAACAGGTCCGGGGGTTCGAATCCCTCACTCTCCGCTGAGAGGGTCTTCATCAAGAAGACCCTCTTTTTTTTCGTATATAAGCAATCCCTTTTCTTTCATTTTCAAATGGTTATGCGATACTAAACCAAGCATGGTAGGTGTTCGATAAATACCATTTTCATAGTACAGATTGCTGTCGAACACCCTGTTCACAAATTCCCTTTTTTGTAGGGTGTCGGACACGGTATATACATGGCGCATATCGGTCAATAGGTTCAGGTTATCTTCCAAGATGCTGAACGCCTTGCTCTGGTCATTGCTCAACCGTTCAATCGCTCCCTTTAAGGTTCAGTATTTCGTTACTGTATATCGAATACCAACGGTCTTTGGTGTCTTTGTTGATTTCGTTCTTTATCCATTTCTCCTCGACCGAAAACAGCTTTTCCTCGACTTCCTGCAATTGGCTTCTCTTTTCTATGACCTTTTTACGGTTGCTCTCCATTTCCAAATCGAGCGAACTTTTGGTCACTGTCCTAATCTTTCTTACCCTTGCACTCGGCAGGCTCATCAGCTCACAGACTTCCAAAAATTGGTTATGAGCTTTTATTGCACTTATGTTGTTGTGCTTGGAGTGCCTGCACTTGTAGTAATAGAAATACTTGCCCGATTTGCCCTTGACGGTGCGCCCGATAACGGGTTTCCGCAATGGCATTTCAATACCCCACGCAACGGGATTTCATCATCGATGACCGTCCTCGTTTTTTCGGGTCGTTTCATTTTCTCCTGTACCATCATCCACGTGGTCTTGTCAATGATGGGTTCGTGGATAGCCTCGAACAGTCCGCCTGCATAGGTCGGGTTTTTAAGCACCCGTTCGATAGCCATATTGCCCTTTGTCGGAAAGCCCAACCGTTGGGCTTGCTCCTTTATCAGATAGAGCGGGGTATCCCTTAGATAAGCATCGTAGATGAAGCGTACTATCTTGGCTTCGGTTTCCTCAATTACCAACCGCCTTTCCTTACGCTCTCCCTGTTTCCTGTACCCGAACGGAGCGTTCTTGTAAACAAATCTTCCCTCTTTGGCTTTTGCGGTATAGATACCGCCCTTGACCTTGATGCTCCGGTTGATATTGTCCTCTTCGGCAAGCAACAACTGCAATCCTGCACGGAAGAAACTTCCGGGCGTATCGTAGTCAAAGGTAATGCCCTCGGTGACACTTACAACCTGTAGGCTGTACTTCTGTTGCAGGAGCTTGACCATACTCATCGCTTCCCCTGTATCACGGCTGAAACGGTCGAGTTGGTCGACCAAGAAGTAATCCACCGTCCTGTGGTGCTTGGTTATGAACTCCCTCAGTTTGATGAAGTCGGGGCGGTCAAACGTCCGTGCGCTCGTGCCCCTGTCGGTAAAGGTGTCCACCAGTTCCACATTGTTGAATTTCAGCCATTGGTCGGTATAGAGTTCCTGTCTTTCGATTGAACCGTTACTTTGTCCGAGTTGGCTGAACCGTAGGTATCTTATCGCTCTTTTCATAGTATTCCCTTAACGTTGCTGACACAATAATCTCAATGATTAAATCTACAAATTTTTCCTCTTTCTCACGCTCCCTTTGCTCGTTAATTTCCAAAATGGTCTTGTCGATTTCGGGAGTTTCCTTGTTTTTATCACTGTTTTCCATCGCTATACTCCTTTATGTTGATAAAAAATGAAAGCTGGCTATCAGCTTCATTTTTAAAGCCACTCTGAAAAGATGCTCGACCATTCAATGTTGCAGTGAGAGGTAGTATTTGGCGTTCAGTTGCAAATTACTGTATTATAATCCCAAATACGGTTGAGATATTTTTGTAATTTTGGGAGTGACAGGCGGACAACAACCATCAAAGAGAATGAGCGATAAACCCAAAATTAAAATTTTAGATAATCCTGAATTACGGGAAGAATTATTAGGTCTTGTAAAAATTACGGAACATATTGATTTAGCAAATTGGGCTATAAGCTCTGCCAAACACGTTTTAAGCTTATCAACTGAAAAAATAAATTCCGAAGTCGTGGATTTTGGTTTTGAAACGAATAAACTTTGGCAGGAAAATAAAGCAACTGTTCATCAAGTCAGACAGGCAGGGTTTAAGGTTCACGAAGAAGCGCGAAAATGTAAAACAGAAATTGCAAAAAATATTTTAAGAACTGTTGGACAAGCCGTAGCGGTCGGACATATGAAAGAACACGCAATGGTTTGTAGTGATTACGCAATTAAAACTGTCCAATTATGTTCTTCAAATGATTTAAACAAAATAACAGCTGAAAGAGAATGGCAAATAAATGAATTGTTGAAGCATAACATACGGACAACAAAATAACGAACCGCCAATATGAATTTTGTATAGCGGTAGGGTAAAAACCATTCTATTATTGAGCATCATTTTAAAAATCATCCAAAAACAAATAAAAAGTTAGCAAAGTTAAGGCGGACACCCACCGCACCGCCCAACCAAAAGACTACGGCATAATGGCAGGGCAAATAAGGTGGCGCGGTAGTGTAACGTGAACTGTGTCATCCGGATCAACCTATTCCTA
>NZ_JAMXBE010000040.1 GCF_024704835.1 Parapedobacter tibetensis
TTACCCGAACGTTTCTCAAAAAAAGGGAAAAAGTAAGTGCTGAAATTTTTATATTGAGCTTCACCAACCTCTTTTCCATATAGACTATTTTGTCTGCTATTCTTTTCTCTTGATCAACCGGGATAAATTCAACTAATCCCTGACCATTTTATAACAGATGGTCGCTATTTTACTGGCGGTAGTGTAATCTACCCCAAGAAGTGCTACGACTATCCAGGTAGTTTAGTCCCCAATTACCTCTCAATAGCCACCCTTGGCAGGGCCGATACGCTCGATTAATCCCATATCGCGAAGCTTCTTTCAACTGGAGGCAGCTATTTCCCATATTTTGACGTTTGGATTTCAATAATTAGTCTTTACTTTTAACGAAACCAATGTGGCCTGGGCCTGAAACGATCTGATACACTGGATGGAAAACAAGAAAATCATAAATGGCTTAAAAATCATAGCGATTCCGGTAGCCTATGCGCTTATCATACGTTTTGTCTTCGGTGTGAAAGACTGGGAGGGTGCTTTCAAAATGATGTCCGTGACTTTCTTATTCTTGCTGCCCTGCATTGTGGGCGCACTCACCGTTTACTTTTCAAGAAGCCAATCGGCCCGTAAACTGGTATACCGGGTATTCGCCCCCTGGATACCGGTGTTGGTGTTTTTTTTGATCACATTCCTCCTCGCCATTGAGGGCTGGCCCTGCTTGGTAATGATTTTACCGGTGTTCCTGATCCCTGCTTCTCTGGGCGGAATACTAGGGGGGTATTTGAAATTAAAGAAACGGAACAATAACGTGCAGGTATCGCTATTGGCCCTGCTTCCTTTGGTTGTATCCCCGATTGAGAACGCAGTCGGAATTGCGCCGAAGCCATATAAGGCATACACCTATATCGATATCCACGCCCCAGCAAATAAAATATGGCCGCAGGTAACCCGGGTGAGCGAAATCTCTGCTATGGAAGACCGGGGAAGGCTTACCCGGTTCCTGGGATTTCCCAGACCGATAAAGGCCGAACTCAACCACGAGGGGGTGGGCGCCTATCGGGAAGCGATTTTTGAAAACGGTTTGGTATTCCACGAAACCGTGACGGAGTACGAAAAGGAAAAGCGGATGTCTTTTTCGATCAAAGCTTTACCGCAGCAGAATGACAAATAGACAAGAAAAAGAAACCCGAACCGCTAACAGGCGTTTGGCAAAACATTGGCGTGCATTTAAGGACACATCTATTTGAAAACAATATAAGAATGAAGAAACAAATATTATTTATACATGGTGGAGGTGAAGGCGGTTATGAAGCAGACACTAAATTAGTAGTTTCCCTTCGAACAGAATTGGGAGAAGCGTATGAAGTACATTATTCTCAAATACATTTCAATGACACTCTTCCGGATTTTGGATGGATTAAGGAAATTGGCAAAGAGATTTCATTGATTAAGGAAAAAATCATTTTGGTGGGACACTCTTTTGGCGCTTCAATGCTTTTGAAATATCTGTCGGAAAATCGGATACAGAAAAAAATTGACGGACTTTTTCTTATCGCTGCACCGTATTGGAGTGGTGACGAAGATTGGAAACAAGGCATTAAGCTGCACAAGAGTTTTGCGGATAGAATACCGAAGGATATTCAGATTTTTCTCTACCAATGCAAGGATGACGAAGTAGTACCGTTTGACCATCTCAAATTTTATGCACAAAATCTGCCGCAAGCAACTATTCGCAAAATAACCAATGGGGGGCATCAACTTAATAATGACCTATCACTCATAGCAAAAGATATTAAATCATTATAAAATCAAAGCTTATGCTATTAAAAAGAAAGATGGAAAGGCAGAGCTTTTTTCCTATGAAAGGAAACTGGGCAAAAATGACGTTTTAATTAGAATCACTCATTGCAGCATTGCAGGCGGAGACATTACGCTCTGCAGGTATTTGGTCTGCCCGGCCTTCAGATGCAGCTTCTTGTCGATGAGCTGCCCAATCTCCTTGTAGGTATGGTGCGCCAGTATTTCGGGATCAGTGCAATTTAAAACCGAACACCTAATGTTCGGTTTCGTTACACTAATTGGCCTAAATAAAACGCTATTTAAATATATATCAGCAAGTTAATAATTTGGAACAGCGATTGAAGCAATAAAACTACTTGAATGCATACACGTTCTATATCACCCCTTATGACCTGGTCTTTCTGGGAACGATATTTGTCGGCTCGACTTTCGCTTTGCTGTTATGGTTCACCAGAAGGATCAACCAAATCGCAAACCGTTTTCTAGCCCTAACCGTGGCAACCATCGTTTTGTGGATGATTTGGCTGTTGGGCATTGACATCCGACTGGAGACCTACTTTCCCCATTGGAGCTGGCTACCGCTGCAATTTTCGCTGGCACTTGGCCCCCTGATCTTTTTTTATGTACTTAAAACGATCCAACCGGAATATAAATTCCGTTGGAAAAATCTGCTGCATTTCAGCCCCGTGCTGCTGGAACAGGCCATCCTGATATTGGAGATTAAGGAGAGCCTAAGGACGGGTGTGGCTACGTATGATACGATAACTTTTCAGCAAATGAGCCCGGTATTGCATCTGGCGGCGTTTATTTCGGTCGTCACCTACTTGTATTGGTCTTTTAGGCTAATAGAACGCTTTTACCAACGGCTGAAATTTAATAATGTGAGTGACCGGTATCGGTACGAGTTGCGCTGGCTGCGTAGCTTGCTGAAAAGTTTCGGACTATTATGGCTATTGTGGATACCTTTTACGGCCGCAGACTATGTTTATTACCATTACCAATTAAGTATACATGCTTATTATCCTTTGTATCTCCTTTTGGCGGTAATGACCATCCGCATCGCGGCCGTAGCTTTTTTAAGAAAAGAAGCTGGTGCGCTGGTCGAACCCACTCCGTTTTTAAAGCCACCGCTTCCTGCGGAAATGAAGCAAAAAGGTATTTGGCTAAAGAAAGCCGTGCAAGCCGATGTGTATTACCGGGACCCGGAACTAAGCTTAAGCTCGCTGGCTGAAAAGCTTGAGCTGGGATCCCATGAATTATCCCGGATCATCAATACAGTGCTCAAAAAAAGCTTCAATGATTTCATCAATGAATATCGGGTTGCGGACGTCGTTCGGAGAATGCAGGACCCTACTTATAACCATATCACCCTGCTGGGCATTGCATTTGAATCGGGATTCAATTCCAAAACTACGTTCAATCGGACTTTCAAACAAATGACCGGCAAGAGCCCGGCTGAATATAAAAACCATCTGAAAAAAGAGCGCCCATCTTATAATTTGGGGCGTGATCCCCGGTTTGCGACGGTAATTTCGAACAATGAAACCACCTCGAAGTGGTCTCACGAGAAATCAAATCGCAATTTTATGTTTAAAAATTATTTTAAAATAGCCCGGCGTAACTTAATGCGCAATAAAAGCTATGCTGCTATTAATATTACCGGGTTGGCCGTTGGTATTGCCGTTTGTATGATGATCTTTATCATTATACAATTTCAAACAAGCTTCGATAATTTTCACGCAAAGAAAGATCGCGTCTATCGTGTGTTAACCGAATATCATCATACGGATGCAGCCAATATTTCTTATGGGAAAGGCGTCCCTTTTCCAATGCCCACAGGATTGAAAACGGCTTTTCCCCAACTAGAACAAGTAGCTCCGATTTATGCAAGCCACAATGATCAGTTGCAGGTACTTGATGTTAACGGAACCCCAGTAAAGAATTTTAAAGAGCAGAGCGGTGTATTTTATACAGCACCATCATTCTTTGAAATATTTGATTTCCCGCTGCTCGCAGGCTCCTATGCCTCCTTAAAAGATCCGAGCAATGTATTGCTTACAAAAGAGATTGCAGAAAAATATTTCGGCGACTGGCAGTCAGCAATAGGTAAAAGCATTAAACTAATAGGATCCTATAGAATAGGTGCAGGTTTGTTTCAGTTCCCGCCAATACTGTTGAAAGTTTCAGGCATTCTCGCCAGCATACCGGCTAATACAGACTTTCAGTTGAAACTCGTAATTGCCTTCGGAACGGGTTTTACAGGAGATAAAAAATACGGATTACAAATTCCTGATTGGAAAGCAACAGCACCTGAGTTCGGTTGCTATGTTTTATTACCGCCGAATAGTTCTGTGAACGATTTTAATCAGCAATTAAGCGCATACGCCCGAAAGGTACAATCTCCAGACAATAAGGATAGTTATATTATACAACCATTAAGCGCGGTGCATTACGACACACAAACAGGTAATTACAGCAACAAAACAATCAGTTATGAACTGATCAACGTATTGTGGTTGATTGCAGCATTCATCCTGTTAATTGCCTGTGTTAACTTTATCAACCTCTCCACTGCACAGGCTATTAATCGTGCAAAGGAGGTGGGCGTAAGAAAAGTTTTGGGTAGTAACAAATCGCAATTGCAAATCCAATTCCTCGTTGAAACATTCTTGATCGTTACGAGTGCTGTCATGCTTGCGGCAGGTATTACAATCCTTGCATTGCGCCCTGTAAATCAACTTTTAGAACTTTCACTTTCATTCAACATACTAGGCAATCCTGCAATTATTTTATTTCTTTTGACGGTAACCCTTGTAGTAACCGCGCTCGCCGGTTTTTATCCTTCGCTGGTTTTATCACGCTTCAATCCCGTTAACGCCTTAAAGAGTAAACTCACGGCAAATACAAAGGGAATTTCATTAAGAAGAGCATTGGTCGTCTTTCAATTTATCATTGCACAGGTACTGATCATCAGCACACTGGTCATTGTCAAGCAGATGAATTACTTTATGAACCAACCCTTAGGCTTCGATAAAGATGCCATTGTAAATGTTCCTTTCCGTCCGGATAGTACCGGCACCAAGCTGACGGATTATTTAAGGCAACAGTTATTGTCGGTAAACGGTGTGCAGGCAGTAAGCTTTAGTTCCAACTCGCCGGTTGAAGATGATAATGATCTATGGACCGAACTCAAATTTGATCATGCAATAAAAGAAGCGGATTTCCAAGCTATTGCCAAATTCGCCGACAATGGCTATGTGCCGGCTTATAAATTACAATTGGTAGCCGGAAGAAATTTACAAGCCTCCGGTATGACAAGAGAATTCTTGGTGAATGAATCGCTTGTAAAAAGTTTGGGATTAAAAGAACCGGAAGAAATATTGGGTAAAGAAATAAGCATGTTTGGTGATCTCATAAAATGTCCGGTTGTTGGTGTATTGAAAGATTTTAATGACCGGTCTTTTCACCACAATCTTGCGCCATTGCTTATAACTACAAACGGCACCATGTACCGCCAGGCAGGAATAAAGCTGGCAACCTCAAACATTTCTTCGACCATGCAAGCGATTAAAAAAATATGGGAGCAAGCATTTCCAGATTATGTTTATGAATACAAGTTTCTTGATGAAAAAATTGAAAGTTTTTACAAACAGGAAAGTCAGTTAGCCGCTTTGTATAAAATTTTTGCGGCCATCGCGATATTCCTTAGCTGTCTTGGACTGTATGGTTTAGCCTCATTCATGGCCGTACAGCGAATCAAAGAAGTTGGTATTCGTAAAGTAATGGGTGCTACCACAGGTAATATCGTTTATCTATTTTCAAAAGAATTTATCATTCTCATTGCCATTTCCTTTGCGATTGCTACACCCATTGCATGGTATTATATGCACCAATGGTTGCAAGACTTTGCTTATCGCATAAACATCAGTTGGTGGATATTTGCCATAGGCGGGCTTGTTGCAGTAATTATTGCACTTGTAACGATAAGCTTCCAGGCAATAAAAGCAGCGATGGCAAACCCGGTGAAGAGCCTGAGAAGTGAGTAGGCATCTAAATGGAGGATCTGAGCAAAAGTGTAGCCCTTGGCGGTGCCGGGTCGCTGCCGCACGGTGACCATGCCACACACCTTGACGAACGTGCCGTCTTGCAAGGCCGGGATGCTCCACCAGCAACGAAACATGTACGCTTCCCCTGCCATC
>NZ_JAMXBE010000041.1 GCF_024704835.1 Parapedobacter tibetensis
CGGGGATCCGCCCCAATGGGATTAGGGGCTATCAACCTAAACCTACTGCGAAGATAAGGATAACAACTATTCCTTCCAAAAACTTGTTGACAAAGCCAATTTTAGGCGGGAAGGGTGATGGCATTACGGGAAACCGGAATCCAATGGTTTAGCTAAAAACTCTTTGTTAGTTTAAATTTTCCGAATGGTGCCGATAACCCCACGTTTACCGAGGCGCCTGCCATCAGCGGACCGGTACCCCAGATGATCCGCCAAACGTTGCTTTATCTAAAGACCACGGTGCTGCAGGAAAAAATAACGAAGGTGCCCGGACAACCCGAGGCTGCCCGAGTGTGGGGGCCAAACCGGAATTTCGATTCTAACAAAGTACAGACCGGCCCGCTCTTTTCACGGCGATACCGCAACAGGCGCCTAGGCGATTTCTTGAAAGAACTGGACCTGACCGAGGGTAAAGCAACAGGTATACCCATTATCAAACGGTCATTGCAAAACAATGGATCGCCCGAAGCTGAATTTGAGACGGATAATGACCGGAGTTATTTTCAGGTCATTTTGAGGATTCATCCAGAGTTTATTACACAAGAGCTTGAGGGAGTAAATGGCGGAGTAAATGGCGGAGTAAACGAGCTACTGCATCTTATATCCAAACACCCCGGTAGCAGGGTGCCGTTCTTTGCCGAAACGATGGGGGGATCTGTGCGATCCATAGAGCGCTTGCTTAAAAGCCTCCGTGACGAAGGTAAGATCGAATTCAAGGGAGCACCTAAAACCGGTGGGTATTATGCCATTGAATAATTTTAGACCACCGTATAGAAACCGAATAGCTGGGTAGATATTGAAAAGTACGGTACGGGCTTCTTTCGTGTACGAAAAGAAATCAAAAACTACCCGACAATGACTTTTCAATATCAAGAACAGGGCAATGGGTTCGTGACTGAATTGGCTTATACCTCGCAAAAAATAGATACCAAAGAACCGCGTGGCACTGCAAATGGCACTGTAAATGGCACTGTAAATGTGACAGAAAGGCAAGATACTATTTTTGATGCCGTCAAAAAAAACAAAAATATCACCATAGAAGATTTAGTGCTACTGACAAATGTAAGCCGAAGAACCGTTACCCGCGATTTGGATAAACTAAAGAGAATGGGTAGGATTAGAAGAATCGGGGCAGACAAAGGCGGATACTGGGAAGTGGACGAATGAAAGCTTCGCGATAAATTCCTTTGGCCCAATAGCGCTATTGAATGCAGTACGTGAATTATGATTATGCTTTTAACTAGTGAGTTTGCTACACACTCCATACCCACTCTTGACGGCATCCTTCGTGGCGGTCTTGATCTGGCTTTTACACAGATATTGGCACCCCTCTCGGTGGTACTTTTCCCCTGTTTTGGTGATGTACACTATGGCGTCCTTTTGCTGGGTAGCGGCATAGGAGATTACCTTACCCCACAGATCCGAAGCCGCAGGCAGCAGGAGCCCCAATACGAGGAAAAGGTAAAGGATACGCTTACATGCGTGTGATTAATTGCTTCATCCAATCCGGAGTGTATGCCAAAAAAGGTTCACGAATCCGTGAAATCCACTCACGAATCCGGAAAAACACTCACGAATCCATAGAAACATTCCCTAATCCGGAATCGCCGGATTTTTGGCATGGTGTTTATCGCATCGGCCGCTTTCCATCATGGGGAGGACTTGCGGTAGCATGAGAGCGCGGATTCGTTTTGTGTCTTTACCGTTCATCATGCCATCTGACTGAAGAGGTTTAATAGGATTGCCACAAGATGGAGCGGATGCCCGGTGAAATCGGTGAGCATAGGCGGGGTATCTGAAAAAAAGAACCCCGTTCCATTTACAGGAAACGGGGATCCGCCCCAATGGGATTAGGGGCTATCAACCTAAACCTAATGCAAAGATAAGGATAACAACTATCCTTCCAAAAAATTGTTGACAAAGCCAATTTCAGCCTTAATCTTACCGATAAAATATTTCTCTTCTATTTTTAAAGCTAATATCTTTAGCGTTATATTTACCTTGAGNGCAAAGATAAGGATAACAACTATCCTTCCAAAAAATTGTTGACAAAGCCAATTTCAGCCTTAATCTTACCGATAAAATATTTCTCTTCTATTTTTAAAGCTAATATCTTTAGCGTTATATTTACCTTGAGATGAAGGACGCACGCGAATGGAGATATCGGAATATGCCAACCGATTCTTCGACGACGAGAAACCAAAAAATTTCTTCGATCCTTCATTGGAAGACCTCTACAATGAGGGCAAGTTGGTAAAAATCGACCCCGATAAATCCAACAATGAAAAACTCATCCGTTTCCAGCGGAATTTGGAATATGATCCGAATGCATGATAACGAACACACTTTGATATACAAGTCATCTTTCGTAAATTTGCTGATATGAAAACGGTAACATTGGAAATATTGAATGACAAAGCGATGAACCTCCTTCGTGATCTGGAGCAATTGAAGCTGTTGCGTTTCCGTAAGGATCCTCAACAAGCCTCCAAACATGCAAAAAAGAAGGTGACTTTTGACGCCGTTGCTATTGACACAACTGGGTTCAAGTTTGATCGAGACGAAGCAAATGAGCGATAAGGTCTTTTTGGATACCAATATTTTGGTTTATTCCTATTCCGTATCGGAAAAGGACAAACAGCTTACCGCTCGTAAACTTATTACCAAAACCGACTCGCATATCAGCACCCAAGTACTAACCGAACTGAGCAACACACTCACACGCAAATTTAAACTGCCTTTTGACGGCGCCTTAAAGGCCATCGACGAATGTTGTGCAAATAACCAAGTGTTTATAAACAATCCTGAAACGATAAAGGAAGCTATTAAAGTAGCGGATAAGTATCGTTTCTCTTTCTATGATAGCCTTATAATAAGTGCTGCAATTGAGTCGGGATGTAAGATATTATATTCTGAAGACATGCATCACGGACAGGTTATTGAAAAGAAGTTGACGATTATGAATTAAACACTCAAGTACGCACACACCGAGAAGCTAATGGGTATACTCAAGAGGAATTTGCTTTCCTGATCGGACGGGATGTGGCCGATGTGATTCGATATGAAGATTTGACCACAGCCGATGCCTACGATTTCAATCATATTAACCGATACGCACGGATACTGCACCGCGTACCCAGGGATTTCGTTTTCAAAGAATCGTTACCTGAGAATGACATCAAGATTGAAGCCCGCAAGACAGTATATAAGACCAAAACAACATACCGTGGCGAGCGGCAGGTGATGGTACGTGGAAAACCACAATGGAAAAAACTAAAACCTTACAGTATTTCAAATATTGAAATTACCGTTGACCCAGCCGACCTGCAACGCATGGTGGATCTGCTAAATGGTCTACTGCTCGATGGCTATTTCCGTGATGGAGTGACTGGATATGATTTATATCAACATGCCCATGAGATATGGACGGGCAGCCTATGGCCGAAGTTGGTACTGGAGGCTTTGAAGAAAATATCCGGCCGCCGCAAAAAGCCAAAGTTGCTTCCAATGCGTGACGCGCCCAAGACGGATGAGAAGTGGATTTTGTATAAGGGGGACATTTAAATTTTTACACTATGAAACTTTATAGGTAATTGATCTAAGTTTCACCGCGTCCTTATTATATTTGCGCCTGTATTCCAATGGCAACATTCCTGTAATTTTTCTAAATACTTCACGAAACGTTTTCGCGTCTGAATAACCTACATTGTACATTACTTCAGCAATTGTTTTGCTGGTGGTTTCAAATGATTTTTTTGCGGCTTCAATTTTTACCCGTTGGCAATATTCAGCAGGGGTATTTCCTGTTGCTTTGATAAACCTTCTATCAAAGTTTCGTCTGCCGACAGCGAACATGGAAGACAAATTCTTAACAGATATTTTTTCGTTCAGTTTGCTTTCAATATAAGCTTGTGCTTTTTTCACAATTTCATCGAGGTGGGACTTCTGCCCGGTAAATATGGTAAATGGTGATTGGCTTTGTCTGTCTATTTCAACTTGAAATATTTTAGAACAATAAATGGCTGTTGATCGGTCATAATACTTCTCTACAAGATAGATGATAAGATTCAGGAAAGAATAACCGCCTCCATTCGTATAAATCCCATTTTCATCTGTGATTAATTTATCAGCTTGTAAAACCACTTTGGGGAACATGGTCCTGAAATCATCAACGGCATCCCAATGTGTAGAGCAATTTTTTCCATCCAGCAAACCTGCTGAAGCCAGCATAAATGCACCGGTGCACATACTGGAAATTTCAGCGCCGTTTTTATATTGTTTCGCAATCCAGTCAGCCAGTAACTTGTTTCTTTTCATGGCCTTCTGATGAATTACTGATGGAATAATGATAAGTTGGGTTTGGGTGATGGTTGAAATGTTTACCTGTGGCCTCAATGTTAGCAAGCCTTTGTTGAATTCCGCCTTCTTTGAAACCCCTGCCAGTTCGATTTTAAACAATTCTTCCCTGCCCTGTTCTTTCCAGTACTGATTTGCACTTGTAAATATGTCGTAAGCCCCCAGTATACAGGATACACTGGTTAAGGTAGTCTGTCCATCAGGAACGATGATAGTAAGGTGTTTCATTAAAATGTGTTTTATCAAAGATAGAAGTTTTCTGTCCAAATTACCCCGCAATAAAGTCCACTTTGCCACCTTTGTCAGATAACGATCAGGCAGTACCTTTGTTTAACAAAAACATTATACCTACTAATAAATGAAAAAAATGACCGACAACACGTCCAGGAAAATGATCTCTGTGATGCAGGTCTCGTTGGATGGCTTCATTGAAGACCTTGACGGCAAAAAGGACTGGGTCGATTCGTGGGCGGATGCGATTCAGCTGATCGACGACGTCGACACGTTTCTTCTAGGCGGACACATGTATCCTGACTACGGCGAGTACTGGGGATCGATCCATGCAGAGCCTCAGCGCATCCCCGCCATTCCCGACTCTCCCACCATAGCAGGGCGGCCCCCATCCAGCAGCGAGGTTGCGTACGCGCAGTTCGCAGCGCAGACACCTCATATTGTTCTATCAACCACGCTCAAGAGCATCTCGTGGCCCTCCAAGTCGCAGATCGTCCGGGACCTCGCCGAGCTTCGGAAGCTGAAGGGCATACCGGGAAAGAACACCTACGTCGTCGGGGGAGCAGGTCTTGTAACTAGCCTCATGGATGCGGACCTAATCGATGAACTGTGGCTGATCGTCCACCCGGTCGTCCTCGGTAGCGGCAAGCCGCTCTTTAAGGGTGTGCGACGGCACTCGCTCGAGTTCGTCCAGGCACAACCGAGCAAGTCGGGCCGAGTGATTCTGACTTACCGAACCTGACGAATAATAACCATGAATTCGTGCGATTGCCAATGCAAAATAAACCCAAAGACAAGTAGATATTAATGAACTATCACAAAAAATAAGCAATGAAAAATCAAAATTTCTCCGCTACACTGTTGGTGGATCAAACTCCAGAAGAAGTCTTTGCCGCTATCAATAATATCCGTGGATGGTGGTCTGAAGACATTGAAGGC
>NZ_JAMXBE010000042.1 GCF_024704835.1 Parapedobacter tibetensis
ATCGTTTTGTGTCTTTACCATTCATCATGCTATCTGACTGAAGAGCTTTAATAGGATTGCCACAAGATAGAACGGATGCCCGGTGAAATCAGTGAGTAAATGCCAGATATCTAAAAAAAGAACCCCGTTCCATTTTCAGGAAACGGGGATCCGCCCCAATGGGATTAGGGGCTATCAACCTAAGGCAAAGCTAGACGTCTAAATACCAACGAGATTGGTTTTTCCAAATTCTTGATGTATCTTTGTTAAGAACAGGAGGTAAACATGGCAGTTAAAGAAAAAAACACAGCGGGATCACTTTCATCCACTCCAAGGTATAAAACCTACTCCATCGCCGAGGTTATGGCTGCTGGCGGTACAACCGCATTTGCCAATAAACTGGGTAAAAACCCTGCAAACATTCAGGATCGGCTCAACAAGCTGCCGAACGATGCTTTTTTAACAAAGGAAGAAGCTGATAAAGCGCTCGAAACGTTGAATGAAAGCAACTTATTGAGAGTGGTGGACAAACGGTTAGTGTTGCTGTCAAAACCGAATAGGTACACAAGCGTGGACACCGCAATGGTCATTTTAGACACACTAGATTCGAGCTTTTAACGATACCGTATGAGGAAAATCATTTACTTACTATTCTCTCTTTCGGCTTTTTCAAGCTGCTTATAGATATTCGACAAACCTTTCCCCGAACCGTTCTTTGTACATAGCGACCTGACAACCGGAATCCAAATCGTGGATTTCATGGCTTACATTCTCTCTTGGAATTTCCGATCTGGCAAATTAGCCAAGACATGCCGACGCGAACTCGACCCGTTCCTGAATATTATCAAACCCTCACGCTATCGTACATTCCGGAAAATCAATTCAGTGGTGACGTGAAAGCTATTGTTGTTGAAGTTCTTAAAATCAATCAGTTTAATGCCGGAAGTAGCTGTTAAGCGCTGATAAAATGTTTCACCAATATCTTCATAATCGCCTTCCAAGCTAACCTCGTCCAATACTCTTTTTAAATCTTCTAGTTGAGCGCTCGAATTGATTTTTTGTAAGCTTTCTAAAAATATCGACTCAAAAATATTGGTATCGTCTCTTCGAATTTGTTCTCTTAATGGAATATAGGTATAGCCTAATTTTATTAAATGAAGAAGCGCAGGAATTTTTACCCTTGAGTTTTCGTTAAATGCCATTATGCTGTTTCAAAGATTTTATTAGCCAATAGCTCCAGTTCCTTTTTGACCTCGTCAAAAGCAGGCAGCTTTCTGGATGCTATCTGATGTCCTAAACTGTTTTTCCATGCTCGTTTCACGGTGTTTTCACTCTTCGGGTTAATGAGTTGATCTACACCGGTGAATTCAAGTCCCTTAAATTCCATTTTTTCAAAGAAGGCTTGTTTTATCTCCGCCCATTCGAGATCGTTTACATGCTTGGACAAGTACCATATATCGAAGTAATCCCGAGGTGCTGTGTACGAGCGTTGTATCAACGCCCTCAATTTTTCAGACAATACTTCTCTTATATCATAGCAAGCAATTTCTTCTATTGCAGGAGTGAGTTGGTCTGAATAATCGTGATAGACTGTTTTTACGGTTGGTTCGAACAACATTTTTTCGTACTGGATTATTTCAATCTTGATCGAAGTGGTCCATCGGGAAGGATCGGGTGGAACTTGATCTTTGGAATGATCGGCTCCCCAAAACTTTACAATAGCAGCGTACCCAGTAGGCATATCATTGTGTCGAAGATCGGTTAACTTCTCAAGATGTAGTGGCATACCGGCACGTTCTTGTACCAACGACATGATCTGCCTCAATAAATCTTCTCCCAATTTAAAATCCGGATTGGTGGATGTGAAATCCAAATCTTCTGAAAAACGGTAATCTGGAAAATAGCACTTACGCAAACAAGTTCCCCCTTTAAAGATCAACGCTTGCCTACACTGCTCAATTGAAAATATGGCATCAATAAAATGTCCCAATACCCAATCCTTGTCAATGGTACTTCTGGACACTTCGTGTTCCAATGCTTTTTTCTCTATTTCCTTTTTCAGTATCATTAGTATTGTTTGGTAGATATATCTAGCAATTCCTCTCGGCTGATATTTAGCCTTAATCGCCATTCCGATACAAATTCCCCCTCGTCTAATCCCTGAGGATCAAACAAGTTATATTTGTTGTTTACCTGTTTCTTAGCAAAATCAATAAAAGGCTCCAAACCTGTGATGTTGAACAATTCAACCAAAAAGCCTATTCGTTTTGTAACCGCTATGTTCTTAACGGCTTGGCAATAAGCGACTATTTTATCAGGTTGCATTTTGGCTTGACCAACTGCTCTAATCAGTTCGGCATAGCCTCCCGAATGTTGTGGAAGGTCAAAACAATCTACAATCGTTTTTTCCACATCGGTAATGGGATATTGAAGATTACCATACCCATTGTAAATTATTCCCGCTTTTTTATAAGGTGCTATCTTTACAAATTTATACGAAGTGCCTAAAATCGCTTTATCATTCTTTTTATGAGTCGTCTGAATAAAGACCGTATTCGAAAACTGTTCTGTCAATCCATGTAGATTCAATGCCGACCAGTAAGCTACGGCGCTGTTCTCTACGATGAAAGTCCCAATGACATACTCATCCCTAAAGGTTTGCCTACAAAACTTACCCTTCTCAATTCGAGTAAGAAGCGACTTGTCTACTAGATTTTCTAAGATTTCGCTTAAATTGTCAAACTTCTGATCCAACAACTGTTCAATTTCGGAAAATTTGAAAATCTGTATTTCTTGGTCGTCCAACAACTTCAAGAATTCGAGCTGGGGCTTAGTTAGGTTTTCAGATATGTAAACGCTGTCTGCCATATTACCTTTTGCGGAACGATAAGACCTAAAAAATGGGTCTTATCGTTCTTCGATTGGTAAAGATATAAAACAAATGCAAAAAAACAACATTTCCCATTACCTAAAAATAGCTACTTAAGCTAAGCTGCACATTCGAAGCCGCAGGCAGCAGGAACCCCAATATGAGGAAAAGGTAGGCGAAATGCTTACGCATGATGGTTTGTGTTGGTCGTTTTATTGATAGTTAGTAGTTAGTGAATTGGGCTATTGATTATATGATGTTATTGATTCATTAGCTATATTTCTTAGGCTTATTGATTTATAATGGTAGTTATAACATGCAAGGTAAAACATCCGATTGAGAATTACAAATTTTGATTACCCAAAGGTAACCGTAGGAATTGCACGGGCATTACGGGAAACCGGAAGGTTGGCGGGTTTGATTAAAAATTATTTGTATAGCGGTGTCGATTTTACTACATTTGTTAGCAAACAAAATAATTGTAAACCAATAACCTAATGGAAAAGACAGATGTCGGAGTACAAAAAGATACATCCATCATTATAAAGGGTGTTAAGCGGCTTATCGAAACCGCGAGAAGCCGTGTTTCCGTTTATATTAATTCAGAAACCACTATACTTTATTGGGGGATTGGCGACTTTATCAATCGGGAACTTATCGAAAAAGATCGAGCAGAATATGGTCGCCAGATTCTTGCGACAGTGTCGCAAGAATTGACTTCCGCCTATGGGAAAGGCTACACATATACAGCATTAAGTAGAATGCGTAAAGTGGCTTCTGTATTTCCACGTGATATTATTGCGACACTGTCGCAACAATTATCCTGGAGCCATTTCATCGAGTTGTCTACCTTAGAGAACGAACCGAAACGCATGTATTATGCAGCATTCGCAGCATCAGAGCGATGGGGCGTACGTAAATTGCGAGATAACATTGATGCAATGGTTTTTGAACGTACCGCAATTGCTTCGCATGCAGAAGACAATATTACAAATGCTATAGCTTTTCTTCGATCCAAGCAGTCAATTGATCCAGAACTCGTATTTAAAAATACCTATGTATTGGATTTTTTAAATCTTCCCGCTAATTATAGTGAAAAGGAGCTCGAACAGGCATTAATAGACAACTTGCAAGAGTTCATTATGGAACTCGGCAACGGCTTCGCCTTTGTTGAACGCCAAAAACGCATTACGGTGGATACGACCGACTACCATTTAGACCTACTCTTTTTCCACAGAAAGCTCCGGCGGATGGTTGCCATTGACCTCAAACTTGGAAAATTCAAACCGGAATATAAAGCGCAAATGGAATTATATCTCCGATGGTTGCAGAAAAACGAAATGCAAAATGGTGAACAGTCCCCCATCGGTTTATTATTATGCAGTGAAGGAAACACCGAGCATATTGAACTACTTATGTTGAATGAAAAAGAAATTCGTGTAGCACAGTATTTGACCGAACTTCCGAGCAAAGAATGGTTTGCTGAAAAACTTCACCGGTCAATCGAAATGGCAAAACAAAGGATAACCGAAGATTTGGATGGAGAAGTAGATTTGGATAAATAATCCAAACAATATTCGCGCATCTATAGGAGCAAAGTTTAGTGTTGCTTACATACGACCGGATACATGCATTACAACCTATTTATACGTCACATTCCAGCACAGGGTTCATAACCGTGGATTGCGGATTTCCCCAGGATTTGGTAAAAACGGTTGTTTGATAAATTTACATTCACGATATTCGTTAGCAAACAATATAGCCATAAAGCTAACAACCTCATGGAGAAGACAGTTGCCAGGGAAATTGCGAAGAAGCGGTGTGAGTTGATAACAGGCAGGCTGATCATGCGTCCTTTCCGTGCGGAGGATGGTGCCATGATGTACGCACTCAATGAGGACCNAGGGAAATTGCGAAGAAGCGGTGTGAGTTGATAACAGGCAGGCTGATCATGCGTCCTTTCCGTGCGGAGGATGGTGCCATGATGTACGCACTCAATGAGGACCCAGAGGTGTTGCAATACACGGGCGACGTGCAGTTTGGAGACGTCGCTGCTGCCAGCGCATTTCTCCGTGACTATGACCAATATGAGAAATATCGTGTCGGCCGGCTGGTAGCTATCTTGAAAGAAACCGGTGAGACCGATTCCTCTACCAATTTCCGCAACGCTTTCCCTAGCCCATACGTTACTTTATGCGAGAATGATGTAGACGACGAGAATGGTGGAGGCGTATCAACTGACATCGCATTCTACATTAGAATATCGGCTCCTGACGGTTATCCCAAAAACAGATCACCGTTATTTCTTTTTCTTGAAGTGACGGGTATTTGAAATCAA
>NZ_JAMXBE010000043.1 GCF_024704835.1 Parapedobacter tibetensis
GGATTACCAAAAAAGCTTGATAATTCACTTGTTTTTCAAACCGTTGCCATTGACCATTGACATATCCGTAGACATCCATAATGGATTTTATTTTATCCCAATTAGCCGCAATACCCATTTGGTATAGACGGGTTCTGGAAGGGGTGCTGCCTTGCGCATACACCATTACATCAGGAAAATGTGAAGTGAACTCCAATACAATGGACGCAATGGTAGCGAGAATCTTATCCCGATCACTATTGTTTGACTTCGACAGGTCATCCACCTGTCCATTTTCATTCAAATCGCCGAATCCGAGGTTAAAATAAGTTACGCCATTGGCATTCTGGGGACTAAAACGTGCCACTTTGGTAATTTTACCATTTGGCCCCTTGCTTTCAAACTCAAAGTCGAGGTGACTTGCGTTAGAACGATATGTATATTTTTCGAGGTTCACAAACTAATATTTGTGTGTTTAGAACCTCTAGTTTCTGTCTTTACCATTAGGCAATTGGTTTTACGGTCAAATTTGCTAACAAATGTAGCGTATATATTTTACCGAACAAGAGTTTTTAGCAAAAAACCGCGGGGCTATGGTTTCGTAATGCCCCTTCACATCCTTCAGCTACCTTGTACAGCCCATGGAGAAATAACCATGAATTATTTTAAAAACTGGCCAGTTAGCCATACCACAGGAAAAAACCACTTCGTTAATTTGGCGCAGGTTCTTTCAAATTGAAGACCATGTTGTAATTCGCACGTCATAACGACCATTGTAAGCCACAACGCCTAATTAAAACAACGAAACTCGAATAACAACTATCATCATTACACCCATTGTCGTACGCAAACGTGTCCCTTACCTTTTCCTTGTCTTCGCGTTCCTGCTACCTGCGGCTTCGGATGTGCGGGGTCAGGGCAGCGCCCTAAAACGAATCCACGCTGTCATGCTACCGCAAATCCTCCCATGTCGAAAGGCGGCCGATGCGATAAACACCATGCCAAAAATCCGGCGATTCCGGATTAGGGAATGTTTTCTATGGATTCGTGAGTGTTTTTCCGGATTCGTGAGTGGATTTCACGGATTCGTGAATCTCCTTTCGGCATACGCCCTGGGTTGGACGAAGCAATTAATCACCTGTATATTAACCTAGCGTCCACCCACTAGCAGCCAAAAGCTAGCAGCCTATTTGCAAATCCCAAAACCCTTTTCTATCTTGCACCTACAAACCAACAACACTAAATCAATACCCCACAAATAAAAAATTCTGGTTCGGTGGAAGCATGAATGTTGATAGTATGTATGCAGAATATAAAGCTGCTATTCAGGAATTAAAAAAACATAAGCATGAATTTTTAATATATTACAACGAAGTAAATACTCTTTCCCTAGAGGAGGATAAGTCTCAAACTCATTTTTTTAATTTCAAAGACCCACTTAGTTCCTTAATTGATACAATATGATGACATATCTCGATTATATAAAAATTATTAAGCATTTTATAATTGATTTAGATAGGGACACCTTACCATCTCTGTCTGAAGCAAGGGAGTTTCTTAATAAAGGTAAATAGTTAAATCTTATTGTATTTTATCACCATTCACCGCGAACCGCCATGCGTAAACGTATACTTTACCTTTTCCATGTATTCAGTTTCCTGCTGCCTAGAGTGTGCAGGGTAAGGTGGCGTCCTATACGGCTATCGAGCAAAAGGATGCCGTGGTGTATGATATTGGTGGTGTGAAGACTCAATATTTATTGAACTATAAAAAATTAGAAATGGTAAAATTTATAAGGCCTTTGTTGATGACAATTTTCGCTGTCCAACTTTTAGGTTGTAATCCTGAAAAATCACCAAACGAATATCCCTCTGAAAGTTTAAAGGTAAAATTTAAAATATTAAAGCGAGGTCAGGCCATCTTAGAGAAAGAAATAGATCATTTTGACGGAAACAAAATCCCCGTTGGTTCGGTGATGGGATTGATTACTGACGATAGCTGCATTTATATTACCGATACACAACAAGGCTTGGTCCATGTATTGAATCGAAATACATATCATTTCAAGCGTTCTGTCGGATCAACCGCTAGAGATACTGCCTATATTCATAGACCGTTCGGAGCTCAATTTTATAAAGGGAATTTGATTGTTGGTCATAGTAATATCAATAGCTTATTCAAAATATTCTCGCCATCGGGACTATTCTTAAAAGATTATAATAGCGATGGTATATCGTTTAATGGCCCATTCGCATACCATCTTAATAACTTTTTCATTAACGACTCCATTGCTTATGTAGTAAAACTGATTGCAAATAATGGCCGTAAGGTTAAGCGATATCATTTAAATAACAGTGAGGTTACAGAACTGGAAGATGTTGTACCGGTTGAAGATTTGCATGCAAACGTAGACTCAGGAATGGCGTCTAAAATTATTCCTAAGCTGTTTCTATTGAAAAGTCATGTACAAGATACCACATTCTTTGCTATCCCCAGCAACAAATATTTGGTCAATAGATACGCCTTAAATAGTGATTCATTGATGGAGAGTATGAGCTTACTTGAAATACCCGAGATGCGTTCTTCTTACGAGCTAAATACGATTTCTGACAATTCTTCTTCAGGCCCAAATACGGTTCATTACAATTTTTTTTCCGGGGCGGCAATCGATAAAAATGATAATCTTTATTTTCCGGTTCAGGAAATTATTGATTTTCAAGCATATAAATCCGGAGACGACAGCGAAAATAATATAAATACCTATATTGTGGCTGTAAACCTTGATTCAAAGAGTTATTCTCTTTATCAATTAGATAGAAGTCGCGCGATCGCTCCCGCCAGTTTCATTGACGGCAAGTTATGGTGTTACGATTTTGTATTATCCCGTTTACTGGTATATTCTTTAAACGAAAAGGATTAAAATAATTGGTATAGTCTCTGACCCAGCAAAGTTTTCTTTTTATTGTCACTTGGATTCTCGAATCTATCATTTGACATCCACCCACTAGCAAGCAAAAGCTAATAGCCAATAATTTGCAAATCCTAAAACCCTTTCCTATCTTGCACCTACAAACCAACAACACTAAATCAATACCCACAGATAAAAGGATGAATAAACAGATTAATTTAACCGCTTACAAGCCATCACAATCCACGGATAGATATTACTAAATACCATCATGCTGTATGATCCTTGCAATGGTGAGGAAACATTCTCCAGTTCGAGGATGCAAATGCAATGAAATCCTATACCTAACGATGACCTATTAACAGCAAGTGCCGGTGTGTAGTTATTCAAAATCTGATGTTCACCGCAGTAGGAAGTTAAAAGCGGTATACAATGAAAAAAAGAAAAGTGTTACTCATAATTTTTATTATCACTAGCTTACTGCTTGGCTCCCCGATAGTGAGGTACGGGCTTTTATCTGTCGAAATCAATACCCTAATGGGGTATTTTAAGGGAGATAGAGGTATTACCTTGCCATTATTATTGTTGCCAGTTGCTCATTTATCGTTGTTTACACTGTTTCCGTTGGCAAAAAGCAGACATTTCCTGAAATACCTGTTAATAATTCCCACACTGTTTATCGTGGTCAGTGTGCTCGCCGTTTTTATCTATTTTCTGCTAGACCCTATTGCGTTTCTGACTTTTGTCCCATTCCTAACGGTTTGGATTTTATTACTATCAGACGCTTATAAATCATATGTGACAGTTAATGATTGACGCGAGCGGAGGAAGTTGTGGTGTTACGATTTAGTATTATCCCGTTTACAGGTTACTCGCTAAACGAAAAAGGATTAAAATAATCATCACCGCTTTATCCTGACCCCAGAAGAAGAACGAGAGAAAGCCCAAGGGTATTTTGATATATGGTTTCCTATTGGAAATGAATTTTTGATCGACGGAATTAATGCTTTTGAGAGAGGAAGTTACCGGAAGTCTGCTTTTGAGATTTGTACAGAGAAAATAAGGTCGATTGGTAAATGAGCCGTTAATTTTAGTAACTTTGTAATAAAGCAAACGAATATGGAAGCGATTATGATCCATCCGGAAAATGCGGAACAGCTCAAAACCGTTAAATCGGTCTTGAAGGCATTGAAGGTTCCTTTCGAAGCACAGTCCAATACGCTGCCGGATCATGTGCTGGCGAGCGTTGATAGGGGGGTGGAACAGGCCGCCCAAGGCAAGACCATCGGATTGGAAGCGTTCAAGGAGAAACACTTCTTGAAACGTTAAGGCCAAGCTAGTCCTAACCCAGAAAGAAATCCACCTAACGCAATACAGGCTCAGCTTTACTCCCGAGGCGGAGGATACGTACGATTCACTATCATCACAATTAATGGAGCGTTGGGGCGAGCGCTGTATATAAAAATTATTCCATCCTTTATAAGATTGATGGCTGAGTTGTAACGGTGATCTGTTTTTGGGATAACCGTCAGGAACCACTATTTAACATGTAAGGTTGACTAAGTTCTCCTTATCTTCGCATTAGGTTTAGGTTGATAGCCCCTAATCCTATTGGGGCGGATCCCCGTTTCGTGTAAATGGAACGGGGTTCTTTTTTTCATATACCTGGCATTTACTCACTGATTTCACTGGGCATCCGTTCTATCTTGTGGCAATCCTATTAAACCTCTTCAGTCAGATAGCATGATGAATGGTAAAGACACAAAACGATTCACGCTGTTATTCCACGACAAGTCCCCCCATGGCGGAAAGCGGCCGATGCGATAAACACCATGCCAAAAATCCGGCGATTTCGGATTAGGGAATGTTTTCTATGGATTCGTGAGTGTTTTTTCGGATTCGTGAGCGGATTTCACGGATTCGTGAATCCCCTTTCAGCATACGCTCCGGGTTGGACGAAGCACAATTCATCACACGCATTCGCAGGCGTTTCAATCATTTTGTTCGTCCAATGAGGTGCAATTTGGTGCCTCGGGATGCCG
>NZ_JAMXBE010000044.1 GCF_024704835.1 Parapedobacter tibetensis
CGGGGCTTGCGTTGATTATCCGATGTAGTGAAACCGTTTGATTTTTCATTTTTATTGAAATTTAATTTGTGATTAATAATTATCTTTTATTACTACTTGCCTTTTCCTCATTCTCCTTTTTCCTGTCCCCAAAATGCCTCACTTGATAATTTGTCTTAGCCATTAGTCTGGATTTTATTGTTATAAATGTAAGAAACGGCAAGAATGCCCAGCACCACCAGTGGCATCAGCATAAACCCAATGTTTTTATCTACACATGCATGACTGATGAATGCAAAGATTAAACTAAATGTGAGCCCTGCATACGCCCATTCCTTTAGCTTACTTGGTGCTTTTGGATAGGAAATCGCTAAAACTCCGAGTATTTTACTGATGATAAGTGTGTAGGCAAAGTAATCAGGATAGCCCAAAGGTTTTGTGCCTGCATTCATATATTGTGGTGCAAACAGCATGGTGCTAAGGGGCATTACACCTTCCCAAAGTATGATGATGGTAGTTGCCACCCAAAAGATTATTTTATTCCTCTTCATCTTATTAAATATTAATGGTTTATAAATTAGTTGATTCAACATATTTACCACCTATTCTCAGGTCGTTTTCACTGCTTGGGCTATGCCAACTTGGATCAGGAGTGTTCCATTGCATAATGTCGCTTGGTGTACTCCAAGCCCTCCAAACTTTTGCTACGGGAGCATTTACTGTTGCTTCTACCGTAATTCTTGTTACTTGTGCCATTGTTAGTTAGTTTTTGTTTATTAAATTTTACAATTCAAAGTTACAATAGGATATCAGATTGTGGCTGTTGTGAAAATGACAATTTTAGGGGTGAATTATGACAAAACTTTTTTTTACCTTGCGGTTTAATACCAATGGTTGATATGCACATTTCTGTCTTTGTACCTGAGTACGGGGTAATTGAAGCCGTTACACCGCCATTCAGAACCTTTCATACCGCCAATGAGTTTTTAACCACATTTGGTAAAAAGCCCATTTTCAAGGTTGAGTATGTGGGCTTAAAAGAATATGTACCTGCTAACAATGGCGAATACATGATAAAAACCGATAGGTTGCTCAAAGATGTGACTAAAACGGACTTACTTATCATACCACCTACATTTGGTGATACCACCAAAGGAATTCAGGCCAATGCAGAAGCGATACCTTATTTTAAAAAGTTATACGAGAAAGGTTCAAGTCTTGCCAGTTTGTGTATCGGCGCTTTTCTTTTAGCCGAAACGGGTTTACTCAATGGTAAAAAATGCTCTACACATTGGGCTTATATCAACGAGTTTAAAGAAAGATACCCAGATGTGGAGGTAGAAGATGGGGCTATAATAACAGAACACGATAATATTTACAGCAGTGGTGGGGCAAGCAGTTTATGGAATTTAATATTATACCTGGTTGAAAAGTTTGCTGATAGAGAAACAGCAGTAATGATTTCAAAATATTTTGCATTAGATATTGGGAGAGATAGCCAATCTCAATTCGCTATATTCAAAGGTCAAAGAAATCACGGTGATGGTGATATTCAAAAAATACAGGATTACATTGAAAAACACTATTATAATAAAATAACTATAGAAACTTTGGCAAAGTTGATTAATACAGGCCGTAGAACTTTTGAAAGAAGATTTAAAGAGGCTACCAACAATACACCCATAGCGTATATACAAAGAGTAAGGATAGAAGCCGCCAAAAAGTTCTTTGAAGCATCAAGGAAGAATATAACTGAAATAATGTTTGATGTAGGTTATACGGATACGAAAGCATTTAGAGATATATTTAAAAAGATTACAGGGCTTACTCCAATTGAGTACAGGAATAAGTTTGCAAGGGTGGCAAATGAGGTGTAACCTATAGAACTGCTTATATGAGGTTTTTGTGGTATTGGTGTCCATGCATTTTGATAGCATTGAATACCTGAGATACGGGAGCCCCCGTCAGCGTGCAGCATGTGACGCATTGACTGCTCACGGGACAAACAACACCCAGCTATCCTACCGTAAGAAAAAGGCCGAAGCCAAAAAAATATCTCCTATGAAGATTCCCCGCGCGTTGGGATTGGATTAAGGTGAAATTTGGATAGCGTGCTCAAACTTTTACCTATATCAAAACCAATAAGACCTCGTCCGGCTCACTTTGGCTTTGTATGCAGTTTCTGTTCGTCAGGCCGGGATTTTGCCGCCGGCTTCCTTCAGATTCCACCTCGCGATAGACACCCTTGCCTTTGGCTAACACTTCTTACTGCCAAGCGTGTTCGGGACTTTCACCTTATAGTCATCGCCCATGCGGGGCGCACAAGAAAAGCCCCGAAACGGGGAGAATCGGGGCTTTCTAACTAACCAATTATAAACCTAATTATGAAAAGACAATTTTTACTTATTGACTATATAACGCACGAAGGTCACGTTTTGTTACTAAGAAAAGTGTTAAAGATTGTTAAATGAACGACGAAATGCTTAAAAAAGAGACCCGTTNTTTTTACTTATTGACTATATAACGCACGAAGGTCACGTTTTGTTACTAAGAAAAGTGTTAAAGATTGTTAAATGAACGACGAAATGCTTAAAAAAGAGACCCGTTACCTCATTAAGATAACGGATCCGCCCCAATGGGGTTAGGGGCTATCAACCTAAACCTAGTATCAATAACGGAAAAATAGCGGGATTGTTATGTGAGTGAACAGAATTATTTCGGCTCACGATTTTCATGCCTACAGCGATACCAAGTGATGGATGCTGGGAGCTTTCTGCCAAAACGGATCCTGTTGCTTGATTTTGTTTCGTAAATCCTTATCAAGTATTTCGCTATGATTTATCATTTCTCAACTTAAAGCATCATGAAAGATAATTCCCAATGTGTAACGTTCTCCACTATGAACTTCGCTTACTCCGTGCCTCATATTGCCCCGAAAATATCCTTTTGTTCCTTTTACAGGTCTGAAATTGGTTGTAAAAATCAGCATATCGCCTTTCTTTGGTTTCAATACAATAGCTTTGGATTGTGCTCTTGGGATTTGTTGGGTCAACACAAATTCTCCGCCTGTAAAATCTTTGTCAGGTTCATTTAAAAACAAAACAACCTGAATAGGAAAATAAACATCTCCATACAAATCCTGATGTAATGTATTATGTCCGCTTTTTCCATACTTCAATATCAAAACGGTGGGTTTTTGTTGATTGTTGTCGTGGCATTGCTGCAA
Organism: Parapedobacter tibetensis; assembly: GCF_024704835.1. Classification (GTDB taxonomy): domain Bacteria; phylum Bacteroidota; class Bacteroidia; order Sphingobacteriales; family Sphingobacteriaceae; genus Parapedobacter; species Parapedobacter tibetensis. The sequence continues at coordinate 3,206 of NZ_JAMXBE010000044.1, forward strand.
AAATTCAGCGTGATGCAACGGAAATTGTTTGCTTATGTTCAATGCTTTAAACCAAGCGTTGGCAACTGGTGCTAGCTGTGGATAAATAGTTGTTCTGATTTGCTGAATGAGGTCGGGCAACGGATAGTTGAAATATTTGTATTCGCCCAAACCAAAACGGTAACGTTCCATTACTACCGTTTTTCTGTAAGCGTTTGGATTGTCATAACCTTGTATCAGTTCGTTGCATTGCTTTTCCGTTAAGAATTTTGGAATAATGGCAAACCCCTTTTCGTGCATTTCATCGGTTACGATATTCCAATCGGTTTGGCTAATAATCTTGTTCATTATCTGATAACTGAAAGTCCTGCGTCCACCGTTAATTCTGTTCCGTGTATGTAGGAAGCTTCTTGCGAAGCAAGAAAAAGAACTGCATGAGCAATCTCTGCGGGTTCGCCTAATCTGTTGAAAGGTATGGTAGGAATAATACGTTGAATAGCTCCTTCTATTTGTTCCGCATCCAACCCTGTATTGTTAAAGATATTGGTTTTAATGTGTCCCGGGCTGATGCCGTTTACACGAATACCTTTTTCGGTAAATTCTGCTGCGAATGTTTTTATGAATGACTGTACTGCTGATTTTGCGGCTGAATACACGGAGAAATTTACCATTCCGATTTCGGTAACAATGGAAGTGTTTAACACGACAGCACTTCCTGATTTCATTAATGGCGATATTTGTTGCACGGTGAAAAATGTTCCTTTTACCAAAAGATTAAAGAGTTCGTCAAAATGCGTTTCATCGGCATATTCAATGGGTGCAAACTTTCCGTAACCTGCATTGGCAAACAATAAATCGATGCGGTCTGTGTGCATTTTTACCTGCTCTTGTAAACGGAAAATGTCGTCCATATTACCTGCATTGGACGCAATACCAAAAGCGCTTGTTCCTAATTGTTCTACGGCTTTATTTACCGTTTCAGCACTTCGTCCTGTGATGATGACCTTGCCTCCATCATTGATGAATTGTTGAGCCGTAGCGAAGCCCATTCCATTTGTTCCGCCTGTGATGAGTGCGAATTTGTTTTTGAATCTTTGCATTGTTTTTCTGTTTTAAATTCTGATGCAAAGATCTGAATATACGATGTGATAGAAAACCCGAAACTTGCTACATTATACATGTCATAGTCATACAGCGGCTCGGGGAGCCCTGCCTTTAAACACTGACTGGTCATCTTAGTAAAACCACGCCCCCACGCTTCGATATAACCGCTGCGGAAAAATGCGTCCACTTCTTTCGAAACAGGTTTCCATAGACGTGATCGTGGAAAAGTAAGTTGGCGATCGCAA
>NZ_JAMXBE010000045.1 GCF_024704835.1 Parapedobacter tibetensis
CATGCCCAGGACCTATACCCTGGGGCTCAATGTATCCCTGTAGATATTACTTAAAAATTACCGATATGAGACTTTTCAAATACTGCGCCCTCCTGCTCGTCCTACTGCTTGACAGCGCTTGTAACAAGGGATGGCTGGAACCCGATCCACTTTCCTTCTTTACCCCCGAAAATGCCTATACCGATAAGGCCGGGATGGAATCATTGCTGATTACCATGCGGAAAGACCTGAGGGCTGAAAACACCGGGAACATGAATAACCTGATCATGGAATTTGCTGCTTCCGACCTGGGCTCACCCTGGTCGCAGCTGGATTTCTATAACCTGACCCCAAATACTGACCAGTATTATCGCTTTCTCGACATGTTTACCGCCACTTACATTTCCATCAAAAATACCAACATCCTGATCGGTAATATTGACAATGTGGAATGGGAGTCGGAAGAGGAAAAGAACGTTATCCTGGCAGAAGCCTACTGGCACCGCGCTTACTGGTATTACCGCTTGATCAATTCCTATGGCGACGTGCCCTTTATCGGCGAAGAATTGCACGGCGCAAAGCTGGACTTCTACACCCACAGCCGGTGGGCCATCCTTGACAAGATCGAGGCAGATGTGGAGTTCTCTGTGCAATGGCTTCCCGTGAATGCACCTGCCGGTGCCATTTCAAGAGGTGCGGGTGACCACCTGCTTACAAAAATCTACTTAGCCAACCTGGAATTCGACAAAGCTGTTGAGGCGGCCTCCCGCGTAATCAACGGGCCTTACGCCCTGATGGCCGCGCGGTTCGGAATAGACAAGGATGATCCGGTGAGAAACCTGATTTGGGATCTGCACCGGCCCAAAAACTTTAACATCGCGGAAAATACCGAAACCATCCTTGCTACTGTCGACCGATTTGAAGCCCCGCCAGAAGCCAGGTCCCCGGGCCTGTACACCATGCGGCTCTATAACTGCCAATGGTTCCAGCCCCAGGTCCTTGATAGCCAAGGCAAGCCCGGCATGGTGGCCAGCGGACCCATGTACGATTCACTGGGAAGGGGGAATTCCAACGTACGTCTTACCTGGCACTACCAATATGGCATCTGGTACGATGGAGGCGCCACGTGGGAGAACACCAGCGACCTCCGCAGGAGCGACATCAACTGGGTGGATCCGCATGAACTGAAATACAATAACCCGGCTTCAGTCGATTTCAGAAAACCCGTCGACATCAGTTACTTGGCCAATCCGGTGGATACCTTTAAACATGTGTATGCCATGCCCCACTACATCATGTATGTGCCTCAGGACGATCCCCAGGCTCAGCCTTACGGAGGGAATGGCGACTGGTATGTATTCCGCCTGGCGGAAACCTACCTGCTGAGAGCCGAAGCCCATTACTGGACCGGACGGACGGACCTGGCTGCGGCAGACATCAATATGGTCAGACAGCGGGCCCAAGCCCCGCCTGTATCCCCTGGTGCGATCACCATCGATTTTATACTCGATGAACGGGCCAGGGAACTATTCGCCGAAGAGACAAGGCATTCTGAACTGGTGCGTATATCCTATGTGATGGCCAGATCAAATCTGGAAGGATACGACCTATCCAATTTCAGCCAAAAGAACTTTTATTACGACAGGGTCATGAAGTACAACAAAACATACGAACAGAAGATCAATCTCTTGGACAACACAGCCAATATGGCTCCTTTTCATGCGCTCTGGCCAATACCGTCCGAGGTGATTACAGCCAATACGATGGGAGTGATCAACCAGAATATCGGATACGACGGAGCGGATAGAAACGTCCCACCCCTGGAAACGATCGAGTAGGATTTATGCCATGAATCAGTTTTTTTCATTTTTCTTTTACCCCCTGCCTGCCGCTTGACTGTATCTACTTACAGAAAGGTATCAGATACGATATACTATGGAAGCACACAAGGCAAAAAGACTCCTGAAAAAATACCTGGCCGGCAACTGCACGGAAGAAGAAAAGGCAGTGCTGGAAACCTGGTACCTGCAGCGGAATCTGGAGGAATTTCCGGACCTGAATGAAGCTGATCGCTTACAGGATATGGAGGAAGTCCGTTTAGCGCTTGAGAAAGCATACAACCCCGTGAGACGCATGAAACCCCGGCACCGTCTTGCCCGTGTCGTCGCTGCTGCCATGGTGTTGCTGGCCGCGGGAATTGTACTGTATGTTTATATGCAGAAGGACGCAGGCACTCCCCAGCTACCCGCTCGATATGCTAATGATGTAGACCCCGGTGGGAATAAAGCCGTGCTCACCCTTGCCGACGGCAAAACGATAAACCTAAGCAGTGATAAGGAAGGGATTATGGTGTCCGGCGGTGCATTGACATACGATGACGGCACCGTACTCCCTGAGAACACCCCGGAGGGAATCTCACAATATGTCGCACTCACCACCCCGGTGGGCGGCCAATACCGAGTCGTCCTCCCCGACGGCAGTAAGGTATGGCTTAATGCAGCATCCACATTGCGTTATCCCACGCGGTTCACAGCGAAGGAGCGCAAGGTAGAAGTAAGCGGGGAAGCCTATTTCGAGGTGGCTCATGACAAAGCCGTGCCTTTCAAGGTAAACACGCAAGGACAAACTATTGAGGTGCTGGGAACACATTTTAATGTTTCGGCTTATCAGGACGAACCAATAACGAAAACCACCCTGCTGGAAGGATCGGTAAGGATAACCACTCAGGACCGCTCGGAATATCTGGTTCCCGGCCAGCAGGCACAAGTCAATTCACGGCATCTAACCATCACCGATGATGCGGATATGGATGAGGTGGTTTCTTGGAAGAATGGTTATTTCAAGTTTAATGGGAATATAGAGGGCATCATGACTAAGGTCGCCCGCTGGTACAACGTGGAAGTCGTGTACCAGGAAGGGGTGGATCTGCACCAGACTTTTTCGGGAGAGCTATCAAGGGCAAGAAAACTCTCCACCCTGCTGGAACTGATGGAAATCACAGGGAATGTACATTTTAAAATTGAAGGAAAAAGGGTTACTGTTATGCCTTAAATTACATTTTAGTGACCTGAAGGAAGCCGGAAGTGATTGGACCCACTCCCGGCCGAATGTCCGGGTTTACCCTTACCGACTGTATCGGAATAAATAATTGCTCTTTAATTGAACGAAAACCCAAACATTCAAATGTATGAATTTTTGTCCTAAAATTCAGCGTGGAAGTTATTGTCATGCTAAACAAAAAATCCCGCTGGTGCTCGAGCCGGCTACAGGTCGGATCAGTCCGGTGGTCCAAAGACTCATCATGCGGTTGAACTTACTTTTATTCTTTATTACGCTGGTTATCACCCAGGTTTCAGGCCACAACCTGTTCGCGCAAAAGATTACATTGAATAAAGTCAGCAGTCCTTTACGTAAGGTGATCAAGGAATTGCGCGACCAGAGCGGCTATGATTTCTTTTACAGTAATGAGCTTCTGAAAAAAGGCAGGCCTGTCACGATTCGGGTGAAGAATGCCTCCCTCGAGGAAGTTCTGGAAAAATGCTTCGTTGATCAACCCTTTACCTATGTAGTGAAAGACCAAGCAGTCATCATCAAGGAAAAGGAAAGAACCTTGGCCGACCCGGGAAACCGGATTGCGGAAGGAGGAAAACTGCAAAAAACCGTCACAGGCATCGTCACTGGTACGACCGGCGCACCTTTGCCAAACGTAACAGTGCAGGTAAAAGGTACCCAAAACGGAACGACTACCGATATGGAAGGAAGATTTTCTATTGCTGTCAGTGATGAGTCTGCTATACTCGTATTTGAACATATAGGATTCACGACAACGGAGCATACGGTCTCTGCCACAGCTATGGACATCGTTCTGACGGAAAGCCTTACCGACCTGGATGAAGTGGTTGTGATCGGTTACGGGACGGCCAGGAAGAGCG
>NZ_JAMXBE010000046.1 GCF_024704835.1 Parapedobacter tibetensis
CCTGTATTTGTAGATGATATGAATCATACATCAGGTGCCTCTGTCGTGTTGTTTCCCCGCATGGTACCTCGGTCGGGGGCTGATCCGGCCTGCGTAGTCTCGCGGGGCATGTGTGGGTGATATGGTGTACGGTCTGTTGGTCTTGTCAAATGTCCATCCTCGAGATGCAGGATGCGGTCGGCCAACTGGAGCGCACGCTCCCGGTGGCTTACCAGTATGATGGCCATGCCCTGCGCCTTACACCGTAGGAGCGTACGGTATACCAACGCTTCGGATTCGGCATCCAGCGAAGCCGTCGCCTCNCGAGATGCAGGATGCGGTCGGCCAACTGGAGCGCACGCTCCCGGTGGCTTACCAGTATGATGGCCATGCCCTGCGCCTTACACCGTAGGAGCGTACGGTATACCAACGCTTCGGATTCGGCATCCAGCGAAGCCGTCGCCTCATCGAGTAGCAGCACCTGTGGCTGCCGATACAAGGCACGGGCCAGGGCGATACGCTGGCGTTGCCCACCACTGAGCAGGCAACCATTGGGGCCTATAAGCGCATCAAATCCCTGTGGCAAGGTTTCGATGAGTGGCATCAGCCCCAGCTCTTGGCAGATGGCTTCCAACCGGGCCGTATCCGGTCGCGGTTCGCCGGGGCAGATATTAGCGGCAAGGGTATCATCAAAAAGTTGGGTATGCTGGGGCACGATGGCGATGAGCCGATGCAGGGCCTCTTGGCTCACCAAGGCGAAAGGGTGGATACCCAAATGGATGTGGCCACCGGATAAGGGATGTTGCCGCATCAATAACGATAGCAGCGTACTCTTGCCCGAGCCGGAGCTTCCATGGATGACGGTGATTGCGCCAGCTTGGAAGTTGAGGGATATCCCTTTGATGATCTCCTGCCCTGGCCGGTAACCGAAACGCACATTTTCCAATCGGATGGGCAGGCTATTTTCAGGCTGGAGCTGCGTAGAACCGGGATGCTCATCGGGAGGCAACTCCAAGATGCCATACAGCCGCTCGGCTGCGATACGCGCTTCTTGGAAATACTTCGTTAGGGGCATGAGTTGGGCCATGGCCGCGCTGAAATAACCGCTGAGCGTATAGAAAGCCAGCAGCTCTCCCAGCGATAACTCGCCTTGCAATACCATGCCTCCACCACCCCATAGCAAAACAAGCGCAAAGGCCTGTGCCAAAAGAGAGGTGGTCTCATCTACGAAGGTGGTGCCACGGCCGGAGGCATGGGCCTGTTGCAGTAAGTCGTAGATGCGTGCCTCCAGCTTATGGGCATGGATCTGTGCTAAGCCAAGCTGCTTCACCGTGGCGATAGCCTGGAAGCTTTCGGTAAACTGGGCGTCCAGCGCGGCGTCGGCCTCCATAAGGCGACGCTGGATTCGGCGATGCAACAGGTTGCCGACGGCATACACGATGATGTGCAAGGGGATAGCCACCAATAGGATAAACCCAAGCCGTGGGTGACTGGCCAATAGCAGCAGTAGGGTGCCCATCAGGATGGCCACGGGGATACAGAGTTGGATCAAGACGTCGTTGATGAATTGGCGTATCTTGGCCGCATCGCCCATACGGGAGAGTAGTTCACCCGTCTGCATCTGGTTGAAAAACCGCTGGGGCAAAGCCAACAGATGGCGGCAGTAGCCATTGAGCAGGCGGGCATCGATGGCCCGACCGGTATGCAGGGTAAGGATACGGCGACCAGCACTCGCCGCCACTTGGAGCAGCAACAGGAGGCCAAAAAGCCCGCCCAGCTGATGGAGCATCAGGAGATTAGCCGCAGGCACTACCCGATCGGCCAAAAGTTTCACAAACCATGCGCCGCCTAAGGCCAGCACCGTGCTGGCTACGGCAAATAGCAATGCCTTTAGTAGTATACGGCGATGGGGATACAGCAAATGAATGAAGCGCTGCCATGTGCTTGGTTGGGGAGCTTCTGCGACAAAATCGGCCCCCGGAAGCAGCAGCAAGGCAGCACCGCTCCAATACTGGCAAAAGCGGCTTTGAGGCCAGCGGTGGCGACGGCCATTAGCCGGATCCATCACGGTAGTATGACGCTTTCCGGCCTTACACAGCACCACGAAATGCTGCCCGGTATCGGAGTGGTCGAGGTGTACGATGGCCGGCAACATCGCTTGGCAAATGCCCTCATAATCGCCAGATACAGCCTCGGCCTGAAAACCCAACCGCAAAGCTGCATGCTGCAAACCCGCGAGTGTACTACCCACGGTATCGGTGCTCACCAGCAGTCGGATATGGGCTACGGATAGCGGCTTTCCATAATGGCTGGCTACGGCTGCAAGGCATGCGGCTCCGCAGTCGTTCTGGTCATTTTGGCGAACGGTTTTCATGGCTGAGGGGCTGGGATTGATAGTAACATTTATGTGCTTTTTAAGGTTGATTGGTTATTGTCTGTAGGAATATTATATATTTAACATTAATTTAATGATTCGTTAACCTCGTCCGTACCCGGACCTAACAATTTGTAGCTTATGCTACCTGCACTACATGAAGCGCCATTAGCGTATGTTTTTTCTATTCTTGTATTCGTTACAAGTGTGGTTGCCTTATACCTGCCACCATTATTTACGAGGCTGCAATTATATCCTTATGCCATTTGGCGAGGGAGACGGCTGTATACCTTATGGACTTCCCTATTTGTTCATGGAGGATGGAAACACTTGCTTTTGAATGTCTTCTTTCTCATGGTATTTATGGGTGAGGTGGAGTACATGTTAGTAGACGACTTTGGCCCGGTTTACGGTCGGCTATCCTTATTGAATATGATCATCTGCATTGCATTGCTCGCCGGCGTTGCTTCTGCTTTTGAACACCGCAAACACATTGCACATTGGTCAATGGGAAGCTCCGCATTGGTATTTGGTTTGGTCATGTTTTATTATGCATACCTGCCCTTCGGGGACGTACCGATAACGGACTCGTTTTGGACCGGGGTCCACGGGTTCCATATCAGCGTCGTCCTATTTGTGGGCCTTACCTTGTCCATGCGCTTCAAAATCCTGCAAGTGGCAGCCATACATTGGTATGGCGCCCTTGCAGGATGGATATTGGCCGTGTTGATGAGCCCTGCCACCTGGAACGGAGTCTTACGATTGTAGATTAAAAGATGGCTAAAATGAACCCTACCGGACCTAAGTACACACTGGCAGTGAGACCGATACCTAGCCGCCAAGCGAGTGCGCCCTCCCGCCGCTTGCCCCCTTGGATGATTGCCGGGGTATTGGGGTCCATACGGCGCATCCCTTTGGGGATTGCCAATGGATTGGATCGAACATGTTGTTTAGTATTCATCATAAAAATTTTAGTGTCGCCTTCCCCTATTGGAAGGTATGCCAA
>NZ_JAMXBE010000047.1 GCF_024704835.1 Parapedobacter tibetensis
CAATAAAAACGCTCCTTAAATTTATGGTTGGTTTGTTCAACTTAAAGCTTTATTATTCTTTCTTCAAAAAGTAACTGTCTAATTTTTTACACATTTAAATTCAAAAGCTATGATTTACGGCTACATCCGAGTGAGCACGGACAAGCAGACAACAGAAAACCAACATTTTGAAATTCAGAAATTTGCATGTGAGCGAGAGTTCGCAATTGATGAATGGATAGAAGAAACCATCAGCGCCACGAAAAAAATTGAAGTCAGGAAGTTTGGTGGATTGTTAAACCGAATGCAGAAGGGAGATACATTAATTGTGTCCGAATTGTCACGGATGGGGAGGAATCTAATGCAAATTATGAAGATTTTGCACGATTGCATGGAGCGCGAGATTATGGTATATACTGTCAAAGAGAATTACGAGCTGGGCAACAATATCAACTCAAAGGTATTGGCCTTTGCCTTTGGACTCTCGGCAGAAATTGAGCGTAATCTGATTTCTCAACGGACGAAGGAAGCCCTCGCACGGAGAAAGGCTGAGGGGCAAAAACTGGGTAGGCCGCTAGGCAGTAAATCCAAGAATTTAAAACTTACAGGCAGAGAAGTCGAAATTAAGACCTTTCTCAACAAAAAAATCTCTTACAGCGCTATTGGACGCCTCTTAGGCGTTCACCGTAATACCGTAGCTACTTTTATAAAAGAAAATCCGACAGAAGTGCGGCACACTATCTGATTTTTCTGGAGGGCCAAGTTTGCCCCTTGGTCCTCAATTTTTTCTCGTTCCATTGAAATTCATATATTTACCACAACTAACTGCTTTTGCCTTTTGCTGTCATCCAGAGTATCCATATCATCCATAAGCCGAGCAATAGAAACCGGTGGAAGCAGGCCCGTTGTCGTGATGGCTGATGACTTCGAGGAGTACATTTGCAAGTACGACTCCAATGGCAAGTTAATCAACGAATATTGTTCCCATTGTTTTCTTGATGCTTGGGGAATACCCCGTCTGACAGGGGCATTCGTGACCATATTACCGGAGCATGTTAATCCCGAAATAATTTCAAACCGGACACAACCACACCATTTCGGTAAACCAACTTTCGGATTACGCTACCAGAAAGAAACGGTGGATGTCTCTAACATGTTGGTCGGACTCAGGGGCAATTATCACGAACTTAGTAAGTACCAGAGCAGGGGTACATTATTGAAGATAGCTTTGTTCGATTTGTGGCTGGCCAATACCGATAGGAGCGCGAACAACTACAACTTATTGGTGCAGTCTATGGGAGATAGATTTCAGATTATTCCAATAGACCATTCCGACGTTTTCGATGGTTGCCGATTGGGGCAGGAGCTGGCTCAGCTCACGGCAGAAGACAGTATCTTATATGCTGATTTGGCGCACGTTTTGTTGTATAATTCAAAGAAAATAGCAGAGGAGGCCAACGCGATTTTGGATAACTTTCCTACCTTTGTCTTAAATTGCCACGATGTGTTGTCCGATATTGTCGCAGGGATACCCAATGAATGGTGTCTCAATAAGCAGCAATTGGAACAGCAGATCCGCGAAGCGGTTATCGAAAATGACACATGGTTGAATGATACTAAGGCCAATTTCAGAGAATTGGTAGCACCGCTAACAAAAGGAGCATGATGAAAACTTTTTATTCCATCCTGTATTGCAGTATTCGTCCCAATCAGGATGAACGCATCACAATCGGCCTGTTTATGGCTGATGGTGTCCAATGTTATTTTGCCTATGCTGCCGATAAGCTGAGTGTGATTAAGGATTTGCTGCCCGATGGCGGATATCAGCTGATTAAATCAAATTTACGGGCTATCGAGCAACTTGCGGCATCATGCCAGTCTGACCTGCTCAAGGGGCACAAGGGCCAGCGCTTTTTAAGCGAGAGCTATTTGGAATATCTCTCTGTGTATGCAAACAATTTGCTTACTTTCTCCAAGCCTGTGCCACTGAATGTGACGCTTGATGAGAACACATTCAATAAGCTGTTTGAAAAATTCGTGTTTACTTTACCTAAGCAGCAACAAAAGGAGCACGATTCCGTTGCTTACGCAAAGCGACGATTGGTAAAGTCGATCGGCGGACGTGTAAATTTTGATGTCGAGCTTACCGAAAATGATGTTATAGGTCTGATTATTCCGTCAAAAGTAGCATTTATCGGCAGAAATGACGTGAAGGTAGTAGGGGAGATAAGCGATTTTGGCAAAGCCCTCCACGTGCTTAAGCCTCAAATCGGCGCGCACCTTTTTTTGGTTGATACCATTAGGCATCATGAGAAAGATGCCAAGTTTTTCTTTGTAGGAGATGAGCCTTCCAAAAAGCTAAAAGATCATCACGATATTTGGAAAAGCTTAAAAACTTATAAGCCGATTCAATTGGTGCCAACCGATGAGGTACAGCAAATAGAGGAGTATGTGGCAGAACATGAAGTGTCTCCTTATTTTGAAGGTCAAGTTTAAACCTATATAGGTCGGTCGTATTGCGATTGCTAACAATATATCGGCAGAATTCCGATTATATCACTTCCTCTTATATACACCTTCTCTGTTTCTCTGGATGGTCTTCGAAATACGGGTTTAATCTAGTAATCGACCATGGAAACGCTTCTAATCACATAGGAGGAAATACCGTTGATGGAGACTTGTTTCGTGTTTTGAAGGAGGAAGGGATCATTGATGCTTTCATGAAAGATAGGGTTATCAATTTCAACATGAATAACGACTTTTTGTTATCAATTAAATAGATATGAACAGAGATCAACAGGCACACATCGATTGGAGACAACCATTGAACGAATAAGGGAACTATTCGAAAACGGCTTCGAATTATCAATCGAGGAAAATGACAATTCTAAAATGGTTATCAGTAAAGGGAGACAGGAGTTTACACATGGAAAAAATGCTTCGGCGACCTATACCTTTAAACTAACTAAATATGAACTGGATAAGCGTAAATGACCGGATGCCAGAACTAACTCATTATTAGGGTAAAAGATGGAGAGTGTAACACCAACTGTGTCACTGGATAAAACGAATAAATA
>NZ_JAMXBE010000048.1 GCF_024704835.1 Parapedobacter tibetensis
AAGAACTATTGGAACGCCTGCGCACAAAAAATCACCGCTGCCGTATATCCAAGGCCTATCAGATGGACGACCAAGTGCGCATTACCGTGGTTGGCCTGTTAAACCTTCCGTTCATGGAGGGCATGAAGCTTGACCATACCATCGACGGGTATGTTGTGCAGCTCCATGAATTGCATGGCCGCGTGCATCGTATGCCATTGGCGCATCCAAGTAATTCACTCATCGCAGCGATCAAGCAGGGTATCCGGCAGCAAATCGAATCCCAGCAGTTTCCTTCGATGGCCAAGCTGGCTACGGATCTGGGCAAATCGCGGCAAGCCTTGTACCGGCATTTCAGTAAGCAAGAAAGGCAATCCGTCAAAGCCTACATGACCCAAACGGTGATGGAAGAAGCGTTGTGGCGGCTACGGGAACAACGGCTACCATCGGCCGCGGTAGCCTATGGGCTGGGCTATGCCGAGCAATCATCATTCAACCACCAGTTTAAAAACTACTACGGCATCACCCCCACGGAGGCACAGGAAGCTGTGGAGGTGCCGAAGCCGAGGAAAGGGAAAAAGTTTGTTTAGCGATGGGGTATCCATTATATTTGCTCACCATTTATCCAACAACTTAAATGCACTATCCTAAATACGAATACACTACCCAAAGACAAATGATGCACTACGAATTCATAAGTGTAGGGCCTAAGGGAAGAATAAGAAAAATTGTGGAGTTCTCCGCAACCAACATTGAAAACGTTTATAACCTTGCGTTTGGCGACTATGATGAAACTATGGACAGCATCAATGACAAATCTATCACGAATAATGGTGATAGTCAAAAGGTGCTTGCTACCGTTGCATCTACCGTATATGCGTTTACGAGCAAATATCCAAACGCTTGGGTATTTGCAACGGGTAGTACAAAGGGGCGCACACGGTTATATCGAATGGGACTGACCAACAATCTCACCGAAATAGCTGAAGATTTCGATGTATATGGATTAAAGAACGACCAATGGGAATATTTTGAGGTTGGTAAAACCTATGAAGCTTTTTTAGTAATCAGAAAATCATTTTAACGAAATTTTCTGCTATAAAATCATTTTTGTAAATTTGTATTATGAAGATTGAGCAAATCAATAAAACGAAAACACCTATTGTAAAAATTGACAAAAAACTTGATCGGTTTCAGGGAAAGATATTGTTTCCTGAAAAACTCAAACAGGCGAACGATACGTTGAAAAAAGTGGGTTTACCAAAAGCCTATAAACCATAACTAGCTACTTCCTTATCAGTCAATAGTCCAGTAGTCAATTTGTGCCAATAAGCGTACAACTTTATGCCAAGTTATCAAACGACGTTTCTTAACGCGCTGTCTCCAATAGTGCGTTTTCGGTGCTGCAATCCCCATTCCACCATAACATCCAACACCTTCTTGAACGAATGCCCGGATTCCGTTAGCTCGTACTCCACGATAACAGGCATCCCATTATGAACCGTTCGTGAAACAATGCCATTGGCTTCCAAATCCCGAAGCTCCTTGGAAAGCATACGGGGGGAAATTTTCGGTATTTCCCTTTCCAATTCCTTAAAGCGCCTTTTACCGAAAAGCAATGCGCCCATAATTGGCAGCTTCCATTTTCCGTTGATGACATTCATCGTGTCGTTGACCGCCAATATATAGGTAGCCGAACATTTTTTTACCTCTTTTAATTGTGCCGTTTCGCGCATTTTGATACAAATAGTTGCTTGTGCTATACCAAAGTATAGTGCTATACTTTGGTATAGTGATTACTAAAGTATAGCAAAAGTAGCGTATTTTTGCATCATTAAAAAATGATTCGGTAGAAAAAACAAATAAAAATAAACAAGATGAGCAGGATATTAGTAACAGGAGCAACAGGACATTTGGGTAAAGCCACCCTTGAGCATTTGCTGAAAAACACAACAGCCGACAACATCGTTGCGTTGGCAAGGGATGAAAACAAAGCCGCTGCTTTAAAAGAAAAAGGCGTTGAAGTACGAATCGGCGATTTCGAAGACACCGCTTCACTGGACACCGCAATGCAGGGCATCAGCAAAGTTCTGTTAATCTCGGGAACAGAATTACATCGTTTTCAGCAACACAAAAACGTGGTGGATGCTGCGAAAAAAGCGGATGTCAAGTATATTGTCTATACAAGCGTTTCGATGAACGATGTAAATACTTCCGCTATTAAATTTTTAATGGCGAGCCATTTTCAGACGGAGGATTACATAAAAGAAAGCGGACTCACCTACACATTATTGCGTAACTCCTTATATGCAGACACCATTCCCATGTTCCTAGGCGAAAAAGTGCTAGAAACCGGTATCTATTTGCCTGCGGGTGAAGGGAAAATATCCTTTGCGCTTCGGGACGAAATGGCCGAAGCTACAGCCAAGGTACTAACGACTGACGAGCATGAAAACAAAACCTATAGCCTTACAAATGTAGAGACGTATACTTATCAGGATATCGCCCAAATATTATCGGAGATTTCTGGCAAGAATGTCAACTATTTTTCGCCAGCGGTGGATGAGTATGTCAAAACCCTTACCGATGCGGGTGTTCCGAAAGCGTATATCGATGTGTTGTCTGGGTTTGCCTTGGCAATGGCCAAAGACGAATTCGGCTTGGTGAGTAACGATCTTGGACAGCTCTTGGGTAGAAAGCCATCAACTATAAAAGCATTGTTAAAAACAATTTACTAAATACCTGCATGGTGTCTACAGTCTGTAGACAACGCGTGAATAAAACGACGTAAGCATCTAAAAGTCAAGGAACAATTAAAACGAAGCGTAAAGCAATGGAAAATAACATGAAACCATCATGATTTATTCAAACCACACAGGGGAATGAATAAACGGCTTCAGCCATCTTGAATGCCGTTTAAAATATACACTAATGAAAAATCTGATAGCTTCATCACCGTTAAAACCGCCGAAGGCAGCATGAACACCATTGTAAATAGGCAAAATGTGAATAAACAAATTATATACAGATGAAACCTCCACCAGCATCGGTTTTGATTTTTTTGGCC
>NZ_JAMXBE010000049.1 GCF_024704835.1 Parapedobacter tibetensis
ATCTACAGGGATACATTGAGCCCCAGGGTATAGGTCCTGGGCATGGGGATGTTCTGGTCGGGATCGGAGGGGGTCCTCGCCTCCGGGTCCCAGCCCGGCCAGCTGTTGAAGCTATACAGGTTCCTGACCGAACCGAAGATGCGGACGCTGTTCGTCTTCAGCCTCCCGGCAAGGGCCGTGGGCAGGTTATACGAAAGCGAAACGTCCTGCACCCGCAGGAAGGAAAGGGGTTTGTACATCATGATGCCGCCCCCGAACACATTGGTGCGGGTGTTCAGGCGCGTGAAGCCGTCGATGGGGTTCTCCGGCGTCCAGTAGGGGAAATCGAAGGTGTTCCTCCTGTCGTAGGTATCGGCCCCGCCGCTCCGGATCCCTTCGGTAAAGGCACCCATATGGCCGATCTCCGCCCGCAGGAACAGCGATGCACTGAAATTCCCGAGGAAGGAGAACTCGTTCCGCAGCCCGATGCGGTACCGGGGCTGCCGGTAGCCGATGAACTGCTTGTCCTGAAGGGCCTCGTAGACGCCGTTGTTGTCCACGTCGGTTGCCTTGAAGTCGCCGGGGGCCAGCCCGTAGGCCGCTGCGGCCGCTGCCTCGTCCGATTGCCATATCCCGGTGATATCGTAGTCCCAGATGCGGTCGAGCGCCTGCCCGGGGAACCATTCGTTGGAATAATCCGGCAGCTCGCGGCGGACGGTCCCCCCGTCCACCCCCACCTCCCCGTAGTCCCCGAACAGGCTTTCGATCCTGTTCCTGTTGAACGAAAAGACCAGGTTTGAACGCCACCCGAACCGGGGCTTATCCACGTTGACCGTATTCAGGGTCAGCTCAAGGCCCCGGTTGCCCAGCTCGCCCAGGTTGGTGGTGATGTCCGTAAAGCCGGTGATCTCCGGGAGCAGGCGGTTCATGAGCAGGTCCTTCGTGGTCATCTCGTAATAATCCACGCTCAGGTCCACCCGGTTGCCGGCCATGGCCAGGTCCAGGCCAACGTTTACCGACTCCGTCTTTTCCCACACCAGGCTGTGGTTGGCCAGGGAGCTGTTGGTTATGCCCACCTGCACATTGGACCCGTCATAGTAAAGCGTGGAAGCCAGCTGGGCCAGCGCGGCATAGGCCCCGATATCCCTGTTCCCGTTCCGCCCCCAGGAGAACCGCAGCTTAAGCTGGTCCACGAAATCCAGGTTGAAGAACCCCTCTTCCGAGATCCTCCAGGCAAAGGCGGCGGCGGGGAAAACGGCCCGGGGGTTTTCGATGCCGAAGGCCGAATAGCCATCCCTCCTGACGGAAGCGGTAAAAAGGTACCTGTCCATCAGGGTATAGTTCAGGCGGGCCATGGAGGCATCGCCCGTGATCCTCGAGTCTATCGAGCTCAGACCGGGGTTGGTACCGAACTGCAGCCCGTGGAAACCCAGGCTCTGGCGGGGTATGAACGTCTGGTTGTTGAGCGAAGAGGCCCAGTCCTTCCGTTGTTCCGCACTGTATAAAAAAGTAAAATCGAACGAATGCGCACCGGATTGCCTGTTCCAGTGGAGGAGGTTGTCCACGATCCATTCGTACTGGGATACCTCTTCCCTCACCCCGTAACCGCCGGAGCGGGCCGAGCCGCCTTCCAGGGTCTGGGAGGACCAGAAATTATATTCCTTCAGGAACTGGAAGCGTGGCTGGAAGGAGAGTTTGTAATCGAAGCCGAAGGGGAGCTTCAGCTGGGCGTACATGCTGCTGAAAAGCGTGTTTATCCGCCTCAGCCTGTCCTGCCCGTAATAATTGATCAGGGGGTTGGCAGCGTTGAAGCTGTTGGGGTACCATTCCACCTCCCCCTCCTCGTTGAACATGTCGCCGTAGGGGCTCATGAGGTACATCTGGCTGAGGCTGGCCGGCACGCTGCTTTCATCCCTGTCGGCAAACTGGGCGTTCAGTCCGACGCTCAACCAGTCCGTTACCGTGAAATCCAGGTTCAGGCGGGAGCGGATGGTGGAAAACGCATCCCCGAGGACGATCCCCTCGTTATCCTGATAGCCCAGCGACCAGTAATACTTGATGTCGCCCGCCCCCCCGCCGATACTCAGGTCATAGTTCTGGCGGCGACCCCGCTGCATGACCTCATCGTACCAGTCGACCGTCTCCCCGGACAGGTAGTTCTCCACTTCCACGGGATAGAAACGGAGACGGCCCAGCCATTCCTGGGTATTGTCCTCCTGGGGATTGTTGCTGGCATTCCGCCATTGTTCCAGGCTCACCCCTTCGGGGAGCTGGCCCGGGTTATCGTAGTAGTAGGTGGGCTGACCGGGGTTCAGGCCCTTCAGGACATCGCGCCTGAAGGTAAGGTAGCCCTCCGCGTCGAAGGGTTTGAAACCATGCGTCGGCTCGGCCATGCCCATATCGGCGGAAAACTGGATGACCGGCTTCCCGGTCTTTCCCTTCTTGGTCGTTACCAGCACCACCCCTGCCGCTGCCCTCGCCCCGAATACAGCCGCGGAGCTGGCATCCTTCAGGATATCGATGCTTTCGATGTCGGCCGGGTTGATGTCGGCAATTGCCCCGTTGAAGATCACGCCGTCCAGCACGATCATGGGATTGGTGGAGGCGTTAAGGGACTTGGGGCCCCTGACCTGCATGGAGCTACCCCCGGAGGCCGTGGTGCCCTGGTTGGCGTTGAACCCCGCTACCGTACCGGTAAGCATGTCCGTGAGCTGGGTCATCGGCTGGCTCCTGAACGTCTCCGCACTCACCCGCGCAACCGAACCCGTCAGGTCGCTCTTCCTGGCCGTCCCGTAACCGATCACAACCACTTCATCCA
>NZ_JAMXBE010000005.1 GCF_024704835.1 Parapedobacter tibetensis
GCGCCATCAATTTCAAAGCGGAGAATATCCTCGGTGCTGAGCGTCGAAGTATGTATGAGGCATATGGCGCTACTGACCAGTATTATCAGCTTCGCATACCGGGGCGCAGCTTTAGCATTGGGTATAGTTATAATTTCTAGTGTCTATCTTTGTATAAGATTATACTAGAACTTTAATGAACTGCTTGGTAGATAGAAATGCCAAGCAGTTTGTTTTTCAAGCAGTTTGTTTTTATTATGCATATTTATTTCCACCAAACCTTCTGTCTTATTCATCGAGCCTCTTGTTATATTGCGCATTTGAGAAATATTTGGACATGCATATCAGCGAGGCCTACAAGAAAGAATATCATGGGTATAAATTCATACAAATGGCGGGGGAGGGAGATGTGGCTGAGCAAGCTAGATGCCGTGTTATTTTAGTCGGTAACCCCTCCAAGTTTATACAAGTGAACTGATTATATTGTGCTTTATTTGTTCATTATTTATTAATAATCAGATAATAATGAAAGGATTAGCTTTGGTTAAAATTCATCTATTAACTAATTAGTATTTTCCATGAAAAATTATTATCTCTCTTTTCTGGCTATTGTATTTACAATACAATCAATGGCGCAAGTAACCCCAAAGTATCATTTAGTTCGTGCTCTATCGGAGGATGCAACCTCTGTAGCAAATTATTGTAATAATGGGGTGCTTCCAACAACTTTTCAACTAGATCTAAATATCTACCTTGAGACTAAACTTCCGGTTAATACGGTGTTTATAGCAGATTTACAAAGTTCCGGCTCTTATAGGAAGTATTATGTAGTGGTTGAGTCGGGAGATTCTCCGTCGAGTAATCCTATTGAAACCATTACCAATTTTGCAAATTCTTGTGAAATTGTAGATTTCTGTAATGTTCCATTAAAGACATACAAAGGCCATAGATTTTATTATTTAGGAAGCACTATTTCCGGAATAGAATCTAAGTATTGTCAATATCTTCAAAACCCTCCAAGTAGCGGTATTAAAGTTAATGTTTTTAACACTATACCTTTAAAGCAAAATAGCGTGTACTATTATGACGGCGGAGAGCAAGGTTTAAGCAAAGGATATTATTTCATTGGGTATGCTGGAACAACTCCAAACGGAGATGAAGATGACAATATACATAATGTTGCCCTTTTACATCCTATTAGTTTTAATGATTCAGATTATGATGGTGTTCCTAACATATGTGATAATTGTGCCACCCAAGCTGGTCCTCCTTCAAATGGCGGATGTCCGTTACCACCTGCGGAGTTATCGTTAGATCCAGTGACCACTCATGTTTCCAGTGATTGCAGTACTTGCCCTCAATATTTAAGTAGCTTGGGGAGTAGGAGATATGAGATTGTTCGTAATGGGGGTGGAATGATTATGCAAGCCCGCATCAGAAACACTGGTCAGCAGTCGTCAGGAAATTATAAAATAAAGGTTTATCTTTCATCAGATGCGACTTTAAGTAGTGGTGATTTTAACTTTTACTCTTCAACAGTCTCTGCTTCATCAATTAACGCGGGAACAGTTAAGATAGAAAATATTACTGTATATGGAAGTCAATTTGAATATAATCAGGCTTATGGAAATTATTATATCCTCATTGTGTTAGATGCGGATAATAATGTTACTGAGGCGAATGAAAATAATAATTTGACGGCCGTTCCTATTTTATTTAAACAGAATTTTTAATTTATTTAAAACTAAAAGAAGAAATTATGAAAAATAATATTGTTAAATATGCTTTTATGCTTGCATTTGCGACCATTGCAATGTATTCTTGCAATCAGGACGAGGGACTTAAAGTCAATGGCAATGAAGAGTTAGACGAAGAAGTTTTTAATCACAGCTTCGGTCAACAAATCTTGGGCGGTGATCAAATTTTAAGATTGCCTATTTCAGAGTTGAATGGTGATAGTTCATTTTTAATGGAAAAGGCAGTTTTAATTTATTACAGTTTTGAAGGTGACAGTGCTGGTAATTGGCGTTCGGCTTTAAAGGTGGATCCCAATAAAGATTATCGGTTACATTTTTCGTTTGGGCAGAGTTCTGATAGCGACGCCTATGAACTGAGCATCGAGGCCCTTGATACTAATTCCACTGAACGTTATGGGAGTTCATTGAACTTTCGTGATGTAAGGATTTTAGCTCCCATGCATTCGAAGCTTAGGCCACTTAACAAAGCAGATTTGGATTTTTCGGATTATCATGCAGTAACCGAATATTTCGGATTAGATGATTAGCGAGTTACTAGTGTCCCGCTATTTAAGTTACGATATACATTAAAATATAAGTGTCCGGTCCTTTATTTATTGCCGGACACTTTTTTTGGAGTAAAAGCATAACCAAAAGAAATATCCTGTACAAACATAAAGCCTAAATACCTTAGCCAAAACTAAACACGCCATTGTGTAGCAGAATCGCTGTCTAAGTCGTTATCCAAAAAACTGAAAATTATGAAAACGAGATTTTACTGGATACTGTTGTTTGTTTTTGCAACCGCTGACCTATCTTGTGACAAAGAAAAAGATCCCTTCACCGATCTTACCGCTGATAACCTGACCGAATGTGCATCTTGTGACTTCCTGTACCAAGAGTCGACGCGTCTGGACGGCTTACCAGGCAATGCGATAGTCTTTCGATACAGAGCGTATTGGGCATCTGCGGATGGTACCTCAGTAGGCCCGAATTACAGCGGGCTGTCTTTTGAAATTCCCAGTGATAAGACTTCATTCAGTTACGATAAAAGTGTGATTACTACAGAGAAAGTAGAGCATGTTACCATGTGTATAAATTGCGGCACGGTTAACTTAGAGCCGGTTGATGGATTCATCAAAGGAAAGAAAGAGAAAAACAATAAATGGTTGGTGGAGGCAGAGGTTGCCTTGGCGGCCCCATCCGGTGAGATTATTGATACGGTGGCATTTAAACAATATTTTACGCCTGATAAATAAAATAGTTGGATACTCCCCGTATATAGCCCCGATGCCTGGGCTTACCGGCCAATCATCGTATGGGAGGAAGTGTTTGCATTGAATTTAACAAGATGCATTGATGTACAACCATCAGAAGGAAGCTAAAAAAAAGAGTGGCTGTTGAACACGCTGAAGTTAATGGAGATAAATTTCCAAACGATAGAGAAACGTCAAACTCTTGAGGAATATAACCAAGATTTGGAAGCAGGCGACGCTGAAATCGAACGCAGCGAATACATCACAGCCACCGATCTAAAAGACGAAATCAAGAAATGGTAACCGTTTGGAGCAAGCGCGCCAAACGAGAATTAACCAAAACCTTCGAAAAATACCGCTACGGCATACGTGACAATTGCAGATTAAGTTTACGTAACATTACGTGAAAGGCATATACTTTTTCATAGACATGGTTTACGTTTTCACAGACACGATATGCTTCCTCACCGACATGGTATAAAGTCCTCGCTGATTCGGTATACTTGTCCGGCGGCATAACAAATCCGCGGCGTAAACCAATATCCAATCTGTAAAACACTTCTATTGATGCGTGGAGGGTGTTTTATTGGTTGCCGAATGAGGATTGTTCCGCGGGAAACATAAACCGGTTCCCACGGAATTGGTAAACTGCGACGCGCGCCCAGTCTATAACTACGCACACTCAGCCTGTCAGGACACACACCCAGCATGTCGTTGTCCGCGGTTAATATGTTGCTGTGCGTAGGCGGTTTTCTTAATATCGATACTTATTATCTTTTTGATTAACCTTGTTTTGGTGTGCATCTACCCAGCTTGCTATTGAGTGGGAATGGGGTGCTTTTCCGTGGCAATTATACAGTTTTGCTGTGGACAGGTAGTTGTCCATACCCAGATAGTATTCCATTGTGTCGATACTATTGTCGTTTTGAGAAATATAGTATTGTTTATTGGTAATTTTATTTTGTTTTTTTGTTTCCGTGGATTGTTTTGGGTCATACAATTAATGCTTTGAGGCGGCTAGATAAGGTTTCCCATCACCATGGTACCGTCCTCATCGGGAATCATGTTGGTTTTTATTGAAAATGTGTTGCTTTTTTGTGGAACAATATTTCCTATAAAGAATGTTACGTAGTATCCATTCGGAAGCATATACTTTTGGGATGCTAGCAGACGGGTAACCAATCGGAGCGTTGAGGGTCTGGATTCTTCTGAATGCTCTGGAAATCAACCGGAATGGGTTGCTCGAAAAACAATCCTGATCCCTATATTTGTGGGACACCGGTATCGACCTGCTGGATGGAGCCGATGGATTGACAAACAGTCGATACGCCAAACGATATCGTTAAGACATGAAATATCAACGCGCGAAGGCAGGGTTTTTCCGTTACGCGGACAGCGAATTGCTGGTCACGGTTGGACGGATCGTCCGGACCATGAAAGCATCCACTGTTTTCACGGATCCGAAACCTTCCCTGGAAGAGGTGGAGGTTGCGTATGCCGACTATCAACGGAAGGTGATTGACGCGGCTGGGGCGGGTGTATCTATTCTACAGCCAAGCATGAGATTCGCCACTGGACTGCTGTATGGCAAACTTGGGAATAAAAGCTTCTACGGGGGATAGGATAAAGAGCTACAAAGACGTTACAGCCGGGCATGGCTGTGTGGAGACCCGGATATGCCACACCACCGGTTCGCTGGGATTCCTCGACGGCAGCGAAATCCCTGGGTGTTTGAATTCATCTATCGCTATGGGTTAGTGCTGATATGCTCCCCGGTCTATTTTACCCCCGGTAATACGGGGATGCCCGGCAAAATTCACGGCGCCGTGAAGCGATTCCGCGAGGATGGCCCCAGTGGCAACGGCCGGTGAAGACGGGGACGTGTGGAATTTGGCGCTTCCCGCATTGCTGAATTCAGGATCCTGGCCGTGCAACGAAGCCAAATCTACCAGCGAAGCCGATTGCCATTCGGCAAACGTGGCCTGTCCGGCACCGGACCATATCAGGCTAAAAGTCAATGCCGGTGCAGGTTCATATTCTTATGTAAGCTGGATATGGACGGTCAGATCCGTGACGCCAGCCTGATCCAGGAGCTTCTCAGGATAACTTCCGGCCTGAACCTATAGTACCCCTTCGAACTATCTCTTTATAGATGGTAAACGCATGCAACCTTTTTATATTTAACTCGTCTTTTCAATAATATTAATGGCAACCTTATTGCTATTTTCGTATAATAAAAAAGACACGTTAGACCTGATTTAAATGAAAGCACTTCTCTTTGTTTGTTTTTTACTAATGCAGTTGGCAACCTTAGCCCAAACCTCAACAGTGGAAAGTTATAAATCGGTGAACGATTCCGTGATTGCCCGCTATAACTGCAACGATTTTGAAGGCATCTATGCGCTGGGAAATGAATGGTTCAGAATAAATATCGATAAGGATTATTGCATCAACCGTTTCAAGGAAAATAGAGCTGTCACCGGTAAGATTCTATCAACCAGGCTAACGGATGACCTTGGTATGGTGAAGCACTTTGAATGGATAGGAGAAAATAGGAATCTGAACTTTGAGCTGAGGGTGGAAGATGGCCGTCTGAAACTTTTTGATATCAGCAATTTTGTCCGGCAAACAACTGATCCCATTAGACCTGTGCAGACCGACAACCCACTAAAAACCCATTTGGATTCCATTGTACAAAAATATGCGTTCATCTACATGAGTGATACAAGGTCTGTCGGGCTTTCCATCGGTGTATATAAGGACGGAAAGAAACAAATATATCATTATGGTGAAGCAAGAAAGGACTCGGGTATTCTACCAAACGACAGCTCTATCTACCAGATTGGCTCGGTAGCCAAAACATTCGTTGGCACCTTGCTTGCCAAAGCAATCATTGATAAAAAGATGAGTCTCCGTGATGACATCCGCAAATACCTGAAAGGCAATTATCCCAACCTACAGTACAACGGGCATGCCATACAGTTGAAGGATTTAGCTAATCATACCGGTGGATTTAACCAGTTTAACCTGATTGATTTTCCCAAAGATTTTGACAAGTGGGACGCCCATAAACAGAATGAATTCTTTTATGCTTACCCAACATCTAACTATATCCAAAACTGGCATCAACTGAAATTAGATACCATACCGGGCACGAATTATTATTATTCTTTGGGAGGTATTATGCTCATAAGGATGGCGCTGGAAAATGTATACGGTAAACCTTTGGATGAACTGGTAAGAGGTTATTTTGGTAACACTTTCCAGATGCATGATACCAAACTCAATTTGGCGAACACAGAAATAGCGAACCTGGCGGCACCTCATAGCCAAGGGGGAGAACCCATGGAACCGATGTTAAGATCAACCGAATCCATATTTACAATAAAATCCACTCCTGCCGATATGCTAAAATATGTTGAAGCTAATGTACGGGAAGAAGAATTAGCAATTCTTCTGTCCCATAAACCGACTTATGGAGACGTTAGGTGGTTTTCGTTAGGACTTACCTGGATGATAACGGATACTTGGGACAAGGGACTCCGTATCTTCCATAGTGGGCACGATGCGGGCTACAACACTTTATGTGCCGTTTATCCACAATCTGACTTAGGCTTCGTATTTATGTCTAACGAGGATGGACGCCAGGGCTACTTATTTAATCTTGAAAAAAAGATCTTTCAAAATATAGAAAACAGATAGCTGAAATTTCTTCGCTAAACCAAAGCCCGGCGTACCTTCGTCCATTTCACTCGACATAGGGAACGACATCATTCTTGTCGAGGTCCGGGCATTTAATCAACGTCCATGAATGGTTACCTGCAAATCTGCATTATGGCGCGGCACGAAAGGAAGATTTTTTACGAGTAAACCCCTTGTGGGCTTGGTCTTGGCTACTTTGGGATTGTCCAGAAATTTGCTTTAAAAACGCCGGATGGCCTTACCTTACAGGACATTTCCGGGCACTGTTGCAGGATAAGACTTTGAAGTGGCAGGCAACTGGCTGCCGAGGCACGAGGCTGCCTGTTGCGAAAACTGGGCGCAGCGGCCGAACGGAACGAAGTGTAGCAAGGCGGCTAAGACCAATGAGATAGCATCACTTTCGGAAGATATCCTTATCTTTATCTTTAGGATGGAAACTTGGTAAGCGGGCCGATATCATGTAGGCTTAAAAGAGATTGCACATCTTGTGTTACGCAAATTGTCCATTGGGAAAGAACAAACATAAAGACAATGAAATACATCTTGGCATTTTTGATCCTGTTCCTGACCGGCATGGCTTCTGCCCAACCGGTTTTTCCTGACTTTCTACAAGGGACCTGGAAAATGGAAAACAAAGAAATCTACGAGCATTGGGACAAACTCAATGACAATACCCTGAAAGGATTTTCGTATAAGGTAAAGAACGGACAAATGCTGATTTCCGAATACCTGGACATTTCCGGAAACGAAAATGAAACCATCTATACAGCCACCGTCCTGAACCAAAATCAGGGGAAAGGGATAAATTTTAAGATGGCGAAAACAGACAGCACGTTTACTTTTGAAAATCCCGATCACGGCTTCCCGAAAAAGATAGTTTACCAAAAACTGACGGATATGGAGATTTTTGTGCAGGTATCCGGCGGAGAACAAAAAGGCTTTGCTTACAAAATGAAAAGGCAAGGTGTAAAGCCTGTTGAAAAGGACAGCACTGTTTCAAATCCGAAATACGATGTTGCCCTAGCTGAAAAATTAGGTGCGGACGATTATGGAATGAAAAGCTATATATTGGCCATTCTCAAAACAGGGACTAACCTAACGACGGACAAAACCTTTATCAACAATAGTTTCAAAGGACATCTCGACAATATAAACCGATTGGTAGAACAAGGACAGCTCATCGTTGCGGGACCGCTTGGCAAAAATGACAACGGCTATCGCGGCATTTTCATCCTTAACGTAACGACTTTTGGAGAAGCTGAAAAATTATTGCAAACCGACCCGGCCATCAAAGAAGGATTATTGGATGTTAGCCTTTACAATTGGTTCGGCCCGGCGGCATTGCCCGAATATTTGGAGTTTTCAGACAAAATCTGGAAGGTAAAACCTTAAAAAGCAGCATAAACATGGATAAAGCAACGCAAACAATGATTGAAAACCTGTTCAAAAACACAGGCAGAACATTGGAACAATGGATTGGCATCGTTAGAAAAGAAAATTTTGAAAAACACGGGGAAACCGTCAAATTTTTAAAAGAGCGACACGCGCTGACCCACGGCTTTGCCAACCTTATTGCGCATAAAGCCAGGGGGTCGGACGCAGGCTCTTCCGAAAACCAGGACGATTTAATCAGCAGGCAATATCAGGGTAAAGAACATTTCAAACCACTTTACGCCAAATTGATGACTGAAATTCAAAAGTTCGGAGAAGACATAGAAATAGCACCTAAAAATGCTTATGTGAGTTTAAGGCGTAAAAAGCAGTTTGCAACATTACAGCCGGCGACAAAGACCCGA
Organism: Parapedobacter tibetensis; assembly: GCF_024704835.1. Classification (GTDB taxonomy): domain Bacteria; phylum Bacteroidota; class Bacteroidia; order Sphingobacteriales; family Sphingobacteriaceae; genus Parapedobacter; species Parapedobacter tibetensis. Next base: position 8,470 of record NZ_JAMXBE010000005.1, read on the forward strand.
TTTGAAATCGGCATTAACCTGAAAGGACAGGAGCCAGAAGGAAAATTGGAAGCTATCAACTCGACAAACGCAATGTGTTCCCACAAAATCAACCTTGCGAACATCAGCGACATCGACAAGGAAGTAATCGATTGGATAAAGGCGGCTTACGATAATGCAGGCTGATGGAATCACTGCCACCAATAACCAGATCATTCATAGTAAAGCTGTTTTAGGTGATTTGATTATTGGTTGTCCATTCATTCTTTTGTGATTTATTTTATCCACCCCACCCCTCTCCGCCATGCATTGAATCCAGTATCGGTATGCAAATCGCCTTGGCCACTCCCAGCCCGGTATTCCGTGATGATAGCTTCGGGTTGCGGTATCATCCCGACTTCCGTACGCAGCTTGTTCACCTTGCTTTTATCTTCCACGGGATATAATATCCCATCGTCATAGTGGGTGCCCTTGCATTTTGCCCGATGGCATAGATACAGGCTAGCAGTAATAAAACAATTGAGTGTTTGACCATAAGGAAAATGCCTGAATGGTTACCGCGGACAAAAGAAACGGAATAAAGCGCCATTCCGAAAAAAGTATACTAACTACCTAGAAAGTAGAGGAACGCCCGTTTACGTCTGATTTTACTACATTATTGCAAATCATCCGTACATTTAATCTACTTTTTGTGTAGTTGCTCTACTAAATTTGCCGCTCTTGCATATAACCCCTTAATTTACAACATGCAGCATATGATCAGCTCAAATATTAGGAATGGCTTAGCAGTAAAACGCCCATGGATCTATCTTGCCTACTGGGTGCTTGTTACCCTTATCTTTCTATATGACCGCACCTATCTGATTGAAAAAGCCGGTTTACCAAATTTCTTCATCTGTTCCGCGGTCAGGGTTACGCTGCTCATAGCCCTTGCATGGCTTAATATACACTGGCTGATACCACGTTATCTTTTGCGGAGAAAATATGGTAATTATTTCGGGTTGGTTTTCCTCTTAATCATAGGGTATTTACTGATGCAGAGCCTTTACGACCATTATCTATTTGGATATGTATTAGGCCCAAACCGGAACGTCCATCTTTCCGCTTCGCTTATCTATAATTTTACCCATACCTCGCTTTACCTGCTGTTAACCGTTGCACTGAAATTCAGTATCGACTGGTACGAGCAGAAAAAGTTATTGCAGGAAGCAGAGGTCGGTAAATTGCAGGCCGAAGTTAATTACCTCCGCTCACAGGTAAACCCGCATTTTTTGTTCAATGCGCTGAACAACCTATATGCCCTGACCATCAAAAAATCGGATAAGGCTCCGGATATTGTATTAAAACTATCCGAGCTGATGGAATATATGTTATACGAAAGTAATGAAACCTTTGTGCCCATAGAGAAGGAAATTAAATATCTCAGCAATTATCTGGAACTGGAGAAAATCAGGCAAGGCAACCAGGCAGATATCCGGTTGACGGTCACGGGCAATTCGGGCAACTGCCGGATACCACCGTTTTTAATATTACCACTGGTAGAGAATGCTTTCAAGCATGGCATCAGCAAGGCAGTTCATCACGCATATCTGCACGTCAGTATTTGCATAGGAAGGGAGCTTGAAGTAAAGATAGAAAACAATAAACTCAATTTTCAGCAACCTGACCAAAACGGAGGCATTGGCCTTTTCAATCTGAAGAAAAGATTGGAGCTGTTGTATCCCGGCAGCCATGATCTGAAAATTATGGACCAGCCGGATTACTACCGGGTACTGTTAAAAATTGACCTGCCATGTTGACCTGCGCTATCATTGACGATGAACCGCTTGCCAGGGAGATACTGGCAGGTTATATGGAACAATTGCATTATATTAAACTTGTGGGCAGTTTCAACAATGCCTTTGATGCTAGGGAATTTTTAAAACATAATGCCGTTGATGCATTGTTCCTGGATATCGAAATGCCAGAGATGAGCGGCATCGATCTCCTAAAGTCGTTGCCCAATCCCCCGATCACGGTATTTACCACCGCTTTCCGTGACTATGCTTTTGAAGGATATGAATTGGGAGTGATTGATTTTTTATTGAAACCGATATCCCTTTCCCGATTCCTTATATCGCTTGAGAAAATCAAAGACTTTCTTTCATTAAAAACGGATGATACCGATTTTGAAATTAGCAGCGATGAACCGGAATTTATTTTTGTTAAAAGCGGTGTACAGCGGATAAAGCTACTGTTTGGCGATGTTACCCATATACAGGGATTAAAGGATTATGCGATTATCCATACCGCAAAGGATAAAATTGTCATCAAAGGATCTGTCAAATCCATGCAGGAGCTCTTTCCGGAAAGCCAGTTTATACGGGTGCATAAATCATTTATTGTCTCCAGGGATAAAATCAGGCGGATGGAGAAAAACAGGATCATCATTGGCGACCACCAGATTCCAATAGGCAGAAACTATAAGGAGGAAATGGAAAGAAAAATTTCTAATACTTAAAACCAATCTTATGGAACGGGGAATGCAGCTATTTTTTGTAGCCATATTCGGCGCATTTTTAATGGCGATAAACGTTTATTGCCAAACAGCCTTTACAGGTAGTTCAACTGACTCCGTAATTTTCGTGGCGAGTACGCCCTGCAGTGCAGGAACACGGCCCCTGCCCGGTATCCCTGCAAAAGCGGCATGTGAGTTGATAAAATGGGAACTCAAGCTCTTCGGAGGCTCGGAGGCGCAACAATCCGGAACCTATATGCTGGATTGCGACTTTGGTGAGCCTAAGCAGGGCACCAAGGAACTGATGCATGGAGGAACACATCTCCATAGGGACGGGAAATGGATGATCGTGAATGGTACCGAAACCGATCCATCCGCAATCATCTATCAACTGGACCCTGATAAACCAGGGGAATCGGTTTCGTTTCTACGCTTAAATGAAAATCTCATCCACTTGCTGGATAATGAACAGCAATTGATGATAGGAAATGGCGGATGGAGTTACACGCTTAATCGAATAAAAAGATGAAACAGCTTATTTATATCCTATCGGCTTGTTTAGGTATGTGGCTACCCCTACATACCCATGGCCAAACGAAGGCATCAGACAACAAGATTTCAGAAAGTATTACCTTTTCCGAAAAACCAAAAGGTCTATCTGTATACGGAATATTTGAAGGGCGCACCCCAAGTGGCGAAATCAGCACGGAATGGAAAGTTCGTTTATCCCCCGCGGATGATCGCCTGAAATGGCAGATCATTCTGTTCAGGGATTCCCTGACCTTTAAGCCGACCACTTTTATATTGGAAGTCGGAATGTCACAGCGCCAAACGCAGAAAGGGACATGGAAAATTATCCAGGGCACAAAAACCAATCGAGTGGCCGTGGTCTACAAACTTGACGTCGGACCGGATGGCAAGCCGATCTATCTTTTGAAAGGCGATGAAAATGTTCTTTTTATCCTGGATGAAAACCTTGAATTCCGGACAGGCAATCAGCATTTCAGTTTTACGCTCAACAGAGTCCATAAGGTGCTGCGTTTGTCTAATCGGTAGTTAGGGCTAATTACAGAAAAACAACCGTTGCGATCATCCGAAACAAAAAACGGCTATTGGTCTACTACTTTGGTTGTTGGTCTACTATTTTTCTACTTCATTTACTTTTCGTTTAATATTGCTACCGGAGACTTATCAATTATTTTTTTATTTAATAGTTTATGTTATGCAACGCACAATATTCAAACAGGCATTTGCGCAACTATTTACACTTGTTACGCTATGCTTCATTGCAGTTGGTTTCACGACAGGGATAGGATTGGACAGTTACGAGATTTATCTTAACAACAAGCTCATCCTGAAACAGTCGGTGAACCAGCCCCTGAGTTTAAGAAAACTGCAACTGGGCAAGACAAATGACAATGACCAGCTACGCATTTATTACAAACATTGCACCGTAAAAGGGTCTGGTACGGACAGGAGCATTATCCTAAAAGATGAGAAGGGAAATATCTTGAAGAAATGGGAATTTGCCAATACTACCGGATCCAATACGGATATGGTGATATCAGCAAAAGAGCTGTCACAGTTAAAAAAGGACAATGTCCATCGTGATCTCAGCCTTCATTATACAGCACAGGAGCTTCCAAAAGGTGAAATGCTGGCATTCCTTTCGCCCTGAAATAAATGGTTTATGAAATTTGTTAGTCATGAGAACGAAAAATTTTCAGGGTTCATTGCTTTTACCACTACCGGCAGGCCCAATAATAATTTTTCCGATACTTAACAGTCATGTACTTAAATGTGTCGATGATTATAACCCCATTTAAAATTTTGTAAAAATGACAATATGTACATTGATCCTGGCACTTGTTTTATCATACACATCCTGCTATTCGCAGGACAGGAAACGGGGGAAAGCCAGCAGGGTTGGCGGACCCTGCGAGGGCTGTGAGGCCATTTACGAATATGGCGGGCGGCGTCTGGCCGCAATCGATACCCTCCCCGGATTCCGGGAAAACGAACCGAAAATCAAGGTAACGGGAACCGTTTTCAGGAAAGACGGAAAGACGCCCGCGGAAAACGTCATCGTATATATCTACCATACCGACAGGCAGGGGATCTATCCGACAAGGGGAAATGAAACAGGGTGGGATAAGCGCCACGGGTTCATCCGTGGTTGGATAACCACAGGCAAAGACGGGAAATATACCTTTTATACATTCAGGCCCGCGGCATATCCCAGCGGCGTGGAACCCGAGCATATCCACATATTGGTAAAGGAACCCGACAGGAATGAATATTACCTGGACGAATACGTATTTGACGATGACCCCCTGCTGAATGGCAAGGAACGGAAAATGCTTGAAAACCGCGGTGGTTCGGGAATAGTCAGACCCATTGCTGAAAAGGGGATGCTGACCGTAAAACGCGATATCATTTTGGGCCTGAACATCCCGGACTATGAATAGCCTGCCCCTTGCGATACCGGTGTGCCTGATCGTGCTGTTTTCCTGCACCGGCAAATACCGCTCTGATGTGCAAGAGGCCACCGTAGGCGAGGTTTCTGTTTCGACCGGCAGCCAGAATGGTGATACGTTGAAAATCGATCTGGACGCATCGAGCATCAGATGGAAGGGTACAAAGCTGCGTGCGACGAGAAAGCACGAGGGAACCGTCCGGCTCCGGCAAGCCTATTTATTGGCCAAAGGTAGACGGATAACCGGTGGGAACATGGTGGCAGACATGCAGACCCTCAGGGCTATGGACATCCCCGCACATGAAACCGAAGCTGAGCGGAACCTGAACGAACATCTCAGGGGTAGTGATTTTTTTGATGTGGAAAGGTATCCGGAAGCCGGATTTCGGATCATGGGAGTAACATACCGGGCAGGCAGCAGCCTGGACATCACAGGAAACCTGACGATCAAAGGCGTAACCAAAAGCATTGCGTTCGGTGCATCGGATAGGGACAGTATCTTTTCGGCAACATTCAGATTTGACCGTTTCCTGTGGGGTATTACCTATGAAGGCAACCTTGCCGAAAGAACGTTGATTGACCGTGATATTGAATTGACAGTCGAGCTTAAAATTGAATAAACGCACGTTCTACCGTTATGATACGGATGAGTCTTTCCGCACATTACGGTCATACTGGCTTTGATGAATTTGTCCATACGCCTTTTCTTATTTTTTCAGGTAAGCACATGGCACGTTTTTGGGGACATACCCAATCCCATAGGCATGTCCCAGCAACGTTGTGACGACTTTTGAAATCGTCACTTCATCCCAGGCATTTCGGGTAAAAGGCCCATAGTTCTTAAGCTATCAGCTTTCGGCAGCTAGCCTCTGCTTTATTTCCGTTAAAAAGTCCTTGTTCCATATTCCCTTAATCCATCACCAGATATTATAAAGTTGCCTATATCCAAACCCGGATCTTTTATTTCCCATAAAACTGGATCAAAATATCATCTAAACTTTGATCCCACATGGCCCCAGTATGGCCACTATTCACTTCCTTATAGACATGATCTATTTGATATTCTTCCAAACGATCATGGAACTGACGGCCTCCGTCAAGAAATTTGCTTTTTTCCTCTGGAAACTCCAGATCATAGGTGCCCACCTCGGTATAAATATTTTTCAAGGGGTACTTATCCTTTTTCGTTAAATAGACATCCAAAGCTTCATTAGCAAGTTTATTCATCAAAAGGGGATAGCTTCCAGTACCGCCACCTTGCGAGGATACATTCCCAAAAAAATCAGGATGACGAAAAGCGGTAACAATAGCACTGTGCCCGCCGGCTGATGCACCTATAATTCCCCGTTTATCGGGAGAACTGCTTACCCGAAAATTTTCTTCTACAAATGGGATCATCTCTTCAACAATCATCTTAGCATAGTCCGCACTTTGAGAGATGTACTCGTTCGACCTATCTTCGAATGCAACAAATACGACTACGATAGGCTCAATTTTTTCATCATAGATCAGGTTGTCCACCACATTGATAAAAGGCCTGAGATACATGGCCCACATGCCATCGTGCACGTATAATACAGGATATTCCTTATCTTTTGTATAATTATATGGCGTATAAACCCATATCAACCGGTCAGAAAACAAGGGGGTATCCGTTTTGAATACCCACCTGCTGGTGATACCTTTTTCAATATCATGGCGCGTATCTATGTATGGCGACCGTACAAAACCGGGCATTGAAAAGATATTACGATCACCATAGTCAAAACTTTGCGTTACCTGAGGGTTGTTTAAATCCATCACCTTTTTTCCATCAGCAATGAAACGGTACTCAAGTATCGCGTCTGAGGGAATCGTATAAGATATATGAAAGAAATCCCGGTTACCACAATCTATCCTGTTCAATGTTTCGGGGGTTGTCCATGACTTTTGCAGATCTCCCTCGATTTCTAACTTTTCAGCGTCCCCGTACCAGACAAAGTGAACGTTTTGCTTCCCCTCAATAATTGGCGTTGATTTTATTTCTGATAAGTACCGGTCAACCAGCAGCGATCTTTCAGCGACAGGCCTCTCCTCCAGCTTTTGTATGAAAGCTTCAAAAGGTTGATTTTCCTGCTCCTGTGCCCTACAAGGGAAGAGGACGCCAATTAGGGCAATAAGCACGTATATTTTCTTTCTCATATTCGTTTTCTTTAGGTTATAAAGATCTTTTCCGTAGCTTGATGTCCGCAAGCCAGCTTAATCGATCGTTCCTGCCAACTAGCTGGCGGATCACAGCTGGTAGCTACTCATCCCTTAAACTCTCCACCGGATTGACCACCGCAGCCTTAATGGCTTGGAAGCTCACGCTCCTTGCTTCTTACTCCTTGTTACCGTTTTTGCGGCCTAAACAACTATATCGAAAGGCCTTCCATATACCATCCGATATCCGTCAACTTTACCGATCGCGATAAAGTCAACAATGGCGATGATCTTTAATTTTTGCCATAATACTTTCGGTTACAGCGTGTTTTCCCTGAAAACCCGTATCAATAAAATTGCCAAACCCCATAAATGCGCCTGTGGGCCTTATTTTATGCATTTTCTATTTCATGGGACTGTCCGTTTCCGAACACTTGAATTCAAGTGTTCGGAAACGGACAGTTGATAGCAGGATATTACTATCTGAAGAATATGTAGGCCGGCACCTTAATTTGGTGATTTGATTGGTCTTAACCTGTGTATTTTATACAAAAAATCGGGAGTTGATCGTAAGCTGGTGAGCCCGTTACTTTGGTGCAGTCATTTGGGGGAATACCTGGTCTTTACTTTTGTATTGAACGTATCGCCCCCCAAATGCTGCATGAATAATGTGGTATCTTTAAAACGGGCTTCCAATGCGCTTTATTGTTTTCCCAAGGTCTTTTATCATCGTTTCCCTGATAGAAAAATACGGTTGCATTGCGGGCACCAACATCTTTTCAGTGATAGGAAAAGGGAGATAAAGGAGTCAACCAGTTCGGAAGGATTATTAAAAGAAGCAATGGTTTCTCCCTCTGTATTTTTAAATTCAGTGCGTGCATCCTCCGCTAAAACTTCATGTAATGATTCCCATTGCTTGGTATCCACATACCTGCAATATGCAGACATTATTCCCTGGATTATCTGAGTTGTGTCCGTCATAATGTTTCATTTACCTGTATAGCAATTTTCCCTTGCGTATGTACTTTTCCAATTTCAATGTGTGCTTCGGGTATGGCTTCAAAAGGAAAAACTTTGGAAACGTGTGGAATTAGTTTACCCTTTTTTAAAAGTCTGGCCACAAACTTCATATCCCCGCCACTATATTGGATGGCATTGTAAAAAGCGTTTACGCCTAACCGTTTGGCTTTGGTTGCTTCTTCCGGTGTAACACCTGACCATAAACTAATCAGGTTGCCACCTCGTTTTACGACTTCCATACTACGCAGAATGTGTCCGTCCGCTTTTACCGCTTCAACTACCAAATCTACATTTTGTACAACGTCTTCAAAACGCTGTGTTTTATAGTCCACGAATTCGTCCGCTCCTAAATTCAGTACGAAATCCTTTTTGGAAGCGGAGGCCAATGCAATAACATAAGCACCGTAATATTTGGCAAACTGCACCGCAAAATGCCCTACACCGCCACCGCAGCCGTTACAAATACACGGTCGCCTTTTTCGATGCCGACTTTATGAATGGGTTGCAAAGCGGTAAGCGCCGCCAAAGTGGAAACTGCGGCCTGTTCGTGTGTTATATTTTTAGGTGCCGGCGTATTGGTGGTGCAGTAATAAAACACTAAATACATTAGCTTTTAAGGGCTAGATATTTTATATTTGCTTCATGACCGAATCAAAACAGCCTACCATTGGGAAATTTATAGACCCACTAACGGACTGGGGTTTCCGCCATTTATTCGGGCAGGAGCCCAATAAGGAGATACTAAAGGAGTTTCTCAATGATTTGTTTCAGGGCGAAAAGCACATTGCCGACCTTGAATATGCACCCAACGAACATGACGGCGACAACGAAACGGACAAGCGCGTCATTTTCGATTTGCATTGCCGTGGGGATAATGGCGAGTATTTTGTCGTGGAGATGCAGCGCATACGTCAGGATTTTTTCAAAGACAGGGCGCTGTTCTATGTATCCCGGCTGATCCATCGACTGTTGAAAAAGGGGAGGGAGTCAAACGATTACCGGCTGCCCGAGGTCTATCTGATCGGCATCCTGGAGTTCAGCATAGATGCCAACGAAGATCAGCGGTATCTCCATGATATCGCATTAATGGAAAAGAATACCGGTAAATTATTCTATGATAAGTTGGGGTTTAAATTCTTGGAATTGTGTAACTTTGTGAAAAAGGGTGATGATTTGCTTGCAGACATGGACAAGTGGATGTACCTGCTGAAACACATGAGCACCTTGGATAAGGTTCCGACATTTTTGGATAAACGGGTTTTTCAGCTTATTTTCAAGATATCGGAAGTTGCAAAATTAAGAAAGGAGGAACGTATGGCATACGAAGCAAGTTTAAAGGCCAAGTGGGATACGCAGAATGCGTTTGACTCGGTCAAAAGGGAGACAAGCGAGCAGTTTGTGAAGAACCTAATTGGCAAATTTGGTTTTACGGATGAACAGGCTGCCGATGCCGCCGAAGTATCCATCGACTTCGTACGAAAAATCCGTTCGGCTTTGCAAAAGAAAAAATAGGTCTATATCTCAAAGCCGCCCAAGGTCGAAGATCTGCTTAAAACGCTTCCCAAAGAAGAGACCGCTCAATAAATGCGAATGCACTTTACTTTTCTTTAATTTTGATTTTTTACAGTGGTTTTTTCGGCATGAAGTCTTGAGCCTCTGCCCATTCACCAGCTTGTCGAAACGGTGTTTTACTGGAGCGCGTTTGTATGAATTTATGGTTACCGCGATTACGAAAATCGGTTGCCTGCCATTGATGTCAGGAATGATTGACAGTCTGCTCACGTGCTGGCCAGGGAAAACCTGATCCGTCAGAAGCATAGCGTGTGTTTTGATAATAAAAAGAATTCAACCCCTGTAACATGACACCTAAACCAAAAATGAATTGCTCAACCTGTTTATGGTGTAGTCCAAAATCAGGAAGGTCTGCCCGTAAGGCATCAAATTCGGCTAGATCTGCGTCATTTATCTTCATGGCTTCTGTCAGAGCATCTTTAAGCGAAAGATTACATTTCCGCTGTAAAACAATGATTAAATTCATGGTTTCTGAATTCATCCTCAATTCTTTCATTAAGCTATGGAAGTCATTTTGCCATCCTACCAACCTTGATACCAAAACCCGTAGGCGCTGTATCACAGGGTGTTCATCAATATCTTTTGGTAACACTGAATTAAATTCTACATCCACCATATACAAGTAGGGTATGCAGAGTACAGAATATTCCCGGAGTATCTGAAAATAGGCAAGCGATGGTACTGTCCCCGAATTCTTATAAGGCATTTCTTCGGCGGCACCGTACTTGGTTACGCGATGAAATCCTTCTATAAATCCTTCTATAAATCGTTCCAGCCATTCGTCTGGCATTACAGCACGGTATTCATTCCGGATAATCGCTGCCTGCCGAAACAATCCATGTTCCTCCGGAGTGGGCTGTGCCCCCTTAAATATAGTAACCAGACGTTCCCCGTATCGGCATACTTCTTCTTTTGTCAGAAATTCCAAGCTATCATCAAATGCAGTTTGAAAAAGTACAAATCGACTACAAGGCGTTACCCCTTCGTAGCTGGCATAAGGATACATGCGTCCTATGCAGTAATGCAGATTCATCCTTTTGTATTTCTTCCTGTGCTCTTCCGATAAATAGGTATAATCCGTATCGATCCAAAGCGCCTGATCTTCACCCATTTGTTCAATATGCGGATTCACATCGTTTGGCCAGGCATAGTGGCCAAATGGCAGGTAGTCCTGTGGGTTAAATTGTTCTGGTGTCATCTTGTTTTATAGTTTAAAAAGTCCTGTCTCCACCTCAGGCCAGGCAAAGCCTGATCCGCCGGGTAAATAACGCATGGTATCCTGAATATAAAAAGTATTAATCCCTTGTATCATAAGTCCAAGGTGATAGATATAGTTATCGACTTGCTCTTGATAAATACCAAATCCGCGAAATTCATCGTTCAAAGCAATAAATTCTGTCAGGTCTTCATTGTGGATGCGTAATCCTTCGATGCATGCTTCTGCTAATGAAATATGATGTTCCTGTTGCAATACCAGGATAAGGTTAAATACCTCTGTTTTTTTTGCTAGTTCTTTTGGAAGAGAATGAAAATCATTTTGCCAGGCAATAACTCTCACCATCAATGCTCTCAGGCGTTGTAGAATCGAATGTTCTGCAATGTGTTTTGGTAAAACAAAACCTGTTTGAATTTCTGCCCAACACAAATAAGGATACATGTTTACGGAATACTCTCGGATGGCTTTAAAAAGTGCAAGCGAAGGTGGACGGGTAGCTTTTTTATAAGGGGTTTCCACTTCTATCCCATACCTGGTGGTACGATAAAAGTCTTCTGTAAACCGTTCCATCCACTCTGCAGGCATAAAAACGAGGTATTCATCTCTCAGAAGTGCCGCATGACGGTATAGGCCATTTTCGCCTGGAGCTAGGTTGTCTCCTTTTAGTATTGCTGTAAAGCGTTCCCGTTGATGTTCAATTTCTTCAAGAGGGGCATGTTCCAATTGGTCGTCCATCGCAACATGGAAAAGCATAAATCTATTGCAAGGCATTGCTTGTTCATAACTTGCTTGTGGAACCATCCTGGCAGTGCAAGCATGTAGTCTCATTTTTTTATATTTCTCACGTTGCTTTTCTGTTAGAAAAGTGTAGTCATTATCAATCCAAGCATCCATATCCTTTCCCATTTGATCTACATGAGGGTTAATCAGGTTTGGCCAAGGATAACAGTTCAGAGGCAGGTAATCACTTGGATTATATTCTTCCGGTTTCATATTTATGTGAAGTTTGATTGAAAATAGAAATGTTTTGTTCCTACGTCATTGTTCTCCTTTATCATCTGGTCACACCTTGCTCAGCTTCTCCCGGAGTCCTGCTGCTTTGGGAAAGGCTGTTCCGTGTAACGGTCCGATTTGGAGTTTTGATATTCAGGCTCCACGTAACCACCCGGAACATAGCGGGATCTATCGTTGGTATGCCATGCATATACGCCTTGTACCATAATTCCTATCGTATGTACGTAATCATAGGCCAGTTCCTGCCATTGCCCGAAATTGGGCAGATGCTCGTGTAAAACCTTAAACTCGTTCAGGAGGTTGTCATGGAAATCCATCGCCATCATATAGGCTTCTTCCCATGATACATTATTTTCATTTTGCATAACTTTTATGATATTAATGACGTCACCTTTCCTGTTCAACTCTTTTGGTAAAGAAATAATATCGTTATGCAGTCCGATCATGAGGGCCGCCAATGTATGCAATCTCAAAATATGGGGATGTTCCAACACAGTATCCGGTAACATGCGAAAGTCCTTTTGCATCGCTACATATTTGCAAAAAGGTAATCCTCCACTGGTATCTTCGCGAAGTATTAAATAGACCGGAAGTGGCGGTATGGTATTAGTAGACATATAGCGCTTTTCATCCTGAAAACCTATAAGCAGGTTATGAATGCCGGCTATAAATCTATCATACAGGCGTTGTGGCATACCACATTTAATCGCACGCTGCCGTAGTAAATAGAACTGATGGAATATTCCGTGATCAGTGGGTTCGTCTTTATCCTGCCCATTGAGTAATGCCGTACTTCTTTCTCTTATGGCGTACATCTCATCGTAACTGCAATGGTCAAAATAGTCATCCATCATGGCACCATTAGCTGCCAAACTTGCAACCGGAAACAATTCATCCAGTGTTTTCAATAACGGCAGGCCGCGGGCCGCTATATCCGTTAGTATGTGCTTTTTATGTGTTTGCCGCGCTTTTTCAGAATGAAAGGTATAGTCTGTATCAATCCAATTATAATATATTTCCCGCATTTCTTGCGCAAACGGCGAGATCAGATTAGGGAAAGGATATTCCGGACGTGGCATATTTTGAAATAATGCATAGAATCCTTGTTCATTTGTCATTGTATTGAGTTTAAAAATGTAATTGTATTGAATATACCTGCTTCTCTATTTTTAAATCTTCTCCTATACTTTTCTGGCAAATCATTAGTTTGCCATAATTGTGTTTTTAGCTTTCTATCACACCTTACTCAGCTTCTCTCGCAGCTCCGTTGCATTGGAAGCTATCAGAACCGTAAATTTCAAACGGGCGGTTGACTATATTCCGGATAGGGGAATTCTGAGGGTACATAACGTACTGTATCACCTTGATACCATACATTAAGACCTTGTATCATCATTCCCATATGAAGTACATAATTATCCACATCCTTATGAATTGCCCCAAAGTCTGGCAGTGCTTTATGAAGTGCTACAAATTCCGCTACAAGTCCGTCGTGAATACGCAATGCTTCCGTGCAGGCTTCTTCCATTGACATGCTAAACTCATGCTGTAAAACAAACAGGATGTTTATTACCTCTGTATCCCGTTCCAGTTCCTTTTGAAGCGAGAAAAAGTCATTTTGAATGGACATGATCTGGCACATCACTGATCTGAGACGCTGAATGACCGGATGATTATTCACTTGTTTAGGCAGCATGAAATTAATAGCAGGATCAACCATGAGTGAATAGATAGGCACGGTAATAGAATATTCCCGCATAATCATCAGATGAGCTAACGAAGGATAGGTTCTTGTAAGCTTGTATGGAGTTTCTTCGATCATACCATATGTTATATATCTATAAGTGGCTTCGGCCACGCGTTCCATCCATTCATAGGGCATAAAGCGTAGAAACTCGTCGCGGGAATGCGCTATATCACGATATATGCCAATGTCAGTTGATTTGGGTGTTTCGCCCAGCAAAATTGCGACCAGGTGATCCCGGATAACCAACATTTCGCTAACAGGACATAATTCATAATAATCATCGAATATGGTAAGCCAGATCATTACTCTCGCAATTGGCCGCAAATGATCTACATTGGTTGTCGTACACGACATATGTTCAGCAGCGCTGACAAGTTGATGCCTGTTTTTATATTTATCATGAGTAGACGGTGATAAGAAATCATAATCTGTATCGTACCAGAAGAGCCCTTCTTCTGCCAGACGCCCTGTTAAAGGACTTTGGGAGTACGGCCATGGATATTTCGGAATCGGAGCTTTGAATTTAGTTTTCATAATTCTATTGTTTAAAAAGATTACTTTAGTAATTGCCAATGGTATATATCCTATCGGTTAAACTGCTCAGTGGTATCTTGCTTAAATTAAAAGGTTAATTATTCAGAGGCTTTATTATTTGTTTTATGTCATTCATTGTACGCTGTTTAACCTCTTCCGAAGTTCCGCTGCGTTAGGAAATTCCATCAAATTATAACGATCCAATTTGGTGGAAATATTCTTCCAGCCGCTAAGCACCATCCCCATATAATGCACCCAGTTTACCACGGCATCCTGCCATTCCCCAAAATCAGGAAGGGAGGCTTGCAGCATCACAAACTCTTTTAGGTCTTCATTGTGCAGGCGGAGGTCTTCCAAACATGCTTCTTCCAGCGAGATCTTATATTCATGCTGAATCACTTTCACAATATTGTAATAAATACTATCCGTTGCTTCGTCTTTCCCTACCGATTGTACCTCATTAAAATAGGTCACAAGATGGCAGGCCAGCGCCTGCAAACGCCGGATCACAGGATGTTGGTGTATCTCGGGCGGCAGAACGATTCCGGTTTCTACTTCTGTCAGTTGCAGGAACGGATACAGGCAAATGGAATCTTCCCGCAGGGCAATGCATTCGGCTACAGTAGGGAAAGTTTTGTGCTTTTTATAGGTCAGCTCCGTTTTCAGGCCGGCAAAATACCTGCTGATCATATCCGCAAAACGCACGATCGATTCCTGTGGGATAAACTGCAGTAGCTCCTGCCTTAGTGATGCCAGCATATCTCCCAAGGGTATTTCTGCTTCAACAGCACTCATCTCACCAGTCAGCACAGCTACCGATCTGGTGTGTACATAACCAATTCCTTCAGGCGTTCCCTCTTCGTACAGGTCATCGTTATAGAGTGTCCATAACATAAGCCTACATAAAGGTTTCAATCGTTCGGGGCTGGCGGTAGGAAACCATTGCGATGCAATGTGGGCAGTCTTTGTCTTTTTGTACTTCTTCCTGGTATCAGGAGCATCTTGATATAACCAGCGATATTCCCCATCGATCCACTGATTGTCTGTAATTTCCTGTAGAGCCACCGCATAAGGATTTTTAAGCATGGGAAAGGGGTAATGAAATTGGGAGAGCATGTGAGTGTTCATGGTATATTTTTTTAAATTGATTAATAAAATCAAAAAACCATCTTATCATAAGATAGTATCCTGTTTCATAGACTCACAGTTGCATTCTTTTGAATCAAAGAAGAGGCTACGTCACGAGCTTCGCAATTACAGGTTATATAATCATCCAGCGTCAGCACTTCCATAAAAGGAAGCTTTGAAAGGGTGCTTTCAATAATATTACTCATTTCAAGGAAACCGATACGATACTGCAAAAAAGCAGCGACGGCTATTTCATTAGCCGCATTTAATATACATGGCATATTCCCTCCCATATGCAAGGCCCCTTTTGCCAACGTGAAATTTTTAAAGGTATCACCATCTATTTTTTCAAAGCTTAGTTGCGCATATTGTTCAAAATCAACACGCGGAAAATGTCCTGTTATCCGTTGCGGGTAAGACAGTGCATATTGAATAGGTAAGCGCATGTCAGGAAGACCCATTTGGGCTTTAATGCTACCATCCTCAAATTGTACCATGCTATGTATAATACTTTGTGGATGTATTACCGCATCAATTTGATCAGGATGCACATTAAACAACCATTTTGCCTCAATCATCTCCAGTCCTTTGTTCATCAAACTGGCCGAATCAATCGTAACCTTTGCACCCATATCCCAATTGGGATGACGTAAAGCATCACTAGGTCTTATTTGTTCCAATTCATTGTTTTTCTTCCCTCTGAAGGGCCCACCAGAAGCCGTAAGAATCAGTTTTTCTACTTTGTTTAATTTTTCACCTACAAGACACTGAAAAATGGCGGAGTGTTCTGAATCTACGGGTAATATCGCTGAACCAGTTGCCCCGGCTATTTGCGTAATCAAGGCCCCAGCTACCACCATGGTTTCTTTATTGGCCAAACCGATTTTCTTTCCCCGCTCAACTGCCTTTAGGGTAGGTTTCAACCCTGCATACCCCACAATGGCTGCAATCATAATATCATAATCATCTATTTCAGCCGCATCTTCAAGGGCCGTTATACCGGCGGTAACGACCGTTTCCCTGCCAGATAGAGCTTCTTTTACCTGTCTATATTTTTCCGCTTTGCCAATCACAACCAAGTCGGCGTTGAATTCTAATGCTTGTTGTATCAATAAATCAGCATTGTTATAGGCCGTTAAGATGCTTACTTTGAACCGATCCGGATGCCGCCTGATCACATCCAAGGTTTGTACGCCAATAGAACCCGTAGATCCAAAAATGGCAACTCGTATTAAAGCAGGTGGAACTATCATCTGGCTTAATTATGGTGAATAATCATTGATGGTGCCCAAATTGTAACGTATCAAATCCTGGTATTGAAGACCTGATGGCGTTATTGCAGTTTTCAGACAGTTAACGGCTTTACGTATTCGCTTTCTGCATTAAGTGTCATGGAATGATAACGGACTGTGTCTGTAAAATACCAGTGATTCAGCCCGGCTATCATTTTTCCGAGATAGCGTGCATGCTCATAAACCTGTTTGTGTATCCGTTCATGATCCGGGCCGAAATGCGGGAGACCCTCCTGTAATGCCACAAATTCGGCAACATCTGCATCGTGAATGCGAACCACCTCTTTTACCGCCTCTTCAAGACTGATTTTTTGCTCGTGTTGTAAAATAAGGACCAGATTAATCGTCTCTTGTTTTCCATTCGCTAATTCTTTTGCAACAGAATAGACATCGTTTTGCAGGCCTATGATCCTGGATGTAAGGGACTGGAAACGTTGTATGATAGGATGTGCTGCAAGGTCCGAGGACAAAAAGGAATTTAATCCTATTTCCGGCCATAACGCAAAAATAGGTACAGAAACTGCGTACTCGCGAAGCAACAGATAAGAACCTGATTTGGGATACTGTCCGGTTGTTTTGTAAGGTGCCTCACCCATCATGCCGTATTTAAGGTATCGATCCATATTATTTGTAAATCGTACCAGCCATTCCACGGGCGCAATGGCCTTATATTCTTCTCTCATCCGGAGCATTTCTATGTCCATGGCAAGTGCTCCGGGTTCAGGATCCGCTCCTTTCAGGATGGCAACAACCCGTTTGCGGGCCGCATCCATTTCGGTTACAGTAGCTGGCCCGTAATAATCGTCGAATATGGTAGTCCATACCATTTGTCTACAACACACTCTTGCATGTGCATAGCTTATCGCCCCGGGTAGCATGCGGGCTGTCGTTAGGTGAAGCGCATTGCGATAGTACTTTTGTATCATTTTTTCGGATAAAAAAGTAGAATAATCATTGCGAAGCCAATCGTCTACATCCTTTTCCGTTTCGGCTACATAATCATTACATTCATGCGGCCAGGGATAAGTAAGAACCGCTGGGTAAGGGTTTTCGAAATACTTGTCTTGTTCCATAACTATTTGTTTTTAAAGTTTTTAAAAAAAATTGTTAATACGTTAGATTCTGTTCATCTTGAAAATGCTCATTTCTCCATTCGTTTTCCCGTCAGCCATCATTAACTACATGTTCTATCCGGATCGTATCAAGCGATAGTTTATAAAAAGAAAGTAATTTCCCTATTACATTTTCAATTAAAATGTCAGGGCAAGAAGCGCCACTAGTTAAATGGATCACTACAGGTTCTTGAATCGGTAAATAAGAAAAAGTGGTCTTTAATTGTTTCGCATGGATATCCCAATGATTAATTTCATTAGCGGATATGATGTTATCCTCCGATCGGATGAAATACGTTGGCAGCTTCGCTTCGCACAATTCAACCAGATGAGAGGAATTGGAACTGTTGAATCCTCCGACGACAAAAGCTAAATCCGCGTCTAGAGACAACATATTTGTCACGGCACTTTGATTGTCATGCGTGGCATAACAAAGTGTATCTTTCATATTGGCAAAATGATCGGCGACATTATCCTTCGTAAGGTTGTATTTTTCGTACATCGTTTGCTGTAGAAAATCTGCTATTTCCTCTGTATCTGTAGCAAGCAAGGTCGTTTGGTTCACAACCCCAATTCTCGATAGGTCATGAGCAACATCAAAGCCCTCTGAGTACCTGCCTTTAAACAGCTCATAAAAATCAATAGCAGCTCTCCTGTTCATGATAAAATCAGCCAATATTGTTGCTTCTTCCATGTCTTTTACAATCACAGAGGGGGCCACACTTTTACTATGTGAGAAGGTAGCCCTCGTTTCTTCATGATCAGGCTTCCCATGAACAATAACCGTATAATCATTATTGGCAATCTGAGAAACCCTGGTCCAAACTTTCTCTACGAAAGGACACTTACTTTTATAATAAATCTGTTTTATTCCTTTATCTCTTAAAATACGTTCCATTTCGAGCGTAGTACCAAAAGCAGGAATAATGATTACATCATCACTACTTATCTCATTCCATGGAATAAGTTGCTTACCGGCAGTATCCATAATAAACCGAACGCCATTTTCCAATAGAGCTTGGTTAACATGCGGGTTGTGAATGATTTCGCTTAACAAATAAATTCGTTTGCCAACATTCTCATTAATAGCCGTATAAGCCGTTTCTATAGCATTTTCAACACCAAAACAGAAACCAAAATGACGAGCTAAATGAATTTTAACTCGTCCAAAATCAAGTATTGACGGTGAGAAATCCTTCTTTAAATGGTCTCTTAACTGCCTGTCTTTTTTTATTGAACTTATAAACTCACTTTTATAGATTTCAGGGATGTTAAATGCTTTCATGATTTACAAGTTTTCTGATTAATGTTTGCTCTTGCAGCATTTCCCTGACTGCATCCTTAATTCCTTTTACATCGTACAGGCACTCCTGAAATAACTCAGCTGGTCTACCGTGCTCAATAATACGGTCGGGAACACCCAGAATACGTACAGTTGCTCTATACCGATGCATGGCCATAAATTCCAGCACGGCACTACCCAGTCCTCCTATTATGCAGCCATCCTCAACGGTAATAATGTGATCAAAGTTTTGAAAAACATGATGCAATAAGTCTTGATCGATAGGTTTTACAAATCGCATATCAACGTGCGCAGGACAAATCCCTTCCTTTTCCAATTGGTCGCAAGCATCACTGGCAAAGTTTCCAGGATGTCCGAACGTTAGAATGGCAACGTCCGACCCTTCTCTTAGGGTCCTTCCTGTTCCTATTTTTATCGCCTTTAGGGGCTTTCTCCAGTCAAGAGTAACACCTTGTCCTCTTGGATATCGAATAATAAAGGGTTGATCAATGCTGGGAAGCTGCGCCGTATACATTAGGTTTCTTAATTCCATTTCGTTCATTGGGGCGCTGATGATGACATGAGGCAGGCAACGCGAATAGGCAATGTCGTAAATACCGTGATGGGTTGCTCCATCCTCGCCAACCAAACCACCTCTATCTAGGCAGAAAATGACAGGCAAACGTTGTAGTACCACATCATGCACTAACTGATCATACCCTCTTTGCATAAAGGATGAATAGATATTGCAAAAAACTTTCAGTCCCTGTGTGGCCAATCCAGCAGATAGCGTAACCGCATGCTGCTCACATATGCCTACATCAAATGTTCTGTCGGGCATTTTTTCCATCATAAATTTCAGGGAAGATCCAGACAGCATAGCGGGCGTTATTCCCACTATCTTATCATTTGATTCTGCAAGCTCTACGATGGTATGTCCAAAAACATCTTGGTATTTAGGAGGCTGCGGAGCACTGATAGGTGGCTTATGGATTTTTCCACTGATCTTGTCAAAGAGTCCCGGAAAATGCCATAAGGTTTTCTCCCGTTCAGCAGGAAGGTACCCCTTTCCTTTAGTAGTCACCACATGAAGAAGCTTCGGCCCTGGAATACGTTTCAAATCCTTTAACACATCCACTAACTTTAAAACGTCATGCCCGTCAACAGAACCAAAATATCTTAAGTTTAGGGCTTCGAAAAAATTAGAATGTTCTGACACAAGGCTCTTTATCTGAGATTTAGCCCGATTCAGTATCTGCTTGGATCGTTCGCCTACCAGTGGCAATCGATCGATGGTATGACCAACATTCTTGCGTATCTTATTGTATGTTTTTGAAAGTGACAGGTGTGTTAAATACTCTTTTAATGCACCAACATTTGGGTCAATAGACATACAGTTATCATTTAGTATAATAATGATATCTGTACCTGCTATCCCCGCGTGGTTGAGTGCTTCAAAAGCCATTCCCGCAGTCATGGCTCCATCACCAATTACGGCGATATGCTGCTTATCAAGTTCGCCCTTATGTTTGGCAGCGATTGCCATTCCTAGGGCTGCTGATATAGAAGTGGAGGAATGGCCCGTTCCAAACGTATCATATTCACTTTCCGCCCTCCGTGGAAAACCACTAATACCTCTGTGTTTTCGAATGGTATTAAAAATAGCTCTTCTGCCTGTAAGTATTTTATGCCCATAAGCCTGATGACCCACATCCCAAACCAACTGGTCATAAGGTGTATTCATGACATAATGGATTGCAGCTGTCAGCTCAACGGTTCCCAAACTAGCTCCAAAATGTCCTCCGTTCAAACTAACTGCCTCGATAATAAATGATCGTAATTCGTTACATAATTGGGGAAGCTGTGAAGAGTGCATCTTTCGCAAATCTGCGGGAAAATGTATCCGATCAAGTAATGGTAATTTGAGATTCTTCATGGCTGGAGTATTTAATGATAAATAGGTAACTATCAGGAGTCATGCTAGCTCATACGCCAATCCATCAAAGGCCTATGTCTATTGTATCGGATTCATATCGCTTATTTGCATAGAAGCATATTCAATTATTTAAGATTGGCGGACCAGTAAAAAATTGGCTAATTCCGTAAGTTTTTCCTTCTTGTAAGCAGGCACGTCAATTTTGTCTAGACTACTAAAAGCAATATCTGTATAATGCATGATTGCTTCATTGGCCCATTGATCTACCTGCAGCTCTTTGTATAAGTCAATAACAGCATGGATTCTGCTCTCGCCAGGCTTCTTCATCGCGTCTTTCAGCTGTTTTTTCTGTTGTAGATTTGCCCCTTCAAAAGCCTTCAATAAAAGTGCTGTTTTTTTGTTTTCTAAAATATCACTCCCCACTTGTTTCCCCATTTTGGCAGTGTCTCCAAATGCGTCCAAAAAATCATCCTGTATCTGAAAAGCAATACCCATGTTTTTCCCGAACTCATACATGTAAAGCTGTTGCTGGGCATTTGCCGAACCAATAATGGCCCCAATTTGAGCAGCAGTTCCTAAGAGAACAGACGTCTTAAAAGTGATCATTTTGAGGTAGTCTGTATAACTGATGCTTTCAATTTCACTTTCCTCAAAATCGATATCCATTTGCTGCCCTTCACATATTTTGCAAGCCATTTCAGAAAACAAATCGATAATCAGTCCTCGATACGCTTCGTTGGTTTTGTTTAGAAATGAAAAGGCATGAATCAGCAAAATGTCTCCAGCCAATATGGCTGTATTTTCTCCATATTTAATGTGTAGGGTAGGGCGACCTCTTCGGAGTATGGAGCGGTCCATAATATCATCATGAACAAGTGTGAAATTATGAAATAGCTCAATCCCATTGCCTACCGTATAGGAATCCGGATGTATCTCATTAAAAAGCTCGTTGCTCATCAAGCATAAAACGGGCCTTATCCGTTTACCTGGATAATCCATAAAGTAAACAACTGAATCATAGAGGTTTTCGGGAGAAGATGGGAACCCTATAGATCCCAACTGGTTCTGAAAGAGTTCATAAATTTTTGCGAACGAGTGCATAGGCTTGCTGTTGGAAACAAAGAGTAGAACTTTTTAGAGATAAAATCCGTAGATTCTTTAGCATTAAAATCCTTGGAAAAAGTAGATGTTACACTTAAAGTTAGTTAAGTATTTATCATAATGGTTTGTTCGTTTTGTTCATTCTGTTTTGCTGCTATCCAACCGAAACCGGTTTTTTCCACTAATCGTTTATTTGTGACTTATTACGGGCATTTCGCTCGTTATTGAAAAAGAGGTCTCCTCCGCCCGTGAGAACAGGCAGAAGGAATGGGTTTGTTACCCTTATTCGGTTGAAACAGTTTGAAACCGGGCAATTCAAAGCGCAGATCAATGAAGAGATTGCCAATGCCAGCCAGCAGCTGTTCATCGGGAAGGAACAGATCGTGATTGCCAAGGAAGCCCTGGAACTGACTGCGGAGGCATTGAACCAGCGCATTGAGCGGCAGAAACTCAGAACGGCCATGCCCTTCGAGGTTTTCCAGGCGCAGCGGTTTTTCCTGCAAGCACAGCTGGATTACCTGCAAGCCGTCAGCGAATACAATAAAGCGCATTTTGCGCTGAAGGTGGCACGGGGGGGGACCTATAGCAATGTCAGTAAGCTTTCGAAGCTGGTGGGGTTCAGGGATTCCCCCTCTCGGAGATGCCGTTTTTTTTGTTCCCCGCAAATGATGATGTTTGCTAAAATAAAAGGCAATTCCTATCTTGGACGACACTTTCCAATTGAAATGGCGAGGCAGAAACAGATCATCTTACATCATGAGGTTATCGACAATAAGCCGGTGGCGTTGCTGCGCTTTCCGTTTGACCGCGACCTCATGGCTATTGTGAAAACCATCCCGGAGGCCCGTTGGCAAACCCGGGCCTGGGCTATACCCAGTTCGGATACCGTAGTCAGCGATCTACTCCAATTGTTCAAAGGAATGGCTTGGCTAGACTATTCCGGTTTCAAACCCGCGGAAAAACCCAAGTCGGTCGCCACCTCCGTCACATTGCCTCAATTGACGCTTGATGTCCGTGTTGCAATAGACCGCTTCAGTGATTGGATGCGGAGCAAACTGTATAGTGACAGTACGGTGAGGACTTATACCGGGGCCTTACAATTATTCCTTCGATATTTGGAAAACAAGCCCTTGGCTGAAATCGGAAATGAAGACCTTGAACAGTTTGTTAAAGGCTACATTATCGCTGGTAATTATTCTGCTTCATTTCAAAACCAGGTCGTCAATGGAGTTAAACTTTTCTTTCGTATCATCCAAAACAAAAAGTTGGATCCAGACCGAATCCACAGGCCGAAAACACCAAAACTACTCCCTAACGTTTTGAGCAAGGAAGAAGTAAAGGAGATTCTCGAAGCACATCGGAATGTCAAACATAAAATCATGTTGTCCTTGATTTATGCCTGTGGACTCAGGCGAAGTGAGTTGCTTAACCTTAAGATACACGATGTTGATTCCAAAAGACACTTGCTGATTGTCAGACGAGCAAAGGGGCAAAAGGATAGGGTTGTGCCGTTGTCAGATAAGGCACTTACCTTGCTACGAGACTATTATAGGAACGAAAAGCCGCTCAATTTCCTGTTTGAGGGAGATAGACGCGGTGAGCAGTATAGCGGAACCAGTTTGCAGAAAGTGTTAAAATCAGCCCTGGAAAAGGCTAAGATCAAAAAACCGGTCACGTTGCATTGGCTTAGGCACAGCTATGCCACGCACCTTTTGGAAAATGGAACAGACCTGAGATATATTCAGGAAATTTTGGGACAAAAAAGTAGCAAGACCACAGAAATCTATACACATGTGAGTACCAAAAGTATCCAGCGAATCAAATCTCCCTTCGATGATTTGTGAGAAGAAAATAATAATCACTATAGGTGTAACAAGCCGTCCGGATTTGGTGGGCTTGTTATCAAAAAGGTGTAACTATAAATGAGTTGTGGTGCATTTAAAACAAACAAATGACAGAAGGATTACCCAATTGGATTGAACTACTATTTCTGACTACGTGTTTAGGGACAATTGGATTTTTCTATTACTCAAATGGAAAGCCAAAAAAATTGACCTTATTGATAATTTTATGGTCGGTTGTTCATTCAGTTTTAGCCTATAATGGATTTTATCAAAACACCGAATCAATTCCACCAAGATTCGGATTAATTTTAATTCCAGCCGTTTTTTTTATCGTATTTGGTTTGCTTCCAAAACAACAAAAGTGGTTTTTAAAAGAAAGAAATACTAAAATCAGTACTTTTTTACATATCGTCAGACTTCCTGTGGAAATAGTACTCTTTGAATTATTTGTTCATAAAATGGTTCCTGAGCTAATGACCTTTGCGGGAAGGAACTTTGATATTTCAATGGGCATTACTGCACCGATTATAGGTTATTTGTTTATGGCAAATAAAATAAGTAAAAAGGGACTTTTGGTTTGGAATGTAATCGGACTAATATTAGTTCTATACATTCTCACAAATGGAATATTATCTGCCGAGCTTCCATTTCAACAATTTGGATTTGAACAACCAAATCGGGGAATTAATTATTTCCCATTTGTCCTATTGCCTGCTATGATAGTACCAATTGTGATTTGGACTCATTTATCTGATATAATTAAACTGAATAAAGAAATAAAAACGACACCACAACACAGTGTATAAGCCATTGCTTATTCTTACCCCTTCTGAAAATTACTGCGAAATTTTTAGCTTGGTGTGTACTTGCAAAGGTTCAAGTTAACCCACGCAACGGCTCATACACAAAACCGTTAGCGTTCATGCTGAGAAAAAAATCGAATAGTATATGATTGATAAAATGCAAAAAACAGTTCTTAAGGCTAATTCAATAAGCAAAGCCTTTTTGAATGTAAAAGCTGTGAACAATATCTCGTTCGCTGTAGAGCAAGGCGATATTTATGCTTTTCTGGGACCAAATGGTGCAGGGAAAACTACAACACTTCGCATGTTACTTGATATTATTAAACCGGACAGCGGACATATAGAATGGAATCTGAATGGCAAACAAAATCTGTTACCGGATGCCGAACATATTGGTTACTTACCCGAAGAGAGAGGCCTCTATCTGGATATTCCGATACTTAAATCATTGGTTTATCTGGCCACCATACGAGGAATGGAAAAGACGCATGCAAAAAAAGCTGCTTTGGAGTGGATGGAAAGACTGGGCCTTGCGGATCGAGCTAAAGAAAAACTTCAAGTTCTTTCAAAAGGAAATCAACAAAAGATTCAGTTTGTGGCTTCAATTCTTCATAAACCTGAATTTGCAATCCTGGACGAGCCTTTTTCCGGCTTAGATCCCCTTAATCAGGAAATATTTATAGATTTTATTAAAGAAATCAATAATCAGGGAACTACAATCCTGTTAAGCGCACATCAAATGTCACTGGTTGAAAAAGTTGCCAATAAACTATTTCTCATAAATAACGGCAAAGAGGTGTATAACGGATCTTTATCCGGCATATATCAATCATTTGGTGAAAAAATAATTATTGAACTTCAACTTGAATCCCCTTTTAATGAAACTACATTTCAAAATTTGAAGGGAGTTGATAGTGTAATCCGCGTTGATGATTTTCGTGCAAAAATTACATATGGACCACAATCCAGCATGAAAAATGTTTTGCATGATTTGACTAAAATTGATGGGATTTGTGATATAACCAGCCACAAGCCCGACCTTCATGAAATTTTTCTTCAACTTGTAAAAAAACAATGACTATGAAATATTTAAAACAAGTAATAACTGTAACAAGTTGGGAGTTCAGTCGATTTTTCAAACCCAAAAATGAGGCCCTGGGTATAGTAATTATGCTTGTGGTATCGACTGTTTTTTTCTTTGGTGGTAGATACGCGTTTTCCGACTCGGATAAAAAATTGGAAATCAGTGTGTTAAATAATACGGATGTTACATTAACCGAATTCCTGAATAGTCATTATGTTTTAAATGAGATTCCAATAGACGATAAGGCTAATTTTATCGGTGATTTGGGAAATGAAAGAGACAGAGTTCTACTGGAAGCATATTCAGATAATTTTATACTTCACGCCTATAAAAACACTAGTGATATTAATAAAATCAAAGCCCATCTAACCGAATATCATAAACAAAGTGAAATGCAAAAAATCGGATTAAGTCCCGATGAGTTAACTACTGTATTGTCGCCGGCACCAGTAATTGAGTCTTTTGTATACACCGATAATTCGGGTAAAAGAGTAGTGCTTTCCTATTTTTTTGCCGGAATCATGCTTATGGCAGTATTCCTTAGTTTTGCTTATCAGTTTACCGCTATTACAGGCGAAAAGCAGTTGAAAATAACCGAACAAATTGTTTCTGCCATAAGTCCGCAAGTTTGGATGGATGGGAAAATTTTTGGAATAACCTTAACAGGTATATCATCCATGCTCATTTATGCAGTTTTGAGTATCGTTGGCGGAATGCTTTTTTTTCAATTCAGGGGTTTGCCCGCATCCGGCATTCTTGATTATATATACTTGCCATCAATAGTTATATATTTGCCATTTGCCCTTGTCGGTATTTTAACATGGAATGCAATACTGGCTGCCATTGCTTCAATTATTACCGAGCCTAACAATTCGGGTAAAAGTTCACTAATGATGCTTCCCTTGGTTTTTGTTATAGCGTCATTTTTAGTAACACGCGACCCTGATAGCGGATTGTCAATATTTCTTTCATGGTTTCCATTGACTTCTGCAACATCAATGCCCATGCGTTGGGCCATTACAGAGGTGGGATATTGGCAACTGGCTGGCTCATTTATTTTAATGGTGCTGACATTCTATTTTTTACGCAAACTTGCAGCTAAGATTTTCAGGGTATCAATCCTGATTACAGGGAAAGAACCTACATTTAGTGAAGTATATAAACTATCAAAACAGGCATGAAAAAGCACGAAACGCTAACAAAGTGTATATGCCATAAGGGTTGCCGTGGGTATTCAAGCGTTGTAACCCGCTCAAACTTTCGTGTCGGTGGACAGAAAACTACTCCGCAATCCCTTACGACACATACACTCGACCGTTAGCGGCAACTCTTGGACACTGCCAACTTGAAACTTTGATGCCTTTAATGAACTTTTTTACAAACTACTATGACTGACTTTATTAAATTTTGCAACAAACTTTCACCTCTTAATCAAGAATCGGTAAACGACTTATTGAATAATCTGAAAACAAAAACTTATCAGAAAGGAGATTTGCTGTTGAAAGATGGAACTGTTTGCAAACATTTATATTTCATTAATCAAGGACTAGTAAAAACTTTCTTCTACAAAAAAGACAAAGAATTTATAATGCGTTTCTTTCCAGAGAATGTAATGTTTTCCATTCTTGAAAGTTACCTTACACAAACTCCGTCTAAGTTTATGATAATGGCTTTAGAGCCAACTATTGTTACCTTCATTCATCAAAACGATATGGAACAGCTTTGTACCAAACACCATTGCATTGAAACTCTATTTAGAAAATTACTCTCTATTGCATCGCTGAATATGATGAAACGAATTAGTATAATGCTTGAAGATAATGCAACGGAACGCTACAATAAATTTGTTACGGAAAACAATAAATTACTTCAACGAATAAGTCTTGGGGACTTAGCAAGTTATATAGGCATCACACAAGTTTCGTTAAGCAGAATAAGAGCAATAAAATGACTATTTATCATTTGTTAAAAGATAGTTGGTTTCATCCATCTAAATTTGTAAAAATTAAATTCATAAAATATGAAAACTAAGTTTTTCAACAACCTCTTATTATTTTCTCTTTTCGGCATCGCACTTTATTTTTTCGGCATCCTTTACGAAGGAGTTGTTTATGGTCCGAAGTTGTTAGATACCACAATGGAAAGAATGCTTTTCTGGAAAAACTTCACTTCAGTCATAAATCCAATGATTTATTATGTTCCGTGGGTTTATTTAGCTACAATTGTCTTAATAGTTTTATATTTCAAAACTCCTAGGGAAAAAGCACAACTTAAAAACAGATTAAAATGGGCAGGTATATTCCAAATTATTTCATTAGTATTTACAATTTATATCCTCTCACAAATCAATTTTAAAATGAGTTTTGGTAACTTAGATAAATATGCAGATGCAATTCCAAGTAAAGTAATTCTCTTTAATATTTTCAGCATTCTTCGGATGGTATTCGGTGCAATTAGCTTAACATATACTTTCAGGGCGTATTCAACAAAACATCTATAGCGTTATCTGCAAAGTTAGACAGTTCTGCTTCGGACGAAAAATAGAGCAGCCGCTAACCGCCGCTAACTGTGATTGCTAGTTTTTGGTAATTGTATTTTCATTTTCACAAAGAAACATTATCTCGGCAGAGAGAACTCAGTCCGCTTTTACGCAACCACAGTTAGCGGCCAAACGTTAGTGGCAAGCTGACCGAACCACACCGATAACCGAAAGACTAAACGAACAAGACAACTTAACAATCCCCATTCTCAACATCCTTTAATGACGTGACTAAAAATTTTCGGACTTGCTTCAACTCACGAATTTTTGTATCAACTTCACTAATTTTGTTTTGTACTATTTCAATCTTCTTACTTGCCGACAGTTTATTACTAAACCAATCATTCAACGATTTTTTTATTTCTGACAAAGTGAAACAAGGTCTACACTTTCCGCAAAAGAATTAGGAGAGTTTATAAAAGACCAATATCAGTTGAGCGAAAATTTCACTTGTGAATTATTTAGGACAGGAATGAATCACACTACCCGCGGACAACAACCTCATGTTTCATTTCGTCTATCGTGAAGTGTATCATAAACGGGAAACGCTTTACTGGTAGACAGCGGACATCATCGTATCACGTCATCCCCAGGCCAACAGCCGTTCAGGATTTTCATCTGCTTTGCGTATACATTCCCTCACCAATTCCTTCTGTGTTTTGGTGATCTCAACATCTTCCACAAAAGCTTCTATGCCCAATTGCTTGGCCAACTCCATAAAAAAAGCAAACTTACTATCCGGCACTTTTAATGTAACTTCTTTCATCATCAACGCTGTAGTAATAATAAACTTAGATAAAATTAGTGTTATATGCAAGCTTCATGTATAATCGATTTTTATCGGTATCTCATCTGCCACTGAATTGCGGAGCAATTTGCGAAGGCGAAAACAGGCAAAAACTTGTAGAGCGTGTTGGAAAAGCCGTATAAAAACATTACGTTTGAATAACAGCTAACCATTTTTGGTAATCAGCAAATATCAAACACTATGGACAGAAAAGGATTCTTGAAAAATAGCATGATTATAAGCGGAGCTACCATTCTCCCTGCGGGCAATGTGTTTTCCCAAAATGTTACCGAAAATGGTATCGACAGGCTTACGGATAGCAATGGTCAATTTATACTGAAACCGCTTCCCTATAGCTTTAACCATCTTGAACCCTATATGGATGAGGAAACGTTGGGCCTCCATTATAAATTTCACCATGGTGGGGCGGCCAATGCCGCCAACAAGGACATGGAGATGGTCAAAAAAGCCATGGATGACGGCAACTTTGAAAGTGTTGATTACTGGACAAAGAAGCTCGCTTTCCATTTTTCATCGCATGTACTGCATTCCATCTTCTGGACCAACCTGACCAACAGGCAGACTGCTCCAACAGGCGAATTGAAGAAGCGGATTGAAAAGCATTTTGGAAGCTACGACCGATTGAAAGCCTACATCGCCGCGACTTCTAAAAATGTGGATGGCAGCGGTTGGGGCATCCTTGGCTACCAACCGTATTCGGATAGCCTGACCGTATTGCAATGCGAAAACCACGAAAAACTGACCCAATGGGGTGTTATCCCCCTGCTTGTGATCGATGTTTGGGAACACGCGTATTACCTGAGGTACAAAAATAAACGGGCCGATTTCGTCGATGCACTGTTCAATATCATCAATTGGGACAACGTGGCACAACGGCTTGATATCGCCACAAAACTTCTTAAATAAATCGTAATGTGCGAAAAATCGTAATCAATTCCTAATCATGCTATACATTCTTTATATCATAGCAATTACGGCGGAGGCCATGACTGCATCTTTATCGGCCGGAAGAAGAGATATGGATTGGATAGGTGTACTAATTATTTCCTGGATCACTGCCCTCGGTGGGGGAACCATTCGTAATGTTTTATTAGGGCACTACCCCATGAATTGGGTTGAACACCCTGAATACCTGTTAATAGTTGCCATAGCCGCGATATTTACAGCTTTTATAGCAAAATTTATGAATCGCTTAAAAAAGTTATTCTTATTACTTGATGCCGTCGGACTGGTCGTATTCACCATCATTGGTTGTCAGGTAGCCCAAGATATGTCGATGCCTATTGTCATTATCATGCTTAGCGGGATGATTACCGGATGCGCTGGCGGAATTATGCGGGATGTTTTATGTAACGACATACCCCTTATTTTTCAAAAGGAAATATATGCCAGTGCAGCACTGATAACGGGGGGCGTATACGTAACGATCTCCCACTTCTTCGGAAACGAATTTCATTATGCCATTTTTGTTGCCTTCATTGTAGGCCTAGCGATTCGATTATGTGCGCTAAAATACGATTGGCAAATGCCTAAATTTGTTTACCGTGACGAGTGGTATTAGACGAAACAGAGATATAATTACCTTTTTCTACTAATAAGGTTACGTTACCATTCAGATCGGTCTCAAATAATTGAACGGTTTCAAATGGTTTTGATAAACCTTCGTAGAAAATGCGATCGTCGGGACTAACAAAAATTCGGTTTACATTTACGCCTTTAGGTGACAGTCTTTTGATCACGCCATTGGCAATGTCTAACATATATAATGCCTCCGCAGGTCCCATTAGCCCTGGCATCTCCTCATCATCCGTAACATTTCCCGCATTAAAGAAAAGCCAGTCTCCGTCAGCACTATAGAAAAAACTATCCGAACTGGATAAACTATAATCTTTACCTATTAATTCTTCAAAACTCACTGAATCAACCACCTTACCCTGCAAATCTAATGTAAATAGCTTTTCTAAGTTATGGGCAACTATTTTATCTTTCCCTTTCCAAGTTGGGCTATAATAATCAATTTCAGCAACGCTATCGAGCATTGTATAACCACTATTATCTGCTTTAATTACCCCCACCTTCCAGGTGCTCTTACTATTAAATATGTTAAAAGCGATATGTGCTCCATCGGGTGCCCAAGTGGCACCATAGAAATTCGTTGACGGCACTTTTAAGGGCACCGACTGTTTCGTCGCTAAATTAAATAAAGAGATCGTTCGATCTTCACTCCCAACAATGCGCGTGTAAGCAACTATTTTCCCATCGGGCGAAATAGAAGGGTCCAACCAATCAGCAGTATCATCTTTATTGAGCGTAATGATACTGTCCTGCTGTAGAAGCACCTTATTATCGTCCATATATACCAATGCATCTTTCTCTGATTGATTCATCGTGCTCGAATCTTCGACATTAGCTGATTGATGGCCAGATTGGCAGGCCGGTAACAATGGAGCCAAAGCAATTGACATTAAAACTATTTTCAACGTTTTCATAAGAAGATAATTTGTTTTTTAATGGTCTAATGGAACCTGCATTTTCATCGCCTTTTTAGTCAGTAGGCGCTGACATGGCAGGTTTCATCTTATCTTTTTTTATATGTACTCGTCTATGATTCATTAAATAGCGAGGTTAAAAGTTAAATGATAATTCTCTGTAATTTCCGATAAAATCATGCTTCCCTTTTGTTCGAGATCTTGTAAACTTTCTTTGTTAAATAACTCCTTCTGATCCAGGTCAAACCGTACCTATACCCAAAGGATGCCCGCAGGTTTTTCTGTTCAATTTTTAGATCATTCGTCATATTAATTGTTTAAACAATTATAATTGTGGTTTATATTGAACATTAATTTACACCCCTAAATTACAAATATTTCAGAATTATTTGTCTTAGCGCCTGTTTAAAATTCATCTAATAGTTTTTTTACGACTCTTTTTCGGCTGCATCTTCGTTGAATTTTTCGCCTTAGGCGTTTAGACTAGGGCTACAAAACCGAACGAAGTGAGCTCACCGAAGGTAATTCGCCTCGATTTGTTCGATAGCCCGTTTTTAAAGGCACTCACAGAAAACGCTTCGCTAAGTACACTCGAAAATAGTGCTTTACCCATCCAGCCCGCCAAAAAGCACTTAATTAATTTTGGAAAAATGAATAGATTAACTTACCTTGCTGCACGGTTATACTCAGATAGCCACTACCAACATTATGAAAAAAAGCATTATGAAACTATTTTTCAAGGTTTTGATTTTTGGTTTTTATTCACTTATGACCCTTTGCTATTTAAAAGCGCAAACTTTCCCGCAAAATGACAGCCTATCTAAAAGTCTGGACAGTCTGGCCCTAGAGAATGTCAAAAAATCCTTTTTCAAGCGAGATGCTGTCAGGATAGGCTTACCGCCGGCCATTTTTTTTGCGGCTAGTGCCGCTACCTGGGGCAGTAGAGAAAAGATCAGAGAAGTCCGCAATAGATACATTCCCACCTTTGCCCATCATTATGATAACTATATGCAGTATATGCCGGCCGTAAGTGTTTATGCTTTAAACCTATCGGGCGTAAAGGGCCGTAATAAGCTCGGGCGTGCAACTATATCTTATGCGGCAA
This sequence comes from Parapedobacter tibetensis, assembly GCF_024704835.1. Lineage (GTDB taxonomy): Bacteria > Bacteroidota > Bacteroidia > Sphingobacteriales > Sphingobacteriaceae > Parapedobacter > Parapedobacter tibetensis. The sequence continues at coordinate 41,229 of NZ_JAMXBE010000005.1, forward strand.
GTGCCGCCATCATGGGGATTATTGTCAATGCTGTTAAATATACTGCCAAGGTAGAAAGGCCCGATGGTTCGCGGGCAAACTCCTTTCCTTCCGGGCACACCTCCAATGCGTTCATGAATGCCACTTTCATGCACAAAGAGTTCGGCCATCTCAACCCCATGTACAGTATTGCGGGCTATTCCATGAGTACCTTTACCGGTATTGGAAGAGGATTAAATAACCGGCATTGGATTTCCGATGTGCTGGCGGGGGCCGGTATCGGTATCCTATCAACCCAACTGGGTTATTTCTTTGTAAACAAATTCTATAAAAACCAAGGAGACCGTCCGAGTGATTTCCGCTTTGACAATCCCTTGAATAAACCTTCCTACTTATCTTTAAAAGTTGGCTTTGCCTCTGCTACCCGTAATCTTGTAGAGAATCTCGAGCTCGGCGTACGGTCGAAAGCAGGTTTCGAGGCAGGTTTAGAAGGAGCCTATTATTTTACTAAGAGTTGGGGTTTAGGCGGTGATTTCTCTTTTGTGAGTTTCCCGATAAGCACGAGTGAAATGACCATTTCAGACCCGGATTTTGGCCCTTCTACTTCCTCCATTGTCACACAATCCATGGGAGCGCTCAATTTCACGATTGGCCCCCATTACACTTATGAGATAACGCCCGACTGGCTGATACAAGCAAAAGTGGGTGCCGGTATAGCCGTCGGAGCTACCGGAAAAATTTCCGTTAAATTTGAGGATGTTGATGATGACAATAATATCGTCAATGATGAGGTTGACCTGTTAACGTATAAACCAGAACGCGCCTTCAAAATGAATGGAGGCCTTGCACTTACCCGCATGTTGAACGCTGAGCTGGGAATCACCCTCTACGCTGATTACCATCATTTAAAACCTACTTTTACCTATACCATATCAGAAGATTTTGAGAATCCAGATCCTGGACCATCGGCAGTACAAACAATTAAAGAAAAGAACCAAATGAATTATATAGCGACAGGCTTAAGGTTAACTGCATTTTTTTAATCAACTGGAATAAAACCAGCCCGATTATTTACATTACTCCGTAAGAAGTGCTTTGGTGAAGCTCGATAATAGGCCATTTCATTTTAGCATATTTCGCGCTATTCTTTTTCAGATAGGGGCAAATTATTTAAAATATCATCAATAGACGCTCGCTCTTTATAATCAGGATTGAATTGCCTGTAAACTACTTTACCGTTGGTGTCTATAATAAAAGTGGCCGGAACGGGTAATACCGCACTTTTACTAGCATTTGTTTCGGTTATGGAAGCATTTAGTTCGTCTTCAATCATCGTATGGTAATCTTCCGTAACATCAAACTGAACATCAAAGGCTTTCATAACACTGCCATCAATATCTGAAATTACCGTAAAATCCATTCCCGTTTTTTCAATGGTAATATCGGCCTTATCATAACTTTCTGGGGTAACCGCAATAATTCTGGCGCCCGCGTTTTCAATTTCAGCCGCTCTTGCTGCAAACTCCGATAAATGTTTATTACAAACAGGACACCAATAGCCTCTATAGAAGATTACTACGAGCGGCCGATCGTTGTATAATTCCTTTATTGTTATTTCTTTCAAATCAGAAGTTTGCATGGCAATGTCAGGGACAGTGTCGCCTATCTTTAATCCTTTTGGATGGGTTGAATTTTCTATTCCGTAAGCGGTTAAATCGGGATTATCTGCTGATGAACCAGTAGATTTTTCCTGATTATCTGCGCTATTTTGGCAGGAAACGATCAAGGTAGCTGCAAATGCGCATAACATAAATTTTTTCATCACTTTGAGTTTTAATTTGATTAACAATATCCACCACCATCATAGAAATAGGTGCTGCCTGAAATAAAAATATCATTACGTCCCAATGCAGTTAACGCCGAAGCTGTTTTATCACATATAGCCAGCGATTGATGGTATCGGTGTTGCCTCCGGCGTGTCCGCGCTCATCCATTAAGTAAAGATAATAATTTAATGCGACCTATGCTGGTACCCCTATCAAAGTTAATACAGGTTGATCCATTAATACAGCATTAATTATCAATACCTTTAAAACAGAAACAGTAACATGTCAGGTTTATGAATTTTTGAAGACTAATGGTTATGGATCAAAATAAATACGACATCATCGTAATCGGTTGTGGCTCGGGAGGATTAAGTGTAGGGCTTTTCATGCGAATGGTAGGCCTGAACGTGCTGATGGTTTCGAAATCGGACCATGACATCGGTGGTGATTGCCTGAATGATGGCTGTGTGCCGAGCAAAGCGTTGATACATGCGGCCAAAATAGCCCATTATGCGAAACAGGCACAAAATTTCGGCCTTTCGATCGAAGGGCGTATTGATATCAAAAAGGTGACTGACTATATCAAAAGCGGCCAGGAAAAAATCAGGGTACATGAGAATGCTGCCTGGTTAAGAGAACAGGGAATAGACGTCGCGTTGGGTGAAGCTTTTTTTGTCGGTAAAAATGAAATAGCGGTAAGTGGCACCCGCTATCAAGCAAAAAAAATTGTCATTGCAACCGGTTCAAGTCCGAAGAAACTACATGTGCCCGGTGTGGAAAAAGTGGCGTACTACGATAACGAAAATATCTTTAACATAGCTACTGTTCCGAAACGTTTACTGGTTATTGGAGCCGGCCCCATAGGCATGGAGATAAGCCAGGCCATGAGTAGACTTGGCAGTAAGGTTACCGTTTTAAGTCATGGTAAGCATTTATTACCGCACGACGATCAATCCGTGTCAACCGTTTTACTGGAACAGTTAAAAAAAGAAGGGATTACGCTTCAATTTGATGCAGAAATAACCTCTTTTTCTTCGCCAAATGAAGCTGTTGTTACTCGACAAGATGGAAGTACTGAACATATTTTTTTTGATGCTGTATTTGTAGGTATTGGTCGCAAGATTGTGCTGGAAACACTACACTTGAACAATGCCGGTATTGAGGTACAGGGAAACAAAATCAAAACCGATGCCTACCTAAGAACAAGCAATAAGCATGTTTTTGTATGCGGGGACGTGGCAGGGGATCTTCAGTTTTCGCACGCGGCGGAATTTCACGCGCGTATCCTGCTGAATAATTTCTTTTCTCCATTTCGTAAAAGACTCCGTAACGATCATTTCTCCTGGGTAACCTTTACCGATCCCGAGGTTGCCACCTTTGGACTAAGTGAGCAAGCGCTGAAAGAACGCAATATAAGCTATACGAAGCTGGAACAGGATTTTAAAGACGATGATCGGGCGGTGACCGACAACTATCAATACGGCAAGCTGATCCTTTATTTAACACGGAAAAACATTTTCGGAAAACAGCGCCTATTGGGAGGAACAATGGTAGCTCCCAATGCTGGAGAATTAATCCAGGAGCTGGTCATGGCCAATAGCCAGGGACTTTCCGTCAACGCCTTATTTGATAAGATCTATCCGTATCCTACCGCTTCTCGTATTAATCAAAAGGCCATCGTCGACTTAAAATCCCGGGGATTGGGTTCTGTGGTTAAAAGGTTATTGAGAGTCACCTACAAACTTTTCAGCTGATGCATTTATTTGAAACAGTTAACGAATGGTTCCTAAGCCTCGGAGCGGATTAAGATAAGGGTGTTTTCAATAATAAATAAATTGAATGGAGCTCGGAATGGATTACAGCGTAAGGTGTTACCGCTGCCGTTGCCATTCTGAGTTGTCGTGTAAACGGATGTCCGGATGTTTTTCCAACGCGTATGTAATATCCCATGCGGATGAAGACAGGAATACGGGATTACCGTCTTTGTCGAAAGCGATGCGTCTCGATTGTTGTTGCAGGAAATTTTGGAGCTTCACAGGGTCTGATGAGCTTATCCAACTGGCTTTGGTATATTCCACAGACCGGAAGGCACAGGAAGCACCGTATTCATGCAGCAAACGAAACTTGATGACTTCAAATTGCAGCTCACCCACAGTGCCCACGATTTTTCGGTTGCCCAGCTCCTGGAAGAAGAGCTGAGCCACTCCCTCATCAATTAATTGATTGATGCCTTTGTCCAATTGCTTGGATTTCATGGGATCCGTGTTTTCCAATAGGCGAAAGATTTCCGGTGAAAACCTGGGGATGCCAAGAAACTGCAGGTCTTCCCCTTCCGTGAGGGTATCACCTATCTTGAAGTTTCCCGCATCATACAATCCCACTACGTCACCGGGCCAGGACTCATCGACCACACTTTTGCTATCGGCCATGAAACTGGTAGGCGATGCAAATTTCAATTTCTTCTGCAGCCGTGTATGGTAGTAAAATGTATTGCGCTGGAATTGTCCGGAGCATATGCGGCAGAATGCAATTCGGTCGCGATGTTTGGGATCCAGGTTGGCATGTATCTTGAAAATGAATCCGGTGAATTGCGGTTCATCCGGCTTGATGGTTCGTTCGTTTGCCGAGCGTTCCAAGGGTGGGGGTGCGATATCAATAAAGGTATCCAGTAATTCCCGTATGCCGAAATTGTTGATTGCACTTCCATAAAATACAGGGGCCAGGTATCCCGATCGGTATAGGGATAGGTCAAACGGTTCGTATAAACCTTCCAAAAGTGAGACATCGTCACGTAGTTGTTGGGCGGCATTGTTGCCAAGCGTACGCTCCAGCATCTTGTCGTCCAGATCCTGCACCGCGATAAGGTTTTCGGAAACCCCTTTTTTTACCGGTTCATAAAGCTTCAATCCCTTGGCCTGTAGGTGATACACCCCTTTGAAGGTATGGCCGATGCCGATAGGCCAAGTAAGTGGCCTGGTGGATATATTGAGTTTCTTTTCCAGTTCATCGAGCAGGTCAAAAGGATCCTTGCCTTCACGGTCCATTTTGTTGACGAATATGATAACTGGGATATGGCGTAAGCGGCAGACCGCCATCAGTTTTTCGGTTTGCTCTTCCACACCCTTCACGCAATCGACCACAAGGATGACCGAATCCACGGCCGTAAGGGTACGATAGGTGTCTTCCGCAAAATCCTTGTGGCCCGGAGTATCCAGGATGTTGATTTTTTTGCCTTTATATTCGAAACCCATGACCGATGTTGCCACCGATATACCCCGCTGTTTTTCGATCTCCATAAAATCCGAAGTGGCAGTTTTACCCGGTTTGCTGCGTTTGACCGTACCGGCCTGCTGTATCGCACCACCAAAGAGCAACAACTTTTCAGTCAGCGTGGTTTTGCCTGCATCCGGGTGGCTGATGATGCCAAAAGTCCTTCTCTTCTTTATTTCGTTTTCAAGCTTCATGGATTCGTTTTTGTTATTTTACCTGATCAGTTACTACATTATAGGTGGGGTCTTCCATAATATTGACTTCAATCAAGGCGCCGGCATTATGGAGGAGCCTCCTGCAATCAGGGCTTAAGTGTTCCAAGTGCAGTTTTTTCCCTGCTTGATGGTAGCGTTCGGTGAGTTTGTTTAATGCTTCGATACCCGACATGTCGGCCACGCGGCTCTCCTTGAAGTCGACGACCACCTCATCGGGGTCATTCAACATGTCAAACTTCTCATTGAAGGCCGTGATGGAACCAAAGAACAACGGTCCGTAGATTTCGTAGTGTTTTACGCCTTGTTCATCAACATATTTCCTCGCACGGATCCGTTTGGCGCTTTCCCAAGCAAATACCAATGCTGAAATGATAACGCCGATGAGCACGGCCAAAGCCAGGTTGTGCAGCAGGATGGTCACCGCCGCGACCAGCACACCCACAAAAATATCGTGCTTGGGCATTTTACCAATCATGCGGATGCTGATCCACTCAAAAGTGCCCACCGCCACCATGATCATAACACCCGTGAGGGCCGCCATGGGTACTTTTTCAATCAAGGGAGCACCGAACATGATGAATACCAAGAGCATCACAGCGGCTACAATGCCGGATAAACGTGCGCGGGCGCCGGCCGAAATGTTGATGAGGCTCTGACCAATCATGGCGCAACCGCCCATGCCGTAGAAGAATCCACTCAGGATATTAGCACCCCCTTGTGCCACGCATTCCTTGTTGCCCCGGCCTCGGGTGCCCGTGATCTCATCGATGAGATTCAGTGTAAGCAGACTCTCGATAAGCCCCACGCCGGCCATGATGGCCGCATAGGGGAAGATGGTGTTGAATGTCTCCCATGTAAAGGACACTCCGGGGATATGGAAAGGAGGGAACCCACCCTTGATGGAAGCGATATCACCTACGGTCTTGGTTTCCAGCCCGAAGCTGGCCACGAGGATGAAGACCACGATGATGGCGACCAATGATGCCGGTACGGCCTTGGTGATTCGGGGGAGGAATACCATGATGCCAATGGTGAGGGCTACCAAACCAATCATCATGAATAGCGGTTGCCCGGTGAGCCACACCATTTCATCGCCCACTTTCATTTTAAACTGATTCAATTGCGACATGAAGATGATAACGGCCAGACCATTGACAAACCCAAACATCACGGGATGTGGTACCAACCGGATGAGTTTGCCCAAGCGGAGTACGCCAACAATGATTTGAATGATACCGGCCAATACGACGGTTGCAAATACATATTCGATGCCTTTGGTTTTGGCCAAGGCTACAATGACTACGGCTATGGCACCCGTGGCTCCGGATATCATGCCGGGGCGGCCACCAAAAATTGCGGTGACCAATCCCAATACAAATGCCGCATACAATCCCACCAAAGGGGGGAGGCCGGCAATCATGGAAAAGGCTACCGCCTCTGGGATCAGGGCCAAGGCTACGGTCAAACCGGCGAGGATCTCGATTTTGTAGTCGACTTTCTGTTTAAAATCAAATAAACGTAAGTAAGGGTGCATAAGGATGGGGTAAAGCGAAATGATGGATAAGTATAAACTAAATAATAGATAAGACAAAAATAGAATCCCGCCATGTTGGTATGCCGGGAGAAAATACATCACAGCTGTTGGTGTGAAGCGCTACCTTAAATCAAGGCGGTGTAACAGGGCTTTGCTGAATAGAGAATCGCATTTCGGCCGCAAAGATAACATAATAGTTGATATATCCTAAACACCCCCGGATCGAAAATGGGGCGCACGACAAATTTCCTTTCACGCCGGGTTCACGCGAAGTTACCAAGGCGCCTTTCCGCCAGCTGGCGGACAAAGTACGCGGAAGTCAAATCATCCCCGCCCCCAACGCCAACGAAATGAAGATAAGCATCACAGCCACCAAGACTTGTATGAATCTGAGTTTTACCTTTTTTAATAGCTTATTGCCCAGGTAAGCCCCAATAATAGCAGCCACGATAGCACAAACTACCAGCAATAGGTTATCCTGAAGCCCGGCCTTGGTAAATCGGGTGGCATAGACAGAAAGTCGGGTAAAATCGACAAACGAGGATACAACAACAGTAGTGGCCACAAAGGCCTCTTTGGACAAGCCTGCCTTGATCAGGAAAGCGCTACGTAAGGCACCCTGATTTCCCGATAGGCCTCCGAAGAATCCACTCAAGGCACCACCTATGGGTAGCTTGTCTTTGCCGAACTGTAATTTGTTGAAGAGGGGAACTAAGTCAATGATTGCAAACAGGATGAGCAAGATGGAAATGATGAACTTGATGGGGTAAACCTCAAACGTTTTGCTTCCGATCGAATAAGCAAAGAGGGGTTCGAAATCAGCCATGTGCAACAAAAGCCATGCTCCAACAAATGCAGCGAGCACTGCCGGAATACCGAAGCGGAGCAATACTTGCCGGTCTGCTTGTTTGCCAACCAGCACCAGCTTAAAGATATTGTTAAAGAAATGGACTACGCCTGTGAGGGCTATGGCCAGATCCACCGGAAAATAAATCATGAATACCGGGGTGAGGATGGTTCCGAGGCCAAAACCGGAGAAAAAGGTAAGCAGTGCGATAAGGAATGCTGCCAATGAGAGGATTAGGATGTCCATGGCTTACTGATTTTTCCATCGAGTGACCATCGACCACCTCCTTTGATAAGAAGGAACAAGCTACCCAATAACATGGCCCAATCTGTACGACTGCCATGCATCATCTCCCAAAAGCCTTCATTAGCCAGTACGTCCGCTTTAGTTGTAGCGATGGCTACTACCATGATGCAGAGTAGGGGGATGGCGGCAAACCGCGTGAATAAACCCAGCAACACCAGCGTACCACAGGTAATTTCGAAACCACCCACAAAAGGGCCTAGAAATTCAGGATTGGGCAAGCCTATTTTGGCAAAACGACCTACCCCAAGTTTTTCCGCAAAAAGGAACTTCTGAATGCCTTCCGATAGAAAGACAACGCCCACCATCAAACGGATGATGATCGTGGTGGCGGTGGCATCGGTATTTAGCATCGGTTTCACTTGGTCGTTATGCAATGTGGGTATGTGATTAAAGTAAATTAATCTACCTGACAAAGGTAGTACGGCAAAATATCTTATCCATGGTCTATTTGAAAATATAATGGTATCGCAGCAAGCTTTTTTTGTAACGTTTGTGGTACGTTGTTCGAGTTCAACCCGTTCCACATACCTTTCATGATGTTTCCTATCCCTCACGCAGGAAGGACATTAGATACCGACCTTTTCAAAGCAGCGCTGATCTAAAATACCATGCCAACCATATTTGAAAACTTTGTGTAATTTTATCCCCACAAACCATTAGCGGGCATTGTAAAGGGCTACCTACAAGAAAAAATAACAGCATGACAAAATGAAAATTAAAACCCACAACATAGACGATATAAAAATTGCCGAAGTAGTTTCGGACGATACTATCATAAACAAAACTGAAGACGGATTAGACTTATTAGGCAACTTATACTATCAAGGTTTCGACAAGATTGTAATTCATGAAAAAAACATCACTCCTGATTTTTTTGACCTTAAAAACGGGATTGCGGGAGAAATACTTCAAAAATTTTCGACTTATCGCGTTCGTTTGGCTATAGTTGGTGACTATTCTAAATATACAAGTAAAAGTTTAAATGACTTCATTTATGAAAGTAACAAAGGCAGACAAATCAACTTTGTAGCTTCAACAACAGAAGCAATAAACATTCTTTCAGGATGAACAACAACACATACCAATACATGGACAACGGCGCCGCGGCGGCAAACCCGACGGATTTGTTGACCAACTTGCAGCCGGGAACGTTCGGTCTGCGGCCATTGACGTTCGGTATTGCGCATTTGCCGAATGTTTTCCATGATGATATTTTCCGCTGCGCTCCAACACCGTTCGGTATCGGACAAATACCGATCAGCAAATACCGAAAACCACTCGGTACCCAAACGGGGAAAAACACGGCAACCCATTTACCGATTGGCAACCCTCAAAACCCAATCGATGCCTGCCGTGTGGTGATTGTATCCAAACAGAAACCAATCGGCATGCACCAACCACCGATCGGCATCATTGAAAAACCGATCGTCAATCCACGCCTTGTTTTCCTCTCCGGTCATTTACCGAATGGTAACCGTCGGGAAATTTGCACATGCACCAGCAAAACAAACGGTTCTAGGCAAATACCGAACAGTGCTAAGCAAAAAACGATCGGAACCGGCCAAAACATAATCGTAAAATCTACCAAGACGGTTCCCGAAACCGGTATACCAGGCGGCGACAGGTCTATTAAACTTTAGTGCTAAATTGAAACTTTCAGCTTCTAAATCTGCCACTTCATAAATACCCAAACCGTTGTGGTGTATTAGAACCAAGCTGCCGAAAAATTAAAATCAATTACATTGATTCAGAAAAATAATGTAAATTTGTATCCAGTTGGATACAATACTTATGTTCTTTATCGAAAAAACATCTGAGTTTGATAAGTGGTTGAGAAAGCTAAAGGATTTGAGAGCAAAGGCCAAAATTATCTTTAGAATTCAGAAAATAGAAAACGGCGGACACTTTGGAGATTGCAAACCTGTAGGCGATGGAATTAGCGAGTTGCGGGTGAATTTTGCTAAAGGTTATAGAGTTTATTTCAAAGAAAAAGACGGAAAAATAATTGTATTGCTTGTTGGTGGAGATAAATCGTCTCAACAAAATGACATTAGGAAAGCAAAAGAAATCTGGGAAAAATTAAACAAATAGAAATTATGGTAACTTCAAAATTTGACATAGCGGATTATTTGGACAGCAAAGAAATGATTGCAGAATATCTCAATACTGTTTTAGAAGAAGGAGATAATGCAGACGTAATTAATGCAATTGGACATATTGCAAAAGCGATAGGAATGACTAAAATATCTGAAGAAACAGGATTGAGCAGACCAAGTTTATACAAAGCTTTGTCTGACGGAGCCAAACCTCAATTTGAGACAATAATGAAAGTTTTAAAAGCGATTGGTGGACAAATTCAAGTGAATCCTATGCCTGCCTAGAAAAATAACGACACCACTACAGCCGTAAAATGACAAAAAAATGAATCTGATTGCTGATTTTTGGAACGGATTCCTAAAACAAAACCGTGACCATAAGCATTACAAACAGCCCCCATCTTATTATTTCTGTGATAATAAAAAAGACGCTGATGAATGCGCCGAACTTGTCCTAAAAGGAATTAAGCAAGCTTCATCACCATCAGTTTGGTGGTTTCAGAAAAATAACGAAGAGGTACCGGAAGTTGGAAATTTAGCGATTGTAACAAATTGGAATGGCGAACCCAAAGCAATAATTCAGACCATTAAAATTGAAATCGTTAAATTTAAGGACATAACGCCTGAATATGCCTTTATAGAGGGAGAAGGTGATAAGAGCTTAGCCTATTGGAAAACAGTACATTGGGAATATTATGCCAATGAAATGAAAGAAGATGGTGAATCGCCTAATCAAGAAATGGAAATTGTTTGCGAATACTTCAAAACGGTTTGGTCAGGCCAGCATCTAGACAAAAAAACCAAAGACACAGAAATATGACGACAATGGTAGTTGGAGCAAGCGGCGCGACAGGAAAGCTGTTGGTGGAACAATTATTAAAATCAGGACAGCGGGTCAAGGCAATCGTTCGTTCAACTAGTAATATCCCTGACGCTTGGGGCGACAACGATAGGGTAACCATAATCAAGGAGAACATTACACTAATTAGCGTGGACGAGATGGCAAACCACCTTTCTGGCTGCAAAGCTGTGGCATCGTGCCTTGGACAATGTTCAATCCGGGAAAAACAAGCCGTATAAACGTAGGACATTTTATGGCGAAACTAATAACAGATGAGATTGCTTGGAGTAGGTGGAAAGGGCAAATGCCCGTGATTTACAATAACGTTCATTAGTGCGGGGTTGTTCTGCGGATGTCTTTCCTGAATTCCGCAATCTTGATGTGCTGGTTGGGCTCAATCTTGTTTTTGATGGCGAAATCCGTGAGCATACTTCTCCTGATGGGATAAATTTAAGGCTTAAAGGTAGTGTTTCCCTAGCAACCTGACTACTACAGTCGATTTTTTTTGGAGCGTTGTGACTTTTTTGTCCGTTTTCCGACTACCCTTATGAAACAGATGATTAGTATATCGTACATACAAACAAATAAAATTATCATGAACACATTAACGGATACCCTTCAATATTTTTTTATCATTTCTCTTGAATTGATTGGACTTTTTCTGCTTATCAGCACAATAGTTGGCTTAATCTTGATGCATATACCGGAAGAGCGTGTACGGAAAAAACTCGTAGGTAAAGGATTATATGGTAATGCCATTGGTGGATTATTTGGTGCCTTGACACCATTTTGTGCCTGTTCCACCATCCCGATAACCGCAGGTTTCTTACAAGCCCGTGTGCCATTTGGTGCCATCATGTCGTTCCTCATAGCCTCTCCTTTGCTCAATCCCATCATCATTGGCATGTTGGGTGCCATGGTGGGGATTAAGGCAGCAGCCATCTATTTTGTTGTCGCATTTGGTTGCGCCGTTATGTTTGGATATTTTTTAGAGAAGATAGGTGCGCAACGATATGTCAAAAACATCCGTATCAAAGGAAATGCATCCAGACAGGTACAAGAAGAAAACAAGGCTTGGCCATGGTCAAGGAAAATCAGCCATGCTTTTGGGGAAGCCTGGAATGGAATGCGCCCCGTACTGCCTTACCTTTTTATTGGTGTAGGAATAGGGGCGGCGATATATGGGTATCTGCCCGGAGATTTCGTGCTGAAAGTGGCTGGGCAGGATAATATGTTGGCCATCCCCATTGCAGCAGTGCTGGGTATACCCCTTTATATACGCGCGGAAACAGCTATTCCCATCGGCCTAGCCCTATTAGGCAAGGGGATGGGAATAGGGGCGGTAATCGCGCTGATTATTGGCGGAGCGGGGATGGCTATCCCTGAAATGAGTATGCTCGCCAGCCTTTTCAAACGTAAACTAGTGATCATGATTATCGCGGTAATTTTCCTTACCGCGGTCGCCGCTGGTTATTTATTCAACGTCCTCAGTTAGTTCATTCACATCAATAATTAAATTAGATATCATGGAAAATCAAAAATCAACAGGTTTCTTGAGCAAATTGTTCAAAGCCAAAACGAACGATTGCTGTGCCGTACAAATCGAAGAGGCCAACGAAGACGCGCCGGTAATGCGGGAAGAGACAAAAGAGCATGAGAATGCTAAGAATGGTCAAGAGAAAAAAGTGCTTATTGCTTCTGACAAGCAATCTTCAGGTTGTTGCTAACGGATGGCGGCAAGAGTTTGCCTAACCCCTTGATATACTAAAACCATGTCAAGGGGTGGCATTTCCTTATAATTGGCTTGCTACCGTATTTTTGTAAAACTTTTTTCCTTGTATGAATTTGTTTCAGTCATTTATTTATCGTAATATTGCAATATAATATTATGGGACTTACAAGAACAGAGATTTTCACCCTTGAGCAAAACCAATTGGCGGTATTGCTTAAAGCGCTTGCGCATCCCGCGAGGATAGCCATCCTGCAACATATTATCGCGACCAAAAGTTGCGTCTGCGGTGACTTGGTGGAAGAATTGGGGTTGGCACAAGCCACCATTTCCCAGCACCTTAGGGAGTTGAAAAATGTGGGGATTATTCAAGGCACCATCGAAGGAGTCAGCGTGTGCTATTGCATTAATGAGGAGGTTTGGGGAGTATTGCAGGAGCAACTTAATAATTTCTTTAACGCCTACCGGGGTACTTCCGGCTGCTGTTAAGGAAAGCAGAAGTTAATAATATTTACTCATGTAATAGCTAATTATTCATCGTAAAATTGCAATATTATGAACAATATGGATTTAATGACTTGGGGCACGTTTAAAGAAAAACTAACGGCACATCCGTATATGGTGCTGCAATTCCAGTATGCCGAGGGGCATTGGGTGGATGCTTCCTATCACATTACTGAAATCAAACAAGCGCCCATCACTTCTGTAGACTGCGGCGGGGTATTAAACGCATGGACGGAAATCATCGTGCAACTTTGGGAGCCGGCGGGCAAAGAGCAAAGCCGTGCCATGGAAGTTAGCAAAGCCTTGGCTATTGTCGGCGTAGTCGAAAAGTCGCTACCACTCAACCCTTCCGCCATTGTAAAAATCGAATTTGGCAACTCGCAGTTTGATACTCGCCAAATGTTTCCGGGCGAATTCATCCAAGAAGGCGAAAACTTGGTGGTAAACCTCATTCCCGATGCCACGCAGTGCAAAGCCATAGGCAGGGGTGGCAGTTGCGGCACAACGGCAGCTGGCAAAGAATGCTGTGAAGACTCGGTAACGCAACCAAAAAAGAAAGTGGAAATGGTAAAGTTAGCCACGGTGGAAGTTTGCGAACCGGGTTCTGGATGCTGTTAAATGGAGTTATAAAATAAAATGGCGGAACTTGGGTGACGCTCGTAATATGGGTATATCATCAGTGAGCATCCGTTACATCTGTGTTATCCGTGTTCTATCAGCTCATAAATAGTAAATAAATGAAGCGAATACTTGTTTTATGCACCGGCAACAGTTGCCGAAGCCAATTAGCAGAAGGGTACCTAAGGCACTTTGCCCAAGGCAAGGCCGAAGTGTACAGTGCCGGGATTGAAACCCATGGTGTGAATCCCAAAGCCGTCCAAGTGATGAAAGAGGATGGCATCGATATATCCGGCCATACGTCAAACCACGTGGACGAATACAGCCACGTGGACTTTGACTATGTCATTACCGTTTGTGACAATGCGCGGGAAAGCTGTCCTTATTTTCCCACTAAGGCACTGAAGTTGCACCATAATTTTCCAGATCCAGCCAAAGCAACGGGTACACCTGAAGAAGTGATGGATCAATTCAGGTCGGTAAGGGACCAAATCAAGGACTACAGCCATAGATTTATCCGAGAACACATCAATGGAGAAAGACATGTCAGCGACTAACTGCGCACCCGCTGTTGGACGCAGGAAACTGGGTTTCTTGGATCGCTACCTCACCCTTTGGATTTTTTTAGCCATGGCGATCGGGGTAGGGTTGGGGTATTTCGTCCCGTCCAGTTCGGCATTTATTAACACTTATAGCAGTGGAACCACCAATATTCCTTTAGCCATTGGCCTCATCTTGATGATGTACCCCCCTTTAGCTAAGGTAAAATACGAACAGTTGGGCAAGGTGTTTAAAGATACCAAGATACTCAGCGTATCCCTTTTGCTTAATTGGGTCATTGGTCCGGTTTTGATGTTTATATTAGCCATTGTCTTTTTGCATGATTATCCAGAATATATGGTTGGCGTCATCCTGATTGGGTTAGCGCGCTGTATAGCCATGGTCGTGGTATGGAACGAGTTGGCCGAAGGCAATCGGGAATATGCAGCGGGGTTGATTGCGTTAAATAGCATCTTTCAAGTGTTGTTGTATAGTATATTTGCCTTCTTTTTCATCACGGTACTGCCCCCATTGTTCGGCATCCGAGGAGCCGAGGTGGATATCACGATTGGCGAGATTGCCAAAAGCGTTGGCATTTATTTGGGTATCCCCTTCCTGATGGGTGTGCTGAGCCGGTATGCCTTGATTGCGCTGAAAGGGGAGGAGTGGTTCAATAAACGGTTTGTACCCTTTATTTCGCCCATCACGCTGATTGCCTTATTGTTTACCATCGTGGTGATGTTTAGCTTGAAAGGCGAACTTATCGTGCGGATTCCGATGGACGTGGTGCGGATCGCTATCCCCTTGGTCATTTATTTCGCGTTTATGTTTGTGTTCAGCTTCCTCATCGGTAAGCGCCTAGGAGCGGATTATTCCAAGAATACGGCCATAGCTTTCACCGCCACGGGCAATAATTTTGAGTTAGCCATAGCCGTAGCCATCGGCGTGTTTGGCATCAATAGCGGACAGGCGTTTGCTGGCGTGATCGGGCCGTTGGTCGAGGTACCTGCGCTCATCGCGCTGGTTAACCTGGCTTTTTGGTTCCGGAATAAATACTATGGCGAGGGTGCCTCCGCAACGGCAGCGTCCTGATGCGGATACCGCCTTGCCATAATCATCATAATCGGTTTACGATGAACAAACAAAGGGAAGCGTGTTGCGATATCAACGAGGTCGTCAATGAGCACTATGGCGCCCTCCAGGGCTATGCCCTTAAGAAAGTGGGGGATGGGCCCACGGCCGAAGATATTGTGCAGGAGGTGATGTACCGGGCTGCCAAAGTGCATGCCGAGGGAGCGGAGGTGAGTAACCCCAAAGCATGGCTCTACCAAACTACACGCCATGTCATTGCCGACCATTTCCGAAACAAAGCGCGGGGCGCCCAGATTACATTGGAAATCACCGATTTGGAGCAACATGCCGACGAGGGAACGGATTTGAAACTGAGTGACGGCATGGTGCACCTGATTAAGCTACTACCTGAGGAATATGCCATGCCCTTGCATTGGAGCGATATCGACAATATTCCCCAGCGCGAAATCGCACGCAGACTCGGCATCGGCCTTTCTGCCGCGAAGATGCGCATCCATCGCGCCCGCAAAAAACTCCACGGTATTTTTATGGCATGCTGCGATATTGTATATGATCGTTACGGCAGTGTCGTAGACTGCACCATCAAAGACAGCTGCGAGCCGTTGCTGCGTATCGAAGCCGAGCTGCACCGGCGGGCCGGCGGTTGGTAGGCTGTTTTCCCAATGATATGTCTTTTTCCACTTTTCTCCGACTTCTTAGGTGAATTATCGATTCTTAATATGGCTTAAAGTTTTTAAACTTTTCGACTTCGTCTGAATTTATGGTGCGGTTACTGCCAGCAAGAAAATCTTATTTCTGCAAGGCCTGCCAGCTACCCTGACTTTGGCAGCTTTATTGTTCGGAAAACGAGGAAGTCGGGGGTTTATTCTGGTAAGTGCGGCAACTGGAAAAGCCATTTGGAAATGTTATTGTACAACTTGTTGTACATTAAAAGAATGTTTGGTATATTTGCAGTATGATTACGACATATTCAGATTTCAGGCAAAAATTAAAAACCTATTTGGACCAAGTGTTTAAAAGTAACAGTCCATTACATATTACACGCACCAAAGGGGAAAATATCGTGGTTCTTTCAGAATCGGATTACGAAAGCATCATGGAGACGTTTTACTTGTTGAGATCCCCTAAAAATGCGGAAAGACTTCAACGAGCGGTAACACAATATCAGCAAGGAAAAGGGGAAGTCAAAGCGCTTATTGAATAATGAAGGTCATTTTCATGAATGATGCGTGGGACGATTACCTGCACTGGCAGCAAGTTGATAAATCCATATTGAAAAAGATCAATGGGCTCATTAAAGAGATTTTCAGGACGCCATTTGAAGGAACAGGAAAGCCTGAAGCGCTCAGGGAGAATTTAGCAGGATTTTGGTCCAGGCGAATAAACTTGGAACATCGTTTAGTGTACAAAGTGGAACAGGAAGCGGTTGTCATCCTTCAATGTAGATATCACTATTGAGCATAATTGTTCTTTGCCGTTCTTGATCCGTTAAATGGGCGACGGCATCACTGAACTTAGGGTCGGTAGGCTTTTGATGATCATCGTAATATGCTGCTGTATGGCACCCTCCGTGGCACATCGGCCTTTCTGCCGCGAAGATGCGCATTCAGCGCGCCCGCAAGAAACTCCACGGTATTTTTGTGGCATGATGAGATATTGTGTACGATCGTTAGCTAAAACTTCCATCCAACGGTAACTGATGGACTGGGATGGACGCTTCGCAGCCGATAGGTCGCTGGTCCTACGACTTGCCTATCGGGCCGGAAAATCAAAAAATTGACCGCAACTTTAGGCATGATATAGAAGTGATTCTCCTTAAGTGGGAACCAGAGATAACCGATGCAGGGTGATAGGAAGCCGTTCAGGTCCCTTTGTTCAGTTTGCTGATAGCTTACCCTAAACTGTTCGATGCCGCCACTGAATTCGGCAAAGAAGCCTTTGTAATCTGAAGAAAAATGGCGTCTAGCCAGCAAGCTTGCCACCCAACTAAGCCGGGTGTCCACCTGATCCAGGTTTTCCCCATCAAAGACAAGACCCTTCCCCGTGCCAGTAATCCGTTGGCCAGTAATGGATACGCCATATGACATCAGGTTATTTGACGGATAGTAGAATACTTTGAAATCGTAGCCGCGCTGGAAGAAGTTGGTGATGCGGGCTTCGATAGAAAAGGCAGGTTGGGCAGGCGTTTCGCTTTGAGCAGCTAGTTTGGAAAAACTGCCCATGATTGCAATCAGGATAAGTATTTTTTTTGTCACCATAATCTTTGATATCTGGCTACAAAACTAGGCACGTTAATCACGCGAAATCTTCACATATGTTAAGAAAGTTTCAGCAACTTCTTTTTTATCCTGCTGAGGCTCTGCGATGCGATCCCCAAATAGGTGGATAGCTCGTATTGGGGGATTGCCTGTAATATGTATGGGCTCTCCCTGATCAATTTTTCGTAGTATGCCTCAGCGCTAAGGCTCAGCAAGTCATTTATCCGTGCCTGACATTTGATTAATGTGTTTTGGAGAATTTGTCTAAACAGGCCCTCCAATACGGGATGCTTATCCATGAGCGCCATCAATGCGTTGTATCCAATGGCATGGATTTCCGCATGTTTGGTAGCCCTTAGCATGTCTTTGCTTGGCTCCCTCGTCGTGAAACTCTCCATGACCGTAATAAAATCATTCTCTTTGGCGATGTGGCGGGTGAATAATTGACCGTTGATTTCGCTGGTCAACACGACAAATCCACTGTCAATGAAGAATATCTTATTGGCTACCCTCCCTTTTGGAAGTAAAATATCACTTCGCTTGCTTACGGGTTTGAATTTAGATGCCACGTCATTTGCTACATCATCACCGATATGGCCTGATTTCAGAACACGATATATCTTCTCATTCATGATTGGAAGTGGTATTGTTGCCTTTGCTCACAGTAAAGTTAAAAATTGTTACGTGTTCCGAAACCCTAGTTAATCGAAGGATGTGGCGGTATCACGGGTAAAGATATTGGCAATTTGTCATTTTCCAACAGTCTATTCCAAGTTCATCCCCGTTGGGTGGGTTACTTGTCGGTGTTGAGCTTCTTATGCCATTCGAGATAGCGGTCTTTGTCCAGCGGAAAGCCGTTCGGCCATTTCCCGAATACATCAACGTAAGCCACTACAGCGTCACTGGGCAATTCCTTGTCGACCTGTTTGAAATAATCTTCTAGATTCGGGGCGCTCGTAATGCCAAGTTTGTGGTCATTTTCATTGGCATAATATGGTGCCAAATCTTTTGTCTCGCCTGCTTGGTAGGCGCTGCAATACCCGATAAACTCCAAAACCTCATAATCTACGTATTCCCAATGAAAGTCGGTTTTGTGCAAAGCCTGAAAGAGATAACGCATTAGTGGAATGAGATTGGCTTCGATGATCAAGATGCGCTTTTCCCATGGGATAAAAGGGAGGTGATATGGCCTCTCGGTGGTGATTCCTTTATCTCGTGCTACAATCTCCGCGGCCGAATGGGCTACAGGGGGATTGACTTCATAAAAAAATGTGTCATTCTCACGGTTGAATTTTCCGCTGTGACATATGGCGCTAAGCGCATCAACAAACAAGCTACATAACTCCTTTTCAGGATAGAATGGTTTAGGTTCGTGTGTAAAGGCGAAATTTTTGAATAATGTTTCTAAGTCTACAGCATCGGAGTATTGGTGTTTCAGTACCCCAAATCGTTGTTCATATTGTGTTTTGGCTAATTTGCTGAGCAATGTCCGCAATAGCTCTTCTTCTGGACTAAAGTGGAACAGCGGGTAATACGGGCCTTGTTCCCAACCATCCGGAGCCACATCTGCCAGCACGCGCGGCAACTGATCGAATACTTCATTAAATAGTTGGATGATGGTTTTGCGCGGAAGATATTTTAAGTTGTCAATCATAGGAGGTTATTTGTTGTAAACATGGCTGCTAAATATACTTTCTATCGCTAAGAACTCCAAATTTTTGTTGAAATTGTCCGTTAGGCAAGCTTATCGACACCGCGTTACGGAGCGGAGGGAACACCATGCCATCCGGAAGCACTTACCGAAGGACAAGAAGTATCACCGTCCGGTCCGACGGTATCACCGTTAGCTCCGGAAGGTCTGCCATCGCGGACAGCCTGTACAGCGGCTCGGCCAACCGGAGTGCAGCAGGTAGACCCGATGGGCCGAAAGGTTCACCAGATGAACCGGAAGGTATACCGGATTGGGCTGACCGGCGCTGCATTCTTCAACGGTTGCATGGCAACGAAGATACGGAATTATAGAGTATACGTAATTGAAAGCAATATCATCCGGGACAGGGTAAACGTTCGCTGGTCCGTAATTGACAACTGGGATGTGTTGGTCGCGCAAATCAAGCTGGCAGACCTCTATATACAAACTGGCTGCCTTCCGCCCAACAATTGCTGGGGAGTAGCTGTGAAGGACTTGATTCATTGCCCAGCGAAAATTTTGAAGTTTAAATTATTTTGTACCTTAGGGTCGGCAGAAACAGTTCAAGGGATGCCGTATCAATGAAAAACAAATTTCTTTATTATCCGCTTTTGATGATCATCGTAATATGCTGCTGTATGGCAGCATGCCAGCGGCGGCCTGTACAATCCAAAGTGAGGATGGATCATGTATTGCCGCTGTATGAAAATGGAAATTCTCGTCAGGATCACCTTGCGGAATTACCATCGCAAAACAGGCAGCATGTGATTCTCTTGATCATCGGCATTGTTGCGCTGCTATTGGTGTTGAGTATTGTCTACCTTATTTACAGCAATTGGCAACGATCGAGACAAAGCATCAAACGGCTGACGGCCTTGAATAAAAGCATCAGTGAAAAGAATGAAAAACTCCAATTGGCCTTGTTAGCTTTACAGGATAGCCAACAAGACAATACCCGTATTATAGCCATGGTGGCCCACGACTTAAGGACTCCTGCGGCGAATGTCCAAATGAGCGTAGATATGCTGAAGCAAAGTAACGGACTACTATCGACTGATGATCGGGACTACCTTGAAATCATCAGTAAATCCACAACGCAAACGTTGAACCTGATTCAGGAGCTGATGCATAGTTATGAGAAAGATACATCGAACAGTAAAGATGCGATCGATTTGGAAACCATGGTGCATGATTGTGTCGAGCTTATGCAATTGTGGGCTAATGATAAGCAGCAAACTATTACGGTGAACACCGTGCCGATCATTTTTAGCGGTAGTCGGGAAAAGATTTGGCGGGTCATCAGTAACTTGATAATCAATGCCATTAAGTTTACCCCCCGCCATGGCCATATCCAAGTGAGGTTGGAACAGAAGGAGCATGAAGCAATCATCCAGGTGCAAGACAATGGGATCGGTATCCCCCTGGAATTCCAGGACAAGCTTTTCGAAATGGGGAAGGTCACCAGGCGCCAAGGTACCGAGGGGGAACAGTCCACGGGATTCGGCCTTGCTATAGTCAAACAGATCATACTAGCCTACCACGGAAAAATTTATGTTAATAGTTTACCCAACCAAGGCACCACGTTCCATGTGCATTTACCCATTATAAATAAATAGGATTGTATCCTTGAAGATTCCCGGATTTGTTGACGATATGTTAATCGCGGCTTAATGGCAGGATAACAGGGTCGGACTATCTTTGCCATTGCAAATGCAAAGGTTTTATCATTTTGTTAGGCTATCCATAAGTATGTCTATTTTCTATGGAATGGATGAGCAAACAGAACGATTTTAAATAGCATTCATTTTGTTAGGTTTTACCCGTTTCGTGTTTGTTTTAATAGGCCGGGTAGAGCAAACAAAATGAATTTTAAAAAGCATTCATTTTGTTAGGTTTATCCATAAACGTGTCTGTTTTCTATGGCATGGATGAGCAAACAAAATGAATTTTAAAAAGCATTCATTTTGTTAGGTTTGGTTAAATGGAAAGGCTCCGCTGTGAAGCGTGGCCTTTTTTTGTGGATATTTTGTAGTGATAAAATTAATGTTGTTTTTAAAAGAAAGATGCTACCTTTGGTTATACCAATTTTCAAAAATCATGGAGATAAAAACATCAACTAAATTCGTAGCCGAATTGGTTGGCACCTTCGGACTGGTGCTTTTCGGATGCGGCGCTGCTGTTGTGGCAGGAACTGACACACTCGCAGGCCTTTCGGGCTTGGGCTTATTGGGGATTTCATTTGCCTTTGGCTTGGCGGTCGTCGTGTTTGCGTATGCCATCGGTGGCATCAGCGGTTGCCACATCAACCCAGCCATCACCATTGCAATGCTGGTAAACGGAAAAATTTCCGTTATGGACGCTATTGTCTACATCATTGCGCAATTAATCGGTGCATTGCTGGGAGCCTTTGTGTTGCAACAGGTGCTTAGCGGACAATTGGCAGGGTTTACGGCAGGTGATTGGGCTTATGGTTCCAATGGTTGGGGAGCTGGATACCAGAATGAATATGGTACTTCCGCAGCATTCCTTGTCGAAGCCGTGCTTACTTTCCTGTTTTTGTTTGTGATATTTGGCGTTACCTCCAAATGGGGTAATGGTAACATGGCTGGACTGGCAATTGGCCTCACGTTGGTGCTTATTCACTTGGTAGCCATCCCGATTACGGGTACTTCCGTGAACCCGGCACGTAGCTTTGGACCAGCCTTATTAGCCGGAGGTGTGGCATTGAGCCAATTGTGGCTATTTATCGTGGCACCAATAGTGGGAGCTGTGGTTGCTGCAGTGGTGTGGCGTATTCTGGAGCCTAAGGGATAACTGTACGGATTGTATATGGTTAAATTAAGCCCTTGGGAGGTTCACAACCTCCCAAGGGCTTTTTTCATGTCATCATAAAACTTAACTCAAGATTAATACTAAGAGCCTTACTTTTGGAGCGTTAAACAAATGGACAAATGGATGGTCAATTATTGGAACGGTTGCGGACCGGAGAGATTGGTGCATTCACCGAATTGTACAACCAATATTGGGAATCGCTGTATAACTCTTCTTTGAAACGCATTGGCAACGCGGATGATGCAAAGGATTTGATTCAGGATCTTTTCGTGACTATTTGGACAAGAAAGGATCGACTACCTGAAACCATCATCAATTGACAGCATTAATGAAAAACCTTGGTGGTTGCAATAAAATCTGTATTATTGGGAGCCAATAACATCACTTAACCATGGAATCAAGAAGAACCTTCCTTAAAAAAGCTGCGCTGTTGGCCGGTGCCACGGCAACCGTCCAAATGATACCCGAATCCATCCAACGGGCACTCGCCATTGACGCGCAAGCGGGTAGCACCTACCTGGATGCTGAACACATCGTTTTTCTGATGCAGGAAAACCGCTCATTCGATCATTGCTATGGTACATTGCGCGGCGTGCGCGGATTTAACGACCCGCGCGCTATCCGCTTGCCCAATGGATTGCCGGTTTGGGTGCAGACCAATAATAAGGGAGAAAGCTATGCGCCCTTCCACTTGGACATCGAGCATACGAAATCGACATGGATGGGTTCCCTGCCACATGGTTGGAAGGACATGGTGCATGCCCGTAACAACGGTAAGATGGATACGTGGTTGGAAGCCAAGAAGGCCGGCAACCCCGATTACCAGCACATGCCACTAACCATGGGCTATTATACCCGTAAGGATTTGCCCTTTTATTACGCCTTTGCCGATGCATTCACCGTATGCGATCAGCATTTCTGCTCGTCGCTCACCGGCACCAGTGCCAACCGCTCGTATTTCTGGGCTGGGGCGATACGTGAGGAGCCGCATAACCCGGATTCCGTCGCCCATGTGGACAACGGACAGATCAACTACAAGGACGTAGGCTGGAAAACCTACCCCGAACGATTGCAGGAAGCGGGTGTCGAATGGAAAGTATACCAGAATGAACTGAGCCTGCCTGTCGGATTCGAGGGAGAGGAAGAAGATTGGTTAGCCAATTTCACGGACAATAACTTGGAATTTTACGGGCAATACAAGGTACGTTTCCACGTGGCCCATCGTGTTTATATGGAACGTCGGCTTGTCGAATTGGAAGGATTGCTTGGCCGTGGTGAAGTGGTCGGAGACGAACGCAATAAGCTGCAAGAGCAGTTGACGCGGCTGCGTCAAGATATCCGGCAGTACAATGCAGCTAATTTTGATAAGCTCGCGCCTTTTGAGCAGGAAATCCATCGTCGAGCATTTGTAACCAATACTGGAGATGCGGATTACCATCGGTTGGAAACCCTCACTTATACCGACGAGGGAACGGAGAAGACCGTGGAAGTACCTAAAGGCGATGTTTTCTACCAGTTTCGTAAGGACGTCAAGGAAGATAAGCTGCCCACCGTATCGTGGTTGGTGGCACCATGCCGGTTTTCGGATCATCCGGGGTCGCCTTGGTATGGGGCTTGGTACGTATCCGAAGCATTGGACATTCTGACGAAGAACCCCGAAGTGTGGAAAAAGACAATTTTCATCCTAACGTATGATGAAAATGATGGCTATTTTGATCATGTGCCGCCGTTTGTACCACCCCATTCGGGCAGGGAAGAAAGTGGTGCGGTGCCTCAACATATCGATACCGCTGAGGAATATGTGACGGCTGAGCAGGAAAAAATACGGACGGGAAATCCGCAGGCCACGCTCGATAGCCCCATTGGTCTGGGATTCCGCGTTCCGATGGTGGTAGCATCGCCTTGGACAAAAGGTGGCTGGGTAAATTCGGAGGTGTTCGACCACACTTCCACTATTCAGTTTCTGGAGCATTTCTTGGCGCGGAAGGTGGGAAAGATGGTGGTCGAAACGAATATAAGCGCTTGGCGCCGACTGGTATGCGGCGATCTCACCTCGGTTTTCAGGCCGGTGGAATACATGGGTAAACCCACGTTACAATGGGTAGACCGCAACACCGACGTAGCGCGCATCTATTCCGCCAAGACGAAGAGGTTGCCGGGCAATTACCGGTTGCTACAACCCGATGAGCTGGATCGAATGGCACAAAATATCCACGACGCATCGTTGCTGCCGCAACAAGAACCAGGCACGAAACCAGCATGTGCTTTGCCGTATGATGTTTCATTGACGTTTCGTGTTGACCACAAGCTACAGCGATTGTCCATACTTTTCGGGCTGGATGGTAAATTGCCGAAGACCAAGCAAATCGGAATGCCTTTTCGGGTACACTGCCCCGTTGCGTACGGTGACGATGTGCAGATAGGACGCACATGGGATTTCGCCGTAAAGCAGGGCGAGCAGTTGCAATATCATTGGCCTTTGGTGGATTTCGAAAATGGACGATTTCAGCTGGAAGTACACGGGCCGAACGGCTTGTATGGGATGGTTACGGGCGATCGCGATATGCCTGGTTTTGAGGCGACGGCAACAGGGGATATCACCTCCGGTGATATTGAACTCTCGTTTATGGGATCCGAAAACTATAAGCTACATATTAAAGACCTTGTTTACGGCAATCCACCGGAGATGCTGAAGATAAAGGGGAAAGGCCGGCAAACTGGCCTGACCTTCCCCTGTAGGCATGGATGGTACGATGTAGGAATAACCATCGAGGATGTTTCAGCCTTTGACTTACGCTTTGCCGGACACGTAGAGACGGGCTCGGTGAGCATCACTGACCCATTAATGGGGAAAACACTTAACGGAGCGCATACTTGAGTCCGAGGCTAACCCACCTCCCCGGCATGGGGACAGCTGCGGCTTCTATGTATCGCTTATCAAAAATATTATTGGCGTCTAAATACAGCTGATATGCGCCCAGGCTGAGGGTAGCCCGTACGTCAGTCAGGAAATACCTTCGATAGCTGATGCGTTCCACAAAGCGTTCTGCGGCAGTGAGTCCTACTTTTCCGATGTGGTAATTCATCATGGCTACTGCTTGGTGTCTTAGGCTCTCAATTGCATAGCGTGACAAGTTGTTATCATCATATTGTTTAAACTTCGGATCAAGGTAGTTATAAGCGAACGTAATGTATCCATTACTGGGCTGCTGTGTGGGCCAGCGATAAGAAATACTTAAGTTCACGCCGTTTGTATTGTTCTGCAGAAAATTGTCCGGTACCCAAGGGTCCTCCAATGATTTACGGGTCCAGTCGATGAAATCATCGATGCGACGGTAAAAATAGGAGGCGTTCAGCTGCCATTTTGGCCCGATGAATTTCAGCCCGCCTTCTGCGTAATAGGCATTTTCGGATGTCAGGTTTGGATTACCCCGATTGCCGGCCCCTTGGTAATAAAGGTCCGTAAATGTAGGGATGCGTTGACCGGTTCCGGTATTGACAAACACCTTCCAATTACCGTAGAAATTGTATCCGGCATCCAGACCGGGGTAAACACGCCACCCAAAATCACTGTTATAATTGAGGTATGCCCCTAGGCTGAGGCTCAGTCGATCGACTTTATCTGCCCTAAATTCGCCATAGAAACCGTAATTGAAGCGGTTGCGGTCGCCCAAGCTCGTGCTTCGGATGATATCATTGCGGAGTTCCGCTCCGAAACCAAGCTCACCAAAGTTGCCCCGATAGCGTGAATTGAACTCATAGCTGATCACCTGGGAGCGATGCATGTTCCGGTATTTACTGAGGTCGTCCTTTAGGTAACGGTAGTCGTCGTAAGCGAAGCGATAAGCTATACGCGGCGTGAGTGTCCATTTCTCGTTCAATTGACTGGTATATTGGATGCTTCCAAGAGCGGTTTGGATAATTTCCTGTGAATTGCTGTCGCCGGGAGCGGCATAGAAAGCGTTGGCGCCAAAGTTGTTGTAGGCATAGCCCGCCGTCCAGCTCAATAGGTCATCTTGGTCCACGATCGCGTCACCCTGATAAAATAGTTTCGTGTTCAGGAAATCCGTATTATAACGATAGCCGTTTCCTCCATCATAACCGCCGTACAGCAGGTGCCTACCATGCTCACCGGCTATGCGGCCGCCTAGTTGTACACCGCGACTGTTATACAGGTCGTCCGACTCCTCATCGCTTTTGAAGCTCGATCCGGCATATACGCGCCCCTCAATACCGCTGTTGGCCACTTTACGGGTTACGATGTTGATGGCACCCGTTAAGCTGTTGATTCCATAGATGCGTGCTGCAGGTCCACGGATAATTTCTATGCGCTCGATGGCGTCTGTTGGTATGGGCAATGACATGCTGTTATGACCAGTCTGCGGGTCGTTCATCTTTACACCATTGACGAGAATTAACGTTTGGTCAAATGTGCCACCGTCTATGCTAATGTCCGCTTGGGCTCCCCAGGGTCCACGCTGTCGAACGTCTATACCAGCCACGTAGGCGAGCAGTTCATTGATAGAACGTGCAGGACTAGCGGCAATCTCATCCCGTGTGATGATGTGAATATTTCGGTTCTGTTTGGCAAAAGGTATTTGGAGGCGGTTTTCGGTGATGATTATTTCGGCGAGGTTAATCGTACTGGTATCGGACAACGTGGTTTGGCCATAAGCGGTGGTTGAAAGGGATAAGATGATTAGGAGGCAACTGGTAATGTATATCTTCATGAAAACAGTAGTTATATGTTAAACTTTGCCAAAAGTCGTATCTTGCCGGCACATCATGATGTGCCAGTTTTAATTTTATGGATAGTCCGGTTTTGGTTCCCTATCGAAGTTTTGTTCAGGTAGATCGGCAATCTGCCACGCCCGTATACTTGCAGGTGGCCCATCAGCTTATCAATGCCATCCAACGAGGCTATTTGATGGAAGGGCATAAGTTGCCGGGAACTAGGCAGATGGGCAGGCTGTTGGGACTCCATCGCAATACCGTGGTGGCCAGTTATGCTGAACTCGATGCCCAGGGGTGGATAGCGACGTACCCGAGCCGCGGAACATTCATCAAGAATGGCAAGGTAGACAAACCGCAGAAAATAAAGGGTTATGATGGGGATGCGCTGGTAAGCTATCCTAAATCCACAGGATTTGGTTTTAAGAAATGGACTGTGCTGGACAACCCCTTCGATGATTCCGCAGCAACATATAGTTTTGACGATGGCCTGCCGGATGCCCGGCTGTCGCATGTGGATTATCTTTCCCGATTGTTCCATACCAATATGAAGCGCAAATCCAACCGGGCCAAATTGGGACATGGTAACCTGACAGGAAATGAATACTACAAGGAAAACCTTGCCAATTTCCTGAACCTGACAAGGGGATTGCATGTCTCAAAAAAAAATATCCTTGTCACGCGTAGCCTTGAACTCAGCATTTATATCGTTGTCGAAACATTGATCACTCCGGGCGACCGGGTAGTGGTAGGGGAGCTGAGTTATTTTGCGACCAATATGATTCTCCAGAAAGCCGGGGCGCAGATACTTACCGTGCCTATGGATGAAGGCGGGCTCGATGTTGCGGCCATCCGTGAACTTTGCGAACAACATCCGTTCCGGATGCTTTATATTGCACCGCATCACCATTATCCCACTACGGTTACGCTTAATACGCAACGCCGCATGGAGCTACTGGAGCTTTCGGCAAGGTATGGGTTTATCATCCTCGAAGATGATTACGACTACGACTTCCACTATGATGGCAGTCCGCTGTTGCCCATGGCCAGTGCCGATACGGAAGGGATGGTGGTTTACGTCGGAACCTTCGGGAAGTCCTTGGCGGCCGGTTTCCGCTCCGGTTTCATCGTAGCGCCAGAAACATTGATCAGCGAAATGGGGAAACTTTTGGATATCATGGATCGGCATGGTGACATCCTGACCGAGTTGGCATTGGGTGAGTTAATTGCTGATGGTGAAATCCATCGTTATCTGAAAAAGGCCACCAACGAATATCGTTCCCGTCGTGACCACCTTGCCCAGCTGCTGAGGGTGCAATTAGATGGCTATGTCGATTTCAGCTTACCTAGCGGAGGCTTGGCGATATGGACGAAATGGCCACGTGACCTTAATTTGATGCAATTGCAGAAAGCTTGTTCCCAGCAAGGCCTGTACTTGCCCCGGTTTTTACTTTACCAATCAAAAGAACATTGCGCCATACGTTTTGGCTTCGGAAGTTTTACAGCGGAAGAACTTACCGAGGCGATTGGTATCATCGTCCATGCAGCTCAACTAAGCCGTTGACACGATAGTCCTTTTTTTATAATTATTTGTGTCATTGATTATTATACACCAAAATGGGTATTGTTTTTAGTTTTCATAACTTCCGATATTTGTGTTAGTAATTATCAAAAATAAATTTCAATAATCACTAACATTCAAATCAAACAACCATGAAACATTGTAAATTTTTGCTTATAGCCGTAGGGGCTGTGGCTATCGGCCTGTCAGCCTGCAAAAAGGGCGACTTAGGGCCGATGGGCCCCCAAGGCGAACAAGGGACACAGGGAGAAAAAGGAGAAAATGGTGACAAGGGTCCTGCAGGCACGGCCAATGTCATCTACAGCAATTGGGCGACCCTTACGGAAAGCCAGCGCGATACCATTATTGATGGATCGCATTTGAAAGTAAAAAACTTATATGCTCCCAAGCTTACCACAGGAATCCTTAACAATGGAGTGGTATTGGTGTTCATGCGGTTTTCGAGTACCGCTTACCTCCTTCCCTATATCAGCGATGCTGGAGGTAAGTCCAATACGATTGATTACCGAACCAAGGTCGGCGTGATACACATCACCCGATTTTCGCATGACGACTCAGGCAGCATAGGCCTAGGCGGATCCTTGGAATTCAGGTATATCCTGATACCCGGAGGGGTGAGTGCATCCTTGTCGCAGGTGAATTTACAGGACTACCATGCGGTGAAATCCGCTTTGAGTATATACGATTAAGCTTTAATGCCACTCCTCCCTGCCCAATATCTTTTGGGCGGGGGTTGGGGTTGCTAGGGAATCCTGGGTGAGCGTTTGTTTAGTAAGATGCCTGATGTCGGGTTGCCCGGCATCCACCCATGCTGAATACCAGAAGCTCCCCACACTGATGATGGAAGCCCGCAACCTACGTTCCACCATGCCTTGCAGCGCCTCATGGTAGGCGAGGGAGTATTCCTCGGAATAAGCCCTGATCAAGGAGCGGTTACGTTCCACATAAGCATACTTCCGGTCGGCTGGAAACCGTTCATTCAACTGGGCTTCGATGCCCAACACGGAATCCACCAAGCTGAAGCTTTCCTTCACAATACGCCAAGCGTCGTTCAAAGGTGACTCGATATAATGGGCACGGCCAACGAAAAAATTATATCCATCGGAAAATAATTCGGGTAACCTACTCTCCCAAAACGCATGGATACCTACTTGATTGGTGAGTTGACCATTGTAGTTGCTGGTGGTGTGCAAGGGTACATGGGCATCGGCCAAATAATGACCTATATCTGCTGAATAGCGCAATATCCGTTGGAAATCCTTTTCACCCAGTGCCGTGACCAAATTATGGTAACTCCGGTTGATCTGCCATGGTAAGATACCCGAAGCCAGCAACCTGCGTTCGGTGAATTTGCCAGCAGCTGCCGTCCAATGAATGGGGATGCTGTCAAAAGGTTGTTCCCCATAATCATCCACATCAATGAAATGCCGAGGTGATTCGGCCGTATCCACATAACACCGCTTGTCGGCATCTATGGCGTGTTCGGTTATGTAATCTGCATGGTGCTTATAGAATCCAGCGATGTCGGTTGGCAAGGCAAATACCGCCATCCGATTGATGAGCTTATGGGCGTGGAAGCCCCACGACGATAGCATGATAATCACAAGCACTGCTAACAGTAATAGGTAGATTCGGTTCATGACCTAAAATTAGTTGAATTATCGAAATATCACAAATTTTTCACCTGTTTTTAATGTTGGGGTAATGTTAAATAGCGACATTGTCAGAAGGAAAATTGGATATGATCATGGTGAAAAGAATAGTAAAATGGATTTCGGGTTTGAAAAGCCGTATTTTTTTACGTTTTTTGGCCTCAGCGTTCAGACATTAGGTAGTTGGAAAGTTGAGAAGTTGGAACACGGATAACGCAGATCATGCGGATTCGCACTGATGGTTATTTTTAATCTTTGCGAGAAAGAAGCCGGGAAGCTGATACTGGAAGTCTAATGTCCGTTGTGTCAATATGAAAATTTTATACGCAGTACAAGGAACGGGCAACGGCCACCTAAGCCGGGCAATGGATGTGGTACCCTGCCTGCAGCGGCGTGCGGAGGTTGATGTGCTGGTCAGTGGTATCCAAGCGGATTTGGAACTGCCTTTCCCCGTGAAGTACCGTATGCATGGGCTCAGCTTTATTTTTGGCAAATCCGGAGGGGTTGATCTATGGAAAACGTTCATGAGTTCGACCGTACGGAGGCTCGTTCAGGAAGTCAATACGCTTCCTATTGAACAATATGATTTGATCATCAATGATTTTGAGCCGATTTCTGCCTGGGCTTGCAATACGCGTGATAAGGAGTGCATCGGCCTCAGTCACCAAGCGGCTGCAATGGATGCCCAATCGCCAAAACCAAAGGAAGCGGATATGGTAGGCAAATTCATCATGAAAAATTATGCACCCGCCACAATCAATTATGGATTTCACTTCAAGAAGTATAGCCACCGAACTTTTACACCGGTCATCCGGCAGCAAGTGCGTCAGCTGGATGTGGCAGACCAAGGGCATTATACCGTTTATCTTCCCGCGTATGACGATACCAGGTTACTCAAGCATTTGATGCGTTTTCCCGATATCCGTTGGCAAGTATTTTCCAAACATAATAAAACCCCATTCGAGATGCGCAACGTTAGCGTCCAGCCCATCGCCAATGAGCTTTTTATCCAAAGTATGGCGACATCGGCAGGTGTGCTATGCGGTGCCGGGTTCGAAACCCCGGCAGAAGCGCTCTTTCTACAAAAAAAACTATTGGTCATCCCCATGAAAAATCAATACGAACAGCACCTCAACGCGGCCGCGCTTGAGGAGATGGGCGTGCCTGTGATCAAAAACCTGAAGCCCAAAAATGATGTAGCTATTGAAACTTGGCTGAATGGTAAACAAACCATTTCGGTAGATTACCCCGATTGCACGCAGGCAATCATCGATAAGCTGTTGGAAACGCATGTGGCTAAGGCATTGGTATAGCGAATGGTAAGGGAGGATTTCGGACAAGATTTTCAATGGGGGGTATCCAGTGCGGCTTTTCAAACTGAGGGGGCAGTTGATGCCGATGGTAAAGGATCATCGATATGGGACACTTTTACGGGACGTAAAGGTAAAATCAAGCATAATTATCACGCCCGTGTGGCAAATGATTTTTACAACCGGTATCAAGAAGATATCGCATTGGTGAGGGAGATGCATATTCCCAATTTCCGGTTTTCCCTTTCATGGCCCCGTGTTTTCCCAAATGGTATTGGCCCCGAAAACCCTAAAGCTATTGCCTATTACGACCGATTGATTGATTACTGCCTGGAAAAAGGTGTCACACCTTGGGTAACACTCTACCACTGGGATTTGCCCCAAGCTTTGCAGGATCGGGGCGGTTGGACAAACCGTAACATCATTTTTTGGCTGGAAGAATATGCAGCATCTGCTGCTAAACACTTTGGTGACCGTGTGCAGCACTGGATGGTGCTTAACGAACCCACGGTATTTACCGGTGCCGGATACTTTTTCGGCGTGCATGCACCTGGACTTACCGGGCTACGGAATTTCTTTCCCGCTGCACATCATGCAGCCTTGGCGATGGGTAGGGTAGGACGCCTTCTCCGCTCGGCATTGCCGCAAGCGCAGCTGGGCAGTACCTTTTCCTGTTCCAGTATCCATCCATTCAGTTCAAAGCCACGTGACGTACGGGCGGCTACGCGGGCAGATGCATTGATAAATCGCCTGTTCATCGAGCCACTGCTCGGGCTGGGTTATCCCATAGCAGATTTGAACGCCTTACAAGGAATGGAAAAATACATGCTTGCAGGGGATGATCAATCCCTGCCCTTCGATTTCGACTTCATTGGTATCCAAAATTATACCCGTGAAGTGGTGAAGCATTCCTATTTTGTGCCTTACCTGCGGGCACGTCTTGTGGAAGCCAAAAAACGCAAAGTCGAGGCAGTTACCGAAATGGGGTGGGAGGTGTATCCGCCTGCTATTTATGAAATGATCAAAAAATTCAGTGCATATCCCAATATCCCCAAGATTTATGTCACTGAAAACGGGGCCGCTTTTCCCGATGAGGTGAGGGAAGGGAGCGTACGTGACCCCTTACGTGTGCAATACCTAGGGAGCCATATGGAGCAGGTGCTACGAGCCAAGCAGGAGGGATGTAACGTGCAGGGTTATTTTGTGTGGACATTGACCGACAATTTCGAATGGGCGGAGGGGTACCACCCGCGTTTTGGCCTGGTGCACGTGGATTTCGAAACGCAACAGCGGATTGTGAAGGAATCGGGGAGATGGTATGGAGCGTTTTTGTCAGGCCAATGATTTTGTTGGTGGCAGGTGATGGGTTGTCAGTCCTTTTGTCACCATAATGACATTTCTTTTTGCGGATTCAACAAGTTGGTCGTTTTCCAAGTAACATGGCATGGTTTTGTACTGGTTCATTCCAGGATTAGGTAGTTCTTTTGCTTTCATTTTTGCGTTATTATCAGTGGCTGAATTTCTCGAATTTATCAATAACCTCACGAATCCAGATTGGATTGTCGAACACGGTGGCCTTTATTTATTGTTATTCATTGTTTTTGCTGAGACGGGTATCCTGATTGGCTTTTTCCTGCCGGGTGATCCCATACTCTTTATTGCTGGGATTATCATTGCCAACATCTCGCTTGGCCCCCTTGATTCCGTGATGACCCTCTTGTATTGGATTGCCTTGATATCTGTAGCGGGAATTCTGGGTAATTTTGTGGGTTATTGGTGCGGTAAATATTTTGGACATCGATTGTTGAAGCAGAAAGACACGTGGTTTTTCAAGAAGGCATATGTTTTTAGGGCCCAGGAGTTTTACCACAAAAGGGGAGGGATGGCGATTATCTTTGCCCGTTTTCTCCCCGTTGTGCGCACATTTGCCCCGATAGTGGCTGGCATTGTGGAGATGGATTTCAAAAAATTCGCCTTATATAATATCATTGGAGGTATTCTTTGGGTAGGCAGCTTGGTTACATTGGGCTATCTGCTTGGTGAAAATGAATGGGTACAGCGCAACTTGGAATATGTGATTATAGGCATTGTGGTGCTGGCGACAGCTCCGGTACTCGTGCGGATGATTACGGGCAAGAAAAAGGTGGTAACGGCGGAAGCCGGGACTGAACCGGAGATCTTTGAAAGGGAAGAGTATTAATCGCTCATCATTAATCGCTATGGTGAAACCATGAGCGGGAGTGTACCGCCATCAATCAGCCCTCGGGCATAAATGCCTTTTTCATATAACAATATTTCCCCGTTTTTGCCGGATTGTACGGAGGCGTCTATGGCCAATAATTTACCATTAAACATGTTACGGATTTCTCCTGAAGGTGTATGCCCTACTATTATCCGGCGTTTATTGAAGTAATGTAGGATATCGACCATATCTTCCTCACGGAATTTCCCACTAAAATACCCGCGATACCAGAGAGGACCCTTACTTGTTGCCAGAAAATGGAGTTGCTTATCATACCACCATTTGGTCTTGGATTGGGGGTATATGCTATCGATAAATAGGGTGTTGATTTGGGAAATAGAGAATGCGTTATCCACCAATTCTGGCGATGCGCCTGCATGGGTGATGAGGTCATCATTGATGGTCAGCATAATTGGGCGCTTATGTAGCCACCGGCCTAACAAGGTACTGGGGCCGTACAGCTCGTGGTGGGTTGTTCCCATAAGCGTGGCGGTAGTAAGGTATTTTTGGTCTACATACCCCAGGTCATCGTCCATGACCATGGCCTCATGATTGCCACAGAGAAAGTGTACACGGCCACCGGCTGCCAAGGCTTGGCTCTCTAATTTATAGGTAAGCCAAAGGGCTTCAGTCACACCTATGCCCCTGTCCATGATATCGCCCAGTATGATGAGGTGACCCGCACCGTATGACCAATTAAGCGCAGAATCGATGATACCATGTGCTTTCAACAGTATTACGTACAAGTCAAATTGACCGTGGATGTCGCTGATGGCCGCATAGTTGGCAATGCCTTCGAATTGGTATTGCCGGCCATAATCTTCACTCAACATATGGGTATAATGCGGATAGGGATTGAAACCGTATATGCTTTCAAAACCATTGGCATTTTCCGATCGGTCGAACAGTGATTTAACAACACCACTATCTATCCAACATACGAGGAATCCGGAATCCGTTATCCATACATGAGGCCCTTCGTTAAAAAGGCTATCGCGTAATTTTGCTCCGAGCATCTGTGAGGGTGTAACAAGTATTATACCTAAATACAGATGAAGGGTAACAATGGGGATGATATTATAAGACTTAACTGAAATCTTAGGTCAGGATTTTTACCTTTGCACAAATATCATTTCCGTACATATGGACACCGAAGAATCCACCAATACTAAAGAAGTTTCTAGAACCATATACCCCGTATTATTTGCATTGAGCTTTTCGCATTTGCTCAATGACACCATCCAATCCCTCATCCCAGCCATTTATCCGATTGTAAAGGGCTCCTTCCACCTGAGTTTTGCACAGATTGGGGTGATTACACTTGTTTTCCAGCTATCATCTTCTTTATTACAGCCGCTCGTTGGCATATTTACGGATAGAAAACCTTATCCTTATGCGTTGCCAGTGGGGATGGGGTTTAGCCTCACTGGGCTGGTCATGCTCGCCATGGCACCAAGTTACCTTTGGCTATTGGTCGCAGTTGCCTTCGTAGGAGCGGGGTCATCGGTGTTCCACCCTGAGGCCTCTCGTATGGCTTATGTAGCTTCAGGTGGCAGACGAGGGTTTGCACAATCGCTTTTCCAAGTGGGAGGCAACGCTGGGAGTGCGATTGGCCCGCTATTGGCCGCTATGCTTATCGCCCCCTTTGGGCGCTTCAATGTCATTTGGTTTTCGTTTGCAGCGTTGGTCGCTATCGTCATCCTTTACCGAATTGGCAAATGGTATAAACCGAAATCCATCCGCAATTACATCCTGCGTAAAAACAAAGTCAAGGAGGCAGTGCAGCAGACCTTGCCCCGTAAAACGGTAGTGGTATCTATCGTTGTCCTGCTGGTGCTCATTTTCTCGAAATATTTTTACTTCGCAAGCATTACCAGTTATTATACCTTTTATGTGATGGATAAATTTGGTGTATCGGTACAGCAATCGCAGTTATATTTATTCGTTTTCCTCTTCGCGGTCGCTGCGGGAACCATGATTGGGGGGCCTTTGGGCGACCGTATTGGGCGCAAATACGTGATATGGTTATCTATTTTGGGGGCTTCACCATTCACATTGATGTTGCCTTATGCCAACCTGTTTTGGACCATTACCCTATCATTTATCATTGGGATGATCATCGCATCCGCATTTTCGGCGATTTTGGTGTATGCACAAGAACTGTTGCCCGGAAATGTGGGCATGGTATCGGGATTGTTTTTTGGCTTCGCATTTGGTATGGGTGGGATAGGATCGGCTGTGCTTGGTAAGTTGGCGGATACCCAGGGTATTGGCTACGTCTACCATATATGCGCTTTCCTGCCACTCATCGGGATAGTCGCAGCGTTTTTGCCAGATTTAAAGAAAACAACCTCAAGGAAAAAATAAGTGTGTATATTTGACACTCCAAGAGCAAAAACCTATGGGGTTTTATCAATTTTAGATTGAACATGATATGAAGTTGACATTTATAGTGACAGGGATTATGATGCTCGTGGATGCACATTACCGATTTTATGTCCCCTACAAACTGGGTTATGGTTCGAGCGGTGCGGGCCAGCTTATTCCCCCGTATAGTGTGTTGATATTCGATGTCGAACTTATTGCGATTCAGAAAAATACAAGCGGAGAACAGGTAGTAGAAAACGAATGAACCAGTTAGGCAAATCGGATTTGTACGTCAGCCGTGTCAGCTTCGGCTGCATGTCATTGGGTGAAAACCAAGCGGCTAACAGTGAAGTCTTGCGTAAAGCAGCCGATAGGGGGATCAATTATTTCGATACGGCCGACTTGTACCAAAAGGGACTGAATGAATTATACGTAGGGGAAGCGCTTAAACCTATCCGCAAGGATGTGATTATTGCCACAAAAGTAGGCAACCAGTGGCGTACAGATGGTAGTGGTTGGGATTGGAACCCAAGCAAGGATTACATCCTGAAGAGTGTGGAGCAGAGCCTCAAGCGACTCAAAACGGATTATATAGACCTCTACCAATTACATGGGGGAACCATCGAAGACCCCATCGACGAGACGATAGAAGCGTTTGAGTTGCTCAAGCAACAGGGAAAAATACGATGGTACGGTATCTCATCCATCCGGCCAAACGTAATTAGGGAGTATGTAGCGCGATCCAATATGGTCAGTGTGATGATGCAATATAGCTTGCTGGACCACCGGCCGGAAGAGGAAGTGCTGCAATTGCTCCATGATCAAGGTATCAGTGTGGTATGCCGTGGGGCAGTTGCCCAAGGCTTGCTCCTGGGGAAAGAGGCCGAAACCTATTTGCAATACACAGACAGTGAGGTTTCTAGGGCTGCAAAGGCGGTGGCCAAAATGGCAACCGAAGGTGGGCTGTCTAAACTGGATGTAGCATTGGGCTACGTATGGGGGCACCCGGCGGTAGCTACCGCAGCGCTGGGTATAAGAACGTCTGCGCAATTGGATGAGGCTATCCATGTGTTGCAACATGCCAAACCGTTGGCCGAAAGCCAGCGAAGCCAATTGCACCAATCGGTTAGAAACTATACCTATGAGGTACATCGTTAACTAAATAACTAATTATAAATGAACATGAAACAATTTTTTAAAATGAGTATCCGTAGCATTGCATTTGTGGCGTTGAGTGTGATTTCCATGCAAATGGTCGTGGCGCAACAATACCCAGAGAAGAAACTGGGTTGGTATCTCTCAGTCCAAACATACACGTTCAAAGAATACACGTTTTTCGAAGCGGTGGATAAGACACGGAATGCGGGCCTGCGGTCGGTAGAGGCTTATAACGGACAGGAGATTGGTGGTGGTATTGAGGGCAAGATGGATTATAAGATGGATGCGACAAAGCGTAATGCCATTAAGAAGGCTTTGAAGAAGAAGAAAGTGAAGCTGTGTGCATTTGGCGTGGTAAATGGCAATACCGAAGAAGAATGGAAACAATTATTCGAATTTGCCAAGGCGATGGGTATCAAGGTCATCAATTCGGAGCCGAAGGAAGAGTTTTTGCCATTGATCGGTCAATTGGCCACGCAATATAAAATAAAAGTGGGTATTCATAACCATCCAGAACCTTCACATTATTGGAGCCCGCAAGTGGTGCTCGAGGCCATAGCCAAAGCCAATAGTGAATATGTGGGGGCCTGCGCCGATATCGGTCATTGGGTGCGGTCCGGATTGGATCCCGTGGAAAGCCTGAAGAAATATGAAGGACACTTGGTAAGTCTTCATTTCAAGGATTTGGAGGAAAAGTCGCGTAAAACACATGATGTACATTGGGGTACCGGTGTATGCAATGTGGAAGGGGTGATTGCTGAGTTGAAGCGTCAAGGCTTCAAGGGGAATATTTCTGCGGAATACGAGCACAATTGGGAGAACAATGCTGGTGACGTAGCCCAAAGTGTAAAGAATTTCAGGGAAATTTTGACTAGGCTTTAGTTATTTTATTAGTCGATAATCGGCAGGCTTATAGTTTATTGCCTGCCTTTATCACTTTCTCCATATCTTCTGGTGTATCCACCGCGATAGTTTCATGGGTGGTTTCCGCCGTTTGGATACGATAGCCATTTTCCAGCCAACGCAATTGTTCCAATGCCTCGGCTTTTTCCAAGGATGAAACGGGGAGCTTGGTCAATGCAGCCAATATATCGGTGCGATAACCATAGATGCCTATGTGTTTATAGTATGTATGTAGGTGAAGCCAGTCTTGTGACGGTGCATTGCGTTGGAATGGGATGGTTTGCCGACTGAAATAGATGGCGCTCCCTGCATGATCAATCACCACCTTCGGTATACTGGTGTTGAATAGTTCCTCGGTAGTGGTGATTTTCTTAACCAATGTGGCGATTTGAACATCGGCGATTTCAAAGCATGCAACCAATAAATCAATCTGTTCGGGGTCGATATACGGTTCGTCACCTTGGATGTTGACGGCTATATCAAAACCAGGGCACGAAGCAATAACTTCCGCGCAACGATCCGTACCGCTTTGGTGCGTATCAGATGTCATCAGGGCCTCACCCCCAAAAGATTTGACGTGAGTGAAAATACGGGCATCATCAGTAGCTACCAATACCCTGTCGAGCTTTTGACTCTTGGAAACCTGTTCATACACCCGCTGGATCATGCTTTTCCCTGCAATATCTATCAGCGGCTTTCCGGGGAAACGGCTTGAAGCATAACGCGCAGGGATAATTCCGATGGTTTTATGGTTAGACATGAGATATAAGACGTGAGATTTTAGATATGAGATTTTAGATTTTCGTATAGCTCGATTTAATGGAACAAAGATGACACGGATAGTACAGATAACCTAGGATCGACTAAACTAATAAGCTGTATAAATCCGCTTAATCTGCGTTATTCGTGTTCCGTCTTTCGACTCAAAACAACCCAAACAGTTCAGCGTCGATTTTTTGGATGACGAAACCCAGGTCTTCGGGTTTGTTAGCAAAATCCAATTTGTCTTTATCCAATACCAGTAGCTTGCCATCTTTGTAGCTCTTTATCCATTTTTCGTATTTGGCATTGAGCTTGGATAGGTAATCCAAACGAATTCCTGATTCATATTCACGGCCTCGGAGCTGAATATTATCTACCAACGTGGGCACGGATGCCCGAAGGTAGATAAGTAAGTCGGGGGCTTTGATATAAGAGATAATACTCTCAAATATATTGCTGTAATTCTCAAAATCACGAGCGCTCATCAGTCCCATGTCATATAAATTCTCGGCAAAGATATAGGCATCTTCATAGATGGTCCGGTCTTGGATGATGTTGGTGCCTTTTTCCTGCAATTGTACGATATGCCTAAACCGGCTATTGAGGAAATAGATTTGCAGGTTGAACGCCCAGCGTTTCATATCGCTGTAAAAATCCTCTAGGTATGGGTTGTCATCCACAGCTTCGAATTGCGGCTCCCATTTGAGGTGATTGGCCAACAGTTTGGTGAGCGTGGTCTTTCCTGCTCCGATGTTTCCTACAATGGCGATGTGCATATTAAAACTTCCTAAAACCGATAATTTCTCGTACATCCGCTATGGTTTTGCGGGCGCTTTCTCGTGCTTTTTCATTTCCCTGATGAATCACTTTGCTAATATAATCGTTATCATTGGAAATTTCATGGATATGTGCACGAACAGGTTCGGTAGCAGCAACCATATCTTCCGCCAATTGTTTCTTAAAGTCGCCGTAGCGGATTTCACAGGCATTATATAAATCGTCGAAATGCTTCAAGGTATCTGGTGAGGAAACGGCTTCCATCAGCGTAAACAAGTTTTGGATGGCCTCCGGCTTTTGTTGGTTAGGTGTTGTTGGCCCACTATCAGTCACCGCGCGCATCACTTTTTTGCGAATGGTTTCCGGTGAGTCCGATAGGTAAACCGCATTGGCTTCCCCTTCAGATTTTCCCATCTTGCCCTTGCCATCCAATCCGGGTATTTTGATCAGGTTTTTGCCGAAGGAAAATGCATGCGGTTCAGCAAAATATTCAGTTTTATACATCCGGTTAAACCGGTTTGCGAACGTACGTGTCATTTCAAGGTGCTGTTCTTGGTCTTTGCCTACCGGCACCTTAGTGGCGCGATGCAGTAAAATGTCTGCCGCCATCAGCACGGGGTAAGTAAGCAGTCCGGCATTTATGTTATCCGGGTTTGCCCTTACCTTATCTTTGAATGAGGTGGCTCGTTCGAGCTCGCCCAAATAGGCATTCATATTAAGGTAGAGATACAATTCAGCCACTTCAGGCACGTCGGATTGTATATATATGGTGGCCACATCAGGGTCAATACCGGCGGCGAGGTATTCAACTACCACTTGGCGGACGTTGGTGTAGAGGTCTTCCGGAGTGGGATGTGTGGTCAATGAATGCAGGTCGGCAATAAAAAAATAGCAATTATGCTCGTGCTGCATCTGCACGAAATTTCTAATTGCCCCATAATAATTCCCTAAATGTAACTTTCCGGTACTTCGGATACCGCTCACAACTGTTTCCATATTGGTCGCGAAATTAAGGAATTATTGGTTAATTAGCGGGAATCTGTTGAATTTACATATGCAGCTGACAAAATTTTGTAATGATTAATCATTATGCCACACGCTTCTAGTATATAATTCCTATTTTTGTGCTTGTAACCCATGTAAGAGCAATTAGTGTATGGAAGGACTTATTAAGCCAACATATAAGAAAGCCGGCCCTGATGATTTTTTCAAGAAGCTTCAGAAAGAGGTGCATGAAAAGGTGCTCTCCAACAAAAGCATTCAGCGGAGAAATATTACCAAGTCGATCCTTTTGTTGGTGCTGTATTTCACCTTTTATATTTGCATCCTATTATTTGGCAACTATACTCCCTTGTTGTTCCTTTTCTACATTTTTCTTGGGTTTTCCATGATTACATTGTTTATCAATGCTTTCCATGACGCTGCACATGGTGCGGTTTTTGCAAAACGAAAGCATAATACCATGTTCACCAATGTGCTGGAATTGTTTGGGAGCAACAGCTGGCTGTGGTCCAAACGGCATTTGTTGCTGCATCATCCATATCCCAATATCCAGCATTGGGATACAGACATCAAACAGAGTGATATGGTACGGATATTTCCCGATAGCCCGCACCTCAATCAACATCGTTACCAACATATATACATGTGGTTGCTTTACCCGATGTACACACTCAATTGGCTGTTTATTCGCGATTTCAAGGATTTTTTCGGTTCCAAGGACAACTATGTTAAGCGTGTTGTCAAAATTCCCCGTGTTGAATATTACAAGCTGTTTGCTGCAAAATTATTTAATGTCTTTTACCTGATAGGCATTCCCATCTTGGTGCTCAATCAACCTTGGCATATGGTGGTGTTGGCATGGTTGGCGATGCATATCTGTGGGAGTATGCTGGGTGTCATCGCCCTGATATCTACCCATGTAGATGAAACGGCTATTTTCCCCTTACCTCCGACAGACGGCAAGATGGGAGTGACTTGGGCAGCGCATCAAATGATGGTAACCAAGGATTTCAGTGCAAATAGTCCGTTAGCTAATTTCCTCTTTGGGGGGTTTACGCACCATGTGGCACACCACTTATTCCCGAACGTGGCCCATACCTATTATCCACATATTACACCTATTATCAAAAGGTATGCAGAGGAATATAATTTGCCGTATACCTGTTACCCAGCATACAAGGCGGTACTTTCCCATTTCAACTTGCTCAAGAAACAAGGGATGGCCGAAAATCTTTTCCGTACAGGTGAACTATAGTTTTTTGGCTTCTTCCCAATAAACGTCCATCTCGGCAAGGGTCATTTCCTTAAGGCTCTTGCCGGTTTCCTTGGAACGATTTTCAAGATGTGAAAAGCGCTTGATGAACTTCTTGTTGGTACGTTCTAGTGCATTTTCGGGATTAATGCCTATAAAGCGGGCATAGTTGATCAAGGAGAAAAGTAGGTCGCCAAACTCAGCCTCAGCCTTTTCTGTATCGATGGCTTCGGTAGCCATCACATCAAACTCTTCCTTGAATTCGGCCAGTTCCTCTTCCACCTTTTGCCATACTTGTTGCTTTTCCTCCCAATCGAAGCCCACACCACGTACCTTATCTTGGATGCGGTAGGCCTTTACCAATGCCGGTAGGGAGCTTGGTACACCGGCAAGGACGGATTTATTGCCTTCTTTCAGCTTAAGTTGCTCCCAATTGCGTTTTACGTCTTCTTCATCGTTCACATCCACATCGCCATAGATATGTGGATGGCGGGAAACAAGTTTTTCACACACCCCATTGAGTACATCCACGATGTCAAAGGCTCCTTGTTCTTCTGCGATTCGGGCATAGAACACCAAGTGCATCATTAAGTCGCCCAGTTCCTTTTTGACCTCTTCTAAGTCGTTATCCAATATGGCATCACCCAATTCATACATTTCCTCAATACTCAGGTGGCGGAGGGTCTCCATGGTTTGCTTCCTGTCCCATGGGCATTCCGTCCGTAACGTATGCAATACGGTAAGTAAGCGTTCGAAGGCTTTTGCGGGAGTCTGTTGGATCGGGGGAGGGGTATGGGGCATATATGGTTTGTAGTTTTATGCGCAAACTTAATGAATTTTGGTTAAACGGTTACTCCGCTATTATTGGTATAGATTTGCAATTGTTGTATAAAGTCGGTAAGCTGAATAAGGGTGTACTCAAATTCCGATGTTTTCGGTAATTCACCATTACGCGCATCGATTTCCATTTTCCGCAGCCGGAAAGCAATTTTATCTGCACCAATTTGGGCGGTACGCCCGGCAATGCGGTGCAGCAGCAATTCTGTATTTGCTAAGTCGTGTTTTTTGTAGTGGTTTTTGAGGGTAGCGATATCCGAAGTGGTATCTTCCCTATACAACGTGATAATTTTGTTGGTTTCTTCTTCGTCGCCCAATGCAAAATGCTGGATGGCCGTCACATCGGGCCGGTTAGCGTCGTTGGATCGGTTATCGGCCGAAGTGATGCCGAGCAAATTGAGCAAATCTGCTTCTCTGAAGGGTTTGAGCAATAGACCATCAAACCCTTGTGAGCGGATTTCTTCCTGTTCTTCAGGGAGCACCTGAGCGGTACAAGCATAAATATTCACCTCATCGGTATCGATTTTCTGCCGCAGTTCGCGATTAAGCTGCGTGCCATCCATTTCGGGCATCCGGATATCCATTAGGATGGTCTTTGCGTCAGGATCCCAGTCTGTGGCCAATACCTCTTTCGGAGAGGTGAAACATCGGTAGGGCACGTGATACTTGTCGAGAATGCTCTGGCATAGGCTTAATATCAGACGATCATCGTCTATGATCCATACACTGCCCTCAAACCGCTTACCCGCATCGTGGGTCTTATGTTGGATGGCTTCTGTTACGCCGGAAGCTACCGTTTTCAGTGGTAAATTCACCTTGAATACGGATCCGAATCTTTTCTTACTTTCTACGCGAATGTGGCCATCCATGCTTTCACAGATGGTCTTCACGATACTTAGGCCCAATCCGCTGCCGAAGTGAACACCCGAATTGGCATGCTCGGATTGCTCGAAATCATTGAATATGCGTTCCAGATCTTCTTGAGGGATACCCTTTCCAGTGTCTTTTACCACGATGTTGAGTTCCGTCTTCTCTCCA
The DNA here is from genome assembly GCF_024704835.1 of Parapedobacter tibetensis. Classification (GTDB taxonomy): domain Bacteria; phylum Bacteroidota; class Bacteroidia; order Sphingobacteriales; family Sphingobacteriaceae; genus Parapedobacter; species Parapedobacter tibetensis. The sequence continues at coordinate 85,019 of NZ_JAMXBE010000005.1, forward strand.
TAAACTACCGTACTTACGTGGAGTGTAACCTTTCCTTGCTCGGTGAATTTTATGGCATTGCTAAGCAAATTAAATAGGATTTGCCGGATTCGGAAGGCATCGCCGACCACATTGCCCGATCCTAAAATACGTGTGCTGAGTTTCATCTCCAAGTTTTTGGCGTGAGCTTGTGTTTTCATCACGGCCACCACATTGTTGACCAAATCCGCAACGGCAAACGGTTTTTCATTAAGCACAATCTTACCTGAAGTGATACGGCTATAGTCCAATATCTCATTTACGATTTGTAGCAGGTGTTCTGATGATTGATAGATGGCATCAATCTTTGCTTCATCGGTCGTATCACCCTGCTTCAATTGTTCGGAATACCCGATGATGGATTGCAGTGGTGTGCGTAGTTCATGGCTCATATTGGAGAGGAAGCGTTGTTTCGCGGCGGCATGGTATTCGGCTTCTTCCTTCGCGATTTCCAAGGCAATGCGATATGCGTTGTTTTTACGGATATCGGCTAAAATCAAGTACACCGTGATGGCGATGCCGACAAAAAATACGAGGAAAATGACGCTGATTCTCCAAACACTGTCGTTCACTACGGCTTTTGCTTGTTGGTTATCCACCTCCATTTGTTGCATGGCTTCGTTTTCAACGACATGCAGGATGCTCAACATGTCGCTAATAAGCGTATTGCCGGCGATGGTCAACTCCATTTCCCGGTTGACAAACAGCTCACGCTGCTGTTGTTGTCGCATTTGGAAAAGCTGTACGGCGCTGTCGATACGGGCGAGGGTGCTGTCGTGTTGCGTAGCCGTTATGGTGTCCACAATGGTTTCTTGCTCTTCTTCCACCATCCGTCTTATTTCTGCCTGTTGGGGAGGGGAGAGTTCTGGCCGTTTGCGCGAGAAGAGCCGTGAGAAAAATCCCCTATTATCCTCATCATTAGTTACAGTGGTATCCAACGTATCCGTATCATCTGCTATGGTCCTTGTACGTCGTATTCTTTCAGTGGTGACGATGGTACTATCGGAGCTTGGTTCGTAGATGACGTCACTGAGCGATTGCAATTGTTCCGAAAATTCATGGCTATCTACCACCTTTTCACGCACCTTTACATATGCATTGAATAGTCTGTCACGTTTGGTGAGCAGACTTTTCACCGAATTGATGCGCGCCTGCTGGATATCGCTATCGTAGTATAAATATTTAAGTGAATCAAGGGAGGCCACGATGGCGGCGGATTCCTTTGAAAAGCTTCGGTATGAGGTATTGCCACTGAATGCTTGGGAGCGTTGCAACTGGTCGAGCCGCATAATATTTCTGGAAATTCGGCTAACCATTTCCAGCTTGGGATCCGGGGTGGTGATGTTTTCCACGGTATCCATCATTTCCGTGAACGCCACGCGGCTGATTACCCATGCCAATAACAAAGCTGCAGCGCAGGTGACAAATACAAAGATAACTTTGCGCCGCACGCTCCCCGTGGATTGTATGTGTGGTGTTGGCATGGAAACGCTTAAAACCTCCTATCTTTTTGTAAAGATAACCAAAAATTATGCTAAACTATCTCGACGCGGGTAAATAGCGCGGGGTGGTGGGACGCTGATAACTGAAAGCCGATATCTACTGATTCAAAAACACAAACTTATTGTCAAACATATCCAGTTTGATCGTGCTCTCTTTGTCAATTTTGTCGGCCAGGATTTCCTTGGACAGCTCATTTAGGATATGTTTTTGTATCACGCGTTTGAGTGGGCGTGCGCCATACTGTGGGTCATAACCCAATTGAGCCAACCAATCAAGCGCTTCCTCGCTGGCGGTAAGATGGATACCCATTTCGGCAAGCTGCCCTTGTACTCGGGCAAACTGCAAATGCACGATTTTTCCTAGCTCCTCCCTCGTGAGTGGAGTAAACATGATAACTTCATCGATACGGTTGAGAAATTCCGGCCGGATGGACTTCTGTAGCAGCTCAAACACCTCGTTTCGGGTTTTGGCCACTACTTCCTCCCGGTTATCATCGCGCAGATCACTGAAATTCTCTTGTATGAGGTGCGATCCGATGTTGGATGTCATGATGATGATGGTATTCTTGAAGTTTACCACACGTCCCTTGTTGTCCGTAAGATGTCCATCATCCAATACTTGCAACAGGATATTGAAGACATCCGGATGTGCTTTTTCGATTTCGTCCAGCAGCACTACCGCATAGGGCCTACGCCTAATGGCCTCTGTAAGCTGTCCACCTTCGTCATAACCCACGTATCCTGGAGGCGCGCCGATAAGACGTGATACGGAGTGCCGTTCTTGGTATTCGCTCATGTCAATACGTACCATGGATTGCTCTTCGTTGAAAAGGAATTCGGCCAATGCCTTGGCCAGCTCGGTCTTGCCCACGCCCGTGGTGCCAAGGAAGATGAACGATCCAATGGGGCGGTGTTTGTCGCTCAATCCAGCACGCGATCGCCTGATGGCATCCGAAATGGCTTCGATTGCTTCTTCTTGCCCTGCTACGCGTCTGTGTAATTCTTCTTCAAGGTGTAGCAGTTTGTCACGTTCGCTTTGCACCATTTTGGTGACCGGAATACCCGTCCAACGCGATACGACACCAGCGATATCTTCAGCAGTAACCTCTTCCTTGAGCATACGGCTGTCAATTTGTTTTTCTGCGAGCTCTTTCTTGAGGGTTTCCACCTTGTCTTGTGATTCCTTGATGCGTCCGTAACGGATTTCGGCTACTTTACCGTAGTCACCAGCACGTTCAGCTTGGTCGGCTTCGATTTTATAGTTTTCGATTTGTTCCAATTCATGGTTGATGTTGTCCACCAATGTTTTTTCACTTTGCCATGCCGCACGTAGGGAGTCGCGGTCAGCAGTAAGGTTAGCGATTTCTTCGCTCAGCTCGCTTACTTTCTTGCTATCTTTCTCCCGCTTAATGGCCTCTCGCTCGATTTCAAGCTGCATGATGCGGCGTTCGATTTCGTCTACCGCTTCCGGTACGGAATCCATTTCCAGCCTCAGTTTGGAGGCGGCCTCGTCCATCAGGTCTATGGCCTTGTCGGGCAGGAAACGGTCGGCAATATAACGTTGCGACAGTTCCACGGCTGCGATGATGGCTTCATCCAAGATACGTACCTTGTGATGGGTTTCATAACGCTCCTTGAGGCCCCGCAGAATGGAGATAGCATCTTGGGTGTCGGGTTCCCCTACCATCACTTTCTGGAAACGGCGCTCCAGCGCCTTGTCCTTTTCAAAATACTTCTGGTATTCATTTAGGGTAGTGGCTCCAATGGCACGCAGCTCCCCACGCGCCAGGGCCGGTTTGAGGATGTTGGCCGCATCCATGGCACCTTCGCCGCCTCCGGCGCCCACGAGTGTATGGATTTCGTCAATGAACAGGATGATTTCCCCATCGCTCTGTGTCACCTCCTTCACTACCGCCTTGAGCCTTTCTTCAAACTCACCCTTATACTTGGCACCGGCAATCAATGCACCCATATCCAATGAGTAGACAGTTTTTGCTTTTAGGTTTTCAGGCGCATCGCCCTTGATGATACGATGTGCAATACCTTCAGCGATGGCGGTTTTACCCACACCGGGTTCACCCACCAATAGGGGGTTGTTTTTTGTTCTGCGGGAGAGTATTTGGATGACCCTGCGGATTTCGTCATCACGGCCGATAACCGGATCGAGCTTGCCAGATTCAGCAAATTCATTGAGGTTGCGTGCATATTTATTGAGCGCATTGTAAGTGGCTTCGGCATTTTGGTCGGTTACCCGTGCGTTACCCCGGAGGTCACCGATCGCTTTTTTTAAGTCTTTTTCGGTGATACCCTGATCTTTGAGCAAGGCAGCGGTCTTATCGCCCGTATTGAGGATACCCAATAAGATATGCTCGATGGATACAAACTCGTCCTTGAATTCCTTTAAGTACGATTGTGCTTTCTGTAAAGCCGTGTTAGCGCCGGATGATAGGTAAATGTTGCTGCCACTTACCTTGGGGAAGGTGCCGATTTGCTTATCAAGCTCTTCCTCCACATGCCTTACGTTTACGTTCAGTTTTTTGAGCAGATGGCTCACTATGTTTTCATCCACCACCAACAATGCCTTTAGCAAATGTGCCGTTTCAATGGATTGCTGCTGGTTGCCCACGGCAATTTCTGAAGCCTTTTGGATGGCTTCCTGTGCTTTGATTGTATAGTTGTTGAAATTCATTTTCTTGATTTTACAGGTGTAACATCAAAACAAATACCATGGGTGATTTGATTGGGGAATCGGAAGTTTTGTCTGGGTTAACTTAAAATAAAGTGACTAAATGTCTGTTTTTTAATACATTATACTGAAATAATTGCAGGTAGATGTTTCACGCAGAGCCCGAATGTTTCTTTTTATCTTTTTAAAGGTTGTTGACAATTCGATGAACGTCATCTTTTAGCAGAAATGTATTAAAATTAATAAGTAGGCCCAATTTTAATCCTGATAACTTTAGGTAAGTAAGTGTCTGAGCATAATGAACGGGAGCTAATTTGTCTACTGATTTGATTTCTACAACGACGCTATTCTCCACCAGTAAGTCTATACGATAACCGATATCCTGTTGTATTTCTTTATAATAAAACGGCATGGCAACTTGTTGCCTAACACTCAACCCAGCCTCTCGGAGGTCATAAGCCAATGCATTTTCATATACAGATTCTAATAACCCTGGCCCAATTGCTTTGTGTAGTTCTATTGCTTTTCCAATGATTTGATAAGATATTTCGTTTTCCATAGATAGCTAATGGTTTCTTTGCGACCTCTGCGAAAAACTTAGCGCTCTCAGCGTGAAACAAAAACTTGGTGAATCCTAAAAATTCGGTTTGAGCAGATACTTATCATAGAACCGGAAGATGTGTTCCGCCGCTTCCTCCGCGGTATCCACCAGCCGGTAGAGGTTGAGGTCTTCAGGGCTGATGTTCCCAGCCTCCAGCATACGGCTCTTTACCCATTCAAACAATCCACCATAATAGTCGGTTCCCACCAAAACGATGGGGAAACGTGCAATTTTCCCTGTTTGGATCAGTGTGATGGCTTCAAAGAGCTCATCCATGGTGCCAAACCCTCCCGGTAGTACGATGAAGCCCTGCGAGTATTTCATGAACATGACTTTACGTACGAAAAAGTAATTGAATTGCAAAAGCTTGTCGCTATCGATGTATTGGTTGTGGAACTGTTCAAAGGGCAGTTCGATGTTGATACCTACGGATTTGCCACCAGCCTCATAGGCACCTTTATTGGCCGCCTCCATGATGCCTGGCCCGCCGCCGGATACTACGCCGTAGCCACGTTCGGTGAGTAGTCGTGCGATATCCTCGGCCAGTTTATAATATTGATGGTCTTGTGGAGTCCTCGCAGAGCCAAACATAGACACGCAGGGACCGATTTTGGCGAGCTTCTCAAACCCATCCACAAATTCCGCCATGATTTTGAAGATTTGCCAAGAGTCCTTGACCTTGATTTCCTGCCAGGTCTTATTTTCAAAGGCCCTCATGATTTTGTCTTCCCTTGTTCTTGCCATAAATAATGGTTTTGATTTTTGCTAAAGTAGTAAATTTTAGACTTATTTGTTTAGTATACCAAAGAAGCCAGCTTGGCGCGCGCTGCGTAATGCGTCTTTGCGTGCTTTGCTAGAAACATAGATTTGTTAAGTGATTCCTTATATGCCTTTGCGAGCGCTTTTTTTTATCTTTGTTCCATGAACTTCTCCTCCAAGTTATTGGAACAGGCTGTAACGGAATTCGGTCGCCTACCGGGGGTAGGGCAGAAGACCGCCCTGCGGTTGGTGTTGCACCTGCTGAAACAGCCCGATGCCGATGTGTCGCGTTTCACGGAAACTCTTGATCGGTTAAAACGCGAAATCAGGCACTGCAGCATCTGTCACAACATTTCGGACAATCCGGTCTGTGAAATATGTGCTTCGTACAAAAGGAACAAAGGGTTGATTTGCATAGTGGAAGATACCCGTGATGTGATGGCCATCGAGAATACCAACCAATATCATGGTGTGTACCATGTGCTGGGTGGGCTGATATCGCCCATGGATGGCATCGGGCCCTCGGATCTCCAGATAGAAAGCTTGATAAAACGTCTCCAAGCTGGTGAAGTGCATGAGGTCATTTTGGCCTTGAGCGCCACGATGGAAGGCGATACGACCATCTTTTACCTCTATAAGAAACTAAAGCAATTTGGTGTGCAGATTAGCACCATCGCACGGGGTATCGCCTTTGGTGGCGAATTGGAATATGTGGATGAGGTGACCTTAGGGCGCTCGATTGCTACACGTGTGCCTTATGAGCGGAGTATTGCTTAATAAAACCGTCATCATCACTGGTGCTTCCTGCGGCATTGGGCTTGCCTGCGCTGAAGTGTTTGCACGGCATGGAGCCAATTTGGTACTCTGTGCCAGGCGTTATGTGGACTTATGCAAAATTGCTCAATCAATAGAAAAACAGCATGGCGTACGTGCCGTGGCCGTACAATGCGATGTGGCTAAGGAATCGGATTGCCGGATATTGGTGGATCAAGCCATAGCTACCTTTGGTGGCGTGGATGTATTGATCAATAATGCAGGTGTCAGCATGCGGGCATTATTTATCGGGTTGGACTTGGATGTGCTCCATCGATTAATGGATGTCAACTTTTGGGGTACGGTATACTGCACGAAATATGCCATGGCCGAATTGCTGCGAAGCAAAGGTTCGGTGGTAGCTGTATCATCCATTGCCGGCTACCGTGGATTGCCGGGCCGTACAGGATATTCAGCGTCCAAATTTGCAATTAATGGTTTCATGGAATCCCTTCGAGTGGAAAACCTCAAAACAGGCTTGCACGTGATGGTGGCTTGTCCCGGCTTTACGGCTTCCAACATCCGGCAAACGGCATTGAATGGTATTGGAAACGAACAAGGTGAAACCAGCATGGACGAAAGCAAGATGATGAGTGCAGAGGAAGTGGCTGAGCGGATTGTGCATGGTGTCATCCGCCGCAAGCGTACGCTTGTGATGACTCGACAAGGGAAATTGGCCGTGCTGATGAATAAACTGCTGCCTGCCTGGGTAGATCGACAAGTGTACAGGCTGTTTGCCCAAGAAAAGGATCCGTTGGTGAAATAAGCAATAGAACGCTGAGCTTTGCCAGCTAGCTACTCGCTGATGATTTTATGGTGATCCGCTTAATCAGCGTCATCCGTGTTCCATCAAATCTTTTTCACATTTTTCTGACCACCAGATAAAACCCCGTTGCTACCCCAACGAGTACAGCTGCGGTACCCCACCATAATGTATTGAAACCATAGCCATCTGCGATGCGCGTGCCGAGGAATGGGGAGAACACATGCGCAGCTGAAAAAGCCAATGCATTGAGCCCCATGTAAGCCCCTTGTGTCTGTCGGGAAGCCCGCTTTACGGCTACCGAGGCCATGAAAGGCATCGCCAGTATTTCGGAGATGCTGAGTAGAAAAATGGATGCATAGAGTATCCAATATCCAGTAGGGATAGGAAGCAGGGCAAAAGATACGCCGCAAAGGGCCGTACCCCAAAATATGCTGCTTGCATAAGAAAGCCGTCGCTCCGCAATGTGCACCAAGAGCATCTCGAACACGACCACCACAAAACCGCTGAATCCTAAGATAATACCTACCTGCTTTTCATCGAGAAAATGTGCCTTTTGATAGAATAGGGGTAAGGTGCTCAGCAATTGGAAGAAACAGATGGCATAGATGCAACAGAGTAGGCTGAACAGCAAGAAAGCCCAGTCGCGGTAGGGCGACCTTGGGGGTGCAGCAGGTACTCCGGCGGTGTCGGATGGTTTCGTCCTTACCGTTCCTTTACGTTTATAAAAGAATAGGATGAAAATCAAGGTCGCGATGAAAGCTCCCAATGCATTGCCATAGAAGATCCAGTTATACGAGATGGATGCCAAAAAGCCGCCCATCGCCGGCCCTATGGAAAAGCCGAGGTTGATGGCCATGCGATTAAGCGAAAAGGCCCGTGTGATATTCTCGGGTTTGGCATATCGGGCAACGGAAACGGAATTGGCCGGCCGGAATGTTTCCGTCACGACACTCAAGATATAGATGGCAGCAGCCAGTGTTTCTACCGAAGTAAACAAAGGAACAATCAAGAATACCGGAACGGATAACAGGAGACTCAGTGTCTGCACCCAAAAATTGCCAAATCGGTCCGTCAACCATCCACCAAGCCATGAGCCGGTAACCGCCCCCAAGCCGAAACATGCCAATACAACCCCCACTTCTCTGATGGTGAAGCCAAGGGCTTGCGTCATGTAGATACCCAAGAAGGGCAATACCATAGCACCGGTGCGGTTGACGAGCATAACCAGCGCCAACATCCAAGCCGGTCGCGATAAGCCCCGATAGGAATCAATATATATGCGTAAGAGTGCTTTCATTGAAATTGTTCACGCAGAGGCCGCTAAAGTGTTTGCGCAAAGGCCGCCGAGTATCTGCAAGCGCTATGTTATATAATTTCTCTGCGTACTCTGCGAGTTCTTAGCGCCCTTTGCGAGAAACATATTTTTCGAGATTTCATGCGTGCTTGCCGTCACCAATCTTTTCTTTCCCGATTGCCGTTCGAAGACATAGTCGAGGCGACCGAGATTGATGCCCGCAAAGCCTACCTGATTGACAATGGTTTCCTCGCCATCAAGGTTGCGGATAAAATCAGGCTTAGGCATAAATGTGTGTGTATGCCCACCGATGATCAGGTCGACATGCCGAGTGTTTGCCGCCAGTATGACATCGGACACCTTGCCGTCGCCATACTTATAGCCCAGGTGGGAGAGGCAGATGACCAAGCTGCATTTATAGTCGTGCTTGAGCCGTGTGGCGATGCTATTGGCTGTGGCAATGGGGTCGAGGTAAAGCACATCCCCGCAACGGGTGGGGTCTACCAACCCGTCCAACTGGATGCCCAATCCGAACACGCCGATCCGGATGCCCTGTTTCTTGAAGATGATGTAGTCTCTGGTTTGGCCTTTTATTGGGGTATTGCTGACGTCATAGTTAGCCGTGAGGAACGGGAAGTTGGCATAGGGCAGCATGCTGGTCAGCCCTTCCAATCCATTGTCAAACTCATGGTTGCCCAGTGTACTGGCGTCGTAACCCATCTTGCTCATCAGCTCCAGTTCTACCTTGCCGCCAAACAAGTTGAAATAAGGCGTGCCTTGCACGGTATCCCCGGCATCGAGCAGCAGTACATTACGCTGTTCACGCCGGATGTTTTCCACCAGTGTGGCCCTTCGGGCTACGCCGCCCAGCCCCTGGTTGCGCGATCCATCCATCGGGAACGGTTCGATCCGGCTATGTACATCGTTGGTGTGCAGAATGGTGAGCGAAACGAGGTCGCCATTGGCAAAAGCTGAAAGGGGTATGCCGCCCACGGCAGAAACCGCGGCGAGGGTGCCGGCTTGTTTCAGGAAATTACGTCTATTGATTGCGGGTGATCCTTCCATCGAGTTGTGTGTTTATATGTTTGCCAGCTTGGGTTTGCCCATTGACATAAGCTATCAATGCTTCGCGGACCTTATTGCCTAGGTCGGTCCGTTTTACCGGATTGTCCAGCCCCTGCAAGTTATCGCCGCCGTTGGCGAGATAGTCATAGGTAAGCAGTTTGTAGGTGCGCGAGGCGTCAAACGGTTGGCCTGCGATCTGGATATCCGTGGCTTGGCCATCCTTGATTTTCAGGCGCATACCTGCTGTCGGCTGTCCGCCGGTACTGGCGATGAATTGGGCCAGTTGCTGCACGCTTTGGGATGAAAGCTCCAGTATAACCAGTTCGTTTTCAAAAGGCATGAGCTCGAAGATGTGGCCGATGGTGATGTCTCCCTGCTGCAGCTCAATGCGCAGTCCGCCCTTTGTGCCAAAGGAGAAGTCTACATCAGGATGCAGCTTTCTTCCTTCGGACAGTAGTGCATCGGCAAAAAAATTGCCGAGCAGTGTTTCAGGCGCGTTGCCCGGCTTGGTCAAGCTCACATCAGCATAACCGATGACCCGGTTCATTTCCGCTTCCAACTGTTGCTTGTATGGCCCGTAATACCTGATGTAAGCCGAATCGGGCGGTATGTCGCTGTTGATTTTGTGCTGTTGGTACTCGTGTGTAGTAAGCACGAATTTCTTTGGTCCCGAACAGGCTGCGAAGCCCAGCGTGGCGATAGCAGCTAAAAACCAGATATTTGCGGAATGATTCATTTATTTTTCAGCATGTGTACCCTGTCAGTATCTGCCGACAGCGTTAATTTGACTGGTAAAGGTAACCAACAACTCACGAAAAATGAAAAGATATACGGTTAAGCTTTGGTGAATTTCATGTTGGCAGCCACCTGCTTTATGTGCTGTTCTTGAGCGTAATGCCTTGTTGTGCCCGCTTAAAGCGGCATTTCTTCTCCAGTGGTGCTATCGGTACGGGCCGCGGCGGAAGTCCTGATTTTTGCCCTGACCCGTACTTTCGCCCGCATACGCATGAATGGTTGTTTTTTAGCGAAAACCTTGGAAAGGTTGTAAGCATCCCAATTGATAAGGAATACACTGAGTAGGATGACCACCAGTCCGGTCATTTGGGTGGGCGTTACCGATTCATTGGCGAAAAATACACCCAGAAGCACGGCAACGATGGGATTGACATAGGTGTGAGTGCTCACCTCCGTGGCGGGGCGTACCTGGAGCAGCCAGATGTATGAGCTATACGCGATAACAGAACCAAACACGATCAGGTAGGCGATGGCCCACCATGCGGACATCGGCACAGTATCGAAGCGAAAGCTGCTCACTTCGCCCCGGATAGCGGCCGTCAGCAAGAACGTTACGCCAGCAATCAGCATTTGCCATGCCGTACTGACCACGCTGCTTTCTGCCTTTGTCTCGGGCTTTCCATAATATTTGGAGTATAGCGAGCCGACCGTCCATGCCAAAGCACCGAGGAGCAACAACAGCATGCCCACCACGTTGGCTTGCCGTTCCGAAGCGTCCATGGATTGTGCCACGCGGTCGCCAAACAGCATCACCACGCCAAAGAACCCCATGAAAAGACCGGCAATGGTTGGGAGGTTGCTGAAATTTGCTTTCCACTTGGGTTTATCGAGAATGATGAACCAGATGGCCACCGATGCGGACATAATGGCCACCAGGCCGCTAGGCATGAATTGCTCTACCCAAATGATGATGCCATTGTCGATGTAAAGCAATAGCAGACCCATCAGTCCTGCGCGGACTATCGTGCGCTTGTTGAATAACTGGTAGCCTTTGTATCTACACCACGCCAGCATGAGGAGTCCGGCTGTGGTAAATCGGAACGCGCCTAACAGGAATGGGCCGAAGCCGGCCAGTGCTTTATGGATAAAAAAGAATGTAGACCCCCACACGATGTATACCATCGCGAAGGCGAGAATGACTTTCCATTGGAAGTGTCTGTCTGTTGTGATTGTTGCTTGCATTTGCTGCTTTTCCTCTCAATCTTTTATGTTTGTTCCTCATTCCTTATTTACCGTTCCTTGTTCCGATGGTATCACCAGTTTTTGTTCCTCTTTCACAGTTTCGAGCACGATGGTGGTACGTGTGGATATGATGTTCGGAATCTTGGCGAATGAACTGCGCATGAGCTCCACCAACGCGGCGGAATCCGCTGTGCGCACTTTCACCAGGTAACCATCGTCGCCTGCGATGTCATGCACCTCTTGTACCTCCGGAATGGCCGCAAGGGCCTGTCCCGTAGTAGCACATCCGATGCCATCGGCCGCCCGGATGAAAATGAACGAGAGTAGTTTCTGGTCCAGTGCAGCAGGACTGATTTTGGCATTGTATTGTAGGATGATCTCTTTTTGCTCCAATTTCTTCACGCGCTCCAATATGGCGGAAGGAGCCATGCCCAGTTCCCGGGCAATATCGGCATTGTTGATACGCGCATTTTCCTGCATCAATCTTAAAATATGATAATCTACCTGATCTAAGTTATATTCTATATTGCTCATAATTCTGCAAAAGTAATAATATTTAGAATTATATTCAAGATATATATAATTATTATGAATTATATTCTTTTGTAATAATATTTACACCAATGCCGTTATGTGGACTGTCGTACGACAATACCGCAAAAGCAGGGGACAATACAACAAAAGTATATGGCAAATGGGGGTATTTAGCGTTGGTGCTGGAGTTCAAAACGTTGAAAAGGACATTAATTGTGTTTTCTGCGATGCCGTTGGGAATTGGGTGCTGTATTGGCTTTATTGGTGATCGGTAATACGCTGTCCGTTGTGGGCAACTATCGATCTGGTAGCGCTGGCAGGCCTCGAGATGAAAAATACCATCCTGTTGGTTGACTTTATTAATCAACAGCGTCGGGACTGCATGATCGATGTGCCACTTAGGTTTTTACCCAATGGCCGGTACCGCGCGGTTCGATACAAAGATGCACCTGATTCGGTGCAGCACCCCAATAAGTTGGTTAAAGAAGAGCTTGTAGTAAGCGGCGGTGGCATCATCTAGATGAACCTGATCGGCGGGGGTGGGGAGGTTTTGCAGCTGGAACCCATTGGGACTGCTGAACGTAATGATTAGCTTATTCTGCGGCTTTGCTTCCTCAATGGTCGCTCTTGTTAACGAATATGTTTTTGCCAAATCGGCATTATTGGTTATTTTGGCCAAGATAAATGCGGATAACACCTTTTCTATGTTTGATAGTTTAAAACTATATTTTAGAAAATTGGCACCAGAGCTATCACAGGACGCCTGGAATGCTTTTCAAAAGTGCTTGACGGTAAAACGGTATAAGAAAGGGGAAACCATCAGTGAAGAGGGAAGGGTGAATAATATTGTATGCTTTATAGAAGAAGGGATAGTGATGGTATACAACCTTATTGACGGCAAAAAGAATATATACAATTTTTTCTTCGAGCACGAGTATACAGGCGATTATGAGAGTTTTCTTACCCGTAAGCCTGCTAACTACGGGATTGAAGCGATTGAAGACACAATCACATTCAATCTGCATTACGATGGCCTACAAAAAATGTATGCCGATTTTCCGGAGTTTGAACGGGTCGGTCGATTGGTGGCAGAAGGGCAGTTCCTGCGCCTTACCGAACGAAATGCTTCCTTGTTGGCCGAAAAGCCCGAGGACCGTTATGAAAACCTGGTAGTGGCCAAACCGCAGGTGGCCCAACGTGTTCCGCAATATCTCATCGCTTCGTATCTGGGGATTACACCTGAAGCACTGAGCCGTATCCGCAAACGGCTTGTGTCGAAATTCTAACCGCGATACATGGTGCTTTATTGATCCAAATCAATGAAAAAGGGAACTTGCTTCTTTTTTTTTGTAAGCAAATAGTTTACAAGAAAATATGAGCACCATTATCACCTCCTCTCTATTCATTTTATTATGCATGGCCAGTTCAGTAGGATTGGCGCAACCTTCTACGCAAACCGTGCGAGGCAATATCAGGGATGAAGCGTCAAGAATCCCTTTGGTGGGTGTCACTGTTCGATTGCTGGATGGCGACAGTCAAATCATTACAGCAAGCGATGCGCTTGGTAATTTTCGGCTTACTGATGTGCCCCTTGGTCGGCAAACGTTTTTAGCCACCCACCAAGGATACCAGCCAGAAACGTTCCACCACATCATTATAACTGCAGGCAGGGAAGTGGTGCTGAACCTCATGCTGACCGAAAGCGTCACTTCATTGGAAGAGGTTATTGTAAATTATGGCCGACGTGAGGATTCCCGTTTCACCAATAGTGACATGGCAGCAGTCAGCGCTCGGCCGTTCAGCATGGAAGAAACCAAACGGTATGCGGGGTCATTGGGAGACCCTGCCCGTATGACGGCGAATTTTGCCGGAGTGGTATCCACCAATGATACCCGAAATGATATCATTATCCGTGGCAATTCGCCCAATGCCATGCTTTGGCAACTGGAGGGGCTCAATATACCGAATCCCAATCACTTCGGTGCATTGAACAGCATGGGAGGGTCAGTAAGCATGTTGAACAACAATAATTTGGATAAATCTGATTTCATGACAAGCGCTTTCCCTGCACAGTATGGTAATGCGTTAGGAGGGGTTTTTGATTTGCGCTTACGTGATGGGAACAACCAAAAACACGAATTCCTTGCCCAGATGGGGTTCAACGGTTTTGAAGGAGGAGCAGAAGGCCCTTTGGGCCGTACGAACAGGGCTACTTATTTGGTGAATGTCCGCTATTCTACACTTGCAGCTTTCCAGCAGCTTGGGCTCAATTTTGGCGCCGGAGGAGCTACGCCGGAATATATGGATATCAATTACAAAATCAGCGCGCCTGTTGGCAAACGAGGAGTGTTTTCCGTGTTTGGGATATGGGGTGAGAGTTTGTTTACCTCTTTAGGGAGTGAATACGATCCTGATGGACAGGCATATGGCAACGATTATTCCAACCGGTTTGCGCGCTATAATACCAATATCAGCGGATTGCGTTATGAACACCAGCTGGGCAACAATACCACAGCCAGCCTGGTACTGGGGTATAGCCGTACCAATGAACGGTTCGATAGGGATTCCGTCAGTACGGAAGACCCTGCTGTTTTTACCCCGAACTGGCAATGGCGGTTCGTCACCGACAAGTATTCTGGGGTATTGACCTTGCACCATAAATTTAGTGGAAAGCATAACATGGTAGCTGGTGTTGTAACGGATTTTACCAATTATTCCCTCTTCAATAAACGCATCTATGATGGTATGGTTGATCGGGTGTTTTCCGATAGGGAAGGGTGGCTGAATTTGACACAGACTTACTTGCAGTGGAGATACCGGATGACGGATCGCTTGACGATGATGTCAGGGCTCCATCACCAATATCTCGACCTGTCTAACAGCCAAAGCCTGGAACCCCGCATGGGGTTGAGGTACCGGGTGAATCATGCACATGCCATCGGACTTGGATATGGTTTGCATAGCCAAATGGATAATTTGCTGACTTATGCTACGATTACCCGCACTCCTACTGGAAATGTCTACACCAATGAGTCTTTGGGATTGGGAAGGAGCCACCATGCCGTGTTGTCGCACGACTGGGGCTTGTCATCCAATACCTATCTGAAAACGGAGGTGTATTACCAGTGGTTGTTTGATATCCCCGTGGAAAGGCACCCCAGTTCGTTTTCGACCATCAACTTAGGTGCAGAATCTATCCCGACCTTGCGTGACAACCTGGTGAATGAAGGTACTGGGAGGAATTATGGTCTCGAATTTACGTTGGAAAGGTCATTTGATCGGGGATTCTATTACCTAGTTACGGCCTCCATCTTTGATTCGCAGTATAGAGGTAGTGATGGTGTTTGGCGAAATACAGCCTTCAACATGCGCAATGTATTGAATGTACTGGCCGGTAGAGAGTGGAAGCTTGGCCGTGATGTGTTTGGAGCAGGAGCCACAATATCCTGGGTAGGTGGGCGGTATCTGTCGCCAATCGATTATGAAGCCTCCGCAGTGGACGGGGAAGTGCAGTATGCTGAGGCGGCGGCCTTCTCACTGCGGCAACGTGACTATTTCAGGACGGATGTCAAATTGTCCTTCCGTAGAGAATATCGAAGAGCTACGCTGGAAGTAGCATTGGATCTCCAAAACATAACGAATAACGAGAATATTTTCCGTCAGGAATGGAATGCCCGTCAACTAAGGGTGGTGGATAACCTCCAACAAGGGTTCTTCCCGGTGCCTTTCATAAGGTTTACGTTTTAACAGGTGCGCTTAACCGTTGCGTAAAAAATATTACTCACCTTCATTTTTGGTCTGCCCTGTCCGAACACCTCCGGCATTGGGTACACCTTGATGGCGTTTGAGGGTCTTTGTATCCTTGAATGATTTATCGGTAGTAGAGCTACCGATTTCCATATTGCGGCTCTTGTCCTGCGTTCCTGTTACTTTTTTCTGCTTTTTCATAGTCACCCCTTGCGCTAAATCCTCTGGATAAATAACAGCAAGCCGGACTGATTGTTCATTCTTTTTTTCCGTTATCCGCTACAGGGGGCTTTTCTTGCACTTCCGCCTCCTTTTTTTTGCGCTCCTTGATTTCCAGCAGCTCCTTTAGATTCCAGCGCTTGAGTAGGATTTTGGTGGAGTAGCGTTTGAGGTGGTATTTTTCGGGCTCCCCGATGAGGAAACCAAACGCATTCATGGAGGGAATAGCATCGAAGATGACCTTGATGGTAGCTGTGATTGGAAGCGCCAATATTAAGCCAGCAAGTCCGAAAAGCATGCCGCCAAGCAGGATGGAAATGATGGCCATCAAAGGGTTTATACTTACCTTACTGCCCACAATGTTCGGCGTGATGACATTACCTTCCAGAAATTGTACCACTTGAAACCAGGCGATAACCCCTACAGCATACCAAGCAGTGTCCTTGGTAGCCAATGCGAAAAGTGCAGGCAGGATGGAGCCGATGGCGATACCGATATAGGGGAGCAACATCAGCAACGAAGCCAATGTGCCAAAAAACCAAGCATATTGGATGCCCAAGATCCACAATCCCACTGTATTGAGTATGGCCACGATACCCATAACGGTGATGAGCCCAAGTAGGTAGCTTTGCACCACATTGTAAATCTTATTAAGGGTTTTATGTACGGTTTCCTGTGGGGTAGAGCGGAATGCCCTGAAGAAAAACTCACGGAAAAAAACCCGATAATACAGTAAAAAGAATGAAAACAACGGTACCAACACCAAGCCAGCAAGTACGTTTCCCAAAGATCCAAAAGCCGTTGATAGGTGCCTGCCCGCATGGGAAAGAATTTCATTGGCCTCCGACCTCAACCGCTCGGCCACTTCTGTGGGCTCTATGCCGAAACGGTCCTGCAGTAATTTTTGTATGGTGTCGAAGATGGATAGGAATTTGTGCTGGATTTCCGCACCATCCTTTCCAATGATAATCACTTGATGGATGATGAACCACATCAGGCCCGAAAGCACGGCTATGGCTAAAATAACAGCAAGAATAGCCGAAAAGGCCTTACCCAGTCGTAACCTTTCTAGGAACCGGGCAACCGGATAGAGGGAAATGGCGATGAGGATGGAGAACATCAGTGGCAACAACACACCCTGCAACACATACAATAGTGTGATGATAAGTGCTAGGGAAATGAGGCTTGCTGCCAATTCCAGGACGTAAGGCCGTTTAATAGGGTTCTCTTCCATAGGAAACCGGATTAGCTATTTTTTCTGTTCATTCCTACCCAAAGATAGCATAAAAAAGGAATTTCTCAATGCCGCCGAACTGCGGATGAGTAAAATGACCGTGTCTAGGTTAGCATGGCGATAGGTGCATCAGTGGGAACCTATGACACTAACGTAAAATCAATCTGCCGCTTCGCCAAGTCCACTTTTTTCACCTTGATACTTACCTCGTCACCAAGCTGGTACCGTTTCTTTTTGCGCTGGCCGATGATGGCATAGTTCTTCTCGTCCAAGGCGTAGAAATCATCGGTAATATCGCGTAACCTTACCATTCCCTCACATTTGTTCTCTTCGATTTCTACATACATGCCCCATTCGGTCACACCGGATATGATGCCGAGGTAAGTTTCACCCACCTGGTCCTGCAGAAATTCAGCTTGTTTGTATTTCACAGATGCTCGTTCTGCATCGGCCGCCTTCTTTTCCATCTGTGAGGAATGTTCGCATAATTTCTCGTAGGCTTCCCCATTAACCGGTTTGCCGTCCGTTAAGTAATGTTCGAGGAGACGGTGCACCATCACATCGGGATAGCGGCGGATGGGTGACGTGAAGTGGGTATAGTAGTCGAAAGCCAGCCCATAGTGACTGGTTTTCTTGGTAGTGTAGATGGCTTTGGCCATGGAGCGTATGGCGAGTGTGGTTAGTACATTCTGTTCCTTGGTGCCTTCTATCCGTTCCATCAAGGTGTTGAGCGAGCGGGCGGTTTCGCGGTCTGATTTGGTGCTGATCTTATGCCCGAATCGGGCAGCGAACTGCGCGAAACTGGCAATGTTCTGTTCATCGGGTGCATCGTGCACCCTGTATACGAAAGTCTTTTTGTTGTTCCCCTTGCCTTGCTTGCCGATGAATTCGGCCACCCTTTTGTTGGCCAATAGCATAAAGTCCTCGATAAGTCTATGGGCATCCTTGCGTTCTTTGACATATACACCCAATGGCTTGCCGGTTTCATCGAGATGGAATTTAACCTCGGTGGTTTCGAAGCTGATGGCTCCATGCTTGAACTTCCGGTCGCGGAGGATATAGGCCAAGTTATTGAGCGCGAGGAGTTCTTCACTGTATTCCCCAGCTTTTTGGTCGAGAACTTCTTGTGCTTCTTCATAGCTGAACCGCCTGTCCGAATGGATGATGGTACGACCGAACCATTCACTGATGATGTTGGCGCGGCTGTCCATTTCAAATACAGCGGAGAAGCTCAGGCGATCTTCGTGGGGACGTAGTGAACACAGGTCGTTGGATAGCCGTTCAGGAAGCATCGGAATCACGCGGTCCACCAAATAGACCGATGTGCCACGTTCGAAAGCTTCTGCGTCTAAAGGCGTGTCTGGTTGTACGTAATACGTGACATCGGCGATGTGCACGCCCACCTCGTAGTTGCCATTGGGAAGTTTTTGGAAAGAGATGGCATCATCGAAATCCTTTGCATCCACGGGATCAATAGTAAACGTCGTTATAGGGCGGAAGTCGCGGCGTTTAGCAATTTCGGATTGTGGGATTTCAGCGGGGAAAGCCTCCGCTTCTCGTTCCACGGCATCCGGGAATGCGAGGGGGAATCCGAAGTCGGCCAATATGGCATTCATCTCCGTATTATTTTCGCCCTTTTTGCCCAGCACATGCTTCACCTTGCCTACGGGGTTTTTACTGTCCTGCGGCCATTCGGTGATGGTCACTACCACTTTTTCTCCGTCTTTGGCCCCATTGAGATCGGCTAGGGGAATGAAAATATCGTTCAACATCTTCCGGTTGTCGGCTATGAGGAAAGCGAAGCGGGTCGATATGGTGATGGTACCCGTAAATTCGGTACGCGCACGTTCAAGGATCTCCACCACTTCGCCTTCCTTGCGCTTGCCACGGCGTTTTTCATAAGTATGTACCTTTACACGGTCGCCATGTAATGCTTGTCGAAGCTTGCGTGGTGCGATGTAGATATCGTCCTCAAATTCGTCTTCGGGCACGATGAAGGCGGAGCCGTCTGCCGTCATGTCTACCCGGCCTATCACGAACGCCTTAAGTTCCTTGAGTGCATATTTACCTTTTTCGACTTCCTTGAAAGGCCCTGCGTTCGCTTCTTCCTGCAGGATATCGAGGATGGCATTTTTCGATTCGGGATCAGTTAGGTTGAGCTTGGCGGCCACCTGCTTGTAGTTCATCGGCTTGTTGCTCGATTTTTCAATGATATCCGTGATAAGTTGTGTAAGTATATGCCTGAATGCACTGGTTTTCTTGTTTGACATGGTTGTATTGCTTATTGATAATTGAACGCGGATGACACTGATTATGTAGATGGCCGCGGGTTCTTTATTTATTGATTTCCAATTGTACCCATTTGCCTATTCATCGGCAAAGCTGATATTGTCCGAGGCGATTAACGTTTCGCTGCGCAATTTACGCAAGATCTGTGCCGTAGTGATGACATCCTTTTCACAATAGACACGAATGCGTTCCAAATTGTTTTCCTCATAATATACGTGGTATACATCTTCGCCGCTGATGTCATCTTTTGGAGTGGGGATACCTAGCACTGCCGCCATCAGGTTGAGCGATACATTGTTGCGGTAATCGCCGAACCGCCACAGTTCCATGGTGTCCAAATGGTTGATTTCCCAAGGTTTTTTGCCTGATATGTCGAACTGGGCAGGGATAGCCAAGCCATTGATCAACATCCGTTTGCAAATATACGGGAAATCAAATCCCTTGCCGTTATGTCCACAAAGGGTGAGGCTGGGTGGTTGTTTTTGCAGCAATCGGGCAAAATCCGCCAAGAGTTCGCGTTCATCATCTTGTACGAAGGACTTCACCCGAAAGCCCATTTGCCCTTGTCGCTGATGGAATGCGCCCACGGATATACAGATGATTTTGCCAAATTCCGGATGTAGTCCGGCATTGCTGTATACATCAGCGGCTGTTTCATTCTCCTGAAGGCTTTTTTTTACCTTATAGGCCCATAGTTCTTGGAAGTGATCGGGTAATTCGGCGAATAGGGCCTTTTGGGATACCGTTTCGATATCCAAAACCAACACTTGTTGTAAATCTATCTGTTCAAGCATAGTCATTTCTGTAAAATCTCAAATCGCTGGCTGATGCGTATACCATCGTCGTCCACCAACGTGATGCGGTGCAATCCTGCAGGGACATTCAGTGCCATTTGGTGGAAACTTTCCGTTTCACCCACGAAAGCGTTGTCGAGATGCCAGTATATTTTACTGCCACGTTTGCGGTGGGCAGCATTGAAAATAACCTCCCCACGTTGGCCGTCAATTTCTAAAGGTATATAAATTTTTGCATTGTTCTTGGGATAAATCATTTCCATCACTTGACCTTCATCCATATTGGTACATCCCATATCGAATGGGGGCAATTCACGATAACTGCTATGCCTTGTTTTATAATAATATTCCATGGCTGGTGGCAGTATAAACCATTTGGATGCCACTATGTTTTCCGGAGCCGTGCAATCGGCCGTTACTCGGAACGTGCCTTCGGAATTGGTATGGATGATTCGGTGGTACGGGCATACGGTTGATTTAAGGCCGGCCACGGGAAGATAAACGGTATGGGGACGGGGACAGTCAGCCCCGGCCAAATGGCCGCTTTCACGGCATACGGCGGTCTGCACCATGCGGTTCAACGGTACCTCGAACCAACCCGATGTGGGCAATAGGCTGAAAATGTCGAAGAGTATAGGGGCTGCTGTTTCAATACCGGTGAGCCCCGGACGCCCTTCGCCGTCGGCATTGCCCACCCATACGCATACCACATGGCCTGGAGTGAGCCCAATGGCCCATCCATCACGGAAACCAAAGCTTGTGCCCGTCTTCCAAGCGATTTTTTTTGATGAGGCGAATTGCTCCCATAGGGTTTCCTCCCCGGGACGCATCACCTCATTCATGGCTTGGAAGGTGAAATACAGGGAGGCATGGTCAATAATGGAGGCCCGTTCCATAGCCTTTACCGATGTTATGGCGGTGTTTTTCAGGTAAGATGGGGGATGGTAGTCGGCAGGATTGTAATCGGCCTTGTGCCGCCCGTAATGGTTGAGTGTGCGTGCCATGCTGGCATAAGTACCAGCCAATTGCCACATGCTTACCTCGCAGCCACCTAAAATCATGGATAGGCCATAAAAATCTGCAGGTCGGCTAAGCGTATGGACACCTGTTCGTTTGAGGAAGGAGTGGAAACGTTGATATTTGTATTGCTGCAACATCTTTACAGCAGGTATGTTGAGGGAACGGCTTAGGGCGCGTGAGGCCGGTATAGCGCCGTCGTAACCCAAATCGTAGTTTTGTGGTGTATATCCGCCGATCTGGGTGGGTATGTCGGGAATGAGGGTATGGGGCAGTATCAACCCATCGGTGAGCATGGCAGCATAGAGAAAGGGCTTCAATGTGCTGCCGGGACTTCTCAGGGCGGTGATCATATCCACATAGCCTTCGGCTTCAGTCGTATGCACATTGCCAACATAAGCCAGTGCCTTACCGGTTTCCACTTCCAACACCAGTGCAGCAGCGTTGTGGATTCCATTGGCGCTAAGGTTACGATGGTAACGAGTTATGATGTCTGCTACCTGTTGCTGTAGACCCGAATTTAGGGATGTTTCGACACGCGTGACATCGATATCGAGCTGCTTATACTCCTTCTTGAACCGTTCAAGGAGGTGTGGGGCGAGACGGGGTAGGGGGTGAGGCTTATCGGGCAGTGGCTCCAATTTAGCGAGTTCCGCCGTGCTTTGGCTGATCGTACCGTTTATTGCCAATCTGTCGAGCAGCGCATTGCGCTTTATAAGCAATAATTCCCGGTTTCGTCCAGGATGCACTAGCGAAGGGGCGTTCGGTAATACGGCGAGCATCGCCGTTTCTGCCCACGAAAGCCGTCCTGGGGCCCGTCCGAAATAACGCCATGCAGCTGCATCCAGCCCCACCACGTTGCTGCCAAAAGGAGCATTTGCACTATATAACCGAAGAATGGAGGCTTTACCGTAGCCCACTTCCAGTCTGATGGCTAAGACGGCCTCGATAAGCTTTTGCCATATGGTGCGGGGTTTGTTACGGCTCATGCGGACAACCTGCATGCTTAGCGTGCTGCCTCCGCTCACTATGCGCTTACCCAGGGAGTTTTGATAGATGGCCCTAACCAGGGCTATTGGGTCTATCCCGGGATGGTAACGGAAACGCTTGTCTTCAAAAGTAATGATGCATTTGGCGAATTTTTCTGGGATAGTATCCATGGTAGGAAAGCGCCATTGCCCATCTTCGGCAATGGAAGCACCCATGAGATTGCCCGCTTCGTCCGCGATAACAAATGAGGTAGGGGAGCGGAAAAGTGGCTTAGGCAATGAAAAATAGAACAGGATGAGTAGAATTATGGCCGACACCAAAACAACCATGCCTTTCTTGGTTTTGCAAAAGCCAATAAAATTCCTCACACGTGTTTTTATCCAAGCCATTGTCCCCGCTAAAATAAGAAAATTTTATCTGCTTTCATGATATGGTGTTCCATCATTAATTGCTAAAATTACTTAGAAATGTATCATTTATGTGATTATGTATAAACTATTGTATTCTAACATAATATTTATATTTTGCTATAATTTTATCATGAAATTAATTATTTGTTTTAGCATAGAATCTGCGTTTAGATTAGTTTTAAGCACTTTTCAAAAAAGATGCTTGATTTGAATGAGTTTTGCTAAAATTTTGTCATACATTATGACTATATATGATTTATATAAAGAATTATTATATAATTATTTATGAATTGAATGCTATAATTTTAGTGGGTTGTTATTTTGATGTTTAGTAATTGGATTTTGAGTTTGGTCCGCGTTATGCACAAGCCGGAGGCCGTGATACTGGGAAGTAAATTTTACTGTTTTTGTGATGGATAGCAATGGGCCATTGAAGGTATGCTACGGTTGCTTTATGGGTTCAAATCCGTTACTCCGCAAGCGCTTTGCATTGGGCGCAGCGCCCTACGGCATTGATGCCAACAGAGTCGAGTTGATAACCTTCGGGAAGGTTTATCTTGGGAAGTTTGATATCTTCAAGGCAATAAATGCTATTACATATCGAACAGATGAAATGTACATGTTGATCATGGTGATGATGCTCATCGCATTCTGTCGAGCACAACGCATAGGTGGCCGTGCCATGGAGATCGAATATTTTATGGAGGATGCCTTTTTCCTCGAAGGTAGCCAATACTCGGTAAAGGGTCACACGGTCTATCTCGTTTCCGAGTAGTTTTTCGAGCTCCGGTTGGGAAATGGCGGTATCCTTGTCGGAAATGATTTGTAATACGCTAAGCCGGGGTTGCGTTACCTTGAGTTTGTTTTTGCGTAACAAGCGGACAAACTTTTCATTGGCCACCACAGGTTCTGTATCAATTGCTTTAAACATCATGTGCAAAATTACATAGGATTGCAATATACACAAAAAAAAGAAGCAAAAAAAGGGAAGGAGTCCATTCCCTTTTTTGCTTCGATGTACCTAATGGCGTATTTGATATGCCTTATTTTCCTGAAGCTTTGGCGTGATCCGCCAAAAATTGGGCCAGTCCACTATCGGTAAGTGGGTGCTTGAGCAATCCCAATATGGCCGATAACGGGCCTGTCATCACATCCGCCCCAATTTTGGCACATTCGATGATGTGTATAACGTGACGTATGGAGGCTGCCAAAATCTGGGTTTCATATCCGTAATTGTCGTAAATCAACCGGATATCCTCAATCAAGCTCAATCCGTCAGTAGAAATGTCGTCCAATCGTCCGATAAAGGGTGAAACGTATGTGGCGCCGGCTTTTGCGGCTAATAGCGCTTGGCCTGAAGAAAACACAAGCGTACAATTGGTCTTGATGCCATTGCTGCTGAAATATTTAATCGCTTTGATACCGTCTTTAATCATAGGCGCTTTCACTACGATTTTGTCGTTGAGCTTAGCCAATGCTTCACCTTCTTTGATGATGCTCTCGTAATCGGTGGCAATGACTTCCGCACTTACATCGCCTTCCACGATATCACAGATGGCCTTGTAATGATTGATGATGTTTTCTTTCCCTGTGATGCCCTCTTTGGCCATCAGGCTTGGGTTGGTGGTTACCCCATCCAGTACACCCAAATCCTGGGCTTCCTTGATTTGTTGAAGGTTGGCGGTATCAATGAAAAATTTCATGTTCTGGTATGTAATTATTAAATGATGATGTACTTATTAATGTATTAGATTACAGCTTGTAAAAATAGGAATAATTACGGTAAAAATCCTGAAAAAGTTGATAAATGATGCAGTAAGAGAGAAGCCCTATATGGTATGGATTTTGTGTGCCTATACATAATTCTTGCTTTACCATCCCTCAATTTTGAAGCATGCACATTTTTCGGGCTTTCAGACATCGGAATTATCGATTGCTTTTCATTGGGCAGGCCATATCTTTGATGGGTACCTGGATGCAACGTATAGCCGTGAGTTGGTTGGTGTATCGGCTCACTGAATCGGCTTTGGCGTTGGGGCTGGTATCCTTTGTATCGCTGATTCCATCGCTGGTACTATCGCCCTTTATTGGGAGTTTCGTAGACCGGAGTAATAAATACCGAATTCTGCTCACCACACAGGCAGGCTTGATGATGCAGGCCGGTACATTGGCCCTGTTGGTTTTCCTGGGCGATTATAATGTCATATGGATTGGCCTACTTAGTTTCATCCAAGGAGTTATCAACACGTTCGATGTCACGGCAAGGCAATCATTGATTGTGGAATTGGTGGAAGATAAGGCAGATTTGCCCAATGCAATTGCACTCAATTCCTCTGCCTTCAACGCTGCCCGCATGCTTGGCCCCGCCGTGGGCGGAGTGCTGTTGAGCACCTACGGGGAAGGGGCCTGTTTTACGGTCAATTTCGTAAGCTTCATCGCGGTCATCGGGACATTGTTGTTGATAAAATTGGAACACAAAGTTTCTCCAACCCGAAAGGAAAGTACTTGGCAGGGATTGAAGGAGGGGTATCGATACCTGCGCAATTCGCCACATCTCTCTACACTTATCTTATTGCTGACGGCGTCCAGTCTTTTAGTCATTCCTTATACGACATTGTTACCAGTGATTGCAAGGGAGATGTTTGATGGCGACGCCACCACGTTCAGCTGGTTTGAAAGTTCGGCAGGATTGGGGGCTATGGCTGGCGCCGTATACATGGCGAGACTTAAATCGGGCACCAACCTACGTTTCCGTGTGATGAAAGCCTCCGGTTTGTTCGCTTTCGGGATTCTCCTGCTTTCTTTTGCCTCATGGTTACCGCTCGCCTTACTGAGCACGATGCTTGCGGCGATGGGGATGATGGTACAGAACACAAGCATCAATACCTATATCCAGACACATGCGATGCCCGCCTTCAGGGCACGGGCCATCAGCTATTACATCATGGCCTTCCAAGGTATATTTCCCATTGGGAGCTTGCTCATCGGGGCATTGGCGCAAACATTGGGTATCCACTATACCCTGGTACTTCAAGGGACGGCTGGAGCACTGATTACGATCGGTTTTGTCGCATATATCCGGCAACATATCCAACGGCGATATGTGCAGGTTTAAGCTGTCGGCTAAGCCGATAGCCGACAGCTTATGACTTATCTATCCCAGAATGGTGGCGGTTCGATGCCCAAAGAACGGAGATAGACATACCCTTGTCCGCGGTGGTGTATTTCGTTGTCGATGAAATAGAACAGATGCCACCAAATAGGTCCTTCCCATTGTCCGTAAGCGTTATCAACTTCCTGCAATCGGGTGGGGGGCACTTGTGGCCAGACGTTATTGATGTATTCCGTGCTCCAATCCCACAGGCGAAGTATGCCTTCTTTTGTCGTAGGGGAGAAGTCCAGTCCTTCGGCGCCGGGTAAGTCTTTAAGATCTTTCCATTCACCAGTGGCAATGCCATGAGCTCCGTTCGCACCCATGCGATTGAGCTCCATGGCCAGCTCGGCAAAAGTACGCATGCCACCAATAGAATGCGAAAAGAGTTTGTCTTCAGGAAAAGCGTCGACGACCCTTCGGGTAAGGCCACGGTGTCCTTGCCAATGCGCTAGCAGCTGATCCAAGTTGATCGTGGTTTCCAGTTTCGGTGTTACCTGATTTTGTGTTTCCATTGCTCGTTGTTTTTTAATGATATAAACAAAGAAACGACCGACAACTGACAACCCTATGGCAGGCTTATTGAATGGTTTTAAATTAATTTTCCATACACGGTCTCCATATAGGTATGTACAGCCCAAAAGCCCTCAGGTACCTGGCCTGCCAACTTGGCCTCCAAGATGCCCAAATGCGTATGCCAACCACTGGCCACGCTGATACGTGTTTCCTGTTTATCTTCGAGTTTTCGGTGGGTGAGGGTCAGGAGCACCTTGCCGTCCGACTGCTCTTCCAGCGCGATGGTCACTTCAGATCCATCTCCCCATGTGAAAGCCAAAAGGTGGGGCGGATCGCATTGGCGTATTTGACCGGTGAAACCGTGCCCCTGTTCATAATGCCGATATTTGTCTGGAAGTGTTTCTTGATGCGGCGATAGGTCGGCATGGAAAAAGCGCAATTCCACCTTGCCCCCCACATGGAGTTCCATGTCGCCGTAGGCGAGCCATTGTCCCCTTTTTTCGGATTCGGTGAGGTATTCCCATACACGTTCGATGGGCCCCGGAAGCACCCGCCTGAAACGTAGTGTGCCCGGAGCAATAATTTTCCCGTATTTATTGTCCATGTGATACCACCTCCTTGGGGAATTTGTCAGCAATCAAGTTCAGGTTGATCCCATGTTCCAGATAGGCCTTTAGTCCATCCAGTACCGTGGTAAACCCTCCGGTATTATCGTTTATCTCAGTTAATAATTCCGCTCCCGTTGTAAGGAAGCCGTAATGGGTAATGACTACATACGTGGAATCAACGTCTATCGACTGAAATTCAAAATCGACAGAAGTAGCTGGTTCGCCCCAATCAATCGATATCTTCTTATTGGGGATGATCTCTTTGACCAATACTTGGGTGGATACATTATACATTTCCCATTCCCAATTAATGGTTTTACCAGCTTCCAGTTTGTCACTTCCTTTGGTAAACCAAAAATTTTTCGTGATTTCTGGATCAATGAATGCTTCAAAGACTAATTTTGCCGGTTTTCTGATGAGCATCTGTGCTTCAACACAGGGTGATTTTTTAGCTGCCATAGTTTGATTTTTTTATTCGGTTTCTTTCAATAAACTTTCCAACGTATCCAAGCGGTCATTCCAAAATCTACGGTATTGGTCCACCCATTGGGATACCTCGTTCAAGGATTCCAAGTTAACGTTACAGTATCGCTCGCGTCCCCGTTTCTTTATAGTAATCAATCCACACTCTGTGAGGATGCGGATATGCTTGGAGACCGCAGGGCGGCTGATGTCAAAATTGTCGGCCACCGCATTCAGGTTAAGTGGCTGCTGGGCAAGCATATGGATGATGGCCCTCCGAGTAGGATCCGCTATTGCCTGAAATACATCTCTACGAGCTTCCATTCTTCTTTATATAGGTAACTATTTGGTTTTGTAAATATATGGGTAACCATTTGGTTTCGCAAATTTTTTTGAAAAATTTTAAAAAAATCTAACAGGTTTTCATCCATAGGGTTAGGACTTTTTATTAAGTTTTTAATTTTTTTATACGATAACTTCTGTTGATAAAATAAACCCCAGATAGCGTTACCAATAAGGCTACTGCGGTCAACCAGGTAAGCCTTTCATCCAAAAAGAAATAGCCCAAGAGCAGGGCAATGAACGGATTGAAGTAGGCATACACGGAAGCGAGTCCAGAAGGCAAGTGCTTAAGGGCATATAAAAAACACCCATAGGAAGCTAATGAACCAAATAGGGTAAGGTAGACCAACGCCCAAAGGCTATCTGAAGAAACGGAATTTAACCTAGTGAAATCATCAAAGAATGCGCTGGCGATGAGCAACACCAAACCACCACTGGTTAGCTGGAAAGCTACATTGACCAATGTGGTGGCCGAAGAAGGTTTATGCTTGGTATATACCGTACCTGCTGCCCAGCAAAAACAGGCGAAAAAAGCGGCCAATACGCCATAAAGATAGTTTGCATTGGCTAAGTCAGCCAAATTATCCCTAAAGATGAGCCCTACCCCAACACATCCAAGCAACAACCCAACAATTAGGTGCATATTGACTGCTTTCCGGTCAACACCCGATACATACCCGATTAGTACGACATAAACAGGCATCACTGAAACAATAAGTGCAGCCAATCCACTAGGAATGTAACGCTCGGCCCATCCCACCAAGCCATTCCCAAAGGCAATCATCAATGTCCCTGCAACAAACTGACGGGTGATATCGCGACGACTGATGCTAATTTTGATGCCAAAAAGAGGCAGGAGCAATAGCAGCAGCCCCCCGGCTGAAATCTGGCGAATGGCCGAAAATAGGAATGCAGGGAATGTTTCTACCCCGATGCGCATGGCAAAATAGGTGGTACCCCATACGACACAGACCACCGCCAAGGCCAGGTAAGCATTGATTAATTTCTTGTCCATAAGTGTTTGTCGATAATTTTCTTTTGGAATAGTATATGAAGAAGCAAGTATATTAAAGAAACGGATTTGCTGCACAAAACTCGGTAAAAACGGGTATGGGTGTTGACACGGCATTGTCAATTTTGTAAGTAATGACGGCACGGATGTGCATCATCACGTGGCAAGCAGAAATAGGGTATTTTTTTCTGGAAGCGGATGCTTATGCTATGGGAAAATCACGCTTGTCATCATGTTCCGTGGAACGTATAATTGGTGCCTCAGCAGCTACCTCTTTATGCTTCCGTCTAATTGGGGTAATCAGAAAATAAACACAGGCTAAGCACCAGGTGCCCCAAAATAAGTAGCCACCCGAATGAAAATCCATTTTCATCAGGCGATGAGAGGTGGTGGTGAAATCCAGGTAAGTAAAATAAGCACCGGTCAATCCAAAGAGTAGAAATAGGAGGAAGGTCACTAAGGAAAGCCTACGGCCCAATAGTCTTTTGATTAGCCACAGCACGAAAATCAATGCCAGTTGGATAGCAAAAAGCAGGAGAGCTGTCTTCCACCAGATTTTAAAAATACCGTATTCCCGGTACATTACGCTGATGCCTATTTTTCCGATAAACGACATCTGAGACATCAACATCCCAGAGATGGCGGAGAGCAATGCCTGCACGGCAATAAGGGTACTCAAGCCTTTCATCAGTATACCTGGTTATTTGGTGACTTCCCAACCCATCTCTCCATTGAAGCGGAGTTTGTAGGTTCTTTTGGTGAATGAGGCATTGTTGCTTGCATCTTTTTTCGCAAGATCGGCAAAGTCGGTTTCAGTTTTTTTAAGTGTCACGGTAGCTTTAGCTCGGTTTTTTCCCGTCTGCTCCACATGTACGCCACCATTGTCATCTAACGTGTATTCGAAGGTTTTCACTGTTGCCTTCTTGTCTGTTTTTTCCAAGACAAAAGGAATGGATTTATCGGTTAGCTTGACGAGATACATAAACGTACTATCTTTGGATAGGAAGCGTTTTCGCTCTTTAAGGAGTTCCAATGTGATATACCCGCCTTTTTCCAATTCCCGATAGACGATCAGTAGGTCGGTGTCCGATTTTTGGCTGAACTTCACTTCGCCGTATTCCATGTCTGCCGTTTCATAAACCGGATTGGACTCCAGGTGGTGGGCCACTTCGCTTAACGCCACGTGTTCACTGATGGATTTGTCGCTGCCACAAGCGATGAATGCCGCCATAAAGAATATAGCTATTGATAGGCGTATATATATTGCCATAAGCGTAATTTATTTTTCAAAGATATTACTTTGCAAAAGTTATTCCAATAAGAAGTTTTTATCGATCCGTACCGCGCTTTTTGTTGATTATCAACAATTACAATTAGCTACTGATACCCCAATAACCTAAGCACCTGTTTGCTGTTCTGTTCTTCCCCGAATACATCAAAGTTGAATGTCTCGTCGCGGTTGCGGCGTATCAGTACATGCTTGGGCGAAGGAAGCAAACAATGATGAATACCCCCATACCCGCTCAGCACCTCTTGGTAAGCGCCTGTATGGAAAAAACCAAGGTATTGCAGCTTGCGGGTTTTGGGCATAAACACACTATTGATATGGGCCTCCTGGCTGTAGTAATCTTGTCCATCACAAGTGATGCCGCCAAGGTTGATCCGTTCGTATTCGGCATCCCAATTGTTGATGGGAAGAAGGATGTACTTTTGGTTGAGTGCCCAAACATCGGGTAGGTTAGTGATGAATGAACCATCAAGCATCAGCCATTTTTCACGGTCGTTTTGCTGCTTGCGGCCGATAACCTTATATAGGATGCCCGATGCCTCTGCCACGGTATGCTTGCCGAACTCCGTGATGATGTCCGGTTCCATAACCTCATTCACCGCGCAGATTTGCTTGATACGGTTCACGATTTCGGTAACCATGTATTCATAATCAAAATCATGTACCAGCGAATCCTTGAAGGGCATGCCACCTCCGATGTCCAACGTGTCTAAGTCGGGGTTAATTTTCTTGAACTTGCAATAAAGTGTCACATACTTTTCCAACTCATTCCAATAATAAGGTGTGTCAGAAATGCCAGAATTGATAAAGAAGTGAAGTAATTTGACCTTGAAATTCGGATTAGGGGCGACTTTATTGTTGTAAAAGTCGAGGATGTCTTCCATCCGGATGCCCAATCGCGAGGTGTAAAAAGGTGAGTCGGGCTGCTCCTCTGCTGCTATACGGATACCAAGATTACAAGGTTCCTCCAGCTCCACCTCATCATCATATATATTGAATTCTTCTTTGTTATCCAATACGGGAACGATGTTTTTGTATCCATCATGCAGCATATCAATGATATATTGCTTATATTGGTACGTCTTGAACCCATTGCAGATGACCGTGATGTCTTTGGTGACAGCGCCTTTCTTTTCCAAGGCATCGATCATAGGCATATCAAAGGCCGATGATGTTTCCAAATGGATGTCGTTTTTCAACGCTTCTTCCACCACATGCCTGAAATGAGAACTTTTGGTGCAGTAGCAATATTTATATGAACCTCGGTAATTATGCTTTAGTATCGCGGTCTGGAACAGGATTTTCGCCTGCTGGATCTTCTTGCTTACGATGGGCAAATACGTAAATCGCAGGGGGGTCCCGTAAGTTTCGATCATTTCCATCAGGTTGAGGTCATGGAAATACAATTCATCGTCGATAATTTCAAATCCGTCCTGCGGAAAACCCACGCTAAGGTCGAGAAATTCCTGATAGCTCTGCATTTTTCTATTTTTTTCTTCTTTAATTACGTGCTCTTCAACGGCGGAAGAGAAATCGATAAGCATGCACTTGCATATTAGTGCGTGTTTATCTAAGTTTGGCAAAGATATGCTTTCGGCATGAAAACGTATATACCTCTGATGTAAATTTACGATTTCGTTTACCGAAGTTAATGGATTAATGCTTAAACACTTACATGGCTCAAACAATACAACAACAACTCGTTTATTATACCAAACAGGCAGTCAAGGAGTTATATGGTGCCGATATGCCGGAAAACCAAATTGCTTTGCAGGAGACAAGGAAGGAATTTGACGGACAGATTACCATCGTGGTATTCCCCATAACCCGTTTTTCAAAAAAAGCGCCCGAAGCCACAGGTACCGAAATCGGCGTGTATTTGCAGCAGCGGATACCTGAAATGACCGCATTTGGAACCATCAAAGGGTTCTTAAACATCAGCCTTTCTGATTCCTATTGGATCAGTTTATTCTCAACACAGATCGTTCAGGAAGGTTTTGGGATATTTCCTGCCAATGGAAGGAAACTGATGGTGGAATATTCCTCCCCTAATACCAACAAACCCTTGCACCTTGGCCATATCCGGAACAACCTGTTGGGCCATTCCGTTTCCGAAATTCTCAAGGCCTATGGCTATGATGTTATCAAAGCCAACCTTGTGAATGACCGTGGCATCCATATATGCAAATCCATGTTGGCCTGGCAACGGTGGGGAAACGGTGAGACACCGAGTAGCAGCGGGCTTAAGGGCGACCACCTCGTAGGTAAATACTATGTGGTATTCGACAAGGAGTATAAAAAAGAAATCAATGAATTGAAGGCGCAGGGCCAAAGCGAGGATGAGGCCAAGAAGAATGCGCCAATTATCCGAGAAGCCCAACGCATGCTCCAGAAGTGGGAAGCTGGCGACCAGGAAGTGATAACCCTGTGGAAAACCATGAATGGTTGGGTATATGCAGGATTCGAGCAAACATACGGTCGGCTAGGCGTTAGGTTTGACCGATATTACTACGAGTCCGATACCTATCTTTTAGGTAAAGATATTATTCAGGAAGGACTGGATAAAGGCGTATTTTTCAAAAAGGAAGATAACTCAATATGGATTGATTTGACTAATGAAGGACTTGACGAAAAATTGGTGTTGCGTGGAGATGGTACCTCTGTTTATATAACCCAGGATTTGGGTACTGCTCAGTTGAAGTATGACGATTTCGGGATGGATGAGTCTATCTATGTGGTAGGCAATGAGCAGGACTACCATTTCAAAGTGTTGTTCCTGATCCTAAAAAAGCTGGGGAAACCTTGGGCCAATGGGTTATATCACCTGTCGTATGGGATGGTTGATTTACCCACGGGTAAAATGAAATCACGCGAGGGTACAGTGGTGGATGCCGATGATCTGATGGATGAAATGACCGATACAGCTAGAAGGCGGACCGAGGAGCTGGGTAAAACCGAAGGATTGTCTGAAGATGAGAAGGCACAGCTATACCATATGATTGGTATGGGTGCGCTTAAGTATTTCCTGCTTAAAGTGGAACCGAAAAAACGCCTGCTCTTTGATCCAAATGAATCCATCGACTTCCAAGGTCATACAGGCCCCTTTATCCAATATACGCATGCGCGTATTAAATCCGTACTGTCCAAAGGTGCATTTACGGATAGCCTACCCCTGCTTTCACCACCATCATTGGCACCCAGCGAGCGTGATCTTATACAAGTGTTAGGCAATTACCCGATGATCATTGAGGCCTCAGCTAAGGAATTCAGTCCAGCACAATTGGCAAATTACGTGTATGAAGTGGCCAAGCAGTACAATAAGTTCTATCACGAGGAGTCGATAACCAAGGCTGAAGATGCGGAGGTGCGAAACTTCAGGCTGTACCTATCCGAGACAACAGCCCGAACCATCGCGAAAGGGATGGGCTTGCTGGGTGTCGAGGTGCCGGAACGGATGTGATGATTTTTTTTGGATTTAAGATATGACTAAAACATTAAATGTTGGCCTAATCGGTTTTGGAATGGCTGGTCAGGTATTCCACGGTCCGGTAATCACCGCAGTGGATGGCCTTCTACTGCATAAGGTAAGCGCTCGCAGACCCGAACAGCAAGAAATCCTGCGTAAACGATACCCGCAAACCATCCCCGTTGGCAATGCGGATGAAATCATTCATGCAGATGACATTGATTTGGTAGTAGTGGCCACTTCCAATAATGTACACCATTCATTTGCCAAAGCCGCACTGTTGGCAGGCAAACATGTGGTTGTTGAAAAACCCTTTACCAATGCCACCGCTGATGCGGATGAGCTTATTGCGTTGGCCAAAGCGCAAAATCGGATATTGAGTGTGCACCACAACGCCCGCTGGAACAGCGATTACCTTACGGTACGCAAAGTCATCCAAAGCGGAAGGCTGGGCAGGTTGGTCTCTTTTGAGGCACGGTATGACCGTTTTCGCAATGCACTGAAGGAAAATGCATGGCGCGAAACGGATTTGCCCGGATCGGGTATCCTCTATGACCTGGGAGCCCATCTCATTGATCAATCCCTCCAGCTGTTCGGCTTGCCAGGGGCCATCAATGCCGATTTACGCAAGCAGCGCCCAGGAGCAGAAGCGGTGGATGACTTCGAACTGATTTTGCATTATCCGCAACTTAAGGTATCCCTCAAAGGGGCGATGTTGGTGAAGGAGCCTTCGCCCCGTTACACGTTGTATGGGTTGAATGGTGCATTTGTGAAATATGGCATTGACCCACAGGAAGCTGCCCTAAAGGCGGGTGAGTCACCAAAAGAAAACCCCGATTGGGGCAAGGAACCTTCAGCAATATGGGGAAAGCTGAATGTGCTGGAAAACGGGCAAGATTGCATCGAACACATCCCGAGTGAGCAAGGAAATTATCCTGCGTTCTATCAAAACATATATGAAACCATTGTAGATAAGCAGGAGCTAGCTGTGAAACCAGCGCAGGCACGCAATGTTATCCGCATCATCGAATTGGCGGAAAAGAGCTGGGATGAAAGACGGACTGTTGATCTCATCGGGGAACTGATATGATTTTAGATTGACGATGACTTTCAATACGGATAACCAATACGATGCCATCATTATCGGTGGTGGGGCCTGTGGGCTAATGTGCGCTGTTCAAGCAGGTATGCTGGGCAAACGGACATTGGTGCTGGAACGGAATGATCGTCCGGGAGCCAAAATACTTATCTCGGGTGGCGGGCGTTGCAATTATACTAACCTATACACCACCGATGAAAATTTCGTGTCATCCAATCCAGCATTCAGCAATCAAGCATTTTCGACGTGGACAGTGGAGGATACTGTTGCTTTCTTTGAACGACAGGGTATTGTAGGCAAGGAAAAGACATTAGGACAGCTTTTCCCCGTGAGCGATAAAGCCAAGGATGTGGTGGCTGTATTCACCCGGTTGATGCTACACCATGGGCAGGAGTTGCGAATTAATAGCAATGGGGTGGCGGTTAAAAAATTGGAAGACGGCCGTTTCCGTGTGTCCTATGAAGATAACGGAACCATTAGCACGGTAATGTCTAATGCCGTGGTGATGGCGAGCGGGGGATTACCCGTAGCAAAACTAGGTGCCAGTGATTTTGCGTTACGGGTTGCCCGGGAGTTCGAATTGGATGTGGTGCCCACCGCTCCGGCGCTGGTGCCCCTTACCATCACAGGAAAGGATGCTGAATGGTTTGCCACGCTCTCAGGCAATAGTGTCTTTTGCCGGGTGTATAATGAAAGCATCAGCTTTGAAGAAAATATGCTGTTCACGCACTGGGGTTTAAGTGGCCCAGCCATTTTACAGATTTCCTCGTATTGGAAGCCGGGTGAAACGATTACGCTCAATCTGCTTCCCCACCACACGATGGAGCAACTTATCAAAACCGAAAGGCAGTCCGGAGGTAAACGGTTGGTGTCGCAGCTGTTGAGTGATTTTTTTTCACGCAAATTGGTGGAGTCCATGGGTAAATTTTTACCTATTGATACCAAAATAGCCTCTTTAAGTAAGGCTGATGCGAATCAGATTGCCACGACGATCCACCGGTTCAACATAAAACCGGCGGGTGATAAAGGTTATGATAAAGCGGAGGTGATGCGTGGCGGGGTTGCCACACACGAACTGAATCCCAAAACGTTGGAATCCAAAAAAGTACCTGGATTGTATTTCGGTGGCGAATGCGTGGACATGACGGGCTGGCTTGGCGGTTACAACTTCCAGTGGGCATGGGCCAGTGGATACGTGATTGCGCAAGCGATTTAAAAAATGCCGTTGACCATGGCATATGGCCGTGATTTTCGGGAAATGCAAAATATAGACATACCAAACTAAAGTAGTATCTTTGCCTGGAAGCAAACCTGTTCTATCGCCCCGACGAATGTCGGGGAGGAAAGTCTGGACAACGCAGAGCACCCCGCTTCCTAACGGGAAGGGTTCCGGTGAAAATTGGGATACGGAAAGTGCCACAGAAAATATACCGTCACGCCACCGGCGTGATAAGGGTGAAAACGTGGGGTAAGAGCCTACGGCTTTGTATGGTGACATGCATTGCGGTAAACCCCGGGGGTTGAAAGGCCAAATAGGTTGCGGATACCAGGGAACTGCTCGTTCCCATCCTGCAAAGGAACCGCAATGGGTAGGCCGCTGGAGCTTGCTAGTGATGGCAAGCCAAGATAAATGATAGAAATCCCGATTTATATCGGGATACAGAATCCGGCTTATAGGGTTTGCTTCTTTTTATATAGGCAGTTGGCAATGGTCTCATGTCTCAAATCTAATTAAATGACCAAGATATTAATTATAGACGACGAACGGGCTATTCGAAGCACATTGAGAGAAATTCTGGAATACGAAGGTTATAAAGTGATGGATACGGATAATGGCATCGATGGATTGGCCATTATCAAAAAGGAAGAAATAGATCTCGTACTCTGCGATATCAAAATGAGCAAGATGGATGGTATGGAAGTACTCACGGAGGCCCTTACCATCATGCCGGATTTGCCCTTCATCATGATATCTGGCCATGGGACGATAGAGACAGCCGTTGAGGCCAGTAAGAAAGGGGCGTATGATTTCATCTCCAAACCACCCGACCTGAATAGGTTATTGATTACTGTCCGCAATGCATTAGAACGCGGCACATTGGTCACCGAAACCAAGGTGCTTAAACGTAAAGTAAGCAAAACTAGAGATATATTGGGTGGTTCAGAGGCTGTCCAACGTATCAAGGAAACAATTGAACGGGTCGCACCTACGGAGGCAAGGGTACTGGTGACAGGTGCCAATGGAAGCGGTAAAGAATTGGTAGCAAGGTGGTTGCATGAGAAATCAGGAAGGGCAAACGCTCCGCTCGTTGAAGTAAACTGCGCAGCCATACCGTCTGAACTGATTGAAAGTGAGCTTTTTGGTCATGAAAAAGGATCTTTCACCTCTGCTGTAAAGCAACGTATCGGCAAATTTGAACAGGCACATAACGGCACCCTGTTCCTTGATGAGATTGGCGATATGAGCCTTTCAGCTCAAGCCAAGGTGCTTAGGGCGCTGCAGGAAAATAAAATCACACGGGTAGGAGGTGAGAAGGAGATAACCGTAAATGTGCGTGTGATTACAGCTACCAATAAGGATTTACTGAAGGAAATAGACGCGGGCAACTTCCGTATGGATTTGTATCATAGATTGAGTGTTATCCTCATTCATGTACCGCCGTTGACCGAAAGAAAGACAGATATCCCTGTGTTGGCTGAACATTTTTGCGAGGAGATCTGCGCCGAATACAGCATGCCCGTAAAGAAAATCACAGAGGAGGCAATCGAAGTGCTGAAATCGCTATCATGGACGGGAAATATCCGTGAATTGCGCAACATGGTGGAGCGCCTGATTATCTTAAGTGATAAATCGATCACGGATAAAGATGTGCGAGCTTTCGCCAATCCTGGTTCTTTTGGTGCAAAGGAAGAAGTAAAAGTCATTGGGAATACGCGTATTGTGCCAACCAATGGGAGTTTGGCCAATTATGATGAGTTTTCCTCCTTTCAGGACTTCAAAGATTACACCGAAAAGGAATACATCAAATACAAACTGGAGAAGAATGCCTGGAATGTATCCAAAACGGCTGATGAAATCGATATCCAGCGTAGCCACCTATATAGCAAGATCGAGAAATACGGGCTGAAAAGAGAGGCATAGCCTATCCCATGTTTAATGCAGGCCCCACAGGCAGCTGGCCATGGTCAATTATTCATTGAATTTGCGATATTGTTTTCGGATTAATACCACAACGACAATAACCAATACGATTACACCCAAACCAACATAACCATAGGTAGGCCAAGGATCCTCCTCAGCGATATCATTTTGTTTAGCGATCAGGGTCATGTTAACTAAAAAAGTTAATAATAAGGTTACTATATTGTACATGATATTGGTTTATATTATTTTCAATATACAAATATAAGTGCACAAATGATCCTTGTGTTTTTATTATTTTATTTTTTAGTGAAACCTGCATGAGCTACCGCTCACAAACCTATGAGGTTTTTTACGTTTACGCAATTTCAGCGACAAACACACCATCACGATCCAGAGCAACCCGGTTCTTTATGATATTGGTAAGGTTAATTCTTCCGATGACATATTTGAAATCCCGTGCATAATACCGCTCAGCAATTGAAGAGAAGCCCAGTAATTCAATCAAGTTTTCGTCGTCGTAACGGAGGTAGATGTCGATTTCCCAATCTGTACTATAGTTTAATCCACCGGCATCAATGTGTTTTTTGTACTCGTATTTGTAACCATATCGTAAAGCGGCAATATCAGACAATACAGCCGATCCGGTTGGGTGTCCACCGGCACCTTTGCCATAGAAAAACTGCTCATCTGCAAACGCCGCTTTGACGAGAACGCCATTGTATTCATTCTCCACATTGTACAGGATGTTATCAGCCGCAACCAGCTTAGGCAATACATAGAGGATCACTGCTTTATCATTGATTTCCCGCGCGGTGGGTACCAATTTGATTTTAAAGTTTTTTTCCCTGGCAAATTGGATATCGGATGCGCCGAGTTTATCGATTCCAATATTAAAAATATCATCAGGGGCTATGTAAAGGCCATAGGCATGCGAGGCCACGATAGCTAACTTGAACTTGGGGTCGAATCCACCTACATCGAGCGTAGGGTCGGTTTCGGCAAACCCTAAATCCTGTGCCTGCTTCAACGCCGTGGAATATGCGAGGTTTTCGTTGAATATCTTGGAGAGAATGTAATTGGACGAACCATTGAAGATACCGCTTACTGAGTGAAGCAATTCATTGTCATAATACTCTTCTAGGTTACGGATAATGGGAATGCTTCCACACACTGCCCCTTCATATAACAAGCTGGTGCCATACTGATGTTGGATATCGACCAATTCTTCCAAATGGCTAGCAACCATCTTTTTATTGGCTGACACAACATTCTTGCCGGATTTGAGTGCCTTTGATACAATGTCAAAGGCAGCATCCGCATCGTCTATCAATTCAACGACAGTATTGATTTCGGGATCGTCTAATATGGCATTTGGGTCTGTGGTGAATAGCTTGGCAGGTAGCGTACGTTTCTTTTCTGGATGTTTGATGACAAATCGTTTGATAGCGAGGTTGAGATTCTTGGTCTTGATGATGTCATGTAATCCTTGCCCCACTACACCAAAACCGAAAATCCCCAAGGTAAGTTTATTGCTCATGTTTGTATGGTAATATAAATATATAGTGTCTTAATTTAATAGGTTTCAAAAACTCATAGACATTAACCATGCGATACGATTAAACCAAATGCTCATAAAAAGTCTCATTTTCCAGTTCGCCGTTACGTTTTAAGAAGCCAGTAAGTTGTGCTGTAATCTGTTTCGTTTCGATAAGGAACCCATCATGTCCATAAAATGAATCAATTTCGACGTAGGAAGCTTCAGGGATATGGTTAGCAAGAAATTTTTGTTCCTCCGCGGGAAACAAAAGGTCTTTACTAATGCCAATGACCAGTGTTTTCGCCTTGACTCGGCGCAAGGCATCGGCTATGCTAGGTTGTCCACGGCCCACATTGTGACTATCCATTGCCTTGCTTAGAAACCAATAGCTATAGGCATTGAATCGTTTGGCTAACTTCTCCCCTTGGTAGTTTTGATAAGACGACGCCTTGAAATCGTCCTGCTTTTCATTCGAAATTTCTAATTGGGTGGCCCCATAGATATCATATCCACGGTACGACAGCAGGGCGATGCTGCGTGCGGTTTTTAACCCTTTGGCACCACCATTGGGTTTATTCGCATAAAAGGTACGGTCGGTACTGATGGCCAGCCGTTGGCTTTCATTGAACGCGATTCCCCAGGGCGAATGTACGGCGTTGGTGGCCACCAAAATGAGCTTCTCGATGCGGTTTGGATCGGCGATGGCCCATTCCAGCGCTTGCTGCCCACCGAGGGAACCGCCAATGGCCAACCCTATTTTTTCGATGCCAAGGTGATTGGCCAACAATTCATGCGCGGCGGCCAAATCTCGGATAGAAAACTGCGGAAAAGACAGGTAATAGGGTTGACCAGTCGTTGGGTTGATGCTCAACGGATTGGTGCTTCCATAGGGCGATCCGATGATGTTGGCACAAACGATAAAATAGTCTTTGGGATTAAACAAATCCTTTTCGCCGAACAAGCCCGGCCACCATTCGAACACATCGGAGTTGGCCGTAAGGGCATGACAAACCCATACAACATTGTCTTTACGGTCATTCAGCTCGCCATAGGTATGGTAAGAAATTTCGAGGTCCTTGATACGTTTTCCGCTCTCAAGTTTAAATGTTTTCGGATGCTTGAATGTCGATATACTCATTGTTTGTTGAATAGTTTGGCGGAGCATTGGCATCACTTGATTTTGTCGAAAGCCTGCTGCAAGTCGGCTTTAATATCATCAATGTGTTCAATACCCACGGAAATACGCAACTGCCCTGGGAACACCCCGGCATTCTGTTGATCGGCTTCGCTCAGTTGCTGATGTGTGGTGGCCGCCGGATGTATGATCAGAGTTTTGGCGTCACCCACATTAGCCAAGTGACTAATCAGTTGCAAGTTGTCGATGAATGCATTAGCTTTTTCCGGTCCGCCTTTTATCACGAATGATAACACACTGCCAAAACCATTTTTGAGGTATTTCTGTGCGTTACCATGATAGGGGCTGCTTTTCAAACCGGGATAATTGACCTTTTCAACCTGTTGATGGTTTTCGAGCCATTTTGCTACTTCAAGGGCATTGTCTACGTGGCGCTGTACACGTAAGGAGAGGGTTTCCAAACCTTGTAGCAACAGGAAAGCATTGAATGGTGATAAGGCAGGCCCGTAATCCCTAAGCCCTTCCACGCGGGCACGGATGGCAAACTGGATATTGCCAAAAGGACCGTCTACACCAAAAACATCACTGAAGATCAAGCCATGGTAACCCTCGGAAGGCTCGCTAAATTGCTTGAACTTGCCATTGCCCCAATTGTAGTTACCCCCGTCAACAATGACGCCGCCGATGCTAGTGCCATGGCCGCCTATCCATTTGGTGGCTGATTCTACCACTACATGGGCGCCATGTTCCAAGGGCTTGAAAAGGTATCCTCCGGCACCGAAGGTGTTGTCTACGATAAAAGGAAGATCGTATTTTTGCGCAATGCTTGCAATGCGTTCAAAATCAGGGATATTGTAACTCGGATTACCAACGGTCTCCACATAGATGGCCTTGGTTCTATCGTCTATAAGTTTCTCGATGTTTTCCGGTGAATCGTCATTGGCAAACCGTGCTTCGATGCCCAAACGCTTGAACGACACCTTGAATTGATTGAATGTGCCACCATATAAGTTGGCGCCGCTTACAAAATTATCACCGCTCTCCAATATATTGGTCAGGGCAATGAATTGAGCTGCCTGTCCGGATGCAACGGCAAGTGCTGCAACACCTCCTTCCAATGCGGCCATACGTTTCTCAAACACATCGGTAGTGGGATTCATGATCCGTGTATAGATGTTGCCAAACTCTTTCAATGCAAATAAATCTGCACCATGCTGCGCATCGTTGAATACATATGAGGTGGTTTGATAAATAGGTACTGCACGGGCGCCCGTGGTCGGATCTACCTCTTGTCCAGCGTGTACTTGCAGTGTTTCAAATTTTATGTTTTCGATAGCCATGGCTCTATTTTTATTTGTGATCATTTAACGTAAATAAACTAAGGGAATATATGCTATATGAGCATACCTGCTGTGTGAAGACAGCAAATGAAATACGGGAGGTACGTCATGTTTGGATTAAGCGCAACAGCACATGCATACCATACCCCCGCACATTCGCATCGTTTGGACGACTTTGTGGGGATGGAACAAACCAGCCGGTTTTCCGGCCATTGACTTACTGTTTCTGTTTGCTAAATGAATGTTCATTGTCTTATCATTTATATGCTCCCAACCGATATTGGTTGGGACAGGAATTGGCACCTTTTCCATCGATTATGGATGGTTGCCAGTGGGTCATTGAGCCAGTCTCTCGCCACTTCTTTATAAACCAAGACCTGTTGAAGAGGAATTGATTTGTGCGTGCATAATCACACAACGGTGCAAATATAAGTCGCATAATTTGGTTGTGCAAAGTTTTTTTGATTTTTTTGCAGACATGAACATCACCTTCAATACTGCAGCGCTGCTTTTTCCCGCCATTAGCTTGATTATGTTGGCTTATACCAACCGTTTTTTGGCATTGGCCGCTTTGGTGCGAAGCTTACATGCCAAATACCTCGAACATAACAAAAGCGGTATATTACACGGGCAAA
The DNA here is from genome assembly GCF_024704835.1 of Parapedobacter tibetensis. Classification (GTDB taxonomy): domain Bacteria; phylum Bacteroidota; class Bacteroidia; order Sphingobacteriales; family Sphingobacteriaceae; genus Parapedobacter; species Parapedobacter tibetensis. Next base: position 127,470 of record NZ_JAMXBE010000005.1, read on the forward strand.
TCAAAAACCTACGTTATCGGCTCAAATTAATTAAGCAGATGCAAGCTATGGGTGTATTAAGTTTTGTCACTTGCATCGTGTGTATGTACTGCATTTATATCGAGCATATCTTCCTCGTCGAGCTTACCTTTGCGCTGAGTTTATTATTCTTCGCCATGTCGCTGATTATCTCATTAATAGAAATACAGGTAAGTAACAAAGCCCTTGAGTTGGAACTGAGTGATATGGAACCAACGGATGATGATTCTTCCTTGGTTGATTATATCAAAAGAAAATTTGATAAGAAAAAAAAAGGCCTCCGATAAGGAGGCCGTGAATCTAAGTTTAGAAGGGTATAGTTATCTTACAAACAAGAGTTCGCGCAATTTTGGCAATGGCCACTTGCGGTCGTCCACAATCTGTTCCAACTTGTTGAGGTGGTAGCGTATTTTATCGAAATAAGGCTTCACCTTTTCATCATAGACGATTGCTTTGTCGCGAAGATCTTCCAATATATTAGCCTTCTTGCGTTCCTGACGCATCGCTTCGGCATCCTCAAGAATGGTGTTGATATGCGTGGAAATACGCTCGATAAGATTGGCCTGTGAACTATACGTTCCAGCTTTGAAGCCAAGATCCTTCAAGCCTTTTACATTGGTAATCAAATCGTTTTGGTAATCGAATACCGATGGTGCTATTAAACTAGTCACGATTTCACCGATGACCCTTGCCTCAATCTGGATTTTCTTGTAGTAATTTTCCAGCAGGATTTCATGACGTGCTTCGCCTTCACGTTTGGAGAAGATACCCAGCCTTTCGAAAAGTGCTTCGCTTTTTTCGTTCACATATACATCTAGCGCTTTCGGTGTGGTTTTGATGTTGGAAAGCCCACGTTTCATGGCTTCCTCTTCCCACTCCTTGCTGTATCCATTCCCTTCGAAACGGATGGCTTTGGACTCCTTGATATATTTGCGTACTACATTCAGCAAGGCCAGGTCCTTTTTGGTTCCTTTCTTGATCTGCTTGTCTACTTCATTTTTGAATTCAATCAATTGGTCGGCGACAATCGCATTCAAAACAGTCATGGGGCTTGCGCAGTTCGATGCGGAGCCAACTGCACGGAATTCAAATTTATTGCCCGTGAAAGCGAATGGGGAGGTACGGTTGCGGTCCGTGTTATCCAATTGCAATTCAGGGATTTTGGGTATGCCATGCCAAAGCAGGGTCTCAGCCTTCACCTTTTTAACCACACGGGCAGTTTCCACTTCATCAAGCACGGCATTAAGCTGGCTTCCCAAAAAGATGGAGATAATGGCGGGAGGAGCTTCGTTCGCTCCCAAACGGTGGTCATTGCCCGCACTGGCGATGGATGCCCTTAGCAAATCTGCATGCTCATACACAGCCTTGATGACATTGGTGAAGAATGTCAAGAACATCAGATTGTTTTTTGGGGTTTTGCCTGGTGACAACAGATTTACACCTGTATTGGTAATGAGCGACCAGTTGTTGTGCTTACCGGAACCGTTGATATCCGCATAGGGTTTTTCGTGGCTCAACACCTTGAATTTGTGCCGAAGGGCTACTTGCTCCATTAAATTGAGCAATAGCTGGTTATGGTCGATGGCGAGGTTAATCTCCTCAAACATGGGGGCACATTCAAACTGTGATGGGGCCACCTCATTGTGACGTGTCTTCAGCGGAATGCCCAATTTTAGTGCTTCTTGCTCTAAATCTACCATAAATGCCAGAACCCGTTCAGGGATGGCTCCGAAATAGTGGTCTTCCAGTTGTTGGCCTTTGGCAGACATGTGCCCAAACAAGGTGCGGCCGGTAAGCTGCAAATCAGGCCTTGCGTTGAACAACGCCAAGTCAACCAAGAAATATTCTTGCTCAACCCCGAGCGACGCGTATACCTTGGTGACGGATTTATCAAAAAAGTTTGCTACATCTACTGCGGCCTTATCCAACGCATGTAACGCCTTCAACAAAGGAGCCTTGTAATCTAAGGCCTCGCCGGTATAGGAAACGAAGATGGTAGGGATGCAAAGTGTTTTGCCACCACCTGTTTCGTAGATGAAAGCAGGAGAGGAGGGATCCCAGCCTGTGTAACCCCTTGCCTCAAAGGTGTTGCGGATACCGCCACTGGGAAAACTTGAAGCATCGGGTTCTTGCTGTACCAATGCGCTGGCCGTGAATTTATCAATTGCCGAACCGTCTGGTAACGGTTCAAAAAAGGCATCGTGTTTTTCAGCGGTTGCTCCTGTAAGCGGCTGAAACCAGTGTGTATAGTGTGTAACACCATTGCTGATAGCCCAGCTTTTCATGGCCTGCGAAATATGTTCAGCGAGATCATGGCTGATGGCTTTGCCCCCATCCACCGTTTCAATGAGTTCTTCATAAGCATTTTTTGGGAGGTACTCCTTCATCTTGGCCGTGGTGAATACGCTTTTTCCGAAATTCAATGAAGGTTTTGTGGTTTCCTTGGTTGTGGTATTGTTTAACCGAGAAATGGCGGTTTCAACCGCCTTGAATCTTAAGCCTGACATTTAATCTGTATTTATTTGTTTGATCCGTTGTGTTGTTTTTTGATTTCGGTTCAATATTCGAAAAAAAAAATGACATTACCTTATTTTTTTTGACAAAAATGTAAATTTTCTAAAAGTTTACTGAAAAAATATACGATTTTATGTTTCCTTGTTATGGTTTTTGTAATTATAATACTTGTTTTATGGGCTATTTTGGCGATTAATCTAATTCCCAAATCCCCAATCGATACCCTTCGTTGTTGCCGGAACACCCTTATCAATCCATCGGGCCGCTGGTTTGCCTTTTAGGAAGTGATCGAAAAATTCCAATTGCCGGCGTTGGATGTCTTTGCGGTTTTGTCGCTGAACAAGGTTGTGCGCTTCCCCATTGTAGTTCAATAGCCAAACGGGTTTCTGCAAGCGCCTAAGTGCGGTGAACATTTCGATACCTTGATACCAGGGCACAGCACCGTCTTCGTCGTTGTGCATGATGACCACCGGCGTAGTGACATTGGGCAAATGGAAGAGCGGGGAATTTTCGATATATAGCTCTGGCTTTTCCCATAATGTAGCGCCGATACGACTTTGTGTCCGCTCGTATTGGAACTGCCTATTCATTCCGCTATCCCATCGGATACCTCCGTATGCCGAAGTCATGTTTACTACGGGAGCGCCGGACCATGCAGCGGCATACATAGGCGTACGGGTGATGAGGTGCGCTACTTGATAGCCCCCCCAGCTTTGGCCTTGAATTGCCAGTTTTTCGCCGTCCACCCAAGATTGTTTTTTCAGTTCTTCCATGCCGGAATTTACATATTCCTCTGCCGATTGGCCAGGATGTCCGATTTCATAGTGGATATCTGGAGCGAACACGAGGTATCCATTGCTCACGAAAAAACTGATGTTCAATCGGGAAGGGGTAGGGGCCGGAGGATTGTAATTGTATAGCCTATCGGATAATCTTTCATAAAAATAAGCAATGACCGGGTATTTTTTGGTTGCATCGAAATCCTCCGGTTTATACAAGATGCCTTCCGCAGCATAGCCTTTTGGAGTAGTCCATTTCACAAGCTCGGCGGTACCCCAATTGTAACCCTGTTGTTGTGGATTGGTACTGCTTAGTTTTGTTTCCTTCACGAAATCCGTTGACATATAAAGGTCTGGTGAAGATGTGAAATTCTCCTTCGTATAGAGATAATAATTGGCGTCCTCAGCCTCTTTTGTTTGCCCATATCGATAAGGAGCGGTCACGATTTCCTTCGGGTCGCGTGGGTTGTGTAAATTGGCGGTGTACCAGCCATTCTCTTTGCTGATATGATTAAATGAAGATAGGATTAGGGGCTTTTTGGTATCGATTACCGATGGAGTGCCCCGTCGGCCAAACATTCCCGAACGTTCTTCTTTCAGATCCCTGTACCGGAAGGTGATTTGATGGTTCCTGCCTGTACCATTGGTGACGAGTTTCCGTTCGGTTCCATCCGGATGAAAGGCCCAGATATCGTATTTGTCATAGATGAACAATTCCTCATCAGATTCACTCCATCCGGCTATCCCGTATCCATTGGGTTCATCGGGCACATCATTATCCTCATCCGCAAAGCTTACGGGCAAATCCTCGTTCAACAGTACCGTCTTGCCAAGCTGAATATCATGGCAATACCAATTGGCATCTAAGCGATTGAACCATACAATGTATTTGCCTGTAGGCGATAAGCCAATGCTTCCCCTGATGTTTTCTGCTATTTTCTTGCGACTTCCATTGATGGATGATACCGCATATATATCTTGAAAAGCGCCTGTTTGCCATTGTGTTTCGATTCGTCTTCCTATATCGGTAGTTGCCAAGGCAAACTCATTGTCGGCATCTTTGGTGAGCCGTGTGTCCGGTAGTTGTTCATCTGCCAGCGGGATGACATTGCGTCCCTGTTTTGGGTATGTGACTGCCAGGTAATTTCTGTTTTGTTCCCTCCTTAAATTGACTAATTGCTGGGTTTGTAAATAGTCATCCTGCCAATGCCAAATGTCTACTTTGGCATGTTCAAATTCAACGAGCGTGGTATCTTTAACGGGCGGGACGGGAGCTATGCCAAAAAAGAGTTTTTCGCCATTTTTGCTGAAACGTACGTTGCCATCACCACTGATATACCAATTTTGCGGGATGCCACTCGTTCCTCGCTGGGCAATAATGATGGCCGTATCTTGGCTAGGGATGTAATAGTACAAGTTGAACGCCTTTTGAAGCGATTTTTCCGGGCTTTTGTCTGCTGTAAAGGCAATTTGCGAAGCTACTTCATCAAACGTTATATTTTTGTACTCACCTTTTCCTGTGCTGATATGCTGGGATTTCTTTGTTTCCAGGTCATAATAATACAGTCCGGCATCCGCGCCTAGGCTATCTTTTTCTTCAGGTTTGCGTGTATACACTAATATTTTGCCATCTTTACTGAAATGATAAGCATCCGCCCGCTCGAATGTAACTTCTTCGCCACTTGTGAGGTGGCGGACATGCAATGTCGGTTGGGGTTTCTTACGTGCTGTTTTCTTGGTTTGGCTAGTATCTGTTTCCGACGTGTCTTTGGGAGCAGTGGCAGGCTCACTGATGTACGCCATGTACTCGCCAGATTCTTCTGGAGTTTTGTAGGATTTCACATGGGGTATTTTATGGAGAGCCGATGTCTCCAATGTAAATATCGCCAATGAATCCTTCGGCATTTCGTCGGGTTTCTTTTTCTTGATTTTGGCTTCTCTGGTGTCGCTATAGAACGGCTTTATTAGTGCTATCAAGAATTTGCCATCAGGCGAAAAGCCTGCATTCACGGCACGGTCAATGTGCCCTACGGGTTTGTTCTCCGGGGTGGTAATGGCTAATTGGGCGTCACCTTCTTGGGGGCTAACTACATAATAGATGAAGTGTCCGTCCTTGGTAATGGCCGATGAACTGACGCTTTGCCAGCCATCATAGACACCATGATCCAACGGTTTTTTTTGGGCCATGGTGGCAGTGCCCACAAAAAGTAATATCAAAAAAGTGGAAATTTTTTGCATGGTTGTAAGGAATTGGATGTTCATTGTACAATATTGGCATAAAAAGGTGTGATAACAAGTGGGTGTAATATCATTTTTACATTTTTTCCCCAAATACTCGGCCAGTATGCCCAATTTCGGGTTATATGATATACACCTCGGGGTTTTAAGGCGTAACAAAGTAGGTGAATTGGAATCAAAACACCATCTGGCCTTATAATTGGATGTTGTTTTGTGTGTTATGGTTGGATAGTTTATTTTACAAAAATAATTGGAGCGTTTGTGGCTAGTATATTAAGTGTAAAAGACGTTGGTAAAACCTACCAAAGTGCAGGGAAGTCCTTGATGGTTTTGCAACAAATAGATTTCGAAGTCGATGAGGCTTCAACGGTCTCCATTGTCGGGCCATCGGGTAGTGGCAAGACCACATTATTAGGCCTCTGTGCGGGGTTGGATCGTACCAGTACTGGGAATATCGTATTGAACGGGATACAGTTGGATAACTTGACGGAAGATGAACGGGCATGGGTACGTAACCAATATGTGGGGTTTATATTCCAGAATTTCCAGTTGCTACCGACATTGACAGCGTTGGAAAACGTAATGGTACCACTTGAACTTCGTGGTGAGCGAAACAGCAAGGCAATTGCGCTTGCTTTACTGGACAAAGTAGGGCTTGCCGACCGTGGCCACCATTATCCCCTGCAGCTTTCGGGTGGTGAACAGCAGCGAGTTTCGATCGCAAGAGCATTCTCCAACGCTCCTAAGATCTTGTTTGCAGATGAACCAACAGGCAATCTTGATGCCGATACCAGCGAAAATATCGAAAAATTATTGTTCGATCTCAATACGGATGCAGGAACTACGTTGGTATTGGTGACGCATGACCTGGAGTTGGCGTCCAAAACCCAACGGATCATCCGAATGAAGGGGGGCACCGTGATTTCAGACACCATGGTACAAGATAAAGAATCGTAGCCATGCAGCCCAAGCAAAACAGGATAGACATCAGGTGGATTGTTCGCATGGCATGGCGTGATAGCAGGAGAAACCGCTCCCGACTGTTCCTCTTTATTTCATCGATCATTATTGGCATCGCGGCATTGGTTGCTATATACTCGTTTGGTGATAATCTCGAAAAAGATATTGACAACCAAGCAGCCACATTGATTGGTGCGGATGTGGTATTACGCAGCAACCGGGAGTTGGAAGAAGAGGGGCAACAAATCGTCGATTCATTGATTGGATTGAGCCAAAGCCATTCCGAGGAGAAAAGCTTCGTGTCGATGGTTATGTTTGCCAATAATGGTGGTACACGACTGGTACAGGTGCGGGCATTGGATGGGGATTTCCCTTATTACGGGCAGTTGGAAACGGTTCCAGTCAGCGCTGGAACCACCTTCAGGAAGGGCCAGCATGCATTGGTTGATAAGACGTTGATGCTACAATTTGATGCCAAGGAGGGTGATTCGGTCAAGGTAGGGGAGGTTCTATTTGAAATTGCAGGAGTTCTTGAACGGGCACCTGGCCAAAGCGGCATTTCCACCGCGGTAGCACCCGCTATATTCATCCCATTGGAATACCTACCTGCCACTGGTCTCAATCAAAAAGGCAGCCGGATTGATTACAATTATTATTTCAATCTGAAGCCAACAGTAGACGCAGATGACCTTACAACTGGCTTGGACTCGCTGTTGGAGGTGCACCGCATCAATTATGATACCATTGCTTCCCGGAAACGGGAAACCGGGAGGTCTTTCTCGGACTTAAACAAATTTCTCTCTTTGGTGGGTTTCGTGGCGCTATTACTGGGCTGTATTGGCGTATCAAGCGCCATACACATCTACATCAAAGAGAAGCTCAATAGCATTGCGATATTACGTTGCCTGGGCGCAAGTTCGCGTCAGGCCTTTTTGATTTATCTCATACAGGTGCTGGGTGTGGGATTCGTGGGGTCAGTGGTGGGGGCGTTGTTAGGTACATTGATACAGCAGTTGCTTCCAATGGTGTTCAGGGATTTCGTGCCCGTGACCATTAGCAGTGACATTTCGTGGGCAGCCATTGTCCAAGGGATCGGCTTGGGGGTATGGATAGCTGTCTTGTTCGCACTCTTGCCCTTGGTTGGCATCCGTAATATTGCTCCGCTTAACACCTTGCGGCTTTCGCTTGATGCGCCAAGCCCCATTAAAGACAAGTGGAGTTGGGTAGTGTATGGATTGATTGCGTTGTTTGTTTTCAGTTACGCATACCTGCAATTGGATGGGGTATGGCAAACCCTCGCGTTCACATTCGGGGTCGGCTTGGCGTTCGCGATACTGTATGCAGCGGCGAGCCTGTTGGTTTGGCTTGTCAAGCGGTTTTTTCCCATTTCATGGAACTATTTATGGCGACAAGGTCTTTCCAATTTGTTCAGGCCTAATAACCAGACCACGATATTGGTAGTGGCCATAGGCCTAGGCACGTTATTTATTGCTACCTTGTTTTTCGTACAGGGCATGCTCATCACAAGGGTATCGCTCTCCGCCAGCGAAAACCAACCTAATATGGTACTGTTTGATATCCAGTCTTCCCAGAAAACAGCAGTAGCTGAATTGGTCAGTGCACAAGGACTGCCCGTGCTGGACGAGGTGCCCATCGTGACGGTGCAATTGGAAGCCATCAATGGCATTACTGCAGCGGATGCCCGACAAGATAGCACGATTGATGTTTCCCGCCGGGCCTTGGGTGGCGAACTGCGTGTTACATACCGGGATGAATTGAGCGATTCGGAGAAAATCACCTCAGGGAAATGGGTCGGCAGCGTGGCGAAGGGAGATACGGCGCTGGTATCGCTTGAGGAAGGCTATGCACGCCGTATCCGAGCGGAGGTGGGGGATAGGCTGGTATTCAATGTGCAGGGAGTACGGATACCTACAGTGGTAGGTAGTTTGAGAGAGGTCGATTGGAACCGTGTACAGACCAATTTCAGGTTGATATTCCCACTGGGTGTTATCGATAATGCTCCGCAATTCCATGTGTTGATGACCCGGGTGCCGGATGAAGGGGTGTCTGCACGGATGCAGCAGGCCATGGTGAGGCAATTCCCCAATGTATCCATTATCGATTTAGGGCTTATTCTGTCCATACTGGATGAAATCCTCGATAGGATTGGTTTCGTAATCCGTTTCATGGGAGGCTTCAGCATCCTTACAGGTTTCGTGGTTCTCGTAGCTTCCGTAATGATCAGTAAATACCAGCGAATCAAGGAAAGCGTATTGCTTCGCACCATGGGCGCCTCTAGACGACAGATTTTGGCAATCACGGCATTGGAATATTTTTTCTTGGGTTTGATTGCGGCTTTTACCGGCGTACTGCTAGCGCTGGGTGGAAGTTGGGCTTTGGCGGCATTCAGTTTTGAGATACCTTTTACACCCGATCTTATCATGATGGTCTTGTTGATAATCGGGATTACCGTACTCACCATATTGGTGGGACTTATCAACAGCCGCGGTATTACTTCGCGCCCACCATTGGAGATTTTGCGGAAAGAGGTGTAGTGCTATTCGAACACGGATGACACTGTTCGAGCGGATGAGCACGTAAATCTGGTCGGACGCGGGCTATGTTCCAATAACCTTCCCACCGGATATCGCAAATGTGTTTTCTCATAATGGGCAGAATGCTTATATATCCAATCCAGTTGAGCACGGCCATTATTGCGTAGTTCCTCATCGGTGGTCTTAGCCTGCTCGAATTGTTTTTTTAATTCCAGATCTTTATTGAGCATCCTGAATGCTTCGTCCTCGAAAATATAGGCCGAGAAGTATTCTTTTTGGCTGAGGATGCTATCGAAGAAATTCCAGCTAAAGAAGGAATCAGCCGCTTGAGGTTCCAATGTCTCCAAGATGTATCGGTTGCCGGATTGGTTGGTTATCACCATATAATCTCCTACGTAACATTGTATTTGCTGAACTTCTGGCCTTACCTTTATGTTGCTGTGCAAGTAATGGCCTTCATAGGGCCCGCGGCCAGTTTGGTAGTCGGTAATGTAATACATTTGGAGGGTAAGTAGCGTGTCTTTCTTCAATTTATTGACGGTTATTCCATTGATTATCAGTAAGTCTACCACTTCTTGCCAAGCTTGTGGGATGACGTAGGCATAGGGCTTTTCCACCACGATGTCCGGTTTATAACGATTATAGTAAGGGATTCCCTTGGTGAATGGTTTGTTGCGGTCATAATATTGGCGGGGAAATCCACTCACGTCGCTTAGTTTTTCCCCTGATTTATAACCTTTGAAGGAGATTTGACGATGTGCTATTGTATCAAGTTTCCAAGTGAGTACAAATTGTTTTTGGGTTTTCGATTGTTCCAAGGCTAATTGCCTACGATCATGGATTTCGGCAGCCCTTTCATCTGCCACGGATATAAAATGCCGCAATATTTCGTAGGTGGAATGTACACGTTGGGGATACGGTTTCCACATGTGTGTCTCTGGCATATAGCCGATGGTATGGTGTAGGGCGGCATATCCGGTTGAATACCTCGGGGTTTCGAGGAATGCTACAAGGCCGGATTCGGGGTTGGAGCCTCGGAAGTTGACATAAGGCACCATTCCAAAATTGCTTTTTTGCATCCGGTTATATAATTCGGATGTAAAAGTAGGGGCGAAATCGCCTAATACTGGATGCAGTTTGTCCGTTTGCGTTTCAATAAGGGTCATCACATACTGGTAGTCGGCACCGTTGCTGGTGTGGGTGTCCATAAAAATATCGGGTTTCCATGTATGGAAGATTTCTTGGAAACTGCGTGTGTTGCGCGAGTCTGTCTTGATGAAATCACGGTTAAGATCGAGGTTACGAGCATTGCCACGGAAGCCATAGGCTTCCGGTCCATTTTGGTTCACACGCGATGCCCCCCGATTGAGCATCCCGCCTACATTGTATACCGGAATGATGCAAACGACCGCATTCCGTGGCAGGTTGTTTTTTTCTAGTAAATCCCTTGCCAACATCATGGAGGCATCGATTCCTTCTGGCTCTCCAGGATGGATGCCATTGTTTATTAGCAGGATGGTTTTGTGTTGCTGATGCAGCTGTTGGGGGTTAAACTGTCCTTCTTTATTTAAAACGAACACGTGTAACGGTTTACCAGAATCCGTTGAGCCATAGGTAAGCAAGGTACAGGCCGCATATTTTTTGTCAAGCTTCTGATAAAAAGCGATCGTCTCGTCATACGTTGTCGTGGTATTGCTATCGCGCTCAAAGGCGATTTGCTGAGCATGGGTGTACTGAAACAGTAGGAGTGAGGCAAAGAAAAGTATCCGTCTCATGTTTTTTTGTTAGTAGATTCAAATATACATGAAGTTTTTTTGAACTCCACACAGACGCATAAAAATGAACGCCCGGGTTTCCGTGGACCGCCTAGAACCGTTTGGAAATACCCAGCTACCGTTTGGAAAAGGCTTATAATAATACGGTTCGGGTGCTTCGGCGTACGCCGGCGGGCTATTTCCGTATGGTATTGGTCTGGAACCGTATGGTAAAGGTGCCCGGTGGATGCCGAGGGGGTATTTCCGTACGGTTAAGCACCATAGACAAACGGTTCCAACCCATTTCCAAACGCCGAAGCTCTTAAGGCAAACGATTCCAGTGCATTTTTTTATTGGTAACCAACCACGAAGAACATTTCGCCAAAGTGACCGAAAAATACCTGACTTTCCTCCAATCCGGTAACATGCCCGATTGGGAGGTGCCGAATATGATTGCCAAGTACTACTTGACGACCAAGGCGTTGGAAGTGGCAAAGTGAAAATGAAACTCAGCTGAAGAGGTTGCCGTTCAACCCATGTCGGCTTACACAGCACCGAACCCTGTCTACACCGGACAGGGTTCGGGTATCATCCACCCAAGTCCGTTCTAACTTCGGATGGTTTGCTGTCCAACGTTTTCCGCCCTCCACGCATGGCCCACGATATTCCGGAAGTCAATCCCATTAAAAAAGTTAAAACTTAATTTGGAATTCTGGAAATGTATCTCTAAACTTATAATGGAAAAGACATGTCGACATCGTTTGAGATAAAGCAAATAAATATGGGCAGTAACACAAAAAATAGGGAAAGGAAAGACGGCATTTTGAATTTTTTACTCTTTGCTGTACCATTGGTTGGTATATTGATTATTTTATTATCAAAAGATCAACACCCTACTATCAAAGTAATTACTTCGATAGCTACCCTTGTTGGGCTAATAGCCGGAGTAATATATTTCAGTAATTATTAAACCTATAGGGTGAAATTGATTAGGTAAATCAAGTTATCAGCCCGACATACCATCAAATATTTTTTCATAAAAGCTGGCTGTTTGTGCCGTCGTGTCTTTAATATTCATTAAATGTTTCTTATAGTGAGTAGTGTTCTTAATTAGTTCATTTCTAAGTTTTTTGTTATTATAAAGTAATTGTATATTATTAAATAAAGATTCAATATTAACACTAATGTTTCCGTTATTAATATTAATTGGTGTCTTGAGTACTTCATTATCTTGGAACACACTAAATCTACTTATATCTGATAATATTAATGGTATATTATTGTGAATCATCTCAATGACAGCGAGGCTTGATTGTTCTGAATGTGAAGGAAGTCTTGCAATCACTTACAGGCCCGGCCTTGGCGTCGGGCTTTTTACGTTACTTGAGTATGGCCTGCATCTTGCTCTTTGAGAGGAACGCGTCGATCAGTGCGAAGCACCCTTGCCAGCTTTTTCGCGGCCTCGATGTCCTTTATTTTTATCACATCCATTATTCGTGAGATTTATTTTCGGATTTGTTTCTAAGGTTCATAATGTCTAATTTTGTGTTATGAACATTCAATATTTAAATGATGCCAAAGGCAGGCGCACGAGTGTATTGGTTCCGTTAAAGGAATGGGATGCCCTAAACAGGGAACGGGAAGATCTCAAACGGAAGCTTCAGGAGGCGGAACTCACTTTACGTTTTAAAAAGACACTATCTGACGTACAGCGATATAAAGTTGGTAAACTGAAAACGCGTTCCGTACAAACGTTATTGGATGAACTTTGAAATAGAAATCAGCGAAGCTTTTAGGAAAGCCGCGAAAAGTTTAGCAAAAAAACATCCGTCCTTTAAGAAGGACCTGACCGAATTTTTGGAAATTTTAGCCGAAAAACCTACAAGCGGTACACCGCTCGGTGGCGGTCTGTATAAGGTTAGGATGTCCATATCAAGTAAGGGAAAAGGGAAATCGGGGGGTGCACGGGTAATTATCTGCGTTATCTTTAAACACGGAAAAATCCTGTTGGCAGATATTTATGACAAGTCGGATTTTGATACGGTTGATGAGAAGCGAATCATCAAGAACCTTCGTTCAGAAGGATTTGATATTTAATTTTCCATTTTCTCGACAGTCTTTATCTTATCAATGCTTTAAAAGCTCATTATCGCGGGGCTAATACAGATCCAAACCACCTAGAACCATTCGCAAAGGCGCTCATGAATCCTTCTCAGTTATTACGTGCGTAGCAACGGAATAAAATTATGCTTATCTTGGCACTATGATTTTGAAACGCACGATATTGATGATGGTTGTGTTGCTGCCTATATTTTATTTAAAGGCGCAGGGTCGTACGCAACCAGTGGAAATCCCAGCCTTTACCTTTTTCAAGCTCGGAGACAATAGTTTATTTACACAACAAGACCTTAGCTCCAAAGGTAAAATAGTATTGATTTTCTTCGACCCGGGTTGTGGTCATTGCCAGGAAGAGGTCGAGGCCATTGGCGACAACGTCGATAAGTTCAAGGATGCCTCGTTTTATTTCATCACCATGCAAGATAAACCGCTGATTCAGGAGTTTGTGGATAAATATGGTAAAAAGCTAAAGGGTAGAAGCAATGTAACTTTCTTGCATGATGGAAAATATGAATTTATCACGAAGTTTAATCCTTCAGAATACCCCTCACTTTATGTTTATTCGGCCAACAAACGATTGCTTAAGTACCTGCATGGGCCTAAGAATGTCAATACAATCGTTGCGGTGGTGAATCAATGAAACATGTCCGATTTGTGAAGCATCAGGCTGCTCGGTGTCCATGATTCCATTTCAATCCGTTGATAAAATATGCCTTATAATGGCCATGCCTGTGGGTTCTACCGTTTCAGCGGCATTGGAAAGAACTACCACAGCCACCTTTTTATCAGGGGAGAAGGCAATGAAGCTGCTGCTGCCATAGGTCTCGCCTACATGCCGGTAGACTAACTCTCCACCTATTAAAGTCATGTGCCAAGCTAAGCCGATGTCTGTGTCGGGCGGGTTGAAATAGGTGAATTGCCGGGTAAGCGCCAAGGCGTTTTCCAAATCCGTTTCGGGCATTTTGAAGTGAGCCTTCGCATAAGTAAGGAGGTCTGGCACAGTGGATTTGAGTGATCCATGCGCTGTAATCGCATTAAAAGTCCAAAGTGGGGTTTCCACCCCCTTTTTATTGTATACTTTAGCCACGTACTGTGTATCAGTGTCGGGATGCTCCGTGGTGTTTTTGAGGCCCAGCGGCTGACAGATGATTTCCTGTATCATCTCATTGAACGGTTTTCCGTAAATGCTGGACAGGATATCACCTAGTATTCCGAAGCCTAGGTTACTGTATTGATATATGGAATCTGGGGCAATGGCTGCCTTGTATGTTTTCAGGTAGGTGTACAAATGTTCTTTTGTATATCCTTTGTAAGGATTCAACGAGTCGGTTGCTGTAGCATTTATATTGGTAGGGAGGCGGGGCAAACCCGATGTGTGATTGGCCAATTGCTTCAGGGTGATCCGTTTCAAGTCGACATTTCCAACTACCGAATCCGGTAAGTATTTGGTGATGGTGTCGTCGAGGTTCAGCTGTTGCGTCTCTGAAAGATATGCAAGCAATGTAGCAGTGAATGTTTTGCTGATGGACCCAATTTCAAACAAGGTGTTTTCATCAGGGAGCCGTTTGTTGTCCTTTTCTGTTTCACCGTAGTAATAACTGCTCGTTTTACCGGCGTTTACGATGCCTATTGCCAATGCATAGGTGTTGTTTTTTCGGCTATAACTCAGTGCTACGGAATCTACGAATCGATTAAAATTAGCGGCAGTGTTGCCACTTGGTGCCACAGCCGCTGGTTTATCAGCAACGGGTTCTTTATAGGGTTGGAAGAGGAAAGTTTCAATTTTATTGAGGCTATCCAGGCTCAAAACCAACTGTAATGGTGTGCTGATGAAATTCAGCTTATAGATTCCTTGTCCCTTTTCGTAAGTTACCAGTTCTGCCGACTGTATTTGGCCCAATGGATACATTTGCTGAGTCATCACTGTCTGGAATGCTTGGGGCGAAAGTGATTGCGTGAATTTTTTGCCAGCCAAGGCATAAATTGAATCGGTTTCCTGCAAGTTGAAGTGGTATTCTATTTTGTTGAAAACGGCTTGATTGATTCGTTTTTTATCTTCGTTTTCTTGTGCAATGACTGAAAATATGGGCAGTAATATGAGGATGCAACTAATTCTATTTATGGTTCCGAACATTTGGCAAAATTACACGAAACTCAACTACATTCCTAATAATTGTTTTAAGCGTGAATAACCACTTTTGCTCACGCTGGCATTTATGCCATTGGACAATACAGCGGTGTAACCGTCCTTTTCGTAGGGTTCCAAGCGGACGATATGCTCTATTTTGACGATGAAGGATCGATGTACGCGAATAAAATGAAGCGGATCGAGTTGCTGTTCGAATGAAGCCATTGTTTTGCTTTTCAGGAAAGTGCCTTCATCGGTATGGATTTTCACATAATCGTCATCTGCTTCAAGGCAAATGATGCTGTCTACAGGGATGATTTTGATTTTAGTACCTGTTTTTACGACCACGCGGTCCAGTCTGCCGTGCGTGCTGTGCATGTTTTCCAGCAATTTCCGGGTATTTTCCTTATCGACTTCCACTTGTTTGTTGTCAAGGAATTTGGCCATAGCCCGGTCAAATCGAGCCTTGGTGATGGGTTTCAGTAAATAATCTATCGCATGTTGCTCGAATGCTCGGATGGCATATTCATCAAAAGCGGTAGTGAAAATAACGGCTGGCTGCTTATCGATGATTTCAAGCATTTCGAAACCATTGATTTTGGGCATCTGTATGTCTAGGAAGACGATGTCCGGTTGGTATTGCATGATGGCTTTGGCGCCTTCAAACCCATCGTTGCATTCGGCTACAACATGTACTTGGGGATAACTTTCCAAGTACTCGGTTACGATGCTCCGTGCCAAAGGTTCGTCATCTACCAATACAGCCTTGATCATAATTGGGGTATCTTTATTATGCTGGTAAAGATATGTTTTGTTGCTTTAGTTTCCAATAAATCGGTACGTCCAAATAATAAAAATAGGCGACGTTGTACCCCTCGAAGCCCAAATCCAGTGCCCCTTCGAGGCTTAATGCTTTGGCTATCGTAGGGGTTTTTTATCGCGATCTCCAAAAGTTTGTTACTGCATGTACAGACGATGCTTATGGCCACATTCTCGGTGGTATCATAAAGGCCATGCTTGATGGCGTTTTCCACTAGTGGCTGTATGATCATGGCAGGTAGCGTCATCATCAGGCAGTCCTCGTCATGATTGATTTGCGTCTCCAGCCGATGGCCAAAACGTACCTTTTCAATTCCGAGGTAAAGTTGCAGGTGGTCCAATTCATCCTTGAGTGGAATGAGTTGCTGGTCGTCCTTACGCAATGTACCCCTAAGGAAATCAGATAATTGAAAGGTCATGTTTCGAGCTTCATCCGGTTTTCGGCCGATGAGGGCAATAATGGAATTGAGACTATTGAAAAGGAAGTGAGGTTGGAGCTGCTGGCGGAGGTTGTATAGCTCGGCTTCGCGCGCGAGTCGCTCGGCATCGGCTTTGCGCTGCTCATTTTCCTTGTACTCCTGTTGGATGTTCCATAGGATATTGATAATGGCCATCCATGCGATGAGTAGCGCATTGATGAAAAAACGCAAAGGGAGTGATAGGTCAATTTGATTGAGATAAGGTTTGTCCGTAATGACATATTGCAGAATCCACCTGCTTAGTGAAATGCTTATTGCAGCCAATACCAGCCCCCATATGACTACATAAAAGTATTTCTCTTTGCGGGGTAAATAATGGTTCAAGGCATTTGCGATGACGTAGCAACATAGTGTAATTACCGTTGCACTGACTAGGCTGTCGTTCAGTGCGAGCTCAAAATCTACCTCAAACCACCAAAGCAAAGCGGTTTGGATCAATGCATACGCCATCCAAATGATGAAGCAGCTGATGTTGACTAGTCTTTGCTTGGATGAAGTATAGGATGGGGTGCTCACTTACTTATGTTTGTCGGTTTCCTGATTTATAGTTCTTTATCAATCAGATGTTTTTGATGGTAATCCCTCCAAATATGGAGGTACCCTTGATGTACACGATCTTCTGCTCATCCTGTGGTACGCCTTGCATAAAACGCCTATCGTCCACATCGCCAAACACGGATATCACATCAGACTGTATCTTCCAGTGGGCTGGGACAATGATTTTCGTGCCAGCGAAAATCTGGAATACATCAATGACAATGGGGTGTTGGATATCTGCTTGAATAAGGTTGATATCTGTACCCCCAAAGATGTTGACAATCTCTCCGCCTTTGAAATTTTTGGAAATCAGTGTTTTCTTCACGTCGCTGAAAATGGCTGTAGACTTAATGTAATCGTCACTGGTAAAATTACCCCGATAATTATCTTGGTTATCAGTCTCGTTAAATGCAGCAGCCCCGCTGGATGCAGGGCCATCTGATTCGTTATCTGGCTTTTGGTAATTTTCCGGATCTGCCTCATCGACTACCCGTTTATCCCATTCATAATCCCCCGTTCGTTTGCGGAACTCCTTGGTTCCGCCGGGTCCGCTAGTATGTGGCCCCGTTCTTCCCCTTCCAAGCAATAGCCACAGGCCGATTCCGATAATAATGGCCGGCCAAAGAAATGGGCCGATATTGAAATGGCTGATGTTCTTGGCAAAGAAAAAGGCGCCAATACCGAGCAATATGAAAGATGCCGGATTCCTGAAGTTGGAATTTCCGCCGATAATCAACCCAACGACGATGAGTACCATGGGCCACATGTTATGCCAACTGAATATCCAATGAGGGAAGAGCCAATCGAAGCCGAGTTTCCCGGCAAGCAATACCGCCCCAATGCTTACGATGATTATTCCTGCCCACATTCTGCCTGCATTGGCATTGTTATGTATCGGACGACGCTTATTATTCATGCTATTGATGTATTAAAGTTCCTTAAAATATGAGGTTCAAAAATTTCCTGATGAGCCTATGTCCCAAAGGTAAGTTGATTTGATGCCAACCACAACAGGGATTAGGTAATGGGTGTTTTTTTTTCGGTGAATGGCCGGTTTTTTCCGGTAAAAGTGGGTGCCCATTGATACACTCGCGCTATATCCGCAACAAATGCTGCAATAAGATCGTACGTAAAGATTCTCCCAATAGGTGATTGATTTGACATATCGAAAATTAATTTTTACATTTTGTATCAAACATTTGTATTAATTAACGAAATTCTTTTATATTTATCCCGATTCTTGAGAATAAAAATATAAAAAAACTTAACAATGGGAGATTTTGACAACAAAGAGCGTGAAGAGGTTTTTTCAAAAAAAGTAAGAGCAGGTAAGCGTACCTATTTTTTCGATGTAAAGGAGACCCGTTCCAACGATTACTACGTTATCATCACTGAAAGTAAAAAAAGGTTTGAAGATGGCGTGTTCATCAAACACAAGATATTCTTATACAAGGAAGATTTTGAAAAATTTGCCGAAGGGCTGAACGATGTGGTGGAGTACATCAAAGCCAATCAGGAGGTTGTCGAAAAACGTTATGAGCCCGGCTTTGACAATCATACGGTTTCAGTGGAAAATACAGATTCCAAGGATAATTTTTCTTTTTAGTCAATAAGAAGAAACACGAGAATGATATAGAGCCTTGCTTTGATGTGGGGCTTTTTTTATGCCTAAATAAATTGCATTATGCGTTGGAAAGGTGGTAGAAAAAGTGGGAATTTTGAAGATCGCCGGGGGATGTCTTCAGGCGGGAAGCTCGCCCTAGGTGGCATAGGCGGTATCATCATACTGGTCGTTGGTTTACTATTTGGTGGCGATCCACAAGAATTGCTACAGCAAATGCAGACCACAGACATGCAGCAGTCCAGCGGACCGGTTGAAACCAGTGCAGAGGAGAATGAGCTCGTTGAGTTTGCTCAAGTGATACATACGAGTACGGGAGATGTGTGGAGGGCGGTTTTCCGCTCAGAGGGATTGGAATTCCGGTCTGATACATTAGTGGTATATTGGGATAGGACACCGACAGATGGCTGTGGGATGGGAGCTGCCGCTTACGGGCCGTTTTATTGCCCAGCAGATGAAAAAGTATACATTGACCTCAGCTTCAACAATGAGTTGAAAGAACGGTTTGGTGCAACTGGAGAGTTTGCCATGGCTTATGTGCTTGCCCATGAAGTGGGGCACCATGTCCAAAAACTTACGGGAGCCATGGACAAGGTAAATTCCATGCGGGGGCGTTTAAGTGAACGTGAGTATAATAAATTAACGGTCAAGCTGGAGCTTCAAGCAGATTTTTACGCAGGCATATGGGCACATCATGCCAATAAAATGTCAGATGTCTACCTTGAATTTGATGACATCATAGAAGGCATGAAAGCAGCGGAAGCCGTAGGTGATGATCGTCTGCAGATGCAGACCCAAGGAAAGGTGGTGCCAGAAGCCTTTACGCATGGTACATCCGAACAGCGAGCGTATTGGTTCAAAAAGGGATATGATACAGGTGATATCCGCCAGGGTGATACCTTCAATGATCCGAGCTTGCAATGAGGGTTACTGTACCAATAAATTACAACCCCTGATATCGCTTTGATCAAAGCGCCCCAACACTTCGAAGCTGTCATCGGAGTAGGCTTTCCCCAGGTCTTGTGTGGCAATAAATGAACAGGAATGTACATTGGCCAAATCGATAACGTTGATTGCGCCTGTGCGGCCAGCGGGAAGTAATGTAAACGGGTCGTTGGTATCCCTGATGCTTATTTTCATCCACGGAGGGCAATGAAAGAATCCCTTGCCCTGTGAATAAGCCTGCGAAAGCAATTCAGTCATGCCATATTCGGAATGTATCGTATTTACGTGGAATCCCTCACAAAGCAAATGATGCACTTGTTCACGAATCATTTCACGCCTTTTGCCCTTCATGCCACCCGTTTCCATCACGATTAGATTTGGAAAGTCGATTTCGTAATGTTCCACGAAATCCAGGAGGGCATATGTAACACCAAGAAGTATGGTTTTTGTCCCGCTTGCCTTCAAACCATGCAGTGTATGATGTAATTCATCGTGATTATATAGAAAATACCCACTCAATGGGTGGATGCTGTGGCGGATGAGGTCGTCTACCATGTAGATAAGCGATGACCCCTCCCGCTCAGCGTAAGCGGGGAGAAGCGCGAGTATCGCTATGTTTTCTGGATAGCCGTAAAACCGTTCAAATGCCTCCCTAAAGCTTTGCTCATAAATCGCTACATCCACTACATAATGCTTACTTTGTGTACTACCCGTGGTGCCCGAACTACTAAAGACAATTTGGGGTTCTTGTATAGATGCGGTGACATGATGGTTTTTGAAAAGCTCGATGGGTAGGAAAGGGATGTCTTCCACCCGGGTGATGGTTCCCGGCAGTATACCAAGCAGTGAAAGGTATTCGGTATACACGCTGCAATGGGCTGCCTGAAAAGCAAAGATTTCCAAGCAGGTTTCTTCAAATTCCACGGCGGAACTGATGGAAAATATACGATCGGTTAATACCATATCGGTAAGTACATGGTTGGTGATCTGTTTGAACCACAATTGTTTATCAAGTGTGTTTTATTAAAGCATGCCTCCGCACACTGAAAGCACCTGCCCATTGATGTAGGAAGCCATGTCAGAAGCAAGGAACAAGCAGGCATTGGCCACGTCCTCCGTTTCGCCAGCGCGTTTCAACGGGATACCCTGTTCCCAACCTTCTACCACTTTGGGGTCCAAAACCTCGGTCATTTCCGTACGGATGAAGCCTGGGGCAATCACATTGGTACGGATATTCCTTGAACCCAATTCCTTTGCTATGGATTTGGAAAAACCGATGATACCAGCTTTGGAGGCCGCATAATTGGATTGGCCGGCATTGCCCTGTACACCTACCACTGAACTCATGTTGATGAATGCCCCCTTACGGTTTTTCATCATGATTTTGGACGCAGCCTTAGTGACATTGAATACCGATTTGAGGTTGATATCGAGCACATCATCCCATTGGTCTTCAGTCATCCGGAGCAATAATCCGTCTTTGGTGATGCCCGCATTGTTGACCACAATGTCTACCGTACCAAACTCCACGACAATATCGCCGATGAGTTTCTCAGCTTCGTCAAATTTAGAAGCATCCG
Source organism: Parapedobacter tibetensis (assembly GCF_024704835.1). Lineage (GTDB taxonomy): Bacteria > Bacteroidota > Bacteroidia > Sphingobacteriales > Sphingobacteriaceae > Parapedobacter > Parapedobacter tibetensis. Next base: position 148,515 of record NZ_JAMXBE010000005.1, read on the forward strand.
AACGGTAACCTTTTATCTTGGTGCCATACGTTTGTAATTCCTTTTCAAGGGCTTGCCCCTGTTCCACGGAAGAGAGGTAAGTGAACGCGACGTTTGCCCCTTGTTCTGCAAACTTTTCGGCTATTTTCCGGCCAATCCCCTTTGATGCGCCAGTGACAAGTGCCGTCTTTCCTTCAAGTAATTTCATTTTTTGTCTTTACTTTATCTGTTCATAAGCTTTTGCGCAAACTTAGCTAAAAAGCACGGTATTTGCGAACGGAGGACTTAATCTAGCTTGAAATCTGCAGTGGGTACTGTACCTTGGACGAACATTGAAAAACCCCTGAATATCGGTATTTTACAATTCGCTGTTTACGGATACCTTTGGAAGGTCTGCAGGATAGTTGTTTTTTCAAACAAGTGTAGACACTGATATGATGGACATATTTTAAATTAACGGAATGATAACGGAATGTTGAAAAGTTTATTTTATTTAGAGGCACAACGCTGGGTGTTGGATGCTTTATTCGTTTGCTTGAGTATGTTGCTTGCCGGCCCACTTTGCAGCAGGGCGTATGCAGAAATCGGTGGTGGAGTCGATACGACGATTCATACAGCCGTAGAAGTCACACCTGAACCATTTGGAGGAAAAGAATGGTATTTAGATCAATTCGTAAAAGATTATCGGATACCCAAGGAAGCTATCGAAGCTAGGGCGGCAGGTTTATTGGAAATCAATTTTGTAGTAGAGCGTGATGGTCGTTTCTCGCAGATCGAGGTGCCTCGAAGTCCCGGATATGGTACGGCAGAAGAAGCGCTCCGGCTACTCAAAAAATCGGAGAGATGGAAACCCGGATTGATGAATGGCCGGCCGGTTCGGGTGGCCTGCAGTTTCCTATTCCGGGTCAATAGCCTTAACGGGTATATCCGGCGGGCAAGGATTGATGAATCGGATGATGAGGTTGCAGTTGAAGTACCGCCCGCGGCTTCTAACGATACGGTAGGCGGAGAAACGGAAATTTATCAAATGGTGGAGGTCATGCCTGAACCCCCTGGCGGACTGAATGCTTTTATGCAATGGGTGGGACAACAGTATAGATTCCCGAAAGCGGCTATAGAAGCTAATGTAGCTGGGAGATTGCAAATTTCTTTCGTGGTGAACCATGATGGAAAACTGACCGACCTTAAAGTCGTCAGGGATCTAGGGTACGGTACTGGCGAAGAAGCTATCCGGGTGTTGAAAACATCGCCCCGCTGGAAACCGGGTGTACAAGAAGGGCGGGCCGTCAGGGTCAGCTATAGCTTACCCATCATCTTGAGTCTACAATAGCGCAATGGATTTTATCGTTGATATGGACTGGAAGTGCAGCTGGCATATCCTAAGGGATTTCATGCTATCGAACCTGGGGAATGTTTTCATCAAGTCCGTGCTTCACGGAGGAGAAGAGGAGCTGGCGATCAATTACTCCACGCTATTCCGGTACATAAAACAGGGACGGGAGGTGTTGGTTTAATTTGGTAAAGCCCACACACGCAAGAAGGGAGCCGCCTCCGCGACTCCCTATGGTGTATTATTTCCGCTGCTGCCAACGTTGCAGCAACAGCATTGCGGTAAAGCTTACCCTTGGGTTAGAGCGCGATGCATGATACCGGTTCGCTCCATTCCGATTTGCCATAGCCATTGCACGCACGGGCCTGCGCATAATAGCGCACCGTCTCCGTTGCCGGAGCGATTACATTGCCCACGGACGAGGTCGTCACGAATAGCTCCCCCCACCGAGGGTTCGGCATCGCCTTCCGCTTTCGTGCCGTAGCGGTATTCGTAATAGAGTTTACCCGGCACTTTCTGCACGCTGAACACCAGCTGGCCCGATTGGCGCCCGCGTACCAGCCGGCCACCGAAGGGCTGCTCCGGCACCCGCCCCTGCTGCGGGTAAGCCGAGATGCGAAATCCGGAACTGAGCAATACCGTCAGGTTGCCCCGAGCTGTAGTGTTTACGTGGAAAGCCAACCGCTTCATCAAGTCGGCCAACACGAGCCGGGCATCGTTCTTGGCCGATGTTTCCTCCGGGCCACTGCGTTTGCGGGCAATCGCCAGTTTGGCCGAGAAGTCGTCGCACGCGGTGGCGACCTCGGCCAGATCGGGCACCGGTGCCGGATAGTGGGTGTTGTCGGTCATGGCCTGCAGGACCGTGTTGGATTGCACCAACAATTCGTTGTCTGGGACATTTGAGAAGCCTCCCAGGGCTTGCTGCTTAAAGTTCATAACTTTAAAAATTAAAAGTGAAACCATGGTGACCGGGACCGCCCCGGTCTATAAGAGCAAATTACTACGGCATGGAAGGCCGGGACGAATTTTGGCGGCAAATGGCGGGAATTGGCGGAGATTCCCGCCATTTACCGCCACTTCCTGCTAGCTACGTAGCACTAACGGTCGGCTGTCATGGGCAACGGCGATACCCGCCATGGGTGCCTTGCACGCTTCCATGGGCTACCGCCCCGCGCCGTGGGCCAAGCGATCGTTAACATGATACGGGCTTGCCGCTCCTTGGGGGTAGCCTCTGGCAGCCATGGTATAGAAAGCGGCGTCCATGGGCTAGAAAACGGCGACCATGGTATAGGAGCAGCAATCCATGGAATAGAAAACCCAAGCAAGGGGCTACGAAAACGCTTCCTGGGGGTAGGGAGCGGTGTCCTTGGGCTAGGAAACAGCAACCATGGTGCACGAAGTGACGTCCATGGGGTAGATCGGCAGCTCCGTGGTGTAGCAAGCCGCCCCCATGGGTGGGCCATCCGCGGGAAGGCACATGGCACCGGCAGCATAGGGGTAGCTTGCCGCGGCCACGGGCTAGCGAACGTTATCCACGGGGTAGGAAGCCGCTGGCACGGCCGAGCGCGTGACTTCGGAACCCTAAGCCATCGATCCGAGGTTCTACGCCGCTGGGGAGAAGTCCTACGCGGGCCGCGCCTACTGCGTGGAAATGACGGTATCCAGATATATCCGCTCCAGATAAAAGAGGCCGCCGTATTGGATACGGTGCCCGATTGGTTTTTTACAACCCCTGTTTTCAGGGATTGAACCCTGCCTGCTGATTGTTTAACTTTGGGACGTTAAACGTAATAAACTTGTAATTTATTAGAGTATATGAAAACGACGATTATTTCCATGTGTACTATTGCTTGTTTGTTGTTGGTACAACAAGCTGAAGCACAGATCAAGATCCGGAATGCGACCAAAGCCACGGGCGCGGTTACCAATGCGGCAAAGGCCGCCACGTTCAGTGATGAGGACGCCGCAAGCTTGGCTAAGGAGGCTGTCGACTGGATGGACGAACACAATCCGGTGGCGGAAGGTGACGACCCGTATGCTGCACGGTTACGTAAATTGACCCAAGGGTTAGAAAGCGAAGATGGCCTAAGCCTCAACTTCAAAGTGTATAAAGTGATTGACGTCAATGCTTTTGCCTGTGCGGACGGAAGCATCCGTATATTTTCTTCGTTGATGGATATGATGGATGATGACGAATTGCTGGGTATCATTGGGCATGAGATCGGCCATATAAAAAATAAGGATACCCGCGACGCCATCCGCCAAGCGTATACCCGGGCGGCCATCGGCGATGCCGCTGCAGCTACCTCCAATGAGGCCGCTACCCTGTCAGACACCGAGCTAGGCAAGCTGGCCGACGAGATACTGGGTGCGAAATACAGCCGCAAACAGGAAGATGAGGCCGATAAATATGCTTATGAATTCCTTAAGCGGCACGGACACGACGTGATGGGGCTGATTTCGACATTCAATAAGTTCACCGAGATGGCGGGCGACGAAGAGCGTAGGAAGATGTCGCGTATGCTAAGTTCCCATCCGGACAGCAAGGACAGGGCGGCGGCTATCGAAAAAATGGCAAAGGCCGACGGTCTGTACAAAGAGTGATGCTTGTGAAATTGGCCTGGGTTAACGGTTGGCAGTGGAGCATGTTTCCAGCGAACGCTGTATTTCCTCAAGAGTAAACATGTCCATGTCATTGCCGAACGAGTTGCCGATGTAAGTAAGCACATAAGCGATTTCAATGGGGGTAAGTTGAGGGTTTGGGGGCATCTCGGTGTCAAATACCTGATTGTTTATTGCTATTGGTCCGGACAGGCCATTTTTAACCATGCAGGCGAGTTGCTCCCGATGGTTAGTCAAGAAAATACTGTCAGTAAGGGGTGGGTATAGGCCCCCAAGCCCTTCTCCCTTGGTACCATGGCAGTTTTGGCAATGCGCCACATAGAGCTTTTGTCCATTCACCGTGTATTGTGCCGTGCGGATGGCTTGTTCACTTTGGCAGGAGTGGAGTACGCAATACACCGATAAGAGGGCAAAGCACATATATAGGCATGTGTTCCGCATCACTCATATTCCTTCAAGAGGATTTCCAATTCATTGAATAATAGTTGTACCTGCTCATCTTCCGTGCCGTCATATGCGCCACGGATGTGTTTGTCCTTGTCGACCAAGATGAAATATCCGGAATGGTCATAACCCCCTGGAACACCGCTATCTTCCTTGGTATAAACCATGTAGCTGTCGGCAATGCCATAGATATCGGCTTTGCTGCCGGTCACAAATTGCCACTGGTCATTGGTAACTCCCAGTTTATCGGCATACGCTTTGAGCACGGAGGGGGAGTCGTGTCGGAAATCGATGCTATGCGAAAGGAATCGTACTCGCTCGTCTCCTTTATATTTTTCGTATACCTTCAGTAAATTACGCTGCATGGTGGGGCAGATACTCGGACAATGGGTAAAAAAGAAATTAGCAATATAAACACCGTTGTCGAATGTATGGCTGGTGATGTATACGCTATCTTGGTTTAAGAATTGAAAATCAGGTATGCGATGGTATAAGGTGTCTATAATGGTGTCGCCATTTACCAGTTTCGATACCGGTTCGCGCGACCCCAGTATGGGAAGTGTTTTTGTCCGTTGGTCCATGCCACAGCCAACGATGGCCAGCAGCAGATATAGGCTTGGCAATAAAAGAATGATACGCATCATATTAGCTGATTTATTGATAAGGAATATGCAGTAACGCGGCATATCAGAACTGTGCCAATTTATCAGTGCTTTCCTTGGATACTTGGTCGAATAGCTGTTTCATATCCTTTACTTTGCCGACTTCCTCTTCATAATATTCCTTGATTTCTGTGGTGGATTTATCCTGGGGATCGACGTCAAATTCCGTCATCCAGTCCATCATGGAATCGGTGGCCTGCTCCAGCTTGGCTTTCAATGCAGACAGATCAACTCGGGTTTGTGTGGTATCCAAATCCGGATAAGCAGTCTGTAATTGAGGTAAATTGGCCAGTAGTGAATCGATTTTTACACTGTTACGGTCGAAAACACTGATTTGGGGCATAATTTCATCGTGGATGGCGATGGCTTCTCCACGTAATTGCTCAATTTTGTTTGCGCCATCACCTCCGCCGTTGCATGCGGAAAGCAATATGGCGACAGTACTGGCCAGAAACATCATCTTCTTCATGGTCTTCTATTGTTGTTTACTTGCAAAGATAGGGAAAACTATAGGTAACTATGCCGGTTTCCACTGAGCTTGTTTAAATTGGTCATAAGGTTTCGGTATAGTATTCATCGCGATCACCACTATGTACTTTAATAACACCTGCCACGATGAGGTTGACGAGGATACGTTGTGTTTTGCGTCTGGAGAGCCGGAGGTGTTTGCACAATTCGGGTAATTGCGGTTTTGCGTGGGCATGTACATAATTAAGTAATTCCTTCTCCTTATCCGTATAGTTGACGAATATGCCATCAGGTTGGTTGCCACGATGCAGCACGTCCACCACCACCTTGCCGGCCAAGATGCTTTTGTCCTTCACCCGTACGTACACCCACCATTTTTTATCATCGCCAAGGGCATAATGGGGCTTGGTATCACTCGCTACCACCTCCGCCACCAGCACCAGTTTGTCATCCACATATATTTCATCGAAATGGAGTTCGATGGCCGGACGGCAATATTGATGTCCGGCGCGCTGGAGCATGTATTTTTCCTCTTCCTCGTTTTTTACTCCTTTGATATGACCGTTGTCTGCGACACCCACCAGCAGTTTGCCGCCCTTATTGTTAGCAAATGCAACCAATGTTTTGGCTATTTTTCCACAACTGCTGATTTTGTTTTTGAAATCGAGTCGTTCGCCTTCTCCTTGCAATATTAATGTCTTGATAGTCACTATTGTATACTTGGTTGTTAGGTATTTATCGTTTGCTTTTTTGCTTGGTATCGAATGTCCTTTATATACACTTCATTCTTCATGATAGCACAGGTTTCCCCGTTTTTATCCGCTATGGTTATGGGATAGGTCTTCATGAACTTGCCCTTGTTTGTCAGCGCCGTTTCAACTTCTTGGATATCTTTTGAATGGATTACAATGTTGAAATACAATGCCGAACGTGCGGGTTTGATATATTGGATGGAAGCACTCTTGAGCCACACCACGGTACTGAATCCTTTCCGTTGGAAGATTTGGTCAAATATAAGGGCATAGAATGGGTCGGCCGCTGCAAAGATGGTACCACCAAAGATGGACGCATTATAGTTGCGGTTGAGGAGGCTTCGATTAATTTTGACCTCCACGCCCATGAAACCTTTGTGGAAATGACGCACCCAAATCCGCTGGAAGAAAAAGGGGGGATACAACCGCATGACCCATTTCAGTGCATTCTCCGATAATCGCATACGACTACTAAGGTAGCCAGAAATTTTGAAGAATGAAAATTTTGTCGACAATCGGTGTTGGCCCTATGTCATGTACCTCTTTACAGGATAATTTTTAAAACCGACCGCTACGACGTTTTGGATTTCAATTAAAATTATAATTTAGCGATGTAATTCTATTTCATGATGGCCAAAGAGAACCTAACCATAGCTAGCACCAGAAACGCATGGCTATTGGTAATTGTAGCCGCATTGGGCTATTTTGTGGATATTTATGACCTTGTAGTCTTTTCCATCGTCCGCGTGCAGAGTTTCCATGACATTGGCATTCCGGAAGCGGAGATGCGTACCGACGGGGAGTATGTGCTCAACATGCAGATGGGCGGCTTGTTGCTTGGAGGCTTGCTATGGGGGGTATTGGGCGATAAATTTGGCCGTATCAAGGTGCTTTTTGGTTCCATTTTGATGTATTCGCTCGCTAACATTGCCAATGGATTCGTGCAGGATATCCATTCGTATGCCATCATTCGCCTCATTGCAGGTATTGGCTTGGCAGGAGAACTGGGAGCGGGCATTACCTTGGTGAGTGAGAGCATGAGCAAAAGCAAACGCGGATATGGTACCATGATTGTGGCAGCGGTAGGTGTATTGGGGGCTGTTGCAGCCTATTATGTTTCCGAAATTTTCGATTGGCGCAATGCATATTTTGTGGGAGGGGGAATGGGCTTGCTGTTGCTTATCCTTAGGGTAGGCACGTTTGAGTCAGGCATGTTTAGAGGGGTTGCCAATAAACCGGTTGAAAAAGGTAAGCTTAGCATGCTGTTTACAAACAAGGAACGGTTTAAGCGATATGTCTACTGCCTACTAATCGGATTGCCGATATGGTTTGTGGTCGGTATTTTGATAACCCAAGCACCCGAGTTTGGAAAAGCGCTGAATGCGCCCACTACATTGAGTGCAGGCAAGGGGATTCTGTTTACCTACTTGGGGCTTTCGCTTGGTGATATACTCGCGGGGTTGTTTGCCCAAATTACGAAATCACGTAGGTTGGCGGTATTTATATTCCAGGTATTAATCATTGTTTCCACGATATGGTATTTGCATAGTGAGGGACTTACTGAGCAACGCTTTCATTGGATAGCGTTTTTCATGGGCATCGCCATCGGCTATTGGGCTACATTTGTGACGATTGCATCGGAACAATTCGGTACCAACCTCCGGGCTACCGTTACAACCACCGCCCCAAATTTTGTCCGCGGAGCTTTGATACCTTCCACCTTGCTGTTCGAATTTTTTGTTGGGTATTCCGATATCATCATAGCGGCATATATCATGGTCTTCCTACTTACAGGGATTGCCATATTTGCCCTCAGTCAATTGAAGGAGAGTTTCAGTAAGGATTTAGATTATGTGGAGGAATAGAGGTGATTCAATCATTGTTTAGGGCATTTCCTGCAGCGCTTACCCCGTTTGTATTTCTTGCAGCATTTCTTGAAATCACAGCCGGAACCATCGGTATATGGATTCAACCCCTTAAAGTTTTGCGGATCTGTCGCGTGGAACAAGGGGCAGGCCAATTGATCCGTCATGCAAAAATAGTTCTCTTCACCCATGGCGCTGCAAAGATAGCAATTGTATTTTATTTAGAAGAATTCTTAATTAATATTAAATGCGTTTGTCTTGGCTGATGCTCCAAAAATATTGGAAGGATGTATTTGTTATCAGCTTAATTTGTGTAATTAATAGCCCCATTTCTCTATGGGAATGTAAGTATGAGGAGGGTGATTTGCTGAAATTTTTCTTGCTGTTATTAGTACATTTACGTAACTTGTGAACATCTCGAAAGAGGGATAATACCAATTCATTAAATGAGCTAATCCATGATTAATAAAGTAGTAAACCATGCTGAGGAAGCCATAGAAGGTATGACGGATGGCATGACGCTCATGCTAGGCGGTTTTGGGTTGTGCGGTATTCCCGAAAACTGTATCAGTGAAATTGTAAAAAAAGGCATCACCGGACTTACCTGTATTTCAAACAATGCAGGTGTGGATGATTTCGGTATCGGCTTGATGCTCCACAAGCGGCAAGTGAAAAAAATGATTGCCTCCTATGTTGGCGAAAATGCGGAATTTGAACGCCAATTGCTGAGCGGCGAGTTGGAGGTGGAGCTTATCCCCCAAGGAACGCTGGCCACACGTTGTCTTGCGGCAGGTTATGGTATGCCTGCCATCTTTACGCCTGCGGGCGTTGGAACGGAACTAGCCGAAGGTAAAGAGGTGCGTGATTTCGGCGGCAAGGACTACCTGATGGAAATGGCTTTTGAAGCCGATTTTGCCATCGTGAAGGCGTGGAAAGGCGATACCGCTGGTAACCTGATCTATCGGAAAACTGCCCGTAACTTCAACCCCGTTATGGCCATGGCCGGCAAAATCACGATCGCTGAAGTGGAAGAATTGGTGGAGGTAGGTGAATTGGATCCCGACCAAATCCATACCCCCGGTGTCTTTGTGCACCGAATCTTCCAAGGAAACAGTTATGAGAAACGGATTGAACAGCGTACTGTTCGTTCGGTTTGAACGTCAGCAAATAAACAAATAAAAAAGAACATGCTTGACAAAAACGGAATAGCAAAGCGTATTGCCAAAGAAATAAAGGATGGGTATTATGTCAATTTAGGAATAGGCATCCCCACGTTGGTAGCCAATTATATACCCGATAATATCAATGTAGTATTACAATCGGAAAATGGCCTGCTGGGCATGGGGCCATTTCCTTTCGAAGGGGAGGAAGACGCCGATCTCATCAACGCAGGCAAACAAACCATTACCATGTTGCCAGGGTCGGCCGTGTTCGACTCGGCGATGAGCTTCGGAATGATTAGGGCCCAAAAAGTGGATTTGACCATCTTAGGAGCAATGGAAGTATCGGAGTATGGCGATATCGCCAATTGGAAGATTCCTGGAAAGTTGGTCAAGGGAATGGGAGGGGCCATGGATTTGGTTGCCTCGGCTAAAAATATCATCGTGGCCATGCAGCAGGTGAATAAAGCTGGTGAAAGTAAGTTGCTTCCCCAATGTACCCTGCCGCTGACAGGCGTGAAATGTATCCGTAAAATCGTTACCGAGATGGCTGTATTTGAAGTGGATGTTGAAAATGGGGGCTTCCACTTGGTAGAACGGGCACCGGGGATAAGCGTCGAGCAGGTACGGAATGCGACGGCTGGTCGATTCATTGCCAATAACGATGTGCCTGAGATGCAGCTGTGAGAAAGCAACGGTTAAAGCACCTTGGTGCGTAACTCAGCCGATATCTCATCGGTAATGGCAATGATAGGAGCGGGGTCATCCGTATTGTTGATGATGATACGGTCACACTGCTCTCTGAAAGGAAACAAGTATTCATGATAGGCCGGCATCACATGGTTTACCCATTTGTATCGTACATCTTCTTCATCGTATCCACGCTCCACTAAATCCCTTTTGAGTCGTCTTTGTAAAGCGATTTCCTCCTCAGCATGCAAAAAAATGCGGTGGTCGAGCAGGGCATTCACTTCCTCGTAGTAAAAAATAAATAACCCTTCAACAATTAGGATAGAGGCGGGCTTGGTTTCGAGCATTTTTGGTTTCAGCGCAGGATTATTGAAGGTGTATTCCTCTCGGTATACTGTATTCCCTTCAAAAAGCAAACCGATATCACGATGAAAAACAGCCCTATCAATAGCCGTGGGCACATCAAAATTATAAAGCTTATTCTCCTCCTGAGTCTTAGTGTTGGCGGGGATATAATAGTCGTCTTGAGAAATAAGTGCCACCTCATGGGGGGCAAAGTGGTTGAGGAAACAGTTTAGAAAAAATGTTTTTCCTGATCCGCTGCTGCCAGCAATGCCAACTACATAGGGGGGGTCGGCCCTCATTTAATTTGTTTTTAACTACTTATCAAGTGGTTCATTTGGTGTGCCATAGGCAATCTCTACCTGAAAACGCCTGTCCAATACACCAATGAGTGAGGCGGCAGATTTGGAGATGACAATGATGGCGTTTTGCGTTTCGGCAGTGTCAGCAAATTTCCCTACTACCTTAGCATACGTAGTGTGATTAGTCATGGGATTGGTAATCTTGATGACGGTACCTATGGGAGCTGTCTTGTGCAAAGCCAACATGCTACCCCCGTCTTGGCTGAGGTCGTCAATCCATACTCCGACACCTTTTTCCGTCATTTCCCGGATTCCATATTTGTTTGCAGGGACATCCAGTGCGTCTTGCGCAGCGGTGGAATCAATGATATTGCCAGACACGATTAGCTGGCTTGCGGTAGGGATGGGGGGAGGCAGTTCCTTGTGGGGTATTTTCAGGAGGCTTCCTTCCTTTGCCGCATCATCTGTGAGACCGTTTGCACGCTTGATACTCTCAACCGAGATGATAAACCGTTTAGAAATCGTTTGTAATGTTTCACCTTTTCCCACTTTATATTGGGTGTAGTCTTGTTGGCTCAGCGTGGGGGGCGTAGGTGCAGTTATAGCTGTAGGCTGGGAAGAGGTGGTACTAGCCACCGTTTGGGATGATTCTGTAGGGATGCGCAGGGTATCGCCCATCTTCAAGGGTTTGTTGTTGTTGGCAGCAATGATGTTCTTTGCCGGTATATTATAGTGCCTTCCCAATCCGAAATAAGTTTCCTTAGCCTCCAGTTTATGGATGATAATTTTTTTGCCGTTCTCGAATTCCACACCAATGGAATCGGCAGGCATCGAGGCAGCTTCCAATGAAAGGCAAGTACTGCCCATCAGTATGGCTACGAAAAAAGATGCACGATGATGTATGTATGATTTATTTGTTATGCTCATGTTAAAATCCGATGCAATTATACTAAATACGACACAATTTTCCGTTTATTATTACCAATTAAGAATATCTGCTTATTTATCATGAAGAACAATTCCGGTATCATCTTAGCTAAGCCTGATATCACCACCTTATCGGCCAACACGCCAGAATCGCTGGATACCACCAACCTTATACGGTATAGTTGATCATCCCTTTCATGGAATGCATAGACGTTATTTTGACCTGCAGTGCAATGGAACAAGTCGCCATATATGTCATAATTTTCCAAAAACGCTGGGATGTACCCATCATGTCGTTGAGGTATGACAATATTTTGGCGCATAGGTTTATTCAAAGCTTCGGTTTTTTGTGTTAAATTTCCGTGGTGTATAGCTAAGTACTGCTCATGGCCATCGGCAAAATTACGGTGCCGTACAATAATTGCCTCATCTTGTATGGCAAGAAATGCATAGTTAAATTGTTCCCACTGGACATCACCACTAAGGGCATCGATACAGGCTATTCCCGCACTGTCCGGACTGTTTTGGCCATATGCCCGTAAGATTAACTTATTGTCTACGATTGCGGCTAATGTCCAATACCGGTCGCCGTATGGCATTTCATGAATTAAAGATATACCTGTGGTATAGCGGAATACCGAAAACAGCGGAGCACCTGTGTCCTTGTTGCGGGTTTCCACGGCGAGTAAACCGTTGGCTACATCAGTCTCAATGCGCCACACGAGCCCTAAAAAACTTTTTTCGAATGCGGTTTTTAATGTATATTTATCCATTGATAGTTAACGGGTCATTGCCAATTCGAACATTTTACCCTTAATGGTCTCAAAATTATAAACGATCTGAACAATATGTGCAAAAAAACACAATTATTGAAACTATGGGCCACATTGTCACTGATTGTTTCCATGGTGCTTGTTGCTTTTGTAGCACAGTCACAGCATGTTTACCGATTTGATTTGAAGGAAGACATTGGACCAAACGCATGGAGGACGGTCAAAAATGCTTATACCCTGGCTGAGGAAGCTAAGGTAGACGTAGTGCTGATCGAGATGAACACCTATGGTGGGATGGTGAACTTTGCGGATTCCATCCGGAGCCGGATATTGGGTTCACCTCTGGAAACAGTGGTCTTCATCAACCATAATGCAGCTTCAGCCGGTGCATTGATATCACTGGCCACAGACCGCATTTACATGAGCAAGGGTTCTAGTATTGGGGCTGCTAGTGTGGTCGATCAATCAGGTCAGGTAATGCCTGAAAAACACCAGTCCTATATGCGGGGGTTAATGCGCGCCACCGCCGAGGCAAAGGGACGTGATCCAAAGGTGGCAGAGGCCTTTGTGGATGCCGATGTGGACCTGCCCAATATCAAGCCGGCAGGAAAAATCCTGACACTTACCTCATCAGAAGCCGTGAAGATCAAACTGGCTGAGGCCGAAGCAGCTTCCATGGCTGATGTGCTGGTGGCTGAGGGATTTGACAATGCGCAGATCACGGTCCATAAGACCACTGCCATCGATAAGATTATTGCTTTCCTCATCAATCCGGCGGTAAATGGGGTTTTAATTCTGTTGATCATGGGGGGCATTTATTTCGAAATGCAGACCCCCGGTGTGGGCTTTGCGTTGATAGTGGCTATCACTGCCGCCGTACTATTCTTTGCTCCACTATATATTCAGGGACTTGCCGATAATTGGGAGATTGCCTTGTTTGTGGTGGGTGTTGTTTTGATATCGCTTGAGGTGTTTGTAATCCCTGGTTTCGGTGTGGCTGGTATATTGGGGATTATCTGCTTGGTGAGTGGTTTGGCTTTCAGTATGGTGAACAATGATTATTTTGATTTTACAATAACAGAACCGGGGATGGTATTTAATTCGTTTCTATTGGTAATCGCTTCCATGGTGGTGGCGACCGTTTTAGCGGTGATTTTTGGCAAGAGTTTTCTCAAAACCCGAGCATTCAAACGCTTGATTTTGCAGGATGAACAACGCTCGGATGCTGGATACACTTCATCGAAAACGCATACGGAGCTGGTTAATAAAGAAGGGGTGGCTAAAACCGTGCTTCGCCCATCCGGTAAGGTGGAAATTGACGGTAAGTGGTATGACGCCGTGGCACTCGATGGATTTATCGATATAGGGGAAGATATATATGTAGAGAAACATGAAAATTATAGTCTTTTCGTCAGAAAAAAGCGCGTATGATAGGGAGGATGTAAACTTTTTGTAGCTTTAGCTGTTCTATCTTTATCAACGGAACATATAAATTGAAAGATCATGAATCCAAAATCAATCAGTCTGGAAGCGAAAAAATTAAGACCAGTGGTCGACCATTTGAATGACCTTTTGGCCAATTACCATATCCACTATCAGAAATTGAGGGGTTGCCATTGGAATGTCCGCGGAAATCATTTCTTTACGCTGCATGTTAAGTTTGAGGAGCTATATACCAACGCGTTAACCACCATTGACGAATTGGCTGAACGCATCCTCACATTGGGAAAATCGCCTTTCAGCACATTCAAGGATTATGCAGAAAATGCTGAAATCAAGGAAGTGAACACCATTGGCATGAATGATACGGACATGGTGAAGGCCATTATTGATGATTTGGAAATGCTCATTAATATGCAGCGTGATTTACTTGAAATCACCTCGGAAGCAGGGGATGAAGGGACGAATGACATGATTAATGCGTTCATGCAATTCAACGAAAAACAACACTGGATGTTGCGCGCATTTGTGAACAAGGGTTAGGTCATATAACCCGAACTTCTGCGTCTAAAATAAAGAGGGGTATTCACCCGACTTCGATAGCAAATAGTGTTATTGGAAGTCCCCTGAAGCAAGAAAACCCTAGATTAATCTAGGGTTTTCTTGCTTCAATAACAAAATTTTTATCAGTTTCTCGTTGCTGTTCCCATGGGAAAATAAGTCCATCGGGAGCATTTTGCAAGTAATTAAGGGATAGCAAATAACTAAAAAGTAAATAGCTAAAACTTTACACCCACCGACAGCAGCACATTATGCCGTTGATTTTTTACATCCACGACCGGGCTGTATAATCCAGCGGCATCATCCAGCAGATAAGGGATCATACTATAATTTCGTTGGAAGTTCTGGTACGTTAAATCTACATATACATTATTAATGCGGTAGCCCAAGCCACCAGATACGGTTTTACCCGTGTAGTCTATGGCATCATCCTTATAAGGATTACCCGTAAAACCATAGCCCGCTCTTACAAGCAACTGGGGGGCGATTAAATATTCGCCTCCAACCCTAAAGTTTACTGCTTCGGCATAGGTGGCTTTAATTCCATCATTGAATTCGCCATCATCGGCGGCATTTGTAGAAGACATGGACATACTGGCATAATCCACATAATCCACATCCGCACTTAGCAATCCCCCGCCGAAGATATAGGCCAAGCCGGCACTCAGCTTATAAGGGGTACGCAAATCGTAATCGTAATAGATGGGATCGCCGGGATCCTCAGTAGGACTGTCAGTTCCGTCTGTCAAATAATTCGTTATGCCAAAATAATCTTCATAGTCATTGGTGAGGCTGTACCAGGTCGGTGTAGCGGCCGTCAATCCGATTTGAAATTGTGGCACAGGCTTGAAAATTACACCGAGTTTCGCGTTAATACCGTTTCCGGTAGTGTTCGACCAATATTCATCATCAAATTCATAGTCAGACTCCAGCAACGGATTATATGTTCCATATTCGGCGTTTGCGGGGTTTACAAAGCGGGAATCCGGATTCAAACTATAGATATAACCGTAATCTTCGATGGTGCCGTCTTCCATAAACAACCGATTCATCTGGTGGTTTATCCGTGTGAAACCTACACTACCGCCGATATACAATCTATTTGAATAGTTGGCGCCAAATGAAAGGTTTGTCTCTGATTGGCCGCCTCCTTCCCGGTAGTAGGCAGTTTGTACGTTATTGGGTGTGGTCATCGAGACCAGCTGCCCGTTAGCATTTTCGTCTACCATGCCAAAATTCCAACCGATGTCGCCGAACAGATTGCCGTCTTCAAGCGCCATGAAATCGCCATAACTGCTTTCATCGTTTATGCCAGTGAACCCGAGTGTCGAATTGAAATTAGCAGTCCGGTGATAACCTATTCCGACATTGAAGTTTAGCCATCCGCTTGAGAGGTTGCTGCCTCGTGCTTTCTGGGTTGGGAAATTAAAGACAGCACCCGCTTGGTTGATAGCAAATTTATCTTTAGTGTTCGTGCTATTGCTGCCGAAATATAAGGCCTTATTGACATCACTGCTGAAATTAAACGACAGACCGATGTCCGATTGCGCAAAAAAGCCAAGGCCCGCGGGATTTCCTGAGATGGAGCTGAGATCGCCTCCTAATGCTGTTTGGGCGTTGCCCAATGCTTTAAAGCGGGTGGAAGCACCCTGTTCTGGTTGCGAAAACCTCAAAAATTCATCAAGCGATTGTGCTTGGATTGTGGTAAAGGAACATCCTATTAAAAAACCTGAAATTAATACGCTTTTCAACCTTGTCATATTATCACTATGCTGTAAAACTATTTATAAATAAGGCCAGCCAATCTATTAGGCAGATTGTGGCTGGCCTACCATATTTGTATGTGCGAATCCAAATTGGGCATGAAGGGCTTATTTACCTTCCCCTACCGCCTCCACGGCTACTACTACCACGGCTGCTGCTTCCACTTGATGAAGAAGAACCCGAAGACCTTGAAGGAGGTGATACGGATGAGCCGCGTGAGCTGCTTCCGGACGATCGGGGTGCCACGCTGCTTGGCCGCCGCGAAGCAGGAGCTGGTCTTGCGCTGCTACCTGATGGTCGCCGTGACGTAGGCGCCGGTCTTGCACTGCTACCTGATGGTCGCCGTGATGTAGGCGCCGGTCTTGCGCTGCTACCTGATGGTCGCCGTGACGTAGGCGCCGGTCTTGCACTGCTACCTGATGGCCGTCGTGACGTAGGTGCAGGCCTTGCACTCTGGCCAGCTGGTCTACGTGTGGTTGTGCCGCTTCTTACCCCTTCGGAACCACGTGTTGTTCCCCTCGTGGTGCCGCTTGGACGAACCGCTTCACGGGTACCGCTCCTCGTACCGGAGGTAGCGCTTCCACGCGTGGCCGAAGTGCGGGTAGAAATTCGGCCGTTTGCATCCCTGCTGATAGCTGTTCTAGAAGATCCAGCAACCCTGCTTGATGAGCGACCTGTCCTTACATCCATGCGTGATCGCGAAGCCGAACGGATACCTCTTGTGCGGTTGTCAACAATAATGGTTCCGGGATAATAACCACCGCCCCATCCGCCCCAGCCCCAACGGCTGTACGAATAGGGGCCACCAAAGCCTCTGCCATAATAGGGAGAACCCCAACCCCAATAACCGCCATAATAGGGGTTATACCAACTGCTGCCCCAACCGAGGCCCCATCCGCCACCCCAACCAAAACCGAAACTAGGGCCATACCATGAGTTAAACCCATACCATGGATCGAACCAGGGGTCGTAATAAGCCATCCCTGGTGAGTAATAATGGAAACGGTTTATCCGGTTGGTGTATTCACTGTCGGCATATTCATCGGCATAATAGCCACTATCATAGCCCTCATCCACATATTCATCATCATAATAGCCTTCATCATCCGCATATTGTTCCTCCTGTGGCTCTTCCTCATAATAATAATCGGGGCTTTGGTAGCTTTTTTCTACCGCCCGAGTATTATTATTGTAGACATCGTCGCGAAAAGCGGCTTCCCTTGAAGCACTACAGGAACCCAATAACAAGACACTTGCTAAAACTACTGTGCTGATTATCAATTTATTGGTTCTCATTTTAATTATCCTTTCATTTGATTAAAGCTTATGCTTTTACTAGTATAGACGATATTTTGGCCGATTGGTTTAACCAACCAATGATTTTTTATGTGAGTAATTTGTTAAAACCATCTACCTTTGCTGACGGAATCTTAAGTGCAAATGTTACAAATATTACAAAAAAATTATTAGAAATCAACAATGAGCAAAGGAATTATAAGTCGCGAAACCGATTATTCTCAATGGTATAATGAACTTGTCATGAAGGCTGACCTCGCAGAGCACTCCGCTGTACGGGGTTGCATGGTCATCAAACCCTATGGTTATGCCATTTGGGAGAAAATGCAAGCCGCACTAGATAAGATGTTTAAGGACACCGGCCATAGCAATGCTTATTTCCCTTTGTTTATCCCAAAATCGTTTTTCACCAAGGAAGCTTCCCATGTGGAGGGATTTGCCACGGAGTGTGCCGTGGTGACACATTATCGTCTAAAAAATGATGGCAACGGAAACATCGTGGTAGATGAGGAGGCAAAATTGGAAGAGGAACTCATCGTTCGCCCTACCTCGGAAACCATAATCTGGAACACCTACAAGGGGTGGATAGAGTCCTACAGAGACTTGCCCATCTTGGTCAACCAATGGGCTAACGTGGTCCGCTGGGAAATGCGTACACGCCTGTTTCTACGTACGGCAGAATTTCTATGGCAGGAGGGACATACCGCCCATGCCACAGAAGAGGAAGCCGTGGAAGAGGCCGAACGAATGCTGAACGTATATGCCGATTTTGCCGAAAATTGGATGGCCCTACCGGTGGTGAAGGGCCGGAAGACCGAAAACGAACGGTTTGCAGGGGCACTGGATACGTTATGCATCGAGGCGTTGATGCAAGATGGCAAAGCATTGCAGGCTGGAACCTCGCATTTTCTTGGGCAGAATTTTGCTAAAGCATTTGACGTGAAATTCACAGCCAAGGATGGGAAGGTTGATTATGTATGGGCTACATCATGGGGCGTATCCACCCGCCTGATGGGTGCATTGATCATGGCCCACTCAGATGATAATGGGTTGGTGTTGCCACCTAAATTGGCCCCTATACAAGTGGTGATCGTACCGATATATAAAACCATGGAAGAGCGAGAGGCGATAGGGGAGTTGGTTGACGCACTTCATGGCGAATTGAAATCCAAGGGCATTGCTGTAAAGTATGACGATCGGGATACTCATCGCCCGGGCTTCAAATTCGCAGAATGGGAGCTCAAGGGTGTTCCTGTCCGCATTGCCATCGGTTCGCGCGATATGCAAAACGGTACCGTAGAAATCGCCCGCCGTGATATCCAAACGAAGGAAACAGTACCGCAAGAAGGATTGGCCGATCACATAGAACGGCTACTGGAAAACATTCAGCGCAACATTTATGACAAGGCGGCGGCATTCCGTGAGGCCAGCATGGTGGAAGTTGATTCCTACGAGGAATTCAAGAGGGTGCTCGAAGAAAAGGGCGGTTTTGTATCTGCCCATTGGGATGGAACAGTAGCGACCGAAAAACGTATCAAGGAAGAAACCAAGGCTACCATCCGGTGTATTCCACTAGCTAATAAGGAAGAAGCAGGGGTGTGTATACTGACCGGAAAACCTTCGAAACAGCGTGTTTTATTCGCCAAAGCTTACTAGTAAAACTGGGATTACATCGCCAATAGTATCGCGACATAATGGCAAATGGCTGCTATGAGTACAAAAGTGTGCCAGATAGCATGTGCGTGTATGCTTTTCCGATAGATATAAAAAATTATACCCAGGGAATACAAGCCAGCGCCAATGAAGATTAGGGTCAGTACTGCGGTGGGCAAATAGGTGAAGAACCTATTCCCGCCTGCTACCATAATCCAACCCATTAGGAAATAGACAATGGTAGAAATGATGTTAAATCTGCCGGTAAACCAAATCTTGAAACAAGCGCCCATTAACGTAAGCCCCCATAGGATAGCTAACAGGGCAATGCCAAAAGCATCATTCATGTATATCAGCAGGAAGGGTGTATAAGTGCCGGCAATAAGAAAGTAGATGCTGATATGGTCAAATATTTCGAAAACACGCTTTAAGGATATATCTCTTGAGAGATGAAATACCGTGGAACAGGTGAAAAGTAGCAGCAAACAAAAACCATAGATTCCAGACCCGATGATACCGGGTGTATTGCCATTAGCCGTAGCAATCCCAGTTAAAACGGGGAGGCCACTGACACTAAAAAGAATCCCCACCCCATGTATAAGACCGTTAACCACGTCTTGTTTTCGGGTGTAAATAGTCATTGGTGTGTTTTATGATTTCTTTTTTTATTATCTACACTTAATAATAGATAATGTTTGGTAAGCTTTATATTACAAACGGCTATTGGGGTAACCCCCATCCATGGTCGATTGTTCCCTAGTTGGGGGTTCGTTTCTTCGGTAAAGTTTGATAACTTTACCCACATTCATCAATACAATTTTCACTGCATTATTATGGGATATAAATTCGCAACAAAAGCCATACATGCCGGACAACATGCCGATCCCACTACCGGGGCGGTGATGACTCCAATATACCAAACCTCCACATATCAACAGGCAGCCCCAGGAGACCATAAGGGATATGAATATTCGCGAGGAACCAATCCTACCCGTAAGGCGTTGGAGGATTGCCTGGCCGCATTGGAAAATGGCAAATACGGACTTGCTTTCTCAAGCGGAATGGCGGCGACAGAAACTGTGCTCAAATTGCTGAGGCCTGGTGATGAGGTGATTACTGGTGATGACCTTTATGGTGGCTCATACCGCATTTTTACCAAGGTGTTCGAACACTACGGCATCAAATTCCACTTTGTCAATACCTCCAAGCCAGAGCAGATAAGCAAAAAAATCAACAGCAATACTCGCCTGATATGGATTGAAACGCCCACGAATCCCACATTGAAACTTGCGGACATTGCAATAATCGGGGGGATTGCCAAGGCCGCGGGAGTACTTTTTGCCGTGGATAATACGTTTGCGTCACCTTACCTACAGAATCCGTTGGATATGGGGGCGGATATCGTAATGCATTCGGTGACAAAATATATTGGTGGGCATTCGGATGTGGTGATGGGTGCTTTGGTGGTGAATGACAAGGAACTGTATGATGAACTCTTCTTTTACTACAATGCTTGTGGGGGTACACCGGGCCCGCAGGATAGTTTTCTGGTGCTACGTGGCATCAAAACCCTACACCTACGGATGAAAGCGCATTGTGAAAATGGCCGCCGAGTGGCCGAATACCTCAAAAGCCATCGCAAAATAGCTAAAATCTATTGGCCGGGCTTGGAGGATCATGAGGGCCATGATGTAGCAAAGAAACAGATGCGCGACTTCGGTGGAATGGTGTCCATCGTGCTGAAGGATGCGACACTTCAAGACACCTTTAAGGTGGTTTCTTCATTTAGGGTATTCACGTTGGCCGAATCCTTGGGCGGGGTGGAATCGCTGATTAATCACCCAGCCACCATGACCCATGGTTCTATTCCGAAAGAGGCTAGGGAAAAAGTCGGTGTGGTAGACAATCTCATCCGCATTAGCGTAGGTGTGGAAGACATTGACGATTTATTGGTGGATTTGGAACAGGCGCTGGCGTGATTTTGTAGATGAATATGGAACGCGAATTCTGATAGCAAATGTCTTTCAATATCAAAGATTTCCTTGACCGTAAGGTAGATGAATATAACCGTCCGGGTTTCATCGAGAACGACCCGATATGCATTCCCCATCGGTTTACGCTCAAGCAAGACGTAGAGATTATAGGTTTTTTTGCTGCTATATTGGCTTGGGGACAGCGAAAAACCATTATCAATAAGTGCACTGAACTCATTGTCCGTATGGATGGTGAGCCTTTTGATTTTATCAAAAATCATCAAGAAGGCGATTTGAAACGGCTTCTGGGGTTCAAACACCGGACGTTCAATGATACGGACTTACGCTATTTCATCGGTTTTTTCCAAGCGCATTATACCCGGCATGATTCGTTGGAAAATGCCTTTCTTCCTAATGCCCTTAGCCAAGAATATAGGACCGAATACAGGGAGGTTCATTCGATGCCTCAGGATGTTACGACTCTCTCCAGTTCTTCCGCTGTTTGCTATTTGAACGCATTGAGTAAACCGGCATTTGATGTGGAGCATGCATTGAACCATTTCCGCGGATATTTTTTCAGCCTACCCGATTTTCCCCTTCGCACACGGAAACACATCAGCTCACCCCTGCAAAATTCCGCTTGCAAACGGTTAAATATGTTCCTGCGTTGGATGGTTCGACGGGATGACAGCGGAGTGGATTTTGGGTTGTGGAAACGGATTATGCCTGCCCAGTTGATTTGCCCCTGTGATGTGCATGTGGAGCGCGTAGCACGTAAACTTGGCTTGATTAACCGTAAGCAGTCCGATTGGAAAACAGCCATCGAGTTGACTGAACACCTGCGGTTGTTGGATGCCAATGACCCTATAAAATATGATTTTGCGTTATTTGGCCTCGGTGTGGAAGGGGAGATGTAAAAATATACCCGAATTTGCCAATAATTTTTTCTCACATGCTATCCATGGGATAGAGAAGGAAGCTAGATCACGCAACCCGCATTTGATATGTGGGCCAAAGCAGCTACGGTACTGTTCGAAGCACTTAAAGATGGCCGGCACGCTCATGCTGCCTTGCGGCAGTTTTCGTATAGGTAGCACGGGACAAATTACCCATTCCGATTGCCTTCCATATCTTGCTGCTGCTTGAGCTGCTCTACGTTGTTTTTCTCAGCGAAATCATCGGTCTTTTCGGCGAATGCATCCAGTAATTCACCAATGGCATCCGAATTTTCGGCCGTGCGTTGGTAGATTTCAGGTAACACTTTTTCCAAGCGACCATCGCCCAATTCGATGTTGTCTACTTCCACCTTACCTATTTTTTCCAATACAGCCTGCTGGCTTCGTTTCAAATCCTCCAATTCGCGGACGATTTTTTCCATCAATTCGAATTTCTTCAGTTTGTCCATCATTTCAACGTTGTTATTTTGTTAGAAACAAAAAAAAGGCAAAAAGGTTTTATTTAAACTAATTAATTAGTTACATTGCAGATGTTTTAGTTGTGATCAAGACCGATATAGTGATATAGTCATGAGGAAAATCTTTTATTTCATTATGCTGTTTTGTTTGTTGGACACCATGGGGTATGCTCAAGAGCGCCAACCAAACAATGATAAGTTGCTTGAACTCTACCAAACCCACCAATACCGGGAAGCCGCGGCGTATCTCAAAAGTTTTTACCCCGATACAGTTTCGGATCCATCTATCCTCAATCGCCTGGGTTATTGCTACCGTATGGCGGGCGATCATCGGCAAGCCGAGCAGTATTACCTGCAATTGTATGCGTTAGACAGTCTAGATGTTTCCACATTATTGAATTTAGCAGCGATAAATACGCAAAGGAGGCTTTACCCTTCGGCCATGGATTATTACCAGCGGGTCATCGCTATAGATAGCAACCATGTATCCGCTTACACTGCGCTCTCAGGAATCATGAGAAGGCAAGGAGATATGGAAGCGGCATACCATTATTTGGAGCTTGCCAACCAGCTGCAACCCTTAAATAGCGACATCGTATTCGATTTTGCACAAGTATGCATGGATTTAAAGGAAGAGGAGGCATATCGTCGGGCCGATACTGCTTTGCATGTGGCACTGCAAGTCGATTCGCTGAATGGCCTTTTGCTTTTGGCCAAAGCCCAAGTCGCCGAAAAACTGAAGAATTACATGGAGATTGTGCTGCGAGGTGAACAATTGATTGAACTCGGAGACGAAAGCAAACAGGTCTTGGTATTGTTGGCAAAAGGATATTTCCATATCGATGATTTCATTGGTTGTCAAGAGACCTACGAACAGGTTTTGGAGCTTTATGAAAATATGGGGGAAATCGATTACTATTATCTTGCCATGGCCTACAAAGCCTTGAAGCGTTATAAAGAAGGACTGGAATGTATGGATAAGGTATTGGAGCTTGCCATCTCGCCGAATACCGCTTTCTATTACGGCCGAAAGGCCGACTTACATGATTTGGCCAATCAACCATCGGCATCGGCGTCGAGCTATTTGCGTAGTTTTCAGTTTGCACCCATTTCCTTGCACTATTATAGCCTTGCCGTGCTGTATGATCGCAAGCTCAATGATCCGCGTAATGCTTTACGATATTACCGCCTGTACCTCAAGCAGGAAACGACACCGGATGAAAAGGTTTATATAGAATATGTGCAAAAGCGGATCAAGGAATTGGAATAAACGACCGGAACAGTTTGGGCTGCAAAATTATTTGCATGACATGTTATAAAATATTACTTTGCGGCGGAATATCCTGTCGGGCGTTTGCCGATGGGCATATATATATATACGGATGGTGAAGCCCAGAACATGACCTGACTCCACAAAATCACTGGCACCGATAACCAGGTGCCGATCTTACGCAAAGCAGCTACTCGCTTCCCCATTCCGCCTAAATACATCAGTGTATATGCTGCTTGGAAAAATAACTTGGTTCAATAATGACAAAGGCTTCGGAATGCTGGCATGCCCATTCGGGGATGAGGTGTTTGTGCATACAAAAAATTTCAGGACGGCTTCGGGTGTACTCAGCAAGAACCAATTCTTGTTTTTCAACAAGAAGCATGACCCGCAGCGAAACCGGAGCGTGGCGATAGATTGCCGAATGGTAAGCGGATTGGATGGCTGGGCGGGCCTTGTGGGAATGCTTTCCGGGGATCAACCCACTAATTTCCTTCCATTACTAGAGCAAGCAGCCGTCCAACTGATTAAGGGCAAAAACCCCGAAGCCATTTTTGATTTGGTAGCAGGATTTTTCGACAATGGGCTGGAAGAGTACCAATTCCCGGGCTATTGTGCGCTGGTGGAAAGAACTATAGTACAATATCTTGGGGAAGCCAAAGGGCAGGAACTGATGGAGCGCTTAGTCCGCCATTTCAATGAACACCTGACCATGGAACTGCTGTTTGAAGTATGGCTGACCCGGTGCTTCCGGTATATCGGATACACGGCGGAAGGTGACTATGAGATTCCCCGTGACGTACTGGAAGAATTTTCACCGGAACTCGGCCTACCGGAGCTGGAACGGATACGGCACTATTCCTTCGGGGAGGAATGCTGCGCCGTACTTGCGTTGGAAAGACTGGAAGGCGCAGTAGGAGGAGCCGTAGAGGAAGTAAAAGAGGTACATGCATATCTGGAATATTTGGGTGAAGCGGACAGGAAGCGGTGGATGAGGCAACATCCAGACTTTAAAATTTATAGCTGAAACTGGCCGCAAAATTCCTTAAACGTTAAGGATTAACGGACCAATAACCGATATAGTACTCCTTATTGGTCAAGTTGTTCAGATTAAATGAAATCCGGTAGTGATCCAGGTTATAAAACAGGCCCGCATTGAGCAATAGATAACTCGGCAGGTCAAATTCTCCGGTTATGCTATTATCTATAACCCGGTATTTGCCAGCATAATTTCCGCCAAAACCGATGCCCAAGTTATGTAACTTACCGTTGGGGAATTTATAGCTTGCCCATAGGTTAGCCAAATTTTGCGGACCCTGTCCACCAATACTCCTGCCAGGCTCGCTATAGAAGTCATCTTCATCACCTGCTATAACCTCCGTTTCATTATGGCTATATCCAGCTATCAGATGGAGCCCAGTGAAGGGACTGGCGTTCAGTTCGAACTCAAATCCCTTGCTTCGGACCTTTCCTCCCTGTAATGCATTGTTGATATTTGCAGGATCCGGTGATACCCTATTTGATACCTTAATGTTATACAATGAAATAGTGGTGCTCAACTTATCATTGAATAAGTTGGTTTTTATTCCGTATTCAAGCTGATCGGCCCGTTCGGGTCTGAACGATTTTATTCGATGATTGCTGCCATCATCGGCATGTACGGTCTTGGGATGAGCCTTAGAGATATCTCTGCGCATATTAAAGAGATGTATGACATGGACATCTCACATGATGCGTTAAGCGGTATAACGGACCGGGTAGTGCCGCTGGTCAAAGAATGGCAAAGCCGTCAATTAGAGGAGCTTTATTGCATCGTTTGGCTTGACGCGATGCATTATAAAGTAAAGGACGACGGGAAGGTGAAGCATCGCGCCGTCTATAATGTCTTGGGTATCAACCAGGAAGGCAGAAAGGATTTATTGGGCGTATATGTATCGGAAAGTGAAGGTGCCAATTTTTGGCTTAGTGTACTTACCGATCTCCAAAACAGAGGGGTAAAGGATATTCTGATTGCCTGCATTGATAATCTAAATGGCTTTGAGCAAGCCATCCTGAGTGTTTTCCCAAAGACGGAAGTTCAGACTTGTGTGGTTCATCAAATCCGCAATTCTTTGAAGTATGTAGTTTCCAAAGACCAAAAGGAGTTCATGGGAGAATTGAAGTCTGTTTATAAAGCGACAACTAAAGAACTTGCTGAATTGAATCTGGAAAAGCTGGGTGAAAAATGGGGAAAGAAATACCCACTCGTTATGCGTTCCTGGCAAGAAAACTGGCCTAAGCTTTCGACCTTTTTCAAGTATTCGGAGTCGATACGGCGTATTATTTACACCACCAATACCATAGAAGGTTTTCATCGTCAGGTGAGGAAAGTCACCAAAACGAAAGGGGTATTCCCCTCTGACGAGGCACTGCTAAAATTGGTCTTTTTAGCTTACCGGAATATTAGTAAGAAATGGACACAGCCTCTGCAAAACTGGGGCCTTACCGTATCCCAACTGGCTATCCATTTTGAGGGAAGGCTGAATTTAATGTGCCGACTTGGGCTGACGCCCAAAGGTTTTCTAAGGCATAAAACCGAAAGAATGACTTATTTATTAACTTTACGAAAAGAAGCCAACTCAAAATTAATTGAATTGGCTCATTCTAACGGATCAAGATATTCCTTGAAAAGTTGCTCCTCAGCAGAGCTTTTCTCCGCTTCTCTTGATCTTGTAAATGTAATAAATTTAAACGCTGACACAGTTTAAATTACACTCCCCTAACAGGCGAACAATGGTAGGTTTTGGTACGTAATTCTGATTGTATCTCACTAAGGTATTGATGTAACCCCCCTACTTTCAATATCATCAAAACTGACCTTATCTACTCCGGTAGTTTACAAGCTTTCCCTCGACTGTTGATCCAACTTGTATGGCAGTGTTTGCGCACGTCAACACACTTCCCAAATCTACGGTTACACATCTCGAAGCTACTACGGGAGCTGCGAAATAACATATGGCATTTAAAATTTCTATTTTTGTTAGTAAGAGATTTCTATTTTGGCTTTGAAAGTTTTTTCGTCTGTTAAGTGATTCACGATATAATCTGCAAGGTCGGCACGGGAAATTTTGGACGGGTTTCTTAAAGGCTCGTTGATTGTCGTTCTGTATTTACCAGTAAGCCTGGTGTTTCTTAACCAGGGTGAACGAATAACGGTCCAATTCAGATTGGTCTCAGTTAGCAGTTTTTCCATCTTGAGCATGTCAGCATAGGCATATTTAAATATTCGCTGCAAAATATTTTTTACAACAAACTTCATTATGAAAGAACTTTTTGGAGGGACAGTTACCGCACCTGCTGAAATACAAATCATGCGATTGATATCTTCTTTTTGCATTGCTTTAATAATATTGCCAACACCTTCGGAATAAATGGTTGTCGGCTCTCTTTGCTGAGTTCCTAAACAAGAAATGACTACATCTTGTTCCCGGATTGCATTTTCAAAGGAGTTTGGCTGAAGCACATCGCCTTGGATAATTGTTAATTGCTGATGTTTGAGAGTGAACGCATCAGGGTTTCGGACAACACCAGTAACCTGATGTCCTGCTTCCAATGCTTGTTTAACAACCAACCTCCCTGTGCCACCTGTAACTCCAAATACAATTATTTTTTTCATGCTATTATTTTAATTTTCTGCATTTTTATAAATACCTCTGTCAATTGTGATGTTTAATCTTTTAAGCGTGTCTTGAAGGTTAAATCCTTGTTTTTGGTATTCAGCCTGAACTGCTTCTTTCGCTTTTTTTATGGCATCAGTGCTTTCCCAAGCCGCAACAGTTATACAAATTAAATTTCCATCCTCATCGGTTCGTTCATACACTTTATCTTCAATAAAACCCGGAAGTTTTTTAATGAAATTCCTGTTGAAGTTCAACATTTCAGTAAACTCCTGTTTGGCTTTTGCAGGGACAATCAATTTGTCAATTAAAATTTGTTCCATAGTGTCTGATTTTTTTGTTTGAAAAATTTCCATTTTTACATCTGTTTTTGAATTGCCCTTTTGAGAATAAATGTTAGCAGAAAATGTGGTGAAGATTCCCAATAGCAGAATAAGATTGATTGGATTTGTACTTTTCATATTCTATTTATTTAATGATTAATAATGTTAAAAATATATATTTAGATTTTTACACTTGTTTCAATTCAATAAGGTTTGGTTTACTTTTCTTCGGCATGATCATTTTCATTTAAGAAACCTACGTTTTTAACCATTCTCCGTAGAATTTGAAAAGCCTGTACCCGTTCTTCATCGGAAAAGTTATTGAGCAGCAATTCTGTCCAGTTAGAAAAAATATTTCTTATCAATTTTTCTTTCTCTGCACCCGTTTTAGTAAGATAAAGTTTTCTAATTCGTAAATCATTTGGATTAGGGGTTTTCTTAACATACCCACTTTTTTCCATTCTTTTAATAAAATACGAGATGGTCCCCTTGTCCATCTGAAAGTAATCAGTCAAATCTCCTTGGGTAGCTCCAGGATAATGAGCTAAATAAGTGAGTATTTTGACCTGTCCCCTGTCCATGCCTAATGGTCGGAGCTCTTTTTGAAAATATACGTGTGATTTTCGATGTAAAACTGAAATGAGTTTACCAATAGATACATCGTCAGCCATATGTCTTCCTTTTTGTTGGATATCCAATAAAGTTAATCAGTAAAGTTGGATATCCAACAATAATTTAAGTTTTTCTATGTGAATGTAGATAGTAAAGCCTTGGTTACTTGAGAATGGTGGGTATGCCTATACGTTAGGTGTTGTTCACAATGACCGCTAATACACAATTAACCGTTTCTATTAATAAAACACCTTAATTCTAAAAAGTTACAGTGTTTACTTAGGATAAGAAAGTTCTGACTAATTCATTATTTCATATATCGCTCATTATTTTGTATATCAAAAATTGATTGCTTTTATCAGCAAAACACTTGGGATATGGATTTAAACAACTACAATTTTGAACCAGGCGAACAACGGGGAAAGAAAGTTATCTTCATTCGTTTTCCCTACAGTACACGATTAAGGGATGAATTCAAAAAGCGTTTCCCATCGGCAAAATGGAGTCGGACCAACAAAGCCTGACGCTTGCCGGATTTTCCGGTCAATGTCGGGTTTATTCTATTTTGATAAATAGCTCCTATTTATGTTTGCTTCGGCTATAAAGAGGTGATATGTCACATTCCCCCCTCTAAATAGTCGTTTTTACACTCCTTATATGCAAAATAGATCACTGAACTTTGTCATAGAACAAACAAGGTCATCAAAATAGATAAAAATGGACAATAAACTTCAATTCGATTTCCTTGTAAACAAGGAGGACAACACCGGAAAATATCATGTAATGGAACATCTCTTTTGAAGGCAGTTTCCTGAGGTAGTCATCAACCCCATTCCTGTCTTATTCAAATTAAACACCTAACAAAAAACTAACGTGTTATGAAAGAAGAGATTGCCATAAAAAAAGCAGGAACAAAGGAGTGGATCGGGCTTGCCATTATCGCCCTGCCGTGTATGCTTTACTCCATGGATCTCACTATCCTTAACCTGGCAGTGCCCAAGTTGAGCGAGGATCTTCAACCCACCAGTACACAGTTATTATGGATTATAGATATTTATGGCTTCGTCATCGCGGGACTGATGATCCCGCTGGGAGCATTGGGTGACAGGATCGGTAGAAAAAAATTGCTGTTAATCGGTGCCGCTGTCTTCGGACTGGCTTCTGTATTGGCCGCCTTTTCAAACAGTGCCAATTCCCTGATCGCATCAAGAGCCATTTTGGGTGTGGCCGGCGCTACGCTGGCGCCTTCTACCCTATCCCTCATTAGAAGCATGTTTGAAGATCCAAAACAGCGAACCCTGGCTATCGGAATATGGATTACCAGCTTTTCCATCGGCGGTGCCATAGGTCCGGTGGTCGGTGGGATCATACTGGAATTTTACTGGTGGGGAGCTGTCTTTCTGGTTGCTATTCCAATAATGATCCTATTATTGATTTTGGGTCCGTTCCTGCTTCCTGAATTTAAACATCCCGATCCGGGGAAAATGGATCTCATCAGTGCCCTAATGTCATTGGCTGCTATTTTGTCCGTAGTATTTGGCATCAAGGTGGCTGTAAAGGAAGGGCTTCACTTTCAGCCGGTTTTCTTTATACTACTCGGCATACTGATTGGCTGGCTGTTTATACGACGGCAACAGAGATTGGATAATCCCCTTATCGACTTAAAGCTATTTGATAACCGAAAATTTTCTACCTCTTTAAGCCTGAACCTTCTGGCCGCATTTATGCTTTTCGGGATGTTTTTATTTATTGCACAATATTTTCAACTGGTCATGGACTTTTCCGCATTCGAAGCAGGTTTATGGGGCATTTCTTCAGGGGTTGGGTTTATCATCGGTGCACTCACTACCCAATATCTGACCACTAAATTCAGGCCCGTGTTTATCATGACTGCGGGTTTCGTCCTGGCCGCTCTGGGTTTTGGGTTGCTGCTTTTTCTCGGAGGCGGCTTTGATCTGTTTTTTATCGTAAGCGGTTTTGCCATCTTTTCCCTTGGGATTGCATTGGTCTTTACATTGGTGACAGATGCCATTGTGGGAAGTGCCCCGCCTGAGCAAGCCGGCCTGGCCTCATCAATGTCAGAAACAAGCTCAGAATTGGGTGGAGCGTTGGGCATTGCAATTTTAGGAAGTATTGGCACGCTGGCTTACAAAAACAAAATATTCAGATCTGATTTTCAAAACGAATTAAATATTGACGATTCCCTGGGAGGTGTTATCGCTCGTGCAAATCAGTTGTCGGCAGATCGGGCATCAGACCTTATTGTCATAGCAAAAGAAGCTTTTACCAATGGAATGCATTGGACAGCAGGAATATCTGTGATTCTATCGTTAACACTTGCCTTTTTATGTCTGAACATATTAAGAAAAGTGAAGCCAATCTAAAAATAAATAGCTTCATAACAATAATCCATATGATTTTTATAAAAATCTATCGTGAACATAATATTGCATTAGTCGCCATATGGTGAGAAGCTTTAAAGTTCCCCAACTTTCCTGACCGCCAATTTCTTCAAATCCTGTATAAAATGGTTCGAAAATTGTTCTGTGAAGCGCAACAGAGCAGATTCGAATTGTCATGGATTTTTATCAAACATAGTTGCGTTTTTTTTCAACTTGGGTAAATTCCTACTGCTTTAGAATTTAATTTCTCCTTTAATGTCTTCATGTCCTGACTGATTTTAATATCGATGATTTTGGCGTAATGCTGGGTCTGTTTCAATGATTTGTGGCCCAACATTTTTGATACTGTTTCGAGCGGTACTCCATTTGAAAGCGTTATTGTTGTGGCAAACGTATGCCGGGCAATATGAAAGGTGAGCTCTTTTGAGATGCCACATAGCGTGGCAATTTCTTTAAGGTAGGCATTCGTTTTCTGGTTTGTCAGAATGGGTAAAATTTGAGCACTATCTTTGCAACGTGGATGTTCACGGTATTTTTCTATTATTGCGATGGCCTGAGGGAGAAGGGGTACTCTTGTTGGCGTTTGCGTTTTCTGTCTATTGAGTGCAATCCAAAATTCTCCATCCATTCCTTTGGCGATTTGTGTCTGATGGAGGTTGTAAACGTCAATATAAGCCAAGCCGGTAAAGCAGGAGAATACAAAGATATCCCGGATCAAGTTTAGCCGTTCCACTTTGAAATCTTTTTTTTGGATTGTATCCAATTCTTCCGATGTCAGGTATGGACGAATAACCTCTTTCTTTACTAGCTTAAATCCAAAAAATGGATCTTTAGGAAGCCTGCCTAAATTAACGCAATGAAGGACTATTTTTTTGAAATTGGCCAGATACTTCATCGTCGTATTGTGGTTGCATTTCCTTACGGTCTTTAACCAATATTCGTATTCGCTAATGAACTCATAATCCAACTTTTTCAATTCAATATCATCCAGTCCATACTTCCATTTAATGAACTGCCTGGTATGGCTTAAAGAGGTCTCGTAGCGCTTTACCGTTCCGGGTGCAAAATCTACACCTTTGAGATTTTCCATCTTGTTATTATGCTCTTGAAAGATTTCTAGCACCATTCTTCTATCCTCAGTGATGCCATGAACCAAACAATAGATTTTCTCTGGGGTTATATCCTCATCCCGTTCCAGCAGGTTTTTTTTTTGCTTGATACACTTTTGCTGTTATCAGGTCAAGGAAGTTATTTAAGGTCCGGGCATCCTCTTTATTGTCGGATGCCCTACCGGAATTTTGATTCCAGCGGTGGATGTACCACAATTGTTTGGTCGAAAATTCTCTTCGGGTACCGTTTACCGTAACCCTTGCATAAACATGTCGTTTCATTCCCTTGCTGTTTTTCGAAGATTTCAAGAAAAACAATAGCCCAAAACTCAATTCTAACATAACACAAACCTTTTAAGTTAAACAAAGTTCGGAATGATGTTACGCTGAAACAAGATGTAAACCCTATGAACAGGTTGAAGAATAACAGCTTATGTTGTTAATCGTGGCAGTTTTTAACTCGAAGCGGATTGCCACGAATGACGCATATTATTTTAGAGTGTTTTTGAAAAAAATGCGTTATATGGCAAAAAAACAAACCCTGCAAATGAATGATTTGCAGGGTTTAATGTTTTTTGTTGGGCTTTCTAGTGGAGGCACACGGATTCGAACCATCCGTTTAAAGCCCCGCTGGGCTTGATTTTGCCCAAATTAAAATCCATTTTGCCACTAAAGACGCACCAATATTGGATTTTTCTAAGCGGAGAGAGCGGGATTCGAACCCGCGGTACCGTTTCCAGTACGACAGTTTAGCAAACTGTTCCTTTCGGCCACTCAGGCACCTCTCCGTTTTGCGATTGCAAACCTAATACAAAAAAACGAAATTCGGAATACCGGAAAGTGAAAAAATCAATTTCTTTTCCAAGCTAAAGATGGGGTTCTTGTATCATTGTTGTCCGGTATGCTGCGGAGTATCTGTTTCCGTTCTTAAACCCGATTTGCCTTTTTTGCTGGCATCGTAATCAATACGTACATGATATATACTTTTCAGCATGTCTTTGAATATCTCGCTCACCAACGTGATGTCCTTAAGGGTGATGTTGCTATTTATGAGTTGTTTCTGGTTTAATTTGGATTCAATGATTTTATCTACTAAGTCATTGATACTTTGTGCATTTGGTTCTTTGAGACTCCTTGATGCCGCCTCAACCGAATCGGCCATCATTAATACCGCGGTTTCACGAGAGAACGGAATCGGTCCGGGATAATGGAACATATCCTCATCCACAAACTTCTCAGGGAATGATTTGATGTAAGACTGGTAAAAATAATCTACTCTTGTGGTACCGTGATGGGTGCGGATGAAGTCAATGATTACTTCAGGCAACTGATGCTTTCTTGCTAACTCAATGCCCTTCGCCACATGTGAGATGATAATCTGCGCACTTTGTTCGAATGAAAGCCCGTCATGCGGATTGTATCCCTTGGTTTGGTTTTCGATAAAATACTGAGGATTTGACATTTTGCCGATATCGTGGTACAGTGCGCCAGCCCTTATCAGTAGGGTATTACCACCGATCTTGTAAATGGCCGCTTCGGCGAGGTTGGCCACCTGCATGGAGTGTTGGAAAGTACCAGGGGCTTTGTATGACAGTTCCCGAAGTAATTTGGAGTTGCTATTAGTAAGCTCCATAAGCGTCACGTCCGATATGATACCAAACACGCGTTCGAAAGCATAGATAAGCGGATATGCCAGCAACGTGAGCAACACGCTGAATACAAAAGGGGTAATG
Source organism: Parapedobacter tibetensis (assembly GCF_024704835.1). Lineage (GTDB taxonomy): Bacteria > Bacteroidota > Bacteroidia > Sphingobacteriales > Sphingobacteriaceae > Parapedobacter > Parapedobacter tibetensis. Next base: position 182,037 of record NZ_JAMXBE010000005.1, read on the forward strand.
TCAGACCAATAGAAGTTGCCAAAAGATCCATCACGCATGAGTCCCATCCCGAGATAGGCGACTAAATAGGTGCCCAGAATAATAGCGGATGAAATAAGAAATTGCTCCCGTTTTACCAATGTCTTGATGCTGTATATGGCCACCATACCCGTGGAGAATTGCAGGAATACAAACTCAAAACTGTTGGGCACAAAAAATGCGGCCAGCAAAACCATCAATAAATGGATGTTGAGCGCTAGGCGCGTGTCAAAAAGTATCCGTATGATGACCGGTACAATACAGTAAGGGATGTAATAAAGGCTCGGGAGCTTGATGGTGATGGCCCATGACAATACCAATAGCATGCTGGTAATGACAATAAGGATTAGGAAAATCAGTCGATTATTGTAATAGATATCTTTTCGGAAGAGGAAAATAAACACGAAAAGCAGCGAGACCACCAAGGCGACGATGAAAAACTGGCCCAGCATGACCAATGTCCGATTGCCCCCAATACGGGATTCTTCTTCGTAAGCCTTGCGAAGGGATTCAATTTTCTGATAAATTTCATTGTTGATGGTTGTGCCGTTTGCCACGATAAGTTCGCCACGTTGCACCATGCCCCTTGTGGCAGAGATACTAGACAAGGCATCTTGCTCCAAAGTCGCAGTAAGCGGTTCATTGAACACATAATTTACCGTGATATAATTGCTTATCACATCGATAAGCCAATCCTTTTGCTTGATGGCCGATCGTTTGCCGACCGCCTTGCTTACATATTCCATTGCCGTTTCCACCGTAAATACGGTAGCCGTATTGCTCTGTTTTGCTACGTTATCGGTGAGTAGGGTGAAATTGTAATGGGTATGTTCTCCCTGGAACTTGTTGTTCAACGCGATTACTCCCTGGTTATAGATTTCCGTGATGAGTTGTTTGCCAACTTGTTCATAGGTGTTGAGGTTTTCACCTAGCGTGTCTAATCCGGCAGTTTGCCATTTCTCGGGCAAATCCGTTTCAAACTGAGTGAGTTGCTGCTCAGCGGTTTGAAGGTTCTGATCGTAGATTGGGTATACGGATTTCAATACATTTTCACGGTCCCTGTCAAGCTCAGCCTGTGTTTTTAAAACCGCAAAATTATAAGGGGATACCAAATCCTCGTGCATCCATACCTTGCCTTTTTCAAATTCGTACCTGAAACGGGGCTGTTTTGGCAAAAAAACCGTAATCAGAACGATACTGGCCAATATCATCCCATATTTTAGTAGGAATGCATATCTTCCGTCCGCGTCGGCCGACTTGTATTTGATCTTCAATCTTGCCACCTTATCGTATTTTATCCCAAACCTAATAAAAATTTCCTATGCAGGACAAGAAATGGGAAATTACCTGCTGCAAATGTACGCAAAGGCAAATTGATAAGGTTTAACAGTATGGTAAATTTTGGTTAATGGTGAGTTGTTATTCGCATGATAACTTACACCCATGGAACTAAAGCGTCATATCATGACAAAATCTAGCATCGAGATTACCGATAAAGTGTACCTGATTAAATTGCACAAGGCCGAATTTGAATACCCGCTGGTGCGAAAACTGTTGAATAAACTGCTAAGTGGCAACTTGCATCATGAGGAGGATCCTGGTGAAGAAGACATTACAGACAGGTATTCGCCTGAATTAAGTGAACGCTTTGACTTCCTTGCAGATAAATAGTTATCGTGACGGACAACGGCGGTATACCGCTACATGGTCGACTTTGTCAGTTTTCTATATTTTTTCGGTTCCCTGAAAAAGAATCACTGGCAATTCGTTATCTTTGCTAAAAAAGCGCTATGTCCAGACGCAAACACCTTGTTGCCCCTTCCGTATTGTCTGCGGATTTTGCCCATTTATATGATGATATTGCGATGATCAATCAAAGTGATGCTGATTGGTTCCATATTGATATCATGGATGGGGTATTTGTACCTAATATTTCGTTCGGATTTCCAGTGCTGGCCTCCATAGCACATTATGCAAGGAAGCCATTGGATGTACATCTGATGATTGTAGAACCCGACAAATATATTAAGCAATTCAAAGAAGCCGGTGCCGATAACATCACGGTGCACTTTGAGGCATGCACGCACTTGAACAGGACCATTCATGCCATAAAGGAATTGGATTGTAATGCTGGCGTGGCTATCAACCCACATACCCCCGTTTCGCTTCTCCATGAAATTGTAGAGGTTGTGGATGTAGTATGCCTTATGTCTGTCAACCCTGGATTTGGTGGGCAGAAATTCATTGAAGGCACATACCGAAAGATAAAAGAATTGAGAAGTTTGGCTGCAGGAAGGAATGACAGCTTGCTGATTGAAATCGATGGAGGGGTAAGCAGCCATAATGCTTTGGCACTATTGAAAGCAGGCGCAGACGTATTGGTCGCTGGTAATTTTGTTTTTGCAGCTAAAAATCCCATTCATGCAATCGCGGAGCTGAAAGGGATTACTCCTGATTTGGTTTCCGCCTAATCACCAATTATCTCAAACAGTGTAAGTCGTGGGCGCGTATTTTGTTTAGAATATTTCCAAATTAAATGGGTGCGCTACCAATCCTCGTTAAAACATGTTTTTTTTGTAAATTCGCAGCAATTTTACGGAAAATAACAGCACATTAACCCTGTTATTTTGCTTCTTTTCATATAATTCAACTAGTATAATTGATAAATGGCATTTGATATTGATATGATTAAGAAGGTCTACTCACAATACGGAGCACGGATTGCCGCTGCCCGTGAAGTGGTAAATAGGCCTTTGACACTGACCGAGAAAATTTTATATGCACATTTGTGGGATGACAATGCAAAGCAAGGATATGAACGCGGAGTCTCCTATGTGGATTTTGCCCCTGACCGTGTGGCCATGCAAGATGCCACAGCCCAAATGGCCCTGTTGCAGTTTATGCAGGCCGGGAGGCCGAGGGCTGCTGTTCCATCCACTGTCCACTGCGACCATTTAATCCGAGCCAAAGAGGGGGCAAAAAAGGATTTGGCAGTAGCCACTTCTGAAAGCAGGGAGGTGTTTGACTTCTTGGCATCGGTATCCAATAAATACGGTATTGGTTTTTGGAAACCTGGAGCTGGTATCATCCACCAGGTAGTGCTGGAAAACTATGCGTTTCCCGGAGGCATGATGATTGGCACGGATTCGCATACCGTCAATGCTGGTGGATTAGGTATGTTGGCCATCGGGGTAGGTGGGGCAGATGCTTGTGATGTCATGGCCGGATTGCCGTGGGAGCTTAAATTCCCGAAACTGATTGGTATCAAGCTGACAGGCAAACTCAACGGTTGGACAGCACCCAAAGACGTAATCCTTAAAGTGGCCGGTATCCTCACCGTAAAGGGCGGCACGGGCTGCATTGTTGAATATTTTGGAGAAGGAGCGATATCCATGTCCTGTACGGGCAAGGGCACCATCTGCAATATGGGAGCCGAGATCGGAGCTACCACCTCTACTTTTGGGTACGATGAGTCCATGGAACGTTACCTGCGGGCGACAAACCGTGCCGACGTGGCCGACGCCGCTAACTCCGTCAAAGAACACTTGACCGCCGATCCAGAAGTGTATGCCAATCCAGCGAATTATTTTGACCAAGTCATCGAAATAAACCTTTCCGAATTGGAACCCCACCTGAATGGCCCATTTACCCCTGATTTAGCCACACCGGTGTCGAAAATGAAAGAAGAGGCAAGTAAGAACGCGTGGCCGCTAAAAGTGGAATGGGGATTGATCGGCTCATGTACCAACTCCTCATACGAGGATCTATCGCGTGCGGCCTCCGTGGCCAAGCAAGCGGTGGAGAAGGGATTGGTGACTAAGGCCGAATTCGGTATCAACCCCGGCTCTGAGCAAGTACGCTATACCGCTGAACGGGATGGCCTACTCGATACCTTCACAGATTTGAACGCTACGATTTTCACCAACGCCTGCGGACCCTGCATCGGCATGTGGGCACGTGTAGATGCCGAGAAGGCTGAGAAGAACACGATCGTCCATTCGTTTAACCGGAACTTTGCCAAACGTGCAGATGGCAATCCAAATACCTATGCATTTGTGGCATCACCGGAATTGGTTGCAGCCATTGCGATTTCGGGCGACCTGTCGTTCAATCCACTTACGGACACCTTGATAAATAACAAAGGTGAAGCCGTGAAGCTGGATCCACCTATGGGAGATGAACTTCCTCAAAAAGGTTTTGATGTGAAGGATCCAGGGTACCAGGCTCCGGCTGAGGATGGAAGTGAGGTGGTGGTTGCCGTATCACCAACGTCTGATCGTCTACAGTTGCTCGATCCCTTCGCTTCATGGGAAGGCACCGACATCAAGGGACTGAAACTGCTTATCAAAGCCAAGGGTAAATGTACCACTGACCATATTTCCATGGCCGGGCCGTGGCTCAAATACCGGGGGCATTTGGATAATATCTCCAACAACCTGCTTATTGGTGCCGTTAATTACTTCAACGACAAAACCGATTCCGTAAAAAGCCAGTTGACCGGTGAGTATGGACCAGTACCCACTACACAGCGTGGTTATAAAGCAGCCGGGATCGACTCTATCGTTGTGGGCGATGAAAACTATGGCGAAGGCTCTTCACGCGAACATGCGGCTATGGAACCCCGCCATTTGGGTGTATGTGCCGTATTAGTCAAATCGTTTGCCCGTATCCACGAGACCAATTTAAAGAAACAGGGGATGCTCGCATTGACCTTTGTGGATAAGGAAGATTACGACAAGATTTTGGAAGACGATACCATTGACATTGTAGGGCTCACCGAATTCGCACCCAACAAATCATTGACATTGATGATTCATCACGCTGATGGTTCGATTGATGAAATCAACGTGAACCATAGCTACAATGAACAGCAAATCGGTTGGTTCAAAGCGGGAGGTGCGCTTAATATCATCCGCCAAAGCCAGTCTATGGCATAATATGAAGCACTAACTAAACTAAACGGAAGCTGTCCCGATGCATATTGGGACGGCTTTTTTCATAACCATTCATTGAGCGAAAACGTATCCTTGAGCCGATATCCTTTTTCCGTGAGTTGTATGGTACAGCATTCATTTACAGGATCATGTTCCAGAAATAAGGTATAATCATGGTCTACAGCCTCCTGCCAATAGCGTTTACGCTCCTCCATGGTGGTCAGTGGGCGCACATCATAGCTCATTACATAGGGGAGGGGGATATGCCCGGCCGAAGGCAACAAGTCTGCCATATAAAGCAGCGTTTTGCCGTGGTAACTGATTTGAGGCATCATCATGGCATCCGTATGGCCATAGGCAAAGCGAATAACGATGTTTTCGGAAAACCGGATGCCATCTTCTACATCAACGAATCGAAGTTGCCCGCTCTCATAGATGGGTAAGATGTTTTCTTGCAAGAAGGAAGGTTTTTCCCGGTGGTTAGGGAATAGGGCCCAATCCCAGTGCTGCTTGTTGCTCCAGTAGGTGGCATTTTTGAAGGCGGGCTCCAATGCTTCGCCCTTTCTGACGATGGCTCCGCCCACATGGTCGAAATGGAGATGGGTCAGGAAGACATCGGTAATGTCATCCCGATGAAACCCATGGGCAGCAAGTGAACCATCCAGCGTAGCCTTACCGTGACGGTAGTAGTGGCTGAAAAATTTCTCATCTTGCTTGTTGCCTATCCCCGTGTCTACCAAAATCAGCCGTGGGCCATCCTCAATGAGCAGTAGTCTTGTCGCCCAAGTACACATATTCCTTTCGTCTGCCGGATTCACGCGTTGCCATATCGATTTGGGTACAACCCCAAACATCGCCCCGCCATCAAGTTTGAAAAATCCAGTATCAATGCTATATAATCTCATGGTTGTATGTTCATTTGGCTAAATGATAAAGGTAAAAATTACAAGCCGAATACGTAAACGTTTGCATGAAAATATGTGCATAAATTTTTATATCTATAGGCTAAAACGATAAACTGATTTGTGTTTCAGTTGATTACCTTAGTGTATATTATACAAAAAGCTGATTTTCAATGTTTTTTTGCTTTTATATGTGAATTTTTAATCCCTACCTTTGTCGCATTAAATGCAAAAAAAATATAAATAATCGCTATGAATGCTCCAAAAAAAGCAATTCCAGAGCTGGATTACCTTTTCATCAAGAACAAAGAAAAGGTACACTATCAAAAAAGCGTTGCCGAACTGGTGGAAAACGCAATTATCAATAACGAAGGAAGCCTCTCAGATACAGGAGCGTTGGCCGCTGATACTGGGCGCTTTACTGGACGGGCACCGCATGATAGGTTTATTGTTCAGGATGGGCTGACCGAAAAAGCCGTATGGTGGGGCGCCATCAACCAGCCCATATCGGAAGCATCATTCGAGTGCCTGTTTGAGCAGGTAGCCTCGTATTTCAACGACAAGGACATCTTCGTGCGGGATGCCCTTGCCGGTGCCGATCCTAATCATACCATCGGCATCAGGGCCATTACCGAAACATCATACCAGAATATCTTTGTAAATAACCTATTCATCAGGCCTGCCTGTCCTGATCCCATGGCGCGTCCCGAATGGTCAATCTTGGCTGCGCCGGGTTTTAGTTGTGAGCATCCCGAGCAATTTGGCTTGCACAATCCCAATTTTGTCATTATCAATTTCACGCGGAAAGTGATTTTAGTGGCAGGGACTGGCTATACTGGTGAAATAAAGAAGGGCATTTTTTCTGTATTAAACTTTATCCTGCCACTCCAAAAAAAGGTGCTTTCCATGCATTGCTCGGCCAATACTGATGAGCATGGGCATGCGGCGCTTTTCTTTGGCCTTTCTGGTACGGGAAAAACCACGCTCTCGGCCGACAAGGACCGGTTCTTGGTGGGGGATGATGAGCACGGTTGGGATGCAAACGGGATTTTCAATTTTGAGGGCGGATGTTATGCCAAGTGCATAGGACTTGATGAAAGCAAAGAGCCCGAAATTTTCCAGGCGATTCGTTTCGGTGCCCTTATCGAGAATATCAATTTCTTTTCCGGTACCTGCATCCCTAACTATGAAGATACCACGAAAACCGAAAACACCCGGGTAGCTTATCCCATCCACCATATCACAGGCAGTGTGGCATCTGGCCGGGCACAAGCACCGAAGAATGTCTTTTTTCTTACGGCGGATGCATTTGGAGTAATTCCACCGGTATCCTTACTATCCGTTACCCAAGCCATGTACCATTTCATATCCGGATATACAGCCAAAGTAGCAGGTACTGAGGTGGGGATCAAGGAGCCCAAGGCTGTTTTTTCTGCTTGCTTCGGCGAGGCTTTTTTACCATTACACCCATCGCATTATGCCGAGCTGTTGAGAGAAAGATTAGCGGGCTCCGACATCAATGTATGGCTTATCAACACCGGATGGATTGCAGGTCCATACGGTATCGGGCGCCGGATTAAACTGGGCTATACACGGGCCATCATCAAAGCTGCGTTGGATGGTGCACTTAAAGAATCCTCCTATTCGGTCCATCCAGTATTTGGGTTGCACTATCCCACTACTTGCCCAGATGTGCCTGACGCTGTGCTGAACCCCGTACGATTGTGGGCCGATGAAAACGCCTATTATGCTCAAGCCAACCAATTGGCGAAACTTTTTATCGAAAACTTCAAAAAGTTTGAGGATATGGTGAACAAAGATGTACTGGCGGCATCACCTGTCGTAGTTGCATTGGAAACAGGCACAATGGTTTAACGTAAATTTAAAGATTACTTATGTATCCCCATAAGCCCTAAGGCCTACGGGGATTTTTTATTTATAACAGCTCTTGCAAGCTTCATTGCCGCTTAAAACTTAGCGCAGCGATTTCATTGATACCGCTAAAGAGCAAACAATGTATCAATAAGCACTTTATTCTAATGAAAAATAGCGCAAACGATTGTTTGATGAAATCGTTCCATTATTAATATGCTATTTTGCATATTGCGTCTCGTTTTATAGCAGAAGACCGTATTGTCCTTTTATTTTTATGAATTCGTTTAATCCAAAACAGGTTTCCACCTTGGCAGGTGAGTTTGATATTGAAGGGAATGTTACCAGTGTTTCGCCTTTTGGGTCGGGGCACATCAATGATACCTATCGTGTTACGACCGATTGGCCCGGAACAAAGAACTACTTACTTCAGCGGGTAAACCACCATATTTTCAAAGACGTAGCAGCTGTGATGCAAAACATACAGTTGGTGACGCAACATTTGAAAGAGAAATACCGGGCGCTGGATGGCCATGATAAACACCTTGAAGAGAAGGTGCTAACGCTCATACCAACCCGACAAGGTGAATCATGCCATCAGGATGCGACAGGGAACTTCTGGCGAATGTTTATTCTATTAGTAGATACACGAAGCTATGATATCGTGCAAACTCCCCGACAAGCAAAGGAAGGGGGACGAGCATTTGGGCAATTCCAGCGTTTATTGGCTGATTTGGATGTTCGGTTTATCCATGAGGTACTGCCAAATTTCCACCACATCGGTAAGCGATTGGATAAACTTAAAAATGCTATTGACAGGGATGTGGCAAACAGGGTATTTCTAGTAAGTGATGAATTGCGTTTTATTATGGATAGGGAGAAGCGCATGCATACGATACTTGATACCGCATCCCAAGGGCAGCTTCCCGTACGTATTACACACAACGACACGAAATTCAATAACGTGCTGCTTGATGAACACGACAACTTGCAATGCGTGATAGATTTAGACACCGTGATGCCGGGATATGTGGCTTATGATTTTGGTGACGCAATCCGAACCATCATCAATTGTGCTGCGGAGGATGAGGCCGATCTAGACAAAATCAAATTGAATATCCCGCTATTCCAGGCTTACACGGAAGGGTATTTTGAAGAGGCTCATCCCTTTTTGATACCAAGCGAAATCGACTCTTTGATAGAGGGGGTACTCCTGTTACCTTACATGCAGGTTGTACGGTTTCTCACGGATTTTTTGGAGGGCGACCATTATTATAAAATCCAACATCCCAATCACAACCTACAGCGTACCAGGGCACAGCTTAGATTGGTGGATCAACTTGAAGCGCATGAATTGGAATTACGGGGAATCATCACTCGTGTGGCGGATAGCTATCAACATGTATGATGGCTGGTCGATTAAGTAAATTATTTATATGAAGAAATTGCTTATTCCTTTCCTGGCGGATGTGAACCATGGTTCATCCCCGAATGCTATTGAAGCTGCGTTGACCCCATTGGATGCTACGAATCTGATGGAAGTAGCGTGGCCAGCCTATCCCTACAAGCCTACTGTATATTTCAAGATAGCTCATACGGTGGATAGTATTTTGCTCAAATACGTTATAAAGGAGGAGCATGTCAAAGCTGCGTACCGCAACACAAATGACCCAGTCTATAAAGATAGTTGTGTAGAGTTTTTTTTATCGTTTGATGGCGTTCATTATTATAACCTTGAATTCAATTGTATGGGAACGGGGTTGATCGGTCACGGTAATGCCGATAAGGGAAAGCGTAGGAAACTGCCTAATGGCACCGTCGAAAAGGTAAGGACCCATAGTCGCATCCATGCCAAAAACCATGGAGATACGGATACAACATGGCATTTATTGCTGGATATCCCGTTTACTGTATTTGATGCCGATACTATAAATTCCTTAACTGGATTAAAATGTACGGGCAATTTCTATAAGTGTGGTGATGAATTGCCTGCGCCGCACTACGTTTCCTGGAACAGGATAGATTATCCTGTTCCCAATTTCCATTTGCCAAAATTCTTCGGCGACCTGCAATTCCTATAATCTGGATTAGGGTAAAGGGGTACTTATGGTGGGCTAGGATATGGTCAACCATGGAAAACCTTGCAGAAAATTGCCGAAATACTATTGCAAATTACATAGGAATAAACTACCTTTGCAACCGCTATTGGAGATTGTTGTGATAGATAAACGAAACCTCCAGCCATTGCCGAGGTTTGTTATACTAAATGGCAGGGAGCGTAACTGAAAAAAATAATTATTCTAATGAAGAAAGATTTGCATCCATCGAATTACAGGTTAGTGGTTTTCAAGGACATGTCAAATGATTATGCTTTTATGACAAAATCATGCATCGAGAGCAAGGAGACTGTCAAATGGGAAGATGGGAACGAATACCCGTTGGTAAAACTGGAAATTTCGCATACTTCTCACCCTTATTATACTGGTAAGATGAAATTGGTTGATACCGCAGGACGTATCGATAAATTCCGCAACCGTTACACTAAGAAGTAAGGCGGTTTTTCCACAAAGAAATATTAGTCCCGATATTTTATCGGGACTTTTTTATTTTAGCCATGCTAAATTAATAAGCTATGCATGTTGTTCTGTTTGATAAAGCCAACTGGCGGAAGGGACTATATCCCTTAACATTGACGCGACCTGTGGCTGACTTGCGTGTCGGGATATTGACCATTGCCGAGAAATGGGCGAAATGGTTGGCATCCCCATTTTCATTCCTGAGCGAAGATTACTTGGCTGGAAAGTACCCTTTGGGTCAGATTGTGGATGATGTACTGCTCGTTAGCGGCAATTGCTGCCCAGATAGTCGGTTATCTGATGCAGTACTGGCCCTTCGTACTGGGGAGGCGCTGATGGCGGGAAACGATTTTATCGCACTACGTATGGATAGTGAGGCGCTACAGCATGCGGATTCGATGGAATTGAATAGCTATACCCTTATTTCCTATACGCATGATTTTGTAAAAATAAACTATCCCGAAGATTTATTCCTGAATAACGGTGAGCAAATCCGTTCTGATTTTGAGCTACTCACCAAAGGAAGAACTTCAGCGGAACTATCGGACAGCAATAGGTTCATTGGTAACAATTTCTTTGCCGAAGAGGGTGCCAAAGCCGAATGTGCTACATTCAATAGTACCATGGGTCCCATTTATTTGGATAAAAACAGCGAAGTATGGGAAGGCAGCTTGATCAGGGGGGCATTCGCATTAGGTGAAGGTTCACAAATCAAGATGGGAACCAAGGTATATAGCAACGTTACAGTTGGGCCATATTCCCGAGTTGGCGGTGAGCTCAATACCTGCGTGATATGGGGCAGATCTTCCAAGGGACATGATGGTTACCTAGGAAGCGCGGTGATGGGCGAATGGTGTAATTGGGGGGCTGATACCAACAACTCAAATTTGAAAAATAATTATAAATCCGTACGTTTATACGATTATAGCCATTCCGGATACCGTGACACGGGATTGCAGTTTTGCGGTACCATCATGGCTGACCACGCGAAGTGTGCCATTAATACGGCATTCAATACAGGGACCGTGATAGGAGTGGGGGCTAGTATTTTCAGTACGGGTATGCCACCTACATTTGTCCCCGATTTTTCATGGGGAGGTGCCGAAGGTTTCACCACTTACCAGTTGGACAAAATGTTTGAAACAACCAAATTAGTTTATGACCGGCGCAATCAAGAATTTGATGAAACAGAAAAGAAACTGCTAGAGACTGTATTTGAGTTGACCAGGGAGCACCGGAACTTTTAAAATAGAAATTTAACTACATTAAATAGAATATCAATATTATGCGGAAAAAAATCGTTGCCGGAAATTGGAAAATGAATCTAGACTACCAGCAGGGAGTTACCCTTTTTTCAGAAATTGTAAACATGGCCAAGGATGAAGTGATGGGTGACCAACAGGTGGTTGTATGTAGCCCGTTTATCCACCTACATAGCATCTTTCAAATGGCCAAAGGCGCAACCCACGTTGCAATAGGAGCACAGAATGTATATTTTGAAGACGCTGGAGCATATACTGGAGAGGTATCGGCCGCTCAAGTGAAATCCGCAGGTGCGGCGTATGTGATTTTAGGACATTCAGAGCGCAGGGCGTATTTCCATGAGGATGACCATATGTTGAGTAAGAAAGTGGACGCCGTCCTTAAACAGGAATTGACCCCCATTTTCTGTATTGGTGAAACCCAAGAAGAACGAGAATCCGACCGTTATTTTGATATAATTAAGAAACAGTTGAAAAATGGGGTTTTCCACCTTCCAAACGATGCATTTGGCCATGTCATATTGGCTTATGAACCCGTTTGGGCTATAGGTACAGGACTGACCGCATCACCAGAACAAGCGCAGGAAGTGCATGCATTCATTCGTAACGAGATTGCCAACCAATACAATGCGCATATTGCTGAGGATACGACCATATTATATGGTGGAAGCTGTAATCCAAAAAACGCTCCCGAGCTGTTTTCGCAGACCGATATCGATGGTGGGCTTATTGGCGGCGCATCGTTGAAATCACGTGATTTCATTGACATCGTGAAAGTATTCAACAGCTAAAGTTAACGGTAGGTTACGTGCTTAATGAAATACAGCGAAGTCATATTTACATGCGAAGGCGGAGAAGATTGGCATCGGGATCTATTGATTCACGACTTGGCAAACATGGGTTTCGATACCTTTGAGCACCGAGATAAGGAGTTTGCCGCCTACATAGCTTCCGAACAGCTTGATTTGCATTCCTTGGAATCATTGTTGATACATCAACCTGTTGATTTTGGTGTCACTTATGTGGTTAATGAAATTCTCCCACAGAATTGGAACGAGGTATGGGAAAGTAACTTTGAACCGGTTGTGGTTGCGGATCAATGTTACATACGCGCCACTTTTCATGCACCAGAGCCATCTTATCCATACGAAATCATCATTGACCCCAAGATGGCATTCGGCACAGGTCATCATCAAACAACCTCGTTGATGATACATTATATGCTTGAGACAACGTTTTTTGGGAAAAGTATACTGGACATGGGCTGTGGTACAGGTATATTGGCTATTTTAGCCGCTAAACTTGGTGCATCAAGCGTACTGGCCATCGATAACGATCCCGTAAGTGTTGCGAGTGTAGAGGAAAACAAAGCATTGAACGGAGTTGAGCATATTTTGACCCAATGCGGCTCCATTGACTTGGTTGCAAACCAGCAATTTGACATTATATTGGCAAACATTAATCGCAATATTTTATTAAATCAATTGGGCACTTACTCCCAAACCTTGAAAATAGGCGGGATATTGTATATGAGTGGATTCTATGATGGGGATGACTTGAAGACATTGATAACAGCCTGTGCAAAGCATGAGCTGGATTACGATGGACACAAGGAGATGGACGGCTGGGTAGCCGGACGGTTCATTAAAAAGGAATAGTTATGCGAGTACACTTTATTGCCATTGGAGGCAGTATCATGCACAATCTTGCCATTGCATTGGCCAAGAAAGGGTATATGGTAAGCGGTTCCGACGACCATATCTATGAGCCGTCGAGAACCAACCTTGCCAAGGAGGGGTTGCTTCCAGCATTAGGGTGGTACCCGGAAACCATTACTGCGGATATTGACGCGGTGGTATTGGGAATGCATGCCAAAGCCGATAATCCCGAGTTGCTGAAAGCCAAGGAAATGGAGGTCCGCATTTATTCCTACCCCGAGTTTATCTATGAGCAAACAAAAGAAAAAATAAGAGTAGTGATAGGGGGGAGTCATGGTAAAACTACCATAACGAGCATCATCATGCACGTACTTAAATCAATAGGAAGGGATTTCGATTATTTAGTAGGAGCAAAGCTTGATGAATTTGAGTACATGGTGAGGCTTACCAAGGATGCACCGCTCGCCATCATTGAAGGGGATGAGTATTTGGCTTCACCGGTGGATCAGCGGCCAAAGTTTCACCTGTATAAACCTAACATTGCCTTAATAAGTGGAGTAGCATGGGACCATGTCAATGCATTCCCTACGTTTGATAATTATGTGGAACAATTTAGATTATTCATTAAAAGTATTGAACCTAAGGGGACGTTGGTATATAACAAGGAAGATAAGAAGCTTCAGGAGATTGTCCTTGAGGACCAGTCCAAGATAAACAAACATGGCTACCGAACTCCTGAGTATACCATCAACAAAGGAATTACATACATGCATACACATATCGGTAATATTCCGTTACAAGTCTTTGGCAAGCATAATTTGTCTAATATAGCGGCGGCATTTACGGTCTGTGAGTGGTTAGGGGTTAGCCGTGAAGAGTTTTATACGGAGATAAAACAATTTAAAGGAGCTTCGCGACGTTTAGAGTATGTGGCAAGTGATAATGATAGTGTCGTTTATCAGGATTTTGCACATACCCCCACCAAATTAAGGGCAAGCATTCATGCTGTTAAAGAACAGTTTCCGGGCAAAGCATTGGTAGCCATCGTTGAATTGCATACCTATAGCAGTCTCAATGAAGCATACCTGAATGAGTATAAGGGTACCATGCAAGATGCAGAATACCCTGCAGTATTTATCAATAAGGAAGCATTGAAACAAAGAAACGCCGATACCATTTCGGAAGATACACTGAAGAAAGCATTCGATCAGCCCAATTTGGTGTACTTTAGTGATATAGAAGGCATAAAGAATTACCTTGAGAAGATGGATCCGGTTGGAAAGAATTTATTATTCATGAGTTCAGGAAACTATGGGGGTATCAACTTAGTTAATTTTGCCGATAAATTCCTATTAAAGTAAAACTTTAGCTATCTTAGTTTCCCAATAGGAAAATAAATTCAAGACAACTACTTAAATTTTAACATACTATCTTACCAAATGAATGCATTAGGAAAAAAAATCAGACTATTAAGACACCAAAAGGGATGGAGTCAAGAGGATGTAGCCAAACGGCTTGATATATCCATACCAGCTTTTTCCAAGATAGAAACAGGGATAACAGATGTAAATCTATCGAGACTTGACCAAATATCTAGACTATTTGGTTTAACCATGGTTCAATTATTGGCTACCAACGATTCGGAAGAAGAGAAAAAATACGTTTCGGAATTGGCCGTGGCTAACAAAAAGCTTCAAGATCGTGATACAGAAGTGATAGAATTACAAAAAAAGGTAATCGATCTTTACGAATTGCTTCATAAAAAATCTACTGTGTAACCCTCTATCACCAGGAGGACCTTTAAAAAAACCAATCACATCTACTGTGCTCTCCTTTGACATGGTAGATGTGATAGAATTAAATTTTCGGATTCGAGATAAATCTCACTATTATACGATGGTGAGATGACATAGGTATGGCCTTGGGATGCCCATATACGTTGTGGTAAGTAATGGTTGCTTTCGAATATGAAGTTTTTTATTGTCAATAATCGTCGTCGTCATCGAAGTCCTCGAAATCGTCTAACGAGTCAAGCTCATCCAATTCAAAGCTATCCTCGTCATCGAAAAGATCATCCGAATCATCTTCATCTTCATCTTCGGGCCCACCATCATCAAACGTAAGCCGAATGTCATCTTCCAAAACCGCTAATTCATTGTCATGCATCATTGGCGTTTCCATAATCATCCTTGATTGTGTATTGTAGTTTTATTTAGGATAAAAATAACAAGTTTTTGATTTCAAATCATTTTTTTTACAAAAAAAATGTTAGCTGCAAAAGGCTAGTAATGAATGGGGTTAAATATAAGGTGCACCATGGAACTCATAAAGCCATTGGCGATGGATCATTTCAATCGCTTGTTTCGCCTATCGCATTGTCTTCGGGTACGATTTCCTTCAACTTCGGTAAGTCGGCGGTACTGTCAATGCCAAAGTGGTCCATAAACAAATCGCTCGTACCATATAGGATTGGCCTTCCCAGCGCATCTGCCTTGCCTACAATTTTTACCAGCTCCTTTTCGAGCAGACGTTGCAAGGAATAATCGCAATTCACGCCGCGGATTTGTTCGATTTCCAATTTCGTGATGGGCTGGCGGTAGGCCACGATCGCCAAAGTTTCCAAGGCGGCTTGGCTCAGTTTCTTTTTCGCGCGGTGCGTCTGCAGCAGGTTAATGGTTTCGTAATATTGCGGTTTGGTCAAAAATTGATATCCGGTATTTACTGATTTCAATTCCAGCACATGGTTTTCTTGAAGGTAGCGGCTTTTTATTTCGTCAAGCGCAGCATGGATGGTCTGTTCATCGATATCGATGCCTATGGAAGCCTCGATAACATGCTTGATTTCTGCCACATTGATGCCGTATTCGGAAGCATACACAAGGGCCTCTATTTGTTGACTTAAGTTTTTCAAGCGTATTTAGGAATTAATAATCGATGACTTGCTCCTCCATGGTTTCCGGTATTTCCCTGAAATCATATTTCTGCGTACGCAGTTGCGGTTGAAAGCCGGCCTCCCGGATTGCATCTTGTATGGACGAGGATGTAAACCGATGTGGTGCGCCAGCGGCAGATACCACATTCTCCTCGATCATAATGGATCCGAAATCATTGGCACCTGCATGCAGGCAAAGCTGTGCTACTCGTTTCCCTACCGTAAGCCATGAGGCTTGGATGTTTTTGATGTTAGGTAACATGATGCGGCTTAACGCAATCATCCGGATATATTCTTCACCAGTTACATCATTGGTAATGCCCCTCAGGCGTTTGAGCAAGGTGCCGTCATCTTGGAAAGGCCATGGGATGAAAGCAATAAATCCGTATGTACCCGCTGGCCGTTCCTCCTGTACCTGCCGTATCCATACCATATGTTCAAATCGTTCTGCAATAGTCTCGATATGGCCGAACATCATGGTGGATGAGGTGGGTAAATCAATCTTATGGGCAGCACGCATCACATCGAGCCATTCTTTACCACCGCATTTCCCTTTTGATATGAGACGCCTTACCCGGTCATTTAATATCTCTGCGCCCGCTCCAGGCAGTGAATCAAGACCGGATTCTTTCAGAGCAATGAGTACATCAAGATGACTCATCCCCTCCAATTTGGCAATATGGGCAATTTCGGGTGGGCCTAGTGAATGCAACTTCAATGTCGGATACAAGGTCTTCAACTCCCTGAAGAGGTCGGTGTAAAACTTCAATCCCAAATCGGGATGATGCCCCCCTTGTAAAAGCAATTGGTCACCTCCATAGCGGAATGTTTCTGCTATCTTCTGTTTGTATGTTTCAATATCGGTGATATAACTTTCCTCATGGCCGGGCCTACGAAAGAAATTGCAAAATTTACAATTAGCGATGCAAACATTAGTCGTGTTGACATTCCGGTCGATTTGCCAGGTCACTTTGCCGTGGGGTACTTGTATCTTGCGCAATTCATCCGCCACAAAAATAAGGTCGGCCGTAGACGCATTGTTGTATAAATAGATCCCCTCGTCAATCGAAAGAAAGTCGAAATCAAGGGCCCGCTTAAGCAATTTGTCAGTATTCATGATAAGCAAAGATACACAGTTTATAAATAAACCTCAAACCTATGGGGTTTTGGCAGGTGCCAACTTAAGCAACATGCCCGGGCCTTCGGTAAGCACATAAATATAACCATCGGGACTTTGGGCTATTTGGCGCACACGTCCAATATCTTGGAGTAATTTTTCTTCATGCGTGTATTTCCCGTTGGAAACTTCTATACGGGCCACATGCATCAATGCCAGTGCCCCTGCAAATATATTTCCTTGCCATTCAGGATATTTATCCCCCGTATAGAATAATAGCCCGCAAGTGGCTATGGATGGTGTCCAATAATGAATAGGCTGCTCCATCCCTTCTTTTTCCGTAAGGTCCGAAATGATGGCTCCGCTATAGTCAATACCATAGGTGATCACAGGCCATCCATAATTCTTTCCTTTTTCAACGATATTGAGCTCATCACCACCGCGCGGACCGTGTTCAGTAGCATAGATGATGTCTGTGGAACTATCGTATACAATACCTTGTACGTTGCGGTGCCCATATGACCAAATGCTAGGTTTGGCAGTTGGGTTATCTACAAAGGGATTATCGTTGGGAATACGTCCATCATCATGCAGCCGATGCACCTTGCCCATATCATTCGAAAGATTTTGGGCATTTTCCTTGGTGCCACGTTCGCCGGTACTGAAAAATAAGTATCCATTATTGTCAAAAATAATCCGGCTGCCGAAATGCACTCCCGAGGTGGATAATGGCATAGTTTGATATAACTCTTCCAGATGAGTTACCTGGTTGCCCTCCAGCTTGAAGCGAATTAGTGTGGTACTACCCCCATCTTGTCCCGGTTTGGCATAGGTGACATATACCCATCCATTATCTGCATATTGCGGGTGCAGCTGGATATCCATCAAGCCACCCTGCCCGCGTTCATAAGTTTCCGGAAATCCAGTAAGCTTTTGGCCAGTGTATTTCTCGTTTTCAAACACCAATATTTCGCCTTTGCGTTCCGTCACTAATAAACGACCATCGGGCAGCCAAGCCATACCCCAAGGATTGTCAAGCCCGGTATGGAGCGTATCAACGTAGAAACTAGCCTTTTCAGAAGTGATTGGTTCGCCTGTTCTGTGTTCAGCGTCACCGTTGTGCTGTCCATTGCTTTCGCAAGCAGCTAATAAGGCACCGGCAACAAGTGTGCTTAATAATAGATGGTATGGTTTCATTCGAAAA
The DNA here is from genome assembly GCF_024704835.1 of Parapedobacter tibetensis. Lineage (GTDB taxonomy): Bacteria > Bacteroidota > Bacteroidia > Sphingobacteriales > Sphingobacteriaceae > Parapedobacter > Parapedobacter tibetensis. Next base: position 200,512 of record NZ_JAMXBE010000005.1, read on the forward strand.
ATAATTATGTGGGACAGTACCAAAGTATGCAATTGCTTTTTTTAATAATCAAAGATATGAAACCATCATGATTTTTCAAACCACACAGTGGGATGAATAAATCTGATAGCTTCATCACAACTGAAAAAGCAAATTTAAACAGATGAAACCTGCATGAGCTACCGCTCAAAAAAGGGCATGAATAAGACAGCTCATGCAAGCTTCATTGCCGTTAAAGAACAATTTATTCTAATGAAAAATAGCTGCATCAATAAGAGGAGGGTGCAGATTAGATTTCCGTTTGTGGCCTAAAAAGGTTCACGCAAAGTCACAAAGACGCCACCTTAGTGCCCGCTGTTAAAACAATATTAAAATAAAATAATGTAAACAACTGTAAATAAATGATTAAACGTTTCATTGTGCTGAATGCATGCCGCTACTATTGCATATCTGTAACCAAATTGTTATGTTTGTGTCTGCCAATTTGCAAAGGATCCTGTTGAAAAATAAGCCTGCCATCGAAACAGATACTGATTTGCTTGCCAAAATAAGCAAAGATGACCAAGTTGCTTTTAAGGAGCTGTACAAGCGATATTGGAAGCAATGTTATCAGCAGGTTTTGCGACGGTCGGGAGACACTATGCTTGCAGAGGACCTTACACAGGGTGTATTTGTATCATTGTGGGAAAAAAGGAAGTCGGTGACCGTCAATAATGTCTCTGCATATTTGTTTACGGCCTTACGCTTTAGGTTTATTACCTATTTAAAGTCGCAGATCCACGAAGAAACATACACTTCTCATTCCCTTCTTGAAGCATGTGATCCTCCTAATTCTGTGGAGATGGCCATGCGTATCAAGGAGTTAAATGAAGCTATTGATAAGGGTGTGGCCATGATGTCGCCTAAAACAAAAGCCATATACACCCTCAGTCGCACGGAACATTACTCCGTGAAAGAAATTGCCAATAAACTCAACCTATCCGAAAAGGCAGTGGAATACCATATCACCCAGTCGCTTAAGACCATGCGCCTGGCACTGAAAGATTTCCTACCCCTTATACTGCTTCTCCAAAAATTATTTTAATTATTTTTTAGGGATAGTTCCCTTTTGATAGACTACTATATAGAAGGGTGCTGTTGTAAGCATTACTAACCGAGTTATTGATATACACATTAACCCATGTTGAATCATGAGTAGGGAAAATTTCCACCGCCTATTGCAACGGTACTTGGACGGTCAATGTACCCCAGACGAAGAGCAATTGGTGCATCATTGGTACCAAATACTTGATAAAAACGATCAAAACGAGATTACTCCTGCCAACGTGGACGCCATCGAAGATGCAATATGGGATAAAATTAACCAGCAAATTAATATTGGCCAAGCGGATACAAGTGTCAGGCAATTGGAATCAAACCCGAGGTCAAAGCGTGTCCGTTTTTGGTTGGTTGCCGCATCTGCCGCCGTGTTTTTGGTGGCCTCAAGCACTTTTATTTACCTTAGGATTGTTTGTTACCCTGTAAAACCTTCATTCGTGTCACAAGGGACCATGCCTGAGCATGACATCATCACGGTGAGGAATGACACAGAAAAACCCATGAAAGTCATTTTGGCCGACGAATCCTTTGTAGAACTGTCTCCGGGGGCATTATTTGAATATCCCAAGCGCTTTAAGACAACGGATAGAGAAGTACGATTGGTAGGAGATGCCTTTTTTGCGGTGGCTGCTAATGAGGAAAATCCATTTTGGGTATTCCATGAGGGAATGATTACCAAAGTACTGGGCACGAAGTTCAAAATAAGGGCCCCTAACGGGAAAGCCAATGGGGAAGTTATTGTATACGCTGGCAAGGTAGACGTATATTACAATGTGGATAGGCAAAGTTTTGTGAAGCGTATCCTATCCACTCCGGAAAAAGCATCCATCACGACCAATCAACGGGCCGTACTGCTCCCGAAGACCCTTAAGGAAACGGTAGTAGAAAACCCATTGCCCATCAGCAGGGAAGTGGATGCCATTCGGAATGAGACCTTCAGGGATATCCCTGTACCGGCTTTGGCTGAAACACTCAGCGGACTGTACGGGTTGGACGTGGTTGCTGGTGATAACTTGGAGGGCATTACGTTTACTGGTGATATCAGCGGCGTCGGCCTGTTCAAGCAGTTGAATATCATCTGTACCGTTACCAATACACATTATGAGGTCGTCGGTACCACCATTTTTTTGAAAAGAAATCATTGATCACAACCACACACAAATTTTTATACCAAACACACTAACGCATTAACTGATGAGAAACTACAAAACTTAACCAATTTTAAATCCAGCAATAAGCGAATATTGCTAGCCGAAGCACTGGAATAAACCCTGCTCTAGCATGCTGATTTTATTATTTTGAAAACCCGCAATATGCGGAAAGGGGAGCTTTTGGACCTGCCTGCCCAAAAAAAGCTGTGCACCGCGATATGTAAACACGATGGTTGGGAATGGTGTGGCAACTCCTATTGAAATGATTTAATGTAAAACCAAAAAATTATGACGATGAAACAATCACAGACTTAACCCCACAAAAAAACCGGCAATATGGGGGTATTGCCGGTCATGAGCTCCGGAATCGATTCATTCCGGAATGATTTACAGTTCAAAAAAATCCATTAACGAACCATAAATTTATCAAAAGTATGAAAAAAGAACGAATTATTGCTTTAACGATAACAGCGATGAGACTAACCTTTTTATATGCCCTTATCACATCAATTGTTGTATTCTCTTCCTATGCGGAAGATGCAGATGCGCAGGGGGCCTTGGATAAAAGGATTGCGTTTTCTGCCCAACGAATATCCGTCAAGGATATGATCAAGGAGCTGGAAAACCAGTCAGAAGTCCATTTCATCTATAGTGCTTCTACGATTAAAGCAGATAGGAAAATTAAGATTGCGCGTATGGATAGCGATTTGTCCGCCATACTCGAAGAGGTGTTGAAACCTATGGGAATTGCATACCGGATAGAGGATGGCAAAATACTGCTATTCAGTGCATTTCAGGATTTTAATATTCGAGGTACCATTACCAGTGTTGAAGACAATTTACCCATATCAGGCGCCGCTATAAAAGTGAAAGGCACCTCAAAGGGCACCAGTACCAATGACAACGGTCAATACACCTTATTGGTGAAACCCAATGATGTAGTGGAGGTAAGTTATATTGGCTTTGCATCGCAAGAATTTGTCGTAGACAGCAACCAGCATGTTTACAATGTTGCGCTGCAGGAATCGCTTAGTACGTTGGATGAGGTGATCGTGACCGGCTACTCCACCCAACGTGTGAAAGACTTGACGGGATCGGTTGCCGTAGTGGATGTGAAGGGCCTGAAACAGCAACCCGCAGCCAGTCCTGTCGAGGCTCTTCAGGGAAAGGCCGCTGGCGTACAGATTATTAATAGCGGGGCACCAGGTGCCACACCGCAGATCCGCATTAGGGGCTTCAGCACCATCAATAATAATGATCCCCTATATATTATAGACGGCATGCCTTATGAAGGGAAGCTAAGCTGGTTGAGTGCCAACGACATCGAAAGCATGCAGGTGCTGAAAGATGCCTCGGCAGCTTCCATATATGGCGCTAGGGCCAATAACGGCGTGGTGATCGTTACCACTAGGCAGGGGGGCAAAGGTTCACCCAAGATTACGCTGGATACCTACTACGGTACGCAGGCGCCGAACCGGAGCCGCTTCCCCGAAATGCTAAATCCGCAGCAATACGGGGAGTATGTGTACCGGCAGCAAAGAAATGCGGGTGGGACTCCGGGTACGACCGGAACCACCGGCCAGAACTATGGCTCAGATCCAGATCATCCAACACTGCCCGAATACCTCCTGGCCGGAACCAAAATGGGACATCAAATCACCGCGGCGGATGCCGATCCCTCGAAGTACCGTTATGTGATGGATCCCGCACAGTATTACACCATTGTTCCCGCCAATCAGGCCGGCACCAACTGGTTCGATGAGATTACGCAAAACGCTCCTATACAGACTTATCAGTTGAGCATCCTAGGCGGAGGCGAAAATGCAGTATATGTACTGAGTGGAAGCGCGTTCAAGCAGGGGGGGACGTATCAGCATACCGGGTTCGATCGGTACACCATCCGCAGCAACACCAAGTTTACCTTTTTGGACAACCGGCTTACGATCGGCGAAAACATGCAGTATTCCGCTACCAACGGACATGGCTTCGGCGTCAATGAAAATCGATCCGGCGCTTACCAGGGAGAAGACTCGGCGATTGGCTGGGCATATCGTATCCAAACCATTGTGCCGGTGTACGACATTATGGGCAATTTTGCGGGTACAAAGGGTAGCATGATGGGGAATGCCGACAACCCGCTGGCGGTGCTATACCGGCAGAAGGACAATACAAACAAAAGCGGCCAGTTTTTCGGGAGTGCTTTTGCCGATTTGGAGCTAATAAAAGGGCTCAATTTTCGCACGACCTTCGGACTACGCCACGAAAACTTCAACGGCAAGTCCATCGGATATCCCAACCCGGAACGCTCGGAGGGTAGCTTTACGAACAATACCTTGAGTGAGTACCGGGGAACCAATACCGAGTGGACGTGGTCGAACACCGCCACTTATGAAAACACATTTAATGGAGTGCACAGGCTTAAGGTCCTTGCCGGAACGGAGGCAGTGGAGTCAAACTATCACCAGTTGACCGGAAATGGAAACGACTTCTTTGTATCCGGCGATCTCAATTATTATTACCTCAATACGGCTGCAACCACTGTTGGCGGCAGTGAGGGGAGTGAGAGTTCCTTGTTCTCCGTTTTCGGACGGGTCGAATATGGGTTCGACGACCGATATTTACTGTCAGCCACGGTGCGCCGCGACGGATCGTCCAATTTCGGGCCTGAAAACCGTTACGGTACGTTTCCCGCTGCCGGTGTCGCCTGGCGGGTATCTAATGAAAGCTTCCTGAAACCGGTTTCCTGGGTGAATGACCTCAAGATCCGGGCTGGCTACGGCGTAACGGGAAATCAACGTATTCCTTCATTCCAGTTTATGAGAAGGTATGCTTCGGGGGTCAATCCGTCGTTTTACCCGATTGGCGGGGGCAATGGCCTGAGCAGTGGATTGTGGACCAGCGACTACGATAACCAGGCTGTAAAGTGGGAAGAGCTGAAATCAGTAAACGTAGGACTTGATTTTACGTTGTTCAACAATACGATCGATGGCGCGTTTGACTGGTTTGACCGACGCACCAGCGACGTACTGTACCCGGTACCGCAACCCGCTGCCGCCGTGGGTACAGGGAACTCGCCGTATGTCAACTCCGGCGACATGCAGAATGCCGGTATTGAACTGGCCTTAAACTATCATTATGTAGGCCATACGGGTGAAGATCCCTTCCGGTTTGATGTGGGCGTATTCTTTTCCAAATACACCAACAATATCATTGCACTAGCGCCGGGCGTCAGGGAGCAGCCCTACCTCACGCTACGCGAGGTGACAACCTCGGTATTAAAGGCCGGTGCGCCGTTTGGCGCTTTTTACGGCTATGATATGGTGGGGATATACCAGAGCGAGGATGATATCGCGAACAGTGCTTCGTATGAAGGAGCCCGTGTGGGTGGCCCTAAGTTTGCAGACATTAATGGGGACGATGCGATCGATGGGGATGACCGGACAATCATCGGGAACCCGCACCCGGATTTCATTTATTCGCTCAACTTGGGTGCGGCCTACAAGCGGTTTGATATCAGTATGTTCTTTAACGGGTCACGGGGTAATGACCTGTTTGATCTCACCCGTCAGTATACCGACTTTTATGCATTTCCGGGTTCGGTGAGTACCCGTACACTGGATGCCTGGAGCCCGAGCAATCCGGGGAGCATGGTTCCTTCGGCCTATGCCAATGCACCCACAATCGAGCGGCAGTCTTCCAGCTACTATGTGCAAGACGGAAGCTTTTTTCGGATGAAGAACCTGCAAATCGGGTACACCCTGCCTACGGATCGTATGTTTCAGGGCCGGGTGTCCAATCTAAGGGTATATGCCAGCGTTACCAATCTGTTTACCATTACCGGCTATAGTGGCATGGATCCGGAGGTGAGCCAATATGGGTCTACGGGCTTTACCGGCCCCGGGGTAGACATGGGGGTTTATCCTGTGCCGCGCCAGTATCTATTGGGGCTGAGTGTTACGTTTTGAGCGATGGACGCATTTAGATTTCGGATTACAACCATGAACAATAAAACTTTTCAATGATGAAAGCACGATATAAAATAATTGTAGTCTCGGTGATGATGATGGCTATCGGAGGATGTAGCTCGGATTTCTTAGACCGCACACCACAGGGACAATTGATAGACGAACAGCTGAATAGCACTAAGGGAGTGGAGTGGCTGCTTACTGGAGCGTATGGTTTGATGAACGGCAACCGGGATGGAACCTGGGGCAATTACGGGTCTGCCCCCAGCCAATGGCTTTACGGCGATGTAGCCGGTGGAGATGCACATAAAGGAAGCGAAGCGGGCGACCAGGGTACGATGCTCGAAATCGAACAGCATACTGCTATTCCGGTCAATGAGCACCTAGCTACCATGTACCGCAATTATTACGAAGGCATCATTCGGTGTAACACCACGCTGCGCCAGCTGAAGATTGTACAGGAAACCGCCGACGAGAAATTCTCGGACGAGCGGGCTACTGAAATTGAAGCGGAAGCGAAGATGCTCCGGGGGCATTACTATTTCTTCCTTTGGCGGGTGTTTAAAAATATTCCGTATATCGACGAAAACGTTTCGACCGCCAATGCCGCCAAGGTCCCGAATGATGCCGATATCCTGCCTATGATTGATGCCGATTTCCAGTTTGCCGCGCAAAACCTGACGGACGCGAAGCCGTTGGGTGATGTAGGAAGAGTAGACGGCATTGCCGCCAAAGCTTATCTGGGGAAGCTGTACCTATATCAGGGAAAATTTGCCGAAGCGCTTGTGCTGTTCAAAGAGGTCATCGATGCCAGGCCAAATCTGGAAAGCATGGATTTCCTAGATAATTTTGATATCAATAAGGAAAACGGGCCGGAGACGATTTTTTCTGCACAGCATGCCATCAATCCGAACGGGAGTGGTGACAATGCCAATGTGGGTGATATGCTAGCGGGGTTGCAAAATTCGCCAACCCCAATGAACTGCTGTGGCTTTTTTAATCCCTCATTTGATCTGGTCAATGCGTTTCGGGTCACGGCATTGGGACTGCCCATGCTCGATGGCTCATATCGGAATAATCCCTATAAATCGGATTTTGGGTTGACCGGAGGCGCCAAAGAAAATTACGAGGTAGATAAAACCCTTGCGTTGGATCCGCGGCTGGATTACACCGTAGGGCGCAGGGGTGTGCCGTACCACGATTGGGGGATTTTCCCAGGCGATGCGTGGCTTCGTGAACCGGCCTCCCACGGACCTTTTGTGTCCTACAAACGATTGTTGGACAAAGCTGATTTTACGGGAAACCTGGATAACGGCGGTAATGTGACCGCATTGGATGTCCAGATCATCCGCCTGGCAGATGTATACCTGATGGCGGCGGAATGTGCCGCGGAAACGAACGAATTGGCCTACGCACTGACCCGGGTCAATAATGTTCGGTACCGGGCAGCCCAGCTTCCAGCTAAAAAAATCGGTGGCACCAATGCCGCCGCGTATAACGTAAAACCCTACCCGGCGTTTGCTTCGAAGCAGTACGCTCTGGACGCCATTCGTTTCGAACGTAGATTGGAATTGGCGCTGGAGGGGCACCGGTACTTTGACCTGGTACGTTGGGGCACAGCCAAGGATGTGCTGGAAAGTTATTCGGCTTTTGAAGCGGGCTTCAGCGAAACCTTCAAAAGGCTTTACGGCGGCCTTAATTTTGGAGAAAAGAATACGATGTTCCCTATACCACAGGAACAAATTGATAGGAGTGGGGGTACATTGGTGCAAAACGATGGCTATTGAACGGGAGCAACGATGAGTACGAGAAGAAGATTCGTTAAGCAACTAGGTATGGGTATCGCCTCCATTACCGCGTATCCTGTGGTGCATCCCTTGCTTTCTTGCAATGATATGCACACGGGGGCGAAAGAAACGGCAGATAGCGGTGAACTGTTCTTTAAGATATCGCTTGCGGAATGGTCATTGAACCGGGCAATTTTCGGCGGCCAGCTCGACCATTTGGATTTTCCCCTGCATGCGAAGGAAAATTTCGGAATAAATGCCGTGGAGTATGTCAACCAGTTTTTTATCGACAAGGCGAAGGATCGGCCATACCTGGCGGATCTCAAAAGTCGATGCGACGACAATGGCATCACCAGCGTACTCATCATGTGCGATCTAGAAGGAGATCTGGGCGATGTTGACGAGGCCAACCGGAGGCAAGCGGTAGAAAATCACTACAAATGGGTGGAGGCCGCGCAGTTTCTGGGATGCCACGCCATCCGCGTAAACGCAGCAGGGGAGGGCACGGCCGATGAAGTGGCCCGGTATGCCGTTGAAAGCTTAACCGAGCTCGCCACGTTTGCCAGTGACTACGGCATTTCCGTCATCGTGGAAAATCACGGCGGCTATTCGTCGAATGGCAAGTGGCTGAGCGAGGTCATGCAGGCCGTAGACCTCCCCAATTGCGGGGCATTACCCGACATCGGCAATTTTTGCATCAAGCGGAGCGAACCGCTGGAGCAAACGACAGAAGCTTACCTCAATACCGAGTGCTTGGAGGAGTATGACCGCTACCAAGGCACGGCCGACCTGATGCCTTTTGCAAAAGGAGTGAGTGCAAAGACCTATGATTTTGATGAATCAGGAAATGAGACCACCATTGATTACCGCCGCATCTTGCAATTGGTAAAGGATGCTGGGTTTACCGGATATGTCGGCATTGAATACGAAGGCCACAGCCTCCCTGCCGATGAGGGCATTGCCAAAACAAAGGCCATGCTGGAGCAGGTGGGCCTTGAATTGTCATAGTCTCCCGTTATGTATACCTATGAAACCGGGGTGCCGTATGTGGCATTCCGGTTTCATATACTCTAAACCACCCACTTTTCGCATTGTTGTAAAAACCGCTCATCGATATCGGCACCAATACCGGGCTGATCCACAATATGGAGCTGGTAGTTTTGGTATCGAACGCCGCCCACAACCGGATCTTCAAGGAGCCCAAGTAGCGGACTATCCATGTCATAAAAGGTAATACCGGCTGAGGCGTAAACTAGGTGTAGGTTGGCGGTTAACGCGAGCCTGCTCTCCAGCATACCGCCGATCATACAAGGAATGCCGTTTCGGTAAGCCACGTCGTGTATCTTCATGGCTTCGTGGATGCCTCCCGATTTGGCCAGCTTGATGTTGATATAGTCACAACTCTGGGTGCGTATGAGTCTTTCAGCATCATGCGCGTCATAGCAGCTTTCGTCGGCCATGATTTTAATAGATACCGCCGCCATCAATGCAGGAAGTAGGTGGTCATTCCAAGAACCCATGGGCTGCTCACAAAATTCAATATCCATAGGTTCCATGGCCGTGAGCGCTTTCACGGTATCATCAAAGCTCCATCCCTGGTTGGCATCAAGCCTAATCTTGATAGTAGAGCCGATTGCCTGTCGGATGGAAGAAATGCGCCTAATATCTTCCTCGACATTTTTGCCCAGTTTGACTTTGATTTCGCATGCGCCTTGCTTGGCATAAGCTATAGCTGTGGCGGTCATTTCTTCCACCGTTCCAATGCCAATGGTAATATCGGTTTGGATAGGACGTGCACTGCCACCTAAAAACAGATACAATGGCGTCTCAGCATTTTTTGCTCCCAGGTCATGCAGCGCCATATCAAACGCACTTTTAATCGTTGTATTGTCGCTGCAATATTGGTTTAGGTCGTTCAGTCGTCCAGTAATATCACTGGCATCCTTACCCTTCCAAATTCGGGCAAAGTCTCTTGCCATGACCAAACAGGTTTCCTGTGTTTCACCTACAATGGTAGGAAAGGCCGAGCATTCGCCTACGCCATACAATCCGTTGTCGGTATGCACACGGATAAAGACATTCTGTGCGTGACGCATGGTGCCGGTAGCGATGCTGAAGGGAACGATGCGGATGCTTAATCGATAGATTTCGATAGATTTGATGATCATACTGGAATTTGATTTAATGCCTCATCCACTAGGTGATTGAAAAACTGTTTGACATCGATGCCCGCTGCGCGAAGTTGTTTGGGGACAAAACTGTCGTTGGTTTGTCCAGGAATGGTATTTACTTCTAGGAAGAATAGGTCATCACTTTCTTCTTGGAGAATAAAATCGATTCTCACTACCCCTTTGCATGACAATTTGTCGAAGATTGCGCGTGCTGCACGTTGCATTTTCCCCAGCGTAACGATGGTTAGAGGGGCAGGCGTGATGTCTATGGGTACCATTGAATGGTATTTCGTTTCGAAGTCAAAATACCTGGCCTCGATTTTCACTTCAGAGGGGGGGAGAACGGTGATGCCAGATGCATCGCGATACACACCAACGGAAATTTCCCGGCCGGCGATAAACTCTTCCATGATGATTTGCTCCCCGAAATCTTCGGCAAAGGCCTTGTCCAACGCTTTGGGAAGCTCTTCGATGTGGTCTACCCGCGACATACCGATGCTACTGCCTCCTGTGTTGGGCTTTATAAATAAAGGAAATAGCAAAGCACCGGAGCGAATGGCTTCGTGTGCCGTTTCTTTGTCTTTTATCAATTGTGATTTTGCCACATGCACTTCGGCGAGGTCGGCCACGATAGCCTTGGTAAAGGATTTGTTCATGGTGATGGCTGCGGCAAGTTGGCCGCATGATGTATATGGTATGCGTAGCATATCAAAATAGCCCTGTAAGCGGCCATCTTCGCCTGGCATACCATGGATGCAGATGAAGACTATATCGAAGCACATCGGCTCTCCCTCAGTCCGGATCGAAAAGTCATTCTTATCCACGCTATATTCCCGTCCATCATCGCCGAGGTAATACCAGCGGTTCCGCGCAATATAAATGGTGTACACCTCATAGCGCGATTTGTCGAGCTGGATGGCTACATTCGCAGCACTTTTGAGCGATACTTCCCATTCTCCAGTGTACCCGCCAGTAACCAGGGCAAGCTTTTTTTTGGTTCTCATAATAATTAGAGTCTGTCTATAAAATAAATTAATAATAGAATACAGATACGACGGATTTACATAGATAATTATCAAAAATCGGAAAGTATCCGCCGTATCTGTGTCATCCGCGTTCCATCGTTCAACTGAAGTTGACCCTACAAAAGTAAATGGAGCTATTTGGCCGAAATGGTCAGTGATTAATTGGATATAATCAATTTTTACTCACTATATGGAGGGTGAAATAGATTTTTCGGCAAGTATATTAATTACGGTTTATAGTAGATTAATTTGTGATGGTTATAATGCACCGAAACCACTATCATTGTGGTGTGAAAGCTATGCAGACTAACCCGATTTTTGAGCATGATGCTGTTGTGCTCGCTATTTTATTGTTGATTTTAGCTATTGTGCTGAAAACCTCTTCCATGAACCATCCTTTTTTTAGACGGTTTTACACGTTCGTACCACCGATTCTCCTGTGTTATTTTGTGCCCGGCATTCTGAATACCACCCACGTTATTTCCGGAGATCAGTCGGCGGTTTATACCGTGGCATCGCAATACCTGTTACCAGCGAGTTTAGTATTATTGATTACGGGCGTTGATCTCAAGGAAATATGGAAGCTACGGCGTAAGGCAGGGGTGATGTTCTTTGCATCCACATTGGGCATTGTAATTGGTGGGCCGTTGGCCATTATTTTGGTTGAGATGCTAGTGCCCGGAGTTATTGTGGGGGGAGATGGCGCGGATGCTTCATGGCGTGGCTTGGGTACCGTAGCCGGTAGTTGGACGGGCGGTAGTGCCAATATGGCCGCGTTGTACGAAGTATTTAAACCGGATGCCAAATTGTATTCGGGAATGATTGCACTCGACGTACTGATCGCGAATCTGTGGTTAGCACTGATGCTTTATGGCGTGTCGAAGCAAAACGCAATCAATAAGTGGCTGCGTGCAGATGACCACGATATGGACCACCTCCTAGACAAACTGAAGGCCGGGGAAAAGAAGGAGGGTAAAACACCGACGATGCCCGACCTTATGGTTATTCTTGCCCTTGGTTTGGGCGCGACGGGCTTGGCCCATTTTCTGGTTGGCCATATTGTACCTTGGATCGAGCGTACAGCGCCTCATTTGGCTAAATTCAACCTAACCTCGGAGTTCCTATGGCTAATTATATTAACGTCGACTTTTGGTATCTTACTTTCATTTACCAAGGCACGGAAATTGGATAAACTGGGATCGACGGCTGTGGGCAATGTTTTCCTATATATCCTGATTGCGTCCATTGGTATGAAAATGAATATTATGAACATGTTTGACAATCCCGGACTATTGGCCGTGGGCCTGATCTGGATAGTTATCCATGCTGCGATCATTCTTTTTATTGCCCGCGTTTTCCGGATCAGTTTCTTCTTTTTGGCTGTTGGTAGTGAAGCCAATGTGGGCGGAGCGCCAACGGCCTCGGCCGTCGCAGCGAGTTTTAATCCATCTTTGGTGCCTGTGGCTGTGCTGATTTCTGTATTGGGTTACGCTATAGGGAATTATGCAGGCTACCTTTGTGGCCTACTTATGCAGTGGGTGAGCTGATTCACAAATTATCCGTATATTTACAGTTCAGATCCAAGATTTGCGCTAACCCAATTTATAAAAATAAGCTGTTTCTTAGCGGGAGTATTGTATTAGGTGGTAGACAACGTGAAATCGAAAGATAAAATTGAACGCAAATGAAAGTTTTACACCAAATGACCATGTATGATCCGGACGAACAATCCATTGTTTTTCAGGATACCTATCCAGTGCCTTATTTGCACCGGCATAGGGAAATGCAGTTCGTATGGGTAAGAAAGGGACATGGCAACGTCATTATTGGTAACCACATCCAGTCTTTCAAGCCTGGAGAGATTTATATTGTAGGCGCTAATCAGCCCCATTTGTTTAAGGCCGCTGATGCTAACCAGCAAAGCATAGGTGTACTTTGTCTTTATATTGACCACCATAAGACCTTTGCAAATGTATGCGACCAAATTCCTGAGATGCATGGCATCATCAATTTTCTCAAGGAAACGGACAGTGGACTGCAGGTGCCACAGCGTTATGTAGAGGCCGTGGGGGAGGAAATCCTAGTCATCAAGGAAAAAACTGGTATCGAGCGGCTCATCTATTTCCTTCGCTTGATTAAAATGCTGATGGATATCAATGCCTGGCAAGACTGGAAACCATTGTCCTCAGTACTGAACAATTATTCCGTTGATGTATCAGACCGACTGAATACCATCTATCGCTACTCGCTGGACCATTATATGGACGAAATTTCCCTGGAGGAGGTTTCTTCCTTGGCTTGCATGACACCTAATGCCTTCTGTGCGTATTTCAAGAAATACACACGCAAAACCTATTTTGCTTTTTTAAATGACCTCCGGATTTCCGAAGCCTGCAAAAAATTGCTTAGTGGTGAGTACTCTACGATAGCCGCAGTAGCATATGCATCTGGTTTTGTCAATACCATCACCTTTAACAGGGTATTTCGTAAAGGCATGGGCATGACTCCAAGTGAATACGTGGATCAGTTTAAGGTCAAGCACAAAGCAATGCCCCCTTTTTCTCCGGATGCCTTTTTTTAGCGGAATCATGATGATACACGACGTTTGCTGTTCGGAAACCGGAACCCCTACCGCTCAATCGTCCCCAGAAACTGGCTGTTCGAAAACCGTTTGTCGCCTTGGTCACCTACGCAAACATACACCAATAGCCGGCTTCCTACCGGTTCGGGAGCAACATCCAAACCCATATTTCCCGCTATCCGGTAGCCCGCTGCGATAGCAGCGAACCGACCCGTAAAATTGTAAGCCACTAAGTACACTTGGTCATCATTGAACGCCCCTTTCCTGTCTGCATCGGGCCCCCAGCGTAACCGGAGTTGATCGCCGTCAACACCGATCCCGTCAACATCCAGTCCCTTCAGCGTTCCCTGCGATAGCCGTACATTCGACGGGTCGATCTCGAAATGGGGGTACTCCCCACCCAGGGCATTGTGGTAAACATGGGACACGGCCCGGTTCATCGCATCCGTTTTGTTGTGCTGGCCATACGGCGATGCGAAGCCGAGGTGGATGAGCTCGCGTAGCGGTGACAAAAAGTCCATCACCGTTTTCATCTTTTCGCGCGCCGCCAGCTGTTTTACCGAGGGCGGTTTGGTGGACTTCCTGGGTCGGCTACGCACATAGAAACCGAATGGTCCGTTGCAACCCACCAGATCACCGATGGTCCCCGAAAACGCGAATGAATCATTGAATTTTGCCATGTTATTTTCTTTTTGTTTCGGACAAACATCGCATTCCGGTAGCCAGCAATCAATAGACGGGAGCCGATTGTCCTTTAAGTGTCCGACAAAACCCGCATTTTGTCCAAGAACTGTCTGGGGATCGCGCCTTACCCAGCCTGTACCTCTTTTGGGAGAAACCATACATTTGGGAGCCAACTGGATGCAGGCTTGGTGTCCGTGTTTGGCTTCAAGGTAGCATCAAATTGGCATGGAGTCGGCTTCAAGATGGCATTCAGTACCCAAGCCATCTCGAAGCGGAATACAGGATGGTGGAAAAGATGATAATATTTGATACCTTTCCAATAGATGAGGTAAAACGATGGGCGCAGTCAAATGCTACTTTTGTTGAACAAATCGCTACTTGATGGCCTTTTACCTTGATATACGTCGATTATGGATATGAACAAGCGTATTTTTATAGCCACTCTTGCATTGCTAACATTGGTGTGTACAAACCATTTGGCGTTGGGCATGCCGCGTACTGATACCTCTTATATAAAGGAAGTAGATGAGGCCGTTGGTCGTTTCATGGCCGAGTACGGTGTGCCCGGGGCGGCCGTGGCCATAACCAAGGATGGGAAATTGGTGTACGCTAAGGGGTATGGGTATGCAGATACGTTGCGTAAGGAAAAAGTGCATCCAGGTAGCCTGTTCCGCATTGCCAGTATTTCAAAACCCATTACAGCCACCACCATCATGAAACTGGTGGAGGAAGGGAAACTTTCGCTTGACCAGCGGGTGTTTGGCCCGGAGGGCGTTTTGGGCACACGCTATGGTACAGCGCCATACAAACAACCGATACCTGACATTACAATCAGACACCTTTTGCAACATACGAGCGGAGGTTGGGGAAATGCGCGGTCGCGGGGTAGGGACCCCATGTTTCTGGATGCGACGTGGTCAATGGACAAACTGATTGACTATACGTTAGACAGTATCCCACTAGATCAAGCACCCGGGGAACGGTATGTATATTCAAATTTTGGATATTGCCTTTTGGGCCGGGTCATCGAAGCGGTGTCCATGCAGCCGTATGAAGAATATGTAAAGAAAACGATTTTACTTCCCCTTGGTATCACCGACATGCGCATTGGTGGCAATACGTTGGACATGCGTTTGGAAAACGAAGTCGTATACTACGGGCGGAAATCGGGCGGGTTGCACCCTTATATCTATAACATTACACGTATGGATGCCCATGGGGGGTGGGTGGCTTCAGCTGTGGATCTGGTACGCCTGTTGGTACATGTGGACGGATTCGCTACCAAAAAAGATATCCTCAGCGCTTCCAGTGTCAGACAGATGGCCGAGGTGTCTACTGCAGCAGACAACACCACGTATGCTCACGGTTGGCGGGTGGATGAAGAAAACAACTGGTGGCATAGTGGATCATTGCCCGGTACCGGAACACACCTATCCAGAAGGGCCAATGGATTTAATTGGACGGTGTTGACCAATACAAGACTATCTGGAGGGAGTTTCTTCGCGGACTTGGAGAGCCTGCTAAACGATATTATTGCCGATCCGGCCATTGTTTGGACGGATACCGACGGTTTTTGAACTCCAATAAATTCTTTACCATGGCACATGAACATATAGCAAGAACGTTTACCTTCCCCTGCGTCTTATTGATCACGGTGTTGCTTTCCTGTGGGGAATCGCCCAACAAACAGTCGCACACGATGGTGGTGGATGTCCATAACGATGTCCTTTCGGGCGCCGTGCTGAAAGGCTATGATGTTTCCACGCACCTGGATACGGGCAATACGGACTTAGTACGGTTGAAATCGGGGGGAGTGGGGCTACAGGTTTTTGCTGTCTTTGGCGACCAACGGTATACAGGGAAAAAAGGGTTTGACTATGCAAGCAGGCAGATCGACTCGCTTTATTCCATTGCACAGAGGCACCACGATAAAATCGGGGTTGCACATACGGTGCCGGAGGCTCGGGAAATCGTCGCCCAAGGCAAGATTGCAGGGATGATCGGTTTGGAAGGCGGGCACATGATCGGCGAAAACCTTGACAACCTCGACAGTTTGGCCAAGCGGGGGCTCGTTTATATGACGTTGACATGGAATAACAGCAATACGTGGGCTACGTCATCTGCCGATGAAGAAGACGTTGACAAAAAGCTGGAATGGAAAGGGCTGACTGATTTTGGTAAGGCCGTGATTGCCCGAATGAACGAGTTGGGAATAGCCGTTGATTTGTCGCACGTGGGGATGCAGACTTTTTATGATACCATCGAGGCTTCCAAATTGCCTGTGTTGGCATCGCACTCCAATGCCCGGTCACTTTGTGATGTGCACCGCAACCTAACCGCTAACCAAATAAAAGCCATTGCAAATACAGGAGGTGTGGTATGCGTAACGTTTTATGCGCCGTTTTTGGATGATACATACGGCGAACGTATCGAACAGGCAATGGAGTTGCATCCCGAAGTGGTCGATTCGCTGAAAGCGGCTGGTGTTGATACCAAAGATCAGCTAATCGCCGCATTCCTTTCGGCGAGGCCCCTCGTAGGCGATGAATTGAGGCCCCCTATTTCCCGAGTTGTGGACCATATCGATCATATCGTGGCTGTCGCTGGCATAGACCATGTAGGGATCGGTGCCGATTATTTTGGATTGTCTACGTTCCCCTACCCGAAAGGCATGCACGATGTGACGGGGTATCCGTTGCTTGCCCAAGCACTTGCGGACCGTGGATATACCGAGGAGGAAGTAAATAAAATATTGGGGATGAACGTGTTGAGGGTGCTGGATGAAAATATTCAAGCAAAATACGATAAGTGAAAGATGTATACTATGAAACCTATCACAACCGATATACCATTACGAAAGCATTTTGTACGGATCGCGGTGTTTGCAATTCTCTTAGTAACCCCCTCACTATTCAACGTCTCCTTAGCGCAACAAAGCGAACTTGATTTACTTCCGGAAGATTTGGATCAATATATTGCGCAGGTACTGGAGCGCTTTGAGGTGCCCGGTGCCAGCGTATCGGTTGTGAAAGACGGGAAAACACTATTAGCAAAGGGCTATGGGGTGAAAGCCATCGGGAAGCCCGACCTCGTCGATGACCAGACGTTGTTTTGTATTGCCAGCAATACCAAAGCTTTTACTGCCACACTATTGGCGATGCTGGTTGAAGAAGGAACAATTGGTTGGGATGACCCGGTCATCGATCACCTGCCTTGGTTCCGGATGGCCGACTCCTATACCACCAACCATATGACCATCGAAGACCTGTTGGTGCACCGGAGCGGACTGGGGTTAGGTGCAGGTGACCTGCTGCAATTTCCCCCGACCACGTATACCAGGCGGGAGATTGCCGAGCGGCTAAAGGACATCCCGTTGTCGTCCAGCTTCCGGCAGCGCTATGCGTATGATAATATTCTGTACCTGGTGGCAAGCGAACTAGTTCAGGAGGTGACGGGAACCACCTGGGAGGAAAACGTGGAGACCCGCATTTTTGATAAACTGGGCATGAAACAGAGCGTTCCCAGGATATCCGCACTGATGCAGAAGCCGAATATTGCCTATCCGCACACACCGGTCAACGGAGTGGTGACGTTGGGGAAAAACTTCCCCGACATCCGGATGGGCGACGTGTCCAACGCGGCAGGGGGCATATCCTCGAATGCTCAGGATATGGCGAAGTGGTTGCTATTGCAGCTGGATTCCGGTTTGAATCGTGTGTCGGGTGAGCGCCTATATAGCCCAGCGACCGCCGAACGGCTATGGACGGCCGTTACCCCGATGCCGCTGTACAAACCGATCGCCCCCCTGGTACCGCTGACCCAGATTTATTCCGGTTATGGTTTGGGTTTCAGGGTTCATAATTTCCGCGAGCACAAGCTGGTCACCCATACCGGAGGTCTCAGCGGGGCCTACTATTCGCGTGTTGCCTTGCTTCCCGAATTGAATTTGGGGGTTGCGGTACTCACCAATCAGGAATCAAGCGCGGCATACGATGCCATTGTGCATGATATCTTAGACTACTTTTCGGGTGAAAAACAGCGGTTTGACTGGTTGGAAGGTCATACGAAACTGGATTCCCTACGTAAATTACGGATTGCCGATTGGGAACGCTCCAGCGCGGACCAAAGGGACAGCACATCCAGCCCCTCACTATCGTTGCGTGCTTATGAAGGAACCTATCGCGATGCTTGGTATGGCGATGTCTCGGTTACCTTGGTAGGTGGCAAGTTGCGCATCAATTTTGAACAAACTCCCGCGATGGAAGGCCTTTTGGAACATTGGCAGTACGACACATTCGTGGCTAGGTGGGACGACCGTAGCCTGAAATCCGACGCCTTTGTCTCGTTTGTGATTGACCCCGATGGCAAAGTGGAGGAGGTCAGGATGAAAGCCTTTTCCCCCGCCGTTAATTTCAGTAGGGATTTCCATGATTTGGAACTTTTTCCCGTGGAAAACTGATTTTTTTAAACTAATTTGCTTCTCGACTTCGATAAGTGCTCTTTTTATGGGTGCTTTTTTCGTGTATTTAGTGCTTGTTTTGTTATTCCTGTTTTGACAAGTAGCTTAGCAATTGATTGACTAGGAACTGCCAGCCTATACGCTCCGCTTTTATCTCCAAAACGATTAATATTTGATTATACATGATTAACACGCGTAACGGCGAGGAAAACGTAGCCTTTATCTTTGCTTAATATAAAATCGGTTGTCTATTTACCATTTCCGATAACCACCCTCACGGGGATACGATAACGATTATGAAGAGAAGATTGAAAAGTACATTGTTGGTTTTGCTTTTATTTTCCCACGGCAGTTACGCACAGTTTGTCTTGGACCATCAAGGCACGTTGTTTCTGGATAGTGTCATGACGAACGATCGTACAGGTAAGCCGGGTGCTGTCTTAGCAATTTCTGTAGGCAATGAGTTGGTTTACGAAAAGGGGTTTGGTTTGGCAAGCCTGGAGTGGGGTATCGAGATGCCGACCGATGCCGTGTTTGAAGCGGCTTCGGTCTCCAAGCAGTTTACGGCCACCGCTGTTCTGAAACTGGTGGAGCGGGGGCAGCTTTCGCTGGACGACAATGTCCGCGAGTTCGTGCCGGAGCTCCCCGACTACGGCCACACCATTACGATCAGGCATTTGTTGACCATGACCAGCGGTTTGCGGGACTGGCGGAATACCACCTACCTGCAAAGCAAGCCCACTTACGCAGCGGCGTACAGTCAGGATGAAGCGACCGCCACGATCTGTAGGCAGCAGGCATTAAACTTCGACCCCGGAGCGCGTTATTCCTACTCAAACTCGAATTATGACCTCCTGCACGTGATTGTCCAACGGATCACGGGAGAATCGTTCGTGCAGTTCACCACGCGGGAGGTGCTCGATCCGGTCGCGTTTATGCAGGCGCGATGGCGGGACGATCCCCACCGCGTGGAGGCTAAGAAAGTCCGGTCTTACGCGTACGATACCCGTACGAAAAAATATAAGACAGCCGATCTCATGGAGCGCACACACGGTGCAGCCGGCATGCTGGTGACGGCAGCCGATCTGATACGGTGGAATAACCACTGGGCGGCCGGACGGTTTGGCGAGAAGATGGCCAAACTCCGGCTCACCCAAGGGGTTTTGCTTGATGGAACGGAGATCGACTATGCGTGCGGCGGCGTACGGGTCACTGAATTGGCCGGGTTGACCGAGGTATCCCACAGCGGGCTGCTGGCCGGATACCGTGCCTGGGTATCCCACTATCCGAAACTCGGCGTGTCGATTGCCTGCCTGACAAATGACCGCTCCTTTCAGATGGCTACAGTACGCAACGCGATGGGGCAATTGATGACAGGGCAACCCCTGTCGGCCCCGAAAAAAGGGAAAGGGCCGGTATCCGATGTCGTATTGAGTGTCGAACGGCTGCGCGGCCTAGAGGGCGTTTACAAAGCTGAAAACCATTACCAGAGCTTCGAAATTGAAATTTCGGGCAATGTACCGGTTATCGGTAAGGACACCCTGGTTGCGCTGGCCAGGGATACGCTGCTTCGGGGGCAAACCCGCTATCGGGTAGACGCACAGGGAACCATCACGGTTCAAGCCTCTGATGGGCAGTTTGTGTATTGCAAGGTAAGCGACTACCAGCCCGGTATTGACGATTTGCAACCGCTGGAAGGTACTTATTCCTGCGCAGACTTGTCTTTGGAACTACGTATACAGGTCGAGGACGGAAAACTATATGCTTGCCGATCGGACACCGACAAAATGCTGCTTAAACCCACTTACAAGGACGGCGATGAAGTTGGTTTCTACACCTTGTCTAATCAATTGCGAACGCTTTTTGCGTTTGTACACCATCCAGACGGCAAGGTTGGTTTAACAGTCAGTATTCCTCGGGCTGAGCATTTCACATTTACCAAATACAAAGACCAAGAATAACACGAGCACTAACAATTAAAGCCAAGTAAACAATAAAAATGAAGAAGATGAAAAAGATCATTACACAAATTTTGGGGGCAGCGTTCTGTATCCTAATGCTTGTCCAGTTGACTTCCTGTGAAAAAGAAGGTCCCATGGGTCCTGCAGGACCCATCGGTGAAGCCGGCCCGCAAGGTGATCAAGGGGAGAAGGGTGATAAGGGGGATGTTGGCAATTTTGCCCCTAAGGTATTCGAATTCGAAAATGTGACCATCGCGCCGGGAATCGGCACAAACCGGTTGTTTGATTTTGATGTGACAAAAGAAGAGTTCGAACAGAGTATGACTATCCTTTATCTCGCTATTGGCACAAACAATTCAAACTGGCTTGTGATGCCTGGTGTCGGGAGCGGTGGCCAACATGCCTATCGATTGTGGTACGCATTCCTCAATGAGGGTGCCAATTCCCGCGCCATCCTGCAACGGGTTGCCGGTCCGGAAGATCAATCACAGACCTATACTGTGGCACGCATTGTCGTCATACCGCTGAATATGGCCACTGCGATGCAAGCGAAGGGGATCGACATGGGCAACTTCGATGCCGTTAGCGCCTCTCTAAGGACTCACGAATAGCAGCTTGAAGGGGAAGGATGCAGCGGGTATTGAATATAAATCGTAAAAACATGATGTCTAAAATACATAATTTTAAGTTACTACGAATCGGAGCGCCATTATTCCTGTGGATAGGATGCCTTTACGGAGGAAATGCTTTGGGTGCGCGAAACTTGGCAGGTGTGGAAATGGTCAAAATGCAGCAGTTCAACGCACAGGGTATGGTAACCGATGCGGCGAGTGGCGAGCCTTTAAGTGGCGTGTCGGTATCGATAAAGGGAAGTAGTCGAACCGCCATTACAGACAGCCGTGGCATTTTTACCATCGAAGTGCCGACCAATCGGTCAGTATTGGTGTTTTCGTATATCGGTTTTACCGCGCAAGAATACGTGTTGGCGGGAAGGCTGACAGGGCTTGAAATCGCCATGGAACCATTGGTTCATGCACTTGACGAAGTGCAGATTACCGTTCCCTACGGTACGGAGACGAAAGCATCCATCACAGGGGCAGCGGTGGTGGTCAAAAGTGAACAAATTGCAGACCGGCCACGCAGCACATTCCAGACCTCCTTGCAGGGCAATGTGCCCGGGCTGCAGATCATGGAGTCTACCGGGCAACCCGGTGCGGCACCCACCGTCAGGTTGAGGGGGCTTACTTCTTTTGACGGGATAAATAGCCCGCTGTATGTGATAGACGGGGTGCCCATGCTCACCCAAGGGGTTGCGGGATTGGCATTTTCATCCAATACCGCTGCAGGTATCAATCCAAATGACATCGAAGACATCACCGTGTTGAAAGATGGTGCAGCCTCTTCTATCTATGGATCCCAAGGAGCAAACGGTGTGATCATGATCACGACCAAAAGCGGAAAGGCTGGAAAAACCCGGATTAACCTGTCGGCCAATTTTGGTCAGAACCGGATGGCTTTTTCCGATCGTGCGAAACCCTTGAATACCGCCGAAATGTCAGCACTGCTGATCGAAGGGGTAATCAATAGTTCCATCAACCCAACCGTGGCAGGCATCACCACCCCAGAGGCTGCGTACCAGTATTTGGTGAGTCAAGGGCTCAATCCCGATGTCAATACCGATTGGGCGGATGTGATTACCCGAGTGGGGCATTACTCGCAATACAACCTTTCGGCTTCCGGGGGCAACGACAAGACTGATTTCTACCTTTCGGGTGGCTACTACAAGCAAGATGCCGTGACCAGGGGGCAAGGGTATGACCGCAAGACAGGAAGAATAAATATTAACCACAAGGCCAACGAAAAACTATCTTTCAATGCTAGGGTTGCCCTGACAGCCCAGCACTTGAACACCATCCCCGGGACGGGTACGGGCCAAAATCCGGTTAGGAGCCTTTACCGGTTTGTGCCCTGGCTTGCACCATTGGATGAGAACGGGGAGTACAATCCTCAAGTCACCTACAATCCCTTGATCGTGCAAAATGAAAACAAGTATGAAACCGAAATTTACCAAGCGGTCGGTAACGTAGGGGCATCCTATCAGTTTACCGATTACCTCACGTACGACGGGAAGGCCGGGATTGATTTCAGCTATTCAGACGATTACCGATACTGGAGTCCTGACTGGCCCGATGGCCGTGGGGTGAATGGCCGCGGTATGGAATACAGTCGGACGTGGAATAATTGGACGGTGAACAACGTGCTCCGGTACAAGGACGACTTCGGTGATTTTGGACTGTCGGCGGTATTGGGGCAGGAAGCATCTAAGCGCAACTTGAAAAGTGTAAGTACCCAAGCCCAGAATTTCGTTGCGAAAGGCCTCTACACCTTGGCCAATGCTTCCGAACAATACATCGCATGGAGTTCTAAATCACATGCGACCATAACATCCTATTTCCTGAACACCAGCGCGAATTACCAGCAGAAATATTTCCTTAACGCAACTGCACGGCGCGATGGATCCTCACGTTTTGGCAGCAAGGTAAGATGGGGTAATTTTTGGTCGCTCGGTGCTTCTTGGAACATGCACCGCGAAATGTTCATGGAAAGTGTTGATTTTGTCGACCAGTTGAAATTCCGGATTAGTTACGGTACCAGTGGTAACCAGTTAGGGCCATACTATGAGGCGTTGGGCGGCTATGCTACGGGGCAGAATTACATTGGCGAACCCGGCTTTGCCATGGGGCGGATAGAGAACGGAACACTTCGTTGGGAGCTCAACAGACCCTTGGATGTGGGGTTGGAGTTTTCGGTGTTGAACAACCGATTGAGTGGTACTTTTGATTGGTACACCCGGCAGACTTCTGATCTGATCCAGGATATGCCCGTGTCACGTACCAACGGTGTCACCAATGTGACTTTCAATGTGGGCGGAATGAAAAATTATGGCGTTGAAATCAGCCTGAGTTCGCATAATATTGTAGGGGACAGCGGAGGATTTGACTGGCGCACGGATTTCAACATCACGACGTTAAATAACAAAATAACGGATATCCAGGATGGCCGACGCCTCGAAAGCTTCTATGTACGTGAAATTGGCGGGGATTATTACCAATATCGGCTTCGCGGATATGCTGGCGTGGAGCGGACGACCGGGCAGGCGCTGTGGTTTACCGATAGTACGCGGACTGCCACGACAACGAATTTCGACGATGCCGGTATTTATAAACAAGAGGGAAAGAGTGCGCTTGCCGATTTTTATGGCGGATTTACGAATACGTTTTCCTACAAAGGGTTCTCGCTATCTGCCTTGATTTATTTCAACTGGGGCAACTCCATTTACGACCAATGGGCTCCATATACCCACTCCGATGGATCAGCGATGTTGGGCGAGGCCGCGTTGATGAGCAGGATGGTGTATCGCCACCGTTGGCAGCAGCCGGGGGATGACGCGAGCTATCCCAAAGTCGTCTATGGCGGAACCCAGTCTGGTCAGAATGATCAACACTCTACCCGATTTTTGTACGATGGCAGTTACATCCGGTTGCGCGATGTTACGTTATCCTATTCGCTTCCCGTGCAGCGTCTACAGTTGCCATTGGCCAGTGCCAGTATCTATTTCCGGGCAAATAACCTGTACACGTGGGTGAAGGACGACTTGCTGCCCTACGACCCTGAAGTCGGGTATAGTGGGCTTTATGACCAGAACCTGCCGATATCCCAGCAATTTGCTTTAGGCTTGGATATATCTTTTTAGCAATCGGTTTGGTGAAGACTAAGAAAAGGAACATAAAAACAATCGTTATGTATAAAAATAAAAGCTTAAGGAATATAGGCGTGGCGCTAATGGTAGGATGTATGGCGCTTACCGGGTGCAGCGGGAGTTTTCTTGATGAGCGGGACCCCCAGTCCGTCGGATTCGACCATATTGAGGACTTGGCATCGCTGACTTCGGCAACCAATGGGGTTTATAACAGTTTTTTTCAGCACAATTATTACGGACGGACTTTTGTCGTTTCGCCCGAATTGTTTGGCGATAATTCATTCATGAGTATGCGGAATGGCGGCCGACTCGTGAACCACGACGCATTCACGGTGACCAATGGCGATGGCTACGTGTCTGGAGCATGGACGCTGATGAACCGTGTGGTGGCTAATGCCAACTTGGCTATCTATGCCGGCGGGCAATTGACTTTTGCTGACGGACAGCAGGTAGCGGCCAACCAGATCATGGGCGAACTATATGCCTGCAGAGCACTGGCTTGGTTTGATATGGTGCGTTATTTCGCACAACCCTACAACTATACCGAGGATGCCTCCCATTTGGGGATACCTTTGGTGACCAAACCTCCGGGGGAGATTATTTCACCCTCCAGGGGCACGGTGGCCGAGGCCTATGCCCATATCGTGGCAGACCTGTTGCAAGCGGAGACTTTGCTCAGTACCGCGAAAAAGAACGGACATTTCAATAAAGCCGCCGGGCAGGCCTTGTTGGCAAAAGTATACCTGTATATGGAGGATTGGGAAAATGCCGAGGTATATGCCACGAAAGCCATCGATGACGGTGGGTATTCTTTGTTGTCCAATTCGGACTATGTAGGCAGTTGGGGAGAAAAATTCAGTGCGGAGTCTCTATTTGAGGTAGGTATGCTACCCGCCGGTGGCAGCAACAACGCCGCGAATAGTATCGGTTATTTGTCCGAACAGGGTGGGTATGGCGAATGGCTAGCCACACAAGACCTGTATGATACCTACTCCTCGACCGATGTGCGCCGCAACTTGATTGAACGGGGTGCACGGGTTGGCGCTGAAACCGATGCATATTTCATTAAGAAATACCCGGCAGGAGCTTCATCGCGGGATGACAACATCAAGGTGCTCCGTTTATCGGAAGTGTACCTGATCCGTTCGGAAGCTCGGGCTGAGCTAGGAAAGACACAACCCGATAAAACGGCCTTGGCGTTGAGCGATTTGAATATGATCGTAGACCGTGCGGATCCGGGGGCGAGTGTGTCCGGCCTCCAGGGACAAGCGCTGGTTGATCGTATCATACTGGAACGTAGAAAAGAATTGGCGTTCGAGGGAAATCGGCTGTTTGATATTAATCGAAAGAAAATGCCACTGGTGCATATTCAAACCAATCAGGTCCGTACGGTTGATTACCCAAGTAACCGGTTCATTATGCCGATTCCCTATGCGGAGCGCAATGCCAACCCGAATATCCAGCAAAACCCAGGGTGGAATTAGCCAAGATCAGTAGGACTACGATATGATTGCGAAAGAAATTGATTTATAAATTATTGGATTAGCATGATGGATAAAAAGAAAATACAGTGCTTTGGTATTCTCCGTTTTGGATATGTGCCGTTGCTCGCCCTGTTATTGGTGTTCGCTTCCTGTAGCAAGGACGACCCGCAACCTGTTTTGCCAGAATTACCGGAGCCCGGTGGTGGGAATAGTGATTTTGATCTTGCTGCTGTGGATGATCCTATTACCGATTTCATGGCCCGCTATAACGTGCCGGGGGCTTCCGTGGCTATCAGCAGACAGGGTAAGCTTGTGTACGCCAAGGGATATGGCTGGGCCGATAGTGAAGCGGCAACCCCCGTAGATACGTCAAGCCTTTTCAGGATTGCGAGTTTATCCAAGTTCGTGACCAGTGTGGGGATCATGACCATGATTGATAAAGGACAGTTAAGTATGAGTGACAAGGTATTCGGTCCCGGGTCGATTTTGGGTACCGAATTCGGGGATCTGCCTTATCCGCAACACATCACCGACATCACACTGCGTAATGTGCTCCAGCATGAAATAGGGGGGTGGAATAATACAAGTGGCGACCCGGCTTTTCAACAATCCGCAATGGATTCTCGGCAATTGATCTCGTGGACGATAAACAATCGTCCGCTTACCGAGTCCCCTGGGACGAAACTGGATTATTCGAATCTAGGATACCTCATCCTGGGCCGCATTATCGAAGAGGTGAGTGGCAAATCGTATGTGGAATATATCCAGCAGGAAGTGTTTAATAAGGCTGGCATCAAAAACATGCAGATTGCCGGTGGCAGCCTGGCCGATCGAAAACCTAATGAAGTGAAGTACTACGGTCAGCATGGGCAAAATCCGTATGGATACGCCACTGGTGTGATCCCGAGGTTGGACGCCTGCGGCGGATGGATTGCCTCTGCCATCGACTACCTGAGGATGGTGGTGCATGTGGATGGGTTGCCATCCCCCTCGGATATATTGAGTCCATCCACCATAGAAGTCATGTCTACCCCTTCGGAAAATTCGGTATACGCCTGCGGAATACGGATCAGTGCGGTCAATAAAAATTGGTGGCACGGTGGAGGTCTTTCGGGTACACGTACATGGATGGTGAAAGCCTCCAATGGGTTTGCATGGACGATCTTTTTCAATACCCGAAATACCAGTGAAGGGTTTGACAATGCCGTGAACGAGCTGGTGTGGCCCGCGGTCAATAATGCGTCCACAAATTGGCCCGATGTAGATTTGTTTTAATGGTTTGCGAACTGCTGTCGGGTAGATCCCCGTCGGTACCCATCGAAGCTTTTCGCCGAATCGTTATCCCACAGCCGGATTTTTTTAAAGTTGTTTAACTTTGTCCATATGCCAACAACTTTTCAGGTTATGATGACAGACATGCACAACGATGCAATTCCGACCTTGGTGATGAGCGGAAAGGCGAATATGGCCACACGAAATCGGGTGGGAAATACCGATTTACCTCGATTAAAGGAAGGCGGGGTGGGGTTGCAGGTCTTCGTCCTGTTTTGCGATGGTTCCTATGGTCCGGGTAATGCGTTCCAATATGCCAATCAAATGGCCGATGCGTTGGATCGAATGGTGCGGAAGCATCCGGATAAAATCCAATATGCCACCACGGTGGCTGACGCCGTGCATCTAAAAGCCGAAGGCAAAATAGCAGCGCTGATGGCAGTGGAAGGCGGCCATATGATCGAAAACCGGATGGATTACCTCGAACAATTGGCTGGACGGGGCGCCAAGTATCTGACCTTAACCTGGAACAACAGCACCGAATGGGCCACTTCGGCTGCAGATGAAATGCGAGGGAGCCGCAACTTCTGCGGACTTACCGCATTCGGGAGGCAAGTCATTAACAAAATGAATGCACTTGGTATGATGATCGATCTTTCGCATGCCGGTGAACAGACGTTTTATGACACACTGCGTGTAACTGAAAAGCCAGTATTGGTTACCCATAGCAACTGCTATACCTTGGCTCCCCATTATCGTAACCTGAAGGACGACCAGATCCGGGCGATCGGCGACAATGGCGGCGTTATCGGGATCAATTTTTATTCCGGTTTTGTAGATAGTGGATACCAAGACCGGCTTGAGAAACTACTTGTCAAGTATCAATCAAGGTTTGACCAGCTTGTCAAAGAATCATCTTCCAATCGGATGTACGCGGTTCGGGAGCTGCTGAACGAATTGCCTCCAGAAGAGGTATTAACGATCCGGCCGCCACTTGCTCGGTTGATTGATCATATCGACCATATCGTTGCGCTGGTTGGTATTGAACACGTGGGGATCGGGAGCGACTTTGATGGTGCCGAATCGTACGTACGGGAATTGGATGATGTCGCTGCATTTCCCCGGCTCAAGGGCGGTTTGCTCGCACGGGGGTATCATGAGCGCGACATCGAAAATATTTTTAATGCTAATTTTGAACGGGTGTGGAAAGCCCATGAATTAAACAGTATGTGATGAACTACGGAAAAACAATTTTGCTGTTTATGTTGGTAATAGGTTGTTATACAAGTGTTTGCGGACAACAGAAGACACAGGTGTTACCGGCTGATCTTGACCAGTATATTGAAAAGGTGTTGACGACCTTTGAGGTTCCCGGCATGGCATTGGCGGTGGTGAAAGATGGCAAAATCGTATTGGCCGAAGGGTACGGAGTGCGTAAAATGGGAACACATACTCCGGTAGACGCCCATACCCTGTTCCCCATCGCTTCCAACTCCAAGGCATTTACAGCTACAGCGCTGACGTTGTTGAAAGAGGAAGGGAAATTGGTATGGGATAAGCCTGTTGTGGAGTACCTGCCTTGGTTTAGTCTGTCCGATCCACTGGTTACGCGCGAATTGAGTGTCCGCGATCTGTTGGTACATCGGAGTGGCATTGCTCCATATGCCGGAGATCTACTCCAGTTTCCGCCGTCAACTTACACACGCAGGGAATTGGTCGAACGGCTCAAGTACTTGCCACTATCCACTAGTTTCAGGAGTACCTATGCATATGACAATGTACTGTATCTAGTGGTGGCGGAACTTATTAAAGCCGTTTCGGGGGAAGAATGGGAAGATTTTGTGAAAGAAAGAATTTTCAGCAAAGTAGGGATGACAGCGACCCTATCCCGTTTTTCATTGTTCCAAAAACAGCAAAACGCAGCTACATCGCATGCGCCTGTGGGGGGTAAAGTGCAACCATTGGAACACTTTTTCGAACAAGGGTTGGGCGATATTTCCAATCCCGCGGGAGGTATCGTATCCAATGTGTCAGACATGGCTAGATGGTTGCTCACCCAGCTTGATTCGGGCCGGGTGGCGGGCGGTAAACGGTTGTTTTCACCGGCATCGGCTGAGAATCTTTGGCGTGGGGTTACCCCCATGCCGGTTTACAAAGTTCCGGAATGGATTGCTCCGGCGCAATCGGATTTCAATAGCTACGCCCTTGGTTTCCGGACGTACACCTACCGGAACAGGAAGGCTGTCGCCCATGGAGGTAAATTGGATGGCTTTGTCTCCCAATTGGTTTTCTTTCCCGATTTGGATTTCGGAATGGTCGTGCTGACCAATCAAGAATGCAGCAATGCCTGTTATGCGGTAATCAACCATATCGTAGACCATGTAATGGGAGTGGAACCGTTCGATTGGATAGCGGGATATCGGAAACAGGAGGATCGAAAATTTGCCAATATCAACAAACAGGAACAAGAGGCGGTGGTTGAGCGGAATGAAAAATCCGAACCATCCCTAGCCTTGGCAAACTATGCAGGCAAATACCGTGATGCATGGTATGGGGGCATCAGTATCGTACAGGAACAAGGAAAGCTGATTATGCGCTTCGAACATTCACCCCAGCTGGTGGGCGAAATGGAACATTGGCAGTATGATACATTTATCGTTAGGTGGTATAACAAAGAACTAAGAGCCGATGCTTATGTGATTTTTTCATTGGATCATGACGGAAGTATCGAGCGTGTTAAAATGAAAGCAGTATCGCCCATCACGGATGTAAGCTACGATTTCCATGATTTGAATATATTTCCGATACGGTCCCGGTGATAACCCAAGTCTGCTTCTCATAAAGTTTTCCCAGCTAGTATCAGGTAAATACAGCCTATGGTAAGCTTTTTAGCGATTGGCCCTGCTACAATAGATAAGATTTCTTTGGCAAAGGGAACTATTTCCTATCTTAGCCCTTTCAACAAAACGAATGTCGACACTTAAAAACCATAAACCCACCATCCGTGGTTGGGCCATGTTTGACTGGGCAAATTCAGCCTATAATTTAGTCATTACCTCCACGATTTTTCCAGCCTATTACACGGCAATTACGTTTACCGAAGAATTTGGCGACCGGATCAATTTTTTCGGTTTTAACGTCGTCAATACCGCGTTGTCTAATTTTGCCTTGTCATTTGCCTACCTGCTTATGGCCCTGGTATTGCCTATATTGTCATCAGTAGCCGATTTCAAAGGCAACAAAAAAGCGTTTATGATGGGCTTTACCTACTTGGGCGGCTTCGCCTGCATGGGGTT
This sequence comes from Parapedobacter tibetensis, assembly GCF_024704835.1. Classification (GTDB taxonomy): domain Bacteria; phylum Bacteroidota; class Bacteroidia; order Sphingobacteriales; family Sphingobacteriaceae; genus Parapedobacter; species Parapedobacter tibetensis. The sequence goes on from NZ_JAMXBE010000005.1 coordinate 231,185, forward strand.
GTTCTTTTTCAAACTGGAAACACTTGAATGGGGCATCATTTGCTTTACCTTGGCGGCTATGGGCTATGTGGGGGGAGTGCTGTTCAACAACTCATATCTGCCCCAGATTGCTACCGTAGACCAACAAGACCGTGTGAGTGCACAGGGATTTGCGTATGGATATGTCGGTTGCGTGATGCTTCAGATCATTTGTTTCGTTTTCGTGCTCAAGCCGGAATGGTTCGGGATTACGGACCCGAGTCTACCGGCGCGGTTGTCTTTTTTATTGGTGGGCATCTGGTGGATAGCCTTTGCGCAGATTCCGTTTAGGAAACTGCCCGCGGACACTAAAAATGGGCAGCGCGTTACCAAACATGTGTTAAAAAAGGGATTTTCGGAACTGAGAGGTGTATGGAAAAGATTGAAGGACATACCAGAAATCAACCTTTTTTTACCAGCCTTTTTCTTTTATGCGATGGGCGTACAAACCGTCATGATTGTGGCGGCGGCCTTTGGCGAGAAGGTACTCCATCTGGGCGCGCCGAAGTTGATTGCCACCATTTTGATTATCCAGGTGGTCGCGATAGCGGGTGCTTACCTCATGTCATTATTGGCACGCTACATAGGCAACGTGAGGGTACTCATGCTGGTGGTTTGCATATGGATTGGTATCTGTGTTTCCGCGTTTTATATCAATCATGAAACCCAGTTTTATATCCTGGCCGCATTGGTTGGCCTCGTGATGGGAGGTATCCAATCACTCTCCCGGTCTACCTATTCCAAGCTACTGCCTGTTGACGAAGAAGATACCGCCTCTTTTTTCAGCTTTTATGATGTCACGGAAAAGGTTGCTATCGTGATTGGGTTGTTTTTATTTGCGCTTATTGAACAAATAACAAACAACATCCGCTATTCGGCATTGTGTTTAGGCCTGTTTTTTGTAGTGGGGTTGCTATTGCTGTTTAGGATGTCGAAGTTTAAAAAACATAGTGAATGACCGTAGAATTATTCATCCCCTGCTTTGTTGATCAATTGTTCCCAGAAACGGCATTCAATACCGTTCGTATCTTGGAAAAAGCGGGATGCAACGTAGTATATAACCCACAGCAGACCTGTTGCGGGCAACCTGCATACAATGCCGGCTTTTGGGATGAGGCCAAAAAAATCGGGCATAAATTCCTCCATGATTTCACGGAAGACCATTTGATTGTTTCCCCCTCCGCTTCCTGCACCGGAATGATTAAAAACGCATACAACGATCTATTTACCAATACGATGGTGCACAATCGATGCCGCACCATCCAAGGGCATGCCCACGAACTGTCTGATTTTCTCGTGAATATTCTCAAAAAGGACTATTTTGGAGCTGAATTGGAAGGGAGGGCCGTTTACCACGATGCTTGTTCAGCATTGCGCGAATGCCATATCAGGGATGAACCCAGGCAATTGCTAGGTAAAGTGGCTGGGTTGGAGCTGGTTGAAATGAGGCATACAGATACCTGCTGCGGTTTCGGGGGTACATTTGCCGTGAAGTTTGAGGCCATATCCAGTGCCATGGCCGAACAGAAAGTACACAATGCGTTGGAAATGGAAGCGGATTACATCATTTCTACTGACTCTTCGTGTCTATTACATCTTCAAAGTTATATCGATAAGCACCAACTACCCATTAAAACCATGCATTTGGCCGATGTGCTGGCCCATGGTTGGGCGAATATTTGAAGTGAGCGAACCAACTAATTTATATAATACACCATGACAAACAGAAGATCATTTTTAAAACATTTGGGAATAGGCGCTTTAGGCCTTTCCGTATTGCCAGTTATGGCCACACCAGCGTATTTCAATCGAAGAAAAGAACTGTTCTTTTCCATTTCATTGGCGCAATGGTCCTTGCATAAAACGATTTTCGGTGGTAAACTGGACAATCTAGATTTTCCCGAAACCGCTAGAAAAACGTTTGGCATTGATGCCGTGGAGTATGTCAACCAGTTTTTCAAGGATAAGGCAACGGACAAATCTTACCTGGGCAATCTGCTCCAACGTGCGAACGATAATGGGGTGAAGAATATCCTGATCATGATAGATGGCGAAGGGGATCTAGGGGCGACATCAGACAAGGCAAGGCTTAAAGCAGTTGAAAACCACTATAAATGGGTGGAAGCCGCCAAATTTCTGGGTTGTCATGCCATCCGGGTGAACGCTGCCGGAAAAGGTACGCCGGAAGCCGTGAAAACCGCCGCTATCGATGGACTGGGACGGCTGAGTGAGTTTGCCGCACAGCACAGCATCAACGTCATTGTAGAAAACCATGGCGGTATTTCGTCCCATGGCGACTGGTTAAGCGCGGTATTACAGGGCGTTGGCAAAGCCAATTGCGGCAGCCTGCCTGATTTCGGGAATTTCTATGAGTACGACCGTTACCAAGGTGTTAAAGATTTGATGCCGTTTGCCAAGGGGGTTAGTGCCAAAGCCAATGTATTTGACGAAAATGGAGATGAGGCCGACATCGATTACGTAAGGATGTTGCAGATTGTGAAGGATGCGGGGTATAATGGGTATATCGGTATTGAATACGAAGGCGATGAACTCAGCGAAGAAGAAGGCATCAAAGCAACCAAGCGCTTGTTGGAAAGGGTAGGAGCAGCATTGAGTTGAATCTACCCATTACTTTTTGTGATAAATTTTTTACGCCAATGTTAATTTTTCCTTAAATTTGCATAAACCAGCCAACCAGATGGCAGATTATGGTAAATATACGGACCAGGAGCTTTTCCCTTTATTAAAGGCAGGGGACGACCTTGCTTTCAAGGCCCTATATCTCCGTTATTGGAAGAAACTCCTCTATTTCGCGGCGCAGAAGACCGGCGATTTTGCCGATGCCGAAAACATCGTGCAGGATATTTTTGTGTCGCTGTGGGAAAAGCGGGAAACCTTGCGGCTCACGTCTACCTTGGATCATTACCTGTTTGTATCGGTCAAGTACCGGGTCATCAAGCTGTTGGATAGGAAACGGTCGCAGCGCCTCCATGCCGACCGCAATGCAGCAACACACGACATCCTCGATGACTCCACCCAACAGTACCTCGATTTCGAGGAGCTCCGCCACAGGCTGGAGGAACTCATCGGCACATTGCCTGAGAAGAGCGAGCTGATTTACCGCATGAACAAAGAAGAAGGCATGAGCCACAAGGAGATCGGCAGCGAGTTGGGCATGTCAGAAAAAGCGGTCAACGCCCGGCTGGTACGGATCAAGAAAACCTTGCGAACCGGATTAAATTCCTTCCTCGGCGGCTTCCTGCTTTAATTTTTTCCTACTCATTATCAAATCATTACATTTTTATTAATTTTTCTGCGTGTCATTTGCATCATTCAGGGTACTTGTAGATATAAGCCCTTAGAAAAGATGGCAAAGACAACGGACAACATCAGGTTACAGGAATTGGCTCACAAGTGGCTCACCGGCACGCTCGACAAGGATGAGCAGCGCGAGTTTGACGAGTGGTTCATGCGGGTCAGCGATACGCCCTTGGAGGTGCCGTCTTCCGGTTCCGCCAATGAGTATGACCATGAACTGTTCCGCAAGATTCAGCGGCAGATTAATGTCGGGCGGAAAAGGAAGTCCGTTTCCATCTGGCGCCGTGTCGCCGCCGCAGCCGTGCTGATCATGGCGTTAGCCGGTGCATGGATTTTTTTCGGCGATCAAATCGTCGATCAAAAATCTAACATCTCAAATCTCCAATCAGAAGATATCGCCCCCGGCACCAACCGCGCTACACTTACCTTGGCCGATGGCCGTACCGTCGACTTAAGTTCGGAGCAATCCGGCATTGTCGTCGGAGACGAAGATATTACTTATCAAGACGGAACCTCGTTAGCACTGTCCCCCGCTGGAGAGCCTGTCCCGCCCGGCACGGAGAAAGGAAGTCTAATTACTAACTACTATGTACTAACTACCCCTAAAGGCGGCACCTACCAACTCACCCTATCCGACGGCACGAAAGTATGGCTCAATGCCGGCAGTACCTTGAAATACCCGAGTCGCTTCAGCGGCGAGGAAAGGGTGGTGGAGCTGATCGGGGAAGCATTTTTCGAGGTTGAATCCATTAACATCCTCGGCGATAGGCAAGGAAACCATGCAGGAAAAAAAGATATGCGAGAATCAGTGAAATCAGCGTCATCTGTGTTCCATAAACTACCTTTCAAAGTCATCACTAACGGCCAAACCGTCGAAGTCCTCGGCACCCAATTTAATATTTCCGCCTACCCGGATGATCCCGAAACGAAAACGACCTTAGTCGAAGGAAAAGTTCAGGTAGCACTGTCCCCCGCTGGAGAGCCTGTCCCGAACTCGCTTCGGGAGGGTAGGGGGAGGTCTGTTGTCCTTCAGCCAGGTACCCAAAGTAGCACCGGCGGAGCGGATATCAACATAAGCAAAGTCGACGTCTCCCCCTACATCGCTTGGAAAGACGGCCTTTTCCACTTTGATGGCACCGTTCCCCAAGATGCATTTGGCCAATTGAGCCGTTGGTATGATTTGGAGGTGGCGTATGAGGGCAAGCGGCCTACCGTCCGTTTCTATGGGATGATCGGTCGGGATAAAAGCTTGGCATCGGTGTTGGGAATTTTGCAGGAGAGTGGGCTAGGGTTCCGAATCGAAAAAGCAAGCGATAAAAACAAGCTGATTGTTGTGACTGAATAAGGGGCGGCATCGTTCCACTTAAAGATAAACCAATTTTTACAAATGATAAACCAATTAAAAACGAAGGGAATTATGCGCATACAAACATAGACTACAAGCCCCATTGCATCCACCCAACAAAAATCCGAACGGTGCTGACACACCATCCGGATGGGTTGCTTGGATGAGCCATACCGGAGTCTGCTGACTTCGGCAAATAACTGATTATTTAAACTATCCAAACAGGACAAATATATGATTTTTAAATCATTTGTTAAAGGCATACGTTGGCCTTTAGCCTACCGAATATTATTCGTTATGAAATTGACGATTTTCTTGACTATGGTGTTTGCGTTGCAAGCATTTGCGGATACCCACGCACAAAACATCACGCTGAAAGCTGAAAACACCAGGTTGGGGGATGTGATGAAGGAAATCCAAAAGCAGCAAGGTTACTTGTTTTTCTTCCGGGGCACACAGATCGCCTCCATGCCCGTCACCGCAGAAATCAACGATGCAGATCTAAAGCAGGCAATGGCCGCTATTTTGGCAGGGCGTGGGTTGGAGTGGTCGCTCAAGGATGGTACGATTGTCATTAAGCGGGTTACTGATAGACCGGATCTTGCTGAAGCTAGACAACAACGAGTAGTCACTGGAAAAGTTACCGATGAACATGGAAATCCGCTGGAGGGGGTGACGGTACGGGTGAAGGAGACTAAAACGCTGGCCGTAACGGATGCAAATGGTGAATACGAAATCCATATTGAAAGTCGAGGAAAAATTCTGATTTACAATATGATGGGATTTGATTCGGTTGAGTCTCCGATTAACAACAAAAGTATTGTCAATATTTCACTTGTAACGGCGGTTAGTGCTTTGGACGAAGTTGTGGTAATAGGCTATGGAACTGTTAAGCGAGAAGATCTGACTGGATCTGTCGCACAGGTAAATATCGGAGATATGGCTAAAGCCCCCGTGTCTTCTATCGAACAAGCATTGGCTGGCCGTGTAGCTGGTTTAAGTGTCTCGTCTAGTCAAGGGCAACCTGGAGAAGAAGGAATGAACATACGTATCAGAGGAGTAGGATCTTTGACCCAAGACGCTTCTCCATTATTTGTTATAGATGGATTTGCGACAGAGAACTTTGATCTTTCTTTGCTGAACCCTGACGATATAGAATCCATAAACGTGCTCAAAGATGCTTCCGGAACCTCTATCTACGGATCCAGAGGTGCAAACGGTGTTATTGTTGTAGAAACAAAAAAGGGGAAAGTGGGCAAACCCAATTTGACTTATTCAGGCTCCTACGGTTTCCAGGATGTGACTAAAAGAGTTGAGGTGTTAAGTCCTTATGAATTTGTTAAATTAGAATATGAGCGTGATTCGGTAACTGCTAACACGCGGTATCTCTCAAACGGTGTAACCAATGATTCCTATAAAAATATAGAAGGGATCAACTGGCAAGATCAGTTCTTCAGGCAAGGCGTAACCAATATTCACAATTTATCATTGCGGGGTGGAAGTAAAGATACCAAATACGCCATTTCAGGATCCTTGTTTGAAACCGGCTCTGTGGTGGTGAATACGGGTTTGAAGAAGCAGCAGGGACGTGTAACTGTAGATCAGAACGTCAGCAACAAATTGAGAGCTGGCGTTAGTGCAAATTATACACATACGCAGACGTATGGCCAAATTGCTTCTTCTATACGAGATGGCTATGCATCGAGTGCGCTTCTTTATTCAGTATGGGGATACAGACCAGTTAACGCTAGATATTTAACAGGCGACATAGACCTGGAAGAAGAACTTTTTGATGAAGATGTAGACAGCCCTACAGATTATCGCTTCAACCCAGTGGAGTCTGCAAAGAATCTTTACAGAAATAGAGATAACAATAACTTGGTTGCTAATGGGTATTTTACTTATAATATCACTAAAGACCTGGTCTTCAAATCTACCGGCGCCATTAACCTTAATACCATTCAGTTGGGTACGTTCTATAATTCCGGTACGAGCCAAGGAAGCCCCCTAAGCCCTAGAAATAACAATGGACAGTGGGGTTCAATGAACTATAACAGTCGCACCACTTGGTCTAACGACAATACCATTACCTATAGTAAGGCGAACAAAAGCCATTCGCTTACAGTATTGGGTGGGTTTGGTTTCCAGCAGGAAAACAGAAAGGGAAATAACTATACAGCAATTAAAGTTCCCAATGAGACTCTAGGCATAGATGGATTAGGACAAGGTACTCCACTATCGGTAGGTTCTTTCGGTACATACAATACTTTGCAATCTTATTTCAGCAGAGTGAATTATGGATATAGATCCAAATACCTGTTCACAGCAACATTCAGGGCAGATGGGTCCTCTAAATTTCCGAATAGCAAATGGGGGTACTTTCCATCGGGGGCTTTAGCTTGGAAAATGAAGGAAGAATCCTTTCTTAAGGGAATTGAAACCATCACAGAAGCCAAATTACGTTTGAGTTACGGCTTAACTGGCAACAACAGAGTAGGGGATTTTTCTGCGCTTTCACCAATCAGCGTAGAAAACTCTACTGGCTATTCTTTCGGGAATGAGGCGCCAACACCGGCAGCCATCCCTACGATAGGCAATCCCAAATTAAGATGGGAAACTACTGCGATGCTCAATTTAGGATACGATTTATCTTTATTCAAGAATAGAATTGAGTTGGTGGTTGATGTGTACCAAAAGAAAACAGACAATTTGTTGCTCTTAGCCAATATGTCGCCCAGTACAGGTTATGCCCGTGCCTACAAAAACGTAGGTAAGTTAAAGAATGAGGGATTGGAATTTACCTTGAATACGGTGAATATCGATAAACGGGATTTTTCCTGGCGGAGTAATTTCAATATCAGCTTCAACCGAAATACCATTTTGCAGTTGGCTGATGGAGAGGAACGTTTGTTAAATGCTATCACACCCAGATGGCAGTCTGGATATGCTGACCCGGTATTGTATAGTGCCGCTATAGGCCATCCAGTAGGTAATTTCGTTGGGTACATATTTGATGGGATCTATCAGTATGAAGATTTTTATCAATTGCCAAATGGCGGTTATAGCCTCAAAAATTCTGTGCCGACAAACGGCATGGCCAGAGAGACCATCAAACCAGGATATATCCGCTATAAAGATCTGAACAATGACGGAATTGTCACAGCGGCAGATCAAACCATTATCGGCAGGGGTTTACCTATTCATACTGGTGGTTTTTCTAACAATTTTACATATAAAAACTTAAGTCTGAATGTGTTCTTGCAATGGTCTTATGGCAATGATGTGTACAACGCAAACAAACTCATTTTTGAAGCAAAAGCATACACCATGCTGAATCAATACGCAAGTTATGCGAATCGTTGGTCGCCTACAAATCCGAGTACGACCATACCCGTTGTTGGAGGGGTTCCGGAGGGGTATTATTCGACCAGGGAATTGGAAGATGCTTCCTATTTAAGGTTGAAAACAGTGGAATTAGCTTACAGCATACCAACGAATTACTTGAAAAAATTAGGACTTAAAGAGATCGTGTTGACAGCTTCCGCACAGAATATGGTTACATGGACCAACTATTCAGGTATGGATCCAGAAGTGTCCACGCGCAACTCCATCTTAACTCCAGGATTTGACTATTCCGCATTCCCTATTGCGAAAACATTAGTTTTTGGACTAAAGGCTTCATTATAAACCAAAATATATTATGAAAAAGAAATTATATATCTGTATTGTTGTAGCCCTGGTTTGTATGGTTACATCTTGCTCTAAATTTTTAGATACCGTACCTAAGGATACGATCACCAATTTAAATTATTACGAGACAGAACAACAGCTCAATTCAGCATTGGCTGGAGTGTTTCATACATTAACCAAAATTTATGCGCACAGCTTTCAGGGGGTGATGTCATTGGATGGAGATGAAGGTTTTTATAACCGTTCTAGACAGAGTACGGGCATCGCTGTCAACTTAGTTACCACTTCCGAAAATAACGTTACTAACGTATGGACCGCACTTTATAGTGGAGTAGAAAGGGCAAACTTATTGCTCGCTAACATCGATAAACCGGCAATGGATGAGTCAAAAAGAGCAGTCATTAAAGGAGAAACTTTGTTTTTAAGATCTTACTTTTACTTTTTACTGGTCAGTTACTGGGGAGATGTGCCTTTGCTGCTGGAGCCTATCTCTTCTGTTGCACAAACCAATAATCCCAGAACACCTTCAAAAGAAGTATACGAGCAGATCATCAAAGATATGACCGAAGCGGAAAGTTTGGTCCCTGACGTAAGGGAGGTCACCAACGCAGGTCACATCAATAAATCTGCAGTACGTGGTTTATTAGCCAGAGTATGTTTATATATGGCAGGACATCCTGTAAAGGATGTATCTAAATACGAAATGGCCAAAATTTGGGCGAAAAAGGTGATTGATGACGGATTTCATAGCCTTAACCCGGATTATAGGCAAGTATTCATCAATATGAGCCAGGATAAATATGACCTTAAAGAAAGTATTTGGGAGGTTGAGTTTTACGGTTATAAAACAGATGGTTTGAATGCTACCGGGAAAGTTGGCATTCATTATGGCATTTCTCACGGTGGTCAAGATCCAAATCATGGTTACAGCTACGGATATGTAGCGATCACACCAAAGTTGTATTTTTCCTATACAAAAGGTGATCTGAGAAGGGACTGGACCATCTCTACCTACACTTTGTCGTCGACCAATCCCGCCCGAAAAACGTATCTACCAATCTATCCTACAGCCGCGCAGGCAAGTTCACGACACGTAGCCAAATGGAAAAGGGAGTATGAAACCGTTTATCCAAAGGAGCAAGGAGGTAATTCGGTCAATTATCCGCTGCTGCGATATTCAGATGTGTTGCTGATGTATGCAGAAGCAGTAGCAAGCCAAAATGAAACCGTACCAGATCAAGATGTACTGGACCAGACTGTGAATCAAGTGAGAAGAAGAGCTTTTGGAAACCTATTGCCAAATAGAGAACTGATTGATACCATTACCATTTCGACTGCGGGTTCTGGGTATACATCAGCGCCGGCGGTTACAATTTCTGGTGGTGGCGGTGCAGGTGGCGCTGCTGTAGCAACAGTTGCAACGAGCGGAACCAGAGCACTAACCGCGATTTACTTGGAAAATAAGGGTGGTAATTATAATTCAACACCAACCATTACTATTGGCGAGTCCTGGATGCCAAATGTATTATACACCGTAGGCAACCAAGTTTATAATGATAATAAGCTGTATACAGTCACTACAGCAGGTACAACCACCACCACGCCACCTACACAATCCTCTGGTGCATCTTCAGCAGCGACTACCGGTGCTGTGTTTACCTATGCTGGTGTGCAGGCAAAAGCTACTATAACCCTGACCAATTTGTCTGAACTTAAGGGTGACGTAAAAACTATCGGCTTTGCTGACTATGCCAAATTTATGGAGTTCCTGAAAGCGGAGCGTTCAAGAGAATTGGCATTTGAGGCCATGAGAAAGAGAGATTTGGTGCGCTGGGGTGATTACTACAGTGTGATGAAACAAATCGCTCTGGATTTTGCTCCTCTGGGATCAAGGTCCTTCGGTGGAAAAGCAGGACAAAACACTACAGAGAGAGATGTTTTATGGCCTATCCCGGATGCCGAAACTACAGTCAATAAGGCAATCGGTCAGAATCCAGGTTGGTAATTGTTATTCATTTTTTACTATTAATTTGATAATCTAATGAACACATATTTCAAATATTATTTAATGCTGATATCGGTTGTTTTATTTTCTTGTGAGAAAAATCAGCTTGATGATCCAGCATTAGAAGTTACGGCTGACAAAACCACTATTACGGCTGGCGAGTCTGTTACATTCAAATTTGAAGGGAGCCCTCAAATGCTGTCCTTTTATTCAGGAGAATTCCTGAAGGACTATAACTATGGCACAAGTTCCAGAGAATTAAAAAATTGTTATTTGTCTTTCTCAAGTGCTACGGTAGCCTCTATAAAACAGGCCAATCAATTGGCTGTGCTGGTATCTTCTGATTTTGATGGTATATATGCGATTGCCAACATCAAGGCTGCTACCTGGGTGGACGTTACCGACCGATTTGCGCTTGCAACGAATGCCACAGTAAAGGCCTCGACGGAAGTTGATATCATGGATCTTGCCGTTGCAGGAAAACCACTATATCTGGCCTTTAGATATATTACCAAGCCTCAGACAGAATTTTTAGCCGCCAATGATTGGAATATCACTGATGTATTGGTGAAAAGTAAATTTGACGATGGAGAGGTCACGCTAATGGACTATGGTTCAGGTAGTAATTTTTCTGTATTTTCTTACGGAAACAAACAAGCAGGCAGATCACTTGTAAACTCGACCACGATTCAGTTCAAAGGAAATGCAACTCCGGAAACTATGGAAGAATATACAGAAGATTGGGGAATTAGCAGGGCTATCTATATCAACCCTAACGACCTGGGGAATGATAAAGCAACAGCGCTTAAATTGTTTAGAGAAGCAAAAAAGGAAAGTTACAGTTATACCTATAGTGAAGCCGGCACCTATACTGCTACTTTCATAGGGGAAACAAATAATGTCTATGGAAATAAAAAGGTAGCTAGGCAAATAGAAATTACTGTTACCGATTAGGATGCCATCACCCCCTGACAAAAAAAAACATGAAAGCTATTTTTTTAACTATCAACTGTTTACTGACCACACTAAGTCTACAGGCACAACCCAAAGTAGATGTTCAAAAAGAAATGGAATTTGCCAAAGCACAATACGAATTGATGCTCGAAGCGAATACGGACCTCAGCAGGTTCCCCCAATCTGTAAAGAAAGAGGGAACCTTAGATACCCGAACATCAGATTGGTGGTGCAGTGGTTTCTTCGGGGGATCCTTGTGGTATCTCTATGAGTATACCAAGGACGATAAATGGAAGGAAGCTGCGGATAAATGGACAATGGCAGTAGAAAAAGAAAAGTACAATACAACTACCCATGATTTAGGGTTTATGCTGTATTGCTCTTTCGGAAATGGTTATCGTTTAATCAAAAATGAGAAATATAAGGACATTATGCTTGTTGGGGCAGAATCGCTGGCTACGCGTTTCAATCCTAAAATTGGGTTGATTAAGTCCTGGGAGGAGTTTAAGAGGTTTGACTATCCTGTTATTATAGACAATATGATGAATCTCGAGTTCTTATTATGGGCAGCGAAAGCATCAGGAAACAGCAAATTTTACGATCTAAGTATTACACATGCTGACAATACACTGAAAAACCATTTTAGAAAAGATTATAGCAGTTATCATGTAGTTTGTTATGATCGTACGGGAAATGTACTTGCAAAGAAAACCAATCAAGGAGCTGCCGATGAGTCTGCATGGGCGAGAGGGCAGGCGTGGGCTCTTTACGGTTATACCATGATGTATCGAGCAACCGGGGATAAAAAATATCTTAACCAGGCTAAAAATATAGCTAAGTTTATTGCTAATCATCCGAATCTCCCATCAGATAAAATCCCGTATTGGGATTTTAATGCTCCTAATATACCGAATGAAGAAAGAGACGCGTCAGCGGCGGCTATTACTGCTTCTGCTTTATTGGAAATGTATAGCTATACGAATGACAACGCACACTATAGATTGGCAGAGGAAATGTTGGTAAGCCTTTCTAGCAAGGCATATACTGCAAATTTAGGTGAAAACAATTATTTCTTGCTAAAACATTCAGTGGGTTCAAAACCTTATAAATCAGAGGTAAATACGCCAATTATTTACGCAGATTATTATTACCTAGAGGCATTACTGAGGTATAGCAAAATAAGACTATAATAAATTTGCCTCTTGGCCAATACTTGATAGTCCATGTCAAAAGATGTTTTTGACCTATTAAAGGTTTTAGAGCGACCAGCAACTTCCGTAAAAATTTCAAACTGGATTATTCCGGTGTTTTAAAAACTAATAGAAATACAGATATATGAATCATATAAATCGCAAAGACTTCCTTAAACACTCACTTGTTTTTGCCGCTTACCTCGCTGCCATTCCGGCTTTAGCCAGTTGTAATAACAAGAGAAATAAAACTATCCTTTTACGTTCTTCATGGCAAGTTGAAAACATAGGTGATATTGCTCACACACCAGGAGTGCTGGCCTTAATCGAGAAATACCTGCCCCATGTAGATGTTCGCTTGTGGCCAATGGACGTAGGAGCTGGCGTAGAAGAAATGCTCATGGCAAGGTTTCCTAAATTAGAGATCTTAAAATCTGAAAAAGATCAACAAAAAGCCATAACCGAATGCGATTTTTTTCTTCATGGATCGGGCCCTTCTTTGGTAGGTAGACATGAAATGAAGCGATGGAAAGAGGAAACGGGAAAACCTTATGGAATATATGGGATTACTTTTCCAGGTAATTACGGATTTCAGGCACAGGATGGTAATTACAATCCTCTGGATATGGAGCTGTTCAATGATGCCGCTTTTACCTATTTCAGGGATTCGGTATCGCTTGAATTTGCCAAACAAAAAGGAATAAAATGTCCGATAGTGGGTTTTTGTCCCGATGGTGCCTTCGCAGTAGATATAAGAAATGATAAAGCCGCTGATTTATTTCTGAAGGAGCATAAGCTGGAAACCGGAAAATTTGTTTGCGTAATTCCACAGCTTCGTTTTTCACCCTGGTGGGAACTGCCTTCGAAAGACCCTACAGTGAATGAGGAAAAACATGTATGGAACGAGAAGATGAAAGAACATGATAACCTACCAATTCGAAATGCAATTATCGAAGTGGTCAGACAAACAGACCTTAACGTGTTAATTGTTCCTGAAAATGAAACACAGATTCGTATTGGCAAGGAAATGCTGTATGATCCCTTGCCGGATGACGTGAAACCCCGCGTTATCTGGCGTGACCGATACTGGCTTACGGATGAAGCGGTTAGCACCTACGATCGTTCTGCAGGGCTATTTGGACTCGAAATGCACTCACCAATTATGTGTATAGCCCTCGGTGTACCGGCTATCGTTTGTCGCTTTAAAGAGCAAACATCTAAAGGGTTTATGTGGCAGGACATTGGGTTAAAAGAGTGGCTGTTCGATATGGATACAAAAGAAGATGTAGAGAGAATTGTCCCTACTGTGCTTGACATGGTCAAAAATCCTACCGCCTCAAAAGAAAAAGTAAAGAAAGCCCAGAAACTGGTAGCGAAATATCAAAAGGATACAATGAATATTTTAGGAGAATATTTAAATGGTTAACCTAAAAAAAATGATAAACACATATTTTAAATCAGCTTATTACACGCACTTGTTGCTAACGGCTAAAAGTCTTATTATTACCGGTCTTTTTATTTCCAAGATTTCGGTTTCAATTGCGCAATCGGCTCCTTTTCCTCTCAAACCTATTGATGAACAACGCGTTCAGGAGATTGAAAAAATGCTGTCAGATAAACCATCAGGTTTCGGCGAGCCTTATAATAAACGTGAAGTTTGGGACAAGCTCTTAAAATCAGGTAATTACGACCGATTTTTAAGGGGGATGAGAAATTATAGCTTCCCCTCTTTTAGTAAAGATGATTATTTCTCTCTCTCAAACGGTAGTGCATCTTCCTCAAAACCAGGTTTGACGATGATGCGCAAAAGAGCGGAAGGATTGGCAAAAGCAACTTGGGCCGAATGTCTGCAAAACGAAGGTAGATATACCCGGATGGTGGAAGATGGCTTGCGTGATATTCTTAAACAGAAATCGTGGGTTTCACCCCGCAGTGATTATGATTTTAAGAATTATAATGGAGTAGCGTATTCAGTAGAACTGACTTCCTCATTATATGCTCATACCATTACCCAAACGCTTTATATGATGGGAGATAAGATAAGTCCCAAATTAAGAAAAGAGGCTTTGGATGCTTTATATACAAGGATATTCAATCCAATACATCACAAATTTAAAACACAGAATGATAATAAAGAAAACCATTTTCTAATCGCAGACAACAACTGGAACCATGTTTGTTTGGCCGGATTGGTGGGCGCAGCGCTAACGGTAATCGAAGATAAACATGAGCGAGCTGTATTTACCTACATTGGGGAATATTATTCCAAGAATGGATTAGTAGGATTTGAAGATGATGGATATTGCGTGGAAGGCGTAACTTATTACAACTACGGATTTGGACATTATATTTTATTGCGGGAAAGTATTTGGCAGGCTACGGGTGGAAAAATTGATCTTTTTGACGACCCAAAAGTTCAGAAGATTTCCCGTTATGCGCCGAATATTGAGATTATAAACGGAGTATATCCGGCTATTTCAGATGGTCGGGAAGGAGCAAAGCCTGATGAGGCGGTGATGATTTATCTCAATAGGACTTTAGGGCTAGGGATAGCCCGATATGACACGCTTACAAACAAAAGCGGAACTAGTGATAACCGCAAAAATGTGATGATGGCCTTTCCGAATTCATCATATAAGTCACAGCCTGAAAAAAATATCAAGAAAGATGAGGCAAACACCCGCTCATTTTTTGAGCAAACAGGGGTGTTGGTTAGCAGGCCGCTACCAACTTCTTCGGCTAAGATAGGTGTGGCACTTAAAGGTGGCAATAACGGCGAATCTCATAACCATAATGATATCGGATCTTATACAATTGTACAGGGAAAACAGATAATGGTTGGTGATCCTGGGGTAATACCTTATACGAACAATATTTTTGACGCTAAGTATCGTTATACTTATAAAACAATTGGATCGTACGGTCATCCTGTTCCCTTGGTTGCGGGTACTCAGCAGCAGGCAGGTGCTCAAGCCAGATCAAGAATTGTCCATACGGATTTTACGAAGGAAAAAGATAATATCACATTGGATATTGCTTCGGCATATGATGTGCCGGAACTAAAGAGGCTTGAGCGTATTATGGATTACGATAGATCACATGCCGGCAGTATAACATTTACGGATTCTTTTGCATACGCTAATCCTCAGGAGTTTGAAACTGCTATTTCTACTCGTTCCGAATGGAAACAGACTTCTGATAGCACCCTGTTGTTGACAAGAGAAAGTGAAAAAATGTTAGTTACCTTTTTTTCTCCGGGTAACAAACTATTGCTAAAATCAGAGGAAATAGCAGAAGGTGGTACGCCTTATACACGTATTGGTATTTCTATTGCTGAACCGGTAATCGCAGGTCAGATCATTATTACCTATAAACCGCAAAACTAACTTTATGAAACCGAGATGTAACTCATATTGACACACAGGGCAATAATTATTGACAAACATTTAAGAAATCTTAAGTGTCAATGAGCTCGCTGTCGCTTCGGTTATTTACATCGAGCTCTCATCAGCCATTGAAAACTTAGCGAAGCGATCTCATTGATACCGTTAAAGACAAACAATAGGTCAATAAAAATAAATAGATGAAACCTGCATAAATTGCCATAAATAAAAGTATATGAATAATTTATGCAAGCTTCATTGCCATTAAAAAACAAATTTATTCTAATGAAAAAACGATAGAAAAATTTTACCAAACTTTGCTATTGCCTACAGATTTTACGGGATTTTTCTGGCCAATAAAGTATTAAAGCTCAATGCCGCAAACGTAACCCCAGCAATAGAATTTTCAGATGGAAAAGATTATGTGGCCACCAACAGGAATGTACTGTTTGGCCATCATTTTGCAGCCATAGCAGCCGCCGGACCTTTGGTAGGCCCGGTGCTGGCAGCCCAGTTTGGTTACCTGCCGGGAACACTATGGATTTTGATAGGATGCGTATTGGGCGGCGGGGTGCATGATATGGTGCTGATGTTCATCGTGTTTGTGGACACTTTCAGGAGATGGTACTAATTGTCAAAAATGAAAGCAGATAAGGTGGATTATTATGGTGATACGGTTAAAGAGTTAGTGGAGAGATGAGATCAATTAATATCTGCTATGTCAAATAGAAACCCTAATATATAGAAAAGTGGTCTTAATATTCAATTAACAATAGATAATATCTAAGTAGACTATAAACCAAATTATAACCATTATGAGATTAACAATTACTAAGCAACTAAAATTGCCATTGTTGGCGATTATTTTTTTATTGATGGGCGTTTTACATGCTCAAGCGCAACTTGTACATCCGGGGATACTGTTCAACGCTGATGGCTTGGACAGGTTAAAGACATATGCAAATACGGAACGACAGCCATGGGCAGCGACATATGCTAAATTGCTTGCCTATAACGATATAAACTATGTTCAGGAACCTGTTTATGCCATTGTTAATAGAGAATTTGGAGGTGCAACCACTCCGGCGTCAAGGGCAATGTCTGCCCAAAGTCAGAGAGCTTATAGGTGTGCAATTTTGTGGGTAATTACAGGGAACATTACCTATGCAAATAAGGCTAAAACAATATTGAACTCTTGGTCGAGTACCTTGGATAGTATTACTGGAGGCGCTAAAAAGTTATGTGCGGCGTGGTATGGTTTTGGTTTTGTTAATGCTGCGGAAATTCTGCGATATACAAACTCAGGTTGGTCTCAGGCAGATATACTGCAAGCGGAATCTATGTTCAGGAATAAATTTTATCCGGTAATTGAACCTTTCCAGGGGGGATGGGCTGGGAATTGGGATACGGCCATTTGCAAAACTATGATGGGAATAGGAGTTTTTATAAATGACTCTGCCATTTACTCCAGAGGGCGCAATTATTTGTGGTCAACCACGGAAACTTCTCCTGGAACAATGAAAAATTACATTTACCCTACTACCGGCCAGTGTTTTGAAAGCGGCCGCGATCAGGAGCATACCCAAATGGGCATAGGGGGCTTAGCGGAAGCTTGCGAAATAGGGTATAACCAAAATACAGATCTTTATGGTTTGTTTTCAAACAGGTTATTGTTAGGAACCGAATATACCGCTAAATATAATTTAGGTTATAGCGTACCCTATACAACAAATCATTATGGATCTGTGATTTCTCCTTTAGATAGGGGAGAGTTTCTTCCATTTTATGAATTGGTTTACAATCATTATGTAAACAGACTGGGGATGTCCGGAGATCCGGTTAAATATACCAAAATGGTTGTTGAGAAAATAAGGCAAGACAATGGAGGAGAAAGTGGTACTGCGATATTATTAGGCTACGGATCATTGTTATTTAATGAATATGCATTTAAATATGTTCCTGCTGCGGGTGATTATCGGACAACACAATTGAGTAGCAGTATGGGAAGCCCATCACAATTTGAAGTTTTTACAAACGGAAATTGGGTAACAGCAACAACTGCCCTTGGATTAACCACTAATCTATTAGTAAGAGATGGACAAAGCGCATTGGTAGCAGGTAATAGAAATTTAAAGAACCTGATAGTTGGAGAAGGGAATGGGGCTGTTTTAAGGGCACAGATTAATGCCGGTACAGTAACAGCATTAACCATTGTAGAGCCAGGTAACTTAAGCAGTATTCCTGCTCTGTCTTTTGTTAACGGCGGACAAGCTGCAGGCTCTACCAGTGCTATTGCAACTATCACAAGAGTAAAAGTAACAGGTGCGGATATAAAAAATCGGGGTTCTGGCTATACTTCTGCCAGTGTTACTTTTAGCGGCGGTGGCGGAAGCGGAGCAGCGGCCACAGCAGTAGTGAGTGGTGGTAAAATTATGGATATTGTTATAACCAATTCAGGATCTAACTATACTTCCATACCAACTATGTCTGTTACAGGAAATGGTACAGGAGCAGCTGTTTCGGCCAAAGTTGGTATTACACAGGTGAGCATTAATAGCGGAGGGACCGGCTATACCATAGCACCAACAGTTATAGCAGGGACCTTTCTGAGAGTGAGTAACGGAGTTGCTTTAGGTGTAGCAAATGATGTGTTTTTTCAAAGAGGATCATCTGTGTATATCGGGGGAGTTTCTCCAGCCGTTACAGGTATATTGAATATCAGTGGCAACCTGCTAGCAGAAGATACCGTTAATTGTATCTCTGTAGCTCATGATAATACCATTTCATCACTTACAGTAAATTTTAACAAAGGTCCTGATAATATCGGTTTCATAGGCGGAAATGTTACTTTTAACGCACTGGGTGTTGCAGCTGGGAATACCCATAAACTGAAGCTAGGTGCCGTAATGAATATTGCGGGCGCTATTACTCTAAACAGTACCGGCATAATTGATGCAACTAATGGCACTATAGGTTTTGTAAATGCCTCTCCTTCTACATCGATAGCAAGAACCGTTGCAGCCAATACTTTTAAAAATGCAACTCTCAATAAAATGGTAGTCAATTCAACCGCTGGAGTTACACTGAACCAGGTGCTGACGATAGCAAAACTGGATATGCAGAAGGGATTGCTGAATATTCCGGAAACTTCAGAGCTTACTGTTTCAAGTGTTTCAGGCGGAAGCAACATTTCCTATATCAACACCAAGTCGTCAGCAAGTTCCGGTGCAATTGCGAAAGTTAAAGTAACAGGATTAACAACTGCTCAGGGAGATATTCCTTTAGGAAACGGCGGAAATTATCTGCCTATACGCATTATCCCACCCTCAGGAACTGCATTCAACTTTACAATGAGTGTACTTACGGGCCTTACAGGTAATGGTTTGCCAAATGGTGGTGTAGTTGCAGACAAGAGCCAGTTTGTAGATGCGTCATACCATGTTATCCGTACAAGCGGAACAGGAGATTATACGTTTCGTGTCGGCTTTCCTGCAAGTCTGAAAGGCAGTGGCTTTACCCCGTCATCTCCTTTCGGTATTTCAAAATATAATGGAAGCAGTTGGTTACCTGTAATAGGCAGTGGTGATTATGTGCTAAATACCGCTACCGCAATTTTTGATACCAATGGCTTACGCCACCGGGTACAGATCGGTGGGGCTCAGCCATTGAATTTTGCAAACGTAGAAATAACGGCAAAAGACAATTTCACAAAAGCAGAAGTGCCATGGGCAGTTTCCATCAGCAGTGATAAGGGAACAGAAATCAGTAAAGGGGAAACCGTGCTGCTTACCGCAACAGGTGGCAGCAGCTATGTATGGGCAGACGCAAATGGTATTGTAAGCGGAAAGACTACGGCCGCACTTGAGGTAAGGCCAAGTCAGACGACAACCTATTCCGTAACAGCTACCAATGCCAGCGGCTATACAGAAAGCAAGGCTATTAACATAATCGTGCTGGAAGATTTTGTGAAGATCAAGGCAACCAATATCATGTCGCCAAACGGTGATGGGGTGAATGACAAATGGGTGATCGATAATATTGACTTTTATCCAAACAATGAGGTGAGGGTATTTGACAAAACCGGCCGTTTCATTTATGGTAAAAAAGGTTATGACAACAGTTGGGAAGGTACCTTAAATGGAGCGCCACTGGCTGAAGGCACCTATTACTATATCATAGATTTTGGAACGAGCAGGCCACGTTTCAGAGGTTTCATTACCATTATCAGGCCAGAGTAAAACAGCATAAAACAGAGATGAAAACGATATATAAACCCTTAGTACTGATTACGATTAGCATAATCATTACCACCTCGGTAAAAGCACAGCTGAATCCTTTATCCTCCCAGTACTATACCAATCAATACCTGATCAACCCGGCCTTTGCCGGGGCAGGTGAGGGTTTAAAGCTGAATTGTGCTTACCGTAAGCTATGGAGCAATGTACTGGGGTCGCCTTTAACCCAAAACCTGACGGCCGATTATGGCTTTAACAAAGTTGGACTGGGTTTAACGGTAAACAACGAAAGTGCGGGTTTGCAAAGACAGACCAGAGTAGTGGGCAGTTATGCCTATCACCTGAAGCTGAATGACAACAACCATCAGTTGCACTTTGGGGTATCACTGAGTTTTATGAGCCAGCGCTTAGAAAATGCCGATATTTATGGCAATCCCAATGATCCGACAATAGGGCAGTACAACGACCGTGAAACTTACCTAGACGGAGATTTTGGAGTAGCTTATACTTTAGATAAGCTGAACATCCAGGCGGCCATCCCCAACCTGAAAAGTGTATTGAAAAAGGATGTGATCAAACTGGCCGATGTGGCTACCTTTTATACTGCAGTAAGTTATAAAATCGGGATCAGCGAAGGTGCCGAAGGCATGGATGTAGAGCCAAAGGTAGCCTATAGGGGTGTGAAAGGTTTTGACAACATCTGGGATGCGGGTGCGCAGTTTGGCATTGCCAACAAGCAGGTGTTTTTGCTAGCGATGTACCATAGTACCAGGAATGCGACTTTTGGTTTGGGTATAGACTTTAGAAAGAAATACCTGATCAGCGGAACCTATACCATACAGACCTCTGCTTTAAGCAGCTATACCAATGGCAGTTTTGAACTCAACCTGAGGCTGAATCTGAGTAAATAAATGGATAAATTGAATAGCGCATATCATGTTGTTTAATTACATTCACAGCGACACAGCAGATCTCGGAGAACATGTACATGCAGTACTTCCTGGGGTATTCGAGTTTCACGGCGGGGGTTCCGTTTGACGCTTCGTTGTTCGTCGATCTGCGCGAGCGCATCGGGCAAGACCTTCTTAACGCCATAAACGAGCGCATCGTCACACTTCACCGGCAGGCTGTGGAACGGCAGGCGGGCGAAGGGGATGATGACATATCCGATGACGGCGGGCTTGCACAGCCGGGGAACGGCCACGGTCCGGAGGTTGTGGAGCCAGTACCCCAACCAGCCGATCCGACGCCCCGTGGGCGGGTGCTGTTCGATGCGACGGTGTGCCCGCAGGACATCGCCTATCCCACGGATCTGGGATTGCTGAACGAGTCGCGGGAAAAGACCGAGGGGTTGATCGATGCTATACCTTAACCGGAGCTTAAGACTTGGGATACCCCAGTACGATACCCTTACAAATAAAAGCTCAACGAGACATAACCGCAAAAATGTGATGATGGCCTTTCCGAATTCATCATATAAGTCACAGCCTGAAAAAAATATCAAGAAAGATGAGGCAAACACCCGCTCATTTTTTGAGCAAACAGGTGTATTGGTTAGCAGGCCTCTACCAAGTTCTTCGGCTAAGATAGATGTGGCACTTAAAGGTGGCAATAACGGCGAATTTCATAACCATAATGATATCGGATCTTATACAATTGTGCAGGGAAAACAGATAGTGGCTGGCGATCCTGGGGTAATACCTTATACGAACAATATTTTTGACGCTAAGTATCGTTATACTTATAAAACAATTGGATCGTACGGTCATCCTGTTCCCTTGGTTGCGGGTACCCAGCAGCAGGCAGGTGCTCAAGCCAGATCAGATACTATTAGTACGGACTTTAACCCTGAAAAAGATAACATTACATTGGATATTGCTTCGGCATATTATGATGCGCCGGGGCTAAAGAAACTTGAACGTACCATGGATTACGACAGATCTCATGCAGGTAGTGTTACATTTATTGATGATTTTGAGTTTGCAGAGCCAAAAGTTTTCGAAACTGCAATTTCTACCCGCTCCCAATGGGAGCAGACTGCTGAAAATACGCTGTTGCTAACAAGGGAGGATGAAAAAATGCTGGTAACTTTTACTTCTCCTGGTAATAAGCTATTGCTAAAATCAGAGGAAATAGCAGAAGGTGGTACGCCTTATACACGTATTGGTATTTCTATTGCTGAACCGGTAATCGCAGGTCAGATCATTATTACCTATAAACCACTGAATTAATCTTATGTTAAAGAAAATTGAAACGTGATGTTTAGAGTTGTCGAGGGGATGACTTTGGAAAAAGAAGAAGGGCAGATTTCTTTTGTGGATACTCAAAAAAAACCCGAAATGATGTTTGTTATAGGCGCAAAAGAAGAATTCCAAAGAAATTCGGTTTGTTACAATAGTATTTTAGAATAGGTTCTTGACATTTCAGCTCATTTCAAAAAAATCTAAAATAGGGGGAGACATGCCCATTGGGGAGGCTCTTCAACTAATGGCAATGCGCAAGTATAAGTTCCCGGCCACAGTCGAATTGGAATACGCCATACCTGAGGGTTCGAATGCGGTGAAGGAAGTGGCAAAGTGCGTGGAGTTTGCGCGGAAAGCGCTGAGGGCATAAAAGAATACGTTAAACTATGGAATTTTTAAACGGCATCAACGCCCTCACCCTTGTATTTTCCTCCCTACTGATCTTCGCCATCGCCTACCGTTTTTATGGCATCTTCATCGTCCACCGGGTACTACGGCTAAACGGAGATAACGTCACACCCGCGGTGTCGATGGCCGACGGCCGCGACTATGTAGCGACCAACAAAAACGTGCTCTTCGGCCACCACTTCGCGGCCATCGCGGCGGCGCGATTACGGCAAGACCGAGAAGGAGACCGAAACGCGTTGGCAGGAAGGCAGCGTCGATGTGGTGCCTGATCCGGAAAAGGCGAAAACGTGGCTGGCCCTGTTGGAGCCTTATCGTAAGGGAAATGGTACGGCCGGAGGCCATCGTCAATCGGGCTGCCATCCGCGAGGTGGACGAGGATGGCCCCGATGCCATCATCGTGCTGGGCAAAGGGCGGCCGGGTGAGCGGATCAAGGTGAGTGATCGGCGGAAAGAGGAGTTTTTGGAGTGGTGGGGATGTAGTTTTGATGAGGTATGGAGAAAGGGATTAAAAAGTTGATTAAAGGGCTGCTGCCAAATCCCAGGCCCGGATATGCCTGATGCCCCGATTCGGAGGCAAGGCAATATCATCAAGCGAAACCACAAATTTTTCGTAGCTATCCCGTATGGTCTCGAGAGGAGCATATTCGCGTTGTGCTGTCTGCTCGTCCGATAAAAGATAAGCGCTTTGCACATAAATAAGACGGTCATTTTTGGTAGCCACAAAATCGACTTCCTTACTGCCTAAAGTGCCTACATATACTTGATATCCCGCCCTGCGCAGTTCCAGATAAACGATGTTTTCTAGCCTATAGCCTATTCCATAACCAAAGCCCGGATAAAGGAAATTCTTGAACGAAAGGTCGTTGATGTAATACTTTGCGTTACCGGAAATGGTTTCCTTCCCTTTAATGTTATAGCGATCAACCTTATGTACCAGAAAAGTATCCGTTATATAACCAATGTAGTTTGAAATGGTGTCGTAAGATGTATTCCGTTTGTTGCTTTTAAAGAAGTTGACAATATTGGTTATCGAAATCAGATTGGACGCATTATTGACCAAATAGACAAAGATATCCTCCAATAGCCTAGGATCTTTAATGCTGTGTCGCTGGATGATGTCGCGTAGCAGCACCGTATCCTTTATGGCCGCGGTGTAATTGCGTTTGGTTTCTTCATTGGGCAATACAAATAACTCGGGTAAAGCCCCGCCTTCCATATATTGGATGTAGCTTTCCTTTGAAATCTCAAGGGAAGTTACCTCGGTATATTCAACAAAACTAAACGGAAATATTTCAAAATTCACATAGCGACCGGATAGCAACGTGGCCAGCTCACCAGACAGCATCTTTGAATTGGAACCACTGATAAATATTTCATAAGGTTCCACAAAATCCTGTGAATGCGAATTCACAAAATGCTCCCATCCTGTAATGTTTTGTATCTCGTCTATGAAAAGATATTTTTTTCCGGTAGGTTTCAGTTTGCTGTTGTAAGTTTTCAGCAAAGCCCCCAGATCTTTGTAATCGACGATAAAGTCAAAATCGGTAAACTCCTTATTGATATAGAAAATGTTTTGAGGGTTTATCCCACTGTCAATCAGCCGTTGGGCTAGCTGTCGAAGGATATAGCTTTTCCCCGCGCGCCGTTGGCCCACAAGTACCTTGACTAACTTATTTCCGACGTAACTAAAAATACGGTCAGTATAATTTTTCCGCGCGAAGCCCAATGCCGGAACATTCCCATCCCAGAAATTATATTTGGCTAAGAAATTAAATTTTTCGTCCATGCTCGAAAATATTATACAAATGTATGTATTTTCGTCTACACTCGAAAATTTATAGCTATTTATTGAAGTACCATTGACAGGAAATACATCCAGCAAGCGGGCACATCAACCCGAAGCGATAGCTAAACAACCATCGCTACGGCCACCAAAGGATTCGTTGATTTAGCTTTATTAACCATGTAAATTTAATACTTTATGTTATATCTGCATGGTTATGATAAGGGCGCAATTAACTTCGTTGAGGGCTCCGCCGTTCAAAATGTCGCACTTATCACCTCACCCTACGGCTGCGTGTTTTCACCAACCACTCCTGTGTTCAAATGCGGTATGGTGACAACACCGACCACGTGTATCAGTATGTAGCGGCAATTTGAATTGCGCTCTCACCTAAATCACCTGTCATTCGCCGGTTTCATCTATCACTATGTTAGGTGGTAAGTGATTTTATACCAGTATTTTACATATATACTTTTGTTGCCGTTGGCGGGGCGAGGTGCCCGGCCGTATGGTTAACTATCAAAACAAAAGTAGTATGAAAAAGCAATTTCTGAAGTATCCGTTTACGACCGCAGGTGTGGTGCTGTGGCAAGCTTGGCTGGCCGGATTATCCCCGGTACAGCATAATGAGGAGGCCGTGTGTGTGGAGCGAGGGCTCTACGCCTATGTGCCGAGCCGTTTTGACCTCGCCCCCGAACAGGTGGCTTTTTTGGACAGTTTGCCACCGATGCTTTGCGCACTTTGGGCTACGCAGATTGCATACGCCATCCGCGAACAGATCCCCATCACGCTCACCAAACCCGAAAACAAGGGCGATGCGCAAGTGCTGGGCGTCAAGTTCATCGAGTCGGAGGCAAGCAGCGGCAGCAACCCCAGCCAGCCCTTTGCAGGAGAAGAGGAAGATGACGGGTATTTTCTTCACTTCACCATCGGATATTAAGGGGTATCCAAGCCGTCCCGCTGCATGCGGGACGTGCTTGTTGGTATAACATGAACAACAAAGGCGCAATGACTACCATAGGCAGACAAGCATTGCGCCTCAACGGAAAAACAGAAACAAATGAATATAGAACGAAATGAAATCGAATGGGGTGATAGCGGCAAGGTCCGCCGGATCCATTCGCGCCCTTGGTTGTGGCTACGCAGCCTGTGGAATAGCTGGTCGGTGCGGGGCATGTGGCAGGTTTACGCAAACGCGTTTTGGTTGTTGACCGCGCTGAGCCTTTTCCTATGGAGCGGCCCGCTGCTGTGCCTTTGGGACCCTACAGCGGGGGTATTGGATATCGGTATCCTGAGTGTATTGCCGCTGGCGCTGCTGCTGGTCGTTTTAGCGCGGCTGTCAGCTGCCGGAGTTTACAAACTGATGGTTGAATCGTTTAATGAATTGACGTTATGGCAACGGGCATTGTGTTATGGCTGCCTCTATCTGTCTTATTTCTGGGCAGTGGTATGGGTGGTGATGAAGTTGGTGTAGGTGGGGATGGAACACGGATTAAGCAGATCAAACGGATTGACATGGATTTTTTATCTTTTGAAAGCCTGCATGGGGCCACAGTATATAGTGGCAAATATAGTCAGCGATTATCGGTAAGATCAGCGTCATCAGCGTTCCATCCATTGCGGGAAATCTACACTGCCGAGGTCGGTGTGCGCGAAGCCACCGGCAATAACGATGGCCCCCGCATAGCGGAATACCTGCGCTATTGCGGATTGGGTGAAGGGTATGAATGGTGCGCCGCATTCGTGTCGTGGTGCCATGGACAGGCGGGCTATCCCGAGCCGCGGAACGCCTGGGCGGCGGCGCTGTTTCCGGCCGGCCATATGGTCTGGACCAGGGCATCGGAAGGCACGGGTGATGCTGCGCGTAACACGCGCGCCAGTTCCAATGCCATTCCGCGGCAAGGAGACGTTTTCAGCATCTACAGTACCTCCAAAGAACGCATCGCCCACTGCGGATTCGTAGACGGTTGGGACGGCAAATTCTGCCTCACGGTAGAGGGAAACGTCGACAACGCCGTGGTAGGCAAACGCCGGCCCATAAAGACCATTTATGCTGTCTCGCGGTGGCATTGAAGGGCAAATTCGCCATTCGCCTATACGCGGTGCGCCGATTCGCAAAAAGCAAATCAGCGAATCAGTAAAGAGCGAATCAACAAAGAGCGAATCAGCAAATTAACAAATCAGCAAAAAAAATAAAATAAAATAAAATGAAACCTCTAAAAGTAAGAACATATTATGCCGGCATGTCGGAGCACGAGCTGGTGACGCAGGCGGGGAAAGTCCTGCAATTCATGACGGCCAATGCCAATTTCCCGACGCCCGTGCCGGATCTGGCAGTCTTCGAAGCCGGGTATATCGATTACAAAACCAAGCTGGAGAAGGCTAACCGGGGTGGCAGCCGACTGGATTTCCGGGAGAAGAAGGAGGCGCGGATCGTGCTGCTCGACCTAATGCGCGAGCTGGCCACGCATGTGAACCTGACAGCCAAGGGCGTGGGCTCCATGCTGGAAAGTTCGGGCTTCCGCATGGGTAACCTCGACCGTAACATCGGGATACCGGGTATCCCGCAGCGCGGCCGATTGGCCGACGGCGACAAAAGCGGTACCTTCCGGTGGGCTGTGGATACGGTGGCCGACGCGACGGAGTACGACTACTGCGTGGGCACGCGTGCGGGTGAGGGCATGCCCATCGAGTGGGACGAGCCGAAAACCGTGACCCAGTCCTTCGGTACGGAACTCACGGGGCTCACACCGGGGGTGACCTACTATGTGCGGGTGCGCGCCCACAACGGCAAGGGCGACAGCGATTGGTGTGAACCTTTTTCAAGGATGGCACGATGAGGGGGTGGTTATTGATGCCGCTCGTGGTTATCGGTTTTGCCTGCGCTTCCCACCGGGAGCGCAGGCAATCGTTTTTACAGACGAGCGAAGCGGATGTGCGCATACACCGTGACAGCCTGTGGTCGCTGGCGCAGGAGGGGTCATGGCTGGTGGAGGTCGTGGAGTTGTCGGCATGGAATTGGTCTGCCGATCCGCCTATCGGGTCTACCGATTCGTCCATCACGAAGACTATCCCGACCGAAGGGAAGACCGCGCCGACCAACAGCAGTTACATCAGGTTGAGCCGGTTCACCATCCGTACCGACAGCAAGACCGTCTCGACCGGTCGGTTCACCGATTCGACCAACCGGTACACGGGATGGATTGAAAGTAAGACCGAATCGACCAAACGCGAGACCAATCGGTTTACCGGATACATCGTTTTGTTCGGCTTGGGGCTTTTGGTGTTGCTTTTGGTTTACCGTTTGGTCCGGAAGGTCGTGCGTTAGCAGCAGACGGTGAACCGTGTGATGCGGATGGTTTACCAGTTGGGCCTTGAAGGTTTACCATTTGCTGCAGAAGGTAAACCGGATGAGCCGATAGGTTCACCGGAAAGGCGAAGTAGGGAGAGGGGATACGGGTGAGCAATAGGAAGAAAGCCGCTATTTTGGCCGCATTATCTTTTGACGAAACCAAGAAATTTCAATAGGCGATGATTGAGAACAAATTACTGTAAACCGTGTCTGTATATTCGACTTTTTCGAATCGGTTTCCTTTGCGTATGGCTTCGCACCGGTGGTGGAAGACTTCGACGGATAGCAAGGGATAAGTCCGGTATTTGCTGATGCAGTACAATGCCTGCGATCGTACCACCGCATTGTACAGTGCGGTGTCGCGCGTGGCGATGGACTGGAGATGGCTTACCCGAGCCTGATTGCACGCTGTAACCATGGTTTTCAGTGATCCGTCACGGGTTAGTACTTTTTGATCGACATGGTCCTTTTCCACCTGGTAAAGCACCAGCTCATTTGACGTATAGCTGTATGATCCGGTTTTATCCGGATCCGTAAAAAAGTTATAGAGATGATTGACCTTGGTGATGGAACACAACACACTGGTTGCTATTTCCGCAAAATAAGACCTGAAATTGACTTGGCTCGGCACCGCTTTGAGCACCACTAAAAGCTGGAGGGCCAGAAAAAGGATCGTGAAGGTTTTATATACGACAGTCATGACTTGAATGTAAGGTTTATCGCGCGGCGTATGCCGCGGTAGTCTTGTAAAAGCAGCGGATACCAGATCACCACGTTGACCAAGATGAGCAACGTGCCGAACGGAACCAATCCCATAAATATGGCGATCACCGCATGCATACCAATAATACTGAGTAGCAAGAAGATCCGGACGTATGGGATGAAGATGAGCAACGGATACAGCAACTCGATGCACACCACTAGGCATCCGGACAGTACGTACCAGAGGTAATGCAAATCAGTGGGTAGTTTCACGAATTGGTATGTGGGGTCAGACAGGCTGAGGAACAGGAACTCGCCGTTCAGCCAAGATGGCATCTGCACCTTGCCGAAACCGGCAGAGAAATACGTGATCATCAGATAAATCTGTACCGTCCGAAGGGCAATCTGCTGATGACCCAGTAGGGCTGCGCTGTGCTGACGGCGCGGAAGCGCCAACGAATGCCCACTGGGGAAAATGCACAGAAAAAACAGGAAAACACTCTGATAGAGATCAACACCATATAGGTAAGGATTCAGATGAACGGAAAAGAGCAGAAAGCAGCCGAAGGCGAGCATGGCCATCAACCGGGTTCGGAAACCCAGCCCCAGCGAGATGAGTGATGCGATATAGCAAAAAATGGCGCCGTACAGCAGGATGTTCGCTGTCGCTCCGGTGCCCAGTTTGTACAAATGGGGCTCGAACCAGAATGCGTTTGCACGGGTTACTTCCCAATTGATCATTCCGTTTGCCGCCAGCAATACGTCAAAGTCCACTAAAAATAAGCAGAAATTGAAAATTGAAAATGCAGCAATGGCAATCCTAAAATATTCGAACTGGTGCTGGGCATAACCATAGTTGAGGTTTGCGAAAATATGTGCCCGCCAGGGGTATGGGATTTGAGCGCTCATGATAATAGACCGAATTATCGAAAGTTAAAAATGGGCCACCCACAGGAATGGATAGCAGGTAGCCCAACCCACTGATCTATGTTACTTAGAGACGATAGCTTCCAGTTGCTGGAATCGCTGTGCCCCAAGTTGGGATTTCATGGCTTCCAGCACATCCTTGGACGTGGCCAATACCCAACCTTTATGGATCAGGATATTGGAGGCAACACTGCCCGGGTTTTTGGAAAAGCCTCCACCTAGGGCTTTGACATGCCGCACGGATTGTTGCGTGGCGATGGACAGCTCACCTTTTTCATTGAAAACCGGAACGAAGTCCCTGCCAAGGATTTTCGCGATTTGCGCCTGCTCTGACCTGGAAAAGGTCGGCGCGTCTGTTTCAGCGGCTTTCAACAGGTCTGCGTTGACCACACTGCGGTCAACTTCTTTTTTAGCGCGGATTTGCGCCGTTGATGATAAAAAGCATGCCGTCAATAATACGGCGACTAATACAATTGATTTCATGATAAAATTGAATTAAAATCAACATCCTACTCTTTACAGGATTTTCGGAAACTCCTTTTTCTTTCAACAGAAAGACCAATGCGCTTGCAAGCATTTAATTGATCAAGTCAAAGTTCCAGAAAGGGCCATGGCCTCGCAATACCTAAAATGGGGTAAAATTTTTTGATGTAATTTCCGAACTCCGATCGGTTTCCTTAACTTTGGGTTAACAACTATCCCAATGGTATGAAACCTTCACCTTCCATCGAGGAAAAAGAACTGCTGATTCGGCTGCCGGAAGTAAAGTAATTTTTACATAGCTAATAGGTGCATATACGAATTAAGATTGCTAAATTTATAAAATCAAAATATGTGATTTCTATGGAAAACCTAAAAAAAGAAGACATAAGTCAGGAAGTTTTCGATCTATATGATGACTATGCACATAACCGTGTAACACGGCGTGACTTTATGCAACGCCTTTCAGCCTATGCGGTCGGCGGGTTTACCGTTACTTCATTGATGAGCTTTTTACTTCCGGATTATCAAGATGCGATTCAGGTAAAGGCCGATGACCCACGAGTCACTTCAAGCTATATCAGCTACCCTTCTCCAAAGGGAGGAGGTACCATCAAAGCGCTTTTATGTATGCCTAAGGGCAATCAGAAGAAACTGGGAGGCATTGTAGTGGTGCACGAGAATAGAGGGCTCAACCCACATATAGAAGATGTAGCTAGAAGAGCTGCTTTGGCGGGCTTTGTCAGTCTGGCTCCTGATGCCTTAAGTCCTTTGGGCGGTTATCCTGGCAATGACGACGACGGGCGAACCCTACAAAGTAAACGGGATAGGAATGAAATGCTCGAAGATTTTATAGCCGGGTTTGAATACCTGAGGAAAAATGAGTTCTGTAGTGGTAAGGTAGGTGTAGTGGGCTTTTGCTTCGGTGGATGGATTGCCAATATGATGGCTGTACGGATTCCTGACTTAGCAGCAGCAGTACCCTTTTATGGCGGTCAGCCTCCACTCGAAGACGTGCCTCGGATAAAAGCTCCGCTGTTATTGCAGTACGCGGAACTCGATACCCGCGTAAACGAAGGTTGGCCGGCTTATGAAAAAGCCCTAAAGGAAAATCGTAAAGAATATACTGTGTTTATGTATGCCAATGCAAACCATGGTTTTCATAATGATACGACGCCACGGTATGATAAGGAGGCGGCACAATTAGCTTGGCAACGGACCATAGATTTTTTTTCGCAAAATCTAAAGTAAAGTAAAAAGAGTGATTTATCTGGTGAATTATGGATGTATTCAAACATTTATCCAAATTGTTTGAAAATTCGCGAAAGCCCACAAAAAAAGCCGTCTCTCAAGAGAAGGCTTTTTGTACCCGGCCCGGAGCCGTCTACTCGATTAGGCACTGGCTTTAAGCGCTTTTCAATATCTTTTTAAATCCTATCAACTGGCGCATTGCAAAAACCTCTAGAAGCAAAACTTGTGGCACCAAAACCAAAGGAATAAGGGTCAAGGGAATTTGCCCCAATTCCTCTGGTATGTTTCCATTTAATATGCTTACGGCTGTTGAAGCAGGCGCAAGAATAAAATCTAAAATTCCAAAAGCAACAAATGCTATTGCAACGTTCAGATTCTTATTCAATTTTGATTGGTTTTCAAAAAATGACTTGGTATTATTTTTTTTAAAATCTGAAATTGACCAATGATTGGCTTTTATGCCTGCCACTTGTTTGAAGATATCGAGTTGGCTGACCGCATAAAATGTAATAAATCCAGCTATCCAATCGCCTGGCCCGGAAATCAAAGCAAAAACTCCAGGTAATCTGCCTGCGAAAAACCAAAACAGGAATATTATTCCAACAATCATTCGAGCTGGACCTGCAACACTTTGTATCGACCATTTTAAAGATATTTTGTCAACAAACCCTCGAAATTGTTTTGACGTTGCCAGCAATAGCATTGCTAAAACGGAGGGTAGATAAAGCCCGCATAATATATAGGGTATCGAATTTACGTAAGAATTTATATTAGTAACTGTTAAAACAAAAAAGAGGCCATAGCAAATCCAGAATAAACCTATTCCAATTGTCCTTGCCATTCGCCATTTACTTCCTTTCCAAAGTGTCCAACTTCCAATTATGAAGTGTATTAGTTGGAATATAACAAGACCCCCCAAAACAGTAATGGACAAATATTCCAATGTTAATTGTATGTTTTCTGGATTGTTCATTTTCTTCAGCTTGTACCTAACGGTCCGCAGCTAAGAAACGTGCGGAGTTTGGAACACACCTCTGTCAACTGAGAGCCAAGTTTTATTTTATGTAGTAAATTTCATTTTACAGTCTTAGTCCGCATGTTTTCTTAGGCGTTGTTATGTGCTGGCTTTTCCATATTCCAATAATTCTGCAAACTGTTTAACAAACTCAATCGTATATTTTCCATCTTCATCCAAATTTGGGTCAAGAATTGTAATTTCAATCCCGATTGCTTTTTTACTTGCCAATAATGGTTTTAATAATTCGGACAATTCATTGTAAAAAAGTCCATCAATTTCCCTGCTATCAACTGCGGGCATAATATTGTCGTTCAAAACATCAACATCCAAATGAACCAGGAATCCATCCAGATTCTGCTCTTCAACCAATTTCAGAAATTGATATGCTGTTTTTCTTAAACCATTTTTACGAAGGCTTTTCAAATCAAAATATTCAATCTCCGATTTTAAAATCGGCCTTACATAGTCTTCGTCATATTCCCTGTTGCCTACGCAAAACACATTTTTTTCTTGGAAATATGGTTTGAGATTAAAAATGTTCGTCAATTTGTTGTGGCCGTATCCGGTCACAATTGCCAAATCCATTCCTGCGGCACCAGCTGTCCCGGAAAGTTCAGGTGTTATAAAATCGGTGTGCCCATCAAGAAAAAATAACCCGTAATTGCCTTTTTGTTTTAGGGCAATGGAATTACCAATTAAAATGCTACAGTCTCCTCCTATAATTATTTGAAAAAAGTCATCTTTAAGTTTTTCTGATAGTAATTCGCTTTGCTTTTTAGCGTATTCAATGATCTTGTTCGTATTTCTAACTCCCGATTCTTCGTCAAAATCCATTGAATATGCAGGAGTTTCGAGTCGAAAAATCTGCTCAGGTTTGATTTTGCTATGCAATCCGTGTTTCTCGAACCATTCTGGTAGATTAATTACACCCGGTTCAGTCTCAGATGCAGTTTTTTTCAAACCCAGGTTTGATGGAAATTCTAATATGTTGATTTTCTTGCTGTTCATTTTTAGCTTGCATATAACGTTTTCGGGGCTTGGCGATGTGGCGGATTTTTAGCACTAAAGTTCATTAGAATTTCTAAAATTGAATTTAGCACAAATGTTTCATAGAAGCATTTCAGCCACCATATTGCCAAACCGATGTTAGCAGCTGGGCATTCTCCATTGTCTATATATGTGTCGCTGTCCACGCTAATAATTTTGCACTTGGTAAAAATAATAATTGAGCTAAAATAGTCCCTAAAAGTCGGGCAATGGTCATATACACAATGTATTTTCTAAAAGTTGTCTCTGAACATTTGCCCAATGTTACATCGTCTGTCATTGCCGATAAATGTGGGTCAATAAATGCAAACATTAATATTGTCGCAAAACCATTTATAAAAGCAGATAAATTACTGGCTGTTGTCCTATAGTCGGGATTTAGATATGAAGCGTAAACGGCAGATAAAACGCCAATTGTCAAGATAGCAACTGCAAAAATGTTCAGAATAAATATTCTCCAAGGAAATTCGCTGTCAAGTTTTATTTGAGAGATGTTGTCTTTATGCGGAATGGTCAAATTGTCTTTGAAGTAAAGAATACCTGCTTTAGAGAAACTATGGAGAATGAGTTTTCCCATTGATTTATGAATACTGAAATTGACAACAGCTTTTGACAAAACTCTTTGAAATGTTGGGATGAGAAATGCACCAATAATTGTCGCAATGGAACAAGAAAAGATGATAAGTCGAAACGTTCCAACATTGTCAAATACACCAACTTTTATGTCGTTCTCAACTGTCTTTGCTAATAATGGTGCTTGAAAACCGTTTGCTGTTCTTGAAACTAAAACAAGAATGTTAAACAAGGCAAATGAAATAGCAACTCGTCCTGTCCGAATACCAACAATTCTTACCGAATAAGAAAGTGTCGTAATTAGGTTAATTACAAATGTCAGGATTAAAACTATTATTATTTGTGTCGTCATTATTGTCGTCTGTTTGCCTTGCTGCTAACGGTTTGCGTGTATGCCCAGTGGCGGATTTTATGTTCTTGCTTTTCGGTTTAGCCATAAAGGTAGCTAAAATCTCAAAGCCTTCGGGCTGGCATTTTCCCCGCCATTGGGCATACACGCTGTTGTGCGTTCGTACCTTTATTCCATCACTTCTTTATGTTGTTCGCCCCAATCTTTCAATTGTTTTAAGATAGGCGTGAGCTTAAGTGCACTTGGCGTGAGTTCGTATTCCACACGGGGTGGCACTTCCGCATAAACAGTGCGTTTTACCAATCCGTTAGATTCTAACTTACGTAGTTGAAGGGTAAGCATACGTTCTGTTATTTCGGGAATGCGCTTTCTTAACTCTCCATAACGTAGCTTTCCTCCTACTAATCCGTAGAGGATGGACAAAATCCATTGACCGCTTATCATTTCTATGGCATATACTTCTGAGCAGCATTGTATTAACAACTGCTTGTTTTCAAAATTGGTCGATGTTTCTTTGGTTTTACTCATTACTTACATTTTTGTATGTACCATACATTTAGCTGTAAATATACAAAAAGAATCATAACACACTATCTTTGCGTTATCAAATTCACTTAACTTAAAACATTCGAATACTATGGAGTTAATAGAAAACTTAAAATGGCGTTATGCCACCAAGAAAATGAACGGACAAACCGTTCCACAAGAAAAACTCGATTATATTTTGGAAGCCGCAAGGTTGGCGCCTTCATCATCGGGATTGCAACCCTACAAAATATTTGTCATCAGCGACAAAGAATTGTTGGCCAAAATTAAAGATGTGGCATATAATCAAGACCAAATAACAGATTGTTCTCACTTACTGGTATTTGCTTCTTGGGATGGTTATTCATTTGACAGGATGGGGGAAGTGTTTCATAAAACTGCGAAAGAACGTGAGTTGCCTTATTCCATTCTTGAAGATTTCCATAAAACCATTTGGGGCATATTTGAACCATTGCCTGCCGCCTATCACCAAGCGCATACGGCAAGACAAGCCTATATTTCCTTTGGGATGGCTATTGCGGCGGCAGCGGAACAACGGGTAGATGCCTGCCCAATGGACGGTTTTTTGCCCGATAAAGTAGACGAACTGCTTGAATTGGATAAATACGGGTTAAAAAGTGTAGCTTTTCTGGCACTTGGTTACCGAGCAGCAGAAGGGGACTGGCTGGTAAACCTGAAAAAAGTGCGCACCCCGAAAGAGGAGTTTATCATTGAAAAAGTTTAAACTGAAATGAAAACATTGGTAATCATAACCCATCCAAATTTAGACAAATCCGTTGTAAACAAATATTGGATGGAAGAATTAAAGAACTATCCTGAAAGCTACAACGTACACGACCTATACGGTGTTTACCCCGATGAGAAAATTGACGTAGAGAAAGAAAAGCAATTGGTGGAAGCACACGACAAGATTGTTTTTCAGTTTCCTATCTACTGGTGGAACAGTCCACCACTTTTGAAAAAATGGTTAGACGAGGTAATGATTTACGGTTGGGCGTATGGTAGTACGAGTGGGTATAAAATGGGAAATAAAAAAATTGCACTTGCTATTTCTGCAGGTGGAAGTGGAAAAGAGTATAGTTCGGATGGCAGTTTTGGATATACGCTTGAGCAATATTTGCTCCCGTTTGAAATTTCCTTTAAATATGTAAAAGCCGATTACAAATCGTTTTTTCCGTACTATGGTGCAGAAGGAAAAGTTACACAACGCTTGGAAGAAAATACGAGGAAATATCTGTCGTTTATAGAGGCCTTGTAAAAGCATACTAAATTTTGTTGACGAGTTCGATTAGTATGACGCAAAACCGCTGTTAGTGGCAAGTGGCTTTTGTTGTCTGTCGCTGTCGCGTTGTGTGTCGCTGAAAAAATTATTTTATTCTTGTTATTTCCGTTGGTGCATAACCAAATTGCTTTTTAAAAGCGTAAGAAAAATGAGATAAACTTTCAAAGCCAAGTTCTAAATAGATTGAAGACGGCTTTTTATTGTTTTTTTCTATTTGATAGTGTGCTTCTGAAAGTCGTTTGTTCTGCAACCATTGTCGGGGTGGTATATCAAATGTTTTTTGAAAATCACGTTTGAACCCCGCAAGACTTCGTCCCGTCAATTTTGCAAAGTTTTCAATCGGGACGTTAAATTTGAAGTTTGTCTGCATAAACTTTTCCAAATCAATCTTATGTGGTTCAGAAAAGTCAAAAAGAAAATTTTTAAGTTCAGGTTTTGCAAGCAACAAAAGTTCAATCGCTTCTTTTACCTTTAATTCACTTAGCGGATGGTTAATATGTTTCGGATTTAGTGTATAAGGAATCAACGAGTTGAAAAAACCTTTCAAATAGGCACTTTCGGGCAGAAGGATATTTGATTTACCGTGATATTTCGCTGTTGTTTCCAACTGTTTTTCCATGGCATATCTCCGCAGAATATCTTCTTTCAGAATAAACATTAAAGCCTTATAATATTCGTTATTTTTTGGAGTTTTGGTAGTCTTCACGAATTGGTGCTTTCTTACCAGATATACTTCGCCAGACCTCGCGGTAATTCTATCGCTCGAGGTCTCAAAAGTCATTTCACCCGAAAGTTGCAATAATAAAACACTTTCGACAAGCAGGTTATCATATTCTGTTTCCTTTTCAGTATCCAAAGAATAGACTATGGCGTTCGAAAATACGTTCGCTGTATACTTTTTCATCCTTTATTAGTTATTTCTACTCAGGCAGCCCTACCATTTTAGCACTCTCTTTCCATAATAAATCCCTTGTGTTGTTGTCTTGTGCAAGTTGGGAAGGATTGGGAAATGTAAGTTTTCCCCTTACAAGTGATGCATAAATTTTGTCCGTTGGTAGAGTAACTTTACCCAATGCAAGTTCTGCCAACGCTTCGCCCGAACGTTTTGCTGTACCCATAAAGAAAGCAGGTTTAAACATACTGATTACATAGAATAATGGTAGAATGATGACAGGTAGCAATATCTTTATAAATACTGATTGTTTGCCCATTAAAGATGTATCTCCTGTTAGCCCGGGATTGTACGCAATCACACCGACACTTCTATTTTCTTCCACATTTATAGATGCAAGGGAACGTGCGGTAAGAAGATTACAGAGTTTTGTGGCAGCATAAAACCGCATACCTTTGGGACTATCTTCATTGGGATACGCTAATTCCTTTGTGGCTAATGTCTTCGGTCCGAAAAAAATGATTGCGGGGTCGTGCGAATCACTTGTCGTGATAACGATTTTACCGCCTTTTGCCAAATTCGGCAAGAATAGTCTTGCTAATAAATAATGAGCAAGGTGATTAGTGGCAAACGTCAGTTCAAAGCCGTCTTCACTTCGTTTTTTGTTGTCGGTTGCTTGAACACCTGCATTTAACACCAAAATGTCAATTTTAGTATTTCCCAAACGTTGTTTTATGTTGTCGGCAAAAGAATGAACACTTTTTAAAGAAGAAAGGTCAAGCGGAAGAACTTCTGTTCCTTTTGGCACAATACGTCCGCTTCCACGTACACCAACATATACTTTTGTGTCGGGCAATTTTGCAAAATGCTTTAAGGCTTCTGCACCAATGCCTGAGGTCGCTCCTGTCATTACAATTATCATCTCAATCTAATTTTTGTTCAGATGCAAAAGTGCGAGTAAAAAACTTAATATACTTTCCTGTATGGCTCAGTTTTCTTTCTTGTATGGCTCATTTAGAAAATTGGGTGGTGGGCGGGATTGGTAAATTTTTCCTTGTTCGGTCGGCTTTTATATTTTTTCTGTGTCGTCTGGTCGGGTGTCCGCCTGTCGCTTCGGGTCGTCCTGCCATTACCGCCAACGTTCCGCGGCTATGCGCCGGGCGGGGTTTTTACTGGTATCGTTCTTTTGGAAACGAACATTTCCCGTATCCGTCAATTGTCAACCGAAGAAGTATGCCCGCCTGGCGCATAGCCGCTGTTAGGCACAGTTTTCATTATTTTTCTATTATATTTTTTAATTTTTCAAGTTGATAATCTTCCTTAAAAAATACTTGGTCTAAATTCCTTTCAATGGTAATGTCAGGTTCCGTACCGATGCCATCCAATATTTTTCCGTCTTTTTGAAAGGAAACCATTGTACTTATTTTTCCTTTTAATTCCGAATTTGGCAATTCAAACCTTTCACTATTTCCACTTGAACCATCCGTATTTACCCCAACAATTTTAATGTTCGGCAATCCTTTGAATACGGAAACAAATACTGATGCCGCACTAAAAGTCCTTTCATTGGCTAATATATAGATAGGTTTGTTGTAATGGTATTTGTTCTTAGTAATCTTCTGACCATTGAGAATATAAAAATAATATTCGCTAAATTTTTTGTTGTCCAAATCATACATCGGTTTAAAGGTTTTGAAAAAGTTCTTTACACTTTTTTGCGCTCTGTTGTCCAATTCTGAAAAAGAAAATAAATACCTACCGTGCAATCTTTCTATGTATTCTTCCGGTAAAGGAATCGGCGCCCTTTGTTTCGTAGCATTTACGACATAAACAGAATCAGGATGAACAAAATAACCAGCCAATTCTTGAATTAAATCACGGGTTCCGCCACCATTATCCCGAACATCAATAACTAGGGCATCACTTTGCTTTGCCTTTTTCATAAAATCATTGAGCAGTTCAAAAAAAACAGGACTGTCCTCTTTTTCTACCATTGAAGGAATTTGAATGTATCCAATGTTGTTTTCTATAGTGAAAAACTGTTCGATAATCGTTTTATCATTCCGTTGCTCTTCATAATAATCAAAGAAAAAATCATTTTTATGAAACCGCTCATCCCATAATTTTGGTCTTTCTGCTCTTGAAACCAATTTAACACGTACATCTTTCTCAATTCCTTTATCATTTGTGAGTGTGATGGAAAGAGGATTGGAAAAGTCAAGATTTAGGCTGCTAAAAATGGTCTCAATATCTCTTAACTCCCTAACGGCACGGGTAAAGTATGAACTTTGCGGGGCAAGAATTTCTCCGGGAAGGATTTGTGGCATTATTTCTTCGGCAGGGATGCTGTTTATTGATTTTAGATAAGGGAATTCCGAATTCCAATAGCTATATTTCTTTTGAACTGTATTATAATCGAGCACCAAAATTTTGTTTTGAAATGGCGCGAACGCAACAGGGAAATAAAGCGATTCCGGCAAATCATAATCTGTTATATTGGAATGTCTATCTCCGATTTTTCCAATAGTTTTGGATAGGAACAATCCAAAATCTGATTTGGTTATTGGTCCTTCTTCTATGGTCTCTAAAAACGTATTAAAATCTTCTTTGTAATCATACCCATTTAATCCTTGGTAGGAAGATTTGCTTTGAAGGATTTCGTCAAGAAATGCCAAATCATTTTCGATGTCGCTTTTCGTTAAATATTCAGTTTCATTTTGTGCAAAAGAAGAAAATGAGAAGATTGTCAATAGAATTAATATGTGATTTTTCATTCGGGGTTTGTTGTTTTTAAATTGTGCCTAACGGTTTGCAGCTTTGCGTTGTGGCGGTTTTGGAACACTAAACTATCTTTACCCACCAAAGTTTATTAGTTGCACAACTGTTTATATTAGCACTTCCCCCGCCGTAACGCAAAGCTGCTGTTAGGCGTATGTGCTTTTTTCGGTTTGTCAGTTTATTTTAAGTGTATATTTATTGGGATTCACTCAATTCTTTTACTTTTAAAAGCCACCTGTCCCAAACCACAAGCTGCTCTTCATAGTCGTTTGGATAGGGGCCTGAATTAATTGTCAAAATTATTTTGCCGTTATTTTCAGTCAAAGTGTAGCTGTCCGAATAATTTATTTCCTTGTAATCAACAAAGATGTGCGAATGGAGTTTGTATTCTGTAACTATTCCTGTGGCTACAATTTTGTCTGGTTCGTATTTAAAGTAAACAGAAGATCCGAGTTTCCAATCGGATTGTAAGTAAGCATTTTTGTCTAATACATTTCCTAATGTCTTGGCAAATTTAGGATTAGTCAGTACGTC
The DNA here is from genome assembly GCF_024704835.1 of Parapedobacter tibetensis. Classification (GTDB taxonomy): domain Bacteria; phylum Bacteroidota; class Bacteroidia; order Sphingobacteriales; family Sphingobacteriaceae; genus Parapedobacter; species Parapedobacter tibetensis. Next base: position 271,488 of record NZ_JAMXBE010000005.1, read on the forward strand.
CCAAGCCTTTGTCAAGCTGGTGTTAAGTTCAATACTCTTCTCAATTTTATTTATTTGCTCCATTTATTTTATCTGCTCGTTGATGGTTATTGTGTCGCATAGCATTACGCCTAACTCGTTTATATATGTGATAAAAGTACACAAAACATTCCAAAATGGCTGGCTTGGTGTAGTTTTTGGCTACAAACCATCAAATGGACTTTTGATATTTTGCAGACTTTTGGTGCTTACATGGGTATAAATTTCGGTTGTTTTGCTGCTGTTATGTCCCAAAAGTTCTTGTATGTAACGCAAGTCCGTTCCGTTTTCCAAAAGATTCGTGGCATAGCTGTGTCGCAGCCAATGCAAAGTCACAGGTTTTTGAATATTGGCTTTTTGTAACGCCTGTTTCAGTACGCTTTGTAATATTGTCGCAACAATTCTACCATTTTTTCCGAAATCGGGGCTATGCGGTCTTTCTTTCCTTTGGCTTGTTTTATCAATAAGACACCTCGTTTGCTGTCAATGTCGGCAGGTTTCAGGTTCAGGAGTTCACTTCTTCGCAATCCGCAGGCATAAATCAGGCTTAACATTGCCCTGTGTTTTTATGTTGCCGTGCACCTCCAAAATGGCCTTTATTTCCTCTTTGCTTAATACATTGGGCAATATTTTGGGCTTTTTAGGCCGGTGTATTTGCTCAATGTTCAATTTTCTGCTTTGCACAGTTTGAAAAAACAGTTTTACCGCATTGACCATTTGGTTTTGATAGGATGCCGAGAGTCTGTTCTTTAAAATATATTCATTATTGAAATGAATAATGTCGTTGTTTCCGATTTCGCTCAATGCCTTTGACCTCTCCCTGACCTCTCCCCTAAAAACTGGAGTATTTAAAATTAGCGAAATGGGGATTAAATTACTAATTTTAAATAGGAGGAAAAGCGATGAAAAGATCCAAGTTCACCGAGGCGCAGATCGTCTTTGCAATCAAACAATCCGAGACGGGTACTCGCATAGAAGAAATCTGTCGCAAGATGGGTATCAGCGATGAACAAGTAGACAGGATCATTCAAAAGATGGAGAAAAATATAAAGGAAACCGTCGGGAATGCGAATTTGCTGTTGACTTCAAAAAAGCGTGCATTGGCTGAAATTCAGTTAAAAATCAATAGACTTGAAGAGCGGCTGATGAATGAGGTGATCGAGGAAGACACTTTCAAAAAGTGGATGCTGAAGTACAAGCAGGATAGATCGCTGCTGGAAGAGGATATTAAGTATGCCAATGTGACATCGGAAAATCATCCGTTAAACACGCTAAAAGAGGTGCTACCGATGCTAAAAAACCTGCGTGGTATTTTCCAAATCGCTACACTCCCCGAAAAGCACGCTTTAATAAAAGAGGTGTTCAAAGGTAAATTGGCATATGAGAACGGCACATTTAGAACCGCTTTTATCAATCCGGTCTTTGAAAGTAACATCATGAAAATCAACGAAAAAGGGCTTCTCGTAATTGAGAAGCCCCCACAAATTTTCGGCGGAGTCCCGCCATGTACTCGGGGCGGGAATCGAACCCGCACTCGCTTTAAGGCGAACAAGATTTTAAGTCTTGCGTGTCTACCAATTTCACCACCCGAGCAGACAAAAGTGTTATTTAACAATAAATCCCTTCTTTCTAGTGCAAGAAGAAGGGATTTGGAGCGAAAGACGAGGTTCGAACTCGCGACCTCAACCTTGGCAAGGTTGCGCTCTACCAACTGAGCTACTTTCGCTTGTTTGTGGATGCAAATATAGATAGATTTACATGCATGTCAAATATTTTTTTCAAAAAAGTCATGGTTATTTATAATTCATTGGCATTCAATAATTCCATGATGAGTTCGCTTTCATAACCTTTGCCAATTGCATACCGAGCCAGCTTGCTTTTGCGCTTATAGGGGTGTTTTTCACGCTCAGAAGCCGCCTTTTTTTGCAAGAGGTGCAGCAGTTTTTCTTCATAGGCTGCTTGGGTAATGTGGTTGAGCGCAATGGTGATTAGCGGGGCCGACACCGATTTGCTCATCAGCCCTTGCCTGATCTTGTATTTCCCCCAGTCTTTCATCCTGAATTTGCCCAGTGCATATGCGATGGCAAAACGTTCTTCATTGAGGAAATTATCAGCGATGAGATCGGAAATCACCGTCTCCACATCGGTTTTGTGCAGCCCCCAAGCGTAAAGTTTATCACGAACTTCTTGTTGCGAGCGTTCCTGGTAAGCGCAATAACTTTTGGCCTTTGCTCGGGCCTGCTGGGGAGTATAATGCACTTTTTTACGTTCCCTGAAATCATCCATGCCTCCAAAATGGTAAAAAATTCTTGCAGTATGTAAAAAATGTTGAAATTCGTGGCATTACTATGCACAAGCACTTATACACCATCCTTGAGGTAGCTGGGGTAATGCCCGCATTAAGGGTTTCCATGGCTGATGAAACAGCGTTGATCGGTACATTGCTGTACGATAGCCGAAAACTGGCCGATAATGCCAATGGATTGTTCTTTGCCCTTGAAGGAAGACGCGATGGACACCGCTACATCAGTGACGTGTATGCCAACGGTGTGCGGAATTTTGTGGTGACTGAGGGCAAAATCGATATCGCTCAGTTCACCGGTGCCAATTTTATCGTGGTGGAAAACACGCTGGATGCCATGCAGGAACTCGCGGCTTACCACCGAAGCCGGTTTACCTATCCCATTATCGGTATCACAGGCAGTAATGGCAAGACCATCGTAAAGGAGTGGCTCTGGCAGTTGCTTTCACCGGAATACAGGGTTATGCGCAGCCCTAAAAGCTATAACTCGCAAATAGGCGTAGCCCTATCGCTCTGGCAGTTGGATAATATGCATGATCTGGCCATCATTGAAGCGGGTATCAGCCAATCGGGTGAAATGGAGGCGTTACACCGTATGATTAGACCGGATATCGCGGTGTTGACCACCATAGGTCCTGCACATGACGAAGGATTTGCCTCACGTGAGGAGAAAATCCAGGAAAAGCTAAAACTGTTTGATGGAGCGGAGCAGGCCGTTTATTCCCCAGACCATACACAAGGTGCTGATGTGTCCGCTACTGGTGAGCATGTTACATGGGGCAAAGAAGGGGCGACTTTGCAGGTGATGCACCATGAGCTGCTTGACGATGGCCGTTGCAGCGTATATGTGCGGTACAAGGGCGAGGAAGTATACATCACCATCCCGTTTACCGATGGTGCCGCAATGGAAAATGCCACCTGTTGTTGGGCGGTATTATTAGCCATGGGATATGATCAGGCCGTCATTGCAGAAAGAATGACCCAGTTGCAAGCCGTTGAAATGCGGCTGGAAATGAAGAAAGGAATCAACAATTGCACAATCATTGATGATTCGTACAGCAATGACCTTTCATCCCTTGCCATCGCATTGGATTTCCTTAAGCAACAGCACCAGCACCCCACCCATACCTTGGTGTTATCGGATATGCCGGGCGGCGCTAGTCATGAAGAACAAGTTTATAATGATGTTTCTAAATTATTGAATAATAAAGGTATATATAAGCTCATTTCAATAGGTCCCGATTTCATTAAACATCGTGCGAAGTTTGATTTCTTGGAGCACCGCGTTTTCCCGGATATGGCATCATTCCTAACGGCATTGCCAACTTTGGATTTCCATGATGAACTAATTTTACTGAAAGGGGCAAGGAAATATGCGTTCGAGCACATCAGCCGGTTGCTCACTGCCAAATCACATGATACGGTACTCCAAATCAACCTGAATGCACTGGAGCACAACCTCAATCAATATAAATCATTGGTGATGCCACAGGTGAAGCTGATGGCCATGGTCAAGGCTTTTTCATATGGGAGTGGCAGTTTTGAGGTGGCCAATTTACTACAATTTAATAAGGTGGATTACCTAGCCGTAGCGTATGTGGATGAAGGGGTGGAATTGCGGAAAGCAGGAATCCGGTTGCCCATCATGGTAATGAGCCCAAACCCTACCTCCCTGGAAGCTTTACTGGCACATGAATTGGAACCGGAAATCTATAGCTTCTCCGTGCTCGACAATTTTGTACGCTTGCTTACGGAGAAAGGGATAGAGGATTACCCCATCCACATCAAAGTGGATACGGGAATGCACCGCTTAGGATTTTCAGTTGATGATATAGGTCTATTGATAAACTATTTACGGCAGATATATGCAGTAAAAGTACGATCGGTGTTTTCCCACTTAGCGGCAGCGGGGGATGCTAAGCACGACAAGTTTACCGAAGAACAACTTGCTCGATTCAATCGGTTTACCGATGAGTTGGGTGAAGCATTGGGGTATCCATTTGTCCGACACATCGCCAATACCGCGGGTATCCAGCGATGGCCGCAAGCACATTGGGATATGGTACGTTTAGGGATTGGGCTATATGGCATTGGGAATGGAAAAAACAGCAAGCTACAATTGCAACAGGTCAGCACCTTGAAAACCACCGTCACACAAATCAGACAGGTGCCTGCGGGCGAAACTGTAGGATATGGCCGGAAAGGGGTATTGGCAAAGGACAGCACAATAGCCACCGTGAATATCGGCTATGCAGATGGTTATGATCGACGCTTTGGAAACGGGGTGGGATTCATGGCCGTAAATGGAAGGGCTATACCTACGGTAGGCGATATTTGTATGGACATGACCATGTTGGATGCCAGTGGAGTGGATGTGCATGAGGGGGATGAGGTTGTGGTGTTCGGTGATATTGAACTGCTTGCTCAGGCTATCGGAACCATTCCTTATGAATTGTTGGCGGGCATATCCCAGCGGGTCAAGCGGGTATATTATTATGGTTGATGGCTAATAGCTAGTATATTGATGCCGGTTATCTGAATATAATATGTATATAGAAAGTTATGAAGAATAAAACGATACGCTTATTTTTTAATTATTTAGTAAAAGGCACCTTGGTTGTTTTGCCACTTGCAGGGGCCTTGTTTCTGATTGTTTGGATTGTTGCGAGCGTCGATGCCGCGCTTAACTTAAGCAGTTGGTTCTGGGAAGACGATGCTGGCAGACCCCTTTATGTTCCCGGTTTGGGAATACTTACGGTCATCATTGTATTGGTTATCGTGGGGATGGTATTCACGAATGTGGTCATGGAGCCGATACACAATTGGTTCAACAGCCTGATCAACCGCATTCCATTGTTCAATACGTTATATTCCTCCATCAAGGATTTTACGGAGGCATTTGTGGGTGATGCCAAGAAGTTCAATGAGCCGGTATTAGTCGAAGTAAATGAAACCGGGCTAAAGAAAATTGGATTTCTTACCCAACGTGACCTGAGTAAAATCGGCCTAGAAGGGGAGGTGGTGGTTTACTTCCCGTATTCCTATTCCTTTGCAGGCCAGGTGGTCATCGTTAGAACCGAGCGGGTGAAACCGCTCAATATGAGTGCCACGGATGCGATGAAACTGGTTGTATCCGGTGGAGTGAGTGGATTGGAGTAAAGACGTGAGGTTTTTTGTCTACCTTTGTTTCTTCATAAACTCAAGTACATGGATATGAAGAAAATCAAAACCTCCAATATTATTGCCATCATTGTAGCCTCATTTCTCATATTACTCCTCGTTAGCCCGGATACCAAGGCATGGGTAAGCCGTGGATTGATGAAAATAGGATTATTCAAGCCGGATTTGGAGAGCAACCCCACTTCGCCGGAGGAAGTTGCGCTAGATACAGGGGTAAGCCCATCTGTGTTTTTTACAGATGGCGACGGGAACCGTATCGATGCGGCCAATCAGGCTGGGAAAGTGGTGTTTATCAACTTCTGGGCAACATGGTGTCCACCATGCATTGCGGAAATGCCTTCCATTGACAAGTTATACCAGCAATTCAAAGACAATGAAAACGTAGTTTTTGTTATAGCCGACGTAGATAAGCAATACGAAAAGTCGAAGAAATTCATGGAAAGCAAGAAGCTTAATCTCCCGGTACATATCCCATCAGGCGATATTCCGGGACATTGGTTGGGCGGTGCCATTCCTACCACCATTATCCTCGATAAGCAAGGCCAGATTGCCACACGACATGAAGGAATGGCAGATTATAGCCGCCCAGAGATAGCCGAGTTTATCCAGAAGTTGATAGCGGATTGAGTTCGTTTGTCCACACGGCACTCGTATGGCCCATTACCGTTCGTAAACCGTTGGGTTAACACAGTGTGGTAATCGATTTCCATGGAGCCCTGCAATCAAATTTTGCACAGTCAGTTGCATCATTTTCATCCGGGTTTCAATGGTTGCTGAGCCGATATGCGGCAAGATGGCTACGTTAGGCATATAAAGTAGCGGGTTGTCTGCCTCCATGGGTTCGGGATCCGTCACATCAAGGCCAGCTCCCCATATCACATTGTTTTCAAGGGCATTCGTGAGATCCACTTCATGGTGCATTGACCCTCTCGCGGTATTGATGAAGATGGCAGATTTTTTCATCTTCGAAAATGTATCGCGGTTGAATATCCCCTGTGTTTCCTTGCTGAGGTTAGCATGCACGCTTAGAACATCACTTTGCCGCAGCAAATCATCGAACGAAACCCATCGGGCGCCTAATTCGTTTTCTGCGGTTTCATTTTTACTTCTATTATGGTAGATAATAGGCATGTCAAAAGCATGCCGGCAGCTTTTGGCCAGCTCTAGACCAATCCGCCCCAAACCATATATTCCCAAGATTTTGCCGTGGAGCTCCACGCCAAGGTCGGCCATGGGATCAAAAAAGCCCCAATTGCCCCGGAGGATTTCCTTGTGTTTGTGGATGGCTTTTCGAGCTACGGTTTGCATCAGGAGAAAAGCGGTATCTGCTGTGGTTTTGCTAAGCACACCCGGTGTATTGCCTATGGGGATGCCCAATTTGGTAGCTGCCGCTATATCTACACGATCGTAGCCCACGCTGCACAGCGCAATGACTTTGAGGTGGCTGCATGTTTTCAGGAAATGCCTGTCGAGCTGGTTGCCACCCACACTGAATAAGGCATCGCTTGATTTGGTATGGTGGATAAGCTCATGCGCAGTTAGGTCGCGCTTTTCCGTCCACTCGACCAGTTGGAAGCCGTTATCGACCAATGATTGCTTGATTGTTGCAGGGACTTCGCGTGTTATGAAGATCTTCATCGTTACTGGTGCGTAAATATAAGGTTTTTATTTTTTACCACCGATTTTTCCCTTAGGTTTGCGGGAACAAAATGACCAACAGAAGTAGCCCAAAGATGACTCGATTCGAACTTATACGGCAAATTAAAACCAAACATTCATTTCTTTGTGTGGGCCTTGATACCGATATCAACAAAATCCCCCAACATTTGTTGGAACATGAAGATCCGATTTTTGAGTTTAACCGACAAATCATAGAAGCGACAACTGATTTATGTGTTGCTTATAAACCCAACATCGCTTTTTATGAGAGCAGGGGTGTGGATGGGTGGAAAAGCCTACGAAAAACCTGGGCGGTGTTGCCCAAAGACTGTCTTAGTATTGCAGACGCCAAGCGGGGCGATATCGGCAATACTTCCAAGATGTATGCGACCGCTTTTTTTGACGAAGGCATATCGGGACTTGGCTTTGATGCCATCACCATCGCACCCTACATGGGAAAGGACTCGGTGCAACCTTTCCTTGAATTTGAAGGCAAATGGGCCATTGTATTGGCGCTTACCTCCAATGTAGGGGGCTTGGATTTCCAGACCATCCGTGATGGCGACAACGTGCAGTTTTTTGAGCGCGTCATCCAGAAAACCAATACATGGGGAGATACGGGTAACCTGATGTATGTAGTAGGCGCTACGCGCGGTGAGGCCTTTACTACCATCCGTAAACATGCGCCCGATCATTTTCTCTTGGTGCCTGGAGTGGGGGCACAGGGAGGAAGTCTCAACGATGTATGCAAGTATGGCATGAACAAGGATTGCGGATTGCTGGTAAACGCCACCCGGTCTATCATCTATGCATCCCAAGGTAAGGATTTTGCCGAACAGGCACGGAAAGAGGCATTGGCGTTGCAACAGGAGATGGAAAAAGAACTGCTGGTCGCCGGCATTGTCTAATTGCCGATATGGATATCAACTTGGTATCGCTGATCAAAATAGGAGAAATCAACATGGATATATCCATAATTATTCCGGTTTTCAATAGGCCTACAGAAGTTTCAGCATTGCTGGAAAGTCTTTACCTGCAGAGTGACCAAGCTTTTGAAGTTGTGATTGTAGAGGACGGATCTACAATCAGGTGTGAGACCGAAGTAAATGCATATGGCGGAAAATTGAATCTGAACTATATCTATAAGGAAAACTCGGGTCCGGGCCATAGCCGAAATGTGGGTTGTGAAAATGCCAGTGGTGATTATTTCCTGTTTTTGGATTCAGATTGTGTGTTGCCAACGCAATATGTGGCAGTGGTTAAAAAAAAGCTGGCTGAAGAATATACCGATGCCTTTGGGGGGCCTGACCAAGCAAGGGAAGATTTCTCACCTATTCAACGAGCGATCAATTATTCCATGACTTCATTTCTTACTACCGGGGGAATAAGAGGCGGGAGCGAAAAACTGGATAAATTCCATCCAAGGAGTTTTAATATGGGATATTCGAGCGAAGTATTTGAAAAGACAGGCGGTTTTTCGCTAATGCGGTTTGGCGAAGATATCGATATGAGCATACGAATTATCAACTCCGGTTTTCGCACCCAGTTGATAAAGGAGGCTTACGTTTATCATAAACGGCGCACAAACCTTCGCCGCTTTTTCAAGCAAGTATATAATTCTGGTGTAGCACGGATAAATCTTTATATAAGACATCCCCATTCATTGAAATTGGTGCATCTGGCCCCAGCAGTCTTTACCATAGGCGTATTCCTCCTGTTGGTTTTGTTTTTTATTGCATCCCCATACTTTTTCCTGCCTCTTCTATTCCATATGTCGTTTATCCTTATTGATGCAACAATGAAGAGCAAGAGCTTATTTGTTGGGATATTGTCAGTCATAACAAGTTATGTCCAATTACTTGGGTATGGCATCGGTTTTCTTTATGCCTTTATATGGAGGATTGTGCTTAGGAAGGCAGAATTTGCCGCATTTCAGAAATCTTTTTATAAATAGCGTTTCATGGTGCATAAAAGATAGTGACACATGAATAGTTTGCTGGTGTTGATAAAACACTTTTGCGATTTCGATGGATGAATTGTATTTTGGCACATCAAAAAAATAGAACCCCGTGCTTCCAAATACGCAACATAGCCTTGATAAACTGGAGTCCTTGCTGAAAGACTTAGGGTATAAAGTGCGGTATGAGAAAGGGAATTTCAAGACCGGTGCTTGTATGCTGCAAAGCAGCAAGGTGGTCGTGGTTAATCGATTTTCCAATTTGGAGATGAAAATCAGCGCTTTAGTAATCTTACTACGTGATATGCAAACCGATAGTGGGATGCTTGATGAAAAACAGAAACAATTTTTACGAAATATCAAACAAACGAAACTAACGATTTGACCATAAGATTTTTAGGAACAGGCACTTCCCAAGGTGTCCCAGTAATCGCATGTAATTGCGCGGTATGTACTTCCCCAAATGCGAAAGACAAACGCTTGCGGTCAGCCATATTAGTGCAGTTGGGCGATAAGAACATCGTGATAGATACCGGGCCTGATTTCCGGTACCAAATGCTCCGCGAACATATCACCCACATGGACGCTATCCTGTTTACACATTCGCATAAAGACCACCTGGCCGGATTGGATGATGTGCGTGCATTCAATAGGCAAAAGGGTGGAGCCATTGATGTCTATGGCACGGTGGATGTACATGAGGCGTTGAAACGTGAATTTTATTATGCCTTCGCGGTAAAGAAATACCCTGGGGTTCCCCAGCTGGAACTTCATGAAATCACGTCGACTCCCTTTTCATTATTCGGTATAGCGGTGACCCCCATTGAGGTGATGCATTACATGATGCCTGTTTTGGGCTTCCGAATTGGCGAATTTACTTATATAACGGATGCCAAGACGGTGGTGGAAGCGGAAGTCGGAAAAATCATGGGTACTAAGGTTTTAGTGGTCAATGCCTTGCAACGGGATCCGCATATTTCACACTTCACCTTGGATGAGGCTGTGGCCTTTGCGCAGCGCATAGGTGCCGAACGAACTTATTTTACGCACATCAGCCATAAACTGGGATTGCATGATGAGGTGCAACGGGAATTGCCGGATGGAATCTTCCTGGCCTACGATGGTCTAGTGTTGGATGGTTTGAATCCTGAGTCTTAAAAACATTTTTACCCTGACGGTTGTTGTCATTGGAAACTATTAATCATTAACCTTATATTATTATGGGAAATTTATTGTATCTTATTGCTGTAATTTTAGTTATTGTCTGGGCAATCAGTTATTTTGGTGGCTATTACACTGGAGGGATTATCCATGTTTTATTGGTAATAGCGGTTATTGCGATTCTATTGCGAATTATCCGAAGTGCCACCTGAATGTCTTGCTTCCAAGAGCAACTCGGCAATCGCTAGGTCATCCCTAAAGGTGATTTTGATATTACGGGTATCCCCATCCACCAATGTGATGGGATACCCCTTTTTTTCTACTACCGCGGCGTCATCCGTACACATTTTATCTTCGGGCTGTTCATAAGCCTCAAACAGGATGGAACCTTTAAATATTTGGGGTGTTTGCATAAGGTAGACATTCTCCCGTGGATAGGCATTGTTACTCGAACCATCCCCGCTTATAAGTCGGATCGAATTAGTGCTTTGTATGGCCAAGGCAGCAGCGCCTGTGAGGGCAGCTTGTTCATAGGTAAGATCTATTTGATGTGGATTTACCAAAGGCCTTACGGCATCATGGATGGCGATAAGGGACTGCGATTGATTCTTGTCTAGCAGTCGTATTACTTCCAATCCATTTTTTACGCTTCCAAACCTACTATCAGCCCCATCGGCTATGGTGTGTTGTACATGGAAATGGTATGTCTCACAAAGCTCCAACCAATAAGCTTGCATATCTGGATGAATAACCGCAATGATATGGGGAGCATGCTTACTCTCATAGAAAGCATTGATTGCATGCATCATCACCGGTATGCCGTTCAGCAATAAGAACTGCTTGGGAGTAGTTGATCCCATGCGGCTACCTGTTCCTCCGGCGACAATGATAGCGTAATTCATTTGAGGAATCTAAAATCTAAAATCGTAAATCTAAAACCTTAAATTATAAGCATCGCATCGCCATAACTGTAGAATCGGTATTTTTCCTTGACGGCTTCTTCATATGCACGCATAACGTTTTCATATCCCCCAAACGCGGCAATCATCACCAAAAGAGTCGATTCAGGTGTATGGAAATTGGTGATCATACTGTTGGCGATACTGAAGTCATAGGGTGGGTAGATAAATTTGCTGGTCCACTCATTTGCGGGTTTCAGGTGCTTATCAGCGGATACGGCAGATTCAATGGCGCGCATGGAGGTGGTTCCTACAGCACATACCCGTTTTTTTGTGTCGATGGCTTTATTAACCAATTTGGCAGCATGATCAGGGATGATATACTGTTCTGAATCCATTTTATGCTTAGTGAGGTCTTCCACCTCCACCTGCCTGAATGTGCCTAGACCAACATGTAGGGTAACTTCCGCGAATTCCACCCCTTTCAGTTCTAGGCGTTTCATCAGCTCACGGCTGAAATGCAAACCCGCAGTAGGTGCGGCCACGGCACCTTCATGCTTGGCAAATATGGTTTGATAGCGGAATTTGTCTTCCGGGGTTGCCCTGCGCTTGATGTACTTGGGAAGTGGTGTTTCGCCAAGTATTTCGATGTTACGGCGGAACTCTTCGTCCGTGCCGTCAAACAAAAAACGGATGGTGCGGCCACGCGAAGTCGTATTGTCCACAACTTCGGCCACGAGTAGGTCGTCTTCACCGAAATACAATTTGTTGCCCACGCGGATTTTCCGTGCGGGGTCTACCAACACATCCCATAACCGAAGATCTTTATTCAATTCGCGCAAAAGAAACACTTCGATGGTGGCTCCGGTTTTCTCTTTGTTGCCATATAAACGGGCCGGGAACACCTTGGTGTTGTTGAGGATCATCACATCCTTGTCATCGAAATAATTCAGGATGTCCTTAAATATCTTGTGTTCGATTTTGCCAGTTTTACGGTCGAGCACCATCAACCGAGATTCGTCGCGGTTTTCGGTTGGGTCATATGCAATCAAGGATTCTGGTAAATTGAACTTAAATTGTGATAGCTTCATTGTTGATGCGGAATTTAATGCGTGGAAACACGGCTTTATCGTGACCACTAATGGATAAAATTAGCGCGCAAAGTTACGAAATTATTTAATATTATAACTAGCATTTTCCTTGCTTTATATCTAGAAATTAGTTTATTTTAGCCTGTAACTTATAAGACGTTTTATCGTCTTACTTGACGTATGATGTTATTCCTGAGATTAATTGGCGAGAGTTTTGGCTTTGCGTTTTCGGCTTTGCGTGAAAACCGAACAAGAACATTGTTGTCTTTACTTGGTGTTACCATTGGTATCTTGATTATTATTGGTGTGTTTTCGGCAGTAGACACGTTGCGGGCGAATCTGGAAAGCAGCGTTGAGAAACTCGGTAGCAAAACAATCTATGTGATGAAATGGCCGTGGGATGGGGGGCCTGATTTCCCTTGGTGGCAATACGTAAACCGTCCGGAACCAGATATTCGCGATTATGAAGCGCTCAAAACCAGGATGACTACGGCTAATGGAATATCGTTTTCAATTGATATAGGTAATAGGACGGCACAACACCTCAACAATAATGTTTCGGGTATAACGGTTACAGCCACCTCGCATGAACTGTATGACATCAGGAATCTTGAGATACAGCACGGACGATATTTTACAGAAGCAGAATCCAATAGGGGAACTACCGTGGCGGTGATTGGCGCAACCGTGGCAGAGGGACTGTTTCCCAATACAGATCCCGTAGGTCAAGCAATTTCCGTATTAGGGCGAAAGATTACCGTAATAGGTGTTTTCAAAGAAGAAGGGGAGGGGATGATTTTTGATGTGTCTATGGATAATGTGGTGATGATTCCGCTAAATCTAGGACGCAACCTAGTGAATATCCGGCGTTATAGCCCTGCAATCATGGTTAGTGCCGCCCCAAACATTTCGTTGGATGAAGCTGAAAGTGAATTACGCGGTGTAATGCGATCCATCCACCGGTTGAGTCCGCAACAGGAGGATGATTTCTCACTCAATAAAACCACCATCATTACGGCCCAATTAGATGCCATGTTTAAAGTAATCAATACGGCAGGTGGTTTTATCGGTATATTCTCCATATTGGTGGGCGGTTTCGGCATTGCCAATATCATGTTTGTATCAGTCAAAGAACGCACGCACATCATTGGTATCCAAAAATCCTTGGGTGCCAAGAATTATTTCATCCTCTCGCAGTTCCTTATAGAGGCCATTGCCTTGTGCATTATCGGTGGGCTGATGGGATTGGGCATCGTTTTCCTCCTTACTTTTCTGGTAAAACTGATTTTCGGACTTGGCATTGTTGTCAATATGGGGATGGTGATGCTTACAATTGGACTTTCTACCTTTATTGGACTTCTTTCAGGGATAATTCCCGCCATTATGGCCGCACGATTAGATCCAGTGGAAGCCATTAGAAGCAAATGATTAATCCCTGATTGCCATCAGGCGGATGCGTCATCCGCCAGTAGTCAGACACCATACGCGTTCCATCAAGCCAGCTTACCCAGTGATTCCTTTATCCGTCGGAGCGCTTCTTTGAGGCTTTCATCGGATGCGGCATATGACAGGCGGATATAATTGTTGTTGCCAAACGAATCGCCACCTACAGTAGCCACATGTGCTTCATTCAGCAAATACAACGCGAGGTCGGCCGAATCCTTGATCATGTTGCCTTGAGTATCTTTTTTACCGAAGAAAGCACTGATATCCGGAAAGAAATAAAATGCACCTTCGGGCAGATTTGTTTTTACACCCGGTATATCTTTCAAAAGATTATATACCAGTTCCCTCCTTCGGGCGAATGCTTCTTTCATTTCCATGACGGTTTCCAGCCCTTGCTCATAAGCAATTATGCCAGCACGCTGGGCGATGGAACAAGTGCCTGAGGTAGTCTGTCCTTGTAGCTTGTCATTGGCTGCAGCAATTTCTTTGTTTGCGGCTAAATAGCCCAAACGCCACCCGGTCATGGCAAATGCCTTGGAAAAGCCATTGATGAGGATAACGCGGTCCTTGATACTATCGAATTGGGCGATAGACTCATGTTTGCCAATAAAATTGATATGTTCGTAGATTTCGTCTGAAATGATATAGATATTGGGATGCTTTTCGAACACCTTTGCCAAGGCCTCAAGCTCCGCTTTGCTGTATACGGTGCCGGTAGGGTTGCATGGTGAGGAAAACATAAACAGCCTGCTTTTTGGGGTAATTGCAGCTTCCAGTTCCGCAGGTGTGATTTTGAAATCACTCTCAATCGTTGCATTGATGAATACGGATTTGCCTTCGGCCAGCGTAACCATTTCCGAATAAGACACCCAGTAAGGCGTGGGAATAATCACCTCATCGCCAGGATTAATCAAGGTGAGTATGGTATTAGAAAGTGATTGTTTGGCGCCAGTGGAAACCACGATTTGCGAAACATCATAATCCAATCCATTTTCCGCTTTCAATTTATTCACGATAGCCTTTCGTAATTCTGGATAGCCCGGTACGGGCGAATAGCGGGTGTAATTCTCATCCAACGCCTGTTTTGCAGATTCTTTTACGTGCGATGGTGTGTCAAAATCCGGTTCGCCCACGCTTAAGCTTATCACATTGATGCCTTTTGCGGCTAATTCACGGCCAAGTTTGGTCATTTTCAAGGTGGCCGATTCGGACAGGTTATTTATCCTGTCGGAAAGAATAGATGCTGTACTCATGGTGGGCAAACTTAGATAAAATTGTCGATAGAATCAACTGATAATGGATCTGACATGTATTCTGTATCTTTACCCGCTCATTTCGATGGTTAGGTTTTGAATAAGCAGAAAAACATCATTTTATTGGCATTGGCAACAGGCATCGTGTTGATGCTGGTTAAGTTTACAGCTTATCTGTTGACTAATTCCAATGCGATACTGACCGATGCAATGGAAAGTATCGTGAATGTAGTGGCTTCAGGATTTGCTTTTTACAGCATACACCTTGCGGCACGCCCCAAAGACCAAAACCATCCTTATGGACATGGAAAGGTGGAGTTCTTCTCCGTATTTTTGGAAGGGGGGCTGATTTTCATTGCGGGACTGCTTATTTTGGGGAAGGCATGTTATAATATTTTTTTTCCTGAGCAAGTCGGCAACCTTGTTGAAGGTATGGGGCTACTCGCGTTTACAGGTGTAGTCAATTTTGTATTGGGCACCTATATGGTTGCGCAAAGCAAACAGTTGAATTCGCTTACCTTGCTGGCTGATGGAAAACACCTCCAAACAGATGCATACAGTACGGTGGGTTTGCTGGTCGGACTCTTACTGATGCACCTGACTGGACTTTGGTGGATCGATATTGTGTTATCCATCGGACTTGGGACCTATATTTTATTCAATGGATATAAGCTGCTCCGTAAGTCTATTGCGGGTTTAATGGATGAATCAGATACAAAATTGGTTGGGCAAGTAGCAGGTATTTTGCAAACGTATCGGAAAGATGACTGGATTGATGTACACAACTTACGGGTGCAACGATATGGGCACGAATTGCACATCGATTGCCATGTTACGCTACCCAACTATTACGACCTCAACAGGGTGCATGATGAGGTGTCGGCTGTGGATGCCTTAATCAACAAGCATTTGCATGCCGACACGGAGTTGTTCATCCATGCCGATCCCTGTGTGCCGGCGTGTTGCCAATATTGCAGGGTAAAAGGCTGCCCAATCCGTAGTGAGGCGCAGCATAAGGACATCATGTGGGATAAAAAAATCATCAGTAAAAACGAAAAACACTTTTGAAGAAAAATGTCTGTATGACGAATTCACTCGCGCTCGAGTTTCTCCCTATATTCCCCCAACTTGGCGCGCTGGCTTTCGGGGAGTATTGGAAACTCCGGTTCTATTTTTGCCAATGAGTCGGTTATGATTTTCCCCACAGCAAACCGCGCAAACCATTTTTTATCAGCGGGTATGATAAACCAAGGAGATGCCGCAGTGGCAGTGGCTGCGATCGCTTCTTCATAGATGCTCATGTAAGTGTCCCAATGGGCGCGCTCTTCGATATCTGTAGAGGAAAACTTCCAATTTTTGTATTTATCTCCTATGCGGTCAAGGAAACGTTCCTTCTGCTCGTCTTTGGATACATGAAGGAAAAATTTCAATATTTTCGTGCCGTTTCGGCTGAGGTGTGCCTCAAATTGCCGGATACTTTCATAGCGGTCGTTCCAAAACTTCTTGTCAAAATCTTCTACCTTTCGATAACCCGGTATCCGTTCGGATAAATTGTATTCGGGATGTACTTTGCATACGAGCACATACTCGTAGTGCGAGCGGTTATGTATGCCAATACGGCCCCGCTCTGGCAACGCTTTATAATGCCGCCAAAGGAAATCATGTTCATAGTCGTTGCTTGTAGGTTGCTTGAAACTGAACACTTGACAACCTTGTGGATTGACGCCGCTCATCACATGCTCGATAGCACCATCTTTGCCTGCGGCATCCATGGCTTGGAAAATGATAAGTAAACTATGGGAATCCTCGGCATATAATCGTTCTTGGTATTCTTGCATTTGGATCTTGAAGTCAGATAGATCCTTCAAAGCCTCTTTTTTCTCATAACCATCTGAATCATCCGTTTGGTAGTCTTTCAGTTTGAAGGTTTTACCGGAAAGTACACAGTATTTTTCAATGATGCTTGTCATAGTGCTTTTGTTTTTCCAAAAAAATATAAGTGCGTTGAGAACCTAAGTGGTTATCGAGAGGCAAAATAGTGTTTTATGGTCAAAAAACAACAAAATTGTAGCGTTAATTGTTTTCCTAACGTATATAGAGGGAATGTTTTCCACAATGGCATGCGGTGTTAATTTAACAGTTTTGATTTTAATATTACGAAAACAATTCATCATCTTTACCCGATGTTTAACGAGATAAAAAACAGAATTCTGCGATATATCCTTATAATCGTTTACTGGGTTATTATCTCTATTTGTGCGGTTGAGGTGAATTTTCTATGGCTATTTGGCTATTCCCCTACGTCCAAAGACATCAATATGCCTATTCAGAGCGTGGCATCGGAAGTATATACAGCAGACAGTGTGCTTATTGCCCGTTACTTCAAGGAAGACCGTTCTCCAGTACCCTACGATAGCATTTCGTCAAATGTGGTCAATGCGCTTGTTGCCACCGAAGACGTCCGTTTTTTCCAGCACCATGGTGTTGATTTCTGGGCTATTTTTTCAAGCATTGTATCCACAGCCCAAGGCGACAGAAGGGGGGGCAGCACCATTACCCAACAACTTGCCAAGAACCTGTATAGAACCCGGTATAACCAATCAACTGGGCTGTTGGGCAGGATACCGGGCATACGGCTCGCTGTCATTAAATTTAAGGAATGGATGACAGCGTATAAGCTCGAAAGCAAATACGACAAGGAAGACATCATAACCATGTACCTAAACACGGTGTCGTTCAGCAACAATGCGTATGGAATCAAAACAGTGGCCAAACGCTACTTCAATAAGGAAACACCGGATATAACGGCGGCCGAGGCCGCTGTATTGATAGGAATGCTGAAAGGCACCACATTATACAACCCCTTACGGAACCCTGAACGATCGTTGGAACGGCGGAATGTGGTATTGGGACAAATGTATAAAACGGGTTTTTTGTCCGATATGGAATTTGGATCGGCTAAGGCGTCCGAATTGGTGCTGAGTCTGGGGGAAACCGAGGAGGGGGGAAGGGGCGACTCGTATTTGCGTGCGGCAGTGGAAAGATGGCTAGCCTCGTGGTGTGAAGAAAATGGATACGATATTTATATTGATGGGTTGACGATATATACCACCATCGACTCCCGCGTGCAACGCCATGCGGAAGAGGCGGTAGCCGAACAGATGAAACCGCTCCAACAGCGATTGGAAAATGCGTGGAGTGGAGAAATCCCTTGGCGCGATTCCGAAGGGAAAGTCATCGATGGGTTTCTGGAAAATTTAGCTGCACGGACAGCATATTATCAGCAATTGGATGAGCAATATCAAGGCAATATGGATAGTATCTTCCATTACCTTAATCTCCCCAAGACCATGGAGGTGTTTACTTGGGATGGTCCTAAGGAAGTGGAATATTCTAGTATGGATTCCTTGGCGCACTATGCCATGATGCTCAATGTTGGGCTGATGTCCATGGATCCATATAACGGCAAGATAAAGGCTTGGGTTGGAGGAATTGACCACGACTATTACAAGTATGACCATGTATTTCAAGCAAAGCGACAGGCAGGTTCCACATTTAAGCCTTTTGCCTACCTTGCCGCGCTGGAAGCAGGTATGTCGCCCTGTGACAAGTACACCGATAAATTTGTCCGCATCACATATACTGAAAAGGGAGAAGAAAAAGTGTGGGAACCCAAGAATGCCGATTGGGTGTTCAGCGGTCGGGAAATGTCCTTAAGGTGGGCCATGGGAAGATCCGTCAATTCCATTACCGCTCAAATCACGGAAGAAGTGGGATGGGACAAGGTGGTGGATGTCGCCCATCGCTGTGGCATTACAAGCCCTTTGGCCGCTGTACCTTCGGTAAGCCTTGGCTCAAATGATGTCAGTGTACTTGAGATGGTCAATGCCTATGGCACGTTCATGAACAAGGGTAAACGAGTGCAACCAGTTCTGGTCTCAAGAATTATGGATTACAACGGGAAAACCATCGCTGAATTCAAATCATCGGCTACCCATGCCATTAGTGAAGAGGTGGCCTGGTTGATGGGTTATATGTTAAGAGGTAGCATGGAAGAACCTGAAGGCACCTCACAAGGTCTTTGGGAATGGGATTTATGGAAGGGGAAAAATCAGATTGGTGGGAAGACCGGCACCTCGTCTGACTATGTAGACGGATGGTATATGGGAGTAACCAAAGATTTGGTGACAGGAGTATGGGTAGGCTGTGATGAACGTAGTATCCATTTCAAGAATTCGCAAACAGGTGAAGGATCTCGGACGGCATTACCCGTTTTTGGAAGGTTCATGGAAAAAATTTACCGAGATGATTCCCTTGCTTATGACTATGGCCCCTTCTCCGATCCGGGTGTAGAGATAAACCGCAAATATAATTGCCCAAGTCCACGCATAATTATACAGGATAGTATACTTACAGATAGTATTTCGCCACTCAGGTTTCCAGATGTACCGCTACTGGGCGATTCGATAAACGTGGAGGAGCTAAGAAGGCAATTGGAGGCCCCAACCCAATCAAATAGTGAAGAAGATATAGAAAATGAGAGTCATAATGCGCAGCGTGAAAAGCAGCCGAACAATAGGATTCGGATTAGGTATCCACAAAACAAATAATATTGTAGATAATTAAACTTTTTCACCGATATTCGTTCTAAATTATAGTACTATACCTTAAAATCTTAAATATCTTATGATACATCCAATACGTATAAAGCGATTTACTTTTTTAACCCTCTTTTTTGCTTGTATATTGTGCCTTTTCGTAGTTGATGTGCAGGCTCAGTATTTCGGGCGAAACAAGATGCGGTATAAGAAACTGGATTTCAAGGTATATGAAACCCCGCATTTCAATCTGCACTATTACCTAGGAAACGACACGCTTGTCAGATGGCTTGCCAAAGAAAGTGAGATATGGTATGAGTTGCATCAACAAGTATTCCGCGACACATTCCTGCGAAAAAACCCAATTATCCTATACAGCAATCACCCAGAGTTCCAGCAAACCACTACCATACAAGGCGAGATAGGGGTTGGGACTGGAGGTGTCACCGAAGCATTCAAGACCCGTGTGATCATGCCCGTTATGCAAATCAATCACCAAACACGGCACGTACTTGGCCACGAGTTGGTGCATGCGTTCCAGTACAGGATATTGATGGAAGGAGGTGATTCCACACGGCTGGAAAATATTGGCAATATCCCCTTATGGATGGTTGAAGGTATGGCAGAATATTTTTCCATAGGAAAAAAGGATGCATTTACGGCTATGTGGATGCGTGATGCCTACCTGAATAACGATATCCCGTCATTGCGGGCCATGACAGAAAACCAGGGAAAATATTTCCCATACAGGTTTGGGCAAGCATTCTGGTCGTATATCGGTTCTACGTATGGTGATACGGTTATCATGCCGCTCTTCAAGGCCACAGCAATGTATGGATATGAAATGGGCATCAGGAGGGTATTCGGTTATGATGCACAGACTTTATCCAACCTGTGGAAGAATAGCATGGAAAACGCATACCGCAGTCTCCCAATAGACACTTCAAAGGCTCCCATAGGCCGCTCCATTATAAACAGCAAAAATTCGGGCCGACTGAATGTCTCACCGGCGATATCGCCCGATGGCCAATACGTGGCATTTATGTCTGAGAAAGATTTGTTTAGCATTGACCTGTTCTTGGCCAATGCGAAAACCGGTGACATTATCCGTAAGCTGACCAGCCGATTGACCAATCCCGATTTGGACGAGTTTAGTTTCTTGGAGTCAGCAGGTGCTTTCTCTCCTGACAGTAAGAAATTTGCATTCAGTGTTTTCAGCAAAGGGAAAAGTAAACTGATGATAATTGACGTCTCAAATGGGAAAACCCTATCTGTTGAAGCAATGGGGGATATTTCCGAATTTGCCAACATTGCATGGTCGCCCGATGGCGAAACCGTGGCATTTTCGGGATTGAAAAACGGGCATAGCGATATCTATATATACAACCTATCCACCAAAGTGCTGACCCAGCTCACGGATGATTGGTATTCGGATTTCCAGCCGAGTTTTTCACGGGATGGAAAGAAAATTGTATTCAGTACAGACCGAGTGGCGTTGCAAAGCGGTTCCAGGAGTGTGGATATCCCAATGAATATAGCGGTGATTGACGTAGCGACCCGTGGAATCACCAACCTGGATGTATTTCAAGGTGCCAACAACCTCAACCCTCAATTTTCTTCAGACGACAGCCAAGTTTACTTCCTTTCTAATAGCGACGGTTTCCGTAATATGTACCGTTATACGCTGGCAAGTAACAAAGTGGAGCGCATGACAGAATATTTTACAGGTATCAGCGGCATTACCGAGTATTCCCCAGCACTGAGCCTTTCGGCTAATGACGATGTGGTATATTCATATTATAGGCGGAATGAATACAGCGTATATAACGCAAAAATAGATGAATTCGAGCCGCTAGAAGTCAATCCACATGTGGTCAATTTTGATGCAGCGATGCTTCCACCTCCTGAAAACCTTGGCGTGGATGTGGTCAATGCAAACCTGAGCAATTTCAACCTGTTCCAACGAATCGGCGATGATAAGGTCAATACCGTGGCTTACCGGCCCAATTTCAAATTGGATTATTTGGCCAATAGTGGAATGGGACTGGCAGTGGGTAGCCGTTATGGGGCCGGAATTGCCGGGGGCATTCAGGGTATGTTTTCGGATATACTCGGGCACAACCAGATTTTTGCGGCGTTATCCATCAATGGCGAAATCTATGATTTCGGTGGACAAGTGGCGTATATCAATCAAAAAAGCCGTATCAATTGGGGCGGAGCCATTTCACATATTCCATACATGTCAGGTTTTTCTGCGTACGGAAATAGGGAAGCTACAGATAACCAAGGAAATCCAATTTCAATTCCAACATTTGATACGTATATTATTCGGACGTTCCAAACACAAGCCGAAGGGTTTGGTGCCTATCCGTTCTCAAGACATCATCGATTTGAATTGGGTGGAGCGATTGCACGTTATAGTTATCGGGTAGACCGGTGGTGGCAAGACTATTATGGTTATGGCGGTCGCGATAAACTGTCAAACAAGGAGGCGGGTCAGTTAATCGGCGGAAATTTTGATGCATTCACGATCCAACAGGTTAATACCTCATTTGTTGGAGACAATGCGGTGTTCGGTATTGCAGCCCCTTTACAAGGGTACCGTTATCGAATAGGTGCTGAACAATACTTCGGTGATTTCAATTTTAGAGCCTATACATTAGATCTGCGGAAATACAACCGTTATCAACCGTTTACATTGGCCGTAAGGGCTTATACTTACATGCGTGCAGGGAACGATGAAAACGCATTGTATCCGTTGTTCTTGGGCTATCCACATTTAATAAGAGGCTATGAGAGTGCTTCATTTAGGAATAATTCGAGCGCTTTCAACTTTAATAGCATGATGGGAACACGTATTGCGGTGTTCAATTTTGAAATAAGACTTCCGTTTACCGGGCCCGAGAGGTTGGCCGTGTTGAGGTCGGGGATGTTGTTTTCGGATTTAAATGTATTCTTCGACGCCGGACTGGCATGGAACAGTGACTCAAAGGTCGCCTTCCGTAGTACCCCGCGCTTTGTCGGTACAGTGCCTAACCCATCTGATCCAAGCCAACCCATTGATGTGTATGAACGCATACCCGCATTGAGCGCAGGGATATCCCTGCGTGTCAACCTTTTTGGAGCTATGATTCTCGAACCCTATTATGCGTTTCCATTCCAGCGTAATGACGTGAGCTTTGGCACTTTTGGGTTAAATTTTGCCCCAGGTTGGTAATAACTTGAGCTCGATTTAATAGCGCAGAAAACTACCTAGGGGCTTTTTGGGTCTGAGGATATTTAGTGGCCTTACAGGCCCAAGGTCTATCCAATTGGGGTTGTGCCTGCGTATTAGCCGTTCCTTTTGCATACGGGTGTACCCGCTCAATTCCTTGAAGCGCCTAAAGGCGGCTTCTTCTGAAGGATAAGCCTCATGGTACACCAATCGGGAAACTTTTGAACAGGCATCAAAGAATAGCCCAGTCAATTCGCTATACGTATTTATGGCTTTATTAAGGTCGTTTGCCATACCTACATGTAAGCAGGTACGGTTGCTGTCTGTTAGGATATAAATGTAATTGCTCATGTTGTTGAAAACTATTTGACACTTATTTTTTGTTCATTCAAAATTAATTACTAATTTTATTGGCACAATATTACTAATTAATTTAGTTTAATCAAATTTATTTTTATTTTTTATGCCAAATATTGCTAATAATCTTAAATACCTTCGCAAGAAAAAGGGCCTTACCCAACAGCAGTTTGCAGATGAAATTGGGATTAAGCGAGCTTCTGTGGGGGCGTATGAAGAAGATCGTGCGGAGCCCAAATATGAATTGCTAAAGAAAATTGCGATGTTCTATGGGCTCACGATGGATGAATTGGCCAACGATACGATCAATGACAAATGGAAACCCACACCACGTGGAAATGCAGCCAATGTACGGGTGCTGAGTATTACGGTAGACGAGGACGATCGTGAAAATAT
Source organism: Parapedobacter tibetensis (assembly GCF_024704835.1). Taxonomy (GTDB): domain Bacteria; phylum Bacteroidota; class Bacteroidia; order Sphingobacteriales; family Sphingobacteriaceae; genus Parapedobacter; species Parapedobacter tibetensis. The sequence goes on from NZ_JAMXBE010000005.1 coordinate 295,019, forward strand.
CGAACTGGTACCTGTAAAGGCCAGCGCGGGTTATCTCAATGGTTATGCCGACCCTGAATACATCGCCGAATTACCGAAGTTTAGCCTACCGATGTTCAGGCAGGGAACATACCGAGCTTTCGAGATCAAGGGAGACTCCATGCTGCCTTTACAACCCGGGAGCATTGTCATTGCAGAATATGTAGAAAATTGGAACGACGTGAAATCTGGGCAAACCTACGTGGTAATCTCCCAGTCTGATGGGGTTGTTTATAAACGTGTGGCTTTCAAGTATAAGGAAGACAAGGGGCTGAAATTGCTTTCAGATAATAAAAGCTATGAGCCTTATTGGGTAGCGGCAACGGATATACTTGAACTATGGAAGGCAAAGGCGTATATCAGTACAGCTTTGCCTGAGCCAAATCCTGAACCCACCATGGAAACACTGACTGCCATGATGGCGCAGATGCAGAAGACAATCAGTACCGTGGTGGATAAAAAATAAGATAGTCCAGTTGTTGGTTTTGGCATAGGCATAACAACCAACCCTTTTTATGTAAAAAGTGGCCGGAGCATATTTGTTAATTATCAAAGATTTTACTTATCTTTGCATAATCTTGAGAGAGAGGGGACAGAAATAGTCCCCTTTTTTAATTGATTGAGGTTTTCTGTGGCCGATAGCGTTGATAAATCGTTATTAATTCGATATGCCAATAGTGGATAGAGTTATAGCATTAGTGGAAGAAAAGATCGCCGATAGGGAAGACCTATTTTTGGTAGGTGTAAAGATGCATTCCAGTGGCAAGTTGGAAGTACTCATCGATGGAGACAATGGAGTAAGCATCCAAGACTGTGCGGGAATCAGTCGCTATGTTGGCTTTCGTCTGGAAGAAGAAGAAGCGATTGACCATGCTTATCGGTTGGAGGTTTCATCGCCCGGAATTGATACGCCAATTACCTCCATCAGGCAATACCGCAAAAACATTGGAAGGAATGTACAGGTAACGCTTCAGGATGGGCTGGTCAAGGAAGGTAAGTTACTTGAAGCGGCAGAAGAACACATTACAATTGAAGAAACAGTAAAAGAAAAAGGGAAAAAAGCTATGAAACAGCAAAACAATATCCCGTTTGAACACATCATAACAACAAAGGTGTTAATTTCATTTAGGTAAAATGAGCAATAGTATTAATTTGATTGACTCTTTTCAAGAATTCAAAGAGTTCAAGAACATCGACCGCCCTACGGTCATTAGTGTATTGGAAGAAGTTTTCCGTAGTATGATCCGTAGGAAGTACGGTACGGATGAAAACTGTGACGTCATTGTCAATCCAGACAATGGTGACTTGGAGATTTGGCGTACAAGGGTAGTGGTGGAAGATGAGTTTTCTGAAGATGACGATTTAGAAATCGAATTGTCCGATGCTCGAAAATACGACCCAGATTTAGAAGTAGGCGATGATTATATCGAAGAGATTACCTTGGAGAGTTTTGGCCGTCGCGCTATTTTGGCTGCACGTCAAACACTTGTTTCCAAGATTTTGGAACTGGAGAAGGATGAGGTATTTAAAAAATACAAAGACCGTGAAGGCGAGTTGATTACAGGCGAAGTCTACCAGATATGGAAGAAGGAAACCTTGGTGCTCGACGACGATGGGAATGAATTGATACTGCCCAAAACAGAGCAAATCCCCGCAGATTATTTCAAAAAGGGCGATACCATCCGGGCAGTAGTGCATAAAGTGGAGATGGTAAATAGTAACCCCAGAATTATTATTTCGCGCACAGCCCCCGAATTTTTGCAGCGTCTATTTGAATTGGAGGTACCTGAGATATTCGATGGGTTGATTACCATAAGGAAGATCGTACGTGAACCAGGTGAGCGCGCCAAGGTGGCTGTAGAGTCATACGATGACCGTATCGATCCGGTAGGGGCATGTGTGGGCATGAAAGGATCGCGTATCCATGGCATCGTCCGGGAATTACGAAACGAAAACATCGACGTAATTAATTATACAAACAATAACTCGCTATATATACAGCGGGCGCTAAGTCCAGCGCGCATCGGCTCGATAAAGCTGGATGATGAAGACAAAACTGCGGCGGTGTACCTCAAATCCGATCAGGTCTCTTTGGCAATTGGACGTGGTGGACACAACATTAAGTTGGCCGGTAAGCTTACGGGATATGAGATCGATGTATATCGCGAAGCAGAGGAAGTAGAGGAAGATGTGGATATTGAAGAATTTTCAGATGAGATCGATGGCTGGATCATTGATGAGTTGAAACGTGTCGGTTTGGATACTGCGAAGTCGGTATTGGCACTTACAGTAGATGAATTGGTGAGACGTACAGATTTGGAAGAAAATACCATCCATGAAATCATCCAAGTGTTGCAAGCTGAATTTGAATAAAGTCATTGATTAGGCGTTTGTCAGCAAAGTCACTCACGCTTTTTTATTTCTTTACCAATAAACACTTAAAAAAGTATATTTTTGTATCAGCACAAAAAGGAAGATAAATAAATTAAATGTCAGAAGGTAAAAGTATAACATTGCTGAAAGCAGCAAAGGAATTGAACATTGGTATAAGCACCGCTGTTGATTTTCTGGTTAAACAGGGCTACGAAGTTGAGCCAAAACCAGGAACCAAATTGGACAGTGATACATACGATGTTCTTTTACGGGAATTCCAAGGGGATAAGATTGTGAAGGAGGAAGCCAACCAGATTATTATTGGCAAGATCCGTCGTGAAGAATCTCCTTCGGAAACTGTTATGCAAAAACCACAAAAAGATGGTGATGCTGAAGAGATTCTGATCAAGAACACGAATGTATTTATGCCGGAGGTACGTGAAGTGCCTTCTCCTGATACGAATCATCAAGAAAAGGAGAAGGAACCAAGTAAAGCTAGCGAAAAACCGCAAGCATCTGGTGGTATGAAGATCGTTGGCAAGATCGATTTGGATAGCCTTAAAAGCGGGAAACCCCAAAAGGAAAACCAGAAGGAAGAAAAAGAAGAAAAGGAAGTTGCCCCAGCGGTAGAAGAGGACAAGAAAAAGGATCAAGATAAGGCGGATGAAGAGGTGCTTGTGCAAGAAGAGGTGCCTGTACAAGAAGAGGTGCCCGAGCAAAAAGCTGAGGAAGAACCGGCTCCTGAGACAAAGCCTACCACATCTGAAACAGAGCAACCCCCTACACCTACAGTTATACCAGAGGTAGTGGAGCCAAATAAACCTGAATCCAAAGAAAGTGCACCTGAACCACAAGGAGTGATAAGGGCACGGGCACAGCGATTGACAGGCCCAAATGTGGTAGGTCGTATCGATTTGACTCCCCACAAACCAAAGGAAAAACCCGTAGCCTCCTCGTCCAGTGCATCAGGTGTGCAACCACATGACCACAAACGTAAACGCAAGCGGAAAGATAAACCTGTAACTCCGCGTCCGGGAACCAGTGCACCAGCAACCCCGCAAACAGGTGCAAAGGGACGCCCTGATTTCAAAGGGAAACCAAGGCATGGTGCCGTAAGTAAGGAGGAACCGTCTGAAAAGGAGATTCAGGATCAGATTAAGGCTACGCTTGCACGCCTCAGTGGCGCGGGTAAGTCAGGGAAATTCGCGCAACGGGCCAAGCTCCGTCGCCAAAAACGGGACGATATAGCCCATTCCGCTGAGGAAGCAGCTTTGGAGCAGGAGATGATGTCCAAGGTGCTGAAAGTTACAGAATTTGTAACCGCAAACGACCTAGCTAATATGATGGGTGTGCCGGTGACGCAAATTATTGCTACTTGCATGAGCTTAGGGCTCTTCGTCTCTATAAACCAACGCTTAGACGCTGAAACCATTGCCATTGTGGCTGATGAATTTGGTTATGAAATCGAATTCGTGAAGGCTGATGATGAAGAAAATACAGAACTTGAAGAACCGGATACCGCTGGAAACCTTGTTCCTAGGGCTCCTATCGTGACCGTTATGGGACACGTAGACCACGGGAAAACTTCCCTGCTTGACTATGTACGAAAATCCAATGTGATAGCCGGTGAAGCCGGGGGAATAACGCAGCATATCGGCGCCTATGAGGTAACCCTTGATAATGAACGGAAAATAACATTTTTGGATACACCTGGTCACGAAGCATTTACCGCTATGCGTGCTCGTGGTGCAAAAGTAACCGATATCGCCATCGTGGTGATTGCTGCCGATGATAGCGTGATGCCACAAACAAAGGAGGCCATAAACCATGCCCAAGCAGCAGGGGTACCCATTGTATTTGCATTCACAAAAATTGACAAACCGGGAGCCAATTCGGACAAAATCCGAGAGCAGTTGGCGGCCATGAATATCTTGGTGGAAGACTGGGGCGGGAAGTACCAATGTCAGGAAATATCAGGAAAGACAGGTGAAAACGTGGATTTACTGTTAGACAAGGTACTCCTTGAAGCTGAACTGCTTGAACTCCAGGCTGACCCGAAAAAGCGGGCGGTAGGCTCCGTGATTGAGGCAAGCTTAGATAAAGGAAGGGGAATTGTCACTACCGTACTGATCCAATCCGGAACTTTGCGAGTGGGAGCACCCATCTTGGCTGGCTCGTACAGTGGAAAAGTAAAAGCGTTACACAACGAACGAGGTCAGAAAGTGTCGGAAGCAGGCCCCGCCACTCCGGTGCAGATATTGGGCATGTCTGGTGCGCCTACTGCAGGTGATAAGTTTTATGAAATGGAGAGCGAAACCGAAGCTCGGCAGGTGGCCAATAAGAGGCTGCAATTGCAACGTGAGCAAGGGCTGCGGACACAAAAGCATATCACGCTCGACGAAATCGGCAGACGCTTGGCCATTGGTAACTTCAAAGAACTCAATATCATTGTTAAAGGTGATGTGGATGGCTCTATAGAGGCATTGTCAGATTCCTTGCTTAAATTGTCGACCGAGGAAATCCAAGTCAACATTATCCATAAATCCGTAGGTCAGATATCTGAATCAGATGTCCTCCTTGCTTCGGCATCCGATGCCATTATTATTGGATTCCAGGTAAGGCCATCTACAGGTGCTCGCAAATTGGCCGAACAAGAACAGATTGATATCAGGTTATATTCAATCATTTACGATGCCATCGAGGAAGTAGAAGCAGCCATGGAAGGCATGCTGGCACCTAAGCTCGAAGAGAAAATCGTAGCCAATGTGGAAATCCGAGAAACCTTTAAGATAACCAAAGTAGGTACTATCGCCGGTTGTATGGTGCTGGATGGCAAAATTAACCGTAACCACGATATACGAGTCATTCGCGATGGGGTGGTGGTCCATACAGGGAAACTAGCCTCCCTCAAAAGGTTTAAGGATGATGTGAAAGAAGTCGCTGCTGGCTATGAATGTGGATTAAACATCCAGAATTTCAATGACATCCAGGAAAGCGATATCATAGAAGCCTACGAACAAGTAGAGGTAAAAAGGAAGCTGTAAACACATCGCATATGTGGAAAAATATCATCAAACGACCATCTTAGTCGGGGATTGATTAACCGGAAGTTTGCTTGTCAAAAGTAAACTTTCCGGATGTTGATAATCAATTCTGAATAGTTGATGATATGTTGACCATGAACACAATAATAGAACCTTTTAGGATTAAATCGGTTGAACCGATTTATTTCACTACACGCGAAGAGCGCGTACATATCTTAAAAAAAGCCCATTACAATCCATTCCTAATCAATGCACGCGATGTCATCATTGATTTGCTGACCGATAGCGGTACTAGTGCCATGAGCAGCGAACAATGGGCAGGGGTGATGCGGGGTGATGAAAGTTATGCGGGAAGCGACAGTTTTTTTCGATTTGAAGAAACGGTACGCGAGATTACCAATATGCCTTATATCATCCCCACGCATCAAGGTAGGGCGTCGGAGAAGATTTTATTCACCATAATGGGTGGAAAAGGCAAATACGTCCTTAGTAACACCCTGTTTGATACTACCCGGGCCAATGTGGAGTTTTCCGGTGCCGAAGGGATCGATTTTCGTTGCCCAGAAAGCAAGGATCCGGATTTGGAAGCCCCATTCAAAGGCAACATGGATGCGGATGCCCTACAGTCGTTCATTGCTGAGAAGGGGCCTGCTGATATTTCACTGGTCATGCTCACGATAACGAACAATTCCGGTGGTGGGCAGCCTGTGAGTATGGCTAATATCAAGGAAGTGAGTAGGATATGTCGTTCGTATGGTGTACCCATATTTATCGACGCATGCAGATTTGCCGAAAATGCTTATTTCATAAAGCAACGGGAAAAGGGCTATGGCAGCAAAAGCATCCCAGAAATCGCCCAAGAAATGTTTTCATATGCAGATGGCTGTACAATGAGCGCAAAAAAAGACGCTTTTGCGAATATTGGAGGATTCATTGCAATTGTTGATGAACTGCTTGCGGAAAAATGCAGGAACCTATTGATTATCACAGAGGGGTTTCCCACCTATGGGGGGCTTGCCGGCCGCGATTTAGAAGCCATCGCCATCGGATTGCGGGAAGTGATGGACGAAGACTACCTGAAGTATCGGATACGGAGTATCGAGTATATTGGTGAAAAGCTTGATAAAGTAGGCATACCTTATATTAAACCTACTGGAGGGCACGCCGTGTATTTAGATGCGGAGCGATTCATGAATCACATCCCTGTGCATGAATACCCCGGACAAGCCCTGTGCAGCGCGCTGTATTTAGAAGGAGGGATAAGGGGAGTAGAAATCGGTTCGGTGATGTTCGGAAAGTACGCCGCTGATGGTAGCTTGGTTTCACCTCCAATGGAATTGGTAAGGCTTGCAATTCCCAGAAGGGTTTACACCCAAAGCCACATCGATTATGTGGCTGAGGTCATCGTGGATGTTTACCGAAAGAAACAACGTTATCAGGGATATAGAATCACCCATGAGTCTCCATTGCTCAGGCATTTCACTGCTAAATTTGAACCTGTTGAGTAATTGATATTTCTTTTCGTAAAGAAAACTTTACATATTGAGGCGTTGCCCGTATAGTGTACCATATACACTGTATGGGCAATTTTATTTGCCATGCCACCATGTTTTGATGAGGACACATTTTTTATAAATGAGTTAAAATAACGAACTGCATTTTGTATTTAAACAAAAAGACACTAAATTCAGCCACCAATTTTGATTGATTATAACTGAAATCTGCACGAAACGAGCTTAAAATAAAAGAGCGCTAACGTGGTTTGTAGGTTCCATGAGACCAAAAGGAAATAAATTACTTCACAGATAAAATGACGGTAAGATCTTTATTTTTTATTAGTTTACTATTGATAAATGTTGCCTTAGCTCAAGGAAATTTTGAACCATATACGCAAGAAATTGTGGGCACCAATCTTAGTTTTAAGATGCAACCCATCCAGGGTGGTGAATACCAGATGGGGAGCACGAAAGGGAATGCGGATGAGCGTCCAGTACACCAAGTAAAAGTCGATGCTTTTTGGATGGGTATGCATGAAGTGACCTGGGATTTATATGAGCCATTTGTATATAAGGATTTTGAGTTGTCGAAGAGCGGTGGCAGTATACCTCCTGAGGTGGATGCGATAACCCGGCCTACAAAGCCATACCTTGATATGACGTTCGGTATGGGCAAGGAAAATCATCCAGCGCTGGCCATGACACATTACAATGCCATACAGTTTTGCAAATGGCTTTATGTTCGGACGGGCGTATTTTATCGTCTGCCCACAGAAGCCGAGTGGGAGTATGCCTGCCGTGCGGGCAGCGATACAGAGTACAATTACGGAGATGATGCTTCGGAGCTAGACGGGTATGCATGGTACCGGAGCAATCGCGGCAATAAAACCCATGAGGTGGGTCAGAAAAAGCCTAATGCTTGGGGGGTGCATGATATGCATGGCAATGTGGCCGAATGGACATATGACCAGTATATTGCGGATTATTACCAGCAATTCGCAGAAGCTATTGCCGATAATCCTGTGGCAACCCCCAATAAGCTTTATCCGCACACCATCCGGGGAGGCTCATTCGAAGATGACGCTAACGCGTTGCGGTCAGCGTCACGCGTGCCTTCTGACCCGGTTTGGAAGCAACTGGATCCCCAGATTCCCAAAAGTAACTGGTGGTTTCCTGAGGCACCCTTCATCGGTATCCGGTTGGTTAGGCCGTTGCATCCACCAACCGAAGCGGAGATCATGGCATATTACGATAAAGCGCCGATACAAGATTATTGAGATGGATAAGGCGAACTTCGACCCCCTATCAATAACTAGCAAGAAAATAATAAATCAATAACCAATAAGATAGACTAAAACAAATGAACAGTAAACATGCAGGCGAACAACGCCGGGAATTCTTGAAGACATCAGCCTTATTGGCAGGTGGAGCAATGTTAAGCGGTGTACCTTTTGTGGGTGCATATGCAGGTGGTGATGATGTTATCAAGGTGGCGGTCATTGGATGCGGTGGCAGGGGAACTGGGGCCGCATTCAATGCGTTGGCGACGGATGCCAATATCAAGATTGTTGCATTGGCCGACGCTTTCCGTGATCGGTTGGATGAAGCCTACACAAAATTGGCGGAACGCCATGCAGACAAATTAGACGTATCCGAGGAACGTAAATTCGTAGGGTTTGATGCTTATCAAAAGGCCATCCCTTTGGCCGACGTGGTTATCTTGGCGACATCGCCCGGTTTCAGACCCACCCATTTTGAGGAAGCTGTGCGTCAGGGAAAACATGTTTTCATGGAGAAACCAGTTGCCGTGGATGTGCCGGGTGTGCGTAAGGTGCTGGCTGCTGCTAAAGAGGCTAAGCGAAAGAAACTCAATGTGGTGGTAGGACTACAACGCCATTATCAAGCCAGCTACCGTGAAGGTATTAAGCGCATCCAAGATGGTGCCGTCGGCGACATTGTATCTGGTCAGGTTTATTGGAACAGTGGCGGTGTGTGGGTCCGCCCACGTAAGCCCGAGCAGACTGAAATGGAATATCAGATGCGTAACTGGTTTTATTTCAATTGGCTTTGTGGCGACCACATCGTAGAACAGCATGTGCACAACATCGATATTGCCAATTGGGTGAAGGGAAGCTACCCGGTATCCATACAGGGCACAGGAAGTAGGGCATGGCGCAACGGTAAGGACTATGGAGAGATTTATGACAACCATGCGGTTGAGTTAACCTACGCTGATGGTTCGGTCATATACAGCCAATGCCGGCATTTCGAAGGAACAGCAAACCGTGTGGATGAGACATTCCAAGGTACCAAGGGGCGCGTTTACCTTTCTGCCGGCAATGATGCCATCCTATGGGATACCAAAGGTAATGAACTTTACAGTCACCCCAAACGGGGCAATGCTAATCCCTATCAGCATGAGCATGTGGAACTATTTGATGCCATCAGCAAGGGTGAATACAAATTTGCCGATGCTGATAACGGCGCTTACAGTACATTGACAGGGATTATCGGTAGGTTGGCTACCTATTCTGGGCAGGTTATCAAATGGGACGATGCATTGAAATCCAACATTGATCTAATGCCCGAACGATTGGCTTGGGATGCGTTGCCAAAAGTGTTGCCAAATGAAGATGGACTATATCCGTATGCTATCCCTGGTAAAACTGTGGTGCTATAGCAAATCAGCAGCATGGCATTCTTCAAGGATGAAAGAAAGGGGTTTCATGCATAAACCAAATTGATGATTGGATGATTAGGCTATATTTGGCGGTGCTGGGTGTGTGTTTTTTGCTATGGGCAGGAATAGCAGATACGGATATAAGAAAATATTCCATCAATGGATATGCGCAAGGCACGGACTATGCGATTACATATTATGCAGCAGATAGTTTGCTCTCGAAAGCGTCGATTGATAGCATATTAAGTGTGATCGACAGTTCCATGTCATTATATAGTCCTTATTCACTGATTAACAAAATCAACAATGGTGGGCACGGTCCGTTTGTGATTGATGAGCATTTCCATAAGGTAGTTAAGAGGTCGCTTGAAATATACAAGGACAGTAAAGGAGTTTTTGACATTACGGTAGCTCCATTGGTACAGCTTTGGGGCTTTGGCGTGACTGCGATAGACCAGTTTCCGGATAGTGCAGAAGTGCATGCTACGCTTGCCTGTATAGGGATGGATAAGATACGGCTGAAAGGCCGCCGATTGAGAAAAAAAGCTCCGTGCTTGCAATTGGATATGAACGGCGTAGCCCAAGGATATAGCGTAGATGTGTTGGCAGATTATTTAGAAAGCAAGAAAATAACCCGTTATGTGGTGGAGCTGGGTGGAGAATTACGGGTAAAGGGACCAAAACCCGATGGGACACCTATACGTATCGGGATAGAACGGCCAGCTGATTCTGGAAACCAATCAGTAGTGATAAATGATGTAATGGAAGTACAAGAAGGAGCAATAACGACGGCGGGAAATTATCGCAAATTCTTGCAAGATGGGGAACGGAAGATATCCCATCACATTAACCCCAAAACAGGATATCCTTTAGATACCGAAATTATCAGCGCCACTATTTATGCAAAGGATGCAATAACAGCAGATGGATATGACAATGTGTTTATGGCTTTGAAAGCAGATGAGGCAATTCGGTTTGCAAATCAACGTAAGGACATCGACGTGTTCCTGATTTATAAGGATGCATCTGGTGTGGTAAGAGATACCATGAGTACGGGGTTTAAACAGTTGGTAACTAAATATTAGAACATTATAATCTAAGTGAAAAATGAAAAGAAGTCAATTTATTCGGAATTCCCTTATGGCAACCGGAGCGGTGGTTGGTAGTGGATCATTACAAGCCATTGCGGATGAAACCGGGGAAAAACAGGAAAACAAACCGTTCAATCTTAACTATGGTCCTCACCAAGGGCATTTTGAAAGCCATGTAGGGAAAGACATCACGGACCAGATTCAATTTGCATACGACCATGGGTTCCGTAGCATCGAAGACAACGGTTATTCGGGACGTTCAGTTGACGAGCAAGAACGTATTGGTAAACTACTGGCCAAGTTGGGTATGACCATGGGTGTTTTTGTATTAGACAAAGGTGGAAATGGGGCCAATACATTGGCGGCTGGAAAACAGGAGCATGTGGATGTCCTTTTGAAAGGTTGCAGGCAAGCAGTTGAGCTGGCGAAGCGGTGTGGCGGCAAGTTTACTACGGTAGTCCCGGGTGACTTCGCGAGGAGACTACCCATGGATATCCAAACTGCAAATGTCATCGAGGCATTACGCCGAGGCGCCGAGATATTAGAGCCACATGGTATCATAATGGTGCTGGAGCCGTTGAGTGATACCCCCGATCTATTCCTGAGGACATCCAGCCAAACATACCTCATCTGCAAGGGTGTGAACAGCCCATCCTGTAAGATCCTGTATGATGTATACCATATGCAGCGCAATGAGGGTGATCTGATAGCCAACATTGACCGGTGCTGGGATGAAATTGCCTATTTCCAAACAGGAGATAACCCCGGGAGGAAGGAGCCCACAACGGGAGAAATCAATTATAAGAACCTGTTTAAGCATATTTATGATAAAGGATACCGCAGCGTAGTAGGAATGGAACATGGAAAATCTGTCGGAGGAAAGGAAGGCGAGGAGAAACTAATAGCCGCCTATCGGGAAGTCGATAACTTTTTAGATTAATGGCCTTTCTGTCATAATATAGAAATAAGACACTAAAATGATTTATTAACACCTATTTGATGATTATTTATGCGGACTTGCTCGTAAAAATCTTTGTTAAATGTTTTGTACTATTCGTAAATATATCCCATATTCGTTGCCGGAATTATGAATTTTCCACCGTATCATTCTTAATCAATTATGAGCGCAAGCACAAGAATTAAATTGTCTTTCATGATGTTCCTTGAGTTTTTTATTTGGGGAGCATGGTTCGTTACGTTGGGTACGTTTTTGAGCCAAAACCTTAACGCCACTGGCTTAGAAACGGCCAATGTCTTTTCCACCCAATCATGGGGCGCAATCATTGCACCATTTATCATCGGATTGATTGCAGACAAGTACTTCAATGCAGAACGCATATTAGGTGTCCTGCATTTGGTCGGAGCAGTTTTGATGTACCAGATGTACAGTGCACCAAATGTCGGGGTGTTCTATCCGTATGTATTGGCCTATATGATATTATACATGCCTACGTTAGCATTAGTCAATTCGGTTTCGTTTAGGCAAATGGTCAATCCCGAAAAGGAATTTTCCACAATAAGGGTTTGGGGTACCATTGGCTGGATTGTGGCTGGGTTGACGATCAGCTATGTCTTTAAATGGGATGCGGGCGAGCTTGTGTTGCAAAATACATTCTTAATGGCAGCCATCGCTTCCTTGGTACTTGGTTTGTTTAGCTTTACCCTGCCCAAAACCCCGCCCATAAAAAAAGTGAGTGTTGAAAAAAGCAGCCTTTCTGAAATTCTTGGGTTGGATGCCATTAAATTGCTTAACAATAGAAATTTTTTGGTGTTTTTCATTTCTTCCATTCTCATCTGTATCCCATTGGCTTTCTATTATCAAAATGCCAATTTGTTCCTTACGGAAGTCGGTATGGCAAATCCTACCGGAAAAATGACCATTGGGCAAATCTCGGAAGTGTTTTTCTTATTGCTATTACCCGTTTTTTTTTCCCGGTTTGGAATTAAAAAAACCATCATGGTAGGTATGCTCGCATGGGCGGTACGCTATCTGCTTTTTGCTTATGGAAATGCTGGCGAACTCGCCTATATGCTCATTATTGGCATTGCCCTGCATGGAATATGTTATGATTTCTTCTTTGTTTCCGGGCAGATCTATACGGATGCAAGAGCAGGTGAGAAATACAAAAGTTCAGCCCAAGGACTGATTACGTTGGCAACTTATGGGGTAGGGCAATTGATTGGTTTTTGGGTGGCAGGATTCGTAAGTGAATATTACAAAGCAAACCCTACGAATGATCCTTTTTGGCAGAATATATGGCTTGTCCCTGCAGGTATCGCCGCCGTCGTGCTGGTCTTGTTCATGTTGTTCTTCAAGAATGAGAAAATGGAAAAGGTGGCCGTAGAATGAGATCATATCACCGGGAAAGACAGCATTCGTATTTGCGACAAGCAATAAAGGACTTCATAATACGTAATTATAGTAACTTGAAATTTCAAGGGAATAAACTAACACGGTAACTAAAACAACAACTTAATAAAATAAACTATGGCAGATAACGTATATGATGCGATTGTAATCGGATCGGGGATTAGTGGTGGCTGGGCTGCAAAAGAATTAACACAAAAGGGATTGAAAACCATTATGCTGGAGCGTGGGCGCAATGTCAAACATGTGGAAGACTACCATGCGGCAACCAAACACCCCTGGGATTTTCCGCACCGCGGGGGGCGTACCCAGCAGATGATTGAAGACTATCCCGTATTAAAGAGGGATTACCCACTGAATGAAAAGAATCTTGATTTCTGGGTAAACGAGAAGGAGAGCCCGTATGTGGAGATTAAGCGGTTTGATTGGTACCGTGGCTACCATGTGGGGGGGCGTTCTTTGATGTGGGGTAGGCAAAGCTACAGATTGGGTGACCTCGATTTCGAGGCAAACCTTAAAGATGGATATGGTGTGGATTGGCCCATCCGATATAAAGATATTGATCCTTGGTACAGCTATGCAGAGAAATGGGCAGGCATCAGTGGCAATCGCGATGGACTTGATGTATTGCCCGACGGTGATTTCCTTCCCCCAATGGCCATGAACGTCGTAGAGAAAGATATGGTTGAGCGTGTCAAAAAGCACTATAATGACCGGCGGCATTTTATCATAGGGCGTGTAGCCAACCTTTCGGTACCGCATGAGGGGCGTGTAAACTGTCAATTCCAAAACCAATGCTGGTTGGGCTGTAATTTCGGTGCATATTTCAGTACACAGTCGTCCACCTTGCCTGCTGCTGTAGCTACCGGCAACCTAACCCTTCGTCCATTTTCAATCGTTACCCGTATACTGTATGACAAAGACACGAAAAAGGCGACGGGAGTGGAAATTATCGATGCGGAGACAAACCAAACATACGAATATTTCGCAAAGGTAATCTTTGTCTGTGCTTCGGCATTCAACTCCACCTGGGTGTTGATGAACTCGGCCACGGATGTATGGGAAGGTGGGTTAGGCAGCAGCAGCGGTGAACTTGGCCACAACGCGATGGACCATCATTTCCGTTGCGGTGCAAGTGGACGGATCGAAGGCTATGAAGATAAATATTTCTATGGCCGTCGGCCTACAGGACTCTATATCCCGCGTTTCCGTAACGTAGGCGATGATAAGCGCGATTATATTCGTGGATTTGGGTATCAAGGCGCCGCGAGCAGAGGCCGGTGGAGTGGCGAAATCGCCGAAATGAGTATCGGTGGTGAATGGAAGGACGCCCTCTGCGAACCGGGCAACTGGTCGGCCGGGTTTACGGCTTTCGGGGAAACACTGCCCTATCATGAAAACCGGATTTCCCTAGATAAAGAAGTGAAGGACAAATGGGGGTTGCCCGTATTGGCCATGGATATGGAAATCAAAGAGAACGAACTCAAGATGCGTAAGGATATGATGGAAGATGGGAAAGAGATGCTAGAAGCCGCTGGCGTGAAGGATGTATACACGTACGATAATGGCTACGGATTTGGCCAAGGTATCCATGAAATGGGTACGGCCCGAATGGGACGTGATCCCAAAACTTCGGTGCTGAATGGCAATAACCAGGTATGGGATGCAATGAACGTATTTGTGACAGATGGTGCATGCATGACATCCGCAGGATGTGTGAATCCTTCCCTTACTTACATGGCGCTTACCGCCCGTGCAGCAGACTTCGCGGTAAATGAGTTGAAGAAAGGCAACCTATAAAAGGTAATGGTTGGCATCCTCCAGCCATTGATAACATTTCAACATACTAAAACAAAAACTAATTAGGTAATGAACAAAAAAGAAAATTATGCCTCACGCCGAAATTTCCTAAAAACAGGAGCGGCCGCTGCGGCAGGTTTCATGATCGTGCCCCGCCATGTATTGGGCGGAGAGGGTTTCACTGCCCCAAGTGATAAATTGGTAGTAGCCGGTATCGGCGTTGGTGGCAAGGGTGAGTCAGACATCAAATCGTTTTACGACAGCGGCAAGGCAGAAATTGCTTACCTCTGCGATGTGGATGATCGTCGAGCCGCAAATTCAATTAAACGGTTCCCAAAGGCCAAGTACTATAACGACTTCCGTGAAATGCTTGACAAAGAGCATAAGCACATTGACGCGGTTTCCGTATCAGGCCCGGATCATAACCATGCCATCCATGCGTTACCAGCGATGCAATTGGGTAAGCATGTGTATGTACAGAAACCACTTACCCATGATGTATATGAAGCCCGTGTGCTCACACATGCCGCAAAAAAATATAAAGTGGTAACCCAAATGGGCAACCAGGGAGCCTCTGGAGATGGTGTCCGCAAAATGCGGGAGTGGGTGGATGCAGGCCTTATCGGCGATGTGCATACCATCCATTGTTGGACGGATCGCCCAGTATGGCCGCAAGGAATCCAGTGGCCTGCCCAGAAAGGGACAGTGCCTTCTGAGTTGGATTGGGACCTATGGCTTGGGTCGGCACCCTATGTAGATTACATTGAAAAGTTGGTGCCCTTCAATTGGAGAGGTTGGTGGGATTACGGTACTGGGGCTTTGGGTGATATGGGCTGCCACATTATGGAGGCGCCATTCAGCATCCTTGGATTACAATATGTAAAAGATGTACAAGCCAGTGTGGGTACAGTTTATGTAGACGAGTTTAAGCGTGGTTATTTTCCAGAAAGCTGTCCGCCTTCAAGCTACGCTGTAATGACGTTCCCGAAAACAGACAAAACCGCTGGTGATGTGAAAATCCACTGGTCAGACGGTGGGATACAGCCCGGGCGCCCAGAAGAATTGGGAGCCAATGAAATCTTCGGCGACGGAGGGAATGGCATCTTATTCACGGGCACTAAAGGCAAGATCTTAGCAGATTGCTATGCGGATAATCCGAGGTTGTTGCCCACGTCGAGGACAGAGGGAGCAAACGTGCCACAAAAACATGAAAGGGTACCAGGAAGCGCCAGTGGACATTATGCGCAATGGGTGGAAGCTTGTATCGCGGGCTATGGCAATAAGCAAGTGAGTGCTCCATTTGAAATATCAGGACCACTGACGGAAGCGCTGCTCATGGCTAACTTGGCCATACGAGGTTCGGACATGCGTATCAACAATAAATATCCGGGACGCAACCTTAAATTACTTTGGGATAATGAAAGCATGAAGGTATCCAACTTTGATGAGGTAAACCAGTTCGTGAAACGGGAATATAGAAAAGGTTGGGAACTGGATTACAAACTTTAACCAGTAAAAAAAATAGACATGAATAGAAGAGAAGCTTTGGCAAGGGTAGCATGGATTATGGGTGGAACCGTAGTTGGTGCCAACCTGTTTTTGGAAGGATGTACCCGAAAGGCCACAAAGGATATCGAAAGCCTGTTTGAGCCGAGCACCGTAGATTTTCTTGGTGATGTGGCAGATACCATACTACCTCCTACAAGTAGCCCAGGTGCAAAAGAAGCCGGGGTAGGGGAATTCATTCCAGTTATGGTGAAGGACTGCTATACCGCTGAAGATCAAAAGATTTTTTTAGATGGACTTGGAAAACTTGAAGATGCCGCGAAAGAGAAATTTGGGCGTCAATTCCTGGAATTGAATGCAGATGAACGTACGGAACTGATAGCGGCAATAGATAAAGAAGCCAAGGACTACCAGAAAAGCAAAACTGACGAAGATCCCAATCACTATTTCCACTTGTTCAAACAGTTGACCCTGCTCGGATTTTTCACCTCTGAATTGGGTGCTACCAAAGCCTTACGGTATGTGCAAGTTCCTGGTAGATACGATGGAGACTTCCCTTATAAAAAAGGTGACAAAGCCTGGGCTACCTAGGATATAGTCTGTCTCATAAACCTCATAGGTTTACCGCCTAAGGCGGTACAGTTATGCAATGCAAAGAGCAACGCATACGGAAAACCTATGAGGTTTTCAATTTTAATGTCTCACCATAGCTTGGCAATCATTGCTAAACCGTTTTCATGGGCAGCAAAAAAAAAATGAAAAAAAATTCGTCCTTATAAAACAAAATAAAAATACCTACGTTATAGGTTTAGGTTTAGGTTGATAAAAAAACATTTTGTTTTTACCGCGCTTCCCAAAGGCGCGGTTTTTTTATGCTTTTCTCTTTGGTGTAGGCAGCTATAATAGGGAGTAACTAAAACCATTACTGCTTTTTTCCTCCCTGATGTTTTATTTTTTCCCCTAGTTGTCGTTCATACACATTTTTATGCTGTTCACATGCAATTGTTTTCCAATGCCTATTTAACCGTCTAACTTTGTCTTCTTTGACAAGGGAATCACTCATTATATAGTCATGGAAAGTAGCTTAACAAATGTAAGACACAATATATTTCTAACCTATTGTCATGAGATAGTGGGGATTGCTATGAAATTCTTATTAAAGAAATACTTTCCATTTTCGGTCATTAGTGAGGCGCAAAATTTCCAGAAAACCATCAGAGATTTGCCAAAGAAAGAATACGATTTGATTGTATTAGATGCTGAGATTGGCAATGGTGCAAACGTACTGGGTACCGTGGAGCAAATCAAATCCATATGCCCCAAAACCCGGATACTTATTTTTTCGGAATTGGACGAAGCCATATATGCCCCTAAGTATACCGCTTTTGGAACAAATGGATATTTAACCAAAACAGCCGATATCGATAGCATTTTATCCGCAATAGGGATTGCATTGGATGGTGGAGTTTTCCATGGTGAGATCCAACTAACAGATTCGACGCATGCAACAACCATGCAAAACCCGTTTAAGCAGTTATCCAAACGTGAGGCCAAAATTGCCGATTTGCTGATAAAAGGAATTCCATTGACAGCGATTGCAAAGGTAGTGAGTCTGAAGGAAACGACAATCAGCACATACAAAAGGCGAATATTTAAAAAAATCAATGTCAATACCTTGTCAGACTTAATCAAGCTGAGGAAATTATTCCAGTAATAAATGGAAGTTTGACATCCTGACTTCCCCCCTAATTTTTATGCATAACCCCATAGTTGTAGTTCATCCTCGACAAATGTTGTCGTTTGTTTACGTTTTTCTGTCGTTCGTTTACAACTTATTGTTGGCAACATGATAAATGACTCTATTTGCGCGTCCTCAATCGAGCAACAACATTTTCAAATAACAAAGCCGATAGAAAACTAGGACAAACCTATATAAAAAGGCGTTGTAAAAATTATTAGGATAAGCTTATACATTTAATAAATTCAACTATATGGAAAATTTCGACCCAAAACCCATATTCAAATCATTTCTGTTAGCGTGCTTGCTATTGATAGCAGGGATTTCCAATATGGTGGAGGCACAAGTTAGGATTGATTTTACCCCACGATATCCAACACAACCCATACGAGGTGACTTCTCCCTGTTGGGCAATTCCAATGTAATGTTAGCCAACGCTAATCCAGGCACACATAATGGAGATGGCGTAGTGTTTGTTGATACCGATGACGATAACCAAACGCTTAATTCATCTTCAGCAACATTGACATTCTCCAATGAAAACGGAGCTGACCATTCATGTACCCGAGTGGTTTTTGCTGGATTGTATTGGTCTGGCCGGGCGGAAGTGGAAGGAAATGATGTAGGGGGGCTGTTGCCCGATGACACATGGAGTGATAGCCGTTTCCAAAAAAACATAATCAAATTTAAGAAAGACGGGGATTCGTATCAACAATTTGTAGCCGAAGACATCTACTTTCCTGAAGGTGATCCATTGCTCCCTGAGAATAGCCGAGGGATGTATGTGGCATTTGCCGATGTGACATCTTATGTTCAAGACAATAAAGATGGGCCATATTTTGCGGCCGATATAGCCGCTACAACGGGCCCCGATTCCAGATGGCCACATGTCGGCTATTATGGCGGATGGGGGCTTGTTGTCGTGTATGAAAATTCAATCATGAATACGCGTAACATCATGGTGTTCGATGGTTATGCGTTTGTGCAAGGAGAATATTCCCCCGAAAACCAGTTCAATATTGACATCGATGGGTTTATCGCTAACCAAAACGGTCCAGTCAATGTGAAACTCGGAGTGATGTCAGGGGAGGGTGATAAGGTCGATTTTGGCGACTATCTGAGCATGTTGAACCGAAATACGAATTTATATGAGCCATTAAGCCATGCATCAAACGAATCGAATAATTTTTTCAATTCGTCCATTGTATCAGACGGTATACGCAATCCGGAACTTGATGACAATGCCGGGATAGACATCGCCACATTCCAAGTGCCAAACGATGATAAACGGTTTATCGACAACGGCCAGAATGCTACCAGCCTTAGGTATGGAACAACCTCAGATAACTACATCATTTTCAACCTAACATTTGCTGTAGATGCCAATGAACCCGAGGTCCATCCGCTGAACCAGATTGTTTCCAGCCTACCTCCATCGGGTGATGTCGCAGCGGGGGATGAAGTGGAATTAAGGTTGGAAATTAGAAATAAAGGGTCGGAAGAAATCGAGGATGGTAAGGTTGCAATCCCAATACCCGACCATGTAACCATTGAAGTACTTGACGTATCCCAAGGTGAAATGCCAGAGATTGTAGATAATATGCTGGTATGGGATATAGGAGAGATAGCATTATTGGAAGACCATGATGAGGTGGTGGCCTGGATGTCCTATAAATTGATAGTCAACGATTGTGCCGCTATACTATCAACTGATGGAGATTGTAACCCAACCATTTCCCTGGATGGCACATTGTCGGGAAAAGGCAAATTGTCCGAAAAGGAGGTCACTTCCACATTCATTGAAGCGTATGGTGATGACGAATCGGACTGTACGCCAGAAGGTTTACCCATATACGGGGATATTTCGCTCGGTATAGACATAAGTGGATGCTTTGAATTTAACGGAGCGGTAGATTTGGTCGCATGCGCCGGTGAGCAGGTTGACATTATATTCGATAACGATAATGGGGTTGTTACATCATACGAATGGAGCAGCGATAATACGGATATCGGAATTGCAGCTGACGGCAATGGTGCTATTTCTTTCACGGCAACCAATACAACGGATGAGGCGATTACAGCAATGATCACTGTTGTGCCCAATACCGAATTAGGTTGTGCCGGTGAAGCTGTCACATTCATGATTACGGTGAATCCCATACCGGATGCTAGCATTTCTGGTGAAGACATAGTATGCGTCGGTTCAACGATTAGTTTGGAAGCCATAAACGAGGGTGGTGTTTGGTCAAGCAGTGACGAGGCGATAGCTACGGTTGATGATATGGGGATGGTTACAGGTGTGGCTGGGGGAACGGTAGCTATTAGCTATACCGTTACCAATGAGAGCGATTGTAGCGCCGAATCAACGATGCAAGTTACGGTTGACGCTATTTTGGCGGGACAGATAGGAGACGATCAAGAAGTTTGCGTGGGTACAGTGCCGGAACTGCTGACTTCAGTTGAAGCTGGCACCGGTGAAATCAGTTATCGCTGGGAGCAAAGTGTGGACGGAACAACATGGATAGTGATTGATGGGGCGACAGGAGAATCATACCAGCCTGAAGCGTTGTCTGAAACCACTAGTTACCGCCGTGTTGCAATTTCTATAGTCGAAGGATCGAATTGTGAGGATTATTCTAATGAGATAACGGTTACAGTGTTAAACGATTGCTCGTTGATCAGTGTGAAATTGGTTTCCGATGAAAATAATGATGGGTTGGCACAGGCCGGTGAAATATTGACCTATGCCATCCGTGTAGAAAATTTGTTTGATAGGGACGTAACGGTGATGATCACTGATGTAATCCCAGATCATACGTCTTTGGTTGATGGCAGTATTTCTAGTGGTGGTAGCTTTAATGCAGCCACCAACACCATCACTTGGGTAGGTATTAATGTGCCGGCAGGTTTATCGGAGGAAGTTACATTTCAAGTTAAGGTTGTGGACAACCTGACGGACATTGCCAGTATCCATAACATGGCGGTGGTCACGGGCGATGACCCGGAAAACCCCGAGGAGCCGGAGGTTGAGATCCCGACGGATCCGGTGAAATCGTTCGGGGCGGCCAAGACGGCCAGTGCCGAATCGGTTTCCGCCGGCGACGAGCTGGAATACACGATCACGGTGACGAACACGGGCGACGTTGACTACAACGGCATCACGGTCGTTGACAACATCCCCGTGAACACGGCATACATCGAGGGCAGCGCCAGTCCCGGCGCCACGGTGAACGGCGACGTGCTGGGCTGGACGCTTGACGTCCCCTACGGCGAAAGCCGCGAGGTGGGCTTCCGTGTCAGGGTTGCGGACAACCTGACGGATGTGGAAAGCATCCATAACGTGGCGGTGGTCACGGGTGATGACCCGGAGAACCCCGAGGAGCCTGAGGTTGAGGTCCCGACGGATCCGATGAAATCGTTCGGGGCAACCAAGACGGTGTCCGATGCTAGCGGTGATGGCAAAGCCGGAGTGGGTGAGGAGCTTACCTATACCATAACGGTCACGAATACAGGCAATGTAACTTATGAAGGAATCACGATAGCCGACGAAATCCCTGCTCATACCACCTACGTGGAAGGCAGTGCAACCCATAATGGCGTATTTGACAACAATAAATTGGCTTGGACGGTGGATGTACCTGCGGNGGCTAAGACGGCCAGTGCCGAATCGGTTTCCGCCGGCGACGAGCTGGAATACACGATCACGGTGACGAACACGGGCGACGTTGACTACAACGGCATCACGGTCGTTGACAACATCCCCGTGAACACGGCATACATCGAGGGCAGCGCCAGTCCCGGCGCCACGGTGAACGGCGACGTGCTGGGCTGGACGCTTGACGTCCCCTACGGCGAAAGCCGCGAGGTGGGCTTCCGTGTCAGGGTTGCGGACAACCTGACGGATGTGGAAAGCATCCATAACGTGGCGGTGGTCACGGGTGATGACCCGGAGAACCCCGAGGAGCCTGAGGTTGAGGTCCCGACGGATCCGATGAAATCGTTCGGGGCGGCTAAGACGGCCAGTGCCGAATCGGTTTCCGCCGGCGACGAGCTGGAATACACGATCACGGTGACGAACACGGGCGACGTTGACTACAACGGTATCACGGTGGCCGACAACATCCCCGCGAACACAACATACATCGAGGGCAGCGCCAGTCCCGGCGCCACGGTGAACGGCGACGTGCTGGGCTGGACACTTGATATCCCCTACGGCGAAAGCCGCGAGGTGGGCTTCCGGGTCAGGGTTGCGGACAACCTGACGGACATCTCCAGCATCCATAACGTGGCGGTGGTCACGGGCGATGACCCGGAGAACCCCGAGGAGCCTGAGGTTGAGGTCCCGACGGATCCGATGAAATCGTTCGGGGCAACCAAGACGGTGTCCGATGCTAGCGGTGATGGCAAAGCCGGAGTGGGTGAGGAGCTTACCTATACCATAACGGTCACGAATACAGGCAATGTAACTTATGAAGGAATCACGATAGCCGACGAAATCCCTGCTCATACCACCTACGTGGAAGGCAGTGCAACCCATAATGGCGTATTTGACAACAATAAATTGGCTTGGACGGTGGATGTACCTGCGGATGAGAGCCTCAGTGTTAGTTTTAAAGTGAAGGTTAATGAAAATATCGTAGATATTTCCTCCATCAAGAATATCGCCACAGTGACAGGTGACGAACCCACCGATCCAGAGGAACCAGAGGTGGAGATCCCGGTAATCATTGGTCCCACAGCAACAGACGACGAAGGAACAACGGATCAAGGCGTAGACATTACACTTGATGTATTAGCAAACGATGAAGAAGGCAATAGTCAAATTGTTCCAGGAACTGTACGCTTGATAGACCCCGTTACGGACAATAAAGTAACCGAAATAACTATACCCAACGAAGGAAGCTACACAGTCAATGAAGATGGAACGGTGACATTCATCCCTAACGAATCCTTTGTAGGAGTCTCCACCATCGAATACACGGTGGAGGATGAGAATGAGTTGGAGTCCAACCGGGCGACAATCACGATCACTGTGGAAGCTGTAGCAGCAGAAATTCCCCCTACTACGGTAGATGATGAAGCAACAACACCGTATGGCGAAGCCGTGAGTATTCCGGTGCTGACCAATGATGCAGAAGGCAGTAGCCCGATTGTGCCCGGCACCGTCAACTTGGTAGATGATAATGGTAATCGAGTGAAGAGTTTGAGCATACCCGGAGAAGGCCATTATCAAGTAGCCAACAATGGCGTGGTTACATTTACGCCAGCGAACGGTTTCGTAGGCGTGAGTACGGTTCGCTATGAGATAAGTGATGAAAACGGACTGGTATCCAATATGGCTACCATTACAGTTACGGTGGCCGCACGTCCATTCAAGATTCCCAATGTGTTTACACCTAATGGAGATAGCCGCAACGACGTGTTTGAGATTGTCGGCTTTGAAGGGTTTGATCGTGTAGAAATCACGGTGGTCAACCGTTGGGGAAATGAAGTGTACCGGAACACCAATTACCAAAATGATTGGGATGGACAAGGTCTCAATGAGGGTACATACTATTACGTCATCTTTACCCATGATGCTGGACGAAGAGATCGTTATGCTGGGTGGGTATTAATCAAACGTCAATAAGAATTAAACGAAGTAAAGCAATAAAGTAAAGGAAATGTATCCCAGCTCAGTAATACGACGATTAGCTGCGGTGCGAATCCCCCAACAAATAATAGCTATGAAGCACATTATAAAAACAGTAGGGTTGGTTTTCGGGCTGCTTACAGCCTTGAGCGTGCGCGCCCAGCAAAACATCCAATTCACACAGTATATTTTCAATTCGATGAGCGTGAATCCAGCCTATACGGGCTATAAGGAGGAATGGTTTGGACAATTGGGATTACGTAGCCAATGGGTAGGATTAGAAGGAGCTCCGCGCACAGGGTCACTTTCCATAGATGGGGTGGTAGACCCGTTAGCCAAACGGCATGGTTTAGGCCTTCAGATAACGGCCGACAAGCTTGGGCCACAATCGGCTACATCCGCCTATGCAAACTACGCTTTCCGTCTTAGACTGAACGAAGAAGATACGCAGCGGCTTAGTTTCGGTATCGGTGCCGGAGTGACGCAGTATAGCCTTGATGGGACAATGTTGGATCCCATAGAAGGCAGCGACCAATTGCTCCCTCCTGGTAAGATTAGCAATTATGTGCCGGATATCCGCTTTGGTATCTACTATTACAATCCGCGCTGGTATGCAGGAGTGTCTGCGATGGACCTGCTGTCGGGCGATCAAAGCAATAATATTTTCCGTTGGGACAACACAACGACGGACAATATCCGCCGTAAACGTCATTTGTATTTCATCGGCGGGGCGCTGTTCGACCTTTCGCAAGGTTTGAAGCTGCGTCCGAGTCTGTTGGTGAAGGAAGATTTCAAAGGGCCAACAAGCCTTGACCTGAATGCGATGTTCATCTTTGGCGACCGGTTCTGGTTGGGGGCCGGCTGGCGCACCGGAGTGACAGTGTTCGAACGGGAATACAATCGTGTGAGCGGCAATAGCTTAAGTGGACGTAATTCATTCGCCGCGGTGACCCAAATCTATGTGACGGAAACGCTGCGGATTGGTTATTCGTATGACCATATCGTGAGCCGGTTGTCGAGTGTGCAAAATGGTTCACATGAAGTAACATTGGGCATTACGTTCGGCCGCCGAGAACAGCGGCTGTTGAGTCCACGTTTTTTTTAGGATATACCTCACTGGATGACAATTTAAATCAAATAGCTACTTAAGATTATGGAGAAGATATACATATATGGAATTATCGCTGTCATGGCCCTACTACCTGGCATCACGTTATCGCAAGAACAACCCAGCTTGCGCGACCGTGCCGAAGAGTCATATCGTCGATATGAATATGCGCATGCGGCAGCAATGTATACCAAATTGGTGGACAGACGCGATCCACGATTGGAAGATCTTGAACGATTGGCAACATGCTATATCCAAGTGCGGGATTTCGAGTCGGCAGAAAACTGGTATGCACGGGTGGTGCAACACGAGAGTAATAAACCCGAACACTTATTGGCCTACGGGAACGTGTTAAAAGCCAATGGGAAATATGCAGAAGCGAAGCAGCAATTGGAAAATTATGCGGAGCGGACAGGCAACCGGGAGCATGTAGCTCTGCAGTTGGCTGGGTGTGATTCAGCAGTCGTTTGGTTGGCTTCCCCCACAGCGCATAAGGTGGCAAACGAATCGGAGGTCAACACACCACTTTCGGAATTTTCGGCATATCCGGTGGGCGACAAGGTGTACTATGCCGGGGAACCCGCGACCACATCCGGCAAAACCCATGGTTGGACAGGGCATGCATTTTTGCGCATTTACTCCGCACAACTTTCCGCTTCCGGAAACTTAAGCACACCTTCGATGGTCCAAGATGGTATCAGCGATTTGCCCTACCATATCGGCCCGGTCGTTGCGGAAAAAGAAGGAAACACCCTATTTGCAACCCGCACTCATGTGGGGAAAGAAGGGGAACTTGTGCGTGAGCAGCGGCGTAGATACCACACGAACACGTTAGAATTGTATACCTACAAAAAGGAGGGAGCGGGGTGGCTAGCGGAGCCTTTTGCCCATAACAACGCAAAGGAATATTCGGTGGGGCATGCTGCGTTATCCGTTGATGAAAACATATTGTATTTCGTGTCCGATATGCCAGGAGGCCTGGGCGGTACAGACATCTGGTATTGTGAGCGCCAATCCGACGGAAGTTGGGGAACACCGGCGAATGCTGGCAACGAAGTGAATAGTTCTGGGGACGAAATGTTCCCAAATATTGGCCCGGATGGAACACTGTATTTTTCGAGTGATGGATTCGCGGGAATGGGTGGACTTGATGTATTCAGCGCAACGGGGCAAAAAGGAATGTGGTCAACACCGGAGAACCTAAGGTATCCGCTGAACAGCGCGGGGGATGACTTCGCTTACATCACAGTTGATGAAAACGATATGGGTTACCATGGCTTCCTTTCGTCAAACAGGCGCGGAGGCAAGGGCGGTGATGACATTTATTCATTCTCCTTTGAAAGACCGAAAATTATCATCATTCTGCGGGGAACCACGTCAGACAAAAATACGGGAGAACGTCTGCCGGCTGCATCGGTAACCCTTTATGATGGTAAGCGGGAAATCGTGGCGAAGAAAAGCAGCAGCAACGAAGGGACATTTGAGTTTACGCTGGATCGCGACATGGATTATACGGTATTGGGCCAAAAGCAAGGCTACCACGCAGATTCGGCCAAGGTAAGTACACAGGGTATTAGTAAATCCGATACATTGGAAGTTGCACTCCTGTTAGAACCGGTTTTCAAGGTTGGCGATACGTTTGAATTGGAAAATATTTATTACGATTTCGACAAGCACAACATCCGCGCTGATGCAGCCGCAATCCTGGATGAGCTGGTACGGACAATGCGCGATAACCCGACGTTGAAAATCGAACTATCAAGCCATACAGATAGCCGAGGTAGTCACGCATACAACGAGGCATTATCACAGCGTCGAGCGCAATCGGCGGTTGACTACCTAGTAAGCCGTGGCATCGCACGTGATCGGATGATAGCCAAAGGTTACGGGGAAACCAAGTTGGTAAACCGTTGCTCGGATGGTGTTCCGTGTTCACGTGAAGAGCATCAGGCCAATCGGAGGACTGAAGTGACTGTGTTAGCATTTTAACACCAATCTTACTTTAAGATTCGTTGGATTTTATTGGATTTCTTGATTAATTTATAAAATGCATCGTAATCCTCATTGGTCAATACTTCGTGCACATTTTGTAACTGCTTGATGTGCTCTTGAAGCACTTCAAGCACATTTTCTCGGTTTTGTTTGAAAATGGGAGTCCACATGTCAGGTGAACTTTTGGCGAGACGTACGGTTGATTCGAATCCGGATCCTGCAAGTTCGAATATCCTGCCCTGCGATTTTTCTTTTTCCAGTACGGTAAGCGCCAATGCAAAGGAAGTGATGTGTGAGATGTGCGATACATAGGCCGTATGCACGTCATGTTCATACGCATTCATGAACGTGGTGTGCATCTCCAACTGTTCGGTAATAGAATCCATTATTTCAAAGGCATCCTCATCGCTGTTCGTCGCGTCTACGTATACCATCATCTTACCTTTGAACAAATCGGTGGTAGCTGCTTCCGGTCCGGAATATTCCGTACCGGCCATGGGGTGGGCCGCCACTACACGACCTCGCTTAGGATGATCTGCAATCGCCTTCATGATGCGTTCTTTAGTAGATCCCATATCGATAATCACTTGATTGGCTATCCGATCCAGGAGAGCAGGCAAAAGACTTAGGATGGAGTCCACAGGTATGGTCAGAAAGATGACTTCACAGCGGTCTACCGCTTCTTCCAATGATGCACCTTCATCTATAAGCCCCATTTGGAGTGCTTTTTTTAGGTTGCTCTCATTTTTATCAACACCTATGATTTTGGTAGCAGCAAGCTTTTGTTTTAGGGTAATCGCAACCGACCCTCCAATGAGCCCTACACCAACTATGGCTATGTTCATTTCTACTTACGTTGTTTTTTAATAAATGATTACTGGTTAATCACCGTATTTGCGATGCGGTCATAAGCTTCGTCCAATAGTTCTTCCCTGGCGCATAAGCTCACGCGGATGTAGGCATCACCACCATTCCCAAAAATCCCTCCCGGAGTGATGAAGACCCGAGATTTTTGGAGGATTTCATCGCTCAGCGCATAACCATCCGGATACGAGGCTGGCGCCTTGGCCCACACGAACATGCCTACTTGGTTTTTGTCGTATGAACACCCGATCCCATCCAGTAAATGGTATACATGCGCTCTTCGCTTCCGATAAGTCTTGTTTAATCCGTCGTACCATTCCGAACCCAGTGTCAATGCCTTCGTGGCGGCCATCTGTACGGGCAAGAACATCCCCGAATCCATGTTGCTTTTAAACCGCAGGATTTCACTGACACGCGCTTCCGCGCCAATCAGCATGCCTACGCGCCAACCAGCCATGTTGGCTGATTTGCTCAATGAATTAAGTTCGATGGCCACATCCATTGCTCCTTCGATAGCCAGAAGACTTTGTGGATGGTCATTGAGGATGAAACTATAAGGATTGTCATGGCACAGCAGGATATGATGTTGCTTGGCAAAAGCCACTACCTCCCTGAAAAATGATTCCGGAGCAGCTGTTCCAGTCGGCATATGGGGATAATTCATCCACATCATCTTGACGCGACTCAGGTCATTTTTAGCCAACGCATCCAAGTCGGGCAGCCAGTTGTTCTGGGGAGTTAGCGCATAAGGAATGCCTATTGCCCCACTCAACTGTACGGCCGAAGAATAGGTGGGATATCCCGGATTGGGTATCAGCGCCTCGTCACCATCCTGCAGGTAGGTCATGCAGGTATGCACAATACCCTCCTTAGAACCGATGAGCGGCAATACATTCACGTCTGGATCCAACAATACCCCATAGTAATGCTCATACCACGCTGCCATTGCCTGCCGTAATGCCGGTATGCCTTTATAGCTTTGATAGGCATGCGTATGAGGCAAAGAGGCAAATTCACTAAGCGTTTGGATGACCGCTGGATGAGGAGGTAAATCTGGACTCCCAATCCCTAAATTGATGACTTTCTCGCCTGTTTGGTTTAGTCTGTCGATTTCCCGTAGCTTTTTCGAAAAATAGTATTCTTCGGTGTGTTGCAACCGCTTTGCAACTTGTATCTGCATCGCTTTATTTTTGAGCGACTAAAATAAGTAAATCTATTCAATTTCCCACACTACCCTACTTTTTTAGTAGCTTTGCGACTTGTTCAATAATTGATGAAGACATATTTTCGATTACTATCATACGCCAAACCCATAGAAAAATATGCGATTCCGTATGTGTTTTGCACCATATTAACAGTCATATTCAGTACACTAAACCTTGCATTACTGATTCCACTTTTACATACGCTGTTCAATACCGGCGAGGGTAGTGAAGTGATCGAGAAGCCGGAACACTGGTATAGTATTATAGACTTTTTTAATTATTATGCGCAGCAAGCCAATATTTTGTATGGTCCATATGAAGCGTTACAGCGTGTATGCTATATTATTGTATTGTCTGTACTCCTTAGTAATGTTTTCCGCTATTTCTCGCAGCGGATTATGGAGAACCTGCGAATACATACCTTGCTCAATTTGAGGAAGGCGGTATTTGATAATGTGATGAGTATGCACATTGGGTATTTCAACAACCAGCGTAAAGGAGATGTCATTTCAAAAATAGCTTCAGATGTGCAGGTTGTGCAGTATTCCGTAACAGCAACTTTGCAAGTTGTTTTCAAAGAGCCCCTTCAACTGATCGCCTATATCGTCTTTTTGTTTGCTATTTCAGTGAAACTAACCTTATTTGCCATTTTGGTTATCCCATTATCGGCATTTATTATTTCGCGTATCGTTAAGCGTTTAAAGGCGCAAGCGACGTTGGCACAGCAAACATATGGCAACATGATTAGTTATTTGGATGAAGCATTGTCTGGTATTAAGATCATCAAAGCATTCAATGGTGTCGAATTCATCAAGGATCGGTTTAATAATGAGAACGTGAAGTTTTCGAAAATCAGCCGGCGGATGGTAAGGCGGCAGCAACTGGGGTCGCCTGTCTCTGAATTGTTGGGTGTGGTCATGGTAGCGGTCATATTGCTATACGGGGGGAACCTTGTGTTGAGTGAAAGTGGAGATCTCGATGCAGCGGCCTTTATCGGTTATATTGCCTTATTTTCGCAAGTGATGCGGCCTGCAAAGGCATTGACGGATTCCTTCAGTAATATCCATTCCGGCATTGCGGCTGGGGAGCGCGTATTGGAGCTTATCGATATGCGAAATGAAATCAAGGATTTGCCGGATGCAACAGGTCCAGATTCGTTCAATCAGCATATCAAACTGGTTGATGTCAGTTTCTCTTATGGCGACCGACAAGTGTTACGGCACGTCAATCTGGAGGTGCCTAAGGGCCAAACCGTAGCGTTGGTTGGTCCATCAGGGGGAGGGAAATCGACGTTGATTGATCTCATACCGCGCTTCATTGATGTGGACGAAGGGGCAGTGCTGTTCGATGATAAGAATATCAAAGCATTGAAAATTACCAGTTTGCGTGAAATGATGGGGTTGGTTAATCAGGATTCCTTTTTATTCAATGATACCATCTTCAACAATATAGCTTTTGCCGCTGAAGATGCCAGCATGGAGGAGGTGGAGCGTGCCGCGAAAATAGCTAACGCACATGATTTTATTTTGGAAACCCCAAACGGTTACCAAACCAATATCGGCGACAGGGGGACTAAGTTATCCGGCGGGCAACGTCAACGAATCTGCATTGCGAGGGCCGTCCTCAAAAACCCGCCCATCCTGTTGTTGGATGAAGCCACCTCCGCATTGGATACCGAATCTGAAAAACTGGTTCAGGATGCGTTGTCCAAATTGATGCAAAACCGTACCACATTGGTCATTGCCCACCGTTTAAGCACCATACAAAATGCTGGTAAAATCGTTGTGCTCGATGCAGGCCGTATTGCGGAAGAAGGCACACACATGGAGCTCATAGCCAACAATGGGCTGTATAAAAAATTGATTGATATGCAACAGTTTGGCGAGTAGTTTAATTGCACCCAACTTGCGTTTTTAAGCAAGTTTAGCTAAGTTTGCTACATAAAATTTCAGGATATGGATGCCGAAAAAAAACTCACTTTCCTCCTTGAGAACAAACGGCTCGGTAATGAGCTGCAAACCATTGCTTCGAAGGTTTACCATGGGGAACGGATTAGTGAAGAAGACGGCGTGTTGCTGTATGAGCGGGGCGACTTAGGCTATTTGGGCGTGTTGGCAAACTTTATCAGGGAAAAGCGGCACGGAGACATTACCTATTTCAATCGTAATTTCCATATCGAACCTACTAACTTATGTGTCTACGATTGCAAATTTTGTTCCTATTCCCGTTTAATTAAGCAGCGTGAAGATGGCTGGGAAGCCACGATGGACGAGATGTTGGATCAGATAAAGTCGTATGACAACGAGCCGGTTACTGAAGTCCATATCGTTGGAGGAGTGCTACCCCAGTACGACATGCCCTTTTATATGGAGTTATTCACGGCTATAAAGCGGCACCGTCCAAACCTCCATGTGAAGGCACTTACACCAGTGGAATACCATTACATCTTCAAGAAGGCGAAAGTGGATTATGCCACCGGCATGGCCATGATGAAAGATGCAGGCTTGGATTCAATGCCGGGAGGTGGGGCCGAGATTTTCCATCCTGAAGTGCGGGAACAAATCGCAAAAGACAAGTGCAATGCCGAACAATGGCTACAAATCCACGAAGCGTGGCACAAGCTGGGGATGCACTCTAACGCGACCATGCTGTATGGCCATATCGAGGGCTATTGGCACCGCATTGATCACATGGAACGGCTTCGTGAATTACAGGACAAAACTGGGGGGTTCCAGGCATTTATACCGCTTAAATTCAGGAATATGGACAATCAAATGTCGCATATTTCGGAGTCCACCGTGATAGAAGACTTGCGTAATTATGCCATAAGCCGTATTTATCTAGATAATTTCCCACATATTAAGGCTTATTGGGCCATGATAAGTAGAGAAACAGCGCAATTGGCATTGGGATTTGGTGTAGACGATATTGACGGTACGCTTGATGATACCACGAAGATTTACTCCATGGCTGGAGCTGAAGAACAGCATCCGGCGATGAGTACACAGGAATTGGTTGAGCTGATCAAGCATGTTGGAAGGCACCCCATAGAGCGCGATACCCTGTACAACATCATTACCGATTACAATGAGATTGTTTTTCAAGAGGAATCCACAAAGCAATCAACGTATTATCAATTGCCAGTAGTGAATAAATAACGATAATTTTCTTGGAAAAATCACTTTATATCATCCGTCATGGCCAAACTGATCTCAACCTAAAAGGGATTGTACAAGGCAAGGGTATTGATTCCCCGTTAAACGAGATGGGCCGGAAGCAAGCCGAGGCGTTCTACGAATATTACAAGGATGTACCTTTCGACAAAATCTACACATCCACCTTATTGCGCACACATCAAACGGTAGCCCCATTCTTACAAGATGGCCTCCCTTTCGAGCAATTGGAGGGGCTCGACGAGATCGGTTGGGGCATCTACGAAGGCGAAGAGCAGACCCCCGAAGTCATGCAAGGTTTTTTGGGGTTGATCGCAAGATGGTCCAATGGCGAATTAGATGCTCGTGTTGCCGGAGGCGAAACACCTAATCAAGTGCTCGCAAGGCAACGCCAAGCACTTAGCCATATTCTTTCCAAGCAAAATGAGGAAAATGTGCTCGTATGCATGCATGGCCGAGCAATGCGGATGTTCTTATGTTTGCTCATCAACCGCGATGTTACCCAAATGGATGATTTTCCGCATACCAATACATCATTGTATAAAGTATTGTATAATGGTAGTGAATTTACTATTGAAGATGCCTATAACATTCAACATTTGGAGGACCTGTTCACTGAATGATGGAAAAGGTAAGAGTCTCCGCGGTATCTTATACCAATACACTGCCGTTTATTTACGGTCTGCAGCACTCAGAAATTATCAGCCAAATTGAGCTGAGTTTAGATATTCCGAGTGTATGCGCTCATAAATTGATTAACAACCAAGCAGATTTGGGCATTGTACCCGTGGCAGCCCTGCTCGATATACCCAGTCCAACGATTGTTTCCGAATACTGCTTGGGAGCCTCGGGTGCTGTTAACTCGGTATTTGTTTTTAGCGAAAAACCCATTGATAAGATAAATACACTTCGTTTGGATAGCCAATCAAGAACTTCCAATGGGCTGGCGCAAATCCTATTTCGTCATTACTGGAAGCGGGAAGTAACGGTGGTGATTGAAGGAGAAGCCGATGCTTATGTGGAGATTGGCGACCGTACGTTTGGAAAACAACAAGCCCATCCCTATGCTTACGACCTAGCGTGGCATTGGAAAGCGTTCACAGGCCTTCCCTTTACGTTTGCCGCATGGGTTGCCAATAAACCGCTTCCCCTATCGTTTATCCGGGCATTTAATGAAGCATTGGCTTACGGATTGGATCAACGTGAAGCACTTCTTGAAAAACTACCGCCGAGGCTCGATTTCGATTACCGTAAATATTTGATGGAAGATATTGATTACCAGTATAGTGATGCAAAAAAAAGTGCGGTGGCAGAGTTTTTGCGGTTAATGGAGACATTAAACAATGTATCGATTAGTCGATGAAGGTTACTACGGATAAACACATATTATATTCAAATGAAGATCGAAGACGAAATCCGAACAAAAAAATTCGGCAATGAGCGGCATAAGGCCACGATAAACATTGTGTTTACCAGTAATTGGATTACCAATATCCTAGAGAAAAGAGCAAATATACATCAAATCACCCTACAACAATTCAATGTCTTGCGGATATTGAGGGGGCAGCATCCTAAGTCTACTACAAATAATTTGCTGAAGGAACGCATGCTGGACAAAATGCCTGATGTATCACGGATCATTGACCGATTGGTAATCAAGGAATTGGTTTCCAAGGGGAAATGTAATAGTGACCGTCGTGCTGTCGACGTTAAAATCACCGAAAAAGGCTTAGCTATTTTAGCCGAGCTGGAAGAGCCCATGATGATGATGGATATTCTTCAAGAAAACATTAACGAAGACGAATGCCGGCAACTCAATGAATTGCTTGATAAGCTGCGCGGCAATAGCCTGGGATAGCATAAACTAGAAATGGATCAGCGATCATCTGTTTAATCGGTGTCATCCGTGTTCCACCCAACAACCATCAATGCTCATGGGAGCCAAACAGGAAATTCAGTAAAGAAACCGCAATTCCCAACGCAACGACTACCATTTTCTTCCGATTGAATTTATGATGGTCAGCAGAACCCGATTCAAACAAAATCGTTGTAGAGATGTGCAGGAATATACCAATAACCACGGCCATGATCCGGTCAAAATAACGCTCGATATTCCCGATGCCACCCGAACTGATTCCTTTGCTAATCAAGAATCCAAGTGGTGTCATCACGGCAAATACCGCCAGCAATAAAATGATATACCGCTTTGAAAGCGAGGTGTACAGTAAAAGACTGCCCAGGGCGAAGGCTGCAGGTATATGGTGCAATGCAATACCAAATACCAATTCACTTTGGTGATGGGAAGCTAGCGGCATTCCTTCCAGCAACGCATGGAGACAAAGGCTCAACATAATGCCCAATGGGAATACACTCCCTGTGCTGTGAGGATGGTGAATATGTCCATGCTCGATACCATGTGAAAATTGTTCCATGACGAGTTGGAAAATAAAACCGATCAAAACAAATAAACCGATGGTCTCACTAGCGGTACTATGCGTATGATATACTTCTGGAATCAAGTGCAATACCGTGATGGAAAACAAGTAAGCACCACTGAAGGAAAGAATGAGTTTAAGTGCGTTGGCGTTGTCGCGTTTCACAAAAAAAACGGCAATTCCACTCGCAAATGCGGTAACGAATAAAATAGTAATGATTAAGAACGGGTTCATACAGAGCTTTTTGCCGGTGTAAGATCAGGTTGGATAAAGCGATAAATTAAACCGGTAGCGCAACCTATTATACTCCCTAATAGCGCCCCAGCGATAATGTCCAACGGGTAATGTACGCCCACATATACTTGGGCAATGCTAATGATTGCTGCCCAAAAAAGGCCAAGCCAGAGAATATGTTTCCACCGTTTATAGAAGACCATGATGAGGAACACAGCCATGGCAAAATGATTCGTGGCATGTGATGAAGTAAAGCTATAGCCGCTACCACATCTTACAAGTGTATTGATTTCCGCTTTGAATTCAATGTCATTGCAGGGCCTGACCCGCTGGACGGACTTCTTGATAATCGAAGAC
Organism: Parapedobacter tibetensis; assembly: GCF_024704835.1. GTDB lineage: Bacteria > Bacteroidota > Bacteroidia > Sphingobacteriales > Sphingobacteriaceae > Parapedobacter > Parapedobacter tibetensis. The sequence goes on from NZ_JAMXBE010000005.1 coordinate 330,133, forward strand.
GATAGCGAATCGGATATGCCGAACGAAATCAAAATAAAGAGTATAATGAGTATTCCCTTTTTTTTATAGTTCCTAATGCAAAAGATGATGATGAAAAGGTATAAGGGGGCCCAGGTATACGGATTACGCAATATAGGCATCAACCAATCAAAGAAAGCATTGCTTAGTCCCTGGTTGATAGCCAAAAAGGCCTCTTGGTCGAGTGAGATGAGTTGGTCAATCATTTAAATTAAACAAAGTTGCAACAAAAGTAAAAATAAATTCTGATTTCTCATCAAATGTAATGTATTTAATAATCCAGAACAATATTCCTATTTTTACAGCCGCGAAACTTAATTGTGTAAACTATATGACATTAATAAAATCCATATCAGGCATTCGAGGTACCATAGGGGGAAGATCCGGTGAGGCACTTACCCCAATAGACATTGTAAAGTTCTCCACGGCTTTTGGCCGTTTTATCTATGATAAGACCGGGATCAATAAAATTGTTATCGGTCGCGATGCACGTATTTCAGGTGAAATGGTACGTAATCTGGTTGTAGGGACGCTTCAAAGCATTGGAATGGATGTGGTAGATCTGGGTTTATCTACAACACCAACAGTGGAGGTGGCCGTGCCATCAGAAGGTGCTGGTGGTGGTATCATCCTTACCGCCAGTCATAACCCGGCACAATGGAATGCCCTCAAGCTGCTCAATGCCAAGGGCGAGTTTATCAACGATGCCGAAGGCAAGCAAGTGTTGGAAATGGCCGAAGACCTTGATTTTGATTTCGCGGATGTAGCTAATCTGGGCAAGGTTACTTACGATGATCGCTACATGCAAAAGCATATCGACCAGGTATTAGCGCTCGAATTGGTCGACGTTAAAGCCATACGGAATGCAGGTTTCAAGATTGCTGTAGATGCTGTCAATTCTACGGGAGGGATTTTTGTACCTGCCTTACTGGAAGCGCTTGGCGTGCAAACCATATACAAGCTTTACTGTGAGCCAAATGGGCAGTTTCCACATAATCCCGAGCCGCTTGCCGAAAATTTGGTCGACTTATCCAACTTGGTTAAAGCAAAAGGCGCCGATTTGGGTATTGCTGTAGACCCCGATGTGGATAGGCTTTGTTTCGTGATGGAAAACGGAAATATGTTTGGCGAGGAATATACACTTGTTGCTGTGGGCGACTATGTGCTTCAGCATACTCCAGGCAATACCGTGTCTAATCTATCATCTACGAGAGCACTGCGTGATGTGACGGTTAACAACAAGGATTCGCAATATCATGCCGCCGCCGTGGGAGAGGTAAATGTGGTGGACAAAATGAAGGAAGTGGCTGCTGTCATTGGTGGTGAAGGGAATGGAGGGGTCATCTATCCAGCCCTACATTACGGCAGGGATGCCCTGGCTGGGATCGCACTGTTCCTGACACATCTGGCCAAAAGCGGCAAGCGCATTTCGGAATTGCGTGCCGGCTATCCGCAATATTACATGTCTAAGAATAAAATTATACTCACACCAGGACTAGATATTGATGGGTTATTAGTGGCGATGCAACAACGGTATAAAGATGTACCCCATAGTATCATCGATGGATTGAAGATTGATTTCGAAAACGAGTGGGTACACCTCCGTAAATCCAACACCGAGCCCATCATCCGGATTTATTCCGAGGGCCCTACGCCGGAAAAGGCAGATGCCATCGCACAGCAAATCATTAGGGAAATCGAAGAGATCATAAGTTAGTGTATTAACACAAAGGCCACCAAGAGTTGCTTTGCGTGCTTTGCGTGAAATCTGCTAGCTGTCGTGCGCCCAAGAAAACCACTCCACAGCTTTGTGGGAAAAGTGGGAAATTTCGTATTTTGCAGTTTTTCTACGATAAGTCGATATGAGTTTAATTAACAAAGCAATTTACGTGTCTTCAGAAACAAGCAGATTACGCAAGGTGCTGATACATAGTCCAGACAGCGGGCTTGGTAAGGTTGTGCCATCCAAAGCCCAAGACTGGTTATTTGAAGACATTGTGCATCTCGATACCATTCGGCGGAACGAATATGACTATTACGTCAAGTTGCTGCTGTATTTTCTTGACCAAGACAAGATAAAGGGCCGATTGGCTGAAATTGACACGCCAAAAAGCCATCGAACGTTCTACAAGCCAGACCATCCCGAGTTCTATTGCTCGCAACAGGTGGTGGAATTGCAGGTGCTGCTCATGGAAATACTGGAAGATGATGCCATAAAGAGCCAATTGGTCGCCTCGGTATGCGCCATTGAAGCATGCAGCCATGAAGTCCAGCGCGAATTGATGGGGTATTCACCTGCTGAATTGGCGAGGGTGTTTTTCAGTGGAAGTTACAACGAGCGTGCACTGATTTTTCCACCTATCCCCAATTTCATTTTCACGCGCGATATCGGCATTGTCATCAATGACCACATACTCCTCAACAAACCCATGAAAGAGGCGCGTAAACGGGAGGCTTTGATAGCTAAGTACATTTTCTTCTATCACCCAATTTTTGCCGCATACCGGAATAATATCATCGAACTAACCGATACCCAGCACCACTTCCTGTTGCCCAATGATACAGAAATAGAGAAGGTAACCCTGGAAGGAGGGGATGTCATGGTGGTGAGTAAAGATCATGTGTTGATCGGGGTGAGTGAACGTACAAGCCGCGAAGCGGCGGCCCAAGCTGTAAAACACCTGTTTGCAAGGGATGTGGTAAATAAGGTTACCATCGTGAAAATTCCCAATAAGCGCGATTACATGCATATCGATACCGTATTTACACAGGTAAAGAAAAATGTATGGGTGATGTTGGGTGATTTTTCCAATGAAAGCATTAAAGGCCTCCAAACAGATGAAGTGCACCGTGCGCTCCATATCGGGCCACATAAGGCTGATGAGCTGGAAATCATCCAATTCAACAAAAAGGACATAACCAAATCCCATTATTTCGATAGCCTTGAGGATTTGCTCATTGATATCAGTGTAACGGATTTGGGATGCAGTGCGGGGAGTGTACGGATTATATGGTCGGGCAACAATGAGTTTCCATTTGATGCGCGCGAACAATGGACGGATAGTTGCAATCTATTGGCCATCAACGAGGGGGTGGTGCTGGGCTACGACCGGAATGATAAGACAACCGAGGCATTCAGGGAGGCGGGGTTTGACGTGGTTAACGTAGCCGACCTCATTGTGGAACTGGAATCGGGACGCGTACATGCAGATGAATTGACAGACACATTGATTCTGATGCCATCTGCTGAATTATCGCGTGCACGTGGTGGTTTCCATTGCATGAGTATGCCATTATTAAGGGATTAAAAATGACTGTTTTGATGATTCGCCCGGTGCGTTTTGGCTATAACGCCCAAACGGCGGTAAACAATGCTTTCCAGCTGAATGCGGCGAAAGGTAATGTTCAGGAAAAGGCGCTGATTGAGTTTGATCGGTTTGTGGAGATGCTGCGTGACCATGACATTGACGTATTAGTGGTTCAAGATACCGAAGAACCGCATACACCAGACAGCATATTCCCGAACAACTGGATTTCGTTCCATGATGATGGTACGGTTGTGCTGTATCCGATGTTTGCAGCGAATAGGCGATTGGAGCGTAAAGAGTCGGTATTCAAAGCTATCAACGACCAATTTATCGTCCGGGAGCAAATAGATTACACTGAGAACGAAATGAAGGGAAAATTCCTCGAGGGGACAGGCAGCTTCGTTTTGGATCGACAAAATAAAATCGCCTATGCGTGCAGCTCTCCGCGCACGGATGAGGCATTATTTATGGCATTTTGCGAGCAAATGGGTTACAAACCGGTTGTTTTCGAAGCGATTGATTCAAGGGGTATCCCCATATACCATACCAACGTGATGATGTGTATAGCCGATGAATATGTGGTGATATGCCTGGACAGTATCCAACGCGATGATTTGCCTAAGGTGATGGGTACATTGGAACGTAGTGGTAAAGCCATCGTGCCCATTACCGTCGATCAGGTGGCGCATTTTACAGGCAATATGCTTCAAGTGGTCAACAGGCTGGGCGAACGCTTTTTAATCATGTCGTCATCGGCATACCGCGCACTTGATGCGGAACAGTTAACATTACTGGAATCTTATAATCGCACCATCCATTCGCCACTGGATACCATTGAGCAAAATGGCGGCGGAAGCGCACGATGCATGATGGCCGAGGTATTCCTGCCTGTCAACTCGAATGGTCTGCAATAATCAGCCATTCACCGTCTACTTGCTTAAATACTAAGGTGAAATGTCCAGAGGCATCGCCAATGGTACGTGAAAGGTGCCATTCCCCCAGCACAAAATAATGGTCGGATGATAGGGGTTTTACCTGAAGGATATCAAAATGGAGCTTGCCCATCGTGACCGTATCTGGGTAAGATTTGAGGTAACGGTCTAAGGTGTTTTGCCAACCGTAAACCGGGCCGGCGCTTCCCACAAACAATAAGCTGTCGTCATGCCAATAAGTTTCCATAAACGTATGGACATCCCCTGCGTTCCACGCCTCTTCTTGCTTCTGCATAGCAGCCAAAATAGCCGATTCAGCCGATTGTTCTTCGGTCGACGAGCAGGATGCGAGCAATATCAGGGGTAGTAAGAGGTAAAGCAAGAGCTTCATACCGACCGCTAATTTAAGCATGTATCCACTTGAAACTATACGGTTTTTCAGGAATACGCATCCGATCGGCCAATCGCAGCAGACGATCGGGTAACCGCATGAGGTAATCCCTGGCACGTTCACCGGCTTCGTTCAATTCTTTAATGGATTCCAATTTCCATTCGACTAATAATTCCCTGAGAATATCCACATAGTCGATCGCGGTATACACCCCAAGTCGTTGCGCGGCATCTGAAAAATGGGCGAACGCCTCACCTTGTGGTTGCCCGGATTCCCGCAACAAATGGGCAGGCATGACGATTTTCTTACGCATCATGTCTTCAAAGGCTACTAATACTTCACTTGCGTCCACTTCTATGGCTTTAGAAATAAAAGACATATAAGCCTTGGCATGCCGGGCTTCATCCGATGCGATGACGCCACACATTTTGGCAAGTAGTTTATCCCCATCCCTTTTTGCGAATCCAGCCACGCGTCTATGCGATACATTGGTGGCCAGTTCCTGGAATGAAGTATAGATGAAATTGCGATAAGGGTCGTTTCCCGTGCCAATCTCAAAACCTTCCTGAAGCAGGTATTGTGTAGAGATCTCCATCTCTCGCATATCCACACGGCCTGAAAGATACAGGTATTTGTTGAGCAAGTCGCCATGCCGGTTTTCCTCGGCAGTCCACGCACGTACCCATTTCATCCAACCCCCTTGCTCATTTTTTTCAACGTCTGTGACCATGGTAAGCCATGATTCGTAAGTAGGCAATGCCTCCTCGGTAATGGTATCGCCGATCAATACGGCTACTAGGTCATACGGAAGTTCTTTGGCACTTTCCTGCAATTCCTTTACCTCTTGGAAAAACGAATCACGTGAGGCATCTGGAAGGAAATCAGCGGGTTGCCACATTTCCTCTACAGGTTTCAAGTATTCACTCATTTCATTTAGCATGTATGGCTCTAGGTAAGCCATCACTTCTTTCCGTGATCCTTCAGGTATCTGTTGTGTTAGCTCTTGCATATTCCCACAAAGGTAGGCAAATGTGTGCATAATATTTTTTTAACAATCCGATTATATTCAAAAAATGACAAGAATCATGTTTTTACCTTTTTAACGGTTACTTTTGCTGAAAGCCGGAAATTGGTAGTAATCGCAATACAACAATGAACAAATTCAATATACGAGTATATGGTTTTCTCATCAATGAGCGCAGCCAGGTATTGATCAGCGATGAACGAGAACAAGGCATGGAATTCACCAAATTTCCAGGTGGCGGACTGGAGTATGGGGAGGGGCTGCTGGAAGGGCTTGGGCGTGAGTTCAAGGAGGAATGCGGCATGGAAATTGAAATCTTGCGCCACATCCATACCACGGATGTGTTTTTCAAATCGGCGTTCAATGATAGTCAGGTCATCGGCATTTATTATTTGGTGAGGGGTGGAGAACTGCGCAATTGCCGATTAAGCGCAAAACCCTTCGATTTTGAAGATAATAAAGCGCTTGACCAAGTATTCCGTTGGGTGGCAATGGATAAACTGGATGAAAAGGACTTGACATTTGAGATGGATAGGCGTGCCTGGCGGGCATTCATGTCGGAAAAACGCCACGGCCACAATTTTTTGCGATGACGATGCTCCGCAGTCAGGGGTAAGTGAAGAGAAATTTCCTACTTTCGTGTCGATTTGACTCGATTTCATGGAACTTCTTTTTTGGATCAGCCTATTTATTGTTTTTTACACATTCATTGGGTATGGATTACTGCTGTACCTATTGATTAGTATGAAGCGCTTATTGATGCCTATCACCAAAGCTCCCCACGTGATAGGCGACCTTCCTTCTTGCACGATAATTATAGCGGCCTATAATGAGGAATCAGTTATTGAACAGAAGATAGCAAACACACTTGCGCTGGAATATCCAGGAGCGGAGCTTAACTATTGCGTTGTAACGGATGGCTCCACCGACAAAACCGTGGAACTTGCAGGAAGATATCCGCAGATTACCTTACTGCATGCTCCCGAACGCAAAGGTAAGATCGTCGCCGTGCACCGGGCCATGCAGCAAGTGACCACCGAAGTAGTCGTTTTCACCGATGCAAATACCTTGTTGAATGCCAATGCACTCATGGAACTATGCAAACATTATGTTGATAAAAGAATAGGTGCAGTAGCAGGGGAGAAGCGGGTATACGCGGGCGACGGGGCAGACGCCAGTGCAGCGGGTGAGGGGTTTTACTGGAAGTATGAATCTGCCCTCAAAAAATGGGATGCTGAGCTGTACTCCGTGGTGGGGAGTGCGGGCGAGTTGTTTAGCATCCGTACCGAGTTGTACGACGCGGTGCCGCCCGATACGGTACTGGATGATTTCATGATTTCGATGCAAATTGCCGAGAAGGGGTATAGGGTACTGTATGAGCCCGGGGCTTATGCCACGGAAATGGCTTCTGAAAATGTGAAGGAGGAATTAAAGCGGAAAGTAAGGATAGCGGCCGGTGGGATACAATCCATTGTACGGTTGAAGGGCCTGTTCAACCCATTTACTAATCCGGTACTAACATTCCAATATATAAGCCATCGGGTATTGCGGTGGACCATTACTCCAATACTGCTGGTATTTGCCTTTATATCGAATGCCGTCTTGCACCATACTGGAGTTGGGTGGATTTATACCGCTTTATACTACGGGCAGGTACTGTTTTATGTGTTGGCTTTCCTCGGATTTTTGCTTGAGCGGAAGGAACTGAAGGTAAAGGTCACGTTTATCCCTTACTATTTCTGTATGATGAATTATGCGGTGCTGGCCGGAATCATCCGGTACCTTAAAGGTAAACAAAGTGCGGTTTGGGAAAAAGTCGGTCGTAAAACATAAACATCGCCTTTACAGGTTATTCAAGGGCACATCAAACTTATGGAATGCGATTGTCGCATGCCGGTGTTCCGTTGCCAGGCTTCCGATGTAGCCTTGGGGCATCTCAAATGAACGGACATGGATATCCTGTTGAGGCCGACCACCTATCGTTGATGCTTCAGTTGATTGGCTTCCATCCAAGACCTCAAACCAAGGCAGGTGGTCGCCGATTCCTAGGCCTGTTAATTTAAGTATTGCCTCCTTCCGCGTCCATAAAGCAAAAAAGCGATGATGTTGACCATTGTCGGAAACGCCTGATATAAATTCGATTTCATTTGCTGAAAAACAACCTGTTAACATCGGTTCGATTTCAAAGCCCGTGTTTAGTTGTTCGATGTCCAAACCTACAGGTGCATCCCGGTCTATAGCAATCAAAATATAGTCCCCCGCATAAGACAGATTGAAATGCAAGGTTTTTCCATGCTGGGCCCCAATGAAAAGCTTTCGGCGTTCGTTGTTTACCAGGTTAATGGATTTCGGGTGGGTATCAAGCAGACCAGCCAGAATGAAACGGAGTGCAATTCGTCCTGCGGTAAAACGATCCGCATGCCTTTGCTGAAAAAAGCGGTTACTTCGTAATTGTTCATCCTCGTTGAGAATAGCGGTATGATCCTGTCCGTGTGTTTTCATGAACTCAGGAGCATGGATCACCCACACCTGTATTTGAGCAGGCAAACCCCAGACGATTTCATCCATCCACCCAGTATGTATATTGATTGAGGCCATGCATAAATTGGTGTTACATCCGATGGTTCAAATTTAACATTTTGTATGGAAGTAATATGTAGCGGGTGCTATTAACTTCGTTGAGGGCTTCTCCGTTCAAATGTCGCTCCTCGTCATTGCGAACCCGAGCGAAGGGTAGGTGCGATGGAGTGACCGCGGAGCAGCTCCGAAGGAAACCAATCCAATCTAACCTTGACGAAGATTGCATTATATTTCGTTTTAAAAACTTGTTTATAAAAGCAACTATCGCTAAGTTTGAAAACACAATTTCATAACCAGTGTGTAAACCTGCATATTCATTGCGTGATTAGATTGCGTATTGTTTTAATAATTACTTAATATTATAATGATATAGATAGGCTACTTTTACACCTTGATAATAACCATACGTTTGATTTTTTAAAGTGATTGCAATGATAAGCAATTCAGAGGAGCATGATTGTTGGTGTGATTTTATCGCGGGAAGTGATGCTGCTTTTCGGATGTTGTATGATATTTACGTTGATAAGCTCTTTTCCTTTGGATGCGGTTTTTGTAGGGATGAAGAAACGGTTAAAGACACCATCCATGATTTGTTTATCGATTTATACCGATATCGGGCCAACGTAGCGCGAACTGTCAACTTATCTGCCTACCTATATAGTGCCATGCGCCGGAAATTGGTTGTCGCGCTGAAAAATATCCGGAAGCAGCAGTCGGTTCAGCTTACGGATATGGATTTCCAAGTGGATTGGAATATCGAAACCCATATCATGCGGGACGAACAGGAAAAGGAATTGGTTTATATCCTTTCGCAGGAAATCCAGAAACTTTCCAATAGGCAACGGGAGGTGCTATACCTTCGCTTTACCCTGGATATGACTTACGAGGAGGTGGCCGAAGTAATGGATGTGTCGGTGGCTACAAGCCGGACCTTGGTGTACCGGGCTGTCAAACAAATGCGGGTTAATATGGAACGGACCAACATCCCGATGGTCAACCTATTGATGCTGGTTTTATCAGCTGGGAGCTGAGCTATAATTACCCCCCCACACCAATACCCCTCAAAAAAAAATCAATTATTTTGTCTATAAAAAATAGGCTTTTCACTCTATGTAATTAAAAGACTTAAACATGGGCGACAATGCGGAGGATATCCTGAGTGATGAGCAGGGCAAGGAGCGGATGAATACGGGACAGACCTCGCCAAAACAAAATCAATTGGCTGCCAACATTGTGCGTGCCATGAAGGAAGTCAATACCAAGAACCTGAATAAGGAAGACAAGGAATACCTTTGGAACCGTATTCGTAAAGGGACGATGATGAACGGCGGTTCAACGAGAACGATTTCGCAGGCATGGAGGTACGGTGCTGCCGCGGCCGTAGTCCTTTGCTGTTCAGTTGCCTTGTGGTGGTTCGCCTCAACACGATTTCAGGATGACAACGAACTCGTACGCACTGCCAGAGACTTCCAAGAACGTTTGCATGGGCTGGATTCCCTGGGCTTAGCCTTGGACAATGATGCTGTAATGCAGTTGGAAGACGAAACAGCCTTTCATTTCAAGGATTCTTCGCTGACCGTTGTAGGTCGCAATGGAACGCAACAAGACATTGCCATAAGTGGGGAGGGAGATTATAACACACTGGCGGTTCCTTATGGAAAGCGGACGGAAGTGATACTCCCCGATGGCACCAAAGTATGGTTGAACGCCGGATCGTATTTCACCTTCCCCAAGCGGTTTATGGGCGAGAAGCGAGAGGTGTTTTTGCAAGGGGAAGCCTATTTCGAAGTGAGCCATAATCGGGAAAAACCATTCTTTGTCTATGCAGATGACATGCAAATCAAGGTATTGGGCACTTCCTTCAATGTCAGCTCCTATAAAGACGATAATGTAAGTTCGGCCGTATTATTGGATGGAGCGATTGAATTAACCCCACAAGGTAAGGCCAAATTTGAAAAGCAAATATTAAGTAAGGGCATTACGGCCACATTCAATAAAATCAATGGCCAATTAGGATTAGAAACTACTGATGCACAAGATCGTATCACATGGACACACAAGCAGCTGATATTGAAAAGTACGCCGCTGCCAGAGCTCATCAAGAAACTTGAACGCGTTTATAACGCCGAAATCAGGTATAAAATAGAGAGCGACGGCGCAGAAGATGATCGATTTTCAGGAATCATCGATTTGAAACAAGCATTGGATAGTGTGTTGCAAGTTATTTATGACCCCTCGTTATATCGCATTCAACAAGAAGGAAGGAGGTTCGTTATTAGCGAAAAATAGACCAATCAGATAAACCAAGAGATAAAAAATACGGGCAGATGTTGCAGCATCCACCCGCATACGATTAATTAACCAGAAACAATTAATTAAAACTTACGCAATGATATGAAATATCTATGTGATTATCAATTTATATACCACCATAAGAAAGCAATATCAAAAGTTTTGAGAATGATTCGATTAGTAGCCTTTTTCCTTTTCATAGGCTTGCTTACGGTAAATGCAGAAACGTACTCGCAGCATGTCAGTGTTGACATCAAGAATGGCAACCTAACGGACCTGTTTCAGGAAATCCAAGAGCAGAGCGATTTTGTTTTTTTCTATAATGATAAGCTGGTCAAAGAAAAAGTGGTCAGCGTATCCTTACAAAATGTAAACATCAGGCAGTTACTGAAAAAAGTGCTACCCGAACAACATTTGGATTACACCATCTCGGGAAACCAAATCACCATCAAGCCCAATACCCGGAACCAGCAACGCACAATCCAAGGTACGGTGAGAGATGCCAAGGGTGTGCCGTTGGCATCGGTCAATGTGCTGGTAAAGGGCTCCAATATGGGAGCTATTACGGATGATGAAGGCCATTACCGACTATCCATCACCGGGGATGTGACGCTGATATTCAGCATGGTGGGGTACCGTGATACGGAGATTAGCACCCAAGACCGGACTCGTGTCGATGCCGTATTGCAGGAAGAGACCAAAGATTTGGAGGAAGTGGTGGTCATGGGATACAGTACGATCGACAAACAGCACGTGGCATCGTCCGTAGCAAGTATGGATATGGATCGTGCCACCAACCGCCCGATTTTTAAACTGCAGGAGGCTTTCAGCGGTACGCTTCCGGGTGTTACCCTTACACAGACAACCAATATGCCGGGTGTTACGCCCGGCACGATATCCATCAGAGGTAGAAGTACCCTGCAGAATGCAGCACCATTAGTGATTGTGGACGGCATGGAGCAGACCCTAACCGATATCGATCCAAACCAAGTGAAGAGCATATCGGTACTGAAGGACGCCGCCTCGGCATCGCTGTATGGGTCGCGTGGTGCCAATGGCGTAATCATTATCGAGACTAAGCGCGGCGTAACGGGCCGGTTCAAGGTGGATTTGCATCACTGGAGTGCATTTAGTGATCCCATAGATTTACCTGATTTGGTCAACGCGGCGGATTACATGCGGCTCAATAATGAAGCCCGCGGTACGCAGGGACAGACCTTGCTCTTCGATGAGGAGGACATTGCGGCAGCAGACCGCGGTGATTTCGTTCAAACTGACTGGTTGGATGCCATTATGCGGCGCCGGGCACAAGCGTACAATACCACCGCTAATATTTCTGGGGGTGGTGGGGTAGGAACTTTCAACCTGATGCTGGGCTACGTCAATCAAGGTGGTCTGAATGCCCATGAGGGAACCGAAAAGTTCAGTGCCCGGTTCAATACGAATATCAACATCGATGATAAATTCGTGCTATTGGCCGATTTCTATGCGCACAGGTTACAGGTCAACCAATTGCAAATCGTTAATTTGGCTGATAATGCCAGAGATGACCCTGATACGCATTGGTTGTATCTTGATGCGCGAAAAATGAATCCAACACAATCCGTATACTATGACTCGGATATGCCGAATCACTACATCTTGCATAACAACATCAATCCCATAGCTTCAGTAGACCGTGGTGGTCAGCGCAGTAACATGTATGACCGGAGTACCATCAATCTTCGCCCACGTTACTTCATTACGAGCGACCTTTCCGTGGAAGGCAACGTGTCGTACATGATCAATCGGTCGGCTTCCAAAATAAAACGTGAAACAACGATGTTTTACGATGGTGATGGCAGACCCGCAGCCACATGGGCCAACCACACCCACGCACGACAAGGTGTCAGTGTGAGCCAATTGACCGCCCGTGCCAACGTCAATTATGAAAAATCGCTTCGGCAGGATAAAGATAAACTGTATTTCATTGCCGGATCGGAAATCATGAGTTACAATTACACCGATTACAGGGAGGTGAGTAAGGCATCATTTTTTGGCAAACTCAACTATTCGTTCGATAACCGTTACATTCTGGAAGCGACTGCCCGCTCGGACGGCAGCAGCAAGTTTGCCCCGGGTCATCGCTGGGGCTTTTTCCCTTCGGCAGCCTTGGCTTGGAACGTACACAACGAATCATTTATGCTTGGAGCATTGGAAAGCGGCACAATCAATAATTTGAAGATCCGTGCCTCATACGGCCTTATCGGTAATGAAAACGTGGATCCCTATCTATGGCAGGAAATTGTCAACACTTGGGGCTGGGTGATCCGCGTACCTAATCCCGAATTTTCATGGGAAAAACAAAAGCAATGGAACGTCGGGATGGATCTGACTACCTTGGACAATCGCTTGAACGTCACTGCGGAAGTTTATAAAAAACATTCTTACGATTTGATATTTGACGAATTTCCCATCCCACCACTGATCGGGGCAAGTGTCCTCGAATCCGCCGTTAACATCGGCGAAGTGGAGAACAAAGGCTGGGAGCTTTCTGCCAGTTGGAGCGACCGCGTAGGTAAGTTTTCATACCGGATAGGTGGTATGCTCTTCAATAATGAAAATCGGGTACTGAAGGCCGGATATTCAACTTCCGACACCTTGATATTCAAGGGGAATGCAGACCGAATATGGTATCGGGGAATCGCGCTAAATAACTATTATGGTTACGAAAATAATGGCTATTTCCAGACGCAGGAAGAAATCGACGGTACATCAGCCAAGTTGCCCAATACCATGCCCGGTGACATCCGCTATGTAGACCAAAACGGCGATGGCATCATCAATGAAGATGACCGCGTGGATTTGGGTAATCCGTTCCCCCGGATGAACTATTCCGTTACGTTAGACCTTCGGTATGGCCGTTGGGACTTCAACATGCTAGGGCAGGGGGTAGGTCGCAGTACCGGTAGGCTCAGTGGTCTTGAAGGATATCCGGTGTTAATGGATGGCACGAATAACAGTTTGGGTACCCCTCGGCAGGAATATATGGACAACCGTTGGACACCTGAGACGCCCGATAGCCGCTTTCCAAGGGTATGGACGGGCCAAAGCTCCAATGCCGTGTTGAGCAACGTATGGCTGAGCAATGCGGCTTTCTTCCGGGTGAAAACGCTGCAATTGGGCTATACCATCCCTAATATTGGCAAGGGCATCCAAAACCTCCGCATTTACCTCAATGCGCAGGATGCGCTGACCTTTACCAAGTGGGAAGGCTTGGATCCTGAGCGGAATGGTGGAGAGGGTAGTTATCCGCATGGTGGAGATGGCAGTTATCCGCGAATGGCTACTTACAGCATTGGGATCCGGGCATCTATTTTATAATCTTAAATACGAAAGAATCATGAAGAAGCAAGTTATATTTTTGATTTTTCTGTCGGTAGTTTTCGGTGGATGCGAGAAGTTTCTGGACAAACGGGATCCTACGGCCACTACGTTTCAGGAGTTTTTCATTGATGAAGACGACCTGCGCCGGGTGACATATAGTAGTTTTTACGATGCATTTACGCATCATAGCAACCGCAGGCTGTTGTTTTATATGCATGATGGAAGGTCTGATAATGCGTTTGCACGATCCAATGACGACCACCATCCATTGATTGCCAATGGCAACATCAACAGCAATACGCGTGCATTCGAATACTATTATGCACTGTACATGAAACATGTGGGCCGGTTGAATACCTATATCGCCAACATCAACGTGCCTTATGTAGAAAACGAGGCCGTACGAGCCCGTTATAAAAGCATTCTCGAAGGGCTGCGGGTCTGGCATTACTTTCGGATGGTTTCGCGTTGGGGTGATATCCCGTTCTTATTGGAGCCCGCAACGCTGGAAGAAGCAAAGCAACCCCCGATGCCAAAAGCGGAAATTCTGGATCGGTTGTTCCAGATGTCGGAAGAGATTGCCGAGCACCTTCCACCGGATGAGTATACCACAAACAAGTTTATGTTCAACAAATACTCGTTTAAAGCACTGGTGATGCGGTATGCATTGTATTACGAGCGTTACGAACTGGCTGCGCAATTGGCCAAGGAAATCATGGATAGTGGCAAATACGAACTCTACCACAGTTATGGGGACCTATTCCAATACGAGGGGGCTACCGTCAATAAGGAATTTATCCAGCACATGGACATCGAAAGCTTCAGTGGGAGCACCACGTATTCCTTCCGAGACTTGGGGCCACATTTCCGCACAGGAAACGGCGAGTCGTATTGTGTGCCGGTGAAAGCACTGGTTGATGCGTACTGGACCAAGCAAGGCCGTCCGATTGCAGATTGTCCGTTGCATACCCAAGCAGAATACGAGTTGGATCCAAACTTAAACCGGGATCCACGCTATGAAGCCAGCATCATGGGGCATGGGGATGAGTTTTATGGAGAAATGATCGATATCTACAATACCAATAATCCGATGTTTTATGAGAATCAACGGGCCAGTAAATCCGGCTATTGGTGGCGTAAATTCGTTTCAGAAGCTGATGCTTTCCGGAATGGGAACCTTACGTTTGGCTTGCTGAGGTACGCCGAAGTACTGCTGGCATATGCCGAGGCGAAAATCATGCTCAATGATATGGACGACTTGGCCAAAAGCTGCATCAACCAGATCAGGGAACGTGCCGGACTGGATATGGCCTACGCCGATGTAACGTTGCCGGAATTTGCAGTATACACACAGCAACAGTGGGTAGACCTGATCCGCAAGGAGCGCCGCATCGAATTGGCTGGTGAGGGCGTACGGTACGACGACATCATTCGTTGGCGTATTGCAGAAGATGTACTGAACCAACCTGCGCTGGGCCACACCCGGGAGATCGATGGTCAACTGCGATCGTTGCATATCGAAGACCGATCATTCGCGCCACACAATTACCTATGGCCACATCATGAACTGCAGTTGAAAGTTGAGCCCGATTTGCGGCAGAATCCAGGGTATTGAAAGGCGTCAGGAACAACGACAAGTATTGATGTCAATAATCAGTCTAACTTTAGGGGCTATCCAGATTGTGGATGGCCCCTTTTTTATCGTGTCTTGGTATGACCGAACAAGGATGTAAATCTTTAGGTTTTCAATGCCGATTTTGCTTTTTGGGAGACCCGCTTACCCGTGCTAGCCGGTGATGTTACGGCTATTCAGCAATATCCTTGAGTCGCTCCATGATATCACGGAACCCTCCAACAATACTGTTGAGCCTCTAAACAATACTGTTGAACGTTTCCGTGATATTGTTAAGCCATTCAGCAGTACCCTTGAGCTGCTCCATGATATCACGGAGCCCTCCAACAGTGCTACGGAGCGATTAAACAATACTGTTGAGCGTTTCCGTGGTACTGTTAAGCCATTCAGCAGTACCTTTGAGCTGCTCCATGATATCATGGAGCGTTCCAACAATATCGTTGAGCATCTAAACGATACCGTTAAGCCTCTAAACAATACTATTGGGCATTTCCGTGATACCGTTAAGCTATTCAGCGTACCTTTGAGCTGCTCCATGATACCATGGAGCGCTTCAACAATATCGTTGAGCATCTAAACGATACTGTTAAGCCTCTAAACAATACTGTTGAGCGTTTCCGTCATACTGTTAAGCTATTCAGCAGTACCCTTGAGCCGCCCAGGAATACTCCTAAGCTTTCCAGGAGTATTCCTAAGCAGCAATGCAGTACTACATAGGCGGGCATTAGGGTTCCAAAATGCTCGGTTTTTCGTTTGCGCGGTTGCGGCTTTCCAGTTTTAGGGCATGAAATAGAACGGGAGAACTCAAATGGAAAGGGGGGGCATGGAGCCATATGCCCTAAGGGAAATATCTATAAACAATTTTCCTAGGTAAGACACGTACTAATTCGATAACATTGTCTTGGAAATAAAAACAGATGCGATAGTCATCGATCCGCATCCCGCGCAGTCTTACCACCCTTCATGGCTTTCACGTTATTAAGTTCAGTCAAGGATTCTGCATTTGTCATTTCCCTGATGGCCTTTGCAATTGCTTCCTTCACCGTTTGTGTACACTTTTTTACATCGCGGCTAAAGGATTTGCGGATTTCAATCTGCATGGGTCAACGATCTCAAAAACGCATCTTTCTCGTCCTTAGTCAGCAGGGGGCTTTTTTCTCCCTCCTTCATGGCATCCAGATAGTACCGGTCGTCCTCAATCCCCTCTATGACTTCAATCTTAAGGGTCCTGGCCAGTTCAGTTATTAATGCCAAATGCTTTTTCTGTACCTTATCAAGAATAATCTGCATGATATTTGATATTTAAAAATCAACCGTTTGCTTCCCCTTAATATTCCTCACGTTACCATCCGTTGCCAAGACTTCAAGTGAGTGGGCTGCCAAGGGTACATACAAAAATACGAAAACTATTGGACATAATTTTGCTTACGCAGAATTGCGAATTTAATTGTTGCTGGATAATGGGCTAGGATTGGGCTTTAGCTTTTCGATTTCTTCCCTAAGCTTCTTGTTTTCTTTTAACAGGCGCCCGTATTCTTCACGCTAAAAGTCACGATCTTTTTCTAATTCAGCGAAAGTTCCAATTGGAGATGATTCGAATCGGCTGGAAGTCCTACCCGTGATTTTGCTTTTTTAGCGTCGAGATCATAACTGTCCCATTAAAATTTAAAATTGTTCTTTGAAATATTTGAAATATAGTTAGTTACAGGGCTTTTTCGATTAAACGGATTTCAATTTCAACCTTTGCAATTCTTATACAGATTTGCAATGCACAAGGATAAATTCGTTTTCGCTCAGCTTGTTTCGTTTTTGGATAGAAATAGGTTCAACTACATCGTTCGCACGTATTGTTGCGACAAATATGTGAAGCATTTCACCTGTTGGAATCAACTGCTTGCATTGATGTTCGGTCAATTATCCAATAGGGAAAGTCTGAGGGATTTGGTTGTCGCTCTTGATGCTCATCGGTCCAAGTGCTACCACTTGGGATTAGGCAAGAATATTTCTAAAACTTCCCTTGCAAGAGCCAATCAAACACGTGATTACCGTATATTCGAGGAGTTTGCCTACTTTCTTGTAAATGAAGCACAACGCAAGCGTTCCATAGACATTCCCAACTTAGGCGGAAACGTGTATGCCTTTGATTCGACCACAATCGACCTGTGCCTGAATGTGTTCTGGTGGGCCAAGTTCCGCAAGAAGAAAGGCGGCATTAAAATTCACACGTTGTATGATGTGGAGACTCAAATCCCTACCTTCTTTCACATTACAGGAGCATCCGTTCACGACACAAAGGCCATGGATGAGATACCTTACGAACCAGGATCTTACTATATCTTCGACCGTGGATACAACGACTTCAAGCGCTTGTACAAGATTCATCTTATTGATGCCCATTTTGTAATAAGAGCAAAAAAGAACCTTCGATACAAGCCTGTTAAGTGGAAACGAAGGTTAGCCAAGAACGTACTGTCGGACACGACTATTCTGTTTACCGGATATATGCCGGGCAGGAACTATCCTGGACAACTTCGTTTAGTCAGGTACCGGGATGAAGACCAGCAGCGGGAGTTTGTGTTTTTGACCAATGCCATGGACATATCCGCTCTTCAAGTGGCAGAATTGTACAAAAACCGATGGCAAGTGGAGCTCTTCTTCAAATGGCTAAAGCAGCACCTCAAAATCAAAAAGTTCTGGGGAACCACAGAAAATGCTGTAAGAATACAAATCTATGCCGCTATGTGCACCTATTGTTTGGTAGCAATCATTCAACACGACATGAAACTGAACAGAAGTACATACGAAGTGCTCCAAATCCTAAGCATATCACTGACGGATAAAACCCATCTGAAAGACCTCTTTAACAAAACTAATTTTCAATATGACAAAGAACGAGTTAGCCTTAATGGGCCAAGTTTGTTTGATTAATTTATAGCCCCAATTTTAATGGGACACTAATGCGTCGAGATAATTAAATTTACCTCATGGATACTATTTAGTTAGGAATCGTGCCAAAAAAAGTTGCCTGCTGTAAAAAAGTTGGCACGATAACGAACGTCGCTCTCCAATATTGTTCCGACCTTTATAATATACCCCGGGCCTGAAAGCAATTTATAGCGGAGATTCTTTGACATCCAGGTATGGCTTGGTAGCCACAGGCGAGCGAGTTGCCGCAAGCGGGGAGCACGATTCCGCTTTAAAGGGAAAACATGTTCCTTACAAGGTTTGGCGTTCCCCTTTAAAGGGAAGGGGCTCCGCTTTAAAGGGAAAACATGTTCCTTACAAGGTTTGGCGCTCCCCTTTAAAAGGAACAGGCCCCGCCTTAAAGGGAAAACATGTTCCTTACAAGGTTTGGCGCTCCCCTTTAAAGGGAAGGGGCTCCGCTTTAAAGGGAAAACATGTTCCTTACAAGGTTTGGCGTTCCCCTTTAAAGGGAAGGGGCTCCGCTTTAAAGGGAAAACATGTTCCTTACAAGGTTTGGCGCTCCCCTTTAAAAGGAACAGGCCCCGCCTTAAAGGGAAAACATGTTCCTTACAAGGTTTGGCGCTCCCCTTTAAAGGGAAGGGGCTCCGCTTTAAAGGGAAAACATGTTCCTTACAAGGTTTGGCGTTCCCCTTTAAAGGGAAGGGGCTCCGCTTTAAAGGGAAAACATGTTCCTTACAAGGTTTGGCGCTCCCCTTTAAAAGGAACAGGCCCCGCCTTAAAGGGAAAACATGTTCCTTACAAGGTTTGGCGCTCCCCTTTAAAGGGAAGGGGCTCCGCTTTAAAGGGAAAACATGTTCCTTACAAGGTTTGGCGTTCCCCTTTAAAGGGAAGGGGCTCCGCTTTAAAGGGAAAACATGTTCCTTACAAGGTTTGGCGCTCCCCTTTAAAAGGAACAGGCCCCGCCTTAAAGGGAAAACATGTTCCTTACAAGGTTTGGCGCTCCCCTTTAAAGGGAAGGGGCTCCGCTTTAAAGGGAAAACATGTTCCTTACAAGGTTTGGCGTTCCCCTTTAAAGGGAAGGGGCTCCGCTTTAAAGGGAAAACATGTTCCTTACAAGGTTTGGCGCTCCCCTTTAAAAGGAACAGGCCCCGCCTTAAAGGGAAAACATGTTCCTTACAAGGTTTGGCGCTCCCCTTTAAAGGGAAGGGGCTCCGCTTTAAAGGGAAAACATGTTCCTTACAAGGTTTGGCGTTCCCCTTTAAAGGGAAGGGGCTCCGCTTTAAAGGGAAAACACTTCCCCTACAAGGTACGGTGATCCCCTTTAAAGGAAAGAAGCACCGCTTGCAAGCAAAACCGAAAATCCTCAGAAAATGAAAAGAAACAAAACGAGCGATAGGCCGCCCAAACGGAATGCTTTATTATCAACGATGAGCCAGCCTTTTTTGATGGCGTTGCTTGCCTCCTGCCAATCTTTTTGGTGCCTCTTCGAAATATGTAAGTTTCCAAGCCATACGGACGATACAGTAAGCGATCGAGTTCGGCCAAAGGTCCTTCTATCGGAAGTATCTTGCTTTCGTCTTTTGTGATCGCATCCAAGCGTTTACCCATTCAAATGACCTGGTATTCGCGCGCCATGGACGGGAAGTTTGTGATTACTGCGGTCAGGCATATTAACGCAACGGGAATCCTTTGACAATCAAACACCGTTCCCATACGGACAACACATGTATACAACACAAGTGGAAACGTGAATAATACGTGGCTTATACGTGGATAAGGGGTGGGTATACCGGGTTGCATTACCTCTCCACATACGCAATCTGCTCGTTGAACAGCTGGTCAAGGAATACGCGGGCAGCTCCCATGGCTCCTGCTTCGGCTCCAAGCTGGGAAAGTTCCACTTTCACTATATCCCGAATGGGTTGCATGCAATAGGTATTGATGGATTGCTGGATCGGGATGGTAATGTATTCCTTCGCTTCTGCTATTTTACCGCCAAGGATAATTAGCTCTGGATTGAATAATTGGATGAGCGTAGCGATGCCCTTTCCTAGTTTTTCCCCTAAATAAGAAAGGATGCTGATGGCATATTGATCACCCTGATTGGCGGCATTGATCACCAAATGCGGTTCTATGTTTTCAATCTCCCGATCGGATAGCGCATTCAGTAAAGAGTCTTGTCCTGATTGAATACCTTCTTTGGCCATCCTTGCCAAGGCGATACCTGAAGCAACCGTTTCCAAACAACCCTTTTTACCACAATAACATAGTGTGCCGTCTTCTACAAAAGGCATATGTCCCATCTCACCGGAAAAACCTGCGGTGCCATTCATTAACTCCCCATCCGTGATAACCCCCAATCCGATACCCCAATCCATTAAAATCACCAATACATCTTGCTTGTTCTTGGCCAAACCAAATTTATGCTCTGCTATCGCGGCACATTTCACATCATTAATGATGAAGACCGGTTTGTTGAAATGTTTTGAAATGCGTTCTTGTAAGGAATCCTCTCCATCACTATTTACTAAATAGGTATAATTCTTGCCTTCTTTATGGTTTACCAAGCCTGGCATACTGATTCCTATTCCAACAATCCTATTCCAGGACAATTCGGAATACGCAATAAAATTTACGATGAGTTCGTGTAGCTTGGGAATAGACGATTGGTTTTTGGACAACAGAAAAGAATGAGACTGGGTGCTTTTTAGCCGATTATTGTTGTCCACAATGGTCAGTTTAACCTTGAACCGTTCAATTTCGATGCATAAAATAAGGAGGGACTCATTTTTTATGGTATTCAATACGGGTCTTCGACCTCCTATGGAACCCGCTTTTTCCTTTTGTTCGAGAATGCCTGCTACAATGAGCTCATTGATTAATGCAAGTGATTTTGGCGAACTGATATTGAGATGTCGGCAGATGTCGGCATTCGTCATGCCATTTTTTTCAATGATTCCCCTTACCAATTTGATTTTATAACTGTAGTTTTTCTTTTCCATTTTGGACATGCCGTCCAATTTATCCATCCCCAAAAAAAATGATTCCATGATTTAGCTTTAGTGATTTGACAAAAATAGTTAATATAAGTTTATTATAAAAACAACACTATATACATAATAAAAGATGTTAATATATGATACTTTTAGAAAAAAATTAAAAAAGTTTTTGTATTTCTAATAAAATAGTAATTTTGATGGACGGTTGCCGGTTTGTCATCGGTAGGGTAATTATAACCAATTTTTAAGCTGTATTAATTGAAACATAAGGTTTTGAGAGCATGTAATCGGATGCAACAGGTTTTGTCCATTGGTAAATCAGGTTGCTACGATTCATTAACAAGTTGCTTTATTCAAGGTATAGGAATATGAACAAGTTAAACAACTATTAATTCAAGCTTACATGATGGATTATTTATCTATTGGGCAATACCGGCACGGTGCGGGCAGGTATTCTTCAAAAAAAACGCGATTAATTATTAACCTGGTATGCACATTCTTCGTTTTGGTTTGCATTAGGGGGTATGCAAGTACTGCCGGAAAACCCATGGATAGCGCCTTCGAAAACGCTACCAAGAGCGGATTTCTTATGAGCAACTGGCAAGAAGAAGTAGTGGTAGGAAAGGTTTATAATGTGGAACGTTCACCCATGCAGGGTGTTTCTGTAAATGTGTCGGGAAAAAGTATTGAAACGGTAACCGATGAGCAGGGCGGGTTTAGGCTTGTCGCCACCATGGGAGATAGCCTTGTGTTTTCCTATTTGGGCTACCAGTCGACCACAGTGGTTGTGGATGGGAAACCGATTACGGTGACCATGATTTCCGCTGATGCAACGGACTTGGAAGAAGTAGTCATCGTGGGATACGGTACCCAGAAAAAATCAAATTTGACGGGAGCCGTCTCAGCGGTAGATGCGAAAGAATTGACGAATATAGCGCCTTCCAATTTATCCAACACCTTAGCTGGTCGGGCACCCGGAGTAAATGTGACCAATACTTCCGGTTTGGCAGGGGCTACGTCACAAATCCGGATAAGAGGAAGTTTTGGTGAACCGCTTTATGTTATTGACGGCATGGTAAGGGATAAAGCTGCTTTTGATGCATTGGAGGCTTTTGAAGTCGACCAAATGAGCTTTCTAAAAGATGCGGCAACGGCTTCGATCTATGGATCAAGAGCAGGAAATGGGGTCGTGTTGGTGACCACCAGAAAAGGTGTCGAACAAAAACCTACATTCAATTTCCAATCCAATTACACGACCGGAAGACCTACCCAGACCTTGTTATCAGATCTGACAACAGCTACCGATGAGTTGATCTACCAAAACCGAGTAGCGGAGTTCAATGGAACACCCATCCCTAATGGCGATGAAGAGTTTGATTATTTTAGCAACAGAAGCTACAATGTGCATGACTTTATCTGGAGAAACTCCAATAGCCATCGGCAGTCGATAAGCGTAACGGGTGGGTCAGATAAAATCACCTATTACTCACTATTGAGCTATCGTGGGGAGCAAGGCTCTTATAAATCATTGGACCATGGTAAGGTTAATCTCCGCAGTAATGTATCGGCCAAGATAAACGAAAGCATATCGATCGATCTGAATTTATCGGCCTACCAGCAAAATGGCGACCGGTTTTACTGGCCTTTTACCGATGATGATGATTACGATGTTTCGGATTTATATCGGGTCACCTTCAATTGGCCTAAGACGTATCCTTTCTACACGGAAGCGGATGGCACACCGGCCAATTATGTCACGGATTATCCAGTTCAGACCCCCATGGGGAGTTGGTTAGCCTGGAGCGTAATCGACCAGGTTATTGGTGACCGGTATATCAAAACCAGGGAACGGCAGTTTAACCCCATCTTGTCACTCAATGTTGGGTTAGATAAATTTATACCGGGCTTATCCACTAAGGTGGTGGGGAGCTATTTGGGTGAAGATTATATGCGGAAGAAATACCTGACGTTCCAGACCAACTATGTCTTCAACCAGGCGGATCCAGACGGCAATCGGTTTATTCCCGCGCCACCTGACCCCAATAGGACAAATACGTTCAATTTCAGTCAAGATCTACCCTTTGTGGATTATGAGATCACAACCAATTGGGCTTATCAGTTTAACTGGTTTGTTAATTATAACCGAACGTTCAATAAGCACAGTGTCGACGCCTTGTTTGTATATGAGCAAGCCGAAGATGGACTATATACAGCATACGCCAAGCGGGAGAGCCCACTGACACCATCAGACCAGATGTTTGCCTATCCCTATGGTCGCGCATTTGAGGAGGCTGATGGATTGGAGGAAATCGGTGCCAGGCAATCCTTTATTGGACGAGCCAATTACAACTTTGACAACCGTTATATTGCTGAATTTTCGTTTCGGTACGATGGGAATACGCTCTTTCCGGAACATAAACGCTGGGGTTTCTTCCCGTCGATGTCCGCGGCATGGCGTATATCAGAGGAAGCGTTTTTCCAAAATGCTTCCACAGCGGTCAACGAGTTGAAGCTACGGGCTTCTTATGGTACCACCGGTAATGACCTCATGATCAATACGGATGACAGGATAGAGCCTTTTTCGTATGTGAATAGATACCTCAATTCAGGGGGGTACATGTTTGGTGATCGCTACTACGGAAGCATTGCCGTCCCAGTGACACCCAATCCCAATCTGACTTGGGCAACTTCTACCAGCTACAATGCCGGGGTGGATATCGCGGTGTTCAATAACAAATTGACCGGCGCGCTCGATGTGTTTTTGCGAGAAGAGAAGGATATCTTGGGCACACGGTTGGTGACGTTACCCGATAATTACGGACAAGCACTTGCTCCTGAGAATTATGCGGCCCGATCATGGCGTGGTGGCGAACTGAGTGCCCAGTGGAATGATCAGTTGTCCGCTAACAACGAAATTAACTATTCGGTGATGGCTAATATCGGCTATTCAAAAGACAGGTGGGATATTTATGACGAAAGTGCGGCTTTTGGGCCAGGTGGGAACCGTCATTTTGAATCACGTATCGGACTGCCCCATGAGCGGATTATTGGATTGAAGGCACTAGGAATTGTTCGTACACAGGAACAATTGGATGAATTGCTTGCCCAGGGATTCAAACAATACGGCCGAGATCCTTATCTCGGAGGATTGTATTTTGAAGATGTACGTGGGGATGGTTATGCGCCAGGGGCAGACGGCAAAATTGATGGAAATGATATACAGCTGTTATCGACGAAAGCCGATCCCCGGATTAATTACGGCTTTGGCTTCAATATTTCGTACAAGAACTTTGCTTTGCAAACGCATTTTCAAGGGGTGATGAATTACGACCGGATCATCAGTAACCAGGAAGGAGCTGGGATGCGGCAACATGGCGGCGCCGTAAGGCCATACTATCCCATATGGGCATCGGATGATGTGTGGACACCGGATAACATCGATGGTAAATACCCCAGGCCCATTGGCCAGAATTGGTATGAGTCCGGCACGGGAGCCTCGTCCTTCTGGATAACGAATGGGGCTTATTTACGGTTACGGACATTGAATTTTGCATACAGCTTACCGGAAACATGGGTGTCTGCGCTGCAACTGGAGCATGTCCAACTGTTTTTTAACGGTACAAACCTCTTTGTGCTTTCCGCCATGACGGAATTCCATGACCCTGAACAGAAAAACTATGATTCATACCCCGTCATGAAGACATTCACCTTTGGATTAGATGTTAGATTTTAAAAAGACGATGATGAAGAAGATATTTTATATGATGATAAGCCTTGTTTGGATGTCGACATCCTGTAACAAGGTGCTGGATATTGAAGATTTAAATAGCTATGACCCAGATTTGGTTTGGCACGATGCGAATCTCGCCAATGCCTACATGGCCAATATCTACCCGATGTTCGGCAACTGGAGTACCACCGCCGAACAAAAAAGTGAACAGATCATGGGTATCCATTTCTACCCAGACCGCATCACCATTTCAAATGGTGAATATAAATCTTGGGATTACAATCGCATACGCTTGATTAATCAAGCCATTGTGGATGTAAACGAGGGGACGCTAGACCAAGATTTAAAAGACAATATTACAGGGCAAGCCTTGTTTATGCGCGCGTATGCTTACTTTCAGATGGTTATGTATCACGGGGGCGTACCCTATGTCACTGTACCTCAAGACCGATTTGAAGATGATTTATATGTTCCGCGCAACACGACCAAAGAATGCTTCGATTTTATCATTCGTGATTTGGATGACGCCATTGCCAAACTACCAGCCCAGCTAGCAAAATCATCGCCCGAATACGGCAAGATCGATGGCAAGTTTGCCTTGGCATTTAAGGCCAAAGTTTTGCTATATATGGCCTCCCCGCAATTTAATCCTTCCAATCCTTGGAATAACCAATATTGGGCAACGGCGTATGAAGTGAATAAGATGGCCTACGAGGATTTGCTGGCCAGTGGGTATGCGCTTACGGCGGAGTATGCCGATATCGCATTGGCGGAAAAGGGTCCAGAAGTTGTTTTTGCCGTCATCAATTCCTACCCCAATAAAGTAGCCGTATGGGACCATGGCGTACGACCTGGCTCGGAAAGCCGTGGAGCAGCCAATGCTTGCCCTACTTGGGAATACATCAAGGAATTTCCAATGAAGGATGGCAAGTTGTATAACGATCCCACCAGCGCTTATTATAAAACGGAAGATGAGTTTTTGCAAGGTTATTGGGAAGATCGCGATCCGCGATTTGATAAATCCATCGTGTGGAATGGAAAGCTGTATGAAGTATCAGGTAAAACAGGAAAGCGCCAATACACTTCCCTGGGGATTGCACATGAGTTGGATGATTTTGGAGTAAATCCTATAGCGGGTGTCAATTCTACGAATCTCAATCGTTATAGTGGTTTTTTCATTGAAAAAAATAGCTTACTTAGGCTTACCCAAGAGCAGGTGCAACAATATGATGTGGATTTTGTGCTGATGCGATTTGCAGAGGTGATGTTAAATTATGCCGAGACGGCCAATGAAATAGACAGGCTGGATGAAGCATTGGCCATAGTAAAGCAAATCCGGGAACGTGCCGGCATCGAACCCGGAGCCGATGGAAATTATGGAATTATCGCTACCTCTAAGGCAGCGATGCGGGAAGCCATCTTGGCCGAAAGAAACATTGAGTTTTGTTTTGAAGGTCATCGTTTTTGGGATTTGAGAAGGTTACGGATGTTAGATCGCCTAGATGGTACCACTAAACATGGTGTTGAAGCCATCGCCATCAATGCCGATGGCACAGAGATGGCTATGGGAACTGCAAGGGCCAGGGCAAACGATTATGAATTGGAAGCCCAGGATTTTAGATATAGCTTATTGCAAGTACCATTGTCAGGTGTGAAAGTCAACGCCGTACCCGATAGCTATTATTTCTTTCCGATTCAGGAAAGCGTGATTGACAGAAACCCGAATATCGAACAAAACAACAATTGGGGTGGAGCGTTCAACCCGACATTGGAATAGGTATTTTCACAAATAACTCCTATTTTAGACAGCGCAAATACTAAATAGTTCATATAAATACCTAAAACAAACGAATGAAAGAAAAAAGTACGTCCCGTAGGGAATTCATTAAGAAATCATTGGTGGGGGCAGCGGCGTTCAGCATTGTTCCCCGTTTCGTATTGGGGGGCAATGGCTTCCTTGCCCCGAGTGACCACCTCACAAAGGGTGTGATCGGGGTGGGAGCCATGGGTCGGGGGCATTTTGGATATGCTAGCACCAAAACCGTGGCCATTTGTGATGTGGATGCGCGTCACCTAGCGTTAGCCGTAAAACAACTAGGTGATAATGGGGTCAAGCAATTCGCGGATTTCCGAGAGCTGATCCAATTGCCGGAAGTGGATATCGTCCATATAGCCACCCCACCACATTGGCATGGTCTCATGGCCGCGGAGGCGGCGCGCATGGGCAAGGATATTTGGTGCGAAAAACCCATGACCCGCACCATCGGTGAAGGCAAGCGGGTGGTGGAGGCGGTCAAACAGCATGGCAACATCTTCCGCCTAAACACCTGGTTTCGATTTGATGCCAATTTCTATGGCATGAACGTGCCCGTAAAAAGAATCAAGAAATTGGTGGATTCAGGCATGTTGGGTTGGCCGCTCAAGGTAACCATCAGCAAACATACCGGATTCGATTGGAAGTTCTACTGGGTGGGACGTGAAGACCTGCCCGTGGAGCAGGTGCCAAGCGAATTGGATTATGATATGTGGCTGGGCCCCGCTCCCTATAAACCGTATAGCGCACATCGGGTGCATACAACATTCAGGGGTTATTGGGACTATGATGGAGGCGGATTGGGTGATATGGGACAACATTACATAGACCCTATCCAATATTTTCTGGGCAAGGATAATGAAAGTCCCATATCGGTAGAAATAGATGCGCCGCAGCAACATAATGATGCCGTAGGTACTTGGAGGCGTATCGAATACACGTATGCCGATGGTTGCAAGATTATCCTTGATGGGGAGGGTAAAGATGTGGGTATGCCCTATATCGAGGGGCCGGAAGGGAAGCTTTATCGCGGCTTCAAGTCTGATATTCCGGATATGGAACGTAAACTTGCTGCGTTTCCCGATCCCGAACCCCAAGTGACCGATTTTGTGGAGGCTGTGAAAACCCGCCAGAAATTTGCACTTAACGAAGAGAACGGACATCGTTCATGTACGATTGTTAATATGGGATTAGCGGCATTACGCCTTGGGAGGTCGTTGAAATTCGACCCGGAGAAGCAGGAATTTGTGAATGATGAAGCAGCAAACAGGTTGGTAGACCAGCCCATGCGCGGCCCATGGTCGATATAGGACAGATAATTATAAGCTAAAAAACCAATGGTAAAAATGATATACGCGCTTTTAGCGCTTTTCTTACTGCAACCCTATGTGTATGCCCAACAGGATGATACACGGACTGCCGCCACCAAGATAGCCGACCTCCTTGCACAGCAACCTTCGGAAACTTCCGAACGATTCCAAGAAGCGATGGGACAACTGGAGCGGTTTTCCGCTTCAGAAATTTCAGCTTTGCTCCAACGCCTTACCCCGCCAGGAGAAGGTGGCAATGCTGGCATCGAATACGCAACCAATAGTTATAGCTATTACGTGCTGCTGCCCGGCAAGGCCAGCCAACGTGCCACGTTCTTGAAGGGAGCCATGGAGGCTTTGGGGGCGATAGCCAATAAAGATAACAAAGGCTATGTCATCCAGTTGCTACAAAACGCCGGGGATGATACGGCAATAGAAGCACTTAGCGGTTACCTCATCGATGAATATTTGAGTGAGAAGGCTGCACGTGCATTGGCGTGCATTGGTACGGAATCGGCAGGTGCAGCCTTGTTGGAGTCATTGCCTAATGCCACCGGCGTTGCCACCATCCATATCATCAATGCACTTGGCTTCATGGCCTATGCACCAGCCGAGCCATCCATTTTGGCCATGACTGAAGCAACCGACGTGAACCTGCGTAGGGTTGTCCTTGATGCGCTTTCGAAGATTGGCGGAAAGGACGCTGAACAGACATTACGAAAAGCGGCGCAAGACGCCGGATTTGTGTATGATGTGACGGAAGCGACCTCGGCATACATCAATTACGCCCATTCGCTGATAGCCAAAGGGGAAGTCAGGGCTGCCGCCAAAATCGCTTCTCGGTTATTCAAAGCCTCTAAAGAAGCCAACCAAGTGCATACCCGTATTGCGGCACTGGGACTGCTCACCGAGGTAAACAGGACCAAGGGGGTCAAGTCACTTGTAAAAGTTGCAACCGATGATAATGGTATATATCGTAATGCTGCCTTGTCGTTATTGGTGCCCCACCTTGATAGCCGAGTATCTTCGCAATTGGTGAAGAGGTTATCGAGGACCGATGAGCAGGTGCAGGTTGATATCCTACGGTATTTGGGTAACAACAAGCAAAGCGCGGCGCTCCCTGAAGTCAGAAAAGCATTGGATACCGGTTCGCCCGCGGTGCGGGGAGCAGCCATAAAAGCCATACATAAACTCGCCGGTGATGCAGCTGTCCCGGAATTGATAGGCAGACTTTCATTGAACGACACAAGTACAAGACACGCAATCAAACAGGTATTACTTACTTCCAAAAACAAGCAATTGCCAACATTGGTTACCGCTGCATTATCAACGGAGAAGGATCCAACTACTCAGGTTTTGTTGATGGATGTGCTGGCCAGCAGAGGAGCTGGAGAAAGCGTACCTGCCATCCTTGACATCATCCAGGACGATGGGCCTAAAGAAGTGGAAACCACTGCATATAAAACCCTGCCGCAAGTGGCACGTCCAGAAGATTTGGGAAAACTGCTGGATTTGCTATCCACAGCAGGGGGCGAAAATGCAGTCTTTGTGCAGGAAGCAATCGTGGCTGCTGTAACCCGTAGCAACGATAAGGCCGGCCAAACACAACAGGTTATCGCTCGCATGATAACGATGGATGCCACCTCGCAACCGCTCTTCTTTCCAGCATTATCGGGAATTGGGGGCAGTGAAGCGTTGAAGGTAGTATCCGACTATACCCATCATAGCGACCCCAATTTGCAGGGCGCCGCGATAATTGCATTAGCAAACTGGGCAGATGCCGAGGCGTTACCAACGCTAATAGCGCTCAGCCGAAAGGAAGTGAGGGATTCCAATCAGCAGGATGCCATCATAAAGGGGTTGGTGCGGATAATTGGCATTACGGATGTCCCTGTTGACCAAAAGGTGCTGCATCTACGAGATGTGTTTGAAGTGGCCAAAACGGTAGACCAGAAAAAATTGGTACTGAAGTCGTTAGAAAGCAATAAAACCTATAACGCATTGTTGTTTGCCGGCAAATATCTCGATGATGAACAACTAAAAACAACAGCGGCGACTACCGTAATGAATATTGCGTTGGAGAACAAGCGATTTTATGGAGCTGATGTTACCCGGTTGCTGACCAAGGTCATCGAGCTGCTTTCCGGAAGTGAAAGCAGCTACCTTAGGGAAGCAATACGTAAACATTTGGATGAACTACCCAAGGGCTCCGGCTACGTATCGTTATTCAATGGGAAAGATTTGGAGGGCTGGAAAGGCTTGGTGGCCAACCCCATCAAACGTGCAGCTATGGATGCCAAAACATTGGCAGCTGAACAGGCAAAGGCTGATGAAGCCATGCGACAGGGTTGGTATGTAAAAGGTGGTGTGTTGCATTTCAACGGTAAAGGCGATAATATTGCCACGGTGAAGCGATATGGGGATTTTGAAATGCTGGTGGACTGGGAGCTAGCGAAGGAAGGTAAGGATGGCGATGCCGGCATCTATTTGCGGGGTACACCCCAAGTACAGATATGGGATACATCGCGTGTCAATGTAGGGGCGCAAGTCGGCTCTGGCGGGTTATACAACAACAAAAAGCATGAAAGCAAACCCCTCAACGTAGCCGATAACCCATTGGGCGAATGGAACACCTTCCGTATCACCATGGTGGGTGAACGGGTGACCGTTTACCTCAATGGTGAATTAGTGACGGATAGTGTGGTACTTGAGAATTATTGGGACCGAAGTTTGCCGATATTCCCAACGGAGCAAATCGAATTGCAAGCCCACGGCACGCATGTTTCATATCGGGATATCCACATCCGTGAGTTGCCGCGTAAGGATGTATTCACATTGAGCGAGACGGAAAAACAGGAAGGTTTCGAAGTGTTGTTTGACGGTACCAATTTGGATGCATGGACAGGTAATACCACGGCCTATGTTGTGAGTGATGAAGGTACATTGGCTATCTATCCCACGGAAGGGTCGGGAGGCAACTTATATACCAAGGAAACATTTTCGGATTTTGTATACCGCTTTGAATTCCGGTTAACACCCGGGGCCAATAATGGCATAGGCATCCGTACACCGATGGAAGGGGACGCAGCCTATGCAGGGATGGAAGTGCAGGTGCTTGACGACAACGCCGACATGTATAAAGATTTAGCCGAATATCAATACCATGGATCTGTCTATGGAATTATTCCGGCAAAACGTAGACACCTAAAACCCGTTGGTGAGTGGAATGAGCAGGAAATCCATGTGCGGGGCAACAAAATCAAGGTCACATTGAATGGTACAGTAATCGTGGATGGAGACTTGGCCGAAGCGACTAAAAATGGAACCTTAGACAAAAAAAACCATCCCGGTTTAATGCGTAAATCAGGTCATATTGCCTTCCTTGGACATGGTTCAGAGGTGCATTTCCGACGTATCCGGGTAAAGCATTTGTAATATTAGGCTAATAAGGGATTTGAAAACCGGTATCGCTGAATAGGTGATACCGGTTTTTGCGTTTTTATCGATGATACCTATCTGAAGATTTTGTATTTACTCCAACAGTAATTCTTTTTTGAGCACCTAAAAAGTTTTTTATATGATGTCTCTTCCTGTCTTGCCCAATTGTAGCAGAATGGCTACAAATGGACTTAATTGTGCGTTTTCCCCCTTGTTTTTATAAAAAAACGTGGAGATTTGCGGTGATAAATTACCCAGATCCTAGTGCAGGCATGAAGAAAAAAATACTTCTAGTAGAAGATGAACCAACGATACAAAAACTATTGCACTTCGTGCTTTCCAAAGAATTTGATTTGGAAATAGCCAGCAATGGATATGAAGCATTTCTTTGGTTGGAAAATCGACAGATTCCCGATCTGATCATCATGGACTGGATTATGCCCCAAATGGATGGGAAGTCTTTTCTCAAATGCATTAAAGTAAGTGGTTTATACAGCGAAATTCCCATTATCGTATTATCCGCGTCCGATGATGTTGCCGATGAATTGAGTAACCTGCCTTATTCGGTAAATCAATGCCTCAGCAAGCCTTTTGACCCCACCGTACTTAAACAAACAATAGCAAACATTTTTAAAGACAAAGTACATGGACTTATTAACTGAACTAAGACTGCAAAGCAAATTTCTGACAATTTCTATTGCATATCTTGGGACGAAATTTGTTGATGAACTTGATTACAACCTCAACGAAGATATTGATGTCAACAGATTTGATAGTTTAGAGAACCTGAAAGATCATATTAACAGTCAATCCTTATTTTCTGTGCCAGATGTTTTTTTGCTCGAAATAGAGGACAATATTTCGGAGATTTTGTCATTTGTGTTGGACCTAAGGGAAAACCCATTGACAAGGGGAATCAGTGTCA
Source organism: Parapedobacter tibetensis (assembly GCF_024704835.1). Classification (GTDB taxonomy): domain Bacteria; phylum Bacteroidota; class Bacteroidia; order Sphingobacteriales; family Sphingobacteriaceae; genus Parapedobacter; species Parapedobacter tibetensis. The sequence continues at coordinate 362,817 of NZ_JAMXBE010000005.1, forward strand.
TCCTGCTCGGATTTAAAAGCAATAAATCAATTGTGACCCAAACATTCAGTCCATATGTGAATGATATTTATTTCTATCCCTTTAATGTACTGAATATCCAAGAGCGCCTTCAATTTATCTTTAAGTTTAAGATTATAGGGAATAAAACCTCATTATTGGACAAACAAATGGCAAGGGAGGAGTATAAAATGCCCTTAGCCAAACGTTTTTTTGATATCATGGTGTCGGCTCTGGCCTTGTTATGCGCTTCACCACTTTTGGTGATTATCGCACTCTTGGTGAAACTGGATTCGAAGGGTCCGGTAATCTATAAAAGCGAAAGGGCCGGATGCGGCTATAAGATTTTTGACTTCTACAAATTCAGATCCATGAAGGTAAACGCCGACAAGGAATTGGATAAACTGTCGGCATTGAATCAATATGCAATCAATGGCGGCAATAGCGCTTTCATCAAAATCAAGGACGACCCCCGAGTTACCAAATTGGGTGCTTTTCTCAGGAAGACCAGTTTGGATGAGCTACCTCAGCTTTTCAATGTGCTCAAGGGAGACATGTCTTTGGTAGGTAATAGGCCTCTGCCATTGTACGAGGCCCAATTACTCACATCGGATGAATGGGCCATGCGGTTTCTAGGGCCGGCCGGCATCACCGGCCTTTGGCAGGTAAGCAAACGTGGTAAAAGCGAAATGTCCGATGAGGAACGTAGACAATTGGACAATTACTACTCCAAACATTTTTCGTTTTGGGTAGACGTGAAAATTCTGTTGAAAACGGTACCGGCGTTGCTGCAAAAGGAAGCGGTTTGAAACAGGGCGATAGACGCCTTGGCATTTCATTAATGTAACTGAAAAATATAAGATTTTGATGAGAAAGATTATTGCACTGCATATATTCTTGGCCGCATACTGTATGGCATCAGCCCAAGAATCATTAATTACATCAATTAATCAGGAACATTTAAATCGAATGATTGAGCTGGCCAAAGAACATATGCCCCAGCGGGAAATCATGGCGTTAAATGAAGAGAAAGCCAAATCCGCTGCAAATGCCGAAGTGGTCAATTACCTTGATTTATTGAATGTATCCTATTTCTACAGGCCCGACGAGAGGGCTGCGCTGGGCATGGAGAATCCATACGTCGTCAATGGTTTCCAGTTTGGTGTCAACCTTAATTTGGGGTCGTTCCTGCAGAAGCCATTCCAGGCCAAACAAGCCAAGGCCGATTATAAAATTGCCCAGTTGGAACGGTTGGCTTATGAAAGTGAACTCGAGAACGAAGTGAAGCGTCGATATTATGTATATGTCCAGGCATTCAACGAACTGCGCATCAGATCCCAAGCGCTGCAGGACAACAAGGCGCTTAGCGATGATTTACAATTTCGCTTTGAAAAGGGTGAAGCAACCCTCAATGAGTACGCTGAAGCCAAATCTGCTGTCTCGGAGGCAAGCTCAGCCAAGCTAGAAGTAGAAGTCAATTACCTTGTCGCCAAGGACGCCCTGGAACAGCTTATAGGTGTCAAGGTAGAAGACGTGAAGTAAGAATGGATTTTTGCCAAACAACAGCATGATCAATATCCCAGATTTTTTGAAATATGTATGGCGGTACAAATGGTTGGTTGCCATCGTACCATGCATCTGTGGGGTTACTGCCTTTTTTATCGCCAAAAATTTGCCGAGGACCTACAAATCGAACGTACAGCTATCCACTGGCATCACAGACAGGTCGCAGGAGATTTTATCGGGTGATCAATTGGATTATTTCCGTGTAAGCCAGCAGTTTGGAAATATCATTGAAATGATGAACACCAAACGTGTATTGAATATGCTTTCCTTGCATTTGATATTGCATGATTTGGAAAATCCATCATCAGCACTGGGTGCGCTGCCGGAAGATGTAGCCAAGCTCCCTGAAGGTGAAGTATCCGAAGTCGTTACGTTATTAAAGGAAAAGCAAGTTAACAATGAATTTATAACACCAGCCGACAATGGAAAGTATGCATTGTTTGACTGGATTGAATACATGGGGTATGACGAAAAAACCATTGCGGATCAGCTTACTATTTATCGGCATGGGGAGAGTGATTTTATCAATGTGGAATATACTTCTGAAAACCCCCAGTTATCTGCGTTTGTGGTTAACACATTCGCCAGGGAGTTTATCTACTATTACGGCCATGTGACTTCTACCAGCAAGCAAGCTACGCTGCTGCTGCTCGACTCGATACTTACGGCCAAAAAGGCGGTAATGGACGAGAAGAACACGCAATTGAAAAGTTTTAAGGCCGGAAGTGGGGTGTTGAATCTTAGTGCTCAGTCGGATATGATTTATCAGCAAATTGCCGAACAGGAGGGCAGGAGGTCGCAGCTCATCGGCGAGATTCAATCCTTGCAGGGCGGCATCCGAAATATCAATGAGAAGCTGAACGATGAATCACTAAATGGTGGCAATAGCTCCATCAAAGAAAACAACGAAATCGTCCAAATAGGCCGGCAACTGGAGCAGGCAAATAAGCGCTATTTTGACAATAATTTTGATCCTGCCGACAAAAAAATCGTTGATTCATTGGAATTGCTTCGTACCACCAGGATCGCCTCTATGTCCAGGCAGTCGACAACGAGTCCATACGAAGTCAGACGTGGCCTGTTGAAGGAGAAATCTGACCTCGAAATCGCTTTGGCTAGGGCCGAAAACTCGATTTCTTCCATCAATGCCGAATTGGGGAGCCTGCGGGCAAGATTTGGTGCGATGATGCCGGCTGACGCAGGGGTCCAAAATCTGGAGCGGGAAGTGGATCTGGCGGTTACCGAATATACGGAAGCGATGAAACGATATAACCAAGCAACGCTGGAAAATTCGGCGTCGTTAAATCTACGGATCGTCGAATCTGGTTTCCCCGGCATGGCCGAACCTGCTAAGGTCATGCAACTTACTGTTATATCGGGGTTTGCAAGCCTGATGTTTGTCATCACGGTATTGCTGTTGCTGTTTTTGTTGGATAATGCTATTCGGACTTCAAATCAATTGGCAGCGGCAACAGGAAACACTGTAATCGGCGGAATTAATCTGATACAAGGAGGAGATAAGGATTTAAGGGTAATATGGGATGAAGAAAACCCTAGAAATGATTACGCCTTTTACCGTGACCTCCTGAGATCCCTGCGCTTCGAGATCAACAAGTCGTTAAACGGCAGCGCTAATAAGGTGCTTGGCATTACCAGTCTTTCGGAGGGCGAAGGGAAAACCTTCATAGCATCAAGTTTAGCCTATGCATTTGCATTGATAAATAAGAAAGTATTACTGATCGGGGATGATTATCCCAATCTTACCGAATTGATTTCCAATAAGCAACAAAATGGAAGCCAAGCATTTGAATCCTTTTTGGTAAAGAAGGAGATAAAAACGGAAGATATGATCACTGTCTTGAATAAAAATCCAAACAACAAGTCATTGCTGGAAATCAACGGTTCGAACAACCTGATGGCGGCATTCGATGTCTTGAAAGGCGAGTTCGATATCATTATCATTGATTTGAACAGCCTCAAAAATATCAATCAGGTGAAGGAATGGCTTCTGTTCGCAGAAAAAAGCGTGGCGATTTTTGAAGCTGGAAATAAGATAAGTGCACATGATAGGGAATTTTTGAAACAAGTGAATGCTCACGAAGGATTTTTGGGTTGGATAATCAATAAGGTTCACATATAGCGGTGGAAAGCATCAGGAACATAAAGAGAGATTCGGTTATTTGGCTTTCCCTTACCGGATTGTTAGGAATAGCCATTGCTTTTCTCGTCGCCTTCAATGGTGCGCTACCCATTCTCGTCATCCTATCCTGTATTTTTGTTATGTATGCCATTGTTGTGTACCATAAGCCCATTATAGGGCTTTACACGCTTACAGGATACTGCTTCATGTTTGGATTGTTTGGGCGTGAGTTCTCCAGTATTCCGTTCGGGATCGGCATCGAGTTTTTGGGCATTTTCACATTGAGCATCGTATTGGTTCAATATCAGCGATTTAATTGGAATAGGCTTAACTGTAGCCTTTTCTGGTTATACGTATGCTGGTTTATACTTAGTTTGCTTCAGTTATTCAATCCTTCAGGTCCGAGCTTTATGGGATGGTTGCAGGAGTTTAGGAGTGTGGCGTTGAATCCATTGATTATTATTGTATTGTCGTTGTTGTTGTTTGAATCCAAAAAGGAGTTGCGCACGTTTGTCATACTGGTATTATTCTTTGGTTTCTTGGCTGTACTTAATGGGATAAAACAGAAACACTTCGGTTTATTCCCCGGCGAACAACTTTTTGCCGAAACATCCCCCACGCACATGATTTGGGGGAGGTTACGCGTGTTTTCATTTTTCAGCGATGCCGGCCAATTCGGTGCTGCACAGGCCGTGTTGGCTGTGGCAGCGGTTGTATTGGCGCTTGGCCCCTTCAATTTCTTCAAGAAGCTGGTGTTCTTTATGCTTTGTGGATTGTTTTTGTATGGCATGTTGATTTCGGGAACTCGTGGAGCGCTGTTTGCACTTTTTATCGGTGGCTTTTTTGCGGTATTGCTGAGCAAAAACTACAAAATCTTGGTCAGCGGTATCTTGGCGGGTGCACTGTGTTTTGGAATGCTAAAGTATACAACCGTTGGCAATGGGAATTATGAAATCATGAGAATCAGGTCAGCGTTGGATCCCAACGAGGCTTCCCTAAATGTTCGTTTGGAAAACCAAAAGATACTCCGTGCTTACTTAGCAGATAAACCTTTTGGAGAAGGATTAGGGGTTATCGGTTTCTGGGGCCATGAATACAACGCCGACAAGTTTTTGTCCACAATAGAACCGGACAGCTATTGGGTCAAAATATGGGCGATGTATGGGATTACGGGATTTGTCTTTTGGTTTTGCATGATGATGTACCTGTTTGGGAAAGCAGGTGGAATGATCTTCAATATAAAAGAAACCGCACTCAAAGTAAAGCTTGTGTCCCTGTTGAGCATGGCCATGGGCCTGTTTGTATGTAGTTACGGCAATGAAGTGATGAATGCCATGCCCTCATCGCTCATATTTTTCACGGCATTATCTTGGGGGTTCTTGATCCCACATATAACTGATAAAGAAAGTGTGCAGCCATGAAGAACCTGTGGTTAATGCAAATTGCTTTACTAATAGTGACTTTTGTGCTTGGCTCACTTGCACACCGGTATAGAAGTCACTTGGTCGATGGCCAGTTCCTGAGGGATCATTTTCATTTCCGGCAATCGCTCCAAACCGCAGACAGCATTATGCACGCAGAGCGGCTGATGGTCTTTTTGGCTCTTGGCCAATCCAATGCGGCCAACTATGGCTTAGGTGATTACAAGCCCAGAAACGAGGTGTACAACTATTACAAAGGTAAACTCTATAAAGCGGAGGAACCTTTGCTTGGCTCGGATGGGAAAGGCTCAAGTGTATGGACCAGGGTAGCTGATATTGCCATAGACAGCGGATTGTACGATAGGGCCATTATTGTGCCCTGCGGTATTGGTCAGACATCGGTAAGCTGTTGGTCAGAAGGTAAATGTGGTGATAAACTCAACGGAGTACTTGATGATTTGGTAGCGGACGGGATAAACCTGACACATATTTTCTGGTGTCAGGGAGAAACAGACAATGTGGATAACACCACTACCGAAAGGTATGAAAGCGAGCTGGGTAAAGTTGTCAATATATTCAGGGATAGAGGTATTGACGCACCTTTCTTTATCGCCTTGACGAGTTACTTCCCTTTCAATAATGAAAACCCGAAAGGTATATCCCAATCCATCATCCAAGCGCAAATGGGTGTATTGGACAGTGCAAATAATATATTGCAGGGTCCAAATGTAGACGCATTGAATTTGGCTTACTACCGGTATGATGCGGTGCATTTTAGCGAAAAGGGATTGGATGCTTTGGCTATGAAATGGTTTCAGAAAATAAAGCGTTTTTAATAAATAGGAGTAGGTATGCCATTTGAGATTTTTTTAGTGCCCGGAGTGGTCTGTTTCCTTTGGGGGTTTATTGCAGCCGCTCGGAAAATGGCTAAGGCGGATAGCACCGACACTGGTTTTCAACGTTGATGGATATGGTATTCACGGAATATATCAAGCGCAATCCCGGGTTGAAAAGGTTGTTTTTATGGATGATGATTCCCGCCAACCAACAGCGTCCCAGGATATGGGTAAAATGGTTCATCAACCCTTTTGTGCACAAAAAAGGGAAAGGCGCGCTTATCCGGAGGCGAACCCGAACGGATGTTTTTCCCTACAATGCGTTCAGCTTGGGAACTCATTCCGTTATCGAGGATTTTGCAACCATCAATAATGGGGTGGGCGATGTGTCTATAGGCGCACGGACGATTGTTGGCATCGGCAATGTAATCATCGGACCTGTATCAATTGGCAACGATGTCATGTTGGCCCAGCATGTGGTGTTATCCGGCTTGAACCACGAATACGAACGCGTGGACGTGCCACCAAGCAAGCAAGCGGTTGAGCGACAAATGATCTCCATTGAGGATGAGGTATGGGTTGGCGCAAATAGTGTGGTGACGGCGGGGGTGACAATAGGTAAACATGCCATTATAGGTGCAGGTAGCATTGTTACCCGTGATGTTCCTGCGTTCTCCGTTGCCGTTGGTAATCCTGCAAAAGTAATCAAGAAATACAATGAAGGAACCAAGCTATGGGAACGTGTCTAATGAATGGAGATAAGGCTGAGCTGAGTGGATTTGATATCGTCATGGTGGGCCAACAGGCTTGGGATACCGATATCGGCAGCAATTGCAAAAACATTGCCTTGGAATTATCCAAGACAAACCGGGTTTTGTATGTAAATTCTCCACTTGACCGGAGTACACGTTATCGCAAAAGAAACGACCCTGGGGTGGGCGAAAGGCTGGCGGTGATCAACGGTAGAAAAACGGGACTTGTAAAAATCCAGGAGAATCTGTGGACCCTTTATCCCAATTGCATGGTTGAATCCATCAATTGGCTAAACCACGCGTGGTTATTTAATTTTTTCAACAGGCGCAACAATACGAAGTTTGCACGGGCCATTAAAGCATGTGTGGCTACACTGGGGTTTAACGATTTCATCTTATTTAACGACAATGAAATTTTCAAGGCCTTTTATTTAAGTGAAATGTTGTCTCCAAAATTGAGCGTTTATTATTCTCGAGATTATATGCTCGCAGTGGATTATTGGAAAAAGCATGGGGAGGTATTGGAGCCGTTGTTGATTGCCGATAGCGATTTATGCGTAGCAAATTCGGAATACTTATCAGATTACTGCGGCCGCTATAACCCCAATGCCTATTACGTAGGGCAGGGCTGCGACTTGGAGCTATTCAACCCCGACCGGATTACCTCCGTTGCAGGTATGCTGCCCGCTGGTCGTGCGCTTATCGGCTATGTGGGGGCATTGCATGAATTGCGGCTGGATTTAGGGGTGCTGGAATACATCGCGCGAAGCCGGCCTGAATGGGTACTGGTATTGGTTGGTCCAGAAAGTGAGCTGTTTGAGAAAAGTCGATTGCATGATTTGCCTAACGTCATTTTTACCGGGAAGAAGCCCCCTGAGCAGTTGAGTGCCTATATACAGGCTTTTGATGTATGCATAAACCCACAGTTGGTAAATGAAGTGACCATAGGAAACTATCCCAGAAAGATTGATGAATATTTGGCAATGGGAAAACCTGTTGTGGCCACCAAAACCAGGGCAATGGAAATTTTCAGCGCACATATGTATTTGTGCACAAGTAAGGAAGACTATGTAAGCCAGATTGAAATGGCGCTTACGGACAATTCAGGCCAGAAAGAAAACATGCGAAAGGCATTTGCGGCCACCCATACTTGGGAACACAGTGTCAATGCCATTAAAAAAGCGATAGCAAATCATATTTAGTATATGAAGGTTTTGACTGTTATAGGTTTAATTTTTCAGCTGTGCATCATGATACAGCTGTTAATGCCTCTTTTTCTCTCAGTTCTAAGATTATTCAGAAGGAAAAGTAAAGCGGGGCACGCCATTTCTTCATCAGCCGATTATGCGATTATTGTAACGGCCTATCAGCAAACCGAACAACTGTCGTCCGTAGTGGATTCCATTTTGGAATTGGATTACAAAAATTACCTTGTTTACATCGTTGCTGATGATTGCGATGTGGCGGGTCTCGCATTCAATAGCGAGAAGGTAATCGTATTAAGGCCTCCACAAGTGCTTGCAAGTAATGTCAAATCTCATTTTTATGCCATTGAACATTTCCGGAGATCACATGAACGGCTTACCATCATTGATAGCGATAACTTGGTAGACCGTGCATACCTAACGGAATTGAACGCGTTCTTTGACATGGGCTATCAAGCCGTGCAGGGTGTGCGAAAGGCAAAGAACTTGGATACGCAATATGCCTGTCTGGATGAGGCGGGGGATACATACTATCGATTTATAGATAGGAAATTATTGTTCGAAGCCGGTTCATCCGCGGCCTTATCGGGTTCAGGGATGGCCTTTACTACTGCCCTCTATCGGCAATGCCTAGCGCATAGCGAGCTCAAGGGGGCCGGGTTTGACAAAGTGCTTCAATATGAGGTCCTGTCAAGGAATCATAGCATCGCTTTTGCCGAACAGGCCATCGTATATGATGAGAAGACTTCGCGGACAGGGCAGCTGGTCAAACAGCGGTCGAGGTGGATTAATACATGGTTTAAATATGCCTATTTAGGGCTAAAAATGTTTATTTCTGCTATCTATAAGCCTAGTGTTAACCGATTGCTGTTTAGTTTCATGCTACTTAGACCGCCACTGTTCATTCTCACCGGAACAGCTATATTCTGCATGGCCATCAATATATTCATTATACCTTGGCTGGCAGTACTGTGGGTTGCATCGGGATGCGTTTTCTTTGGTATTTTTGCCTATGCACTGTACTATTTCAACGTAGACCGCGGGGTATACCTGTCGCTGCTGTCAGCGCCGAAATTTATTTTCTATCAGATGCTTGCGCTGGTCAGGGCGCGTAGGGCGAACCAGTTGTCTGTGGCCACAGAGCATTATCATGATAAAAAGGATTAACTTATCTATGAAGAGAAAAAGACCAAAAAGGATTGGAATCGAGGTTCAACGGCTTTTCCGGCCCAAGAAACACGGCATGGAAGTGGTAGCGTTGGAGCTAGTCCGCGAACTTCAAGTAATGGACCGATACAACGAATACACCCTTTTCGTGAAGAATGATGCCGATTGGTGCATAGAGGAATCAGCAAACGTAAAAATCCGGGCGCTTGATGCACGGCCCTATCCGATTTGGGAACAGATAAGTCTGCCCCTTTCAGCAAAAAGTGCGCAGCTGGATATACTGCACTCCACATGCAATACGTCCACACTGTTTCCTCCTGTTCCTTTGGTATTGACACTGCACGATATCATATACCTCGAAAAGTTGGATATGGCCGGTACATTATACCAGAATTTTGGCAATGTTTACCGACGGCTGGTTGTTCCGGCCATTGCTCGGAAAGCAGCAGCAATCATCACCGTTTCGGAATTTGAAAGATCGGTCATGGTAGATCGGCTTGATATCCCTGAAGAAAAAGTCAAAGTAATCCACAACGCAGTTCACAATCGGTTTAATAATCGTTATGCGCATGATCAGGTGGAGGCTTTCCGGAAGTCAAAGGGGTTACCTGCTCATTTTCTGTTGTTCTTGGGTAATACGGCGCCCAAGAAAAACACCAAAAATGTGATAGAAGCATATGTCAGATATGTGTATATGGTAGCGTCGCCGCTTCCTATTGTTGTCCTGGACTACAGCGAAAAACTTGTAGTGGATCAATTACTGACATTGGGTGCTGCAGACCTCTTCAGTAACTTTATTTTTCCCGGCTACATTCATCCCGACAATATGCCATTAATATATAATGCGTCAACATTGTTTGTCTATCCATCGTTGAGGGAGAGTTTCGGACTGCCTATTTTGGAAGCAATGGCCTGTGGTGTTCCTGTTATTACGTCCAACACTTCTGCAATGCCTGAGGTTGCAGGCGATGCAGCGGTACTAGTAAATCCTTCGGATACTTTGGCTTTGGCAGAGGCGATGCAACACATTTTGGATAACCCTGACGTCAAAAAAGAATTGGTTGCGAAGGGATTGAAAAGAGCTACAGAATTTACTTGGCGGAATGCAGCACTGAAGTTATTGAATTTATACGAAACGATATAGATTAATTTGGTTTTTATGATCGATAGCATTCTTGCTGGATAATTTTGTATCCGACTGGCTTAACTAACATAAAATTAATCACATTATGAACACAAAGACTTTCAATGTTTCCGTAGCATTTGACACAGCACCTTCGATGTCAACAGCGAGTATAGCTGACTTGAAATATAATAAACAAGGCGTATTTCAAATGGATTGGGATGGCAATGTGCTCACTGCAATAGATGGGCGCACTCTATTTGATACGTTAATCTTTGATGATGGTACTGGTGCGCAGGTTAATTGGAGGGGAACCTTAGCGGTCATGGGGAAGGGTAATTGGACGGATAACGAGATCGGCGACGCACCAGGAACCTATGTGACATATGCACAAATGAGCGATTTCGTAAATTCGGGGTGGGATATTGCGAACCATGCGATGTACGGAACCGATACGGGTCCCTATAACAATGGTGGAGACTTGGAATGGGATTTATCGTCCTTAGTTGATTTGATAGCACTGAGAACCGACTATATTGTAAATACGATTATAAACCCCGCAAGCGCAACCGGCTATAGTATAGCTGGAAATGCCACGGGCCATATTGCAAATACGGGCACTAACAAGGAACCGGCTGACACATTCCCATGTCTTCCAGAGGAAGGTTGGATGCCTTTAACGGATATCTCCACTTGGCCTCCTGGATTCAAATATTTAATACGTGATTTTAGTGATTTATGGGATGCAAGTACGCTTGTTGCTTTTAAAGCAAAAATCGACGCTCTTTTGTCTGATTCTACAACATCCGTTCATAAATTATTTCGAGCTGGTACGCATGATTCATCACCTTCCGGGTGGGGAGATTTTATCGAGTACATTGTTTCCTCGGATACAACAGGCAAACTATGGATATGCTCCCTACGCGAGTTAATTGAATATTTGGCATTAAAGGATAACGCTGTTATACAAACCAACCTAATTGGCAATATGCTTAATATTCAACTAACGATTCCAGATATCACAAATTTTAGGTGGGATGATTTGACGTTGATTGTTAGTGGAGGCACTATTACAGAAGTCACTTGTGATGGATATGACAGGGTTACTTTTAATTCAAGTGGGCTAATAAATTTATTCAACGACAGGTTTGTGACAACACCTGCAAATGGTAGAGTGTTTGATGTTGGAATAGGTAGCGGCCATCTTGTAATCGACGGAGATTTAATAGGAGGAGGGGTGTTGGCCGATGATACCATACGAATATTGCCAGGAACGTATGACACAATAACTATACAGAATATCGAGCTGAATCTGGGGCGTGTGACGGTTTTTGGAATGCCCGCGACCAACGTAGCGGAAGGTACTATCTATGTGGGAAACGTAAATGGCCTTAATCTATCTGATATCAATATATACGGTGGCTATAGAGGCTTGGTGTTCACAGGCGAAACGCTTAAAAACGTAACTGTATCTGCTATTAACTTCAGTGACATACAAAACTATTGTGTGTATTGGGATGGTCGGGGAATTTCCTATGATGGTACAGATGGTACCTCAGCAATGAATGTTAAATTTGACGACTGCTTATTTGATAACACTTGGGGCATTACGTTCGATGGCAATGTGAATTTCGATGCCAATGTATATACCGGACACGCTAAAAATATCGAAATATCAAATTGTGTCTTTAAAAATCATGATGATTATTCTAATCAAGTAAAATTATATAATGCAGAGGACATTAACATCCACAATAACGTATTCGAAAACCTATATCCCACTAACGCCACACATTGCCGCATAATACATATACAAGGAAACGGCAGAATATATAACAATATAGGTAAGAATATTTACGGTAATCTAGCTGTATTTTGGGGGTTCTCTCATGGAACAACACCCATGAGCGCGATGATATATAACAATATTGTTTACAATAGCAGGTGGTATTCTCTAAGTGAGGTGCAGACACAGCTTAGTTTGATAGATTCAGCAAATAATAGATCCACATATGTTAATCCGATTATTGCATTTAATACAGCAGTTAATATGGGATTAGATGGCCCTGGCTTCCCAGCTGTTGTAGTCGACGTGTATATGTTGCAAGGAGGCATCCCTGAAATTTATAATAATGTCGGTGTAAATGCCTCGCCTGCGGGCAATGAGTGGGTTGGTTATAATTACGTGACGAATTTGGCTGGTTTCGTAGGTACTCCAATCCAATCAAATAATTTACCGGCGAATAACACTACGGGTATTAACCCATACCCAACTATAACCGACGCCGGTATAGCTGATACAATTTATTTTAAACCGCTTGTCACAAGCCCTTTGTTTGAATCCGGTATTGCAGTCGCTGGGATAGCGAGTGATTTCTATGGAAACGAAAGACCCATGTCACCATCAGTCGGAGCATGTGAGCCGTGATATTCCAAGAGGAAAATCAAATTTGGGCTAATTTTCATTAATAAACTGTTAAGGAATAATATGTTTTTAAGACCATTGATAACACCCGGCTATGTTAGAACGCATTTGGCGCAATCTAATCAGCAATACCTGGATCAGAAAGATTTGATCAAAGCCGGTATTTCCAAATTGTATTCCTCTTCACCTGATATTAGCGTTGTTATTCCGGCATATAATGAAGAACAAGGCATATTGAGAACCATATCCACCTTATCTCAATCCATTACCAATCAAAAAGTGGAATTTATCGTTGTGGATAATAATTCCAATGATAGGACACAGGAATTTGTAGAAGACACTGGCGTAACGTTATTGGTAGAGAAAAACCAAGGCGTGAAGCATGCCAGAAATACCGGCCTATTCTATGCAAGGGGTAAAGTGGTATTGAATGCAGATGCTGACACCCTGTATTCGCCGTATTGGATTGACCAGATGAGTGCACCGCTTTCAGACCCCAATGTGGCTTGTACGTATGGGTGCTTTGCTTTTTATTCCGAAGAAAACAAAGCTCGTTTCTTCCATTTTCTCTACGAGTCTTTTGGTGATATATATAAACAGATTATCAATAGAAACAAGGAGGAAGCCATGTATGTATATGGCATAAGTTCAGGGTATAGGAGGCAAGATGGGCTTATGGTTGATGGTTATGAGCATCCAGTAGGGGCCAATGAAGACGGTTACCTTGCCCTGAAATTGAGCAAGGCGTTTGGGAAATTAAAGCGAGTAGAAGGCAATAAATCACTGGTTTGGACATCAGACAGGAAGCTTCAGTTGGACGGAGGTGTTTTTCGCGCCTTTACCAAAAGAGCAAAACGCTTCTTGGATTTTTCCGGCAGATCAGACAACTAAATTTAGGGAAGGGCGCTAATTATAGATGATAAGCTTAATCGGGAAAGTCGCTGGACTCTTTAGGAATAAATACATGCTGTCATTGCTCAGCAATGGCTCCAATGCGTTGATTGGTCTCTTGACCATGATGCTGTTGTTGAGGAGTTTGTCACTCCATGATATGGGAGAATATGGTTTTTTTCTAACGGTACTGTTGTTTTTTGATACATTCCGATCTGGCTTCTTATCAACTGCATTCATTAATTTTTACGCTGGCGCCTCCGATGTAAAAAAGGATGAAACTGCCGGCTCGGCGTGGGTGATCGCCTGTTGCATCACCGTTTTATTCTTGTTATGTAATGGGGTCGCTTATTTTTTTATAGATCGGGTACAGGATTCAAGCATCCGCTTATTTCTGAAGTATTTTGGGATTATCTTTACCTTGTCATTACCCTTTTTTATGGCCAATTGTGTTTTGCAGGCAAAGCAGCTTTTTGGTAAATTATTAATCCTCAATCTGACGAACCAAGGTTCTTTATTGATCTTCATTATAACATTAACCCTAATTGATAACCTGGATGTCACTAAGGTAATCTATTGTTACATGGCGGCAAATTTACTATCCAGTATCGTGGCAATAGTTTGCGATTGGTCACTCCTGGGTAAACTAGGATCTAGCACCCTTGCTACGATCAGGGAGTTGTTCAATTTTGGAAAGTATAGTGTAGGCACGAGTATAACATCGACCTTGATGACGCTTTCTAGCACGTTGATTGTAAAATTCTTTTTAGGAGTGGCTCCTCTCGCCATCTATTACGCGGGATCCAAGTTGATTCAGATCGTGGAACTACCACTGAGGAGTGTCGCTTTCGCTGCAATGCCCGGCATGTCCGAAACATACAATAGGGGGGATCAATCCGGTGTAATAAAGATGATGCAAAAATATATCGGCGTATTTTCCCTATTATTGGTTCCACTATGTTTAGTAGTCATTGTTTTCGCGGATTATGCCATCCTTCTCCTTGCAGGAGAGAAATATGTTGATACAGAGGCCCCACAGATCCTTCGTATTTATATGCTTATCACGTTATTATATCCAGCGGAGCGGTTTTTGGCATTGACTATCGATGTGTTCCGTATGCCAAAAATAAATTTTATAAAAGTCGTCATTATGGTGGTTGTCGGTGTGCTTTGTAGCTTTGTTGCCGTTTACCTTTCCGGCAGTATCTATGCAATCACGCTTTCCTCGGCCATAAGTACCCTCATCGGCCTAGTTATCGGCCTTGGCGCATTAAACAAATATTTCCAATACATCCATTTTTGGAATATTTTTCGATTAGGGTATGCCGAAATAATGAGCAAAACCAAAGTTACTTGGCAGAAATGGTTTGCCCCTAATTCGTAGATCATGCCATTACTATCACTGAAGCAACCAGCATTTATAACACTTCCACAAATAGGGGTGTTTCGGTGACTTTCACTTCAATCGCTCCATTGTTTACCGATTTCTTTTCGGAGCTCATCGTGTCTGCACCTTTTCTGGGTGTATGGATGTTTACTTCCTTCACATTTGAATTTAGCTTAAGTGTGTAGTTTTCTTCTCGCCCAGTTTGATCAGGCACAGTGAGTACATACATCTTTTTTTCATCCATTACATAGACATCTACCAAGGGATCTTCATGAACGGTTTCTGAATATGAATACGCTCCCAATAGATTTCTGGCCTGTAACAGGAAATCCAAAGCAGGCCTTCTTTTGTTGTTTCCTGCCAGACCGGAAGAAGCGTATTGTGTTTCAATATTAATGTCCACATCGTTGAGCATATAAAAGAAAACCCGATCGATCCCCTTGCGCCCATATAATAAGGCCGTTCTGAGGATCCAATCCGCTTGGGTGTCGAATATGGTCTTATTACCAATAGTTAATGCCCGTTGGATGCTCCGTTCGTTCACATCGAACCCACATTCCGTTACCCAAACTTCCATGCTTCCTACTTTTTCCTTACTTAGGTTTACGAAGGCCGTTGCTACATTGCCTACATCCGTTAGTTCAGGAGCCATGCCGTGGTTTACAGTGAGGTCTGGATTGCCCCACCACTCCCCCTGCCGTTTACTGGAATATTCATGGTAATTAATGACATCAAAACATAGGGAATAATCGCCATCCTTTACCCGGTTTTTCTTGCACCAGGCAATCATTTTATCTACCCATTCAGGATTAGGAAATGCAATGCCCGCCATGACGACTTTCATGTCTGGGTCGGCATTTTTAACACCTACTCCCTCACCCAGTGTTCCCATATGCCCGTCATAGAAAGCGGAGAGCTGGGCAGCATATTCTTCAGGGCTTTGTTGTGCATTAGGACCCCTCCAGTCTTTATCGGGTTCATTACTGCATTCAATATATTCCAATGTGCCTAAGCCGATTTTTATATCTTCCCGGTCGCCCCAGGTTACTGCCTTTACCAGATTGCGTGGAATGTCTGTATTTTTTCCATACCTAGCCGCTACCTGGAACCCAAGTTTGGCCATAGCAGTATAGGAAGCTGGATCGCTTTTGTTGGCTCCTTTTGGAATGGGGGTATAATCCCTCAGGCTGTTGTATGGATCGGCAGGATTATATTCCCCTGGATAATATTTGGACCTAAACCATGTTGGTACAATTTGCAAACATACCAATGTGGCAATGTCATGTTGTTTATTCCGCTCATAGATTTTGTCATAGCTAAATCGGTAATATCCTTCTTTTTCCTCTATCCGTTCCCAATCAAGGTATTGCCGAAAGCCAGTAAAGGGCTGAATAAGCTGAAATTTCTGTTCATCAATGACATTTACACTACTGGTATATTCCCAGTCAAAACCATTGATTCCGAGCATGTTTTCAAAAGGGATACCTGTTGAAGGGGTGTTTCCGTTTTGCGGATTTTCAATTTCCCCTTCTTCATCAGATAGGCTAGGAGGGATGATTTTTGAACAACTTGCCGAAAAATTCATTCCGATGACAGCCAGGTATATGAAAATCTCTTTGTATAGCATTTTTTATGGTTTTATTAACGATTAACGTAAGCAGTTTTGATCAACCTATTCCATTGCGCCTACAGAAGGAGGGCTACTCCACATATTCCCGTAAAAGTCTTCTTTGAGCAATGGAAAAATTCTATTGTTAAGTGTTTTAAAAGAGTAGACTTCCTTAAAAGAACGTAAACATCGATATTTTATTTCAACAATCCATACAAAGAAAGGAAATTTATGATAAAAAATGTCTTTATCCTTAACTGGGTTTCGATTAAGTTTAGGTTAAGTTATGGGGGATCAGCGACAGTAAATAGCTTTATGCTATATCATGGGTAGTATGGTCTCGCTGAATCTTTTCATCTAAACACCGTTGGAGCGCAATTGCCAATGCTTGGTCATGAGGTGGGAGTATGAACGTCTTGTGGTCGCCCGGCACATCGTGTACCTTAACACCCTTTTTCGCGAAGTTATTCCATCCAAGGTATTCGGGATCGTCCAAGAAGTATAACCGTTTGGTCACCCTAAACAAGTCAATTTGAATATCCAATGGCTCAATCCAGTAATTGTCATAAGCATTGAGGTAGCTCACCAAAATCTCTTTGTTGTAGGTGAAAGACTCCAGTTCGTTGTATGTCTTTTCGGTCACCATATCTTTAATTTTTTCCAACAGGATCAGCCGCTGATAGGCTAGTGTCTCGGCTGGGTAGGCCATAAACGTCTTGACAAAGAATGGAATTTTCCTAAACTGCCTGACGAGTTTCTGCGTAAACCACTTCAACCGGTTTTCATGGTGGATGTCATTGCTGGCCACGGTGTCGAAAATACCGACCATCTCCACCTGTTTCCCCATGGCAAGTAGCTGGCGTGCCATTTCGTAGACGATTTTGCCCCCGAGGGAATAGCCCGCTAGGCAGTACGGTCCATCTGGGTTGCCGACCAAAATCTCTTGGATGTATTTGTCGGCTATCTGTTGCATATTGTCAAACAGCGTGGCCTCGCCGTTTAGGCCCAAAGCCTGCATGGCATATACCGGTTGGTCCTCGTCGAGGTACTTTGCCATCGACTGGAAAACCAGCACATTGAGGCCCCCACCGTGTACCAAGTAAATAGGGGGCTTAGTGCCTTCAGTCCGTATGGGCACTAGGGAATCCCACTTGACCTGCTCATCATCGCCGCTTATGAGTTTGGAGAGCTTGGCAATGGTGGGGTTTTCGAATAGGCTGGAAAGTGGCAGCCGGATACCGCGTTGTTTTTCGATGGCAAGCATCACTTTCACAGCTATTAACGAATAACCACCAAGCTCGAAGAAATCGCTATGTACACCCACCACCTCAAGCCCCAAAGCTTCTTCCCATATGTCGGCAAGGAACAGTTCGGTGGCATTACGAGGGGCAACAAAATCAGCAATTTGTTGGCTTTGGTCCACGGAAAGCAGCGATGGGGAAGGAAGCGCTTTCCGGTCAATTTTTCCACTAGGGGTCGTGGGGAAATGGTTGATAGCAACGATGGTATGGGGAACCATATAGTCGGGCAATGTCCGCGCAAGCGCGAGTTTCCATGTTTTAAGTTGCGTCTCCGCTATGGCCTCCGGCAAGATGGCGGGCGATGATCCGGGAGAAACGGATGTTGGATGGTTTTTCAATAAGACATAGGCTACCAATCGCTTCACGCCTGCGGTATCTTCGATCAACTGCACTACCGATTCGCCGATGCCTTCCAGTTTGGTCAGCTCCGATTCGATTTCACCCAATTCGACCCGATACCCTCTAATTTTCACTTGCGAATCGCCTCTTCCAAGGAAGACAAGGTTTCCCCCGCCATCGTATTGGGCAAGGTCCCCGGTACGGTAAATGCGCGTAGCCTTGCCATTGGTGGTGATCTCCATAAAACGTTCTGCGGTCAAGTGGGGTGCCCCGAGGTATCCATCCGCTAAGGCAACGCCCTCTACGCATAATTCGCCTATTTCCCCGGCACCTACGGGTTGCTGGTTTGTATCCAATAGGTGGATGCGGGTGTTGTATATGGGTGTTCCAATTGTGGGTATGGCTGGCCAATTGGCAGGATTTCCATCCAATTTCAATGCCGTCACCACATGGGTTTCGGTTGGTCCATAGTGGTTGCTCAGTGAGGCGTTTGGCAGGTGCGAAAAAAACCTAGCCACCTTGTCGGTAATTTTTAGTTGCTCACCAGCGGTAATCACTTCCCGCAGGCCGACTGGGAAGATATCGCTCGTACAGCCGTATTCTGCCAGTGCATGCAGCGCCACGAAGGGTAGGAATATCCGGTTGACGCTTTCCTTGTCGATATGCCTGAGCAGTTCCGGTATGTCGTAACGCATTTCCTCGGGGATGAGGCATAACGTGCCTCCTGTGGTGAGGGTCGAAAAGATTTCCTGAAAAGAGACATCGAACGTAATGGGTGCAAATTGTAGGGTCTTTGTATGCATATCTGCATTGGAATGTTCCCGATGCCATAGTAGTAGGTTGGTCAATGCGCGTTGGCCCATGGCTACACCTTTGGGTTTGCCCGTAGAGCCTGATGTGTGCAGCACGTAAGCCATCGCATCATCGGGGATTGCAATGTCCGAAAGTTGATCCAAAGCGGTTTGTGCTGCTCGGGCAAAGTCTTCCAACGACACGATCGGTTGGTCACAATCATGTTGATGGATCAATGCTTGGTGTACGACGATGCATTTCAAATCGGCTTGGGCCGTGATGGCCGCAATACGCTGCTTAGGGAATGTGATATCTAGGGGTACATAGGTAGCACCTATCCGGAGGATGGCGGTCACCATGGCCACCAGGTCAAACCCTCGGTACAGCGAGATGCCAACACGATCACCCGTATTTACCCCCATTGCCAACAGTTGGTTGGCATATCGGCCAGACATGGACAATAGCTCTCCATAGGTCATCGATTCGCCCTCATGTTCCAATGCGACGCGTTCACTGTATTGTTGCAGCGCAGTATTTATCCAGGTCGTTAACGAGGTCTCGAGTGCGCGTTCTCGGTAAAGCTGGTCTGCCCACCATGCCGATGTATGTTGTGTTTCCTTGGTTTTTGGTGGTAGGGGAAACGTGGCAGGGAAATACTTAAGCAACGCCCTGCGGTCTATTACGTCTGATTTGTTTTTAGGTAATTTATCGAGTTCGATCCATTTTTCGGGGATGGACAGTGTGGCATCATCTTCGCGCAAGGCCGATTTCCAGCCGTTAACGATTTCTTGTGGCAGAAACGGCGTGCTTCCATGTGGAAGATTGGTGAATGTATCCAATGCCACTCCTGCTAGTACGATGCCAGTAGGGGGGGCTGGAACGGCTTTTCCGAGGGACTGCGGAATGAATACGGCTTCTATAAGTCCGTCCGTACCGTCCGTCGACCAGCGTACATGGGTGTTGAACCCGTGTTTTTCGCCAACACGCCAAAGTGTATTGGGGAGAATTCCTTCACCTTCGGCAGTTGCTTGAAATTGGCCGATGGTATCGTCATCTGCCGCTGCCACCATGAAATGGTGCAATGCCACATCCCGGCGCAAACGCGGGTTGGGGATATGGGTAAGGCAGATGATCTCATTGTGGTTATGTGTCAATAAATGGTCTAGCGCTTCAGCAGACTGCCAAGAGTTGGTAAGAGTAGGGGAAACCACGCTTATTTCATCCGTGGTATGCAACCACACGTCATAGTGGTATTTGGTGGTTTCGTTATCCAGCATTCCCTTGCGCAACTGCACGTCCACCGCCGTTATTTCAGGTATAAATGTGGGCAATAGGTAAAAATATCCAGGGTCTATGGTCAACTCATGTTCAAGCTTCACCCGGTTTTGGACGATTTTCTTGAATTGGCCTACCATGGTCTTCGGATTGGAGCGCTGCAACTGGTCACCTGCGTGGAACAGGGGTAGCGAGTTTTTACCCTGCACATCCCCAATAAATACGCAGCCCTTTTCCATATGACTTACCGCCTGAATAATCAGGTTGTATAGATACTGGTAATTGGGGAAATATTGACTTACACTATGTACAAGTATAAGATCAGTAGGTTGTTCCGGAAGATGGCTGAAGTCATCCGCATCGCGCACGAAAGCGGTGATATGGTTTAACGGCCTATCCGCGTCGCTGGAAAGCTTGTTTTTCAGGTCGGTGATGGCCGTTTCCGCATAGTCGGTTGCGATATACGATGTCACGTGTGGAGCAAGCTCAAAAATGAGCTGCCCGGCCCCACATCCTACTTCCAATATATGCCGAGGTGCCACCGCAAGAATCCGCTCAATGGATTGCTGCATCCATTCTTCGGCTTGTTGCTTTACTGTTTCATCTTGCGACCCTAATTGTTCGGCCACGACCAAGTCAAGGTTCTGTCCCTTGTTCTCGGCCGTTCCACCGGCGTTGGCGGCCATGTCATACAGCAAGTTCCATTTTTCTTTCCATGAAGACTGCCCGGCCTCCAACGTATCATGCCTCATCGTAAAGTATGTCACCATCTGTCCACTATCCCGGGCAACAACCGCTTCGTTAATGCCTGGAAGTTTGGTAAGTGCCAGTTCGACGGTGGTGTCCGCTATACCGCTTTCAGATTGGTTTACGGAATTGGTAGATCCGATGGTTGAAATGCTCGCTTCGGGATGATCGGCAAGTTCTGCCAGGAAGTTAATGAAACGCCGTATCCAGCGTTGAATGGTTTGTTCTTTAAACAGGTTGGTATTATATGACCATTCCAATACCATGGATCCCGCAGACCCGGTCACATTCAAATACAATTCAAAATTCTCGAACGACCGTGGATTGGAGGCCAATTCGTGTTTCAGTTCCGCAAAAGCAACGCGGCTATCCATTCCCATATCCACATTGAAGACGACCGAGACCAACGGTATATAGCCGGGTTTCCGTGGGGGATTGAGCTTTTTCAACAAGCTACCGAAAGTAATCCGTTGATAATCGAGGTCGCTAAGCAATTCGGACTTTCGCTGTTTTATGTAGTGTAATACGCTCTTCGCTTGATCAATCCTGGCGCGAATGGGTAGGAAATTGACGCAATGGCCAACCAGTTCAAAGCGTCCGGTTGCGGCCTGCCCAGAGGCAGGCAAACCCACTACCAGATCATCCTGATGGGTGATGTCGCGAAGAAACAGTTCGAACGAAGAAAGTAGTGTGGTCACCAAGTTGGCACCAGCAGCTAAACCCAGTTTTTTGATCTTGTCGACTAGTTGGTTGTCCAAAGGCCGGTCTATCCGGTTGCCATTGTAAGTCCGCATAACTGGCCTTGGCAGGTCAATAGGCAATTCGACCACCGGTACGACATCCTCAAATTTCCGAAGCCAATACGCTTCTGTTTCCTGGTATTCAGGAGTACGGAGGTAGTTTTTTGCATCCAACGCATATAAGCGCATGGACTCCGGTGCATCCAATTGAGGTGCGTTAGCGCCCACAAGCGACGAATAGATTTTGCCAAGGTCTTCAAGGAGGATGCCGAAGGACCACCCGTCGCAGATAATGTGGTGTGCTGTGATGCGGAGTACGTGCTTGATTTCATGGAGTTTTATCACATGGAACCGGATAAGTGGCCCTTTTTCCAGATCGAATGGAAGGGAAGAGTCCTCCTCCGCCAGTTGCGTCAGTTCTTGTTGGCGATCGGGAGAATCGGCGAGATCCACGTGTGTAATTGACGGATGCTTTTCGTTATAGACGAACATTTCCTCCCCATCGTGGCTGAAGGTAGCCCGCAAGGCTTCATGCCGCCCGATGACAATAAGGATTGATGCCACCAGGCTAGGAATATCCAATACGCCGTCGAAGCGGATAGTTATCGATTCGTTATATGCACAGTTTGCGTCATCCGCACCCAAGGCGCATGCCAACCAGATTTCCTGCTGCGATTCGCTTATAGGGATGACTTTCTCCAATTCTCCGTCCGCAAACGGATTGAAATCAACGGGTATGAGCTTGTAATCCAGTTCCATGAGTTAATTAAGCTGTTCGACTTGTAGGTATTTGCCCGGATGTTGTTCATCCTCGATGAACCATGCGGGGTTCCCCGCCATATCCTTACCAAGCCTTGCGTTGGCTATGGGCGGTAGGTTATCCAAATCGAGCTCGCCCATGGTAGGGATAAATCCCACCTTCACCAATTCATGAACACTACCCTCGAAGGCATGGACGATCTGCTTGATATCTTCATCGGTATGTGCCGTGGTCAGGAAGCAAGGGAAACCATCAAGGATATGGATACCGCGGATACGCATTGCCGTAAACAGCAATTCACCATAGGCGTATTCCCCATGGTATTTTACTTTCCACAATGACCCAAATTGGGCGATGTATAACGGTATCTGGTACTTTTGGCAAACGCTATTCAGCTCATCGACGAGCGCTTTTGTTTGGTTAGTGAGGTTTTCTTGCAGTTGCGGGCCCTGAGCCTTGAGATATTCCAATGAGGCTTTGGTGGCAGCCAGTGCCAAGGGATGGCGCACAAAGGTGCCCGCGAAATAGGTAACACCTACTTCTGGCACGGAATCGTTGCCGTATTCCCAGTATCCGCCATCCAGCGCATCCATGAATGCCCGTTTCCCAGCGATTACGCCGACCGACATTCCTGAGCCCACCACTTTTCCGTAGGTAGCCAAATCGGCCTCGATTCCCCAAAGGTGCTGCATGCCATGTAGGTGCATGCGGAATCCTGTGATGACTTCATCGAAGATAAGCGCTGTGCCTGATTCCGTAGTGATTTTACGCAATTCCTTTACAAATTCGACCGGTTGAAATTCCGGTCTGCGACTTTGGACGGGTTCCACCAATACAGCCGCCAGCTCATGCGCGCGCTCACGGATAATTTGGAGCGATTCCGGTGTGCCGTAATCGAGGATGAGCATGTTTTGCACGGCTTCGGGCATGATCCCGGACGCAGCAGGGAAAGTTTTCAGTTTCTTCGTGCCCCGCACGATCACTTCATCCACAATACCATGGTACGAATTTGAAAAAGCGACAATCGTAGACCTTCCGGTTATGGTGCGGGCTATTCGCATAGCACCCAATACCGCTTCTGACCCGGTGTTGCATAAGGCTGCGCGGTCCATATGCGTCAATTCACATATCAATTCACAGACTTCGCCGGCCTTCTCGTGTTGCGGCCCGATTTCATAGCCTTCGTCGATCTGTTGGTGCAGGGCGTTAGCGATAAAGTCGGGCTGGTAGCCGAGCATGTTAGAGCCGAAACCATTCAATGCATCGATGTACTCATTCCCATCAATGTCCCACAACCTGCATCCTTTTGAACGGTTTACCACGATGGAATACACCATCTCCTTAGTGGCGGGCTTGAAGCCCGATACTACCCTCGGGTCGGCCATGCGCGTGCGATGCGCCTGTGCATAGGCTTTACTTTTTGCGGTTTTGGCTACATACCGAGCGATGAGATCGGCCAGGTACCGCTCTTGTTCTTCGTTTAGTGCGGAGGATTGCCTTTCAATGCGTGCTGTCGCCCCGAAAGGCTTCTTGAGCGCTGCCATTTCTTCTGCGGCCAACGTGGTATCGGTAGGTGTGGTGCGGGTTTCGCTCACTACAGATTGGATAACTGGTACCGGTTTCCCGTTTTGATGTGCAGCCATCGGCTGTTGGAAGCTCATCGATGCCGACCCTTGCAGTAAAGCAATCTGTTGAGATATTAAACTGATTTGTTGTGATATAAGGCTTATGGGATCCAGTTGTTGTGTAGCTGTATCGGCCACCTTTTGCGGAATACGGTTCATAGCGTTTGAGTACGAAGGCATTACGGGAGCCGTATTGAATTCCTGAGGCAATGGCGTCGACGGGCTCACCGGTGGTTGGTAAGACTCGGTAGGTAGGTGCTTATCTAAGTACTCGCCAAGCAAGTTAAGGTTGTGGTATTCTTCGTTTAGCTTACGGAATGTGATAGGCAGGCCAAATTCTTTCTTTAAGCTTTGGGCAATTTGGGTCAACAGGAGTGAATCAAAACCGATTTCGATAAAGGTGGCGTGCAGCGGTGCATCTGCGATATCTATGCCAGAAGCTTCCTCCAATAGGGTCTTTACGTTGTTGATTAATAAATCTTTCCTCATGATTATATTACCTCTTAATTTACTATCTTCTTTGATGATTTTGTCGGTATCTTTTTCTGGTCCTATCCAATGATACTTTCTATCATGCGCATAGGTAGGCGCCGTATGGATGGTCTTAGGTTGCGCTGGGAGATGAATTTCATCCCAATGCGGTACGATGCCATGTGTCCATAATTGTCCGAGCGATTGGTACATGGCGTAGTATTCGCCGCTTTCGTGAGCATATAGGCCTCCTATGGATTTTTGGGCCAATGCGGCTCCATGCTGTTTAGCCAATGTGGAGGTCACCTGGCCGGGCCCGGCTTCAAGATAGATGGGGTGTAATTCCTGTTCGAGGAAGAGGAGCGCTTCAGAAAACCGCACGGTAGCCACTATGTGATGCGCCCAATACGCGGGATCGGTAGCCTGCTCATCTTTCAGCCAGCTTCCGCTCACCGTGGATACGATGGGCATTTTGGGAATATGTAGGGATATGCGGGCTACCTCCGACTTGAAATCTTCCAAAATAGGCTGCATCATGCTGGAGTGGAACGCGTGACTCGTATGCAGCGGTTTGCAGGCAATCCCATGGCTTTCCAATAGCGCTGCGAAATCGGCAATGGGCTGGTCTGGCCCAGTCACCACACAGAGGTTTGGGGCATTGATGGCCGCGATGGATAGCTCGGCAGGTAATATCGTGGCTACCCGATCGGCGGCGGCGCGTACGGACAGCATGCTCCCGTGATCAACCGAACTGGTAAGTCTGCCCCTCGTGGTAATCAGCCTCAATGCATCTTTCAATGAAAACACTCCGGCAAGGTGGGCAGCAACGAATTCTCCGATGCTATGGCCAATGTAGGCCGTAGGCTTGATGCCCCAGCTCATCCATAGTTTTGCGGTAGCATAGGAGGTGATGAATAGCGCTGGCTGTGTATAGTACGTGTTGCGCAAGATTTCGGCGGCTTGTGCTTGATCGGTTACAGGGTCATCGGTGAAAATAACTGCCCGTATATCTTCACCCATTTCCTGTAAAAGGATTTCGGCACATTGGTCGATGGCCTCGCGGTACACAGGCTCATGGCGGTACAGTGTGAGCCCCATATTGATGTATTGGGCTCCTTGCCCCGGAAACATGAAGACGAGTTGATCGGTGTTTTCCTCCAGGTCGCCATAGATCCATTGGCCTCCAATCAATTTGTTGCTCAATTCTTCATGGCCTTCGGCAACGATCGCATATCTTTTATTAAGGTCTTCGCGCGTAGTCTGTAATGTATAGGATAATGCGTCCAAGGGTACCGTGGGATTTTTGCTCAGGAAATCCACCAACCTGCCGGCATACGACCGTGCCGCCTCATCGGTTTTTGCTGACCAGTTAACCAGCACCGGACGTTTGGCAAGCGGCGGTGTAGATTCATCAGTCGGTTCGTAGACATGTGCTTCCAATAGCACATGTGCATTGGTGCCACCTACGCCAAAAGAACTTACACCGGCCCTAAGGCGCTGGTCAATGTTCCAATGGAAAGGCCTTTCGTTTACGACAAAGGGGCTATTCGAGAAATCGATGTTTGGATTCGAACAATCGAAATTAATGGATGGGGGGATGACTCGGTGGTAAAGTGAAAGGGCTACCTTGATTAGCCCGGCGACTCCGGCGGCATGGGTGAGGTGACCCATATTGCTTTTGATGGATCCGATCCGGCAAAACTGCTTTTCCGGTGTGTCACCAAAGGCTAATTTTAGCCCTTCGACCTCTATGGGATCTCCCAACGGGGTGGCCGTACCATGGGCTTCGATATATCCAATGGTCTCGGGCAGGAACCCTGAGTCGTCCATAGCCATTTGGATGGCCATAGCCTGGCCTGTCGCCGATGGTGCCGTGAAGCTGCCCTTGCCGCCGCCATCGTTACTCAACCCAACACCGCTAATGATCGCGTAGATTGTATCGCCGTCAACTTTGGCATTTTCCAGATCTTTCAATAGCACCACTCCCGCACCATCGCTGAACACCGTACCGGTTGCTTGTGCATCGAACGGGCGCGTGTGGCCATCGGTGCTGAACATCGCTCCTTCTTCGTAACGTTGCCCGCTATGGATAGGTACTGTAATGGAAACACCCCCGGCAATGGCCATGTCGCATTGGCCATTTCGGATGGCTTCAACGGCTTGGGAAATAGCTACCAATGAGGTGCTGCAAGCGGTATTGAGGCTTACCGCTGGACCCTTCAAGTCCAGTTGGTAAGCAGTGCGCGTGGCGATGTAATCTTTTTCGTTGGCAACCATCACCTGAAACGCACCAATCTTTGCTATTTCTTCAGGATGGTGTTGCAGGTTGTTGATGAAGTAGGTGTTGTTGCCTGTGCCTGCATATACGCCAATCGAATGTTGGGCCCTTGAAGTGAGGTACCCCGAGGCTTCCAGCACATCGCGGCTAATCTCAAGAAATATGCGCTGTTGCGGATCCATAAGTCTGGCCATTGTTGGGTTGATGCCAAACAACGCGGCGTCAAACCATTCGGCTTGATCAACTATGCCCCGTGCCTTGACATAATCAGGGTCATTGAGCAACTCATTGGGGATGCTGCCGTCCAGTTCCGCATCGGAGAAAAATTTAACCGTCTCTTTTCCAGAAAGCAATATGTCCCATAGCTCTTCCACCGACGCGGCGCCCGGAAATTTTCCTGCCATGCCGATGATGGCAATAGCCTTATTTTTGTTCCCTTTCCTCACATTATGCCTTTTCGCCATCGGAGTTACCGATTCCGTGCCGTCTACGATGACAGCGAGTGCAGCCGCTGTGGGGTATTGGTAAATTTTGGTGACCGTTATTTCGATGTGGTGTCGCTGTCTAAGTTGCGCGACAGTCTGTTGTGCGAGCAACGAGTTGCCACCCAGCTCAAAAAAATTGTCGTTTACGCCTACCTTATCAATCAGCAACAACTCACACCAAAGTGCTGTGATTTCCCTTTCCCTTTCGGTAGACGGCTTTTTGAACAACGTGCCGATATCCGGTCGGGCCACCTCTGGCGTGGGAAACGCATTGCGATCCACTTTGCCACTGGTGGTCTTTGGGAAGGATTCCAGCCACACGAAAGCAGCAGGCACCATATAATTGGGGAGCTTTTGCCCGAGATATTCCCTGATGGGAGATATGTCATGCAGATTGCCGTCTTGGGATATGAGGTAAGCAACGAGCCGCTTGATGCCTGGAGAGTCTTCACGAAGAACAACGACACTTTGTGCGATTTCAGGCAACTCAGCAAGGCAGATTTCGATTTCGCCAAGCTCTACCCGATTTCCCCTGATTTTTACTTGGTGGTCGGCCCGCCCATGGAATTCGATTTCACCGTTTGGCAGGAATCTGCCTAGGTCACCGGTACGGTACAAACGGTGTTTATGACCTCGGGAATCCTTCCAGGACAGGTATCTTTCGCGTGTCAACTCCTCGCGATTCAGATAGCCTTTCGACACGTTGACGCCACCGATATAGATTTCACCGACCTCGCCCTTTGCCACCTCATTCATTTGCGTGTCTAGTAAGAAAATATCCGCATTGTCGATGGGTGCGCCAATGGTGGGGATATCCGGCCAGTTTTCCGCGTTGCCTGTAAGCCTCAAATCCGTGACCCAGATGCTTGTTTCCGTGGGGCCATACACATTTACCAAGGTGCAGTCCGGCTTTTGCACAAAAAACTCACGGATCGCGGGCGTAATTTTCAATAATTCGCCCCCAGTGGTGATTTCCTTGAGCGATGGTGGATAGCATTTCAAGTTCCGAGCTGCTTCAGTCAGGTATTGCAACACGACATAAGGCACGAAAATCCGGTTGATGGACTGCTGCTCGATGTACTTGAGCAACTGTACGGCATCAAGGCGGATGTCTTCGCCGATGACGTGTAGGGTGCCTCCAGATGTGAGACTTACGAATACTTCCTGGAAGGAAGCATCAAAACTTAGATGCGAGAAAAGGAGGTTTTTCGAACCCCCACTGGCCTTGCTGTCGCGCAATTGGTGTTCAATGAGGTTGCGCATGCCCACATGGGTCATGCATACCCCCTTGGGAATGCCTGTAGAACCCGATGTATACAGCAGCGCAATCAGTTCGCTGTCAACAGCAGGAGAGGGGGCCCCCAATTCTGAAGGGTCACTGCCTTCGCCAATAGCCCATGATGCGGCCAACGGTGTCAATTCGAATTTGGAGAAAAACTCGTTTTCAGCATGCTCGCAAACAACGAACTGTACACCGGCATCTTGTACCATCTGCCGTATTCGTTCTTCGGGATAAGTGATGTCTAGTGGTAGGTAAGCCTTACCGGATTTGATAATTGCCAGCATCCCCACGATGGTACCGATGCTTTTGGTAGCACTTAGGCCAACGAAGGAGGCTAGACTATTTTGTGAAATAATTAAATGCGCTAACTTATCAGCTTTTATGTTTAATTGATGAAACGTCAAGGCATCCTCCCCGCAGTGGACGGCAATACGGTCTGGTGTTTGTGCTACCCATCCATGAAAATAGTCTAGTATCGATACATAACTCGATTTTTCCATACTTTTCTTGGTTCTATATTGAACGGATGGTAGGTCGACGGTCATTAAGTAATATTTAATTTAAACAAGTCGCAAAGAACGCTATTGATCAACCGTATTTAGCACGTAGAGCTACCTAACTCAAATTACGATTGGTACTATATAGCTGCAAACCACCCCTGTTTTAATACAAGCCAAAAGTAAGGTCGATAGATAACAAAATGATTGAAATAGAGGCGGAAAATGTTGTTTTGTAGCGTATATGCTACATATAATGCATGGACAATCGACCGTACTATTTTCCGGTTAGCTTACTTCAAAAAAAACAATTAGTTTTGCGCCATCTGATAAGGAGCATCCTTTCGTTTTTAACTAATGACATTAACATCCATTATTACGGTCAACTACCGGCAACCAGCGCTCACTGAAGATTTCCTACGTTCACTATCGACGTGTGCCAATGAACAGGAAGTGGAAGTGATTGTAGTGGATAATGGCGCTGAAGAGGATAACGGGGAGCGTTTCAGGGTAATTTATCCATCGCTCATCTACATCCGCTCCGAAAAAAACCTAGGCTTCGCTGGTGGCAATAACCTGGGCATCCGGTATGCCCAAGGCGACTATCTACTGTTCCTCAATAACGATACGGAGATTACCGGAAATTTCATCCCTATATTGCGCGATGAGCTTCACTGCCATCCGGATATTGGCCTGCTTTCACCGCTCATCTTGTATTTCGAAGATAAACGCAAAATTCAATATGCCGGTTATACGCCGATGAATTACCTCACCGGCCGCAACAACGGCATCGGCGTTATGGACGATGACGACGGGCAATACAGCTATATGACAACCCAGACGGGGTATTGCCATGGGGCAGCCATGATGTGCCGAAAGGCCGATCTCGAAAGCGTAGGATTGATGGAGGAACATTTCTTCCTTTATTATGAAGAATTGGATTGGTGCGAGAAGTTCAAACGTGCCGGTCTTAAAATCGGTTTCACCGGAAAGGCTAAGATTTACCATAAGGAATCCATGAGCGTAGGCAAGGAAAGTCCCCTGAAGAGCTATTTCATGGTTCGAAACCGGTGGCTTTTCATCAGGCGCAATGCCAAATGGCCTGCGGCGCTCCTCTTTGGTTGCTATTACCTGTTTATAGCCATACCTTACTTAATCATCAAGCGCCTGATCCAGGGTAAGGTTGGATTAGCGAAAGCTGCGCTGAGCGGAATATGGTGGAACGTTACCCATTCTACTGATAGCAGCGACCTGGGCATAGAACTACCTGCAACCTGAGCAGATTAGGTAGTCAATATTTTCGCTAATTCGTCACGGACAGCCGTCTCCAATTGGGCACTTGCTTCCACCAATGGCAATCTTACCGCTGCGCTACATATACCCAACTGTTCGAGGATGGCCTTTACCCCGGCCGGGTTGCCTTCCAAGAAGCATAGCTCAGTCAATCGGATTAACTTGGAATGGATATCACGGGCCTGTATATAGTCGTTTTTGAGACATAGCTGTGCAAGTTTGGCCACTTCTGCGGGGAATGCGTTGCCCACCACGGAAATCATCCCTACTGCGCCCAATGCCATCATGGGGAGGGTCATCGCGTCATCGCCTGAAATCATGAAGAAACCATCCGGCCTATCCCGCATGATTTTACCAAATTGGTCGAAGCTACCGGACGCTTCTTTGGTGGCGATAATGTTATCACAATCTTTTGCAAGCCTTACGGTTGTTTCAGGGCTGATGTTGCTTCCAGTACGCGCCGGTACATTATATAGGATGATTGGTAGTGGGGATGCCGATGCCACCGCTTTATAATGCTGGTAGAGGCCTTCCTGTGTGGGCTTGTTGTAATACGGACTCACAGACAAGATGGCGATATAGCCACTGTAGTCAAAGGACTTGACATGGTGCACGATTTCGGCGGTGTTATTGCCACCTATACCAGCCACAAGCGGCACACGTCCGCTTACTTTTTCAACGGTAAACTTCCATATGGCCTTTCGTTCGCTCTCGGTAAGGGTAGCCACCTCGCCGGTGGTGCCCAATGAAACAAGATAATCCATTCCTCCATTGATCTGGTACTCAATGAGTCGTTCCAAACCCGCGAAGTCAATCGTTCCATCAGAATGGAAAGGCGTAATTAATGCAACACCTGCGCCGTGAAGCTCGTTCATGTTAATGTATTTTGACTAAATAGTGTTTTATTGCTTTTAATAACTCCCTGCTGTCCACAAATTCACCTTTCACCATCAACCCATATGCCTTGTTCAGCCTAGGCTCATAACGCCCTATTCGGAATGTAGCCGGTGTCTTGATGGCAACATAATCCAAGGCCAAGTGGTTTCCGTCTGTACAGAGGTTCAACAAGAGGTCAAAATTAATGGAAATAAATGATTTTATTGCATGCTCTTTAGGAATGAGGTTCCAGGCAAGGGCCTCAGGTTCGAGGATGATGATATTGGGGTTGGTTGGTATCTCAATAGGCGATTCCAACAGACCTAATACGACGCATTCCTTGCCGTCTTTGGAGAGTTGGTTTAACACGTCATCCACCCATTGTATGTCGTCATTTTCTCGTAAAGGCATGAGTAAACCGATTCGCTTAATCTCTTCATAAGCAATGGTTCGTTGAGGTTCGCTATGCCGACGAAGCATGGAAAGCAATGTTATTTCGCCAGCTTTCTTACGGAGGCCCATCAAGATTCCCATATTTAATCGGTATTGGCCACTAACTGAAGCAAATCCTGTTCGGAAATGATGGGGATACCGAGTTTTTCAGCTTTTGCCAGTTTAGATGGCCCCATTTTATCGCCAGCCACAAGATAATCCAGTTTGCCGGAAATGCTACTAAGCAGCTTGCCCCCATGGCCTTCAATGAGGGCGGTCAACTCCTCACGACTGAATTGTTCGAAGACACCAGAGATGACGAACGTCTTGCCCAACAGATTATCGCTAAGATGTTCGGTTTCATCGACGATGAGGGCCAATTGCAGACCATGTCGTTTCAACAGTTCTATTTGTGAATGGTGCACCTCTTCAGCGAAGTATTCATTAACACTTTCCGCAATCCGTTCGCCTATTTCATGTACTGATTCAATTTCCTCCTTTGAAGCGGAGGCCAAGGCATCGATGTTTTTAAAGTGGGCCGCCAGTTTTTTGGCAATGGTTTCACCGACATAACGAATACCAAGGGCGAAAAGTACTTTCTCAAAGGGCTTTTCCTTAGATTTTTCAATACCTGCCAACATGTTATCTATGGATTTCTGACCGAAACGTTCAAGTCGCACCAAAACATCCTGCTTATCCTTGAGCGTATAGATATCCGTAATGTTGCGGAGCAGCCCTTGTTTGAAGAATGTATCGATCGTCTCGTGACCCATCCCCTCGATATCCATGGCCTTGCGGCTAATGAAATGCTGCATGCGCCCCACGATTTGAGGAGGGCAGCCTTCGTCGTTAGGGCAATAATGTACGGCTTCGCCTTCTTTCCTTACTAGCAGGGTACTACATTGTGGACAGGTGCTGGGATAAATGATGGGTTGGGCACCGGCTACACGTTTCAAAAAGTTTACGCCCATGACCTTGGGGATGATTTCGCCACCTTTTTCCACATATACGGTATCCCCTTCGTGGAGGTCTAACCGGATGATTTCATTGGCGTTGTGCAGACTGGCTCTTTTCACTGTGGTGCCAGCCAATAACACGGGCTTGAGGTTGGCCACTGGTGTCACCGCCCCTGTACGGCCTACTTGGTAGCTGACGGATTGGAACACCGTTTCTACCTGCTCGGCCTTGTATTTATAAGAGATGGCCCAGCGGGGCGATTTGGCTGTAAAACCCAATTCTTCTTGTTGGCCATAGTCATTCACTTTGATGACAATCCCATCGATATCATAGCTGAGGCTCAGGCGCTGTTCTTCCCATTTGGTAATAAAAGCAAGCACCTCGTCGATGGAGCGGCATAGCAATGTATGTTCGCATACATGGAATCCCCATTTTTTTATGGCCTGAAGGCTATCCCAATGGTTTTTGAACAACTTGTTTCTATTGTCACTGTATAAGAAATATAAAAAGCAATCCAGTGGTCGGCGGGCTACTTCAGCAGAATCCTGTAATTTGATGGTTCCAGCAGCGAAATTTCGAGGGTTGGCATATGCCATTTCGCTATTTTCGATGCGCTCATTGTTTAGTCGTTGGAATGCTGGGCGGTGCATGAATATTTCACCCCTGATTTCAAAGAGGTCGGGATACCCATTGTTTTTCAGGCGATTGGGTATGCTCCTGATCGTGCGCACATTAGTGGTCACTTCATCACCCTGCGTGCCATCGCCGCGGGTCACTGCTTGTTTGAGGATACCGTTTTCATAGGTAATGCTGATGGATAATCCGTCGAATTTCAACTCACATACATATTCGAAGTCGTTGCCGATGGCTTTGCGCACGCGTTCATCAAAATCGCGCAATTCCTGCTCGCTGTAGGTGTTGCCTAATGAGAGCATGGACCATCGATGGCGCACGGTTTTGAAGCGTTGCGTGATATCACCACCTACCTGCTGCGTAGGGGAATCAGGATCAAGAAATTGCGGAAATTGCTGCTCCAGCGCTTCCAGTTCCTTGAGCTTCTGGTCGAAGTCGTAGTCCGAGACGGATGGATTTGCCAACACATAGTATTGGTAATTGTATTCGTTGAGTTCCCTGGTTAGCTCCTCAATGCGGATTGCTGCTTCTGCTGGTGACATGGCAGCGAAAATACGAATTTTATGGTTTTCAGCAATCGTTGACCACCACTATTCCTCGAGCTTACCCCATATTTCATAGATTGGGGCTCCCGCTGAACTCAGACCGGAATGGTGCCATTGGCCGTTTTCGATTTTGCCATCGAAAGTGAGTGAAGCGCCGACACGGTCGTTGTCTCGGGAGAAAAATTCGATGTTTTCAGTGTACTTGCCGTTTTCAAATGTGTATGTGCCACCCCCGGTACCCGAAAACTCACCGGTTTTGATGTTGATGGCCACCCATTGGAAGCGTTTACCGCTTAGTATTTTCAGGGTTCTTCTATCCCTTAAAGGCATTTGACTCATACCATCTTCTTGTTTTCTGCCTGATATGCGCCACACACCAGCCATTGAGCCTTCGTTGCTATCAATTCGATTCCATGTAGCATTGGTGCCAGATAGGTTGGTGGTTAAGGTATTCGCGACTTGGTAGTCAAAGGTGCTCGATTGGCCCAGCCAGTTTTCGATGGGGGTTTTGTTCGCTGCATTTTCGGTGTCATATTGCCAAGTGACGATAAGTTTGTTGCCATCGGTGGTATATGTACCACCTCGTGTAGCAATGAATTTTTTGTTTTTGACATCGTATGTGCTGTGCGATAAGTAGCCGTTAACAAAAACCGCTGTTTGTTCGATATCGCCCTGTTGTGTATGCCAGGACCCAGCTAAAGGGTCGGTTTGCCGTGCTTGGATATTCAGGCCAAATACACATATGGCCAACAAAAAAAGGAGTGCATGTCTTTTCATAATTGCGGTTGTTGAGTTGTTTTGGTTTACAATTTACAATACTGTTTACAATTTACAATACTTAAAATACATTGCGGAAGGAACGCGGATTTAACGAATCTATGTGCAGCATGCCAGCAAGATTGATTGGCAAACCAGCAAGCATCAGCCAGATCAGCGTTATCTGTGTTCAGTTTCCATCCATGCTAAAATAACAACTATTTATCCAAAAAGTTGCCATGTAGCCGGTATTTTACAAAAACCGCTTGAGATTGAGTTTGTTGAAACGGGTTTTGGCATGCATGTAGAACGCCCAAACAATGCTGCCCCGATACATGCCGGTAGTGTCGAATGTAGGGGGATACCGATTCCTTTTCTTTGCTGTTTTGAAAAAGTCGATAAAGAAACGTTGGTGGGAGCGACTGACAGCCCAAGCATCGCGGAATTTGCCGGTCAAGAGGAAATGGATGAGTGCCGTAAAGTCAATCCACATGCGGGCAAACACCACCCAAGTGGCTTCCAGAAAGGGTAGATTTTTTTGTAGCATAAATAGGCTATTGCGGAAGTTGAGGTAGGTCTTCCTGGGATTACTGGTATCTAGCGTGCCACCCCCAACGTGATAAACTACCGAATCCGGACAATATCCAATACGGTATCCCGCACGTTTAAGACGCCAGCAAAGATCTATTTCTTCCATGTGAGCGAAGAAATCCTCATCAAACCCACCGGACGATCGCCAACATTCACGTTTTATGAAAAATGCGGCGCCACTGGCCCAAAACACTTCACATGGGTCATCGTATTGTCCGATGTCTTTTTCCGTCACATTGAGTATCCGTCCGCGGCAAAAAGGAAAGCCATACCGATCGATATATCCACCAGCTGCCCCTGCATGTTCGAAGTTATCTCGCTGATAGAATGAGCGGATTTTAGGTTGAGCCGCAGCCATATCAGGATTGCTTTCCAACAAGTCGACAACAGGCTTTATCCAACGGGGTGTTACTTCTACGTCAGAATTGAGCAACACAAAATAATCGGCTTCTATTTGCGTGAGGATGCTGTTATACCCCCCAGCAAACCCTAGGTTTCGATCATTGCGGATAATGCGGATAGTCGGATAATGTGTGGTTACGAAGGATATCGAATCGTCCGTGGAGCCATTATCACCCACGACGAACTCGATGTTTGGGTAGCATGTGTTAAACACGGAAGGTAGGAATTTCTCTAGGAAAAACCGACCGTTCCAATTCAAAATCACGACAGCTACTTTTGGATAGTGTTTCATTGTTTGGGTTTCCTTTTCCATCGCCTGTGTGACCAAAGCCATAGTTCTGGCTTATTGCGAATGATATCTTCTGTGAATTTGTTATACAGATCAGTAACCTCATGCTCCGCTGTTTCGGCAGGATTCTCGACAAGCGTCGTAAATGTACAGCAATAATATCCCCGCTTAATTCGATCAATATGACAAAATATTACTGGGGCATTTGTCTTTCTGGCAATTTTTTCAGCCCCCATAAATACCAAGGTGTTTTGATTGAGGAATTGAACGTAATAGTCGGATTCTGTGTAACTCGGCGTTTGGTCGGCAACAAATACACTGATATGCGGCCTGTTACGGTATTCCAAAACTTTTCTTAACGTCTGTTTCATGGGCACCATAATCGCCCCGAATCGGCTGCGGATGCGGTTATAGATTTCGTTAATGGTTTTGTTGCTGAGCGGTTTATAGATGATCAGCGCTGGGTTTTTTGTGGATACACTAATTTTATGGATTCCCCATTCCCAATTGCCGTAATGTGCCGTAAGGGCGATGATGTCTTTTCCGAGCTCAAAATGCCTTTCAAGCTCTTCGGGTTGACGATATGCCATTCTTTTGTTTACCTCCTTCGCCGACATGCTACGCATCTTAATGGCTTCCACTATTAAGTCTGGCAGAAAGCGGTAGAATTTCCGGGCGATTTCCATACGCTCTTTATGGGTTTTGTCCGGAAAAGCGTTCGTCAAGTTTTCATATACCACCTGCCTTCGGTAACCGATGACATAGTATAGCAATACAAACAGCACATCCGAGCATGCATATAACACCCAAAAGGGCAATAAGGATATCAAGTAAATAAAGAAAGATAACAACGAAGTTTTTCGCATTACGGCCAATGATCGAGCGTGATGCTGCAAATATCCTTAATTTAAGTTATTTTTACGGCACAAAAATAGATTTCTTGCAATCCATGGATAACTATCTGATATTACCAGCATTATACCTTCCTCCGATATCTTTTTTCAGTACCATCCGGTCTTCCTCGGAACCGATTTTGTTGGACCGATATGAGCATTTTCCTAAGCAGACGTACCGTAACCGTGCTTCGATTTATTCAGCCAACGGGAAATTGGATCTGATTATACCCATACGGAAAGGACGTCATGAGCATACCAAAATGAAGGATGTGCGGATTAATGATGAGGCGGATTGGCAGCGACTACATTGGATGAGCTTGCAGACTGCATACCGTAGCTCAGCCTATTTTGAGTATTATGAAGACGATTTTGCCGTGTTCTACCAACAACAGCATGAACTGCTGTTTGATTATAACGTATCTCAAATCAAGCTATTATTAAGATTACTTAAAATAAATAGGCAGATCGGATATACTGATAGTTATCGGGAAGACTATGCGCCGGAAATTGATTTCAGGAAATCCATTCATCCAAAAAAAGAAAATCCCGGTGGGGCTAATAAACCGTATTATCAGGTATTTGACAACAAACATGGTTTCATCGCCAACCTGAGTATTGTGGATTTGTTATTTAACCATGGACCACAGAGCAAAGGGTATTTATAAAGGTTTAGTCCGCGTTCACTACCACTAAAACATTTGTACGCATTTTCTGTTGTAGCATACAATATTCATTCAAAATGATATGGTAAAACGACTATTATTTTTTTTACTGCTACTTGAGGCAGGAAATGCTATTTCGCAGACAGCCACTGATACTACGCTGCACCAGCGGAAAATTTATGTGGTCAGCGGGATGGGGTGGGGATTTGCTCTAGGAAAAACCAAGGAAGTGTTGCACGCTAAATTTTCCAGTAACCTGGGATTAGATATTTCGTTGGATAACCGTCATTACTTCATATATCCTTCGCTTGATTTCCTTACATTTGGGTATAACCAGCAGGTGCATGATCCCGACTATGCCTATGATTTAGAAGAGGGAAGGAGCAATTTTTATATTCTTAACCTTGCAGCGGGTGTCCGTAAACAATTTGAACAACTAAGTGTATATGCGTTTGCCGGACCGGGAGCAGGTGTGATGGTAGAGCCACGTGCAATGGTGCTGCCTGACCAACATAAAGTTACTATCGAAAATATTGTTCATGTTACGCCCTCCATGCGTAGTGGCATGGGGGTCGATTACAAACTGGGAGGGTTTTTCTTGTTCATTGAAGGTGGGTGGCTGTACAACTTCAGGAATATACAGGACAGACCGGTCAACGTGATTTCATGTTACGGAGGTCTAAAGACGGATGTAACACGCCTTGGAAACCGGGTCTCTCAGGCATTGGGGATTGAATAATAACCTAACAGGTTTCAAAAACCTGTTAGGTTTATCACGATTACTTCGCCGAAATACTCAGTTCCACTACTTCTACATCCAAGCTATTAAATAGCTTATGCGAAGATTTAAGCTCAGGGTCGCTCTTTACTTCATCCAATATCCGTACATCTACTCCACGTTGTTTCACAATATCCAATTTACCTCCCAAGCATGGGTTGTTCGTTTCGATATCGCCACCATTAAAACTAGTTATGTCGGCAAATCCATCCAGGCTATTGTAGAAATTGGTCATGGTCAATGGCATGAAATTGTTCAATTTCTTGGTTTCATCCAAGGTAGACCCAACACGCAATCCTTCGGCGGTTTGGTATGGTCCGAAATTATTGCCTACAGACAGTTTTGTGGCGGTTGAATAAGGTTCTTGGCTTTCCGCCCAATAAACGGCGATTTCTTCCGCCTCATTTGGAAATACCCTAGTGATATGTACGGTATTTCCGTTTACTTCTATCGTATCATTATCCAATTTATCCGCCCCGATTTCATTTACTAAATCGGCATAAGCATGGCTGAGTTTGACAGGGCCGATGCCCTCGCAGGTAATGGCATTGGGATCCGTAGCCGTTTCTTGGTCTTCTTCCTTTTGTCCTTGTTGGCATGCGGTAAGCAAGCCAATCAGTGTAATACTTAGCAATTTGTTCATAATTGTATGGGATTTTCAGTTAAGCTTGCTAAACTAATAAAAAAACCTCACAGGTTTCAAAAACCTGTGAGGTTTAAAAGATTTTCCTGAAGAATCTTTATTTTTATTTCGGCATCCGCCTTCTTGTTCCGTTCATTGGCCACGATTTCAGGCTTGGCATTTTGTACAAAGCGTTCGTTGGCCAGCTTGGCATTTACTGATTTCAGGAATCCATTGAGGTAATCAATTTCTTTACTGATACGTTCTTTTTCGGCTTCCACATCGATGTTTTGGGCAATGTCAATATAAAACTCATCTTTGCCCACCAAAATGCTTGTCGTGCCGGTTTGTTTTCCGTCGATAAAACTGATCTCGGAGATGTTGGCCATTTTTTGGATGCACTCGGCATAACGAGCAAAGTCGGTGTCGGAAGTGGCATAAATGGCCATAGGCAACGGTGTTTTCGTAGAGATTTGCTTGGCATTACGCAGGTTACGGATTTCAGACACCACCTGTTGCAATGATGCGAAATCGCCCAATTCTTTTTCGTCAAACACACCTCCTTTGGGGTATTCGGCCACAATACAGCAATCACGTTCGCTGCGTTGCCCGAAAAGCTCATCATGCCACAGCTCCTCACTGATGAAGGGCATGAAGGGGTGGATGAGTTTCAGTACCGCCTCGAAGAAACTCTTGGTTGTTTCAAAGGCTTCTCTGGCAATGGGCTGTTGGTAAGCTGGTTTCACCAATTCCAGGTACCAGGAACAAAAGTCGTCCCAAACGAGTTTGTAGATAGCCATCAGGGCATCCGATATGCGGTAATTGGAAAAGTGTCCATCGATCTCGGCCACGGCTTGGTTAAACCGATGGCCAAACCAATTGGCAGCCTCTCGTTGTGCGGAGGAAGCCGGAGCTTCCGCTACTTCCCAGCCTTTGACTAAGCGGAATGCATTCCAAATTTTGTTGGCAAAATTGCGTCCCTGCTCACAGTAAGCCACATCAAACATGAGGTCGTTGCCAGCAGGGGAGGAGAGCAACATCCCTACACGTACACCATCGGTGCCGTACTGTTGCATCAGCTCAATTGGGTCGGGTGAATTGCCGAGCGATTTCGACATTTTACGGCCCAG
The DNA here is from genome assembly GCF_024704835.1 of Parapedobacter tibetensis. GTDB lineage: Bacteria > Bacteroidota > Bacteroidia > Sphingobacteriales > Sphingobacteriaceae > Parapedobacter > Parapedobacter tibetensis. The sequence continues at coordinate 402,790 of NZ_JAMXBE010000005.1, forward strand.
TTTGTCGCGCACAATGCCAGTGAGGTATACATTCTTGAATGGTGCTTTGCCCCTATATTCATGCCCGAAAATTAGCATGCGCGCCACCCAGAAGAACAGGATTTCGGGAGCCGTCACTAAATCGTTGGTGGGATAATAGTAGCGAATGTCTGCATTATCCGGATTCCGCGTTCCATCAAATACCGACATGGGCCATAGACCTGATGAAAACCAGGTGTCCAATACGTCATCTTCTTGCCGGATACCTTCGGTGGATTTACCCTCGGCTTGGAACAGGGCTTTGGCTTCATCACTGGTTTTGGCCACTACCCATTCGTTCTGAGCATTATACCATGCCGGAATACGTTGTCCCCACCACAGCTGGCGACTGATGGTCCAGTCCTTGATGTTTTCCATCCAATGTCGGTAGGTGCTGATGAATTTATCGGGAATGAGTTTCACCTCGCCATTGTTTACATACTCGAGGGCAGGTTTTGCCAATTCAGCCATCCGGCAGAACCATTGCATGGAGAGCCTAGGTTCAATGGCGGCATCGGTACGTTCGGAAAAACCCACTTGCGACGTGTATGCTTCGGTCTTTTCCAGGTATCCGGCTTCTTCCAGCAACTTCACGATGTGTTTGCGGGCCGCAAAGCGGTCTTCACCCACAAGAATCTGCGCTTTTTCATTGAGCGTACCATCGTCATTGAGGATATCGATGACTTCCAGGTTATGCTTTTGGCCCAGTTCATAGTCGTTCAGGTCATGGGCCGGAGTCACCTTGAGACAGCCTGTTCCAAATTCCACATCCACGTATTCATCTTCAATGATCGGGATTTCACGATTGATGAGCGGTACCAAGGCTGTTTTGCCCTTCAGGTGGGCATACCGTTCGTCATTGGGGTTGATGCATACCGCTGTGTCAGCCATGATGGTTTCAGGTCGCGTGGTAGCTATGGTGAGGTAAGTGGGTCCATCATCAATGCCTGGAACAGCATAACGTATATAGTACAGCGTCTGGTTTACCTCCTTACGGTTCACCTCTTCGTCTGATAAGGCGGTACGGCCTTGTGGATCCCAATTGACCATGCGTACCCCGCGGTAGATATAGCCCTCGCGGTATAGCCTGATGAATGTGTCGATGACTGCATCGCTCAACTCCGGATTCATCGTGAATTTAGTGCGGTTCCAATCACAGGAGGCGCCGAGTTTTTCGAGTTGCTTGAGGATGATGCCCCCGTATTTTTCCTTCCACTCCCATGCATATTCGAGGAATTGTTCCCGGGAGAGGTCTTTTTTGTTGATACCCTTTTCCTTGAGCATGGCCACCACCTTGGCTTCCGTAGCAATGGATGCATGGTCTGTACCCGGTACCCAGCAGGCATTTTTACCCTGCATACGGGCACGACGGATAAGCACATCCTGGATGGTGTTGTTGAGCATATGCCCCATATGCAATACGCCGGTTACATTGGGAGGAGGCATCACAATGGTATAGGGTTCGCGCTCATCCGGAATGGACCGGAAAAAGCCCTGCTGCATCCAATAGGTATACCACTTGTCTTCAGCTTCCTTGGGGTCATATGTCTTTGATATACTCATGTAATTGTCTGCATTTTAAAGGGACGCAAACTTAGGGAAACTTGCGAATTAAAGCAAATTTTAAGGGCCTTGCATGGTATCATTTCTTTTTGGTGGTTATTGTGTAGCACAATATCTACAATACAATTTTTCTATAAGAAAATATATAAACTTATTTATTATGGTGTCGTTACTTTGATGGGATTTATATAGTCATTAGAAATGTTAGTTATGTATTTCAGTAGACGTGTATTCCTTCAAATCCAGCGGCCTGCTACGCTGGGTATTTCCGTGCTATTGTTGTTGGCTTCCTGTGTGTGGGGTTCTCATCAACCGGCAGATCTGTCATACAAACCGAATCCGGGAGACCCTGTAGAAACGCGTCGCGGAAACAGTGCTGGGTATCAACCTGTGTTCGAGGGCCAGACTCGCGGACCAAGTGTTATCACCGCTACCCCGATTGAAATCTCATTGATTGCTGCGGACGCGGAGCTCTACAAGCCATGGAGCTTAAAATTTATTTCTCGCAGCGAATTCCTGGTTGCCCAGAAAAATGGTTTTATTCGTGTTGTTTCTACGGACGGCACGATTGGCACGCCTATCTCTGGTGTGCCGCCCGTATTTTTCAACGATGATATTCCCGGGAGTAATGCCGGATTGTTTGACATTGCCCTCGACCCCGATTTCCTAAGCAACAGAACAGTGTATTTTTCGTACGCCAAGGGGGATATTAATAGGAGCCGGCTCACCGTGGCACGAGCAACGCTTGATTCGGCCAATAATCGCTTGGAAGATGTCAGGGATATTTATCAGGTAACGCCCGCAATTGCTGGTGCAGCCGTGTATGGCGGTAGGCTGGTGTTTGACCCATCCGGCTTTCTCATGGTAAGTGTCGGCGACCGGCACCGAAACGATAGCCAGTATATGGCACAAAATCTCGATGCATCCGTCGGTAAGATTTTGCGCATTGATAAGGAAGGGAATCCCGCTCCAGGCAACCCATTTGTGGGCAAAGCAGGTGCACTACCAGAAATCTGGGCATACGGCATCCGCAGCCCGTTAGGACTGGCTTTCCATCCCATGACGGGTGAGCTTTGGGAAATTGAACATGGCCCCAAAGGTGGTGATGAGGTCAACATCATCAAGCCCGGTGTCAATTACGGATGGCCGGTTATTAGCTATGGCGTCAAGTCTGACGGTTCGATAGCCAGTAGCGGTATTCATAAGGAACCGGGTTCCAATCCGGCAAGCTACTACTTTGATCGGGAGAACACGACCGGAGGAGGCATCTCCCAGTTCGAGGGAATGGAACAACCGAGGTATTACTGGGATCCTTCCATCGCCCCTGGCGGCATGACATTCTATCGATCAGATGTGATTCGCGAGTGGAAAAATAACATCTTTGTGGCGGCATTGAGTGGGAAACACCTCATCCGGCTGATTGTGAGAGATGGGAAAGTCATCGGAGAAGAGCGCTTTCTTGCCGATCAGGGCGTACGGCTACGTGATGTGCAGGAAGGGCCGGACGGTGCGTTGTACGTCATCTGTGACATGGCGGAAGGCCGGATCTACCGGATTAGCAAAAAATAGATCCGTATTCTTTTAAAGAATAGGGTCAGCCACTTCCCTGGTTACCCTTTTTACATTAACTTCGCCGGCATAATATCCAACAAATATCGATATGGGTTACGTATTGCTCAGTGTTGTTTGCAGCGTCACCGTCTCCGTCATCTTGAAACTGGCCAGGCGTTATCAGGTAGATACGTTCCAGATTATCGTGTGGAATTACCCAATAGCGGTATTGTGTACCTGGTTTTTACTCCAACCCCAGTGGGAACCCGGCATCCTGTCGGCAGCTCCCATGGCTTTATACCTTGTGCTTGCCATCCTGTTGCCGACTATTTTTTTTGCGCTTAGCGCTTCCATTCGCTATGCGGGCATTGTACGCACCGAGGTAGCTCAGCGCCTCTCCCTCTTCATTGCGTTGGTGGCAGCGTTTTGGCTGTTCGGGGAAACCCCGCAAATCGGCAAGCTTATTGGCGTTGCCATCGGCATTGTGGGCATACTATGCAGTATCGGCTGGCATAAGGGGCACAATCAATATGGGCGCAACAACCGAATGTGGCTATTTCCCCTGTTGGTATTCTTCGGCTATGGCGTCATCGATATCCTATTCAAACAAATCGCCCAACATGCCGGTATACCCTATACCACCTCGATGCTCTTGGTATTCAGCATGGCCATGGTGGCCGCGTTTTGCTATTTGGGCTATCGGGTTTTCATTGCCCAGAAGCGGTTTTCGGTCCACGCTATATTTTGGGGGATGGTTTTGGGTGGCTTCAATTTTGCCAATATCCTATTTTACATGAAGGCCCATCGGGCATTGCCTGAAAATCCATCCATCGTGTTTACGGGGATGAACGTCGGGGTCATTACCCTTGGTTCCCTTGTTGGGATCTTCCTTTTCAGCGAAAAATTGTCGTTTATTAATAAAATTGGGATACTTTTGGCGATCATGTCCGTTTTAATCATTGCCTATTCGTGAATTTGTTTGAAGATACGTACAAGACAATCGCCACTCCTTCCGAGGGCCTATCGGATTACGCCCGACCGCACAGTTTTTCGCATCAATGACGATGGCGAACCCTCAGGAACCGCCGGCCGCCCCATCCTCAATACACTATTGTCTTATGACGTGACCAATATCCTTGTCGTGGTGGTACGCTATTTCGGCGGGACCTTGTTGGGGGTGCCGGGTCTTATCCATGCGTATAAAACCGCTGCGCAAGAGGCTTTAGCTTCGGCCAATATCGTGGAACTCACCGTTAATGATATTTATCGTGTATCCTTCAATTATGTACAATTAAACGAAGTGATGCGCATCGTGAAAACGGAAAACCTGGATATATTGAAGCAAAACTTTGACAACAACTGTGTCTTGGAGTTGCAAATCCGACAGACTCAAGTGAACAGCATTTTGGATAGGCTGGCAAAAATCGAAAGTGTGGAAGCGGCTTATCACTATACACGGTGATTCCTGAAATCGACCTGATTCAAACAAAACCATTTGTTACTAAAATTTATTTGCATAACTGTTTGGGTTTGGTTAAGTTTGGAGGTATAAAGAGACCTTACAAGATACAACGCCTAAAAAAATTATGAGATTCATCGCGCATTTTTGGCCATTGTTCATTGCGGTGGCCCTTATTTATTTGTTCCATCATTCCTGGGGTGTAGTGCCACCATTGGGGAAAGTATTCAACCCCTTTCAGGGTTTCCTCCAAAACGAAGGGACTAACCTCATCAAAGAAAATGAAGCCATCTTTATCGAGGGGTTAATGGACGAAGTGGTTGTCCGCTATGACGACAATGCGGTACCCCATATTTTCGCCAATAGCGATGACGACTTATATTTTGCCCAAGGGTATGTGGTTGCCCGTGACCGCCTATGGCAAATGGAATTCTACACGCTTGTCGCTGCAGGACGGCTCACGGAAGTGGTGGGTGAAGGTGCATTGGAGTACGACCGCTTTAACCGGCGCTTGGGTATGGCGCGCTCAGCAATTGCCATCACCAAAAATTTGGAAGCTGATACCTTGGCCAACCGGATCCTGCAGGCCTATGCGGCTGGTGTGAATGCGTATATTGACCAATTGGCGTATAAGGATCTGCCTGTGGAATATAAACTCCTGAATTATAAACCTGAGCACTGGTCTCCTTATAAGTCCATCCTGATGCTGATGAACATGCGCAACACGCTCAATGGTGGGAGTAATGATTACCGACTTAGCAATGTGTTGGCCCAGTATGGTCCTGATGTTGTGGCCGACCTGTTCCCGGACTATCCTGCGGTGGAATCGCCCATTGTACCCGAAGGGACAGATTGGACCTTTTCACCATTGGCCATCCCCGCCGTGCCGGACACCGTGTCGGCCTTGCCTGACAGCAACCTGCTGGCTTTAAATGTTCCGGCTCCCCGTCCCGAAGTGGGCAGTAACAACTGGGCGGTAGCGGGGAGCAAATCGGCCACGGGCCTGCCTATCCTCGCCAACGATCCGCACTTGCAATTGACCTTACCATCTATTTGGTACCAAATACAGTTGTCTTCACCCCATGTCAACGCATATGGTGTGGCTTTGCCGGGCACGCCAGCCATCATTGTCGGCTTCAATAAAGACGTTGCGTGGGGAGTCACCAACGTCGGATCGGATGTGATGGATTTTTACCATATCCGGTTCCGCGACACCACATTTGAAGCATATTGGCATGATGGGCAGTGGAAACCTACTACCATGCATATGGAAACCTTCAAGCTAAAAAACGGGAAGGAAATACAAGACACGTTATACTATACGCACCACGGACCCATTGTGTACCATGAAGCGAAACCGACCAATTACGCTAAAGGCCTACCAGTGGGCTACTCCATGCGTTGGGTTACCAATGAAACCGATGGTGCCGATGTGCTTACTTTCCATTACCTCAACCGTGCAAAAAACTATGGTGAGTATCGCCGGGCGTTGTCCTATTTCACCGCACCAGCCCAGAATTTTATCTTTTCGAGCAATGCCGGTGATATTGTCATCACCTCCAATGGGAAGTTGCCGTTAAAGTGGAAAGGCCAGGGCAAATACCTGTTGGATGGCACCTTGGCAGCGCATGATTGGCAAGGGTGGATTCCCAATGACCAAAACCCCGAGGTGAGAAATCCTTCCAGGGGGTATGTGAGTTCGGCCAACCAATTTCCCACGGACACCACCTATCCCTATTACCTCGACTGGAAATTTGCGCACTCCAGCCGAGCCATCCGCATCAATGAGCGCCTCGAAGCGATGGTAGGCGCCACTACCGATAGTTTACGCGCATTGCAAAACGATGTTTACAACGTGGATGCACGGCGGATTCTACCGCATTTGCTTCCAGTTTTATCCTCGAATGAATCCACTCGGAAATCGGAGGCATTCCAAGCCATTGAGCAGTGGGACTACCTGAATGCCGCAGATGCCGTAGGCGCTTCCATTTTCGAGAACTGGTTGGATGAATTGCTTGCTGGAATCTGGGATGATGAGTTCCCCAAGGATAAACGACTGGTATACCCGAGTCTCGACCGCACATTTGAGCTCATCAAGAACGAACCGGATGCCAAGTGGTTTGATAATGTAAACACGATGGATACGGTGGAAACCATGGACGATATCGTACGGGAGAGCTTTAAATCCGCCTTGATGATGTTGCGTGATCGGTATGGCAATATTTCCGAAGGCAATTGGGCCTGGGGAACCGTGAAACGGACACGGATTATGCATTTGGTACCCAATTTCACCTCCTTTGGCCGTACAGGAATTATTAATGGTGGCGGTGGTGGTATTGTCAATGCCACCACGGGTACCCATGGTCCTTCGTGGCGAATGGTGGTGCAGCTGGACACCGAATGGCCGGTGGCCTATGGTTTATATCCGGGTGGGCAATCTGGCAACCCCGGGAGTAAATACTACGATAATATGATTGACCGCTGGGCCAACGGCGAGTTGGATACGCTCCTGTTTATGAAACATGACGATGAGGAATCGGAAAGGCTGCAACATCACGTTTCATTGAAACCAAAAAAATGAGCTAACATGCTATATCTACTAATTGTGCTTATCGGAGGGCTGTTGTCCTATTTTGGTCCTTGGTGGGTCATTGCTCCTGTTTGTTTCGCCGGCTGTTGGTGGAGGTCGCCAACGGCATCCTATGCCTTTTGGGTATCGGCTCTGGCGGGACTTACCCTATGGTTAGGTTATTCAACCTATCTTCATGTGTTGTCCGAAGTGGATTTGGTAAGCAAGGTTGCCGGTGTTTTCACCGGCGGCGCGCCGGCATTAGCGAATGTGCCCGGCACTATACTGGTGTTCGTCATCGCCGCATTGGTCGTCGGCCTTGTAAGTGGGTTTTCCGGATTGGCCGGAATGAAAGTGGGCCGGTTTATACACCGGCCTGCCGAATAATCTCGAGATATACATGTGGCAGGTGTCCGGTATGATTAAGGCATCGGGATGATCGGCGTCAAGTGCTACGCCATTTGCGTAGTGTCCTGCATCCTTAAACAATCCCTTTCCTGTTCGAATCGAATTTAAGCATAATGAAGAGCAAAATGGTGAAACTCCATAGCGAGGACCCTCCATAGCTGAGGAAGGGTAGGGGAATGCCGATAATGGGCACGATGCCGATGGTCATGCCAATGTTAATGGCGAAGTGAAAAAACAGGATGCATGCCACTCCATAGGCATAAATGCGTGCAAAGGCCGTACGTTGTCGCTCAGCAATATTGACGATGCGTAACAATAGCGTGAGGTAGATGCCAATGACCACCATGGAGCCTACAAAACCCCACTCTTCGCCAATGGTGCAGAAAATAAAATCCGTGCTTTGCTCAGGTACGAAATTATATTTGGTTTGGGTACCTTGAAGGTAACCTTTGCCCCAAAATTGCCCGGATCCAATAGCGATTTTGGATTGATTGAGGTTGTATCCCTGTCCCCGAGGATCATCTATTTTGCCTAGAATTACATCAATACGGTTGCGTTGGTGCGATTGTAATACATTATCGTATACAAATTCCACACAGAATACATAGGCGGCGCAGATGGCAAAGAGTACGACCAGGTTGGTGATTATTTTCCGTTTCTTCCGAAAATAATATATGCCTAATCCACAAATGGCAGCCAAGGTGAGGATGACGGCCCAATGGCTGAAGGCCAGTGTAAGGACAAATAACATAATGCAAAGGCCGCCAAACAGCAACCAAGGGCCAGAGATATAGCCTTCTCTATAGAAAACGAACACGAGGGCAAAGAAAGCTAGCGCCGAACCTGTATCGGGTTGGAGCAACACCAGCAATACGGGAAGCAATACAATGGCCGCACCGAAAAACAAGGTTTTGAGATTGGGATTTCTATTGCTGTTGGCGCTCAGGTACCTAGCTAATAATAAACAGGTGGCCAATTTGGCAAATTCAGCGGGCTGTAGGCGGAAACTGCCGATGGGTATCCAGGCTTGGTTGCCCCCCACGTTGCGCCCCACAATGAGTACGGTCACTAATAACAGTATGGTAATGGCATAAAGGACGGGAGCAATGGAACTGTAAAACTTAGCATCGACAACGAGCATGGTTACGGCAATAAGCATCGCCGAAAAGATATAGATGGATTGCTTGCCGTAATTGGTATTCATGCTGAACAAACTTGGATAATTGGGGTCAAAAACCGCCGCCTGAATATTGAACCAACCAATGATACACAGCAATAGCCAAAGGAGGACGGTGAACCAATCCACGTCTCCGCCAAATAGTTTATTTCGATGCGGATTATTCATACCTGTTCATGATGGCACTGTGGTGAACAAATAAGACTTCTTCCTCTTTTCTCGGCTCTTCCTTAGGCTTGGCTTGCCGTTTGGGCGCTGCCATGGTAACCTCTTGCGGTTTCTCCGTTTCCAGTTTGGGCAAGAGATCGGCGTTATATATCCGGTCTTGGATATATTTGGGAAGGGTAACCGTGTCTTTCAAATACTTTTCGATTAGCATGCTGGCAATGGGGCCGGCCCATGTGCCGCCATAACCTGCATTCTCCACGACTACGGCAATGGCAATTTTGGGGTTTTCACGCGGGGCGAAGGCGAAAAATACAGCATGGTCTGCTCCATGTGGATTTTGCGCGGTCCCCGTTTTTCCACACATTTCGATATCAGCAATCCGTACGGCATATCCGGTGCCACCGGGTATATTTACCGCCCGGCTCAACCCTTCTATCACGGGTTCGTAATACTTTCCGTCTACACCGGCAGAAATTTTTTCCGTAAATTCCTCCTTAACGATTTTTTGCTCCCCAATGCCCTTAATCAGATGTGGGCGATAGTAAAAGCCCCGGTTGGCCACAATGGCCATGATATTGGCCATCTGTAAGGGAGTAATACCCATTTCACCCTGACCAATGGATAAGGATATGTTATAGCTCGAACCCCACTTGGCATTGCCGTACGCCTTGGTGTAGTAATCCGCCGTCGGTAGCAACCCTGACTTTTCTCCCGGTAAGTCAATACCAAGGGTGTGTCCGATACCAAATTTCATGACAGCTTCGCGCCACAACTCGTATGCCTCCGCGCTAGGCATATTGCGATGGTCTATCATCCGTGCATAGGTATGCCCGTAATAGGTATTGCAGGAGCGTTGGATGGATTTGATTAATGCGGTGGCCCCATCCACATGCGTGCATCGCATGATGGCCCTGCCACCACCATATCGGTATCCGCCCGGACAGTTGAATACGGTATGCTCGTCTATGAGGTTTGCTTGCTGGGCGGTGAGGGCGCTCACTACCTTGAACACCGAACCCGGAGGGTACTGTGCTTGTATGGGGCGGATAAACATGGGCTTGTGTGGATCATGGAGCATGGTCATGTAATTGTTGCCACGTTCGCGCCCCACCATCAGGTTAGGATCATAGCTGGGACTGCTCACGAATGTGAGTATCTCGCCCGTGTTGGGCTCGATAGCCACTACGCTGCCGATTTTATTACGCATCAGCTTTTCGGCTAGGATTTGCAGTTCCTTGTCCAATGAAGAAACCAAACCATCCCCAGCCATGGCCAAGGTATCATATTTCCCTTCAGCGAAGACGCCTTTGGGTCTGTTGAAAGCATCCACCAACACATTCTTCACGCCCCGCTGGCCTCGTAATAGGTCTTCATAGGCATATTCAACGCCGCTGGCACCAATGTAATCGCCGGGACGGTAAAAGCCGTTGGAGCGTTCGATATTTCGATCGTTCACCTCTTGGATATATCCCAAAAATTGTGCGGCAATACTATCGGGATAGCTGCGTACCGTCCTGTTCTGTACATAGAATCCCCTGAACTTATAGAGATGTTCCTGCAATGTGGCGTATGCGGTGGAAGGTATTTGCTTCTCAAATTGCGAGGCTTTGTATGGGGAATAGTTGCGCGCCGTTGTCATCCGTCGCTCAAAGCCTGCTTTGTCTATTCCCACCAGTTCACATAGCAGCGCCGTATCGAGGGCCTTTACCTCGCGCGGTGTCACCAGTAGGTCATATACCGGTTCATTTTGCACCAATACTTTTCCATCGCGATCGAGAATAACCCCCCTAGCGGGGTAGATGACCATTTTTCGTAACACATTGTTATTGGCGGAGAGCAAGTAGGACTGATCAATCAACTGAAGGTAAAACAGGCGGGCAGAAATGATGACCGCCACAACGATAAAAATGCCTTGAATGATGTATTTCCTTGCAAATAGACTATTCATTTATTGTAAAATGCTTATACCAATACCAAAAGGGCAATTGGCCGCCCAAATCCACTCCATTCCAAATTAACGCTGCTTCTTTCGATAAAACAGCAAACTGAATAACAAAATGGTAATGACCGTAAATATACAACTTAAAAGAATACGGATGATGGTGTAATGGAATTGATGGAAAGTAAAGGTTTCCATCATAAACAATACGGCATGATGGAATAAGGTGAGCACAAACACATAGAGGAAATACCATCTGAATGGTACGGTACCCCATGACGGGGTCATGTAATTTTCATAATGGTCTGTTTGCAACGTAATGCGAAGGAACATGATGCGACCCCAGGCGAGTGCTACACAGGCGGCTGCATTGACTCCTAAGGTATCATAGAAGGCATCGATGGTAATGCCGGTGACAAATGCGAGAAAATATAAGATGAAATTAGGAATGCCAACCGGTAATAACAGGATAATCAGGATATATGGAAATGGTGTAGCGAGGTTGTAATAGCCAATATTTTTGAACAAAAACACCTGCAAAATGACTAGCGCGATAAAACGGACAATATTGTATGAGAGTAGCTTAGCCATTGTCGTCGTTTTGGGCTTCTAAATCTGCTTTTTCCTCTGCAAACAAGTCTTCCACAATATATACCTGCTGCAGATTGTGAAACTGCGTGCTGAGTTCTATTTTGATGTTTAGAAAACTGTCGCCACCTGAATTCCCCGTTTCAATAACTTTACCCACCGGTATGCCTGGGGGGAAGAGGGAAAACCCCGACGTATAGACCGATTCGCCTTTCCTCACCTTCACATGGTTCGGTATATCTTTCAGGGTGGCCATACGGGCATCATAGCTGTCTCCCCAAACCAATGACCCAAAAGCCTGGCTGTCTTCCAGTGAAGCACTGATGCGGCTTTCGCTGTGCAATAACGATTGTACGGTGGAAAAATGGTCGGACACATTAAGGACAATACCCACGATGCCACTGGCGGATATAACCCCCATGCCTTTTTGGATACCATGTTTCTTGCCCTTGTCTAGGGTAATGTAGTTGTTTTTTTGGTGGATGCTGTTGTTGGTCACCTTGGCAACGATGTAATGATATTGCACATCACGTGCGCTGTCAATGACCAGATCACTTTCCACACTATCCGGTGCTATAAAGTACTGCAATTGTTTGCGCAGCATTGCATTTTCTTCGGCCAGTAGCGCATTTTCCTGACTGAGGTTTAGGTAGCTTTTCCATGCGTTTATCTTGGCGTAAGTAGCACCTATGAAGTGGTTTGATGAGTTGACGGCCGATGCGCGCTGGAATGTATTATTCCGTATAACTAGATAAAAAGCAAACCCAAAAAACCCAACAAAAAGAAAAAAAGCATTGTATTTATTGATGAGTATCCAAAGGTTCTTCATGATAGCTTAATAGCTTATATGCATACACCAAAAGCTGATCGCTGATTTTACTGCATCAAAAACTTAAACGTGCCGATATTTTTCAATGCGATACCGGTGCCTCGTACTACCGCACGTAGGGGGTCTTCTGCCACATGTACGGGCAGCTTGGTTTTGGCTTGAATGCGTTTGTCCAAACCGCGCAACAATGCGCCGCCACCTGTCAGGTAAATCCCTGTTTGGTAAATGTCAGCCGAAAGTTCGGGAGGAGTGATTTCCAAGGCTTTTAATATGGCCTCCTCTATTTTTGAGATCGACTTATCAAGGCAATGTGCAATTTCAGTATAGGAAACGGTGATTTGCTTGGGCACACCTGTCATCAAATCACGGCCTTGCACCGCGAAATCAGCCGGCGGATCTTGGAGCTCGGGAAGGGCAGACCCTACCTCGATTTTGATTTTCTCCGCTGTGCGGTCGCCAATCATGATGTTGTGTTGCCTGCGGATATATTGAACAATATCTGAATCGAAATTGTCGCCAGCCACGCGGATGGATTGATCACAAACAATCCCCGAAAGCGCAATGACTGCGATTTCCGTAGTACCTCCACCGATATCGATGACCATGTTTCCCATCGGTTCTTCCACGTCTATGCCGATGCCGACCGCGGCGGCCATGGGCTCATGCACAAGGTACACTTCCTTGGCACCTGCTATTTCGGCCGAATCGCGTACCGCTCGTTTCTCCACCTCGGTAATACCCGAAGGGATGCAGATGACCATGCGTAGCGAAGGAAAAAACCAACCTTTGCCATTGTTTACCATCTTAATCATCCCCCTGATCATGTGCTCGGCAGCGTTGAAATCCGCAATCACACCATCTTTCAATGGTCTTACGGTGCGGATATTGTCGTGTGTTTTACCCTCCATCTGCATGGCCTGCCGGCCAATGGCGATGATCTTATTGGTCGTGCGATCAAATGCGACAATAGAAGGTTCATCCACCACTACTTTATCATTATGGATAATCAGTGTATTGGCCGTACCTAAATCAATAGCAACTTCTTGAGTAAACCAGTTAAACAACCCCATTGGCAAGTATATAATGCAGTTTCAAAGAATGTGCAAACCTAACCAAAAAACTTATATAATTCATCAGAATTATATGATTTTTTTACCTCCGGATATCGATATCATCGGAACCTCGAAACCTAGAACTGCGCAAACCTGTCGAGTTTAGTCCAAATGGTATACAAGTGTTAAAAAAATGATAAAATTTAGCGATAAGCCTCAAGTTAATTATATTGCGAGCGAATCATCTTATACTATCAATAAATGAAGACAACCTATCTAACCTTAGCTCTTCTAGCGTTGCTCCAATTGAGTTTGCTCGGACAGGATTTTGAATTTGGCTCAGTGACCGCTGATGATGTCAAACTTAGCAAAAACGATCTGGATAGCTTTTCCAATGCGGCCGTATTGAACGAATACGGCAAAGCCTATATGATTTACAACGATGCAAAAAATATCACCGAATTGATTGTGGAGTACCATGTGCGTATCAAAATTTTCAATAGGGATGGGTATAAGTATGCCAACATTGTGATACCTACCTATCGGGATGATAGCGGTAACCGCGTGGAAACGCTAACTGAAATCAAGGCAACCACCATCAACATTGTCAATGGACGTATTGTATCTATTCCGTTGGATAAGAACCAGGTATTCAAGGAAAATGCTAACAAATATTTGACCAACAATAAGTTTACCTTCCCGGATCTGCAGGATGGGAGCATCGTCGAATACAGCTATCGTTTGGTTTCGCCCCATATTTTCAATTTCAAGACCTGGTACCTGCAAGACGATATCCCGAAGGTCAACAGTACATTTGTAGCATCCATCCCCGGAATGTATACCTACAATGTGATCCTGAGGGGACCGTACCCCCTCGCTACGCAAGATGCCAAATTGGATAGAGGGTGTTTCCGGATTGCGGGTCGGGACATTGATTGCTCGCGCATGACATATGGAATGCGCAATATACCCGCTTTTGTAGCCGAAGATTATATGACGGCTCCAAGCAATTTTAAATCAGCTATTTATTTTGAATTATCAGATATATATCGACTCAATGGAACGAACCTCAAGATCACCAAGGAATGGCGGGATGTGGACCGTGAGTTGACTAGTGACGGGGATTTTGGCGGGCAGATGAAACGTGAAAACGTATTCAAATCGCTCCTGCCGGATATTTTGAAGAGCGCGTCGGACGACCTCAGTAAGGCAAAGGCCTTATATGGCTATATCCAAAAGAATATCAAATGGAACAACTATATTGGGAAATATGGTGAGCATGGTATCAAAGACGCATTGGAGGACCGATCGGGTAATGTGGGTGATATCAACCTTGCATTAATCGCGGGATTACGTGCTGCGGGCTTGGATGCGGAGGCGGCGATCCTTTCCACTCGTGATAATGGTGTGGTCAACGACATACACCCCGTGCTGAGCGATTTTAACTATGTAGTGGCCAAAGTGAATATCGCCGATGACTATTACCTATTGGATGCTTCCGACCCATTGTTGCCTTTCGGGTTGCTGCCCTTGCGTTGTATTAATGGCAAGGCACGGGTGATTAACCTTAAAAACCCTTCCTATTGGATCGAGCTTCACGCATCAGAGAAGTCCACTACCGACTATACATTGACCGCAGAACTCGCTCCCGATGGTATGCTGAAAGGGAAGATGATAACCAGAAGCCGTGGGTATGCCGCTTATAACAAACGGAGGGCCATTGCCAAATACAATACCGTGGCCGAGTACATTGAACACATCGATGAACAGATGCCGAGAATAAACATCATGGATGGCGAAATCAGTGGGGTAGATATCGTGGAACAATCCTTAATAGAATCATATGAGGTGGAAATGAAGCTGTACGACAATTTGAATGCCCGAGAGATGTTTTTCAATCCGTTTTTTATTAACCGATTGAAAAGCAATCCCTTTAACCTCGATGAACGCACCTATCCTGTAGATATGGGTACTGCCAGCCAAGAACGGGTGCAGATGACCATCAAGTTGCCCAGCACTTATGAAATCAAAGCGAAACCCAATGATTACAATTTGGCGATTGAAAACAAGGGGGGAAGGTATCTGACGCAAACCAACTTGGTTAACGGGGATACGTTTACGTTTTCGCAACTGATGGCACTCAACCAGGCTATCTATTCTCCCGAAAGTTATTTTTCGTTGAAAGAGTTTTTCAGTCGGATTATCCAGCATGAGAAAATTGATGTGGTTTTACGTAAAACGGAAGAAAAATGATGGCAAAAATAGGATGGATCATCATGGTCTTGTTGTCGGTAGGATGCCTCGCCCATGCGCAACAGGATTATGCGGTGGCACAGATTGCCGATAGCCTAAAGAGCAGGGCGAACGCAGTGGTACGCCATCAACACATTGTGGTAGACATGCTGGCACCCACCAAGGTGCGTTATCATGTTAAAGAAGCGATTACCGTATTTAACAAAGGCGGCGAACGCAAGGCAAGGATGGTCATTTATTACGACAAGAGCACGGCCATCAAACGCGTTTCGGGGCGGGTATTTGATGCCGATGGCTTCCAGATCGGCAAATTCAGCCACAAGGACTTCAGTGACGAGAGCGCGGTGAGCAGCTATTCGCTATATGAAGATAGTCGGGTAAAACACTTCCTGCCTTCCGTGACTTCTTATCCATATACGGTTGAATATGACTGTGAAATAGAACGCAAGCAAAACCTCATTATCCCCGATTGGCGGCCCAATACTTCTCGGGATGTCGCTGTAGAAGAGAGCCAATATACATTCATGTGTGGCGCCTCGGATGCGGTACGCACTAAATCCATAAACTACGCTGGCGAGCCCATCGTGGGTAGCCTCGATGGGCGGACAACCAGGACCTGGAAAGTCTCAACTATTCCTGCGCAACGGCATGAACCCTATAGCCCCGACCCCGAGACCTATCAGACCATCGTAAGAATAGCCCCGGTGGATTTTGTATACTACAAGCACAAAGGGAGTTATTCCAACTGGCAGGAGCTAGGGAAATGGATGCATCATGCATTGCTGACTGAAGGTTCGGCACTTCCTGCCGGGACTGTACAGGAGGTAAGGTCCTTGGTGGAGGGCGTGGAGACTGATCAAGAAAAAGCTAGGGTGCTGTATGAATATATGCAGCGTAAGACACGGTACATCAGTGTGCAAATCGGTATTGGTGGATTCAAGCCCATGGCTGCGAGCGAGGTGGATAGGCTTGGGTACGGCGACTGCAAGGCGCTGGTCAACTACATGCAGGCTTTATTAATGGTTGTGGATATCCCCTCGTACTATTGCGTGGTCAATGCCGGAAGTGCCAAGCGGGATATCCAGCCCGATTTTGCAGAGATGGACCAAGGTAATCACATCATCCTATGCCTACCATTTGAAAAGGACACCATATGGCTGGAATGCACCAACCAACGCGTTCCATTCGGTTTTCTGGGTTCCTTTACAGACGACCGCACAGTATGGGCATGCACACCGGAGGGTGGACAACTCTTGCGGACACCTCGCTTTGATGAGGCGGAAAGTTCGCAAATCAGGCATGCCGAATTGGTGCTGGATGGCGATGGAAACCTCTCGGGCAAGGTGGAGACGATGTTTGCCGCCGGACAGTACGACAACCATTTGGAAATCGCCGAAAGCAGTGGGATGGAACAGCTAAAATTGCTGAAGGAGACCTATGATATCGACCACATCGGTTTTAGGAATATTGACTATCAAAAATCCAATGCTGAACGGCCAACATTGGTCGAAGCATTTGATGTGACATTAGCGAAGTATGCACCCGAAAACAACCGCCAAATTTTCATGGTAGCCAATGTATTCAATCGACGAGGAACCATTCCTACCATAAAGAATCGGATACTTCCAGTTTATATCAATAGGGGATATACTGATGAAGATTATATTGTGTACACACTTCCAGCTAATTATGTGATGGTATCGCCATCCTTTGATGAAGTGATTGAAACACCGTTCGGCTACTATCATGCCATCTTGAGCCAAGATGGTGACCGCATGACGTATCATCGAAAATTCATCCTCAATGAAGGGACTTTCCCTGCTGAGCAATATATCGAATTCAGCGCATTCATCAATCGGGTGAGTATGCTTGACCAGTACAAAGCGGTGTTGGCCAAGGAATGAGGTTATTCGTTCATCAAAACACCGATGTAGAAATTGAAGGTGTCTACCTCCAGGTTATCCCGCGACAAGCCAGGTAAGTCGACTAGGGTCAGTTTGCGTGTGGGTTGGATGAATTGGTACTCACCACCTTTTGTGCGGATGCGTACCGGCATGTCGAAACCCGGCTCATCGGCAATCCATCGGCAAAGAACCTTGTTTCCTTCATCGAAATAAAATTCCAATGTGGGGATATTGGCATGCCGCACGTATTGGGCAAATACCGCGCTAAGGTCTTTCCCCGCATGCTTGCTGATGTAACTAACGATATCCTCATAGTCTACTGTACTGTGATGAAACGTTTTGTTTAGCCCCCGAAGGATCTGCCGCCATTTCTCGTCGTCATCGATAATGGTGCGCACCATATTAAGCAATACGCCACCTTTATTATACATGTCGCCGGAACCTTCGTTGTTTACGTGGTAGTTGCCGATAATGGGAGTGAGGTTCTGGATGCCGCGGCGGTTGCCGTGCACGTATTCCTGTGAAGCCTTTTTGCCAAAATGATAGTTGATATAGAGGGCTTCAGAATAGTTAGTGAAGCTTTCGTGAATCCACATGTCGGCAAGGTCGTTGGAGGTGATGTTGTTTCCGAACCATTCATGGCCGGCCTCGTGCACGATGATGAAATCCCATTTGTTGCCCCATCCCGTGCCGGAACCGTCTCTACCCAAATAGCCATTCTGGTACTTGTTTCCATAAGCAATGGCGCTCTGGTGCTCCATACCGAGGTGGGCGGTCTCTACCAACTTGAAGCCATCTTCATAAAAAGGGTAAGGCCCAAACCAATGTTCGAAGGCACGGAGCATGGGTTTTACATTGGCGCCGAAATGGGGCTTCGCCTTGGCCTCATTCTCGCGGAGCACCCAATAATCCAGGTTGAGCACGCCGTTTTCGCCATTGAAGGTATCTGCAAAATGCACGTAGTCGCCGATATTGGCGGATACGTTGTAGTTGTTTATCGGATTGCTCACAAACCAGTTGAAGCGCATGTACCCATCACCGAGGTCTTCACTGCCACGGAAACGTCCGTTCGATACATTGGTCAATCCATTGGGTACGCTGATGCTGATGAGCATGCTGTCCACTTCATCCGATTGGTGATCTTTATTGGGCCACCACACACTGGCACCCAGTCCTTGGCAGGCAGTGGCAATCCAATGTTTACCGTTGCTGTCTTTTTTGAAGTCGAACCCCCCGTCCCAGGGTGCCCGTTTGGCCTGCACGGGATGTCCGGAGTAATGGACGGTGAAGGAATCCGATTGGCCTTTACGTATCGGTTGCGCGAAATCGATGAATACCGCATGGTACTCCCGTTTGAAAGGTAGCTCCTGTCCGTTGTACAGCACTTTTTCGATTTTCAGGTTGTCGAACAAATCAAACTGTAAGCGAGAAAAATCCTCCACCGCTGTAAACTGAAATAGGTTGGAACCGCTAATATGCCGCTTATCTGGATCCACCCTCACATCAAGGTGGTAATAATTGATATCATAACAAGTACGCAACGGAGTGAGCTTTCCGCGCAAGGAATCCGCACGGTTGAAGATTTCACGGGCTTTCAATAATTGCGTGTGGCCATCCACCGCTACGGATATCAAAAGGAATAGAATAAATAATCGTTTCATCGTGTTGTAGGGATTATTTCCCACCCGGTGGGCAATGTTGCTTAAGGAAGTTGGTATATAACGTAGAAAGGTGTTCCCCCGTTCCTTCTCCTTCACTGATACCATGGCTCCGGTTTGGGTAAGGCATCATCGAAAATTGCTTATTATGTTTGATCAGTTCGTTTATCAATAGCTCCGCATTTTGGTAATGCACATTATCATCGGCGGTACCATGGATATAAAGTAGGTTTCCCTGAAGGTTTTTGGCGTGCGTGACAGGTGAACCGTTCACGAAATCTTCGCGGGCCTCTTGGGGAATACCCATATAACGTTCTTGGTAGATGTTGTCATACATCAATTGATCAGCCACCGCGGCCACCGCAATGCCGGTTTGATAGATTTCAGGATATTGGAAAAGGAGGTTGAGTGTGGATGAACCCCCTCCACTCCATCCCCATACGGCGATGCGGGAGGAATCTACAAAAGGCCATTTTACTATCTCCTTGGCGGCCATGGCTTGGTCGCGGATGTTGAGGATGCCAATGTTTCGATAGATGGATTTCCGCCATTCCCTGCCCTTCGGGGCTGGAGTTCCGCGGTTTTCCACGGAAATATATAGATAGCCATCATCCGCCATGCTACCTTTATAAAGCCGGTTGCCACCCGCACCATATGTATCGGTAACGGTCTGTCCGGCAGGCTCACCATACACATAGAAAACCACCGGGTATTTTTTAGCGGGGTCAAAGTTAGTCGGCTTAACCATCCAGCCGTCCATTTCCACACTGTCTGCAGTGGTTACCTTGAAAAACTCAACTTTCGGGGCATCGTCTGGCACTTGCATAACCTGCCCGCTGAGCAATGTTTTGTGGTTGGGCAGGCTTATCACATGGCCCCTGCTCATGCCGGTGTGGCTGCTGAACTGGTGTAAAGCAACCGTGCCGTTTGGCGAAAGCGTATAACTATGACTGCCGTTCTGCCCATCGGGGGTTATCTTTTCGGCTTTGCCGCCGGTCAGCTTTATCCGATAGAGGTATTTTTGCGTAGCATTTTCCGGCGAAGCCGAAAAGTAGATGTAGCCGTTTATCTCATCGATTAAGTCGATGCCAATGACATCAAAATCACCGGGAGATATTAATTTTTCATTGCCTTTGCGGTCGATACGATACAAATGACGCCATCCATCTTTTTCGCTCATCCAGATGAACGCTTTGCCATTGTCTATCCATTCCCATTCCGAGGGGTCATCATGGTTCCATCGGGCTTTGATATCAATCCAAGCATCGTCTTTTTCATGGTAAATCATGGTGCACGTTCCATCCATGGCATGGGCAATATAGATATTGCTTTCCTGCTGTTTACGGTTGAGTTGCTGAATGATGAGTTCATCCGAATTGGCCGCCCACTCCATACGGGGCAGGTAATGTTGTACCGGATCGCCGGGGATATCCATTTTAACGGCATGTCCCTCATCGATATCCACGACAGAGACAAATGCGCCACTCGGTGCTTCACCTACTTTGGGGTATTCCACAGGAATGGTGTATGCGTATGCCGAGTCCGTATTGTTTATCATCAGGAAATTGCGGATCGTACGCGCATCTATTGTCCAATACGCGATTTTCTGGCCATCAGGTGACCAGCGGAAGCCATCCCTGCATCCAAACTCTTCTTCATACGCCCAATCAAAGGTGCCGTGGATGATGCGATCGCTGCCGTCTTGGGTCAATGGGGTGATTTTGCCGGAGGCAAGGTCCTCTACATACAGGTTATGCGCGCTCACATAAGCGGCCTTGCTGCCATCTGGCGATAATTTGGCATACATCAACGAAGATTCAGGGAGGCTGCCTCCCAGTTTCCTGAGTGATTTATCGCGTTGGTCAAATACCCAGTAGTCACCCCGGGTATCATAGCGCCATACGCGCTTCGTATTGGTGTTGATCAATATTTTATGCCCGTCGTCCGATAAGGCGAAGCGTCTTATGGATAAGGGTTCACGGCCACTTGGGGTGAGGTCTGTTTTAGATGCCAGCGTATCACGCTGTTCCGGATTGGCTACCGTTTCCCTTATCACTTCGCCTTGCGCTACTTTGATGATGGCATTGCCATCTGCCGACCACTGTGTGCGTTGCCCGAATTGGGCATTAGCAACGCAGAATAGGGCCATCATCACGAAGGTTACGTAGATTCGGAGTATCACAATATTTCCTGTTTTATTCATGGTATACTTAATTGTTATTAGCAATTAGTTGTTAGCAAAGTCTTCCGCGTTCCATCATCAACTCAATATGCCCCATCCCTGATAGCTTCAATCTCCGCCACGCTTTTGGCCAGCGGTTTCCCCAATATACGGTAGCCTGTTTCAGTAATCAGTATATCATCTTCTATCCGGATGCCCCCAAACCCCCTAAAAGCCTCCACTTGGTCATAGTTGATGAATTGCGAAAGTTTATGTTCGGCTTTCCAGCTGTCGATAAGTTCTGGAATGAAGTACAGACCAGGCTCCACGGTCAGCACATAGCCCGCCTCCAATTCCTTGGCCAACCGTAGCGATTTCAATCCGAAGGTGGTGCTGTCTTTCTTTAAGGTATCCGTATAGCCCACATACTGTTCACCGAGGTCTTCCATGTCATGCACATCGAGTCCCATCATATGGCCCGTTCCACATTGGAAAAACAAAGTATGCGCACCATGTTCTACCGCTTCCGCCGCATCGCCATGCATCAGCCCCATTGCCTTCAACCCCTCCACCAGCGTGCGGCATGACAGGAAGTGGATGTCGAGGTAGCGGACACCGGGTTTAAGTGCCGCTGTTGCCGTTTCCAATGCCGTTAATACGGTTTCATAAGCCTCCTTTTGCAGTGAGGAGAACCGCTTGCCCACAGGAAGGGTACGGGTGAGATCACCCGCATAGCCCATGGCCGTTTCGGCACCCGAATCATTGAGTACCAGCTGTCCCTCCCGCAGTATGTTGCCATGGTAGTGATTGTGGAGCACTTCGCCGTGTATAGTCATGATGGTAGGGTAAGCCAACGTGCCACCGGCCTCTTGCGCAATATGCTGTACCTTGGCTGCGAGGATGTGTTCAGGCATGCCTGGCTTTGCAAGCTGCATGGCCGCCAAGTGCATATCCACGCTGGTGTTCACGGCCTTTTCTATTTCATCAACTTCTTCTTCGGATTTTATGGAACGTTGGGACACCACGACCTTGATGAGTTCCACTGATGCCGATTGGGCTATGTGTTCAAGGGGTATGTCGAGGAGTCTGGATAACCTGATGTGATTATCAGGTTGGTAGGGTGGGAGGAAATGGATGGGACGTTGCTGATGCATCGCATTTTGGATCACTTGTGCCAATGCATTGGAGGGCAAGGTTTCTGTCACCCCAACTTTGGCAGCTTTTTCATGCAGCGGTTCCAACTGTCCCATCCAAACGATATCGTCCATGCTGAGCTCATCCCCAAATATGATCGTACGGCCTTCGTCCACATCGATAATAGCTGCCAAATGTGGGGCACTGATTCCAAAATAGTAAAGGAACGTGCTATCTTGTCTGAACGGGTAGGTATTGTCCTTGAAGTTGATGGGTGATTCACCGTTGCCAAGGAGGAGTATCACACCTGTAGTGATCCGCTCTTGGAGCGTTTTACGACGTGATTGGTATGTTGTCTGGTCAAACATTGCGTTGGATTCGTTGGAATCAAAAGTAATAAAAGAAGCTGGATAAAAGTAAAAGGAGCAGTTGAATGCGACTAATCATTTTTTGCTGAATCGTTCTCAAAAATGAACGTTGTCTTTCATCTGTATAAATTTGTTTTTAAAGGTGACGAAGCTGTCATGATTTTTCACAAGTGTTTACTAAATGGGTGTTCAAGAGCTCGCAAGCTCGGTTTATTCATTCCACTATGTGATTTTGAAAATCATGACGGTTTCTTGAAGTCAAACTTTTTCTTCTATCACGCAAACATATCACCCATCTGGAACATCGGCAGGTACATGGCAATGAGGATGAGCCCCACGAAGAGTCCGAGGAAAATGATGATGAGCGGCTCCAGTAAGGCAGCGATGGTGGCCGATTGATATTCTACTTCGTCGTTATACTGATCGGCCACCTTGCCAAAGAAATCGGCAAGCTGGTTCACTTCCTCGCCCACCTTCACCAAGGAAATCAGCTTGGAATCATAGATGGCATAGGCGGCGAGGCTACTGTGTAGCGAATGGCCATGCAGTATCCGGTCTTCCACGGTGACGAGCGAGCGCTCGATGGGATAGAAGCCCACCATCTGCTTGCAGAGCTGCAGGGCACGGATCAGGGGAACCTTCGCGCCGGTCAGCAACGCCATCGAATTGCAAAAGCGCGCAAGGTATATTTTGCGGACCATGCTACCGAAGATCGGCAAGTGGAGCATCAGCTGGGCCATCCATTTTCGGTACCAACCGGTAAGGCGTTGGGTGTATAGCCATATGGCCAATGCCACTAGGGCGAGCAAGGTCAGTGGGAGATATTTCCGGGTGAAAGTCGACACCGAAACGATGAATTGCGTAATGGGAGGCAGGTCACTGCCCGATCGCTGGAAGATATCCGCAAACATCGGCACGATGAAATTCATCATGAAAAAGATGGCGCCCATGGAAGTGAGCACCACAATGCAAGGGTAGGTGAGGGCGCTGGTAATCTGGCGTTTCTGCTTCAGCCGCTTGCGGAAATATAAGGCCAGATCTTGCAATACTGGAGCAATTTTGCCCGTTTCTTCACCGATTTGAACGCTATGGTACTCGTATGCACTGAAGGGAGTGTGTTGTTGCATGGCGCCGGATAGCGAGCTGCCCTGCACCACGGCCTCCTGCACTTGGCTCAGCATGGCTTTGTTTCGTTTGTTCTGCTGCTGTCCGATGAGCATATCCAGCGTCGATTTGAGGTCGATGCCCGCCGTAAGCAGGATGCCTAGCTCATGGTAGAATGCCTCTTTCTGCTTATCGCCAAAGGTAGGAAACAAGGCGTGGTCTTTAGTAAGCCATTCCGATAGTCCCCCTTTGTCGTGGTTTTTGTGGGCAGGTTGTGTTGTTTTTGCCTTGAATTTTTGGATATCAATACCGTTGCTCATTGGAGATTGGTTGAAGAGGTTAGATCGATCAATGTGGCTGCGTCATAGACCTTTTCCAAGGCGATGGCCAATGGATTGCCAAATACGGAGACATGGATGGCAGCTCGGTCAAGCGGACTTCCGGTTCCCTCCAGCCTCATTCCTTCAAACCAGCAGGCCATGCTATCCACCCGGATATTAAAGGTGTCGGCCGCGACGCCGGACACTTCGCGTATGCATACCGAATCGATGGGGATGAAGCTGACGGCTTTGTCTCGCGACTGGAAGTCGATACCCGTACCATAATACCGGATTTCATCGGCGCCATTGGCATCCGATTGCAAGGCCCTATGCAGTCGGTTGAACTCATCAAAATGGGCCAGTTGCTGTGTAAGCGCCGTGTTTTGCCGGTGCACAAACCGTATCCCAGCATATACAAAAGAGATGGCCAGGGCCGTAAGCACCAGTGCCACCATCAGCTCGATGACGGTGAATGCCTTTAGCCGGATATGTTTTCTATTGGTCATGGTATATCCTTGATAATGATTTCGCGGTAGATGCCCGTTTCACCCGTGCCCTTTTTTTGGCCGGTCAGTTCGAGCAACAGCAGCAAAGTATCCCCGCGGTAAGGCTCCGTATGTCGGTCGATGAGTAAGTTGTCATCCGTTTCATAATGAGCGGTCTCAAAATCCCCCTCCCGCTTAGCCTCCTGCGCCAGCGCTTTCAGCCGGAGTTGCAAGGCTACCGTGTTATCCGGCCGTTTATAGGCGATTTTAGCATATAGTGTAGCGGCAAGCGCCATTACAAGCGTAATGATCACCAAGGCCACCAGCACCTCCACCAAGGTAGAACCCTTTAGCTGGGTATGTAGACATCGTTTCTTCATCAGCGTCATTCTCCTCCTTGTTTATCCCCCCTTGAGGGGGGTAGGGGGGTGTTCAACCATTTCATTACCGCTCCCCGTCTTCCCCCATTCAACAGCGGGCTCCCCACATAGTGAGGCGATAGCCGCGAGTAATCCATCACCCCATTGAGCACAAAGTTTTCATACAAACTCGAAGGAGTTTGCAGCGTAAACCGTCGGCAGGAGGTCATCCCCTGCACCGTGCCGCGCAATTCGAGCAAGCCATCGGCATACACCTGTCCATGCACGGTGGTCTCCTTACCAAGCTGTATTTTCGCCAAGAG
Source organism: Parapedobacter tibetensis (assembly GCF_024704835.1). Classification (GTDB taxonomy): domain Bacteria; phylum Bacteroidota; class Bacteroidia; order Sphingobacteriales; family Sphingobacteriaceae; genus Parapedobacter; species Parapedobacter tibetensis. The sequence continues at coordinate 428,180 of NZ_JAMXBE010000005.1, forward strand.
CAGCTCCTCATCTCCCGGAAAATGTGTAAACACGATGCCATTTACCGTACTGGCGCTATCCACGCGTAGTAGGGGTTGGAATTCGCTGAAGGTGCTATCGACAGGGATGTTTATCAAGCCCAATGCCGAGGGATAACCAAAAGAGCAATTCTTACCTACAGAAATGGAATCACGCGCGAATACCTGCAGGCGACCCGAGAAACCATCGACAAAGGTGATGCTAGGCGCAAACACAAGGATATCTTCCAGTTGGGCTGAGGGCATGATGGTGACGGGCCCTTTAGCCAGTACCAGTACATGTCCTTTCAGTATATGGGCATCGATAACGAGGCTATCTTCATACAGCAACAGCAAGGGCTGCTCGGCAAAAGCGCGGTATATGGGATTGGGGCCATAGGCAGGGAAGTCATCGATGGTCATGCCCGCCCAAGTTTCATCCTCATCGGGATAAAGATAAGCCGTTAAGCGATCGATGATGGCGCTATTGAGTGCTGGCAAATCGGGATTACTCGTGTAGCTAGTACCACCAGACACCACCTCTTCGCCCTCATACGCCTGGTTTTCGATGTAAGCCTTGCGGATACCCGCCTCTGGGAGGAAAGCATCCCCTTGGATGCGCGTATGTCCCGATAGGGAAAGCGGTCGGTGTTCATCAGCCAGATACAGCGCGTATCGCTCCGTTTTATCGGGCACCAGGCCAAAGAGGAACCATTTGCCCAAGGTATCCCGGCCTTCCACGGCCTGCACGGACCCTACGTCATAGATGCCCCATGCATGTTTGGTCAGTATGACCGAGTCCTGCGTGGTGTTGTATAAGCTTAGTGAGACGGTATCCTGGTCGAGGTCGCCTTCATGGGTCAGCAGCAGGCTGATGCCAGAAGCCAAATGCTGTTGCAGCCGCTCCTGCCGCAAGGTTTGGGCACCATATTGCCGGTGGTATTGCAGCAATAGCAGTAGCCCGGCGGTTACCACCGCGATGATCACGGTCAGCATGAGGGCCAGAAGCAGGGCTCCGGCCTTGAGGTATCTTGGAGGCTTTAGCATCGTTAAGGATATCGCCTGTGAAAATAAACCAAAAGCTCCGGAAATCCAATGTTTTTCTTATCCGATATTAATCCATTGTCTAAGCCTGTTGTTATCGCGAGATTTCCATCTAGTCAATGGGAGCTATGCCACATTGAGCGTAGTCGAAATGGAGCACAATCGAAATAAACATAAACCCACTACAAAAAGTTAAAACTTAATTTGGAATTGTGGGAATGTATCCCGATAATTACAGTGGATTAAACATCAGCCTAAACGTGTGTAAGATTCCATCAGGATGTGTTTTCGGCTAATGTGTGCGGGGGTGAATGGTCCCAAGGGCATATTATAATGATTAAACCGGCTTGTGTAAACCAACAGATCAACTTGAGGAATTAACATACATCAAATTAATAATTTATGAAGCCCATACTCACCTGCATTGCTTTGCTATGCGCATGTACTGTGCATCTTTCCGCCCAGAATTTATTCCCAACTGCCAAAAACACCTATGTAAAGATAGACGGTGGGGGAGTTGATTTGATTAGTCCGGTTACAACGGGCGGATGGGCAAGGGGGATAAGTTTTTATACCAACCAGCAACCGAGCATACGAGCTATGGCAATGGGAATGTTCGGATCCGCTGAAGAAGTCCAGCGTTTTTACATGGCTTTCGGTTCATCGCCTTATAATAGCAAATTAGGTCTTTATATTCTGCCGAATGGCAATACCGGCATCGGCACCATTGACCCACAAGCGAAGCTGGCTGTTGATGGCAACATCTTAGCCAAGGAGGTGAAGGTAAAGACAGATATCACCGTCCCAGATTATGTATTTGAGCCGGACTACGAGCTACCAACCCTACAGTATATAGAATCCTACGTGAAGGAGCATAAGCACCTGCCGGAAATCCCTTCGGCGGCAGATATCCAGCGCGATGGGTTGGATTTGGCGGAAATGAATCTGCTATTGCTGAAGAAGGTAGAGGAGATTACTTTGCTTTTAATCGAGAAGGAGAAGGTAGAAAAAGTGATGAAAGCCGATTTCGAGCGCATGAAAATTGAGATAGAACAATTAAAAACCAATAAATAATTCTACGACATGAAGAGTTTCCTATAACGAGTACGGTTTTGAGGTTATTGGGGGTATACCTGTGACCTCAATAGCAACTTCCCTTTCTTCCTTTCGCCTATCTTATACCCTACCATTTCCTTATCGGGCTTGTTTGACGTTAAAAAATTTTCTTGTATCTTTGAACATGCGTAAAGTTAAAACAGATAAAGTAAATTATGCGATTCCTGGAGACCCAATGACCCCGGAAGAGTTGCAGCAGATGATCCATGAGGCTGAAAATGGAAAGTTTAACAGCATGCATGCCGTTAAGCAAAAAATTGAAGCTTGGAAGCGAAAATACGCGAGGTAGTTGTCAGTGACCTCGCCTTACAAAGTTTGGAGCAAATCTATGAATACGGAATAGAGACATTTGCTTATAATGCAGTTACCTTCTATATCTAGGAAGTTTATAACCGCATATACCAATTATCGACTGAATACCTGATGCACCCCGAATGCCGGTTTCTTCGCACTAAAAAGAAAATATACCGAAATCTTATACAGGGCAATTATTTGGTCATCTACCGTGTCATTACCGGACGAATTGAAGTCTTGAATATCATAAACATGGAATTGCAACACAACCTACACTAATTCCAAAAAAGCCGAAAGAACCTTGCCACCGTCAACCGGCATTTCCAAGGCAATAATGAATTACGGAACAGGAAACCCCGAAAAAAAGTCAAAATTTAATTTGGAATTCTGGAAATGTATCCCGATAATTACAGTGGATAAGACATCAGCCTAAACTTGTAAGATTCCGAAGATAACGTATTGCTAGGCCTGTCAGTGAAGAAGAGAGCGTGCAAACCACCTGTTGGCTTTGGCTTAGCCTGTGCCTGTAGGGGGGAGGTTGTACGATGGCCGTTTGAACAACGAAACCTTGATAATTGACGTTAAACCAAAAAAAAACATATGCAAGTAAAATACATGTTATCGATGCTGCTTCCGCTGGCCCTCACCTCGGTATGCCTGGCACAGACACCGACCAACAAGTTTCCGGACTCGGGGAGCGTGGGCATCGGCACCACCAGTCCATATCTCAACAGTGTGTACAGCGTACTGGACATCACCGGTAAGACAGTATCCAATGGAGGCTATATCCGCTTCGCTACATCCGATGGATCCGGGACAGCCCGGATATTCAATACCCATCAGCGTTTACTATTCGACCTGCAGAGCGCGAACATGTACTTCCAATGGCGCAATTCGGATTCCAAGGAGCTCTACCGTGTCAACTCGGACGGCTCCGCAAAATGGAGTGGCAACGAATCCAGTTATACCGAGGTTGCGTCCAACGCGTCCGGACCGTTCATGCGGCAATATTCGAACAACGGCACCACGGTGAGCTGGCTGATCCGTGGATATGCATCCAACGGCATCCAGGCACAGTTCCACTTGGGTGGCATCGAAGTCAATGGCCGGGTGCGCGCAAAGGAGGTCAAGGTGGAAACGGCCAACTGGCCGGACTATGTGTTCCACGAGGATTACGCCCTGCCTACCCTGCCCGAGCTGGAAGCCTACATCAAGCGACACGGCCGCCTGCCAGGAATTCCGAGCGCACAGGAAGCGGAAACCGAAGGCATCGATTTGGGCGAAATGAACCGCAAGCTGCTGGAGAAGGTGGAACAGTTGACGCTTTATCTGCTGGCACAGGAAAAACAACTGAAAGCCAACGATGAACGGGAGCGGGAGCAAAACCAACGGATGGAACAACTGGAAAAGCTAGTCCACGGCCTACTGCCGGAAAGCAGCCAATAGTATAAAAATAAACGCAGTGAACAATTCGAAACCAATGAGTATAACCATTCAAAAAATCGTTAAAATGACATTTGTATTGAAGTCATTATCGATAGTCGTGGTAGTCACCCTGGCAACAACGGCCATAAATGCCCAGACCTACACGGGATTGTTCCGCACCACAAGTGGTAACACCACTTACCACCAGTTCAACAGGGACGGGGCTGGCGCGGCGGTATATATTAACCAAGAGAACACTACCAACGCAATATTGCGGCTATCCAGCGGAACCGCACAGGCCAATGTAAATGTGCGGTTTACGGTGGAGAACAATGGCAACGTCGGCATCGGCACGACCACCCCGCAAGCGAAGCTGTCGGTAAACGGCAACATCCTTGCCACGGAAGTGAAGGTGAAAACGGATATCAATGTGCCGGACTATGTCTTCGAGCCGGACTACGAGCTGCCTTCGCTGGCTGAGGTGGAGGCTTATGTGAAGGAGCATAAACACCTGCCGGAAATCCCATCGGCGGCGGACATCCAGCGTGATGGGTTGGATCTGGCGGAGATGAACCTGCTGCTCTTGAAGAAGGTTGAGGAAATGATGCTGCATTTGATAGAAAGGGAAAAGGAACACCAGGCCTTGAAAGAGCAAGTAAATATCCAAAATGTTCTTTTAGAGGAATTAAAAGTAAAAGTGAGTCAGATTTCGAATGATTAATTTTTTATAGAAAGTGTAAATTCCAATGAGATATAAATCAGAATTAAGAATAGCCAGCATTTTTGCATTATTTTATTTTGCCTTCTTCGCCACTGCTTATTGTCAGCAACAGGGTCAGGCGATTAGTATCCCGCAGATTATTCCGTCGGCACCGGAAGCGGATAATTTAGGAAGATACGGTGAAATTGGTGTGGGTGAATATACCGGGAATCCGAACATCAGTATACCGCTGCACACCGTTAGATCAGGAAAAATTGAGTTTCCTATTAGTCTCTATTACAATGCCACGGGTATAAAAGTTAATCAGGAAGCTACATGGGTTGGACTTGGCTGGGAACTAAGTGCTGTAGCAGGTATCACTTATATCCCGGCTGAAGGTAATGATCAATCAGTGGTAAGAGTGGCAACATGGAATGACTGGCAAGGGTTGATTGATTATATAAATCCATATAAAATTAATCCAATAATGGGAACTGAACATATTCCATGGGGTGAATGTCCTTATAATGCCCCAATTTCTACATTGACACCAGGAACTGTCATCGGAAATGCCATTGCTGGTTTAGGGGCTGTGGATCTTTTTCATGTCAATTGCATGGATCTGTCGTTTAAATTTTATATTCATCCAGGTACAGGGGAACTTAAAATCTATGGGGAACAGCAAGATGTTAAAATAGAAAAGGTTAACACTACAGGATTTCAAATCACCGATAGATCGGGAGTAAAATATTTATTTCTTGCCCAGGAAGGTACTCCCTATTTAAAGGAAATTACCTGTTGGTATCTGTCAGAAATTAGAAGGCCTGAAGGTGATTGGATGAAATTTAAATATCAAAATTTTGGATTGATAAAAATGATTCCGGCCCTTAGCGAACAATCGCTATACAATGCCAATGCAACCGTCTCGCAGGGATTAGGATATTCTCCAAGACGGATTCACACAAGTACTATACAAAATCTGTATTTGGTTGAAATCGAGTCTTCTCTGGAAAAGCTTGTATTCAATTTAAGTGCAAACAGATTGGACTTGGCGGGTGAAGGGGCAAGAAAGTTGGATTCTATTTCGGTTAGCAGTAAGATTTCTGATAGTAAAAAGACTTATGTGTTTGAATATAGCTATTTCGACAGTAGTACCATTGGAGCCAATTACTTAAATGATGATACCTTTTCTGCTGGCATCTGGAATGGTCTGGGAATCAGCGAAGAAAATTTAAGAAAAAGGCTTAAACTGGTTGGTTTAAAACAAAAAGATCCACGTACATTAAAAACAAAAAATTATAGTTTTGAATATGATGAAACCAATCTTTTACCTTATAAAACATCATTTGCTATCGATCATTGGGGCAATTACAATGGAATGGAAAATAGTAGCAACTTGCTTAATTATAACGGGTCTTCCCATACAACAATACCTTACTTGTTCTCAATCTTTTATTCCGGGGGTGCCGGAGAAGACATTGTCACAGGAAAAGACTTTTACCTGGGCGCTGCAAGGGGAGCAAGCAGTAAATTCATAACTGCGGGAACCTTGAAGTCTATAACCTATCCAACGGGAGGCAAAACGATCTTTACTTTTGAACCCCATGATTTTCATAATCAATTAATTTTATCGGCGGAGGATGAAAAGAAGATAAAGGAAAGTATTTCAGCTTATACGGTTATGGATTTTGGGAATGATACAGGAAAACAGGCAGAATTTCGTTTAACAGAACAGACAGAAATACAGTTTTCTGGGCATATGAATAACAAAAATGGCAGTTATAATTGTCAGCAGTTAGCGAATATGTACATACGGTTGATAAGAGTTCCTGAAGCCAATCCGAATATGGTATGGAGATTTAATTGCTCAGATTTTCCATCTGGGGTTTACAATAAAACATGGAATGAAACCATCACGCTTCAACCAGGTATATATCAATTAAGTTGTGCTATCGGTAATTCCTCTTTAGGATTTCAAAATTATGTACCCCTTGTAACTGCTACCGTAAAGTCTAGAAAAAGCCCTTCAGATATTATTCCCACTGAAAACTACAGGTCAATCGGTGGTGGGCTTAGAATAAAAGAACTCAGAAATCTAAATAGTGATGATGGTTTTATCTCATCTAGAACATATGAATATACAAATAGCGATGGCAATTCAAGCGGGAAACTGATGGTGCCGATGAGTTATAGCTATAGTAAATATTATAAATATAAGATTCATCCTGATGATTTTGCTTTCAGATATGGTGTAGGGCTCCTTGTGAACTCGAATAATTCTTTTTCGCAATCTACCTCACCGGTAAAAGCTTCGATTGGATACTCAAGCGTAACTGTTATCGATAAGAATGCTGCTCTGTCAAATAATGGAAAAATTATAAAAAAGTTTATTAATGAAAATCCGATGGGTCATTTTTTTGGCAATATTATAATGAATGATGCCTCACTCAATGGAAATGTTGCGACAGAAACTTACTTTAATAGTAATTCCGAAATAGTCAAGGTCGATTCATCTGTGTATGAAAGCGCCGATGTTGAACGGGACTGGATAAATGTAAAGATTGAACGAATAGTAGCCGGACCCATCCCATGTTCCGTAGAAGGTCGTATGGATACTGAAGGTGCCTATTTTATAGGTGTTTATCCTTATGTGAGATATAAAAATTTATTAAAGAAAAGATTTGAACTTAATTACACGAAAACAGCAGTCAATAAAGTGGAGATAGAATACAGGTATGATAATCCATTATTGCTACAGCCAAACGGTGTTATTGTGACCAAAAGTGATGGTAGTAAGGAGATCAGCTATACCACTTATCCAGATGATTATCCAGCTGGCAATATGGCTATTGACAATATGAAAAAAGCTTATGGGCATTTAGTGTCTTATCCGATTGAGCAGGTGACATATAAAGAGGTGGGAACTACTAGAACTATCCTATCGGGAACTATCACAAAATATCTTGCAGGAGGAAGGGGGCGAATCGATCAGGTGATGGCGCTGGAGACGGCTGCGCCAATCGCTTTGAGTTCGTTCAAGTTTAGTAACCGCGGGCAGGGTGTCCTTCCGCCATCGGGAACCGCCTCGACATTTTCTCCTGACAATTTGTATCAAACAAGGCTTGTCTATAGTAACTATGATAGTTATGGCAATCCACGACAGATCACACCAACGCTGGGGGCGCCTGTCACTTATATTTGGAGCTACCTAGGTCAATATCCTGTTGCCGAGATAAGGAACGCAGACTTTGCTACTGTACAATCGGCCTTGGGAGGTTCTGCCGCTGTGACGAGCTTTACAGGCAGTAGTCCTGCAGACGTGGATTTACGGAGTAAGTTTAATGGCCTTCGTGCACCATTGCCGAATTCCTCACTGACCTATTATACTTACGACCCACTCAGAGGCATGACCAGCTCCACGGACGCCTCGGGGCGCACGGTGTGGTACGACTATGACGGTTTTGGCTGGCTGTGGCGGGTAAGGGACCATTCCGGCAATGTCATCGAGGAGTACAAGTACAATTACCGTCCATAGAAACCGACAGCTATGAATATCCAAGAAATGAAGACCATGAGATACCCGATAACCGCGCTGCTTTTTGTATGCCTTTCGATAACGGCCAGCGGGCAGCTGGTTCTGAACCAGCCCGGCGCGACGGGGGAATACACGGCGCCGACGACGATCACGCTGTCACCTGGATTCCACGCCACGGACAATTTCCGCGCATACATCGCGGCATCGCTTCCCGCACTGGGCAGCGGTGGGAGTAGCACGCAGAACTATGTCCAGGTTACGCGTTACCTCCGGGGCTATGGCACACCGCCTCCGGCCACCACGCTCACGGTTGCCGATGCGATGCGTGACATCACCTATTACGACGGGTTCGGCCGCCCGCTGCAGGAATTGGCAGTCAAGGCGGCACCGAACCACCGGGACATAGTGACCCCCATGACATATGACGCCTTTGGCCGGCAGGACAGGTCCTACCTGCCCTATGCGACACCCACGGGTGCCGGGGGTGCCTTCAAGGCCAACACGGTGTCCCTCCAGGCCACGTACTACAACAGCCCGCCAACAGGGGTGGTGCAGATCGCCCCTTCCGGTGGCACGACGCCATCCTTCTCGCAGACGGTCTTCGAGCCCTCCCCGCTCAACCGGGTGCAGAAACAGGGTTTCCCGGGGCAGGCCTGGCAACCGGCCGCCGCGAGGGGCACCACCACGGGCCGTACGGTCGATACCGAATACGCCACCAACAACGGCACCGCCTTCGGCACGTTGGCCGGCACCAAACGGGTGGCGCTTTACCGGGTGACGCTGTCCGGCACGGGAGTGCCCACGCTTGCCCTCACGGCAAGCCAGGCCTATGCCGCAAACGAACTCCATGTGACGGTGACCACGGACGAGAACTGGGCCGGGGGCAGCGGCACCTTCGCGAGCCGATTGCATACCACCGAGGAGTACACGGACAAGCAGGGACGCGTGGTGCTCCGCCGGACCTTCAACGACAACGGCGGCACGCCGGAGATGCTGAGCACCTATTACGTATATGACGACTTCGGGAGGCTAAGCTACGTGCTGCCCCCGGGGGCGGATCCGGACCGCAGCGACCTTCCGGCTGCCGGTGCCACGCGCACGGCATGGTTGGCCGACCATGCCTACCAATACCGGTACGACGGGCGGGGCCGTATGGTGGAGAAACAGCTGCCGGGCAAGGGGCGGGAGTACATCATCTACAACAAACTGGACCAAGTGGTGGCCACCCAGGATGCGAACCGGCGGGCCGCCAAGGAGTGGCTGGTGACCAAATATGACGGTCTTGGAAGGGTGGTGCTTACGGGCATCTGGACCAACGGTGGCACGGCGATCGGCAGGGAAGCCGTCCAGGCGGCGGTGGACAACCAGACGGGTTCCAACGCCTGGGAGGAACGCACGGGCACTGCTTACACGACCCGTTCGTGGCCGGCGGGTGCATCGGCCATCGCCACGGTGCTGACGGAGCATTTCCACGACGATTACAACGTCGCGGGATTCGTGTCATTGCCATCGGTCTACCGTCCCACGGCATACAGCGCGATGACACACGGACTGCCCACGGTATCCCGGGTCCGGGTGCTGGGCACATCCACCTTCCTGTGGAACGCGGTTTACTACGATGACCGGGGGAATGCGGTGCGGACGTTCTCGCAGCATTACCAGGGAGGGGTGTATTCGACGAGCAAGTTCGACGACACCGCCAAAGAATACAGCTTCACGCGGCAGGTGAAGAAGGAAACCAGGAAACACCACACCACGAGCGCCACCACGCCGGCGGTGACGGTGACCACGGAGTACGGATACGACCACCGCGACCGGCCCGTCGATACATGGAAGACGGTCAGCCCCGGAAGCACCCGGACACTCATCGCACGCAACGGATACAACGAGGTGGGGCAACTGATGAAAAAGGGGCTGCACGTGGACGGCAACGGGTCCGCCAAGCAGACGGTGGCCTACACCTACAACGAGCGGGGCTGGCTGCGTACCTCCACGGCGGGGCTTTTCGCCATGGACCTGAAATACGAGAAGGACGTGCCGGACAACCAGAAGCAATACAACGGCAACATCTCCCGCCAGGGCTGGGGCGTACAGGGCAACCTGGACAAGGTGTACGACTACCGGTATGACAGGCTGGACCGGCTGGTGCTGGGCACGATGGCCGGCAACGGGGCCCGGGAGGCGGTTGCCTATGACCGGATGGGCAACATCACGGCACTCAACCGGATGGACGCCACGGGCACGCGCGTGGATTCGCTCGGATACGACTACACGGGATGGGGCAACCGGCTTAAGGGCGTGGCCGACCGGGTGACGAACAACACCGTGGCACCCTACCAATTGCCGGGCACGACGGGTTACACCTACGATGCCAACGGGAACCTGCTCACGCGCAGCAACGCGGCCAATGATGGCAATAACCTCACGGTAAACGGATACAACCACCTCAACCTGCCCCAACAGGTAACGACCCCCTCGGGCACGGTGAACTACACGTATGATGCGACGGGGCGGAAGCTCCGCAAAACGGTGGGATCCCAGGCCACGGAATACATCGACGGCATCCACTATAACGGCACGGCCATCGAATTCATCCAGACGGAAGTGGGCAGGGCCTACAAGGGGAATTCTACCACATACGGCCACGAATACACGCTCACGGACCACCTGGGCAACGCGCGGGTGGGTTTCGACCTCAATGGCGGCACGGTCCGCAGGATCCAGGCGGATGACTATTACCCGTTCGGGTTGGTTTTCAACAGTTACCTGAACGGAGTGAAAAATAAGTATCTTTACAACGGGAAGGAGCTCCAGGACGAGCTGAAGCAGTACGATTACGGCGCTAGGTTCTATGACCCGGTGATAGGCAGGTGGGGAACGGTGGATCCGTTGGCTGAATTATATGAAAATGTATCCCCATACAACTATACCTTAAACAATCCTATCAGATTTTCAGATCCGGATGGGATGTCTGTAGCGGATAGTGTAAAAAAAGATGAACCAAAGGCTATCGAGTTAGAAGAAGTGGCGGTGACAAGGCAAGCACCTATGTCAGCTAAAATTTATTTTGGTGGAGAACGGGTGATGGGGCCAGTGTATGGATTAGGGTCTAATATATATCATTATTTCTTTAGGAGAGAATTTATTGATAACTTGGGCCAAACAGTATATGTTGATAATGATGGAAAAACAATAACCCCAGTATTAGGAGGTACGGCCCCTACTCCAGGGATGCCTAAGCTAAATCCTACAAATGCTCTTAAACTTGGCAAAGCATTGAAATCTTTAACAAGAAAAGGTAATATGCCTAAACAGGTTGATAGGGTAGACATTCCTAAATTAGATCCGTCTGGAAATCCAATACACGGTCAACAGACCCACATTCATTTAAATGATGGAAGGGCTTTGAATATGGATGGAACATGGAAACATGGGAGTGGAGAGGTTCCTAACGCCGTTCTTAAATGGATTGAAGATGTTGCAAAAAAAGTATTATAAATAATGGATAAGAATAAAATTATAACATCGGCGCTGGATAGCTTCTATGAAACAAAAACTCCTTCCTTCCTTCATTTAGATGAGATATATCCGAAAAACGAGTTAATGTCAAAAGGCCAACTTTTTGTAAATGGCATAAGTTTGTTTAATGAAATCGTTCACTTATGTGTGGAGCGGAGGATGTTGGATTGCATGATTGATTTACAGATCGAATTGGAAAGCAATTCGACTAATATTGTAAGGGTTCCAAATGATGAACAGTCATTAATTAGTATGGTTGACACGTTGTCAATGCCAGAGATAACAGTCTCCGTATGTAAGACCCCGATTTGGCCTCCAAAAATTGAGCTTTATATTGCTCCATTACCTTTCAAAATAAGTAATATGTTAGATGGCGGTTTCGCTTTGTATGAAGAATATAGGACTTTAGAAGAGCTTGTGAGCAATATGGAATACAGTCGATGGTTGACGTTAAGCTTCGAACAAAACAAACCTGATTAATGCCTGTCAAGCCTGGCTCTTGCGTCTGGCTTTTCATTTGAGTATGGCCTGCATCTTGCTTTTTGCAAGGAACGCACCAATCAGGGCGAAGACATGTTCCCTATCGCTCTCGTCGAGGGTGACGCCGCGCGCCAGCTTCTTGGCGACCTCAATGGATGGCATGACCTCTTATTATGCGTGCTATGCCGATTTCGGGGGCGAGTTTGCCCTGTGACAGCCCTAAGCAACCTAAACCCAAGTGGCTTATAAATCCGCAAAAATTCTATCTTTGAAGTGTTAGACGTTCTTTGAGAAAGGCAAAATTTCGCTGTAAGGAAAACGGCGGGAACGCAAAAAATCCGTGGAAAGCAGTATGACTACGGCGCTAGGTTCTATGATCCGGTGATCGGCAGGTGGGGGACGGTGGATCCGCTGGCGGAGCAGGGCAGGAGGTGGTCGCCGTATACATACGCGATGCGGTACAACATGGAGAGCACGGCCCACTACAACGGAAATATCGCCGACCAGGTGTTTCGCGCAAGCACAGATGGCAACGATTTTAAAAGAAACAATTAAACATTTTCCTTTTGATTGGGCAAATCTTAATTCTTATAGGGAAAGTTCCGCTCATAGAAAGGAAATATATTTAAAGGATCAAAATAGCTTAATTGAAGGTTTAATGTTTTTATTTTATTCTTTGTTTGGAGATTCCAAGGGTAGATTGATAATTTATAATAAGTCATGGTGGGACTTTTGTTTGGATGCCTGGGATTTGGATAAGGATCAGTACAATTACGATTTAGAAGGAAAGTCTGCCGAAACTCAAGAATATTTGAAAATATTAAAGGAGTCTGGAATACAGGCCAATTATTCTGGTTGTTGTGTATGTATGGATTGGGACAGATTTCTGTTTGTTGTTCTTGAATGCATTATTAATCGTAAAGCGCCTTACATTCCATTATTTTGTGATGTAGAAAATAAATACTTTTTCTCCTTTCATCATACAGGAAGCATTGGTATTTATTATAAGGAAGAAAACAATGTAATAAAACAAATTTTATCAAAAGCTTACGAGAGGTGTGCCGTGGACGATTGAAGCAGTTGCCGCTAAGACGGGAAGAGGGTTAAACCTTATATCCGATTCACCTTTTTCCTATTTTTTATGACGGCATGTATCATAAAACATATAATTCTTATGATACCAAATGGGCCTCGCTACCGCACAGACGTAGGAAATTCATCGGAAGCCAGAGGGGGTTACATCACAATTGGAGGTAGCCATGTTAAAAGCAGCATGCCTGCGCACTCATTGCAAAACCCGACAAATTCCCTAAATTTGACGCTATAACAAAAAAAATGAAGCCCATGACCTCGGCCAAGCCCGTCCATATCGAATATGATATCCATGCCATTGACCTGGCGGTCATTGCCTATTTGCAGCAATGCCGGGAAGAATGGGGCTGGATGGCCAGTGAGATCACTTTCCTGATTGGCAGCCGCAACAACCAAGAAATCGAAGCCATTGAAGACCCCTCGCTCAAACTGGCACCCAATGCCCGCATCAAACGGAAAACGGGCCATTTTGCCCTCTCGGAACGGCAGGTATCGGTCTATGACCTGGAAACCTTCAATACCCTGCGGCTTATTTTTGGATTCGCACTGGAAGCGTGCTTTCCGAATCCTTATTTTGACGATGACCTGCTGCATGTACTGTTCAGCAAAGTGCCCGATGAACATGGGGCAATGGTGCAGATACAGAGCCTGGGCGGTACGCCTGTCGAATACACCTACCGGTTGCAACGGGAAGACCTGTTCGTGGCAGACGCCCCCGAAGCCCAAACCACTTTCAACCACGTAAAGGAGTTATATGGAAACGGCTATTTCAAAACACCCCAAACAGCATTGGATATACTGCTTGACTTGCGCGAAGCCGGGAAAACCGCCAGGCCCTACTACCTGGAGCAAGCCCTGCGCACGCTGACCGGCAAGGGCAAGGAAGGCGGCAAGCTGAAAAGGAAGCGTACCGCGGGCATCCGCCTGGAGTATGAGGAGAAGTAAGCGGTTAAAGCCCTTTGAAAACTGCCCTAAATGCGTTACATTTCTGTGATGGCAACAAATTAAAGCAAAACCAATATTTGAATTGAACCTCAGACTTTCGCCTTATTGGAACGTTTTTACGATTGCGTTGCCATTAATTACTGAGTATATTCTTAAGCATGACGTCAAGCCCGCTTGTTACATCAAGGAATAGGATTGATACATTTTAATTTTTTAATACGCTCAAAATCTTTCAGGTTTCTGGTGTATAAGCTCAGATCATGCACTAATGAGGTTGCGGCAAAATACTGTCACCCAGCTTTAAATTATACTTTTGACGAACCTCTATTGCCATATCAAATATCTCCTTTGTAGGTGTTATGACTGTCGTGTAGCTAAATATATCCAGAAAATACTTTTTCTGAACTTCGTTTAAACCATGATAGCCTAGTACCTCTACCCGTGAAATTTCAGAAACATTGGAACTTTCATCAATAAAAAGCTTCCGCAGATATTCGTATTCGTCAGAAAACGAATAGGTAATGATATTGCTGTCTAAAAGGAACGGCAGTCGTTAGGAAAATGGAAGCTCCCGGTCTGCACGCTGTTCTCTTTCCCAAGTAGCAGCATCCCCGAACGGAGAGGGGCCACTTGACTTGAAGTTTAGGATGCGGTTTTTTATAGCTTCCCGGTCACTTTTCCCCGTGTCCATGTCTTTCTTCTCAATAATAACATGGAGTTTCTTAGCCAAGGCCAATATCTTAGCCATGCTCTGCTCATTGTTAGTTTTTAAGATTAGTTCCATATCACTGCTATTATTAATTACACAAATTTAACTAAAGGGAATGGGAAAAGCAAAATTACTAAAATCCTCATTTCTTATTTCCCACCTAATCCAACCCCCTCACAACTTCCAGCCCCGCACCCACTTTCAGCACAAACTGATCTTTTGCCATGGACGTGCCGTCGCCTTGGATGAGGATGCCGGATTCGAGCAGGCTTAACTTGATGGCCCCGAAATCGGAGAGCTTGTACGGGCGGCAAAAAATGGATTCTGCATAAGTGACTATTTCTTTCCAGGTACGGGGTTCGACTTACCAAGTTTAGGGCATCTTTGACCTTAAAAAATATTTTCTTAAATTTGCTTTATCAAAAACTAATAATAAGGCTATGCCTCAGTTGAAGATCAGGGAAAAATTATACGATTATATTCGTTATGCCGATGAGAAGAAGGTCAAAGCCATCTATACCATGGTGGAGGATGAGATTGAGGCCAAAACCAATTTATGGGAAGATCCTTCGTTTCTGGAAGAACTTGATCGCAGGGTTGATGACTTTGAAAGCGGCAGGGTTAAGGCTTCAAGCTGGGATGAGGTAAAGGCAAAGGCACTTGCCCTAAGAAAGTAATGCCAAGTCTCATTCTTTTTCATCCCGAAGCGGAAAAGGAGTACCTAAAGTCTATTATATGGTATGAAGAGCGATTAGAAGGTCTCGGGCGCAGGTTTGAGAGAATGATTGAGGCTAAAATAGAGGCAATAGCAGAAAATCCGCTCCACTATCCCGTAAAAAAGAAGGACTTTAGGGAATGTTTGACTCCGATTTTCCCTTTTTTAATTGTTTACAAATATTACCCAAAAAATAATACTGTATTTATTGCGTCGATATTTCACAGCAGCCGAAAGCCAAGCAAAAAATATAGAAACTAACTTATCACAACTTCCACCTCCGCACCTTCTTTCAGCACAAACTGATCTTTTGCCATGGACGTGCCATCGCCTTGGATGATGATGCCGGATTCGAGCAGGCTTAACTTGATGGCCCCGAAATCGGCACTAAATTGCTTCAGCCAACTTTTTTAAAGTCGTGGTCTGCAAACTGATCGGTTGGGGTATAAAACTTGGAGATCACCTTCTGAATGAGGGAAAAACTTTGGCGTGACTGTATAGAAGGAGAGCTAAATGAAAACGACCGCCGACCAAAGCTTTATAAATATCATGGTACTTAGACCCTGAAGAAAGGCACATGACCAGGATATTACAATCCAGCACAACGAGCATCAGTGACTTTGTCTACGGAAGTGCTCTTTCTTCCAACTTTCAAAAATTGCGCCCGTATATCCCTTCTCATCAAAGGCGGCATCAGCCTCACGGGTTACTTTGTCAGCTAAATAGGAAATCAATAAAGATTTGATCTCCTTCAAATCCTGTTCAGACTGATCATCCCTGAATAATTTTAAAATTTCCAACTGTATATCATTCAATGCAGTCGCCATATCCGTATAAATTAAAGATTGCTGGCCATCCAAGCAATGCTGCTAAAGCAAAGATACTAAATTTTCTATTATTCCTTCTCTTTCTTATTTCGCTTGTCCTCACAACTTCCACCCCAGCTCCGCACCTTCTTTTAATACATATTTGTCTTCGGGGATGCTTGTGCCGTCGCCTTGGATAAG
Source organism: Parapedobacter tibetensis (assembly GCF_024704835.1). Classification (GTDB taxonomy): domain Bacteria; phylum Bacteroidota; class Bacteroidia; order Sphingobacteriales; family Sphingobacteriaceae; genus Parapedobacter; species Parapedobacter tibetensis. Next base: position 444,758 of record NZ_JAMXBE010000005.1, read on the forward strand.
GATGCCGGATTTAGTCAAATCTTTCAATACATAGTTAAAATTCTGAACTTCATAACTGCGGCAAAATATTGTGGATGCATAATCAGAAATTTCATTCAGCATTTTAGGGGCTTCCAAGTGGCCATTTAAAATCAATGCTTTAAGGGCGAGAGCAGGCCCAAAAGACTCNGGATGAGGATGCCGGATTTAGTCAATTCTTTCAACACATAGTTGAAATCCTGAACTTCGTAGGTGCGGCAAAATATTGTGGATGCATAATCAGAAATTTCATTCAGCATTTTAGGGGCTTCCAAGTAGCCATTTAAAATCAATGCTTTAAGGGCGAGAGCAGGCCCAAAAGACTCGACTGAGCTGATGATGAACTTTGGATATAACTTGTTTGAACGATGTGGCTTTGTAGGTAAATAATCGGCAATATTTTGTTTGTTTCCCCGGGCAAGTTTATTAATTAACGCAAAATTGTATTTAGCTGTATTGAATTGGTCTTCAATACTATTTATTGTCGATTCATGGATGTCATTATTAATTGCTGTCTTTGCTTTTCCTGCAGGGCGTAAATTTCGTCCCCTATTAATAGTCTCCATTTGCGCCTTGGTAACATTCTTCGGCTCTTTTTTTTTGGTTTTTTTACCCATGGAAGCGAAAAAGTTTAAAATTTATTTTAAAATCCATCACGTAATTTGTTTTTATCAAAATATTTATTACATTTGCATTGTATTTCAATTCATTACCGACCACATATTAAAAGACCAACAGAAAAATAAATAAGAAAACAGTGTTCTGGGTATAGTATCTGGGAGCTGAAAAGAGATAGTTTTCATTTATAAAAGAGGTATTATTTAAAGTCTTGCGGTTTCCGTTCTCAGGTCCAGCAGCAAGGCAGCAGAATTTTACCCCGCCACGATCAACAAATAGTGCCTATTTTTCGCTATTTTTGACCCGTGCGGGGGCTGCTGTTCACCCGTTGCGACGTGACCTGAGAAATTATGGAACCACGGGATGCAGTCTCCGCACATTTTTTGTTTCTGCACCCCCCGCGCAAGGCTTGTTTTAAAAAAACAGGCTATGAACCACGTTTGCAAAACCATTTCCCCGTTGCTGTCTTTTCCTGCTTTCACAAGCAAGCGGACCATATTATACCTATTCAAACCTATCCCACCCACCCACAACAAATCCCACCAACCCGTATCAAAAAACGTGATTTGTGCACCGGAATAAATTCATATTCAAAACACCAGACTGGAAATGAAATGGGCTAGGATCTGCATTTGGCTGCGCCACGCCCATAAAGGGGCTAAAAAAATGCCCCCGTTTCCCGGTCTGTACCGACCCTAACGCTGAATGAAAAACCCGTTTTAGCTCAGGTTGGAGAAGATGTCTATTTTCGGTATATACAATTTTCAACAGCTAAAAATAGGCGCTTTACTTCAAATCTGCAAGTTATAACGTGAAATTTTCTTCGGCTTGGCGGTTGGTTGTTGAAATGAATATTTCTTAAACGACTTAAAACCAATGAAAAATGAAGCGATTATTACGCTTAGTGGCCATGCTTTGGCCAATACTAACGACCATGTGTTTGGAAGCCCGCACGCAGGCGGAGCGAAGCGAAGTCCCGACCAAGGTCGGGAGCTCGACTCAACGCTCCCCTGTGCTGTCGGGTATTGTGACCGATACAAGCGACAATCCGTTAATCGGGGTAACCGTAGCTGTATTAGGTACCATGGCAAAAACCCAAACGGATGACCGCGGCCGTTTTACCGTTAAGTCACCGTCCATTGAAGGAACATTGGTCATATCATTCCTCGGATACAAAGCCATACGGCAGCCATTTGGCAAAGGCAACATCGGGGCGTTCAACCTTGTCATGAGGGTTGACCCGACCATGTTAGAAACCGTCGAAGTAAGCACCGGTTACCAGCACATGGCGAGGGAAAGATCCACGGGTAGTTTCGAGGTTGTGGGCAATAAGCTATTGAACAGGAAAATCAGCACGGATATAATCAGCCGGCTGGAGGATGTCGTAAGCGGGCTGGCAACGGAAAAAATCACCCGCAATGCGGATAGGGGCGCGATGAACAGGGGACGGATCCTGAATGTTGGCATCCGCGGCGAAAGTACCATGCGCGCTAATAAATGGCCACTGGTCGTTGTCGACGGGTTTCCATACCGCGGGGATATCAACAACATCAACCCGAACGATATAGCGGATGTCACCGTATTGAAGGATGCGGCGGCGGCCTCGATATGGGGAGCAAGCTCGGCAAACGGGGTCATCGTCATAAAGACGAAGCGGGCGTCGATCAACAGGCCACCTGCGGTGGAGTTTACGGCCAATTTCACCATTGCCGATAAACCTGACCTGTTTTACCTCCCGCAGATCAATACAGGGGATTTTATCGATGTCGAACGATTCCTATATGGCCGGGGATTTTATGAAAGCCGGTTTAACGGCATCTACAGCGGTATCAACCCCGTGCCCCTGTTGCTCCGGCAACAGGAAAAGGGCATGCTAACATCCGCGGAACTGGAATCCGAAATCCTGCGACTACGCGGGGTGGATATGAGGGATGATTTCCTTGAGTACATCTATCGGCCATCATCCAAGCAGCAGTATCACGTGAGCGCATCGGGAGGAAACGAGAATTTCAAACTCATGGGGAGCTTGGGTTACGACGGCAACAGGAATGAGGTGGTTACATCGACTTATGAAAAGTACAACATCAGGTTAGCTTCGGATTTTGGCATTGGCGCAAGATTGCGCGTGAACATGGGGCTGTATTTCACCTCCAATGAATACCATGATACGGGCAATGAAAGCCAAGTCGAGTACCATAGGATGGGATTCGGGTTGGGGAACTACCCATACATGGAATTTGCGGATGAACGGGGTAATCCACTGGCTGTTAACGTGGTTGGGTTCAACCCTGTTTTCAGGGATACGGTGGCTGGGGGGCGCCTGCTCGATTGGCAATACAGGCCGCTTGCCGAATTGGGCGCAAGCTACAACCTGAACCGCACCAATGAGGTGATGGCTACCCTGGGCGCCGACTATAGGTTGGCTGAAGGGCTCACCGCCCATATGGCCTATTCGTACCAGACGAGCGGGGGTGAAGTCCGCAATTTGGAAAGCCTGGAATCATTCAACCAGCGGTATCTCATTAACTATTATACCGAGTGGGATGCAAACAACCTTAAACACAATATCCCGGTGGGGGATAGGATGGATCTCACGAATTACAACCACCATGCGCATAATGGAAGGGGGCAGCTCTCGTATCGGAAGAATTGGAATGGAACAGGCCAATTGGATGGGTTAGCCGGTGTGGAAATACGGGAAACAGGCCAACGGCATACCAACCGTCGTATATACGGCTACAATGGGGACCTGCTCGCTTACACACCCGTGGATGGGATCAATAGGGTAAAAGTCCTCAACGGACTGGATGGCACCGCGCTCATCCCGGATGGTACGGCTTTGGGTGACATACTGCAACGATTCGTTTCAACTTACGTCAACCTCGGCTACGACATGTACAACAGGTACACGGTTACCGCCAGCGCACGTACGGATGCTTCCAACCTTTTCGGTGTGAATACAAACGATAAATGGCAGCCTTTCTGGTCGGTGGGCTTCGGGTGGAAAATATCCAACGAGCCCTTTTTCCGCACGACATGGATCCAATACCTCAGGGCCAGGGGCACCTTTGGATACAACGGCAATGTCAATAATGGCATTTCCGCATATCCCACCATCGCATATAGCCCGTCACCCCACCCGGTAAGTGGCTTGGGGTACGCATCGGTGAGGAATCCGCCGAACCCGGACCTATCCTGGGAGAAAGTTGGAATGGCAAACTTCGCCCTTGAGTTCCAGACAATCAATTCCCGCGTCCATGGAACCATCGAATATTACAGGAAATGGCCTACGGGTCTATTGATGGCCAATAGGCTGGACCCAACACTGGGCTTTACCTCACATACGGTCAATAGCGCGAGCCTGAATGTCAACGGGGTGGACGTAAACCTTCACGGCAACATAATCAATCGCAGCAAGTGGGACTGGAGTGCCGATGTGACCTACGGTTTCAATCGTTCAAAAGTGAAAGAAAGCTACCTGTCCAGTGAATCCGGCGCTAACTTTGTCGGCGGTGTATCAGGCGTATTGATGACACCTGTGGAAGGGAAAGACCTTTATGGTCTTTATGCGTATAAATGGGGAGGCTTGGATCCGGAAACAGGGGATCCTATTGGCTACTTGGACGGCGAACCCAGCAAGGATTACATTGCCCTTTACAATCCGCGGTTGGCAGACTTGGAATATCACGGCCCAACCAAACCGGTGCATTTCGGATCGGTGAGGAACACGTTGCGTTATGGGAACATCGAAGTCTCGGCCAACGTAATTTTCCACCTGGGGCATTATTTTGCTAACGCGGGGTTGAATTATACCAACCTTTTCAACTCGGGGTTAGGCAATGCCCAGTTCGCCAGCCGCTGGAGGCAGCCCGGCGACGAACAACATACGGATGTGCCGTCCATGGTTTATCCGGCCAATATATTCCGCGACCGGTTTTACGAATTTTCCTCGGCTTTGGTGGAGCGGGCTGATTACGTCAAACTACGGGATGTAACGTTTTCTTATACGCTGCCTGCAAACAGCATCCCCATGTTTGAACAGTGCCGCATACACTGCTATGCAAGTAATTTCGGGGTACTTTGGAAGGCCAATAAAAGCGGTATCGATCCCGAATTCGGCCGCTCAATGCCTGCTCCACTGACAATCGCCCTCGGCGTCAATTGCAAACTTTAACCTATTACGAGATGAATATGAATAGATTTGGAATCCTTTTGTGGTGTGTACTACCGGCCATATTGGCTGCGCCTTCCTGTAACCGATACCTGGACGTGAAGCCTGACAAAAGCTTAGCCGTACCAAAAACACTCGCCGATTGCCAAGCTTTGCTAAACGATTATAACACCATGAATATCGGCTATCCGAGTGTCAATATCGCAGCCGCCGATGACCATTACCTGGCACTGGAAAGCTGGAATGCTGTTTCGTCGGTGGAATCACGTGAGAACTATGTTTGGTCACCACATGTACCGCCGGTGGTAAACCACTGGTTAGGGCCATATAAGGCTGTCTATCAAAGCAACCAGGTTCTGGAGATATTGGAAGGAATGGAAGAAAAGACCCGGAATGCCAGTTATTACCAGGCAATGGCCTCGGCCTTGTTTTTCAGGGCTTTTGCTTTTCACCAGCTCGCAACCGTTTTTGCTCCGGTTTATGAAAAAGAAAGCGCAACGATGGTGCTGGGCATTCCCCTGAGACTGAATGCGGGGCTAGACTACAAAACAAAAAGGAACACATTGGAAGAAACCTACGTGCGGATCGTAGAAGACCTCAAAGCCGCGCTACCACATCTGCCGTTCAAAGCAGAGCAGAAAACCAAGCCGAGTCAGGCGGCGGCGTTCGCCGCACTTTCCAGGGTATACCTCGATATGTCTGATTATGCGAACGCTGGTAAGTACGCCGACTCTTGCTTGTGGCTTCACGATGATTTGATGGATTTCAATGGGCTGGATGCGGAGGTGTCCGTTCCCATAGGGCGGTTCAATGCCGAGGTACTGTTCCATGCACTGGCTTATCCGGACCCTGCTTTATCGCCCAGTCTGGCCCTGATCGACAGCAACCTAATAGCTACATATGCCGCCACCGATTTGAGAAAACCGGTTTTTTTCGGAGCTGGTACAAACCCCGATATAAACACACACCGGTTTTTTAAAGGCAGCTATGATGGGTCCACCACGGGTCTATTCATCGGCCTGACGACATCCGAAATCCTGTTGGTACGTTCGGAATGTAGGATGCGGTTAGGCGATGCCGCCGGAGCGATAAGTGACCTGAATACATTACTGACCAAGAGATTTGAGTCCGGTCAGTTTGAACCGATTTCCGCTTCTGCGGATGATCCATTGGATATCATATTGAAAGAACGGAGAAAAGAGCTGGTGTTCAGGGGTAGGAGATGGGCGGACCTGCGGCGATTGAACATGGAATCAGGATTTGAGACGGAACTGGTCAGGGAATTGGATGAAACTTCCTATCGGCTACCTCCCAATGATCCAAGGTATGTGATGTTGATACCCCAGGAAGTAATCGAAACATCGGACATCGCCCAAAACAAACGATAATCTAATTTAAAACGACAATTTAATTTGAAATAACATGAAGTACATTCTAATATTGGCAACCTATTTCCTGATTAATCATTTTATTCCAACCACCGGCTATGCGCAAACCGACGCTATTGCCCCATTGTCTGTCGGAGACCCGGTACCTAAGTTGACGGTACATAACGTAATCAACGATATGGATAGCGTGATAACGCTGGGGAGCAACCCAGACCAGATTATCATCCTGGATTTTTTTGATACCTACTGTGGCAGTTGCATTTCAGCTATGCCTAAACTGGACTCGTTGCAGAAAGCGATGGGAGATCGGATCAAGATCTATCTGGTTACCTATCAGTCGAAAGAAACAATGGTCAATTTCTTCAAAAACAGCGAATACCTCAAAAAGCATGGGGTGTCTTTGCCTTGTGTTGTTGAAGACACGCTGCTTAGGCAATATTTCCCCCATAAAATCATATCACATACTGCTTGGCTTCATTCCGGATCGGTGCGGGCCATCACCCATTCGGGATATGTGACCGGCGAATCGCTCAATACATTACTCGCCGGCAAGCCCTTGAGTCTACCTATCAAAGCGGATGATGTTGAATTTGACCCCTCGCAAAGGGTATTTGACGTTACTGCTCCATCTTCCTTCAATAACGAACACTTATCTTACAGTGCGATAACGGGCTTCCGAAGCAACATCGATTACAAAAAAGGAACTAAATACTCCGAATACGAGCCGCAGCACAATCGATACAGGAGCTACTTCTATAATCTGTCGCTCTTTGATGCATGTAAGGTACTGCTTTTCAAAATTAGAGGTAAGTCAGATTTTATGTTGACACCGGACAGGATTGTGATGAGTGTAAATGACGAGAATCGCTATCGGTACAATCAGCAGTTTGGGAATTACGATCTGTGGCATCGGGAATATGCTATCTGTTATGAACGAATTGACTACACCGAGCTGGACGGTCAGCAGCAGGCTCAAATCATGCTTGCGGATATCTGCAATGCGTTTAATGTGGAGGCAAGGTGGGAGAAACGCCAAGTAAATTGCTTGGTGATATCGAAGTTATCGGAACCTCCGAAAGGGGAAGTAGACCTTTCAACTAAAAAAGGGAAAGGGATTCGGGTGCAAGGGGCAGATGTTTTAGCATTCACTTTGGACTACAGCGGACAATATCCCCCAGTAATCGATGAAAGTGGCTACAAAGAACATATGGTAATCGAAGACTACGCGAATATCGACGAATTGAATGTCCAGCTTGCGGATTATGGGTTGGTTATCAACGGGGTGATAAGGGAAATCGACGTGATGGTGCTCAATGAATTATAATGCAAAAGGTTGGTCCGGATCCGGACCAACCTTATCAGCTTTTGTAAAGCGGATTGTCTTTCAACCCACTTTTACACTACGGCGTATTCCTTAACAGGACATTGCCGGATTCAACACCTGACGATAACGCGATCAACATCGCATCCCTCAGGGACTCAGTAATTACTGGCCGACCTGAAGCATCCTCGTCCGCGGAAATGGAACAGATGTTCCCGACGCCGGGGCAGGATGGCTGGCTTGGCGAAGCCGGGCCATAATCGCTACTCAATGTCGGGTTTCCGTTCGGATTTAATTGAAACCATGCCATTTCTAATACCTCCTTTCTTTTATGACTTTTTGAACCATAGGATTCAATAGGGCCAAGGTAGGGGGTATTTTACCCGGAAAGTCGGCCATATGGCGCGATTTGCCATGCCATTTGACATCCCAAACCGTGCTATAGATAACGCTGGTAAACCCGTTTGCTCATGCCCAGGAAGGAAGCCTGCCCCTCACGGGTCAGCAGTTGGAAGGGGGTTTGATAGTGCGCGTGGGCATATTCGATACGTGCCTCCGGCCCAAAGCAAGCCAGCATCAAGCTGTGCTCCTCCTGCTTGCGCAGTTGCTCGGCCAGCAGGAAATTGAGTAGGACCCGAGTGTCGTCGTACTTCACCAGCAGCGATTCAAGGGCGCGGTCGGCCATTACGAATACCTCCGCGTCGGTAAGGAATTGGTAGGTATATGGCGAGCGTTCCCCCAGGAACAGGCCGTGTGTGGGGATGGCCGTTTCGCCGCAATTGATGAGCATGCTTACCGTATCCGGGGATTCCGTCCCGTGCCGTACCGCCATGCAGCCATCCTTGACCATCATCAGTTCACGGGCCCGCTGGCCTTGGCCTATCCATATACCGTCCCTTTTGTATCCGGTTTCCTCGGCGGATGACCTGAAATCCACCAGGAAACGCTGCGACAGTTTCATCTTTTGGTTTATCCTTGTAAAAACCCGCTCCATCGTTCCATTCGTTTGGTTTGTTTGCGATGTTGTCAAAAAAACACATATCCCCCGGCCCCGCCTTGCACACCCTGCCATGTTGTCCCGCTGCAAGGGCCTGGAAAACAAAGTGACGGGATTTTGCCGGGAACCGGGGATTGCAAAAGGGGATTTTATGGACAACCCGTTATTTTTTTTCCTGGCTGGGTGGCGGGTGCCGCTTGGGATGCCCCAGTACCGCCCGGTCCACCTCGCTGCGGTGGTAGACTTCCTTGCCGTCCAGGTCGTAAGCGTTGAAATAGGCGCTCCGCTTGAGTTCGCCCAGCTTGGTGTCGCCGATGTTGAAGAGCAGCTTCATGTCGGCATTGTCCAGCCAGGGCCTTGGTGGGTTATGGGCCGATAGCAGCTTCTCAATGCGCTGCAGGCGACCGTCCAACAGCTTCCAGTGCTGCAGCAGTTGCGCGAATTGATCGGTCAAGTGGCCATCGATGGATTTGAGGATGTTTGCACTGTTTGCCAGTTGCTGGCTGATCTGGTTCACCAGCCCGTAGTAGGGTAGATGCGATTCCATAGGCAGCTATATGTTTGGTGTAAGGCAAAGAGAGGTAAGCGATTATGGATTTGGGGATTGTTTTCTGGACTATTTTGAACATCCCCGCTTTTTTTTCTCGATAAACAGCATAAGGCATTGATTATAAAGGAAAAAAATAATAGCTTTGGGGTATGATAACGACCAATTGCTGAGGAATGCCATGGCCCGAACACCCGAGGATGAGACGATATTGGATCAATCGATCGCGGAGTTGCCCCTGAGCGCCGATTTCAAGGAGCGCAGCACGAAGATGGGCTTCGCCACGCTACGGCAGGTCACCGGATGCGACAAGCATTGGCTGCACCACCACCTGTACTTTTCTCGTGCCTGGTACAACGAGCTCGTGCTGTTTTTGAAAAAACAGGGCTTGTTGCGGATGATGAATGGGTAGGAAGTCCGGAAGCTGAGCGTAGCGAAGTCCCGATGAACGCAATGATATCGGGATCCTAAGGTTTCCTACACCGCCACCCCGTATTGCTCTTTTATCCCGGCAGCCAAGCGGAGGAACAGCTCATGCAAGGTTTTTGCATCGTGGTGCGACGGGAAGTTGTAGAAATTATTGGCAAAGGCCACGGGCGAAGGCTTCGCTGTCTTGGCCGTGCCGAAGTGGTTGCAGACAAACTCGAAGAACCGTTTGTGCTTTTCGGTGACGATGACGCCTTCGTCCACGAGCACCCGGCAGAAAAACGCCAGCTGCGAAGCCGAAAGCGCACACTTGGCGTAGATGGGCAGGAATCCCTGGGCCTGCAATTCCGTTGACATGGCGAGCACATCCTTCAGCACGCCGATTTTGGTATGGATATGGTGCACCACCTCTTCCAGGATACCCGGCAAGCCTTTGATGAATGCCTTGTTTTTGAGTTGTTTGTGCTGTGTATGCTCCAGCAGGAGGGTATCATAAGCCCGGATTTGCTCCATCAGTGGTAGTTCGATGGGTACCGCGCCATCCAGCCGTTGGGTGTAGTAGGCATAGTATTCCATGTCATTGAAATTCTGGAGCATCAGCAGCCGCTCCAACTTCCCCTGCAGTTTGGCATCTTTCTTATGCTGTGCACAACAAGCCTCCAGCAGCGGGGCGAGGCTACGTAGGTAGCGCAGCTTATGCAGGGGCACCCGATCACCATCCGGCAGGTTGTTGAACAGGAACGCATCGTCGAGCAATTGGATGAGCCCGCCATCCACCCGTGCCCGCCGCATCATCCGTTTGAGGGGTTTCAGTAGGGCGGCATTATCCCGTTTTTCATTCCGCAGTATTACGGTGGGGAGTTGCGCACGCCCGTCGAGGTAGCGGGCATACTGATTGACCAGGTATTCCCACACATCAAGCAGTGCCTGTTGAAGTGGGCCTTCGGGCGTTATCCCCAGCATAGCGGCCAATGTATATTGCTGGTCGCGAAAGAACGGCTTGAGCTGCCGCGATTTGCAATCCAAAAGCACTTGGTGGTAAGCGCGTTTCACGCGGGCCGTTTCGTCCAAGATTTCCTCCGGATCCATGTTGATGATTTGGCCGTTGGCCTCAAGCTCCACCCACAGTGGGAAATTTTCGATAAGGATATTCATTTCGATGGTTAAGTATGCTACCACTAATATACAAGGTTTCCGACATAGCTTTTGTAACAATCTTTATGCATATGGCTGGTGCCCCAAAAATAAACCACGGAATCCCACGGAATCCACCATATTCCCCCGGAATCCACCGCGTGTTTGCCAGCCCGTGGGGGTAATGCCATGTTTGTGCCATCATTCACTAAAAAGAAAGGAGTACAATGATGGATGCAACGATGCATGGACAATGGCCGGGGGCGATCCCCGGTATACGGAAACCCCGGGAGCGGGTGGTCCGTGGACGCTTTCCCACTAATTGGGGGATGGGCGTATGGGTGCTCGCACTGGCGGCACTGGCATTATTCAACTGGAGCGGGCCACTGCTGCGTTGGCTGGATCCCACGGCTGCCGTGGTTGA
>NZ_JAMXBE010000050.1 GCF_024704835.1 Parapedobacter tibetensis
TAGGAATAGGTTGATCCGGATGACACAGTTCACGTTACACTACCGAAATGGCTTTTGCCCCTATCTAACTATGAGACTTTGATTTAAGCAAGTAGTATCGACGAATACTTCTTTCTAATCATTTGCCATTGCCCTTGATCAGTTTCGTAAGTTTTTAACAAATTCTTGAGGTGCTTGTCATCATAAGCTTTTCCAATCTTTTGATGAATATCGAACAGTACCAAAAGATACTTTGCCTTATCCAAGTCATTGAGCAATTCCATATTTATCTCGTATCTCGACAAATTATCTGCTGCCATAAGTGGATCTTCTTTTGAATAAACAATGTCATACAACACAGCGAACAGCTTTGCATATTTCTCATTTTCAAGTGTTCGGAGAAAAGTAGGCTCGCCTGCTTTTACCGGTGAGCCTATATATAACGTATTGCCGCCTGCATCGGTCAAAGTAAACCTCCTATCGTCTTTCAAATCCCGCACTGTGGTAAATCTTGGTATTCCTGTGCGTGGTATACTGCCACTAAGCTCCTTTAGAGAACTTGCAAATGCATCATGTAGTGCATCAACGTCGTTCACTCTAATGTAACACATTGTTGGATTTTCTGCGGGAACTATCTTTCTGCTGCCATAAAACATCAGCTCAATTGTTCCTAGTTTCACAGAGGCAAAAGCCCTAGGTGATGTTAGCATCTCAATAACCTCGAATCCTAGTTGCTGATAAAAAGCTACCTGTTCCCTTATGTCAGGACATGCTAGAACCGGGATTACCTTTCCCTGTTGTTCATCATCTTGTTTGTTTCTTGTTACTGCAGTTGAATCTTTCATATTTAGTCTTGTATCTAAGAACAAATTGGCACCAATACTCTTTAGAATGTGGCTATACTTGAATAATTTGCTGATAAGTGCATTGAACTATTCTCAGCCAAAGATAAAATCGAAAGAAAAGGTAGAATTGTAAAAAATAGACATTCTTAATAACCGGTAAGCAATAAGAACTTATTAGGACTGAAGCCTGAAAACTTTTTAAACTCATGGATAAAATGGGCCTGGTCATGGTAGCCTGATCCGTGAGCAAGCTTGGTAAGTGTTTGGTAGCTGTTGCTATCAAAAAGTGCTGTTTCAAAACGTATAATTCTTGAGTACAGCTTTGGATTAAAACCTGTATATCCCTTAAACCTTCTTTCAAATTGCTTTTGGGAAAGGCAAGATTCTGATGCCAGATAACTGACATTTACAACTCCTCTGGCCTGTCTAATTTTATTAATGGCATATAGTATCACCTTGTCTTCAACGTATTTTTTCGCTAATTGAGATGAAAAAAAATCACTGAGGATTTTTACGCGATCAGGAGTATTGACAGCTGCTGTCATCTTTTCGTTGATTACCTTGCCCTGGCTCCTCAATAGATTCTCTACACTAACCACTTCATCAGTCAGGTCTGATGTACAAATATTAAAAAGATTAGGAATGGCATGAGAATACAAAGACACGCCAAATAGATTGATATTCCCTTCCATCGAGAATTGCCTGAAATTTTCTGTATGCCCGAGAATGGTAGAAAATATTAATTCCTGTCGGTTGCCAATACCTGAACAATGAAAGCCAAATGCCAGCTCTGTCTGTATATTAGCAGTTGAAAAATAGATAGAATCACTTTTTCCGGAATTGTGCCATTTACCTGCCCAAAAGTGGCTTACAATACCTTTTAATTCCCAACTGGGTTGAATCACCTCGTAGTTCATATTTCCGGCAGCTTATTATCCAGGTAATCAATGACCGTATTGGTATCAATCAAATATCCCTTTCCCACTCTTTGCGTCCTTCCGTTACTTGGTTTTGAAAATCAGCATATTGATCATCGGTTAGATTTAACGAACCAGCGTACTTCTGAGAAAGCCTTTGGGTTTTAACCGGTTTTGTCGCTTTTTTTAGAACGATCTCCACCTGAGCAAGCACGGTATCACTCTTTACTTTTAACAACTCTTCAATTAAATGTAATTTTCGTGCTTCTGAATACATATATGCCTCCTTTCTGCTGTGAAATACAAAAATACGAAAACTATTGGATATAATAGGTCAACTGGTTAGCTACCACTTATCCTTGAGGAGATTGAGGATTCCGGCCTTACCCCATAAGCCTCCATCGCATTTTCAATCTGTTAGCCCTGTACCATTTTATTTGTCGACGACAAAAGGAGTACGCAATCGGTTTTTTAACAAAAGCGGAAAAGTAAACATAGATTTTTAACCTGACTGTTTATCGAGAGCCTGCGGTGNGAGGATTCCGGCCTTACCCCATAAGCCTCCATCGCATTTTCAATCTGTTAGCCCTGTACCATTTTATTTGTCGACGACAAAAGGAGTACGCAATCGGTTTTTTAACAAAAGCGGAAAAGTAAACATAGATTTTTAACCTGACTGTTTATCGAGAGCCTGCGGTGACGCCAAGGCCTTTGGACAAGGTATTGTATAATACCCAAAATATACCTATCTTTGAGTATAAATTGATCAGCATGAGCGAATTGGAAGTATTGGAGAACATCGGGACATCGGCGGTAAGGCGTTTAAGAAACAGCAAGCTTTCTACGGGTAAACCATTTATGATTAACGCTGACGAATTGCCTTCGGGGCAAAGTTATTTGGAGTATCCAGATGGCAAAGTTTGGGTAGTGTAACGTGAACTGTGTCATCCGGATCAACCTATTCCTA
>NZ_JAMXBE010000051.1 GCF_024704835.1 Parapedobacter tibetensis
CGATTCGGCAAACGTAACATTCACGTTCAGGCTCAAATCGGTCAGAGACTCCGAGATAAAACCGAAATTCTTGCGGGCTTCCACTTCTACCCCATACACATCGGCAACCGGTGCATTCCGGGGGATAAAGTTGCTCTGTGCTGCATCCGAAGCCACTTGCAGCTCGATCGGGTCCCTGAAGCGTTTATAGAAACCACCGATCGCGAACATTTGGGACCGATCGCCAAACAAATTCATATATTAAGTCGATATTATCAATATAAGTAGGCTCCAATTCAAGGTTCCACAATTGATTTGTCTTATGTTTTTAGAATCTGACGAGACAAAAAAGAAGTCTGGAAACGACATCAACGGTTGGGTTCCTGTTAATTTTCCAGAGATTTCTTCCACGAAAAACCACAACTAAAACCTTAGCCCCTGCCCCAACACCTTCAGCGTCCGTTTATCCAAGTAAACGACAATTGGGCCAAGCAAGGCACTATCGCTCGTTGAAAAAGTGACTGTATATGCCTTTGTGTCCCGATAGGAGGCTTCCGCCACCGAGGCTTGCTGCCACTCCACGATAACGGTTGATTGTTCGGTTTCGGACAGGGATTCCCAAGCAGCTTCCCGGATCCCCATGAAGCCATCGCCTTTGTCTTCCTTTTTACAACCGAGTGAGGAAATGGTGCTTAGTACAACGAGTACCAACGCTACGTGTTTGAATGCTTTCATAATCCTGGTTATTTACGCTTTGTCTTGAAAACGTTTAATTCTCTGCGATCGCTACACAACAGCATATTTTTTGTTAATCAGCAGTTTATCAACCGATAAAGTCTCTTGCTCATTGTATTACAACCCATTATCATAAAAAGTCCGGCAGTATGGGGGTCTCCGAGGAGTTAAGGTATATCGAAAAACCGGTAAGAAGGAATCGAGTTCGAGTCTATTCCAAAATACCGTCCCGACATGGGACGGTATCGTGAATAAGCATTTATTTCGACAACATACACATACATATACATATAATACCCTGATTCTTTAGTAGTAACGTTCATTCCAAAAGGGACACCCATACTTATATATACCTGGCAATATTTCACCATCATAGGGTGTATGATCATAGACAGAAAGAAAAACGTCCAAAGGCTTAAAAACCTTATAAATTATCCGTTCTCTTGCTTCGTCATCAGGATAACTTGGGTCGGTAATTCGATAATGTACTCCTACAGCAATGAATAGAAAGGAGTTTCAGTATAACTCGGTCGTGTCATGTAATCGTTCCAATCCGTAGAGTTGCCCGATGGATAGTATAACTGGGCTAGTGTTATATATTTCGGATCATCCTCCCAAGATCCCACGGGTTCTATCATTGCTTTCCATCTCGTTTGAACGCTGTCCCAGGTAAGCCGTTCACTTCTCCTTCTCGATTCCCCTGCAAATTCTAGATCACGCCATCCACCGTTAGGGGAATTATTCATACCAACAAGGAAGCTTTCCTTTGTAGGGTCGACAAACTGTTTACTTACCAATGCAAACGTAACTGAATCAACCTTAAGACCTTCTATATTATCGATTGAAAAGTAAGCGTGTGTTCCGTTTGTTCTCATCTTATAGTTGGAAACGTTCAATCTATACCCAGGAGGCATGCCTAAACCGGCGCAATTGTAATACTCAGTTCTTTGTATCCATAATTTTGCCTCTTCAGGAGCTGTCATAATTCCTATCCTATCCGTATACAACGGAACATATCGATTAGCCGTTAGCGCGGCTTCCGGATCCTGATGAAATTGCATACTATACAGATTGTTGGAAATAGTAGATGTACCCGTAGTATTCACAATGCCATCAAATTGTATAGATGTCTGTGTATTCTTAGTGGTTTTCTTTCCACCTGTAAAAGATTTAACTACACCTATTACGCCTTGTACCACACCGATAACCGCCGCTACGGTACCAACCCCAATCGCTTGCGGTGCAACCACTTCGTCGCTATTAACCGCTGATTTGGCTCTTAGCGTGTTCAAGGCAATTGAATTGGTATTACCATTAGGCCCCAATTCTTCATTTAGTTTATCGATAGCATCAAGCAGTGATTTTGTAGTTCCAGTGTATTCGTATCCCTTTTGTAAAGCAGCACCAAAGCCAGAAATGCTTGTACTTGACGCACCCACTGAAGATCCTTCAAACACAAAACGACCTGGCGTATACCCACACCAAGCAGCTTGTAAAGTCAGTAAATAACTACTTTTAAACCTTAAAAATTATAACTATACCCAATGCTAAAGCTACGGTTTGGTATGCGGAGCATATAATATTGATCGGCAGCACCGTACGACTGATAAACACTTTGACGCTCAGCACCGAGGATATTCTCCGCTTTGAAATTGATGGCGC
>NZ_JAMXBE010000052.1 GCF_024704835.1 Parapedobacter tibetensis
ATAGGGATCATTGGGTTGGTTGACTGTGAGCTTGGATTGAAAAAAAGGTGCACTTCCCCTTTTTGGCTTGCCATCCGTCCCTTGGTTGGCTTTACTAGCTACATTATAAATCTTTGTGTTCATGGCTTACCGGCTTTTTTTGATTAATGAATCAGACCGCACCACATATTCGCGCAACCTCACGTTATTGGTCGCTTCATGATTAACCAGTTGGTCTTTGGAGATGCGCAAGATCTCCAGGTTGTCTGCCGTAGGTGCGTGCTCTACCTGTCGCAGTTTTCGTTCAATATCCTGCGTGATGGCAATGGTGGCTTTCAACTCGTCCGCCCCCACTTCGTCTTTTACCTCATCAGGAATCCTGTCGATGGTCTGCAAGGCTTCCGTGTCTTTTCCCAATAGGTATTTGGCTTTGGCGATGTTCACCAAGGATTCGGGATTTTGTACCCCCTTATTTTCCAACACCTCCATGCTGGCTTGTAAGGCTTCTCTGCTTTCTTTGTTTGCCGGATCAACTTGATAGTTGCGCAAATTATTTTCCAACGCAATGCCTGCCTGACTGATTTGTATTTTTGTAATGGAAGGCCAACCGATCATCACCAATGGTATGGTGAAGAAAAACAACAATGACCGGAGTCTTTCTCTCCTGAATGCAAATAATAGCACCAAAAACAACAGCACCAAAAACAGTAAGCTCCCCAGCATTAACAGTATCACTTCATGAAGAAGTAATCCGTCTGTCAATATTTCCCAATAGCTCATAATATTCATTTTAATCAAAATGAAAACTGCAATCTCGCTGCAGCTTCGACCGCTCTGGGACAGCTCACACTTCGATAACCTGCTGACTCTTCAAGTGTTACCCGCTCATTCCGCATGCCGGACTTTTCCAATGTAATGGTCGCCCGGCGCAACAAGGGGTACACGGCATCGCGTTGCTGTTCCAGACTCATTCCTTCCATTTGTTGCGACAGTTCTTCAGTCCGATGCGATGATTCTGCCGCTGATGTCCTGAATTGGTCGACTGCGTGCTGGGCCAATGGCCTGCCTTCCACTTCGCGCCCGCTTTCCGCTATAAGGGTATACAATTCACTCAATCCTATTGGCCGAACATCACGAACAACATCTGCCGTACACCGTCTTGCATCGCGCATGCTAAGCATCTGGGCAGCGCAAATCGATCCGATTTCGGCAAATGCGGCATTGGCTCTGTTTTGTCCCAATTGCTCATTGCCCTCAAACCGGCGGCCTTGTTGTATTGGCCCCTCTGGAGACGTATGGCCGGCGATGTGCGTTACTCGGTATCCTGCTTGCAATAAGGTGGTGATTTCGCCCAGCATTTGGGCGCTTCGTGACCGGTCGATAGTTGCATTCGCATAATCGAAATAGATAAAGCGGGTTTGCCGATCACGGAAAGGGACCGGAACAGTAGCCTCGTACGAAGAAGCCTCATGCCATTTCTGGCATACCAATCTAACCGTAAGCGGCACAGATGAACATTCAAACGTTTCATCTGTACGCCCCGGGGTAACGGTAATGCTGCCGCCAAGCCCCCACCCCTCGTCATCTCCATGGCCGCGGATCCCAACATCGAAAGGCCCTATGCGGATGCCCAATGAGCCTGCTCCTCCCGTGACGCCTTCCAACCCAACGGTGACCTCTCCTCGTGAAGTAAGACTAAACTGTCCGGACTGCGCAAGTAACACTTCCAAAAAAGGGGTCACATCCACGCCTTCCAAGGCCGCACCGATATCCCCCATGGAACCGCGGCTAACCGCGCTTAAAATTCGTTGCGCAACGCCTATTGCACTTTCCGGGATATTTGCCCCCAGCTCGATCTCCGCTCTTGTTCTATCCCGGCAAACCTTAATGGTAATGGTGACGTTGGTGCGGTCTATATCAGCGTCTATAGAACCCGACGAACGACGTCCTCTTCGCCCACTCTCCAGTATTCTGGTAACCCGGTAACGCTCCCCTTCGTGTGCTACTTCTACTAAGTTGGGGTTGATACGCCTCGCCGATTGGCGTTGTACCGTCATGGCACCCCCACTCTGCTGTACCACATGCGTCAGCTCATGGGCCAGTAACCTTCTGCTGCTGTCCGACGCAGGCTGGTATTGCCCATGTCCGAATACGATGTTGTTTCCCGTGGTGTATGCCAAGGCATTTATGCTT
>NZ_JAMXBE010000053.1 GCF_024704835.1 Parapedobacter tibetensis
ATACAGATGAAACCTCCACCAGCATCGGTTTTGATTTTTTTGGCCTTCAGACAAAAGGGGATGAATATGAAGCATAGCCGCCTACTTTTGTGTATGGAAAAAAACAAAAAAGCGGCGGCTATGGAAAAAGGCTCGATTGGATTCGAGCAGGTCGTTGAACGGGGTTGCGGACTGGACGTCCACAAGGAAAACGTTGTGGCGACCATTCAGGGCAAAGGTATAAAAACGATGACAAAAAGTTACAGCACCTTCACGGGTTCATTGGAGAAGCTCGGGGCTTGGCTGAGGAAGCATGGGATCACGCACATTGCCATGGAAAGTACGGGTGTTTACTGGAAGCCGGTCTTCAATGTGCTGGGTGATGGCTTCGAGATCCTGCTGGTCAATGCCCGCCATGTGAAGAACATCCCCGGTCACAAGACGGATAAGCGTGACAGCCGCTGGCTGGCCAAGCTGCTGCTGTGCGGTTTGCTGAAGGGGAGTTCCATCCCACCGCGTTCGATCCGGGAGCTGCGCGACCTGACACGTTACCGCAAGAAGCTGATCGGTCAGGTCACTTCGGACAAGAACCGTTTCCAGAAGATACTGGAGGATGCCAATATCAAGCTTTCGGTGGCATTGAGTGATGTTTTTGGATCGACCGGCATGAAGATGATCACAGCTATCCTGGATGAGGGGGGCTACCGTCCGGAGGATCTGCTGCAGTTTGTCCATGGGCGTGTAAAGGCCAGCCGGTCGGATATACTGGAATCGCTCAGGGGCCATGTGACGGCCCACCACCGGTTCATGCTGCGTACGATTCTGGCCAACATGGGCCGTCTGGAATCGACCATCGCCGAGGTTACCGCCCGGATCGAGGATCTGTGTGCCCCGTACAGCCTTGGGATTGACAGGCTCTCGGACATCCCGGGGGTGGATCATGACGGTGCAATAGGGATCATCGCCGAGATCGGCCTTGACATGGAGCAATTCCCCACGCACCGCCACTTAGCCTCCTGGGCCGGGGTCTGCCCCGGGAGCAATGAAAGCGCGGGGAAGAACAAAAGCGGGCGGATCACGCACGGCAACAAGAACCTCCGGGCATTATTGACCCAGCTGGGCTGGGCAGCCTCACGTACCAAGGGCACGTACTTCGGGGCCAAATACAAATCACTGGTAGGCCGCAGGGGCAAGAAGAAAGCCATCATTGCAATAGGACACAAGATCCTGGTGGCGGCCTACTTCATACTAAGGGATAACATGGAGTTCAACGAACTCGGGCCGGAACATCTGGATAACTTCAGGAAGGACAAGCTGATCGCGTATTACAAAAAACAGTTGCAGCAGCTTGACCCCAACCTGGCGTTTGACGGGCATGCGGCGTAAACAACATTACAAAGGTCGATTTTTACTGTAAGCATAGACAACGTAGATGGAACTGACCTGATCAGTTAAGCACAAAAGAGTATTGCCAAGAGCATGTAAATGAAAATTTCAATTCCTTAACTGATTTTTATAATTGATTGATAAACAAATAAATGATTTAAACATATTCTAATGAAAA
>NZ_JAMXBE010000054.1 GCF_024704835.1 Parapedobacter tibetensis
CGATACAATCTTGCCGCCGCGGTAACGCCAGCCATTGATCAGGGTCCCGTCAAGTTTGTAGAACAGCACGTCGCCCTCGAAAGCGGGATCTCGCTTGAAGTAGCTATTCTTGCTGATTTTTCCGCCATTACGAAGATACGCATAAGTCCCCACAAAAACCATCAGGAAGCTGCGGGTATGGCCGCTCCGCAGGTCTTTGTGCACCATCGGCTTGGCCGTGTTACAGATGGAACGCGAACCTAGCCAGTATCGGCATATGCGGCAAATACTTAACCGCACGGTGCGCCGCCTGGCGTCCATAGTTCTCTAAGAACTTCACATATCCCCCAAATTTGCGGAATAGCATTTTTTATTGTTCCAATTTCATAATGGGAAGCGCTATATTGCTCTTATGACGCAGAAACGGTATATCTTTTAAGGGCAAAAGTTCGTCTTTATCCTTTTCAAACAAACTATACCTTACAACTTTATAATATTCAAGTTGGGTGGGCAATGCGCTCCTCATGATATTCAACGTTACATCTACATGAAAATAGTTATATCCTAAATTTTTACTATAAAATGCAGAGTCTCGTCCTATGGCTACATCCAAAAAGCTCAGGTAATCGCTGCTTCTGGGACCATGCTTTATTTTTTGGATCTGTGCACGGTACAACTTTTCTACGGAATCTCTTTTAGCGATATACTTGCTGTCTTTTTCTGAAGATAATTTATACGAATCAAACCTGGCACTATAATCCATAAGTTTTAGCAACTCTATTTTGAGTTCCTTCGTATCTTCTTTGGTTTGGCAGAACCCTTTGTTCAATGATGCCGATGCCATCAACATCAATAATGCATTACTTAACAGTTTCATAGTCTTTCTAATTATTTGGACGATAATAAATTCTTGATGGGCGGGTTGCCCCATTTATCACAACACTTGGTTCAGTTGGCCCGTAACTCGGCGGAACATCACGCGGATGGTGTTCCACTGGCTCGTAAACGCCAAATCTGCTGCTCACTTTAGTCGCATACCCCTCGGAATCCACTTCCGTAACAATACCGGAGTGTCTTAACGCATAACTGGATTCGTCAACCCAGATAAAATAGCTTACCCTATCGCCTACTTGGATCCCTGAACCATACGGAAGTTCCGTGTAATTCGATCTATCGGGAGGGGCGATAAATTTTGTCCATGGGGATTCATAAGAATTCGGATCACTATTAGGGCCAAACGCATAATAGTGACAATTGGAAACTTCTATATTCGGAATCCGCTGTCCATTCGCATCCAAAATATAATTACCATTTTCATCCTCTAAGTACCAATTGTTTACCAACTCCAAATGGTCTTTATAAGAATCATCATTAGTTAAAAGATCTCGCCATGGAGTAGATGCAGGCGGCTTATCCCCTCCATCACGTTGTTGGCCTGGATTAGGCCAAGGATCTGGATCCGGGTACCCCGGATCGTAAGGATCGTACGGGTCATATGGGTCATCAACCCAGACG
>NZ_JAMXBE010000055.1 GCF_024704835.1 Parapedobacter tibetensis
AAGTCAAATGGATGATGTTGAGGATGGAACTGAGTGGAATGACACGAAACTTATTTTTGAAATCACAAAAAAGGATGACAAAACCAAAATTCAGTTCACCCATTTGGGACTAGTACCTGAATTTGATTGTTATACCGTCTGTTCAAAAGCCTGGGATTTTTATATTAAGAGTAGTTTACAAAGATTGATTACAACCGGTAAAGGAGAGCCGATCAAAAAAGCATGAATTACTACGAGTGGGTTCTTTGCTGCGGATCGCTCAGATAAGTTTAATACCATTATTACGGGGCACTAACGGTAACTTGCTCACCTGCAGAATCCTTTTTGAATAGTCATTAAAATCCAAAAACAATATAAAACGAGAACATTATGTTACTAAAAAATAAGAACGCAGTTATTTTTGGAGGAGGCGGTGCCATCGGTGGAGCTGTGGCACGCGTATTCGCCAGGGAAGGTGCCAGAGTCTTTATCTGCGGGCGGACACAAGCCAAGCTCGACGGCGTAGCGGCTGACATCACAGTGGCAGGCGGGATGGTTGAAACTGCCCTACTCGATGCCTTTGACCAACGGGCGGTCGAAGAATATACCATTTCAATCGCTTCGAAATGCGGAGGGATCGATATCGCGCTCAATGCAGTGAGCGTCATGCATGACCAGGGGACAATGCTTGAGAATCTTTCGTTGGATGAATTTATGAAACCGATTGATGGTTTTCTGCGGACACTTTTCATAACGAGCAAAGCTGTAGTTCGTCATATGGGAGCCAAACGTCCCGGGGTGATTCTGACCTTATCCAGCACGGGTTCCCAAATGGCTGCACCTGGTTGTTTAGGACATTGCGTCACTTGTGCTGGAAAGGAGGCTTTCTCACGGGTCTTGGCTGCGGAACTGGCTCCTAAAAACATTCGGGTTATTTGTCTCCGTCCAATTGCTATCGCAGATGCCCCGGCAGCAGGTTCCTATACGAAGGATCTCTTTAAAACTCAAACTTCTTATAAAGAGAGTGCAGATAATCAACCGGTGAGAGAATGGCTACCGGATTCTCCAATGGCCCAAAGCACGTTGTTAAAACGCTTACCCACGCTCTCCGAGGTGGCCGAGACCGCGGCATTCCTGGCATCCGACCGTGCCGGAGCTATGACCGGAACAGTTGTTAACCTGTCGTGTGGGGCAGTCGTTGATTGACGGAGCTACAGTGACATTGGTAACTGTAAGTCAATTCAGGGTTTGATGCATGCTGCAAGCATAATTTATTAACAGATAATAATACCTTGAATTCGTGCGATAGCGATGCAAAATAAACACAAAGACAAGTAGATAATAATGGACTATCATAAAAGATAAGCAATGCAAAATCAAAATTTCACCGCTACGTTGTTGGTAGATCAAACTCTAGGAGAAGTCTTTGCTGCTATCAATAATATCCGTGGATGGTGGTCTGAAGACATTGAAGGC
>NZ_JAMXBE010000056.1 GCF_024704835.1 Parapedobacter tibetensis
CGTCCGATTCTTTTGGGCAAGGATATTAAGCGCTATAAATTTGAATGGGATCAAAAATGGATTCTTTTTACTAGAAGAGGAATCGAAATTAGCTTGTACCCTGCAATTGAAGAATATTTATACCAATATTATGAAGATTTGAGACCACGCAACAATGGAGAATTAACCGGACGGAAACCCGGACCCTACAAATGGTATGAAATCCAGGACAATGTCGCCTATTTTGAGGAGTTTGAGGGGCCAAAGATAGCATGGGGCAACTTGGCTCTTCGATCTCAATTTGCATTCATACCGGAAGGATACTATATTAATGCGCCTTCCTCCTTTATAGGAACAGATAACCTTTTTCTGTTAGCATTACTCAATTCTAAAGTTGGGAATTTTTACATAAAGCAACTTGGCGTATCAAGGAAAGGGGGATACATTGAATACAAACCGATGTTTGTTGAGCAGTTACCCGTTCCCGATATATCCGCCGAACAACAGGATTTTTTTATTGAAGCTGTAAGGCATTTATTAACTGCGCAAAACGATGCTGAACGACAAATTCTTGAGCAGAATATCGATAATGAGGTTTATAAACTTTATGATTTTAATACGGAAGAAGTAAACTGCATCTTGTCAGTTTAAGTCACAGACTTATTGTCTTTTCTGAACGATGAAATGACCTCCTTCTCCTCTACAGCAAAATCATATAATTCGTAAACCATTTCATTTAGACGATTTGTAATAGAATCTGAGGAAGCAGCAATTTTTAATTCATCAATTAGCTTTGTGAAGGCTAATTCAATATCTTTGTCGGCAATAGGGATTCTAAGCTCCTCAATATACACTTTTTTCCACCTATTAGTTCCAACGCCAGAAGTCGTAGTAATCTTGTCAAAGTACCAATCGCATACAGGCGAATTGAGGAATGCAGTTAAATATTTTAAATGCGGCCCTGTCATTATAAAAGCGGTGGCCTCAACAAAATAGCCTGTATCGTCGTAAGCAAATTTTGGCTTATCACTTAGTTCTATCCAAACGATTTTTTCTTTATAAAAATCATTATAGTAGGCTACGTTGTCTTGAATTTCGAACCATTGGTAAGAACCAGCCTTTCGACCAATAGAATCATTTCCAGATTTAGGCTTAAGTTTATCATAAAATGCATTTAAATGGTCTTTGATAGCAGGATATTCATTGATATCTATTCCGCGTCTTGTAAAAATCACATATCTGTCTCCAAATTGGCATAAATAATTTTTGATATCTCTGCCTTTTAAAATCGGACG
>NZ_JAMXBE010000057.1 GCF_024704835.1 Parapedobacter tibetensis
ACAAACGCATTCTGAAACTCTTTGAAGAGCGGTTGAACAATTAATACATCAGTTTGCCCAACTTTCGCGGTCGAGACTACGGAACTGGATGGCCTCAATCATTTCTGTATAAGAAAGATTGTATAGAATCTTTGCAATTTCAGCATTTGTATTATCCTTTATTGATTTATAACTTAGAGATATTTGTTTATTTAACTCATATGAACTCTCCGCTATCATTAAGTCCTTAATAAGCCCTTCCATTATAATATTTTTGATTTTATCCATTGATTAGTAATTATAAATTTCTAAATTAGCATTAAGGTTATGGAATATACTGAACATCCGATAGAAGCGCAGCGGATCCATCAAAAGATGTTTCTAAGTAAGTTATCCGAAAGGGAGAGGGAGTACCATGCTTTCATATTTAGGGTAGGCAATCTTACATATCGGTATTACATGGACTTAGAAGCCCAACCCTCCGAGGAAGATTTTAAGGATTGGCTTTTAGGATTGCCGGAGAATAAT
This sequence comes from Parapedobacter tibetensis, assembly GCF_024704835.1. GTDB lineage: Bacteria > Bacteroidota > Bacteroidia > Sphingobacteriales > Sphingobacteriaceae > Parapedobacter > Parapedobacter tibetensis. The sequence goes on from NZ_JAMXBE010000057.1 coordinate 508, forward strand.
TGCATAAAAATTTTATCTTTGCCGTATGAAGGATCATGCAGTGATTTTTGAAGGGGTCAGTACCGAATAACTGGAATCTTAACGAGAGAGGATCTATGGCGAATCTTACCGTAATCAATCCGTGGACGTGGGGTGACGAACACGGTTTCGTGCAAGCCGTCGAGTCCCGTGGCATGACACGCATACTGCACTGCGCAGGCCAGGGCTCGTTGGACGAGCATGGCCGCATCTTGCATGTGGGCGATATGGCGGCTCAGGTACGGGAGGCCCTGAATAACGTCGAGACGGTCCTCCGCGCGGCCGGCCTCTCTCTTGCCGACGTCACGCGTCTGAATTACTACACGACTGACATGGATGCATACAACGCGGTACTTGGCGCGGAGGTCATGCCGAGGCTCCGCGACGCCGGCTGCCGCCCATCCGGAGTGTTGATTGGCGTGACGCGTCTTGCGCACGCCGACATGCTGATTGAGATTGAGGCCACAGCGGTGACGTGACCTCTCCGCACATCCGACTGCGAACTATGACGCGCATAAGTCCTTTTGCATGTCGTTTCTCCCTGACTGCTTTGTCTGCCCTGCATCCTGGCCGATGATTTCTCACGTGGCGGCGCGGAGCCGGCCGACGATCCCAACCCATAGCTACAAGCTCAACCTCTGGATATTGTTGGTATGGTGGATGTGAATGTGCATTTCCAGGACATTGTACGGCTGAGCCAGCGGCTTATTGAATTAGGTAAAGACAATTGGGAGTTGGCG
>NZ_JAMXBE010000058.1 GCF_024704835.1 Parapedobacter tibetensis
CGTAAGTTCAATTAAGAAATGCAACAAAAGTTAATTAACAATACCCATCGGGGGTACCCCCGATGGGTATTGTTAAGGGGAAAAACCAGACTTTTGCGTTGCTATGAAAAAATCACATTTAACCCTTGAACAAAGGTACGAAATCCAGGCGTACAGGGATGCCGACAAAAAGCCATCGGAGATATCGGCGGTGATCGGCAGGGACAAACCGGTCATCAGCCGGGAACTGAATCGGAACAGCAAACCCAACGGGCAGTACCGGGCAATTTACGCCCACGGGATAGCCCAGATCAGGAAAGAGCGGCTGAAGCGCCCCCGCAAGCTGGACCATGCCATGGAAACGGCCATACACAGGCGCCTCAGGGAAGACCAGTGGTCCCCCGAACAGATCAAGGGCCGTGCCGACAGGGAGGGAAAGCCGATGGTCAGCCACGAGCGCATCCACCAACTGATCCGTAAAGACAAAGCCGATGGCGGGGATCTGTACAAACATACCCGGCACTGCCTCAAACACCGGAAAAGGCCGGTGGGCGGTTCCCATGGCGGTATCAGGAACAAACGCTCCATAGACGACAGGCCGGATATCGTCAGCCGGAAAGCACGCATGGGGGACTGGGAGATAGATACCATTATCGGCCCGCAGAACAGGGGAGCCATCGTGACCATCGTTGAAAGGCAGACCGGATTGCTGTTCATGAGGAAATTGCCCGATGGGAAACACGCAAAGGAATTGGGGAAAATCGTGGTCGATATCCTCATACCTTACAAAGACCACGTGCACACCATCACTTCGGACAACGGAAGCGAATTTGCCGACCACAGCCATATCGCAAAAAAGCTCGGTGCCGGATTCTTCTTCGCACATCCATACTCCTCATGGGAAAGGGGAATCAATGAATACACCAACAAACTCATCAGGCAATACATCCCCAAAAAACAGTCGTTTGAAGAACTCAACAATCAGTATATCAAAGAAATACAATACAAAATAAATGCAAGGCCAAGAAAAAAACTCGATTACGATAATCCAAAACAAATTTTTTACACTAACTTAGATAAGAAAGTTGCATTAGTGAGTTGAATCTACC
>NZ_JAMXBE010000059.1 GCF_024704835.1 Parapedobacter tibetensis
TGAGCGGGCATCCCGCCGTTTGGGTATGGTAGTTGCCGATGTGGATGAATACGAGGCTGAAGCTGGGGATTTCCGTGACCTCGACCATGCCCCGGTGCAGTTTTGGGTATTTCGGAGCATATTTGGCGTTCATGCCTGCCCAGTGGTTGAGCGATAGCCGGTATTCCCCTTCCGGGATGCAGGTGAGCCCTTGGACCTTTTCCTTGCGGATGCCGTCTTCCAAGAGGTAGCAGCAAAAAAGGCTGCCGATATATAGGTGGCTGAGGGTACTGTCCTTCCCCTGTGCCACGCGAACCATTTTGATGATTGCGTTTTCCATGGTGCCCCGCCTGTTTACTCCGTTGATCCCGATACCGGTTCCGACCAGTCGCCCGTACCGTAACCATTCATGGCCCTCACACGTACCCAGTACGCCTTCACACTTTCCAATCCCGCAATCACGTTGGTCCTTGACCGGGTGGTGGAGTGGATGGCGTCCTCCCAGCCGACCGGGCCGCCATCGGTGGGCCGTATGCCCAGCTGGTACCCGTATTGCCAGGCGTGGCGTACCTTGGCGCAGTCCATTACCAGCTGTCCTTGCTGCGGGCCGCGTCGCAGGCGTACCCATAGGGGCACTTCGGGCACCGTGTTGCTTTTCGGCGGCGGTACCAGCATAAAGCCCGAGCTCACCAGCCTGTTGGCATCGCCGTCGGCCGTGAAATTCACGTAAGATGCCAGCTGTTTCATCTTTTGCAGCAATGCCAGCCGGGCGATGTCCTTGGCCGTGGTGGCAAACTTGCCGCCTGTCTCGGCGGCTGCCTCGTGCTTGGTGCGGTAATCGTTCACATGGTTGCCGTAATCTTCCAGCGTCGGTACCGGATCGGGGAAGTTTCCATTCCCCGCCATGTCCGTCAACGTCTTGCCCGCCAGTGTCGCCAATTGGGCGTCACCCAGGGGGGTGTAACTTGTATAGATTCTTGGTGTATACATTGTTTTTTGTTTTTAAATTAAATATTCCATTTGTT
>NZ_JAMXBE010000006.1 GCF_024704835.1 Parapedobacter tibetensis
TCCGCTGGCTTTCACCTCGGTATGCCTGGCACAGACCAATTTTTTCCCGCCAAATGGAAACGTAGGGATAGGTGTTGCTGACCCACAGGAAAAATTAGAGGTCAACGGATCGATAAAACTCGGCGGTGCGGCCGAAGTCAAACTCACCCACAGCCTCAATGTCAGTTCACTTAACCCGGGGGTCACCCAACTGGCTGCATCCATCACCGGAAGAATGTGGGGCCATTTTTTGATAGATATCTACGGTAATGATGCTAAAGATGCCTTTGCTGTAAGGACCGACTCTGATAGTGATGGCGTCTTGGACAATATCCCTTTTTTGGTAAACAACTTAGGCAACGTAGGCATCGGCACCATCACGCCGGTTGATAAACTCTCCGTGAACGGCCGCATCCGCGCAAAGGAGGTCAAAGTGGAGACAGCCAACTGGCCGGACTATGTGTTCCACGAGGATTATGCACTACAGCCGTTGCCCGACTTGGAAGCCTATATCAAGCAGCACGGCCGTCTGCNGGAGGTCAAAGTGGAGATAGCCAACTGGCCGGACTATGTGTTCCACGAGGATTATGCACTACAGCCGTTGCCCGACTTGGAAGCCTATATCAAGCAGCACGGCCGTCTGCCCGGTATGCCGAGTGCGGAGGAAGCGGAAGCCGAAGGCATCGATCTGGGTGAAATGAACCGGAGGCTCCTGGAGAAGGTGGAAGAATTGAGCCTGTATGTCATCGAGCTGCGGAAGGAGATCGATGTATTGAGAACAGGGTCAGAGAATATACATTCCCATCAAAATTCAAAATAGGAAATAGACCAATTTTATGGAAAACTTAGAAAACCAGATATGACGAATGCAAGATACATTTTCCTGGTGTGCGGTTTGCTTGCGGACCTTGCGACGCATGCCCAATACGACGGTTCCGTTCCCCAGGTAACCACCGTTACGCCTAATGCGGCAGCTCTGTTCAAGGTGACCCAGCGGCCGCAGGGAAGTTATACCGGCACCACCCCCATCCAGATACCCTTATACCAGGTGACCGCCGGAAGCCTCAGCGTACCGGTGACGCTGAGCTATGCCAATGGCGGTATCCGGGTCGAGGAAATCGCCAGTTGGGTTGGGCTGGGGTTCAGTATTTCGGCAGGCGGGCGCATCACCCGCGTGATGAACGGCGTACCGGATGATGATATCACTAACGGCGGTATGCTCCATGCTTCTTTGAAACCATCCGGTTTTCCGGGAAATCCTCAAGTGTCCAATCTGTCGGATGTTGTCGCGGGGAATTTGGATATGGAACCCGACATGTACTATTTTGACTGCAACGGGATAAGCGGTAAATTTTTCTTTGATGAATCAGGTGAACCCCATATTGTCAGTCAGCAACCGATTAAGATTGAGAAGAAAATGATGAATAATGTCATTAAGGGTTGGATTATTACGGATCAAAGCGGCAATAAATACTATTTTGGAATGAATGGTGAACAAACCGTCAATTATGTAGATTATACTAACCTCTTATATACCAGTGCTTTAGGATATTCTATTCCTAACCCATCCCCAGTATACATCTCTTCATGGCATTTAGCTGAAATCAAGGACATGAGTAGCGAAAATGCCATAAAGTTTACTTACGTGTCCAGTTGGTCCAGTTTCTACACACTGTCTTCCGCTTATAAGCCAATTTCGGGGGTGTGGGGCCTTGATTGTTCTCCGAACGAAGGCTTCGGAGATGAAATTTTCGTTACGAACGAGACGAATGAATATATTCTCACTAAAATCGAAGGGGGAGTGGACTCGATAATATTCCGCTCGTCCTCAAATCGCCTAGACTTTTCTGGTGGCCGTAAGTTGGATGAGGTTTCCCTTTATGCAAGAAATAACCAATTTATAAAGGCACATAAATTTCATTACGGATACTTTAGTAAACCGGGTGAATCTGGTGGAGACAATCAGGTTAAACGTCTCAAACTATCCAAGTTAGTGGAAGTGGGCGACGTCTTAGAGGATAGCCTCACCCACACCTTTGAATATATTGAATCGGTGAATTTACCCCGGAGAGATTCTCGAGCAGTAGACTATTGGGGATATTATAATGGCAAAGACAATAATTCGACATTCATGCCCAACGGTAAATATTATTACTTAGATGCCACATATCAAATTGATAACTTGGCTGATCGTCGGGCATTTCCGCAATTTAGTATTGCCAATACGTTAAAAAAAATCATCTATCCAACGGGTGGTTACCGGGAGTTTATATATGAAGGAAATCAAGTTTTATTAAGAGAGGATTCGCAGATAGGTTCCGATGATTCCAATGTTACCTTTGCAGGTTTTTCTGAAGAGGCTGTACCTTTTGTTAACAGTTACACCCCTGTTATAAACAAGACCTTTACCATAGATAGTGACGAAGGTACTGCCAGTTTTACCTTTTTCTTGCATTTTAATTCCATAATAGGTAATATGGATGTTACCGTTAAGATAATTCGGGTATACGCGGTTGGCGACTATGAGATTATGAGTTTCTATGGGCAAGAGATCGGTGACTGGATTCTTGATAACGGAAATTATCGGATTGAGGTGTATCAAGGTAATGATACGGAGGTTGCCGTTGTTCAATGTCATTGGCCGGAATTGCACCAATCTGATAATTTGATAGGCAGATATGGAGGAGCTTATCGAGCCAATAACAATAATGCAGGAGGGGTCCGCGTGAAATCGGTAAGTGATTATGATCCCATATCGGGAAAAACCAATACGACAAGTTATTTATATAATTTGTTTTCAGATCCATCATTGACAAGTGGCCTGCTGGTTAGTCCCGTGCGTATGGCTAATATTGGAGGATGTGATAATCGGGATTGCAGATATCTTAAACTCAGCGGGCAAAGCACCTACCCATTGGCAGCACAGAACGGCTCTTATGTCGTCTATTCCGAGGTACGCACGATCGAAGAAGGAAATGGCTACGCGGATCGTACATATACTTTTGCGCTTGATGGCTTTCCAGTTGGGGGATATATGTATGATTTTCCGATTACGCCCCAACTTGATGCGAGCTGGAAGCGTGGAAAGCTACAGGAGGAAAAAGTATATAACAACGATGGTCAACTCTTAAAGGAAACTTATTATGACGGGAATGGGTGGAGTATAGATTCAAGTAATGGACCGTATAATGAAAACAGCCAAATCGGATGGAAAGTAGTGGGTTATTTTCAACCCAATGTGGTGTTTTGCTATAGGGATTACATTCTGACGAGTCAGTTCACCAATGTCGAAATTATGCGCGAACGTATATATGACCCGGTTACCGGTACATTCCAGGAGCGGTTGACGGAATATGACTACCATATCGACAATGGATATCCTCTATTAAAGGAAGAAAAGGTTATGCTGAATAACGGTACGGTAAGGAGTACGAACTACCGCTATGCGTTCAATGCTGTTGGTGATTTTACTTTCGGCCTTATCGCTAGCGAGCAGTCTATAAAAAACACGCTAAATGCTCGGCACTATTGGCAGCCGCTGGAAATCGTTGTAACGGAAACGCCAGACGGCGGTACTACCAAGGTCACTGGCGGCGCGAAATATGCATTCGGTATTTTCGCAGGTTCGAAGATACACTTGGCTAACTTGAAGCAATTTACTTCGGCAACGGATTACCGTGAGACCATCTTCTCCTCGTACGATAGCCGGGGCAACCTGCAGGAGAAATACCAGGTGGGAGGCCCACGGGAAGTCTACCTTTGGGGCTACTACGGTACCTATCCCGTGGCGAAGATACTTGGCAGCAGCTACACCACGGTGAGTGCTTGGGTGACGTCCTCCATACTGAACAACCCCGCCAGCGACGCGACCTTGCGTACCCATTTAAATGCCATACGAACCAACCTCAATAGCGGATCGGTACCCGCTCAGGTAAGCACATACACGTATAAACCACTGGTGGGCATGACCAGCGAAACCGATGCCAAGGGCCTTATCCGTTATTACGAATACGACCATTTCCACCGGTTAAACGCCGAAAAGGACAACAACGGCAACCTGGTCAGGAGTATCCAATACCATTACAAACAATAACTTTACAGGCCATGAAGACATTACTGATTAGCATACTGGTGATAGCCGCAGGCTTGCAAACCCGGGCACAGGTACGGGAAGGCCAACGCGACAAGCAACATCCGGACAGCCTGCACCTGCAAGCCGAGCGGATACGCAGCCACACGTTCACCACCGCCGATACCGCCAAGCTGGGTGCCATACAGGATATCCTCCGCGTGTATCAGCTGGCCAAGGAAAAGCTGTCCATCAGCGCGGATATCACCGAACCCCAACGCCTGCAATGGCAGCGGCTTGCGGCCGAGCGGGACATTGCCCTGAGTAAGGTGTTGACATATGATGAGCTCCGGGTGCTTGTGCAGTCGCTCGAACGGGTGCCACCCGCCAGGCGGCCGCTGCCCCCGAAACCGCAGGAAGAAAAAGACAAAACCATTGATCCGAAGCTATGAGAAGTCCCTTCAGTATCCGGAAATACCTCTTTGTGGTCACCGCCGCGTTGTGTTGGTGCCTGCCGTCCAATGCGCAGCTCACGCTCAACCAGCCCAACACAACGGGCACCTATACCGATCCGGTGAGCATCACCCTCGCTCCGGGCTTCCACAGCACGGGTAATTTCCATGCGTTCATCGGTACATCCAGCTCGGGCGTGCTGAGCAACTACAACTACATCCATGCCATCACGTACAAAACGGCAAGCACCACCGTCCCTTCCTCCTTTACCACGGCCAATTCCATACAGGAAGTGCAGTACTTCGATGGGCTGGGAAGGCCGATGCAGTCCATCGTGATCAACGGCTCGGCTGGTACCAAGGACCTGGTGACCCACCAGACCTATGACGATCTCGGGCGCCCTTACCGCCAGTACTTGCCATACGTGGCGTCCACGGTGGGTGGGGCCTATAAGACTGACGGTGCCACTGCTGCGGTAAGCTATTATCAGGGCACCCATGCCGGGGTGGTGCAGACCCCGTATCCCTACAGCCAGCCGGTATACGAGCCCTCGCCGCTGAACCGCATCGCCCAGCAGGGCGCACCCGGCGCGGCATGGCAGCCGTATAATACCGGCATCAGCGGATCGGGCCATACCCAGAAAGCAGACTACGCCACCAATGCGGCCAGCACAATCCGGCTGTGGACGCTGACGGGCAACGGCGCCAGCGGTACGGCGTACTATCCGGCGGGCGACCTGCTGCTCACGGTGAGCAAGGACGAGAACTGGACCACCGGAAAGATCGGCACCGCCGAGGAATATACCGACAAGCGCGGGGCGGTGGTGGCCAAGCGTGTGTGGCAGACCGAGAGCACCGCGCGCATCACCTATTATGTATACGATGCCTGGGGCGGCCTGCTGTACGTGATCCCGCCGGGCTTCACGGCCACCAGCTTCACGGAGGCCGATGCAAACTTCAGCCGGTACATCTACGCCTACAAATACGACGGCCTGCGGCGGGTGACCGAGAAGAAGATACCCGGCAAGGGCTGGGAGGAAATGGTGTACAACAAACTTGACCAGCTGGTGCTGAGCCGGGATGCAAAAATGAAGGCGGCAAACCAATGGCTGTTCAGCAAGTACGATACGCTGGGCCGCACGGTGGTGACGGGGCTGATCAGCAGCAGCGCAACGCGGGCATCGTGGCAAACTATGTTCAATGGCCAGACCCAGAACTGCGAGGCGCGCGACAACGGCAATGCCAGCGGCACAGGTATGGGCTACACGAACAACGTGCATCCCAAGACAGGCATCAGCGCCTACTACACAATCACCTACTACGACGACTACGCATTCCATAGCAACACGCACGGCAACCCCACGGGCAGCCAGCGCACGCAGGTACGGGGGTTGCAGACAGGCGTACGGGTGAACACGCTGGGCACCTCCACGCGCCTGCTGACCAATACCTACTACGATACGGAGGGCCGTGTGGTGCAGACCAAGACCCAGAACCACCTGGGCGGCACGGATGTGGTGACGACGACCTATAATTTCCCGGGGGATGTGGTGAAAACCAGCCGCACGCATACGATGTCCAGCGTATCCACCTTGGTGGAGACCCGCTACGACTACGACCACCTGCGGCGGCGGACGGACACCTACCAGAAGACGGGCAATGCATCGAGCACGGAGGTGTTGCTGTCCCGTCAGGAATACAATGGAGTGGGGCAATTGTACCAGCGCAAACTGCACCGGCTGAGCGGCAGCACGTTCGCGCAGACGGTGACGCACGGTTACAACGAGCGGGGCTGGCTCCGCACGGGCAATGCGGGTTTGTTCCTCCAGTTGGAGCTCCGTTACAACACGGGCACCACGCCGCAATACAACGGCAACGTCGCCAACCAGCTGTGGACAACAGCAGGCCAGACGGCCAAGAGCTACACGTACACGTATGACAGGCTGAACCGGCTGACGGCGGCCACGGCAGGAACGGGTACGCCCGCTTCCTACACCGAGAACGGCATCACCTACGATGCGATGGGCAACATCACTGCATTGAAGCGGGGCAGCGCAGCCGTTCAGACCTACAGCTACACGGACGGCAACCGGCTCACCAGCGTGAGCGGGGGCATCACGCGGAGCTATACGTATGACGTAAACGGCAACGCGCTCACGGACGGCACGAATACCTTCACCTACAATGTGCTGAACCTGCCCGCTACGGTGACGGGCACGAACGCATCCACCTACACCTACGATGCCACGGGGAAAAAACTCACAAGGACGAAGGGCGGCATCGCCACACACTACGCGGACGGTATCCGGTACACGGGCAATACGATCGATTTCGTGCAGACCGAGGCGGGCATCGCAAGGCGGGTGAACGCCACGACCTATGCCTACGAGTACAACCTGACGGACCACCTGGGCAACGTAAGGGTTACGTTTGACATCGATGGCACCACGGCAAGGCGCATCCAATCGGACGACTACCATGCTTTCGGGAAAAGAATCAGCGTGGGGGCAATCTCGGGAACAGAAAATCACTACCTTTATAACGGGAAAGAGCTGCAGGCAGGGCTTGACAGGTACGACTACGGCGCGAGGCTGTATGACCCAGTGATTGGACGATGGGGAAGCGTGGATCCAATGGCAGACAAGTATTATACATTATCACCCTTTACGTATGTTGCGAATAATCCAATTAATGCAATAGACCCAGACGGTAAACGTATCTTCTGGGTCGGAGGTGCAGGTAACGACCAGATAGGTTGGAATTATACAAGTATGTGGCAACGGGCTGTAACTGATGGAGGAATTGGAGGTTTTACCCGTATCAATGCGTCTCATGATAATCCTATATCTTTAAGGAATGGTAGTACACCTACTGGTGATATATACTTTACCTCTTCTGCACGAAGTTCTTCGTATCAACTAACTCCAATTTACAATAGAAGCGATCCATTAGGAAGTGCGCGGGGGATATATAATAAACGTATCCCTGTTCAAGACGCGCAAATAGACAAGGCATATGGAGCTATTTTGAGTAACATACAAGATTCGCCATTAGCTGAGGGAGAGCAATTCAATTTGATGGGGTATAGTTATGGAGCGGTTTTGCAGGCACATGTTGCCCTTAGACTAGCCAACGCTGGACATAAAATAGATAACTTGGTTTTAATCGGCAGTCCAATATCGACAAAGTCTGAACTTTATAAGTCTTTAACGAGTAATAAGAATATAAGACAAGTATTGCGATATGATATTCCGGGAGATAAATTAAGTAATCCAAAAAATATTCTGGAGTTCATACAAGGTAGCCGCCAAAACAGCGACCCAAATAACACGGGCGAGGGACCTCATTATGATTTGGCAAGACCGGGTGATGATACTTATGACAGGATAAGAAATGTTGTGGTAGAATGGTTAAGACAACAAGGAGTACAATAGATGAAAAACAGAATAGCTCTTAAAATATCGCTCATATTCTTCTTGATCTACGGGATGGTTTCAACATTCGGTTCCATATTTTTGGTTAGTTGGGGCGGAAACAGTTATTTCAAAAAAGTTTTGCTGTTTTTTTCCTCGTATCCTGTAAATTGGAACGAATTGATAGATTTGTCTTTGTGGTTCCTGCTGTTGAATATAATCTTTTGGTCTGTGGTCGTTTATCTGCTGGTGTTCTTTGTCATGAGTTTAGTAGCAAAAGCAAGGATTTTTAGGCATAGACAGAGAGTTGAATAACTCGATATACGATTACGGGGACAGGCTATACGACCCCGAAGTGGGTAGGTGGAATGTTTCCGACCCTGCTGCTGAAATGTTCCTTAGCCATAGTCCGTACGTGTACAGCTTCAATAACCCGGTAAATTATGAGGATTTTAACGGAACGGCTCCGGAGCAGGCAAGCAGCACAGACCCGATTAAGTTATTCGGGAAGCAAGTTGACATGTCCAATGCACCCGGGAGCAAAATCAACGCCGCAGGGCATCCCCGAAATGGGGCTTGGTTTTGGCGGCAAATGCTAGATAAGTACCCAGAAATGTTTAGTTCGGATAATGTTCAAAAGATAAGGACAAGAGGCACCCCCACTGTTGATGACCAGTGGATAAAATACAACAAAACCCATGCTGACTATAAGGGCGGGAAATTAATCCACCACCATATAGACCAAGGGAAGATGGCTACAGGCATACCTGAAGCTGCCCACCGGAAATATTTTTCTGACCTTCACCAAAATAGGGGAGGTCGGGCAAGGGGATTAGGTAAAGCCGGTAACGCTTTGGGGATCTTTGGTTTGGCATTGGATATTTTCAGCAGCTTGAGCGGAAACCCACATTCCATTGGCATGCAGTTTACCGCGGGACGGGATTTGAATACGCTATATTTCGACAGTGATACTGAACAATATTTTGAAGTGACAGGCCGTTCCGACGTAAAAGACGATAAAGGAAATGGCGTAGGGACAAAAATCACGTACAATACTTATGGAGGATATCGCTATAACAAGTCCACAGGCAAATACGAAGGGGTTGGCAAAACTGGCACCTATACTGCCATCCGATATGAGGATGAGGAAGATATACGGAGAATTCACCATCAGTTAATGAATGAATTATAGCAATATGACAGCAACCGAATTTGTAACCGCATTGAGAGGAATTCCGATAGAAGCCGACTTATTAAAAGCAAAGGGAGTATCGGACGCTTATATCGAAGACCTGAAAAAGGGCTTCAACGTATTGCCAAAAATGGATGTGTCAAGCTTTTCAACAAATCCGGTATTGGAATTAGTTGAGCGCTACGATTGCTCTATGTTAAGTATCGGAATGATCGAATTTAATACAGCAATAGAAGAAACGGAGGACTATTTTATTTTTGGAAGGTTTGAAGTAGATGAACTAGCAGTTTACCGATTATCTGAAGAAATTGTCATGCTTGAGCTCGGTTCCGAAAATGTCATCTGTTGTTGTGCTTGTAATGGTTCAAGCTTTTTAGATGCCATATCGATAGCCGCTGTGTTTTTCCAAAAAAGTGGACTGGACGATAAAATATATTACGACGAGCAATTAAACATCCAAATGGCCGAAGAATGCGGAGATGCGGCCGGCGGAGAGAAGTACGCTGATTTTTACCGGATGATGTTTGGGGTATAATCCTGTCAGTGTCTCACATTTGCAGGGGGCACCATTGTAATTGAGGATGCCTCTCGATATTCGGAAGCCATGGGGGCGATATTGAATGACGATGGTTACCGACCGACGAGCTTCGATGGCGCTCGTGTTTTTGTTTCTTGGGAAAACCCTTCCGGTATAGGAGCTGTCCACAGTGGGATAAAAAACAAAGATGGAAGTTTCTCCGCTGACTACGGATATGGTTTACCAACGTTGAATGTAGATTTCGATACTGCCCTTGGTTTCAGCAAGGAAGCCCCTAGACAGGGATTCTACGGTCGAGCCGGCAGCGACAAACAACTTTGGCCACGGAATGTTTATTTTTGGCCCCCTAGAACCGTTTGGAAATGCCCAGCTACCGTTTGGAAAAGGCTTATAATAATACGGTTCTGGTGCTTCGGCATACGCCGGCGGGTTATTTCCGTACGGAAATGGCGCATTTCCGTATGGTTTTGGTCTGGAACCGTATGGTTAAGGAGCCCGGTGGGTACCCGGGGGTTATTTCCGTACGGAAATGAAGCGTTTCCGTACGGCTTTAGGCTATAACCATATGGTTTTAGGTTGTAACGGTACGGTGAAGGCGCTGCGGCGTTCGGCTATATGCCTCCGGCATACGGTTTTGGACCGTTTCCGTATGTCAATAACCCGGAACCGTTTTATTCCAGGGTCCCGGCATACGACAATGCCTTCCCGGCGTATGGTTACCGTATATTTCCATACGCCGATGGCTTGGAATAGGATGGTTATGGCGCTCCGGCATACGGTTTTACACCCGCGGCGTTTGGTAATACCCCATTGCCGTATGCCTTTAACCCGAAACCGTTTTATGCTGCCTTACTACCGTATGGTTACCTCCATTTTCCGTACGGTTTGGCATATTTTCCGTACGGTTTGACGCCATATACAAACGGTTCCGGCCCATTTCCAAACGCCGCAGCCCTTAAGACAAACGATTCCAATGCATTTATATGCCCTCTTTCTCTGTGCAGCTATGAAGAGATTTGATGTAGTTGCAACCAAAAAGTTGAGGTCACACTTTACGAAGATACTGTGCGCAATTTCCGAAGCATAATACTTTAAGTTTCTTTTGTCAAATTGATTTTTTTCTTGCTTGCGTGAAAATATATTGTAAATTTAAAGTCTTATATTTATTTCACTAACCATTAAATAATTATGAAAAACTTAAACAAACTCAAATTCATCGCGCTATTATTAACTGCGCTGTTTGTGAATTTTTCTTGTAATAAAGGTGATTTACACGATGAACAAAATTTACAAGAGTCTGAGAACTTCGTCTCTAAAGAAAAAGCACTTGATGTCGTTTCTAAGTTTAGTTGGAGTAAGACTACCGTCCAAAAACAATCAAGTGTAAGCACCCCGCGTAAAAAGATAAAAGAGGTATCTCCCATTATGGACGAAAACTCCGAAGCAGCTTTTTATATTATAAATTACGAAAACGGGGGGTTTGTTATTCTGTCTGCGGATAATAGGGTTTCACCCATCCTTGCTTACTCTGAAACGAATAGTTTTAGAACAAATAATGCCGAATATTTTCCTGGATTAGTCAACTGGCTCGATGTTCACAAAGACTATGTAAAAGCTGTGAGAGAGAAGAACATTGAACAAACACCGGACATAAAAAAACTGTGGGAAAATCCGTCTCTTCTTGTTAATAATGATGTACATCCCCTTGGCGAAGGAGAAGGGCCAGGGCCCCAACCAGCTTGTGAAGACCATGTCGAAGAATATGGCCCACTTTTATTAACGAATTGGAATCAGGATTGCGGCTATAACGACCAAATGCCAGTAGTATCCTGTACTAATACCCCCTGTCTTTTTAATAATAGAGCCTATGCAGGATGTGTTCCGGTTGCAATTGCGCAGGTAATGAGGTACCACAACTATCCTACAAGCTATGACTGGTCTAATATGCCAACAGATAATGGTACTGCTGCTACAGCACAGCTTATCCGAGATATATGGGATACTATACCAAGCCATCTAAGATCGATAGATTGCAACGGTACAGGAGTAAGTAGCAGCCATAATACGGGAGGTGTTTTCTATCATTTTGGTTACTCTTCGGCAACCAAGGCTAATTACAGCTTTGCAACTGTTTTTTCCTCGATAAAAAATAACAGACCGGTAATATTGTCTGGTGCATCAGGAGGGTTTGGACATATGTGGGTAGCAGATGGCGCTATTGAATATTGGCAACAGGTTGGTGTGTGTCCTAATCCTGTTTGGATGGTTTTTAAATATTTGTATATGAATTGGGGTTGGGGCGGTCACGAAAATGGATGGTATTCTGATGGAAACTTTAATCCAGGCATATATAACTTTAACGACAATAGACAAATGGTTACAAGTATTGCACCTTAAATTATTACCACTTATGAAAACTTTCCCCCCCATATTCTAATTATAATGACCGTGTTTGGCTGTAAGAAAACGATAATGGTGATGGTAATTCGGTTGTAATCAATAATTCTATCGAATTGAGTTTAATTGACTCTGGTGGAATGAATCCTTATTCTTATAATATTGTGTAAGTTCTCGCTGCTTCAGGTAAAGGTAAGCTGCGGCTGTTTGCGACTGGACGAAAGCCCTTTCAGAATTTTTTCCCTATTTTTGGGGCATTGCCTATCTCTTGATATTAAATTATTATTAGCTTCCTCATAGCAAAATTGGGCTTTGTCTCCGAAGAGGCAAAGCCCAATATTTATTCATCGCAATGGCCAATCAATACCCAGGATTCTGTTGGCTTTCGATCCCGGGGTTAGCGTCAATCTCTCCCTGTGAGATGGGCAGTATTGTTTTATAGAAACTCCGGTCTATCGTTTTTTCCCGGTGAGGTATAGATATTCCGGCAAAATCATCGTTGAAGGTAATCGATTTATTCAGGCGTATCATATCGAAAAAGCGATGGCCCTCGGCAAACAGCTCTTTGCCTCGTTCATCCAGAATCATATCCAGCGTAATGGTAGCTGCTGTGGCTGGTAGCAGATTAGGTGACCGCTTGCGGATTTCATTCAGGTAACCCGCTGCCGCTGCTGGATTTGTTGGCAAGGCCGCTTCGGCCGCGATCAGATAGATTTCTGATAGGCGGATTACCTTAATGTTTACCGCTGTGCTGTTTTCTGGTTTACCGTCACCTTCCAATGCTACGCTTCCACTGTACTTATAGCAAGACCCCAACCGAGGCGTTTCGGATTCATCTTGGGCCATCACACCCCAGCGCACATCGTCTTCATCTTCCCCGAGCCGGTCAAGGAAATAGTCGCTGGCCATGAACCACCCGGCGGCTGTGGGGCTGTCGCCACGGCGTCTCAAATAGAAGCCCAACGAGCCAGAACCTAAATCTCCTTCGTTCGGAAAAATACCCAATTCAAAGATGGACTCGGTGCCAAACTGTGTTTTCCAGGAGTCAACCCACGCATTGTTGGCGTATAAGGAATAAACACCATCGTTGATGATTTCTTCCGCAGCACTCAATGCCTCGGCATGGTGGCCCATATACAGGTGCACACGAGCCTGTAAGGCTTTGTTTGCATAGTAATTCATGTATCCATTGGATTTTTGCTTTGAAAGCAGTGGAGCGGCAGTGGTCAGGTCGGCCAATATCTGCATGTAGTTTTCCTCTACACTAGCGCGTAATGGCTGCGCGGTATCTTCCAGAGGTTCAGTCACATTCGGAACACCGTACGATGCCTTGTCATCGGTATAAGCCTTGCCGTAGAGCCTTACCAAATCGAAATAGATAAGTGCCCTGGCCGTTAGCGCTCGTCCCTTAGCATTGTCGAAATCTTCAATAGTTCCCTCTTGTTCCAACTTTTCAATGTTTTCAAGCAGGTTGTTCATTTGCAGGATGCCCTCATATAAATGGGACCAATACGTGCCGTAATTATTAGCGGATTGCGTATGGTTAAAAGTGTACAGCGCATCCAACCCCCGCCCTTGAGAAAAGATAGTCAAATCCCCGCCCTTGGCATCACCATACATGACGAAATTACGGCCGTAGTAGTATTGATGGGTCATTCTCCTCATTAGGCCATTGATCACCACCTGCGCATCTGCGGCGGTCTTGATAGACGTGTTGGCATCACCGGCATTGCTGGGTTCTACGTCAAGAAAACCCTCACAGGAAGAGCAAACAACTATCAGCAGCACTATCCATATCATGTTTATCGTTTTCATCGTATTCATGTTTTAATTGTTAGAAGCTAAGTTCGACACCAAACGTATAAATCTTCGCATACGGGGTTTCCCAGCCCCGGGTGCCGAAATGGTTTACCTCCGGATCAGCAATCTTGTATTTGGAAAAAGTCAGTAGGTTTGTGCCGTTGAAGTATATGCGGGCATTTGTCACCCCGATTTTATTCACCACTTGCATGGGAATGGCATAGGCCAGATTGATATTCTTCAAACGGAGGAAGCTGGCATCGTGCATTTGGCGGCTGCTGTACTGCATGGGGTCAGTCAGGTCGTTGCCGTCCAACCGGGGGAGTGAGCCGCCAGTATTCGAGTCGGTCCACCGATTGTCATAATAATATTGCGCACGGATACGCTCCCAATAATATCCATCATCGGCCACATCCTTGAATGCACCATCATAGAGGTGTCCGCCAATTTTATAAATAAAATTGAGGCCAAGCGAGAAGCCTTTATAGGAAACATCCGTGTTGAAGCCCCCGGCTACTTTCGGTAGGGCCGAGCCCAGTATGGTGCGGTACGCACTCGAATAGGTATATGTGGCTCCCCGCCCATTGTAAATGAAATCACCGGCGTTGGGATCTGTCGGATCGTTTACATACCAAACGTTCCTGCCGTTTTCCGAATTTACACCGGCCCATTCAAATCCATAAAAACTCAACATGGATTCGCCTTCACGATAGATAAACTGCGCTCGGGCATCATTACCAGTCGGGTCATTCCAGATTACACCATTGTCCGTGGTCGATTCTTCATTGGCATATAGTTTGGTTACGTTAGACCGGATGAATGAACCATTGATATTTGCACTCCATTTCCAATCACCGGACCGTAAAATGTCGTACCCCAATTCAATCTCAACACCACGGTTGTTTACTTCACCGATATTCTTCAGAATGTCTCCGAATCCTGTTACCATGGAGATGCGTACATCCTGCAACAGTCTTTTGGAATCGCGGTTGAAGTATTCCACGGTACCATATAACCTGTTGTTGAGTAATCCAAATTCCAAGGCCAAGTTTGTCGTATAATTAGCCTCCCAGGCGAGTTCGGGATTGCCCAACGCGGTGATGCGACCACCTGGGGCCCCCATGTAACCATCCTCATAGTAAATCAATGAACGCCAGCCATAATTATCGGTAGGCTGCGTGCCGTTTGCTCCATAAGAAGCGCGCAGGCGTAAGTTGCTGAGGTAATCCATCCCATCCATGAATTGCTCATTGCTTAGGGTCCATGCCGCACCTATTGACCAAAAGTCGCTCCAGCGTCCGTTTGGCGCCAAACGGGAAGAACCATCGCGACGATAGGAAGTCGAAAAGTTGTATTTTTGACCGTAGTTATATTCCGCCCGGGACAGTACAGACATCATGTTGTAGCCCCAATAGTAGGCGTTGGCGTCCAGATCTCCAGCAGTGCTCACTGAAGGCAATGTGCTAGAGGGCAGGTTTGTGCCAGTTGAACGCTGAAAATCCGTTTGGTTTTTCTCCACCTCAAAGCCAGCAAGCAAATTTACGCCGTGCAAGCCGAATTGTTTGCTGTAATTGGCTGTATTGGATGATACCAGTTTCTTATAAGTGGTACTGATTTCATGTATGCTACCTTTATCAGTGACTCCACTGTAATGATTTGAGCTATAATACAAGTGTTCTTTTACCTCATTATTCTCATAAGAAAATACCGATTTTATGTTCAGTTCAGGAAGTATCTGGATATTCAGTGTTTCATTGACGGATAGTCGCAACGACTTTGATTGGTTGTCCCATTCGTTTTCGTAATAGTCAGCATTATAAGCATAGCTGCCATACCTTGCTGTCCAGGGTTCACCGGTTTTGTAGTCGGTGGGCCAGTAGAGTGGCCATAGAAGATTCCGGGTTTGCAGATAATAATTTCCACCGAGGTTACGTGTATCATTATAACCTTCCTGCTGGTTGTTGGATACGCTGACATTCGAAATAAACTCAATATGTTTTCCCACCTTTTGCGACAGGTTTACACGGCCAGCAATGCGATCATATTCATTAAGCACCACCCTGTTTTTGTCTTTGGTGTATGAAAGGGAAGTATAGTATTTGGTGTCTTCAGTACCACCACTTACCGATAGGTCGTTGGTTTGGTACATGCCTGTCCGGAAAAGAAGGTCTTTCCAATCGAAATATGTGCCTTCTCGGTTTACTAAACCATCCGTCATTCCCTTGATTTGCACGTTTTCGTATAGTCCGGCACCATTGGTTTCGAAACGGTAGCCATGACGGTTAAACCGGCTGTTGAGCATGCCGAGTGCCGAGGTATTGGCTTGATCTTCAGTCATCCCACTAGTTGTACGGTAATCATGGAATACCTGATAAAGCATATTCACCTGTTCCTGCACGCCGGCTGGTTCATAATTATCGGTAGCCCAACTTGGCGTAAAGCCAATAGATGTCCGGAAATTAATGGTTGGTTTTCCCAATTTCCCTTTTTTGGTCGTGATGAGCACCACACCATTGGCGGCTCGTGAGCCATATAGGGAAGAAGCAGCGGCATCTTTCAAGACCGTGACAGATTCGATGTCAGCGGGATTTAGTGCGTTTAGTACATTATTTGATGTATACAGGTAGTCTCCCATCTGGCCACCACTTCCCGATACCACGGGAACCCCATCAATGACATACAAGGGTTCGTTGGAAGCATTCATGGAACCGATGCCACGGATACGGATGCTGGGTGCCGAGCCGGCCTGCCCAGATGTGTTAGTAATCTGTATGCCCGGCATTTTACCAAGCAATGCACTTTCAAACGAAACCGTTGAAGCATCCTTGAGCTCCTCACCCCCGATTACCGATGCCGAGCCTGTATAGGTTCCCTTCGTTGTCGTGCCATAGGCTACTACGATCACCTCGTCCAGATTTCGTTTTGTGGATTCAAGCTGCACAGGAATGACAGTGCTGCTGCCTACTCGAATTTCTTGGGTAGCATAACCAATCATTTGGAAGACCAACACAGCATCGCCGCTCGGCACATTAATGCTGTAATTGCCATTTCCATCAGTGGCTGTTGCCGTGTTGGTGCCCTTCACCGTCACGGTGACACCCGAAAGCGGGGTGCCATCGGTAGCGTCCGTCACCCTGCCGGTGACGGCAGATTGCCTGGCCAACGTAGTGGAAACCAATCCACAGCACATCAGCCAAACGGCTAAAAGTAGTCGCTTCTTCATAGTTGTTTAGTTTTTGTTAGTACTTTGGTTAATTATTAAGTGTTGCTTAATTGCGTTATCCCAATCCCCGCCTTGTCTGACAATACTACCTTGCCGTCGACCACCGCCATGCCTTGGTACACGTCGTTGCTGATGAGTAAGGCGCCATCCAAATCCGCCCAATCTACAATGGGCGACAATTGTGCGGCGGCCGATATGGCACATGATGTTTCGGTCATGCAGCCGAGCATCACCTTCATGTCGAGTGCGCGGGCCAATTCGGCCATTTTGTGTGCCTCCCGCATGCCCGTACATTTCATCAGTTTGATGTTGATGCCACTGTATACACCATGGGCTTTTCGTACATCATCCAAACGTTGCACGGCTTCGTCGCCAATGGTGGGAATGGGGCTGTTTTCAGTGAGCCAAGTGTTGTCATCTATCTGCTCCTTGGGCATGGGTTGTTCCAAGAAAACAACACCTCGTTCGGCCAGCCAATGGCTCATCTCCAGGGCTTCGTCCCGTTGTTTCCATCCTTGGTTCACATCCACGCAGAGCGGTTTGTCCGTCACCTCACGGATGGCCTCGATCATCATTTTGTCTGTATCGAGCCCTAGTTTTACCTTAAGTAACTGATAAGGCTCGGCTTCGCTCACTTTCTGCCTCACTTTCTCAGCGGTATCAATACCGATGGTAAAGGAGGTATTAGGTGTGGTTGCCGGATTATAACCCCATATGCGGTGCCAAGGCTGCTGCATAGTCTTGCCCAATAGGTCATGCAGGGCGATATCTAAGGAAGCTTTGGCCGCCGTGTTTTTTAAGGCGATTGCATCTACATATTCCAGTATATGCTCGGTGAGAAATGGGTCATTGAAACCAGTGAGGTCTACCTTGTCTAAAAAAGCCAAGACACTTTCGTGCGATTCGCCCAAATATGGGGGCATGGAAGCCTCGCCGTAACCGACAATACCATCAAATTCGAGCGCAGTAAGCACCACGGGAGTAGTGCTGCGTGAACCAGCGGCGATGGTAAACACGTGTCTCATTTCCAACGTATAGGGTCGGTAACGCAGTGTGAATCTACCCGTTTTCCGCGTGATGGTATTGGCAGTGTTAAAAAGACTGGTCGGTGTATTCGATGCGATTTCAGCGGTCATTGTTATGGGGCTTGGAATTGTCTGTTGGGGTTATTTGCTGGCCATCGGGACTGGCATAGGCCGGGTGTAGCGCAATGGGTCGCAGGGCTATATCTACCTGTCCGAGATACCTGCGTGCCGCCACCAATGTACGCGATTGGAAGTCATCGTAGTTGGGAGCTTGGCTAAGCATGCTATTGATGCGTACCGTGCCCGCTGCATGGATGAACTCGCCATTACCCAGGTAAAGCGCCACATGTGTGATCCTGGCATCGGGAGCGCGGTTTTCCCCTGAAGCGAAAAAGAGTAAATCGGCAGGTTGCAAATTTTTGAGCGCCTTCGCTGTATCCAACGTATCTGCGGAGAGGATGTCGACAGGCTGCCCAGCCAATACCTGCTGCGAGGCATCCCTGGGAATGATTACACCATTCATGTAATATGCCGTTTTGGTGAAACCGCTGCAATCCACTCCTTTTACCGAGGTACCCCCCCAAAGATAAGGGAGTCCCATCATGGTTTTGGCTGTTGCTAATATGTTTTCGGGTGTTGGGTTAAGGGTGCCAAGCCATTCATCAAATGGCCGTGCCTGCTCGTTCTTGATATAGGCCATGCGCCCATCTGGGTAGCCTACCTTCACAAAACCAGCTGATTCATCTTCTAGGGTAAGGATGTTTCCCATCACTAAATCGGAAACCCGGAGGGATTTTTCATCTGGTTCTACATAGGAATGTCCAAAATCAGCCGTAAATATCACTTTTCTGGCTGTTTTCCATTGATGAAGTTCAGATTTGGATTTCGGGGTAATGGAGGATGCGCTTACCCACGAGATGTAGCCTTCAGGTGTGCGAATCCGGAAATACCCATCCTTTTTTTGTAGCAAGTCTACCGGTGTGCCAAGTAACACTTGAGTGGCCAATTCGGCTTGGTTCCGCGGTGTTGTGCGAAGGTTTGCCACAGAGAGGTTTACGATTCCTATAACATTCCCGTTGACACTGCTATCTGGCAAAAGTTTTATAGTTACCTTTGAGGCAGGAATGTGATTTTCTGATAGCAGTTGCCTGAAGTGTTCTTTAGCTTTTGGTTCGGTTGTTTCAATCTGGTAGCTATGAGTAAATTTATCCAAAGCCTGTAATTCAAAAATGGCGGTACGTTTGTCCGGTGCGTATACCTTAATAACTTCTTCGACTATATGCGTGATTTTTTGATATACAGCAGAATCCGGCAAAGTTATTTGGGCATAACTTTTTATACCGAAAACAATACAAAATAGTATTAATATGACCTTACGGTAGGTTTCCATAAAGGGTAAGTTTCCGTCTAAGGTAATATATAATTAATAGGTGTGCAATATTTTTTACGATTAATTCATGGAAACACTAAAATTCATGCATAAACACGTATGCCAAAAAATGATTTTGATTGATTTCGGTTTTTTTTACTCAAATAATAACGTAAAATTTGCGCCTTGAAGCCAAGTAATGAAGAAGTAGATGATTAATAGGAGAAAATTTATTAAAACGGGAGCCATGGGGGCATCAGTGCTTTCTGCAAGCGGGTTATTGGTTGCCTGTGCCAACCGGAGTGGGGGAACTGCCATGGACAACAAACCTATTGTGGTTTCAACATGGGATTTTGGAGTTGTGGCCAACCAGGCAGCTTGGAAAGTGTTGAATGCGAATGGACGCGCGTTGGATGCGGTGGAAGCAGGAGTGCGGGTAGCGGAAGCCGATTTGACCAATATGACAGTGGGCAAAGGAGGATATCCCGATAGGGACGGGCACGTCACCCTGGATGCCTGTATCATGGACGAAGCGGGGAATTGCGGTTCCGTCGCCGCCATACAACATATTGCACATCCCATTTCGGTGGCGCGTATGGTGATGGAAAAGACGCCTCATGTCATGCTCGTAGGGGAAGGGGCTTTACAGTTTGCGCTGGAAAATGGCTTTGAAAAGGAGGAGCTGCTTACGCCGGAAGGCGAGAAAGCTTGGAAGGAATGGCTCAAAGAAAAGAAATATGAACCGGTCATCAATATTGAGAATAAGTCATTCGCCACAGCGAAACTGCCCGGCAATCAATATAACCACGATACCATTGGGATGCTCGCAATGGATATGAATGGCAACCTTTCGGGTGCATGTACCACCAGCGGTATGGCCTTCAAGATGTACGGTCGGGTAGGCGATAGCCCCATCATTGGTGCTGGGCTGTATGTTGATAATGAGATTGGCGCAGCTACAGCCACTGGGGTGGGTGAAGAAGTGATTCGTACGGTGGGTAGTTTCTTGGTGGTGGAGCTGATGCGGCAAGGGCTTTCGCCTCAAGATGCCTGCCGGGAGGCGGTGGAACGCATCATCAAAAAGAAACCGGATACAGCCAAGGAAATACAGGTTGGATTCTTGGCCATGAACAAACAAGGCGAATACGGAGCGTTTTCCTTGCAACAGGGCTTTTCGTACGCCGTATGCGGTAAGGATAAGCAGGATTTGTTGGTGAAAGGGGAGAGCGTGTACTAATTTACGATTTTAGATTGTAGATTTACGATTGTAGATTTACGATTGTAGATTTACGATTTTAGATTTACGATTGTAGATTGATGATTTTAGCATTAGTTTTGCGCGGAAAATAACCAATGGAAAGAAACCGAGGTGTAAATAATATTGACACACAGGGCAATGATTATTTACATCGAGCTCTCATCAACCGATAAAAGAAAAATAATTAGATGAAATTGTAACTTAAAAATTAAGCATTACTTATATGGATAAACAAAATGACAAGCCTCAACTCTCTGGAGTGAAGGAGATAGCGCGTAGAGCTAATGTCTCCATAGCTACTGTCGACCGGGTTATACATAACCGGAAGGGAGTTTCGGAAAATACACGAAAAAAGATTAATGAGATTATTGAAGAAATCGGGTTTCAACCCAACATCCTTGCCAGTCGCCTAGCCTCAAAGAAGGTGAATCGTTTTGTG
This sequence comes from Parapedobacter tibetensis, assembly GCF_024704835.1. Lineage (GTDB taxonomy): Bacteria > Bacteroidota > Bacteroidia > Sphingobacteriales > Sphingobacteriaceae > Parapedobacter > Parapedobacter tibetensis. The sequence continues at coordinate 21,155 of NZ_JAMXBE010000006.1, forward strand.
GTGCTCATTCCTGAATCCCAGGAGACGGATTATTGGGAGTCCCCTTTACGTGGTATAGGACGCGCAGAAGATGAGATAAAACAGTATGGAGTCAGTATCGTACGTTACTTTTATGACCTCAATGACAAAACGACGTTCTCCAAAGCAGCTGAAAAAATCCTGGCTGGCAATTTTGACGGTGTGCTACTTGCTCCTTCATTCATCAGTGAATCTTTGGAGTTTACTGCGACATGCCGTCAACGGGGTCTTCCATATGTGTTTATCAATTCAGACATTCCAGCGCAGCATAGTTTATGTTATATTGGCCCACACCTATATCAGAGCGGTTACCAAGCTGCACACCTGATTAGTTTTGGGTTGAAAGAAGGAAAAATTCTCATTGTGAATATCTCTAAGGAAATTGATAGTTATCATCACCTACTTAGGAAAGAAGAGGGATTTAGGGCCTTTTTCAGTGAAAACGATAAAGTCCTAAACAAGCTAGTCAAGATTGATATCAGGAACACGAGTGAGGCCTCCATCGACGCCGATTTAGATTGGGCTTTTGAAGTACACCATGATATTGATGCTGTTTTCGTAACAAATTCCCGGGTGCAATCGGTTGCCCATTACTTCGAAAAGAAAAATATACAGGATAAAATTTTAGTGGGGTATGATTTCCTTAGCGAGAATATCGAATACTTGAAGCGGGGTATCATTGATTTCTTGATTTGCCAAAAGCCCGAAGAGCAAGGATACATCGGTATTATGTCATTGTTTCAGCATATTGTTATGGGAACTGCCATTGAAAAGGAAAAATTTATGCCAATTGATATCATAACAAAAGAGAACTATGAATTTTATAGCAATTGATAAGCCGGGAATGATGCTTGGGCCTACGATTAGAAAAAATACAGGAATATATTTGGAAGTGTAATTATTATTTCATTATTTAGCGGGTACGTTACCGGTTATAAAATTGTAAATCATTATTTAATGAGTGCTTTTGGGAAAGAGATAGGTATTATGTGCTCCTAACTATTTTCGTGTACGTGCACGTTTTTATAGTAACAATGAAATAACCTAGGTTGGCTATTCATTAAAAAATCAGAAACCATGACAGCGAAAAATTACTCAAGGCGTGATTTCATTGCGAAAAGTTCCCTGCTCGGAGCTGGAATAGCGGTGGCACCTCATGTTTTTTCCTCCACCTTAGCTATCGGTAGTAAACCGGCCATATTGGGTGGTCGCGGGATATGGGCTGATAAACAATGGCCAAAGTGGCCTAGATGGGTGCCTGAAACCGATGAAAAAAAATTGCTTGAGGTGGTCAGGAGTGGAATATGGTCGCGTGCCTCCGTAACAGCCGAATTTGAGAGTGAATGGGCCCGCACGCTTGGTGCAAAAAGGTGTTTATCTGTGGTAAACGGCACCAACGCATTAATCACAGCGCTCAGCCAGTTTCATATTGGCGCGGGCGACGAAGTGATTGTACCACCATACACCTTCATTGCATCGGTGACATCGGTGCTACTTAATGGTGCCATGCCTGTTTTTGTGGATATTGATCCGGAAACCTTCCAGATTGATCCAACGAAAATCGAAGCAAAAATAACGTCGCGCACCAAAGCCATCATGCCAGTACATATCCTGGGCTTACCCGTTGATATGGATCGTATCATGGCCATCGCCAAAAAATATAACCTCTTTGTTATTGAGGATGCATGCCAGGCACATTTGGCTGAATATAATCATAAAAAAGTTGGAACCATCGGCCATGCAGGATGTTTTAGTTTCCAAAACTCAAAGAACTTGCCCATAGGTGAGGGCGGGGCGGTGGTGAGTAACGATGATCAGTTTATTGATCGTTGTTTTTCATACCATAATCTGGGGATTCCCTATGGTACCGCGGTGGGCACTGTTTCGTCGGGGAGTGTCATTATGGGGACTAAGGTGCGTTTTACGGAGTATCAGGCAGCCATTGGCTTGGCCATGCTGAAAAGACTCGATGCAGAGACTACCACTAGGAATGAAAACGCAGCTTATTTAAGTTCGTTACTTCAGCAAATACCGGGCATTGTTCCGTATAAACTGTACGATAAAGTAACACGCGCGGCGTTTCACCTATACCCGTTCCGGTTTATGAAAGAAGCTTTTGGCGGGTTGACTAGAACGAGTTTTATCAAGGCGATGCGGGCAGAGGGTGTGCCATGTTCGAGCGGTTATACGTTGTTAACCGACAAACCTTACCTAAACGATGCGTTCCAATCGGCTGCTTTTAAAGCAATTTATCCGCCCGAAATGCTTGATTTTGATGCGTATGTGGCCGCCAATAGATGCCCTAAAAATGAGCAGTTATGCAATGAAGAGGCGGTTTGGTTAACACAAAATATGCTGCTGGGGCCACGTACTGATATGGATGAGATCGCCGGTGCCATCTCAAGAATTCATAAAAATGCAGCAAGCATTGCAAAACTACATGGCTAAATGGGGACAAGGAGTTTGATTCATAGTAAAGTGGGACAGGTGATTGTATGGTTGCTTGTTGGCATGAGCCCTGTTTTTGCCGATTTTCAGCAAGACCAACCAAAAGGGGTTTGGAATGTAGGCGTAGCAACCACCATCATCACGCCCAAAGAGGCAACATGGCTTGCCGGTTATGCGAGCAGAACTCATGCTGCAGAAGGGAAACTGCATGACCTATGGGCAAAGGCTCTTGTGTTAGAGGACAACGATGGTAACATGGCGGTTATCGTTACGACCGACCTCTTGGGGCTTCCCCGCAACATGTCGAGACGGATCCGGGGTGCGCTTTCCGCGCAGTTGGGCTTGTCGAAAGCCGAAATCATATTAAACAGTTCACATACCCACTCGGGCCCGGTACTGGTAGAATCGCTACGAGACATTTATCCGGTTAAGCCGGAAGATCTGGAACGCATACAACGCTACTCCATATGGTTGGAAGAACAGCTTGTGAAGTTGGTAACGACGGCAGTTAAGCAGATGGAAACGGCTATACTAACATCGGGACAGGGGGTGACACGCTTTCAGGTAAACCGGCGGAATAATGACCAAAAGAATTTAGAGAAGTTAACGGAACTAAAAGGGCCTATTGATCATTCCGTTCCTGTATTAAAAGTGACCACCCCTTCGGGAAAATTAAAAGCCATACTCTTTGGGTATGCCTGTCACCCTACCGTACTGGATGGCTATCAGTATTCGGGTGACTATGTTGGATTTGCCCAGTTGGAATTGGAGCAACGTTATCCAGGTGCCGTTGCCTTGTTTTTTCAAGGAGCCGGAGGCGATCAGAACCCACTACCTAGGCGTAGCATCCCATTGGCTAAACAATACGGCAAGGAACTGGCTGCTGCGGTGGAGCGTGTTTTGGAGGAGGATGATCTAAAAATGCTCGAACCACGGCTGAGAACGGCCTACCAGGAAGTGGAATTGCCATTGGAAGATCCGCCAACAGCGGAAGATTTAAAACAGATACTAGGGAAAGAGGGGCAGATTCCCTATGTGTTGGCATGGGCTGAAAGGATGCTTGAGCGACTGCAAAATGGGGAGCGGTTGGAAAGAAGCTACGCATATCCCATTCAGGCTTGGCAACTGGGCGATCAGCTTCTGGTTAGTTTGGGTGGTGAACTTGTGGTGGAGTATGCCATTAAGCTGAAAGCAAAGTACGGACAGGATACCTTTGTGATGGGGTATTGCAATGACGTGATGGGGTATATTCCGTCGGCCACCATTTTAAGGGAGGGTGGTTACGAAGGGGATACCGCTCAGAAAGTGTACGGGCTTCCAGCAAAGTGGGGTGTTACGATTGAGCAGCTAATCGATGAAGGCTGTGACCGGGTGATTGGGCAACTTTAACATGTTAATTTTACGAATGATTCAGGAAAAAATACTTACAGCAAAGCGCTATTACTCCGGGTTCAAGCTGGCGCACGATACGTATAATGCCATTTCTGTGGCCAGCGATGGAAAAGTTTACTATGTACTGTCGTCGGAATCGTATGATATTGGAGGTCAGATTTATGTGTATGACCCACAAACAGACAAAACATCGTTTTTGGCTGACTTGACTGAAATTTGTGGCGAAAATGGTAGGAAAACGATCCCGCAGGGGAAAAGCCATGTCAGGTTTTATGAATTTGAAGGCAAACTATACTTTGCCACCCATGTGGGTGTGTATGATATGCGCGATGATATGGAGCGACTGCATGAGGTTGCCCCTAGTGGTTACGCGCTTTATCCGGGAGGGCATTTGCTTTCGTACGATCTAGCTTCGGGCACTTTTGATGATTTGGCTATTACCCCTGAGGGAGAAGGGATTTTGACGATGACGATTGATGGGGGCAGGGGACACATCTACGCCCTCACTTGGCCCATGGGATGTCTCCTTCATTACGACATGAAAACCCGAACCATAAAGAAAATAGGGTTGCCATGTGGAGCGGGAGAGGCTGGCAAAGTGGGCGACGATTACCGGGTGATTTGTCGCTCCATGTTTGTTGATCCCCAGACGGGCACACTTTACTTTTCCACAGCGGAGGGAGATATAATGACCTATCGCGCCGGAGAACCTTCTTTTTCTATATTGGAAGGGGTTGATATGCGGCTGGACTACTTTGGGAAATATGACCCAACTCGACCAGGCAGCATGGGATACAATTGGCGCAAAATTTTTTGGCATGCGCCGGAACAGGTAGCGTATGGGGTGCATGGCAATTCGGGGTATTTATTCCGGTTTGACCCGGCGACGCCTTCGTTGGAGATTGTTAGGCGCATAACCTCAGTGCCATCTCAACGCAGTGGCATGTTTGATCAGTTTAGTTACGGCTATCTGGGTTTTCAGCCGGGGAAAAATGGGGAAACCATTTATTATTTAACTGGTGGGCCTATTTATGTGGATGGGCAACGAATAAAGGGGGCGAACGAAATTGCGAAAGGGGCGGCAAAGGGCCTTGAAAACCTCCATTTGGTTACCTATAACATTCGGCGGAAAGCGTATCGAGATCATGGTGCTATTTTTTACGAGGATGGTACGCGGCCAACGTATGTAAACTCCATTGCCATCGATGATCATGGGGATGTGTATGTGCTTGCGCGGTTTGAACAGGAAGGCGTGGAAGTGGAAGATTTGATAAAGATTGCTAATCCATTTAATTAAGAGGCTATGAACAGAATGATTACGGCTTATTGCGTTGCATTGCTTTTGCAGGCCTGCGCTGATGAGGGTCGATACAAAGAGGCGCTTACACCCGACGAAGCGTTGAAGCGGTTTGAATTGCATGAGGGGTTCACGATTGAAAACGTTGCTTCAGAGCCTTTGGTGATGGATCCGGTGGAGATGGTCTTTGATGAAGATGGACGAATATACGTGCTGGAGATGGGAGATTATCCATATAAACCGGAGCAGGGACAAGGCCGAGGTAAAATACGTTTGCTAAGCGATACCAGTGGCGACGGGAAACTGGATGATGCTGTTATTTTTGCAGAAGGATTAGCGGATGCAACCAGTATGCTCCCTTGGAATGGTGGATTGATTGTCACCTCGGCGCCGAATATTTTATTCTTGAGAGACACCACCGGTGATAACAAAGTTGATGTGAATGAGGTGTTGTTTACCGGTTTCTTCGAGAATAATTCGGAAGCGCAGATCACGAACCTGCGGTATGGGGTCGATAATTGGATTTATGCGAATAATAACGGTCAGAAGGGAGAGGTGAAATTTAACAGAAAACCGGATTTGCCTGCCCTACCGGTTGCCGGTGGCGATTTTAGGTTTAGGCTGGATAAGAATTTGTTTGAAGTGGAATCGGGTGCGGGGCAATTCGGACTGGCGATGGATGATTGGGGGAATCGTTTTTTTACGCAGAATACCTTGCATATCCAAATGGCACCGATCCCCTGGCGGTACTTGCATAGGAAGAAGGGCTTGCCTTCTTATGCAGGAGTGGCGAATATCTATGCACACGATTTAACGGTGTTTCAGATCAGTGAGCCACCCTATTGGCGGACGGAACGGAGTAAGCAACGGCAGCAACAGTATGATGAGGCTGGGCTCGATCGGGTGGAACATATTGAGGGGCATTTTACCGGGGCTTCCGGCGGGACGCTGTACGCGGCTGATTTGTTTCCGGCGTCTTTTTATGGGAATGTGTTTACGGGCGAGGTGGCGTGTAATTTGGTGCATCGGGATGTGATTGAGCCGACGGATAAAGGTCCTTTCTTTTCGGCGAGGCGGGCTGCGGATGAGACGGATAGGGAGTTTCTGGCTTCGTCTGATCCTTGGTTCCGACCGGTGAATTTTACCGTCGGCCCTGATGGGGCTTTGTATATGCTGGATATGTACAGGCAGCATATTGAGACGCCTGTTTCCATTCCTGAAGAGCTGAAAGCGGATATGGATTTTGTGCATGGTAATCAGTATGGGCGGATTTATCGGATCTATCCGACGGATAAAGGGGTTCCTGAACTGCGGAAGCCTGGTTTGGGCGACAAGCCAGTGGCTGAGTTGGTTCCGTTGCTGGCGCATGCGAATCAGTGGTGGCGCTTACAGGCACAACGCTTACTGGTTGAACGCCAGGATCAGTCGGTTGTACCTGCCCTCGAAAAATTATTCAACGAAAGCACAGACCCTCGTGCTCGATTGCATGCCATGTATACACTAGAAGGATTGCAGGCTTTAACGAGTCCGGTTGTTGAAAAAGCGCTATATGATACCAACGCGCAGGTTAGGAGACACGCTATTATGCTGGCTGAGCAGTTTCCGGAGATGTTGGATAAGCTAGTGAACATGCTGGATGACCCAGCGCCCCAAACGGCATTTCAGGCTGTCTTGAGCGTTGGTCAGTTTACCAGAAGCACAGCAGTAACTGCGTTGGCAAAAGCGGTGCTGCAACATAGCGAAGATGAATGGTATAGAAAGGCGGTGTTAAGTGCGGAAAGCGGAACGTCTGCTGCTTTATTGGAGGCTCTGCTGGCCAACGGCTTTTTTGAAACGGAGGCCGATGGGAAAATTAAATTCATGACAGATTTTTCAACCGCTGTGGGGGCAACGGGGAAACTTCAGGATGTCCTATCGATTATCAATAAGCTGACCCAGCCGGTACTGGCTCAACAAGCCGGCTTCCAACAAGCTGTGCTATCCGGCTTCTTAAAAGGGGCTAAGAAGACCACGCTGAACGACGCGGATAAAAAGAAGCTGATAGCAGCCTTGCAAAAACAAGGGACAGCGATAACCTCCGCAGTTTCCAAAAAAGCAATCGAGGAAATTACAACGGCTCTTAACGGGCCTAGCAATAATTAATATGATGGCACCGAAACAAGAAAACACACGGAGAGCCTTTATACAGCAATTGGTCACATCGGGTTTTTATGTCGCAACTGGTGGAATATTTATAGCCGGATGCGGCAATGCCACCAATAAAAAGAAGGAAAAAGAGGAGGAGCTGAGCGACAGGTTTGGTGGGGATTGTGGCGACTACTCCAAACTTACGAAAGACGATTTTAAGATAAGGAAACAACTGGGGTACGAAGAAAAATCACCAATGGAAGATACGCAGTGTCAGCTGTGCAATTTATGGCTTCCGCCAAAGAAAGGTCAAACTTGCGGCGGCTGTACATTGTTTAAGGGGCCGATTGAGCCGGAAGGGACCTGCACCTATTGGGCACCCAGGCAACAATGAGGTAATCACGGTAATCCATGTCAAAATAATGGCGAAGTATGCATAATAAAGCCGGAATAACAGCACTTAGAAGCGCACGGTATTGGTTAATCTTTACGGTGGTTATTGGCATGTATATAACTCCGTCCCAAATAGCTGCCCAGGATATATCAGATAGCCTCCGGATAAGTACGTTTGATGTGGATGCAACGCCACCTGTCGGTAGCTACCTTACCTACGATCGGATGACCCATACTTGGGATATGGGATTGCGGGCACGGGGTGTGGTGCTTATGGGAGCAGGCCAGCCCATTGTTTTATGCGCGATAGACTGGATCGGTATTGCGAATGAAGGGCAAGACGAGTTCAAAAGCGTAATGGCACATGCGGCAGGTACCGTTCCGGATCGGGTGGTTGTTCATACTGTACACCAGCACGATGCGCCAACCTGTGATTTTACAGCAGAAAAGCTATTGAACGCTAAGGGACTTGATCCCATTAATTTTGAAGGTAGTTTTGCACGGGAAGTGATTCATAGACTCGACTCAGCCATTCGCATTTCACTTAATCAAAGCCAACGGGTAACACACATAGGTTTGGGGGAATCGCCGGTTCATGAGGTAGCTTCCAATCGACGACTACTGGATGCCCATGGAAAATCAACGGCCAGTCGTACTTCGGCCACCAAGGATCCGGCATTGCGGGACAGGCCTGAAGGGCTGATTGATCCAATGGTGTCCTTGATCAGTTTTTGGAACCAGGATAAGCCGCTGGCCGTGCTCAGTTACTATGCCGTTCACCCGCAAAGTTACTACCGTACCGGTACGGCCAATCCGGATTTTCCCGGAGTAGCCCGCTTCATGCGGCAAATGGCGGTTCCGGATGCGTTACATATCCATTTTAATGGAGCAGGAGCAAATATCACCGCTGGCAAATATAACGATGGCGCTAAAGAAAATCGACTAAAACTAGCGGAACGATTGGCAGATGGAATGAAAAGAGCCTGGGATGCAACTGAAAAGCTACCCATTACACCTGGTGATGTAACCTGGCAATCGGAACCCGTTGTCTTTCCCATGGCTAAATATGCAGAACAATTGGAACATGAACTCACCGAGCACGATGCGGTATATTTGGCCAACAATGTGTATAAGCTGGCCTGGGCCAAACGCCAGAAGCAAGGGAAGTATATTCAAGTCTCCTGCCTGGGATTAGGGAAGGCGAGCATTCTGCACTTGCCTGGAGAGCCTTTTGTGGAGTATCAGCTTGCGGCGAAGGCCATGCGCGAGGACCGTTTTGTGGCAGTAGCTGGGTATGGCGATTATGCGCCGGGATATATATGTACGGCCAAAGCATATGAAGAAGGGGGCTACGAGGCTGGTCCAGCTTCGGGGGTAACCGCTGAGGCTGAGAAAATACTGATGGATGTGATGGAAAGATTGCTAAAAAAATACTAAAACGAATCAGATGTTCAGAAAGGACTATTCCAGACGTGAATTTATCCTTAAAAGTTCCTTGGCTAGTCTCGGCGTAGCTGCTACGGCGGCTGTTCCTTCGCTGACAATGGCGGCTAACCCCTTTAGGGAGGAAGAAGAGTCTTCCATGTTTTTTGACGGATTCACGCTAATCGGCCCGAAAAAACATAAACATCCGGCAGAGCGGTGGAGCCTGAAGCATTTGGTGGATGAAATGGACCACTGTTCCATATCCGGAGCATTGGTGGCCTCAACCCTTGCCGTTAACTACGATCCGATGTATTCCAATCTGGACCTGAGTAAATTGATCAAACCGTATCCCTATCTGTTTGCCATTTGGAATGCCATGCCGCATCACACAGGTGAGTTCCCCCCGCCGGCTGAATTAGGGAAACTAATGAAAGCCCATCATGTGCGGGCGATAACGATTCACCCCGCCTCGAATGGATGGGATTGGCAGGCCGAGCAAAGCCAGGAATTGCTCCACTGGTTAAACGATAATCGCATGTTAACCATCATCAGGGTAGAAGAGTTTGGCGGGCTTGGGGGGGTGAAAAAATTACTACTTCAGTACCCCAATTTGTTGGTTTTATTAACTGGTGTCACCTGGGCTTTCCAACGGCTTTTGCTACCTATGATTGCCACGTACCGCAACTTGCACATTAGTTTTGATAATTTTCAGATCAACGAAGGGCTGGAAACGCTTTATCAGGATGGATTTATCGATCAGCTGGTCTTTGCATCGAACGCCCCAACGATGTCGGCAGGTGCGCACAGGGCTTATATAGATTATGCAAGGATACCCAAAACTGCAAGAGACAAGATCGCAGGAGGGAATCTGATCAGGTTGCTTCAAGGACAGCAACCGCCATCAGTCCGGGTGAATAAACAGGAGGATGTGTTAATGGCGGCAATTCGCCGAGGGAAGCCTGTGCCAACGCCGGTGATTGATATGCACATGCACATACTCCATGAAGGGTTACACGGAGCTGGATGGCACTATCGGATGCACAACGGCGGACCAAGTGGTGTTTTTGACCTGGTAAAAAGATTGGGGTACGAAGGAGGGGGGATGATGAGCTGGAATGGCGTGGTAAGTGTGGATTCAGTAGCTGGAAATGTAACGACAACAGCCGCATTGGATGCTTCCCCCGGAGGTTATTGGGGCCTGGCCAATTTTGATCCATCTCATTATACGCAGGAAGAATTGGCACAGATGATTCCCGAGGTGTATAAGGACAAGCGATTTATCGGGATGAAACCTTATGTCCACTATGGCATCCCTTACCACGATAAATCATACGATGTTTGGTGGGAATACGGAAATGAACATCATTTTTATGGACTGCTTCATAATACCAGGTCCGATTTGCAAGAAGTCGAGACGTTGGCTCCAAAATACCAAAATGTGCGCTGGGTAATTGCACATGCCGGTGGAAGTTTCAAAATGGCGGATATGGCGATTGCTGCCATGAAAAAATACCCGAATATCTATGCCGAGATCACGCTGACACCCGTGCACTTAGGCATTATTGAATACCTGATTGAAGGAGCCGGTGAAGATCGTATACTGTATGGATCGGATTTGCCGATGAGGGATCCTCGACAACAACTCGGATGGGCGGTTTTTACAAGGCTCCCACTTTCGACAAAAAAGAAACTTCTCGGAGGAAATGCATGGCATGTAATAAAACCATGTCTTAATAGGTTGCCGATAGAAAATACCCCGAAGAGTTTTTTGTTGAAATAGGTTTTGGTTCGCTGGGTCGGGTAAAGCTATTGTAAAGCGAACCTCCATAAAAAAACAAAAAATATTTGGAAGTGTAACTATTATTATTGTACTTAGCGGGTACGTTACCGTTAACCAATTGTAGGCACCTGTTAGCTGCTGGGAGATTCTTGTTGAAAAGAAAAAATGGATGATTATCACATTGAATATGATCGTTGTCGTGTGCGTAATGTCTTGAAAAATGAGTTATGGAATATAAATACAGTCGTAGAAATTTTATTCGAAATACAACTATGGTAGGACTTGCTTTTTCATTGGGCGGAGCGAAAGCCGGAATTGGCCGTGATGCCCCATCGGGGAAACGAGTTGGTATCATCGGCCTTGATACGTCGCATAGCGTAGCCTTTACCAAAGCATTAAATGCTGCAGAAGCCGACCCCAAATTAAAAGGTTACAAGGTGGTAGCCGCCTATCCATATGGGAGCAAGACCATCGAGAGTAGCGCCAAGCGCATACCGGGCTACATCAAGGAAGTTCAAGAGCATGGGGTAAAGATTGTCGATTCGATATCCGAATTACTGGAGCATGTGGATGTGGTACTATTGGAGACCAATGATGGCCGTTTGCATTTGGAACAAGCGCTTCCCGTATTCAAATCCGGCAAACGCCTGTTTATTGACAAACCTATTGCGGCATCATTTGCCGATGCCGCAGCGATCTTTCAGGCTTCCGCGCAGTATAAGGTGCCCGTGTTTTCATCTTCTTCACTTCGATACGTTGAAAATATCCCCATGATTCGCTCCGGTAACCTGATAGGTCCAGTCACCGGAGCAGACACATTCAGCCCAGCTGTACTCGAACCTTCTCACCCTGATTTGTTTTGGTATGGCGTCCATGGCGTTGAGATGCTTTACGCGATTATGGGTATGGGGTGTGAGCGCGTAACCCGGGTGCACCATGCCAATACAGATATCGTAGTTGGCATTTGGACAGATGGGCGCACAGGAACATTCAGGGGAACCCGTACGGGGAAAAATGGTTACGGTGGCACCGCCTACGGCGAAAAAGGGCATGTTGCTGTTTCGGAATACAATGGGTACAATCCATTGCTATACAAGATCGTGGATTTTTTCGAAACCGGAGAGCCACCTGTGGATGCGGCGGAAACCTTAGAGCTCTTTGCCTTCATGGAGGCAGCTGATGAAAGTAAGAGGCAAGGCGGAAAGGCAATCTTGATTCGAGATATATTAGGGCGTGAATGATGGTTTAAGTATGCTTAAAAGATTTGATTAACATGAAGGATAATAATGGATTGGTTTCAAGAAGACATTTTATAGCGTCTAGCTCGTTGATGCTTGCAGGCATGGCGGCTTTCCCTGCTGAACTGCCCTTTGGGAGTTACCGTTCGGTCAGCGGGGAAAGCATACGCCTAGGTATCATCGGTGTGGGCAGTCGGGGGAGCGGTATAGCCAATATTTTGCGTAACCTACCAGCACTTGAGGTGGTGGCATGTTGCGACATAATCAGCGAACACCTCCAGCATGGATTGGATATAACAGGAGGAACAGCTACCGCATATTCGGATTATCGGCGCCTGTTGGATGACCGTTCTGTGCAAGCTGTCATCATTGCGCTGCCCGAACACCTTCATTATCCTGTCGCCTGTGCAGCGTTGGATGCCGGCAAACATGTCTACCTGGAAAAAACAATGGCTCATTCCATTGAAGAAGCGGATGATTTGGCAAGGTTTGTAAAAAACTATCCGCAGCTTGTCCTGCAGGTGGGGCATCAATACCGGTATTTTGCATTGTACCATAAGATAGCAGAGATCATGGAACGTGGATGGTTAGGTGAAGTGCTCCAGTATGAATGCCAATACCACCGTAACTCAGATTGGCGAAGACCGGTACCCCGCCCCGAACTCGAACGGCAGATCAATTGGCGAATGTATAAGGAATATTCTGGAGGGCTGATGACTGAGCTTTGCTCACATCAAGTCGACATCGTTAATTGGTTGACCGGCAGTCATCCACTGAGGGTAACTGCAATAGGTGGTATTGATTACTGGAAAGACGGACGAGAAACCTATGATAATATCCGGGCATTGTATGAATATCCTGATGGCGTTAAAGCAAGTGTAAGCTCGATTTTGAGCAATGCCTATAAAGGATATTCCCTAAGGATACTGGGGACAAAGGCGACCATAGAAGTGCAACAATCCAAAGCATTTATTTACGGCGAATCGGTAAAGAAAGAGCTAACTACGGTAGATGGCGTGACGGGTGCTACGGCGGAGTCTTGGGGACAAGGGGAAGCGGTGCCCATAGATTTCGTAACGCCGGATGGAGAGAATCGTGATCCTACCGCTTATGCGTTGTTGGATTTTGCGGCATGCATCCAGACAGGTAAAAAACCGTTTTCGAATGTGGAAACTGGGAGGGAATCCGCTATTGCTGTACATCTAGCCAATAAAGCTGCCGATACAGGTGCTTTCCAGCAATGGCCGGGATTACCGGAAGGATAATGATGCATATGGGCAGAGAGCTGCATTGATGATAACAATTGAAGTGCAAGTAGACGGATCTTACTTATAGTAAGGACGTATGCGGTATATGCAATCTGTGTTATGTTATCAGTAAGTTACGGTAACGTAAACGTAATTTTAAGTTATTGATAACCAGTGTATAACTAAATTAAATCAATTGACACCAAATGATATGCTAATGAAAATTTTAAAGAATGTAACGTACACCACTGGATGGCTTGTTTGGCTTATGCTATTTTGCTTGCATACTGGAATGTTACAGGCACAGACGAGGACTGTCAGCGGTACGGTGACAGACGGACAAGGACAGCCACTGCACGGAGTTACCGTTACCTTAAAGGGCACCTCCACGTCTACCCAAACAGATGCCAAGGGTAATTTCAGCATTCAATCCGCTAATGAATCCGTTGTGTTGGTATTCAGTCTCATTGGGTTTGAAAAGCAGGAAGTAATCCCTAAAGCAGCAACCCAATTGCAAGTCACCCTCGTCGAAACCAATAGCCGCTTAGATGAAGTGATTGTAGTGGGTTATGGTACGCAAAAGAAAAGGAATGTGACGGGGTCCATTGTTTCGGTGAGTAGCGAGGATATTGCTGAACGACAAGCACTCAATGTTTTCGATGCCTTGCAGGGCATGGCGTCCGGTGTGCAGATTGCCCAGGAATCAGGTAGACCAGGGGCGGAAAGTTCCGTACGGATCCGTGGAACAGCCACGATGGAAGGAGGTGCCAATCCATTATATATCGTGGATGGGGCCCAAGGGGTGGATATCAGCAGCATCAATCCGGATGATATTGAATCCGTGGAAATATTGAAGGATGGTGCTTCTGCAGCCATATACGGCTCGCGGTCTGCCAATGGCGTAATCATCATCACTACGAAAAGAAGCAAAGCTGGCCAACCTCAGATAAAAGTGAATTATTTGAATAGCTACAACAACCTTTCCCACAAGGTGCCTCAAGCTAATGCGGAAGAGCGTAGATTGTATGAACGTAAACGCGGAGGGTCTGGCAATACCTCGATTGACTCCCTCAACCCAGCTTTCAATGCCGATAACGATATGCAGGATCTGATTACCCAGACGGCACAACGCCATCAGGTAGATCTGAGCATGAGCGGCAGTAGCGAGAAATTGAATTATTACAGCAGCTTGGGGTTACTTGATGAGGATGGAATTATTCTGAACAGTTGGTATAAAAGGCTCACAGGTAGGCTCAATATGGATTACACCCCCAATAAGCGATTCACTTACGGAAACCGTTTGCAATTTTCGTATCGCAACGATAATCGAATTCATGAAGGGAATACACTGGCACAAGCACTACGGCGGCCTCCGACTTTTGCTGTATATTTTCCAGATGGCACCTTGGCGCCAACCATTTCCGGTGCTAGGAATCCATTAGCCTGGGCTTTGCTTAATGAAGACGAATTCGATATTTACGATGCCAATATCTATAATTATTTCAAATTTAATATCATTGACGGGCTCAAGTTTACCGCCGACGGTACATTTCGATTCAATTACGATCATAACCGAGAATTTACACCCAAGTTACTAAACACCAATACAGGAGCAACGGTAACTGCGGTCAGCAACGGAAGTGAACGGGACGATATTACGAGTTATTGGATGGTTCAGGGTTTTTTTAATTACGACAAAAACTTCGGTGGTAGCCATGATGTGACTGGCGTACTGGGGGTAAGCGCCGAGCGGGAGTCGTTCCGGCGTGTCAATATCGCCGGAAACAACTGGGTGTCGGAAGAAATCCCCAGCATGAACGCTGCCCAAGAACTTATACTGAATCAAATTTATACCAATGGAATACGCAGTACGCAGGCTTCGGCCTTCGGGCGGCTGGGGTATAGTTTCCGAGATAGGTATATCGTAGAGTCGAATTTCCGTTTGGATGGGTCTTCCCGTTTCGGTAAGGATAGCCGTTGGGGATTCTTTCCTTCGATAGCTGGAGCCTGGCGGTTCTCCGATGAAACATTCATGCAGGCAACCCGTAAATTTTTGGATGATGCAAAAGTGCGGATTAGCTACGGTGTGACAGGTAATGACCGTATCGGGCAATACGATGCCATACAGCGGTATGTCTTTGGTAGTAATTTTTACAATGGAGTATCTGGGGTGGTACCTAACACGCTTTTCGGTAACAGTACGTTGAGTTGGGAAACTACTAAACAACTCAATACCGGTCTGGATTTAAGCTTTTTTAAAGGACGACTGACCATTGAAGCGGATTATTACGACAAAATCACAGATGATTTGTTGTATAACGCCCCCCTCGCTTCTGAGACAGGGTTTGACAACGTAAGGGTAAATCTGGGTTCTATACAGAATAGGGGAGTGGAGTTTACCGTGGGTGGTTCTCCATTGCGCAAGCAACATTTCAACTGGCATACATCCATCAATTTTTCGCGGAATCGAGGCACCGTTCGCGAACTGGCAGATGGCACGCAAATGATCGTTTCGGGAATCTGGTTGGTGGAGGAAGGCCAGCCGCTGGGTAACTTCTATGGATGGCAGCAGTTAGGCGTGTATGCTTATGATGAATCCAATGCGTGGTCAGAAGACTGGCAACAACTTACTCCGAATTTCAGCGATGCGGGAGAGTTTTCGCATTACACCTTAAACGGACAACTCTACAACGGCAATATCAATCAATTGGAAACGACCGGTTCGGTATCCAAAGGGGGTGATGCCATTTGGCTGGATGCCAACGGGGATGGAATTATTGACGAAACCGATCGCATCATTCTGGGAAATGCCCAGCCTAACTGGATGGCGGGATGGAACAATTCATTTACCTATAAAAATTTCGGCCTGTCTTTCAATTTCTATTTCAGCTATGGGGGATCCCTGTATAATCAATCAAGGTGGCTGAACGGACGGTTTACGACAAGCGGTGCAACCCCGGATCCATACATCATCCACAATGCCTGGTGGCATCCGGGAGACGTGACCGATGTGCCCTTACCGCGAAATAACGGAATGGATAATATGCGTGAGCTGAATAGCTTTTTTGTGGAGGACGCTTCGTTTATCCGGCTGAGAAACGCCAAGTTCACCTATAAGTTGCCTGCCAGGTGGGTTTCACCTATAGGAATTTCGCTTGCCAATGTCTATGTATACGGCAATAACTTGTTTACCTGGACGAACTATTCCATGTATGATCCTGAAATTTCTTTTGGAAACCCACTTCAAATGGGAAGGGATACCGGGCGTTACCCTCGGAAGCGGGAAATAGGTGTGGGCTTGAATATTAATTTTTAATGAAATAAACCATGAAAACACTAAATAGATTTAGTCATCCAATGAAAAGGTGGTTTGCTGTTGCAACAGTAGGTTTTACTTTGCTGCTAATGAGCGCTTGCGAGAGTTTTCTTGACGAACAACCAGTTTCGGATCTTTCAAGTGATAAGTTTTGGAATACTCCAGATGATGCACGACTTGGGGTGGCCGGTATTTACAGTAGGGTCCAATCCGTTTTTAGCGTCGATTACATCCGTTGGGGGGATGCGCGTTCGGATAATTTTACGTATAGTGGCACTGGAACGGCCCAAATAAACATGTCTGTCAATGCCTTGAATTCTACCGAGGCAAGCGCCAATTGGTCCAATTTGTATAAAGCCATTGCGCAGGCCAATCTGGTCATCAAGTACGTGCCGAAGATCGAGGGGCTCAATGAAACAACCAAAAACCACTACTTGGCCCAAGCACATGCCATACGTGCCTATATGTATTTTTTTATCATACGGCTTTGGGGGGATGCCCCCATCTGGTTGGAACCTTACGAAGATATCAATGAAGACCCCAATCGGCCGCGGGATACGAAAGAACAAGTTATCCAAGAAGTCATCCTGCCAGACCTGAATCTAGCGCTGGATTTGGTCGATCGTTTAGAAACCAATGTTTGGAAAGTGAATTTAGGGGGTGTTTTGGCCATGCTGACCGATGTGTACATGTGGATGCATGATTATGAGCGGGCATTGGAGGCTTCGGCTCGATTGATGGAACTCAATCGCTATAACCTGGCCCCCGGAAGCCAATGGAAAGAACTGTTCCTTGAGCCTTCCACAAGTAAAGGCAATATCTGGAGTCTCCGGTGGGATTATGTACAGGATGGTCCAGACGAAACCTCCCGATTGATCGGGGCAGGTAACCTCGATCCGATGTATGTGATGGATTTGGCCGTCATCGAACGTTTTCATCAAGACCCGAAGGACATCCGTGCTCACCTGACCTTTGACTCCTTATTGTTTGATGGAGCCCCCGATCCCAATGCGCGAACCAAAAGACTTGGGAAATTTGCCGTCAGGAATGCCGATGGCACGTTTGAGTATCCACAGACCACACAAAGTGAATATAAATTGACTATGTATCGCTATGCTGATATCTTGCTGCTCAGAGCGGAAGCACTGAATAAAACCGGAGATAAGACCGGCGCATTTGCGTTGCTCAATGCTGTGCGTAGCCGAGCAGGATTGGATCCCTTGGATGAAGCGGATTATGCTGATGAGCGGGAAGCGGAAACGGCGATATTGGATGAACGGCAATTGGAATTGTTTGCCGAAGGTAAGCGGTGGTTCGATTTGGTGCGAACAAACAGGGTGTTGGAAGTCATGGATCCAGTGGTTCGCGAACGCCAGGAAATATTGGGAATGACCCCGAACGGATTTACTGATGAACGCAAAATTCTGTTGCCAATTCATCGGAATGTGTTGATCAATAATCCTAAATTGGAACAAAATCCAACGTATTCGCACTAAGATTAGGAGATAACCCGGGAATGTAGAACCGGTAATCAGCTAACAATTGTTAACGTTAAACTATACAATGATGGACAAGTTAAAGATACAAAATAGCCTATCGCGTTACTTGGCGATTGCGACGTTGGTACTATCAGTTTCAGCATGTACCTTCATGGGGCTGGATCTCCAAGAAGACCACAAACATAAAGTCACGATATTGGAACCTGATATCCATATGACCGCTTGGGAATTTATCAACAAGCCATTGGAAGATACATTGAGAAGCTTTGAATTAATACGTGATGCAGTGGTTTATGCTGGACTGGAAGAAGAATATTCAAAGCCAGGCCGCACGTTTCTGGTATTTAATAATCAATCCGTCTTGCGGTACGACAGCAATGGCGCCGTCAATTCAGGTTGCTATTTTGGCAGGGAGGGGGTACCTGAGCTCGACGAAAATGGGGATCCTGTCCTTGATTCATTAGGCCAACCCATAACCTGCCCGGGGCGTAATTGGGAAGATTATCCGGTCGAACAAATACGAAACCTCTTGCTTTACCATATTGTGGAAGGAGAATATTCGTATCATAACCTGGGCCCAGACAATACCATTGCCCAATCACTGTCACCGGTTGATACAGCAAATAAGGTTCATTTGCGAATTGAAAATGATAGGAATGCGAAGCTTCGGGTCAACGATTTTCACGGTACCATCCAGTCTTCTATTGCCCGCACCGCTAACCTCAAGGCAACCAATGGTTTTATACATGTATTTGATACTTATCAGCGATACGGCGTTCAATAAGGTGTTATTTTAAGTAGATGCGGATCAATATAAGAAAGGTGCTATGGCTTGTTTTGCTTGTTTTCCATGCAGGAGGTGGGTCTTTATATGCTCAACACCAAGCGACAGATTACCAAGTGGTTGCCGACGATGCAGCTTGGTGCTGGTTTTCTGATCCAAGGGCGGTTTACCATGCGGGAGTGCATGAGCGTATTTATTATGGATATATAACGAGCAGGGGAGATGTGGCAATTGGTTCAAAGGATTTAAATACGGAGGAGATAATCTCCTTTGTGCTCCATCAGGAACTGCAGGTGGATGACCATAATGTACCTTCCATTTTGGTATTGCCCGATGGGCATATACTGGCATTTTATACCGAGCACAATGGGCGCTTTTTTATATGCAAAAGTAGACACCCTGAAGATATCAGTGCTTGGGAGGCGGAACGTATCATCCCATTCGGAGGCTCAAAAATCACCTATTCTCATCCGGTTATGTTGGCAGAGGAGGGTAACCGTATATATGTATTCTGGCGTGGGAGCGATTGGCGGCCTGCTTTCGCATTTAGCGACGACCTTGGTGATACATGGAGTGAGACAAAAGTCTTGATCGATAGCAAAGGAACAAAAAACCGACCTTACCTCAAAGTCAGTTCCGATGGCCAGAATCGGATAGATTTTGCCTTTACGGATGGGCATCCGGCCATCGAGCCGACAAATTCCATTTATCATACCTATTATGAAAATGGGGAGTTTTACCAGACCGATGGTCGCCACATTGCTTCTATCACTGGGTTGCCCCTTTCACATAGCGATGTACAAAAAGTATATGACGGTGCGGATAGTGGTATCAGGAGTTGGGTGGCGGATGTGGCGTCGGGCAAGGATGGACTTCCGGTTATTGCGTATACACGCTATCCTGAAGACATAGATCATCGGTATCATTATGCTCGTTGGGATGGAAAAAGGTGGCAGGATGAAGAGATTTGTAAGGCGGGAGGGCGGATGCCGGAAGTGAAAATCGGCGAAGATGTTAGGGAACCTCATTATTCCGGAGGCATTGCTATCGACCATAGCAATCCGGAAAATGTCTATTTGTCCCGCGAGATCAATGGAAGATTTGAAATCGAACATTGGAAAAAAGAAAAGAAACGATGGCAGGTCAATAGGTTGACAGTGCAATCAGACGTAAACAATATGCGTCCCTATGTAATCACATTACCTATGGATAGATCTCCGATTGTGCTATGGATGACAGGACGTTATAACCATTATACCCGATTTAATACCATGTTGCGCATAAATGAATTGGCCGAAAAAAAGGATGAGCTGGAAAATTGACTCCGTTTTCTCAGTAATGTATAGTGCATAGACAAAAAAGCAATGGGCGATTATACTAGACAATGGACTAGACGAAAAATACTCACAGCTTTCGGCCTGGGTGGGTTGGCACTTGGTCGTGTAAGCGGCAAATCCCCGGTTTTGGATAAAGAGGCTGGGCTTGATACATTCCATACCGTACAATCCATGGTCAATAGTTTTGCATTGCGAGAAGGGAATATTGTACGCACACTAGGTTATCGTGAAGTTGGCGACCTTGGAGGGGCTATGTACAGGATAGTTAAGGAAACAGCTGGTCAAGATGACCAAGGTGTTGGAAGGTTACGGTTGGCCAACGGCCAAATGGCCGAATTAATCAATGCGGATGCGGTTAATTACCAGATGTTTGGTGCCATTGGCGATGGCCATAATGATGATGGGAAACAGGTGAAGGAAGCACATGATTATGCCAATCGCATGCAAATCCCAGTAATTAACATGCAGGGTGAATTCTGGATCAAGGAAACAACGGACATCATCATCCAGACCAACGTGCAATGGGGCCACTCTGTATTTTACATTGACGAAAGCTTCAATTCCCGAACGGCGCCCCGGTTTACGATAAAAAGCAGGAAAACCAAGAAAACCATCGAATGGGATGCTGCGACGAAGCGTAAGTTTCTCGATGCATTGAAACCTGGTATGCAGATTTTTCCTGAGCTCGCTCCTTTTCGAAACTCGCTAATCAACGTACGCGATGAAAATGATCGCATCGGATTCCGTGCTGTCAAGCGTGACAGAGAACAGTCAAACGCTAGGGAAGAACTGTTTTATGTAGAAGAACATGGCCGGATAATTGGCGATATCGCATGGACATTCAACGATTATACCAGCTTGGTGGCCTATCCATGCGACGACAATTATTTAGTGGTTGATGGCGGCACATTCTATTTATCTGGTAGTAGTCCTGGCCGGAATTATGAGGGATATTGGAAAAACGGCTTCAGCGTTACCCGTAGCCGAACAATTATCAGGAATCAATGGGTTGGGCTGGAAGAATCTGGTCGCGACAAGGCTTCGGATCCTAGATCCGGATTTTATTCGTTTTCCATGGTGTATGACATTACGTTGGAGAATGTGCGCCTGCTGCCCTGGGAAAAAGATCGAGGAAATAGCCAAGAAAACGTGCCTGCGGGGACCTATGGGATTAGTGCTTCGCGGATGATCAACGGTACATTCAGGAACGTGACGGCTGAAGGTGGTCCAGTTCATTGGGGTGTGTTTGGAACGAATGTCAATAAGAATTTCAGGATTTACCAATGCCGATTAAACAGGGTGGATGTCCATTTTCATTGCTGGAATCTACTCATTCAAGATTCAACCATTGGTTATCGTGGTATTTCCGTAACGGGGGGTGGCGATTTAGTGATTGAAAACTCCACCTGCCATAGCAGGAATTTCATTAATTTCCGAAGGGACTATGGAGCAAAATGGGATGGGAATATCCGGTTGAACAATTGCAGATTCATCCCGGCTTCCTATGATCCAACTGGCGTGCTGGCTTTCATGCCCGCTGATTTCAATTATCGGTACCCCATCGGGATTGCCCGGTCTATTCATGTGGAAGACCTGGTCATTGATTTCAGTGCTGTCCCATCATCTACCGCCCCATGCTGGCTGGTCAGCACCTCCGGTTTCTCCAAAACAAGTACGGGTGCACGGTTATTTTTCCCGGAAAACCTAATCGTTAAGAATGTTATGGTCATCGGAAGGGAACAGGGGATACGGTTAATGGAAATAAGCAATCCCGAAAGCTATTTCGTCCAAAAGCTGGGGATGTATGATGAGGTGAGCATAACGACCAATTCCCGGATATGGTTTGAAAACATCCAATTAGAAAAACTGAGCGGCGCATCACAAGGAAATCGGCGCGAATCCCACTTGTCCGTTAGGTCAGTGGGGCCGGCTACTTACCTTGATGGTAACAGTCTGTATCTCGATATCCGCATTCACGACTGCCAGAATTTCGTTGGTGTTTTTAACGGATGTATCGCCCGTCTTGTTATCAACCATACCACGGTTGCAGCATTACACTGTACAGGAACAGATGGCATGTCAGGGTCAGTATCTTTTCAGGATTGCGCCTTCCTACCAGTTTTTGAAGTCGAGAAGCCCGATTTCTATCGTTTAGCTACTACACTGGGAACAAGCTTCGTGAACTGCATGGTGCATGTGCCCAAGATAGGTGGTGCACTTCGCCCTGACCTGTTGAGCGGTTTCGACTTTATTGCCATCAATAAGTTTTTGAAATACAACCATGTGAATACCCGTCTAGGAAGGGATTTGATCAAGTACTGCGAAGATGCGAATGAAGTGGTCAGCAACGCATTCATCGCCATGTTGAAAAACCATCATGACATGGAGGATAATCATGGGTAGCATGGCAACACGTTTGGCAGCTTCCTTATGGAAAAACATGCGGGCATTGGCACCGGGGATTGTCACGGCTGCGATTGTATTTGGCCCGAGTAAAATTACCATCACATCCAAAATAGGTGCCGATTATGGATATAGCCTACTGTGGATTGTCGTTGTAGCTATCTTTTTTATGATGGTGTTTACAGCAATGGGAGCGCGTATTGGGAATTTCTATAAGGGGCTGCACGATCGTGGCTGCGAAAATTATAGGGTAACGGGTAGACAGACCGTGAGCATTATATGTTTAAATCAAGCGGATTAATAGCCAGTCTTCGCAAATATAGGATGAATAGCGATGATGTAAACATAAGGTTTGTAAAAGAAAAAGTTTCCCGCTTAACCAATTATATGCATAAATATTAAATTATGTTTGGATTATTAAAATTAAATTATTTATATTGCGGTTACGTAAACGATGTGAGTTTTTCGAATATAAATCGTTGCGGGCATTGGCTACAAATTAAGTTAGGAAAGTTTGTTAGCTATTTCCCGGCCAAGCTAACCGGTTCAATTTCGATCAGGCAAGTGGCTTCAAACTGCGCGACCCGCATTGAAATATCGAATCCAGATGGATAGTTTAATTTTGAATATACGCCAACAATTATAAACATCATGATTAAGTACATAGCGGGAGAAATGTGTTTGTTGTTTTTTAATCCATTTTAACGGTAACGTTACCGTTAAAAATGTAATAGATATAACTTGTTGTTTTTCAAATGTATATTATTGATTAATGGCTGCCTGCACCATGGATAGACATGGCCTACGGTGATGTGGCTTTTATGTACAAATGGAAATAAGACTCTACATACGTAAAATTTGAAAATAAAGCGGAGATCATGAGACTATCCGTATTGATGATGCTTTGGATGTATGCGTTGACCGTCTATGGACAAGACCTAACGATCTGTGGCCGTTTGTGCGATTGGTAAAACGAATCCAAAATCCCGGCTGGCAGTAGGAAGCACAACATTGATTGAATGATTTAAGTGGAAACAATTAACTATTGACAACATGAAACACGATGGACTAAACCGCCGCAACTTTATCGGTAAAGTTGGGTACGGCACTTTAGCAGCACTTGCAGCAACCTCTATTCCTTCTTACGGGTCAATTTTTTCAAAAGATACGGACAAGCTTGCTATTTTTGGCGGGAAACCGGTGAGGGGCAACAAGCCGTGGCCAAGGTGGCCGTACGTCGATGAAAAAATCGTTGAAAAGGTGACTGAAACGACCCGTAGCGGTATTTGGTGCCGCATCCAGTCGGCTACGGGAACCGTGCCAACTTTCGAGCAGGAGTATGCCAAACTATTGGGCACATCATATTGCGTAGCCACAGGCTCGGGCACACAAGCACTCAGTACCTGTGTAGAAGCATTGGGTATTGGCCCGGGAGATGAGGTGATTACTTCCCCGTATACCGATATGGGTACCGTGTCTGCTATCCTCACCAGCCGGGCACTCCCGGTACTGGCCGATTTAGACCCTGATTCCTACCAATTGGATCCCGATGATGTCGAAAGGCGCATCACCCCCAATACAAAAGCCATTATGCCGGTACACATCATGGGACAGCCCTGTGAAATGGACCGCATCATGGCCATTGCCAAAAAGCACAATCTCCGGGTTATCGAAGATTCCTGCCAAGCCCAGCAGTCGATCTACCGAGGACAGAAGCTTGGTACGATTGGAGATTTAGGCTGTTTCAGTTTTCAGAGTTCGAAAACAATGCCATGTGGAGAAGGGGGAGCGATCGTAGGCAACGATTATGATCTGATGGAACAATGTTTCACCGTGCAGAACCACGGTACTTCTCGGCAGGGTAGGCACGTCACGATTGGCCCCAAATATCGGATGAACGAATTTGAAGGTGCCGTCTTATTGGGTCAGCTGGACGGTATCGTAGACCGCTATAATAAACGCAATGAAAATGCACGGTATTTGACGGAAAAGCTCAAGGATTTTCCCGGATTAAGACCCCAAAAACTCTATGAAGGCACGGAGAGCGGCTCCTATTACCTATATGCCCTGTCTTACAAGGAAGCGCATTTCAACGGTGCTACCCGCGCTCAGTTCTTGAAAGCCTTGTCTGCCGAAGGAATCGGATTAAGCCCATATATCTCAAATGGCTTGCATAGAGAACCCTGGATAGACCACATCGTTGGCCTTGATTCCTATAAAAAAATGTACGGTGAGCAGCGCCTCGAGGCATTTAAGGCTGGCATGGACCTGCCCAACTGTGATCGGGTCTGCAATGAAATGGCCATGTTGTGGGCGTCCGGGCCATTATTGGCAGAGCGAGAAGATATGGATCATATCGTGGATGCCATTATGAAAGTATACGAGCATAGGGACCAATTAAAATCAATATAAGGGAAGTGATGCGGAACGCATGAATCCCGCTATACTCCTAAAACAATACAGCGATGTATCCGCTTTTGAAAAGCATCGCGAAAAAATCGCCTCCACTTTGGACTGGCTGTTGGGCGACTCGGGCAGTATGTTGAGCGACTTCATTAAAAGTGCATTAACCAAAGTTTTAAACCCAACAATACAAACTTAACGATTTCCACCGGAAACGCCTGTATTGTTCATGAACTAAAAAAATGAACAACAAAAGACTTCGACACCACCTTGGTTGTTTGGTATCATCACAAACTTATTTGGCCATGAAACTGACCATTGTCATATTTTTTGCATCCATCATGGTTTCTTTGGGTAACGTCCATGCGCAGCGCGTCAGTTTGGGTCACCATCACGTTCCATTGAAGAAGATATTGATGGAAATCAGCTGGCAATCGTCAATAGCTACTGGTAGCGCGCAAATGCCGGTTTTGGTACAGGAACGAACGATTAGCGGTCGTGTAACGGACGAACAAGGTAGGCCATTAGAAGGGGTAAGCGTGCGGGTAAAGGGTGCCGAAGAAGGAACGGTTACCGCCGCGGACGGTACGTATCGCATTACCGTCCCTGCCGCAAGCAGTGTGCTGGTTTATAGTTATGTGGGTTTCGCCAGGCAGGAAGTTGCCGTAGACGGGCAAACAGCTATATCCATCGTGTTGGCAGGACTTGTCAGCGACTTGGAGGAAATAGTGGTCGTAGGCTACGGCACGCAGAAGAAGGAAAACCTCACCGGCTCGGTCGATGTTATTTCGGGGGACCGATTGAAAGACCGTGCGGCAAACAATGTAGCCGACTTGGTAAAAGGCGCCTCACCCAACCTCAGCATCTCGATGAATATGCGTGGCGGCGAACCGGGGTCGGCGAGCGGTTGGAACATTCGGGGAATGGGGTCTATCGAAGGTAATGCTTCGCCATTGATCCTGGTGGATGGTGTGGAAATGAACATCAACAACGTTGATCCGGAATCCATAGAAAGTGTTTCGGTATTGAAGGATGCTTCGGCTTCCGCGGTTTATGGATCACGAGCTCCTTTCGGGGTGATTTTGATCACGACCAAGAAAGGGAATAACACGGGAGGCGTCACGATTCAGTATACCGACAATTTATCGTTGAGCAGCCCTGTGCGGTTACCGAGCTTTGTCGATTCGTATACGTGGGCAACCGCATACAACCAAGCGGCTGCAAACGCCGGGGCAACTGCGGTGTACAGCGATGAACAAATGGAACGGATTCAAGGGTATTTAGATGGCTCATTCCCGTATGAATATGATCCAGACAACCCAATAGACAATTTGTGGGCTGGCCGTCGGAATGGTAATGCCAACAACGATTGGCCGCAGTTGTTGATGCGGGATAATTCGTTCAGCCAAAAACACAACATCAACGTATCAGGGGGTAACGAACATAACCAATACTACGTTGCAGGAGGGTATGTGGAAGAGAATGGGCTATATCAATGGGGTAACGATAATTATAAGCGCTATAATTTTATGGGTAACTATAATACCACGATTACCTCTTGGTTGAGATTCAACTCCAGCGTAAAGTATACATCCAAAAAGACGGATTACCCCATTGGTTATACGACAGTAGGACGCGAACACTTCTTTAACGGGCTACTGACGTTTGCCCCGATGATGCCGTTTTATAACATCAATGGTACGGTGCAAAGTCCGTTGGTGAGGTATTTGGAGGGCACTGGGCGGGATAATGGCCATACCAGTGATTTTTTCCTCACCTTGGGCGGGGAGTTGGAACCTATCAAAGGGTGGAAAACCTCGTTTTCCTACAATTACAATAATCAAGGCTTTCGGAGTACATCCAACCCGCGACCCGTACCGGTTGAACTGGGTAACGGCGAATTTGGTAATATCGGCAAACCTGTTGCCGGCTACGGGTCGGCATTCTCCCAGAATATATACACGCTGATCAATGGGGTGACATCGTATGAAAATACGTTCGGTCGGCATTATTTTAAAGGGATGGCGGGCTATGAACAGGAATACCGCTATTATACAGGGATTACGGGGTCAGGAGCCAATCTGATCAATATCGACGTGCCTTCCATTAGTACGTCGCTGGGTGAACGGGTTTTGGAAGACCAGATTTACCATTGGGCAACACAGGGTGTCTTCGGCCGGATTAATTATAATTTCGATGAAAAATACCTCGTTGAGTTCAGTGCACGGTACAACGGTTCTTCTCGGTTTGCATCTGGAAAACGTTGGGGATTTTTCCCGTCGGCTTCCGTCGGATACGCGATTTCCAAGGAAAGTTTCTGGGAACCGATCAAGGGCTATGTGAATAACCTGAAATTCAGGGCTTCGTATGGTGCTTTAGGAAATCAAAACATCATCCAAAGCGGGCATCAAAACGTGAGGAATTACCGCTACTTGGCTACCATACCTACGGGTAGTCAGCTAAACTGGATTATCGATGGTGAGCGGCCAGCATATGCCGACGCCCCTTTATTGATCAGCGACGATTTGACTTGGGAAACCATTACCTCCTTTAATGCAGGGGTCGACGCGGCATTTTTGAATAACCGGTTGAACCTGACGTTCGACTGGTACAATCGGAAAACCTCCGATATGGTGGGTCCGGCCATTACGTTGCCGTACCAGCTTGGAGCGGCTCCTCCGCGTACGAACAATGCAGAGCTATCGACAAAGGGCTTTGAACTCGTGTTGTCATGGGAAGATCGGCCATCGCCCCAGTTTGGGTATAATGCCAGCGTAAGTTTCGGTGATAACCGCACGGAAATCCTCCAATACCGCAACGATAAAGGGACGGTGGATACGTGGTATGCAGGAAAACAAGTGGGTGAAATCTGGGGTTTCGAGAGCGGCGGATTGATCCAGACCGAAGGGGAGGCTATGGCAGACCAGTCTAAATACTGGGATTCTTGGGGCCCTGGCGATATGAAGTATCAGGACTTGAATGACGATGGTGTCATTAATGATGGCCAACGGACGTTGGATGATCATGGCGATCTGACCGTCATCGGCAATGACCAGCCGCGCTACAACATCGGTATTACCGGGGGCGTAAACTGGAAACAGTTTGATTTTTCCATGTTCTGGCAGGGCATAGGTAAGCAGGATTATTACCCGGATACCGGTTCGCCGGTGTTCTGGGGGTTGATCAATTCGTGGGCGGGATCAGCCATTTTTAATGACTCACCCAATCTGGACTATTGGCGCTCGGCCGACGAGACGAATATCCTCGGCCCCAATACCGATGCTCACCTACCCAAACCCTACTTTACAAACGAAACGGGTAAGAACCGACATACCCAAAGCCGGTATTTGTTGAATGCGGCTTATTTGCGGCTTAGGAATGTACAGGTTGGCTATACGCTGCCGGGCGATTTCCTGAATCGATTTAAGATCAGTAACGTACGGGTGTACTTTTCCGGGGAAAACTTGCTGCTGATCACAAGTGTGCCTAAAGTCGCTGATCCGGAAACGATGATTGCTTCGGATAAAGATTTTGGAGGCTACCAAACCACTGGTATGATATACCCGCAGACCAGATCATTTTCGTTTGGACTGAATCTTACCTTCTGATTTTTAAATAAACATGTTATGAAACCATCATGATTTATTCAACCACACAGGGGAATGAATAAATCAGATAGCTTCATCACCGTTAAAAACAAATTATATACAGATGAAAAAGTATTGTATCATCATAATTATATTGTTAGCACTGTTTAACAGCGCTTGTGATAAAGACTTCCTCGATCGCAGACCGTTGGATGCTACCACGTCCGATGTTTTCTTTGAAACGCCCGATCAGATGCGTGTATATATCAATACGTTCTACAACTCCGCCAATTTCCCTAAGTATGCTAACCACGGGAGTGACTACGATAGCGATAATCAGGTTACCGGTACTCCCAACCAACGGTTGCAGGGTACGCGTACGGTGGCGACCTCGGGTTCCATTGGATTCGGTGATGTACGGCGGATCAATTTTTTCTTCGATAATTACCGAAGGGTAGAAGAAAACCATGAGTTGGAAGAATATCAGCAATACTTGGGCGAAGCTTATTTCTTCCGTGCTTTGGTATATTTTAAGTTGTTGCAGAGCTATGGAGACATACAGATCGTCACGAA
This sequence comes from Parapedobacter tibetensis, assembly GCF_024704835.1. Classification (GTDB taxonomy): domain Bacteria; phylum Bacteroidota; class Bacteroidia; order Sphingobacteriales; family Sphingobacteriaceae; genus Parapedobacter; species Parapedobacter tibetensis. The sequence goes on from NZ_JAMXBE010000006.1 coordinate 50,422, forward strand.
AGAGTTGACTGTCGATTCGCCCGAACTGTACAACCCACGGGATCCGCGAAATGCCGTTGCCGATTTTATCATTGGCCAACTGGATTCTGCTGCTATGTACTTAACTGCCGAAAAGACTTCTGGTGCCGGACGGATAAACCGTTGGATCGCCTTATTGATCCAAAGCCGGGTAGCACTGTACGAGGGGTCATGGGAGAAATACCATGACGGCACACCCTTTGGCGTGGATAACCCTGATCCGGATAAGTATTTTACAAAAGCGGCGGAGGCTGCCGAAGAGGTCATCGATGGAGGGGTGTACAGCGTGTACAGCACAAGCAATCCGGAGTCAGATTACAAAGACCTGTTTGCTCAGTTGGACTTCGCGACCAACAGCGAGGTGATGTTTTGGCGCAAGTACGACAACAACTTGACAGGGGGTGACGGGGACTTTACCAATGACCGTTTTTTCCGGATGGAAACCCCAACAAACAAAACCATCACCAAGGAGTTAGCAGATGCGTACTTGTGTACCGATGGCAGTCCCATTAGTGGCAATGCCCTGTTCGGCGGGCACAATACGCTAGCTTCCGAAACCGAAAACCGCGACCCCCGTTTTTATCAAACCATCGCTACGCCGGACCAGGTCTGGAAGATCCATGACAATGGTGACACCGAGTACTGGAGCGGCGCCTATGACCGACTCAATTCTTCCGCCGATTATAACGCACCCAGCGGTTACATCATTCAAAAAGGGTACAACCCGAACTTGGTATACCATGTGCAGCAGTATGAAGAGTCGCCCGGTATGATCTACCGGTATGCCGAAGTCCTACTCAACTACGCGGAAGCCAAAGCTGAATTGGGCAAGCTTACACAGGATGATATTGACAAATCCATCAAACCCCTAAGGGAGCGCGTGGGTATGCCCAACTTGGTGCTGGCTGATATCGCCACAGATCCCAATTGGGAATTTCCTGATTTGTCGCCTGTGATCAACGAGATTCGGCGCGAACGCAGGGTGGAATTGGCTGCTGAGGGCTTCCGTTGGGATGATATTGCCCGCTGGGCGGCGGCAGATGAGCTGATTGTGGGCGAACGGCCAAAAGGATTCATGGCTGCCCAGATTTCGAAAAACCCGTATCCGGTGGATGAGGACGGTTTCCTCGACCCTTATCAAAACGCTATGCCTTCCGGTTACGGCTTTAAATTGGACAGGGATTACTTAAATTCGATACCGGAGAGTGAAATTGTACTCAATGACAACCTGACCCAAAACCCAGGTTGGTGAGAAATGTAGTCGCGGCGGTACTGCTGAGTGTAGCAATAGCCTGTACACCCTCGAAAGACGAGCATGATACCGTTAATGTAACGCATGATGAATAGGAGGTGTTTTTTAAAGCAGGGTGTACTTTGATGATGAACTTTACCGGAAAAAATAGCGTTGTTGGCCTGATGCTTTTGGTCTGTGTTACTTCCTGCCGGACAGCGGACGAGTTCAAGAAGGAAACGGTTGATTATGTGAAGTTGGAAAAATCGTACCTTGAGGTAGCTACGGTAGCCGATGGATTGCATGTCCCTTGGGGGATAGATTATTTTGATGGGAAGCTCATTTTCACCGAAATCACGGGCAAGGTGAAACAACTGGATTTGGAGACGGGAAATGTTTCGATATTGCTGGTGCTGGATGAGGTGTTTCAGAAAAGGACGACGGGCCTTTTGGACATCGCGGTACAACAAACGACCGACGCCAACCCCTTTGTTGTATTGAATTATACCGCTGAAGAAGATTCGATGATTGTGTCTAACCTGGTGCGGTATACCTATACGGGTGATACGCTGCTCGACCCCAAAAAACTATTGGTTGCTAAAGGGTACACCGGACACAATGGTGCACGTGTGATCATTGATAAGGGCGATATCATCTATTGGGCTACGGGTGACGTTGCTGATAACACCCAGGCTCAGGATTCGACAACGTGCAACGGCAAGATCCTCCGCCTGCAACTGGATGGTTCCATACCGGCAGATAATCCCATCCCAGACAGTTATGTGTATGCATGGGGGTTCCGGAATATACAAGGGCTCACTTTAGGTGGACAGGGCAACCTATTTACTTCGGAACACGGTGATGCCATTGAAGATGAAATTAACCGGATCCAGCCGCTGCATAATTACGGTTGGCCGCAGATCGAAGGAATGCATGATACACCGGAGGAACTTGCAATTGTGGAGAACCATCGCCGTACTGAACCGATCAAATCGTGGACGCCGGTAATTGCACCGGCGGGTTTGGCCTATTATAACCATTCCGGGATACCGGAATGGCAAAATACGTTATTACTGGTCACCCTGAAAAGCCAAACACTGCGGGTATTGCTACTGAATGAAGACCACACGGCTATAACCGGAGAAAAAACCTATTTTTCGGATCGGTATGGTCGTATCCGGGACGTGCTCGTGGCACCGAACGGCGACGTGTATCTGGCTACCAGCAATCAGGATTGGAATCCGCAACCCGGCTTTCCGTTGGACACCGACGACCGGATCTTGCGCATTCGGAAGACACCGGATATCCCTGACGCCGAAGCTTATGTAGAAGCAGATGTATACGAAGATACCAATGCGTTGGATGGCGCTGCAATATACAAAAACTATTGTGCGTCCTGCCATAAAGATGACGGCATGGGGGTGGCAAACAGTTTCCCACCGTTGAAAGGATCGCGCAGTATAAATAACACGGCAGCATTTATCGATATCCTCCTGAATGGAACAGACGGACAGCAGCGAATAAATGGTGTGACGTATGATCAGCCGATGGCCAGTTTCTCTTTTCTAGAAGATGAGGAGCTGTCGGCCATCATCAACTATGTAAACACGGCCTTTGGAAGCGGGCGGTTGATCCTTACGAAAGAAGTAACAAATCAAAGACAACGCGAGTGATGAATAACAAGAAACATATAAACTGGTTGTCGGTACTTGGTCCCGGCGTGATCACAGCGGCGCTGGTATTCGGCCCCAGCAAGATGACCATCACCTCTAAAATGGGTGCGGATTTTTCCTATTCGTTGTTATGGGTTATCGTGGTAGCCATCTTTTTCATGATGATTTTTACCAACATGAGCGCCCGCATAGGCCAGCACAACCGGGAATCCCTATTGACCCTGATACGGAAGAAAACCGGTCGGTTTGGTAGTATCTTCATAGGTGTGGGTGTTTTTTTGGTGGCTACTTCATTCCAGGCGGGCAATTCGACCGGATTGGGCATTGCTATCGGGGAGGCCACCGATTCGAACCCCAAAATCTGGATCGTCGTATTTAATGGATTGGGTATCGTTTTATTGTTTTTCCGATCTTTTTATAAGTTGATGGAAAAAGTGATGCTGGCCTTGGTGCTCCTGATGCTTTTCAGTTTCGTAACCACAGCCATTGTGGTGAAACCACCTATCGCAGCAATATTTTCGGGATTGATGCCTTCCTTACCTGATAAATCGGTGGGTCTCGTCGTCGCGTTCATCGCTTCCTGTTTTTCGTTGGTGGGTGCGTTTTACCAATCGTATCTGGTGCAGGAGAAGCGGAAGAGCCAAGGTTTGGAAGCAGGCGCCGGAGGCCATGCTCAATTGAGTAGTACAATGGGGATTGTAATTTTGGGGCTGATGAGTGCCGTGGTACTGATCTGCGCGGCAACGGTTTTGAATTCACAGGGCATCAAGGTCAATTCGATCGCGGTTGGCCAAGACGGAAGTATCTATTCGCTAGCGCGCTTTGTGCATGGAGGTGAAGAAATAGAAGATTTAATCAAAATTCCTAATCCTTTTGAACAAAATTAAACATGAATAATATGATGAATATAAAAGCAACTATTTATTTTTTTGCTGTTCCTTTATTTTTCTGCATCCTTCTGTTGTCCTGTGAAAGTGCGCGATATGACGACGCATTGAGCCCAGAAAAAGCGCTGGAAAGTTTTACCATAGCTGCGGGTTTTACCATCGAAACATTTGCATCCGAACCTTACATTATAGATCCAGTGGATATGGTCTTTGATGAGTCTGGCAATATCTATTTAATAGAAATGGGGGATTACCCCTACAAACCGGAACTGGGAGAAGGTAAAGGAAAGATCAAACTATTGAAAGATGTCGATGGCGACGGGAAAATAGATTCCGTGGTGGTATTTGCCGAGGGGATCCAAGATGCGACAAGCCTGCTGCCTTGGGACGGCGGCGTGATCGTGACCAGTGCACCGGATATCTTGTACTTGAAGGATACCGATGGGGATGGTATAGCCGATGAGCGAGAAGTATTGTTTACAGGTTTTTTTGAAAATAATTCGGAAGCGCAGATTACCAGTTTACGCTATGGGGTTGACAATTGGATTTATGCAAACAACAACGGTCAAATAGGTGCCGTGAAATTTAATCGGTTGCAGGATGCCCCGGCGGTGTCCGTGGGGGGGGGAGACTTTAGGTTTAGGCTTGACAAAAACCTGTTTGAAGCCGAGAGCGGAGCCGGGCAATTTGGTTTGGCCGTGGATGACTGGGGCAACCGTTTTTTTACACAGAACACGCTACATATTCAAACTGCACCTATCCCCAGGCGGTACTTACATAGGCATGGATACCTGCCTTCCTATTCATCGGTTTCAAATATTTATGCGCATGATTTAAGGGTATACCAGATCAGCGAGCCCCCCTACTGGCGGGTGGCGCGCAGTACACGCCGCCAACAGCAATATGATGAAGCGGGCTTAGATAGAACAGAGCATATTGAGGGGCATTTTACCGGAGCTTCAGGAGGCACCCTGTATGCCGCCGATCTTTTCCCGGAATCCTTTTACGGCAATGTGTTTACGGCTGAAGTGGCCTGCAACCTGATCCACCGCGACGTCATTGTGCCCATTGACGAGGGACCATTCTTTTCGGCAAGACGCGATTCTTCTGAATTGGAACGTGAATTTTTAGCGTCAAAAGATACCTGGTTTAGACCCGTCAATTTCAGTGTGGGCCCCGATGGAGCACTGTACATCATTGATATGTATCGGCAACACATTGAAACTCCTGTTTCCATTCCGGATGACCTGAAAACGGAAATGGATTTTTTATATGGCAACCAATATGGCCGGGTTTATAAGGTATATCCGGAAGACAAGACACCACCTGCACTAGCGAGTCCAAACCTGAGGGACGTACCTACAGCGGAATTGGTTGATTTATTGACCAGAAATGACCAATGGTGGCGTATCCAAGCCCAGCGTTTGATTGTAGAACGGCAGGATAAATCAATTATCCCGGCATTAGAGGAGATGGTTCATCAGCATTCGGATCCCCGTACGAGGTTACATGCCTTATATAGCCTGGAAGGGCTGGATGCATTGACAGGCTCAATCGTAGAGAAGGCGTTGGATGACCAGGATGCACAAGTGAGGAGACATGCCATTGTATTATCAGAGCGCTATCCGGAAAATGTTCGCTTACTCGCCACCAAAGTTGACGATCCAGCATCCCAAACCGCTTTCCAGGCAACATTAAGCATCGGGCAGTTTTCGGATGAGGTCGCCGTAGCCGTTTTAGCCAAAGTTGTACAGCAGCATGGTGGTGACGACTGGTTTAGGAAGGCTGTATTGAGTTCAGAAGCAGGTTCTTCGGTAGCGCTTTTGGAAATGCTATCGAAAGCGCGATTTTTCGATCAATCGGGAAACGACAAAATCAGTTTCCTCACAGATTTTGCCTATGTGATCGGTGCGCGTGGCAAGTTAAACGAGATTCAATCCCTTGTGCGTGTTTTGACAAAGGCAAATAACGAAGATAGCGAAAAACTACAACTGGCTTATTTGGCTGGTCTTGCAAAGGGAGTGGGAAAAGCAACGTTTTCAGGTGACCAAAAGCAGCAGATGATTACATTGCTTGAAGCGCAAAAGAAGACTTCCGCTGATGTTGAAAAAGCAGTTGACGGTGTGGTATCGGCCCTCAGTCAGGATAACGGTTAATTACATGTTGAATAATGGAGAGACCAATGAATACGCGACGGTATTTTTTACATAAATTGATTGCTACAGGGTTCTACTTCCTTGCTGGAAGTACAGTCTTAAGTGCTTGCAAAGGAGGAAATAAGAGAAGCCAGGAAAACGGTAAAGAAGCCAGTGACCGGTTCGGTGGCAACTGTGGTGATTTTTCAAAATTGACTGAGGGTGATTTTCAAACCAGGAAGAAATTGGGATATGTCGAAAAATCTCCTGCGGAAGATACGCAGTGCCAGTATTGTAATCTCTGGCTCCCACCGAAAGAAAATCAAACTTGTGGGGGGTGTACGTTATTTGCAGGACCAATCGAAGCAGAAGGAACCTGTACGTATTGGGTGCCAAGGCAACAGTGACGGATCGGTGCATGGTCTCTCGTACGGAAATTAAACAACACTGATGAGCAAATTATTTACGACTACCGGGTTGATGATCTCCATGCTTTTTAGTGGAATTGCCTTTTCAGCGGATCGGCCAAACCGAGCTGAGGCAAAGAGAGCAATACACTCACCGTTAAGCCAGCAATCGATGGTAAAAATTGTTGCATTCGGCAACTCCATTACTGCACCCCGAAAATCCGTTGATCAAGTTTTCGCGCAACGTTTGCCAGCGCTGCTGGCAGCTAAGGGAATTGTATGCGAAGTCGTCAATTCGGGTGTGGGAAGCAGTCATACTGGAACCCTTGCTGATAATGATTTTGCCAAGGTAAAGCATGGACTTGAACGATTTGAAACAGACGTATTAGCTCACAACCCGGACATTGTGATTATCGGATTTGGGACAAATGATGCCTATATCGATGAAAATACACCAAACGGAACATCACGTATAAATGTGCCCAAATACCAGGAAAATCTGGCATACATGGTGGAGCGTTTGCAACGAAAAGGCACCATTGTCATTTTGACGGCTCCCAGCCCATTGTCATTTCCACGACCGACATTTCAAAATGACAGGCTCTATCAGTATGTCAAAGCCGTCAGGAAACTGTCGAAAAAATACGATACGGGTTTGGCGGATAATTATAAATTGTATATGGAGTACAGAAAAGATGGAGAAGGATACGAAGTGTTGCTGCCCGACGGAGTTCATCCCAATGATGAAGGACACCGGATCATTGCTGAAAATCTGGTCAACTGTATCACAAAAGAATTAAACAGGCAACAAAATCGCCAAAAAATCCGAGTACGTAATTTGGAGAATAGCATACGGCCGTTTCCGCCATGATCACTCCAATTACGCCAAATGTTTTTTTTTATATAAAATATTTGGATTTTATATTTAGTTTGTTATATTTGTTTTAGTAAACCACTTATAAATCTCAGTTAGATTGTTGGGATAGGATTTTGGAATTTATAGCTGCTTTTTGGAGAAGTCCGTTGTAGTAAGCTATATAAGATAATTTGTTTATTCGTTATTACAGGTTCCATAATTGTTCAACTAATTTACAGAAAAATTGTGAGATTAGCATCGATAAATAGCTGTACAAAATTACTTACCAGTTAGAAATTTCTTTTTTTTATCAATGTACGTGTACGTACACGTCAATACTTTTTTTTTATAGTTTTTACTTTAATCTAAGTATTTATGAGAAGGGTATTTCACAACAATATTGCTTGCAAAAGACGGTTTATCCAACAGCATGTGATTTATTCGGCGGTCGTGTTACTAATGGTATTGTCAGTGCCCCTAGGGGCTGCTGCGCATTATTTTAGTGAAGGGAATAGGGGGCATCCCCTTTTTTCACCGATTTCGGTTACGTACACGATATTTAATGATGCCGCTCAGGAACTTACTGTTTCCGATGCCTATTCATATGTGAACGATGTGATGGCCGGAACAGCCACTATTTCCTGGATGGTAGTCTGGCATTATAAAAATTCGGGACTAAGGGTTCATATGTTATCTCCTAAAGGCAAGAAAATATTCCATTTCCGTTTCCCGTCAGTCCGATTGGCAGGCGAAGATGAACACAAGTTGGATAAGTTCTACCGTAACAGGATCATGCAGCGCCATTCCGGAAAAGCATCTACGTTCCTTGCGGTACATGAACCTTTCAAGAAAAAACCTTGGATTGAATCGGTGAGGGTGGAAGGAGAAGCTTTGTTAATACGCTATAAAGCGGCATGTGGGAAAGAATCAAAGATTTTGCTAAAGCTGCCGTTTAAACTGCAATTTGTCATGCACCCAATATTTGCATTTAATAATTTATGCGGTTATATTATTTGTTTGTAAAACCGCATGTAAAACGCATTTAATTGTTGTGTGGATTTTCGTAAGTATTGTACAATGCCTGATCGGGGCTTTGGTAGTTTGATAATTAAAATGAAGTTTTAGTATCATGATGATCATACTTATACGGGTTCCAACAAAGTAATTTGGACGGATCCATTCAATAAGCGTAATTATTAATCTTCACCTTAAATAATAAAACCGATGTATTATGAACAAAACACATTACAAAGATGAATTCTATGGTGTAGAAATAGGAAATAAGCTTTCTGTTTTCTTACCAAGATGGACCATGCGGATTTTTTTTTCGCCGCCATTGGGCGCTGCAAATTTGACGGCAGAAATCGTTAAGCATCGAACTACTGGAACGGGGGCGTATGTTTTCTTTTTTAGTGGTATCGGGTACGTGCATGAAATAATAAAAAGGGAGAAATTGCCCAGATGGTTAGACGGCTTTCACCAGTACATGTCAACTCTATTGCGATGAATATTTAACTACTCTATCAACGTTTTAAATTATGAAAAATGAAATTTACAAATACGTTATTTTTGTGATGGCAGCGCTGCTGCCATATCCCTCCTCGATTACACTTGGTGCGATTGAAGCCAACCCAATTCAACAGGAACGCACGGTTAAGGGTCGCGTAACTGATGCCAACGAAGCCGGTATCATCGGGGCCAGCATCAAAGTAAAGGGAACAACCATTGGTGCCGTTACGGACATGAGTGGATGGTTTACGGTCACCGTTCCGGATGAAAATGCCATATTGGAAATCTCGTATGTCGGGTATACGACGAAAGAGGTGCCAATCAGGGGGGTGACCGAGGTGCGGGTAATCCTGGAGGAGGCTGCCTCTGAGATGGAAGAAGTGGTCATCACCGCTTTCGGTACACAGAAAAAGGAAAGTGTGTCAGCCGCCATTACCACGGTAAAGCCTTCCGACCTGAAGATCCCGTCGAGTAACCTGACGGCTGCGTTGGCCGGCCGGGTGGCCGGTGTGATTGCGTACCAGCGATCGGGTGAACCGGGGCTGGACAATGCGGAATTTTATATCCGTGGGGTGACGTCGTTCAGTACGGCCGGTAAACGGGATCCGCTGATCCTGATTGACCGGGTGGAAATGACTGCGAATGACCTGGCGAGAATGAATGTGGACGACATTGCATCGTTCTCCGTGATGAAAGATGCCAGTGCGGCAGCGTTATATGGCGCGCGAGGGGCAAACGGTGTGATTCTGGTCACCACCAAAGAAGGAAGTGTAGACCGCTTAACGATCAGCGTAAGAGGCGAACAGTCCAATTCGTACAATACGAAGATGCTGGATCTGGCCGACCCGGTTACCTATATGCGGCTGCACAATGAAGCCGTACGGACGCGGGATGCGATGGTGCCGTTGCCGTATTCATCCGCGAAGATCCGGGGTACCGAACTGGGCCTGGATCCGCTCCGGTATCCGGCCGTGAACTGGTACGACTACCTGATCGATGACAAGGCCACCAACCGGCGGATCAACCTGAACCTGACCGGTGGGGGCCAGTCCGTGCAGTATTACCTGGCGGCCAACTACCAGAACGACCAGGGTATCCTTAAAGAAAGTGAGGACAACCAGCTCAAGAACAACATCGATATCGACCGGTTGCAGGTCCGCTCGAACGTGACGATCAAGTTTGCACCCACCACAACGGGGGTGGTACGTGCCTACGGATCGTTTGACGACCGGACAGGTCCTTTTATCCCAAATATGAGGGACGAATATGATAGACCCGTGACCGGTGGTGCCGCAGTATTCCGCACAGCACGGAATGCCTCGCAGGTGAGTTTCCTCCCTTATTACCCGGCAGATGAAGCGAACGAGTTTACCAAGCATATCCTTTTCGGCAGGGATACGGAGATGTCCATGACGAACCCGTGGGCTATCCTGGCCAGTTCGTTCCAGGAATCAAGGGAATCCATGATGCAGGTGCAGCTGGAAATGGACCATAAGTTCACCGGGAAATTAGAGGGGCTCACGGCCTGGGGACTATACAACGCGCAGCGGAAAGGCTATTACGACCATACCCGTTCGTCGTTTCCGTTTTATTACAGTATGGCGAATACCATCGATGGATCCTACCGGCTGCTGCCGCTGAACCCGGACTCCGGAACCGAATACCTGAATTATGTGGGCGGCGGCAGGAGGGTCGAAGCCACTCAGTACGGGGAGCTGCGGTTAACGTATAACAAGATTTTGAACGGTAAGCATGATCTCAGTGGCTCCCTGGTCGGTACGATACGGAATGCGACGGGTACGATTAACGTTTTTACGGATGTGGCGGATCTGCTTCAGATAGCCCTGCCAAGAAGGAATATTTCGACAGCCGGCCGGTTTGCTTACGGGTATGATTCCCGTTATTACGCGGAGTTCGCCTATGGACTAAACGGCACGGAGCGGTTTGCAGAACGTAACCGGTGGGGTTTCTTCCCCACGGTGGGAGCAAGCTGGGTGATAAGCAACGAAGCGTTCATGTCCGGTCTGAAGGACAAGATCACGACTCTGAGGCTGCGGGGAACATATGGTGAAGTAGGAAACGACCAAATCGGTTCGGACATCGACCGGTTCTTCTATCTTTCCCAGATCGATATGAATGCTGGAGCATCGTACCCGTTCGGTGTACCGGGTACCGTTAACCATTCCCGTTCAGGCATCACGATCAACCGGTATGCCAATGAACTGATCACCTGGGAAATTGCCCGGAAAGCCAACCTGGGTATTGAGCTGGGGCTATTCAATGACTTCACCCTGATTGCTGATTTCTTTCACGAAAAACGCAGCAATATCCTGCAGACCCGGCAGGATATCCCGACGACCATGGGTATCCGCGGTACTCCGCAGGCCAACGTAGGTGTTGCTGAGGGGCGGGGATTCGAAGCGGAGATGAAATACAACAAAACGCTGGCCAATGGCCTCTGGTTCTCGATAAATGGTAACTTCACCTATGCGACCGCCCGTTTCAAGCAGTATGAGGAACCGGATTACAGCGATGTTCCCTGGCGTACGCGTGTAGGCCTGAAAATCAGCCAGCCGATGGGACTCATTGCCGAACGGTTGTTCGTCGATGCGGAAGAAGTGAATAATTCGCCCGTGCAGGAGTTCGGGGAATACATGGCGGGTGATATCAAATATAAGGATATCAATAACGACGGCAAGATCAACTCAGACGACGTGGTGCCGATCGGCCATCCGACTACTCCCGAAATCATCTATGGAACGTCTTTTTCGATCGGGTATAAAGCATTCGACGTCAACTTTTTCATTCAGGGTTCCGGCAGATCCTCGTTCTTTATCAGCCCGGTTGCCCTTACGCCATTCACCGGTCGTGGGCAGAAAGCCCTGACCCAGCTGATCGCGGACGATCACTGGTCTGAAACCAACCGGGATATCTATGCGTTCTGGCCGCGGTTATCGGAGTATGCTATTGGTAATAACAACCAGCAAAGTACCCACTGGCTGCGTGACGGTACGTTTGTACGGCTGAAGCAGGCTGAAGTGGGTTACACCCTGCCGGAGGGACTGACCAAAAGAGTCCATGTGAACATGATGCGGGTGTACCTGAGCGGAACCAACCTGCTTTACTGGTCTACGTTTAAGTTGTGGGATCCGGAAATGGCCGGACTGGGATTGGGTTACCCGGTTCAGCGGGTGTTCAACGTGGGTGTGAATGTTAAATTTTAATAACTGCTGAAAGTTGGCAATAAACGATTTACGAATGAAGAGTTTAATCAGAATAATGGCAGTCTGTTTCCTATTGGGGATAACTAGCTGTAACTACCTGGATGTAGTGCCGAATGACACCGCCACGCTCGATCATGCCTTCTCGAACCGGTCGGTGATGGAAAAGTTCATGAGAACGTGTTATTCACATTTACCAGACCCCACAAATCCGTGGCATTATCCGGCTTATTTCACCAGCCGGGATGAGTTCGATTGGAGAGGGGAAAGCAGGGCAGCAGTGATGCCCGCAGCCCAGATTTCCAGGGGTCTTCAGAATACGAATACCCCGTATCAGGATTACTGGTCGGGCACAAATGGCGCTAAAGCGATGTACACTGCCATTCGTGACTGCAATATTTTCCTGGAGAATGCACATATACCCCGGGATATTGACGAAACGGAACGGTTAAGGTGGATCTCCGAGGTAACATTCCTGAAAGCATACTACCATTTCTTCCTGGTGCAGCTGTATGGTCCGGTGGTATTGGTGAAAGAAAACCTGCCGGTGTCTACCAGTCCTGACGATGTAAAAGTATACCGGGAGCCGGTGGACGAGTGCATAGATTACATTGTGGAACTACTGGATGAGGCGGCAGCAGGTTTACCGGATGTCCTCCTGGATCCGACAACCGAACGGGGCCGGATTACCAAAATTATTGCGTTGGGTATTAAAGCCAAAGCACTGGCTTGGGCGGCAAGTCCGTTGTTTAACGGAAACCAGGATTATGCCGGTTGGATAGATAACCGCGGAAAGCAGCTGATATCCAATACGTACGATCCCTCGAAATGGGAGCGGGCTGCCGTCGCCATTAAAGAGGCGATTGACCTGGCCGAAGTCACCGGCCACCGGTTGTACGAATTCAATAAGTTTGCCGGTGGTGCCAGTACATTTGCCATGAACGACACCCTCGAGACCCTGATGACCGTCAGGAAGGCGATAACCGAGCAATATGACCAGAATCCGGGCGTGCTGTGGGCCACCCAGGAACAGTTTGCCAGTGGGAAAGGAGGGCCCGGACTGTCCATTCTGGGAAACATGCTGGCCAGCACGTTTCCGGTATTGTACAGCACTGACCAGCCCCTGCTGATCAACTACATGTCTGCCTCCTGGCACATGGCCGAGCTATATTATACCAATAACGGCGTGCCGATCAACGAAGATAAGAACTACGATTATAACAACCGGTTCAGCCTGCGCCGCGCGACACCCGGCGATAAGCATGAATCGTATATCGCTACCGGCGAGGTCACTTCATACTTACATTTTTTTCGTGAACCGCGCTTTTATGCCAGTTTAGGCATTGACCGGGGCTATTTCGAGCTGGTTTCCACCACCATCAACGGTGGCGCATCATTTGGCCCGGTTATCAAGAGCCGGTCGAATGAAGTGGGACCGGCGAACGGGCATGCCGCCTACACCCCCAAGAAAATCATTCCGTTTGAGTCATCAGGCAGCCGGGGCATTGCCGGCCAGGTGTATACGCAGTACCAGTACCAGTTTCCGCTGCTGCGTCTTGCCGACCTGTACCTGCTCTATGCGGAAGCGCTGAACGAAGTGAAGGAGCAGCCTGACCAGGATGTATACGTCTGGATTGACAAGATCCGGGAACAGACCGGACTGGATGGCGTGGTGGAATCGTGGCAGCGTGCAGCCTTTAACCCGGGTGCGCCCAGCAATAAGAATGACATGCGCAGGATCATCCAAAGAGAACGCCTGATCGAACTGTCGTTTGAAGGCCAGCGCTTCTGGGATGTCAGACGGTGGAAACGGGCTGAGGAGTTCTGGATCCTGCCCCCTACTTCGTGGAAGATGAACACCCTGGTAACGGAAGAGTTTTATGTTCCAACCCCCTACGCGGCGCCTCGTCAAATGACGTTCAAGGATTACCTGTATCCGATCAGGCAGTACGACCTGCGGGTTAATACCAATCTGGTGCAGACCTATGGCTGGTAAACACCGGAAGGGATGTATTTGGAATGACTATAAAGATAATGAGTTTTATGAAAAAGTATAGTTTTATAATCACAGCCTTGGCGCTTATGCTGGCTACCTGCACGGAGAGCGACATCAAACGGCCAAGTGGCGGAACCTGGAGCACAGGGCCCCTGACTGGGTATACGGTAACACCGATTAATGGTGGTGCCACAATTACGTATGACATACCCCGGGATAATGATATTCTGTATATCATGGCGGAGTATGAACGGAACGGAAAAACATTTACCGAGAAATCGTCCGTTCACAAAAATGAGCTGACCATTGAAGGGTTCAATACGACCAGTCCGGTGAAAGCCAGGCTGTATAAGGTCAACAAACAGGAACAGCGGTCGGAACCGCTGGAGATTGAATTTGAACCCCTGGAAGGGCTGATCACTATAGCGAAGAACTCCCTGAACATGATTCCCGGATTCGGGGGAATTGTAGCTTCCTGGCAAAATCCCGGAAATACGGAATTCGGTATACGCCTGTTGGTGCCGGACGACCAGGGGGAGCTGGTGACCCGGGAAATGTATTTCTCGTCAACGGAGGATGACCGACGCTCTTTCAGGGGCTTCGAACCGGAGGAGACGACCTTCGGCGTTGCCTTCGAAGACAAATGGGGGAATATATCAGATACCACCTGGTTAACAACAACGCCGCTTTTTGAGACGGTAGTTCCAAAGCCCTATGTGGACTTCCGTGCGAGTATACCGTATGACAATCCGACGAACCTGGCAGGCCGTGATATCAACGTACTTTGGGATAACATTGTGAATACCAGTAGACACGGGTGGTTGACCCAACCCGGTGCGGGGAACGGTTTATCCATGACCATTGACCTGGGGCAGGTAGTGAAGCTCAGCCGTATTGTGATCCATGGTTATCATGTCAATTCTGTGTATGGCCAGGCGAATATGACGCAGTTCGAGCTGTGGGGCTCCGATGACATCGATTTCGCGAAGCTGTCGGACCGACCCTACTGGCTGGATGAGACCAGTGTCCGTGATGGTAACTTCAGTAATGCTGTTGCCAATCAACTTGATGTCATGACGCCCATACCCGACCATACGTTTAAAGACGACTGGCAATATCTAGGATGGCATGCCATTCCGCGTTTTGACCGGATGGTGCCGCCGGACCCGCAGGGCGCATTAAACCTGGCCGCAAACGGCACGGAATATGAGATGCCCCTTGACGCCAGACCGGTACGTTACCTTCGGCTGTTCGTTCGCGAGATCACCGGTTTAATGCCGCCGGCACCTAATAACTATTGGTCTATGGGAGAATTCACAGCCTACGGGGATAATACGGTGCCACAAAACTGATTATGGGAGTGAAATTCAAACAGATGAAACCTGCATGAACTGCTACTCACAAGTAAAATAAATAAGAGCTCATGCAAGCTTCATTGCCATTTTAAAACACAATTCTAATGAAAAAGATAGATAAACTATTTCCGGGCGCGCTGAGCTTCCTCGCATCCGTTATCCTGCTGTTTTCCTCATGCGATAAAATGAATGATATCCAGCAGGAGTGGGCGGGGCTGGCGGAACAGGTGTATTTAGGGAAAGTCGATTCCGTTAAGTATTTTCCGGGGTTTGGCCGGGCCAAAATTGTCTGGTATATTGGGTCTGATCCCAAGGTAGAGCGGACGATCATCTATTGGAACATGCGGCAGGATTCCATTGTGAAAGAGTTCGTCCGTCAAGGCCCGGGTGTACAGAAGGATTCGGTTATCCTGGACAACCTGCCGGAAGGCTCGACGCTTTTTGAGTTCCGCAATGTGAACGGCAACGGGGAAACATCCTTGTATTCAACTGCCACCGTAACCGTGTGGGGATCTGAATATGCGGGTGGCCTGCGCGCCAGGACGGTGAACGCATTTGATTTTGATTATAGTCAGTCGCTTTTTGAACTTGGATTTTCTCCCGCTACCGTGGGTGACAGCGTGGTGTATTCGCAGATTATTTATACCAATTCGCTGGGTCAGGAAAGGACACTCCAGGTTGAACGGGAGACCAATAGCATTGAGCTGACGAATTTTCCGGATGGGGGCGAGTTTCGCTTCCGGACGGTCTTTTTCCCGCCGCAAGGGATCGATACGGTTTTTAATGATTATAGTACCTTCAGGGCACCTACGGCTGTCAATGAAAGGGGTATGAAGCTTTCCCTTGTAGGAAATATGGCAAGCAAGTACTTTGAACGGAACGGCGAAAGCCTGTACGAATGGACGGCGTCCGGTGCGGTGCTCGCCTATCCACTGGCTGCCGACGGATCGCTGGCAGCTACCGGCAGCCAGGCGGGGATCGTGTCCCGCGCCACCTACCGGGATCTCTTCTTCTACGATGACGATAAATTTATTGGAATAACAACGGGCAATGCGGTACATCTGCTCCGGATTGAGGGAGATGGCGCGGTCATTGTTAAAACACCTACGGGAGCCGATGTGATGGGATCAGGCTTCAGTTTTCCGCTGTTTATTCCGAGCCGGGGGTACTTCTTTTCCCTGGATCCGGGTACCTCTTCGGGAGAGCTGAAAACCTGGCTGGCGCAGAATAATGCAACCTGGGGCGCGCCTAACGGAACGACGGCAGGAACGGGATTCGCGGTATATGAGCCGCTCATGTTGTTTAATCACCAGGCACTTTTGGGTATGGATGCGGATGGCTATTTATGGAGTATCCCTGTTAGCGTGAGCGGCACCATTGGCTCCAAAAGCCGGTTGGGTAGCGGTTGGAATCGATTCAAAAAGATCGTCAGTATTGGAACGAAATTGTTGTGTATGGAAGAGAACGGTGATTTTTACGTGTTTGATGATTTCAATACGACCGATACGTTTTGGATTGTAGATTAAACGACAGGGAATGATACACGCGTTGATATGAAAAGATTAATCTTATTCTTCTTTATTCCACTTTCTTTGACCGGATACGCACAGTATGTTCCATTCACAGCAGATTCAATTCCTACGGTTGACGGGAAAGTTGTTTTCAGCGTCGATTTTGACTTTGATTTAAATAAGGAAGAGTTCCATAAAAGGGCACATGCTTTTTTGAATGACGAATTGAATCCCTATTCTGGAACCTTTCGAATGGATAGCGATGATCATACCGTTTGCCGAATAACTGAATATATCGGTATCAGTGCCAGTTTTTTCCAAACGTTCGGTATGTATATGACCTATAGCTTGCAGTTGGGGTACCGGGATGGATCTTGTGCGATGGTGATTCACGATATTACGTATATGGAGAAAGAGTATTTTGAAGCGCAGGAAAAAGCTCAACGCAAGCTCAATATGCCGGCGTATTCGGGAGAAGATGTTATGATCGATAAAAAATACACATTGATGCTGATAGGCGGGGCTTCGGATAAAGTTGCAGAAGCATCGGTTGCGCGGATCAATGAGATCGTCAACGAGTTGGAAGCATCTTTTGCAGACAAATGATTTTGGTGTCGATACGGTTGGAAGTTTGCCCTAAAGGGTGGCAATAACAGGTAGCATGAGATTCCTTTTGGGGATGATTTTTTTTATATTTATGTTAAACGGATATGATGGATAAAAATGAATTAAGCCGCCGAAATTTTATCGGGAAAGTGGGATATGGCACATTGGCAGCACTTGCGGCGACGTCTGTGCCATCCTATGGTACTGTATTTTCTAAAGACGCCGGTAAACTGGCTATATTGGGAGGGAAGCCGGTCAGGGCCAACAAAGCATGGCCGAAATGGCCGCAGCCGGATGAAAAGATTGTAGCGAAAGTGCTGGAAACCACACGGAGCGGTATTTGGTGCCGCATCCAGTCAAAAACAGGTACCGTACCTACTTTTGAAGAGGAATACGCCAAGCTCCTTAATACGAAGTACTGTGTGGCAACCGGCTCCGGTACGCAGGCGTTGAGTACCTGTATGGAAGCGCTGGGTATCGGTCCTGGAGATGAAGTAATCACGTCTCCATATACGGATATGGGTACTGTTTCTGCAATCCTGACGAGCCGGGCACTGCCGGTATTGGCCGATCTGGATCCGGAGGCCTATCAGCTGGATCCGGACGATGTGGAACGTCGCATCACTCCGAATACCAAAGCCATTATGCCGGTCCATATGATGGGGCAGCCTTGCAACATGGGCCGTATTATGGAGATCGCCAGGAAGCATAATCTGAAAGTGATCGAGGATTCCTGCCAGGCGCAGCAAGCCATCTATCGCGGTAAAAACGTAGGAGCTATCGGAGATTTAGGGTGTTTCAGCTTCCAAAGCAGTAAGATAATGCCCTGTGGAGAAGGTGGCGCTATTATTGGAAATGATTTCGATCTCATGGAGCAGTGTTTCACGGTGCAGAACCACGGGACGAACCGGAAGGGAAAGCACGTAACGATCGGCCCGAAGTACCGGATGAATGAATTTGAAGCTGCTGTTTTATTAGGGCAAATGGACAGCATCGTAGACCGCTTCCATAAGCGGAATGAAAATGCCAGGTACCTGAACAAACGATTGAAGGACTTTCCAGGGTTGCGGTCTCAAAAACTATACGAGGGAACTGAAAGCGGTTCGTATTACCTGTATGCGATGTCATACAAGAAAGAGCATTTTAATGGGATCAGCCGCGAACAGTTCCTGAAGGTCATGGCCGCAGAAGGTATCGGTCTAAGTCCGTATATTCCGAACGGACTGCACCGGGAAGCCTGGATCGATCACATCGTTAACCTGAAATCATATAAGCAACTGTTCGGCGAAAAACGCCTGAAAGAATACCGGGAGGCCATGGATCTGCCGAATTGTGACCTCGTCTGCAGTGAAATGGCGATGATCTGGGCTTCCGGCCCGTTGCTGGCTGAAAAAGAGGATATGGACCACATTGTGAATGCGATTGAGAAGGTGTATGCAAATCGTGATCAGCTGAAAGCGATATAGTCGTTGTCTAGGAAGCAATTTCGCCAGATGAAAAGATACTCAAGACGACAGTTTGTTGCTGCAGCTGCGGCAGGGCCGCTGATGGCAACCATCGCCGGCACCGCTGTAAGAGCCGAACGGAAGGGGCATTTAGAAGCAACGCCCTGTCAGCAGCCAACCTTTATGAAGGTGAATAACCGTATATTTGGTGCAAAGCCTGATGATCGGGGCGATATAGGCGGATTCAATTATACGCAAACTTTCACAAAAGGTAATTACCTGGTACAAAGCCCAGAAAGTTTAATAGAGACCTTATCAAAAGCGAAAGCAGGGGACGTTGTTTTTATCCCCTCAGCTATAATCATTGACCTGACTACCTTCATTTATATTGATGGGTTTGTACTGGAGATACCGCAAGGGGTAACGCTTGCCGGAGATCGTGGTTACAACGGTTCAGAAGGGGCGCTGCTCTGCAGTGATGTGCTGAAAACAAAGGTGATGATCAGGGCTGCCGGTCCAAACGTACGTATCACCGGTCTCCGGATCCAGGGACCTAACTCAAAGCGGCATTCAGCGCATCATCGGAGAGCATTTGGGCCGGATGGACAAGGAAGTGAATATTATTATAAATTTCCGGTTTCCTCAGGAATAGAATCATCATATGATGGCTTAGAGATAGATAATTGCGAGATTACGGCTTTTTCTCATTCGGCTATCAGACTGGGCGAAGGAGTGAACCATCATATTCACCATAACTATATTCACCATTGCCAGTATCATGGGTTGGGATATGGTATTGCACATATTAAAGCATCCTCCCTGATCGAGTATAATCTTTTTGATAGTAACCGCCACTCCATAGCAGGTACCGGCGTACCCGGCTGTAGTTACACAGCACGTAACAATGTGGAGTGCGGGGTCTCGTTAAGCCATTGTTTTGATATGCACGGAGGGAGGGACAGAAAAGATAATACGGACATTGCCGGTACATCCATTAAAATTTACAACAATACGTTCAGGGCCCCTCAATATGCCGTAGCCATACGCGGCGAACCGGAAGAAGCATGTGAAGTCTTTTGCAATTGGTTTTCCCGGCATACGGAAGCGGCGAAGGCTGTGCTGGGTTATGAAAGGACCCATGTGTACGATAATTTGTACGGAACCGGGAACAGCGTAGTGAAATGAAAGAGTTTAACCACCTATATTTTTCCGACCCTGTATTTTGCAGCCGGATTATTGACGTAGGAGCGAAAGCTGGGTACGAAACTACTGAAACAAACAGATATAATGAGGATCATTCGTATTATTTTAATCTTAGGAATTTTTAACAGCTGCTTGCTTCACGCATCAGGCAATACGACATCGGATACACTGCGGGTTGCCGCATTTGATGTGGATGCAACACCACCAGTCGGCAGTTATCTGACATACGATCGCATGACCCACACCTGGGATATGGGGTTACGGGCGCGGGGCCTGGTCTTGCTTGGTGCCGGAAAGCCGATCGTGCTGTGTTCGGTTGACTGGATCGGGATAGCCAATGAAGGACAGGATGAGTTTAAGCGTGTACTGGCCGCGGCCGCCGGAACGGTTGCCGATCGGGTGGCGGTACATACGGTTCATCAGCATGATGCTCCAACCTGTGATTTCGGTGCCGAAGCACTGCTGAAAACAAAAGGGATGGACCTCATTAACTATGAGGGAAGTTTTGCCAGAACGGTTATCTCCCGCCTGGATTCGGCGGTGAAATTCGCTGTACAGCATAGTCAGCCTGTTACGCACGTGGGTCTGGGAAAGGCGGAAGTCATTGACGTGGCTTCCAACAGGCGGATCCTTGACAAGAATGGAAAGGCAACCATCAGCCGGACATCGTCTGCCCGCGACGCAGCCATCAGAGCAATGCCCCTCGGACTGATTGATCCGGAGGTATCGCTGGTCAGTTTCTGGAATAATGAAAAACCCGTCGCCGTGCTGAGCTATTACGCTGTGCACCCGCAAAGTTATTACCGCACAGGGAACGCTAACCCGGATTTTCCGGGAATAGCCCGGTTTATGCGGCAAATGGAGGTTCCTGATGCCGTGCATATCCATTTTAATGGTGCTGGAGGTGATATTACGGCTGGTAAGTACAACGATGGCTCGAAGGAAAACAGGTTGGAGCTGGCAGAACGTCTGGCTAATGGGATGAGGAGAGCGTGGGAAGATACCAGGAAGGAAAAGGTCAGCTCAGAAGATATTACCTGGGCTTCAGAGCCGCTTAAGCTACCTATTGCCGAATCTGCTATTATACTGGAGCAGCAGCTTGCCGAACATAACCCTATCTTTCTGGCCAACAACGTATATAAGCTTGTTCTTTCAAAGCGCCAGGCTGCCGGCAAATACATTCCGTTGGCGTGTCTGGGGATAGGTAAAGCCCGTATCCTGCATCTGCCCGGAGAACCATTTGTTGCCTTTCAGCTTGCGGCAAAGAAAATGCGCGAGGATTTGTTTATTGCGGTAGCGGGTTATGGGGATTATGCCCCGGGATATATTTGCACGGCCGAAGCCTATGAGGAGGGGGGCTATGAAGCAGGACCTGCATCGGGCGTCACCGCCGAGGCCGAGAAGGTGGTGCTGGATGCCATGGAAAAATTATTGAAAAACGAATAGAAAATTACTGGAAATATGTCTGATCAACACCAATCAAGGAGGAGTTTTATCAAAAAGACTGCTGTAGGCGGTATGACGCTTGCCTTAGCTAATTCGCTGTCATTGCCGGTCTGGGGAGCTGATGAGCAACCGTTGATGTTTTTTGATGGGTTTACCAACATAGGCCCTAAACGAAACAAACATCCTGCAGAGCGATGGAGCCTGAAGCATTTGGTAGACGAAATGGAACACTGTTCCATTTCGGGAGCATTAGTAGCCTCTATACTTTCGGTTACCTACGATCCGATGTATTCCAATCTGGACTTGAGCAGGTTGTTGAAGCCTTATCCTTATCTTTTTCCCATATGGAATTTAATGCCTGCCATCACCGATGAGTTTCCGGTTACGCAAGAGTTGGAAATATTGATGAAACGGCACGATGTACGGGCAGTGACCGTCCATCCCGCGGGCAATAATTGGGACTGGAAAACCGATGAAGCGGTTGAATTATTCCGCTGGTTGGAGAGCAGGCGAATATTGACGATTATCCGGGCGGAACAGTTCGGTGGATTGGGCGGGGTAAAGCAATTGCTGAATACCTATCCCAACTTGACGGTATTGTTGACCGGGGTCACCTGGAGTTTCCAACGGACAATCCTGCCCATGCTGGGCGTTTATAAAAACTTACACATTAGTTTTGATAACTTCCAGATCAATGAGGGGTTGGAAACGTTGTACCAAGATGGGTATATCGACCAGCTGGTTTTCGCTTCCAACGCTCCGACGATGTCTGCGGGCGCGCATCGAGCCTACGTGGATTATGCGGCGATATCCAAGGAGGCCAGGGATAAAGTTGCCGGCGGCAACCTAATCCGGTTACTGCATGGACAGCACCCTCCGGCAATCAGGGAGAACAAATCAGAAGACATCCTGATGAGCGCCGTTCGGCACGGAAAACCCGTTCCGACACCGGTCATTGATATGCACATAC
This sequence comes from Parapedobacter tibetensis, assembly GCF_024704835.1. Taxonomy (GTDB): domain Bacteria; phylum Bacteroidota; class Bacteroidia; order Sphingobacteriales; family Sphingobacteriaceae; genus Parapedobacter; species Parapedobacter tibetensis. The sequence continues at coordinate 72,891 of NZ_JAMXBE010000006.1, forward strand.
ATATTCTTCACGAAGGCTTGAATGGAGCGGGGTGGCACTACCGCATGCATAATGGCGGCCCAAGTGGTGTGTTTAAATTGATCAAGCGACTGGGCTACGTAGGGGGAGGGGTTATGAGTTGGAACGGCGTGGTTAGTGTGGATTCAGCAGGAGGGAATGTCACGGCAACAGCGGCTTTGGATGCGGCTCCCGAAGGATATTGGGGTCTGGCAAACTTCGACGCGGTACACTATACGCAGGAAGAACTGGCGGTAATGATCCCCGAGGTTTATAAGGACAAACGCTTCATCGGGATGAAACCATACCTCCACTATGGGGTCCAGTACCATGATCCATCGTACGATATCTGGTGGAAGTACGGGAATGAACATCATTTGTACGGATTGTTGCATAACTCCCGTTCGGACTTGTTGGAAGTGGAGACCTTGGCACCAAAATATCCCAATGTCCGCTGGGTCATCGCTCATGCTGGGGGCAGTTTCAGGATGGCCGATATGGCGATTGCAGCGATGAAAAAACACCCCAATATTTATGCTGAAATCACACTAACCCCGGTACATCTTGGTATCATCGAATACCTGATCGAAGGCGCAGGTGAGAACCGCATTCTGTATGGGTCTGATCTGCCTATGCGCGATCCGAGGCAGCAGCTCGGATGGGCCGTATTTACCAGGCTCCCACTGACAATTAAGAAAAAATTGCTTGCGGAAAATGTCTATCAGGTAATACAGCCGAGTCTTAAGCGGTTGCCCGTGCATAATATTCCTGAGATATTCCGGAATAAAGGATAATATGATCGAATCAGTGCGTATTACGGGGTTTGTATCTGCATGAATATGAAAATTGGTTAAATGAGCCCTTATAATAATTGTCCCCAAATGAAACCGATATGATTGAAAATAATCAGTAAATCCACAGGGATATAATTATTCAATCATCCAAGCTTTCAACAGGCCATTGAAAATTAAAATTGAACAGATGAAACAAAATTTCACCAAGGTGCTGGCGGCCATAGTGCTGGCGCTATATACATTGGAAGCCACCGGGCAAAGCCCGACGGATATCAGCATACCTCCCTTCGTAAACGTAGCGCCGAAAGCCCCTCAGTTTCCCTTAAAGACAGACCGCTTGTTATACACGGATGAAGAGATAGAACAGGCGCGAAACAACATAAAACAGGATGCAACGGCAAAAAGTGTCGCAGATAAGATTGTCAGCGCAGCTGGTTATTGGCTGGACTGGCAGGATCAGGATATTGTCGATCTGATGACGGACGCACGGGTGCCACGCGCGTTTGATCTCAACGCAAACGGCTGTCCCATCCACGGTGCCGAAGTGTTTGCAAAAGGAGGTGCCTATCCATGGATTGTGGATCCGAAGAAACCCTTTCAGGTAAAATCGCCCATTGATGGACGTGTGTTCCCGGACAATGATTATGCAGCCTATTACAAAAGCGGGCTTAAGGAGAAGAAAGGATGGGACGCGAAATATGTGGATGATGGCTGGGGCTGGGTAGCGCCCGATGGCGAACGGTATTGGTTTGTAGCGTATGCCAATCATTGGATTTGGCACCGCCACATCATTCCCGGAATCGGCAATCTTAGTAAAGCATATTTATTGACCGGAGACAAAAAATATGCGTACAAAGCCGTGTTGATGCTCCATCGGCTCGCAGAAGTGTATCCGTCGATGAACCATGAAGACCAATCCCGGTACGGGTTGATGACCAGGGCGCGCGGAGGGGTGTACCGTGGCAAGATTATCAATGCGATCTGGGAAACCGCTACAGCTTCTGTAGCTGCTGCAGCCTACGACGCTGTATGGGACGCTATTGATGATCTTCCTGATCTGCATACTTCGCTGAACAAAAGCGGAATAGAAATCAGATCGTATATCGAAGCCAACTTCGTCGAAAATGCGTTGTTGGCGTATGAGCAGAACAAGATACTCGGTAATTTTGGTATGCATCAGGCCGCTGTACTGAATCTCATCATTGCGCGGCAATATGCCGAGCCTGAGCGGTACCTCAATCATTTGTTGGATGATGCCGGACAGAACAGAAGTAAAATGGGCCTGCGCTATGCCTTGTATAATCAGGTTTTCAGGGATGGGCTCCCGCTTGAATCACTCCAGTACAATTTTTTATGGATACGATACCTGACAAAAATCGCTGACCTGCTAAAGAAAAAAGGAGTTGACCTGTTTGACGAGCCACGGTTCAGGATGCTGCTGGACGGCCCGATTCATTCGGTGGCAATCGGGAAATACACGCCGGCGTTGGGTGACGGAAGTGATGTGTTAGGCGGTATTACCGGTCGTTCCGCGGAAACCTATCAGTCTGCTTACCATGCGTATCAGGACGAGCGTTATCTGTCGTGGCTGGAGCCCGCTGATGCGAGGGGCTTTCCGTCTTTTGAATCCTTGTTCCGGTCAGCAAGTCCTGCGAAGAAACAGCAAAACAATGATGTTCGCGTGGTGCAACCTTTGCCTTCCCGTGTCTTTGCGGGATACGGATTGGGCATTTTGAATGACCCGGAAGACGACGTTGCGCTGGCACTCAAATACGGGATGCATTACGCCCATTATCATTGGGATTTTCTGAATATTGAACTGATGGCCAACGGTCAGAAGATGATGCCTGATCTTGGATATCCTGATGCCATGAATAACTATGTCAAAGGGATCGCTACCTGGTCGACAAATACCATTTCTCACAATACCGTCGTCGTCAATGCTTCGCGCCAAACACAGAACATTCCAGGAAGGTTACATCATTTTGCAGATGGCACGTTCGCCCGGAATATGGATGCGGAATCAGGGGCTTACCGGCAGGCATCCCAGTACAGGCGGAATGTCGTGATGGTGGCGGCGAACGATCAGCAGCATTATGTGGTCGACTTTTTCCACGTGCAGGGAGGAAAGCAGCACGATTATTCGCTGCATGGGCCTCCGGGCGAGGTCCTGCCGGTGGAAGGCGTTTGGAGTGAAAAACAACCGGGTACTTTGGCCGGAACGGATGTGAGTCTTGGTGAGATCTATGATAACCGGTTGCTGGATACCGCGGGCGAAAGAATCGGGTATCGCCGGTATGTGGGATCAGGTTACCAGCATTTGTTCCATGTACAGCAACTGCGGCAAGGCAATGCATTGGTAGAATACCAGCATGTACTGGATTCAAATGCCCGTTTAAGGCTGCATATGCTTCCCGCTGAACACCAGGAGGTATTTCTGGCTGACGCCTACGATAAGCCACGTGCCAAAAACCATGTTGTAAAGTATATGATAGCGCGCCGCGCAAACCTTGCTCCCGAAAAGAGTGCCAGTACTTTTTCTGCTGTATTTGAAACGTACAAGACAAAACCTTACATCCGATCGGTGGAACATCATCCGCTGACTACCGGATCAGGTGCGTCTGTGAGGGTTGTAAGGAACGGTTTTTCAGACGTTATTATCTGCGATACCGTTGGCTCCGAAAAAGAGTTGCGGCAATACGGCATACAAACGGATGCGAATACGGCAGTAGTCACATTTGATGACAAAGGAAAGTTGACGCGTGTTTACTTCAGCGATGGAACGTATCTGAAATGTAAAGGACAATCGTTTGTCCGTAAACCGTTACGCGGCGAGGTGCAGGCAGTAGATATTGCCGCTAACCGGGTAACCATGACGTTCCCGCGCGGTACGGATCTCAAATCCATGGGAGGGCAGTCGGTCAGGACAGTGCATTTTACGAACGGACACCGCACCACGGTGCATCCGGCGTCTCTGCAGGTTGCGGTTGACGGGCAAGCGAGCCTGCATACAACTGATGACCTGCGTATGGGTTATTTCGGTGTGGCACAGGTTAAAGGGAATGCACTGACAACAGATACAGAGTTGAATTTTTATCATCATTATCGTGGATCAACCCTGGTAAATAAGGATTTAGAACCTGTTGGGATGATTGTATCGGCAGAAAAACAAAAACTCACTCTGGATAAGGATGTGTCCGGTAAGGTGAGGAAGGCCGATAAATTATGGGTATCTGATGTCGGTGTGGGAGATAAGGTGACGATAAAAACGGTATTCTCCTGGAGCCGTAAATAGTGATCGCTCCAGTGCGTACGATAATCTGGAAGTAGAATAGCGACCATGTTAATAAACCAGAAAATAAAGCGGTTGTGGTGTTTGTCGGTGATATTGACAGTGATAACTGTGGACGCTGTTTCACAGCACAAGCGCCTGTCAGTAAATCATCGGGCAACGCATCCGGTTTTTTCTCCGGATACAACAGGCATCATCGGTCTTAAACGATCGGTGGCCACGGTTATGGACCTTTCGGTTGATGAGCTGATCGGCCAGGTACCGGACGCCTCAGGGATTTTTTTTGTAGGTTGCCCCAACTGCCACGGCGGAGCGCAGGAAATGGGTGTACTGAGCTGGAAATCGGGTATGGGTGACCAGGTGCGTTGTAATTACTGCGATATGTTGTTCCCCAATGAGCATTTCCCCAATAATGGGAAAAAATTGATCATTGCACCAAGCGGGAAGCAACAGGTCTATCGCTATCATGAAGATGCCAACGGCCGGCAATATTTTTTTGAACCACATGCCTGGTATGACCGCTGGACATGGATACAAACCATGGCAGACCAACTGGCAAGATTATGGTTTGCCACGCGTGATAACGCCTATGGTGACCGGGCAGCTGCTATCGTCGGGCGTTTTGCACAGCTATATCCGGATTATGCAATCCGGTATGATTATCCGCATGCGCCGGTAAAATTCTTTCCGGCTGATCAGAAATGGCCTTATAAAGGAGTTGGGCCATACCGCGGTGCCAAATGGAGCTGGTGGGGCTATATGGATATTCCTGTCACATTGGCAATGGCTTATGATGTCTTGCAGACGGGCTATGACTGGCGGCGTATGGATGCAGTTATCGGGCCAGGAACGGATCAACTGATTGAAAAGGATCTGCTGCGGCTTGGTTATGAGTTTACAACCGCGAATCCGGAGGTGTATACCAACATGTCGCCGCGTACCTATCAAAGCATGATCCGCGTGGGCCGGGTATTGGGAGATCCTTCCATGGTGCATGAGGCTGTAAAACGTTTCCGGGAGTTCGTCTCTATGGTTTTTTTTGATGATGGCTGGTGGAAAGAAGGGACACCTTCTTATCATGATATGACCATTAACGGGGTGAAGGCGGTGGCCGATGCGCTGGCGGGTTATACAGACCCCCCTGGCTGGAAAGGGGAGCGTTTTGAAAATTTTGACCCGGAACAGGAAGTTCCGGTGTATAAAAAAGCACTGGCCGTCAGTAGGGAAGCCGTTATGCCAAATGGACGGAAGATCCCCATCAATGATACCTGGTGGCACACACGTGGAGAAGCAACGGACAGCGGCGTATCTCATTTGTGGCCGTCGTTGGGCAATGCTGTCATGGGTGTGGGTACAGGTGAGGACCAGGTTATGCTCAATGTAAACTGGAGCGGCGACTTCGGCCATTCGCACGATGATAACGGATCCATTATCTTGTTTGCCGCCGGGCAGGAACTCTTGTCGGATATCGGATACACCCACACCCGGTATCGTGGATGGACGGTACATACGGCATCCCACAATACGGTGGTCATTAATCAACGCGGGCAGGATAAAGCTTCCGGTGGGCAGCAAGTAACCGGAAAACTATTGTTATATGACGATAAGCATCCGCACGTGAAGGTCATCGATGTGGATGCATCTCCTGCTTACGCTTCTGCTGCCCGTGCTTACCGGAGGCAGCTGCTTTTGGTGCATGCCGCTCCGGGACGGGATTATGTAGTTGACCGCTTCGACGTGGAAGGGGGGCATGACCACGACTGGTTCCTGCACGGTATGTGTGAAGAGGAAGGGACATTGGAGACGAGTATTACGCTCGATAAGCCGTTAACAAGCCTGGTTCCTGCCTGGGGTGGGAATAACGGACCCAAAACACAATATGATACAGACCGGGAAGGCAGGCGTTTCCATGCCTACTGGCACTTACGTGATGTGCTCGGAGGGCAGGCCCTGCAACCGTGGACCGCAACGTGGCGCTATCGCAACGCAGGTTTGCGGACTCATTTGCTGTCCCCGGACAATACGCAGGTATTCCGGTTTCGTACCCCGTCCGTTAGGCGGGCCGGTGAAGACGGGAATAAACTGGATGACTTTTTCCGCCAGGGGCTTATGCAACGGCATTCGGGGGGCAAGTCCACATTCCTTGCCATACACGAGCCATTCCGCAAAGAAACGTGGATCAGCGGTGTGCAGAAGGACGGCAACATCCTAGTGGTGCGCTATATACTGAACGGAACGGCGATTGAAGACAGGATCACGCTGGGTGATGGAAACATCCGGGTTTCTTCTTCTGCCGGATGGGATTACCAGGCAGAAGAGAGGCTGATAAATGAATAGACAAAACACTAAATTACAACTATGAATAGGTGCATCATTAACAAATCCTGCAAAAAATTGCAGATGCTATTACTCATTGCGGTATGCTTGCTGCCGACCACGACCGTGTTGTCGCAGCCCGCTGAAAGCAGGTTCACGGATCATGGGGTAGTATCGCCGGCAAGTACATACCGCGGTGTCGTTACCACCGTTGACGGAGAGGGAAAGGATGTGCTGTTGGTGTGGTTGTTTGATGTGCGAGGCGGCTATGCGTTATTAATGATCGATGCCGAAACGGGCCATACCGAGCAGTTCCCTGTCCCTTTCAATAACCACAGGGGCGATAGCCCGTTTTCATCGCTGCTTTCGTCAACAGATAAGTTTTATAGCCATTTTAACGGTTACTTTGTGGAATTCGACCCCAAGAAGAGAGCCTTTACGTTCTGCGGCGAAAGCGCCCCCCAGATGGCTATGGGGATGACCGAAGACGACCAGGGTCGGATATGGGCGGTAACCTATCCAAACAGCGGTGTAGTAAGTTTTGATCCCAAAACCCGTGAATTTACCGATTACGGATATGTTCATAAAGAAAACTGGGCCCAGTACCAGCGGTTCGTAGCTACCGACGACGCAGGCTGGCTTTATTTCGCGATGGGCAATACCCATACGCAGCTTGTCGCCTTTCATCCCGGCACACACGAAACCAAAGCTGTACTCCCCCAGGAAAAAAGAAAGCGGGGCATGGCCTATTTGTACCGTAACCACAACGGCAAAGTATACGGACAGGCTTTAAGAGATGCAAAAGAAGACTGGTACGAATTGTATAAGGGAGAATTCAAATCTATAGGCACTGCGCACCAGGCTGATGAAAAACCCATACGCACCGGTATGCAGAACCTTTTTATCAAAGAGTTACCTAACGGGAAGTTGATCGAGCGGCTGGATCTTACAGAGCGGTTGCTGGTTATAGCAGATCCCAAAACCAGCACAACGAAGACCGTGCATTTTGATTATTCCAGTGAGGGGTCATGGATCATGGGGGTCGGCGCTTCGCCGGATGGTCAGGCGATCATAGGCGGCAGCTCGTTCCCCATGCGCCAATTCACTTATTATCCCGCCACGGAGCAATGGGGGCACCAGTCGGCATATGGGCAGTATAATGCCCTGGCCCGGCAAGGCCACCAGGCATTTTTTGGCTCCTATCCCGGAGGCAACCTGCTAGTTTGGGACGCGCAGAAAAAGCCGCAGCTCCTGGTCAAATGCGATCCGGTCATCTACCGCCCACACCGGGTGCTGGCGCACCCCGACGGCCAAACAATTGTCATGGGTGGGGGGCCGGCTTATGGTTATACGGGCGGCGGTTTGCTGTTTTATGACCTGAAGTCAAAGAAGCACACGTTATTATCGGATTCCAATGTTGTGCTTGACCAGTCAACCATGAGTCTGGTGCCATTGCCTGGGCGGAAATTAGTAGGCGGTACCACCATCGCGCCCGGCACCGGGGGCGAGCGCAAAGCCAAACAAGGCGAGCTGTATATCATCGATATGGATACCAAGCAGGTAGAGTGGCGTTCGCCCGTCATACCGAATGTACAGAGTTATACCGATTTATGCCTGAGTGCCGATGGTAAAGTATACGGTATTGCGGACCGGAAATGGTTTTTTGTTTTTGATCCCGACAGCAAAAAACTGCTGCACAGGGAAGATGTATCCGCGTTATTCGGATTATCAGTTGCCGAACAGTCGCCGCGTGTATTTGTCCAGGGGCCTGAGGAGGTTATCTATATATTATTTGAGCACAATATAGGCCGCATTGAACCGTCCGCACCGGCTGTTACTCTGGTCAGTAAATCACCGGTGCACATACGTGCGGGGGGCGATTACCTGGACGGGCGTATTTATTTTGTAAGCGGATCACGCCTGTATAGTTATACCTTATAAATTTTCGGGTAGCGGCGCCAGATGGATACCCTGCCCAACCGGGCTAAGCTGGCCAGCTACTTGGGAATGAACCTGTCTAAACTGAAATAGCTGCCGGTGGAGGAATTGAGGGAGAAGAAGCGATGATGGTTTGTGTTTATTGTTAGTTTCTTCTTATTATGAACATAGTGTCGTATTGTATTTTGGGTAACATTGAAAAAATATAGTTTCTAATAGAAAAAAGCAGTATAGTCGTTTTGCCGCATATCGGATTTTGGTTAACCCAAGCGTTGTTGTCGGGTGTTGCACTTAGTGTTCACGGAAGCTAGTTGCAGGAATCAACTCCAGTCCGCAGATTAAAGGAAGCTTATCTTTGGGTACACGAAGAAAGCGGTGGACCTATAGGTGCGCAGGTAATAAAGGGTGTTAACTATATCCATGAGTCGTTTTCTGATTACTTGTTTGCAACAACAGAGCTCGTCAGCCACATTAGCCCATCCGGAAAGGCATGGAAAAACAAATGCCACGCAAAAAATTGGAATTATAAATTATATTGTTGTATTTAGCGGGTACGTTACCGATTTAAATATGTCAATCAGAAAATGGTTAGTCGCCCTTGGCCCGGGCATCGTTACAGCGGCTATCGTATTTGGCCCCAGTAAAATTACTATTACGTCCAAGATGGGGGCGATGTATGGGTATGATTTGTTGTGGGTGGTGGTGGTCGCCATCTTTTTCATGATCGTTTTTACAAACATTGCTTCCCGTATTGGCGTGGCTACCAGACAATCACTGCTCAGTACCATACGGGAAAAGTATGGCAAATGGGTCTCAGGGTTGATCGGCATCGGCATTTTTATGGTAGCAGCTTCATTTCAGGCCGGCAATTCAGTTGGCATTGGAATTTCCATTGCTGAAGCAAGAGGCACCTCATCCGTTCCGTGGATCATCCTGTTTAACGTAATAGGTATTGCCCTGTTGTTTTTCCGTGATTTCTACAAAATACTAGAACGGCTAATGATAACCATAGTGGGGCTGATGTTGTTTGCGTTCCTTACTACAATGTTCTTGGCCCTGCCAGACATTAGTGGTATTTTGGCCGGTTTTGTCCCAACCGCACCGACAGGTTCGATTGGTTTGGTGATCGCATTTTTTGCGTCCTGCTTTTCCATTGTAGGAGCATTTTACCAAACTTACCTGGTGCAGGAACGGAAAAAGATCAGCCCGGGGCTGAATCTGGATAACAACAAAGGTGTGACCGGCATGATCATCTTGGGGTTGATGAGTGCCGTGGTGATGATCTGCGCGGCGGCCGTGCTACACCAGCAACAGATACCGGTCAACAAGGCGTCGGATATGGCAAAAGCGCTGGAGCCCCTGTTTGGCAGTTATGCCTCGCAGTTATTTCTGATTGGACTGTTTGGAGCTTCTTTTTCATCGCTGATCGGTAACGCTACCATCGGCGGTTCCCTCTTGTCGGATGGGTTTGGATATGGCAGCCGGCTGGATTCCAAAGTAGTGAAATGGCTGATCGCTTTTGTGATGGTCACTGGTAGCGTGATTGCCATCGGTTTTGAAAAACCACCGCTGGAGATGATCGTATTCGCCCAAAGCGTGACCATCTTCCTGGTCCCTTTTATTGGTGTGGCCATGTATGCAATATCCTGTAACAAAACCTTGATGGGCAACTACGTGAGCCCACCGTTTATCCGCATAGTCGGTTTTGTGGGTCTGCTGATCCTGATTATGCTCGCCGTTTACAATTTCAATGAACTATTTTTAACATAATACATGATGGATGATTTAACATTATTGGAGCAGGAAATACTAAAACCCTCACCGGTGCTGGTGGATGACATCAGCCGCATCCAGGGAGATATATTATTATTAGGCGTGGGGGGTAAAATGGGTCCTGCCATGGCCCGTGTAGCACGACAGGCAGCTGATATAGCCGGCAGTAGCCAGCGTATTATTGGTGTCTCGCGCTTCTCTGACGGGGATGCCCGCACGGCACTTGAAGCGGCGGGTGTGGAAACGATCGCAGCTGATCTGCTGAACGAAGCTGACCTTGCTGCACTGCCGGATGCCCCCAATGTGATCTACCTGGCAGGCCATAAATTTGGTACTACCGGGAAGGAGCCGTTTACGTGGGCCATGAACGCCTACCTGCCAGGCAGGGTGGCGGAAAAATATAGAAATTCTAATATCATAGCCTTTTCCTCTGGCAATGTGCTCCCCTTCGTACCGGTAACATCCGGCGGCGTATCCGAGGAAACCAACCCTGATCCCATTGGCGAATACGCCCAATCTTGCTTGGGCAGGGAACGGATATTTGAATATTTTTCGCAGAAGAATAATACTCCCATGCTCATTTACCGGCTGAACTATGCCGTGGACTTCCGGTATGGGGTAATGGTAGAAATCGCGAAATCGGTGCTCAGCGGTGAACCGATTGACCTGCGGACAGAAAACGTGAACGTGATCTGGCAGGGCGATGCTAATGAAATAGCGATCCGCTCGTTGCTCCATTGTGCATCGCCTGCAAAAATATTGAATGTAACGGGTCCGGAAACTGTTTCCATACGCTGGTTGGCCCAGCAATATGGCCTGCGTTTTCAAAAAGAACCATTATTTATCCATGAAGAACAGCCTACTGCATTGTTGAGTAATGCATCCGAAGCCCACAAGCTCTTCGGGTATCCAAGGGTCACACTGAAGGAGATGATTGATATGACGGCATCCTGGTTACTCCAAGGAGGTAAATTGATTAACAAACCCACTCATTTTCAAGAGCGAGGCGGAAAATTCTAAGCATATGAAGACGATTACATTAGCGCAGCACAAACATGACCTGCTTCACAAAGGAATGGTTATCCCGGCACATCCGCTGGCTTTGGATGCCCAACGGCACTTGGATGAAGATAGGCAGCGGATGCTGACCCGTTATTATATCGCTGCGGGAGCAGGCGGGGTAGCGGTGGGTGTACACAGTACCCAATTTGCCATACGCAATCCAGGAATTGGCCTGTTCGAACGGGTATTGCGGCTGGCAGCAGAGGAGGTAGACCGATCTGAGGCGGCCGGTCATTTCCTGAAAATCGCTGGAATATGCGGCGATTTGGAGCAAGCAGTCGGAGAGGCACAAACCGCCTATCAGTTGGGATATGATATGGGGTTGCTGAGCATGGGCGGATTACAGGGGTGGGACGAAACACAACTATTGGAACGCACGGCAGCTGTCGCCCAGCATATACCCGTCTTTGGTTTCTATTTGCAACCCAGCGTAGGGGGCAGGGTGTTCAGCTATGATTTCTGGACAAAATTTATCGAAATCCCCAATGTGTTGGCGATTAAAGTAGCCGCTTTCAATAGATACCAAACACTCGATGTGATGCGGGCGGCCTGTTTTGCAAAAAAAGACATTGCATTGTACACGGGTAATGACGATAATATCGTCGCAGATTTACTGACAGATTATACGTTTGAGGTGGAAGGCCGTCCGGTGCGGAAACATTTCGTTGGGGGGCTGTTGGGACATTGGGGGGTATGGACACATTGTGCGGTGTCGCTACTGGAGCAGATAAAATACTGTCGGGCTTCAGGTTTCCGTGAAATGGATCGGTTACTGCAACTGGGCGTGCAGGTTACCGATATGAATGCAGCGATTTTCGATCCAGCCCACGATTTTCAGGGCTGTATTCCGGGTATCCATGAAATACTTCGGAGACAGGGATTACTTCAGGGGGTGTGGTGTCTCGATCCGGGGGAAAAACTGTCGCCAGGGCAGGATACGGAGATCAGTAGGGTTTGTGGAAATTATCCAAATCTTGTCGACGATGATTTTGTCGTTGATTTTTTTGGAAATCAGTATAGCAGTAGTTGACCATACGAAAAATACAGCAGAATATGATACAAATCGCAAACACAGATTCCGCATTTGAAAGCGAACCTTTACGGATACCCTTCGGCTTCAAAGGTGCATATTTGACCACATTGTGGCAGGTCATATGCCGATTGGTCTCACCCACGGGCGATCAGGGCATCGGTCTGGCCACCCAAAGCGCATTGTATGCCGATGCCGAATTATTTGCACAACATGGGGAGGAGCAGAGCAATGCCTGGATGTATGCGCTCGTTGAAAAATCACTACAGCATTTGGGCAATACCCGTTTTGAACATCCCGTTGACATGATGGAGAAATTGCTGCCCCTAGCCATGCAAGAGGCTGTTAAACTTACGGGAAAACGAGACTTACATACCAACTTCAGTTACAATGCGTTGGTTAGCATAGACTATGCGGCCTGGCAGCTGTACGCAAAAGCGATCGGGCATCTAAATTTTTTTGAGATGATTCCCCAGGCGTATAAGGCTCCGTTTAGTTATCGGAATTCGAAGATTGGGATCATGTTTCAGATATCCTACGATATGCCGCTGGAAGCGATAGAAGCTGCAGTGGATGAAGGATATTTTATTTTCAAAATCAAAACGGGGCATCCCGGCAATCAAGCGGAAATGTTGGAAAAGGATATGGCCCGGCTTACCCAAATCCACGAAATATTGAAAGAACGATATACTCCACATACCCCGGACGGTTTTATCCGATATACCATGGACGCAAATGGACGTTATGAAAGGAAGGACACGTTGCTTCGGTACCTCGACCATGCCCGGCAGATTGGCGCACAAGCCCGGATATTGTTTTACGAAGAGCCTTTTTCGATGGCCGATTCGCAAACCGTGGATGATATTGATATGGCCATTGCAGGTGATGAACGGATATTCGACGAACAAAGCGCCTTGGAAAGTATACAGCTTGGTTATAACGTGATCGTGCTGAAGAGTGTGGCCAAAACGCTCAGCACAACATTGAAGATTGCAAAAATTGCCTATGATCATGGTATCCCCTGCGTTTGTTCAGACTTAACGGTAAATCCCATCTTAGTTGAATGGCAGAAGAACCTGATCGCCCGTTTAGCCCCATTCCCAGCAATCAATATGGCAATGATTGAAACCAATGGGGATAGTAACTACACACATTGGTTGCAAATGCTCACCTATCATCCATGCCATGAGGCACCATGGACGGTCCGCCATAAAGGCGCATTTTATTTGGATGATACGTATTATGCATGCAGTGGGGGTATCTTCAAACCCTATCCACACTATGAGCGCCAACTTGGAGGGTTCGACACGATTGGGGCCATTATAGATGAGTAACGTATTGAAACGTATGCCTCACGTTGGAGTAACTTGTAACCCGCACGATGAGCGGCACGCCAGCATTCATAGCCAGCAAAAGCCATTGTCAAAAAGCCAATTTTTGGAGGCTGAATAAGAAAAATAAATTAAAATAATATTTCAGAATATAAAATAGTTTACATATTTTCGTGTACGTACACGTAAACGAAAGTTGAGGAAATTTTCAATAGGACGGCAGGTGTGCAACATTATAACCGGATCATGAAAGAATCACCAAACTCAAGAAGAGATTTTATCAAAAAGACCGCTATCGGTGCCGCAGCGCTTTCTTTTGGTGGTGTACTCTCTGGTTTCAGCGCAAAGAGTTATGCCATATCCTGGGCGCCAATGAACGCGTCAGGGTAGCCATGATGGAGGTTAATGCACGTGGACTGGCATTGGCAACTAATTTTTCGAGCCAAGATAATTGCGAAGTGGCTTATGTTTGCGATGTGGACAGTCGGGCGACCGACAAACCCCAGTTGGAACTTATAGAAAAGGGAAGTGGTAAGGTCAAGATTCGCCTGAGCTGTAAGACTGAAGGGACCTCAATTGCTTATCGGACGGATAGCATGGCTACTTGGTCCCTATATATCGAACCTTTTGAAATACCTACTGATACCCAAATCCATGCAAGGGCCATTAGGTTGGGTTTTAAAGAAAGTCAGGAATTGGTATATCCACGCTAAGAACAATGCCGATAGTATGGATATGCCAGCAACAGATGTTAAGGTAAAGAAATGAACAGAAAACTACTCTTGGTGCTACTGTTATTCGGTGTTATTTCAACCGCTTTGTTGGCACAAACTGCGCTTGAAAGACAAAAGGAGTACCTGAATGACATCCTGCAGATTAATATTAAACAACGGTTTAAGGAAAATACAAGAAGGGTAACTTTCCAAGACAGTACTTGGGAAGACTGGTTATTACGTACGGGAGAATTACCTCCAGATTTTGCACAAATGCCATCTATACCAATGCTTCCAGCGCCCTTAACAATTATTCGTGATGGCAAAGAGCACCCCATAACTACATTAGGAGAATGGGAAAAAAAGCGTGAATGGATCAAAAAGGAGTACCAACATTGGATTGCGGGAAGTACGCCCCCCGCTCCGGAAGATATGAAGGTAGAAGTGCTTGCTGATGAAATAGAAGGAAAGACCCGTATACAGTTAATCAAATTAAGGTTCGGTCCCCAATACAAGGCCAGCATGACATTGGAGTTGATGATACCAATAGGTAATGGCCCGTTTCCGGTATATATGACCCAATGGACGCATCGGGGCTGGGCACAATTGGCAGTGAGAAGAGGATACATCGGTTGTGTATATGCTGCTGCCGACGCAAAAGACGATACAGAAGCCTATCAAGCATTATACCCGCATGATGATTTCAGCATGCTGATGCGTAGAGCTTGGGGCGCTTCGCGAGTTGTTGATTATTTATTAACCCGCAAAGAAGTTAATGACAAACAGATCGCCATCACCGGGCACTCCCGAAATGGGAAGCAATCATTATGGGCAGCAGCGTTTGATGAACGAATCGCAGCCGTTATTGCTAGTAGCTCGGGTACTGGAGGTGATGCACCTTGGCGGTACGGAGACCCCCAATATGCCAGTGAAACATTGGATTATGTAACCGCATTGAATGGCCATTGGTTTCACCCACGTTTGCGGTTCTTTTTCGGCAGGGAAGACAAATTGCCGATAGATCAGAATTTATTAGGGGCATTAATCGCTCCAAGGGCATTATTATATCATTACTCCATCGTGGAAAAAGGGTTGAATTCCTGGGCGAATGAACAATGTTACTATTCGGTAAAAAGGGTTTATGATTTTATGGATGTTCCTGACAATATCGGTGTATTGACCCGCATGGGTGAACATGCTGTCGCTGCCAGGGATGTCGAAAAGTCGATAGATTTCCTAGATATCCATTTTAAAAGAAGAAAGCTTACCTGGCAAAACAATCTATACTTTACATACAATTATGATGCGTGGGAGCAAGAACACCTATCAGATGAAATCGCTGCCGACACAATTTCTCCGATAACCTTGAAAGAAAGGTATCAGCATCTATCGGCTTTCCGTACCGATAGGGAGAAAATCATTGAAAACTTGAGGTGGTTATTAGGAAATGAACCTCCGGGGGTCAAAGCAAACAAACCCAGCGAAGCAATTGAAGCGAGGCATGATTGGATTAACAAGATTATAAGTGAACCGAAGGTTCGCGGAGCCAAAGCAATACATCTCGGGCCGTACGATGCTATAGGGGATCATATAAGTGGCATATTGTATTGTCCTGTGGACCAATCCGGCAATATTAAATATCGTGAAAACGGAAAGATACCCGCGGTGATTTACCTGCACCAATATGCATATTCTACGGGGTATGCCAAGGGTTACCACAAAGAAAGAAGCAATGGCAATGGTTTGCTATTTGAAAAGATGATTGAAAATGGTTTTGCCGTGCTCGCCATTGATATGTTAGGTTTTGGTACCCGGATTGAAGAAGGTACCAATTTTTATGCGCGGTTTCCACAATGGTCTAAAATGGGGAAAATGATCGCGGATGTAACGGGCTGTTTGGATGCATTGGAAATGATTGAATACGTAGATAACAAACAGATTTATTTATTGGGGAATACGATTGGAGGCAGTGTTGCATTGATGACGGCTGCTTTGGATGATCGGGTGGCTGGCGTTGCGGTAGTCGCCGCTTTTTCCCCGTGGAGAACATCAGATGAACAGTATCCAAGTTTAAAAACGTATGCTCACTTACATGGTTTTATTCCCCGTTTGGGTTTATTTGCCGAACGTCCAAAACAAGTACCTGTTGATTTTGATGAGATTATTGCAGCGATAGCCCCAAAACCAGTGATGATTATTGCACCTCAGCTCGACCGTTATATGGCAGAGCGCGAAGTAAGGCGAGTCTTGGATAATGCAAAGGGTGTTTATCGTTTATACGGGGCAGAAGATGAATTACTTGTGGAATACCCGCGCGAAATTAACAGGATGACAAGTCAGATGAATCACCAAGTCGGTCATTTCTTCTCGAAACTTTACAATAAAAACTGACCTGACCGCATAAGAAAATAAAATAAAATATGGCAATTAAAAATAAATCATTTACCTTCGTGTACGTACACGAAACACTTTAAGAGGCAATTTTCAATTGATGGGAAGAAAATAAGGCTTCAATATTATTATAAAACAATAACTAATCATGAAAAATCCGGTTGATACAAGAAGAGATTTTATTAAAAAGGCAACAATTGGTACGGCTGCCCTATCACTAGGCGGTATACTCCCCGGTCTCAGTGCCAAAAGTTATGCCAATATCCTTGGTGCGAACGAACGTTTTCAAGTTGCCATAATGGGGGTCAATGCGCGCGGATTGGCACTGGCGAACAATTTTTCTGCACAGTCGAATTGTGAAGTTAGGTACGTTTGTGATGTGGATAACCGGGCCGCTGAAAAGTGCATTTCCAGCGTAACAAAAATTCAACAGAAGAAACCCCAAGCGCAGCCTGACTTTAGGAAAGCACTGGAAGACAAGGAGGTGGATGCATTGATTGTTGCCACCCCGGATCACTGGCATGCACCCGCCGCTATTTTGGCTTCCAAAGCGGGCAAGCATGTTTACCTGGAGAAGCCTTGCAGCCATAATCCCAATGAAGGTGAACTATTGGTCGCAGTGCAAAAGAAGTACAACAACATCATCCAGATGGGCAATCAGCGCAGATCGTGGCCCAATGTTGTGCAAGCGATCCATGAGCTCCACAATGGAATTATCGGCAAACCCTATTTTGCTAAAACTTGGTATTCCAACAATAGGCCTTCAATAGGCATAGGCAAAAAAGCTGCTGTGCCTTCTTGGCTGGATTTCGATCTTTGGCAAGGACCGGCACCGCGAATGGCTTACAAAGACAACCTCATCCATTACAATTGGCATTGGTTTTGGCATTGGGGTACGGGCGAGGCGTTGAACAATGGTACCCATATGGTAGATCTTGCTCGTTGGGGCCTTCAAGTAGATTACCCCACAAAAGTAACTTCAGCTGGGGGACGATACCGTTACCAAGATGACTGGGAAGCCCCAGATACGCAGGTCATCAATTTGGAATTTGCGGATAAAAGCCTCATCACTTGGGAAGGACGCAGTTGTAATAGCCAAACTACAGATGGATCGAGCGTAGGGGTTCTCTTTTATGGAGAAAATGGCGCTTTGCAAATCGATGGAGGGAATGCGTACAAAGTTTTCGACCTCAAAAATAACCTGATAAAAGAGGTTAAAAATGATGTCACGATTGATGCACGCAACCTCACTAGCCCTTCCCAAGCACTGGATGCTATCCATATCCAGAATTTCTTTGATGGTATCAAAAATGGAAGCCAATTAAATGCAGACATCGTTAGTGGGCATATCAGCACCCTATTGGTACAGTTGGGTAATATCGCGCAACGTAGCGGGGGATTGTTAAATACGGATCCTTCAAATGGCCATATTTTGAACAACCAAGAAGCACTGAAATATTGGAGCAGGGAATATGAACCGGGATGGGCGCCGACCGCATAGCATAACCGACGGAATATCCATTATATCCCTTAATTAAATTACAAATGAAAAAAGCTACCGCTATGGTTAGCGTAGACTCGCTTTCAAAAAGAGACACTACGGTATCCATCATTATCATCGGAATCCTGTTCTTTATATTTGGTTTCCTCTCATGGATCAATGCCATCCTGATCCCTTATTTCAAGATTGCTTGTGAGCTCACGCATTTTCAATCCTATTTGGTTGCGTTCGCTTTTTACATTGCCTATTTCGTAATGTCTGTCCCCTCCTCATACCTGCTTAAGGCGATTGGTTTCAAAAAGGGGATGATGGTGGGTTTTATGGCCTTAGCACTGGGAGCATTCATCTTCATCCCTGCGGCCATGACCCGAACTTATGAAATATTCTTAGCCGGCTTATTCACCATTGGGGTCGGTTTGGCCATCCTGCAGACCGCAGCCAATCCCTACATCACCATATTGGGGCCCAAGGAACGTGCCGCTCAGCGCATCAGCATCATGGGTATCTGCAATAAGTTTGCTGGGATCGTTGCCCCATTATTATTTGCTGCGGCCGTATTGCGCCCTACGGACCAGGCCATGTTTGATAGTCTGGCTGGCATGACCGAAACAGCAAGGGCCGCTGCACTGGATGAGCTGATCAGGCGCGTCATTATCCCCTATGCCGTAGTAGGCGCGTCATTACTGTTAATCGGTATCGGAGTCAGATATTCCCCACTTCCCGAACTAAATACGGAAAATGAAAGTGAAGAAGTTGCCGTTTCCAACAGCAGCAAGATGAGTATTTTCCAATTCCCACACTTAGTACTGGGAGCGGTGGCTATTTTTATCCATGTGGGTGCGCAAGTGATTTCCATTGATACCATCATCAATTATGCCGGTTCGATGGGGATTTCATTGATAGATGCCAAAGTCTTCCCTTCATATACATTGTCTATGGCCATCGTGGGTTATTGCCTCGGCATTACCGTTATCCCCAGGTGGATTAGCCAAACCAATGTCTTGCGATTGGTTACTGTCATGGGGATTGTACTTTCCTTGCTTATTGTCTTTGCCCGGGGAGAGGTTACTTTCCTGGGCCATACGGCCGATATATCCATTTGGTGCGTCGTATTGCTCGGAATCCCTAATTCATTGACATGGGCCGGTATCTGGCCCCTTGCTTTGGATGGTTTAGGGCGGTTTACCAAAGTAGGTGCATCCTTGATGATTATGGGACTTTGTGGAAATGCGATTATGCCCTTGTTATATGGCTATTTTGCTGATTTACATGGATTACGACAGGCCTATTGGGTGCTGTTTCCTTGTTATTTATACCTCATTTACTATGCATTCTATGGCCATAAGATTCGGCGTTGGTCATTGAATTAAAAGCTGTTAAAACGAAAAATAGATGTCGGAAAGAAAAATAAAAATTGTGAATGGAACGGTGATTACACCGTATCGAATGATTAAGAATGGTTCGGTGTTGATTACCAATGGCGTCATCACTGCAATAAATGATGCAGACATTACGGCAGCCGACGCGATAGCGATCGATGCTAGGGGACAATATATAGCGCCAGGTTTCATCGATATCCATGTACATGGCGGTGGCGGCCATGATTTTATGGATGGTTCTGTGGCGGGATTTTTAAAAATAGCTGAAACCCATGCGCACTACGGCACTACAGCGATGGTACCCACTACACTGACCAGCGATAAAGGGTCGCTGCTCGATACGTTGGAAGTTTATGAAAAAGCACATCGGTTAAACAATGTTGGATCCCGTTTCTTGGGGATGCATATAGAAGGTCCGTATTTTTCCCTAAAACAACGTGGTGCCCAGGATGCGCGTTATATCCGGGACCCTGATCCTGCAGAGTATATGGAGATTTTAGAGGCTTCTTCTTCCATCGTGCGTTGGAGTGCTGCTCCTGAGAAAGCGGGCGCCATTCAATTCGGTCGCGTATTGCGTGATCGGGGGATTTTAGCTTCCGTTGCCCATACCGACGCGGTTTATGATGACATGATAGAAGCGTTTGAAAATGGCTATACCTTGGCCACCCATTTATATTCCGCTATGTCTGGCGTATCGCGTAGGAATGCGTTTCGATATGGGGGCGCGGTAGAAAGTGCTTTCCTTATCGATGAAATGGACGTTGAAATCATTGCTGATGGCAAACATCTTCCTGCAGAGTTGCTCAAACTGGTCTACAAAATCAAAGGCCCTGATCGGACAGCCTTGATTACTGATGCGATGCGGGCAGCGGCCATGCCATCGGGGAAAAGTGTATTGGGTAGCCTGCACGATGGTACAGAAGTGCTCGTGGAGGATGGTGTGGCAAAGATGCCCGATCGAAAGGCATTTGCTGGAAGTGTGGCCACGGCCAATCAATTGGTGCATAATATGGTCGATATGGCTGATATTCCATTGATTGATGCGGTGCGGATGGCCACGGCCACTCCGGCCCGCATCATGGGTTTGGGCAGTCAGATGGGCGGCATAGCGGTGGGTAAGCAAGCGGACATCGTCATCTTTGACAAGCATATAAATATACATACCACCATGGTAGGCGGTTCCGTAGTTTACCAACGGGAACAAACAACATGGAAAGAAACTATTTAGCACGTTAGTAAAAATGTCTCACATATCAAGTAAAGCAATTCAAGAGCGAAAAGTTGATTCATTAGTGGTCAAGGAATATGCTAATCGTATGGAATTGGGAGATGCAGCTGCTAGGGCAGTCATCGATACCATAAACCAACTCCTTGAGCATCGACAAACGGTGAATATCGTATTTGCTGCTGCGCCATCCCAAAATGAATTTTTGGAAGCATTGATACTGGCCGATGAAGTTGACTGGTCACGGATTAACGCATTCCATATGGACGAGTATATTGGACTGGCGGAAAGTGCCCCCCAAGGGTTTGGGAATTTTCTGAAGGAACGAATTTTCGCAAAGGTCCCATTCCATTCAGTACATTATCTCGACGGCAATAACCCAGATCCTCAAAAGGAGTGCTTGCGTTATGCAGACCTGTTGGATAAATATCCCACAGATATTGTTTGCATGGGAATAGGGGAGAATAGCCATATTGCATTCAATGATCCACATGTGGCCGATTTCAACGACCCTGAGCCAGTGAAAATCGTGGATCTCGACCTGGAATGCAGGCAGCAGCAGGTGAATGATGGGTGTTTCGCGGCCCTTAAGGAAGTGCCATCCTACGCATTGACATTGACGATTCCCACGTTGCTCGGTGCCCAGTATATCTTCTGCATGGTGCCGGGAAGCAATAAGGCTAAGGCAGTACGTCATACCCTAGAAGAAGCGGTCAACCCGGTTTATCCTTCGACTATTTTAAGGAGGCATCCACAGGCCGTTTTGTTTATAGATAAGGATAGCGGAGCGTTGTTGGAAAGTCATACAAATTTATAACGGATGGGTGCATTTCATATTGTCGCTTTTGACAACATCTTTCTGGCGTCATTGGTAGGCTGTGTCGGGTCGAGCGAGCCGAGGCAATCTTCGTCAGGGTTAGATTGGTTTCCTTCGGAGCTGCTTCGCGGTCACTCCATCGCTTATGCCTCCCGCGCTGGTTCGCAAAGACGAAGAACGACAATTTGGAATGCATCCTAGCGAACTTGTATATAAAAGCAAGTTTAGCTAAGTTTGTACCAGTCGAAGCTGGTAGCTGACGGCTGATAGCTGAAAAATGATGATAGCAACATTCGGCGGAGGATGCTTCTGGTGTACAGAGGTGATTTTCCAACAATTGGAAGGTGTGAACCGTGTACAGCCCGGCTATATGGGTGGCGCGCGCGCGAACCCAACGTATGAACAAGTTTGTACGGGGGCCACGGGGCATGCGGAGGTGACACAGATTGAATACGATGAAACGATATTGCCCTACAGGGAATTGCTGGCTGTCTTTTTCAAGACGCATGACCCCACCACGTTAAACAGGCAGGGCAATGATGTAGGGACGCAATACCGTTCGGTCATCTTTTACCATGATGAACAGCAGCATACCGAGGCGAAAGAATTTGTGAAGCAATTGGAAGCGAATAACGTATATGACGATCCGATTGTGACCGAGATCTCTCCGGCGCAGCCATTTTATGTGGCCGAAAACTACCACCATGATTATTTCAACAACAACCCTCAAAATCCGTATTGCGCAGCGGTAATTGCACCGAAATTACAAAAGTTTTTGAATGCATCGGGAAGTTGAGCGTCACGTTAATTTCAAGTTGAAGTAATCCTATTTGCACGCCGATGTGCCCATTGCTCCTTGAAATCCAGCCATTTTTGACCCTTTATTTTACGCATGGCATTGTCAATATTCCGCATTACAAAGACGTTGTAGAGCATGTTTGCAAAACGTTTGGGTGTTCTGGGCAGGGCTCGCAACGTCATAGAGAACCCTCCATCGAGGTAGGTGATGTAATGCCACCACCCACTCGGTATATAAAGCGCATCACCGTGTTTCATATATACCTCAAACCCCTGGGCGTGACCTAACGCGGGATATCGCTCGAAATCCGGATTGTCCATATCAATTTTGTCAATATTATGGATGGAAAGAGGAACCTTATAAAGGTTTTTGCTTTGGTTTGGGCCAAAGAGGACAACCCGTTTGTTACCCTCAAAATGGATATGCAAATTATCTGGCAGGTCGATATCGTAATGTGCAAAAACCTTGGACTGCCCACCACCAAAAAACAGGGCCGGCAGTCTTTTGAAAAATTTCAGCCCGATATCCGGATATTCGAATTCCTCCAATAGGTCTGGGCAATGATCCTTGATGGTATAGAAAAAAATCCTGAGGTCAGTGGGTTCGCTCTTAATCAGATCGATGTACTTCCCGAAATTCATCTTCATCACTGGCTCGTACACACTTTCTTTTCCTTGGGCGGGTTTGTTGTCATATAGCGGTACGGTTTGATCTCCCGCCAAGGATTTGATATGGTTGAGTGTCCATTTTCCGTTCCATGTATCAGTAAGGTTCTCAATAAGCACAGGTTGCTGTGGTCGGTAGTAGCGACTTATAAAATCCGCTTTAGTGACTTTTTGTATGCGTTCTAATTGCCTCAGGTCAAACGTTGCCATAAGGGATCATTTGTAGTTAACGATTCGATTTGATTAGCCTTGTTGATTTTTCCCATAAGGTACTCCTTGCCTAAAAGCTCGGCACAGGTAAGCACGGCGCTGATAGTCACCCCAAGGATCCCATGCATGTTTACACTTTGCCCAGTGAGCAAAAGATTTTTGATTTTGGTACGGGGTGGCAAATAATTTTTCAAGGGATGATTGGCATCTTTTACAAAACCATACATGCCGCCGGTCTCACTGCCTATATAGTCGCGGTAGGTGAGTGGCGTAGATACATAAGTAGCATGGATATGCTCCCTTAGACCGGGGAATTTCTTTTCCAATTCCTGGAGCATGATTTCGGTCTTTTCTTGCTTGAACCGTTCATAGCCCTCTCCCCGATACTCGGTATCAGCCACTGTATTGCGGCTGTTTTCCCATGCTTTCACCTCATCGTAACGCATGTAGGTAAATACGGTCATACCATCCGCCCATTGGTCGTTATCACTTTTGGCATTCATGGATACCATATAGCCTGCCGGCCAGTCCGCTGTGCGGTAATCGATGTTGCCCCATACGCTGGCTTCATCCTTGAAGTGATAGTAGTTTTTGTTGAGGTAAGGCATGCGCTGTGGTTCAAACACAATATACAGGCTGAACGACGACATGGTATTCTCCGCTTGCCGAATGTGGTTGACATATGACTTGCGTATCGGATAATTGCCTATGAGGTCGAGCGTCTTCTTTGGATCGATATTCGAAATGAAGGATGTCGCATGGTAGGTGCTTCCATCCAAGGTCGATATGGCACGGAGCAATCCATCTTCGACTTGAAATTTCACGACTTCCTTGTATTTCAATACTTTTCCCCCATGCTTACGTATTTCCCTGATGAGTAATTTGGCAATCTGCCCACCGCCGTTGATGCATCGCCAAGCACTTTCAATATAGGAATTGATGGACAAGGCATGGACATAGAACGGTGTCTTGTCTTCCATACCAGCATATAGAAGGTTTGTGCCGGCTAATACCGCCCTGAGTTTGGGATTGGAAGTACAGCTATTGATGACATCGCTTACCTTCAGGCCAAGGATGTCCTCGTTCCATTGGTAGGTGTCTTCGGCGTTGAGGCGGTATAACGGAAAGCTTTGACAGATTTCCTTCATCTTGCCATGGAATCTTTTAATACCTTCGTGCTCTTCTGGAAAATATTGGCTGAGTTGGGCCACGAAATTTTCCCCGCCCTGCGCATACGGATATTCGTTGCTGTCATTATCGAAGGTCACCAAATCGAACCCATTCACATCCATCCTTTTGAGACGAAGCCTATCGGCAATGCCGAGGTAATGGAAATATTGGTAAAGGTTTTGGCCAGTTTCCAAGCCGCCGATGTAGTGAACCCCGGTATCGAAGATACACCGATCGCGTACAAAAGTTTGCAGGTTGCCTCCGTATTGGTTGTTTTTCTCTAATACCAATACATTGAAGCCTTCTTTAGCGAAGATGGTAGCACAGACGAGTCCACCCAATCCGCTGCCCATGACCACGATATCAAACGATTCCGGCATTTTTTCTGTAAATCCTTATATCCTTTTCATGGAAGACCAATTGAAATTCCAACCCATCTAAGATAGTAAAATTATCAGATTCTGCTTGGTCGAAAACGATCCACTCCAAGGTTTCCAGGTATGGCGTCCAATCGAAAGTTACAGCCTCTGATACAATCAGGACACGATATCCTTGTATTTTCGTACGAATATGATGCATAAAATGCAAGGGATACCGATTTACGGAGTATGTGTTCCGGGCCGCACTTATTTTTTCTGGATTCCCATCCCATGCCGTTACATGGCGTTCCGCACTATCATATACCAACAAAAAATCCAACACCCCATATCCACAACCCAAATGTAAGATGGTGGTCTTGAGTGGAAGCTGCCGTACGAGTTGATGGTAAGCCGTTTTGTTGGCCGTGAAAACAGACTTCACCTCCCGTTGGATATGCTTCGGTTTATATAGGTAGTTGAAATAGAGTTTATTCTTGAAGTAATCGGGTGATTCACGTTCACGCCTGAACTCCCTAAACGCCTCCCTGTAATAAGCAGCGATTTTTTTGGTGCGTTCTACATAAGTGGTACCAAATTCCATATCATCATAGTTGATTTTAGGAAGGAATTTCATAGTGATGTTCCCCGTCTTCAACATATTATCGTTTTTAGGCAAGGCGTCGGCATTGCCATGGATCAATACCGGAAGGATGTCGAGCTGAAGCTGCTCAGAAAGGTAAAATGC
Organism: Parapedobacter tibetensis; assembly: GCF_024704835.1. Classification (GTDB taxonomy): domain Bacteria; phylum Bacteroidota; class Bacteroidia; order Sphingobacteriales; family Sphingobacteriaceae; genus Parapedobacter; species Parapedobacter tibetensis. Next base: position 98,398 of record NZ_JAMXBE010000006.1, read on the forward strand.
CCCTTTATGAAAGCGGTTTATCTTCGCTGCATTGGACCGTGTTCCCTCCGGGAAGATGATGATGGAATATCCTTGTTTGATCTTATTGGCTAGCGCATCAAGACCATCGGTATGGTTTTCAGATGAAGGATAGAATCCCGCCATCTGAATGGCTTTGCCAAAGAATTTTGAGCGAAGCACGCGGTCATTCACCATGAAGATTTGTTTAGGATGGAGCATGCCCATGGTGGGAGTATCTAATATGGAGGTATGGTTGGCGATGACGACGACCGGCCGATCATAGTTGGCGGTTTGCTGACCGATGACCTCCATCTTCACAAATGGCGTCCTGTACATGAGGTTATGGAAGAAAAGTCGCACAGCCCGATGAAAATAGGCAAACTTCTTCTTTTTACTCATGGGTACCAGTGGGATGAGCACTTGCGACACAAGACTCAATGTCAACCCACCAAGGAAAAAATAGCCAAACGTAAAGCCGGTGAGGCCAAGGTTTAAGATGCGCCAAGGGGTATTCCCCTGTTCTTGTGGACGGCTGATGAATGTACGGAAAAGCCATGGCTGTATGGAAAACGACATCAATACCACCGCCAACAAGCCGATGAGTGGAATAATGGATATGGATCGAATGGCGGGATGTTTGGCGAAAACCAGGATGCCAAAACAGCCTATCGTCGATAAAGCAGACATGATAATACCCGATTTGTATGCTGCCATGTCTTTTGTGCCATAAGTATATTGTTCCAAAAGCCCCTTGGTCACAAAAATGGCGTAGTCTACACCCAATCCAAAAATCAAGGTCGTGATGATGATGTTGAACGCATTAAACTGGATACCGAATGCGCCCATCAATCCCAAGGTAATAAACCAGCCCAAAAAAATGGGGATGTTGGTGATGAGTGTCAATTCCAGGCTTCCAAAAAAGAAGAAAATGACAACAAAAACGGCGACTGAAGCGATGACAAATAGTTTATTGAAATCGGCCTTCAGGTTACCCAATAGTTTTTCTTGCAATTGTTTGCGGTCAATCACCAGTATGCCCTCACCATCGGTTGACAATGTTTCTATCAGTTTGGTGCTATTTTCCAACTCCGTTTTGATGATGGATGTCACGGTGACAAGGCCCTTACCCGTGGAAATGAATTCATCAAGAAACCAGCTATCCAGCTGCATATAGCTTGTTGAATCCAGAAGTGTGAATTCCGTGTCCATTAACTCAAAAAAGGGGTGGAAGGTGTTTTCTTTGAAGCCGACTTTGCGACCTTCGTCGATAAGCGTTTGCGCCACATGTTCCTTTTTGCCATTGGACCAGAAATCGTTCCATTGCTTGATTTTATGGTGTTGATGCATGCTGGACGACGCAATCCCACCCACCGAATTGAAACTGAGGATAGTGCCTTCATGCTCCTGTTTCTCCAATTGCCGATACAACTGGGTGTTTTTTTCCAGCGCCTCATCGTAGGTGTCACCGTAAGCCACTACATAGATGGACTTGGCCCCATGGTTGGTTAGTTCATGCAGGTTTGCTTCGGCCTGTTTCAGGTATTGAGGCTGATAATTCAGTGCGGCGAGATCATTGTCAAAACGGACGTTTTGAAAGGTGAACAAGCTGATGACTGCTAGTATGATACCTGCGCCTAGTATCCACCTATTTTTGCTGAATGGATACCTTGCCAACGCATCTACAAAAGTTTGTTTCCTCAACGACGTATGGCGGTGCGGCACATACACCTGGGGGATGAATAGCAAGGCGAACACTACTGCTCCGAAGACACTTACCGTAGCAAAAATCCCAAGGTCTTTCAGCACATCCGAGCGAAGCAGGAGCAGGCAAAGAAAGCTTGCAGCTGTAAATACGGCGCACATAAGTAAGGGTTTGGTGATGCTTTCGAAAAGCTTTTTCACATGGCCCGTACTGCGGTAGTGGCTGAGGATGTGCAGGGAATAATCGAGCGTGATACCCAACAGTACCGAACCGATACCAATGGATATGGCGGAGATCGTACCTTTAAGCAGGTACAGCACAGTGATGCCCAGCAAACAGCCAAAAGCAGATGGCAATAAGATAATGAGCGGCGTATAGATGCGCCTATAGAAATAGATGAAAAATGACAAGAGGATAATCAGGGCAATAGACAAGGTGATTTGGATGTCTGCCTTGATTTGCCTTGCATTTGAAACCGCCACTGCCGTGGTACCAAAATATTCCGCTGTTGCTTGTCCGTTATATTTGCTATTCAACTCCTTGATGGTGTTATCCAGTAAGTGGATGAATTGCGTATTTTGAGCAGTCTCACTGGCACCTGCAACTGGTGTGATGAATAGCAGCAGATTTTTACGGCCATGGGCAACAAGGTAACCGTCTTCTAACGTAAAATGGTCGCCTGATTGCAGACGTTGGAATTTACGCAAGCCCATAACAATCATACCCAATGGATCTTGCCGGACAAACGGGGCCGTAATCAAGCCTTGGGGTGTTGTGATGGCCCGGTAGGATTCTTGTACTTTTTCGGCTACGGCTTGAGGCTGTAGCAAGGAGTCGATTTGGCGGTAATCACCATCATCCAGGAAAAGCGGAAGGTTGTCGGCTACAATATCCATCAACTCCGTAAGCTGGTCATCCTCCATGCGTACCTGCAAGCGTTGGATGTATGGCCCGGCATCCCGTTCTATCGTTTCCGCAAAGGCATCGGCATATTCCTGTAGCGAGGCAATGCCGTTTTCATGAGGAGTGGATACATTGACAATGATTTTGTCTGCAAATTTTACAGATTGAAATACTTCATTAATCCGTTCGGAGCCTTCACCCATCGGGATGAGTTTGGCGATATCCTCTTCGAAACGAATGCGACTACCTAAATAGCCCAACAGGATGAATACCAGTGGTATGGAGAGGAAAAAAGCCTTCCTATGTTTTTTTAGATAACGGTATATGGAGTAAAACAGTGCTGCCAATGCCAAGCGTTTGGTGTACAAAGTTAGTAGATATTAGGGATTTGCCGTCTTTAAAGTGAATAGAACGGCCAACAATTGGAAGCTTAGGAGGCTCGGTCTTCATAAAACTGTACTAATCGGCTCTTCGGTCCTTCCTGCTTGCTTTGATGTTAAGTAGCAGATAAGACAAGATTCCGAATACCATGGCGGCGAAAACAGCCAGTACCAGACTTCCCACGATGTATTCGGTAAGGTGTTGCTGGATGAAGGTTCGGTAAGTACCAAGCTCCCACCATTGGAAAGATGCCTCGGAAGGCTGCCCCATGATAAACGCCCCGATTTGGAAACTGGTATAGATAATGAGTGGAATCATGGGAGGGATGCTCACATTTGAGAAAGCGAAGGCGATGAGTTTGTTGAGGCGCAGGACGAAGGCGAGGAAGAGAACGATTACCATATGGAAGCCCCATAATGGTGAAAGACCTACTAAAACTCCCAAGGCAACGGATGAGGCCTTCTTCCATGCAGGATCATCGCTGTGGAGCAGGTCTTCGAAAAAAAAGCGCCTGAATCCCTTTTCCTTGAATGTCCGGAAATAATCCCGTGGTCGGATATAAAACAGCGTGACTAATACCAGCCAAGTATTGAGTATGCTGATGCGGGTGAAATCACGGAATGGGCGGAAATGAGAGACCCTTTCGTCAGGGTCGTATAATACACGCACCGGAATGTTCCGTATAGGGATGCCGCGCCAAGCCGCCTTGACAATAACCTCCACCTCAAACTCAAACTTGTTGGTATAAAACCGGATATCCTGAATTTTTTTTAAGGGATATAGCCGAAATCCCGATTGCGTATCTGACAAGGCAATGCCGGTTTCAAACCGGAACCAAAAGTTGGAAAACCGGTTGCCAAAACTACTTTTCCGTGGTACACCCGCTTGGTCCATATTTCGGGCACCGATGAGTAAGGCCTCTCCTTTTTCCTCAATTTCCGTGACGAACCGCGGGATGTCATCGGGAAAATGCTGACCATCAGAGTCGATGGTAATGGCATAATCAAAGCCCCGCTTGTAGGCTTCATTAAATCCGCTCCGCAATGCATACCCTTTACCCTTATTACCTGTTAGGTGGATTATGTTCAAATCAGGGTAATTGGCCAGTATTTCGGTTGTCTCATCAGTAGACCCGTCGTTCACCACGATAATGGATGAGGTATAGGTGCGCACACCATCCAGTACCCGTTTAAGTGTTTTGGCGTTGTTGAAGGTGGGAATGACCACACAAGCGTTGATGGATGCCAATACCTCGTTGCTGGCCATTACCATAGCATCAGTTGTTGTCGGAAAACTCAGCGATATAGCCTTCGATCATGGCCCGAAGTTCCTCGTCTTGGATACTTGGCAAAGCCCCCAGCACAAACTGCTTATCGGTTTCGATATGCTGGTTATATTTCAGGAATTTCGGAAGATTTTCCTGCACGCTGAGGCGGATGAGTCTGATCTCGGCATTATTGGGTTCGTCAGCCACAGCTTGTTCAATCCATTGCACCGCTTCCTTGATTTTCGAGCCGCGAGCCGCGAGCTTTTCGTATCGGGCCAAAAGGGTGAGCGCCGACCCTTTATAGGCTACTAAGACGGGTTTATCCGTTTTGTTTACGGCTTGTAGTTGCTCATAAAATTCTTGTGCCTGCTCCTGTGATTTGGTGGCATCTCTGTATTGGTGCCTGATGGAAGAAAGATTTTGAGCTTTGGCAAGTACTACGGCACATAATAATACGATGGCGATCGGAATGAATCTGTTCATTAGCTAAACTTTTTGGAAAACACCACTGAATTTAAGCGCCACGGTATCTTCAAATGAAGTGGTACTTTTAATGGAAATCAATCCGTTTTCTTCTTCAATATCCAATTCTACCTGAATGTTTAGGTTATCTTCGGGATTGATGATGGCCATGAATTTTACATTCCTTGCCTTTTTTAATATCAATGCACATTTCGCCCATTTTTCGGTTAGCTCTTTAATGATCTGCATCATGCAGACACCTGGTGTAACCGGATGGTTTGGGAAATGGCCCTTAAATATCGAGTGTGCCTTATTGATGGAAATCAACGCCGATACCTTTCGGTCCTGCGCCGTGAAATCATCTACCGAATAAAAATCATGTAATAGCGACATGTATATAGTTGTTTTATGGCAAAAGTAAAAAAACCAGTTGGATATAAGCTGCGCTATTTGATGACGAATTTATCATCCGACACAGCGGTATTTCTGCGCTGATTCTCAAACTTGATTAATGTGTAATCCAACGTGGGATCGGTGATTTTGACACGCTTGACCAAATACGTGCTAGTATCGAATGCCAATTCGACCTGCTTGATATATTTGGCGATTGCCTTATCTTTGGGAATCAATATAGCCGAATATCCTGTGCCATCGCGATGGTATGAAATATTGAATCGACTTTCGTCGAAGATATTGCCGCCCTGTACAGTACCTATCAAAATATCATTCAGACCTTTGAGCCGTCTGTTGGTCGTAAGGTCAATGTCTTTTTTAGCGTTACCATCGTATAAATGCATTTTTTGCTTGTCAAAGACTACTACATACGTTGTTGGATCGGTGTATTCCCAACGAATTTTGCTGGGTGACCTGAAATACAGCTTACCTGTAGACTTGATGTCATGTTCCATGTAATCCAAGTGCTTAGTCTGCGTGAAGTCGCTTACGAGCGATTGCAGGGTTTGGGTGTTGGCTGCCACTTTTTCCTTCAACGTGACGACTTCAGCAGTGGACAAGGTCTTACTTTGGCCAAATGCGGCCGAAACCACCATCATGGTAATCCCTAATATACTATAGTTGAGCATACGCATTTCGTCGGATAAGTTTTTCCACGGTCACCATTGTGAAATTCCGCTTCTTAAGTTCAGGCAACAACTGTTCCAAAACGGGTACGATTCGCTCATGGGTATCGTGTAATAGGATGATATCTCCTGCTTTGATTTGGTGCAATATTTTCCGAATGATGCTCGCCGGTTGCTGCCGGCGTGTGTCGTAAGGCCGCACACGCCAACCGATGGCAAGGTGCCCGCTTTTCTTAATGGTTTTTGCCAGGTGAGGCGTGGTGACCCCATACGGCGGACGGAAGAATAGCGGTTTTTTGCCAATGGTATCCGCAATAGCGGCATCCGTTTTCCGGAGCTCCTCCAGCCATTGTGCCTTCGAATGAAAATCTATCGTAGCAGCATGCGTAAAGGAGTGGTTCCCAATGATATGTGCTTGTTCGTCAAGTTCTTTAATGAGCTCTGGATAGTGTAAGACCCGTCTGCCAATACAAAAAAAAGTAGCTTGGACGCCGTGTTTTTTGAGTAATGCGAGTACTTGTTTTGTATAGATAGGATGGGGGCCGTCATCAAACGTCAAGGCAATTTGGCGATTGGATGTATCCCCTTGATGGATGGCATTTAGGAAAAAATTCCATTGCACATTGAATGCACCTAATGCGGTGATCACTAAACCGATCATCAATGGTACGGCTATTAGCTGCCAAGGGATGAGGTCGAAATAATTCAAGAGTATGGTCGCGCTAAAATTCATCGTTCCACTAAAATCAAACTATGGTTTTTCCCTCGGCGTTGGGTATAGAGTAAAATTCGTTGCAAACCATGGTGTTGTGGGCCATTCATATGGAGCAGCTTTGGGATTTGCTGGCGCTTGAGCATGTGCAATGCCAGCATAAGAGCGGCAGCCACCACGGTATCGTATTCACCCAGCACCTGTTTGAAGCCTACCTGAGGTATTCCCTGGAATAGCGTGCGGCATACCGTTTCGTAAATCCCATCATAGCGGACATCACCATTATTGCCCATTAACACCGCATCGATGGCTTCTATGTCCAACCCATTCCGTTGCAGAAATTGGTTGATGAAGGCCGCCGCATCTTCCGTTTTATGTCGGGTTTCCACGGCGATGATTTTCCCATATGCCTGTTTTCCTTCTTGGTGTGACGCCACAAAAAAAGCTGCTCCTTCGGCGGAAATCTCGCCAGGGCCGCTATCCACATTCATGGGGCTTGGAATGATGGAGTTCCCATGTTTTAGGTACCCTGCGATGTTCCAGAATTCGGGCGACCGAGATCCAAGCTCATCCACGCCGCCTAGTAAGATGGTTTTACTGGGGTGCTCTTGTAGGTAAAGCATGCCATCGAGCAAAGCTGATTCGAACGAATTGGCATTGTTTACGTAGGTCATGTTATAGCCTTTGCAACCCAAGGCCAAGGCGATAGCTGCAGCAGCCATATTATGGGTAGATTGGATGAATGGCGTGGGGTTTAAGAGCTCGGCCTCATCGGCCAGGATGGTTTCCACAAAACGTTCCGAATCCCGTAAGCAACCTTGCCCCGTGCCTGTAATTACAGCATCGATGTCCACATTCCCTGCCTCCTCTAAAGCCAACTTCGAAGCGGAAATGGCCATCTTCATGCTTTTATTCATGCGTCTCAGTTGGAGGGGAGGTATCCGTGCTTTATAGTCGGGATCGAGGACCGGTATCGGATTTTGGGCATACGTATGGACGGTTTCGAAGAAATAGTTGGTTTCGAAAGTCGGCTGAATGGAAATGCAACCATGGCCATGGATATATATAGGCTTAGTCATCTGCTTTTGAAAATATCAATGCACTGCAATTGCCCCCGAAACCGAAAGAGTTTGATAGGACGTGGCTAATTCGCTTGGATTTCAAGTTGGTTTGAGGAACAATGCCTAGCGATGTAATAGGTTGAGAAAAGTTCAAATTGGGAAAAACAAGCTGATGCTGTAAAGCAAGCACCGAAAATATGGCTTCGATGGCACCTGCCGCCGCCAAGGTGTGCCCGGTGAATGCTTTGGTTGAGCTGAAATCCGGCAAGTTGTCCATTGATCCAAATATGCGGAGCAAGGCATGGCCTTCGGCAAAATCGTTGTTGGGGGTAGCTGTGCCATGCGCATTGACGTAATCGATATCTTCGGCGGTCAGCCCTGCAATCTCCAGCGCTTGCTTCATGGCGAGGTAGGCACCTTCACCATCATCCGAAGAGGCGGTTTGATGATACGCATCGTTGGCATTGCCATAGCCTGTGAGGTAGGCTATCGGTTGTTTTTTGCGCTCCTCAACCAATTTGGGTGATTCCAGCACGATAAAAGCCGCCGCTTCTCCTAAATTCAACCCATTGCGGTTTTCGTCAAAGGGGCGGCAATGGCCATCGGTATAAATCATCAAGGAATTAAAACCGTTGATGGTGAATTTCGATAGACAATCCGTACCGCCCACGATTGCCTGATCCAGCAGGCCGGCTTTGATCATCCTCGCCCCCAACATGATGGCATTAGCGGCGGAGGAACAAGCGGTACTGATGGTGGTGACGAACCCATTTATTCCAAAATAATCGGCTAATTGTTCGGTGGAATATCCGCATGGATGTGTAGGTATGAAATGCCGATGGGTGTCGGAGTCTAGGTAATCGTCATAGTATTGTTCCGTAGCGTCCATGCCACCAACGGTGATGGCGGAGATGATGCCGGTTCTAAGAGGACTACCCAAATCGATTCCAGCAGCATCGATAGCCTCTTTTGCAGCCACCAAAGCCAATAAGGTACTCCGCGTATAGGCTTCGGTGCGAGGGATGCCTAAACGATCGTAAAGCGCTGCGTTGTTCATGCTTATTTCGCCCACCAGCAACCGGTCTCGATGGAAGGTTTCTAAATGGGTGATTGGCCCTATTCCATGTTTGGATTGCTGTAGGGAGTTGAGGTTGGCCGCTACATCTTGCCCTATGGCGGAAATGGCCCCCATTCCTGTAATGGCTATCGGGGAGCGATTGGTCATTTGCGATTTGCCTCAATAAAATCGGCCATCGTTTGGATGGTTTCAAATACTTTGCGCCCCTCCTTGGGATCCGAAAGTTTGATGCCATAACTCTTGTCAAGCATCACAATCAACTCCAATGCGTCAATGGAATCCAAGCCCAACCCATCGCCAAATAATGGAGTGTCGTCTTCCAGATTATCTACGTTGATATCTTCCAAATTTAGCTGGGTGATAATTTTTGCCTTCAGCTCTTGTGTCAATTCACTCATGTTCGTTGTGATATAATGTTTTTAAATATGCTACGGTATGGGGCGTTTTGCCCGATTTTCCGATGAGGTACAGAAACAAATCGCACCCCTGTTCGCCTACTTCCGCCCAACCGCTGATGATATTTTCGGTCTTTTGATTATCCAGTACCGAATCGTTATAAGGGACTAGGAATTCAGGCAAATAGCTGTCAAAAATAAAGAAAACATTTTCGCTGTGCAATTTGTGCCGGATACTAATCTCACCCATAGCAATATTCGGTAATGTATATACAAACGTGGCGGGGCTTGCCATGGGATTATCTGCACTAAAAAGATCCATTGCATGCTTCTCATCGGAGAGGTGGCTGGAGGAATAATTGGAAAAAATGAGAGCGGTATCCGGTTTGATAGGCCCTGCTTTCCGGGCCATCAGTTCCACAGCGATGAAAACGGCTTTGCAAAGTGCATCCATCTTATAAAATTTGGGATAGTCGATGCCCAATTGCCTATAGGCGGATTTGAGGAAATCATTAAGCGTGGTCAAAGCCTCCGTTTTCAGAACGGTTACCCCATCCATATGGATAGACCGCTCCCGGATAATGCAATAGGACTGGATATGGTATGTATGCATGTCCATGGACTATATTTTTTTGAAAACCGAAGCGATGTTACAACCACCGAAACCCGAAGCTGTTTTCAGGAACGTGTTCAATAGTTGCGGCGTGTTTTTCTTGATAATATTCAACCGTTGGGTCGTGCCTTGGTGCTCAAAGCCAATGGATGGAATCAACAGGTTGTTTTTGAGAGCGTGGATGCCAAGGATGGTCTCCAGCAGGCCGCTCGCGCCTAACGTGTGGCCATAGTAGCCTTTGAGGCTATGCAAAGGAATATCTGAGAGCTTGCACCGTTGTAGGGCTATAGCTTCCATTTCATCATTGTAGGGAGTGGCTGTGCCGTGGGCCGAAATAAAATCGACAGTTGGTTCTCCTGCTTCTATTAGGGCAGCCCGGATGCTCTGGTACAATCCTTCTCCTGTGCGGGATGGGCCTGAAATGTGGTTGGCATCATTATAAGAACTCGTACCCGACACGTTGATGGCACCATCAGTGGGCGACTTGGAAAGGTACATGGCCGCAATGGCCTCCCCAAGGTTCAAGCCGTTTCGATCACGATCAAAGGGACGGCAGGGTTCATCAGCCAGCGCTTGGAAGGCATCAAAACCTGATACGATGAATTTGGATATTTCGTCACCACCTACCACAAGGGCTCGTTCGTAATCGTTGCCTTGCAGGAGCTGCCGTGCCACTGAAATGGCCAAAGATCCAGAGATGCAAGCATTGGAAATCGTGATAATCCGGTTTTCCAATCCGAAATACCGCTGGATTTCATCGGCCATAACAGCTAAATGTACGCGTTCCTTAGGGAAAGTCCTGCCCATAGGGCTGTGCAATAAGGAAACATTTCCCTTGGTGGTAGACAGCAAGACCAACGTACGCCTATCCAATGGGATTCGATATTGGTCAATGAGTGCTTGCAGCGAAAGAATGAACAGTTTTTCGAGGCGGGTATAACGTTGGGTGTTTTCGATTTCGCCATCCCATTGGCTATCGTCAATAAGCGCTGCAAAAAACGGGTGGGCGCAAAGCTGTTGGTCGTCAACACGGCGGATGGCGGTATTGCCGGCCGTGATTTGCTCAACATTCACCTGGCTTCCAATCCCTAAAGGAGAGATGATATGGTCGCCGACGACAAATACATCTTTCATGTTAATCCATGTTTTGCTTTCCAATCCACAAAAAACGATGGATTAGACAGTACGAGTTCACCATTGGAATCCGTGAAGACCTGTATGGTCTCCCCTGTGGCCACTACCAGACGATCCTTGTTTAGTATGGTATAGCGGAATATCATTTTTGCCGCGGGATTGTCCACGAAGACCGTTTCGACTTCGGCCCAATCGCCATGCCGAAGTGGTGATTTATATTCGCAGGTACATTTGACCATCGGAGCAAGGAAGCCACTATTCCTGATGTGTTGGTAGGAGATGCCAAATGCTTCGCCGAACGCTTCCCTACCGTCCTCGAAATAGGTGATGTAGTGCCCATGCCACACAATCCCCAAGGGGTCTGTTTCACTGAATCGTACACGGAATTTGGTGGTGTGCTTGAGCATGATTTTATCAGTTGGCTTGGTGGCGTTTATCATAAAAAATAGCGGCCGTCATGGTAACGGCGAAAAACAAAAGTAAATAGCAAAGGGGTTGTGCGATATCCGCAGCTGTACCATTGCGTAGGATAACATCATAAAAAGCCGATATACCCCAGTTCATGGGCGAAAACGCGGACACCTTTTGCATGATTTCAGGCATGATGAACGTAGGTACCCACACGCCACCGAGTGCAGCTAAGATAATGACGAAAATGGCCCCGAAAGGCGCAGACTGTTCCTGAGTCTCAGCAACGGTACCAATGAGGATACCCAGTCCGATGGCGGCAAGGCCAGAGACAAAAGCGATTAGCACCATCACTGGAAGTTTCGGGCCGGGATCGAATTCAATGAGCCCGATGAGTGGGAAGATGTATTTGGCGATAAGCAGCATCAAGACGAATTGGATGAGGCAGATGACGGTGTATGTGATGATTTTTCCACCCAGGATGATGGCGTAGGAAACAGGGCTGGTTCGTAGCCTGATGTAGGTTCCCAGATTTTTCTCTTTGACGAGGTTTATCCCTAAAGGTACCACAATGAAGAATATGCCAAACAAGATCCAGGCAGGCACATTATGCTGCACGGCATTAGGGATGATACCATCTTTACCCTTTTGGGCAATGACTTCCCGGAACGTGATGATTTCGTCGTTCAACAAAGCCGGGTCATTATCCATACCCATTTGACCTTGGAAGACGGCGTATATCTTTTCGACTTCCACCTTTGACAGCATTTGTTCGATGCTGTTTTTCATCGAATTTCGAAATGTTTGGCCTGCGGCGGGATCAAAATAGATCGTGATTTCCTTGACCTCCCAGGTCGTTTTTTCTTGTTTCTTGGTGCTGGTATCTGCTTCGGTCAGCGAAAATTCGCCCAAGATTTTGTCCACATTATGATTTACCTTCTCATTCAATTCCTCACTGATCCCTTTGGGGATGACAAGGGCAATCTGATATTTGCCGTCGCTCACCAAGGCGCGGGCCTGTGCATCGGAAAGCGGCTTGCCATCGATTTCATCAATCAACTGTACATTGGGTGCTTTTGCCATGTTTTGGGCTATCAGGCTGCCTATTTCGCCCTGATCCTCATCGACTAACACAATAGGTAATGCCGATTCGCCCACCGCTTTAAATGTGCTTTCCTGGATAAGAGTGATGGTGATGATAAGCACGGAGGGCATGAAAAACAGAATGGCCAACCCTCCCCAATCGCGCAGGAGCAACATGATTTCTTTATAAGCGGATACCATGAGTTTACGCATAATCCCTAAGTTGGCTTCCGGTGAGGTGGATGAATACATTTTCCAGGGTGGTAGCGCCAGCGACAGCTGAGATAAGCTGTTGTGGTTGGCCTTCCACTATAATTTTCCCTTCATCTATAATCGCGATTTTTGTGCAGAACTGCTGGGCTTCATTGAGATGATGCGAACTATAAATAATGGTGGTGCCCTGGGTATTGAGTTCCTTGAGCAATTTCATGATGACTTCTTTGGAATGCACATCGACACCTACGGTAGGTTCGTCGAGAAACAATACATGGGGTTGGTGCAGGATACCGGCTAAAATGTTGACCCGCCGTTGCATACCTCCAGAGAACGTTTTGATGGGCCTTTTCGCGAAATCCGATAGTCCAACGCGCTCCAACCCATCAGCTATGCGTTGCTTCAAATCTGACGAGCGAAGTCCGTATAGGCTTCCGAAGTAATATAAGTTTTCTGTGGCAGTAAGCGTAGGGTATAGGGCATATTCCTGTGGTACAACACCGATTTGCTGTTGTATCCTTCGACGGTGTTGTCGGTAGGGCATGCTGTCGAACCATAGCTCCCCGGATGTTGGTTTAACCATCCCACATAAGATGGAAATCAAGGTGGTCTTGCCTGCTCCGTTAGGGCCAAGCAGGCCAAAAATCTCATTTTTCGCGATGGAAAGCGACAGCTTGTTCAAAGCATACCTACCGCTGCCAGCATACCTCTTTGATAAGTCGCCTACCCGAATGATTTCCTCCATCCGGCGAAAATAACGAAAGTTGATGAATTTATGGTAAAATCACCTAGGTACCTCTATCCCTTTAATGATTTGTTTGACCACGTCATCTGTAGTCACGCCTTCCATTTCGCGCTCCGGTGTAAGGATGAGGCGATGGCGCAATACGGCCGGCGCTACCCTGATGATATCGTCAGGTGTAATGAAGTCGCGGTTATCCATGACCGCTATCGCTTTTGCACTGTTGGCAATGGCCAATGACGCACGCGGCGATGCTCCGAGGTAGAGTGATTTATGGTTGCGTGTTTCGTGTACGATACGGGCGATAAATTCCAAGAGTTTCGCTTCCACATGGAGACCTTTCACCGTTTTACGGTACGCATCGATAGCGGAGGTGCCAAGTATCGGTTTTATTTCGGCGATTTTCTCATCCAGTTTTTGAGCATGGTGACCTGCCAATATCAGGGCTTCTTCTTCCAGTGTGGGATAGCCAACCTCTATTTTGAACAGGAAACGGTCTAATTGCGCTTCCGGTAGCCGGTAAGTACCTTCCTGTTCAATGGGGTTTTGGGTGGCCAGCACTACAAAAGGTTCCTCCATCTTGTAAGTATGCCCATCCATGGTCACCTGCCGTTCTTCCATCACCTCAAACAATGCCGCCTGCGTTTTAGCGGGCGAGCGATTGATTTCATCCACCAGGATGATGTTGCCGAAGATGGGGCCGCGTTTGAATCTGAATTCGTTTTCCTTGGGATTGAACACCGATGTACCCAATACATCCGAAGGCATGAGATCTGGCGTGAATTGTATTCGGGAAAACGTCGCATCTATGCATTTAGCAATCAACTTGGCACTGAGTGTTTTGGCAACACCTGGCACACCCTCGATAAGGATATGCCCATCTGCAAGGATGCCCGCAATGAGCAGGTCTACCATTTCCCGTTGTCCTACGATGGTGGTGGCCAGTGTCTGCCTTATTTGTTCTACTGCTTCGTTGAGCCGGCTAAGGTCCGTGCGTTGTTCGAAATGTTGTTCTTCCATAATGTCTGTTGATAAAAATCTTCGATATACCGGTTATAGGCAATCAGTGTATTGTCGTCAATCTTATTACCGCTATGCACATCGTGCATGCCTTGTATGATGCGTAGCACGACACGTTCATCTACGCCGGATCGAGCACTAAGCTGCTGCACGAAAGCCATATCGGGTTCATTGGTTTTCATTTGCGAATATGTGCCTTCAATACGGTAGGTAGTACGCAAATACTCCATGAAATAGATGTATTGCTTGGCAAGGATGTCGCGGTTGTCACGTTGGTGGTAGTATACGGAGCTTACCACCTTGGCAAACTCGATGCTGGTATTTTTCAAGGGGTCTGCAATGGGGATGACCCGTTGGCGCCGTTTGATGCCATAAAGTACGAAAGCCAGCAGGCTGAATAAGGCAATAAAATAGGCTGGACGTAAGTTCCTGTCATTGAGGAATACCCGTATAGGTGATTGTTGCCCCAGATCCCCCAAGGTTTGGTAGTCGTCCCAAATGATCTGCTTTGTGGGGTGTAGGTATGAAAGTGCCTTTGCGGCAAATTCAGCGCCGTCGGTGGTAAGCAATGCGTAATTGGTGAAATAGTCAGGAGAGGAAAGCAAATAAAGATTTCCCTGGCCTATTTTATAGCGCAGGAATATGGCATTCCCTTTATCATTGGAGGCCAACACCACCGTCCTTGTTGTGTCAAACTTAGCGAAGTAATCGGATCCGATATGCCTATCATAACGGTACTTTTTAGCAGGATTGAGGTTGGGGTTAGTGAAACTTACTGCCGTGAGGCTATCATCCCCCAACGAAAACCCACCCGATGGTCGTAGGCCAAGGCTGTCGGCAAAGACAGGGCTATATTCATAAGTGGCCATGAGCATATCATTTCCCTGTTCCACATAGTTGATTATTTTTTCATAATCTGGTACGTCGGTATCTATTTGGGGAGCTATAATCATATAGCCATCAGCGGAATCACCAAACTCTTCAATGGTGTTATATACCCTCTTTTGATAAGGCTTCACACTGATATCGCCAAAAAGGCGCGGTAACTCTTGGTGTAAGATATAAGTACCATAGGGAATTTTATCAGTTCTCACATACGTTTTACTCCAATTTGTAGGAGATGGTCTATTATACTGGATATATAGGAAACCTCCCAATGCCAACAAAGCAACCAGGGTATATAGCTTCAGATCCTTCATTTCAGTTGCTTGTCGAATTGCTGGAACGCTTCATGCACTTGCATGAAGCGTTGCTGGTCAATACCGAAATCACCATACCAGACGTATTCAAATTGACGGGTAAGTTGTTTAAATCCAGTATGTAAATCGGCGTCACTCAGTTCGTTTACATAGGCGGTATTGGTTTTGGCGGGTTGCCAGTCGATGAGCTGGTAGCTGCTGAGTTTCTTCAGGCAATCAAGGTATAATAGCCGTACGGCCAACCGGTAATTGCGTGTTTCGATGGCCTTTGACAATTCCGCATCAAAATCGATACCGTGGATGTCCTCGATGTGCTCCGTATACGCTAAGCCGGTGGATTTTGCATTTCGGGAGAATAGGCTGGCCATATCCATTCCAAGCAGCTTCATGATCAGGTAAAGCAGGGCAACAATTCCCAATACAATGATGGTGTTTTTCAACAACGACCAAGAGCCTTCTTTGGTCATCAGTTCAAAAATTTTATACTTCACCCACCGCTTGAAGCGTTGCCACCACGATAGGTCAAGTTGCTGTTTGTCATATTGGAAGTCGGGGTTGGCACGAAATCTGTCTATTGCAGCTTTGTCAAACTCGCGGATGGTTAGCGCAGAAGAATCATGCACAATCGTAGCCGGTAGGCTATCCTTTTTCGCTGTATCAGCATAGGCCGGATGGGTGGCATTGCCGCACAACCAAAACAAGAGCCATAAGTAATACAGGTGATTCCGCATATCAATATTCTTCGTCTGGGTGGTTTGTGTCTGTTCTGGTGTCCGTGCCCAAGGTTTCGATACGTTCCATCAAGCCGGTGCCTTCTTTTTCTTCGCTGAGGCTGAAATAGCAAATCGCTGCCGTGATCGTGGGTAAGGTATAGAGCAGCATCCCGAATGACTGTGCCACCACGTTGATGATGGATCCGGTGAGCACGAGATGGGGCGATTCACCAAAGAAAAAACCACTCAGCGTGAGCACGGTTCCCGGTAGGGCAAAAAGGCTTACAGCGAAATAGGCAATAAGTCCTACGACAAACAGCGCCCCGAATGTTTTCCACCAGTTGTCTTTGATTAGGGTGAAACCCCGGCTAAACGCCTGCTCAAAGCCGGCATCATCCATGATGATCATGACGTATATTAGGCTGGCGATAGGGAAGAAGTAAATTCCTGGCAAGATGCACAACGCTATGGCAATTAATTGTAGGACAAATAAAAGGAATGAGAGAAAGACAAAGCGGAGCAGATGTATTTTGGACAGGGCCCAAACCGCTTCTTTGGTCGGCGCGGTATTGTCGCCCGATTTATACAAGCGGATATAGCACAGGGTGACCAGCTGCACCATGGTGTAGGTGAGAAAATAGAACAAAATACTCAGCAGGTAATCAATCCCGAATACGGAACTAAAATCACCCTCGCCACCTAACCCCGGAAATACGGATGCCCTTGTTACACCGAATAAATTGGTTAACCGTATTTGCAAGACAATACCGTTGGCTATGGAGGCTAGGATGAAAAACGAACATATATATAACAGCGGTATAAATAATGCTTTGAAATTTTGCTTTACAAAACCGATGCTGTCATTGATGATTTCGCCAAAATCTCGTGTACGGCTAAATTCTATTTTCTGTTCCATTTGCGGAGGATAAGGTGATGGATTGATGTAATCGATTGGGGTAAATAATCACATACCAGATGATGAAAGCGAGCGAAGTGGCCAATATCGAACAACTCACCCATGCAGGCATACTGGTATGCCGGGTTACGTAGCCCTCAAGGAAGGCCGCTATTATAAA
The DNA here is from genome assembly GCF_024704835.1 of Parapedobacter tibetensis. Taxonomy (GTDB): domain Bacteria; phylum Bacteroidota; class Bacteroidia; order Sphingobacteriales; family Sphingobacteriaceae; genus Parapedobacter; species Parapedobacter tibetensis. The sequence continues at coordinate 115,639 of NZ_JAMXBE010000006.1, forward strand.
TATGGGAATCAGCCCAATGACGATCTTGAGCCCGTCTTTGGCACCCTGTCTGAAAGAATCCATGCGACTATACGTTTTAGGGAACAAGATACTATTGCCTAAAACCAAACCGGCTGCCCCTGCAATCACGATGGCTGAAATTTCAAGCGTACCATGGATCCAAATGACCAATACGGAATCCCAGCCCAGCCCTTTGCTGAAGAAATAATATTGGAATGAGCCAAGCATGATGCCGTTGCGAATGAGCATATATACGGTGCCTACGGAAAAAAAGACACCTAGGACAAATGCCACGAATGATACCCAAATGTTGTTGATAGCGATATAGAAAAACATTTCAAAAGCATCCATTTTCTTATATACCCCAAAGGGATCGCCATTTTCAATATTTTGGTTGGTCATGTTCACATAGCCGTCGCCCATGATGAGCCGTACAAAGGTATCATCATACTTGGCAGACAGCGCCCCCATGAGGCAAAAAATTATAAAAAATAAGAACGCATATAGGAGCGGTTTTTCATGCTTTTTGAACAGTAATGGTAATTCCTGCTTCCAGAATGTAATGAAACGTCCCCTTTTTTCGCGCTTATTTCGATAAATGGATTGATGCAGCCTCGCAGCCAGCCCGTTTAGGTATGCTGTGGTTTTGGATTTTGGATAGAACGTTTTGGCATAAGCAAGATCATCCGTAATGGCAATAAAACGGTCGGCCAGCTCGTCCGGTGAGCTCGACTGCATGCTTTCATACTGTTCCCACTTGGTTGCATTTTGCTTTACAAATAATGCCTCACGCATACTTCAATCACTTGCGGTCAATAGATTGGCGATAAAAATAGGAAATAGCAGTCAATATCCAGCCCAAACTTAGATGAAAAGTTATATTATATTTGCGATTATGAATACCATTGAAGTAAGTACCACCCAGAATATAGACATTGAATACGATGTCGCCGGATTGGGCGAGCGTATAGCTGCATGGTTTATTGATATGGGCATATTTATTTTGCTTTACTTGGCGGGGGTCATTTTTGTTGGAATTTTAGCAGGGACTGGTGCCAGTGAGGTGGGCTTTGTGGTGTTGTTGGTAATCTATGCGCTGCTGTATGTGTTTTATGATTTGGTATGCGAGGTTTTCTTCAATGGTCAGAGTGTAGGCAAGCGCGCCATGAAAATCAGGGTCATCAGCCTCGATGGAACTCAACCCACCATTGGTCAATATTTGCTCCGTTGGTTATTTAGGATTGTTGATTTTGTGCTCACGAGCGGCGTAGGGGCGATTATATCGGTTGCTGCCACCAAAAACAAACAGCGAATAGGTGATATCGTCGCACACACCACCCTCATCAAGACTACGCCACGCACACAATTATCGGCTGTAGCGTTTAGGCCGTTGGTGAGCGACGATTATCAACCGTTGTTCCCTGAAATCGGCCAGCTGAGCGACCGAGATATGGAGCTGATCCATGAAGTGCTACAGAACTTCACGAAATCGGGAAACAACCTGCTTATCTATAATATGGCGAACAAGCTCAAGAATCACCTGAAGATACAAATCCCACAAGGGATGAATGAGATGCAGTTTCTCCATACCGTGGTAAAGGATTATAACTTTATTACCGCACGGGATGCCTAATGTATTTGTTTTGTTTTCATACCTAGAGCGTATTGATGAAATTAATCCTTCTTTTATTTTAAACCATTATCCCAAATCCACCTACCCTCTTTCTTGCCAAAATAAATTGCGGAGTCGCATGGGTTTTGGTAGCTTTGTAGCCTCGTACCAAAAAGATAGATACCATGTTAAAAGGTTTTTTCAATGTCCCGAATCCGGTAAATGAGCCGATATTGTCATATGCCGCGGGCAGCAAGGAAAGGCAATTGCTGCAACAGGCCGTTCAAACCGCCCTTGCAGCGCAAATAGATATCCCCATGTATATCGGGGGCGAAGAGGTGCGTACGAAGAAAACAACGGCCATACGCCCTCCACATCAGCACAAACACGTGCTAGGCAAATACCACCAAGGCAACAAAAGCCATGTAAAAGCCGCGATTGAGGCAGCTTTGGCGGCAAAGGCAGCTTGGGAAAACTTGGCATGGGAACAACGGGCTGCTATTTTCCTCAAAGCGGCCGACCTCATAGCGGGGCCATATCGTTATAAACTCAATGCGGCCACGATGCTGGGGCAATCAAAAAATGCCTTCCAAGCTGAAATTGATTCCGCTTGTGAGATCGTGGATTTCCTTCGGTTCAATGTTAAATACATGAGCGAAATCTATGCCCAGCAACCTCCCATTTCACCGAGGGGAAATTGGAATAGACTGGAACAACGCCCGTTAGAGGGCTTCGTTTTTGCGCTTACACCATTCAATTTTACAGCCATAGCGGGCAATCTGCCCACTTCAGCAGCGATGATGGGCAATGTGGTGGTATGGAAGCCAGCAAACACCCAGATTTATTCAGCAAATGTACTGATGGAAGTATTCAGGGAAGCCGGCGTGCCCGATGGGGTAATTAACCTCGTTTATGTATCGGGGCCTGACGCTGGAGATGTAATTTTCAAACATCCTGATTTTGCAGGCATCCATTTTACGGGTTCCACTGGGGTATTCCAGCATATCTGGAAAACAATAGGCGAAAATATCCACCAATATAAATCCTATCCACGGATTGTGGGGGAAACGGGAGGAAAAGATTTTATTTTGATACACCATTCTGCGCATGTCGAGGCAGCCGCAACGGCGATTATGAGGGGAGCCTTTGAATATCAAGGGCAAAAATGCTCAGCCGCTTCCAGGGTATATATTCCCAAATCATTGTGGCCTACACTCAAGAAACTCATCGTGAAGGACGTCTCATCGTTCAAGATAGGCCCTGCGGATGATTTCAGCAACTTTATCAATGCGGTCATTGACGAGAAATCGTTTGACAAATTGGCGAAATACATAGATAGCGCCAAGAAAGACAAGGATGCTGAAATCGTAGTAGGGGGTACCTATGACAAAAGCGAAGGTTATTATATTCATCCCACGGTTATCCTGGCCAAGAAACCGGACTATGTAACCATGTGCGAAGAGCTTTTTGGGCCAGTACTGACGGTTTATGTCTATGAGGATAAAAAATGGGAAGAAACCTTGCAATTGATCGATCAAACATCCATTTATGCCCTTACCGGGGCAGTTATCGCACAAGATCGTTATGCCATTGACCAAGCCGCGCATGCCCTACGCAATGCTGCCGGAAACTTCTACATCAATGATAAATGTACCGGTGCCGTGGTCGGGCAACAGCCTTTTGGAGGCGCAAGGGGTTCAGGCACGAATGACAAGGCAGGTTCAATGATTAACTTATTACGTTGGGTATCGCCACGTACCATCAAGGAAACGTTCGATCCGCCCACGGACTATCGGTATCCATTCCTGGAGCAGGAATAATGATTATAAAACGACAAAGGCGGCCTAAAAGCCGCCTTTGTCGTTTTATAAGATTACTCGCGTTTACACCGATTAATGATAAGCAAATACTTTGCCCAGTCCCTCGCTATCGGTAACGGTGATATCCAGATCAATCAGTTTGCCCGTAGCGATATCGATAACCATGCCATGCACGGCCAAATCATCCCGCTCTTTCCAGGCATTTTGAATAATCGAAGTGGAACACAGGTTGGATACCTGCTCTGCGACGTTGAGCTCAACCAAACGGTTCACTTTTTCCTCCTCATTTTCAATAGCATCTATTTCCTCGCTATGGAACCGGTATACATCTTTGATATGACATAGCCAGTTGTCTATGATCCCGAACTGCTTGCGGCTCAGCGAGGCGGCAACGCCGCCGCAGCCATAGTGGCCCGCTACAATGACGTGTTTTACTTTAAGCACATTCACGGCATAGTCCAATACACTGAGCATGTTCATATCGGAATGCACACACATATTGGCAATGTTGCGGTGCACAAACACTTCGCCCGGTAATGTATTAGTTATCTGGTTAGCCGGAACACGACTATCGGCACAGCCTATCCAAAGGATTTCCGGATGTTGCCCTTTTGCCAGTTGCTTGAATTTACCGGAGGTATCTTCCTCCACCTGCTTCACCCAAGCTTGATTACCAGCTAATATTTTTTCGAAACTTGCTTTTAATACGGGGTTATCCATTTGTTTCTTCAACATATTGTATGGTTTTAATTGTTATTTAATTGATAATTGTTTGATATCATTAACTTAATGTTACAAAAACGTAATTGGCCATGCGCCGACCACGTGTGATTTTGCTAAGTTAATCACAATAGCTTATTTTTATACACCTCACTGTTGTTGTTTGATGATTTCTTTCTTGGGAATGTTATTTTTCATGATGGCTTGTGTGAAACGTTTGATGTTCGGCACATTTTTCTTGTTCACGATGCCAACCAGTTCAATGGTGCGTCCCTTGCTTACTGCATTTTGTTCGAAATCCTTAATAACCTCGATGACATCCTTATCAATAAAGCGGCTGTGTGAACCGTCGATGACGATTTCGTTGATGCGCTTGGGTAGGTTATAAAGTGATTTTTGTATGGCAGCTTTATTGAGGAACGTCACCTCTTCAGCAAGGCTGATGGTGATTTTTGCACCTTCTTCGTTTTCATCGATATCATATTCAAATGCATTGGAAAGGTTGTTCCGCAGGATATAGAACATGGCTACGAACAGGCCAACTCCGACGCCGGTAAGCAAATCGGTGAAAACAACGGCAACAATCGTGACGAAGAACGGTACAAATTGGTCGAGCCCCTTATGCCACATCTGTTTGAACGACGAGGGCTTTGCCAGCTTGTACCCGGTATGCAGCAGGATGGCTGCCAGACACGCCAACGGGATGAGATTAATGATGATTGGGATAAGCAGCACCGCTAATATTAACCACACCCCATGGAGAATGGCACTTTGCCTAGTGCGGCCACCGGCATTTACGTTGGCGGAAGACCGCACGATAACCGCGGTCAACGGCAGGCCACCAACCAATCCGGAGGTCATATTGCCAACGCCTTGAGCCATTAGTTCCCGGTTGGTGGGGGAGACCCGTTTGAATGGATCGATTTTATCCACGGCTTCCAAGCTAAGCAATGTTTCCAAACTCGCAATAATCGCAATGGTGAAAGCCGCAATCCAAACGTCTTTATTGGCAATCTGCGTAAAGTCGGGGAAGGTAAACAACCCCGTAAATTCATTAAATGAATTGACTACTGGAATAACCACCATGTGATTCTGGGCCAATTCGAAATCGCTGCCAACGAAGAGTAAGCTCAGCAATACGCCAATGATCACTACAATTAGCGGCGCGGGCACGATGCTCAATTTCTTGAACTTCGGCCAGACAATCAGCGTGGCCAATGAAATCGCACAGATGATAAACGCTCCATAGTTGATCGCCCCTAAGGCTTTTTGCAATGCGGAGAATGTATTCTCATTATTCAGTTGAACAAAGCTCTCCTCGCCGAAGAAGCTGGAATCATCGTACCCCACCGCATGGGGCAGTTGCTTGAGAATGATGATAATGCCGATGCCGGCTAACATCCCGATGATGACGGATGACGGAAAATAGTTTCCAATCATTCCTGCTTTAATGATGCCCAAGGCAAACTGGATTACTCCAGCAAGCAAAACGGCCAATAGGAACGTTTCGAAGGCTCCCAACTGCTCAATGGCGCCCAAGACGATGACGGCAAGGCCCGCCGCGGGCCCGCTTACGCTAAGCTGCGAACCGCTGAAGGAGGCGATGACAATTCCCCCGATAATTCCGCTCAATAGACCGGAGAATAGCGGCGCACCGGAAGCCAGCGCTATCCCCAGACATAACGGCAAGGCCACGAGGAAGACCACGATACTTGCCGGAAAATCATATTTCAAATCCCGCTTTGATAATTTCAAAAACGCGGACGTACGTGTACCAAACATATTGATTACGTAATTAATTATACTAAGTTAATTCTACATACTTCTACATACTCCGCCCCGAACGACTATTGGAAACATGCATGCAATCACGTACATGATACACCAATATAAATCATCCTTGTATGGAACGAAATATTTCCCTGACGAATGGCCCGCCGGTATACTAACACCGGCTAGACAACAATAAATGCACTTAGCAGTTAGGAGGGGGGGTGGGCACCGAGGGGTAGAACGGACAGCTATCACGTTCATCATCAGTGATGAAATCCAAGCTGACTAGATCAGCATGAGGTGCCAGCAAATTCGGATAAGTAGGTACTTTGGAATAATGTTTCAGAAATAAATCCTTTCCTTGATCTCCAAGGCCAGATTTACCATTATTGTTTTCAATCTCAAGTTGTAAAATGACCTGCATTATCGCCTTTTTATCACAATTGTGGATAAAAATCGGTGCAGTGAAAATGAGCATCTTTGCAAAGAAGATGGCGAAAAATAATTTTGCGTATAATTTCCTTTTTATTTTGGTCGACATATGTTATGTGACTAATTACCGCAAATTTATAGAAAAACCTGTGTATAATTATAAAATCTTATGCAAAATGTTACAAAAAGCACAATAATATAATGTTATTTTAACAAATTTACATTAAAATGATTTGAATTTAAGAGTGCCTCGTCGGTTTGTTTCTATTAGGCCAGCCTGCAAAAATCTACAAGGCTTAACCAATGAATTTTAGGTAGCTTTTTAAGACAATATGTGGAAATAATGAGACAAATAGCTGAAGTGAAATCATTTTTTATCTGTTGTTTTGTCCAGCTTTGCCCTTCAACCATGTAAGCCGAGGTGATATGTTGGGCGAGTAAAGAAGTAGTAAATTTCACCGATTGAAGGTGATGGAAGTTCAATCGTTATAAACAATATTATGGAAAAGTCGAAGAACATGAAATACACGTTACTTTTGTTATGCTTTCTTTCCACCCACATTGGGCAACTTATGGCCCAACAGCCCTCAGCATGGCAACCTGTTGGGGATAAAATCAAGTCGCCATGGGTAGCAGATATTGATGCTGCTAGCCCCCTTCCCGAGTACCCACGCCCTCATTTGGTACGCAACGGGTGGCAGAGCCTCAATGGGCTTTGGGATTATCGTATACAGCCGGGCAAGCTTGGTGCGGCTCCTACCGGTTATGACGAACAAATACTAGTGCCCTATCCAGTAGAGTCTGCGCTTTCCGGAGTGGGAAAGACAGTGGGCAAAGACAGCTCGTTATGGTATCGTAGAACCGTGGATATTGACAAGAAAATTCGCGGCCAACGTGTCCTATTGCATTTCGGCGCTGTGGATTGGCGCTGCGAAGTATATGTGAATGGGCAGCAAGTAGGTACGCATGAAGGAGGCTTTGACCCATTTTCGTTTGACATTACGTCGTACTTAACGAAAGGAGCAAAGCAGGAAATCGTGGTGGGTGTATGGGATCCCACGGATGAGGGGCCGCAGCCCAATGGCAAACAAGTGGTTCGACCGCATGGAATATGGTATACGCCAGTTACCGGCATCTGGCAGACGGTATGGCTGGAAGGAGTGCCTGAAACACACATTGTCGCTACCAAACATACACCTAATATCGATGAAAGCACCTTATTGGTGCGAACCGCGGTGGAGGGAGCGAAAGCGGGCGACCATATACAGGTTTCTGCTTGGAAAGGGCAAGAGAAAATTGCTGAAGAAACAGTCGCCGCTGGTGAGCAAGCATCATTGAAGCTAAACAATCCGGAGTTGTGGTCGCCATCGAACCCTTTCCTCTACGACCTGAAAGTGTCCATACTGCGCAAAGGAAAACCAGTAGATGAGGTGTCTTCCTATTTTGCCATGCGTAAGCTATCAATGGGAACGGACGCAAAAGGCATCCAACGGATGTTGCTTAACAATGAATTCGTGTTCCAGTATGGCCCGCTCGACCAAGGCTGGTGGCCTGATGGATTGTATACCGCCCCTACGGATGAGGCCTTGCGTTTCGATGTGGAGAAGACCAAGGCAATGGGTTTCAACATGATCCGCAAGCACATCAAGGTAGAGCCTGCCCGATGGTACTACCATTGCGATAAGCTCGGATTGTTGGTATGGCAAGATATGCCAAGCGGGGATTTGGGCGGCAACCATTGGGATATGAGGCCAGGGATCACTTCGGGCCGTCAGCACGACAAAGACAGGAGCCCCGAATCAGAAGCCATCTACCGGAAAGAATGGAAAGCCATCATGGATGCGCTCCATAATTTCCCTAGCATTGTCGTATGGGTGCCTTTCAACGAAGCGTGGGGGCAGTTCAAGACCAAAGAAATCACGGAGTGGACTATGGGATACGATCCCTCACGCTTGGTGAATAGTGCAAGCGGAGGGAATTTCTTTCCGACCGGACACATTCTTGACATCCATAACTATCCGGATGCCATGATGCCAAGACCCGAATTGTTTGGCGATAAGCGAATATTGGTCCTTGGTGAGTTTGGTGGTTTAGGGCTGCCGGTGGAGGGGCATACTTGGCAGAACAAGGATAATTGGGGTTACCAAAGTTTTAAGAATGCCGATGAATTGAAAGGCCGTTACCAAGGGTTGGTGAAAGATTTGGCACGCCTAATCCCCTTGGGGCTATCTGCAGCAGTATACACACAAACCACCGATGTGGAAGTAGAGACCAACGGGCTGATTACCTATGACCGACGAGTCATCAAAATGCCAGAAGCGGAGTTATATAAATGGCATCAGCAACTGTATAAAATTACTGTTGATTAAATCGCATTAAAACCTAACAGGCTTCAAAAACCTGTTAGGTTTATGGCTTATGCTGGGCCAAGTATTCGCTTGGCGATATCCCGAATTGTTTATGGAAATTCCTCCCGAAATGGGTCTGTGAGCTATACCCCACGCTATCTGATACCTGATAGATTTTATAGTGGCCTTCGGAGAGCAGTTGAGCCGCTTTTTTTAGGCGCGCCACATTGATGAGGTCATTCGGTGTGAGATCAGAGATCGCCTTGATTTTACGATACAATGTGGGCCTACTCATGTTCATCAACTCCGCCAAATGTTCCACATCAAAATGGATATTCGCCATGTTGTTGTGTATGATTTCATTTAAGCGTTCCAGAAAATGCTCGTCTGCCTTAGTATGGGCCATGGTTTTGATGTGGGCTAATGGCGAGCTGGCAAAGTATTCACGAACCTTATTCCGGTTGGTGAGCAGGCTGTAAATCTGGGCATGCAAATGTTCGGGCGAAAACGGTTTTTCAATGTAAGCATCCGCCCCCTGCTCAAGCCCTTTTATCTTGGATTGCAGCGTGTTTTTGGCTGTGAGTAGAATGATGGGAATATGGCTATGCTCGACGTCCGACTTGATTAGCTGACAAAGTTCATATCCGTCCATTTCGGGCATCATCACATCACTGACAATAAGTTGTATGGGATTAGCTGACAATGTTTCCATTGCGCATCGCCCGTTTTCAGCTTTCAACACGTCATAAGTTTCACTGAGGTCATCCGCAATGAAGTCGAGGATTTCCTCATGGTCGTCAACCACCAATATGGTTGGTTTTTCAATCGTCGCCAATTCCTTTTCCATTTCGAAATATGTTTTGTTGTTCGATGGGCAATATTAGCACAAATACGTTCATGCCGTTTTCTGGGGTTGCCAAATGAAGACTGCCATTGTGCAGCTGGGCGAGTGAGCGCGCCAAGGCAAGTCCAAGACCGGTACCTTGCTGGCCATCAGTCGCTTTAAGCCTCACGAATGTTTCGAAAATCTTCTCCCGCATATCCATTGGAATCAAGTACCCATCGTTTTTAACCAGGATGGTAAATGAGCGATCGGAAAGTGATGGGGTTTCTAGCGTAACATCGACGGTACGCTTCGCGTATTTAAGTCCATTGCTCAGCAAGTTGCCCATGATTTGAGTTACGGCTTCCCGATCTACCGAAGCCACGCAGGTCGTAGCGGGCAGGTTCAGTTTCAAACGGATGGTTTTTTGTGCCGCCAATAGTTTGAATCCGGAATGGATTTCGGTGAGCAGTTTGTTGATATCCGTATGGACGAAATTCAATCGGTATCCCATGACTTCCGTTTTGCGGAAATCAAGCAATTGATCTGTCAATTCCAATAAACGTTCGGTGTTGCGCGCCATGGTTTGCAAGTGCCGTTTTACCTTTGGCAATTCCTCTGCCTGCTTCATCACCTTCTCCAGTGGCGCCTTGATGAGCGTGAGTGGCGTCCGGATTTCGTGTGTCACATTGGTGAAAAAATTAATCTTTGCCCGGTAAAGCTCTTCCTCTTTCCGGTGCCGCATGCGTTCCAATTTCCGTTTGTTTTTCTCTCGGATGTTGCGATGGTAGCGCATGATGACATACCTGATTAAGCCGATGGTAAATAGGGTGTAACATAGATATGCTGGCCAACTTGCCCAAAATGGGGGTAATATCGTGATGTGCAATTTCGTTTCTTTACCACTGAACTCACCCTTGCTGTTTGCCACATTCACCCTAAACGTATATTCCCCGGGAGGCAACTTGGTGAAGTAGGCCTTCCGGTTTGTGCGGATATGCGTCCATTCCTGATCCAAACCTTCCATTTTGTAAGCATATTCCGTCATATCTGGCGATATAAAGCTCAGTGCGGCAAAATCAATGCTCAGCGATGATTGGTTATGCTTGAGGGCAATGTGGTTGGCAAAGGTGATGGATTGAGCAAGTGAGGATCCCGCTCCATTAATCTCCAGTTCGCGGTTATGCACCTGCAATCCCGTAATGTATACCGGCGGGAGGAATGTATTTTCACTGTACTGCGCGGGGTTAAATCGGATCATGCCCTGCACACTGCCAAAGTAAAGTGTGCCATCCGACGCCTTGTATGCCGAGTTATAGTTAAACTGGTCGCTCAATAGGCCATTTGCCTTGGTGAATACCTTGATATCCTCCGTGGCGGCGTTAAAGCGGACAAGGCCTTTTGAAGTAGTCACCCACAGCTGGCCCATATCGTCTTCGAGCATGGATAGAATCAGGTTGCTTGGCAAACCATTGGCGATGCCGTATCGTTGAAAGGTACTGTCAGTTGGATTGAACTTACACAATCCCCCCTCGGTAGCGACCCACAGTGTACCTTGGCGGTCTTCATATATCCGGTTTACGCGGTTACTGCCAATACTGTTGGCCTGTTTTGCATCATGTGTAAACGAACCATGTCGACCTGTTTGGGGATTAAAATAATACAACCCATCTCGCCAGGTGCCAGCCCATATGGTACCATGGCTGTCTTCAAATACGGTGGTATAGAAAATGTGTTGAGGAAATTCGGGTAGGATGCTGAAGCGTTGACCCCGTTTCTCAAATTCACACAATCCCCTTCCGGTAGCCAGCAATATCCGTGCATCATGCGTCTGGTAGATGTTGAAAATAAAGTTGTTCGGTAGCGCCCCGACATGGTCTCCGGCATTGAAGTGACCGATTATCCGTCCAGTATTGACGTCCATCAGATCCAGCCCATGCTCAAACGTACCCACCCATAGCGTGTCACCCGTGACTAGCAAGCCATGGATATTCGCATACGAAATACTATTGGGGCGACCTGTGGGTTGGTAGGTGGTAATTCTTCCCGAGGAGATATTCAGGCAGTTCAGTCCAGCATCTTCCGTCCCGATCCACAAGTTGCCATGATTATCTGCGCAGATCTCTCTTACCGCATTGCCAGAAACGGTATTGGCTCCATCGATTGGAAAAAACTTTTCGAAAAAGATATTGCTCTCCGCGTAATGATTGATACCTCCGAAATACGTGCCGGCCCAAATACCCTGTTCCCGATCTTTGTAAAGCGTGTAAACCGCATTATCCGATAGCGCCCAAGGATTGCCACGCTGCTTTCGAAGGTTGGTGCTTTGCCCAGTGGTACCATCATAGATGAAAATGCCCAATTCCGTGGCAAACCAATATTCGTTTGGCGAATTTTCCAGAATATCCCTTACAAAGATATCAGTACCCTGTCCATCGTGTGTCAGCAAGTCCTCATACGTTTCTGTAGCGGTGTCAAACAGCTTCACGCCCTGCTTGGTGGTGCCTACGAATAGATGACCCCGTTTATCACTGTAAATCCGCTCTATCCATTTCGAGACCACTGGGGGCGAGTGTTCAAAGAGGGAATAGGACCCGTCAATACCCCCGCCAGTATGAAAACGCTTTAGGTTGCCATCAGAAGTGCCTATCCAAACCGTCTCGGGCCCGGCGACAAACAACGCCGAGGCAGCGAATTGGGTATGTGTGGTGATCTGTAGGAGGCTGTCGTTCGCCGGGGAATAGCGGTATAATGACAAATTATCGATAAACCAAATGTTACCCTTCTCATCTCCCTGTATATCGAGAACCTCGTTGGTGATGTTTGGATGGAAAAGGGAAAATGTTTCGTATTTGGGATCGAAAAGGAATATACCTTGGTCAGTACCCACCCAGATACGCCCGACATGATCCGTGAATAGGGACCTGATGAAGTTGCTCCCCAGTCCATTGGGATTATTTGGGTCGTTATGAAATACCTTAAAGGAGTAACCATCAAATCGGTTAAGGCCATCCTTTGTGCCAAACCACATAAACCCCATTTCATCTTGCGCGCTGCACAGCACCGCATTATTCGATAGTCCGCTTTCTACTTGGTAATGCGAGAAATAGTAGGGCTGTCCGAAGGCGGGGCACGACCACACGAGCACGAAAAAAAAGGATATGGATAAAACCGATCTCATTACAAATAGGCCCTTTGGCTAGGCCAAAGATAACAGGAAAATTTGACGTACGAGCCGGAAGGCATTTATGTATCAGGGTAACAGCATTTAAACAAAACACGGTCTATCGTCTTTGCGAGCAAGCGCGTTAGCCTAAGAAATGGAGCTGCTTCGCGGTCAACTAGCTCAACCCAACACAGTTCGCAATGACGAAAAAGTTAAATGCGATTGCTCTGGGTTATGTATGGAGTAATCTCCGTGAGACAAAATAAGGAAAGATTGAAACAAAATGGTATCGTGCCCTGCCACGTTATTACCGTCCTTTGTACTTATGGGAAATTAATACTGCCCTATATAACCAATTTAGTAACCAACAATTAGATCACGATTATGCGAATTCCCAATACATTTTTGGTTCTAGGCACCCTGTGTGTACACTTATTAATAGGTTGTGGATCTAATCCTGGAACAGATGAAACACGCCAAGTCAAGGAAGTTTGGACCGTCCGAGAAGCCAATGCATGGGTTTCACAACAAGGCTGGCTGATAGGCCCGAATTATATTCCAGCGACCGCCATCAACCAACTGGAAATGTGGCAGGAAGATACGTTTGATCGGCAAACCATTGATAAGGAACTCGGCTGGGCAGCTGATCTGGGTATGAATACGGCACGGGTTTACCTGCATGACTTGCTTTACGAACAGGATTCACTCGGCTTTTTCAGCCGTATGGACGCTTTCTTGACCATTGCATCAAAACACGGTATCAGACCACTCTTTGTCATCTTTGACTCCTGCTGGGACCCGTTTCCCGCACTGGGCAAGCAACGCGCACCCAAGCCACATGTACATAATTCCGGTTGGGTGCAAAGTCCGGGACAAGCTGCATTGAAAGACAGCACCCAATATCCACGGCTCGAACGGTATGTCAAAGCGCTGATGGGCCGGTTTGCCGAAGATGATCGTATCCTTGGTTGGGATATATGGAATGAACCGGATAACATGACGGGTGCTTCCTATGAGGCCGTGGAAATCAAAGATAAGGTCAATTACGTGTTACCCTTGTTGGAGCAAGCATTCGTATGGGCACGCTCGGCCAATCCCACACAACCACTCACTTCCGGTGTTTGGGCAGGCGATTGGTCCACGCATGAGGGATTGAAACCCATTGAAAAGCTGCAGATCGAAGAGTCTGATATCATTAGTTTCCACAACTACGATACGCCGGAAGATTTCGAGAAGCGGATACAACAACTTCAACGTTACGGCAAGCCGCTTTGGTGCACCGAATACATGGCGCGATCAAACGGCAGTACGTTCGCCGGTTTTCTGCCTATTGCCAAGAAATACAATGTGGCCATATTTAACTGGGGGTTTGTAGATGGTAAAACCCAAACCATCTACCCATGGGACAGCTGGACCAAAACCTACACTGACGAACCACCGCTTTGGTTCCACGATATATTCAGGGGAGATGGTACGCCGTATAAGCAGGAAGAAACCGCTATCATCAAAGACCTTGCCGGGAAGAAATGATTCATGATAAAGAATTATAGTTATGGAAAAAAACAGAGCAAACACCGGAATCTTTTTTTCAGCCGTGAAGCGTATGGTATCCCTCGCAGGCTGTTTGGGAGTACTTGCTTTTTCATGCGCATACGCAGCAACGAAAGCAAAACATTTGGCCGGTTATGTTGCGGGTGTTGCCGCCTTGCAGCAGTTAAAAGTAGGGGGTAGGGTGGTGGACTCCCTGAATAACCCCCTTGAAGGCATCAGCATCACCATAAAAGGAACCAGTGCGGGGTCCGTGACCAATGAAGAAGGGTATTACAGCATTGAAGTGCCGGGAGACGATGCTATCCTGGTATTCTCATACCTTGGCTACGAAAGCCGTGAAGAAGTCGTTGGCGCGCGGCGAACGATTAACGTGACGCTGCAAAGCGCTTTACAGGATCTGGAGGAGGTTGTGGTAATCGGATATGGATCGGTAAGAAAGAAGGATTTGACCGGTGCAGTATCCGTCATCGACCCCGCAGAAATGACCAAGACAGGCGCCAGCACAGTAGGGCAGTCCATCCAAGGGTTGGCAACAGGAGTGAGCGTACGCAACACCGGTAATGCCGGGGGCGATGCGAATATTGAGATAAGGGGGTTGGGCAACTTGACCAACAATAATCCGCTTTGGGTTATTGACGGGATGATTACCAGCGGCGGGGCCGACTTCAACCCGAATGACGTGGAATCCATCCAGATCCTGAAGGACGCATCGGCCGCAGCCATATATGGTTCGCGGGCAGCCAATGGGGTGATCATCGTCACCACGAAGAGTGGAGGCAAGGGACCGATGAAAGTCGATGTATCGGTGAGGGAATCGTTTGACTGGTCGCCGAAATATGACCTGATGGGTGCCGAAGAATACAAGAAATATAACGACATGGCTTACCAGGAAGGGATCGATGACGGTGTATGGAACCGCGGGTTGCAGGACCACGCAGACTTCGATACGGACTGGCAGCAGGAAACCATGAAAACGGCGCTGGTTCAGGATTATAACATATCACTATCCGGCGGAGGTGAGTCGGGCAACTACTTCATTTCCGGAGGATATTACAACAATGAGGGCATGATGTACGGTAACTCGTTTGACCGGTATACTTTCCGCGTCAATACCAGTGGGAAGCGCGGTATTTTTTCGTTCGGGGAAACCTTTAATTTTGCTCAGACCGACCGTGATCCGCTGCAGACCGCACCTTATGTCGACGTTGTCCGTATGCTGCCCACCATCCCGGTCAGAGACTCCAACAATCCGGGCGGATACGGTTATGGCAATGAAGCCAATGCGCGGACATTCGGTACCAATCCCATCGCCCGTGAGGACCTTGAAGCCACCAATACCAAGATTTACCGGTTGCGGGGCACGATGTGGGCTGAGGCAAAGCTCACCGATTTCCTGACCTATAAGATTAACGGCGGTATCGATTACATCTTTGACGACTACCGTTATTTCCGCGGCGAGGGCAACTGGACGATGAACCAAGAATTCAGGGACCCCACAGGGCAGAAAAACCGGATCAAGGAAACCAATGAGCTCATCGAAAATACACTGAATCTTAATAAAGATTTCGGAAAGCATCACATCGACGCCGTAGCGGGTCTGACGTATCAACACTTTTATTGGGAAGATGTCGGTGCGCAACGGCTCCGTTTCCCCTTGCTGGGCGGGGACTACCTCACCGTATTGAGCGCAGGGCAGGCCAACCAAACCAACTGGAATACCATCGGCGAATATGCGCTTATCTCCTATCTGGGAAGGGCTAACTACATATATGACGACAAGTATTTCCTGACGTTGACCTACCGGCGCGATGGTGATTCCAAGTTATCGAAACAACATCGATGGGAGGATTATTACTCTGTCTCCGGCGCTTGGCGGATCAGTAACGAGCCGTTTTTCCAGTCGTCTTGGATCAATGATTTGAAACTGCGTGCGAACTATGGTCAGCTTGGTAATGCGGCGATCGGCGAACGGAATCTGAACCACTGGGCCTACATGAATACGATCAATTCCAATATCGTTACGGTGTTTGGCATAGACCAGCGGCTGGTCAACGGTGCTGCCCAAGTGGCCATTCGGAACGAAGACCTCCGGTGGGAGCGTACCGAACAGGTGAATATCGGGTTGGATGCGGCGTTCTTATCCAACAAGCTGGGCATAACCGCTGAATATTACCGTTCGACCACCTCGGATGTGCTCACTGCCATGCAGATATCGATGACCACCGGGCATAGCGGCCCGAATCCGCTGGCCAATGCCGCGAGCATACGGAACAGCGGCTTTGAGCTGGCCGCGACTTGGCGGGATCAGTCGGGGGAACTGAATTATTCAATAGGCGCTAATCTGACAACGCTAAACAATAAGATTATTGAGCTGGGCCATGGAACGCAGGTATTTTATACCGGGCAGACCCGTAGCGAAATAGGCCGATCGCTCGGCGAGTTTTACTTGCTGAAAACGGACGGACTATTCCGTACGCAAGCAGATATCGATAATTATATGAACTCACAGGGCCAGCCGATCACGATTGAAGGAAAGCGTCCGAAATTGGGCGACCTCCGGTATATTGATACGGACGATAATGGTGTGATTACGACCAATGACCGGCAGATCGTCGGAGATCCTTGGGCAGATTTTCAGTTGGGTTTGAATGCCAATGTTTCCTGGAAAAATTTGGATTTCTCCATGCAATGGTATGGCCAATTCGGCAACGAAATTATCAACGGGGCTATGCGTCAAGGAAGGTTTTTCTCCGATAACTCGAACTATATACGGTTTGAAGCGGGCAATGAGCCTTATCAGGAAAATCCCAACAGTAACTTTCCGAGAATTATTTATGGAGATCTCCGCAACACACGCGGAGATACGGATCTATGGCTGGAGAGTGGCTCGTTTTTCCGAATGCGGAATGTACAACTCGGTTATACATTTCCGAAAAATTGGCTAACAAAAGCCGGCATGAATACCTTGCGCGCCTACATCAGCGGCAACAATTTGATCACGCTGACCAAATATACTGGGCTGGATCCCGATTTCATCAATACAAGTGTATGGGACAGGGGAACGGATAACATGTCCTTTCCGAATGCCCGTACCATCATGTTAGGTTTACAGGTTAATTTTTAGACGATGGAACTTTTAAAAATGCAGACGAAGATGCAAACATATAAATTGATAACGCTGGGCGCGTTGGTCAGCCTTTTAACAGCCGCCTGCAGCAAAGACCTGCTGGACATAGACAACCCCAATGAAGCGCCCATCCATACGTTCTGGCAAACCGAATCGGATGCACAGATGGGCGTAAATGCTGCCTACAGCAGCTTATATAAAGAAGGGACTTGGATGCGGTGGCTGTCTTTTCGTTACGATCTGTCGTCCGACGAGGGATGGAGTAGCAGCCCGTGGAACGAATTGGGAGATTGGACGCGATTTAACTACGTAAATTATAATTTTCTTGAAGGAAATAATGTGCATTGGTCTCATTTTTACACCGGGATCTTCCGTGCAAATCAGGTGCTGACGCATGTACCCAATATAGAATTCACCGATCAGACGATTAAAGACCAAGTATTGGGGCAGGCATCCTTTCTGCGGGCGTTATGGTATTTTCAGGTCGCTACGCTGTGGGGAAAAGGTGCGCTCGTATTGGAGCCAAAAGACCCAAGCTATATTCCGGAGGAAGCTCCCGAAGAAGCGATCTGGGCTCAGGTAGAGACTGACCTTAAGGACGCGATTGCTAAATTGCCGGAGACCTGGGATGATAACAACGTAGGCCGGGCTACCATAGGAGCTGCGAAAGCATTGCTGGCGAAGGCGTATATGCAGCAGCACCGGTACAATGAAGCGAAAACGGAGTTGCAATGGCTCATCGACCGGGAAGGTACATTATATGGTTTGGTGGATAACTACCCGGATAACTTTACGCATCTCAACGAAAATAATATCGAAAGCGTATTTGAAATTCAGTTTGATGACGAAAATAAGGGGGGGACTGGCAACGATATTGCTATGGCGACAGGACTTCAACGCACACAGTTTTACGCTCCGGGCGGTATCGGCTGGCAGGATGGGAAAGCCCGCGCCTGGCTGGTGGGGGAGTATAAGAAGGAAAAAAACCTCAATGGGACGAATGATATCCGGTTGTACCATAACCTGTATTATAAGAGCAGCCCATCCGATTTTCCAGACGAAAACCCACTGATCTATGGAAGGCAATGGAACAATGCAGACTGGGGGGACCATCTCTTTATCCGGAAATATTCAACAGGATACTATCGGAATTTCGAGGATTATTTCGCGCCTAACAACTACCGCATCATCCGTTATGCCGACATCTTGCTCATGTATGCTGAATGTATTGTTGAAACGGGTGGATCTCCAGCGGAAGCTGCGTCCTATGTCAACAAAGTCAGGCAGCGGCCCTCCACGAATTTGCCGGCCTTGGAAAATAGTATCTATGCCAGCGCGCTGAGTTCACCAGCGCAGTTTTTGAAGCATCTTCAGATGGAGCGTACGCTTGAACTTTGTTTTGAGGGATGGCGATGGGCCGACCTCAAGCGCTGGGAGCTATTGGATTCCCAAGCTGGAATTGACGAATTAAAGTTAAGAGATGCCGATTTCAATAACTTTACGATTGACAAACACAACAGGTTGCCTATCCCGCAAATAGAAGTGGATAATAGTGATGGTAAGTTGACACAGAATCCAAACTACTAAAAGCCTTATTTGACAGAAGCCACTTAATAATACCGTATACTTGAAAAATGTTGATATTTAGACAAACCCAAATTCGGATCGGACTGCTGTTGCTGCTATCGATCCCGGTACGGACCATAACCCTAGGCCAGCAACCGAACCCTCCGGGGCAGGTGGGGCGTGCCGAGGATGCTGTGAACCAGGCTTACTTGTTTGCGCATATGCTACATGAAGATTATGGTCGGCTATACTACTCGGTCAGTACGGATGGATTGCATTGGTATGCGCTGAACGGAAAGAAACGGGTATCCGATGATTACAAAGGTCATCCTGATATTTGTAAAGGACACGATGGAAAATACTACCTGGCGGGGAATAACAATGATTCCTCGCCGGACATCAATATCTGGGTCTCCGAGGATCTGATTAGTTGGCAAAAATATAGCACATACACCCCCAATTTGGCCAGTACACCCGATTATGCGCATGCATTGCAGCGTATAGGTGCCCCGAAGTTGTATTTTGATGAGCCCTCCAAGCGATATATCCTGACGTGGCACACCCCCCATAAAGAGGGCACCAAGGAGGATCCTGAACGATATTGGGCAAGTCAGCGGACACTTTACGTCCTTTCGGAAGATCTCAAATCCTTTTCGGATCACCCCACTAAATTATTTGACTGGAATATGGGGACTATAGACGTGTTTATTCGTAAGGTGAACAATCAGTACTACGCGGTAATCAAAGACGAGACTTACCCGACGTTGTATTGGCCGACAGGCAAAACAATCCGGATTTCACGGGCGCCATACCTTACTGGCCCTTATTCGGAACCGTCAGCTCCAATAAGCCCAAATTTCAGGGAAGCACCAATGCTGATCCCATCGCCCGACAACCAGATTTGGTATATGTATTATGAACAGTATCCCGGTGTTTCGTACGGTTTGTCTATCACTGATAACCTGAATGGCCCTTGGTACCAGGCCTCGGGGTATACGTTTTTCTCGGACTGGGATAAATACAGCTTGCCAAAATCAGTACGACATGGGTGTATGATTGCGATTTCGAAAGATGAATTCAATGCGCTTGTGAAAAAATTCGGGATTGAAAATGAATAAACAAATTATAGTTAAATGAAACCGATATGATTAAAATAATCATTATTCACAAGTTTATCTGCTTTCAAAGGCGTTCATGAATGCTTCGCAGTTAAACCCACAGGGGAATGATTATTTTAATCATCAAAGGTTCCATCTGACCATTGAACCGAGCTTGCGAGCTCATTGATGCCTTGAAAAGTCAAATAATGACATCAATAAAATTAAATATAAACAGATGAAACATTATCTTCTTTTATTCCTATCAGTAGGTTTCTGTATATTGGCATGCTCATCGAGCAGTACTGGTAAGCTCCCGGAATTACCCGAAGACCCGGTGGAAACGAACGTATTCTTTGGTGACCCTTTTATTCTGTTGCACGGTGACACCTATTATGCGTATGGCACGTCTGCAGATGATGGTATTGCGGTATATGTTTCGCGGGACCTACTTTCATGGGAAACAGTACAAGGCAATCGCTTGGCGCTCGATAAAAAGGACTCTTGGGGCGACCGCTGGTTTTGGGCCCCGGAAGTTTACCATATGGATGGAAAATTCTATATGTATTATTCGGCGGATGAGCATATTTGCGTGGCCACGAGTGACAGTCCGTTGGGTCCATTCAAACAGGAAATCAAGCGGCCAATGATCGCCGATGAAAAGGGCATCGATAATTCGTTGTTCATAGACGATAATGGCAAACCATACCTTTTCTATGACCGATTCAACGATGGCCTGAATATTTGGGTGGCGGAGCTTGAGGACAACCTGACGGAGATAAAGCCGAAAACGGCCGTAAAATGCATCCATGTATCGCAAGAATGGGAGGAAGTTTGGCCCCGCGTCAATGAAGGGCCTTTTGTGTTGAAGCACGAGGGGAAGTATTATATGACGTATTCCGCCAACAGCTATGAAAGCTCCTTCTATGGAATAGGTTTTGCTACTGCTGAGCAGATTATGGGTCCATGGACTAAGCATGCGGGAAATCCGATTTTGCAAAAACCAGGCAACTTGGTGGGTGTGGGTCATAGCGCCATGTTTCGGGATAAAGCGGGCGAGCTACGCATCGTGTTCCACGCGCATCATAGCCAAACCGAAATACATCCGCGCATCATGCACATCAGTAACGTCTCCTTTGAGGAAAAAGATGGCGAAACGGTAATGGTCATTAATGAAAAATTCATCACACCCAAACTGGTGATCAAATAGATAAAACTATGGGAATTTACAGTTTAAGTGCATTATTAGTAATCATTGCCTCCTGCGGCAAATCTGCAGGCGACAACGTTCCGGAAGATAAAAAGCCATCCAATGGACACAAAACCACTTATGTTAATCCCGTTTTTGAACCGATATTGGCTGATCCATCGGTGATTCGCGATTCGGAGTCGGGCGACTTTTACGCCTATGGCACCCAAGACAATTGGGGCGATGGGCAGGGAAGTCGGCTCATGCCTATATTACGGTCTGTTGATTTGGCAAACTGGAAGGTGGTTGGACAGGCCTTTACCGAGAAACCCGCCTGGAAGGAAGCGGGTGGGCTGTGGGCGCCTGATGTCAACTATGTTGATGGAAAGTATCACCTTTACTATTCTTACTCCACATGGGGCGACCCTAATCCGGGAATTGGGGTGGCAGTGGCGGATAAGCCCAGTGGCCCCTTCATTGATCAAGGCAAACTGTTTACCAGTGAAGAGGTGGACGTACCCAACTCCATTGACCCCCATTTTTTCGAGGATGATGGCAAGCGGTACCTGTTTTGGGGGAGTTTCAGCAACGCACCGACCCAAGGTACTTATGGTGTACGCTTGGCGGATAATGGTCTATCGGTACCGGATTTAGATGAAAAATTCAAGATTGCCGCTGGGGATTTCGAAGCGGTGATGATCCACAAAAGAGATGATTACTATTATTTTTTCGGCTCCAAGGGCAGCTGCTGTGATGGTGCGAATAGCCAGTACCATGTATTGGTTGCACGATCGAAGAACCTGACGGGACCTTATCTCGACAAAGTGGGAAAAGATATCGCTGAACGCGACAATGGGACCTTGCTTTTACAGGGTAATGATCGCATTGTCGGCCCGGGACATAATTCGCGCATCATTACCGACAGCGAGGGGATAGATTGGCTCCTTTATCATGGCATCGACCGCACGAAAGGTAAAGTGCCCAGCGGCGCAAGCCGACGAATGCTTATGCTGGATAAGTTGATCTGGACCGATGGCTGGTCGGAAATCGAAGGCCACTCACCAAGCACCACCTCCAAAAAAGGACCAGTATTTCAGTGATACTGGTGGTAAGGCTCGATCACCATTTTTTGGTATTCATTTCGATATTGATGCGGTTGCTTGCCGGTTACCTTCTTGAATTGCTTGTTGAAATTGGTGGGCGACAGGAACCCACATTCGTAGCCGATACGGTCGATATTCATCTTATCTTCCTTTAGCAGCTTGCAAGCGTATTCGATACGGATTTCCTTGAGGAAGTCCGAAAATGACTGATTTACCCTGGATTTAAAGTACCGGCTGAACGATGTACACGTCATACTGGCAATCGAGGCAACATCTTCCAGGTTGATCTTACGCTGGAAATTTTTCATGATAAATTCGTATACCTTGTTCATCCGATCCGTCTCAGCTTCGGTATTGTACGATTTCGAATGTGTATCGGTAATCAGCTGGCATTCGTCCGAAAGCGCAATGGTATTCAGGATACGGAGGAGTTGGATAATGCTTTCCGCGCCTTTCAGGAGTAACAAGTCGTTCATCAGCCGACTGACTTCCCGTTGTGTCCTGCCGGTGATTTCGATGCCGCATTGCGAGCGTTGGAAAAGATGCCTGATACGTTCAAACTCTTCCTTGTTCTCAATGGTTTCGCCCAGGAAATGATCGTGGAAGTAAATGACAACGACGGTGGTGCTGAGTGTGCTGTCTTTCTCGAAATACGGATTATGGCTGCGCCACACGTGCGGAAGGTTGGGGCCGATCAGCACCAGGTCATTCGCTTTGAAAGGCTTGATGCTGTCGCCCACAAAACGATTACCCTCCCCCTCTACCACGTATGATAATTGGAATTCCGGATGCAAATGAAAAGTTGGATCGAAATACGGTTCTACCTGTTTTCGGATGACGAACGATTTCGATTCGGGAATGAGTGATTTGGGTATAATATGGCTCTTCTTCATGATTTATCGTATTTGGTGTGCTAAATTAGTTAATTATGATATAATTTGACTATAAAGAGATAACATATCGCGGTTTTCGGGGTTCTTTCATCTATACCTTTGCTTATGTAATACGGATTATAAACTTTAATAAACCAAATGAGAGGGATTATCTACTTTGCTGTTACTTGTTGCTTATTGGTGTGGAATTGTACCAACGAACGCCCAAGACGTGCCGAGGTGCTGTTTTTGAGTGGTGGTGCGCTTGAAGCTGGGCAGACGGGAAAGTACGCTACCTGGCTTGCTGTAGAACTGTTTAAGGCAGGCATCAATCTGACCTATACCGAGGACGTCAACGATTTACATGAAGATAAGCTTAACCGTTATGACGGGCTTATCATTTATGGTAGTCACGATTCGCTATCGTCATCGCAGGAAAGTGCTATGAAAGCGTTCCTGGAAAAAGGTAAGGGCATCATTCCGATCAGTTTGGGCTCAATAGCATTCGGCAGTTCCCAGTGGTACAGCGACATTGTAGGAGGTAAGCTTACGACGCAGCAACAAGGAGCGCTGACCATCGAGGTTATGGATACATCGTATCAGGTCACGGAGGGGGTGGCAGCTTTTGACGTGGATGAACGCTATACCTTCGAATGGGTAAACCCAGAAAATACCGTATTGTTGGAAGCTGTAGAAAATGAAACGCGCGAACCTTATGCTTGGGTGCGAACGGCAGGGCGCGGTCGTGTTTTCTTTACCCCGTTGGGAAATTCGGAGGCAACATGGAAGAATCGCAGTTTTTTGCGGTTGCTGAGAAACGGAACATTGTGGGCCGTTGGCGACAAGGTTCGCGAGTTGATCAAGCAACTAGACATCCCTGATGTAAGCATTTACCCCGATTCGATTGCCGACTTTACAGCCCGCCATGATGTGCCCAAAATGCAGGATCCATTGTCGCCCGAGGAATCTATGAAGCTCATGCAGGTACCCGTCGACTTTGAAATAAAGCTATTTGCTGCTGAGCCCGATATCGTCAATCCCATGGCTATGAGTTGGGATGAGCGAGGTCGTTTATGGATCATCGAAGCAGTAGATTACCCAAATAATTTCGTAGAGATCAAGGGGGAGAATAATGATCGGATTAAAATCTGTGAAGATACCAATGGAGATGGTGTGGCTGATAAATTCACCGTTTTTGCAGAAGGACTGAACATCGCCTCAAGCCTTACGTTTATAAATGACGGCGTGCTCGTCGCCATGGCTCCGCATTTTATCTTCCTGAAAGATACCGATGGGGATGACGTTGCGGACGTGAAGGAGACGGTGATGACCGGATGGAATAAAAATGACACCCATGCAGGCCCATCGAACCTGCAATATGGTTTCGATAATAAAATTTGGGGAGTTACGGGATATGCTGGTTTCAATGGCGATATTAATGGCAAACGGCATACCTTTGGTCAGGGCCTGTACCATTTTAATCCAGATGGCACTGATTTCGAGTTTCTAGCCACCACGAGCAACAATACTTGGGGACTAGGCATGACCGAAGACAACAACGTGTTTATCTCTACCGCAAACAACACGCATAGCGCGTTTTATTCGATGCCCGAAAAGCTGTTCCAACGCAAGGTAAAGGAAGGCCATCGCAGGCAACAGGTCAATGCCATACAAAAAATCGATGGGCATTATGATGTACATGCCTTAACCCCAAATCTAAGGCAGGTTGACGTGGTTGGCGGCTTTACTTCGGCAGCAGGCCATCAGCTGTACACCGCCAGGGATTATCCAGAAAGCTATTGGAATAAGGTGGCCTTTGTGACCGAGCCCACAGTGCGCTTGGTACACAATGCCCTCATAAAACCGGATGGAGCAGGTTTCAAGGAAGAAGATGGGTGGAATTTGGTGACCAGTTCAGACGAATGGTACGGGCCTATACATGCGGAGGTGGGACCTGACGGTGCCGTTTGGGTGTTAGATTGGTATAACTTCATCATCCAACATAATGTATTTGTACCTGCCCAGGCTCCATCCGAAAAGGTACTGCCCTTTACCGATCAACCTCATGGTCCCGGCAACGCATTCGAAAGTGATTTACGGGATAAAAAACATGGCCGGGTATACCGGATTGTCCATAAAAAAGGAAAGCACAAGGAACAGCATCAGCTCTCAAAAGATAATTCAGCCGGATTGTTGAAGGCATTGAAAAGCGACAATAAATTCTGGCGCATGCATGCCCAACGGCTGCTGGTAGAGCGGCAGAAAGAAGATGTGGTGAACGACTTGGTCAACATCGCCTTGGATAAAAAAGTAGATAAGATCGGCCTGAACGCCCCAGCCATCCACGCGTTATGGACACTTCAAGGCCTCCATGTAATCGAAACCAACAAAAAGGTATTTGATGCAGCCGTAACCTGTCTGAAACACCCTTCAGCAGGCGTGAGGAAAGCCGCTATACAGGTGTTGCCAATAAACAGTCAATCGCTTGAAGCGATTTTGGCCAGCGAGGTGTTGAAAGATGACCAATTAAACACACGTTTGGCCGCTTTTGTGCGGATGGCTGAATACCCGGCTTCCGGTACATTGGCCGGTGCGTTGTTGGCGGCTACAAACGATGCGGTCAATGAAAGTGACAGATGGTTGTCGCAGGCATTGTTCGGCGCCATCACCCAGCACGAAGGTGCATTTCACCAAGTGACAGCACAAGGATCGCGCAATGCCTTTGCCGACCGTATTTTGGAAGCGCTAGCCGATGAGCGATATGTGCTGGGAAGGAGAACGCGGTTGCAGTTTTCTCCGGACGTGTCGAATAAGGAAATCCACATTGAAACGGAAGTCAGCAGGCGCGACAACCAACGCTACAATGGCCTTATCGTCGGCCAAGGCGATCAGAACGATGGCTATGCACTCTACCTGAAAGACGACAGGTTGTTTTTCGAAGTTTACCAGCATGGGCAGGGAACCACCGTTTCAAGCAAAGGCAGGGTGCCGAACAGCTTCACCGTCAAAGCCCAGATAACGGCAGATGCCACAGCCAAGCTGCTGGTCAACAATGTCAGCCAAGGTGAAGCAAAAATCATGCATCTGTTCACCGCTCCTTTGAAGCTCTACCTGCGTAGTGGGCAGGATTTTGACGACAAATATGCGTTCACGGATTACGGAGGCTCATCGGAGTTTACCGGTAATGTAAACAACATTACGGTGAGGCTTTCAAAGGCCCATGGCGGGCACCAGCAAAGGGTAACATCCGAAGCGGATGAGACCGAGAGCACCACACCCTCCGAGCGCATCGAGCTGAAAGCCGTGAAGGATATCATGCAATACGACAAGAAGTTGATTACCGTACAAGCCGGTAAGCGGATAACCTTGATTTTCGAAAATCCAGACGGGATGCAGCATAACTTATTGATTATCCAGCCCGGTACATTGGAGATTGTGGGTAAGGCAGCGGATGATATGTTGCGCTCCTCGGAGGCTTTTGACAAGCAATATATACCCGATATCCCAGAAGTATTGCACCACACACCGTTGGTAGACCCCGGCGAAAGCTTTACGTTGGAGTTTACAGCGCCGAAAGAGGCAGGTGATTACCCCTATGTCTGTACGTTTCCAGGGCATTGGCGAGGAATGAATGGTATTATGAGCGTTGTAAAATAAGCATTAAAATAATTGACGAATGAAGAAGGTAGCAAAATTACTAACAGGACTTGCATTAGTGTTGTCTATTGTAGGTATAGCGCTTGGTCAAACAAAGCCCATTCAAGTATTGATGGTGGGTGGGGGAGGGTCCCATGATTTTGACCGTTGGTACCGCCAGGAGGATACCAAAACACTTGAATCTACCGGTGATTTTCAGGTGCAATACACCGACCGCCCCGACTCTATCGCGATTTATTTAAAACAAGCGGATATCCTGATTCTTTCCAACAACCAGCCCATAGACGAAAAGGGTCAGGCCGCAATCACCAAATTTGTCGAAAAAGGGAACGGACTGCTGCTGTTGCATGCTGCGGTTTGGTACAACTGGGAGGACTGGCCAGCGTATAATCTAAACTACGTAGGAGGTGGCAGCAAGAGCCACGAGAAATTCCAGGCGTTCAAGAACTATGTAGTCAATCCGTCCCATCCCATCACGCAAGGTGTTCCCCAGAAATTCGAGTTTCAGGATGAGTTGTATCGTCATGTGCCTGATTCGCAGGCAAAAGGGATAGAGGTGCTGGCCATTGGCCAATCGAAAGAAACTGATGCGGTTTATCCTGTAGTGTTTACCGTTAAACATCGGAAGGCTAGGATCGTGGGTATCACATTGGGCCATGATGAGCATAGCCATCAGCATGAAGCGTATAAGGCATTATTAATCAACGCTGCCAAATGGGTTGCAAACTAATCAAATGGTATAATTAAGTAATAGATCAAACACATGTCAAAAATTACAGTCGTTATCGTCGGTATGGGATTTGGAAAAGAATTTATCCCAATTTATCAGAAACATCCCAACATCAAAGCAGTAGGTATTTGTACCCGTAATCAAGACACGCTCAATGACCTTAAGGCCAAGTTCAACTTAGACGAAGACTTGCTGTTTACAGACTTCGATGAGGTGGTAAAGCGGAACGATGTCGATGCCATCCATGTCGTTACGCCCGTACCCGAACATGCGCGCATGACGTTGGCGTCATTGAACGCCAATAAGCATACAGCTTGCACGATACCCATGGCGATGACCGTAGAAGATTGCCAAGCAATCGTAGCCGCAAAACGCAAATCCGGTAAGGTATACATGATGATGGAAACCGCATTATATACAAGGGAATTTCTGTACGGACTGAAGCTGGCCGAAACGGGGCAGTTGGGAAAAATCCAGTTTGTAAGGGGCTCACATATCCAAGATATGAGTATGGAGGGTTGGGCTGAATATTGGAAAGGTTATCCGCCCATGTTAAACGGAACACACGCCATATCACCTTTGTTGCGTATCAACAATACGATCGCCGAGTCGGTGGTTTGCCACGGTTCAGGCAAGTTATCGGATGATTTGGCTAGCCGCTATAATGCCCCATATGCGGTGGAAACCGCTACATTCAAGCTCCGAGGCACGGATGTGGTAGCCGAGGCTACTCGTTCACTTTTCGATGTGGTGCGGCAGTACCGCGAAAGCTATGATGTCTACGGTACAAAAATGTCATTCGAATGGGAACAACTGCAAGACGAAGAGCATGTAGTCTTTGACGGCGGTGAAAATGCAAGAAGAATCAATGTGCCCGATACCGATGAGTTATTGATTCCTGAAATTGCTGATTTTACTAAGCGCGAAAAGATAGATGACCCTAACCACGTTTCGTTCCTCCAGGGAGCTGGCCACGGGGGATCGCATCCCCACTTGGTGCAGGAGTTTATCGCCGCGATTGTGGAAGGCAGGCATTCGGCTGTAGATGCCGCACTGGCGGCCAATTATACTTGCGCAGGTATATGTGCACATGAATCGGCGATGAAAGGTGGCATCAGGGTCGATGTACCGAGTTTCGAACAACAATAAATAATTTGGTTTGTCAGCGATGGATATAGGAATAAGCACGTTTGTTTGGGTTTCGCCGTTTTCAAGTAAGTCCTTTGATATCTTGCATAAAGCCAAAGCGATCGGTTATGATGTGGTAGAGGTTGCAGTAGAAGACCGCGATTTGATTGATTGGGCTGCTTTAAAGGAAATTGCGCGGGAGTTGGGATTGAAAATCACGATAAGTGGGGCGTTTGGTGTGGATCGGGATATTTCGAGCAATCGGGCCGAAATTCGGGCAAACGGGCTTTCCTATATCGTCGACTGCTTGAACATAGCAAGCGACATGGAGAGTCCAGTTTTTGGAGGGCCACTCTATTCGGCGGTCGGTAAAACCCGGTTGGTCTCTAAAGCTGAGAAAGAACAAGAACGCCAATGGTGTTTGGAAAACTTATTTCAAGCCACCAAGCATGCAGAAGCCCTAGGGGTAATCTTGGCGTTGGAGCCGCTAAATCGATTTGAAACCGATATGGTCAATACGGTTGACCAAGCCATATCGCTGGTGGATGAGGTGGATAGTAGCCATTTGAAAATATTGCTAGATACCTTCCACAGCAATATTGAGGAGAAAAACATCCCTGCATGTATTGAGAAACTGGGGGATAGGCTGATCCACATCCAAGCCAATGAAAACGACCGTGGCACACCGGGTACGGGCCACCTGGATTGGATGGGCATCCGCAATGCACTCGATACCATCGGTTATGATGGAAGCTTAGTGATTGAAACCTTCGGAGCCCCCTCCAAGGAGTTGGCAAGGGCAGCGAGCGTATGGAGGCCATTGGCCAATAGCGCGGATGAACTTGCCGAGGAGGGATTTGCATTTTTGAAGGGGACATTTTGCTGATGAATTGAACACAGATGACGCTGATTATGCGGATTGATACAGATAACAATTAAACACATCCGCGAACGTCAGTACGATCCGTGTTATCTGTGTTCTATAATATTTTAACAATAAATCGTTATCGCTCAAATTATGAACTCCACCACGTTACAAACCGCCAATCCTTCATCACCTAGTAAGCGACTTTTCTGGGGATGTTTCATTGTGTTGGTTGCATCCGCATTCGGATTTGTTTTCCGTGCATACCTTATGCCCGAGTGGGGCGTCCGGTTCGATTTGAGCAAAACCCAGCAAGGGCAAATCTTTGGTGTAAGTTTCTGGCCATTTGCATTGAGTATTGTGCTGTTTAGCTTGGTAATTGACAAGATAGGCTATAAGAAGTCCATGATTTTTGCTTTTCTGTGCCATGGGGCCTCCGTTATATTGACGGTATTCGCTACGGGATATTGGATGCTCTATTTTGGCACGTTCCTATTTGCCCTGGGAAACGGGGCTGCCGAAGCGGTGATCAATCCCGTGGTTGCTTCCATGTATCCAAAAGAGAAAACAAAATGGCTCAATATTCTCCATGCAGGTTGGCCGCTGGGGATTGCGTTGGCCGGTCTTTTGGGAATTACCTTATTGCATTTCCAGATCGATTGGAAAATAATGATGCTTTTTATCCTCCTGCCGACTATCGCCTATGGGGTACTTATTGTGAAAGAAAAATTTCCATTAAATGAGCGTGTTAAGGCCGGCGTGGGTTATTTGGATATGCTCAAGGAAGTTGGCGTGTTGGGCTTTCTGATTGTCATCAGTTTGTGTGCTTTTGAGTTAGGCAATCTTTTTGGTTGGTCGGCAATGGTGAGCGTGGCATTGATCGTGGTGATCATTGGTTTCATCGGCTTTTACCTCCGTACACTTGGCAGGCCATTGCTTGTGCTCCTGCTGCTCATTATGGTTCCGCTGGCAACAATGGAGCTTGGTACGGACAGTTGGATTACCGATCTCATGACACCCGAAATGAAGAAATTGGGTTTCCAAGGCGGATGGGTGTTGGTATTCACGGCCGTTATCATGGGTATACTGCGGTTGTATACCGGAGTGGTCACCAAGCGGATTTCGCCACTGGGAATCTTAGCGATAAGTGCGCTTATTTCCGCCGTTGGCTTGCAGTGGTTGTCCATATCGACCGGATATGCTATCCTGCTAGCCGCATTATGTTATGCACTGGGAAAAACCTACCTATGGGGTACCATGTTGGGCGTGGTATCCGAGCAATTTCCTAAAGGTGGGGCATTGGCATTGAATTTTACCAGTGCAGTAGGGCAGTTGGGTGTAGGTATCATAGGTGCTGTATTTTTAGGGTCTATCCAAGATAGCGAAATCGATTCAAAACTACACGTCTACGATATGGAAAATAGCACCGCTTATCATAAGAACTATGTGACGGAGACCAAACGGAGTATTTTCGGAGAATATAAGGCATTGGATCAGGAGAAATTGGCTGTTGCCGATGAGGAAACGCTAGCGGTAATCACCGAAGTGGAAAACCAATCCAAGAAATCCGCATTGTCCACGGTTTCCATATTACCGGTCTTTATGTTTTTATTTTTCGTCGCATTAATCATCTACTTCAGGTTA
Source organism: Parapedobacter tibetensis (assembly GCF_024704835.1). GTDB lineage: Bacteria > Bacteroidota > Bacteroidia > Sphingobacteriales > Sphingobacteriaceae > Parapedobacter > Parapedobacter tibetensis. Next base: position 146,862 of record NZ_JAMXBE010000006.1, read on the forward strand.
AAGGGAGGGTATAAGCCGGTTGTTCTTGAAGATGCGCCAAGCAGCACGCATTAGCATAAGCGGCCAATAAATACGATTATAACTAATTAAAGCCACCGAATTATGAAGAGGAGAAAATTCATCCACACACTAAATGCGGGCATGGCAGCAACGCTTGTCTCAAAATCCGCAATTGCTAACACGTTGTTTAGCTCATCTAACAACAGGAGCTTGCAGGAAGAGCTTGCCTATCACACCATCAAATCAATCACATTCGATGATGTGCGTATGCAATATCCGCGGTTAGTCGGGAAAAATGCCCGATTGGATATCCATGGTTATGGGCCACGTTTAGCTATTTGTATCCTTACTACAGATCAGGGAGCCAGAGGGTGGGCTTCCCTGCGGGGAGGCCGTAGAGAAGCAAGTCGTATTGTGCCTGATTTGATCGGAAAGAAACTATCCGATGTATTTGATGTCACGATCGGGATTACGGATGATCGGTATCTCCCTTTCGATATTGCCCTGCACGACTTGGCAGGAGTAGCACTCAATAAGCCCGTTTATGCCATATTAGGGCGCAGCACACCGTATCTTACAAAGTATTATAGCGGCATGATTTACTTTGACGATTTGGAACCTTCCCATGCACCTGGCGGAATTGACAAAATTCTGGAGGAATGCCGGTATGACTACGAATACGGTTACCGTCAATTTAAACTGAAAATCGGCCGGGGTCACCGTTGGATGCCCTACAAAGAAGGGCTAACCCGTGATATCGAAGTAACCAAGGCTGTAGCCGCGGCATTTCCCGATTGCGATATTTTGGTGGATGGCAACAACGGATTCACGGTCAACGAATTTATTGCTTATTTGAAGGGCATCGGTGATATTCCATTATTTTGGATTGAAGAACCCTTCCATGAGACTGTAAAAGACTACCGTATACTTAAGGACTGGATGCAAAGTGCGGGTGTAAGCAGTCTACTTGCAGACGGCGAAGCCGATCCGGATCCCGCATTATTAGATGAACTCATGCAGCAAAAGCTCATGGATGTACATCTCAGTGATATCGAAGGCCTTGGCTTTACGAATTGGAGGAAGCTCATGCCGCAGCTAGTGCAATACGGTGTGCAAGCATCGCCCCATGCATGGGGGTCGCTCCTGAAAACCTATTATACGGCCCATTTGGCGGGAGGGTTGGGAAACACGGTTACCGTTGAAGGTGTTACCAGTACTTCTGAAGATGTGGATCTCAGTAAATACACGATTAAAGACGGGAAGCTGATTCCTCCTGATGCGCCGGGATTTGGAATAGATCTATTGAGCATGTAAGGTTAATACGACATATCAGGACAGTTTTATTTGCGAATTTTCAGATAAATCGCTGAACCGAGAAATGATTCCATGGATTATGCACAGGAATCAGCTCGGACAGGAATTATTATGCCTTAAATTATATTTGTTTTTATATTATTATGGTATAATTTGACTATAACCAGATAAGATAGCACCTATTTTGCCTTGAATTATGCCCTAGCTTTGAAATGGGGATAATGATAACTAATAGTTAACCAGTATTAATTTTCAACGGGGAAAGGAGGGACAAGGAAGCTAACCCATCAGTTTGGTATAGGTGCGTTGCACCAACCATTGAGAGATCAGATATACCCTAAACCCACGAAAAAAAGTAATAACCAACTAAAAAAACAAGGCTATGCAAAAAGATTTTCATGAACGCAGGTTACGGCCGATTTGGCTGTATGCCCTTGCCTTTTTATCCATCTATTGCTGTTTAATTCTACAAGTTGTCACAGCGAACGCAGCGGCGTTGCCAGTATCGGGTGTCGCAGTAGGACAACGTCAGGTAAGCGGTACAGTTGTGGGTAGCGACAATACCCCGTTAGGGGGTGTTACCGTTACCGAAAAAGGAACAACCAACAGTACGAGTACCAATGACGAAGGAGCGTATTCCCTTACCTTGCAGCATGCAGATGATGCGGTGCTTGTATTTCGCTATGTGGGCTATTTGGCCCAAGAACTGCCCGTTTCTGGTGCAACGGTCAACGTCGTATTGGAGCGTGATGAAACCGCACTGGAGGAGGTGGTAGTCACCGGTTTTGGTATGACGCAGAAGAAAGAGACATTAACCGGTGCCATTTCATCCATCGGTGCTGATGACATTAGTCGGTCATTGTCTTCGACTACTTCCGGTGCCTTGGTCGGAAAAATGCCGGGGTTGAACTTCCGGCAGACCGACGGCCGGCCAGGGTCGTCAACCAACATCCAAATCCGTAACATGGGTAGTCCCCTGTACGTCATCGACGGGGTGCAGAAGGATGCCGGTCAGTTTAATAACTTGGATTTCAATGACATTGAATCCATCGCCATTCTGAAGGATGCATCTGCGGCCATCTATGGGGTACGGGCCGCAAATGGCGTTGTTGTTGTTACTACCAAACGGGGTAAGCGGAATACCAAGAACACCATCAGTTTGACGTCCAACTACGGTTTCCAGAATTTATCCACGTTTCCGAAGCCTGCGGATGCGGTGACCTATGTGGAGAGTTACATCCAATCCGAAACTGTACAGGGAGCGAATAACTACCGGTATGATGCCGACGATCTGGCGAAATGGCGTCAGGGTACGGAGAAGGGCTATGTGCCGTTTGATTGGTACGACTACATTTGGGAAACCTCTCCCCAGGTTTATCTCAATGCAAACGTCTCGGGCGGATCCGACAAAATAAACTACTATTTCAGCTTGGGTCACCTCAACCAGAATGACGTCATTGTAAACTACGGCGGTTTCAAACGGACCAACGTGCAGATGAACGTTACTTCCCAAATCTCTGATCGGTTTAAGGTTGGGGCAAGCTACAACGCCCGGCATGAGTATCGTAGAAACCCCGGTGTACCGGGCGGTGATGACTTGTGGTTGCCACGCTTCGGTACATTCCGTAACCTCCCCACGGTGCGTCCATTTGCCAATGATAATCCGGATTACCCGACACTAACGTCAAATGATCCGGGTACGAATTTTGGATGGTTGACCTACGATTTGTCCGGTGAGCGGACGGAGACTTGGCGGGTCAGCCAGCTCAATTTTGATGCAGAATACAACATTGTAGATGGGTTGACGGCCAAGGCCTTGGTAGGATATTATTACGCGTCCCAACGGATGGACAATCATGAATATACTTACAAGTTGTATGAGTACGATGCGGCAACCGATACGTATCCTGTCATGTTCGAAAATAATAACCCATGGCGTGAACGCCGTATGGGGCATGTTGAGGAAATGACTTCTAATGTGCAACTGAATTATGTCAAGTCGTTCAGTAACCATAATCTTGCCGTGATTGGTGGTGTGGAGAGTATTCTTAGAAAGGATCCTTCGACATGGGTACACTCGATTCCCACAGCTAATGCGTTGAAGCTCATTGATTATGAAACCATGGATACCTATACTGATAGGGGGGATAATCCGCAAGCTCGGTTAGGGTATATTGGTAAAATCAATTATGATTATGCAGGAAAGTATCTGGTCGAACTTCTGGGCCGGTACGATGGTTCCTGGAAATTCCCACCGAACGACCGTTGGGGATTCTTCCCTGCGGCGTCCGCCGGATGGCGTATTTCCCAAGAGTCGTTTTGGCAAGATAGTAAGTTAGGTCAAGTGGTGAACGACTTGAAGATCAGGGGTTCTTTTGGTATGGTAGGTGATGATGACTTGAACGACCTTGGTTATGCAGCGTTTGATTACATGGCGGGCTATAATTACAAGCAAGGGGGAGCAGTAATTGACGGTGCTTATGTACTGGGTTCTCAACCCCGTGGTTTACCGGTAACTACGCTTTCGTGGTTGCGTGCCGAGATGGTGAATGTTGGTTTCGATGCGGCGTTCTTGAGAAATAGACTGACCACCACCGTCGAATTTTTCCAACGAAAGCGGATGGGATTGCCGGCTGCGCGTTATGACATTTTGTTGCCCACTGAAGTCGGTTTTGGTTTACCCAATGAGAACCTGAATTCCGACATGCTCCGTGGTTATGAAGCAATGGTACGGTGGAGCGATCGGGTGAACGAATTTACCTATTCGCTAGGCGGTAACATTACCTATTCTCGCTTTTACGACTGGGATCGCTACAAACCCCGTTTTAGCAATTCATGGGATGAGTATAGAGGATCGCTTGTCCAACGGTACGGTTACCTGAACTGGGGTCTCGAATCGGATGGACAATTCAAAAGCTGGGACGAAATCACCAACTGGCCGGTTGATAATGACCGCCAAGGCAACCGCACCCTGCGCCCCGGCGATGTGAAATATGTGGATCAAAATGGGGATGGGGTAATCAATGGAATGGATGAACGCCCAATTGGATACCGCCAAGGTTCTACACCTGTGCTTAATTTCGGGTTGAACTTTTCCTTTGCCTATAAAAGATTTGATTTAGCAATGGATTTTTCAGGTGGTGGGATGTATACATTTTATAAGCAATGGGAAATGCGTAATCCATTCCACGATGGGGGCAACAACCCGCAATATTACTTTGACGATGCTTGGAAGCTTTCGGATATCTGGGATGCCAATAGCGAGTTGATTCCCGGCAAATACCCCATGTTGTTGATTGGTAACAGTTCGCATAGCAATTACTGGAACAGCACATTCTGGAAACAAAACATCCGGTATATCAAACTCCGCAACGTGGACTTCGGTTATTCGTTGCCCAAACGGATTCTTGAACCGCTGTCCATTACCGGAGTTCGGGTATATTTTTCAGGACAAAACCTCCTTACACTCACCAATCTCATCGGGGTAGATCCGGAAGCGGATCAGGATAACGGTTTGGGATATCCGACGATGCGGATATTCAATTTCGGCCTGAATGTGAGATTCTAATCTATTGGGATTAATTAAAAAAAAGGAAAGTATTATGAAACCTGCATGAGTTGCCACTCGCAAAAAGATATGAATAACTCATGCAAGCTTCATTGCCATTAAATAAAAAAATATTCAAATGAAAAAGTCAAGCATATCAATATTCAAGGTGTTGGTGTTGGCGGGCGGACTATCCTGCTTCAGCAGTTGTTCCGACTTCCTTGAACGCCAGCCCGACCAAATCATGACCGATGACCAAATTTTCGGTGATGCGGTCATGATCCGTTCGGTGTTAGCCAACTATTACGGGCGGGTGAGCTGGGGCCAACATATCGGCGATGATTACCAGTATACGATACTGGACGAAGCCGGAAAATCTGATGGTGGACCGGATAATATCCAGAATTATGGAAACGCATTGTGGCGTGTCTATGATTACACTTTGATACGTAATATTAATCAGTTTTTAAAAGGCCTGCGTGAGACCACGGCGCTTGTTGACGATGAAAAGCAGACATACGAAGGAGAGGCCAGATTCCTTCGTGCCTGGACGTATTTCAATATGGCTAGGGGACTGGGCGGGATGCCGATTGTAGGCGATGAGGTGTTTGAATACGAACCTGGTACGGATATTACCGCCCTGCAATACCCACGTTCTACGGAAGCCGGTTTATATGATTACATCATCGCCGAGTGCGAGGCGATTTCCACGCTGTTATCTGACGAAACGAACACCCACGCCGCTCGTGCTAACAAGTGGGTGTCCCTCATGCTGAAAGCACGTGCAGCGATTTATGCGGGGTCGCTGGCGAATTACAACAACAAGATGCCAAGCCCCATCCGCACTGCCGGCGGAGAAGTAGGGATTCCTGCTGATCGTGCGGAGGGATATTACGAACAGGCCTTGGCTGCAGCGCAAGAAGTAATCGATAACAGCCCGTATGAGTTGCAGCTGAATAAACCGGATGATCTGGAACGTAATTTCTATGAAGTACTAAGTGTAAAAGACAACAACACCGAGGTCATATGGGCTCGGGATCGTATCTATCCGGGTACCGGCCAACAGACGGCTTTTACAACGAGAAATATCCCCGGTTCGCACGCCGAGGATATCGACCGCGCATATGCAGGCCCGATTCTCAATTTGGTGGAAGATTTCGAATATACGGACAACCGGAATGGGGATATTCATATCCGGGATAATCAGGGTAACTATATCTTTTACGACAATCCGTTAGATGCCTTCGCGAACAAGGATGCTCGGCTAGGCGGTACCGTAATCCTACCAAACGCGTTGTTCAAAGGAACACCAGTGGAGCTGCAAGCAGGTCAAAAGATATGGAACAATGGTTCTTGGCAGACAATTACCGGCCAGCCCGGCGAAAGGGATGATGCCGGTCGGCTAATTACCGCCGCAAATGGGCCAAACCGTTCCAATGAGCAGTACATCAATAAGACCGGTTTCTTCTTCCGTAAGTTTTTGGATGAAGCCTCAGGAGCTTCTACCCGTGGTCGTAATAGCGAGATGTGGTTCCCCCGTTTCCGGTTTGCCGAAGCGGTGCTGATTGCTGCGGAGGCTGCCATGGAGCTCGGCCAAGGTCCCGTGGCCGTTGGCTACATCAACCAAGTCCGTGAACGTGCGGGTGTGCAACCATTGACGAGCGTAACCTTGAATGATATCGTGCAGGAACGTCGGGTAGAGTTTACATTCGAAAATCACCGGTATTGGGATTTGAAGCGTTGGCGATTGGCGCATATCGTGTGGAATGGGGTGGTGAATAGTCCAACAGCTCAGCAGTATGCCTTGTTTCCTTATCTGGTGGTGGCTCCGAGTACATCTAATGATGGTAAGTATGTGTTCGATAGACTGGTATTCAGCAATTCGTTGCACCCCCGGTTCTTTGAGTTGAGGAATTACTATAATTTTATTGATTTAGGCTGGCAGAATGCTAACCCGAAGATTGTATTGAACCCGTTTCAATAACCTTTATAATTACGACAATGAGACCTGCATGAATTGCCATTCGCGAAAGAATATGATTAATTCATACAAGCTTCATTGCCATAAAAAACAAATTACGCTGATGAAAAAATATTTGAATATGTTGTTGCTTCCCGCTATAGTTGCGGTAAGCAGTTGCGGACTGGATAATTACGACGCACCAGAATCGAAATTGCACGGGCGGGTGGTCTATAATGGCGAACCGGTCGGCGTGCGTGGTACGGGTGAAGCAGTACAGCTTCAATTTTACCAAGATGGGTATGAATTGCGAAATCCCATTCCCGTGTATGTTGGGCAGGATGGTACCTTTGAAGCCAAATTATTCGACGGTGAATATAAATTGGTCACCAGGGACAACAACGGCCCCTGGGTAAACGACCGAGATACAACGGTGATTAACGTGAACAGCACGGCGAATGTAGATATAGAGGTTACGCCATTCTATACGTTGTCAAACGTGCAGCTTTCACTAAGTGGGAGCAGCGTTAATGCCTCCTTCCAGATCAATGACATCACTGGCGACCGGGACATCGATTACGTAATGATCTTAGTTAGCAAGACGTCTTTTGTTGACGACGTTTCTTATACCGCGCGGCGCGACATTAGGGATCTTACTGCGGGAACCACCGTAACCGAAGCACTTGATTTAGCAGATAATGCCGATTTCAACGCAGGCTCATCGTTGTTCGCACGGGTAGGCGTTCGCGCTATCGGCAAAGACCAGGCCATCTACTCACAGGTGGTGAAATTGCGTTAGTTGTATGCTATGAAACCCGCAAGAGCTACTGCTCTTTCGCCAAGGTGCTGAAAAGTGCCGGGTATGCGATAGGGCATTTCGGAAAGTCTCCACTAAGAGGGGAGCCAATTAAATGAGTTCATAGTTAAATACCATGTCAAGGGTATCATGAAGCTCATGTCCGATTGGATCTTCACGGATATGCCAAATTATCGTGGCGTCAAGGCCCGCTCTGTAGTTGGCGGCTACATTAAAAAATGTTAGCGGACAAACTTTAACCAATAATCATATTATATGAGAACTAAACATATCAGAAAAAGTGATAGTCAGCTCCCATGCTGGATGCTATCGGCTTTTATCGCACTTAGTTTTGCGATGGGGGGCTGTAAGGATGACAACCCGAGCGTCGCAGAGGCGTTACCCTTCGACCCATCCAAGCCAGTCGTCGTATCCGATTTCAACCCCAAATCGGGAGGCGCGGGACAACGCCTTGTCATTTACGGGCAGAACTTCGGAAATGATCCCGAAAGCGTATCGGTGTTTATCGGAGGAAAGCAGGCAAAAGTAATTAATGCACAGGGCGAATCACTCTACTGCCTGGTTCCAAGACAGGCATTTCAAGGCGACATTGAAGTGCATGTCGGGAATAAGGACCAGCAGCTTATGGGCAAGGCAGAAAGGCCTTTTGATTATCAGCGCAAGATGGTGGTATCAACCATAATCGGGTACAGAAATGACAGAGGTGACGAACCATGGAAAGATGGAAAATTCAAGGATAAAGACCAGAATAAAATGGCGAGTGGGTTTTGGGAACCCTCCTTTATGAAATTTGATCCGATCAATCCAAAGCACCTATGGATGACATTTGACGGTAACAACGGACTTTACCTAATCAACTTCGAGGACAGCACCGTGACTAAAAAACGCTCGGATTTTGACCGCCCCCGCAGTATTGATTTCACGCTTGATAACCAATACATGATCATCGCCGAAGATCGCGGTGGAGAAAATGATCGGGCAACCTACAGATTATCGCGCGATAGAAATTGGCAGGACAGAGAAATTCTGACACGATACAGGCAGTGTAATGGCGCATCCGTTCATCCGGTTAATGTTGAATTATATTTCAATAGCTATGAAAAAGGACAGTTTTTCCGCTTTGATCTGGATAAGTATTTTAACGGGGAACTTGGAGACAAGGATTTTGAAACCCTGTTTGTGGTTCACGATCCGCAATGGGAATACAAGGTCTTTATACATCCAACTGGAAATTATGCCTACATCAATGTAATTAACCAGCACTATATCCTTCGTGTCGATTACAACTGGGAAAAGAAACAGTTCAATCAACCCTATCTGGTATGTGGCCAGCTCAGAAGTGCGGGCTATGAAGATGGTGTTGGCTCGGCTGTCCGTCTTAGAAATCCCTATCAGGGAGTGTTCGTGAAAAATCCGGACTACGTTGCAGCTGGTAAGCCTGATGAATATGATTACTATTTCACAGACCAGCACAACCATGCTATCCGTATGCTGACACCCGAAGGGAGTGTGACGACCTTTGCCGGTAGAGGTAGTTCCAGTATCAACAATGATCCATGGGGCTACGTAGATGGTGACCTGAGACAGGAAGCAAGGTTCGAAAGGCCATCTGGAATTGCCTACAATGAGGAAGAAGCTGCCTTTTACATCGGTGACCAGATGAATCGTCGCATACGTAAAATAGCCCTCGAAGAAATGGATGAAAACGAATTAGCGAATAATCAGTGAAGGACATGATGAATAGATTCTTACTAACATGTATGTTGCTCCTCCGTATCACTTTTAGTGCGCTGGCCCAGGAAATAGTTGAAGTAACCGGGGTCGTGGTCGATGCAAACAAAGCACCTTTAATTGGTGTAAATATCGCTGTAACCGATGCTCCTGGCTTAGGTACAGTGACCGATAACAAGGGTAACTATAAAATCAACGTAGAACGATATAAGAAGCTCACCTTCTCATACGTCGGCTTTCAAAAACAGGAAGTACTTGTAAAAGATAACCTGGTTATTGATGTAACGCTACAGGAATCAGAGACGAGTGTACTGGATGAAGTCGTCGTCACAGGAACCGGTACTCAGAAAAGATTAACGCTTACCGGCGCCGTGACCACCGTCAATGTAGACGACCTGAAATCAAATCCGACTTCGAGTCTGTCAAACGCTTTGGCCGGAAATGTGCCGGGAGTTTTGGCCATGATGCAATCGGGTCAGCCTGGAAGAAACATCTCTGAATTCTGGATTCGAGGTATATCGACCTTCGGAGGTGGAACAGGAGCTTTGGTATTGGTAGATAATATTGAACGTGACCTGAATGAAATTAATATTGAAGATATCGAATCCTTCTCTGTACTGAAAGATGCTGCGGTTACCGCTATTTATGGCTCAAGAGGAGCAAATGGAGTCATACTGATCACCACCAAACGGGGTAAAGAAGGCAAGATTAATATTAACTTCAAGGATGAAACCATTTACAATACGCGAACTATCACGCCGGAGTTTGAAGATGGCGTGACTTACGCTAACCTATTAAATGAATCGCGCATTACCCGCAACCGCGAGCCTATTTATCAGCCCGAAGAATTAGAAATCCTACGTTTAGGCTTGGATCCCGATTTATATCCGAATGTCGATTGGCAAGATTTATTGCTAAAAGATGGGGCCATGACCTACCGCGCCAACCTGAATCTGAGCGGCGGTGGAGCTACAGCCCGCTATTTTGCGTCGGGCAGCTATGTGGACGAAGGCGGCATGTACAAAACCGATGAAACGCTGAGGAATGATTACAACACCAATGCCAATTACAGACGCTGGAACTACCGTTTGAATACGGATATTAACATAACCAAAACAACGGTAGCTAAAGTTGGTGTTGCAGGTTCACTCAGCAAGCGTAACAGTCCGGGATTGGGTGACACTGATTTCTGGGGCGTACTTTTTGGATATTCTCCGATACGCACACCTGTCGTGTACTCCAACGGTTATGTGCCGGCGGTTGGTACCGGAAATCAGACGAATCCCTGGGTGGTAGCTACGCAAACTGGGTTCAACGAGAATTGGACGAACAACATACAGACCAATATTTCGGTAGAGCAGAATTTCGACTTCATTACAAAAGGCCTCCGCGGCAGGGGAATCTTTGGCTTTGACACAAACAATAGTAGTAATATACAACGCCGTAAATGGCCCGAACAGTGGCGTGCCGAACGTGCCCGCGATGAGAACGGAGAGCTTGTGTTTAGTCATGTTGCCGCTCCTAGCGAAATGCATCAGGCCAGTAGTTCCGGCGGAGACAGGCGCGAGTTCCTGGATATGATGTTCAATTACGACCGGAGCGTCGGAGACCATAATCTCGGAGGGGTGGCCAGATTTACCCGTGACGCCTTCGTAAGAACGGTAGCCATCGGCGACGATATCAAGAACGGAATATCCAGACGAAATCAGGCCCTGGCCGGGCGTGCGACCTATAGCTGGAAATACCGCTATTTTGCCGACTTCAACTTCGGTTACACCGGCTCGGAGAACTTTGCCCGCGGGCAACAATACGGCTTTTTCCCTGCGTTCTCATTTGCTTGGAATGTATCGGAGGAGCAGTTTATCAAGGATCGTGTACAATGGATAAATATGTTCAAGATACGTTATTCCTGGGGAAGAGTGGGGAACGATCAGTTAGGAGGAGGAGAACGCTTCCCCTATTTGTACACTATTGAAGAGATCTGGCGTAGGGATGGAGATGGAAATCTGGTACTTGACGATGGCGGAAACCGGATACCCGAAGGCGGATATCAGTGGGCGGATTACGGTTATAACAGATACTTTGGAGGCATGCGGTACGCCCAGGTCGCTTCTCCTTACGTGACCTGGGAAATCGCTACTAAACAAAATCTGGGCTTCGACATCGCACTTTTCCGCGATCAGATCATCGCCAACCTTGATTTCTTCAACGAAGAACGCACAGGCATCTATATGGAACGACAATTTCTGCCAGCAATCGTTGGTTTGGAAAGCACGCCGAGAGCCAACGTAGGAGCAGTAAGATCCCGCGGTTTCGACGGACGTTTCGAATACAAACAGCAACTTGGAGCGGTAAACCTTACAGCCAGAAGTAACATCACATATAGCAAGAACGTTATTCTCGAAAAAGATGAAGAAAACAACGTCTATGCTTATCAGAATGAGGAAGGTTTCCGCGTAGATCAGGCCAAAGGACTGGTGGCATTAGGGTTGTTCAAGGATTATGATGACATTCGTAATAGCCCGACGCAAACTTTCGGGCCCTACCAGCCGGGGGATATCAAATATAAAGACATCAATGGCGATGGCGTGATCAACGACGGCGACCGCGTGCCGATTGGTGCTACCAGACGGCCGAACCTGATTTACGGAATAGGTGCTTCCGCCAGTTGGAAGGGGTTGGATATCAATATACACTTCCAGGGTGCTGGTAAATCCACCTTCTCCATCTATGGAAAAACCGTATATGCATTCAGCGAAGGAGAGTGGGGACAGGTAATGAAAGGTATGATGGGAGAAAACCGCTGGATCGCTGCCGATATTTCGGGAGATCCGGCCACCGAAAATCCCAATGCCTCCTATCCCCGCTTAAGTTTCGGTGAAAACCCAAACAACTTCAGGGAGTCAACTTACTGGCTACGTAACGGCCAGTATCTCCGTCTCAAAACGGTAGACATTGGCTATACACTTCCAAAATATCTGGCGAACAGGATAAAGACCAATAACATTCGTGTTTTTCTGGTCGGCAGCAATCTGCTTACCTGGTCAAAATTCAAGCTTTGGGATCCAGAATTGGCCAGTCCGAGAGGAGAAGACTACCCCCTACCTAAATCAGTCACATTAGGCATCAGTGTTAACCTATAAATTGAAAAGCGATGCAAAAGAAGATATATTTTGTGCTATTGCTTGTGCTCGGCACAGGCATCCTTTCTTCCTGTAAAAAAAATTACCTGGAATCCGACCAATATTTCAAAGACCGGCTCACTATTGAGAAAGTATTTAAAAGCAAGGTCTATACAGAACAGTGGCTGGCTCACGTATACGAGGAATTCAAAGGCATCAATGCTGATGTGGCAAGCAAGGGCCTTACGCCGCATAATTTTGCTGACGATATGTATTACGGCGACAGGGACAGGGATTATGATCCATCGAAGAACGAGCTTTCATACAACATGTTCAAAATGGGCCAATATACCGAGAACGACAAACAAGGCACTTGGACACAGTGCTACCGGGGAATACGCAATGCGACGACTTTCATTCATAACGTATATATGAACACTGAAATGACGCCTGTCGAAATAGAAGACTACAGGGGGCAGGCTCGTTTTGCGAGGGCTTACCTATACTGGCTACTACTGCGTAAATACGGCCCGATCCCGCTACTGCCCGATGAGGGATTAGACTATACGGAAAGTTATGACGATCTAGCCACGGCACGCAGTACCTACGAAGAATGTGCAGCATATATAGGCAACGAGATGTTGCTTGCCGCGCAAGAAATGGAAACACTGGGGATGACGCGTGGTCAGGATGGTTCTGCCCGCCCTACTTGCGGGGCCGCACTGGCTACCCGCGCCAAGGCGTTGCTCTATGCAGCAAGTCCGCTGGCCAATGGAAATACATCGAGCTTTGCCGCAAGGCTGACCGACGATGCGGGGAAACACCTGCTTTCTGCCGACTATCAGGAGGAGAAATGGGCTAAAGCCGCCGCCGCCGCCAGGGATGTAATCGAACTCGGCGTATACCAACTTTATTGGGTGCCTCTTCAGGAAACCGGTGAGGATGCTACGGTTATACCACCGAAAGACAACAATTTTTCAGAAAAAAGTTGGCCAGAAGGTTGGGCAAATATTGACCCCGCCAGATCATATGCCCAGGTATTTGATGGCACGCTGCAACCCTCCGGAAACCCGGAACTGATATTTACCAGGAGCAACAATCAAGGTGGAGAAAGCATCAGCGCTATGGTTGCCCACCAGTTGCCACGTTCGGCCACCGGCTGGAATACCCATGGATTGACTCAAAAATTGATTGACGCATACTACTTAAACGACGGGAAAGATGCGCCTGGTAAAGATAAAGAAATCGGACGGGGAGATGGTTCAGAACGCGTAAGCGGTTATGTAACCCAAGCGGATCATGACGCCAGCAAATACAGGCCCTTGAGAGCAGGTGTTTCGTTGCAATATGCAAACCGCGAACCCCGCTTCTATGCCTCTGTAGCTTACAACGGTAGTTTTTGGACCTTGCTAAATGAGACCCAGGAACGTAATCGTAACCAACAGGTATTCTATTACCGCGATGACAACAAGGGCAACGGATTCAACTCTTCCAATGCTTACTGGTTACGTACAGGTTTCGGCGTGAAGAAATTTGTTCATCCGAGTGATACCTACGAGGGGGGAAGTATGTCCCGTATCGTACCAAAAGCTGAACCGGCAATCCGCTATGCCGATATCCTGCTTGCCTATGCAGAGGCGCTGAATGAACTTGACGGCTCCTACAGCATCCCATCATGGCGTGGTGAAAATTATTCCATCAATCGCGACATAACCCAAATGCAACGAGGCATCCACCCTGTCCGTATCCGCGCTGGAGTGCCCGACTATCCAGCTAACGTGTACAGCAACAAGGACGAGTTAAGAAAAACATTGAAGCGAGAACGTTTCATAGAGCTTATGGGTGAAGGGCAGCGCTATTACGACTTACGCCGTTGGATGGATGCGCCTGTAGAAGAGGCATTGCCGGTCTATGGTTGTAATGTGCTAATGAATGGAAATGAGCGGGACCTTTTCCATCAGCCTATAGCCGTGTGGGCGCTCAAATCCACCTTTGCTGATAAGATGTGGTTTTGGCCCATCAGTCATAGCGAGCTTAAACGCAACAAACGCCTTACCCAAAACCCCGGATGGACTTATAACGATTAATAAAATATGCATCATATGAACAAGTCATATATACAGTTATTTCTGCTCTCGCTGCTAATCATCTGCGGCTCGTGCAATGACGAATGGAAAGATGAACAGTTTGAAAATTTTGTTTCATTTAAAGCGCCTTTAGCAAACGAAGGGGTATCTGATATCTATATTCGTTACAAGGGTGATGAGAAGACCACTTTCCAACAGCCTTTAATAGTTAGTGGATCTACCACAATTGATAAAAACATGATGGTACATGTTGCCGTAGATTCCGATACCTTGAATGTGCTGAACTACGAACGCTTCCAGAACCGCGAAGACTTTTATTACAGGGAGTTGAACAGTGCGTATTTCGCTATCCCCGCTATTATAGATATTAAGGCTGGGGAAAGCACCGCATTAATGGCAATCGATTTTACACTTAAAAATATCGACATGACAGATAAGTGGGTGCTTCCTTTAACCATTCTGGATGACCCCTCCTATAATTACAAGGCGAATCCCCGGAAACACTACCGGAAAGCGCTCTTACGTATTAACCCCTTCAATGACTACTCGGGCACTTACAGCGGCACCGCATTGAAAATAAGTATGGAAGGCTACGAAAATGAAACCCCTATTGTTAAAAGTGAGATCCGGAGCTATGTCGTAGATGAAAATACCATTTTCTTCTATGCAGGAAATATAGATGAAGAGCGGCAAGATCGCCGCAACTATAAAATCTATGCGACCTTCAACGAAACCGGTGGGGTAAGCTTCCGGGCCGATAATCCTGACATGAAGTTTACGGTTAACAGAGATGCCAGTTATACGGTCACCGAGCAGATGGACGCCGTCCGCCCCTATCTACTACACCGCTATATAACCATCAATAACATTGATTACCAATTTACGGACTATACCATGGTTCCCAATGTTGATATTAACTATAAGGTTTCAGGATCGTTGATTTTAGAACGTCAATTAAATACCCAGATTCCTGACGAAGACCAGGCCATAGAATGGTAGGTCGCTCCTTTTGCCAATGCCTACACTCCCACCTGAGTTGGGCTTTGGCAGAAGGGCTGCCTTATTCAACGCTAACGGCAGGTGTTGAGTGAAATTGCTACATTTGATTGGAGGCAGAAACGAGCAGATTTGGTAATTGGATAAAATTTGACTGAGAAGAAGCGACGAGTATTTGATGAATAATTTAAAAAGATGGAATAGAACTATGAAGATTGTGAAAACCATTGTGAAAGGTCTGTTCTTGATCGGATTACTGATACGAAGTCCCGTTTCTTGGGGCCAGGAGCAGCCCAATATTATTGTGATCCTGACCGACGATATGGGTTTCAGCGATATTGGGACATTCGGCGGGGATTTTGTGCCCACACCGCGAATCGACAGCTTTGCAACCGAAGGTACCCGGTTTACCCAATACTACAGCGCTTCCCCCATTTGCAGCCCGTCCCGCGCAAGTATCCTGACCGGCATGTTCCCGGCCGAATGGAATTTTACCACTTTCCTTAACAATAGGCGGAGCAACGAGCTGGCTGAACAAGCCAATTACCTTAATGTACATGCACCGTCCATCGCCAAGGTGCTGAAAAGTGCCGGCTATGCGACGGGGCATTTCGGAAAGTGGCATATGGGAGGCGGACGGGATATTAAAAATGCGCCAAAGTTTGAAAAATACGGGTTTGACGAACACGCCGGTACGTACGAGAGTCCTGAGCCGGATCCGTTGCTGACCGCTACGGATTGGATATGGTCCGATCAGGACAGCGTAAAGCGCTGGGATAGGACCGCCTATTTTGTGGATAAGACGCTGGACTTTTTGCGACGGCATCGGGGTACACCCTGTTTTGTGAACCTATGGCCGGATGATATGCATACTCCGTGGGTGCCGGAGGTAAACCAGCGGCAGCAAGGGAAGTTTCCTATGAATCCCGAGGAAGAGGTCGCTTTCAAGCTTGTTCTGGCTGAATTAGATAAACAGTTAGGGCGCTTGTTTGACGGATTGGTCGAGCTGGGTATTGCCGAAAATACCCTCGTGATTTTTACCAGCGACAATGGCCCGTTGCCCAGTTTCCGTGGCAGCCGAGCGGGAGGGTTGCGGGGCACCAAACTCTCCCTGTACGAAGGGGGAATACGGATGCCATTCATCGTCCGCTGGCCCGGCCGGGTGCGTGCAGGTGCGACGGATAGTGTCTCTGTGCTGAACTCGACCGATCTCTTTCCTACGTTGGCCGGCATCGCATCAGCGTCGCTACCTGCCAACTATAAAGGTGATGGCGAAGATCGGGCAGCTGTATGGTTGGGTACGCCCGCTTCACGGGCCAAAGACATGTACTGGGAGTATGGCAGAAATGACCATGCCTTTAATTATCCGCGGGGGAAAGACCGAAGCCCCAATCTGGCCATCCGGTCGGGAAAGTGGAAGTTGCTTATCGACTATCACAAGAATAACCCCGAGTTGTATGACATGGAACGGGATCGCTATGAAAGGATTAATTTGGCCGACGCGCATCCGGATATTGTCAAGGATCTACGGACAAGGCTCATCACATGGCGCACTTACCTGCCGGAGCTGACCACTGGCCGGGCAAATCCGGCGGTCGATTGATGTTAAAGGACGTTATGAGAGGAAATTAAGAACATCATGAGAGTTGGCTTATAATAGATGATGATTTTACAGGCTAAGTGAAAGTCGGTTTGAATTGGAGTTACTTAAATATTTAGATTAGCATCATGAAAAAGTATTTTTATCTTGTGTTAACGGTAACACCAATGCTTCTCATTGGCACTGCCGCATCGGCCCAGTTGTCGGAGAAACCCAACATCATCCTCATCATGGCGGACGATTTGGATTCGCGTCAGCTGAGTTGCTATGGGGGCGAAAACCTGGAAACCACACATATCGATCAGCTGGCTTCCGAAGGGCTGAAATTCAATGCGATGATCGCTTCCGAAGCGATGTGTATACCTACAAGGGCATCGTTGCTCACGGGATTGTACCCAGTGAGACATG
The DNA here is from genome assembly GCF_024704835.1 of Parapedobacter tibetensis. Taxonomy (GTDB): domain Bacteria; phylum Bacteroidota; class Bacteroidia; order Sphingobacteriales; family Sphingobacteriaceae; genus Parapedobacter; species Parapedobacter tibetensis. The sequence goes on from NZ_JAMXBE010000006.1 coordinate 164,444, forward strand.
GTGCTTACCAGAACCATAAGCCCGTGTACAACGACTTAAAAAGTGTCGTACACTACCTTAATGATCTGGGCTACCGGGTTGGGCTTACAGGAAAGGATCACATGACGAAACCGAGGGCTGTTTTTCCCTTTGACCGGGTGGATGGCTTTGAACCGAACTGCGTGGCATCGACGGATGAATATTTTTTGGATAGTGTGAGGAACTATGTTCAAGGTGAGGAGCCCTATTGCCTGTTTGTGATGAGCATCAACCCGCATACGCCGTGGAGCGTGGGCAACCCGGATGAGTTTGATCCAGACAAACTCAAGCTGCCGGCACACTGGGTGGATACCGAACTGACAAGAAGCGAATTTCGGAAATACCTCGCAGAAGTACGCCGGTTGGATGATCAGGTCGGCGATATCATGAACCTGCTCAAGGAGACCGGCGTGGAGGAAAACACGATGGTTATTTTTCTGGGTGAGCAGGGGCCGCAGTTCCCGGGCGGGAAGTGGACCCTGTATGACAACGGGCAGAAGAGCTCCATGATCGTCAAATGGCCGGGAATGGTGAAGCCAGCCACAGAAACCGATGCCATCGTTCAGTATGAAGATATCACTCCCACCTTGATCGATATTGTGGGCGGAGATCCTATAGAGGGGTTGAATGGATATAGCTTTAAACAAGTGCTGGTGGGAAAAAGCGCGGAGCATCGGGATGTAGCCTATGGCATTCATAACAACATTCCCGAAGGCCCTGCTTATCCGATCCGCAGTATTCGGGATAATAAGTTTAAACTGGTCTGGAACCTCCTGCCTGATTCGGCTTATTACATCAAATACAGTATGAATACCGCAAATACGCGTCTGGCTTGGACCACGTGGGTGAACCAAGCATCGCATGACGATCATGCAAAAGCGCTAACGGAGCGGATCGTACACAAGCCGGAAATTGAGTTTTACGATATCACAAAGGATCCCGACGAACTTGAAAATTTAGCCAGCCAGCCCGAATACGACACGTTGATTCAAAACTACAAGAACCGATTGAAGGAATGGATGGAAGCACAGGGGGATGAAGGGGCTGCTTTGGATGTACCTATCAAACGCAATAAAACATAGCCATGTGATGTGTACGGTAAATTGGTAGCTGCGTGTGGCATTATGAGTGGTGGCGTAAGGGCTCGGCGTCTCCGTATGAACAGGGGACGCGAAAATTTCAAAGCACCGAAAGAATGGAAGATTCTGGAAGAAGAATAGCGAAATAGCTTTCTTCTGAATTTATCAGTTATTGAAGGTTAATTGCATTATTAATGATATAATATACCTATAAAGGGATAATATATCGCCGCTTTGCCTTCGTTTTCTTACCTAGTTTTGTGGTAAGGACAATTATTAACCGCTTATATTCTGTTTTCTTGTCAATTGTGCGGTAGCCATATTGGATCGTTAGCGATGTTATTCTTCTAGATGACTTGGGATAATGGATTTGGAATGATTGATTATAGCAAAAATACAGACAACACGTTGTTGAAATTGCTTCGCGACGGCGATCAGCGGGCGTTTAAGGCATTATACGAACGGCACTGGCATTCGCTATGGAGCTATGCCCGTAATGCCATGGCCGATCCCGACGATGCGGAGGATATTGTACAGGAATTATTTATGACGCTTTGGGAGAAGCGGAAGGCGCTGGATATCAGTACCTCACTGAAATCCTATTTGTATCGGGCGACGTTAAACAAAGTGATCGATCGTAGCGATCGTGCCAAATACCGGTTTTCGTACCTTAAAGAACTAAAGCGTACTTATGAGCAAGGAAACTATACCATCGATGGTAAGTTGTTTGAGAAAGAATTGATGGGGCGTTTCGAAGCATGTGTCGGCAAAATGCCACCCAAAATGCGTACAATCTTTACGCTTAGCCGGACCCACATGTTGACCCATCAGCAGATCGGTAATTATCTGAATATCTCGCGTGACAACGTAAACCGGCAAATAAAGAATGCCTTGATTCTCCTGAAAAAGAGTTTGCTGGTCGCGACAATAATTTTAAAATATTTTTTACCCTAGCCGCGCATCCAACCGTCTTCATAACATAAACCCGTGTTATTGATGGATGAATACGAACTAGCAAAGTTATTGGAGCGCTATAAGCAGGGCAACTGTACAGAGGACGAACGCTTGTTGATCGAGAGTTTACATCTACATGCCTACCCCGACGAGCCCGCAGCTGAAGATCCGGCTGCCAAAAGGCGCGTTTGGCAGCTACTGCGGAAAGAGCTGCCGTCCGGTAATATCGGAACACAGCGAATCCAGTGGTTTGCCGCGACTGCCTCCCTACTGCTTATCGCCACGATTGCATCGCTGTATCGTTCGGAAAGCAAAAATACCCCTGTCCCTCAATTGGTTGATATCGCTGCCGGAGGCAATAAAGCGATGTTGAAGCTGGCTGATGGCCAAACCGTAAATTTGGATAGCAGCCAGCATGGGGTGATGATCTTGTCGGACCGGCTGCTCTATAGGGATAGTACCCTGGCTGGGAACATCCATGACGACTACGAAACGCGCGAAGATGTCTACAACGAAATTGTCACCCCACGGGGTGGTACTTATCAAGTGGTTCTTGCCGATGGTACCCGGGTTTGGCTCAATGCGGACTCCAGGTTAAAATTTCCGCAACGATTCGGCCAAAAACGTGAAGTGACTTTGGTGGGCGAGGCCTATTTCGAGGTGACCAAAAGTCAAAACCGCCCGTTTGTCGTGAAAACCGTGGGACAGGAGATTGTTGTGTTAGGCACGTCGTTTAATGTGGCAGCGTATGCTGATGAGCCTTCCGAGCAAACAACGCTGGTGGAAGGCGAAATCGTGGTCGCAACAGCGCAGAGCACCCGTCAATTGACACCGGGCGACCAAGCCGTCGTCCGCGGAAATGGAATAGCGGTTGGGCAAGTCGATACATCGCCTTTTGTCGCCTGGAAATCAGGTTTTATCGCATTTAATGAGGAAACACTGGAGCGCATCATGCGCGATATCAGCCGTTGGTATGACGTCGATATCCATTTCGAGGAGGTAGACAATCAACTTCGTTTCGGTGGGACGGTTTCGCGGTATGCGAATGTATCGGAAGTATTGCGTCGGCTTGAGCTGACCGGACAGGTTCATTTTAAAATCGAAGAAAGGGGGATTGTGGTTACACCGTAATACTGACTAATAAACTTAAAACCGGAGATGCCTCACCACCTCCGGCTTATTGTGATGATAAATTAACGTTCGGACAACCTGTCGTTTTGTGACTAACCGGTCTGTTCGAATATCAAAACACCAGACAAACATAACCAACAATATTCGGCTTTCAAAGGCGGATTGAGGACGTTTGTCATAGCGTTACCCATTTTATGGACAATTATTCGTTAAAACGCAATCGTTATGCGATTGCCATCCCGACAACATTGTTACTGAGGGTTATGAAGATTACACATTTTCTATTGACCGTCTGTCTGATTCAAGTATTTGCCGAAACTTCGGCACAGAAGCTGACCATTCAACGGGAACGCGTTGGGCTTCGCACTATTTTTTCGGAAATCCATGACCAAACCGGCTACTCCGTGGTTTATAGCGTGAAGCATATCGAAGGGATGCCTGCTGTAACGGTGTCCTTAACTGATATGGATATCCAAGCGGCCATGGCACATATCCTGAGAGGCCTCCCATTGGATTACGTGATCACCGGCAAGGAGATCGTGATCAAAAAGAAGCCCGAGGCGCGCCGGCCTTCGTATACGGGGCGAGACAACCAACCGCAATTGCAACAGCAATCCCTAACCGGTCGGGTGATCGATGAGCAGGGTAACCCATTACAAGGCGCTGCCGTACGGGTCAAGGGGTCGCAACTGGAAACCAGTACAGCTGCCGACGGCCGATTTACGTTCAGCAATGTGGAACGGAATGCCGTAATCGTCATTTCCTTCGTGGGCTATGAGACCCGAGAGTTAGCGGCTTCGGCTGATTTGGCTTCCATAGCGATGAAGCCAGCAGTTGCCGACCTGAGTGAGGTGGTGGTAGTGGGGTATGGTACCCAGCGGAAGAGTGACATTACCGGCGCGGTAAGCTCCATCCGTGCGGAAGATTTCACCAAAGGAACAAACGCGACGTTTGACCAACTGATTGCTGGTAAAGCGGCGGGTGTACAGTTCGTCCAGAACAGCGGTGAACCCGGTGGTGGTGTAGCGGTACGTATCCGGGGAGCGAGTTCCGTCAATGCCGGAACGAGCCCCTTGTATGTCATCGACGGTTTACCGATCGATAACTCGCCGGTAGCAGGAGGAGGAGGGGCGAACTTCGATGCGCCACCTTCGCCACGGAATCCGCTGGCAGGTATCAACCCCGAGGATATCGAGTCAATCGAAATTCTTAAGGATGCGTCCGCTACGGCGATCTATGGGTCCAGGGGCGCCAACGGTGTGATCATGGTAACCACCAAGAATAGGAAAGGCGGGCCGGAACACCGTGTCGTATAGCGGATCGTATGGGCAACAGCGGGTAGCGAACACCATTGATCTCCTGACCACGGCGGAATATGTTCAGGTCATCAACGGATTGATTGATGTCGGCGGCGGCCCCGAGTCCAACCGTATTGCGGACGCAGATGTGGTGGGTACGGATTGGCAGGCGGAGGTATTTGATAACGGGGCACCTATCCAAAACCACAGCCTCGCATTTAGCGGCGGAAACGAGCAAACCCGGTATTACTTGGCACTCAACGCATTTGACCAAGGGGGAATTCTGAGGAACACCGCATTTAGCCGCTATGCCGCGAAGCTCAACATCAGTTCTCAGATCACCGACCGGCTGGAAGTGGGCACTGCTATTAATGTGAGTTATTCTCATGACAAACAAGTACCGTCTGGTTTTGGGATCAACGCACAATCCGGCACGATGTACACGGCACTTAATTTCGATCCCACCTTACCCATCTATGACAGTGACGGAAACTACCAGCTATCATCGTTTCTGGATATGGATAATCCGATGTCGTTGGTCAACGAGGTGCTGGCTGCGTCCAATGCCTACCGTACGTTTGGCACGGCCTACGCACAGTATAAAATCACCCCTTACCTTACCGCAAAGGTTAATGCCGGCGGTGACATCAACATGCGGCGACGGGATGTGTATGTGGGCCAGAAAACCCGGCGTGCTATGGCAGCAGGGGGTAGCGGATCCGTAATAAACGGCATGCAGGGCAACTACTTGCTGGAAGGGACGCTGACCTACGACCGTCGGTGGGATAGTCACTACCTTAATGTGATGGGCGGTGCCACCACACAACGTTTTGTATATTCATCATCCTTCCAAGACGCCGCCGGCTTTCCATCGGACGTCACCGGCTCGGATAACCTGGGCCTGGGCGACCAAGAGACGTTTCGCATGGGAACCGGCCGGGCGGCCAATCGCCTCCTCTCGTATTTGGGGCGGGTAAACTACGAATTGAACAATAAGTACCTAGTTACCGCGTCGTTAAGGGCCGATGGATCGTCGCGGTTTGGCATCAACAACCGATTCGGTTATTTTCCGTCTTTCGCGCTCGGCTGGAAGCTGATGGAAGAGGAGTTTATGCAGGAAATATCGGTATTTTCTGAGCTCAAACCGCGGCTCAGTTGGGGACAGACAGGCAATCAGGAAATCGGCAACTATAGTGCGCTTACGACGTTTAGCGGCGGGCCGTCCGCGATTCTGGACGATCGGCTTAACGTAGGCACCCAGCCGGCGCGCTACTCCAATCCGGACCTGAAGTGGGAAACCACCGAACAACTGAACGCGGGGCTGGACTTTGGTCTCTTCAACGGGCGGCTATCGGGCAGTGTCGACTATTTTTCGAAGACGACGTTCGATATGCTGTTTGCGCTTCCCATACCCTCATCCACGGGTTATTCAACTCGGCTTTCCAATGTCGGAAGCATACGCAACCGAGGGTGGGAGTTTAGCCTGAACAGCAATAACCTGACCGGCAACCTGAAATGGAATACCCAGCTAAACCTGGCCACGCTGGCAAATGAGGTGCTTAATATCGGTCAGGACAACCCGATTATTTCCGGAAATGTGGGGCAGACGAGCGGTGTGTTTATCCTACGGCCGGGTAGTCCGCTATTTTCGTTTTATGGCTGGGAAATCGACGGAATCTGGCAGCAGGATGATGATTTCTCCATAACGCGCGATGCAGTGGAACCTGGTGATATCAAATACCGAGATGTCAATGGCGATGGGACTGTGAATGGAGAGGACCGGGTCTTGTTGGGCAATGCGTTCCCGAAACTGACCTGGTCTGTGGGTAACCAGCTCTCCTACAAAGGGTTCAACCTGTCGATTTTTATAGACGGTGTGTCGGGTGTCAAAATGCTAAATAATAACCTGGTGGAATCGTATTTTCCCGTTAGTTTCCGGAGAAACCGATACGCCGAGCTTTACCTGAACCGATGGACGCCGGAAAACCCGTCAGATCGCTACCCATCGTTCGTCAATCCAGGTGGCCAAGGGGACAAGCGGGTGAATAGCTTTACCGTGGAGGATGCCTCTTACGTGCGAATCCGTAACGTTTCGCTGTCCTACCAGTTTTCGCCGAGGTGGAATTATCTGAAGAATCTTGGAGTAAGCTTGTCGGTCGAGAACCTGGCTACCTTTACGGATTATACCGGGTTTGACCCCTCGATCAATCCGAATGGCGGTGCCTTCAACCGCATCGATTACAATGCCTATCCGCTTGCACGGACATGGATGATCGGACTGACGGCTGATTTTTAACCCTTTTATCTGAAAAGTCATGAATATAAATGATAACTTATTGACACACCGGTTTCGCTACCTGATGGGCATGCTGGCCTTGGTCTTCGGCATCGTTGGCTGTGAGAAATACTTGGATGAGCCGGTGTATTCCGAAATGGATCCGGAAACGTTGCTCGCTACCGAGGCCGGCGTGAACTCACTGCTCAATTCGACATTCGCAGAGCTGTTTTTGAGCGGATGGGACGGGAAATCCCGGATGAATCTGGAAAATTGGTGTACAGACATCGAATGGGAAACGGGTGGAGGTGAAAACCTGATTGCAACGCAGATGATCAATTTCACGTGGGACGCCTCGTTGCCCTGGTTCAATAATATCCTTTGGCTAAGACCTTATCGCGCCATCCGGAATGCCAACCTATTGTTGGAAAATATCGATCGGGGTGAGTACGATGCATCCAGAAAGGCAACTTATATGGCGGAAGCACGTTTTATGCGGGCTTTGGCCTATGCTAAATTGTATGGTTGGTTCGGCCCGGTGCCACTACGGACATCGAGCGATGATCCGCTGGAATTGGGTAAAGCTTCCGATGAAGAAATGCAAGCCTTTATCGAAAGTGAGTTACAGTCAGTGTCTGCCGGCTTGCCCTTGCCGGGCGAGGAAGCGAATTATGGCCGGCCAAATAGGGGAGCGGCATTGGCGACGCTATGCAAGTTTTACCTGAATACCAAACAATGGGAAAAAGTGGTGACAACGGCCGATGATATTATCGCGCTTGATAATTACCGGTTGTATTCCGAATACGAAAAGTTGTTCAGGGTCGAGAACGAACGGAATAGTGAGTTTATTCTTGTATTTCCCCAGTCGCCACAGGGCAACGGTAACGGCTACATCAATGGCGCTTTTCCTCCCGGTTTTCAACGGGATCCTGTGCTGGGTCTAGAATTTCGGAGTGGGTGGCAGAATTGGGCTGCGCAATACCGGTTATACGATAGCTTCTACAATTCGTTCAAAGCATCGGATGAGCGTAGAAAACTGATTATGACGGGCTACATTAATGGCGCAGGGCGGGAGATATCATTGCTAAACAACAACGATACCCGTTCCATCAAGTACTGGCCGGATCCGGATGCCATCGTGAACGAACATGGTAACGATCTTCCGGAAATCCGTTTCGCAGATATCCTGTTGGCCAAGTCGGAAGCACTTGCTGAGCTGAATTGGCCGAGCCAGGAAGCAGTCGATTTGGTAAACCAGGTAAGAGAACGCGCGGGCCTTGTAGGGGATGATGCCGTTTCGCTGGCTGATTTTTCCAGTTTACAAGCATTCCGCGACCACATGCTCAACGAGCGAGCGTGGGAGTTTTACAACGAGGTAGGCATACGCCGAGAGGACCTTATCCGATTTGGTAAATTTGTGTCGTCGGCCCATGGACGTGGAAAAACCAACGCACGCGAAACGCATGTGCTATTTCCTATACCGCAGGCGGCCATGGATGCTGATCCATCGCTGGAACAAAATGACGGGTATTGAATGTTAAATAGCGTTGAAATATTTCCGCTATAAATAAATCTCAATGGCAGAGGAGATATCTAAGTTTGGATACGAAATACAATGAGCATGAACGTAATGAACATTAAAATGATGAATGCAGGGTATGCGAAGCTGACCGCATTATGTGTGGTTGGTGCGCTATTGGCGAATGCTTCCTGCACCACGGCGAACAAGCCGGATAAGCCCAACGTGTTGTTAATCCTTGTGGACGACCTGCGCCCCGCGATCGGTGCCTACGGAGACTCTGTGGCTATTACCCCAAATATCGATAAGCTGGCCGCAAACGGATTCCGGTTTGAGCAGGCCTATTCCAATCAAGCGGTGTGTGGCCCGTCTCGATACAATCTGTTACTGGGTAGCCGTTCCACATCTTCGGGAATCTATAATTTTGGAAGCGATTTCCGCGATCCTTATCCCGATGCCGTGACCCTGCCCCAATATTTCAAACAGCATGGCTACCACACAGAGTCCATGGGTAAGGTGTTCCACATCGGGCATAATACGTATAACGATACGGCATCGTGGAGCGTGCCGCACCACAAGGAACTGGTGATTGAGTACGTCGATTCTACCAGTAAAAAAGAGGGTTTTACGCGCGAAGAGGCGCTGTTTTCCAATATGGAGTGGGGATATGCCCGGTCGCTTCCGAGGGGATTGGCTTGGGAAGCGCCAGACGTCGCGGACGATGCGTACGCGGATGGCCGTGTCGCGCAACGGGCAGTCGACCGGCTGCGTGACTTAAAATCGCAACCCGACCAGCCGTTTTTCCTCGCCGTGGGATTCGCCCGGCCGCACCTTCCGTTTTCGGTGCCCAAAAAGTACTGGGACATGTATGACGAAGACGCACTTCCGTTGCCGCAGCACACCATGCGGCCAGCAGGTGCCCCGGCATATGCGGTGAAATATGGCGATGAAATCGACCAGTATGTTCCGATTCCTACAAAGGTTACCGAGGAACCTTTTCCGGATAGCCTCACCCGCAAATTGACACATGGGTACTACGCAGGGGTGAGCTACGTGGATGTGCAGATTGGCAAGGTATTGGACGAGCTGACAGCGCTTGGCCTCGATGAGAACACGATCGTGGTGCTTTGGGGCGACCATGGCTACTTGCTTGGCGATATGGGCATGTGGACCAAACACGTCAACTATGAACTGGCAAACTGCATACCGTTGATCATCTCGGCACCCGGTGTCGGCAAGGTTGGTTCCCATTCCTCCCAACTTGCCGAAACGGTTGATGTTTTCCCCACATTGGTGGAGCTGGCCGGCTTACCCAGTCCGGATGTGCAGCAGCCGTTTGATGGCCTAAGCATGGTGCCGGTACTCCGAAACCCGGAAAGGCATATTCGTGACTATGCATACCACAGTTTTCCGCGCGGAGGTCGGTTGGGACGAGCCATCCGCACCGACCGCTATCGGTTAGTGGAGTGGAAAAAAATCGGCGAACCAGCCGAGGCCGCTGAATTTGAGTTGTACGATTATCAGCATGGGTCAGCCGAGATGAAAAATATCGCCAATGAAAAGCCGGAGATATTAGCGGAGCTTAGGGCTATTTTGGCCCAGCACCCTGACCCTATGCCTTCGCGTCCACCAAGTAAACAACGCAATAATTAATAATAAATCGTATATAGCATACCAGATAAATTTTAAAGAATGAGGACAAAACACGTTATCGGTTTTACATGCTTAATGATTGCAGCAGGGTCGCTACAAGCGCAAAAACCACTCACCCAATATGTAAATCCTTTTTTGGGTACAGCCCCATTAACGGATAGCGTTGATGTCGGTTATCGACCGCCCGAAGGTTGGCGGGTTTGGGCCGGACTTACCTTTCCGGGCGCGGCATTGCCCAATGCCATGGTGCAACTCAGCCCCATCACCGAATGGCGCAGCGGTGCCGGATATGAATATGAAGATGAAGCAATCTTGGCTTTTACCCACACGAACAAAGGACATTGGAACCTGTGCCATATTCCGTTTCTACCGGTTACGGGTACGATTGCCGCTGATGATTTCGCCTCGCGTTTTAGTCATGAAAACGAGTCGGCCCAGCCGGGCTATTATCAAGTATTTTTAGAACGGTATGGAATCAACGCTGAGCTAACGACCACGCTGCGCTGCGGTTACCACAAGTACACGTTCCCCGAAGGCCAGGAGAAAAAGCTGGTGGTCAACCTTGCCGTTTCCAACGAAAGGGTGACCGACTGGGAAATTAACCGGGATGGGTCATATGGATTCAGTGGTCGACAGCAAACCGGTGGTAATGTCTATTTCTATGCAGAAGCTAACCACCAGGTTGAGCGTATCGATTCCCTGAAAGCTGGGCGCCGGGAAATTTCGGTAGTCCACTTCGCCGATGGCCCACAGCCCCTTGAAATCAAGGTGGGTCTGTCCTTTGTGAGCATCGAGAACGCCAAGGAGAACTTGCAGGCGGAACTTGGGCGGAAACAGTTTGAACAGGTCAAAGGCGAGGCTTCGGGCATCTGGGAAGGGTTGTTGTCAAAAATCGAGGTTGCTGGCGGCACCGACAAACAGCAGATGCTGTTCTATTCGTCGTTGTACCGTTCGTTCCTGTGGCCGGCACTGCGTAGCGATGTCAACGGTGAATTCACAGATGGGCGCGGAGAGGTCGTAAACAAGGGTTTTCGTTATTATACCGATCCATCCTTGTGGGATACCTACCGGGATAAACTGGTGCTGCTCGGGTTATTGTCGCCGGATGTGACCAATGATGTCATCCAATCGATGATCGACCGGGGCGAAAAGAAGGGTTTCATGCCCACGTTCTTTCATGGCGATCATGCAGCGCCTTTTATCACTGGGTCTTACCTGCGGGGTATCCGGGGGTACGATGTGCAACGGGCCTACCAATTGCTCATGAACAACGCGACCAAGGAAGGTGGAATACGCCCGTACATCACGGAGTATATAGAAAAGGGCTACATCTCTACCCCGACTGTTGAAACACCACATGTGGAAACCAAGGCCAAGGCTGGAGTAACGAAGACGCTTGAATATGCATACGATGATTATTCGCTTGCCTTACTGGCCAAAGCCCTGAACAAGGAGGATGATTACCAAATGCTCATGCAGCGCACAAGCAATTACAAAAATATGTTCGATAAATCGACCGGCTTGATGCGGGGACGTCTGGAAAACGGGGACTGGGTGGCAAATTTCAACCCGCAATATCCCTACTACGAATACATGTACCGTGAGGCCAATGCATGGCAATCGTCTTTTTTTGCACCGCATGATACGGAAGGGTTAATCGGTTTATATGAAAGCGAAGCTGCCTTCGAGGCCAAGCTTGATTCGCTGTTTTCCATCCCATGGAATGGGAATCACATCGCCCGTAATGTTTCATCGTTTATCGGGCAGTATTGCCACGGCAACCAGCCCGACCACAGCTTCCCGTTTTTATATCATTTTGTAGGCAAGCAGGAGAAATCACAGGTATTACTAGACAGCATTATGAACCATTTCTACGGAATGGGCGAGCACGGCCTTGCCCTTTGCGGGATGGACGATGCCGGGGAAATGTCTTCGTGGTATGTTTTTGCCGCGATAGGATTTTATACCTATTCGCCTGCCGATCCGGAATACCTCATTTCTGTGCCACTTTTTGATCGGGTTAAACTCAAGTTGGACGAGCATACCACGGTTACGGTGCGCAAGGAAGGGGGCGGACAAAAGATCAATAAGGTGACGTATGGTAATAAGCCGATAGGAGGCTACGTTATTTCACATGACGAATTGCAAAAAGGAAAGGAATTAGTCATCACAACGTTTTCCCATCGGGATTGACTACCTTAGCATCACCGAATTAAAAGAAATATGACGCATGATAAACGCGAATATTAGCTACAAGTTTTTTTGTATGTTGCTGATGGGTTGCTGGCTTACCTGTTTTGTCCTCACGGCGGATGCGCAGCAAACGACAAATCCCATCACCTACCAAACGGAGGAAAATATCAATTACAGGCCAGGAACCACAGGTGACCCCTATGTCATCGAACGCTGCGTATTGGATGTGTATCATCCTGAAAATGTAAAGGATTACCCTACGGTGGTCTGGTTTCATGGCGGAGGATTAACGGGGGGAGAGAAATCCATCCCGAACGAGTTGAAAGGTAAGGGAATTGCCGTTGTCGCCGTCAATTATCGGCTCAGTCCAAAAGCCAAAACACCGGCGTGTATCGATGATGCCGCTGCAGCCATTGCCTGGGTATTTAAGCATATCGGCAAATATGGCGGTGATCCCAGTAAAATATATGCTGCGGGCCATTCCGCTGGCGGCTATTTGGTAGCCATGGTCGGCTTGGACAAATCGTGGCTCCAACAGTACGATGCAGACGCAGATGCGTTGGCCGGCATCATTGACTTCAGTGGGCATGCCATCACACACATGACGGTCCGTGCCGAACGTGGGATTAAGGATACACAACCCATTGTGGATGAATATGCACCATTGTATCATATACGACCCGATGCACCGTTATTGGTGCTCGTATCGGGCGATCGTGAATTGGAAATGCTTGGCAGGTATGAGGAAAACGCCTATTTTTATCGGATGATGAAATTGGTGGGCCATCAGCATACATTCCTCTATGAACTGGACGGTTTTGACCACGGTGCCATGGCTAGCCCCGGATTCCATATCCTCCTGCATCACGTTACTGCATCAACATGATAAATCTCAATTCCATGAAGCTGAACTCCCCTTTTGCAATGCTCGTTATGTTTACGTAACATTACGTGAAAGGCATTTGCTTTTTCATAGATATGGTATACGTTTTCACAGACACGGCATGCTTCCTAGTAGACACGGTATGCTTCCTCATAGACACGGTATACTTATTCGGCGGCACAACAAATCCACTACGCAAACCGATATGCAATCTGTTAAAACGCTTCTATTGATGCGTGGATGGCGTTTTATTATATACCGAAGAAGGATGAGTTCGGGAGAAGCCTAAACTGGTTCATGCGGAATTGGTCAACCGCAATGCGCTCCCGGCCTACAATGACGCGCGCCCAGCCTGCCGCGATGTACACATAGCATGTCGTTGCACGTAGTTAATATGTTGCTGTACGCAGATGATTTTCTTAATATTGAAACTTATTATCTTTTTGATTAACTGTGTTTTGGCACCCATTTACCCGGCTTACTGTTAAGTAGGAGTGAGGTGCTTTTCCGTGGCGATTATACCGTTTTGCTGTGGCCAGGGAGCTGTACGTACTCGAGTGTTATTCCGTCGGACCGACAATATTATTGTTGTAAGAAATATAATATTGTTATCAGGTAACTTTATTTTGTTATTCGGCGTCTGCGGATTGTTTTGGGTCACACCATTAATGCTGTGAAGCGGCTAGATAAGGTTTTTCATCGCCATGGTACCATCTTCATCGGGAATTAGGTTGATTTTAATTGAAAGTGTGTCGCCTTAATAGGTAATTATATTTCTTATAACAAATGTTACGTAGCATCCAGTCGGAACCATATGCTTTTGGCAAGAAAGTGGCCGGGTAGCCAGCCGGAGTATTTAGGGGCATGGATCCTTTGGATACGTTGGAAATCAACCGGAATGGGTTGCCCGAAAAACAATCCTGATCCCTATATTTGTAGGACACCGGTATCGACCTACTGGATGGAACCGATGGATTGGGAAATAGTCGATACGCCAAACCATAACAGTTAAGACATGAAGTATCAACGTGCGAAGGCAGGTTTTTTCCGCTACGCGGATGGCAAGTTGGTGATTGCGGCTGCCCGGATCATCAAGGCGCTGAAGGAGTCAACAGTATTCACCGACCCGAAACCTTCCCTGGAAGAGGTAGAGGTTGCGTATGCCGACTATCAACGGAAGGTGGTTGACGCGGCTGGTGGCGGGCGTATCTATTCCACAGCCAAGCGGGAGAGTAAACGCAGGCTCGCGGATGTGTTGCAGGAGTTGGCGTTTTATGTCAGTGTGGAGAGCGATGGCAGTCTGGCGAAACTGCACAGTTCAGGATTCCCGGTGTTGGCAAAGAAGCGGAAGGGGAAATCGCCCGATACGCCGGGATTGCCGTTCCTCAAGGATGGACGCATGAGCGGTGAGGTGGCATTCGGTTTCAAGCCCGTGGGGCGGGATATGCTGTATGATTATTGTTTTGCCAGTGAGGTAGACAAGAAGGGCAGACCCATTTGGGGCGAGTTGCACACTACCTCGCGTTCGTTTACAGATTACGTCGCGGGATTCACACGTGGTGATTGTGTCTATTTCCGTGTGCGGGCAAGGAACAAACATGGGATTAGCCACTGGACTGCACCGGTGATGTTGGTGGTGAGGTAATCGGTAAAGCGGGGAATAAAACGATCAGTATCTACGTCATTAGAAAAATTATGTGTTTTTTTGTAAAAGATAAAGCATATAAACCGAAAGATGAAACTAAACATTGTTTTACTGTTGTTGTTGAGCCAATTCGTAATGGCCTGCTTGGATGCGCAGGAGCATAGAGGAAGTAGCCAAAACCCCCTTGATGTGGCCTTTGGTGATCCATATGTGTTATACGACGATGAAACGGCCCGTTACTACATGTACGGCACGGGAGGCGGGGCGAAGGACGGATTTGCGGCTTATTCTTCCACTGACCTTGCCGACTGGCAATCCGAAGGGCAGGTTTATTATGGAAATACCGATAGCACGTGGGGCATCGATGCTTTCTGGGCGCCCGAGGTATACAAGCGAAATGGAAAATTCTATATGTTTTATAGTGCCCAATGGCGAGATAACCCTACCAACGAATTGGAGAATTTCAAAATCGGCATAGCGGTGTCTGATAATCCAACGGGTCCGTTTCGCGACCTGCACGATGGGCCGCTATTCGACCCTGGTTATCCCATTATTGATGCAAATGTATATTTCGCGGAGGATGGCAGGGTTTACCTGTACTATTCCCGATGCTGCTATAAGCATCCCGTGGAAAGTGAAGTGGCTGATTGGGCACGGAAGAAGGGATGGTTCGATGAAATTGAAGAAAGCTGGGTATATGGCGTTGAGCTCAAGTCCGACTTTTCCGGGATCATTGGAGAGCCAATGCTATTATTGCGTCCGCCAATTGAGATGGATGATGCCCAAGCCGAATGGGAAAGTCGTTCAGTAACCAGTAAGGAAGTCAATCGTCGGTGGACGGAAGGATCGTTTACCTTCAAGCATGGTGATACGTATTACATGATGTATTCAGCCAACCATTTCGCCGGTGAGAATTATGCCGTGGGATATGCCACCGCATCTGATCCGCT
The DNA here is from genome assembly GCF_024704835.1 of Parapedobacter tibetensis. Taxonomy (GTDB): domain Bacteria; phylum Bacteroidota; class Bacteroidia; order Sphingobacteriales; family Sphingobacteriaceae; genus Parapedobacter; species Parapedobacter tibetensis. The sequence continues at coordinate 180,042 of NZ_JAMXBE010000006.1, forward strand.
TGGCCCATTCGAAAAGGCAGCCAATAATCCTGTGTTAGAAAAAAATATCGAAAAAGGAGGAGTGGTTACCGGAACGGGACACAACAGTGTGGTATTCCTTCCAGATGGACGCATGCGATGTGTATACCATGGCCGAACGAAAAAGACGGGTGATGAACGGGTGGTATTCATTGATGAGATGAAAATCGATGGAAACGGGGTATTGACGGTGTTGGGTCCTACGACCACAGCACCAATCTCGTTATAGAAAAAGCGAATCACGACATCCGTTCAGAAAGGAATCGCAGGAACGTATACGGCGGCGTGGGTTATACCGGAATATTGTTCAGATCAATTGGACATCAGCGTTGTGGTAAGCCAGTAGAAATGGATCATTTGGCGCTAGTTCAGTGACGAGGTAGTCGATTTGGCCGATGTCGCATATTTTGATACGCTGTGTAGTATTGAGTTTTTCGGAGATGGCCAGTACGGCTACTTTTTTTGCTGCCCGTATCAATGCCTTCTTCACTTGCACCACATCCCAGTCATTGTCGGTGAGTCCTTCTTGTGGGGATAGCCCGTTGGCACCCAATAGACAAAGATCAACCTTAATTTCAGAAATATCATTGATCACACTGGCTCCTGTATGGAGGTAAGCGTTTTTATGGAGCTTACCACCTATGGTAATCACTTCAAGGTTGTCATGCTCAGAAAGTGTAATAGCAGCCTGCGGGCTGATGGTAAAAAAAGTGGCCTTCAACGACGAGGGAATCATTTTTGCCAATTCCAGTATAGTCGTTCCTCCTTCCGTTAGGATCACCATGTTGTTTTTTAATAGAGACAACGATTTGGATGCGATGGTCTGTTTTGCACTCAATGCGTAAACGTGACTATCATTGGTCACCAAAGGCGCCGCAAGTGATTTGCTGATGGCTCCTCCATGTACCTTCAGTATCTGGCCGCTATCCACAAGTTCCTTGAGATCCCTCCGGATCGTATCTTCTGAAACATTCAACAGGATGCTTAGATCAACAGACAGTACCTTGTTATGCAGGTTGATCTCCCGCATGATTAAACGTTGGCGCTCTTCTTTCAACATAATCGATTAACGTTATTGGTTAGCGAAATTAAACAAATTAATGTTTGCTGCTGTCTGCAAAGATAAGTTTTTGTGCGCTTATTGATTTGATTAAAAATGCAAATATACGTTTATGTCTGTCTGTTTAATTACGGAAGTATGATGTAGTTTTAAATTTTATTATCTGTTAATTAGGTGTGTATTAATAATTTGTTGCTCGAATATTATTAAAAAAAATTAGTGCATTAAAATTTTGATTTGAGTTTTTGTGCGTTTATATTTGTCATTCAAAACGCAAATAAACGCAAATAAAATTCAAGACTAATGACAATACTAACTGTAATCAACCATCGTATCAATTACTTAATGATGTCGCTGCTGGTGTTGGCAGCCTGTGGAAAATCGATAGATGGACCTAATCCTGAACCGCCTAACGAAGACGAGCCCACCGATTACCCAATTAAAGATTGAAGAAAAGATGGTAAAAAAGAATTTAAAGCATGCTACCATGCAGATTGGCTCCAAAATAAGGATGTTGCTCATCGCATCGGTATTTGCAGGTACGCCGGGAATATCATCGGCTTTGTCGACCTCCGGTGATGTTTTGGTATGGGCTGCACAACAGACGGTCACCGGTACCGTGAAAGATGTAACAACCGGTGAGCCCCTAAGCGGTGCCAGCATCCGTGTCAAGAACAGCAGCGTCGAGACTTCGTCGGGAAATGATGGGCAATACCGCTTGGATAGGGTTGCTGCAAATGACGTGTTGACGGTGAGTTATGTGGGATATAAATCGATCGAGATTCGCGTGGGTGGCCGCGATGTTATCGACATTACGTTGGAATCCAATGCAGCGATGTTGGAAGATGTCGTGGTAGTGGGTTATGGTACGCAATCCAGGAATAAGATAACCGGCGCCATCACCCAGGTCGGTGCAGAGGTTTTTCAGAATCGGCCGATCGTCAACATTGCGCAAGGGTTGCAAGGGGTAATTCCGAATCTGAACATCACGTTTGGTGATGGGCAGCTCAACCGCGGCGGGTCGTTCAACTTGCGTGGGTTTACTTCCATCAACGGGGGAGAGCCGCTGATTTTGATTGACGGAACGCCGGGAGACATCAATCTGGTGAATCCGGAAGACGTGGAGCGTGTATCCGTGCTCAAAGATGCGGCGTCTGCTGCTATCTATGGTGCCCGGGCTGCCTTCGGTGTGGTGTTGGTGACTACTAAAAGCGGAAGGAAGGATCATACCCAAGTACGCTACACCAACAATTTCGGTATCGGAACTCCCATCCGCATACCCCAGGTCATCGGCGATCCATTGGAGGCTGCCATCGTTCAAAATGACGCTTACCGGGGTTATGCCGGAACAGATGCACCCGATATGCAAAATATCATCAACTATTTGCGGCAACGGCAGGAGGATCCGTCTCTTCCAGAATTGGGAGTTACGAGTACGGGCAGTTTCATCCGTGGGGCAAACACCGATTGGTACGGCGAGTTCTACAACGACAATGCGCCATTTTCCAAGAATTATCTCAGCATTTCTGGAGGCCAGGGAAATACCGGTTATTATTTATCCATGGGGCATGAAAAGCAGCACGGCCTATTCAGGACGGCAACGGACGATTATACGCGGTACAGCCTGCGGTTGAAACTGGACAACCAATTGGCCGATTGGATTAAGGTGTACGACAACGTTGAATACAACCAAGGGGTATACGATTCGCCAAACAAATTTGTAAGTGAAGGAGGATATAATGTATACCGTTATCTTTCCCTCTACGCCAATCCATATGAAGCCATCCGAACCGCTAATGGGAATTATACGCTCGGGGGCATGTCTGTGTTCGGACAGCTCAATGACGCAGGAAGGACCAACGACAGGAGTACCCAATTGAAAAATACATTGGGCTTCCAGACCAATTTCTTCGGTAACCACTTGCGCATCAATGGTGATTACACGTATTTCCTGACGCAGGGTAGAGAAGATATCCAATACTTTAGGATGCAATATGAACAACGGCAAAATGTTGTTGTAGATTTCACCAATCCTGATTATTACCGTTCCGCGTTTTCAGAAAATCACCACCACATCGCCAACCTGTATACGGAATATGAAGAGCAGTTAGGCGATCATCACTTCAAGGGACTGTTGGGATATAACCAAGAGTTTAATCGGTTCAATTCGTTTTATGCCCGTAGGGATGAAAACATTACCGAAAGCCTCGGGGCCATCAGCTTGACCAACGGCATCGCCACGTTGGGCGATAAAAAATATGAATGGGCCCTGCAAGGTGTATTTACCCGATTGAACTACGACTATCGCAACAAATACCTGCTGGAGGTAAACGCGCGGTATGACGGTACTTCGCGGTTCGAACAGTCCCGCCGTTTCGGTTTTTTCCCTTCGGTCTCGTTGGGATGGGTAGTTTCTGAAGAAGATTTCTTCCAGTCGCTTTCTTCGAGCATCAATCTGTTCAAGTTTCGTGCTTCGTACGGTTCGCTCGGTAACCAGCTCGTGGGACCGTATGCTTATATCAGCACCATGACACCCTACATTACCGCTGATCTTCTGGAGGTGGGTGGTTCATTACCGAGCGGTGTGCGGGCACCGGCGCTGTTGCCAAACAGCCTGACCTGGGAAACGGCGAATACGGTCAATGCGGGGTTTGATTTGGCCATGCTCCACAACCGGTTCGAGCTGGGTTTCGACTGGTATATCCGGCAAACGAAAAATATGCTCACCAAGGGGCGTACCATGCCCGCGGTACTGGGTACGGCGGAACCAAGGGAAAATGCCGCGGATCTGGAAACTAAGGGATGGGAGTTTTCATTGAAATGGAACGACCAGGTCACTTTAGTTGATAAACCATTCTCTTATCACGCCTTATTGGTATTGTCGGATAACCGCTCCTTCATCACACGGTATGACAATCCTAACAAACTATTGAACGATTACTACGTCGGACAGGAAATCGGAGAAATATGGGGCTATACCACATTGGGGTTTTTCCAGACGGACGAAGAATCGGCAAGCCATGCCGATCAGTCCCGGTTGCATCTCTTTCCAGGTCTCCCCTTGGCGGGAGATATCAAATTTGAAGATCGCGATAACAGTGGAGTTATCGATTTCGGCGCGAATACCGTTGATGACCCCGGAGATATGCACATCATCGGCAACACGACCCCACGATACGCCTATGGAGTAAATCTGGGATTCAATTGGTATAACTTCTCTGTCGATGCTTTCTTTCAAGGTATCGGGAAGCGCTATTTCTGGCCAGGTAGGGAAGCCGGGATATTCTGGGGATTTTACAACCGCTGGAATCAACCCGTATATGAACATATCTATGGCAACTACTGGACACCCGAAAATCCGGACGCCTACTTCCCCCGGTTGCGGGCTTATGAAGCATTGGCTACCGACCGTTCGTTGGGGGCTGTCCAAACCCGCTACCTGCAGGATGCGTCTTACCTGCGGTTGAAAAACCTGTCCCTTGGCTATACCCTACCAAGTCGTTTGACCGAACGCGTGAAAATTGCATCGGCGAGGGTTTTCTTCGCCGGACAGAACCTGTACGAATGGACGAAACTGTCTAAGGCGTTCGACCCAGAGGGTATCAACGATGAGCAGGATGATAGCCGGGCCAACGGCGCAGGATTTGTTTACCCGATGATGCGCACGTATACATTTGGTATTGAAATTAACCTATAACATTGAAGCGATGAAAACAGCATATCAAACTTTTGTGATCGCATTTTTTTCCGTGAGTGCCTTTGTGGCCTGTGAAAGCGACTTTCTGGAACGCTACCCGCAAAGCGAAATCAGTCCGCAATTGTACTTCAATACGGAGAAGGATCTGGAAACGTATACCAACAGCTTCTATGCATACCTGCCGGCGAACAACATTTACATGGCCGACTTCTCCAGCGACAATGTCGACGTGTCCGCCATTGATGAGGTGGTAACGGGCCGGAGGAGGGTCCCCACAGACGCCGCTTCGGCAGGTTGGACGTGGAGTGAGTTGTATAACATCAACTATTTCCTTGCCCATTACAATAAATCCGAAATACCGGAAGAGGATAGGCGGCATTATGGGGGCGTGGCACGGTTCTTCCGTGCATATTTCTACTTTGAAAAATTGAAACGTTTCGGCGACGTGCCGTGGTATGGCGAACCTCTGGACGTAGACAGCGAGGGATTGTTTAAGGGGCGGGATCCGCGAACTTTGATCGTAGATTCCATCATTGCCGATCTGGATATCGCAATAGATGGTTTGCGTTTGGCAAAAACCGACGCAACCATCAACCGGTGGACCGCCTTGGCTCTGAAATCGCGCGTATGCCTTTTTGAGGGTACGTTCCGTAAATACCATACGGAACTGCAACTGCAGTCGTCGGCTACAGCCTTGCTTGAAGCATCTGCGGCAGCAGCCAATGAATTGATTAACAACGGCCCTTACCGGTTAGCTACCGGAGACCCAGAGACGGTTTACCTGCAATTGTTTGCGGTTCAGGCGCCCAATGCCAACGAGTTTATTCTATCGAGGTTATACAGCTTGGATGTTAATAAATCTCATCCACTGAACAACATCTTCACTTCCCCAACCCGGGGCAACCCGGGTATCACCAAAGGACTCATGGACTCCTATTTGCTGCGTGATGGCCGGCCATTTTCTGCACTTCCCAACCATGGGGAAATGCCCTTCTGGGAAGAAACAGAGGGACGTGACCCACGGCTGTCGCAAACCGTCCGTACACCGGGATACCGGCGGATCGGTGCCGACGAAAGCAGTGCATCACTCGTACCCGATTATGCCAATGCATTTACAGGATACCAAAACATCAAATTCGTTTCAACACCTGATCAGGATGCCGCATCCTACACCCCGCTGCCCATTTTCCGTCTTGCCGAAGTGTTACTCAACTATGCGGAAGCATTGGCCGAATTGGGGAGGCTTAGCCAAGTGGATGCCGATCGTTCGATCAATTTGCTGCGTAGCCGAGTGGAAATGCCATCGTTGAACGTAACAGCCATTGTACCTGACCCGATCCTGCAAAATCAATACGACCATACCGATGATCCATTGATTCTCGAAGTCCGGCGGGAACGGCGTGTAGAATTAGCGCTTGAAGGATTCCGTTATTACGACTTGATGCGGTGGAAGGAAGGGCACTTGCTCGCAGAAACATTTTATGGAGCTTACTATCCCGGAAAAGGCACGTTCGATCTGGATAACGACGGAAATGACGATATTGCCGTGGTGGATACCCGTCCGAACAATCCGGTGGCCGGTCTCCAATATTTCACATTGCCGCCCGACAAGGCGCTGAGTGAGGGCGATATGGGAAACATCATCGTGCACCCCACGATAGACAAGGTGTTTGACGAGGAAAAAGATTATTACTACCCATTGCCTATCAACGAGCTAATCCTCAATCCCACCCTAAGGCAGAATGAAGGTTGGCCAACACGATGACAACTAGACAAAGAGAATGAAGATATTGGATAAAAAGAGTTGGCTATGGGAAGGAGTAATCGGCGTTGGTCTGTTGGTAGCTTCCTGTGGCCATCTTGATAAACCCAAGGGAGCTGATGCCGCATCGGGTGGCAGCACCAAGGATTCGGTGCTGCAACGTAAGATATTCCCGCTATTGACAGTGATGGAAGCCGATACGGTTTTCTGCAAGCAGATAAAGACCGATAGTATATTGATCGTGCTGGCCGATGGATACCGTAGCCGCATCACCACTGCAGATACTTGTCAAGATGCCGGATGTTATGCCCATGCCTTGCTGTGTACACCTGGAGAAATCGCGCAGGCCGGCGAACGTCTTAAAACCCTTATCCACCGACATACTGCATTGTGGACCACCGCCTTGAAAACTTCCGGACATTATGCTGTCCATGCCGGAGCGAATGATACATCCTTCGTGCGGCAGGCATGGGACGAAGTGGCAACGGGTATAAATCGTATTTTCTCCGTTTATATCGCAGGCGAACCACCGCATTACGCGATTATTGATTCCATCAGCTTTTCCACTGCCGACCTGAACTTCGTTCGACAAATACAACATGGATTGGATTCCTTATTGGCAAACGAAGGGCAATCCCCCTGCTTCTTCCGGCTGGCCGCACATGCGGCACTGATGACGCTGCGCATCAATGGTAGGGATGAAGCGGCCCGCTACGAGCCACTCACAGCTGGCCGCAATGAGGAAGCTGTCGCGGCCATCAACCATACGCGCTGGGCCGATTATCCCTACAATGTGCTGGTGGTTCCGGGATATGGTCCCGAGGCTCCCGGTATCCCATTGGATAGCAGGGCAGCAAGGAGGTGCCAACTGGCGGCGGAGTTGTACAAATCCGGTAAAGCACCTTTTATCATTGTGTCCGGCGGACACACTTACCCCCATTGCACACCCTATTGCGAAGCTGTGGAAATGAAAAAATACTTGATAAACCAGTTCGATGTGCCTGTAGCGGCTATCATCATCGAGCCCCATGCGCGACACACCACAACCAACCTACGGAATGCCGGTCGGCTTATCTATCGACTGGGCATGCCGCATGACAAACCTGCATTGGTAGTGACCGACCGCAACCAAACCGCCATGATCATGGATATGGAACAACGCTGCATCCGGGAGTTGGGCTATGTGCCATACCGTGATCTCCATAACCTAAACGAAAACCAAACCGAGTTTTTTCCGGTTGAAATGGTGTCTCAAGTTAATACCTTGGACCCGCTTGATCCATAACCAGACTATATGCTTAACCATAATTAAATACGTAACAAAATGAATAATAACAAGATCACAGAACAACCATCGAGGTACAGATACTTGGAGAAGATGACGGTTGAAGAAATTACCCGATACATCAATGAGGAGGACGGCATCGTGTCCGGAGCGGTGAAAAAAGCGCTGCCCCAACTCAATGCATTGATTAAAAAAGCCGTAAGCCAACTGCAATCAGGAGGGCGACTGTTCTATGTAGGAGCTGGCAGCGGTGGGCGACTGGCCGTACTCGATGTGATTGAGCTACCCACCACCTACGGTGTGAGGTGTGGCCTGTTCAACGTCATCCTGGCCGGAGGAGTGGATCGATTAATAGACGCCCTTGAGGAGAAGGAAGACGATACCCAAGAAGGACCGCAGCAATTGAAGGCCAACGCAGTGGGACCGGGTGATATTGTGGTGGGCATATCGGCAAGCGGCACTACGCCTTTTGTATTGGCATCACTCGAATACTGCCGTAACCATCATATCCCTACGGCATGCATTGTGAGCAATCCGGGTGCTGAAATCGCCAAATACGCGGACTATCCCGTGGAGGTCATCACCGGGCCGGAGTTCGTTTCGGGCAGTACGCGGATGAAGTGCGGCACAGCCCAGAAGATGATTTTTGACATCATCAGCACTACAACGATGATACAGTTGGGACATGTGGAAGACAATAGGATGGTAAACGTAGCGTTGATTAATGAAAAAATCACCGACCGGGCTGTCAAGATGCTGATGGAGAAAGGAGACATCAAGGATTATGAGAAAGCTAAAGCTATCCTGTTGCGGTTTGGCAGCGTCAAGGCTGCTCTCGAGGAGCAATCAAACAATAATGTTCAATAAATCCAACCGAATGAACAAACAGGAGCTTTTAGTGATGGTGATGCTGTATTTCATGCTGGCGTCACCCGTATTCGCCCAATATGAATACCGAGTAGGCAGTGGCCAGGCAAGCATCGAGCCAGACGATCGCTATTTTTCGCTGACCTTGGCAGGCTATGGCGTGCCACCGGAGGGGCGGTTTACCTTGGAGTGGACGGAAATACGCCCCTTGGGAACAGTTGCCGACGCGGCGATGTCTGCCGCCGGTACGCTGTATTACCTAGAAAAGGGCGGACTGTGGACCTTGGACCCGTCCGCAGCCCAAGCTATCCCGAAGGAGTTGCTGCCTGAAGCGGACGTTAGGCTACTGGCGGTTGATCACAAGCGGTTATACGGCATAAACCAAGCTAATGAATTGCTGGAGATGAATCCATTGAGCAGGCGTCCGAGATGGCATACGATCGCGGCGTTGGATAAGCAGGCGGTAGCATTTGCCGCGACCGATGACGGTTTTGTATTGGTAGATGCCAAGGGGATTTGTTGGCTGTCCAAGGGAAGGTCCAACGTATTGTCTTGGACTGCCCTTATCGCCGAACCGCTACCGTTAGCGGATATCGCATGGCGGGAGGGTACCTTATATGGTTTGACCCCAGAAAATGAGTTGCTCCGGCTTCGCCAGGATGACACATGGGTACGGATAGCACTGCGGAACGGCTTGACGTACCAGCAGGATATCCGGCAAATCATTGCCGCTGACGATGGCTTTCATGGAATCGATGCCGATGGTACATGGTTGGATGCAGGGCACAACAGCACCAAACAACTAAGTGCCGGGGCGGTGTCTATCGCGTCGATGGGAAAGCGGGTAATCATCGTCGGGATCGATGTCTGCGGTTTCAATGCAGATTTTGCCACAAATATCAAAAAAGCCGTATACGAGCAGTATGGCGTACCACCGACGGCGGTGTTGATCAATGCTTCCCATACCCATTTCGCCCCAGTAACGCAAAGTTGGCCTACTTGGGCACCGCATTGCCAGAAACCGGATAGCAGTTACCTCTACAGTGTAGTCAAAAGCGGCATCTTGGACGCCATCTCCCAGGCAATGAGAAGCGAACAACCCGCCGATTTGTATTTCGGACGCACAGTGGCTGATATTGGCCGCAATCGGAATCTGAAAGGTGATAACCTTCCTTATGACAATGCCTTGGATGTGGTGAAGATCGCCTATCGGAAGCAGGATAGCCTAAGTGTAGTCTTTTTAGCAGGATGCCACCCTGTATTTACCAATGCGGGCCAAGAAGGTATCACCATCAGTCCTAATTATCCCGGAGTAGCCCGCGAGGCCTTGGTGCGCCATTCAAAGATCAAACAGGCACTATTCCTTCAAGGGTGTGCCGGAGATATTAATCCGAAGGATGATGACCACACGGTGACTGCGCAGAAAGTCGTCTCCGCCGTCCATGAAGCTCTGGAAGGGAGTATGCAGCACATCACGGGATCCATCAATAATTATTTGGATACCATCAACTTCGATAGCCGGCCTTGGCCAGTGGAACGTATCAAACAATTCCGGAAGGAAAATGAAGATAGAGAGGGGAATGTAGTGGCCGAAAAAAATGTCCGTTGGGCCGACTTGATGCTCGGCTACCATAAGACAGGCACCATGCCGACCCAGATGCCTGTGTATGTCCAAACCATTAACATCGGCAATTGGAAACTGGTAGGCCTATCACGTGAGGCAACCACGGAATATAGCCTCGGCATCAAAAAGCTTTGGCCTGAAAAGCTGGTGAGCGTGGCCGCGTACAGCAATGATGTCGCTAGCTACCTGCCTACCCAACTGCATATCCAAGCCGGCGTATACGAGGGTAAGGATTCGTTTTTCTGGTATGGACAGCCCAATATCTTTCCGGAAGATGTGTATGAGACCATTATAAATCGCATTAAAGCCAACAACCGCTAATTTCCAATGATGGCCCAATTCAAGGTACCTGTTCATTGGATGGTATGCGACACGCGGGTACCGAATTGGACTTCAACATAGATGTTGACACAAAAATAATATCCACCATTTGCATTTCCCCGAAGAAGTATGTAGCTTTCACCCGTCGTTTTTGTTGCATACTATATGGAAAATCAGTCCAAGTTTGTAGAGAAAATATCTACCTCATACAGCCCTAAGGGTGCTTTTATTTTCCTTGGAGCAGGTCTTCTCGATGGAGAAGTAGTCGCTGCAGCTAAAGTAAACCTAGCCCTTAAGATGATGAACCGCCATGGATTGATTGCCGGTGCTACAGGTACCGGAAAGACCCGTACCTTGCAACTCATCGCCGAACAATTGTCAGACGCGGGAGTACCGGTATTCATGCTCGATGTAAAGGGTGACCTATCGGGATTGCACCAGGCTGGGGAAATTAACCCTGCTTTGGTGGAAAGGGGAGAGGCACTGGAATGGCCCTTTGAGCCATCTGGATTCCCCGTGGAATTATATTCTTTATCCGGCAAGGTGGGCAATCCCATGCGGCTTACCGTTGAAGATTTTGGTCCCGTGCTACTAGGTCGTGTCCTCGAATTGAATGATACCCAAACAGGGGTGTTGACTGTATTATTCAAATATGCCGAGGACCAGCAATTACCATTGGTGGATTTTGCGGATTTGAAAAAGCTGCTATCATATTTGACCGAGGGACCGGGCGCGGTAGAAATAAAAGATAGCTATGGCCGAATCAGTAGCAGTACATCAGGAACCATACTGCGCAAGCTGGTAGCGCTGGAACAGCAAGGCGTGTCAGCTATCTTCGGTGAAAAGGAATTTGATATCAACGATCTTTTTGAGCGGATGGACGGAAAAGGGGTGATTAGCCTGCTCAATATTTCGGATATCCAAGACCAGCCAGTCCTATTTTCCACGTTCTTACTGAGCTTATTGGCACAGTTATTTAAAAATTTGCCCGAAGTGGGTGATTTGGATAAACCCAAGCTGGTATTTTTCTTTGAAGAGGCACATTTGTTATTCAAGGATGCTTCAAAAGCCTTCTTGACACAAGTCGAACAAATTGTACGTCTCATTCGTTCCAAAGGTGTGGGGGTGTTTTTCTGTACACAGGCACCCTCGGATATCCCCGAGAGCGTATTAGGGCAGCTGGGCAATAGGGTACAGCATGCGTTGCGTGCCTTTACACCTAATGACGCCGAGGCACTGCGTAAGACGGTACGCACCTATCCGCATTCGGAGTTCTATGAAATAGATCGTGCGCTCACCTCCCTAGGTATAGGACAGGCGCTTATTACGGTACTCAATGATAAAGGGATACCCACGGAAGTGGTGGCCACGCACCTTATTCCGCCCCGGGCGGTGATGGGTCCAGTGGATGCGCAAACCTACAACCAATTGGTCAATGCGTCACCTTTTTATGCCAAGTACCACCAGGCCATAGATAGGAAAAGTGCATCTGAGATTTTGGAAGAGCGATTACAGGCACATGCTGTGAAATCCGGACAGGAAGAAGCCGAACGACAACGTGCAAAGACTACCAGTCGGAAAAGCACCCGACAAACACCGATAGAGGCTGCCACAAAAGCTGCCTCCACGACTTTGGCCCGAGAAGGGGTAAAGCTAATGAGCAAAATAGCCAACGGGATATTGGCCGCCATGCTGCGTAGAAAATAATAGCAAATTTATCAAAGTTTGGCTATATCCCAGTAGCACACGTAATTCTTTAACTTCAAATAAATACATCTTCAGAAATGAGTAAACCCACTTTATTGATTCTTGCGGCCGGGATGGCCAGCCGTTATGGAAGTATGAAACAAATCGATCCCTTTGGACCCAATGGTGAAACCATCATTGATTATTCCATTTATGATGCAATACGGGCCGGATTCGGCAAGGTAAGCTTTATCATCCGCGAAGAGTTTGCAGACAAGTTCAAGGTTATTTTTGAGCCAAAATTGGCAGGAAAGATTGCCACTGATTACGTCTTTCAAAGCTATGACCTTTCTCCATTTGGTATCGATCAGCAGATTGAGCGATCAAAGCCTTGGGGAACTGCCCATGCGGTATTGTCGGCCCGCAACCAAGTTAATGAACCGTTCTGCGTAATCAATGCCGACGATTTTTATGGCTATGAAGCGTTTGAAAAAATGGCTAAATTCCTTACCGAAGAGGTCACCGATAATAAATTTTCCTTGATGGGATACCAAATTGACAAAACACTCTCAGAATACGGCTCCGTATCGCGCGGCGTGTGCAAGGTAAATGATGAAGGAAACATGACTGAAATCAATGAGCGCACGAAGGTTTACTTCAAGGATGTGGATGGTGATAAGCGCATTTTCTTTGAAGAGGACGGTGGGGAGGTAGAATTGCCCAGCAGTAGCCGCGTATCCATGAATTTTTGGGGCTTCACGCCGGCGATTTTTGCAGCAAGTGAAGAACTGTTCAAAAAGTTTGTCCCTGCCAATGCCGATAATCCGAAATCCGAATTTCTGATTCCATCGGTTGCCGATGTGCTTATCAAACAAGGAGACGCTGTATTCAAGGTTATTCCTACGTCACAAAAGTGGTTTGGGGTGACCTATCCGGAAGACAAGCCTTTGGTGCAGGCAAATATTGCCCAATTGGTGAAGAACGGTGTGTATCCCGAGCAGTTGTTTTAGGGAAGTCCGGAGTCGGAAGTCCGAAAGGCGAGCGTCTATAAAGACATGCTTTAAGCTAATAAAAAAACCTCGGAGAATCCCCCGAGGTTTTTTTATTTACGGTCTTCAGTCTTCCTGCTTCCGACTTTCGGACTCAACCCCTATTTCTTATCCTCGTCTTTCACTTCTTCAAATTCCACATCCGTCACATCATCAGCTGAATCGCTGGCCGCTTGATCAGCAGCTCCTTCAGCTTGTCCACTTGCAGATGCTTCTTGCGAAGCCTTATACATATCTTCTGAAGCAGCATTCCAAGCATTTTGCAATTCGGCCTGAGCGGCATCGATGGCTACGAAGTCTTTGGCGGCATACGCGTCTTTCAACTTCTTCAAGCCGTCCTCGATGGGCGCTTTCTTCTCTTCACCGATTTTGTCGCCATATTCCTTCAGCTGTTTTTCGGTAGAGAAAATCAAGGCATCGGCTGCATTCAGCTTGTCCACTTCTTCTTTAGCTTTCTTGTCCGATTCGGCATTGGCTTCCGCTTCCTGCTTCATTTTTTGGATTTCATCATCCGTCAAGCCAGAGGAAGCTTCGATGCGAATCTTCTGTTCCTTGCCAGTAGCTTTGTCTTTGGCGGATACATGCAGGATACCATTGGCATCAATATCGAAAGTCACTTCGATTTGGGGTACACCACGTGGTGCAGGTGGAATGCCATCAAGGTGGAAACGTCCGATTGTACGGTTTTGGCCCGCCATTGGGCGTTCACCTTGCAAAATGTGGATTTCCACCGAAGGCTGGTTATCCGAAGCAGTGGAGAACACCTCCGATTTCTTGGACGGGATGGTCGTATTGGCTTCGATGAGCTTGGTCATTACACTGCCCATCGTTTCGATACCCAAGGAAAGAGGGGTGACGTCCAAAAGCAATACATCCTTTACCTCACCGGTAAGTACACCACCTTGTATCGCAGCACCCAAGGCTACCACCTCATCGGGGTTTACACCCTTTGAAGGTTCCTTGCCGAAGAATTTCTTCACGGCTTCCTGGATGGCAGGGATACGGGTAGAACCACCCACCAAAATGATTTCATCGATATCTGATGCTGTATAGCCAGCATTTTTCAACGCCGATTTACAGGGTTCAATTGTCCGCTTAATCAAGCTGTCTGCCAATTGCTCAAATTTGGCACGACTCAGCGTACGCACCAAATGCTTAGGGCCGGTTTGGTCCGCCGTGATATACGGCAGGTTAACTTCGGTTGATGATGAACTGGAGAGTTCGATTTTGGCTTTTTCGGCCGCTTCTTTCAAACGTTGCAACGCCATTGGATCCTGGCTTAAGTCAAAGCCGTTGTTTTCGTTTTTAAACTCATCGTTCAGCCAATCAATGATGACTTGGTCAAAATCGTCACCACCCAAGTGTGTATCACCATCGGTAGATTTCACTTCAAACACACCATCGCCCAATTCCAGCACGGACACGTCATGTGTACCACCCCCGCAATCGAACACGGCGATTTTCATGTCTTTACTGGCCTTGTCCAATCCGTAAGCCAATGCAGCGGCGGTAGGTTCGTTGATGATGCGTTTTACGTTCAACCCTGCCACTTCACCAGCTTCCTTCGTTGCTTGGCGTTGCGCGTCATTGAAGTAAGCAGGCACCGTGATAACGGCTTCTGTCACCTCATGGCCAAGGAAGTCCTCGGCGGTCTTTTTCATTTTCTGCAAGATCATCGCGGAAATTTCCTGCGGCGTATACTTGCGATCATCTATCTCCACCCGTGGCGTATTGTTGTCGCCTTTTACAATGGTGTAAGGTACGCGTTTTGCCTCTTTTGATGCTTC
Source organism: Parapedobacter tibetensis (assembly GCF_024704835.1). Lineage (GTDB taxonomy): Bacteria > Bacteroidota > Bacteroidia > Sphingobacteriales > Sphingobacteriaceae > Parapedobacter > Parapedobacter tibetensis. The sequence continues at coordinate 195,198 of NZ_JAMXBE010000006.1, forward strand.
ATCATATGTGCTACCCATAAACCGCTTAATGGAGGATATGGTTTTTTGGGGGTTGGTGATGGCTTGGCGCTTTGCGGGGTCACCCACTTTGCGTTCACCATTCTCCACAAAAGCTACAATCGAAGGAGTAGTTCGTTTCCCCTCGTTGTTGGTAATGACTACCGGCTCGTTCCCCTCCATTACGGCTACGCAAGAGTTGGTAGTTCCTAAGTCGATTCCAATAATTTTTGACATATCTAAATTCCCTTTTCTACGTTGTGAAAAATTAACCTGTTCATATAAGGGATTATCAAGCCTTGTGCCAATCCTCTTTTTGGAGCCAATTATGGCTAGATATGGGAAAACAGGGCAAGGGCGATGACGACGCCATGACAATGTGTCATTTTTTTAACGCGCTCTTGCCACGATATACATAATCAATGCGTAGTGGTCACCCACAGAACTGTGATGATATTGCCAATAAGTGGTTTTAGTGTAAAACCGGATCTCAGCGACACTAAATGTTTGTTGCTATTGCTTACCTGGATTAAGGCTGAATCACTCAAACAATGAAATTCCAGCCAAACTCATCGGCAATCCTTCCATATCGCAAGTCATTGAGATATTGGAGCACTTTGTTCGAAAACTCCCGTTTAGCAGGGTCGGGCAGGGTGTAAAGCTGGCCCTTGTAGCCGATTTCGGAAATGGGGGTGAGCGTGGCGGCAGTTCCGGCAGCAAAAGCTTCGGTGACACTACCGTCTTTTATGCCATCAACCAATTCCTTTACCGATACCTTGCGTTCTTCCGCTTGGTAACCCCAATGGCGGGCTATTTCAATGATGCTCCGGCGTGTCACACCATGGAGGATGGTATCAGCCGACGGAGTGATGATGGTATCGCCTACCCTGAATAGTAAGTTGGCCGTACCTGCCTCCTCCACATAGGTATGTTCCTTGGCATCCGTCCATATTAACTGGTCGAAGCCTTCTTGCTGAGCCAGTTTCGTGGGATGCAGTGACAAAGCGTAATTACCGGCGTTTTTTGAGAAACCAACACCACCGTCGGCAGCGCGGGTAAAATGGGTTTCCACTTTCACCCGCAAGGGCTTGTTGTAATAACTGCCCACCGGTCCGGTAATGATGATGAACTTATAAGAATTGGAAGGATGTACGCCCAAAGCAGCTTCCGTAGCAAACATAAAGGGCCGTATATACAGGGAAGCTCCTGGTGTGGCGGGCACCCAACTGTGGTCCAAGCCAATCAATTTTCGCAGTCCGTCGATGAAAATTTCCTGAGGTACTTCTGGCATTTCCAAACGTGCAGCTGATTTATTGAATCGTTCGTGGTTCTTGTCAGGTCGGAAGATGCTAACTGTGCCATCCACGAATTTGTAGGCCTTGATTCCTTCGAAAATGGCTTGGCCATAGTGAAGGGCCGACATGGATGGGCTAATTGAAATATCACCATATGGCACAATACGCACATCTTCCCATTGCCCATTGGCATATTCGGCCACCAACATATGGTCGGAAAGGATTTGCCCAAATTTCAGGTTGTTGAAATCTACCTGTGAGAGCCTCGATTGTTGCGTATGCTCCACTTGGATTTGTAATGTTGCTGCCTCACTCATTGCTGTAATGTTCTTAGGTGTGCAAGTTAGGAAAAAAGAATAAATGTTTTATAAAAACAGTAACAAATCACGTGCGATTCCCACGTTTTTTGGCAGATGACACTTCCCGGCAACATGAATCATATGGATAGCATCCAGATGGGTTTCGAAAGCCTTCCTAAATTTATAAAAAGCTAAACCAATTTCTATGGTATTTGTTGGAATTTAAAACGTATTGATACAGATATCTATATGAAACCATATTTTATCTATTTTTACATAAGTTTGATTAAATAGTTGCTCATGGAAGTGGGAAAACTCGATATTGTCCACTTTGCGCCAAAAGGAAAAAATAGCTTTTATGATGCAGTTGTGTCTAAGGTAAAGACGTACTTCGAATCGAATAATATTTCGCCTTATGCCAATACGGCGATGTGGATAAAGACCTTTGTGATGCTCATGTTGTACTTTGTGCCTTATATCATGATCGTTACTGGGGTTGCAGGCAATAACGGCTGGCTGTTCTTGGGCTTTTGGTTATTGATGGGGTTGGGCATGAGTGGTATAGGTACCGCTGTGATGCATGATGCCAATCATGGCACCTATTCTTCCAATAAGAAGGTTAACGATTTCATTGGTTACATCCTGGAGATTGTGGGCGATTCACGAATTAGGTAATACCACCAACTTCGCACCTAATAACCGTGTCCTATCCTGGTTTATTGGCGGGCTGAATTATCAAATCGAACATCACTTATTCACCCGCATCTGCCATGTGCATTATCCGAAGATTGCTCCCATAGTAAAAGCCACAACAGCTGAATTTGGACTGCCTTACCATGAACAGCCCACTTTTTTGAAAGCACTGCAGGAGCATGCCAAGATGCTCAAAAAACTGGGTAGGGAAGATTTTTAACAGGATCAACGAAGTTTTGTCGCAAATGCCCCTCCATATTGGCGCATCATACCAATATGAATCAGCGGCATTGTGGTACCTTTGTAACGTAGATTTGTTAATCCGGTTTAATCGCCGGACAATGTTAACCGTTAAATGATTTCGCAATGGAAAAGATGCAATTCAAAAAGGACATCAATGCTCCGGTAGCCAAGGTATACGACACGATGCTCGGCCAAGAAACGTTCAAACAATGGACAGCGGTATTCAATCCTTCATCTGAATCTGATATGGAGGGAAGTTGGGACAAAGGCTCGAAGATTCTTTTTGTGGGAACCAACGACGAGGGCAAAAGAGAAGGTATGGTGGGACGGATTAAGGAAAATATCCTTCACCGATTTGTTTCCATCGAATATACTGGTATCATCGATGGGGACAAAGAAATAACAGAAGGACCGGCTGCCGAAGGCTGGGCAGGCACCTTTGAAAATTACACGTTTGAAGAGCATGATGGAGCCACCACGGTAACCGTTGATATAGATGTCAACGACGAAATGTTTGAATACTTCAAGGTGACCTATCCGAAAGCCCTGGATAAACTGAAAGGAATCTGCGAAGTATAAAGTTTTTATCCCTTAATAAAAAAAAATGCTGTGCATTTCATACTTTTGCAGGGATGTACAGAAACGCCATCACCTTTCTTTTCCTTATCTTGATCCTATATAGCTCCACTTCGGCGGTATGGATAAACATGGCGTTTCTCCTGAACCGGGGTTATGTGGCAGAAAACCTCTGTAGGGAACGCCAGATGTTGGACAACGCCTGTCAGGGGCAATGCGTATTGATGAAGAAGTTAAAAGAAACTCAGGAAAAGGATACGGAGCAATCAAAAATAAAAGTTCAAGAGTTGCAATTGGTTTTTACGCAAATCACATGGTCATGTGACCTTGAAGCAATTGCTGTTGCGCCGGACTCCAACCCGGTTCCCCGTGACCAGGCACCATACGCCTATAATTTCACCTTTTCGCTGTTCCGACCACCCATTTCCTGACATTACCGGCAGTTCCGCTTCCATGCGGACATCACATTGCCGGATATGAATCCATTTTTTACCGATCGAATCATTAAGCATTGCCTGTATTGGATATTCCAATGCTTGTAATCGTATGTTATGTATTGCCATTACTTATCATGATAACTAAAGAAATTGCTAGTATAATATTGATATATGTATCCTTTTGCCCCGCATTGTTCGGACAGGTAACGGGGCGGATCATCGACCTGTACACCGGAAACCCCGTCGGAAACGCGACGATTGCCATCGGAGATTCCCTGCATACCCTGTCAGATGGGTCGGGTTATTTCGACTTGCCCTCAACTCCGGTACAAGGAACCCTGTCCATCACAAGCCTAGGCTACCAAGTCACGACCACCCGTTTCACCGCCGGCCAGTTCCTGCAAGTGCGGCTGAAAACCTCGGGAATCACACTCAGCGAAGTGATGATAACCGGGTACCAGACCGGGCGCAAACTTATTGAAAATGCTGGAGGCATTTCGGTGCTGGGTGCGGAAGAACTGCATCGGCAACCGGCCATTGACCTAATGCCCGCCATCAATACCGTGCCGGGCGTGAAGATGGAAGCCTATAACTACGGGAACTACCGCCTATCCATAAGGGGTAGCTTACTCCGGTCGCCATGGAGCGTGCGCAACGTGAAAATGTACTGGAATGATATCCCCATGACCACCGCAGGTGGCGGAAATCCAATCAGCCTGATGGATGTTTCCAGTCTCGGTAGCTTGGAGATACTGAAAGGTCCTGCGGGCAGCATGTACGGAGCGGGAACGGGAGGCGTGTTGCTGTTCCGCAGCAAAACAGCTCCTTTCAATCAGAAAAGTGTAGGTGCTTCATTCACGGCGGGCTCCTATGGGCTTTACCGCACCACCCTGTCAGCCAATATGTCGACGGAGAATGCTAGTTTAGTAGCCAATTACATCAACCAACACAGCGATGGTTACCGTCTACAGCAACGGTTCGGCCAGCAAGCCATCAACCTGATGGGCACATTCTCACCAAATGCCAGGCAGTCCATCTCCTTTTTCGTGTTGCACAACAAAAACGATATCCAGCTTCCTGGCGGCCTGACCGAAGAAGAGGCCAGGGAAAATCCAAGGCAGGCGGCCACTGAGTTCAACACATTGCACAACACGTCGATTAATAGCACCAATACCAACGTGGGGATTTCCCATCGTTATACTTGGAGTGGTCGATTCGATAATACCACCTCCGTTTCCACCAACTACCGATACGTGGACCATCCATTCGGCAGCGGCCCGTCGTACAACGGCTACATGCGAGAGAACGGTTTCGGATATGGGGCACGAACGCAATTCAATTACCGAGCGTCTGTAGGCAGTACCGAAGGTCGTTTTTCAATCGGTACGGAAGCACAGCGGTCGTTCGTAAGCCCCAAGTACTATGAGAACCTGGAAGGCGGGGAGCCGGGTAAGCTGTACAATGACAACGAGGTGGTCGCCATAGGCTATTCCGTTTTTGCCCAAGCGGAATTTGATATCACCAACCGAATCCTTTTCACGTTGGGAGCAAGCCTGAACGGGCTTACTTACGAGGTCACCGACCTCTATCGGGAAGACGGGAGCAATTCGTCCGGCAAACGGAAGTTTGAGCCGGTGTTTTCCCCGCGTGTCGCTGCGGTATACCGGATCAACGATGCCATAGGGGCACATGCCAGCATTAGCTATGGTTTCGCCCAGCCCGACAATTCAGAAATATTCAATCCGGGGGGCATAGTCAATGATATCCGACCGGAGAAAGGGGTCAACTATGAAGCTGGTATACGGGGTAGCATAGCGCAAGGAAGGTTTGGCTTCGATGTAACGGCATACAACCTGCAACTGACCGATGAGATCGTATCAAAACGGGACGAAAGCTGGCAGACAATCTACAGCAATGCCGGGGCTACGTCGCACCGGGGTGTGGAGGCGTCTGTTTATTACGACTGGCAATTATCACCGAATGCTGTACTATCCGGGATCAAGCCATGGGCAAATGTTACCTACAACGACTTCGTGTTCAGGGAATACCTATCGGGAGGTACGATGGATGTGGCAGGCAACGATATCCCGGGTGTGTCCCCCTTCGTGGTTGCTGGGGGGATTGATGTCCTTGGGCCTGCCGGGCTGTACCTTTCGGCAGTGACGAATTACTATAGCCGGATATTCCTGAACGACCAAAACACCGACATGATGGATGGATACATGTTGCTAGGCGGAAAATTGGGCTACCGGACCCGGCTCCTCATGCACTGGCAGGTAGACCTGCATGCTGGCGTGGAAAATGCGACCAACACACTGTATTCCTCGCTGCCGAACTTAAATGCCAGCGGCGATGCGCCACGCTACTATAATGTGTCTCCGGCGCGATCTTTACGGGGAGGATTGTCCCTGCAGTATATCTTTTAACATAAAGCTTGATCATGAAATATATGGCTAATAAACAATCACAACTGAAATGGATGGTTCTCCTACTGCTTGCCTTGGGCGCCTGTGGAGTTAACGATCGAGGAACGGATAATATCCTACGATTATCCGATGAAGGGAAAGTTGCCAAGACGGTTTACCTGACTCATGATGAAAAGGGGATTCCGGTAGCCGCATGGACGGAAGCCGACAGTGCCGGAGGAGCTTCCCGCCTTTATTTTGCGCGTTGGGATGCGCTAAAGAAGGCATTTGGGAATAAGCTGTCCATCCCGGCGAGCCCGTCAATCGTGGCTCATGCTGAAGGCATGCCCAAGATTGCTTTTACGGAAGAAGGAAAACTCTATGCTGTGTATGCGGCGCGTATCAGCGGGCGAAACAATCCCTATGCGGGCCGTATAGAGTACCTGATTTCGGGAGATGGAGGGCAAAGCTGGAGCGGACCGGCGATCGTGCACCGCGACAGCAGTCAGGAGGCCGGCCATGATTTCTTCGATGTCGTGGCGCTACCTGGCGAACGAATAGGTGTAAGTTGGCTGGATAAGTCACATCAAAAGGGTGGTAGACCGGTGCATTTCGCGCTCACCGATAGTACGGGAAGGTTCACCTACGAAACCGTAGTGGACGATTATGCATGCGAATGTTGCCGTACGGCGCTCTATGTGGCCGATGGGAAAATCGCGCTGCTATACCGGGATATAAAAGATACACCGACGGGCACCGTACGCGATATCCACTACAGCCTCTCCATGGATGGGGGTAAATCCTTCAAGAACGGATGGGTATATAGTAAGGATGAATGGCGCGTGGACGGTTGCCCGCATAACGGTCCGGACATTGTTGTGGACGGAGAATCTCTGTTTGCCACCTGGTTCACGGCCGGGAAAAACAAGGGGTTATATTACGGCGAACTGGATATCAGCTCAGGTCAGCTTGATAGGACGCTGCTTGATGCTGACGGCCGCTTTGCCCAACTAGCCTTGTTGCCGGACGGCAGACGGGCAGTGGTTTACAACGCACAGCGGGAAGCGGGGGGGCGTGTCAGGTGGTCCGTCTTCGCGCAAACCTTCCCAAATGGAGAGGTAATCTCCATTTCTCCGCCCGACAAGTCTACCGGTGCGCCAGTGGTCATCGGATTGAAGGATAGCAGCGTCATCGTGGCGTGGATTTCACAAAACGAACCATTTGCCCAAGTGCAGTATAAGGTGATGGATTTTGATATGCTTTTAGGAAAAGAGACTAATGCACTTTTTTAATCGTGTGACTTTTCCTGAGGGTGGCGGCATATTTCCGTTTATATTCCGAAGGGTTCATCCCGAAAAGCTTCGAAAACTGCTCCCTGAAATACTTGATGTCATTAAATCCGGCCGCGAAAGCGGCTTCACATATATTGTGATTTGTGCTGATTAAACACATGATACGGGCATAAGGCCACTGGATGATAGCAACCTGCACTCCATTGCATGCCTTTATGAATTACTGCAGGCCACAAACCATATAGTGAATCCGGCTGGGGAATGGAACAATGCCCGTATTGTTGCACAGGGAATTTATGTTGAACATTGGCTGAACGGGATAAAGGTTTTGGAATACGAACGTGGGGGAAAACAGTTTCGTGAAGCAGTGGCTAAGAGCAAATTCAAAAATTATCCGAATTTTGGGGAAGCACTGAAAGGCCATATCCTGTTGCAGGATCATGCCGACTTGACCGCTTTCAGGAATATTAAATCAGGGAATTGAGTTGTAATTAAATAATGATTCGCGATACGATGAAGAGAATAGTAGTCTGCTTTTTTTTGCTTTTTTCCTGCGCCGCCCAAGAACAGACGTATATTTTATGGTTGGATACCGGTTTTGGTTTTGTTGGTTTCACTGAACGCGTGTATGACCGTATCCTATGTCGGCGATCGTTTTCAACCGACCGAGCAGGTCGATGTGTATTATGCGGCAAAAGACGTGAAGCGCAACTACAGGGTGATCGGACACGTCTCCGAATTGGTCGGTGGATTTGGCGGCGAAGAACGTGTCAAAATGGAGATTATAAAGAAATGTAAAGAAGTAGGCGCCGATGCTGTGAAACTGCTGATTCTTTCGAGAATCCAAGTTTCATTAAAAACTTAACCACTCATCAGGTTTGATGTACACGGCTTGTACGGGAGTCCTTAGCGCTCGGATTAACTGAAAAAGAGGCCATTTCCGTTTTAGAATATCTGCGACAAGAAGGCATATAATTACATTATTCATCTTATTGAAAGGGACATGATCAGGGTTATTTTTCCGTTCATGTCCTTTTATCAGACTTCCGATATTTCTTTAAACCGCTTTACTTCTTCCGCAAAATCCGGCACAATATTACTTAGCTTGGCAATGAAACGTTATCTTCCAAGCGTTTTCGAATAGTTCAGGCAGCTTTTAGATATCAATCCTGTTTTTGTATAAAAGCTTTAATTCCGTCACCAAGTTCGGTCTTGGCTTCGGATCCATCCCCATACTCCGCAGGCTCCTCCATCGTCACCCACCCCCACTTTGCAACGTTGGCTCAAACAATACGTAAGTGGGTGATTCGTGTTTTATTTTAATAATACCTTAACAAAAATATAACCTTTAACCAATCTCCTTATGGCTAAGTTTGCTGTGTTTTTGTGTGCAACATAAATGGCTGAACGAAAAATAGATGGAGATATTCAACAGTGGTTGGCCGGCGACGAGTTGGCCTTCAAAAAGATATTGGATTATTATTACCGTCGTCTTTTGGCTTCTTCACTGAAATCTGTTTCCAACCGGGAGGATGCTGAGGAACTGGTTATGAATGCGCTGTTAAAAATATGGCAACACAAACATCGCCTTTCCGAAGTGCAGCAATTCGATGATTACCTGTTCGGCATTCTGCGTCGAGAAACGGCCGCGCTCTCCCGCAAGCAAGTATTGGAAACGGAGAATATTGACGACCTCTCCTTAAGCGAACTTGGCAGCACAGATCATCCGGAATTTACTATTAAGGATATCCAATCTCTTTATCGGACGGCCCTTGACAAGCTCACCCCTAAACAAAGGGAGGTGTTCCTGTCCATCCGCGAGCAGGACATGAGCCGGAAAGAAATAGCAGAAAAAAACGGCATGTCCATCCATACCGTCAATAACCATATGAATGCTGCCTTGAAAGTCCTTAGACAGGAAATGAAGGAATACCCCGATGCCTTGATCGGCATATTGCTGGCCACATCGGTAACGAATATTAACCTAATATTACCCAACCTCGCCTAATATTAACAAATCATGAAATCTTATTTTTCATCTGATTAGAAATCACGTTTCCAACATTCTTTATTATAGGGGCATGATGTAGCCACCTTTAAAAAAAGAAAAAAATGGAGCGACCATCGAGAAACACACTGATCAGGTATTTTCGGGGACAATGCCAACCGCATGAGATCAAATTGGTGAGATTGTATCTGGCAATGGATATAGACAGGGAATTCGTGGGATCCTGTCTAAAAGAAGCATGGCTCACCGATCAGAAGGATAACGAATCAGAGATAGACGATGCCGATGTGGAAGATTTCAGCGAACGGTTTTTTGCGAGACAACGCGCATTTAAACAACTGCCTCCATTGAATCACCAATCCGAGACCCATAGATTTCGATTTCCGGCCTGGATGAAAGCAGCGGCTGCTGTGATACTGATCGGATCTGCTATACTGGTGACTTACAACACCAAAATAAGGACTTCTGACACGCGGGTTGCGCAGCGGGAAAATGAGGTGCTTCCCGGTAGTGACAAAGCCCTGTTGACGTTGGCAGACGGATCAACCATTTCATTATCGGAAGCCGAGAATGGAAAAATTGTTGATCAAGCGGGACTTCATGTGGAAAAAACCGCGGAAGGTGAAATTGTGTACCGAGCGGATAATGAGGTAGTCACTGCTGCCGATGCCCACAATAGTGTGGTCACCCCCAACGGTGGACAATACCGGGTCACCCTTCCCGATGGATCGAAGGCTTGGCTGAATGCGGCATCTTCACTCACTTATCCAATCCATTTTTCGGATGAAGAACGCCGTGTGAAAATGTCTGGAGAGATTTTCTTTGAAATCGCCAAGGTGAAGAAATCCAACGAACAGGGAAACGTACCCTTTTTCGTCGAGACCGATAAACAGGAAATCCAGGTATTGGGCACACAATTCAATGTCAATGCCTATGCTGACGAGCTTTATAGCTATACGACGTTAGTGGAAGGAAGTGTAAGGGTTACGTCTGCCGTAAATGGCAAATCGGTCATGCTGAGGCCCGGTCAACAGGCCAATCTATCCGATGACTTGCAAGTTATTGCCGCAGATATGGAACAACAATTGGCATGGAGAAACGGTGATTTTGTGTTCAAAGAGGAGCAATTATCCAGTGTATTGCGGAAAGTATCCCGTTGGTATGACGTTGAGGTCGAGTGCCCCGCAGCACTTGGGGAAGTTCGGCTCACAGGAATGATTTCCCGCCATCAGCCATTATCAGCTGTAGTTAAAAGCGTCTCTTCTATAGGTACGGTAAAAATGACATTGCAAGGAAGGAGGGTTGTAGTGGAACAATAGATACGGTAACCGAAAACAATTTAATGGTTTAAATAAAGAAGCGGAGGTGCTACCAACACCTGCCGCCAAATAGTTAAGTCTTGAAAAAATGTGGGAACAAATTTTACAAAAACGATAACTACAAAACAAAAGTATGGATTTTTATCAAATCATGCGTGTTATGAAAATCACCATGGTGTTATTGACCTGTTTTTTGGTACAGGTCAGTGCTGCAACCTACGCTCAACGACTGAATATAAGTAAGCAGGAAAGTAGTATACCCGATATCTTAAAAGAGATCAGGCGACAAGCTGACTACGATTTTTTATACGATGCCCATATCTTCAACGGGACATCGAAAATCAAAATCGATATCAAAGATGCTAGTATCGAACAGGTATTAGCAGCATGCTTTGTGAATCTGCCGTACCAATATACAATCAACAACAAGATCGTAATCATTAAGAAAACTCCGGCCAGACAATCCCAAGCAAGCAATATGAATAGCGCTCAACAACAGCTTCTGGTCAGTGGCCGGGTGATTGATGCTGACAGCAAGACCACCCTGCCCGGTGTTTCCATCCGTATCAAGGGCACCAATACAGGAGCCACCACCGACGGTAACGGCAACTTCGCCATGCCCATACCGGAAGCCGGGGCTACGTTGGTTTTTACCTGCCTCGGCTATGACACCAAGGAAGTACATGTCAGTGCCGCCGAAAGAAACATCACGGTGACGCTGAATTATTCCTCCACAGCCCTGGGGGAAGTAACCATACAGGCACGTCGGAAGACCGACACGGAAATTGCCGTTTTGGATGAACGCCGCAAGGCATCCATCGTGCAGGATGCCATCTCGGCCCAGCAGATCGAACGGACGGGAAGCATCACGACGTCGCAAGCATTGCAACGCGTGACAGGTGTAACCGTTACAGAGGATAAGTATGTTGCCGTGCGAGGCCTGGGCGACCGTTCGGTAATCGGACAATTAAACGGAATAAGATTGGCCTCTTCCAATCCCGACCGCAGCAGTGTCCCGTTGGATCTGATCCCAGCAACATTATTGGACAACATTACCGTTTTCAAGACAATTACCCCCGATCTTCCTGCCGACGCTTCGGGCGGTATCATAGAACTCAAGACACGATCCATACCTGACAAACGCGTGCTGGCCATTACGGCCCAGCAGGGAACCAATTCCAATATAGGCCTCGGCGGAGAGGTAAACAGCTTTTTCAATAGCGATATGGGCTTTTTTGCGCAGAACATCAATAAAAAAGACTTAAGCTCGGAGTTTATTAGTTTGGGAGGACAATACCCGGGGGGGCTTGCACAAATGCAACGTGTTATCGCCGGCGCTAATAACAGCACGGAACAGCTGGCCGAGGTAAACCGTATCAACGGCATCATGCGCAGCTTTGATCCAGTGTTGAACACGACCTATCGGAAGGCGCCGCTGGATGGGATTTATGGTATCTCCTTCGGCGATGCATACACATTGGCGAACGGCGACAAAATCGGTGTCATAGCCAGCGGCAGTTATTATAGCCGGTCCACTGATATAGCGGGTGGTGCAGTAAATCAATACAGCATCTTTCAAGGTGTCACCACGGGTAGTACCTACATCCAGCAGTCCCGGAGCATTCCCGGCTATATCACGCCGAACCGGACCGCTCTTGGCCGATACGTTTCCCATCAGGAAAATACGGGAACCCAGGTGCTGAATTACGGTCTGCTCGCCGGGATCAGTTATCGATTCAGCAGACAGCACGAGATCAGCATGCAGTACATTGGGAGCCGTGGAGGTGAAACTCAGGCAACCAGTTTAATGGGACAATACGAGTATACGGCGGGATTTGACGGACCGATTTACAACACGACGTATTCACTGAAACAAACCCATCGCATATTCAACACGCTCAATCTCCAGGGCGAACACCAGTTGGGAGCAGGGGAGTATGCTCCAAGATTAAGTTATAATCTGGCGTCTTCCAGATCCAGCCATAACGACCCCGACTTCCGCTCGGTCAACCTGGCGGAATACCGGCCCGGAAATGGCGGCTTTTTTTTGGTGCCCAATCAAAATCCCATCGAATACATCGGGACGGACGAGCATTACAGCCTGGTTTCGGGTTACGTAAGGGGTTATGGCCCGTTTGGATTGATACAGGCAGATCCCAACGGCAGACGATTCAGGAATTTGGAGGAACTGAATTATAACTACAAGGCAGACCTTGCGATCCCTTTTAAGATTTTCAACCGGCAGGTGTTTAAGATGGGGGTCAACTATCTTTACCGTGAACGTGATTTTTCCGAGTATGTGCTATCGCTCCCCGGGTCCAATTTCGGGTCGGATAGACAGCTTCCGCTTTATCTTTCAAAAGGCAATGTGAATCAACTGGTCAGCCAAAGCAACATCGGAATACGACTGGAAGATCCGCTGTCGGGAGAGGGCGCTCCACTGGTCAACGGTTTTCTTTACAACAGCCTGAAGTCGCCCAACAATTACATCGGATTCAATGAGACGAATGCCTTTTACGGCATGCTCGACCTGAAGCTAACCGATCAGGTACGTCTGGCGGGAGGCGTGAGGTTCGAGAACACGGACATACAGAGCAAGGTGGATACAGTTGGCGTATACATCGATCCCGCTATCGCCGAAGGGATCACCCCGGTTTATGTGAACCCTGTCACCGGGTATAAGACCGCTTACAGGCCGTTCTATTCGGCAAATTTGACCTATAGCCCGAACAACAGGATGAATTTCAGGTTTGCATTCAATACCTCATTGGCCCGTCCGGAATTACGCGAGATGACCAATGTTTTCGAGTTTGACCCGTTCCTGCAGGCCCTGGTGGTCGGCAATCCGGAGCTGACCAATCAACGCGCCAGGGCGTTTGACTTCCGCTGGGAATGGTTTATCAATCCGGGAGAAGTGGTCGCCGTGTCGGTATTCGAGAAGCAGATATACGATCAACTGGAAAGGGCTTTTATCCTGAATACAGCTGGTACGAGCGCCACATTCCCTGAATTTCCGACCATTGCGTTCCAGAACAACCCCAATACGGGACAGGTATGGGGGATAGAACTGGAACTGGTAAAAGATTTGGGACTGCTGTTTGACCCGCTCAAATACTTTTTCATCGGTAGTAACATCACGTTGGTACAAAGCGATGTGGTCAAATCCAGGGAACGCCTGGAGGCGGCACGAATCATCGACCGGCAATCACCGAAGAATTCCCCCCTTTTCGAGCAAGCCCCCTATTCCATTAACGCTTTTCTCAATTATACCCACTCTGGCCGCGGTACCGACTTGACGGTTAATTTCAATGTGGTGGGCGAGCGGCTCATACAGGTAAGCATGGATGGTACGCCGGATATCTACAGCAATCCCGCCCCCGTACTTGACGTTGTGTTCGGGCAGCGGATCACATCAAGACTATCCCTGAAGGGATACGTGAAGAACCTGCTCAATCCAAGATTTGAAGAGAGTTACAACAATGCCGGCACCGGAGGTACATTCTATGGACAACGTTACCTACGAAGGAGTTTCCGGCGTGGCACGGAATACATGCTGGGGCTTACTTTCACTATTGATTAATAAGATACAAATAACGATTACCCAATGAGATTTATACGCCTATTTCTAATGATATGGATCGGAGCATTGCTGTCATCCTGTGCGAAAGACAAAATAGAGCAGCACAGGTTGGTGGCGTATGACGACATCGAACCGTCTACCGCCCGGCTCGTTTTGGTCAGTGGTCTGGATATTTTTGTAAACGGCCAACGGCTTACCAATATGGGAGAAACCTCTCCGGCCACGGGTGGACGGGCTCCCATCCCTACGAAGTACTTTCCGGAAACCGGTACGCCCGGCATGACCTACTTTATTCCCCAGGAATTTATGGGCAGTGAAGGAAAAGCAGATATCAGTGTCGGTTTGTGGCCTTCTGCCGATATCCAGATCGAAGACGATTACAAAGAGCCCTGGGACTACTACTTCAATCAAAACCGCCTATTGGCGAATGAAACACAGTTAACCCAGGTGCCCCGGCCCGTCGTCACGCCTTCCTCGCCGGAAAAGATATTGATCCGGCTGATCAACCTATCGGCATTGGATGGGATAAACAGCGATGAGGGGGAAACATTGAGTCTGGCTTATGCAGATGGAAGTTTGGTCAGTACGACCACTTCCGGCATCGTGAAAGGAGCATGGTCTGACTACGTGGAAATACCTTATGGAACCTATGAATTCCGTGTCTTGGTGGACGGCAGCGACCGGCAATGCCCGGCTGTCCCACCGATTGGGGTTATCGTGGAAAGTACGGATGACGCCACCATACAGGGCACCCGCCGGTACTTTACGCAGCGTCGGGTGTTTCAGCCCGGCGGCGTGTATACAGTCGCCGTGACTGGGAACTTTAGAGGTTTTGAAGCAAATATGACCGGTGTCCCACTGAATGCTTTTTCTGTGGTCACTGACCGGTCCCCGTCGACAAACCGTACGTATGCGAAGGTACAATTCGTAAATGCCATTCTGGGGAAAGCGTTAAAGGCGGCGATAAACGGATCGGACATAGAAACCGGGTTGATGTCTTTTGGTGATGCCAGTGCATATCATATCATCTCGACCGGTCAGCAAACGATTAAGGCCAGCGATGAAGCGGGGAATCCATTGATTCAGCACGAATTGTCCGTGCGGGGAGGTGACAATCTCACCCTTTGGCTGTATGTTACACCTGCCGGACTTCCGGCAATCCATGCGGTTCAGAATAACATGAGCGGGCTGGTGAATCTGTCCGACAATCCCGACGGGGCAAGCGGGATGACGTCCATATACGATCCACTCCATTTTACGGACATGAACATCCAGACACGTTTTTTGAATTTTTGTCCGGATATCGACTACGTCACCTTTACCGGACGCAACGGGCAATCGTTAGGTAGGCCGATAGAACGGTCGGGCGGCGGCATAGGCTATTCAGATGCCGCCAGCAATCTTCAGCCGGGCGTTCCACCGGACGTGGATCGGGTGCCCTATCCATATATCAACATCACGCCGGAGGAGATCCAGGTTTACCGATCCGGCCCCGGAACAGTGCCGGGAAATCGATTGTTCGAAGTACAGTCCATTACGGCGCAGCAATTTATCAACATGCCGGCACCGCATTATCCCAATGGGTGGCCAATGGGGGAGGCCGGCGTATATACAGTGGCACTTATCGGACGATATACAACTGACCAAAAGCCGAGCATGGTCGTCATCAAACATAATCAGTAAGCCATCATGATACAGAAAAGAAACCGATACAAAAAATACGGATCTGCATTCCGCCTTGTGGCATTGGGCTGCGTACTGCTCTGCATGGGAGCTTGCCGCAAATCCGAGTACAACCTGGTGCCGGAGGCGGCTTATCTGCGCGTATTTAACACCTTGAATTACCGGATAGATCTTTCAACGAAAGGGAAGCCCGTCCCGTTTCTGACCATGATCATTGATCCCGAATACGGTGTGGAAGGCCATATAATTGGAGGAAAGGTAATTGGAGATTTCCTGGATGTCAGGACAAGATATGCACCGCCGACGGCGGACGCAGCTTCCTCCTCATACATAAACCGGGAGTTTCCGGGCAACCTCAAAATCCCGGTCGCTCCGGTCATCAACGGTTTCGATCTTTCGGGTTGGGCACAAGTGCCGTCCGGCACACACCGCTTTGTATTCTATACCCGTCCTTTTACTGACGTACCATTTTTTGAATTGCCGGCTACCATACGGGAAGAACAAACCGTCATCGCGGATAGCACATTCAATTTGTCAGAAGGCGAAGTATATACGCTGAACCTGTTGGAAAAAGAGGTAAGCAGTGAAGGACTTTCCACCTTGCTCTACCTTAGGCAGGAGCGTTTCCACAAAATGGCCTTTGCCGATTCACTCCTATATGTCAATTTTTATAACCTAAGTGCAGCAGGCTATGTCGATGCGCACCCAGAGCCTTCGAGCATGATCACAAACTACGATCAGGCAACAGGAACAGCAATCAAGGATCAGGTCAATATTTATTATTCGCTATACCGGGACGACATACCTTATCCCTTTACGTTGATAAACAACCGGCGACCGCGGATCGGCGTTACCCCCGTGCCGGGCCATCAGCTTATTCCCTTGCAACAATTGACCCGCTCCCACGAACCCGTTGTTTCGCCGTACAACACGATCCCGCTTTTTCTTCCCGATGATACCACGGGTAATATCCTCGCCAGGCATTGGGTCCGTCTCGATATCGTCCCTCCCGGTGGAGGTGGAGGAGGGTTAATTGGTGCATCCGATCCAAGCCATAGACTGTTCGCGCCGGCAAACGGAACCATTGTATCATTGACGAACCTCAGTGATGAAGGGCGTACGCAGTTATATACAGGGGGGCGTGGAAACGCACCGGGTTTCCTTTTACCAAGCCTGATCCGTGAGGCCGTGTCCGGTCCGTACCGGCAACGGTCGTTTGCCACGGTCAGCACCATAGAGTTTATCAACAAGCAGGTGTATATGACATCCGTGATGAAAACATACGATCCGCCCATCAAATGATGCACATTCAAGAATAGATCATGAGAACAACTGTATTATATTTAGTCCTGATAGCCGCATGCAGTGGTCTTATCCGCTGCAGCAAGCCTGATATGACCGTCTTCCCGCCACCGGGTACAACAGAAGTAAACAACATTTCGGATTACCTGAACAACCAATTGTCCCTATCGCTCTTTGCCGAGGCCGCACAGCTTGCCGGATTATCTGAGGACTTAGCTACAGCGGAATATACCGTGTTTGCCGTCAATGATGAAGCATTCCATCGAATAGGGATAACCACAGCGGCCGATCTGCAACGTTGGCCGACGGACAGTTTGGAAACATTTGTGCAGCAGCATATGATTCAGGGCCGGCTACTTTACGGGGATATACCGCGATCGCTCGATACCGAGTATTCGACGGTAAACGGGGAAACGTTGCTCATATCGTATCATTCGGAAGAACTGACCACCGTCAATGGCGTCCGGATGATCGAAAATCCGAGGGCATCCAACGATCCCCGCACCTTTGGCACCCCCCTGCAAAACGGAATGGTCTATCCCATCCAGACCCCTATCAAGACAACGACGGGTACAGTGCAGGATTTCCTGGCATCCAGGCCGGAATTATCGCTGTTTGTTGCCGGGCTCAAAAAGTTCGGCCAGTGGGACCGGCTGGCCACGGAACAGCAGATTACCGTATTAGCACCGCCTGATTCCGTGTTCCTCCGTTACGGCATAGATGCCGATCGTATAGTGGATATGGATGCGCAAGCGTTTCAGTCCCTGCTGATGGATGCCTACATCGTAAATTTCAACCGGATATTTACAAACGACGTGCAAACCCAAATAAATGAGATAGACTACCCGAACACAAGCTCTGCCAATATGCTTTTCCTACGGACCAGTGATCCGGAGACAGGTTTGGCCGTGGTCAACGAATACCAGTCATACACCGGAACATTCCTTTTCAAGCCGGGAATCAATGAACCGATGGTGATCGGCCCCGGCCAGCCACCATTCTGGGCCACACGGATTATCGGTTCAAACAGACTTTCCGTTCCAAATCCATCGGATGTCAATACGGGTTATGTCATCGCCTATCTGGGCGAAGCAAGATATACCTCGGCTTCCGAATTAACCGGTCGTTACATGAATTTCAATTGCGCGAATGGGGTGGTTCATTACATCGATGGCTTACTGGTCATGCCGGAGGAGGCCATTAAGTAATGAGGACGTTGACGGAAATCAGGCAAATGCCACAGACCCACAAATTATTATATAGAATGAAAACAGAAACAAACCCCGCAAAACTGATCTGCATCGCGCTGTGGGCAACCATGGCAATAGTTACGTGGTCATGCAGTAAAGTGGAAGAAATACCGGTGGAGTTGCAGCCTCCATTGCCGTATCAGCATACAGCATTAAAGGAAATAACGGAAATCATAACGCAAGAGGAAGAGATAAGCATTTTCCGGGAAGTCTATTCCAGGTCGGGCGTCAAGGAGTATATGGACAGTGTCCGCGCCACAACCGCGGATACCCTTACACCATTTACGCTATTCATTCCCCGCGATGCCGCATGGCAAGCCATGGGCTATAACGTGGAAAGCATAAGCAACCTTTCTGCCGAAGCATGCCGGGAACTCATCATGTACCTGACCGTACGGGGGCGCTATGTTCCGACGAACACGTCCGATCCGGTTTCGGGAACAAACACCCTTCGTCCCATCATCCCGGCCAGGCGTTATGAGCTGCAGGATAGCTGGGGATCTATCCAGGTATCCCACCAGCCTTACCTGCTCTACTTGGCCTGGGGAGGTGGGAACATCTATTTGAACGGAAAAGAAGCCGGTACAGTCGGAAATGATATACATCCTGCTACAGACGGCGCAGTATACCTAATCAATACTTTGCCCATCAAGCCGAGGAAAACGGTGTATGAAATACTGCAGGAAGACGAATCATTCAGTTTTTACCTGACTGCCCTGAATATCAGCAACCAGGTGTATCAGGAATTCCAGGTCGGTATTGACCCGGAAAACCGGAGCGAAGAGTTATTCTGGACGACGCCTGAACCGTTCATTAATGACCTTCCGCAACTTAGTAGTTTCACTCCCATGTTCGGAACTATAACAACAGGTAATCTGAATATGAATAATATGTACACGGTGTTTGCCCCGGACAACCAGGCATTCATCAGGGCAGGATTTCCAGACATTGCTTCGATAGCAGATTATATCCGGTCGTCGTATGTAACCACCACCGGATATATGGAAGATATGAGGAGGAGGCCCCGCTATACCAACATGGATTCGGTACTAAACCACAGCTTTTTCGCGGGAACAACCACCATAAGTCATTTCCCGGTATTTGTTATGTCACGGCAGTCCACAAACGTAAACAATCAGCTAGTGTTTACCAACGATATGGTGTGGAACTCCGTTTTCCGGAATGAAGGGATACGCCGCTCCGTTTCATTGACATTTTACGATTGGACCTTTTTTGATGAAAATCTGTATGATTTCTCGCAATATGTAGAGGAACGCAGCGAACTGAAGCTCCTGTTCCGCCCGGAAGGAAATCGGATCACCATCCAGCGTGGTGACGCGCCCGACGGTCGGGCTGCCCACGTTGTCTTGGAACAATCCGATGTAGTCGCCATGAACGGCGTAATACACCGGATAGACAATCTATTGTGGCCAAACCCTTAAACCCTAAAATCAGCATGATCATGTTAAGAGCTTATACAAGATACCTCATCAACGTGTTTATCTTCCTGCACATCGCGGTGGTATTCCAGTCCTGTACAAAAGAAGATTCACCGGTAGACTCCATTCACAATGCCAGGGGCATTGCAGCAGTGGCAAATAACAATTATTCACTCCAGAATTTCTTTTTGGGATTGCAGGTCACAAACCATGTCCCGCTGCTTACGGAGGCCGGGCCTTTTACCGTATTTGCACCGGCTAATGAGGCATTTAATAGTTTAGGAGCCGAAGCCCGGAACGCAATACGCAGCAACGCCACGTTAGTCGGACAGATCGTTCCCTACCACATCTATCCCGGAGTGCTAAAGCTGAACGACCTTGGTGAGGAACGCAACCAGGTTTTTACGATGCAAAACAATATGACGGCCTATATCAGTCACATGCAAAATGACAGGGAGTCGTTGTTTACCATCAATGGAATACCTGTTCAGCCAAAAGGTTTCGAGGCAAGCAACGGATTGGTCTACACCACGCAGGCACTTTTACAGCCTACCCAACAGCTCAGTTTGGCGGAACTTATTTCCAACGATGCTTCGTTCACTTTTTTCAGCGTTGCCGTACGGCACAGCGGTCTTGCAGACCTATTGGAAGGATCGGACGAGCTGACCGTTTTTGCGCCGTTGAACAGCGCGTTTGTGGCCATGGGAATCTTTACCACGGATGAAATCGAAAGCATGTCACCAGATGAGCTGAAGCAGCTTGTTTTACCCCATATTACCGAAGGCCGGCAATACCTGTACGATTACATTATGATGGCCGATGTGGCGAGCCAACTATATACGGAAACCATGTTGGACAGAAAAGAGGCATCGATTCAGCTTTTACCGAACTACAGCTGGATCAGCGAAACGGGGTTTCGGGGGATCAGTATCAGTAAACCAGATAATTCAGGAGGATTGAACACCTCGGAAATCCTGATTGAAAGCCATATCGGACGTACGGCAAACAATGGCGTACTTCACGGGATCAGTACAGTCTTGAGACCTTGATGTTCAAATCCTATCTGACAAAAAACCGATCCTTTAAACGATAATATTTAAAAAGTTGATGAAACCCACATGATTTAACGAAACACAAAAGAGAATGAAAAACACCTCTTTTTCAATCATGTATGGTTCCATGAGGCCTTTTAAAAACAAAACGCGTAGCGTTCATGAGTACAAATGAAAACAAACAATAACGAATAATTATTTTCGAATGAAAAGCTTAACTATATTGAATTGGTTACGGATGATGCTACTAATGGGCTGTATTATGCTATTAGTCATCCCGACCGCGACCTATTCCCAGGAAACCTCCGGCTCCCTGACCGGCCGGGTGACCGATGCCCGGGGCGAACCCTTGGCGGGGGCATCGGTTACAGCCATCCATGTGCCGTCCGGCACCCGCTACGGGCTGTCAACCGATGCTGGTGGTCGTTATACCTTGAACAATCTCCGCATCGGTGGCCCCTATACGGTGACCGCTTCCATGGTGGGCATGCAGGATAATATCCGACCGGATATACAGGTGCGTCTGGGCGGCGCGCAGCGACTCGACTTCGTGTTGGGCGACGATGCGCAGGCATTGGACGAGGTCGTGGTGACCGGACGTCCGCAAGGCCAGCGTGCCGATATCTACGGTGTAGGAAAGAACATCAATGCGGAACAGGTGCGCAATATGCCGACGGTCAGCCGTTCGGTCACGGACGTCACACGGCTCACTCCGCAGGGCAGCCGCGACAACAGCTTCGGTGGTACCAGCTTCCGCTACAACAACGTGACCATCGATGGTGCGATCAACAATGACGCGATCGGCTTCTCGCCCTCCTTGGGCGGGCAAACCGGTACATCCGGCATGGCAGGAAGTTCCACCCGCACCAACCCCATATCCATCGACGCCATACAGGATATGCAGGTGTACCTGGCCCCCTACGATGTGAAGATCGGTAACTTCACGGGCGGATCGGTCAATGCCGTGACACGCAGCGGTACAAACAAGGTCGAAGGTTCCGTCTATGGTTTCGGTCGCAACGCCGCCATAACGGACAAAGACCGGGTGGGGACACTCGGCAAAATGCACAGCGACTTCTACGACTACCAGACAGGCTTCCGTATCGGGTTCCCGATCATCAAGGATAAGCTGTTTTTCTTTAGCAACGAAGAGATCACCCGCCGACAGGATCCAACACAATTGCTGGTCGGTACGGTGGAGACATCCCATATCCTAAGTGAAGCGGATGCCTCTTCGATAGCCAGTACCGTACAGAGCCGCTACGGCGACATCTTCGATGCCGGAACGGCGGGATTGTACACCAACTGGTCGAAATCGGTCAAATTCTTCAACCGGCTGGACTGGAACATCAATGACCGCCATCAATTGGCCATTAGGAACAATACGATCCGTAGTTCTGCCACACACATGGATCGTGACCAGCAGGACTTCCGCTTTTCCAGCATGGCTTTCGAACAGACCAATAACCAGAGCTCCACGGTAGCCGAACTGAAAAGTCGGTTCAGCAATTCGCTTTCGGGCAACGCCGTAATTGGTTACACGGTGGTGAACGACAGCCGCGACCCGCTTTCGGATCCCACACTGCCGCAGGTGCAGGTACAGGGGCGCACGCCCGGCACGACCATCTACTTGGGTACCGACCGCGAGGCCAGCATCTTCGATATGAAGCAAAAAACATGGGAAGTGACTGCCAACCTGAACTGGAATACCGGCAGACACAAACTCCTGTTTGGAACACACAACGAGCTGTACAGCATTCGCTATGGTTTTGTGAATGGATGGAACGGCCGGGTGGACTACAACAGCATCGAGGATTTTATCAGTAATAACCCTTACCGTGTACGGGGTAGCTATAATTATATCAATAATACAAGGGATTACATTCTGGACAACCCGGAAGCGGACTTTAACGTGAACATGTACAGCCTGTATGTGCAGGACGAGATCAGTATCAGCGACAGGTTCCGCGTCACCCCAGGACTGCGTGCCGATCTGACCCACCTGCCGGAGATGCCTACGCTGAGCGATAAGGTGCGGGACATCTGGGCCGATCCGAACTTCGGGACGACTTACAACTACACACCCATCAGCCATATCTCCAACGATTTTATGAACCGTGTCCAGCTCTCCCCAAGAGTGGGTTTCCGCTGGGAGGCGACCGAAGACCGCAGTCTGGTTGTCCGCGGTGGAGCAGGCCTTTTCACCGGCCGAATCCCCTTTGCATGGCTGGCCTATGCTTATTACAATACGGGCGACAGCTACGGGGCGTTCGATCAGCGCGCCGACCGGAAGCCTTTCACTCCGGGGTCGGACGCCATCAAACCCAGCCCGAACGGACTGGGGGACTTCATCCAGCAGAACGGGGCGGTGACGGGCGACCGGAACAGCGGGCAGACGCAGGTGGACCTGGTGGACAACGGCTTTACGCCGCCTCAGGTGTTCCGTGGTAGCCTGGGCATCGATTACGAGGCTCAAAACGACTGGAAGTTCAGTCTGGAGGTGATGTACACCAAGAATGTCAGTGATGTGCTATTCCAGCAATTGAACACCAAAGATAACCCGCTATGGTACGGATACGATACGGATAGGCAGCAACCTGTATACAGCGGCACGGTGGACAGCCGGTTCTCGAACGTGTATCTACTCAGCAACACCAGCGAGGGCTACCGCTACAGCCTGACGGGAACTATAAGCAAGCAGTGGAAAAGCCTCAACGCTACCGCCAGCTACACCTTTGGCGAATCCAAGGACATGAGCAACGGTATACGCAACTCGATGGAGAGCAACTGGCAGCTGAACCAGTCGCTGGTACCGAACAATCCGACGCTGGCCTACAGCAACTTCGATATCCGTCACCGGATTGTCTCGAGCATCAGCTATGGCCACGACTGGAAAAGTGCGGGGAGAACGAATATCAACCTGTTCTTCTCGGCACAGTCCGGCTCGCCGTTCACCTACGGAATCGTGAACAACAGCACACAGGGGCTTCCGCAACAGGTGTCATTGGTCTATATTCCGACGCAAAGCGAGGCGATCAACTACTTCAAGGATATTTCAAGGGGGCAGACCGCACAGCAGCAAGCACAAGCCTTCAATGCGTTCATCGATGGAAGCGAATACCTGTCATCCAGACGTGGGGAGTTTACCGAGCGCAACACGGGGCGCACACCCTGGAACGTGCAGGCCGATCTGCGCATTGCGCACGATCTGCCGGTGAATAAATCGGGCCACTTCCTGACCATTTCGGCAGACGTGGTGAATCTGACTAATCTGCTGTACAAGGAATGGGGTGTGCAGTACTTCTCGCCCAATACGTTCAATTCGACGAGCAGCGTGGGTCTGACGCCGACGCTGTTTCCACCACAGCAGAACGCGGGAAACTGGCCAGTATTCACGTTCGCCGATCCGGGCAAGCCGTATAGTATTGATTACTTCAACTCCAGGGCACAGGTGCAACTGGGGCTGAGGTATACATTCTGATAAATCAAAGGTATCCCCTCTGTATTCAGCAGCACATGAAGGGGAATAAATACTCAGGACCGGAGCAGCAGCCGGTCCGAGTATTTAAATCAGGTAAATAGGAAAGGAATAATTGGATAAAGTCTTTGCAAGGGATCGGGAATATTGGAAAAGCATGGAGGGCCTGTACGATGGAAAATGCATCAGAAGTAATTGAACAGGGATATGGAAAGGATCTCCGGCGATGCCCCCACTGCATTACAGCATGGTTGCATGACCGGATACCGCGTGCGTGGTGGGTGAAGACATTTTTCTTTTTCCTCCCTTTCAAACGGTTTGAACCGCTCTTCGATGTTGGAGGTATAACCGATATAGATTTTATTGTGCTTTTGAGAAAAGAGGACGTAAACGGTGAACACGGCCGTCGTGGTTTGCGTTATTAAAAAAAGCCGGTCAATCTCTTGACCGGCTTACTAGTAGCGGGGATTGGACTCGAACCAATGACCTTCGGGTTATGAGCCCGACGAGCTACCAACTGCTCCACCCCGCAATGTATTTTTCTATATAATTTGCTTTTCTATTACTGAAAAGCAGATATTTCTCTTTCCGAATTGGACTGCAAAGATATAATTTGTTTCTTTGCTAAACAAATAAAAATCAAAAAATATGCCGCACAAAGCTGGGTTTGTAAGTATTATCGGTAAGCCTAATGCAGGTAAGTCTACGCTAATGAATGCGTTAGTCGGGGAAAAAATGTCTATCGTGACTTCCAAAGCGCAGACAACCAGACACCGCATCATTGGTATTGTGAATGAACCAGATTACCAAATCGTGTTTTCCGATACACCGGGTGTCATCAAACCGGCCTATATGTTGCAAAAATCGATGATGGGCGTGGTGCAGGGCTCATTGATTGACGCCGACATCATTTTGCTGGTCACGGATATCAATGAAAAATACGATGAAAATGATGTGATTGAGAAATTGCGAAAAACAGCATCGCCGGTTGCGGTATTGATCAACAAAATAGACAAGTCTACACAAGAGGACGTGGAAAATAAGATTGCTTATTGGCAACAGACTATCGCCCCCCAAGTCATTTTCGCCATCTCTGCCCTGCACGGCCACAACACACAGGCCGTGATGCAATTTATCCTGGACCACTTGCCCGAACATGATCCCTATTACGACAAGGACGTACTTACAGATAAGACCGAACGTTTTTTTGTGTCAGAAATTATCCGCGAAAAAGTCTTTAAGCTATATGAAAAGGAAATTCCATACAGTACCGAAGTAGTGGTTACCGCATTTAAGGAAGAGGAGAACATCACCCGTATTAGTGTGGAAATTATCGTGGAACGTGATTCGCAAAAAAACATCATTATCGGTAAAGCGGGCAGCATGATTAAGAAGGTGGGAACCTATTCCCGGCAGGATATCGAAGAATTCCTACAACAAAAGGTTTTCTTGGAACTTTTTGTAAAAGTGATTCCCGACTGGCGAAAAAAGGAAAATTATCTGAAACGGTTTGGCTATGAGCATTGAAACGAAGATTATATCGTAAAGTCGATGGACTGCTTACTACTAGCGATTTAGTCAAAAATAAAATTAGAACCCTCTCTTTAATTATTAAATAATTACCTATCTTTGCAGCCCCGCAGCACAAAGCTACCGGGGACTATGTTGGATACATATATAACTAAAAAAGAATGGCAGTTAAAATCAGATTGCAAAGACACGGTAAGAAAGGTAAACCTTTTTACCACGTAGTAGTAGCCGATGCACGTGCTCCTCGTGACGGTAAGTTCATTGAACGTATCGGCTCTTATAATCCCAATACCAATCCGGCGACCATCGACTTGAATTTCGATAAAGCGCTTGATTGGTTGAATAAAGGTGCACAACCTACCGATACCACCAAGGCAATCCTTTCTTACAGAGGGGTGCTATACAAAAAGCATTTATTGGGTGGTGTGGCAAAAGGCGCTTTTGATGAGGCTACAGCTGATGCTCGTTTTGAGGAATGGCTGAAAGCCAAAGAAGCTAAAATCCAAGGTAAGGTTGATGGATTAACCCAATCCAAAGAGGAGATCAAAAAGGCTGCATTAGCTGCTGAAGTAAAGAAGAAAGCGGAAATAGCTGCCGCGGTGAAAGCTAAAAACACACCTCCTGCTGATGAGATAGTAGAAGAAGCCGAAGTGGAAGCGCCTGCTGAAGAAACAGAAGAGGCTCCGGTTGCGGAGGCATCTGTTGAAGAAACGGTAGCCGAAACAACCGCTGAAGCTGAGACAGCTGTTGAAGAAACAGTAGAAGAGGCTCCGGTTGCGGAGGCATCTGTTGAAGAAACGGTAGCCGAAACAACGACTGAAGCTGAAGCACCTGCTGAAGAAACAGTAGAAGAAGCTCCGGTTGCGGAGGTGTCTACTGAAGAAACAGTAGCCGAAACAACGACTGAAGCTGAAGCACCTGCTGAAGAAACAGTAGAAGAGGCTCCGGTTGCGGAGGTGTCTACTGAAGAAACAGTAGCCGAAACAACGACTGAAGCTGAAGCACCTGCTGAAGAAACAGTAGAAGAGGCTCCGGTTGCGGAGGTGTCTACTGAAGAAACAGTAGCCGAAACAACGACTGAAGCTGAAGCACCTGCTGAAGAAACAGTAGAAGAAGCTCCGGTTGCGGAGGTGTCTACTGAAGAAACAGTAGCCGAAACAACGACTGAAGCTGAAGCACCTGCTGAAGAAACAGTAGAAGAGGCTCCGGTTGCGGAGGTGTCTACTGAAGAAACAGTAGCCGAAACAACGACTGAAGCTGAAGCACCTGCTGAAGAAACAGTAGAAGAAGCTCCGGTTGCGGAGGTGTCTACTGAAGAAACAGTAGCCGAAACAACGACTGAAGCTGAAGCACCTGCTGAAGAAACAGTAGAAGAGGCTCCGGTTGCGGAGGTGTCTACTGAAGAAACAGTAGCCGAAACAACGACTGAAGCTGAAGCACCTGCTGAAGAAACAGTAGAAGAAGCTCCGGTTGCGGAGGTGTCTACTGAAGAAACAGTAGCCGAAACAACGACTGAAGCTGAAGCACCTGCTGAAGAAACAGTAGAAGAGGCTCCGGTTGCGGAGGTGTCTACTGAAGAAACAGTAGCCGAAACAACGACTGAAGCTGAAGCACCTGCTGAAGAAACAGTAGAAGAAGCTCCGGCTGTAGAGGCGTCTGCCGAAAAAACAGCGGAAGATGCTGACGAAGCGGCCGCTGACGAAGAAACGAAAAAGGAAGACTAACATACGTTATTCATCCTATAGCAGAAAAGCCGTTCCGGAGGGATTCGTCCACTCGGAGCGGTTTTTTTTATTTTTGACTTTTTAGGAAACCTGCGATAAAGAATGGATTTAGCGGAAAGTTTTTATATAGGCTATATCAGCAAAACCCGCGGCCTCAAGGGAGAGGTGCAACTATTTTTTGAATTTGATGATTATAAAGTATTGGAGCTGGATGTATTGTATCTGGAAATCGACTGCAAGCTCGTGCCCTTTTTTGTAGATAGTTTCAAATTGCATTCCAATAGTACGGCTTACCTGTTTCTGGAAGATGTGGACCATGTCGACAAAGCACAGCCACTCGTTCGTAAGAAAGTATACCAGCCTAACAGTAAGAAACCTGAACGCCATCCGGATGATTTCCGCATCACCGATTTAAAAGGTTATACGGTTTATGACCAGCGATATGGCGAGTTGGGTGAAATCATCGAGGTGCATGAATATCCGCAACAATATGTGGCTGTTGTTCCTTACAAATTCAATGAGCTGATGTTCCCACTCAATGATGAATTGATTGTATCGGTTGACAAGGAAAATAAAAAGCTGGAAGTAGACCTGCCGGAAGGTTTGGTGGATGTATATTCATGATAGGGTGGATTGCACATTGCCAAAAGATGGGCTTGTAAATCAACAAACTATTATCGATATTTGGCGGCTGCTTATTGAGAAAGGTCGAGGGATTGGACCCGATGAAGCCTTAGCAACCTGTGCTTACAAGGTGCTACATTCTACCCGATAATTGATTTCGATTGCTGGGAAAGATAAGCTGGGGCGGTTTTCGCGACCTCTTCTCAATCCAAGCATATGGTGTTGTTTTACTTGTAAGGATACGAATGGGCATATATTATTTAGAACGCCACTGGATAGACTTGGCTTCTGCTAATGATTCCAACATAAGTTTGATAGGATGAAGATTACCGAACATATCAATAATGCAAAAGGGAAAACACTCTTCTCCTTTGAATTGCTCCCCCCCGTAAAAGGGCAAAGCATCACCAGTATTTACAACACCATTGATGCCTTAATGGAATTCAATCCCCCATTTATCGATGTAACCTACCACCGAGAGGATTATATCTATAAACAGCATGCCAATGGGTTGCTCGAACGTATTGCCTACCGCAAGCGACCGGGCACCGTAGCCATTTGTGCTGCCATTATGAATAAATATAAAGTGGACGCGGTGCCCCATTTGATTTGTGGGGGGTTCACCAAAGAGGAAACCGAAAATGCATTGATCGATCTGCACTTCTTGGGTATCGACAATGTGCTGGTATTACGCGGTGATGCCCGAAAGGCCGATAAGGACTTTGTGCCCACCCCCGGTGGCCATGCCTATGCCACTGACTTGCTGCAGCATGTGAAGGAGATGAATAATGGCAAATACTTGCATGAAGACATCGAAAATTCTGAAAGGACGGATTTCTGTATTGGCGTGGCAGGGTATCCCGAAAAGCATTTTGAGGCACCCAATTTCCAAACAGACTTCAACTATCTGAAAAAGAAGGTGGATATGGGCGCTGATTTCATCGTTACCCAAATGTTTTTCGACAATAGTAAATATAAGGCTTTCGTGGAACAATGCCGAGCACACGACATCAATATACCGATCATCCCTGGATTGAAACCCATCACTTCGGCGAGGCAACTGATCACCTTGCCCAAGATTTTCCATATCGATATTCCGCTGGAATTGAGTGAAGCAATAGACGCTTGCAAATCGCCACATGCCGTTAGGGAATTGGGCATCGAATGGATGGTACAACAGTGCAAGGAACTCGTCGCCTTTGGCGCGCCGGTATTGCATTTCTATACGATGGGCAACCCCGGGCCAACTAAGCGGATTGTGGAACAGGTGTTTTAAAGGCTTAGGGCTGAAGCCCTAAGCATTAAGAACGAATCAACCTTTTTGAATTTCTTTCGCCCAAGTATCGCGTAACGTAACTGTACGGTTGAACACCGGTTTACTGGAGGTCGACTTCGTATCGAGCGTGAAATAGCCCTTACGGATAAACTGATATCCTTTGCCCGGTTCGGCATGGAGTAAGTCGGGTTCTACATAGGCATTTTCAATGATTTCAAGACTGTCTGGATTGATAGATGCCTTGAAATTTTCCATTGCGACAGGATTCTCTACACTGAACAGCCGATCATATAGCCTTACCTCCACCGTTTTTGCGTGGGAAACACTGACCCAATGGATGGTTCCTTTTACCTTGATGCCACTAGTGTCTTCCCCACTTTTGGATTCGGGTATGTAGCTACAGTGTATTTCGGTAATGATGCCATTTTCGTCTTTCACTACCTCTTCGCATTTGATGATGTAAGCATGTTTGAGCCGAACCATCAGTCCCGGAGCAAGCCTAAAGAATTTTTTGGGCGGGTTTTCCATGAAATCTTCCCGCTCAATCCACAATTCCCTGCTGAATGGGATGCTGCGTTCGCCTTCGCCTCCCGCTACTTCCGGATTATTCTCGCCGATTAATGTCTCTTCTTTACCCTCCGGGTAGTTGGTGATAACCAATTTCACGGGATTGAGCACAGCCATGCGCCGCCATGCGGTTTTATTGAGGTCCTCGCGGATACAAAATTCAAGCAGGCCCAAATCGATGATGTTTTCCCGCTTGGCTACACCAATGCGCTCACAGAAATTACGGATACTTACCGGGGTATATCCACGCCTACGTAACCCGCTAATGGTAGGCATACGGGGATCGTTCCAACCCTCCACATACTTTTCGTTGACCAATTGCAGTAATTTCCGTTTACTCATCACCGTGTAGTTGAGATTGAGCCGGGCAAACTCGTATTGTTTCGAAGGAAAAATCGCTAACTGTTCGATAAACCAATCATATAACGGCCGATGTGGCACAAATTCCAGTGTACAAATGGAATGGGTAATATTTTCAATGGAATCGCTCTGTCCATGGGCAAAGTCATACATCGGGTAGATACACCACTTATCGCCCGTGCGGTGGTGATTAGCATGTTTGATGCGGTAAATCAATGGGTCACGTAGGTGCATGTTGGGACTGGCTAAATCAATCTTGGCCCGCAATACTTTGGCGCCATCCAGATATATGCCACTACGCATTTCTTCAAATAAGAGAAGGTTTTCTTCCACCGTTCGGTCGCGGTATGGAGTAGGCTTGCCCGGTTCCGTTGGGGTGCCTTTGGACGCGGCGATTTCTTCCGGTGAACTGTCATCTACATAAGCGACTCCTTTTTCGATGAGCTTCACGGCATATGCATACAGTGTTTCAAAATAGTCAGAGGTGTATAGCTCTTCAGCCCATTCAAAACCCAACCATTTGATGTCATTTTTGATACTCTCCACATATTCCGTCTCCTCGGTCACAGGGTTGGTGTCGTCGAATCGTAAATTGGTCTTTCCGTTGTATTTTTTTGCCAGTCCAAAATTAAGCACAATAGACTTCGCATGCCCAATATGTAAATAGCCATTGGGTTCAGGTGGAAAGCGTGTCAGTACACGGCCATCATGCTTTCCGGAACGTATATCCGCTTCGATGATCTCTTCTATAAAATTGAGTGATTTTTCTTCATTTTCCATAGTGCAAAGGTAATTATTAGTTTGATGATTTTAGTTGTCAGCTATCGGTTATCAGCAGTTGGTTATCCGCCAATCGTTGTCAACTATGACGTTGTTGGCTTCCCATCAATTGGTGGATAGCTGATAGCCGAAAACAGTAATTGTTAAAAAAAAGATAAAAATAAACCTTACTGACGCATTTATGTCTAATTTTACGTCTTTAGGCTAAACTAATCGGTATGGATAAAATATATATACGTTTTTGTTTGTTGGCATTACTTCCCTTGGTCGGCTTTTCCCAAAGCAAACGCCCCCAGGTGTTGGTATATGGTAGTGGTGTAGATGCTTATGCTGCCGCAATGCAGTCGTCCATGTCAAACTTGAATACGGTTTGGGTTGTGGACAGTGATAAAATTACGCCTGAACTGACATCGGAGGCGATTTCTATAGAATCAAACGTAAACTTGGACGCAGGGATATGGGCCGATTTTTTGGCGAAAGTCTTGAGGCATGATCAACGTAGTGATTCGATATCGGCCATTGCCAAGCGGAAAATAACCCCACAAATTGCCCAAAATGTGATTGACGATGCGGTTCGGGAAGCAAAAAACCTTACCATTATAAAAGGAGCGCAAGCGCTCACGGTGAAAAAATCGGGTAAGAATTGGCAAATCCAGTTGACGAATAGGCAGCGTTTCAAGGTGCGCGCCGTGGTAGATGCTTCGGCAGATGCGGTACTCCATCAGTTGGCTTATGGAAAAACGGACAGTATCAGTACAAGGACATTGCTATCAGCGGATTACTTCCAGTCAGAAGTATATGATCAGTTGTCTCGCACAGGGGTGGCTGTCGGCGATCTGGGTGGAAAACCATTTACGCTGCCATTGGCGGCATTGGTGCCTGCCGATGACAGCAACTTGTTTCTGACCCGTAAAACCCCTGTGGTTCAACCTTTCCTCGACGGTACCGCGGAAACCATTCCCTTACTGATGCATGTAGGGCAGGCCATCGGGGCCGCTGCGGCTTACACCGCTTTTTTCAAA
This sequence comes from Parapedobacter tibetensis, assembly GCF_024704835.1. Classification (GTDB taxonomy): domain Bacteria; phylum Bacteroidota; class Bacteroidia; order Sphingobacteriales; family Sphingobacteriaceae; genus Parapedobacter; species Parapedobacter tibetensis. The sequence goes on from NZ_JAMXBE010000006.1 coordinate 227,429, forward strand.
ACCACGTCGGACAAACTGGATGCCCGTAATGTGCAAGGCGAATTATTGCAGTATGGAGCAAGGCTGATGCCATTTGGGGATGTACCCATCGAAAGTCCACATTTTGCGTCCATCCAACGCATTGGTGCCACCGGCGTATTGCAAACCACGACCAGTATGCCTGGTGGCCATGCAAGGTTTGATCCCGACAGCCCTGTGGTAGCATGGGAGATACAACCCGTATTAAACCAGCTTTTTTCACGGAGCCAGATATGGTTCGTTGATCATGCGGAGGTAGATACGCTGACGCTGGCGAATCTTTTTAGCTACATTAAGTTTGTCGGCCAGCGAGGTGATGAGTTGGAAGGGCAGGTACAAAAGTACTGGAATAAGCGCTTCCATTTCACGGACGAATACGATGAGCAAATGATTGTTACGCGTAGACATGTGGCTGTTTTGCTGGATACGTATTGTAAACCCTTTGAAGTGAAGGTGGGGCTGGACGGCACCATTCAGCGATAAAGAACAGCATTTCAGGGATAGCTTAAGTTAGACTAATGGGTCTTTTGATGCTCTCCTCAAGCGAGATGATTGTTTCCGTACGTTGTATGCCTTTCACGGCTTGAATGTCTTCATTAAGTACTTTGCGTAGATGAGTGGTATCACGGCATATTATTTTGGCAAACATGCTATATGTGCCCGTGCAATAGTGCAGCTCCACTACTTCTTTCACCTGTTTTAGCTGTTCTACGGCATTATTGTATTGAGAACCCTTCTCTAAGTAGATCCCAAGGAAGGCGGTGATGTCAAAACCTACCTTTTGTGGGTTAATTATTAGATTTGAGCCCCTAATTATTCCTATTTCTTCCATCTTTTTCATCCTTACATGTATTGTTCCACCAGAAACGATCAATTTTTTTGCTATTTCTGTGTAAGGTATGGACGCATCATTCATTAAAATAGATAAAATTTGTATATCTAAGTTGTCAAGGTCTAAATTTTCATGCTTTTTTTCCATAAAAAATGTTATTATTTGTAATATATCCCAAAATTAATTATAAAAAATACAAAAATTGAATTTTTTCAATAAAAAAACTTTAATAAATCAATATTTTTATTAGTTTTGTATCAATCAATCAGCAAAAAGTAAAATAAATTGCTGATTATAGTTTTGCCCTCCCTCAATTTAATATAGGTTTATAATTGGTTAGCGTAGAAGCTCCTCTCCCAAAGGAGCTTCTTCCTTTTATAGCTATCGGTCCAATATTATTTAGTTTAACAGTTATGTGGGTTGTTTATTAAAAATTTATCAAAAATAGACACTAAATTCCGTTTATTTATGAAAATATCTCAATTTTTTATTCAAACAGATCAAAAGCGTATCTTTACGTAATGAACAGTCTTTCTCACCATGTGGAAATGGAGGATGTGAAAATCTCCCGGAAAAAGCCAGTGTACCCGGTCACAACCGCATTGCAGAAATATTTGCGTAGCTACCAGCGGGATGTACGTATGCCCATTGGATATGGAGATCTTATCGATTTTCATGAAACGATACCGGTAATAGACAAAAACGGGAAGGATACGCTATGGGAAACACCACTTTATTCGCCCCATGCGCAGGAAAACCTTTACAATGGATTGAAGATCCTTTACGCTCAACTTAAGGCCTCGGGAAATATACGCATCGTGGAGCATAAGTATATCGACCGTATCGAATATTGTGCTTTCGGAAATACACATCCCTTCAGGATACGTATTGTAAATAGGCTTAACGATGTGTATGATTATTTTTATGTGAAGCAAGCCGATGCTTCTCGGATATATGGGTTAGAATTGGAGCAAATCATATCACCTAATCAAGTAAACTACTTGGTGGATGGGCAGACGCTTATGGAGGAACACATTGTGGGTATCCCCGGTGATGTGTTTGCCAAATCACTGATGCATAATCCAGATTATAATCCCAAGCGGATTGCCAAGGAATTCGTAAAGTTCAATGAGCGGTGTATCATAACCCTGCTGGGCGATATGCGTGCGTATAACTTTGTAATGCAAATTACCCCTGATTTCGATGACTTCCAATTCCGGATTCGCGGGATAGATTTTGACCAGCAATTTTATGAGGGCAACCCCAAAGTATACATGCCCCAATTCTTCAAAGATAACCTGCCCTATGTGCAGCTTTGCATGGAGCATCTTACGGATAGGACCGTATTGCAATACCAACAGGAGGAGCGTTCCTCAATCGTGCACCGGGTGCGTAGTGAACGCCACCGAATTGCTGCTTTGCGCGATGTATCCAATACAGAAGAACTATCTACGCAGGCCAACGTGAAACAGTTAAGGGAAGGTTATGCCCGCTACTACAAAAACAACCATTACTTAACGTGCCGTACGATGACCGATATCATCGAGTTGAATGTAAAAAATGTAATCCGACAAGTGAAATCATAGGCGATTTACTTCATGCGATTGGCATTGTCACGCGCGAAAGCTTCCCAACCCGAGTAGCTTTGTTTTTTGGAAGGCGAGGCATTGTTTTGGAATGCATGGCACACCGCTACGGCCAACCCATCGGTGGCATCCAGAAACTGTGGGGTTTCATCGAACTTTAGAAGTGTCTTGAGCATGGCAGCCACTTGTTCCTTGGTCGCATTGCCATTGCCGGTGACCGACTGCTTGATTTTCCGCGGGGCGTATTCAAAAATGGGAATATCCCTGTTGAGTGCAGCGGCCATGGCCACCCCCTGTGCGCGGCCTAGCTTAAGCATTACCTGTATATTTTTACCGTAAAAAGGGGCTTCCAAAGCCATGCAATCGGGTTGATGTTGCTCGATAAGTGCACTGGTCTTCTTGAAAATGCTTTGCAATTTGAGACCATGGTCATCCAAATGGCCCAATTTGATGATACCGAGATTGATGAGGGAGAGCCGATCGCCAACTTCCTTAATGACGCCATACCCCAATACCACCGTTCCGGGGTCGATTCCCAAGATGATGCGCTCTTTTGCCGTTGGTCTTTGCATCGTGCAATATTACGGCTTTTCGCTGGGATAAACCCCATAGGTTTTTTTCCATAATTGATAAACCTAACAGGTTTTGCGCCCTGTTAGGTTTATACGTGTCGGTTATTAGCCACCGATATTCAATCCTATCGGCAATGTATAGGCCACGCGTACTTCGCGTCCATTCTGAATGCCGGGGCGCCATTTGGGTGATTCCCTCAAAAGCCTTACCGCTTCCTCACCTGTACCGAATCTGAGATCGCGGATAATTTTGATGTCTGTTAATGAGCCGTCGCGTTCCACGATAAACTGCAAGATGACCTGGCCTTTCACACCATGCTCGATGGCATTGACGGGATACCGATAATTTTGCTGTACATACCGGGAAAACGCTTCCATGCCGCCGGGGAATTCGGGCTCGATTTCCACGCGTATAAATGGGAGGTCGTCCGTTGCGGACGATTCGGTAATGGCGGCATCCCATTTGCCGTTACCTACAGGCAGGTCAATATGAATGTCCGCTTCAGGGTTCCCGTCGATGGTTTTGGAACTCGGGTTGGATAGTTTCAGTGCGGCTACCGTCGGAGGTTCCTCCGTTACCAAGTCAGCCCTGACTACCACAGGTTGGGGCATCCGTACTTGGCTGGTACGGGGTGCCGGCGGTACCGCCGCGGGTGGGGGAGATACAGGTGTATTAATTGGTGGGGGAGGGGTCAATTTAACGATATAACCCTCGTCAAATAGGTTTTTGGGGGCATGAATACCGGTATCCGGAAAAAAGCGCTCCTTGAGCAGCGGAATTGATAATGAAATAACGAACACGCTGGAGGCAACAAAAAGCGCCAAGTTGGCGGCTTTTGAGGCGTCTTTACGCAATACATAGGCGCCATATTGCTTGTTGCGCCCCATGAAAATGATATCCAGCCAATCTTGGCTGTAAATATCCTGTTTTGGATAGAACATAACGATAATGATTAAAAGTTGAACAAATACTGGACAAAAACGGCCGTTATGTCTTTCCAATCAGAAAAAAAGTTTCTCTGTTTATCTTATTGATGCAGTGGGATGGCTGATTCCATAATTGATAAACTTAACAGGTTTCCAAAACCTGTTAGGTTTGGGATGTAAAAATTAGTAACATTGCACGAAAAATTATTGGTTTTGACCAACAAGACAAAAAAGATACTGGGCATTGTATTGAAGATCACCATCTTGCTGCTGGTGGTCTGGGTATTGTACCACAAGCTCAATAACCACCGGAACCTGATAGAATTTAAAAGATTGATGCACGACCTTGGCACGGATACCGTGACGATCACGTTATCCGTGATTATGTTTCTGATGTTTGCCAACTGGTTTTTAGAGGCGGTAAAATGGCGGTATCTATGCCGGTACATCGAGCCAATAAGCCTATGGAAGGCCGTCCAATCCGTATTTTGTGGGTTGACCTGGGCGGTTTTCACACCCAACCGCATAGGCGAATATGGCGGACGCGTGATGTTTCTCCGTGCCCGAAAACGCATTTCGGGTGCAGTGGCCATGGGTGTTGGTGCGTTGGCGCAGTTGGTCCTTACAAGTGTGGCGGGATCCCTTAGTATCGCATGGTTTGTCAATCGATTCTTCGATATTGGATTTTGGGCTGGGGCGGGATTATGGCTATTGGCAGGGACGTATGCTGGGTTTTTCCTGATGCTGTATTTTAATGTAAAATGGATTAATACCTGGGTAAAGTACATCGCGTTTTTACGTAAATTCCATCGGTTTTTTGAAGTATTAACCCGCTATACCCGCAAGGAATTGGCGGTGATTTTCCTTAACTCGCTCGCTAGGTTTGTTATATTCACTTCACAGTATTGTATATTGATGCTGATCATCATCCCTGATATCGAATTTCTGCCTATGCTTCTGATGGTGTTCATCCTTTTTTTCGTGCAAGCAGCTTTGCCCACGCTCGATTTGTTCGATTTTGGTGTCAGGAGTGTTACGGCAAGTTATCTTTATGAACATATTACCGATCAAGACATTGCAGTGATGGCCATAGCTTCCTGTATTTGGTTTATAAACCTTATATTGCCCGCCATTTTGGGTTCAGTGTTTGTCTTAAAAATTAATTTCTTTGGCGATACAAATCATTAGTATTTTACTGGCAGTATTCGCGGGAGTGTATATGGTGCTAGTATGCTATATGTGCGCAGGTTGGTTTGCCTTGCCTTTCTTTTCACCGAAAAAAACACCCAAAACCAAAGTCAGTGTGCTTATTGCAGCCAGAAATGAGGAAGCCAATATCGGCCGTACCCTTTCGGATATATTGGCGCAAGATTTTCCCAAAGAATTGTTGGAGATCATAGTAGTGGATGATCACTCCACTGATAACACATCGGCAATTGTACAGTCTTTCGCAGGGCAAGGAGTCAAACTCCTAAAGCTGAATGAATCCGAACCCCTGAACTCGTATAAAAAGAAGGCCATTTCAGAAGCCATTGCCATGGCTACAGGCCAACTGGTTGTGACCACGGATGCTGATTGTCGCATGGGGCGCCATTGGTTAGCGTCAGTGGTTGGCTATGTAGAGGAAAACGACTCTTTCTTGGTTTCCTCCCCGGTCGTCTATTCAGAAGAGAAAACCTTTTTTGAGAAATTGCAAACGCTGGAGTTCCTTTACTTGATTGGCCTGGGTGCTGCTGGCATCGGCAATAGACGCCCATCCACATGCAACGGAGCCAACTTCGCCTACCTGCGTGATGTGTTCTATGAAATGGGAGGATTCAATGGAATCGACCACTTGGCCTCGGGTGATGATGAGTTGTTCTTGCATAAAGTGGCGGCTAAATACCCGGATAAAATTGGTTTTTGCAAGTCGCGAGATGCCATTGTATATACCGATGCAAAAAGCAATTTGTGTGGATTCATTAGCCAACGTAAACGTTGGGCATCCAAGAGTACACACTATAAGAATAAAGAGATTGTTGCATTAGGGGTAACTATTTGGCTGTTTAACTTCTTACTGCTATCATCCGGCATTGCTGCCCTGTTTCTACATACCAAACTATGGTTGGTGTTTACGGTCGCCATTGGATCGAAATTGGTTGTCGAAGTATTATTCTTGTATCCGCTCTGCCAGTTTGCCAAACGAATGGGGTTGCTGTGGTACCTGCCGCTGCTTACCTTTCTCCATATTGTTTATATCGTGTATATTGGAGTGGCCGGCAATATAGGCAAGTACCAATGGAAGGGGCGTAGGGTGAATTGAATGCGGACATATCCGACTGACATAAATAAGGCTGATCGACGCGCTGATATTAGCTGTTTGAACCTGTTGCGTCTGTGTTAATCTTTTCCCTGATTCTTGCCTCCACTTGAGCCACTACTTCTTCTCCAGTAAGACCTGCGGGCTCGATGGGAGGAAGCACTTCCCACGACATGTGCGTGAATGTATTGAGTGGAAAGAAGCCGTAACGAACCATTTGCCATGAATGGTTGATCGCTATAGGGACAACTAAAACGTTGGAAACTTTCTTCAACACGGTGGAGATGCCACCTACATTGAAGGGCTTGATTTTTCCAGTTTTCGCACGCGTGCCTTCCGGAAAAATGAATGCCGACCAGTTTTTGGTTTTCATGTTGTTAGCAAGTTTGAGGATTTCCGCAATGGATTGTTTGGGATCCTTACGATCGATGTTGGCCGCCCCTCCATGCCGTAGGTTGAATGAGATGCTGGGTATACCCTTTGCCAATTCAATTTTGGAAATGAATTTGGCATGGTGTTTACGAAGAAAAAAAATCAGCGGAGGAATATCAAACATGCTTTGGTGATTGGCCACGAAGATGATAGGTCGGTCTGTGGGGAGGTGTTGTTTATTTACAAATTTCACCGTGTTGCACAACACGTAATAGCATGCCAATAAACACCAATTAAGCATATCCACCGATTTTTTATGTGCCCCATATCCCCCAAGTTTTAGGCACAACCATTGTACCGGATGGAACAACACAATAACCAACCCAAATAGCAAATAAAAAAGCGGTGAAAGGATGTAGCCTAAGAACTTTCTCATCTAGTGTAATGTACGACAATAATGTGGTTTTCGGTGCAAAGATATTATTTAATGTCTGATTACCCAATAAGGCTTTGAACGGTAGCGCCGATGTGCAAAAACCGGTCAAAGAGAGCCGCTGAGGTATAGAAAGCGCCTTGTGGTAATTTTCAGCGGGCAAGGTTCTCTTGGTCAAAACTTTTGCGTGTATAGGCCCCCGGCCTCGCATGGTCACCTTCGATGAAACTAAAATTGATTACATGAATGTTTGGAAGCTCGGTATAAGCATATGTAGCTTCCAATAAATACATTTGCGCTCCTGAAGAACCCATTTGCTGTGTGAGGTATTGGGCACCTGGAATCTTAACATAAAGGGTGTCATTCGAAACTTTGTCTATTTCCAGTTGGATTTCTGGGTAATTGGTTAACAATGTCTCCGTGAGTGCGTCAACGCTCAATAATGAACGGTCAAAATCGGAGTTGGTTTCAGCGGTCAACTGCTCAGATTCGTCGTCGAATACAGCGATATAGGGCAATGAAGGTATAGGAACTTCCACCCCCTCGGTAGGAATATCAGCTAGTTTTTCATCAGAGGCAGCATCTTTGGATTCATTCCGGCATGACGATACCACAAACATGGCGCATAGCGCTATGGGCAACAGTCGGGTTATAATTGAAGTTTCCATCTTCCTTATCTGTTTTATGATCAAGGCGTGGTAACCGCCACTGGCAGTACCTTCCCATTGAAAAATCGATGGCCGGTGAGGGCAAAATCGGCAATATACTCACCCATTTCAAATGCGGCCACGGGCGACCTATATTGTGGAAACGCTTTTTCAAGCATTTCTGTTTGCGCCGAACCCAAAGCTAAGCAATTTATTTTTATTGCCCGGTCTATAAACTCTAACGCCAAACATTCTGTAAGTGTATGCATGGCGGCCTTACTGGCCGAATAAGCCGCCAATCCCGGGAATTTCAAACTTCCTTGGAATCCACCCATACTGCCGATGTTGACAATATGACTATCCGGCGGCATCAATGGCAATAGATGCTGGATCATATTCACATGGCCCATGAAATTGCTTTGCAGCATTTCAGAAAAATCGGCTTCCGTTGTTTCTTCAAACGGTTTATTGATCAGTAAACCCGCATTGTTAATCAACACATCCACCTGTCCAAGCTTTTCAACTACATACGGCAAGAGTACGTTTTCATAGTCACCATAAATAATATCAAACGAAAGAACATGAACAGTAGCTTTTGGATTCAATTGCCCGGCGATTTCCTGCAATTTCTGTAGCCCATCCTGTGAACGCGCCAGTGCAACGATCCGGTTTGTGGAAGTATTAGCCAACGCCAGCGCGGCTTCAAATCCTATGCCGCTGCTTGCTCCTGTAATGACGATATTTGCCATGTTTTATCTTTTTTAATCGTTTTCTTCACGTTCATCGGTCATGTCCATCTCCACCTCCTCATTGGTGGGTAGCTTATCTTCACCCAAACCTTGAGGCCGAAAAATGAAGTAGGACCCAAAAACCGCCAATGCGGCCGAGGTGAGGTAAAATAATAGGCTGATCAGTACAGCCAACTGTGTATCCATCTGGAAATATTGTGCACCATATACATAGACCATTTCCCGTGCGCCAAGGCCTCCGACCGTGAAGGGAATCACCGCCACCAACGATGAAAGGAGAAACATAAATAAATAAGGTGAAAATTTTCCTTGAAACCCTAGCGCATACAACAAGAGGATAGCACAGACAACTTGCATGGACTGTACACCTAGTGCTTTGAAGTGTGTAATGATAAAGTGCTGGCTATAGGTTGTAAAATACCTGCGAAGGACGATATAATAGGCTATGGAACCAAGGGCAACAGCAATGATGGGAATCTCATTAGGAATCTGTAACCGGGGGATAAAGATGACCAACGTGGAAATAATAAGGCTTAACGCCCATAACCCACTTAAACGATCGAAAAACACGGCCGATAGAAGTCTGCGCCCCTTGACCTTGAATTTACGACGAAGAAAGTAGATCTTATAGCCATCGCCGCCTACTCCGCCTGGTAAAAACAAATTATAAAACAAACCCAAAAGATATAATTTGAAATTATACCGTTCAGACAATTTCAATCCCATGCCGCTAAAAAAGCTATTCAACCTAGAGGATGCAATCATGATAGACGAGCAATAAGCAAAAAAGGCCAGCACAAGAAAAAAGGGATTTGAGCCCATTATTGCTTGTTTTATGAATTGTAAGAAACTAAGGGGGACTTCATTGGAATCTACGTCGATATCTTCTATCACCCTAGCGTTGTAATCGGATTCAACCTTGCTGAAAACCCAGTACAGCGCTGCGGCAGTGATGCAAATCTTAAGAATTGTCTTGGTTATACGCCAAAATTTTTTACGGACCATGAATGTAATTACGAATGTTATCTGGGCAAATACCTATTAATGATGACGCTTCAAAGGTATGAAAAAGGAGGTACCAATGGTAATCCGTATCAATCAAAGAGGATAGGGTACAGCCGTACATATACGAGGATAACATACATAACCAATAAGGCGGTATTCAAAGACAACATCCAGTTGAGATCGGTTTTTTGGTATTTGTTTCGTAACGTAAGGAAAAGCAAGACAAGGAAACTTAGGAAGAGTAATGCCGGGAATACCAAGGCCCATTTATTGGTAATGTAAAGGAATGTTTGTTCCATAGGTTTTACAGTTTCCTTCTCCAGGATGAATGGTGCAAATGCAAATAAAAGCAGCAGAATAAACAAACGGATCAATAATTTAACCGTAAATTTACTGATGGTATGGTTTTTGGATGGGAAAGTCATATGAAATCTATTATCTTTACAGCACAAAAATACAATTCGCAAACTATACTTCTTATATTATGAACAGATCATCATTCCCCCTTATCGCCATACTATCAAGTTTCTTGGTACTGGTATCATGCTCATCTCAACAAGGAGCCGTGGAGGGTTCACCTTCTGCAGCAGCCTGGCGAAGCGGCGTGAAAGGCCAATGGATATTGCACTCCGTTGACAAGGAAAATTTTCCCTCGGCATATTCTGTCAAAACCGTATTTGAAGAGGCCCCAGCGGAATGTTTTGTAGGCAGTGTTTGGAATCTCCCTAACAACGGAAAAGGAAGCATTACCTTTGATGCGGAGGGGACGCTTTGTGCCCCTGGCGCTGTACGTAACATCGTTTGGTCCGTCTACAACCCCGGAAAGGATAATGGTGAACCTCAATTCCAGTTTAAAAAGATTTATCCGGGAGATAAGGCAAGCAACGTGACCGCAGGCTATCGGTTGGATTTGTCATATGCCGATGCTGAACAAATGGTACTCCGTATGCCATTGAATTTAGATGGTAATTCGGGTTATTTGGTGTTTAACTTTGAAAGGCTTCAGTAATCGTATCGTAAGCATGTACCAAATAATATGACATTAACGAATACAGTAAGATAGATAGATTGTGAACCAAAAATTAATTGACATATGAAAACGAGCATTTTATCATTCCTCTTTATGGCGGGTTTTTCAATGATGGTTTTTGCCCAACAAGACAAAAGCCAACGTGCCAGCCCACCGGACAGTACCATCGTGACCACAGACGATGGCGTTATGATTGCCATCCACTACAGCAAACCCTCTCTGAAGGGCCGCCAATTGGGTGTGGATCTTGCACCAGTTGGCGAGGTATGGCGTACGGGAGCCAATGAGGCCACCACATTTGAAGTGGACAAAGATGTATTGGTGCAGGGGCAAGCGTTGCCGGCTGGAAAATACAGCTTATACTCCATCCCTGACGAGCATAGCATGACCATTATCTTCAATAAAATATGGGATCAATGGGGTACGCGGTATAACGAATCGGAAGATGCATTGCGGGTAATGGCCACTCCATCCGGCAATGGCGAGCCAGTAGAGCAAATGACGATCACTGCCGACAATACAGGTACCGTTACACTGCTTTGGGGTGATTGGAAGGTGCCATTTACCGTTAAGGTAGCCGATTGATTTATTCTTAAAAACCTCACCTCATAGGTTTACCTTCTGAGGTGGCACAGATGCATATATTAGGCCACTGTGCCAGAAAACCTATGGGGTTCCTATTTTGTCAGATGATGATTTTCCTCCACCATTAAAGAAACAAGAAATACGTGAAAGGTATTATTTTAGCAGGAGGATCAGGTACACGGCTGCATCCATTGACGTTGGCGGTAAGCAAGCAACTTATGCCGGTGTACGATAAGCCCATGATCTATTATCCCTTATCCACGCTCATGCTATCGGGCATCCGTGAAGTATTAATTATCTCTACACCACATGATTTGCCGGCTTTCCGAAAATTGCTGGGAGATGGTTCCCAAGTAGGATGTGCATTTTCGTATGCAGAACAGGCCGTACCCAATGGATTGGCCCAAGCCTTCGTAATAGGAGCCGAATTTGTGGGGAATGACGATGTGGCGTTGATTCTTGGTGATAACATATTTCACGGAGAAGGCTTGTCGCGTCTGTTACAGCAAAGTGCTGATTTGCAAGCTGACGGAGGCGTAGTATTTGCCTACCCCGTGTCGGATCCTGAACGTTATGGCGTGGTCGAATTCAATGAGCAGCGGCAGGTAGTGTCCATTGAAGAAAAACCTATACGGCCCAAGTCCAATTATGCAGTGCCGGGATTGTATTTTTATGACAATACGGTGGTTGAAATTGCAAGGGGTATCCAACCGTCTGCTCGGGGTGAATATGAGATAACGGATATAAACAAGGTTTACCTTGAGCAAGGACGATTGAAGGTAGGGGTATTCAGCCGTGGCACGGCTTGGTTAGATACCGGTACGTTTACCTCCCTCATGCAAGCGGGACAATTCGTACAGGTCATCGAAGAGCGCCAGGGGCTGAAAATAGGCTGTATCGAAGAGGTGGCGTACCGCATGGGTTTCATCGATGCCGAACAACTCGAAACCATTGCACAACCCTTGTTGAAAAGTGGATATGGGCAATACCTATTAAACTCAGTGTTGAAGAAGCAAAGGCAATAATTGCTTTCAAGGATAATCGTCCATGGCAGGTATAATAACAGCAAAAACCGCATTAATAACAGGTATAACCGGACAGGATGGCGCCTATTTGGCTGAGTTCTTACTGAAAAAAGGATACCATGTGCATGGTCTGAAAAGGAGGAGCTCCCTATTCAATACCGATCGCATAGACCACCTGTATCAAGATCCCCATGAATCAAACCGCCACTTTACCCTGCATTACGGCGATCTTACTGATGCTACCAACCTCATCAGGGTTATCCAAGAAACACAACCGGATGAAATTTACAATTTGGCTGCGCAAAGTCATGTGAAAGTGAGTTTCGATACTCCTGAATATACGGCTAATGCGGATGGTTTGGGTGCGCTCCGTATATTGGAGGCTATCCGTTTGCTCAACCTTGGAAGCAAATGCCGTTTTTATCAGGCAGCTACGTCCGAGTTGTATGGACTAGTGCAGGAAGTGCCCCAAAGTGAAAGGACACCTTTTTACCCACGAAGCCCTTATGCTGTGGCCAAATTATATGCGTATTGGATAACCGTTAATTATCGTGAGGCCTATAATTTATATGCCTGCAACGGCATTTTGTTCAACCATGAAAGCCCGATAAGGGGCGAAACATTTGTAACCCGAAAAATCACCCGGGCAGTAGCTAGAATTGCGTTGGGGTTGCAGGATAGGCTATTTTTGGGTAACTTATCAGCGCAACGCGATTGGGGGCATGCCAAGGATTATGTGGAGGCCATGTGGTTGATGTTGCAACAGGAGACACCAGAAGACTATGTAGTGGCTACAGGTGTAACGACCACTGTGCGTGATTTTGTGAAGATGAGCTTCGCCGAGCTGGGCATCGAGGTGGAATTCAGTGGGAAGGACGAACGTGAAAAAGGTGTGGTCATTGATGTCGATGAAACGCGGCTTAAGGAACTAAAGATCAATCCTGAACATATAAAATTTGGACAATCCGTGGTTAATGTAGACCCTATTTATTACCGACCAACCGAGGTGGATTTGTTGGTGGGAGATGCCACCAAGGCGCAGCACCAACTCGGGTGGCGACCTAAATACGACCTAGGAGCGCTGGTGGAAGATATGGTGCATTCAGACTTGAAGCTAATGCGGAAGGAAGAATACCTCAAACGCGGAGGATTTGATACCTTGAACTACTTTGAGTGATGCCATCCATGGCGCGACAACCCCAATCACGGTGAACCATGTTGGAACAATTTTTGCATACTTGTACTAGTGAAGTGCAATAGGATTTTGCGGTACATAAATCATGCAAGAAATACATACTATGCAAGAAACAGGTATTGACCCCAAACCTGACGAGATAAGGAGGGACTCCACTAAGATTTATTTTTTTGTGGTCGCCATAGTGGCATTGCTTGCAACCAATGTGTACTTCTATATCAAGTATAAGAATACAGGGGAAAGGGTATATGAGCTGAACAGTGAGAAGGTGAATATGCAGGCCGAAATTGATCGAATTGAAGCAGAATTGGATCGATTAGGCGAAGGTAACCTAGAACTCAGTTCGTCATTGAAAATGGCGCAGGACAGTGTGCGGGCGAGCATTGCTGGACTAAGGGGACGGCTGGCTCAACATAACCTCACCAGGGAGCAGCTATCCAATGCTCAACATGAAATCAACCAATTGAAGCTCGATTTATCGAAGTATTCGCGGGAAATGGATAGTTTGCGGCGCCAAAATGCTAAACTCATATCCGAACGAGATGAGCTGAGACAAGAGATTTCTTCCTCCACCAATCGCTTATCGGAACTCGAAGAACAAAATTCGGATTTGGCGGATAAGGTCAAGACGGCATCAGCCCTTAAGGTTTCCAGCATTAGTATAAATAGCGTTCGCGAGCGCAGCAGTGAGAGAGAAAGCGCGGAGACGCGCGCGCGGAGGGTTGATAAATTCAAAATTGATTTTACCATAGCAGACAATCCATTGGCCGAAACAGGCAGTCAGCATATTTATATACGGGTGATAGACCCTAACGGGAACTTACGCACCACAGACAATGCATTCTTCGATGTTAATGATAACCAAATCCAATATACATATAAAACGTCGATTGAATTCACCAATGATGGAGAATCTTACACCATCGAATGGAAAGACCCTAAAGGTTTCCAAAAAGGCACTTATACCATCTTATTATATACAGATGAGGCGGTCATGGGGCAAAGCAGCGTCGTGCTGAAATGAAAATTGATGTTGCCCATTTCTTCCTCAATGAGCAGCGGTTTGCAGTTGGTTCACATGCGTCATCGAAGGGATAAGTATATAGAATGTTGTCCCTTTGCCTACAAAGGTTTCATACCGTATACTACCTCCCATCCCTTCCACCGCTTGTTTCACAAAAGCCAATCCAAGACCCGTACCTGAGCTTTTAGTGGTAAAATTAGGTTGAAATAATTTCCCCCTTGCATCGAGACTTATACCATGACCGTTGTCCTTGATTGCTATGGATACGTTGTTATCCGTGTCATGGCCTATGGTAATATCAATTCGGCACTTGCGTTTCGCTATTGTTGCTTCAATTGAATTTTTTATCAGATTGTTGAATGACCTCAGTAACTGATCACGATCCCCTTGGATTTTAACGGTTGAGCCTTCGCATAAATTGGAGATTTGTATATCCACACCCACGTTGTTGTTGAACACTTCAACGGCTTTATTGACAATATCCAATACATCCACTTCTTTTAGCTCGGTGTCTGGCATCTTTGCAAATTCCGAAAATTCCGATGCAATATGCGAAAGGCTTTCGATTTGTTCGATGAATGAGGCACTGAACCTCGCAAACCGTTCATCAAATAGGGGGTCCTTTTCTCGCCAAGAGCGCTCCAACTGTTGGATACCAAGTTTTAGCGGAGTCAACGGGTTTTTGATTTCATGTGCCACTTGTTTGGCCATTTCACGCCATGCGGATTCCCGTTCCGAGCGCATGATGGTATTGGCACTTTGTTCAAGAGCGGCAATCATGAGGTTGTATTCCCGGATAAGGCTACCGATCTCATCGTGCCTTTTCCAGAAAATCGGTTCGTTTTGCTTGCCTATGGTGGTTTTGGCAAGGCTCCGTTGAACCAAGGCCAAAGGTGCTGTGATTTTATTGGCAACGAATACCGCAAATAGGCCTAACACTAAAATAACCAATGCATAAATGTTTATTAAGGTGTTGAGGAGTACACCCACGTTTTGATCAAATTCTTGCTGGTAGCTGTAATGAGGCAAACTTAGGAATGCGATCGGCTCATACATTTCGTTTCTGATTGGAGCGAAGGCCGCAATATAATTAAGCCCTCCGATTTGTTCATGCTGGATGAATTCAGAGCGTTGATGATGAGCCATATGCAGCCATGCCTGCGGATGCATATACCGGGAGATAAGCCTAAGGTCATAAATACGGGGTTGTGTAGAATAAATCAATTGCCCATCCGTACCATATAAGTTGAGGTCTGATGCGATGGATTCCGCTATCGTGTTAAATTGTTCATCTGTGGATATACCTCGGTTTATGTTGGTTTCCTTGAGCATTCGTGATTCCAATCTCCTGGCAATGTCTACCACATATTTCAATGTTCCATTTTCTTGCTGTTGTTTGAATTGGCGACTTATACTGAAGAATGTGATGGTGCCGGCTATAATTAAAGTGAATACAACGGCCACCACCATAAATGTCTGTATCCGGGTACTGTACAAGACTTTGTTCGTGAGGATTAAGAAACTCCACCTGAGATTCCGTAAACTGAAATCATTGCCGTTCAACGTTAAAACAAGCCATCGAGCGGTATAGGCTAAGATGGCAAAAAGGAGGAATACGAGGAAAATGAAAGATAACGACGCCAATTGCATCCAGTTGCTTTGTTGCGGTTTACTGAGTACAATTAATGTTCTACTGTTTGGTCGATACATCATATGTCCGAAACCGCCTTCATAACCGAGATGGTGAAAGTTGCGTTGCTTGGATGGATAAGCTTCATCAGACAAGGGATATACATAATTGCCAAATTGGCTCACTAAGTTTCCATCCCGGTAAAATGCGTATGCATATTGCGAAATCAGATCGGTTTGTTGCTGGTCAATCCTGCTATCCGCAAGGATATCTGGATAGGTGGAAAGTTGGCTGAACGACCTGTTCTGTAATTCTATGAGCAGAATGCCCAGTGGCTTGCCTTCTTCCTCAACCGGAAGCTGGGCGAAATATTCGAAGTTGCCATAGCTGCTGTTGCCACGATAGAAATTTTCGGATACCTTGATAGCTCCGGATATGACTTTATCACGATATTCTTCACGTTTGATTGCGGAACTGTGACCGATAGGGCTCCAGGTTGTATCGTATTCGTTGGCAACAAATTCATATTTTGATAGGTAACCGCTCAAATAGGTTCTTTTCAAATGCTCTTCGAGTAATTCGCGATTTTCATCCTTCGATGCCTTGAAGTATTTGATAAGTACGGAATCCTTGACGATTTCCTTTTCCAAATCACGGAACAGTGCGATAGCGTTGGCATCATCTACGGCTTCTAATTTTGAAATGGCCAACTTTTGTTCCTCCTGTTTTTTATAACGTTGTGATTGGCTATGTTCTAACGCTGTTATCGCAGCTAGCAATAGTAAGGTGGATATAAAAATAGCTAAATCGAACTGGCCTTTACGCCCAATATACCAAGTACGTAGCCCAATCAGCACCGCCAATAAAATGAAGGAAAGGGGGAAATTGCCCAGATAGATATATATTCCCGCTATACAAATAGCAATGAAAATTTCAATAAAAAATAGCCGAAGTATATTCGGTATGAGCTTATTGGCAAGTTCTACCAATAAATCAATAAGTAGGAGAAGGCTCATGATGCTGAGACACAATGCAAATATCCCTAACCAGCTGTATATGTTGAGATTAAGGATATTGGCTACATCAAAATTGATGTCCGAATTACTGATAAGGCCAGCGAAAATTTCTGCAATGGAATGGCCCACCAAATAGATTAACAACCCAAATATGAATATGATAACAATGCTTCCGGTCTTTGTATACCCAAAGGCTGGGATTTTCAATCGGTCCTTGAATGCATATACATATCCGATAAACCAGGAAAAAGCAATAATATTGAGTAGAAAACCACCCAAATGGGGGAAAGCAAAGCTGGAAGCAAAATTTCGCGGATTGAAGATGCCAGTATAAAAATGGGAAGCCAGCCAGCCATAGTGGAGATCCAGGTATCTAATCCCAACCAAGCAACAGGCAAATAACAGCACGGAGGACCATACCCAGCCTCGTTTAGCTACCCACATGCAGATAATGTTGAATAGCAGTGTTACTGAAAATCCCGCAAGCATCCACATGGCCAGTTCCAATTTGGAGAAAAAAGTTTCATGCTGCCCATCGCGCAATTTTACGGAAAACAGGTATTCACCAGTTATACTCCTGATGTTGTAAATAAAGCCGTCATCGTAATCCGCTATTTCTAGGTTGTCTGTCTTGATAAGATCCTGTGAAAACGTATTCTGTAAATACACGTTGTTGTTTTGAAAATCGGCTTTAATTGGAATCAAGAATAAGACGGAGAAATTCCCAACGCTTTTTTTTATAGATTCATACCACCCATTTCCAGCCTTTATGATACCGACCCCATTGTTTATACCGGCATCTGTCTTAGGAACGAATTTATCCGTTCCCCAAAACACAAGCTCATTGTTTATGTAGGTAAATGGATAGATGTTATTCTTCTTCGCAAAATAGGCAATGATGTCTTCGGTAAGTTTGACATCGTCCCCGATTGTTTTAAACACATTGAAATGGATCGTATCTTGGAGGAAATTGTTGATGAGCTGCTCTTTTTTATGGAGACTTCGCTGGAGGTTCCGGGCGTCGATAAGCAGCGTTTCTTCGTCGTTGAATGTGAGATTGATGGTAACAGCCGTACCTACAAAACATAATGTCAACACCAATAACAACAGCCTTATTTTAACGACAGTACTCACCTTTTCAAATGTTAATCCATGTAAAAATAGAAAAATCCCCGCAATTAACACCTTGCGGGGATAACAAATCAAAACTCCTAGGGTTTTGTTATAGCGTCAGCCTGACGCGCAAACCTGAGATCTTTATCAATGTGCTTCTTCTTGCTTGAAGAATTTCGCGGTTAGGTATTCGCGGTTCATGCGTGCAATGTTGGTAAGTTTGATGCCTACAGGACATTCAGCCTCGCAGGCGCCGGTATTGGTGCAACTACCAAAACCTTCTGCGTCCATCTGTGCAACCATGGCTTGCGCACGGCTATATCGTTCGGTTTGGCCTTGGGGGAGTAGGGTATATTGTGAGATTTTTGCGGAGACGAACAACATGGCTGACGCATTTTTACAGGCAGCTACGCAGGCGCCACAACCAATACAGGTGGCTGATTCGAATGCCTCGTCTGCCACTACTTTGGGGATGGGGATACTGTTGGCGTCGGGCACACCGCCAGTGTTGACATTGACGTATCCCCCTGCATGTTGGATGCGATCGAATGAGGTTCGGTCTACCGCCAAATCCTTAATAACCGGAAATGCTGCAGCTCTCCAGGGTTCGATGACGATCGTTTGTCCGTCATGGAAACTCCGCATATGCAGTTGACAGGTTGTGGTACCTTGTTTTGGCCCATGCGCTCTCCCATTGATATGCAAAGAACACATCCCACAGATGCCTTCACGGCAATCATGGTCAAAGTAGATGGGGTCTTCTCCTTTTCTCACCAAATCTTCATTGACCACATCCAGCATCTCTAAAAATGACATATCCGGTGATATATCATTGGCTTGGTAGGTCACGAATTTGCCCCTGGTTTTTTCATTTTTTTGACGCCATACTTTCAGCGTCAGATTCATGTTTCCACTCATGATGGTTCTTTTATTTGGGATTTTCGATTTGCATAAATTCGATGATTTGAAAAAAATCTAAAATCTAAAATCTAAAATCATAAATTACTTATAGCTCCGTTGCGTTAATTTCACGTTTTCAAACTCCAATGGTTCTTTGTGGAGCATTTCAGGCAGGTTGTCGCCTTTGTATTCCCATGCGGCCACATATCGGAAATTTTCATCATCACGCTTGGCCTCACCTTCTTCGGTTTGGCTTTCCACACGGAAGTGCCCGCCGCAAGACTCATTGCGGTTGAGGGCATCATCTACCATTAGTTCCCCCAACTCCAAAAAATCGGCCACACGGCCAGCTTTTTCGAGCGATAGGTTCATTTCTTCGTTCTCACCCAATACAGTCACGTCATTCCAAAATTCCTTACGAAGTTCCTGGATGAGTCCTTTGGCTTTTACCAACCCTTCCTCGGAACGCGCCATGCCACAATATTCCCATAGGATGTGGCCCAATTTTTTGTGAATGTCGTCCACCGTTTTGGTACCCCTCAGCGAAAGCATCTTGCGAACATTTTCTTCCACTTCCTTGCGGGTACGTTCGAAATTTGGATGATTTTTGTCCACCGGATCAAAGCCTAACCCAGCTAAATAATCACCTACGGTATAAGGAATCACGAAATACCCATCAGCAAGTCCCTGCATCAGCGCGGAGGCGCCCAAGCGGTTGGCACCGTGATCAGAGAAATTGCACTCTCCCAAAGCGTACAGCCCAGGAACAGTGGTCATCAGGTTGTAATCAACCCATACTCCCCCCATGGTATAGTGTACGGCTGGATAAATGCGCATGGGTTGTTTGTACGGGTTCTCGTCCGTGATTTGGTAATACATGTCAAACAAATTGCCATATTTGGCCCGTACAGTATCTTCGCCCAAGCGTTTAATGGCATCTTTGAAATCCAGGAACACGGCGATACCGGAAGCCCCTACACCTCGGCCTTCATCCACCACTTCTTTTGCATTGCGGGAAGCTACATCGCGCGGAACGAGATTGCCAAATGACGGGTACTTACGTTCCAAATAATAGTCGCGGTCCGCTTCCTTGATGTCGGCTATTTTGATCTCGCCTTTGCGAAGTTTCTGCGCCAGGTCCACGGTTTTGGGTACCCACACCCTCCCGTCGTTACGGAGTGACTCCGACATGAGTGTCAGTTTTGATTGGTGGTCACCGGTTACCGGAATACATGTCGGGTGGATTTGAGTATAGCAGGGGTTGGCAAATAACGCGCCGCGCTTATGCGCGCGCCATGCAGCGGTAACGTTGCAGCCCATGGCATTGGTAGATAGGAAAAATACATTGCCATATCCTCCCGTGCATAGGAGCACGGCATGCCCCTCATGGGATTCGATGGCACCTGTGACCATATTGCGGGTAATGATGCCGCGGGCATGCCCATCGATGGTCACCACATCCAGCATTTCATGCCGGTTATACATCTTCACTTTCCCTTTATTGATCTGCCGGTTTAAAGCAGAGTAAGCACCCAAAAGCAACTGCTGTCCGGTTTGCCCACGGGCATAGAATGTACGCGATACTTGGGCGCCGCCAAATGAACGGTTATCCAAGAGCCCCCCATACTCACGTGCAAAAGGCACACCTTGAGCCACACACTGGTCAATGATATTGACGGAAACTTCGGCCAAACGATGCACATTGGCTTCGCGTGCACGATAGTCGCCGCCTTTAATGGTGTCATAAAACAACCGGAATACGCTATCGCCATCATTTTGGTAATTCTTGGCTGCATTGATTCCGCCCTGCGCAGCAATGGAATGCGCCCGTCGCGGGCTATCTTGGTAACAAAAAGCCTTTACGTTGTAACCCAGTTCTGCCAGTGAGGCTGCCGCCGAGGCCCCAGCCAACCCTGTACCCACTACAATAATGGTATATTTCCGTTTGTTAGCCGGATTCACCAATTTGAGGTTAAACTTATGTTTCGACCACTTTTCGGCCAAAGGCCCTTCTGGTACTTTTGAATCTAACATAATTGCTGTCTATTATATCATTGTGCCCATGTGATAGAAGGGCATCGTGAATAGCTTAGTTGAAAAAATAAAAATACACGGGCAGAGCGGCAAACCCGATGGGAATGGCTATCGCAAATATCCATATACCTAAAAATCGGATAAAAGGTATATATTTCTTGTGGTCTAAGCCCAAAGACTGAAACGCACTCTTGAATCCATGGACAAGATGGAAAGATAATGCTACCATGGATATGACGTAAAACGCCACCAAATACCATTCTTTGAATGCAAATGCCACTTGCTTATATAAATCTTTTGCCTTGATGACTTCTACCTCATCATCGACATACTTCACATAATCGGTAAATTCACCAGCCACCAACTCGGTCACTTTCGTTTCGTTGGTATTCAGATCGGTGCGATACTCAACATAAGGTACTTCATCGTTATGGTATTTCCACCAAAAATTACTCATGTGAGTGACGATAAATACCAACAGTACCGTGCCAAGAATACCCATGTTCCGGGAGCTCCATGCGCTGTTGGCGGAGCCACGGAAAACAGCATATCCTTTTGGCCTCGCCTTCTTATTATGAATAGTTACTACCAAAGCCCAAACGGCGTGGATAACAATAAATGTGTAAAGCAAGTAGGAAATTACTTTGATGGGGGTGAAATGGGTCATGAAATAGGCATAGTCATTGAAGGCCTTGCCCTGATCATTGTAAAATAATTGAAGGTTACCAATCAGGTGGATAACCAGGAATGTACACAAAAACAAACCGGTTAAGCTCATGATTACTTTCTTCCCCAAAGAAGAAGATAACACATGTTTAGATCTACTCATTCTCCTTGATTATTTAATTTTGGTAAGCAAATCTACCAATAGATTTAATATCGGTGAAAGCAAACAAGTAAAATCAGTAATTTAGAACTGTTCTAAGTTTTGAGTGGATTGGAAAAAAATGCCATGCCGGAAGTCGGCATGGCATGGATTGAATACGAAGTTCTGTAATGTGCTAGAATAAGCGGTAACCTATTCCGATAGTCCAAAGATTTACCTTTTGGGGTGCGCTCTCATTTTTGCTCAGCTCGCTTAGTCCATGCTCATAACGCAAGTCCGCACGGAAATTGCTGATGTCGAGCCCAAGTCCTCCTGTTACAGCCCAAGCCTGATTTTTGTAATCATTCACGTTTAGTACGTCCTCTGTGAACGTATCGGCGATACTCTTGTCCACAACAAAAGAAACGACCGGACCGGCAACAATACGCAATCCGGCAGGTCCTAAGCCAATACGCGTGCCCAAAAGCAGTGGTAAATCTAATGAGGTGAAGCTCACTTTACCTTCTTCATTTTCTTGAATCAATTTGGCTTCCGAACTCTTACCCGTTAGATAAAGTTCAGGCTGGAAATGGATGCCGGCACCACCAATGCGTGCCCAAACACCTGCTTGGTAACCCGTACGCGTGCTGGCGTCTAACCAACCCCCATCTTCAGACTTCAAATTTGAGAAATTGAGCCCTGCTTTAACTCCTAACTGAAAGCTTGGCAATAGTTGCGCATTGGCAACAATCACCGTTGCCGATAAGAGGAAAGCAATAATAAAATACTTTTTCATGGTGATAATCATTTTAATTTTTACAATGTTAGCAACTGAGGCAAATCAAGTTTGCCATGAGGATATCCGCAAAATTCAAGCCGAAAATGAAACCCCGTTAAACTTGCACATAAATCCAAGTTTATCTAAGTTTGTACGAAATCATACGATATGGCGGATATCAAAATAAAACCTGGGGAGTGGGACGTGCTGAAAAGCAAATTTAGACGGAAGTACAACCACTTGACCGATGAAGATTTAATATTTAATGAAGGAAAGGAAGACGAACTTGTCGATAGGCTGGCTACCCTTGTTCGGCGCAATCGGGATTACATCGTATTCACCTTGAAGAAGGGGCTTGCCGATTTGGAGGGCAATAGGCTATAGTGCAATGGAAGAAATATCATGGAATGATTTTGAAAAGGTAGCATTGCGGGTGGGTACTGTCATTCAGGTGGCGGATTTTCCAAACGCAAAGAAACCTGCCTACCGAATGCATATTGATTTTGGAGAAGAAATAGGCATCCGCCAAAGCAGTGCCCAGATTACAAAGCATTATGCTAAGGATGAATTGCTGGGAAAACAGGTTATTGGAGTGGTGAATTTTCCGAAAAAGCAGATTGCTAATTTTATCTCAGAATGTTTGATAACGGGATTTGCCGATGAAAATGGGGATATCGTATTAAGCACGGTAGAACGCAAGGTGCCAAATGGCGCTAAGTTGATTTGAAAACTAGCTGACATCTCACATCTCGTAATGAAATACATCAATTTTGAAGATACTGGAGACACTGTTTCCGATGAATTTTTTATGAAAGAAGCGCTCAAGGAAGCACAAAAAGCATTGGAGCAAGATGAGGTGCCAATCGGTGCGATCATTGTACACAATGGCCGGATTATCGCAAGGGGCCATAACCTAACGGAACGGTTGAACGACGTGACTGCACATGCGGAAATGCAGGCATTTACAGCTGCCTCCAACTATATCGGAGGTAAGTATTTGCAGGGTTGTACCTTATATGTCACCATAGAACCTTGTGTAATGTGTGCTGGGGCCGCATACTGGACCCAGATTACCCGTATTGTATTTGGGGCGCAGGACGAAAAAAGAGGTTTTTCGATTTTTGGCAGCAAGGTGTTGCATCCGAAAACAGCTGTGATAGGTGGTGTTTTAGAAGGTGAATGTACAGCTTTGGTTACGTCATTTTTCCGTAATAAACGGATTGAATAATATTTCAAGGTTTATTCTACAAACAAAATGGCTATTATATTCGTTATATTAAATCTCGGCTGCTGTTTTTCAGTGGTTGATGTGAAATCGATAAAGTTGTATTTGTAGACAACTTTATCTAAGTTTGTCTAGTACTTATTTTTAATCTAAAAACAACATATATTATGGCTTTTGAATTACCGGCGTTACCTTACGCCACAGATGCATTGGAACCTCATATTGATAAGGAAACCATGGAAATCCATCATGGGAAGCATCACCAAGCTTATGTAGATAACCTTAATAAAGCCATTGCGGGCACGGACGCGGAAAACCTTTCCATTGAAGAGATCAGCAAGCATATTTCGAAATATCCAGCTGCTGTGCGAAACAATGGAGGCGGGCATTATAACCATTCGTTATTCTGGACCGTTTTATCCCCAAATGGTGGAGGTACACCCTCTGGCGATCTGGCAACTGCCATCGATGAGACTTTTGGGTCGTTTGATGAATTAAAGAAGAAACTACAGGAAGCAGGCGCCACTCGCTTTGGGTCGGGTTGGGCTTGGCTCATTGTTGATGGTTCGGGTAAGCTACAGGTGACATCAACCTCAAACCAGGATAATCCTTTGTTCGACATTGCCGAAACTAAAGGAACACCTATTCTGGGTATTGATGTGTGGGAACATGCTTATTATTTGAGTTATCAAAATAAACGCCCAGCTTATTTGGAAGCTATTTTCAATGTAATTGACTGGGATGCGGTAGCCAAGCGCTACACCGCTGCGAAGTAAAAAAGCAATAAGTAAAAAATAAAAAGGGTGGCGGATATTTAAGGGTATTGCCACCTTTTTTCTTATAGCAACTAGCTAAACAACCATGCAAGCACTTGTTCTCGAAGGCATCGGCCAGTCATTCACATTGAAAGATGTACCTGTTCCGATGTTAGCTGAAAATGAAGCATTGGTAAAAATCAAAGCAGCCGCATTCAACCGTAGGGATTGGTGGATTCGGCAAGGGCAATATTCAGGATTGAAATTTCCAATCGTTTTGGGTTCGGATGGGGCAGGAATCGTGGAAGTAACGGGAAGCGATTACACCAAAGTATGGACAGGCAAGGAAGTGATTATCAACCCATCTATTGCGTGGGGTGACCATGAAGCTTTCCAACAGAAGACATTCCACATTTTGGGTTTGCCGGAAGACGGCACATTCGCGGAG
Organism: Parapedobacter tibetensis; assembly: GCF_024704835.1. GTDB lineage: Bacteria > Bacteroidota > Bacteroidia > Sphingobacteriales > Sphingobacteriaceae > Parapedobacter > Parapedobacter tibetensis. The sequence continues at coordinate 252,432 of NZ_JAMXBE010000006.1, forward strand.
TATGTAAAAGTACCTGTAGCAAACCTGTATGAAAAGCCTAAACACCTTTCATTTGAGGAGGCTGCAGCATTACCACTTGGTGGCCTCACGGCCTACCGTGCATTATTTAGCCGTGCAAGACTCCGAGAAGGAGAAAAAGTACTTGTGGTAGGGATAGGGGGAGGAGTGGCCACTTTTGCTTTACAATGGGCTAAGCATGCTGGTGCGGAAGTTTATGTCACCTCCGGAAAGGGTTCAAAGATTGAACAGGCCATGGCATTAGGTGCCCAAGGAGGCGTGTTGTATACCGATGATAACTGGCCACAACAACTTCTGGAGAAAGCAGGAGGATTTGATGTCATTGTAGATAGTGCGTTGGGGGACGGTTTTGTGCATCATCTTGATTTGGCAAACCCCGGTGGACGGATTGTTTTTTTTGGAGGCACTGCGGGAGATATTCCCGAGCTTAATGCACGTAAGATATTCTGGAAACAACTTTCCATATTAGGTACCACAATGGGATCCGCTGCTGATTTTTCGGAAATGCTGGCTTTTGTGCATGAACACGGTATCAAACCCATTATGGATAGCATACATCCATTGGAAGATGCCGAGGCGGCGTTGAACAAAATGGATACTTCTACCCAATTCGGAAAAATCGTATTGCGAGTTGGGCAGTAAAAGCATATACCTAAAATGGTGTATTTTTGAAATACTTTACGGATAACCCGCCTACCTTTATATTTTTGTATGGAAAAAAAGATGCTATATGTTTAGGAGTATATTATTTTTAGGTGGAGTAATCCTATTCAACGGATGCCTCCAAACCACAGGCTATCACACTTCCCGCGCTACTGTTTTGCCTGATGATGAATATTCATCGTCAGCGGTAGATACAGCCACTTTTGCAGGAGGATGTTTTTGGTGTACCGAAGCCCAGTTTCAGCAATTGGAGGGTGTGGATACGGTTATTTCGGGTTATATCGGCGGCACAGTAGCAAACCCAACATATAAGCAAGTGACCTCAGGTAGGACAGGCCATGCAGAAGCGATCAACGTAGTTTATAGGCCTGATGTGATTGGCTATGAAGGACTGCTTGAAGCGTTTTTCATCGCGCACGACCCAACACAGCTCAATCGACAGGGCAATGATATCGGTACGCAATACCGGTCGGCCATTTTTTACCGCAACGAAACCGAACATAAGAAAGCTGAATATTATATCAACCGATTGAGTGAGGAGAAAGTCTATGATAAGCCAATCGTGACCGCGCTTGAGCCCTATACCACCTTTTATGTGGCTGAAGATTACCATCAAAACTATTTTACCCTCAATCCACAACAGGCTTATTGCCAATATGTGATTGTGCCGAAATTGGATAAGTTCAAAAAGGTATTTAAGGAACGGTTGAAGAAATAACCATCCCTAAAAGTACATATATACTAGGGGCATTTGTCAAACACATCGCTTGAGTTTCTCGAAGAATTCCTTTTCCCTTTTGGCAATGTCCAGTAGTTGATCAGCAAGCCGTTCATATACATCCTCCCCAGATTTGCGATTCTTATAGATTCGAGAGATATCGAGCGCGAAATCGCGCCAGGCATCACCGATGCCGGTCATTTCCTCCGAATGCTGGGTGAGTGCCGGATTATTAAGCAGTGTGCCGGCTTCCTGGAGGAAAGCGGCATAGATAAATCGAAATCCACCCCCACCGGTGCCAATTTCTTCCTGCATGCGGATGAGTTGTCCGAGGTAGTGGTTGGTCTTTTTCAATCCGATTTTTTGGGGCCATTTGCGGATGTTTCGGGCTACCCACCTCATGGCTGCCACACCGACGATAGGGACTGGAGCCAGCATATCGTTGCAGGTCTGTCGGATCCCTTTTTTGATGGCTTTTTCCAAGTCAAAGTTGTCAGGGAGCCTTTCGAGGTAATAGAGGTGCCCTTTTGGGGGGAGTGCCCCTTTTGCGAAGCGAACCCGTTCAAGCTCCTTTTCGGTAAGCATGGTGGGATAATCCATTACAGGATCACTGACTAGGTAATTTTCTGCCTCTTTTCCGTAGATTACTAAGTTATGGGCATTGAAATGAAACCGATATTCATCCGGGAAATAGGTGAGGTGGTAGACACCTACTTGTAAGCCCACGGGAATCCCCTGCCGGAGTTTTTCATCGAGTATGACCTTGGCCCGCTCAGGGGACGAAAAACGTTGGTGGTGTACCTTTATTCCTAGTCGCTTAGCCAGCCGACGGAAAATTTTTCCGGGCATAGGACGATAGCTAAAACCGGGCGCAAAGTTTACCTTAATGAAAGGCAAATAGACAAAGAACAATCCACTGCCAATACCGAAGGCCATGGGTTCGGAAATGGCAATGCCACGGTACTTTAGTAGGTTGGAAATTACCCCATTCTCGCAATGGGCAGATTGGTGGTGTTCAAAATCTATCTTCATGTATTCGGGTTCGGAACGGGAGCTTTTAACTGTTCAATTGTGATGCCAAAGACATCAGCGTACTTTTGAAGGGTTTTTTCCTTCAATTTAAGGAAACGTTTCGGATGGAAATGCCGTTTGACAAACCAACGGTGAATGCCCACATAGCTGGCAAGCAATGCTACGTCCATGCGGTGGAGTTCCATGTAATAAGCAATAGGACTAACCTTTCCGGCCAAGACAGCATGCCCCGTGTCTGCTATCCGTTCTTCAATCAGTTGGAGCGATTCGTTTAGTGCAAGGGTCTTAGCTTCCCAACCTGTACTATGCACTGTGGTATAGCGGCCGTTTTCATCTACAGCATAGCAAAGCTCACTGATGTTTTTCTTGGCAAGGCTTCCGTCGTCCTGCGGCACTTGGTTTTTTTTCATTCTTTTACGTATGCTGGGTTTGCAGCAGCATTTTCATGGTTGCCGACAAGGCAATTGCCCCATTCACTGAAACTTGACCTTGTATGTTGCAAATTTTCAAAAAATCTGAAGTAAAAACAAGTTCCGTTTGCGTGCGGGTTAATAATTTGTCCCCTACAAGGGGAAGCGCCATGACCTCCAAGTCGAGGATGGTGCTGATGACGCCCAGATTATTCTTTTTTTTATTCCAAAGGGGTTCGCCGGGCTTGATAAAAAAATAATTGAGGAAGATAAAGCTTGTTTGGGCAAGATTTTCGAGCATTCCCATTTCGGAAAGCACGCCATGTTTGACGAAAAGACATAGTGGGGTTACTAAAAATCTTGTTTCGGTTTTCAAGCCATCTACGGTTGTCACATGATCCACCATCACCATCGGAGGCCGGTGTGGGATAAGTTCTTCGATGGGTGGGAATGGCGTGGGATTATTCAAGGTCTTTGGCAATGACGGTTCGCATTTCGCCTATAGCGATGGTTTTCTCATTTAATTTTACCTCTCCACGAACAATTGTTACACCGAATAGCTGCTGGAGAATGTGCACGCTGGTATGGAGTTCATCCCCTACACGGGGAAGGTCATATATTTCGAAGTTTTTAATGGATCCGATGTAACCCACAGGAGGGGGAAGGTTGCGTTTAAAATAATCGTATCCTTGGTATAAGGCAATGCTTTGCGCAAAATTTTCGATAATACCCGCTTCGGTGAGCATCCCATCCTTATTGACCAATACATGGTTTTCAGGGATTTTGAATGCGGAAATGATAAGCGTTTTTTCATGCACGAGAATCTTATCAACCAATACAAAAGGCGGTTGTTGCGGAATCAATTTCAGGATGGCTTCTTGTGATGAAACTAGGTTCATATGATCACGTTACTTCCAATAGTGCATAAACATAAGAAAATCTTCCGCTTTCAGGTACAGATAGCAGTATTTTTTCTCCACTTTTGAGTTTCCCGGAATTGAAAAGCTCTTCGAGTTGGATATAGCTGGATGCCGATCCCACGTTGCCAATCTTGTTGAGATTGATAAACCATTTTGCTTCGGGAATGTCGATGTCGGCTTTTGAAAAAGCCTCAGACAGGCGATCCTTAAAGAAATAGGAGGAAATATGCGGAAGAAAATAATCCAAATCTTCCATGGTCACCTGATGCTTATGAAGTACTTCTTGGATACTTTGTACACCTTTAGGGATGATATTTTCTTCCAATAATTTGATATCCTGCTTAATAGCGAAGATCGATTGATCGAGCCATTCTTCTGGGGAGGCGTCGCTCCATGAGTGGAGTTTTCCATTTACTTTAGTGGCTCCGGCATACATGCACGGCTCCAATTCATTGGCATATGAAATCCCATCTACCCAACGGATAGTGAGTGAAATGCCTCGCGGATTAGGTTGGTTGCCCAACAGCATGGCGCCAGCTCCATCGGATAACATCCAACGTAGAAAATCTTTTTCGAATGCAATGATGGGGTTTTGTTCCAGGGCTGCAAGCCGTTCGGATTCGTTATTAAATTTATTAGCACGTAACCATGATGAAACCCGTTCGGAGCCGGTACATACAGCTTGTTTCGCACCCCCACAGGCAATGGCCATAAACGCATATTTCAATGCATTCATTCCCGATGTACAAATGCCTGAAGCCGAATTGAGTTCCATGGGCTTGTTTTGCCACAGTCCATGCACCATGCTTGCGTGTGAAGGCAACAATTGGTCGGGTGTAGAAGTACCACATGATAGGATGTCGATTTCAGTCTTGTCTGCACCGGATATTGCCATTAGCTGATTGATGGCTTGATAGGTCAATTCGGCATTATTGTGTGTGGGCTGCCCATCCTGCCCAATGGCATAATAACGCATTGTGATCCTGTTGTTGCGCAATACAATCGATTTTGCGCGGGATGGGGTACCATTGACAACACCCAACACTTGCTCAATCCGATCATTAGGAATGGGATTATTAGGCAGGTACTTCGATATCGCATTTATATATACCTCTGGCATTACCGGAATTCCTTGAAATTAACAGACTGATAGTACCTCGTTTCTTTCCGTACAATAGAAAGAAAGGGCAAATGTAGTATTAAAAATAATAAACTCACGATAGGAGCAAGAATCCATATTGCAAAAAGCAAATAATAATTGAAAGCTTTGAGCCAAGGTTTGCGTGAGGGATCCATGGGTAGCCCTTTACTGCGGATGATTCGCGACCATTTTGAAAACATTGAATTTGCTCTTTTATCCACAAAGACCAGCAAAGGTTTGACCATAACGGCTTTCAAATCAAGCAATTCTTTTTGAAGGGTTGTATAGTCATTTCGCTTCAGATGTGAACATACTGGATGGCCAAACCTGACGGACTCTTTGATGTCCTTATCAGAAACCCCGGGTTTGGGAAATAGCCCCAAGTAAGAATCTTTCTTGCCTTTCATCATCCAGTGCACGATCGTGATCACACTGACATGATTGAGGTGGCGGTCTACCAATACAATATTGCCTACAAGCGTGGCACCAAGATGATGTAGCAATCCTTTCACTTTCTCCTGTGCCATTACCCACATATTGCGGCAATTGATTACGGTAACGACTGGTTTTCCATCCAATAGCTTCTTTGCAGCCGGGCTTTGCAAAAATGAGTTTATGGGGATAGAAGGAGATAGGTACCACACTTGGTAACCAAGGATGATGAGGTCGTAATCTTGTTGCAGCACATCATTTCCCATCGGGGTCAATTCACAGGGAATTTGGAGAAAGGATTCAGGGAATGCATCGAAAAAGCTGTTTCCGTCCCAAGGGAAAGGGTAGTCATGCATAGGCCGTATCCGATGGAACGTGAGTTCAATTTCTTGGTCGGCCACTAGCGGCTTGAGGATTTGGTCCAGGATTTCCTTTTGTTGCCCGGTTTGGGTATAGTATATGACAAGTACTTTCTTCATCCTTTACGCTTAGGCCTTCCAAAAATCGTAATAATTAAACCATTGCAAAGGATATTTTGCTAAAATTTGTTCGATACTTTTCGTATAAGCGTGGAGCAACGATTGCGCATCGCGATGGTTAAATGTCGCTTTCCGAGCATATAGATGATAGTGTTTATTTCGCTCACGCATTACATATACGAAAAGCACAGGTGTGCTTAGCCTTGAACTGATAAGAAACGGCCCTGCAGGGAACCGGGCAGAATCACCCAATAAGTCGGATGTAAGGGTTTTGGCATTGTCGACAAAACGATCACCCGTAAAGCAGATGATCCCTTTATCGCCTATAACCTTAGTGATTTCGAAAATATGTGACAGGTCATTCTTTACGACAATAAATTCAGTTTTTGGCTTTGCCATGATGCTGGCCAAGTAAGATTTGATTGCCTGTTGTTCCTCATCGGTGGTTACCAGATGGATTTTCTTATCAAACTCACCCATGAAGTATTGGGCTACCTCGAAATTGCCTGTGTGTGCGCTGATGAGGATACCAGCCGTATCATCTTTAGCCAATTGACGGATATGGTGGATGCCATCAAATTCGTATGTATACTTGTGCTCCAATCCAGCAGTGATCGCCACCTTATCGATGAGGGTTTGTCCGAAAACGAAATAATTGAGGTAAGTGTTTACAATGCTACGAATAGGGCCGTTTTTGCGATGAATACGGAAGTAATGGTAGATTGTTTTTGTTTGCCTTGATGAGAAAAAAAAATAATAAAAGGATACAAACACGAGCAATGAGTATGCGATGTTTATCCCAGCGTGCTTAATTAAAAAAATGAATACCTTATAACCAGAAACGGTCCCCCTTGATTTTCCTTCCCACTCAGACATTGGATATCGTTAGGCAATGGCGTGTAGCTTACTGCCTATTAAATCATATAGATTGTTGAAAGTTAATACATTGGTAAAGTCCTTGCTTTCCAGTTTTATGCCAAAATTTGATTCGATGATAACAACCAAGTCCACATAATCCAGGCTATCCAAATCCAACGACTCCTTCAAGTGCGCATCGGGTTGGATGACTTCCGGATCCACTTCAAATTCATCGATTAAGAACTTATTGGTAATATCAATAATCTCGTCCCTATTCATTCGTAAACTAGTATTTATGAGTGTTAGATCTCATCGGCATAAATGAGCTCGTTTCACTCGGTTTATTTTTTAAATGATCCGATACCTGCCTACTGAAATATTTTGCTATTTGCGAATATTGCTTCCTTGCAGGCTCAAACCTAATGTTACTCTATTACAGTTTTTTTACTATCAACGCAGAATTTGTTCCGCCAAATCCAAAAGAGTTTGACAAAAATACATTAAAATTTTGGTTTATGGTAGTTTTTACCAAACTCAGGTTTTTGGCGGTCTCATCCACTTCTTCCAGGTTGATATTTGGCGCAATGAATCCATGCTGGGCCATAAGGAGTGAATAAATCACCTCGCTGGTTCCGGCCATCCAACATTCATGTCCTGTCATGGATTTAGTGGAGCTGACACAAGGAGATCCGCCAAATAACTGATATATGGCCCGTGCTTCATTGGCATCGCCCATTGGGGTGGATGTGGCGTGCGCATTGATGTATTCAATGTCTGCAGGTGTCAATCTTGCTTGTTCCACAGCCATTTTCATAGCCCGTACCGGTCCCTCCACATTTGGTGTGGAAATATGGTCGCCATTGGAAGAAAAGCCATAGCCCAGTATCTCGGCCAAAATGGGTGCGCCCCGCCGTACAGCCGATTCATATTCTTCCAGCACGATCGTGGCTGCCCCGCCGCCCGGCACCAATCCATTGCGGTCTTTATCAAATGGACGAGAAGCCTTGGTAGGCTCGTCTTCCCGATCAGAAAATACACCAAGACCATCAAAACTGGCCATGGCGTATTTATTGGTTTCTTGCGCTCCCCCGCAGACGATACAATCTTGTAGTCCTTGCTTAATAAATAAGTAAGCCAAACCTATAGCATGCGAACCGCTCGCACATGCCGCACTGATGGTCATATTGATTCCACGGATGTGGTAAATGGTGGAGAGGTTCATTGTAACGGAAGAGTTCATTGATTTGAAAATCGCCCCAGAACCTACCAACATGGTGTCTTTTTTCTGTCGAACGATATCTATTGACTCCATCACAGCCTGTGAAACACTATCATTGCCGTATAATAACCCTACGACGTGCTCACGGAAAAAATCATCATCAATATGGGCGTTTTGAAGTGCCTCCCGTGTGGCTACATAAGCGTATTCACTTTCTTCGCCCATGCTGATGCGTTGCCTACGGGAAAGGAATTTGGTAAGATCAGGTTTTGCCACAAAGCCTGTGAGTGCAGAACGGTAACCGAAATCCTTGCGTTCCTGCGAAAATACAATCCCGGATTTCCCTTGGTATAATGAATCTTTCACTTCACTGAGGTTTTTCCCCAATGAAGAATAAATACCCATTCCCGTGACTACTACTCTTCGTTGCATATTTTTTGAGCTTTTAGCAGTTAGCTAACACCTAATAGCCAATACCGATTAAGAATATACTCCCCCATTAATATTAATGACTTCCCCAGTGATGTAGGAAGCCTTTTTGGATGCAAGGAAACACACTAGGTCGGCAACTTCCTCTACTGTTCCAAAACGATTTAAAGGTATTAATTTTTTTAGTTCGCTTTCATCCAGGCCACTGGTCATATCGGTTTGGATGAAACCCGGTGCCACGGCATTCACCGTAATATTGCGTCTGGCTACTTCTTGTGCTAAGGCTTTGGTGGCTCCAATCAAGCCAGCTTTGGCGGCTGAATAATTGGCCTGACCGGATGTGCCTTTAACCCCTGATATGGAAGCGATGTTAATAATGCGGCCATATCGGTGTCGGAGGAGATCTTGGATTAAGGGCTTGGTCACGTTATAAAAACCATTCAAACTTGTATCGATAACCTTTTTCCAATCGTCTTTTTCCATCCACATGAATAATCCATCTCGCGTAATTCCTGCGTTATTGACAATGACTTCAATGACCCCTGTGGGGTGTTGTTCCCTCCACGTAATCAATTGCAAATTGGTTTCTATTTGGTTACTTACGTCAAATTGGAGTACCTCTGCTTCACCTCCGTTTGCAACGATGATGTCTTTGGTTTCTTCTGCTGATTCACTATCCGACCGGTAATTTACCAATATGGGATACCCCAAGTCTTTTGCCAATGCAATGCATACTGCTTTTCCAATGCCACGGGATCCTCCTGTCACCAATGCATACTTCTTTTTTCCCTCCATTAATTCGCTTTTTCGAAGGGTTCCGCATTGTCAAACCATTCATTCCCGAGCACTTGTCCCCGCGTGTCAATAAAGCCCCACATTTTGTTGTGCTTCACCCGTGCCAATCCATTGATAAACCCTTTTTCGTCTCCACCAGTAAGGAATCCCAATAGTGCCACGGATATGCCATATTTATCTTCAATGAGCAATTCGCCTTCGGTATTGATGAAACCCCATAGTTTGTCGATTTTGACAGGGGCCAATCCATCCTTGCTGAAAATCTCAGCGTCCTTATATTGAGGTTCAATGGCCATTTCTCCTTTGGCATTCACATACCCCCATTTCTTGTCGATATATACCGGGGCCAAGCCGTTGCGGAAGGCCCTCGCTTTTTCGAACCGGGGCTCGATAATCCAATTACCCTGCGTGTTAATGAAACCGAGTTTGTTGTCCTTACGGGCATAAGTTATTGTTTCATCGTCAAGGAATGCCCATACTTTGGTAGCTCCTTCTACAGGTTTGAACTGCTTGTCCTTACCAATCACCCCAAAAATACTTCCCTTATTGGCTATGATGATGCCGTTATTGGAGATGTCGATTCCATCGTATTCCACGGATGTGTATACGGAACCATTCGGCGTAACAACGCCCCATTTACCATCCTTACGCACCTTAGCTAATCCACTGACCAGAGGTTTAATCTCCTCATAAGTGGGTTCTATTACAGTGGTTCCTTTAGCATCAATCAGGCCTATCTTGTCGCCCCGGCGGATGAATGCGTAGCCATGCTCAAAATCGTACAGCTTGTCTGACTGGGGCAATTCCGCTACCTGTCCGGATTTATCAATATATTGCCACTGTTTATTGGTCATCACCAGAGCTAGACCGTCGCTGAAGCCTTTTGCGTTGTCAAACCGGGGTTCGATAACAATTTCACCTTTCGCGTTGATGAACCCCCACTTTCTGTCAACCAACACCGCCGCAAGCCCATTTGAAAATGAACCTGCTTTATCATACGTCGGGGCAATGGCCATCGTACCCTTTGTATCGAGGTAGCCGAATTTTTTGTCCTTCCTCACCAAAGCTAACTCCTGAGCAAAGGATGAGGAAACAAACAAACCTAATAAGAAAGTAAATAGGAATCTCATGGCATTAAGGTTTTTAGTTAATCAAATCATGTTCTTTTGCATGGTTTTTTATCGCTATCAAAAAAGGCGACAATACCATATCTTCTTTAAAGATAGGGACAATTGTCCGAATATGTGTATAAACCTTTTTACTTTTCGATGATAAGTGTGCCGAACAATCCAATGCCTCTACGGCTTGGGTCAACGTAAGCAATTGAATGGCGAGCACTTCATAAGCATTATCGATAACTTTCTTGGTGAGCCATGCCGAATTAGCGCCCATGCTTACGATGTCTTGGTTATCCTTGTTATTGGGTATACTGTGGGTATAGATGGGTGAAGCCAGGGTTTGGTTTTCCGCTGTGGTGGAAGTGGCGGTAAACTGGGCACCCTGCATACCGAAATTAAGGCCCAACTTGCCCAAGTTAACAAAAGAGGGCAGGATTTCGTTCAACGAGGAATTGAGCAGGTAATTAAGCTGCCTTTCCATCAGCATGGTTAATTTGGTTGTGGCTATGCGGAGTTTATCCATTTCGAAGGCAACGTAATCGCCATGGAAATTGCCGCCATGATACACACTTGCTGATTCCACATCGATGATGGGGTTGTCATTCGCGGAGTTTACCTCCTCGATAAGGATGTTTGTACAATATTGTAGGGCATCCCATATGGGGCCAAGAATCTGCGGAACGCAGCGGATGGAATAATATTCCTGCAATTTATCTTTAAAGATATTTTCTTCTACCTTACGGCTATACAGGTGTTCGGCCCGTTTACGGATCAATTTGCTGTCTGCGATAACCTCCCTCATCATTGCAGCTACTTGCTGTTGTCCTTGGTGTTTTTTTGCACCATTGAGTGTTTCAGAAAGATGGTCGTCATAGGCACAAACCAATTCATTCATCAATGACGAACAGAGGATGGACCAATTCAGCAACCGCTTGGCATAGATGGCATTGACAATGCCAATTCCCGTCATCACGGAGGTTCCATTGATTAAAGCCAAACCCTCACGGATATGGATTTCCATCGGTTGCAACCCTTCTTGGGCCAATGCTTCAGCGGCCGATGTTTCTTTGCCTTGATAGATAACATTGCCCTCTCCAATCATATTAAGGGCAAGGTGGGCCAATTGGACCAAATCTCCACTGGCTCCCACACCTCCATGTTGGTATATGACCGGCAATACACCACGGTTGAGCAGTTCTTTCATCAATTCCACTACGCTCGGATGTATACCTGAGTATCCCAACGATAATGTATGTAGTCTGGCCAATAAAGCAGATTTTGCATAGATTGGATCTAATATATCGCCCATGCCGGTAGCATGGCTGCGAATGAGATTATATTGTAGCTGGATTTGATCGGCCTCATCGATCCGATATTGAGCCATAGGGCCAAACCCCGTATTTACCCCATAGATAATTTTATCCTTAGCAAAATCCTTGAGAAAAACATGGCTTTGGTTTATTTTATCCGAGGTGCTTTTGGACAAAAGGATTTTTTTGTTTTCAAATAATACCGAGTAAAAATCTGCTAATGCAATCGGATTCGTTAGTTCAATCATTTAAATATGCATAAATAAAGCGGTTGCAAAAATAAGAATATATCCGTTAACTTTGAACCGTCCATACTCCGTTAAATATAATGATTTCAGAACATGTTGATGTTTTAGTGATTGGAGCGGGCCCAGCGGGTGCCGTTGCGGCCTCCATTTTGCAGCAAAAAGGAATTAAATTAAAGGTAATTGAACGTGAGCATTTTCCTCGTTTCGTAATCGGTGAAAGTTTGATTCCGCGCTGCATGGATCATTTTGACGAAGCGGGCTTCATCGATGGCGTAGAGGCCAAAGGATTTGAGAAAAAGTACGGAGCCCGTTTCCTGCGGGGTGATGATGTATGTTGGTTTGATTTCAGCCAGAAGTTTTCTGCGGGGTGGGATTGGACATGGCAGTTGCCCCGGGCCGAATTTGACCAAACCCTTATGGATATCCTACAACGTCGTGGGGTAGCGATTAGCTTTGGCACGACGGTTGAAAATATCGTATTCCAGGGCACAGATTCACTCACCACAGTGTATGATGAGGGAGGAAATCGTAGTGAGATACACGCCAAATTTATTATCGATTGCAGTGGTTATGGCCGCGTGTTACCCCGGCTCCTGAACCTTGACAAACCCTCATCGTTCCAGCCTATGGCTGCTACATTCGTGCATGTGGAAGACGTGCGACGGCCACAGGATAGGGAAGGAACACTCATTACGTTTGATGTGCTTGACCAAAAGGTATGGTTTTGGGTCATTCCGTTTTCGGATGGACGGTCGTCATTGGGGTTGGTTTGTCCGGTGGAACACCTGGATGCTATCGATCAAGGAAATCCGACAAAAACATTTCAACATATCATCCGGCAGTCTGAATTTTACAGCCATCGCTTTGATGGATTAACGTTTCTCTTTGAACCGAAGAAAATCGTTTCCTATGCCAAAGCAGTGGAAAAAATGTATGGCGACGGTTTTGCCGTGGCGGGGAATAGCGCGGAGTTCTTGGATCCCGTGTTTTCTTCAGGGGTCTGCTTTGCAACGGAATCAGGTGCAATAGCCGCAAAATTAGCCGCCAGACAGGTGATGGGAGAGACCATAGATTGGCATAAAGCGTATGAAGAACACATGGCATGGGGTGTCAATGTGTTTCGTTCGTACATACGTGACTGGTATTCGGGCGACCTGCAGAAATTTTTCTTCCATAAGGAAGTAAACGAAGATGTCCGCCGTAAGGTGTGTTCGGTATTGGCGGGATATGTATGGGATAAAGAAAACCCGTTTGTCAAAAAGCATGATAGAGCGGTAAGGGCGGTGACACATTTGCTGCCTTAATTTTAGCCGGCAGTTAGATAACGGTAATAGGCAAATAGTGAAAAGAATAAATCTACAGGGTGTCGTTCTTATCTATGTTGGGGTAGCCTTCGCATGGTCAAGTCTATCGTGCGCGGGGATAAAGCAGATGCCCCAAGTGGATCAATATAGCAGCGATGTAGGCGAACGGACAACGATAGCCTCGCAATTCCATGCCATGCAAGGCGGAAAACTTCGTAAAAATGAACAGGGTTTATGGGAATTGTATGTAGCCGGTGATGCATTGGAACGGGGGCTGATCAACGGCATGCTGACCCAAGAGTTGCTTGATCAGCAGGAGACCGCTTTTGTTTCAAAAATCAAGGAGTTGGTACCATCTGCATTTCACCAACGAATATTACGAGGTTTTCTCAAATTCTTCAACCGAAGATTGATCAACCATGTGCCCGAGGAATACCAAGTGGAGATTTATGGCTTATCGCGCTCCTCATCGGATGCATTTGATTTTATTGCTCCACCGTACCAAAGACTCCTGTATTTCCATGGTGCACACGATATTGGGCACGCCTTGCAGGATTTGGCATTGGTAGGCTGCACTTCCTTTGCGGCTTGGGATACTCATACTGAAGATGGAAAACTGTTGATTGGCCGCAATTTCGATTTTTATGTAAGTGATGCGTTTTCGGAAGAAAAAATTATAGCTTTCATCAATCCCGATAAAGGACACAAATATGCCATGGTTACATGGGCAGGCATGGTGGGAGCGGTATCTGGCATGAACGATAAGGGACTTACTGTAACCATCAATGCTGCAAAATCCAATGTGCCCATGAAAGCCAAGGCCCCTATTTCATTGGTCACCAAAGAAATTTTGCAATATGCGGAGAACATTGAAGAGGCCATTGCCATTGCGAAGCAAAGGGAAGTATTTGTGTCTGAATCCATTATGGTAGGTAGTGCAGCAGATGGCAAGGCTGTGCTTATCGAAGTGTCTCCCAAGAAATTCGGCATCTATGAATTGGCGGATAATGACGACCTATTAATCTGTGCCAACCACTTCCAAAGCCAACCCTATCAATTGGACAAGAATAATTTGCGGCAGCTTGCCAAAAGCCATTCGCAATACCGGTTTGACCGCATGCGTGAACTGATCGCTTCAAACCTGCCGCTAAATCCGGCTTTGACGGCAACGTTCTTACGGAACAAAGAAGGCATCGATGGTGTGAAGCTAGGCTATGGAAATGAAAAAGCCATTAACCAACTCCTTGCCCATCATGCCGTGATATTCCAGCCGGAAGACCGTATCATGTGGGTATCGTCCAACCCTTACCAATTGGGAGAATTTGTAGCGTATGACTTGAATGAGGTGTTCACCCGGTTCCCCACGATGGGGCAAGATACGATGGTGGCGACCAATACCTTGAATATCCCTGAAGATGTATTTATCCATTCGGTTGAGTTTAAAAATTATGAGTCGTTTCGCATAGCGATACGAGAATTAGAAGCGAAGATAGCAACCAAGCAAACCGCTAGCGAGGATGAAATCAAGCGTTTCCAGCATATGAATCCTGATTTTTGGAAAACGCATTTCACTGTTGGTGAATACTATCGCAGTCAAGGACAGTATAGGGAGGCATTAAGGTGCTACCATATGGCACGAAGTAAAGAAGTGACCACTGAACCAGACAAGGAATTAATCGAAAAACGTATCAAAACGTGTGAAAAGAAAAGCAAATGATTCCCATACCAGCCATTGAAAAATTGAGCAGAGCCGATATCAAGCGCTTTCAGGAAGAAAAACTAGGTGAACTGCTAGTTTACCTCCAAGCCCGATCCGTTTATTATCGCAAGGTGTTCAATACCCATCACGTAAATATAGAGACCATCCGGTCCTTGGAGGATTTGGCTTCACTCCCTGTTACCACTAAAAATGACCTTCAACACCATAATTTGGAGTTTCGCTGTGTGGATGCGTCAGCGGTGGCCGACTATGTGACCACTTCCGGAACTTCTGGCGACCCGGTATTGCTGGCGCTCACTGCTGCCGACCTTGACCGCCTTGCTTACAATGAAGCATTGTCTTACCAGTGTGTGGGATTATCACCGCAAAGCACCATTCAACTCACCACAACCATGGACAGGCGTTTTATGGCCGGCTTGGCCTATTTCCTCGGTGCACGTAAGGCGGGGATAGGCATTGTCAGGGTTGGTTCCGGTGTGCCCGAATTGCAATGGGATACCGTAGCACGCGTGCAGCCTGATACCATTATCTGTGTGCCGACTTTCCTATTGAAGATGGTCGAATATGCCGAAATCAATGGTATTGATTTCCAAAATAGCAGCGTGAAAAAGGCGATATGCATCGGGGAATCTTTGCGAAACCCCGACTTCTCCCTCAATACACTGGCGAAGCGCATCCTTGGCAAATGGGACATCCAATTGTTTTCCACCTATGCTTCCACGGAGATGGGAGCGGCCTTTACCGAATGTGAACACGGTGTAGGGGGACACCATCACCCTGAATTGATTATCACGGAGTTTCTTGATGAAAGCAACAACCCGGTTCCAGCGGGCGAAGCCGGAGAGCTGGTTATCACTACGCTGGATGTCGAGGGAATGCCTTTGTTGCGGTTCAAGACCGGCGATATTGTACAGCCCTTTTACGAACCTTGCGCCTGTGGCCGTACCACGATGCGGCTTGGGCCAGTCATCGGCCGCAAAAACCAAATGGTGAAATACAAAGGGACCACGATATATCCCCCTGCGATGGTCGATTTGCTGAACGATTTCGAAGAAGTAGTGAACTATGTGATAGAAATTTACTCAAATGAATTGGGTGAAGATGAAATCACCGTGAAAGTAGGAACCGAGCACGGTACGGAGGAGTTGATGCTGAAGATAAAAGACCGGTTCAGGGCTAAATTGCGCGTGAGCCCGAGGATTATATTTGCCCCTATTCAGGAAATCAACCGGATCAAGTTTCCCGAAAACTCGCGGAAAAGCGTTACGTTTATTGACAACAGGAACATATAGAAAACTTTCAATTATTGGGCATACCGAACAACAATGACCGTATGGCGGAAGGTTTTGCAAAGACTGGTAAAATATTGGCTCAACTCATTGATAAAAAACGTTAGACGCACCGATAGTTCCTTATCGTTAGCGCTAATGAAATGTAGCTTCATTCTTATATTTCACAGTTAACCGTTTCAAATCGGCGATGAATCGGTCGCAGGCTGTTGCTGGCGTTGCCCATGAGGTTACCAATCGGATAGCAGCATGTTGTCCATCAATTTTTTGCCAGGTATGGAATAGGTAGTTTTTGGCGAGTTCATCGATAATCGGATTGGGTAATATAGGGAATAGCTGGTTGGAGCATGGGGGAATCATAAAAGAATACCCTTGGTTTTCGATAGCTGGAACCATTTCTAAGGCTCGATCATTGGCATAAGCAGCAAGTTCAAAGATGAGGTTAGCACGGAATAGTTCACGGAATTGCAGCCCCAAAATTCTTCCTTTGGCGAGCAACGCGCCCTTTTGCTTAATGCTGAATTTGAAACCCTTTTTAAGTTCTGGATGGATAATCACAATGGCTTCGCCCAATAGCCCACCATTTTTGGTCCCACCGATGTAGAATATATCGGTCAATTCAGCAATATCATTTAGTGTTAGGTCATTTCCTATGGCGGTGAGTGCCGAAGGCAGACGGGCACCGTCAAGGAAAAGGTATAATCCATTGGCACGACAGAAATCCGACAATGCAGTCAGTTCAGCCTTATTATAGATGGTGCCCATTTCCGTCGTATTCGAAATGTAAACCATCTTGGGCTGTACACTGTTTACGTTATTAACCTGATTGAGCAGTGGAGTGATGCTAGCGACATCCAATTTACCATCAGATGTATCAATGGCCTCCACCCTGTGTCCGGTAGCCTCAATGGCCCCTGCCTCGTGGAGGTTGATGTGGCCCGTGTGGGCCGAAATTACGGCCTCATACGGTTTCAATACAGCAGAGATGACAATGAGATTAGCCTGTGTACCGCCAGAAACAAAATGAATGTCGGCATGCTGGCCAATTAATTGTTCGTTGATGAGCGTTTTGGCTTCTGCTGAATAACGATCGTTACTGTAGCCGATTTGCTGTTCGAGGTTAGTTTCCTGAAGTGCCTGTAATATATTCGGATGGCATCCTTCACTGTAATCATCCCTAAAGTAGTAAAATGTGGTCATCGTTTTTGCATGCATGAAGCTAATCTGTCTCAAACTTACGTAAAGTCGGAGTCAAATGCAATTTTCAGGCTTCGCTGCGATACTGCTCAATGAGACATACAAATAGGTTGCCTAATTACCGAATAGCACATAGTTAAATCCCAGCATCCCCCCGAAATTGGAATAAAAATCACCAGTGTCAAAAGCCACAGATGCGGTGGCATGCCATTTCGGATTGATGGAATAGGTAAATTCCTGCAAGGAATAGAACTGCTTATGCGGAAATGTGATAAAATCGGTACTTTGGAAAGATCCATGGTTAATGGAGTAGGTGGCCATTGTACGGGCCATCATGTGTTCGCCAACCCGGTATTTCAACCCAATATGGCCAGCCATAATCCGGTTATTGACAATGTTTTTATTGCCAGGCCTGTCCAGTGGGCCGTCCCAATCAAAAGGGTCGATGGGTAAAAACTCAGAACCTTGTACGCGGTTGATGAATAACGAATTACCGATGATACGGTCTTTGTATTCCCATCCGGTAGCGTATATTCCGTTGTTGTAATAACTTTGGCGCTCTCCGCCGTATTTTTCCATCTGTGTGGTATGGAGGAACTCCACCACGATTTTTTGTAGGAACCGATGTTCATCCTTGAAGCGAAGGGTGGCACCCAATAAACGGTCTGCATTACGGATATCCACCCCTGTGCCGCTTTCGATGGGAGTTTGGTTGTACACATTGAGATTGAAGTCTTCCCGTTCAATGTCTACGCCCATCTCAATGAGTCCGCGTTGGGCGCCCGACCGATTGGGCCTGATATTCGGATTTGCATCAGCGTTGAGGCTGCCATCATACGATTCTTTAATCAATAAGACATTTAGGAAACCCTGAAAAGAGCGATCCAATATGAGGTTCCCTCTGTGACCACCCCATTCGGTAAAGTGTTGTAGCCCACCATATGCTTTGAACCAGCCTCGCCCCACACGGCCATAGAAGGTCTTTTCATGGAAATACGCAGCTCTTAAATACCGGTCCTTTCCCATCCATCCGTGGGCAAACGTGCCCTTGACTTGGAAAAGCCCTTTGGTCCATGGCACATCCACATATGTCGGTATGGCCAAACTGATTTTGGGAATCGGTAAGGCATTTCCACTGATACCAAAAGATCCTATAGACAGTTCGGGATCCATCTCACCGGTGGTCTGGAGGAAGCGGCCCACCTTGAATTCCACCGAACGGAACTTAGCTTTTGCATATAGTTCCTTAGCTATTAATTGTCCAAAATGTTGATTGTTATAGAGGTCTACTCCATAGCCAACAGTCAAATTGGTGTTAGCTTGCCCTGCCATCGATGTATCAACTTTCCCCAAGGTGTGGAGGTTATGGATGTAGATATGGGTTGCTGCATCCACTTGTTCATTGCTGATGACACCAAAGCGGTTGGCCGTTAACCAAAGCGGCTGGAAGCCACGGCTTGCCCCTGTAACTTGCGTGCCTACCCCGATTTGTAGCGAATCCGTCTGAGCCATTACCTGAAACGTTACGATAAGGCCACAGCAGGATATGTATATAGGTTTGATTAATTGAACTGAATTAAACAATTTTGTCGGTGTCATAGCTGTACCTTTCACAAAGTTTCCAGTGAGCGTTCGAAGCGCTCCATAATGGTCTGTTTAGACAGTTGTTCTACGGCATACGCCCGTGCATTAGCCCGATATTCCTCGAGATTACCATTAAGCGCCGTGAGCAAGCCAGCTAACAGGTCCTGCTCAGATTCGGGTTCAATAATGATGCCCAAATTATAATCCATTACCACTTCGTACAAACTAGTGCCGGGTGATGCGGTGACCAGAGCACACCCTCCCGCCGCCAGAATACCTGTCAGTTTGGAGGGCATTACAAGATCTGCGGCCGACTTTTTCTGTAGCACCAAATGGATGTCGGCCGTGGCCAACAAGGCAGAAAGTTTTTCATAGGGCTGTAAAGGAAGAAACCTGATATTGGTCAGTCCGGCCGCCAAGGTCAGTTTTTCCAAACGCGGCCTACCTCCACCAGAACCACAAATAACAAAGTGCAGATCCTTGCGGTATTCGAGCTGTTTTGCCACCCCAATGATAATTTCCAATCCTTGCTTTTCACCCAAGTTGCCGGAGTACAGCACAACTTGGTGATCCAATGGTATCCCTAGTTCATTTCGCAGGGATTGTTCAACGGGTAACGGCCGGATCAACGTTTCGTCTACCCAATTTGGAAACATGATGAGCTTCTCAGCATTTATCCCTTTTGCCACAATCTTTTTCTGCATCCCATGGCTTATCGTGGAGACGGCGGTGCTGCTTTTTAGGAGGAAACGCTCCAGGCCAAATAAGATATTCAAAAAGCCCTTATTACGTATCATCCCCAAGTCCTTGGCTGCATCTACTTGGAGGTCTTGGATATGTGTAATGAATTTTGCCCTACGGATTCGTGCATATAGGAGAGGCAGTACAGCCAAGTGGAACGGTGGAGATGTACAGATGACGGCATCATATCGTTTGCGGAACAAGGAAGTGAACCATATAGGGAAAACGGAGGCAACGAAGGAAAATTCGTGCAAAATTCGTCGTAAAGAGCTGACACTTTTTGGCACATATAAGGGACAGCGGTAAATCTTTACCCCGTCACGGTGTTCCGTGTGCCAGTACTTCCCTTTATGGCTTTCATGTACAGACCACTCGGGGTAATAGGGCATAGCTGTTACTACATGCACCGTATGCCCATGACTGGCCAGCCAGGCACCCATCTCACCGGTATACTTCCCGATGCCTGTCAGTTCGGGTGCGTAATTGATGCCATATATCAGTATGCGCATTTGCTCTTGTTTTGAATGGTTCGATGCACTTGGTTATCCTTTGGAAGTCGTATCTTTTTCCATTGTAAGTTCACGTGTTTTGAGCACGATAAAATATTCATAGATGGATTGGAGGGTGGCATATGTAGTGCCGGCGACACCATCAAGAAATGCCCGACGCCCCAATACCATATATAACCATTTAATGAAAGGTCTGCCCGGCATTTTATAGAAAAGCCCTTTTTGGTGGTAGCGCTTTTCAGAAAAATCCTTGCTAAATAGTGCCTTTCTCCATGAAAAAGAAATTCCCTTTCCCATATCCTCCAGCCGCATGGCGGCTTCCATATCCGCATAACCCAAGTGGCGTTGCAACCAATACCGGATGCCTTTGCTGAATGGATAGTGGTCAAGGTATCCAGTAAGCCGTCCCACAGGCCCATCCGGCAGGGATATGGGGTTAACTAACCGTTCATAGCGCATTTTATCCGGTTTGAATAAGCGAAGATAATACGGAGAGATCTGTGCATGTTTGAGCCATTGGCCATTCCACGCAAAATCACGTCGTTGTATTTCGTAGGCAACTGCTTCCCCCTTATCGCCATCAAAC
Organism: Parapedobacter tibetensis; assembly: GCF_024704835.1. Lineage (GTDB taxonomy): Bacteria > Bacteroidota > Bacteroidia > Sphingobacteriales > Sphingobacteriaceae > Parapedobacter > Parapedobacter tibetensis. Next base: position 273,152 of record NZ_JAMXBE010000006.1, read on the forward strand.
GCCGATAACGATTGCCTAAAACTATCCGATACCCGTTCATCCGCATCGATATACAGTACCCATGGGTTTTTGAATGGAATGTTGGCCAGCCCCCAATTCTGGTGTGCCGACCAATTGTCGAATTTGCGTTTGGTGATTTTTGCCCCTGCACCTTCGGCGATTTCTACGGTACGGTCATCACTATAGGAGTCAAATACATGGATATCATCACACCATGTGACCGATGCCAAGCATCCCGGTAAATCTTGTTCTTCGTTTTTTGTCAATATCAATACAGACACCATATTCTTGTTATTTTAGCTTTTATCAATTAGCTTTCAGCTATTGGGCATCAGCTATCAGCAAACAACCTGCTATTTAAAATCATTAATCACTCATCATCCGCTCCTTTATGGGTTTACAGGGATGCCCTGCACATATCGTCCAAGGCGGCATATCCTTGGTAACGACCGATCTCGCCCCGATGACTGCTCCTTCGCCAATGGTAACCCCTGGATGTATGAACGCTTCGGCAGTAATCCATGCACTGTCCTTGATGTATATGGGTTTGGTAAATAGCGGATGCCCCTGTTTTGTGTAATCATGCGTCCCTGTGCAGACATACACCCCCTGTGAAACAACAGCTCGCTTCCCGATGTAAATTTTCCCTTGTGAGTATAGGTTTGCCCCATCTCCCACGCCACACTCATCACCGAGATCAAGGTTCCATGGTGCCCAAATCTTAACGGCAGGGTAAACATGAACACCCTTGCCCACCTTGGCGCCAAATACACGCAATATGAGGGAACGCCATGCATGCAGTGGGCGCGGTGAAAACCGGAAAAATATAAAATAAACCACACTCCATAGCACCCTGGCCAACCTATCGGTGAGCGGGAATGATGCGCCTGTATAAGTGTCCTGATTAACCATATGTTAAGCATTAACTAAAACGTCAGCCATACGTTTGGCCGCTTGTTCAGTGGTGAAATATTTTTGATAAGTAGCTTTTGCTCGTTCACCCATTAAGGTACGTTCTTCGATGCGCAGGGCAGACCAGGCTGTAAACAACCGTAATACTCCGTTTGGTGAGTCTTCCTCCACAATGCCACCTCCTTCTTGCGCTATTTCCTTCCAAATGTTCACTTGCTTGCTGATGAGCACGGGCTTCCCGCAGGCTAAGGCCTCTACCACCGCGATGCCGAAATTCTCTTGGTGACTGGGCAATACGAACGCTTCACAACTGCGGAAGGCTCCCCACTTGACCGCTCCGGTCAGCATACCGGTGAAGACAATATCTGTATCTTCCGCAGCCATCTGTTTGACCACCTGGCCAAATTCGGTCTCCAATCCCGGACCTGCCACCACCAATAAAGGCAGCTCCTGCGTCGTTGTTTTTTTCAGTTCCCGATAGGCCTTGATGAGCAAATCAACCCCTTTCTTTTCATGGATACGGCTCAGGAACAGCATAAAGGGCTTTCCTTGTATTTGGGGAAAACGGCGTTGGAAATCTTGCTTTGCTTGTTCATCGATGACCAACGGTGGGGGAGTGATGCCATAACCAATGTTGAGCTCCCTTTTAGGACGATAGGGTGAAAAAGGAAGTTTGGCCAATTGCAGTTCGGCCTCGCATGTAAAAAGTAGGCCATCGGCCCCGTTGATGACCTTATGCTCCAACAATCTCCAGTAAAGCCAGTTTCTAATTGCTTTCAACCTACGTCCGCTCGCCTGTTGGAAATAGGGATCGAGCATACCGTGAGGCATCACATAGATGGCGGGTACATGTCCATTCTGGTTTGATCTCCGATACCGGGTTATTGCTTTATGGGAGGCATAGCTATGGTATTGCCATAGACCATGTATAATTACCGCATCATAATGATGAATATTGTCGAACAACCAACGTTCCAAACCGGGCTGATACGCCCACGAACCCTTGCCTTGGCCTAAGGCGTGGATGACAAAAGGATCTTTTCCCAAGAAATCTGCTTGGGGGTCATCAAGGCAGGCCACTTCATTTTCAATCCCCAATTGCTGGAGTGCAGGAATGGAGTTGCGTATGCCTTGGCAGGGACCGCCATGCCGTGGATCCATACTCGATATAATACGTAACGTTCTCATCAATTATCGCTCCTTTTTGTTGTTAAAAAACAAACCCTTCTTCACGTGTAAAATATTTATATGTTTTGTCCAAATGTTTCACAAATTTGGTAGGTACACCCGCATATAACCCCCATTCATCATCGTATGCTTTGTTAAGCAATGATTTTGCTCCCAGGACCGAATATGCAGGCAGCTTTGACCCGCCAAGTACAGTTACATTGGTGCCAATAAAGCAATAGTCGCCAATGGAGATGGGAGAGCTGTCCTGCCTATTATGATAGATATCTATTGAATGCGTAAGGAATTGCGATTGGTAGCCGGCTATTGTTACAAATCGACCGATAACGATGCTATTTGTACAATCCAGATGATGCTGTTTCGTAACGGCAGAATGATCTCCGACAATAAGTTTTGGTTCCCGTTGTCCGATTTGATGCGCAAAGTGCTTCGAGTTGGCAGACCCAGGGAATCCCGTAATCCAATTACTCCTTCCAATTGAAGCGTTCATTCCCAGTTCAATATAGTCCAGATGTACGCCTACTGTCAGGTGCCCGATTTTCGAACGTTCCTTCATGACCAACTTCTGGGGAAATACCCATGCCCATCCAATTTTGGCCGTTGGGTGGATTTCATAGCCAAACCAACTAATGAGTAGCTTTCTTCGCAGACTCCAAGGCAAAAGGAAGGAAATGAATTTTTTAAGCATATCTCGTATATTATTCCTGATATAAATTGATAAATTTCTTAATCAGCAGCTTATTATCAAACCGTTTACAGTTTTCAAATCCTTGTTGTATCATTCGTTCTCTAACTGTTGGTTGAAGCAGCTGGAGAAAGGCATCGGCAAACGCATCCTTATTGTATGGATCTGCATGTAATGCAGTTCCGTTACTGATTTCGGGCATGGGTTCGATATTGCTGGCAATAACAGGTGCGCCACAAGCTTGCGCCTCGATCAAAGGCCAGCCAAAGCCCTCACTGAAGGAAGGAAAAACGAATGCCTCACATGCACTATATAAGGCCACAAGCATCTGATGGTCTGGCTTTACCACGGAAATTACACGGTCTTTCAAACCAAGTTTTTCGATATGGCTGGCCAATGCCTGATCGATAGGCTGTCCGGCAAAACAGATAAAGCCATCCCACCGTGTGTCGATCGCATCAATCATATCGACCACCATTTTCCTATTTTTCCTCGGTAATGACGAACCCACATGAAGTATGTAAGATTGGTCTGGTGAGATCTTGCATCTTTCAAGGAATGGTAAACATTCCGCCTTATCCATTGGTTTGAAAGGCGCATTGAAAGAATTGTGGACGACTTTCCATTTTTTTTCGGATTGCCGATGGCCATTGACTGCCAATGTGGTTAATTGGTTCATGGTAAATTGAGATACGCTGGCGAGCCTTTTTGCGTGCGTGAGGTTCTTCAGTATCCATTTTTGGAGGATAATACCCGTTTTGCTGGCTGGACAATACGCATCGGCAAAACCCAATGCCCCGCGTATGGCTAAGACATCATGACAAGTGATTCCACTCCTTGAGGCGGGCAAGGATGCAAGGTAAGGTGCATTCGAATGATCACATACGTGGAAAAACACATTTTTTCTTCTATATTTCGGCTTGAGCAGTCGCAGTTTTAATAGGGTAGGAAAAATAATCCACTTATCTAAATAACCAAGCCATTTGCTTAGCCCTGTAGTCGTAGAAATTCGGCCTTTAGCAAAGAAAACCGGAGGTTTCCACAGCTTGACAGGGATATTTTCGGAAATTAATCCATGGTGGAGGTTAGTTGCGTACTTAGTCATACTCTCCTGTCTATCCAGCGGATAATTACCTATCAAGATGATTTGATCTATTTCCATTTCACAAATTAGCTTTTTAAACGATTTAGAATGGCGGCACAAATATCCTCGTTGCCTACTTTCAGTTGTTTAACTTTCTCATTTCCAGCTTTACGGATACGCTCTCTTTGTTGGTCGTCTGATAAGATTTTTCTGCATACCTCAATGCATTCTTCTTCATCATTCCAGAAAACAGCTTCCTCGTTTTCTTTATACATATTGAGATGAACGGATGTCCGCTGCGCACAAAGCAAACCACCGGCATAGGTAGTTTCGACAGATCTACGGGTATGTAAATCCCTATTACCATGTGATAGCATCCCAATACAGATTTTAGCACCTTGCATGGCCGCTACATAATCCCTACCACCAAGCGAACCACCCCGGTGGTACGCTTTCAACACATTCCAAAGCGGTGACTTGGACCAACGAGTACCCCAAATGCTGACAGGTAGGCCGGCACTGACCAGTTTCAATAGGAATTCATCACGCTTCTCATTGCGCATCCATGTACCGATAAAGGCTACTTCAGACTTGAACTCGGCTGGTATATCCTCAGGACTATTAAACGGCTTATGGGCTATTTCATCATAAGACATGTGTAATCTTAAAATATCACCGGCTCCATGTTTACGTAACTCGTTTTCGGCTTTCTCCAACCGAACAACGCACAAATTATAATATGGCAACGCTTTCAATAAGGAATTGAATCGGCGCCCATCGCGTTTTCCAGTTGGATCATCATTGTTGTATAGAATAATGGGGCAACCAAGGGTTTTTAGGATCTTGATGCATTCAGGGCCAAGGAGTTCACCACTGTTTACCCATATCGTATCCATACCATCTACTCCGTCTATTATCTGACGTATCCAATTGCTTATTTTGGATTGGAGAAATCGGTACCCGGTGCGGTAGTGAAACGGTGATAAGTATTTTGAAGCCAATACTGTGGCTACGGACTTGTATGGGTCATGCACAACAACTTCATGACCTAACCGTACTAATGCCGTAGCCCTATGGTGGGACGTTGTATGCACGTCGTTGTTCCCTATATAAAGAATCTTGGCCATATCAGGATTTTGAGGTTACGATTTTTGGATACGGGTTCTTGCTAAGAACCCGTTTGAAGTCGTTGACAGAACCCAATAAGAGCCCTCTGCCGACTGTAGTCTGGCTAATAAGGTAATAAGCAATCAGACAGACACTGATGACTATTACCAAGCGTATATAAGGGTTGTGCATTGACAAATATGTGTTTGCGGAATATTGCAGCGGCTGGTGAAGGTACATGATGATCATAGACCCCTTGCTCAATTGAGTAAAAGGCTTGGACGACCACGATCTTTTTTCCAACATTTTGGCGATGTAGGTAAGTGCCACAATAGCGAAGATTGCAGAGACGAACGTAATAATGGGGATTCCATAGAAATTGGTTTTGATATTATAGCTGTTACCCGGATAACTGAGCGAAACCAGCAATATGAGGAGTAAAATCATATAGTAGTAGCTATTGAGTCCCATAACATATTTTTTGTATAGGTAACCAACGTAGAATATCGGAGCTGCGGCAAATACTGCGTTGAGGCTCCATGGTAGCCACACTTTTGGGAAAATCTCGCTATTTATATAACTGATCGCTAGAGAAATGGCCATGATTATGATGACTCTTTTTTCCGAATAGCGATTGAGTAACAGGTTCATCAATTGTTGAACAAAAAAGAGACAAGTAATAAACCAAAAAACAGCAGTCCATCCGAACAGAAACGGACCACCGATTAAGGGCCTTGCTATGGCTTCTATCCAAGTGTCATTTCCTTTATGTACATTCATAATTGCTTGAGGGGTGTAAATAAGGAATAGAAAGCATATATAAGGAACCAACAGGTGTATGATTTTTTTATACAAATAGCCTTTCCAATCTGGCGATGGTTTAAAAAGAAAGCCAGCCACAAACAAGAATAGCGGCATGCGAATCAACCCAAATGACTCGGGTATGATTCCTCCAATATGGCCAGCCACCACAATGATGATACCTATGCCCTTCAACGTATCAATCCAAATCTGTCTATCTGATTTAATATTTACATCCATGATTGTTCACTATATTACTTCATGAAACGAGTTAAGAGCCTTGCACAAGCGCTAATCATCCAGTATAGGAGTACCATCTGTATCCAACCCCGTATGATATACGCGAATATATTCATCACATTAGTGGAGATGGAAGACAAGGACAGGAACATGAAAATACTGGTTATCGACAACAACCCAGCAAGGCTGATATAGGTGCGTAGCCGTGTAGGGGAGGTTATGGTAACCGTCCTTACGAATAAGTCCAATAAATAGTATACTGGAATCATCGCTAATCCCAATATCAGAAGGTACCACCAACCAAAGGAAGCCATTCCCACACCCGAAAATTGCCCCACACGCAAACCGCCTCTCAAATAACTTTGGTTGGAAAGGGCTAACAAGTAGTCTGCGGAGGAATAAGGTAAAATTTTTGATTTATCTATTTCAAGACCTATGAAATCCAGTATAGGTTGTGGAAAGACAATCAAAAACCGCTGGATACTATATTGTCTCATGAGCGGACTTACGCCCTCTAATTGTTCAGCATGCCTAAGACATAGGTCATTGAATTTAAGATTGCAGAATCTCGCTAGAAATATGTTGTCAAAGTAATGCTCGTCCCAATCTGTAGAAATCGCGCTTTGTGACGCCTTGTTTTTATAGTCTCGTAATGCATCCTTATCTTGGTATGCTTCCAAGGTCAATTCAATCAATTGCTGGCTAGAAACACTGCCACGCTGTCCGCGCACTACCACCATGGCCGTGCCAAGGTCCGATAGTGGCCCAGTAATGATATAAAATACCAATAATCCCAGAAGAAAATTCCTTGGTGTGAATATCTTGTAATTGAATTTTCCCATTAGCAACCCAAGAAAATAACCAATACCGATGGAAGTAAATCCCATCATGAAGGCACCCCGACTATTCCGACCGATACTGATAATAAAGAGGAGGACCGTGTATATTAATAACTCATAGATGATGCGCTTGCGGTCGGCGTGTTTATTGCCGAACATTCTGCTTAATGGGATAAAATACGGAGCATACGCAAAGGGTACAAGCCCTTGAATTACGGCGTTACCTCCACCAGATTCCCCATCGTTACCACTTCCCTTCACGATGAAATGGATAAAAAACATCGATGCCAACCCGATGAAGCCTATAACCCAAATCTGACGGTCTGATGGTTGTTTGTATAAATGGAGGCGGGCCAACATACGCTGGATTTTCAATTTTGAGTTCGGCTTGCGTTTTTGGACGTATACGTAGCCTTGATGGCATAGAATTAATACAATAAACGAACTCAATGAATGGGTAAATACGTCATAAGGTACTTCTAAATTATACACCAACGGTTTACCCTCTAATAGTGTGAATAGTATAGGTAGGTAAAATTGGGTAATCGAAAAACCTATAATGAGGAACGTGGAGAGCGTAAAGCGGGAAAGCAAAGATCTTGTAAGTACAAAAGAAGTGGTTATATGCCAAGCCACCAAAACACAAATAACTGCAAAAATATTTTTGGCGCTTCCAAAAAACACGCATTGCAGTACTGCGGAAAGTATTATGCCATACCAACTCCATTTGATAAATAACCCCAGAAACCCGCCTGTCCTTGTACGGACCGTAGTGTTCGTCCTTTTGAGAATGGGGGATAGGGGAATGGTATGTTGCTTTCCTAACTGCATAAGCTATCACTGATTTGCCAACAACGACTTAATCGTTCTTACATAATTGGCTCCGTACTGATCCCAACCACCTAACGACTTTACTTTTTCCAATGCGTTTTCTCCCATTTGGTCTCGTAATAGCGGTTCATCTGCCAATCGCTGCAACCGTACTTGTATTGCTTCTGATGAGCGAATTGGAATGACAAATCCTTCTCTTCCATCGGTGATCATGTCTTCCGATCCGGTGTTTGGAGTAGCAATAATTGGACAGCCACAGGCCATGGCTTCACCTTGTACCAACGCCAAACCTTCCTCAATACTCGATAAAGCGAATACATGGGCTGAACTGTATATGCTGGGTAGTGATTCATTGGCGACTTGACCCAAAAAACGTACATGATCCAACGATTCATGACCCAATAGCAACTTAACTTCTTTGGATACTTGGCCAATTACCAGAAATTCCTTGTTCGGATGTGAAAACTGTTGGAATGCCCGCAACAGATAAATGAACCCTTTCCGAAGCGTAACCGCACCTACCCAAAGCACCGTAAATTTATTCTTTTCTGGATCTTGCAGCCGACTGAACCGTTCCAAACGAGCACCGTAGATTACTTTCCGAACTTTATTTTCCGGCACCCCAAGGGATAGAAACGATTGCCTGACAAACTCCGAAGGCACGGTTATCGCATCCGCCTGCTGATACTCATCAAGCTCCTTTTCGATGATTCTTTTATCAATCCCTTGGTAAGTCAATCCCCATTTTTCGTATTCTTCCTTTAAGATGTTGTCTTGAAATGTAATATGCGAAGATCCCCTATCACAGATATATTTGCCTCCAAGAGCCTGGGTTTTTCTGCCCGCATGCAAACCTGTTGACGATAACGACACAGTTACTCCGGGATTCTTCAACGACGAAGCGACATGTTTGTCAAGGGAATCATGTGCAATCCATGAAAGTTCTTCAGTTAACCAAGATGATTTCCGAATTCCCTTGTTCAAGAGAAACATATACGGTGTATGGAACCAAGGGAAATTTTTAATTTTTCCCTTGGGAATGCCCTCTTCATCACGCAGTTTAAATTTAGGATAACCGGTATATATGTTATCCAATAAATTATGCTTTTCCAACTGCCTGGCTAAATGGAAATGGTGGAACCTGCCAATACAAATTTGAGTTACCTTCATCTATTATCGTGTTGGTATTTATTAGCGTTCAATTTTTTTTAAAACGTTTTTTTAACTGACTGAAACCTTTGACTACATATCTTTCCTTAAGTACATAGGATAGATATGCGCAATATTCAATGATTTTGTGCGTACGTGACCGTTTTTTCCATTTGCTGTATACTGGATGGACCTTATGCTCAATCAACTTACTCCAGGCAGCACTACAGGCTTCAAACGTATAATCCTTTGCTATATCCCTGGAGTTGGCTATCAAAGCGGCATATAGCGACGGATCATTTTTCAATGTGATAAGATTGGCTATAAGCTCCGGCTCCTTGGAAACCCGAATGTAATCGTGGCCGGGCTTACCATTTTGCTCAAAGGCAGAATCGACCCCTCCAACAAATGGGATGCCTGCCAACCATGCATTTGTCATTTTTGTTCCGGGTTTATGGTCGAACCGCCTTTCCGAAAACTCCCTAATTCCTATTGCGATGTCAACAGTTGAATAATCGGCTCGGTCAGAAAAATCGGTATTATATAAAAAGTTTAATCCTTCGTTTTTAAGTGTTTCGAGTGTAGTGGAACTTAATTTAACGGTATTAGCTGGAGAGCCAAAAAAAGCAACATTTGAAATTTCATCCCGATGAGAATCCCGAGGTCTTAACCCGGGTTGCGGGTGATGCTTTATCCAAACTGATTTGGCGTTAATTTGGGTTTTATTCTGTACAACTTGCAGGTGTGCAAATGGCATGCTGCGGTAATCTGCACGTAGATAAACCGTAAAGAATTTGTGTGGTTTAATACCCGCAGCCATTACGCCATAATAATGAACGATATTGATGGCACCCTCCTTGTAGGTATAACCTACAGATATATCGTGTCCTGCGAATTTTAACATCCGATATACAGCCCATGTCCAACTGTATCTGGAGCAAAGTTCCTCGCCATTGTCCCATTCAGTATCCACGAAACCTGAGATGGAATAGTCTTTCCGTCGATTGATTACGATATGGATGGGGGTTTTTATCATTGTTTACTTTGATTTGCTGTATGTCCAGATTTCTCCCCACATTTTTCTATTAATTGCTTTAATCTCTTGCTTTTTTTCCAACAGATGTTGCCTTATAGCTGCATTTCTGCTATCGCCAAGGAAAGAAACCGTTTTTTCTACACTTTTTTCAAAATCATTATGGAGATCCAACACCATTTCGGATTGTCCAAAATCGTTAAACAAGAGCTTATATTTATGGCTCCAACTTGTCGCTAAACAAGGGACACCCTGTGTTAATGAACTCGCCACACCATGAAACCGCGAAGAGATAACAGCATACGATGCTCCAATGACACCCTTGATTTCTTTGGAATTTAATCCAGAAATAATAGGTAAGGAAAGCCCTAATTCATCATTGATTTGCTTGCATATGGCGAGGTCGCCTACGCCCTCGTGGTTCAACAAGAAAACTTCTTGACCTTTCTCTTTTGCGGCATCACAAACTTTCTTTACGAATTGAAAATATTGTTTAGGCTGTAAAGGCGAATGCGTAAACATTTTTTTGTTAGGGATAATGCATATCCTGTTCTTAATGAAATCATACTTGCTCGGTAAAGCACCATCCATTAATCCCGTAAAGTCGGTATACTGCCACACTTTATCGCTAGCAACACCTGCGCTCAGTAAATACTGCTTTGATGTTGGTTCCCTGGCGATTAATAAATCGACGTAATGGTTTAATATGGCAGCGCATTCTCTACCATTTGATGTTTCGAAGGGGCCAAAGGCTTGCGGAAGCAAAATAATCTTTGTCCCATGTTTTTTCAGCGTCTTATAATATTTTTCTAACCTGGTTAAGAATTTGCCACTGTGGTTCCATTGGTCAGAAAATTGGAAACCACCAGCGTCCAATAACAAATGGATTTTTTTAGCGGGATGGTACACGGAAAAGACGTCATAGTCATGTTTGAGGTTGAACCTTGAAAGGATTGCCTTGGGGTAACGCCAAAATGTCAACCAAAATCTTCTCTTGATAGCTAAAGTAGTATCAATCTGGTCGACCGACCCAGCTGACGAATTATATACCACGCTGGCATTTGGATAACGATGTTCAATTTCCTTCAAAATCGAATAAAGCATTAATTCAGCGCCTTTATTCACGGTATTGGTGCCATCAATTTGAATTGTCATTATACATTATATTTAATTACGTTTATGGGATGTTTTTTGATAGAAGAAGGGATGCCCCCTTTGGGATCTGCATATCCAACCGAGATTGCCATTACACAGCGTTCCCAAACGTTCAAGTGGAGGAAGTCTTTTAAGGCCTTGTTCCGTTCAGGGATATCACCCCAATTAATCATGCATGATGATAGTCCCAAGGTTTCAAGACTTAGTATGAAGTTCATGGCTGCCAGGGATCCGTCGATATAAATAACGTGCTTATCGCGGACATCGAAGTAGTAGCTCAAATCACCCACAACAAAAACCATCATTTGAATTTGATCTGCAAAGGATTCTGTACCGATAGGTAAACGCGATGCAGTTTTCAACAGTTCTGGGTCATCTATGATTCGAAACATAAAAGGTTGCCTATTACAAGCACTTGGGGCCTGCAAGGCAACAGCAACCGCTTTTTCGACCAACTCTCTTGGAACTTGTTGTTGGAGATAGTACCTAACCGATCTTCGCTTGATATTTAAATTAAGAAAATCAGTATGTGTTATCGTGTTTGGAGCGCGTTCCTCAGCTTTAAAGGTCCGATGGTTCGCTGGTTCTGAATCCTTTGCGCTTTCTAAAAATAAGGTTTCCGCTTGTTTTATCTTGGGCGTACTTTGTACCGTTTGGAAATATTGATTGAGTATGCCAAATGCCCATTGGGCGCTGCTTTTATCATGTCCTAAGGATGCAATTTTCTTAAATTGAACAACAGTTTCATGGATGTAGGATTCTGCAAAGTATGGCCTGGGATTTGGCGTGATCAATCCCTTTTCTATACGGTGGATATTCCGTCTTAATGTACTGATATTCCCCGAGCTGGAACTCGACTGATACATTTTTATACCTCGGAAAACCGCTATACTCTCGTCCTTAAACCTAGTTGTTATGAACAAATAATAAACGCTCTTCCCAATCGAAGAATTTTTGATTGTTCGAGCTACTTTTGCTCTGAACTTTCCTGGCAATAATTTCATATTTATGAGATTGATTTAATAACCATCAACTAACATTTACGACCTTTCCTTTCCGCAAGCCTTTGAATTGGTTGAATTGATTGATGATTTCGTCTTTCATCAACATCCAAACAGCACCTATATATGCAGCACCGACAACGGCAATGCATAGGATCGTATGCCAACCCATGATTTCCGATAGGACATAACCCATTGCCCCTGCGATAGCCGATGAAATCATCGGTACTTTCATGGCCTTTAAGAATTGGCCAGTACTGATTTGTAGGCTTAGCAGGTACTTAAATGTATACTGCGCTATAATAACCGCGATGATTTTGTTAAATAAAACCGCGAAGGCAGCGCCAATGACCCCCCAATTGACAATAAAAATATATAACGATGACATAAAAATGATGCCTTTGAAAACTTGTAATTTAAGCTCCAGTTTGGGACGACCCAGTCCACGGATTAAGACCGTGTTGCTATTTACCATCATGTGGAAGAATACAGAACAAGCCAGTATTTTTAACGGGGCTATGGAATCCTCCCATTTGTCGCCAAAAAAGAAAATCACAATATCTCTTCCAAATAAGAGGAAGAGTACCATCAACGGGTAAACGGCGATGCTGTTATATTCAATTACTTTCAAATACCATCCTCGGATAGCTGTTGGGTCATTCTGTTTCTTGCTATAGAACGGATACATCACGCTGTTCATCACAGACATGATTTTCGCCCTGAAAGAATCGGTCAGAACGAAAGCCAACGTATAAGCACCTAAGAGCTGGGCACTAAGCAATTTGCCAATGAGCAGATAATCGATATTATTGATGAGGTAACTAACGATATTGGTGCCCGTTGTATAAATGCCAAAACCGAATATATCCTTGAAGGCGACTTTATCCCAAATTAATTTAGGGAGCCATTTTGTTTTACGAAAATATTGGGGTGCAGCCATCAAAATTGTAATTACCGGCATTAGCGCCAGCGACCATACGCCCGCACCCAAGTATGCCATTAACAAGGCAATGAGGCCCGCAACGATACTGGAGATATTCTCAATCTTAGAGATGCTTTTGAAATCCATCCGCCTCACTAATTGAGCCTTGTTGACCAGATTGATCGGGCTAAGCAGAATTCCAATACTGATAATGGGAATAAGCGTTCTTAATATGTCCTGTTTATAAAAAATGGCAGCAAAAGGAGCAATGATGAACGCCATGATAATAAACAGGCATACAGACAAACCTACCCCCGTAGAAAAGGCGGTATAAAAATGTACAGGCTTTACATCTTCTTCACGTTTCTGAACCAATGCGGCCCCGATGCCTAAATCCGTCAATACTTGAACAAAGCCGGTAAACACCGTTGCCATCCCAACTATGCCAAATTGCTCGGGGAACAAAAGTTTAGCAAGCAGGAGCTTAACAATGAATGAAAAGGATTGTTCGACAATCATTTTCACACTGCTCCAGAATATTCCTTGTGCAACTAATCGTTTATCGTTGTCCATTTACAAGTTCGAATGATTACCCAATCAAATGCTCCCATTGTGTCTTATTGTCTTTACGGAAAATCTCCAGATCTGAAGCAACCATCTCGCTGCATAGTGATGCGAGATTATATTTGGGTTCCCAACCCAGTTTGGTTTTTGATTTCGTAGGATCCCCGATCAATAATTCCACTTCGGTGGGTCTGAAATATGCGGGATCCACAGACACAACTTCCTGCCCTATGGTTAAGGCAAAATCAGGATTTGATACCGATTTGATAATCCCTTTTTCTTCCACCCCTTCGCCCGTAAACTCCACTTCCGCACCTACTTCACGAAAGGCCATTTTTACAAAATCCCTCACTGCGGTGGTGACGCCTGTAGCGATGACATAATCTTCGGGTTTTTCCTGCTGTAGGATCAGCCACATGGCCTCTACATAATCTTTGGCGTGCCCCCAATCTCTACGCGCACCCAGGTTGCCTAAAAACATTTTCTCCTGCAATCCCAGTGCAATTGCTGCCACGGCGCGGGTAATCTTGCGTGTCACGAACGTTTCCCCACGTAATGGACTTTCGTGATTAAACAGGATGCCATTACAGGCAAAAAGATTGTAGGCCTCCCGGTAGTTGACCGTAATCCAGTAGGCATATAATTTGGCCACTGCATACGGGCTTCGAGGGTAAAACGGCGTGGTTTCACTTTGCGGAACTGCTTGTACCAACCCGTATAATTCAGAGGTGGAGGCCTGATAAATCCGGGTTTTGCTTTCGAGTCCCAGTATACGGATGGCTTCCAGAATGCGCAGTGTACCAATACCATCTGCGTTGGCCGTATATTCCGGGGTATCAAAACTCACTTTCACATGACTCATCGCCGCTAAGTTGTAGATTTCATCCGGCTGGGTCTCCTGGATGATGCGGATCAGGTTGGTGCTATCCGTCATATCGCCATAATGCAGTTTAAAATATACGTTTTCTGCATGTGGATCCTGATACAGGTGGTCTATCCGATCCGTATTAATTAGCGAAGAGCGGCGTTTCACTCCATGAACCATGTATCCTTTTCCTAATAATAATTCGGCAAGATAGGCTCCATCCTGTCCGTTGACGCCTGTGATTAATGCTGTTTTCATATGCTGTGTTGTTATGTTGTGGGTATTAGGTATTGCAATTCATTTAACGCATGGCAAATTCATTTCTTAAAAAATCCTGGTAGGCCAAGGCGATGCCCTCTTCGAGGGTGGTTTTGTGTTGCCAGCCCAACCGGTGTAATTTCAATACATCCATCAGTTTGCGGGGAGTACCATCGGGCTTACTGGTATCAAATACCAGTTCACCTTCATAACCGACCACCGCTTTAATCAGCTCGGCCAACTCCCGGATACTGAGGTCCTCCCCGGTGCCAATGTTGACCAATTCCCGTCCGCTATAGGTATCCATCAGGAATACGCAAGCTTCTGCTAAATCATCGGCATAGAGAAACTCGCGTTTGGGAGTGCCGCTGCCCCAGATGGTTACCGAAGAGGCCCCTTCCTGTTTTGCCTCATGGAAGCGACGGATCAGCGCCGGCAGCACATGCGAATTCTCCGGATGGTAATTGTCACCAATCCCATATAGGTTAGTAGGCATTACGCTGATGAAATCATCCCCATATTGATCATGGTAAGCTTCGCAGAGCTTGATGCCCGCTATTTTTGCGATGGCATACGGTTCATTGGTTTCTTCCAAAGGCCCCGTGAGCAGGTATGTTTCCTTCAGGGGTTGCGGTGCCATTTTGGGATAAATGCAACTGCTGCCTAGAAACATTAGTTTTTTAACGTTGAACTGATGTGCAGCATGGATGACATTGGCTTCCATAATGAGGTTTTCATAGATGAAATCTGCCCTGTAGGTATTGTTGGCTAGGATGCCACCCACTTTCGCTGCTGCTAAAAACACGTATTCTGGCTGTTCGGCAGCGAAAAATTGCTGTACCGCTTGTTGATTGCGGAGATCAAGTGATGCTGATGTTTGCAAAACCAGGTTGGTGTAGCCTCGTTCCTCCAGTTGACGCTTGATGGCACTGCCTACCATGCCACGGTGTCCTGCGATGTATATTTTGCTATTAGTATTCACGTTGGTAGATTATTATTTTAGTTTGTTATCGTTTTTTTCGAAATGGCCACCACCATCGTTTACGATGGTTTTCGGCATCCTCCCCATAGCTCCCATATCCAGGGCCATAGCCATACCCACCCTTGGACTTCATGTCATTTATAAGCAAGGCTATCTGTTTCATTTTTTGGTTACGATACAGGCTTTCCGGTATAGCCAGTTGGTTCTTGTGTGTGAACCCGCGTCGTACTAAATACAATGTTAAGTCAGCATGATCGCTGAGTAACTGGGCATCGGTAACCAACCCTACGGGCGGAGCATCGATGATGATGTAGTCAAATTCCTTTTTCATGTAAGTCATCAACTCATCCATGCGATTACTGAGAATGGTTTCTGCCGGATTTGGAGGGATGGGGCCAGAACTGATGATGAATAAGCCCTCGTGTATCCCGGAAGGTTTGATAATGTCCGCTGGAGCAAGTGATTGGGTGATTACATAGTTTGTATAACCGAAATCATTGGTGATGTTGAGTTTTGTCGAGAGATTGGGTTTGCGTAAGTCCATTTCCATCACCACTACTTTCTTTTTTGAAATGGCAAAGATCATGGCCATATTCAACGCTACGAAAGACTTCCCTTCGCCACTCATACTGGAAGTAAGTAAGATGGTTTTCCGATTCGGATCGTTCAAGTAAAAAGCTAGGTTGGTGCGCAATGAACGGAACTGTTCGGCAATGGCCGAGCGGGAATTCCAACCTACGACCAGCGTTTCCTTTGACGGGCTGTGGCTGATCTCGCCAGCCACAGGCACCTGCGTATACCGAGTGATGTCCTCTACGGTGTGGACACGTGTGTTGAGTAAATTGCGGAGATAGATTATGATGAAAGGAACGGCCAAGCCAATCAGCAATCCAACCAATAAGGTCGTTGAGCGTCTCGGACTGAATGGGTGTGCAGCCACCTTGGGGGGGTCAATGACCCGGCTATTGGAAATATTGGCCGTTTTGCTGATGGCCGTTTCTTCTCTTTTCTGCAATAGGTATACATACAATTCTTGCTTGATTTGTTGTTGCCGGGTCAAATCCAAGTACTTACGTTCCGTGGCTGGAATACTCGTCACCTCGGATTCCAACTGTCCGGTTTTTCGTTCCAAGTCATTACGGATAATCTCCAGGCGGTTTTGCGTGTTATTCATGTTGGCAAGCATATCGGCACGCAAATTTGATAGTTGTTTGTTCAGGTTCTGGATGGACGGGTTGTCAGGCGTGGCACTCAACAAACGTCGGTCCCTGTCCAGTAGCAAGGTATTATACCGTTCCACCAGCGAATTGAAAATCATATCGTTCGGCAAGATAGCGATGGGGAGCACACGTTCATTCGCTTCGTCCAGTAAATACGCTTTGAGATTGGCCATGATGTTCAACTGGGTTTCCACTTCGGCCAGCTCTTTGATATAATCGCTGGAGTTTTGGAGTAATAATTGAGACTGCGTATTCATATCTGCCAGTTGCCGCGATTGACGGAACGTTTCGATATCGCCCTCCACATCTCCCAATTCCTGACCCACAAATACAAGTCGGGTTTCAATAAATGAAATGGTACTGTCGGCAATGGTGTTCTTGGCTTTTAGGTTATTCTCCGTATAGGTCCGAATAATCGTGCGTAAAATCTCTTCGCCTTTATCCTTTAACGGATACTCAAACGCTAGGCTGATAATGGAAACCAGTTTATTATTAACGGCCACCGAAAGACGTCCCATATATTCATTGACACGGGAATCCAGCGATACTACCTGGAATTTATAAGGCTTATCCTCCAACAATATATCTGCATTGCGGGTGATCAGGACAGTCCCCAGGCCGGGAAGGTCAAATGGCTGGTTGAAAATGGCCTCCTGTTCAAAGCCATCTCGTGTAATCAAGATGTTCTCCCCCTCGGTACGTGTGAGGTAAAAAGTTCCCCCCCTTAGGCTGTCGGTCTGGAGTAGGGAGACATGAAAAGGCGGCCGGAAAATTTCCACATCCCGTATGTTCCCCGGTAGGTAATAATTAACCTGGGCATTGAGTTTTTGAACCACCTGTTCCATGAGGTACCTGGTTTTCAGGATCTCCGCTTCGTTATCCACGGAGCTAACCCCACCAAAAAGGTTGTTGAAATCGCCCATGAACGCTCCTTGTCCCGAGGTAGACGAACCTTTCTCCCCATCCGTAACCAGCACCTTTGCATTGATTCTATATTGCGGGGTGCTGTAACGTAATTTCAAGAAGGCAATTGCCAGACCAATAAAGCCACATAGTGCAAACCAATACCAATTGGATAATAGCTTACCTAAAAACTCGATTAGCCCCTTGTTGTCGTCTTGTGTTTCAAGCTCAAAATCCTCTTCCAGCCTCTCCTTCATATCTATCAATCTGTGTTTATATTATAATTATAAAAGCCTCGAAATGACCAATGTCAAAATAGAAACCACGGTAGCCGCAATGGAGATGGCTTGTGTACGTGCAGCGTTGGTTGATGCTATCTTGCCCTTGCCCGGTTCGACATAAATGACATCATTCTGTTTTAGGTAGAAGTAGGGTGAATTAAAGATGTCTTGAGAATTTAAATTAAAACGGATGAACTCTTTCTCTCCATTGTTTTCACGTACCAACAGTATATTGTCCCGTTTGCCGTGAATGGTGAGATCGCCGGCCATTCCCAAGACATCCAGTATGGTTACTTTTTCGTTGGGTACGGTATAGGTAGCCGGTTTTGCTACTTCACCGATTACCGTTATTTTGAAATTGGAGAATCGTACTTGTACTGTGGGGTCGTTGAAATATCGCGATGCATCTTTGGTGATGCGGCGGCGTACTTCCGAAGTGGTCAAACCTGCCACTTGCAGCCTGCCCAGTATGGGTATGGTGACTTGCCCCTCCTCATCCACCAAGTATCCACCTGGAGCGGCACCACTCATGGGCGTTGCTTGGCTTCCTGCATCTGAGGTGCCTCCTGAAAATTGATTGATGGCTGCCGTGGAACTCCCATCAAGGGTTTGGATGGTGATATGTAGGATGTCATCGACTTGAATGATGGGTTCATGGTATTCTGGGAGTTTTACCCGAGGACTGTCCGGGGAGATGTCGCTAAAATAAACGGTTTCCTTCGTGGAAACACAAGCTGTAAAGCAGCAGGATAAAAAAAAGAGACAGGTGATAATACAATTCGATTTTTTGTTAATTTTTTTTCTCAACATAGACATTAATCAAATGGGGAATATGTATGTTATTTGGATTACCACATGGTTGCCTAGAAGGCCCAGTAGGTTTGTTGGCATGGCCCTTATTTTTTTAAGATTTTGAATTCCCATCTAAATAGTAAGCAATGCGTACTTGTGTGGTGTGTGTTTTGTGAATTTCAGGCCAATGATGCCTCACCGTATGCTTAATGTGCGTTTTCTTCTCCCTTCACCATGTTGATGATGGTTAAGAAAACAATCCTTACATCGAGCATTGCCGTCCAATTTTCGAGGTACCAGACATCATGTTCCACCCGTTTTTCCATTAAGGTGGAGTCTTTAGTTTCCCCTCTATAGCCGTTAGCTTGGGCCCACCCTGTGATACCGGGCTTTACAAAATGCCGTACCATGTATTTTTTGATGATGGTACTGTATTCCTCCGTATGCGCCAACATATGGGGGCGGGGGCCGATGACACTCATTTCGCCTTTCAGTACATTGATAAACTGAGGTAGCTCATCGAGACTGGTCTTGCGAAGGAACCTTCCGATAGGGGTAATCCGGTCGTCGTCTTTACTTGCCTGTTTCCGGTCGCTATCGCTATTTACCCGCATGCTCCTGAACTTATAGCAGTAAAATGATTCATTATTCCTGCCACTGCGTAATTGTTTGAACAGGACGGGCCCTGGGCTTTGCATTTTGATGAGTATGGCAATGATGGGATATAGCCAACTGAGGATGAATACAACCACTAAAATGCTGAAAGACAAATCGAATATACGTTTCTTGAATCGATTGCTAATCTCGCTCATGGGCTCTTTGCGAACCGTAAGAACGGGGAACGCATTGAGGTATTGGACATGATAGGAGCTATCAAAGCCATCGCTCAGGTCAGGTACAAAATTAAGCCTTAGGCAATGCTTGTCGGCTTCCTCGGCCAATGCCGTGGCATGCGAAAGGTATTGAGGCTTTAGCGATAAATATATTTCCCGTACACCCGCTACCGCGGCTTTCATGAAATGTTTGCCTACGGTAGCTATTTGCAGTTTCCCCTGCCCATCGATAAACATTTCATCCTTGATAGGCAAGTTTTCCAATTTGTAATTGAGTTGGTGTTGCTCAAAATAGGAAGCCAATCGCTTGCTGGTGTTACTATCATTGCCCATGATGCTTACCCGTTCACGAATACGGAAGTGTTTGTCCAACGTAAATTGGAAATAAGTACCAGTGAAACGACTCAAGATGATCAGGCCACCGAAAAACGTGTAAAAGATAAGGAGGTGGTAGGGAGAAACATCGATTTGTTTGGAAAATGAGAAATACGAACAACAAATGATCAAATGGAATAAACCTGTGCGCCAAGAAGAGCGGTAGATATCTTCGAGCGAGGTGATAGTGTCATTGCGATACAAGCCGAAGATACTGGCCAATAGCAACCAAACCAAATTGATTACGACCAACGTTTCTTGTTGGAAAACTTGTTGATCTTGGGGTGGAGACCCAGATGTAGAAAAACCATAAGCGATTAAGGCGGATGCGATGAAAGCTAGATTCATCAATAACACGTCTGAGGCACCAATCACGTATTTGATGATGAATAAATAGCGTGTCTGCGGTTGTTTTGCGACGTTGGCGTTCACGGTGTTGATTGTTTAATGATGATGATGATTGAATGAATTAACCCTTGTCCATGTTGTCCCTGTTTGTTATTTCATATCTGTATCTGTAATTGTTTAATACCTAGCGGTCTAATATTGATGATCGCTTGGGCAATTGTTCTAATATTTCAGCATCTTCCATGTTCCGTGTAGTAACCCAATAATTGGCTAAAACGTTTAATCTCAATGACGAATCCTGTATCGGTCTCAACATCATGACACGATTAACCCACTATGTCGGTTTACCTTTCATCTCCCATTGGGAATTCCAGTATTTGAAAAAGAGCTATATAATGGCCTCTCTAATTCTCGGCCATATTATTGGCCCAACCTTGCCCCATACAGATGCGTATAAATAAAGCACTTGCACCCCTGTTTAGGGTATGGTATAATGCATGTTGGAACCAATTAATACTATCCATGTGTAATTGCAATTTCATTTGAATGGCATTTTATCATAGAACATTGGACAATATTTTTGTAAAACTATACTGAATTCTTTGTTTTAGTATCCAGAGGCTGGAAGACACAAAACACTATTCTTTTTGTGCCAAAGAGCCGTTTTACTTGTTATTATAAGGTAGATGTTTCCCGTTTTATATTAGATTAACGGATTTCATGGTAGCAAATATATTACATATTTTAATTTCAATCAAGTGTTTTTTAAAAAAACACGTAATTCGTTGAAAAATAACTAAAAAATAGGCTGTTTGCTGATTTTTTATGTAACAAACATCAATTTTTTGTTAAAAAATGATAAAATTAAGTGTTTAAGCGGGTTGTTGTGCGCTGGGGGAACGATAAAGAATGGTGTACAAACGACGTATGCCTAGCAGGTTATGGCTCCAACACCAATAGGTAGGAGCCAATATATTGGATTTAAGGCTAATCAAAATAAGCCAATTTGTCCATTATCATCTATCTGTATATCATCTGGATTGGTAATCTCAAAGTCCACGTCAGATTGCTGTTTTTGATTGGTCGGTTCCTCCTTATCCTTTTCCGGTGCGGAAGGTTGATCATCATCAGCATGGTCTATTGATGGGGGGGGCTCGGTTACCGTTGGAGGCGGTTCGACCGCTTCCTTTGGTTCTTCTTCTACTGCTTCTTCTTGGGCTGGGGTTGTTTTGCTTTCCATGTCAGTGTCAAGGCTGTTTTCAGCGCCTTGCTCGGTTTCCGGGGGTGTGCTCTGGATTTCACCCGGGGACAGCTCATCTTCCGCGGCGATTAATGTTACCTTCTTCACTTCATGTGGGCTAAGCCGATTACCTTGGGCCTTCATGCCTTTCACATCGATGATATCGGCAAGGTTTTGCTCCGTAGCATCCAGGTTTTGTGATTTACCTTTCTGTAGATCCACATGTACCCATGGTATGGTGGCATTGGTGATGAGTACCAATTTTGACCCCGGTTCGTCATTAATGACGGAGGTCCGTCTGCCTAATGGCGTATCCTCAAAGGTAAATCGTTTGACATAGTGGACGCCCGATTTGCCGTCGCGATGCACCACACTGTACACCCGTTGTCGGTCGTATTTTTCAATGCGCACCATTTTGTCATCGAAATGGTTGCTCAGTTCGAAGCTGCACAGCTCATAAGAACCGTCGGCCATTACGGTGAGGATTTTGTCATCACTGTCAAACTCCCCAAGGTATTTGCCACGTCGATCCGCATTAAGCCGTTTGCGCACATCGTCATACCAGATTTTGCGCCCCGTCAACGTAGATACTCCCTTGCTCTTCAACATGATTTTTTTGATGGGGTATTTCGTCAAGATATTGCCTTGGGAGCCTCGTCCCTTGATGGCTACTTCTGCAAAATCGAGGTCGAACTGCAATTTGCGGAGTTTCGAATGCGGTTTCAGTTGGATGTTCACCACCTCGGCTTCCCCATTTGGATTGGCTGTGAGGTAGAGCGTTTTGGAGCCGTTGCTCCCTTTGGTCAAGTCATATTCCTTGTCGCGCGTTACCCCCAACACGGAAAAGCGTTTCACGTAGGATACGCCTGATTTTCCATCGCGGTAAACCATGTTATAGACCGTTCGGTCGTCTCCTTTTTTGAACACGGCCACGTGGACAATGTCTTTACCCACGAAAACCTTATCCTGCACTTTGGTAACTAGACACTTGCCATCACTTCGGAATACGATGATGTCATCCAGGTCAGAGCAATCGCCCACATATTCGTCTTTGCGCATACCCGTACCTATAAATCCATCGGCGCGGTTTACGTAAATTTTCACATTGGCGAGTGCCACCTGAGCGGCCTCCACCCGGTCAAAAGCCCGTAGTTCGGTTTTCCGTTCACGGCCCTTGCCATATTTTTCCTTGAGGCGCTCAAACCAAGCGATGGCATAGTCGGTGAGATGCCGGAGATGGTGCCGTACCTTTTTGATTTCTTCCTCCAGTGAGGCCATTTGTTCATCAGCTTTCGCTACATCGAAGCGGGTGATGCTACTCATGGGTTTTTCAATGAGTTTCTTGTAGTCTTCCGGCAGTATTTCGCGGTAAAACTGACTGAAAAAAGGAGTAAATAGGCGGGTGAGCACCTCAGTCACGGTTTCGAAATCACCGGAATTTTCATAATCAGCATGCTTGTACATCCCCTCCTGGATGAATATCTTGAGCAGGCTGCTGAAAAAAATCCGCTCCTGCAGTTCTTTCAGTTTTATTTCGAGCTCCTGTTTGAGCAGGCTTTTAGTCTGTTTGGTATTTTCGACCAATATATCGTTCACCCCCATGAAATGGGGCTTATCATGCTTGATTACGCAGGTATTGGGCGATATGGATACTTCGCAGGAAGTGAATGCATACAAGGCATCAATGGTCACATCGGGTGAGATGCCTGGGGCAAGGTGAATGATGACTTCCACATTTTGGGCGGTGTTGTCCTCAATCTTTTTGATTTTGATTTTACCCTTTTCATTGGCAGCCACCACACTATCGATCAACCCACCTGTAGTGGTGCCATATGGGATTTCGGTGATCGCTAACGTCTTTTTATCGCGTTCCTCGATTTTAGCACGTACCCGTATCTTTCCGCCGCGTTGTCCCTCGTTGTAAGCCGAGCAATCGGCTAGGCCACCTGTGGGGAAGTCAGGCAGGAGATTGGGACGCCCGCCCCGTAATATATCGATGGAACTATCGATGAGCTCGATAAAGTTATGCGGCATGATCTTGGTGGCCAGCCCCACAGCTATGCCTTCGGCACCTTGGGTCAAGAGCAAAGGGAATTTGACTGGCAATGTCACAGGTTCCTTATTGCGCCCATCATAGCTAAGCTGCCACTCGGTGGTATCGGAATTGAAAACCACTTCGTTGGCAAATTTTGACAGGCGGCCTTCGATGTACCGTGGCGCGGCGGACGAATCGCCTGTCACGGGATCACCCCAATTACCTTGGCAATCAATCAGCAGGTTTTTCTGTCCGATCTGCACCATGGCATCACCGATGGAGGCATCGCCATGCGGATGGTATTTCATGGTATTGCCGATGACGTTGGCGGCCTTGTTGAACCGCCCATCGTCCATTTCCTTCAGCGAATGTAGGATACGGCGTTGTACCGGCTTGAACCCATCATTGATATGCGGTACGGCTCGGTCGAGGATAACGTAAGAAGCATAATCCAAAAACCAGTTTTCGTACAATCCAGACAAAGGGATGGTTTGGCTACTGCCCAATTGAGCATCGTTGGGAATGTTATCTTGGTTTTCTTCGGGTGTCTGATTCGTCTCGTCGCTCATGTAATCTCTTAGTGTAAAAACTGTACTATACAAATTGCCGACCAATATACACGATGGAAAGTGTGTTGCTGATTAGCTGCGGTAAAAATACAAAATGTTCATGATTCTTTCTTGGTGTCTTGCAAACCGGTGTCCAAAAAAGTGGCTAATGTGATTGACTATGCTAGAAAAGAAGGTGAAGAAAAAGGTGCGGAGCAAAAAAGCTACGAGGTAGTCAGCAACCTTTATTTTGGTAAATCGTTTCACCACGGCTGAAATCGCCAACTTTGCTGAGACCCGATACGGGGTTTGAAGGCCATTGTCCTACCAATTTAACTACCCACGCCATCCGTCAGAACAGTTTTGAGGGTGGAGTGATTTTTTATTATCTTGCAGAGCAAAACGGATGTAAACCATGAGAAGAATCGTTTTCCTTGCTGTATCACTCGTCATGTCTACATCGGCCATCTGCCAGCCGAAGAATGCGAAGCAATCGTTTAATTTTGATTTTGAGCAGACCCTCAATGGCATGCCCGTTGGCTGGGGAAACTTCGGCGAAACGGGATACAAACTGTCGCTGGATTCGGCCGTGGTGAAAAGCGGGAAATATGCCGCGGCAATCGCGTTTGAAGCCGAAAATCCGGGGTACCGTGCGTGGATGTTTACCATTCCGGGCAGCTACCCCGGCAGGGAGATCACGCTTTCGGGATACATTAAAACGGAGGATGTGGAGGGGTTTGCTGGATTGTGGCTGCGTATCGATCCACAGTTGGCATTCAACAACATGCAGCAGCAGGGCCTGGCGGGCACCACGGACTGGACCAGGTATGAGTTTGCCCTCCCAATGAACCCGGAGAAAACCGACCAGACCGTTCTGGGCGGGCTGCTGGTGGGAAAGGGCAAAGTTTGGTTCGATAGTCTGGCGGTGACCATCGACGGCAAGGACATCGCCACGCTGGAACCCTTGGAAAAGAAGAAAGTACCAGCCCAGCTGGATACCACTTTCGATAACGGGTCAACGATCAGCCTGCCGGTGCTCGATGGTGCACGGTCCGAAAACTTGAAGGTGCTGGGTTTGGTATGGGGATTCGTCAAATACTACCACCCCAATATTGCCAAAGGTGATTTCAATTGGGATTACGAGTTGTTCCGGATACTCCCTTCGGTATTGGCGGTGGGCGGTAAAGACGAACGGGATGAAGTGCTCGTAAAGTGGATCGGTAAGCTGAGGCCGTTCGAAAAGGGCGATGCCACGCGGCGGGCATCAGCGGAAGTGAAACTCGAACCCGACCTGGAATGGATTTTGGCAAGCGGCTTTTCGGATGCCCTGACCGCGTTGTTACTGGATGTCAAGGATGCCAAACGTACGGGTGAGCACTTCTACATCGGCATGCATCGGGGTGTCGGCAACCCGGATTTCAGCAATGAAAGTGCGTATCCAAGAATGCAGGCGGATGACGATGGTTTCCGGCTGCTCGCATTGTACCGGTATTGGAACATGATCCAGTATTTCTTTCCCTATAGGCACCTCATCGGCGAAGACTGGAAGGATGTGCTGGGCGAGTTCGTACCCAAATTTGCTGAGGCCGACGAAAAGCGTGCGTACATGCTTACGGTATTGGAGTTGGTCGGACGTATACACGATACCCATGCAAATGTTTGGGGCAATAATACCGTAATGGATAACTTCTTGGGTGAACGGTTCGCACCAGTGGAGGTGGAGTTTGCGGAAGAACAAGCTGTGGTAACCGGATACCGGCATGCGGAGTGGGGAAAAGCCACTGGTTTGGAAGTGGGCGATGTGATCACGTCGATCAATGGCCGGGCGATTGAAGGGATCGTGAAAGACTGGTTGGAGTATACACCGGCCTCGAATTATCCGACGCAACTGCGCGACATCGCCCCGAAATTGCTGAGGACAAATGACTCATTAATCCGAATCGAGTTCAAGCGCGATGGGACCATGCGAACAACAGCGCTGGAAACCTTTGAACCAAAACTGCTGACCATGCATAATCGATTTGTCAGCAAGGATACCAGTTTCCGTATGTTAACCGACGAAATCGCGTACCTGAACAACGGCACGCTTAACGCGGATGACCTCGCCACATTTTGGGAAACCATCCAAAACGCAAAGGGATTGATCATTGACAACCGGAATTATCCGCAACGGCCCGGTGCCAATCGGGTTGGAGAGTTTCTGATGGCCGACAATACGCCTTTCGCGAAGTTTACCATGGGCAGCGTGCAACAGCCGGGATTGTTTACCATGACACCTACGATGGACACGGGCAAAAAGAACGCCAGCCCCTACAAGGGGAAAGTGGTGATATTGGTCAACGAAGTGACGCAGAGTGCCGCCGAGTTTCAGGCCATGTCGTACCGTGTGCATCCAAATGCGACGGTCATCGGTTCCACAACGGCAGCTGCCGATGGCAACGTATCACCAATTGTGCTGCCGGGCGGTATACAGACAGCAATTAGCGGCATCGGGGTTTACTATCCCGATGGCCGCGAAACGCAACGGGTGGGCATTGTCCCCGATATCGAAGCGAAACCAACGATCAAAGGCATTAAAGCGGGCCGCGATGAGGTGTTGGAGAAAGCCATCCAATACATCAACAGCCGGTAGCACCCGGCCCTTGGTATGAAGGTGAACTGGCATCGCCCCCCATTTGTCCCACGTGGCAGCACTAAATCGCATAAGTAATTCAGGCATCCTTCCCCTATATCCGAACAAAAAAACTACCAAAGGGCATTTTCAGCACACGCAACGGCAGAATCAACGGTGGTGGAGTCAATGGTTGGGTAGCCCCGTTTTTCCGTAAACCCCCCAAAAGTTTGATTCCATGTGGTACACTTTTACGTAAGATCTTCCCACCTAAATTGGGGTAGTATTTCCCACAAATTAGGTGGGAAGAAACGATAAAATTTTTATTTTCCTTTGTTTCATGATAAATCGTGAAGGAATGAATGGGTTTGGGTTACAAGGACAATTGTTTTGGAAAATCGGATTGCACCATCATCTGAAATATAAACCAAAAGATTGAAAAATAAAATCCATTCTCATGGGGTAATTTTTCCAAACGTGCCGTATAGAGGTAAAAGGATAGTTGACATACTGGTGAGATCAAAAGCCGGAATGGCGCAATCCGGGTTTTTGATAAAAATACGCCACTTGCGTTGGATTTCAGTGTAATTCTGGATATCCCTGAAATGTATAAAGGTGGGGTAGGTTATTTATGACATCTATTTATTTTGGTTGGCTATGTGTTTTGCGTTCCAAACAGATTGAAATTGTGATGAAAGTGAATTTAGATATAAACCAACGTATAGTAAACCATTTGCTGTTACAAGGTTCCTTTATGGATAACGTAGGACTGTTCCATGGGAAGACAGGGGTTGCTATTCTCTTTTACCATTACTCAAGATATATGAGGAACTCAATATATGAAGAATTTGGGGACGAGTTGGTTCAACAGATATACGATGATATTGACAATCAAATGCCTATCAATTTGGAGAACGGTCTTTGTGGAATTGCTTGGGGGTTATGTTATTTGATTAGCAGTGATTTCGTTGAGGGAGATCCGGAAGAGGTGCTAAGTCAAATTGACGAGGTCATAATGGAGAGGTCACCTATGCGGGTAAAGGACTCATCAATTCGTACTGGACTTCAAGGTATCCAAATGTATGTACGGGACCGAATCGCCCTTTCAATTAAGCAGGAAACTAATCACCCCTTCAATCCTGATTATCTAAAGGAAATGGAGATGGCAGCAAAAAAGGTGAAGTTAAAAATGCCTCCATCACCATTTAGCGAAATGGATTTTCCAAATAAAGAAGAGCAAATCGAATTTTTGAACCTACCACTAGGGTTGGACCATGGGTGTGCTGGCGCTGTTTTACACGAAATAATGGCAAGGTGATGCATATTTATCTTTTTAACACATACAATTATTCGAGGGATTATGGTATCACTACCTATATCAACGAGCTGTCGAATCACTTTTGTGGTAGAGAGGGAATTAACCTAACCATTGTCACACTGCAATCTGATGGATCGGAATTTTCTGTTTCATATGATAAGGAAAAGCGCCTGAGAGAGATAAACATACCGTGGCCATTCAATATTCCCGTCATAAGCTTATTTGAGAATGATAAAATGCAGAAATACAGCTTGTCGGTAAGCTGCCTGTTGTCTGAATACATTAGTCCTATTGAACATAATACTTTCCATTTGAACTATAACCAACATGTTTCACTGATACCTTTTCTGCGGAAGTTGGCTCCGTCCTCCCGCATCATCTTCACTGTCCATTATATAAGGTGGGTTTCGCTTATAGATGGTAATTTGGAAGCTTTTAGAAAAATTATAGCTAATGAAGAGACCTCAGCGGATGATAGGATTAAACAATTAGTGCATTACGACTATGTGAGCTTGGAGAATATCTCTCAACAAGTTGATTCCGTTATTGTCCTATCGTCATATACATACAAATTGCTTTCAGTAGAATATGATATTCCTGCATCAAAAATTATCCTGCTACCGAACACCCTTAGCGACCGCGCAGCATTCAAGTCTCGTAAGGAAATTGAAAGACTGAAAGCTCAAATTGGCATTGGCAGATCGGAGAAAGTATTGTTGTACGCCGGTAGATTGCAGTCTTCGAAAGGGCTGCATGTATTGCTGCGAGCCTTCGGAAAAGCTGTCGACCGCTATCCAAATATGCGGTTGATAATAGCAGGAGGGGGAAATTATGACGAATTCATGAAGATGTGCACTTCCTTTTGTGGCAAGATGATTTTCATGGGCAGGGTGGAAAAAGACCTTTTATACGACTTGTACAGCATGGCCGATATTGGGTTACAGCCCTCATTGAATGAGCAATGCAGTTATGTTGTTATTGAAATGTTCATGCATGGCCTTCCAGTAATAGGCTTTGACGCAACAGGTATCTCGGATATGATTGATAATGATTTCAATGGATACAAGTTACCAGCGCAGGATGAAGATTTTTCCCTTTCTGATACACAAGTACTGATTGATAGACTGACAGAAGCCATCCTTAAATTACTGAATGACAATCCAAAACGGGATTATTTTGCGTTAAATGCTAGACAAACCTTTGAAGACCGATATAATACTAAAACTGTAGGTGAAGAGTTTTACAGTGAAGTTTACCATGCTAAGTTATTTAATTCACAGATTGTTTAACAAAAGAAAATGCTTATGGAAAAGGTAAGGTAAATGTAAAAGACCAGTCGAAAAAATGGTCGAATATCAAATCGAAAGCGGTAAGTAAGGTACTTATCCATTTTTTAACAAGTAGTAAATTGTTCTCATTTAAACTTTTTAAACATGAAAAAGCTTAAAAAACTATCCTTAGACAAGGAGAAAATTGTAAATCTTAATGAACAGGGTATGAGCGAACTGAAGGGAGGATCGATTTCCGCAATATCTAGATTTATAACTCATTACTCAGCCGGCAAATCTCTTGACTACACTACTAGTGTCGTTGAATCTTGGATGAAAGATAACACACTCTGGGTTGGTTGTACAACAGACCCAAAGTACTCGGAAATGTATGGAACAACTCCCGGGTGTATTGAACCATAGTAAATTTGATTAAATGTGCCTGAGAGTGATAACTCTCATGGCACATTTTTAACAGATAAAAGATGAAAGATTCCACATACGCCTTCCCAAATATTATGCAATCAATTTTATTGCTTGTCATGATATTTGTTAGTCATTTTTTCGCAAGCAAACTATTTTCATTCGTTGAAAACGAAACGCTGATAAATTTATTATCGGAGGTGTTTAAATTAATCCTATTGCTCATCTTTTTATCCTACATGACTAAACTTGGTAAAATCGACAAGGCGCAGTTTAAACTTAAAGTGCCTAATGGCATAGTTCTATTGTGCGGGACTTTATGTGCGATATTTATCCTATTTCTGCCGATGTCTGATATTTCTTATTTCGATGAAACCTATCTGGAAGATTATGTAGTGGATTTAATTACCCAAAGAACAAATGTGTTTACTTTCATTGCAATGTGTTTACTTGGGCCCGTCTTTGAGGAGTTGATTTTCAGAGGTGTCATTCTTGCCGGGTTATTAAAGCGTTACTCCCCAACAGTTGCTATTCTACTATCTTCTCTGCTTTTCGGTATAGGACACATATCAATAGTCCTGCCCTTTGTATTTGGACTATTTATGGGCTGGCTGTTTTTTCGCACCAGTAATCTCATATATTGTATAATAATACATTGTTTCGTGAACTTTATCGGCTTTGCGATGAGATACGCTGTATTTAGCAAAAGAGCTAGTATTGAGGATATTAATAAATATTTGGAGATAAACACGCTTACCAAAGGGGTTATTAGTTTAGTAATCTTTTGCTCCTGTATTTTCGTATTGCATTTTATTATGAAAAAAAGGACTTCTAATGTTAGTCGGCAACAATAAATGAAGATATGCTATTGGCAAATCCCCAAAAACATCTGTCTTTCTTCAACGGTAGTACGACACCACATTACGGCGTAGTTGCTGGCGAAGTAGGATATATGCTGAGTTTGGCATACGAATACCGTCTTTACAAACGTAAAGAAAGTTTGGATTTTTGCGGTAAACTGCTAAAACACTTAATCGGGAAGCACAACTCAAATTGTACCCTCGGTTACGGTTTGGCGGGTTTAGCGTGGGGTATTAGGCAAATACAAAGAATCGGGATTACCGACGAAAGCATTGAGCCTTGGTTTGAAAATACTGAGAGTATCTTGAGGCATAACTTCAAGGAGATACTCGAAAGCGGGAATTTCGACTACTTCCATGGAGCATCGGGTATTTTAAACTATTTTCTTAACAGTAAAAGGAAAGTTGATGTACGAACCGATGAATTGGTCACCACTTTTTTAGATAAAATTCATCAACAGTCAATTGACTACTTTTTTTCTCCTAGGGATGAAACGACACCTGATGGCCAATCGGTCCGCATTCTCAATTTGGGAGTGCCCCATGGGGTTAGCGGGATTATCCTGTTGCTATTGCAAATCAAGAAGAGAACGGGCCGCGACGTGGATGGATTAATAACATCCTTCATGGACAGGCTTTTGACTTACTGTGATAACGAAATGGGCAACGTGTTTCAGGTTCCAAGCTTGGTGGGCGATATTGAACGGGACAGTACGCTCGCCTGGTGTTATGGTGACTTACCTGTGTTGTATATCCTCACTGAAGCTACACACTTAGGCATTTGTGATTCCAAGTGCCAGAAAATTCTGGATTTCCTATCAGCTAGAACGGCAAAAAGACGAGACTATATGGATGGCAATCTCACCCTATGCCATGGACTGCCGGTGATAACCTACTTCTATTATAAACTTTGGAAAATGACTGGACATGAATTATACGAGAGTGCATTCAATTATTGGGAGCATGAATTGAAGTCAAACTTTTATATGCCTCATGAACAAAAGAATTCAAAACTTGAAAAAGATATTACGTCAAATTTCTCGCTATTTAATGGATTTCCCGGCATGTATATCGTTTCGCTTACCATTCATAGGCAGATAGCAGATGATTGGGACAACATTCTCTTATTTTAAAATACAATATGGAAACAGTAGCAGTATGCAGTTCAAATTTTAAAAAGAACGAAAGATGTTTGGATTACATTGAGTTCGAAATGTGCGATAGTGTTATCCCAATCGCATTATTGGATGTGGATCAATCATTTGAGAAAGTGCCTGAAGATGGTGTTGTAGTAGAAATCAATGCTTTTTCCTGCAACTATCGGGACAAATCGATAGTGATTCATTCCAACGATAAATGCAGAAACCAAAGTGTGTCAGGCAATCTGTACTATTATCCGGTAGGTTCTGAATTCGTTGGAAAAGTAGTCGAAATAGGAAACGAGGTCAAGCACCTAAGGATCGGCGATCGGGTCATTCCCGACGGGGCATACCCTCTTAAGGCTGATGGGACTTTTGGTGGGCTACCCACGAATTGTGCGTCACAGCGTTTTCAGATGCTTAGTCAGGCCTATTTGAAAAAAATCCCAGACACGATGTCGGACGAAGTCGCCGCTGCCTTTACCATTGCGGGGCAAACCGTATACAGTATGCTGAGGAAACTGGACTTGAAATTCGGACAAAGCATTTTGGTCACTGCAGCAACGTCCAATACATCATTAGCTGTGATTTCCGCTTTGCGTAAGTATAATGTCAATATTTATGCCTGTTCGACGTCTGATGCTAATTTCGATAAACTGAAGGAATTGGGGGTAAACGAGTGTATAACTAAATCATCATTGGAGAGTAGGGAGACCGCACTTTTAACATCTAGCTTTGGAGGGTTTGACGCCGTGATAGATCCCTTTTTCGATTTATACTTATATCCAGTTTTTGGACATATAAAAAATGGAGGAAAATATATAACGTGCGGTTTATATGCACAGAACGGCAAATTCGAAAATCAAAATAAACAGCAGTTGGATTTCGGAATGTTCTTGGGGACAAGTATTTCTCAGAATATTTCCATAATTGGTAATTGCTTGGGAACTACTAGTGATTTGGACATGGCGCTAAAGGACTTTGAAGCAGGAATATTTGACATCCGTATCGATTCCGTATGGGATAAATCGAATCTATTGCATTTCTTTCAGAAGACGTTCCATCAAGTTCCACGACTTGGAAAAGTAATATTTAAGTATGACTGACATATATAAACCCTTTAATCGATTTCTTTTCAGGGTTCCCGTG
The DNA here is from genome assembly GCF_024704835.1 of Parapedobacter tibetensis. Taxonomy (GTDB): domain Bacteria; phylum Bacteroidota; class Bacteroidia; order Sphingobacteriales; family Sphingobacteriaceae; genus Parapedobacter; species Parapedobacter tibetensis. The sequence continues at coordinate 306,111 of NZ_JAMXBE010000006.1, forward strand.
CTTCCATTTGAATTTCTGACTAAAACTTTGCTGCGTCCTGAGGAAAACTTCGTGAACGAGAAGCGTGGAGAGATAGAGGAGGGTATTTATTTATCTTCTCCTGTTTTATTTGGTGAATGGCAAAAACTCCAAGCCGGCACTGTCAAAGAACCGGAAAAAGAGAGTCGTATACGTTCATCGTTGATGAAGTATGTTGCCAGGATGGCTACTAGATGTACCCCATTCGGCACGTTGGCAACTTGTTCAATTGGAGAGATAGGCCCCGACACATCGTTTCTATTGGGTAATAAGTTGAGTAGGCACACACGGCTTGATACCCAATATCTTTATGTTCTTGCGGAGTTGTTAAGTCGGCGGCCTGAGATTAGGCACCAACTACGATATTATCCAAATAATACGGCGTATCGGATGTCAGATCGTTTAAGGTATATCGAATTTAGCCATGTCTCGGAGAAAATTAGACATAGCATCACGTCGGTACAGTCCTCTAAACTTCTATTGGATATTTTGAATCAGGCAAAAAGAGGGGCAACTATCGATGGGCTATTGAACTTTCTTCGTTCCCAGTCAATCCCAAATGCCGATGCCAAGGACTTTATCGAAGACATCATTGAATCCCAAATCCTGATCAGTGAGTTGAATGTCTCTACTACAGGAGCTTTCTATTTTGATAGGTTATTGGCAATAGTGGGACGAATGAGTTTGAAGGGAGATGGGCTTGCTATTCTCGATACACTCAAGTCAATTAACGCACATTTAAGACATATCGACGAGCTTGGCCTTGGGAACGTGAATAAATATAGACGTGTCATAAATGATATAGAAAAAATCCCCCTTGCTTACGATGAAAGCCGCTTATTTCAAGTCGATGTGTTCCGTGAGCACCGGGAAGCAGAATTGGGAAAGCATATTGTTGATGAACTACAATCTGTCCTCTCACTCTTTGCGAAAACGCATCAACACCAGGGCAACGTATTATTGAGGGATTTCAAGATGGCCTTTTATGAACGTTACGAAGAAGCCGAGGTGCCTTTGTCGATCGCCTTGGATCCGGATGTAGGGATAGGTTACCCGGTATCCAGGGGTATTGCAGATGTATCACCGGCGATCATAGAAAGCCTGGTGATACCCAGAAAAGATGGAAGGCAAAACCAAGCATTAGGCCTTAACGCTTTGGTCATGTCAAAGTATCTTAAGGAAGATACTGGAAGAGACGAAGTTTTACTGGGCGAAAATGACTTAAAAGGTATTGCGGCAAGCTATCAGAATTTACCATCCACAATTTATGTGATATTTCAGGTTGTGAAAGATAGAAATGCGGAGCTGTTAGTAAATGTGAAGGCCGTTGGTGGAGGGTCCGCGAAACTATTTACCCGGTTTGCTCATCTCAACGAAGATATCAATGGCTTTATCGCCGAGTTAATGGAAAAGGAGGATGCTTTGTTAGTAGACGGTAATGGTGTGTTAGCGGAATTGGTACATCTGCCCAATTCACGTATGGGCAACATACTAGCCAGACCTCATATCAGGAACTACGAAATCGTTTATTTATCGGACTCGGATTTGCCCGAATCCAATAAGATTCCAGTGACAGACCTGATGCTTTCTTATAAGTTTGGGAAGCTTATGCTTCGATCCAAAAGTCTTAATAAATGGGTATACCCTCAACTAACAACCGCACTCAACTATCACAATGATACCCTGCCAGTATACCGCTTTCTATGTGATTTACAGAACCAAGAAACAAGCGGGGGATTTGAATTCCGTTGGGGGGATACTGCTAACAACGTTAGCTTCCTGCCTAGGGTGAAATTCGGGAATTCTATCCTATCGTTGGCCTCATGGACCGTTTCCAGAAACGAATTGCAAGATGTTTTTAATTTGGACGATGGGGATTTAGTAAGTAAAGTTGGAAGTTGGCGGCTCAGACGAAATATCCCTCAGTATGCATTATTGAGTGATGGGGACAACGAACTATTTGTTGATTTTGAAAGCAGCTTGAGCATACGCTCTTTCTTTTCGACAGTAAAGAACCGAGCCCAATTCATTTTAAAGGAATTTATTTTCGAGACCGACAGTCTCGTCGTGAGCGACGGTGACGGTCACTATATAAATGAATGTATTGTGGCGTTCCATAGAAATAAACAATGAGTAAAAGAATCCAAAGGACCTTCATCCCAGGCAGTGAGTGGATGTACGTAAAGGTATATACCGGAAGTAATACCGCAGATAAGATATTAACCACAGAAATAAGAAAAATTGTTCAAGAATTGGAGGCGGAAGATCTCATTGAAAAGTGGTTCTTTATTAGGTATTCAGACCCGGACTTTCACTTGCGTGTCAGAATATTGCTCAGCAGCCCGGATTACGGAGGTCGGGTATTAGCGCTTTTCTATAACAACTTCAAACACTTAATTGAAGCTAGTTTAGTTTGGAATATTCAATTGGATACCTACAAACGAGAGCTTGAGAGATACAATGGGCATTTGATAGATTTAAGCGAAAGTCAATTCCATGTAGATAGCAGGCATATGTTGGAGGTTCTCAAAATCGTGAACTCCCAAAACGACGAAAACTTTAGGTGGCTTGTGGCTATGAAAATGGTCGATTGCTTTTTAAGTGACTTCGGGTACGGTTATAAGGAAAAGTACGGGTTGTTGCACCAGATGGATTCATCTTTTAAAATGGAGTTCGGTTTCCACGAATCCAAGTCCCGGCAATTTAATATACTTTATCGGAAATACGACAAACAAATCGAGGAGATGATGATCCAAACAAACAAAAGCGGCGTATCAAAAAAACTTGATAAAATCCTTTCTTTCAAGTCCACTCAGCTAAAAGACGTCATTACAGCAATCAATCAATTATCCAGCCGGAGGAATATAGAGCCCCCATTGTCAAGCTATATACATATGATGATGAACAGGATTTTTAAATCCAAAAACCGTACTTATGAATTGATTATATATGACTTCCTTAGTCGATTTTACAAGAGTGCTTTGGCTAGGGAGAAGTACAACACGCAACACTGATGATACGTAGTTTTCCCCACTATATCCAACATGACCAAATGGACTGTGGCCCCACGTGTTTGCGTATGGTTGCGAAATACTATGGTAAATTATATTCATTGGAGCAGTTAAGGAGCCTTTCATTTATTACCAGGGAAGGTGTTTCGATGTTGGGGATAAGTGACGCCGCCGAGCATATCGGATTCAGGACGGACGGCGTTGTCATTTCTTTCGAACAACTGAAAAATGATGTCTCGCTACCGTGCATACTGCATTGGGAACAAAACCATTTTGTTGTTTGTTATCGGATTAGAAGAAAAGGGAAATCAGGCGGCTATATAGTACATATTGCAGATCCGGCTTTCGGGCTGATAAAATACGAAGAACAAGAATTTCTGAAACATTGGTATGCGGTCAAAGATCTCAGTGAGAAGAAGGGAGCAGCTTTGCTTTTGCGACCGTCCCCCGAGTTTTATGAAAAGGATGATAACAAAGGTAAGGGCAATCGTAAACTGTCGTTTTTTTTAAACTATCTCGCCCCATATAAAAAGGAAATCATCCAGCTGTTTCTGGGAATGGCTGTTGTCAGCGTCCTTCAGTTGCTGTTCCCTTTCCTTACACAGTCATTGGTGGACATAGGTATTGGCAATGGCGACTTGCAATTCATTACACTGGTTTTGGTTTCCCAACTCATTATCTCCCTTTCACAACTGTCTGTCGAGTTTATCCGCAGTTGGATTGTCTTGCACATGAATTCCCGTATCAATATCGCTTTGATTTCGGATTTTTTGGCAAAGCTCATGAAACTTCCACTTCGGTACTTTGACACCAAGATGGTTGGAGATATCATGCAGCGGATAGGAGACCATAGGAGGATAGAAACGTTTCTGACAGGAAATTCAATAGGGACACTTTTCTCCTTTGTTAATTTCTTCATCTTCGCTATTGTATTGGCGTATTATAAGCTTTCTATTCTGGGAATATTCCTTCTTGGAAATACATTGTATGTTATATGGATATTATTATTCCTAAAATACAGGAGGGAATTGGATTTTAAGCGCTTCGCTCAGGCAACCGATGAACAAAGCAAGATTGTTCAAATGGTTACAGCAATGCAAGAAATCAAGCTGAATAATTATGAAAAAAAGAAACGCTGGCAATGGGAACGGATACAGGTCAAACTGTTTAAAATCAATATCAAAGGCCTGAAACTTGGCCAATTCCAACAGCTAGGTTCAATACTCTTCAGCCAGACAACCAATATTGTCATCTCATATATCGCCGCAAAATCAGTGGTCGAGGGAGACATGACGTTGGGAATGATGATGTCCATGACCTATATAATCGGGCAGCTCAACGCTCCAATCAGTTCGTTGATTGGTTTTGTACAGAGTTTCCAGGATGCTAAAATCAGTTTGGAAAGGTTGAATGAAATCCATGGAAAACAAGATGATGAAGAGCATATGGAGAGTAAGTTATCCTATTTGCCTGACAACAGGGATATTACCATCGAGAATGTCTCATTCAGCTATGATGGCGCGGATAGGAATTATGTGTTGCAAAACGTCAATTTAAAGATACCCCAAAACAAGGTCACTGCCATAGTCGGTGTCAGTGGAAGTGGGAAAACGACACTGGTTAAGCTTTTATTGGGCTTCTATGAACCCCTTAAGGGGTTTATAAAGGTTGGGGAAACCCCAATAAACATGATTAATCCCCGTCTTTGGCGCAGTAAATCAGGCTCTGTCATGCAAGATGGATTTATATTCTCAGATACCATCGTTGAAAACATCGCTGTTGGAAGTGATTCAATTGATCCAGAAAGATTGCAACATGCTGTTACAGTAGCAAATATTAGTGAATTTATCAGTTTGTTGCCCTTAGGCTACCAAACGAAGATCGGTATGGAAGGGAATGGAATTAGCCAGGGGCAGCGACAGCGGATTTTAATCGCCCGTGCGGTTTACAAAAATCCGGAGTTTTTGTTTTTTGATGAAGCCACCAATTCATTAGATGCAAATAATGAACTAAAGATCATGTCGCATTTGAAAAAATTCTATGAGGGGAGGACGGTTGTCATAGTGGCCCATAGACTAAGTACTGTACGAAATGCGGATAATATCGTGGTATTGCATAAAGGAAAAGTAGAAGAAGAAGGAACCCACGAAGAACTGGTTGCATTGAGCGGGAAATATTACGAACTGGTTAGAAACCAGTTGGAATTGGGAAACTAGACTTATCAATTAAATGATGTCCGACATGGAAAAAGGCGATATGGAGATAAGTTTGGAAATGAAAAGTGAGGAGGTGCAGGAAGTGATGGGACAAACACCGTCATGGATTGTTCGTTGGGGGATAATCTTGTTCTCATTTATAGTGATGATGCTATTGATGGGGAGTTATCTCTTTAAATATCCAGATACTGTCCAATCGCAGATAGTAATAACTCCTGATGATCCTCCAGCCAATGTTATAGCACGTTCTACAGGAAAACTTGATGAAATTTTCGTCATCAATAACCAGCTTATTGAAGAAGGGGAGCCATTGGCCGTCATTCAAAACCCTGCAACTACAAGTGACATGCTCCGGCTTGCAACAGTATTAAAGGAAATGGAGTCTTCAGCTACGGATCCAACTGGCGCTTACAATTTAGTAACAGGAGAATCCTATGGATTAGGGGTTATACAACCTGCTTTTAATGCGTTCGTAAAAGCCATAAATGATTATAAAAATTTTGACCAACTCAATTATTATAAACGAAAAATTACCTACCAAAGGCAACAGCTGGTTTTACAAGAGGAGGCATATTCAGAAATGCTAAATCAAATTCCATTAACCGGAGAGAGCTACAAAACATCAAAGGCTATCTTTGAGAGAGATTCCATTTTGCATTTAAAACGGGTAATTTCCGACAATGAATTTGATTTGTCGAAACAAGTCTACATTCAAGAAGGGCGCACACACTCTAATTTTCATTCGTCGCTAAAGCAACAAGAACTCCAGATTTCTAAAAGTAGTGAGAATCTGCTTGATTTGGAGCGAGAAGCCTTTGATAGAGAAAGCACCTATTTGATTGCGTTCCAAACGGCATTAAATGAACTGAATGCCCAGATTCGTAGTTGGGAACAGAATTTTTTATTGTCGAGCCCCGTAAAGGGCAAAGTGTACCTAATGGGCCCCTGGAGCAAAAACCAAAATGTTACTAGCGGGGAGACAATATTTAGTATTGCCCCTGCTGAGAACAACACGGTCAGGGGTAAGGCCCTGCTTCCTGCCCAAGGTGCAGGAAAGGTGAAAATAGGTCAGTTAGCAAACATACGTGTCGATAACTTTCCGGATCAAGAGTTTGGATACCTGAAGGGAAAAGTCATATCCATCTCAAATTCCGCAACTGCTGAGGGATTCTATGTTTTAGAACTGACGTTAATCAACGGAATGAAAACCAATTATGGGAAACTGCTTCCGTTGGATGGCGAACAAGTTGGTGTAGCGGATATCATAACCGAAAACATACGGTTATTGGAACGTATCTTTCTGCCTTTGAAAAAAATATTAAAAGAGCAAGATGAGAGCCTTTGATGATAATAAGATTTCAGTTGACCCGTGGCTATTGCACAAAATGGAGCACAGTTTAGGGGGTAAACTGTTAGGCTTAGAAAAAATGGCAACAGGGATGACTAATAGAAACTATCGATGTGTGATGAACGACATTGTATTCAACTATGGACTTAAATATCCGAAGGAAAATTTCTTTCCGCTTCAAGACACCTTATTGGGGGTGTCGCGCTATATATGCCTGCAAATCCGGCTGTGTGTCTTGACGATATTTTCGAAACCTGGCGAAAGGAAATCATTGTTTATCCTTATTCGCACAGATACGGAAAGTTTCATTTCCCCATACTAAGAGTAGATATTGAGACGGACCGTTAGGGAAAGCTGACGTAATTTCAGCATACATGTCTTAAGCACTGTTTACGCACAGCAGTTATTATGCAAGAAAATAAAATGGAAAAGCGGCGAGTATATGACTATTTAATAGTTGGGGCAGGTTTATTTGGGTGTGTATTTGCACACGAACTTCATCAGGCGGGATTCAAATGCCTAGTGATTGATAAGAGGGGTCATTTGGGAGGTAATACTTACTGTCGGGACGAAGGGGGGATTAAGGTGCATGAATTTGGTGCTCATGTATTCCACACAAGTAGTGAGCGTATCTGGGCATATGTAAATTCATTCGTACCTTTCAATCGGTATACAAATTGTCCTTTGGCGCGTTACAAGAATAAGGTGTTTAGTTTACCTTTTAACATGAACACATTCAACCAGTTGTGGGGAGTAACGACACCGGAAAAAGCACGACTGAAAATCAGGGAACAAGTCCGTGAATATTCTACTAAATTTCCAAAGAACTTGGAGGAATACGCTTTATCCGTTGTTGGCAGCGATATATATCATCGGTTTATTAAAGGTTACACTGAAAAGCAATGGGGAAGGGAGGCACGCGAGTTACCCGCTTTCCTGATTAAACGGATACCATTGCGGTTCACTTATGATAACAATTATTTTGACGATCGTTATCAAGGAATTCCCATCGGAGGTTACAATAAACTTACAGATGCACTCCTTAAAGGTGTGGATACGAAGGTCAACGTAGATTACCTTAAAGACAAGGTTGCATTGGATTTATTGGCTTGTAAAGTTGTCTATACCGGGCCCTTAGATGCCTTCTTTGGCTACGAAATTGGCCGATTGGAGTATCGAAGTCTAGCCTTTGAGCATGAAAATTTGGATTGCTACGACTATCAGGGAAACGCCGTAGTGAATTTCACAGAATTCGAAATCCCGTATACTCGGATTATAGAGCATAAGCATTTTGAATTTGGCAAACAACCGTACACTGTTGTTTCTCGCGAATACCCAAGGGCATTCACAAGAGGGTCAGAACCATTCTACCCCATAAATGACGCCCGGAACAACCAGTTAGCCGATGCATATAGGGTTATGATGAATCGCATTCCCAATTTAATATTTGGAGGCAGGCTCGCGGAATACAAGTATTATGATATGGATCAGGTTATAGCTTCAGCGTTAACTAAAGTAAAACAAGAAATCATCTCTCAAAATGGATTTGAAAGTGAACAAAATAATGGTATTGGTGCCATTTAGAAATGTGGGAGAATATCTCATTGATTGCGTGAATTCACTACTTGATCAGGAATATTCCTCGTATGAAGTATTTCTTCTTGATGACCAGTCGACTGACGGAACTCTGGATTTGATTGTGGAGGAATTCAATCACATTCATAAAATTAGGAATCATAGGAGAATGGGGCCTATGGAAAACATCTATAGGGCGCTCTTAGATATACCCATCGACGACGAAGATATCGTTCTACTTTTGGATGGGGATGACTATATATTCGGGGAATACGCATTCCAGTTGGTGAATGAGAGGTATCAGGGTAATAACTTACTTACCTATGGGCAGTATATAACGAACTATGGAACGATTGGACACTGCTCCGCTTATACAGAGGAGGAGTTCCGGGATGTAAGAAGTGCTTCCTGGAAAGGATCCCACCTCAAAACGTTTAAATATAAGTTATTTAAAGCACTTCAAGAACAGGATACGGAAGGAAAGCATTTTAAACTAGGCGATGGATCATTTTTCATGGCTTCAAGTGATATGGGCATAATGATACCATTAATGGAAGTCGCTGGTTTTGAAAACATAAATTTCATACCCAATGTCGTCTATTGTTATAGACAGCACCAGAATAATGACCATATGTCAGTTTCGGGAAGAAGTTTGCAAATTGAAGCGGAGCGGTGCATCAGGAATAGAAAGACCGATTTAATAGGAATGTTTTAGCGAAAAAAGGGAAGCTGAATTGTTGGGGTATCTTGATAGTTGGATATGATAAATTCCTTAAAAATGGTTTCAAATAAAATAATACAAGGCCTTTGGATAGGCGAAAAGTTAACTCCATTATGTTTGCTTTGCATGAAATCTTATCTTTTTCATGGTCATGAATTCCATCTTTACGCCTATAATCAATTCGATTTGCCGGAAGGTGCTATTCTAAAAGATGCCAATGAAATATTAAGCAAAGAGAAAATTTTCAAAGATAAATACGGCTCCTACGCTATTTTTTCCGATTGGTTTCGGTTTGAGTTGCTGTATAAATATGGCGGGTGGTGGTCAGATATGGACTCGATCTGCTTAAAACCCTTTGATTCGGACGACGACTATGTTTTTGCGACAGAGTTGTCCGGGATAAATAATTGTGTGATTCAAATTGGCAATATCAAAGTACCTGTAGGTTCAAAAGTTATAAAAGATTGTCTTGAAATTATATATAAAAAAGGACCGTTAGCAGTAACGAACTGGTTTGAAATAGGAGCACAGCTATTGTCAATAAAAATAAGTGAAAATAAATTGGAGGAGTATGTGTGCGACCCCAATGTATTTACGCCAATTTCCGTGTCCACTTCGGAAATTCTATTTCAAAATGCTTACATTGAGTTTTCGGATTTGACTTATGCAGTCCATTTTTACAACAATAAATTAAGGAGTGCTGGTGTGGATTTGGAAGAAAAGTTCCATCCCCATTCCCTGTACGAACGATTGAAGGCTAAGTATCTAACTAACCCGAACTCGTTATATTAAAAACCACCATCTTGAAAACCAACATCTTATTGTTCATAACGCTGCTATGCAGCCACATGGCTCTGGCCCAAAAGCATATGCAGGCGACCGACCGGATGGTAACGGCTTATAACACAGTGGTAAAAATGAAGACTGGCAGGATAAAGGGTGTACTGCAACAGGTGACGGACAGCAATATCGTGGTTAAAAATCTGTTCAATGGATACGATTACATACCCGTGGAGCAGGTGGAAACCATACACATCAAGTTCAACACGAAAACCCATACGTACAAACTCCAGAGCTATGCATTCGATGAAGAAAGACTCTTCAGGAACCAGCACGGATTCATCGATCTGGATGAACCGCTCAACCAACATTACCTCGAACGGACGGTGGGCGAAAACCTAGCCATCGACGCAGCTGGGATCATCGGCACGAGAGGCCTTAATGGCATGAAACGGCTGTTTACCCAGGATATCGCACGCTATCGCATCAGGTATGACAGGAACACCTACCTTAAGCTTTTCGATGAATTGAAGTTTTTCGCAGTTGACTACCAGTTGTCGCCCGAATTTGAAGCGGATTTATTAAAGATTTTCAAGGATACGCCGTAAGACAAACCATATTTTAAATTTATATGTAGTAAGCACTACTTCCCTGGATTTTTTTGCTCAATATATTGTGGTTCATAGTATGCTTACCGTTTGATCCAAATCTTTGTTTTCGCTACGACAGAAGCCCGTATTATCATGGCTAACGATTCGCTTTCCCGATTCAACAATTCACCCAACTTTATTGACGATTCGCCCAATCTTGTTTGGCTGGGCGATAGGAATGGTGGTATTTTAGCCTTCAGGGGATTAAAAGACGTATAAAACTGGAATTATGCTGAAAGGAACCATTGCTGAAAACGATGCCGATATATGGGTGTCAGGGAATATGGATGACATGGAGGGTCTCAGGCGTTCCTTGGAAAAGATATCGAAATTCCTTCATGAAAGTGGCTTTGCTAATCAAGCTTCATTTGGGGTAATAGCTGACATGGAAGAACAATTAAACCAATGGTTTCGCCGCGTTCATGGAAAACCATCGACACGCTGCACCGTCAAAGTAGATCTTTTTGAATTATTGGCACTCTACGGGCTGATGAGTTCCTTATTTGATTACCTTGTAACAGACGAGATCGACGAGATAAACAAGCTATTGCTGGTACTGATCCTGAAAAATGTTTCAAACCAATTGCCGCTAGGTGATCGGACTACTATACAGCAATTCATTTGCAAACGCTTCGAATTTCCGGACTTGAGGCATTTCATGATGAATTCCGGTTACCTGCCGGATGCTAAATTGGGTGCAAGGCCAAAAAATAGCATAACCACCGTAGCTTGGTAAGCTTTCCCGCCTAGGCTATTGAATTTTGTTGGTATATAGGTACATTTGTCAGATAGGCCCACCGGCTGCCCGATATACCAAGGCATAGGTGCTACAGGGAAAACAATGAATTTTCAACGTTCAGGAAACATCTTTGAAAGCCGGATATTCCGATTTTTATTCCGTATAACTGTATTGTTCCTATTCAGCGTGTTGTTCAAATCCTTTGACCTTACGTTTGTGGAAGGCTTCGGTACACAGCCCGTCCGCTCTGCGGTGTTCAGCACGGTATTCGTTGCCTATGGATACCTGGTTTGGATAGGGGCGATTGGTTTGACAGGGTTGATAGAGCGCCATACAAAAGGGCAGTTCGCCACGGTACGGCTGTGGAAACTCGTTGGCTCACTTTTTCTCTATGGCCTATTGGCTGCATTCTTCTTTGGATTTACCTATGCGGGGAGCGATATCATCTTGTTTGGCCGTTACGAGGCTTGGGATAGCTTCAAGAGGTTGAGTTATGAACTAAATATTGGTATATTTCTATTTTACCTGCTTATCCTGGCCTTCAACGGTATCATCTTCTATTACCGGCAATGGAATGAATACCAAATAAAGACTGAGCGCTTGATGCGGGAAAATATCCAAGCCCGGTATGAGACACTGATGAACCAGATAGAGCCCCATTTCTTCTTCAATTCATTGAGTGTGTTGACGAACCTTGTTTACAAAAACCCTGATCTGTCTGCTACCTACATCACGCGCTTGGCCCAATGCTACCGGTATATTCTGGACAAGAAGATGGAAAATCTCATCACCATTGCCTCCGAGCTCGATTTTTTGAAATCCTATAGTTTCCTTATCCAGGTCAGGCATCAAAACAGCATCATCTTTGACTTGGATATACCAGAAGAAATCCAGCAAAAACGTATGGTGCCGCCGGCCTCTCTACAGATGCTTATCGAGAATGCCATTAAACACAACTGCTTTTCTGTGGCCAAACCACTCCATATCCGCATCCGTTTTGAGGAGGGCTTCCTGATAGTATCCAATAATCTGGATAAACGTGCCTCCGTGCCCGACTCTACGGGTACCGGACTGGATAACATCCGTAAAAGGTATGAACTCAATGGGAGCGCTGGCATAACGGTGCTGCAAGAAGCCGGGCAATTTATGGTGAAACTTCCAACATTCTTGAAACATGGACATCCTCATTTTTGAAGACGAGAAGGATAACGCCGAAAGGCTGATACACCTATTGGGCAAATGCCCCATCAAACTGACATCGGTACAGACGTTGGGATCCGTAGCTGATGGCATCGAATGGTTTGGGAAGCATGGTGATGGGGCGGATTTGGTTTTTATGGATATCAAACTCGCTGACGGAGATTGTTTTGAGCTATTTGATCAGGTGGAGAGCCGCATCCCAATCATTTTTATTACGGCTTATGATAGTTTTGCGCTGAAGGCTTTTAAATTGTTCAGTGTGGATTACCTCATGAAACCCATTGATTTGCTCGAACTGCAAGATGCCTTAAAGAAATTCGAACAATTCCAGAATCCAGCACGGCAACATCATCAACTTGAGCGTGTGATGGAAGCTTACTTCATGCGCAAGGATGTGCGTTTCGTTGGTAAACTGAATAACCAGTTGGTTTATGTGCATGCGCGAGACATCGCATATATCCAAATTGCGCATGGAATCGTATGGGCCACAAGCCATACCGGTAATCGGACACCATTTGACTACACGCTTGACCAGACGGAACAACTGCTCGATAAGGCTTCATTCTTCAGGATAAACCGAAAGGCAATTATTCACATTGATGCGATAGCCAAAATAACTACTTATGCAAATAGTAGGCTCGAAATCAAACTGGCACCGGATGATGGAGACACACATATCGTAAGCCGGGAACGTGTAAATGATTTTAAGGATTGGCTGGCAGGTCGCAGAAGAAATTGACGAAACAGCAGCGCAGTTGGATATGTTTTCTACAGCATCTTATGCTCCTTGAACCATTGAATGGCACTGCTGATGCCCTTGTCAATAGGCTGGAATGTGATGCCCAGCTCTTTTTGTGCTTTATCGTTGGAATAGTAATTTTTGACACACAATATTTTCATATTGGTGGATGACAAGGCGGTCTTGAATCCCATTGTCCTGATGAGATCGCCGATATAGCCCATGGTCACTAAAAGTGGTTTAGGCAAGGCGATGAGAACGGGGGTTCCATTGGTTTGCGCAGCTAGTTTCCGGAAAAATTGCCGATAACTCAGGTTTTCGCCCGCCAATAGGTAAGCTTCACCGTTTTTACCATTCATAAGGGCATTCACCACCCCATTGGCGGCATCGGCCACATGTATGAAATTTTTGCCTCCCGGGGGATGGAAGATGATTTTTTTACGGTAGCCCATAAAGATGATGGTACCGGAGCTGGGTTTGCCATCGTAAGGGCCTATCATGAATGTGGGATTAACTACGGTGACCTCGATTTGATGCTTAATGGCTAGCATCCTGTTTTGTCCTTCTTGTTTGCTTTTTGCGTACCACGCGCTTTTGAAGGGAGCTTTTGCGGGCATGGTTTCATTACCCAACGCCTGTATCGAGCCATAGCCAAATGTATTGGCGGTGCTCACGTAAACGATCTTTTTAACCCCGCGTTTTAAGGCAGCCCGGATGATGTTCTCGGTACCCACCACATTGATACGGTGGTAGTCATCATAGCGCAATAGGTTTTGGTCGGTAGTGGCGGCGCAATGAATGATATAATCACAATTTTCAATAGCCAGTTCCAAAGCATTGTGATCCGTGATGTCACCAAGTACCAATTCGAGGTTTTCATGAAGGGGCAATAGGAATTTTTTGGTATCCCGTAGAAGACCTTTTACCCGATAGCCACGAGCCAGCAGGTTGATGATGGTATTCGTGGCCAATAAACCATTTGCGCCAGTGACCAGTACGTTCATGTGCGTTCGATTTCTTTTTTAATGGCCCGGGTCAGCAATGGAAGCCGGATATATACAGGCAGGAATTTCATGACCATCCAAGTCAGCTTGTTCACCCAATTGAGCATGATGAGGGTATCACGCTTGAAGAGCTGCCTGAGCGCAATTTCAGCTACCCGTTCAGGAGGGAGCAAGCCCATCTTGGCGAAGAAACCTTGTTTCAGCAACCGTTCGGAGGAATCCCCGTTGGTCATCATCGGCCCGGGGTTGACTACGCTGAAAAACACATTGGTATCCGCAAACTCTTGATAAAGTCCGCGTGTAAGGTTGTGTATAAATGCTTTTGATGCAGGATAGACAGTTTTGTAGCCGATGGGGCTGTATGCGGCCACACTTCCCACATTGAGTACATATGCCTTTTCGCGTTGCATCAGATTGGGCAACAGTTGGTGCGTAAGTAAAGCGGTGGCCTTGATGTTAAGTTGGATGATGCGGTCGAGGTAATCCACAGAGGCTTCCTGGAAACGCAGTGTACCTCCGCATCCGGCATTATTGATGAGTATGTATAACTCAAAATGCTGGTTTACCCAAGTAGCTAATGCCGCAATGTTCTCCTTTTGCGTAAGATCCGTCTCGTAGATATGTGCTTCTTGACCCAGTTCTTCCACCTTCGTCGCCACAAAACCCAATCCCTCGCCGGGTAAGCTGACCAAAATGGTGCTGACTTGTCTTTTGGCCAGCTCCAAGGCGAAGGCTTTGCCTAACCCTTGGCTAGCCCCGGTAATCAAGGCATAGGTTCTCTTTTTATTGGAAGGAACGGTGTGCGTCATAATGCGTGTAGCTTCATGCAAAGATGCGATTGTTCTATAAAAAAACCATGAAGATTAATTCCAATGTTGCGTTAATTTTTGTTAAAGACGCCCAATTAGTCCTTCGAATAAGCACTGCCATCCGTCATGCTATTTAGCCAGCATTTCCGTCCGGTCGTTGATGTCGTTGTCAAACTCTGCATCCCGTTCACGCCAGGGTTTTTCCCCATCGGTGGTTAGGAAATCCGTCCAACGTGATCGCATATTGCCCCATAGGTGCTTCACAATGGTGGTAATGCTATTCGACATGGCGTTGTATTGCGAAGAAAGGGCTTCATCCGGCAATTGATCAAACGTACGTTCACCCAACAGCTTGTAGTATTCGAATTGTTTTTTGACACTGCTTAGATATTCCGTAATCATGGCATGAAACGTTAATGGTTAGCACAAACTTAGATAAAGTTGCCTCGATATGCAAACCATAATCGCGCTGTTGACGCAATAGCCTACGCTTAGCGATTTCAGTATATGCCTTTTACCTTTCAGCGGCATCCATTGGATAAATCCTGCGCCAAATACCGGGATAATTGATGACGATCCCATCTTCATCCGTTTCGACCACGGACATAAATTCACTTTCCAGATTTTCATACTTATATGATGCTTGTCCAACACGGGTATAACGTTGCCCGACGGATCGACACGTCTGTTTCAGGACATCGATATATACCACATTGGTTTCTTCTGAAGCACCTTCATCCAGTTGCGATCGATTGATGGTCAGTGTATTGGTGAATGGGGTCATCGATATATCTACATCGATACAACCAGCTAAATCAAGGGGTTTATTTCCATTTCCATCACTCCATCCTCCGTGTTGGTCTTTCTGGAAAGCCAGCGAAAAACTGGTTTCAGCGTCCACTGTTATCGCGACGCTTTGAGTTGTCCAATCGTCCGTTGCATGAAGCTTGTAATGAATGTTCATCGCCATGCCCTGAACCTCCCCGATGATGATGCCGTTGATGGTATGGCCGCTGCCGGTATGTTCAATGGAAACATGCTCCATGGTGTTGTAATATAGCCCCTGCCATACGTATTTCTTTTCTTCGCTTTTGGTTATTAAATGCATACTCATGGTTTAATTGTGATCCATAAATTTATCATTTCATTGTCCACAACAAGACAAAACTAATTGGCATGACTGACAACCTTATGGCAGGCAGTGTTTAACATAAGCGAATAATACCGGAGATTCGCGGTCAATACCTTGTGACTAGTGCAAGATTTTGAAATTCATCCAATTCGTTGCCTTCCATGAACACAACATCGCCTCCAAACTGGACGTGGTTTTCAATGATTTCGTCAATGATATCATCCACCACGCCTTTTTGATTTTTATCCACTTGGTCTACCAGCACAATTTCATTGTCTGCCAATAATGCGGGTTGATAGAATCCCCGTTTTACAAAAAGTGTTTTTCCGCGGCCTTGTAATACTGCATCCCAAATTTCTCGGTAATCCGACACAAATTTGCCATTGTTTACAGCTTGGTGCAGTTCGGCTATCCGTGCTGCCGTATGTTTTTTTATCAGCTCTTGCACGACTGCCCAAGCATCTGGTATGATGTGATGGGCCTTCTCGTCATCACGGTTGCGATTGATGTGGCCGATGATTAAGTCTTTTTTATCAGCTATTTTGAGGTAATGGTCTGCGTTGCGGGTTTCGGTAGCAAGGAGCACCGGTAGAGGATGATGCTTGATGGTTTCGAGCAAGGCCTTATCCACTTGGTTAAAAAATTCTTCGATGAGGTTATCTTGTCCCTTTACAGTAGTGAGTTTTGCGCGATCTGTGGTGTATATTGTATTTTTCAGCGGGAATTCACCGGCATCTTCGGCTACGACACGGCCGCTATACGCTTCGATGAGTCGCGCCTGTTGCCGACTGACAACCAGTACATAATAAGCGGCTTCACTATGCAATGCTCGTACGATATCGCGTGTGGCAAATGTTTCGTCGATGACTACCCGGTCGGTTACCGAAATCGGAAGGCGCACGTATTCTGCAAATGTTTGGTTTGCAAAGATGGCCAAGCTATCCAAATTATGATTGTAGTCGATGCTTTCGACTACCTTGTTGAGATTCTCCATGATGGGCCATACAAACCGCTTGTCGTAATCCCTATATAGTCTTTCCTCGGCGTCCTTCAATAAGTTTTTCAGTGTCAATGGGTCTCTGACGTTGTCGGGCTTTGTGCGGTGTGTGTTTAGGAGGATGGTTACGCAACCTTCCGTATAAATATCTTTAATTTCTTTCAATAGTGCATTCATGCTGATGTCAATTTAATACATTATTAATTGTGCTGAGTCTAAATGGATAGGTCGTGGAGGCCCTCCCTGACGCGATGCGCCTAGTTACAAATATAAAATAAAAACGCTAAGGACAAAATGACGGTGGATACTACTCATCCCTCAGTGAGTCGACCGGATTCGCCACAGCCGCCTTGATCGCCTGGAAGCTCACCGTCAGCAATGCAATCATCAATGCGGTCAGTCCCGCCATGGCAAACACCCACCATTCGATGGCTATCCGATAGGCAAAATCTTCCAACCATTTATTAACAGCCCACCACGCAAGTGGGGCAGCGATGAGGATAGCCACTAAAACAAGTTTTATGAAATCTTTTGAAAGCAATTGTACAATTCCCGCTACCGAAGCACCCAACACCTTGCGGATACCAATTTCCTTCACGCGTTGTTCGGCCGTAAAGGATGCCAAGCCAAATAGGCCTAGGCAGGAGATAACGATGGATAGGAAAGTCAAAATGCCGACAATTTCGCTCACCGTACTATCCGCACGGTAGAGTTCGGCGAAATGGTCATCCAAAAACTGGTAAGAGAAATCACTTTCTGGAACAAGCCTATTCCAGGTCGATTGGATGAAGGCAATGGCTTCCTCGGCTTTTTCACCATTGATTTTTACGGATAATTCGGAATACCCCCAATCACTGAAGTTGAACAAACAGAGGGTTTCGATTTTGTGGTGGAGCGAATTGAAATTGAAATCCTTGGCTATGCCGATGATCGTGCTCGCCGAGTCCATGCCACTAAACCCAAACCTCGAACCGATTAACGATTCCACGGTGCTCTGTGGGGTATCTTTCATCAATTCTTTCGCCAGCGATTCGTTGATGATGTACGCTTGGCCGTTTTCGGTTTCATTGTCTGGAGAAAAATTCCGACCAGCCACCAAAGGGATATGATAGACTTCCAAGAAATCAGGGTCGACCACCAGTTGGGAAGATGCCAACTTGCGTTCAGGCCCGTCACCTTTGAAAGTAATACCGGATTGATGCAGGTTATTGCCCAGCCTTTGCTGTGAAGCGGTAACACCAGAAATGAGCGCGCTGGATGCGAGCTCCTGTTTCAACGCCCTATACCTCGGATTGGACTTGCTGTCTAAGGGTATGGTCACCACCTGTTCCCGGCTGAAGCCCGGGTCTTTCTTTTGCATATAGTTCAACTGCTTTGCCGCAAACAGGGCCGCAATGATAAGAAACACCGCGCTGGCAAACTGCCCCACGACCAATGCATTCCTGAAGACAGACCGCCGTCTGCCGGATTCGGGTGACCCTTTCAATACCTTGGTGGGCTGGAAACTTGATAAATAGGCAGCAGGATACAAGCCTGACAATACACCCACTATAACGGTGCCTATGAGTAATAACACCAGCAGTCCCGGATCGGTAAACAAGGGAAAGCTAATCTGGCGCTGGCTCAGCTGATTGACATAGGGAAGCAACAGGGTGACAAAACCGATAGCCAGTACCAGTGCGATGGCGCAAAGCAGCACAGATTCTCCGATAAATTGAAGATAGAGTTGCGACCGCTTGGCACCGGCGGTTTTACGCACCCCGATTTCCTTTGCCCGCGAAGCGGACCGCGCGGATGAGAGGTTCACGAAATTGATGGCCGCAATGACGAGGACGATGAGGGCTATCAGGGAAAAAACAGCAGTATAATTACCATCAAATTTATGATGGTTGAGGTAATCGTGGGTGATGTTTGCGGAATGGGCATGAACTTGCTTGAGCGGCTGCAAGAACAACTCATATCCTTTTGCCCGTTCTTCTCCCATGTTCGCTTTTAGGTAAGGGGGAAACTTTTTTTCCAATGCTGCAATATTCGCTCCCTCGGCCAATTCCAAGTAAGTGGTCAGCCAATTTCCTCCCCAGTTTTCCATATTCTGCGGACCGGTAATGGTGTTGAATGAAAGCAGCCCTTCAAATTGCAGATGGGAATTGTCAGGCGTATTCTCCAGGATACCCGTCACGGTAAAAAGCGTGGTGTCTTGTCCATAATGCGTCACCGTTTTGCCCATCGCATCTTCTTCCCCAAAAAGGTTATAAGCACCTTTTTCTGTTAGCACCACGCTATTGGGTTTTTGCAAGGCGGTGATGCGGTCGCCCTTAATGAGATTGAAATCGAAAAGTTGGAAAAATGTCGAATCCACCCAGAGAGAGGTTGCCAAGGTTGTTTTTGTGTCCTTGTATTGCAAGTGGTATTTTCCGCCAACGCGGACGCGGGTGAAGTTGGTGACTTCGGGAAACTCATCCTGCAATGTAGGCCCCATGGGGAACATGGAAAGCGCTACGTTTTGTGGAACGACCAACCCTTCCCATTTCTGCACCTCGTTGAGCCGGTAAATGTTTTTGGTATGGAAACCATCAAAACTCCGCTCATACGAGACAAATAACATGATGACGATGCAAACCGCCATGCCGATGGCTAGTCCGGTGATGTTAATGAAGGAGTAGAATTTGCTCTTCCACAGGTTCCTCCAGGCGATTTTAAAGTAGTTCTTTATCATAGTTTTTTGCTGTTCGCTTTTCGTTTAATCGCTGTTTGCTCTCCCCGCTTCGGCCTTCCGGCTCCCTCTTTATTCGCTTATTTGCAAGTTTGTGCATCCGCGAAGAGCGAATCGACACTGTAATCACTCATCCCTTAAACTATCCACCGGATTGGTCATTGCGGCCCTCATCGATCGATAGCCCACCGTGAATGCGGCAAGGATAAATGTAATCCCGATGAGGTATTGGTTTCTAGCAATGACCAATATGGTATTTTGGAACAGCAATCACGCCAAATTTTTAATGTGCTTAAAATCAGTAGTTTATTATGGTGTTATGAATATTGAGTGTTCGATTTCGAACACTTACTGTTCAGATGCGAACAGTTATATCCATTATGTTTGCTAAGTCAATATAGGTAACCGTACGTTGAAAGGGGGCAACGGAACAGTGCGTAAAAATAACGAGGAACTTACACTTATGTTTGGATACGTCCAAAAAGGATAACATATAAAGAAATTTGCAGGTTCCATATGGTTTTTTAAGATCAAACTTAGCGACCGCCAAAAGCGGCCACGACGTGAACAGGTCTCATTGATGCCTCAAAGAAAAAGTATGATATCCCGTATTGATTGTACCTCGAAAAGATTTAATTACTTATCATACTGAAAATGAAAATGTCAAAATACGCAAAACTGATTGTTGCATACCTGTTTCTCGTTTTAGGGTTCACAGCCTGCAAAAAAGGAGACGCGGGCCCCCTAGGACCCCAAGGCGAACAAGGAGAGCGGGGAGAACGTGGCGAGCGCGGCATAGCCGGCGCCGATGGTTCAACCATTTACAATGGTACCGCTGCGCCCGCTTCTACCCTTGGTAAAGAAGGCGACTACTACCTAAACAGAAGTACCAGCCAATTATACGGCCCTAAAACGGGATCGGGATGGGGCACGCCCATAAACTTGCGAGGGCAACAAGGGGCTACGGGGGCACAGGGAGCGGCCGGAGCCAACGGAAGCAAGATACTCAGCGGTACCAGTACGCCTTCGACGGGTGTAGGGGTGGCGGGCGACTATTACCTCAACCGTACCACCTACCAATTGTACGGCCCCAAAACGGCAGCGGGATGGGGTACGCCCATCAGTTTGCAAGGAGCCACTGGTCCACAAGGGCCTGCTGGCCCGCAGGGCCCGACCGGGACGGCCAACGTGATTTATTCACCGTGGACAGCACTTACTTTCTCATCAATACCAGTAGGATACCACAGGTTTTGGTCTGTGCCTGGCATAACAGCAGCCAATGTAAACAGCATCATGGTAATGGTTTACTGGAAATCGCCATCGGGCTACGTTAACCCATTACCGTATGAAACTACTACCGGTGAAAGGATACATTTTTCCATTTCAACATCCTATAGCCTCTACCTAGTTTCCGAACTTAATTTGGTTGTTACGGGCTATAATGAATTCCGGTATGTAATCATCCCAGGAGGCATTTCAGCAACAGCAAACCTAAGTACGGCGGATCTTATGCACTATGATCGGGTGGCAGCAGCGCTGGGCTTGCCCAATTAAAAGGCCACCTCGATGGATCGTGTTGGTATGCTATTGATTATTTCGCCTTATGGGTTTCTTCATGTCGGGTACGCCCTCGGCGTTTGCTGTAGGGATAAATTTCCTAAGACTGTCCAGTATAGTCGAATACTGGCCGTTACTTGCCAGGTTATCCCATTCATTAGCATCCGTGAAATGATCATATAACTCTTCAGCTCCATCCGCATAGTGGATATACCGCCACCGTGCTGTCCGTATCGCGTAATTTCCCTTCATATAGGTCATCAATATTATATTTCGAAAATATTTCCTCTGTGGGGCTTCCTGAGGTGGGTCGCCCATACGAGCATATGGCGGGGCTTGCTTGATGTTTGTAGACGGTTTATACCGATTGCCTCCTGGCCAATTCCGCGCAGAAAAGTGCCGCCGAAACCGCCACGTTGAGGGATTCAGCCTGGCCTATCCGTGGGATGGTGATGGGGTGCTGGATATGGGCCAACAAGGCTGTACTGATGCCATTGCCCTCATTACCCAATATAACCAGACCCTCCGGGCCAAAATCTGTCTCATAGATGGGCGCACCATCAAGAACGGCACCGAATACAGGAACGGGAATGTTTATAATCAGCGCCAAAAGATCCATGTATTGTACTTGCATCCGGGCAAGCGAACCCATGCTAGCCTGCACCACTTTGGGATTGTAGGCATCCACCGAGCCCAATGAACAGACGATGCTTTTGAATCCGAACCATTCCGCTGTACGGATGATGGTACCCAAATTACCGGGGTCCTGTACATCATCCAATACCAAATGGAAGCTATTTAGCAATGAATCATTCGTGAGTGGCGGGATGGTGGGTATGCGTACCAAGGCCAATACCCCTTGTGGTGTTTTCAAGGAACTGATACGTTTCAGGTCTTGTTCACTAATTTCCTCCGATTTTATATTTTGAGGTATTTTATCCAATTTTGCAGCCGCTTGGGAGGTGTAAAAAATATGTTGTACAATATAATTCGAATGGATGAATTCCGTTACGGATTTAGTACCTTCTACGGCAAACAACCCATGTTCCTTACGGAATTTTTTATGTTGAAGCGAGGTGATGGTACGGATTTGTGATTTTGAAAGCATTGTCAATGATTAAACGGAATTGTGTTTTTGCTTATGCAAGTATAATGCTTTTGCTGGTATTATTCACATCATGTCGCTCTACCGGATTATTGGAAGAAGGACAGGCATTAGTGACCAAAACAAAAATAGAAGGGATCGATCCCAAATTTGAGGAGCAAGCCGATGCTTATATCCCACTTGATATCCGCCCGAATTCGCGCATCAATTTGTTTATTTATAACCTTGCAAACGCGAGGAATGGACGCTACCGGACTGTGGATATTCGCAATGTGGGCGAGCCCCCACATATCTTGGATAGTGCCTTGGTGGATTTTTCCACACAACAGATTAATCGTTATTTGGCGTCCAAGGGATATTTTAATGCCGAGGTAACTAACCAGATTATCTTGAAAGGAAAGCGGGCTCATCTTTACTTTCATGCCGTACCGGGCGAACCGTTTACATTACGCCATGTGGATATGGATATTGCCGATCCGCGGTTGGCAAGGCTGTATGATGAACAAAAGGATGGTTTCAGCAAGATTAAGCCGGGAGTACGCTATGATGCGGATTCGCTGGTGGCCGAACGTGAGCATATTTATCACCTCATGCGGCAACATGGATACTACGACTATTTAAGACAGTATATGCGGGTGGATGTAGATTCAAGTCTACATAGCAACCAGGCAGACCTCAGACTTGTTGTGGATAATCCCGAAGGAAAAGCGGCGCATACCAAGTTTACCATTGATAGCAGTTTTGTGGTCATCCGGCATGATCGGGCTGGCCTTAACCAACCTGAGCCGAAGGAAACCGAATTGCCAGGAAACCTTTATTTTGAGGATCGCACCGGCCGCTTCTTGTCGCCCGCCATCGCACGCTATCTTTTCCACCGTCACGGCGATCGCTATAACGTGGACATGGAAAACCTGACCTACGACCGGTTGTATGAGTTAAATGGCTTCCGAAGTGTGAAAATATCCTATAGCAAACCGGATTCCAATACACTCAATGCTCATTATGAGCTAATCCCGCGGCCCTATATGGGCAACCAAATCGAAGGGGAATACACCTTCAATGCGGGGATGAGTGGTTTCAACATCGGAAATACCTTTACCCATCGTAATCTCTTTGGTGGTATGGAGCAACTGGAGATAAAGCTCCGCTATGGCGTATTATTCGATTCGCGGTTGCCGGGTAATTTATTCAATCGGGTATTCAACAATGATTTCCAAGTTGGGGTCAACGTCACGGTTCCACGTTTGATTACGCCTTTCCGAGTGTCGCATACCGGTAAAAATGGACTGCCGCGTACCATCTTCTCTACCAATATACAGGCATTTGACCAATACCGCACCTATTCCAATCGCTATTTTAGCAATATGGTTTCATACAATTGGTTTGATACGCGTTATAAACAGCATAATCTAACGCCATTGGTACTGGAGTACCGTTATGGGCAATTGAATAGTGAGTTTGCGCAACGGTTGATCGATCAAGGGTTTTTATTATATGTACGCAGCAACAACAGGGCTTATTTCGGATTGGGGTCCCAGTATGCCTATACCGTGAATGCCCTTAGGTTAACCCGGTTGGAGGATTTCCTATATTTCAGGGGGGCATTGGATTTGAGTGGCAACCTGTTGGGTTTGGCCAGTGAGGTGATTAATTTCAAGCAAAACGAAGACGGTGAAAAGGAAGTGCTGGGTGTACCTTATTTGCAATATGCTAAGGCCGAAACGGACTTGCGGTATTACAAGTATTTTGGGGGCGATCGGCAATTGGTCCTTCGACTCAATCCCGGAGTGGCGATACCCTATGGCAACAATTCCAGCTTGCTGATTTTCGAAAAGAGTTTTTTTGGTGGCGGGATGAACGGCATCAGGGCCTGGCAGGCCCGTACATTGGGCCCCGGCAACTATAACCGGGAAGTGCTAGATCCTGATTTAAGGCTCAATTTTCGCAACCTCGACCAGCTTGGGGAAATTAAACTGGAAGGCAATGCGGAATACCGGTTTAAGGTCATGAATGATCTCCTTGGGGCAAAACTGAAAGGTGCCGCTTTTGCCGATTTTGGCAACATCTGGCGAATCAGGGAAAACGCATTGAATCCGGGAGGCGAATTCCGGTTTGATAAGTTCCTAGGGCAGATAGCCATAGGCGCTGGAGCAGGTCTACGGTTCGATTTGGATTATTTCGTTATCCGGTTTGATGCCGGTATCAAGATTCGCGACCCGCAATTCTCCGGAGCAAAGCAATGGGTTATTTCAGAATTGTTCAATAGCCGGGCATTCAAAGCACAGTATCGCGTGACCAATGCGCCTGACCGTTATAATTTTGTGCAATATAATTTCGGTATCGGGATGCCTTTTTAAGTCATTGTCTGCGTTCCATCATAAAAAGTCCTTGATGCCATGCACAATGGTCTCAAAAATATTCTCCAAATCCAACCCCTTGCTGTAATTGAAAATAAACAATCCAACCAAAGCCAATATAGCCAATATCATGAGTCTTTTGAAGAAATAAGCCACCAATAAGATAACAGCCGGAATGAGGATAAGGTAATACCAATTGATAGCAATGGGATTGAGCCCCTTATCGTTTTTCAGTACGTAATACAGTCTACCATGCGAACCACCTTGATTGCGATGCTTGATGAATACAAAAGCTGAAGTTTCAATGGCGTTGGGCGTGACGGCCACCCCTTCATTGAATTTGAGCTCCTGCTTGAATCCGTTGATGACAAACTGGTAGGTGCCCGAAATGGTTTCTATTGGATTTTCATCTGCATCCGTGGCGATGATGGCCAATTTCCCGTTTTTTATGAGGTTTTCCTTAATGATGAAATGGTTGATGCCGCTGTCATGTTGTGCATGGATTAACATAGGGAAGGCCAAGAAGGCCAGTAAGTAAAGGACTTTTCGCATGCGTTTAGTTTTTATTCAATGCAATGTTAAGGAAAAACTATAAAACAACGTAATCGTTTTTCCCTACGGTCGGCATTAGGGAATATTATACAGCATTATTGCCATAGATTCCTATATTTGTGAATATTAACGTAAGTTTTACTCCATGGTGATACTTCCAAATTATAACTAATTCACGTTAATGGATTATATTATAGGCGTAGACATCGGTACCTCCAGCACAAAAGCAATCGCATTTAGTATAGCTGGCGGAATTATCGGTGAATACCGGGTAGGTTACTCCCTCCTAAATCCTCAGCCCGGCTACGTTGAACAAGATCCCGAAGTCCTGTTTGCGGCCGTCATCCAATCCATCTCCCATGTTGTCCAGGTCGTTATGAAGACGTACGGTGATGGCCAATTACTCGGTGTAGGTTTTAGTAGTGCCATGCATGGGTTAATTGCCATGGATGGCCAACATCAGCCACTGACCAACTGCATCACCTGGGCGGATACACGAAGCGAATCTTTTGCTACTAAGCTCAAAAGTACACCCGAGGGGCTTACTATTTATTCGAGGACAGGAACCCCCATCCACCCCATGTCGCCACTATGCAAATTGGGTTGGATGCGTGAACACCAACCAGCTATTTTTGCCGCAGCACAAAAATTCATATCCATCAAGGAATATGTTTTTCTCAAGTTATTTGGACGCTATGTGGTGGATGAATCCATCGCATCAGCCACGGGTCTCTTTGATATTCATGAACTGAGTTGGCATATTCCGGCATTGGAATTGGTGGGTATTTCACCATCCCATCTTTCCGAACCAGCACCCATCACCTATACCCTCGCTGGAATGGACGAAACGTTTGCCAATGATATGCATATACCACGAGATACACCTATCGTCATCGGGGGCAGCGATGGATGCCTGGCCAACTTGGGGGGCGGTGCCACACATCCTGGAGATGCGGCCGTGACCATTGGCACGAGTGGTGCCATACGAACAATGTCTGATTTACCCCAAACTGATCATAAAGCTCGTACATTTAGCTATGTGCTTACCCATGAGCTATTTGTACTTGGCGGGGCAGTCAATAGTGGCGGGGTAGTGTTGCAATGGTATCGAGAAAACTTCGGCCCGATAGCGACACCGGAAGAAGAAGCCTACCGCATGCTTATCGATGAAGCCGCGTCTGTTCCGGCAGGGGCAGCGGGGTTGGTTTTTTTGCCATACCTTGCTGGGGAGCGTGCCCCACATTGGAATGCCGAAGCCAAGGGCATGTTTTTTGGTGTGCAGTTGCATCACCGCAAGGCCCATTTTACACGAGCAGTGATTGAAGGCATTGTATATGGAATCTATAGTGTGGGAAAAGCGTTGGAAGAACTTGCGGGACCCATTAAGACCATACATGCCAATGGAGGTTTTGCCCGTTCATCCGTGTGGGTGCAGGTATTGGCCGATGTGTTCAACAAGCGTGTGCTTGTACATGAAAGTGTAGAAAGTGCTGCCAAGGGCGCATACTTGGTTGTGCTGAAGGCATTGGGTAAGATAAGCGGCTTTGGAGATGTGGAGACGTCGGTTATGGAAGTCTTTGAGCCCAATCCGGCAGCCCATCAGGTATATATGGAAAATTTCGGGCTGTTTGAGAGATTGTATGACAAGATCAAGGATGAATTTTAATCAATCATACTATTAAACCAATTTAGATTATGCCTATCGTTATTGTTGCATGCGGTGTGTTGTTGTTGTTGCTACTGGTGGTAGTACTTAAGCTCAATTCCTTTTTTTCATTGATCATCGTTTCCTTAGTAGTAGGTGTTGCCCAGGGCATGCCGGTTTCCGACGTGGTCGATTCCATTGAAAAAGGAATGGGAAGTACGCTTGGCTTTCTTTCCTTGATTTTGGGTTTTGGAGCTATGCTTGGCAAGCTGATTGCCGATGGGGGTGGGGTACACCGCATATCCGTGAGCTTGATAGACGCTTTCGGACGGCGGAATGTGCAATGGGCCATGGTTTTGACCGGTTTTGTTGTGGGTATCCCCATGTTTTACAGCGTGGGGTTTGTCATCCTGGTGCCTTTCGTTTTCGCGATTGCGGCAAGGACGGGGTTGCCGCTTATTTATGTAGGACTGCCCATGCTGGCATCGTTGTCGGTCACCCATGGTTACCTCCCCCCGCATCCCGGGCCTTCGGCTATTGTCACTTTATATAAAGCGGATATGGGACTCACGCTCATTTACGGAATGATTGTGGCCATTCCCGCCATTATATTGGGGGGTGTGTTTTTTTCGCGGACATTGAAAGGCATCAAGCCCAATCCTCCGGTGCATTTTTTGGATGTGGAGATGCCCAAGGATGAGGAAATCCCAGGGTTCTGGATCAGCCTGTTTACCGGGCTTCTGCCCGTCCTGCTCATTGCGCTAGCCTCGGCCCTGTCGTTCGTACTGCCGCCGGATTCCTTAGCCATAGCGATCGTGTCCTTCATCGGCAATCCCATCATTGCATTGCTGTTTTCGGTATTGGTAGCCATATATACCATGGGGATTGCACGGGGCAAAACGATGAAGGCCGTTATGGGCAATTTGGAAGAAGCCGTGCGTAACATTGCGATGATCCTGTTTATCATCGGCGGTGCAGGGGCGTTTAAGGAAGTGTTGGTTGACAGTGGGGTAGGGCAATACATTTCCGGTTGGGCCACAGGGTTGACCTTCTCGCCATTGATTCTAGTGTGGGGCATTGCGGCAGCCATACGGGTATCCCTAGGTTCGGCCACCGTGGCTGGGCTCACCACTGCAGGGATAGCGTTGCCATTCATTGCCTCCACCAATACCAGCCCCGAGCTGATGGTACTGGCTACCGGTGCCGGCACGCTGATGTTTTCCCATGTGAATGACCCCGGATTTTGGATGTTCAAGGAATATTTTGGGCTGAATATACGGGATACAATCCTATCGTGGTCGCTCATGGAGACCATCGTATCCATTGTAGGTTTGCTGGGGGTATTGGCGCTGGATATATACATTTGATACTGGGGTGATTTTGTAGGAAATGCTTTCAAAACCATGAAATATTTGTACTTTTGACGGCAAAGAATTATTGACATGGCAACTACGTTAGAAAAAAGACCCTCAAAGAAAACAGATAACAACGCTAATCAGACCAGCCACTATGTTACACTAACCACCGCGGTGGCGATTGGTCTTGCGGGTACATTTGTACGATTCATCCAGGATTCTTTCCTTTTTTCCACTATATCCAATATTTTATTGGCCATTGGTTGGTTCATTGTATTCCGTGTAGTTTTCAAGATTATGAAGTAAGGAGGATTTTACGAAATAATACGATAAAGCGCTCAACTTCTATGTAGTTGGGCAACAAGGGCCACCGTATATCGTGAATTAACGGCTTCCAACTTCGGTCTATCAGCTCCCTAACTATTAATGTAACTCTCCAGCTGGCTGATGGTCTGCTGTTGGTCCTCGATGATGTGTTTCACGAGGTCGCCGATGGACAGCATGCCGATGACCGTACCGTTTTCCACCACGGGTAGGTGCCTGAAGTGATTGGTTGTCATCAATTGCATGCAATGGTCGATGGCCTCATCCGGTGTGATGGTTCTTGGGGTTTTCGTCATGGCCTCGCTGATGGAGGTCTCTTTGGATGACTTCCCCTGTAAGATGATTTTACGGGCATAATCCCTTTCGGTAAAGATGCCCAGTAGGCCACCGTTTTCAATGACCAACAAGGCGCTGATATTTTTTTCCATCATGATTTTCAAGGCTTCCAATACAGAAACATCTTGAGCCACGGAATAAACGATTGCAGGTTTGCTTTTGAGGATGTGCTTAACGGTCTTCATAAGCCGAAAAATTTAGTGATAACTGGTTTTTTATAAATATCACGATAAAGATAACTTTTTTCGGATAAATAAAGAAATCACGCACCACCATTACCATTTTAGTTAGGCCAAACATTCCAGGGGATACGGGATAACATGAGCACCAAACCAATTAGGTAAAAAACCCATACACTAGCATTTTGCTTTTTGGGAGTGGGCAACCGCTTAGCTCTTGAATAGCCTACGGTGATGAGTATGATGGCCACCAACATGATGAGTGGATGTTCAAGGAAATAAAGACGTGCAATGCCGATTTTCATGGCTTCACCCGACGCTCCTTTGATGCCCAATGGCGAAATGAAATAGATGATAAGCCCCACCACTAATTGAATATGTGCGCATATTAGCCCTAAAAGAGCCATTTTTCGGTTATATGGTTTGTTGCGCAGGTAGGCAAACAGCGCATAAAGGATAGAGATAATCAAGCCAGCCAACAGCACGTAGGCTAGCATGGAGTGGAGGTGTTTGATTCCGGTGTACATAGTTGTATTTAGTTAGTGAAGTGTAATTATGGGGTTGAATCTATTCATTCGGATTAAAATGTGCGCTAAAATTACGGAATAAAAGTTAAATAATAGCGGTCGGCATGTTT
This sequence comes from Parapedobacter tibetensis, assembly GCF_024704835.1. Classification (GTDB taxonomy): domain Bacteria; phylum Bacteroidota; class Bacteroidia; order Sphingobacteriales; family Sphingobacteriaceae; genus Parapedobacter; species Parapedobacter tibetensis. The sequence continues at coordinate 335,810 of NZ_JAMXBE010000006.1, forward strand.
ATCCCTTCCGTCCACGTCGCTCCTGTCTTCCGGCAAGTTAGCTATGTTCAATCAGTCTTCAAATCAACAGGAGAGACCTCCGCTACCGGGCTGAACAAGTACACCCGCTGTGTCTTTATTTCTATGCAGCGGTAACGTTTCCTGATTTTTTCCTTTTTCTGAAAAACCTTACCGTTTTTAAGGGAAAACACGGTGTTTTCGGGTAACTGTTCGACGGTATGGGTATTATCCACTTTACTGTCATATCGTTTCAACACCCGGAAGAGCTGCAAATCCGAACAGCTGGAAGCCGCAGGGTTATCCATGTACTTGATTAAGGCCATCTGGATATCTTCAGGGAAGATCGCCGACTGAATAAAAGGCTGCATGAGTTGTCTGAAGCTGGCCTTCCATTCCTGTCCATGTGGTTTCACTCGGTTTTTGTGGACATTCCATGTTTTCAAGTGGGCAAATTCATGTACGGTGGTAATTAAGAATGCATATGGATTGAGGTTGTTGTTCACGGATATGCGATGCCCATAGCCAGCATACGGAGGGCGGTAATCGCCAAATTTGGACGTGCGGCTTCGGCTTATCCGAAACGTGCATGGACTATCGTTGATCCATTGCGAGATGATCGGAGCAGCTGAAGCTGGTATATATTTGCTGAGCTGTGCGTTGTAGTCTTGCATGGATGCAAACTTAAAACAATGGCGTAAGTATTCATAATCTTATGTTGTTGATGATAAAAAATGCATAAATTAGACCTTCATTTATTCCTAATATCCCTACTAATTTACCCTAGTAAAAATAATCACCATAGCACAGGATGCAATTCAAATTGTCGCTTATCGTCATTGCGAACCCGAGCGGGGTGCAGGAGCGATGGAGTGAAGCAATCTAACTTGACGAAGATTGCTTCGGCTCACGCAACCCTACCCAGCCTCGCAAAGACGTCAAAGTTGATCGTATCCGATGCGACAATTTGAATTGAACCCCATAGCATAATCCGATGAGTTTTTTTAATTCATTATCCCTATCTTTGGACATGATTCATCCATTGGGCATATTGGCAAAACAAGTATTTTTGGTGTTGCTTTTTGTGTGCGCTACCTGCACCATCATGGCGCAAGACCTGAATGCAAGGGTGCAGATCCTTTCTCCGCAGGTACAAAACACCAACAAAAGGGCGTTGGAAGTATTGGAGAAAGCGATCTCCGATTTCCTCAACAACCGTACATGGAGCGCAAACCAAATCCAACCACAGGAACGTGTCGATTGCAGCTTCGTCATCACCATCAATGCATGGGATGGCTCCTCCAATTTCACGGCGCAAGCACAGATTGTTTCCACACGGCCGGTGTTCAACACATCCTATAACAGCCCGGTGCTGAGCATAGCCGACAATAATTTCAACTTCAGCTATACCGAAGGACAATTGATGGATTATTCAGACCAGCAATACATGAACAACCTTACTTCTTTGCTGGCCTATTATGCCTATATTATTGCAGGCTTGGATGCCGATACATTCAGTCCCAATAGCGGCACACCGTTTTATACCGCTGCTCAGAATATTGTGAACAACGCACAAAATACTGGCTTCAATGGCTGGCGTTCGATGGAAGGAACGAACAACCGCTTCTGGTTGGCCAATAATTTGCTCGACCGCAGGTACCAGCCTATTCGTGATTTTCTATATAGCTTCTACCTCAAAGGATTGGACACGATGTCTGAGCAAGCTCAGGTTGCTAGGAAAACTATTCTGGACTTGCTGCCCTTGTTGCAAAAAGTAGATCGATTGGCTCAAGGAGCCGTATTCAACCAAGTTTTTTTTACCGCAAAATCTGACGAGCTTATCGGTATATTCAGCGGAATGGGCCCTCAGGAGCGCGTACAGGCTTACAACATATTGGCCGAAGTAGACCCAGCCAATTCAAATAAATATGAAGCGCTGCGGGGAAGATGACTTGATGATTTGCTCACAACTAAAGACTAAGTACTAAAGACTAACTACTAAAGACTAACGACCAACACCAACTATGCTTAGCCGCTTATTCATCCAAAATTATGCATTGATTGATTCCCTTGATATCCATTTTGACAGCGGGCTGAATATCCTTACTGGGGAGACCGGTGCTGGAAAATCCATCATCATGGGTGGGCTTTCGCTAATTTTAGGGCAACGTGTGGAAAGCAGGTATTTTTTTAGTCAAGATCGAAAGTGTATTATTGAAGGGTATTTTGATGTATCCGATTATCAATTGGAGAAGTTCTTCGAGGAGCAAGACCTGGATTACGAACAAGAAACCATTATGCGCCGTGAAATCAGTGCGGATGGTAAATCCCGGGCGTTTGTAAATGACACGCCCGTAACCCTCAACGTATTAAAGGCACTCGCAGAGAAGCTGATCGATATCCATTCCCAACACGCGACACTCCAACTGAATACGGAATCCTTTCAACTGCTCACCTTGGATAGTGTTGCCCAAAACGGGGAACTACGGCAGCGGTATACGACGAAGTTCCATGCGTATAAGACTACACTTGCGCGCCTAAATGCACTGAAAGATGCTGCGCAACAGGCAAATTCGGAAGCGGACTACCACCAATTCCTATATAATGAGCTGGCTGCGGCTAATCTTGAAGCGGATGAACAAGAACGGTTGGAGGAGGAACAAGGCCAATTGGAGCATGCCGAGGAAATCAAGCGTGGCCTGCTTGGCGCGGTATATGCATTGCAGGACCAAGAGATAAATGCGGTCACGTTGCTCAAAGAAGCCGTGCAGCAGGTGCAACAGGCCGAACATTACATGCCATCCCTTGCCGAACAGCTGAAAAGGCTGCAAAGTAGCTTTATCGAGTTGAAGGATCTTGCGGAAGAGATCAGCCGAGCAGAACAGGGGGTGGTGTTGGATGAAGGGCGTTTGGCAGCGGTCAACGAACGACTCAGCCTGCTCTACGCCCTACAGCAAAAGCATCACGTGGAAAACGTGGAGGCGCTGATTGCGTTGCGTGAGGAATTGCAGGAGAAACTCGAAATGTTATCGTCCGATGAGGCGGAGATTGGCCGATTGGAAATCGAAGTTGAACAGCTGAAGACCGAAACACTTGGACTGGCGGCCGAACTTAGTGAAAGCAGGCGTTTGACCATCCCAACCATACAGACCGCGGTGGGCGAGGTATTGCATGAAGTGGGGATGCCCCATAGCCAACTACATATCGTGCTCAGTCCCCTTGACGGTGCTGCAATACGGGATAGTGGGCAAGATAAGGTGGAATTTCTGTTCACAGCCAATAAAGGACAGGAACCACAGCCAATAGGCAAAGTGGCATCGGGTGGTGAGCTTTCACGGCTAATGCTGGCAATCAAATCATTGGTTGCCAAAACATCGGCACTGCCAACGATTATTTTCGACGAGATCGACACGGGGATATCCGGAGAAGTGGCTTTACGGGTAGGGGAGATTATGGAGCGATTGGCGGACCACATGCAGGTCATCGCCATCACCCACTTGCCGCAGATTGCCGCTAAAGGGAATGCCCATTTCAAGGTCTATAAAACTGAAGCAGCCGATAAGACAGCTACCAATATTCAGCAATTGGAGCAACATGAACGCATATTGGAAATTGCGCAGCTATTGAGTGGAGACAATCCCGGTGAAGCGGCGGTACAGCATGCTGCGGGGTTGCTGGAGCGTAAGTCATAAATTTTTTCTGATAGCCCCGACAGCTGATAACCGACAGCCAACAGCTTAAATACATATCTCTATTATCAAAAAAAACCTTATTTTTACCCACTTCATTATACAGCTATATTGTATTATAAAACCATTGACTATGTCCCATAACCTATTGAAAGGAAAGAAAGGAATTATTTTTGGTGCATTGGATGACAAATCCATTGCCTGGAAGACCGCCCAACGCTGCGTGCAGGAAGGGGCCGAAATCGTGTTGACCAATGCCCCTGTGGCTTTACGTATGGGTACCATCAAGCAGCTGGCCGAGGAGTGCAACAACGCACCGGTCATCCCTGCCGATGTAACCAGCAATGAAGATATCGAGAATCTGTTTGACCAAACGATGGAGCACTTTGGGGGTAGCATAGATTTTATCCTGCACTCTGTGGGGATGAGCATCAATGTGCGCAAGGGCATCCATTACACGGAAAACAATTATGATTTCATGCACAAGGCGTTCGATATATCCGCCATCAGTCTACACCGCGTGTTGGCAACGGCCATGAAAAAGGATGCCATCAACGAGTGGGGGTCTGTTGTGGCGCTTACCTATATTGCGGCACAGCGGGTATTCCCTGATTACAACGACATGGCCGACGCCAAGGCCTTGCTGGAAAGCATTACCCGCAATTTCGGTTACCAATATGGCGTGAAGAAGCATGTTCGTGTGAATACCATCAGCCAGTCGCCCACCCAAACCACGGCAGGTTCAGGGGTAAAGGGCTTCGGTGATTTCATTTCGTACGCCGATAAAATGTCGCCACTAGGCAATGCCACGGCCGACGAATGTGCAGATTACACTGTTACGCTGTTTTCTGACTTTACGCGCATGGTCACCATGCAAAACTTATTCCATGATGGTGGTTTTTCTTTTACAGGTGTGAGTCAGGCTGTGATTGAAGGGATGGGGGAAGGCAAGTAACGGAGATTTAACTTTTTCTCCATAAAAAAGCGGCTCATGGCCGCTTTTTTTATTGCCATTCAATAGCGTTGGCTTGCCAAGTTTTTGTTACCTACTCGACGTAGTCCGCTTCTGAGAGTATAATTTTTACAGTTACTCGGTCAGGTATTGGTACTTCGAAATCACCAAGAACAGGGTCTTCGCCATAAATTGTCACACGCCCAACGCTATAGTTCACGGAATAGGCGACAGCGTCGAATGTTGCTGGCAAAATATTGTAGGTACTTTCATTGTCAAAGCTCATCGCTACACTAACGCCCCCTTGATTCATGAAGTAGTCTGTCAATTCCGGAAGGGAAATATCGTAAGAGATTTGATTTCCATTGTCTGTCCATTGATTGGCATTGATGGTATAGATATAGGATGTGTTCGGTACAATATCGTAGTACTCCTTTGTACAAGATGACAAGCCGAAGATTGCTAAGAATCCGACGACCAAGGTAAGGTACTTCTTCATATGGGTTTGCTTTGGGTAAATAATTCTATTTCTAACTTCTGTCTGTTTGTATGACACCTGCCAACATGGAAAAGTTTACTACAATAACTGCACCAAGAATAATTATGTCGAGCATGTTACAATAAGAGCAGGCAGTGGGTACCCAGTTGCAGCGCAGGCTAACCGGAAAGAAGCAGAATACCGTGCGGCAGATAGGACCATTATTAATTTTATTTCTTGACAAGTTGTCAAGAATAACATACCTTTGCTTGTATGAAAACAATGACAGTAGGGGAGTTTAAAACACGTTTTGCGGAGGTGCTTGAGCAGGTCAAGTCGGGTGTTGGCTTCGCCGTGACTTACGGACGCAAAAAAGAGATTGTTGGTTATTTCCTTCCAGAATCACAGGTCTCTAAGCCAAAGCGTAAGTTAGGCTTGCTGGAAGGTAAAGCAAAAGCTATATTCAAGCCCGATTTTAAGATGACCGAAGAAGATTTAATAGGATGAGGCATCTTCTTGATTCGCATACATTCCTGTGGGCATTATTGGATCGGAAAAAGCTGTCTGCAGAGGTCATCCGCATACTAGAAGATACCAACCATGAAATATATATCAGTGCAATTAGCTTTTGGGAAATATCACTGAAATACAGATTGGGGAAACTCGATCTGACTGGAGTCAACCCCGACGAACTTCCCCCATTGGCGAAGGAAAGCGGCTTTACCTTTCTGGCACTCGAACCATCGGAGGCATCGGGTTACCACCGCTTGGAAGCCGATTGGCACCGGGATCCTTTTGACCGGATGCTGATCTGGCAGGCTATTAATCACGATCTTGTCTTGTTGAGCAAAGATGAAACCATCAGCCAATACCGTTCAGTGGGTTTAAAACAACTGTGGTAGAACCGGAGGGGACCTTATGTGAATTTTGCGACATATGGCGTTGCAGGGAAAATCTACGCGAAGCTTCATAATCAGCAGTAACTAAATATTCACCTGTCGGTGGTGTTGTTGTTAATCGATCTTCTTTACAAGCAGTAAAAAAGAGTAACATGATTAGTGTGTATTTTAATGTATTCTTCATAATATTATGGTCATATGAATTTTTTAAATTAATGTATAATAGTTGTAACCTAGAACGCTCCTTTTACATAGCTGGCCTCCTTTCTATATTAATATATCTGACCTAGTATTTAATAAATACGGTGGTTTTTGGGTTTTTACCCCATTAAAACATAAAACTTGTTTAAGTTTTTTTCTTCTAGTTCCTTAGGAACAGTACGCTGTTAGCTTGTTGAGCCATTAAAATATTGAACGAAGCGATTAACAAGACAAAGGAAAATAAAAATCTCATCGTTTCTTCACACCTAATTTGTGAGAAATACTACCCCAATTTAGGTGGTATAACAGGGAACGATGGGCCCAGGCTCCACCACGCTTACCAGCAACAGATCAAACAGCGCAAGCAGCTGACGCCCGTCATGCCGATCCTGTTTTATCATGGCAGGGACAAATGGGAATACCGCACATTAGAGCAGCTATTCGATGATTCGGCAGAAGATTTGTTTGATTTTATCCCGAATTTTGAATATGTTTACCACAATTTACGGGTGATGCCCGAGGAGCGTATCCAAGCGATGGGCAATCGGTATCTCGCTGGATCGCTGCTGATGCTTAAATACGCTTTTGATAAGCGCCGGCTGAAAGGAAAGCTTCCAGAGATACTGGCCATCGGACTATCCAAAGGCAGCGACGACCAGCAGGTGGCGTTGCTGGTTTACAGCTTTGAGCTGGTAAACTATACGGAGGAGCAGATAAAAGAGGTTGTTAACGAATTACCGTCGAACATAAAGGATAAAGTCATGAGTACGTACGACTTGTTGATAGAAAAGGGCAGAAAGGAAGGCATCGAGAAAGGCGCTGAGCAAAAAAGTTATGAGGTTATAAGTAACCTCTTGGCTACGGGCAAATTCACGATTTCGGAAATCGCCAATTTTGCCACGGTATCGGAGGATTTCGTCAAGAAAGTCTGCGCTGAGCTGAAAAAGAAATAACGGCAGCTCCGTCCACCATCATTTGATATTGAGTCATATCTGATCCGGGTATGGCTTTTCATTCATAGATAAGCCAGCCTCTTTATCCCAATTTCTTATACTCATGCTGCTCACCGCCGCTGCCTTTCACTTTGCGGAAAGTGAGAATTTGCCGGTTGTTTACCGTGCTCATCAGTCCGTTACCGGCGGCAGCGCATTTTCCAATTATTTAATCTCAGCATCATACCACGATGAGTCAACCGGTCCGATAACCACCTGCCCGTGCAGGACCTGACGAGATACCTAACTCTTCCCCATACCTCCGTCTCTACAACGCGGATGGAACACTCGCCTGGAATAATAACGGAATACCCTATCGAAACCTAGGGATGATAAACGCCAACCCACTTGCCCATCCCGATGCCGGATGAGCAGGGCCTGCTGGCCGTGGCGGATCCGGGGAGTTGCTGCGGGGATGCCCCATAAGGAGGTGAATATGAGAAAGAAATGTTACCGGACAGGGAAGGTCTGCTATCCTTCCCGCGAAGAAGCCGTGGACGCCATGTTTGCCATGAAATCCCTGCGGAAGCGGAATGATCCAGGAAGCCCTACAAACACCGGATGAAGAAGCCCGCACAGAAAAGGACCTACTGGTGCGCCTATTGCGGCCAGTTCCACCTGACCAAGATGGCGTATTTCCCGCGTATGGTAAAGCACAGCAGGCCGACAAAACCAAAAACATACATTGACAGCATTGATTGCTGGTTTACAAAAAAAAGCGTCGCTCAATTTTCATGAACGACGCTTTGCTTTTCTTGATGAAATAATATTTAGTTACTCATCTTTCTTTTCTTCAGCCAAATCAGAGGGTTTGGAGGAACTGTTGCCTCCTGCCTTAATGCTAACCACGATTTCGTCTTTCTTCTTGTCATGGTCAACCTGCAAGGTACTGCCCTCGGTGGCTTCGCCCTTGAGGATCTCCTCGGCTACGGGGTCTTCCAAGTATTTCTGGATGGCCCGTTTGAGCGGACGTGCACCAAAATTACTATCAAAGCCTTTTTCGGCAATGAAATCCTTGGCCGTATCCGTGAGCTTAATATGGTATCCCAATGCCTCAATGCGAACGAAAAGCGATTTCAATTCGATATCAATGATTTTAAAGATATGTTCTTTTTCCAAGGAATTGAATACGATGACATCGTCAATGCGATTAAGGAATTCTGGGGCGAAAGCCCGTTTCAAGGCAGTCTCAATAACACTGCGGGAGTGTGAACCAGCCTGTTCGGCTTTTGCCGCTGTGGCAAAGCCCACGCCTTGCCCGAAATCCTTCAGTTGACGCGCTCCAATGTTGGAGGTCATGATGAGGATGGTGTTCCGGAAGTCTACCCTACGGCCAAGACTATCGGTAAGCTGCCCTTCGTCCAATACTTGCAACAGCAGGTTGAACACATCGGGATGGGCTTTTTCGATTTCATCAAGCAGCACCACAGAATAAGGTTTGCGACGTACTTTTTCTGTCAATTGACCACCTTCTTCGTAACCCACGTACCCCGGAGGCGCCCCCACTAGACGTGAGATGGCGAATTTCTCCATGTATTCACTCATATCGATTTGGATGAGCGAATCTTCACTATCAAACATGAAGCGGGCCAATTCCTTTGCCAATTCGGTTTTACCGACACCGGTAGGTCCTAAGAAAATAAAGGAGCCAATCGGTTTTTTAGGATCTTTCAATCCGGCACGTGTCCGCTGGATGGCCTTGACCAATTTCTTAACCGCTTCATCCTGTCCGATGATGTGATCTTTCATAGAGTCGGTCATACCCAGCAGTTTTATGCTATCCGATTGTCCCACACGTTGTACGGGGATGCCGGTCATCATGGAAACCACTTCGGCTACATTATCTTCTGACACGGTATACCGCTTGGTTTTTGTTTCAGCTTCCCAAGCGGTTTTTTCCACTTCAAGTTCTTCCAATAGTTTTTTCTCGGTATCGCGCAGTTTGGCAGCCTCTTCATACTTTTGGCTACGCACCACTTTGTTTTTCTCTACCTTGATTTCTTCGATCTTCTGCTCGACATCGATGATGCTTTGTGGCACATGGATATTGGTAAGGTGTACCCTTGAGCCAGATTCATCCAAGGCATCAATGGCCTTGTCTGGTAAGAACCTATCCGTAATGTAACGCATGGTTAGGTTTACACAAGCTTCTATAGCCTCAGGCGTATAGTTCACATTGTGGTGTTCTTCATACTTGTCCTTAATGCGATTGAGTATTTCCACGGTCTCATCGTGCGTGGCTGGTTCAATCATTACCTTCTGGAACCTGCGATCCAGTGCACCGTCTTTCTCGATGTATTGGCGATATTCATCAAGTGTGGTTGCGCCGATACATTGGATATCACCACGAGCCAATGCGGGTTTGAACATGTTAGACGCATCTAACGAACCAGAGGCCCCGCCTGCACCCACAATGGTATGGATTTCATCAATGAATAAGATGACATCTGGTGATTTTTCCAATTCGTTCATCACCGCTTTCATGCGTTCCTCAAACTGGCCTCGGTATTTGGTGCCCGCCACAAGCGAGGCCAAATCCAACGTGACCACACGCTTGTTAAACAGCACGCGGGAGACCTTGCGCTGGATGATGCGCAGTGCCAAGCCTTCTGCGATGGCAGATTTACCCACCCCGGGCTCACCAATAAGGATAGGGTTGTTTTTCTTACGACGTGAGAGAATTTGTGAAACGCGCTCGATTTCCTTTTCACGACCTACGATGGGATCCAGACGTCCTTCCTCGGCTGCTTTTGTAAGGTCGCGGCCAAAATTATCCAACACCGGAGTTTTCGATTTGATGTCCGATACTTTCTTGGGTTGGTTGAAGTGATCCTCTTCCTTGAAATCATCGTCACCTGCGGCCGGGCCAGATGCCTGGTCGGTAATGCCCGCCTTGTTTTGTTCCACATCAGCCTTGAATACATCGTAGTTGATATCAAACTGCTGCAAGATCTGAGAGGCGATGTTATCTTCATCGCGTAGGATGGACAAAAGCAAGTGCTCTGTGCCAATGACGTCGCTCTTGAAGATCTTCGCTTCAAGGTAGGTGATTTTCAATACTTTTTCCGCTTGTTTCGTAAGCGGCATATTGCCTATCGGGGCGCGGGACATAGATGAGCCTTTCACGGCGTCTTCTATGGATTTGCGTAATTCTGTGGTGTCGATCCCTGCATGTTTCAGTATTTTGATGGCCATACCGTCTCCCTCACGAATAAGGCCAAGGAGCAAGTGCTCTGTGCCGATATAATCATGCTTTAAACGGATGGCTTCTTCTCTGCTGTATGAAATCACATCCTTTACGCGAGGCGAAAATTTAGCTTCCATGAATGTTGTACCTTTCTTTATGATGCTAAGGATGCGATAAATGTATAAAAAAATATCGCTTATGTCCTTAATATTTATGTAACTTTTATCAACAATTAAGCCATTAAGACAAATATAACATTTTGTCAGTTTAGGTTAAACTATTATTACATCATTCTGACTATGCTGCAGCGGTGATAACGGTTTTCACTTCTTATGTTTTTATGGCACGCAGTGGATACTTGCCGTTTTTGGCGGCTGGCAAGGAGAAAGTTGCAGATGAAGACAACTTTATCTAAGTTTGCAATTCCTTCAAAAATCACAAGATGGCAGACGAAAAAATCATATTCTCCATGGCTGGGGTAAGTAAAATTTACCCACCGCAGAAACAAGTGCTGAAGAACATTTACCTCTCTTTTTTTTATGGGGCCAAAATAGGTGTCATCGGGCTTAATGGTTCGGGCAAGTCTTCACTACTGCGAATCATTGCCGGATTGGATAAATCCTATCAAGGGGAAGTGGTGTTTGCCCCAGGCTACTCCGTCGGCTACCTGGCCCAAGAACCTGAATTGAATCTTGATAAAACCGTGCTGGAGGTGGTAGAAGAGGGGGTAGCCGAAACAACCGCCATCCTCAAAGAATATGAAGAAATCAATGAGAAATTCGGCTTGCCCGAGGTATATGAGAATGCTGATGAAATGGATCGGTTGCTTGCAAGGCAAGGCGAATTGCAAGATAAAATAGACGCTACGGGTGCTTGGGAAATTGATAGTAAACTAGAAAGGGCCATGGATGCGCTGCGTTGCCCCGAGCCGGAACGTAAAGTGGCCACATTGTCAGGAGGCGAGCGCAGGCGAGTGGCATTATGTCGGCTATTGCTGCAAGAACCAGCTGTATTATTGCTCGATGAACCGACGAACCACCTGGATGCCGAATCCATCGACTGGCTTGAACAGCACCTTCAACAATACCAAGGCACGGTCATCGCTGTGACGCACGATCGCTATTTTCTGGATAATGTAGCAGGATGGATATTGGAACTGGATAGGGGCGAAGGTATTCCATGGAAAGGGAATTATTCTTCATGGCTTGACCAGAAAGCAAAACGCCTTGCTCAGGAAGAAAAAACCGAAAGCAAGCGGCAGAAGACGCTGGAACGCGAGCTGGAATGGGTACGCATGGCTCCCAAAGCCCGCCATGCCAAATCCAAGGCTCGCCTGCATAATTATGAAAAGCTGGCCTCGGAAGAAACCAAGGAACGGGAAGACAAATTGGAATTGTTCATTCCACCTGGGCCTCGATTGGGCAATGTGGTCATTGAGGCCCAAGCGGTAAGCAAGGCTTATGGAGACAGGGTACTGTTTGAAGATCTCAGCTTTTCATTGCCACCAGCGGGCATCGTGGGCATCATCGGACCCAATGGCGCAGGGAAAACAACGCTCTTCAGGCTCATCACTGGGCAGGAAATCCCTGATAATGGCACCTTCCGCGTAGGTGAGACCGTAGCATTGGGGTATGTGGATCAGATGCATGACGACCTCGACCCTGGCAATACGGTATGGGAAAACATCACAGGAGGGCATGAGCATATCCAATTGGGTAGCAGGCCGATCAACTCCCGAGCTTATGTGTCCAAATTCAATTTCAACGGTGCGGACCAACAGAAAAAAGTGGGCGTGCTCTCCGGAGGGGAACGCAACCGTGTACACTTGGCCATCACCCTGAAAAAGGGCGCAAACGTACTCTTACTTGATGAGCCAACAAACGATATCGATGTGAATACCCTTAGAGCATTGGAAGAAGGACTGGAAAATTTCGGCGGGTGTGCAGTGGTTATTTCGCATGACCGATGGTTCCTCGACCGCATCTGTACCCATATCCTTGCTTTCGAAGGCAATTCGCAGGTGTACTATTTTGAAGGCAATTATACCGAATATGAGGAAAACCGCAAAAAGCGTCTCGGCGACATAGGCCCCCAACGCTTCAAGTATAAGAAACTGGTCAAGTGAAATGGATACCACTAAATTATTCAAAACATTTAATTAATTACGGCATATACATTCATCCGAAAGCCTCGGTTTACATGACCATATGGTCGAAAATCAAGATGCCGCCATCCCGCTCGGTAATGGTGTATTCATTATAATCCGTTAAAAATTTCAGGCTGCCATCCGCTTGAGGGTAAAAGTAGACCATTCCCGAATGGTAGGGATCCTCCGATGGCTCGTTGTTGTCCATTGGGATATTATGGACGACCATCATAAAAAGAAAGCCCTGGTGCGCATCGAGTCCTGGGAGATAGGTCTCAGCGATGCTTTCGCCGCAAGACTCACAGGGCCCCAAGTCTGTAAAGCAATAATAGGCACCGTTTGAAAATGTATAGGTATCGTGCTCACAGGATTCCTCGGTTTGGCCTTGATGCGCTTCACTGAGGATGTCTGCAAGTTGCGCAAGGTATTCATATATGGGAATATACGCCCCGTAATCCATAGGCGGTGGGATAGCCATGAGATAGGTGTCCTTTATGTAACCTGCACCGCCTTCATAGCGGATGCGGTACCATTTCGACAGGTGGGAATAGGGCAGACAGGCTACAGTACCGGCAGTTTCTTGTGGGGGCGCGGAAAACAGGATGGTTTCCTCCAGGATGGATATTTCTTCCAAATCTTCGATTGCGAAGCCATATCTCAATGTGTCTGTTGCTTTGCCCATCTGCGAAGATGCATATACGGGTATGCCTGATTTGTTCCAGACGTATCGCTTTGTCGGCTGCTCCGCCTTTACGCTGGTGAGCGTAGCCAAGTACAGTAAAAAGATCAATAGGGTGTTCATACTTTATGTCGCTTGCTAAGTTGGTCAAAAATACAGGTTTTGCCGAGTTTACATAATCCCTGAAAACCGCCATTCCGAGCATGGACCCACCGTATAGCTTTCGTGCCCTTTCCCTATACGTTTTTGATACTTCTTTACACAGAAAGTGAATTAATATAATATAAACTATAGATTGTTATACAATTTCATCGTCTTTTCATCGTCTTTTATACGATAAAAAGACGATAGAATAACGTTACAAAAAGGATAATTACTAATCTTACTGGAGTAGTTATACAGTTCTTTTCTAGTTTTAATATAAGGAATTGTTAGGATTCGGTTATAGTTGCGTACGACAGCCAGCCTGATCAGTGTCGTCAGTGTGCTATCTTTCGAACGCTATCCGTACCAACTCTTCCCATTCTTCCTCCAAGGTGTTATCCGGTCGCTGCTGCCCCGCCCGGCGATACCAATAGTCGGCATTCCACAGGTCGCCCTCCTTGCGGTGCAGGTATGCATGCACATAGGCCGACTGTTTATCTTCCAAATCGTTGACCAAATCGTGGGCTTTATGCCAGTCGCCCCTGGCATCATACCACAGCGATTCGAGCTGTATGGAAAGGTTGGTGGGCGGGAGCGCGCTATCTCGTAGGGATAATTTAAACGTGGTGATATCCATCATGGTTTCGAATTTAATTGCAAAGAAACGAAATTACGATTTTCTGTGCGATTACATGGTAGTACGGGGCAGAGGGGCTGATAGAAATAGTTCCTTCGGAGCTGCTTCGCGGTCGGCTCGCACCAGCCCAACACAGCCGCTAAAATCTAAGGATATATTTTTTTCCCCAAAAAAATATCATGGTAAAACAATTAAATGTATATTTGAATACTATTTAAACTGAATGACTGTTGTTTTTGTGGGATTGAAGGATTTGTTGAGGGTTAATTAGATTCTGTCCACAAAGTCAGTGTCTAGGCTAGTATGTTCGTCAACAAGGCCTGTGTAGTGAGAAAAAGCGCAGTCCCGCTGAGGCGTGATGAGCATTTTTCGAGCAAGCGTAACGCAGTTGACGGACATTATAGACAGACACTAATTAAATACATTTACTTAGGTCTACTTTACTTGAACCGAATGACCAATTGACGCGACGTTTCTGTGGTTATTTTTATTTTATTTATGATATGCCATCACATGTTACCATTGCTGACGATCATGGGGCCGTACGTGTAGGACTGAAATACATGATACTGGATTGGATGCCCGGTACGAGGATTTCCTATGCGGAAGACATGACAGAATTAATTGCTTTGCTAGGCGAAGTCCCAATTGATTTGGTTGTATTGGATATTAATATTCCCGGAGGAAACAACTTCCAAATGGTCAAGAATATCAAGAACAAACAACCGAAGACCCGTATACTGATATTCTCGGCATATGATGAAATGTTGTACGCACTACGTTATTTGGATGCGGGGGCGGACGGCTATTTACAGAAGAGTGGAAAGGATGAGGATTTTAAGGAAGCCCTGAATACCGTTTTCAAAGGAAGCAAATACATAAGCGCTAGCATAAGGGATTACCTGCTTCAACATCGGTTAGTAGGGGGCAAATTTGCTGTGAATCCCCTCGGCGAATTGACCGATAGGGAAATTGAAGTATGTCAATCATTAATACAGGGTAAGGGGATCAGTGAGATTGCCAATGAAATGACCTTGCATGTATCGACCATCGGGACATTTAAAAACCATATTTTTAAGAAGTTAGCCGTGCGCAATTTAGCGGAACTGATTGATACGTTTAAGATGTATAATGATCGGGAAACGTAATGGTGATTATCGTGCCTTGGCCAATGGCGCTTCGGATTACTAGTTCTCCGTGGATTAATTTCACCATGTCTTTTACCAATACCAACCCTAAGCCCCCGTTTTCCAGGTGGGGGTCATCCGTCACATTTTTCGTCGGACTGTTATAAAATTCAAGTTCGCTGGCACGCATCCCAATTCCCGTATCCGCTATTTTGATAAAGCGAATATGATGAGTTGTCTCCCCAGCATATAAGTGGATTTCTCCTTTTTTGGTGAATTTTGTGGCATTATCCAATAAATTATGAATGATGATGGATAGTACCCCTTCATGAGAATGAATAACCATCCCCGTTGGGATTTCGTTATGGATACATGTTCCGACCGAAGCCGCAATGGGCTCGAAGATGTCTACCTGTTTCTGGCCGACATCATATAGTGATATGACGCAGAACCTTAGCCTATTTTTGGTCAGCATGATTTTGGCCAGCTTGGAGAGGTTGCTTGAATACCGGAAAATCTGCTTCGTTGCATCGTATACCAGCTTGATTTCATGGGATAACATACCATTCGCCCGTTGATGAATCCCCTGAAGCGCCATGACGACGTAATTAAGCGGCGCTTTGACATCGTGGACAATGGATGCCGAAAGCCGCTGCTGGAGTTCATGCTGTTGTTTAAGCTTTTCCGTGTGGAGCGCAACCCTGTGGCTTAGGATGATATTCTGTTTCACAATGAAGCGTGTCCGCAGCCAAGTAATGGCCCATCCCAGCATCCCCAATCCAAAGACAACGAGAATTATGAACCAAGTAGTTTCGTAAAAATAAGGATTAACATACAAGGACATCGCCCCATAAACATAATCTTTAAGGCTCAATCCGTTGCGCATTCTGACAGTTACCGTATGCCATCCAGATGATAATTTATTGATGGATATGGTATGATCGGTCGGATTTAACGGTAGCCAATTGAGCTCGTCTTCCGTTGTGCCAGCAATCGAGTATTCGATGTATAGATTTTTTTTCTGTCCGTAATAAGGTGTCGATACGGAGAGGTTCAAACGCGAAAAGCGTTGGGGTAATGATAAGCTGTCTCGGGCAGGGATTTCTAGCCCATCTAAATTGATCGCATCGATGAGGACGGGGCCTTGGGGTAATTCAGGGTGTATTTTCAACGGGTTAAACCATACCAAGCCGTCTAGGGACGGAAAAGAAAAATAGCCATTGGATAGCTTGACAGCACAGGGTTGGCATCCCCCATTGAACTCATTGGTGGCAAAGCCATCGCGTTTATCGTAGTGGAAATAATAAGGCGTGTGATTAGGGTTGGCTCGATAATCCAACAACTGTTGTTTATTTACCTGAAATAGTCCCTTATTGGTGCTGATCCAGAAATAGCCAAGGGAATCTTCCAACATACAATGGGCAGCCCCTAAATACCCTGCTTTATCCAAAGGCAATGCGGTAAGGGTCGTATCTTCATAGAGAAACAGCCCTTGCTGCTCCGTAGAGATCCAAAGCCTTGAACGGTGCTCTTGGTCAGGATAGAGACAACGGATATGCCTTTGTGCCAATGCAGGTATGGAGGTGACCTTCTTGGAGGGAATATGGAAACGATAGAGCCCTTGGTAGGTACCTATCCAAAAGTGTTCTTTGCCTGATTGTTCAATCCAGGTAATCTGGTGTCCCAAATTAACTACGGCGCTAAAGGAATCAGTTTGTTGATCCCATGTTAACAAAGATCCGTCAACGCTGCCTAGCCAAGTATGCTGCCCATCGCTTTGGTAGAGTACCTTACAGGGTTTGGGAGTGGCGCGTTGTCGGATACGCCGCTCTCCCATGGGGGTAAGTGTAAACAGGCTGTCTTCCGTCAGCACCAAAAGATTGCCATCCGGGCCATGGAGACGGGCGTATTGGGTGTTGGTTTTGGCCAATGCGGGTACCGCATGGTACTTCTTATGCTGGTCAAACCGTTTTCCCTTATCAGCCAAGATTGAACCATCTTTCAGAAGGGTCTGTAAATAATAAATCTCATTGGGCGAATTTTCCTTGGCGTACACGGTATGGAAACGTTTGCGCTTGATGACAAACAAACCTTTGGAATCACTCCCCAATAGCAGTTGTTGATTGAGTGCATCGTAGTGCGCAATCGTGATGCGGTTTTCCTCAAAACTGAACTCACTCAGGATACGGGTGCTGTTTAAGTTGCCATCCCGATCAGCTCGAAGGGTATAAAAATTCTTGTTGCAATAGATGAAAAGTTCATAGGTAGCATTATTCCAGTAGATCTGAAAATTGGATGAAGGGGGTTCCGCTAATAGCTCCCCCGTGATGTGTACTTGATGGCTTGTTCCCTTTGGAGTCATGCAAACCACATTGTTTAGCTCCGGGATATAATAAAGATTTTGGTTCATGATTACGAAAAACCAAGGATTATGCATGGAATGGGGAAGGGGGTAAGCGGCAACGATCCGGTGCCTATTCTCGTATTGGATGGTGTCCTCTCCGATAATGAATCTTGCACCGTTGACATCACCTAAAATGAAACATTCCGGTAAAGGAATGCGGTAACGGTTGGGTAATCCGGTGGCAAAATGAATCGATGGATGGCCATGGGATGGCAATGAGAGCGAGTTCTCATCGGCCTTACTGGCAACGAGGGCCTTACCATTATGGAGGTATATCGACTGCCCGCTGGTGGTGCGTGCCCATAAGGCGCCGGGTAACCCGTCTGCATGCAAGCTAACCATGCGCTCGGCAACCAATTGAGCAGACAAGCTATCGGTTAGTTTGAATTGGCCATGCCCATCGTAACGCACGACACCTTTTTCAGTGATTAGCCAGGTAAACCCGAGGTTGTCGGTTGCGATCCCTTTGATGCTATTTTGGGGTAAACCATGTTCATCCGTGTACTGATAAATCACATAATCAGTCGGATTGGCGATGGAAAAGAAGGGAATAAGGGATAAAAAACTTACCGTGACGGAAAGTGACCAACAGATAGACTTTCCGGTTGTGAAATATAATAAGAGATAGGTCAAATAATGGCTTGCAGAAGCCGGGTTCGTTATCATGGTAGATGTGTTGATAATGGTAAATGCATGACGAAAGTATAAAGATTAGGGGTCATTTCCATGTTTATTCCTGTTCATTAAGTTCATGTCATAGTAAAATAATGATATACCGTAGTAAATTTATGATGGCATCATCATAAAAATTCTATAACCATCTCAAAATTAAACGATTGACAAAGACCTTGAATTAAAGATACCTTTGAGATAATTGTTATTAGGGGGAATCTATCTAATCATGTTATGCTTGACTCAAGTATAAACATCTGACCCTATGGACTATGAAAAATTAACTGGGACACCATGAAAAAAACCTTTACGCGGCACTTCATCGCATTTAATTATAGCTGTATAGCGCTCATCATGCTATTGATGGGTTCGCTTGTTCCCCAAAGCGCAAAAGCGCAGGTAGACGTAGAAATTTGCGACAATGGCATTGATGATGATGGAAATGGTTTAACGGATTGTGAAGATCCGGCCTGTAATCCTTACGTCAATTACTTTGCGAATGGTAGTTTGGAAAATTATACGCAATGTCCGGCATTAAGTGTTTTTGGGACAATAGCTTATGTAAACTTTTGGAAAACCAGCCAACCCGCTCCTAATCAAACCGGAGGGCAATTGATGGTGAATGATCCAGCAGCAGGATGTGTTTCACCTAGACCTGCCGCAAGCTGGCTTGCCAGCACGAATCTACCAGCGGGTTCGGATGGGGTCGCATGGGGCGGAATGCATGGTGGACTTGCGAATCAACCAGCTGAAGATTTCCAGAATACCCTGATCGCTCCATTACCTGCGGGGACATATACCTTTACATTTTCTGCCGGGTATTTGGTGAATAATCCATTTACCGCTCCCGGCTATTTTAAATTTTATGGGGTGATGCCAGGAGAAGCCGATTTTACCACGGCCCATCCATTGGGTGATTCGCCAATGATTGATAATGCAATTTCAGCTAGTAATCCTACTTGGAAAGAGTATAGCTTTAGTTTTACTTCCACGGAAATCTATGATCGAATTTATATGGTGGCTTATTCTGGCCCTGCTGGTAGATCGTATTTGGTTTTTGATGGGTTTAAGATGGTATATAATCCCCCTGTGATCGGTTTTCAAGATCCATCGACAACTTGCATTCCAAATGCAGTTTTAGAAGTCACCAATCCTGATCCGGATTGGGCGAGCTATCAATGGTTTATGGATGGCGAATTACTCCCCGGTGCGAATGGAGTAAGCTACCAGCCTACTACTGGTCAAATGGGTGTATTTACCGTCAGCGCTGTTTTGGCAAGTGGTTGTTCTACACCGCTGTCGGCAGGCATAACCTTGGGAAGCACTTGCCCAATTCCTTTTGACTGTAATGGTTCGGCTTATTTTGTAAGTACGCCTGGCGGAACAGTACCATCAATCCTCTCCATTGTAGCTGCCAATAACCCGAATACGGTACACGCTACGCTTACACCATCGATAGCCGATCAGTATAATGGAATCGGCTTTAATTTTGAGGATAATCTGATTTATGGATACGCCGCCGCAGGAACTGGACCTTCCTTAAATGCTGGTGATATCGTGCAATTTGATGCGGAAGGCACTGTAAGGCGGTTAGGGGCGCCTATCCCGGTTCCCGGGCAAGCACCCGGATTACCCAGTTGGACAACGAATGCGGCCGTCAACGCAAATGGGGGTATTGTTAATTTAGCACCAGGTGTGGTGGGGCTTGACAATAAGTTTTACGGCATGGTCACCACTAATGTTGCTACAAACAGGTACCTGGTTACGGTAGATTTAACTACCATGACCTATACCACTATAAAACTGAGTGGCAATCATGTGTCTGCCGACTTGGCATTTTCTCCTTACGACGGTATGTTATATGGCCTTGCAGGAAATGTGCTTATTCGCACCAATCCGAACAATGGTAATCAGCAAGTTGTAACAGTCACTTCCGGTACAGTTCCCGCTGTTGGAGCTGGTGGAGCATGGAACGATGTGTTGGGTAGGGTATATTTTTATGCCAATGGAGGTACCGCTGCTAATGGGGGGCAACGATTATATCGTTATAATCCTGCAAATGGAGCCTTTGTTAACGTTATGGCCGTAACGGCCTATCCAGGTTTTGATGCCACCGCTTGTTTCCCCACACGGCTGGAGAAACAGGTGATGATGCCTACGGAAGGGTTGAAACCTGGTGACACAGTAGAATTTGAGTTTAGCATTTACAATAGTCAGATGCTGCCCATGACCTATGATTTTGAAGACATCTTGACTTCAACCGATCTGAGCTGGGTGCCCAATACGGTCGATCCAGCCATTCCAGGTGGAGGAACAGTGAGCATTGCTGGAAATACGTTAAGCATTTCTGGAATTACAGTGCCGCCCGCCCCCGCTAGTAATGGTGAACCGCTTAGGTTTAGGGTATCCCTCAAAGTTGCGGATAATGCAACGTATGGAACCTGTTATACCAACCAAGCAACGATCAAGGTAGGAGGGATAACGGTTCATAGTGACAATCCGGAAACACCAGAAAACAATGATCCTACCACGTTTTGCCTAAACCCTTGCGATCTTCCAGCACCTGTAAGTGGAGGAAACCTGCAGGCTTGCTTGGCAGATGTTGATCAGATGCTTACGGCCACGGCTACCGTTCCTGATGGGCAACAACTCATTTGGTATGATGCACCAACAGGTGGAAATGTAGTAACTGATCCTAGTTTGGATACAGCTGGTACAATTACCTATTATGCAGCGACAGATGATGGTGTTTGCATCAGTCAAAGCAGAACAGCGGTAACATTAAGTATAACGGCTTCACCCATACTGGAAGCTCTAGATGCTGTGGTGAACTGTGGACCTTATGAGCTTCCCATAATACAAGGAGAACACCTGAGTGGAAATGAAGCGTATTATACAGAAGCTAACGGTGGGGGTACTAAATATCTTCCCGGTGAAGTAGTAACAACTACAGGTACTTCAACATTATATATTTATGATCAAAGCGAAGCTGTTGAAAACTGTGAAGGGAATTTAACGGTTGGCCCAAATACAGCGTATGTAATTGATAGTTTATTTAACAATAACACGCACTTCCAATATCCCGGTGCTGTTAATCCTGCTTTCTGGCAAGGAACAGCGAATCAACAGATGTTATACAGTAGTACACCGAGTGGGGGCGTTCAGACATACTTGGGTATCATTGGGGATGTATCCATAGGCAATACAGACGATTGCTTTGGAACGGAGGTCAATATACAGGCGCAAGTGACGGTTACCAATCAAGGGCCTGGGAACGGGGCAGGATATGCTGGAATGTTGGCGATTATCAATAAAAGCACCAATACGGTGTTGTATCTGACGAATTTGACCACTAATTTCCCAGTGAATGGAACCATCACACCTACCGTGTCCGGTGTGGTTTCCGCAGCGGATGTGCTCGCTGGCGATATCGCCATCATGATTGCCGTGGAAACTTATCATGTAACGATTAAAAACTGGTTATTGTCTGGTTTTAGCGCCGGTTATCAGTTTCTGCCGGAAACTACGGAGGCTTGCGCTGATGAGCAAAGCTTTGAGCTGACCATTAATGAAGTGCCAGCGGCTCCAACGAATGGTGGAAATCAACAAGCCTGTATTTCAGATCTTGCAGATAAACTGACCGCTACCGCTGTCGTTCCGGATGGGATTCAACTCATTTGGTATGACGCGCCAGTAGACGGAAATGTAGTGGCAGATCCGAGTCTGGATGCAGTTGGAACGGTTACCTATTTCGCAGCAGCAGATAACGGTATTTGTACCAGTGCGAGCAGGACTGCGGTAACGCTAAGCATCACGGCGTCGCCGATGTTAGATGAAGTGGAAGATGTGGCTTCATGCGAGCAGTATACCCTGCCTGAGATTACAGGAACAGGCTTATCCGGAAATGAAGCTTATTATACGGAACCAAATGGTGGAGGAACAAAATACCTTCCAGGCGATGCCTTCGATGATATCGGTACCGCGACGCTTTATGTATACGACGAGAGCGGGGCCGTGACGAACTGCGCCGGAAGTTTAGGCGTAGTGCCTAATACGGAATATACGGACGTCAATGATTTTGCGCAACTCGCCAATCAGAATACGGTGTACCGACACACCGGTGCCGTGGATCCGGCATTCTGGAGCGGAGCGGGCCCGCAAAACATTAACTACAGCGCCGCGGATCCCATAGTGGACGGACAAAGCTATCCGACAATCATTGGCAAAGTAACCATCGCCGATACGGACAGCTGCTTCGGAACGGATGTCGCCATTTCGGCTGATCTTTCTCTAGTAAATACCGGTCCCAATCCTGGCGTAGGCGGTATCGGCTATTTCGCCATTATCAATACGGCAACGAATACCCGTCTTTTTCAGAGCGGATTCCCATTGAGTCCAGCGGTAGGGGTCACCTTCCCGGGGCATGTGGAAGGTGTCGTACCGGTAGCGGAAGTGCTAGCCGGAAACATCAGTTTCATGATAGTCGTTGAAACCTATCACGCAGGGCAGAAGAGCTGGACCTTATCCAATTTCGAATCTTCGTATTCATTTTTACCGGAAATAGCGGAAAACTGTTTTGACGAAAAATCGTTTGAATTGACGATTAACGAACCACCTGTACTCGTTATTACGGATCCTGCCGCGGTTTGTTTACCCGGTACGGTGGATATAACCGCAGACGATGTGACCGCAGGAAGTGACGCAGGCTTAACATTTGCCTACTTCACGGATGCGGAGGCTACTACGCCGCTCAGCAATCCAGCAGCAATAGGAGTTTCGGGCACCTATTATATTCAAGGCACCGACCCGGTAACCGGTTGTAGCACTGTCGCGTCGGTTGAAGTGCAACTGATCGGTCAACCGGAATTGCGCGTAGGCCAGCCGTTTTGTGAGAATGGACAAGGTAGCATCGAGATTACTTCGCCTTTAGGTGCTGATTTCGAATATTCAATTGATAATATTACCTATCAGGCAAGTCCCTTATTTGGTGCTGTTGCACCCGGTGATTATGAGATTACCACTAGAAATATCGTGACGAATTGCATAAGCCTCTCAACAGAAGTAACCATTGAGGAATTACCTCAAGTGCCAACGCCACAAATTATCCAACCCGATTGTGAAGTTGCGACAGGTACCATTGTAATACCGCGGTACACCGGGGCTAGTTACTCGATTGATGGTGGTACGATCTTTTCTGGTCTCAACTCGTTCAGTGACCTTGAACCAGGTGACTATGAAATAATTATAAGTGATGCCGGATGCGATAGTGAACCTGTAATGGTAACCATTAACGAGGCACCGCTTGTTCCTGCAGCGCCAATCAGTGGTGAAGATCAAATTATCTGTGCAGACAACCCTGTGCAAACGCTGACGGCCACTGCTACGGTCGAAGCTGGTGAGACGCTCACATGGTACGACGCACCTGCCGGAGGGAATATAGTGACCGACCCGTCACTGAATGCCATCGGTGTGGTGACGTATTATGCCGAAGCAAGCAATGGAACATGCCCTAGCTTAACTAGAACTGCCGTGACCTTGATGATCCAGCAGGCGCCACACCTCGATCCGGTGGAAGACCAAGAGGCTTGCGAGGAATATGTCCTGCCGGAAATTCAGGGTATGAATCTTTCAGGCAATGAAGCCTACTATACAGCACCAGATGGTGGAGGTGACCGGTTGGAACCAGGTGATGTGATCAATACCTTTGGGACGACCATGCTGTACATCTATGATCAGATAGCAGGTGAATTCAATTGTGCCGGATCTCTTTCGGCTGTCGGAAGCACAAAAGTGACGCAATCCGACTTAGAGACTATCCTTTTTGCTAGTCATTATTTGACGAATGATTACAATCCGGCATTTTGGGAAGGTACGGCGACACAAATCACATATAACGCTGCCGACCCGATTATCAATGATCAAACCTATAAGACGATCGTGGGAGATATTGTCTTTACAGGTTCTCCAGAATGTTTCGGATCTGCCGTTCGGATTAATCCGAAGGTTAGGATTACAAACGACGGACCCGATGCTGGTCGAGGGTACTCCGGTCGGATGTCTATTGTTAATAATGCTACGAAAACAGAAATAAGTACGACGCAATTACTGGCTACGCCTGTAGGGGGTTCAGTTGATTTGGACATAACGGGTGTAGTACCTATTGCTGATTTAGTAGCCGGTAATATCAGTGTTGTTATTGTTGTAGAAACTCATCATATCGCTGCTAAGAATTGGACGATCACTGATTTTTCGGTCGACTATCAATATATCCCAGAATTGACGGCAAGTTGTTCTGATGAAGAGAGTTTTGAAGTATCAATTTACGAAATGCCAACAGCTGCCGCTGGGGATGACCAGATACAATACAACAGTGGCACATTTACGCTGGGTGCAACGGTATCGACAGTCGGAGCTGGCGCATGGAGTGTAGTAGACGGAACACCTTCGGTTGATATTAGCGATGTTGATGATCCCAATGCCACGATTACATTGGATCCCAATACAGAAGTTGTGCTACAATGGACAGTGACCAATGGGGAATGCGTTGCCATTGACCATGTACTGCTGAATTATACATCACAAGCTGACATCGTGACGGTGAAAGTGACGAGCGAAGCGGGCAAGACGGAATACGTGCCGGGTGAGGCGGTTGAGTATACGATCACGGTTACGAACAACGGCCCGAGCGATGCGCAGGACGTGAACGTCGTGGACACGGCCCCTGTGGGAACGACCATCACCGGCTGGACCGCTAGTGTGACAACGGGCACGGTGACCTTGCCGAACACAACTGGCACGGGCGATATCAATGAAACGATACCGACGCTTCCGAACGGTGCGGTGGTGACTTACATCCTGACGGTTCAGACGCCGTCGGACTTCATGGACGAGCTGGTGAACGCGGTGGTGGTAACGACACCGACCGAGGACCCGGATCCGGAATGCCTGACCTGTACCACGCCACCATTGACCCCGAACCCGCAGGCGGACATCGTGACGGTCAAAGTGACGAGCGACGCGGGCAAAACCACCTATACCCCCGGAGAAAGTGTTGAATATACCATTACGGTTACCAACAACGGTCCGAGCGATGCACAGGACGTGAACGTCGTGGACACCGCACCGGTTGGCACGACCATCACCGGCTGGAGCGCGAGCGTGACCACCGGTATAGTGGCCCTGCCTAATATGAACGGTACAGGCGATATCAATGAAACGATACCGACGCTTCCGAACGGCGCGGTGGTGACTTACATCCTGACGGTTCAGACGCCGTCGGACTTCATGGACGAGCTGGTGAACGCGGTGGTGGTAACGACCCCGACCGAGGATCCAGATCCGGAATGCCTGACCTGTACCACGCCACCATTGACCCCCGATCCACAGGCGGACATCGTGACGGTGAAGGTGACGAGCGAAGCGGGTCAAACCACCTATACCCCCGGAGAAAGCGTTGAATACACCATCACCGTTACAAACAACGGTCCGAGCGATGCACAGGACGTGAACGTCGTGGACACGGCCCCTGCGGGCACGACCATCACCGGCTGGACCGCGAGCGTAACAACGGGTACGGTGACCCTTCCGAATGCTAGCGGCACGGGCGATATCAATGAAACGATACCGACGCTTCCGAACGGCGTTGTGGTGACTTACATCCTGACGGTGCAGACGCCATCGGACTTCGTGGACGAGCTGGTGAACGCGGTTCAGGTGACCACACCGACCGAGGATCCGGATCCGGAATGTTTGACCTGTACCACGCCACCATTGACCCCCGATCCGCAGGCGGACATCGTGACGGTCAAAGTGACGAGCGACGCGGGCAAGACGGAATACGTGCCCGGCGAGTCGGTCGAGTACACGATCACGGTGACCAACAACGGCCCGAGCGATGCGCAGGACGTGAACGTCGTGGACACGGCCCCTGTGGGAACGACCATCACCGGCTGGACCGCTAGTGTGACAACGGGCACGGTGACCCTTCCGAACACTAGCGGCACAGGAGACATCAACGAAACAATAAATACACTTCCTAACGGTGCTGTGGTGACTTACATCCTGACGGTTCAGACCCCGTCCGACTTCATGGACGAGCTGGTGAACGCGGTGGTGGTGACCACACCGACCGAGGATCCGGATCCGGAATGCCTGACCTGTACGACACCACCATTGACCCCCGATCCACAGGCGGACATCGTGACGGTCAAAGTGACGAGCGAAGCGGGCAAGACGGAATTCGTTCCGGGTGAAAGTGTTGAATACACCATCACGGTGACCAACAACGGTCCGAGCGATGCACAGGACGTGAACGTCGTGGACACCGCACCGGTTGGCACGACCATCACCGGCTGGACCGCGAGCGTAACAACGGGTACGGTGACCCTACCGAATACAAGCGGTACGGGCGATATCAATGAAACGATAGCAACACTTCCGAACGGCGCTGTGGTGACTTACATCCTGACGGTTCAGACGCCGTCCGACTTCATGGACGAGCTGGTGAACGCGGTGGTGGTGACCACACCGACCGAGGATCCGGATCCGGAATGTTTGACCTGTACCACGCCGCCATTGACCCCCGATCCACAAGCTGACATCGTGACGGTCAAAGTGACGAGCGACGCGGGCAAGACGGAATTCGTTCCGGGTGAAAGTGTTGAATATACCATTACGGTTACCAATAATGGTCCGAGCGATGCACAGGACGTGAACGTCGTGGACACCGCACCGGTTGGCACGACCATCACCGGCTGGACCGCGAGCGTGACCACCGGTATAGTGGCCCTGCCTAATATGAACGGTACAGGCGATATCAATGAAACGATACCGACGCTTCCGAACGG
This sequence comes from Parapedobacter tibetensis, assembly GCF_024704835.1. Lineage (GTDB taxonomy): Bacteria > Bacteroidota > Bacteroidia > Sphingobacteriales > Sphingobacteriaceae > Parapedobacter > Parapedobacter tibetensis. The sequence continues at coordinate 362,860 of NZ_JAMXBE010000006.1, forward strand.
TGCGGTGGTGACTTACATCCTGACGGTTCAGACGCCGTCGGACTTCATGGACGAGCTGGTGAACGCGGTGGTGGTAACGACCCCGACCGAGGATCCAGATCCGGAATGCCTGACCTGTACCACGCCACCATTGACCCCCGATCCGCAGGCGGACATCGTGACGGTGAAGGTGACGAGCGAAGCGGGCAAGACGGAATTCGTTCCGGGCGAGTCGGTGGAGTATACCATCACGGTGACCAACAACGGTCCGAGTGATGCGCAGGACGTGAACGTCATGGACACCGCACCGGCTGGTACAACCATAACAAACTGGACCGCAAGCGTAACGACGGGTACCCTACCGAATACAAGCGGCACGGGCGATATCAATGAAACCATAACAACCCTGCCTAACGGCGCTGTGGCGACTTACATCCTGACGGTTCAGACGCCGTCCGACTTCATGGACGAGCTGGTGAACGCGGTGGTGGTAACGACACCGACCGAGGACCCGGATCCGGAATGCCTGACCTGTACCACGCCACCATTGACCCCGAACCCGCAGGCGGACATCGTGACGGTCAAAGTGACGAGCGACGCGGGCAAAACCACCTATACCCCCGGAGAAAGTGTTGAATATACCATTACGGTTACCAACAACGGTCCGAGCGATGCACAGGACGTGAACGTCGTGGACACCGCACCGGTTGGCACGACCATCACCGGCTGGAGCGCGAGCGTGACCACCGGTATAGTGNATATACCATCACGATGACCAACAACGGCCCGAGCGATGCGCAGGACGTGAACGTCGTGGACACGGCCCCTGCCGGAACGACCATCACGGGCTGGACCGCTAGCGTGACGAGCGGTACGGTGACCCTTCCGAATGCTAGCGGCACAGGGAATATAAATGAAACCATAACAACCCTGCCGAACGGCGCGGTGGTGACTTACATCCTGACGGTTCAGACGCCATCGGATTTCATGGACGAACTGGTGAACGCGGTGGTGGTGACCACCCCGACCGAGGATCCGGATCCGGAATGTTTGACCTGTACCACGCCACCATTGACCCCGAACCCGCAGGCGGACATCGTGACGGTCAAGGTGACGAGCGA
>NZ_JAMXBE010000060.1 GCF_024704835.1 Parapedobacter tibetensis
TAAGAAACGGCAAGAATGCCCAGCACCACCAGTGGCATCAGCATATACCCAATATTCTTATCTACACATGCATGGCTATATGAGGTTTTTGCGGTATTGGTGCCCATGCATTTTGATAGCATTGAATACCTAAGATACGGGAGCCCCCGTCAGCGTGCAGCATATGACGCATTGACCGCTCACGGGATCATGGATAAACTGCGGGACTACCTCCCGATTCTGGGCGTTTCATTGGACGATGACTGACGTAGGGACGCTTGAACCGGGGCCCTGGTATACGTCAAAAAAAAGCCCCGAAACGGGGAGAATCGGGGCTTTCTAACTAACCAATTATAAACCTAATTATGAAAAGACAAATTTTAATAACTAATATGATAACGCACGAGGGTCTCGATTTGTTACAAAAAAAGTGTTAAGATTTGTTAAAACCGACCACGAAGTGACTTAAGAAAGAAACCCGTTACCTCGTAAGATAACGGCCCGNATTTTAATAACTAATATGATAACGCACGAGGGTCTCGATTTGTTACAAAAAAAGTGTTAAGATTTGTTAAAACCGACCACGAAGTGACTTAAGAAAGAAACCCGTTACCTCGTAAGATAACGGCCCGCCCTAACTTCCTCCTGTTGTTCTTTGGGCTTGCCTCGTATACCGGAAGCCCTTCTTCGTTCAATTAACAAGCTGGCAGTGATTTGGTTTCGCGACGCAGATATTGAAATCGGAATGCATTCCGTATTTTGCGGCCCATTACTCATTGGACGACATGGATTATTCATTCAGGAAAGCAGCCTTTGAAAAGGTATTGACTTGGTTGTTTTGAGACGTGAAAGCGAAAGCAACAACAGACTAACTACAAAAGATCAAGCTGATTAGCATGTTGTCAATAAGTTGACGCTTTTATATGGAAATATTACCTAGAGCAATGGAACCAAGGTTACAGGGTTTCCATAGACGTGATCGTGGAAAAGTAAGTTGGCGATCGCAA
>NZ_JAMXBE010000061.1 GCF_024704835.1 Parapedobacter tibetensis
ATTTAAAATCAATGCTTTAAGGGCGAGAGCAGGCCCAAAAGACTCGACTGAGCTGATGATGAACTTTGGATATAATTTATTAGAACGGAGTTGTTCAGCGGGCAGATAAGACGCAACGTTTTATTGCCCCTCTCTTGCTAATTTATTAATTACACCAAAACTATAAATCGTAGGGATTTAGTACACTCAATCCGGTTATCTTTTTAAAATCAGAAAGATTCCGGCTAATCAGTATAAAATCAAAAACCAGAGCCGTGGCTGCGATGATGGCATCAGGAAGTTTGATTTTATGCTTTTTACGTATGGAAATGGTCTTGTCGGCGATATCCTGATCGACATAAAGAATGTTCGCCATCGCTAAAAAACCATCAAGCTTGCGCATATCGGAGGTTTTGCCATTATAGCCCAAGACCTCTATACGCGAAACAACCGACACGTTTAATGCTTCATCGAGTAAACGGTCAAGGATAAAGACCGATTTTTCGGGTATTAGCTCACCAATGTAATCAATAATGGTATTTGAATCTAAAAGGTGTCGTTCTCCCATTCTTTTTTAGATTCATCAATATAGTGATTGATATCTTTGGCAGTTTCTTTGGAAATTGACCCTCTGAAATCCGACGGTTTGGTACGTTTCGAGGAAGACAGGCCGGCATTGATCGTCTGTTCAATTCCTCTGAATTTGGATTTAAGCCTGTTCCAGTCAGTCAAAGGGATTACTACAGCAGTTTGTTTCCCGGATGCGTCCGAAAGATATTGTAGTGGCATAATCTTTATCTTATTAATAGTACAAATTTACATAAAGGGATTGGGAAAAGCAAAATTACTAAAATCCTCATTTCTTATTTCCCGCCTAATCCACTCCCCTCACAACTTCCAGCTCCGCACCTACTTTCAGCACAAACTGATCTTTTGCCATGG
>NZ_JAMXBE010000062.1 GCF_024704835.1 Parapedobacter tibetensis
AAAGGTGTTTATGAAAACGGTGTGCTTAGGCTTTTGGAGCCAGTTCCGAGTATCAAGAAGGCTGAAGTAGTGGTAACATTCCTAAAAGAGGAAAAAGTAAACACCAAAAAAGCCAGAAAACCCGGGGGACTCTTACGCTTGCAAAAGAATAAAGGAAAACACTTCGATATTCCGGAGGATTTCAACGACCCCATCGACGAATTGAAGGATTACATGTAATGGAAGTCCTGATTGACACCCAGATACTGATTTGGTTTCAACTCAACCATCCGAATCTGGGAAAAAATGCTATTGAAGTACTTACCAACAGACGTAACACAATATATGTTTCTGACATCAGCCTTTATGAGATCACCATCAAGCAAACGATTGGCAAGTTAATGGATTTCGATATTGACATCATGGATATCGTATCAGTGGGAAAAGAGGATGGGTTTACTTTCATTCCACTAAGCCATGATGGCTTAGCCACATACGTTGATGTACCCCTGCATGAAAACCATCGTGACCCGTTTGATCGATTAATCATCGCTACTGCCAAAGCGAACAATCTGACGATCGTTTCTGCGGATGAAAAGTTTGATTTGTACAAGCATTACGTCTCGTTGATTAAAGTATAAAGCCATTTACCAACATTCGTAACCATTTCTTTCTTAACTATATATTTCGTAATATAGCCTTATTATTTAACCTTATAAATGGCGGCTTTTACTTTGATGGCGGCAAGGAGCAGGATGATGACGAAAGCAGGTAACTTCTTCATATGGCAACGATTTGTGATTTAAATGGGTAAACTTAATTTATTATTTTGTTATCAGAAATGCAATAGTTGTTCCCAGCAATCCAATGCAATAGGCACTAAGGAGTATCGACTAAATAAATGGATGCCAAGATGGTTCCTTTAAAA
>NZ_JAMXBE010000063.1 GCF_024704835.1 Parapedobacter tibetensis
TCACCAAATTTAATATAAAGCTGAGAGATGGTCAAGCCCCAATTGTGGATGGGCATTGTCCATTTCTTTGTTATCTCCCGTATCACCAGATAAAGAAGCTTCAGCAGCGCCTGTTCGGAGGTGAAAGCCCCTTTGGTCTTGGTGATTTTGCGCACCTGCCTGTGCATTCCCTCAATGGGATTGGTGGTGTAAATCACCCTGCGCACATCCCCGTCGTATTCGAAGAACGTGGAAAGGTTATCCCAGTTCTGCAGCCATGATCTGGCCGTGAGTGGGTATTTCTTCCCCCACTTTTCCTCGAACTCCAACAGCCGTTCATATCCCTGTTCAGCGTTCACGGCCTTATAGACCGGTTTGAGATCTTCCATGACGGTCTTTTTTTCCTTATCCGGCACGTATTTCATGCTGCTGCGTATCTGGTGCACGATGCACAGCTGGACACGGGTATTGGGAAAAACTGCTTCTATGGCTTCCGGAAAGCCCTTCAGCCCGTCGATGCACGCGATCAGGATATCCTCCACACCGCGCTGTTTCAGGTCGGTCAGCACCGAGAGCCAGAACTTGGCACCCTCGGTCTCCGAAAGGTAAAGGCCGATCAGGTCCTTGCGGCCATCGATATCCACGCCCAGGATGTTGTAGATCGCACGGCTCTCAACCGACCCGTTATGCCTGATTTTATAGTGCATGCAGTCCAGGAAAACGAACGGGTATACCGCATCCAGCGGACGGTTGCGCCATTCGTTGACTGCCGGGAGCACGGCATCGGTGATACGGGAGATTTCCGTGGCCGATATTTCCATCGCATACATCTCCCGGATGTAATCGCTGATGGCACGTGTACCCATGCCACGGGCATACATGCTCAATAC
>NZ_JAMXBE010000064.1 GCF_024704835.1 Parapedobacter tibetensis
TCACCGTTATTTCTTTTTCTTGAAGTGACGGGTATTTGAAATCAACCGCTTGCCATGATGGACAGTCAATATATTCACCTGGTCTCCGGCCAATTGATAAACAATCCGATAATTGCCAACCATCAGTTGCCTGATACTCTCATCCATAAATTCAGGTACAATATGTCCTCTTCTTGGATATTTTTCTAGTATATCGGGTGCTGAAAACAGCTTAGATATGGTTAACTCGGCATAGCGGACAGACTCTTTAGCGATATATTCACCGATATCGTCCAAATCAGCAATCGCATTATCAGTCCAAATTACTTCAGCCACTTAATTACTTCAGCCACTTAGTTAACTTTTGACGTGCTTCTTGCTTGGTATTAACTTTGCCTTGGGCAACATCATCCAATCCCCGCTGTACCTTCTCCATGAGAACTACATGATCAACGAGCTCATCGATCGAAAACTGTTCAGGCAACTTATCGAGTGAATTGATCAATCTTGTTTTTGTAAGCATATACACCTCCTTTGACGAAGGTAACGATAACAAAACTAATATACAAAGTGTACCCTCATACCAATTTTAAATCTGATCATATATATTTGCATATACGGGACGGTTGATATCAAATACAAAACTGGAATCATTACCAATCCGGCTCTTGCTCGGATATCGGCATCCCGAGGCACCAAATTGCACCTCATTGGACGAACAAAATGATTGAAACGCCTGCGAATGCGTGTGATGAATTGTGCTTCGTCCAACCCGGAGCGTATGCTGAAAGGGGATTCACGAATCCGTGAAATCCGCTCACGAATCCG
>NZ_JAMXBE010000065.1 GCF_024704835.1 Parapedobacter tibetensis
TGCAAATGACTTCCCTAAGATTAGTTATGGTTAATAGTGGAAAAAGCTTCGACGAAACATTAAGTTTTAACTAACGGCAGCCTTTCGACTAAATATATTAGTTTTTTCGCTATCTTTGCCATAATGGTTTATACGATGACCAACATAAGCCTATGAATGAAGATAGTTACTCTTTTGAAAAAACTCCTGAAGTCTACACGTATGAATTTTATAGTGAGGGACCGCAGGGACGAATCCGGAAAGTGGTACAATATCATCTCATTGATCCGGATAGCTACATTTTCAATTTGGGATTCGGAGACTGGAATCCGGAAAGGAATGATGTCGATGATAAAAAGACCACCAACAACCAAGACAGACAAAAAGTACTTGCGACAGTGGCCAAAACGGTAGTGGACTTCATGAATGGACATCCAAATGCAAAAATCGTTGCTCAGGGCAGCACTCCTGCACGCACAAGGCTTTACCAGATGGGCATTGCCGCATTTTGGCAGGAGGTTGTTGAACATTTTGAAATAGATGGATACATAAACGGACATTGGGAAAGCTTCAGGCCGAAACGGAATTATGAAGCCTTTTTGTTGTCAAGAAAATAATTTGTACCTTTGAATATGGAGGTCACTATGAGTGCAACGGTAATAAAGCAAGGAAAGAAAATCGAAGAGTATTCCGCAGAAGAACGTGCGATTTTATACGCTCAGACTCCATTTTTTGCGAAAAAACGCAAAGAAGCAACTGAGTTCATAAAAAAAGCAGGCTTACCCGAACGTTTCTCAAAAAAAGGGAAAAAGTAAGTGCTGAAA
>NZ_JAMXBE010000066.1 GCF_024704835.1 Parapedobacter tibetensis
TACGCCGGATGACGGATTCACCGGCGAAGACACCTTCGAGTATACCGTGGAAGATGAGAACGGTATCCCATCGAATGTAGCAACGGTAACCGTCACCATCGTGGATGGCCCCGTGGCCCATGACGACGGAACCACAACCACGCCTGAAACGCCGGTGACCAAACCGGTATGGGATAATGAAACCCCGGGTGATGCACCGCTGGATGCCACCCCGGTGACCATCACCACCCCGCCGACAAACGGAGCGGTTGAGGTCGATCCCGTGACCGGCGAAGTGACCTATACGCCGGATCCCGGTTTCGAGGGTGAGGATACCTTCGAGTATACCGTGGATGACGAGAACGGCGTACCAAGTAATCCGGCTACCGTAACGGTCGACGTGGCCGAGCCTGTGGCCCCGATGGCGAACGACGACGGGGCGATGACGCCAATCAATACACCGGTGACCATCCCCGTCCTTGATAACGACGAGGAAGGTGACGCACCGCTGGATTCCACAACGGTGACCATCACCACCCCGCCGACAAACGGAACGGTTGAGGTCGATCCGGTAACCGGCGAAGTGACCTATACGCCGGATGACGGATTCACCGGCGAAGACACCTTCGAGTATACGGTTGAAGATGAGAATGGTATCCCGTCGAATGTAGCAACGGTAACCGTCACCATCGTGGATGGCCCCGTGGCCAATGATGACGGAACCACAACAACGCCTGATACGCCGGTGACCATACCGGTATTGGAT
>NZ_JAMXBE010000067.1 GCF_024704835.1 Parapedobacter tibetensis
AAAAGGGAAAAATTACTGCGGTGCAACTGCCCATCAGGGAATGGGAACGCATCAAAATGCAATATCCGGATATCGAAAACATCGATGCCGAATTGCCTGATTGGCAAAAATCCCTGCTGGATCAACGTTTGGATGCGATAGCAAAAGATGGGAGCAAGGTACTCCCAATTGAAGGGTTATTGGCTGAACTTGATCGGTAAGCGTCATTCATGGCTTGGAGGCTGACCTATTTCGAGGAAGTTGCTAATGATATCCGCGATGCCAAAGAATGGTATAAGGAAAAACGGCCCGGTCTGGAAAAGCGTTTTGCGACGGCGACCAAAGCAACCATCCGCCGCATTGCCATCCATTACATTATGCATTGAAGTATAGGAATGTTAGGGCTGCGCTGATTCCGGTGTTTCCCTATGCCATACACTTCTATATTGACGAAGAAGCAAATACAATTACCATAATCGCAATTGTACATACCAGCCGAAACCCGAGTATAGCGAAAAATCGAATTTCATAAGCACAAGTAACACTTGGTTTAACACTTGCGAACAGTATGAAAAAGACAGGGCGCTGCCGAAATAGAAAATCTATCCCCACTGGCACAAGTTAAGTGAAACGTCACTTGGGCCATCACAGGTTCAAAGTAA
>NZ_JAMXBE010000068.1 GCF_024704835.1 Parapedobacter tibetensis
GTTGGCGTTGGTGAAGGTGTAGGTGCCGTCCCCGTTGTCCGCCATGGTGGTGGTGTTGGCGTCAAAGGATACAACTTCTCCGGCTTCATTAGTGTAGGTAAATGTGCCATCGGCGTTGTCTGCCAAAGTCGTTACCGTTTCATTGGCGGTGACCACGGCGCCGATGTCCAGGTTTTGGGCGGTGCCCTCCTCGTTGGTATAGGTGATGGTTCCATCGCCGTTGTCCACCAGGTTGGTCACCGTCTCGAAGTCATCGATGATGTTGGCCAGGTCTATGGTAAAGGTGCTGCCATCCGTATAGGTAATGGTAAAGGTTCCGTCGNCAGGTTTTGGGCGGTGCCCTCCTCGTTGGTATAGGTGATGGTTCCATCGCCGTTGTCCACCAGGTTGGTCACCGTCTCGAAGTCATCGATGATGTTGGCCAGGTCTATGGTAAAGGTGCTGCCATCCGTATAGGTAATGGTAAAGGTTCCGTCGCCATTGTCGAGGGTTGACTGTACACCCACGCCGTCCTGCCCATCGGCACCCGCAGGGCCCGTCAGGTCAGAGGAGGTGAACGTGCTGCCATCGGTGTAGGTGATCGTGAACGTGCCGTCACCGTTA
>NZ_JAMXBE010000069.1 GCF_024704835.1 Parapedobacter tibetensis
CGGCTCCAAACGTAACAAGCCCGGTGGATTCGGAAACATCGGATACGGGTTAGGCTGGGCAAATCCGACACCTTTTAGCCTATCCAATAATTCCAAAGCTTTACGGCGTCCCATAGCTGCGTCGGTTTCTCCTTCAGCCGGTTCATAACCAAAATAGCGCCAACCATCGATTACCTGTTCCGGCGAACCTCTACTGATTCCCAATTGCAATCGCCCCCCCGAAATTAAATCAGCAGCTCCGGCATCTTCCACCATATACAGTGGATTTTCATAACGCATATCAATTACACCGGTTCCAATCTCTATCTTGCTTGTTTTGGCACCGATAGCCGAAAGCAAAGGAAATGGTGATGCTAACTGAGCCGCAAAATGATGCACCCGAAAATACGCACCATCTAAACCAATTTCGTCCGCGGCAACAGCCAAATCAATGGACTGAAGCAACGTGTCACTTGCTGTACGGGTTTTATAGGCAGGATGATGGGACCAATGTCCAAACGATAAAAATCCTATTTTCTTCATAAATCCTCTTTTGGGTAACTACGTTTTATGCATTATTGA
>NZ_JAMXBE010000007.1 GCF_024704835.1 Parapedobacter tibetensis
GCTGATGGCACGTGTACCCATGCCACGGGCATACATGCTCAATACGTTACCCTCCAGTTCCTCGGTGATGATCAGTTGCCGCTTGGGCACGATCTTAGGCTCAAAGGAGCCTTCCCGGTCACGGCCCGTCTCCAGCTCGAAGCTGCCGCCGCCCATGCTCCTGACCGTTTTCTTGCTCTTGCCGTTGCGCCGGTTGGACTCACCCGAGGCTTTCTCTTCCTCAAGGTGGTTCTCCAGTTCGCCGTCCAGCATGGATTCCAATAGGTGTTTGAGCATAGGCGCTAATACGCCGTCCGTGCCGCCGGCCTTCTTGCCAGCGTACAAACCTTCCATCGCTTCCTGCTTGAAGCGCTCGAAGTCAAATGGGGTGTTCTTTTTCATTAACATGTCACTTGGATATTCGAATTTATTATTTTTATCCGGTTATCCAGTGACACAGTTTAGGTTACACTCTCGAGGGTGTGGTTTTGTCGCAATTCCATTGTTTGTAATGTCGCTCTCAGCTATCTCTATATTATATCGTATTCAGATTTTCAATAGTTTTGCCATTAATTAAAAGTTCATCTGGCTTCCAATAGTCAATCATTAATTTAATCAGAGAATTTCTATTCTGTCCATCTCTATAAAAATTAAAATCAGCCGGCAAACCTAAAACACAGCTATTTCGATTATGAGGTTTATTCCCATATACCCCCACGTTAAAACTTATCTCTGCTGCCTTGCCGTCTTCTATATATCCTGTCCAATACGAAATCCTTGCACTAAATTATCAAACAATTTATCCCCTTTTTTGACAATTTCACTATGGAAAAAACTTTTGTCAAGGGGTATTTCAAATTTCATTGCCTCTTTCTTACTTCTGCCTTTTTTATACCATTTCCCGAACAACGTACTATTGTGCTCTTTCAATAGAAATAAAAAATTACACACGGCTTCAGCCCACTTCTCTACTTCTTTTTTGTCCGATCTCCAAAATACGCTTATTGATTCAAGTTTTTCTTCCATAAATTCATTATTGCCTTGGTGTATGTATTAACTCTATGCCTTCTATCTTGTTTCTTTCAAATAATTCACGGGTCGCTTCCATCACTTTTTTATCTTCAAAATGCCATTGGATTTTAGCACCATTTACTGTTTCCAATTGTCTGCCGGCTTGATTTAATAGTCCATCTTTCCCACCGAACCATTCGTGAAATTCTCCATCCTTACCAACAAAGTTCTGCATGCCAGATTTGGCGTCTACCACCGCAAACCCTAAGCAAGGCTAGGGTTATTTTCCCTTTAAGCTATACAGTATACGTGTCGCCTCATCTACCGGATAGTCAACGAAATTTTCCAAATACACGAGCTTTCCAAAATTCTCAATGGAATCCGCAACAAAACAAGATGATAACTTCAAGTGCATTCCCGGTTGATAATAATTGACCCAACCGATACGAATCCCGGTGCCCATGCTGTCCCTAAGATCGTTCGATTGCAAAAGCGCTTCATCAGGATCCCAAATTGTAATAAAACTTCGCATCATTTTCTTAATCTCGTCGATCTGCAGAACGTCTTTCAACACCTTCTTATCATACGGCAAATGTAAAACGCAATGGTTTACTACACTTTTTGATTCAGCGCCTGCCCTAATGGAAAAGCTGTACGACTTTTCATCGTCCTCACCTGACCAGGCGGAAAAAGAATAGCCAAATTTAGCATAGCCTAAATTATCTAAATCCCTTGATTTTATGCTTTTCAACAAATGTCCTTTTACGATATCAAAATCGACAAACAACTTTTTTTCCAATGAATCCGCTCGACTTTTTCCGGGCAAATACCAACTCGCGACAAAACCACGAAGTTGATCAATGAACAAGATTACCTTTTCCGTTACACGATCGATATCTTCCTTTCTATTTCGCCAATAGGCGCCAATATAAAACACATTCTCCATTTTTACTGACCGTTTGATTTGTTCGCTATTTGTAAAGTTTCTCTTGCCTATCTTCTGTGTCAGTATGTATTCAGATTTTCAATAGTTTTACCATTAATTAAAAGTTCATCCGGCTTCCAATGGTCAATCATTAATTTAATCAGGGAATTTCTATTCTGTTCATTCCTATAAAAATCATAATCAGTTGGCAGGTTTATAACGCAACTGTTCCTATTATAGGATTTATCTCCATACGCTCCAACATTAAAGCTTATATCTCCAGATTTATCTTCCTCAACATAGCCTGTCCAATAGGAAATCCTTGCACCTAAATCGTCAAATAATCTGTTCCACTTCCTAACTATCTCTTTATGGAAAAAACTTTCTTCTAAGGGTATTTCATGTTTCAGCGCCTCTTTCACACTCCTACCTTTCTTATACCATTTCCCAAACAAAGCACCGTTATGCGATTTCAGAAGTAATAAAAAATCACATACAGATTTGGATAGTCCCTCTACCTCTTTTTTTTCCAACTTCCAAAATACACTTATTGATTCGAATTTTTCCGTCATAATTCACTATTGCCTTGGTGTATAGATTAACTCGATTCCCTCTATTTTATTTCTTTCAAATAAATCCCTTGTCGCATCCATCACTTTTTTATCTTCAAAATGCCACTGAATTTTGGTGCCATCAGCAGCTTTCAATTGATTATTTGCTTGATTTACTAAACCTTCTGTTCCCTTGAACCAATTTTGAAATTTACCGTCTTTACCAACAAAACTCTGCATGCCGGATTTAGCATCTACCAACGCACCATCCACAAATCCATCAAATTTCACATCACCAACTTTGAATGCTTTTCCGGTTCCTACCCCCGTAATGTACTCCTGGTAACTCTTCGCCGCACTTGACCAACCCGCAACGCTTTCTTCTACCCATTGCCCAATTTGGGTGCCACCCAGTTTTCTGATGCCTTGGCCAACTGCGTTTCCAAGCGCTTCGTCCCCCGGTAACCCGGGAGTATAATCAGCCGCCGGATTCGGATCCAAAGCATTGGCCACGGTGCCAGCGACATAAGTGGTAGCCAAAGGATTCGCGCTTGCCCAAATAGCTCCTTTTGCTAAATATGGCAATGCATAATATCCTCCAACAGCCGCCCCTACAGTTGCTAGTGCGCCTGCTGCAAACCTTGCGTTGGCCCGATAGCTAGCTTTCCTAGCCCCCTCATCATTTTGCAGGTATTGGAATGGAACGAATTGAAGGCCCCATAGATCGATTCCGCTTGAAGGATTGTTCTCCGCATAATTATATGGAGACACATGTGAGAATTTTTCGGCAATTGGGTCTATTGATACAAATTTCCCAATCACCGGATCGTAATGCCTAAAGCCATAATCATACCAATCCAATCCCCCTTCATCCTGTAATTCCTTGCCGTTGTATAGGTATTTGTTTTCCGCACCCGACGCATAGGAGTTGAACACCGCCCCGAAAGGGTAATAACTGTCTTCCTGTATGAGGCGTGCCTTGCCCGTGGAAGGGTTCCTGTCGAATGCCACCCTTACGTTGCCCAGATGGTCCTTCAAGTGGTACTCATAGGTATACTGCCCATTGCTTGCAGAACGCAGGATGCGGCCCTGCGCAGTTTGGATGAAGCTGATGTTGTCACCGCTGTAGTGGATGCCGCCTATATAGCGGGTGACCGCGCTGCCCACGGTCTTCTTCAGCTTCGTGCCATCTGCCGCATACTGGTAGCCGATGGTGCTACCCCCGATGGCAACCTGCTGCGGCAGGTTCAGGTAATTGTAGGCCACCGCCGTGACTCCCTTGTTCACATCGGTCTCCATATTGCCGTTGGCATCAAAGGTGTATTCGGTGTTGCCTATAGGCGTGGGTTCCCTGAAACCATGGCTTCTGCTCCCCGTGGATTTCTCGTTCACCCGGCTCAACTGGTTGCCGGTATAAAAGTATTCCAGGTCATCCATGATGCCGAAGGTGCTTGCCCCTGTCACCCCATAGCGTCGAAGCTGCCGGATATTGCCCAGTTTGTCGTAGGCAATATTCGCGACACTGTATCGCGTGTTTTCCGCATCGCTTGTCCAGTTGCCGTTGTATGCCCGGTATGCCGCGGCAAGCAGCCGGTTCAACCGGTCGTAATTGAAGGCGTATGCACGGGGCTTGTCCGCCCGGCCGGTGTTCCAGATCACCTCACTGATATTTCCGTTGTACTGCCCCGGATACAGCTGCAGCAGCCGCTCGCTGTCACCGTATTTCAGCTCCAGGCCGAACAGGTCGTTCTCCGTGGCATTGAGGGTACGCCCGTTGATCTGCGTGAGCCAGCCCCTGATGTTATAACGGTAGTCCAGCTTCTGGAGGTAACTGCCCCCGTTGTCCTCCGAATGCAACTTTTTGGTGATCAGCACTCCCGTTTCGTTGTATGTATTGGACGCCAATAACACCTCCGGCTGGCTGTTGATCCGGTGGTAGGTATTGAGCAACCTGCCGGCATGGTCGTATTCATGGCGTTCCTTTACCGTGGTGGTTGCCGAACCCTTGGTATGGGTGCGCGTGGTGGAGGTTGGCTGTCCCGTGAAATTATAGGCGGTGACCACCACGTCCGTGCCACCGTGGTGGTGCTGGCCGTTGCTTTGGATCACCCGTCCCCAATTGTCGTAATAGTCCACCGACCACAGGTAGGTATCGGTTCCGAGCACCTTGGTCTTGGTGGCTGTGCGGAGGCCGTGTACCATCTTGGAATGCCCGCTCCCCGGTGTCCGCCAGGCTGAAGGGCAATCGGTAGGCAGGCCATAATTATCGTAATAGGTATAGGTATACACTTCGGCTCCGTTGCCGCTGGGAAAGGAGGTGTTGGCATATCCACTGGCATTGGTGGCATGCGGTGTTTCCCAGCCGGTTGCATGGCCGTTTACCGCTGTCTGCACCGCCGCACGCGTGCCTGCCGTGGTCGTGTAGCGCCCGGTCATCACCACCCGCCCGTGTGCATCGTATTTCGTGAAGGTCCATTCCTTCGGGCTTTTGGCCCGCTGGATGGCGTCCTGGGTCAACACCACCTGGTCCAGTTTGTTGTACACCGTGTATTCCACACCCTTGCCCGGCAGCTTTTTCTCCACCATCCTTTTCCGCCCGTCGAAACGGTATTGGTAACAGAAGTTGTCCAGCAGCACGGAACCCGGGAGGGAAGCCGCGTCGGGATTGAATTCACCGTCCCTTCCGGGCGGCAGCACGTACGCCAGGTTGCCGAAACCGTCGTACACGAAATAGGTGGAAAGCATCTCCACGCCGTTGTCCGGTTTCTTATTGAAGCTGCGCTTGAGCACCAACCGGCCCTGTTTGTCCACGTATTCCTCCGTGGTGCCCGCCCGGCCGTCGGCCGGCTTCCAGTTTTCGTCCTTGGTGACCGCCACGTACAGTTGGTTCGCCGCATAGGCACCGTCCAGGGTAAGCGTGGGTGTACCGTCGGTTGCCAGGCTTACCCCGTACAAAGCCACCCTGCGGGTGTTCGCCACATCGCTGAATGCCGTGGTGTTGTTCGTGGCGTATTCCGTCCTGATGGTATGGCCTGAACCGGAAATGCCTGTATGCTGCGGCTGCCAGTCGGCACCCGGCGCCCCTTGCTCGGTAATCCGGTTCAGCGGGGATGGTTCGAACACCGTCACGGAATGGGGATAGGGGCTGCCCTGCACGCCCGTGGGTGGGGTATTGTAGAAACTTCCCTGGGTTGTAACCGCGTTGGTCCTGAACGCTCCCGGCGTACCGCTGACCGTGTAGGGTAAATACTTTTTTGCCTCCCTTCCGAAGGCATCGTATTCAACGGGGGTAACCACGTCCTTGAAGGAAGGGGAACCCTTCACCTGTATGGCCTGTGAGGGACGACCGAGCCCATCGAAGTACATAATGGCCTGTATGGCATCGTCCGTGGTGGGGTTGCCCGGTGGCGTACCGTATGGTTTCCGGTAGGCCGTGGCCAGGATATAGTTCTGGTTACCACTGGGTACGGTACCCAAAGGCTGTGGGGCGGGGACACCGGTGATGTGGATCCAGACGTTTTGCCCCGTGGCCACATGGAAGCCCGGTTTCAGTGTGATGCTGCCGGTGGCCGAGATTTCACTTTGGCCACTGTAGCTGGTCAGCGTGATGTCCTGTGCGAAAACCGAACCCGGTAGGACAAGCAGTAATAATGCTACATAGTGATTCCGTTGCATATCATTCAGTTAATAAAGGTAAGACTTCCTGATGGATTTCTGCAAAATTTTCCCGATGCCCCATCGCGGCACCGTCTCTCCACGTTTCCATGTCCGTATACATTTAGGGTGTCCTGTAATTGTACTTATACTCCTCGACCACGTTGCCGGAATGGTCTTTTATTCCTTTCAGGCGGCCGGCGTCGTCGTATTCGTAATGGAACACGGCTCCGGAGGCATCCGTATGGCTGGTCATCCCCACCAGCGGGTCGTATGTATAGCTGTCCATCGAGGCTTCGATGGGGTGGAGCCGTACGTCGTCCACCGCGACGCTGCCGCTGAGCGTCACCGAGGTGACCCCGGAAACCACACGCTGGTATTGTGTCCAGCCATTGTGTGTGCGCATAACCGTGGCTGTGCCACCGCTGATGCCCGCCGCGGAGGCGCTCTTCGCCCAGTAGGCCAGCAGGTATGCCCGCGAAGCGGTCAGCCCGCCTTTGCTCAAGCTGCCCCCGCTAAGGCTGTATACCCTTTTCCCTGTAGGGGCGGTGCCATCCGCAGACGTGGCCCCGCCATATGTCCAGTTGCCTTTGCCGTCGGACTCGAAACCGGCGTATGCCATATCAGTTTGCATCGCATTGGTAACCGCCGCAACGGGATACCGGCCTTTATATGACCACAAGTAACTGGTGGATGGCCCACTTGCCTTTGCTAAGCTCAACACATTCCCCTTATCATCAAACTGATGATAGATTATCGCATCTTCCCGCGTTTGACTGGTTGTATTGAATGCCTTGATCTTGTTTCGTACGAAAATCTCACCCGGAAGTTCGTCGTATTCATTCGTGGTCCAACTTATAAGAACATCATTTACAGATACCTCTTCCTCCAAAACCTCACTGAGATTATTGGTTTGGACCATCCTTGCAAATACCGACCCCGAATAGTTCCTATCTGCCGGATATACCGTGAGTCTGTCTATAATATTGTGTCTGCTATCTTCTTCGACCCCCCTGATCATTTGGTTCCTGGAATTGTAATAATAGGAGATAACCCTAGATATTGAATCACTCCCGGAGTAGATCACTTCCTTTTTTTCCTCTAGCATTATCTTAGCGGTCTCTATCTGATATTCGCCAAAATTGTAAAATGATGAAATGTAAAAATAATAGGCAGGGGTATACTGATCGATTGCCCCCTCGGATCTGGCGAATGGCCGTACTTTCAATCCTTTAAAGGTTGGGTAATACTTGTTGAAATACTTATAGACCTCTTTTTTTAACAGTGTGCCTCCACTCGAATAATATTGTTTTTCTGAAAGCACGGGCTTCTTCCAATAGGCATAATTTGAAACGTACTTTGGCGCGACCCCGTAATACTGCATGAGGTTGCCATCATCATTGATTATTTCAACAGCATACGGGTATCTCGTGGATGGTTGATATATTGAAGTGTATTTGTACACGGTCTTTCCACTGTTTGCTCCGCTGGGCGAAGAAATATATTCCGTTGCGTAGGTGTAGTAGGTGCTGCTACCCGGATCTGGAGGGTCTCCCTGGAGATTGGAGGAATAAGTTACAGCACGCTTTGCATAGGTTGGATAACCATCCGCAAATACGGTGTGTTCCTTCCTGAAGTCTATAGCTTCAAAGTAAAATGGCGCATAGCCATTGCCCGACTCATTCTGGCCGTACTTGTAAATCCGTTTTAACTGCTCGATCCCGTCGTCGAACTTGGTAATGGATTTTATTCGGATCCCTCCCCACTGCTTGGATTGGTTAATACCGGACGATATCCTGTTCGGTTCATATTCATAAACAGATTTTCCTCCTGTCTGATAAGCAATGCTTTTCAGTGAAAATATCTCGGGGTGTGGGTTTTCTTTCCTTTCCGTAAACACATGGGGGTATTGGTTATACAGAGTGGTGTTTAAAATTCCATCGCAAGTCTCTCCCGGCGGATCCATCGGGTCTGTCTTGAACTCATTGTGTATTAGGCGGGAGAGACTCGTTTCAACCTTGTTATAGCCCCAGTGGTCCGGCACCAAAATAACGTTGGAAGATAGATTCCTTTCGAAGTAGTCTAAATTGTATTTCTCAACGCTGACCAAATCCCCCCCAAAAACCGCTATCGAATCCAAAAAGACATAACTGGCCGTGGTTCCATAGTAACTGCCGAAATACAATTGGATCCGTTTAATTAAACTATTATCGGAAACATCGTAGATATTGATCTGACGAAGTTTTGTGCCGGTTAAGGAATTCGACTGTTCGACGAACGCTATCCGTTCGTGGGGCGTGGTAATCTCCGACAACGAGAATATGGAGAATTGGCTGCTTTGCCGTTCATCATCGTAGCTGTATTGCCAGGGCTCGGAAGCAGCACAATTGGTCACATTGATCGTGGTATGCATTTGATACTTACTGGATACGGACCTATTCGTATATTCAAATTTAATTTTTTCACCATACTTTGTATCTATGTCCGTCAATGCCCATGCGGTTGCAGCAGCACCCTGATAGTAACCATTATTCGTTTCCAAAACGTCAAACCCGGACTTGTCTACCTGCTCCCCGAAACTGTAAGTATTTTGGTTATCGTCCTTGATGCTGAAGCCGATGATTCCCCTGGTCCAATTATTTGAAGCCACGCTATCCAAGAAGGAAAATTTATTGTTTGTCGGATCAAATTCGCTAACAGTCTTATTTATACGATCACTGATGATGAAGCTTCCACATTGTCCTGGGATACTGTAATTAAAATGGTCATATTCCCCATCCAAATTATTTCCGCTAGCCGGCGGCATGTTCATATTGAAATTATGCTGACTTACGAACCTGGATAAAAACCTGTCCCTGTCCAGGTATTTCTGAAGGGCGGTACGGATCTCCGGCGTAATCTGCTGTGATGGTACATGGAGGTAACCTTCGTATTGATCTATCGCATCATTATATCCCTGGAGCAACGTTTCGAAATTGGACGGCATTGCCGTTTCCTTAGAATCAGCCCATCCATAGATTGTTCTGGAAACGCGGTAACTACAACTCAAGCTCCATCCCACCCCCACGTTCCCATCGTCTTGCCCTGCCCTTATTCCAGAAGCATGGTAATTCAGTGCTATCGGAATTTCCAGTCCTTTGGCTCTGATAACGTAAAGTGGAATCGAAATCTCGGGTAAACCGGTACTATGATCCACCGGGAAATTGATGTACTTATTAAGTTCGGCCGTTATAGGTGAAGGCGGCACCACATTTGGAACCTCCTGGCTTAATGTACAAAGCGGTATTAAAAATAAAAAGAACACACTGGAAAAGCTTTCGGCTCCTTTCATCAAACAACGGATTTTTCTGGTAATTTCCATACGATTCGGTTTCTTGCTTATTGCGTATATTTAAAGTGACTTCAATTCCTCTCAGATTTCGATAAGTCGTAAACGGGTCGTAAAAGCACTATGTTAAGGCTAATTAACCCGTTTTGAAAACTTATTTTGATCCCGTAAGGGTATTAACTTTTTTCTCCAATTCGATAATATGCATGGTCAATTCCTCAATTTTTTTCAAGAGCAGCAGGTTCATCCCGGCAAGATCGAGGCCGTCACGCCGGATATCCTCAGCCGATGGGATTTCCGGTAGGTGTTTATGTTCCTTCACATAGGCCTCGATATACTGTAGCGTTGGTAGCTCGTAGTCCGGTTCGAATACGTAGTCCGGCACGGAGATATCAGTCTTCACCTTTACTTCCTTGGCCAGGATGTTGCCATCAACAGCCAGCTTCGCTTGCGGGTCAATGGTACCGATGCCGGTATTGCCATTCGGCAGTATGTAAAGACCAAGTTTTGAAGACCACGGGCTCTGCCCATAGGCCAAGTAAAAACGCTGGACTTCTTCAGCGGATCCAAACATACCCATTTCCATGGCCCGTGTGCTGGGTTGCTGGTTGGTATATAAACCTATCCCCCTTGCCCATGTTCCCGCCGTGACCGGGCTGATTAGTTTGATTCCGCCACCGTCTATCGTTACATAGGTGTTTTTGGTGGTTGGAAATAAATTCTGGGCGGATAGGTGTAAGGCACATGCGCATAGCAGGGCTATAAAGGTGAGTATAGGTTTCATAAATATTAATCGGTATATGTTAATTCCTCAAGTTGATCTGTTGGTTCACGTAAATCGGTTTAATGATTAAATATGTCCTTGGGGCCATTCACCCCCGCACACATTAGCCAATAATACACCCTGATGGAATCTTACACACGTTTAGGCTGATGTTTTATTTCGCCATAATATTACGGATGCAAATCCGGAAATCCAAATGGTTTTTCACTTTTTTTGCCTGTTGCGATTTATGTCGGGAACCACCCTTGCCCCACCGGAAGTTCACGTCTGGCAACCGGTCCTCAACCGGATATTTCGCCTAAAAAACGCCATTTATACCCCTTACACCTAGACAGTATTCCCTTACATGCGGCCGATATAGCCGTTTCCGATGCCTGTATGGCACGGGCTGCTTCCCTGATACTATCAAAGGAACCGACATATTTTCCTTTTAGGGTATACTGGTTTACTTTTTTAACCCGTAGGGCTCTTCCGGCTTTATGGTTCGACAGGTCAATCTTAGCGGGCCCGACGCCTTCTTTCCAGAAATAGTTGCCGGCGCTTTTATACCTGCCCAGCAAAACCATCCTGATGGAACCATTGCGTATTCCCGTTTCCTGTTCTGCTTTTAGCATCGATGGATACTCAGCAACTTTGTTACCCCTTAAATCATATTGGGTTACCCGCGTTCCCCAGGATTTATAATCCCGTCGCCGTTTCGCTAACAGACCTTTAATATCAATTTTCCGTGCCTTACCATACCGCCAGTAAAACCCTCCTGCGGAAAACACAAGTTCACGTGCCGAGGTCCCGATTGAAGCATGTGAAATCCCTGTTAACCGTTCGGCTTCTCTTACGCTTGGATAGGTACTGATCTTTTTCCCGTCTTTTCCGTATTGCGATACTGTTTTTTGGCACGCAGCTACCGAAGCGCTTTTTATCTTCTCTTTATAATGCCCTTTCAGCGCGTTGGACCTTCTGCCGCTCTCATACGTCTTGCTTCTTTGCTGAATGGCCGGAATCATTTTTAGGTTGTCTGGCCGCATGTCCAAGCCATTCCCGTTTTTGGGGATGATCAGCACCGAAGAGTCGTCCAAGGCGAATTCCTTGACAAAACAACAATAAACCAGCCGTCTCACCGAAAACCGGTACGTCTTATTACTGACCTGCATGCTGGCCCTAAGATGCAAAGTGAAATCCCCCAGCTCTTCATTCGGCGCCTTATGCAACGTGGTAACGTTTATCTTTTCCGGAAGCGTTATTACCTTGCCATCGGGATAAACCACTTCCCGCTTGAGCCTTTTAATGCGGCCCAAACTGGAAACAAGATAATACCCGTCCAAGCCAGGGACATCAGTCCATTCCTCCCTTTCCATATCTTCCAAGACAAGGTTTTGATATGGATATTGTTTAAACATTGATATGGGTATTGTTTAAAAAAGCAAGTAGTCCAATTTACTCGTGTGGGGTGCCTGCGCGCAATGCCACCGCGTACATCTTCATCTGCTTCACCATGGAAAGCAATCCGTTGGCACGGGTAGGTGAAAGATGCTCTTTAAGGCCGATTTGATCGATGAAATATAAATCACTATTGGCAATTTCCGCTGGAGAATGACCAGACAGCACCTTGACCATTAGACCTACTAATCCTTTTGTGATGATGGCATCACTATCTGCAGTGAATAAGATCTTGCTCTCCTGATGGTCAGCGTGAAGCCAAACCTTCGACTGGCAGCCTTTGATCAAATATTCATCCTTTTTATATTGTTCGTCAATGAGTGGCAGTTCTTTCCCTAACTGGATGATGTATTCATACTTGGCCATCCAATCGTCAAAGAAAGAAAAATCTTCAATTAATTCGTCCTGTATTTCGTTTATAGTCATTTTTTTAGATGTGAGATATGAGACGTGAGATATGAGATGTGAGATGTGAGATATGACTTACCCCAACATCGCCGCAGCTTTCTGGACCCCAGCGGTCAATATGTCAATATCCTCCTTGGTGTTGTACATGGCAATGGAAGCCCGTACCGTGCCTGGAATGCCATACCAATCCATGAGCGGTTGAGTACAGTGATGTCCCGTACGTACAGCCACGCCTAGTTTGTCCAGTATCAAGCCCACATCATACGGATGTGTACCATCGACCAAAAACGAAATAACGCTCGACTTATCTCCGGCTGTACCGATAATCCGCAGTCCCGGTATTTGCAGCAATTGCTGCGTAGCATATTCCAATAGCGCTTGTTCGTGTTGCGCGATGTTGTCCAAGCCCACAGCATTGATATAATCAATGGCATACGCCAAGCAGATACCTGCCTCTATATTGGGTGTCCCCGCTTCAAACTTAAACGGCAATTCATTATAGGTGGTTTTGGCGAATGTCACATCCTTGATCATCTCACCCCCCCCTTGGAAGGGTGGCATCGCGTTGAGCCATTTTTCTTTTCCATAAAGTACGCCCACTCCTGTGGGTCCATACATCTTATGTCCAGAAAACGCGAGGAAATCTACGTCCAGCGCCTGTACGTCGACTGGAACATGCTGTACAGCCTGAGCGGCGTCCAACAATACTGGGGCACCGTGGGCATGCGCCAAATCGATGATTTCCTTCACCGGATTAATCGTTCCCAATGAATTGGATACATAGGTGATGGCTACCATTCTGGTCCGCTCGTTAAGCAAGGAGCAATAGGTCTCCATATCCAGTTCACCTGCATTGTTGATGGGAACCACATTCAATACCGCTCCCCTATCTTCGCACAGCATCTGCCAAGGGACAATATTGGAATGATGTTCCATGGCGGAGATGATAATTTCATCCCCAGCATTCACAAATGCCCTGCCGTAACAACTTGCCACCAAATTGATGCTTTCCGTAGTCCCTTTCGTAAAGATGATTTCATGTTCATGGGCTGCATTGATGAAGGGTTTCAACTTGCGCCGCGTCACTTCATAGGCATCGGTGGCCAACTGACTCAAGTGGTGTACACCACGATGCACGTTGCTGTTCAGCAAGCTATAGTATCCCACAACGGCATCGATGACCTGTTGTGGTTTTTGCGTCGTCGCCCCATTATCAAGGTAAACCAATGGTTTTCCGTTCACCTCTCGGGAGAGAATCGGGAAGTCTTTCCTAATCCTATCCACATCAAATCGCTCCAAAACTACTGTCCTTTCCATAGGGTACAAAGGTACGAGTATTTTATTTATCGCGATGTTGATGCAACGTAAAGTTTTGGCCGGATAACCATCGTATCCCCATGTTTCAATTGATCCGCGCCAAAAGAAACAGTTGCAAAAAACGCCCCACTTCTCCTTTCATATACCGGTTGTATGCAACGAGGTTACCGTCAGGCGACCAATTGGGTGCTCCCACGGGCTTCGCGTCATCCTCGAAGCGTTCGGTAATCCGCAGGGTTTCACCGGTAGATAAATCTGTAATGAAGATGCTGTTGTCTGCCGGATAAGCAACCCAATCCTCATCTGGATGGATGTTAAACGGCCCCTGTATTGGAAAAGAGTTGTCCGTAAGTTGGCGAGGCAGCCCTCCATTGGGAGAAACACCAAAAAGCTGTACCATATCGTTATCATCTTTTGCGAGATATAGAATCAAGTTGCCATCGGGGGTTGTCCGCAACCAATGCCTTGGTCCTTCTACACCATGTTTGGAATAGGTGACCCGTCGTTGTACAACCCCAGCCGGAGGGTTGGGCCGGGTATTTTCCGTGCCTTCCAACGGTCTGCCGTCTTGAGCTTGTTTTATATCTTCAGGTAAATCTACGACAAAGATTTCAGTTACAATGTTTCCTGCTTTATCCCGCACATCTCCCTGAAAAGCAATAGCATGTCGCTGTATACTTCCATCATGCTTGAGGTAGCCATGATTGCCTATCCAGCATTCATCGAAAGCCTTATCGATTTCATTGCTCCCAGGAGTAGGGTTTTCCACTACTTCAGTCACCACCACCGAAAACCTGTCCCCATCGTTGCACTCCAATAGGCTATCATGAACAACCGCCACCTTACCCGACACCATGATACCCACCATACGCAAATCCCTTATGCTTGAATCCGTTTTGGCCAGTTGTTCCATCACGTAATCATTGTACGTAAAGCTAATCCATTGCCCATCGCTGCTCCATGAGTGCGCGTGGGTACCTCCACGAAGCGCTCCAGCTGTAAATGGCGGGGTAATATCCCGGGCGTCCATTAAAATTGGTTGCTGAGGGCGGTCAATATCGATAGCTACACCCGTACGACGCGTCATGCCATATGGCTTGGATTTATCGGCATTGCGGATACCATGGATAAACAATACCCGGTCTTCAACAGGTGAAAATGTAGCGGCACCCACACCGGGGCCAAATTCCGTTTGGTTTTCCGTGCAGTATAACACCCGTACTTCACCCGTCTGCACATTGACCAGCTCAATGCTACCCGTACTGCCTATCTGGGTATCATCATTGCGTGTGTCATAAATAATCCATCGGCTGTCTTTAGAAAATACTTGCGTGTTGTGGATCGTGTGGCCGTTCGGCGCAGTGGTGAGCTGGATTTCCTTAAATTTCATCGGGTGTGTTACGGTTATTGCAATTCATCGTTCATTCGATTACCAAAGGTAAAATTTCTGCCACATTAACCATATTCTCAACTTTTTTCTGGAGCTTTAAAAAATCTGTTTAACCAAAATCAAAATATCATGAAATACATCAACTTTCATTTTAAAACGCAAAAGCTAGGTCTTTCATCTTGGCTATGCATGCTCTTTATTATCAGTACGACCTTATCATTTGGGCAGCGTGGGCGGTTTGCTGATCCCCCACTGGATCCCATGGTGGAGCAAATTGTGAAGGAAGCCAACGATAACTCGCAATTAAAACAGCTTGGCCATGAACTGCTGGATGTCGTAGGTCCTCGCTTGGTCGGCACACCGCAAATGAAGAACGCACATGATTGGGCCGTAGAAAAGTACAAAGGATGGGGCATCGAAGCCCGTTATGAGGAGTTTGGCGAGTGGCGTGGCTGGGATCGCGGCATCTCTCACATCGACATGGTACACCCCCGTGTAAAAACCTTGGCGGGCACTCAATTAGCTTGGAGTCCTACAACAGGCGGCAAGGCGGTGGAAGGAGAGGTCATTACACTCCCTGATGTACAAGATTCCTCAGCTTTTCAAGCGTGGCTACCCCATGTAAAAGGTAAGTACGTGATGATATCCATGCTGCAGCCAACTGGACGGCCCGATTACAATTGGGAAGAGTTCGGGAAACCTGAATCGGTTGAAAAAATGAAAAAGGAACGCGATTCATTGACAGCAGCCTGGAACGAAAAGATAAGTACTTTTGGTATATCGAGCAATTCGCTTCCTCGCATTCTGGAAGAGGCAGGTGCAGCAGGGATTCTTAGCAGCTACTGGTCGCGCGAATTTGGATCGAACAAGATTTTCGGGGCGCGTACGACGAACGTCCCTTCCCTCGACATCTCGTTGGAAGACTATGGCATCCTTTATCGACTTGCAAAAAATGGCCACAAGCCACGCATTAAGGTCGAGACCGATTCTAAAGACCTGGGTACCGTACCCACCTTCAATACCATTGCTGAAATCAAAGGGACAGAGAAGCCTGATGAATATGTCATCCTTTCAGCCCATTTCGATTCTTGGGAAGGAGGCTCCGGTGCTACCGATAACGGCACGGGTACGATTACCATGATGGAGGTGGCGCGCATTTTGAAAAAAATACTACCTAATCCCAAAAGGACGATTTTGATCGGGCACTGGGGAAGTGAAGAACAGGGGCTGAACGGCTCAAGAGCGTTCGTATTGGACCATCCTGAAATCGTGGAAAAGACCCAAGCCGTATTCAATCAAGACAATGGCACTGGTAGGGTAGCCAACATCAATGGATCTGGATTCTTGCATGCGTATGATTTCATGGGGAAGTGGATGGCCGCTGCACCGCGTGAGATTACGCGGGATATTAAAACGGATTATCCAGGTTCTCCCGGCGGCGGCGGATCTGACCATGCTTCCTTTGTCGCGGCGGGAATACCGGCATTTATGATGAGCTCCTTATCATGGGGTTATGGCACGATCACTTGGCATACTAATCTGGACACCTATGATAAGCTGATTTTTGATGATTTGAAGGACAATGTTATCCTCATTGCAACCCTGGCTTATAAGGCCAGTGAAGAACCTGAACTCGTAAATAGGGAAAAACGTGTACTTTCTCCAGGCCGCGATGGCCAACCGGGACAGTGGCCCGTCATCCGCCAACCAAGGCGCTCAGGGGTGGGGTATTAATGTTCTAAGTTATATAATTAGCCCATGCGATATCTGACGTGGGCTAATTATAATTTGCTGATCATTAATTCTCCTTTTTCTTTTCCTGCAGTTGTTCTTCCATCATCTTGTCCAATTGCCCTTTTACTTTTGGGCTCTGTTGATAGGCTTGTGCGATTTGCTGATACGTATTCACATCCAACCCTTCTCCTTCAACGGTTTTTATCATTTTTCCTTCAATGGTTTGCTGCATCCCCGTGATTTTCTCTGCGGCCTTTTGAAAGGACTCCATATCCTTGGGGTCATTTTTTTGAGCGGTGCTGTACTGTTGCTGTTGGGACTGGGCTATTTGATTGAACTTCTCAACGGAAATCCCCTCGGCTTCAATAATTTTCACCATCTCACCCTGCGCCTCCATTTGGATTTCACTGATTTTTGCATTGGCATTGAGAAAGGACGTCAACTCCTTCTGCTCAAAATCTTCCTTTAGCGGCGGCTGGCTGGGGGTAGGCACTTGCCCGAAAGCTACATTAAAGCTCAAAAAAGCCACTAATAGCACGAACGTTCCGAACAAGGCATTTCTTTTTTTAGTCATCATCACTTTGCTGCTTTTTGCGTTATCGTATATATATATTGAACGCAAGCAGTCGATATTATTGCCCTGACAACCAATAAATCTGAAAATCTTACCATTAAAACCTGCTTCAAGTTGTGCTATCCCCCTTTTTCCAATCGCAGGTACCGTTAGCCAATGTCAAAGCTTGGTCGGGTCGACCACGATATACTTGATGGATCTCCTGTTATACGTATACGTTATATGCACTAATCCGTCGGTTGACTGAATAACAGCTGGATAAGCGTAACCATCTTCTATGGGTTCATTTTCCAAGGTCATCACTGGTTTCCAGTTAATCCCATCAGTGGATAAGGCAAGATTTAATATGTTTCTGCCCTTTGGTTCCTCTCCTTCTTTCGTGCTATGATTATAAACCAGCAATTGGCGACCATCCTTTAACGTTACGGCATCGGTACCTGAATTGGGATTGGGCAACGCTAAGGCAGACATTTTACTCCAGGACCTGCCTTGGTCTTCAGACCAGCTTTGGGATAATACATTTTGCCTCGTACGGCAAATGACCTGCATCCGGCCGTCAGCATAGGTTAAAATACTTGGCTGTATGGCATCAAACTCCACGCCGTCATTAATTGGTGAAACGACCTCCCAGGTTTGGCCCTTATCTTTACTAATCTCAAAATAAACCCGCCAATCCTGCTCTTTACCTTCCCTTGGATACTCAATACTGGTTGGATTGATGATTGTGCCATCGGTTAACTGTATGGGTTTATTTTTTATTGGGCCAAGTAAATGACCTATTTTGGAGTCCTCCCCTAATTTCCTGGGGGCGGACCAGGTTACTCCATTATCATCAGAAGTTACGACCATTCCCCACCATGTTTGCGGACTGGGGCCGACCTTATAAAACAACATCAGTGGCCCGTCTTTCGGGAGAAAGAGTACGGGATTCCAACAAGGATAACGTAACGTATCATTTATTTGACCATTAACCGCTTCTTCCGGCTGGGTCCATTTTCCGTCTATAAGCCTCGCTATCCTGATGCTAACATCCGGATGGCGTTCATGAGTGCCGGCAAAAAATGCGCAGACTATCCCCGTCGGTATCTCTACTAGGGTTGATGCATGGCATTGGGGCGTTGGTCTATCATCCAACGGGTAGATGAGTTCGCCTTTTAAATAAGCGCCCTCACCGGGATAAGATCGCGTCGGGATTTTATATTTACCGTTCATTTCTTGTGAGTGGGTATGCTGTATGGTAACCATGATCAATAACGATACAGCAAAGCAGTTAAGTTTTATGGATTGTCTCATCAATTAAAATTACGTTAAATTCTTATAAAGCGTTCACGGTGCAATATATTAATATCTTTCGTTCCATACGAACAATGAATCTCCGTTGCATCAAGTTATTTAGCGGCGGTGTCAGTACCAAAAATATTCCTTTCCCTATCTGCAGGGGTAATGCGTTGTTTCTGAATCTTTCCCTTTCTAAAGGAAATTTCCACAGTTGTATGATGAGGGGCATGCAGCTTGAAGTCTACATCCCAGTCATCCGGCCAGGCAGGTAAAAGAAACAAGTTGACACCATCCGATTGCAGCAGCATTTCCTGTAGCCCAATCATACCTGAACCTCCCCAATTATGATCGGGAACCCAATCGAAACCTGGTCCCCAGAACGCGGGGAATCTCCGATCAGAATCCTTTAATTTTAAGGTCGTGTATTCACGTGCTTCCTCCGTAAGTCCCAGTCGCGCTGCAAAAATATTGTCTTGCTTCCACCCGATATGGCTCCTGAATTTCAACACATCGGGATCATATTTAAAGGTGTTAATGGCGGTGTCCAACCCCGGCCTACCCAACCCATATATGCCCCAAGGATAAACTGGATACAATTGAGGGGATTCGGTATTGTTTATCCGCTCCCATAGTTTAGCCGGGGACAACATCGTACGTCCATCAATGGTACGGAAGCTCAAAGGCGGTATGCGTTTATACAGCTCTTGGAAATAAGCTCGCTTTTCCGGCTCCAGCAGCTGATCTGGCAATTCCAACAGGCGCTGTACCACCACACGCAATCCAGCAACTGTAGTACTGGCATTGTAGGCCATTTTATAGGTTTCGGCCGATGATCCAGGATAGAACACCAAATGCCCATATTCAGCAAAAACCTTAGCTCCCCGTTGCCTGGCACGGTATTGATAATGTTCATCGAAAAACCGAAGGCAACTTTCGATGAATGGGATGTATTCACGAATATCCGCATCCACATAGCTGTGGGTTTCCAGCATCATCATGCAAAATTCCAGTACGGTATCCCATTGGTATTCCAGCCACGCATTGTATTCTACCCCTTTATCAAAATCAGCAGGTCTTTTCCAACTATATTCAGCTGGATTGGGCAGACCGAAATTCTCCAGTTGCTCGGTAAAACTTGCGCCTTGATGTCCCCAATAGGTTTCAGTTCGCAACTCGGCATTACGTAATAACCGGGTATAAAAATGGAACTGTGATTTAAGCATATCGAAATCACCGCTCCTCAACATCGGCCAATAAACCAACCGTTGGTTTTGTGCTGTATGGGTACCTCCTCCCCAATTCCTAAAATCGGGGGTAAAACGGTAGGAACTGTCGATACTTAAAGGGTCATAGGTAAATAATCCGCCATTGAATTTCGTAGGGTACTTGCCATAGGCATTGCATCCCAACATATAGCGGAATAATTGATAATTGCGGCCGACCTGAAATCCCAAATCATTATCATCGTTTTTATCCGGGTTGATGATGATGTAACTACGTTGCCAGTAGGCATTCCACCAACGCATCGTTCGTGCCTTGGCTAGACTTCGCGCTGCGCTTGCTTTAGAAACTGAGGTGAGCAGCGCCTCCTTCCAATCGGCAATATGATCATGTTGACCAACATGCAATCCGACCTGAAGGTGGTGTTTTCTTGCAGGGGCCACGCTTTCCAGTTTCCAACCTTTAAAATCGGTGTCCATATACCGCCCGTAAACTACCCCGGCAGGCCGCATATTTTTTCCAACCATTGCACCTCCTGAAGTCAATTTCTGAAGAGGATTATAAAGTTGGTTTTTGACCTGATCGAGCCCCTGTTGCCTTACGGCTACATCAAATATGGTGCTATCTGCATTTTCATGGTAAAACAGCACGGAATTATTCTCAAAATTAATCGAGTCCTTAGCGGTACGTATGATTCCCTGTGGGGCCCATTTCCATGAATTGGCGTTGTTCTCCCGCTTTTCGGGAAACAAGTCCCGAAATCGCCAACTTTCATAGGTCGCTGTCGCTTTTAACGGCCGGTTAGCTGAAATATCGATATGGATAGTTGGACTGAACACGTCCACCCATAGGTCTAGGTTAACCTTTACCCCCTGACTTTCCGCTTCAATGTTTACATATCCATCCGCTAGTTTAAGCTCCTGCTTAAAGTTGCCATTGTCAAATGGATTTGGGAATAATTCAACGCGTACTCTTCCTAATTTCAATAAGGTATTATTCTCATCAAATGCCCCACTCCTACTCATATAAAATAGCAGTGCCCCATCTTCTACCCATACATTGAGGCCTATATCTCCCCCGCCCAGCGGCATGGATTCCCCTGAATGCTTGCTTGGCGCATCCCAAACCACATTGTAACGATCAAAAATACCCTCCTGAGAATGTGCGTTCCAGCAAATAGCCATCCAAAAAATGGATAAAAATGCTATTCTTACTACCTGACCACGGGCAACCATACCGACATGTTTCCGAATTCACGATTGCCCCAAGCATAGTAGGGGATTAACTTCACTGGGATTTGCGATTGTGGGCCAACGCTTACCGGCCGGTATAAGCCATCCCATTTACCTTTACCAATGGAAACCGCATTTCCCGATAATAGCATAACCGTGGACTCGCCGATTTTTGCCTTCACGGGTCTAAAGTCTGCTGTAACCGAGATAGCCAAATCAAACAGGTCTATAGCTGCCGGAATGTCTGCTGCCTCCAAGCAATAGACCATTGGGCCACGTTTCACGGCGATCTGGTTGCGTGTCTCCTCCACCAATGGATTGGATTCCAATAGCGTTACAGGCATATCTAAAATCAACTCCACACGGTCTCCTGCTTTCCATAACCTGGAAATCTCCATATAGTTTCCGCCATCTGATTTGATGTCTTGTTTCTCGCCATTCACCAATACCATTGATGAGGCACACCATCCCGGAACCCTAAGGAAAAACGAAAAGGTTTCCGCCGGGGCTTTTTCTACATGGATATTAACTTTACCATCCCATGGATAATCTGTTGTTTGTGTGATTTTGATTTCGCCTCCTTGAATTTCCGTGTCAAGTGTATTTCCGCCATATAAATTAAACCAAATCCCGCTATCCGAAAAGCTATATAAATAATTGACCACCTCTGCCACCGTCCGCACGGTATTCGGAGGGCAACAGTTAGATAATGAAATATAGGGGACTCGTTTCTTCGACCAGCGCTGTTGGAAGGGAAGCCGGTCTGAGTAACTCAACGGGTTGGTATATAAAAAGCTTCCCCCATCCAGGCTCACACCAGACAACACACTGTTGTACAACGCTAGTTCCATCACGTCGGCATATTTTGCATCCCCTGTCAGTAGGAGCATCCTCCAGTTCCATAATACATTGCCGATGTTGGCACACGTTTCGTTATGTGCCGTGAAGTTCGGCAACTGGTAATCCCGGCCGAAAGCCTGGTGGACTTTTTGTACTGTATCTGGGTTGTAGGATGTACCGTCTGGCGAAACGCCATCGTATAATGACCCGCAGCCGCCCGTTACATACATTTTATGGGAAATCAAATCATGCCAAATGTGTTCCAAACGGTTCATCAGCGTGGTGTCTCCGGTCTCTGCGAACAAATCAGCCACTCCAGCATATAGGTAAGTGGCACGGACAGCATGGCCAACGGCTTTGTTTTGTTGACGAAAGGGAACCCGATCCTGGTTGTCGTCCGTACCATCCTCAATTTCTCCCCTGATATCCACCAGGTGGGTAGCCAATTCCAAGTAACGGGGATTGTTCGTCGTCCTGTACATTTCTACCACACCCATATAATGTGAGGGACAAATGGCATTTCTTGCCAAAGTGGGTGATGCTTTTTTATAAAATCCGTACAGGTAATCCGCAGCTTTTTTGGCAATATCCAAAAGATTTGTCTGGCTGGTGACCCGATGATGGATGCAGGCTGCCGTCATCAGATGGCCAATGTTGTAGGCTTCAAAACTCAAACGGTCTTCAAATGCCACCCCTGCTCCGGTATTGCGTTGGTCAATGGTGGCTTTGGTATAGATATAACCGTCTTCACGTTGGGATTGTGCAATGACGGGAATTACCTCTTCCAACCATCGTTCGAGCTTTTTGTCTTGCGTAATTGCATAAACACCACAAACAGCTTCCATGGTTTTATAAAAGTCTCCATCATGAAAGGACGGTCCACGATGCACCCCTTCGTATAATCCCGCCGCAATTTCAAAATTGCGGAAAGCATGGCTGATTTCATGATCGGTGTAAATATTCCACAACGTCGGCACCATGTTATGGGTGCAGATGTCAAACCGCTCTGCCCAAAAGCCTTCGGTCCACTTCACTGCGCCCATATCCGCAGCATGCAGTTTGGCATAAGGACTCCCGCTGGTGTTGACCAATGCTCTTTGTTGGGCAAAGAGCAGATGAGACGCAATAATCAGATAAACCACCAATGCTATACGCTTAACATATCTTTCCATCATCGTTTATTTTTAGTGGTGTCCATGAATTGTTGTTCGGTGACTATTTCTACCGGTCCAAATAATCCAGCTTTATGAAGCTGCCCAGACAATCGATAAGGGGCCGTGGTCTCCGTGATGCGCTTATCCGCAGGGAGTTTTTGATCCCCAATCAGCCTGTTTGCCCATGTGTTGGTCACCCTTATTTCAATGCTGTTTTTGCCAGATTTCCATGCTTGGGTAATATCAACACGGTTAGGTGCTGTCCAAACAACCCCACAATTGACGCCATTTACCATCACTTCTGCTACGTTTGCCACTTCCCCTAATGATAGGTAGACCCGTTCATTTTTCCTTGCTTTTTTACCCTTAATCGCTGCCTGATAACATGCTGTTCCAGCGTAATAGGTTATCCTTTCGTCATCATGCGTGCTCCAATCTTGCAAGGTTTCGAAAATCACGGGTTGTGCAGGCCCTCCATACTGTTCACTAAACAATACCTTCCATGGGGTAAGGATTTCCTTTGTTTCTACCACCCTGCTTTGGGGCAATGAAATTTCCTGCGTAGTGAAGATGACAAAAAGTGATTGTGACTCGTGCATCATGCAGTCAAATGACGTTCGGCTTTCTTCGTTCTCCCATCTTACGGGCATCCATGTTTGTCCTGTAACGGCATCATAGATGATTGGCACTTTGTCTTTCACCCGAAATGAAAAATGCAATTCCCTTTTTTGGTCTTGTTGATTCGAAATGAAATAGATTTCCTCATCATGATCTATGCGATGGTTCCAAGCCATATCTTTGGCATATGATCCGCCCTCGGAAACGATAAAATCTCGCTCCAGTCCAATTACATCGAATGTCGACGCTTCATAGGGCCCTTTGATTACCTTTCCTTTACCGATTTCCCTCACCCATACTTCCTTCCCGTCCTGAACTTCTTTTGTAAAGTTCCCTTCAAACAATGTGTTGGCCACCTCGCGTACCACGGCATCATGCTGTGCGTTATTGGCCAGTCCGGGAACCTTTTCCGGACGCTCCCCTAATACCACGACCGCTCCCTCTTTGATGAGTTGCAATAGTTTAGTGGCCGTCTCTGCAGTCATCAATTCCGGATGTGGCTGCATCTGGTGTTTACGGGGTAGCACCAATACGGAATATGCCACTCCTCCGGGCAGTACAATCTTACCTTGCTCCACGCGCGCGCCATTGATCAAGGCGTCTGGATTTACCGAGTCATAAGCATATCCATTCAATGGGTTTATCCACTGTTCGGCTTGAGCCATGTTTGCACCCGTAGTTACCCCTGCTATTTTCTGTATAGAATTCCCCTCATTTTTCAGTCGCTGCACCTCCTTTTCCACCCTTTCCGCTCCAAATATTCCCGGGAGGGTACTGACCAATCTATCGGGTAATACCGCTCTCCGTGGATATTCCTCTCCGATGAATACCGCAATATCCCGAACAGGCTTACCCTTCTGCAATAAGGTGTGACACCTTTTTGCATAATCTACCCAACTCTTACCCGGTTTCCACCATGTTTGATCGCGCTGGAAATACAATCCCACGCCATCCAACGTCATCCCAGGTTTCCGGTCCATCCATGGATTGTGCGTATACACGTGGTATACCAAATTGTTGATACCTAACGCATAGTTCCTATCTTGCAAGGTTTTAATATTTCCGGGGTGTTCATCCCACTCCATCCGGATTTGTGTAAATGCTTCCGCCTGCACCACGGGTTTCCCATAGATATGTGCGCTGGAAATCGCATCCAAGATGTCGTTTGGTTTGTCGTGCGAGGGACTTCTCAACCAAAATTCCCCCATAGGCACGTCAACTTCCCTAAAATGGATGAGCCCATCGGCGGTCATTACGGGGGCGGTGGCTTCCGATGTAAAAATGACACTATTGGCATGAGCAAGTTCAGCTAAAACCGTAAAGAAATTATCAGCGATCAATTCGGATATGGTTTGCCTGACATCATAAAGGAAACTTTCAGCAACATCCGCACGTTCAACAGGCACACCTGCCATGGCTGGTAGGTATGGCAGGGGATCGTATCCCCTACGCTTGATAAATTCCGACCGGAAAACAGGCGACCAATTCTGGCTTCCGCATTCCCATGAATCCACGTGGAAAACGGAAAGCACGTTAGTTGCCAACTCCAGGCCAGCCACTTCCTTGGCTTTCATGAACCAGCTGTTGAACTGCAATTTCACCGCCTCAGGATTGAATTTATCACATTCCAATCCCTTTCCAGCTCCCGCGGTTTCATTTTTGTGACCGGTGGAAGTATGTCCCATACGGATAATCGCCCAATTTCCCGCGGGGACATTCCAATCCAGGGATCCATCGGCATTCAACCTATCGGTAATGTCGATGATGCTTTCCAACGGAATTCCAGCTGTGGCTGGTATTTGTGCTTCTGTAGTTCTCGGCCCCACCCGCCATACCATACCCGATTTACCTTCAAACTGGTGGAGTTTAGGTGTCTCGAACAACGTGATCCCAGTCAATTTCAAGCTCGGTTTCCATTTGGCCGCATCTAAGTCTTCACTGCCGGGCTCCGTGCCTTCGGGATCATATACAAACCGAAAATACCTTGCCGTGACTGGCAAGATGGTATGTGTTACCCCCGCATCCCAATCCAACCATCCTGATCGAGGTGGTGTAAGCCGACCTATCCGTTCATAATGGATACCATCGTCACTCGTTTCGACTATCAAACGATTGGCTTGGGTATTCGAACTATTCACCTCAATTTTTATACGATTACACGCAAAGGGCTTATCAAACCGGTATTGTATCCATAGCGGGTCATTGCTACCAAAGGTTTTGGTATTGTTGGGTTCCACCAAATACTGCACATCCTTGCCGGTACTTGAAGAAACCTGAACAGGGGTATTGAGCGTGCTTTTTGCATAATTGTCGCCTACGGGATAGGCATACACCCGAATATCCTGATAAAAACCTTCATGAGCTTCGGGCCTCCGGAGCACCATGTTTTTATGTAACCCTCCCATAACCAGGGTATCCGTCCAAACTACCTTTTGCATGGAAAGTTCTGGTGTGATCCATGGGCCGCCGGCCGTCGCGAAACCATCATTGGGCAACAAGGCTATTTTAATGCCCAATCGCTCTGCTTCCTCAAAGGTATACTGCATCAATTGCCACCACTCGGGTGTTAGCGTTTCAATCACGGGCTCAAACAACGGTGGATCTGTTTTTCCTTTGATTGGTGCCAGGTATGCTCCTGCAATTCCGACTTCTTTCATAGCCTCCAAGTCGGCCGTGATGCCGGCCTTCGAAAAGCTTGCATGCATCAAATACCAAAACACCCAAGGCGAAGCTGAAGTCGGAATATGCTGGTCATCGGGCACAATATGCCCCGGCAATGTTGCATATTGCGCAAGCATTGATGAAGGAATGAAACAAAAAAGGCAAAGCAACAGTTTAAAATTCATACCTTGTTATAACTTAATAGACCACCGTATAGGTACGCGTGCCTTCCAGTACCACCTCGTATTTTCCGGCTCCCAAATCAACCAGATCAGCCTGCTCACATGTTGGCTTGGTTTTGCTTCGTAACAACAATTTCCCAGTGCCTCCAGCAGTTTTCACTTTGATTTCATTTGTCGTGACGCGAACTTCGATATCGCCGTTTGGTGTAGGAACCGTTCCTTCCATCCATTCCATATCCCCGAGCTGCGGCTCAATCACGTAAGTCGCATAACCCGCTGACACCGGTTTAACGCCAAGGAAATATTTACCCAGGAGGTAAATGGGACTTGCGCCCCATGAATGGCAGAGGCTTTTTCCAAACGGCCTGCCGTACATGGCATAATGTTCTGCCCCTTGCTTGTTCGGATCATATGCTTCCCAGAATGAAGTGGCCCCAAGCTTGAGCATGCCTCCCCAGTAATCACGGATTTCATCCAATACAACCCCATATTCACCCAAGGTGCATAACGCTTCCAACTCATAGAATCGCATATAAGGCGTAGTGATTTGCTGTACCGCATCATTCAGCAGCACGTGTTTTTTTACCCCTTGTTGTTGTGCTTCATTTAGGTAATCGAAGAAAATGGCGAACATATTGGTATAACGAGTTACTTGGTCTGTCGGTTTGCCATCCACCCGGCTATGGATAAAGGCCTGTTTATCTTCATCCCAATATGAAGCGAAGATGTTGCGCTTTAACGCTTTGGCCAATTGAGCATATTGCTGTTCGCCTTGCTTGTCGTTGACGATCTCCGCACAAAGTTTCATAGTTTCCAGGCTACGGCAGAAAAGAAGTTGTTCAAAGCTGACCTCTCCTTGTTTGCTCAGCCCATCGGCCCAATCGATGAAAATCCAGTCGCCCGGCAAACCTTCCAAAAAGCCTCGCTCATTTCTCCGCGCTAAGCAAAAATCCATCAGGCTTTGCATACGTGGGTAAAACGTCTCCACAAACGCCCTGTCTCCCGTGTACATGTAATAGTCATATATCCCCAAAAACCAATAAAAGGTATAGTCCATGATCGTGTTGATATGGCTGCTTACCGGATCCTTGCCCCTCAAGGCGAGTGTAGTTCGCTTTACGGAGGGGGAATCAAAAAACAAGTAATAATTCATCAGGTAACTTTGGTAGGCATCACCCGACCATATCCAACGGTCACGTTTGATTCCATCGACGAAAAACTCCCGCGAGGTCAGGTGCATCGTATATTTGGATACATCCCAAATTTCATTGAGCAGTTCATCCGAACTCCTAAAGTGGCCTCTTTCATCCACGGGCAGGTACTCGTACAACATGGATACCGAATCCAATTGCATGCCGTTGTCAACTTCAACATTTACAAAGCGGAAAGCCTTGGATAGCTCCAATACGGTATCACCCTGCGCCTGACCGGAAATATGCAGCCTATCCAAAGTTTCGCAAGTTTCAGTAGCCAATGCTTCTTCTTTTGACTCACCATAATAGAGCGAAATAAGGCCCTGCCCTTTCACTCCGTGCAACTTGACAAAACCAAATGTTTCTTTCCCGAAATCAACAAGCCACCGTCCTCCCTGTTGCTCCATCGATACGGCACCATCGGGTTCGGTAGCAAGCTTGAATGCGGAAGGACGGTTTTCGGGCGAATTAAAATGCCATAATGCTGCCCGCAACCATGCAGTCCCCGATTGGTCGGAGGCCTTGCCTGTTTCATCAATCCATTCCTTATCTTCGTTCGTGACGAGCCAAGAGCCATCGGACACCACTGTTTTACCCCTTACAAAAATCGCAGGCACATGATCCTGCGCACGCACCTTCAGGTTCAACTTATGTGTTCCGGCTGGTATGGTTAGCGTAGTGGGTTCGCCCTCGATGAGTTTCCCATCCAGTTTTACATTGTACTGTCCTTCAGCATATAACTCCACTTCTTCTGACTCATCAAGTACAAATTCCTTATGGAAATCAATCAACACAAAATGGCTGTCCTGCCGCCAA
Organism: Parapedobacter tibetensis; assembly: GCF_024704835.1. GTDB lineage: Bacteria > Bacteroidota > Bacteroidia > Sphingobacteriales > Sphingobacteriaceae > Parapedobacter > Parapedobacter tibetensis. The sequence goes on from NZ_JAMXBE010000007.1 coordinate 28,288, forward strand.
AATGGAGGAAAAAAGGCCCCTCTTTCCGTGCGTTTGTTTTGCATTTGGTTGCTCAGCCATATTTCAAAGTCGCCGGGATACCAAATCCATGTTGCCTTGGTTTCCTGTGCCTCCAGTGACTCGGCAGCAAATACCATCAGCAAAACAATGCTCAACGTCTGTAATAGGTTTGTTCTCTTCATCTCCACAACTTTTATTTAAAAAATAGGTACAATCCAATCATAACCACAAACAGAAGTGTCCATGCCAGTCTCACTTTCGGAGTAGGTTTCTGCAAGGTGATTTTCACAAGTGATTCTTGATTTAATTCATATGCACTTTTGGGTATAACCAACGTAATGATTAACCCTAAAATAAACAATAACAGGAATATATAGAATGACAACATCAAATAATGCGGCCAAAAGTCATAGTTGTCTGCCGGAAATACCCACAGGTACAACACGCCCACCCCTAAGCTCAATACCGAGCCAAAGGAAAGTACCACATTAACCGCGGCCCTATTGGTACGTTTCCAGAAAACGGATAACAAGAACACCACCGACAATGGTGGTGCGATAAAACCCAAAACGGATTGGAAAACATCAAACAAACTCAGTCCATTGATGCTGTCAATGGCAATGGCTGTCAACACCGCAAATAAACAACCAATGACGATCGTGGTCCTGCCAACTTTTTTGAGCTGTGCTGAGGTGGCTTGGGTATTTATTTTCTTGGCATATACATCCATGGTAAATACGGTGCCTAATGAATTCAAAGAGGATCCTATTGTGCCGACAAGCACAGCAATCAGCACGACAATGACCAATCCATTCAGTCCTGCCGGAAACAAATTGGTTACCATGGTCATGTAGGCTTCAGACGGGTCTGCCAATCCCGGGTAAAGGACGTAGCACAAAATTCCCGTAAGGACAAATAAGGGTAGCGACAGGATTTTCAACCAGGCGATAAAATTCACTCCCAATTGCCCCTGTTCGAGGTTCTTAGCGCCCAACACCGACTGCACCATCGCTTGATCCGTGCAGAAGAAAGCGATAGCGGCTACGGGATAACCCAGCAATATAGCGTACCATGGATAATCAGGATCTGTAGCTGGCCGAATCAACGACCAATAATGCTCAGGCACAGCATGGTAAACCGCTGTGATTCCCCCAGCTTTTATCAATCCCAGAATCACCAGCAGCAACGAAACGAGGATTAACAAAATCATCTGGAAAATATTGATTTTCGCCACGGTTTTCAGTCCACCTGCATAGGCAAATATGCCGGCGAAAAGCACCAATACAATCACCGACTGCCACATGGGGATATCCAATACTTGCCTGACCAAAAAGCCTCCGGCAAACAATCCCAGTGAGAGCCATGAGATTAACATTTTCACCAATGAATACCAGGCGAGTATATTTTGAGTCGAATCGCCATATTTCTTTCCCATGTACTCCGGCAAGGTACTCACATTGGTCGCGATATACCGGGGCGCAAAGACGACGGCCAATAAAAACAGGAATACGAAAGCATACCAATCAAAATTGACCGCCACAATCCCTGTGGTATAGCCGATGCTCGCAAAAGCCAATAGCATGGATGGTCCAACATTGGTGGCCCACATATTAAAACCGATGCTTGGCCAAGTCAGCGATTTGCCTGCCAAAAACATAGACTCGTCCAACACACGCTTTTTACTGCCAAAACTTGTTTTATAGCCAATAAAAAGCAGTGCGGACAGGTACAGGGCTACAATGGCATAATCCAGCGTAGTAAGTTTATCGGCTATACTATTCATTCGAAAATAATTATTGATTAGTGTTCTTTTTTAATGGTATCAATGAATGCTTCGCAGTTTATTCTTAGTGGCCTCATGGAACCTGCATTTTCATCGGCACTGTTTGCTTTCATCGGTGATGAAGCTTGCGTTCGCCTCCGGCTTCCGCAGGTTTCATCGCCTTTTGCGTTAGGCGCTGACATGGCAGGTTTCATGCAATCAGATTTTATGGATTAGTTCCGGTGCCACACCATGTCGCAACAGTAAATCATCAGGACGAACGGGTTTACCTGTTTTCAGCGATTCATCCATGGCTTGCAGCAACGCGACGGTGCCGATGCCTTCTTTCAAATCCGGATATGCCGGTTTATTTTCATGGATGGCATGGGCGAAATATTCCAAATAGTTCTGGTATTCGCCTGCATGATGGCTTTTGCCCTCGAATCGGAAATAATGCTTAAGCTTGTGTTCCCAAGTAATGATCTTCTCCTCACCCGCATTTGAGGTCACCGCATACCGTAAATCCATGTAATCTGCCTGGCTACAACCTTCGGTTCCTCTCAGGATGCAACTCATTTCACTATCCCGAGCCACAGGCTGCACGGGGCCAGTATATGCTCCGCTTATGCGAGCAATTCTACCGTCTTTGGCTTTGAAGATGAAATGCATCGTATCTTCATTTTTCAGTCCACCTTTTCGCCCGTTGCTGCTCAACATGCCGTATCCCATGACCTCTTCGATATCGGGCAAGTACCAGCGGATAAAATCCGCGGGATGACTCAATCCTCCATAAAGCCATTTGAATGATTTTTCCAATGCCCAAGGTTTTTCCAAGAACCAACGGTGGTCAGCATGGTAATATCCTTCTATGGTAATCAATTCACCGATGATCCCTTCTTCAAAATCCCTGCGTTGCCGTATCATGGGTTCAAAGAAACGTGAACTTTGGCCAACAAAGACGTTCTTCCCTGTCTTTTCGGCAAGCTCAACCAGGGATGCTGCATCCGCTAAATTATCGATGAAGGGCTTGGTGCAAACGACATGCTTGCCGTGTTGTAAGGCCAGCTTGATATGCTGCGCGTGGAATTTATCGGGTGTATAAATGGCTATGGCTTCGATTTCAGGGTCATCCAGTAATTCTTGATAATATGCGGTGTAGTGTGGAAAATCAAACTCCTTCATCCGTTTCCTTCCCAATTCCTCGTTGAGGTCGCATATGTTCACCAATTCGACTTTAGGGCTTGCCAAAGCTGCCGACATGGTACTCCGTCCTTCTCCCAAACCTAAAATCCCTAACTTCAACTTCTTCATTGAATCTTGATTCATCAGTAAATGACTTTATCTTTATTTAAAAAACACCCATATTTCTCCGTCTTCGGTTCCTGTAATCCCTTCTTGGTATTGTCCCATGATGCGGTTCCATTCATCCATACTGGGATTGCTTTCGGTTGTTTTTGGGTTCAATGCCTCAAAATCCTCCCCCGCAGGGATGCTTATTATCAGCATCAACTGCCTACCGTTTCGGTATAGCAATACTTCCTGAAAATTAGCATGGCAAAATCCTTGCGATACTTCCGGCCAGTCCTCAAATTGGGTCTCGTGATAGTCGAAATAGGCGGCTTGTTTTTGCTCATCGGCAACTAAGTTTGCAGATAGCACGATATAGCTCACTGGTACAGTTTGCGCTTCGCCTTTACAGTGGCTCCGATTGAATTCATAAAACAAATCATTAAATACTGTCGTCCTTGCTTTGGGATAAATGGCAGTCAATGCCCCTTGGAATTTCTTAGCCAGCTCTTGGGAGGTGACTAATACATAGCGATCCTTCCACTGCAGGATTTCGGGATTATCGATTCCCTGCCTTTCAGCCGCCTGCTGTAGCGAAGTTAAGTTGATATCCCTATCATCCCCGGCTTCCACCTGCACAAGTACAGGTTTCCTAAATGGAACGTGTATGTTGATCTCGTACCGGGCATCAGTTGGTACCCGCTCACGGAGCAACTGCTTATATGCTTGGGTTAACCCTGCGTTCAGCCTGAACGTTTCTTCAACCTCACTGCCATTGTTCCTCCACATATTGCCTGGTCCGTTGGCATTTTGGAGCGTTTTATCTGATGGGTACCAATTGTTTTCGATGGTAAAGTAAGCCGTTCCTTCATCCGTGTATAGGTAAAACCAATGATCCGGTAGATGTGCGTACGGTGCTTTATAAATGCTATCGATACTGTTCTCGGCGATGATAGAACCCGGCTGTGCCGACAAGGTATAGATCCCCGCTACGTCATACAGGTGTTTACCATACCGTTGAATACGATTGGCCGAGATGCGATTGTTTTTCATTGCGTTTACCGTGGGGGTCCAGCCCCAGCCCAGGCTGATTCCCGTATAGGACACCTCGCTGATGTCGTTGTGGCGGATATGGATTTCGCGCACAAAACCGGCGCCGATTCCCACCGTACCCCAATCTTCGTTGGTCACATCTGTAATTAAATTATCTTCAACAGTTATATGGCTGCTGATTTCTCGTTCGTCTGTCGGGTGGTACGGCAAATGGGCTTCAAAGGCTTCATCGGAGAATTTACCAATCAAAATCCCACTTCCTCCTATATCCTTGAATACATTTCCTACGATCCTGTCGGCATAATTTCCGTAATGATAATCCAGGCCGGTAGATGCAAGGTGTTCAAAACGGCAATCTTTAAAAACAGTATGCGATGAATACGAAACCTGTACGGCACTGGCTGGTCTCCCTACCCAGGCTTGGTTTTCCAATGTCGCTTTGTCCGCTGTGCCCGGTGTTTCCAATTTGTACGCATCTAAAAGATACATTCCAGCTTGTAAGGGTATATGCCCATGCATTGAAGGCCGAAGCCAAGTGCTGTGTTGAAATGAAATGCCCTCGAAATGGATATTCTTCACTGGAAAATCTGGAGTTCCCTTGATATCCACCAGGGTTTCAAGATAAGGGTAAACGACTTCGGCTTGATTCATATCCTCATCTTCCCTTGGCCAATAATATATCTTCCTGTTTACTTTATCGAGGTACCATTCGCCTGGCTCATCAAGAAATTGGATGGAATTGGATAGGTAAAAAGCCGAGTTTCCCGTCTCCGCTGAAATCCAAGGTGCTGGCCAAGGGTGTTCGGATTGGATTCGGCTTTCAGGTTGATGGAAAGCCAGCTTCATGCTATCCGCTTGCACAATCGCTTCCTTAATACGGAGGATCGCAATGGCCCACCATTGATGAATAAAAAATTCCATTCCCGGTGTGAATTTGAATGATGAATCTCCAGGGTTGGGAATCCAGCAGGTCTGTTCTTCATGGTTCCAGGATAAAATCCGCCCCATCGCTAAGCCATTATGGCTCTTACTTCTTGTCGCTTTATGGCCATTTATCCACAACTGCCTAAAATCAACTATATTTCCTGCCACTGTAGGGGCATCCGCAACCCATACCTTTCCGGCCGCGGATTTCGGTAGTCCATTTACGGTTCCGGCCCTTTTCCATCCAATGATGGTTCTTCCCCCGCTGAGAATCGGATGCTCACCGGATTGTGCGCGCACAACCGTCGGGCTTTGCGCCGTTCCACTGTCTTCCGGACGAATAAAAAGGGTTTCGTCCAAGTGGTAGACGCCAGCTTTAAGGATAATGGCAATTCCCTGCGCAATTGACGGGTCATGTAGCCTCCTGAGCTCCCTGGCTTTGCGAAGCGCCTGGTCTACTGTCGCATACGGTTTCTCTGCTGTTCCGTCTCCTAGGCGTGAACCGCTAGGCGATACCCATATTTCGGTGGCGCTAACCTGGATGAACAGCCCCATGAAAATGGCTGTTTGTATGATTACCCTAAGATACTTGTTCCAATCACCCATATGTTGTTTGCTTACCTTGCAGAAAAATTGAAATAAACTACCATATTCAATACCCTTGCGGGGTCTTTTTCATAATCGTATAATATGTTTTTCAACCCCATTGGCCCCGTAGTCTCGCTGGTCTGTGTGCGACTACCAATGGCGGGGATAGCATGCATGAATGAAATATCACCGGGCGGGAAATGGGGTTCATAGTTATGCCATTGATCGGTTTTCCAGTTGGGCGTGAACAACCGGAGAAATAAGTCTTCGGTTTCGGTGAGCACCGTAAAGCGCTGTCCTTCCATTTGGAAAATCCCACCATAGAAGTTGGCATGGTATCCCTTGAATTCCGGATAAACCCAACGTTCACCGGTTTCGGTATCGTTGTGCTCCTTTGTCCATACACCAAAACGCCCACCTTTCAAGCGGTTTTTCCATACCCTGTAAGGGCCTTTGCCCATATAGGTTACCGACCGGATGCTGTCTTCAGGAAATGAAAAATTGACCCCTAGCATAAGCGTATGCAGCTCCGCCGGAAAATAGTTGACCTCCATTTTCACCCAACCGGATGTATAAATGGTCCAGCGAAGGGTATTGTAATTTGTTTTGCGGTCGAACGTCGATCCAACCACCAAATTGCCCGCATCATCATATTGATGCGTGAAGTCCGCAAAGTTGGTTTCACCCTCGTGGATAGTCGGTCCATCGGTCAATGGAATAATGCCCTTGGCATTAGCAACGGCCTGAAGCAATCCTGTCGTCTTGTTAATTGATAAGCTGATATCCGCAACTTGTATATCATAAACTGAATCCGTTATATTCAGTGCTATTTTGCCCGCGCCTGTTTGCTGAACGATGTCAGCGACCAGCTTTTCCGGGCGGCTAATTGGAAAACTCCAAGTGAACAGTTCCCGGCCATACGGATCGTCTGCGGTCATATACAAGACGTCATAGTCCGCCCAATTATCCGGCAAAGAGAGCTTCAATGTCCCCTTTTGATGTGGTGGGATATCCGGGGCATTTGCCTTGCCTGATTGTTCCATTTGAATGCCCTGCAAACCCATCTTTTGTAGCTTCCATGTAAACTTACATGCATTGACATTGGTGAAATGATAGCGGTTTTCAAGGATAAACGTTCCATCGAAACCCTCGGTTATTTCCCTGCGTTCAACATGGATGGGGCCCCATATCTCTTTCACAGCGAAAAAACTCCCCTCCTTTTCATGGTGTGGCCCTAAGATGCCATCGGCGCCGCGATGCTTATCCGTATCCAGGGAGTCGTTCAAATCCTTGCGCACAACGGCCTGATCGGCAAAATCCCATAAAAAGCCCCCAGCGCTGAGTGGATTATGCCACATCCGATGCCAATAGTCTTCCAATCCCGCGCCGTGCCCACCATCAAACCAACCGTGTAGAAATTCGGTGGGCATTACGATTTCGCGTCCGTTTTCATAGTTGCCTACACCATAGTTATATTGGCGATAATGCTGTGTCTCGATACTGTTATGCAGCTGCCATGGGTGTATTATCGGCCGCTTTTGAATATCAAACTCAGCAAAAAGTGGATCAAGTTCGGTATTATGGCCTCCTTCGTTTCCGTTGGCCCATATCACCACAGATGGATGGTTGCCATCATGATCAATCATCTCTTTTAACAACCGCGTGCCGGTGGGTGTATCGTAATGTCCATGCCAGCCAGCCAATTCATCAACGACAAACAGGCCCAAGGAATCACAAACGTCTAGGAAATGGCCGTCCGGCGGATAGTGTGCCATGCGAACGGCATTCATATTCATCTCTTTGATTAGCTCGACATCCGCTATGCTGATGCGTTTGCTCGTAGCCCGGCCTGTTTCCGGACGGAACGCATGACGATTGATACCTTTAAATTTCATCTTCACCCCATTGACATAGATGCCGTCCCGCTTCCTCACTTCAATTGTTCGAAAGCCGATCCTTTCCCGCACTTCGTGTACAACCTCATCTCCGCTTTGGAGTGTAAGGACTGCGGTATATAGATGGGGTGATTCAGGGCTCCAGGGTTTCGCTCCTATTAATCGTTCAGATAGAACGAATTGATTGGGCCTTTCCTTTTTCAACGTGAACGTATTGCCTACTGGATTGTTCTTTTGATCAAATAGACGTAAAGTCATCCCATCCGCTTCCTTGCCATCCACATTGGCATGCACCAAAAAATCACCGTCGGCATTGGCATCAATTGCGACCTTTCTGATATGGGTTGCTGGCAAAACTTCCAACCAAACCGGCCTGAAAATCCCTCCGAAAATCCAGTAGTCCGCATGGCGCTCAGCCTTATTAACGCTTTCATTGGCTGAGTGCTTGGCAACGGTCACTTCCAGTATATTATCCTGCCCATACCTTAGCAGTTTATTGATATCATACTTGAATGCATAGAAGGCTCCCTGATGTATCGGTCCCGCGGACTTCCCGTTGATCAGCACCTCCGCATCCGTCATTACTCCCTCGAACACGATGTTTATTGTTTTGCCTTTCCAAGATTGAGGTACATGGAAGCGGTGCTTGTATAAGCCATTTCCCTTCCCGCGGACGCTATCCGGAGCGAAGCCATAGTCATATCGGCCAAACCCCTGCAGTTCCCAACATGAGGGCACGCCTATTTTTGTCCACTTTTCGGCGTTCATGCCGTCCGTACAATAGAAATCCCACATCACCATATCATCACTCCCTTGGCCGGATAGATAAATCTTTTCCGTTTGTTGCCCCTGCATGGTTGTTGCAGAAAGCATAACAAGGAGCATGGAGAGCAAACGCATCGTCCGAATACCGCCTGAAATGGAAATTTGTGTATTAAACATCATTAATTATACTGTGTCCAAAATCAACACCCAATCGTTTCCATCGCCTTCAGCTTCTGGCGTACGGAATGTTCGCGTTTCTTGGTTTTCAAATTCCCCGATAACCTCGGTATTCCCTGTACGAGGATCAAACCATGATGCCTTTACTTTTTCTCCGGCGATGCTACCCAGGTTGACGTGGATATCCCCACCATTGTAAGCATAAATGAATGCGTAGGTATCCCCTCTGGTGCCCATACGGTAAGCATATTTTTCTCCATTGGATGCCAATAGGGTTTGGTCGGGTACACGTTCAAGGAAGGGCCGTGATAACATCAGCTTCTTTAAATGCTGCATTTGGTTAGCGCCGGGCGCATGGATAGCCGAGGTCCACAATTCATCCGAACCGTAAGCCGTGGTGGTATCTGTGGCACTGTGCATTTGCATCACCGAATTATGTCCGTATGTAAAGCCGAATGCGCCCGCAAATACCGACCAGTAGGCATACCGGCGCATATCAGCATCTGTCCATACGGGCTGTGTGGTGTCATGCAAGCCTTGGGGGATTCCTTCATAAGAAGGTTCACCATCTATGGTAGGTTTAACCGGATCAAGCGAGTAATCATAAGCGGCGTAGCGCCAGTTATCTTCGCCATGATGGTGTTTTTCATTCGAAGAAGTATCCTGGTCGTACCGGCGATGGCCCGATTGAAACATATTGAAATCCAACCACGCCTCAGCATGAAACCAATCGGTAGATGAGGTTCTGCCTCGGGGATGGAAGGTAATCAGTTTATCAGGATTAGTTTCACGCAACGTCCGCCCGAGGGTTTGCCATACCATGGTCGAATCGTCGCCGCGGATGTCCCCACCATTGAGCCATATTACATTGGAATATGTCTTATATCGATTCGCGAGAAACCGTGCGTATGCCTCCGCTTGCTGCGGGCTTACCCCTCCTTCCTTTACATTGGTACCCCATACGGGAACAAGCGCCATGTATAAGCCCTTTTGTTCAGCGAGATTAACTACGTAATCAACATATTCCCAGTATCCCAACGCATCGCCAGCTGTTCGCGCTGTCAGATTAGGTTTGCCGACATCGCCATTGACCAGTGCAGAATCACCGTAAGCATTGGTTGCCTTCAGCATATGGAGTACCATTACTTGAATCACATTGAACCCCTTATCCTTACGGTCTTGCAAATAAAGCTCGGCTTCTTCCTTGGTCAATTTCGAGAACAGCAACCACCCCGTGTCACCCAGCCAGAAAAAAGGATTTCCTTCACCATCAACCAGAAACCTGCTATTATTCGAAACCGTCAATGACTCTGTTCCACTGTTTTCTTTGGTGCCAGCACATCCCAGTGCAAACACCAATAAGCTTAGATATACAAACTTCATAACTCTTATTTTAATAACTTGTTCATCGCTCAATCGAAAAGCCAGTCAATGTCACGATCTTCATCAGATACACCGATCCCAGCGTTATATGTGCGAATCAACGCGTCCTCATCGACAAACCCCAGCACCAAGCATAGTCCCTTGGGTAAATTCAGTGTGTGACGACCTGCACCAAACAAATAGGTATGAATATTCACCCTTGGCAAGCCCTCCACCGCTATTGCATTGGAAATTTTCACCTCCTCTTGCCCATAATCCCCGGCGCTTGCATCATGTTCAAGAGTAGGTTTGGGCGCATATAGGGATTGCCTATCGTCACTTGAATAACCGACTTTATCTTCGATGAAGTAACCGACTAACACCTTAACAGGGACGTCCGACGTGAAGCTGATGCTCGTGCCTTGATTGATTTGTTTTCCACGGTCAAGCGCTACTCCCTGAAGCCCTTCGATTTCGGGAGCAAGCCCGGCAATCCGGGATGAATCGTCCCGGAAAGCCATTTGTCCTTCCGTTATGTGGTAAACCCGATGTCCTCCATGAAGCTTAACAGGTATACTCGCCAATCGGTTTATGGGCTGTGCATGCCCGCGGTGGTTGGCGGATTTCAGGGAATCGATATTTTTGATGAAATTTTGATATTCTTGCTGATATAGCGGCAATAACTCTTTCCATGTCTTATACTTACCATCCGCCGCACGTATGGGTATCCGCCGTTGCGGTGTCTGCATACTGTTGGCATAATAATACGTGTCTTCTGTTAAATAAACGAGTTTTTCATAATGGGAAATACTCGCTGCAAGCAGGGGTGCAGCGGCCTCTAAATCTTGGATATCATGGGAATACTTATACCGCAATACCTTAAGCGCTGCTTTTACTTTTGCCGCATAACAGTTGGCAAGCGCTTCATAGCTATGTACATCATTCATAAGCCGGTTAAACTCTTCCCTATTTTGGGTTACCATCGGTTCGGCCTGTTCAATGACTTGCACGGCCGCCCTGGCATGGGCAACCACTTCAGACGCCACACGGCTTGGTGTTTCTCCAATGTGCGTTTCCTTATGCCATGCCTTCCTCGCTTCATCGATAATCATTTCACCTTCGGGAGCCTCCGATTCATACAGCATGGTAAATAGGCTGTATTTGTAGGGATTGATGAATTGTGTCATGAACATTCCCAATGTCAAGGTCTGTCTGTTGCCGTCTGTGATTCCGAACCGGCGCAGGAGTTTTGGTGCTATCTCACCCGTTTCTTCATAGGCGCTGAGAATAGACTTGCCCTGATCTGTCTTTGTCCCATAATAATCAGCCAATACATTGCTCCAGTATACTTCTTCAGCGGCGCGTTCCCGCTTGCTTTTCCAGGCATACCTTGCCCAAGCCTGATACCACATCCAGTCGCGATCCAGTTGCAGCAAGCGTTTACTCGTGTCCGCTGAAATCCGGTCGGCCGTGTAAGGCCAATCCCAATAGGACGCTTGCGGATATAGATGCAGTCCATTGGAGCCGTATACCTCATGCATAGCGATGACCGATTTTTGGATAAAATCCGGCGAACTGTAGCGAAAGGGTTCCAGATTGGCCAATATGTGTACGTTTTGGATGTGCACCGGAGCTACAGCACTTAGCTTACGATGCAGTTCAGCCCATTTACCCCGCGGGGTATAGGTGGTCAGGGCCTCACCGTTGTATTTGGCCATCGTGTACAAATTGCCATACAGTGGTTTGGCTGTTTCCATCACCCTTGGTGCATCCGTATCGTGTGCGCGTAGCACGATCGGCGGCTCATCATCCCGTCCCAACGCTTTCATGCCATCCTGTACCGCTGGGATGATGGTCTTGGTAAACCAATCCACATCGTCTTGCCCTACCCCTTCCATCGCTTCGCCCAAGGTGACCAGCAATCCGACATTGGGGTATTTCTCGACGAATGCCGCGATGGACTTGCGTGTGTAGTCAGCAATCAATGGCATAATGGGGCGGTTACGATCTTGCGTCTTTATCCCATGATGTTCGGCGAAGGGTTTGGATACGATAATGTTATAGAACATTTGGATAATCCATATTCCACGTTTGTCTGCCTCTGCGGTCAGGAAGGTAAAGAGTTCCTCATTTCGTTTAAACGTCTCCTCATCAACTTCCACAGCATACGGATAATCATCCAGTTTGACTAGCGAAGCAAATGGATGGCCGTTCCACAGGTATAATGAATTATAACGGTTTTCCACCATCATGTCGAGATACCGTATCCATTGCTCCTTGTCATATAACCACGGGAAGACTTCTGGCGTATACGGATATTCATAGACTGTACGCCCTGGTAAATAATAGGGCTTTTGTACACCGATGGCCGTGCCACGCAGCACCATTTCTGGCTGGTCTGAAAAATCAAGGTTGACAGGAAATTCGCCGATGTGCTTGATACGCTCAACCAGTTCCATGCAACCATACAACGTGCCTGTAGCGTCCGCGCCGGCGATTATACCGCTACCTGCCTTTGCTTCGGTCAACAAGCGAAACCCTTCTTTTGCAACCGGGAGCACGCCGTTGAGATGTTCACGAATAAAAGTGTCCGTATGCTCCCCCACAATGATCCGGTTTCCATGGACACTTCTGTCGCCATCGGTTTGCACGGTCACATCATATCCGATGGTCACCAGCGCTTGCCTTAATTTCTCTACACCGAATGCAATACGGGGGTTTCCCTCCTCAGCCATAACAATAGTCGTCTTCGACGACTCGACTGTGGGTTCAGAAGTCTGGGGGAAACCATATAGACATATTGAAAGAAAACAGCAAATAAAACTTCCTTTGATCATATAACAACCTTTTATATTCATATCCTTTTACCGTACCCTAATTTCCAAGTAACTGTCAGTCAGCCCTTCTGAGTGTCCTTCAAGTGTAAGCAGCCCCTTTTCTCCAGTCGATTGGATAATTACCAAGCATTTGCCCTTATAAGCTTTCCGCTTCATTGCCTGAAAAGGTTCAAGGCTGGCTTGGTAACCGTTATCGACCGCGGCTATCTTTCCCTGGCCCTTTACGTTAAATGCAATTAGATGTTCTGCATCAGGAACGAGGTTGCCATCCTGATCCAGCACTTCTACCGTCACGAACGATAAATCTTTTCCATCAGCATCGATGGCATAGCGGTCTGCGGTCAACCGGATTTGGGCGGCCTTGCCCGCCGTATTGATGACCCGTTCAAGCACCACGTCGCCTGATTTACGGGACACGGCTTTCAACTGTCCCGGCTCATAGGGTACATCCCACGACACATGCAGTGCATCTCCTGCCTTACGCCGTTTTCCGAGCGACCGACCATTCAAAAACAGCTCTACCTCGTCAGCATTGTTGTAGTAAGCCCAAACCGGTACCGTATCTCCTTCATTCCAATTCCAATGGGGGAAAATATGCAGTACGTCTTTATCCGTCCACTCGCTCTGGTACATGTAATACACATCTTTGGGGAAGCCCGCTAAGTCGACAATCCCATAGTACGAACTCCTTGCTGGATATGGGTATGGAACCGGTTCACCCAAGTAATCAAAACCCGTCCATACAAACGTGCCAGCAAGGTAATCTGCTTGCTTCACGGCATTCCACGCGATTTCATGGCTGGTGCCCCAATATGCAGCAACATGGTCATAGGCCGAAACCGTGTAATCGGGGTTACCATTTTCCACGTGTTTTTGTCGGCCATTGGCAGGCCAAAAACGCAAGGTATCATGTCCTAAATCATAATGCCCCCTGGTTTGCAGGGCTGAAGCGGTCTCTGAGGCCAGCAATGGTTTCCCAGGAAAATTGATGGGCAATTTGGGGTAATCGGCATATTTGTAATTGAACCCCAAGACATCCAATGCCTCGGCCTGTGCGATGAAATTCTTTGCATAGTCGGTCTCGGTCAATGCAGCCATTACTGGTCTGGTTGTATCCTGTGATTTTACGATGTTTACCAAATCACGGGTTAGTTGTATGCCCGTACTATCAAATTGCTCCCGTATCTCATTACCGATGCTCCACATGATGACAGATGGATGGTTGCGATCCCGCTTTACCAAATCTTCCAAATCTCGTTTATGCCAGGCTTCGAAATCAAGGTGGTAATCAAATTTATTCTTCCGCTTTCTCCACATATCATAGGCCTCATCAATTACCAAAAACCCCATTTCATCGCATAGATCAAGAAAATCCTTGGCTGGGGGATTGTGTGAAATCCGAATGGCATTGGTTCCCATCTCGCGGAGTATTTCGAGTTGGCGTTCCATTGCCCGCACATTCACTGCTGCCCCTAGTGCGCCTAAATCATGATGCATGCAAACGCCATGTATTTTCAATGGCTTACCGTTCAAGGAAAACCCCTTTTCTACATCAAAATCAAAATAGCGGATACCAAATCGCGCTACGTGTTCATTCAGCAATTGACCTTGCTGGTAAATAGACGTTATTATTTTATAAAGGTAGGGTTGCTCCACAGACCATAATTGGGGCATATTGACCGACAGTTCATAGTCAATCGTCGTCATGGAGTCGCGAAGTACTTGCTTACCTGTCCTTTTTACAATCTCCTTATCATCCGCATCCCGGATCACGATTTCGACCTCCACATCTTGCTCAACACCGGTCAAGTTTTCGATATGGGTTTGCTGCACCACTAATGCTTTTTCAGTGCTGATTGCTGGTGTTGTCACAAAAGCGCCCCAATGGGCAATGCCTATCTTATTTCTTAGCACCAAATGGACATTGCGGTAAATCCCCGAGCCGGAATACCAACGAGAATTGGGTTGCGCTGAATTGTCTACCCGCACGGCCACAACATGTTTGCCATCCTTCCCATCGCGCACATAAGGTGTCAGATCATAGCGAAACGCTATATAACCATTTGGCCGCTTGCCTAAATAATGGCCGTTTATCCACACCTCACTATTACGGTAAACACCATCAAAATCAATATACACTTGATTGTCATCCGTATCATCAGGTAAAACAACTGTTTTCCGGTACCAACCAATACCGCCGGGCAGAGCTCCGCCTTGACTGGTTGCGGGATGCTCCCCGCTAAATTCACCTTCGATGCTCCAATCGTGAGGCAAATCCAAAAGCCGCCATTCGCTGTCGTCGTAATCCGGTGTATGGGCCATGGAATCGTCTCCAAGGTGGAATTTCCAGCCTTCATTGAAGTCCATTCGCCCATCGTCCGTCAACTTATTCTTTTGACTAACCGGTTGGCAAGCTATTGCTCCAAAAAAAACAACCACCAGCAAACCAATACTAAACTTCCTTATGGCATCCATAAATCAAACCTAATCATTCACAAAATTCAATGAGCTCCGTCCAATATCCTTTGAAGTGGCCACCGCGATTCTCCGTTGGTCCTTGTCATTTCACTTCAAAAAGGTAAGTTCCTGACCCAATTTCTACCACGTGTCGCTCGTCTTTATAATTCCCCGCAGCAATTCCTGCCTCCCCGAGTGCCTTGTTGCTTTCCGTCACCCTGCTGCTTTCGCTTCCAGGCAGATACACTTTTGCGGTCGTATTGGACGGAATCGTTACGCTCAGCTTAAAGCGTCGCTCATCTTTTTCCCATGCCGAACGGATCAATCCATACGGTGATTCATAGCTTGCTTCAGCCCGTCGGATATCCCCGACAGGATTTGGGAAAATTTCAATTTCTTTAAACGCTACCCCGTCTTCCGACTGCCTGATTCCAGCCAAACCGCTGTAAAACCACTCCATCAGATGCCCCAGCATGAAATGATTGTTTGATACATTCGGTAATGCCTGCCAGGATTCGGTAAGCGCCGTGGCGCCCTTTGCTAATTGATACCCATAGCCCGGCACATCATCCCGACTATTCATATCAAAGATGATATCCGAACGGCCTTCCTTTTCCAATACGCGCAGCAAATAGCGATGGCCTATATCCCCTGATGTAAAACTATTGTTTCTGGAGCGGATATCCGATATGATATGGTTCACCACCGCCTCTTTATGTTCGGGCGCTACAAGTTTCATATACACGGCCATGGCGTTGGCCGTCTGGCTACCTGTAGCATACTGTTTTGTGCGCTCATCAAAAAATGTATCATTGAAGGCTTTTCTAACGTCGATTGCCCTAGCAGCGTAGGCCTTTTCGGCTTCAAGGTCACCGAGTTTTTTGGCAATTTTTGCCAATATGGTTAGGTCATAATAGTAAATGGCTGTTCCCGTTACCCCCATAGGGGTCAGTTGTGAAACGCCAGGGGGATCATCGCCTAAATCATACCAATCGCCTAAACCTTGACGAAGGATGTGGTTTTCAGCCTTTGTCTGCAAATACGCAACATAACGTTGCATCATCGGATACGCTTTCCTCAAAATTTCTTCATCGCCATACCAGCGATAAAGGTACCAAGGCACGATGATGCTACTGCTTCCCCACTCCGGTGAATCACGAAACATATCACCACCCCAAGTGAAGTTCACATATTCTGGGGCAATCTCGGGCACCAATCCATTCTCTAATTGTGAATTCATCATGTCATTGACCGACTTACGCGCGAGGTTGGGAATATCGTACCTGAATTTTAAGGAAGGTCCCATAAGGTGCACCTCTTCGAGCCACCCTAATTTTTCTCGGTGTGGACAATCGGTAAAAACACTTGCCATGTTACTTCTTATTGCCCAGTCAATAAGTGTGTGTATCTGATTGAACAAGGTATCGGAGGAGACGAAATCACCTACGGTAGTTGCAGAATTTCTGGTATGCAGCCCTTTCAAGCTGATTATGGTGGGTTTACCGGCTGGGTTATGCTGTCCTACCGGTACCCCACCCTGTACCTGGAGGTATCGAAACCCATAATAGGTAAATCTTGGCTGCCACCGTTGCTCTTCTTCATCGTTGAGTATATATTCGAAATAATAAGGAGCTCCTGTTGCTTGCTGTGACACTTCGCCATCTTTGAGCAATTCCCCCGGATAAATGCGCACGGTATCTCCTTGCCGGCCCTTTACCACCAATTCAATAATGCCGGAGGCATTTTGACCCAAATCATACACCCATGCTCCATTCGGTGTAGGGGCAATCGTTTTCGCTTCGAACTGTTCAAATACCTTTAATGGATCGGTCGTCTGCGGATTAATCTTAGGAGGGCCAGTGACGACTATCGGCTTTAACCAACCATCATCATCAAATCCGGGTTCATCCCAGCCTTTTTGACTTAAACGGGCATCGTAATCTTCTCCTCCATACAGACTTGAGAAGGTAATTGGCCCGGATCGCGTTTTCCATGATTCATCGCTCACTAAGTTATCCGTACTCCCGTCTTGGTATTCCACGAGAAGCCTGCTTATCATTTTTGGATAGCCAAAAGCAACCTTCTGCTTCCTAAACCTACCCTTGACCGGAGGGATGAAGTAAAAACCATTTCCGAGCATGACACCTATGGCATTATCGCCCGAATTGAGATTGTTCGTGACATCAAACGTCACATAAAGTGCTTCTTTATCGTATTTTACCCATCCGGCATCAAGAAAATGGTCGCCGATTTTCCGACCATTAATCGATGCCTCAAAATGCCCTAATCCACTGATAAACCATGTAGCTCGCCGGACAGGCTTTTGAATGGTGAATGTCTTGCGGAATATTGGGAGTTGATTATTGCCATACCAAGTATCCTTTTTATCACTTGCTGGCAATGCATCTACTTTGTCTTCCGAAAGCT
This sequence comes from Parapedobacter tibetensis, assembly GCF_024704835.1. Classification (GTDB taxonomy): domain Bacteria; phylum Bacteroidota; class Bacteroidia; order Sphingobacteriales; family Sphingobacteriaceae; genus Parapedobacter; species Parapedobacter tibetensis. Next base: position 45,822 of record NZ_JAMXBE010000007.1, read on the forward strand.
CTTCCAACGCAATCCATTTGGCCCCAAGCCAATCGCTTTCATCAAGTAAGCCCATTTGCCAACTTCCTGTTTCACTCCATGCCGAATCCTTGGTTACATTATCCCATACCATCACTTTCCAATAGTACATGCCAGCTGAAATTAACCGCTCACCTTCATAAGGTATCTGTATGGATTGATCGGAAAACACTTTTCCAGAATCCCATACATTCCCTACATGCTTTTTGTTCAGCTCATTTTCGTTGTTAGCGACCAATATGCGGTAAGCGATTTGCTTCACATTCCTTTGCTTATGAGTTAATTGCCAGCCCAAACGGGGCTGTTGAACGGCAATACCTATTGGATTGGTTTTGTATTCCACATTGAGGTGGTGAATACCGGCGGTCGAAGGTGAACAAGCCTGCCATACCTGTGATAGTAGGAAAAGATATAAAGGAAAAAAAACGCGAGATCTCATGCTTGATTTATATGCTAACCCAATCTTCTTATCCTTCCTGGAATATTTTTTTCATAAACCGTGTGTTCGCCCCGAAATTGCCTTTGACATCACGCGGGTTATTGGCATCTCGTGAACGTTCAATGACCAGCCACCCTTGCCAACCCATGCTGTCCAGTGTCTGTTTGATGCTGATCATATCTAACCGTTCGTTATTTTCTAGCCATACGCCATCATCGTCCGTGCAATGGATTTGGCAGATATTCGCAGCGCCGAGTGTGCGAAGTTCTGCTTGCAAGTCTCTTCCGCTTTTCAATGCGTTGGAAAAATTAAAATAGCTTTTCACCGCCGAGGAGCCCACATCCTTCAGGAACTGCAACTCCGCTGCTGCATCGTATGCGGTTTCGATACCTATGGTCACTTTTGCTTTTCGGGCCATTCGGCCTATTACCTTCATGCGTTCTACCAACGCCGGTCGCAGTTCGGGGTTTTTCTCCAAATCGCCCTGAACCCCAAAGGGTAGGAACCCGACTTTCACACCCATTGATACCATGGTATCAATGCAATCTTGGACCATACGTTTGTACTTGGGTCTGGTTGCTAACGACTGCGCATAAAAACCGGTCATCGCCAGAGAACATATTTCAATGCCTAGATCCCGGGCCTTCTCAAGATATGCGCTTCGCATCTGTTCGTCTGCAAGTTTGTTTTCAAACGTTTCCCTGTTTCCTAAACTTCCCATGTCTACCTCCACGCCATTGGCACCGAGCTCAGCCGTCAAGTCAAGTGCACTGATCTTCTGCCGCTTTAATAACATCAGGTCAATCAGACCAATCTTATACCGTTCCGCTTGGTAACCATTGCTCGTAGCAAACAAGAAGTCTTGGGGCAACAGCATCGAGCTGGCGACCGCCATACCACTTTTTATCAAAAATTTCCTTCTGTTCATTTCCGTGGATTTTATGGGTTGATGTTCTTCCTGAGTTCAGTAAATAGGTTTTCCAACTGTTCAAATCCCATGATGGCATTCGATGGAAGTTGCGCTCCTTCGTCTCCAAACACCCGTAATGCTTCCTCGGGCTCAATCGTTATTTCGGCCTCATCCGGCCAGCCATCGCGAAACCCAATACCATCGGTATCCAATTGGAAATGCTTGACTAAAAAAGCATACAGCGCCCTTCGTTTGGAAATTCCAAAATCATGGCCTTCATCGGGAAGGTGAACGTGTTCCACAAGTAGTGGCAATTGATAGTATCCATATATCTTTTGGAGATAAGGATAATCATGCATGCCCATTTGGGCAGTCCAGTCCGCGCCATCAGACACCAACAATTGCGGTCGAGGGGCAGCCATTGCCGCAAGTTCCACATTATTGGTTCCTCCTGCCACAAAATGTATAGGCATGCCGCTTTCACAAGGACAACCTCCGAAATGGTATGAAGACAAAGATACCACGGGCGCGCATAGCGTGATGCGGTCATCAAGGGCGGTCATGAGTGTGGTGTGGCTACCTCCTCCTGAGCCTCCGCTTATCCCAATGCGCGAAGTGTCAACTTCCGGCAAATTATTGAATACATAGTCCAGCATACGGATTCCGGCCAGTGTCTGCAAGGTATGGGCCAGGCTACGCCGATGGTCCTCCGGTTTGAATTGCAATAAGGATTCCCCCCAAGCAAATAAATCATAACTGATGGCTATTGCCCCCATGCGTGCGATGGAACCACATCGTAGCTGGGCATCCTCTCGATAGCGATGCCCGGCCCAATGCCCATCAGGGCTCAGCACGAGCGGTATTTTTCCAACGCTTTCCGAAGGTCTATAGATGGACCCATTGACATACAATCCTGGGAGTATTTCAATCGCGATGTTTTCTACCGTATATCCCTTCATATAACGCCTCGGTGTGGTTATCGGGGATGTACCGGGGCTCAGTGGAAGTGGATGAAGCTGTAAGGCTTCCCATAGTGCTTTACGAAGTGTATCCTTCCTGTGTTCCCAAGAGGAACGGTCATCATATTGAGAAGCAATGCGGTGCAGCCGTTTCCATGCTTCTGCCATGGGCCACCGATGGTATTCGAAATCCTTGAGCTTATAGGTGCTTTCCCTTTCCTTCACGGCCACCATGTCAAAAGGAGCCAGCACATTATCCAAGCTGCTTTCGACATCCTCCCGCAAGCGCCAATAGCCATAAGTCAGCATTTTTCCCGCCACCTGCTTTTCGTTGTGTCTGATCTCGATGCCAAATTTGTCTTCGATGCGCTTAAGTATTTCTTCTAATGGTACGCGATACAGATCATCTGAATTTTGCGCTGATGTGCCTATCGATAAACAAGCACCTAGCACAATTAAGCACCATCTTTTCGTCCATGTCGGTTTCATCCGTTTATCGTTTACACCTCTTCAGGTTCTCCGACAGTAACCGTCGGAGGGGTATAATTTTTTAATTTTGGCCATACGCCTTTCTTGATTTTCTTGAGCTTTAATTCAGCGGGATCCACTACCACATGCTTGATGCGTTCCCGCCGCCATGTATAGACCACATGCAGCAATCCGTCACTGGTTTGGATAATGGATGGATAAGAATATTGGCTTATCGGCGAATCTTCTAAAATCAGTGCTGCATGCCAATTTTTGCCATCTTTGGAGATTGAAAGGTTCAGTGGCGTGCGGGGACCTTTGGCCAAATCACCGGGGGGCAATACATGGTTGTAAACCAGCGCATGCCTACCATCGCGCATCGTCACCGCATCGGTACCCGAATTATTGTTTGGCAAATCAGATTTTTCGAGCGACGTCCAAGTTTCGCCATCGTCGTCCGACCATGCTTGCACCAATGCTCGGTTTCGACTTCTCGCCAGGAGTTGTAATTTGCCTTTGCCATGATTCAAGATACTCGGCTGGATGGCATCCAAGTTGTCATCCCCTTTTTCCAAAGGCCCTATTTTGCGCCAGGTTACGCCGAAATCAGATGTCACTTCATGGTGTATCCGCCATCCGTTGCCTTCGGTACTACTGGGTGCGATGAGATTCTCGTTGTCTAGTAATACCGGTTTATTTTTTACTGGGCCAATGTAACCGTTGGGCAGTTTTATTGCTGCCGACCAGGTCTTCCCTCCATCATCGGAAGTTTTGAGCATGCCCCACCATTCCGAGGGCTTCGGTCCCACTTTATAATACAGTTGCAATGCTCCTCCCGGTATTTGATACAGCACAGGGTTCCAAGTTGGTAACCTGAGTGTGTCGTTCACTATGCCGTTTGCGGCGGAAACAGGAGGCAGCCAATCACCATCTACATGGCGGCTCACATAAATCTCTACATCTGGGTTGCGCTCTCGAGTACCGCCAAAAAAAGCAGCAACCAAGCCCGTTGGGGTCTCTGTAATCGTTGCGGAATGGCACGATGGAAATGGAGCGGTATCAAACAGAAATTCATCGACCACAATACCCTTCCGCCATGGCTCGACTTCTTGGGCAGCGATTTGGAAGCTTAAATAGCCGTTCATTAAAACAATCAAGAACAGCACTTTACGAAGTATATAGACGGTATGATACATAGCTTTATTGTCCGTTAGTATTGAGGCGAATCGCATTAAAATATCCTATTTGATAAACCGCTTCATCTACCGGTTCATCTGCTAAGGGCAAGTCAACCGTCTGGTCAGCCGGCGTATCCGCATGTGGAAATCTCCTTATCTCCCCTGTCCTGAATTTTACCCTAGCTATTACATCCACAGGTGAAAATGCTATTCCATGAAGTGCGTCCTTTCCATTGACATGTACTCGGTAAGACCGGGCAGCAACATCAAGAGTCACTTTTATATCATAGGTGGTGTTGGCTTCATATTGTGCTACCTGCTTATAACGGGAGCCTGCCTTGGAGGTGAATTGACCTGCCGAGTCCAACGACAGCCGAACAAACGGCGTTCCCTTATCATTGGTAAACTCAATATCCAAGTGTCCATGATCATTTTGTCCCGGCGTAATGGAAAATGAAACTTCCATATGCTTAGCATGGGGAACGACCCGCTCGGCAACAGCGTAATCATATCGATCGCGATCCTTCAATACCAGTGCCGCTTCACCGGCAGGATACTGTTCAACCGTAACGGGAGCCCATAATGGGCTATAAATATTCCATAAAGCCAAATCGCGTATATCGGTTGCACCCTGTATTTCATCGCGCACATTTTCCGTGACGCGATCGACAATGGGTATTGGGATTTTTGCTACCCAGATATCTTCCTTGTTCATGCTATAGGTTATCCATACATGCCCATTACTGGGGAGTCCATTGCCTTCCTGAATACCCCGCACATATTGTGGCCCATAAGACTTGTAGTTGCCTCCAAACCGCATGGGCGGAATCTCTCCATTGACCAGCAATAGGTTGTCATAAACCAATCCATCATCACTAACCGATAAAGCTAAGGGCCAGCGGTATTCCGAAGGGTTATAAACCGTTACATATTTGCCATCCGTGGTTCGTTGTCCCCATATTTTCGCATTGCTATTCACAAAACCGGGGGCGCGTACTGCATTTTCGGGCCACGTACGTCCTCCATCCTCACTGATTGCAGTAAGCGCATGCTTCCATAATCCGACTACCCTGCCATCGTTCAAGTGATAGTAACTAAACGCCTTGTATTGTTTTTTTAATGGAATCAGCGGGTCATCACGGTCAGCTTCTTCCACCCACTGCATCATCATCAATGGATTTGCCAGCAATTCCTCGCATGCCGCTACAAAACCTTTGTCCCTGCTATCTTTATAAAATGGATATTCCGAATCTTTAGGATTCCATGAAGCATTGTAACGGATAAAATAGATCGGACCATAGGTACCATCGGCATGGATTTCCCGTATTACCCGTCCTATCCCTTTCCCATCGTTGGGGTCATCCTTCGCGTCCATGGCTATGCCGTAATAACCTAATGTCAGCAACCTTCCATTTTTGGCCGTATAAAATCCCATCCGTTGGTGCATAATGGCATACAAATCCTTGGCCACCCCGTCGCTACCTTCCTTCTTGTACCCATCCGGAATCCGATAGGGCGGAAAAACAACTTCGGGTATAGACCAGCTATACCCATCTGCAGATTTCGAAATATAGGTTTGACTCGGAGGGATGTGTTCCCCCACAGGGCCAGCTAGAAATTGCAAATAGAATTGCTTATCGCGATAAGCCAACATGGGTGCGTGGTTGTATGTCCAGCCATATCCCTCCGCAAGCGCTGGTTTGGTACGGTTTGCTCTCAGCACCTGGATATTGTGCACCCCCACTGCTGGAGCCAATTGCCCATGGTGGTAGTCTACATTGGATAAGGTCTCTCCCGTATAATGTACCGTATCTTGGGCATGCACGATACCACAATTTATCACGACCAATGCGGCTACCAAGCCTTTCACTTTACTCAATTCCACCATTTTCTAATACCTGCTTGATGTAGTCCAACTGTTTTTTTGTTCCTTTAAAGATAGATCCATGTTTATGTCCCTCAGGTATGGAAATCTCCTCATTTGCATTTTCAAATACCTTGAAATCACTTGTTTTTACCGCTTCGTAATGGTGATTGCCATAGGAATCGAAATAAATATACCATTCCGCCCCTACGTTCACTGCTGTAGGTCCCTCTGTCAGGTGATCCGAAAAAGGTTCGCTGATATGGCGGTATGGACCGACGGGACTATCTGAAAAGGCCACTTTTAAATTCCTATTGGGACGTGTATTATCTTTCAATACCAATACATAATCTTGTTTATCCCGCTTTATAATCACCGCATCGATTACGCTAAACCCGGGATCCAAGAAAAGTTTGGTTTCCGAAAAGGATTTAAAGTCCTTCGTTGTCGTATAATACATTCGATGATTGTTATCTTCATCCTCGATCCCTTTCTCAAAACGCCCTGGAATTGTCGATGCCCAAATGATGATAAATTGATCCGCTTCGTCATCATAAAATAATTCAGGAGCCCAAACGTTTACGGTAGTCGGTTCATGCTCCATCACATCAATAGCACGTTGATCTGACCAATTGACCAAATCCTTGGAATGCGCATAACCAAACCCCTTGGTACCCCTCCATCCTGTTGTCCACACCAAGTGAAAGGTGCCGTCCGGACCACGTACGATCGATGGATCACGCATGATTTTTTGCTCACCGATTTCAGGTTTAATGAAAATACTTACCAGCCCCTGCCATGTCAACCCATCCAGGCTATATAATAGCCTCATTCCTTCATCAGCTGGCTCGTGAAATGATGTGAAGAAAAACACATCATCTTCCGCTGCTTGCTGTCTGGGTTGGCATGCCGCCAGTAAAACAACGATTAAGCTCCAAATCGGGAGATTTTTCATACGTAAATGCAAGTAATAGTTCATCGATTACAACACTCCTTATTGTTCTTCAATCCATATTACAGTATCACGGTTATCAGTTGCCGAGAAATGGTGCTTTTCTCCTCCCGGCATCTTATCCGTACGGATGATTTTTCCATCTTTTGGATCAATCCATACAACGCGGTAATCACCCTGATATGGGGTGAGATCTACCGTCATTGACATGTTCGGAGTGAGAAAATACAATCCCGTTCCATTGCGCCCCTCAAGTATATATGCTGGTTCATTTCCGCTCTGCTTTTTAGGTTTCATCTCCAGTACACTCCTCCATAAATCTTCAGGTACCTCTTTTGGCAAATTCACCAATGAACCCCCTCCCATCAACGCGCTCCAGCCATGGGCATCGGCATTTGAAGCGGAAAAAACAACGGCTTTATCCGGATACGCCGTCCGGTATTCAAGCACCGCCCGATACACGGATTCAAAGGATACTTTACCCGGCTTCTGTAGTCGGGCATGTTGCCTAGGAGCCAGGTGCTTACCCCCTTCAGGGGCATAGGTTTCTCCGTCACTTTGCTCATGCCAATAGCGGATATCAATAATATCAATCCATTTCGCCCGCATAGGATCGTTAAGTATAGCATCCTGTACATCCTTGGTCGTACTCAATCCTACCAGCACATCACGTCCTTTTTCTTCCTCCCACTCCTTGATGACATCAAGCCAAAATTCCACGAAATGCAGTGGACCGGTAAACTCTGCACCTATTGAATGAAGCACATTGATATTATTGCTAAAATTGGCTAAGCATTGACGGATATAAGCCCGGTGAATTTCCCTGCGCACAGGATGACTCACATCATAAAACTGTTCGTCCATGAAAATCCGTTTGTCACCCGCATAATTAGGTGGTTCAGGAAAACCAACATCATTGATGTTATTAGCCGTCCGCCAAGGAAAATCTGCGTAATGCGCTCCCGCCTCTAAAATATTGTGTTGGAAGTAATGCTGGTGGATCAATATCAATCCCGCCGTATCAGCAATGTCAGTAAATCGACGCAACCTGTTCCAATACCAACTATTGTATTGTGTAAGGTCATACTTGCTCAGTCCATCCCACGCCGTCCCTTTTCCACTGCGGGCGAAAGGAAGCTCATAAAACGGCGCCCATGCATCCGCATCCATCCGGCGTACCCGTTGATGGTCATCGCGCCGCCTGTCATACCACAGTCCGTAGTTGTGATCTATGGCAATGATGTTTTCCTTCACCATCCACGATGCAACTTCTTCCAGGTTGTCTGTATAGCCGGTTCCTGTATGCCCTGGAACAAACCGGGTAAGATGAGGTGTGGCTTTGGCTACCTCGGGTTTTCTAAGACTGCCTCTCCACCACATGACGTTGTGTCGTTTACCGGCAACTATCTTGTCATCGATGGTCAACCACCCCTGTTTAAGCTGCAATGGATTTTGCTGGATGGACTGCGGCGACGTTTGGTCTGTCGCCAAATCATTTGCATTCAATAGACCTCCAGTCAGTTGAACTGAAATGGGCCGCTGGGAACTAGCGCTATCGATCCATGAATAGAGCGAAATTGCTGGCTCATAAGCCATTTTCGTCAGTTCAGCGGCTCTTTCAGCAGTTGGGCTGCTGGAAGTTTCCCCTTCCATCGGCGATAGGAAACTACGTTCCCATACCTCGGTTCCGATTCGATCCGCCAACTGTGCATAATACAAACTCCGCGGTTTGACGTGGGTATCCGATAAGTACCAAGAGCCATCCCCTGCATAACGGGCCCAGGTACCGAATGCCCAATTGTTAGCCCCTGGAGGGCGATAGCAATCAATCCGTGCGGCACTGCATTGCCAGATGACGCTATTAGCCCCTGTCCATCCTGTACCTTGGGCTTCCGGCCCACGATTCGGGAAGCCCAAGGCATGCCCGTCAATATTGATCATATCAAACAACACGCCTGACACCCAACTCCCGATCGCACCGCTGTAATTGAAAGGCAAATGCGACTCGCATTGCACAAATGCATTGAGCCCTACGGCTCCATATCCTACTGCAAAATCGTGATAACCGTACTCCGCATAAATACGCTGGAACAATGTCTGTTGCCCCGCCGTAAAAAAGCTGTTTCTACGGTGAGCAGCAATTTCTGAAACCGGGTGAAGGGATTTGCAGTCTTCAACCGTAATACGCTTGGCCGTCTCACGCAACATGACAGCCGACCCTGCAAAATGCCGGAAAGTAACTTGCCTCACCCAGACATCCATCGCATTTTCGACAAGAATGCCTGTCCAACGATGATCCTCGTCCCTGGGGTTATCATCATCATATGTGGATTTGCACACAAGGTTTTCTATACCGACCTCCGTAATCCGTCCCGACCAATGATAAGTCGTTAGAAACCCTCCTCCATGGCGCTGTTCTATAGCAGTTGTCAACGGTGCGTCCAACACAATTAAACCATCCTTCACATCCACCACCTGCCTGTCCCAACCCATGTCGAATTCCCCCGCTTTCCATCCCAGCCAATTGTTGTCACCACCGAATTTTTGCATACCAATTTCGTTGACCCACAATTCGGTAGATGGTCGAGTGACTACAATATAATCCCCTTTCTTTATGTTGTGAGCCGGGGCAAGGGTTAACTCCATGGTATTCACCGGGACATATTCATCCACAATGGTGCATGGCGTTTCATTGAGCGTCCGATCATCCAAGCCCGCAACAGTGATTAATGTTTCCCTGCTCTTACCGGTACCGAGCAATACGGTACCACCTTCATGCATACCACTACCTCTCAGCACTACGCCCGAAGCACCAATACGGAGGCTTCCAGCCAGCTGATAAGTTCCGGGTTCCAACAAGACCGCTCCACGAAATCCGTGTTCATCGATCGGTAACTGGCTCACATAGTCAATAGCTGCCTGTATGCGCTTGCTCGCGTCTTCGCCATCTGCCATTAACGGGACGTGAACTTTGACCGGTACATGCGGAATTGCAGTCAATCCGGCCTGATAACCTGCATATGAAAAATCCGGAATCCGATTTCCAAGGGAGTCTGCGGTATATACCAATGTTCCTGACTGAGATACCGTTAGCGGCACCCCGGTTTCTTGTGCATAAGCACAAAAGAGCAAAGCCTTGCCGGAAAAAACTCCGGCAAAGCTCAACATTAAACAAACTAACCAATTAAACTCTTTCTTCATTAATTGCCCCCTATAGCTGTTAATGGGGGAACAACCGTACTTTCATCCACCAAACTATTTAAATAATTTTCAATATGGGTATATCCATTAGCTGTATACTGCGACGCATCCGATGGGTCATTGGGATCCAACCCATTCTTGACCTCCCAATCATTCGGTATACCATCGCTGTCCGTGTCTTTATAAGGAACGCCTGTATAACCAGGATATCCACCCACTTGACTAATATCAGTAATAATACCGATTTTATAGGAATCAGCAGGCAATCGGCGATGTTCAAATTCGTTCTCCGGCAACTGGACATTTTCGGGATACTCTGCTTGCCCACTTCGCACGGTTCTGATGACCCGTTCATCGACAGCATCGCGGTGCGGTAATGTTGCCCCTGCGTTGTTCAGTACATATTCATATGCTGCTTGCGCAGGAATGATGGTAAATACCGGCATTGCGAAAGGTTTTTCCGAACGGATGTAATCCGTATATTCTGCGGCATCGGACAAGGACTCGACTTGCACCCCACCGTCCCAGTTATTCTTGGTAACGCGCTCATTGCCCTCAACGATATTCCCGTCCACATAAGCCCGGCCATAGGTTTTTTCATCTAACTTACTCCTGCCGGACTCAGGCTTAAGTATGCGAAAAGCAAGCCTGGAGTCCATGGGGGTTGCGGGACCGGGTTTATAGTAATTATTGATGATATTGAATTTGGCCATGTAATCACCTCCATCCACATTGCGATGCACCCAGTTGAACAACACGTTATTGGCAAAATTGAATACCCCATTCCATCCTACGGACGGGTTTCGGCCAGCATTGTTTGCCCATAGGTTACGGATGAACGAGCAGTTTTCTCCGCCCAATGTGCTACCAAAGGAATGGTTCCACGTATCCAATGCCTCTGAGAATACGGAGTTTTGGATGGTGATGTTCACCGTACCGAATTTCTTCGGCGCGCTGCCCGTCCCGTCATCATACATGTGCCTGTACATGGACATATTTTCATCCAAGCCCCAACTGGCCGATACATGGTCAATCATGATGTTGCCAATCGGATTGCCGCCAATAGCATCATCGCGACGGCCCACCCAGGTTTCCCCGCGCCGGAAGCGCATGTACCGGATAACCACATCATGCGTGTCTATCCAAACCGTCTCACCTGCGATACAAACCCCATCTCCGGGAGCGGACTGCCCAGCAATGGTAATGTAGGGAGCACGTATGATCAGGGGGCTTTTCAAACGGATGATTCCAGCCACGTTAAATACGATGGTACGGGCGCCACCTTCTTCGCAAGCCCAACGCAATGTGCCCGGCCCACTATCTTCAAGGCTGGTCACCACCAGCACTTTGCCTCCCCTTCCGCCCGGCGTATAGGCACCACCACCTTCCGCGCCGGGGAAGGCCAAAATATCGGCCTGGGGTAAATCATCAGGTCGACTGGCCCAAGGCACATAAGGCCTTTCCCCACGTGCTTCTTCCTGCACAATCGGCCATGCTTTCTCCCAAGCCAAGTCAGACTGGCGCTTTGCAGCTTCCATCAGTGCCTGGGAAGCATCGCTGTCCGCTTGGGGCACTTTGGGGTATTGCGCGAACGCGTCAGAAACCGGCCACCCGATTCCGATGACACAAGCAATTTTCAATATTACGACACAACATCTACCCGTGAGCTCTCTCATAACACCCTTTATTTATTTTATCTGTTTATTTAACTTATTGTATCGACATTGTTGCCAAGATTGCGGTAATCGATTTTCTCTCGAGGATCGGTTCCATTCAGATATTCTTCCACATTGGTATAACCATCGCCATCAGCGTCCTTAGCACCATCGGTAGGGTCATTCGGATCCAAGCCATATTTAATTTCCCATTCGTCCGGCATACCGTCGCCGTCGTTATCCACGGGTATCTGTGCGCGGTCGTAAGTCAGGGTTGGATAACCGCCCACTTCGGCAATATCTTTAATGATACCTGTTTTGGTTGTTGGCTTTCCGGTGCGCACCATTTCTACCACACGGGCATCCACGGCATCACGTTTTGGTAAGGTCGCGCCGGCATTCGCCAATACCGCTTCAAAAGCTTCTTCAGCGGTATGGTGCGGCGCTACTGGCCAGCCTACAAAAGGCGTATTGACACCTGCTGCTTCTTTGGATTCTTCTCCTACAGCGCGTGCATCCTTCAAGCGCATTCCGAGCCAGTTGTTGTTGGTCAAGGCTTCGTTACCATACATTATGTTTCCGGCAACATACCACTTGCCGGGCCGGTCTGCTTCTTTCTTATACCAATCGCCGTCGGCCCATGCGCTACCAGGCGAGTACATGCTACGCTGTTCGATGCGAGCAAATACGTCGCGTATATTATCGTTCGTTGCCGGTCCCGGTTTAAAATAATTATTGATGAGATTGATTTCCGACGTTTCGTCCCCACCGTCTATCGACCGATGGCGCCAGTTAAAGATGACGTTGTTTCGAAAATCGAATGGTCCCGACATCCCTATAGAAGGATTCCGTGCCGTATTGCTGGCAAAAAGATTATGATGAAACGTCGATGGATTTCCTCCCCAAGTGCCACCGAATGCATGTCCTCTGGCATCCAGCGCCTCACTGGAAATCGTCCATTGAATGGTGATATTCTTCGCGGGATCCTTGATTTGTGTACTTCCATCCAAAGAGGGTCTCATGTGTCGGTAAAGTGAAATGTTCTCGTCCATGCCCCAGCTTGTAGAACAATGGTCAATGATGATGTGATGGTCTGGATTACCGCCGATATTATCATCGCCCTGTCCTCCGACGGGTACGCCGCGGCGTACGCGCAGGTGCCGGATAATGACATTGTGCGTGTTGATGTTCAGTGTACTGGCAATACAGATCCCATCACCAGGAGCGGATTGACCTGCGATAGTAATATCTGGATTATCGATATTGAGGTCGCCCTTCACTTTTATCATGCCCGCAACGCGAAACACCACTATACGTGGTCCTTTTGCTGCTAACGCTGCACGGAGGCTTCCCTCTCCGCTATCGTTTAGGTTGGTCACGGCGATCACCTTACCTCCACGGCCCCCGGTAGTAAACATCCCTCCTCCCCATGCTCCTGGAAATGCGGGAATAGCAGCTTCGGGGAGTCTTGGCGGATGTGGAGGTATCTGTCCGGGTTCCGGGTGTCCTGCAGAAGCTCCCTGTTGTGCTTTTGCGTCCATATTCGGGTTTAACAAAGCGAGCAAACACAAACTTGTTACGGAAATTTTATGGAATGTTTTCATTTTTGATTTTTATTTAAACGACAATAAAGATTTATAATACAGCGATCAAGTATCGCATCCGGGCTTACATAAATATCGGCAAAAAAATCCTTCTGTGTTTATAGTATTTTCTCTAGCTTTTGTATCATGTTAGCCCGAGGGGACGGGGGGGCGAATGACACAAAAAATCCGAGCCTGTTGTTGACAGGCTCGGATGAAACCTGATCTTATTGTTCTGTTAATTTTGCGGTTCGCCAGATGTGTGTATATTGGCAACTCTTTAATAACCCGCAACATTGCCAATGCCTACACCAAATCTGTAACACAATTGAGTAGTGCATGGTTTAATAATCAGTAATGTAAAGATGTAAGGCTGGACCACTTGAAGAGGGTTCTTCAATCTCTATATCCTCAGTCAATATAGTATAATATTGAGAATCAACATGAACATAATTGCCCGATTGGGTTCCTGCCGACCAGTTAAAGTATAGACCATAATGAGGAATGGAGTGAGACGGCCATAAAGATATCGAGACCCGATAATTACCCGGAGGTACTTTACCTAGCCTGTATGTATTGGGCTCATCATACTGGGGATTTATTGTGTCGAAAAAATAATCTTCACTAATATCCTTGTTATAAAACTCCACGTTGAATGTTACGTAGCTGAGATATCCCCCATAGGTCAACCATACTGGGACACCATTAGGATCACTCTGTGCTTTAACTTTTCCAGTAAATGAAAACACTGCAAACACGACTGCCAGTGTCAAAAAGATTGTTGATTTTTTCATTATTGATTGATTTTAGATTTATGAATTAAACTATTTACAATATGATACATACTTCTTTTCCAGTCATCTACTTCTGAATTTTTATATCTACACTCACGTAATGCCGACCTTGCTGATCTCGTGTCGCCTGGTTGACGTACATTGCTCCGTATTTCCCTTCCGGGGTTTGGAAATACATCATACTTGCTGCAGCAAGCCCTTGCGTGTATTGTATCCCATCGGTTTGTTCCCGGTTAATAGCTTGATTTGAAGCCTGTTCTCCGATCCTACTTGACGACACCAACGTACGGGTAAACGTGGTATATGCATTCGAAGCTGTTATGGGAGCGCTAAATTTAGTTTCTCGTTTGGTCCAGCCAGAAACATCGTAGTACGGTACCGGATACTCATCCACAGTCAACGCGTATAAATTATACACCAAAAAAGTAGAGTATTGTGGCCTGTTATCAAATATCGTATCAATTCCGAAGTCAATCTGATCAGAAAAAGCAGCAGCTTCATTATAGCTATATGTCTGCCCAGTACTAAAGGACAAGAAACTCGGACTATCTTCTCCCTCCACAGGTGCATATAACTTTCTGTCCGCGAAAAGCGTATAGCTAGGCGCTCCATCCACCGTGATCGACGTATACCCGTCACCTATATACACATTCTTATCATTCTTGGCATAAAAACGGAAAGTCATCTTCCCATCGCGCTGCATCTTAAACTTCCGAACCCCGGAATAGGAGCGACGCTCTGATTCGGTTGTTAGTATTTCTCGCTGCGAATAGGTTCCGGTACCGTTCGTGCTATCCACAACGATCGCCATCATGTCTTCATGTGCCGAGGTGATCGTAAAATAAATATGTACACTATCACCATCATTGACGACCGCATCTTCCACAATAGCGTACTGGCTGTGATTGTGAAAGGTTACCTTAACATCATCAAACATCGTAAATATACTATCCGACTCCACTTTACAGGTGCTAAAGGCCAGTAGTGCGCAAAAAAACGGAAGGATTCTTTTAATATTTATCTTCTTCATCATTAATTATTTAAATCAATTATCAACATCCTCTTAATCATCTAGGGGGTCAAAGGTTCCACCTTCCCAGCCGATAGTCGTTTCGATATTCACCCCCCTACGGACAAAGTCATTGTGGAAAGTGTAGAAATTATGATACTCTGGAATATTCATCGCCCGGAAACCCGTTTGTTGAGGCACAATGTAATGCGGTTGAAAATATTCCAAATACAAATCCCGGTCATTCAAATCCAAGCCGTCGCGAAATGGTTCGCCTGTTTCCGGATCAATTGCCTCCAACTCGTTAATCTTTGCCGTCCGATCAGCACCAGTTTCACCCGCTACTTGCACTTGATAAACCTCTAAGAATTCCCCGGTTAGCTTATGCCAGTTTCGCGTACGTCGCAGATCGGCATTGCGTTTATTTTCAAAGGCAAATTCCACCATACGTTCGTTAAGTAATAAGTCCCGCATTTGCTCAATACTGGCAATATTCCCCAAACCGTAATCATTACTTCCCTGCTCAATACCGGCGCGTTGGCGAATTTGACGCACCATATCCTTAGCCGTGGCCATATCACCGGTTTCATTCGCACAATCCGCCAAGTTCAACATCACTTCTGCAAAACGCATTTCGATCCAGTCCATACCGCTACCACCAATTCCATCGGAATAAGGCACAGACGCTTCCGCTAAGCCCGGCGTGGTAAACTTCTTACAATAAACAGCCCAATTTGCACTTTCCGCACGACCATTATTCGTTGCTCCCTCGTAATTCCATTGTCTGCGTCCTTGCTTATTGCTCAATACCCAAACACTGCCGTTATATGCCATCGTAGCCTCAAAACGAGGATCGCGATCTCTCCAAAACAACACATCATCATAGCCATAATTACCCGCTTCATCAATGCGATTACCATCTTTCATCGGGTAGGCGCGGAGCAATTTCACTGTGGCGCGGTACCCATTATGCGGCCCGGAATTCTGGTTCTCAGAACGCGGACGTGATCTCCGTTCTTCATCATGTCCACGACGTTGACGCGTACTCGAATAAGGGCGGGAAATCAAGGTTTCCGTATTTGCGGAGCCCTGAATGCGAAAGATCTCCGCATAGTCCTCGATAAGACGCTTCCCAGCAGCTAAGCCAATATCATAAGCGTCTTTATTCGCCGTCAGCGCCTCCTGCCAACGCGACACGTCGTAGGGATGCTTCGGATCGTCCAACGGATTGAACTGAGGACTTGCCCAGTACAATAAGGCTTTTCCTTTTAGTGCCGCAGCTGCAGCATAAGTAATCCGTCCCCAATCATCTCCACCCCAAGTTACGCCTTCCAGGTACTGCATCGCATGATTCAGGTCATCCACGATTTGTGCGAAACAGGCTCTAGCACTGGAACGGCCGTCGGTCATGACAGCATCAGGGTCCTGCGGCTCCAGCACCAAGGGCACACCACCATACACCTTGACCAATTCCAGATAGACCATAGCACGCAAGGCATAGTACTGCCCCAGCAATGGAAACTTCGTCTCATCAGGGATGGTACTTTCAGGCAGGTATTTTATCCCATTATTACAACGGGCTATATCCATATAGCGATTATCTAGATAATTTTGATTATAACTATTCCCTGTATATCGCACATCGTGATTAATCAGGGCGTTGCCAGCAATCCCTAGAGCCTGAGCACCAAAGCTTCCGTTCGATGCGAAAAAATGTTCGTCGCTAACCAGGTGTATATCGAAACGGGAAGGTACCGTCTGCCAAGGAAACCGAGGAATAATCAACTCATAAGCTTTATTCAGATGCATATTCACAGCACCTTCTGTATTCCATAACCCCTCGGCATCCAATCCTCCCCTATCGGGCAGGATAAAGAAATCGTCGTTATTACAGGAAAACAAGAAAGTAGCCGACAAGGTCACCAAAAAGCCTTTTCTTAGCCTGTTATATAAATTCTTTTTCATGTCTATTCTTATTAAATCTTATAAACTCGCACTTAAACCCACTGAAATTGTTCTGATCGTTGGGTAATTATATACTCCAGACGAGTATGGATCCTTATAGCTAAAAGGGTTCACTAAGGTCCAGAGGTTATTACCCGTCAAGAGGATACGCCCACTACCCAAACCTATACGACGAGCGACGTTCGACGGAATCGAGTAGCTTAAGGTCACGTTGTTCACCCGGATGGTTGTTCCATTTAGCGCCCATATATCGGCATTGTCGTTAATCAAAGGATCATCTGCCCGCGGATATTTCCCATTCATCGGATCCTCCGGTGTCCAGCGATCCCGCCAAAAAATTGGCACATTCGTATCCGGCTCCGGCTTCGACCGCGCTCGGCTATCCACGAAGACCTTACCCCCGAAACGTGCCATAATATTGGTTCTGAGACTAAAGTTTTTATACCCCACACCTAGGTTAATTCCTGTAGAAAACCTTGGGGATATGCGATCGAATAATACTACGTTATCGTTAAAGTTAACCACGCCATCACCATTCGTGTCTTCATAGATCATCCAACCCACTTGCGGCACGTTTCCGTTAATCGTATAGTTTGGATTCTCCGCAAGAAAAGCGTCTACCTGTTCCTGCGTACGGAACATTCCCTGGGTACGGAATCCAACATTACTGTTGATATATTTTCGAGGATCCACCCCAAAACTGGTTCCCAACCAATTACCACTAGAGCGATCCGTTTCAATGAGGTTGTTTTCATTGTAGAGCATTTTCGTAACGACGGAATTTCCCCAGCCGAAGTTCATCCCCGCATTGATGCTCCAGTCTTCGGCTATTTTTGTATTATAGCCGATAGTGAACTCTGAGCCCCAGTTATAAGCTTCCCGATAATTGATGACCGGCGCGATTAAGCCGGAATACAGCGGGTTGGTTTCATTTGCGCCCCGATCGAAACCATCGAACGTTTTGTTCTGGAAGAACTCCATCCCGATGTTCAGTTTATTATTCCACATGGTGGATTCTATTCCGAAGTTAAAAGAGCGCCTTTTCTCCCAAGTGATATTTAGGTTTGGATAAGATTGAGGATTCATGCCAACACCATAGTTATTATCTCCGAACATATAGCCATTGTTGAGGTCTATGGCATAGCGTTCCTGCCAAAGGCGTTCATTCACCCGGTCATCCCCTGTAATCCCCCAATTTACTTTCAGCTTTAGATGATTCACAAAGGAAATATTATCCCTGAAGAAATTCTCCTGACTGACAATCCAGCCCGCACCTACACTTGGCGACCAGCCCCAACGATCCCCTCGGGCAAAGTTAGAAGAGGCATCCAGACGTGCCACCACCTGCAGCATGTATTTTTTCTTATAGTCATAACTCAACCGTCCGAAACCAGATCGTTTGGTAGTTTTTCCAATTGTACGACCATTCAATTGCATGAGGTTTGCATCAAACGCCCAAAAATCCGTATTGCCGGGAATCAATTGGTTATCCCAACGTACACCTAAGAGTTCATTATTCGATACCGTTTGTTCCCCCCCGACAACTACGCCTAAAGTATGATCGGCGAAGGTATTGTTGTAAGATAAGGTAACGAAGCCTTGATATCCTCCGTTGTTTGACAAAGTTGAGGTTAAATTAGCACTAGCTTCCGGCACTACCCATGTATATGGTGTATCTCCGTCCTCTAGGGAGCTCGAAAATAGTTGATTGTTATTCCCCATCCGGACGAAGTTCCATAGTTGATAAGGAGCGGTATATTGTTCTCCGCTGTAGTTCCCTCCACGTTGCGAGACCTGAAATTTCGCATTAAAGCCCTTCAGAAAAGAAGGCTCCCAGGTTAAACTGGCATTAATGCTATAATCCTGCGATTTTCGGCTTTCCAGGTATCCGGAATTCAGAATGGCCAAAGGATTGCTTCCTCTACCGGCGATATTCACCGGAAGACCGTCAATATATATAGGCACCCAGTCGGGAGTCGATATCATTGTCGAATAAAAATCGGCATCCGTTTCGTTGCCCAGTTGATTCTGACTTTCCCGTAAATTATGATTGATGTTAAAAGCGATATCCGCTTTCAATCCATCCACAATGGTCGTCGTCAAGCCACTCCGCAAGGAGTACTTATCATTTTTCATTCCGGCATAGTTGGCATTTTGATTTTGAAAACTTCCACCGACAAAGAAGGTCGTTCGCTCGCCTCCGCCGGAGATGCTCAGGTTGTGCCGCTGCATAATCGCCGGTTTCCAGAGCTGATCGTACCAGCTATCCACATCCAGTCCTCGGATATACGCCAAATCCTCTTCCGAAAACATATTGCTCGCTGGGGCATTGCCTACGAAATAGCTTTCGTTCAGGAATTCCGCCAGCTCATAAGCCGAAAGAAAATCCGGTCTACGAGCCGCATCGGTAAGGCCGAGATAACCATTGTAGGAAATACTAGGTTTTCCTTGCTTCCCGCGCTTGGTAGTAACAAGCACAACTCCTTTCGCACCAGCTGCACCATAAATAGCCGCCGAAGCATCTTTCAGGAAGGTAATATTTTCCACCATGGATGGGTCCAGCCCATCAAACACATCGCTAGACACCGTGATTCCATCCACAATATAAAGAGGTTCGGATGTTGATCCGATGTTTGCGCCTTGCTGACTGGTAGATGCGCCTCGGATATTCAGAGAAATCCGTGCGCCAGGTCGGCCGGAGGCTTCACTTACCCCTACTCCGGCAATCTGGTTCCGCAAAGCACCAGCAATATTTGGCGCCGGGATATCCATCAGCTCCTCTCCTGTAATTGTCGCCACGGAACCCACAATTTCAGAACGCTTCTGGGTGCCGTATCCTGTTACAATGACTTCGTCAATCGCATCGCTGGGCTTCAGTTCGATAGTAATACCTGTCATTCCGGCTACGTTTACTTCATACACTTGATAGCCTACATAACTAACGATTATGTAGGGGTTTCCCGGTGGTACATTAATGCGGAAGACTCCGTCTACATCAGTTTGTACACCCGATTTCGTTCCTTTTATCAACACCGTAGCACCCACCACGGGCTTGCCGTCCTGATCCAGGACTTTTCCTGTAACATTAACAAGTGCGTCGACTTTGTTCAACACCAACATTTCCTTTTCAATTGAAGCAAACCCTGTCACGGGAACCGCAAGCATGGAAGCGACAATTATATTTCGTGCCCCTCGCAGAAAAGCAACAGGCAATTCAGCACGACTTTTCATATAGTTCATATTAAGTTTATACATTCAAAAAATAGGTTTTATAAGGGGTCTCCCTCTGTTTTAAAAATGGTTTAAGAAGCCTGCCTGCACTGCGAAAACAGGCTTCATTTAACTAATTAACCCTAAAAAAACGTATACCCCTTTGTTTTTAATATCTCCAACGCGGATCGCCCACGGTATACAATTCTTCATCTTTAACGGTAAAGTCTCCGTTGTCTGGCGCCGCAAAGACCTGGGCGGAAGATTTAGAATAGGAACTCACACCGGAAATCAAATCACCGTCGTAGTCGTTGGTCGCAAAGGTGTTGGAAATTCCACGGAGCGGCGTTCCACTTGCGCGGAAAGATCTGGCTCCCGAGGTTGCCCCAAACAAGCTATTCTGGATAGTCACACCTCCTCCTATTGAAACGTTATTGTAGTCAAAAATATATCCGCCTCGAGGAGCGCCGTAGAAAGTTACGTTTTCAATCGTAATGGATTGTCCGTTTGTTCTACTTCTCAGCACCAACTCCGCGTTGTTGACGGTGCTATTGGTCAATCGGAGGTGACTTGCGGTAGCCGCGGTATTATCCACATTGATTACGCCATAGTTGCCGATATTTTGCACGATACTGTTGTTTATCGTAATTTCGTCAATAAGAACCGTATTGCTACTTTTAACTCGCACTGCCCCTCGATGGTCAGAAATCAAACAATTCTCAAGGACGAGTTTACCAATATTCCCGCCATTTCCGACATTCAATACATAAGTCGACGAGACATCTCCGATCATCTCCAAATCATTGAACACGATGGAGTCGATATCGCTTCCTTCCTCAATATCCAGTGATGACGCGAACTCGAGGCGCGCCGGTGCACTGAAACCAGGTTCACTTATGATCGTTACGGAACGATTTAACGCGAACAGGTCCGGGAACGTATAGACTGACCCACGTGCCAATACTACGGTACTTCCGTTCGGTATGGTGTTCAGGGTATTTCGTAATGCTGCGGGATCTCCGCTGGATGCCCGTAAATCGACAACCATGCTGAGGTCATTGATGCCCCGCTTGGTTCTAAACGACGCGGTCCCCATGCTCCGTTCGCCGGCAAAGAGCTGTAACTCGTAAGCCTGGTTAGACGTCAATTCCTCTAAGGTTATAGTCCTGCTCGTATTGCCTGCCAGACTGACCTCCTGCCCTTCCAATTCACCAGCTTCCTTCCATATCAAGTGGGTAACTTCATGCTCTCCGTCAGTCCCCCAACGCAGGATGGCGCTTTTATCGGTTACTTCATGGTTTTTGACCGTTCGCAATATTGAGATTTCCGGCACTTCGTCCAGGATAAAAAACTCGGCACTTTCCATCCAGGCGGAACGTGCTTCGTTCGATCCAGCAATAGATCGGACCCGCGCAAAATAAACCTGCAGGGGAACCAATTGTTCTTCATTAAAATGGACAAATGATGAATCTGTTTCTAAGGTCAATACCTCTTTGCTTTGATCCTCATACGTGGGGTCTAAGGAAACGTTAACCTCATACCGTACGGCAGGTTTATTTTCCCCTTCCCAACCGGTTAGGGCTTTGCGCCATGTCAGGGTGATGGCGGTATCTAAATTGACAAATTCGATTGCACCAACCATTTTCGTAATACTCGAAGGCTGATGCGTCGCGTCTTTCTTACACGAATAAATCGACGTTATCAAAAGTGCCAAAATCCCTATTCGGCAAAACGGAATCCTATGGCTTACAAACTTTTTTAATCTCATCATTTCTTAGGTTTTTTTTAATTCAAACTACTACTGTTTAAGTTTACTGGTAACACGTTGTTTGTTTATATTATCACTGACCTGATATACCTGGTATAGCGGCAACCACTTTCATTCGCTACGATCCACTTTGTTGCACCATATCGGCCATTCCTTTTTTCACGATCCCGATCTGTCGCTCACTAAGCCATTCGGATAGTTTGCTTAGGTACCGAGCTTGTTGCGCCTCGAACTTCGCCTTGCTCGTTGTCTCCAATGCGGCAACTCGTTCATCCACTTGGCCGTTTTCAGGTCCGGAAGCGTTTGCGATCGCCAATAGGCTGTCCCGTTCGACCTGAATGCCTTCGATTCGCTGATACTGGTGTGCAATTAAATTTCTCACCCTTTCTTTCACCGCGCTGTTTTCAAGGGCTAAGGTTGCTACAATCCGGTTGGAGGCCTCGATAGCAAGCGTGGTGTCGTCCTTCTTGCGTCGCTCGGCCCAGTCATTACCCAGCTGTTTCAGATCGTATCCTTCTTTCGACAAATAATTCGCAATTTTACCTTTGTATTTCCCGAACCAGGCATGTTTCTCATCAGACGAACCCCCATCCATGGCCAGCTCCCTAGCCTCTTTCAATAAAAACAGCATGGTATCTTTTTGCCGCTCTGTGAGGTAGGGTATCATCAACTGATAGTTTTCAAATGTGAGCGGCACCACGCGATAGGTTATGCCATCTTTGACCGATTCAATCTGTGATTCATCAAGTTCAACCGCAAGCTTATCCAAGAAGGTTTGATGAAGTTGTGATACCGCGCTTTCTGCGTCGCGTTTTATGCGATCCGCGTTATCGGGTCTGCGCTCCAGGGCGTTATCCCGCTTGGTGTGGATACGGTTCAGGCCGATATACTGGTCGGCCACAAGATCCGTTACCCGCTGTGCTTTCCCCTCGTCATTAATTCCCATTTGATTTACGATCTTTGCCGCGCGCCCACGGGCAACTTCTTCATAGGCAGGATCAACCTGCAAGTGATTCTGTTCCGGATTCTGGTCAACCCAACTAGCGATATTAACCGTTCGCGTCATATCATGTCCCGCACTGTCAGAAACATTGAATTCGAAGGAACACAACCCCTTTCCAGCCGGCGTAAACTCAACAACCCCGTCAGTTACTGATCCCGAACCGTTAATGAAATTAGCAACCGAAAAGGACGCATGGTCACCAAATCCACGGGCGAGCTCCCTGACATTAATATATACCGTATCACCATTCGCTGAACGATAATGTGGCATTGCCATCCATTCCAGGTAGTCCTCTAGGTTTGTAAACCCGTCTCCATCGGGATCTCCATTTGCATCGACGAAATCTCCCGGTGCCGAATTCGGATTCAAGCCATGCATTTCTTCCCACCAATCGGGCAACCCGTCCCGGTCACTGTCCCAGTTTTCTTCTCGAGCGACCTCGGGGTATGTTTCAAAGCCTCCGGAATCTGCCTCATCATCTGGGAATCCTGCCTTATTGGTCTTGCTTCCCCGTAAGGAAAACGTGCCGGTCAACGTTTCATGAACTATTCGGGTATCGTGCGCATCAAAGAAAGGCTGGTTGGCGCCGACATCCGAAAGCACCATTTTATACGCATGTGCGGCAGGTTGCGTCGTCACCGGCGCCTCAAAAAATGGCGCGTCGACGAATGTTTCATATTTTTTGGTAGCGCCGTTGCTATATTGCGCGCGTCGACCTACCTCTTGGTTGGTTTCATCAAACACACCGGGAACCACATTTCCAGTAAAATAACACTGCTGGGTACCGTGGCCGATATTTTCATGCTGCATGGTAAAAATCTCCGGGAGCCGCTTGGTTCCCGCACCAGGTTTATAATAATTATTCACAAAGTTCACTTCGTGGGCTCCTCCGTCTGTTGCCCTGCTACCCCAGTTATAAACCACATTGTTTCGGATATCCAGTTTACCTGCCAGGTTATTATTCGCGTCAAGTTGTCCACCCAAACTCCAATTCCGTCCATAGCAATGCGCCAGTAAATTGTGATGGAAGCTACCCATGTTACCGCCAATGGTGGCCGCATAGCCGTGTTCGTTCCCTTCGGGATAATTTTTATGGTTCGCTGAATTTAATGCCTCCGAGATCAGCGTGCGTTGCAGGGTAATGTTTTTCGCACCCCTTGAACTGAAAGCCTCATCAATCGTCCAACTGATTGAACAATGATCCATGATGGAGTGATCGCCGTTCATGCCCATACCATCGGCAGTAGGTCCAGCGCCCAACCTTAATCTTATAAATCGAACGATCGCGTCATCCGCACCGATTCCAAATGGAGCTGAACGGATACAGATTCCTTTACCCGGGGCGGTCTGACCGGCAATCGTCACATATCGGTCGCTCAATACCAACCTGGATTCGAGGTGTATTACCCCACCCACGTTAAACACAATCGTCCTTGGTCCCACCTCGTTGGTTACTGCCGCTCTCAAGCTACCCGGGCCACTATCGTTGAGATTATCTACATAGACCACTTTTCCTCCCCGTCCTCCTCTTGCGAATCTTCCAAAACCTTCCGCATCCGGAAAAGCCAATTGTGCGGTCCTGAACTTCCATGTGCTTCCTTTATGTACCTCATTATCACTGACCACTTCGTCTATCCGCCAATAATAACTATCCATACTATGGAGATCTGTTGCGGTATAGGTCGTATCCGATCTGGATTGATTCCCCACAAAGAATGGCGAATTACGGTCGGCCGTCGTGATACCCATCGAGTCCGTTCCAAAATAAATATCGTGCGAATTCGCTATCGGTGCCCCCTGCCAGGTCAGTGTATAGTCTCCTCCAAGCGGCACATCAAGGTATTCATCTCCCGTTACCGGATCGACCGCCCGGGCAAGATTCGACACATCTACGGCATTGAGGTGAAATCCATTGATGATTACCTTCTTTACCGGCTGTTCCCCCGATAGCTCCGCGCTGAACGAAATGACGACATCCTCACCCCCCGCTACGTCTAATTGCAGTTCCGTGTTTGCAATTTCGGTAATCTTTTCCAGACGGACCGTAGGCACCAGACCATCCACGGCAAGTTGATTATTGACATAGATATCCATCGGGCAGACATTCTCCGGGATAAGATTATCGGTCATGTTATGAAATGTCCTCAAGGAATGTTGTCCGGCCGGCAACCCTTTTATAATGAGGTCGATAGACACCCGTCCTACAACATCTTCATGGTTCACCGAAATCCCATCATTCGTAAACTTTGCTTCGTCATGACCAGCCTGTACAGATGCCTTGTAGTAAGTCGGTGCGAGCTGTTCTCCCTCGGATCCCTTCCTCACAATAAAAGTAATCCCATTGTACATGACGGTGTCGGCGGTGGGTCTACCCACTACCCACTGAACATAGGTGGGATTTGGGAATTCGAACTCGACCTCTTGTCGCGGTCTACCGCTCATGTTAAAGTCTACCTTCACCACAGGCAACGCATCCTGGGCATAAAGACCGCCAACCAGCCAGATTTCGGTTATAAAAAACAAGAGCAAATATCCTGCATTTTTCATTTTATTTTCATTAAACGGCTACCATATTTCCACAAGCCGCGTCAACAGGACCAAACGCATTCAACATAAAAAAGCAACCACCTCGTACGTCCATAAAGTCCGTTGTGCTGTACTCAAAGGCGTTGGAGCCGCTTGCTTCGGGATTGCCGGTTTGGGCAAACCACTTGATCCGAAATACTCCATTTTCATCTGTGGCCGTACACGTATTTGTCCCCTTGATCGTTACGGTAACCCCAGCCAACGGTTCGCCTCGTTCATTTTTTACCGTACCCGTAATGTTGACAAACAGCGTCCGCGAATCATTTGCTTTCGCTAGGGCTGGTGGCGGGTTCAGTATCAAGGCAAGCATGCATATTAAGCCGACTGCCCGCTTGATAGCCCCATATAAAGCCTTATTGTTAAAAATTGACATAAACTTTAGATAAATTTGGTTTATAATCCCATCTGGCCCCAAAAACGCAGATGTACAGCCCAGATGGACATTCACTGTACAACTATACGGTTTTTCATTACCTGTAAAGTATTATCATGATCCTCCCCTTTTTACGGTTATTAATTGGCTATTTTGGTCTTCATAATTCCAGTTTACCGGTGGAAATTCCACCTAACGCTACCCTTTCTGCCGCCCCCTCAATTTGGCCTCCCAAACCCGCCGGGCTTCTTCTGTCTCCATCCCCTCTGCCGATAAATAGTTGTTTATTTTTCCTTTATACTTTCCAAAAACCGCATGTTTTTCTTTTGACGAACCTTTATCCATGGCTATTTCTCTAGCCTCTTTCAGGTATTCCCATAGCTGCAATTTTTGACGTTCCGTAAGCGTAGGCAACATCTCCAAGTAATTTCGGTACGTTATCGGCATCACATAATAGGTTAGCCCATCTTTCACTCTATCTATTTTCTGTTCGTCAATTTGCTTGGCCAACTTATTTAAAAAGCTGTGGTGTAGTTCGGAAACCCTTTTTTCGGTGTGGCTTTCAAGTTCCTCGATTTTCTTTTCAAGCACTTTCTTATCTTCACTGTAACGTTCTCGAAGCTGTGCTTTTTCTTGGTCTCTGTGGTCATGGACCTGATTGAGTTGTATATATTGATTGGCAATAATCTGCTGCACTGCACGGGCTTCTGCGCTATCGTTTATGGCTAAACTATCCACAATTTTTTTTGCGCGCTCGTTTACCACACGGGTATATTCATCCGTTACCTGGTTGTCTTGGGCCTGCAAGCTACCTGACAGGATAATCAGAAAAAATAGTATACCATGAAAAGAAGAACGTAAATTATTCATGCCATTTGTTCTTATTATAGATATAAAGAAATATGATGTCGTTTTAACACTTAAAAAAGTATGCAGACACAGATATCACCAATATCCAATAAAATTTAAACTAGCTGTAATAGCTTATAATTGTCAACCATACGATTGTATCACAAAGTTACTTGGTCAGTCTCTGTTATTTCTATATTTTTTTACCTTCATCATATAGGATATTACCATCGCCATTACCTAGCATTACTACCCAATTGAAAATTTTGCTCAAAACTTCACGTCATCCTACTGCAAGTTCAATTTGGCATCCAGTACATAGGTCTTTCCTTTTTCCGTTTCAAGCCGGACCATTTTATCCCCGTACTTGATGGATACGGGATGCCCACTGATGGAATTGACAACCAACTTAGTCAATTTGGTCGCTTCCCATTCCAAATCGACGATAAATCCCCCTCGTGCGCGGATTCCACTTACCTGACCTGTAGCCAATTGTGTTGGCAAAGCAGGTAATATCGCTAGGTATCTCGTGTGGCTCTGCAAAAGCATTTCCACAATACCCGCTGTCCCTCCAAAATTACCATCGATCTGAAATGGTGGATGAGCATCCAGCATATTGGGATAAGATCCTCCACCCTCGTGGGCAGGCGCCATGAGCATGCTGATTAATTTATAGGTTCTATCAGCATCTTTAAACCGTGCCCAGAGGTTTATCTTCCATGCTAGGCTCCATCCGGTACCTTCATCTCCTCGCATCAGCAACGATTTTCGTGCGGCCTCCATCAGGGTTGAGTTGTCCTCCCAATTAATCTCATCTCCCGGGTGAACTGCCCACAAATGCGATACATGCCGGTGTGTATTTTCAGGGTCATCCACATCTTCCAGCCATTCCTGAAGCTGCCCATATTGTCCAATATGATCGGGTGCTACCTTGCTCAAAAGAATTTGTAAATCGGCAGCCCATTTCTGGTCCTTTTCCAATAATTGTGCTGATCTGATACAATTGGTAAACAATGACCGAATCAGTTGATGATCCATGGCAGGCCCTGCTACCAATCCACCGTTTTCCGGGGAGTTTGATGGTGTGCTGATCAAATAACCCGTCTTGGGATCTTCCACCAAAACAGCTTGGTAAAACCGAGCTGCCTCCTTCATCAATGGGTAGGCTCGTTCCCGGAGAAAAGCGGTGTCATTGGTAAATCGATACCGCTCCCATAAATGGAAGCAGAACCAGGCCGGGGCTCCCAACCAAATCCCATGGTTTGCATGGTTTATGGGCGCTGTGCCCCGCCATAGATCGGTATTGTGATGGATTACCCATCCCGGCGCATCGTAATGGATGGCGGCTGTTTTTCTCCCTTGACTTGCAGCATCATCGATCAAGTCAAAGAACGGTTCATGCAACTGGGATAACCCTGTCAATTCAGCCGGCCAGTAATTCATTTCCGCATTGATATTTGTCGTGTATTTACTTCCCCAAGGGGGAGTCATTAATTCATTCCATATCCCCTGTAGATTGGCTGCTTGGGTTCCCGGCCGTGAACAGGAAATCAAGAGATACCGGCCGTATTGTGCATATAAGGCAACCAAATCTGGGTCGCCATGTGCTGCAAAACGTTCAATCCGCTCATCGGTTGGCAAGTCATTCGACGCACCATTCCCAAACCGTATGGAAAAGGTATTGAAATAATGTTGGTAATCAGTGATATGTCCTTGGCGGACCTCGGGAAACATATCGCCAGTCAAGCTCATCAACGTTTCTCGACAACGGGCATGTGGGTCGCCGGAAGTATCCTCATAGGTCACAAAATTGGTTGCAGCGGCGAGATAAATGATCACTTCATCTGCACCCGATACCTCAATCTGACCATCGGTTACCTGTTGTTTACCCTTTTTGGTATACACCGAAAGCATACTTGTTCCTCGTAAGGCGCCATGCTTTACTTGCAGTGATAATCCCAACGTATGGTTGTCAATCTTGGTGGTATGTGAATTAACATGGGGACTGTACAGGGAAGCATTGCATGAAATGGCCGCAGGCTTGTCAGCTGTCAACCTTACCACCAGTACGTTGGCTGGATGGCTTACAAAATACTCCCGGGTATACTGGATTCCTTCTGAGCGATAGAAAACCGTGGAAATCGCATTGTTGATATCCAATACTCTCCGATAATCCTGGACATCTTTAGGTTCACCGAAATCGAGAAGCAAGTCCGAAAAGGGTTGGTAGTCTGCCTGGAATCGCCCCACTTGCGGAGGGTTCTCATCCTGGATAACATACGTCCAACGGGTCGGCAGTGCCACACCTTGTTTAGCTGAGGTTCCTACTGGATAGATTGCCAATGGAACAGTGGCATCATTATACCCTACGAAGCCCCCTTTATCGTAATAATTGATGACCTGTACCGCTAGGTAATTCGTCCCCACATTAAGGGTACCTGCCGGTATGTGGTACTTCCTGCCTTCATTGGCTCCCTCCATCGAACCAATCAACTCACCGTTGAGGTAGGTAAAATCACGGTCGCGAATTTTCCCTAAATCAAGTATAAGGTCTTGTTTGACCAATTCAGCTGTAAGCTGGAAACTGTTTCGGAACCAAACGGCACCATCCAACCCTTCTATCCCCTGTATTCCACTCACCTCCCATCCACCGTGTGTGGGCAGTACCATTTCGCGCCAATGGGAATCATCAAACTCCGGTTGGAATCGTTCTCTTAGTTCCGGCCCTAACTGTCTCACTTGATTGAACCAAGCCATACGATCGCCTTCAGCTGATAGCTGCCCCATAAAGTGGTTGGATGCCATTTTTTCTGCTTCCCGCTGTTTACCTTCTTGCAGAAGCTTCCTGATTTTGGGCAGGTAAGTGCTGGCACCAGGGTGGTTGTAATCCCTTGGTCCCCCACTCCACAGGGTCTCTTCGTTAAACTGTATCCGCTCGTTAGCTACACCCCCAAATACCATGGCCCCAATCCGACCATTACCTATTGGAAGGGCCTCATTCCAATTATCGGCAGGACTGTCATACCATAGCACCCGTTGCGGTGTCGACCCTGATTGAGCCAAAGCGCTAGCCACACCAAGAAATATATACACTCCAATGACTATGCTTATCCGGTTCATTTAGCTTTATCTTGATCGTAGTCCAATACTTCAGCACCATCCATTATCACTATTTTTTCGGAGGCATGGCCCAAGTTATTATTCTTCAGCACCACGCCCTTGGTGGTGGATCCTTCCACCTGCAAATAAATTGAAGTGCCATTCGCTGCCGACGCCCCATGGATAAACACATCTTGCACATCCGTAAGCTGCAATACCGGCGTAGATGGATGGGCCACTGGTGTCTTGACTCCGGAAATCTCCATACCCCTCACCGAACTGGCCGTCACCGACGGACCCTCTTCGGTGGTAATGCGTACACCAATCAGATCCACTTGGATAGCATGGCGGATGAATGCGCCCGTTTTCGCTTGGATATTGACATCATAAAAGGATACATCGGCTATCGGCATCTCCTCCAATCCATCCAATACAATGGCTTCGTTTCCCTGTGCGGTGATATTACTGAAATGGATATTCCGGAATACCGGCGTACGCTCCGAAATAGGCTCAGGCTCGGTTTCAGCATATTGCATACTCAGCACGATAACCTGTTCTTTGATATCCCGCATTATGATGTTGCTCATCCGTATACCCGCTACCACACCACCACGTCCCCTCGCGGTTTTGATCCGTAGCCCCCGGTGTGTCCCATCAAATATGCAGTTGTCAATAACAATATTTTTTACGCCACCTGACATTTCACTTCCGATGACCACCCCGCCGTGCCCACGAAGCATGGTGCAGTTCGTAATGGTGTAGTTTTCGGCTGGAGCGGCCGCATGCCTTCCCGATCGGTCCTTCCCCGATTTAATGGTGATGCAGTCGTCCCCGACGGAAATATGGCAGTTCGCAATGCGCACGTTGCGGCAGGATTCCGGATTGATACCATCGGTATTGGGAGATGGTGGATTGTAAATGGTGACACCATGGATGTTGACATTTTCGCAATATTGGGGATTCAGTGTCCAGAAAGGGGAATTCGTAATGGTAATACCCTCCACCAATACATTCTTGCAGTGCATAAATTGAATAAATGGCGGTCTTAAAAACCCCTTTTCAATCCATCCGGGGACATCCGGATGCAGGACATCTTTATTGTTCCTGAAAAATTCTTCTTGCCAATGGGACAATGGTTCGGAAGCATCCGTGCCATAAATGCGCTCGAAGAAATACTGCCACCATTTTTTGCCATTCCCATTCAAACTCCCCCGCCCTGTTATGGCGATATTTTCTGCACCATTGGCATAGATGAGTGGGGAAAAATTGACGACATCGGTTCCTTCCCATCTGCTGGGCACCATAGGCAGGTAATGGTCAAAATCATCGCTGAAATGTAATTCGGCACCAGCTTCTAAGTGCAGGGTAATATTGCTTTGGAGGTGGATTGGCCCGGTCAAATATTTCCCAGCAGGGAAATAGACCGTTCCTCCTCCGGCAACAAAAGCCTCGTTGATAGCCCGCCTAATCGCGTCTGAGGCGATCATGGTGCTATCATTCTTGGCACCATAGTCTAATACATTATACGGATTGTGATTATCGGCGTGAGATGCGGTAAACCATATGATAATCCATAAGATCAATACTGCTGTTTTCATCTAATTATTTTTCTTTTATCGGTTGATGAGAGCTCGATGTAAATAATTGTTGCCCTGTGCGTCAATATTATTATTTACATCTCGGTTTCATACCTCAAGTAATTCTTATTTTGGTAAACCAGCTTAAAATGGGATTCACCAATCAACCGATATGGGTGTTAATTTCTCGCNCCTCAAGTAATTCTTATTTTGGTAAACCAGCTTAAAATGGGATTCACCAATCAACCGATATGGGTGTTAATTTCTCGCTAAACGCAACTTGTTTGCCATCTGCGAATACCCGCAGCCCCTTACCTTTTCCATATTTATTTCCATGCTCATCCCACAACACCGTCAGTAGCTTCCCTTGATATGGAACTTGGTCCAGGCAGAACCATTTCCATTTGCCCTTCGGAACCAACGGTTTCAAGACCAATTTCCCTTCATCGTTTGGTTTTAGCCCGATAAGGTCGTTGATGATCAAATCGATAAATCCAGAATGGTTGTAAAATTCACTTCTGGGATTGTCACCCTTAAGCCATTCACCGGTCACCTCATCCTGGTATTCTCCCAAATATAATTTGCCATCCTTTTGGTGGGATTCGGCATATTTGCGCAATTCTTCATAATATAGGGCCTTGGTCATGTCCCCATGATGCTTATAGGATGACAATAGATTGGCAAGTGCCTTGAGGGTTTGCGTAGAGGCAAAAGGCCACAATGCCCCATCCCATTCACATCCATGGCCCGAACCTCGTGTGCGGAATGTAGGCTCCCTACGTTCGGCTGTGGTCAATCCCCATGGAGCCTTAAATCCCATGGTGTCCATAACTTGACTCCATGCTTTGGCAAATTCTCCTCGGTCATCCACCATATTAAAATACCAGGGTATAAAGCCAATCGCTTCCCGGGGTGCCAAACTGCTATCCGCAGCCAGTTTTGTCCGATAGGACTTTCCCGCTGAATCCCATAGGTTTTCGTCCACCAAACGTTTAATTCGATTGGCTTCATCTTTATACTTTTGTGCAAGTGGTTGGTTGCCTACGATTGCCGCCATACGCTGCAATGCCACCGCATTGCCATACATGTAACTATTAATCGTGGGTCGTGCATTTTTTTCACGTCTTCCGCCACTAACGGACTCTTCCATGCCATCCTTGACGTCATGCTGCCAGAACAACCCATTATCCAGCGAACGGGTATCGACCCAATGCTGGTATTCCGTATCCAGCAAGGGCAATAAAGCGGTTAACTGCGCCGTATCTCTTTTGACTAAGTAATAGTTATACACGGCATCAGACAACCAGTTGCTGAAATTGTGGAATTTGGAATCCGGCTGTTTTTGTTCGTATTTAAGCCAAAAGTCAATATACTGATCGATGTAGACTGTGTTTTTCAACCAACGCCCCTCGTAGATGTGATGCCCTAACGCGCAACTGATGGAATTGAATGGCCCATCATGTTTTACCGGTGTGATGAATTCCGTAAAAATGAAACCCTGTGGGGTCTCTTTCAAATGTTTTCTGAAACTCCACCACCTGTAGTAATAAACTTCCGTCAGTTTATCATCCGGGCATTCAAAAAGCGGTATGTTTGATGCTAGCCAATCCAAAGATTGATCGTTTGAAATCAGGTTTACCACATGCTCTGCATCATCCACGTTGAACGATTCAACATGCGATTGCAAAATTTCCACATTCAATATATAGGGATTTTCTTGTGCGTTAGCGGACAAGGAAAATCCTACTATCAGGTACATCAACGCAAAAAAAACTACACTCTTCATGTTTATATTGATAACATAAGCTATTGGTTAGCTATTGCAATGCTAACATTTTAACCTCGGGCATTCAAAGAAAACCCAAAATAAATCCTCGCAATCGTTTCCAAGCCAAGAATTAAAAGCTAAGAAAAGGTAATCATGGCTTTTATCGTCTTGCTTTGTGGGTCCAAAAGATTCGGAAAAAAATCGGCGATTTCCTCAAAGGGAATTTTGTCTGTCACATACAAGTCGGGAACAATCCGTTTTTCCCGAAGACAAGTCAGTACATGTTCAAAATCTGCGACGGTTGCATTTCTACTGCTCATCAATGTCGCTTCCCGTTTGTGAAATTCCGGATGGTTTACCAGAATCGCGTTTTTTTGCAATCCAATCAGGACATACCTTCCACCATGCGATAAATACGAAAATGATTGATTGATGGCATATTGATTTCCAGTACAATCGATGATAACAGTAGGCATATCGCCATTTGTAAGTTCGCTCAACTGTTCCAGCACCTTGTCATCCCGGCCATCGATGGTGTGTGCTATTGAAAGCTTATCGCGGCAAAACTCCAATCGTTTGGGGTTGACATCCATGGCAATAATTTCTGCACCAGCAATCCTTGCCATTTCCATGGTACCCAAGCCAATTGGCCCCGCACCGACAACCAGCACGTACTCTCCAGGTGATATGGATGCCCTGCGCACACCATGGGCGCCTATGGCCAATGGTTCGACCAGCGCCAACTCATCATCGGAAAATCCGTTTCCGGCCACCAAGTAAGCGTCTGGCACTAGAAAATGAGTCGACAAGGCCCCATCGACATGGACGCCACATACCTTAATATCCGTGCAGCAATTGGGTTTTCCATTACGGCAGGCAATACATGATCCACAAGAAAGGTATGGCACGATCGTTACCCGATCTCCTCGGCGAAAGCCCTGCGCGGCGGTTTCAACGATTTCAGCAGAGACCTCATGTCCCAAAACACGTGGATAGTTAAAATAGGGCTGCGTGCCTTCGAAGGCATGGATATCCGTACCACATACACCGATCTGCCGTATCTTCAGTAGGGTATGCCCTGCCTTCCATAGGGGCATCGGGGTATCGATGTAACTAAATGTTCCCGGATTTATACAGCTAAGTTGTTTCATCGTCATTCTCCAGTAATAATGTAAAGTTGGTGTATAGCCCATAATCCAGGACATCATAGGACAGACCCGGTGGTTGCTTATCTGGTGCTGCCATAAACATGGCAGGTTGCGCTTGCCAATGGGATGGATTATTGTGATGCGGTCCCAATAAATTCTTGTGACTTCCCAAAACCGTTACCTTCACGACATTTTCGCCTTGCTTCAATGCCCCATTGATATCCAGCTCATATGGCGGCCAAGCGATAATACCAACTTCATTTCCGTTAACGGAAACGGTTGCAACGGTTCCATCCCATGCATCTAACTTGACTCGGGCTTTGGGATTTCCATTCTTCATGTTACGGTCAATATAATACGTTTGGGAGTAGGAAACGCCATAGGAATAAAATGGCAATCCCTGGCTGTGCCAGCTTCCCAATGTCAAGGGCTTTTGGTCTTCGATTCGCCAGCCCTTTTCCAGCGGGCTCAATGAAAACGCCCCCAAAAGGTACACCGATTCAAGTTCAGCATGGATATGCATGGGTGAAACTTCCAGGCTGATGGCATTCGTGCCTTCCTTCACCCATTCCCCAATATCAAATACACCGATTTCCTCATCCAACCACCATCTCCCCTCAATGGGTTTGACGGAATTTCCATTGATTTTAACATTCCAAAGTTGGGGCCTTTCGATAGCAAGTTTTAATGAATTTTTGACCTCTTGCTTGACCTCTCCAAGTTCGAACCTGAAAACAGCTTCCAATTTTGAGTTCGAAGGAAAATCGCCTTTGTCTAAAATATTTGTTTTGTATTGGACCGCTCTATGCCAAGGGTTGCCGTGCGAGAAGCCATAGTGTTTATAGCTTTCCATTCCAGCCCTTACGGCGTATTGTTCTGACGATACTTGCCGCCCATCCAATAGTAATTCCGCATAATCGAGCGTCAGTACATTGGATGTATCCCGGACAACCTGCATCTCGCCTATGGGAGTTGCTTCGCTATAGGGGATGGTATCGATGCTTTCTTGGTCAATCAGCGCTTCTTTTAATTTATTGTGGCTTACGAATAGGAGCATTTCACCTATCGGTGGTATGTCAGCATGAAAGGACAGCTTACCTTCTCCTTGGTATGTTACTGGATAACGGCTGATTTTACCAGTAAAAGCATCCAATAAGACGACCTCCTCCCCTTTTAATGTTATGGTCGCTTCGGCCGACAATGAATCGTCTGTATTGACAAGGAAAATAATTTCTCCATCCTGCAGTTGCATTCTTCGGTGAAATAAGTTTCCGGTCGCTGATTTGGTAACAACAAATTCCTCGGAAGACAGGTACTCAATCAACGGTTGGTCAGTCAGTCTTTTCCATGAAGCTTCAGTCGAGTTCTTCAATTCAATAACTTCGGTCGACTGCTTCCCATCCACATAATCAGGTATTTCACCAGCGAGGATCACTTCACCACCTTGTTCCAAATAACGCTGGAGAAGCACTACGGTTGACCTATCCATGCTTTCCATACCCGGAGGGATGACCAAGCGGCTATAGCTCCGTTGTGAAACCACCAGTTGCCCATTTTTAATATCCCCGAAAGCCGCGAGCACTTTTTCACTTCCAATATCATATTCGACATGTGCCTTTTCCAATTGAAGCGTAAATTGCTGGAAAGCACGGGCTATGCGCGCGAAACCATCATGATTGCCTGTCGGGGCGTGGTACATCCAAGCCGCACTTGTAGGGGCTAGCACCAGTGTGTTATTGATTTGCTCACCGGCAGACAGCACCCACGACAATCTTCCATAATAATCCCCTAAAACTTTGTAATGCTGCCACCATGGTTCATGGTAACTGAACGACTGGGGATAATCCCGTTTCCGCGCCCCCGCAATGGTCATCAGCGAATGGTGTTGGTTTAAAAAATTGACCCCCAGCACATACTGCCAATCTCCTATGCGCTTCAAGTCCTTAAAGGTTACATTCCACCCCGCCGCACCGTAACTCTCACTGATCGCACGTCTACGGCCCATCTGGTTGGCGATGCTACTTAATTCTCTTACGGCTCTTGCGCTCCCAAATTGCGATCCCACCGTGCCTACGGCCTGCTCATCATAACGGTTGAAGAGGATGTCTATGCCTGGTATATGCTGCCAAGCGGCCAACGCCACCCAATCTCCCCCGTTACGGGGGCTCGGCCAACCGTGCTCAAAATAATGCCCTGTCCACATCAAAGCATTAGCTTCTGCAAATTCATAATAGGGTTTGGCCCAACGGTCAACGAACATTTCGCCCAGCAAGGTATAGTAGTTGTGCCTTACCTGCTGCCATTCATCCCCCAATTCAGCCAACAGCTGGGGTAGCCTGGGTTTAAGGTCATACCCCCATCTTTTTTCAAAAAGCGGAAAAAGGTCCGGTGTCCAACGCACGCTATTGGGTTCCGTTGGGCGGATACGCGTCTCATCTGAAAAGGCCGCCGAGATGGTTTTACCAAATTCATGTCCAAGGCGTTCTTTGTACCCTTGGTAAGTGATTTCTAAAAATTTATCTGTAACCCCTTCATGCAATAGGTCTACATAAGCCTGCCCACCATACCAGGGATCGTTTGATTCATAATACGTTTTACTAAAGAGGTAGTACGCTCCTGTCTGCCCCAATTCGACATCCCCTTTATTGACGATTTCAAACGCGTTGTCTTTATGCTGGACAATAAATTCGTATTCCTCAAATGCATTGTCCGGCAGCTTGTTTGCCTTCTCCTGTTGATATCCATTACCATGTTCAATCGATGCCGGATATTCGACAGGTACATGGCCCCCGGCGAACCCACTGGGAAACGAATTTTCATCATAAATATTGATCTTCAGGCCAAGGCTCTTCGACTGGTCTACCGCGTATGCGTACAATTCATGCCATTGCTCGGATAGGTAGGGCGTGATCAACCCCATTCTTGGATGTATAAAAACCCCTCCCAAGCCTGCTTCTTTGAAATGCTTTAGGTCGCGATCAATCTTTTCCTTGGTCACCTCATCATTCCATACCCAAAAGGGCATGGTCCTGTATGCCGCTGGTGGATCTTCAAAAGCCTTGGCAACGGTTGCGAAATCCAAGGTTTCTCGAATATATGTCAATTCATGACGGTTCCCATCACCATGCTGGCAAGCACTAACTATGCATGCCAATAATACGGTGGAAAAGCAATTCCAAATCTTAGCATGTTCCATCGAACGAGGGTTAGTAAATATAAAATATGGTTTCAATCAAGCGTAAAATTAACATTTTTTCTTTTTGATAATTCGCTAAACGGCTAATTGAATGTTAATATCTTGATACAATGTTTCATAAGCGCCAGCCAATATATCCATTTTTGTTTTTACTTCTTGGTCAAACACGCCCATGAACCGTCTGGTAAACGTGGATATTGCCAGGCCCCGCTTCTGCAAAAAATATTTGGCTACCACAGGATACACGTCATGCATCACATCCATATGGTCAATGAAAAATTGCTGCACCCGACTGACCTGATCCTGCTGTGTGGGATCATCATAATGATTACACAACCATACGACTAATTCCGGGAAATAATTCCCCTGGATACAGGAGAGTCCCGCCGATCCGGCTTTCAGTGATTCCACGGCGTGCACCATATATGCATCATACAGCCCAAATCTGGGCATGTGTCTAGTCGATTCCAGTTTAGCTTTGACCAAATCGATGTCTAAGCAGGTGTCCTTGTGATAAATGACGCGTCCGGTATCTACGAAGTTACGGAGTTGTCCTGCCGGCAATATCCGTTTAAATGGGTCGGGGCATTCATAAAAACCAAGAGGAATATCATCCGTGTGCTCCAAAAGTCGATAGACCCGTTCTTCAAAAACATCGTTCATTTCTATTTCGGTAGCCAACATGTTGGTGATGACAATGGCCGCCTCAATACCGGTATCGTACATCCGTTTCACAAAATCGGCCTGTTCTCGGATGTTACCCCCAAAAGTGGCCGTAGCTACTACCGGAACTGTCCCCTTAACCACATCTACCACATGTTTGGTCACGGCCAAACGCTCTTCTTCGTTCATCTCAAACATTTCACTGGAAAGGCAATTGGCAAACAGTCCAGCGGCGCCGGCATTTAAATACAGTTCCGTCAACCGTGTCAGCCCATTATAGTCCACCGCTCCGTCTTCTTTAAAAGGAGTAAGCATCACGGGGATGAATCCTTTTCGTTTTTTGCTCATTAAGTGTGTTTTATACAGTAATTGCCTTATAATTGATTTTAAACAAAGATAGGATGGTGTATATTGGCTATTCTATATCAAATTGGCGGGGTATTATAGGATGTTATCGAAGTCGATGTTTGAAGTTAAATTTGCAAAATTCTTTACAACAGTTTATATTTGAATAATCATCTAAATAGGGTTTTATCTATAATATTGGAAGTTGGTATACGGATGACGCAGATTAAGCAGATAATCGCCTATTTTTGATTATTTTGTGGACAGACGTTAAAGAAACATCATATTCTTTCTAGAGAATGACAATGCATACGATATACCCAAGCAGGTACTTTCGGGTATAAGGTGAACGATACCCTCAGGAAAATCCGGCGGTTCAAGGAAAAAATGGTCAAACACAAACTAAATGATTAGGCTGCCGGCCTCACTATCCCACACTCATGGCCGCGTATAGACCGTTTTAAGAATATTTACCCTATCAATCGTCGTGCGTAAGCGTGGCCAAAAAGCTAACCACATCACGTATCTCCCGTTTTGAAAGGATGTCCTTCATGTCCAACATACTCGACGGGGAAAACGTCTTTTTCAGAATTTGGTCCTGAGGAATAACTTGGTCGGGACCTTGTCCTTTTTTGATTCGTACATGCTGCTCGTTTTCCCCTTGGAAAATACCGGAAACGGTCGTGCTATCCTTCAACTCCAAAATGACCACACCATACCCCGGCGCCATGCGTTTGCCAGGGTCGATAAGCGACTCCAGCAACTGTTCGCGCGATAACCGGTTAGCAACCCCATTAAGGCGTGGCCCTGCATTGCCCCCACGGTCGTCATATGCATGGCACTTCATACATTGCGCCTGCCCATGTTGGAAAAAAACCCGCCTTCCGCGGTCTGGGTCCCCTCCTTCTAAACTGCTTGCGTAGGAAGCCATCAATTCATCGGGCGAGATGTTGCCGCTGATACTTTTATACCGGCTGATTAACTGTTCTGAACGCGCACTATCCAATGCTTCACCCAATTCTAAGTAGATCGCCGAACTTAGCGTACCTTGCTTCATTTTATCCAGCAGCTTTCCGAATACCTCTTCCGTTTGGGCAACAGGTAATCTTCCTAACGTAACGATGGCTGCCTGTTGCTCCGCAAGGGTTCTGTTGGCTATCACATCGGCCAACAAATTGACCATCACATCAGGAGATATGCTCATGTGTTCGAGTAAGTCGAGTGCAGCAACGCGTACCGTAATTTCGCGATCTGCCAGAGCCAACTTGATCGCTTCCTCTTGCTTGGGATCTCCCAACGCTACCAGTGCATTGAGACTTGCCACCCGCATGGTTCCGTCACGATCGCCTTTTAAACCCGCCAAGAGTCCAGCCGATGCTTCCTTGATACGCAGCTTAGCGGTCGCTTTTGCCGCGCTGAGCCGTACAGGTAGTTCCCGATCGGTAAGTAATGCGATCAATGCGTCTGCTGCATGACGGGTAAGCACATCAGCGTCTCGTTCTACCACCCCTCTGTAGCGTCCATCTACGCGGTCGAGCACCGAGGGCTTGGCCCATACACTTATCGCGTCAACCGCTTCTGCCCGCATCGGCGCGGGGCCACCTACCCGTTTGGCATAATCAATCAACTGTTGAAGATTGCTTTCCTTACCAACCCGTAGGTTGGCATTGATAGCACGCCGTACCAAGGCTTCGTTGGTGAACGTTGTGGTAACCAAAACGTCGGCAAGGGCAGGTAGCGCTCCCGGAATGGAAAGGTCATCATTGATTGCCCGTGCGGCCTCGGTAACAATAAATTCATCGGAATCATTCAGGAAAGCAGCAATATCCGGATTTCCCATTCTTCTGAGTGCGACCACTGCCGCTATCCGAAGCGCACGCGACGAGTGAGTGGCTAATGCCAGTACAGGCTCGACCTTACCTATGCGCGCAAGG
Source organism: Parapedobacter tibetensis (assembly GCF_024704835.1). Classification (GTDB taxonomy): domain Bacteria; phylum Bacteroidota; class Bacteroidia; order Sphingobacteriales; family Sphingobacteriaceae; genus Parapedobacter; species Parapedobacter tibetensis. The sequence goes on from NZ_JAMXBE010000007.1 coordinate 86,336, forward strand.
GCCAAGCTACCTGCATGCCTGAGATACGCATCTTCGTCGTTATTGGCTTCCAACATGGCAATAAGCGGCTGTACGGCTGGTTGGTGAGCTATCCGCCCCAACGCTTCGGCGGCAAAGAAACGGGCACGGCTGTTGGTATCCTTTAACAAGGGCATCAATGCGTCCCCCGCATCGGCATACCGGATATCGCCCAGCCATTTGGCGGCCTGGGCCCTGATTTCGGCATCGCCATCGCTGAGCAAGGGAACCAATAACGCACCGTATTGCTCATCTTGGCGAGCCAGTTGGCTGATGCCCCAAATGGCGTGTATACGCGCCAACTGGTGATCGGTTTGCCTAAGGCTTTTCTTAAAGGTTTCCACGCCTTTTTCTCCACGCTTCACCAGTTCAAATTGCGCCTTTTGCCTCACCCGCATATCTTCATGGTTCAGCAAATCACCAAGTTCCGCGGTCTGAAAATCCGTGAAATCGGCCGCCAACAACGACTTTACCCTTTCTCGCATCGCATTGGATGCAGCATCTTGGTGATCGAGCTTCCAGATACGACCATAATCGTGAGTATCCCAGCCATCTATCCAGTCGGCCACATACAGGGAGCCGTCCGGACCGAAATCAAGACCAGTGACCAACACGCCGCCCAACACCTTTTGGTGGTCACCCAACTCAAAACTTGCGCCTTTTGGTTCCAGCTTAAAACTATGGACACCCGAACTGGCTGGGTTGCCCACAAATTCGGCAACGAAGAATGTATTTTTATATGCCGGACTCAATGCCGTGCCTGGATTGTATACTATACCGGCAGGGCCGTTTACGAAATTGCTGATACAAGGGGTGATGTAGGCTGCCTGCCCTTCAAAACGGGGCACATACATTTTTTCATCCATCCATACCTTATAGCTGTTGTTATTCGGATCCCTATATTTGCCATACTGCCAATTACTGCGCCAGCCTGCATCCGACCCGTTTACAATATAAACCAGCCGTTCCCGCTCGCCGGGGTGGTCGCCATCATTGTCTTCGCTGATGATATTGCCATACTCATCAAACACAAATTGATGTGTATTGCGGAGCCCGTGGGCAAAGATTTCAAAATCGCTTCCATCGGGATTTGCCCGGGCAATGACCCCGCTATTCGGATGCTCCCATTGCTTTCCGTCTTGGTCCTTACCGTTGAAACCAATGTCGCCGATCTGCCAATAGAGACGGCCGTCCGGGCCCATCTTTACACCTGACATGCCATGGCCACCGAAACCGATATGGACACCATATCCATGCGATATCGATGTTTTCTCTTCATAGATACCGTCTTTGTCCTTATCGGTCATCCGCCAAAGATCAGGCGCCACTGCTACATACAGGTTTTCCCCATCGGCATACACTCCACCGGCCACATCTGTTATCTCTTCATGGAAATCATCCACGACCAACTGTACCCTATCGGCTAACCCTCCACCGGAAACATCGTCAAGACGGTATACTTTTTCCCGCTCCACGGTCAGGTCCCGCCAATCGTGCGAGCCATCGCCGTTCAAGTCCGCAAGCCATAGGTTCCGATCGCTGTTTTCAGGCGAAAGCTCTTCGCGCAGGAATGCCCTTCGGTCTTCCACTGTCTGCAAGCTGATCGAAGGGATTTCCCAATCCCGGTGCCCGCGGATATCAAATTCCGAGTTCTTCTGCCTATCGGTAGTGGTATAAAACACCCTACCGTGGTCATCTACATCAATAGCAATGGGTGAAATGACCAATGAATCAATGCCCCATAGCTTCAATGTCATTCCTTCAGCAAGTTCGGGTCTTACGGTCGCTTCAATTTTTGCCGCTATTTCAGCAACCTGGGTTGAATCCATTTGTGTTATACGGAGGTCAATAGGTTTCCGCTGGCAGCTTTGTAAGATCAATACAGCCATAAAATAGCCAAGCAAACATATCTTGACAGCTGCAGCGGAAATGGCATTTTTCTTCATTTGATAAATCGAATTAGTATGTTCAACTTTTAGACGCGCTAAATATAGTTATTGTTTGTTAAACATTTAATTGGGAGTAGGAGAAAGATATATGAGAATGCATTTTTAGGTGTGTTGTTTGGAGACTGAAAAAAATATTCCCTTATTTTACTGAATTTGCCCCGGTGAAAGATCCATTTCAAATCACCGTTTCCTTAAATTCGCTAAGAGTGATCCCACTAACGAGATGACCAACGTGCCCACCACGATGATCATGTTGGCATGGAGTGGATACCGCAGGTAGGAATATTCCCCCGGTACGAGGTATGAAAAAGTCATCCACAAGATCGCCAGTACACCTACAATCACGGCAATGACGGCATCGCTGTTGCCGGCTTTCTTGCTGATGATGCCCAGTAGAAACAATCCCAGCATGCCCCCAGCAAAAATACCCGACAGCTCCCACCATACGTCTAAGATGCTTTTGACACCGATCATGCTAATGCCGGTAATGATTCCTAACACTCCAAATACTGCAGTTGCAATAAATAGTACGCGCAATGCTTGCTTGTTTGTACTACTTGGGTGGATATAACGCTTGTAAATATCTTCCGTAAACACCGTAGCGGAGGCATTCATTCCCGAACTAATGGTACTCATGGCTGCAGCCATGATTGCTGATATGACCAATCCTAGCAGACCCAAAGGTACTTTGCTCACCATAAAGTGCGGCATCACCTTATCGCCATAATCTTCGGCTTTCAATGTGTTGGACAAGGCCACTACCTCGTCTTGACTAGCGCCGGAAGGGAGGCGTTCCGCCGCGGCTTGCAAACGGATGGTATCCGTCAATTCGGGGTGTTGTACGTAATAAGCGTATAGTCCGGCACCAATGATGAAAAACAAAAGGGAAATTGGAATATAAAGTCGTACGCAAAGCCACACCGATTTTGCCGCTTCCTTGGCAGACGTAGCGGCATGATATCGCTGCACATAATTCTGGTCCATCCCAAAGTTGTTGAGGTTGATGAAAAAACCATACAACAGTATCACCCAAAATGATGGCCTGACAAAATCCAAATCCAAGGTGCCCAAACTGAATTTCTTATCACGCATACCGATGTCGATGATCTTTGAAACACCTCCATCCACATTGGTTATAATCAAATATAAAATCAGCAGCCCTCCAAATGTGAGCAATACACCTTGTACCACCTCAGTCCATATCACGGCTTCGATGCCACCCATGACCGTGTATACGACGATACAGATGCCCGTGACCATCATGATGGTGGTCATATCGTATCCGGTAAGTGCCTGTAGGCTTAGCGCTATCCCAAAAAATATGGATCCCATACGTGCCAATTGAGTGAGTAGAAAACACACCATGGCATAGGTCCGTGCCCAGGCTCCGAAACGATGCTCCAAATGACTATAGGCGGACACGCCCCCTGATGTTCGGTAAAACGGCACGAAATATTTCACCGCAACCCAAGCGGCAAGCGGCATGGAAAGGCTAAACACCAATGCATTCCAATTGCTCCCAAACGCCTTGCCGGGAACACCAAGGAATGTATTGCTGCTGAGGAAAGTGGCATAAAGGGAAATTCCTACTGCCCAACCGGGTATCATGCCTGATGCTTTGGTAAACTGTTCTGAACTCTTGTTCTTTCGTGAAAACCATACGCCTACCAAGATCATGGCAATCAGGTACAGCACGATAATGGCTACATCAAGTAGAGGAAGGCTATGCATGGTTTCTATGAATGACTGGGTTATTCAATTTGGTATGTATTGGTTATTCTTGAGAGGCAAATATAAGGGTATGCGGATATAATACGATATAGGATTTTTCCTGCTCCTTATAGGATGTTGCCGTCTTTCCCTTCCGTCGCAGTAACATTGTGTGTGTTGAAGATTATTGCCGATTTATTATACAATCTTACCATTTTCTTGGAAATGGTGTTTCCATTCCATATCTTAGTATCCACAATGTGGAAAGCATAATCCACATATGGTATAAAACGATTATAAACTATTCCTTTCATTCGCCAACGAAAGGAAAAACAACGCTTACATATCATGAAACCGCTTTTCCATAAGGTTCCTACCCAAATTCAGTCATCATTCAGCGTACGCCATGATGTACAGCCGAATTTCGGTTCGTTATGGCATTACCATCCAGAATTGGAATTACACCATGTCATTAGGGGCAAGGGGGTGCGTTTCATCGGTGATAATATCGGCAACTTCTCGGAGGGTGAGGTATTGTTGTTGGGGAGCAGCCTTCCTCACATGTGGCAGTGCAATGAAGAATATTACCAGAACCATCCGGAACGTAAAGTGGAAGCCATTGTCATCCACTTCTTGCCCGACTGCCTTGGTCGTGATTTCCTGAACTTACCTGAAACCTACCTCATTCCGAAGTTATTTGAAAAGGCCAGAAGGGGGATGAAAATCATGGGAAGAAGCAGGGCAAAGTTGACAGAACTGATGCAAAAGGCTACACTTGCCACAGATCTTGACCGGTTGATTACGCTCCTTGCCATCCTCAAAACACTTGCGGAGACAGAGGAATATGTCCCCATAGCTTCCGCACATGCGTTTTACAAATCCAATGAAATGGATGCGGTACGTCTCAATAAAGTATGTACTTATACCTTAAGCAACTATAAACAAGAAATCAGCTTAGTGGAAATCGCTTCAATAGCCAACCTCAGCGTCACTTCTTTTTGCCGGTATTTTAAATTGATGACTAAGAAGACCTTTTATGATTTCCTCATTGAAATACGGGTGAGCCATGCTTGTAGATTGCTAGTGGAAGACCTATTGCCGACCGAGGTCATTTGTTTTGAATGTGGCTTCAATAACGTCTCCAATTTCTACAGGCATTTCAAGAAAGTGACCGATATGACACCGCTAGAATATAAGAAGAAGTACCTGTATAGCAAAATAGCAGTTAGCTATTAGGTGTTAACTAAGGTTAACTGCCAAATCCTATGCTTGCAAACTAGGTATCAATCTTCGCGTATTTGGCATTGCGTTCAATGAATTCACGCCTTGGCGCCACTTCATCGCCCATCAGCATGGAGAAGATCCGATCACACTCCGCCGCGTTTTCTATTGTTACTTGGCGTAAGGTACGTGTCTCTGGATTCATGGTAGTGTCCCAAAGCTGTTCAGCATTCATTTCTCCAAGGCCTTTGTAACGTTGTATGTGCACGCTATCTTCCTTGCCCGCTCCTTTGAGGCGTTGTACGGTGGTATCCCGTTGGTCGTCATTCCAGGCGTAGGCTTGTTCTTTGCCCTTTTTGACCAAGTATAACGGAGGTGTGGCAATGTAGACATAGCCGTTTTCGATGAGCTCCTTCATATACCGGAAGTAGAAGGTGAGGATCAATGTGGTGATATGCGAACCATCCACATCGGCATCCGTCATGATAATCACCCGGTGATAACGGAGCTTATCGAGGTTAAGTGCCTTGGCATCCTCATCTGTACCGATGCTTACACCCAGTGCGGTGAACATGTTCTTTATTTCCTCGTTCTCGTAAATCTTGTGCTCCATGGCCTTCTCCACGTTGAGGATCTTTCCCCTAAGCGGCAATATGGCCTGAAATTCCCGGTCGCGACCTTGTTTGGCCGTACCACCGGCGGAGTCACCTTCCACGAGGTATATTTCACATTTTTTAGGATCACTGTTGGAGCAGTCTGCCAACTTGCCCGGCAACCCGCTTCCGCCCATTACGTTTTTGCGTTGCACCATATCGCGAGCCTTGCGGGCCGCTGCACGGGCTTGCGCTGCGACGATGACTTTCTGCACGATGGTTTTGGCTTCCCTGGGGTTTTCCTCCAGGTAGATGCCCAATATCTCGCCCACAGCCATATCCACGGCCCCCATCACTTCGTTGTTACCCAACTTAGTTTTGGTCTGCCCCTCGAACTGTGGTTCGGCTACCTTCACAGAAATGACGGCGGTAAGCCCTTCACGGAAGTCATCACCCGTGATTTCCACTTTCATATTCTTAAGCAAACCTGATTTGTCTGCATAGGCTTTCAACGTACGGGTAAGCCCCCTCCTGAAACCGGCCACATGCGTTCCTCCTTCAATGGTGTTGATGTTGTTCACATAGGAGTGCACGTTTTCAGAGTAGGTTTCATTATACTGCAAGGAAAGTTCCACAGGGATTCCTTGTTTTATGCCTTCCACATAGATGGGTTCGGGGATAAGGGGCTGGCGGGTGCCATCTAAATATTTCACAAATTCCCGCAATCCACCTTCCGAATAAAAAACATCATTCCGCAGTGTGCCATCTTCCTGTTCCTCACGCTCATCCAGCAGGGAAAGGCGTATTCCCTTGTTCAGGAATGCCAATTCGCGTACACGACTTGCCAGGGTATCGTAGTTGTATACGGTAGTCATGGTAAATATCGTGGGGTCGGGGTGGAATGTCACTTTCGTTCCGGTACGGTCGCTCTCACCAATGGTCTTCACGTCATACATCGGTTTACCCTGCTCATATTCTTGCTTGAAAACTTTTCCATCGCGGTGCACTTCCGCCACCAATAAGGTAGACAGCGCATTGACACAGGATACCCCTACACCATGCAGACCACCCGACACCTTATAGGTATCCTTATCAAACTTACCCCCTGCATGGAGCACCGTCATCACGAGTTCCAAGGCGGACTTATTTTCTTTCTTGGTAACGCCCGTGGGAATACCCCTGCCATTGTCTTCCACGGTGATGGAATTGTCTTTATGGATCACTACCTGAATATCGTCGCAATAACCAGCCACGGCTTCATCAATGGAATTATCGATCACTTCATATACTAAATGATGTAGGCCTTTGACGCCTGTGTCACCGATATACATGGAAGGCCGTTTGCGAACGGCCTCCAATCCTTCCAGTACCTGTATATTATCTGCTGAATAAGTTGATCTATCTTTGTTTTCTTCGCTCATTATTGTTTTTAAATTCGGTGGCCCAAAAATACGAAAAAAGTGCGACAAAATGAAATAGTAGATATGTGGGTTTTAGATCGCGAATGACACGGATTGAGTGGATAAATGTCGGTTTTTTTTGTTCGTCGCTGGCTGACAATAAGACCTTGGTAAACCTGCGCAAATCGGCTGGATCTGCGTCATCTGTGTTCTATCTTTCTCAATTTACTAAAGGAAATGTGGGATTTTTATCTTAGGTTTGCCCCTTGAATTAGAAAAAGATCAGTAAAGATATGAATAACGCATTCGCATTTATTGCAAAAGCTGGCATATATGTGCTATTGGCCACCATAGTGGTGTCCTGCAGCAATCCGGGGACTAGCCCTTCCACAGCTTCTTCAACCGGGGATTCCATCCAGACAAAAGTCGAAAGGATCGTTTACGTGAACTCCGACACCTTACTTGAAAAATATGAGTATTTCAAAGAAATACGGACAAATCTTGAGGCAAAAGCAAAGAAAGCCCAGGTCGACTTACAATCACGCAGTACGGCTTTCCAGCGAGAAGTGGCAGATTACCAACAAAAGGCCCCTACGATGAGCGCTGCTGACAGGCAAAGTACAGAGGAACGTCTCGCTCGTAAGCAGGACGAACTCGCACGTCACAACCAAAATGCCAGTGCTTCATTTGCGCAGGAAGAAGCTTCTGAAAACGAGAAACTGTATTCAAAAATAACGGATTATCTCAAAAAACACTCGAAATCAAAAGGATACAAGTTGGTGCTAACTTATTCTACATCAAATCCCACTGTTTTATATGCCGATGATAGCTTGGAGATAACCAATGAAGTGCTTGACGCATTAAATGCGGAATATAAAAAAGAAAAGAAATAATGTATCCGGGCATTACGATGCCTGGCAGCAATACTTCAAAGGCGACCTATAGGTCGCCTTTTCCGTTCATGCATAGCTTTAATCCCTTCGTTGCTTTTCAGCCTGTTTCTCTTTCTTCTCTGCCCTTTTTTCTTTGAGGCTCTTTACAGCAGCTTTCTTACTGCTATCATTCTTTGATCCTTTGTCTTTTGCCATGATACAACACTTAAATTCATTGGTAAGATAAGGTATTTTTAGCGGAATGCAGCAACCGAATGGAAATATTTCATACTTTTTCATTAATAGACATGAAATTCGCCGGGTGTTTTTGGCGCGTTTCAACCTACCGTTTAAAGCTACAGTTAAATATTCCCCCCTATATTATTGGAATTCTACCGGAAAGTCACTATATTTAGCACCAATGCATTCCTAAGATTGGATACTCCCCCCGAACAAGTATCCTTCTTAAGCAAACAAATTCACAAAGATTTGCTTATTATGATATAAATTAAATATTAACAAAAATGGTAAGAGGACTCCGGCTATGAAGATTGTACTAATTGGCACTTATGAACCGCGTCAATGCGGTATTGGTTCATTTTCGAAGAACTTATTTGACGCTATTTCGGCTGTGAATGATGATCATGCGATTGAGGGAGTGGTGGTGGCCATCAATGGCCCCGATAGCGAATATGACTATCCACCAGAGGTAAAATGCGTCATCCATCAAGACGACCATGACACTTACCTAAAAGCTGCCGAATTTATTAATCAAAGTGGTGCTGATGTTTGCATTGTCCAACATGAATACGGTATTTTTGGTGGACAGAATGGGGTATATATCCTTTCCTTACTGCACAGCCTAGCTTTACCGGTAATAGCGACATTCCATACGGTATTGAAAAAACCATCTTATAACGAGCTCTTAATCCTGAAAGAAATCATCAAAATTTCCCGGAAAGTGGTGGTGATGGCCGACAAGGCCGCGGAATTACTCCAACAAGTTTATGATACACCTACCACCAAAATTGAGATGGTACCCCATGGTGTGCCCGACATTCGGTATAATACCACGGCGGTACGGGAGGAATTGGGACTTGCTGACAAAAAGGTACTATTCACTTTTGGATTCATCGGGCGTAATAAAGGTATTGAGACCGTTATATCAGCCTTGCCGGAAGTAGTGTCCGCGTATCCCGAGGTGGTATATATTGTCTTAGGCAAGACTCATCCCAATGTTGTCAAGCATGCTGGAGAAGAATACCGCTTGTTTCTCCATAGGCTGGTTAAAAAGCTCAATCTTGAAGAGCATGTAATTTTCATGAATCAATATGCCTCGCAAAATGATCTATTCAAATATCTCAGTGCGTCCGATATATACCTTACCCCCTATCTCAATGAAGTACAGGTTACCAGCGGCACGCTATCGTATGCGGTAGGGGTCGGTTCTGCGGTGGTATCCACCCCTTATTGGCATGCTGCGGAGTTATTGTCCAAGGGGCGGGGCAGGTTATTTAATTTCAATGACGACAAGCACTTGGCGGAGGTATTGATGGATTTGCTTCGTCATCCTCAGAAATTGGACATCATGCGACAAAAGGCACATGAATATGGGAAGTCCATCACTTGGCCTAAAATCGGGGAGCGGTATCATTCGCTTGTTCAGGATATCATTGACACCACTAGCAAAACAATCCTCAAAAAGGATCCGGCGCTGGACCGCAGCATCCTACCCCCGTTGCGACTCGACCATATCGAACGGCTCACTGATAATACCGGCATATTTCAGCATGCCACATATGGCATACCAAATTATCATGAGGGATATTGCCTCGATGACAATGCACGGGCATTGCTGATGGCGTTGATGGCATACCGACGTACGAAAAACGAAACGGCGTTGAAATATATCCCCATCTATCTCGCATATATCCATTATGCACAAAATGCCGATGGCACATTCCGCAATTTCATGGGATTCGACCGTAAATTTCGAGATGAAGTTGGCTCGGAAGATGCGTTTGGCAGAGCGATATGGGCTATCGGATACACGTTGGCCCATGCTCCAATGGATGGTTACTTCCAAGTAGCCCGTCGGATATTCTTCAAAGCTTTACCGCAATTTGAAAAATTGCAGTCCATTCGAAGTATCGCGAATGTCATCCTTGGCTTGTACCACTATTTGAAAGACAATCCTTCTGATGAAGGTATGATGGAATTGACGCGAAAACTTGCTGTCCGCTTGCTCAAGGAATACGAAGCACATCGAACGGATGATTGGCATTGGTATGAATCGTTACTGGCATATGACAATGCCTTGTTGCCTCTTGCTATGTTGCGTGCCACTGAATTGTTAAATGATGCTGCCATCCGCAAAGTGGCCTTTGAAAGCATGGCTTTTCTGGAACACCACACATTCCAGAAAGGGTATCTCAATCTAATTGGAAACGAAAATTGGTTTAGGCAAACCGGCGTTAAATCTCAATACGACCAACAGCCTATTGATGCCATGGCTACGGTATTGATGTACCTTCAGGCCTATAATAATACAGGGGATTCTCATTACTTAAACCTGTTGTATACTTCTTTTATGTGGTTTTTGGGAGAAAACGACTTACATGTCAGCCTTTATGATTTCGAAACACATGGCTGTTGCGATGGATTGGAAAAAGATGGCATCAATCGTAATCAGGGAGCAGAAAGCACATTGGCTTACATCATTTCATACTTAGCCATACAACATACGTTTGAAAAACCCTACAGCGAGCTTGTACAACATGAAGATAGCGATATTGGCTCCAATAGCTTGGCGCACGCCACCTCGTAAATATGGCCCATGGGAGCAGGTAGCTTCTACACTTACTGAAGGCTTGGTAGAAAAAGGGTTCGATGTAACCCTTTTTGCTACAGCAGATTCCATCACCAAGGGTAAGCTGAGGCATTGTCGTCCTACCGGATATGCAGAAGATTCCTCACTAGACCCGAAAGTAGCCGAATGCCTACACATTAGCCAACTGATGGAAGCGGCAGACGAATTCGATATCATCCATAACCATTTCGATTTTCTGCCTCTTACCTATTCCGGGCTGATCAGCACGCCGATGGTGACCACTATACACGGATTTTCATCACCAAAAATAATTCCCGTATATAAAAAATACAATGCCACCTGCCACTATGTTTCCATCAGCGATTCGGACAGGTCCTCCGAATTGGATTACATCGCAACGGTGTATAACGGTATCGTTACCGCCCAATTCGATTTTATATCGAACCCTGATGATTACTTATTATACTTTGGAAGGATACACCCAGAGAAAGGGGCACATCTTGCTATTGAGGTGGCCAAACAATCGGGGAAACGGCTTGTCATGGCAGGTTTGGTTCAGGACGAGCATTATTTCACGACGCACGTATTGCCTCAGATAGATGACCAGCAAATCCAATATGTAGGCAACGTCGGACCTAGTGAAAGAAACCAATTATTGGGTAATGCGTTAGGATTGCTGCATCTCATTAATTTTGATGAACCCTTTGGATTGAGTGTGGCTGAAGCGATGCTCTGCGGCACACCAGTGGTGGCGATTAACAAGGGAGCGATGTCCGAATTGATTGTGCACAATAAAACCGGATTTTTGGTCAGCAACGTGGAGGAAGCTATCGAAGCCGTTAGAAATATCCCCCAACTTTCCAGGGCAGATAGCGCCCAATGGGCTCATACCATGTTCTCTCAAGAGAACATGGTAGATCGCTACATTCATGTATACCAGCGCGTGTTATCCTCCTGAAACTGTATCGACATCGAGAAGCTTGGCTAATAGCTCTTCAACATTGACAATGGCGTATGTAGAGGCATAGTCAGACATGGCATAAGGGATGATCAAGTCGCCATCGTAGAGATAAGCCCCACAAGAATACACCACGTTGGGGACATAACCTTCTCGCTCCTTCCTATTGGGCGAGAGCAATGGCTCCTTAAGCCGACCTATCTCCTGTTCAGGGTTTTCCAAATCGAGCAACGACACACCAAGCGCGTATTCCCGCATTGGACCCACACCATGCGTGATTACCAACCATCCAGCTTCCGTTTCCAACGGTGAACCGCAATTGCCCATTTGTACCAATTCCCATGGGTGGTTAGGGGTCTGTATCAGCTTGGCTTCCCGCCATACATTGATATTATCTGAATAGGCAATGTAATTGTTCACGCCGTCTATCCGGCAAAGCATGGCATACTGTCCTTTGATTCGTCGTGGAAACATTGCCATACCTTTGTTCTGTGCAATATAGCCATGAATGGGCATAACCTTAAAGTGCCGGAAATCTTCGGTCATCAGCAGTTTGGGAAGAATGGAAATCCCGTCATATGCCGTGTAGGTGGCGTAATAGGTGACATCTCCATCATCATCGACAAAACGTACAAACCGTGCGTCTTCGATTCCATTCTTTTCCGTTTCAGCAATGGGGAATATCACACGTTCGCATACCGCGGTGTCGGCCGAAAACGTCATCTCATAATGGGAAGATGCCAACCAGTTTACCTCTTGTAAAAAGGCTAGGTTTTCTTGTCGGGGTTCCAACTTAATCTGTACTTCCTTGAGGCCATGCTTCAATTCTTCATAAGTAAACGTACTCTGGAGCTGGTCGCTAATGATTTCGTATGCTTCATCGTTGCGATAGCCGCTGTCGCTCCACATCTCCCTCAATTTGCGGAGGAAAGATTTCTTATGGTACGTGTGGTTTTTCACATGTTCCGGTACTTCCAGCATCCTGCCTGGAGGCTCTATATCAATATCCCTATCTTTGCCCAGAATTCCCTGCCTGAACACGATCGATGAGATATGCCCTTCTCCGGTAGCCCTAAAGCTGATAATTACGCGCTTCTGCCCTGGCGCGACTGAAGTCTGGTCAGGGTGCTCAATGATGGAAGGATTGAAAAAGGCGGCGGCCTCTATGGAATATTCCATGGTAAAATACGATCCAAGGAGCATTTTCAAGTGTTCCGGCAATTTAGCATGATCGATCTCCATTTGTTCCATCAAGGGCTGAAGGCGCTTGAAATGGCTAGTAAATATTTTCTGGATGCTACGGTGCCGCCTTGAATATTTGCGCAACACTTGGTTAAGCACTTCTTGCTGCTTATTATCGGAAAGGGCCAGCACGGCTTTGATTAGTCGCTTTGACCGCTCTTCCCCACCAAACAGATACCTTGCGATAACCCTACTTAAATCCGGTTGAAATATCTTCTCTTTCCTCTCTACTGTTACTGGCATCTGTATCGTTATTTATTGATTTTTGGTTTGAAGATAAATTGACTGGTAAAACCATACTGCTCGACAGCGAACGCCGCTATCGCTTCGATGACAAAAAAAGCATTTTTTCGAGAAAAATCATCAAAAAAGCCAAGTTTTTTTTAGACATTCGGTTATTCACTTGATAAATCGTTCCTTATAGGAATCTTTACCTTCGCATTAAACACGGAAAATAGTACATTCCATTATTTTAAAGAGCATTCACCATGATTCAATCGCTGGCATCAAAAGAAATAAATGGATTTAACTGGGTAGACCTGTCATCACCAAGTAATGAGGAAATTAGAGAAGTCGCAGAAAAATACACCTTGCATGAAGCATCCATCAAAGACTGCATGCAACCTGACCATTTGCCAAAGTACGAAATATTCGACAACTATACCTTTGCCATTTTCAGGGTGTTGGCTGCTAACCCGGTTCGCGAGGCAGACACCATACAGGAATTGACCAACAAAATTGCGATTTTCTTCAATGATGAGTATCTCATTACTATACATAGGACCGAACACGACCTGATAGACCTAGTCAAAGCCAAACGTATCGATACCGGCCAGTGTGATCATACGTTGTATCTGCTCAATTCGTTAATCAGGGAATCCATATTGACATTTGAGCAACCTGGCTTTGAGCTATCCGAATCGTTGGATTACTATGAAGAGCGGGTTTTCTTGAGGCAACGGAAGGCCCCTATCCTGCGTGGACTCTATTTTGTGAAACGTAAAATCGATGTCATTAGGCGGGTGATGCTATTGTCATATGAAATCATAGATAATATCGATTCATCTGAACAACGTAATGTGTATACCCGCGATCTCCGCGACCTATATATCCGTACGCAGACATTTTTCGACAACCTATCGGAAAACACCTCTCAACTCCTGTCGATTTATTTTTCTATCGCCTCACAACGCACCAACGAAATCATGCGTGTACTGACCATTTTTTCGGTATTCTTTATGCCCCTTATGTTCATTGTGGGTATCTATGGCATGAATTTCAAATTCATGCCCGAACTGGCTTGGTATTATGGATATCCGGCCGTGATGCTCCTTATGATATTGATTTCCATAGGGATCTACTTCTGGTTCAGAAGAAAGGGATGGCTATAAAGGGCCAGGTTGTGATTTTGGCTTTGTCGCCACAAAATCCTTGAGGTAATAAGGCTCGAAATAGGCGACGTCTACAAACGCCTTGTCCATGAATGCCTGGTAGGCCAGCCGACTTTGGTGACGTGCCGAATTTTTAAAACCGGTCACGACCTGGACGTTCTTCTCATCCGCAAACAGCTCCTCAAATTTATCCGCCCCGCTTCCGAATAAGATAAGCTGCTGGTCTGGGTCAAGGTGGTCGAACGATTGTCCGTCAATAATATTTGCGGCAACAGGGAAAATCGGCTGCAGTTGTTGGTCATAAACGGATGAGTATACTTCCATTCGACGTGCGTCCACCATTGGGCAAAGCCAAGCGTTGGCGGCATCATGCCCCATATTCCTTTCAACGAAGCCTTGTGCCATTCCAGCAAGGGTATCAATGCCAATAAGTGGCAAATCCGTTGCATAGCATAATCCCTTGGCTGTGGACACGCCTATACGCAAGCCCGTATAGGATCCAGGCCCCTTGCTTACGGCCACCGCAGCCAAATCGGCGAATGATAGACCCAACTCACGCAATAGCTCTTCCACCAGCAGCGTGAGTCGCGCGGCATGCACATTGGGTTCGTCGATATCGCGGAAGGCCGTGGTATCACCATTGGCCGATAGCGCTACGGAACATACTTGGGTGGCGGTTTCTATTTGGAGAATATGGTGGGTGGACATACTGCCGCGAAGTTAGTGTTTTTTTGGATAGTGACGGAACACGGATGACACTGGGTCCACAATCCATGTCTTTTTCGCAAAGCACGCGGAGACCGGGAGGTGCGGTGATCTGCGATTAGGGTACCGGATCATGCCCATGCCCCCCCCAGGGATGACAGCGAGATATCCTCCTCAGGGCAAGCCATCCCCCTTTGAATGGTCCGTGCTTCCGTATGGCCTCTACCGCATATTGCGAACAGGTGGGCGTATAGCGGCATGAGGCTCCAAGCATGGGCGATAATAAAAGTTGGTACGCCCTAATGAATATCAGGAACATGCCAGCCACCCCGGCTTTAATTACTTTTTCCCAAAGGAATCTGAGCGCTTTCATTAGCATATAACCTGTCTTTATATGGCCTGATGGAACACTTCTGTCTTTATATGTTTAGGTGCAAACACAGGGTTTCATTCTGAAGTCTCATTAGCGCATCGGCCATCCGCGTATGCATGAATTGGTAGTCCAAAATTTCACGACCAACATATTGGATGGCAAACACCAAGCCATGGGTTTGTTTTTCGATAAAGGGATACAGCAACTCGGCCTTTTGAAGGCGGTACGCTTCACGCATACGGCGTTTCAATAGATTGCGGTGTACGGCAAGGGGGAAACGGCGCTTAGGTACCGACAGTAAAACCTGGACTTTGGGCCCTTGCGTTTCTACTGCCATCGCGGTAATCCGATAGGGATACACAAAAAAAGAAGAACCATGGTGGAAAAGGCCAGTAATCAACCTTTTGCTACACAATCGTTCTCCTTTGGGGAATGTATATTTTTCCATTATCGATGACCTATCCGAAACCGGTTGAAGGCTCCGGATGCAAGCAGTCACCGGTAATGTGAATCTACACTTTGTGGCGACCTTCGTCCGACACGGAGAGGCGTCTCCTACCTTTTGCTCTTCTGGCGGCCAACACCCGACGGCCATTAGCAGTGCTCATGCGTTCCCTGAAACCGTGCTTATTCCTTCTCTTGCGCTGTGATGGCTGAAATGTTCTCTTCATGACGCTTCGTATATGTTTTTGTTATAACTTCAAAATGAGAGCGCAAATGTACGGGTTAATTCCACAAATATCAAATTAATCACTCAATAAATTTTATTTTGGATAGCAGAAACCTTGTGGGTTTGCAGATGGAATTTTTATGGGAGGCAATTAAAGCCGTATATTCGTAGCATGATTAAATTGGTGCTTTGTTGCTTGGTAGGCATCCTGCCTTTGATCGCCTTCTCCAGTCCATTGGATAGCATATTATATCGCATATACGATGCCCGTGCACAACGGGAAATCACGCTAGCAGATTTAGCCGAGGCTTTGCATGATACCGACGTCATATTCTTCGGTGAGGAACATAATGATTCCATAGCCCACGTATTGCAATATGAATTGCTGAAGACGATGGATGAACGCTACCACGAAGTGGCTTTATCCATGGAGATGTTCGTCAGTGATGACCAATTGATATTGGATGAGTATCTTGCGGGGCTCATTACCGAGCGCAACCTCAATAAGGATGTTGTACTATGGAACAACTACAACGACTATCGCCCAATGGTGGAATATGCCAAGGAGCGTCAGCTGCGCGTATTGGCGGCAAATGCCCCGAGCCGATATACCAATAGGGTGACCCGCGAAGGACTTGAAAGTCTTGACTCACTAAGTGAAACTGCCAAAGCGCTGCTCGCCCCCCTACCCATTGACACCCTCACTGGCAACTATCACGATAAATTTGCCGGGCTGATGGGCGGGCATGAAGGAATGGGCAACCTGAAAATCTACCAAAGCCAAAGCCTTTGGGATGCAACCATGGCCTATCGTATCAGCTTATTGGCCAAGTGTAAGCCCGATGTGAAAATCATGCATCTCAATGGTCGGTTCCACAGCGATGAAAAATTGGGAACAGTTGCACAATTACGGCGATATGCTCCTGAACTTTCAATAATGAACATCTCTTGCTTTCCACATGAAGGTTTTATTCAGCCAAACTGGAGCGAATTCGTACACCTGGGTGATTATATCATACTTACCGATCCAACGATAGCTCGAACGTTTTGACAGCTACGCTTTTAACTTGGAACTATCGTTATTTCTCTTTCAACAAATCCCTGATTTCGGTCAATAAGGTCTCTTCTTTCGTGGGTGCAGGCGGTGCTGCAGGTACTTCCTCCTCTTTTCGTTTAAGCGAATTCATACCCTTGATCACTAAGAAAATAAAGAATGCAACGATGATAAACCCAATAACAATATTGATAAAATTGCCATAAGTGATCGCCACTTCAGCCACTTCGTTGGCTTCATCCCCAGGTTGAATCACATATTTCATTTCTGCGAAATCAATGCCCCCTGTCAGGTATCCAATCGGAGGCATGATTACATCATTCACCAACGATGTAACAATCTTGCCAAAGGCGGCACCGATAACTACACCGACAGCAAGGTCTACCACACTCCCCCGCATGGCAAACTCCTTAAATTCTTTGAAAAATCCCATGAGAATAAGGTTAAATTCGTTAAGTAATTATTTTCTCGTCCCTAAAATGGGAATTTTTCGCGTGTAAACAAATTTTTTAAAAAAAAGGTTAATATTCACTACTATCTCGTATCCATTTTTTTTTAGAAGGTTGGTGATTATCCTTTTCTTTTATATCTTTACTGCCAATCCATCAAATTTAACCTAAATGGTATTATACATAATAATTTACCCTATATTTGTGATAGTTGTGGATTGACATCACTTATGAATAACCAAGCATCACCAATGTTGTGGTGCATCTATGACAAACAATATTTGGACATGACAGAGATATTGATAGCAGATGATCACGGTATCGTAAGGCTGGGCACATCAATTGTAGTTAAGGAAGCATTGCCTTTGGCAAAGGTTACCCAGGCTGAGAATTTTGATGAAATGATAGCCTTATTATCGGAGCAACAATACGACCTCCTTCTTCTTGACATCAACATGCCAGGAGGAAACAATATCAAAATGGTTGAGAAAATTCTGATGAAGCAACCGACCATCAAAATTCTCGTGTTCTCATCGTATGACGAAAGCTTATACGCGCTACGTTACCTGCAGGCAGGGGCGGCCGGTTACCTCAACAAAAACACCTCCAAATCCGATTTGAAGGATGCGATCTTGGCCGTGATACAACGGGGCAAATACATGAGTCCGGAAGTAAGGGATATGTATTACAATACCCTCACTATGGGCAAATCAGTGATGAAAGCTGATAATCCGTTGAACAAACTTTCCAATAGGGAGGTGGATGTAGCTAAATATTTAGTGCAAGGCATGGGCATCATGGAGGTTTCCAAAGCGCTCAACCTTAGCACCTCAACGGTAAGCACGTATAAAACGCGTATTTTCGAGAAGCTCCAAGTAGATAATATTGCCGAACTAATTGAAAAGTTCCGCCTGCATTCGGGTGTTTAACCACTTATAACCTATCGACTGTCATTAATGGCACATCGCTTATCTTTGGTAGGGACAACGAACCCGCCTTATGGTAGGCATATCCGGTAGATCCGTCTAAATTCCACAACATGGGACATAAAAATCTGACCGTGGCTTGATAACCCTGTATCGTTGCCATCAAACTACCCGTATCCTTTGAGTTTTTTGCTTCGTTTTCTATTTCGTAAGGACCATCAAAGCCTTTCTCATTAAGGAGTTCTACAAAGGCACGCCAATCCATGTTATCAGATCCGCCAAAACCCGGCAGCATCGCCTCATAATGATGTCGGTCCCAATCATGAGCTGGGATATCCACCCCTGCTTTTGCCGCTAAGTTTTTATCCACAGCCTGCATCGGATACATCCCTCCCCAATCTATCCGTGCGCTTGTTTTGAGGTTGCGGGTGGTCTTTACATGGATGCGGTGAATACGGGAAATATCACTTTGTGCGATCACATCCACAGGATTTGTGTTTTGCCAGATATCATGTGAGGGATCATATATTTCGCCATGTGCCTCGCTTGGGATCATCGCATACATGAGTTTTCGAGCGGCGAGTACCGCAGGTAAATTGTTGTAGGTTGTGGTATACGAGGACGGTCTCCATCCTTCCATCGGGCAATTTTCATATAATATCGTGACACCTAGGTCCTCGGCATACTTGATGATGGGCGAAAATACACGTTTATACTCATCCAGGTTTTTCTGGAAACCTCCCTCCTCTGCCCCCAATTCATGGTTATACCCAACAAACGTACCCACCTTCACGTTGTTTGCATTTCCGCCCAACAGGTATGCGATACGGATGAGCTTTAGCAAATGATTTTGGTTTTTGATCCGCTCCGCTAAATCGCCCCCAATCATATTTTCGAAAGCACCCAATGACAGCTTCAGATCGGCTGCATTGAAATCTTCTAACATGCGCTTGGCAGCATCCAGGGTAAAGCTTTCATAATCCACGTGCGTTGCCGTATTGTCCTGTCGGGTACCATCTCGGCGGAAAACACATAAATCTATTCCCTGAGCACCTATTTGATTCACTGTGGCAACAAGCTCCCTTAACGATAATTTGTCGAAAGCAGAGCTCATCACCCATATCGGGTTGTTCCTTTTTTGATCCATCGCTTATATCATAGTTCATGCGATGATACGAAAAAAGATAGAGATATAAAAAACCCCAATCCGCTTACTTACTTGACATTCACCAGCACGTTTATTTTCCCTACATTATCTTGATCATATTCCTGCAAGGCCTTGCCTATCACTTGTCCAACCCTTACCTTATCCGGATCGGCCTTCATGGCCACACCAGACAAGGATGAAGTGACCAATAGGTCACCCCGCTTAATGGCACCTCCTTCAAGGCATACTTTCGTGGGGATCACACCCATTACGCCCATCGGTACCTTGTCCGATATGTCGGTATCAATGTGTTCTTCCGTAAGCAATACACCCGGTTTGGTGGCATACACTCCAGCAACCAATGTCGAATACGGCTCACTTGATTTTTCCACAGCCCGATCCCTGTCCGTGGCAATCACTAGAATATCTCCAGGTTCATAATATAAAAATGATCCTATGACATCAAATGCTTCTGCAAGGTCAGCTCCACCGACTTGGGTCCCTCCATTGAAAAAACCTCTTCCGGCAGCATTAATGCGAGCCACATTTACAAATGGGTTTCCACTCCTGAACACGGCGATGCTGCCATTGCTACGATTTTCTACCGTTAACACCGGATTTGCATTGGCGGCATTATAGTTCACAAACCGAGCCGCCCTGCCGTTGCTGAACGTAGGTGTCCAGGCATAAATGGCGTGTCCAGTGCCGTCTACCGTGGTTTCCACGCCATCGCCCACGTTGGCCGCATTGGCGGTAATGCCGTTGCCATTACCTTCGGCAATGGCAACCAATGCGTGACCATTGCCTGCAGGATTGGAAGCATAAAACAGACCTCCAAAGCCTCCCGTGCCAGAAGACACCCCATAGATGCCCGCGGTTCCGAAATTAGCAAACATGGAATTTACTTCTCCTTTTACAGCCGCAGAAGTACCGGTTGTCCTGTCCACCTTGAAGTTACCGGCGATACCATTCCCGACTGTGGTAGCTGTGATTACATCACTGGTATTGGCGGCGTTATAATTATTAAACCGGCCGGCCCTACCCGTGGAAAACACTGGTACCCAAGCGTAGAGCGCATTGCCATCGCCATCGATATTGGTTTCGACGCCATTACCATTTTTACCTGCATTGGCGGTGATGGCATTGCCGTTGCCGTCCGTGAGTGCGACAAGCGCCGCTCCATTGCCGCTCGCATTGGAAGCATGGAACAATCCCGCAAAACCGCCGGTGCCAGAAGATACACCAAAAAGACCCGCCGCTCCAAAGTTACCGAAGATGGTTTTTACCTCTCCTCTTACAGCAGCAGCCACGCTGTTTGTATTGTCCACCAAGAAGGAGGCTGCATTGCCCTGGGTGTTGTCTGGAATATTTCCATTGCTGTTGGTCTCCACTTCGAGTGTATTAGCATCAATATTGGTCATATTGGCGTTTTCAAACCTACCTGCCCGTCCAGTGCTATTATTATGCCCAACCTGTCCGAATACACCGATACCTGTTCCCGAAGTATTAGTGGTTATGAATCCCCGCACTCCCTGGCCACCGCCATCGTTACGCCCCACTACTGCGCCGGCAATATCGCTGATAGTTCGCCCCACTACTGCTTCCCCTCCTCCTGAATTGTCGCCCAGGATGCCCGCAGAACTTAGGCCGCTCGTTGTTCCGTGAATCGCAAATCCCGCTCCAGTGGAAGCGAAAACCCCTTGGCCTGTGCCAGATGTACTCACATTTATTACCGTGCCGTTTCCAATTGTGTTTGCATTAAGCACATTATTGTTATTAGCATTGTTGAAAATCCCAATGCTGGCAGGTATCCCATTGTTAGACGTGGCGGAAAGCCCTATGCCGTTATCGCTGTTGGCGAATACTCCCGTGCCCCCCGCAGACGCATTGCCATACACACCAATACCATCGGGTGAGAGGCCGTATACTCCCCAACCGGATCCATTTTGTGAACCCCACACACCAATACCCAAGCCGCCGGTGCCATTGTTTATACCCCTAACTCCGGCTGAAAACCCGCCTGGAGCGATGTTGCTGACTAGCCCCCTGATTGCAGAAACACTACTTGTGGTGGTATTATTAATGCCTTCAAGTGATGTACCATCGCCGTCATTTGTAATCGAAAACAGTGTGGCTGCGCTATTTTCCGTGGCAGCATAGGGCAGGGTGAGGGCACCGCCGTTGTCTGTGCCGGGCATCCAATTGGCGCCGTCAAATTTCAATACCTGTCCGGCTGCTGGCGCTATGGCAGATACCGGCGTGGTTTGTATACGGGCCACTGTAGGATCGGGGTAAGTGCCGCTAAGGTCACCTCCGGCAGCCCCATTAGGGGGCAAGGAAGTAGGAATTATTCCCGGGGCAAGTTTGGCCAGTGTAATGGAAGCATTGGCTATCTTGGTGGTGGTTACCACATTGTTGGCCAATGTAGGATTGGGGTAATTGCCTGTTAAATCACCACCGGCTGCTACTCCATCAATTGTGGCATCACTACCGGGAGGGCCAGCTGGCCCTTCAGCGCCCTGAGGCCCCATGGGACCTATCGGGCCTTGCTCACCTTGAAGACCCATGTCACCTGGATCGCCCTTGGCTCCTTGTGCCCCTGCCGGACCTTCAGGGCCTTGTGGGCCAACCGGACCTGTTGCCCCTGCCGGACCTTGTGGACCAGCTTCGCCTACATCGCCTTTGACCCCTAGTGGCCCTGCCGGGCCCTGTGGACCTTCATTACCGCCCGCAGCATACAAGGCAAAGGGTACACTCATCAATTCCGTTGTGCCCAAATCGGTATAGCTTCCATTATTGACTGCCAATTCGACCTTAGCGAATTGGTTGGCTTCTTCCCAGGGAATCTCGGCAAACGTACCCAACGATGCGTTTCCCTTGCCAATTTGCAAAGTAAACAGCCCCAACGCATTCGTGCTAACACTGTGCGCTTCGCGGTACTGCACAGTCCCAGCGGGCGAGCCACTGATAATCGATATCCGGACGTCGACAGGTTTGTTGGCTAAAACTGTTCCATCGAGGTTACGCGCAACGGCTTGGTAATTTATGCCTGTAAGTCCTGACTGCCCTTGAGCGACACCATATACTGATAATATGAGCAGGGCAATAAAATAATAAGGAAAACATCTTTTCATAACCTTGTATATTAAATGATTACTTTATTTTAGCGTTGGTTGTGGGAGATGTGGGCTTTGTTTGCTCACCTTGCATAGGCGGTAACTGAATGGGTGGATTGGATGGCGGCAGCGCTTTTTTTGCTTCATCCACGGCAATCTCAGATGGTAGTTTCCCCTCGGCTCCGGCTGGTGAATTCAACGGCTTTACTGCGCTACGCGCCCCCGAATTGCCGGGTGCTGCGGGCTTATAGTTTTGGAATATCAGTTCCTCGGATGATTTCGCCATTTTCTCTCGTGTTGCGTCGTCAGTACTACTCTTCTCGGCTTTCGTTTTCCCATAGTCTGGGAATAGCTGCTCTTTGATACTCTTGCTGGGATCCAGTTCTTTTTTTTGAGTCGATTGGGCACTTGCGTTCATCGTTAGGCCCGCTATCAGCACATTAATTGGCACGATATAAATTACTTTCCTTTTCATATAATTATGTTTTTTTATTAATCCTTGTCTAATATGTCGTTGGGATGGAAACTCATGGTGAATTTCAGTTCGTTGCGCACGGTGTACCGCCTGGCCATGGGTGCCAAGTATCCAATGTCTATTTGCAGTGACTTCACCCTAAATCCAATCCCAGCTGCAAAATGCTGGCGATTACCCTTGTCGGGATCTTCATAGAAATAACCCGAGCGGATAAAAAACTGCCTGTAATAACAAAATTCAAACCCTCCAGAGACCGTAAATTCCGATAATTCTTCACTGAATCCACCAGGTGCATCGAAAAGAGAGGTAAAAAGGGCGGAAGGCACACTTCTGTCTGGATTTCTTCCCTTTTCGATTTCAGTGGTTGTGTTACCATTTTCATCAACCCGATAGATGGGCCTCGATGGCACCGTCAGTTTATTGATATCTAATAACAATGTCAATCGGTTATCAGGATCATTGTTCAATGCATAACCGGCCCCAATTCTTAGGTTCATCGGCAAAAAGCTCTCCTTGGAATTGGTATAGTTGAGTTTTGTGCCGATATTACTCAGGTTTATACCCCAAGCAAAGCGTTTGCTGAACTGGCGGGAATTCATGTAACTCTTTTCTGAATATATGCCCAAATCCATTGCAAAAGCGTTTGCCCTATCCATATCAAGTCCATTGTAGGTGCCCGATCCCAAGTTACTATGAATGTAACGTGCTGTAAGGGCCATCGCAAAATGATCGCCCAACAAGCGGGAATAACTTGCGTCTATAGCAAATTCTCCGGCATTGTACCGTTGCGTCAGGTTACCGGTTTCATCCCTGAAGCTGATTTCCCCCATATCGAGATATTTGGCGGATACACCCAACACCTCACGCCAACTAAGTCTGTGGAATGCTGTGAGATAGCCTAGATGCTCATCCTTGACCAATTGACGCATCCAAGGTGTGTAGGATATGCTCAGGCCTTTTTCTCCGGCGAATGATAATTTGGCGGCATTGATGAATACCGAATTGGCATCGGCCATCAAACCGGTGCCTGCCTCTGCAACTCCCGTGCTTCGGGCATCGGGGCTCAAAAGCAGGAAGGACGCGCCTGTAGTGATGGTACGGAAGTTGGTTTGTGCGGTGACTATTGTTGCTGGAATACTAAAAATAACCAGCATCCAGGCGAGTTGTTGTATTTGTTTCATCATGACAAACCACTTATGGGTTATTGGATAATCAGTTTTTCGGTATACCTACGGTATCCTGCGTTTACAACAATATAATACAAACCGGAAGCATACATGCTAACTGGTATTGTATAGGTAATGCGTCCAGCTAACATATTTACAGTAGTGGAAAAAACAACTTGACCGGCATTATTGACAAGCTGGAAAACAACCCTGCCTCCTTGAAGCAGGTCAAATTCCAGGTTGGCGACGTTGGATGCTGGGTTGGGATAGACCATGAAGTCTGACACAAAGTGGTTGTCTTCATTTGGCGCGGACAAAACCACCTCTGGTTGTTGGAATCCCTGCGTCAGTAGCAAGTCTCCTGCCTGAAGGGTACTTACCATCGCTTCGCCAATGGTGTATTGGAAAATCGTATAGCCAACCGTCTCACTATATCCGGTACTGGCTACTACCTGCCGGACAAGTTCTTGTGCACGGACAACGATGATAGAACAATGAAAAATAATTAAGGTTAAGAATAATAGTCTTTTCATATATCTCTTATTTATTATCGGCCATTCGCCAGCTGATATATCAGTATCGTCTTTATTGTGCTTCTGGAACTAGGCACCCAAAAAATCAAAATGACAATTACGTTTTTCATATAAAACAACATATATGTGATATGGAATGGGTCGAACGGAAATAGGAAACAGCAAGTAAATAGTTTGTATTGTACCAAGGTACATATTCAAAACATCTTGAAATTGCACGAATGAGCGAATGGCTAAGTTGACTGTACGAATGGGCGAGTTAGTCGACCAAGTCCATTTTTCTAAATCCAAATGGACAACGGCGAGCAGGCATGTTTGTGAGCCTAAAACGGTTTTGGTTAAAATAAAAAAGCCCTGACGTATCAGGGCTTCATAAACGTTAAATATTTGTCAACGTTTATGCTTATTTCGCATTTTTTGCATCTTGTATTTCTAAGCGGATAGCCTGAGCCAGGTTTTTAACGTCTTGCAAGCCTTTTCTTACACGTGTACCAGCAGCGTTGTTACCCTTATTGAAGAATTTGTCAGCGTCTCCATCTAATCCTTCGATCAAGCTCTTAAGCTCATTAAATTTTGTGATACTTGCCATAATAAATACTCCTTTTTAGTTTAAATTTAATTAAGTTAATAATCTACAGTGCGTTAAAAGTAGAATCTTTTTTTGGAAAAAAAAACTTTAAAACACGCGAAACAGGCCATAAACGCACTTTTTTTTCCACATTTAACAAGATGTTCAAACAGATATCAGCTATACCAAAACCTTAATATACTGGAAATCAATTAGATAAAACGAAATAACCAAGAACAAACAAAAGGCCAAAAAAATGCATTTCCTATCATTTATTTGACCTTTTTTAGAATCAAAACCACCTTTTTTACTCCGATTGTAAAGAAACGGCTTGTTTGTAATACCCTGCTTTTAATTTCTCACTGATAGCCGTAAAGGCTTCCAGCGTATAATCTACGTCCTCTTTGGTGTGCGCCGCAGTTGGGATTAGCCGCAATTCAATCAAGCCTTTTGGGATGACTGGGTATACTACAATGGAACAAAATATGCCATGTGCTTCCCGCAAGTCACGAGTCAATGAAGTAGCTTCATTGAGATCGCCTTTAAGGAATACCGGTGTCACCATGGTGTTGGTCGCCCCAATATCAAATCCGCGTTCGCGCAATCCATTTTGCAGTGCTAGCGCGATAATCCATAATTGTTCCCTTAGTTCGGGACTGTTTTTTAATAGTTCAAAACGCTTTTTCAGACCTAATACCATAGGCATGGGTAAGGATTTGGCAAAAGTCTGCGAGCGCATGTTGTATCGCAGGTAGGTAATCACTTCCTTGGTAGCGGCAACGAATGCTCCTATTCCCGCCATAGATTTGGCGAATGTGCCAAAATAGATATCGATATCTTCCATGCAGCCCTGAGCTTCATGTGTACCCGCCCCAGTCGCGCCCATTGTACCGAAACCATGCGCATCATCGACCAACATCCTGAATCCATATTGTTTTTTCAAGGCGGCGATTTCCCTAAGTTGGCCCTGAATACCTGACATACCAAACACCCCTTCGGTAATCAGCAAAACAGCGCCTCCATTAAGACGTGCGAGTTTAGTGGCCCTTACCAATTGCCTTTCGCAACTTTCAATGTCGTTATGTTGATAAACAAACCGTTTACCCATATGTAACCTCACCCCATCTACAATACATGCATGTGATTCTGCATCATAAACAATCACATCATTGCGGTCTACCAACGCATCGATGATGGACACCATTCCTTGGTAACCGTAATTGAGCAAAAAAGCATCTTCCTTGCCTACAAAAATACCCAAATCCTGTTCCAATTCTTCATGGTATACTGTGTTTCCGGACATCATCCTAGCTCCCATGGGATATGCCATACCATATTCTGCAGCAGCTTGGGCATCTACTGCTCTTACTTCAGGGTGGTTAGCCAAGCCCAAATAATTGTTGAGACTCCAGACTAAGTGTTCTCTTCCATTGAATAGCATCCGAGGTGCAATTTCTCCTTCCAGCTTAGGAAAGGAGAAATAGCCATGCGACCACTCATAGTGCTTACCTATTGGCCCAAGGTTTTTCGCGATTTTATCAAATAAGTCCAATATCGTCCTTCAAATATTAAATTGTACAAAAATCGTTGCAAAGATAAACTTTAAATCAAAACGTACCAACATGCGCTAATCATTACCAGGATGGTAAACAGATGTTGTTTGCAATACTTACATAAAGGAATCCCATAAAACAAAAAACTGTTTGGTTCGGAATCTCGGTGAATCCTCACCAAACAGTTGTGGATTGTTGGATAGGTATGCGGAGATGCGCTAATCTACATTGTCATGTAGAAATGAATTGTTTGGTTTAATCTCGGTAATTCCTTCCTCTGTAGAAAGTGTAAATCTCGACACCTGCGATTCCGATGAGTGCGGCACATCATCTAACGCCATCTGTTTGCGCCTAAATGCGGGCTCAGTCTCCAGTTCCTGAAGGCCATTTGCCGATTTTAATTTCATGCTCAGCTCCTTAAGTCGGAGGATGCGTTCCTTGGTTTTCAACAGTTGTTCTTCCACATATTCAGGCGTTTTGTGCCCATCTATGCTGTGGGTCGCTTCGACAGCAGGTTCTGGGTCATTTTCTCGTCCTGCGTCATACTCAGCGTGTGTCTGCTCAGCTTCTTGTATCTTATCATTGGAAGCGGCTGGCACCTCAAAATGGAAGGCCGAAGGTGTAGTTTTTACCTCATATCCATCATCGGCCTGTTCTTCACCAGACTGCTCACCTTGCGGGGCCAATGTATGACGGATAATGCCGTCCTTGTCAGGCGTATTATTCCTCAATTGGGGTTTTGATGACGCTGTACTGAACAAATCCGCTTGTTGCACAGTAGGGGGTTCTGGAATCCCATCAGGAATGGGTTTGGCAACCGGTTCAATGTCTGTACTTCCAGTTTCCTTTTGCACAAATTGATTGATCGGTTTTACATAAGGAGTCTTGGGTTCGTCTGGTGTAAGCGGAATCTCAATCCGCTCATTTTCCCTCTCCTTAATACGTTCTTCCGAAGTTTGGAAACCGGTGGCAATAATGGTCACCGACAATTCGTTCTCTAAGGATTCATCAATACAATTGCCCCATATTAAATCTGCCGACAGCCCTGCTTTATCTTGGATATAATCCGTGATAATGGTTACCTCATCCATGGTTACTTCTTGCTTGCCGGAAGTGATATTAAGCAAAATATATCGGGCACCTTCTATTTCATTGTCTTTGAGCAAGGGTGAAGCAAGGGCACCTTCCACCGCACGCAATGCGCGTTCTTCGCCTTCAGCAACGTCATTCCCCATGATGGCCACACCGCTATCGTTCATGACGGTACGTACATCCTTAAAATCCACGTTGACATATCCAGGTATGGTGATGATTTCGGCGATACCTTTTGCTGCGGTAGTTAGGATATCATCTGCTTTGGCAAATGCAGCCGTCATGGTGAGGTTTCCGAAAATATCACGTAGCCTATCATTGGAAATTACCAAGTAAGAGTCTACATACTTCTTCAGTTCAGCTAACCCATCCTCTGCCTGCATGCGCCTTCTTTTGCCTTCAAAGGCAAACGGGGTGGTGATGATTGCTACGGTAAGGATGCCCAATTCCCTAGCGGCCTTGGCCAATACTGGGCTCGCTCCCGTTCCGGTACCGCCTCCCATCCCTGCTGTGATAAACAACATCTTGGTATTGGATCCCAACATGCGTTTAATGTCTTCGATACTCTCAATCGCTGAATTTTCGCCAACATCCGGATCTGCACCAGCGCCCATTCCTTCGGTGAGGCTTGCACCCAACTGCACTTTATTAGGTATTGGACTCAGTTCGAGTGCCTGTGCATCTGTGTTGCAAACGATGAAATCAACACCGCTAATCCCTTGCTTATACATGTGGTTGACAGCATTTCCGCCACCACCTCCAACGCCAATTACCTTGATAATTGCCGATTGTTCCTTTAACATTTCAAACTTAAATGACATATCTCAACCGTATTTTACTCCTAAAGAGTGTGATACAAAATCCATTTTGTCCCGATATTCGTAGGGTAATATTAGCACTTTTTACACAATAGTTTTCCACAAGTGTTAATAATGTGGAAAAATTAATTTTTGTTGAAAACTATTTCTTACCTAAGTAGGTTTCATCATCGATTTCATTGCCGTCTTTGATGATGTCCCTAAACCATTTGAAGAAGCCTTTTTCCTTGTTGCCTTTTTCCGTAATCTCTTTTACGGACATTGGAGCACCTTTGTTTTCGATCATTTCTTCCTGCTGCTCTTCTGCCTGAATGCCTTTAATCAATAGACCTATGCCAGTTGCATATAATGGACTTTTCAGCTCGTCATAAACATTTTTGGGCAATACTTCATTCTTGGCCAAATGTTCGTTAGGAAAACCCACACGACTGTCTATACCCGTGATGTATTCGACCAATTGCACCAAATGTTTCAATTGCGCACCACCTCCCGTGACGACAATACCACCGATGAGTTTATTCTCATAACCCGAGGACTTGATTTCATAATACACGTGCTCAATGATTTCCTCCATCCGAGCCTGAATGATGTATGCAAGGTTTTTGACGGAAATCTCCTTCGGTTCACGGCCCCTAAGCCCTGGCACACAGATAACCTCGTTTTCTTTGTTCTCATCCGCTAGGGCGGAGCCAAAGCGGACTTTAAGCAATTCTGCTTGGTTGCGCAACACGGAACACCCTTGTTTGATATCTTCCGTCACGATATTGCCCCCCAATGGGATGACGGCAGTATGTCGGATGATCCCTTCATGGAAGATAGCCACATCCGTGGTACCACCACCAATATCCACCAGTACGACACCAGCATCCTTGTCTGCCTCATCCAACACCGCTTCCGAAGAGGCCAAAGGCTCCAGGATCAAGTCTTGCACTTCCAATGTAGCATTGTCTATGCACTTTTTGATGTTCTTCACGGCGCTT
This sequence comes from Parapedobacter tibetensis, assembly GCF_024704835.1. Taxonomy (GTDB): domain Bacteria; phylum Bacteroidota; class Bacteroidia; order Sphingobacteriales; family Sphingobacteriaceae; genus Parapedobacter; species Parapedobacter tibetensis. The sequence continues at coordinate 116,145 of NZ_JAMXBE010000007.1, forward strand.
ACATGCCCTGAGATGATGTGGAAGTTTGCTTCCATTCGTCGACCGGCCATTCCAATCGGATCTTTGATACCGGGTTCGTTATCTATCGTAAACTCTTGTGGCAGCACATGTATGATTTCCTCCCCTGGGGGAAGCACCAATTTATACATGTCTTCAATCAGCCGTTCGATATCCAATCGGCTGATTTCGTTGTCGTCCCTTCGGGTCAGGATTCCACGGTGCTGTATGCTCTTGATGTGTTGGCCAGCGATACCAACATTCACTACCTTGATATCCACATTGGATTGCCCACTGGCTTCTTCCACTGCTTGGACGATGCTGTTTACCGTCTTTTGGATATTGGCTACCACCCCCCTACTCACCCCAGATGACTCAGCCTTGCCTACTCCGAGGATTTCGATTTTTTTTGCTCCGCTTCGCCTGCCCACGGTAACGCATATTTTTGTCGTACCAATATCAAGCCCCACTACGATTGGCGAGTCCTTTTCAGTTGTTACTTTTGTCTTCATAACTATTGTGTATTGATGCTATTAGTTCTATTATTAGTTGAATCTAGAATTGTTATCATTTCCTCCGGTTTAAAATGCTCGTTCCGTTCACAAACGATTTGGCCTGCGAATTTCAGGTTTACTGATTTATAGGCCCCAATACCGGTTTTTGGCACGATCTTGTTGTAGAACAACATGAGCTTTTCAAATTTCTTTTCCAATGAATCCGCATTACCCAGTATGATTTGCTGGTTACCAACACGAGGTATCAGCTCAATATCTTGATGTTCATTCACATACAGCTGAACGACTTGGCTGCTCCATATGCTATCACTGCTGATGAATTGAGCTGTCTTGAAGATATCCTCCACCAGTTGGCTCTCCATGCTATCCAAGGCACCATTGTAGGGTTCCGAAATCAGACCGTTTGCCACGGGTACACGGGGTACATATTTGAGTGAAACAGGCATTTTATACCCTTGCCGATCGATGTAAAAATCACGACCTCTGTTGTTGATTACCCGCACTACCGCCTCTCGTTGCTTAACACGTACAGTCAGTAATCCATCCATATCGATATTGACAATGACAGAAAATACAAAAGGGATTTGTCGTAAATCTTGTTCGATCTCATGTATGGGAATATCTTCCAACGTACGGCCTTCCAGCTCACCATATTTTTCCACAATCATACCGACAATATCCTTCTGCTCAATGAACGACTCATTGCCTAAAACGATGACTTGGACTTCCGAACAGGCTTGTTCACCGCTTTTTGTATTGATGAAACCCATTAGCATCACGATACCTGCCAATACCACGAGTCCGATCATGCTGTATAAAATACCGCGCCAATTAATCCTATGTGACAAACGTTTAAGCATGTTCCAAAATAGCTTTCAGTGGTTGCACCAATAAATCGATGTCGCCCGCGCCCACTGTCACCAACAACTTGGGGCGGCATCGTTGCACATAATCTTTTATGCTTTCCCTGGTAACAATATGCTTATCTTCTATCATCACTTTTCCGAGCAACATTCGTGAATCTACACCTTTTATAGGTAATTCCCTAGCCGGATAGATGTCCATCAACAACAGCGTGTCTGCCATGGATAGCACCTCTGCAAACCCATCAGCAAAATCCCTGGTGCGGCTATATAGGTGCGGCTGGAAGATGACTGTGAGTTTTTGTGTTGGGTAGAGCTCTTTAACCGCCAACAAAAATGCTCTCAACTCTTCCGGGTGGTGCGCATAGTCGTCTATGTAAACCGTCTCATGGGACTTAACGATGTATTCGAAACGGCGCTTCACGCCTGTAAATGAAGACAGGGCCTTAATAATTTTCTCATCTGCGATACCCAATTGGCGTGCAACTGTGATGGCAGCCACTGCATTCTCCACATTATGGTTTCCAGGCAGACCCAAATGTATATTGTTCATCCTCCCCATATCCCATACGTAATCAAAATAGAATTCCCCTCCTGCAATACGGATATTATCTGCATAGACATCCGCAGGACCATCCGCCGAGTACCATATATCGGCTTCGAACGGCAAACCAGCTTTTACAATGCTTTTCCCTTCATTGTGCAGCTGATTTAGGAATAATTTAAACGATTCATGCAAGTGATTTTTATCTCCGTAAATATCCAAGTGGTCGGCATCAGCCGAAGTGACTACGGCAATTTTGGGATACAGCGTCAAAAAGGACCGATCATACTCATCTGCCTCAATCACAGCCACAGCATTTTCCGAAAACAGGATATTGCTCCTATAATTGGTGCTAATGCCTCCAAGGAATGCCGAGCAATCATAGCCACTGTCTTTCAGGATATGTGCTATGAGGGTGGAGGTTGTTGTTTTTCCATGTGTACCTGCCACTGCAATGGTAAACTTGTTCTGGCTAATCAGGCCTAGGACCTGGGAGCGTTTGAATAAAGAGTGTCCCAGTTGTTGGAACTGGTTAATGATATCCAGTTCATTGGGCACCGCAGGGGTATAAATAATCAACGTATATTCGTCAGCTACTTTGAAGGCATCACTTATCAGTGCAAAATCATCGGCATAGTTGACAGAAATCCCTTCAACCACCAATTGTTTCGTCAGCTCTGTCTCTGTTTTGTCGTATCCAGCCACCAAGCAACCTAAATAGCGGAAATAGCGTGCCAAGGCGCTCATTCCAATGCCGCCAATCCCGATTAGGTACACTTGCCTGATGTTATTTATGTTCATGTTTTATAGCTATCAGCTGTCGGTTACCGGCCTTCAGCTTTATTTCTTGTTTATTTATCCTTGTTTTTCATCCCCGGCTAGCTTCAGTACTTCCCTCGCGATCACTTCATCTGCATCCAGTATGGCTAGTTTAGCGATATTCGTCCTCAATACTTTACATTGCGTTTCATCCTTCAATAGGGACAGTGCGGCATCCACCAGCTTCCGCGGTGCCTCCGCATCACTTATCATCAGGGCCGCGTTTTTGTCTACCAGTGCTTTCGCATTCTTTGTTTGGTGGTCTTCCGCCACATTTGGGGAAGGCACTAATATAACGGGTTTTCCTACCGCGCAAAGCTCAGCGATGGTGCCAGCCCCCGCCCTTGCAATGATGATGTCGGCCGCTGCATATGCAAGGTCCATCCGATGCAGGAAAGCCGTCAGTTTTATGCCCTCTTCATATTTCCCAGCCACGGCGCGCTTGAGTTCTTCGTAATAATAGCTACCACATTGCCAAACCAACTGCACATCCGCTCCCGCCAATCTATCCAAGCCTTGCTGCATGCATTCATTTAGTGTCCGCGCCCCCAAACTGCCTCCCGTCAATAAGATGGTTTTCTTATGCGGTGAAAGGCTTAGCAATTCCGCTGCTTCAAACCTTTTGTTTTGGATAGCTACCGACTCACGTCTGATAGGATTTCCAGTGAAAAGGATTTTGTCCTTAGGGAAGAACTTGTCCATGCCTTCAAATGCCACGCATATTTTAGCCACCTTAGATCCCAAGCGTTTGTTGGTGATGCCTGCGTATGAATTTTGTTCTTGGATAAGGCAAGGTACACCCATTTTTCCAGCGGTATGTAACAACGGTCCTGAAGCATAACCTCCTACACCCACCGCTACATCCGGTTTGAAATCACGGATAATTTGCCGGGCCTTATTGAGGCTTTTTAATAGCTTAATCGGCAGTGACAGGTTTTTCCATAGCGATTTTCTATTGATTCCCTGGATATCTAAGCCCACGATTTCATATCCGGCAGCGGGCACTTTGTCCATCTCCATCCTGCCGTTTGCCCCCACGAACAATATCTTGATGTTGGGTGCCAAACGCTTCAGGGCATTTGCAATCGACACGGCTGGGAAAATATGACCTCCCGTGCCTCCGCCACTGATGATGATTCGCTTTGCCATATAATCTACCGGTTATAATTTCATGTTCGTTTTATCGTCCAATGGCGCTATCCCATTGCAGGGATTTCGCCCACGACTACTTTTTTGTTTCGTCCTTCCAGGCCTTTTTCCTTCATCTCGTCAATATTACGGCTTACACTAAGGATAATCCCAAAAGCAATACTGGTAAATAATATTGATGTTCCTCCCATACTGACCAATGGCAAGGGGATACCGGTCACTGGCCCCAAACCCACAGCCACAGCCATGTTTCCAAGTGCCTGCAGGGTAAGGCTAAACCCTAGTCCCGCAGCCAATAAGGCCCCGAACGCTTTGGGGCTAAGTGTCACGATGCGAATGCATCGAAACATCAATGCCACATACAGGCATACCAATATGAACCCTCCTATTGCGCCATATTCTTCCACGATGATTGCAAAGATGAAATCCGAATACGGATGGGGCAATACATTTCGTTGGGTGCTATTACCCGGTCCTTTGCCAAACAACCCTCCCGATGAAATGGCAATTTTGGAATGGTCGGATTGAAAGGATTTATCGGAATGGGTCTCCTCGCCACTTATATATGTCTGAACGCGCGACATGTATGTTTGCCTACGTGGTCCAAATGCGACAACCAAAATAAACAGCACAAAGACTCCCAAGCACACATAAACGATCTGTTTGATGCTGATACGACCAATAATCAACAGCAGTACACTTACACCAAACAACATCAGCGCAGTGGAAAGGTTGGCTGGGGCAATCAACACAAAAATAAGGCATACTGAGCCCATGATTGGCAAAAATGCTTTTTTCACATCTTTGATATTCTCTTGTTTACGGGTTAATGTTCTGGCCAGAAAGGTAATTAATGCCAGTTTCGCCAAGTCGGATGTTTGGAAAGTCTGGTTAATAACCGGGATAGTGACCCAACGGTTCGCCTCGTTTAGTGTGTTTCCAAAAATCATGGTATAGAAGAGCAACGGGATGGTGATCACCATCAATATCTTGGAGATACCCGCATACCATCGGTAGTCAAGCAAGTGTGAAAAATACATCAATGCGAACCCCCCGAATATGAGTAAGGTATGTTTGATGAGGTAAACTTCTGTGCCTTTGCCTTCTTTATACGCCAAGGTACCTACCGAACTATACACGGCTAGTAGTGACCATATAGACAACACCATGATAATAATCCATAGCCATCGGTCACCTTTCAATTTTGAAAACGCTTGTTCCATTTTTTTTATGTTAGCCATCAGCTATCGGTAGTCAGCTATCAGCAGTTGGCTATTAGCTAGCTATCGATCAACTTTCCCCTAAATTATAAATCCATCACGGCTTCCTTAAATTGGTTGCCACGGTCCTCGAAATTCTTAAACCAATCAAAGCTGGCGCAAGCTGGCGATAGCAATACCGTATCACCCTTTTGGGCCAAATGTGATGCAATTTCTACTGCATCCCGCATATTCGAACTATTTACAATAATATGCGCATCTTCCTCCAATGAATCATATATTCGGGAGTTGTCTTTACCGATGCAAATAATTGCCCGTACTTTTGTTCGCACCAAATCGCGAAGCATTTCATAGTCATTGCCTTTATCCACACCTCCCATAACCAATACGATTTGGGGAGCAAAACTCTCCAAAGCGTACCATACCGCATTGACATTTGTGGCTTTGGAATCATTGATGTAATTGACACCGGCAATACATGCCACAAATTCCAATCGGTGTGGAATATTCTTGAATGAGCCCATGCTCTCCTTCATGGTAGTGTTGCGCAGCTCTTGCGCTTTGGCTACCAATCCCGACGCCATGTTGTTGTAGACATTGTGTTTACCCTGTAAGGAAAGTTCGTTGATATTCATCGTAAATGTATCTTGGTTTGGTACGTTAATTACTATTTCATTGTCGCTATTCAAATAGCTGCCCGGCTCAAATCTTTCTATAAGACTGAATGGGAGCTTCTTTGCCACCGGAGTATATCTTTTTAAGCCCTCCGCTGTAAGTGGATCGTCCGCGCAGAAGACAAATAAATCTTCGGGTCGCTGGTTTCTAATGATACGAAACTTAGAATCTATATAATTTTCCAATTTATGATCATATCGATCAAGATGGTCTGGTGTAATGTTCAGCAACACAGCCACATCTGCCCGGAAATGCTCCATATCATCTAACATGAAGCTGCTCAGTTCCAACACATAATAGTCGTATTGTAAATTAGCTACCTGCAACGCGAAGCTTCTACCAATGTTACCAGCCAACCCCACATTAAGCCCTCCTTGGCTTAAGATATGCCAAGTCAGCATGGTAGTGGTCGACTTCCCGTTTGAGCCTGTGATGCATATCAGCTTGGCATCCGTGTACTGTGCTGCAAACTCGATTTCGGCAATCACGGGGATACGCTTATCCTTTATCTGTTGTACGATGGCTGCGTTGTCCGATATGCCGGGGCTTTTCACCACGATATCCGCTTCCAATATTACAGGTTCGCTATGTTGACCTTCTTCATAAGATATGCTTGCATCCTGCAATTGTTTTTTGTAATCATCAGCAATGCGTCCGTAGTCAGATACCCATACCTCAAACCCCTTTTTTTTCGCTAATATGGCCGCACCAATCCCGCTCTCGCCTGCGCCAAGCACTGCAAGTTTGCCCTGTTGCGGATAATGATATGTCGGTATTGCTGCCATGTGTTACCTTACTTTCAATGTCACGATGGTCAGGATTGCCAGGATGATACCCAATATCCAGAACCTTGTGACGATTTTAGCTTCATGATACCCTTTTTTCTGATAGTGGTGATGAAGGGGCGACATCTGGAAAATTCTACGTCCCGCACCATATTTTTTCTTGGTATATTTAAAATAAGAGACCTGCATGATAACCGAAAGACTTTCGATGAGGAATACACCGCATAGTATAGGAATGAGCAGTTCTTTGCGGATGACGACGGCAAATGCCGCGATAATTCCACCGATTGCCAAGCTACCTGTATCGCCCATGAATACCTGAGCCGGATAAGAATTGTACCAAAGGAATCCCGTACATGCACCTACAAATGCACCTGCAAAAATCACCAGCTCACCCGAATTGGGGATGTACATAATATTGAGGTAGTCCGAAAAAATCACGTTGCTCGAAACGTAGGCCAAAATGGCCAGCGTACCCCCAATAGTAGCCGAGGTTCCCGTGGCAAGTCCATCTATGCCATCGGTAATATTGGCTCCATTGGATACCGCCGTGACAATGAAAACGATGAATACCAGAAAAACGATGAATGTAAGCGTATACCCATTGGCACCGAAAACACTGATCACCTTAGCGTAGTCAAACTCATTATTTTTGTAGAATGGAATGTTCGTCTTGCTTGATTTTACGTCTTCCGTATAATACGTTCTGCCTGTCTCTTCTTGGACATGTTTTTGAACATCGGCATTTGGTTTGGTGTTTACCACTTTTTCACGCACTACGATATCCGGGTGAAAAAACATGGTGCAGGCAATGATGATTCCTAGTCCTACTTGACCAACGATTTTGAATCGTCCGGCTAAGCCTTCTTTATTTTTCCGAAAAACTTTTATGTAGTCATCCACGAAGCCTATTATTCCCATCCATACCGTAGTAATGAGCATGAGAATGATATAGATATTATCCAATTTTGCAAACAACAGCGTTGGCACCAGAATGCCGGCCAAGATAATCAACCCTCCCATGGTAGGAGTACCTTGCTTGTCTTTCTCGCCCGCCAAACCTAAATCCCTGATTGTTTCACCTACTTGCTTGGCTCGGAGAATCCTGATCAATCGGCCGCCGTATACCGTGGTGATAATTAACGATACAATAACCGCCATTGCCGTACGGAAAGTAATGTATTGGAACAAACCCGAGCCGGGGATGTGCATGTGTTCTTCTATCCAAGTAAATAAATAATATAACATATAGCCCGTTATTGTTCGTTAAATGCTTTGATTAAGACTTCTTTGTCATCGAAATCATATCGTTTTCCATCGACTTCCTGATACTTCTCATGTCCTTTGCCTGCCACTAATATAATGTCGCCTGGTCGTGCCAGATGACATGCAGCTCGGATGGCCTCACGCCTATCGGCAATTGAAAACACATTCCGCTTCCTATTCTCGGGAATTCCCACTTCCATATCATGGATAATCTGCATAGGATCTTCCGTACGGGGGTTGTCTGATGTGATAATTAGCTTATCGCTATGTTTCACTGCCACAACTGCCATTTGCGGGCGCTTTGCTTTATCCCGGTCGCCCCCGCACCCCAATACGGTGATGATGTTTTCCTTATTCTTTCGGAGCCCTTGGATGGTTTCGAGCACGTTTCTTACTGCATCGGGGGTGTGTGCATAATCGATCACACCTATCACTCCTTTATTTGAAATGGTCGTATCAAAACGGCCTTCCGCACCGGTGATGCTACTCAGAGCGGTAAGTACTTTCATGGTTTCTTGTTCCAGCAAAATAGCCGCCCCGTATACGGCCAGCACATTATATGCATTAAAACCTCCTACCAACTTTACCCATACCTCTTGACCATCCAAGTAAAGCTTCATGCCATCAAAATGGCTCTCATTAACTTTCACCTTGAAATCGGCCATGCTCTTGATTCCATAGGTCTTCTTATGCGCAAAGGTATTCTGGAGCATCACCAGGCCATTTTTGTCATCGGCATTGGAAAGTGCAAATGCAAATCGATCCAGTCCATCAAAAAATGTCTTTTTTGCTTTTATATATGCTGCGAATGTCTTGTGAAAATCTAAATGGTCGTGCGTGATATTGGAAAAAATCCCTCCCGCAAAATTTAAGCCGGATATCCGTTGCTGCACGATGGCATGAGAGCTTACTTCCATGAAACAGTAATCGCAACCTGTTTCCACCATCTCATGCAGCAGCCTATTCAGTGCAATGGGATCTGGTGTGGTATGGGTTGCCTCTACAACACGATCACCCACTTGGTTTTGTACGGTAGATAATAACCCCGCTTTATATCCCATTTTGCTAAACAGTTTGAAAAGCAAGGTCGCGATCGTAGTCTTTCCATTGGTGCCTGTTATCCCTACAAGCTTTAGTTTTTTTGATGGATTTCCAAAAAAATTGGAAGCTGATACTCCCAGCGCAAAAGCTGTGTCTTCTACCTGTAAGTAAGTGACATGATCATCAGTGGTAGTAGGCAATTTTTCGCAGAGTATTACGGAAGCACCTAGTGCTATGGCATCATCAATGTACAAATGCCCATCTGTCTGTGTACCACTAACCGTCACAAACATGCCATTCGCCACAGCCTGGCGCGAGTCGAGACAAAGATCGTTCACGGTCACGTTCAAGTTGCCTATGACTTGACGTACCGGAATACCATGGAGTATGTCTTTCAGCACCATCATTTCAATTCAATCAATATTGACGAACCTGTTTTGACTTGTCGCCCAACAGGTAGCGATTGCGCAATTACTTTCCCTTTGCCCTTCACCGATGTGCGGTATCCTGAATTTTCAAGCACATAAAGCGCGTCAATGAGTCCCATGCCTGTTACATTTGGCACAGTACCCTCTTTGATTTCTTCATCTGAAAACGGGATTCCTTTGAGGGTGTCTATGTGTTCCATTGACTCCGCCGAAGCATACATGGTTTTGATACCCAATGCTTCAAAAACCTGCCGAGTAGCTGATGTCGAGCCTTTTAGCGAAGGAGGTGTTCCGGTGTTACCAACAAATCTCATTTGCTCGAAGTCATCATGCATATCGAGGTCGTTGGCATATACCATATCTGCAAGTTCACGGAATATAGGGCCTGCTATCGACGCCCCATAATAACCATTACGTGGATTCCGGATGACTACGATTATCGAATATTTAGGATTGTCTGCCGGGAAATATCCCGCAAACGAAGACTGGTATTTGCCATCCCGGTATCCTGCGGCACCATCGGCCATCTGTGCGGTACCAGTTTTGCCTGCCGTGGCAAAGTTCGGGTTATTTAGTCGTTTACCTGTACCTTGCGTCATGACGCCCTCCAGCATATCCTGCAATTTTCGGATCGTGCTTTCTGAAGCTATCTTATCCTTGATTACACGGGTTTCAAAACGCTCCACTGTGTTGCCAAGGTGACGGATTTCTTTTACAAATATTGGCGATACCATCTTTCCATTGTTGGCTACGGCATTGTATAGCGTAAGCATTTGCAAAGGTGTTACTTTCAGTTCGTACCCATATGACATCCAGGGCAACGAGAGCTTACTCCAACTTTTGCTATTGGGAGTTTTTATCAGGGGATTGCCTTCCCCCGGTATTTGCAAGCCAAGCTGTTCATTCAGGCCCAAGGCATGCAAGCGTTTGGTGAATGCGGCCGGATTGTCTTTGTAATACGTATTGATGATTTTCGTAATGGCTACATTGGAGGATACCTCAAAGGCCTTCTTCACTGATATTGTACCATAAGCGTGCGTATCCCGTATGGTATTGCGATTTATCTGATAAGTGCCGTTGCCTGTTTCCACCATTGTATTGGTATCCACCTTGCCATCATCCAAAGCCACAAGATATGATGCCAGCTTGAAGGTAGATCCGGGTTCGGCACTCTGCGCAATGGCGTAATTGAACTTTTCACGGTATACACCTTCCGTGTCCCTTGTGAAATTGGCCACGGCACGTATCTCGCCTGTCGCCACTTCCATTAGGATGACACAGCCATTGTCGGCATTGCTGACAATTAATTGTTTCTCCAGTGCGCGCTGTGCCATATCTTGCATATTTACATCGATGGTGGAAATGATATCTGCCCCATCCACTGGCGCCATTTCTACTTCACGGTTTACCGGCATCCACACCCCTCCTGCTATCCGTTGCACGAGGCGTTTGCCGGTTCTGCCATCGATGTATTCACCATATGCGCCTTCCAAACCTACATGTACATTCTCCTCGGGAATCTTATAACCGATTGTCCTTGCCGCCAGGTTGGTAAACGGCAATATACGCTTGTTCTTGCGCTCTGCTATCAGCCCGCCTTTATACTTTCCCAAATTATAGATGGGAAACTCCCTGATCTGCTTGAGCTCCTGATGACCCACGTTACGCTTGATCAAATAATATCTATTTCGCTTCTTACGGGCTCCCTTAAGCAGGCGCGAATATTGTACAGAAGATTTATCCTTGAAAAAAGCAGCTAGATTGGATGCAAGCGAATCCACTTTGGAATAAAATACGTCATCTTCCTCAATGCCGGGGGCTAGCATATCCATACGGAGATCATATTCAGGTACGGATGTGGCCAGCAAGCTGCCGTCGTTCGAAAAGATATTTCCACGCACGGCTTCCACATCTACATAGCGGGTGGAGAGACTATCAGCCATTGCCCGCCATTTATCACCTTCTGTATATTGCAGGTGGAATAGTTTAGCCAATACGGCTACCGCGATGAGCACAATCAGCCCAAATGACAAATATGCCCTTAGAAGTATGTCTGTCCTGATATTCATGCCTATTGCGATTGATTTTCCGTGTTATTTCTTTGTTTTTACCAATACAATTTTTTTGGGAGGTTCCGTTCGTTCTTTCAACCCCATGCTGTCTACCCGTTTGGCTATTTCACTTTGGGTGGTCAACTTCATCAAATCTGCAGAAAGCGATTTATAATCCCAATTCATCTCCTTCACTTCCCGACTAAGGCGGTCAATCTCCCGTACCGTGCGTTCGGCATAATGTCGATTTGCAATATAGATGATGGCTAGCAACCCAACGAAGATAATCAGGGGAATATACCCGACGAATGCCATGGACGAAAACCGCTCTGAGGAAAACAAGGATTGAAAAAAACTGCTTGTGGCATTTGCTCTTTCCTCCACCGTTTCCTGCAACTCCTCCTGCAGCTCTTCACTCAACGGTTCTTTTTTATATGAATTTCTTGCCATAGCGTTATTTAGTTAGAAAGTCCGGAAGTCAGTAAGTCCGGAAGTTTCAACGTAAATCAATCACTTATATTTAAATCCGTTCTGCCACCCTCAGCTTAACACTCCGTGCCCTGCTGTTGCTCGCTATTTCTTCTTCTGTAGCTGTAACTGCCTTACGGCTGATTACTTTGAACGGTTTCATCTCATTGCCATAGAAGTCCTTTTCTACTTCTCCTTTAAATTTCCCTTTGGCCATGAAATTTTTGACCAGCCTATCTTCCAATGAATGGTAAGACATCACCACCATCCTACCGCCTGGCCTTAACATAGAAACACTTTGCAAGAGAAATTCTTGCAGCGCTTCCAACTCTTTATTGACCTCAATACGCAATGCCTGAAAAAGCTGTGCATGATATTTATGTTCTTTGCCACGCGGCACTAATTTTTTGACGGCGTCTTTCAGATCCCTTACAGTTTGGATGGTCCGAATATTGCGCGATGCTGCAACGGCCTTCGCTAATGTACGTGCATTGTGTAGTTCTCCATACATCCCAAAGATTCGGTGCAATTCTGCTTCCGTATAGGTATTGAGCACTTGTTTTGCATCGAGCTCTCCGGTTTGGTCCATACGCATGTCCAACTCCGCATCAAAACGCGTGGAAAACCCTCTTTGTGCATCGTCAAACTGATGCGAAGACACTCCCAAATCCGCCAAAATACCATCAACCGCTTTCACACCATAGAGGCGCAGGTTATTCTTCAAAAATCTAAAGTTTTGGTGTATGAGCACAAACCGCTCATCAACTATTGCGTTTCCCAACGCATCTGGATCTTGATCAAAGGCATATAAACGTCCGTTCTCACTTAAGTGTTTCAATAGCTCCCTTGAATGTCCTCCCCCTCCGAATGTAACGTCCACATAACTCCCCTCAGGTTTTATCGCCAATGCATCCATGCATTCGCTTAACATCACTGGCACATGATATTCACTACTCATCATGCTCGTCATCTAAGCTATTACCACCCATCACTTCCTCTGCCAATGCTGCAAAATCATCATCTTCCTCATCATCCCACAATTTATTATATGCCTCTTTTGACCAAACTTCTATTTTATTGAATTGACAGGAAAGTACAATGTCCGCTCCAATGGCTGCGTATTCAAGCAGTGATTTGGGCAACAGCACACGACCTGCAGAATCCAATGTCAACTCTGTAGCTCCTCGGGTAAAGTCGCGAATAAACTTACGGTTCACTGCTTTATACGTATTCAACTTTGCCAGTTTACCGGTAATCTTATCCCACTCATCTCGTAAATAAATCACCAAGTGCTTTTCAAATCCACGATTGACAACAAGGCCAACCCGCTCTACATCAGGCATCTGCCTCTTGAGCGCGGCCGGCAACACCATCCTTCCCTTGGTGTCCAACTTACAATCAAATTCGCCTATTAGGTGACCCATATGTTACTCTTTACCTAATAAATATGATGTAAAATTAGAAATTTACTCCACTTTCTCCCACTTTTTCCCACAAAAAAGTTTTCCACATTTATTTTCAGCAAGTTCCATCCATCAAGCGATTCATATTAACATGGAATACTGGGTTTGGTAATTCCGCACATTTACCGGAGCTGAGGTAGTCATTTACGATGATCGTGTTTTCCTTATCCTATGTTTTTCTGGCAAAGGACAACAATAGATTTAGCCTTGTAGCCAAATGACCACAAATGCAAAAATACTGGTTAGATTTATCGGTTATCGGTGGCTTTTATCATCATATTTGCCTTGTTGCTTACATTATTAGCTTGAATATGATAGGATGATTCAAACAAATAGGATGATTCAAACAAATGGTGACAAACTATGCATTTAGCTTTTATTTTAAAAAAAATCCCCATCGTTTTATTCCTTCTTTTTTCCTGCGGAGAGCGCATGGAATTATACCCATGGCAATGCCATTGCGATATCGAGGCGACTCAGCTTTCCAAGCCCGGTTTTGTCACTTATCAAGTCTCTGCCAATGGTAATGCAGTTGTGTCTTCCGTCACTTACCAAACCAGTGATGGGCGTGTTACCATACACAATCCTGTTTTACCTTTTGACATAGCGACTCAAATGGATACCGATGAAACCGTTTTACTCACCACTACAGGCAATCCAGGCAAGGGCAATATTATATTGACTTATGAAATTCAAAACCATGATGATGAATCGGGTGCAATCAGTGGAAACATGTCAAGAGTATGGGTTTTGAGAAATGGAAATTGTCATTAACTTATTAATAGACAATCAATTAATCGATTTTTTCTTGATGATTTACATTCTGTAGGTGTATTCCTACAACAAATTAAACGTAACCTATCTAATTTTAGCCTTCGAAAATGAATATTATCGATTTTATGAAACCTTGTGAGGCTTAAATCACTGACAAATTAGGAAATAGTATCTGCAACCAATATGAAAAGGAAAAAAATACACATTGTTGAAGATCAACTGATTATTGTCATGGATTTGGAATATATGCTTGAAGATCTTGGTTATCAAGTATGTGGCATTTCCACGAGCTATGAAGACGCATTGGGGGTCATCAAAAGTATACGACCTGATTTGGTTCTGATCGACATTATCCTGTCCAGTGAAAAAACAGGAATAGACCTTGCCCGTGAACTCAATAGGAACCATCAAATTCCGTTTATCTTTCTTACTTCGCATGCTGACCGGGGTACGATAGAAACTGCGAAAACAACCAGACCATCTGGATATATTGTTAAACCATTTAACCGTAATGATGTATATGCAGCCATTGAAATGGCTTTCAATTACGCCCATATTACTGAAGAGAGCCAGAATATATTTCTTCCTGAAGGGAAGCAAAAGACCAAAATACCGTTGGATGAAATGATTTATGCGCATGCTGAGGGTAATTACACCACCTTCATCACAACGAATAGAAAAATCGTACTCAGGAAATGCCTCAAGGAAGTTTCGGAAACTATATTGAACAACAAAAAATTTGTTAGGATACACAAATCTTACTTGGTAAACAAAGATGCAATCAGGGCCAGAAATGCCTCTAACATACTCCTAAATAATGGAGAAAATGTTCCACTTGGAAGGGCATATTCAGGCTGTTTATTTTGATTGACGCAAAGCGCACCATTTCCATTTGCATATACAAACTATAGATTCTACTCCCACCCTACTAGCGGCCTTATAACTCATATGGGCTGGCCCTTAATATGTCCTTTTTTATAAATTGGATATAAAAGCAATTGCTCACTACAGTTTTTACTCAAGAGGCGTTCGTGAATACAGCGCATTTTATCTAAGTTTGCGGACTAATACAACGGAAATATGCATAGAACACATACGTGCGGAGAATTGACCATTTCGGATTTAGGCAAAGCGGTTATACTGAGTGGATGGGTGCAAAAATCCCGTGATCTGGGGGGAATGACTTTCATTGATGTACGCGACCGATATGGGGTGACCCAATTGACTTTTGATTCTGCGGATGATGAAACGTTACGTAGCAAAGCCAAGGAACTCGGTCGGGAATATGTTATCAAGGTCAGGGGAATGGTTATTGAGCGCGAAAGCAAGAATCCAAAGATTTCCACTGGTGAAATCGAAATCAAGGTGACTGACCTTGAAATCTTGAATCCGTCAGCACTGCCTCCATTCACCATAGCAGACGATACGGATGGTGGCGAGGATTTACGAATGAAATATCGCTACCTCGATCTCCGACGCAATCCCATACGCAACAATTTGATATTACGACATAAACTTGCCCAGGAAACACGAAAATACCTTGATGGACAACACTTTCTTGAAATAGAGACTCCGGTTCTGATTAAATCCACACCAGAGGGTGCCCGTGATTTTGTAGTGCCAAGCCGAATGAACCCCGGTGAATTCTATGCGTTGCCTCAATCTCCACAGACATTCAAGCAATTATTGATGGTATCGGGTTTCGACCGTTATTTTCAAATCGTGAAATGCTTTCGCGATGAGGATTTGCGGGCAGATAGACAGCCCGAATTTACGCAAATAGACTGCGAGATGGCTTTTGTTGAGCAAGAAGACATTCTCAATCTTTTTGAAGGCTTAATGAAACATCTTTTCAAAGCAATAAAGGACGTTGATCTGGGCGAGGTGCCCCGCATGCCCTATACCGAGGCCATACGCTTGTATGGATCTGACAAACCGGACATCCGCTTCGGCATGCAATTCATCGAACTCAACAACTTGCTCCAAGGGGTCGGGTTCCCTGTATTTGACAATGCCGAACTGATTGTGGGTATCAAAGCTGAGGGATGTGCATCTTATACGCGCAAACAATTGGACGCATTGACGGACTTCGTGAAACGGCCGCAGATAGGTGCTAGTGGATTGGTATATCTCCGCTGCAATGAGGATGGTACACTCAAATCATCGGTAGACAAATTCTACAGTCCCGAACAACTCGAACTGTGGGCCCAAGCTTTCAACGCCAAGCGGGGAGATTTGTTGCTGGTCATGGCTGGCGAAGCGGACAAGGTAAGGAAACAACTGAGCGAGCTCAGGCTTGAGGTGGCTTCCCAGTTAGGGTTAAGGGATAAAAACATCTTTGCCCCATTGTGGGTGATGGATTTCCCGTTGTTGGAGTGGGATAACGAAAGCGGGCGCTACCATGCGATGCATCACCCTTTCACCTCTCCGAAAACTGAGGATATACCGTTATTGAGCAGCAACCCCGGAAAAGTGCGCGCTAATGCGTATGACCTCGTCATCAATGGTACGGAGATTGGTGGGGGTTCTATCCGGATACATGACCGTGAACTGCAGTCGCTGATGTTCAAGCATCTTGGATTCAGTCTGGAAGAAGCACAAAAACAGTTCGGTTTTCTATTAGAAGCATTCACCTATGGTGCTCCACCCCATGGCGGAATCGCCTTTGGTTTTGATAGGTTGGTGGCTATATTTGCCGGTCTAGATAGCATCCGTGATGTAATTGCATTTCCAAAGAACAACTCAGGTAGGGATGTGATGATCGATTCACCTTCGCCTATTGCTGTTGAACAATTGGTAGAATTGGGTATAAAAACCTCATAGGTTTCTTACTAAGGCAATTCCCGTATACAGGTTGCGCATAAGCCTATAAGGTTTATCACAACAGTTTACGCTTTTTTGCGTTATTATACACAAACAATACGCCGCTTATGCCGTCTACATATGAGTTTACTTTTTTGAAAGATAGTGCCGCTAAGGCATTCGAGCCTCGGCATAGGCAGATTATCAACTATAATATAGACAAATATGATGTAGCCGTTCAAAGTGGCCTCTCCCGATTCCACCATATTGAAAACGCTAAGCGTAAGGCCCATATCATCAAGTGGCGGGTGATGGAAAATCTAGATAAACTGCTGCCCGAATTTGAGTCTAACTTCCTCAAGAAAGGGGGCAAAGTCATTTGGGCAAACGATGCGGAGGAGGCCCGACGGGAAATCTGGAAAATCATGGAGCGAGCCAACGCTAAAACCGTGGTCAAATCCAAGTCGATGACCACGGAAGAAATCGAATTGAATGCGTTTCTTGAAAACAAGGGTGTAGCAACCCTCGAGACCGACCTTGGCGAATACATCGTACAACTGCTCAACCAGAAGCCGTACCACATTGTTACGCCCGCCATGCATCTGAGCCTGCAAGATATAGCCGATCTTTTCCATAAGCATTTTGGCACCCCCTTGGATGCAACTGCCCAGGAGCTGACATTAAAGGCCCGAGCGCTCTTACGTCAACAATACACCACTGCGGATGTAGGGATTACCGGAGGCAATTTCCTCATCGCTGACACCGGGAGCATTGCCATTACTGAAAATGAGGGTAATGCCAGACTCACCACCACATTCCCAAAAATACATATTGCCATTGTAGGTATTGAAAAAATCGTTCCATCGCTTGCAGATCTCGATCTTTTTTGGCCCTTATTAGCTACGCATGGCACTGGGCAACACGTTACTGTGTACAACAGCATCCTTGGCGGACCAAGACATGTAGATGAAACAGACGGACCCGAGGAGATGTATGTGGTATTGCTTGACAATGGCCGTACTGAGTTACTGGCGCAGAAAGAGCAGCGTCAAGGGTTATATTGCATCCGTTGCGGTGCCTGCCTTAATGGATGTCCAATCTATAAAAATGTCGGTGGCCATACCTACAACACTACCTATAGTGGTCCAATCGGCTCGCTTATCACACCTCATCTTCGTGGCATGGAAGCGTTCAAACATCTCAGTTATGCCTCCAGCCTCTGCGGTAAGTGTTCGGAAGTCTGCCCAGTGAAGATAGACATCCACAAAATGCTCTTGCTCAATCGGCGCGACGCCGTAACGGGGGATATCGTCTCCAAAACCGAGAGGCTAGCATGGAAAAGCTTCACCTTTGCCATCACTAAACGCAAAGTCATCGATTTCTTCAAGGGAAAATTCAAAAATTTCCTCTTGCTGAAGTTTTTTAAGAAAGCTTGGGGTAAACACCGCAGCCTACCCAAAATTGCTCCTAAATCATTCAGCCAGCAATGGAAACAACGAAACGATACTTCGGCTTAATCGGTTTTTGAAACCGCTCAAGTTGAAGCTTCGCTTGTCTATTTGCCTAAAAATCCGTACATTTGTCTGCCTAACACGATCGTACAACCTTATTGTTTCACCATCATTGCATCTTCCAAATCAAATGTGATGACTCAAATACATTTTAAAATGATGTTATTAGCTACAGATTTAGACGGCACATTCTTAGGCGGCAAAAGTGTTGATAAGCTTAAGTTATACCGCCTAATCCGTCAAAATGAAAACATACAACTGGCATTTGTGACCGGGAGAGGACTGGAAAGTGTTCTACCGCTACTAAACGATCCCATCATTCCAAGTCCAGAATACATCATCTGCGATGTAGGTGCCACGGTATTGGATGGAAAAACCCTCGAACCTATGGAACCCATCCAATCATTGATAGAAGATAAATGGCCGGGCATTTTTACCATCAGGCAAGCATTCAACGACATCGAGGGTCTACAGTTCCAAGAAGTGCCGCAGCAGCGTCGGTGTTCATTCTACTATGACGACAACGTGGATATCGAAAAGGTAAAACAAATTGCCGAATCGCACGGTTGCAAAGTATTGCTTTCGGCTGGTAAATACCTCGATATCTTACCCAAAGGCACTAACAAGGGGAGTACGCTCTTACAATTGGTAGACCAGTTGGGTTTTTCGGAAGGCAAAGTGTTGGTTGCCGGCGATACGCTTAATGATCTTTCGTTATATGAAACTGGATACCAGGGTGTGGTAGTAGGAGAGTCCGAAGACGCGCTCTATGAGGCTACAAAGGATAATCCCTTGGTATACCATGCAAAGGCCCCTGGGGCAGGCGGCATCATCGAAGCCATTAGATACTACCCGATGTTCAAAAAGCACTATAAAGAAGTTATTACCAAAAAGAAGGAAAAACAATCGGGCGAAACCCAATTATTGATGGTTTACCACCGCCTTCCGTTTGACAAGGAGGTCGTTGGCGGCGAGGTAAGGCGTATCCCACCAAGGAGTCCAAACGGCATTATCCCCTCATTGTTGGGTTTTTTTGAAAAAGGGCGATCCGGAGTGTGGGTTGGCGAAGATGTAGTGGACAGAAAAAATACCCGACCCGTACAGAATGAATACATCGACGAAGACAAATACCCGAACCTTATTGCCTCCATCATTCCGCTCTCCAAGAAGGATATTGACCTTTTTTACAGGGTCTTTTCCAAAGAAGCTTTTTGGCCGACTATTTTTTCATTCATTGATAGGGCGAAGTTCAACCATGATCATTGGGCACATTATGTAAACATCAACAGGCTCTTTGCACAACGCGTGGCTGAGCAGGCCGACCATGGTGCATTGGTATGGATACATGAATACAATCTATGGATGGTGCCTGGTTTCCTTCGGCAATTGCGCCCGGATGTTAAAATCGGTTTCTTCCATCACACGGCATTTCCCCCTGCTGATATTTTCAACATTATTCCTTGGCGTAGGGAAATCATTGGTAGCCTTTTGCAATGCGATTTCATTAGTTTCCATATCCCTAGATATGTCGAAAATTTTGTAGACGTGCTACGCAGTCACGCCCCAGTGAAGGTAATAAAACGGATCAACGCGGCCAAACAGTTCCTTACCTACAGCTGTGCGCTCGGCATTGACCAAATGACCAAGGAAATCGAAGTGGGCAACCGGCTCATACGGCTTGGCGCACAACCGGTAGGCATCAATAACGACAACATCAAACGGATTTATGAACTCAAGAAAACAAAACAACGCATTGCCACCTGGCAAAAACGTACCGGCGACAAACAAATTATCCTTTCCATAGAGCGATTGGATTATGTCAAAGGACCTCTCGAAAAAATCCAGGCGTTCGGTGAGTTGCTGCAAGAACATCCTGAGTTACATGGCAAAATCGAACTCATCAACATATGCACCCCTCCTTCACAGGGCATGAGAATATATGACAAGGTACAGCAAGAACTGGATCGGGCCGTGGGTGAAATAAATGGCAAATATTCCAATTTGGAATGGACCCCCATCCGGTATTTTTTCCGAGCTGTACCATTCGAGGAAGTGATAGCCTACTATGCCATTGCAGATATTGCCTGGATAACTCCGTTGCGTGATGGGCTCAACCTCGTTGCCAAAGAATATGTGGGTGTACGCGGATTAAAGGATACCCCGGACGGTGTATTGGTCCTGTCTGAATTTGCTGGGGCATCTGTGGAATTGCCCTATGCGGTTCTCACCAATCCTTACGACTTGAAAAATATGAAAGAGAGCTTACTGCAGGCCATCCATATGGATGTCAGTGACCGCGTATTGCGAATGCGTAGGTTATATGAAATTGTAAGCCATTACGACATCGAACGATGGGGTAAAGAATTCATCCAGGAGCTAGAGCACGCCAGCAGTAATGCCTAGTGAACGTAAAAATTATTCCAACTCGGCCGACTTCGCCCAAATATTAATGGACGCCTCTTTGGCATAGTTGTCAATTTCGGCCAGTTCGGCGTCTGAAAAATCTAAGTTCGAGAGCGCGCGCACACAATCCGTGACCTGTTCGGGCCTACTGGCGCCAATCAGCGCGGAAGTGACTCGTCCGCGTCTCAAAACCCAGGCTATGGCCATTTGAGCGAGCGTCTGTCCACGTCTTTGTGCGATTTCATGGAGTGCACGGACATTCGCCATATTTTGGTCATTGAGGAATTCGGCACGGAATGAACCTCTCGTTTTAGCACGGCTTTCAGCCGGAATACCTTGAAGGTATTTGTCCGTAAGCATGCCTTGAGCAAGCGGGGAAAAAACGATGGATCCAACACCCATTTCATCCAATGTATCGAGGAGACCGTCTGTTTCAACCCAACGATTGAGTAAGGAATAACTGGGTTGATGGATGAGGCATGGTGTCCCTAATTCGGCCAATATAGTCATGGCCTCGCGCGTACGTTTGGTATTATAAGAGGAAATGCCAATATATAAAGCTCGACCGGAGCGAACGATGTGATCTAATGCCATCATGGTTTCTTCAAGGGGTGTCTCTGGGTCAAATCGATGAGCGTAAAAAATATCTACATAATCTAGTTCCATTCTCTTGAGGCTTTGGTCGCAACTGGCTATCAAGCATTTACGACTTCCCCATTCCCCATAGGGGCCGGGCCACATTTCATATCCAGCTTTTGAAGAAATGATCAATTCGTCCCGGTAGCCAGCAAAGTCTTCCTTTAGCATGCGGCCAAATGCGAGTTCAGCACTTCCAGATGGAGGGCCATAATTGTTGGCCAAATCGAAGTGCGTGATGCCCTGATCAAATGCCTGTCTACATATTGCCTGTTTGTTGCGATGCGATACATCATCGCCAAAATTGTTCCATAAACCGAGGGAAATGGCCGGGAGTTTTAATCCGCTCTTGCCACAGCGGTTGTACACCATATTTTCGTAACGGTTGGTATCGGGCTTCCAGTTCATTAGCTTACCTGTTGTCGTTAACTCCTATTGATTATGCCGCCAAATATAATGACTTTGATTGGTTTACCGCGATATCCATTCGCGATATCCATTTAAGAATACTGCTTCACATCGTCCACTTTGCCAATGGGGCCACATCCTGGCCCACAAAATCTCGGGCAAGGTACTTGTAATGACCAGCAATAGCGATCATGGCCGCATTATCTGTACAATATTCAAAACGTGGGATAAAAACTTGCCATCCTTGCTCCTCGCCCATTGTGAGCAATCCATTACGTAGACCTGAATTGGCAGACACCCCACCGGCAATAGCCACATCCCTCACACCCGTTTTCTTAGCTGCACGTTTAAGTTTATTGAGCAAAATGGATACAATCCGTGATTGCACGGATGCACATATATCACTTAGGTGCGATTGCAGGAACCCAGGCTGCTCGCGTTCCTTTTGTTGTACAAAATACAGGATGGAAGTCTTCAGGCCACTGAAGCTGAAGTTGAGCCCAGGAATTTGTGGTTCGGGGAATTGAAATGCCGATTCATTCCCTTGCTGTGCATATTTATCAATCAATGGGCCACCAGGGTAAGGTAAGCCAAGTATTTTTGCTGTCTTGTCGAAGGCTTCACCTGCGGCATCGTCAAGTGTCTGTCCCAGTAGCTCCATGTCGAAATAATCCTTAACCAGCACCAGTTGCGTATGCCCACCGGAAACTGTAAGACATAAGAACGGAAATACAGGTATCGGCTCCTCGATGAAATGTGCAAGAATATGCGCCTGCATATGATTGACCTCGATAAGCGGAATATTTCGAGCGAGCGTAAATGCTTTCGCGAAAGACGCCCCTACCAATAGCGCGCCCAAAAGTCCTGGCCCCCGCGTGAATGCCACCGCATCTATATCATTTTTATGTATTTTTGCCTCCCGAATAGCCTGCTGTACGGCAGGGATAATATTTTGCTGGTGAGCACGCGAAGCTAATTCGGGTACTACCCCACCAAATTTTTCATGAATAGTTTGGTTAGCTATAATATTTGAACGGATTTTTCCGTCTATACAAATGGCAGCGGATGTTTCGTCGCATGAAGATTCGATGCCGAGAATGATGGACATGGATAGTGTGTTGGACTTTTAAATTTTAGACAAAAATATCAAAAAAATAATAAAAATAACGCTCTGGACACTCGCCGGGCTCTTGCTACTATTGGTTGGACTCATTTATGCGCTCCAATATAAACCAGTGCAAACCTATTTCGCGAAAAAAGCGGCTACATTCCTTTCTAAAGAACTCCATACTACGGTATCGTTGAAAGGCATGTATTTCAAGCCTTTTTCTTCATTGGTACTTAATGGATTATATATAGCGGATTTAAAAGGTGATACGCTGCTATATGCCCAACAACTTTCTGCCTCAGTAAATTTGCGGAAATTACATGATGCCCAAGTGGTAGTGAGCCATTTGAAACTTACCGATAGCCGTTTTTTTCTGAAACGCCATGCTGATAGCACTAACCTGTCATTTATTCTCAACTATTTTCGGCCAGAACCTCCTGATAAGTCGCCATCTACAAAAGGCATCAAATTAGATATCAGGGCCATTGACCTTTCAAATATTTCATTCCAATATAAGGCGGATAAAAATGGTTCTAACGCAAAAGGTATCGATTTCAAGGATGTCCAAATAACGGAGCTTAGTGGCAGTTTTGCAGATATTGATTTTGACAACCACGTATTTAAATCCACGATCAAAAACCTAAGATTTAAAGAGAAAAGTGGTTTCCACCTGCGTGAAATGAATGCATTGACAGTAGTGGACACCAATAGTACGGAATTACAAAACTTGTACATAGAGACTAACCGGAGTCGCTTGCGGAACTTCCTCAGGTTTGAATACGACGATCTCTCCGCATTCGGTGATTTTATCGAAAATGTCAATATCGGATTGAACCTTGACCGTGCTCAAATCCACTCCAAAGATATTGAATATTTTGCCCCAGGCATAGCCAAAACGAATTTTGATGTGGCGATATCAGGCGAATTTACTGGGAAAATTCCCGCAATCACCGCAAGGCGTGTGGCTATTCGATTAGGCGGCAGTACCCGCTTACAGGGCAATTTCACCATCAAGGGTTTGCCAGATATCCATCATACGATATTTGATTTACAGCTCCGTCATTTGGTAACCAACAGTCACGAAATCGAATCGCTAGTTCCACAATTGGGGAATACGCCGGAATTGAAATTGCCAGACGTTTTTGATCGCATGGGAAACATTACGTATCAAGGCGGACTCACTGGTCATTACAATGATTTTATTGCCAACGGCACATTCGAAACCGCACTCGGTATGCTCAAAACTGACATCAACTTGCAGCTCAATGATGAAAATCGATATTCGGGGCACCTTTCTTCAGGTGATTTCGATTTGGGTGTTTTGCTCCAACAAGAGCTGGTCGGGCATGGTGGTTTTGATGTCACTGTTGAAGGCCAAGGGTTTGCCTTACATAACATCGACAGCAAAGTGATGGGAAATATTGAATATTTGGATTTTAAAGGCTATCGATATAACAATATTGATCTGGAGGGTAGATTTGCGGAGATGCTCTTCGCGGGCAACCTTGCTGTCAATGACCCCAACTTACAGTTGCTTTTCGATGGCGAAGTCAATCTCAATCCCCAATGGCCGGAATATACGTTTATCGCTGAAGTAGGCCATGCCCATTTGCGTAATATCCATGTATACGAAAGCGCTTTGGTCATCGTCCAGGAGGCCACCGTTACAAGCAATTTCAAGGGGAACACGCTCAATAATATCCAAGGGGAAGTCGCTTTACATGATGTTCGTTTCCAAGCTGACACCAATTCGTTTACTATTGATTCATTAGCATTGGTGGCTACCGGTAATGAAGAACACCGTACCTTGTGGCTTACCTCAGACTTAGTGGATGCCACGGTGAATGGGGAAATGGACCTGAATACCTTCGGTGCTTATTTTAAATCCGTCGCCATGCATTATGCGCCATCCATGGGGTTGGAATCAAACCCGTATGGAAAACAGGCATTTGACTTTAATTTGAAGCTGAAAGACTTTGCCCCTATTGCGGTTTTCTTGGCACCTAAGCTCGCATTGCCCGAAGGAGCTTTGATGAATGGTCATTTCTCCACTACTTCCAATTTGGCTAATTTCAATTTCCTAGCTCCAAAACTTACCTTCGGCAGCCTAAGCATAAATCGATTGATTGTAGATGAGACGGCCAACGGTGGCGCATTACGGCTGTTTATAACGGCAGATCGGATAAGCATAACAGATAGCCTGTACATCAATAATTTAAACTTGTCTAATGTGTTGGCCAATGACAGCTTGCAATTCAATCTCAAACTTTCCAATGTATCAGCAAACAATCAATTGGATCTTAATGGCCTGGTAAATTTCACAAAAGGGGAACCAGCCAAAATGAGCATACTTCCATCTTCCGTCGTGCTTAACCGTGAATCTTGGCAACTTGATGAGCGGGCGTCACTTTATTTTGACGAGGGTAAGATTCATATGCATGGTCTTGAATTATCGCGCCGTGATCAAACCGTTCAACTTGGAGGAATCATCTCATCCAATGATGAAGACAAGGCTTTCCTTACATTTAAAAATTTCAATCTCAGCACACTCAATTCCGTCACACAACCATCGGGCATCGGATTAAGGGGAATGCTCAATGGACGGATGGATGTATCATCCGTTTTAAAAACTCCTTATGCGATAGCCGATATTGAAGCTGAAGATGTACACCTCAACAATACTGAAATAGGCGATATGCTGCTACAGGCCGACTTTGACCGTCCTAGCAGATTGGTCAATGTAAAATTAGAGGTGGCACGTGGCGATGTGAAAACTATCATGGCCACAGGCACCTATAATGCTACCGCAGAAACCGACAAACTCAACATGGAAGCCAAGCTCAACCGAAGCGAATTGATTATCTTCCAACCTTTCCTTAGCAATCTTGTTTCTGATATAAGCGGAACACTATCTGCCAACCTCAACATAACGGGATCGGTATTGACTCCGCAAATCAATGGCATTTGTTTTTTGCATGATGCTGGGTTCACCGTCAATTACCTCAAAACGCCATATCGAATAGATGATGATATATCGTTGTCAAACAGCACGATCATTTTCGAGGATTTGGTTATCACGGATCCCAATAATAACAGGGCCCTTGCCAATGGTAAGGTGGATATGCGCAATCCGTCTATTCCTGATATTGATGCAGTCGTCGATGCCACGAATTTTCTGATACTTAATACCACCTTCAGGGATAATCCGCTCTATTACGGCACAGCCTATAGCACAGGGAAATTTAGTTTCAAGGGTCCTACAAATGCCATTAGTATCGATATCAAGGCACGTACAAACGAAAATACCAATTTTAACATCCCGCTTAATGCGGTGGGTACAGTGAACGATAATGATTTTATCCGGTTTGTGAGTCATGACACATTAGACGCTTTGCGTCCCCGATCACGGTTTTTAAAAGGGTTGAGCATGAATATGGATTTGCAGATAACCCCGGAGGCTGCAATGAACCTATATACCGACTTAGGCGAACTATCTGGACGGGGCGAAGGATTGATATCCTTACGTATATCCAGTCTTGGTGATTTTGAAATGTTTGGCGATTACACCATCAACACGGGCAAGTTTACATTCACTGCCCAGGATTTCATTAATAAGATTTTTGATATCAACGAGGGAGGAACCATACGATGGACCGGCCAACCGACCGAGGCCATTGTCAACCTCACGGCCGTATACGGGCAGCGTATCAGCATGGCCCCACTGTATAATGCCGCCGGGCGTGAGACCGTCGAGCAACGGTTATTGGCCCAAGCGGAAATGAATCTTAATGGCAACCTAATGCGGCCTGATATAACGTTTGGCCTAAACTTCCCCAACGACCCTTATGTAAAGGATGAACTGCAGAGTTACCTTAGCGATGCCAATAATGTGAACCAGCAAGCCCTTAGTCTCATCGTACGCCGCAGTTTTGCCCCAGGGTCTGCCTCCGATTTCAGTCGGGAACTGAACAATACACTATTGAGTGCTGGCACCGAACTAGCTTTTAACCAACTCAATAATCTCATTTCTCAGTCACTCAATCTTAATTTTGTAGATCTGAATATCCGCTCACTCAACGATGCTAGCGCATCAGTGCGCCTCTTCAATGACCGGCTGGTTTTTACTGGAGGGGTTACCGACAGACGAAACCTCAATGACCTGAGTATATTCAGCGACCGCATTGTCACTGATGCGGAATTGCTTTATCTCATCCGGAAAGATGGACGATTGGTCTTGCGGGGCTCCAACCGGCTAAACAGCCGTAACTCCTTACTTGTTCCCCTCAATGATAATTATGTGAGTGCTTTGGGATTGGTTTACCGGCAGGAATTTTATACGTTTAGTGAGTTTTTTAGACGGCTCGTTACCATCCGGAATAAAGCCGAAGAAGAAAAGGAGAGGGATGAAGAGGATGACGTCAAAAGATAATTTGTACTTCTTCCATCAGCTTTATGTCTGCTGGCCGTATTGACCATGGTAAAATTAATAAAAATGACAGGGCTCAGGGAAATCAAACTACCTTTATTTTGTTATCTTCGTTGTGTCAACACATGTATAAATGATCTATATCTCTACAGGAATAGTTGCGTTAATCATTATTGGTTATTTATTCAGCCGTAAACAGAAGGTGCCGGATTTAGGAGTAGGTACCAACGAATTGGACACGCTATTAATCCAGCATGTTGCCTTTTATAAAAAATTGTCCGATACGGACAAAAAGAGCTTTCTTTCTCGTGCCTCGGACTTTCTTTCCTACGTACGGATCGAAGGAGTGGGCCTGACGCCCGAGCCACTGGACAGGGCATTGGTGGCTGCCAGCGCCATCATACCAATTTTTGCCTTTGAAGGCTGGCGTTACCCAAACATCACCAATGTCATCTTATACCCCGATACCTTCAATCAGGAATTCCAATATGAAGGAGCTGACCGCAATACACTTGGCATGGTGGGTACCGGAGCCATGAACGGGCAAATGCTGTTATCGCAAAAAGGGCTGCGGGCCGGTTTTTCTGCAGATGATGGGCATAATACCGGCATCCATGAATTCGTGCACCTGCTTGACAAAACAGATGGGAACACGGACGGCAAACCTGAATATCTGTTAGATGAGCATCATCTAACTCCATGGGTGAGGCTCATGCATCGCGAAATGCAACGGATAGCTTCTGGAAAATCCGATATTGATGCATACGCAATGACCAATGAAGCTGAGTTCTTCGCCGTGATCTCTGAATATTTTTTTGAAAAACCAGCGAAGTTAAAGGAAAAACATCCTGAACTGTACGAGCTTTTGGAGGAGATGTTTAACGGAAATCGGAATGAGGAATAATGCAACATCGGCATTGTTATTCAAACGATTGTAGCCATGTTCTATCAGATAAAACACATTGGTGATTTATTTCCCGATGAAATATGTAATTTCTATTGATTTATAATCATTTACGAGAAATAGGTACAAATAAGAGCCAAACGGCTATGGCAGATTTAACTGATATCGCACAGAGCGACCAGCTCCTTCCTGAACCAGTACGCCCATTTCGTGCAAATGTTGCAAATCACGCGTGGCGGTCGCTTTTGAAACCTTGGTAATGCCCATGTACTTTTTGGCCGTCATCCCACCTTCGAAACCATCTGCTCCCTTGTCCAGCATTTTGTTGATCGCTTTCAATTGCCGCTGGTCAAGCTGGGTTTTATACCGGTCATAGAACCGCGCTTTCTTTAACGTAAACAGTACCATGGCTTTGGCATCGCGCTGCGCTTCCAGGATCACGTTTGCAAAATAAACCATCCATGCGGTAATGTCCAAAGCGCGTTGCGCTTCCTTCAATGCATCGTAATAGGCCTTTTTATTCGCCTCGATGGTTTTGGAAAGGCTCAACATGATGGGGCGACCAAGCGACTGCGATAAAGCTTTCTCCGCTATCGCCCGGCCGATGCGACCGTTTCCGTCTTCAAATGGATGGATGGATTCGAAATACAGATGAGCGATTGCCGACTTCAATATCGCTTCGGGCACCTGACCCTTTAGCGGATAGGTCGCCGAATTGTACCAGCGAACAAAACCGTCCATTTCCTCCGGTACGCATGCCGATGGCGGCGCTTCGTAATGGACGGTTTCCCGTCCATAGGCACCGGAAACCACCTGCATGGGGGCATCGCCCTGCCGCCATTCTCCCGGATTGACCCGACTTGTATTGGCAAAGAGTAAGCGGTGCCAAGCTTTGAGCATATCCAATGTCAGCGGCTCCTGAAAGCCTTTCCTTACTTCCACCATCAATTGGGCCACGCCCGATGCCCGCTGGTCCTTGATGTAAATCGGGACATCGTTCAACCCCAGGTTATTCCGGATCGAAGACATCACGTCCTCGCGGCTTACATATTCCCCTTCTATTTCCGAGGTTTTCACAGCTTCGGACAGCATAAGCTGGAGCAATGTCTCCTGTTTGAGGTCGTCCGGCAACCCTTGGATAAGGCCATTCACCTCCCCTGTTTCCTGCGCAAACGCAAGAATCAACGGCTGCACTTCCGATACGCCGTAAGTAAAGTCAGGCCAGCCTTGAAGTTGCCAGTTATACACCATGAGCCGATTACACTTCTTAATTGGCTCAAATATAAGCACAAAATGAGCCGATTACAAATTTTATTCGGCTCATTGCTGCTATTTCCCATGATGGATAGAGAACCTTTAGTTAAGCCTCATCGAAATACCGGAAGAAATACTCAGACAGCATATCATGGAACCCCATCCCATATCACTCGTATCGGTCAACACCTTACGTAATCGCTTCTCGAATTAATGACGTCTAGATTATAGTATTCGATCCTTCGCTTGACCTTTCTACTGCCTTCGAGTTGAACTGTCAAGGAATCCTTGACAGTTACTTCCCTACTCAACTCTCCCTCCTTAAAACAGTTATTGATGTGTAGGCTGATATTCTGCTTGGTTTGATTGAACAGAGCGGCCATCTGCTGTTGTGTAAGCCACACGGTATCCTGCTCAAACGTTACTTCTATCTGCGTTTGGCCATCACTGGCTTGGTATATTTCGATTTGGTTGTTCATAACCAAAGATACAATCATTTTACCAACTTTTTTAGCAAAAACTTAAATTTCTATATAGCCAAACTCATTTATAATGATGCCTTTTCCCGGTTATAACTCTGATTGCTTAGTCCCTTATGCTCAAACAATGCTGCTCTACGGATATATTCCCCAAGATTAGCCAACATTTCTTTTACCCGGTCATGGACATACGCTTCCAACAATTCCAAAGCTCGGTTAGTAGCTTGGTTAGCCGCCGACTGCTTTTCTATGGCAGGATGCGCCTGAAGTGTTGCCCAAATACGGAACTGCGTGCCCTGTGGTGATTTTACCCGGTAGCCTACGGAAATGATGACATCAAGATTATAGCCATTAACCTCAACTTCCTGTGTTTTTCCGGCAATAGCACCGTGTTGAATGGTTGTCCGGAATTTCCGGACAACCACATTTTCGTCTAATTCACCTTCCTTGAAGATATTACCAATATGCTCCGAAATGGTTCGTTTGTCCTTTCCAAAAAGTTGCCCCATTTGAGCCTGCGTAAGCCAAACAGTTTCTTCTTCCAAGCGGACATCTATTTTGATGTTGCCGTCAGGATTTTGGTATATAATGATTTCGCCGTTCATTTTGTGTGAAATTTATCATTCTGCCATTTTGCAGGGTTATTGATAATGTACTCCGTAATATGTTGATACGCCTGTTCGTTTCGGATAATGTGTTCGTAATAATTGCTCGCTGGCTTGGTATATTTCGAATTGGTTCTTCATTTCCTATTCGCTACGATCATTGATTTGTCATTCGTTTCCCCAACGCTGTCAATACATAACGCTGCTTGCTACTGGTAGGTTTATCAGGTATGGTCAAAGCAATCAGGCCCTCATCTATAGCGGGCTGCAAGTATGATTTTCGAAAATGTTCCCGATCTAACAAACCCAGTTTTGCCTGCAATTCGGTTCTGTTATGCACCCCTCGAAAAACATCAAGGAGTTCTTTGACTTGCGGGGTGACTTGCGGGGTGACTTGCGGGGTGACTTGTGGGGTGACTTGTTCCGATGCAGGAAACGTCATTCTCGTAAAGTTATCCATAAACCGAAAACATTCCTTCCCATAGCTTTCCAGAATTCTTGGCACACCCGAACCAAGCTGCTCTACCAATTCCAAATCCCGATAAACTCGCATCAGTTCCCGATTTCTTGGAATGGAAACCCCATCAAAAAATTCTTCTTCACTCAACCCTTCCGGCAAAATGCCTGCCGATGTGATTTCTATCCGGTCGGCAAAAATCTCAAATTTAGGTGGAACCTCACGGGTAAAGTCATTATGCACGATGGAATTTATAACGGCCTCGCGGATGGCTACCGGATTCCAGAGCCTCCGGTCTATTCGTTCCTTGGAAGTAATTTGGGTTGCCGTCCGATTTTCCAATTCGATTTTATCCAATACGCTTTTCGTCGCCTTGATCAGCGAGCAATAGCCATATTCATTATTTTCAATAAGGTCTACCCGATTCGTACCGCTGTACTTTGCCACCTTGATGGAAACACCGTTTTCATCGGCCAACAAGTACGCCGCGTAATTAAGCGCGCCATCTTCGGTGAGCAACTCCAAGGTTTTTTTGAATTGCTTACTGAGCGGCTTTTGTTTCTCTTCATAATAAATACGAAGCTGCTCAAAATTTAAATCCTGCCAATGCGATTTTATCTTACCGATGGAATTACGGGTGCGCGTGGCAAACAACCTGTCAATCATCCCCTGTGGCATTGGCTCTGCTGCCGTACCCACGCGGATAAAACAACCCCTATTAGTCATCCCGTATTTCTTTTTGAAATAGGGCTTTTCGCTGCCGCTGGCTACGATGAGTTTGATAATATCCTTGCCCTCGCGCTCTTCAACTACCACGTCAAACAAGCCCATGGCCGATGGGGAAATATTGTTTTTGATACGGTCTTTGATTTTGAGTGTATCTCCGTCCGCATCCGTAACGCCAATTATTTTGCCTGCCTTGTCGATACCGATATAGATCGTACCGCCTTCGTGGTAATTCAAAAAGGCTATGACCTCCTTTTCAATATCCACGTCGGTATTGAGTTCTCGTTTGTACTCTATGCGGTTGGTTTCGGGCATTGATTAACCTACTAATTTCAATTTATCAATATAAGGGCGAAAAGCAACTTCAAACCTCGGCAATCTACTTGTCAAAAAGCATTCAAGCCGCTCTTACATTTCTTGATCTTGTTTCCAAGACCGGCAATTCGATCCCTCTACAATCATCTTGACCATTTCGTCAAAGATCTTGCGCTGTTATTTGGTCAGAAAAAGATATGTCCACCGCTTCAAAATAGCTTCATATGGTAAAAAAACCAAATATCCCGCCAATAGTAGTGGTTTATTCTTCTTTCTCGTCTCCATTTTTTATTATGTCTTCCGCCAACATTTTCGCTTGTATGATTACCGTGTCAACCGCTTTTTCTTGCAGGTCTGGCGGATAACCGTGTAGTCTCAAAATCCTTCTGATGTTTCGCCTTAATGCCGATTGAACGCTCTCTTTGATGGTCCAATCTATGGTCGTGCTGTTGCGGACGGTTTTTAAAAGTTCTTGAGCTATGTGTTTCAAAATGTCATCACCCAAAACGGCAACCGCGCTGTTGTTTACTTCCAAAGCTGTGTAAAAGGCGTATTCTCTATAATCCAATCCCAATTTGTCACCACGCTTGTCAGCTTCTTTCATTTGCTCGGCAAAAGGAATAAGAACTTTCTCTAAAAATTCAACTGTGTCAATCATTCCGTTGTGGTAGCGCTTTATGGCATCTTCTAACATTTCGGAAAATTTCTTGCTTTCGACTAGGTTGATTTTCGTCCGTTTCTTGATTTCGTCTTTGAGCAATTTTTTCAATAACTCAACTGCTAAATTCTTTTGGGGCAAGTCTTTCAGTTCTTGCAAAAAGCGTTCATCAAGGATTTCAATGTTTGGCTTTTTCAGTCCTGCGGCATCAAAAATGTCAATCACATTGTCGGCTGTGATGGCTTCTGAAATAATTTGCTTGATAGCAGTTTCCATTTCATCATCCGTTTTTCCACCTTCATTTCGGTCAGATATTTTTTGCAATCGAGCTTTTATGGACTGAAATAAAGCCACATCATCACGGATTCCCATTGCTCGTTCGTGGGGAACAGAAATAGCAAAGGCTTTCAATAGGTTTTTGGTGTTTTCGGTAAAACTCTGCTCTCCGTTTTCCTGACTGAAAATGTAATCAACAATCACAAGGACATATTTCAGTTTTTCTTCGGGTGTGAGCGTATAGAATTTACGCCAATCAAAATGCCTTAACTGATAATCTATTGCTTCGTGCAGTTCCAACATTTTGGCAACTGCCAATTCTTGGTCAAGTGTCGGTTTGCCTTCGCCACCACTTGCGGTGTAGTCGGCTAAAGCGGTTTTCAGTTCTTGTGCAATGCCCAAATAGTCCACCACCAAACCACCTTCTTTACCTTCGGTAAATACTCGGTTTACTCTTGCAATTGCTTGCATCAAATTATGTCCACGCATTGGCTTGTCCACATAAAGCGTATGCAAACAAGGTGCATCAAAACCTGTGAGCCACATATCCCGAACAATTACCAATTTCAAAGAGGCGTTTGGATTTTTCAATCGGTCGCCAATAGCTTTTCTTCTCGGTTTGTTGCGAATGTGCGGTTGCATATTCAAGGCATCACTGCTGCTGCCTGTCATAATCACCTTGATTGTGCCTTTATCGTCATCATCTGAATGCCATAACGGGCGAATTTTGATAACGGCGTCATATAAGTCCACACAAATTCTGCGGCTCATACATACTATCATTGCCTTGCCTTCCAGCACTGCATTTCGTTGTTCGAAGTGGTACACCAAATCTTCTGCGATTTTCTGAATACGGTTTGGATTGCCTACAATAGCTTCCAGGCGTGTCCATTTTGCCCGCATTTGCTGACGGCTACTTAGCTCTTCGCCTTCAGTGAGTTCCTCAAACTGTTCGTCAATAATAACTTTTTCATCTTCGGCAAAATGCACTTTCGCCAACCGGCTTTCATAAAAAATAGGAACAGTGGCTTTGTCATCTACGGCTTGCTGAATATCGTAGATGTCCACATAGTTGCCGAATACGGCTTGGGTGTTTCGGTCAGTACTTTCTATAGGCGTGCCTGTAAAACCTATAAACGTGGCATTGGGCAAAGCATCACGCAAATGTTTGGCAAAGCCATCAATAAAATCGTATTGACTTCTGTGGGCTTCATCTGCTATTACTACAATGTTTTTTCGTTCGCTTAGTGCTTGTATGTCTGCACCGATATATTCTACACTTGGCTCGCTTACAATATTCGGATTTTCAGTTTGCACAATGTCGGTTTGCGAAGGCATAAACTTCTGAATGGTGGTAAACACAATGCCACCCGAAGCAACTTTGAGCAGGTCCCGTAAATTTTGCCTGTTTTCTGCTTTTTGGGGTTCTTGTCTCAATAATTGCTGACAGTTGGTAAAGGTTTCGTGCAGTTGCTCATCCAAGTCGTTTCTATCAGTCAGGATTACCAAAGTGGGGTTTTCCATTCTTGGGTCGATAATGAGTTTGCCCGAATAGAAAACCATGCTCAAACTTTTACCGCTTCCTTGTGTGTGCCAAATTACACCGCCTCTCTGGTCGCCCGTTTCTGAACTGGCAATCACGGTGCTTTCTACGGCTTTGTTTACCGCATAGTATTGGTGATAGGCGGCTACTTTTTTGAGTGTTTTGCTGTCGCTTTTCTCGAATACAATAAACTGACGGATTAAATCCAACAGCGTGTGTTTGTTCAACATTCCGTTAAACATCACTTGCATACCCATTTCCAAATGGCTGGCTTCGGTTTTGCCGTCTTTGGTTTTCCAACTCATAAACCTGCCAAAACCACTGGTCAATGTACCGCAAAGGGCATCCCAACCATCGCTTATGATTGCTAATGCGTTGTAGGTGAACAGCGAAGGAATGGCTTGTTTGTAGGTTTGGATTTGGTTGTAAGCTGATTTTATAGTGGCGTTCTCGTCCACTGCATTTTTGAGTTCTATTACTACCAAAGGCAAACCATTTATGAACAGAAGTATATCAGGGCGTTTGTTTTGGTTGCCTTCAATAACTGTAAACTGGTTGATAGCCAAAAACTCGTTGTTTTCTGGGTTTTCAAAATCAACGATATAGATTTTCTCTCCACGAATGCCGCTATCGGTACGTATTTCCACATCTACACCATTGGTGAAGTGGCGATGGAAGGTTTCGTTGTTGATCAGAAGATTAGGGCTTTCGGTACGCAATACTTTTTTTAGGGCATCTTCTTTGGCATCCTGTGAAAGGGTAGGGTTGAGTTTATCAATAGCATCACGCAAACGAGTAGTGAGCACTACCTCATTGTATTGCCTTTCGGGGTGTTCGCCATCAGAGGAAATTTCTGTTCCCAACAGATAGGAATAGCCCAATCCTTGCAGATAAGAAAGGGCAATTTCTTCTATTTCGTTTTCTGTAATGCTATTCTTCATCTCTTGCTAAATTGACTATCATTGGTACATTTGAGCGGATGGCTTTTCCCGTAACTATTGCGTGATACCGTTTCAAATTCGGTAAAGTTTGTACCAAGTCCTTACCGATATAATTTCCTAAAAATGTAAAACTTGTTTCATCAAAAGCCTGAAAACAAACAATGGAATTACATTGTGTAAGTACAGTTTTGGAAACATTCGCTGTTCTTTGAGCTATGACCATTAGTCCAACTCCATACTTTCGCCCCTGTAACGCAATTTGAGACATTTTGTTTACCAATGCTTTGGTACTTCCGTAATCCCCTAAATCTCCTAAAAAATTGGTTTCAGGAACAATGGTATGAGCTTCTTCGAGGACTAAACAAATTCGGCTACCCTCATTTGATTTAGCATAATTGAATACACTCTCTATAAAAAATTGTGTGAACTCTATGATAAAGGATGTATTGGATAATGCGGGTAATTCAAACAATCCAAGATTATTTTCACCTTCAATAAACTCTTTAACGTATACATCAAGTTTACTTTGAATCTGTTTTTTTAATTTAAGTTCTTCATCTGGTTTTTTATTTAATGCCTTTTTATGTTTTTCAGCAAAATTTTCTTCAAGAGCATCTAAACCGTCAACTTTTATTAATTCAGCGGGATCTAAGGGTTTTAAATCTTTCTTGTATTCTCCTGTAAAATCAATACAAATTACATTAGTATCTGTCATTAACGACTTGATTACTTCTCGGGCAAGAAAAGATTTGCCTGAACCTGTTACCCCCAATAATGCCAAATGATGACTTACAGCTTCGTGCAAGTTGATAACAGATGGTAACTGTGTGTTAGGTATTGTGCCTAATTTGAAATCAGGGTAAGTATAATCTTGAACTTGAATATTACTCGTATCGGCTTTAAAAATGGGAGTATTAATGGCCGGTACCCATCCAAACTTTTGGAAGGAAAGTAAATCTTTTTGCCATTCGCCTAATTGAATTGCCTCGCCTTCAATAAATCCTGTTTCATTTTTACTCTCTAATTTTTCATACTCCGTTGAGCCGCTTATCACCTGATAAAACAATCTACGATTACCAATAATAAGTTCTAACAAATCACCTTCTTGAATATCATCTGTTTTCTTAGAATACTCGAATTTGATAGTGCCAATTGTTGATTTTTCGATAACGACACCAACAAAATTTTCAACATTTAGTGTTTTTGACAAGCCTTGAACTTCTTCCTTTTCAGTTACTTTATAGACTATGTTTTTACTATAATACACTAAATCTTTTTCAGCGGTTCCTAATTGTAATATTTTTACCCATTTCTCCTGATTAAGTAAATATGTGTCAAATACAATTCCTGCAATGGCATATTCATCAGAATCCTGCATTGAGTAATTGAACTTTACAATATCGAATCTTTTGATGTTTTTGCTTCTGTCCTCAAACAGTTTGACTAAAAATATCTTCTTGGATTGTACCCCGAAGATTTCTCCAATAGCATTTGAATGTAGTTTCTTCTTTTCTCGACTGAAGGAATTGTGAAGTGATTGTGAATTAATGATTAGGACAAAACCCCAAAGAATAATCATAGAAAACAGATAAGTGTCACTTACTTCAATTAGAATTTCTGCTTTGTAGAGTATCAAAACAGAGATAAACACGAAAGAGTAAATGATTTTACCACGACCAAAAAACACCGCAATATTTTTTAATAAAGTAGATGTCTTGTTTCTTGTGGAATCGGGGCTTTCGTTATCGGAGCTGATAGCAATTGCAGCAATTGATGTAATCAATAATATACCAATAACTGAAATAGTAGCATACCATAAACCTTCGTGAGCAAATGATTCTTTTACAGAAACATAAACCAACAATAAAGGAATCGAATTAGTAATTACATTTTTTGGTGAGGAGTAGTAAGGCTCAATGAAAAGTATTGAAAAGAAGAGCATAAAAAGCCCTGAATAAAACCAAATGTTCTTTGTTGATGTGTCAGGCAATATAGAATTTGTGAACAAATAATGAATACCAACAAACAATGCCACGCTTGTAATAAGCAGGATGAAACGATTGGTCATATAGAATTTCAATTTATCCATTAATTGTTGGTTAATTCCAATTTTCCGCTCATTAGTTTGGGTAAAAGCGTGTCACGGGTTTGGGTTAATGATTTTATTTGTTTTACATTCTCTTCTATTCTTGAGTTAAAATTCTCCATTAATTCTTGAAAATTATTTCTTAAATCTTCGCTTGGAATAATTACCTGAATTTCCTGAAATCTCGATTTGTTAATGATTGGCATGGTTGAACCACCTGTCGCAATATTTCTTAAGTAATCGTATTTAAAAACTAAATCATAATACAAGTAATCAGAAGTTACTTGGTTGATATTTGGAATTATGGAATTTATTTGTTGATTTGAAACACTTTCAACACGATTTATCGCCACTTTTCCCATATCAGAGCCAATACAAGTAACGAGAACAGAATTTGGCGGTAAAAGTCTGCTTGTCATGGACTCTTTTCCCTCAACAGATAAACACCTATTGGCATCAAGAATTAGTTTCCCATAATTTTTAAAGTCGGTAGGGGTAATGAATGGAGTTATTTCTCCAAATAAC
Source organism: Parapedobacter tibetensis (assembly GCF_024704835.1). Classification (GTDB taxonomy): domain Bacteria; phylum Bacteroidota; class Bacteroidia; order Sphingobacteriales; family Sphingobacteriaceae; genus Parapedobacter; species Parapedobacter tibetensis. The sequence goes on from NZ_JAMXBE010000007.1 coordinate 154,266, forward strand.
TCAGGATTTTTACTTGAAGGAGTACTACCTGTAACTACTGTCCCGAGCTCTCCAATATTCTTTGCCTCCCACCCTTTCGGCAGCCCATCCACCAACTGGCCATCAAACCCCGGAAAGTTGAAATTGACAAACCACTCTTTGAAAATGGCTTGTGCCATAGCTTCCAAAGTTTGGTTCATTTGTAAGTTCAATTCTATTTTGTCGTCAAGAGAAGTAAGGATTTGGGCAATACTCTGTTGTTCAGTTTTGTCTACTGGTGCTTCAAATTCGTAACCACAAATTCTTATCGGAGAGGTGTGTTTCACAGTAGAACCTGTGGCAGAGCTCACGATAAAATATTGATATGGTCTTGTTCTTAAAACCCAATGTAAAAAGTCGGAATCAACTTCTTCATTTTTTAACTGAACTAAACCTAACCGTTGATTATGTAAGTACCTAATTCCTTTGTGCTGTGGTATTTTTGCTGAATATCCAAGTGTGTCACCTGCTTTGCTTAAATCAGTCATGGTAATAAGTATATCACCTTCATTTAAAACATAATCTTCAGGCACTTCACCATTATAATATTTCAGTTTATCAGTTTTAAACCCACCTCCAATTTTAAAGTTACCTGGTGTTAAAAGAATATCGGTTGTAGGCTCATCAGAGAAAAATTCTCCTTTAAAGGCAAACCCATGCTTGACATTAATCAAATCCATCAACTTATATGTCTTCCAAATACTCATGTCAAGTCAAAATCGTAAAATGTTTCAATTATTTCTTTGGTTTCCTCATCAGCAAATGAAGTAGTTGCAGAAACTATTAGCTCCTTTTTCTCCCCATTGTCAGAGTAGTATACTACTATTTGAGAATTAACGTACAAGCTTTCTATCATATGCTCATTAGGTGGAACACGACTTATATCAGTACACATATCAATCAACTTGAAATTTTCTATTTTGAAGTTCTCGCCTTCAATCAAAATTTCTGATTTTTTCTTGAGCTGATCTGCTAAGTAATCTTTGAAATAGTCAGTTTGCGTAAAATCATAAATTGTTCTTTCTTTAATATAGAGTTCATAATCTTTTTGGATTTCGGCAATAGCGTTGTTTTCATCTTTCTCAATGGCAATGTGGCGATTCCATTTGTCTTTGAACTCTACTTCGCAATTTGCATAGTCTCCATCTTTGGTAATGAAAATTACTTTGTCAAAATCAGTCACTCCGTCAAAATGCATCAGGCTTTCCCAAACAATATTGTCTTTAAATCCTGCGTCTTTGTATTTTCCTGTGTGAGCAAAAGGTTGTTTTTTGTTTTGGTCTTTCATAACCCGTTTCATCATACTTTGCAAAACGGTATTAGCAAGTTCTTCTTTAATTTCTAAAAGTTTGATTGACTTTGTTGCTAAATATTCTTGTGCCTTTTCTTGAATGTAAGTTGTACAATCAAATTCTTCCTCTGGCAAGGCTAATTCGGGGATATGCGGCATACCTGAAAGACGTTTTGCCAATTTCTGGAACTCGATTATGTCGGTTTTGTATTGTCGGTGCTTTTGGTCTTTGAGTTCCTCAATTGCCCATGTTGGTATAGCTATATGGATGTCCTCACTTAAATCTTTTTCCAAAATGAATTCTTCTACCATCTGAAAAGGTCGCCCAAAAGCAAAAAAGCTATATGCCACTTCACCCGCCTCCGTGCTACGCAAAGAGTTGGTGTCAAAAACGATTAATGTTTTTAGTTTATAAGCCATAGCCGATTTTCGCAAGGTTTTGTTTTATAGCATCATCCAACTCATTTGCTTTTTGCATTTGCTCGGATAGGGAAGCAGTAAGCGATTGCATTTTATCGTCAAATGCTACTCCATCTTCTGCCACTTCTTTGAAGTCAATGTAACGTCCTGGTGTTAAGATATAGTTATTCTTACGTATATCCTGAATGTTGGCAGATTTACAAAACCCTGCTACATCTTTATAGTCGGCAAATTGTTCTTTGCTTCTCCATTTGTGGTAAGTGTCGGAAATTTTGGCAATATCTGTTTCGTTTAATTCCTTTTGCTTTCGGCTAATCATAGTGCCCAATTCACGAGCATCAATGAATAGAATTTCGTTGGTGCGGTTTCTGAATTTGCTTGTTTCGGTTTTGTTGCGAGCCATAAACCATAAGCAAGCTGGAATTTGGGTGTTGTAAAACAATTGCGATGGCAAAGAAACCATGCAGTCCACCAAATCGGCTTCAATCATTCCTTTTCTGATTTCTCCTTCGGTGGAAATTTCAGAACTCATACTACCGTTTGCCAAAACAATTCCTGCTGTTCCATATGGGGCAAGTTTGCTCACAAAATGTTGTAACCATGCATAATTGGCATTTCCCGAAGGTGGAACACCGTATTTCCATTTGTGGGTTTCAGCTTTGTTTATATTGTAATCGCTAACATTGAAAGGCGGATTGGCAATGACATAATCCACTTTCAATTCAGGGAATTTGTCGTTCATCAAGGTATCGCCCAATTCAATTTTGGCGTCAATACCTCTAATCGCCAAGTTCATTTTCGCTAACTTGTAAGTAGTAGGGTTGCTTTCCTGTCCGAAAATGGAAATTTTACCTTTGCGGTGTTCGTGCATTTCAATAAAGCGTTCACTTTGCACAAACATTCCACCGCTACCACAACAGCCGTCATACACTCGTTTTTCAGGTTCGGGGGCGAGCATATCCACCAAGATTTTTACAATGCTTTGCGGTGTGTAGAATTGTCCTCCTTTTTTGCCTTCGGCATCTGCAAACTGTCCTAAGAAATACTCAAACACAAAGCCCAAAACGTCTTTGCCTTTTCCGTTACCGCCTTTACTCAACGTGATGGAGCCAATCAGGTCAATGAGTTCTCCAAGTCTTTGCTTGTCGAGTGCTGGTCGGGCATAATCTTTTGGCAAAACGCCTTTCAATGAAGTATTGTCTCTTTCAATGCTGTCCATTGCTTCGTCAATGTCCTTGCCTATGGTTGGCAGTTTGGCTCTGCCCTGCAACCATTTCCACCGTGCCTGCGGCGGCACATAAAATACACGTTCTGCGGTGTATTCGTCTTTGTCCTCAGGGTCGGCTCCGGTTTCATGTTTGGTAGTGTCTAATTGCTCATAAAGTTCATCAAAAGCATCAGAAATATATTTCAAGAATATCAAACCTAATACAACGTGCTTGTATTCAGCCGCATCCATATTGTTTCGCAGTTTGTCAGCGGCTTGCCAAAGGGTTTTTTCTAATTGTAAATTCTCACTCATTAGCTATCTTTAATTCTAAACTATTAATCGTAAAAGTTAATTCTTAAATTTCTCTTATTTTTGTCAATCAGTACGTAAATAAGTCTGCATCAGTCGCTCAAATCGATTGCCCTTATCGTGCTCCGAAAAAGCAATTTTCCTGTATTCTTCTAATATCTTTTGAAAGCTCATTTTTTGCTTTTATTATTTTGTTCTATAAGCAGTTCTTTTGCGCTAACGCCTAATATCCGGGCAATCTCAAACAGCACCTCCAACCTTGGCTGCTGCCGATTCTGCACATAGCTGTTCACCATATTAAAGCTTTTGCCCAATTGATCGGCCAGCCACGTCTGCACAATGCCTTTCTCCTGCAATACAGCCTTGATTCGGTTCATTGTTCAGTTTGATGAATTGCTCCACAAGATAGGTATAAATCCAATTATCATCTCATTTTTTGAGATGCATTTTATAGTCCCGTTTTTAGCGCGACATCAAGTTTTGGCATAGCATCACCCAAAACTAAGGATAAACATGTGCCTCTTATTACGGGAAACCGGAATATTGGATAGGCTTTTTGCTAACGGAAATACAACTTCCATGATTTCTGCTCCTCGCTGTTTCCGGCTTTCTTTACTCATCTCGAATGATTTATAGCTAAAAGTGCAAAGCCGTTGCCCAAGCAAAAACTGCTGTAGATGATATAAAACTCTCTTTTATCCTGATTGTCAATGCGTATCAGTGTTCTGTAATGTGTCCAGTTGAATTGCGAACGCAGTGCGTTCGCAATCGGGAATGTACGATAAAACTGGCGGAACCATTTTATGGCACGATGAGCTTGTTGAAGGCAATTGCACCATCCCACGATGATGTAAGACACTCCTACCGATGGCCAGTGATAAGAAAGCCCGTTTCTACGTAAGCGGGCCTTCTTCTTTTGTCATCATCGTGTGTTGGGTTTTGCCTTTCCCGTCGAAGTTTATAACAATAGGCGGATGCACCAATTGGCAATGATCATCCAGCACACGCTCGATGCAGCTAGGTTCGTCCGTACTGCACAAGGTTATCATCAAAATCCGCTACTTTGCTGAAAAACAGGTCTATTTCATAATTCAGGTCCGAATACGTTTCGATCAGCCCGTTCATGGCATCCAGGTACCTGCCTTCCTGTTTTTTCACAAAAGCCAGCACCGTTTTGAAGTCGTTGAGGTCGCGGTCAAAGGAAACCAGGTCCACCGAGCAGCTTTCGTATTGGGCGGATATCCGATCGAATAGTGGGAAGGCCGTATCCATCATCCACTGGTCATGCGCATAGCTATAGTCGTCGTAATCGAAGAAATCGGTGGCCGCATCAGACAGTGCGGGTACAAAGCCATCCAGGACCGCATCGATATCGGCCATCAATGTTTTAAGCTGCGTGCGCACGGTCTCTTTCTCCGGGTTTTCGGGGATCATCATCTCCAGGTGGTCAAATTTCAGTTTGGCGTGTTCAAGCAGATCCGCTACCGCTTCCACCTGCATCACAAACGGGGCGATAAGCTTCCTCCTCCCGTTTATCCGTTGCCGGATTTCGTACAGGCGGTCATGTATTTCATGGTAGTGTCCCAGCGCCTCGGTTTCGAAGCCGGGTGCTGTTTTGGATTCGTCGAACCGGAGAAAGATGGTCCGCAAGGGGTGGGAAATGGTTTTTACTTGATTCATGATCGTATAATAATAAAGGGTGATAAAAATAAGAAAATTAAAGCAGGGGAGAAGCCGCCGGCTTCCCCCCTGCCTGTGTTTACACCACGCGGGCGGTGATGACATCGCTGTAGTTGGGCGATGTATCCGTGCCAAGGTAGGATGCACGGAATTCGTATTCCTGCAGCATCTCCAGGTCACTCACCTCCAGCACCGACTTGTTGTGGATAACCGTGGCCCATTCGGCAGTGCCCTTGCCGCGGTACTCGAATTGGTACAGCCGGGCGTGCCGCCACGGCTTGATGCGCAACCGGATAAGGCCGGTACCCACCTCCGGGTTTTCCACACGCAGGTTTTCCGCCCGTGGCGTTCTCCCTATGCGATTGATGGGCGAACGCGTAGGACGGTAGCCTGCTGCCAGGATAACGGCTTCGTCGCCATCGGCAACGGCATCCACATAACGGGATAGCTGGTAGATGGCCTTCTGCAGCTCCTGCCCTTTCTGGCTTTTGAGAACAACCGCTCTTTTGTCCCTGAAGGTAGCGGCCGCATACGCATCGCGGTACGCATCCAGGCTGCTTTCGAAAGCAGGCAGATCCGGATCCGGGTTGGGGAATAGTTCCGCATTTTCCGTCATCTTCGCGAAGATGTTTTCCCCATCACGCAACAGGCCCGCGGCGGTGTTGCTTCTGTAAATTGGTTTTGCCATGATAAAAAAATTTAAAAAAGTGAATAAATAAAACCATTCTGATAGCTTCATCACCGTTAAAGAACAATTTATTAACGATGAAAAACCTAACACTGCAAAGATGCGGGCGGTAGGGGCCGAAAAATTGTAAAATCGTGCCAAAATCCGGGGTACCCCAAAAAAGTGTTTGGCACGATTTTCCTATTTTTTGTATTGAAAAACGGCGGCTTATCCCAAAAAAAACATCCTTTACACCAGGTTTGAACATGTTTTTTGACTAAAAAAATTAGCTAACAAGGGAAAGGGGAACACTGGCGTTTCTAACAAAAGAGCTAGCGTTTATAGTCTAAGCGCCAGTGTTCCTGACAAAACACCTAGCGTCTACGTTCGGAACGCTAGCGTTCCTGACCAAAAAGCCAGCGTTTACAGACTGGAAGGTGGCTTGTCTAACCAAACAGCCGGCGTTTACGTGCTGGACACCGGCTTGCCTAACAAAAAAGCCGGCGTTTACGTGCTGGAAAGGGGCTTGTCTAACCAAAGTGCTGGCGTTTACAGCCTGGACGCTGGCCTGTCCAACCAAAGAGCCAGCGCCTACGTTCCGGACGCCGGCATTCCTGATCAACCCCCCAGCTTATTTCCTGCTTCCAATGACCTTCCGTTCTTCGCGGGGTGTCCGGTGGAAATATTTCTTGTACTGGGCGGTAAAGTGGCTTGCATCGAAAAAATGGAGCATCAGGGCAATCTGTTCAACGGAGCATCCGGGTTCGTTGCGCAGCAGTTCTCTGCTTTTATAGAGGCGGAGGATCAGGATGGAGGCATTCAGGGAGGCGGGCCTGCCCTCAAAGGCGCGGCTGAGGCTCCGGGCCGAGCAATGGAGCGCTTCGGCAATCTTTTCGCGGCTCAGCGCTTCGTCCATATAGTTGTCCCGGATATAGGCGATTGCCTGGTTGTAAAGCTGTATCTGGGGTTGCCCCTGCGGTTGCTGCAGGCACCGCTTGAGTTGTTGGGCGTAGTTGCCATACGTCTTGATGATCAGCTGCCCGATGTGGTGTACCGTCGAGAACGGGCCGAACGATAGTTTGGGCAATGATTCCAGCGTTTGTCTATCCGGATGGGAAATGGGTACACCCTGCAGGATAGGCTGTTGCCCGTGCCGTTCCCGCAGCAGGGGGAGTTCAGCCAGCAGCTGCTCCCTGGAGGCTCCGGATACACCGAGGTACAGCGCCCATTGCTTTCCGGCCTGAAAGGTAAGCAGCCGGTCTCCGCCGGTTGATATAAAGGAAAACAGGGTGCCGGGTTCGCTGGATGTTCCGCTAGAAAACGTGGCCGTTCCCTGAAACTGGAAGCAAAGCCAGAGCGTTTCCGATTCTTTTGAAGGCAGCTCGAAGGGTGTGGCGGATGGCGGATGCCCTTTGGATTCGCAGAGTACGAAATCCCCGACTTCGAATAGGATGGCAAACACGTGTTCGGCCGGTTTTTGGTGTACTGCCCGGCGCAATACGGCCAGGTGCATGCCCCGGTACGTATCTTTGGATACGGGCCTGGACGAAAGCGTCTCCCTCCATAAATGGCGGACATTGTTCTGTGGCATGTTTTTCTACGATATAGAAAGATAGCCCAAGGTACGGTTTTTTCGATAAAAAGCCGATTACCAACTACCGTGCATTTCGAATTCGGGCTGGCTGCTTTACTTCCCAATACAGAACTTACTGAAGATATTTTCCAACAGGTCATCTGTGGATACGCTGCCCGTGATTTCACCGAGGTGGTGAAGTGCCTGCCGGATGTCCATGGCAAGAAAATCGGAGGTGACCGGATTGTCGATGCCGTGAAGCACCTTCTCCAGGGATTCCGATGTTTTTTGCAGTGCTTCTACATGGCGGATATTGGTGACCAGCACATCGTCTGTATTGAGCTGGTGGAGGTTGACCTTACGTAAGACCTCATCTTTCAATTCCTCCACCCCCGCCTTGTTTTTAGCAGAAATAAAAATAGGCTCAATAACTTTCAGGTCTTCAATGTGATCGGGTCTCAGCAAATCGGTTTTATTGACCACCGTCACAAAAGGCACGCCCAATAGTGCCACTTCCCCGATCTGGGTACTGATTTCTTCCAGATCATCCTGTTGGGGGTCGGCCAGGTAAATGATAAGCCGGGCCTGCCGCATCTTCTCTCGTGTGCGTTCCACGCCCTTGGCTTCGATAATATCCTGAGTATTGCGAATACCCGCCGTATCGATAAAGCGGAATGTGACGCCATTGATATTGATTTCGTCTTCGATGGTATCGCGTGTGGTACCGGCTATTTCCGAAACAATGGCCCGTTCTTCATTCAGCAGGGTGTTGAGCAAGGTGGATTTGCCGACGTTTGGCTTGCCAGCAATCACCACGGGTACACCATTTTTCAGTACATTTCCCTGCTCGAACGATGAAATGAGCCTCTTAAGCACAGCGCCAATATTTAGCACAAGGCCTTTAAGCTGCTCGCGGTTGGCAAACTCCACATCTTCTTCCGAAAAATCCAGTTCGAGTTCAATCAACGATGCAAAATGGATAAGCTGTTCGCGTAGATTTTTCAATTCGTTGGAAAAACCACCTCGCATCTGTTGCATGGCTACTTGATGGGAAGCAGCAGAATTGGACGCAATGAGATCGGCCACTGCCTCGGCTTGCGAGAGGTCCATTCCCCCATTGAGGAAAGCACGCAGCGTAAACTCCCCTGGTTTGGCAGCGCGTGCCCCTCCCTTAATGAGCAATTGGATAATCCGCTCAATTACATAGTTGGAATTGTGGGTGGATATCTCCACCACATGTTCCTTGGTATAGGAATGGGGGGCTATGAATATGGACGCCAACACCTCGTCCAGCACCTCATTTCCATCTTGGATGATACCAAAATGGATGGTGTGGGATTTTTGCAGGGTTAAATCCTTACCCTTAAAAATCTTATTGGCAATGGATATGGCGTCAATTCCCGAAAGCCGGATGACGGCAATAGCGCCACTGCCCGTAGCAGTAGCCAATGCAACTATGGTGTCGTGATTTGCCATGTGGGCAAAGATACGGAATAGCTACCCAATCACCGTCCCACTAAGCAATACCGCTCTTTTCTTGACCACCACGATGCCATCACGGATCATATGCGTTTCAAAATCACCATCTTCCAAATTCGTGCCACCCGTAATACGGACATTGCTGCCGATGCAACAGTTTTTGTCGAGAATGGCATTTTCGATGTAGCAATGCTCTCCTACCCCTGCCAATGGGATACCTTGTCTGTTTGCCACGTCTATGTCGTCCAACGTCTGGTAGAAGTCATTACCAATCATGTAGGTCGTCTTGATGACCGAGCCCGCTCCTACACGTGAGCGCACGCCGATAACCGATCGTTCTATCCGGTCGGCGGCGACGATGCACCCATCTGCAAGGACAACCTTATCCAATGTAGTGCCTGATACTTTGGATGGCGGCAGCATGCGTCCTCGGGTAAAAATGGTGTGTTTATCGAAGAGGTTAAATTTGGGGATGTCGTCTGTGAGGCCGATATTGGCTTCGAAAAACGAATCTATGGTGCCGATATCGGTCCAATACCCCCGATATTCGTAGCTATGCACCTTATGCCTACCGATGGAATCGGGAATCAATTCTTTGCCAAAGTCCATTCCATGATGTTCTGCAAGCATTTTCGCTAACACGTTCTTGTTAAACACATAAATCCCCATGGATGCCAGGTATACCCTGCCTTCCGCCTTCATCTCCTCGCTCACCTCAGACTCCCATCCAGCCAGGAGGTCTGCTGTGGGCTTTTCCGTGAAGGCGGTGATATCGCTTGCCTCGTCCGACTTCAGGATACCGAATGATGTGGCGTCCTTGGCGTTTACCGGAATGGTGGCGATGGATATCTCCGCCCCGGATTCGATATGGCGCTCAATCATTTCCTGAAAATCAATTTGGTAAAGCTGGTCGCCGGAAAGAATGAGCAAATGGTCGTAATCATGGTGTGCCAGGTAGCGCTGCATATGCCGTACCGCATCCGCTGTACCCTGGTACCATTTGTCGCCTTCATTCGTCTGCTCGGCGGCGAGGATATCCACGAAGCCCTTGCTGAACACGCTGAAGTTATAGGTATTTTTGATGTGCGAGTTCAATGACGCGGAATTGTACTGCGTTAACACAAAAATCCGGTTATATCCCGAATTGAGGCAATTGGAGATGGGGATATCGACCAATCGGTACTTCCCGGCAATCGGTACAGCAGGTTTTGATCGTTTTTCGGTCAATGGATAAAGACGTGTACCCTTGCCGCCCCCCAATACTACGGAAATTACATTGTGTTTGATCATAATCTATTTGGTTATATTTCGATAAAGCTCCACATATTTCGTTGCCGATTTATCCCAGGAGAAATCGATCTTCATCAATTGCTTACGCAGTTGCTGCATCCGTTTTTTATCTTTATACAATTCCAATGCCCGCTGTATGGCAAATACCGCATCATCAATGTCGGCATGCTGGAACGTTATCCCGTATCCATCTTTTTCACTGATGTCACGTACGGTATCTTTAAGTCCTCCTGTACGTCGTACGATGGGAATGGTACCATACCGCATCGAATAGAGTTGGTTTAGCCCACACGGCTCCACACGTGAAGGCATGATCAAAAAATCTGCAGCGGCATAAATCCGGTGCGACAATTCCTCTTCATAACCGATATGGACACCCAGTTTCCCTTGATATTTTTCGGCCAAAAAGGCCATCGCCGTTTGCACTTGGGGATCCCCCGATCCTAATACGATTATACTCAATTCAACACCGTCACTGCTCAATATGTTTTCTATGATTCCAGGTAAAAGATCAGCTCCTTTTTCGCCAGCAAACCGACCAATATAGGCCAATAGCGGCTTTGTGGAATCCAAGCCGAACTCATTGCATAGGAATGCCTTGTTCTTGTTTTTACCTGATTGAACATCCGTAATGCGATAGTTTTGATGCAGCATATCATCCCTTTCCGTATCCCATACCATCGTATCAATCCCATTTACGATGCCGAAACTTTTATGCTGTTCCATCAAAAACAAATGTTCCAGTCCATTTGTTTGCTCAGTTAGTTCTTGAAGATATCCCTCGGATACCGTAGTGAATACCGTACAACATTTAATCAACGCGGCCAATGGATTAATCACTTTATCCCAATCCAGCAATCCCCATTTCCATGTATCAAAAGTGGGTAGCAGGATGGCTTTATTCCAATCCATCCATCCCTGGTATTCCCCATTGTGTACTGTTGCTACAGTTGGTACATCCTTAAACGCAGTAAACTCGTCGCTATGGTACATCAAAAACGGGATGAGTCCGGTATGGTGGTCGTGGCAATGAACCACATCCGGTATGATAGCGGCTTCGTTAATCCAGTGCAAAAACCCGTGTTGAAAAGCCATGAATTGTTCGCTTTCATCGACATAACTGTAGATTTCATCCCGGTCTAAAAGTCCCGGTATTTTTATCAGATACAGGCCAAACCCCAATACGTCATGTTTTTCCTTGTATACCTGTACTTCCAATGGTCTTGATCCCTGTTGGAAATTTCCCCGGTATACAACCTCGAAATCATGTCTTTGCACAAAAGGTTTATTGTACCAAGGCATAACCACCCAAGCATTAAGCCCAGCATGCTGCAAGTATTTGGGCAATGCCCCTACCACATCGCCGAGCCCTCCTACTTTGGCTACAGGGTAACATTCGGCGCTTAAATGTATGACATGCTTGGGGTCGGTGGCTGTTGAATCGTTGGCCATAAATTATTCGTCATTAGATGAGTTACGCTTGGGCATGCGGTGTCCAACGGGTGGCTTTTCTTCTTTGATTGCCTTTGTAGCAGGTATAGTGGCTTCCACGGTAGGGACTTCCGGTTCCGGCATTTCCTTCACTCGCCTTTTCGTCGTTTTCTTTTCTACCGGGCTCTCATTGTCCGTTTTTGCCAGTGGTATTTTTTCGCTTTGCTTTACTTTTTCCCGGGCTACTTGCTTTTCATGGTTTTGCTTGAGGACTAGTCCGCCCAGAGGGGGCAAGGTGAAGTTAGCTGACCAATCCTTATTCATCCATCGAATGGGTTCCGCCTGCACTGGCGGATGTTCGATGCCACTGCCATAATAATTGTCGTCATCCGAACTTAGCAATACGATCCATTCGCCTTGCGAAGGTAAACCACATCGATAAAAATAACGAACCACCGGTGTTAAGTTTAAGATAATTAACAAATCGTTTTCCGGCTTGAGACCCCTTCTTACGTATGACAAAACCGAATTTTGGGCATCCCCCCCTTCTATCCATTCAAAACCTTCGGGGCTGAAGCTATGTTCGTAGAGCGCAGGCTCGGTTCTGTACAAGTGGTTAAGTGATTTGATGAATTCGAAAATGCCGCTATGCGGTTTATGCTGCATCAGGTGCCAATCCAAAGACTGGTTGTAATTCCATTCAGTAATCTGTCCGAATTCGCAACCCATAAATAGCAATTTAGTGCCTGGGTGTGTAAACATATATAAATATAATACCCGCAGGTTGGCAAACCGCTGCCATTCATCGCCGGGCATTTTGTTAACCATCGATTCTTTGCCATGAACTACTTCATCATGCGAAATAGGCAACATGAAATTTTCATGAAATGCATATAACATGCTGAAGGTTAATTGCCCATGGTGATGTTGCCTGTATAACGGGTCGCGGCTGAAATATTCCAACGTGTCATGCATCCAACCCATCATCCATTTCATCCCAAAACCTAATCCTCCGCTATATACCGGACGGCTCACCCCTGGCCAGGAGGTAGATTCCTCAGCTATGGTTTGTACATCTGGGAAATAGCCATATATAGCTTCATTTAATTCTTTCAGAAAACTGACCGCTTGCAGATTCTCCCTGCCACCATATTCATTGGGTATCCATTCGCCCTCATTACGGGAATAGTCGAGATACAGCATGGAAGCCACCGCATCTACCCGTATTCCATCTGCGTGGTATCTTTCCAGCCAAAATATGGCATTGCTGATTAGGAAAGCGCGCACCTCATTGCGGCCATAATTAAAAATGTAGGATCCCCAGTCTGGATGATAACCCTGCCGCGGATCCTGATGTTCATATAGATGTGTGCCATCAAACCGGTATAAACCATGTGCATCACCAGGAAAATGCGATGGCACCCAATCCAGCACGACGCCAATGCCATTAATATGCAACTGTTCGGTGAGATACATCAAATCCTGAGGAGATCCATAGCGGGCTGAAGCGGCAAAATAGCCTGTAATTTGGTATCCCCATGATGGGTAGTAGGGATGCTCCATAATCGGGAGCAGTTCAACATGGGTAAAGCCCATTTCTTTGACATAAGGCACCAAGCGTTCAGCAATTTCCCTATAATTGAGCAGTCGCTTTGGGTCATCTGGGTCACGTATCCAAGACCCTAGATGCATTTCATAAACAGAGATGGGCTTATTGAGCCCGTTGTGTTGATGGCGGGCCTGCATCCAATCTTCATCTTGCCATTCATACCACGTGGTGGATACCAGGGATGCCGTCCTTGGCGGATTTTCCGATTGCAATGCAAAAGGATCACTTTTTTCCAACGTTTCTCCCTGATATGATCGGATATGGTACTTATATAACTCGCCTACTCCAATATTGGGGATAAATCCTTCCCAGATACCCGAACCATCCCATCGCACATAAAGGGTATGTGAATAGGGATTCCAACCGTTAAAATTGCCAATAACTGAAACTGATTCAGCATTGGGCGCCCATACCGCAAAATAGGTGCCGCTACTACCGTTATGCAAAAGGGTATGCGAACCGAACTTTTCATAGAGTTTAAAATGCTTGCCCGACCGAAAGAGACTTACATCAAAATCCGTGAACAATGAATAGACTTCTACCGAATTCTGCATAACTATGGGTTTATAATTGGTTAACAAACGTATCTATCGGACAGCCCTTGGCGTGCTCAGGTGATTACGATGCTCCTGAAATCTTTCGGTACTTTAACCACGTGCCTACCGTTGTCGTCCTGTTCGGCAACTAGGGTCTTATCGTCCACAATCACATGTTGCACCTTAAATGGCAAAGCCACCAAATGCAAATCATATGTATCATATTTCTCTGAATACAAACCATCTACGTTTTGCGCGATTTTCAAACTTTTTGAACTTCCCTTTACCACAAACTTCTTCTCCAAATAGATATGTTGTTCGTAAGCAAACGTATCTCCGTGATCTTCATATAGATACGAATTCACTTCCTGCACGCTATGATAAACCAGCAGCTTCAGTGATTCGATCTTCTTCTCATGCACAAATTGCATGACGGGATATTCTGGGAGTACGGTCCCTGCCTTTATAAATATAGGCATTTCATCCATCGGCGTGACCACATCATGCTCTTTCCCTCCTTGATATGCAGTATCGTTCCAATAATAGTACCAATCACCAGTAGGTAGGTACACTGTTTTGTTTTGTTGACCTGGATTCAACACGGGTGATATCAGTATTTTATCGCCAAAGCAGAATTCCTCTTCCCGTTGGATGTTACTGTCGAGGTGTTGTTCCATTAAAGTCACGGGACGTAGGATGGGGAATCCATATTTGGTATGCTCCCAAAATACGGAATAGATATAAGGCAAGAGCTTATAACGCAATTCGATGAATTTACGATTAAGCGCTTCATGCTCCGCTCCGAAGCTCCATGGTTCACGTTCAGCGGTATCGCCAGCTGAATGGGCCCTCATGAAGGGAGAGAAGACCCCAAACTGTATCCACCGTGTAAAAAGTTCTGCATCTGGTTCTCCACTGAACCCTCCGATATCCGTACCGCAGAACGGCATGCCAGATGTCGACAGCCGTTGGAGTTGCAATACACCGAGGCGTAAATGTTCCCATGTAGCCACATTATCGCCAGTCCATACAGAAGCATAGCGTTGCGTACCTGAATATGCTGCACGGGTAATGGTAAAGGGCCGCTTTTTCTGAAACAGTTTTTTCAACCCTTCATACGTGGCCCGCACCATCTGCATGCCATACACGTTATGCGCCTTGCGGTGGGAGCCACGGTAACCGTCGAAATTATGGCGCACGTCATTCGGGAATGTACCCCTGCCAAATACAGCCGGTTCGTTCATGTCATTCCATACGCCTGCCACCCCAATATCTACCAATTCCTTAAACAGTCCACCCCACCATTCACGCACCTCCTGGTTAGTAAAATCGGGAAATTGGCAACGGCCCGGCCACACATATCCTTCCATGAAATAGTCATCACCCCTGCGGCAGAAATAGCGGTTCTTTTTTCCTTCACGAAATACCCAATAATTCTCATCGACTTTAATGCCCGGGTCAATGATGACCACCGTACGGAAACCATCGTCTGCCAATTCCTTAATCATCTTCTTTGGGTCAGGGAAATAACGCTTGTTCCACGTAAAACACCGATAACCGTCCATATAATCAATATCGAGGTATATCGCATCACAGGGAATTTTTCGCTCGCGGAAATTCTTGGCCAAATCCCTCACTTTGCTTTCAGGGTAATAACTCCACCGACATTGATGAAAACCCAATGCCCATAACGGAGGTAGGTAATGTGTGCCCGTAATGCTATTGTAGCGCTTCACTACATCCATCATGTGCGGACCATGGATATAATAATATTGTAATTCTCCACCTTCCGACCAAAAACTTGTCTGGTCATGTGCCTCAGCGGCAAAATCGAAATAGGTCTTAAATGTGTTGTCGAAAAATATGCCGTACGCATCTCCATCATTCAATCCGATATAGAACGGGATGCTGCGGTATAATGGGTCTTGATTGAACTGGAACGAATACGTGTCAGAATTCCAATTGGTGAACCGCCCTCCCCGTAGATTGAGGTGGGTAGGCTTATCACCCAATCCATAAAAGGCTTCATTGGCTACGGCCACTTTGGTACTGTACACATAATAGCCGCCGAAATCAGGGTTTTCTTCCCAATGCATAGGTGAATAATCCTTGCTGTATTCCTTGCCTTCGCGGTCCTCGAATGAAATTAAAAAATCGGCCTTTTGGATCACGCAAGCCACGGTATTGGTTTTTACGCGATATGCTTGCTGATCCTCCTCAAAATTATATACCGCCACATGTTGGTCCGTTTGGGGCACCGCATAGGAGAAGTCTTCCAAGAATTGTCCCTTTGGAGCCAATCGAACCCGAATAATCTCATCACTGACTACCTTGATTTCTACGCTTGCACTGCCATCGGTGAAATAATAATTGTTGTTTTCCTGGTGATACCCAGTTACCGGTCCTAAATAATTTTTGACAATTTCCGGCAAATCCAATACCGGGTTATTAACATGGTGTATCCCATCTTCCAATATTTGGGTCGTATTGCCCGTAGTTGTCTCTTGTTGGTTTGCTAAATCCTTCGCCATATATTATCACCTCTTATTTTTAGCCAAAGTACATTTTTTACCTAATTAAAACAATTCATCCCCACATAAATTAAAAAAAAGGCATCAACATATTAATTATACACCTGCTCTCTGTGATTTTACCTTTTCTGGATCACACGGAGGTATGGCGTCATTTAATAAAACTTAACGGCGAAATTTGCAATGCCGATATTTACCTCATATATTTGCCGCTGCACTTAACAGTTATTAATAGTAAACATGAAGATTGCTTTCATCCAACACATACATATCCACCATCGCCCTTATGGCGATATGTAATATGTATGTTTCTACGTGAAGCAGTTAACCAACGATGTTTTTTCCTTTATTAATAATTTTAATTTACACCCTTGAAGAATTTGAAAATCGCCATCCAAAAATCTGGGAGGCTCAATGAAAAATCAGTACAATTGCTGAAAAACTGTGGCTTGAACTTTGAGAATTACAAAAGTTCTTTGATAACTACCGTTTCCAATTTCCCATTGGAAATACTCTTTCTCCGGGATGATGATATCCCTGAATATGTACAAGATGGCATTGCCGATCTTGGCATAGTGGGTGAAAATGTCATTATGGAAACTGAGGCCGATGTTCGATACCTACAGCGGCTTGGGTTTGGCAAATGCAGTCTCAAAATCGCTGTACCCAATCACAGCGAAGCCATGGAACTTGCCGATTTAAACGGGAAAGCCATCGCCACTTCTTATCCCACCATCCTCAAAAAATTCCTTGATGGAAATGGTATTTCAGCCGATATACGCATGATCTCCGGCTCGGTTGAAATTTCCCCTGCATTGGAGTTGAGCGACGCAATCTTTGATATCGTTTCCACCGGTGGCACATTGAGGAGCAACGGACTCAAACCTTTTGCGGATGTAATGGCATCAGAGGCCATTTTGATCAGTAAAAACGGCATAGATAGCAATCCGGTAGTTCGTGAATTGATACAACGTATTCAATCTGTACTCCGGGCTTTCGAAACCAAGTATGTGGTCCTGAATGTGGAACGCCGGCATCTTGATGAAATCATCGCCCTGCTTCCCGGTGTTAAGAGTCCAACCATTGTGCCTTTGGCTGAAGAAAATTGGGTGGCGGTGCACACGGTCATCTCGGAACAGGATTTCTGGGATAAAATCAACAAATTGAAGGCCGCTGGAGCACAAGGTATTGTGGTGATGCCGGTGGAAAAAATCATCATTTAAGCCCTGATGTATACTTAATACCAAAAACACCATGCTAAAGACATACACCTATTCTTCGCTGAATGGGCCGGATATCCAAAAGCTTCTTACGCGCAATACCGATCCTTCCAATGCCATTACTCAATCGGTAGTGTCCATCATTGACGACGTACGGGCCAACGGTGATGCTGCACTTAAGGCCTACGCGGAAAGATTCGACGGCGTGCACTTGGAGAAATTATATCTTGAAGCCGATGAAATTGCAGCCATCGCTTCCTCCATTGGGCGTGAGCAACGGCGTGCGCTAGAAATTGCCTTCGCCAATATATACCGTTTCCATGAAACCCAATTGCGCAAGGAAAAGGCGGTGGAGACCATGCCGGGTGTTAAATGCTGGCGCGAACCACGGCCCATCGAAAAAGTGGGATTATATATTCCCGGAGGATCGGCCGTGCTGCCCAGTACATTATTGATGCTCGGCGTCCCGGCGCGCATAGCCGGCTGCAAGGAAATTGTGGTTTGCTCCCCTCCCCAGGCCAATGGCATGATCAATGGGTATGTAGCCTATTGCCTGCAACTGCTTAAGATTGACAAAATCTATTTGGTAGGGGGTGCTCAAGCTATAGCCGCCATGGCTTATGGTACAGCTAGCATCTCCAAAGTAGACAAAATATTCGGGCCGGGCAACCAATACGTTACCAAGGCCAAAAGCTTAGTGCAAAGTAAGACCAATGTAAGCATTGATATGCCCGCGGGGCCATCTGAAGTGCTTGTCGTCGCAGATGGCACGGGCAACCCTCAATACATCGCCGCCGACCTGCTAGCACAGGCCGAACATGGGCCAGATAGCCAAGCCATATTGGTAAGTACGGATCAAACACTGATTGCCGATGTACAGGTTGCCTTGGAAGAACAGCTTGCACAACTACCTCGTGCTACTATGGCCGCAAAAGCCCTTGCCAATTCTTACGCCATATTATGCAGTGACTTGGATGAGGCCTTGGCTTTCAGTAACCAGTATGCCCCGGAGCATTTAATCATTGAAACTGAAGATTGGGAATCCTTGGTACAGAAAATCAGCAATGCCGGTTCGGTGTTTCTGGGACACGATACACCCGAAAGTGCCGGAGACTATGCTTCGGGTACCAATCATACTTTACCTACAAGCGGCTATGCACGTTCATATTCAGGGGTATCGGTGGATTCATTTGTCAAAAAAATTACATTCCAGCATATTACGATGGAGGGGTTGCGAAACATTGGCCCTACGGTGGAGCTATTAGCGGAACTGGAAGATTTGCAAGCGCATAAAAATGCGGTGTCAATACGACTCGGTTGATTTTCCGCCTTTCATTTTCGATATAAAATCGTATCTTTGTAGGCTATATTATTACAGGGGGCCGACCGGAATTGACAGGATGGAGACGGTTATGTAAGCATGCAGCGCGTTGTGAGTATTGCGCTTTAATCCGAACTTTCAACTTTTTAAATGGCGAAAATAACTACGCCTTAGCTGCCTAATTTAGAATTAGCTCAGCTTTTGTCCCGCTAACGTATCGTTCTATAGCGTAGCATCCGGGACACCGAAATATGGAACTGGTTGGTTCGTTGTTGCGCCGGACCAACGAGAAACAGCAACTAAGGAAAATGGTACAGGCAAGCATCCGGCCTTCCCTTTCCCGACAATAAAACGGAAGCTAAGCATGTAGAAAGCATATATTGTACCATGTCTGGACGAGAGTTCGAATCTCTCCGGCTCCACAAAGCAGAAGAAGCCCGGCAATAGCCGGGTTTTATTGTTTTCCCGGATGCACGACGCTCCAGCTTCGGCAATCTCTTCGAGCAAAAATGCTTCGCCTCATTCTCAAGAAAAGAAAACAATGCCTAAATCCAACGGTTATCTATAATGAAATTAACTATTAAATTAATAATGAGGAGTAGTATGAAATGGTTATTTTTTAGCGGAATAGGTGTGTTACTGATGTTGTTTTTTGTGAACTGTGAAAAGGAGGAAAATCGTGGCAGGGACTCGATGATCCTTTACTCAGATTTTTCCGACGGCAAAGACGGCTGGC
The DNA here is from genome assembly GCF_024704835.1 of Parapedobacter tibetensis. Lineage (GTDB taxonomy): Bacteria > Bacteroidota > Bacteroidia > Sphingobacteriales > Sphingobacteriaceae > Parapedobacter > Parapedobacter tibetensis. The sequence continues at coordinate 173,587 of NZ_JAMXBE010000007.1, forward strand.
AAGCAGGCTTTTCCGAATACAATGGTGACAACGTTGAAATTTATGAATTGGAGGAAGGTCTTGCTACGCTCCCTGCTCCATTGGATGAAAACGAACCCGCTTATCGCATCTCAGGTATGAATCGCAGCGATGACCTGTTCATGTATCTTACCAAAAGAGCTGAAGGCCTGAAGCCTTCAACGCGATATAAAGGAACGTTTACACTTCACATCGCCTCAGACGCGAGAAGCGGTGGTGTCGGCGCTGGCGGTGCTCCCGATGAAAATAACTTCTACGAGATGAACATCGATAAAATACAGCAATGCTGTACCGATGGTAGTGATATGGTGGTAATCGGCAATGTAGCTAATGGTACCGAGGAATATGTTTATACCCTCCTAGAACGGACTGGTGAGTTTTCGGCCACAACAGATGACGATGGTATGCTATGGATAATCGTGGCAACCGATTCAGGGTTTGAAGGTAAAACTACCTTGCATTATTCCAGCATACGGGTTGCTTTGGAAGAAATATGACTATTTCTCTATTTCAAGGCTGGCGGCATTCTTGTTGAGGTACCTTGCGATTAACCTGTTTTGCAGGAAATCAAATGCAGTTTTTTTATCAAACCCCTTGATAATCAAAAATAAACTTCCTACCTTTGCCCACCTTAAAATAAGTTTAAGAATAAAAGCAAAAAATTAAAAAACAGTAAATGCCTACTATTCAACAATTAGTTAGAAAAGGTAGAGTAGCTCTGGTGGACAAGAGTAAATCCCCAGCGTTGGACAGCAGTCCACAGCGAAGAGGCGTATGCACACGTGTATACACCACTACCCCTAAAAAACCAAACTCAGCAATGCGTAAAGTGGCTCGTGTGCGCCTTACCAATGGTAAAGAGGTGAATGCATACATTCCAGGCGAAGGTCACAACTTGCAAGAGCACTCCATCGTGTTGATCCGTGGTGGCCGGGTGAAAGACTTACCAGGTGTACGTTACCACATCATCCGTGGTGCATTGGATACATCAGGTGTTGCCGGACGCAACCAACGCCGTTCGAAATATGGGACAAAACGTCCTAAACCAGGACAAGCTAAATAAAAACGGAGGACAATAAGATGAGAAAATCAAAACCAAAGAAAAGAATCATTTTACCTGATCCGAAGTTTAACGACACTCAGGTAACTCGCTTTGTAAATAACATGATGTTCGACGGTAAGAAGTCGATCGCTTATACCATTTTTTACAAATCGATGGAATTGGTGGAACAGAAGACTAGTGAAAACGGTTTAGACACCTGGAAAAAAGCATTGAACAACGTAATGCCTGCTGTGGAGGTCAAATCACGGCGTGTAGGTGGAGCAAACTTCCAAGTACCTACTGAGGTACGCCCCGAGCGCAAGATTGCCTTGGGCATGAAATGGCTGATTAACTTCGCTCGCAAACGTGGTGAAAAAACCATGTATGAAAAATTGGCTGCCGAAATCATCTCGGCATCAAAGGGAGAAGGCGCTGCTGTGAAGAAAAAGGAAGATACCCACAGGATGGCTGAGGCCAACAAGGCATTCTCACATTTCAGGTTCTAAATTTGGTAAGACACCATATAGAATTACACCGATTTAAAGGGAGCAGGAAACATCCATTAAAAATCGGTGTAATTTTTATCAAGCAATTTGAAAACTCCCACCTGCCATAGGCAGGTAACATTGTAGTAACATGTCAAGAGATTTAAAATACACAAGAAATATCGGTATTGCCGCGCATATTGATGCCGGCAAAACCACCACCACCGAACGCATTCTCTATTATGCCGGTGTAAACCACAAAATCGGTGAAGTGCATGATGGGGCATCCACCATGGATTGGATGGTACAGGAAGCCGAACGCGGCATTACCATCACCTCTGCAGCTACCACCGTATTCTGGAATTATCGCGAAGACAGATACCAAGTAAACATTATTGACACCCCTGGGCACGTGGATTTCACCGTGGAGGTAAATCGCTCACTCCGTGTGCTGGATGGCTTGGTATTCCTATTCTCAGCCGTAGATGGTGTGGAACCTCAATCGGAAACCAACTGGCGCCTAGCCGACAATTACAAAGTGTCGCGCATCGGTTTCGTCAATAAAATGGACCGCTCTGGAGCCGATTTTCTCAACGTGGTAAAACAAGTGAGGGAAATGCTTGGTTCAGAAGCTATCCCCTTGCAATTGCCCATTGGTGCTGAGGATAACTTTAAAGGCGTAGTAGATTTAATCAATAACCGTGGTATCGTTTGGAACGAGCACGACAAGGGCATGACATTCACCGAGGTACCAATACCCGATGATATGATGGAAGACGTGGCCCATTGGCGGGAAAAACTATTGGAATCCGTAGCGAGCTATGATGAATCGCTAATGGAGAAATTCTTCGATGACCCGGATTCCATCACGGAAAGGGAAGTGTTGAACGCGTTGCGTAAAGCCGTACTCGATAATTCCATTGTACCGATGTTATGCGGATCTGCCTTCAAAAATAAAGGCGTGCAGACCATGCTCGATTTGGTGATGGAACTGTTGCCTTCTCCGATGGACCAGGAAGCCGTAAAAGGGCTGGATCCACGCACGGAACAGGAAACCAGCCGTAAACCGGACATGAAAGAACCCTTCGCTGCCTTGGCTTTTAAAATCGCGACAGACCCATTTGTAGGTCGCCTTTGCTTCATTCGAGTATATTCAGGTAACCTGGATGCTGGTTCTTATGTATACAATGCCCGTTCGGACAATAAGGAACGGATTTCCCGTATCTTCCAAATGCATGCCAATAAACAAAATCCTATTCCGAATATCGGAGCAGGGGATATTGGTGCCGTTGTTGGTTTTAAAGATATCAAAACAGGTGACACACTTTGCGACGAAAAACATCCCATCGTGTTGGAATCCATGAATTTCCCTGAACCTGTAATTGGTTTAGCAATTGAACCAAAAACACAAGCCGATGTGGACAAATTGGGTATTGCCTTGGGAAAATTGGCTGAAGAGGATCCCACATTCCGTGTGCAGACCGATGAGGAAACCGGACAAACTGTTATTTCCGGCATGGGTGAGCTCCACTTGGATATCTTGATCGACCGTTTGAGACGTGAATTCAAGGTTGAAGTAAACCAAGGAGCCCCACAAGTAGCATACAAGGAATCCATTACGGGCACTACCCAACACCGTGAAGTATACAAAAAGCAAACCGGTGGCCGTGGTAAATTTGCCGATATACAGGTGGTTGTCTCTCCCGTGGATCCTGACTACGACCTGAGCAAGTCACCACTTCAGTTCATTAATGAAATCGTGGGTGGTTCTATTCCCAAGGAGTATATCCCGTCTGTACAGAAAGGATTCGAGACCTCTATGGTAAATGGTGTGTTGGCAGGATATCCACTGTCAAGCATGAAAGTTCGTTTGATAGATGGTTCGTTCCACGCAGTCGACTCCGACTCACTGTCATTTGAAATTGCTGCTCGTTCGGCATTCCGCGAAGCCCTTCCTAAATGTAGGCCCGTACTTATGGAGCCTATCATGAAAATTGAAGTGCTTACGCCAGAGGAAAATATGGGAGACGTGATGGGTGACCTTAACCGCCGCCGCGGGCAACTGCAAGGCATTGACAGCCGTGCTGGTTCTCAGGTCATCAAGGCCCTAGTACCACTCTCAGAGATGTTTGGATACGTGACACAACTACGTACCATCACTTCAGGACGTGCTACTTCCACCATGGAATTCGACCATTACGCCGAAGCACCCAAGAACGTTCAAGACGAGGTGATTGCCAAAGCTAAGGGCAAAGTAAACGCTTGATAGAAAATAACCCGGTTGTTTGTTACTAATAGCTCTAACAAGCAATCCTAACTTTAAATACATAACATGAGCCAACGAATTAGAATCAAATTGAAATCGTACGATTACAACTTGGTGGATAAGTCTGCCGAGAAAATCGTTAAAACTGTAAAACCTACAGGTGCTGTGGTAAGCGGCCCCATCCCCTTGCCCACTGAAAAGAAAGTGTACACCGTTTTGCGTTCACCACACGTGAACAAAAAAGCACGTGAGCAATTTCAACTGTGTGCTTACAAAAGGTTGTTGGATATTTATAGTTCCAATTCAAAAACAGTGGACGCCTTGATGAAACTCGAATTGCCCAGTGGCGTGGAAGTGGAAATCAAAGTGTGATGACTTCATTGTAAAACAAAAAAGGCTCCGTGATTCCACGGAGCCTTTTTTGTTTTAAACAATTTGCCTCGTTACAACTGAAAGCCAACCCCGAAAGACAATACCCTGTTGGAGAACTTGCTGTCGCTGTTGTCGCTCGGCGACAAGTTGGACAAACCAAGTCCGTAACCTGCGTTGATCAAAAAGCCGTTGGACAACCGATACCCGGCCATGAAATTCACCCCGAAATCAAACGGCTTTTGGTCTTTGTCATCGCCACTAAATTTGAGGTCGTAGTCTCCCTCGCCACCCCAGATATCTCCCACATTCCCTTTTACCTTCGTCTTTCCGCTAAGGGAATAACCGACGTACGGACCTGCGCCCAAGAATACAGACCCACTGCTTCCCGTAGGGATGTAGTAAACAGCATTCACAGGAATCTCCAACGCCATCACATTGGTGGTAACGCTCCCGTCCATATTGTCTCCATCAAAGTCATACTTTTCGCCTTTTCCCTGCAAGGAAATTCCCGGTTGAATCGAGAATTGGGGTGCGACAGCCAAATCCGCGTAGCCGCTCACGTAAAATGAGGGGTTCATTTTCTGATAATCTTTTGCCGCGTCCGACACGTTGCTATACTTCCCCAGATTCAGCCCCGCTTTCACTCCGTAACCTACTTCCTGCGCGAATGCGCCGATCGAAATACCCAAAACAATTAGTACAGATAATAACTTTTTCATATTCATTTCTCCTTTTACGTTTTATACTATTTTAAACAGTAATGTAAATTGCAAGATATGCGCCACGATTTTCATCCACAGCATAAAAACCTAATTATCAATAATATACAATACACTGGAGATTGATTTCAATGTGTATGGATTTATATACACTTTGAATACATCGATGTACAGCTCGTTAAGAGATAAAATGTGTAATTAAGTACATCACTGCTTTCAATTGTCAACAATTTATCTTAGTTTTGCAGTCCTTTGAAAAGGGTCGGATGGCCGAGTGGCTAGGCGGAGGTCTGCAAAACCTTTTACAGCGGTTCGAATCCGCTTCCGACCTCGTTGTTATAACAGGTAAAAAAATAAGAAAATGGGAGTTACACGCTTAAAAAGAAAAGACAGAAGAAATAAAGTGGTTGCAAAAAACCAAGTGCAGTTTCTGAAGCTTGGTCGCAATATCGAAACCGGTAGCCGCTCGAAAATGCCGGCCAATAGTCAAATCGTCAAAAACAATGCGGTATTGGATCAGTTGGAAGCCGAACTGAAAAAATAGATCTTCTATCCTTTCCTAAAAACACCTTATGTGTTTATAGTCTATTGAAGGCTTTTCAGTATATCCGCTATATGGCGGATTTTTTCTTTGGAGGATACCCAAATCCTATTGCCCGTCCCTCCCACCGCATCAGTCGCATAAATCATCTCGCTTGGCTGTTCCACTTTGGCAGAAGTATGGAATGCCACTGCTCCAGTCTCCTGGGCGATCTGGCTTATATTGTCTTCATGGATACCAGATCCCGGCATAATGGATATCCTCCCATTTGCATGCCCAATGAGTGTCTTGATTAATTCAGCTCCTTCCAAGGCTGTATTCTTCATGCCAGAGGTAAGCAATCGTCCACATCCGCACGCAATAATGCTTTCCAATGCTTCGAAAGGATCATTGCACACATCGAAAGCACGGTGGAAAGTCACATGCATTGGCTTGGCCAAGACTACCAACTCCCTTGTTCCATCCTTATCCACCCCTCCGTTTGCATGCAGTAACCCGATGACAACTCCATCACAGCCGATTTCCTTACAGAACGCAATATCAGCCTTCATTTCCTCAAATTCAAGTTCTGAATACAAAAAGTCGCCTGCCCTTGGCCGGATAAGCACATGGATGCCAATATTGATCCTTTGCTGCACAAGTTTTATTTGACCATGGGATGGCGTAGTACCTCCGGCTTCCAAGTTTTGGCAAAATTCTATCCTATCAGCCCCACCTGCTTGTGCAGCTAAGGCCGATGCTACGGAATTGGCGCAAATTTCCAATTTATACATATATCTTAGCTAATTATTGGTCGCTTTTGGCTCCAAAGATAAGCAAACCACACATTCTTCCGAGGGATCTCCTGTTCTGACTCAACAAAAAAGATACATAATTAAAATAAAATATTATTTGTAATTAGTCTTAATAACTCATATGTTTGCTGCGTTGTTTAAAATGAGTCTAAATAAATGAATAGCGCATCATTATACATTTTATCTTTATCACTGATATCTATCTCGTTGCATGCACAACAAGCGAATATCATCTTCGAGGGTGATACGCTAGGAAGCAATCCACTGCAAGAAGTGGTGGTAACTGCTACTCGAACCGATAAAAAAATTGAAGAACTGCCCATCCCTATCACTACGATTACGTCAAAAGAGATCAAGGACCGGGGCATGGTAAGGCTAAACGAGATATTGGCCGAACAAACAGGGCTCGCATTGGTTGGTGATCATGGTACTGGCGTGCAAATGCAGGGTTTTGACGCCCAATACACCATGATACTTATTGATGGCGAGCCTGTGATCGGGCGCACATCGGGCACCTTGGAACTACCCCGTATCACGATGTCCAATATTGACCGCATCGAAATCGTCAAAGGCCCCTCATCTTCCTTATATGGCAGCGAGGCCATGGCCGGCGTAATCAATATCATTACAAAAACACCTAAAAAAGGACTTTCTGGTGAGTTATCCACGCGATACGGAACTAATGAATCGGCGGATGTCAGCATTGATGCGGCCTTTCGTACAGATAAATTCTCATTTTCGGGTTTTGTGAACCGATTCAGCAACGGAGGATACAGCCTTATGCCCGAAACTGGTTTTCAAACAGTAGCCCCATTTGCGGCATATACCATTACGGGGAAAACAGGTTATCAATTCTCCGAAAAAACTGATCTTAATGTATCCCTCAGGTATTATGACAATTCACAGGATGATCGATATGCGGTAGAAAGCCGGGCAGTTTCAGGAGTAGGTCTGCAGCGGGATTTTAGCTTCTTTCCAAGCCTCACACACCGGTTCTCCGATGCCCACACTTCCATGCTCCGTTTCTATCGGGCTACCTATAAAACGGAATCATCCATCAGTTATGAAGATACCGAAGAACTATATGATGAGACGTTCTTTGATCAAGGGTTTACTCGTGGTGAAATTCAGCATGACTATACTATGCGTTCAAATTTGGTACTTACAAGCGGATTGGGCGCCCAATATGAGACGGTGGAAGCCACCCGCTATGACGACAAAAAAAGCTTCAATTCTGGCTATGCCTATGCACAGCTTGATTGGAAGTTGTTGGATAGGTTTAATATCATCGCTGGAGGGAGGTATGATATGCATAATGTCTATAAATCGCAATTCAGTCCGAAATTGGCAGCAAGCTACAGACTCAACAAAAAAATCACTTTCCTCGCTTCTGCAAGCCGGGGCTACAAAGCCCCTGATTTCAGGCAATTGTACTTAAACTTCTCCAATGCCGTGGCCGGCTATAGCGTATTCGGCTATGAAGATCTCCAAGAAAACCTCCAACGATTACAGGACGAAGGGCAAATCAGCGAAGTACTTATAGATCCTTCTACCCTTTCCAAGCTCAATGCGGAAAGCTCATGGGCTTACAATATTGGTGTCCGTATGCGACCTGTGGACAACTTGATTGCCAATGTCAATATTTTCCGTAACGATGTAGACAACCTCATTTCTACCGCCAGTATCGCCATCAAGACCAATGGGCAATCGGTATTCTCCTATTTCAATCGCAACGCTGTATTTACCCAAGGCACCGAGGCGGACCTCACTTATCTCCTATCCAACACTTTGGAAATCGGGGGTGGTATCCAATATCTTGAAGCGAAAGATGTGGATGAGTGGAACATGGTCAAAGAAGGGCGTGCCTATACGCGTGACCCCGAAACGAGCCAGACGGTAGCGGTAAAGCGAAGCGAATACGGGGGGTTGCTTAGCCGCTCCAAGTACATGGCTAACGCACGGATTTCGTATTTAGAAACTCGCAGTGGAATTCGCTTGTCCTTACGCTGGAATTACAGGGGTAGGTATGGTATTCGCGATGTAGACGGCAACGGCATTATCAACCTCGATAGCGAATATGTAAAAGGGTATTCGTTGTTCAACGGTTCCATTTCGAAATCATTCCTCAACAACAACCTTCGATTGCAATTCACGGCGGATAATATGCTCGGATTCACCAATGAAGAGTATATCAGTTACTTACCCGGCAGATTATTATATGCCGGATTATCATACAGCTTCAGTAAATAATTTATCATAAACATCAATTCATATAACAATGGAAATCAAATTCAATACATTAAAAATGCTATCAGTTGCATTTATCTTGGGAGCGTTCAGTCTTTCTTTTGCTTCGTGCAGTAAAAATGACGAAGATGACAATGTCATACCTGAACTTGAGGCAGAAACCGTTGCGGATTTGGATGGTTCACAAGGGCCTGTGTTTTTCAGCCTCTCAACTGGGACAGCAGTGGAAGAATCCGCAACCACATGGGACATTAAGTTCAATAATAGCAATTTCTCATTTGGAAATGGTGCAGAGGCACAGGTGATGGAAGGTATATTTGATAATCTAGTCGTTGCGCCTTCATCAGCATACTCTATGGAAGATTTAGCCGGCATTGGGAGTGTTTATACGTATTCAGGTCCGCCCAATCATATCGTTACTCCTACTCCGGGCAGAATATTAGTGATAAAGACTCATGATAATAAATATGCAAAAATTGAACTTATCAGCTATTACCTTGGAAACCCAGATACCAATTCGGAATCATTCATCAATCTAGAGACTAGACCAGATAGCCGTATATATACATTTAGGTATATTATACAGCCCGATGGATCTACTAATTTGAAATAAAACGAGCAACCACATGGAAGCAATGAACAAAAACATGTTTTACAAGGGCTTTATCTTTATTCTGGCGGTTGCTTTCAATGCCTGCAATATATCAACCACCACCGAATCGGAAATATCCGATTCGGCTAAAATCGTATCGACCAACGGAACCTTATCTGAAATCTTGGTCGAACTAGGTTTTGAAGACAACATCGTGGGGGTAGATGTGGCCAGCACTTACCCGGCCAGCCTAAAAGAAAAACCAAAAATAGGACACAACCGTGATATCGCTTCCGAAGGTGTGCTTGCATTGGGGCCAGACTTGGTGTTGGGCATAGCTAACGTGGTTAAACCGGAAGTGGTTGAACAAATCCGAGCAGCAGGTGTCAAAATGGTGTTGTTTGAACATGAATATTCTGTCGAGGGCGCGAAGCAGCTTATAAAAGCCGTTGCTGACAGCTTAGGCCAATCCGCAAAAGGTGATTCCATCTTAACTGCTTTGGATGCCGACCTGGTCGTAGCCGATTCCATGATCGAACAGATCGAAAACAAGCCCAAGGTATTATTCATCTATGCACGGGGTACCGGCACCATGATGGTGGCCGGCCAGCGGACCCAGTTAGATAAAATGATTGAGCTTGCAGGTGGTGTAAATGCCGTACAGGGCTTTGATGATTTCAAACCCCTCACCGCAGAAGCGTTGATTGCGGCCAATCCTGATGTAATCCTCCTTTTTGATAGTGGCTTATCCAGCCTCGGCGGGATAGACGGCTTACTGGAGGTGCAGGGTATCGATCTAACCAATGCCGGAAAAAACCGGAAAGTGGTGGAAATGGATGGCCAATTCCTCACCGGATTTGGTCCACGTTTGGGGAAAGCGGTATTGGAGTTGGCAACGAAAATACATTGAGAACTTGGAAGACTGAAGCCGATAGCCAAAACGATGAAAACCCATAGCCTCATACTTTTTATACTTGCCATCGTGCTGATCATGGCCTGTACGTTATCCATTTGCATCGGGGCCGTGGAAATCAGTACATTGGAGTTATGGTCCATTTTGACCCATCGGTTGGGAATGGGTGGCGAAATATACCATACTTCACAACAGGAAGCCGTATTGTTTTCCATCCGCTTACCTCGTGTGATTTTGGGTGTAATAGTAGGCAGTGCGTTGTCTATCGGTGGGGCGGCTATGCAAGGACTGTTTCGCAATCCATTAGCTGAACCCGGGCTGATTGGCATCTCTTCCGGGGCTTCACTATTTGCTGTGTTGGTTATTGTACTGGAAGCCCGTTTTTTTAGTCATTTCATTCAATTACTCGGATACCATGCCCTTGCTATTTCTGCCTTTTTAGGTGCATGCTTTACCACGTTTGTCGTATATAACATCGCTGTCAAAAATGGAAAATCGAATGTCACTATACTGCTGTTAGTAGGCATTGCCATCAATGCGTTGGCGGCTTCGTTTACCGGTCTGCTCATCTATATGGCTACTGACGATCAGTTACGTAATATTATGTTTTGGAATTTGGGCAGCTTAGGTGGGGCCAGTTGGAAAACAGTTACCAGTATCCTACCGTTTGTGGGCATACCACTTGCTGTGCTCCCATTCCTCGCTAAGCCCCTTAATACATTGGCATTGGGCGAATCCCAAGCAGGGCATATGGGTATAAATGTGCAGCTATTGAAAAGGAGTGTCATTGTACTGGCTACTTTAGGTGTCGGGGCTGCCGTGGCCGTATCGGGTATCATTGGTTTCATTGCGTTGGTTGTACCACATATCCTTCGGATGGCTTTCGGTGCCGACCATCGCCTGGTATTGCCGGGATCGGCCGTCTTAGGTGCCACCTTACTGGTACTCGCCGATCTAGTGGCCCGCACAATTGCCGCACCCGCCGAAATACCCATTGGTATCCTTACCGCCATCATCGGTACACCCGTATTCCTTTACATTATTTTTACGGAAAGGAGAAAACGTGGCTTCGGATAATACCTCATGTAACATTTTAATCTTTTAACCGTTTGATTTAATGGTATTCAAAAAAAATAAGTTAATTTTATTCGAAGACACGATGCTTCAAGTCTCTTAGCTAATGTCCCATATCTAGAAAAATGATTGAAGCAAAAAACATAAGCTATTCGGTGGGCGGCAAGCAATTGTTGAACAATATTTCCTTTGATGTGCAGTCTGGGGAGCTCTTAGCTATCATTGGTGCAAATGGTGCGGGAAAAAGCACGCTGCTCAAGTTGCTATGCAAGGACATCCAGGCCAATTCTGGCGAGATCCGGATTCGCCAAAAGCTAATCTCCGCTTACAAAATGAATGATTTGGCCAAATTCCGATCGGTATTGGCACAAAGCAACACCATTTCGCTGTCTTTCCGGGTTGAAGAATTGGTACTGATGGGAAGGTATCCACATTTTGAAAACACACCGGCACCCAAGGACATTGAAATTGTCAAAACAGTGATGGAGAAAACAGGTATTACCGAATTTGCCAACCGCGACTACAATACACTTTCCGGCGGAGAGCAGCAGCGTGTACAGTTGGCCCGGGTAATCGCCCAGATTTACGACCAACCACGGGGATTGCTCTTTTTAGACGAACCCACTAATGGTTTGGATTTGCTCTACCAGCAGCAAATCCTTATGTTGGCGCGAAACTTGGCTAACAGTGGATATTGTGTGGTGAGCATCTTGCATGATATCAATTTTGCTTCACGCTATGCAGACAAGGTGTTGATTTTGAAAAAAGGACAGCACGTCGCTTTTGGCGAGCCAAAAGAAGTGATTACCTGCGAAAACATTCATCAAGCATTTAACATACAGGTGCGGTTGCTCAATGACGAGGAATTTAAATGCCCATTGGTCATCCCATCAGCGATATTATCTGAACAAACAATTTAGAAACAATTTATCATGGACAATACAACTATTTCACTCAAAGAACAATACCAATCGTTCAAGGCAGAAAACCCCAAGGTACGTATCCGAGATGCCGCTAAGCAATTGGGTGTTTCAGAAGCCGATTTGGTCGCCGTTGGCGACAATAACATCGCACTGAAAGCCGACTTTGAAACTATGCTCAAAGAAATCAAGACACTAGGCCATGTGATGGCGCTTACTCGCAACGACCATGCTGTGCATGAGCGTAAAGGCATCTATACCAAAGCGACCTTCAATGGACATATCGGACTGGTGGTCAATCCTGATATCGATCTCCGCCTGTTCATGAATGCTTGGCATTTCGGTTTTGCGGTCAGTGAAGGTGAACGCCGCAGCCTGCAATTCTTCGACAAGGATGGAACAGCGGTGCATAAAATCTACCTCACGGAGCAAAGTGATGTCCAAGCCTATGAGACTTTGGTAGCAAACTACCAAGTAGTAGTACAAGGAGAGGCATTGCAAACCACAACCATAGACAAATCGATCGTGGAGAATCCCGATGGTGAGATCAATGTAGCTGGCTTCCGTCAAGCCTGGCTGGATTTGAAAGACACCCACCATTTCTTTGGGTTATTGCGTGATTTCGGGGTAGCACGCCGTCAAGCCATGCGTTTGGCCCCTGAGGGGCATGCTACGCCAATTTCAGTAGCCTCACTAAAACGGATTTTGGAAGGTGTATCCGAGCGTGATTTAGAGATCATGGTATTCATCGGCAGCCGGGGATGCATCCAGATACATACCGGTAAAGTGAAAAAACTGCTACAAACGGGCCCTTGGTTCAATGTATTGGATCCGGAATTTAATATGCACCTACGTGAGGATGGTATTGAAAGTGTATGGCTCGTCAAGAAACCGACCGAAGATGGCACTGTAACCAGCCTTGAGGCATTCGATGCGGAAGGTAATGTAATCGTGCAGTTCTTTGGCAAACGTAAACCACGTATACCTGAACGCGAAGATTGGCGGCAGGTTGTAACAGATTATGCGGTAACTGTTTAACCACAGGAACCGGGAATTCGCATCATGTACATTATAAATGTGAAGATTTCCAAGATCTATATATAGTTTGTTTTATATAGTTGTTTAGTTTAGTTAGTAAAAACCCCGCTGATGTGAATCACCGGGGTTTTTTAAGGCGTTAACATATTAGATTGAAATCGCGTAACTAACTATGGAAAATCAGAGCATTTGGGCAGAAAATCCTTCCAAGATGCGGCTATTGGAAGCTATGGGTTCAAAGAGGCGTTCAATATCAAACCCAAGCGAGCCAAATAATTCCAAATTACTTTGTTTCTTTTCGAAGTCCAATGTGGCCAAGGACTGCTGATGTGTGTTGAGTATCCTTTCAAAAGCAACACGGTGTTTGTCATTAATGGGTTCTGATGGGGGGAATATTTGTGATAATGCATCCACCTGCTTGCCATGCTTCCAAAACCGGTAGCAGACATGTGGTCCTGTGGCAAGTCCAGTACTCCCCACATAACCAATTACCTGTCCTTGGCTTACCCTTTGTCCCTTTTTCACAGCCCGCTTGCTCATATGCAGGTATTGGGTTTCGTAAACATTGTCATGCTTGATTTTGACATAGTTCCCGTTCCCTCCTGCATAGGAAGACGCCGTTACCACACCATTTGCGGTAGCCACAATGGGAGTACCATGCGGTGCGGCAAAATCAGTACCCAAATGGGCCTTCCACACCCGTTGCACGGGATGGAATCTCCTCATCGTGTACCGTGAGGAGATGCGGCTAAACTTCAAGGGTGCTTTCAGGAACGTCCTTCGGAGGCTTTTCCCATTTTCATCATAATATGCTCCTGGCTTGCCGTCCTCCCATTCAAAATAATAGGCTTGATATTCTTTCCCACTATGCCCGAATATGGCAGATTGTATCCTTCCTGGGCCAATAGGGTTACCTTCCACATATTTCCGTTCGTATACCAGTTTAAACCAATCGCCTTTATTGATACGATAGAAATTGACAGCCCAGCCATAAATTTCGGCCAATTGAACGGCCAAATCCGGATTTGCACCGTTGGCCTGCAAGGCTTCATAGAGTGAACTGCCTATGACGCCTGCCACAGTCTCAATTCGTGTATCCACTTCCTTTTTATCCATGTATACATTGATGCTGTCTCTTAAATCATACACTACATAATCCACTGCATTGGGCTGGTATACAAAATAATCCGCCTTTCCAGATTCATCCATAAATATCGTATAATCATGCCCCGCACCGATTTTCCGGACATCAAAGACCGACTTCGATTTGCCCGCAAGGATTGAAATGGTCGGGAGATCCACCTGGTAGCGTTGCAGGATATCGGATAGGAATTCATTGCGCCCTATGGTATTCGTTTCAATATCATACCCATCTATGGTCAATCCATATAATAGTTCAGGTTCCAACTCGGATTCGGAAGTTTCAGGTATTGATGATACATTGTCAGGAGTGAAATTGAAAGATGAAAATATGATAAAACTGGCACCCAATACGATGACAGCAAGCCCTAAAAGTGCTAGTACATTCTTTTTTAAAGTCATTTTTTTCTGCGGGTAGTTGAAAGTCTCAAAAGTTGGTTTATTGTTAATTTAAGCCATTCACAGGCAACCTAATAGTCGCTGTATCATGTCACTTAACCCATTATTGGCACAAAGAAAACAATTTTATTATATTTCTGGCAATTTTTAACATTTTTTTACATTCTCACCCATGCCATCCATAATAGCATTTGATTCCCTAAAAAGACGGCCTTTGTCTTGGTATTTTGCAAGTTGGCAATATATAATTTATGTCTCATTTTTGAGAAATTAATCCTATATTTGTGTCTCCAAACATGAAAGAGACAAGACAAATCATCATTGAAGCAGCTATTCTCGTCTTTAACGAGGATTTTTCCGCCCCCTTGGAAAAGGTAGCAGACAAAGCGAATATCACGAGGAGAACTTTGCATCGGTATTTTAAAGACCGCAATGAATTGGTCACGCTATGCGAAGCAGATATGCAACGCTGCTGTAACAAGGCTATGAATATGGCCTTGAACAGTTCTGAAGAACCACTGGAACAATTAAAGAACATGCTTTTTGCTGCTATTGATTGCGGAGCCAAATATTCCTTTTTCCATAAAGTACATAACCGTACTGATCACAGCCATAGTCGTCAAAATGATAACTGTGCGGAGTATGACGACTTATATACCCGGTACCGGAATGTGATTTTACGCTTACAGGATAACGGTGAGGTTAGTAGATCGCTTACAACGGAATGGATTTATACCCTATTTGCGGCTGTTGTAACGGCAACCGTCAATGCGGAATCCCATGGGGCGGTAGCGAAGAATAGCCTAAAGCAGTTTGCCTGGTTTTCATTCAGTAAAGGGATTGGTATTTAAAAAAATTTACCTTTTTATGTCTCAAAATTGAGACATAAAACAATAAGACAATAAATAAATGATGATAGTTATGAAAAAAGAAACACACCATGATGCGGTCATTATCGGCGGAAGCTATGCTGGTCTTTCTGCGGCAATGGCATTAGGCCGGGCAATCCGAAATGTACTCATTATTGATAACGGTAAACCCTGTAATCGCCAAACACCTCATTCCCACAATTTTTTAACACAGGATGGCAATACTCCTACTGGCATTGCCTCAATTGGTAAATCTCAGGTATTGAATTACCCGACGGTCTCATTCATTACCGATGAAGCCAATATGGTAAATGGAGAAAACAACCTTTTTCAGGTATATACCACTTCAGGCAGGCTTGTGTACACAAAAAAAATAATCTTTGCCACGGGTATTACAGATACCATGCCGGATATCAAGGGCTTCTCGGAATGTTGGGGCAAATCGGTAATCCATTGCCCTTACTGCCATGGTTATGAATTCAAGGGACAATCTACAGGAATATTAATAAACGGGGAAAAAGCATATGAAATGGGAAGGCTAATCCACAATTGGACAGATCAGCTGACAATTTTTACTAACGGAGAGTCAACCATCAGTGATGAGCACAGGCAGCAGCTAGCTACCATGAAAATAAGCATAGACGAAAGGCCTTTCCAGTCTTTGACGCATAAGGAAGGCTACCTTGACGGTATTATTTTTTCCAATGGTGACCATGTTGAAATCAAGGCACTCTATGCACGGATACCTTTTGAACAGCACTGCGCTATCCCTCAAGAACTTGGCTGTGCCATGACAGATGCTGGTTATATTCAAGTTGATGATTTTCAAAAAACAACCATTCCAGGCATTTATGCTGCGGGAGATAATACAACCATGTTAAGGGCAGTTTCTCTTGCAGTTGCCGCTGGATCCAAAGCAGCTAGCGTTGTTAATCATGAACTTTGTGCAGGTCATTAAACCCACAGCCTCGATCTAGGGGAATTCGCTTCGTTTATCAAAGAACAGCAGGATTACCGGAAGGATAAAAAACATTTCTTCGAGATGCTCACCCAGCGCATATTCGTTCATTTGCTGAGGAGATAAGGTCCTCATTAAAAAATAAAAACAAAAGCTTTATGTTAATCTTAACAAACTTTTGTTCTTATTTTTTGTTACAATTTTTAACTGACCAATTTTGATGAGCTACCCGCCAAATCTATAAACAATTAAGGAGGCCTATTATGGGAAAAGTTAGAAACATCTTAGAAACAAAAGGCAATGCCGGGGTTTTTGTAAGCCCGGACACCAATGTTTTTACAGCCTTGGAGCTGATGTTCGAAAAAAACATTGGGGCACTTTTAGTTCTAGAACACGGAAAATTCATTGGCATCTTCACAGAAAGGGATTACGCCCGAAAAGTCATCTTACGAGGAAAATCATCAAAGAAAATTCCCATTAAGGAGATCATGACAACGGATCCCCCCACCGTATCCTCCGATACGACGATAGAAGAATGCATGTGGTTAATGACGAATCGATTTATAAGGCATTTGCCGGTAATTGACGATGGTAAACTAATGGGTATTATTTCAATCGGTGATGTCGTAAAATTCATCATTGAAGAACAAAAATTCATTATCAAAAATCTGGAATGTTATATTACAGGTAGCGAATTCCTAGACTCAGATTCGGATAAGGCATGAATAACTCGAACCCAACCAGTACACCTTTTTGGCCATTTCTTGTCTACGGCGCTTTGGTTTTAGTTTTATTGACACTCATTATCTCCTTATCTTATTTTTTAGGTCAACGCCATAAAGCGAGGGCTATGGGGCAACCTTATGAATCAGGAATACTAGAAACCGGATCCGCAAGATTACATTTCTCGGCCCAGTTTTATCTTGTAGCGATGATGTTTGTCATTTTCGATGTCGAAGTCATATTCATTGTGTTGTGGGCCTTAGCCTTTAAGGAATTAGGGTGGGTAGGTTACTTTGGCATCTGCGTTTTTATTGGGTTATTGATTGCTGTATTAATATATGAATGGAGTCTTGGAGCGTTAGATTTCGGCCCGAGTGGAAAGAAAATCCTGAAAGCTTATAAGAAGTTAATATTAAAAAAACTTGGCGTATGAAATGGTGGCTTACTAGTCCGACTGAACCAGCAGATACCTTGAAAGGAACGGGTTCTTTTGAAGAATCTGTAGGGCAAAGTGTGCTGTTAACCACGGTTCAAGATCTACTGGCATGGGGAAGAAAAAATTCGATGTGGCCATTTCATTTCGGTCTATCCTGCTGTTTTGTAGAAATGGCTACCAGCATCACCAGCAAGTATGATATAGCCCGTTTTGGAGCAGAAGTAATCCGAGGCACCCCTCGCGAAGCGGATGTCATGGTTATTGCCGGAACCGTTTTTGTAAAAATGGCCCCTATCATTAAGCGCCTGCACGAACAGATGATGGAACCTAAATGGGTCATCTCCATGGGATCTTGTGCCAACTCGGGCGGCATGTATGATATCTATAGCGTGGTACAGGGTGTGGATAAATTTTTACCAGTGGATGTATACGTTCCGGGATGCCCGCCCCGACCAGATGCTTTTATGCAGGGGTTGACGCTATTGGCCGCTTCCGTAGGAAAAGAGCAAAGGCCTTTAAGCTGGGCTATTGGGCCCCAGGGGGTGATCATGCCGGAACAACGATCACTGAAAGAAGAAAAAAGGGAGGAACGAAAAAAGATGACTGATTTACGCACACCCGATGAGATTTAGGGGTGTCATTTAAATAAATGATGATTTAAAAAATGCATTACTACGTAATGTGAACCCACAAAACTAAAAAGCATGAATAAAGATTCAGGCTTGGTCGAAGAATTGACCTCTCAATTTGGAGCGTCGGTTTTTACTCAGCAACATACCGTTGATGAGGTGATCACCCTATGGGTTCTAAAAGAACATATCAAAGACGTACTTCACCATCTTAAACATAACCTTCACGAACCTTTTGAATTACTCTACGATCTCTGTGCCATTGATGAACGTAACCAAGCTAACAAGAACGGATCTCCCTCATCCGATTTTACGGTTGTATATCACCTGCTTTCATTTAAGCGAAACTATTTTATTCGCCTCAAAGTAGCCTTACAGGGTAATTATCCCTCCATACCATCCATCAGCGCCATATGGAAAAATGCCGATTGGTATGAATGCGAGGTATATGATATGTTTGGTATCCATTTCGATGGCCATCCTCATTTACGTCGTATCCTAATGCCCTTGACCTGGGAGGGGTTCCCCTTAAGAAAGGAACACCCGGCAAGGGCAACGGAAATGGGGCCCTTCAAACTTTCGGATGAAAAACAAGACCGCGAGCAAGATGCCTTACAATTCCGGCCGGAAGATTGGGGTTTAAAAAGGCAGAGTGAAGATGCCGATTTTATGTTTCTTAACTTGGGGCCACAACATCCGGGTACCCACGGTGTTTTACGCATCATTCTACAATTAGATGGCGAAGATATCGTTGATGCCATCCCTGATATCGGTTTTCATCATCGCGGAGCAGAAAAAATGGGTGAGCGTCAATCATGGCATACCTATATCCCGTATACCGACCGGGTAGATTACCTGGGCGGCGTGATGAACAATCTAGCCTATTTGCTGGCAGTCGAAAAACTGGCCGGAATTACGGTGCCCGATAGAGTTAAAACAATGCGTATCATGCTTTGCGAGTTCTTCCGCATTGCGAGCCATTTAGTATGGTATGGTACTTTCGCACAAGACCTAGGGCAGCTTTCACCAGTGTTTTACATGTTCACCGATCGGGAGAAAATCTTTGATATTGTTGAAGCGATCTGTGGGGCTAGAATGCATCCCAACTGGTTTAGAATTGGAGGGGTTGCGCAGGATTTGCCAAAAGGCTGGGATAAATTGGTGGGCGACTTTATTACTTATTTCCCAAAAAGGCTAAGAGAATACCATCAAATGGTAATGCGTAACAGCATTTTCAAAGCACGAACCGTCGGTATTGGCATTTATACCTTAGAAGAAGCCTTGGAATGGGGCGTAACAGGTCCAGGCTTACGGGCTTGTGGCTTTGAGTGGGACTTCCGAAAAAAACAACCTTATTCGGGTTACGAAAATTTTGAATTTGAGGTTCCGACAGCGGAAAATGGCGATTGCTATGACCGGGCAGTTGTGCGTGTAGAAGAAATGTGGCAAAGTCTGCGCATCATCGATCAATGCCTAAAAAACATGCCGGAGGGAGATTATAAAGCCGATCATCCGTTGGCTACTCCCCCACGCAAAAAACAAACCATGCAAGATATTGAGACTCTTATTACCCATTTTTTAAATGTAAGCTGGGGACCTGTAATTCCTTCAGGAGAGGCCATGAGCTGTATTGAAGCCACCAAAGGAGCCAATAGCTATTACCTTATCAGTGATGGTAACACTTCTCCTTACAGGGTTCGGATACGTGCACCTTCTTTTCCGCACATGCAAATGCTGCCCTACATCAGTAAGGGATATACCGTGGCCGACCTGCTATCCATCTTAGGAAGTATGGATTATGTACTGGCTGATATTGACAGATAAAGGAGAATTTTACACACAGAGAAAACAATGCTATCACCGAAAGAAATAAAAAGGTTAGACCAAGAAATTGCGCTTGTCCCAACGCGGAAGTCGGCATGCATTGAGGCCTTGAAAATTATTCAGCAGCACCGTGGATGGGTTTCGGATGAAAGCCTTCGCGACATCGCTGAATACATGGAAATGTCTGTTGAAGAGCTTGACAGTGTGGCCACATTTTACAACCTCATTTTCCGTAAACCTGTGGGCAGGAACATTATTTTATTATGTGATAGCATTAGTTGTTATGTAATGGGATACAAAAAAATCTATCAGCACCTACAAGATCATTTGCATATCAAATTTGGCGAAACTACGGCAGATGCTCGGTTTACCCTTTTACCCAATGCCTGTTTGGGCTGCTGTGACCATGCTCCGACATTAATGATTAATAACGACCTGTATAAAGATTTAACAAACGACAATCTGGATGAAATATTAAAAGAATACAGATAAACAGCCGTATGGAAAAGCCCCTTACACAACACATCAGTTCAAACCATCCTTGGTTAAACCTCAAGGATTATACAAATGTGGGCGGTTATCAGGCTGTGCATAGGGCACTTAAATCCATGACTCCGGAGGAGGTTACAAAAATAGTTCAGGATTCAGAACTGAAAGGACGCGGTGGTGCGGGCTTCAACACTGGCATGAAATGGAGTTTTGTTCCGATGGACGACGTCCGACAAACCAAATACCTGATTACGAATGCTGACGAGATGGAACCTGGTACGTTTAAAGACCGTTTATTGTTAGAGGGCAATCCCCATCAGCTAATTGAAGGGATGATTGTTTCCGCTTATGCCATACAAGCGAATATATCATACATTTTCTTGCGCTGGGCCTATAAAAAAGCCGCTCGGATCATCGAAGAAGCGATCGCTGAAGCTTATGCCGCAGGCTATCTTGGAAAAGATATTTTAGGTAGTGGTTTTAACCTCGAAATGCATCTGCATACAGGTGTTGGCCGATATATATGTGGAGAAGAAACCGCACTGCTCAATGCACTGGAAGGAAAGCGTGCAATTCCTCGGTCCAAACCACCTTTCCCTCAGGTGAGCGGTTTATTTGGCAAGCCCACTATTGTAAATAATGTAGAAACACTCTGCAATATTCCACATATCGTCAATAATGGAGCAGACTGGTTTAAAGCGCTCAGCATGGGATCGGACGCAGGAACCAAATTATACGGTATCAGCGGGCAAGTCAATAAACCGGGCTTATGGGAACTGCCCATGGGTACGACAGTGCGTGAGCTCATTGAAGAACATGCCGGCGGGATGAAACCGGGCTTCAAATTCAGGGGAGCCCTTCCGGGAGGTGCTTCAACTGATTTTCTGGTGACTGAGCATCTTGATGTCAAAATGGATTACCAATCCGTGGCGGCAGCAGGTAGCCGCTTAGGTACAGGCACCATGGTCATTCTGGATGACCATACCTGTCCTGTTGGTTTTGTACATAACCTGGAGCATTTCTTCGCGCAGGAATCTTGTGGCTGGTGCACACCATGCCGAGAGGGCTTACCCTGGACGGAAAAAATTTTACTTTCCATTGAAAACGGAGAAGGAAGACTTGAAGATTTGGAGCTGCTGGAAATGCATACCAAATACCTAGGGCCGGGCAATACCTTTTGTGCCTTGGCACCGGGCGCGATGGAGCCCCTACAAAGTGGGCTAAAATATTTCAGAGCGGATTTCGAAAAACATATACACGAAAAAAAATGTCCCTGGGACGAACAACGAAATGGCAGTCATCTATATTGATCACCGGGCTTACGAAGTAAAAGCAGGCAAAAATTTGCTAGAAACCTGCCTGACATTGGGTTTTAACCTACCCTATTTTTGCTGGCATCCAGCAATGGGCTCCGTAGGCGCCTGTCGCCAATGCGCCATCAAACTTTTTAAGGATAAGGACGACACTCAAGGTCGCCTCATGATGTCCTGCATGGAATCCGTGAAAGATAATATGTATTTATCCATTAACGACCCTGTGGCCAAATCCTTCCGTTCGCAGGTCATCGAATGGCTCATGACCAATCATCCGCATGACTGTGCCGTTTGCGATGAAGGAGGTTCCTGTCATTTACAAGATATGACCGTAATGACCGGCCACACCTATCGCCGTTTCCAATACCCCAAGCGCACCTATAAAAACCAGTACCTCGGCCCTTTCATCAACCATGAAATGAACCGCTGTATACAGTGTTACCGTTGCGTGCGGTTTTACAAAGATTATGCTGGAGGAACCGATCTGGATGCTTTTGCTGCCCATGACCATATTTATTTTGGAAGGGCGGCTGATGGCGTACTGGAAAACGAGTTTAGCGGCAACCTTGCGGAGGTCTGCCCAACGGGCGTATTTACCGATAAAAGTCTAAAAGAACATTATACTCGAAAATGGGACATGACCATGGCTCCCTCGATTTGTCAGCACTGTAGTCTCGGCTGCAATATTATTGCAGGAGAACGTTACGGCGAGCTCCGGCAAATTACCAACCGCTTTAACGGGGAAGTAAATGGTTATTTTATCTGCGACAAAGGCCGTTTTGGATATGAATTTGTAAATAGCATCAACCGTATCCAACAGCCTATTATACGCACCAAAATCCCAGAGGCAGTCGATAAAAACAGCTTGTATGACTACTTGAAAACAGTATTATCCAACCGTACCGTCATTGGTATTGGTTCTCCACGGGCGTCCTTGGAGTCGAACTTTGCTTTAATGCAACTCGTTGGAAAAGGAAACTTTTACCAGGGGGTTTCCGAAACGGATGCGCAGCTCATGCGGACGATACTCCATACCTTAAACGCTGGCCATGTCCATATACCATCCTTAAAAGAAACGGAGATCGCCGATGCGATTTTGGTATTAGGAGAGGATCTAACCAATGCTGCTCCCTTGCTGGCACTGACAGTCCGCCAAGCGGTACACCGGAAACCCCTTGAAAATGCGCAGCAAATCAGTGTCCCCCCTTGGCATGATACTGCTCGGCGCGAATTTGCCCAAGAAGAAAAAGGACCGCTTTTTATAGCCTATCCGACGAAAACCAAGCTGGAAGCGCTAGCGGCCAATTGCCAGTATCTATCCCCAGATGAGATTGCTCGCTTGGGCTTTGCCATTGCCAATAGGCTGGATAATACGGCCCCTGCACCGCAGGGTGTGGATGAAGATACCCTACAAATTGCCCAACACATTGCCAACACGTTGAAACAAGCCGAAAGGCCTTTGATCATTTGCGGAACAAGCCTACGCAATGAAGCGATTCTTAAAGCCGCTGCCAACATCGCTTGCGCGCTTGGTACGGAAGATAAAAAAGCAAGCTTGTTTTACGTTATGGAAGAGTGCAATTCGATGGGCTTGGCGATGATGGAAGTGCCTTCGTTAAAGCAGGCAACGGAAGCGTTGAAAAAGAAAGAAGCAAACACGGTGATTATTCTGGAAAATGATCTATACCGCCGTGATGCTAAATCGGCGATAGACGATTTCCTTGAACAGTGCGAAGAGCTTATTGTGCTCGATCATCTACATCATGAAACCAGCAACCGTGCAACGGTATTGATACCTGTTGGCACCTTTGCCGAAGCGGAGGGAACCTTAGTGAATAATGAAGGAAGGGCACAATGTTTCTTTCAGGTGTTTGCACCTAAAAATGAAAATTTCAGAGAAAGCTGGAGATGGTTGGATGAGTTCAGGCAATTTAAACAGGGAATCAGTCCAGAAGATTTGCAGGCACCGGGAGATTTGATGATGGAGATGGCCGCCTCCATGCCTCAATTTAAGGGAGCAGAAGAAGTAGCTCCCTCGGCCGACTTTCGCATTTCCGGGCAAAAAATCCCTCGCGAACCGCATCGCTATAGCGGTCGTACAGCCATGTTGGCTAACATTCAGGTCAGTGAACCCAAACCTCCTGAAGACCATGATTCGGCCCTATCGTATACCATGGAGGGATATCGAGGAATACCTCCCGCTCCCCTCATTCCATTTTTCTGGGCGCCCGGCTGGAACTCGGCGCAGTCTGTCAATAAATACCAAGAAGAGGTTGGCGGCCCCATACGGGGAGGTGATACCGGTAAAAGGTTGTTTCCGGAAACTCCGGCAATCGAAAATGCCTTTCTAAACACCATCCCTCCTGCTTATAAAGCGTCGCCCGGTGAATGGCTAGTGGTGCCCTTGCAGCATATTTTTGGTTCTGAAGAGCTCAGTATTTATACCCATGGTGTTGCGGAACGTGCTCCTCATCCTTACATCGCTATCAGTCAGCAAGACGCGAACGACTTAAACACCCGTGAATATCAACTGATGCAAGTGACGATCGGAACGCTGAACTATGAATTGCCCGTTATGATAAAAAAAGAACTACCCCATGGTGTGGTAGGTATCCCCTATCATGTTTCGGGACTGATCGGTATTGCCTGGCCGGCCAAAGGGATTTTAAAACCAGTAATGACATGAATGAGGTACTTCGATATATCCTGATGGTAGTAATTGCGCTATTTGCGCTTACTACCGTTGCAGCTTGGCTAATCTGGTTGGAACGGCGGATGCTGGCCCTTTGGCAGGACAGGTACGGCCCGAATCGGGCGGGGCCTTTTGGTTTGTTCATTGTGGCGGCCGATACGATTAAGCTCTTTTTTAAGGAAGATTGGATTCCTCCCTTTGCGGATAAAAAGATCTTTGTAGTTGCGCCGGCCATTGTTGCTGCAACCGTACTCATGAGCTTTGTGATCATTCCTTTTGCACCGGGCATACTTATCGCCGACCTTAATGTAGGCCTGCTATTCTTTCTAGCCATGTCTTCGCTGGGCGTTTACAGCATTGTGCTTGGAGGCTGGGCCTCAAACAACAAATACTCCCTGCTAGGCGCATTACGCGGAGCTTCACAGATGATCAGTTATGAGGTATTTATGGGGCTTTCATTGATGGGTGTGGTGATGCTCTCCGGCTCATTTAGGTTGACGGATATTGTGCTTGCCCAAGAAAAATACTGGTTTATCGTTACGCAGCCCGTGGCTTTTGTTGTTTTTATGATTGCAGGCATTGCCGAAACACATCGGCTACCTTTTGATATTCCAGAGGCGGAGAGTGAGCTGGTGGCGGGATTCCATTCCGAATATTCGGGCATGAAATTCGGAATGTTTTTTATTGGTGAATATTTAGGGATTACCCTCATTTCTGCCATGATAGCCACACTATTCTTAGGTGGATGGCTAGGACCGGCATTCCTCCCTCCCCTTGTTTGGTTTATACTGAAAACTTTTGTCTTCATTCTGCTTTTCATCTTATTACGGGCCTCACTTCCGAGACCCCGCTATGATCAGTTGATGGAATACGGGTGGAAAATATTGTTGCCGGTGGCTTTGTTAAATTTATTAGTGACTGGTGGGATTGTATTAATGATGGATAAGTAAAAATGGAACTTGGATGACGGACGGATAGAACACGGATTTTGCGGATATACGCTGATTTCAATTGTCCCTATATCCCGTAAAAACTATCTCAACGCAGCTATGAATGCTGAGCAGCGGGATGGGACACCAAATAAATAACAAAACGATGATTAGTTTACTAAGAACAATGGCCCTCACCTTTCTGCATATGTTCAGAAAAAGAGAAACAATACAATACCCAGAGGAAAAGGTAGTACTCCATCCACGTTGGCGTGGACGTATTGTCTTGACCCGCGATCCAGATATGGGCGAGCGTTGTGTTGGATGTTACTTATGTGCCGCAGCATGCCCTGTCGATTGTATCTCTTTGCAAGCAACCGAAGATGAGCATGGCCGAAGATATCCGGAGTTTTTCCGCATTAATTTCTCACGCTGTATTTTTTGTGGCTATTGCGAGGAAGCCTGCCCCACCTATGCTATACAGTTAATTCCCGATTTTGAAATGGCTGAATATAACCGACAGAACCTTGTTTATGAGAAAGAAGATTTGCTGATAGATGGGCAAGGAAAATACCCAGGTTATAATTATTATAAAGTAGCTGGGCTAGCAATAGGTGTAAAAGGAAAGGGCGAAGGCGACAATGAAGATCCACCAATTGACATACATAGCTTATTGCCTTAAGATGGATATTTTCTTCTACATAACCGCTTTTGTGACTCTGTTTTCCACGATCATGGTCATCACCCGGCATAATCCGGTACATGCCCTGCTATACCTCGTTATTTCGTTGTTGTCTTTATCGGTGATCTTTTTCTTACTCGGTGCCCCCTTTGTGGCATTACTGGAAATCATCATCTATGCCGGAGCCATTATGGTGCTCTTCATTTTTGTGATTATGCTGTTAAACCTAGGCAAGGAAACCGCCGCACAGGAGAAAGCATGGCTTAAACCAAAGATTTGGATTGGCCCAGTGATTTTGTCGACCATTCTTTTGGCCGAATTGGTTTACCTAATCACGATGGCCCAGCCACCTTCATATACCCTGCAAACGGTGGATTCCAAAGCCGTTGCCATCTCCTTATTCGGACCGTACCTAATTGGTGTGGAACTGGCGGCGATGTTATTAATGGCAGGTGTGGTGGGTACAGCGCATATCGGGCAACAGAAAAAAACCGTGTTACATCGTTTTCTAAAAGAGGAGGAACCATCATGAACGCACCGATATCCATAGAAATGGTGATGCTACTGGCTGGAATCCTTTTCATACTGGGCATTGCCGGGGTCATCATCAGAAAGAATATCATTTTCATGCTGCTCTCCGTTGAAATTATGCTCAATGCCGCAGGCTTAGCTTTCGTTGCCGCAGGCTCGCGTTGGGCACAGCCAGATGGACAGGTCATGTTCATCTTTATCCTGACAATGGCCGCTGCAGAAGTTTCCGTTGGATTAGCACTCATCCTGCGGATTTATCATCAGCATAAATCGCTAGATATTGATAAGTTAAAAGAAATGAAAGGATAATATATGGATTATCTATTGTGGCTCATACCTGCTTTTCCCCTTGTCGGTTTTATCGTGCTGGCATTGCTAGGCAAACATTTGTCGCGCTTTTGGATAGCCATAATTGGTGCAGGAAGCGTTAGTCTTTCGGCTATCCTGACGTTTGTCATCGGGTTTAGCTTTCTTAGCTCAACTCCAACTGGCGGACACTATTCCCAAACGTTATGGACCTGGCTGGAGGTGGCTGCTTTTAATCCTAAGATAACGCTTTATTTGGATGCGCTATCGCTCGTTTTTGTTTTTGTCATCACCTTCATTGGGGCTCTCATTCATATTTATTCGGTAGCATTCATGGCTGCCGACAAAGATTACGCTCGTTTCTTTGCTTGTATGAATTTGTTTGTGTTCTCCATGCTCCTACTGGTTTTAGCGGATAATTTATTGTTATTGTATTTGGGCTGGGAAGGTGTGGGACTCTGCAGTTACCTACTTATTGGCTTTTGGTATGAAAATCCAACTAATGGCTACGCCGCCCGCAAAGCGTTTATCATTACCCGCCTTGGGGATACAGCCATGGCTATTGGGCTCTTTGTGATCTTTTATCAGTTTGGCACCTTGGTGATTCCAGATATTTTGGCGTTAGCGCCAAGTACTTGGCATGAGGGCGCCACGATCGCTACAGTTGCCGCCCTCCTACTGCTTGCTGGAGGTATCGGAAAGTCAGCACAATTGCCGCTACAAACTTGGCTGCCGGATGCCATGGCCGGGCCATCACCCGTAAGTGCCCTTATCCATGCCGCGACCATGGTAACAGCAGGTGTATACCTCATTGCCCGGATGCATGTTATTTTTCAGCTTTCACCAATAGTGCAGATGATCGTTGCTGGCATTGGCGCAGCAACCCTACTTATCGCCGGTTTCAGCGCGCTCACGCAATATGATATCAAACGGGTACTAGCCTATTCTACCATCAGTCAGATCGGGTATATGTTCTTGGCCTTAGGTTTAGGTGCTTGGACAGCCGCTATCTTTCATTTTATGATCCATGCGTTCTTTAAAGCACTTTTATTTTTGGCAGCAGGCGCAGTGATCGAAGCATTAAACCATGAGCACAATATGTTCAAAATGGGTGGGCTCAAAAATAAATTGCCTGTAATCTTCTGGACTTTCCTGATCGGATCGGCCTCCTTGGCAGCACTGCCTATCATTAGCGCCGGATTTTATAGTAAAGATCAGATTCTATGGTATGCTTGGGCCAGTGAGCACGGAAGCCCCATCCTATGGCTCATCGCCTTATTGGGTGCATTCATTACCGCTGCCTATACCACCAGGATGATGGTTCTTACATTCTGGGGAGATGCAAAAACATCCGTCGGCCATTATCCGGGCAAGCTCATGACGATCCCTCTGATAGTTTTGGCTTTCTTTTCTCTTTTCGCGGGTTTTATTGAACTACCCCATAATTTTGGGCAGTTCACGCTTTTTTCAAACCTGCTCCATCAGGTATTACCCGAAACGGTTTTAAAGGCAGGCATCCATGGCGAATTGCTTTTTCAGCTGCTGGCCTTGCTTGTCACTTTTGGTGGAATCTACCTGGCTTATATTTTCTGGTATAAACAACCGCAGCGTATTGAAAAGTTAAAGCGGTCCGCACCCCTTATGAGCCTTTACCGATTTTGGTTTTCGGGCTGGGGTTTCGACCAAGTCTATCAAGTGTTGTTCGTGAAACCGATCGTTTTCATTGCCAATATCAATAAAAACGATGTGGTCGATAAACTCTACCAAGGGATTACAACGGCCACCGTTCACTTGTATCGGTTGCTGTCATTTACACAATCCGGGTCGCTTAGGTGGTATATTATCGGCTTGGTCATAGGAGCAATTCTCATATTAAGCATACAACTTATGTTATGATACTCACTTACCTCATCGGCATATTAATGGGAGGAGGCTTACTCGCCCTCCTGTTGGGACAATGGAATAAAAGCCTACCCAAATGGATTGCGCTTGGTACCGTGTCCATAGGCTTTATGTTGTTAGTCTCTTTCTGGATTGACCAATCCCACGGTGTAAATATCTTCCTTTCCGAAACCTGGATGGCGGAATATCGGCATGACTGGATTCCCGCCTTTGGGATCAGTTTTCATTTGGCCCTGGACGGCTTAAGCCTCTTGCTCTTAGTCCTGACCTTTTTCCTTGGAATTTTAGCGGTACTCTGTTCATGGAACGAGGTGAAGGAACGTGTGGGCTTTTATCATTTCAATTTATTATGGATACTGGCCGGTATTTCGGGAGTATTCATCGCGATGGACCTGTTCTTATTTTATTTTTTCTGGGAGGTTATGCTAATCCCAATGTATTTCTTAATTGGTATATGGGGAAGCGAAAAGCGGGAATATGCGGCTTATAAATTTTTCATCTTCACACAAGCCAGCGGCTTGCTGATGCTACTCGCCATACTGGGCATCTATTTTATCCATGGCAGCAATACCGGCAATTACACATTCAATTACTTTGAATTACTGGGGACAACCATCTCCCCAGATACAGCTTTCTGGCTGATGCTTGGCTTCATGATTGCCTTTGTGGTAAAATTACCCCTCGTGCCTTTCCATTCTTGGCTGCCGGACGCACATAGCGAAGCCCCCACGGCCGGCAGTTTAATCCTAGCTGGATTACTCTTGAAAACCGGGGCTTACGGCATATTAAGGTTTGTGCTACCCTTGTTTCCTGAGGCTGCCCAATCAGTAGCATCGTGGGCCATGCTTTTGGGAGTGATCGGCATCATTTATGGAGCTATCTTAGCCTATTCACAAACCGATCTTAAGCGCCTGATCGCGTATACCAGCGTGAGCCATATGGGTTTTGTAATACTGGGTATTTTTGCGTTTAATGAACTGGCCTTGCAGGGCGTGATCATGCAACTGGTTACCCATGCAATCAGTACCGGCGCACTGTTCATAATGGCGGGCATGCTGAAAGAGCGTTTGCATACACGAGACGTGAGGCTAATGGGGGGATTGTGGACCCAAATGCCACAAATGGGAGGCACTGCGATGTTACTAGCTATGGCATCCCTTGGCTTACCTGGATTGGGAAATTTCATTGCCGAATTCCTAATCTTACTGGGTGCATTCAAAGCCAATGTATGGCTTACCGTTCTGGCGACCTGTGGCCTTATTTTTTCTGCCATTTATTCCTTATGGTTAATCCAGCAAGTGTTTTTGGGGCCCAAAAAAACCCCAGATTCAGTTCAGGATTTCTCGTGGAGAGAAATAATCCTTATGGCCTCTCTCATATTGTCCATCATATGGTTGGGTTTATATCCTCAGCCTGTGATCAATACGGCAAGGCCCATGATTAACAAATTGGAGAAATTATTTGTTAATCAATCGACAAATAATAAACACGTAAATAACTTACATTCAACTATTTGCATTGAACATGCATCATCAACGGCGTCATTCAGCAATACCATCAAACTCGTATAGCTATGTCAGGCAATGATTTTATAGCGCTTTCTCCATTATTACTGCTTACCGGCTCTTCGGTGCTGATTATGCTGCTTATTGCCCTAAAACTGAGTCATCGCAATATCCAGCTCAGCAGTCTACTCTTATTCATCCTCGCTTTTTTTTCGCTTTTTTATGAGCCAGATGTATCCCCTCATCATATTGAACCGTTGTTAGTGGTCGATCGGTTCGCCGTATTCATTATGGGGCTCATCATTTTTTCCGGTTTGGTGGTCAATATCCTTTCCTATATCTACTTTGAAGAAAAGGAAGAAGGGCCAAAGGAATACTATGTGCTGCTTTTTCTATGTACACTGGGTGCCTGTGTGTTGGCGACCAGCAAGCATTTTATTTCATTATTTCTAGGCCTCGAAATTCTGACGGTTGGCTTATATGCGTTGATTGCCTATTTGAAAGCTAGGCATCACAACATTGAAGCGGGTATTAAGTACCTCGTGCTAGCTGCATTCTCTTCTGCTTTTCTCCTTTTTGGGATGGCCTTAATTTACCTTCAGACGGGTAGCATGGAATTTTCGATTATTGGCAGAAGTCTGCACTCACTTCCCTCGCTGCCACCCTTATTTCTCACCGGCTTAGGCATGATGCTCGTCGGTGTGGGCTTCAAATTGGCGGTGGTTCCTTTCCATATGTGGACTGCTGATGTATACCAAGGGGCCCCCACACCGGTTACCAGCTTTATTGCCACCGTTTCAAAGGGCGGAGTCATTGCAGTATTGCTTCGTTTTTTTATCGTCATCGATGGATTCAGATTCAGCCCCCTCATGCTTATGTTAATGAGTATAGCTATTGCTTCAATGATCGTCGGCAATCTGCTTGCGCTACAGCAGAAAAATGTAAAACGTATCCTTGCCTATTCGTCTATCGCACATCTCGGCTATCTACTAGTAGCGTTGATCCCCGGCAGTGTCATGAGCATACAAGCTGTCAGTTTTTATCTGGCGGCCTACTTTATAACCATCCTCACCGCTTTTGGTATTATGACCATTTTATCAACGAAAGAGAATGATGCCGAGGATATCGAAAGCTATAAAGCCTTGTTTTGGAAACATCCCCTCTTGGCCTGCATATTTAGTGCAGCCCTACTTTCCCTAGCCGGAATACCACTTACTGCAGGTTTTGTTGGCAAATTTTTCATTCTCGCCGCCAGCCTACAGGCTGGGTTTTGGATGATTGCTTTCGTCCTAGTCATCGGCAGCGTGATCGGTTTGTATTATTATCTCCGAATTATCAGCAAGATGTTCTCCGGGCGAGGAGGCGTACCACGCAAAGAGCAAAGGTCGCATCCAGTTTTTTATCTAGTAAGCGTGATCGTTTTATCACTGCTCACTCTATTCATTATTTGGTTTGGAGTCTACCCTTCAGGATTGATATATTTTGTAGACTATTTTCGACTTAACATGTAAGTTGTCCGCATACTAGGAAAAAGAATTGTCACATTTTACGTTCCTGCATTGTCTTATAGGAGATTTTTTTTATAAACAGCACCGGATAACGATAAGGTTGGTCAAGTATAACAAAAAACTATGATGATACCGATAAAAAAAGTCATACCCCTTCTTTTAATAATTTGCGTATTTGGGTGCAATCGAAATTCAAAAACAGCTATGAAAGCAGAACAAAAATCGGATACACAAAAGATAGAAGCTATTTTGGACGATTATGTTATCTATTGGAATAGCAACGAAATGGATTCATGGGGGACCTTGTTTACCGATGATGCCGACTATATCAATCGGAAGGGTGGCTGGTGGAAAAACAATAAAGACAATGTAGCCGGGCATAAGCATATCCATCATATGTTAATGGAAATGAGGCAGCCCAAAACGTTCAGCTTGGAAATTCATAAAATTGAGTTTCTAAAACCTGATGTGGCAGTTGTCCAGGCGTTAAGCGAATGGCCGGGGTTTAAACCAAACAACTCTGGGGAGCCAATTGAAAACATGAAAGGCATTATTACGTGTGTTTTTGTGAAAACTGACGGGAAATGGCTTATTAAGACACTGCATAATACGCTGAGAGATTAAAAAGGCAAGTGTTGCTTGTTGTGATGCCTAAAGAAATGAAATTTTGTAAATAAAAGTCAGTATGAGAAAATTATGTAGCACCTGCGGAACATTATATCCGACATGGTATTCTTCAAATGATTGCTTTATCTGTAACGAAGAACGACAATATGTACCCGAGGAAGGACAGATATGGACTACGCAGGAAGAACTGTCGTCAACCCATAAAAACAAACTTATAAGCATTAATCACCGCCTTTTTGAAATCGCGATAGAACCTAAATTTGCCATAGGGCAAAGAGCCTTTTTAGTACTTTCAGAAAGCGGGAATGTGCTCTGGGACTGCGTACCCTTGCTTGATGAGGAAACTATCCGTTTTATCAGCTCCAAGGGCGGACTGAGTGCCATTGCATTTTCCCATCCGCATTATTACAGTAATATGAACGATTGGGCAAAAGTTTTTGATTGCCCGATTTATATTCACCAAGCCGATGAGCAATATATTATGGACAAGAGCGAATATATCCATTTGTGGGAAGGAGAGGAAATACCCTTGTGGGACGATTTAAAACTAGTGAACATTGGAGGCCATTTTGAGGGAAGTTCTGTATTGCTAATTTCAGAGCCATCAAAAAAAGGCGTTATACTTTGCGGAGATACGATGTATCTTTCCCCAAGCAAAAATCATTTTGCTCTTATGTATAGCTATCCAAACAGGATGCCCTTGCCCATATCAGAAATAAAAAGGATAAAACAACGGCTTGATACATTGGATTTTAATAGTGTTTACGGATTTTACAGCTATCAGAACGTCATTGGGACTGCCAAGGAAATCCTGGAAGCATCCGTAAAAAGATATTTGAGATAATCATAACCTGCAGATAGCTTCCATAAATCCTTTACATGTTGGCTATCCACGGTCATAGACGCCTTCCATATTGGCTATTGCCCAAGCGGCCATCGCCTCAATAACAGGTAGCAATCCCTTGCCTGCGTTGCTGAGTCGGTATTTCACAAATGGGGGCACAATGGGCTTTGCTTTCCGGATGATTAGGTCATCGTTTTCCAATTGCTTTAAATGCTGGATAAGTACTTTCTCCGTTATGGCTGGTATTGCCCTTTTTAATTCACTATATCTTTTATCTCCTTTGGATAAATGGTAAATAATAATCGGTTTCCAGTAACCACCTATCTTTTCCATCACGTGGGTTACAGGACATTGATCCAGGGCGTATTGTTTATTTTCCTGTATAGTTGATGTTTCCTTGATTGCTGTCATTTATACATACTTTGGGGTAGGTACTTGTATATAAGTAAGTGCAAATATACCTTTGTTCCTGTAAATAAAAAACAATTCGAAAATGAAAATCACTAGCTCAGGTTCTTTAGGGAACGTAGGAAAACATCTGGTTAAGAAACTTGCCGCCGCCGGACATACCGTAACCGTTATCAGCAGCGGCGCCGATCGAAAATCAGCCATTGAGTCTTTGGGTGCCCGCGCTGCAATTGGCTCCATAAATGATGCGTTTTTTTTGAAAGAAGCATTTAGCGGGGCTGATGCCGTTTTTGCAATGACACCTCCGAATATGGGCGGCGCCAGTGCAATTGAAGGCACAACGAATATCGGCAAAGCCTATGCAACAGCAATCAAAGAAGTAGGGGTGAGCCGCGTAGTGATGCTAAGCAGCGTGGGCGCGGATCTCCCTGACGGAAACGGGCCTATTGCGGGCTTGCACAACATTGAAACACTGTACAACGAGCTGCAAGGCGTCGCGGTAACTTTCCTCCGTGCCGGACTTTTCTATACCAATTTCTACAATGATGTGCCGTTGATTAAAGGGTTGGGTATTATCGGGGCCAACTATCCTGCAACATTAGCCCTACCATTGGTACATCCGGAAGATATTGCCACCGCAGCCGCGGAAGAATTGGAAAAAAACCCAATAGGCAAAAATGTCCGCTATATCGTAAGCGATGTCCGCACACCCGCTGACTTTGCAAAAGTGCTTGGAGCGGCTGTTGGCAAAACCGACCTGCCGTGGGTCGAGTTTACCGATGAGCAGTCACTGCAAGGGATGACACAAGCGGGGTTGCCGGAAGAGGCTGCAGTGCTATTCACCGAAATGGGTGCAGGTTTCCGCAGTGGAAAACTGCAAGCAGATTTTGAGAAGAACGGTTCGCCCGTTACCGGAAAAATCAGGCTGCAGGATTTCGCTAAAGAATTCGCGACTAATTTTTAAGATACTTCGCTGTTTGCCGGAGGCTTTGAATGGGATACCGGTTTATTGAGGACTTACAATTTTATCCATTGTGAATAGTTATAAAGTGACAAATCCCTTCGGGAACACCAAAAGGCCTTAAATGGCCTTTTTTCATTTATACAATAAGGATCGAACAGAAGGGTTGGCGGCAACCATTTTCCATCAGTGTCATAGAACTTCCTGCCCCTGAAGCGGTAACACAAGGACCTTCACCCATCCCGGGCGGGACCCGTTCATAGAGCTTTCCTTTTTTACAGCGCGGACACAGCGGTTCGGTACAAACCTCCGTTTCCATATGGCCATATACCTCTATCATCAAGCGTCGAATAATAAATCACCAGTTTTTTCTTTTTCACTTTTAGCTTATGGGCGCATCCCTCCTGTTCATTCAGCCCCTGCGCGACGGAAGCTTCAGGCTGCCAGCTCGTCGAGCAATTCCCAGAAGCGAGGAAAGGTGTCGCACATGGCATGAGTGTCTTCATCCGCGCCCTGTACTAACATACCTTCCTGCGTCAGTGCCGCTACCAGTGCCCGGTTCTGTTGCTGATCGCCTTCATTCCCTTATTTTACAAACACCAATTCACCTTTCTGGCCGTCTTTATGAAAGCCGATGCTGTAAAGGTTGTTTTCGACCTTTTGCACTTCCAATGCCGTCAACGCAATCTCTTCGGTAGTCTTTCCGCTCTCTACGATCCGCAACTTCGCATCCGTTTTATCCCCAACGGTGTAGCCACCATTCCATACGAGTACAAACTGCTTTTTCTCGGCGAAGCTGGTAATGGCCACCCGATCGGCAAGAATGGCTGTGCTCCAGCCGTTCGCTTCATCCAGTTCAATGGTATTTGTCCATTTGAAGCGGGGCGTGGTGGCGTCAATAATCGCTGATTTTACTGTCACGGACACAATAGCCGTTTTGCCCGACCCGTCTTTTACGGTCACAGTAGCCGTGCCCTTGGCTTTGCCACTGATGGTGACCGTTTGCTCCGATACGGTAGCCATTGCCGTAGCTTCAGATGAGGAAGATACACTGTAATTATTATTGCCACTGGTTATTTGCACAGTTGCCTGCTCATCAGCGAATACTTCTATGGTGGTTCTGTCCAAGGTCAGATTCATCTCCGGGTTGTCTTTCTTGCAGGATGAAAAGAGGAATACCAGGCCCAACACCAGTGTAAGGGCTGTCTGTTTTATTGTTGATGTTTTCATTGTTTTGTTCTTTATCGTGTTTAGCGTCATTTCGATTCCTTAATTCTTACTTACTGATCTTCAATTTAATCACGTCTGTTCCATCGGCGGTGGTGGCTTTCAGGCTCAGCTCGCCAGTGCTCTCCGATAGGTCTACCGTGCCGTCGCCCAGTTCGACTTCGGCGTCGTTCACATAGAACTTAGTGAATCTAGCTACGGCATCGGCCGGACCTACCACCCGGGCTGTATTGCCTTCTACGGTAATGGCGACTTCTTCCAGCCAATCGTAATTGACAACGAGTAACTTAACTGTTTTCTCCACGGGGCTGAAGTTAATTCCATCGCCCGCTTGCTTAGCGGTCACCGTGGTCTCGCCCTCTTTCAAGATGGTCAGTTTGTTGCCCTCCAAGGTAGCGATGCTTTCATCGGCTATTTCATAGGTAACGGACAGGCCGCTGCTCGCCGTGGCATTCAGCTCCACGACGGCGCCTACCGTCGCGGTGATGTCATGGAAACCCTCAAGGGTCTGTTCATTGGCATCTGAGCCGATGGCTTTGATGTTGGCAAATGCATTCCACAGGTCAAAATCCTTGTAATCCTGCACAGCATTGGCTGGCACGTACAGGAGGCAGTTAGCGAGGTCTATGTCGGTGAACACATTTTTTTGGCTAGAAAAGATGATGGGTTCGGGGTTATTGATGACCAGCGCTTTCAACCCGGTCATGCCTTGGAAGGCGCCATCGCCGATGGCCGTCACGGTAGCCGGAAGTTCCAGGGTCTCCAGTGCCGTAACGCCCCTGAACGCATTATTGCCTATGCTGGTCACCTGATCTCCCAAATCGATGGACGTGAGCGTCGTGATATTTTGGAATGCATTATTACCTATCGTGGTGACAGCATCAGGCAGTACAAGGCTTTTGAGTTGAGTACCTTGAAAAGAGTTATTTCCGATGATGGCAACCGTTTCAGGGATGGTCAGCTCTTCAATAGCCGTATTGGAAAAAGCTCCGAAGCTTGGGGTCGCTACCCTGAATTCGGTGAGACCTGCCGGCAGGTTCCGTATTTCTTTCAACTTGTCACAACTGGCGAAAAACCCGCGCAGAATCCCATCGCCCGTTTCATTAAAGGAAATGGTGGTATTGTCCGGAAACTCAAAGACGCTCATTCCGTTATCCGACAAAATACCAGCGGAACGAAATACCCGGTCGCCACTGATCTCGATGGCTTTGCCATTGCGGGGCGCAAAGGTGATACCTTCTGCATACAGCACCATAGCAAAAGCCTGTCCTCCAATGTATTCGACAGATGCGGGGATGGTGATCGCGGTCATTTTCGGATTGTTCAACATATAAAAAGCACTGCTGCCAATGTAGGCCAAGCCTTCGGGCAATGTCAAGTGTTCGAGACCGTTGAACCGATTAAAGGCGCCAGTTTCTATGGTCCGGAGCGTCGATGGCAAATGGAGGGTAGTTACCTTTGTTTGCCCGTTAAAGGCGTTTGCCTTGATGGTCGTTACCCCTTCGGGAATATCCAGTGCCACCAATGCTGCATCGTTCCCGCCGCCAGTGCCGAACGCATTCTCGCTGATGGTAGTGATCACGCCACCACCGGGGAGGGTAACGTTTTGTAGGGCCGCGAACTGATAAAAGGCTTCTTTCGGTATTTCCTTGTTTTCCACTGCGGTAATGCCGCTCAGGTCGAGGGAGACCACGGTCTGTTTTATCCTGCCTTCCGTGCCACTACCACCTTCCAGGTCGGCAAAATCCTGCGCATTGAGCGTACCGTTGATCTTGAGGTTTCTGATCTGGCTCAAATTGGTTTCTGCATCTACCGCCGCAATCAGGTCGGCCCTTGCCTTACCGGCCGTGGTGGTGATGGTAATATTTTCGTATTGCGCCTGCGCAAACAGCGTCAGAAACAGGGCGCATGCGAGTAGAAATAGTTTTTTCATTGTTTTCATTTTTTATTCATTTAAATTTTAATTATTTGTGTATTTATTAACTTTAGTCGTAAGCCTTTGCTTCTGACTCCCGACTTCTTAATAAAACACCCGCCTGATGGATGTGCGCAGGTCGGGCAGGACTGTCACGCTGACGGTCGTTTCGTTGTCTTTCTTTATTTTTCGTTCCGTTTGCTCGGCAAAGCCGCGCAGCAATACGGTATAGACCGCTCCGTTGTTGGCGGGCACGGCCACGGACTGCACATCTTCGCCGCCCGGACGGCGGAAGCGGATCAATATACCGTTGTACGTGTCCTGCGTTCCCGCGGTGGCCAGTTCCGCACTGCTATATTCCCCAAATGCCAATGGCGTATCTGTCGCCGTGGCCAGTTCGTTTCCGTCGGCGTCTACCCGGTAGGCCTCCACCTCACCCGCATCCGGCGAGAGGTTGACAAACTGCACGGTCACGTGGCCTTCCACGCGATCCTTTCGCTCGATTGGCACTTCTACCACGGTATAGGCATCGTCGGCTTCCGGACTTTCTACGAGATAAAGCACTTGGTAGGTTTGCTTGCTGAGCGGGATGTTTTGGGTATGCAGGTAGGTCCTATCCCTGGAGGTAAAAATAAAGCGGTAATCTCCGGCATGTACGGGCAGCCAATAAACATCGCCACGGGCGCTGTTGTCTACCACCCCGGGGACACCCGTAAAGTGTCGGGGGTACTGCCGGATGTCGAGTTTGGGCTCATAATTGAACGCCGCCGGGTAACTGACCTTCCCATTATACTTGTCAAAAGGTGCATTGTTGACCGAATCGGTAATGTACAGACGGTTGTCGCGGTAGAGCGTATCATCCAGGCCATACAGGAATGCTTCGCCGGCATTCACAAAATTGACGTAGGCCACATTCCCATTCGCGGGCAGCGCATCGGTCAGATTTTCTTCGCAAGCCGTGAACAGCCCCGCCATCATTCCCGTCAGCAGGCACCCAAAAAATAGTTTCTTTATCGTTTTCATAGCCATATTGTTCATTCGATGTAAGCGGTTTTTACGATAGCACTCCCGTTATTGACGGTCATGTACAGCATACCTTCGGTGTCGTAGTCAAGCAAGCGGTCTCCGTTTGTCCCTTCCGTGAGGGTAAAGCCATTGAATAGCAATTCGTTCGGGGCGTACCGTGTGGCCTTCTGGGTTTCAAAGTCGATTTCGCAGAGCGTGCCCCCGTCAATGATACCCCGGCCGCCGGAGGTATGAAAGTAAAGCCCGAGCAGTTTGCCGTTGACCGGCAGCGGGTCAAAAGTGGATACCAAGCCGCCGTTAAACCGGTTCAACGAAGCCGTGGCATAGCTTGGTTCGCCACTGGCCCGCCAATTACTGATGTACTCACCCGTCCGGATGAGCGTCACTAGGTCGGTCAGCCAGAGCAACGAACCGGTCTGCTGCTTGGTATACATCCGCCAAGCCTCCAAGTCCAGGTAACTCATCCTGTAGTTGATTTTCGTTCCCGGAAGCGCATGGTGTATGCGCACCGAAGAATAGTATTCGTTCGCATTGGGGTCGTTAATCAGCGGGATGAAATTGGCTTCGGTATTGGGTCCAACACTCAAGAATTCGCTGAAGTCCAGCAGGTAGCTGTATTGTCCCTGGTTGCCCAGCTTCGTCAGAAAGTCGTCCATCAGATTGCAGTAGATATTACCTTCCGCATCGGGCCAGATGGCGGTAATTTTGTAAATTTTGACCGACTCCACCGCTCCCTCAAAAGGCTGTGCGGCGGCCAGCGTGCGGCGGCTCCGCAGCAAGGAGTACTCCGTGCGGTTGAGGGTGGTCAGCTCACCGCTTTGCAAATCAAAACGGCATAGCTTGTAGAGCTCCAGTGTCCGGTCCTGATCCGTTTCGTTCACTTTGGCCGAAAAATAAAAATACCGCTCATCGGGGCTCACGGCACCGGCATTGAACTCTGCGATGGTAAACGCACCGCGGGCGTCGGAGAGCTGACTTTCCGCGAGGACCTCCGTCACACTGCCATCGGCAGCATCGATGCGGAACAGCACCTTGTCGTTGATGTGCCAGACATAGACGTTCCCATTTCCGTTGCGGCCATAGATCGGTGTTGCTCCGGCGGGTATATCGGCTACTTTCACCAACTGCAGTTGTTTGTCCAGCAGGGACACATTGGCATCACCGACGATCTCGATAGACGGGGCGGCAATGGTCGTGCCGTTGGACGTAATGGCAATCGATCGGTCTTCGCCGATGCCCATGGCCTCGGTGATCCGTACATCGACGATGTCGATCAACAGCCCGTTCTGGTTATTCACGACTTTTTCGGTCTTCGTTTCCAGCACTTCGGCCTTTACATTGCCGATGCGGATTTCGAGGTTGTTTTCGAGGTTGAGCCGCCCTTTGAGGGTGAGCGTATCGCCCACCATGTACACGACTTGATAGTCGGCATAAATCTCCGGCTGTGTGTCCAGCACGCCGTAAAAATCGTCGGCATCCTGGCAGGCATGCAGGAACCCTAACAGGCCAGCCATAATCAGGAATACTATTTTATGATTCATTGCTTTCTTTTTTATTTGATCGTATCAGAATGAGTAAGATAGTGCGAGGTTGAAATAGCGCCCCGGGCGATACGAAGAAGCGATGTTGTCGCCTTCATTTACCGGCAACGCTCCCTGAGCGGAAGGCAATTCCACGAGCGGCTCGTACTGGTTGGAGCGGTTCCAGTCTTCGGCCACTTCTATTTGCCGATCCAGCAGGTTCTGTACGGTGAATTTCAACTGCAGGCCATCGCCGATACGTTGTGTGGCGGAAAAATCGAGCAGTTGGCGCGGCAGCTCCAGGAGACTACCGCGGTTTTCTGAACCAACAATAAGCGGATTGGAACGATCCCCCAGACCTACAGCATAGATATTTTCGGCCACGTAATTGTATATCGCCGCAATCCGGGTGCCCCAACCGGCATTGTCGTAATACAAACCTGCATTGAGGAGGTACGGCGCCTGTCCCTGCAAGGGGCGTTCCCCGATCATGACGGAGGTTTGGCTCAGGTCTTCATACCTGACCTCACTGTTGATAATGGACCCGTTAGCGATGACCGACAGGTTACGGAATAAGCTTTTCCGCACCTCCACTTCCAACCCCCGTAGCGTGGCAGATGTGGCATTGTCAAAGGAAATGGAAGGGAACATGCCGACCACACGGTTGGAATTGTTAACACGTTCAATCGGGTCGGTAATTTCTTTGTAAAAAGCTCCTACACTGATCGCATCCCCTTTGTCCATATCCGGATAAAATTCCACCCGAAAGTCGTAGTTTTCCGCTTTGGCCGATACCAGGCTCGGGTTGCCGGATAGTTGGGTGTTGTTTTCGAAGTCGAGCTCCCGGAATGGCGATACCTCGCGGAATTCGGTGCGGTTGACGGTCTTGCCATAGGCCGCACGGACGACCCATTGGTCTGAGGGCTTATAAGCGATGTTGACGGAAGGCAACCATTCGCTGTCGATATGATCCGTCAGGATGGGCTGGCTGACGGGAATACTCAGACGGCTTTCTGACGGGATGGCAGCGCCGATTTTCTGGCGGTTGTACTCGTAGCGTACACCGCCGTGCACTTCGATCCATGGATAGGGCGTGAGGGTGAGTGCCACGTAGCCGGCGTTGTTCTGTTCGGTGCCCACGTACATGTCGCTGCCCGTGGTGCGGTCGGCCACATACAGCCCCGTGTAATCGTCGTTCAGGTAATTGCTACTCCATACGTCGGGCAGCTGGCTTTCCCGGAAACGGACCAAATTGGCATCCACCCATTGGTGTGAGTTGCGGGCGTCCAGTCCAGAACGGGCTGGATCCACATTTCCCCCATGCAGGGTATAAATACGACGGGACAGGGTACGTTTTTTCCATTGCTGGAACGTGCCGACATTGATCACCGCCCACGTTGCTGGCTTATACGTGTAATCCAGGGCGCCGTTGTAAATTCCTTCATTATTGCGGGACCATAAGCGGGAGATGATGCCCAATGACAAAGGAATGGTATTCAAATCTTCGGAAGAGTTCGGGCTGTACCCACGCGCCCACCACTGGATATCGGCATCGCCCATGGCAATTTCAGGTATCATTCCCCGGAGGCGTATCACCCGCTGGTCAGGCGTTTCCTGCTGGCTGTAGGTATAGCCGGCATTCCATTCCAGACGGTGGCTGTCTTTACCGAACGTGTGATTCCCGCCGAGATTGCCAGCATACAGGAAACGTTGGCTGTACGAGAGGGTAATATCCTTGTTCCTGTCCGCGCTTTGTGCATCCTGAAACGTGGGATGGCTGACGCGTACTACGGTAGCATCCAATCCCTGCTGCAGGAGGAAATTCTTAAAAAAGAGCTTGTGCCGCTCGTTAAGCGACAATGTAAAATTTTGCAGCAGGTTGAGCTGTGCGGTATTGGTATTCCGATCGTCGGTACCGGTCCTATCGGTGGACCCTACACTACGTCCGCGTGTACCTTCCTGCCGGTATTGGTCGTATTTCTGGTTATCGTTTTTATAGCTGAACGACGTGAGCGAAGAAAGCGTCCGGTCGAACAAGCGAAAAGCGTTGTAGTAGTTGGCTGTAACCTGCATATTAGGCAGGGCCGTTTTTTTGCCGTAATACAAGGTAGAGTTAAACGCTTCGGCATACTCCGAAGGTTTCAGGTCGGCTAATAGCAGGCTCCCGTAGCTAGGAAGCACAGACGGCAGGGCGCGTGTGCCGTCGTCGAACCCCAAAAAATCGAATTTACCGCCATTGTAGGCAAGGAAATCGTTGTTGAAGGATGTGCCCGGGCGGTGGCCCAGTTGGAATTCGATATCAAAGTGCTTCACGGCTTTGGCATCCTTGGTGTAGATCTTTATCACACCCCCGGTGGCGTCGGCCTGGTTTTCGGGCGATGGGGATTTGTAAACCAGGATCTTGTCGATGATCCGGCTGGGGAGCAGGTCCAGCGCAAAGTTGCGGTTATTCATTTCGGTACTCGGTGCCACGTTGTCGTTGAGGTAGGTAAGGTTGTAGCGGGGGTTCAACCCGCGCACGATGACGAATTTGTCGTCCACGATACTGACACCCGCCACCCGCTGCACCGCCTGTGCCGCGTTGCGGTCGGCCGACTTGCTGATCTGTTCGGAAGAGATACCCGAGGCCACCACATTAAGGTTTTTGATTTCGGAGATGAGTTGCCGCTCGCTGGTATGCGCTACGGGCCGACGCGTCTTGCCGATGGCGTTGATGACCACCTCACCGAGCGTATTATCGCCTTGCAGGCGCACATCGTAGGTGCTTTCGCTGGCAGCGCGGACGCTGACGGAAACGCTTTCTGTCGTATAACTCACAAACGATACCTGCAAGGTATACTTGCCGGCGGGTATGCCCGTGAGGTGGTAATAACCGTTTTCGTCAGACTGTGCCCCTTTTTTGAGTTTCACGATCAAAACGGATGCGCCGGGCAGGGGCTGTGAAGTTTCGAACTCCACGATGCGGCCTTTAAGGGTTCCGCTGCCTTTTTCCTGACCGGCTTGGACGTTTGGGTTTTTGGAGGGCGGTTTTTGATAACTGACCGATATAATATTTCCGGCCTGATGAAAAGATAGTCCATATTGTCCCAGATCGCTCAGCACCTTATCCAAAGGGACATTTTTATAATCCAACGGGCCAATCTTTGCCTGATCCACCTCTGCCGGAGAGAAATTGAAATCATAGCCGGTCTGCTCTTTGAGCACTTTAAACAACGGGGAAGCGGAAATTTCTTTATAATTGAGGGATATTGTTTTTTCCTGTTTTACAGCCTGCGCAAATAAACCGGGAGTACATAAAAGTTGCAATAACAGGACTGCGAGAGACTTTTTAAGGACGCGTGGCTTCCATAAGCCACCCGCTTTTGAATTTAAATTCATAGTTTTGAAATCCGTTTTCTATTTTAAATGAGTTAGGGAACGTTTCCCGGTTTCCGGCCGGGTGTTTTAAGGGAAATACTGCTTGCCGGCGGTATTTCCCCCTTTTATGCGCTTGCTGGATCAGTTTGTAATCAAATAGTCATTGGCTGCTGTCTTTTTAAAGTTGAATTTATAGATGAAGGCAAGT
Source organism: Parapedobacter tibetensis (assembly GCF_024704835.1). GTDB lineage: Bacteria > Bacteroidota > Bacteroidia > Sphingobacteriales > Sphingobacteriaceae > Parapedobacter > Parapedobacter tibetensis. Next base: position 217,536 of record NZ_JAMXBE010000007.1, read on the forward strand.
GAGTTCAGGGCTTCTTCCAGCGTTCCCTCATTGCTGAATTTTCCACTGAAATTGATGTCCTTATTGAATTGCGCCGTGCTGAAGCTGATATGGGCTCCGTAAAAGGACGACAGGCTGTACAATACTTCCGTAAGGGGCGCCTGTTCGTACACCAGCATTCCGGCGTTCATCGAATCATTGGTCGGGGCGAAATTACTGCGATTACCGATCTTTTCCTTCACGTGATACGTGTAGGCGTTACCGGGGTGCAGGACCACCTGTTCGTGCTGCGCAATCCCATCTTCCACGCTGACCTTACCCGTGTACAGGCTTACTTTTTCAAAATCATACCCGCTGTAATGCTGCACCATAAACGACGTCCCCAAGGCGGTCGTGGCCAATGCGGCTGATTCCACCGTAAACGGTCTGGCGGTATCATGGGCCACCTCGAAGAACGCTCGACCTTCGGAAAGGTATACCCGGCGCTCCTTTCTTTTAAACACTGCGGGATATTTGAAAACCGATCCCGATGCCAAGGTTACTTTTGAACCATCCGCCAACGTCAGTTCTTTCGTCTGCCCAACCGGAACGGTCAGCGTCAACAGGTTTTTTAATTCGCTTCGCCGCTGAAAATATTGATAACCCTGGAATGCTCCTCCGAAAAGCATGGCAAACAGCAGTACGGCAGCCGCCGTCCTAAGAAAATATAACCTGCGGATCTTGCCGCCATTTTCCCCGCGCAATACGTTATCGGCTATATTTCCCGAAGGAACCCATTTTACCGGTGAACGGTTAAACGTGTCCTCCACATCTGCCATATCGTGTACATCCCCTTCACCGAGCGCTTGAAAAAACGCATCCAGTTCAGCAGGTGACAGTTCACCTTTGAGGTATCTGTCGTGCAGTGCTTTTCTTTCTTCGTTGTTCATGTTACTGTATACTAACTGTCCCGTTGTCCCGGGCCTACATGTATATATACAGCATCCCGGGGGTAAACAGGGGCAATCGAAAAATCAACTATTTTATAAACAGCTGATAATCAATAATAAAAATTCTAAGGGAATATTGGATGACGTAGACATCAGGCAAAGGGCGCCTTACTGATGGCCGATCAGCACGCTGCCCAGCAAGAGCAGGGTGGCGAAATCTCCTGTATTTGCGAGGTGGGCCAGGTCCTTCATGGCAATGCCCATGTGGCTTTTAACCGTTTCTTTATTGATGCACAGCAGCTCTGCTACTTCGGCATAAGAGAGGCCATCGAATTTGCAATACTCAAATATCTTTCTTCTTTGGGGGGGAAACGTACGGATGATCTCTTTCAGGACTTTTAAATCATGCGTCGCCTCTATCTGTCTATCCTGCTGGTACAGCACATCCCGATGGACGGTGTAATGGTCGCTCAGATCGGCCCGCCTCTTTTCATCAGCTGCCAGTTTTTTCAGGTACGAAAAGGTTTCAAATTTAGCCGTGGTATATAAAAAACCGATGATGCCTATTTGGGGGTCAATATGTTCCCGGTTGGACCAGAGGCGGAGATAGATGTCGTTCACCAATTCTTCTGCGTTTTCTTTAGAGCGTACGTAACGCATGCAGTAGGTCATGATCTTTTCTTTGGTCTGGTCATAGACTGTCCGGAAAGCCGCAGGTTTTCCGGCTTTGAACTGCTGTACAATGTCCTGTTGAACAGTATCTACTCCCATGGTTATTTGCCCAGTTGTTTTTACCGCACAAAAGTATTCATCTCAGTATTAAGTTAATATTATCATAATAAATACCGGAGCCGATATAGGTGAAAATTTGAACTTAAAGAAGTGACCGGTGTTTTTATTCAACCATGCTATAGTTGCTTAACTTTGTCGGATAGATATGCCCAATATATGCGGCATTGCATGGAACTGGCAACTTTAGCCGCCGCTGAGCGAAACCGGAGGCCGGATGGCGGATGCCTTTGTGACAATCTTGTCACGGATTGTCAATAAATGATTTTTACGAATGGAATATTTGCTCCTTTTCCAAAAAGGACACTAAATGACTACGGAGAAACTCCCACAGGTTCGGGAAAACCGTGGAAAAATAGCCGGTGAGGATAAGAGAAAATTGCTTAATTTAATTGCAGAAATCATCGTAAAAATCATCATGTGGGAAGTAAATGAAAGCAATCGGTTACGTCAGAATCAGTAAATGGGACCAGTCCAACTACTCACTGGAGTACTAGGAAAGCAGTATCCGGGAATACTGCAAGCGGAACAAGGTGGAACTGGCATCGGTGTTCGTGGATGATGGGGAAAGCAGTTATACATTTGACCGGCCGGATTACATCGCCCTGGAAAAATTCATCCGCCAGAACAAAAGGCAGGTAAAATATCTCATTGTATTTGATCACGACCGCTTTAGCTGAAATTTGGCCGAGGCTCTACTTAAAATCGAGCAACTGGAAGAACGGATGATCAACGAGGAAATCGAGGCATCTACCTATAAAAAGTATTTCCAGAAATTCAAAATGGAAAGCGCACGGCTGAGGGAGGAAATCGCCCACCTTGAGGATGGCTCAGAAGATAATTTACAACCAGCAACTGCTGTTGCTCCCGTATCTGGCCAATCTGGCTGTCATTTTTGAGAAAGTGTCCATCACCAACCAGCATTCAGTCATGAAGGAGGTGTGCAAACAAGGTCTCACGTTTAAAGAGGGGCGTTTAGAACACCCTGGATCAACCCACTGTTTGAACATAACCTACTGGCACTCAAAGAAAAAGGGTTGCTCTTTTTGGAGCAACCCACTGACGTTTTAGATGATCTCCCATCAAGTCGGGGTGGCAGGAAGATTCCATGCCTCCGCAAATAGCTATCAATCAAATTGTTGAAAATCCTTTTGAAGAACCGCTCACCTTTTTGCTCACATATAGTTTGCTCGGTGATTAGTACAATAATAACGGTTTCAAACAACAAAAGGAAACAATCGGCTACAAATTTTATTGACTGGACGAAAGAAAAGGTATTACTATTTAATAAGATTGCTATTCAATACTATCCTCCTTATCTCTTTTTCAAAGTGATAAATAATATCGGTGTCTCGATTATATACATTCTCCAACACAATAACATCCAAACCCTTTTCAGGTACATAAAATTTTAAAGACACAAAGCCTAATCCTCGTCCTGCGTGTCCAATGTACTTAATGGGATCATTACCACTGATATTAACGCCGTAACCATAGTATTTTTTTTTATCGCTAAAGGTCTCGTCAAAGTCTTCTACATTGGACGTTACCATGGCGCCATAAGTTTCCGGTCTTAGTATTTCTCCATTATGAAGTTTAGTGTCCCAAATATTCAGATCGTTTACATTTGAAACAATGCCGCCAGCAGGGATGAAGCCTTTCCACGTTTCCTTTGTAAATCCAGTGGTATTAAAATCAAACAAATTATATTCGTCAGTAGAATTTGTATACCCACTAATAAGCCCAGTATTGGGTTTGTCTATTTCATAGCAGAAACTATTATGCATTCCTAGGTTTTCAAACAAGCCGTTAGCTAAATCAATATATTTATCGCCTGATACATTTTCTACTAATCTCCCCAGCAGGCTATATGCTGGATTGCTGTAGTGGAAGCCCGTACCGGGTTCAAAAATTAAAGGTTTATCCAAACTTGTTATTCCCGATGACATATTGAGCAATTGATGAACAGTTACTGTATCTGCCCAAGTTTGTTTCAGTTCTGGTAAGTATTTTTTTATCGGACTGTTTAAGTCTATTCTACCATTCTCTACTTCCTTTAAAATCAAAACAGCTGTGATTTGTTTACTATTTGATTGGATTCTGAAGTTGTCTTTTATAGTTATTGGTGTTTTATCCTCAAAATTAGAATAACCATGAGCCTTTGAGTATTTTATTTTACCATTTTGGGTTATCAGAATAACACCATTAAAAGCTCTTGGACTCGCTGTTTGCATTAAACTGTCAATTTTTGCAGCATAGTTGTCTGTCACTTGGCCATAACTATGGCTATTTGAAAGCGATAAGCATACGTAGAGTAAAAATTTCAAAATTTGTCTCATTATTGTGGTCATTTTTATTTTGAGCCGAAAATAATGATAGACCCCTCAAAATGAGTCTTAAATTTGGGATTCAGAAGTTCGATTTTATAAATACAGACTATTTTAACGAGCTTAGGAGTGCTTCCCTATATTTTAGAGGGGTCGTATTTTTAATCTTTTTGAATGCGGTAAAAAATGCCGATTTAGAATTAAAGCCAACCTCATAACCTATCTCTTCAATCTTAATATAGGGTTCGTTGATGATTTTTTTTACAGCTTCATTTATACGGTATTCGTTAATGTAAGTAGAAAAGCTCTTACCCAAATTATCATTTAGTAATTGGGATAGTAAATGGGAAGAAACGTTTAATCTTTGGGCAAGATTGCTTATTTTCAATTCAGGATTTTTATAAATTCCGCTCGATTCGATAATATTCTCCATCTTGGCCAACATGGCATTTGCCTGTTCATCTCCGATTTTCCTATTCTTATACCTTTCAACATTGCTTTTATTTTTATTTTTGAATAACAGAAAGAGGGAAAGATAAAGTATAAAGGAATACATTATGCTTCCTGAAATATAAGAACCCCGAATCACGTTCATATAAGAAAGAATATAAGCAATCAGGATTGCGCAATTTCCAATAATTACAATCCAGAATAATGGCTTTTCTTTGAACCGTTCTTTACTTTTCCAAAACAAATAACAAGACATTCCAGTAAACAAAGTCCAGTTACCGTAAATGATATATGGAATTACGAAATTCCTCCACTCATTTGGAAACTTCATGTATGGATACAATAAACCGCCAACAACTATTACAAGAACCAATAATCCATATACATAACTCCATAACTTAGGAATTTGGGTATAGTTTTCAAGACCACTTTTGATGTAGAAATATAGAGATGGCCCTATAAGAAAGCAAGCAGAAAGCCCTATTTGTAGATAAGTTTGAAATAATAACGGGTTAAAAAAGAAAAAAACTGACTTTCCTATCCTTATGGAGATCATGATCAGTAATAGAATTAAAAATATCTGTTCTATGGATCTGCTTCTATTATTTACCGATAGATAAACTGCCAACAATAGACCGTTTAATACCCCAACAGCACTAAGAATGAACAATATCTCCGTTGTGACTTCCAAATCTTTACTTACTGAATCCTTTTCTCAAATATATTGAAATTAAGCAGTAAAAAATACTTATAAAAGATTATTTGAGATTTCCGCTGTTTATTATTGAACTGAGAGTTTCAATCCGAGGTCCGTCGCTAATATGCGAAAGAAAGGAGAACGCCCTGCAAGTCACCCCCACATTTCACCTTAAATGCCCAAAGCGAGAACAGCCGTGGCCATGAGCGCAGGGGTTTCGCAGGCCGCAAACGCGCGCGGGGCATAGTCGCTATGAGAACCTAACGCTTAGGCTTCCATTTGGTGCGAATCTCTTTTTGTTCTATACTCCGTTTTTTTTCTAAATCGGCAGAAAGTTTGTTAATACGGCTAATTGCTATATCGAGCATCCTGTCCTGAAAATTGGAATTAAACCAACCGACATTCGGACTTAACACGGCATGCTTTCCGTTTTCGTTCAGGTAGTAGGCTATAACTGGTGCTATTCCCTTTATACTTGTATCCACAAACTTTACACGGTCATAGCGGTGCAAATTCTCCTGTACCCGCTTTATGCCCTCTTCATAGTTAAAAATGATTTCATCCGTTTCGATAAAATGACCGCCCAAAGCAACACGGGTATCCACACGTATCGCTGCTGTCTCCACGTCATACAATCCGAAATAGATAAGGTTAGTTTCATATCCGGCATTTTTAAACGTATCGGTTATCTCGATGGCAAGATCATTGGAGTAATTGCTTTCAAAGGCAAAATCACTGCGTTGGGCGATGGCTTCATCTCTTTCGTTTTCCAAGCGGGCAGGCACACCACCTTTTAGTTTTTCAGGGTCATAGTCCGGATATTTTTGTAACAATTCGGCATATACCAAATCACCGTTGAAGATATGTGTACCTTTCGGTACATGTTCATGCCCATAGGTTGACTTACCCGCCCCGTTCGGACCGGCAAGAATAAAGAACTGCGGTTTCATGGCTGATTATTTGGCGGTGGATAACTTCGACCAATATCCCTTGCCCGCAGGCAATAAGGATTTCAATACCGAATAGCTGCGTGTAGCCAAATCGTAGCTGACCAGATCTTCCGAGCCATCGGGGTTTGCCCTGATAAACTCCTTTGATGCTTTAGCCCGCTCGTCACGGTAGAACATGGGGACACCTTTTGAAAAGGCTTCCCTGTGGATTTCTTCGGTGAGCTTTGCTGTGTTGTCGTTTGTTTCGGCAACCGTTAGCCCATTGGGCATTAGCTGGTCGAGATTTCTTTTTTCGTCCTCCCTATCGGATTGTAAGCTATCGAAATAGTCAAAGAATTTAGAACCTGTTTTAAGGCTCTCCTTTAATTCGCTGATATCGTCCGCAGGGATAAGCACCCCTGAAAGTGTTCCCCGTTCGTCTCTTATTTCCTTTAATTTCATAACGCCTGTATTCATGCCTTTTACAAATTTAATCATTTTATGGTTTATTTTTAAACATCTACTTATCCTGCTGTTTTAACCGTTTCAATTCCTCGGTTGCTCGTTCCGCCTGCTCCGTGGATTGCTTCGCGTTTTCCTCCGCTTTTCTAATGGCCAGCAATCTTTCTTCTTCTTGCTTCACCCAAATTTTAAGCTCTTTGGGACTGTTGTTATATATTGAATCTATATCCAGCGACATCTGTGGGTATAGAAGTCTGACCATCCGTATTTTCACGTCGCTGTCGCGCAGAGCCACGTTAGCCCTCCAAAGCTGAATGCAGGCAAAAAGGGAGAAAACCGCAATAAGAACCAGGACAACACCCGTAATTATATAGGGTCGTTGACTGCTTATAAGGCGATGTTCCACGTCGAACTTTATCCTCTGTGGCATTTCTCTTATCATTGTTTCCTGCATGGCCTGTTGCTGACCAATGGCCGTAACAAGGTTACTGCTTGCGGTAGCCTGTTTCCGGATGGAATCTTTCAAGCCTATCAGCGTGTCATCCGTTAAAAGACGTTCCAATTGTCCACTGATATGTGCCAATTCAGCCGAGTAATCCTTGGTTTCGGGCTTTTGTGCTTCAAGTCGGTGCAAACGCTCATTCATCTGCACCGATACATCCTGCTGGTCTTTTAGCATAACCTGCATTTCTTGTATTTCCTGTTCTTTCATGTTAAATTCGTTTATCTACTGATTCCCCTTGATTGTTCCGCTTCCTGTTCTTTTCTTTTTCGCCGTCGTTTTTCGGCATCGCCCATGGGTTCGGGTTCCGGTGCGATGTATACGGGATTAAACAGTATATCGAGCAAACCTGCTCCATGTGATGCATTGTGGTGATGCTCCCCCTTGTGTGTATCCAGTACCTCCCTGATTTGTTCGGCAAGGGTGCTTTTTCGAGGTGTATTATCCAACTGCATTTCCAAACGAAGGTTTTGTTTCAGTTGTCTATCGATACCGATATAGCTAAATTTCCGGTCAATAGTCGAGCCTTTGAACTTCACGCCATCCTTTTCAAAGGAAATGCCCTGCACCTCGTTTGTACCGCTACGGTACTTGTAATGGATGCCGATACCCTGCCTTGCAAGCATCGTTTCAACCTGTTTCCAAGACGTGGCCTTTGCCAAAATGGATTTGAGAGCATCGTGTATGCCATAGCGCAATCTATCATTACCCCGAAGTGCCTGCCTGTTCACCTGTGCCTTGCCCTTTCCGAGATGGTAAGCGTAACGTTCGGTCATCTCCCTGCATACCTTTCGGCTTTTGTGCCAATGGTTGTAGTTGCCTATTGTATCTCCGTTATTGTCCACACGGTTGTAGACAATATGCAAGTGTGGATGCTTTTTGTCCGTATGTAGTACAGTCAGGTACTGCGTATCCTTGATACCCATTTTTTCCATATACTCCCTTGCATGTTCTGCCATCTTTTGGACGGTAAGTTTCTCCCTGTCCTCGTTGCTCCAACTAAGCACGGTATGCCCTACGGCATTGCCAAGCTGCGGACGCATTTTGCGCTGTGCGTTGAGGTCGGCAATGATGGCGTTGATGCCGTAATCCCTTACACCCAATGAATCAAGCACGGCGGACTGTTCCCGTTCCAACAGGTAACGGACACAACCGCCAAAACTCTTGCCCGTTATCACTTTAGCTATCATCCCTGCCTATCCTTTCCAATAGTACTTCCACCTTGTATAGCAACCTACGCAGATCCGCCATAAGTGACACAAGCCCGTTGGTGTGCGCCAACTTGGTCAATTGGTTGAGGTTGTTTGCCATGCCCGACAATGTGCGCAGGTATCCTGTTTCCTCTTTTGAAAGCCTCGGCCTTATCACGGCAACCTTTGCCGCCCTACGAAACCAATCGCTTATCCGCATACCTGCACTCCTTGCCTTGCCCGCTATGGCCAACCGTTCGGTCGGTGTCAGCCGAACCACGAGCGAGCCACTTCGGGTGATGGCTTTTTTCGGTCGTCCTCGTTTGCGCTTTTTTCCGCTCGTCTCTTTCTCTTTTGTCGGCTGTTTCATTGTTTAACCTCCCCAAGTTTACGGATTGCGACCAACGGGAGCATCCGCCGTTCCCCACTCCGCAGAGCGTGGGGGAACGGTTTTTTGCATTGCAAAAAAATAAACTTGCTCCCTACAATCGGGATAGGAAAAGGGCGGTCGGGTGCAAGCACCCGTACCGTGGTTTTGCAGATGCTATTCGCCATCTTCACCTCCCTCCATCAGCTTTTGGATGTCCTCGTATTTGTAGTACATCAGTCCGCCGATTTTGGTGTACGGCAATGTGCCGTTTACCCGCAAGTTTTGGAGTGTACCTGCCGATATGCCGAGCAACTTACGTACCTCATAGCTTTTTAGCCATGCACGTGCTTCTTGCCCCTGCTTCCTCGGATGGGGATTGTGCTTTCTGATTTCCTCAAACAGTTCCTTTTTGAATTTTTCGAGGTCGTCCCTCGTGATAAGTTCTACTTTCATCTTTCCTCCTTTGTGTTATCGTAAAAAAATATGTACCCTGCGGACGGAAACAGATGGTGCGTTTCCGACTGCTTTGGGTACAAAGGAATGGATGAAATTGGTTCACAGGATGACCATTCTGGGCGTTTGGTCAGTTTTGGGCGAATGTGTATGGACTTTAGTGGTTCTGTGGCGAGAGGAATATTGTTTGGTTTGCAGATAATGTGCATTATTTGCCAAACAATAGGTTCCTATTAATGTACTCCCGAAATCGTATATGGGCTGTTTTATCTTATTGTGATAGGGATGCTAATGATTCGGGGTTCGGTTTTCGGACGGGATTTCCGACAAGAACGTCAGCCCACCTAACGTCAAACCCGTATTATATGCAGGCTTTATTGATACTCTTTCCAAAAATTACGTTATTAGGATTTTTAATGTCAGATTTTCCATTAATTTTTTCAAATCCAAACTTGTTTAATAATTTTTGGGAATTTAGATTTTCTTTGTGAGTGTATGCTTCAATATATTCAAGTCCAAGCTCATCGTTAGCAAAATCTAAAATTGCCTTTATTGCATTGCTCATTAGTCCTTTGTTTTGAAATTCTGGGAATAATTCATAACCAATTTCAGCATATTTATTATCACGATTTATTTTCCATAAGCAAATTGTTCCCACAATTTCATTTTCTTCAAGCGTAATGATTTTAAAAAACATTGCATTGTTGAAGTCAGAATTTATGTTTTCAATAAAGGTTTCAATTTCCGATAAATTTTTATTCAAATCTCTGTTTATGAATTTTGCAACCTCGGGATTTGTTCTTAATTCAAAAATTCTTTTTGAGTCAGACTTTTCAGCAATTTTCAGTTTAATTTTATTGGTAAAAATTTCGGTTTTCATTTCTTGATAGTCTTCGAAAAAGCTTGCATATAACGTTTTGGGGCTTTGCGATGGTGGGGTAATCGAAGCACGTCAGCCGATGATTGCACCAATGCTCAATATGGTACATAAAGTTGAGCCTATGACTCTCAGCCCCACTATTGCAAAACCCTTGTTAGCGGTTCGTTGTTTTCTGTTTTAATTGTTTTTCTCTAAATATGCTGTTATAAATTACATAGCTAATGAAACCTGTCAAAATTGTAGCAATAATATCCCAAATGTCTATAGGTTTTCCTAATAAAGGGTGTGCAAGTTCATACACAACAAGACTAAATGTTCCAAGATTTATTAAGTAATTTCCTTTTGTCGTGTCATTGGATAAAATTGCAATTAAGAAGAATATCATCGCCATAGTTCCTAATGTATTACCCAATGTGTCTGCAATATGAAAGTCATTAATTTGGTTAGCGTAAATAAATGGTCGATAAATTGGTCGTCCAATAAATTCATAAATAAGCAACGCTGAAATTCCGATAGCGAAATTAATTGCTTTGTATTTGGTAAACTTCCAGTTCTTTAGTTCTGTCTTAAAATCATTTATTGTCATAAAATCTATATCTCTCGTTGGCATTTTGTTCTTGCATTCCCTATTTCGTATTAATTCCTTTTAAATTTTCTGTCTGTCCGCAGTAAGGTTGTCAAATGGAAAGTGTGAATTTATGTTTATTGTCGTTAATTTCATTTGTGCAGGGTGTCGGCTTACAATGACCGCTAACTCAAATATATGCTCAACTATCCAATCTCCCAAATTTGCAACGTAAAAACTACTTTTTTGATTGTCTTAGCTTATAGTCAGTTTATTACACCGGATTTTCGCTCCGCGAAAACTATTGCGTATTTTGTATAACCTTTTTTCTATTTCTGATATTACACATAATGCGTAATGCCCGTATAGTGAACACTAATCTTCTATGGGTAAAATCCTAAAAATCCTGTCCTTTTCTCTTATCGGACGATATTTTGAACTCGGGCTTTCTTTGTTAGAAGTAAACCTGCTTCTTATTGTTTCCATGTTGATTTCCTCGTCACCATGCTGGAAATATTTACATATCATCTTTACCCATACGCTTTCGGTCGATGCATTCAAAAGGCGTATACTGTCCTTACGTGGGTCTTTAATTTCAGGAAATTGATGGATAAGGTCAACAAAGGCGTTCAGATATCCTTTCGTTATCCTCACCTTATATTCGGTCTCGTATTGTTTCAACGCTTCAAGCTCTCTGTTTTTTTCTTCCAGTTCCTTTTTCAATGTGGCAATCTCCGTATCGTAGCGTGTGATGGTGATGTCCACGGTATCCGTAGGTATTGATGGATATGAGATAGTCACGGAATGTCCGCAGGCATTTTAGGTTGACACGGTTCCGTGCATGTTTATGGGAAAAGGGGGATTGTTTGCGGATAAATTCGATATGGTCTGCCACGATTTCCCGTACGAGTTCATAAAATTCTGCTTCACTGCACTTTCCCGTACCAATTGCATGTTCCATGTGATAATGGTAGTACGCTTCCTGTTCTTCATTGCCAATGTCGTACAATCGGTTGAGGAAATGGTTGTCATCGTAAAGGTTCCAAAACCCTATCGGGCTACCGATGTCGTATCTGTGTTTTCTTCTGCTGAAAGGTCGGTGTATCTTGAAATAGGTATCCCTCATGGCAATCATTTTTGAACATTTGAAATAAAAAAGAGACAGTCACCTATTGGGCTGTCTCTTGCAAATTTACTTAATTCAGGGGGATTTTTACGTTGGCTTACCGTGCGGCTGCCATGCGCTCCCTTAGATTCTGCATATCCTCGCTCAACTTGTGTTCGACCACTTTGGCATAAATCTGCGTGGTGCGGATGCTCGTGTGTCCAAGCATCTTGCTTACCGATTCGATGGGTACTCCGTTACTCAATGTGACCGTGGTGGCAAACGTATGCCGTGCGATGTGGAACGTGAGTGTTTTGGTAATCTCACATATATCCGCTATCTCCTTTAGATATCCATTCATCCGTTGGTTTGATATGACGGGGAACAGCGTACCGCCGTTGGATGCTTTCGGGTGGTCTTGGTACTTCATTATGAGTGCGGATGCCTGTGGTAAAAGGGGTACTTTGACGACCGTTTCCGTTTTCTGCCTGTGTGTCACCAACCAATCCCCGCCATCGATGCCTTTCACGATGTTTTCGGGTGTGAGATTGACCAAGTCAATATAGGCCAACCCTGTGTAACAACTGAACAGGAACATATCAAGCACCGATTGCAGCCGTTCGATTGAAAAAGTCTTGTCAGCCAATATGTCCAGTTCTTGTTGTGTTAGATGCCCCCTTTCCACTTTATCAAAGTGGAGCTTGTATTTGGCAAAAGGGTCTTTCGCAAGCCAGTCCATCATTATAGCCATGTTGACCATCTTGCGAAATCGCTCAATGTGCTTCATGATACCATTGTTATTGAGCGGTTTGTGGTGGTCTTTCGGTTGGTGTTTTTGCAGATAGCCCTCAAAATCCATGATGAACCTGTAATTGAGTTCCGATAAGGCTATATCGTTCCTGCGGTATTTCTCTTTCAGGAATTTCTCGATATATCTTTGGGTAGTATGGTAGTTCTTCATCGTACCATGCACCAATTTATGCACCGTCTCCCTGTTATGGTAATCGACCAACATACGCAAGGTCATCGTTTCCTCCGCTTCGCCGAGGAAAAGGGATTTGACGGCATCCACGGTAACCGTTTTCCGTTGCTGTATCAATTCATGGTAGCCATCGGCAATGAGTGTCCGCACCCGTTCGATGTGGCTGTTCAGCTTTACGATTTCCTCACGCTTGCCTTTTGCCCTGCCCTTTGCATCATCCCATTCTTTGGGGGCAACTTTCTTTTTAAGGGAAATTTCCGACCTGCGACCGTTCACGGTTATCCTTGCGTACACCGTTGCCATGCCATTTTTCTGTTGTTTGGGAATCCGCAAGACGAAGTGGATTCCAAAGGTGTTCCTACTTTTCATACCAATCTATTTTTTGTTTAACTGATACACTTTAGCACGGTTACTCACGCACTGCTCACCTATGTGCATTCAAAAGGGTATCAAACAAGAGCAAATAGCATCAAAATAATTGTATTCAAATTACTGAAATACAATTAGTTAATTGCTAATAGGTGAGTAAAATTAAATCATCGAAATCACTCACGCAATTGCTCACATTTTGATTGGTATTCTTTGGGGTTTATTGGTATGGAAAAAAACAAAAAACCCGCAAATTTCATCAATTTGCGGGTTTTTGACTTCACTTAGTGTAAGTGTCGTCGGGGTGGCAGGATTCGAACCTACGACCTCCTGCTCCCAAAGCAGGCGCGATACCGGGCTACGCTACACCCCGAACTTATTTTGTTTCCAATCGGGGCACAATACTAGGATTATTCAGCACCTTATCCCGTTGGGATTGCAAAGGTAGCTATTAATTGCAAAAATGCAAATACTATTGTATATTTCTTTTTTGAAAAACGCCTTTCATATTCGAAAAATAATCACTAATATTGCAGCTCGATTTTTACGGGATAATAGTCGTCATTAATTACTCAAAATCATGGATTTAGTAAAATTTGTAGAAGAACAGGCGGTAACAAAAAATGAGGTTCCCGCATTCAAGGCTGGGGATACTGTTAGCGTACACTATAAAATTCGCGAAGGGAACAAAGAGCGTATCCAGGTTTACCAAGGTGTTGTCATCCAACGAAATAGTATTGGTATAAACGAAACATTCACCGTGCGTAAAATCTCTAACGGCGTAGGTGTGGAGCGTATTTTTCCGTTAAATTCGCCTAACATTGATAAGATTGAGGTGAATAGCCATGGAAAGGTGCGCCGCGCGAAATTATTTTATCTACGCGGTCTTACCGGCAAGGCAGCACGTATCAAATCCAAAAGGGTTTAATACCGCAAATGTATTGTTATAAAAAAGTGGAACCCTGCGCAGGGTTCCACTTTTTTTATATACTCCACCGGGCAAATCCTTGAGCTTACCTAAGCCCCCCATTTCCAGTCTACAGAAAGCTATACCTAAAGGAATAATTGGCGGACTCGTAATTCGATTTGTTGTAATAACCAAGTATTTCCAACTTCACATACTTACCAGACGACGTCTTGATGACAAAGACGCGGCCAGAAATGGGATTGATACTGTGATCTGCCATGTTGTATTCATACCATCCATTTCCACTACCAGAAGGGATAGCTTTTTCTTCATCCGAATCAGTTTTAAAGCCCGTGTCGGGCTCTTTTGTCACACCTTCAAACGATACATCCTTTAATAATACTGCTGTGGTCTTTCCCTTACCACTACTCCCACCATTAATCAATACCGTAGTTCGGTTGAATGCAATATCCCAATCTCCCGAGGCATCAGCGGCTTCCTTTCCGGTTTCCAAATTGAAATATGCCGTCTTGTAAGCGGCGTCAATGTTGCTAATGGTTTTGATCTCTTGTGCATAGCATGTGGACATCAGTATCAATGTACCTACAGCCATCGATGTGATATTGCGGTATGTTGTTTCCATCTCGCAAATATAGGGTAATTCAACTTTTTATTTATAACGAATCTAAACAAAAGGCCGGACGAATTCTTTATTTACCTTCCGAAAGACCGTATTTATATTCGTAGCGCTCGAACAATTGTTTATGTAAATCATTCAAATCGATGCCCCGCCCCTGGATGAACGCCCGTTCCACGGTATTTCCGAGCATGTCCAAGGCATCCCCATGGGATATAAAGAGATTAGCATCTTTCCCGACTTCTAAAGTCCCTGTCTTATCGTCGATACCAAGTATCTTCGCTGTATTGCTGGTGATGGTTGCCAGTGCTTGCTCTTTATCAAGCCCATAAGCCGCCGCCGTACCAGCCATAAATGGAAGATTACGCTGTTGCCAAAAGCCATCGATACTGTATGCCACCAATATCCCCGCATCAGTCAATAGTTTAGCTTGTTTATACGGAAGGTAAACATCCACATCAGTGCCGGAGGGAAGTGCATGCGATTGATTGATGATAACGGACACCCGATTGTCCGTAAGCACGTCGGTCACCAAATGGGCCTCTGTTCCTCCCACCAGTACCGGGTTGATGCCAAGCCGCTTCAAGGCATATATGGAAGCAATGATATCAGTAGCCTTATTGGCATGCACATATACTTTCCGTTTACCTGAAAACACCGCCCTAAAAGCTTCAAAACGAGCATTGGTAGTCCGATTGCTCCCCAATTCAGCATAGGCCTTGGCTTCCATTAAGTAATTTTCCAATTCAGCGATTTCTTGTTCAACTCGCTCCTTCTGTGCATTGGGGTTTGTGCCTCCTCCTCCCCCACCGAAGCGTCCAAAACGCACAGTGGGCCAATTGATATGGATACCCTCGTCTATCTTATAGGCAGCATCTTCCCAATTCCATGCATCCAATTGCACAATGGAAGATTGGCCTGAAACCAATCCATCTTGCGGAGTGATTTGCGCGAGTAATATACCGTTGGATCGTAAGGTATTGATTACTTTTGAATCAGTGTTATACGCAATCAATGCACGGACATGTGCATTATTTTCACCCACTTCACCAAAGTCTACCGTTGCCCGCACCGATGATATCTCCACCAAACCCAAGTTTGTGTTGGGCGCAATGAATCCAGGGTATAGATGCTTGCCTTGAGCATCTACAATCTCGGTCCCATCAGGGATGGTGGTATTCCCTCCCACATAGGTGATTTTTCCTTGGTCAAATAGTAATGTCCCCTGCTCGATAACATCGCCATTCCCCACATGGATGGTGGCACCTGTAATGGCAATAGGTTTTTCCTGTGCCTTAGCCGGATATATTGTGGGTTGTGCTTCGGCCACATCCATAACAAGGAGTAAGGTGATCGCACTTAACATGTATTTTATCGTTTTCATCGCTGTAGTATTTAATAGCCTAAATTAATCCATGGACTCGAACTCGCCGATTTCCCCAATTGTATCGCAATGGTATTCCATGTTGGGTTGGGCAACAGGTCTTTGGGTGGTGCCACCCTTGCTTTTCGCCTCCAACGATTTACGGATGAGCCGAGCTTTTTCGGCGATGAGTGCACGTTGCTTATTGGCATCTTCTTCGATATCCCAATATTTCACACCATCCACAAAGGTTTTTTCCGCTTTGGCGTAGATCGAAAGCGGCTTATCACTCCATATCACCACGTCGGCATCTTTACCAGGTGCAAGACTCCCTACGCGGTCATCCACATGGAGGATTTTGGCTGTATTAAGTGTCACCATTTTTAGGGCATCCTCTTCACTTACCCCGCCATATTTTACCGCTTTAGCCGCTTCCTGATTCAGTCTGCGTGCCATTTCGGCGTCATCGGAATTAATGGCGGTAAGCACATGTTGCTTATGCATGAGGTAGGCATTGTATGGGATTGCTTCCTGCACTTCCATTTTATAGGCCCACCAATCGGCAAAGGACGCGCCTGCTATTTTCCTGCGGGCCATTTCATCTGCCATCTTATACCCTTCTAAGATATGAGTGAATGTATTCACCTTGAAACCCATGCTGTCACCTACATGCATGAGCATATTGATTTCAGACTGTACGTAGGAATGGCAAGTGATGAAACGCTTTTCGTCCAGTATCTCTACCAGTGCATCCAAGGTTAAATCGCGCCTTAGCGTGGGGTCATTTGCAGCCATTCGCGACTTATATTCCTTAGCTCGTGTAAACGCATCGACGAATACTTGCTCCACACCCATCCGGGTTTGAGGGAAACGCACGCCGCCAGCATTACCCCAATTGCTTTGCTTCACGTTTTCGCCCAACGCGAACTTGATGAAACCATCGTTATTGCCAAATTTCAGGCCTTCAGGCTTATGTCCCC
Source organism: Parapedobacter tibetensis (assembly GCF_024704835.1). Lineage (GTDB taxonomy): Bacteria > Bacteroidota > Bacteroidia > Sphingobacteriales > Sphingobacteriaceae > Parapedobacter > Parapedobacter tibetensis. Next base: position 234,401 of record NZ_JAMXBE010000007.1, read on the forward strand.
AGCGTAGCTTGATCAGTTGGGATTGGCCACCGATGGAATTGGCCGATCCATGCAGAAGATGTGAGGCCGTTACCCCTCCGGCCAATTGCCTGTAAATATTAATGTCTTCAGAATTGACGACATCGCCTATCCGTACTTCGGCGGTGACCGAATGCGATCCCTCATTCACCCCTCTCGTAATGGCAATATGGGAATGCTCATCAATGATACCCGGTGTCACATGCTTTCCTGTACCGTCTATCACAGTGGCCCCAGCAGCAGACAAGCCCTTACCTACCGCTTTGATTTTACCATTGGCCAATAACACATCGACACCTTCCAAAATACCTTGTGCTTCATTGGTCCATACTGTAGCATTTTTTATCAAAGTGGTTTCTACAACAGGTAATTGCGCATTGCCATAGGCCACAAAGGGATAAGTTACCCGACCCTCGGCAACGGTTTTCTTGCTTTGCCGCTGCCTATTAGGTTCCTTGGATACATATGCAGCCGTATAAATGGCTGTCCATGCAGAGGAGGTACCATCTGGTTGAACCACTTCACCTTTCAGGGCAAGTGGATCTCCACCAGCAATATAGCCGCTGATACGCGTGCTTCCTTGCTGCCCTTTGGGATTGAAACTGAACGACATCAAATCACCACTGCGGCTTGATGCCACCTTGATATCGGTCGTATCACCCCCCACCTTCAATAACACCTCTAGCTTGCCTCGTTTATCCTGTATCAATAATTTTGCACGGCCTATATTCGGCAGTTGAGTGGCATACTCGCCAGTAATATCTTGAGCACTGCTTTTGGTAGCCACAAATTTTTTCCCTTGCACCCAGTTTTCATGGATTACCGTTCCTTCCTTGAATAAGGTATCACTTGTAATGATGAAATTCGCCAATTTTCCTTTTTCCAAGGTACCCAACTTGTCAGATACACCCAACATTTCGGCCGGTATCTCCGTGAGCGCACGTAGCGCATGTTCTTGGGAAAGGCCATTATCCAAAGCAAGGTGTAGATTCCCCCAGAAATCACGCAGGTTGTCCAATCCAACCGGAGAGATGGCAAATTGAATACCGGCTTTTTGCAATAGCGCTGGATTGGCAGGTGCCATTTCCCAATGCTTTAATTGGGCCAGTGTCACATTGCGGGCATCTGCGGGATCCTCCACATCATATGCTTTCGGGAAATTAAGGGGTACAATCAAGCTGGCGTTGGTGACTTTGATGTCTTCTATTCGCTGATACTCGTTGCCGCCCGTTTTAATGATATAGCTTTTTCCAAATTCCTTGGCTATTTTATCGGCTCGGAGGATATCGAGCATGTCATCCACTTCAAAAAATTGGGGCAGTGATTGCAACTTACCAAAGGCTTCCAGGGAAATGTTGTATTCATCCTGTTTCTTCTCATACCACTCGCTATCGTAATAGGTTTGCCGAAGCAATGCAATGCTACCCATCAAAGAAGATGGATAACTGGTCTGTGCCGAACCTTTACTGAACGAATAATGTGCCCCCGCTTCGGGCAGGATAATCACTTCATTATCACGGGTATCGGCCAACGTGGCTACCACCGAGCTTCCGCGAGCGATGCCATCGCGCACGATGGATTGCACAGCGCCAAACCCAATCTTCTTCAACTCCTCGCTTTGCTTTTGGTCTACCGTAAACGTTTTCTTGGCTGCTGTTTCTGGCCGAATGGCTTCGTTCCAACCGTAGGGTCCCTTCTTTGTGGATTCAAAAACTTGTTCGCGTCGGCCTCCAAAACCTTGCTGGCCACTACTGCTGCGGCTTTCCTTCGGCTGTCCGTATTCACTGAATGCATCAATGAACGAAGGGTAAATAAATTTGCCCTGTAGATCAACGGTCACATAGCCTTTGGGAATAGTTTGGTTTTTGCCTAATGCGGCTATCCGTTGACCATGCACTAACAATGTGCCATTTTGGATGACTTCGCCGGCTTTTACTACAATATTAGCGTTGGTAAAAGCGAAAAACTGTGGTCTTTCGTCATGCGAACCGTTGACTGGAAAGGTTTCCTGGGCTATTGATAGCCAAGAGAACAGCCAAAAGCAACAAAAAAGTAGTATTTTCTTCATGTTTATTGGGATAAGTACAATCAAAAATAGATTGTTATCTCGATTTTTTCACAAAAAAGGTATATAGTAATATGAAAGTTACCTCTTTGCCTTTATAAATATGATCGAAAGCATTTTTAAGCACATCCTGCATATTATATATGTTATCGCGATTTTTTTAACTATATTTCGATAAAAAGCTCTACCTTTGTATCCCGTACATAAGCGTGATGTTTTTAAGCTTTTTATGGCTTGGACACCGTATAATATACCCTGATTTTATTATGACTAAATACATTTTTGTTACGGGCGGCGTTACCTCGTCGTTGGGAAAAGGTATTATTTCGGCGTCCTTGGCCAAACTCCTACAGGCGCGGGGCTATAAGGTAACCATCCAGAAATTCGATCCTTACATCAATATCGACCCCGGTACACTCAACCCCTATGAACATGGCGAATGCTATGTGACCGAAGACGGTGCGGAAACCGATTTGGACCTCGGCCATTACGAACGTTTCCTCAACACTCCCACTTCACAAGCCAACAACGTTACTACCGGACGCATTTACCAATACGTTATCGACAAGGAACGTGAAGGAGCCTATCTCGGCAAGACCGTGCAGGTAGTGCCGCACATTACGGATGAAATCAAGCGAAGAATGTGCCTGCTTGGCAAAGCGGGGCAGTACGACATCATCATCACCGAACTCGGGGGAACCGTGGGCGATATCGAGTCGTTACCTTTCATCGAAGCCGTGCGGCAACTGCGGTGGGAATTGGGGAGCAACAATTCATTGGTCATCCACCTGACGCTTGTACCCTTTTTGGCAGCAGCCGGTGAACTTAAAACCAAACCCACACAGCACTCCGTCAAAACGTTGTTGGAATACGGCATTCAACCAGACATCCTGGTATGCCGCACCGAACATCATCTCAACTTGGATATCCGCAAGAAACTGGCACTTTTCTGCAATGTCAATATAAATGCAGTGATTGAATCCATCGACGCTCCATCCATCTATGATGTTCCTTTGCTGATGCTCAAAGAGCAATTGGATAAGACGGCATTGACCAAACTCAAGCTGTCTACCAAGAATGAACCCAATTTAGAAAATTGGAAAGCCTTTTTGGGTAAATTGAAAAACCCAACCAACGAAGTAACCGTTGCCCTTGTAGGGAAGTACGTGGAACTACCAGATGCTTACAAATCTATTAGCGAAGCTTTCATACATGCCGGAGCGATGAATGAATGCAAGGTGAAAGTAAAATACATCGCCGCAGAAAGCATTACCGAAAACAATGTGGAGGAGAAACTCACCCGCATAAGTGGTGTGGTGGTTGCTCCAGGGTTTGGTGAACGTGGACTAGAAGGTAAATTAATGGCCATCCGCTATGTCCGTGAACATCATGTTCCTTTTTTCGGCATCTGCCTCGGTATGCAATGTGCTGTCGTCGAGTTTGGCAGGAACGTATTGGGACTCAAAAACGCAAACAGCTTTGAAATGGATCCGAAAACCAAATACCCCGTAATCAACCTCATGGAGGAGCAAAAAGGTGTGATAAACATGGGTGGCACCATGCGATTAGGTGTTTATGACTGTGAAATCAAAAAAGGCTCCAAGGTGGCTGCTATCTATGGAAAAAACAAAATATCCGAACGGCACCGCCACCGTTATGAATTCAATAACGATTACCTCGCCCAGTATGAAGATGCAGGAATGATTGCTTCTGGCATCAATCCTAAAAGCAACCTTGTCGAAATTGTGGAGCTTAAAAACCATCCATTTTTCATCGCAGGGCAGTTCCATCCAGAATTAAAATCAACAGTTGCAAATCCTCACCCACTTTTTGTTAGCTTTGTAGCCGCTTCTTTGGCCCATGCCAAAGCCGCAAAACAGAAATAAACAGAAGTGCGTTGCAAACACGAATACTATAGCGTAAATAAGAAATGGACAGAAATACACTGATAGGTCTCGTTTTAATATTTATCATCATTGGGGCATCCGTTTTTTTGATGAAACCCTCTGAAGAAGAGTTAAAACGTGAGCGCCAATTACAAGACTCGCTAGCCCGGTCGCGGGCAGGCATTGAAAAAGTAGACCAAGACACCTCCGCTATCACAGAGACTACCACCGTACTTGACTCGACCATCTTAAGTGGACCATTTGGCGGAGCCACAGCGGGCAGCGAACGGATTGTCACCCTAGAAAACGAATACATCAAGGCCAATATTAGCACCAAGGGTGGTCAAGTGAAATCCGTAGAAATCAAGGGTCAAGAAACATACGATGGACGTCCACTGATGCTGTTTGAAGGCGACCAGAACAAATTTGGGCTCTTTTTCTCATCAGCAGGCAAAAATATCATCACCAACGATCTGTTTTTCACTACTACGGGCAGCGACATCCGTGTGGTGGGCCAAGATTCTGCTTCGGTCACATTCCGGTTGGCTTATGATGCCGACAAATACATTGATTACATCTATTCCATCAAGGGCGACGACCATAATTTAGGCTTCACCATCCTAACCAAGGGTATGCAAGACGTGATTGCACCCACTGAGACCCAACTGGTACTCAACTGGGAGACTGTTCTGTACCAGAAGGAAAAGGATATGAGCAGCGAACGCCAACGCTCCACGGCATACTATGCATTGGCTGATGGGGATGTAGACCATCTAAGCACCTCCAATGATGATGAGGAAAGCTTTAAGGAAAATATGGAGTGGGTATCGTTTAAGCAACATTTTTTCTCTAATGTGTTGGTTGCGGACAACGGCTTCAACGGCGGGAAAATCAATGTGTACGCCAGTGTTGATGATCACATCGTCAAATTATTTGCGGCTAACCTCCACTTGAATTTCAGTCGCCAAGACATCAATACTTATCCCATGCATTTCTTCTTTGGCCCAAATCAATATAAGGTCTTGAAGGCTCATGGTTATGGTCTGGAAAAACAAATCGACATGGGTTGGGGGCCAATGAAATGGATTAACCGTTTCATAACCGTTCCGGTGTTCAACTTTCTCGATGGCTTCAATTGGAGCTATGGCTTTGTCATCCTCGTCCTTACTGTATTGCTCAAATTGGTGCTCTCTCCCCTAACTTACCGTTCATACGTATCCATGGCCAAGATGCGGGTACTCAAGCCTGAGATGGACCAAATCAAGGAAAAAGTAGGACCAGACAATGCTACCTTGCTGCAGCAGGAATACCTCAAGCTTTATAAACAGGCAGGGGTTAATCCCCTTGGTGGTTGTATCCCTTTGCTATTGCAGATGCCGTTTACCATTGCATTTTTCTTCTTTTTCCCCAACCTGTTTGAACTGCGTGGAGAAAGTTTCCTTTGGGTGAAAGATCTTTCCACATACGACTCCCCCATTACCTTCTCTCCATTGCCCATTATCGGTACATCCCACCTCAGTTTGATGTGTATCCTGATGACGGTGACCACGCTAATATCCACTTGGTATAATAATTCTGTATCAGGTGCAACCGGCCAAATGAAATACATCGGTTACTTTATGCCGCTGATTTTCCTCTTCGTGCTGAATAGTTTCCCCGCAGGGCTGAACTACTATTATTTCCTCTCCACAGTATTTACGTTCGGCCAACAAGTTATCATTCGTCAGATGATCAATGACGATAAAATACTGGCAATCATCGAATCGAATAAAAAGAAACCCGAAGCGAAGAAGAAATCGAAGTTCCAGCAACGCATGGAAGATTATATGCGTCAGCAGCAAGGCAAAGGCAAGGGTAAAAAGTAAAGTTGGAAGTTGGAAGATTGAAGTTTCGGTTTTCCAACTTCTTACCATTAAACAAACGCACTGAAGCCTGTAATCGATCGTCCCACAATCAACGAATTGATTTCCTTGGTCCCTTCATAAGAGTAGATCGCTTCGGCATCGGCCAAAAATCGCGCCACATCATATTCTAGCAAAATTCCGTTTCCGCCCATTACCTCACGTGCTTGGCTCACGATATCGCGTGTACGGAGTGTACAAAATACTTTAGCAAGCGAGGCATGTTCATCCTTGAGCATCCCTGCATCCTGCAATTCAGACAAGCGGTATACCAATGTCTGCATGGCCGTGAGATTAGATAGCATTTCTACCAAGTGGTTTTGGATTAACTGAAAGGAAGCGATAGGCCTACCAAATTGCTTGCGCTTGCATGTATAGTCCAACGCGTTTTCATAAGCCCCACGGGCACAGCCCACCGCCATCCAAGCCACACCGGCCCGGGTCAATTGCAGCACTTTGGCCGTATCTTTGAATGAATGGGCATGTTGCAGTCGGTCACTTTCTGGCACCATGCAATCGGTCATTGTAATCAACCCATTTTGGACAATGCGGAGGGCCATTTTCCCCTTGATTTTTTCCACCTCAAAACCTGGTGTTCCCTTGCGCACCAAAAAGCCTTTCACTTGACCGTCACCCAAATCCTTGGCCCAGATTACCGTTACGTCGGCAAAGGTCGCATTGCCTATCCATTTCTTCTGTCCATTGAGTACCCAACCATGCTCCGTTTCCCGTGCCGTTACCGTTAACCCACCTGCTACGCCCGACCCTACTTCGGGTTCAGTAAGGCCGAAAGCACCGATTAGTTTCATCTGTTGCATTGCAGGCAGCCACTCTTGTTTTTGAGCGTCGGAACCACATAAGTATATCGATCCCATAGCCAGACCGCTCTGCACTCCAAAGAACGTGGCTACAGAGGCGTCTATCCGTGCAATTTCCATGGCAATGATGCCTTCCATCAAGGAAGACCTCCCGGCACATCCATATCCTTCATAAGTAAGCCCACAAATATTCAATTCGGCCAATTTAGGGATGATTTCAAATGGAAATTCATCACGGAGCCAATAGTGGTTGACCAAGGGACGTATTTCGCGTTCCATGAAATCCCGTACCTTGAGCTGCAGGGCCCGATCTTCTTCGTTCAAACGTAAATGCAGTTCATAGAAATCACCGTTAATGGGCGGTACTTCCGCCTTGGGCCTACCCCCATCCATCATCTTCATCAAACCCTTAAGCTGTTTATCATCCAATTTGGAGAATGAATCCATCACCTTGGGTAAATCTACTTTCCGCGACAATTTATCGAGTTGTTCAAAATCGACGCTTTTGAACAACTGGTAAGCCTTTTTGATTTTCGAGAACATAATCTATTTATTTGCTAATGCTTCAATTGTTTCACACAAAGACCACGAAGGCGCTTCGCTTTCTCGCGGAGTACGCAAAAATACTATTCAATCACTTCACCACGCCCAACTTCATCTTCGGTCTTTCTAACTTCCAGACTCACGTCTGTATCACCCCCACATTGAACGGCTTTTCGATGGGCGATTGATTGGCAGCTTCTATCCCCATAGAAATAATTTTCCGCGTTTCCATGGGATCGACGACACCATCCACCCAGAGTCTAGCCGCGGCATAATAGGGTGTTGTCTGCTCATTATATCGTTCCGTGACTTCCTTAAGCAACTTTTTGTCTTCATTGTCATCAGTTTCCGTGCCCTTTGCTTTCATGGAGGCCGTTTGAATTTGCAGCAATGTTTTCGCCGCTTGTACCCCACCCATCACGGCGATTTTGGCCGATGGCCATGCATAAATCAAGCGTGGGTCATAAGCCTTTCCACACATTGCGTAATTGCCCGCCCCATAGGAATTGCCCATTACAATCGTAATTTTGGGCACCACTGAATTGGCTACGGCATTGACCATCTTAGCTCCATCCTTGATGATACCACCCTGTTCGGCACGGCTCCCCACCATGAAGCCCGTCACGTCCTGCAAAAACACCAACGGTATTTTCTTCTGGTTGCAGTTCATGATGAAACGGGTAGCCTTATCGGCCGCATCCGAATAGATTACACCACCAAACTGCATTTCGCCCTTCTTACTTTTTACCACCTTCCGTTGGTTGGCGACAAAACCAACCGCCCAGCCATCCACGCGTCCTAAGCCACAGATGATGCTTTGCCCATATCGTGCTTTATATTCTTCAAATTTGGAATCATCGATCAATCGCATGATGATTTCTTTCGTATCATAAGATTTTTCGCGCGAAGGCGGTAATATTCCATAAATATCTTGTTCATTCAGTTTCGGAGGTAATGGTTTCATCCGATCGAAGCCAGCATCTTGGGGTTTACCCAACATGCTCATGATGTTACGGATGGAATCAAGGCAAGTCTTGTCATCCGGATGTTTATAATCCGTGACGCCTGAAATTTCGCAATGTGTGGTCGCTCCACCCAAGGTTTCGTTGTCCACCGTTTCACCAATGGCCGATTTGACCAAGTAAGACCCGGCCAAAAACACGGATCCAGTACCCTCCACAATCATCGCTTCGTCGCTCATGATGGGCAAATAGGCCCCACCGGCCACACATGCACCCATGATGGCTGCTATCTGCACAATGCCCTCACTGCTCATCCGCGCATTGTTGCGAAAAATACGTCCAAAATGCTCCTTGTCTGGAAAGATCTCATCCTGCATGGGTAGATATACACCAGCTGAATCTACTAAATAGATAATAGGCAGTCGGTTTTCCATGGCAATTTCCTGCGCACGCAGATTTTTCTTGGCTGTCATGGGGAACCAAGCCCCTGCCTTCACCGTAGCATCATTGGCCACCACCACACATTGTCGCCCGGAAATATAGCCAATGCCGGCTACCACGCCTGCCGAAGGACAACCCCCTTGTGCCTCATACATACCGTCAGCCGCCAGTGCTCCAACTTCAAGCCATGGCTTATCCACATCCAAGAGGTATGTAATTCGTTCACGGGCAAGCATTTTTCCTTTTGCCTGTTGTTTCTCCGCGGCCTTAGCCCCTCCTCCTATATATACCTTTTTCAATCGGTTTTTCAGTTCGGAAACAGCCTGCTTATTCAGGTCCTCATTTTGGTTAAATTCGAGGTTTATCATGGTTCACAAGATACAGTATTCTCCATGGATTTTGAAATTTCGGGCATTACTAATTTTTCAATTCCTGAGCTTAGCATGTCAAAAAAAACCAAGGTAGCATCCTAAATCCAAAAAACAACAAAACATAATAAACTAGTTATCAACGAAATAATTCATGAAACAGGGTTACTTGAAATTCACAGGGTTACCTTTCCCTTGCCTGGGTATTAATAGTTAAGTAAACATATTTGTTTTAACCAAAAAGGAAATTAGCAATGAAAAATGTATTTAAATTCGGCTTTTTAGGCTTAGCTCTTTCTGTAGCTATTGCTGCTTGTAACACCACTACTTCTGAGAGCGAAGAATCTGCTGATTCTTTGCAAAACGAAATCGAGAATGAAATGGAATCATCCATAGATACCATCGATTCTATTGGCGGTGCTGCTCTTGATTCACTTGACTCATTGTCAAACTAATCAGGCCGGATTAAAAAATCTGTAAAAAAAGCCCGTCCACCAATTGGTGGACGGGCTTTTTTATTCGTCTACTATGAGTTTATAGCCTATTCCACGAACGTTTACAATTTCAACATCGCTATCCTTTCTAAGGTATTTACGTAGTTTGGTTATAAAAACATCCATGCTCCGGGCATTGAAGAAGCTATCTTCACCCCAGAGATAATCCAAAGCCATTTTCCGCTCAAGCACATGGTTTCTATTTTCAATAAGCATTTTTAGCAAAGCTGATTCGCGAAAAGAAAGTTTAGCAACTTCATTTCCAAAACTAAGCTCCTGCAAAGCGTTGTTGAAGGTATATTTGCCAATGGAAAACTGTTCCTTTGGTGAAACTTGCCGCTGTTTAATTGCCTTGTTCAATAACGCCCTTATCCGGATGATGAGTTCCTCCATGCTGAAAGGTTTTTTCAAGTAATCATTTCCTCCCAGCTCGAACCCCCTGACCACATCTTCAGTCAAGGATTTGGCGGTCAGAAAGATGATAGGCACGTGATCATCTACCTTCCGAATATCCTCGGTTAGCGTAAATCCGTCTTTGGTAGGCATCATCACATCCAAGACACAGATATCGGGGTTGAAGGTCCGGAATGCCGAATACGCTTTAAGTCCATCCTGCACCCACATCACTTCAAACTCCCTCGATTCTAAACTTTCCTTGACAATTTTACCTAGAAAAGGTTCGTCTTCAGCTAACAATATTTTCAGTTTCTTAATATGTTGCATGGTCCGTTTAGGTTAATTGTTATGATGTTCTTGTTGCTTCAGTGGCAATATAATGGTAAATATACTGCCCTTTCCCAGCATGCTGTCTACCGTTATTTCACCATGATGTTTTTTTACGATTGCCGACACATAGGCTAACCCTACCCCAAAACCTTTGACGTTATGTATATTGCCTGTAGGGACACGGAAAAAATTCTCAAATATCCGTTCACGATATACCTGTGCTATCCCAATGCCATTATCGCTCACCGATAATCGTATGCTATTGTTCTCCACGCCATACGTAATATTGATTTCTGGTGTCTTATCTGAATATTTCAAGCTGTTATCAATCAAGTTATATACTACGTTGGAAATATGATCACGGTCTACCATGGCCTCCACCGGTGTCCTATCGGATTTGATGGACAATTTGGCGGCCTGCTTTTCCAATTGGGGACGTATATTGGCCACCACATCATTCACCAACTGATCGATATCCGTTTTTTGGAAAGCCAGGCTCATGTCGCTCCGCCCGAAGGCTGCCATCTTCAGCACCTTTTCAACCATCACGGAAATACGCTTCAGTTCATGCTGGCAGATATCAAGATATTCCGTTGCCTGTTCCGGTTTATTCATGACGTCGAAATTCTTCATGGCCTCCACAGCCAAGGATACCGTGGCGATGGGAGTTTTAAATTCGTGTGTCATGTTGTTGATGAAATCGTTCTTCATGTCCGAAAGCCGCTTCTGCTGGAATATGGTTCGGATCATGTATACAAACGCCCACACCGTAATCCCCACGATAACCAGGGATGCCAGCAATACCCACTGCATATCACGCAAGATGTATAGAACATCATTCCCAATTGACAATTCAAACTTATAGGGCCTCAACACACCAATTCTTGCACTCAACTGCTTATTGCCCTCGTTATTGAAAAGAATACTATCCTTGACATATTCATCGCCTCCCGCTGTCAAATTACTGAGCCGAAAAGCAAAAGGAGAATGGATTCCGGTTTGCCGGAGCAGTGAGTCTAGCTCAACTTGTAAACCACCCGCGAAACTCACCAGTTCATCCAAACGGTAGGCATTCATGGAATTGACTTTGACCTCATGCCTTTGGGTAATCATTCGTTTCGGGGCCAAACTATCGGCCATAAACCCGAGGTCGAAGTATCCCGTATCAGCCATGGACATCACGAAGGTCGTGGTAAGGCTGTCACGGTAGTTGGAATCCCTGATGTGTATTTGCTGGGTTCGTGGAGTTTGCATGTCAGAAAAGCCCGGCGTTGCTCGGAAAAAACGTACCATCCGTTCAAGTTTACCCTGCCTATTGATGCCCGTATCCAATTCATTAAAACCCATGGATTCCAAGTCGGTCAATGTATGGCGATCCTGCAAACGCTCCAACGCAGTCGCCACCTCCTTGTCAAACTGCTGTATTGACAATTGATAGGATTTATACAGCCAGTAGCCCTGAAGCAGGAAGATTCCGATCAGCGAACAGGCGACAATGGCAACAATAAACCGTATCCTTTTGGACATCATCCTACAAAGCTACGAAACCGCGCAGGTTTTGGAAATTTGCTTGGTTTAATATAACACCGCTTAACACACGTTAACAGTATTTAACATACTGGGCAATTCTTAACACTGCTTAACACAAAAAATGCACTTAGACACCCTTATCCATCCTATTTTCGTATTCGAAACAACTGTTGAACAAATGAAAACAAGAATCTTATTTATGGTCGTGGCTCCGGCACTATCGGCGTTATGCTACGCGCCTACCGCCTATGCACAAACCAACGACAGCGCATTGGCCCAAATCAAGTATGAATTCGTACATGTAGACGATACCAATTTTCGAGATGACCCCCGAAAGGAAGAAATGATGGTCTATATTGGCGAGCAATCCAGCATGTACAAAAGCCATTCGCTTGCCGTAAAACTCGAAGAAATGAAGAAGGAAATGCGCAACAGACAAGCCGCCATGGGACCAAACAATGCCTCTTTTTCCTTTAGTTCGCCCAACATGTCAAATGAAACCTTATATATCTTCCCATACGATAAAAAATTATTCATAGTAGATCGGATAGGCATGAGCAACTACATCCTGCCGCAAGATTTCCCAGTGATTGATTGGCAGATTGAAGGAGAGACCAAAGATATTGGGGGTTATACCTGTCAAAAAGCTACGGGCACATTTGGTGGCAGGCGCTATACGGCTTGGTTCACGGCTGAGTTACCATTCCCATATGGCCCCTGGAAGCTGCATGGTCTGCCCGGCCTGATCCTTGAGGCCGAAGACAGCAAAAAGGAGGTCATGTTTCATTACGCCGGTTTCGACAAACAGCAAGATGAGCCCATAGAAATTATCCTTCCCAAAGAAGCCGTGACCACCACATCCAAGGCCTTTGAAAAAGCAAAGGAGGCATTCCTTAAAGATCCCATGGGCAATATGATGCGAAATATGCCTACGGGAGCCAATGTACAGACGAAGGTGGTGTTTAAGGACCAATCAGGACGGGAGCTGACACCAGATGAGTTCAAAGCGATGCGCGAAATATCGACGAAGGATGGCAAAGCCCGGAAACTGAACAACCCGCTCGAATTAAACAAAAAGTAGCGGAACTCATGGAATTGAAAACCATATTGATGGTTTGCTTCCTGCTTTTGGCGGCTATGGTGTATTCGCAGCAACGCCAATTACAGGGGGTACTTAAGACATCCGATGGAAAGGCCGTGGCGAATGCCAGCGTAACCGTCAAAAACAAGCAGCGCATCCTTGCCTTTAAACCAAGTGACAGCGATGGCGCTTTTACATTGGCTTGGCCGGACACCGTAGACATTTCCGATTTGCACTTGGAGATAAACCACCTAGGCTATAAAAAAGTATCGCTGCCATTGTCTGATAAGCAAACACGTTATGACATCCTGATGGAAGAACAAGCCATAGACCTGGCTGAAGTGGCGGTAAGAAGCCGGCCAAGGATAGATGCCCGCGGGGATACGCTAAGCTATGACGTGGCTTCCTTCGCCAAACCCGAAGACCGCACCATCGGCGATGTACTGCGGCGGATGCCTGGGATGGAAGTGGGGGAAGATGGCCAAATCAAATACAATGGCAAGGCGATTTCCAACTTTTACATCGATGGGGACGACTTGCTGGACGACAAATATGCCATCGGCACAAAAACCATCCCCCATGCCATGGTCAAGGATATCGATGTCATGCAAAATCACCAGCCACTGAAAGTACTGGAAAACAAAACCTTGAGCGAAAACGTGGCCCTGAACCTTAAAATCAAGGATGAAGCCAAGCTCAAACTCACGGGACAGGCGAAACCAGGGGGTGGGCTGCCGGGGCAGTATGACGGTGAATTGAATACCATGCTGTTCAACAAAAAATACAAGATGCTTAATGTAGGTAAAGCCAACAATGTGGGGACCAACCTAAATACGGATTTCACGGCATTCAACCGAGCGGGGATGCTGTCTTCCATGGGCAATTCACGCCCTGCGGAACTACTCTCATCGGGCACGGTGGGTAACCCTGCATTACCCACAAATCGCTACTACCTCAATAATTCGGGCTCCTTGAATGCAAATAACCTCATGAACCTCGATAATGGATGGCAACTGAAATCAAACATCGGCCTCCTGCTCGACCAGAATGAAATGGACTACTACAGTGCAAACGACCTTTACTTGGCCAATGATACCATCAGCTATAACGAAAACCAGCAAATCAACAAACAACCATTCTTGACCGAGCTGTCGCTCAACCTACAGGCCAACAAGGAAAAATACTACTTCAACAATGCGCTTAAAATCGGCTATTCCGGAGAAACCGGCAAGGCGACCTTAACCAGTAATGAAATGGACATGGGACAGGAACTCCATAGTAGGGTACGTGATTTCTCCAACAACCTGGAATATGTACCCGAATTGGCCAACAAAAACATCTTAAGTATAAACTGGTACCTTAATCACTTCAATCGACCACAAACACTCAACATTTACCCCGGCATCAATGAAGACGTACTCAATGGTGGGGAAGCTTTTGCTACACTACAGCAATTTACCGAAACACCAACTTGGTTCAACACCCTTTCATTGGGATACCGCCTCCCCAGCGGCACCATCAAACAGCATTATCGATTGAGCACGTTAAACGAATGGCAGCAACTCAATTCCCAGCTTCGCCTCAGCCAACTGGATGGTGAAGTGAATGCATACACGGAAAGTAACGATAACAACCTTCACTGGCAACGCCATCATGCCCAATTCAATGCCACTTATGAATATAAACATGGAAAATGGGAATCGTTGCTTTCCCTTCCCGTTACCTGGCAACGCATCGCCTATGAAGATGAGGGCTTTGCCCTCGATGAAAACAAGGAGCGGATGCTGTTCAATCCGTTTTTCCGGGCAAAATACCTGACAAACGCAGAAGACTATCTGTCATTCAATTATGTTTACAGCAATCAGATGGGCAATATCAACGGGGTATACCGTGGGGCTATCCTCTCCAATTACCGCAACCTGCGAGCAAACGATGCACAACTGGAAGAAAGAAGCGCCCATAATGCCGGACTTGGCTACAACTTCCAACGCAACATCAGTATGCTTTTCATGAATGTGGGAGCCCACTACACCCTCGCTACGGCCAACACCATTGCTTCCAACATCATAACCGATAACATCTCCCAAACGGTGCTACTCCCTTATGACAACGATGTAAGCACGTTCAGCGCAAACGCCGGAATTAGCAAATACATCTTTGCGCTTGGTGCTACTACTGGTATAAAGGCTTCCTGGAGCACTACCCGTTACAACCAATTCCTGAATGGCGAGCTCCTACCCTATAACAATGTTTCCTTTTCACTCACCCCAAATTTTGAGGCCCGCCTTTGGAATCGCATAAGCTTGAACTACGAAGGTACTGGCACATGGACCACCAGTAAATTGGTGCACGGAGAAACGGCTACTTCCATGCCCGACATCCAAATCCGTCGGTATGATCAATCGGTTAGCCTGATGTGCTCACCCTTCCGAAACACCTTCCTGCGCTTAAGTGGGCGCCATCAATATACCAGCCAGCAGCAACTTCAGGATATCAGTTACTTCTTTGCAGATGCGAATATCCGGTATAAGCTTGATAAATGGAATACGGATCTGGAGCTCGACTTCACCAATTTGGCCAACATTACCGAGTATGAAACATATAGCCTTACAGCTAATCAATTTGGCTACAGCCGCTATAACCTCCGTGGCCGGATGGCCGTGCTGAAGCTGGCGTTTAATTTATAAGCCATGCAACTCCACCTATACCCCTCCCTATATACCGGTAAGATACATCAATGCTCCACGGTTGCTATGCGTTATAAAAGGTGAATGATAGGTGGCTTATATGTGGGTAATACGTGGATAAACAGTGGCTAATAGTTGGATTCAAAAAGCATTGTACACGGCCTTGTCGCCGCTATGAAGTCGGACGGCCGTCACCGAACCTGTTCCGGCGAACATAAACACCATTCCAACGATGTTGACTGGACTCGCAGCGAGTGGCAATTCATATGCTTTGGATCCATTGACCTCGTAGACGAATTTTCCATTCACACTACGGCACGCCACTGATACCCAATCCGAAAAATCCACGCCGAAGGCGGACAGGTCTTCATTTTTTCCAGATACGGATTGGTTACCCCCCATCAGACCCAATTCGGAAACACATCCCTTTGTAGATAGGGACAGCGATATAGGCATGCCATCCGTGATGAGCAGGATTTGCGAAAACTGGCAGGCATTGTTGCCCGCTTGGTAGTCATTACGCACCTGCGCCCTGAATGAAAAACCAGCAATCGGTACCGGTTCAAAGTTACCTACGTTGAAGTATTTCACAACGGGTGGGTCGGGCATCAGGTCGATTTGGTTAGACATGATAGTCTCCGCTGAAACACTGAGCCTATCTTTATGGAGAAAATCATCCGGTCTCAGGTATATGGGAACCGGTGTTCGATCAATTGTACCGAGCCAACCAGCTGAAGGGATAAGTAATGGATGTTCCTTCACCACTTGCTGGCCTATGAGCAGCTTCGCCATATAGAATCCAGGTTCATAGTACACCGAAGTATGTTTATCGCCATCCTTGGATACTTGTGTCTGCCGCATGGGATCCCAGCTTTGCTGGATAAATACCGAGTCCATTGGTGCATGGGAGGCATCGTAGGTAAAGATAACGGAATTGGGGATATCCTGGGTCAGTGGTTTGCTATCAAACACATAGTCGTCGGGTATAATGCCTGATGCTTCGGAAGGACCTTCATATTTTGTTTTGAAGAAAACAAAAAACCCAACCAACAAAAGGGCAAAAATGCCCAATAGCCAAAGGACCGGCCGTTTCTGTTTTATTTTAGCTTTCCGATTTGGAGATTCCTCCACAGGTTGGACAAGATCTTGTTGCGCCACCACAAAAGCCCGCCAATTTTCATATGCAAGAAACGCAGCCAATGTATCCAATGTAGATGTAGCCGGTTTCCCATCATGCTTCACGCGGCCCCAAACACGTTTCAAGGTGCTTGGACTTAGCATCACTTTCGTCTGCTCGTAAATCCGTTCACTTAATTTATGGAAGTCTGTACTTGACCATTGCTGACTATCGCCCCAGCCGAGTTTTTTCTCGATTTCCTGCAAACACATTGTCAGTAAGTTTTGATTTTCAACCACTTGCTTAGTAATTATAACCGCTGAATGAATTTGAACCGAATTGAATCGCTTATGGTTCGATTAAGAACTAAATGATCTGAACCTTTGCAATCAACAAACAAATTTATCTAAAGTAACTAAATAAACAACCCTATGATGATGAGAAATAAAATGATATCCTTATGCTGTTGCACCTTTTGTCTCGTAATAGTGGCATTTGGACAGCAAAACCGGCCTAAATTGGCATCTTCTTCTGATGGTTCCATCAAAATCCCAATGGAAGAAGCGTATTGGCAAAGTGATTCCGGCAAGGTAGCATTTGAGGAGGATCAAGCGATTCCTACTATGCGGATATTACCCAAGGCGGGTTTGATACAATTAAAGGATTTTGATTTTTCTACTGGCACTATTGAATTTGACTGGCGGCCCACGGATCCCATGTTTTCCTCTTTTTATTTCAGGCACCACAGTGCCCAGGAATCGGAGTGCGTTTACCTCCGTACAGCGCGGGCAGGCAATCCCATGGCGATGGACGCCGTACAATATGCGCCGTTCCTAAAGGGGGTAAATCTCTGGGATCTGTTAGGCCATTTCCAAGGCTCCGCTAGTTTCAGCAAAACAGACTGGAATCGTGTCAAACTGGTTATCTCCGAAAAACAATTGCAAGTCTATATCAATGACCTTTCCACACCCGTGTTATGGATTCCCCAACTGGAGGGCAATGTGTCCAATGGTACGCTTGCATTTAATGGGGAATCTATCGTTGCCAATCTGACTGTGAAGCCCGGAATTGTGGACGGCTTACCTTCCCCCGCAAGTATGGATCCCACTGCTAATGATCCACGTTACCTCCGCCAATGGTTGGTCAGCGAACCGGAGATATTTCACGTGGGATTGGAACCGGTAAATGACGACTTCCCCAAATCCAATGCCAATTGGACGGATATCCAAGCCGAGCGCCGCGGGTTGGTAAACCTCACTCGACCTTATGGCATCACAAAAGAACGACGATTGGTATGGTTAAAGACCCATATCCACTCATCTTCTAATCAACAGAAACAGTTGGATTTCGGCTTCAGTGATGAAGTATGGCTCATGGTCAACGGACAGTATGTTTATATAGACAAGAATTACTACGGACATCCCATCATGAAGCCCCCATTTGGAAGATGTTCCATTGAAAATGCTTCCATCAAGCTTCCGTTGAAGGAAGGAGACAATGAGGTGTTAGTTGGGGTAGCCAACAATTTTTACGGCTGGGGGATTGTTGCCAGACTAGACGATTTGGATGGAATCACTTTTTAGCTAACACCTCATCCACCATTCCAAAGTCCTTTGCTTCTACGGCGGTCATCCAATAATCACGGCTGGAGGCCTCATTGATCCGGTCATAGTCCTGTCCACTGTGTTCAGCAATGATACCATATAGCTCCCGCTGTACCTTGAGAATCTGTTGGGTGCTGATGTCCATATCCGCTGCTGTGCCTTGCATGCCGCCCGATGGCTGGTGAATCATCACGCGGGCATGTTTTAGTGCCGCTCGCTTTCCTTTGGTCCCCGCACAGAGTAGCACCGAACTCATAGATAGTGCGGTGCCCGTGCAGATCGTGGCCACATCTGGCCCAATGTACTGCATGGTATCGTAGATGCCTAAACCGGCATAAACCGACCCACCTGGTGAATTGATATACAACTGGATATCCTTTTTGGAATCGGCCGACTGCAAGAAAAGCAGCTGAGCCTGGATGATGTTGGCCACTCGGTCGTCCACAGGCTCGCCCAGAAAGATGATGCGATCTACCATCAGCCGGGAAAAGACATCCATTTGGGCCACATTGAGTTGCCGTTCTTCGGTAATGTATGGTGTCATGGCCATTGGCATATCATAGCCATGTATCCGATTGATGAACCTGTCTACATACATTCCATTGATTCCATGATGCTTTACCGCATACTTGTGAAATTCATTGCTGTTGATATTCATGATGATTGTTGTTTTGTTTTTTCAAAATTTTAAACGTAGTTATCCCTGTACACCAAATCATGGTGCATGCCGTGTTCCATTGAATACGAAAGAATTAAAGGTTATTTATGGAATAAGCCTAATATCCTTTTGCGAAAAGATTGATGCACTGATGTGGTAAACAGCAACTGATGTACCTGCTCAAGCTCGTGCCGAATTTGCTGACGACCATATTCATGAATGATGTGATAGGTCTTGTATTGCCAGTTTACCTCATCCTGCAACTTAGGATCCAGTAGCAGTTTGGCTTCAAAAAGCATGTATTGCTCTCCCGATGCTTGCTGAAGCAGGCAATCTTCCATCAATTGTAATTCATTCAACGAAGTCTTCATATTGTAATGATCTTTCTTTAACCACTTGCCTCGCCTTTTGGAGGCATTTGAACTTTTGTACAGTTGCTGAGCGAATTCCCGAAAAACCAAAGCGGCTTGCTACTTCACCCATCTCCAACTTTTCATAATAAAAAGCCATCAGTAACTTCATGCATTTTTTACCTGCGGCCTGCAATACATGTACAATTCGCTGACTTGCGATTGCAGTTTCGGATTGTGTGACAACGACCTTGTCAACAGCGGTTTCATCATCCTCAAATGTCGCCATCAATTGGTCAAGCGATGCATATCGAAGGTTTTCTTTATACCGTTTGGTCCACAGATGCCGTGCGATACCGAATACATAAGCCTCTTCATTATGTTCCAGTACCAAGGATGTGGTCAATACTTTTTCGTAATAAATAACCAATGCGTCATGGAAAATGTCCTTGGCTTCATCAAGATGCCCTCCCCTTTTGGCAACATAACGAGCAACTAAGGGAAAAATTCGTTGGTATAGCGCGATAAAAAGGGCCTCGCGAGCTGTTGTCTTCCTATTGTTAACAGGTGTTTTTGTCATCATTTAAAACGGGCTTTTAATACTATGTGCATTCCCATGAAGAGGTATCACCCAAATTTATCAATTATTTTTTTCATATGCAGATTGACCGTTGGGGTCTTCCAAACAATCGTCAGTACGTGCTGTTAGTAAACTACGGGGCCAACTGGTTACAGATTGTAAGTTGTTCGACGCTTCACAGCAAAGAATGTTTCCTTGGAGAACCACGTTTAAAGTAAACTATATTCATGAAAGTAGCTTATATATCTACATGCCAACCTCGAGAATGCGGCTTGGCCACTTTTAACAAAAATTTGATTCAGGCCATAGAACCGCACATGCCAATGTCTGATAGTTTTATTGTGGCACTCAATGACTCGGATGATAAGCGTCAATATCAGTATGATCATACCGTCAAATACGTCATCCGTCAAGAACGAATAGCAGACTACCTATCTGCAGCCGCATTCATCAATCGAAATGGTGTTGGGATATGCTGCATTCAGCATGAGTTTGGTGTTTTTGGAGGGAGAAGTAGTAAGTACTTGCTCACACTGACTAAGGCACTTAAAGTGCCTTATACCATTATTTTCCACACCGTTTTAAAATCGCCTGACACTATGCAAATGACCATTATGAAAACACTTGCGTATGGTGCTTCAAGCATCGTGGTGATGAGTGAGAAAGCAGTCCAACTCCTGCGTGATATTTACCACATTCTTCCTAGCAAGATTAAATGCATACCACACGGTGTGCCTGATTTTGAAATCTTAGATTTGCAAGCGAAAAAACATGCATTGGATTTCCCCTTTCGCAAAACGCTCCTCACTTTCGGGCTAATCAGTCCAAACAAAGGGTTGGAAACCGTTATTAGGGCGCTACCTACTATTCGTGAACAACATCCTGATATTCAGTATATCATCTTGGGTAAAACTCATCCAGGCATCAAGAAAGTCTTCGGTGAAGGCTACCGAGAAAGCTTACAATATTTAGCCAAAACGTTGGGTGTAGAGCGTCATCTGTTATTCATATCAGCGTTTGTCTCCGAAGAAGATTTACATGCATACCTAACGGCATGTGACATCTACATTACCCCGTACCTTAATGAAGAACAAATCACGAGTGGCACATTGTCCTATGCCATTGGAGCGGGAGCAGTGGTTGTTTCAACACCTTATTGGCATGCATGTGAATTGCTCAAGGAAAACCGCGGTCGGTTATTCGGCTTCGATGATTACCTACAACTTTCGGTTATTGTAAATAATCTGCTAAACAGACCAGCTGAAATAGAAGTGCTGAAACAAAACGCCTATGTTTATGGCCTGTCGCTCCGGTGGCCAAAAATAGGCAAACAATATGCGCAATTATTCAAAGCAGTATTGACAGAAACCAAAACCAGGGTGATAGCCTCAAAAAGCATAGTCACCGAAGCTCCCACTTCAACCAACCCTTCTTCATTCTCTTTGAGACCGTCTTAGTAACCAACCAAGACTGTTTAAAACCCTTAAAGCATCAAAGGAGCTACAACCCATTAGCTGCAGCAACCTTTGATGCGATAAAAGATTGGCCGATATAATGCTAATCTTAATCTTAAGGCGAAGGCACTACACGCTCGAATGATTCCATGCCATTGCTCACTGAATCCCTCAGTTCTTTGGCTATCTCTTGATGCTGTTTTAACTTGGGAAGGGATTTTATGGCAAAATCCTTGATTTCAGGATCATCGGCTTCTTCAGAAGCAACCTCAAACAAGGAGACCACCTTGCTACGGTCTGCCACCGCCTGCTCCATATAACCTATATCAAAATCGACACCAGATATTTCGCTGAGATCCTTTATTTTTTCCACATGGTTTTCACCGGGGGTCGGCGGTAACGTGATGTTCTTCTGCATGGCTATCGCTTCCAATTCTTCCACAGTCTTGCCATGGTCGGCTATAACCTTTTGTGCCAAATCCTTCACGCCTTGGTCGTCGCTTTTTTCCAATGCCAGTTTGGCAAGTTCTATTTCAACTGGCTTTTCCTATTGAGTTTTCGGATTGTACTAAATACTACATACCCCTGTCTCCATTTTGAAAAACATTGTTCCATAATATGGAATTAATTCCCCATAACTTTTTCATTCCATTTATGATATTTCAGATTCACTTATGAAAACACCGTTTTTTTTAGACGAAATGAAAGAAAACCAAAAACATGGCATCGTCTCTGCATTCGTTAACCACAATAAACATGGAATAATAAAATAAGGAGAACTGATGGGAACCTACAATAAAATCGTGAAGGTACATGGACATGACACAGAACATTAGGTAAGGGTCAGTTATTGCGTAACTATAGTTTGACAAGCGAATGGATGGCAACTAACATGGATAAATCTACACATGACGGAGGGTTAAGCAATGTCTTCCTTTTCCAAGGGTCATACTTCGTGATTACGGGAATTTGGCCAGTGGTTGGTATCAACAGTTTCATGGTAGCCACAGGGCCTAAGCAAGATATATGGCTTGTGCATATGGTGGGTTTATTGGCTATATCTATTGGCCTTACTTTTCTCATATCGTCACTTCGTCAGCAGCGATTACCCATATTTTTGGCTTATGCCACTACACTAAGCTTCCTTGTCATGGATATCATTTATGTGGCAAGCGGGGTCATTCAGCGTATCTATCTGCTGGATGCTTCCATTCAATTTTTATTCCTTACGCTTTTGACCATTTTTATCATTAGGAAACAACAACGAAACAGGAAATAAACCCATCACACTACCGTGGATGCCGTTACGCGGCATGGCATTTGAAGAAACCGGAGCGTCACGCCACCATTTTGTCCCCCCGCTGCCCATTGAGGAACCCTCAATGGCTTGCATGTGATATCTAGCAAACACCTATCCTCTTTTTGGCTTGTTTTTGGAGGTGTTCGGATAATATATCCTCCATGTACTAAAAACCATACTTCGTGTTGCTTTAGAGGAAGTATCTCAAAAAAACTAAAACCTTTCTATCCACTGAAATGTATACCTATGTGTCGATTATGATATGATTAAGAATTGTAGATTTTAGATTTATATTTTTTTGGTTTGAAACTGTTTGAATAAATGTTGTTCATTCAAATTATCATATTTAACAGATAAAGTTTATGGAAAATTCAGCAAAAATCATTTGGGCCTCACCTCAAACGCTTGCCCGTGATGGTATCATTTCCCTTCTTGACCAAGAGCCTGATTTTACTTTTGTGGAAGTCATATCCAAAAAGGAAAATATTCTATCCGCGCTGTCTACCAGGCTGGCAATTGATATGCTAATCATTGATCATGCCTTTCTCTCAGAAGACCAAAAGTATCCCATGACATTGAAGAAAATTGCGCCGCAGATTAAAGTATTGGTCTTATCGAGTATTGAGTTTGATGAGGATATCCTGGGTTTGATGAAGTCTGATGCAGACGGATACCTCGTGAATGAAGCAAATAAGGATGAATTGATATTTGCAATCAAACATATTCTTGCGGGTAACACCTATATTTGTACCGCCTTGTATTTAAAAGTATTGGAGCGTATCGCTGCAACGGATTTTGGAAAAGAAGATCAGGACGTGGAGTTTTCGCCTAGGGAAGAGCAAATCTTAAAGCTCATTCTTGAAGGTTATTCCAACCAGGAAATTGCCTACCAGCTTTTCACCAATAAGCGCACGATTTTGAAATATCGGGAGAGCTTGCTCGAAAAGACTGGAGCATCCGATATTGGCACGGTAATCCGAATAGCGTTGCAACAGGGCGTATTGAATTAATCGCATCTGCGGCTCTCTTGCATAACTCCATCCCACATGGCAGCTCATATCACCTCTGCATGTGAGAACGAACATCAAAGACAGTGTCATGGAAGAATCAGCAAAAGATTTTGAAATCATCATGGGAGAAGGCCAATTCATTGGAGATCGGCTTCTTATTGAACCGGTGCAAACCACTGATGGAATCCCTATCTATAATTGCTACCTGGAAGGAAAATCAATCAGCCAGCTAAGGCAGGCCACCTCTGGGGAATGGATGCAATTGTGGGGCACGTTGGAAAAGGATACTGTACAGCGCATTGGAAAAACCATTGAGGATCGTATAAGATAAGTTGGCGGTTGGTTTGAAAGTGGCCGTAGTGGAAGCGTTTGAAATAGGTAAAG
The DNA here is from genome assembly GCF_024704835.1 of Parapedobacter tibetensis. Lineage (GTDB taxonomy): Bacteria > Bacteroidota > Bacteroidia > Sphingobacteriales > Sphingobacteriaceae > Parapedobacter > Parapedobacter tibetensis. The sequence continues at coordinate 258,378 of NZ_JAMXBE010000007.1, forward strand.
GTACCACTGGTTTTTCCACAGGAAACCTATATGCCCCAGTAGGGGTAGTGTAACGTGAACTGTGTCATCCGGATCAACCTATTCCTA
>NZ_JAMXBE010000070.1 GCF_024704835.1 Parapedobacter tibetensis
CTCGCCAGGCATCAGGCACAATGGATCGACGGGATCGACTCCGTTAACCAGTACTTCCGCGATGTCGGCTTCGGTAGCGGCATCGTTGATCGTGAAGGTAACCGTCTTGCGGTCGCCCTCGGCGCTCTCGCAAACACCGTCTCCGCTAACACCCACGCTGTAGGTATAAGTGCCCGGCATCAGTTCACCGAGGTTCAAGGTACCGTTTGCACCGCCGGCAACCATGTCGCCGTTCGTGTCGTACCAGTGGAACACCTCGTTTTCGATCGTGCTGGTCGCGCTCAGCGTGGCCGTCAATACGACTTCCTCGCCAGGCATCAGGCACAATGGATCGACGGGATCGACTCCGTTGACCAGTACGTCCGCGATATCTTCCGGCGTAGCCGATGGGTTGATCGTGAAGGTAACCGTCTTGCGGTCGCCCTCAGTAGTCTCGCACACACCGTCTCCGCTAACACCTACGCTGTAGGTATAAGTGCCCGGCATCAGTTCACCGAGG
>NZ_JAMXBE010000072.1 GCF_024704835.1 Parapedobacter tibetensis
GTTACCGGCCATCATCCGCCACGGCGGAGCCACCGGTACCGGACGCGTGCCCATACCGCCCCGAGCAAGGACTTGCCGAACAAGCTATTTGCCACCGTGGGGCTTACCAACGCTACCAAATCCACTTTCAGGCTTTTGGCCAACCGTTCCAATGTTTCCAATTTTGGCATGATTGCCCCGTTTTCGATCTTCGATAGCGCTGCTTGGCTGATCTTCGCACCAAGTGCAACCCCATCCTGTGTAAACCCCCGTTCTTCACGTATATCCTTGATCCGCTTTCCGATATGCTTCATATCCATAATATTTAAATTGAGAAATGCAACCCAAACGTATAACCAGCGGTTATCAAATTCAAGGAAAATGATAACCGCTGGTTATATAGTTTTATCTTGATTATTAAATAGTTAGGTATTAATAGAAGAACTTTGGCATACCTTCCAATAGGGGAAGGCGACACTAAAATTTTTATG
>NZ_JAMXBE010000071.1 GCF_024704835.1 Parapedobacter tibetensis
GCCGACAAAAACAACGACACAGATAAAAACCAACAACAACTAAATACAAACGACATGAAGAAAGTATTAATCATCGGTATGGATCCACATACCATCGACTTTGCAAACCCAGAGATTCCCCAAGGGTTGACCATAGAGAAAATTGAACAAGGAGCCAATGCAACTGTGGAGAAATTAAATTCCATGGGTTACGATGCCGAACTATTCTTAATTGAAACCGGTGCTACTGATTTAAGTAATCTTGAAAACCACTTGAACGAAAAAAGCTTTGATGGAATAGTAATTGGAAACGGCATAAGAGGTATAGCGGCTAATTTTATTTTGTTTGAACAAATCATCAATGCGGTACATGCACATGCTCCGAAATCTAAAATTATATTTAACACCCTGCCCACGGATACAGATGAAGCGGTTAAACGATGGCTATAAAAAGGGTGTGAATTTTCTGCAACAATGGTTATGTAGCAGCT
>NZ_JAMXBE010000074.1 GCF_024704835.1 Parapedobacter tibetensis
GCTGATGGCACGTGTACCCATGCCACGGGCATACATGCTCAATACATTGCCTTCCAGTTCCTCGGTGATGATCAGCTGCCGCTTGGGGACGATCTTGGGCTCGAATGAACCTTCGCGGTCACGGCCGGTCTCCAGCTCGAAACTGCCGCCGCCCATGCTCCTGACCGTTTTCCTGCCCTTGCCGTTGCGCCGGTTGGGCACACCCGAGGCTTTGTCCTCCTCAAGGTGGTTATCCAACTCGCCGTCCAGCATGGATTCCAATAGATGTTTCATCAGCGGTGTAAAAACACCGTCCGTGCCGCCAGCTTTTTTGCCGGCGTACAATCCTTCCATCGCTTCCTGCTTGAAGCGCTCGAAGTCAAATGGGGCTTTCTCTTTCATTAACATGTCACTTGATATTTCGAATTTAAAACTATTTATTCGTTTTATCCAGTGACACAGTTGGTGTTACACTCTC
>NZ_JAMXBE010000073.1 GCF_024704835.1 Parapedobacter tibetensis
GGGATGCTCCACCAGCAACGAAACATGTACGCTTCCCCTGCCATCCTAAGCTCTATGTCATTAAAGCACCAATTCCCTGATGATCCATCAGAGAATTGGACAATCCGAGAGACTGGTTCAATTGAACCGGATGGCGATCATGCAACTGTGTGTAACAGTTTTTCGGGGATCACTCCTGCACTGTTGCTAAACGCCCAATACCCACCTTACATCAAAAGCATCGGTTACTTCAACTAGTTTTTGGTCATCATCATTCTTGACAAAAAGATTCCTTTTATTAAATTTCAGTTTTTCAATAAGCTCTTGTCTATCATAAGTATTTTTACAATGTAGAAAAATAGATATATAATTCCCGAGTGTTCTTCCTTCGTTGTGTACCAAGTCCGAACCGTGAATAATTATGCTATCGGAAACAAGCGACCCACTAACGACAGGCATTTCTGTGTAACCTTGTAAT
>NZ_JAMXBE010000075.1 GCF_024704835.1 Parapedobacter tibetensis
TATGTAGTTAATGTTCTGAACTGTGGCAACTCCAGTGTAGCCTATGGATACGCTATATCCAAAAATAAAAAAGATGATATTGTAGCATGCATAGGAAGAGAGCAACCCAGAGCATGTTACATGATCAACATTAAATTCAAACCGACGGGCATAAATACAGCAAAGAATGGATATCTTCTGGGCAGCCTGCCATTTTTAGCATTTGTTGGTTTTATTTTTTTGAGATCTGTTAAGCCACGGAGAGCCTTACCCAAGGGTCAGTGTACCAAGATATTCACTTTTGGCTCGGTCTTGTTTGATGCGCAGGAACGGCAACTGGTAATAAATAAAGAGACCATAGACCTGACTGGAACTGAAACGCGTCTACTGCTCATTTTCGCGTTGTCTCCTAACGAGACTATAGAGAGAAGCCGGCTGCAAAAAGAGATATGGGAAGATGAAGGTGTTATTGT
>NZ_JAMXBE010000076.1 GCF_024704835.1 Parapedobacter tibetensis
ACGGAGACTATCATCAACGTACCTGCCGATGTGATCAACCAGTTCCAGGAGATCGTTAACAATGAGAATGTCTACAACACCTTAGAAGAGATCATCAAAGATGTAAGTGGTAATGTTTCCTACGATGGCAATACGTTCACCTATGTAGACGGGAACGGGGATACCCAGACCATCAACCTGGAAGAACTCGTACAGGCCAATGAAACGGTGACCACTTTGGCAGACAACGCCGACGGCACATTCTCGTACACCAACGAGGCCGGCGACGCGGTCACCTTTGACGCCAACACCACCACCATGGCGGACAATGGGGATGGCACGTATACTTTCACCAACGCCAATGGTGAAACAATAACCGTAGACGTCCCTTCCGCCGTCGTAGAGAATATCACCAATGAAGGCGATATTTTCAATGCTATCGAAAACCTGATCAAGAACGTC
>NZ_JAMXBE010000077.1 GCF_024704835.1 Parapedobacter tibetensis
AAAATCAAACGGTTTCACTACATCGGATAATCAACGCAAGCCCCGAAAAGGTATTCCGGGCATTTGCAGACCCTATAGCAAATTCATTTTGGCTCCCACCTTACGGCTTCTTATGCACGGTGCAACAAATGGATTTTAAGGTAGGGGGTAAGTTTAAGATGACCTTTACCAATTTCAGTACAGGGAATGGACATTCCTTTGGCGGAGAATATCTCGAAATAAAACCCAATGAACTTATTAAATACACGGATACATTTGACGATCCCAATTTACCCGGAGAAATGACAACAACCGTACAGCTGAACCAGGTCTCGTGTGGCACTGAACTTAACGTGTTACAGGAGGGAATTCCTACAGCAATACCGTCAGAAATGTGTTATTTAGGTTGGCAGGAATCGCTGGAGAAATTGATAAAGCTTGTAGAACC
>NZ_JAMXBE010000078.1 GCF_024704835.1 Parapedobacter tibetensis
CACCCCCGCATCCCGGTACACCGTGACCCCCGAGGGCATCAACGCCGGATTGTGGATGTCCTGCAAAGAAGCCTGGGACCTGCTGGGCATCGCCAGGTCTACCCTCGAAGAGCGGTTGAATGCCGGAAAACTGACGCGGTACCACAAAAAAGGCGACGGGCACCTGGCCAAGCCCCGCGTATGGCTGATGCGTTCGGAGGTGGATGCCTATTACCGCGACTATACGCTGATGAAGGGCAAGGAGAAAAAATAGCGTTTACGCGATATCATTGGGCCACTCCACGATACCGTGGGGCCGCTAATCCATACCGCGGAGCGTCCCAATGGTACCGTGGAGCTTCCAAACAACACCGTTGGACGTTTCCATGATGCCGGGGAGCGTCCCAACGGTACCGTTGGA
>NZ_JAMXBE010000079.1 GCF_024704835.1 Parapedobacter tibetensis
TTTTTTCAATCCAAGCTCACAGTCAACCAACCCAATGATCCCTATGAGCAGGAAGCCGATATGATGGCAGATCGCGTGATGCGGATGGCTGATGTGGGCATACAACGCAAGTGCACGCATTGCGAGGAGGAAGAAAAGCAGATACATCGCAAGGAAAGCCGGGATTCAACTCCGCAGGTTCAGCCAGGTTTTGAAAGATACGTATCCCATTTGAATGGGGGAGGAAGGGCATTATCCATACAAGAGCGTAGTTTTTTTGAACCACGGTTCGACCGCGATTTTTCGGACGTACGTATCCATACCGATTCAAGTGCGGCGGAATCCGCACAAAGCATAAATGCCTTGGCATACACCACGGGAAACAACATCGTATT
>NZ_JAMXBE010000008.1 GCF_024704835.1 Parapedobacter tibetensis
GCTTTGCCTGGATGCCTTGTTTTCCCTGTTACTAAAATCATAATTATAGCTTTTTTGAATAAATACCCTATATTTGTCTTAACTTTAATTTTCAAACCTTATGGCGGTGTTAGGGGCAGTTATTTCTTTTTTGGTTTTGGCAATGGCAACTCTTTAACTGAAATTCTGACCAACTCGCTTAACCATTCCTTGTCATCGATTTTGTCTTCAATCAGGAAACTCGGTTTTGCTCCTTGGTATGGAGGTGCTTCAACCACATCGCCAATAAATTCTCGTCCCGATTTAGTTGGTTTTACAAATAGTTTATTGTCGCATATTAGGCCGAATATCTTTCCATCCGAGTAAATTCCATATTCCCCGAACATTTTTTTAGCCGTCAATTCTCCAGCATTTTCGATTTGGTCTATGACATAATCCACAAATTTTTGGTCGGAAGCCATTTTTTGGTTAATCTTTTAGTTTGAAATGTGGATTATGAATAAGGCCAATAATGTTTCCGAACGGGTCTTTAACTGTTGCTGTCGTTAATTCACCGCCAACATTATACGGTTTTTCATTTTCCGTTGCTCCCAAGTCAATCAATCTGTCGTAAACTTCTTGAATTTTCTCGACACCCCAATATGATACGACACTCTCCTCTTTATCAGTTGTTGGATTTTCTTCAGGTTGGAGACCTAATTCATATCCGCCAATATTGAATCCAACATAATAGGGCTCTTCAAAATATGGTTCAGTTTTAAATGCTTTTGCATACCAATCTTTTGCTTTTTTGATGTCTCCAACTTTATAAATTGTTGTTCTTAATCCTAACATTCTATTCTTTTTAGCGGTTTCTCATAATTGTCCCTAACATCATCCCAATGTATTCCTTCAAAATTCATTTGTGCTTTTGGCTTTCTCATGTTGGTTTTTTATTCTTTGTTGCACATATTTTATTTGTTTACAAAGTTGGAAACTTGCAGGCAAACAAATCTTGGTCTACACCAATATCAAAATTTAACGTTGTTGAACAGCTTACCGAAATTAGTGGGGTCTATACCCAAATAAGAGGCGATGTACTTATGCGGCACAAGTTGAAGCAGGTGTGGGCTTTTCCGGCAAAAGGTTTTGTACCATTCTTCAATGGTCATTGCACGCAGTTCAATATGGAGATCAATCATACCTGCAAACATGGCTTCGGTCATTCGCCTGAAGAGCCTTTCTATTTGTTGTGATTGATCGACCAGTTTTTGCAGATCGTCATAGGTGATGTACTCCAATTCGCTGTCCGTTAAACAAGTTAAAAAGTATTTCGAAGGTACATGAAACGAAAAAGAACAGCTAATAAATAGCATAGTAGTTGAGCGTAACATCCATACTGCTAGTGCCATTCTTATATTTTTTTAATTAGGGGAATTATTAAGCAAATGAATGATGCAATTGAAGCTATAGTTCTTATTAAATGCCATTTATTCCAAGTACCTTCGAATTGAAGCCTCATTTCTTTTAACTGATTGGCACTTAAAGTATTAATGTCGGATGATGCAAGGGACTCGTTAAGTGGCACATTGAAAGCCACTGTTATGCCAAAAACGCCAATTGCATAGATAATTAATGAAGTAACTACATAAGGTAAAATTTGAGTGTCTCCTGTTTTGTAAAAAACAAATGTTGAAATAGCCAAGATGAATAAACTACCCATAAAGCTTAGAAAGAAAACAGGATTGAGAATCGCTTTATTTATACTTCGGAACGCCAATAGATATGCTTTATCATTTAACCTGCCAAGTCCATTGATAACTGAGCATTGATAACCGTAGAAGAGCCCTGCCAATAGCCCAGTAAGTGCTATACTTGCAAGATATAATAATTGATTTATATTCATTATTATCAAGTTTATGTGTTATTTGACCAAATACCTGTTAGGTTTGTTTTTGAAACATATTCATCAAATGAAGTGGCATTCCGACCTAATACCATAGGTATTGAACCATGAACCGATTCGTTTCTACCATCCAATAATTGTCCAAAAAGGTAAGTGATTAACCAAATGTAATCTTCAGTTACATTGTAGCTACGGAGCATAGTCGCATACTCATCCAATTCAACTTCAATTACGTTAACAGGCTTACCAATACCTTCAGAAATTTTGGCTGCTGTATCAGTAAACGATAATAATTCTGGACCAGTTAGTTCATAAATTTTGCCATTATGTTCATCTTCTAAAAGAGATTTAACCACCATCTCAGCAATATCATCAGCATCTACAAATGGTTCTTTAGCATTTACTTTTGGCACAATTAATTCTCCGCTAAGGATTCCATCCAACCAATAGCCTTCGCTATAGTTTTGCATAAAAAATGCTGCTCTGATAATTGTGTAATCTAAGCCTGAAGCTATAATTACATCCTCACAAGCTTTTGCTTCTAATTCACCTCTACCAGAAAGTAGCACTGATTTTTTTACGCCTGCATTTTTTGTGGCTGCTACAAACGCTGTTATTATATCTAATGATTGTGGTATCGCCAAATCTGGTTGAAATGTAATATATACCTTATTTATACCACTTAAAGCTTTTGCCCAGGTAGATTGGTCGTACCAATCAAATGGAATGTCAGAGTTACGAGAAGCGGGAATTACTTCCTCATTAAGTTGTTGAAGCCTTTTATAAACTCTTTTACCTGTTTTGCCTGTACTACCAAGTACTAAAATTTTGTTGCTCATTTTATGTTATTATTTAAATGTTATGAGACAAAATTATAGCTGTTCTAACTGGATTAATAGAACAAATACGACAAAATAAATGGCGCTATTTTTTGAGAAAGTTTTTTGGGGTTTTCCCTGTAAAGGCTTTGAATACTTTTATGAAATGAGATTGGTCAGCAAACCCATTATTATACACAATCTCAGTCAATTTTTCATATTCCTTTTCCGTGAGCTGTTCCAAGGATTGCTGAAACTTAATTATCTGAATAAATTCTTTTGGAGTAACCCCCACTTCTGCCAAAAAGTGTCTTTGAAAAGTTCTTACGGTTAAGTGAATTTTTTTGCTAATCTCTAATACTGTAAGTTGTGCGTTAGATTGAAATACTAACTGAATTGCTTCCCTAATCGCAAAATCTAATTTGTCTTTTTTGGATAATAATTCATCATATAGGAAAGCTTGAATTATTTCCGTTTGGTGTTTTGTATCATTCAAATTATTTAATTTGGGTAGAACCTTATTCCAACTATCAAGATTAGTTAAATCGAAGCAACCATCGTTGATATCCTTTGGGTTGATATGGAAGAAACTTGATAATACAAAAGGATACAATTGGAAAGTGATTATCTTGTAAGGCCCGTTCATGTGCAATTCTACAGGATTAATGGTTTGTCCGTAAATGTATAAGATAGGCATTTTTTTATTATGGGGTTGCACCCACTGTCCATTTGGGGTAATGTGAAACATTAGTCCAGGCAAGCCATCCGCAAAAAAGGGCAGAACAGTTTTTGAAGTAGTTGTTACATCTTCAAAAACCATAATGTCTTTGACAAGTATTGAAACATTGTCATTTGGAGCTATTTTGCTAAACTTCATATATGTTTTATTTAATAACTGATGTTGCTCAGAAGAGCAACGATAAAAGTACGTAAATCTTTGACGAATACTCCTACAGCAAAGATCCAGATCATTAACGGGAACAGTGCGTAAGGCCTGATGGAACTTTAGATCTCTTTTCTGATACTCAAGAAAAAGAGCGATGATTAAAACTGTCAAAACAGCGGAATTTTCTACTTTAGGATGCTCCTAGATTTGGGGAGAGGTCACTCAGCAAAGAAAATATCGACAAAAATAATGAATATCAGCTCCTTAAACGTTTTGGTAAGAAATCCATTAATAATCCATATGAGCTGGACTTGGTGTAAATCTTTATAAGTATTTGAATGAAATAGAAGCCCATAACAGGGGTTTTATTATTTTGACACGTTTTTTCTTTGTCATTCTTTCTTTCCTTTATAAATTCCAACAGGTTCATTTCTTCCGTTTTTTTACCAATATACGTGTTTTAGGAATCTTTTCCGATAGTCATTAAACTTTCCACTTACCCAATTTTTCTCTCCGCCTCAAATACTTAAATAGCGTATCTCTTTTGAAATAATAGGAATATCATTACTTTTGATTTAAACAACCCATTATGATATCCATAGAGCAGCGCAAAAATAGAAGAGACTATATAGAAAGGATCTTAGTTTTAATTTTATTTTTAGCGTTACTTTTAATGCTCTTTGATGTCCTAAAAGTTTTTTTTGGAATTTTGACTTTTGGATTAATTTTTTCAGTCTCTTTTTACCATGCTTTTGAAAAACTCACAAAATTAGCTAAAGGAAAAAAAAGTATAGCTACAGGTATCTATATAATAATATTGATAGTGCTATTATTAATACCTCTTATTTTTTTCACCTCTTCTCTAACTAAACATATTAAGGATATCATAGAGTTTGTAACTCGCTTAAAAAATAACGATGTTCCTGACTTACCAATTGCGATCACCGGTTTACCGCTTATTGGGGATGGCATAAGCGCATTGTGGAATAATCTGCAAAAAAGCCCAAAAGAAACCATTATTGCTCATGAGCATCAGATAAAAAACGTACTACACCATATCGTTACAAGTGGAATGGGTGTTATAGGCACTGGTATTCAATTTGTGCTCGGTATTATTATATCCGCTATGATTCTTGTAAAATCGGATACCATATTGCAACATATCCGGTTGGCGGCTCAACATTTATTCGGTGCTACTGATGGCATTGTATTATTGGACACCGCTACGCAAGCCATTAGAAGTGTTTCGTTGGGTGTTATGGGAACGGCATTCATCGCAGGGATCGTTGGGTGGATCGGGCTTACCATTACACACACCCCTTTTGCAATAGGTTTATCGGCACTCATCTTCTTCCTTGTCATGTTACAGATAGGCCCATTATTCGTTTGGATACCTGTTGTAATCTGGACGGGGCTTACAGGCCATACAGGTATGACCATTTTTTTAATAATATATGGTGTAGTTTTATCTTTGCTTGATGCCATATTGAAACCAATTTTCATTGCTAAGAGCGGAGGAAAATATCCTTTTTGGGTGATTTTTATTGGAGTAATAGGAGGCTTAGCGGCCTGGGGGTTTACAGGTATGTTTAAAGGCGCTATCATTATGTCAGTATTTTACACTATTTTTACTTCTTGGTTAGAAAGAAAAAAATTAAGCCCTTCAATCAATGGTGTAAGCTGAGAATGGAATTAACACGAAACTCAATATTTATAAACACATTTAAATACATCGCTATGCGTATCGCTATCTTTTTTATTCTAATACTGGCAGGTATCTGTACCAATGCACAAGAAACCACTAAAGCCGATGTCGTTTTAATGACCAACGGTGATCAAAAATCTGGCAAAGTAGTCGCAATTGTCGACGACGCAATCAAGTTTGTTTATGCTAATGAATCATTAGAGTATATAATCAAGAAAGTTGACATAAATAAAATAACTTTTGCGAGTGGTCGGATTGAATTCTATAACTCAACAGAAAGCAGCAATTCGACCACCCCAACGCTTGAAGACTTTCATAATAAAGTAGCTATTTTACCTTTTGGATATATTCGTGACCAAAAGGATGGTGGTCAAGAAATGCCAATTAAAATTCAAAACGAATGTTTCACTATCTTAAGCAAGAAAGCAGAAACTTTACAAATACAGGATGTTCAGACCACCAATGCCCTACTAACAAAGGCAGGTATTAACAATGGCAATATACAAGGTTATACCATGGGAGAAATTTGTCATATTTTAAATGTAGAATATGTAGTACAAGGTATGATAAGTGTCGATGAAACAAATGAAATTTCATCTTCGGTAGGGTCTACAAGTACCGATGTTAAAAATGGAAAAAATAATACTATCGGTAAGATATTTAGCACCTCCAGTGCAACTTCTATTTCATCTAAAAATTATAATACCGATGTAACGATGAATATTTACGATAACGGAGGTCAAAAATTATTTAACCAAAATCATAACTCCTTTTGGCCAAACTTAGATGCATATGATATTACGCTCAATTATTTATTAAAGAAAACTCCTCTTTATGGAAAATAGTCAATTAATAGCGTATTTATTTTTAATGACTATCGGGTATCATACCTAAAGCGGGCGGGGATAGAATTTTGAATTGTATATTGGCCACGTAAATACTGGATTTACTTCTTCATCTCGTATCGCAGCATAACCACGCCATTTTCGAACGACTCGGCCTTAATGAGCTGCATGTCATACCGGTACTCAAACATGCGCACTCCCTTGCCCCGGGTGGTGGGGCAGACTCGGAGGTGTGTACTTCATCAACCACGCCCGCTTCAAACATAGATTGCATGAGCTTCAGGCTCCCCCAGAGCCAAATGTCTTTACCGTCTTGCTCCTTCAACTCCCGGACGGAGGCAACGGGGTGGGCCGTTGCGGCTGGGAACTTACCCCAAGGGGCATCCTTAAGGCTCGATGAGGCGACGAACTTGGTAAGGTTATTGAGCTTTTCGCCGTACTCCCCTTGATCATCGGACGTGGGCCAGTAGTCTTTGGACATAGCATAGGTATTGGCGCCAAGGATCATGGTGTCGACGGTATCTATAAACTCGAGCGCGGCAGCCCCGAGGTCTTCGTCGCCCGGTTCGGTGAAGGACGATACCCTCAAAAAACTTAATCTTCCTCGGCGGCAATATTATCTACGGTAATATTTCCATCACTTGATTATGAACTGAACACCCAAGTACGCATCCATCGGGAAGCTGGTGGTTATACACAGGAGGAGTTTGCTTTCCTTATCGGTCGAGATGTGGTGGACCTAATAAAATATGAAGACCTCACCACGGATATGAAAAAGATGAACTATAGTCGTAAGAGATTAGAATGGCTAACCGCAAATATTGACGACCAATATGCAGAACCGCAGGTAAAAGCATTTTTGGACAAAATGGCGTTAAATTATACCATTAATGCTGCGCAAGCTTCTTACAACTGGTGGAAAGATGAGCCGCTTTTATTCCTAACCAAATAATAATTAATCCTTCAACCCGTAATGCGCTTTCACGGCCTCGTAGTCATGGTAGTCCAGTTCCGCCCGAAGATTGGCCGCGGGCATGCCGCCAGGGATCAATACATAGCGGACTTTCTGGACCCAGTTAACGTTTATATTACCGGTCAGCCCCGTAATTCTAGCGGCAATAAACCTTAACTCATGACCCACCTCGGAAACCAGAAAATACAGGGAGTAATTATCCCTGGACATTGGAACGGGCCAGGCGGTGTCGAATGATTTTACGAAAAAAAGAGGGACTCCTCCATCTTCTAAAAATTCTTCTGTGATTTGTGGAATATCTATATCCATTCTTTTTACCGTATTTCCGTCTATAATATTCCAATCTATGGGCATCCACTCGGAATAAATTACGTTGGCCGTTCCGGAATCACCTTTGGGGCCGGTGTCGCCCTGATCACCTTGTTCGCCTTGGACCCCTTGTTCGCCCTGCGGACCTGTGGGCCCTTCCTTTTTACAGGATAGGATTAATATAGAAAGAAACAGGATGGAAAGGATTGATCTTAGTGTTTTCATGCTTTCTTGATTATTATGGATTTGATAAAAATATTACTGATCTAATTCACTGCGGGAGGTTCCGGCTGTGGGTTGAACATCAGCTCCCCGCCAATCGATATTGTCCCATCATTGCTGCTTACCGCCTTGCCTTTGACGTGTGCCTGCCTGCCGTTCAGCACGATGATCCCAGTGGCGGTATTATGAATACCCTTGAAGATAATAGTGACAGGAGCGACAGGCTCCGGGGGATGTACGGGTTCGGGCGGATGCATCGGCTCAGGGGAGATTGTCCATGACTGAATCAGGTGAACGGTTCTTCCTTTTTTTACGGATGAAATGGTTTCAACCCGGAGCTGGCCTTGGTACATGTTGTTATGGAATTGACCGGACCAATTACCATCCAGCCTGCCTCTAGCCTCGAATTCGAAGACCTGGGCGGGCGGCTCCGGTTGCGGGTTAAAGGAAAGCTCATTGCTGCGGGCGCTAACCATAAATAATGAGTCCACACCCTCTTCACCTTGCACGGCTAAGGGATCAGCCAGTTCCACTTTTTCGCAGGAACTCGACATGACAAACGTGGTGTATGTGAGCATCACCGCAATAAATTTCAGCGTTTTCATTTTTTAGGTTTTTTTAATTTGATGATATCAGCTTAATTAATTACACAAAGTTCCTTATAAGCAAGCCTGTGCAGCTAACAGATATTTCACTTTTATTGATAGAAATTTCGTTATGAGCGTTGAAGGGAGGGTAAATAAAGTATGGTAAGCCAGTGCAACACCACATGGCGATAGGCAAGGTTTTGCATCAATGATTTTTCAGCCCGAGTAGGTGGATGGGGACTCTCCGAACTGTTCCTTAAAGCATCTGGCAAAATAGGAAAGATTGCTGAAACCCACGCTGTAAGCGATCTGGGAAACACTATTCTCTTTTTGGACGATCTTCTGGGCAGCCCTTTTTAGCCGCATGCTCCGGATAAATTCCACGGGAGTCTGGCCGGTGAGGCCTTTGAGTTTTCGTTCTACCTGGGCACGGCCCAATTGCATTCGCTCGATAAAAGCCTGCACATTAAAATCGAAATCGCCCATGTTGTCTTCGACAATATCCATGGTTTTTTGAAGAAAACGCTCATCAGCGCTGGTAACGGTAATATCTTTAGGTTGAACCCTGATCTCTTTTGAGAAGCGATCTTTAAGTATGCGCCTTTGCTCGATCCGGTTCTTCAGCAGGGCTAGCAGTTCATCGGCATCAAAAGGTTTGGTCAGGTAATCATCCGCACCAGTTTCCAGGCCTTCGATTTTAGGGGCCTTGCCCGACCGGGCTGTAAGCAGGATCACCGGAATATGGCTGGTATCTTCATTGAACTTCAGCTTTCGGCAAAGGGCCATTCCATCCATTCCGGGCATCATGACATCGCTGATTACCAGATCGGGTTGAAGTTCAGCCGCTTTTTTCAGCCCCTCCATTCCATCACATGCTTCCGCTATTTGAAAATGCGACGACAATACTTGGCCGATAAACTGGCGCATATCGGCATTGTCCTCTATAATCAATAGCCGTGGCGGGACAGGCCCGGAAGCAGAGAAGCCGGGAGTGGGGGAATCGGGAGCAATGGAAAGCTCAGCGAACGCTTTTTCAGCAGCGGCAGACTGTCCCGTACCAGGATCAGCTTCCACCAGGTCCGGGTTTCCCGGAGGTTTTGTTCCGGCGGCTGGGCTTACCTCCATCTCGTCAGGTGATAAATGCTGTTTTCCGAGGGGAAGCCAAAGGGTAAAGCTCGTCCCCCTTCCCGGCGCACTGCTTACCTCAATTTCTCCATGGTGTATGACAACCAGCTCCTTTGTCAGAGCCAGACCAATACCGGTTCCCTTATACTTTTGAACATGACCGCTTTCCGCCTGATAAAACCGGTCGAATATCCTGGGCAGCTCATCCGGTGCTATGCCCACTCCGGTATCCGAAATAACAATACAGGCATGCTTTTTCCCCTGGAAGGTGCTGGTACTCACCAACAAGGAAACAGCGCCTTCGACTTGGGTAAACTTAAAAGCATTAGACAATAGGTTGTGCAGGATTTTCTCCAACTTATCCGGATCGGCATACAATTCAATATCATCTTCGTCCACTTCAACAACAAAATCGATACCCCTATCCTGAGCCAGGGATTCATAAGCCGCGGTCACCGATTTAATAAACGTGGGCAAGTTGATATTTAGCGCTCGCAGCCGCATTTTATCCGATTCAATCTTTGACAGATCCAGCAGCTGATCCACCATACCCAGCAGGCGCTGCCCATTTCGCTGCATCATTTTGTATAAAGCCTGCTTATTCCCGTTGAACCTGCCCTTTTGCAATTCCCATAGTGGCCCAAGCATCAGCGTTAAAGGCGTGCGGAATTCATGGGAAATATTAGCGAAAAAGCGGGATTTAGTCTGGTCGAGCGACCGTAGCTTTTCAGTTTGATCAAGCAAAAGCATGTTTTTTTTCCTTACTTCTTCCGTACGTTCCTTAATGATTGCCTCTAAAGCCAGGTTTTCTTTTTTCAATCGCCTAGAGCGCCACCAGATAAGCAACCATAACGTGGCTATGCTCAGGAGGCCATAAACCAAATAAGCGAACCAGGTACGGTACCAGGGAGGCAAGATAATCAAGCGATAATGATCTTCTTCACTGATATTATCATAGCTATTTTTGGTCCTCACTTTAAAAATATAGCTTCCTTCGGGGAGATTGGTGTAATCTTTTTGGGTTTCCCCGGTCCAGGAAGACCAGTTTTTATCGAACCCTTCCAGGAGGACCTGATATTCATTTGCTTTTTCCTGAATGAAAAACGGACTTGAAAAGGAAAACCTAAATGAATTCTGCGTAAAAGGCAGCTCCGGCGGAGCAGGATTGGTCATGCCAGCAAATAATAGAGAGTCGGATTGAAAGTACACCCTTTTGATTATGCTGTGATATTTCCGGGGGCGGAGATTGTTTGATTTCAAATCCTGCCTTACCAAACCTGTTGTGCATCCATACCAAGCAATGCTGTCTTTCAAATCGATAAAGGTGGAGGTACCGGTTAAATCTGAAATCCGCTCAGTATGGAGATTGGCCACTTCATAATTTCCATGTCCTTTATTCCAGGCAACGAAATTCCGGGAATAGTCTTCGTCAAAAACCTTGAACCAGATATTCTCCTGTTGGTCTACATGATAAATGTTTATATCCACACCGGGCATGCCCAAACGTTTATTTAATGTTTTATCGGTAACAAACCGGTCGTTTTCCAGGACATAACATTCGTGGGTATTGTCAGAAACATAATAAATCTCGTGATCGATCGTGTAAATCTGGCCTACATCACCGGGCAACCCCTGCTTCTCACCCACTCTGCTGCATTTGGCGGCTGAAAGCCCGGATGCACCATGCAGACCGGGAAAGGTTACCTTATAAAGCCAATTCTCGCTGGTTTCCAGCCATAATTCACCTGAGGGCAGTTCAATGATCGTGTAGGTGGCGCCATTAATTCCTTTTATCAGGCCTTCATTGATCCATTCTCCTTTTTGGTAATACAAGGATCCCAGTCCCCTTCCGGATGAAACAAACACCCTGTTTGTATCTGTTTTCGACCTGTAAAATTTCGAAGGGTCGAGCGCCGCGATAAATTCAAGGCCTTCATCATTCAACTGATAGACCCCATTTTCCAACGCCACTAACAACACATCCTGGAAGGCCAAAAGATCCCACACAAGATCTTTGACACCCTGCACAGGCTCAAAATGAGGCATGTTGCCTGCCCTTTGAGTTAGTCGGAATAGCCCGTTGTTGGTGCCGGCGTATAGTTTATTTTTAAAACGGATAATTGCACCACATCTGTAATGAATCCCCAGCGCAGAGTATTCGGAATAAGCAGCAGGATACTCTATTTTTGAGATGCCATATCCCTGGCTCACCCATAGCAGTCCCGTATTATCCTGAAACAAGGCCGTTATGGTCGGGGAGGCAAGCACGCCTTCATCCTTAAGTACCAATTGTTGTTCCCCAAAGCGATCTATAATGGTTAATCCGCCGTTTAACGTCCCCAATGCATAGGAAGAGTCATTGAGTAATATGCCTGTATAAAGGTTGTTCCCCTTGATAAAGCTTGCAGCCTCTGTACGAAAGGAGCTGAGTTCTTTACCCCTTAACAAAAATAAATCTTCTTCTGTACCCACCAGGAAACTATTCTTATCCTGGTAAGGCAGGAAAACCGTGATCCATTTATTTTTATAAACGGCTCCATCAAGGAACATTTCCAGTTTGCTCTCCCCGAGCTGCATCAACCCTTTCTCCGAAACCTGAAGGTACAGCTTGCCATCAATCAAAAAGGAATTGTGAAACTCATGCCCCTTAATCTCCCATACCTTTAGCCTGCTCCCTGTCCATAGAAAAACTTTTGCAAAGCTTACGAAATAAACGCCCTCCTTGTTGGCATGTATTTTCCAAATGGTGGTAAAATCCTGGTCTTTTTCTTTTACATAGGGTAGCAGGGAAACATAGGTAAGCTTGCCGATACTATCCGCTTGCAGGTACCCGAATTCATGGGCAGCCCCAACGTAAATAGTGTTTTTGTTATCAATGGCAATGGATTTGGCATGCCCGCGATCCGGCAGAGGTACAATCTCCCAATTTACCCCGTCGTATAGCAATACGCCGTCGCCATTAGCAAAATACAGCTGACCCAGACTATCCTGTACACTTCCCCAATTTTGAGTAAACGCCTCATAATCAGTTGGGATATAATGCCTGATAAAAGGGTATCCGTTTTCAGCCAATGGGTCAGGCTGCGACATGCTTTTAGATCCTGTCTCAAGCTGGCAATGCGCAGTGCAATTAACAAAAACGGCAATGAGCAATATGAGTAATGCTTGCTTCACATAAACTAAGTTAGGAAAACACTTTGGTGATA
The DNA here is from genome assembly GCF_024704835.1 of Parapedobacter tibetensis. Lineage (GTDB taxonomy): Bacteria > Bacteroidota > Bacteroidia > Sphingobacteriales > Sphingobacteriaceae > Parapedobacter > Parapedobacter tibetensis. The sequence continues at coordinate 12,541 of NZ_JAMXBE010000008.1, forward strand.
GCTGCGAAAAAAACACGATAAATATTGATGTGTAAGTCTTCAAACTAACGTTCACCAGAGATAGTCGAAGTTAAGTTATAAATTCAGTCTTTGCAACTGGTGTCAAAGGATTTTGATGTATCCAGATCATTCTATGATGCACTGGATTTTACGCAAACCGTAATCAACGGAAATCTATCGCTCTATGAACGTGATGGAGTTAGCTTCTACCTACAGCGATACTATGTGAAAGAATGGCTTGAAAATACCATGCTTTTCGTAGTCGTGGATGATGTCCATCAGTTCTTTCAACACCTCCAGGAGCTTAAGCTCGACCAAATCTACCCAAGTGTAAAAGTGCTTCCCATTCAGAAAGAAGAATGGGGCGAAGTTGGCCTGTTTCAGCTCTACTCGGAAAGCCCGCTCGTTGCGTGCACCCAGCGCTTTCCCTACCATCATTTCCACACGTAGGCGTACCCGTCGAGAAAAAACGCCGACAGCGATATGTGAGAGATAGACGCTATGCCGGTATAGTGAAAATAACCGCAATAACGGATATACAATGTCGTAACCAATTTTAATCAATATACCGCAAATAAAAAAAATTATGCTTAAAAATTACTCAAATATCTCTTTATCAGTCGTCTTATTTTTGTCTGTAACCTCTTTAAATGCTCAGACTAACGCTATAAAGGGAGAAAAATTGGAGCCCCTGGAAACAGCGATCCTTGAGTTTAGAAGTTGGTCTGCGCTGCGGCAAGCCAAAGAATAGATCAATGAACGGCAGGCTCCATTGCTGGAGATATTTGTTTATTTTTGCATAAAAAGTGACTATGTCTTTTGAATCCTTAGGTCTATCACCTGCTTTATTAAAAGCACTAACAGATCAGCATTTTACCATCCCCACTCCTATTCAACTAGCCGCCATACCAGCTATTTTAAATAAAAAAGACGTTCTGGGAATAGCTAAAACTGGCTCAGGAAAAACTGCAGCTTATGTATTGCCACTGCTCATAAATCTTCAGGAAAACCTGACGGCAAAAAATCGTCATGTCAATGTGCTGGTTCTCGTACCAACACGTGAATTGGCTGAGCAGGTAAAAGAGGTGTTCAAAAGTTTTAGTCATGCACTGCCTCATCCAGTTAAAACACTAGCCGTGTACGGCGGTGCTTCCATCAATCCACAAATGATGGCATTACAGGGCGTAAATGTTCTTGTTGCCACACCTGGCAGGCTGTTAGAATTAGTGGAATCCAATGCGGTACATTTATCAAGTATTGAAACATTGGTGCTGGATGAAGCGGATAAGATGCTCAATCTTGGATTTAAGGAAGAAGTCGATAAAATTATAGCACTATTACCCAAAAAACGCCACAACATCTTATTATCTGCCACGTTGAGTAATGATCTGCGAAATATCCATCAAATCTTATTGCATGATCCAGTAATTATTCAAATTGATGCCGAAGAGGAATCTCTTGATCTGATCAAACAGGTGGCCTATCTAGTTTCAGCAGAGAAAAAGGGGCCCTATTTACGCTACCTGATCGAACACCATGATATGAAACAGGTTTTGATCTTTGCATCATCTATTCATCAGGTAGATGCCCTTGTCAATAAGCTTCGTAAAAACAATATCGATGCAAAAGCAATCCATAGCAAAATGAGCCAGGGTTCAAGAACCGAATCTTTAGCGGATTTCAAATCAGGCAAGCTGAGGGTATTGGTTGCGACCGACCTGATGGCCAGAGGCATCGACATCAGTTATCTTCCTTTTGTAATCAATTACGAATTACCACGATCTCCCAAGGATTATGTGCACCGTATTGGAAGAACTGGACGAGCAGACGCCTCTGGAGAGGCAATATCGCTGCTTACCCCGAAAGAATTGCATCATTTTGGGGTCATCCAAAAAAAGATGGGCAAGACCGTAGACTTGATTGATATCGAACGTTAGTCCAAATCCTCGAAAAAACTGTACCTTCGCGCTAATTATGGGTTTCGCAAAAGAGAGAAAAAAGCTTGAGAAGCTTTCGGAAAAAACTACTGGCCTTCAGCATTATGATGGTAAAAGTCTAGCCGTCATCACTGACATATTTGAGCAATATTCACATACGGTAAGGATCTTAAAAAACAAAAATGCAGAAGCGTTTAATGGCCTTTATCTGAACGAATTGCAACTGGTTAAAGAATGTAAAAGATCACTTAAATTAGCTAAAGAAGAGGAAGACCGTCAGGCTAATTTCATCAAGTATAAAGAGACCCTGCTGGATGCTTTAACAAAAACAATTCAGGCTTCAACGAATATTGCATAAGTAAATCAAAGGAAACGTCACAATCGAAGTTTCAGGAAAGACAGGGTAGAATACCGGAACCGAAGTCTCTCCATCTGAGCGGGGTAATCAAAGTTAGCTTGGTTGTAACTAAAGGGTATAGAGCAACCAATGGTTAATGGTTAACACGAGGCATAAGGGTGTGTATAGGCGGGTATCCCAATGGGCGAAGGGGCTTTGCTTGTGGCGCTTGGTGAGGCCGATGTACCGGAAGTCACCGATGGCGCGCATCAGGAAGATGATGGCGATGAGCAGGATACCATAACGGATGTGTAGCGGGTCCAGACCAACTTGGAGCCAACCCGCAAAGGCCAGGTTACATAGGGCAAACAGGAACAGGCCCAATGCGACAACAAGGGTGATCGCCCTGCCGGGGCGGAAGAGCTTCCGACCATTGCTGTCCATTGGAATAGTGGCGTCCATTCCGCCTCCACCACCTGTAACCCAATAGAGGTGAAGTGCAGCCAATAAAAGGAAAATAAAGGCGTTGATTGCGGCTAAAGCAGTTTCCATGTATCTGTTTGCAATGAGGACTTAAATTAATCCAATATTTCTCTTAGTTTTTCATTCAATTTTTCTCCTCGCAAATACCGACCGATGATTTCTCCGTTTTCCGATATGAGAAAGTTGTCAGGAATTTCGTTAACCCCATAGATGAGAGAGGCTTCATTTGCCTGACCTTTTAAGTCGCTAACGTGTTCCCATGTTAAACTGTCATTCTCGATTGCCTTTAACCAACTGTCTTTGTCCTCATCTAGGGAAACAGCAAATATTTCAAAGCCTTTGGGGTTAAATTCTTTATAGGTTTTTATCAAATTTGGATTTTCTTGTCGACACGGTCCGCACCAAGAGGCCCAAAACTCAAGAAGTACAGTTTTTCTTTTTAAATCAGATAACTTTTTAGTTTTTCCATTCACGTCTTGCATCTCAAAGTCTACGAATTGGTCTCCAACTTTTGGGTCTTTGTTCAGCTCGATGTATTTTGAAATTTTCTTTCCGTAATCAGAGTTTTTATTTTCTGGTGAAAATTGGTCAAATAATTCTTTGGTTTTCTCTTTCCCCCAAGTGGTTGAATAAACCGAAAGTATATTGGCACTGATGATGCTATTTGGGTTATTTTTTACAAATTCCATTTCTTTTTCTAATCGCTCTTCATAAGGAAGAGTGCCAATCTTCTGGTATAGCGATTGACTTAAAGATTCAGTTTGGGATCCCGTGACCGAGGCGTTCCTAAAATCGGACTGGGATTGGTCAAAAATCATAGCGGTATTTTCTAACCATAGATTTCGGTAATGGGAAAAATCCTTTGTTCGTAAAACTACCTGTACAGGTGTCTTTGGTAGTTTTGTGCTAAGACTGAATGAATTGTTTTGAACGCTCACTGAATCTATTATTTCTTTCGTCGAAATATTGTCAAGATAAAGTACTGTTCCATTTTCAATTCCGTTTGTCCTTCCAGTAAGGGAAAATTCATTTTTTGCTTTTTTACCACAAGAAACAACCGTTAGAATCAGTATTGCGAAGATTATATTTTTCATCTCGATTTTTGTTTTGTTTGCCGCTTACCTGTTGGTATTGCTGTGGAATAAATCTTTGAGTTTCTTTTCTAATTTCTCTCCCCTTATAAATCGGGCGATAATTATACCATTTTCATCAATTAAAAAATTATCAGCAATATCCCGAACTCCGTATATCATCGCCGCATCATTGTCATTTCCTTTTAAATCACTGACATTTTCCCACATCAATCCATCTTTTTCAATGGCTTTTTTCCATTTTTCTTCGTTGGTATCCAAGGATACCCCGAGAATTTCAAACCCTTTGTCTCTGTATAATTCGTATTGCTCTACCAGTTCTGGATTGGAACTTCTGCATGGGCCGCACCATTTTTTACGCTAAATTCTTTTTGCATCATTATACTTTATTTTTCCTCCACATATCTTTTAAACCGGTCCAAGACCGATTGACAAAAGGGTAGATTCAACTCACCAATGCAACTTTCTTGTCTAAGTTAGTGTAAAATATTTATTTTGGGTTTTGGTATTTGAGTTTTTTTCTTGGCCTTGCATTTATTTTGTGTTGTATTTCCTTGATATGCTGTTCGTTGAATCCTACACCATGGCTGACCTATTACCGGTGAAGGCGGTACCAAAACACTCAAAATCTAAAATCCGTAAGGGGATAAACAAATAGCCCCATACCCGTTCTGAATGACTTCCGGTCGCTAGTGGGTGGATGTCAGGTTAATATGCATATGATTAATTGCTTCGTCCAACCCGGAGCGTATGCCGAAAAGGGATTCACGAATCCGTGAAATCCACTCCCGAATCCGGAAAAACACTTACGAATCCATAGAAAACATTCCCTAATCCATAATGAATTGATTTTTGGCATGGTGTTTATTTCATCGGCCGCTTTCCACCATGGGAGGATTTGTAGTAACCTAACAGCGCGGATCGTTTTGTGTCTTTACCATTCATCATGCAATCTGACTGAAGAAGTTTAATAGGATTGCCACAAGATGGAACGGATGCCTGATGAAATCGGTGAGCAAATGCCAGGTATCTGAAAAAAAGAACCCCGTTCCATTTTCAGGAAACGGGGATCCGCCCCAATGGGATTAGGGGCTATCAACCTAAACCTAATTCAATAAACGCAACGTTATCGGATATATTGTGCCCATCTGTTCTTCTTATCAGCAGGCAACTTATCGAGTGAATTCATCAATCTTATTTTTGTAAGCATATACACCTCCTTTGACGAAGATAACGATAATATATAGCACAACTTTGCAAGGTTATAGGTTTTGAGAGCTATTACCTCATTACTATTCCATGCAGGACGATTGGTTTTGTCAAAACTATAATTAGAGAAGGTTTTGTTAGTTAAAAAAATAATCGATCTTTCACTACAGAAATAAATCCGTCAAATCTTATTTTTGTTGGAACGAACTACCAAAATAACATAAAGATAGCAATATGAAACAGAATAATACCATTACACATATCGAGATCCCGGCCCCTGACCTCATGAAAGCCATTGCTTTTTATACGTCAGTGTTCAATTGGAAAATTGAGATGATTGCAGAAAACAGTTACGCATTTTTCATGATAGGCGACACCAATACTGGTGGGGGGCTTGATGCATCCCTGAAACCTGCTCCGGAAAAATGCGGCCCACAGATTATCGTAGACGTTAATGACATTGAACAGACATTAGATCGAATTAAGGCGGCAGGCGGGTCAATTACAATTGAAAAAACCAGAATTGAAGGCGAGCATGGATTCTACGCGGCTTTTCAAGACGCTAACGGCAATCATCTACAGATTCATTGCAACCAATAAAATTCCTGGGAAATGGAATATAAATCCAACCCCTTCCGTTAGACATGACGATTCTGTTTTATTCTTCCTTAGTGCAATGGCCGCGAATCGATCCGGATAGTCCATAGCTACTTGCCAAGTACCGAAACCTCCGATGATACCTATGACATAAATTCTGGTGATATTAATACGATACTTGGAAGTCAGGTCTAGATAAAGGGAATCAAACTAGTTTTCTGAAGTCCAGTATTTGTCTGCTGGGCATTGCGGGGATGCAACAATAAAAGGATATTCTTGTCCTTGTTCGATATAAAAAGGTATACCATAGGTTTTGAGGCCAGCTAAATCACCAAAGGGAAACGTTTCTCTTGCACCGAGTAGTCCGTTGGAAGATATAGGAGATAAGGATAGTTTGCGCTAGGCTTTGAATTTCCTGAATATTCCACCTGTTAATGATTGCAAGCTTGTAGCAGGTGGTTTTCTGTTCACAAATAAAGCATGCATTAACCTTAAATTTCGACATATACCACTGATAGTTGTTAAATAACAACAATAAATAGCGTAATTACAACTAATAGTGCTTGTTTTTTTACTGATTCTGGAAATGAATCTAAATATCTTTGCAGTGTCAAAACAAAGAGATAGTACTATGTTAAATACTAAAATGATCGGCAATAAAATTGCCGAAGCACGAAAGAAAACAAATATTTCCCAAGCCCAGCTTGCTCAGCGTCTATTCATCAGTTCACAGGCCGTCGGAAAATGGGAGCGCGGAGAATCAATGCCAGACATCACTACTTTTAACCGTCTCGCGGAAATTCTGGGTGTTGACCTTAACTATTTTTCAGAAAGCTTCCAATCTGCAGCCACTGAAACGACACCCGTTGAGCCTTTGGTTAAACCATCCGATGAATTGCCATCCGGAAAGCAGGAGAAAAAACTTAAATGGGATATGTCACGCGGAAACTGGGTGGACGCTGACTTTTCCGAGTTGAAAAACCTGCATGAAAAATTCAGTTCATCCAACATGCAGCGTTGCAAGTTTATCGGTTCCGATTTGTCGGGACTTCTTCTAAAAAGCAATAATGTTGATAGCTGTGACTTTTCAGGTTCCGACATCAGCAGCAGCCACATTCAAGGCTCCAACTTAGTCAACAATCTATTTAAGGACTGTTCACTAAAAGAAACTGAATTTTCAGGAAGCAATATCGACAGATGCGATTTCTCCAGCGCCAATTTTACCGGAACCGAATTTTCAAAAAGCTATGCTAAAGACTGCGATTTTACCGGTGCCGATTTTACCGGAGCAGTTGTTAAATCTGGTGGCTTCGAGAAAAGCACCATGGCAGATGTAGTTTGGAATCGCACCTCTTTCAATGCCACGTATATTGCCGATATCGTTTTCGATAGTACAGTGGAGGACTGTTCTTTTGAAAACTGCTCCTTTAAAAAGGTGACATTCCAAAATGCAACGCTTATCAACGTGTTCTTTAAGAACACGAGTTTGAAACGAATCCGGTTTATAGACTGTCAAGCAGATCGGATGACTTACGAATTCCTGAAACAAGGGAATGCAGATTTAACTGGTATCTCTTTGTTAACACCAAAAGGAGGAAACGAATAATGTTACAAAATGAAATTGCCATTTCGGTACAAGGATTGAAAAAATCATATAAAAACATCCCTGTGTTGACAGGAGTAGATTTTCAGGTAAAAGCAGGCAGTATTTTCGCCCTGCTCGGCTCCAACGGTGCAGGCAAGACAACGATTGTCAAAATCCTCACCACGCTGCTGAAACAAGACGAGGGAAGTGCCTTCGTAAACAACTTCGATATTGCGTCTAACCCCGGCAATGTACGGCAGTCGATCAGCCTGACAGGGCAATTTGCAGCCGTGGACGAGGTTTTGACCGGACGGGAAAACCTTGTTATGATTGCCAAGCTGCGGCATCTTAGCAATCCGCATCAGGTCGCGGACGATTTGCTTAAACGCCTCGGTTTGACCGATGCCGCCGACCGCAGGGCGTCGACTTATTCGGGAGGTATGCGCCGTAGGCTCGACATCGCCATGAGCCTTGTGGGAAAACCGCAGCTCATTTTCTTAGACGAACCGACAACCGGGCTTGACCCCGAGGCACGTATTGAAGTTTGGAAGATTGTCAAAGAGCTTGCTGGTAACGGCACGACGGTATTCCTAACCACCCAGTATCTGGAGGAGGCTGAACAACTCGCCGATAGAATTGCTATTGTTCATAAGGGTAGGATTATCGTGAGCGGCACGCTTGCGGAGCTGAAAAAACTGTTCCCGCCCGCAAAAGTGGAATATATTGAAAAACAGCCGACTTTGGAGGAGATATTTCTTGCAATCATCGGCAAAAAGGAGGAAAACTAAATGGAAACGATAAAGAACTATTTTTTCAGGGATATGGGTGTTATGCTTGGACGTTCCATGCGCCATATTCTTCGCAGCATGGACACCATCATCACGGTTACCATCACGCCAATTGCGATGATGCTGCTGTTCGTATATGTATTTGGCGGCGCCATCCAAACCGACATGGATAACTATGTAAATTATCTGCTGCCCGGTATACTGTTGATTGCAATTGCAACCGGTATATCTTATACGGCTTACCGCTTGTTTATAGATATGCAACAGGGCATATTAGAGCGGTTCCACTCCATGCCGATTGCACGCTCCACTGTACTGTGGGGCCATGTGCTGACCTCGCTGGTATCAAATGCTATTTCAGTTGTCGTTATCATTCTTGTAGCGTTGATCATGGGCTTTCGCTCGTCGGCGGATATACTGTCATGGGTTGCTGTGGCTGGTATACTTGCGCTCTTCACACTAGCTTTGACCTGGATCGCTGTGATTGCCGGGTTGTCTGCAAAATCGGTGGACGGTGCAAGCGCCTTTTCCTATCCCATTATCTTCCTGCCGTTTATCAGCTCGGCGTTTGTGCCTACCGAGTCCATGCCGGCACCTGTTCGCGCCTTTGCCGAGAATCAGCCGGTGACCTCGATCGTGGAGACCATCCGTGCGCTACTTTCAAATCAGCCGGTAGGCAATGAAATATGGGTTGCTCTTGCATGGTGCATCGGAATTATGCTCGTGGCTTATATCTTCGCGATGAGAGCGTATAAAAAACGGGGGTAAGAGAATTAATATTGTCCATAAGCGCCATAGTAGGCAGCCCCGATGAGCGCAGCCTTGCTATTCAGTATGACCTTTATGGACACATTCTGTAGCAGCTCCGTCATCCGGGAATTTTGGATAAATTGTTGACGGAACAGGTCTTTGCGCAATAATGGGTAAATCCTGGGTGGTATACCTCCGCCCAATATGAGTCCACCCATAGCCTTATGCTTCAGCACCAAGCTCGTGGCCTCACGCGCCATGTAGCTTACGAACAACTCCATGGCCGTGATACAGGTAATGTCCAGCTGACGTATGGCCGCATGGCTGATCACAGCGGCCGGGTTGCTGTTATTCTTGAAATTTTCCATTAGCCAGGCGGGTTCTTTATTGCCCTTTACATCGCGTAGGAAACGGTAAATCCGGTAAATGCCGGGACCGGACACCAAGTGTTCCCAACTGATCATGTCGCTTGTCTCTTTTAGGTAAGCCCACAACTCCAGATCAAACTCCGTTCTGGGTGCAAAATCGCTATGTCCGCCTTCCGTGGCAAATGGCCTATAGGCCTCACCATCCCAGAAAAGGCCTGCCTCGCCTAAGCCTGTGCCAGGGGCCAGAATAGCCATATTGCCCAATGTATCCGCTCCATTGTCAACTATAGGGACTATGTCTTCTGAGGTCAAGCCGGCCATGCCATAGGCCGTGGCCTCCAGATCATTGATAATAACAACGCGGCCAATGCCCAGATCTCGCTCTAAAAGGCTGGCATCGAGTTCCCACGACAAATTTGTCAGCTTCACCTTATTGTCCAGAACAGGGCCAGCAACGCCGATGGATAATATGGAGGGGGCTTGCATGTCATCATTCCAAAACTTTTTTACAAGCTCTTCAAATGTGACATGTGCCTCGGATGGAAAGGTGGCTTCGCGCAAAAGCGAAAGCCTCTCCCCCTGTACCTCAAACAAACCCAAGCTGGTCTTAGTGCCGCCAATGTCGGCAGCCAAGATCTGCTGCTTTTGAATAGCCCTTTTCCCTTTTTTTGGCAAATACAGTAAATATGACATGGTTTCTTTATTTCAAAATAAGTTGTCCGTCTGAATTGTAACGACAAAATAAGAAAAAGGACGTTGTTGAACGAATTGGACTGCAAACAATTAATTAAATCGGAGTTCATTGTGTTGAAAATCAAGCAAACGATTGACTTCCATTATGCGAAGGGACTGAACCTTGGGGTGCATACCCCAACATAGCGCGGAAATAATTTCACCAAGATTGGCATATTTCTTTTTAATGGAATTGTCCAAAATGCCAGAGGACTCCGGAGGGGTCATGCATAAAGCATTCTTTACCCCAATTAGCTTCTCTAATGGGGGTCAGCTTTACGTTTGTATACTTTTATAAACAAGTTGTTACCGAGGTTTGGCGCCCACTTCATCGGCCCAAACCGTATATTCCTGTTTCATTTTTTCAACCAGGGCTGGATGCTTGTCGCTCAGGTCATTCAATTCGACCGGGTCATCGGTCAGGTCGTACAGTTCGCACCGCCCATCGGGAAACCCACCTACCAGCTTCCAATCCCCTTGGCGCATGGCCCATTTGCCCAAATGTTCCCAGTAAAGCGTACGCTGCCCGACACCACTGCGTGAAAAGGCGGGCAATAAGGAGGCACCCCTCAATGGGGTGATTTCCTGCCCACGATATTGATGTGGATAATCCGTCCTGGCGACGGCGACACAGGTTGCCATCACATCCACGATATGGCCTACGGCATCGGTAAACCTTCCCGGCCGCTGAATGCCTTTCGGCCAATGGGCAACAAAGGGGGTGATGATCCCTCCCTCCTGCGTCCAGGCTTTGTACTTCCGATAAGGTGTATTCGAAACATTGGCCCAGGGTTCTTCATATGCCAAATACGAACCCCGATACCCCACGTTTACACCTTGCTGGTGCAACTTGCGCCCATCGATGTTTTCAGCGGAGCCCCCGTTGTCCGAAAGAAACAGGATTAATGTATTTTCCAGCTTTCCCTGTCGTTCCAAGGTGGCTATAAGTTTACCAATTCCTTGGTCCATGCGATCTATCATCGCCGCATAAACCGCCATACGGTCTGTCCAATCTTGCTGATCAGGCAGCGAGTCCCATGCGGGGATATCCGGAGGCCTTGGGGAAAGCGGGTGGCGGTCATCGATGATTCCTAGCCGTTTCATCCGCTCGTACCGTTGCCGCCTAACTTCGTCCCAACCGCCGTCATACACGTCCTCATAGCGTTCGATATCCTCCTCCAGTGCGTGGAGTGGCCAATGGGGCGTCGTATAGGCCAGGTACAGGAAAAATGGTTTATCCCCATCGGTCTGCTCGTGGTTTTCGATAAACGTGATTGCCGTATCGGTGAGTGCATCGGTCATGTAAAAACCCTCGGCTGGCGGGAACCAGGGGTCATCGTCATAGACCATGCACCGCATGCGGGGTTCCTCCACCAGCTCGAAATAGCTACTGGCTCCGCTAATCAACCCAAAATAACGGTCGAATCCACGCTGGCGGGGCCAGTGTTCAGGCCGCTCCCCAACATGCCATTTTCCAGACATATAAGTTTTATATCCTGCTTGCTTCAGCACTTCGGCTACGGTGACGCTTTGTTGGTTCAAATAGCCTTGGTACGGCCCAGGTTGCGGAGCGCTCCCGGCATAACTCACCATCGCCCCCATGCCTGCCTCATGCGGATATACGCCGGTCAATAGGGATGCTCTCGTCGGGCAGCATCTTGCCGCATTGTAAAACGAACGGAACCGCAGCCCATTAGCGGCCAACTGATCCAGGTTAGGCGTGGATACTTCTCCTCCATAACATGCGATATCGGAATAACCCATATCATCTGCTAGAATGACCACGATATTCGGCCGTTCATCGCCTTTCTCCTGACCGAAGACCGCCCCAACCAACGGGGATGCCGCGATACTTACCAGAGCGTAAGCAATTAATCTATTTTGTCTGATTTCCATATTCAGTCATTAATTTCGGTAAGCGGCGGAAGATTTTGCTCAGCCTCGGATATCCAACATTGTGGGGCATCACCGTCTCTCATTTTCTGTACCGGCGCAATTTCATCTATTGAAACCATATCGATCAGCTTAATTGTTGTAGCGCTATAAATACAAGCGGAGTTTTTAAATCCAAAATCGGCCAGATGAATCGTATCCAAGCATTACGACGTTATGAACACGTCCATCGACCCAAAGGTATTAAAAGAAAATACAATTCCCCGTATGAACAAACGTTAACAAAGCATACAACCGTAACTAGTATACTATTGAAGGTTAATGCGGGTTCTCGTCTTAATTAAACGATTGTCGAAACTCAAGAGGCGAAAGGTCGGTTTTGCTTTTAAACAGTTTGCTGAACGACTGCGAATGCTCAAAACCTAATTCATAAGCGATTTCGCTTACGGATAGGCTGGTCGTTGATAATTTTTCTTTCGCTTTTTCAATCAGTTTGTTGTGTATATGCTGTTGCGTGGTTTGTCCCGTCAATGCTTTTAGTAAGCTACCCAAATAGTTGGGTGACACATTTAGTAACCCTGCAATATATTGAACAGCAGGCAAGCCTTTATCTATCAAATTATCACTATTAAAGCAATCATTAAGAATATTTTCCAATCTTTCCAGTATTTGATGGCTGCTCTTTTTTCGTGTAATGAATTGTCGCTGATAAAACCGTTCACCATAATTAAGTAGCAACTCTATTTGGGCAATGATAATATTCTGGCTGAATAGGTCTATATTGGATTGGTATTCACGTTCGATATTTTGCAGAATATCAACGATTATTTTTTCTTCTTTGTCTGAAAGAAACAGGGCTTCATTGACTGCATACTCAAAAAAATCGTAGGATTTAATGTTTTTAGCCAAAGAAGTATTCCACAAAAAGTCGGGATGAATCAATAATAACCATCCTGTTGGCTCTGTCTCAGCATCCTGATTGATTTCTAAACTTAAAAATTGAAGTGGTGCTATAAAAGTCAGAACACCAGAATCAAAATCGTATTGTTGCTGCCCATAATTGAATTTCGCATTGATATTTCGCTTTAAGCCAACCGAATAAAAATTCTGGATCCATTTCAGCTCACTGTCATCAACGGGATAAGAGACTTTGCTGTAATCGATCAGACTAATCAACGGATGTTCCGGCTTTGAAAGATTACAAAGAGTATGAAATTCGGAAATAGAATTAAAGTGAACTGTATTTTTCATTTATGCTAATTTAGAAAGTTATTTCTCTTTATACAAAATCATTCCCGCGTGATAAAGTATGTCGTCTTTGAATTCTCCATCTGCCGTAAATCCTGTATCGTCTTTGTAGTCAATATGATTTCTGGGAATAGTATAACTAACTGCCTTGATAAGCACTTTTTTGCTTCCTCTGGCTTCATCATAACGAAAATTCGGCAGTAATTGGTGTCGGATGTATCCGTCTATAGTGAGGACTAAAACGCCGTAAAAAGTGTGTAGCTTTTCCATTGTTCTGTTTCTTTAGTGATTAAATCTATTTTACTGTAAACCAAATCATACGCATCTTTCCCGAGGAATAAATGAACGGGAGGATTTTCTTCCTGAGTGATTTTAATTAATACTTCAGCCGCTTTTTGCGGATCGTTAGGTTGATTGCCGTTGATTTGGTTCAAATGGGCTGCTTCGCTTTCACGAGCGGAAGTATAAGCAGCAATAGGATTTTTAGGTGTTTGTGCTGAATCTTTTGATAAGAAATCGGTTCTGAAATACCCTGGATATACCAAGGTGGTATGAACGCCAAATGGTTTCATTTCTTCGGCAAGTGCTTCGGTAAATCCGGCAACTGCGAACTTGGTGGAACAGTAAATACCAAAGCCCGGAAAATTTCCCAGGTAACCACCAATCGAAGCGATATTGAAAATATGTCCGAACCGCTGATTACGTAAATGTTTCGCTGCGTTTCGGATGACATTTAGCGAGCCAAAAACATTGACATCAAAATTCTTTTTTACTTCTTCGTCCGAAAGTTCTTCCAAAGTTCCGATCTGACCGTATCCGGCATTATTGACAACAACATCAAGCTGTCCGAAATGACTAACTGTTGCCTCTATCGCTTTTGCCACATCATTATTACTCGTAATATCCATTTCGATGGGAAGGAAATTTTCATTTCTCCCAATGGCTTCTATTAAAGACTTTTGAGTTCTTGATGTCGCCGCAACACGATAATTATTTGCCAAAAGTTCTTTTACAAGCGTTAAACCTAATCCCTTTGATGCACCTGTAACAAACCATACTTTCTTTGTCTCCATTTTTTTTGAATTTTTAGATTAATAATTATTTACACTACAAAGTTGAGCATAGTGCAAATGATGGATGTAGTCTAATCAATGCTTGTTGTAGCCGAAACAAAGATTATAGTATATGTGGTCAAATAGAAAGATTACGGGAATGTCGCCATCGGAATACAGGATGAAATACAACAAAGATGAGGTCAATCGATAAATGAACGATTAGCGTTGTTCGTTGTTAACCTCTATCCAATATCCATCGGGGTCCTTGATGTAGAGCTGTTTCACGCCGTCCACGCGCGTACCTACTTTGCCTGGCTCATTCTGCACGTTATAATAGACGATGCCGGAATTAGCCAGTCGGTCAATGAAATCATCAATAGAGGCCACGCTAAAGCAAATATGGGTACTCCTATTGTGCGCTTTGATTTCCGTTGCATCCGCAATGAGGTGTAGTGAGAATCCCGAGGCGATCTCGAACCACGCGTGCTTGCCTATTTTAAAAGGCTCGGGAATGGTATCGAGCTGCAGTATTTCCTGATAAAAGGATGCACTTTTCTTGAGATCATAAACGGATAAGGCAATATGGTTGAACACCCCTTTGTTCTCTTGTGAATAGCCTTTAATATGGATTCCAATGAGACACATACCAATAAGTATGTACAGGATCAATGATTGTTTCATCCTTCAAATATACAGTAGGGAAAGGACACATGCAACTGCTGATGAGTAGGGATACACGAAGATAATCAAGCAGATCACTAGTGTGCGGGAAAAACCAACGTGTTTGAAATTACCGATAAGCGAATAAGGCCTCCCCGTGCTGTAGGTCGTCGTACGGGTAATCTCCACTCGCTGCATTGCCCTTTGACATATCTACCACTTTGGCGGGAAACTTCTCCGCAAAGGCATAGATGAGCTGCATCATGTAGTGGTTGCCGTAATACCGTGTCAGGCTATCCCTGATATCCTCGGGGGTATTCAGGTCTGTGTCGTTGAATATATAGCCCATCGCATAAAAGTTCCCCTTTTCCACCCAGACGCAGCTCCGTTCCGAAGCATCCCTCCCTTTGTCGATAATAGCAAATGTGGGACGCTTGGATTCCAGGGATTGGAGTGCTTCATCCATGAGCGCATTATGTTCGGCCATATCCGGCAATGCACCAGCCGAATCGTCGGGTATCGGCTGCCCATACCTGCATAGCCGATGGTCCAGCCCGAATTGATGGGCCAGTTCGCGCAACAAACGGATGCCGTCATACTCCCGGTTGAATACCTGAATGCACCTGTGATGCTTCGCCAGCTTACCCACAGCCAGGTAGGTATAACCATTCACCCCCTCATAGCAGAACAGCCCATATTTGGGCTCAAACCGTTTCAGTGCTCGGTTATACGCCGGCCATAAGCGCTTTATCTCGATGCATTCCAACAGCAGCGCCATCAGTTCAGTTGCGCATATTTCGAATGAAACCGAATAGATCTCCCTAAGAAAATGCTGGCGCTGGGGATTGATGTTATGCCCGGAGAAATGGGAGGCCACCCGCTTCTTTAGGTTGACCGCCTTCCCCACATAGATGATCTTACCCGCTCTGTTCCTCAAATAATATACGCCAGGTTTACCGGGCAATGCTTCAAAATCCGCTTTGGGCAGATTTGGGGGCAGCCGTTGGTCTTTGGAAGTCTTCTTGAGCATATCGGGGATATGGTTTTCCGTATCCCATTCCATCAGGCGGGTAAACAGAATAACAGTCGCATCCGCGTCCCCACCTGCACGGTGGCGGTTTTCAATGGGTATATCTAATGTATCGCATAGCTTGCCCAAACTGTACGAACGTAAACCTGGTCTTACCTTCCGGCTCATGCGTACCGTGCAAAGTTTTCTTGCATTCCATTTATAGCCGCATTCTTCCAACTGGTGTCGCACGAAGGAGTAATCGAAATTTACATTATGGGCCACGAACACCCGCTCCTCCAGCATGGTAAACACCTTTTCGGCAATATCGCCGAATAAAGGTGCATCCCTCACCATGTCGTTGTCAATCCCGGTAAGAGCGAAAATAGGTAACGGAATTTCTTTTTCCGGATTAACCAGGGTTTCAAAACGATCTATAATGTCGTGTCCGTCATGTATAATGATGGCGATCTCGGTAATCCTGCTTCCCGATGCATTACCTCCAGTGGTCTCGATGTCTACGATAGCGTATTCGATATGTTTCATTTTATCATTCACTCCTAGGGTCGTTTTTTAACGGCATCTTGCCACATCTTATCACTTCCAGTGCCGGACAGCCGAAATCTACGGTCACTTTGCCTTCTAACAGGTACAGGCCGTTGCCGAGCAGCGGATACTTGGCCAATGAGGGTGGGAAATGCACCGTATCGAAAAAGTCGCTGTTGGCATCAAAGAACGTCCCGAATTTCATACGCTGGCCGTTCTTCGTACGAACATCCTTATCCGCCACAAAATCGCCGACCATGCGCACCACCAGACCTTCGAGTTCCAATAGACCATCGGCATCCGTTTCACCGCGGAAGTCCGATTTAGCCAGATCGAACATAGAAGCGGAAACCGGGAAGCCCATCAATTCAATTTCATCATAGATGTCTTCCAATATGGAATACTCCAGTTTAGGCAATACCGGCCTAGATGCCATGCTTTCAAACAAGGGCACTGATTCCTGCTTCTGCTTCTTGCCGGATAAAAGTAAATGCGTCTCCCATAACAGTTCTTTTTTGCCTATGCCCGTAAACCGGAACGCTCCGCAGCGGATGAGCACCACCATCTGTTCCAAGCTCGCTCCGGTACGTAAGACGAAGTTTTCAATACCCGTATAATCCCCGTTTTGCTGCCGTTCATCCGGTATACGCTTCGCCAGCTTTTCTTCAAGATTCAGTAAGCAGTCGAATCCCAAATAAATATCATCACCGTAAATGGTGGCTTTGAAAACGCTCCTGTTCACACAGGGCAGGCAGATATTGGCCCCCGATTTCCGCGCTTCGTTTACATATACCTTACGGTTGTAAAAGCCACCGTAATTATTCAGCACGGCCACCATGAATTCTTTGGGATAGTAGGTCTTCAAATAGAGGCTCTGGTAGCTTTCTACGGCGAAGGAAGCGGAGTGTGCCTTGTTAAAGCTGTAACCGGCAAAGGATTCCATCTGCCGCCATATCTCCATCGAGGTAGCTTCGGGATAGTTCATCGCTTTGCAGTGGCTGAAAAACTTATCCTTTATTTCCAGCAGGTGATTGATATGGCGGTATTTGCCACTCATCATCCTTCTCAACACATCGGCGTCGGCTAGGTCAAGCCCACCATAATGGTGTCCGATTTTCATGACATCTTCTTGGTACACCATCACGCCGTAGGTTTCCCTTAGCTGTTCTTCGAATACCGGATGCGGGTATTCGACCTTTGAAGGATCATGATGCCGTTCTATATAAGCTTTCATCATACCGCTGCTGGCTACACCCGGTCTTATTATGGAAGATGCCGCCACAAGGGTAAGGTAATTGTCGCATGTTAACTTGGTGAGCAATTGCCGCATGGCAGGTGATTCGATGTAAAAACAGCCGATGGTATTTGCGGATTTCAGTTGCTTAGCGATTTTTTCATCGTTGAAAAAACGCCTTGGATTACCGGTATCGATCACAATCCCTTTATTTTGCTTTACGATTTCACGGCAATCTTTGATATGGCCGATACCGCGTTGGCTTAAAATATCGAACTTCTCAAAGCCGATATCCTCGGCTACATACATATCGAACTGTACGGTGGGCAGGCCCTTCGGCGGGTAGTCCAATGCCGAATAATTGGTAAGAGGCAGCTCCGAGATCAGTATCCCGCTGGCATGGATGGAGCGCTGGTTGGGGAAGTCTTTTACGCGGTTGCATACGGAAAGGATCATGTCCGTTACTTCATTCTTGTTGAGCATGTGCTGCGGCTCATGCACCAACCTGTCAATTTCGCCTTTCGGCAGTCCATATATCTTACCCAGTTCGCGGATCACGCTGCGTCCTTGGAAAGTGCTTATGGTACCCATGAGTGCGGTATGCCCGCTTTGGTAATGCTTGAAAATATAATCATAGATTTCATCGCGTTCATTCCAGGAAAAGTCTACATCAAAGTCGGGTGGGGATATGCGCTTGGGGTTCAAAAATCTTTCAAAATATAAATCTAACGCTATGGGGCAAACATCCGTGATGCCGAGGCAATAGGCCACTACGCTATTGGCGCCACTGCCCCTGCCCACATAGTGGAAATCCCGGCGGCGGGCATAGCGGCAGATGTCGTCTGTAATAAGGAAATAGGACGAGAAGTTAAGGTCGTCAATAATATCCAGTTCCTTCAGTACCCGTTCCCGCGCTTTCTTGTCGCCAGCTCCATACCTTCGTACAAAGCCGTCCATCGCGTATTTATATAACAATTGCTTGTCTTCATACCTGCTGCCGGTGAACGTTTCCTTGTTCTTTACCTTTTTGAAATCGAAATCGAAGGCACATTGCGCCAGTAACCTGTTTGTATTTCGGATCAATTGCGGGAATTGCTTATAGCATTCCATGAGTTTCACGTTAGGGAGGAACACGTCATCAGGCATTGCCACCTGTCCGGATTGCAACTGGGAAATCAGGATATTGTTGTCTATCGCCCTCAATTGGCTATGCAGTTTATAATCCTGTGGATGGAAAGAAACAGAGGCGAGTATTACATATTTTTCAAAATTTCTAGCGGGCTCCATAACGATCCGGTTCACTTCGGATGGCCTTATGCCGATGTATTCATTATCCCGTAAGTCCCTTACTTTCACGTTACCATAGGGATAGACGATAAACGCATGGCTTAACTCCGGTGCAATTTCCGGCAAAGGCTTATTCTCGCGGTTGGCTTCGGTCATCAGATCGTTTAGTTCCTGAAAGCCATTTCCATCCTTTGCAATACCGATATAGCGCAATGCGTCCTTATTGCGGTATTCCATGCCCGCAAGGATATTCAGGCCGGTTTCCTGCCCAAGCCTGATAAAATCGAGCACCCCGCTGCTGTTGTTGATGTCGGTGAGCACGGCCGTATCATAGCCATTGGCCAGCATCCCGCTTATGAGGTCTTCCAGGCTAAGTGTCCCATAACGTAGGCTATAATAGCTATGTAAATTGAGCAACATCCTTTCCTCCCTTTGCTTTGTCGTCGTCTTGTAAACATATCCCCCGCAGTATGTATTTCGCGCCATAGCGCATCCGTATCTCATCCATCGCCTGCATAAGACTAATTTCTTCCAGTGTGTCGTTGAACAAATCAACCTGGTAACTGCCGTATATCAGGTTGCTGAACTTCACCCCTACCAGCCGGATAAGCATACGCCTGCTATATAGCTTCCGGAATAATTCCATGACCTTTTCCATAATCACCCGGTCGGAGTTGGTAAAGGGTACCTTCACCTGTTGCGTATGCGTATCGAAATTGCTGTACCTTATTTTCAAGGTGATGCAGCCTGTGAGCTTCTTCTCTTTACGCAAATCAAAAGCCAGTTCGTCTACCATGCTCACCAACGTTTTTTTCAGGATATCCATATCAATGGTATCGCTTTCATACGTTGTTTCTTTGCTCATACTTTTCTGCTCATGAAAAGGTACTACTGGATTATTATCAATCCCATTGGCTTTTTTCCAGATTGACACACCATTTTCTCCCATAACCCGCCGCATGGTAAATACCTCCATCTCCTGTAAGGTGTGGATTTTGGAGATGCCCATATTGCGGAGCAAGGGATACGTTTTGTCACCGATACCCGGTATTTTCCGTATGGATAATGGCGCTAAAAATGGTTTCTCTGTACCATCATCCACTTTCTTTTCTCCGCATGGCTTGGCTTCACCGGTAGCAATTTTGCTAACGGTCTTGTTAATAGAAAGGCCGAAGGAAATAGGCAGCCCCGTTTCTTCAATGATCCGCTGGCGCAGTTCCTGGGTTATTTTCCAGGTTCCAAAAAATTTATCCATGCCGCTCATATCAATATAGTGTTCATCGATACTGGCCTTTTCCACCAGCGGTGCTTTTTCCTCGATAATCTCCGTGACGATATTGGAGTACTTTGAGTATAGATCATGATCGCCTTTTACCAGTATAGCCTCTGGACATAGTTGTCGTGCTAATCTCATCGGCATTGCAGAATGGATGCCGAATTTGCGTGCTTCATAGGAGCAGGATGCGACAACGCCCCGGTCACTGCTTCCACCGATCAGCACAGGCTTTCCCATAAGGTCACTATTGAGGAGCCTCTCCACGCTTACAAAGAAAGAGTCCAAATCGCAATGCACAATATGCCTTTCCATTTCACAAACAATTTTTATCTTTGACTAAATTATAGTCATAATCACGACTACAATTTACACAATAGTGAATGACAATGGCAAATATTTTTTTTGCGGGCAACATAAAATTCCTGCGCACCAGGCGAAAGTTGACACAGGAGGCATTTGCATCCAAACTTTCCATGACACGCTCCAAGCTGAATTGCATCGAGATGGGGCAGACTAGGTCACCGGCCATCGAAGACCTGTTAAAGTTTTCGGATTATTTTAAAGTGAGTATCGACAGCCTCATCAAGGTTGACCTATCTAAATTAGGCGAACTGAAGCTACGGGAACTGGAAGCGGGCACCGATGTGTACATCAAGGGCGGCAACCTGCGTGTGCTGGCCATCACGGTGGATAGGGATAACAACGAAAACGTAGAGTATGTACCCATTAAGGCAAAGGCGGGCTATCTGGCAGGATACAATGATCCAGAATTCATCGCTTCGCTTCCCAGGTATTCTTTGCCCAACCTGCCTAAACAGGGCACCTATCGCATTTTCCCTTCAGCGGGCGATTCCATGGTTCCCGTGCCTGAGGACAGCGACATTACAGTGGAATACATCGAGGATTGGGCTGCCATCAAACCGGAGACCCCCTGCATTGTAGTTATGAAAGGACAGGATTTTGTTTTTAAGCTGGTGACTTTGAAGGACAATGGCACATGTTTGCTGCGATCGCTCAATCCGCTTACTGAGCCTTATACGATACATGCCGATGATGTGCTGGAAATATGGAAATTTTATTCCTTTACCAGCCGAGATATCCCTGAGCCGGAAACAGATATGCGACAACTCGTGCGGATGGTGAAGGATTTACAGGATGAGGTAAAGGCACTATCGAAATGAGTGAATTTTACTCCATACTCAGGTAATGAACGGATAAATGAGGCATCGGCAGCAAAAACATAGCGTGAATTTGAATAATGAATCCCGAAAACGAGATTTTCTACACACGGTGTAGAAAATCTCGCTGAGGGCATCACTATGGGAATAGGTCGGTGATTATTGCTTATTGATAGGTGTTCGGCGTGAAAATACAATTGACGGTATCACGCGCGTAGACCAAGTTACGAACCCTGTTGTCGGTAAGACGATTGTGGTTAAACACCGAGTTTTGAACATGTTGGATATAACCACTATAAGCATTGTGATGGATATGGTTGTTTTGCACATGTATGTCCTTGATGACGGCCGTCGTGGAGGGTTTGGCATTCATCTCGACACCGTTGCCACCATTGTGGGCGATTTCGCAATTCGTGATATATACGCGTTGCGCGGTACCATTATCTGGCTCAATGTCGATGCCGTCCATTGGCAAAGTGCCTGATGTATAGAGAAAGGCGCAGGAATCCACAATGAGACTGTCTACGGATCCGATGGTCAACCCTTGCCGGCGGTTATTGCGGCAAACAACATTTTTTATTACCACTCTCACACTGCCGTTGGGCGCTCCATAGGCGGTGCGTGCCCCTACGGTAATACCATCCCCCCAGCAGTCGACAATACGTGTGTTGATCACTCGTACATTATAGGAGCCGTAAATGCAGATACCCATCCCCCATTCACCGGTAGTTCCCAAATGCGTGTAGCGATCGCCTTGTATTTTACCGCCGATCACCCTCGCATGCGATATGTTGATCATGCGTATCACATTGAAACGTTGACTTTCCGTAGGTTTTGCGATCAAAACCCGTGTGCTATCCACCATATCCAGGTACACGTTTGATCGCATCTTAATGGAAGTGTCGGCATCGATGAGGTAGTTGCCGGGTGGAACGTAAACTGTTCCTCCTCCTCTGGATGCCATGGAGTCGATTGCTTTTTGAAAAGCCCATGTATCATCCGTAACGCCATCTCCGACAGCTCCTACCGATTGCACATCGACGGTTCCTTCGTCATCCGGTAACACCGGCTGCTGGGAGCAGGCAGCGGACAGTATGACGGCGCCTAAGATTAAAAGCGGCAGAAATCGCACTGACGAGCCTGCGCCAGCATGTGGAAATAATTGGTCTTTTTTCATGATGTATATGTTTAATGGTTAGTGATTCGAGCTTTGCAATGAACTCGGCTTTATAAATATTAGTTGTTTTCTATTTCGATCACTTTTTTGTTCCACCCAAGCGGAGGGTCTACCTGTATATCGTTGACTTGCCATCCCTTGCAAAAAACCGGTGCATCGGAATGGGTGACGCGGCCGATAGTTTTGATCTGCAACCCCTCTGTATCTACAGCAATGACCGGTATGCGGGGGTCGCTTACTAAGGCACCCAGCAACAAGCCGTTTATCTGTATATTCCTGGCATGCCGTATGAACAGGCCGGAGGAAGGTAATTCTTTCCAGACCGTGGGCTGCGGATACCCTTTTTCATCCTCTTTTACCTGTTGGATATCGACGATAAAATCGCCTGCTTTCAAACCGCCTTTATGAAAAAACTGAATGTTTGATAAGGTCACATTTTCCACGTAGTGCCCAGAAATGCCGGTAATGGATGAACAATAATTACCGGTGTTATAAGCGGTGATATTGCTGATGACGATATTGCGCATGGCGCCCACGGGAGGATCGGGTGCTGCATCTGTATGTTTCCGTGCGCGGTTGGCCAAGCGTATATATAAGGGGCATGCTGTTCCTTCGATTACGATGTTGCTGATGCTAATACCTTCCATCACCCCGCCATCGACGATTTCTAATGACAACGCCGTGATTCCCCTTGCTGTGCCATAGATGGGCGGCTGTTTGTTGGTGCTTGGCTTAATAACGCAATTGGAAATGGTGATATTCTTGAACCCCCCAGTCGATTCGGTACCCGCTTTGATCGCATTGCAAAAGCTGGAAACCGTGCAGTTTGTAATCGTCACGTCTTCACAGCCCGCTGCCCCGGTACTCTTCAATACAATAGCGTCGTCATCGGTATCAAAGATGGAATTGGAAAGCACGAACCGACGGCAACCGTCAATATCAATACCGTCATTGTTGCGGTTGGCGTGGTTATATACATTGATCCGATCTACCATTACTTCTTCACAGTTAAGGTAGTGCTGATTCCATATACCTGCGTTGCGCATGTTGATGCCGGAGATCCTGATGTCACTGCACGATATGAAAAGAATATTCCTCGGCCGGCCGTCCATATCGCTGCCGTGCTTCGCATTTTTATCCGGTTTTTGTTTGGCGCCATTGCCGTCGATGGTGCCCAGACCGGTAATGGCAATATGGGCCACTTCATTCGCATAAATGAGCGCACGCCATCCTCCAGGGTCTTTCTGGGAGCGGTAGGTCGGTTGCGGTTGTAGGGGAAAATCCTTGATATCGGAGCTGGCCAACAGCACTGCCCCGGCTTCCAGATGCAGTTCGACATGGTTTTTCATCAGGATGGTTCCTGAACGGAAAGTACCGGCAGGTATAACGACCCTACCGCCGCCATTGCTAGCGCAGGCTTCTATTGCCTTATTAATGGGCACCGTATTGAGTGACTGAGGTCCGGGGCGGGCCCCAAATTCAGTAATGAGAAAATCTGCTGCGGTTACCGTTAGGACCATGCTACCCAATAACAGGCAGCAAATGATTTTTGCAAAATGTTGCGTCATCTTCAAAACTATTTTTAATGATCGATCCATGCTTTCAACTGATCATGGAACTGATCTGTGGTGCGTTCTATGATCCGCAGATGCGATGCGGCTTTCTTTTGATAAGCGTCGCGGATTAGCTGCATATCCTTTTCGATTTCATGAGCTTGGTCATTGTTCCCATTTCCGTCTGTTGCTCCTATGATCAACAGGATCCGGGGCGCAAGGGAGGCCGCGAGGTCGGGTAAATCATACTCACCTATCGAGCCGGGAACCGTGCTGTGTAAAAAAGTGGGTCGGTATATCGGGTTCATGACGATGGACCGGTAGGATGAATAGGGCGCTATAAGCACCACTTTCTCGATATCTTTTTCAAATGCGGCGGCATGCAACAAGGCAGGTGCCATTTCCGTTCTAGAAAAACCATAAACAGCATGCACACCCTTATCCACTTTCATAAATCTAGCCAGCCTGATGATATCACTGGCCTGTATCCCTACAATGGTTTTACCGATCTGCACAGTGGCGAACCATACGTTGTAGGAAACGCTGTCTAAATAAGAATCGCCTTTGAAGCTGCCTGGACCTATTTCACCGGTTCCAATCATATCGGGTGCCAATACGCTGACTCCATTTTGTACTAACCAATCAATCGTGCCGTGCCGTGCCGTATCGGCGTATTTCCCCGCTGGATCTAAATAAATCACTCCATGGCCAGTATGGCCTTCTTTTGGCGTAAATAGCAAGCAGGGTATGGGATAACCGTCTTCTCCAAAAAGGATATATTGCTCGATGGTACGGTCGCTTTTTTGCGAACGTCCAGTAAATACAGGTTTGGATGTATTGCTGGGTGTGGCATAACCGGTCAGTTCACGTGCCTTACGAACACGGGAGGAAGGGTCTCCCTTCCTTTCGGCGTCTAGCAGCTTTAATCGATGGACGGCGTCGCGGAGATTCAAACTATGCACCGTTTCGGCTGGATAGGAACTCCCTACTTGGCCGGTGGGTGTAACGCGCAGCTCATCGGCACTCAAAAGCTCCACTTCTTCATCAGCGGGGTTACCGGGGTTTTGCAAATGCTGTTGGAAAAAGGCATACATGGCTTCCCTATTAGGTTGGGTGGACGCGTGAGGGGCATCATCCGTTACCATCCGGAGCAAGTTTGGTTTTCCGTAGGCCTGGTAGATTTTCCCCACTTCTTCACAGGTCTCTATGGTGCCCTGTATCGGAAACATATCCCTACTGGTCGCCAACACAAGACAGGGAATAGGTGCCCTTGCTATCAATAGATCGCCCATATCAAGCCCTTCCCGAATCCCGTAAAGGAAATTCTGTTCCGCGTCTTGGGGTCCTATCGACTGGAACAGCCGGGTAAAATTGGTAATATAATTTTCAGGGGCATAGGCCTTGATGCGGTGGTCCATAGCCGCTATATAGGCAGTCTGCGTACCGCCCCCCGAACGACCGGTAATGCCGATGCGCGTGGTATCGACCTCCGGTCTGGTTACCAAATAGTCAATGGCCCGCATACCATCCCATAGCATGTTTCGAGCCAGTGTGTTTCCGGTCATGAACAGCTGCGCCCCGATATAAGAATGCTCCCAGGCCGGATACTTAAATAAAGGCTTTTTGTTGGTGGTATCCATATATTGCACCCGTTCTCCTTGTCCTATGGGATCAAAGGCCAATACAACAAATCCTTTATTGACCAAGTTGATGAGTATGCGCTGGTAAGACCGATAACCCGTCGCGGAATGCCCACTGCAATAAACAATGGCGGGTGCTTTTCCAGCTTTCAGTTGCCGGGGAACGAACAGGGCTGCAGTGACAAAATGCCCCGGTTGTGACTCAAATACGATGTTTTCAAGCTGGTAGGTTTCCTTTTCTATGATGTTGGTGATTTTCGGATTCAGTGATGTCCGATCCGGAAAAGGCCCGATGGCCGCCGATAGGGTCTTTTGTATCCAAGCCTGTCTTTCCTGCCATTGCGCCAATGAATGGATGCCATTGAGCATGGCCGTTCGGTTGGCTAAGTGCTTCTGGGCTTCGCTTGATACGTAGCGGTATAAGGCATTGGGTGCATCGCTGTATTGACTCCAGCGACTTAAAAATTGCTGGCTGTTTTGCCCCATAGCAAAATAAGGCAAAACAGCCATTGCCATCAGGAAAAGCACCATGCAATGTTTTGCAAACCTGTATTGATGTCCTATGTTGACCATTTTTTGTGTAAGGTTCGTAAGCTCGTTAATCCCACATCGGGTTTTGCTCCATAGCTGTATTTAATGACATTTCCGAACTGGGGATGGGATACCACAAATGCTTTTCGGAAACATTGGCGTAGGGCCGCGTGGTATATTGAAGGGAAGCGGGTGCATTTTGCTGGATATCCGTTTCCATGAGCTTCATCTGTTCAATGAAATTGCCCCACCGGATCAGATCGAATTTTCGCAAGCCTTCAAAACATAACTCCCTAGCCCTTTCATCCATGATTTGCTTTTGGAAATCATCCTGCGGAAGATCGGGCATATCCACTTCATAGGTACCAACTGTTGCGGTGGCCGTAGCCCGTTGTCCTGCATAGAGGAATTCGACACCCGTAACGTCGGCAGCAGAGGAGCCGCTGGTATGCGTTGGCGGAGTAGTGGTGGCCGTACCGGCCGTGGTGACGGTATAAAGATTTTCTTCATGGTAAACCTGTTTCCCCACCTCATAATGCGTATTCGCCACCCAGGCGGTGCCAATGCGGATATCCGGTGCGGTGGTATAACCGGAACCCGGATTGATAATATTTACCGATGTTACTTTTCCGGTGCTGGCTGAAACCGTAGCATTGGCTTCGGCACCGTTGCCACCGCCGCCGATGACCGTTACTGGAATAACGAGCTCCGTATTGAGATACCCAGTATTGCCGGCATCGGAAAGGTTTATGCTGTTAAGTACGGAAAGCGTAACACCCTGTTCCGAAGGGGATTGGTTATATGCCCTTCTCCTCACCTGGTTGACTGCGTCATAAGCGGCAGGGGTGGGCCCCTCGATCGCATTTACTGCTTCCGCATACATCAATAAAACATCCGCGTAACGGATTACCGGGAAATTGGTGGGTCCATAATCGGTATTCCTGGGAAGTACGGTTTCATATTTTCTTCTCCATTTCCCCACACCCCGGGTATAGATATCGGTGGCGGCCTTAGGGACTTCAATGGTGCCGTTGTTGTTCAAAAAGCTGTATGGGGCGATGGCCCAATCCCTCCTCGTGTCAACAATATCATACAATCGAAACAAATAACCCGTGGCACCAACACGGCCATACCCGATGCCGGCTTCTCGATTATTACTCGTTACGGAAAGGTAATTCACAAAACGCCCGCCGGCCCTGAGCGCACCTATATTATTACCATAAAACTCAATTTCCCAAATAACCTCTTTGTTGGCGTCATCATATTTATCAGCCGTTTGATTGATGAATATCTCCGAATAGCTGGGATTTAACCGATGCACACCTGATTGAATGACGCTGTCCGCCCAGTCCCGGGCTTCCGCATACTTGGAAAGGTCCTTTAGGGGTGCGCCGGCCATTTTCAAACATACCCTCGCCAGCATGGCCTCCACAGCTGTCTTTGAAACATGCACCGGAGTACCGTTGATCTCATAGGTATTGACCAAGTCTTTAGCTTCTTTAAGATCCTTGAGGATTTGTTCATATACCTCAATGGACGGGGTGCGTGGGTTGTTGACTTTTCTGCTATCGATAATGGGCTCGACAAACAACGGTACATCCCCCCACCCGCAAACCAGCTCGAAATAGATGAAGGCCCTTAAGAAAAGGGCTTCACCTTTTATCGCGTTTCGTTTTTGCTCGTCCATGTCAGGCCTATGCACATTTGCAAGTAGGTAGTTGGCGCGATTGATACCAATATAAAAGTCGCGCCAAGAATTTTCAAAATAGTTATCTGCCGATGTATTATCATATGCCATGGCGTTAGCGGTACTGGTTGTGCTTTTATAATAGCCTTCATCGGATGCATGCGGCAGGAAAGCAGACCGGTAAAGTCCATAGGTGGCGGTAGTCGTCAGCGAGGCGTATACCCCGGCGAGCGCGTCGTTCAGCTCGGACTCCGTACTGTAATATTGTTCAGGTGTTGAAAAATCCTCAGGTGTTGTTTGCAGGAACTTTTCACAGGACAACATGCCTGAAGCCGCGAACATCGTGAGAAAAATGAAAAATCTTTTCATATCGTCCTTTTTTTAAAATGAAATATTTGCGCCGAATGTAATCGTGAACGCGCGCGGATAAACAGAATAGTCAAAAGCGGGCATCAGCGCATTGCTGCCGTATGCTGAAACTTCCGGGTCAAAACCTTGGTATTTTGTCCAGGTATATATATTCTGGGCGGAAGCATAAACGCGGACCGTATTCATTTTCACTTTGCGTGTGATACTTGCAGGGAGTGTGTATCCCAACGCGATGGTTTTCAGGCGGAGATAGGAACCATCTTCAATAATTCTGGTAGAATATCCAAAATCAGAAGGGCCTCTGCCGTTTGTGCGGTAATATAGGTCATTCTGGTTTTCCGGTGTCCACCTGTTCAGGTAAGTGGCATACATGTTCTGGTTTACCCGTCCGCCCCCTTCAAATATGATCCTGTTGGCATTGAGCACATCATTTCCCGCGGAAAACTCGAAGAAGATGTTCAGATCGAAGTTTTTGTATGTCAGGTCATTAGAAAAACCACCGATATAGTTGGGGTTGGGGTCACCTATATTTGTCCGATCGGCTGTATTGACAACCCCGTCGCCATTTACGTCTTTGTATTTTATATCACCCGGCTGGGTGAGCGTACGGTTTGCATTGTAAGTGGCGATATGGTCTTTCAAGACATACGTACCCGGAGCGGTTTCATTGAAATCTTCATATTGATAGTTGCCTTCCCAAATGTAGCCGTAAAACCTCGCGATAGGATAACCTACTTCCGCGATATAAGGGGGCACATTCCTGAGATCAATGTTCCAGGTAGCAAGCGTGAGCATCGTTTGCTGGTTTTCAGTAAGGGCCAGTACCTTATTCCTGTTGAACGCAATATTAAAATTTGAGTTCCAGGAAAAGGCCTCGTTATTGAGTATCTGCGCATTGAGTGTAAATTCCAGCCCCCTGTTCTCTACACTTCCGATATTTTTTACGCCTGTTGTGAATCCCATCGAATTGGGGAGTCTGGCATTCAGCAATAGGTCTGTTGTGGTTTTCCGATATGCGTCGGTCGTCAACGTGATGCGTTCATCAAATAAACCGAGGTCGAGGCCGAGATTCAATTGATCAGTGCTTTCCCATTGCAGGTTGATATTGCCCAGTTCTGACAAGATAGCCGCCTTGACCGGGGTATTATTATAACTATAGCCAATGGAAGAGGGAAGGTCAATCCGGGAAAGATAGGCAAAGTCCAGCACGCGGTTGTTGCCTGTAACTCCATAGCTGAGGCGGATTTTAGCATCCGAAATGAAGGTCAAACCTTGCATGAAGTTTTCGCTGCCCAATCGCCAGGCAACGGCGCCGGAGGGGAAATAACCCCATTTATTACCTGGGGAAAATTTTGAAGAACCGTCAGCCCGTATGGATGCCGTAAAAAGATATTTAGCGCGATAAGCGTAATTTACCCTGCCCAAAAACGAAGCCAGTGTATGCTGTGAACTCCCCGAATTGATTCTCACCGGTTCGCCCTCACTGATGCCAGCGATACCTAATGATTCATTCGGTATATGATTGGCCGAGGCGCCGTAGGAGAACGTTCTAGTTTTCTGCACGGTAAACCCTGCAACGGCATCTAGTTTATGATGCTGATTGAATGTTTTATTAAAACTTAATGTGTTTTCATTGAGTAGGCTGGTCAGTTCACTATAGGTGACCGATCCATTCACACCGTTGTTCTGGCCGGAAGTGGTCAATGGGCTACCTAATGGAGTCAATGAATTATTGAAAGATTCGCGTTTTACTTTTGATTTTGTCACCCCGCCAGAAGCTCTAAGCTTCACATATTTTCCAAAGGAGTATTCGCCGAACACATTGGTTGTCAGCAGATCGGTTTTGTTAGCCCGGTATTCATTTTCGACGGTCTGTATCGGGTTAAATCCCATTAAATTCAGGAAATCTTCATCTGTTTGTTCCAACGGATCTTCAACGACCTGCCCCGATGCGGGCCGGTATGCCCAGACGCTATATAACAGGTTACCGTAAAAGAAACCGGTTCGTTGTTCGGACGGCACCGTGCCAAATCTTTCGGCCGCGGTATAATTGGCATTGACCCCTACCTTGAGTTTGGTGCCGATGGCTTGGTCAAGTGTGACACGTCCTTGATACCGGTCATACCCCGAATTCTTGATGACACCGTCCTGACCCAATATGGAACCTGAAATCGAATATCTCGTGCCTCCTTGTCCGCCATTTATTGACATGAAGTGATTTTGAAAAGGCGATGTTCTGAAAACCTGATCTTGAAGGTCGATGCTTGGTGCGTTTCGAAAATCCTCCAGCATTTTGCCGTTTATGAGATAGGTCTCTGCCGCATTTGCCGAGTCGCGCTCCATTTGATATTGCACGAACTCATGGGCATTCATCAGCTCCATTTTTCTCTTGTTTTTCAGGAAGCCATAATACATGTTATAAGAAATGACCGGCGCGCCTATTTTCCCTTTTTTAGTCGTGATGATGACAACGCCATTGGCACCTCTGGCACCATATATCGCGGTCGAAGAGGCATCTTTCAATATCTCAATGGATTCGATTTCCGAAGGGTTTAAGGTATAGTTATCAGGATTTTCCATGGGAAACCCGTCGATGACATATAGTGGGGAATTATCTTGCGTAACGGAATTGGTGCCTCTGATCACAATATTGATCGGCGCTCCCGGCTGGCCATCAGCGGAACTCACTTTAACACCAGCCACCCTTCCGGCCAACGCCTCTTCAAATGATATAATGGGCGCCTTCTGCATTTCCTCCACTTTTGCCTGGCCTACCGATCCTGTCAAATCTTTCCTTCTTACCGATCCGTAACCAATGACCACCACCTGCCCCATCTCGGAAATAGCCTCTTTTAATACGACCTTCACTTCCCTCCGGCTATTTACTGGGATTTCGCTTGTTTCATGTCCGATAGCTGAAAATATGAGAATGGCATTTGAATCAACTTCTATTGTGAAAATTCCATTTGCATCTGTCGTCGTGCCCCTCTTTTGTCGGGCCGACACGGTTTCCTTGACCTTCACTGTAACCCCACTGAGTGGATTGCCAAGGCTATCGGTGACATGCCCACGTACGGAGAATGGCTGTTGTGGTTTGGACGCGATGGATGCCATCTGCGTTTTGCGTGGACGGATGATGATCGTATGCTCGAAAATTTCATAGGTAAAGGGTTGCCCGGATAGAATTCTATCCAGCGCACTAGTAATCTCCGCATCTTTCAGGTTGATGGTGATGGGCTTTGCCTGGGCAACATGTTGTTTGTGGATCACAAAATCATACTCGGTCTGCCTGCTCAGCTCAACAATGACATCCTGCAATGACGCATTACGGAATGAATGGGTAATGCCCTGTGAGTAGGCATCGGCAGACACCTTGAAACTGAATAGCACGATAAGCAATACAGTGAGTTTCATTGGAAGTACAATGTGGCGGCTAAGCTGTTTGCCTGCCGTAATGGGCAGCAACATTAAATAAACATAGCCGATTTCCTTAAACTGGAAACCATATTTCATATATTTGTCTAGTTAGGTTAAAAAATTATTAACTGTCCGGTTAGTAATAGATTTGCCTGCTAATGGCCGTCCCGACGGCAATCGGGGCGGCTTCTTGCATTGATCAGGGCAAACACGTGAACGTTCTCTTATTCCAGAATGCTTAACCTCCCTTCCTTCAATTTGAATTTTAAACCGCTGGTGCTTTCGATCATGTATAGCACCGCAGATAGGTTTTTGTTTCTATCAATCCGAGCATATAGGCCTCCGGCCGGTACCGTAGCATAGTCAACCTCCACATCGTACCACCGCTCGACCTGCCGTAAGACATCTTTCAATTCGACGTCGTTGAACAGAAAATAGCCATTCTTCCAAGCGGCGTAATGGGTAGTATCCACGTCTTCAATCCGCATGGATTGACCGGTGAGCACCGATTGTTGGCCAGGTCGGATGGTTTTCGCTGATCCGGATTTGGGCATGATGCTAATGCTCCCCTTCACCAGTGTAGTCACCTTGGCTGGCTCGTTTTCATATGCGTTGACGTTGAATGCTGTCCCAAGTACCTGTACAGATTGGCCGCGGCTTTCCACAATGAATGGCACGGTGGCATTTGGGCTGACCTCGAAGAACCCTTCGCCATCCAGTTCCACCCGGCGCTCGCCACCGGCGAAGCGGGTGGGGTAGCGCAAGGACGATGCCGCATTGAGCCAGACCTTACTGCCGTCCGGAAGTTTCACCCTGTATTGCCCCCCATTTGGCGTGGCGATGGTATTGAACGCGGCAGTCCCTTGGATATTATCGCCCGCCTGCACTTCATAGGTAACCATATCGTCATCGTCTTTAATGATGTATACACCCTGTTGCTGCGCCAGCAGGCCGCTTCTCGTACTGTCCAGCTCGAGCACGCGGCCATCGGCAAGCCTCAGTGTGGCTCGGTTACTTCCTGGAAGCGCATCATCACCGTACTGGCTGGTGAGGCTAGGCTGCGCAGTGTCATTCGAAGTATAACGGTAAATGCCGATACCGACACCAAGTATTGCGAGGATAGCTGCCGCAACCGACACCCACCGTAGTGGCCTTGCTGTCCGAGCAGTCTTACCGTCTATCTCCAATCTCCGCTTAAATTCCTTGAGTGCCCCTTCCGTGTCCGTATCATGAAGTTCAGCAATGGCCTCGGCCAGATTGTTTTCGTCCACTATTAGGGCAAACAGCGCCTCGTTGCGTACGTTGCGTTTGCGCCAATATTCCAGCACTTCCCGCTCATCATCGGTAAGCGTGCCTTGCATATGCTTCCTGAGCAGTTGTACAATCTTGAAAGCATTATCCATACGGTTTTCGAGAGCCATAGCCAGTGATACCTGTTTTTATTATAGAAACAGGAACAACGTGGGTTTTCTCTAAAGGAGGAGGAAAAATTTTAAATAAAAATCAGGAAATGACCAAAACCGCTACCGGAAAGGCGTTTTTTGAGCAGGGAAATGCCGCGTGATTTCTGGTTGTTCACGGTAGAAACGGTGACGCCAAGCGTCTTTGAAATCTCATTTGCCGAAAGCCCTTCTTCGTAAATCATCTTGATGACCTTCCGACATTGTTCTGGAAGCGTATCGATAACCTCGGATACTTCCCGCAACACTTCAGCGTAGATAATCTCCGTGACCACCGCATCTTCAGTATCCTTGAAGTCGCCAAGGAATTGATTCTGGTGGGCGGTTCGTACCCTTTCTTTTTCGATATGGTTAAAACACGCGTTCTTCGTGGCGATGTAAAGAAATGCCTTAATGGAAGAAACCGAATCGAAGTTATCGCACCTATGCCATAGTTTCAGCATGGTATCCAATACGATTTCCTCGGCAATCCTCGGTTCATTGACCAAACGCCGGGCGAAAAAGCAGAGCGCAGGATGGAATTGCCTGAATAGGCTGTCATAGGCCACTTGATCTCCGTCCTGCAAGCGGTGTAGCAGATCTTTTTCTTCGAAGGCGTTGGGTAAAGCCAAAATATACTGGTTAGTTTCGGCTATAAAATTAATAATTTTTTAATACGAATGGAAATGAAGGATATATATAGGATTCAACTCACTAATGCAACTTTCTTATCTAAATTATTGCTGTTGAGATTGACGGTTTTATTGCCATGAGTAAAATTTCTTGTTGTTTGCCTCTTAGTTTTATAACCCCAAGCTGTCGAGAAATAAAATCCTTTTCATAATCCAATATTGCCAATAGATCGGACGAAACGATCAGCTCTTCATTAAACGATTTGCATTCTCCTAAAATACGGGAAGTTGTGTTCAAAACATCTCCAGAATAGGTAATGTCTCGCTTAATGATTCCTATTTCTCCAGCAACCATCTCTCCACAGTGAATACCTGCTTTAAACGAAGGAATTAGTCCATAACGTCCGATATACTTGTCTTTCTTTTCTTCTATATCCTTTTTCAAAGCGAAAAAACATTTCAGGCATTGTATATTTTCTATCCCTGCTCTAAATTTCCATACCACAACGACTTCATCCCCTACATACTGATAAATATTCCCGTTGTTTTCCAAAATGGGATCTGTGATATCTGCAAAAAAATCTTTGAGCAATGCATGGTAGGCCTCGTTTCCCAAACGCTCGGCGATTGCTGTAGATGAATTGATATCTAAAAACATGAATATCCGTTCTTCTCTTTTGGGGGTGTTGTATTTGCCTTTGATAATATTCCAAAAAGTATCGGGGCCAAACTTACTGTTCATCTGCATTAGCAACTGTGTGACGGCTACGATAAATGACCAAATCAACCCGTTTTTTAATGGATAACCATCAGTTACGAACGCATAGAACGCTTCCTTTGAAGCGGGGCTAAACAATGGTTGTCCGGTTTGCAGCGGAACGATGACCGCCGCCATGATAAGGGTGATAATGGCTATTACAAAAACAAAAGAAATACTCACTACCAATATGGTATATCCATATGGTTTGTCTCTGTATTTTACATTGACATAAAACACCAAAAGACTTCCACCCAATAATGCGCCTACCAAACCTGCGCCTACATTTCTCATCACAGAAAGCATAAACGAATAGCTTTCTACTGGACCGTTTGAGATACCTGCATGGAGTATAAGATGATCGTAGATGGCAATAACAAAGCCCAACATCATCCATACGATAATGATAATCAGAAGTTGTTTTAGCTTAATTTGTATGCCTTTCTTCATAACAAGCATAATTGGATGCAGGGTAATAGCAAGGCTAATATAATTACTTTTTATTCTTTATTGATAAAATACTTAGCTAGGGAAGTAGTTGTAGGGTGGAATATGTAAAAAACGTCCATGCCATAGCGTCTACCAAACCAACTATTGTAGTGCTAGGCATGGACAACGCTAAAGTAAGGGGTATACTAGGATGGGACAATACCTATTTTTAGGTATTTGATTCAAGTCAAAAACTCCGCCCATAGCGGAAAATGGTCGCTAATCCTCCAGGACAGCTGGCTTTCGGGATAATTCCTTGATAATAGCAGCTTGTCTCTGAAATCATAAACCCCGCCCCTACCGTACACCATCGAAAGCTCGCCATCGAACCAGGCAATCTGGTCGTAAAAGCTGTATGCCTTTTTGAAAACGGTACGGTCGATATCTTGCAAATCGTCCGGTACATGCAACCCCCGTGAAATAAATGCTTCATACGTTGGGTCGCCTGCTTTCACGATATTGAAATCCCCCAGTGTGATAAGACTGTGATTCCACTTATGCAGATCATCCGCCCAATCACGTATCCACTCGGCAATGGCTCGAAGTTCCGGTATCCGGCTTGCCGATGTACCATAAAGCACGTGGAGAGTGAGCAACACGAACGTTTTGCCGCCTGCAAGAAAGCTCACACCATAAGGTGTCCTTGCAAACTGTCGTTCGAGCGCATGGTTGCCGATAGCTTTGTTTGCGTGCAATACATCATCTGGTATGACAATTTCGCAGGCAAGGCCAGATAGTTTCACTTTCCTTGAATCGAACAAAAATGCCAGCCGCTCATCGTTACCCGGATTGCCTTTCGTCACATCCGTCATTAAAAAGCTCCAATGCGGTCCCAGCAACTTGAGCGCATGACGCAGCGCTTTCAATTCGCCTTTGACTTCCTGCACGGCAATGATATCGAAACGTTTCAGTACCTCCACAATGCAAAGCAGGCTGTGCAGGTCACGCTTTGGGCTTTGGCTATCTGTAGCCTCCCATTCTTCGGTAAGCCCACCGAAGGCACGGATGTTCCAAGTGCAGATCAGGATATTCTTATCCAGTTTCTTCGCGGGTATTCGCTCATCCAGATCCGCAGCGAGGACGTTGAACTCTTCTCGTATTTCCTGTGGGGGTGTATCCGTAATTTTAGGCATGACAAAGGTTTTAAGATGGGTTTTATTGCTTTTTCTTTGGTTTAACCTTGAATACATCCTTGTAAGCAGTATCCAAGGCATCAAGCATCAGCTCATGGGGGATCTTTTGGAGCTCAAAGGTTGTCCAACCTTGTTGCCCCCATTTATTAGGGATGGGATAAATTGCCCCCTTACCAAACGAACAAAAGGCAGATTGGTCGGCCTCGGGCAACTTTAGGTTGGCTGTACCGCTCTCCTCATGCAAGGAAGCAAAAATCCTTTTGTTTTCTACCTTGAAGGCTGCTCTGTCAAAATGGGGATTTTCAATTGTCCCAGGAAAGGATAGCGCCAGGTCCCTGAATGCTCTTGTTGTCATCTTGGCTGAATGTTGGTTATCATCAAACTTAACTAATATTTCTTTTTTTCACAAGCGTTATTTTTTTTGGTTTTCATACAACCGTTGCAAAAAATGAAAATTTTTTGAAATGTTTTCGACCCTTATTCGTCTATATCATTAAGCGGCAAACAGAATTATGTTCAATGGCATATGTAATGATCGATGAAAAGCAAAGTAAAATCTCAATAACTATCAAATCTTATGGAAAGGGGTTGCTTAGCTTTATTAGAAAACGGGTGAGTAATGATGCCGATGCCGAGGATGTGCTGCAAGATGTCTGGTACCGGTTGAGTTCAATCATTAATTCGCAGCCGGTTGAACAAATTGGGGCTTGGCTTTATCGGGTGGCAAAGAATAGGATCATTGATAAACACCGGAAAAAAACGGAATTGCCATGGCAGGATAGGGAAAATGATGATGAGAATAGTCTTGGGTTTGGCGATGTATTTGCCATAGCCGATAGCAATCCCGAAACGGAATATCAGGAACGCATGGTATGGCAGCAGCTCCACTTAGCCTTGGATGAGTTGCCGCCCGAACAAAGAAATGTGTTTGTGTGGCATGAATTGGAAGGGACACCATTTGCCGAGATTGCCGCCATGACCGGAGAACCGGTGGGCAAATTGATTTCTCGAAAACGTTATGCTGTGTTGCACTTGAGAAAACGGATGAAAGTTTATTATGATGAATTAGTTGATAGATAAATACAGAAAATGATGAAAAGGATGTATAGAAGTAAAATGCGATTTATTGTCATCCCCATATTGGGTGTTGCTTTCGTGTTTTTGGTGAGCTACCTGGTAATGTTTTTATGGAATTATACGTTGCCAGAACTATTTGACGTAAGAACTATAAACCTATGGCAATCCATGGCGCTGTTCGTATTATGTAAAATCCTCTTCGGTTTTGGAAAGGGGGGGCCTAGAGGAGGTGGCCCGCCATGGATGAGAAAATCTGGATACAGAAAGTCTAGTGGACTGAATGAAGAGGAAAGAGAAAAAATGAAAACCTATATGCGTTCCAAATGGTGTGATTGGGATGACCCTACGTTAGCGGCAGACAAAAACGACAATATTGAAAATCATGAAAAATAAATGAGTCATGGATCAAATATTCATATTCAAAACAAACGTAAGTGCCCAGGAGCAAGTACAAAAGGTAGCGGCCTTATTGGGGTCGATGACGTTGATCAAACAATGGAATTTCGATTTGGAAGACTGCGACCGGGTTTTAAGGGTAGTTTCTTTAAATCTGCAACCCGCATTGATTGAAAATCTGCTTCGACAAGAAGGCATAGACTGCGAACATATGGAATACCAATTATAATTGGTTATCTCCATTGCCCTAAGAATTTATATTGATTTACCGAGCCAGTGATATTATTGGGCTATTGCGATATGGAATCCTTTCCATATTTCCATTATAGTCGAGGAAGCGTTGCTTGATTCGCGAATCCCATAGCATTGAAGAAAGCTGTTTGTAAACATCCATACAAGGTGTGATCGCTACCGAGTGGCGTGTGTAAAATTTTCGATTTAATCTCCTAAAAATTCCTGAATCGGATTTTTTATAGTAGGTTTGCACACTTTTAGCATTTAAATGTTTACACCAGAAACGCTTAAGAAGGAACTTAACGCCCCAAAACATATTGTTGTCACCACGCACCATAAACCTGATGGGGATGCATTGGGTTCATCATTGGCAATTTACCATTGGTTGAAAGCAAAAGGCCATGTCGTATATGTCATCGTGCCTTCGGATTTCCCCATTTTCTTTGACTGGCTACCAGGTAGACAGGATGTGAAGATATACATGGAAGATAAATCAGCGAATGATGCATTGATTGCTGATGCCGATATGATTTTCTGTTTGGATTTCAATGGGCTTGCCCGTATCAACGCCATGGAACAGGCCGTGAGAAGCGCTGCGGGAACCAAGATCATGATTGACCATCATTTAGAGCCGGAAGGCTTTGATGACTACCGGCATTGGGACAGTGGTGCGGCTGCATCTGCTCAGTTGGTCTATGATTTCATCGTCGATGTGATGGACGATCACCAAGCCATCACCCTGGATATGGCTACTTGCCTATATACGGGAATCATGACAGACACAGGCTCTTTCCGTTTCCGAACCACCACATCATCGGTGCATTCGATTGTAGCCGATCTCATCACGCTGGGTGCCAAAAATTGGGAAATCCATGAGCATGTATACAACAGCTTTTCGGAAAACCACTTGAAATTCCTAGGGTTTTGCTTATTGAACAGGCTGGAAGTGCTGCATGAATATCATACGGCACTATTCAGCATTTCCCGGCAGGACCTCAACCGCTTCCAAACAACTACAGGCGATACGGAAGGATTGGTAAACTACGCGTTGGCCATCAGTGGCATGAAGCTTGCCGCACTTATCATCGATCGCACAGAGCAAGTAAAACTTTCCCTGCGATCTGTTGGGGATTTTCCATGCAATGAGGTTTGTAAAAAATATTTCAACGGCGGAGGGCATCGCAATGCCTCGGGAGGTAATTCTAATGAGCCTCTGGACAAAGTGGTTGAGCAATTCAAATCGATATTGCCGGAATATAAAGAACGTTTAACATAATAATTAATCACACAAAAAAAAATGAAGAAATCACTTTTAATTTTAGGACTTGCAGTGTTGGTTTTGACCGGCGCATGCCAGCAATTCAAAACCGATGAAGGGGGCTTGCAATACAAAATTGCAAAAGATAATGGGCAGCCGAAAGCACAATCAGGCGACTTGCTTTCTGTGGAGATGACGGTAACCACCGACCGGGACTCGGTGCTTTCAAGTACATATAAAATAGGGCTTCCACAAATTATCAATATTGCACCAGACACAATCCCCGGATTGTATGCCGGCGATTATAACTCCATGTTCAAGATGCTCGGCGAAGGCGATAGCGCTGTGTTTAAGCTTGACCTGGACACCATGGCTGCCAAAACCATGCAGCCCAAACCCGAGTTTGCGGACAAGTTTGTCACGTTCAACGTGAAAGTAAATAAGCATTTCAAAAAGGGTGAGCTGACCGATAGCGCATTGTATGCCGAGGTAAATACGTATTTCGACGGCGAAATCGAAAAACTGAAATTGGCCGAAGAGAGCAAAATCGACAATTACATCAAAAAGAATAACCTGGAACCGACGAAAACGGCTTCCGGACTGCAATACATCATCACCGAGGAGGGTACAGGCGAAAAGCCTGCAGCCGGCGATACGGTGCAGGTAAATTACACCGGTACGCTGATCAGCAGCGGGGAGGTATTCGATACCTCTATTAAGGAAGTGGCCGAAAAGAGCAACATCTATAATGCCATGCGTCCCTACGAGCCAGCTAAATTCGCCATCGGTGTACGCCAGGTTATCCCCGGATGGGATGAAGGCTTATTACTAATGGCCAAGGGAAGCAAGGCCAAATTAATTGTCCCTTCTGAATTGGGATATGGTGAACGCGGAGACGGACGGGGAGTCATACCCCCATTCGCACCATTGATATTCGACGTCGAATTAGTCGACGTCCTGAAATCCAAACCAGCGGAGCAGGACAGCACAGCAAACTAAATGACAGAACGCCTTCCCTAAAAATACGGAAGGCGTTCTTGTTTTGACTATATTTCGCCTTGAACACAAAAGAAAATTAATGTTTGTGAAAAAAATCAAGTTTATCTAAGTTTGTCTCTTACCTTCTTGGTCAATTCAATATAGCTAACACAACATGGCACATCAGGCACCGTTAACCGATACGCACACCCATATCTATTACCTATATGGCTCTCCGGAATTGGATATTCAAATGCACCGGTGTTTCGATAATGGTGTACAACGCCTTCTCCTGCCCAATGTAGATAGCGAATCCATCCCAAAAGTACTCGGTACAGTCGCTGCCTATCCACACAACTGCTATGCCATGATGGGCCTACACCCCTGTGATGTGAAGGTAAACTATCCCGATGAGCTAGCCATCATCGAGAAAACCATTTCCGAAAATAAGGTCTATGCCATCGGCGAAATCGGTATCGACCTCTATTGGGATAAAACAACATTACCCCTACAGCAAGAGGCATTCCGCATACAGGCCAATTGGGCTAAAGAGCTCCGTCTGCCAGTTTCCATCCACTGCCGGGACGCCTTTGACGAACTTT
Source organism: Parapedobacter tibetensis (assembly GCF_024704835.1). Classification (GTDB taxonomy): domain Bacteria; phylum Bacteroidota; class Bacteroidia; order Sphingobacteriales; family Sphingobacteriaceae; genus Parapedobacter; species Parapedobacter tibetensis. The sequence continues at coordinate 53,173 of NZ_JAMXBE010000008.1, forward strand.
TCCAATTACTGGACGACGTGCAAGATGGACGGTTGACCGGCGTGCTGCATTGTTTTACTGGAAATATGGAACAGGCCCAACGTACCATTGACCTAGGCCTTTACTTGGGTATCGGCGGCGTAGTCACGTACAAAAATGCTGGACTTGATAAGGTAGTGGCTGAGCTCGACCTCAAACACATCGTATTGGAAACCGATGCGCCTTACCTATCACCGGTACCTTACCGTGGAAAGCGGAATGAGAGCAGTTACCTATTGTATATTGCGCAAAAAATCGCAGATTTGCACGGAATCACGTTGGAAGCTGTAACGGCAACAACCACGGAAAACGCTACGCAAGTTTTTGGGGTATAAATCTCACCAAAAGGCGTGCAACTAAAGCTAACTGGATGAACAATATCTTCGTAATCTATACTGGGGGAACCATCGGTATGGTCAAAGATGAAAAAAACGGCACGTTTATGCCTTTTGACTTTGACCTCATCGCCAAAAATATACCGGAGCTTGCCCGGCTTAATTATAACCTGAGTGTACATTCCTTCACCCCCATCATCGATTCATCAAATATGCAACCGTCCATCTGGACGGAAATGGCCAACATCATCAAGGAAAATTACGAAGATTATGATGGCTTTGTTATCCTGCATGGCTCGGATACCATGGCTTTTTCTGCCTCGGCATTGAGCTTTATGCTCGAAGGATTGCAAAAGCCGGTTATCCTATCTGGATCCCAATTGCCCATTGGCGAAATACGGACGGACGCCAGAGAAAACTTGATTACTGCACTGGAGCTAGCCTCGGCCAAGAAAAAAGGGAAATCCCTCATCCATGAGGTGTGCATCTTCTTTGACAATAAACTATTCCGGGGCAATCGCTCATTCAAATACAACTCAGCCAAATTCGAGGCCTTCCGCTCACCGAACTATCCTGTGCTCGTGGAAGCGGGCGTGCACCTGAAATACAACCGAGATGCCTTATTGGACAATAGTGACAAGGAATTTATCCTCCATACACAGCTTGACAATTCAGTTTCCGTCCTGAAGTTATATCCGGGCATCAGTAAACAGGTGGTACAAGCCGTGCTGGAATCCGATGCACGATCCGTTATCATGGAAACATTCGGTTCCGGAAATACCACTACCGACCAGTGGTTTCTCGACTTACTCCGCGATGCCGTCCGCAACGGCAAAAACATCCTGAATATTTCCCAATGTAGGGTTGGTAGTGTAGAATTAGGCCGGTATGAAACAAGCAGATACCTCAAGGAAATGGGTGTGCTCAGCGGGTATGACATGACATTTGAAGCCGCTGTGACCAAACTGATGTACTTACAGGGGGAGTTTAAGAGGCAGAGCGATGTGGCTTATTGGGTAGAGAAGAACATTCGAGGGGAATTGACGCCTTAATGGCATAATGAACCACGGATGCTGTGCAGGCCTACAATGGCAATTCACCCTCCGCCGTAAAACCTGTAGCAGCCAATGCATCAGCCACCACAAACGTGCTCCCCCCAATGAAAACGAGATCCTCGGCACCCGCCTTTTGCTTTGCAGCTTCCATGGCTGTGGCCACGCTGCTAAAGGCCTCGCCATGTAGTCCATAACGCCTTGCCTCATCCCGTAATTCCACTGACGGAAGCGCCCTCGGCATCGCTACTTGGCAGAAATAATAACCAGCATCTTGCGGCAGTAAGGGAAGCATCTTATCCAAGTCCTTATCGCGCATCACACCAATGACCACCTGAAGCGAATGATGGGGGGTTGCCTTGATATTTGCCAACACCTCCCGCCAGCCATCAACGTTGTGGCCCGTATCACAAATAACCAAAGGGTGTGTCGATAGGGTTTGCCAGCGACCCATCAGCCCAGTAAGCTGCTGCACTTGTTTCAGCGCCCGCTGGATGTGTGTATCCTCAATGGAAAAGCCCAGTCTACGCAACTCATCAATAGTACAAAGCACACCGGGTACATTATTGGCTTGGTAGATGCCTTTCAAATCCAATATATAGGTGGTTTCTTGGGCAATTTGCTGATGGACGGCATTCAGATAAAGATAATCGGTATCCCTCCCTGTGACGCGCACATGCCATAACTGTGGGGCATAGACCAACCTGCTACTCTTTTCCATGGCCACCCGCTCAAAAACCCCGGCCACCTCCCTTTGCCACTCGCCTATCACTATCGGCACATGTGGCTTGATGATGCCCGCTTTTTCATGGGCAATCTCCGCAAGCGTATTACCCAACATAAAGGTATGATCATAACCGATGTTGGTAATAACGGATACCAAAGGGGTGATTACATTGGTAGAATCAAGCCGCCCACCAAGCCCCGTTTCCACAATGACAATATCAACCTGCTCCCTAGCAAAATGATCAAAGGCCATCGCCACCGTTACTTCGAAGAACGACGGCCCAACAGCCGCTATCAACGCCATGTGATTATTGACAAAATCGACAACGGCCTGTTTCGGAATCATGGCGCCATTCACCCGGATTCGTTCCCTGAAATCAAGCAAATGCGGTGAAGTATATAAGCCGGTTTTGTAACCCGCTTGCTGTAGGATAGCGGCCAACATATGAGAAGTCGATCCTTTGCCATTAGTCCCTGCGATATGGACGGATTTAAACTTTAGGTGAGGATTATCCAATGCTTCGCAAAGCCGTAATGTATTGGTTAGGTCCTTTTTGAATGCCGATGCCCCGTCGCGTGTGAACATGGGCAACCGTGCGTACAAATACTCGATTACCTCATCGTATCCCATGGTGGATTAGGTGATGGATATGTTGTTATTTCAATCTGAACCTGACTGGAACGATAGCCTTTTGGACAGCAGGCGCGCGCTCCAGTTCATTTAACCTTGCTCCGCGCAATGCCCGTTCGCATTTTTCCCATAGGCTCCTATCAGGCAATGTGGTGCCTTTAACTCCGGCACGGGCATACGTAATGGTACCATTGGGTGCAACGTGCACCTCCACCGCTACAACACCGGCCTGTTGGCCATTATCTTCAATACTTGGTGGTACCACCCAACGTCTGTTGGCTATGGACAATCCCGATGTCCCGTCACCAGAACCTCCTTCACCATAATTTGCTGCAAGCGGGTCTCCTTGTGCACTACCTTGGTTACCACCTTCTGCCCCCGTGCCATCACCCCTACCCGATGCATCGTTACGCTTGCCGGTATATAGGGCATTCGGATTGACAGCCGGTTTGCTATCCTTCTTTTCTGCTGTTGCTTCCTCGGCATTGGCCTTCTTCGGCTCATTGGCCACTACAGCCGGAGCATCCTCCATATCCTGGGTGGCTACGCTTTGCTCAGTTACCTGCTGTGATGGTGTCGGTTGGATTTCCTCCCGCGGATCAATCCTGTCCGGCCGAACATTGTTGGCATTCGGATCCATAGACACTTCATCCACTGTCATATAATCATCACCCATCCCCACATCAGCCGTACCATAATTGACAATAATGCCTCCCATCCCGATTTGAGGGAAGGAAGAACCAATCATGATGAAAAAGCTAATGAGTAATAATCCACCCATGACGGCACCTGATATCCACATCGCCTTAGGATAATTATTCTCTTCTTGTAAATTATAGTAACTCATCCTGTTTAAATCCCTTTTTCTAAAATAAAAAGTGCCACAATTTTAATGCCTTTCTATGTATTCATTACTATGATGCCACTATGGCATAAATTCCATAAACCGAACATCATTCTCGTATAGGTTCTGTGGCTAACACCAATCTGATCCTCAATTTATTGGCAATATCCATCACGGAGATCACATTCTGGATGGGCACGGTGCTATCTGCATATAGCATAATGGTCAATTCTTCCCCGGGTTGAATATGTGCTTGGATTGCATTCAGCAAATTCTCATAGGGCACTTCTTGTTTATCCAAGTAATATTTGAGATCCTGTGTGACGGATATCGTAACCGTCTTCTTTGCAACAGATTGTTCTCCGGCACTCGAACGTGGCAATAGTAACTTAACTACTTGGGGATTGGCCACGGCCGACGCCAATAGGAAAAACAACATCAGGAAAAACATGATGTCATTCAATGCAGCGGTATGTACTTCCGCGGCTGGTCTGTTGCGCCTATTCTTTATATTCATACTTCCCTCCCTTATACACCTGGCTCATCAAGCAGGTCAATAAATTCAACGGCGTCCGTTTCCATACGCAGGATTAATCGCTCAACCATCATGTTCAGGGCATGATAGCCAATATACGCCAAGATCCCGATCGTAAGGCCTGCTGCTGAAGCGATCATCTTCACGTATAACCCTCCGGATACACTGGCAATATCGATCCCCCCAGCAGCTTCCACATCCCGGAATATAATAATCACCCCAAAAATGGTACCGACAAATCCAAGCATGGGCGCGATACCTGCAATAATACCCAATATATTGATGTTCTTTTCTAATCGGGCCACCTCCAATTTACCCACATTCTCGATGGCTGCCTCAATATCTTTAATGGGCCTACCGATGCGTAAAAGTCCTTTTTGCAACATGCGGCTCAGCGGACTGTCATTGCTGCGGCAGACGGCAAGGGCCGACTCCAATTTTCCTGATAATATGCTTTGTTTGATTTGAACCATTAAACTGGAATCATATCGGGATGCCTTACGTATGGTCAGGTACCGTTCAATGAAAATCACCAAAGCGATAAACAGCAATAATGCTAAAGGTAGCATGATCCATCCTGCCTTGAATAACAATCCGATCAAACTGATTTTCTCTCCCGCCATTTCAATGGTCTGCTGCGTTGCTCCCGCAAGTGTATCAAGCGGATAAACGGTATCTTGTAATAGTGACATAATGATTTTGTGTGATTTTCTTGTTATATGGTTTTAGCTATCTGCTTTTGATACTAAATTAGTTCTTAATCATGTTCTATCTTGGCAATCCATGCCCCAGGTTCAAAATTCTTTTGTACCCTTACCAATTCCTGATATGCCTCTCGCTCCGTGGTAAATGAACCCCAACTTATTTTCTTCCGGTTGCCCGGCATCCGGCTATTAATCGCATGTAGGTTGTAGCCTTTGGCTTTCATTTCGGCCACATATTTTTTCGCCTGCTGCATTGTGGCAAAGGAGCCGACAATGATTTCGTAAGTAACAGATGGCTTCACAGGCTTCGGTGCTGGCACGTCGGAAATGCGTTCCGCTGTAGCACTATCGGTGGCACCAACTACGTGAGTAGAATCTATAGCGATTGAATCATCAACGGCCATTTTCGCCGCTGTAGTTTGTTTTGGTGGCTCATCACCAGCCGGTTTAGCATCCCGCTTTCTGGTTTGCCCAAAGAATTGGGTAATTCCCGCCTGATCAAACCAAGCCTGCTTGTAATACCAAGCCAGCCCAGTAGCCGACAGCAAGACCAACAATACGGCCGCTACTACCCACTTGGTTGTTTGCCGTTTGCCAGACCCCTCATTCGTTTTTTCGTCTTCAACTTTCTCGTATTCGGCAAGGCCCACCGTGGATTTTTCCGTTGAAGGGCGATGCTGTTCCTTTATGGATTTCCATCCGAAACCATGGGATTCAATCGGTTTGAATACGATGGATGCTCCATCGGCAACCAAATATCCCAACCCTTCCAACAGGGCCTTCCCATTACGGCTTATTGCATCAAACAGCTCCTGCACAGCATTGTCCAACATGCCTATCGCCGTTTCCTCATCGACTTGCCGCTGCGCTTGCAGGTAATCCGTTATGGGAAAGCCTCCAGTCTTTCCTTCGGCCAATTCAACTTGGCGCACTGGCGGAAGGAAGGCTGATTGCTCCTTGTCGAACGGTGCAGGAGCACGCGTGATCTTGAAAACACCGATACCGGGCACCCCGACTTCTGGATATTGCCTCAATAAATTCGCTATACACAAGCCCAAATTCATACTATACACTATTTTTTCACGCCGGGGCCAGACTTGCTGACTTTCGGTCTTCCCAACTTCCGGTCTTCTTCCGCAAAGTTATAACCTTAACCGGTCAAAACGAAACTTGCATGAGCATTGCTCCGCAAATTATCAAAATGAGAAATTAACACCACCTATCACATTCAGGCCCAATCTTGGATAAAATAAGTAACGCTCATACGCTGTTCCCAACATATTATTTAACCGTATATAAACGCCAATCTGTTTGGTAGCCCGATACTCCGCTCCAGCACTGATGTCTACAAAAGTTGGGATAGTGACTTTCCGGGAAGTCGGCATCGTGGGGGACATTGGATCCACCGGATAGTCATATACTCGGCCATATGTCTGTCCTTGGAACAGCAATTCGCCGTCTACGTATACTTTGTCACTGATATTTATCCGGGTATTGGCCGCTATCCGCATCTTGGGTAAAAACCAAGCCTCTTCTTCATTCTGCAAGTCGAATTCGTTGAAATTGACCTTACCCCCGAGGCTCACCGTTTCCGAAACGCGTACATTAACCTCTCCCTCAAGCCCTACAATGGTGCTAGCGTCTTCGCCACTTTCATAAATAACATCAAATGCGTATGGCGAATATGGGCTATTCATATAAAATGGCATGCTTTCAATACGCTTGTAAAACGCTTGCACCTTATACCCAAAGGTGGCCCCTGCATTGCCCTTAATCCCGCCGAACACATGCATGCGATCCAGCGAGTTGCGTATGGAAATATCTTCGGATAGCCACGGGTTTTCTTTTGATAGCTCGCGCAAAGAGGTTTTATTCACATCGCCATTGATACCCCCGAAAAGATGCGCAAATTGGGGAACGAGGGCGAAATCTATTTCCGCAGAAGGGAAAATATTCGTTCGCGAGGAGTCGCCAAATTCAGCGACGAAATTAGCGCCAAGGGTAATGTTATAATTGGTGCCCTGAAAACGGATATAGGGATTGAGCCGGGCAATGTTGTTACCTAAGCGATAACTTGCGTCTTCAACGGTGGTAAAATCGCCCGAAATATTTGCTCCTATATTGAAGGCATTGATCCGTTTGTTGACATAACCACCCAACGCCACTGAATTTTCCTTAGCTTGGAAAGCATTGCTATAGGCATAGGCATCAGCCTTGAGGGAATAGCTGATCGCATCGGGGTCATTCTCCTCAAAATTGCTGGTAAGCTCGCCTGTAAAATAAATGTCATTAAACGCTTGCCTCGCAGGGTTTGGATTCATGTTCATTCCCAGCGTATCGTTGACCACGCCATAGAAATGCGTGGCATAGCGGTTGAACCCAAGTTCGCCATTCAATGTGATTTGGTCAAAAATCCGACGGCCAAATACCCCAATCTGCTGTTGGGAGAAAGTTTGCTCTTCCAGGCTACCTTTTTGGTTGAGGTGTTTCACATACCCTCCTATCCGTGTATCCACGAACTGGTCGGTACTAAAATAAGCCTCACCAAGTAGGGTTCCAAAATTGCCCGCACCGATCTTCACATAGTTATTTGTGAGGTCTTCCATACGGGTAAATGGCATCTCTTGTATGGTTAATTGCTTTGTCCCTGTCGTGATGTCCAGTTTCTTATCCAAAACATTGTAGGTCAGTTTGGGTTGATACTCCCGTTTGTTGGTCATATCCGGGCTCCGCCGTATCTTCACGGCATCCGCCAATATAGGCCGATAATCGCGTACCACATCGATGGAATCAATAGTAGCAGGCCTTTCATCCCTTCTCTCCTCTTGCTGGGCATACCCGGCCAGGAGTATCCCCGAAAAAAACACGGTAAACAAATATCTGTTGAGCATTGATTTTCGCAATATCATAGCTAAAAATTCCTTTTACTTATTGTTCAATTTTTGTAAACGTTCTTTTGCCGAAGGAATTACGTCGTCTTCTCCCTCGTAGTTTTCAATCACGCTTTCCAAGGTGCTCTTGGCCTGGAAATCATCATTTTGGGCTGCATATACATCGGCAAGCAAAATGAAACTCTTGGCTACCCAATAGTCATGGGAACCCATATTATTGATTACATCGAAGGCTGTTTCCGTGGCTTTGTCATATTCTTTGGCTTCGTATTGTAATTGGCCCATACGGTACCGGGCCTCCGCTCCGACCACGGTTTGGCTTTTCAGTGTGGCCAGATTCAGTTCCTTCATCGCCGGTTTCACATCCCCTTGCCTCAACATCGCTCGTGCCGAGTATAGGTGTGCCTTGGCTATATCTTCTTCAGATGAACGGTCATAATCCTTAATCAACTTGGCATACTTAATTACTTGTTCCATATCCCCAATTTCGAAATAACAAACCATCAGGTTATTTACCGCATACCCATAATTCGCTTTATATTCAGAAGTGAGTTCCAGTTTCTTGAGGTGCACAATAGCCTCGTTGTATTGCTCTAATCCAAGGTATAACTCAGCCGCTGTCAATAACGTATTCTCTGTGTACTGACTGGTCCAGTCGTTAAGGATAATGTTGAGATCATGAAGTGCCTCCTTTGGATGCCCCGTTCGATATAGGCTGACTCCACGGATATAACGTGCGTGCTTCTCCTGTATGGGTTTGGGGAACTTATCAAAATAGGCATTAATGGCCTGCACCGCAGCTTCAAATTCGCCCCGTGCGAAGAGGGTGTGGGCAGCTTGGAATGAGAGGTTGTCCTGTTCAGCAGTGGTGAGGTCGCCGATATTGGTGCTTGTAGCATAATTAATGTAACCGGATGCATCCCCTTTATCCAAGTAGATATTTTCTATGGAACGAAGGGCTTGCCTTGCCTCATCGGTAGTAGAATGCTCTTCTACCACCTTCCTAAAGGTAGCCATAGCAGCTTCGGTATCGTCTTTATTGTACTGAACAAGGCCAATGGTCATCAAAGCCCGTGGCGCATAACTGCTACGTGGGTATTTTTCTATCAATTGTTGCAGTCCCTCGATGGCTGTATCGTAATCGTCTAAGGTAAAATAGGTATAGGGGATTTCAAAAGCCACATCATCTGCATAATTTGAATTGGGAAACTGTTCGATGACGGAACGTAATGTGGCGATTTTCGCCTCATTGTTACCCTGTAGCCCTTGGATAACCCCTCGTTGGAACAAGGCATAATCCTGGCTTTGTGCCTTACCGTTAATCAACTTATCATAATGCTGCATGGCTCGGCCGTAATTCCGCATGGAAAAATAGGAATCACCAAGGCGGGCGATGGCATCGTTACGTACATTGGTTTCAATGGCATTGCCACCGGTAGATAGGAAACGTTCAAAATAATTGGCTGACGTATTGAAGCTGTTGTTACGGAATGCTGCATAGGCCAACGCATAGTTGGCATAACTGTATACATCCGTGTTCCTTGCTGCCGGCAACCGGAGGAAACGGGAAAAGTTTTCTACGGCCTCGCCATATTTTCGCACTTCATACATCGCTTCCGCTTTCCAATAGGTAGCCAATGCCACTATCTCAGGGTCGATAGGAAATTTTTCGGATCGCATAAACATAGAAATACCGTTTTCGAATGCCCGCTCATTGTAAAAATCCAATCCGCGGTAATAGGTGACTTTTTGATATGCGGCATTTGCTGCTTGACTTCGGTTGTTCATGGATTCCAGCACATCGACGGCGGCACGGTAATTACTAGTACCAAGCAAAGCCTCCGCTAACAACGTTTTGGCTTCTTCCAAACGTTTTGAATTAGGATAGGTATCCAGATATTCTTGGGCAGCATCCAAGGCCACTTGATGGAATTCGAGTTCGTAAGACAGCTTGGCATAATTGAACAGTCCTTCTTCTTTCAACGCTGGGTCAAAATCCAACTTAGAGGCCCGGAAAAAGGCGTTTCGAGCACTTTGCTTGTTACCTGTCTTCAGGAAGGCATCGCCGAGGGAAACCATTGCGCTTTGGTAGTAAGCATCTGGCTCGTCCATTTTTTCAAGCTCTGCAATGGCCTTCTCATAATCGCCCATCTTGTATGCCGTATAGCCAATTTGGTAGCTGTCTTGATTATTTTGCGTCTTACCTTGGTCGCCAGCCTGGAACTTGTCATAATATTCCTTTGCTTTTTCCAGATCGTTTTTTGCAAAATACGTGGCTCCTACAATACGGAACATATCTGTTTCGTTTTCCTGCTTGGTGGTCTCCAGAATTGGCAATGCGTATTCCAGTACATCATCGTATCGCTTGTCCAGAAAATACAGTGCCGACAGGTAGTATGGATAGCTGTTTTCGTAGGTCTTCGACCCTTTTAGCCGCTCGAACTCTTGCAATGCCGTTTTGTATTCCCCATCCAGGTAACAGAGGTATGCATAATAGTAAATCGATGCCTCAGCATACATGCCGCGCTCATCCTTAAGCTGTTCAAAGAGCGGTTTAGCGGAAGCATGATCTTCCGTCATGAAGAGGGAGTATGCCAGCTTATACCGAAACTCGGTGTTTTCACGGCCAGCCAGGTTGCGGCTGTCCAATTTATTAAACCACTCGATGGTTTTATCGTAGTTCTTTTGGGCAAAATACGAACGTCCAACCTGGAAATATGCCGCTTTGGCATTTGCGCTGGCTGGATAATCCCTGATATACTTGAGGAAACGACTTTCCGCATCAGACTCACCCAATTCCAATGCACAGATGGCCTGGTAAAAACGCGCATTTTCCTTCAATAAGGTCAACTCCACATGTTCATCCTGCTGTAGGGTGGAATTTATCCGTATATCCTCTATTTTGTCGAAATGCTTAGCAGCTGATGCATATTTCCCTTTTTCATACAATTCCATTCCGGTTTTGTAGGCCCAGTTGACCTCCTGCCATGCACTTTGCTGGGCCAAAGCAGGAGATGCCACCAAACTGAACGCAATACTTATCTGATAAATTCTCTTAAACATACTGTCAAATGGTCTATATTCTTATTGTATGGCATTACTTGTGTAATTCCTAAATACGGTTTACTTGTACGCGTACTGGGTCGGCATCCCTACAGTTATTTGGCCTTGGGGAAAAACTACTCATATACCCAGCTTCCTTATTCTTTATACAAAAAAAAGGCCACAAAATACACGTCATCCAATCTAACTCGCTAAATTAATGTGAAACCCGGAAGTTTTCCCCAAAAGTTGTCCACAAATGTTAATAACATTATATCGTCGACGATAATGCAACGCAAAACACGTGCCCTTGCTTGTAGGAATCCGGAAAGTGATCATAAATAAGGCAAATCCGATAAATCATCCTCGTTTATGTACAAGTAAGTACAGCACCGCCATACGGATGGCCACACCATTCTCTACCTGGTCAAGAATGATCGCATGTCGACTGTCGGCCACATCACTTGTAAGCTCTACCCCACGGTTTATCGGTCCGGGATGCATGATGGTAATTTCTTTACCAAGCGAATCGAGTAATTGCTTGTTCAAGCCATAGAGCATGGAGTACTCCCGCAGGGAGGGAAAATAGGCGATATCTTGGCGTTCCAGCTGGATACGGAGCATATTTGCCACATCGCACCATTTGAGGGCGTTAACCAAATTGTGCTCCACCTTTACCCCCAATGAAGAAATATATTTTGGTATCAGCGTAGTGGGGCCGCATACCATAACCTCTGCACCCAACTTGCGTAGGCAAAGAATATTGGATAAAGCCACCCGCGAATGCATAATATCCCCGATGATGGCTACCTTCTTGCCGGCTACGTCTCCGTAACGCTCCCGGATGGAAAAGGCATCAAGCAATGCTTGTGTCGGATGCTCATGAGCACCATCTCCCGCGTTAACAATTTGGGCATCTACATGCTTGCTTAGAAAAACCCCTGCGCCTGGATATGGATGGCGCATTACGATCATATCCACTTTCATGGCCAGGATATTGTTGACCGTGTCAATGAGGGTTTCCCCTTTACTCACGGAAGACGATGAGGCAGAGAAATTGACGATATCTGCAGACAACCGTTTCTCGGCCAATTCAAAAGACAACCGTGTACGGGTGGAGTTCTCAAAAAAGACATTCGCTATGGTGATATCGCGTAGCGACGGCACCTTTTTTATCGGCCGGTTGAGCACATCCTTGAAGTTGTCGGCCGTTTCGAAAATAAGTTGGATATCCCGCTCATCGAGATCTTTAATCCCCAAAAGATGTCGGGTACTGATTTGTTTTGCTGATGCTGTCATTTCCAAGTTAATGCACAATCACAACGATGGTATTAATTATTCCTCTTCTGTCAATAACGTAATGCGGTCATGCGTATCCGCTTCCTTCCAGCTTACAATAACTCGCTGGGAGTCAATTGAGTCTACCTGCATACCGATATAATCTGGCTCGATGGGCAATTGCCGCGAAAAGCGTCGGTCTACCAAAACCAGCAACTCAATCTTTGCCGGACGGCCAAACGCTTGTATTGCATCCATAGCAGCTCGGATGGTTCTACCTGTCCATAGTACATCATCTATCAGGATGACTTGCTTTCCTTCCATGATAAAATCGATATGCGTACTGCTTGGCACCAACGGCCCACTGTCCTTTCTCCTGAAATCGTCGCGGAAAAAAGTAATATCCAATTCGCCATAGGGAACATCCTGTAACGCCGGAATTCGCCGCAGTTCTTCCACAATCCGTTTGCCGAGGTAAATACCGCGAGGTTGGATACCAATAATCGCGGAATCGGCAAAGTCGGCATGGTTTTCAATCAATTGATGGCAGAGCCGTTGGATGGTAATCTGGAACTTTGGGCCGTCTAATAAAACAGATTGCTTCATGAGAGGAATGTTTGGGCAAACCTACTATATTTTTTTGACTTATACGGTTGAAAATGGGATATTTTTCTATTGCCCACCACCTACGCAAAAGCCTCGAATCCATTTTATATTCAACAGGTTTGAAAGGCATTAATAGTCCAATAAGCTAGCTTGGGGACGGGTGATGATGTGGTGTCAATTATTTCTGTCTTGCTTTTTTTGCCTCAATTTCTCCACATCTTTTTCAAACTTCTCCCGGAGGACCTTATATTCAGGGGAATTATACAACTCGGGGTCTACAAAATCTATTATTTTACCCTTAACGCTTTCCGGAAACTTCATCTTCTTACCATCTAGCATGCTTAGGGCTACCCGACTGTTTTTGTAGAGAGAATCAACAGATACAAGCGAAGAATCCATAAAAATCCCATCGAAAACTGGACCGTTGAATTCCATTTTAAATTCAGGCCCAACGTTACGTAACCAGATGGAATCGATAGCAAAATCTTTTTGGGACAGTTTAAACAACATCGAATCTTTTCTCATATCAAAATGAAACTTCATAGCCGAATCAAGGTGCATCTTTTGAATGGTCTTGGCCAATGAGTCCATATGAAATGTTTTCCCTTTGAGGCGTTTTACTAATACGCTGTCTGTCTCAAAGAATCGATATTTCGACGCGTAATTTTTGTGCACGTTAGCGATAATGGAATCAATCATTGCCCTATCATTGTCTTTTAACAATAGGACACGCCTTCCGGAAATCATTTTCAGCGTATCCATTAATTTTTGTAGCGAATCTGTATGGTATTCCAAATGTTCACCTCCCTTTAATATAACGATTCGTTTATTATTAGGTATTGAATCGACTTGTTTACCGGCATCCAATTTAACCACATGGCTTGTATCCATTCCTGTTGCTTCAGTGTATTCATGAGATTGCTCATTCTTGTTATCCGGTTCAAGGTCTCCTTTTGGCCCAATCCAAGCCAATGAAGCCGTTGCCAAAGCGGCAAAAGCCAATACCAGCAATTGCTGTCTGATGTTAATATATTTCGTTTTCATATTCGTAATACGTTCAATACGTTGAAATAATTGCGATTTCGTTTTCCCAGTGGCAGCCATGGCAAGTCTTCCCCCCGTTTCATCTGTCAAAAGTGCTACCTGGAGCAACGTTTGTGCATAGAATATCGGTTTGCCGGTTTGCTGTAGCACGATGTCATCGCAGGCATTTTCCCGTTCTTGGTTAATAATCCTACCTATTAACCAAACAAATGGATTGAAAAACAATACCGTTTCCATCATTGTTTTGAATAAATTGAGTAGGTAATCATTTCGCCTGACATGCGATAGTTCATGAATCAATATAGCCTCTACTTGGGTTGTGTCCAAGTGGTTGGCCATCGCCAGTGGGAAAAGCACCATAGGTTTGAGGTATCCCACCACCAATGGCATCTTTACTTTTCCGGAAAGCCGGAAACCAACGGGCTTAGCTATGCCCATCCGCAGCAGGGTATTGCTGAAAACACTCGCCCAGGCCGATGGCACGGCAAGCAAACCGATATGGCGCATGCGCCGAATACGGAAATAGCCAAGGCAAAGCAAAATAACCTGCAGGCAGAGCCCAGCATGGTATCCACCTACCAGGTAATTGAAAGCAGCGGGAGTAGGATTTTTTGGCAGACCTAATCGTACCAACGCTTCCACAGGAAAATAAAATCCAGCATCTTGTACGGCCTTACTTCCGTACGAAAATTCCAGTCTACCAAAAAAGACTGCGATAAACCCCATAAAGAGCAATACCAACGAAGAAAAAGAGAAGGCATATCTAGTCCGTGCATTTGAATCGGGAAATGCAGCAAATAACAGAAGCAATAGGCCATATGCAAGTGCCCCCATCCACAACGAATGGACAATGCTCCAACCTGTTGCTTCGATAAGATTATCAATGGAAAATAACATGGCTGTTTATGATTTGTTTTCAAGCTCATCCAGATACCGCTTGATGGCTTCAATTTCAGTTTTGCTCGTCTTGTGATTGCCTAGCGCTTGCATAACTAGGCGTGAGGCTGACCCTGAAAACATATTGTTAATCAACTTGTTCACCATCTGTTGGCTGGTTTGTTGTTGATCGACTTCCGATTGGTAAATATGGGTTTTGCTGGAGGTATCACGGCTTACCAACCCTTTCTCATGCATGATCTGCATCAGTTTCAACGTGGTTGTGTAGCCTACATCTTTACTTTTGGCCATCTCTTCATGTACTTTCCTCACCGTGCTGGGGCCGTGCTCCCACAATACTTGCAGGATTTCCAATTCGCTTTCCGTCGGTTTTATCTGTTTTTTGTTGGTCATTCTTGATTACGAATTTATTCGTAATCAAATATACGAACAAATTCGTAATAGCAAAATATTTTTATATTTTTTAACAAATAGAAGTATAATGCAGTGGATTTAAGGTTGCATGATGAGCTCCGCAATCTTTCCGGCGGCACCTGCCAATACCACCCACTCCCCTCTTTTCGCTTTCTTCACCACATGGAAACTGTCATTAGCTAGCATTTTCCAAGTTTTTCCCCCATCGAGCGAAACATCGACACCCGATGTCCCTGCAGCCACCAAAGTCTTTTCACCAATATATTCAACAGCCGACCGAAATCCGAACGTACCCACCATGGGAGGATTCCAAGTCAGTCCGCCATCAGCGGTCAGAAACACCGATAGCTCACGAGCGGTGTCCTGCAAGTAATCGCCGCCTACCACAACGCCATTTTTTCCATTCCAAAATGCAATCGAAAATATACCTGTTGAGGGAGCGCCTTGTACAATGGGACAGTCATGTGCCGACCAAGTGCGCCCATAATCGGTGGATGAAAACAGCCGCGATCGGGCTCCTCCTGTACCAATAAACATGCGGCCTCCCGATAATGTACGGATACCAGTACCACTCGCGGCAAACCCGGCTTCGCCTTCCACCAATTGAATGTTGGCTTTGCTGCTGATATCTTGCCAAGTTTGCCCGCCATCACCAGTCGCCAAAAGTTGCATGACCCCATTTATCGGGTCGCCGTAAGCCATACCTGCTCCAGCATCCCAGAAATCCATACCATCGAAGAAAATCTCCGGCCGGTCATCCCTATGAGTTTCCTGCCAGGTATTACCACCATCTGATGTGCTCAGTATGACCAATGGCGATCCGGCGCTGATGATGAGTGCCTCATGAGCCGAAAAAGCCTCAATATCCCTGAAGTCGATTTCTTCATATCCAGCAACCTGTTGCCAATCCCAACTATTACCCCGATCTGTGGTTTTGGCTATCCAGCCATCGCTACCGCTCACCCACGCCACGGAATCATCCACCACGGATAGGCCGCGTATGCTGGTTGGTTTACCTTGCTGGAGCATATCCAACGTCACCTGTTGGGCATAACATCCGCATGAAACAAGCAGTAAAAACAGCGATAAATAAGATTTGATTGTCATTCAAAAGAAATTATCATTCATGCGTATACGCCTATCCCCCGAAAAATTTGATCCGGTATCGATCAAAAACTTCCATGGCGGCATGGTGTTGTTTTTGCTGGCCATGTGTTTCTGCTGCAACGGCAAACTGCTGCAAGGCTATCAAACTATCCCGTATGGCAAAACGCTCCACATTGGGTTTGGTTTCGGCAATGGCGGCATAGTAAGCCAGATGTTCGTCCAAAAATTTCACATTGCGTTCGAGCAATTGATTGGCTTTAGTGGTTTCCCCCACCTTGTAAAGTTGGTCTGCCAACAATGGATAACGTGCGGCTATATCCACAAGATGTATCCGCTCCGGCATGATCTCCAATGTGCGGTTCAGCACGTCCTTGGCTGCTTCCTTGTTATCCTCCACAATCAGCATTTCGGCCGTATCCGAAAAGATCTTGAGTGATTGCCCCAGCATGGTATACGAAGTTGGATCAAGAAAGGAAGGCTTGTTTAGATCATTCCACGCATACTTATGCATGATGTTTTTATATGTGGCATCCGTGTTGACCAAACGCTGGCCACTGTTTTCGCCATGTTGGGCCTTTATGGGCATCAACCTCAAGGCGAATCCTTCGGATACCAAGTAATCTTCAAGCCCAAGCCGCTGGCTTGGAGGGGTTGTCGCAGTAAAATAAATAGGGCGCTCCCAGTTGTTATGCACCAAAATATCCATCAACGTCAGATCGGCACGGGTCACGATATTTTGGTTATAGGTCCAGACCATCGTATCAACGATATCATCATGCCACTTTTTGGGAACAACTGCATGCCGAACTACTTGTTCCTTATCTACCGTCAGCTTGAAGTTTTTGGTGGGTAAAAAATTCTTTCGCTCTCCATTCATATAGGCCAGTTGGTCGGTAGGATTATCGGATAATAACAAGGCCAACAATTTCTCGAGTTCAACCGAATCTTGGATATCGTAGTCGTGATAATACAAGAAATCACGTTTCCCTTTTACAAATTGACGCTCCTCCATGGAAATAGGCAGTGCTTCGGATTCGTTTATGGGTTTCTTTGCTTGCCGCACCTGCCAATCCATACCCAATAAACTCAAATTAACCACGCGCACGTCCTTCCGCACCCCTTCTACCTCCTGCAGGTACCATAGCGGAAACGTGTCGTTGTCTATATAAGTAAACAGGATAGCATTTGGCGCACAGGATTCGAGGTAATTGCGCGCCGTATCATGAGCAGTGTACTTTTGCGAACGATCATGGTCATCCCATCCTTCGACGCCCATCAGTACAGGTGCCATAAATAATCCCACCATTACGGCCGCCAGCGCAGCTATCCGTTGATTCAATTTTTTCTTCAACAAATCCATAAGCCCAGCCACGCCCATGCCCATCCATATGGCAAATGCATAAAACGATCCCGCATAAGCATAATCCCGCTCCCGAGGTTGCAACGGGCTTTGGTTGAGGTGAAGCACAATGGCTAATCCGGTGAAAAAGAATAAAAGACCTACTACCGCCATATCCTGACAGCTCCGTTTCAAGTGCCATACTAGACCAAATACACCAAGCAGCAGCGGAAGAAGGTAAAATGTGTTGCGCGACGGATCTATTTTCATCGCTTTGGGAAGGTTATCTTGCCCTCCCAATCGCCATTGGTCGATAAATTTGATGCCGGTGATCCAGTTCCCCTCGGTGTAATTTTCTAAAAGCGGCTGCTGGTCATTCTGACGCCCCACAAAATTCCACATAAAATAACGTGCATACATATGCCCGAGCTGGTAGAAAGTAAAGAATTTTAAGTTATCTGCCGTGGTAGGTTGTTGCCCCTCCCCTAAGCCCAACCAAGCATGGTAACCCTGTGGGTGGGAATCCCGCGTGCTGTAGATGCGGGGGAAAAGTGTCGTACGGTCATATATACGTTGATCATCACGACCCGAAACCTCATATTGGGTATCCCCTTTCCGGTATTCATTGCTCCCCCGTTTGATATCGATGACCTCCGAATCAAAATAGGGGCCGCTCATCAAAGGTTCGCTACCAAACTGCCCCCTATTCAGGTACCACAGAAAGGAAAATGCATCGTCCGGTTGGCTATTATTCAATGAAGGATTGGCCTTCGCACGGATGAGCACCATGGCAAACGAACTATAACCAAAGATCACAAAGCCGGTGCACACCAGCACAACATTTAGTATGGGTTTTGCCTTTCGGATAGAATACCATATCCCGTAGATAATCCCTCCTATTACCAACAGGGCGAATACCAAGACCCCGGAACCGAATCCCATCCCCAGGGTATTCACAAAGAATAGGTCGAAATAAGCCGCAAACTTAATCAAATATTGTATGACACCCCAAAGGATGAAGGCCAATACGATGCATCCGACAATGAAGGTCTTCGCCACCCCCACAACGGAAGGCCTAGATGTTTTTCGGAAGTAGATGACCAGTGCCAAGGCAGGTATGGCCAATAGGTTGAGCAGGTGCACACCGATGGAAAGACCTATAATGTAGGCAATGAAAACCAGCCACCTATCTGCGCCGGGTTCATCAGTCTTTGCTTCCCACTTGAAAATGGCCCAAAAGACCACAGCCGTACACAATGATGACAAGGCATACACCTCTGATTCTACCGCAGAAAACCAAAAGCTGTCTGAAAAAGCGTAGGCCAAAGCACCTACCATGCCTGCTCCCATAATTTGGATGAGTCCAGCTTGGGACAAGGGAGTGTTTGGTTTCCAAATGACCTTACGGGCTAGGGCCGTGATGGTCCAGAAAAGAAACAGGATAGTCAGCCCGCTCGACAATGCCGACCCGAAATTCATCCAATAAGCGATGCGTTCAGGATTGCCTAGTGCTAGGTTCGAAAATACATTTTGCAACATAAGGAATAGCGGAGCTCCCGGTTGGTGTACAATCTGCATCCGGTACGCGGCAGCGATAAACTCACCTGTGTCCCAGAAACCGGTGGAGGGTTCCATGGTCAATACATAGGTGGTAGCGGCTATCGCCGCGCAGAGCCAACCGATGAGGTTGTTGGTCTTTTGGTAGTTCATTGGCGTGGAAACTTACTGAATGATCAGGAAAATAATGGTTTAAAAATAGGTAAAACACTGCTAATCAAAGCAGGTAATTCTCATTTTTAACGTTTTTTAACAATCAATAATCCACGGGCAGTTTTTTCATGAATTCACTCATGGGTGGGTGGTCCTTCCTTTCGAAGGGCATCGCTGTGTCATGGATATTGCCAATGCGTGAGACTTTAAAGTCACGGTAGTCTTGCCTTAGGTGGCACCACCCGATCACATGCCAACTAAATGCGTAAAACACCAAACCCACTGGTTCGACCTTTCGGTTGCTGCGCTCACCATTTTCCTTACAATAAACTATATCGATGATGGTTTTGGTGGTTACCGCCTGCTGCAGCGTAGCCAGGTGCTCGTAATCCTGGTATAGCCGTTTTGGTATCTGAAATTTGATGCTATCAGCCAGCTGCTCGATTTTTTCCTTTTGGGAAGTCCGCATCACTGCTTTGACCTTGCTAAGCGCACTGGAGTAGTGTTTTTGGATAGACTTATCCGCAAAACCGATCAACAAATTTTCAACTAACAACAGCGCATTGGCCTCCTCTAGACCAAAAGACACCGGACGGAGAAAATACCCCTCCACCACAAAGTATCCCTTGTTAGGTTCAAAACCAACAGGTATCCCTTGTTCATTAAGGGCCTTAATATCACGGTATACCGTACGGATGCTAATGTCGAACTTCTGCGCAATTTGGTCGCCCATCACATACCTGCGTGATTGCAAAATCGTTAGGATACCAAACAAACGGTCTATTCTGTTCATGGCCGCTGATGATTTGATGCCTTTTAGTTAATCAGTCGCGCTGACGATGTATCTGCGCCGATCAGCCATATCTGTGTCATCCGTGTTCCATTCACTGATTCGATGGCATCCCGCCAAAGAACCTTGTTTCATATTGTCCGAAAATCTTTTCGATACGCGCTCCCAGTTCTTCCTGACCGTGTTCTTTTGCAGACTCCATAAATCGGTTCAATGTAAACATGCAGTACTGGATATTCTGCATTTCCAAATTTGGCTTGGTTTCCGTAATGGCTGCGTAATACTTGAGCTGGTCTTCAAGAAATTTCATGTTACGTTCAATCAGTTCATTGGCCTTTTCCGCTTCATTTACTTGATATAGGTTTTGGATAACAAACGAATAGCTATAGGAATCCATAATGCGGAAAATCCGTTCAGGCATGGATTCCAGCGCCTTATTCAGCAAATTTTGGGCTTCCTCTACCCTACCTTCAGCAATGAGGGCTTCGGAAGGAGCCGAGTAGATGTTATTCAGAATCAAGCTGATCATCCTATAGGATTCTGGATCAAGGTAGAGCGAGTTTTTGATATTGCCCCATTCGTATGTATTCATTGCATGGTCATATAACGCATCGGTATTGACCAAACCTTGGGAAGTATTGTCTTCCATATTTACGGGCATCAAGCGGAGCGCAAGTCCCTCTGATACGAGGTATTTGTCCAACCCCATGAAATTACTGCTCGGCACCGTGGTGGCAAAATAAATGGGGCGCTCCCAATTATTGTTTACTAAGATGTCCATGATGGCCAGTTCCGCCCGTGACACGTAGTTACCACCATATGTCCAACGGATGGTATCCGAAATACTATCCTGCCATTTTTCGGGTACAACATTGTTCTTAATTACGTCTTCCCTGTTGATGGTCAATTGCAGATTCTTGGTAGGCAAGAAGTTCTCGGGCGTTTCGCTCTGCACCTGCCGCTTGTCATTAGGGTTATCGGAAAGCATCAGCGCCACAATATTCTTCAGTTCTACGGGTCCTGATATTTTGGCATCTTGGTAATAAATTACATCGCGGACACCTTTCACATACTTCTCATCCGGAATGGTAATGGGCAATGCTTCTGCTTCGTTGACCTTTTTCTTCATTTGCCGCACATACCAGTCGGCACTCAACAAGCTCAGATTCACTACGCGTATATCCGGGCGCACATTCTCCACTTCCTGCACATACCATAGTGGATAGGTATCGTTATCACCATAAGTAAATAGAATCGCATTTGGTGCACAAGATTCGAGGTAATTTTTGGCAATATCACGTGCAAGGTATTTCTTAGACCGATCGTGGTCATCCCACCCTTCTTTAGCCATTAGCATCGGCCCTACAAGCAGCCCTATTGCTGTAGCCACAACCCCGGCCGTCTTCGCATTGAGCTTTTTGCGCAGCCATTCACTTATGCCCGCCACACCCAAGCCTATCCATATTGCATAGGCGTAGAAAGAACCTGCATAGGCATAATCTCGTTCACGGGGTTGCAGTGGGTTCTGGTTGAGGTACAATACGATGGCCAGTCCGGTGAAGAAAAATAATAGCCCGACTACCCCTGCGTCCTTTTGCCGGCGCTTGAAGTGCCAGAAGGCTCCAATCAGACCTAGAATCAGAGGCAGGAAATAAAATTTATTGTTAGATGGATCGGTTTTCAATGACTCGGGCAAGGCATCCTGCCCTCCAAGATGCCATTGGTCAATAAATTTGATTCCACTGATCCAATTGCCTGTGGTAAAGTCGCCATGTCCTTGTTGGTCATTCTGCCTTCCCGCAAAATTCCAAAGGAAATACCGCCCATACATGTGCCCTACCTGGTAACTGAAGAAAAACCGGAGGTTATCGCCAAATGTAGGTTGTTCGTTTTCACCCAGATTGAGGTAGCTGCGGTAATATTGCGCATGGCCATCCCTAGTACCACTATATATCCGCGGGAAAACCGTTTCGCGGTCATAGACATAACTAAAGTTCCGTCCCGCCACCTCATATTTATTGGCACCTTGGAGGTATATATTGCTTCCATAGTCGATGTCGACAACACGGGAATCAAAATATGGCCCTTTAAATTTAGGATCATCGCCGTATTGCTCTCGGTTGAGGTAACTCAAGAAGGAAAATGCATTATCCGGATCACTGTTGTTCAGTGTGGGGTCCGCCTTGGCACGGATGAGTATCATCGCAAAGGAACTATATCCAAAAATGATGAATGCCACAGATAGCAAGGTAATATTAAGGATGGGTTTTGCCCGTTGTATGGAATATCGGAGTCCATAAACGATGCCGCCCACCACTAACACGGCAAATACTAATACCCCCGAGCCAAACCATAGCCCCAATGTATTGACGAAGAATAGATCAAAATAAGCGGCAAATTTTATCAGATACTGGATAATACCCCATAGTACCACAGCAACCACTATACAGCCGAGAAGCAACGCTTTGATTGCACCGTTACTGGTGGCTTGTTTGATGCGGCGGAAATAGATGACCAAGGCAATGGCCGGGATAGCCAGCAAATTCAACAGATGCACCCCAATGGATAACCCCATAATGTAAGCGATGAAGATCAGCCATTTGTCAGCTCCGGGTTCATCGGCATGGGCTTCCCATTTCAAAATCGCCCAAAAAACTACAGCTGTGCATAAGGAAGACATAGCATATACTTCGGATTCAACGGCCGAAAACCAAAATGTATCCGAAAATGTGTAGGCTAATGCCCCAACTGCTCCAGCCCCCATGATTTGGATGACGCCTGCTACGGTAAGTTCGCTGCCTGGCTTCCATATCACTTTACGTGCAAGCGCCGTGATGCTCCAGAAGAGGAACAGGATGGTCAGCCCACTGGATACGGCCGATCCAATGTTCATCCAATAAGCAATACGTTCAGTGTTGCCAAAAGCGAGGTTGGAGAAAACATTCTGCAACATCAGGAATAATGGTGCACCCGGTTGGTGGACGATTTGCATCTTATAGGCAGAGGCGATAAACTCTCCAGTATCCCAAAAACTCGTTGTCCGTTCCACCGTTAGTACATACACAACCGTGGCGATCAATCCACATATCCATCCTATACTATTATTAATCCTGTTGTAGTTCATAAATTATTGTTCGTAGGGATATTAAAATGAGGATATTCAAAAGTTATTACGAAATAACGACTTTTTTAGACAACCCCATTATATTCAAACTTTAAAAATCACGCCCCGAAAATAAGGAATAGTATGGTATTGCAAGTAGAATATTTGGATTTTTAACAATTAGCTCCATGATTTGAGGCCTCATTGTAAGCAATGATGTGATAATTATAAAAGGGACAATGGCTCGATTGCTCTTCTAAAGACAACAAATCACTATTAATCAAATGCTTATCAAAAAGTAAAATATTTTTGCAACATTTAATCCATCCAGCTATATTTGCAGTCCCGTTCAAGAGGGCGGCACAACAAGTTCAAATTGCCCGATAGTATAATGGTAGTACAACTGATTTTGGTTCAGTTAGTCTAGGTTCGAACCCTGGTCGGGCAACAAAAAAGAAATTGCGGATTGCTTTATGGCAATCCGTAATTTTTTAATGTGTATTTTCTCTGGCACCATATAAGTTGCCGGTGAAAGAAACTAACCCACAAAAACGTACAACACCATGCCATTGCAATTCAATCCGGTAAAACTCTTCTCCGGCTCCGGCTCCAAGGAATTGGCTGAAAAAATCGGACGCTCTTATGGAAGAAATCTTGGCGCGATGACGCTTTCGCGTTTCAGCGACGGCGAAATCCAGCCGTTCTATAATGAGTCCGTCAGGGGATGTGATGTATTCCTGATCCAATCTACCAACCAACCCACAGACCATCTATTCGAGTTGCTGCTAATGGTAGATGCGGCTAAGCGTGCCTCTGCGCATTACATCACCGCGGTAGTACCCTATTTTGGCTTTGCCCGGCAAGACCGCAAGGACAAACCGCGTGTGGCCATAGGCGCTAAGATGATCGCCAACCTTATTACGGCGTCAGGGGCCCACCGCATCATGACTATGGACCTCCATGCCGCACAAATTCAGGGGTTCTTTGACATTCCTGTGGACCACTTGGATGCATCGGTGATTTTCGTGCCACATATCAAATCGCTGAATTTGCCAAACCTGACCATTGCCTCCCCAGACATGGGAGGATCTTACCGTGCACGCACCTTTGCTAAGTATTTCAATGCCGAAGTCGTCATCTGCGATAAACAGCGTAAACGGGCCAACGAGATTGAATCCATGTCTATTATTGGTGATGTTACTGGGCAGGATATTGTACTTATCGATGACATCTGCGACACGGCAGGAACGCTTTCAAAAGCGGCCTCACTCATCATGGAAAAAGGTGCCAGCAGTGTAAGGGCCGTGTGTACCCATCCTGTCCTATCTGGAAAGGCCTATGAAACCATCGAAAACTCTGCCTTGACCGAGCTGATTGTCACAGACACCATTCCTTTGAAACATCAAGGCAGCAAAATCAAGGTGCTTTCGACAGCCGATTTATTTGCCAATGCCATCAAAAATGTGAATGAACATGGTTCCATCAGCAATTTATTCCAGGTGGATTAGGAATTATTGATTATTTACAGTAGTTTTGCGGCCTTAAATTTCACAGAATAAATTACATAAAAATGAAATCAATTGCTATTAGCGGTTCTTTGAGAAAGAACGTAGGGAAAAGAGATGCGAAGGAGCTACGCTACGAAGGTAAGGTACCTGCAGTGCTCTACGGTGGTAAGGAACAGTACCACTTTGCCGTATCCGCAACTGATTTGAAGCCGGTAATCTATACACCGGATGTTCATTTCATCGATTTGGAAATCGATGGCAACCAGTACAAAGCCATCGTCCAAGACACACAATTCCATCCATTGACGGACCAAATCCGCCACATCGACTTCCTTGAATTGGATGACAAAAAGGAAGTTTCGGCGAATGTACCCATTAAATTGACCGGCACATCACCTGGTGTAAAAACAGGCGGTAAATTGATACAAAAACTACGCCAACTGCGTGTAAAGGCACTTCCAAAAGATTTACCTCAATACATTGAAGTCGGCATCGAGGGCTTAAACGTGGGTAATTCTGTACGTGTAGACGAGGTACAGTTGGAAAAAGCCAAAGTGCTTAACAACGTGGATGACACCATTGTTTCGGTAATCATGTCGCGTGCATTGCGCCAAGCAGAACAGGATGCCGCCAACAGTGCCGAAAAGAAAAAATAACATCGTGTACAATTGAATCTTGAACGATAAACGAAGCATCAGCCGGCAAGCTGATGCTTTTTGTTTAATGCATATTCCAAATATTTTTATGTTTGCATTGATATGGCAAAAAAACACCTAATAGTAGGCCTTGGCAATATCGGCATGGAATATGCAGATAACCGCCACAATATCGGTTTCATGGTGGCAAATGAATTGGCCAAACAAGCTAGTGTAACGTTCTCGACATTGCGGTATGCATATTATGCCGAATACCGCCAACGGGGGCACGGTATCTACATCATCAAACCCACCACTTACATGAACCTCAGTGGCAAGGCTGTGAATTATTGGATGCATGAGCTGAAAATACCACTGGAAGATATATTGGTCATTGTTGACGACTTGGCCTTGCCTTTCGGTAAAATACGGCTCAGGTCAAAAGGCAGTAGCGCCGGGCATAACGGACTAAAAAGTATCGAAGCGTTATGCGGGGGACAGCACTATCCCCGATTGCGATTCGGCATTGGCGACAACTTCCCCAAAGGCAGACAGGTGGATTACGTGTTGAGCGGATTCGACAATGACGAATTGATGGAATTGCCTCAGCTTATCGAGCGCTCCGTACAAATGGTCAATAGTTTTGCCCATGTAGGCGTGGAACTGACCATGACGCAATTCAACAGGTAACCCCACGTCATTGCTTCTGTTTGGACAGCTTGGTCATGATCTCAATCACGCCTTTGGCACTTTTAGCGCCATATTTCCCTGCCGCCGCCTCACCTTTCAATACATTAATAGCTTCAATTTCATTCGGCGATAATTTCTTGATCGCAGCAGCAGTCGTCTCCTTGCCATCAATGACAATCAGGGCGCCGTTAAAATCGCTGTTCGCTGACATGACCACACCACTACTATCTCTTACCCTCAAGGTGTTCGCACTATCAACAGTTATACTGCTCCCCTCAACAACCAAGATGTTGTCCGCGTTATCAATACCGTACAACCCAACGTTGCCTTCCTTATTTGCGGTTTTCGTTGTGATGACAACCACGCCATTGATACCCTTAGCCCCATACCCCGTCGTTGCCGAACTATCTTTGAATACGTCAACGCGCTCAATGTTCTTAGGATTTAACGACTTGAGGTCAAAACCCGGTTCCAACGGCTTTCCGTCCAGTATATAAAGTGGTTGCCTATCACCGCGCAGGTTGATTTTCGCCGTGTCTTTCCTGGATGTGTCTGCCACGACCCCTTCGTTTGTTTTATCCACCAACTTATCCCCATCAATCGGTGCAGGATCGACACCATGGGTCTGGCGTTCCTGTTGCTTGGCAACAACATCTCCTTGCTCCAATGTGCTGCTAGGCACCTCGCTTTCCTCCTCCAGCAAGATGCTTTCCGGCACGGTGTGGTCAGCGCGTTCATACGCTTTGGTAATGGTAAACACCAACACAAAGACTGCAATCACCGGAGCGGTCAACATATACCTTCCCAGGTTTAACTTCGACGACTTCTTCTTGTTCATCATCATGATTCTCCTTTTAAGACTTCTGAAACTAAAATTAGTTGCCAGTACAGGATTCTTTGCGGCATACTGCCCAATACGCAACAAGCTATATTGATAGTTCTTTTTATCAACGCCCTCTTGAAGCACACGTTTGTCCGTTATAAATTCAAGGTTTTCCTGAATCGCATGGCGAATTAACCAAACACCAGGATTGAACCAGCAGCAAATGCTGCTCAGCTCCGCCAACAATACATCTAACGTATGCAGGCCATGGACATGAACTTGTTCATGGGTAAAAATCTCGGCCAATTCTTTCTCGTCATGACGATACGCATTCAAGTATATGTTGCGCCAAAAAGAAAAGGGAAGTATAGCTCCGAAAATCTGGCGATAACGGAATTGCCGCCATGTCGCCGGACGTGAAGCGCGGTGCGCTTGCCATAAACTGACTAGCCGGATGAGCAGCCGAATCATTAACCAACTCGATCCCATCGCCACCAACGTCAAAATCCAAGACCATAAACTGAACGTTTCGGTGGGAACGGGTTGCCAATCGACGATGAGGTAATCTACTTCATGGGGCAATACTACCTTCCTTTTTGCAATCCAACTTGCCACATCCAACAAGGGATAACTGGCTGAAAAAACCAAAGCAAACAACAGGTAAAATCGGTTGAGGTTGTAAAATGTCAATTTACGCAACAAAAACCGATATCCCAAATAAAATAGGATAATCGATAGGTTGGCCTTCAGCAAGTACACCATAATGTCAGGCATGGCTATTCACTTTTATCGTCTTTGATCATCTTGATGATTTCGTCCAATTCATCGGCGCTTATCTTTTCCTCCTTGGCAAAGAAGCTCACCAGTTCCTTATAAGAATTCTTGAAATAATCGCTCACAAACCCATTCATGAACATTTTTTTGTAAACCTCTTCCTCAACCATCGCTTCATACCGGTATGCATTGGCATATTTCACAGCCTTGACATACCCTTTGCGTTGCAGGTTTTTGATGGTAGAAGCCAAGGTCGTATAGGGCACTTTTTCCCCAGGCATGCTGTCCAATAATTCCTTGATAAAGCCACCGCCATTGCGCCATATTAATTGCATAGCTTCTTCTTCCTGTATTGTTAGTTTTTCCATAGTTATTACGTCGATGACGTAAATATCCGAAAAAAACGTAGATTATAAATTAATTTTTAATTTATTTTATCGAAAAGCGGAAAAAGAGCATAGAAAACCACATCAAAGATTACTCATCTGCTACAGAAAATTGACTTTATATGATGAAATATGGCAACAATATTATATTCAAACACTTTATTATTATGCCATTTTCATTACATTTGCACTTCATCCAAAAAAATTATGTCAGAAATAGCTTCAATATCAGTAAACGGAAAATCTCATGAACTACCGGTAATTACAGGTACAGAAAATGAACAGGCTATCGATATTTCAAAACTTCGTGACATATCCAGTATTATTACCATAGACCCCGGATTCAAAAACACAGGTGCCACCAAAAGCGCCATTACCTTTTTGGATGGTGAGCAAGGCATCCTGCGCTATCGGGGCTATCCTATTGAGCAATTGGCGGAACATTCAACCTTTTTGGAAGTTACCTATTTACTCATCTACGGCGAATTGCCTACAGCAGACACGTTGCAGGATTTCAGAAATAAGATCAGCAGGCACACATTGATTCATGAGGATATGAAGAAGTTCTTTGATGGTTTCCCTTCAAAGTCGCATCCTATGGGCCAACTATCATGCCTTGTTGGCGCACTGTCTGCATTTTATCCAGAATCCCTCAACCCTAATCCGAGTGAAGAAGAAGAAAACCTGAGCATCATTAAATTATTGGCTAAGATGCCAACAATTGTCTCCTGGATATATAAAAAGTCGCTCGGTCATCCGGTCATTTACCCCAAGAATAACCTCAATTATGTGCACAATTTCCTAAACATGACATTTGGCCAAATTACGGAAGATATCACTGTAGATAAAGCGGTAGTAGATGCCATGCACACGCTCTTGATTTTGCATGCCGACCATGAGCAGAACTGCTCCACTTCTACCGTCCGCATCGTGGGATCATCCAATGCCAACCTGTATGCTTCCGTATCTGCCGGCATATCTGCACTTTGGGGCCCGTTGCATGGCGGGGCCAACCAAGCAGTTATTGAAATGCTTGAAAACATAAAAAACGACGGTGGCGGTAGCGCTAAATGGCTGGCCAAGGCCAAAGACAAAAACGACTCCTTCCGCCTGATGGGCTTTGGACACCGGGTGTACAAAAATTTCGACCCCCGTGCCAAAATCATTAAGAAAGCATGCGACGATGTATTGGAACGCCTCGGCATAAATGATCCGGTATTGGATATCGCCAAGGAATTGGAAGAAGCGGCATTGAAAGACCAATATTTTGTGGATCGCAAGTTGTATCCAAATGTGGATTTCTACTCGGGCATCATTTATAGGGCATTGGGTTTCCCAACGGATATGTTTACCGTGTTATTTGCCCTAGGCCGGTTACCGGGATGGATTGCACAATGGAGGGAAATGCGGGCAAACAAAGAACCCATTGGCCGACCAAGGCAGGTGTATATGGGTCACACCACGCGTGATTACGTCACACTGAACCAACGATAATTTTCTGTAAAACTCTCAGGTTTTGCTGTGCGTAGAGGCTTACGCGCAGGCCTATGAAGTTCCCCTGAAACTCTCTTTTAGAACCATCCAAAATAACTGCGAAGCAATCATGAGCACCAATGAAAACTAAGTGCCGCGAATAATCTATCAATCTACTATATATTATCCTCCCAAATCCTTATGTTTGCACGACGTAACCAGCGTGTAGAACGGATTGGCTTTTTATTTCACATATATGCTAGTAGCCGCATTGTTGTTTGGATTCATTGCGCTATTCACCTTGTTTGCGGTATATGCCGAGCGCAAATTAGCTGGGTTTGTACAAGACCGGTTGGGGCCCATGGAAACCGGCAAATATGGCAGCCTACAGACCTTTGCTGATATCCTTAAACTCATTCAAAAAGAATTCATCACCCCGTCTGCGGCAGATGGTGTATTGTTTGCGATGGCGCCCATCATCATTTTCTTGGCTGTTTTTATCGGCTTCGCCGTGATACCATGGGCACCTGGGCTGGCACCGGCCAACCTCAACCTTGGGATTTTTTACGTCATTGCCGTCATCTCCGTGGATGCCATTGGTCTCCTGATGGCAGGATGGGGCTCAAACAATAAATTCTCGCTGCTTGGCGCCATGCGAGCAGTGGCACAAATCGTTTCATACGAAATTCCCGCTGGCATTGCATTGATTGCTGCCATCATGATCACCCAAACGCTGAACATGCAGGAAATCACGCTCAACCAAGGTATCGAAACGGAAAACACGTTGCTGTTTATGGGATTATGGGATGTCAGTGGCATAGGGGGGCTACTTGCTTGGAATGTCTTCCAAGCGCCACACTTGCTGCTGGCTTACGTGATTTTCTTCATCGCATCACTTGCCGAATGTAACCGGGCACCCTTTGATATCCCCGAGGCCGAGTCGGAATTGGTGGGGGGGTTCCACACCGAGTATGGGGGCTTACGGTTTGCATTCATTTTCCTAGCGGAATACACCATGATGTTTTTGGTGGCGATAATCGGTGTCGTTGTTTTCCTTGGTGGCTGGAATACACCCTTACCAAATATTGGGGCATTGAAATTTGCGGATTGGACCACCGGATTAGTTTGGGGAATTTGGTGGACATTGTCTAAAACACTGCTTGTAGTGGGGATACAGATGTGGATCAGATGGACGTTGCCCCGCTTAAGGGCCGACCAGTTAATGTCGCTCTGTTGGAAGGTGCTTACCCCATTGGCCTTTCTCTGTATGGCCATTTCAGGAATATGGCGAGTCATGGTTATGGCGTGATTGGATTTTAGCCATACATAGTTTTTAATGGTTAACGTTAACATAAAGAGAGGAAATACGGAATACAGATCAAAGCTGATGGCTGATAGCCGAAAGCTGACAGCCAATAACTGAAAAAATGTTCAAAACTGCCTTACATGCATTCATTACCGCAGCAAAAGGGTTAACCATTACCCTTGGGCACCTTTTTGGTGCGCACAGGTCGCGCAAGGCGTTGGATGTACGGCAGGGAAATTATTTTGTTCAACAGAAGGGGGTCACCACTGTCCAGTTTCCAAAAGAAAAAATGCCCATCCCTGAGGTGGCGCGTTACCAGCTGGAGGTCGAAATGGATGACTGCATTGTCTGCGACTTGTGTGCCAAGTCGTGCCCTGTAGATTGCATAGCCATTCAATCCATTAGGGCTACAGATGTCATCGGCAAGACCTCAGATGGCAGTGTAAAGCGTCTTTATGCGGCCAAATTCGATATCGACATGGCTAAATGCATGTATTGTGGTCTATGTACCGTGGTGTGCCCCACTGAATGCATCACCATGACCGACCAATACGATCGCAGTACACCCAAACTGGCAGATTTGACTTATGCCTTTTCAGACATGACGGCTGAAGAAGTGGAAGCGAAAAAACAGGAATGGACTAAATTCCAAGCCGAAAAGGAGGCGGCAAAAAACAAATAGCGGGCATGGAAACGTTGTTGTTTTATCTCTTTTCAGTTGTTGCAGTCGGTTCAGCCATCTTGCTGGTGAGCATGAAAAATATTGTGAGGGCATTGTTCCTTTTCTTCGTTGTACTGTTTTCAGTTGCCGGCCTTTATGTATTTGCATTAGCTGATTTTGTAGCGATTACCCAAATACTGGTATATGTGGGCGGCGTATTGGTATTGATGCTTTTCGCCTTCATGCTTTCCAACAAGGAGCTCTTAAACCAACTCCAAAACGGCACATCTCATTTTTTTGCCTTACCCGTATGGCAGGCGCTTTTCATAGCCGTTTCTTTCCTCGCCGTATTAGTATACACGATGGTGCAGGCAACTGCATATGAACCCGAATGGATCACCGCTTCACGCGACGCGGGTGCCATCATCCGGCCAACGGACAATACGGTACAGCACCTAGGTGTGCACCTCATGACCCATTACTTGCTGCCGTTCGAGGTCGTCTCCGTGTTGCTGATGATGGCATTGATTGGTGCTGCCCACTTGACAAGGAAGGAGGATCGGATATGATTACGCTTACCCATTTCCTCATCGTCAGTGCTTGCCTCTTTTCAACCGGGCTGTACGCAGTCTTGGCCCGCCGTAATGCAATTTTGGTACTGGTGGGTATCGAGCTCATGATCAATGCAGCCATTTTAAACTTGGTGGCTTTCGGGCGTTATGACAAAGCGCTTTATGGCGGGCAAGTGTTCGCATTGTTTGCCATTGTATTGGCTGCTGCCGGAGTAGCCGTTGCACTGGCAATTATCCTCAATGTATATAAATACTACAAAACGGTGGATCCAGAAGACATCAGAAACTTGAAAGACTAAAAAACGTAACATTGCCCGAACCCATGCAGACATACCCCCTATTGGCCGCCTCATTGGCGATAATGTTGCCGTTCGCGGGATTCCTCCTATCAGCTATTTGTGGAAAAAGAAGCAAAAACGGCGTAATCGCCATTATCACCATCTCCTTGAGCCTGTTGGCTGCAGGCTATACATTCACGCAGGTATGGGACAATGCCCCCCTACATGTGCAATGGCATTGGTTTACCATTGGCCAGCAGGCGTTTCATGTGGGAATATGGTTAGACAATATGGCTGTGCTTATGCTGCTGCTGGTTCCGCTTGTGGCCTTGCCTGTACATATTTATTCGGTGGCTTACATGAAAGGCGATCCGGGACTTCACCGTTATTGGATGTATTTGAGCCTTTTCTGCTTTGCGATGCTGGGATTGGTGGCGGCCGACAATCTGCTGCTGATGTATTGCTGTTGGGAGCTGGTAGGGTTTGCGTCTTACTTACTCATCGGTTTCTGGTTTACCAAGGATGCTGCCGCCCAGGCCAGTAAAAAGGCTTTCATTATCAACCGCATTGGCGATGCGGGCTTCCTTATTGGAATCGCCATTGTATACAGCGGTTTTGGCACGGTGGATATCCAAGCGCTTTTCGGACCACAGGGACTACTTGCCCAATCAACTGTCGCAGGTGGTCAATGGCTGGTTCCAAGCATCTCTATGCCTGCCGTCTGGCTTACCGTGGCCGGTTTGGCCTTTTTCCTTGGTGCCATGGCCAAGTCGGCCCAATTCCCGCTGCACGTATGGTTGCCCGACGCCATGGAAGGCCCCACGTCCATATCATCGCTTATCCATGCCGCTACCATGGTGGCTGCAGGAGTGTTCCTGCTTGTCCGTGTATTCCCTGTATTCAATGAAACTACCCTGATGGTTATCGCGGGGGTGGGTACATTAACGGCGTTCATTGCGGCCTATTTTGCCCTTACCCAATGCGATATCAAAAGAATATTGGCCTTTTCCACCATTTCACAATTGGGTTTCATGATGGTTGGTGTTGGCATCGGCATGTCCCACGTATCCTTATTCCATCTGGTCACGCACGCATTTTTCAAATGCCTGCTGTTTCTCTGCGCTGGAGCGATCATACACGAAATGCAGCACCTCAACCAAAAGCATCAGCTGACAATAGACCCACAAGATATTCGCAACATGGGCGGGCTGGGTAAATACATGCCCATTACCTGTGCCACCATGCTTATCGCTGCGCTGGCATTGACTGGATTTCCGCTCACGGCGGGCTACCTATCCAAAGATGCCTTGCTTGTGCATGCGTTTGAATGGGGTGCCTTGCAACAAGGAGCAGCCAAGATCATTCCTTATATGCTGGTCATCGTAAGTGTGCTCACCAGCTTTTACATTTTCCGTTTGCTGTTCAAGGTCTTTTTTGCATCACCTGCGTATAAGCAGCCTATTGGAATGAACGTTAAGATCAAGGAAGCCTCGTGGTGGTTGCTTGCACCCATGTTGTTCTTGGCGGCTTGTTCATTATTTCCCTTCTTCACGGTTAATCCGTTGAATGATGGAGAAGTATGGTTGCTGCAGGGAATTGCACCACTGCCCACCCTACCACCACTTAGGCTATTGCACTTGGCCATCCCTATATTGACTACATTGACCACGTTATTGGTGGTTGTCGTCACCTGGCACTGGTATACGCTAGGGAAATACCCCCTGAAAACAGGAGGCTTCTTTTACAGGTTGTCGGTACACCAAGGTTATATGGATGCGTTTTACCATGTAACTGCTGTACAGCCTATCCTCAAGCTTTCGCGTGTATTGGTATGGGTAGATCGGCAGTTGGTAGATGGCCTGGTCAATGGAGTTGCCGCATTGGGCCGGACCACAGCCACACTGGCTGGGTGGATAGACCGGCATGTTGTAGACGGCGTGGTAAACCTGATAGGTAAGATTGCTTGGGGAATGGGCAATGTGTTACGGCGCTCCCAAACGGGGCGTGTGCAATATTACTTCTTTGTCCTGTTTTTTATTATTTTGGTGGTTTTGCTTTATCATATTATCGTTCAGGCATGAATTTGCACTTATTATCCATACTTATTTTTATGCCGCTGGTGGCCGCCCTGCTGATGTTCCTTGTTCCATCCAGCAAAAAAGGCGTATACAAGTATATCGCGCTCCTTATCGGAGCACTGCAGTTGTTGCTTAGTGGGGGTATGTACCACCTTTTCCATGTCAAGGGAGCGGGCATCACCCAGGAAAGGCTCTATCAGTTTAGCGAACACCTGCCTTGGATACGCTTGGATATGGGTGGTATGGGGCGCTTGGAAATCGATTATTTCATCGGTGTAGATGGGCTTTCCATGCCTTTCTTGGTCCTCACCGCCTTGATCATGCTCATCGCCATCGGTGCTTCATGGAACATGCAGAAGGGGCTGAAAGGCTATTTCATCCTATTGATGATCCTCGACATGGCTATGATGGGAGTATTCTCCGCATTGGATTTCTTCCTCTTCTATATCTTTTATGAATTGATGCTACTCCCTTTATATTTCCTCATCGGCATTTGGGGCGGGGCAAGGCGCGAATATGCGGCTATCAAGTTTTTCCTATACACCTTATTCGGTTCTGTCTTCATGCTGCTGGTCATCGTGGGGCTCTATTTTTCGGTAACGGATCCCGCAACAGGGGCCCACACCTTCAATATGCTACACATGATGGATCCGGCCAATTACGTACCTGGCTCCCTGTTTTCGGCAGCGGCTCATCAAGAGCTGTTCGGGATATCGGCACGGTTGCTGGGCTTCATCGTGCTATTCATTGCTTTCGCGATCAAGGTTCCGATTGTGCCGTTGCATACCTGGCTTCCTGACGCGCACGTAGAGGCACCTACGCCCGTATCCATCATCCTGGCAGGTATCCTGCTCAAAATCGGAGGTTACGGCATCCTACGCATCTGTTTCAGCATTTTCCCCGATGCAGCGCTGCAATCAGCGTGGTGGCTGGGCCTTATCGGAGTAATATCCATCATTTATGGAGCCTTGGTAGCCCTCGCACAACGTGATTTGAAGCGTTTGATTGCCTACTCATCCGTATCGCATATGGGATTCGTATTGCTCGGCGCCGCTTCGCTCACCGCCGAAGGCACGGCAGGCGCGGTATTCCAGATGATCAGCCATGGCTTTCTTTCAGCCGGTCTATTTTTCCTTGTGGGGATGCTGTACGATCGTGTGCACGATCGCGACATCTACCATTTCAGGGGTCTGGCCAGCATCATGCCCCGTTTCACGGCATTCGTGGCGATCGCATTTTTTGCGTCGTTGGGCTTGCCCGGATTCTCCGCATTCATTGGCGAAGCATTTGTGATTATCGGTGCCTTCAACTCGGAGAGTGTCCATGGTGCCCTCCCCCGTTGGATGGCACTGGCCGGTTCGCTGGGTATTTTATTGAGCGCTGCCTATTTTCTGTGGACATTGCAACGGATGTTTTTCGGGCAGATCAGGCTTAAGGGTGGGGATGAATGGGCAAAAGCATTGACAGATGCTTCACCGCGGGAAACGCTTGTGATGGTGCCTATGCTGGTCCTTGCACTTGTGCTAGGTGTATATCCTGCGTTGGCCTTGGATAAAATCAACGCATCAGTGTTGGCGTTGATGGAGCTGGTAATGAATACGAATTAGCGGAATGAATAAGCGTTAACGATGACTGAGTTTTTGTTGGATTTGAGCGAGCAATTGGACCACATCCTTTCCGGGCTGCCAGCCTTGGTGCCTGAGTTGGTATTGGCCGCTGCCTTCGTCGCCAGCATTTTTTCTGGATTATTCCTTGACCGCGGATGGCGGCACGCCACATTTACCTTCACCGTTGCCGGTATCGCACTTGCAGGAATATGTAGTGGATTGCAACTCGCCTCGCCGTCCACAGACAACCTATTGTTTGGGATGGTGTTGCCCGATGTCTTTGGCCAATACATCCGTATGCTTATTGCAGTGGTATGCCTGCTGTTTGCTACATTTGTACACTTCAACCCAGATTTTACATCGCATCATAAAAAAACAGCCGATTTGTACAGCATCCTGCTTGCCGTGAATATCGGTCTCAATCTTATGGCCATGGCCACCAATTGGCTGATGGCTTTCGTGGCTATTGAGTTGGTATCCATCGGTTCATATATCATGGTGGGCTACCTCGCCAAGGAGGCAAGGCAAACGGAGGCAGCCATGAAATATGCCCTATTCGGTGCCGTATGCTCCGCGGTGATGCTATATGGCTTGTCCTTGGTGTATGGTTTAACGGGGAACCTGGACTTCACTTCCGCGCAGCATATCCAGGGCTTGTCCGCTGCTCCTCCGGTGGTTACCGGCATTGCCTTGTTGCTCGTCTTTACAGGTATTGGGTTCAAGTTATCGTTCGTGCCTTTCCATTTCTGGAGCCCCGATGTTTACCAAGGGGCTCCCACACCGGTAACGGCCTTCCTTTCCACCGCACCGAAAATTGCGGGGATTGCCCTATTGACGAGGATCTTTTATGCTTGGCCTGAAAATAGTGCCCCTACCCAATCCCTGTACCTTATGCTATTGGTATCGGCCATTGCCACCATGTTGCTGGGCAACTTGGCTGCACTGCGCCAAAACAATGTGAAACGCATGATGGCCTACTCTTCCATCGGGCATACCGGATTTCTCATGATGGCCGTGTTGGCCTATTCCCCAAACGAACATGCTGTGCTACTGTTCTATCTTTCCGTATATGCACTGATGAATATGGGCACGTTCATCTTGGCCGATTACATCGAATCACGTACGGGAGCAACTGAGGTAACGGATTATAAAGGATTGGGCAAAATTTTGCCCGTTGCTTTTGTCTGTTTTGTCATCCTGCTGGTATCACTCACCGGCCTACCTCCTACTGCCGGCTTCATTGGTAAATTATTGGTCTTTTCCGCGGTATTCAGCAAATGGCAAGCTTCCGCAGATATCGGATTATTGGTATTACTCATCACTGGAGCACTCACCACGGTCATCTCCCTATTTTATTATTTTAAAGTGCCGCTGAATGCGTTTCTGCGCAAAGAAGAAACACCAATAGAAGCTCAACCACTATATCCAAACCTGCTCTGGCTGGCTGCATTGATTACGGCAGCGGTTTTACTGTTAGGTATTTTTCCGTATTGGCTGGTAGACCTGTTTTGATGGATCTCTAATTGGGCATTGTGGGGAAGCAATGATAAAAGTTATATTCCTATCCTTGTTCGATATAAAAAGGCATCCCATATGTTTTAAGTTTTGCTAGATCAATCCTCTCTTTGGCAATCTCCCCGAGGTAAATCATCAAAGGGAACATCTCATCTTTGGCCGAATGGCTCTTCGGTGGATAGCCTGGATAAAGATAGCTTAACTTAGGCTTTTGACTGGTTTGGGCATGTGGTATCAATCAAAGATTCAGCCGCGGAGATCGCCGAAACATCACCTAACCGATATGCTTGTATTCATGCAGGTTCCATCTTGTCAGAAATCCGCTACAATATCTGATTATCACGTAGTTTATATTTGTATAATAACTGCGCGTTGATACCTTTGCTTCCACTTATAAAACGGGTTTGCCAAATGAATGTTAGCTCTACTTACTGCCAAATAGGTATATGGATTTAAGTATATTTATTGTCGACGATGATATCATGCTGGGCACGATACAAAAAGCATTGATAAAATCAGTGCGACCATTTGATGAACCTATTGTATGCTATGATGGCTTTAGTGCACTTGACCTTATCGATCGGGAAGCAGCTTTGGGCAAAAAGATATTGGTACTACTTGATATCAATATGCCGGCGATGGACGGGTGGGGCGTTCTGGATCTGCTGTGCAACAAACCTTACCGCAAGAATGTTTGGGTAATTTTAAATACCTCGTCTGAAGAAGTTGAGGATGAAATAAAGTCAAAATCATACACCCAGGTAATTGCTTTTAATAAAAAGCCCCTGACCAGAGAAACACTGCGTAAATTAATGACACAGAAACCACTGACCGCGTAAATCAATGACACGGAAACCACTGGTCGTACTTTGCTAAAGAAAGGAATGTCCAATTGGATACAGGCAAAACATATGGAATTGATATCAGTTTTGAGGAGCTTAAGCTACCGCTGTTCCATGATGTACTGATCCTCGCAAAAAACGCAGCGCAGGGCCGATACGGGCTGGGCAAATCATTGGATATGCTTGCTCCGGGCACTTTTCAAGCAGTGGATACGGATGCGGGATATGAACGCATAGAAGCTGTTTTTATAAACAGAAATCTCCTTACTAAAATTCCGGCTGAAAGAATTACACAGTTATTACAACGGCATGTTTTTGAACATGTCGCTGAAGGCGAGTTAATACAGGTTAATATGAAGGTACGGATTTCGATGAACAATATTAATGGCTAAACCGGAGGTACACCTAATCTATGAATATAAAAACACTGATAACCAAGCAATATGCGACACTAGATGCATATGCCGGAACAGGTAGAGCAAAGGAGTTGTTGCGAACACAGGATGCAGCGGTCATTTTGGAAGAAAATAAGCCTATTGGTGTACTCACTGCGGCGGACCTAGCTATGAAACAGCATCAACTGGTTATTGATTGTTTAAGGAGCAAGCCTGCAGTAACTTGTACTGAATTAATAAGTGCTGTACTGAATCTGATGAAAACAACGGGTAATACGGTACTTCCCGTTACTTATGAAGATAGCTTTTACGGTATTATTAAACAGGGAGATATACTTTCTTACCTACATACCAGCCATGAAAAGCAAAAGGTGGCCTTACTGGCGGCAACACATGATTTGCACAGTCCGATAGCTTCCATCAGTATGCTGGGAACTATACTGAAAGCCGACCCGGCTCTAAATAAACATCAATACCTTATCGATAAGTTAAGTCAAACCTGCGACTACGCACTGGTGCTCATCCAAGACATCCTCTCTACCGAACAGTCCCAAAACGAAGCCCTTACGCTTCAGGATGAAAACCTGGATGACTTGGTCAACGAGTGCACAGTTTCCTTATCCGACAAACTGGAAAGTAAGCAGCTCATTTTATCAAAACAACTGAACTGCAACAAAACCATTAAGGCTGACCGCCTTAAACTAAAGCGGGCAATCAGCAATATACTTTGGAACAGTATCAAGTTTACGCATCCGGGTGG
Organism: Parapedobacter tibetensis; assembly: GCF_024704835.1. Lineage (GTDB taxonomy): Bacteria > Bacteroidota > Bacteroidia > Sphingobacteriales > Sphingobacteriaceae > Parapedobacter > Parapedobacter tibetensis. The sequence continues at coordinate 92,542 of NZ_JAMXBE010000008.1, forward strand.
GATGATCAGCCTTTCCACTATGGAAGCAGCCGACAACCAGGTGTTGCTCGTTGTTCAGGATACAGGCATCGGTATTCCGGAAACCATAAGGGATAAGATATTTGATAAATTTACGAAAGCCAAGCGTCCTGGTACAGCAGGAGAACCGACAACCGGACTGGGATTATACCTTACTAAAACAATCATTGAATCGCACGGTGGCACAATCGAGATGGAAAGCGACGGAGAAACGGGCACCAGTTTCACTGTTTTATTACCGGCGGAAAGCCGATTTAACCGTATCCAAAATGGAAATGGTTCAAAGGGGGGGAAAGCGGATGGTGAAATGACTCATTAATGCCTGCATGAATCAACTTATAACATCATCGCCTTCAGGATGGATTGCGCATAGTCGCCCCAATTCCTCAGGCTCGCCTCCAATTGCGTACGCAGCTCGCGGTAATTAACGGCTTTCCCTTTCTTCGGCACTTCCAGTTCCTTGGCCGATACAGGCCGGTCATCTACTTTGGTGGCAAAATATGTGGTGTTTTCATAGGGAAGGGCCACACCAAGGATCATACCGGGCAGACCAGTGAACGATTCCGGACCACCGGACACAGGAATCTGGTCTGTATAGAAAGCAACCACATAAATGGAATCAAGCACCAATGCATTGGCCCTACGGCATTCATACCCTGCAATTTCTCGGGTCTCGTTGGTAATGCGCCATTGGATGTGCCGGATGCTGTCCGTTATCAGATAAGTCTCTTCATAAATGCTTTTCTGACTGACGTTTTGCGCGGCAAGCAAATCTGTAAATATGGTATTACCCATGTCTATGGAAGGATCGTTGCCGAAAAAACCACTCGCTGTAGCTCCTTTATCACTCTTCGGCCAATAAAGGGTTTTTGTTTGGTCAAATGCGAGGGAATAGGTGAACGATTTGAATTGGGGCTGTGTTTGCTTATATTGCTCAAAAGCTTGTTCCATAAACGTGCTATTGCCAACTCTGGCCTTGATCTTGGCATACATGTTTACCCGTTTTTCAAATTCGATGACACCACGCTCCACAAACCGGGCGTGCTGGGCAATCACGGTCTCCACTACAAACAACGATAGGGCAATAAATGATATAATAAACAATTTCTTCATGGTCGTCAGTCTGTTAATTTTGCATAGATGGGCCACCGCCCATTTTATTGAAGTCCCAAGTAAGTGAAAACATTAGAAAGCGAGTTATGGTGGTATAACTGTTCTGCGTGATCATGTTATTGTTGGCACGGCGGCTGAAACCCAGGTTTTGCTTGAAAATGTCATTCACCCCAACAGAGAAGCTCAGTGTTTCATCTTTCAGGAATTTCTTGCTTATGGAAGCATCGACGATGAAACGCTCGAAATCCTCAGCAAATGATTGGGTGGCCGCAGTGTATGTATAGCGGCCCACGAAGTTGATCTGAAATTTCAAGGGGAGGAAGATATTGAACGAGTAGTCGCCATTAAGGCCCCATCCATTGTTGTTTTGTTGTTGCTGCAATGAAGATTCACCGGCAGTATACGTAGGCCCGAAATTCAAGTTAAAATTGTATTTCTTTTGTTTATTTTTCCGGATGCTTACCGAGCTGGAATAGGTAGAAGATACCGTTCGGTTCAACTCACCGTTGACAATGTTGTAATAGATATTTCCATTTGCACTGAGACCACCGCCCAGATTGATATCCCATTTTTTCAGATTTTTGCTAAAGAATGCGTTAAACCAAAAATTCGAGGGCGCTTTATCTCCAAGGTTGTCATATTGGAACGTGCTTCTACCCACAGAATCGGTAAACGTGTTGCTCACAATGGGGTTATGAGTGGTAGAATAGTTGCCAAACACATAAAAATATTGACTGCCGAGCACCTTATAAGAGTTATAGGAAAGGTTCACCCGGTTGGTAAACGAGGGCCGAAGATCAGGGTTTCCCAATATGATATTCATGGGGTCGTCATTTACACGTACGGGTTGTATCTGGCTGATGGTGGGCTGTGTATTATTTCCATTGTAGGAGATGTGGAGCGACTTCTGCTGTGAAAAGCGGTATTGCCAACTGGCCTGGGGATTATAGTTGGTAAAACGACGTTCAAACCGGTTGTCTATATACCGATCGGTCTGGTCAAATTGTATCCGACTCACCCTTGTGCCAAAATTGACGGTGGATTTGCCTTTTTTATAGTTAAACACCGCCCCCAACTGATTAGATAATTGGTTTAGTTTGAAATCATTACTAAAGAGCGAATCCAGATCATCATATTGACCGGCACCGCTTTGGTTGAAGGATTGCCGAAGTGAAGTTCCATTATTTGCCGTGAGCCGGTAATTCAGAATCAGTGATAATGTCTTGCTGAATGGCTCGGAATAGGTAAGGTTGGAATTGAATACCGAGCTTTGGCTATCATTGATTTTCAGCTGGTCTACCAATAAAGTGCTATCTACCTCGCCATCGGTATAAAACTTGCTTTCGGAGTACAGCAGTCCATTCGCTTTGTTTTGGTTAATGGATTCATTGATTTCCCAAGAAATCGTGCGTCCCTGCTTGCGTAGTTTCTTTGTCCATAGCGCCGATAGGTAAAATTGCTGCCCTTCCGTTTCATTCCTGGTGCGCCTCATCGACTGGTTGAGCATATCCCCCGCGTTGTTCGTGCCTGCGGATTGGTTGAAATCCATCGTCTCTCCATTTTTGAGGGTTCCGTCAAAGGTCACTTTCAATGTGGATATAGAATCAAACTTGGATTCGTAGATAGCCCCGGCCCTTTGTCGGAAAATTCGCCGATCAAACACCTGGTCAGACGTCGTATTAATGGCCCCTATGGGAAGATTATTCTGGGTGACGGTATTGCTGGAACCATTGACACTCAGGTCGCCAACTTTGTAATTACCGTTAATGGAATGCTTGCCTTCACCCCATTTATTGCTATAAAAGGCACCGCCATTCCATACGGAAGGTATCCCGCGGCCATCGTAACGCCCACTCCATGACTCGATATCGTCCTGCCCGCCTGATACAGAAATCATAATGCCGCCATCGTCGGTAAAGGAAGTAGATCCTGATGATGAATACCTGTCGGCATCCTGCCGGGACAGTCCCGTACGGCCCGTGTTGCCAAGTGTGCCGAAAACAGAAAACCGTTGTTTATTATCGAACCTGTTAAACATGGCTTGCCCTTGGTACATTTCGTTAGTGCCCGCGCCGGCATCCACCTTCCCGAAATACCCCTTCTTTTTATCTTCTTTGAGTTTGATGTTAAGCGTCTTGGCACGTTCCCCGTCATCAATCCCGGTAAATTCGGCTTGGTCACTCCGCTTATCGTACAGCTGCACCTTATCCACCATGTCGCCCCGCAAGTTTTGAGTTACTAATGTGGGGTCATCCCCGAAAAACTCTTCCCCATCCACCAATACTTTGTTGACCGTTTGCCCTTGTGCCGTGATTTTGCCATCTTGGTCTACTTGTATGCCGGGCAACTGCTTGAGCAGGTCTTCCACTTTTGAATTGGGCTCGATGACAAAACTTGCCGCATCATACTCGGTTGTATCGCCCCTGATGGTGATAGCCTGCCTTCGATTCACCAACACTTCCTCCAGTAACTTGCTCCGCAATACCAATCCCAGATTACCCAGATCAACCAAATTTGAAGCACTATCAAGGGTAAAACGCTCCACATAATCCGCATAATCGGGATAAGTGGCAAAAAGGATATATTCACCCGGTTCCAACCCATCCAATTGAAAATTCCCCGACTCGTCCGCTCGGGTAAACCGGTAGAGCATGGAATCTTGGGCATGCACCAATACAATGGAAGATTTGGCTAGTTTGACACTTGAGGCGGTATCTACCACCGAACCTTTGATTATATGACCGTCCTGTTGTGCCACAACAGGGAGCCAACATATACATGCCACAATAAGCGCAATGAGTGTCTTCTTCATAACTAGGTTTTATGCTACAGTTTTTTGTCCGTGGGCAAAGAAGCCACCTCCCCGATTCCCACCATTTCTCAGCACACGGTGATTGATACAATTGACATCGTCATGCCCCGGCATCAATCGCCCCAAATATAAAACTAAAAAAATAGTTTTATGGCGTCTGTTGATTATTTAACATTTTTTATCATTTGCGTTAATGTTACCATCCTGCGATTTTGATGTAAAAACACGAAAAAATAGTAGACAATAAAACAAGTATTGTTTTGGGTAGCGTTTGCACAAGAAATCAACTTTATCTAAGTTTGTGGCAAACCCATTTTATTATTATGCAAAAAATCAAGGAATATGTGGAAACGAACCAACAGCGTTTCTTAGACGAGTTGTTTGAGTTGCTCCGGTTTCCATCAGTAAGCGCTGATCCTAAATACAAGGCCGATGTGCAGAACGCTGCAGAATACGTTGCCTTGAAATTACGGGATGCAGGTGCAGACCAAGTAGAAATATGCCCCACAGCTGGCCATCCCATAGTATATGGTGAAAAAATCATTGACCCCAGAAAGCCTACAGTACTGGTATACGGACACTACGATGTGCAACCGCCCGACCCACTGGAACTGTGGGAAACGCCGCCATTCGAGCCGACCGTACGTGATGGCAAGATATTCGCCCGCGGTGCCTGCGACGATAAGGGACAGTTTTACATGCATGTAAAAGCTTTTGAATTGATGCAGGAAACCGGTACACTCGCATGCAATATAAAATTCATGATTGAAGGTGAGGAGGAAGTAGGATCGGATAATTTGGGAGTTTTTGTCAAAGCCAATAAAGAACGGCTCGCCGCCGATGTGGTGCTTATTTCTGATACGGCAATGATTAGCTTGGATACCCCTTCATTGGAAACTGGCCTCCGTGGACTGTCATACCTGGAAGTGGAGGTTTTGGGCCCAAACCGCGACCTGCACTCTGGTGTATATGGCGGAGCCGTGGCCAATCCGGCCACTATCTTAGCCAAGATGATTGCATCCTTACATGATGATAACAACCGTATCGCCATTCCTGGATTTTACGATGATGTGGTCGAACTTGATGGAACCGAACGGAAAGCGTTGAATGAAGCTCCGTTTGACGAGGAGGAATACAAACGTGACCTTGGCATCCATGCATTATGGGGTGAAAAAGGCTATACCACCATCGAACGGACAGGTATCCGCCCTACCCTGGAGGTCAATGGCATTTGGGGGGGCTATATCGGTGAAGGAGCCAAGACGGTATTGCCTGCTAAGGCGAGCGCCAAGATTTCCATGCGTCTGGTGCCTAATCAGGATTCAGCGGAAATCACGATGCTGTTTACCAAACATTTTGAACGCATTGCACCCAATTATGTAAGCGTGAAGGTAACCGCGCATCATGGCGGCCAACCGGTGGTGACACCTACCGATAGCGTGGCCTACCAAGCTGCTGAAAAGGCTATTGAGGAGGCTTTTGGAAAGAAACCAATTCCTACGCGTGGAGGAGGGAGCATACCTATCGTTTCGCTATTCGAGGATGAATTGGGATTGAAAACGGTCTTGATGGGCTTCGGTTTGGATAGTGACAATTTACACTCGCCCAATGAGAAATACGATATTGCGAACTACCTCAAGGGGATTGAAACCATTCCGTTATTCCATAAATATTTTGCGGAATTGAGTTAAGGGTTTAGCAAAGAGGAAAACCTCATAGGTTTGCACGTAGGCTTCCGCGCCGAACAGCCTATGAGGTTTCAAAAATTCACCAAGGCAGTGAAAAGGTCTTGACGTAACTAAAGCATTTCATCGCTTCAATGACACCTTCCTTGATGCCAAGACCGGAATCTTTGATGCCTCCAAAAGGGGAACTTTCCAAACGGTACCCTGGCATCTCGTTGATATTTACAGTACCCGTTTTCAACTCCTTTATGGCTTTCAAGGCCTTTTGCATGTCATTGGTCACCACGCCAGACGACAGCCCATAGCTGGAGGCATTGGCTACCTCGATGGCATCGTTAATATCGCTTATGGTGATGATGGGTGCCAGTGGTCCAAACGATTCCTGTACAACCATTGGTGTAGTACGGGGCACGTGGGCCAATATGGTAGGCTCCATCACCGCATGTTGCCGCCTTCCACCCATTCGTACTTCGGCTCCATCAGATACAGCTTTCTGTACAACTTCTTCGAGATACATGGCGGCCGATTCGTCGATGACTGTTCCTATCCGGGTCTCCAGATCGAAGGGATCGCCTATACGATACGTTTTGCCTCTTTCTACCATCAACTCTGTAAATCGCTCGATGATCCCTTCCTGTACCAATAGGCGTTTCACGGAAGTGCAGCGCTGACCGGAATTACGAAAAGCCCCTTCAGCTGCCAGTGTAACGGCAAGCTCCATATCGGCGTCTTCTAACACGATCAAGGGGTCATTGCCCCCCAGCTCAAGAATCACTTTTTTATATCCAGCGGTATGTGCTATCCTTTTGCCTACTGCCACGCTGCCTGTAAAAGATACCAATGACACACGGGGGTCGGCCACCAATTGTTCGGCCACTTCTGAAGTAGGACCTACCAACACACTGAGCATGTACCCCGGAAGTCCCGCTTCATACAACAGTTCGACCAATCGAATGGCAGTTAACGGTGTTTTCTCCGATGGCTTCAAAATTACAGGTGTGCCGGCTGCTAGGGCAGGCGCCACTTTATGGACTACCTGATTCAATGGATGGTTGAATGGCGTGATCGCCACAGCCAAATCTAAAGGTTCACGCGTGGTAAAAATCTTTCGGGCCTTACCATTTGGCGAAATATCGCAAGAGAATATCTGTCCATCATCGCGCAGTGTTTCCATCGCTGCAAAGAACAATACATCTCGAGCACGTCCTGTTTCATATAAAGCATCCCGTATGCATAAACCCGATTCGGAGGTGATTAGCCTGGCAAACTCATCCTGACGGCTCTCCAGCAATTGACGGGCCTTATCAAGGATTTGGTAACGTTCATACCTGGAGAGATTCTTGGGGCCTTGCAACGCGCTTTTTATGGCGTCATCAACCAGGGTACGATTGGCCATGGTAACTGTACCCGCCAACTGTTTGTCATAGGGAAAGAAAACTTCGAGCTGCTCACCGGAATATATAGGCTTCCCAGCCACATAACTATTGAGGTGGACGGGTTTGATGGTTATTGAAGCACTTGGTTTACTAATATTTTGGTCAGTGGAACGCATATGGATTGAGCTTATAAATCGTTTTTAACAGGTACCGTTTATGGTAAAATCAAATATGTCGAAATTTCGGGGGTCGGTACTTGCCTTTATGCTGTAGCGCGCATTGAGGGGATGGGAGATAACCATAGGCACCATTTCTTCATACCGCCCGCCATGTGATCGCAGGCTACCATCCAATGCACTCAAGTCGTGGTATTCCGGACGGCGCCCAACGACCACATCCCTGGCTGACAACACGACTAAATCACCTGTCCGATCGGCGGGTTGTTCGAGTAACCGAACAGCGGCTTCCTTGTCATGCACCTCGGTGATACCAGGTTGCAAGACCAGCCAGCTCTTTGCCGCTTCAATTTGACTTTTGTCTTCGATATGTATGACCGCATAGGAACCCAACGCGCCATGATGTTTTACATAAGGATCTGTAATCGGGCAAATCACACGAAACCCAGCCCCAAATTGTGCCTCCAATATATCTTCAAGGTACAAAACGTGTGGGGAACCGTCCGCCTTGATTTTAGCATTCATGCCGTGATCAGCAGTGGCACCAACGATGGCTCCTAACGACACCAGTTTACCGAGCTCGGTATCAATGGCTTCATAAAAAGCCAACGATTCTTCTGTTTCCGGCGCATAGGTGTGCTGCATGTAATCGGTAAGGGAAAGGTATAAGAAATCGGCCAATCCGTTTTCGATCAAGGCTACACCTGCCCGCAACACAAACAGGCTGGCTTCCCCACTATAAATGGCTGGAATTGGATGCCCTACCAATTCTTCCACACCGTCGATGCCGTGTGTCTCCTTCTTTGCCAAACCAGCTTTTTCAGCCGAAAAAGCAATGCCATTGAGTTGATATGACAAAATATCCCGCAACTTTTCCTTTGCCGTGACCACACCTACCTTGCGCCCTGCATTGGCAGCCACAGCCAGGATGGTCCCGGTGCGGAGGTAATCCGAGGAATTCATCATCACTTCTTCGTCTTTGGTTTCATCATAGAAAAAATTCCCACTGATACCATGTACTGCCGGGGATACGCCTGTCACGATAGATGAATTATTAACATTGGTAAAGGAAGGTAATGCCCCACGCACCATCCCTTTGTATCCATATTGTGCCATCTTCTTGAGATTAGGCATTCGATCATGAGCTATGGTGATGTCTAAGTACTCGTCAGCGGATCCATCGATGCAAATGACGACGATAGGTAAGGCTTTCGGCGCATACAACCGATTATTTATTTGAAAAGATTGGGTAGATATCGTGTTCAACATAAGATTAAGTATTGCGTTATAACGAATTATACAAATTTAAGTATTCAGGCGAAAGTTTACAAATATTAAATATATTTTTACAAATACTAAAACAAAACAACATCAAAAATCCCTTGATGACGGCTTCTATGCGGCAACCATCCTTCAGTTAACTTGGTTTGTATTTGTAAACAAATGAAATCGAAATAGCGGACATCAAACAAATAACGGCGACCACAGCAAAAATGGAGGAGGTGCTGCCGCTCCAATCGATGACCCGGCCAAGAAAAGGCTCGCCAAGGCCTGCAAACAGATAAGCTGTCATATTCATCACACCAATTCCTGTTCCGGTATTGCGTTTACCAAGCAATTCTGGACTTAATGGCCAAAAATTGGCTTGGGGCCCATAAACAAAAAAACCGGCTAAAAACATTAACACACCTCCTACTAGGATGTCTTCAACGGGTACCATATACATTAACAAGGCAAGCCCTGCACTCATGCCCATCCCAAAGCGAATGGAAGCCACCCGGTTGTGCTTGAATATGGTATCGGAAATAATCCCAAAGGTGAGTGCCCCAAAAGCCATTCCGACAGGCATGAGAAAGGTAACCCACAGGTATTGGGGATTAGCTTTCCAATTGCTACCCAAATAATGCACGGGCACCCATAATAGCAATCCGTAACGGGCCATGCTTTGGAAACCGATGGCCAAACATGCAATTAAAAAATTGCGATTGGCCCATACGGCCCCATACCTTGCTTTCCAATCATGACCGTTTTTTCCTTGATGACCAGAATCACCATCTGGATCGGGGAAGCCAACATCGGATGGTTTATTGCGGGCAACAAAATAGAAGACAATGGAAGCGACCAAAAGAAAGGTCACGGGTATACGGAATAACATACGCCATTCCATATCCTGTTGCAGGAGATAAATGGAAAGCAGGTAAGTGACAGCCGAGGAACTGCCTGCGGCCATGGTGTAAAAGCCAAACGCTTTACCTCTTTCTGCTCCACCCCACCAATTGGTGATCAGCCGGCTTCCGGGCGCCCAAGCCATGGATTGGAAATAACCATTCATAGCCCAAAGCACGGAAATAGCCAAGGCAGATTGGGCATAACTGATGGCGAAGTTGGTAGCTACGGATAGGATGGCCCCTAGCGGAATCATGGTTCGTGGACTGAACCGATCGGCAAGATTACCGTTGATAAATTGACCTAAGCCGTAGCCAATCAACATGGAAAAGCTAATCCAGCCGATCATGGTATACGAAATATCCAGATCTGCAGCCATCCCCTGCGCTGCCCAACCAAAATTGTGCCGTCCGGTATAAAAAAATAGGTAACAAAACATGGTGATGAGCAACATCCTCCATTGCACTTTCCGAAAGTTCTTTGCCATCTTATTCACCTATTTTGATACCCACCCGCAGGGGCTTGTTGTCCAACGCATAATCAAAGGCTTGTTGCGCCTCCGACAGGGGAAACTCTTTTTCGACGATCCCATCGAATGGATAGTTGTTAAAATTCCGCAGTAAGAAATTCAATGCGTGCTGGAGGTCATCGTAGTTATAATTATGCAGGCCTTTTATGGTAACCAGCCTCCGTATTATACTTTCGGCATCGACCTGCAGTTTCCGGGCATTGAATACGGCACCCACCCATATGGCTATTCCGCCGGTGGATAACGTGTCCAATCCCATCTCCATGGCATCCGGTGACCCGCTCATGTCAAACACTACATCAATGGTCTTCTGCATGGCATTGCCCTCATCCGCTTGGAGGTTGATTAGCCGATCTACTCCGAATTGTATCGATCGCTGCAGGCGGACCTCGCTGATATCCGCTGCTGCTACAGAAGAAGCACCGGCGTCCTTACACATCGCCGCGCAAACCATACCCAGCAGCCCCATTCCCGTAATCAATACCTTTTTGTCTCGCAGGCTACCCGCCAAACGCAGCGCTCCTGCCACGGTGGCAACGGCACAGTTGATGGTAGCAGCGACAGGTAGTGGTAGTTCATCTGGTATTCTTAGGATAGCGGTGTAAGGTTTTAAGATACAGTATTCTGCTAGGCCACCATGGAAAATGTCTTCTCCACATAGTTGCGCATGGCCATATTTGAAAAGCCCATCCCCCTTCTGTGGCATGCCCTGTGTAGCGAGCGTCGACTGTGGATCGGAGGCAAATATTGACCACGTCACGATGTCTCCAGTTCGGAGAGGTTGCCCGGCATGATCATAGCCACCATGTTGCTCATCGATGGCCACTATACGCCCCACGATTTCATGGCCCAGCACGGAGGGGGTTTTCTCCTGCCGTACCCCGCAAAACGTATGTAGGTCGCTCCCACAAAGTGTCGTATACAGATTCTCGACCAGCACTTCGCCAGCCTGCAACGCCGGAACAGTGTACGATCGGATTTCCAGCGGCTGACCCGTAGCGGTAAAAACGGCGATTTTTCCAATAAGGTTTGTATTCATTTCCTCAGTAATCAGTCTTTTAAGTTATCCCTTTGTTGATTTCAACATAAAATCTTTGGCAGTCATCGCGAAAGAAGCCGCTTTTTGCTCATTTACTGTCCGGCTATATAGGTCATCGATAAAATAATAATCGGCTGTGAATGAATGCTCATCCACCCTCGCAATATAATAGCCATGGCTTTTGATATCGGCAAAAAGTAGGTGCGGATTTATTTCCTTCCGATAGAGTGTCTCCTCCATGGTTTTCACCTCGTTTGCCGGACGATAATCTTCGTTTTTGGATGTGACACTGGGCGTGAGTAATTCCCAGGCCAGCGGCTTTTCGGTATAGGCTTTGGTGTATTGCATATGTTCCTTTTCGCGATGCAGGGCAAGGACAAACGATTTATGGTGATCTCCGGTCAGAAAGATCGTGTTTTCTATTTTTTCCTTTTCCAAAAAACCTATCAATTTATTCCGTTCATGTGGGTAACCCAACCATTTGTCTTTATATGATGGTAAGCTTTCAGCATCAGGTTTATATCCGGTGATGGGCACCTGATTGCCGATCAGTTTCCAACGGGCCTGGCTATTCCTAAGGCCATTTTCAAGCCAATTATATTGTTCAGCTCCCAATATTCCTCTCGCGTCATCGTAAAAATTCGGGGCTTTGGCAGTAAGCTGTTCCGTCCTTGCTGACATCCGTTGGTCCAAAAGGAACAGTTCAAGTTCCTTCCCTATCGTGAGTTTTCGAATGAGATCTTTTGGGGAGTCGCCACGTACAGGCAACCACTCGAAATAGGCTTGTATACCTGCTTGCTTACGTGCTTCCCAATGGCCTTCCGTCTCCGGCTGATGGTTTTGGGCTCCATCCGCATAGGAGTCATTGGCAATTTCATGATCGTCCCATACCAAACAAAAAGGCTTTGAAGCGTGCAATAGTTGCAGATCTGGGTCGGTATGGTATTGTGCATATCGCCTCCGATAATCATCCAGCGTGACAATCTCGTGGCCGGGTTCATGGGTACGATCGGCCAAGTCGTTGCTGTATCTTCCCGCCTCGTATTCATAAATATAATCTCCTAAGTGAAGCACCATGTCTACTTCGTCCTTTTCGGCAAGTGTACGGAATGCGCTGAAATAACCAGCTTCCCAGTTGTTACATGCCACTACTGCGATGTGAAACGCACCACCATTAAGGGAGGTAGGCAATGTTTTCGTGGCACCTATGCTAGACGCTTCACCTTGATACTGGAAACGGTAGTAATACTGGGTACCAGACTGCAATCCGGTCACATCCACTTTGACGGTATAGTCTCGCTCCGGCGAGGTATTATAGGTGCCACGCTGTACCACCTGCTGAAACCGCTCATCGGTCGCAATCTCCCATTGTACTGTTGTATCAGGAATATTATCCGTCGTTATCCTTGTCCATATAATCACGCTGTCCTGCAGGGGATCGCCCGAAGCCACGCCGTGCTTGAAGACTGTTGCGCTTTTCGCTTTGACGCCAATTTTCGATAATAGTGCCTGTCCAATCAATGCGAGCAGGCTTGCGAGAAACTGTTTCCTGGTTAATAATAGAAATCTTCTCATTTCTTCTAGAATTGGTTAACATAATTGTTTAGCATTATTAAACAAATATAGATACCGCGTTTTGTAATATCAAACTTTTTTCTATTATTTATAAGCCAACAAATTGTCAAAGGCATGTTAACCTATATTTTGGTAGACGTCACCAAAAAATAGTTTACTTAAACTATACTTTTTGAAAAGAAAAATCAGGAGAAATAATAGGCTTTAATTTTCTTCCTCGAAGAAATAGACAACCAAGATGATAGCCTTCTCGGCACCCGTATTTCGTGGGGTATGGGGTAATCGCCCATCAAACAGCATGGAATCACCAGTGTTGAGGTGTATCACCTCATTTTTAAACTGATAATCCACTTTACCAGCAATGATGTACTTGTACTCAAAAGCCTCTGTTTTTACCATTGGGCGACTTGCATCGACATCAAGTTCGAGCAGCACGAAATCGACAGCTGAATTTTTAATGGATCTAGTAAAAATACGATGGTAATGAAAACCAGCGGCATCCTCCTTCTCAAAATGACTGTAATCGCCTTTCCGTTTTACCAATACGGAAGGCTGCTGTTTGCTCGCACTGATATCCTTAAAAAAAACATTCAAATCGATATCTAGGGCCTGAATGATATTAATCAATACCAACAGGGAAGGAATGGTTCGGCTATTTTCAATTTGGGATATTAACCCTTTACTCACCCCAGCTTTATCGGCCAACCCTTGCACCGTAATGTTCTTCTGCCGCCGGCGCTCTTTTATGTGTTGGCTGATTTGTATGAGGATGTCTTGCTGCATATTGATGGCTAAAGTACAAAGTTTTCGGACAGCACACAAAATCTCCCACAAATCCATACCTTTGGCTAATGATGATACGGTTGTTAAGGAAGTTACACAGGTACCTTTACTTGGCATCTGTTTTGTTTTTCTTTGCACTCTTTTATCCAGCCTTAACCATCATGGCGAAGAATCCGGAACGAAATTTCCATCACATTGCACGTTGCCGACGTATCATCGGTCTGCTAAGCTCCGCATGTGTAGGGATATTCTACCGGTTCAAGTTCGAAACTTCAATCGATTGGTCAAAACCCTATATCATCTGTCCAAACCATGCCTCAAACTTGGACATCACAGCTATGGTATTGCTCTGTCCTACTGATTTTTCTTTTATGGGAAAGATTGAGTTGTTGGATAATCCGGTGACGGGCATGTTTTTCAACACCATTGATATACCGGTGAATAGGGAGAGTAAAGTGTCGGCATTCAAGGCGTTTAAACGGGCGCATCAAAACCTACAAAAGGGCCGAAGCATGATTATATTCCCGGAAGGTCATATCGGAGAGGAGTACCCTCCCAGGCTTTATGATTTCAAAAACGGCCCCTTCAAACTAGCCATCGAAACACAGGTACCGATAATCCCTGTAATCATTCCTAATGCATGGAAGATTTTTTGGGATGGGGCCAAACGATACGGTAGTAGACCTGGTATCATCCGAGTAGAGGTATTGCAGCCTATAGGAACCGAGGATCTTGATCTGACCAACGCCGACCAGTTGCGCGATAAGGTGCACAATCGCATAAAAAAACGATGGAACAGTACCGGGGGATTGTAACTTTTCGTATGTTAGCACGTCTTACTTGAAAATTGATACTTATGTCGCAACAGCCACTCATTCAAATCACGGATATCGGACGCAAATATGTCATTGGAGCCGAAACCATCCATGCCTTGAAATCGGTGACCCTCCAAATCAACAAGGGCGAATTCGTGGCCTTAATGGGACCATCTGGATCAGGTAAATCTACCCTGATGAATATTTTGGGCTGCTTGGATACACCTACCCGTGGTGCATATGTCCTCAATGGTATCAATGTGAGTGACATGTCAGACGATGAGCTTGCCGAGGTGCGCAACAAGGAAATTGGCTTCGTATTTCAAACGTTCAATCTGCTTCCGCGTTCAACTTCGTTGGATAATGTAGCATTACCATTAGTCTATGCCGGTTTTAGCAAGAAAAAGCGAGAGGAGATGGCACAAAAAGTATTGGAAAGCGTGGGATTGGGCAATCGTGTGGATCATAAACCGAACGAACTTTCCGGCGGGCAACGCCAACGGGTAGCGGTAGCCCGGGCCCTCATCAATAACCCATCCATCATCTTGGCCGATGAACCCACCGGAAACCTGGATACTAAAACTTCCGTAGAAATCATGGGGTTGCTCGAAGAAATACACTCCGGAGGAAACACCATTATCCTCGTAACCCATGAAGAGGATATCGCGCAACATGCCCACCGCATTGTACGCATGCGGGATGGATTGATTGAAGACGATTATCCCAACAATGACATCAAGAATGTATCCCCTAGGCTCACTACGTTACGCGAAAAAGGTACCGACTTCGAAAACATTTAGAAAGACCCTATTACGCTTTTTTATTTCCTTTAGCTATACCCCAACTGGAAAATATGTCAATTTTTCGCAATAAAATCATCACAATATAAACATTAACTGCCTGACATAAAGATATTTATTATAAGTATCGAAAATATTAATAAAAAATTTCATAATCATAATAGAAATATTATATTTTTGCGCAAAATTGGAACTTAAAATAGTTGCGTTATGTATTGGACTTTAGAGTTAGCCTCACATTTGGAAGACGCTCCTTGGCCGGCGACAAAAGACGAGCTCATTGACTACGCCATCCGTTCAGGTGCACCCGTGGAAGTGATTGAGAATTTGCAGGCCCTGGAAGATGATGGTGAGCCTTATGAAAATATAGAGGAGATTTGGCCGGATTATCCCACCAAGGACGACTTCTTCTTCAATGAGGATGAATATTGAAGCATAACCGCCCCGCACCATGAAGTCCGGGGCGGTTTTGTTTTGCCGCTTCGACTCATAAAAATCTGCCTACCCCTTGCATCTTTCAAAACAAAAAACCATATTTGCATCACGATAACTAAATGGAATTTATAACGGTACATATTACTTGGTGGTGGCACAACAGTTGATTGTTGCGGCGAACTCCTATTAGTAAGTAATATCTACTCAAACGCATAGCGGCTTGCCCATCACCGGCAGGCTTTTTTTATGGCATAACAGGAATGAAACAAATACTAGCACATCTCTTCGAATTCAAAACCTTCACTAAAAGTGAAGCCTACGAGATATTAACCAACATTGCCTCGGGCAAGTACAATAACTCGCAGATTGCCGCCTTCATGACAGCTTATGGCATGCGAAGTATCCGCGTGGAGGAACTGGAAGGCTTCCGCGATGCCATGTACGACCTATGTCACAAGCTGGATTTCCCTGGATATAAGCTCATTGACCTATGCGGAACTGGTGGTGATGGCAAAAACACATTTAACATTTCTACACTGGCTTCCTTTATCGTTGCAGGAGCGGGATATCACGTGGCTAAACACGGCAACTACGGGGTGTCTTCGGGATGCGGGTCGTCCAATGTGATGGAATATCTCGGCTATCAATTCACTAACGACAAGGGCACCATTAGTCGCCAATTGGAAAATGCCAATATCTGCTTCCTCCATGCCCCGCTTTTCCATCCGGCGATGAAGACTGTCGCTCCTATCCGCCGCGAACTCGGAATCAAGACATTTTTCAATATGCTCGGCCCGTTGGTCAACCCTGCCAATCCACCATATCAGTCCGTGGGGGTTTTCAGCTTGGAATTGGCAAGGCTTTATGGCTACCTCTATCAACAATCTACCAAGCAATACAGCATCTTACATGCATTGGATGGATATGATGAGATTTCGTTGACCGGCGATTTCAAAGTAATCAGCAGTACTGGGGAACAATACCATACCTTGGCACATTTGGGCCTCGAAAGGGTTGAACCCGCTGATATCTCGGGAGGCAACACCGTGGAGGAAGCGGCGGCAATCTTCACTGATGTGTTGAACGGACAGGGCACATTGCCCCAAAATAACGTGGTACTGGCCAATGCCGCTATTGCCATACAGACCATCCATCCGGAAAAGAGCTTTGGCGATTGCTTCTATGAGGCGGAAGCTTCTTTGTTGGGCAAGAAAGCGCTGGAGAGTTTTAGGAGATTAGTTCAGTAAATAGAACACGGATGATGCGGATTCGGCGGATTTAGACGGATGGCTATTAGAAAAATCCGTGGTTATCAGCAACATCAGTGTCATCCCCGTTCAAACCGTTGCAAACGAGAAACAGATAAATGAACCCGAAAATAAAAATATGCGGCCTGAAATATCCGGAAAACATCCGGGATATACTCGCTTTGCAGCCAGACTACATTGGTTTCATTTTCCATCCGACTTCCAAACGCTTCATCGAGCAGCTGGATGCGGAATGGGTGGCCCAATTGCAGGGCGTAAAAAAGACGGGGGTCTTTGTCAATGATGATATTCATAAAGTGACGTCATCCCTCAATCAATACCGCTTCCAAGCCGTGCAATTACATGGAAATGAACCTCCTGCATATTGTGCTGCGCTGAAAGACCTTGGCGTGGAAACCATTAAGGCCTTTGGTATCGACAATATGTTCAACTGGGCACAATTGGCTGATTATGAAGACGTGGTAAATTATTATATGTTTGATACCCAAACCCAAAAATACGGGGGAAGCGGCAAAAGTTTTGATTGGAAACTGCTCAGGGAATACCCATCTGACAAACCCTTTTTCCTCAGTGGGGGAATAAGTGCGGATAACATCCGCCAAGCGCTGCAATTGAATGACCACAGGCTGTATGCCTTGGATTTGAACTCGAAATTTGAAACTGAACCGGGCATGAAGGATATCGAACTTTTGAAAAAAACAATTCAAACAATCGGAAGATGAGCGAATATCAAGTAAATGAAAACGGGTATTTTGGCAATTTCGGTGGGGCTTATATTCCCGAAATGCTCTACCCTAATGTGGAGGAACTGCGCGAGCAATACCTTCAAATCATTCAGCACGAAGATTTCCAACAGGAATTTAATCGGCTGTTGCGAGATTATGTGGGACGCCCATCTCCCTTATACCCTGCACAACGGCTTTCGGAACGCTATGGGACTACCATCTTCCTCAAGCGGGAAGATCTCAACCATACGGGGGCACACAAAATCAATAATACGATAGGACAGATATTGCTCGCCGGGAAATTGGGGAAGAAGCGTATCATCGCCGAAACCGGAGCTGGACAACATGGTGTCGCCACAGCCACAGTCTGCGCACTTATGGGCTTACAATGTGTGGTGTACATGGGCGCCATTGATATCGAGCGGCAGGCCCCCAATGTGGCTCGGATGAAGATGATGGGCGCAGAGGTAGTGGCCGCCACGTCGGGCAGCAAGACCCTCAAGGATGCCACCAACGAGGCCTTGCGCGATTGGATAAACAACCCTGTGGACACCCACTATATTATCGGTTCGGTAGTGGGACCTCACCCCTATCCAGATATGGTGGCACGTTTCCAATCGGTCATCTCTGCCGAGACCAAAAAACAATTGCTGGAGAAGACGGGCCGTGAAAATCCCGATTATGCTGTCGCCTGCGTGGGTGGAGGTAGCAACGCCATGGGTATGTTCTACCACTTCCTGGATAATCCAGACGTAAAATTGGTGGCTGTAGAGGCTGCAGGCAAGGGCGTATATTCCGGTGAATCAGCAGCCACCACAATACTGGGCAAGGAGGGCGTACTGCATGGCAGCCGCTCTATACTCATGCAAACGGATGATGGGCAAGTGATTGAACCGTATTCCATTTCAGCGGGGCTTGACTATCCGGGTATTGGCCCGCAACATGCTTGGCTGCACAAGACAGGGCGTGCCCAATATGCCAGCATCACAGATGACGAAGCCATGCATGCCGGGCTTCTGCTTACGCGGCTTGAAGGCATCATTCCTGCCATCGAAAGTGCCCATGCATTGGCTCAACTGGAAAAGATGGTTTTCAATGGCGATGAACATGTGGTGGTATGCCTCTCAGGGCGTGGCGACAAGGATTTGGACAATTATATGAAGTATTTTGGATTTTGATCATGAACAGAATCAACAAATTATTCGCTAACAAAGGCGATAGACGCATACTCTCCATCTATTATACAGCGGGGTACCCGACACTAAATAGCACCGTGGACATCGCCGAGGCCTTGGAAAAAGCCGGAGTGGATTTTCTTGAAATCGGATTTCCTTATTCAGATCCGGTGGCCGATGGACCGATAATCCAGCATAGCTCTGAAGAGGCCTTGCATAATGGCATGACATTGCATGTACTTTTTGAACAACTTAAGCACCTCCGAAAACGGGTGGCCCTCCCCATATTGTTAATGGGTTATGTTAATCCGGTCTTGCAATATGGCGTGGAGCGCTTCTGCAAATCTTGCAAGGAGGTGGGAGTAGATGGGGTGATTGTACCCGACTTACCCATGTATGAATACGAGGATCTGTACCGCCCTGCCTTCGAGGAAAATGGATTGAGCAACATCTTCCTTGTGACACCGCAAACTTCGGAAGCACGCATCCGTAAAATCGACGGACTATCTACGGGCTTTATCTACCTGTTATCTTCTTCGGCTACCACAGGCAAAAACTTGGCAGTATCTGAAAATATGGAAGCTTATTTTTCCCGTATCCGAGATATGGAATTACAAAACCCAATTGCTATCGGGTTCGGCATCTCCACTCGCGACACATTCATACGCGCCACCGACTATGCCGATGGGGCAATTGTGGGTAGTGCGTTTGTCCAATTATTGGCCAACCCTGATTACAAGGAAAAAATACCTGAATTTATCGGGCAATTCAAGCCATAGAAAATGGCGGCAACTAAGAAATCTGACCGATTTTAGAAACCTGTTAGGTTTTTCTTTATCCTTGTGCATATATGGTTCGATTTTTACCATATTACTTACCTTGATATATGTAGCTATCAAGCATTCATTAATGCCTCGATATCGAACTAGCGCTTAGCTCGTCCAATTTGCCTAACTCACTGTATAACCTCGCCGTAGGCAAGCCTACCACATTGGTATACGACCCCACGATTTTTTCAATGGCTACGGCTCCAATCCATTCTTGTATCCCATAGCCTCCAGCTTTATCAAACGGTTTATAATGCTGGATATAATAATCGATTTCGCCGGCTGTCAACTCCTTGAAATAAACCGCTGTCACTTCGTGGAATAACCGGAGCTTCCTTGATTGGAGTAAGGCTACTGCCGTAATGACCTCATGCTTCTTTCCCGATAGCAGGTTTAACATATCTGCAGCATGGGCGCCGTTGGACGGTTTACCAAGAATTTTCCCGTCTATGGTCACAATCGTATCGGCTGCGATAATCAATTTATCGGTCGATTCCATCAGGAATGCCTTTGCTTTTTTTTCAGCGATAAACCTCACAGCCTCCACTGGTCCCAAATCAGTTGGGAAAGATTCATCCACTTCCTTTATTATCACCTCGAAGGGGATGCCAATAAGTGCTAACAATTCTTTACGGCGTGGCGATTGGGAAGCGAGTATGACCTTCATTTTAGATTTACGATGTTAGATTTATGATTTTGACGTTAAACCATTAGCTGATCCCGAAGTCTTTCAGGAGTAGTACGCACTTGACAATATCTTACTTTCGGATTTCCAGACCCCTTATATACTGGCTACATGTTCATCTTCACTCCATGTCCTCTGTAATTTCATCACTTTCTCAATAACATCCCGCACGGCGCCCGCTCCACCATTTCGGAATGAAATATATGCTGCAACGGCTTTGATTTCCTCCACGGCATCGGCCGGGCAGGCGGCCAACCCAGCAATCTTCATGTTTTCCAAATCCGGGATATCATCACCCATGTACAAAATGTCATCTGCAGTCATCTCATTATGCGACAACCAGTCATGTAGCACTGCGCTTTTGTCATCGATTCCAATATAGATATCTTTAATTCCCAACCCTTCCATACGTAGCTTCACCCCAAGAGATCTGCCACCCGTGATAACGGCTATTGGATAACCCTTCTTTACAGCCAACTGTATAGCGTACCCATCTCTGGTGTTGAAAGTACGCAACTGTTCGCCTTGCTCCGTTACTAAGATACTACCGTCTGATAGCACACCGTCTACGTCAAATACGAAAGCTCTTACTTGCTTGAATTTTTCAAATAGCATAATACACCTATAATCGAGGCCAAACTTAGTAAAAAAACTCAATTTCGAACAATTGTAAGGATTTCTTGTACGTTATTGGCGACACAGCGTCCGCATAGGGTTTATAAATTTGGCACAGCATTTGATAATATACTCATGAAAGCTTGTAATAATGATTTAGAAGCTGATTTACTTAATGTTCTTTTGACAATTTGTTAACAAAAATTTCATTAACAAAACAAAAAAATAGTGTTAAATTTGCACTATAGAATTTAACCCAAGTAAAATTGGGAATTTAGGATAGTCTTTTCATAATTTAGGTTTATAATTGGTTAGTAACAAACCCCGATGCCCATCATCGGGGTTTTGTTTTTATTGACGTTCGGCAATGATTACCAAAATACACCTTGCATCCGTAAATCTTAAAAAGAAAACAACCGTTTGCTTTGGTTAAAGCAAACGGTCGGGTAATTTATGCTCGACGCCCAACTTTGGGTGTCCTTATTAATTCTTCTTGTCGCTTCCCTTACTGGTGCCACCTCCCGGTTTGGCGATGGAACTACGCATATCGGTATCCGCTTGGATATTCTGCATTTTATAGTAATCCATAATACCCAAGTTGCCACTCCTGAACGCTTCCGCCATAGCCAAGGGCACCTGAGCTTCCGCTTCTATCACTTTGGCCCGGGCTTCTTGAGCCTTGGCACGCATTTCCTGTTCAGACGCCACGGCCATCGCCCGGCGTTCCTCCGCACGGGCATTAGCCACCTTGAGGTCGGCCTCGGCCTGATCCGTCTGCAGTTTTGCACCTACGTTCTCGCCGATATCGATGTCTGCGATATCAATAGACAAAATCTCGAAGGCTGTTCCGCTATCCAGTCCTTTAGAAAGCACGGTCTTGGATATTTTATCAGGGTTTTCTAATACTTCCTTATGGTTAAGTGCCGATCCGATTGTGGTGACTATACCTTCACCTACACGTGCCAAAATAGTTTCCTCTCCCGCGCCACCTACCAATTGGTTGATATTGGCTCTTACCGTTACCCGGGCTTTGGCAATCAATTGAATGCCATCCTTGGCCACAGCTGCCACAGGTGGCGTATTGATGACTCGGGGGTTTACCGATAACTGCACGGCATCAAACACATCACGGCCTGCCAAATCGATTGCCGTGGCCAACTTGAAGTCCAAAGGGATATTGGCCTTATCGGCGGAAATCAGTGCTTTAATAACACTGTTGACGTTGCCTCCAGCCAAATAATGTGTTTCTATTTCATTTGAATTGATATCCAATCCCGCTTTAGTGGAAGTAATCATAGCATTAGTAACCAACGCGGGCGAGACTTTACGTAAGCGCATCAGCAACAAGTTCAACAAGTTGACACGTACGCCAGACAATTGCGCAGTAAACCAAAGGTTTACAGGGAGTAAGTAAAGCAAAAAAAAGAATGCTACGATAGCTCCAACAATAATCAAAATGGGAGTGAAATTAGGGTCCATAAGGTTTAAAAAAGTTAACTGTTCTATTTATAAGTTTTAAAGATACAACTATTTTGGCAGCCGTTCAAATAAAAGTCATTTGGACAGTAGGGCTGCCACTCTTTTAGTAATTATTTCATTATTTTTGGCCTCATTCAAAACTGAAAATGTATACAGCTGCCCAACCGCGCTTGCGTATAATGGTAAACTAAGAATGGACAACTACAGATTGAACTATTTCAGGATTTTCATGCTTACCACGTTGGTGTTTTGCATGGCATCTCTTTCATTACATGCCCAACACTTGGAGTGGAATGTAAACCTGCATGGGTTTGCAGACAACAGGGAATTTGCACGTTCAGGCAGCTATTCACAGACCATTTTTGGAGTAAGGTTTTCCCCTGAGATAGGCTTGCTGATTGATAGCACACACCGGGTAAGAGCCGGTGTGAATTTCATCCAGGAGTTTGGTGCAAGGAAAAACGACAAGCAATTCGAGCCGGTCATCTATTACAATTATCAACAACGGGGACTCGATTTTTATATGGGTTTATTTCCACGCTTCCAGCTACTGGACGACTATCCGCGGGCCATATTGAACGACACCTTATTGTATTACCGCCCCAATATAGAGGGAATGTTGCTCCGCTATGCAGGGAAATCAGTGCTTCAGCAGATTTGGATTGACTGGACTAGCCGTCAAACCGCCACAGATCGTGAGCAATTCATGGTGGGCCTTTCTGGAAAGGTGGAGGCAGCTTCCTTTTATTTCTCACATTATGCCATGCTTTGGCATAATGCTAGGGCTAGAGATGATGACGAAGGACAAGCCATCCGTGATAATGGTGCCATCATGGCCAGCATAGGGATGGATCTTTCCCATAGGGATGTCTTCTTGGATTCCATCGATTTCAATGTGGGTGGTATACTGGCTATCGATAGGTTACGGGGACAGTACGGCTGGCGTACCCCAAAAGGGTTCATCGCCAACGCATATTTTTCCCACAAACAATTTTTCCTTCAAAACACGTTCTATACGGGCGAGTCACTGGACATCCCCTACGGCGACCGCTTCTATACAGCTCCTTTGTATAACCGGCTAGGGTTGGGTTGGATCCCCCTTCGTTATGGACAATTGGAGGGTAAATTCATTGTCAGTTTCCATTTCACCCGTGGGGCAATAGACAACCAGCAACAGTTTCTGTTACGTTACAAAATTGGCCGCAGTCATAAGTTAAAGGCGTTCTAGGCCATATCAGATTTTTCGAACCTTGCCCGAACCCGAGGTTTTAACATTGGTACGCGCGTTGCCGCTATAGTGTATATTGCCAGAACCACTGATGGCCGCATCTAACTGGTCATTGGCATGGATACGGATATTGCCCGAACCGGATATCTTAAGGTTAGCCGATTGGCTTCTTAGGTCGCTTCCTTCGAACTGGCCTGACCCACTGATGGATACGTTGCTTTCCTTGGCGTTTCCATTAGCTGACATCCGGCCTGACCCGCTAATGGATGCGTTACATACTGCTACATCCGTCTCAAAGACGATCCGACCTGACCCACTTAGGGAGGTGTTTAATTTATTACCAGTTATTTTTCCCATCACCGTGATGCTTCCCGAACCTGATTGTGAAAGTCCATCGATTCGTTTTGCGGTCACATAGGCTGTCACTTTACCCCAATTACGGCCAACCATCTTAATCCCCCTTTTATACCTAATTTTCAATGTACCGCTTTCCACAACGGTTTCGATTTCTCTGATTGCCTCCTCATTGCCTTCAAGCCGTACGGATTCGTGTTCACCAACCTTCACCTCTACCACAATGCTTCCACTATTGGCGACAGCGTGGAATTCACCTACATTCCGGGTTTCATCGCGTTGCTGGCTTATGGAAGTTGCTTCTGCAAATTCCATGCATCCAAACGGCAACAATACAACTAAGCAGCACAATACTAATAGTTTCATATTCATAGCTTTTTCGTTTTCCATAAGACGCATGCTCAATCGGATATGTTGCACCAATTATTTTTTTGTTCCTCCCGCATTGGAATTTGACGCCGTGATTTCCAAAACTGGATATAAACCTATATTTTTAGCGCCTAATGTACCAACATTTATCCGCCATTCATGATGAACATCACCCCTGTAACGGACAAAAGGACGGAACGGTTGTTTTTGACGATGCCGCTGCCCTTGTATCGCAATGACCCAAACTACATCCGGCCGTTTGACAGCGACATACAAGCTGTATTTGACCCTGAGAAAAACCCACGTTATGAAAGCGGAGAATGCGCACGTTGGTTGTTGCTCAACCAATCTGGTAGCTGTATTGGTCGCATAGCCGCTTTTTATGATGGAAAAACCATCGACAATGATGAAGAGCGTATCGGTGGATGTGGCTTTTTCGAGTGCATTGATGACCAGGAAGCTGCCAATATGCTGTTTGACACGGCCAAGATATGGCTGGCAGACCGGGGCATGGAAGCCATGGATGGACCAATCAACTTTGGTAGCAGGGAACGGTGGTGGGGGCTCCTCATAGATGGTTTCCATGCTCCATGCTATTGCTGTAACTATAACCCCCCTTATTATCAACAGCTCTTCGAAAGCTACGGTTTTGAGGTATATTTTAAGCAATTTACCTACCGACGGGAAATGGCCGACAAAATGTCCAGCAAGATTGGCGAGAAAGCCATGCATGCGTTAAAAGACTCCGGGTACACATTTGCCCATATTGACCCGCGCCAACTAAGTAAGGCTGCTGAAGATTTCCGAACCGTTTATAACGGAGCGTGGGCCCGGCATACAGGTGTAAACCCGATAGATGAAAAAAGTGTCCATAAACTGATGAAAAGCCTGAAACCCGTTATAGACCCCAGGATTATCTGGTTTGCATACTACCACGGCAAGCCCGTAGGCTTTTGGGTAAGTATCCCCGATGTGAACCAGCTGATTGTAAAATATATGAATGGCCGACTCACCTTGTGGGGCAACGTCTTATTCCTCTGGAATCGTTGGAGAAGACAGTGCAAAACCATCTTTGGCATTGTATTCGGCGTGGTACCAGAGCACCAGCGAAAAGGCGTGGAAGCGGCAATGGTGATGACCGCGTCAAAGATTGTGCAAGATAGCAGTCTGATGCCCTATAAAGATTTACAGATGAACTGGATCGGTGATTTCAACCCCAAGATGATAAACTTGGTTCGCTATATAGGTGGTGCCATTTATAAAACCCACCATACCTATCGTTACCTTTTTGACCGCACTAAACCATTTGAAAGGCATCCTATACTTTGAGTCAATTCCATATAGGGAGAATAGCTATCTTCATGTGTTGACTTTTCGTATTTTTGGCAATTGCTAATGTAAGGGCAAACAAATGCTTTTGTATGAGAACATTAAAATTCAAGGGACAGGTATATTTCGGCTTTGCCATTTCCATTGTCATCATTGTGGTCACTGCGATTTTTTTTTACAGGAATCTCAATCACGCTAATGAGGACACCAGAAATTGGATGCAAATTACAGTCAATGCGAATACCGCGGTAGACAGTATCGAGCAACGAAAAAACCGTATAGACTTTGAAATCATAGCATTTGTTTCCAATGGCAACCCTACGCATCTCCGGAACATTCAAAGCGAACAGTTTACCATTTCCATGGACCTCGATATACTAGCTGAAAATACAAGAAAAATCGGTATCGGTGCTTTGATGATAGACCACCTTCGCATACTACTCAATAAACGAGATGAGGCGAATATCATTTCAATGGCGCAGAGAAGGCAATCGACTGTGCGAAAATTAGAAGAAGTAAAATTTGAAAGCCAACGGATTAGTCGCCAGCTCATTTTGTTGAAACAGGCCATTCGCTCCAAACGGAAAATTGAGCTGGAAAACAGGCAAAATAAAATTACAGAAACCAAGTATATTGCGCTTTCAGGGTTGGCGCTCACCGTATCTCTTCTACTTGCTTTAATTGGATATATCTTCCAGACTTTTAATGTGCAGAAAAAATCCGAGCGCCTTATCCGCAAGGCTAATATCGATTTGAATAAGCTTTCAAAAGAACGGGAAGCTGAAAATTGGATCTTGAAAGGCTTGGCGGTGCTTGACGATAAAACACGGGGTGGGTTGGGTGAGAATGAAATTGCAGCAAAGGCCATCCAATCCGTTTGCCAACATCTTAACGCAAAAATCGGGCTCATTTATCTGGAAAGCTCATCAAATGAAGAAGTATTCATACATGCAGGTTCGTATGCAGCGAGCAAAAAAAACATCCAACCTAAAATCATGAAAAGCCAAGGCCTTATCGGCGAATGCGTAGCTTCGAAAAGCCGAATGGTCCTCTCCGATGTCCCCGAAAATTATTTAACTGTACTATCGTCTTTAGGCAATGCTAACCTCAAAAACATCGTTATTCAACCTTTGGTATACGAAAATGAAGTGCTTGGCGTGATGGAAATTGGCTTTTTCCGTAAAATAGATAACGCCATACTCCAATTTCTGGATCGGGCAGGTATAATGTTGGCCGTAGCTACCAAGGTAGCGCGTACGCATGCCACACTTACCGGATTATTCGAAGAGACCCAACAACAAGCCGAAGAATTGGAAGCGCAACAGGAAGAGCTCCGTACAACCAATGATGAGCTGATGCATAAAACACATCTTTTGGAAGCATCGGAAGAAGAATTGAGGGTGCAACAGGAAGAACTCAAACACGCCAACCTGGAGCTCGAAGAGAAGGCTAGACTATTGGAAGAACATAACTTCTCCATTGAACAGGCTAGGCAATCTATTGCCATGAAAGCGAGTGAATTGGAGCAATCTGGCAGATATAAATCGGAGTTTCTAGCCAATATGAGCCATGAGCTTCGTACCCCCCTCAATAGCATACTGATACTTGCCAAACTTCTAGAAGATAATAAATCACGTAATCTTTTACCTGATCAGGTTAAATATGCGGCCGTTATCCATAACGCTGGAACAGATTTACTCAATCTCATCAATAACATCCTTGACCTGGCCAAAATCGAATCGGGTAACGTGGAATTGGTGGAAGAGGACATTGCGCCCGCTACATTGGCTGAAGACATGCGTGAATTATTCAACAGCGTCACGGAAAGCAAAGCCATCGATTTTGAGATCAGTATAAATAAAGACTTGCCAGATTCTTTACATACGGATGAACAGCGACTCAAACAGATATTGAAAAACTTACTCTCCAATGCCTTTAAATTTACCAAAGAAAACGGCCAGGTGAAGCTGCGGTTTAGCCGAGCAACACGAGCGAGGGAATGGAAGGAAGGTATGCTTGGAGGAATAAACCCAAACGATGCCATCGCTATAGCGGTAACAGATACAGGTATAGGCATTTCGGAAGATAAACAACAGTTGATTTTCGAAGCTTTCAAACAAGCAGATGGCTCAACAAGTCGGAAGTTTGGAGGTACCGGGCTGGGGCTGTCTATCTGCCGCGAACTGGCTACCGTACTTGGCGGTGAAATTCATGTGGCAAGCCAACTCGGAAAGGGTAGCACGTTCACACTGTTCCTGCCCTTCCATCGCATCCTTGGAACCAACGAACAACCAACGAAAAAGATGCAAACTTTACAAGACATCTCTCCAAATGAGGAAAAGTCCAGTAGCAAGCCGATCTTAAGCCAAAAACAAAAGACAAGTACTTCTAAACGCTTGCTTATCATAGAAGACGATCAAAATTTTGCTGAAATACTTGAACAGTATGCCCGCGAACAAGGCTTTGATACATTTGTAGCCCATCAAGGTGATACTGGTCTACAGATGGCAATGGACTACCTCCCGGATGCCATCATACTTGACATCATGCTGCCCGTGATGGATGGATGGAGTGTCCTTAAAAAGCTGAAAAGCACACCAGATACTAAGGACATACCCGTGCACTTGATCTCAGCAGCTTCTCCTGGAAACCACAACATCAAAAAAGAAGATGCTGTTGGCTTTCTCCAAAAGCCCATTGATAAAAAATCCCTCGAAGATGTTTTTGGTCATTTGCATAAGATAGTCTCATCGCCGTTGAAAAAGGTTTTGGTCGTTGAAGACCATAAAATTCAAAGTGACAGCCTCAGGTCAAACCTTGTAGAAAATGGTGTGGAGGTAAAACAGGCATTTACAGGCACCGAAGCTATTGATGCGTTGAAATCCGGCGAACACTTTGATTGCATTATCTTGGATATCAATTTGCCTGACAAATCAGGAATGGACCTACTGGACGATATAAAAAACATCAACCAACATGAAAATACGCCGGTCATCATAAACACAGCCATGGAACTCAATGCTGAAATGACAAACCGAATCTTGCAGTATACGAAAACCATGGTGATTAAATCGGATAAATCAAACAACAGAATCTTGGATGAGGTAAATCTATTTATCAATAAAGTCAAAAACAATAAAGGGTCGAACCTTCTATACGCATTCAACCACTTTGAATCGAAGGAATTGCAATTGGACAATGTGTTAGAAGGCAAACACATTTTGCTAGCGGATGACGATATGCGTAACATCTTTGCATTGAGTACCGTATTTGAATCGTATAATATAAAAGTAGAGATTGCCAACAACGGGCTTGAGGCCCTAGAGGTGCTCCAAAAAAAACAGAAAATAGATTTAGTATTGATGGATATCATGATGCCAGAGATGGATGGCTATGAAGCAATAACAAAGATAAGGTC
The DNA here is from genome assembly GCF_024704835.1 of Parapedobacter tibetensis. Taxonomy (GTDB): domain Bacteria; phylum Bacteroidota; class Bacteroidia; order Sphingobacteriales; family Sphingobacteriaceae; genus Parapedobacter; species Parapedobacter tibetensis. Next base: position 121,336 of record NZ_JAMXBE010000008.1, read on the forward strand.
AATCAAAAAGTTTGCTAAGCTACCTGTCATTGCAATCACGGCCAAGGCTATGCAGGGAGACCGACAACTTGTTCTTGATGCGGGAGCAAATGATTATATTGCAAAACCTGTGGATATAGACAAATTACTCTCTCTGATGCGGGTATGGCTGAGCTAAAACAACAAGAATGAGCATATCATTTGAAAACCTAGAAAAATTAATCGATTTGGTCAATAATGTCCATGGTTTTGATTTGAATGGCTATTCAAGGGCATCACTCAAAAGACGTGTATCTCGAATTATGGATTTATTCCATCTTGATTTTACTGACATAAAGGATAACTTAGTAAATACTCCTGGTTTTTTCAACATGTTCCTTATTGAAGTAACCGTAAATGTGACGGAGATGTTTCGTGATCCGACTTTTTTCATTGCGTTGCGTGAAGAGGTTCTACCCTATTTGGCCACATTTCCCTATATCAAGGTGTGGAGTGCTGGATGTTCAACTGGTGAAGAAGTGTATTCGCTAGTCATTGTACTTAAAAAACAAGGGCTGTATGACCGGTCTTTCATCTATGGTACTGACATAAACCACAACGTCTTGGAAAAGGCTAAACAAGGAATAATCGACTTAAAAAAAATGAAGGAATACTCTGACAATTACATGCAAACCCAGGCAGACGATTCGTTTTCAGAATATTATACAGCGCGGTACGATGCGGCTACTATACACCATGATTTGCGAAAAAACGTATTGTTTTCCATTCATAATTTGGTCTCGGATGGTGTATTCAATGAGTTTCAGCTCATCACTTGTCGCAATGTGTTAATCTATTTCAACCCACCGTTGCAACAACACGTGCTTACCTTATTGTATGAAAGTTTGGCGCTATTTGGATTTCTTTGCTTAGGTGCGAGGGAAACGCTACGATCAGATAAGTTGAAAGACAAATTCAGGTTAGTGAATAAAAAACAAAACATTTATCAGAAAATTGCGTAAAATAGACCAACAAATAAGAGGCAAACTTCACGGAATCGAACTTTTATTATTGGCTTGCTCGGCAGGTGGTTTTAAAGTTCTTTTCGATATCCTGAAGGCACTGCCGGGGAATCTTGCTATCGGGGTTTTAGTTATTATCCATCGAAATGCTAAATATGAAACCAATATAGAAGTAAGCATGACGGCCAAATGTGACATCCCCATCAAGGTGGCAGAAGAAAAGGAGCTGATAAAACCACCTATGGTATATTTTGCCCCGCCTGGATACCATTTGTTGGTTGAGCCGGATCACAGCATTTCTCTGGATATTTCCGAGCCCGTGAATTTCTGCAGGCCTTCCATCGATGTGACCATGCAAAGTGTGGCGGACGTATACGGTCCTTCTACAATTGCAATTTTGCTGTCGGGGGCAAATCAAGATGGAGCACAAGGCATGACAGCTATCCAACAGGCGGGTGGGGTATGCATTGTACAAGACCCGGAATGCGCAGAGATAAAAACCATGCCGGAAGCGGCTATAGCCTTGGGAGCAGTAGACATCATCCTCACGAATGAGGAACTCGTAACGTTCTGCAAAGAACTGAACAAACATATTTTGACAAGAAATTAGGTCATGAACAAACTGAAGTTGGTCATCGTGGATGACAAAGAAGAGAATGTATTGAGCCTAAAGGCGTTGCTGGCTGATGTCGACAACTTGAACATCTGGGGAAGCACTTCTCCTAACGAAGCGCTGCGCTACTGTTGGAACCAAGATGTGGCCATCGCATTAGTAGACGTGCAGATGCCTGAGATAAATGGGTTTGAATTCGTTTCCCTGCTGCAAAGCAACCCAAAAACATGGCAGATCATGGTCATCATGGTTACGGCGATATCTAAAGAAGATAAGTTCTTGCTGAAAGGACTTCATAGTGGAGCAATCGACTACCTATACAAACCCCTCAACCCTGATATCACGGTAGCAAAGGTGAAGTCATTCATGCAACAAGTATATATTCAACGTGAACTGAAACGAAAAAACGAAGAGCTTGAACGATCACATATTGAATTGATAAAAGCAAAGAAAGAAGCGGATTTAGCCCGAAAATCAAAAGAAAACTTCCTGGCCAACATGAGCCACGAAATACGTACCCCTATCAATGGCATTACGGGCATTACCACGATGCTTAGGAATTCTCCACTAAATGGAGAACAATCTGAGTGGCTTGATTACCTCGAAAATGCTTCGCAGTCGCTGTTATTGATCATCAATGACATCTTAGACCTATCTAAAATTGACTCGGGGAAAATGCGGTTAGACTATGCCAAAACGTCGTTGCCCAACATCATTAAGGAGCTCGGCAACCTATTTACTTATAAAGCTGAACAGAAAGGGATCACCTTTAAGGTTGCTCATGATGAAAATTTGCCCAAACATATCCTGGCTGATTCATTGCGTTTGACTCAAATATTGAGCAACCTCATCTCTAACGGCATCAAGTTTACGGAAAAAGGAAGCGTTTGTTTAGAAACAAAGTTGATCAAACGCTCCAAGCAACGTGTACATATCCAGTTTTCAGTTAAGGATACTGGCATCGGCATCAGTAGCAATGCGCTTGACAAGATTTTCCAATCGTTCGAACAAGGGGAAGAAGGCATTACCAAGCGCTTTGGCGGCACCGGTTTGGGATTGGCTATAGTCAAACGGCTGGTCAACTTGCACCAGGGCCAGATCCATGCCCACAGCGAATTGGGCAAAGGCAGTGAATTTATATTCCAATGCTGGTTCGATGAGGAGGCTTCAGAGATGATGCCGAAATCTGACAGGAAGCAGTATACCGATTTGCCCCTACTTAATGACGTCCGTGTCCTCCTTGCCGAAGACAATGACTTGAACAGTTTCATGGTTACCCATATGCTCAATACCTGGGGAATTACGGTAGATACCGTCAAAAATGGGAGAGAAGCCCTGGAAAAGGTGGAAAACACCGCATATAACCTCATCCTGATGGATGCTCATATGCCCGTCATGAGCGGATTTGATGCTATCCGCGCCATCAGGAACGATCATCGTGAATACCTCAGGCAAATTCCCATCATCTCCATTTCTGCTTCAGTATTGCAGCGTGAACAGCAAGCTGCTTATGCCGCCGGCGCAAATGCCGTGGTGGGCAAACCCTTTGATCCGGTGACACTTTATCAGATTATCAAAACACTGACCCACGGAAAGTCAAAAGCAGAAAAGTAATATTAAAATTACAATGTAATGATAAATGGACTTTTTTAACGTTGTATAATTTTGGGAAATCCCATACCTTTGGCCGCAAGCAAGCAGCGTAACCAACAATGCTATCCCATTTATGGGTGGTTTAATTAATTAGATTTAACAGAAATGAAGCGATTATTTTTAGCCCCTTTAGTTGTAAGTGCATTACTCATTGCCGCCTGCGGTGGCAACCAAAAAGAAGAATCATCGGACACAACTGAAACAACCACCTCGGAAACCGAAACTCCCAAAGTGGATATCCCTGGACTGGACACCGTAGCCTTGAGCAACGACTTGGCCCTGGCGGGTAATGATTTGATGAAATATGACAAAGAACTCTTTCGGGTTAAAGCGGGGGAGCCCATAAAGCTCACCTTTAAAAATATAGGGGAGATGCCCAAAGAATCCATGGGACACAACGTGGTTGTTCTCCAACCTGGGACCGATTTGCCTGCGTTCGGCGGTGAAGCCATTAAAGCCGTAGATAACGAGTATATCCCGGCTACTTTTGCTTCATCCATTTTGGCCCACACTAAGCTATTGGGGCCAGGAGAGACCGATGTAATTGAATTTACCTTGGAAGAAAAAGGTGTATATCCTTATTTATGCAGTTTCCCTGGCCATTATGGTGTTATGAAGGGAAAAATCGTAGCAGAATAAAAACCATATGAGACAATAAAGAAAGACAGTCAGCCGGCTGTCTTTTTTTATTGTTCACCTTCCCTAACAATGTAATTTTGCGTACTTTTGAATATCTAATAGATTAAATAATTCGCATGCAATACGACGTCATCGTAATCGGTAGCGGACCTGGGGGCTATGTGGCTGCCATTCGCTGCGCACAGTTGGGCTTAAAAACAGCCGTCATCGAAAAATACAAAACCCTTGGAGGCACCTGCCTCAACGTGGGATGCATCCCATCCAAAGCACTGTTGGATTCATCAGAACATTACCACAATGCTGCTAAACATTTCAGTGCACATGGCATCAACCTGAGCAACCTCCAAGTAGATATGAAGCAAATGATTGCGCGAAAGGATGATGTAATTGGTCAAAACGTGGCTGGTATTGAATTCCTCTTCAAAAAAAACAAAATTGATAGCCTCAATGGTGTGGGTTCGTTTGTCGACAAAAACACGATCAAAATTACGAAGGAAGGCGGTGAAACAACACAAATCACCAGTAAGAACATCATCATCGCCACGGGGTCAAAACCTACCGCCCTTCCCTTCCTCCCTGTAGATAAAAAACGGATTATTACTTCCACCGAGGCATTGACACTAACGGAAGTGCCTAACCATCTGATTATCATCGGTGGTGGTGTCATCGGACTTGAGCTCGGTTCGGTCTATGCCCGCTTGGGCAGCAAGGTTTCAGTCGTTGAGTATGAAAAATCCATAATTCCCACCATGGATGGAGCATTGGGCAAGGAATTGCAGCGAGTACTGAAAAAAACGCTTGGTATGGAATTTTACATGGGACACAAAGTAACCGGTGCTACGGCAAAAGGTAAAAAAGTAACCGTGACTGCGGAAAACCCTAAGGGAGAATCCGTGAAATGGGAAGGCGACCATTGCATTGTGGCCGTAGGCCGCACGGCGTATACTGAAGGGCTCGGTCTGGAAAACATTGGTATCACGCTGGAAGAGCGTGGCAAAAAAGTACCGGTGAACGAACACCTCGAAACCCCTATACAAGGTGTATATGCCATTGGCGATGCCATCAAAGGCGCCATGCTAGCCCATAAAGCCGAGGACGAAGGTGTTTTTGTGGCTGAGCGTATTGCGGGACAAAAGCCCCATATCGATTACAACCTTATCCCCGGCGTGGTCTATACCTGGCCAGAGGTGGCCAGCGTGGGCAAAACCGAAGAACAACTCAAGGCAGAAGGCCTCAAGTATAAGACAGGAGCCTTCCCGTTCAAGGCCAGTGGTCGGGCCAAGGCCAGCGGCGATACTGATGGGTTTGTAAAGGTACTTGCCAGTGCTGATACCGATGAAGTGCTGGGTGTCCATATGATTGGTCCTCGTGCTGCCGATATGATTGCTGAAGCCACCATAGCCATGGAGTACCGCGCATCGGCAGAGGACATCGCTCGTATATGCCATGCCCACCCCACCTATACAGAGGCTTTCAGGGAAGCAGCTCTCGCAGCCACGGCCAACCGGGCCATCCATATGTAAAACGCATAGGGTGTTCTAGAAGTCTTGCTTCGTTTAGATTTCTAGAACAGCTATTAACCCAATTTACAAACCGTGTTATGCAGTACAACGGGGGATGAAAGATACCGGAAAAATCACTGATAATACGAACATGAACTTCCATACTCGCAAATGGGTTAAACCTGAGGACCTCAACCCCAATGGGACATTGTTTGGTGGCACGCTACTTCGTTGGATTGATGAAGAAGCCGTCATTTATGCCATTGTACAATTAGGCAACCCTCACATCGTTACTAAATTTATTTCCGAAATCAATTTCGTGAGCTCGGCAAGACAAGGCGACATCATCGAACTGGGTATTACGGCCACGCACTTCGGCCGCACATCCATCACACTTACCTGCCAGGTACGTAACAAAATCACGCGGAAAAGTATACTCACAATAGACAAACTGGTGTTTGTGAATCTCGACAAGGACGGCAATCCCGCACACCACGGCAAAACGGAAATTACTTACGCATACGCTGGCAACAAGCCATAACGCAACAGGGGCATATGCTAACGCTCGTGCCTCAATTTCCGTTCTACGAAAAAAGGCGCAAAGGGAACTAACGAAGCGACAAAAAATAACACTATCCGGCCAAATTTCCATTTATATTTATCCCAGCACATCCATAACAGATATACGTAGGCAATGAATAAGATGCCATGCGCCCAACCCACGTATTTAACTCCCAATACAGCCCATCCAAAATCAGTGGTGCGCTTTAGTACGGAAAACGTTATCAGCACCACCATAGATATCCCTTCGATAAGGGCAATGTTGCAAAACCAGCTTAGCGTCTGTTTATTCTTGCTCATGATCAACGATTTGGATCGGCAAGTTAGCAATTATCCTGCGAGTGTATAGGCGTCCAAAAGGGTTTGACTGAAATGTGACGGTCTATAGATCGGAAGTTTTAGGTTTTAGCGCCAGATTAATTGTTAAAGGCTATTTGCTAATGCCTAATCACCTACCGCTTACAAAAAATTTTATGTAAGTTTGTAGCCGCCATATCGAATACGATAATTGAAAAAGTAAATCAATCCGAAGAAATAATATAAATATTTATGAAATATTCATGTGTCTTAAAAAACCATAATTATACATGAAGTATTCCATATGTCCATTAAAAATAGATCTTATACATAATGAATTACGACATCATTGTTATCGGGAGCGGACCGGGTGGTTATGTAGCTGCCATTAGGGCGTCCCAACTTGGATTTAAAACAGCCATCGTAGAGCGTGAATCCCTCGGTGGCATTTGCCTCAATTGGGGATGTATTCCCACCAAGGCCTTACTCAAGAGTGCCCAAGTATTTGAGTACCTCAACCATGCTGAAGACTACGGTATCAAGGTCAAAGGTGGCGAGGCCAACTTCGAAGCTATCATCAAACGTAGCCGTGGAGTAGCCGATGGCATGAGCAAAGGCATCCAATTTCTGATGAAAAAAAACAAGATTGATGTAATCATGGGTGCCGCCAAAATTAAGAAAGGTGGCAAAATAGAAGTAAATACTGACGGTTCCACTAAAGAATATACCGCCAAACATACCATTTTAGCCACCGGTGCTCGTTCGCGTGAGCTACCCAATTTGAAGCAGGACGGCAAAAAAATCATCGGCTACCGCCAGGCCATGAACCTGCAAAAACAACCCGAGTCGCTTGTTGTGGTCGGGTCGGGGGCTATCGGGGTCGAATTTGCCTATTTCTATAATGCCATCGGCACCAAAGTCACCGTCGTAGAATATCTTGATCGCATTGTCCCCGTTGAGGATGAAGAGATTTCTAAACAATTGGAACGCAGCCTCAAAAAAGCAGGCATCAGCATCCTTACCAATGCAGAAGTGCAATCCGTGGATACCTCCGGCAAATTGAGTAAGGTGCAAATCAAAACGGCTAAGGGTACGGAAACCATTGAAGCGGAGACCGTGCTTTCTGCAGTTGGGATTACCCCAAACATTGAGAACCTCGGTTTGGAGGAAGTGGGCGTCAAAACAGATAAGGGTCGGGTATTGGTAGACGATTTTTACAAAACTAATATAGATGGCGTATATGCCATTGGAGACCTTGTCAAAGGTCAGGCTTTGGCGCATGTGGCGTCTGCCGAAGGCATCACCTGTATAGAGAAAATAAAGGGGCATGATGTATCGCCCATCGATTACAACAACATACCTGGCTGCACCTATTGCTCACCCGAAATCGCCTCCGTAGGCTATACCGAGAAAGCAGCAAAAGAAGCCGGTTTTGAAATCAAAGTGGGTAAATTTCCTTTTTCCGCATCAGGCAAAGCCAGTGCTGCGGGGGCTAAGGATGGTTTCGTGAAAGTTATTTTCGATGCCAAGTATGGTGAATTGCTCGGTGCCCATATGATTGGTGCCAATGTCACCGAGATGATTGCAGAAGTGGTGGTGGCACGTAAATTGGAAACCACCGGTCATGAAGTCATCAAGGCCGTCCATCCCCACCCTACCATGAGTGAAGCCATCATGGAAGCCGCGGCGGATGCCTACGGTGAAGTGATACACCTATAGTCAGCCATACAAACCTGACAAGTTTTTGGAACCTGTCAGGTTTTTTTTCTTAACACAAATGTAACAACCAAAAAACCAATGGATTATTTTCCTAAGCCAAAACTATTATTATATTTGTACATCACCACCCCAATAGACTGATGAAGACAAAATATACAAGCATCCCAAGCGTCATCGAAAGGCATAACAAACCACTCGTACAGCTTACTTCTTCCTTAGATAAACGCATTCAGCTATTTGAGGCTGGTTCAGGCTTCCTCGTAGGTGAATTAGCGTTGACCCAAGGGCATGCTCCATACCGCAACATCAATAGTTCTCCCGTTGATTTGGACTACCAATTATTGGCCAAGGCCGGTTTGTTATTAGCCACCGAAGCCAAATCTGGTGAGTTGGTGATTACTACGGGGTTTCCATCTGCAGTATACGAATTGTTTAAGCAGCAAGCAGAAGAGTTTTTCTCCATACGCGATATCATCATTGAGTACAATGAAGACACGGTAAATGGCGGCGGGCGTGGCCGCGTCCAGCTAACCATTTCACATCTGGAAGTGATGTCCGAAATCATGGGGTGCATCAATGCCATTCGCAAAGGTCCGCTAGCAGATGAAGGTAATTTCTTCGTCGTGAGTTTAGGTTACGGCACCTGTGAAACCGCATTAAGTACAGCGGAGGGGCCTGTAGCCAGAACCTGTGTAAGCGTTCCAGGACTTAGGCGCTCGGTAAATACCCTCTATGACGAGTTGAGTGCGAGCTATTACCTGTCTATGAAAAACGAGCACATGATTAATCAAAGTTTCCAGCGTGGTGATATCGTTATCGGCCGAAAACGAATGAATCTGTTGAATGCCAGAAGCAACCATTTGGCAAGTTATTATGACGAAGTGATATCTCCCGCCATGCGGAAGGCCTTTACGGATACAGATTTTGAGAAAGCCAACCGCTTGTATTTAGTGGGTGGGGGGGCGCTGTATCCTGAATTGGTGAGCCATTTCCAACGCGAATTCGAAGGCGTACTTGATGTCATCGTGCCGGAAGGTGCAGATAATTATGCATCCATGGGCTATTTCTTGCGCTCGGCCCTATGGTGCGGTCCGAACCACATCGAGCGGGCCGTAGGCCTTGATATTGGCAATGCCTATACCGTTATCTCTACCCCTTGGGCGGAAACCAAACAGAAAAAGGAAAAAATCGTCGAATCGGAATTTCTGGAGGGATAATACCTATCCTTGGTTAATCAAACGCGATTTGAAGACCACTTTCGCAGGCTTCGGGCTCTCTTCGGTATCAATTAGTTCAAAAAGCAACTCTGCCGCCTTCTTCCCTTGCTTTCCTGGGAATTGTTCAATAGAAGCCATCGGCGGGTTTTCCATATATTTCCATAATGGATAGTTAGCGTAACTGATGAAATGGAGATCCTGGTTGAGTGCCAGACCTTTTTGGCGTACGGTTTTCATCACATCCAATGCCACATAATCGTTGAATGAAACCACGGCTGAGGGGCGGTCGTAGAGGGATAACAACTGCAGAATAGCAGCCTCATTACCATCTTGCGTAAGGTCCGTATTCACAATATATTCTTCCTTGAAGGCAATTTTCTGCCTTTTCAATCCTTTAATATAGGCTTTCTTACGTTCGACGCTGGCAGGCAATGCTGTTGGTCCGTTAATCAAGGATATAGCATTATGCCCACAAGAGACAAAGACGTCTATGGCTTCCAGCATTCCCGTTTCCAGATCGCTCACTACCTTGTTGATATTCTCCAAATCAGGCACACAGTCAAAAAAAACGATGGGAATGCCCGCACTTTCCAACAGGTCAATGAATCCATAGTTCTGCGTATTTTTCCCAATCGACATCAGGATGCCGTCTACCCGATGTGTCTTCAGTGTTTGCAATATCCGTAGTTCGCGGTCAGCATCGTCGAGCGATTGGCCCATGATTACGGTGTAGTTCTTTGAACTCGCTACATTTTCAATTTCGCTGATGGCTGCTGAAAAAAAAGGTTCAGATAAGCTAGGCAGCACCACACCTATGGTGAATGTTTTGCGTTGCTTAAAGAAAATAGCGGTTTGATTGGGTTCATAGTTCAACTCCTTTGCAACCTTCTTCACACGCATTGTCGTTACCAAGCCTATACTGGGATGGTCGTTCAGTGCTCTGGAAACGGTGGAAGGTGAAATCTTTAACCGTTTCGCAATTTCCTTTATTGTTGCAGGTTTGCCTTCCTTCATAAGCTGTTCAATATTAATGGCCAGATCCGGCATCAAAGAAAGCGCAATATACCAATTTAATTAAATATTATCGGCGCATTTGCTTGGGCATACGTAGGTTTTTGCCAAAATTGTACATGCCTTTGTTTCCATGCCGATCCAAGGTCCGGTTGAGCCGAGGCGCAATCCGGCTGGTATTACCTGCGCTGGAATTGGCCTGTAGGCTAACGGCTTCGGGCGAAAAATTATTGTTCTTGGCATAATATAAGGCCTCAGCAACCATGCTTTCCTCCGCATCCCCAAAATCCTTGGTCAGGTCGTCAAACACCAACTTATCCACAGGCATTCCCGAGAAATAATCACCATATCCTACTGAATTAAACGATTGAAAAGAAACGGCATAGAGATCTACACTCGATAAATCCAAGGCGAAGAACCCAACCGGCTTTCCGTACGTTGCATGTTCGCCTATCAATTTTACATCCATATGCGGTTGCAAGTTATTAATAAGCAGCTCACTTGCTGAAGCCGTACCTTCGGTTACTAGAAAATAAATCCGGCTGAGGTCAAGGATGTTGGTCTTATTGAAATTAACAGGTGCAAACAGCTGGGCCCAATCCTCATCATCCTGCAGGAGGTCGTTAATCCTCGAGGTGTACATCAATCCATTGCCCACCGAAGCCGGGGCTAGCATATCAGACAGGTATTCGGCTGTAATTACGGCCCCTCCCCCATTGTATCGTAGGTCTACAATCAATTCTTGCACACCTTCATTCTCAAAATATGCAATCAACTGGTCCAATTGGCTTTTCACATAAGTTGGATTATTATTCCCGCTTAATGTGGACACAAAGCTGTCAAACGCAAAATAACCTACTTTCTTGCTTCCTATGGTATATACTTGATTTGCCAGTATGGGTTGTATTTGGTAGTTTCCTCTACTTAGGTTGAGGGATGCTTCCTCGCCATCAGGTTTCCGCAGCCGCAGGCTAATGTTGCCGGCATCCAAGGCGTTGAATAGAAATGTGAAATTATCCTGTTCCATGGATGCCAAGGACAGGTTGTTGTTGCCATTGATTTCCAGGATTTGCCATCCCCGTCTTATTCCTTGCGTGTATGCCGGCGACCCAAGGTCTACCTTCTTCACATACAAATCAGTATCATTATCATAGCGTACATCAAGCCCAAAACTTCCTGCTAGGCCTTGTTGTATTTCGGCATTAATGGTACCTGTGCGATCCAAAAAACTAAACCGGTCGTAAGGATTTCCATCGGGATCCTTTGCATAGCCTTTCAGAGCCTCCAATACCGCATCGGCTGAATTATATCCCATGGTATATCTGCGTATATCCGAAAACCAATCAGGCAAGTCATCTTGCCATAAATAAAACAAGTAGGTATAGACATACACGGAGTCTTTTAATAAATCCTCATCGGTATCGGTCCGAGTTGGCCGTTCGAGTTCGGGCATAACGGTTTCCCGATTGCAACCAGTCATCGCGCCAGCCAACAGCAATAGGATGGTCAATAATTTCAAGATCGTTGCTTTCATTCCTGCTATAGCTAGTTATTATGTGTAATAGTTGATGGTTTCCAAAATCGTTCTGCACCTATGCAGTCCACCATTGGCGTATTTATTGATACAGCTGTATCGCCGGAATGAATGTATAGAACATCTTCAGCCTGTAGTCCATTATCTTTCAACAAAAAATCCATAGGTTCAAGCTGCTTGGCCATTAGTTCCTCTTGGAAATATACTTTCAATACCTTGTCAAGCCCATTCCATTCCATGTGTCGCATCTTGTTCAATTGCATCGTCTGGTTCCCTGCAGTCAACACCAGCAATTGCTTTCCTTGACTATCCAACGTCTGCATCAAATCCAGTATAGGTTTATATAACAGGAGCTTCAAGGGCAGCTGCGCCGCCAGGTGCAAGCGGTCTAAATGTTCCTTGTATTTGCTGTCGATCCCAAAAACCGCCGCTGCTCTTTCAAACAATCCCGCTTCACCATGGCGCTCATAAGCAGTTTTCAGAAAATCTACCAAGTCACTTGCCGGAGGTACTGTTTCCGTATATTCCAGCAAATTGGCAAACAAGTAATATACTTGTAGCAAATAGTCTTTTTTTGGAAAAAGCACATCGTCCAATTCAAAGACAATGGCTTTTTTATGCGTATCGATATCCGCGTAGGTCAACATATATCTGTTTGAATCAAAAACAAAAGCATGGTTTAATGATATCGTGTTCATTTTAGCGGAATCATTGAGATCGTTTCACTAAGTTAATCGGCGATGCAACATAATGCCATTTCATCGCCTGAATCTGATGGAATGAAAACACCAGATAAAGTGCCGTGCCGCTTCCCAGCCTCTGGGCCAGTTACCACCACCCCATCACTCACCACCAACAATGGCAGCTTTCTTGGCGGACTTTCGATGATAACCAACCCCGCCAGGTCCGCCACATCAGGCACCCATACCTCAACGCCATATTCGGCAAAAAGTGGGCGGGCTTTGGCCAATGGATACAGCTCATTTTTTCCCATTGGAATCAGGATGTCTACCTCGCTATCCAAACAAATCTTAAGCAATTCATGCACGAAAACCGGCATCGACGGATGTGGGATACGCAAGTAATTCCCTGTACGCAGCAATACATCAGGCACTTCATCAGCCGAACCGAAAAGCACTTGCTGTTTTGGGGAGGATAACTCCCGGGCCACCCGTTGTGCAAATGGCCGTGTACCTTGTGTAATTAGCACCTTGCTGGACATACCGCTGCCTTACTTACTCAATTACTCCATCCTTCATGTGTATGACACGGTCAGCAATATTGGCTAGTTCTTCATTGTGCGTCACCACCACGAACGTCTGGTTCAATCGGTCGCGTAACTCTATGAACAGCTGGTGCAATGCTGCTGCATTTTCGGAATCCAAATTACCTGAAGGTTCATCGGCGAGAATGATGGAAGGATTATTGATCAGCGCTCTGGCCACGGCTACCCGTTGTTGCTCTCCACCCGATAATTCATCTGGTTTATGATCCTTTCGATGGGACACGCCAAGGAGTTCCAATAGTTTCAATGCCTTGTTCTCCGCATCCTTCTTGTTCACTTTATTGATAAATGCTGGGATACAGGTGTTTTCCAGTGCCGTAAATTCAGGCAATAAGTGGTGAAATTGGAATACAAAACCAATGTGTGTATTGCGAAAGGCGCTTAATTGTTTGGTGGTCAGTGTACCCACATCCGTACCATTGATGCTTACTGTGCCGCGGTCGGGCTTATCTAATGAGCCTACGATATGGAGCAACGTACTTTTACCCGCTCCGGAAGCGCCCATGATGCTGACCAGCTCTCCCTTGGCAACATGCAAGTCGACCCCTTTGAGGATGGACAATGTGCCGTATGATTTATATATCCCCTTTGCATGTAGCATGTTGCGAAGGTAGGGATTTTTTGGTTGTTTCACGTAGATACATATATGCAAAAGCAAAACTTAGCGCCTTGGCGACCTTGCGTGAAAAATACCACCCAAATGGCTTGACCATTCCCGATTAAAACGCTACTTTTACGCCAAATTTTTCGCAAATGAACATTCACGAATATCAAGGTAAACAAATACTGAAAAGTTTTGGCGTACGGGTGCAGGAAGGCATCGTAGCCGAAACACCTGAGCAAGCTGTGGAAGCGGCCAAAAAGCTGAAGGAAGATTACAACTCAGACTGGGTAGTGGTGAAAGCCCAAATCCATGCCGGTGGACGCGGCAAAGGAGGCGGGGTGAAGCTCGCCAAGAACCTCGATGAAGTGAAACAACGGGCATCCGACATCATCGGCATGCAATTGGTGACGCCACAGACCGGACCCGAAGGAAAAAAGGTAAATAAGATATTGGTGGCCCAAGATGTTTATTATCCCGGAGAAAGTGAAACCAAGGAATTTTATATGAGCGTGCTGCTCGACCGTGGCCGTGGCCGCAACATCATCATGTATTCTACCGAAGGAGGCATGGATATCGAAGAAGTGGCTGAAAAAACGCCGCATCTGATTTTTAAGGAGGAAGTGGATCCCAAGGTAGGGTTGCAGGGTTTCCAGGCACGCAAAGTTGCTTTCAACCTCGGGTTGAACGGTGCGGCGTTCAAGGATATGACCAAGTTTGTGGCCGCTTTATACAAGGCGTATGATGCCACGGATTCCTCTCTTTTCGAAATCAACCCCGTTCTGAAAACTTCAGACGACAAGATAATGGCGGTAGATGCAAAGGTAAACCTTGATGAAAATGGTTTGTTCCGTCATCCCGACTATGCCGCTATGCGCGACATTGCAGAGGAAGATCCTACCGAGGTCGAAGCTGGTGAGTCAAACCTCAATTATGTGAAGCTTGACGGCAATGTGGGCTGTATGGTTAATGGTGCCGGGTTGGCCATGGCTACCATGGATATTATCAAGTTGGCAGGCGGAGAACCCGCCAATTTCCTTGATGTGGGTGGCACAGCCAATGCTGCAACTGTAAAAGCCGGATTCAACATTATCCTGAAGGATCCGAACGTGAAAGCCATCCTTATCAATATTTTCGGTGGTATCGTCCGTTGCGACCGGGTAGCACAAGGTGTAATCGATGCCTACAAAGAAATCGGCAATATTCCGGTACCCATCATCGTGAGGCTGCAGGGAACTAACGCCGAAGAGGCCAAACTGCTCATCGATGAATCCGGTCTGGAGGTGTATTCGGCCATCCTGCTCAAAGAAGCTGCGGAACTGGTGACGAAGGTGCTTAGTTAGACTTTAGATTGAACATATTTAAACAAAGAACCTCCTCCCTACTGGAGGTTCTTTACGTTTAACCCGCTAGTATGACTGCTTTCATTATACATTGGAGTGTCGAACCCGAACTCATAAAATTATTCGGTGTACTTCCTATCCGGTATTACGGGCTGTTTTTTACAGTGGGTATCGGATTGGCTTATTATGTGATTTCGCGCATATATAAGAAGGAAAATATTCCCGACGAACAGTTCGAGCGGTTGGCAATATACGTGATCCTCGGCACATTTATCGGAGCCAGACTCGGACATTTTCTTTTTTACCAACCGATGTACTTTTGGGAAGCGCCGCTGGAGGTGTTCCTACCCATTGCAAAAGTCGATGGCGGCTACCAATTTGTCGGATATATGGGGTTGGCGAGCCATGGTGGTGCCATCGGCATACTTCTTGCTATTATACTATATTGCCAAAAAACCAAACTTGGTTTCCTATGGGTGCTTGACAGGCTGGCGGTGGTCGTTCCATTGACCGGAGCATTCATCCGGATGGGCAATTTCATGAATTCAGAAATGATCGGCAAACCCACCGGCGCCGATTATGGTGTGGTATTTACCCTGATGGATGATCTGCCAAGACATCCCGGTCAGCTTTATGAAGCGGGCGCATACCTCATCATATTCGCGATAATGGTTGCGCTATACCGCAACCGCACGAAACAGGATGGATTTATTTTCGGAATATTCTTGATCTTGTTATTTTCGGCTCGGTTTTGTGTCGAGTACGTTAAAATAGAACAGGTGTCATTCGAAAAAGGGATGGCACTCAATATGGGGCAATGGCTGAGCATTCCTTTCATTCTATGCGGAATTTTCCTGGCTTTGTACAAAAACACCCCACCATTGACGACCATCCTAAATAACAAAAACTGAATTTAGCACGATGCTGCCGGCTGATGGCTGACAGCTAATAACTGATAGCTGAACATGAAACATACACGTATAAAGGATTTATTAAACACAACGGAATACGGGCACCGGGTGACCGTAAAGGGATGGGTAAAGACGTTTCGCAACAACCAGTTCATTGCCATCAACGATGGCTCTACCTTGGGTAATCTCCAAGCCGTCATTGACTTTGACCAGACGGACGAGATGTTGCTCAAACGCCTTACCACCGGAGCGGCTATCGCCGTGACGGGCCCCTTGGTCGAATCGCTGGGCAAAGGGCAGCGCGTGGAAATAAAAGTGGAATCGCTGGAAATACTTGGCGACAGTGACCCAGAGCGATTCCCGCTTCAACCCAAAAAACATAGCCTGGAATTTCTACGTGAAATCGCACACCTACGCTTCCGTACCAATACGTTCAATGCCGTATTCAAGGTGCGTAATGCATTGTCGTTTGCCGTTCACCAATTTTTCTATGAACGCGGCTTTGTATACATGCACACCCCTATCATCACCGGTTCGGATGCTGAGGGGGCAGGTGAAATGTTCAAAGTGACCACGCTGGATTTCGATAATACGCCAAGAAAAGAAGATGGTTCGGTGAACTACAAGGAAGATTTCTTCGGCAAACCCACTAACCTCACCGTATCCGGACAATTGGAAGGTGAGTTGGCCGCCATGGCATTGGGAAATATCTATACCTTCGGCCCGACATTCCGTGCAGAAAATTCAAACACTACGCGGCACCTCGCTGAATTTTGGATGATTGAGCCCGAAATGGCTTTCTATGACCTTGAAGACAATATGGATTTGGCCGAGGAGCTACTTAAATACATCATTAGATTTGCGCTCGACCATTGCCCAGATGAAATTGAATTTCTCAAAAACCGGTTGCTTGAAGAAGAAAAAAGTAAACCCCAGAACGAACGCTCGGAAATGGATTTGGTGGCCAAGCTCCATTTCTGTCTCGACCATGAATTTGAACGGCTTACTTATTCGGAGGCCATCGAAATACTGCGGCGTAGCAAGCCCAATCAAAAGAAACAATTTAAATACCCCATTGAAGATTGGGGTGCCGACCTACAATCCGAACACGAGCGGTACCTTGTTGAGAAGCATTTCAAAAAGCCCGTAGTCCTTACCGATTATCCAGCAGCTATCAAGGCATTCTATATGCGACAAAATGAGCCTGATGAGCAAGGGCGTCGTACCGTACGCGCCATGGACATCCTCTTTCCGGGCATCGGCGAGATGGTAGGTGGTTCACAGCGTGAGGAACGCCTTTCCCGTCTACAGCAACGCATGGAAGAGATGGATATCCCAGCGAAAGAGCTGGATTGGTACTTGGATACCCGGCGCTTCGGTACCGCACCGCACGCCGGATTCGGCTTAGGGTTTGAACGCCTCGTACAGTTTGTCACGGGCATGGGCAATATCCGGGATGTCATTCCATTCCCCCGCACGCCAAACAATGCGGAATTCTGATTGTTTATTGCGTAAATCTATCCAATCCACGTCATCCGCGTTCAAAAAAAGAATATGCTGCTCAAGATATATGAAGAAAATCCAAATCCAAACGCTATCCGACAGGTAGCAGAAGTGCTGCGCAGGGGTGGACTTATCATTTACCCTACGGATACAGTTTATGGTTTGGGTTGCGATATCAAAAACCACAAGGCCATTGAGCGGGTCTGTGAACTGCGTGGGCTGAAACCCGAGAAAGCCAATCTATCATTCGTCTGTTATGACCTTACAGACATCTCCCAGTATACCAAACCGTTTGATACAGCCACTTTCAGGATGTTGAAAAAATCACTACCCGGCCCCTTCACTTTTATCTTCAATGCCAGCAGCCAAGTACCTAAGCTCTTGAGCTCGAAGAAGAAAACCGTGGGTATCCGTGTACCCGACAATAACATTGCCCGAGAAATCGTACGCGAGTTGGGGAACCCCATCGTATCGACCTCCATCCATGACGAGGATGAAATCGTGGAATATGCTACCGATCCGGAGTTAATTTATGAAAAATACGGTGACTTGGTGGATCTTGTCATTGATGGAGGATATGGTGGAAATGTAGCTTCAACCGTGGTAGACGCCACTTCCGGAGAATTTGAAATTATTCGTGAAGGTAAAGGGGATTTAAGTCTCTTTTTGTAATTTAGCAGCCAAAATTCGTTTAACTCATTCTATTGACACAGTAAATCGTATTCATATACCCTATTTTCTTTTCAGATGCGCAAACAAATAAAGCAATTTTTTGAAGCAGACTCCGCGAGTGGCATTACCCTACTTGTTTTTTTGGTCATTTCTCTGATTATCGCCAATTCTCCTTTAGGAGAAGGGTTTGAACAGCTCTTGGTACAGAAAATCGGCTTTGAAACCAATCAGATTCACCTCAACTACAGTGTATTGCATTGGGTAAATGATGGCTTGATGGCCATCTTTTTCTTGATGGTGGGTATTGAGATCAAGCAAGAGTTGGCCCATGGGCAACTTTCATCGGCGAAAAAAGCTTCCCTGCCCTTTTTTGCAGCATTGGGTGGCATGGCGGTGCCAGCTGGCATTTACGTTCTATTTAACGCAGGCACCGAGACCAACCATGGCTGGGGTATTCCCATGGCCACGGATATTGCTTTTGCCATAGGTATATTATCTATCCTGGGCAAGCGAGTACCCGTTGCATTAAAGGTATTTCTAACGGCATTGGCAATCGTAGATGACCTAGGAGCCATCCTTGTCATCGCCATATTCTACACCGCAGACCTTGAAGCCAGCTACTTGTTATATGGAATGGGGATATTTGCACTCATGATGTTTATCAACCGTATGGGTGTTAAATCCTTATGGTTTTATCTTATACCCGGTATGGTCATGTGGTATTTCATACACCATTCGGGTGTGCATGCCACCATTGCCGGCGTACTCACCGCATTTGCTATCCCCATCAAAGGAAACAACCAGAAATCCTCGCCTATCCAGTCGGTGGAGCATGCCATTAGCACACCGGTCAATTTTATCATCATGCCTTTATTTGCTTTGGCTAACACCAACATTCGCTTCGAGAGTGGCATGGTAGAAGGACTTGCCAGTCCACTCGGCCTCGGGATCATTGCTGGGTTGTTTATTGGTAAACCATTGGGCATTACCTTGCTTTCATGGCTCTCTGTAAAATTAGGGCTCAGTGAATTACCCAAAGGCACCAAATGGATGCAAGTATTGGGCATAGGACTGATGGCGGGTATTGGGTTTACGATGTCGATCTTCATCGCACTATTGTCGTTCAGTGACTTATACCACCAAACGGAAGCTAAGTTTGCCATTTTGGTAGCCTCGGGGTTATCCGGAATCATTGGATACATTGCCCTTAGCAATTTAGGGAAAAGATACCTTGAAAAGCCAAATACAGAACCTTGATAAGCCCGCCATCAAATAAAGCACTCATTCATTTGGGTTGCGCAATTGGCTTGCACTCATTTTCGGTGACCAAAATCGCTTATCGTTTACGATTGGGTTTATCACCCATATGAAACTGAAGGTTACCTCCTTCAACGATATCGTGATGATTAATGATAAATCCATCAAGCGGCTTTCCGTTGAGCAACACCTGCTGCACATATACATGTTTATCACTTTGGTTCAGCGCTTCCACGGTAAAGGTCTTGCCGTTTTCAAGATTGATTACTGCTGACTGTACCAAGGGGCTTCCGAGCCAATATTCATCGGAACCCGGCGATACCGGATAAAAACCTAGGCTGCTGAATAGGTACCAAGCGCTCATCTGCCCACAATCGTCATTCCCCCCTAAACCATCGGGCCCGTTATGGTATTGGTTTTCTAGGATCATCCGCACCTTTTCCTGGGTTTTCCATGCTTCCCCCGTAATATTGTACAAATAGGCTACATGGTGCGAAGGTTCATTGCCATGCACGTAGTTACCGATAATGCCCTCACGTGTGATATCCTCGGTATGCGCAAAATACGCATCTGGCAGGTACATGGTAAATAGCGAATCCAGGTAGCGGGAAAACCGCTTTCTACCTCCCATTGTCTCCATCAAGCCCACAGGGCTGTGTGGCACATACAAGCTGTAGTTCCAGCTGTTGCCTTCAATGAAGCCCTGCCCATGGGTTTCGAGCACATCAAATGCCTCCCTAAATGTACCGTCGGCACGTCTTGGACGCATAAAACCAATGGAAGCATCATACACGTTACGCCAATTTTCAGCCCGTTTGATAAAAGTATCGTATATCTCTTGCTTGCCCAAGTATTGGGCAAGCTGAGCGATGCACCAATCATCGTAAGCATATTCCAACGTGTTTGATACAGAAGTACCGTTGGTTTCATCGGGAATATATCCATTATCTATATATTCACCGATACCCTCATATCGTCTGTGGTTGGCCGTAGCCACACAGGCATCCAGCGCCGCTTGGGCATCTCCGGTATATACGCCCTTGATGATGGCATCGGCCACAACTGATACACTGTGGTAGCCACTCATGCACCAGTTGTCATTGGCATAGTGCGACCAAATGGGCAACATCTGCAATACGCTTTGGTCGTAGTGCGCCATCATGGAGGCCACCATATCCGCATTGCGCGATGGATTGACGATATTGAGGTAAGGGTGGAACGCCCGAAACGTGTCCCATATGGAAAAAGACGTATAATTCACAAAGCCATCGGCTTGGTGAATTTCATAATCCAATCCCTTGTATTGCCCATCGATATCCATATATACAGTGGGCATCAATGCAGCATGGTACATCGCTGTGTAGAAATTCACATAGTCTGCTTCTGTTGGCAAAACTGCCTCAATACGCCGCAGCTCCTCTTCCCACTGTGCACGTCCTTCCCTTTTAATGCGGTCGAAATCCCAATGGGGTATTTCCGCACCCATATTTGCCAAGGCATTGGCCATGCCTACGGGTGACAACGCAAACTTTACCTGCACCTGTTCCCCCGCCTCCACATCGAAATCGAAATGCATGCGTAGCTTCTTTCCGGCAATATCTGGGAAATTGTCACGTTGGTCAAATTTACGCCAAAAGCCTTTATATACGGACGCCACATCGAAGTCCTTGCTTCCATATGCCTTAAACGGTTTGGAAAACGACATGGCAAAATACACCGTACGCGTACGTGCCCAGCCGTTGGTCTGCCGATAGCCCAGCACTGTGCTGTCATTAAGCACACGTGCCACCGTCCATACGGTCTTGTCATCATAATCATAGATACCATGCATCAGGTCGAGGACGATGTGTGCCTCATCCTTTTCGGCGAAGGTATAGCGATGAAAGCCGGTGCGGGTGCTTGTGGTCAACTCGGCGAGGATGCCATGGTCATCCAGTTTCACCCGGTAATAATTGGCCTCGGCCACTTCGTTATCATGTTGATAGGCCGAACGAAAACCGCTCTGAGGAATGTCGGCTGTGCCGGGATTAAGCTGCAACGCTCCTGTTGTAGGCATAATGAGGAAATCGCCCAAGTCTGAATGCCCGGTGCCACTGAAATGCGTATGGCTGAAGCCAACAATGGTAGGGTCGTCATATTGATACCCTGAGCAATATTTGTATACATCCGGATTGTATTTGCCATCCACGGCATATGGGATGGTGTCCGTATCGGGACTAAGCTGCACTGCCCCGAAAGGCACTGTTGCCCCCGGAAACGTGTGGCCCATCTTGGCCGTGCCAATGAGGGGTTGCACATAACGCACCAAGCCGTTCCCAACATAAATCGCCCACAATTCATCCAGTCCAATCCCCATTTCGGCTTCCCAGATTCCCTCCGTATAGGTTCCGGAGCGCATGGATTCATCGAGTATTTTTATGATACCACTTTTCCGCTTGCTTTCCAACCAGTCGAGGAAACGTGCGGTAATCCGGTAGCTGTTGGTATAATGGTGGTCGTCCTGTACATCCGGAAGTGACCATCCAGCTCCTACATTGTCTACACCGTACCGATGCCGTACATAATCGGCTATCCCTTCCACCAACCACCCTGGGCCGCTTCTAGGGGGATAGGCCTGTACGATGTGCATCACCTCGTGAGTCACCACATCCACATCACCGGGCATTTTTTCCAACCAAGCTTGGCTGATGACCACCTGGCCATCATGGGCATAAGCTACCCCATCATAGGCGGTGTCTACGGTAAGGGTCACTTTCCGCACCGCATTGGGATTGAACGCCTCCACAAGCATAGGGTACACTTGGAAAAACGTTTCCTTCAGCCGCTCCGCCACCTGCGCATCAAAACTCGTGTCTTGTCTGACAAAAATAAACTGAAATCCATTTTGAGCAAAGGAATCGATGTACGCTTTTTCGATAATTGGTGCTATGGTATGTGGGTTATCGGCATCATAAGCCATCAAACAATATTGAAATACAGTAAGCAATAACAGGGAGGAAAATAAAAATCGGATCATCATTTTTTTCTCGCTAAAAATCAGAATGGGCAATCTCCGTTGTTCACAAAAATTGCCCATTCAGCATTGGATGTATAAAATTTGCTTTAATAGGGTACGATTGTATTAGTAATCAGCATAAATCCATATCTTCGATTTATGCTAAACCAAAAGTAAGGCATACCATTGAAGGAGTATGTTAATGAATACCCAACGAAATGTTAATGAAAACCAAATGGCCTGGTATCAGCCATCTTATTTGTTGGTTTCCTTGCTATATTCGCCTGTACCGTGGGCAACATCCAAAACGATATCCCGATGAAATATTCATTGCGCATCCATAAGGGCATTTCGCTGTTGGGTTTCATCTTGCTAATATCCGTATTGTTTTACCTCACCTACAACACGTTCAAACTTAAAGACGAACAATACCAAACGGCGGAAGAAGCACTCATTAGCCAACGGTATACACAAAGCATCCGCAATGATAAGATATTTCCCGGAGGGGTTGCCATCATCGACCGTTACCTGATGGAAAACATCCATGCGTTGGAGGCTGCCTACGTGCAGGATAAAGATTCATTCGAAAACTATAAAAACAGGCTACTCGATAGCATGTTCAATGCCTTACGCCTTGCCAATACCATGGATAGCCTGTTTGCTCAAATAAAGGCCGAACATGAATTACGCGACAACCTTCAATATCTGCTCACCGTCAACACCATCCAGCTTGTTTTCAAAGACCTACATGTGGTAAGCATCTTCCAGGCCAATCAATCCGGTGAGTTTCTCCCCGACAGGCTAACCACTCCTTATGGCGCTTATATCGGCGGCACGCTGGAAAAACCATTGCCCCAAAACCAAATTACCAATCTTACGGTAAGCACCCAGGCCGACTACAATTACTGGATTGGGTTTTCACTCTATGCCGACTATGATAATCGCACCTGGAATATCTTCAAGCTGATGATGCCGTCCTTTCTACTGGCACTCTTTGCCATCGGCTGCGTGGTATCCATCTATTACATTACCTATCGGAATTGGCTCCGGCAGAAAAAACTCGCCGAAATGAAATCAGACTTCGTCAACAGCATCACGCATGAGTTCAATACGCCGCTTTCCACCATCATTGTGGCCAACAAAAACATGCAGAACGACAAGATCTTGGCCGATGCCAACAATATCAAACCGCTCACCAAAATTATCGAGCGCCAATCGCTACGCCTGCAGAAACTCTTCGACCAAGTGATTGATATCACCACAATGGACAATTCCTCATTACAGAAAGAATCCGGTGATATCCACCTTCTACTACGGGAAATCATCACAGACTATAATCTAAAAATATCCGGACAACACATTGACATCCAATTGAATGCACAGAATCAGCCATTTATCATCGAGCTGAACAAATTTTTCTTCACAACGATGATTTTTAATTTGTTTGACAATGCCATCAAATACAACGACCATGTGCAGAAACGCATTGTTGTGGATATCGAAACGACCGATGCGGCCATCAACTTGCGGATAACTGACAATGGGGTAGGCATGCCCAATAAGGAAATTGAACATGTCTTTGAAAAATTCTACCGCATACAGAAGCAGGGCAACCAACATATCTCCGGATTGGGATTGGGACTTTACTATACCTACCAATGCATCAAAAGCCACGGGTGGACGCTATCGGTAACGAGCGAAGAAATGGTAGGGAGCCAATTTACCATCTACATCCCTTATAAAACCTAATTGAGCCCTGGAGCCTATCGGGTATTTAACCTGCATATTTCGCCCGAAAACACCCACCAATTATGTATATTCGAACCAGTTTTACGTCACCTGTTAACGGGTTAATGAAGCGAAATGAAGCCGAAATTACTATATGTGGAGGACGAAACCGATTTGGGCAATGTGACCAAGCAATACCTCGAAGCCATGAACTTCGAAGTGGTATGGTGCACCACGGGGAAAGGCGCCTACCAAGAATACCTCCAACAACCCGATGCGTTCAGCCTGACCATTATCGATATCCAACTACCGGATACCAATGGGTTTGATTTGGCTCGGAAAATCGTGGAACACAATAAAAATGCTTACTTCCTATTCCTCACTGCGCGCAAGGAGAAAAAAGACCGATTGCATGGCCTAGACCTCGGTGCTGTGGACTACATCACCAAACCTTTTGATATCGATGAATTGGTGCTACGTATCCGCAACATCACGAGGCGGTTATTGCATTCAACGGCAGCACAGGACCATGCCAACACCATCCAGATAGGCGATATTACATTGAATAAGGAATCATTGAGTCTCGCTGTTGGAGGCCATACCCGAACAACCCTTACCCAGCGCGAAGCCGAACTGTTGGAATACCTCTATGCCCATCGAAATTCGATTGTGAAGCGGGAAGATATACTCATCCGGTTTTGGGGCGAAAATGACTATTTCATGGGTCGTAGCTTGGATGTGTTTATTTCCCGGCTACGTAAATTGTTACGGCATTCTGTCTCGGGAACGAAGATTGAGAATATCTATGGGGTGGGGTTTATTTTATCAGTGCCTTAACCTCAAAGCACGACCAGGTCTTCAATCACCACCTGTCCAACGTATTCGTTCATCCGGCCGATGATTTGCGAGCGCATGAGCAGCAGCTCATTTTTGATTACTGATGATTCCACCTTTACAAACAGTTTCTTGTCACGGATATAGAGCTGCTTGGTACGGTTAGCGATGGCCTTCCCCATCAGCTGGGGCCATGCGGCCACCAATGATGTTTCATCAAATTTACGCCGCAACTTGTACACATCGAGCATTTTATCGATGGCCTCCTTGATGGTCATGTCGTTGCCTCTGCTCATGCCATTTCCAGCTGCTGGTTTACGGTGCCTTTACTGATTTCAAATATGCACACTTTGCGGTTTATTTCTTCAAAGATACGGTTTATCCGCATGGTATCGGTATCGGTAAGGAATATTTGGCCGAAATCATCTGTTGATACCATCTGCATCAACTTGCGCGTACGTCTGTCATCAAGCTTATCAAAGATATCATCCAGCAACAACAGCGGCTTGAATCCTTTTTGTCGATGCAGGAAGCTATATTGGGCTAATTTCAACGCGATAAGGAACGACTTCTGTTGCCCCTGTGAGCCAAACTTTTTCAGCGGCATACCTTCATGTATGGAAAACAGCAAATCGTCTTTATGAATACCTACGGTGGTACGTTCCAGCACACAGTCGCGCTCAAGGCTTCGCTCCAACAGGTCAAGGAAAGCACCTTCCATCAGCGGTGATTCATACACCAACGATACCCGTTCAGCCGTTTCGGTAAGGAATTGGTAATGCCTATCAAACTCGGGGATGAATTCAGTCATGAAAGCCTTACGCTTTTCAAAAATCCTGTTACCTGCTTCCACCAGTTGTGCATTTAGGACATCCAGTAAGCTCTTATCCAACATTCTACCTTTGGCGGCCTGTTTCAGCAGGCTATTGCGCTGTATGAGGTAGCGGTTGTAAGCAATCAACCCATCGAGATACTGATGGTCGGTCTGTGAAATCACGTTATCCACAAAACGGCGGCGTTCCTCGCTGCCATCGGTTACGATGGCAGAGTCGTTTGGTGAAACCATCACTAAGGGGAACTGGCCAATGTGGTCGGCCAGTCGAGTATATTCCTTCTTGTTCTTCTTGAATTGCTTTTTCTGGTTGCGTTTCAGGCTACACGCCACCACATCAGGTTGGGCATCCTTATCGAATTCGCCCTGCACCATAAACCAATCTTCGCCCTGTTTAATTTGTTGGGAATCCACCGGATTGAAATAGCTCTTGCAAAGCGAAAGATAATGTATAGCATCCAATAGATTGGTCTTGCCTGCACCATTATCACCCGTGAAGGCATTCGCTTCTAGCGCGAAGTTAAGCGTGGCTTCGGTATAATTCTTGAAATTAAGTATGGACAATTGTTTCAGCCACATACCCACAAAGATAAGGTTTTTGTCGGCTATTTGGCAGATGATTTTATCTCTTCAAATTCCACAAATTCACCTGCCTTTTTCGCTCCATTTTTCGGTTTGCTTTGGGGCGGCATGTAATCTATGCGCACTTTGCCGTCCGGCTTGGTTTGCTGGGTACGGTTGTTATGCTGATGCTGATATTGCTGTTGGGCATTGCCCATAACTTTCTCTGCCATCTTACGCATTGCCCATGGGAAGATGAGCCGTGCTACCACGCGCACCAACCACAAAATGGCAACTGCAATAAGCAAAAATTTTAATAATCCCATATTCATTCGGATGTTAATCACACAAATTTAAGTAAAAAAGGGAAAACTCACCCTACCTTAAACCTATTTTTAACTAACTTTAACGAACAATTGACAATCTATGCCCCTATTTTCCTTTTGCCTTGAGGATAGCCTGTTGAAGTTCTACCTGACGTTGCGTGCCGATAATGTACGCCAAGCCATCGCGGTCTGTTAACCATATCGCATCTTTACCCCCCGCATAGAACTTGATTCTGCCTTTTTGATGGAGGTTGTATACCGGATTGTTGATGAAGAAATTGCTATAAGGTTTACGCTCTACTTTCACAATACTATTGAGGTCTATTTTCACCAATCGTGTAGTCCAGAGCCCACTTAGCTTCAAGCTATTATCTTCCACAGTAATGCGGTATTGAAGCATATACATCATCACGATGGATACAAAAATAATGGCGCTCCCTACCAATAGGAATAGCTGGCTTTCGCTCTCACGCTCGATATTGATGTAATAAGCGATAAAGCAAAACAGCGCCAGCACTAAGCGCACACTCACCCAACCTCGGTCGCGGCCCAAGTATTGGTTTTCCACGTATATCGGTTTCTCCTCCATTGGTTTAAAAACATGCTAATGTAAACACTTTTTTTGTTTTGCCGGTAATTTTATAACGATCGTCCATCCTATGGGGGGCCACCCAAATGATATCACCGTTGCCATTGACAACCACAGGTACCGATCGCTTCTGGTAGACCGGAATTTTGAGCGACACAAAAAGGTCGCTCAACTTCTTCTTGCCACTCATTCCCAATGGGTAAAACACGTCGGCCTCCTGCCAGGCTCTTATCTGGATAGGGAATGTGATCTTATCGGCATCGAATTGTGCGATATGGGATTCCCCCATGACAGCCCTATCAGTAGACAAGCTCGATTCAAAGCGATATTCGTCCCATTGTGCTCCATTCCCAGGTCTTTCAATGGTCGCCACCATATCTTCTTCGGTCTCCATGGGTTTCAGCACCAACTCGCCTCGATTGAGGTAAAGCACATGCGAGGGGGAGCGAAATTGTTTGCCCGGCACATTACGTATTGCCCCTTCTAAATCGCTCAATACCGGTTCTGTAAACCCAAATGGCTTGAATAGTTCATAAAGCAAGAATCGCCGTGGTTGCAAGTCCATCAACTTCGCAACGGAGATATGCCATTCCTTATCCGAAAACTCCGTAAACAAGCCATTACGTAGCTCCTCTACATACGCTTGCAGCACCGTGTAGGCATCCGTAAAGCGCACCATATTTTCGGCAAAGGTATATTCCAATACGGGGTTGAGTTCCTTCAGCTTGGGGACAACCTCCAGCCGGATCTTGTTTCGGGCATATTTAGTGGAGTAATTGGATGCATCGTCGCGGTATTCCAGTCCCTCGGCATGCACGTATGCCTGCACCTCTTCACTACTCAAGAAAAGTAACGGCCGGATGATGCGGTTGCGCTTAGGCTGTATGCCTCGCAAGCCCGCGAGCCCGGTACCTCGTACCAAGTTGAGTAGTAGGGTTTCCATGTTGTCATTCTGGTGCTGCGCCACCGCGATATAATCGTACCCTTGGGTAACGCGGATTGCTTCAAACCATTCGTAACGCAACTTACGCGCAGCCATCTGAATGGAAACTCCAGTCTGCTGTGCATGGGCTTCGGTCTCAAATGCTGTCGCATAAAATGGCACACGCAGTGTTTTAGCAAGTAGGTACACCAGCGCTTCATCGGCATCAGCAGCCTCCCCACGCAGGCGGAAATTGCAATGGGCTATACCGATTGCATATCCGGCTCTTGCAAAAAGGTGCGCCATCAGCACCGAATCCTTGCCCCCGCTCACCGCCAACAGGATGCGCTCATGTGGTTGGCACAATGCCTGCTCCTGAAGGTATTGAATGAATCGCTCTTGTACGTTCATATGCCCAAAGGTACATGATATTTGTGTATCCGTGTTAGTTAAAAAAACCATACTTTTTAGCTAAGTTTGCTCCCGTGAAGAAATGCTTGTTGCTCATCATACTCGCCGCATTGATTTCCTCATCCCTGTATGCACAACAGGATGAGCTGAGGTTGATATCGTCTTCGCACAGCCGACTTAACGCCGTCACGGGCAATGTGATGAATTATAGGCCGGTGTATGAACATAAAGGTTCCACCCTATCGGCCGATAGTGGGTATATCTATAATGATGATGAAGGTAAGCAATACTTCGATGCTTTCGGACGGGTCATCATCACTCAACCTAATGGCACCGTCATCTATGCTGACAAACTGCATTATATAGCCGAAACGCAGCTGGCCACCCTCACCAACAATGTACGCATGGTAGATGGCGATGCTGTACTGACTACCAATTACCTGACCTACAATATGAAAAACAGCGTGGGTACATACACAGGTGGAGGCAGGATTGTGAATAGCACAGATACCATTACCAGTAAGAATGCCTATTATTTTGACAATACCAAAGATGCTTATTTTAGATACGATGTCATTGTACGCACACCGGATGTAAAAATCTATACCGATACGATGCGCTACAATTCGGTCTCCAAGATGACCTATTTTTTCGGCCCCACCAACATCAAGGGTAATGAAGGCGAAAACCTCTATACCGAACGGGGCGAGTACAACACCGATACCGAGCAGGCTTGGTTTGACAAAAACAACCTGTATACCGAAGGAAGCCGGTTCCTCCGAGGCGATAGCCTCTATTACGATGGCACATCGGGCAATGGCCGGGCTGTAGACAATGTGGTGTTTATTGATACAGCTGACCAGTTTTTTGCTTTCGGAGGTGTAGGGCTCTACCATCGGGTCGACGAATCCATCACCATGACCAAAGATCCGCTCGTAGTTACCGTTACTCGCAATGACCGTGAGGAACCAGATAGCACAGCCATCTCGCAGGATAGCCTGAACGTAGATACACTACCCAATCGCGATAGCCTGGATGCTGATTCGTTGATAGGCATGCCCCAAAAGGAAAAACCGGCGGTAGACTCCATCTACATGACGGCCGACACATTGTTCTCACGGGTCATCCCGCTAAAAGACTACATAGCGCTCGAATTCAATCTCAATCGCGAAGGTGGCGAAGTGGAAGAATTCGATGATGAAGACTACGGGCCCGATTTTGATGCGGCGGATGATGTGGGCTTCCCCGATGGTTTTAACGACCCTCCCTTGGATAAGGATTCCTTGCAGGCAACCCCTGATTCCATCCCGAAGCTCCCCGTAGATAGCCTACAACGCCAAGGGATAGATAGCTTGCAGCAGCAAGCCATAGATTCATTGACAACCCCTTCTGATACCCTAGATGTCGTACTCGATAGCACCGCCGCGACTAAGGCTGATTCAATCCCCACCCCAAAGTCCAAAACGGATGCAGCCCTCCTCAAAACCCACCTTAAACGGGTAGAGGCCGTGCCGCTATCGGCCGGACGCGATATCTTGGAACGGAACCTCGCCGCGGACAGCGTACTACGCTCGCGGGCTGTGATCCCTACGGGCCTTGAGCCAGATAGCCTCATGGCCGGGGCTGTGGCGGCCGTTTCCCGTCCCTCGACGGATACGGTACCGAAGGATTCATTGACCAATGATACGGCCAAGACTCGCATTATCAAAGCGTATTACAACGTCCGGTTGTTCAAGTCGGATCTACAAGCTGTGGCCGATTCGGTTTACTATGGCTATCCCGACTCCTTGATGCGGTTCTTTGGCCGGCCCATGATTTGGGCACAAGGTTCGCAAATGACCTCAGATACCATCTATATGCAAATCCGTAATGAAAAGCTGGATAACATGCTGATGGTGAGCAATGCCTTTTTGGTAAATACCCAACTTGATTCGGTCAAATACAATCAAATCAAAGGTCGACGGATTACCGGATTCTTTACCAATAACGAGCTGGAACGCCTATTTATCGACGGTAATGCCGAAAGCATCTATTATGTCGTTGATGAAAAACGAAAGG
The DNA here is from genome assembly GCF_024704835.1 of Parapedobacter tibetensis. Classification (GTDB taxonomy): domain Bacteria; phylum Bacteroidota; class Bacteroidia; order Sphingobacteriales; family Sphingobacteriaceae; genus Parapedobacter; species Parapedobacter tibetensis. The sequence continues at coordinate 151,890 of NZ_JAMXBE010000008.1, forward strand.
CTTACTCTGATATGTACCATAGTCGTAGTAGCCGCATCAAGATCCTATTGGATAGCAATCAAATTACTCATTTCATCCCAATCAGGCGCGTGGATGGGAAGGTATATCCCTTCCACCTCGTCCCTCAGGATGCCGAGATACTGGGAGGTTTTGTATGGAAGCCGGGCGATCGCCCCACCTCCAAGGAAGACATTCTTGCGCGCAGACGGGCGTCGGAGGGTGCCGATTTGCTGATTCCCGCTGATTCCGCTGCCCAAGGGCAGCCTGCGAGCGATAACCGCCCCAATAACGATTCCACCCGGGCGGAGCTTCCTCCAGATAGCACAGCCTTGGATTCTATTGCAGCGGATAGCTTACGTAAGAATCAGATTCCACCTGATAGCCTTTCCGTAAAAGACACGGTCCGGATGGATAGCCTGCGTGCGGATTCTACACTGAAAAGGGATCCCATTCAGCAAACGGATTCTATATCCGTGATCGTTGACGATCGGTCGCCCATCTCGATTGGTCGCCCGCACCTTTGGAAGCAGCGGACCAAACTTGGAAATTCATCTCCTAAAAATTCGGCAATTTTACCGTCAGAAATAGGTTACCCAAAATCCATAACAACATGAAGAGCGTTTATTTTTTGGTTGTCTTTGCCCTGTACATCAGCTTGGGCTTTGCGCAGAACGACCACGTAAAAACACATTATGACAAAACCGAAACCTACATCACCATGCGCGATGGGGTGCGGCTCTATACCGTCATTTACTCACCCAAAGATAAAAGCCAGATCTATCCCATACTCATGCAGCGCACCTGCTATTCGGCTGGCCCTTATGGCGACGGGATGAAAACTACCCTCGGCCCCAATACCTTGCTCATGCAAGACGGCTATATCTTCGTATACCAGGATGTGCGGGGCCGCTACATGAGCGAAGGGGAATACACCAACATGCGACCCCAGCTTGCCGGGACTGAAAAACAGGATAAAACGGCCATAGACGAAAGCACTGACACTTACGATACCATCGATTGGCTGGTAAACAATCTCCAAGGCCACAATGGGCGCGTAGGACTCTATGGAGGCTCCTATCCCGGCTTCTATGCAGCTGCTGGTGCACTGAGCAACCACCCTGCGCTGAAAGCCGCCTCTCCACAGGCGCCCATCGGCGACTTCTTCTTTGATGATTTCCATCACAACGGCAGCATGCTGGCCAGCTATTTCTTTGCCGTGCCCGTATTCGGCTTCCAGAAAGACGGGGCCCAGCAAAAGGCGTGGTATCCATATAATCGTCCGCAGACCCAAGATTCATATGATTTCTTCCTACGCCTCGGTGCCATCGAAAATGGCACACCCTACCAAGGCGAGGATAACTTTTTCTGGCGCGAACTGCTGGACCATCCTAATTACGATGAATTCTGGCAAAAAAGAGGGCTTATCCAACATCTCAAGGACGTGAAACCCGCCATCATGGTAGTGGGTGGCTGGTTTGATGCGGAAGATCTATATGGCCCACTCCATATCTACGGTGGCATTGAGGCAAACAGCAACAACTACAATACCATTGTGATGGGCCCATGGAGCCATGGCGACTGGATCTTCGAACGCGGCAAACAGCAAATCGGCGACATTTATTTCGGCGACAGCCTTTCCACAGCCTACCAACGGGATATCGAATTTAGGTTCTTCGACCATTTTCTCAAAGGAAGTGGCGACCCAGCAAGCGGCCTTCCTGAAGCGCACATGTTTGATACGGGCAAGAAACAATGGCGTAATTTTGAGCAATGGCCTCCAGCCGCGGCCACCGATGCCACGCTTTACTTACAGCCCAATGGCAAACTCGCATTCAGCCCACCTACAATCGGGGATCAAGCTTCTGGCTTTACCAGTGATCCGATGAAGCCAGTGCCTTACGCGCAGTCGCAGGAAGTGGTGTTCACGCCGCGTAGTTACATGACCAGCGACCAGCGTGAAAATGCACGTAGGCCCGATGTGCTCGTATTTGAAACCGATACCCTCACCGAAGATATCACGCTGAGTGGCCATTTACTGGCTAAACTCTGGGTATCCACCTCCAGCACCGATGCCGACTGGGTGGTCAAACTCATCGATGTGCTACCTGGTTATACACAAAACCTCCCCGAAACACCGACAGGCACCACACTGAGCAATTACCACATGCTGGTACGGGGCGACATCATGCCCGGACGCTTCCGCAACAGCTTTGAAACACCCGAGGCTTTCACACCCAACACCATTACGGAAGTGCCCGTGAAGTTGCAGGATATCTACCATACGTTCAAGAAAGGCCACCGCATTCAGGTGCAAATCCAGAGTACATGGTTCCCATTGTTCGACCGTAATCCGCAGAAATTTGTGGAAAACCCCTATAAGGCAAAACCGGAGGATTATACCAAGGCCGAACATCAGGTCTACCATGATGTCGAACGGCCCAGTCACATTACTGTGCAGGTGTTGAAGTAAACACTGGTCAAAAGGAAGGGGCAAAAGGTAAAGAATGTAGCAAAAACAAAGCGGGTGCCTGAAAAATTCAAGCACCCGCTCTCCGGTATGGTTACCGAAATAATGAATGAGGTTATTTAGCCGCTATAACTGCTACACCTACTTCAAAGTCTTTGCTGATCATCCATTCTGCGGGGTCGGCTTCCGATGTACCGAATTTGATACCCCAAGCCGCGCGATCCACAGTAAAGTTAGCCGTTACAGAAGCCTTTCCATCTACAATAGCGATTTTTGCAGGGAACGATACGTTCACCGTACTGTCTAAGAGGGTAAGGTTGCCACTCACCATTTTGTTGGCGCCTTCCACGGCTCCGCTATCGGTGTCCGCGTCTAAGTCGGCAATCTGAGTGATCTTAAACACAGCTGTCGGATGCTTTGCCGTGTCGAAAAAGTCTTCATTTTTCAAATGTCCAGCCAAGTCTTCCGGTTTTTTATCGCCGTCAGTAACTGATAACGGGTCTACCAACAATGAATTCATGTCGATAACAAAGTTCCCTGACGTGATTTCGTCGTCAGCCACCGTTAGCTCACCGGATTGGATGCCCAGCGTGCCCCAACGGGGTGCAAAGCCACCTTTGTGAAAAGCTTTCCAGCTCACGTTGGTCGTGTCTAAATCCAGGATATAAACCTCCCCTTGTTGTTCGGCCACCTGTTGCTCCGCTGCCACCGAAGCCTTATCCGAGCTGCTGTTGTTACCACAAGCCGCGACGAACAATGCGACACCTGCAAAAATTGATACGGTTAATTTATTCATAGTTTCATTATTTTTTTTGCAAAGGAGCAGAAATTTATTTATATGTTCCAACATGAAAAACTAAAATTGACACAGCGCAGACACAGGTCGGCATCAACATGCGACCGTTGCGTGACGCACAAATAAGCTCTTAACCCCGCTCTTCCAAGAATCCATGCACTTCGAGGACATCAGGAGGCACACCTTCCCATACTCCTGGGCGGTTGCCCACATAACCAATATCCTTCACACCCATCTCACTCGTAAAAAAGCCGGAAGCGGTTAGGTTGCGCATCAACGTAAAGAAAGCAACTCCTTGTTGCATTTCTGGCCGAGCTTTACTGGGATAGGCAATATCATCGATTAGCTGCCTCTGCTGTTTATCATCGCAACCTATGAATACGTGGCCATATCGTCTTTGGCTCTGTACATCCAGCCATTTCAACCCTCCCCGCATCGGGATTTGATAATCAGGAACGTCTTTCGCCATGAATTCAATAAATTCTGGAACCCCAGCTTCCGTTGCGCTCCCCGAAACGTCATCCGCAGGAATGATGATATCGGCAAGCACCGAAATAGTGGCCATTTCATGGGAAGTGAAAAATTGGTCACCATATAGGCGTTGATTTCGTTGATGTTCAAAATCCTGCACACCAGGGAGCTTATCTTCCGAAGTGGATACAGCTTGTTCTTCTGTCTTTTCCGACCCGCATGAGCCGAGTAGTAATCCACTACCCGCCGCTGCAAGCCCCAATGCTTTGATGGAATCTCTTCTATTCATATCGTTAAGGATGTGTTTATAGCTAGATGTTCAGTTTAGTCCGTTGCTCCAAAATATAATCTGCCGTCCGCATAGAAAGGGCCAAAATAGTCCATGTGAGGTTTTTGTCACCTTGCTGTACAAAGGGCCCCGCATCCACTACAAACAGGTTATGGCAATCGTGCGATTGGCTCCATTTGTTCAGTACGGATGTTTTAGGATCGTTGCCCATACGTGTAGTGCCACCTTCATGGATAATTTTTCCCGGCACCTCCAATCCGTATGATGTTTCCGGTCCTGGAATGGGAGAAGTAATCACCGCTCCCATCTCATGCATGATCGACTGGAAAGTTTCCTGCATATGCTTCGCTTGAGCCACCTCTTCATTGGCCCATTTATAATGGAAGCGCAATACCGGAATCCCATACTTATCCACCTTATCGGGGTCTATCTCACAATAGTTATTTTTGTGGGCCAAAGCCGTACCCCTGCCAGCCATCCCTACATTTGCCCCATAGAAGCGGCGGTAATCTTCTTTCAAGGAGATTCCATATCCACCCTGTTCCTTTTGCTGCCCATCCTTGTCCGGCACCGTGTGGTTTATGTTGCCTACCCAATCAAGAAAGCCATAGGATGGCATACGCATACCTCCTCCATACTCAATATGGTAGCCACGGGGAAAACCAAGTTTTTTATTATCCAGCCACCAAGGCGAGTAGATGTGTATGGCCCCTACCCCATCTTCATTATACCGTTTCCGATCAAGCAACTGTGGGAGGTACCCACCCAAGCTGGCACCGGTGGAGTCGTGTAAATAACGCCCCACCAAGCCGCTACTATTGCTCAATCCACCGGGATGCGCGGCCGATTTGGAGTTGAGCAGGAGACGTGCACTCTCACAGGCACTTGCCCCCAAGATTACAATCTTGCCTTTTACGGTATGCTCCTGCAGGTCCTGGGTATTCACATAGGAAACACCGGTGGCTTGTCCCTCATCACTGGTAAGTACTTCACGGACCATCGCATTGTCGATGACCGTAAGGTTGCCGGTTGCCATGGCAGGCATCACCAAGCAAGACGATGAAGAAAAATCGCCATATACCTTACAACCTCTGCTACATTGCCCACAATAGAAGCATACCCCTCGTCCCTCTGCACCAGGCAGGGCCTCCGTGAGTACAGATCCTCGGCCAGGGATGACCGGCACACCGGCTTTCTCCGCACCACGTTTAATGTACAACTCGTTGAGCCGGGGTTTGGGTGGTTTCAGGAATATGCCATCCGGCTCGTTATGTATACCCTCCTTGGTACCATAGATTCCCACCAATCGGTCTACCCGATCATAATAAGGTTTCACTTCATCATAGGTAATGGGCCATTCGGCGGTTACCCCATCAGTCGGTTTGAAATCATCGGGACCCATCCGTAGGGAAATACGCCCCCAGTGGTTGGTCCTCCCCCCAAGCATCCTGGCTCTGAACCATTCGAATTCGGTACCAGATGCCCGGGTATAGGGCTCGCCTTCCAGCTCCCATCCGCCATATGCGGCATCGAAATCGCCAAAGGGACGTACAGTGGAGGCCCCGCGACGGGGCGATTCCCACGGCCACCGGAGTTGAAGGGTATCCTTGGCGGGGTCAAAAAACGGTCCTGCCTCAAGCATAAGCACTTTCAGGCCGGCGTTGGCCAATATATAACCGGCCATGCCTCCCCCAGCACCCGACCCGACTACGACGGCATCGTATAGCGTCTGGTTTTTTTTGATCTGATAAGAAATCATTCGTATGGTTTATCTGTAAATTGTTTAGTTCAACAGCAAATGACTTCATCATCAGCCAAATGCCGCCTGTCAAATATAAAATTTATTCGCAATAATGCGAATAAAAAAGCTAAAACGGTTGTGCGTTGTTTACCTTGGGCATGGGCATGCCATCAATGTAATGGCAAAGGCTCATAATCTATATAGCGTCGTTATACCAACGTATACCGGAAAATTAATTTGAGCAAGTTTCGGATTTTATGGCAACGAAATACTTGCGACTTTTGTTTTGTAAATTCGGAACGACATGAGCGAACAAGACAACATTAATTATAATCGCATTGCAGAAGCGATCGATTATATCAAACAACATTTCAAGGAGCAGCCCTCCCTTGATGAAGTGGCGGAACAAGTGCATCTAAGCCCGTTTCACTTCCAACGGCTTTTTACTGAATGGGCGGGTACAAGCCCCAAAAAATTTCTTCAATACACCAGCGTGGAACACGCCAAGAGCTTACTATCGGAAAAGCAGGCCACCTTATTTGAAACCGCCTTCGAAACAGGACTCTCAGGGACAAGCCGCCTGCATGATTTGTTCATCACCATTGAAGGGATGACCCCGGCCGAATATAAGAACGGTGGAAAAAACCTGGCTATCAATTACAGTTTTGCGGAAAGCCCTTTTGGAAACCTCATCGTGGCCTCAACAAGTAAGGGAATTTGCTACATGGCATTTTACGACCATGAACCGCTGGCCTTGGAGGCATTGAGGAATAAGTTCCCAAATGCTACGTTCAACCGTAAACTGGATTTAATCCAGCAGCATGCTTTATTTATTTTCCAGAACGACTGGAACAAACTTCCTGAAATCAAACTACACTTGAAAGGCACGGATTTCCAATTGAAAATATGGGAAACCTTATTGAAGATCCCCATGGGACAGCTCGCTACGTATGGGACTATCGCCAAAAAAATAGGCAACCCCAGTGCCTCGCGGGCAGTGGGAGCAGCTATCGGCAGCAATCCTGTCGCCTTTCTGATTCCCTGTCACCGGATTATTCAATCTACAGGAACCATTGGTGGCTATATGTGGGGGAATACGCGAAAAACAGCCATAATTGGCTGGGAAAGTGCAAAAACCTTGCCTTCCGGATAGCCAATCAGATTCATTAAATTAACCCCAAAAGCAATGCGGCACATCCATTCAAAATTAGCTTCCGTCGATTGGCCGGAGATTACCGAAACCATGCACGAAAAAGGGTATGCCCTGATGCATTAAGTTAATGGGATGATCAGGCATTTAGCAATCGATGATGAGCAGTTAAGAAAATACATCAGGCAAAACCGCATCTGCCTGGGTGGCAATAGAAAATTGAAAATATTTGGTTTACTTCGCTGCTCATCAGGCAAACGAATGAAAAAGGAAAACAGGGTTTTCTTCCAGTCAATGGAAGAAGCCATACGTGAAGGCTACCGGCCATGCGGCCATTGTATGAAAATGGAATACCAAAAGTGGAAAAATGGATTTATTCAGTAGTGAACTAGACGAAACCAAAAACCTATTGCCAATCGATGGCACGGTAAATTACTACGGCAAATTGCTACCTCCCCGAGAGGCAGATCGCTATTTCGAATGTTTGCTCACCACGATTATGTGGAAACACGATGAAGCTGTAATCTTTGGCAAACACATGACCACCAAAAGAAAGGTGGCTTGGTATGGCGATGAAAATTATGAGTATATGTATTCCAATGTCACTAAACATGCCTTGGCATGGACAACCGAATTGCTTGAGTTGAAAACCCTGGTGGAGGAAAAAACGGAGGAACATTTCAATTCCTGCCTATTGAACCTATACCACTCCGGGGAGGAGGGAATGGCGTGGCATAGCGATGGTGAAAAAGATTTAAAGAAAAATGGAGCCATCGCCTCGCTGAGCTTCGGGGCGGAGCGAAAATTTTCATTCAAACATAAGCAGACGAAGGAAAAGATCGCATTAACACTGGAGCATGGTAGTCTGCTGGTGATGAAAGGCACTACACAGACGCATTGGTTGCATCGTTTACCCCCAACCAAGCGGGTAACGCAACCCAGGATAAACCTGACTTTCCGGACGATTGTAGGATAGCAAATGTTACCTCTTTTTAGCGGTGACCAGCAATACGACGCCAGCAACCAATATAACACCACCTACATAGGGTGGCCAATTGACATGTTCTTCTTTGTCTGCCGAGACTTCAAGTGCGCCGATATCTATCACTTTTTCCTTCCGGGTAAACGAAAAGCCGGTCCACACCAGCATCACTACGCCGATGACCACTAAAATGATTCCTAATGTCTTTGCCATAAGAAGGGGTTTAGTGTTATCAACAAAAAGCCACAGGAAATGTTTGCGGCAAGCCGTTATCCGAACCTCTCGCGAAGGAAACCTGCCAGCTTAGCCACCGCAATAGCCCGGTGGCTGATGGCATTTTTCTCCGCAGCGGTCATCTGGGCAAAGGTTTTATGATAGCCATGAGGTGTAAACAGCGGGTCATAGCCAAATCCGCCATCCCCTTGACGCTCGAATCCGATTTCACCTTCCACCATCCCGTCAAAAAAAAACGCTTCCTTCCCTATCCGTAAGGATATGACGGTGCGGAAGCGGGCCTGCCGGTTCATGTTGTCACCCAGCCGCTGCAAGAGCAAGTCGATGTTTTGCTCCATATCGCGGGTTCCGGAATAACGGGCGGAATACACTCCCGGTTCATTGCCCAGCGCTTTCACCTCTAAACCAGAATCATCGGCAAAGCAATTGTATCCGTATTTCGTATGTAGATAGGTGCTCTTCTGCGAAGCGTTCGCTTCAAAGGTCTCACCCGTTTCCGGGATATCGTCGGTGCAGCCGACATCGGCAAGTGTAAGGATATGGAACGTATCGCCCACTACAGCCTGTACTTCGGCCAGCTTATGGGCGTTATTGGTGGCGAATACCAGTTCAATCATGCCAGTAATGTCTTTATGGTTGTCCAAAAAATCCGTTTCTTTTCTCCATCGGCCAGCATTTCATCAAAGGTATCGGTGTGGAATATCCTGATACCGCCATGCTCCACCACGGTTTTAGCCGATATGTCATCCAATCCTACCGATTGGGAGGAAGTTCCGAGGAAAACCATGGTTTTCGGATTAAAAAAGGAAATGATTTCTTCTTTTTTCGGGGCGGAGGGTAATGCGCCCAAATTCAAGACAGCAACGTCATCCAATGTCAACTTCAGTGCTTGCAAGGTTTTGGTAAATGCATCCAAGGCCATTTCTGACATGAATTCATGATGCGCTTCAAACGTCAAGAACAGGTGATTGCGTTTGTTTTTGCCATAAAAAACGAAATCCAATACCTGTTCACGTTCCTCCTGTGTTGGGGCTTTCAATAGGTTATCCCCTACTTCTCCTTCATCGATATCAAAAATCGTTTCGGACATCAGGTAGCGGAGCGCTGTTGGGTTATCGGTATGCAATCCTTCCAAAATCTAAAATCAATAATCCTACTGCTCTAATACCCAAGCAAATATCAAGGGCGCCACGATCGTTGCGTCAGATTCAATGATATATTTTGGTGTATCGATATCCAGTTTTCCCCAAGTGATTTTTTCATTTGGCACGGCACCTGAATATGAACCATAGGAGGTGGTAGAATCCGAAATCTGGCAGAAATAGCTCCAGAAAGGAATATTTTCCATTTCCAAATCTTGGTAAAGCATGGGTACCACACATATTGGGAAATCCCCTGCAATGCCTCCACCGATTTGGAAAAAACCAATGCCTTTGCCCCCAGAATTGCCGATGTACCAATCGGAAAGGTAAGCCATGTATTCGATACCGCTTTTCACGGTGGATGCTTTCAGTTCACCTTTGATGACATAAGAGGCGAAGATATTTCCCATCGTGCTGTCTTCCCATCCCGGCACCACGATGGGGAGGTTTTTTTCGGCTGCCGCCAGCATCCAGGAGTTTTTGGGATCTATTTCATAATACTGTTGCAACACACCGCTGTTCAGCATCTTGTACATGTATTCATGCGGAAAATACCGCTCCCCGGCCGCTTCCGCTTCCTTCCAGATCCTATGAATATGCTGTTGGAGACGGCGGAAAGCTTCCTCCTCGGGAATACAGGTGTCGGTGACTCGGTTATAGTGGTTTTCCAGCAGATCCCATTCATCCTGTGGGCTGAGCTCCCGGTAATTCGGCACCCGCTTATAATGGGAGTGGGCTACCAAATTCATGATGTCTTCTTCGAGGTTGGCTCCTGTACAACTGATGATGGCCACTTTATCTTGGCGGATCATTTCGGCAAGGGATATACCCAATTCCGCGGTACTCATGGCACCTGCCAACGTAACCATCATTTTGCCCCCGGCATCCAAATGCGCTTCATAACCTTTGGCCGCATCCACCAATGCCGCTGCATTGAAATGCAAGTAATTTTTTTCGATAAACTGGGATATGGGCCCTTTTTGCGTACTCATTTTTATGTTGTGCTTATTCTGAAAGACAAAGGTAGGGATAAGATATGACATGTGGAAAGTCAGGTTTTCTCGTTTTCTCGTCACCTGACAGCATAATATCGTGGCTATCGGTGGCGGTACAACGTTCACTGAAGACGGTATCGTGTCTGTTGGTCATGATACCGGGTTGATTGGGGAGGATAACATCTCTGTTGGAAATGATATCGTCTCTTGTCAAGACGACACGGTCTTTAATCAAAACGACATCGTGGCTAGCCGAGCCGGTATCGTGGCTGTTAGCGGCGGCTTCGTTTCTGTTCAACACGATACGGCCGCTACGCAAAACTTTACCCTGTTCACTCATCACGATACAATGATGCGTGAACCGGGTGATGTACCGAGCCGGCCCGGTATCATTTGGAGCCACCCAAAAAGCGTGACCGGCGGAGACGACCCCCATACTATCGGGAACAGTGCCGTTTAGAACGGCCATGGCATCGTGAGCGCTGAAAACAAGGCCGTGACCACGATGCACGATACCGTCCCGGTAAATGACGGTATCGTAGTGGCAAGAAACGGAATGGTGTTTAGGCCCCCTACAACCAACGGCGGAAAACAAACCGGAATAGCAAGGCGATCAGGATAACCCCGCCAATGGCCAACCACCAAGGGACACGGAACGCATGCCGGGCGTCACGGCTTTCGCTAACATGGGCGGTCTTTTCGTGGTGGATTGCTGCCTCTCCGGCGCTCACCTGTGTAGTTTCGCTGCCCTGCGAGCGACGCAGCGTGTCGGTTCGCTTAGTCTGCTTACGGTAGACGAAGATTTCAGACGCATTGCCGGAAAATCCGGAATCAGGATGGTAAGTGAACGCCCCTATGGGGGTAATGGCCAGTACTTGGTGACCAACCTCCAGTTGCCCTGCAAAAATCTCCGTCAGGGTGTCCTGCCGGTTGCGCCATTCATGGTGAACGAAAGTCTTCTGGGCCGAAGCTGTACGGCTGCTTTGGCTGTGCCGCTGCCGCGAAATGGAACAGGCCTGCACCAGCAGGCCTGTCCAAACGATCCAAATGATCCTCATCGTTGCATCACCGTTTTACCCGTGCCCGGAGCGAATCCACCGGGCTCCATTCACTTACGCCTTTCTTGTTACGCGAACGCACGCGGAAGTGGTAGGTGACACCATCGACGACCGGGGAATAGAAGTTGCCCACCGCGCGCGGTGCCGGCTCCAGGTCCTGCCAGACGGGTTGGCCGCTTTCGTCCAGTTCGAAGGCGAGCTGCATCTCGTACTGGTAGGCTTCACGGATGGCCTCAAACTGCAGGAGGATTTCCCCGGGTCGGTTGGAATCGGCAAGGCGCGCCCATGCCGAGGTACGCGGCACCTGTGAGCTCCTCGGCTCGCTGACCGGCAGGAAGCCGGAACCCAGCTGTATGGAACTCACATCGGTGCCATTGTTGATGTAGCTCGCCACCCTCCGCATCATTTTGAGCAGCGCCTCGCGCGCTTCATCCTTCTCTTTTTTCTGCTGGCCGCTGGCCCGTCCGTTTACCGTGATGGCCTGCTTGGCCACATAGTCCAGCGCATACGGTTCGTATTCCGCAAATGGGGGATCCAGATCCGGAAAATCCATGCTCGTGCGCAGGGCATCCGCCGTGCGCGTAGCCATATTCGCGAGCTCCGGGTCGCTCATATAGCCGTAATGTGTGATTAATTTGGGTGTTCTCATTTGTTTTATTGTTTTTGTGTTTTTCTATTGTTAATTGACCGCGGATTACACGGATTAAGCAGATCATCACCGCTAGCCCACCTGTGATAATCCGTTACATCCGCGTCATCGGTGTTCCATGATCCGTCCACCGCGAAACGGCATAGATGGTCTTTACCAGCCTTCGCTTACGCACCACGGCGTTTTCGGCATTTCCTTCCACCGTAATGCACCACGTGCCGTCCCAGTCGTCTACAAAACCGCAATGGGCAATTCGCTTTTTGGTGGTACTGTAGATGCCGAAGATATCACCGGCGCTAACGTCATTGCGATCCCGATTCATCGGGAGAAGCAATCTTTTGACGTTTGGGATACGCCACACGATCCTTTTCTCCGGGAATAGTGCCGCCGCCCAAGCATTCCGGGGCCCGGGATAACCGGCCTGCCCATGGCACCAGCTCACGAAGGCGGCGCACCATTCATACCCTTCGCCCAATCCGCAGTAGCGCAGGTATTCCGCTATGCGAGGCCCGTCATTGTTGCCCGTGGTTTCGCGTACACCGATTTCGGCGATGTAGGTTTCCCGCAATGGACGGAACGCGGATGACGCGGATGGAACGGATAACTGCTGATTATTCTTGGATACTAAATCCGTGATGATCTGCTTAATCCGCGTCATCCGTGTTCTATCTATATCAAGCTCACCACCACCCATATCATTGCCCAGAAATAGGACAGATACAAGCAGCCATAGCATAGTGTGCGTTGCCATAACGTCAATTGATTTAAAGATTCAACCATGTGATTGTAAACTCCTGCGGCGGACAGCCGTGCGAGCGCCACCACGAGCATGGCCAGCGGCAGCATGCTGAGGACACCGATGTCGAGTACGCCGGCCGTGGGATCCCACAGGTGCAACAGCGGACCGCTCCATAAAAACAAGCCCAACGCCAAAAGTGCCTGCATGACCCGCGTGCTCCACCAGCTCCGCAACCAGACGCGGAATTTGGAGTGGATACGCCGCACCTGTACTTGGTCTTCCAACCATATTTCATTACGTTCTACCTCCATCTTATTTTCTCCTTTCTTGTTTATTTAAAACCCTTGTTTACTCCTTAATAGCTAATCGTGAAACGAAGGTAATCCCCCTCTTCTCCCGCCTCCTGTTCGTCAACCGCCAATATCGCTGAGGCGACGCGGCTTTCCGACTCGATAAACTTGGTGCCATCTCTGAGGGCTGTTGCCGCGCGCTGCTCGGGCTTGACGAGTGTGATCGGGATTTCCATGCGGATGGCAAAGGCGATCTGTGTCGCCCACACGTTCAAAAGCGCCGGATCCAGGCTGTCCAACTGGGCCACTTGCTCCGCATCCAGGTGAAAACGTTTAGGCAGGTAAACCTGCAAGCCCTGTTCCACCAAAGTCGCTTCTTTGTCCAATTGCACGGGCGTCATGCCGTCCAACCACAGTTGCCACTGCAACACCCCGTTGCTGCTAAACGCATACATTACATGCTTCTTTTTCATCATGATTTTATTTTTGAACCACCAGACCCCATGTCTGGCGACGGCACAAAAGTAGAAGGGTATAGGCCCAAACAGGGGTCGGTCAACAGGCAAGAAATGGATAGGCGTAAGCGTTGGTGACAAGTGAAATGTGTATATTTACCACTGTGGAAGAAATCGAAAATCCGTTAACACAGCAAGTTCGGAGCTATATGCATTAGAGATCATCCAGAAGACGCGGTGCGTGCGATTGAAATTGTATTATTGGAGATTGGGAGTCGAAACATAGGCAGTAAAAAACCATATGATGGAATCGGAGGTTGTTTGATTGCGTTCGCTTGCAGAGCATCATTTCAACATGGTTATGAAGGCTGTGTTTACTTAATACCCAAAACAACATTGGTATCACATTATTCATCAAAATACGGGTTCTATCATTTGCCCCTGAAGACCCCAACACGTCCGGAAGGATTGATGATTTTATACGATGTAGAAGCGCTTAGGCTAATAAAAAAATACACGCATGAAGAAGACCGATAAAACGGAAAAGATATACCAAGATCTAATGGCTACACATTCGGCCAAAGAGGTCGCAGAAAGTTTCGTATTCCCTTCAGAAATATCAAAGAAGGATGAAAAAGCAATTGCTTTGGCTATACTCGGGGCGTGGTCTGTGGAAATGGTATCCCTCGTGCTTCGCAAAAAATCCTTCATCGTATAGGGTTCCTTGTCCGTCTTCCCATCCAGGCACGTGCAAAAGCAGGTATTGTTTTCCTTACTGTAGGGCTCCAGCAGTGCGATCGCGGCTACGGAACTTGTCCATGATCTCCAGCGTACGCAGGCCGAAGGTCAGTTGTTGGATTACCCAGATTGGCGGGCCTCGCCGCCAATTGATCGCCCGTTTGGCTTAGGGCTGCGGGAAGGCTCGTTTTTAAATCAGTCCCAGTTTCTTACCGAGTTCACTGAGTTGAACCTCGTGCTTCTTAGGATTGGTTGCCACCAGCTTCCGGATATTGGCCAGCTTCCACTTGATGGAGGGAAATGCTTCCAAAGACCCAATGGGGAACAACGACCAATTCGGATCGCCGGCCTTAAAACTCATCAGGAATTTGCGGTCATCAGGCGTAAGCATGGCATCTACCTGTTGCACGAGCTTAATCCGTACTTCCTCGTAGTCGTCATAGCTGAATGGTACATCCACCATGCCGGCAAATTGGGTATCAAAAGCCGATCGCTGGTCAAGGTAGTTCGGGAACATCACTTCGCTTATCGGTCTCGCATGGCTCAGCAGGAAATACAGGAACCCGATTCGAATGTCTTCATTAAAATCTTTGTCGTCTAATAGCAGCCTTACATCAAACAAGTCCCTCGGATGCTGCCTATCCAATGCGGCACATATCTTCCCACCATAAAGTTCACCTGACGAAACCACATTGATGGCTGCAAACTTACCGAACGACTCCTGCACAGTGTCTGTAACCTGCATCAGTCGGGTTGGAAAGATATGCCCACGCGTTGTGGCATTTACTTCTATTTTGACATGGACATTCCTCAGCTGGCAATTCAGTTTCACTTCGTGACCCGCTACCTGTGGAGATGCGGTCACGCTGATCCCACGTATGCTGTTTTTTATCCGATCACGTATATTCCCTAATGACTGCTGGATTTGCTTGAGGGCTGATTCGCGTTCATCAAGAGGCAGGTAAACAAGGTCCAGATCAACCGATAGCCGTGGCATTTCACGGCAGAACAGGTTGATGGCTGTGCCACCTTTCAGCGCAAAAGTCGTTTCCTTCGCCACGTGGGGCAATACTTGCAACAAGAGATCAACTTGGGAGCGGTAAACATTCGATATCATAACTCGGTCAATGTTTTGGGGACGCTTAAACCATATTTCCGGATATAGGCACCACCTGCCCCGATCTTGCGGTCTCCGCTGCCAAGTGCTATCCGGGAAGTGTCGACAAACGACATCCACGCATGTCCGGCTTTATCCGCCATGTACAGGAACAGGCGCTTCACCTTAATAGAGCTGCATTTTTCCAGCAACGTTTGCACAAGCTTCGGCCGCAGATTGGTCAGCCCTTCCATGATTTGGTAACACTCCAATAGATCCACATCATCGGGTGCCAGGTAGAGGCATTCCATGATAGCCCGTTCCGCGCCGGATATCGTTATCCCAAAAGTACGCTCATCATTCATCTCCAGCCCAATTCCATCGGGCAACATGGATGTACGTATGTATTCCATCGGCTGGCCCCAGTCAGTCTTCAACAGCCAAGCAGGTACATTTGCCCTCGCACTTGTAAACAGGAATACCCGTTCACGGCCGCCTCGCAGGTAATGGGTCTGCCCCAACTTGGCCAATGCGGTCAATGCGCCCGCATGGACTGGCAGTGCAACTTGGCTTTGCAAAGCAAATACCGCACCTTCCCATGGCACATCCTCATTTGGTCTGGCGTACGCTCCGCGGGCCACAGGCGCCAGCCAACCGCTTTTTAGATAAAACGCCTGCAAATCCCGCGAAATCCCCAGCGCTTCCAACCATGGCGCCAATAGCAGCGTACCTTGAACATGGTTATCCAATAAAACCTTTAATTTATTTCCTGAATCTGTAGTCACACTACAAATATAAGGATTATTTTAAAGAAATTCGTTTTTATACTTTTCCCAAAACCTATTTTCAAAGAACGGTCCGTATTTCCTTCGTGCCAACGGGTAGACGCACTAACATGTTGCTATCAACCAATCACCACGCGCTTCCTACTTCCTTCCCCCCTCGCAAAAACTATATTTACCCACTCTCGCAGATTAATCCGCTCCCTCCTCCCACCACGCCAAAAACTCATTTCTCTTCCGCACACTTACCGTAATCTCCTCCCCCGGCCTGCCTTGATCCAGTATGATGACCACATCCTTGCCCAACTTGTACACCTCCCGGATGGCCGCACGGTTCAGGATGATTTCGGGGCGTGGTCTGTGGAAATGGTATCCCTCGTGCTTCGCGAAAAAATCCTTCATCGTATAGGGTTCCTTGTCCGTCTTCCCATCCAGGTACGTGCAAAAGCAGGTATTGTTTTCCTTGCTGTAGGGTTCCAGCAGTGCGATCGCGGCTACGGCCTTGTCCAGCCCAGGCACCACGTCCATGCTGCCCTCCTGCCACCGCCGTTCCATCTCCTTGTCGCTCTTGCCGTGATCGCGGCCCCATTTGCGGAATTTATGCATGATCTCTACCGTGCGCAAGCGGTAGTACACCCAGGCAAGTACATTGAAGCCGAGGAACATCAGCAGCACAAACGGAAAATCCTCCAGCGCATAGCGGATGATGCGGTCGGCATGGCCCCGTACCAGGAAGTAAATGGCAAATACCCCGAAGATAAAAAAGCCGGGCATGACGATGCCGAAACCCAATTGCAACAGCATCCGGTTCAACGGGCCGCGGTACCAGCGTATGGCCCAGGGGTGGGTGTCATCCAACACATACGTCACCTGCACGATGCTCCACATCACCACCCAGGCGGATAACACGCTGGGGATGGCCGCTTTGTAAAATGCAAGCATGAAGATCGCCTCGCCAAAACTGCGGTGGTGGGCATAGAGCACAATGAAGATGCCCACGAATACCGCCAGCGGCGGCAGCAGCCACTTTTCGTGGTAGTTCACCTTGTAGGGCTCCAAGCGCCGGAGCGGTTTCTTGTTGAATGGACGGATAATGGATTTCAGGGTTTTAAGTAGTTTGTTCATCATGGATTGGCAAATGTTTCGGCTGCGATTTGGTCAAAGGCGTGGCCATGGCCGCCAGTCGCTGGCGGCCCAATAACAGCCCAGTTAAAAAATTAGTTTATTGTCTAGTTAATTGTTGTCCAGTAAACGTTGTAGGTAGACGTTCTTTTCCTTTTCGGCTTCGAGCAGGCGTTCGTACAATTCCTCATTCTTACCTGCCAACTCGACCACCTTTTCAATGGGGTTGAAATTATTTGTATTAAACGGGCCGAAAGCCTGCGCTTGGTCATGCACATGGTATACCGTAGATCCAAATGCGCCCTCATCCATTTCCTTGAATCGTTCAATGGTAATACCCAGCGGGCCGAGCAACCGCATCAACACCTCATCCGCCAATTCGGGCTTGCCTTCAAAATCAGAAACCTCCTGTTGTTTAAAGCCTGATTGTTCGCCCAATTGCCCTTGCGTCATCCGGTAAAGGCCGCGCAAAAACGCTATCCGGCGGCCAAAGTGGGGTGCTGTCGTATTCATTTTCTGTAGTTTTTGAACTCGTGTTCTCATTGCAAATATATGTTTATGTTTATAAATAAGTGATGATTTTTCTTTCTTGGGCCGTATACGTACCGTAAATACGGCAATACGGTTCTAAAAAAACCAGCGTTACTGCCGGTTGAAACTAGCTCTTTGGAGAAGGGAGGCTATGACCACTTGGCCATAAACGTGCCGAACTTTTTTGGGTGGACGATATTCAGTGTTGGAAAAGGCAAATTCTTGAACACGCTGAAGTGCTTGTCAAAAGTCACCATTGCATCGGCTGTGGCCGAAAGGGCCAAATCGGCGAACTTGTTATCATCGGGATCTTCCTCGATAATCCCCCACCGAAAATACGGCTCCGCAAAAATGACATTGGTATTGGTATCGATGACCAGCTTCGGTTTAGGCAGGTGCATGCTCAATTAGCCACGGAGTTTATCATAGTCTTTGTCCGTGATTCTTTTCTTGGCAACTACTCGATCCACCTCCGCTGCCAGCTTTTGCGAATGATGCTGCGTGAGCAAATCTCGTATTTCCACGGATTCCTCCACACTCATCCTCCGGTTGAACATCCGGAGCAAGCTCAATTGGACATCATTCAATCCCTTTACGTGTTTATCAATTGTAGCCATCTGCTTGTACTTTATTGCCTGTCATACAAAATTAACCAATCGAATCCACTTCTCAAAATCATTGTCTCAAAGAACATCCCCTGTTTCCGTCCGAGGCCGACATTTTTATCCGTGCAACCGTAAGGGTTGCACCTACATTATCCATTGAAAATAACCATATACCATTATTCTCAATGATATTTATGAGCCTTTCCCAAGACTCTGCTCAGGAAAGGTGCTTCGTCAGGTTTAACTAATGACAATTAACCATTAACAATTTTAAAAAACGCCCTCACCCACCTAAGCGGGCAAGGAACGTTTTGCAAACACATGAAGCCGTTATGCGGATTCGCTCTGCTCATCGGTGACCATTAAAAATCTTATTTTTCGATCAAATCTTCAATTTCCTGAATCAGCTCTTCGGTAGTCAGCGAACCCAGTCCGCTTGACCGGAAGAGCCTCCCCTCCTGATCTACGAGCATCAAATAAGGATAACTACGAACATCAAAGGTATCCAGCAGTTCATGATTATTGCCCGTGGTGGTCAGGTTTACCGAGGAGGGTGAAGTGTATTCACCCTCCTCCACACTCTTTAACCATTTTGCTCGGTCTTTATCGACAGATATGGCGATCTTGACAAACCTATCGTTGTCCTTGAAATGCTGGGTCAGGTCTTTTAGCGTGTGTTGGTATAGCCATTTGCAGGGCATGCATCCGGTAAACCAAAAGTCGACGAGCGCAACTTTCCCTTTAAAATCACTCATTTTAACAAGACGATCTTCCGTATCGGGCAATTCGAAAGTTACCGCTTTGCCGGCACTACTATTTTCTAGGATGCCTTGAAGCTCTTCTCGTATCCAGGGTGTCTCCACCTGCCCCAGTGCCTTTTCGACAAGGCCTGCGCCGTCAGGTGAAACTTTGTACCGCTGGAAAACATACCGGGCTATGACCTTGTCCCTAATTACACCCGACAACTGTTTGCGCACAGCTTCCGTCATGGATTTGCCTTCCTTGATTGCGATGACCATCATGCGTTCCATCAAGTAATTTATATAAGGCTCGGAATATTGCAGCTCGTCACCGCCATCAAGATCCAAAGGACTATCCGCTAGTAATTGCTTATATACGGAGTCTACCCACACATTCTCAATCCTAAGATAGTTTTTGAGAAATCTCATTCGTCGACTGAAAAACTCACCTACCACGTTCGCCTGGAGAAGGTTATAAAATTGTTCAGGTATTTCACTCTTATTACGCTCCAATGCGCGCCATTGCGCGGTTTCCCTTATATCTTCCCGCAGGTACTGCTCTATATAGTCTACCTCTTCGTTGCTAGGATTGCCCGTACTCAAATATTGCAATACCCGGCCATAACCCTCCTTTGCTTTTGCCTGTGCCACTTTGTGGGCCGATTGATGAGTGCTATTGGAGAAGAATTTTGTTTGTGTTACTCCTCCAAACATAACCGGTGTCGTTCCAAGTTCGTCTGTAACTGCTGCCTCAGCCAGCTCATGCTGTATGCGGAATTTTTCCGCGGCATTGCCGACGAAACCCATACTCATTTGTGAATTTACCGTGTTGATTCGCAACAAAACGCTGTCACCAGGCTCAATCAAAAATTGCTTTAGTATACCATAAGCCTTAGTCCGCAAACTTACCTGTGCCGGACCAGAAAAAAGTGGCAACTTGATTTCAAACGTACGTTCCTTTATATTGCCTTGAAAAGCATTTCCGGGAACAGTTGCGACTTGGAAACTGAAAGCTTCAGGATAGTTTGACGTAACGAATCTTTCAAAGAAAATCACCTCCACCGTATCAACATCTCCATAATGGCTAATTTCGCCATAGATTACTGCAGGAGCTTGTTTTACCACTTCATTTTCAGGGAGCTGGGCATACATCTGCTGAGCCAGCCCAATAATAAGCCCAATTAGAGCCACTCGCCATAAAATACTTGACATAAAATGGTGTTTGATTAATAGTTAATGTCGTCGTTCAAGCTCAATTTCGTACGGCGGAACCTCCATGTAAAACTGCTCTTCGGCTGACAAAGTGTAAATGATGCCGTTAATTTCCCTTTCCGCTTTATAATCTGAATTTAACCCCTTAAATCGCTTCATATCCATCCAACGGGTTCCCCTAAACACCTGTTCCTTTCTTCGCTCAAGCAATACTTCCTCCAAAGCTTCTTCCACTGTCAGGCTTTCCCATTTCACAAAATCCACATACCTGTTTTCACCCAATTGATTTAGATAAGCTATTCCATCTTCCACATTACCTGCTCTTATGGAAGATTCGGCAGCTGTCAGATACATTTCCGGTAGGCTTATGCCCGTAAAAAGGTCCAAACTTCCTGTCAGCGAACCTTTATACAATGGATTTTCATCACTATCCAGCTTAAAAAACAAGTTCTTTCGTACATCATTTTCTCCATATGCTTTATAAAGCTCCGGATTGATAAATGATTCGGGACTTGCCGTCACTGAATAGCTACTCGTTATACTGTAGAAAACTGTCTCCTTATTGAATAGCGCAAATGGATAAGCCAACGAGGCATCCAACTCTTTATAGTCCAACAACCCATCAACGTGCTCCATCACATAGGCTGCTGCGTTATATGCCTCTTCCCAATTTTCTTCGTACAAATAAACCCTGGCGAGATAGGCTTTTACGGCGGCTTTGTCAGGCCTTGATTTGTAGAGTTGTTTCTCGGGAAGAAGCGTAAATGCCATTTCCAAATCTTGCTTTACCATGTCAAGTACTTCGGAAATCCCCAACATTGCCAACGGTGCATTGATGTCCGATTTCAAATTTACGGGTACCTTGACCTGATTAATCAAGTTACTTTTAGGTCCCGGCAAGAACAATTCTGCCAACTCAAACAGCGCTCTTCCCCTTAATGCCATGGCTTCTCCTTTAAAATAGGAGAATTCTTGACTGGAACGATCTTCAAGATTTTCTAATACATCCATACTGATATGGGAATAGAATATCTTTAGATGGATTCCATTATAATCTCCGGATCGCTGCGTAGGTTCATATATATCTTTCTGCCATAAGTAAGCGTTTTGTTCCCAGGGGTTCATGGCAGTCCATTTTTGGGAAGTTATTTCCCAATCATCCGAGATCAGGAAAGTAGCCAGAGAATTAGTATTTAATCCCGGATAGTAATCCAATAAAGTACGAACGTCTTCCAACGTTGAGGGCACCAGGATATCTTTCACAGGCTTCACTTCGAGATAATCCTGACAGGAGACCGAGCTAAAGAGGAATATTCCATAAAGAGATCTTGTTATGTATTTTTTCATTTTGTGTAGAATTTTGAAAGTGATTGAAAAATGGGGTGGCGGGTATTGACCTGCCGGGTGACAGACGTTGACCTTATGAAGAATGTCTGTCTCCTTTTCCCCTTTTAGTTTCTAGAAATTCAACCGTACCCCCATGGCAATGGATCTTAGCGGTCTGGAAGTTCTATAGTCAGGATCAAAGTCATCCTTGGAGGCTTTCCAGATAATTCCCAAATTATTGGCATAGGCATATACCTCCGCAGACTTGAATGGCATGGCCGAAAACTTTGCCTGGCTTATGCTGTAGGAAAAGCGTACATCATTAAGCCGGATATGGTCACCTTTTTCCACCAAGGCCCCCGAATTAATATAGAAGTTGTTCCTTCGCGAATCCGCCGTTTCCGGCAAAGAAGGAATCTGGGTCCATGTCTCATCCCCCGGTTGCTGCCATCTCCTATCGAAATCACCATGCCCCATCGTTCCCCGCAATAGTGTATAATAATTGATCGATCCCCTCTTATAATAATACCCAAAGCGATACGAAACATTGATTGATAAGGAGAACCCTCTGTATGAAAAATCATTTCTTAAAGCCCCAAAACTTGTTGGCCTTACCGGACCATGATACTGTAGATTGTCTATGGTAGCTTCCCGGGTAATCGCCAGGTAATCGCTGCTCGGCTCTCCGTCCACAAAGCCCCTGGGATCGCCGGTATCAGGATCCAAACCGGCCCACTCGTAGGTGTATATTCCATACAATGGCCGGCCGACTTTAGGATAAGGCATCCCTGTATTGGCAATGTTCAGCAGATTACTGACAGTCGGCAACTTCTCAAAATCAGTCACCTTTTCTTTCAATCCACTGTAGATGAGATTAGAAGTCCAGGAAAAATCCCTTCTGAACCATCTGGCCGATAAAGTAAGGTCTGCTCCGCGCACCTGGCTTCCGGCAAAATTCCCTGTATAGCTTCTCAATCCGGTAGCAGAAGTAACTGAATACTCCCCTAATAGGTCCTTAGAGTCCTTAAAATAATACTCAAATGAAGCTGCCAAAAATCCGTTTTGAGTTTCTATATCCAACGCCAGATTGGTTGTCCTAATTCTTTCCCAACTCAGTTCTGGATTGGGCGGGTTTCCGATTGAAGCAATGGTTAGCTGCGGTAAAACACTTCCTGGAACAAGGCGCACGTAAGAGGCTGTGACTTCAGAAGAGAGACTTTTATCCACATTTCCACTGAACCCATAGGTGGCCCGAAGTTTTATAAAAGGCATATTGGGAAGCTGGGCAAACTTCTCATCGGAGAGAACCCATCCTGCGCCTACAGACCAAAGCGGCACTCCACGCATGTTAGCATCTACACCGAAGATATTTGCCTGATCCTTTCTTGCGCTCAATGTAAGAAAATACCGGTGTTTCAGATCATAGCCCAGGTTGGCATAATAAGACACAAACCGGTCCACTTTCCCTCCATGGGAATCCCCTGAAGTAATATTCCCCTGTACCCCGGGGTTAAAGTAATACGGATACCTGTTCACCATATCCACCGGGACACTCATTCCCATATCATCGCGGTATCCGTAGTAACGATTGGACCAATCCAGCCCTTGAAGATCTCTCACCTCCAGTCCCGCAATGCCGTTTAGAAAGTGTTTCCCCTGCCATTCTTTGGCATAAGTGAGCTGGGGGCGGAACGTATGGGAATAGGTATCCGATTCAGACACATCCAGAATGTCACCAATAGGGACAGGATATCTAAAATTGCCATCTTCATCTACCTGAACAACTTTGTTGATGCGGTCACGGGTTACAAACAGATCCAATGGATCCCGGTTTCTGGAATTCCTTACGTTTTTCCAGTATTGATAGAAGATGCCCACCTTCAGGTCAGGGGTGATGGAATATTGGAGCGAAGGGCTCACTCTCAAATCATAGGCCTGGGTACGATGGTCGAGTTTTCCGATTTCGTTTAGCGGCACATAACTCCAGTCCAATAGCCCACTATCTTCTACTGAAGTAATGTGTCTCGTGCTGTATGACCTGGCTATGGCGAGAAGGCTTCCGTTTCCATCCACAAGCCGGTCGTAGGCGTAGCCGACCGGAAGTTCGGTGCCTGTCTGGATATTTTGATTGGCAAGATTGACCGAAAGCCCAATCTCCAATCGGTCTCCCGCTATTTTCCAGCGATCACCCATGGCGAGCGTCCAGCGGTTGCTGCTATTATCTATCACATCCGGTCGGATTTTGTCGTAGCCCAGCGATAACTGATAGGCATGCCTTGCGCTTCCTCCGGCTATGGAAAGAGCATATTGCTGGTTGATCCCGGGCTGCAGATAGTGATCGTGGATATCATTGCGGACATCTGATTGTCTGTAAAGAGCCATGCTCGCATACGCTTCCTCTTGCGTAATCCCTCCATCCCTGAGCGCGATCAAAGTCTCCACCGCCGGAGAAAGGTGGGATTTGTTTGCATTATTTTCCTGAGTCCTGTAGAAGTTTCTGGAAAATAACTCCTCTTCAATTCCGATAAAATCAGAAATATTCATCCTGGGGGCATAGAACAAATCCCTGTGCTCAGTAAGTGTCACGTTGGAATTGAGACTGACCCTCATGGGCTGATCGTTTTGGCCTTTTACAGTAGTGATCACAATCACCCCATTGCCCGCCCTGGCTCCCCAGATGGATGCCGCTGCTGCATCTTTGAGTACGGTGATAGAAGCGATGCCGTTAGGGTTGATGTTTTCCAATGGACCGTCATACGGAAAATTGTCGACAATGATAAGTGGTGAGGTGTCCGAATTGATGGTACTCCGACCCCGGATAGTGATCGGTTCGTTGGTGGCGTGGATACCCCGATTAAAGATCAGACCGGGAGTGACATCTTCAAGCCTTTCCAGGATATTGGCACTTACTTTTCTATCTATCAGATCTTCATCAAGAAACACGAAGCTGCCTGTAGCCCGTTCTTTTGGTATCTGTTGGTAGCCGGTGCTAAACATTACCTCCACTTCTTCTAATTCACTGGAGGTAACCAGCAGTATGATGACACCCATATTTGCCGATGTTGGCACGGTCCGGGTGATATAACCTACATACGACACCTCTATCATAGACTCCTCCGGCACATCCCGTAGCACAAACTCCCCATTGCGATCGGTTCGGGTTTGCAGCGAGGTACGCTGGCCCTCGGCGTTCAGCACGCGAACCGATGCACCGGCTAATGGACTCCCTAGACTATCCACCACACGGCCGTGGACTTCGGGGTGGGCGAGGATTAATTCACGAAGCGACCCGTTCGACTCCGCTGCGCTCCGCTCAGGGTGACGCAGAGGTGTGGATGACGAGGGGGTGGATTTGGGAAGCAGCGTGACGATGCCGCTTTGGATGCGGTAGTCGATGGGTTTGCCTTGGAGACACGCCCGGAGCGCTTCTTCGAGCGTAGCTTTCTCGAGTTGTACGCTGACCGTACCGGCCTTGCGCATCAGTTGCCTATCGGCCACGAAATCATAGCCGGTTTGCTGGCGCAACTGCTGGATAACCGTGGCTAAGGGTGTGTCTTTAGCGGTGAGGGTAACCTGCTGCCCGTAGGTATTTGCGCTTACGTGCAATAAGCCGAGGCAGAAGAAGAGGAAGATTAGCTTCATATAAAGCCAGATTTTTTGCGGCGGATGCCGCACGTATGTATAAAAATGCATACTTTTGTTTGGTTTGGTAATGGTTAAAACATCCATATTGTTTAGTCGCAAGTGGGTAACGGGCCTACCAAGCTTCGCCGGATTCCGATGGCCGTCGGGATTCGGTTTTTTGTTGGCAGCCTTAGGCTGTGGTTATGTTTTCATGCTCTTCATTATTTAGGGTTTACGATTAGTGTATTGCCATCCATGCGGAACTGCACCGTGCCAGTGGCTTCCATGGCTTCTAGCACCGCAGACAACTTGCGCTGCCGCGATACGGTGCCGAAAAACTCAACCGATCCGGGATCTTTTTCTATGCGTACTTCGATGTCATACCAGCGTGCGATCTGCCGCATGAGCGTGGGTAAGGGTACGCCCGTGAGGACGATGTCGCCGGATTTCCATGAAACGTATTGCTGTACGTCCACTTCGTTTATTTTGATGTTTCCTTTATGGACGATACTTTGTTCTCCGGGCGAAAGTCGATTTAAGATTTTAGATTTTAAATTTACGATTTCTACAACCCCTTCTACTAGCGTCGTTTTGGTCTCGGGCTCATCACCGTATGCCGATATATTAAACTCCGTACCCAATACTTCGACCGTTTGGCCTGCACTTTTTATCCGGAAGGGTTTTCGTTCGTCTTTCTCTACGGAGAAATAGCCCTCTCCTATTAGTTCGACTACTCGTTCGTTTTCGGAAAATCGGGATGGATATTTCAGGCTGGAGCAGGCATTGAGCCAGATGTTGGAGCCATCGGGAAGGGTAAGTTGGTAGGTGCCGCCTTTTGGAGTATTTAGTACATAGTAGTTAGTAGTTAGCTCTCCTTTCTCCGTGCCGGACGGGCTATCTTGCCCCCGCTCCAATACCTCACTGCCGTCATTATATACCACTTCGTCCCCTACGATAATCCCCGTTTGTGCCTCGCTCAGATCTATGGTGCGACCGTCGGCCAGGGTGAGCGTGGCCCGGTTGCCGCCGGGTGCGATGTCATCCACATTTACGATTGTCGATTTACGATTTACGATTTGGTCGCCAAAGAAAATCCATGTAGCGGCTGTCGCCGCTATAAGCACGGCTGCGGCATAGGGTAGCCAATGGGTGAGACGACGGGCAGGTTTATCCAATGGTAGCTTGGCTGCTACACGGTCTTTGATGGCTTTCACCTGCTCATGATCGATGGCGTCTGACGCAGGTTTTGCCAATGCTTGCTCAATCAACGAGGTGAGCTGATCGGATGCTTCCTCCATGTCAAAATACTGAAGCAACGTATCCAACTCCTTGCTGGTGTATGTTCCGTCGAGGTACTTTCGAAACAGGATGGTGATATATTCGTCGGGTGTCAATGCCTTGGGTTTTCCTTAAATACAATCTTCCGGAAAAATCCAATACACCTAAATTGGATAATTTTTGTAATTCACTGGTTTATAGAAAGAAAAAATTTGAATCGCACTCTAGATGACCCATGTACTTTTACAATGGGATATATTTATTATCTTTGTAGTAACTAATGGCAATACAATCATGAAGACACTAAATATATCCATATCTGATTACGAATATGATAAACTGGGATTAAAAGGCAATATGCTTTCGTTTAGTGACTTTGTAGACTTGTTAAGCAGACAAATTTCCAGGCAGCAATTGCGGGCCAGTGTACAGCTCGCTGAAAAATATGGGCTTTCAAAAATGACCATGGATGACATCAATAAAGAGGTAAAGACCGTCCGTAAGAATGCAAAAAATAGTCATTGATACCAATGTCATTGTTTCCGCATTAATCCAGCGCGGTTATCCCTTTTTGATTGTCGATGCTATTTTTGACAATATAAACATTCAGGTATGTATATCCGAAGAACTCTTTCAGGAATATTACGATGTGCTAAACCGAAAGAAGTTTGCCAAATTCCCGGATTTCCTTATGCGGGCACAAACGTTATTGGCCGATATTGAACTCCGGGCAGTTAAATTTACCCCGACTGCTGAAGTTATGATCATAAAAGACGATGATGACAATATGTTGCTGGAGTTGGCAGAAGTCAGCGATGCAGCGTATTTGATCACCGGGAACAGCAATGACTTCACGATAACAGCATATAAAAACACAAAAATTGTCTCTCCTAAAGAATTTTGGGAAATCTATACACTTTCGTAGGAATGAAGAAAGGCGGCCTTATCGCAAAGTGGGTTTTCCTTAAACACAATCTTCCGGAAAAATCCAATACACCTAAATTGGATAATTTTTGTATACTGGTAGCTGACTATAGCTACTATGGAACAGCAATTGATCGGCAGAAAAGCGGACTTTTTGTTGGTGTACGTTCCGTGGAGGTACTTCCGAAATAGCCCGCTATTCCAGCGTCGCTTTCAGTTGAACCTGACTATTTCAAAGCGTTCTGAGCAGCAAAGAATAACCGAACTCAGGTTATTAAAACAGCAAACAGCAATAGCATAAACTGAGGGTAATTGACCAATTGCTCCTTTAGAAACGCATTGGCCCGTTGGATGTGTGCGTTCACGGCGCTTTCGGAAATGCCCAAGCATTCGGCCACCTCGCGATAACTCAGCCCTTCCAGCTTGCACAAGGTGTACACTTCACGCTGTTTGGCGGGCAGTTTGCTGAGCAGCCCGTGCAGGAGTTTCTCGTTCTCCTTTTGGAACAGTTGTGTCTCGATCTGCTCATACCCACCGGCAATAACCGGCTGGAAATATGCCCGCATTTTCTCGTCATGCACCGCCCGCTTGAACAGGTTCTTAGCCTTATTGGCCGAAATACGGAATAGGTAGCCTGCCACCGGCTTATCCGGATCTATCTCCCCCCGCTTCTCCCATAAGGCCATGAAGGTCTCCTGCAAAACCTCCTCCACGAGCACATCGTTTTTGAGCAGTTTGATCAGGTTGGCAATGAGCGCCGGGCTATATTGATGGTAGAGGTGGCTGAAGGCGTGATGATCCCCATCCCGCAGTCTGAGCAGCAAGTCCCTTTCATCGGTAGCGGAGGTAGGTTTCATTGTGTTGATGTCGTTTGTTAACTCAAAGTTAAGGATTTCGATTGGGAGTTACAAACGGATGAGGCTGGATTTTTTGCATTAGCCGATCTTCCGCGGATGGTTGCCGAATATCCCGATGGGAAAATCGAGTTGATTTAACATTGGCCATCACCTTCATCTTGTTCCTCCCGAAAGCATTCACGAAATGTGTGACCTCAAAGAACGAGTTAACGACAGCTAAGCCCGACCGTACGTCTGGTGCAGGCTCCTCGTCTTTTATGCAGCCAGCGAAAAAGATTATCCCTAGAAACAAGGCTAAAGGCGCTTTTCCTTTTAAACTTACAAAACTAACGCTTGCCACCTGTTTATGACGCAAATCACCTTTCATAACTGGTTGCGCGTCCCTATACTACCCACCGCTCACATTCCTCCAAAAACGCTTCATCGGCATCGGCGCCGATACCGGGCAAATCAGGCAATGAAACGCGAAAACCATCAAACGCCACGCCACGCACAACGGGGTCTTCCAAATGCCCAATCATACAAGTATCCAAGTCAAAAAACTGCACATTGGGCGCCGCGTATGCAAAATGGACTTTGGCCGATAAGGCTACGCGGCTTTCCAGCATACCTCCGATCATACAGGGGATCTTGTATTCCGCAGCAGTCTGCTGGATGCGCAATGCCTCAGTAATACCGCCAGATTTGGAGAATTTGATGTTGATGTAATCGCAGGCTTCTTGTGCAGCGAGCCGCTGGGCATCGCGATGGTCATAGCAGCTTTCGTCGGCCATGATGGGGATGGTGGTTTCCTTACGCAATTGTGGCAAAAGGTGATCATCGTAGCTGCGCATGGGCTGTTCGCAGAATTGGATATTCAATGCTTCCAACCCCCGCAGGGCTTTAGTAGCCTGGGTAAAATCCCAGCCTTGGTTGGCGTCTATCCGTATGGGGATCTCCTGCCCAATCGCATCCCGGATGGCCCCTATCCGGGCAATGTCTGCCTCGGGCTCCTTGCCTAATTTGACCTTGAGTACTTCAGCCCCTTGGTTTTTGAAGGCCAGCGCTTTATTGGCCATCTCCATCGGGCTGCTGATGCCTACCGTGATGTCCGTAATGATATCACGGATGGTGCCCCCGAGGTATTTGTATAAAGGTATACCCGCATACTTGGCAGCCAAATCATGAAGGGCAATATCAAAGGCACTTTTGATGGTGGTATTTCTGGCTATAAATGCATCGAGCTCAGCTAACCGTGCGTGAATATCCAATGGATCCCTTCTTTTCCACAGCCGTGCAAAATCACGGGCAAGAACCAGACAGGTATCCTGGGTTTCCCCTACAATCATTGGGAAGGCTGAACATTCGCCTACACCGTACATCCCATTATCTGCATATACCCTAATTAAGGTGTTTTGTGCGTAATCCATCGTGCCCGTGGCTATGACAAAGGGTTCCATGGGGATACTGAAGCGATAAATCTCAGTATGGGTTATCTTCATTTTTTCTTATATTTATCAGTGGTTATAAATGCGCCCGAAATTAGCGTTTTAATTACCGGCAACCAAAAGACGGATGCACTGACAAATCATCATTATGAAATCGTCAAACAAGGGTGCCTGTTTTTGTTATTTTATCAAAAATCATTATAAATAATAGGTAATTAACAATAAAATGAATAATAATTTGAAAATAATTTAATTTTCAACAAAATAATTACTATTTTAGCAAATTGAATACAGCTAACTAAATAGAATGACTAATATATTGAGACAACAGGAGGGGCTTTATCATCCTGATTTTGAGCGTGATTCGTGTGGCGTAGGTTTTATTGCAAACCTCAAGGGTAACAAAACACACACGCAAGTAAGGGATGCGTTGACCATGCTGGAAAACATGGAGCATCGCGGTGCTTGCGGTTGTGATCCAGAAAGTGGCGACGGTGCCGGCATCATGATTCAATTGCCCCATGAATTTCTTTGGGAAGAATGCATATCACTTGGTATCCAGCTAAATGAACCTGGCTACTATGGTACCGGAATGGCATTTTTGCCAAAAAACGCAGAAGCGAACCGCATCTGCCGCAAGCTTATCCAAAGCGCAACCGAAGATAGGGGGATGGAATTCCTTGGTTTCCGGCGTGTGCCTGTAAATGCCGAAGGTATTGGCAGTACGGCGCTGAGCGTGGAACCGGAAATCGTCCAATTTTTCGTTTCGCGGCCAACCGAAATTACTACAACAGAAGATTTTGAACGTAAGCTCTTTGTGCTGAGGCGGCTCATCGCTAAAAAAGTGCGGGAGACCGCTGCGCTCGCTGAAGAACTGTACATCGCATCCTTATCATGCAAAGTGGTGATATACAAAGGGCAGTTGACCACTTACCAAGTTGGCACGTATTTCCCCGACCTTTCGGATGAAAGGGTGGTGTCTGCCTTTGGCTTGGTACACTCCCGCTTTTCTACCAATACATTCCCATCGTGGCAATTGGCCCAACCTTTCCGGATGTTGGCACACAATGGCGAAATCAACACCTTGACGGGGAACCTCAATTGGTTTTATGCGGGTTTACGCTCATTGTCTTCGCCATACTTTACCGAAGAGGAGTTGGAACTGCTGCTTCCTGTGGTGGACGGTCACCAATCGGACTCGGCATGTTTGGATAACGTGGCCGAGCTGCTACTGCACAGTGGACGCAGCATCGCGCATGTGATGCTCATGATGGTGCCCGAAGCATGGGATGGAAACAACCAGATGGAGCCACTCAAAAAGGCTTTCTATGAATATCATGCCACATTGATGGAGCCTTGGGATGGTCCAGCGGCACTCTGCTTCACCGATGGCAAGACCATCGGCGCGATGCTGGATAGAAACGGCCTCAGGCCATTGCGGTTTGCAGTCACTTCAGACAACCGCGTCATTGTGGCATCAGAAGCCGGAGCCCTGCCCGTAGACGAAAACCTCATCATCAAAAAAGGACGCCAACAGCCTGGAAAAATCTTGCTTATCGACATGGAGAAAGGCGAAATCCTTTCGGATGAGCAAGTAAAAGGTGAGCTTTCCAGCAGGCAGCCGTACAATGACTGGCTGCACCAATACAAAATCCGTATGGAGGAGCTAGCCGAACCTCGGGTTACGTTTACTTATCTTTCCAAAGAATCGGTATTCAAATACCAACAAATATTTGGCTACTCAAGGGAAGATGTGGAAGGCATCCTCACCCCAATGGCGCTCGATGGCAAGGAACCTATAGGCTCCATGGGGACAGATGTTCCGCTGGCTGTACTCTCCAACCATCCGCAGCACCTATCAAGCTATTTCAAGCAATTTTTCGCGCAAGTTACAAATCCACCCATCGACCCCATCCGGGAACGTTTGGTGATGAGCCTTGCCACCTTTATCGGCAACGCGGGAAATATCCTCGATGAAGATAAAATGCACTGCCATTGCGTGGCCCTTGAACATCCCATATTGACCAGCAGGGAACTTGAAAAACTCCGTAGCATAGATACTGGAGTGTTTCAGGCCAAGACGTTGCAATGCTATTTCAACGCCAACGGCAAACCTGGATCGCTCGAAGAAGGGCTGACCCGACTGTGCCGTTATGCCGAGGACGCCGTGAAGGATGGGTTTGAGGTAATCATCCTTTCCGACCGTGCCATCGATTCGCAACATGCAGCCATACCATCGTTACTGGCCGTATCGGCCGTACACCACCACCTCATCAAAACTGGGCACCGTGGTGCCGTGGGTCTCGTGGTAGAGGGTGGCGATGTATGGGAAGTGCATCATTTTGCTTGCCTGCTTGCCTTTGGTGCTACAGCCATCAACCCGTATATGGCGCTGGCTACCATCCGCACGCTCAAGGAGCAGAAGGTACTTGAAACCGATTTGAACTGGCCTCAATTGGCCAAAAACTACGTAAAGGCCGTATGCGGGGGTTTGCTTAAGATTTTCTCGAAAATGGGCATTTCCACCTTGCAGTCGTACCACGGCGCTCAGATATTTGAGGTGCTGGGCATCAATAAAGACGTGGTAGATCTATATTTCTGTGGTGCGGTATCCCGCATCGGCGGCTTGGGCCTCGACGATATCGCCCGGGAAGTGCTGAGCAAGCATAACCGTGGTTTTACCAGCTCGCGTAATGCCAAGGATCTATTGCCTGAAGGGGGAATATACCAATGGAAAAGAAGGGGCGAAGCACACCTGTTCAACCCGCAGACGGTGCATCTCCTGCAGCAGGCATGCCGCACGGGTGACTATGAGACCTACAAGAAATATGCGGCGCTCATCAATAATCAAAAAGAGCGCATGTATACGCTACGCGGGTTACTTGATTTCGCGAGGCACCGTACTCCCCTACCCCTTGAGGAGGTGGAGCCAGCCGAAAACATCATGAAGCGTTTCGCCACGGGTGCCATGTCATTCGGATCCATATCCCATGAAGCGCACAGCACCCTGGCCATTGCCATGAACCGCATCGGCGGTAAAAGCAATACCGGCGAGGGTGGCGAAGATGAAATCCGCTTTAAGCCATTAGCCAATGGCGATTCAATGCGTTCGGCCATCAAGCAAATCGCTTCAGGCCGATTTGGCGTGACATCAAACTACCTCACGCAGGCTGATGAATTGCAAATCAAGATGGCCCAGGGTGCAAAGCCCGGTGAGGGCGGCCAATTGCCGGGCCATAAGGTAGACGATTGGATTGCCAAGGTGCGGCATTCTACCCCGGGTGTGGGGCTGAT
This sequence comes from Parapedobacter tibetensis, assembly GCF_024704835.1. GTDB lineage: Bacteria > Bacteroidota > Bacteroidia > Sphingobacteriales > Sphingobacteriaceae > Parapedobacter > Parapedobacter tibetensis. The sequence continues at coordinate 184,904 of NZ_JAMXBE010000008.1, forward strand.
ATCTCCGCCACCACACCATGATATTTATTCCATCGAAGATTTGTCGCAACTTATTTTCGACCTGAAAAACGCTAACCGCGAGGCCCGGATAAACGTGAAACTGGTATCAAAGGCCGGCGTGGGTACCATTGCCGCTGGAGTGGCTAAGGCACATGCTGATGTCATCCTTATTGCCGGGTATGATGGTGGTACCGGAGCTTCACCTGTCAGCTCCATCAAACATGCGGGGTTGCCTTGGGAATTGGGCTTGGCGGAATCGCATCAAACCTTGGTCAAAAACAAGCTCCGCAGCCGTGTGGTGTTGCAAACTGACGGGCAGCTCAAAACAGGCCGGGATATCGCTATCGCCACGTTATTGGGCGCTGAGGAGTGGGGCGTAGCTACCGCGGCTTTGGTGGCAGGAGGATGCATCATGATGCGTAAATGCCATTTGAACACCTGCCCTGTAGGTGTGGCTACGCAAGATCCTGAACTCCGTAAATTGTTTACCGGTAAGCCGGAAGATATTGTCAACTTGTTTAAGTTCCTTGCTGAGGAATTGCGCGAAATCATGGCTGAGCTGGGTTTCCGCACCATCAATGAAATGGTAGGACGGGCCCAGTTTCTCAAAAAACGGGAAGATATAAACCATTGGAAAGTCGACAAACTTGACCTTTCGGGCATTCTCTATGTGGCACACAGCGATAGCGGTGAAACGCTGTACCAAACCGAGCAGCAGGACCATGGCATGGACATGATCTTGGACTGGGGCTTGCTGAAGCAGGCCCGCAAGGCACTGGACAGCAAAACTCCTGTATTCGGCGCGTTCAATGTGAAAAACACGGACCGTACCATCGGTACCTTGCTATCCAATGAGATATCCAAAATATATGGTGGCGAGGGTCTTCCAGACAATACCATTAACTACAAATTCACCGGTTCGGCCGGGCAGAGTTTTGGTGCATTTGCGGCCAAAGGACTATCTTTTGAGTTGCAAGGAGAGGCCAACGACTATGTAGGAAAGGGTCTCTCCGGTGCGCAATTGGCGATATATCCCGCTGAAGACAGTCCATTGGTGCCACATGAAAACATCATCATCGGAAACGTGGCCTTATATGGAGCTACATCTGGCCATCTCTTTGTATGTGGCCAGGCAGGCGAACGATTTGCCGTGCGTAACTCCGGAGCGACCGCTGTGGTGGAGGGTGTGGGCGACCACGGCTGCGAGTACATGACTGGTGGACGGGCGTTGATACTTGGTGCGACGGGCCGCAATTTTGCTGCAGGCATGAGCGGGGGCATCGCATGGGTATATGACATGGAAGGCACATTCAGGAGCAACTGCAACACCGAAATGGTAGACCTTGATCCATTGGAAACCGAAGATGAAACCGCCATCATTGCCTTGCTCAAACGGCATATCCACCTCACAGGAAGCAAGCGTGCCACCCATATCCTTAAACACTGGAAAACGGAGAAGGCTTGTTTCATCAAGGTATTCCCGAGGGAATATAAAAATGTGTTGCAGTCAAAATTAGTAGAAGCATAAACAATTATATAGCGAGATAAAGATGGGAAAACCAACTGGCTTTAAGGAATTTGAAAGGGTCCTCCCAAAGAAGGATACCGTGGCTAACCGGAAAAAAACATACGATGAGTTTGTGCAACCTTACAGTGATGAGGAACTGAACAAGCAAGCGGCCCGGTGTATGGACTGCGGTATACCGTTTTGCCACTCAGGTTGCCCGCTTGGCAACGTGATTCCTGAATTCAATGATGCCATATATGATGGGAAATGGGAAGAGGCTTATCGGATACTGGTATCTACCAATAATTTCCCCGAATTTACGGGGAGGATATGCCCCGCGCCATGCGAAGCAGCCTGCGTACTAGGCATCAACCGCCCACCCGTGGCCATTGAGGAGATTGAAAAACACATCATCGAAATTGCGTTTAAACGGGAGTTTGTAAAAGCACGGCCTACACACCTGAAAACCGGAAAACGCATTGCGGTGGTAGGAAGTGGCCCTGCTGGCCTAGCCGCAGCGGCCCAATTAATCAAGGTGGGCCATGAAGTAACCGTATATGAACGGGACGACAAGCCCGGAGGCCTGCTTCGCTATGGAATTCCGGATTTCAAACTGGAGAAGTGGGTCATAGACCGCCGGATAACATTGATGGAAGAAGAAGGCGTAGTATTCCGATGCAACGCCGAAGTAGGGAAAAACGTGCCGACTAGTGAGCTCCAAGCCTATGATGCCGTGGTGCTAGCGGGGGGGTCTACTATCCCCCGTAACCTTAACATCCCGGGAAGGGAACTGAAAGGGGTACATTTTGCGATGGAATTCCTGAAACAACAAAACAAACGTGTGGGTAACTTGCCTTTTGACGAGGAAGATATCCTAGCCAATGGTAAAAACGTATTGGTCATCGGTGGTGGTGATACCGGATCAGACTGCGTGGGCACATCAAACCGACATGGCGCCAAATCGGTTACTCAGTTTGAGCTGATGCCTCAGCCTCCCAAGGACCGTACCCAAGCCATGCCCTGGCCTACCTATCCGATGTTGCTCAAGACAACCACCTCGCATGAGGAAGGCTGCCAACGATATTGGAGTATCAGCACCAAGGAATTTATTGGCGATGGTAAGGGGAACCTTAAAGGCGCCCGTGTGGTCGACCTGGAATGGGAGCTTGACCAATTGGGCCGTCCGGTGAAATTCAAGGAGGTGGAGGGCTCTGAACGTGAACTCCCTTGTGAACTGGTGCTACTGGCCATGGGTTTCTTACACCCGCAACGTGATGGACTTCTACAGCAACTGGGCGTAGAACTAGACGAACGAGGCAACGTGCGCGCCAACGAAGGAGACTACCAATCTTCTTCAGCACGGATTTTCGCAGCCGGTGACATGCGCCGTGGGCAGTCGCTCGTCGTATGGGCGATCTCCGAAGGCCGTGAATGTGCACGCAAAGTGGATGAGTATCTGATGGGTTATTCCGAATTGGAAAGCAAGGATGCTATCTATGATTATGCGTGATTTACCAAACCTCATCGGTTTTGCCGCATGGCTTCGCACACTTGTGTCGCCTCGGGCGGTAAATCTATGAAACGTACATTTTTTTTCTACCTATGAATAGAACGCTGGGATAATTCGGTTCCGGCGTTTTTTTTAGTGGGAGGTGAACCGGTTGTTCAACTTCCTTTTTTCCACTTGGAGCCGTACGATAGGATATATAAAAACCGCTGTCAGGATGATAATGGCCCCAGCATAAAAACCAATACTCATCACCTCCTTTTGACCAAAAAACAGCCATGCCAGCAAGATACCATATATAGGTTCCATATTGCTGGCCAACGCCACACGGAACGGACTGATCTCTTTCATGACGGATACCGCAGCAACATATGCACCTGATGTACATACCGTGCCCAACAGCAGTAGATAAAGCAAGTCATTGCCAAGGAGCGTCATCCCATCATGACCGAAACCACCGGATGCGGCCATAAAAATTGAAATCCATACCCATGCGCCCAACATTTCATAGAAACTGATGATCGTAGCTCCGTTCTTCTTGATCAGTTTGGAATTGATGGTACCAAAGAGTGCGGCAGCCAATGCGGCCAACAGTCCCAGAATAATACCGCTTATGTATTGGCTTTCGAATTTGAAAATGAGATAGATACCTATGATAATGAATAGGCCAACGAGCACTTCCATCTTGGATGTCCGCCGTTTGTAAAACAAAGGCTCAATGATGGCGGTAAATAGCGTAATGGACGATATACATACTAATGTAACCGATACCGTGGATACATTGATGGACTCAAAAAAGAGCACCCAATGTAATCCCACCAACCCACCGGTGAGAAAAAAATTGATAAAGTCCTTCCTGCTCACGGCAAAGGATTGCCGTTTGCAGAAAAAATAGATTGCTAATGACATAAAGGCAATCAACACGCGGTACCATACCAAGTGGGTGGCTGAAATGGAAATAAGATTGCCCAGTATCCCCGTAAAACCCCATACAATGACCGTGAGGTGGAGGATAAACAAATTGCGGCTGACCATAGAACTTCCCATATGGAGCGTATGCATTATTTTGGAGCCCGGTACAACAGATAGAATGCAAGCAGTCCAAAAACCACATTGGGGAAAAATACTGCAATAATGGGTGGAAGCCCACCCTTGAGCGAAAACATGGTAGAAAACTGGATGAATACAATATAGGTAAAACTCAATGCAATACCAGCCCCTAAACTCAGGCCAATCCCTCCCCTCACTTTCTTAGATGAAAGAGCCACTCCCATCAAGGTAAGCACATAAGCCGAGAGGGGATATACAAACCGTTTATACTTCTCCAGCAACAAATCAACCATCATGCCCGTGCCCCTTGTCTTTTCCTTTTCGATACGATCATTCAGCTCAGACATGTTCATGGCTGTGAAGATATTATCGTATACTTCAAAATCACGCGGTTCCATATCCAATATGGTATCCCTGCTCGTGCCCTTAATCATTTCTTCCTTCAAACCATCGATTTTTCGGACCGTGTAGTTTTCAATCCGCCAATGATTTTGAAGGGAATCCCAAGTGATACGTTCGGCCATCAGTTTCTCCACCATGTTGTCACCTTCAAATATCTCCAACACAAAATTATATCCTACTTTTCGATTATTGTCAAAATTATCGATATAGACATAGCTATTGCTGTCAATCTGCATGTGCGTGGAGCTCTTTGTATTGTTTTCAACAGGTTTCACGTATACCCGTTCAAAACCTACCTTCAGTTTATTTGTACGGGGTATAATATAGATGTTGAAAGCAAATGTGACCACGAATATCAAACTTGCTGCGATGATATAGGGACGTAGCAGTCTGTTAAAACTCATTCCTCCGCTCAAGATGGGAACAATCTCCGTTTGGTCGGCCATCTTGGCGGTAAAGAAAATAACAGCGATGAAATTGATGAGTGGCGACAGAAAATTAAGATAAAAAGGGATGAACCCCGCATAATACTCAAACACAATCTTTGATAAAGGGGCCTTGTGTTTCATGAAGTCGTCCAATCGCTCAGATATATCGAAGATGACCATAACGACCGTGAAAATCGCCATGGTGAACATAAAGGTGCTCAGGTATTTCTTAATGATATATTTGTCAATGGTGTTCATATGTGATACAAACCTACCCCCTATAATTTTTCGCCCAATTGTTTGACCATCTTGTTTTTCCATTCATGGAAATTGCCCGCTAAGATACGCTCACGGGCCTCTTTGACCAACCACAGGTAAAATTGCAAGTTATGCAGCGATGCAATTTGTGCGCCAAGAATCTCTTGCGAGCGTATGAGATGTCTCAGATAGGCCTTGCTGTACACCTTATCGGTCAATAAATCGCTTTCGGCGTCTATGGGTGAAAAATCCGTTTCCCATTTCTTGTTCTTGATATTGATGATACCGTTCCGGGTAAATAGCATTCCGTTTCGCCCGTTTCGTGTAGGCATCACGCAGTCAAACATATCAATCCCCAATGCGATGTTCTCCAAGATGTTAACCGGTGTACCCACCCCCATCAAATAACGTGGCTTTTCGGAGGGAAGTATATCACAAACAACTTCCGTCATGGCATACATTTCTTCTGCCGGCTCGCCAACCGAAAGGCCTCCAATCGCATTGCCATCGCGACCGAAAGACGCAATGGTTTCAGCTGATTTTTCCCGCAAATCGCGGTATACGGACCCTTGAACAATTGGAAACAAGGTCTGTTCGTAACCATATAGTGGTTCCGTGCCATCAAACCGGTCGCAGCATCGCTTAAGCCAGCGGTGCGTCATATCCAAAGATCGCTTAGCATACCGATAATCACAAGGATAAGGGGTACACTCGTCAAAAGCCATCACAATATCGGCTCCTATGATGCGTTGGGTATCCATCACGTTTTCGGGTGTAAAAAGGTGCTTGGAGCCATCGATATGCGAACGGAAGGTTACTCCTTCCTCCTTGATTTTGCGCACCTCCGTGAGCGAATAGACCTGATACCCCCCACTATCGGTAAGTATTGGTTTTTCCCATGCATTGAATCGATGCAATCCTCCGGCTCGCTGCAGCACATCCAAGCCCGGCCGTAGGTACAGGTGATAAGTATTGCCCAAAATAATTTGGGCCTTGATATCGTTCACCAATTCATGTTGGTGCACAGCCTTAACCGTTCCCGCGGTACCCACGGGCATAAAGATAGGTGTCGCTATCGCACCGTGCGCAGTCTCTATAATACCTGCCCGTGCCTTTGATTGGTTGTCTTTTGCCTGAAGGGTAAATCTCATTCCGTATCGTGTGGCGCAAAAATAGCAAAACAAAAGGATAGGAATGCACCCATGCATGATTTTAAAATTAACCTATTATCTTTGGCAGCAGATATGGATATACTCAACCAAATAACCGAAAATGCCCTTTTCCTGATATTCGGGATATGTGGGCTCCTATTGGCGTTCCAACTGTATTTTCTGCTGTTTGTGTACAGCAGACTGACATGCTATAAGGCCGTATCAAAACAAGATAAGGCAATAACGCCGCCCTTATCTGTGATTATCTGTGCCCGTAACGAGGAAGAAAACTTACGGCAGAACCTGCCAAAAATACTTAACCAAGATTATCCGGAATTCGAAGTGATATTGGTCAATGACTTTTCGGAAGATGATACCAAATGGCTATTGAAGGAATTGTGTACGCAATACCAACACCTGAAGGTGGTAGAGATCGCAGAACATGTACGCCTCAAACATGGGAAAAAATTTGCTGTCTCACTGGGTATCAAAGGGGCCGAACACGAGCACTTGGTTTTTACGGACGCTGATTGTATACCACAGTCTGACAAATGGCTCAGGCACATGGCCAATGCTTTTGGTAGAGGCGAAGAAATCGTATTGGGCTACTCACCGTATTTAAAAAAACCAGGATTCTTAAACGCCTTAATCCGTTTCGAAACCTTCCATACCGCTATGAGCTATCTTTCCTACGCGCTCAAGGGAAATGCATATATGGGTGTAGGTCGTAATCTTGCTTATACCAAAAGCTTGTTTTTCAGGGGCAAGGGCTTTGCCGCGCATATGCATATTCCTTCGGGGGATGATGATCTCTTTGTCAATCAAAATGCTACGCCACATAACACGACAATCTGTATCCATCCCGAAGCCCAGGTATGGAGTGAGCCCAAAACCACTTTTTCAGCATATTCCCAACAGAAAACACGGCATGCTGGGGCATCAAAAGCCTACAGACCGTCGCATCGACGGATGTTAGCCATGCAATTGATCAGTGCAGCACTATTTTACATCGCTGTAATCATTGCGGTGGTGCTGTATCCTCAGTATTGGTATGTCGTGCTTGGGATTTATCTATTGAGATTATTGATCCAAGTGCTCATTTATTTCCCCATCATGGGAAAACTCCAAGTGAAGGGGTTGAAATGGGGGCTCCCTTTTTTGGATGTCGCTTATTATGGCTATATCTGCGTCAATGGCTTTTTTGCGTTGTTTAAGAAGGAAGTGAAATGGAAGTGAGGTTTTAGATTTTAGACACGAAACAGTATGTTAAATCCCGCAGTTGATATTATTTACCAATATTTCCCAAAGCTGTCTGAAAAGCAACGGGAGCAATTTCGGCAATTGGGCGAACTATATCCGCATTGGAATGCGCAAATTAACGTCGTATCACGCAAGGATATCGAAAGCCTGTACTTGCATCATGTATTGCATTCGCTTGGTATTGCCAAATTCACCAATTTTGTGGCAGGAACCCGTATATTGGATATAGGAACAGGCGGCGGCTTTCCAGGCATTCCCTTGGCTATACTGTTTCCAGCGGTGCATTTCCATTTGGTTGATTCCATCGGCAAGAAAATCAAAGTGGTGAGGGAAATAGCATCAGGTATTGGGTTGGAAAATGTGGAAGCAGACCATATCCGTGCCGAGCAATTGGATGAAAAATACGATTTCGTTGTGTCACGTGCAGTTACGCGCTTGGTTGAATTTTATCCCTGGGTGCATAATAGGTTCCTGAAAAAAGACAGCAATGCCATCCCAAACGGAATCCTTTACCTCAAGGGCGGTGATTTGCAAGAAGAAATTAAAGAAGCACGGCTTAAGGCAGAGGTTTATAACCTTTCAGATTATTTCGCAGAAGAATATTTCGAAACAAAACATATCGTTTATATCCCGGTATAACTCCGCTTTCTCGCAAAGGTCACGAAGGAATGGGCTTGGTGCACCCATAGCGATATCCACTTTAACATACTTTTCATTATATTCGCATGTCAAATGAGCCTTCAACACCAAATAGCATTGACCAAGATAAATGGTGTAGGACCAGTAGTGGCCCGTCACCTTCTTTCGCACTGCGGGAGTGCGGAGGCGGTCTTTGCGGCTTCCAAGAAACAACTCACGACCATTCCGGGTATAGGCAACTACTTAGCCGAGTCCATCCTTGGAACAAAGGCACTTCACGAGGCTGAAGATGAACTCCGTTTTGTGCAAAAACATGGCATCCAAATGCTTTTCTGGGGCAGTGAGGATTATCCGAAGCGTCTCAGCGATTGTTTTGACGCTCCCGTATTGCTTTACTATAAAGGGAATGCCAACCTCAATTCTTCACGTATCATCAGCATCGTGGGCACGAGGAACGCAACGTCCTATGGCAAATCCATCTGTGCGGAATTTATTCAAAACCTTACCCCATACAATGTAATGGTGGTAAGCGGATTGGCTCACGGAATAGATACCCATGCGCACAGGAATTCCTTGAAACAAGGCATACCCACCATCGGTGTATTAGGGCACGGCCTCGACCGTATTTACCCAGCTACAAACCGCGAAATGGCTGCAAAAATGCTTGAATGCGGAGGATTGCTCACGGAATTCCCCTCAGGCACCAATCCCGACAGGCAGAATTTTCCGATGCGCAACCGTATCATCGCCGGCTTGGCCGATGTGACTGTCGTCGTAGAAGCTGCCGTCAAAGGGGGAGCGCTTATTACTGCCGAAATTGCCAACAACTACAACCGCGATGTGTTTGCTTTCCCGGGGAACCTAAATCAGGAATTTTCCGCGGGATGCAATTACTTAATTAAAACCAACCGTGCACACCTCATTGGCAGCGTGAGAGACCTGGAGTACCTGATGAATTGGACGCTTGATACACAGCCATCAGCGCCCAAACAATTGCAACTGCATGTGTCGCTAAGCGCTTCCGAACAGCAAGCATATGACCTGATTAACACATCGGGGCAAATCGGTATTGATGACCTATCCCTGCAACTCAAATGGCCACAAAGTAAATTGGCCATCGTATTGCTAGAAATGGAAATGAAAGGTGTCATTGCGGCATTACCCGGCAAGGTGTATCGGGTGTTATGAATTGACCTGTGACCCAATGATTTGGGAAGCAATAGCAATCTTTATTGGCTGTTACCACAATTTTCATTACTTTTGCCGTGGGTAAGTCTTTTACGACCAGCTCCTCAAGAATCCCCCAGGGTGGGAACACAGCAAGGGTATTGAGTTGTAGCGGTGCGATAAAAGGAGCTTACCCATTTTTTATTCTACCCCTATCAATCCCAATAACCCATATTTATATGTAAAATAAGTAAACTTGCATATAAACACAAGTTTATCTAAGTTTGCACTCCAATAACGACGATTTGCATGAGTTGGTTTAGACGCGATAAAGCCGGGATAAATACGGCCACCGAGAACAAAAAGGAAGCGCCAGATGGCCTATGGAACAAATGTCCGTCCTGCAAAAAGCCATTGCTGAACATTGAGCAAATCGAAAACAAGTATGTTTGCCACTATTGTGGATACCACTTACGAATAGGTTCGGCTGCATATTTTTCCATACTTTTTGACGATAACCAATTCACTGAACTCTTTGCCGGGCTTCGCTCTGCGGATCCGCTCCATTTTGAGGATACCAAAAAATATGCAGAACGGCTGGAAGAAAGTTATGCTAAAACCGGATTGAATGATGCTATCCGGTGCGCACATGGCAAAATCGAAGAGCAAGACTTGGTATTGGCATGTATGGACTTCACCTTTATCGGTGGATCTATGGGATCTGTGGTCGGTGAAAAAATCGCGCGTTCCATTGACTATTCCATACAGCATAAAACTCCCTTCATGCTGATATCCAAATCGGGAGGAGCGCGTATGATGGAGGCAGCTTTCTCGCTTATGCAAATGGCAAAGACTTCAGCCAAACTGGCCATGCTGAACGAAGCGAAAATCCCCTATATCTGCCTATTGACAGATCCTACAACTGGTGGAGTGACTGCGTCATACGCAATGCTGGGTGACATTAATATCGCCGAACCCGGGGCACTCATCGGTTTTGCGGGACCTCGTGTAATCAAGGAAACCATCAAAAAGGACTTGCCAAAAGGATTCCAAACATCCGAATTTTTGCTTGAACATGGATTCCTCGATTTTATCGTCGATCGCCGACAGCTCAAGCAAAAAGTGGCGCTATTCCTAAGTATGCTCAAGTAATGGCTTAGTCAATGGGAATATCATCATCCATTGCACAGAAAAAGCAAGGTAAAAAAGGCCTATTATAACCAATGACGCAATAATACAACGTCAAAATGTGATTTTAACATTTTTTTACATTTATACTTAGTGTAAAATAGTTACATTTGCGGCGAGCTCCGTCTAACCATTATATAAAAATTAATCGAAAACAACGCGGATGGCGAAAACGAAGTATTATTACAATTCACATACGCTCAAGTATGAAAAAGTAAAAACAAGCACCAAAGCATGGGCTTTTCGGACGCTTGGATTCCTAACCAGTTCTTTCGGATGTGCAATTTTCCTGCTCTATGTAGGCTTCACTTTTATAGATTCACCCAAGGAAAAGCAACTTCAACGGGAGGTCAATCAGATGGCGCTGCAATACAACATCATGCAGGAGCGTCTAAAACAGGTTGACGCCGCGCTGGAGAACATGCAACACCGTGACGACAACATTTACCGGGTTATCTTCGAGGCGGATCCAATTGATTCGGATGTACGCAAAGCGGGTTTCGGGGGAGTAAACCGTTATAAAAACTTGGAGCATTTCAGTAACTCGGACCTGATGATTGAAACCGCCAAAAAACTTGATTACATATCGAAAGCATTATATATACAATCAAAGTCATATGATGACCTTACCGAAATGGCTAAATCCAAAGTGGAAATGATGGCCAGTATTCCCGCCATCCAACCGGTGGACAGCCGGAAGATACGTGGAGGCATTTCGGGCTTCGGTATCCGGATACACCCTGTTTACAAAATCCGGAAAATGCATTCCGGCATTGATTTCACGGCACCCGTTGGCACGGCGATATACGCCACCGGAAACGGCCAAGTAGAAGCTGCTGGTGCGGATGGCGGTTACGGACACCGCGTAGTTATCAACCATGGATACAGCTACAAGACACTATATGGCCATATGAGCCGATTTACCGTAAAGGTAGGCCAACAGGTAAAACGCGGGGACCTCATTGGTTATGTCGGCAATACGGGTACTTCAACTGGCCCACATTTGCATTACGAGGTGCATAAAAACGATATCCCTGTAAACCCGATCAATTTCATTTATAATGACCTTACGCCATCAGAATACATGGCCATTTTGGAAGCTGCCTCTCAGGAAAACCAATCTTTTGACTAGGGCGAGGTGCTGTTTGCAAAATACTTAGATAGGATTATCCTATAATTCCAAAGCTAATCGTATATTTGTTACACAAACGATACTTCCTTTCGTAGCATGCCATACAAAGAGCGCGAAATAAATAAACTTTATTACACCATGGGCGAGGTGACCGCCATGTTTGAGGTCAATGCATCCCAAATACGGTTTTATGAGCGCGAATTTGACATCCTACAACCCAAAAAGAACAAGAAAGGCAATCGATTATTCACCCCAGAAGATATTGCTAATCTGAAAATCATTTTCAATCTGGTCAAAGACAAAGGGTATACGTTGCAAGGTGCGCGTGAATACCTCAAAAGTAATAAAAGTGAAGCTCGCGAAAATCAACGCGTCATCGATTCGCTTGAACGACTGAAGACCTTTTTGCTGGAAGTACGCGACAGCCTCTAGCCCACCGGCTGTGTTTCCGTTTCAGCCAACCGGATAAACTCCTCTACTTTTTCAACCATTTGGGTACTACCGATAAAGATAGGTGTACGTTGGTGCAGGTGTTCCGGCGGGGTTTCCAATATCCTGCTGCTACCATTGCTAGCTTTTCCACCTGCCTGTTCGATGATAAAGGCCAGCGGGTTGCATTCGTACATCAACCTCAATTTGCCTTGCGGGTGGGAAGAGGTGGTTGGATACAGAAAAACCCCTCCTTTGATAAGGTTGCGGTGCACGTCGGCAACCATGGAGCCAATATAACGCGAAGTAAATGGCCTCGATGTTGCCTGGTCTTCCACCTGGCAATACTTGATATAATCCTTTAATCCTTGTGGAAATTTGATATAGTTTCCTTCATTGATGGAGTAAATTGTACCGTTCTGCGGAATCTCCATGTTGGGATGGGACAAGCAAAACTCACCGATTGATGGATCCAACGTAAAGCCGTTTACGCCTTTGCCCGTTGTGTATACCAGCATGGTGGATGACCCATACACGACATAGCCTGCGGCCACTTGTTGGGTGCCCTTTTGCAATACTTCTCCCAACTGCACCCTTCCTTCCTTGGATGTACGCCTATAAACTGAAAATATGGTGCCCACAGACACATTCACATCGATATTTGACGAACCATCCAATGGATCTATGCATACAATGTATTTAGCATCGCGAGATATCTCCGATTCGATGAAGATACAGTCGTCATGTTCTTCTGAGGCTACCACACAACATTCCCCACCACTGCGCAGCGCGGAAATGAATTGCCCATCAGCATACACATCTAGTTTTTTCTGCCCCTCGCCCTGTATATTGGTGGTGCCATTGTCGCCCAGGATGTCTACAAGTCCAGCTTTATTGACCTCTCGATTTACAATCTTGGCGGCAATTCCAATGTCTCGCAATAACCTGGACAACTCACCTTTTGCGTATGGAAAATCGGCTTGCTTTTCGATAATGAATTGCCCTAGTGTGGTTACCTTTGTCATAAGAAGAAATTTAGTTAGTGTATTTTAATTTTTTAAATTCGCGCAAAAATAACCAAACAAACATTAATTTGGGCAAAAAAATAAAACATAGTGTAAAACACTATCTATCTCTCAGCCAATTCTACGACTTCAAGATTTTCAATACGATTCCCTTCAATGCTAAATCGTAAAAGCGTTCGGACCTTATGCCAACCGTGCTTTCCGGCGGCGCCGGGATTGAGGTAAAGACATTGTAACTTTTGGTCATACATCACTTTGAGGATATGCGAATGCCCACAGATGAAAAGCTTCGGTGGATGCAACTGGATTTCCGGTTTCACTTGCGGGCTATAACGGCCCGGATAACCACCGATATGAGTTATCCACACATCCACCTCTTCACAGTTGAACCGTAAGTGTTCGGGATAGGTCTTGCGGATATCTTGTCCATCGATATTTCCGTACACACCCCTCAACGGTTTGAATGCCGCCAGTGTATCAGCCACCGCGATGTCACCGAAATCACCGGCATGCCATATTTCATCACAGCGTTCAAAATGTCGGAATATGGCATCATCAAGATAGCTATGTGTGTCTGCCAATAAACCTATTGTTTTCATACGGTAGATCAATCAAAAACCCAAAAAGAAGTCTTTCAGCAATTCCTTGTATGAATCACTATACACGCCTTTACTTTCATAAATCACAAAGTCATCTTTCAGCCCATCGCTGTCTTTTGGCGTTTTGCCAAGAGCCAATATCCGTCTGATGGGGCTATCATGAACAAAGGAACGGATTCCCACTTCCCATTGAATCATCAACCCGTATTCGTCTAGGGCTTTCTGCCCTACATCAGCTGCCAGTAGGCTTGGAAGCACCAACTGCAAACTTCCTTCATAGGTTAGCCATTTTTCCGACCGCGCTAGCAAATCATCAAAAAATGACATATCAGTATGCCGGGCCACTCGTTTTCGCTCATCCGGATTCCTGAGTGAGCGCAGGAAATAAGGTGGGTTGGATACGATTAAATCATAGTTCACATCCGTTTCAAAATCACCCAGAGCCACGTTTTCACAAGCAAGTCTACTAAAAAAAGGCGACATATCGAAATTTTGTTGAGCGGTTTTGGATGCAAGGCTATCCAATTCGATGGCATTGATTTTTGCCCAAGGATGACGCTGTGCCAACATCAACGCAATAACACCCGTACCCGTCCCAATGTCTAGGATATGTAAAGGATCCTTCGCGGTAGACATTGCTCCTAGTAATACGCCATCGGTATTGATCTTCATGGCACATCCGGACTGGTCAACCTCAAACTGCTTGAATTTAAATACGCTTGACATATGGATGTAAAATTAGTTTTATCAAACGAAAAAAACTACCCATTCCAAAAACCTATGGAAACATTTGCATATTTCAGTAATGTTTCCGAATATTGTATAAGCACTTATATAATTTATCCTTCCATGGATTTTTATCAATCATTAGGGCCATTGATATTAGGAAGTCGTTTGCGTAGGATAAGCGAGTATTTCATCGCAGAGATCAATAAGGTGTACCAAGAGCGGGGTGTAGATTTCGATGCCAGCTGGTTTCCGATCTTTTACATATTGGCGCAGGAACACCCAGTTACCATACGTGACATATCGGGCACATTGCAAGTATCCCACTCCGCTATCAGTCAACTGGTGAGCAACCTCAAAAGACGGCAGTTGGTAGAAACTCGGGTCAGCGGAGAAGACGCACGGCGTCAATTGGTGAGACTCACCCCGAAGGGGAAGGAGCTTCTTGCCCACATCACTCCGATATGGGAGGGGATTACCGTCGCCATTTCGAAAATGCAAGACTACAATATGGATATTTCATCCCTATTACCCAGTATTGCTGCTATTGAACAGGCTTTTACAGAAAAAGGACTCGCTACACGCATCATGGAGTCTATAACACAGCAAGTATGAAAGATGAGTTTAGATACGGTACAGATAGATTAACCATTGGGTTGGCCATGGCATTGACCCAAGGCAAGCTCCGAGGCACATTATCATCCAAGACGAGGCACAAAGTTGACCGGTCAGCGGCATTTGTGGAAGACATCGTGGCCCAGGGCGATGTGGTGTATGGCATCAATACCGGGTTTGGTCCGCTTTGCGACACCATCATTTCACCCGAAGAGACCGCCAACCTGCAGCACAACCTACTCAAAAGCCATGCGGTAGGTGTAGGCAATCCTATTCCTGCAAGTATTGCTAAGACCATGATGATTATCAAAGTGCAGGCACTGGCACAGGGATACTCCGGCATACAACTACGCACACTCGAACGAATCATGTGGATGACCGCACAGGATATCATTCCCGTAGTCCCCGCACAAGGTTCCGTAGGAGCATCGGGCGATCTCGCTCCGCTTGCCCATTTGTTTTTACCCCTTATCGGGCTTGGTGAAGTATATTATAAAGGCAACATCGTGCCTGCAGAGAAAGCGTTAGCAGCAGAGGTAATGCCCCCATTGCAGCTTGGCCCCAAGGAGGGCCTCGCACTGATCAATGGCACACAATTTATCGCCGCCCATGCTGTACATGCATTGTATCGTATGCACAATGCGTTAGATGCGGCAGATGTCATTGGTGCCATGTCACTCGAAGGCTTAATGGGTTCTTACAAGCCCTTTGATGCCCGCTTACATGAAATCCGTCCTTTCCCTGGCAACCAATTAGTAGCACATCGCCTATGGGAATTGCTGAGTAAATCCGAAATTGCCAATTCTCATCCCGATTGTGGCCGTGTGCAAGATCCCTACTCATTACGGTGCATGCCCCAAGTGCACGGTGCATCACGCACGGCATGGCGTCATCTAAAGGAGCTTACAGAAATAGAAATCAATGCCGTTACAGATAACCCTATTGTACTGGGTCCGCACGACACCATCAGCGGTGGAAATTTCCATGGTCAGCCGCTAGCCATCGCCCTTGATTATGCCACAGTGGGCGCAGCGGAATTGGGCAACATCTCTGATCGCCGTAGTTATCTAATCATCGAGGGGCGCTATGGCCTTCCCAAACTACTCATACAAGATGCAGGTTTGAATTCTGGATTTATGATACCGCAGTACACCACTGCGGCCTTGGTATCAGAAAACAAAACCCTCTGTTTTCCGGCAAGCGCCGATAGCATCCCGACTTCACTGGGGCAGGAAGACCATGTATCCATGGGATCCATCAGCGGGCGTAAATTAAACCAAGTCATCGATAACCTGGAATATATCCTCGCCATTGAGCTGCTGTATGCCGCGCAGGCGTTAGATTTCCGCAGGCCACTCAAGTCGTCCGAGGTATTGGAAGCCTGCCACACATTGGTCAGGACAGAAGTACCCTTTGCCGATAAGGATCGCATCTTTGCCTACGACATCAAAAAACTCCAACAACTCCTCAGCAGCGGAAGGTTTGTCCACGAGGCAAACCAAGCCGCCGAAACATACGATTATCACCTCAATAAAACAGTTTATGAACCTTTCGGCATTTCTTGATCAATACGCGAAGCACCCACATTATTATGCCCCTACAGGCAACACGCTGCATGCCAAAAGTTGGCAGACCGAGGCGCCATTGCGCATGCTCTTGAATAATTTGAATGCCGAAGTCGCTGAAAATCCGGAAGAATTGGTCGTTTATGGCGGCATCGGGCAGGCCGCACGCAACCCGGCAGCGCTGCGCAAAATCATAGCGCTATTACTCCAATTGGATGAAAATCATTCCTTGCTTGTACAGTCCGGCAAACCGGTCGGCATCGTACGTACCCACCCACAAGCCCCCCGCGTACTCATTGCCAACAGTAATCTCGTGCCCAAATGGGCCACGTGGGAACATTTCAACGAATTGCGTAGTAAGGGACTTATGATGTATGGACAGATGACGGCCGGCAGCTGGATATACATCGGATCGCAAGGCATCCTGCAGGGGACCTATGAAACCTTTGTCGAATGTGGCCGTCAGCATTTCGGTAATGATTTGGCCGGTAAGCTGCTGGTCACTGCCGGACTAGGGGGTATGGGTGGTGCTCAACCCCTTGCCGCGACCATGGCTGGGGTCGTTTTCCTCGGTGCGGACGTGGACAGCACGCGGATTCAGAAACGACTTGATACGAAGTATATCGACCGGATGACAACATCTTATGAGGAAGCTGTCAGCTGGGCCAGGGAAGCTATGGATAAAAAACAGGCCCTATCCATAGGCTTGGTGAGCGACGCGGGCGACCTGCTCCAAAAACTACTACATGACGGCATCATCCCCGATATTCTCACCGATCAAACTTCAGCCCATGATCCGATCAATGGATATGTGCCTAATGGCTTGAACCTTGAAGAAGCCGCCGCATTGCGCATAACCGACCCGACATCCTATAAAGATCGAGCCTTGAAAAGCATGGCCCGACATGTGGGTTTTATGCTGGAAATGCAACGCAAAGGAGCTGTCACCTTCGACTACGGCAACAATCTCCGTGAATTTGCCAAGGAGGGCGGTGAAGCCCATGCGTATGACTTCCCGGGATTCACTCCCGCATTTATCCGGCCCCTATTTTGTGAGGGAAAAGGCCCATTCCGGTGGGTAGCGCTTTCGGGAGACCCGCAGGACATCTATACGACAGATGATGCATTGATGAAAGCATTCCCCGATGATAAGGCTTTGCACAATTGGCTCACCCAAGCTCAGGAGAAAATCGCCTTCCAAGGCTTACCTGCACGCATCTGCTGGCTTGGCATGGGTGAACGTGAAAAAGCAGGTTTGATTTTCAATGAACTGGTACGCTCGGGTAACGTAAAAGCCCCCATCGTCATTGGGCGCGACCACTTAGATTGCGGTTCGGTAGCTTCACCCAATCGGGAAACCGAAACCATGAAAGATGGATCAGACGCCGTATCGGATTGGGCACTGCTCAATTTGATGAGCAATACATCGGGGGGCGCCACCTGGGTATCGTTCCACCATGGGGGCGGTGTGGGCATGGGGTATTCACAGCACGCCGGTATGGTGGTGCTGGCCGATGGCACCGATCGTGCCGCAGAATGCCTCCGAAGGGTATTGTATAATGATCCTGCCATGGGCATCTTCCGGCATCATGATGCGGGTTATGAAAAAGCCACCGAATGGGGAGAGCAGTTTGATCTGATAATTTAATGGTTGGAACGCGGACGACACAGATTGATAATAACCAACAAGGTTAATGCCTGATAGCGACTACCAAAAGCTGACAACAAAAAAATGAAACTCATAGGCCCATTTTCTCAGATAGTTACCTTCCGGGGCGCTTTATTGCAAGGCCCCATTGCAGATGAGCAATTGGAAATCATTGCACAAGGAGGCGTAATTATTGAAATGGGTCACATCCTTGCTGTGGGCATATTTGATAAACTCAGGAGACAATATCCACAAGCCACTATTGAAGAAATCCACGGAAAACAAACCTTGGTATCCGGTTTCATCGATTGCCATACACATATTTGTTTTGCGGGCAACCGGGCCAGAGACTACGCTATGCGTGTAGCGGGAAAGAGTTACCTTGAAATTGCCAAGGCTGGCGGCGGCATCTGGGATTCAGTGACCCAAACAAGGGAAGCGACGCTGCCGGAATTGGCTGCATTGACTATTGACCGTGCGAACCGGCTTCTGCATTCGGGTGTGACCACCATTGAAGTGAAAAGTGGGTATGGCCTTAATGTTGAAAGTGAACTTAACATATTACGGGCTATATCAAAAGCCAATGAGTGTACCCAAGCCGATCTAATTCCCACCTGTCTGGCAGCACACATGAGACCCCGAGATTTTAATGGTAGTGAAACAAGTTATCTTGACCATATCATTACGGATTTACTACCCGTCTTACACCAAGAAGGATTAGCCAATCGCGTTGATATTTTCGTTGAGGATTCCGCATTTGGACTGGAAAGTAGTAGCAATTATTTAAGGCAGGCCAAACAGCTTGGTTTTGCGCTCACTGTCCATGCTGACCAATTCAATACAGGTGGCTCAGCACTCGCTGTGGAATACGGTGCCGTATCAGCGGATCACCTTGAAGCCAGCACAGACAAGGAAATTATGCTGCTTGCTCAATCTAATACCGTTGCCGTCGTGTTACCAGGAGCATCTATTGGTCTAGGCATGGGATTCGCCCCTGCGAGAAAATTGCTCAATGCAGGTGCGTGTGTGGCGATTGCTAGTGATTGGAACCCCGGCTCGGCACCCATGGGTGACTTGTTAACTCAAGCAGCGGTGTTGGGTGTATACGAAAAGCTCACATTGGCCGAAACGGCAGCGGGACTCACCTTCCGGGCGGCCAAAGCACTTAACCTGATTGACAGGGGTATGCTCGAAGCAGGCAAACTGGCCGATATGCAAGCTTACCCCACTGCCGATTATCGGGATATTTTTTATAATCAAGGCACATTAAGACCCATACAAGTATGGAAACAAGGGGAGACCATCTGATAGACAGCCGTTGCTATAGGCCTAGCAGCATGCAACAATGGCAAGGGCGGGTAGATAGCACGGGGGAGGCACAATTGCGCTGGCATCAGCATATGAAAGTGCTTGACCTGTTACAACCGGCAAACGAAGTGTCGCCACACGCTATCGTACTATTGGGCTTCGAGTGCGATGAAGGAGTGAAACGCAATAAAGGTCGACCGGGAGCAGCTAAGGGCCCGGATGCTATCCGAAAAGCACTGTGTAACCTACCTGTATTTTACCCAGCGCTACCTATTTACGATGCAGGCAATATCTTATGCCCCGATCACGATCTTGAAGCAGCCCAATGTAACCTGGCTTTGGCCATAACCCAAATATTACAATTGAGTGCTTTCCCGATCCTACTTGGAGGGGGCCATGAAATCACCTATGGACACTATTATGGTATTCGCAATTTCTTGAAAAAGGGAGCTGCTTTACCGATAGGCACCGTTAATTTTGATGCACATTTTGACAATCGCGAGCCGATGGAATCCGGTGCAAACTCAGGTACCGGATTTTGGCAGATCGCTCAAGATTGCAGAGAAAATAATGAGCCATTTCATTGCCTTACCTTAGGCATCCAGAAAACGAGCAACACCCCTCTCCTATTTGAGACCGCGCATCAAACAAACACACATTATGCCTTGGCCCACCATTTCCACACGGATCACAAGCATATCCTCCAGCAACTGACCACTGCATTCCCCGAAGAAGTGAACCAATTATATATAACCATTGATATGGATGTCTTTGCCGCTGCATACGCGCCTGGCGTGAGTGCACCAGCTTATAACGGCATCCTGCCGGACGTTATCTTTTTCGACTGTTTGGATAAGCTGTTTGACAGTGGTAAGGTCATTTCATTGGATATTGCAGAGCTCAATCCTGGATACGACATCGATATGCGCACTGCAAAATTAGCAGCGAGCATTATTTTTCATGTAGTGGAACGATTAGCGACGCAAAATTATAAGGCTTCAAACTTATAGCCTACGCCTTTTACGGTAGAAACATAGTTTTCGCCGATTTTCTCTCTCAACTTGCGGATATGTACATCAATGGTACGATTGGTTACCACTACGGAATCCTCCCAAATGTTCTTAAGGATGACTTCACGTGTATATACCTTACCTGGTTTGGAAGCCAGTAAATAGAGCAACTCGAATTCCTTTTTGGCCAACACAATCTTTTCTCCGTTTTTGAACACCAGAAAAGCTTCCCGATCGACGACTAGATCAGAAATTTCCAATTTCTCACTGGGGAGTTCTTCGTTTTGTGCGTTGCGGCGTAGGATAGCATTGATGCGACTCAGTAAGGCCCGTGGTTTGATAGGTTTAGCGATATAATCATCTGCACCCACATTGAATCCGGCAATTTCGGAATATTCTTCGCTACGGGCGGTGAGAAATACCATGAACGTACTCTTGAATTCAGGCATGGCCCGCATAATGCGGCAGGCTTCAATACCATCCATCTTGGGCATCATCACGTCGAGGATAATCAAATCCGGCATGATTTTCTTGGCTGTAGATACCGCCTCTTGTCCATTGGACGCTGTATATACCTGATAACCTTCGCGCTTGAGGTTATAGGCAATCAGTTCTACAATATCCGGCTCATCATCTACCACCAGTATCTTTTGTTTTGCAGTGCTCATGGTGTTATTTTTTGCTAAAATATGTACTTAATGGCAAATAATGGTTAATATAATATTAATAAATCGTTAAACAGCTATACCAATTAACATAAAGGAAGCACTAATCAAATGTTTTCTTCAAAAAGGCTTCCAATTCGACACCCCTTAGGTTTTTAGCTACAATGATGCCTTTGGGATCCAACAAGTAAGAAGTGGGGATAGCTTGTATACGGTATAGCCCCACTACTTCGCTGCCCCATTGCTGCAAATCAGAAACGTTAGTCCACTCAAGGCCGTCTTCCTTGATGGCGCGCATCCATGAGCCCGGGTTGCCATCCAACGAAACACCCAATACAGTAAATCCGTTATCCTTATAGGTATGGTATTGCGCTACGATATTAGGGTTTTCTTCACGGCAAGGCACACACCACGAAGCCCAAAAATCTACCAAGGTATATTTGCCCTTGAAATCAGACAGTTTTACGCGTTGGTTGTTTGGTGTAAGTGATTCAAATTCGGGTGCGGGTTGGCCTACTGCTAACCGTTTTCGGTTGGCCATTTCTTCCAAAAACCTCCGTACGCTCGCATTATCATCCCACCGCCCTGCAATGCGATCGGCATAGGCTACCAATTCGACCTCCGCGATATCGACATCTAACGTACTCATGGCGTAGAAACCTGCCAGATCATCATTTTGGTTGGCAAATCGTATGGTAGCTTCCGTATAACCCTGCATACCTTCACGGTATTTTTGTAGGAATTGTTGCTGGAGGTTCATCACCGCTTCATTGTCCAGCCCCACCGCCTGATCAGCAAATTCATCATCCAATTCGCTCATAAACCGTTCCTTCTCGGTAATCGTGCCGGCAAAACTTTTTATTTTTTCCGAGAGCGGCGAACCTTCGACCTTGTATATATCAGCATTTTGCATGAGGTCAGCCTCGAATGAAACCTCATCTCCATTTTTCAGAATGAGGTGATATTTATTTTTCCCAGCGACTAAGGTGAGCAACCTCGGATGAGACGCCGTGCGGTGAAGCTTGAACTTGCCTTGTTCATTGAGAAAAACGGAATCTAACTTCCGCTCTCCTTCATACAGCACAACGGTTTTCGTACTTCCTGCGTTACTAATTTGGCCGTCAACCGTAAATCCATCATGACCGCCACATGCGGAGAAGATAAGTATCGCCCAACTGATCATGACAAGAAGCTTTCCCATATTCCTGATGTTATCGTTCTACAAATTCCCTGGCTCTGGCTATCGCATTGTCCAAACCACTCCCATCTTTACCACCCGCAGTGGCGTAAAACGGTTGTCCGCCTCCACCACCTTGTATTTCTTTTGCTAACTCCCGTACAATCGTTCCCGCGTTCCAGCCCTTATCCCTAACCAGGTTGTCTGAAATGACCACCGTGAGCCCCGGTTTCCCGTTGATTTCCGTACCCAATACAAGGAATAAATTCTCCATATGTCCTTTCAATGCATATGCCAAGGTTTTCACCGCGTCGGCATTGGGCAGATCTACCCGTGCGGCAATAAGATTGACCCCATTGATATCCAAGGCCTTGCCGGCAAGCTCGCTTTTAAGTTGCAATGCCTTATCCGTTATGGCATGTTCCACTTCTTTTTTAAGGGAGTTATTTTCCACCAGCAATCGATCGAGCGCTACCATCAAATCCTGCGGATTATTAAGCAATTCCTTGAATTTATTGACAGTGTCTGTTTGCTCATACACAAACTCCTCGGCCTTACGCCCAGAGATGGCCTCTAGACGTCGAACGCCTGCTGCAACGGCATTTTCGGAGACGATTTTGAAAAAACCAATTTGTCCAGTTGCTTGTACATGTATGCCGCCGCACAATTCCTTTGAAAAATCATCGTCAAATGTGATGACACGTACGTAATCCCCATATTTTTCACCAAACAAGGCTATCACACCCCCTTCGATGGCTTTTTGGAATGGCACATGACGTTCTTCTTTCAGGGCGATGTTGTCCCGGATTTTTGCGTTTACAATTTTTTCTATCTGTCGTAATTCTTCTTCAGTTACTTTGGCAAAATGTGAAAAATCAAATCGCAGGTAATCTGCATTGACCAGCGACCCTTTTTGGTTGACATGGCTGCCAAGCACCTGTTTGAGCGCCGCATGTAGTAAATGGGTGGCCGAATGGTTGCCCGCTATGTCGCGTCGTTTGATCTTATCGACTTTCGCAATGAAGGCCCCTTGTAATTCCTTGGGTAACGATTGTGCATTATGCACGATGAGCCCGTTTTCCTTTTTGGTATCCGTTATTATTATTCGTTTATCACTTTCTTGCGATACCAACTCACCGGTATCTCCTACCTGACCACCACCGGCTGCATAGAACGGTGTTACAGACAACACCAATTGGTATTGGTCTTTACCTTTTACAGTGATTTTTCGGTACTTTAAGATTGTGGTTTCACATTCCAGCTGGTCATACCCCACAAAATCTACCGTTTCTCTTTTTTGCAAAACAACCCAATCGCCTGTATCGATGGTGGTAGCAGCCCGTGAGCGGGTTTTTTGCGCCTCCAAGGCTTGTTGGAATCCTTCCATGTCTACATTCCGGCCCTTTTCTTTTGCGAGCAAACTAGTCAAATCAATA
The DNA here is from genome assembly GCF_024704835.1 of Parapedobacter tibetensis. Taxonomy (GTDB): domain Bacteria; phylum Bacteroidota; class Bacteroidia; order Sphingobacteriales; family Sphingobacteriaceae; genus Parapedobacter; species Parapedobacter tibetensis. The sequence continues at coordinate 208,796 of NZ_JAMXBE010000008.1, forward strand.
GGGAAACCAAAGGTATCGTAGAGCTCAAATGCAAAATCACCCGTTATTGCTTGGTGTTCGGCCATATACGCCTCAAACCGTTGTACACCGGTAACCAAGGTACGTAGAAAGGATTGTTCTTCTTCCAGCACCACTTTTTGTACAAAATCTTGCTGTGAAGCCAATTCATTGAAGACGCCTTCAAATTGCTGAGCCAGTAACGGTACCAATTCATGTAAAAACGGTTCCTTGAAATGAAGAAATGTATAAGCATACCGCACAGCGCGTCGTAGGATACGACGGATGACGTAGCCTGCTTTGTTATTGGATGGCAATTGACCATCGGCAATGGCAAAGCTAATCGCACGGATATGGTCTGCCAATACCCGCATGGCAATGTCTGTCTGTTCGCTGCTACCGTACGGTATCCCGGCCTTATTGGCAATGTAACCGATGATAGGCTGGAACACATCCGTATCATAATTGGATGCTTTGCCTTGGATAACACGCACCAGTCGCTCGAACCCCATACCTGTATCCACGTGTTTTGCAGGAAGCGGTTTCAATGAACCATCCTTTTGTCGGTTGAACTGCATGAACACCAAATTCCAAATCTCAATAACTTGCGGATGATCTGCATTGACCAAAGTACTTCCATCTACCGCTTCGCGTTCAGCATCTGGGCGGCAATCTACATGGATTTCAGAGCAAGGCCCACAAGGCCCTATGTCACCCATTTCCCAAAAATTGTCTTTCTTATTGCCTAAGCATATCCGCTCTTCGGCAATGACCTCTTTCCAAAAACCATAAGCTTCCTCGTCCTTAGATAGGTCGTCTGTATGATCTCCTTCAAATATCGTGACGTAGAGCCTATCTTTGTCTATCTTATACACTTCGGTAAGCAATTGCCAACTCCACATGATAGCCTCCCGTTTGAAATAGTCGCCAAAACTCCAGTTTCCCAACATTTCGAACAGCGTATGATGATAGGTGTCTATCCCCACTTCCTCCAAGTCGTTGTGCTTGCCCGACACCCGGAGGCATCGTTGCGTGTCTGCCACACGCGGGTATTGCGCATGCACTTGCCCCAAAAAGATGTCTTTGAATTGGTTCATCCCCGCATTGGTAAACATCAATGTAGGATCATTCTTGATTACTACCGGGGCCGATGGTACAATTTGGTGGCCTTTATCGTTGAAAAAAGCCAAAAAGGCTTCGCGGATTTCCCTGCTTGTCATGAAAACACAAAAATGTTTGTTGATATTTTCCGCAAACTTAGCTAAAATGCATGGCATTCACCAATACCATAGCAAACAACAATCCAGTAAAGCGATTGCTCCTAGCCACTTAGCTTAAATATCTGCTTAAATCCAGATATTTAAAATTATCTGTATACAGGCAGATAAATAAAATTATCTGTTTTTAAGCAGATAAATTTGCATTTCTCAAACCTATCTTTTACTTTTGACCTACCAATTTATCTATTGAACATGACAGGCATTATCACTGGTGATATTATCAATTCCCGAAAGTATGCTAATCCTGACGAATGGCTGATTAGGTTGAAGGTTGCTTTCAACAACATCGGGCCGACACCAAAAACATGGGAAATCAACCGTGGAGATAGTTTTCAATTGGAAATAACCCAACTACAGGAAACACTAAAAGAAGCCCTATATATCAAAGCCATTGTCAAAAGTGTATCGGGTTTGGATGTAAGGATGGCTATCGGTATAGGAACAAAAACATATGATGCGCCGAAAATCAGCGAAGCGAACGGCGAGGCTTTCGTCAATTCAGGGAGGTTGTTCGACCAGTTGAAAAAAATCACCCTTGCTATTAAATCGCCATGGCATGACATGGATCGATCCATCAACATGTGCTTGGAACTGGCCTTGCTAACCATGGATCGTTGGACAGCTAATTCGGCGGAAATAATGGCCCTTTCTATGGAGCACCCAGAAAAAACGCAATCCGAACTAGGCAATATGCTGCAAATTAGCCAAGGCAGGGTGAGCGAAAGGCAACAACGTGCTGGATATGACGAAATCATGAAAATGGAAACTTATTTCAGGGAACTGGTACAACAAAAAATAAAGGGATGACATTGTTTTTAAAATTATTGTTGGCGCATATTATCGGAGATTTTTGCTTTCAACCAAACAGTTGGGTCGCCGACAAACGGAAATATAAATACAAATCGAAAAAACTGTACCTCCACACGTTCATCCATGCTGCTTTAGTAGCCACGGCCTTCGGTTTCAATACGAGGTATTGGATGGGTTTCCTATTCATCATCGTATCTCATTACTTGATTGATTTGGTAAAACTATATGCGGAAAACAGAAAAAATGCGCTATTATACTTTTCGCTTGATCAGGCCCTTCACCTCATCATCTTAGCCATTGTTACGCATCATTATCAACCCTTTGATTACTCATTTACGGGTATCCTATCAACACCGCATCTGCTTTTCATTACCGCATTGGCGTTGGTCATCTTCGTTCCAGCGGTATTGATTAAAATGATGATTGCACAATGGCGCCTTGAAACAAAAGATCGACAGGGAAGCTCCTTGTTTCAAGAGGAAGATTCATTAATCCGCGCGGGAAGATTCATCGGGATATTGGAACGCCTTTTCGTATTCATATTCATCATCACCGACCACTGGGAAGCCGTTGGTTTCCTGTTAGCAGCCAAATCCATCTTCCGGTTCGGTGATCTCCGGGAAGGGAAAGATCGCAAATTGACTGAATATGTACTTATTGGCACATTACTCAGTTTTGGCATTGCTATCCTTATCGGATTGGGTTATCTGTATTTGGCAGCAACATGATGGGCAAACCAAGGCTGATATTTAACAGATTGAACGCGACCAAGAACAAGCAAAACGTATAAAAATTAGACAAAAACGAAAAACAATTATGCATATGAACATTACCTTTAAGAAGGCCGGACTACTTGCCGCCGCCAGTATCCTTTCCGCAACTCAATTGATTGGGCAGACCCATGTAGTTAATGAAGTAAGACCTTTTGCGCCCGAAACGGAATACCGGACATGGTCTATCGGAGTACATGGTGGTCTGCTGAACCAGTCCAACCTCATTGGTCTACGTCGTGAATTTGATAAAGTGGAACAAAACCTCGGATATGGCGTATATATTAAAAGACAAATCCTCCCTGGGTTCGGTGTCCAAGCAGAATTTGTCGGGGGAAAAGTAGGTGGCGCATATAAAGATAACAACAACACCTTCGAGACCAAACTACCTTGGTCTTTGGCATTATCGGCGCATATTACCCTAGCCAACATCAATTGGAGGCACCACCAAGGCGTCATCAAACCGTATTTGAATGCTGGATTAGGTGCGCTTAGTTTTGAACCAACGGCGGAAGTCGATGGAATCAGCATGGAATACGATGCCTCCACTAAGCTTTTTATACCTGGTGGAATAGGGCTAAAGTTTGCCGTCGCAAATGACCTCAATATTGATCTGGGATACCGGTTAAATCTTGTACAGTCGACAACCTTCGATGGCATAGTCAATGGTGGGTCTAAAGACATATATTCATATGCCCATTTGGGTGTCGAATTTGCATTGGGCAATAAGAGCAAACCGTTCATGGCCAACAGTAATCCGGTATCGGCCATGCAAAAAGAATACATGGCGCAATATGATGAATTATTGGCCCAAAAGGCCGCCTTGGAAGCACAGCAAGCGGAAAACAAAAAACTGCAATCCCAGATGGAACGCCTATATGCCGACCTCGCCGATGAGGATGGAGATGGCGTGGCCAACAGGTACGACAAGTGCCCTGACACACCTGAAAAAACCAAAGTGGATGGAGCAGGATGTCCTTTACCTGAGCCCAAAGCACCTGTTGTCCAACAAGTAGCCGTTACCGAAGAAGACCGCCGGGTAGTGGATGAAGCCATCCAAAACTTGGAGTTTGATTTAGGAAAAGCAACAATCCGGCAACCATCGCACACAAGCCTCAACAAGGTTGCTGTCTTGCTCATTGAGAAAAACTTCAGCCTCAAATTGGCAGGCCATACGGACAATACCGGGTCCATGCAAACCAACATGCGTCTCTCAAAAGAGCGTGCCGAAGCCGTGAAGGCATACTTGGTAAGCAAGGGGGCCAATCCTTCACGTATCGAAGCAACAGGATACGGCCCTACACAACCCATTGCAAACAATAGCACGGCAGAAGGCCGTCAACAAAATCGCAGGGTAGAGTTTACACTGTATTAAGTAAGCTATGAGAAGGCCTCAACCAAGGGGCCTTCTTTTTATTTTTCATCATTAAGTTTTGAAATTCAATTTATTATCCCTACATTTGCACCGCCTTAGGCAATAGTGCCTATTGTATATATAATTTCATGAACCCATTTATTGAACTGGGAATCCGTCATGATATTGTTAATGCCATCACTGAGTTAGGCTTTGAAAAACCTACTCCTATCCAGGAACAAGCCGTTCCCGTATTACTTGCAGGCAGCAACGATTTTGTCGGATTAGCCCAAACCGGCACCGGTAAAACCGCAGCATTTGGTCTGCCCTTATTAGAACTATTGGACTTTTCGCAAAAACATCCGCAGGCGCTCATTTTGTGTCCTACGCGTGAACTGTGTTTGCAAATTTCCAAAGACATTGAGAAATACGCAAAAAATCTCCCTGATGCACGTGTTGTTGCCGTTTACGGTGGTGCAAACATCAGTGACCAGTTGCGTCAAATACGACGTGGGGTGCAAATCGTAGTTGCCACTCCCGGACGTATGCTCGATATCATTGGCCGAAAAGCCATTGATTTTTCTAATGTACGTTACGTAGTATTGGATGAAGCCGATGAAATGCTCAACATGGGCTTTCAGGAAGACATCAACAATATCCTTTCCACTACTCCCGAAGAAAAGAAAACATGGCTGTTTTCAGCCACCATGCCCGCAGAGGTACGTCGTATCGCCAAGAAATACATGACCGATCCGCACGAACTCACCATGGGCACCAAAAACACCGGCAACGAAAACATCGAACACCAATATTATGTGGTGCGTGCCCGTGACAAGTATCCCGCATTCAAGCGTATCGTGGATTCAAATCCCCAAATTTTTGGCATCGTGTTTTGCCGCACCAAAATCGAGACGCAAGAAATTGCCGAAACACTGATCAAGGACGGTTACAATGCCGATGCGTTGCATGGTGACCTTTCACAGCAACAACGTGACAAGGTGATGAGACGTTACCGTGACCGCAGTCTCCAATTGCTCATCGCTACGGATGTAGCCGCGCGCGGTATTGACGTCAATAATGTGACGCATGTCATCAATTATTCCTTACCAGACGAAATCGAGAACTATACCCACCGAAGCGGCCGTACGGCCCGTGCAGGTAAAACCGGTATATCCCTTTCGTTGGTAAACCTCAAAGAGCTCGGTAAGATTCGCCAAATCGAAAAAGTTGTTGGCAAATCTTTCGTGAAAGCAGAAGTACCAAAGGGCGAGGCCGTAGTTGAAAAGCAACTGTTTGCCCTGATTGAAAAGGTACAACAAGTATCGGTTAGTGAAAACCATATCGATCCTTACTTGCCAAAGATCATGGAAAGCTTTGCTGAACTGAGCAAAGAAGATATTGTCAAGCGGTTTGCTTCACTTGAATTCAACCGCTTCCTGGAATATTACCAGAATGCACCCGATCTCAATGTAGACCCAAGCGAGAGCCGTGGCAGTGAGCGCAGCAAGGGAAAAAGCGACCGTTTCGGCCGTGATGAATACAAATCGGATTATACCCGCCTATTCATTAACCTTGGCTCGGTGGACGAGTTCACCCGTGGCGACATATTGGGATATATCTGCAATACCACCCAGATCAGTGGCAAAGCCATTGGCAAAATCGACCTCAAAGGGGTTTATACCTTCTTCGAAGTTGAAAATGCATCGGTTGACAAGGTATTCAGTGGATTCCAGCATATTGATTTCAATGGCCGCTCGGTCCGTGTGGAAAACGCAGGGGAGCGGGGAGCCGATGAAGGTCGCAGTGAAAAACGCAACCGTTCATTCCGAAATGGAGATGGCGGTGGTCGTAAGCGACGGGAAAACGGCGGCGGAGGCTTCCGTGACTTCTCTGGAAGACGCCGGGAAAAAAGCCGTTGGTAATCTATTAGTAGAACCCAAATAAAAAGGGCTTGCAGAATATAATCTGCAAGCCCTTTTCTATTTTATTCCTTACCGGGTATCACCCTAATCTTTCAAATTGACCAACTTCATTTTCGGAACCAAGGATTTCATAATTACCCATGCCAGCAAATAAGCCACGGCACACACCGAAAACATAATGGTATACCCTGTTGTGATATCATCTATCGATGCGTAATGGTCAAAAACGGCCCCGCCCGTTTTACTCATCACCACACCACCCATACCACCTGCCATACCACCAATACCCGTCACCGAGGCAACGGTGATTTTAGGAAACATGTCTGACACCGTTGTGAAGATGTTGGCAGACCACGCTTGGTGGGCAGATGCACCAATACCAATCAGTACTACTGGAATCCAGAAGCTTATGCCGCCCAAGGGTTGTGCAGCCAATACTAGTAACGGGAATAAGGCAATGATGAGCATCGCCTTCATGCGCCCATCGTATGGCGTGTATCCTTTCTTAATATAGTACATCGGGAACCACCCACCACCAATGCTGCCGAACATCGTCATGCTGTACAGCACCGCAAGTGGCAATATGATGGCCGTACCCTCCATGCCATATTGTGCCTTAAGATAAGCCGGCAACCAAAACAGGAAAAACCACCAGACGCCATCGGTCAGGAATTTCCCAATCGCAAACGCCCATGTCTGTCGGTATCCCAATAATTTCACCCATGGCACTTTCTCGGCCTTTTCTTCCTCCTTGTCGGCAGGCACATCCACTATCTCCTCGTCACTTTGGATATAGGCCAGCTCTGCAGCTGACAACCGTTTTTGCTTCTCTGGCTTTTCGTAGAACCAAAACCAGAAAATAAGCCAAAGAAAACCTACCGCTCCTACGCCGATAAATGTGCTCTGCCATCCCCAATGATAGGCCATCCAAGGCACGGTAAGTGGTGCAAGTATAGCGCCTACATTTGACCCCGAATTGAATATTCCCGTAGCAAACGCTCGGTCTTTCTTCGGGAAATATTCCGCCGTGGCTTTAATCGCAGCAGGAAAGTTGCCCGATTCCCCGAATCCAAGGAACGAACGTGATACAATGAAGCCCACCACGGAAAAGGACAACCCTGAAATCCCCACAATTCCAAGGATAGCCACGGTACCTTGGCCGATTGGTATGGCAACGGCGTGGATCATTGCTGCCACTGACCAAATAATGATGGCCAAGGCAAATCCCCATCTGGTGCCCAAACGGTCAATAATACGTCCAGCGAATAACATGGAAATGGCATAAACAAACTGAAAGGCCGCTGTAATATTGGCGTAGTCTGTATTTGTCCAGTTAAACTCTTCTTCCAAGGCGGGTTGGAGTAAACTGAGCACTTGCCGGTCTAAATAATTTATAGTTGTTGCTACAAATAATAATGCACATATCGTCCATCTGTATTTGCCTATTGGCTGAGGTAATGACATAATATAAGTTTAATAGAATTAGTCGTTGTCGATGTAAACGTTTACATCAACCAAATATATAAAGAGTTGAAAGAAAACCATTCCTTTACCCTAATTAATTTGCGAAATCGTTTTCGTTCATTACTGATTTTTCCGGTAATCTCATTTTATTCCTTTTAATTATCCAAGCTGATGTCATATAGGTATTCCCATCATTTAAGCATTATTCCAACCGAAATAATTATTTGCATTGTTGTATGAAATATCCTGCACAATTTGGCCCACCCATTCCATATCATGAGGAAGCTCGCCATTCTCGATTTCCGTGCCGAACAAATCACACAACAGGCGCCGGAAATATTCATGCCTTGGGAAGGAAAGAAAGCTTCGTGAATCGGTCAACATGCCCACAAATCGGCTCAAAAAACCCATATTGGACAGTGCGTTTATTTGTTTGGTCATTCCATCTTTTTGGTCGAGAAACCACCAAGCTGAGCCATACTGGATTTTGCCTGCCATCGAGCCGTCATTGAAATTACCAATCATCGTAGCCATCAACTCATTATCGGCCGGATTGAGGTTATATAAGATGGTCTTGGCCAACTTGTCTTCCTTGTCGAGCCTATCGAGAAACTTCGACAGGTTTCTCCCCTGTGAAAAATCTCCGATGGAATCCCATCCCGTATCTGGACCCAATTGGCGCATCATACGCGTATTATTGTTACGCATCGCCCCTAAATGGAACTGCTGCACCCATCCTTTTTCGGCATCCCATTGGCCAAAGAGCAGCAGCATCGCCGACTTAAACTTGCGATGTTCTTCCACGGATATTTCTTTGCCACTCATTGACTTGTCAAACACCCGATTAATCTCATCGTCGGTGAAATCATCACAATAGATTTCTTCCAATCCATGGTCAGACACCGAACAGCCCATTATGGCAAAGAAATCATGGCGGTTTTTCAAGGCACGCACAAAATCCGCATATGAACCAATGGTGATGTCTGTAGCGGCTTCCAACGTGGTGACGTATGCTTTGAATTTACCCAAATCATCGAGGTTCATGGCATTATCCGGGCGAAAAGCGGGTAAAACCGGTATTTCATACCCCTCATCTTTCAATTGCTGATGGAAGTGTAGTGGATCCACAGGGTCGTCTGTTGTACAGATGAGCTTCACGTTCATTTTTTTGAGTAGGCTCCGTACCCGATATTCAGGTGTTTGCAGTTTTTCTTGTGTCTCGTCGAATATCCTATCTGCGCTCGCTGCGTTCAATGGTTCGTATATTCCAAAATACCGTTGCAATTCAAGATGTGTCCAATGGTATAGTGGATTCCTTAGCGTATAGGGTACCGTCTCCGCCCATTTGCGGAATTTCTCCCGGTCTGGTCGATCACCCGTGATATAGCTTTCATCCACACCGTTGGTCCGCATGGCCCGCCATTTATAGTGGTCACCATTGAGCCATACCCGTGTGATGTTGTCGAATTGGGTGTTTTCCGCTATCTGTTGCTGAGGGAGGTGGCAATGGTAATCAATGATGGGCATATGAGCAGCATAATCATGATATAATGTCTGGGCCGTCTTGGTGTTCAGCAGGAAGTGCTCATCTAAAAACTTTTTCATACTGTATAAGTTCGCTTATTTGTTTATTTGCCTATTTGTTTATTCGTTTATTTGCCCATTCGTTTATTCGCTGATTTGCGTAGTCGCTAACGGCAAATTAGCGAAGAGCAAATCTTCAAATCAGCAAAATCATAAAGAGACTCCTCGTTTCCAAGGGATAAAATCATCTTGGTTGAGCCGTACGGCATGGGGAACGGCCGCTCCTGAGGCCACTTTTATGCAATATTCAAGAATTTCCGCTCCCATTTCCTCAACGGATTGTTGCCCGGAGATAATCGGTCCACAATCCACATCAATGATATCGGCCATCCGTTTGGCCAGTTCGCTATTGGTTGCCACTTTAATAACCGGACATATGGGATTGCCCGTGGGCGTTCCCAACCCGGTGGTAAACAGGATCAATGTTGCCCCGCTGGCCGCTTTCCCGGTAGTTGCCTCTACGTCATTTCCGGGTGTGCAGACCAGGTTTAGACCGGCTTTTACGGCAGGTTCGGTGTAATCGAGCACATCCACCACCGGAGCCGTTCCGCCCTTTTTGGCCGCGCCATTGCTTTTGATGGCATCGGTGATAAGCCCATCCTTGATGTTTCCAGGAGACGGATTCATATGAAACCCAGATCCCACACGTTCTGCAGAATCGCCATATGCACGCATCAATCCGATGAATTTTTTTGCAGCGGCTTCATCCAACGTTCTATCGATGAGATGCTGTTCGGCGCCACACAGTTCCGGAAATTCGGCCAGCAGCACCTTCCCTCCCAATGCTACTAGAAGGTCCGAACAATAGCCTACCGCAGGATTAGCCGAGATACCGCTAAAGCCATCGCTTCCCCCACACTTCACCCCGATCGTCAATTGGCTAAGTGGTGCCGGTTTACGCTCCATTTTATTGGCTTCCACCAAACCAGTGAATGTCTTCTTGATCGCATCGGTAATCAGTTGTTCCTCACTCACAGATTGTTGCTGTTCGAAAATCGCTAGCGGTTTATCAAAACCTGGGTTACGGGCCTTCAAATCAGCCAAGAAATCCTGCACTTGCAAATTCTGGCAACCAAGGCTTAGTACGGTCACGCCGGCCACATTAGGATGATCTGTATAGGCGGCTAGGAGTTTGCTCAGTACTGCTGCATCCTGTCTGATGCCCCCACACCCCCCTTGGTGGTTGAGGAATTTAATGCCATCGATGTTTTTGAATAACCTATCTACCGGTACGATGGATTCCTTAATCTCCAAAGAAGCTGATCTGTAATTACCTCCCTGTTCGTACAATTCCCGTAGCATCTTAGTCTTTGCTTTATACCGGTCTGTCACGGCATAGCCAAGTTCCGCATGGAGCGCCTCCTTAATGACATCGAGGTTTCTATTCTCACAAAACACCGTGGGAATAAACAACCAATGGTTGGCCGTCCCTACCTTACCGTCGCTTCTGTGGTATCCGTTGAAGGTGCGCCCCTCAAAACGGGAAACATCAGGAGGTGACCACTGATATTTATAGGGTCTATATTCATATGGAGCCGCAGCATGTTTTACATTATCTGTGGTCATACGCTCACCCTCATGCACATCCCATTGTATTTTTCCTACCAATGTCCCGTACATGATTACCGCATCGCCTTGCTGCAAGTCTTTCGTAAAAAATTTATGTTTGGATGGGATGTCCTCCACGAGGTGGTATTCCTTGCCTTCATGGATAATGGTGTCACCTGCCCCCACATCCTGCAGCGCTACCAATACATTATCACTTGGATGGATTTTCAATACACGTTGTGCCATTACGCTGTTGGGTTGCTATTACGTAGTACTTCCAAAGCCGGGGCGCGCAGGAAATCCTGCAAATATCCGGTCACTGCCGAAGCAAAACCAGGGATAAGGCTGAGGTTGGTATGCCATAGACTTTGGTTATTCAGTACTCGTTCCACCAAGGTTTCCGCATCGTATTTGGCCCAAAGGCTTTCAAAATACGCAGCTTGTTCGTCATTGATGGAATAAAAGCCATTGCCCACATTGCCTCGGTACGTATCATCCACGCTACGCTTGCAGCGCATGAAGCGTAGGTAAGCTGCAAAACCCATTGCCATGTAGGTCGGCGGTTGTTGTTTTTGAGCATACCCTTCAAGCAAAGCGACATTCCGCATCTGCATTTTGGAGGTATAATTGAGGCCAATGCTCAGCCATTGGTGATCCAAGAAGGGGTTGCGGAATCTGTCGATGACGCTAGTGGCAAAGTCAAGGGCTTCTGCCTCACTGATTTTATCCCCTACGATAGTAGGGACAATTTCCCGTTCCATGAGGTGTTTGATATATCGCGAAAAATCGGCATCCTGCATGGCTTCCCTGACCGTAGTGAAGCCGCATAAAACGGCAAGTCCGCAGGAGAAGGTATGGCTTCCATTGAGCAATCGCAATTTAAGTTCCTTGAATTTCCAGATATCAGGAGCAATGGCTATCCCTGTATCCACTTGGGAAAACGTGAGTTTGCGTGCTACCTCTGGATGGTCGGCTGCAATGGCCCATAAGCGGAAAGGCTCCGCCATAATGGCCAATTCGTCGCTATAACCTAGTTTTTCCTCCACTTTTTCGAGTTCGGCCATAGGTAGCTTACCCGGTACGATACGGTCAACGAGCGTATCGCAAAACTGGTTGGCTTCTTTAAGCCAATCCATAAAATCCGCACCCAATCCGTGGAACTCGGCAAGCTGGAGCACTATTTCCTTGAGCTTGTCACCATTGTTACTGATCAATTCAGTGGGCAAAATCACCAATCCCCTGCTTTTATCACCATTGAAGTGCCTAAAACGGCTATATAGAACCGCCGTAAGCTTGCCTGGAAACGAACGTGGCGGCTGTGCTTTCAAATCATCATGCTCATCCAGCACGATGCCTACTTCGGTCGTATTGGATATCACGACTTCCAGTTCCGGCTTGGCCGCAACTTTCATAATTTCATCCCATTGTTGGGCAGCCGATAGCACCCGGCTGATTGCAGACACCAAGATGGTTTCTTGTTTTTCTCCCCCCCCTTCAATTCCTTTGACATGAAGGGTATACAGACCATCTTGTTCAGCAAAAGCGTCCGTCCTTCCATTGGCTGTGGACTTCACCACTACAATCCGTCCATTGAAAACGCCTTGTCTGTTTGCTTTATCAATAAAATAATCCGGTAGGCCTCGTAGCAACACGCCGGTTCCAAATTGGAGTACCTTTTCAGGTAGTTTTGCCCATCCATCCGGAGGCATGGTGATCCGTTGATTTTCTCGGTTGCCTATTACCCAATCGCTATTTAGCTTAACCATATCCCTGTTGTGTTCTATTTCAAAATCCTGTATTATAAAATCAATTTTTACTCCGCGCACGTTTGAGCAACCAGTTTACCCAGTCTTGTGTGGCTGCATAGTTCTGAAACGTAGGTGGGAGCTTCCTGCCATCCACATATTCATTGTATATCCAAGGATCACCCAATGCGAAGACCGTACCTTTTCCATACTTGGCATATGCCATGAGGTCTTTCCCCTCATGAGACAAGAGTGGACGTGCAGGCGCTGAAAGGTCGAGCGTGCTTACTTCTTTCAAGAACAACGTTAAACCCTTGGTAAAAACCGGGTTACGGGGCGGCACAACTACCGTCCCCTGGCTGAAGTCATTGTTTTTGACCATCAGCTCATTGTCTTCGTTGAAACGAATACCGAAACGTTGGGCCAAGCGGTTGAAGTGTTCGAATTCCGCATTGCCAGCATCGTTGCTCAGCAACACCAGCACCCCACCGCTATGCACCCAATCGGCAATGACGGATAGCTGAGGCTCCTCCAGGTAATTCGGGTTTGGCGTTTCTTTGTCCGTATCCGGATCCACGATGATATAGATGGAAGCATTGCTTAGCGTTTCTTTATCCGGCTTGGTTGTCAAATTCGTGGTCTTTGCTCCATACATCCGGAATATGTGCCCAAGGAATGCGTATCCACCATGGGATTGTTCTTCCCAAACGTAATGGAATCGCACGTCTTGACCAGCTAGGTTTTTACGATATTCATTGTTGTAAAAATAATCCAGCACCACGGTCTTACCCTTGCCTAATTTCAACTGGGGGAGCATTTCCATTTCGGTGGCGCATTTGATAAATGCGCCGATTCCTTTCGGGTCATTCTGAATCACCGGTTCGCTCATGTAATATTCAAAGCTACCATCGCGGTACCTACCGCTACCGCCAAGGCCGGAAACCATCACGGTTCCTTCGAGGTTGATACCACCGTCTTCCCGCTCACTGATGAACTCGTTAAGTATCCCTTGATATCCCTTGCGTGCATTTTTCAAGAATCGATCCGGTAAATACCCCAAGCGTACTCCCTTGGCCAAGGTATAGACGAGCATGGCGGAGGCAGAGGCTTCCAGGTAATTCCCCTCGCGATACCCCATATCCACCACATCATACCACACCCCGGATTTCCTATCCTGAAATTGCACCACAGCATCCGCCAGGCGAACCAAGATATTGGCAAGCGAGTCGACACCAGGATGCCCATCGGGAAAATGCTCAATGGCATCTACCAGCGCCATGCCAAACCAACCAAGGGAACGCCCCCAGAAATTGGGAGATCTGCCCGTCACGTCATCCGCCCATGCCTGTTCACGTGACTCGTCCCAACCATGGTAGAGCAATCCGGTTTTATCATCGCGGCTGTGCTTTTCCATCAGCACAAATTGGTTGGTGATGTCGTCAAACGCTTCCGGCTCCCCATATAGCTTGGCATATTCCGCATAGAACGGTTGCCCCATATAAAGCCCATCCAACCACATTTGGTGCGTATATATTTTTTTATGCCAAAACCCTCCTTCCGAGGTCCGTGGATGGGTGCGTAATTGATCGCGAAGCAGATTGGCCGCTTTGTAATATTTTTCCTTGCCGGTCACTTGTGCTAGTAGCAGCAATACCTTTCCATTATTGACGAAGTCGATATTATAATCTTCTCTCTTGTAGGAACGGATGGTACCGTCTTCCTGCACATACCGATCCATCTGCAGCTGAATGTAATCAAACCATTTGGCATCCCCTGTGGCTTTCCACACCGCTTCGGTCCCTTTGAGGATCACACCAAGGTCGTAACTCCATTTTGCCGGCGTACCGGGTTTCCCCAGATTGAATGAATCGGGCCAAAGCTTCATGGCCGTCGCAGCCATCAGCTCACTATACTTAGTCGTTTCGTTTTGTGCAAAACCCACCTGCACCATTATGCAGGAAACCAACAACGCAATTATACTTCCTTTCTTCATGTTTGTCGTTTTATTAATTAAATGAAACCACCTGAGCTTTCGCGCCGAAATCCCCCAGCACAGGTCTAGCAGCTTTCCCGGCATCCGTGTTCTCCACCCGGATATCCTTGCTTCTATCCCCTTGTATGTGTACCAATACCTCCGCCCCTTTATTATAGGTTATCTGGTCTAATAGAACACCATCGCTATTCAGGATATAGGCCACAGGGCCAGCTTCCGTATTGTCTACCGTTATATGCTTTAAGCTGATGCCGCTCGCTTCCTGGATATCAATCCCCTGTTTTGCCCGCACATGCAGGTTGTTGATATGGATATCACGGATATGCATCTCGGGGAGTCCCCTTATAAACAATCCTTTGTTGGCGCCATCGCAAAACACATTGCTGATGTGGAAGTTACGGAACTGAGGCGTACCTTCATCCACGGCCATCATTTCCACTTTGGGTGGTTGCCGGGTTTCGCCCGTTGCCGGAACCGGATCCACGGCTTCATAATACATATCAAAAAGTATGGCCTCGCCGGGAATATCCTTCATGAAGATATCTTTTATAAATACGTTTTCAACTACCCCCCCTCGTCCGCGGGTTGTCTTGAAACGTAAGCCAATATCTGTACCTACGAAGGTAAGGTTAGAAATATAGAGGTTGCGTGCACCGCCGCTCATTTCACTCCCCACCACAAAACCTCCATGCGCATGATATACCGTGCAATTACGCACCCATAGATTTTCGGTGGGCATCCCTATTTTGCGGCCATATTCATTCTTGCCACTTTTTACACAGATGGCGTCATCACCCACGTCAAATGAACAATTTTCCACTAACACATTGGTACATGATTCGATATCCAAACCATCCCCGTTTTGCGAGTACCATGGGTTGCGAACCGTGATTCCCTTTATCGTGATGTCGCGGCTCATTAGGGGGTGGATGTTCCAAGCTCCTGAATTCTGGAAGGTTACCCCTTCCAATAAAATACCTTCACATCTTTCCAGTACGATTAGGTTAGGCCGCAGAAAATCCTTGATTTCTTCAAAAAACCGTTGGTCCTTTTCCGGGGTAATTTCCCCAGCGTCTTTATATCGCTTTCCCTTTAATGCATTTTCCGTAGGATACCACTCTTTGCCGTCAGGTGTGAGCACTCCACCGGAGGCGACCAATTTTTTCCATTGGGAGTCCGTCATTTTTCCTTTTTTCACGAATCGCCAAGCATCACCATTACCATCAATAATTCCATGGCCTGTAATGGCGATGTTCCGTTGCCCTTCGGCCCGGATTGGAGAATGCCTACGCACCTGCTTTAGCCCTTCCCAACCGGTTTCTATTAATGGGTATTGGTCAAAATCATCGGTAAATTGCAACAAGGCATTGCGTTCCAGGTACAGGTTTACATTGCTTTTGAGCACAAAGGGTCCTGACACCCATACCCCTGCTGGAATACGCACCACACCACCGCCGTTGCCATGGCAAGCGTCAATAGCCGTAGTAATGCTTGCCGTGTTTAATGTATGGAGTGTGGCATTTGCCCCAAAATCCCGGATATCAAACGTGTCCGTTTTGAATGTAGGCAATGGGACATCCGCTTCTGGCCACTGCGCTTGCGCAGAGGCAAAAGAAAGAGCCATTATCCACGCTACAGTGGTTAGTTTCTTCATGTTTACGCGTAATCTTATAAGTTGTTTATATCTCATGAATGCTTACAATGTTAATGCTATGCGGATTTGTTATCAACGAATTGCTAACATTTATTTGCGCAAACGATACCGACAACGATTGCATACAGGTGCTTCGCCATCAATCCTTGAAATACATCTCCAATTCAGGGATTTTTGCCTTCATTTCCGCCACAGCCAGATCACATAGCTTGAATGCTCCGGTACCCGATAAGTGTGTGTCATCCGTAGCGCCTTTTGCCAGCGTTTCATATTGACCGGGCGCTAGATGGAGGAATAACGACTTGGAACGCTCTGGACCCCACTCCAGCAGCAGCTCCCTTGTCCGGGCATGCATATCCAGCAACACCACTCCCTGTTCCTCGGCCACCTTACGTACAGCCTCCGGGTATTTTCCGTGTGTTTCAAGCAAATAACCGCGGTCATCAAATTTTCGACGTACAATGGGTGTGGCCAATACCGGAATCCCGCCCCGTTCCTGTGTCTCTTGGATGTATTGTTCTAATTGCTGTGGATATTCAACATCCGGATCCGCATATCGCGCTGGACTGTTCGCCTTCTGGTCATTGTGCCCAAATTCAATAATCACATAATCTCCGGTTTTTATCCGTTCTTTCACTTTGTCCCAATGGCCTTCATCCCGGAAGCTTTTCGTGCTTCTGCCGTTCAGTGCATGGTTTTCTACCCGTACGCCTTCATCGAAATACAACGGCAGCACCTGCCCCCACCCTTTTTCGGGATTGCTCTCCCGGTAGGGCTTGTCGGCCACCGTGGAATCGCCGATGAGAAATACCGTTATCTGTCGTTGGTCGTTCCATGCGAAGGCAGTAAACAGCGCTACTAGTGGAACGATCATCCATTTCACCCGCCTTGCCAAACAATTTTGCTTCATCAGTCAACACGTTTAAGAAATGCGCTTGGGCATGGGTTTAAGATCAGTGAGTGACGCTATCTTTACCGGCGCATTCGCATCGATGCTTTTCCTCGCCGCAATACCGATGAGGACAGACATCACGCCGTCTCGAACGCCGGCAGCATGACCGAAAGGATCTGGCGCCTCTTTGTTCTTAAAAATCTTATCGTGCAAGCGCCTGTCGCCACCACCATGGCCGCTCCGTTCGCTTGCCACCTGGATAACTTTATAGTCAGACCAGTTTTTGTAAAGCACTAGCGGCTCTTGAATCATGTCTTCTTGCTTTGTTTGGTTCATTTCAGCCGCATGCAGGTCTTCTTGATCCAAGTGATCGTTTTTCATCCACGGAATGTCCAGCCAAGCTTCAATCCGCCCCTTATGGCCGTTGAACGCTATACGCCAGCCCTCGAAAGGCGAATAGGTGGTGAGCGAATAGTTAACGACGACCTTATTCGCATACTTGATCTGGGCAGACATTTTATCATAGATATCGATTTCATTCCGATACACACAGCCATCCCGGATGTATCCATCATGCTCCTCATGGGCCACATACAGCTTCATGCTATGTGCATCTTTGGTGATATCCCAATAGTATGCACATTCCTGTTTGTGTGGGCAACTGCGACAACTTTTGCCTCGGAAAGGGCCGTTGCTTCCATAGTGTTCGAGCGCACCATAAGCGAAAACCTCCTCAGGATCCGAGTCGATCCACCAGTTCAATAAGTCAAAATGATGGGTGGCTTTATGCACCCATAGCGAACCACCGCTATTCATCAATCCATGCCACCTTCGATAATAAGATGCCCCATGGTGGGTATTCAGATACCAGTTGAAATCCACTGAAGTAATTTCGCCGATTTCATTGTTCTGAAGCAATTCCTTGATTTTGGTCATGTAGGGGCTCCAGCGGTAATTAAAACCGACAATCAGGTTTTTCCCATATTTCCGTTCCGCGTCCAATATGGCCTGCGCCTTAGTCTCGTCAGTAGTTAGCGGCTTTTCGGTAAGCACATCGCTACCAGCCGCCAGCCCTTTGATGATAAACTCATGGTGTGTGGAGTCTTTGGTACACACGATGACCAGATCCGGTTTGGATTTTTGCAACATTTCATCGAAATCCACATAAATCGGGCAGTTTACTTTCATGTATTCCTTAGCAAATGCGAGCCTACCGGGATTGATATCACTTAATCCGACGAACTCCAGCAAATCGGGATATTGTTCCACGAGCCGTTTGCCCCAGAATGATATGCCGCGTACACCGGTGCCTACCAATACGACACGAAGTTTCCTTGTTAAACCAAAAGCATGGTTAGGCATGGAAACCGCACTCCCTGCTGCCAGCACACCTATCGAATAAAGAAAAGAGCGTCTTGAAAGATTAGTTTTCATTGTTGTTTGTTGTTTAGAAGTTAGTTAGTTGCATCGTCATGATGCACATGGGTTGTTTCTTGAAAGCAAGTTATCAAAAAATATGGAACCGCTAATAGCCAGGATTCTGCGGAATATCCGCTTCATTGATGTCGATGGCATCCTGAGGAATTGGCCGGTATATCTTATCCTGACCACCTATTCCCCTAAAAGCAGCATCTACCCCAACCTGCTTGATATCATAGTTATACTTGCCGCAAAATTCCTTAAGCTTACCGGTACGCCGCAGCTCGGCCCATCTCAAGTATTCCCCTGCAAATTCCTTGGCGCTTTCAATCAAGTAAGCATCCAATGCTTCACTTTGGTTTCCAGCAGCCGCAATGTCATATGTTGGGTTCAATTTTACCCCATCTTTAGCATTGCCGGGTCTATCCAACACATGCTGCACATATTGCGCAGCGGTAGCAAAATCATTAAGCCCTATGCAAGCCTCGGCATAAAGGAAATACGTTTCCGCTATGCGGGCCAGCACAATATCGCGCACACTGGAATGTGTATCAAAGATCGTACGCGTGGCGGGGCTATCAAACTTTTTGATGACCGGAGAGCTCATGTCAATCTGATAAGCTGCCCTATAGGCCTGTTCATTATATTTAAAAGGATAATGTCGAAAATTGTTGGCAATTTGGTGTTCTCTGCCTTGCACCCAAGCCAAGGAATCAACTTGCGTGTATTCCCTTCCCCACACCCTTGGATAATAAACCCGAATGAGTATCTCGTCTTTGTCTTTACCGGCATCATAGTAGTCAAAATACTGGTCATAGATCGTCAGCATGAATGTAGCTTCATACCTTGCATCGTTCTCTTCATAAAAATTATGCAGGTTCCAAGAAGGCACCAGGCCTCCTGACATGTATTTATGGTTGGACTCGGAACCTCCCAAATATGGACCGAAAACAGCTTGCTGTTCATTCCCCTGGTTTGTATTCGGAATAGACTCCTGATCGTACTGCACCGAGAAAATAAACTCGTCATTGTTTTCGTTGGTTGGATCCCAAAGCTGCTCGAAAGGAATAGATATGTTATACCCGTTAATAGCAGCTTCGGCATAGGTCTTGGCTGTTTCAAAATCAGCGGCCTGCCCCAAATCCCAGCCGCGGGTCAGATAGGCCTTGGCCAAATAGTGATTTGCTGCGGCCTTGCTCACACGCAGCTTATTATCACTGAGGTGGGGCAAAGCGGCTTCCAGCTCGGATATGACAAATTGATAGGATTCTTCCAGCGATGCCCGGGGCAGGTTCACACGAGGGCCTTCCAATGTTGGCTCGTTGTTGATGATGATGCCCCCAAATTGCTCGATTAACTGGAGGTGGTAAAACGCTCGCAGAAACATAAATTCAGCTTTCCATTGATTGCGTGAGGCCTCATCGGTATCCACTAAATCATTGTAATGCAATCCGATATTTGTCGTTTGGATACCATTGTAGCAATTACGGTAAAAGGTCAGTATATCGTCATTGTTGGCAAATAGCTGCGTATATTCCATTAAGGCACGATTCCCAGCCGATCGGTTCATTTGGTACATATCCGTTCCAGCAATCATGAGCCAGGGTGTACTCCTAAAAACAGTCCGCAAGGAGCTATAAGAGGCGGTCAGCACGGTCTTGTAACCTGTTTCCGTTTGATAAAATTCTTCATTGGTAATTCCCCCTTTGTTGTCTTCATCAAGAAATTTCTTACATCCAACAAGAACAAACAGGCATAAAATGACTAAACCAAAAATATTCTTCATAACGTTAATCCTCCTAAATTAAAATTTGACATTGACACCAAGCTGATATGTGATGTTGCTCGGGCCATTTCCACTGGCCAAAGCCGTAGTGGCATATTCCGGATCCCAACCTGCATACTCAGTAAATGTAAAGGGATTGAGCACATTGGCATATACCCTGAATTGCGACATGCCCCATCGCGAAGTCACATTTTGGGGTAAGGTATAGCCCAATATGATGTTACGTACTTTAACGAACGAGGCATCCGTATACTTTCCATTATCGCCATAGTACGGCCCTTTATTTTGCGGATGTGGATATTGTGCCTGCTCATTACCTTGGCCGCTATCACCCCAAGTAGCTTGCGGATTCCCGTTGGCGTGTGTGCCCCAGTTATTCCAGTCGTAGCGAAGCAAATTGGGTGGTACATAATAGTCATAGCGCACCTTGGGTCTTCCTCGTTGTACGTTATGGGGGCCAAATTCATCAAGGAAGCTATCGCTCACGAAAACACCCTGTCGAGTGAAGATATTGAATGAGAAATCCCAGTTTTTATACCGCAGATTGGAGGTAAAACTACCTGTCCATTGGGGATCAACTGACCCCAGAATGGCCCGGTCGCCCTCTGGCGTAATGGCACCATCGCCGTCGATATCCTGCGCAATGGCTTGCCCCGGCTGCTGCCCCAATTGGGCAGCTTCATTCAATTGATCCATTCGCCAAAGACCAATAATCCGATAGTCGTAGATGACATTGATAGGCTGTCCGATGAAACGTTTTTCACCGACCACGTCTTCTTTTTTACCATATAATGTTTGGATGGCGTTTTTATTATGGGCAAACACCACGGAAGTGTTCCATTCCCAATCCCGCGTACGCACATTCGTGGAGTTAAGTCCCACTTCAATCCCTCGGTTGTTCACGGATCCAATATTGTCGGTCATATAAGACACGCCCGATTCTACGGTCAAGGTTCTGTTCATCAATAGGCCGTCAGATAGCTTATCATATAAGTCCACTGTACCCGATAACCGATAATTGAACAGGCTGAAATCAAACCCAAGGTTTGTTTCCCGTGTTTTTTCCCAAGTAATAAACTCATTTACCGGTCGACCAGGGGCAAAGCCCGATACCACATCTCCTCCGAAATCATACCACACTAAACTATTCGTTTCCGGTGTTTGCTGGGCACCAAAAGGCAGTATGCCATAGTTATTGCCGGAATACCCAAAACTAAACCGGACCTTCAAATCGTTCAGGAAGCTCGCTTGCATAAAATCCTCCTCTGAAATCCGCCAGGCTAACGCAGCCGACGGGAACGCTTTCCATTTGTCGCGCAGTTTAGAGCTGCCATCATAGCGAATGGTTCCCGTTAGCAGGTATTTGCCTTTGTAATCGTAATTGGCTCGCGCCGCATAGGAAAGCAATGTTGATTCCGTATAGGCTGTATTGGAACTTCCCACTACGAAGCTTCCACTGAAAAGATTGTACCACCAGGATGGGTAAGGCAAGTCGTTAGCCGCTGCTTGAATCCCTTCCCACCGCGTTTTATAAGCACTTTGAATAAGTGACACATTAATGTTATGGTCATTGCCCAAGGTTTTCGTATAATTTATTACGTTGTCCCAAGTCCATTCAAAGCTTTCAGCATTCGATTGAAATGCGTGGTCCTGGTTACGCTGCCCTTCCACCACCCCATAATAACGCCCAGTACGGGTACGGTTGAACCTTGGAAGAAAAGTACTCCGGATAGACAGGTTTTCCAACGGGCGTAATTCCGCAAAAATACTTCCCAGAAAATCATGTTGGCGCACCTCTTCTGTTCCGCTATTGATCTCACTCAATGGGTTGGGTGAACTGGTAAAATTGCCCTGCCCCTGTATGGATGCCGCAATACCGGGTTGGTTAATGAGGTTACCGTCATCATCATAAGCATAAAGGATGGGTGGCATGCGAAGGATATCCCGGTAGCCAAGCTCGCTACCCGAGTTATTGATTCCCTGTACTAGGTTGACACTGGCTCCTGTGGAAAAATAATCAGACAATCTATGTTCGACCGATAGCTTTATGGTATATCGATTAAGATCTTCCTTGATGAAATTTCCTTCTTCGTTTTGATAGCCTACCCCTAAGTTGTAATTCATTTTCTCCGTGCTTCCAGCAATCCCTACGTAGTGGTTTTGCTGTTGTCCGGAGCGAGTTCCCAATCCGAGCCAATCTTCATAACGTTCTTCATACAACCGTCTTTCCAATAACGGGCTTTGCTGCAGAATAACATTAGGATTAGCGAGTACGTATTGACCGTTTTCAAATGTGTAAAAAGCCGAAGTTCGGAAATCCACCCACTCGCGGCCATCCATAAAATCGGGTATGCGTGCCAAGTCGCGGATGCCGTAGTATCCATCATATGTCACCGTTGTCCGCGACGCGCCTGGTGCACCTGCATTTTTAGTAGTTACGATGACCACACCGTTCGATCCCCTGGAACCATAGATAGCCGTAGAAGAGGCATCTTTCAGTACGTCTATCTTTTGAATATCGGCAGGGTTAAGAAAGTCGATGTTAGATGCAACGACCCCATCAACAACATACAATGGCGACTGCCCGCTCTGTATCGAATTTTGACCACGGATTTGAATGCTGAATCCGCCTCCTGGACGAACTGAATTGCTGCTGATGTCAACACCAGCCACCGTTCCCTGCAATGCACTCATCACCGATGTCGTGCCCCGGGCTACCAATGCATCGGCGCTCACCGTCCCCACTGATCCGGTTAAATCACCTTTCTTTACCGTCCCGTACCCGATGGCAACCACCTCCTCTAGCAAAGCGGCTTCAGATTCCATTTCAATGTCCATCGTTTGTCGATCGCCTACCGCTAATACTTGAGATTTATACCCGATATAGCGAACCTCGATTAATACCTCTCCCGTTGCAGGGATTGCGACGACAAATTTTCCATCCTCATCTGTGGTTGTCCCGATGTTGGTGCCCTGTACCATTAAGCTTACGCCAGACAAGGGTTGCGCCAGCTCATCATATACCGTTCCCTGCAGTTGCCTAGTCTGTGCCAATGCACCTGTTCCAATTGACCAAAAAAGCCAAACAAATAAACATGCTTTGTTCATAATTTAGTTTTATTTAGTAAAATAATTCACCCTATTGATGGGCCATCTGTGGTGACCATGCACCCAGTACATTGTCTAGGGAAAAATCAGCTGCACGGGATTCATCGAGCCGGTTTGCCCAACTAACCCTGTCTGTTTGGTCTGCCCCCGCTCCTGTGTTGCCATACTCCCCATAATAAGCCGTCTGTTCGTTGTTGGCTTTACCCCAATTATGCCATCCTTCTGACCTAATGTGCCCACCAAGCTCACAATTGATGAAAACGGTTTTGGCATACGGCCGCCATGGCCTGCCCAAATAGGTAACGACATCAGGCGTATCGGCCGTGAGGCGACAGTCTGCAAATACAAACCCATATCGTACGGTATCCGGAGTGGAAGCAGCGGTGATGTAAGATCCGCCTTTCTTACTACGGATTTCACAGGATTGAAAAAAAGCCGTTGCTGATCCGAAGATAAAATCGGTAGTGCCTTCGATGTAGCACTCCTCATAGTACTGCTTACTGCCAGTACCATGTGGGTACAAGGTATCTTGATGTCCAAGGAAGCGACATTGATGAAAATAGGCCCGAGTGCCTGTTACACGGACGGCCACGGCTTGCCCCACTGGTCCGGCACTATTTTCAAACGTGATATGCGCTGCATAAAACCCATCTCCAAAAACAAAGAATGAAGTCGAACCCGATGTTCCGATTTCCTCTCCATAACGATTTTTTTTACTTGCATAATCGTCATAGGTCAATATCGTCTTCATGGCATCTTCTCCGATGAACGATACGTTCGTCTTGGTAGCAGGCAAGATGAGTTTTTCCTTGTATACTCCCGGTTTAATGCGGATTACCGTCCGCTGCTGCCGAAGATCCGGCACCATCATAATGGCCTCCTGTATGGTAAGGTAATCCCCCGAACCATCCTGTGCCACCACCATATCGGCTTGCTGCCCATAGCTTGGCTGCAAGAACCAAAAAGCCAGCACAAATACTGTCCATATGTATCGCGTTGTCATCATCTATTTTTGATATGGGCCACTAGGCCATTAAGGTACGTCTCAATATCATCATATAACGGATCGAGGTTGCGCTGACCGTCATTGGCATTAAGCCAATCCAAGCCATGTTTACGCTCCCATGCATCAGGGATGCCGTCATCATCCCCATCTTCCGGGTATTCACCGCCGGCCAATAGCGGCCATCCTCCGACATCGTCTTGCGAATCAATGATTCCGTTACGCTTTTTTCCGGATAAAGACTCGCCATGCTCCACTTCGCGGATAATCCGTGCATCCACTGCATCACGCATAAGGCTGGAACCCACCCATTTAAGTACAGACACATAAGCCGATTCGGCCTTATCTTGATTGATTTGCTCCACGGTAAATTCCTTGTTTATCACACCAAAACGTGCATCGTCCGGTTCCACCCCTAACCTATTGTCAGCCGTTATTTCCGGGCTACCTACTATTATATTTCCCTGTAAATAAAAAGCTCCCAACGGCTCGGAAGGATTCAGCAGTCGCTGGCGCCTACTTTTTGGTGTGGCATTTCCGGGTCTGTAATAATTGCCTACTACGTTGTATCGCCCACGTTCGCCACCGTATACATTATTATGTCCCCAATTGTAAATGACGTTGTTTCTAAAATCCACTAGCTCTTCTTCCGAATTGACGGTAGTCGTTGAGCCACTAAAGCGTGGCGTACGGCTGCTAGCATTGGCAATCAGGTTATGGTGGAAGGTAGCCCCCTCACCTCCCCAAATACCAGCATAACCATGTGCGCCCTTGGTGTGCACGGATTCATTCAATGGCTCCGCCACGAGACACCATTGCATGGTAAAATTGCGATTTCGGTAAAAAGAGGCACATTCATCCGTAGCCCAGCTGATGGAACAGTGGTCAATCATGACATTGCTGGCATTGCGCCCTCCCAAGGCATCGGCCTCCACCGCATGGGTATCGCCAAGGCGAAAGCGCAGGAAACGGACGATTACGTTATCGGCATTCACCCCAACGGGATAATTGCGGATACATATTCCATCACCTGGAGCAGATTGGCCGGCGATGGTGATATCGCCGTTGTTGATCCGTAATTCAGATTCCAGCTCAATGGTTCCCGAAACCGTAAAGACAACGATGCGAGGGCCTTTGGCTTGGATGGCTTTGCGAAGACTACCCGCTCCGGAATCATGAAGGTTAGTCACTTTGATGACCCGCCCGCCCCGACCGCCGGTAGTATATTTGCCGAACCCCTCTGCGCCGGGGAATGCAAGAACTTGAGCTTCAACCTGAAAGAAACTAGCGCAAACGCTCAACAAAACCACTACACGCCACATCCTGCGAGCGTTCTGTTCTTTCGGATTGTAACTATTAAACATTGCTATAGTTGGATTTATCCATTGGCGATAGCAAGTATAAGGCATATCACGGCCAAATTGCAAGGACTCGCCCGGATAAATCCACGCAATCGTTACCGGAAATGATGTCGAACATGGAGGTGCTGACCATCATTCTAGCAGCAGTCCCCCAGGATGGTGAGGTCTTCACTGGCAACGATTGCGTACTTATTTCTCCTGATTAGCTTCCTTATCTTAGGTAAACTCACTATCCTTGCACTACTAATTTAAAATCTATAAATACACTAAAAACCATGGATAAATGGAGGATGATCTGCTGTACCGCTTTGTTAAGTGTTGGTTCAGCAGCTGTTGCACAAACCAATCCTAAACAACAAGTATCGGAAGTCTGGATAGCCGACCAAGGAAACGGAACTTATCGGAATCCTATTCTATATGCAGACTACTCAGATCCAGATGTGGTGCGTGTGGGTGAGGACTACTACATGACTGCCTCCAGTTTTGATGCCATTCCCGGGCTGCCTATCCTGCATTCGAAAGACCTGGTCAACTGGACTATCGTCGGCCACGCGCTGCGTCGCCAACCACCGTTCGATCATTTCAGCAAAACCCAGCACGGCAATGGGGTGTGGGCTCCTTCCATCCGCTATCACAATGGCGAATATTACATCTTCTGGGGCGATCCCGATTTCGGTATCTACCGCGTCAAATCGAAAGATCCCACCTGTGAATGGGAAGCCCCCGTATTACTGGAAAGCGGCAAGGGCCTCATCGATGTGTGCCCGTTTTGGGACGACGATGGCCGGGCTTATATTGCCCATGCCTACGCTGGCAGTCGCGCCGGCATCAAAAGTGTCATCGCTGTAAAAAGGATCAATGCCGATGCTACACATACGTTGGACGAGGGGGTCATCGTGTATGACGGCCACGAATTGGATCCCACCATTGAAGGGCCGAAATTTTACAAACGAAATGGCTATTATTACATCTTTGCCCCTGGCGGTGGCGTAGCAACCGGATGGCAGACTGTACTGCGCTCGAAAGACATCTACGGCCCCTATGAGCGGCGCATGGTGATGCATCAGGGAAGCACCGATATCAACGGACCGCATCAGGGCGGATGGGTAGATACCCAAACCGACGAAGACTGGTTTATCCATTTTCAAGATAAAGGGGTATATGGCCGAGTCGTGCACCTCCAACCTATGGCATGGAAAGACGGCTGGCCTCTCATCGGCACCGACAAAGACGGCAAAGGGTACGGTGAACCTGTTCAAACCTTCAAAAAGCCGGATGTAGGACACACCTATCCCATCTCCACCCCAGCGGAAAGCGATGAGTTTAATGACATACATTTAGGCAAGCAATGGCAATGGCAAGCCAACCCACAGGCCACCTGGTCGTTCTGCTACCCTGAAAAAGGTGTACTGCGCCTTTATGCCCAACAGGTGCCCGAGGGTAGCCGAAACCTCTATGAAACGCCGAACGTGCTGATGCAGAAGTTCCCTGCACCGATCTTTACCGCCACGACGAAAATCGAATTCGCGCCCCATCCCGATAAATTGCTGGGTGAAAAAGCCGGATTGGTGGTTATGGGAAGAAGCTATGCGGCGCTTTATGTTCGGAAGGACGAAGGTGGGCTGTCACTGGTGCAGGGTATAGCCGATGGTGCGGAGAAAGGGAATTCCGAAAAGGAAACCATCATCACCAAACTGGAGAGCGGCGCACTGTATCTTCGCGTACAGGTGGGAGAAGGTGGGCTTTGCCGCTTTTACTACAGCACGGATGATACCGAATACCGTGAGGCAGGCGTATCCTTTCAAGCCGTTGAAGGCCATTGGATCGGCGCGAAAGTCGGATTATTCTGCACACGCGCCAACACCATCAATGATGCCGGATGGCTGGATGTAGATTGGTTCAGGATTTCCCCTGCCCATTAAGCATGAAAAACCGTTTGTCTTAAGGGCTGCGGCGTTTGGAAATGGGCCGGAACCGTTTGTATATGACGTCAAACCGTACGGAAAATATGCCAAACCGTACGGAAAATGGGGCTAACCATACGGTAGTAAGGTAGCATAAAACGGTTTCGGGTTAAAGGCGTACGGCAATGGGGAATAGCCAGACGCCGCAGACGTAAAACCATATGCCGGAGCGCCATAACCATCCTATTCCACGCCGTAGGCATATGGAAATATACGGTAACCATACGCCGGGAAGGCATTGCCGTATGCCGGGACTCTGGAATAAAACGGTTCCGGGTTATTGACATACGGAAATGGTCCAAAACCGTATGCCGGAGGTATATAGCCAAACGCCTTAGCGCCTTCACCGTACGGTTACAACCTAAAACCCTATGGTTATAGCCTAAAACCATACGGAAATGGTGCATTTCTGTACGGAAATAACTCCCCGGCATCCACCGGATACCTTAACCATACGGTTCCAGACCAAAACCATACGGAAATGCGCCATTTCCATACGGAAATAGCTCGCCGGCGCATGCCGAAGCACCAGAACCGTATTATTATAAGCCTTTTCCAAACGGTAGCTGGGTATTTCCAAACGGTTTAGCACGGGTTTTTTGTACCTTCCTAAAAAGACTTGACAGGCTTTTGGGTTAATAAATTTAACTGACTACAACAATCCCGTAATCGCTGGCGCAAAGGTACGCAAAAAACAATCAACCTATTCCTGGATGCCCTTTTTGTTTTATTCCTGCTTCCCATGCCATTATGGACGGTATTACCGTAGGAACCGGTAAAAGGAATGTCAACCCTGTCCCGGGCGGCACAAAAGCCGGTATTCCGTAAGTTACGGGCGGCGATCCGCTTATCCCGGTTTTTCCGACCAGCTGTATGGCTTTTGCTGTTTTCCGGACGCAGTCCATCGTATTGTCGTTTTTGCAGGCACTTTCCAGCTTACCGCTGTTTGCGGGTCGCGCCTCCCCGGGGTGTTACCTGATAGTGCCTGCTGCCATGTGATTATTCCTGTATATCCATCCCAAGGACCATCATATGGGTATCATTGCCGAAGACTTACACGATGAGAACGTATTGAATAATAATGGTGTGGTATTTTTTATAGATACGGTGTTCTTTCTCACCCCGGATTTTTCTAGTTGAATTCATTGGCTATTGGGACGGCGCATATCCCCCGCAGTGCACCGATACCGGGGGACAATGCCTGATCGCGAGGACGCGGAAATGCACTGCGGGGGTACATGGAAGTACTGTGGGGGCACGGTGGCTTACGATAGGGATATGATGTATCCATGTTGGGGGACGATGAATCCCCGTCATCCTAGCATGGCGCTTCGAGCCGGGACTACGACTTGTTGCGTCCCCGCTTAGGCGTATTGTTGCCCCTGCGTGTAGGTTTTCTGCGCGCGGCACCTGCGTTCTTAATGGGGTTCCGTACGATCCGACAAAAAGCTTAATGCAGCGTGCGGGTGTATATTCACAGACTTGTAATTGCCGTCGTAACGGCAACGGCGCTGCACGGGTGACGTTTGTTATTGAACGGATTGGAAGTCAGTACCACCACGGCTCCGTCTTGGATCAACAGCGGGCCGGACTGCCCAATACCATGCAGAGGCGGCCCACGTCATCTTTCATGGACTCGAAATAAAACCCACCACCCCGATACCAGCTAGCGCCTTTTTAGTTTTCCGTCCAGGATATCCATTGAATGCCGGAGGATTTCCGTGATGGCATCCACAGGGAGATCCGCTTCCGGATCCAGTGGCAAGATCTTCATGCGGATGCGGTTGCCTTGCACCAACAACGGATGGTCGATCAATTTGCCGTATACAACGCCCATATATGGCAGACCGGAGTGCTTATTAGTCGTCAGGTAGCACATCATCCGCTTTCTGTAATAGAAGAATGGAGCGCTGTATTTCCATTCGGGCGTAATCGCATCGTGCAGCGAAAGCACAAGCGTTTTCACTGCCAGCATGGTTTCTCGGACCGCTTCCCCCTGCCGCAAATAATAGTTGTCGATGATATTGATCATGGCTCTATAGCTACAAATATATCGATTTCGGCACTTTCCTGTTGCCGCACTTTCGGGCTGTAGACCTCAAAATCAGTGGTAAACCGCCGGGCCAATCCGGCCGACCAAATCTTCAACCATTCGTCGTAAACAATCCCCTCGGTGATATTGCCTGTTGCCGTAAATTTTGCATAGCTGCCCCCGCCGAGTGTCTCTCCCACCATACCTCCCGGAATAGTGTCCAGTGAGGTTACTCTGCAGCCGATCAACGTCGTGTAGGGAGCCATATGGTCTTTTTCATAGTCGAGGTAGCTGCAGTAAACCGTGTCGTCGACTTTGTTGGGGATGCGTGCACTACAATTTTCCACTATAAACCGTTGCCACAGTGCAGGAATATCCTGTGCCGCCTGTTCGCGTTGGTTGCTGGTCTTTACCGCGATGCCAATTACGTAAAATTGTTCGATGTATTCCATTGTCTTGTTTTTTTAACGTTTCGGCAAAACTAAACCTCGGCTGCGACAACAGTATGTCAGGGGTTATCCAAACTTTTTGTGTGGCATTGTTCAAAGTAGTCCTGCAGCGTTATTTGCTGTGGTTCGAAGGTGGTTTGTAGTACATGTAGCTTTTGTATCCGATCCAACCGGAATGCCCGGAAATCTGACCGCAGGTGGCAAAGCGCGATGAGCAACCAGTTGTCCTGCGTACTGTAAACCGCGAACGGCTCTACGAGTCTGGTGGTTGACTTGCCTTGCTCGTCCGTATAGTTGATCTCCGTGAGCAGACAGTTGGTCAGCGCCCGTTGTAAGATTGCCAAATGATTGCTGGTATGTTCTTGCTCGGTATTTTGCCTGAAATAGACGCGTTCGGCCAGCAGGTTTGCCTTCTCCTTTACCGAATGCTTAAGTACGCCCTTGATCTTGGCAATGGCATCGGCATAATCATGCACGAACGACGTATCCCTGTTCTGCCGAACCAACTGCTCTGCCGTAATCAGCGCATTGGCTTCATTTTCGGTCAACATCACCGGCGGTAGCCGATAGCCTTCCATCAGCGAATACCCCTTCCCTTCTTCCGTGTAAATCGGAATGCCAGCCTGTTCCAGAGCACGGATATCCCTGTAAATCGTACGGACGCTTACGTTAAATCGTTCGGCAAACTGCGCAGCTGTCAGTAGGCGTTTGGTCTGCAACTGCGTAAGTATTGCCGTTAGACGGGAAATTCGCTTTAGATCGATCTCGTTCATCGCCAAAGATAGCGAAATCACGGCATTCCGTCAATTCGCCTGCCGCTTCGGCTACGTGATCGAGGCTATTCCGTTCGCAAAGACTTGACCGGATTGGCAAGCGCAGCCTTTAGCGCACGATAACAAATGGTCATCGCAGCAATGGAGGCTGTTATCAACACGGCCAAAATGAATACACCTACGGAAATGGATATCCGATACCTGAAGTCCTCCAAATACAGATGCATGCTCCACCAAGCTATCGGCGCCGCCACTAAGAAGGCAAAAAGGATAAGCCGCCCGAATTCCTTGCCGAAAATCCATAAAATCTGCACTACGGAAGCACCTAACACTTTCCGTATGCCTATCTCTTTCGTCTTGCGGAAAGCCATGAACGACATCATGCCATACAAGCCGAGGCAGTTGATGAAGATTGCGATGCCTGCAAACAACTTGATCAGGATAAGGATCATCTTGTCGGTCTGGTAAAAATTGGAGATTCGGTCGTCCAGAAGCTGAAAGGCATACAGCTGATCCGGATACGTATCGGTCCACACCTGCTTGATGGCACCCAATGTCGCAGCCATATCGCCGGGATGGATCTTGACCGCACAGTTCATGTAATCATCCTTATCGCTCATGATGCAGACGGGCGTTATTTCGTCCCTCAGGGAATAATTGTAAAAGTCCTTTACCACCCCCACGACGGGCGCGGTGATCGTACCGCCGTTGATCGAGATATTCTTCCCGATGACCTCCTGTACGTCGCTAATGCCCAATTTTTCTATAAACGTCTCGTTTACGAGGAATTCACGGGTGGTATCCGAATGGAAAATATTCCTGCCGGCAACCAGCTCGATGCCGAACGTGGATATGAACCGATCGTCACCGTACTTCATGTTAATGCCCCAAGGTTCGTCTGTTTCCCTGCCCGCATACCGCACGCCGGTGGTCTTGTTCGATCCGGAAGCCGGCGCATTGAAACAAAATGAAACATCCCTGATAGCCGGGATCTCCGCAAACCTTGTCCGCATCGTATTCATTTTCACTGGGTCATGGATGGGTACCGGCAGCATGACAATATCCTGCTTATCGAAACCCAGATCGGAGTTGGTCGAAAAGTCGATCTGCTTCGTGATCACCAAGGTACTTATGATGAGCAGCTGTGCAATCATCATTTGAAATACGATAAGTGTCTTTCTCAATGAAAAGGTATTGGTCTGGCTGGCAGAAAGTTTATTTTTCAACGACGCCAACGGCTGGATCCCAGTCATGACCATGGCGGGGTAAAATCCGGAAAGTACCACCATGGTTAAGAAGGTCAGGACAGCAAAGATTGCAAACCGCCAATTATTGAGGAAAGTGATTGGCAGCTGGACATCCACATACGTATTTAAGGCCGTAATGGCAATATTGGCGAGCAGATGGATCAATACCAATGCGACAAACGTAATCATGGCCGTTTCGACGATAAACTGCCAGAAAAGCTGAGAACGTGAGCTGCCCAAAATTTTCCGCAACCCCATCTCTTTGGTCCTATTGATCGATTGTGCCGTAGCAAGGTTGACAAAATTGACACAGGAGGTCATGATGAGCAACAACCCCACCAGAGCCAGCACCCATAGGTAACGCTTCGCATGTGGGTTCCCCAAACTTTCATTGAAATGAATGTCAGAAAGGGTCTGCAGCTTAAATTGATAGGTTTTTGCAGCCTCAGCCGTATAATACTTTCGGCTGAGCCCGGTCAGCGCCTGATCTACGGACTGTTTTGAAATGTCCGGCTTCAACATTACAAAGACCTGCATCCCTTCGAAGATTGCTCCCCAGTTATTCCGGTTCGGATTATCGAGACTGACATATGAAAGGTATATTTCATGCTTGAAATCCGTATTCAAGGGTTTATCCTGAAGCACGCCCACCACCGTAAAATTATCCCCATTGTTTAGGCGGATGATCTTCCCGACAGCATCCTCGGTATCAAAAAAGCGTTTCGCCAGTCTTTGTGTAATCACGGCCATATGGGGTTGGGTGAAGGCCCCTTCCGTGTTTCCGTATACCAGTGGAAAATTGAAGATGTCAAAAAATGCAGGGTCGACATATGCCACATCGGTTTCCGCTTTGAAATCCTGCTGGCTGGTTTCATCCGGCAAGGTAATCAATTGATCGCCGAAATTGGCCAATCGGGCCACTTGGTCGGCATGCGTAAAATCGGTCTCAATAGCCTTTCCGAGCGGAGCTGGCACTCCTGCCGAATAGGTGATATCCTCGCCATGCAATTCGCTGACAATGCGATAGGTCCGGTCCAGCTGATTATGGAAGGTGTCGAAGCTTAACTGGAAATTAATCAGCGAAAAAATAACGACACCGGATGCAATGCCCAGCGAGAGTCCGAGTACATTGACAATGGCGTATACCCTGTTCCGGTTCAGATTGCGCCATGCAAGTGTAAGATCATTTTTAAGCATAAGACTGGCGTCTATAATTTATTCAAAAATCAGCAGAAAGCGTTTTTCGCTTTCTGTCTGAACAGAATACTACATTTCTGTACCATAATTGTAACGTACTGGAAAATAGACAAATATAATTTAGCAATTTATCAAACTGTTCGGAATCGGACACTATGCTGTACGAATTCGGACAAAAGCAAATTCAAAAACAATCCGCTACATCCCCTTTCAGGGGTTCAACATACCATAACAGGCGGCCTTCCCCCTATTTGGGAGAGGGTTTGCTTCAGAAGTCTTGCACGTTAACCGTGTTGTTTAATGTCTTCCAAATACGCTATTTCCTTTAAATCAAACGGGGTCTCCTGGTAAACGAAATAATTCAACCAGTTGTTGAACAGCAGGTTCGCATGTCCGGCCCAGCGGACAACAGGTGGCTGTTTCGGATCCTCTCCGGTATAATAATTCTTGGGTATATCGATTGGAAGCCCTTTTTCCCAATCCCTTATATATTCCTCATGGAGTGTCCAAGGTGCATATTCCGAATGGCCGGTCAAATAAAATTCCCGGCCTCCTCTCGAAGCAATGATTGCTGCACCTGCGTCTTCCGATTTGGACAGGACGGCAACTCCTTCCAAACCTGCTAGATCTGCTTCCGCAATGGCGGTATGCCGGCTATGCGGAATATAAAACTCATCATCGAAGCCTCGGAATAACGGATGCTTTTTATCGGGCGCACTGTGCTTGAAAACACCGAACAGCTTTTTATCCAACGGGACTTTACCAACACCATAAAAATGGTACAAAGCTGCTTGGGAAGCCCAGCAGATGTATAGGGTGGACGTAACGTGCTTTCTTGCCCAATCGAAAATCATTTTGATTTCATCCCAATACGAAACGTCCTCAAATTCCAGCTTCTCCACAGGCGCACCAGTAATAATCATTCCATCGTAATAATTTTCTGCAACCTCCTTAAAACCTTTGTAGAACATTTCCAGATGCTCCTCGGGCGTGTTCTTTGGGGTGTGGGTATCCAAACGGAGAAATTCAACCTCAACCTGTAAAGGGTTATTGGACAGCAACCTGATGAAATCGGTCTCCGTCGAGATTTTCAACGGCATCAGATTCAGGATGATGACACGCATCGGACGAATATCCTGTGTATTCGCCCGTAAGTCATTCATCACAAATATATTCTCGTTCTCGAGTAGTGATATCGCTGGGAGATTGTTTGGTATCTTTACTGGCATGCTATTTCCTCGCACCTGATTTGCGAACAAAAATACGGAGAATTTTGGGGCTTTGGAGATTTTATTGGTGATACTTCTCTCCACAGGAGATAAGCCGATGTAGCCTAATTTGTAAAGCCTGCACCCAATGCAGGTGATTGCTGTGACTTAGGGACACGGTGACTGAATACCCTATTCAAAAAATCCACCACGGAGTCCACTGTCGGTGTAAACCACGGTTCGAATAAACAAAACGAATGCGGGGCATCTGGAAAAACCTTTGTTTCGTGATAAATCCCCCATTGATCAAGCGCACGGATAAAATCGTCCCTTCCTGCATGCATTCGATCTACCGAACTGTTGATGAACAAGGTGGGCGGTGTCTTTTCCGAAACATGTGTCAACGGGGAAGCGTGTATCCACAAGTCCTGGCGTTGTTCCTTTGTATAACCAAACCAGTAAGTGGCAGCGGATGTTGATTTGGTATCGTTTCCCTCACCGGATTCCGGATGGATGAATGCCAATATGCCATCGATATCTATAATCGCCTGGATCTCACCGTCCTCGTCCTGACCACATAAGTCGGCAAATGCCGGACTGCGAAAAGTCGTACCTGCCAGTGCTGCCAGATGGCCTCCCGCCGAAAACCCCATTATAGCGATTTTAGCCGGATCGATACGAAGGCTATCCGCATGCGCAACCATCCACGCTACAGCGGCCTTCACGTCGCATATGGCGGCAGGGTACAACGCTTCGGTAGATAAACGGTAATCCATTGCTACACAGGTAAACCCTCGTGATGCCAAACGCTGGGCCAATGGCGTAAGTTGCCTTTTGCCACCGCTCCGCCATCCTCCACCATGAATCACCAAAATGCCGGGAGACAGGCCATCAGTACTGGAATGATAGATGTCTGCTGTCAGGTGCTTGCCATCGACTTCCCGATAAATAATGTCCTTTGTGACTTTCCCTTCGCCAATACGCTCACGAACCAGTTGGATGCTGGGGTAGGATTTGCTCATACGGTTAAATTCGCCCTCAGGCGTGAAACCTGTATCCCGTACGCCCGTTACCCCCTGCAGGTTCTGCCCGCATAGCATGGTACAGCTAAGCAAGAACATGGCCCCTGCTATGGCAAATCTATTCAATCGCACAAAACACATCTGTTTATTCATCACGTCCTTTACCAAGCCATTCAAGTAAACCTCCAAGTTGTCATATCCCATGCTCAAATCCCTGCCGGTAGCCCAATAGCCACCCCCTTCCTACGTACACTCCTCCCGCTCTACATACGTGTACTCATACTCGCACTCCTCATACCCGCCACCTCCATAAGCCACCATGCCGCTTCCGCCGCCGACCGATGCAAGCTTGTCAAGACGCCCCCGCGCCGATGGCATATCTCCCGTTGCCGGCGTGATGCGCGATACAATCTTGCCGCCGCGGTAACGCCAGCCACCCATTGATCAGGCTGCCGTCCAAGTTGTAGAACCGCACATCACCCTCGAAATCGGGGGCGCGGTTGAAACGACGTTGCTCGGCCTACTGCTGGGCACGCTTCCNCCCATTGATCAGGCTGCCGTCCAAGTTGTAGAACCGCACATCACCCTCGAAATCGGGGGCGCGGTTGAAACGACGTTGCTCGGCCTACTGCTGGGCACGCTTCCCAAAACCAGCACCAAAAAGAACTACCTTGTCTTCCATTAAAAAAATTTACTTCCGGGCAAGAAGTACCCTATTTTTAGCGAACCTTTCTTTGCCCTATAAGACTCATAAGATATCGAAATCGACGGATAATACCAATCTAATATAATAGTATCCCGAATAATCCCACCTGGAATTACCACCCCGTTGATCCTTACCGAATCATCCGTTTCACCAGTTATATCCAAAATAAGCCTATTACTGTGCTTTATCCTTGTTTGCGCTTTCAAGGTCGTATCTTTCGAAATTTCAGTGATTTGCCACTCGCCTTTATTACTAGCCCCACAAGCGGAAAAAAGCAATAGGCAAGCAGACAACAAAATTTTAGCGCAAGCAAGTTTATCAAATGAATAATTCATAGCAACGTACGTCTAGTAGAAAATTCGATTACTGATTGGTTGGCTTCAATTCCGTAAGACCCGGTACTATTGCACCATTTGGAGCCAAGGGAGTCAAATACCTTAATTGGCCATCTTCCAACGCCTGAAGAATGAAGTCCTGTGGAGTCTGACCTATTCCTCTGTCTGCGGCAAAAGTTCTCCCGAACGCATTATTAAACAAATCCATTGCTTTTTCTAAAGCAAGTCCAGAAGATGCGTTAGCTTCATGCGCGTCACCAAGAAGCATGCTCAAATGAGTACCAATAGATACAGAATTCAAAGCATGAAAAAAACCATGTCTAAAGGCATCTCCAGTTCCGTTCCATAAGCTTGTTGGGAAAAGTGCTTCCGCTAACGTTTCAGCTCTATATGCATTCGAAAGATAAGCATATTTGTTTACCAAGCTCATATTGTCATATATGTCACGTTCTTCAGTTGTCATTCTACTTAAGTATTGGTCTTGCAGAGCTAAAAACTCTGTATATTCGGATGGCGTCAAACTGCTATCACCCTCTCCAGGATCCGGGTACCCTGGATCGTAAGGATCGTACGGGTCATATGGGTCATCAACCCAGACG
>NZ_JAMXBE010000080.1 GCF_024704835.1 Parapedobacter tibetensis
CTGACCGATTTGAGCCTGAACGTGAATGTTACGTTTGCCGAATCGGTGATCGAAATGGGCGAGAGTGAATTGGCGAACAGGCAACTCTTTGCTCGGGAGGGGGAAACGATAGATGACACGCGTCAGCTGCAAGGCCAGTCGCCCTACCTGATTAATGCCGGCTTGAACTACAACAATGTGGATATGGGTCTAGAAGCAGGTGTTTTCTACAACGTGCAGGGAAAGACACTTGAGATTATTGGTTTCGCCAGCAACGCAGACGTCTATGCGAAGCCCTTTAATAGTCTCAATTTTAACCTTACTAAGAAATTAGGCCCAGCTAAGAAAGGCGCCATCAATTTCAAAGCGGAGAATATCCTCGGTGCTGAGCGTC
>NZ_JAMXBE010000081.1 GCF_024704835.1 Parapedobacter tibetensis
GTTTCCATGATGCCGGGGAGCGTCCCAACGGTACCGTTGGATGTTTCCGTGATACCGTCCGGTTGTTCCGCGGTATCCTTGAACCACTTCATGGTACCATGGCGTGTTCCAACGGTACTGTTGGGCGTTCCAACAATACCGCCGAATCCCTAAACGATACCGTTTAACCCCTTAACGATACCCTTAAGCGTTTTAACGATACCCTTAAGCGTTCCAATGGTACCGTTAAGGGGTTAAACAGACCGTTGGGCCGGGCATTATGCCCGGAAATGCCCGGAAAATACCCCCCAAATGCCCGATAATACCTGATAATGCCCGATTTTTTGTTTGCCCGGATGCGGTTGCCCAGTTTTGGGGCATGGAA
>NZ_JAMXBE010000082.1 GCF_024704835.1 Parapedobacter tibetensis
AAAATGGCTTCCGACCAAAAATTTGTGGATTATGTCATAGACCAAATCGAAAATGCTGGAGAATTGACGGCTAAAAAAATGTTCGGGGAATATGGAATTTACTCGGATGGAAAGATATTCGGCCTAATATGCGACAATAAACTATTTGTAAAACCAACTAAATCGGGACGAGAATTTATTGGCGATGTGGTTGAAGCACCTCCATACCAAGGAGCAAAACCGAGTTTCCTGATTGAAGACAAAATCGATGACAAGGAATGGTTAAGCGAGTTGGTCAGAATTTCAGTTAAAGAGTTGCCATTGCCAAAACCAAAAAAGAAATAACTGCCCCTAACACCGCCATAAG
>NZ_JAMXBE010000083.1 GCF_024704835.1 Parapedobacter tibetensis
CCATGGCGGAAAGCGGCCGATGCGATAAACACCATGCCAAAAATCTATTCATTATGGATTAGGGAATGTTTTTTGGGGCATAATCAACTAGACTCCAAGCTGTCTTTTATCCATCAACTCCTTTGGAAATCCGTGCTTTTCCAAGAAAGCCTTTGACTTATTTGCCTTTTTAACGAAGAAGGGGTCGTTACCATAATCCCGCACTTGCTGGGTATTTTCATTCGTACCCTTTTTCACTTTCTTATTTATTTGGTTTTCCATAATAACCTCCTATACAAAAGTACCTTATTGTTTGCGGATTACCAAAAAAGCTTGATAATTCACTTGTTTTTCAAACCGTT
>NZ_JAMXBE010000084.1 GCF_024704835.1 Parapedobacter tibetensis
CGCGGCGGCAAGATTGTATCGCGCATC
Source organism: Parapedobacter tibetensis (assembly GCF_024704835.1). Taxonomy (GTDB): domain Bacteria; phylum Bacteroidota; class Bacteroidia; order Sphingobacteriales; family Sphingobacteriaceae; genus Parapedobacter; species Parapedobacter tibetensis. Next base: position 28 of record NZ_JAMXBE010000084.1, read on the forward strand.
ACGCCGGCAACGGGAGATTTGCCATCGGTGCGGGGCCGTTTTGACAAGCTTGCATCGGTCGGCGGTGGCGGAAGCGGCGTGGTGGCTTATGGAGGGGGCTGGTATGAATGTGAATATGAGTATACATATGTGGAGCGGGAGGAGTGCACGCAGGAAGGGGGTAGCTATTGGGATGACGAGCTGGGTGCGGAGGGTGCGGAAGTGAACGTAACGTGCATCACCGTGGAGGATGAGATACGGAACGAGGTCTGCGTCTGGGTTGATGACCCATATGACCCGTACGATCCTTACGATCC
>NZ_JAMXBE010000085.1 GCF_024704835.1 Parapedobacter tibetensis
ACCATCCGCGCCCGCCACGCCCTGCTCACCCTGCAAGGAATCGATAAAGTCCTGTTCCGTTCCGGTATTGCCTTCTGCCAACCACACTTCGTATGCGGAGATGCCATCGGCACCCCTGAGGTCGGAGGTGGTGAAGGTGCTGCCGTCGGTATAGGTAATTGTGAAGGTGCCGTCACCGTTATCCACGGTGGACTGCACGCCAACGCCATCGGTCCCGTCCTGCCCGTCGGCACCCGCAGGGCCCGTCAGGTCAGAGGAGGTAAAGGTGCTGCCATCGGTGTAGGTGATCGTGAACGTGCCGTCACCGTTA
>NZ_JAMXBE010000009.1 GCF_024704835.1 Parapedobacter tibetensis
GAAACTGCCGCCCAAAGTGGTGGCGGTGGCCAAGTACCTCGCCCTCGCATTGGGCGTATTGGAAGCGGTGGAAAGCGCCGCCAAGGAAGGGGGCGACGATGAAAGCGAACCAACAGGTTAGTATCGGCACCACCGGCGGTACGTTGCTGGGCATACTAGGCCAGTTGGGCCTGCACGATGTACTGAAAACCGCCGTGCTGGCAGCCATCGGTGCGGTGGTGAGTTTCGGCGTAAGCCTGCTGTTGCAACGCTGGCAGCGGCGGAAATAATAAAAACAGGGGGTGGCATACGCCGCCCCCTAAATTGGATTATCCATTTTGTTGAGATTGGATTACAAATACAATCCAATTTAACGTAATTTTGATGCAAAAAGGATAATAGACTTGCTTATGCCGTGTGGACAGGAATTGGTGCGGCGGGATTGAAGACCATCCAATAGTGAAAAAATATGGTGCGTATAAAAACCGAAAAAGTAACGCTAAACGACATTGAGCAGTTACAAACGATAGGTAGGCAAACATTTTACGAAACTTTTTCGGCGGGGAACACCAAAGAAAACATGGCAACGTATTTAGACGAGGGCTTTTCCATGGAGAAATTGACTGCCGAACTCAACACCGAAAATTCAGAATTTTATTTTGCCTTGATTGATGATAAGGTAACCGGTTATTTAAAACTGAATGTTGGGCAATCGCAAACGGAAATAAAAAATGATTTGGCTCTTGAAATTGAGAGGATTTACGTGCTAAAAGAGTTTCACGGCAAAAAAGTTGGGCAGGCACTTTATGAAAAGGCAATGGAAATCGCAAAGCAGAAAAGCGCCCAATACATTTGGTTGGGCGTTTGGGAGGAAAACCCGCGAGCAATCAGTTTTTACAAGAAGAATGGCTTTGTAGCGTTTGACAAGCATGTTTTCAAATTAGGCGACGACGAACAGACTGATATCATGATGAAAAAAGTCTTGAAGTCTGACAAATGACTTCAACATACAAGGCTTTCAGTCCTCTTGATAAAAAGTGCACTATCTCCACTTCCTGGGGGTTCTGAAAGCTCATTGTAATTGATTGTTCCTCCCTCTTCCGTATTATTCAAAACCGGAATACTTTTCCAGAATGTCTTGCATAGCTGGTTTTATCTTTTGCAGCATGCGATCAAAGCCCAAATCATTGGGATGCGTACCATCTGTGGTACCTTCATGGTCGTCGCCCAATAATCCCTCTGCGGTAATGAGATAGAGGTGGCGATCGGTCTGCTGTAGTTGGCTGATTTCGCGCAGGAAATTTGCATTTTGGGCAGCTACCCGTTCGGCGATGGAGCGATTGAAATTACCTCCTTCGCGTACAATACTCTGAATGGCAATGATGGGTACCTCGGGATGTTGCGCGCGGATGGTCTTCACCAGATTTGCCGTACGCTCAGTGACCTGCTCCGGCGATGAATTGGGCACACAGTCAAGAATGAAGGCATCCATTTGCATAGTAGCAATCATTTCGGCTACGGCAGGTTCCATTCGTGCATTGCCGCTCACGCCCAAATTGATTACGTTGTACCCCGTTTCACGCGAAAGCCTGGCCGGGTATGCAAGCCCTGGCCGGCTGGCTGATGCGCCATGTACGATACTGGAGCCATATAACAAAATGTTTTTTTGAAAGGGATTTGGCTTCGCAATAAGATTAGCCTCCGGTTCCACGCCGATTTGCAAAGAAAGGGTCTCATCATACAGTGGCAGGTATAGTAGGCATTCCTTATCGCCTGGTGCCATGTTCTCCAGCACCATAAATTCATTACATTCATTTGTCCTTGGCCGAGCTACACCTGCATATTGCCACTGGCCATTACGCTTGATGTATAAATCCATTCCCTCATAGGCAATGGCCGTCATGTTATTGCCCGGAGCTCGTGGACTTGTGCACCACTTCACCCCAATTTGGGTACTGTTGGTACTGAAACTTACAGCCAGTCCCGCCGAATGCGTGAGCAAGTTTTTGACAGTCGGAGGGATCGCTGGAAAAGATGCGGTATCCAGCCGGTGGTAACTGGGGCCATCAGGCAAGGCTTTGCCAATCAATGTCAGGTTTTGGGCATCGGTGTATTGGAGCGCTGCCATTTGGGCGGTCAACGAAGTGAGGTTAAAAAGAATAAACGCAATTATCAATAGTTTCTTCATAGCTTAAGATATCATGGACGGCTGTAAATATATAAAAAAATATACTGCGCTATTTTTGATTGGGTATACAGATTTCTCTTTTTTTTTACGCAGCGGACGTCAAGCAGGTTGGCTTCTTACTTCCCACTCATCACCTTTTGACGGCCTCCAAGTTAATCACCCGATTAGAACAACAAAGAGCCTCCTTTTTCAGGGATTTCGCTTTTAAAAAACTACCCAGCGTCATTGCGAGCAAGAGCGCCAGAAAGCGATTTGGAGCGACCGCGAAGCAGCTCCGAAGGAAACCAATCTCATCATCAACCGGTAGATTTCAGCGATTTCTTCCACACGTCTAATCTCAGCACTGACCGCCAATATTGGCATAGCAGGTTATTTAGCATCACTGCCCGATGAGTTAAAGGAATTTTACAAGCGAGGAAACAATCGAAACCGCAAATAGGGGAGGTAGGTAGGAAATAGTATGCTCGCCGTTGAAAACGTATTAGATTAACGGAGGAACCATGCATCAGCCACCAATGAAAGAAACATGGAAGTGCAGCAATCACAACTTTTCTTTCAGGTGCTTGATGTTGCTTTTCACCGTGTCCATCACTTCGCCTATCTTTCCACTGAGCATGAGCTTGCCCATGGATTTTGCCATACCCACCATTTGTTCCAGCTCCACCTTTGGTGGCATGGCCAACGCATTCGGATTGGTGAAGACGTTGAGCAGGTAAGGACCGCGGTGGGCCAATGCGCGCTGGACTGCCAAAGGGACGTCTTCGGGTTGGTGGATATTTTCGCCGGGGAAACCCATCGCCTGGGCGATGAGCGCAAAATCGGGATTTAGCATGTCGGTCTCGTTGTCTTCCATCCCTTCTACCAGCATCTCGAGCTTTACCATGCCCAACGACCGGTTGTTGTAAACGATGATGGTGATGGGTAGCTGGTATTGCTGGATGGTGGCCAGGTCGCCCATCATCATGGAAAGGCCCCCGTCGCCGCACATGGCGATGACCTGCCGCTCCGGGTAGGCTAGGGCCGCACCGATAGCCATGGGCATGGCATTGGCCATCGAACCGTGGTTGAATGATCCCAGCATCTTCCGGTCGCCCGTGGCGGTGATGAACCGCGCCCCCCATACGCAGACCATACCCGTATCGACCGTGTATATCGCATCATGTGACGTGGCCTTATCGATGACATGCGTCAAGTATTCCGGCTGGATGTTGTCTTCGCTGCCGTTGTCGTCGATATAGATGTGGTTTTGTTCTTTCACTTTCGTATACCGCAGCAGTTGTTGCTGCAGGAAGCCGGCATCGTCCTTCATGTCGAGCAGGGGCAGCAGGGCCTCGATGGTATCTTTTACATCGCCGCATAGCCCCATCTCCAGCCTTGCTCGTCGCCCGAGGTGCTCCGGCGCTTCGTCGATTTGCACGATCGTATTTTTTGTCGGCATGAACGCTTCGTAAGGGAAGTCGGTGCCTAGCAACAGCAGCAAGTCTGCCTCATGCATGGCATGGTATGCCGCCGCCTGCCCCAAAAGCCCTGTCATGCCCACTTCAAAGGGGTTGTTCGGTTGGATGGCCATTTTGCCCCGAAAGGAATAGCCCACGGGTGCATTCAGCTTGCGGGCGAGGGCTACCACTTGCTGCCTGGCCTCACTGGCGCCGATGCCACAGAAAATCATGATCTTTTGATGGGCGTTCACCAAGCTGGCCAATGCGGTGAGCTCGTCGTCGGCAGGCCGGATGATCGGCCGGGTACGGAATGCCTTGAGCGTTTGGCCTGTGGAGACGGCGCCCATCTCCGAAATGTCGCCCGGCAGGCCTACTACTGCCACACCTTTCTTGGCAAAGGCATGTTGGATGGCCGTATGCACGATTCGCTCTACCTGTTCGGGCCGGGTGATGAGCTGGTTGTATACGCTGCAGTCATCAAACAGCTTCATCGTGTCGGTCGCCTGGAAGTAATCCAAGCCCATTTCGTTGGTGCCTATCGTCGACGCGATGACCAGCATCGGCAGGTGCGAACGCTGTGCCTCGTAGGCGCCGTTGATGAGGTGTACATGCCCGGGGCCACTACTCCCCGCACAACAGGCAAACCCATCCAACTCGGCTTCAGCCGCCGCAGCATAGGCCCCCGCTTCCTCGTGCCGCACATGGATCCAATCGATGTTCTTACTGTTTCGCACGGCGATGTTGAGGTGGTTGAGGCTATCGCCCGTCACAGCATAAATCCGTTTGATACCCGCTTCTTCTAAAATGGAAATGATTTGATGCGCAACGTTTTTTGCCATGGCCTGTTTTTTTGATTGTGTGTTCATAGAAAGCAACACAACCAAAGGCGAAAGGTTTTGGAAAACCAAGCGTCGACCTCAATCGCTCCATTTTGCATCTTTTTTCCTTAGATTCGCACTACAAAACAAACTATTTACCATATAATCATAAACACATGGATATAAAAGCCTTGCTGCCAATAGGCGTGGCATTGATAACGACCCTGACCGGCTGTAATGAACGTACCCAAACACAAGCCGACGAAAGAAAAGAAGAAACGGTTGCCGCCTTTGACAGCTTATTGGCCCAGCACGAGCTTGACGGCACCATCGTGATTTACGATGCCCAAAATAAGCAGTACTACTCCAATGATTTTGAATGGGCAACGAACAAGTTTTTACCGGCCTCTACATTTAAGATCCCCAATACGCTAATCGCTTTGGAAACCAATGTTGTAGACCCAGATAGTACGGTATTCTTTTGGGATGGCCAACCCCGTGCCTTTTCATCTTGGGAAAAAGACTTTACCTTGAAGGAAGCCTTTCAGGCATCTTGCGTAGACTGCTATCGGGAAGTGGCCCGCAACGTGGGGTTGGCCACCATGTTACATTACCTCGATACCTTAAATTACCCGGGTATGCTGGTCGATTCCGCAACGCTCGATAACTTTTGGTTGACAGGCTCTTCCCAGCTATCCCCCATGGAGGAGATTGACTTTTTAGAACGTTTTTATACCAAGCAATTGCCCATTAGCGATTCAACCTATGAGCGTATGCTGGATATATTCAAAATAGTGGAAACGGATAGCTATCGACTTAGCGGCAAGACGGGCTGGAGCATCGATAATAATGAAAACAACGGGTGGTTTGTCGGCTATCTGGAAACAGGCGGAGAAGTGTATTATTTCGCTACGAATGCCGAGCCGGTCAACCAGGAAGACCTATCCAAGTTCATCCCGGGACGCATGAAGGTAACGCGCGAAGCGTTGGCGCATTTGGGATTGATGTAAGAGGGTTAACATAAAGCGCTAATGCCAGCGTTAATAAAAGTAAGGAAACCATTATGAATCACGCAGCGTTGGTAATTAATTACTTAGTGAAGCGGTTAAGCGCCGTCTTTTGTATGTTGATGTTGATAACCAACAGCTATGGACAGCAAAACGACATGCTTGACTTTCGCGTAGTGGAGGCCCCGGAATGGACGCAGCTATTCAATCGCGACTCCGGATGGATTGGTGGAGATGGGTTGTTTTCCATCCCACTAAATGGCGTGGATACCGTAGAATCCATGCGACATACGGAAACGCTCTTGGTGTTTAGCGATAGTTTTTGGGGAAGCAAGGCCAATGGAAAAATAGCTTCGGGAGGCCGAATGACCAACAACGTGGTTGCGCTCATCCCAAGCGGTACGGTTGACAAGGAGACTATCAAATTTTACAGTGCCCATGATGCCGATTCACAACGAACGGCCGTTTTTACGCCCTCCACGCCGTCGGCTGAAACGGGAAACTACTATTGGCTTGGGGATGGGTTTGTAAACCGGGAAAAAGGCAACACGACCTACCTCTTTGCATACCGCATGAAAAATACAGGCGCCAAAGTCTTTGGGTTCAAGGAATGTGGAAATGTATTAATCGCCGTTGACGAAAACGATAGGCCGCCCTTTGCGCGACATCGACAGCTTGAGACCCCTTTGTTTGCGGAGGAATCCGCAAATCAGGAGGCCTATTCTTTCGGTGCTGGCATTTTGGTAAACACGGCATGGGCTGGTGCTCCCAACCCCGATGGCTATGTATACGTCTATGGGGTGCGGGGCGGGGCCAAAGATTTACTGGTGGCGAGGGTGTTGCCCAGCGAAATGGAAGATTTTGAGCAGTGGGCCTATTGGAATGGAAAGGACTGGGATAAAAACATACAGCATGCGGCTAAGTTGACTTCCAATGTTTCCAATGAGCTGAGCATAACACCGCTTCCCGATGGTCGCTTTGCACTTATATTCCAAAAAAATGGCATTGAACCGCTCATCGGGCTGCGGGTGGGAGAAAGCCCCATTGGTCCTTTCGGGCCAATCATTCCGGTATTTGAATGCCCGGAACCGGCACGTAAGAAAACGTTGTTTGCCTATAATGCCAAGGCGCATCCACATCTCTCCAAAAAAGGAGAATTGCTCATCAGCTACCATGTAAACTCCTTTGACTTCCTGAAGGATTTCAGTGAGGAGCCAGACACGTTTGCTCCGAAATTTATACGGCTGATATGGGAGTAAAGGTTTAGCAAGCTGGAACATAGAGTGAGGGATTGAAAGGATGAAAATACAAAAACTGCATGGTAGACTTCGTTTTTTGTAGTATCTTCGTCTTGGAAGTATACACATGCCCCACCATACTGAAATAACCGACCACAATCTTTTCCGCATGATACGGAATAAAGACCATGCCGCGTTCAAAGCGGTATATGATCGCTATTGGGAGCTGCTATATAGGCATGCCATGCGTATGATTGGCGATGAAGAGGAAGTAAAAGACATCATTCAAGAGGTTTTTCTATCCCTATGGAACAAAGCCCCACAACTGGAATTGCATACTTCACTATCCGCATATTTGTATACTGCCGTGCGCAATAGGGTACTGAACCTTATTGAGAAAAATCAGACAAGAAACAGCTACCGGACCTATTTGGAAGCTTCTTCCTCAGCCTACCATTGCATCACAGAAGACGATGTCCGCGCAAAGGAGCTCCAGCGCTTGATCGAAGCGGAGGTAAATAACCTACCCGCCAAAATGCGCGTGGTTTTCCAGCTCAGCAGAGAGGAAGATCAGAGCTATAAGCAAATCGCGCATAAGCTGGAAATCTCTGAAAAAACAGTTAAAAAACAGGTGAGCAATGCGTTGAAAGTCCTCCGGATGAAACTCGGCTCCCTCCTGTTGTCCCTATCTATTTTTTTTATCGGTTGATTTTTTTCCGTTCGGCCTACTACTATTCCCTAGGCTACCTGTCTTAATAGTATAGTCAAACAACAGGGCTCTTGCCTAAAGCGGTCGTATGGAAAAGAACGTTACGAAAAAATTAATCAGGAAATACCTTAATGGCGATTGTACGGCCGACGAGCAGCGCCTTGTCGAATCCTGGTATCTATACGTTGCATCTACCGCGCCTAAACACAAAGGAAATCAGGATAGCAAAGACGAAGCGAAAGCTGAAATCTGGCAATTGCTACTCGAAAAAACAGCACGCAAAGACCGGAAAGGCCGATATCTGCTTAGGATTGCGGCTTCAATCGCTATTGCGTTGTCCATTGCCAGCTACGTTTATCTCGTGACTCAATCCGATCGCACAGGACAGACCTTGACGGCACATGCCATCCTGCCGGGGAGCAAGAAAGCCATGCTCATACTGGATGATGGCAGCCAGCTACCGTTAGACAGCACAGCCAGGAACCAGCAACATCCCTTGGGCGAGGAAGGGCAGTATCATATCGCTACGCCAAAGGGTGGCGAATACGACGTGATGCTCGCCGATGGAACAAGGGTATGGCTAAATGCGGAATCTAGCTTATCGCTCACACCCACGTTCAACAAAAACGACCGCCATGTTGACTTAATGGGCGAGGCTTATTTTGAGGTGGCAAAAGACCCGGAAAAGCCTTTCATTGTAACCGTAAACGAGCTCGAAATCGAAGTGCTTGGCACGCATTTTAATGTGACGTCTTATCCGGAAGACCAGGAGGCGAAAACCACCTTAATAGAAGGGTCGATCAAAATCAGTAAGGGTGGCAATGAAAAAGTCCTGAGCCCCGGCCAGCAGGCCATCGTGCAGGATATCTCAAAAGACATACAGATAAACAATACGGTAGACCCCGGAAAAGTAACTGCTTGGAAAGATGGATTTTTCGAATTCAAAAATGACGCAATCGATGAAATTCTTGCTCCGATAGCCAGGTGGTACCAAGTGGAAATCGTATACGTATCCGGCAAACCCAGCAAACGGCTTACCGGTAAAATACCCCGATCCAACCATTTTGAAGAGGTACTGAATATCTTGAAATATGCAGGAGTAGCCTATGAGTTGAAAGGGAAAGAACTGCTTATCTATCCACAGGACCAACATAACTAACGAATGCCCATGTAGCAATATAACGGATATATAAAAAACTAAAAACCGGGAAGTGTTCGCTCCACTTGCCCGGCTAAAATCAGGTTAACCCAGACCAACTAAGGTCTGGAAGTTTTAATGGATAAATTTTATTAACCCAATCACAACAAATGTATGAAAATTAATACGTTCTATGCAAGAACGCCCTATGGCGTGCCACTATTGCCACCCAAACTACTCTTAATCATGAAATTGACTACCCTATTGCTGATTGTATGTTTTGTGCAAGTAAGTGCAAGTGTATATAGCCAGCGTATAAATCTGAACCAGAAGGATGTAGGGGTCGAAGAAGTACTGAAGTCGATAGAAAATCAGACGGACTTTCACTTCGTATACGATGGCGAAGAAATCGTCGAGATGGGGAAACTGACTGTCAATATGCGAAATGCTTCCATCAAAAAGGTGCTGGACGATTTATTTGGAGACAAACCGTTTTCCTACAAGATTTTCCAACAAACCATCGTCATCAGAAAGCTGGACAAACAAGCCTCCAAGACCAACCAACAGCAGGACGTCATCACGGGCGAAGTACGTGACGAAAACGGCAATCCATTGCCCGGGGTGAATGTGTCTGTGAAAGGTAGGAATACCACCACAGTAACCGGCCAAGATGGGCGGTTCAAGTTGACCATAACCGGGGGGCCGCTACCCTTACAGTTTTCTTTTTTGGGTTTAAAAACACAGGAGTTGCTGTCTTCAACTACCTTCATGCGGATCCAAATGGTTCAAGACCTTGGCAATTTGGATGAAGTAGTTGTCATCGGATATGGCACGACTACCCAACGGCTTAATACGGGATCAGTCGCCAGCATCACCGGCACCGACATTGCCAACCAACCGATCGTTAATCCGTTGGCAGCACTTCAAGGACGGGTCTCCGGCTTGATGATCTCATCGATGAGTGGGATGCCGGGAGCTTCCTTCAATGTGCAATTGCGTGGTGAGAACTCGATAAAATCCGGAAACAATCCGTTGTTTATCATTGATGGGGTCCCGTTTTCCGATGAACCCTTGAACCAGTTTAACGGAGCCAGTGGCAGACAAAACCCACTAAACAGTATCAATCCCGCCGATATCGAACGGATAGATGTGCTCAAAGACGCAGATGCCACCGCCATCTACGGTTCACGCGGTGCCAACGGTGTAATCCTGATCACCACGAAAAAAGGCACACCGGGCAAAATGACTGTTGATTTCAACCTCTACTCCGGATGGACCAAGGCGGCAGATGCGTTGGATATGCTCAGCACCGACCAATACTTGGAACTTCGCCGGGAAGCCTTTGCCAATGATGGCGCTGAGCCGACCGAAAATAACGCGCCCGATCTGCTGCTGTGGGACCAACAGGCCAGCACGGATTGGCAAAAGGAACTCATGGGGCATTCCGCTCCGATGACGCAGGCGCAGCTATCTTTCTCGGGAGGAAATGAACGTACACGTTTTCTCATCAGCGGCAATTACCTGAACCAAGGTAATGTGATGCCGGGTAGCCTGACGTACCAGCGAGGCTCTTCGCACCTCAATATCAACCACCGTTCAGAAGATGGTAAATTTACCATCAATGCATCTGTAAACTATGCTGCTGACCATAATAATTCCATCACGACCGATCTGTCGCAATATTATAACCAAGTACCCAATTATCCCATCTATACGGAGAGCGGGGAGCTCTATTGGTTTGGCACATCCATGCAAAACCCTTTTGCATTTGAGCATCGCTCAAGCAACTCCAAAACCAGCAACTTGATAAGTAATGCGGTGCTGGAATATGAACTATTCCGCAATCTTGACATCAAGACTAGCCTTGGGTACACCAAGCGGGGGATGGATCAAATAGAGACCTTACCTAAGCCGTCATTTAACCCAGTAACATACCCAGGTAGCTCGGGATCCTATGGTTTTTCGGACATGCAGTCATACATTGTAGAACCACAGCTGAATTACCTCGTAAACGTCAACCGGAGCACATTCAAATTTTTGCTGGGCGGCACATGGCAGCAAAGTGTCAATGAAGGGCATTATTTATATGGCACATCGTATGCCAGTGATGCGCAGCTGGACAACATGCAGGCTGCAGGTAGTTTGATAGTAAGGAATTTCAACGCCTCAGATTACCGATATCAAGCGATCTTTGGCAGGATAAACTACAACTTAGCCGATAAATATTTGGCCAACATCAATTTGCGGAGGGACGGATCCTCACGTTTCGGCCCGGGAAGACGCTATGGCAACTTTGGATCACTGGGCCTTGCTTGGGTATTTTCAAGTGAAGACTTTGCTACTGACCACCTGCCATTCCTCAGCTTTGGAAAATTGCGGACAAGCTATGGCATCACGGGCAATGATCAGATCGGGAACTATCAATATTTGGATACGTGGAGTTCGGGATTTGCCTACCAAGGAATCAGTGGGCAATATCCAGCGCGGGTGTACAACCCAGACTATGGATGGGAAGAAAACAGAAAATTTGAAGCCGCTTTAGAACTGGGCTTTTTCAATGACCGTTTGCTTGTCAACACCGGATATTACAACAACCGATCAGACAACCAATTGGTGGGGGTAAGCCTTGCCCCGCAAACCGGATTTACCTCATATATTGCCAACCAGCCTGCGTTGGTAGAAAACTCCGGCTGGGAGTTTGACATCAACTCCACCAATTTTTCGAAAGGCCACTTCAGTTGGTCGTCGGGACTTAACCTCACCATCCCCAGAAACGTCCTGTTGGAATTTCCAAACCTCGAAAGCTCGCCGGATGCAAACAGCTACACGGTTGGAGAATCCATCCGTATTGTAAAGGGCTTCGATTTTACTGGGGTAGATCCCCAAACGGGGATTGGCCAATATCGGGATGTGGATGGCAATGGTTCGTTATCCGCACCGGGCGATTACATCACCCTGGGGAACCTGATGCCTAATTTCTACGGTGGTTTGAGCAACGACCTCCGCTACAAGAATATTTCCCTAAACTTCCTGTTTCAATTTGTCAAACAAGAAGGCCCTTACCTCAACTATGGGCCGCAGGCTTTTCCATACGGTGCCCTAACCAATGTGGATGTGAGCGCGCTGGACAGGTGGCGGGCTCCCGGGGATATCACGGATATACCGCGGGCAACAGCCCTTTCAAGCAGTGATGCTTATGGGAATTTCAGAGATTATTACCGGTATTCAAGTGCTGTATGGGGAGATGCTTCCTATGTACGCCTGAAAAACCTTTCGCTGAGATACGACATCTCGTCCTTGGTGAGGCAATTGAACATCAAGCAATTGAGCATTTATTTCCAGGGTCAGAATCTACTGACGTTTACGAAATACCGTGGGTTGGATCCCGAAACACCGCGTTTTGATCGCAGCATCGTATCCCAAGTAAATCCTTTTGGTGCGGTACGTTCGGCGGCCCTGCCTACCTTGCGGACGTACACATTTGGCCTTCAGCTCGCTTTATAATATAAGTTGGTGATAATAATTAACACTTAGCAGTTATGAAAAAAATTAATATATATATTGTCCTATTCATCGGAATTGTTTCCCTAAATTCCTGTAGTAGTTTTCTGGATGTTCCTCCACCGAAAGACCAATTGGCGGCAGAGGTTGCATTCGCGGATGACCAAGTGGCCACGGCTACCGTACTGGGCATGTACAGCCAGATGAACGCTTACAACAATCAGTTCGCAAACGGGCTGCTGTCTTTCCTGACGGCCATGAGTGCCGATGAATTCTATTATGCGTTTAACTTCTACGATGACTTCAAGGATAACAACCTGAGCCCAAATACATCGTTTTTGGATCGGTTCTGGAGCCAGCCCTATGCTTATATAAATCATGCAAACAAAATCATCGAGGGCTTGCAAGCCTCAAACGGCGTGACCGAAAATGTGAAAAACCAGTTGCTCGGTGAAGCTCATTTTATACGGGCGTTCTGTTATTTCTACCTCGTCAACCTATTCGATGGTGTACCCATAGTCGTTGACACGGACTACCAAAAAAACACCTTGCTACCTCGCTCACCATCCGACGAAGTCAACCAATTTATCATCGACGAATTGGTATTGGCTGAACAGCTGCTGGATGATGCCTATACGGGGCAAGAGCGTGTTCGCCCAAATAAAAAGGCGGCTTCGACCATGCTGGCCAGGGCCTACTTATACCAAGAGCAATGGGTCGAAGCGGAAGCGGAAGCCACCAAGGTTATCCAAGATAGCCGGTATATCATCCTCGATAGTTTGCATCATGTATTCCTGATAGACAGCAAAGAAGCAATCTGGCAACTGCAAACGGCCAATACCTCCACCGTAGGGGTAAATACCTGGGAAGGATTTAACATCGTTCCCTTTAACCCGGGCACCCGGAGCAATTATAACGTCTATGAAGAGGCCTTGGACAGCTATGAAGCCGGAGACCAAAGAAAGGAAGATTGCTTGACAACCTATGAGCTGAATGCAGAAACGTTCTATTATCCCTATAAATATAAACGGCGGACCGCCAGTCCTGTAGTAGAATACAGCATGGTTTTGCGTTTTGCCGAAGTGTATCTGATCCGGGCAGAGGCCCGAGCACAACAAAACGACCTTGGAAATGCGATAGCGGATCTGAATGTACTGCGCCGACGTGCCGATGTCGAAGAATTGCCGCTCAATCTTGACCAAGCAAGTGTGTTGGCCGCGGTGGAACAGGAACGAAGGATAGAGCTGCTTGGTGAGTGGGGGCACCGCTGGTTTGACTTGAAACGGACAGGACGGGCCGTGGATGTATTGTCTCCAATCAAAACAGGGTTTACCGCATCAGACCTCCTGTTTCCTATTCCATTAGCAGCCATATTGACGAATCCTAATCTTACTCAGAATGATTGACATATTGAAATCTTATTTGAAGGCTATATTATCCGTACTATTGGTTATAGCGGGCTTCACGGTATACGCCAAACAGCAGGGCGGAATCCGCATAACACCCGAAAGACCGGAACGCAACGAGAAAATAACCATCACCTATGACCCCCGTGCAATGGGAGCCAAAATACCAGACACGGCTACATCGGTGATGCTAAAATTTACCTATTCCAACCTGTACGAGCTGCCTTATGAACTACCCTTGGAAAAAGTAGGGCAGGTTTGGCAAAAAACCGTCACACTACTTCACTATGCAACGTTTGCGACCTTTGTAGTAAAAAGCGGCGATATTACTGAGCAACCAGCAGATCAGGCCCACTATGAAATCTATGTCTACCAAGATGGCAAACCGGTAGAAAATACCTTCCTATACCGGGGTTACAGCCTCACTGCGCAAATGGGTAAATCGGAGTCGTTGCCGGCTCAACAGTCGCTCATGTTCAAAAAGGAGCTGGAGCACTATCCGGATAACTATGAAGCCAAAGTCAGGTTGCTAAACTATCAGCTGCAACATGGACCCCAAGAAAAACGTGACGACGTCTTGCGGGAGGCCCATCGCGTCATCGATGAAAAATTCCATTCGAACCCAACATTCATGGGCAATGTAAACAAGGTGACGATGGGCTACCTCATCATCGGTGAGCAGCATAGGCTAGACTCGATAAAAAATGTGATACTGGAAGAATATCCCCATTCGGCCATTGCCAAGGGTTACCTGGCTTCGCAGATTGCCGAGGAGCAGGATCCCGAAAAACAGTTGGCCATGCTGGAGGAATCCCTGAAGGACAAAACAGCCGCCAACAGCGAAGGCTATTCCCAAATCCACCGGATGCTTTTTGAGCATTATGCAGCAAACAAGAACTCCACCAAGGCCCTTGAATTTGCGTCGCTGGTAGTCGCTGCCGACACCTCCCCCTATCATCCGAGGACCTTGGTGACCGTGGCACAGCAGTTGGCCGATCATGCGTTCGGGCTTGATACGGCGTTGGTTTATGCAACGCAGGCATATGCCCAAGCAGCGGAATACCCTTTAGGTATCATACGGTATTTTCCAGAAACCGGATATATTCCTTCACATGTACCAGATAAAGCGGAGAAAATACAATCAACAAAAGGGGACATCAAAGCATTGATCGGCGATATATTGTATCAAATGGACCGGAAGAAAGCAGCGGCTGAAGCCATGGAAGAAGCAGCGCGATGGGCTACATCAAAAAACACGATACTCGATATCGCGGCATATTACCGGAAGACGGCATCGTTTGACAAAGCCTTCGATCTGTATACCAAAAGTTATGTGGAGTCTCCCATGGATGATACGATAAAAAGCACATTGAAGGCGGTCTATCTAGAAAAGAACGGATCTATCGAAGGGTACCAAGCTTATCTTGAACAGCTGGATCAGCAGTGGCAAACTAAAATGAAGGACGAACTACGCCCGCTCATGATCGATAAAACCCTACCTGCATTGGATAAAATCACCGACTTGGAGGGAAATCCAGTAAATTTTGCCGACTTAAAAGGAAAGGTGTTGGTCATTGATCTATGGGCCACTTGGTGCGTGCCGTGCCTACAGTCTTTTCCTTATCTGCAACGGGTGTATGATCAATACAGGGATAATGAAGCGGTCGTATTTATGGTCTTGAATACCGGTGCAAGGAATACATTGGATGACGCCAGAAAATGGAAAAACCAAGCAACTTATGATTTTCCTATTTACTATAATGCCGACCCCGATATGGCGGGAAAACTCGGTGTAAGCATGATTCCTGCTACCTTTGTCATTGACAGGGACCTCAAGATTCGTTTCCATAGCGAAGGGTTTGAAGGGGAAGCCCTTGAACCCAAACTGAAACTCATGCTGGAAATGGTGTTGTCGGCGAATTAACTGCTAGCACATCTTTTTACTGCAATACAATCTCATGGTGGCCAGCCGCAAGTTCAATGGTTTCCCCTTGGCTTGCCTGCTTGCCGATGGATGCCTTTGCCCATTTATCCCGATCCCAACGGAACGTGCATTGGCTATTGGGTGGTACAGTGACGGAAAGCTTGACCCGTTTACCGGTTTTCTGCCATGAAGAACGTATCGCTCCATAAGGCCCATTAAATGACACATCGAACTGCTCCAGCCCTTCAACGATGTGGGGCTCAAGAATAAAATGTTTGAAACCGGGTTGCGCCTCATCAGGCTGGATACCCCCTAATGCCTTATAATACCATGCGCCGATTTCGCCGAACATGATGTGATTTAAGGATATATCCCGCTTGGCATCGATGCGCCAGTTTTCATACAGCGTGGTGGCTCCATTTACAATCCACCAGCCCCATGAGGGGTAGGTTTCCTGCGCCGCCACTTTATACGCCACATCGGCATAGCCATTTTCACTCAATGCATTAAGGATGGCTTTGGTACCCAACAGCCCAACATCCAGATGAAAGCCATCTGCTTCGACACGTTTAGCCAAGTTGGTCGCCACCTTGCTGACCAGTTCATCAGGCACAACTCCCCAATACAACGGCACACTCAATTCCGTCTGCAATCCTTTGCTGTATATCCCTGTTTCTCGGTTCAGGTATTTGGCATTGATGGCATCCTTGATTTTGGCAGACAAGGCCGTATATTTCTCGTAATCACCCTGCTTGCCAAATAATTTGGCTGCTTTGGCCAATATCAATGCATCGGTATAATAATAAACCGAGGAGGTAAGCTCTACGGGCGATTTGGATTTTACAGGCACCCAGTCGCCAAGGCCCCAAGTGGTCAGCCCTTCGGGGCTAATGCTTTCGATATAATCTACATAGCGTTTTATGTTATCGTAACAATCGGCAAGTAGCTTGCTATCGCCATAAAAGCGATAGATATTCCATGGGATAATGGCAATGGTGCTGGTCCAATCGGGCCCATTGGCCCATTCATAGCCCCAGCCCCCTGTGGGTATAATGGCGGGCAGCACGCCGTTGGGTTGTTGCTCATCGCGGTGGTCGGCCAGCCATTTTTCATATACGGTGATGCCATCGAAATTGTACAGCCCGGTTTCTATAGCAATATGCGCGTCGCCGGTCCAACCATTCTTTTCGCGTTGCGGGCAATCAGTAGGATAGCCAAACAGGTTGGATAGGTAGGCATTGTTGGTGGCCCACCAAATCTTATCCAATACGGGATTGGAAGAAGCTATTTTACCGATGGCCGGCACATCGCTGTGCATAAAATAGCCAGTGAGGCTTTCTTTGGCCAGCGTTATCGGCTTGCTGCTGGTCACTTCTACATATTGGAACCCCTTGTAATTGAAATGGGGCATAAATTCTTCTTCTCCCTGCCCTTTCAGTATCAAAATATCCGTTTGGAAAGGATCGGAATCATCAGTGGGTCGGTAGTGGTAATCAATGTTCGATAGATCGACATGGCCGTTGTCATACAGCCGTTCGCCATGCTTGAGCCGAAGCACCGTGCCTGCCTCGCCTCGCACCCGAATCCGGCTAACCCCAGAGATGTTGCGGCCAAGGTCAAATACATAGGTGCTGTCGTTCGGTTTGCTCATCGATATAGCCGGTATCTCCAAGACGTTGCGAATGGGGTGCATGGCTTGAGCTACAATATGCCGTGAAGGCGCCGACCGATAATACACCTCTTTCCAAGCGCTGTCGGCAAAGCCTGCCGTATTCCATCCGGGCTGCTCCAATCGGGCATCGTAATGTTCTGCGGTATAGATGCTGTTGAATATAACCGGGCTTAAACTGGTCTTCCAATCCTTTCCGGAAGTAATAGTTTTTACTGTGCCGTCTTCATAGGTAATCCGTAAATCGAGGCAAAAAACGGGACGATTGCGCCATGGGGCTTTATGAAAATTCCACACGGCCGTAGATTGGTGGTTGTACCATCCATTGCCCAGCAACACGCCGATGGCATTGTTGCCTTCGGCCAAATAGGAAGTCACATCATGTGTAATGTATATGGTGCGCCGATCATAACGGGTATATACAGGATCTAACCGATGGTTGCCTACTTTTTCGCCATTGATATACAATTCATACAACCCACCTACAGCGATATAGGCGCGGGCCGATTTTATTTTTTTGGGCATTTCAAATGCCTTCCTGAAGTAAGGGGCTGGTTTGAGGTCCACATCACTATTATCTGAAATCCAAGCGCCCTGCCAATTTTCCATACCCATCATCCCGGTTTCGAAGGCGGCTATTTCGCGAGGCTGGTAAGTTTTCCCTTCCACCCCCTTACTTTCCACCTTCCAGAAATAACGTGTAAATGGTTTTAGTGGTGTCCCCTTATAAACCACCAAATTTGCATCTGAAGGTACTTCGCCCGTGTCCCAATTTTCGCCTTTGCCTTGTGCTACCGCCATGGAATCCGTGCCTACTAGCACACGGTATGCGGTTTGCTTGGCACCTTGGCTAGTGTCGGATATTTTCCAAGTGAGGCGGGGTGCTTCGACATCAATGCCCATGGGGTTAACGAGGTATTCGCAGCGCAGATCGTAGCTGCCTATATCAGATTGAGCATGCACAGCGATACCACATCCCATGGTTAGGATAGTTAATATGGCTCGGCATGAAAAGTGACTTATGAATAGCATGTTGGTTATCTTAGTTAGTGCGTCCGAAAATAATGATCAACGGGATTGGATGAGCGTGCTGGGGAAATCAGACACTTTTTCACAGCATACCTGCTCCATTACTTGCTTAAATTGGGCTTTCATCATCGCTATGGTATGATCACCACCTTTTTTGCCCAATGCGGCTACACCATACATGAATGGGCGGCCCATGAACGTAAAATCGGCGCCACAGGCTAAGGCTCGTCCGATATCTGGTCCCGACCGCAGCCCACTATCGATCATCACCTTCAATTGATCGCCATACTTGTCTGCCAATCCTTTCAACGGTTTAATGGTCGACTCACCGGCATCGATTTGACGGCCGCCGTGGTTGGATACAATAATACCATCTACCCCCAAACGGATGGCTGCTTCTGTATCTTCCTCACTCACCACTCCCTTGATGACCAGCTTGCCTTTCCAAAGGTCGCGGATGGCTGTGATCTTATCTATATCTACACGTCCGGTGAAGGTTGCATTCATAAATTTACCCAATTGACTCATATCCAATCCTTTTGCCATGTATGGTTTCAAGGTTGCAAATTCAGGTATACCTACCCGGAGTGTCTCCAAAGCCCAAGCCGGCCGCATGGCTGCCTGTATAAAATTACGGATATTCTGTTTGGGAGGCATGGAAAGCCCGGCTTTGATTTCACGGTAACGCAGTCCAAAAGAAGGCACATCCACCAGTACAACCAGTACAGGACATTGTACGGCTTCGAGCCGGCGTAAGATGTCATCCCGCAGTTTATTTTCGGTAGGATGGTACAATTGAAACCAAAACCGCGATTCGCTCACTTCAGCAATACGCTCTATACTACTGGTGGATACTGTGCTCAAGATATAGGGCACATTGTGCTTCAAGGCCGCTTTGGCCAATATTTCCGGGGCATTGGGCCACATGAGCCCTTGCAGCCCGATGGGCGATATCCCAAAAGGCGCATCATAGCGATGGCCAAAAAGCTCCGTGCTCATATCCACCCCATTATGTTTCTTGAGGTACTGAGGCATCAACAGGATGTCATGGAAATCAGCTTCGTTGCGCAATAGGTTCACTTCATCATTGCACCCGCCTTCGAGGTAGTCAAAGGCAAATTTGGGAATGCGACGCTTGGCCTTTTTCTTAAGATCTTGTACCGATGGGTATTGGGGATTGTATTTCAGTAAATCGGGGTTCATTTATGACAATGTTGAACTATATGGACATGTATATGTTGTAATCTTCAACCGGCTCCTTCCTTTTCACTCGTATGTGCATAAAATCGCAATTCGATGAGGTCATTCGGCAAAGGCCGATTATTCCAAGCGCCGTGAATAGCTAACGCCGCTCCCACTGCTGTAGCTTGTGCCATGGAAGCTGCAAACACCTCCATTTCCGGGAAAGCTTCAGCCAAGAGGTTCATATAAATGGTATTCTTGCTGAATCCACCGTCTACAAAAATACGTTTTACCTGTGAACCGGTGACGATCAATTGCGTGGATATTCGCTGTAAATCTACTAAATCCATAATTAAGCGGTGATACGCTTCTTCATAGGATGCGAAAGCCGAGAGTTGGCGTTGTGCGAATGCCGAAACTTTGCCGCCAATCGGTTTCGGGTGCATGGTTTCTGCTCGCAGTTTGGCCACGATATTCTTGTTATAAGGAATGCTCCGGTATTTACTACTGGATTGCCCGAAATGCTCCGATATCCGTTTCACCTGCTGCTCATGCTCATACCCAGCAAAGAGCCGGGATGCTTTCACCGGAGCGCCTTTGTATTGCATGTAGCAGAGACAATCGGCATCCAACTCCGCTTTGGTGAGCGGCGTGTGATTGAACGGATTGAGGCTGATGCACCACGTGCCGGTGGAAATCAACACAAAGGGCTCATGGAAACTAACCAGGTAAGGAATCAGCGCGGATGAACTGTCATGCAACCCCACTCCCACACCGTAGCCATTGCCCGGGAATGATGCAGGAAATACTTCATCAGCTGGTGCCAATGGAGCCAGTTTGCTGATGATACCTTCATGCCTAACCCATTCGTGGTAATCGTTTTTGGTGAAGTCCCAAAGATTGGTATGGCAACCAATGCTCGTCATGTCTGAATACATACGGCCCGACACGAGAAAACTTAGGTACTGTGGCAAATGGAGCGCATAATGGATGCGCTCAAACAACGCCGGATTCTCATATTTGATGCGATACAGTTGCATACCGGAGTTGAGGCTGCCTAATACAGGGGAAGCCGTTGTATAAGCAAATGTTTCTTCCCCACTATAGGTTTCATAGAATTTTCGCTGTAATTCCTCGGGATAAGGTTTCAAGTAATTATACAGCGGTGTGAGGGGCTTGCCATTTTCATCCAAATAGACAAGGCTGGCGCCATAGGCTGCAAAATTAATGGCACGTACCTCAAACTCGGGCTTCCTGAACACCTCATGCAACGAATCGAACACCGATAGGCGCAGGCTTTCCAGGTTTTCACAGGGATCGCCATCTTCGTCCACCGTTTCCGTAAACCTTGCCGACCGCTCAAAGACAATCTTGTACTGCTCATTGAAAAGGAACAGTTTCTTATTGGTCTTCCCGACATCGAATATGGCTATAACTGGCGTACGCATAATAATTTTAGATTTACGATCTTAGATTTACGATTTTAGATTTACGATCTTAGATTGAGACGATAATATACAAATCTAAAATCTACAATCTAAAATCGTAAACTTTTATAGCCCCGTAGCCACCGTCTTTGCTCCACGCTCCTTAATTAATTCACCGCGCATATCCAGCTGCCTGAACAATTGGATGGGGTCTAATGCCGCTCCTGCGCGCAACCGTGCCTCGGCTACCAAAGGACGCACATCCGTACGGAAAACCCGTTGCAAGATTTCCTGAGCCTGCACAACATCGTTGCCAACTTGTGCTTCTGCCAATGCCACGCGGTCTACCAATAATGCTTGCGCATAGGCAATGAGTATGGCTTCCACGGATTGCAACAAGTCTTCTAGGGGATCCTTGACATTGTGCGAAGCATCAATCATCCAGCCTAAATCACGGGCATGGTTCATGCCCTTATTATCCATGCCATCAACCAATTCGTTGAATATCAGAAATAGTTGGTAAGGTTTGATGCTACCCGTGGTCAGGTCATCATCGCCATATTTGGAATCGTTGAAATGGAATCCTCCAAGTTTTCCTTCCATCAGCAATAGGGCTACGATCTGTTCGATATTGGCATTAGGCAGGTGATGGCCCAGATCCACCAAGGTATAGGCTTTATCGCCAAGCTTGCTGGCATATAGTAGCGACTGCCCCCAATCGCCCACTGTGGTGGAATAGAAATTGGGCTCGAACGCTTTATATTCTACAAATAATTTCCAGTCATCCGGCAATGCAGCATATACCTCCTGCAGGCTTTCCAATGTATGTTGGAATGCGTGGCGGAAATTCAGCTGGCCAGGAAAAGATGAACCATCCGACAGCCATACCGTCAGCGATTTTGAGCCCAATTCCACACCGTGCTTGATGACCTCAATATTATGGTCAACGGCTTGTTTGCGCACCGCCTTATCTACATGCTGCATGGAGCCAAACTTGTAGCTCAGCGCCTGACCGGGTTGGTCTTGGAATGTATTGGAATTCATGGCATCAAATACCAAGCCATGCTGGCTTGCCAATGCCCGAATAGCCGCATAGTCTTTTGGAATATCCCAAGGAATATGCAGCGATATGGCACCGCTGGAGCGGTTGAGTGCATGGAGCAAGCCGATATCAGCTATTTTCTCCTCTAAGTTACCAGGTTCACCTCCGCCTGAAAACCGACCGAAGCGCGTGCCGCCTGTGCCCAAGGCCCAGCTGGGAATAGCTACCTGGAAGTCGACCAGTTTTTGTAAGATCCCTTCATGGTTCGGGAGGTCTTCCACCAGTTGCGCAAATTTGCGACGGTGGGCCGTTTCCAATTGTTGGTTATGTGCTGTTATTTGATTTTTATCGATATTCATAATCGGTTCTCTTGTCAAAGTTAATACAGAATTGCCAATTGGCGCTCATTGGGGTGATTTAATTGACAATTCTGCTAAAAAAGAATAATTTAACGTACGAATGCCATGGCTACCCCGCCATCCACATTCAACACATTTCCGGTGGATTTGTTCATCAGGCCACCCACCAGCACAAAGCAAGCGTTGGCGATATCTTCCGGCAAAATGACCTCATTGAGCAAGGTGCGTTTGGCATAGTATGCAGGCAATTCCTCAACGGTGATGCCGTATGCTTTGGCACGCCCTTCGGCCCATCCCCCAGCCCAAATATTGCTATCGCTGATCACCGCATCGGGATTTACGACATTCACCCTAATCTTATCTGCCCCCAGTTCAGCGGCATTCAGCCTGCTCAAGTGCAGCTGTGCCGCTTTAGCGCTGCCATAACCGGCATTATTGGGCCCGCTTACCAAGGCATTCTTACTCACGATATTGATGATGTCTCCGCCTATGCGTTGTTTCTTTAACAGGGTTACAGCAGCTTGTGAAATGAAGAACTGGCCTTTAACCAAAACATCATAAAGCAAATCCCAATCTTTCTTCGTATGGCCCTCAATGGGTTTTGAGATGGACAGCCCTGCATTATTCACGACAATATCGACACCTCCGAAAGCTAGGGCCGCTTCGTCAAATGTGTGTTGGATCTGTTCTTCGTTTGTGACATCCAGCAAGGCTGTTGCATACGCATCTTTACCAAATTCACGCTTAAATTCTTCTCCGGCATCCGCTAGCCGTTCTGCATGGAGGTCGTTGAGAACCACCACAGCTCCTTCTTGCACGAATTTCTTGGCAATCGCTTTTCCGATACCGCCAGCA
Organism: Parapedobacter tibetensis; assembly: GCF_024704835.1. Classification (GTDB taxonomy): domain Bacteria; phylum Bacteroidota; class Bacteroidia; order Sphingobacteriales; family Sphingobacteriaceae; genus Parapedobacter; species Parapedobacter tibetensis. The sequence continues at coordinate 22,911 of NZ_JAMXBE010000009.1, forward strand.
CTTCCCGTAATCAAGGCTACCTTGCCCGATAATGGCTTAGGTTTTGGCATCCGCTGCAACTTGGCCTCTTCCAGCAACCAATATTCAATATCGAAGGCTTCCTGCCGCGGCAGGGAGGTATATTCGGATATAGCCTCAGCGCCCTTCATTACGTTGATGGCATTGATGTAAAATTCGGCCGCTACGCGTGTGGTTTGCTTGTCTTTTGAGAAAGAAAAGAGGCCAATGCCGGGATAGAGAATAATCACCGGATTGGGGTCGCGCATGGCTGGACTGTTCGGGTGCTTGCAGGTTTCGTAGTATTCCTTGTACATTTGCCGATAGGCCTCAAAAGCCGGTGCCAATTTGGCCTTTAGCCCCTCCACATCAAACAAATCAGCATCAGGTGCCAAATCCAACACCAGTGGACTGATTTTGGTGCGCAAGAAATGGTCCGGGCAGCTGGTACCCAATGGGGCTAGGCGTTCAAGGTCGTTGGAATTGATAAATTCCAACACCCGCTCATCATCGGTGAAATGCCCTATCATATGGCGTTCGGACGAACAAAATCCACGGAGCACAGGTGCCAAGGCGGCAGCTTGCTTCTTCCGGCCCTCGGCGGCGATACCCTGAATCTTCGCTCCCCCGAAAACTGGGTGTTTCTTGCCATAATTTGCTTCTAGGTATTCGGCACATCTCTCAATGACCGTAAGGGTATTTACATAGCTTTCATAGGCTGTATCGCCCCAGGTAAACAACCCGTGCGAACCGAGCATGATGCCTCGGATACCCGGGTTTTCATCAAGGCATTGCCTCAGTTTCAGCCCCAGGTCAAATCCTGGGCGCTGCCAGGCTACCCACCCTACTTCACCGTTGAACAATTCCTGCGTGATGCGCTGACCATCTTTGGCCGCCGCAATGGCTATCGCCGCATCGGGGTGCAGGTGGTCTATGTGTTTGAACGGAAGAAATCCGTGTAATGGTGTATCGATGGAAGGCGCCTTGGACGCCAAGTCAAAGATGCAATGATTGAAAAGCTCCACCATTTCATCTTCCTGTTCAATCCCTTTGTAAATATGTTCAAGGCTCCTGAGGCGATCGACATATAACGCTGCCAAGCCACTGCGCTTAAGTGTGCCGATATCCCCGCCGGATCCTTTAATCCACATTACTTCGGTATCCAATCCGGTCAGGGGGTCCTTGGCAATGGCTTTGCACGACGTATTGCCCCCTCCATAGTTGGTGAGGCGCAAATCAGCCCCCAATAGATTGGAACGGTAGAGCAACAAGGCTACTTCATCCCCCGCTAGTTCGGCGGCTTTGGCCTTATTCCATAAATAGCTTACATGCTTGAACGATGTTTTTCCAATGATCTCAGACATTTTTATATTGCTTTTTTGTTTTTTTGTTACTATCAGCTATCGGCACCCAGCTTCCGACTTAAAACCTACTCTTCCAGTGTTCGGGCAAGTCCCACCAGCACAATGGAAAGGATAATAAGGGCAATTCCGGCAATAATGGTTCTATAAGTCCTTTTGCTTACCCCTTTCCATTCTTTCAATATAACGCCCCATGAATTGGCGATGAGGATGATGAACGCCATGTGCAAGATCCATGAACTGGCACCATTGCCTAACCTGCTTTCACCCATGCCATAAAAGAAGAACTGCAAATACCATGTGGTGCCTGCAAGTGCACAAAGCAGGTAATTCTTAGTAAGCGGAGTTTTGGCATTTGCGTAGTCGCCGAATGTCTTATTGCGGGCATTGAGGAACATACACCATAGGAAATTGGTGGTGAGGCCACCCCATAGCACCACCACGTAAGTGACGTTATTTTGGAACAGGAACTCGCCCTCCCCGGGATTGGTGGCTTTCCAAATGTCGTTGGCCACATTGGCCATCGGTTTTCCGGCCTCTAATCCAAAATTAAAACAAGCGCTGAGGACGCCCGAAACAATGGCCACTGCCAGCCCTAGTCTAAACTTGTAATCCTGATTTCCACTTGCATCTGCTTTGGCGCCCGTCAATTCCCTTTCCTTCAATACCCCTGCCTTGCCGCATAAAAAGATACCCACCACACAGATAGCCAACCCTGCCAACACGGTAATACCCGAAGTGGTCGTGAAAAACAAATCGATGGTATCTTTACCTTCCGTACCATTGAAATAATAGAATATGGATGGCACCAATGAGCCGAATACCATAGTTAACCCTAAGATGATACTGCTTCCCAAAGACACTCCCAAGTACCTTACCCCCAAACCATACGTAAGCCCTCCAATGCCCCAGAGTAGTCCAAATAAGTAGGAATAACCAAACGTGCTGACATCAGCCTGCCGAATGATATCGGCAAAACCGGGAATGGTGAGATAGGCTGCCAGTGGAGGCACAATAAGCCATGAAAACAACCCTCCGATAATCCAAAAACTCTCCCATGCCCAACCCTTTACTTTCTTATAAGGTACATAGAAACTTCCGGAGGCAAACCCCCCGATAAAATGGAAAATTACTCCTGCTAATGCTTGCATATCATTTATATGGCTAAACTGGTTAATAAAAACGTCGCAAGATAGGAAAGATGAAAAATCGAACTGTTATGGGCTGTCATGTGTTGCCCAGCCGACCTTTTGAGATGACCTACACGAAGTCATTTATTCATTATTTTCCCATTCGATTTTTATTTAAACAATAAATCCCGTAATATCGTGTTCTTTAAATTAAAACGTCAATTAGAATAGTTAAAAAGTATGAGAAACACCAGACTCTTGATTTTGTGTATTGCATTTTCATTGGCAGGACAAGCCTTTTGCCAACCAGCTCCGTCATCCCAACAGCAACCGCCGAAAGGATCATTGACAAGCGGTTCCATAGACAGCCAATTTATTTACCTCAATGCGGTTTCTAACAATTATCAGGAATATAAGGTCGTGCGGCGCACCCATTTGGATCGCATTAGAAAGAATGTGGCCGATACATTGTCAGACCTACGCGGCCAACTTATAGAGGTGACCAAAGCAACAGGAGATCAACAAGCTAAAACGGAATTGCTCAGTGACTCCCTTTCAACGGTGTATAAGAGTCTACAAAGCGCCAAAGACCATAGAGATAACTTCTCTTTTTTAGGCATGGCTATGCACAAATCTACTTATAGCATTCTGTTGTGGAGCCTGGTGCTTGCCTTAGCAATTGCGCTGACGTTTTATATTTACCGTTTCAACCAAAGTCATATGGTTACCAAAGACACCAAAAAAGCGATCGAGGATCTCCAAATGGAATTTGACCAACATCGTAAAAAAGCCATGGAAAAAGAGCAGAAACTCAAGCGGCAATTGCAGGATGAGATAAATAAACGGTTTGGATAGGCTATATTTGTTTGATTATAAACTTGTAGGCAAATGGAAGTGTTTAAAAAGACGATATTGTCAGTAGCCACATTGCTTATATTATCCAATGTGCTCCTAGCAGATGACTACAAACCACTGCGCATCGGTTCAAAGGCCCCTGGTTTTAGCCTGAAAGGTGTGGATGACAAAACCTACACCTTGGAAAGTTTCAAGGAGGCCAAGGTATTGGTCATTATTTTTACGTGCAACCATTGTCCCACTGCCCAGGCGTATGAGGATCGAATTATCGAATTCACCAGCACTTACGGGCCGACGGGCGTGCAGGTGGTGGCCATCAGCCCAAATTCGGATGCTGCGGTCAGATTTGACGAGTTGGGTTATTCGGATTTGAATGACAGCTTCGAGGAGATGAAAATACGCTCTAAAGACAAGGGCTATAATTTTCCGTACCTCTATGATGGCGAAACACAAGAAGTAGCCAAGCAGTATGGGCCTGCGGTTACACCGCATGCTTTTGTGTTTGATGAATCGCGGATACTACAATATGTTGGACGCATCGATGACGATGAACACATGGGCAGGGCTAAAACATTTGACCTAAGGGCTGCTGTAGATGAATTATTAGCCGGACAACCTGTAACAACCCCCACCACTAAGACGTTCGGGTGCTCGGTAAAATGGAAATCAAAAATAGATTGGAAAATCCAAGAAGCGGAAGACTGGAAAAAGGAGTCTGTGGCCCTTGAAGAAGTTACCTTGGATGAGCTAAAGGCATTGCTCAAAAATGATTCGGGGAAGTATCGTTTGATCAATTTCTGGGCAACGTGGTGTGGACCGTGTGTTGCTGAATTTTCTGCGCTTGTAGAAACAGATAAAATGTATAGGAACCGCGATTTTGATTTCATAACCGTGTCCATGGATTCAAAGAAATCAGCAGACAAGGTGCTTGCCTTCCTACAGCAAAAATACGCCAGCAATCGAAATTACCTATTTGGCGATGAAAACAAATACGACCTCATCGAAGCAGTGGATGAGGAATGGCAGGGTGCATTGCCCTATACTGTGCTGATTTCGCCGAAAGGTGAAATCGTTTACCGACAAATGGGCATTATAGAGCCGCTCAAACTCCGCAAGGAAATCGTCGAGCGGATTGGGCGGCATTATCCCTGATTTGACCAGCACGTTAAAATCGCCCATCGCAGGGAATCAATGGGCGGGTATTGGCTGATCGAAACCGCTCAAAACAATTCTTAAAATTATATTTGCTTTTAATTCTTTAAAGCGTATTTTTGCGGTCTGAATTCGAGGCCTGTATTTTTGCCTTTATAACACTGGTTTATAAAATTTTAGTTCCTGTAATATGTCCAATATTGGAAAAATAGCCCAAATCATTGGCCCCGTGGTCGATGTAAGTTTCTCCGAAAATGCCAAACTCCCTAAGATTTTGGATGCGCTGGAAATCGAGAAAGAAAACGGTCAACGTGTCGTTTTAGAGGTTCAGCAGCACCTAGGCGAGGAACGCGTACGTACCATTGCCATGGATGCAACAGAAGGCCTCCTGCGCGGCATGGACGTGGTGGATACAGGCGCGCCCATCAAAATGCCCATAGGTGAAGGTATCAAAGGGCGCGTATTCAATGTGGTAGGCGATGCGATTGACGGCATCAAGGAGCTCGACAAATCCGACGGCCGCAGTATCCACAACAACCCTCCAAAATTCGAAGACCTTTCTACCGAAACAGAAATACTTTTTACTGGTATCAAGGTTATCGACCTATTGGAACCATACGCCAAAGGTGGTAAAATCGGTTTGTTCGGTGGTGCTGGTGTAGGAAAAACCGTATTGATTCAAGAGCTGATTAACAATATTGCAAAAGCATATTCAGGACTTTCGGTATTTGCAGGTGTAGGCGAACGTACCCGTGAGGGTAACGACCTGCTTCGCGAGATGCTCGAATCCGGTATCATCAAATATGGTGAGGAGTTCATGGAGGGCATGGAAAAAGGCGAATGGCCTTTGGAAAAAGTCGATGTTGAGGAACTGAAGGAATCCAAAGCTACCTTCGTATTCGGACAAATGAACGAGCCTCCCGGTGCGCGTGCACGTGTGGCCCTTTCAGGACTGACCATTGCCGAGTATTTCCGCGATGGCGATGACGAGGGTGCTGGCCGGGATATCCTGTTCTTTATCGATAATATCTTTCGGTTTACCCAAGCTGGCTCTGAAGTATCCGCTTTGTTGGGCCGGATGCCATCGGCAGTAGGTTATCAACCTACCTTGGCCACAGAGATGGGGCTCATGCAAGAACGAATTACCTCCACCAAACGTGGATCCATTACATCTGTACAGGCTGTTTATGTGCCGGCTGATGATTTGACGGATCCTGCCCCAGCTACTACGTTCGCCCACTTGGATGCCACAACCGTACTTTCACGTAAAATCGCCGAATTGGGTATTTATCCGGCAGTGGATCCGTTGGATTCTACCTCCCGGATATTGAATGCTGCAACTTTGGGTGATGAACACTATAATACCGCTCAACGCGTAAAAGAAATCCTGCAGCGCTATAAGGAATTGCAGGATATCATCGCTATCTTGGGTATGGATGAACTATCGGAAGAAGACAAGTTGGTAGTTGGTCGTGCCCGCAGGGTACAACGTTTCTTATCGCAACCCTTCCATGTAGCCGAACAGTTCACTGGCCTCAAAGGTGTGTTGGTAGATATCAAGGAGACCATCAAAGGCTTTAACATGATTATTGATGGTGAGGTGGACGAATATCCTGAGGCGGCTTTCAACTTGGTAGGCACCATTGAAGAAGCCATTGAAAAAGGCAAGAAATTATTAGCGGAGGCTGTGTAATGAAGCTCACAATCATCACACCGGATAAACCTGTTTTTGATGGGGAAGTTACATCGGTGACCGTGCCCGGCTCGGCTGGTTCATTCGAGATACTGGAGAAACACGCGCCGATTGTCTCTACATTGGAGAATGGCAAAGTGATTATTCGCAACGGTAAAAGTGAAGAGATTATTGGCATTATTGGAGGTGTCGTGGAGGTGATTCATGACAACATCACCGTGCTCGCCGAAGGAATACTCGAAGCTTAACCAACAAAATTAACATAAGCAAAAAAGAAACCCTCACCGAGCACTCGGCGAGGGTTTCTTTTTTGTCAACTTTTTCATCGGTGCACCCTATTTTACGCAGAATTTGACACTGATGCATTCAGTAATCAATAAATGAACCGAATACCCAAATTGGTTTTGGTATATATTTAATAAAATATTGCAGCATAAAAAGGTATAATAATAAAATTATATTCTTTTATAATTAATAAAGTAAAATTATATTCTGATTTAAAAAACTATTCATTTGCTATTGCCAATTATGAATAAACATCATACCTTGATGAAGTCAAATAAAAGACAACGAACCTATAGGGAATTTAAGGGAGAATCCAGGCATTTCAATGAAAAGCAAATAGGTGAATCTTAGGTGAGGAAACATGAAGTATTTCGATAAAAACACATGGGTTTATTTGGATGGTACGTTTGTCAAAGCTGACAGCACGGGGATTGACCTGTTTGGCCAATCGCTCCATTACGGTTATTCCGCCTTGGAAGGCATACGGGCCTATAATACGCACAATGGCACGCGCATATTCAAGGCCGAACAGCATTATGATCGGCTCCGCCATTCCTGTGAGCTTGTGGGCATTGCCTTCCCATGGAAAACGGATCTCCTTGTAGACAAGACCTACCAACTTTTGGACAAGAACAATTTGCGAAGTGCATATATCAGACCGCTGGTAACCACTGGCCACAACATGTACCTCACAGCATCCAATGATTCCAGCATTGTCATATCCGCATGGGAATGGGGACCGTTCTTGGGAACTGATCTTATCCGGGTAACCCTATCGCCGTATCAGCGGCCTAATCCCAATTCCTTGCCGCCCGAGGCTAAGGTATCCGGCCAATATGTAGCATCCATCATGGCCACCAATGAGGCAATCAAACGGGGATTTGACGAAGCGATCTTGCTGGATAGCGAGGGCTATGTAGCCCAAGCTTCCAGCAACAACCTCTTTATCGAAAAGGATACCACGTTGTTTACCCCGTCCTTAGGGCATATTTTTCCAGGAATTACACGGCAAACGGTACTTGAACTTGCTAACGTGCTCAACATCGATGTCGTAGAGAAACAAATCTCTTTGGAAGAATTCAAAGGAGCGGATAGCGCATTCCTCTCCGGTACGGCTACGGGTATTGTGGGTATTGCTGCCATAGATGATGTTGTTTTCTCGGAAGAATGGGCTGATACACTTGGTTCTACCATACAACGGGCTTACAAGAATCTTACATTGGAAAAAGAAAATTACGAAGTGATCATATAACCATGCTGACTAAACAAACAAACGAACTGAACAAATACAGCCGGGTATTCACCCAAGACAAGACCCAACCCGCTGCACAGGCTATGCTTTACGGCATTGGGCTGACGGATGACGACATGCAAAAAGCTCAAGTGGGTATCGCCAGCATGGGTTACGATGGCAATACCTGCAATATGCACCTCAATGACCTAGCTAAAGTAGTGAAAGACGGTGTATGGAGCAACAATCTCGTTGGGTTGATATTTAATACAATCGGCGTGAGCGACGGCATGGCCAATGGTACCGATGGCATGCGCTATTCGTTGGTAAGTCGCGATATCATCGCCGACAGTATCGAGGCCATGTGTGGTGGGCAGTATTACGATGGGCTTATTGCTATCCCGGGTTGCGACAAAAACATGCCAGGGTCCATCATGGCCATGGGCCGCCTCAACAGGCCCTCCATTATGGTTTACGGAGGCACCATCGCTCCGGGCCATTATAAAGAGCAAGACCTGAATATCGTATCCGCGTTCGAAGCACTTGGACAGAAAATTGCCGGGAACCTATCGGATGAAGACTTTCTTGGAATCGTCAAAAATGCGTGTCCGGGAGCAGGGGCTTGCGGTGGTATGTATACAGCCAATACCATGGCGTCGGCCATTGAGGCCTTGGGTATGTCATTGCCCTATTCCTCCTCCAGCCCCGCTATCAGCAAGGAAAAACACCAGGAATGCCTCGATGCCGGCAAATACATCCATATCCTATTGGAACGCGACATCAAGCCTTCGGATATCATGACGCGTGAAGCGTTTGAAAATGCCCTGCGTCTGATTATCGTTCTCGGAGGAAGTACCAATGCGGTATTGCATTTCATCGCCATGGGCAAAAGCGTAGGTATTCAGATTACCCAAGACGATTTCCAACGCATGAGCAACACCACGCCTGTATTGGCCGACTTGAAACCCAGCGGCAAATACTTGATGCAAGACCTCCACCTATATGGAGGGGTTCCTGCCGTAATGAAGTACCTGCTCAATGAAGGCCTGCTACATGGCAATTGCCTTACGGTGACCGGACAGACATTGGCGGAAAATCTATCAGATGTAACGCCCATCAATGCAATAGACCAAGCAATCATCTATACATTGGATAATCCAATAAAGGCTACAGGCCACCTCCAAATATTATATGGCAACCTGGCTGAAAAAGGCAGCGTAGCCAAAATATCGGGCAAGGAGGGCGAACGTTTCGAAGGGCCAGCCCGTGTCTTTGATGGCGAAAAGCAGCTCATCGAAGGCATCTCCTCTGGTAGGGTCAAGGCGGGCGATGTTGTCGTCATCAAAAACGAAGGCCCCAAAGGAGCTCCCGGCATGCCCGAAATGCTGAAACCAACATCTGCGTTAATTGGTGCAGGATTGGGGAAAAGCGTAGCCCTCATCACCGACGGGCGCTTCAGCGGTGGAACCCACGGATTTGTGGTGGGGCATATCACTCCTGAGGCTCATGAAGGTGGGCTTATCGGTTTGGTGGAAGATGACGATATAATCGTGCTCGACGCGACGAATAACACCATAAACCTTCAGGTGAGCGAAGAAACCATCGCCGAACGTCGTGCTAAGTGGCAACAACCTCTATTGAAGGTAAGCAAAGGGGTGTTGTATAAATATGCAAAAACGGTTTCTGACGCAACGGAAGGCTGCGTCACGGACGAGTGAAGTGGAAACATAATCTTGAGCCAATAAATAAATGCATTAACCATTGAACAAATGAACTAATATCATGAGTACACTTGAAGCAATGAAAGACACCCCCAGCAAGTTGCAGGAAGAAGCAAAAAAGATTCAATTAAGCGGTTCGCAAGCGGTACTGGAAGCACTGCTAGCAGAAGGTGTAGACACCATCTTTGGCTATCCGGGCGGTGCCATTATGCCCATATATGACGCCTTGTATGATTACAATGATAGGCTAAAACATATCTTGGTGCGCCATGAACAAGGCGGCATCCATGCTGCACAGGGATACGCCCGCACCTCGGGCCGTACCGGCGTGGTCTTTGCCACCAGTGGCCCTGGGGCTACCAATCTCGTTACCGGTTTGGCAGATGCCACGATTGACAGCAATCCCTTAGTCTGTATTACGGGACAAGTGTTTGCCCATTTATTGGGCACCGATGCTTTCCAGGAAACGGATGTCATCAATATCACGGCTCCGGTGACCAAATGGAACTATCAGGTGACCGATGCTTGTGAGATTCCGATGGCATTGGCCAAGGCTTTCCACGTGGCACGTACTGGCAGGCCAGGACCCGTGCTGATCGACATCACCAAAAATGCACAGCTACAGCTATTTGAATATGAAGGGTATAAGCCCTGCAACCACATTCGTAGCTACCGCCCGAAACCCATCGTGCGCAAAGAATATATTGAGCAAGCAGCGGCACTCATCAACGAAGCAAAACAGCCTTTCGTAATATTTGGCCAGGGCATCATCCTTGGCAAGGCGGAGTCCGATCTCAAAGCGTTTATCGAAAAGGCAGGAATCCCTGCCGCTTCCACCGTCATGGGCTTGAGTGCCTTGGAAACCGACCACCCCTTGCATATGGGTATGCTGGGTATGCATGGCAACTATGCACCCAATGTGCTGACCAACTCGTGTGATGTGCTCATCGCCATCGGGATGCGTTTTGACGACCGGGTGACGGGTAGGTTGGATAAATATGCCAAACAGGCCAAAGTAATCCACCTCGATATCGACCCTGCCGAAATCGACAAAAATGTAAAAACCACCGTACCGGTATGGGGCGATTGCAAGGACACCCTCCCTATACTCACCGAATTGGTGGAGCGCAAGGAGCACACGACATGGCTGGCGCAGTTCCGTGAACTGGAGCAAGCTGAAATAAAAGAAGTCATCAATGAAGAATTGAATCCCTCCACTGACGTGATGACCATGGGGGAAGTCATCAATATACTCAACGAGTTGACCCATGGCGATGCCGTGATTGTGACGGACGTGGGCCAACACCAGATGGTGACTTGCCGCTATGCCAAATTCAACCAATCAAAAAGCAACGTCACCTCGGGTGGATTAGGCACCATGGGCTTCGGCTTACCGGCGGCGATTGGAGCCTGGTATGGTGCACCTGAACGAACTGTAGTAGCCATCATTGGTGACGGCGGGATCCAAATGACCATACAGGAATTGGGGACCATCATGCAGTTTGGTGCCAAAGTGAAGATACTCATCCTCAACAATGAATTCCTGGGGATGGTGCGCCAGTGGCAGCAGCTTTTCCATGATAAGCGGTACTCCTTCGTGAACATTACCAGCCCCGATTATGTGACGGTGGCCAAAGGTTACCGTATTCCGGGCCGAAGCGTCTGTGAACGTAAGGATTTGAAACAAGCACTCACTGAAATGATCACACACGATGGTGCTTATCTTCTGGAAGTGATGGTGGGCAAGGAAAATAACGTGTTCCCTATGGTGCCGCAGGGAAGCAGTGTAAGTGAAATTCGATTAAAATAATTGAACATGGAAAAGCAGGAATATACCATTACACTTTATACGGAAAACACCATCGGGATGATCGGTCGGATTTCCATCATCTTTTCGCGGCGTAAAATCAACATCGAAAGCCTCAATACCTCGCCATCAGAAGTGGAAGGCATCCACCGTTTCACCCTTGTCATCCATGAAACGGAAGAAGTGGTGCGCAAGCTTTGCCGCCAGATAGAGAAACTGGTAGAGGTACTCAAAGCCTATTACAACACCAATGACGAGATCATCTGGCAGGAACAGGCATTATATAAGGTGCCTACGGAAGTTGTCACCGAAAAGGCCCCTGTGGAGCGCCTATTACGGCAGTACGGCGCCAGTGCCGTGGTGATACGCAATGATTATACCGTGTTTGAAACGGCTGGACACAGCGAGGAGATTGATGCGCTTACTGCCGCATTGGCTGAATATAGCCTAATTGAATTTGTGCGCAGTGCCCGTATCGCGATTATCAAAGACAGCGAAGGGTTCCACAAAAAACTCAAGGAATTTGAAGAAGCAGAACCGATAGCCGAAGTGGTGGAAAATCGGTATCTCGGCAAACAGGATAAAATATTCACGATGTAATAATGGGTAGTAACGCTATGCAAAGTCCAGTTTTTAATTACATCAAACGTACCAGGGAACTATTCGTCCGGCTGTTGGAAGAATTGAGCCTCGAAGAAATCAATGAAGTACCGAATGGATTTAGGAACAATATTGGTTGGAATTTCGGGCATATCGTGGTGAGCACGCAGGCGCTGTGTTACCTGCGCACCGGCATTGTCTTGCAAGATATTGAGATTCCGTTCTTCGGTACCTACCAGAAAGGGTCGAAACCTGAAAAATGGATTGCTGCCGAAGAGCTGGAAACACTGAAAACGCAAGCCTTCACCTCCATCGAACGGATTGAACGCGATATCCAAGATGGTGTATTTGCAGAGATATCACCTTATGCTACATCTACATATGGTGTAGAGATGAACAACATCCATGAGATCATCACCTGCACATTGATGCATGATAATTTGCATTTGGGTTATGCAACAGCACTCAAAAAGGCAGTAAAAGAACAAAAGAGACAATTACATAAATAAAAACAATGGCAAATTATTTCAACACCCTACCACTCAGAGAACAATTAAATCAATTAAGCGTTGCAGAATTTATGGACATCAGTGAATTTGCTGATGGCGTAAGCGCTTTGAAAGGTAAAAAAATCGTCATCGTGGGCTGTGGTGCACAGGGCTTAAACCAAGGACTTAATTTAAGAGATAGCGGACTGGATGTTTCGTATGCCCTCCGTAAGGAAGCCATCGAACAAAAACGGGATTCGTGGAAAAATGCTACCGACAATCACTTTACTGTCGGCACTTATGAAGACCTGATCCCTACGGCTGATCTCGTAAGTAATTTAACTCCCGACAAACAGCACTCTTCAGTAATCGATGCCGTGATGCCTTTAATGAAAATGGGGGCTACCCTCTCCTATTCACATGGTTTCAACATCGTGGAAGAAGGGAAACAGATCCGTAAAGACATCACGGTGATCATGATCGCGCCCAAATGCCCGGGCTCTGAGGTACGTGCAGAATATTTACGTGGGTTTGGCGTGCCAACACTCATCGCCGTTCACCCTGAAAACGATCCGCAAGGGAAGGGGCTGGCCGAAGCCAAAGCGTATTGCGTGGGCACCGGCGGGCACAAAGCGGGTGTCTTGCGTTCGTCTTTCGTCGCAGAAGTTAAATCTGACTTAATGGGCGAACAAACCATTTTATGTGGACTGTTGCAAACAGGCTCCATCCTTTCCTTTGATAAAATGATCGAAAAAGGTATTGAGCCAGGTTATGCGTCCAAATTAGTTCAATATGGTGTTGAGGTCATTACCGAAGCCTTAAAACAAGGCGGTATTACCGCGATGATGGACCGTCTAAGCAATGTTGCCAAAATAAAGGCATTCGAAATCTCGGAAGAGCTGAAGGCGATTATGCGCCCCTTGTTCCAAAAACATCAAGACGACATCATGAGCGGCGATTTTAGCCGTACGATGATGGAAGACTGGGCAAATGGAGACAAAAAACTATTGGAATGGCGTGCGGCTACCGGTGAAACAGCGTTCGAAAAAACACCCGCTGGCGATGTAAAGATCAGAGAGCAGGAGTATTTCGACCATGCTGTATTTATGGTGTCTTATATTAAGGCCGGGGTTGAACTCGCTTTCGAAACCATGGTGGAGGCCGGGATTAAACCCGAATCGGCATATTATGAGTCTTTGCATGAAACCCCGCTTATCGCCAATACGATCGCTCGTAAAAAATTGTTCGAAATGAACCGTGTGATTTCTGATACGGCTGAATACGGTTGTTACTTATTTGACCACGCATGTAAACCATTATTGGCCGACTTCATGAAAACGGTAGATACGGACATTATTGGCAAGGATTTCAACGAGGGTAAAGACATGGCGGTCGACAACCAAGAGCTGATTGCCGTAAACGAAGCCATCCGCACTCATCCTGTTGAAAAGGTAGGCACCGTACTCCGTACAGCCATGACGGCCATGAAAGCCATTAAAACGGCTTAGGAAAACGGAAGCATTCCTGCCAGTAAGGTACGATTGTATATCATCCGTAATTTACATAAGTTTGCATAACATTAAAACACGATATTAATAAAGCCATAGCAAGTTAATTATGGCTTCACAGCTTGCCTAGTAATGATCCATTCTGTCGTCCATATCGCCCAATTGAGCCTCCAATATGCGCATCATGTCGTATTGGATGGATTAAACTGGCAAATCCACCGGGGAGAGCATTGGCTCATCGGAGGGAAAAGCGGCTCTGGGAAAAGCGCGTTGGCCAGAGCATTGGCAGGACTTGAAAAAACGAGTGGCATCGTACAGCTATTTTTCGACAACACGTCTCCCCTCCCTCCGCGGGCGTTATACGTTTCAAACTGGTATCAGTTTACCAACTTGGAGGGGGACCGTAATTTCTACTATCAGCAACGTTATAATAAACAACAAAAGGACGATACACTGACGGTATATGCCGAACTGGCACATTATGCAAAAGCGAAAAACCTATGGTTAGAAGAGGTAGAACAATACTTAGCCCTTTTTGATTTTGCCGATCTTAAAAACACGCAGTTAATTGAACTTTCCAGTGGCGAGCACAAAAAATTACAATTGATCAAAGCGTTGTGGCTAAAACCACAGCTGCTGATTATTGACGAACCCTACACCGGGCTGGATAAATCGTCGCGCAAAATGCTTAACGGCTATTTTGACAAATTGGCGGCAGCAGGTGTACATCTCGTGCTCATTACGAACGATGCGGATTTACCGGGCTGCATCAATCGATTTGCGGAAATTGAACACGGACGGTTAAAACAATTAGACTCCGTGCTGGATTTATCAAAGGATGCGGGCCGCGTCCAAAAAACGTTGCCTTTGTTCCTTAAAGAAAAGCCTAACGTGTCTGCTGAGGTCATGGTCCACATGGAGAATATCCACGTCCGCTATGGCGACAAGGTGGTGTTAAAGGACATTAGCTGGACAATCCGCGCGGGAGAGAAATGGTTGCTCCAAGGGCCCAATGGTTCGGGAAAATCAACCCTATTAAGCCTGATTAACGGAGACCATCCGCAAGCATATGCCAATCACATCCACCTTTTTGGACAACGGCGGGGAAGTGGAGAAAGCATTTGGGATATCAAGGAACGCTTAGGCATCATTTCTCCAGAAATCCATTGGTATTTTGATAAAACGGCTAAGGTATGGCAAGCCGTAGCGTCCGGTTTCTACGACAGTATCGGCCTGTTCAGGCAACCCAGCTATGACAAGCAGCAAAAAGTCAATCAGCTGCTGGAATTTTTTGACCTGACGGAATACAAAGACCGGGTGATCACCACGCTGCCGTTGGGAAAACAACGCTTAGTATTACTGGCAAGGACTATCATCAAAAATCCGCCATTGCTCATTTTGGATGAACCTTGCCAAGGACTGGACCACGACCAAACCGAGCATTTCAATACAGTGGTCGATGAGCTCTGTGGTTTTGGAAAAACATTGATTTATGTTGGCCATTACGAAACCCACTTGCCCAGCTGCTTAGAAAAGAAAATGATATTGGAAAAAGGTGAGGTTAAAACCATACAAGACATAACAGAACTTGTTTATTAAACAGAAACAAAAAAGATCCTAACTATGTTGCACGATCCAAACCGTATATACGTTTTTGATACCACCCTCCGGGATGGAGAACAGGTACCCGGTTCGCAATTGACAACCCCGGAGAAGCTGATCATTGCCGAGGCATTGGAAGCATTGGGCGTGGACGTCATTGAAGCCGGTTTCCCGATTTCAAGCCCCGGAGACTTCAACAGCGTTGTTGAAATCTCCAAGTTAGTAAAAAACCCTACCGTATGCGCGCTCACGCGGTCAATCAAAGGGGATATAGACCGGGCTGTCGAAGCGCTGAAATATGCCAAGAAGCCACGTATCCATACCGGCATCGGTGCGTCTGACACACATATCAAATACAAATTCAACAGCACGCGTGAAGCGATTCTGGAGCGTGCGGTAGAAGCGGTAAAATATGCCAAATCCTTTGTCGAAGACATCGAATTCTATGCGGAGGATGCCGGAAGGGCTGATAATGAATACTTGGCCCAGATGATCGAAGCCGTGATAGCGGCGGGGGCCACCGTAGTGAACATACCGGACACAAACGGCTATTGCCTACCTGAGCAGTATGGTGCCAAAATCAGGTTCCTGAAAGAAAATGTTAAGAACATAGACAAAGCGATTATTTCTGTGCATTGCCACAACGATCTTGGATTGGCCACGGCCAACACCATCGCTGGTTTGCAAAATGGGGCAAGACAGGCCGAATGTACCATTAATGGTATCGGCGAACGTGCGGGAAATACGTCGCTGGAGGAGGTGGTCATGATCTTGAAAACACACCAATCCTTGGACTTACATACGAACATAAACACCAAACAATTGTATCCTTTAAGTGGCATGGTAAGTCGCATGATGCGTATGCCCGTACAGGCCAACAAAGCTATCGTAGGAAGGAATGCATTTGCGCATAGTTCGGGCATCCATCAAGATGGTGTGCTCAAGCATCGCGAAAATTACGAAATCATGAATCCCGAAGATGTAGGGATTGACCAATCGGAAATCATACTGACCGCCCGAAGTGGTAGACATGCGCTGAAACACCATTTGGAACGTTTGGGCTACACCATGGAACGTATTGATTTGGATCAAGTATACCAACGTTTTCTGGAGTTGGCCGATGCCAAAAAAGAGCTGAAAGACGATGACCTTTTGCAACTGATGGGAGCCAAAATCGAAGAAAACTTCAAAAACGGATTGGCAATCAACGCGCTGCAGGTGACCACAGGCGACCAAGAAGCGCCGGAAGCTACCGTTAAGCTTAGCTATAACGGCGTAGCACATGAGGCCACTGCCTCAGGCAACGGCCCGGTGAGTGCCACCATTAAAGCAATACAAGGTATCATTGGGAAACAAATTGAAATCAAGGAATTCAATATCCATTCCATCCATGGTGGAAGTGACGACGTGAGCAAGGTGGATATGCGGGTAGTGTATGAAGACAAATCCTACATGGGTTATGGCTTCAGCACCGATATCGTAAGGGCCTCTGCCAACGCTTATCTGGATGCGTTGAATAAGTTTATTTGAGTAGTCCGAAAGTTCGAAGTCCGGAAGTCGGAAGCGAAATAACGAATCAGCAAAAAACGAAACAACAACTATAAAAATGAGTAAGACATTATTTGACAAGGTATGGGATGCACACGTGGTGCATAAGATTGAAGGAGGGCCTGATGTGTTATTTATTGATCGGCATTTAATCCATGAGGTAACCAGCCCCGTGGCTTTTTTGGGATTAAGGAACCGTGGGATCAAGGTTTTATACCCTGAACGTACATTTGCTACTGCCGACCATAATACACCAACTATCAACCAGCACCTACCCGTGGAGGATCCGTTGTCGGCCAACCAATTGAAGGCTCTGGAGCAAAACACTGCAGCCTATGGCATCAGGCATTGGGGATTGGGCCATAATAAAAACGGTATTGTGCATGTAATCGGTCCTGAAAATGGCATCACGCAACCCGGTGCCACCATCGTTTGCGGCGATTCACATACGTCAACACATGGTGCCTTCGGGGCCATTGCCTTTGGAATCGGTACATCGGAAGTGGAAATGGTGCTCTCCACGCAGTGCATCATGCAGCCAAAAGCCAAAAAGATGCGCATTACCATCAATGGTTCATTGGGTAAAGGCGTGTTGCCCAAAGATGTAGCCTTGTTTATCATATCCAAACTAACGACTTCTGGTGCCACGGGTTATTTCGTGGAATATGCCGGTAGCGTGTTTGAACAGATGAGCATGGAGGGCCGCATGACTGTGTGTAACCTGAGCATCGAAATGGGAGCCCGTGGCGGGATGATTGCTCCCGACCAAACCACATTCGATTATATCCAAGGACGTGAGTTTAGCCCTAAAGGAGCAGATTGGGACAACGTCATGGCTTATTGGAAAACCCTGAAAACAGACGATGACGCTGTTTTCGACAAGGAACTTTCCTTTGACGGATCTGAAATCGAGCCGATGATTACCTATGGTACCAATCCGGGTATGGGTATAGGCATTACCCATGAGATTCCAGATGCCAAACAAGTGGAAGGTGGTGTGGCCACCTATGAAAAATCACTTGGCTACATGGGCTTCCATGAGGGAGACCAAATGATTGGAAAAAAAATCGACTATGTATTTTTGGGGAGCTGCACCAATGGCCGTATAGAGGATTTCCGGGCTTTCGCCTCCTTGGTAAAAGGCAAGCGGAAAGCGGAAGACGTAATCGTTTGGCTGGTGCCGGGATCGCATATTGTTGAACAACAGATCAAGGAAGAAGGATTGCTTAACATCCTGACAGAAGCAGGTTTCACACTTCGCCAACCCGGTTGCTCAGCCTGCTTAGCCATGAATGACGACAAGATACCGGCCGGCAAATACGCGGTGAGTACATCCAATCGGAATTTCGAAGGAAGACAGGGTCCGGGTTCCCGGACATTGCTGGCCAGTCCGCTGGTTGCCGCGGCGGCGGCCATAACCGGTAAAGTAACCGATCCAAGAACACTCATTCAATAATTTTGACATGGCATACGATAGCTTCAATATATTAAAAAGTACAGCGGTTCCGCTTACCATCGAAAATGTGGATACGGACCAGATTATACCTGCCCGATTCCTGAAAGCCACCGAACGCGTCGGATTTGGCGATAATCTTTTCCGCGACTGGCGGTATAATCCGGACAGTACACCAAAAGGGGATTTTGTACTGAACAATCCGGTATATAAAGGAAAAATCCTTGTAGGCGGTAAGAATTTTGGCTCCGGCTCATCCAGGGAACATGCGGCATGGGCCATCTATGACTATGGCTTCAGATGTGTAGTATCCAGCTTTTTTGCCGATATCTTCAGGAACAACTGCCTGAATATTGGTGTATTGCCTGTGCAGGTAAGTGCCGGTTTCCTGGAAAAAATATTTGCGGCAATTTACCACGACCCCGACACCGAGTTGGAAGTAAATTTGCCCGAGCAGACCATCTCGATACTGTCAACTGGAGACAAGGAGTCGTTTGATATCAATAGCTATAAAAAAAGCAATATGTTGAACGGCTTTGATGATATCGATTACTTGCTCAATATACAATCCGATATTGAGGAATTTGCGAAGAAGCTCCCTTTATAGCTGATGAAACCTGCATGAGCTACCGCTCAAAAAAGGACATAAATAAGACAGCTCATGCAAGCTTCATTGCCGTTAAAGAACAATTTATTTTAATGAAAAGAAGGAGAATAGAAATCATGGATACGACATTGCGCGACGGTGAACAAACCTCGGGCGTGTCGTTCTCGGTTTCAGAGAAGCTCACCATAGCACAATTGCTGCTGGAAGAACTTCACGTAGACCGGGTGGAGGTAGCTTCTGCCCGCGTTTCCCAAGGAGAATTTGAAGCAGTGAAGGCCATTACGAAATGGGCGGACAACCATTCGTGTTTAAATCGCGTTGAAGTGCTTTCTTTCGTCGATAATGGCACATCCATAGCATGGATGCAACGAGCTGGTGTACAGGTGCAGAACCTATTGACCAAAGGATCGCTAAACCACCTGACTCACCAACTGCGGAAAACACCGCAACAGCATTTCGATGAAGTAGCCGCTGTCATTGAACTGGCTGAGGGAAATGGGATTGCTACCAATGTTTATTTAGAAGACTGGAGTAATGGCATGCGCCATTCACCAGATTACGTATTGCAATACCTGGATTTTTTGGCAACCCAACCCATAAAACGAATCCTGCTCCCCGATACGCTCGGCATACTTACCCCCTCTGAAACACTTGAATATATTTCAGCGTTAAGGATTCGCTATCCGAAAACCCATATTGATTTCCATGCACATAATGATTATGACCTGGGCACAGCAAATGTGGTAGAGGCGGTAAAAGCCGGTGTAAACGGACTGCATTTGACCGTGAATGGTATGGGCGAACGGGCAGGAAATGCCCCGCTGGCCAGTGCGGTAGCCGTAATCAACGACTTTCTGCCCGAAGTGGAAATCAAGGTGAAAGAATCCTATATCTATACCATAAGTAAATTGGTAGAAACGTTTTCGGGCGTGCGGATACCCGCCAACAAACCGGTTGTGGGCGACAATGTATTTACCCAAACTGCCGGTATCCACGCGGATGGCGACAATAAAAACAACCTGTACTATAACGACCTCCTCCCCGAACGGTTTGGCCGGAAACGCAAATATGCCCTCGGAAAAACTTCAGGAAAGGCAAACATTGAGAAAAATCTGCAAGAACTAGGATTGAAACTGAATGAGGAGGACCTAAGGAAAGTGACACAACGGGTGATTGAGCTCGGTGACAAGAAAGAAACCGTTACGAAAGAGGATCTCCCTTATATCATCTCCGATGTACTGACAACCAAAGCGCTTCAAGAAAAAATCTTAGTGGAATCTTATGTATTGACCCATTCAAAGGGTTTGCGCCCTTCTGCCACCGTTGCGGTATGGATAAATGGCGCACTATTTGAAGAACATGCGCAGGGTGATGGGCAGTTTGATGCCTTTATGATTGCGCTGAAAAGGGCCTACACCAAAAATAAAATCAAATTGCCCAAATTGGTTGATTATAGCGTACGGATTGCGCCCGGTAGCAACACCGATGCATTATGCGAAACCACCATCACTTGGGAAACGGACAACAAGACATTTCTGACTCGGGGGTTGGATTCCGATCAAACCGTCAGTGCAATAAAAGCCACCCAACGCATGCTGAATATTTTGTTAAATGTAGACCAATTGGAAGCGGCATCTATTACAGAGTAATTTATCAATAAAAACGTATATCATCATGGAATTAAATATAGCGCTTTTACCCGGCGATGGAATTGGACCTGAAGTCATTGACCAAGCCGTAAAAGTTGTGGATGCCATATCGGAGAAATTCGGCCATCAAGTAAATTGGACATCGGCATTAACAGGTGCTGCCGCAATTGACGCTGTGGGCGATCCTTATCCTGAATCGACCCATGCCATTTGCATGGCGGCCGATGCGATACTTTTTGGGGCTATCGGTCATCCTCGTTATGACAACGACCCCAAAGCCCCGGTACGCCCCGAGCAGGGATTGTTGAAGATGCGCAAGAAACTGGGTCTTTTTGCCAACGTACGCCCTACCTTTACGTTTCCTTCTTTGATAGACAACTCTCCCTTAAAAAGGGAGCGGATTGAAGGGACCGACCTAATCATTCTCCGAGAGCTGACCGGAGGTATTTATTTTGGTGAAAGGGGAAGAAAAGACAATGGGGAAACCGCTTTTGACACCTGTACGTATACCCGTGAGGAAGTGCAACGCTTAGCCAAGCTCGGATTTGAAATGGCCATGAGCAGACGCAAGAAACTTTGCTGTGTGGATAAGGCCAATGTGTTGGAGAGTTCACGCCTGTGGCGTGAAACCGTCCAAGACATGGAAAAGGACTTCCCTGAAGTGGAAGTAAGCTATGAGTTTGTGGATGCCGTGGCCATGCGCTTGGTGCAATGGCCCAGCTCCTATGACGTGCTTATCACTGAAAATCTTTTTGGTGATATCCTCACGGATGAAGCTTCCGTTATTTCCGGCTCCATGGGACTGATGCCTTCCGCTTCTATTGGTATCCATACCTCCCTGTTCGAGCCCATACACGGTTCATATCCACAGGCAGCCGGAAAAGACATCGCCAACCCGTTGGCAACCGTGCTTTCGGCCGCAATGATGTTTGAAGATGCTTTCGGCCTCAAGGAAGAAGCGGCCCTCATCAGGGCGATTGTAAACAAATCATTGACCGAAGGAATCGTGACCGAAGACTTGGCAGGAAGCAATAAAGCATATAAAACCAGCGAGGTGGGCGATTGGTTGGTAGCCAACATCGGGCTCCCGGACTTGATTGTTAGTTAGCACATGGAGCGGGCCATCCTTGCTGCCGCTGACCGCCTGAAAGGGGTAACCAACCATACGCCCTTGCAATACAGCGAAAGGCTTTCGAAAATGTATGGTGCAACTGTATACCTCAAAAGGGAGGATTTACAGGTGGTACGTTCGTACAAATTGCGCGGCGCTTTTAATAAAATCAGCAAACTCACCGAAGCCGAACGAGGAAAAGGCGTGGTTTGTGCAAGTGCCGGGAACCACGCTCAAGGGGTGGCCTTTTCATGCAAAAAACTTGGCATTAAAGGGGTGATATTTATGCCAGAGCCCACGCCCAAGCAGAAAATCAGCCAAACGGAAATGTTTGGCAATGGCCATATTGAAATTATCCTCACAGGGGATACATTTGATGATTGCCAACATGCGGCATTGGCTTATTCCGCCGAACGGGACATGGCATTCATACACCCATTTGACGACCGCGACATTATCGAGGGACAGGGTACCGTGGGGGTAGAAATCCTGCAGGATGAACCCGATATAGATATGGTGATCATACCCATAGGTGGTGGTGGACTGGCTGCAGGAACAGGAACATATCTCCGAGCGGTCAAACCCGAAATCATGCTTTATGGTGTAGAGCCAGCGGGCGCACCGTCCATGAAAACTGCGTTGGAGCAAAGCGGACCCGTTACGTTAACTAACATCAACCGGTTTGTGGATGGTGCCGCCGTGAAACGCGTAGGCGATCTCACCTATAGCCTTTGCAGCCCCCTATTGAACGATATGCGGCTCATTCCTGAGGGCAAAATATGTACGACTATCCTCGAACTGTATAATAAAGACGCTATTGTGGCTGAACCCGCGGGAGCGCTGGCGGTGGCTGCCCTCGATTTCTACCAGGATGAAATCAAGGGCAAAAAGGTAGTGTGCATCCTTAGTGGTGGTAATAACGATATCGACCGCATGGGCGAAATCAAGGAGCTTTCCTTACTTTATGAAGGCCTAAAGCATTATTTCATTGTTCGTTTCCCCCAACGTCCCGGCGCCCTCAAATTATTTGTTAATGAAGTATTGGGGCCACATGATGATATCACCCGCTTCGATTTTATTAAAAAGACGCAACGCGAACGAGGACCAGCCCTGGTAGGCATTGAATTGCAGAAGGCCTCAGATTATACCGCATTGGTGGATCGTATGCGGCAGCACCGCTTTGATTTTAAAGAAGTAAATAGTGACCAAACGTTATTTGAATACCTAATTTGATTAGGTAATCCCTTTATTGAAATCCAATGCATCCCCCCGGCCTCAATCCCCACTTTGTAGCAAGGCTGCCGCATACAATAAGTGTACCGAAATAACCCCGATATTATCAACATTTATACGTTAAGAAAATATTAACAACCTTACAAAGTATTTATATTCAGTATTTTAAACATTAAATACCTCACAAAACTTATTCACATTGTGAATAATTCAACATCTGTTGATAACAATTACTACCGCACTCAAAGTAAATAGCTGATATTTGTTCAAGGCCGAAAATCACCGGCCCCAACAACAAAAATTACCGGGAAATCTACCGGAAAACATTGGGAATCCAATTATTGTTGAACATTAAAATCTTACTACACATGACCAGAATCATAAAATTCGAAAAAAACGATTGCGCTCCTTGCAATCAAGTATCTGAATTCCTCGACCGCAAGGGCATCGACTATGAAAAAGTGAATCCTTTTGACAAACCGGAGTTGGCCATTCAATTCAAAGTTCGTACCGTACCTACGGTCATTGTATTGAACCAAAATCAGGAAACCCAGCGCATCATTGGTTTCAAACCGGAAGAGCTATCGGCATTGATCGTACAGTAAAGTCGAAAACAAAAACTAAACTTCAAAAGAAAAAAGAAAAAATTGGAGGCCCCAATATTTGGGGGTTCATCAGCTAAAAAGGACACAGGCATGGAATGGATTTATTACGATAGCAAAACGGGCAACGTGGAGCGATTCATGCAGAAGGTGGCGGATTTGACGGGATGGGCAGTTCGAAAAATCCAACCGGGGATGAAGGTAGGACATGATGGCCATTTGGTGACATTTACCACCCGGTTTGGCGAGATACCGGAAACAACGAAAAACTTCCTGCAATATGCAAGTTCATACCTCCACTCAGTATCTTCGAGTGGAAACCGCAATTGGGGAAGAAATTTCGCCTTGGCTGGAGACAAGATTGCATCGGAATACGGCTTGCCTTTGGCATTGAAGTTTGAACTCTCCGGCACCATGGAGGATGTAAAAGAATTTATAGATATTATAACAGCAAAAAAATATTATGGTAACGAACGAGGTAGCAAAGAGCTGGATTTTGCTCAATAACGAAATCATGACCAAACATGATGACGAATATAGCCTGCATAAGGACAAAGAAGCCGTGCGCTCTTATTTTTTGGATTATGTGAATAAAAACACGGTTTTCTTCTATACCTTAAAAGAAAAAGTCGATTACCTCGTTGAACATAATTACTACATCAATTTCTACGAATGGTTCACATTTGAGGAAATGGAGCAGGTGTATAACTATGTATTTGCTAAAAAATTCCGTTTCTCCTCATTCATGAGTGCATTCAAGTTTTTTCAAAGCTATGCACTTCGCGATGACTCTGGTGAAAAGTTTTTGGAACGTTACGAAGACCGTGTGGTTGCCGTGTCATTGTTTCTTGCTCGCCATGAGGGCATTGACAAAGCTTTTCAATATGCCGAATTGTTGATTAACCAAGAGTATCAGCCCGCTACACCTACATTCCTCAATGCAGGGAAAAAGCGCTCGGGAGAATTGGTCTCCTGCTTCCTTGACGAAATCGGGGACAACCTCAATGGTATCGGCTATGCCATAGACTCAGCCATGAAACTGTCGTCAATCGGTGGTGGAGTATCTTTCAACATCTCCAAAATCCGTGCCCGTGGCGAAGCCATCAAAGGTGTAGAAGGACGCGCTGGCGGGGTGCTTCCCATCATGAAAATCCTCGAAGATACATTCTCCTATGCCAACCAGCTTGGCCAACGCCCAGGAGCCGGTGCGGTATACCTCAATATCTTCCACTCGGATATCGAGGAGTTTTTGGATTGTAAGAAAATCAATGTGGATGAAAAAGTCCGCATCAAGTCGCTCTCGATAGGCGTGATTATTCCCGATAAATTCATGGAGCTGGCCATGAACGACGAACCTTGTTTCCTTATCCACCCACATACGGTGATGCAGGAATACGGCAAGTACCTCGATGAAGTGGATATGGATGCGATGTATGATGAACTGATTACTAATCCCAAAATCAAGAAGAAAAAAATCAATGCCCGCCATCTGTTGGTCAAAATCGCACAGACGCAGAAGGAAAGTGGATATCCTTATATCTTTTTCAAGGAAAATGCCAACCGCGAGCATGCGCTAAATGGCATCGGTCAAGTCAAATTTTCCAACTTATGTACGGAAATCATGCAGGTTTCCGAAGTGTCTGACATTAATATTTACGGTCAGGAAGATACCATACGCTATGGTATCTCCTGTAACTTGGGATCGCTCAACATCGCCACCGTAATGGATAACAAAAGGGTGGAACAAGCTGTTAAAACGGCTATGCGTGCCCTGACGATGGTATCGGACGTGACGAACATTGCCATGGTACCCTCGATCCAAAAAGCCAACCGCGAACTGCACAGCGTGGGCTTGGGTGCCATGAACTTACATGGGTACCTTGCCAAGAATTTCATCATGTATGAGAGTGACGAAGCGCTCGATTTTGCCAATGTATTCTTCATGATGGTCAACTTTTACTCGCTGCAGGCTTCCATGGAAATTGCACGTGAACGGAAAACCACATTCTTGGGCTTTGAAAAATCTGCATATGCAGACGGTTCTTACTTCGACAAGTATCTGGATAAAGATTACTTGCCCGTATATGACAAAGTAGCTGAGCTGTTTGAAGGTGTCCGGATACCAACTCGTGCCGATTGGGAAGAACTCAAAAACCAAGTGAAGGAACACGGGGTGTACCATGCGTATCGCCAAGCCATCGCACCAAACCAATCCACTTCATACATCATGAACGCCACGGCTTCCGTAATGCCTATCGTGGATATCATCGAAGTGCGTGAATATGGTGACAGCACGACCTACTACCCCATGCCATACCTCACCAATGACAACTACTTCTACTACAAATCGGCATATGACATGGACCAGATGAAAGTGTTGCGCCTTGTATCGGTCATCCAACGGCATGTAGACCAGGGAATATCCACCATACTGCATACCAACTCGAAAGATTCTACTCGTGATTTAGCGAAGTATTACATCTTCGCACATAAAATGGGATTGAAATCCCTGTATTATACCCGTACACGCAAATCGACCATAGACGAATGCGTGTCGTGCTCGGCTTAAAAAAGTCAGCTGCCAGCAATTAGGTTAGCATACGAGATGCGAATGCGAAGCGCATACTTGGGATACCAAGAATCGCTTCGTATTCTTGTCTAAAAGAACATAGTAAATACCATTTAATCTTAGTGGACAATGAAGCAATATAGTGCAGTAAACTGGAACACCCCGGATAACGATTATGCTTTGATGTTTTGGGAACAAAATATCAAGCAGTTTTGGATTGATACCGAATACATCCCCTCCAAGGATATAGATAGTTGGAAAGCCCTCTCCCCGGAGATGCGCGAATGCTATAAAAAGGCGTTGGGTGGGCTTACCTTGCTTGATACCCTGCAAAGCCATACCGGGATGCCCAAAATTATCGACCACATCGATTCCCTGCAGAATAAGGCGGTACTTTCTTATATGTGCATGATGGAAGCCATACATGCTAAGTCATATTCTACCATTTTCACGACGGTGGCCACAACCCAAGACATCGATGATATTTTTGCTTGGGTTCAACAAAACAAATACTTGCAATTCAAGGCATCCACCATCGACAAATATTACCGTGCCATCGATAAGGCCAACATCAGTAAGGAAGAGCTTTTCATGGCTTTGGCCGCCTCGGTGCTTTTGGAATCATTCTTATTTTACAGTGGCTTTTTCATCCCTTTATGGTTGTGTGGACAGGGACACATGGTGGCCAGTGCCGATATCATCAAGAAAATCGTAGCCGATGAATCCATCCACGGTGTGTTTGTAGGATTATTGGCCCAAAATGTTTACAAAAAATTACAGAAACCCGAGAAAAGCAAAGAAAAACTCCTTGCATTGCTCAATGAATTATACGAAAATGAATTGAAATATACGGAGGAGATATACACGGATGTGGGGCTTACTTCTGAAGTGAAGGAATATGTACGGTATAATGCCAACAAAGCCTTAATGAATCTTGGTTTCGAACCGATCTTTGAAGTCAAGAATGTAAATCCCATTGTATTGAATGGTCTTAACGTAGAAACAACACAACATGATTTCTTTTCCAAGAAATCAACCAACTATGAGAAGTCTACTGGAATTGTACACCTGAGGGATGAGGATTTTGTGATGGATACCAGCATGGTTCTTTAAATGAGAAGCGTGGGGGGTTTGGGGGGGGGTNTCAACCAACTATGAGAAGTCTACTGGAATTGTACACCTGAGGGATGAGGATTTTGTGATGGATACCAGCATGGTTCTTTAAATGAGAAGCGTGGCGTTTTCCGTCGTGGAAAACGCCACGCTTCTATTAAAACCGATAACCTAAGCTCACTCTGAAATTGCGTGGTGGCTCCGATTGCCAATAATAAAAATCGCTGTAAGGCGATCCAGAATAGAGGTATTCATTCAAGATATTGAATACGTTGGCGGCAAGGATTACCCGCTTATTCTGCCAGGAAACACCTCCATCCAACCGGAAATAATCGGGAAGGTTTTTCTCATTTTCAGTATCCCAACCCCAGGTCTTTCGATCCTTTTGATAAGAGAATCCGCCCGACAGGCCTACCCCCTTCAACGGACCACGCTGCATACGATAGCTCAGCCAGCCATTACCTACATGTGTGGCATATCCGGGCACCACATTTCCAACCTGATCAGGATAAGGGTTTTTACTCACCTGCGCATCCGTGTAGGCATAGTTCAGGATGATATTGAACCCCTCAACGATTTCGCCTTTCAGATCAACTTCTACGCCTTGCGTACGTGTCCGTCCCAACTGCAATGAATAGATGAAATTGCTATTACCTCCGCTGGTATCGCGGTCGGTCACCAATTGGTTGTTTTTCAATATACGGTATACCGATAGGCCGCTACTCCACTTGCCATCGTTCCAATTGCGTTTGGCTCCAAACTCGATATTGTTGCCCGTAATCGGTTTGGGCAAGTCTTCGCCACGCAGCAGGCCTGTTTGAGGCACGAAGGTTTGGTCAAACAAGCCATATACCGCAGTGCGTTCATCTATCGATACGCTGATGCCCACACGGGGTGTAAAACGGTTACCATCCATGGCCGTACCATACCTGGATTGACGCACGTAGGTATACCTTCCAGCCAGCGTGAGCCGTATACGGTCCTCCCAAAATCCCAGTTCATCCTGTACATATACGCCAACATAGGACTGGGTAAGCGTACTCACTGTAGCACGTTCACGTATCGCTATCGAGCGATCGAAATTCGGGAGGCCATTGGCAGGTAGGGTGTAATGTGGCGCATAAATATTGAAAAATCCACCCACCGTATCCAGTGCATGCCCTTGTGACCAATCGGCAGCATAGTCCTTCGTCCCTAGGTCAATACCTCCCATTATCCGGTGTCTCACTAGTCCAGTGTATGCCGTTCCATTGAGGTAAGCCTGTCCGAAGGTCGACTCGTTTACGGCATCCCAAATGCTCACATTGCGTATGATGTTCCCTTCGTCGTCGATGGCCGATCGTTGTCCGCCACCTATATCATAGGCATTGATCCAGAATGAACTACCCACCTGGTCATAATTGAAATACGCTGCCTGTGTTGTTAGTTTCCAGTCGTCATTGAATTGATGTTCTACATGGAGGAATAGGCTATGGTCTTTGATTACTGTGGGCTCCAATTGAGGTACTGACCATGTAAAATCACGTGGCAAGGAGCCATACCCATCTTGCGCGAACGTATAGGAAGATCCTACGTTAGCCATTCGTGCATGCTGGTAGTTATATTCCGCCGTGAGCACTGTTTGGTCATCTATCAAATAGCGAATGGCCGGCGAAATGCTATAACGGTGATTAAACTGGTTATTTCTGAACGAATTTTTGCGTTGTCCCATCACATTGAAGCGATAAAGCAATTTTCCGGAAGATGCCAGTTTTCCATCGAGGTCCAATGTTGCTCGATATAAATCAAAGCTTCCCATTGTAATGTTGGCTTCGCCTTTTGTCTGTCCTGTAGGTTTCTTAGTTACGACGTTATATATGCCGCTGGGCTCACCATTTGACATCATGAATCCAGCTGGACCTTTGACAAACTCAATGTTTTCTACCATGCTCATGTCTTCATCGAGCGGGCCCCATTGCGAGGTCACGTTCATGCCATTGCGGAAGGCCGAAGCCCGCGATCCACGCATGTTGATCCGGGCATAAAGCTCATCCCAGTGCTCCAACTTCAAGGCTCCACTGACGTTGCGCACCAGGCCATCACTCATGCTGATAATTTGTTGGTCTTCCATGGCCTTGGCCGTTACCACTTGGATATTTTGTGGGATTTCCAGTAAGGGGATATCCAACCGAAGGCTAGATGATAGTGTATCCACCTTGTAACGGGCCTTATTGGCCGATACCAGCACTTCATCGAGTTGCTGGTTGGTCAGGGATACCACGAAATTCACGCTTTGACTGACGCCTTCGGAAACTAGAATCACTTTTTCCTGCGGCATAATGCCTACTCCACTAACTTGGATTGTATATTGTCCTCCTCTGCGGAGTACCAGCTCGTAAAAGCCCCTTTGATCTGTTTTATTGCCTATCGATGTTCCTTTTACTTTCACGGACATCTGCTCGACGGGTATTTCATCTGTTGTAGTAATATATCCACTGACTACGGTTTGAGGTTGGCTCTTCGCCGTTGCATAACCCATCAGGCCTAATAACAGCACTTCGCAAAATAGTATAATTGATATTCTCATTTAGTTGTTCAAAGATTTGGAGTTTGTTTAACTTTTATCCTTAAGGATTTATTATTAGTGAACACGCAAACATGTGGCTGCAATCCGTACAATTTGCTTATAGTTATCAGTCTTTACTTGTTCGGTATGAATGACCTCTATAAGATATCGCCCTTTCCATTCCGGAACAAATCCAGCCTTTCCAAATTCATCGGTTTCGGCATGCTGGCTCCACCTACTTGGTGCGAACACTTCGACCTGAACCTCCGGCAATGGCTTTTGCCCGAACAGCACCAAATTTCCGATGGGCTTATTGCGCTTTAACTCACTTGTGCGCTCTTGCAGCACATGTAGTTCTCCATCAACAATGGGCACCGAAGTCTGGATAGGCTTGCCTATTTGCACAACTGCCGTACTATTGAACTGGTATTGGGTCTCATCCACCAAATCCTTGACCTTATGAGCAATAGTCAATGTATAGGCTCCATCTGTCTCAGGGGTAAATGTTGCCGTAAAATGGTCATCGGCAGCATTCACCGGCAATGCCTGCTTGCTTCCATTGGGAAGATGCAACCATAGGGTAAACGTACTCACATCAGACCACCAATCAGCCACTTTATCTGGCTTTTCATCTCCGGGTTCTCCATAGTAAACCTTGACATGCTGCTGCACCCCACGCTTTCCAAAGGCCGCTGTCTCTATCCAGAGTGCATGTGCTGATAATTGAGTCGCCTGCGATGCAAACAGCACAAGCATTACGATCGTTTTGAATGTATTCATGATATTTAAGATTAAGTGAGGCAAATATATATACTTATTTATAATAAGTCTAAATTATTTAATATTAATTTTCCTCGTTGACGATCAATTGTATTGGCATAGGAGACGGCTACCGGGTCATCGGTAATACTTGGTTGGCTGGGTGTTTTTTTGGCATCTTCATGTACCGTGCCGTTTGATTCACAATGGTATCGCGTAATCATAAAAAAATCAGGGCATCCCTTTCGAAATGCCCTGACTCTCTTTATTTAATCAACAGGAATGATGTTTATACCGCTAATTCCCATCCCTGGCGGTACTGCCGTTTGACAAATTGATTGACCTCATCAAAGTTAGTCACTTTCATGTTGTCGTTATCCCAAATCAACTTGAGGTTTCTGCCCGGATAATTGTTTTCGATGCGTAGATCTGAGCCACGAATGGCCAGATTGGCCATCAACAAGGCCTCTGTCAATGGGCCTGATATTTCAAAAGGGGCACTTACTTCCTTATTGCCATACCCGGCGATACAAGCCTCTACCCATTGGGCATAGTGCCCCGATGCACTACTGGGTACACGCTCGTATTTCACAGGTAGCTTATGCTGTTCGGTCAAAGAGGTAGGCAACAACCGAGGATTTTCAGCATACGTATCTGCCATCATCTTACCTTTCGAGCCAATGAAGAGAATACCATTACCGCCATCGCCAAACATCTCATTGGGGCCTAATTCCTCAGGTCGTTGGGGCTGAATCCCACCATCCATCCAATGGATGGTTACGTCGCCACTGGTTTTGGCAGATTTCGGGAAAGTCAGCACGGCATAGCTCGAAGGGGGACAGCTTTCCGGGAAATACCCGCGTTTGAATTCATCAACATATACCGAACCTACACTGGCCTGCACATCCTTCACGTATTGGAGTCCCAATATACTGAACGGTGCTTCCATGATGTGGCACCCCATATCACCAAGGGCACCCGTACCATAATCCCACCATCCACGCCAGTTGAAAGGCACCAGTTTATCGACATAATCCTTATAAGGAGCTGTGCCCAACCAAAGGTCCCAATCCAACTCTTTCGGGATATCGGCTTTTTGTTCGGGCCATTGGATTCCCTGTGGCCACACCGGCCTATTCGTCCAAGTGTAAATGGTATGCACATCGCCAATCAGGCCTGCATCAAACCACTCGCGTAAGATGCGTACACCATCTCCTGATGCCCCTTGATTGCCCATTTGGGTTATTACTTTATATTTTTTGGCTGCCTCTGTGAGTACACGCGCTTCATACACATCATGGGTCAATGGTTTTTGCACATATACATGCTTGCCCAGCTGCATGGCAGGAAGTGCATGGATGGCATGGTTGTGGTCGGGCCCCGAGACAGACACGGCATCGATATGCTTGTGTTCCTTATCCAACATTTCCCTAAAATCTTTGTAATATTTTGCTTTGGGGAAACGTTTTACTGAACCTGCCGCACGGCGATCGTCTACATCACATAGATAAGCAATCTCCGCCTTGCCACTATCATAGAAGCTTCTAAGGTCGGATTCACCTTTGCCTCCCACGCCGATACCCGCGACAACCAATTTGTCGCTAGGGGCAATAAAGCCCGCACCACCCAATACATGCCGTGGTACAACCATAAAACCAGCTGCCGCTGCGGCACCGGTTTTGATAAATTCCCTACGGGACGATCCAATTTTGTTTTTATTATCCTTCATTGCTGTTTATATGTTGATTCATTTTACAGTGCTAATATACAAATAATTGCCGGCAGGCATATCCCTGCCGGCATGAAATATCAATACCCCGGATTTTGAGTAAGATTAGGGTTAATAGCAATCTGTGTATGTGGTATCGGATATAGCTCCTTATTCGGGTCGTTGGTAGGCTCATGATCCCACCATGTACCGTTGATGAATTTGCCAAACCGGATAAGGTCCGTACGTCGCTTCCCTTCGAAAATAAACTCGCGGCCACGTTCTTCCAACAGCTCATCCATAGTCAACGTGGCTGTGGTGTACCGTGCTGCTGGCCAGTCGGCAAGACTAAATGCCCGTTCACGGCTGGCATTAATCAAGTCAACAGCTTCTTGGGTAGCTGTGCCTCCGTTCTTGCGCATGATGGCCTCGGCTTTGTTGAAATAAATTTCCGTGAGCCGATAGAGAATATAATGGTTTTCTCGGTAATTAACATCATTTAGCCGTCCGCTCTTGTATTTATTGAACCTGGCCCCACTATTCTCCTCACCTTCGGCCATACTTCCGGGCCCGGTGAGGTCACCCTCACTCTCCCTGCGGATCGAATTGACAAACACGATGGGTTTGCCGCTCCACTCCTCTGAACCCAATACCGGAGTTGTTGTTCCATATCTATATTGTGAACCAAACAAGAACCATTCTTCTTTGCGCAGATCGTTCTCCGCATAGGCATCAAAAGCAGAAGGGACAACAACGAAGGCATTCCATCCCCCATACCCTACGTCCAACACCTCCCTCATGTAATCATATCCCATGAAAAAACCGCCCCAGTCAAAAACGAAACCGCCCTGTCGGCTATACGCAAATTGGAATAGGGACTCAGACGCATTTTTGTTGGTATTACTAAAGGTTTCTGTCAGGTTACTGGCCAACTGGGGGGTCCCCTGCAGTCCTCCAGCCTCTCCACTGATAATCATATCACAGGCTGCGATACACTCATCCCACATCGGTGTACCTATGAAGTACTCCGCATTGAGGTATAGTTCGGCCAACATGGCATATCCAGCGGTGGCTGATACACGCCCCACCAACTCCGTAGCATACGGCAATAATTGGGGTACATAAGTTTCCAATTCCGATTTTACGAATTCAAAGACTTCTGCACGGGGTTGCGTAGGCGGGTTGGTCGGTTCGGATGCCACCTCAGTGGAAATCGGCACATTCCCCCATAGTTCCATGATTTTCATGTAATGGAAGGCCCGTAGTACATGTAGTTCCGCCAATATGGCGGCCATCTCTGCATCACTAATGTCCAACGACGCGTACTCCACTTCCGCCAAGTCGGCTATTGCCGAATTGATATAGCCAATCCCTGTCCATATCAGCGTCCAAGCTGTTCGCATCCGGCCTTCATTATCCGTCCATGTATGGTAATGTTGCCGGAAATGATCACCGCCGTCATACCCATGCCGCCCCTTTTGAGGCCATGCCAGCTGATCGGAAGAGAGTTCGGCATGATAATAATATCCATTTCCCCCCGTTGGCGCCATCCAGGCCTGCATATGCGTAAAGGGCCGGAGGGCAGCCTGCATTACTTCAAGCTTTGAGCTGTAGAAGCTATCTTTATTCAATTCGCTGTACAGGGACTCATCCAAGTTTGTACAGGCATTTATTCCACTTGCCAGTACGCCGGCAGCGGTGATGTACAATACTTTCTTTATGTAACTTTTCATCTTCAATTTTTTTTAGAATCCAACATTCAATCCAATGGCCCACGATTGTGTGCGAGGGTAAAAACCCCTGGCATCCACACCGGTTTCAAAGCCAGTATCCTGCAATTCGGGATCAATACCACTATATCCGGTAATGGTGGCGATGTTCCTCCCGGTCACATAAACCCGCATATTACGGATATAGGAAGAATTCAGTTTGAAATTATACCCCAACGTCAGGTTGTCCAATTTCACGAAATCGCCCTTTTCGATGTAGTAATCCGAGTATTGGGGATCATCATCCAATTGGTCATGCGTCGTGATGGCACTCCGCAGCAAATTATTGGGCAGCCATTTCTTGTTACCAAAATACAAATCCTGTGTATTGAGGATATCGAACCCGAATTTACCCCTGAAAAATATGGTTAAATCGAAGTTTTTGTATATAAACGTGTTGCTCAGCGACGCGTGGTATTTTGGCACCCCATTACCAATTACGGCTAGGTCATTATCATTCATTTCACCGGCCAACCCAGTGCTTCCATCCGCTTTGTAAAACAGCCATTTACCATTATCCGTAAGCCCGGCAAAACGTTTACCAAAGAAATTGCCTATCTCGCCCCCTTCTTCCAATCGAAAAGCGTTCCCAAGATTCCCGGGTGACGGTAAGCCATAGAATTCAAGCCAGTTCGCCTGGAAAACATCGGCAGATAATTTGGTCAATTTATTGGAATTGGTGTTGCCTGCGAAATCGATATTCCAACGGAAATCATCGCGCTGCATAGCAATAGCCGAAAGTTGCAGTTCAACGCCCCTATTCCGGATAGAGCCCACATTGGTATAGATGAGATCACGTGCAAATGCCGGTTGTTGGGCATTATACTCGTATAACAAGTCCTTCGTCTCCCGGTCATACACATCTAACGCCCCGCTGATCCGATTATTGAACAAGGCAAAATCCAAACCGAAATTCCATTCGGCTTTTTGTTCCCACCTCAGGTTAGGGTTCGGATTACGTGAAGGCCCATACGTTTGATAATACACGCCTCCTTGCGGGTAAACACCCCCTGTACTTAATGTGAGTAGCGATTGGTAATTCGGGATACCTTGGTTGCCGGTGACCCCATAACCTATACGCAATTTCAAGTCATTGATCTCCGGTACCGCTTGGAGGAATTCCTCTTCACTTAGGCTCCACCCTACTGAAACAGATGGAAAATTCCCCCATTTGTGGTTGGCTCCAAAACGCGATGACCCTTCCCTGCGCAGGATGGCTTGAGCCATGTACTTTCCTTTATACGTGTAATTCACCCGACCAAAGAAAGCGATGAGCGTATTGTCATCCTTGAAACTACCCATTCCAGGCCGAGGTAATGCAGTATTATTAATTGCACTACCAGCACCTAAATTCCAGTCCAGAAATCCATCGGAGGTAAAGCCGTTGTTATTCACATTGAACCGTTCGACTGTACCATATTGGTAACTATACCCAAGAAGCGCGGTCAATGAATGATCTTCAGCAAAGGTGGTGTTATAGTCGATGGTAGATTCAAATGTTTGTATCCAAGACACATCATTCCATTTCGCTGCATAAGCCATCCCTAGCCAGTCAGAGGAGGGCCGTTGTTCCCAATCGTTTGTGGAGCGGTAAAAACGGTCATTGAAATTTTCGCGCACATAGGAGCCAAACGCAGAGGCAGATAACCCATCGATAATGTCAAGTGTCAGCCTTGCGTCTCCAGAAAGCGTTTGCTCATTGCGCTCAGCGATGCGGTTTGCCAATCGCGAAAGTGGATTGTAATTGTTATAGGCTTGTGTTTCCAAAAACGAACCGTCTTCATTATAAATCGGAGCCGTTGGGTTGCGTTGGACAGCTTGTTCAAAATCGCTCCCTGTGCTGGTTATACGGGCATTGGGATCGTCTGAATTATTGAATCCTCCTCCCAACAAGTTTGATTTATTGAAATTCGCAGCAAGGTTTACTTGCAGTGCCAGTCGATCTTGCAATCCCTTTTGATTGATATTCACCCTTCCTCCCCATTGCTCCCGACTACTTTGTTTGGCGATGCCATTAGCGTCATTGAAGAAAATCGAAGCCCGATAATTGGTATTGGCAGATCCTCCTGAAGCGGCGAAATTATGGTATTGACTTGTATTTTGCCTATCTATCAGTTCATCATATAAATCAGTGGAAGCGCCAAAATCTTCGTCACCACTAATGACCCCCTGAGCAATGAGATTCCTAAAATCTGAGGCACTGAGGAAATCCGGCTTGCGGTCTACCACTTCGCGTTGCACATACGTAGCGTAGTCAAACTGGGGAGGACCTTCCTTTCCTTTCTTAGTTGTAATGAGAATTACCCCTGCGTTGCCCCGTGTACCGTAGATAGCGGCAGCTGAGCCGTCCTTCAACACATCAAACGACTCGATATCATCCTGTTGGAGCAAGTCCAGGCTGCCCCCGGGGATACCGTCAATCACAATCAACGGCGTTCGTGTACCTGTGAGTGACGTAACCCCCCTCAACTGGATAGCTGCACTTGAATTGGGGTTATTGCCCTGCGTACGCGTTATGTTTAGGCCTGCCACTTTTCCTTGGATAAGGTCCATGGGCGAACGAGCGCCGCCTGCATTGAAATCTTCTGCCCTTACCGTAGCAACAGCCGAAGTTACCTCTTTCCTCCGTTGCGTGCCGTACCCCACTACGACTACTTCTTCCAAACTCTCGGCATCGTCTTTCAACTGTACATTGATGGTCGCGCTTTGTTCCACCGTAATCTCCTGGCTCACATAACCCAAGTAAGAAAACACCAAAATTTCACCGCTTGCAGCTGAAATGGTGTATCTCCCGGAGGCATCTGTGGCTACCCCCCGTGAGGTCCCTTTCACGGCAATAGAAACACCCTCCATGGGTGTATTGTCCGCTGCTCTCGTAATAGTCCCTACGATGGTCTGCTGAAAGGCAGGTTTTTCAGATGAAATGTTGATGTAGCCTTTTTCCCCGAACGTGTTCGGAGCATGAATTTTTGCGTGCGCAGCGCTGATAATCAACACTACCGCCAAGGCAAATGACGTTAGCCGCATTTTCCCTCTTCTAGTTTTTGCTCTTTTGTGGTTCATTGTTCTAATTTTTGGTTTTTCATTAACTATGTAGCTCATTGTCTTTCTAACCAATGCAATAGCAGTGTGAAACGCTATGGCAAGGCACGACTAGCCATCCACAACACCTCTTTCGTATTTTCGCGTGTAGGTTGGAAAAAAAACAATAACGACCTCTGGCATTACAATGTAATGCCGGAGTGCACCTAAATCTTTAGAGATTACGGCTTAAAAAATAAACTAAAACATTTTAGCTAATTGGTAGAACCTTTGTTTTTCAGTGGCATAATTGTGTGTTTTAACAGGTTAAAAAAATAGTGTGTTATTTGTGGTACGTTAGTATTCCATTCCATTTATGGCTTACAACGAAGCTAAGGTATATAAATATTGAATGACTTGCAAATTTAAGAACAAAATCACTTCAGACCCCATTGCAAGTAACGGGATAATGTATGCTATCATTATCAGCTCAATGTAGATATGGTTTTGACCAACGTTTTTTTGGCTAAGGGTAGCAAGGTGTTTTCCAAGGGAAATGTGATATCACTTTCCACTTGGTATACCGCTGGGTTAGGGAGTTCGCGACGAGTTTGGATGAGATCCTTGCGGATGGACGCCGCTGAGCTATAGATAAAACTCCACTCGTACTTGGTAATAAAAGTGGTATGGATACCACGGTACTTTTCGTGCTGGTTTTCGAAAAGGGTCACTTGGTATTCATACACGCGAACGCCTCGCTCTCCACCATTACGTAATAATAAATAGCCATGATAGGGATAAAGTGGCCGCACGCCGACTTCGGAAATGGCGAGGTGGCTTTCTACAAAGTCATGGATTTCCTGACCTTCTTTTATGGCAGGCTTGATCTTGAATGTTGCATAATTGATGATTTGCTCAATTTCCTGCATCATGGCATCATCATTTATGATCTTTTCATAGGTAAGTGTCACCGCTGCTACATCGATGTTGCTCAGACGAACAGGGAAGGATGTCTCCAGCATGGTTTTATCCTTCTTGAATTTTTTCAGGTTATTGTAGTGGAAAACCAGATCATTCAGATTGGGGTAGAGTTGGGTGTGGTTGAAATGGGCGTTGATTTGCTGCAAATACGCCAGCAATTGGTACTGTTTATGTTCAAAATCGATGGGTACCTCAACAAACCAGTTGACATTTAACGTTTGCATAACGACCTCCTTGTTTAGATAAAGGTCAATATACGGAATTTCACGTTTATTTACAAAATTATGTATCGCTCACGGATTATCTTGGCTAATCAACTATCTGCAATAATCCTATTAATATCATCTTTTTTCGGGAGTTTTCTTATATTTTTACCGCCAATAACTCATTAGCTATTGTCTATGAAGATTATCGCCATCGGCCGCAATTACACCGAACATGCCAAGGAGCTCAATAACCCTGTTCCCGAGAAACCTGTGATTTTTCTCAAACCCGATACCGCCATATTGAAAGACAACCGCGATTTTTACTATCCCGGTTTTTCTCAAAACATCCACCATGAGGTGGAAGTGGTGCTTAGGGTCTGCAAGGAGGGAAAGCATATCGGCGCGAAATTTGCACACACCTATTACGATGCCATTGGCTTAGGGATAGATTTTACCGCCAGGGATATCCAACAACAGCATAAAGAAAAATCTCTGCCATGGGAACTGGCTAAGGCATTTGACGGTTCGGCACCCGTGAGCGACCTGCTTCCAAAAGAGACGTTCGGCGATGTGTATAACCTGCAATTTCGGTTAGACATAAATGAAAAGACGGTGCAAAAAGGCTATACAAAAGATCTGATTTTTACATTTGAGGATATTCTTGTCTTTGTATCACAATACATCACGTTACGCAAAGGGGATCTTATTTTTACCGGTACCCCTGCGGGGGTTGCACCCGTTGCTATCGGTGATTACCTCGAAGGGTTCATCGGAGACCAACGTATGTTTCATTTTTATGTCAAATAAGATGCAGTTTATCTACCTGACTCACTTCTTACTTTTATTTGCCGTCTGTACCGCACATGCCCAGGGGCCCATCATCCAAAGCCAATCGTACCCTAAAGGTTATTTCCGTCCACCGCTTGATATACCTCCGCAAGCATCGGGCACCTTCGCCGAATTGCGAACCAACCATTTCCATTCAGGGTCGGATTACCGTACGCAGCAACGCGTGGGCCATACCCTTTATGCAGTGGCTGATGGATATATCTCCCGTATCCGTGTGCAACTGGGCGGCGGCGGAAACGCGCTATACATCGACCACCCCAATGGTTACACCAGCGTATATATGCACATGCATCAGTTCAGTGATAACATCACGTCCGTGGTAAGGGCCCAGCAATACAAGGAGCAAAAGTTTGATGTAGACGTTCCCTTGGAATCAAATGTAATCCCTGTGAAGAAAGGTGAAATTATCGGACAGGCAGGCAATTCAGGAAGTTCCCAAGGCCCCCACTTGCATTTCGAATTACGTGACACAAAATCCGAGGAACCTATCAACAGCCAATTGTTTGGGCTCCAATTTCCGGATAATATACCCCCCACGATAAACGGTATTACGGTATACGACCTTGGAGATGACGCCTTCAGCGAACATACGGGACGAAGGC
This sequence comes from Parapedobacter tibetensis, assembly GCF_024704835.1. GTDB lineage: Bacteria > Bacteroidota > Bacteroidia > Sphingobacteriales > Sphingobacteriaceae > Parapedobacter > Parapedobacter tibetensis. The sequence continues at coordinate 62,666 of NZ_JAMXBE010000009.1, forward strand.
ACCTGCTCGTCAACGCCGGTGCAGGCGGCAACTATACACTGGCTCAGAACACCATCATCCCCGTTAACGGCCGTACAGGTTTCGGCATCAACACCGTTGACCAGCAATCTGGATCTTCCTTCCGGAATGGTGTATATTCCATCGAGTTGCTAATGGATGGTGCACCCATCTATACGGCGGTATTTGAGCGCTTCCGTTTTGATCATTCCCGTGCCATGAACTCGCATATCGACTACCCGTATTATATCCTCAAAAAAACCCGTGTGCAGAAAAGTTTTGTGGATCCCAACAACCCCCTGACCATTTATCAAAATCTAGTGAAAAACGGCATTATAGCCATCACAGGCAATCAAGTGCACCAAATCACCTATCGGGTACGCGATGTGCAGGGTAATACGAGCACATTGTCTTTCCGTGTCCAACACAACCCAACATACAAACCCGAACACAAGAACATCCCGGGGACTGCTATATTCAAATACGACAAAGAAAACCGATATTCAGCGGAGCACATCGAAATCACCATTCCGGAAAATGCATTGTATGACCACTTGCACTTTAGTTATGCGCAAGCATCCAAACCGGCTAAAGGATATTCGCTCATGCAGCATGTACACAATCGGATGATCCCGCTTCATCTGGGATATCAACTGGCCATCAAACCGGACGAAACATTACCCGAGCATTTATACAGCAAAGCCCTCATTGTAGATATACAAGGCAACTCAAATGGAGGCCGGTACGAGAACGGTTGGGTGCAAACAACTGCTCGAAGTTTTGGGAGTTTTTATGTAGGTGTAGATACCATTGCGCCTACCATCCGCCCACAAAATATCAGCGAAGGTAAAAACATGGCAACTTTATCTCGGATGAATTTCCTCGGATCAGATGACTTATCTGGTATCCAATCATTCAATGGCTACCTCAATGAACAGTGGGTATTGATGGAATATGACCCAAAAACACGTGTACTCTGGCATGTGTTTGAAAAGAGTATGCCAAAAGGAAAGCAATATTTCCGATTGGAAGTTGTGGATTGGAAAGATAACAAGCAGGCTTACGAAGTAAATTTTGTGAGATAATTTTAAACGACAAAAGAAATGGCAACATTGAAACCGGGCGACAAGGCCCCAGCAATCACCGCGAAAAACCAGCATGGTAAAACCGTATCACTCAGTGATTTCAAAGGGAAGAAAGTAATCCTTTATTTCTATCCAAAAGATGATACTCCGGGCTGCACTACGGAAGCGTGTAACTTTCGGGATAACTACCAATCCTTGCTGACCGATGGCTTTGAGGTCATTGGCGTAAGTGTGGATAACGAGCAGTCACACCAAAAATTCATTAGCAAACATAGCCTCCCATTTACGTTATTGGCCGATGAGGATCAAAAAATTGTACAGGATTATGGTGTATGGGTAGAAAAGAATATGTACGGCAAGAAATACATGGGTACAGCCCGTACCACGTTCCTTATTGATGAAAATGGCATCATTGCGCACATCATCAAGAAAGTAGATAATGAGCATGCATCGCAACAAATCAGGGATTTGCTGAAATAGACATTCATGAAGCGTGCATTCATCTTTGTCTTAAGCTTTGTGTTATTGGTTATTGCCGTTGGATGGGGTTATCTGGCCTACCGCCAATACATTTCTTATCACACGCTCATCCCAAAAAATGCCGCCCTATTAATCAAGGTCAATGGGGATGCCTTGATCAGGGATATCGCTTGGAATGCATTATGGAATCGGAGCTACTATTCTGGGGATCGCGATGAGGAGAAACCTCAATTTGACCAAAAAACACTAAAACAGCTTGGGATACATGTCCCGGCCAATATCTTCTTGTACAGCGCAGACAGCGCTGCGTCTTATTATTTTGGCACCTTAGCGGTAAGAGATTCGGTGGCGCTGCGTCACTTTTTAGTGCATGAGTTAGGTATGGAAAGTCAATGGAGCGGACAAGATAGCTTCTTGCATTCAAAGCACCTCATTGTAAATCATACCGCCAGTCGTGTCGCTTTTGCCCTGCCAGCGATGGCAAATAACAATCAGGTAGACACCGCACAGGTGCTGGCCACACTCGACCGACTATTGGATGCTACGGATATGGTGCCTGTGAAAGAAAGCGATTTCAAGACATTACGCACCATTAAAGGGCATGTTGCTTTTACAAACAATGAACATTCAGGAAGCATCCAGTTCCGGGATGGCCGTATCCTCCTTTCGATGCAGATTCGAGCCACTTTGCCGGATACCGTATTGCGCCGACCGGACTTTCCTGTCGATAATGCGGCAAGTCTTTGGCTAAATACAGGTTTGGGTGGTATACTTGGGAAACAGATTTATCGTATCGGAGCATACAGCCTGCATGGCGATAGCTTGCTCAACTATTACCGAGGCAACTTGTCATTGGAGTGGCGGGGCATCATCACACAACAAGATACCACCATCACCTATGACTATAATGATGATTTTGAATTGGAAGAACAGGTAGAGCTTGTCGAAAAGCAGGTGCCCGAACTATACCTTTCCATCCATGCGGATACTGACGCATTGACAACTTACTTACGCAAACAAGGATTTTTAGATTCTTCACATACCAAATTAAGTCGTGATGCGTTCCCGCTGTACCAAGTGGGCGCAAGTTGCATAGGGCATCATTATTTCCAGCTCCATACGGCCTCTTCCCCCGTTGAATTGCCTCCAAATGGTCGAGACAACAGCGAAATATTCTATATGAGCATGGATTTTGAGAAAGTAACAAAATTGGAAATAAGCCCCGTATTGACACGGTATATCCAATCTTTTGACCACATCGAAGCCACTGGTCGAACATTGGACTCTGACCGGGTTGAAGTAACGGGGGAATTATCCCTGGTAAATCCACGGATCAATAGCTTGGTGCAACTGGTTGATGCCTTTCGACCATAGCTTAATATGCCTTATCCTTCCATCACATATCCCAGCATATATTCCTGGAACTTTTCATAATACACCTTAAACTGTTCCTTTCGGTGGGGGGCATCCAAATCTAAAAACAATACGCCTTGATCCTGAAAATCAAACGGAAGTATCGTCATATTGTCTTTGAATGACACCCCTTTATTTCCCTGCAACTTATACACGGCCTCCTTGGCGCACCAGCAGGCATAAAGTTGCTCGATTTTATTTGGGTCACCGATGGATTTCAACTCCTCGTCTTTCATAAATTTATCGGCAATGCGGAGGATTTTTGGCTTCACCAATTCCAAATCAATACCCACCTCACCATTGTCGCTCATCATCACCGCTGCATAATCAAAGGAATGTGTAAGTGATATCCGTTGGGGGAAGTTTGCCAGATAGGGTTTCCCGTTTTTATCCGAAGGGCAATCGATAAAGCCAAGGGTGTCTAGCATTTCCCGTAGCAATACACGTGTGGCCAACCAATGCAGGGTCCGTTTACCTTTGTTCAGGCGACTTAATACAGCCATCTCACGGTCATTTAGCCGCAACCGACTGAGAAGGTCTTCCGCAGGTTCCTCGATTCGCCAAATGGCAAACCGTACATTATTGTCTAATTCACGCAAGTATGCTAATGCCATGCATCCAAAAATAGCATTTATTGTAAAATAGTCCTAAAAATTCTGATTCATTAATGTATTTTTGGCCCTTTCATGACTGCGAGATTATGGTATATGTTCGTCTCATATCTCACGTCTCATGTCTTATATCTAACAAAAAATGATTCTATCCGACAAACGCATACTGGAAGAAATTGAACGCGGCACCATTGTCATCGAACCTTTCCAGCGGGATTGCCTAGGCACGAATTCATATGATGTCCATTTGGGTAAGTATCTCGCCACCTATAAAGACCGTGTGCTGGATGCCAAAAAACACAATGAAATTGAGCACTTTGAAATTCCCCAAGCCGGCTATGTTTTAGAGCCGAATGCTTTATACCTCGGTGTCACGCTTGAATATACCGAGACCCATAGCCATGTGCCATTCCTTGAAGGCAAATCTAGTACTGGTCGGCTAGGTATCGATATCCATGCCACGGCAGGCAAGGGAGATGTAGGTTTTTGCAACACCTGGACACTGGAAATATCCGTGGCCCAGCCTGTGCGGATCTATGCAGGCATGCCTATTGGTCAATTGATTTATTTTACTGTAGAGGGAGATATCGAAACGTTTTACAACACGAAGGGCAACGCCAAGTACAACAACAAAACGACCCGTCCTGTGGAAAGCATGATGTGGAAAAATGAGTTCTAACCCCCGAACTCCATAAGGTAAGCCTTCAAAAACTCGTCGATTTCCCCATCAAGAACGGCCTGTGTATTGGAAGTCTCGGTATTGGTGCGCAGGTCTTTCACCAACTTATAAGGGTGTAGTACGTAATTTCTGATCTGGGAGCCCCACTCGATTTTTTTCTTGCTGCCCTCTATCGCCGCAGAAGCTTCCTCCCGTTTACGCATCTCTATTTCGTACAGTTGTGATTTAAGTAAGCGCAAGGCATTTTCCTTGTTTTGCAACTGTGAACGTGATTCTTGGTTTTTGATGATGATCCCCGTGGGCTTATGGTGTAGGCGCACGGCTGTTTCGACTTTATTCACATTTTGTCCGCCGGCACCTCCTGAACGGAACGTATCCCAATCTAGATCGGCGTCCTTTACGTCAATTTCGATGGTATCATCCACCAAGGGATAGACATATACGGAAGCAAACGACGTATGGCGTTTGGCATTGGAATCAAAAGGTGAAATCCGCACCAAGCGATGTACGCCATTCTCTCCTTTGAGGTAGCCGTAAGCAAAAGCACCTGAAAACTGTAAGGTCACTGTTTTGATACCAGCCACATCGCCTTCTTGGTAGTCCTGCTCCGTCGCTTTATAGCCATTGCTTTCGCCCCACATGAGGTACATGCGCATTAGCATACCCGCCCAATCGCAGCTTTCGGTGCCACCTGCCCCTGCGGTGATTTGTAGCACCGCATCCAATTGGTCTTCATCGGCACTCAACATATTTTTGAATTCCAGCTCTTCGATCTTGCCAAGGGCGATATCGTACTGCTCTTTCAAATCGGCCTCGGAAGCATCCCCCGCCTGGAAAAACTCAAACATCACTGTCGTGTCTTCCACCGCCGCAACGACTTCATCGAAGTGGTCGGTCCATATCTTTTTATTTTTGATGGATTGCAGCACTTTTTCGGCTGCTTTGGAATTATCCCAAAAATCGGACTGAAGGGTGATGGCTTGTTCTTCCTCTATTTCATCTTTACGGACATCGATGTCAAAGATGCCTCCTCAGGGAAGCTGATCTATCCCTCAAATCTTGAATCTGTTCTTTGGTCATGGATGCAAAGGTAAGGAATTATATTTTTGCTATGCGTATTTTCTTTGAACGCAAAGAAGGAGAAAGGAAAAAAATTAGGCAATTGCCACTTAGCCTTAAAAAGCTTAAATTCGCAAAAAAAACAATTATGCTACCCCGGATTAACTTCACAGAAACCCAAGCGTACAAGTACCTCAGCAACCATTATGTAGACATCGCTCCTAAACATCTTAAGGATTTGTTTAAGGCAGATGCTGCACGGTTCGATAAATTTTCCATTAGTTTTGGGGATATCCTTTTCGATTATTCCAAAAATCGTATTGACGATACCACCAAGGCTTTGCTCCTACAATTGGCTCGCGAATGCAAGCTTGATGAAGCCATCAAAGCCATGTTTGCCGGCGACGCTATTAATGAAACCGAAAACCGCGCTGTGTTACATACCGCTCTCCGCAACTCAAGTGGCGATCCCATGCTCGTTGATGGGAAAGATGTGATGCCCGAGGTGAAAGCGGTGTTGGCCAAAATGCAGGCATTTTCGGAAAAAATAATCAGTGGGGAATGGAAGGGTTATACGGGCAAGCCCATTACCGATGTGGTAAATATCGGCATCGGTGGTTCCGATCTTGGGCCGGTGATGGTGACCGAGGCACTCAAACCTTACAAAACCCATCTCAATTCACACTTTGTATCGAATGTAGATGGTACACATATTGCCGAAACGCTCAACGGCATTAACCCTGAAACCACCCTCTTCCTTATAGCCTCAAAAACGTTCACCACCCAGGAGACCATGGCCAATGCACATACAGCAAGACAATGGCTATTGGATAGTGGTGCACCCCAAATAGCTGTTGCTAAGCATTTTGTAGCCTTATCTACCAATAGCAAAGCCGTGGCAGCGTTTGGCATCGATACGCAAAACATGTTCGAATTTTGGGATTGGGTTGGGGGCCGCTATTCGTTATGGAGTGCCATCGGATTATCCATCGTACTGAGTATCGGCTATGATAATTTTGAAGAATTACTCAAAGGCGCTTATGTTACCGACGACCATTTCAGCACTACACCGTTTGAAGAGAATATTCCCGTGATTATGGCCCTATTAGGCATCTGGTATAATAATTTCTTCGATGCCGAAACCCATGCCATCTTACCGTACGATCAGTATATGCATCGTTTCGCAGCCTATTTTCAACAAGGTGACATGGAAAGCAACGGCAAATACGTCGATCGCAATGGCAACCGTACAACGTATCAGACCGGTCCTATTATCTGGGGTGAGCCGGGCACCAACGGGCAGCATGCATTTTATCAATTGATCCATCAGGGGACCAAATTGATCCCTACCGATTTCATCGCTCCAGTGCAAAGCCACAATCCCATCGACGAACACCATACGTTGTTACTCTCCAATTTCTTTGCCCAGACTGAAGCATTAATGAATGGCAAAAGTGAAACGGAAGTGGCCAATGAATTGGAAGCAAACGGGAAAGCGCAAACGGAAATCGAAAAACTCAAACCCTTTAAAGTATTTGAAGGTAACCGCCCAAGCAATTCGTTCTTAGTGAAGAAAATCACGCCATTCACCTTGGGGTCGCTTATCGCGCTTTATGAACACAAGATTTTCGTGCAGGGCATCATCTGGAATATCTTTAGCTTCGACCAATGGGGTGTGGAGTTAGGCAAGCAACTCGCGGGAAAAATCCTGCCCGAACTGCGGGAAGTTAATGAGGTTTCATCACATGATTCTTCTACGAATGGGCTCATCAATCGGTATAAGGCTTGGCGATAACGAAAAGATACCCCACAAAAGCTAAAAGCAGTAACGCAATACTAATCATTATCGTACGGCCAGTTGTGGCCATCACACCCAGACCCAGCATGGTCACTCCTGTAAGGAGCAAGGCATAAGCGATTACTCGCAATGCCCGCTTATTCTGTAAGGCAGACTGCCTATTCTCCACAGCTGCGCTTTCAGTGGCTGGTGAATCAACGGGAAGAGCTTGAACAACCATGGATTGAGGCTTCTTCCAAGCATAGATCACCTCAAATAAAGCCAGAAGACCAACGGGTAACAACACGCCCAGCACCATTTCCTGTGTCCGATCAAGACCAAACCTCAATACCGATGGCGACAAAAACTTGAAAAACAGGTTGACTGCCAAGCTAGCCAGTGTGACAAAATAAATGGAAAACGCGGTCTGCCGTTTGGAAAACAAGGCCCATATGGGGGGGCCGTATAAGGGAACTCCCGTAAGCGCCCCTACACTTAAAACCACTTCAACAATCCCCCCCGCACCGGGAACAAGCAATGCCGTGACTATGGTAATGAGACCCAGCACAACCGTGGACGCCCGAGCAACGCGCATCAATATTCGGTCTGTAGCGTGAGGGTAGATTTTTCTGAAAATATCATTTGTAAACACCGCAGCCGACATATTTAAGGTGGTATTTACCGCACTTGCTGTAGCGAATATCATACCCGCCAGCATTAAACCCAACATACCCGCGGGTAATACTTTCTGACACATCAGGAAATAAGCTCCCTCGTTTTCCAAGCCAGAGAGGGTGCCGCCCATTATGCGCAGTACCATGGGAGGGATCATCCAAAAGACCGGACTGAATAAATAGAGTATACCGAAAAGATACCCTACTTTTCTTGCACTTTTTGGGGAATCAACGCTGGTGTAGCGTTGAACATAGGACCAATTGCCGCCAATGAAGACCATGTTATAAAATGCAAAAGCCAACAAAAACCAAGGGGTATACTCGCCAGCGAACGGTTCGAAATAATTGTCCGGTGCCTGATCCAGCAAACCGGAAACCCCACCCACCAAATCCAAGGCTAAAGGAACAACGATGATGACCGCCGCTGTGAGGATAACAAATTGCAGCACATCCGTGACAATGACCGCCCAGAGCCCGCCAGCTGCGGTATACAAGATTATCATCAACCCAATGATGATGATAGCGTATTCCAAAGAAAAACCAGTGGATACATTTACCAGCCGAGCAACGGGATATAGGAAAGCGCCTGTGTAAGCAATCGCCAGCAACAGGAATAGATAAACATATAGCGCCTGCACCCTTTTCCCAAATCGCTTCCGAATGTACTCACCGGCGGTCAGCACTCCGGTTTTTCGCCACTTAGGAGCAATGAAAAACCCAATAAGGAAACCGGCAAGGCACATACCCCATTGGATCATAATGGATACAAAACCATATTCATAAGCTATTGACCCCCATACCACAAAGGTGCCTGCGGAAAAAAAACTCATAAACAGCGATAACCCGCTTAGCCACCAAGGAACGGCACCTCCCGCCGCAAAAAAGGATTTCATAGTCCCTTTCTTCTCACTCAGTGCCAAGCCTGCCCCCACAACAAGCACCGAAAAGCCAATAATCATCCAATAGTCGAGTGTGGTCATTTTTGTGAATTTGCTTATTTGTTTATTTGCTTATTCATTTATTTGCCTATTCGCCATTCGTTTATTTGCGAATCTGCGCATCAGCGAATTTACCTACGGCGTAACGCGTAGCATCTCATTGCAAACACGGCCGCAGGTATATTTTCCGATGGGTGCTCCACATAAACGATCAACTTATCCGTTACCAACGGTTGCTCAAACGTAACGGAATTACGGGTTTGGTAGTTGTTTTTTTTCTGGTAAACCACCCGACCTGCTGCGTCTTCAATCCGATAGCTTCGGACACAGAAAGGCATCACCCGCTCCGGATGGGTCATTAGCACCGATTCCATGGCATGGTCAAAATCAGTATCAAAACAGAGATCGATACAGCCAATGGTTTGGGCTTTATTCCATTCCAAACATAAGGATGGGTTGGCATCCCTTGAGTCGGCCACCCAAGCATTTGGTTGTGAAACTGGCCTATCAACCCCATTGCGTAGATTTTCTGCCCCAAACAACCGGATGGGTTCTGAAAGCTTAACCGCAATATTATGACCTTCCGGCCGCCGCTGCGGGCACCAGAATTCAAATTCATCCACACCAGCGTCTGCCGGTGGCCGTTGCTGGCCATTGTTGGATACTTTTTTATTGACCCCGTTATACACGGAAAGCAAGCCGGTGATGCGTTGCCCGGTGTAGGGAAGCTGTATAAGCGGGTTTTTCAGGAATGTCAGAAACACATATTGGGCTTCCGTAAGCTCGGCCCCGAAATCCAATGCAATTTCATGTATACCCGCGGTGAGGGAAAGGCGATTGGTCCCAAGGGTAGTATCCGGTGTAAACCCACCCCGTCTGCTGCTCGTACGCAATTGCACTTCCACTTCCGTATCTTCGGCCGTGCGTATGGGCAGTGAAAAAACAGGCGCCCGCCCTTGGTCCAGCGGAATCAACTGCGCGGCAGCAATTTCGAGCGGCTTCCAAATCAGGTTCGCGCTATCGAAAGCCGAAAAGGCCAATTGGCTTGACGCCGTTAATTGCGCCTGTTGTACAAGGTCGTCTGCATCATGCAGTACCACACCGGGGATATGCTGTCCATTTTTCATCAGTTCGCGTTGTAGCAAGTCAATATGACCCCTCTCGAAAATATCGCGAGGCAGCAACGCCTTATCCTTGCAAACCTTCGCCGCCATGGCCACGGCCTGTCCGGTATACGCGCTGGTTGCCATCACACGCGTGGCACCGAACGCCACATGACTCACGCTGATGATGCGCCCGGCGAGAAACAGGTTACTGATGTTGCGGCTGTAAAGGCAACGGTACGGGATATGGAACACTCCCTTGCTGTGCCATTGATTGCAGGGTTGCCGCTCGCTGAACACCCCATCGGCCGGGTGCAGGTCAATAGACCATCCGCCATAAGCTACTGCATCAGGGTATGTCCGTTGTTCGATGAGGTCACGCTGGGAAAGCATAAAATCGCCTTCAAAACGTCGACTTTCCCGCTTGCCGGGAATCATGCCCACCCATTCTAGTGTCATCGTCTCCGCTTCCGGGAATTTACCGGAATTTTTGATGTAGTCCCAAATGCCGTATACCACGCGCCAGAGCTCCCATTTGATTTGCTCGGTATCATGCACCGTATCCAGGCGCCCCCCATGCTCCACCCACCACAGCTGGCAACCATATTCGTTGGCTTTGAAATTGCGAAAGCGGGGAATTTCCTTGCTCACATCCAAGGCAAACGATGGAGCTGTAAACTGCACAGGTTTTCCGGTGTCCTTGCTGTAGAAATATAACGAATGCCCCAGCAGTTCGCCATAGTCGGCATCCGGCGCCATGGCTTCATCTAACTCTTCGCTGCTTTCTGCCCCCATGCGGAAGGCCGCGCCTGCGAGGAAGCCTACGATGCCATCACCGGAGGCGTCGCAGAACAAAGGCGCCCCCAAATGATATTCCGTTGAGTTCTGGCTGCAGAAGGCCTTCAATCCGCTGATGCTGTCGGCTCCATCTTTTTCCACTTCATATACGGCTGTATTGAGCAGCAGGATAATATTCGGCTCGCGGTTCACCCAATCCAGTAAAATCATGTCAAAGATAATGGGGTTACCTTCTGGGTTTTGGTATGTATTCTCTACAAGCAATTCATCGATCACGCCCCCTTCCCGACTCCACCGGTTGTTGTTGCCCATGTGCGAAGTAGCCCCCAACACCCACAGCCGCACTTCGCTGGAGGCATTGCCGCCCAGCACTGGGCGATCCTGTACTAAAATCACTTTCAGTCCTTGTCGTGCCGCCGTAATGGCGGCGCATACGCCGGAGAGGCCACCGCCGGTGATGATGAGGTCGGCATAGTAAGTAACTGTCTTTTTTTTTCGTCCTTCGTCAACAAATCCTTCTTTGTGTTTCATTCGTAACTAATTATTATGAGTGTATGTGTATTCAATGGCAGGTTTCATCTGGCCTCATCCGTACCGTTCTTTAATCATTTGCCTGTTAATCCTTTTGAAATGAAAGTGTTCGGTAGGCCATCGTTCGCCGCCCGTCTTCCTGAAAATCATACCCGTAATACAGTGTAACGGACTGTCCTCCCGTCGTGCTTGTATACCCCACAGTATTGGGATACCATGCCTTTACCCCATCTTCCAGCAATAATCTCGGTTGCTCCCAAATTTCACAATCATCGCTGGCAGCGATATAGAGCTTTCCATCCCATCCGTGCCATACCATGACAAATTTTTCGAGGTAGTCATTCCAGTGCACGGAAGGGTTGGCCCCCGGATTTGCCGATAGTGGGGAGATAGCGGTTTGCAGACCTCCAATTCCGGGTTCGGAAAAAGCGCCGTTATACCATTTTTGCCACGAACCCACGTTGCCGTTCGGATCGGATGAAGACGCCATACAGATAGCGGTAACCCCGGTGGCCGGTGTGTAAAAACAGTAATACTTGTCATTGAGATGATTATAAATGACACATCCATCTCCAAGACCAGACCACTTCGGTTCCGTTCCTTTCGGTTGATTATGGCTTAGTAATAATTGAGGGGTCCCCCAAGATAATCCGTTATTGCTGGAATAGGTAACCCCTATAGATTTATACGCTTGCCAGCCCATTTCAGAGCGCGGGTACCAATGCGATTCCGCGTGGAAAAATCCCGCCAACCGACCGTCTGTCAACTCCCTAATCCCGATCAGCCACATTCCGCCATCATTGAAACCGTTTGAAGGCCCTTCATTTGGCGCGCCTCCTCCCAATACATGGTTCGGTGGATTGAACGACCCTGCGTGGTTTTGCAGCAACGGGGTATCTGATATGCTTCTAAATGAACGGTGTCTGCCCCAGAACCCATAATAGTCGCCATCGATATCCATCACCGAAATATGGCCATCAGGGAAAAACCCCGAGTCGGCAGCGGGAAACACCGACGGATCTATCGTCATACGCGAGCCAATAGCAAAGGACCACGAGCCACTATCCAGTAATGGTTGATGTTCCACCTGGTTTGCTGCATGGGCTTCCACTTCATTGCCGAAAGGTTTCTCATTAGTAACCTGGCAAGACACCAACGTCGAAGACCATAGTGTTCCAATAACAAAAAATCGAAGCGCTGTTCTGCATTTTAAATCGCTAAAAGTTCGTCTTTTCATGGTTATCTGATTAGTTAATACAATTGATTTTTCATCTGTATATAATTATTCGTTGGTGTTCATTTTCAGTGGTACTCATGAGCCCGCCAGCTGGCGGGGTTTGTTTTTTAAAGGTGATGAAGCTATCATGATTTATTCATTTCACTGTGTGATTGGCAAATCATGATGGTTTCACAAGTTTATCTTGATGATCTTCAGCCCGAATCCGGCGATTTCTATATCAAGCGCATTTTGCTCCGCAAATCGCTTTTCGATAACCCCCTGATTATCCAAAAGCTCGATTGTTGGTTCCCGTAGCCTGTTCTGTCCAAAAAAATGTCCTGAATCAATAGCAATAGTTACCGTTTGCTCAGCGGTGCTATTGTTCAGCAATAGCACATAGAAGCTACCTTCAGCCAAAGCGCACATATAATCAATCCTTGGATTATTCCCCTTAACCACCCCGTCTCTTAGATACAGATCCGCTTCTTGGCCAAACACGGTTCCCGGGGCAAACCCGTAAGTTTTGTGCGGCCCCACTTTGGGCGTGATGAATCCCGAAGGAAAATGAATAGCTCCATTTGAGCGCAAATCAATCTCTGACAACAGGTAATCGGTGAGCAATCCGATTTGCCACCAGGCGTGGTGTGGGAAGGAACCCGGTCCGTTATCCATCGCCCGCCAATAGTAAGAAGCCACATGCGTTTCTTCGTCCACAAACGCATCCCGCCCCCATACGGCAGCCCTTGCCATGGATAAGAACATCGGCTCGTTGGTCAGTTGGTACATTCTCACAAACAACCCCGCGTGGCTCGCCAGCAAAATCGGACCACTTCGATTGGCAGACCCTATGCTCCCGCCATGCTCGAAACTCAAGCCGGCTTGCGCAATCTGCCAATCGTACCGCTTTTTGCCACCCACATTTTTCAGGCTATCGGACGGTATCGGGTGGGTATAGATTGACTGCGTATAAAACTTGGCTGCACGAATCGCTGCATCACGGTACCGCTCATCGTCTGTTAGTTCGTATAGATCAAGCAGGGCCTGGGCGCTTTGCACGGTAGCAAAATCAGGAACAAACCGGTTGTCTCCGCATACGCCTAAAAAATGACCTTTATCCACAGCGTGTTGGATATACCAATCCGCACCTTTGCGGGCCGCATCCAGGTATTTTTCGTCGCCGAGCATTCGATAAGCCACCAATAATCCATAAAAAGTTGGCCTTAAGTCGGTCAATTCCGTAAACAACGGCTCCTCCGTGGCGTGGTCATAAGCAATCTGCCACTGTCCATCATCACTCATCCAGTCTAATAACTTTTCTGCCCCATTTCGCAAAACAGCCTTCAGCTCTTCGTCATCCGGATCGAACAACAGCATGTTACCGGCATCCATCATCACATAATAGGTAAGCCCTATTGGCTCCACATAGTTGCCCCATTCTTCCGTAAACTTTCCCGACTTATACAAATAATATTGGCCAATGGCCGCCCCTTTAAAGAATCCATCTGTATTTTGCTGCTGCAAAAGTTTGAAATTCCGTGCGTAAGGCAGTCGTGTTTGTTTCAATACCCGGTCGTCCATGATCTGTGCCAACATCCACATAGCCCCGTAGTCCGAGTTTTTCATCGCATCTTTATCGGAGTCAAGAACCCCACCTAAATAAGCCTGAGCACCTAATGTATCACCCTGATATTCCTTGAGCATCCATTTTGAAGTTTCATCGTCCACAGAATAATTACGCATATGTAAGATCCGGTCTGTCAACGATTCCTTGGGGTCTTTCAGTGATAAAAAATGATCAAACCCGTAAACATCATTGACAACATGCTTGTAAACCTGAAACCAATCCGCATGTTGAACCGAGAAGCGAAACTTCCATGAAATACGTTCACCAGCCTCAAGCCAGGATTTTTCCTCGCCCAATACCGGATGGTAAAGCGTGGGCGAAAGCTGCCCTTTCCTGTTCATTAGCGACAGGCCAAGCAACCATTCGTCATGCGTATTTTTATCCGATTTCCAGGGGTCCCGGCCCGTTCCCGGTTCCGCCACGGCGGCAACACTTATTCCACTTTCCATACTGATGATGGGTGCCAATGTGGTGGCTGTACGCTCCCTCACCAGCACCGGCTTATCTGGAATCCCATGGCCATAGGCGTACGCTTTAACAAAATCATTTTCCAATGCATCGCCTTGGTAAAAACCGGGAATGGTGCCCCACGACAATTCCTTTTCGTCAACCTCACTTAGTGTAGGGGAAGCCATGGAAAAGTATCCGGACTGCTTTGCTTCCAGTGTCATTTCTACGATCACATCGGTAGGGAAGGTTGGATCCAGTGACCATGAGGTATGCATTGTGGCAATTTCCGATTGCCAGTTAAAAATAAGTGCACCCGCTTTTTCTTCCACGTTACTGGGATAAAAATTGGTGGGTACACCAGCCGTGTTTAGTTGTACGGGGCGCGTTATCTCTTCCCAGACCGGTATATTATATTTATAGATGGATTCCGGAAAATCGATCCTTTTTCCGTCCTGATACAATTCGGTAGCAGAAGTATCGGGCGCCAGCTCGGAATAAAGTAAGGTATACTCCCCGTTTACACCATTTACTGCCACCCACCCCTGATCTGATTTTACCAAAAACTCTTCGATATGCCACCCATCAACCTGCTTGTTCCATACCGCTTTGATTGATCCATTCTCGATAATAACCTGATCGTCAGCAGTGGGCTGCACCTGCTTCGCAATTCTCAATACAACTCCTCCATTGGGCGCCAAATCCAACGTTTCCGGCAGCGCGTCGGCCGACCGGAACACTTCCTTTTTTAACCTTCTATCGAATCCCTTCTCGTCAGTAAACATTTCGACGGCATACCCATCATCATTATCCAAAAAACCCAGATCAACATCGATGCGCTTAGCTTGGTTTTCGCCGTTAATGGCAGCGATATACCAGGTTTCTTCTTTCCTGCGGGCAATGATGGCGAGCTTCCCGATTTCACTCCCGGCTAGTACCCGCGTTTCGTCCCATACCACCGGTAATTCTTTGAGCCACGGAACAACCTGTGAAAGATTTTTATCATTGATAATGAAAGCGGGATTGTCTGCCAAACAAAAAAGCGGAGAATGAAACACGTACATGTCTGCCAATTGATGCCCCCAGGTGGTATTGCCGGGTTTACTAAAAAGGCCCGGCGTATAATCGCCATGGCCAATCACAAACCGGGTAAAAGGTAGTGCTGCGTTGTGCGCCGCCGTGATCGGTCCTTCGGGATGGATATTCAGTTCAAGTCCCCTCACGCCTTCTCTGGTTAACTCATTCGGAAACGTTTTGCTTTCTCCCGTTGGCGCATGGCAGCCGTGGAAATTGACCATCAGTTTCCGCTTTGCACAGGCGCGCAGAAAATCAATCTCAAAATCCACCAGTTCCTTTGCTTCGCTATCCATAAAATCCGTCTTCACTCCAACTGCACCCGCCTGTACCACGCTGTCCAGAAAATGATCCCTGACCAACGGATCCCGCAGCTGCCCCGAGTGCTTCCATATCCAGACCCCCACTTCCTTTTGCCTTGCATAGGCACACAGCTCCCGCAACTGCCGCCATTTATCCGGCCAAAGTCGCTCCCAGCCTTCATCAATCAACGTGTATTCAAAGTCCAGCAATGCAGCATGATCAATAAATTCGCGCTCCTTCTCCGGCTCCATATAAGCGGAATCTCTCGTAAGCCAGCTCCATACCGAACGGCCAGGCTTGATATAGGAGACATCCGCGAATAGGGATTCATCAGGAGGGGGATTGAGGTGGTTTATAGTTTGGGTATTGACGAGTGTTTGCAAGGAATTGGCCCACAGCACCACCCGCCAGGGCGTTGTTGGTTGATCCGTTGAAAAGCCCGCCGCCCCTTCTGTAAAATCGACAGTAAATGTACGGTTGGCCTGCGCGTTCAGGCGCATACCGCTGTAATCGTATAAGGCCGCTTCCGTAATGAGCGCATAGTTGCCGTCCGGCAACTGGGCTACCAACGGCTTGCCTTGCACCGGTCCGCCCGGCGAAATACCGGGCATCTCCCCGATATCCGCGCTTACCCACTCACCGGCATAACTCTTCAGCTTATAGTTGTTTCCCCGTTCAAAGAACCATATCCTCGATCCTTCCGGCAGGCAAAACGAGGATAGTTCCCGCTCAATATGCCACATGTCGTCTTCCGGCAAAACATACCGGTATGCCAAACCATCATTAAACATTCGTACTACCAACTGAAAAGTAGTGCTGCTATCGACAACCTGTATCACTTTCTCATGAAAAAGGGTAGCTGTTGCTCGCTGGTAGTTCGCCTCACCAATACGGGTGACATGCGTGCCCACCGTCATCTTATTGAAAGCGATACCCAATGCGGCAGGTTCAATGACGGATGTAGCTCCTGCAGTCAACGTATACTGAAGTTGGCCATCATCCGAAATGAAGATATTGGCACCCAGATTTCCATCAGGGCTGGATATTTCCACCGTATTTTGCGCCATTACAAATTGAAAGGCAAGTAACGCAACAAGCAGTGACACCCTAGTTTGTATACCCATCATTCTGCGTTAAATTTGGATTGAGTTCGATCTCCCGGCTTGGGATCGGATACCATATTTTATAGTCTTGGAAATTCGCCCTGAGTTCGGGTACGTTCTGTATGTTCGCTCCGCATACATCAATACGATATCGGCATACCTGATGACACCAAAATCCGTTTCGCCCGCCCAGTTGGGTATGCCTCTTGAGGTTTCGGGGATGATCACCGTCACGTTCGGCAACGGCGCCCCGCCATCACGGTCGGTAACTGTCCCCCCGATGGTCTGCTGTCCGTACGCCATCGGTGCCCAACAGCAAAAACAAAGTAAAATAAGGTGCAATTTATTCATAGTTGATCTTCTTTTACTATTTAAGGATTAATTCCGCTATTTTATCAAATCCCAGATACCCGTAGGAAACCCCTAGCTTGGAGCCCTCCGGGAAATCTCCCTCCGCAAAACCTTCAAACAAGCCGGTATCAGGGCCCGTTTCCTGTAGTGCTAGAGAGCCTTTGAAAGCGTCATCAAGGTAAAGATCAACTGTAGCCGTTTCTCGCTCATCGGGATCAAGGTTCAGCGCTGCTTTTAACTCCACCCTTATCTTCTCCTTTCCATTGGCCGTTTTGATCTGCTGCCCGTTTTGATCCGTGAAGCGGATCTCGTGGGAGTCAAGCGTAGCGAAGATAACCGTACTCATCCAAGCCCGGTTGCTAACTGCCCAGCCTTCGGTAGCGTAGAAACTGCTCACCCCCTCTATTCCTGCTTCCGGATGATAGGGAAACATATTGTCCAGCGGGGTGCCGTCCAAGGTACCCCGCACCTTTCCCAGCTCCCCAGCTCCATTAGGGTGAGCATATGGCCAGCCCCTTTCAATACCCTCCCAGTAACCGTTCATGGCTACCCGCTCCTCGCTCTTGTTGCTGTAATGCGCCTCCGCCGGATTCAGTCCGAAGACCTGGTTTACCTGCGACCATCCAATGGCCCGCAGTTCAGGATCGTCCAATAAATAGGCCGCGGCAAACATCGAACCGCCCAGCCCGGCATTACCAAGTTCTTTGGTTTGGGGATGCGCCCACTCTACAGCTGAATGCTTGCGATAGTGCCAGAAATTGCCGGTACGCGCTTTCATGTGAGCCGCCCAGGCCTTGAGCTTTTCCAGCGTGCCTTTGGGCGCAGCTTCGGGCGCCACCATCAGGAAGAAGGCCAACGCTTGCGGGGTGATGTGCTCCCCATTGCGGATCCACCACATATGCCGGGGATTCTCAAAATCCCAGTTCTGAATAATATCCGCTGCCGCCTGTTGTGCATAGCCGAGAAACTTCTCCGGCTGGCCGTCCTCTTCTTCTTTTTCGCAAAGGTACATGAACAAGTTCCGAAACACAGCCTGCCCAAACACATTACCCATTTCATTGAATTCCTGCCAGCCCTTGTCGACCCATTTTTCGCTTTTGACGTAGTAGCGTACTACCCTGTCGCGGTCGTAGGCTTCCCAGTTCTGGAGGCAGGCCTGCCGGTAATGCCGATATTTTGCCTCGTCGAGGTAGGGCCTCAGGAAAGAATGGTAGGCCGCGCAGGCCGCGGCCAGGTGATCGAGCGTATTCTGGTAATCATAGGTCTGCAGCTTGTCCCAGTCGGGATAACCGATCAAGTAAGACCCATGCCCCCTTGGCCCGTTGTAGTCTCTATGATGATAAGCGAATTCTGCATGCCAGAGCATCAGGCTGATCAGGTCGGGCACCTCTTTATTCCCGAAATCATCATGCCAGCGCTGGAACAGCGAAGGATTGGAAGCATACAAAAGCACTTCGAATACGGTTTCCAGCGTATAGGCCCCGCCGTCGCGGGAAGGCCCTCCTCCGGCTATCTTGCTTTCGTCAGGAAAAACAGGATCCTCGCTTCCCCGCACATCGATAAAAAACTGATAGGCGAGCCTTGACGATCGTTTCTCCATCAGATGCTCCGATATGCCAAAAGGATAGGACTGTCCATGTCCCTTTACGCTGATCATGTATTCCTTTCCGGACCCCGAAGGGTTGAAATCTGAAAAATCACCCGCGAAATCCCTGATCACTCCCTTGTAAAGCGCCTGGACGCCCGCTTTCAGAGAGTCTTCGGCGTCAATAACGGTGAAAGCGGCGCCCTCTGGCGCTCCGTAGCAGATAAAACGTTTGGCCTCATGCAGATTATAGCCTGCCTGGTTAACGATCGGCCGACTTTTTACGCCTCCGGCTTTCTCCTGCGCTTCAGCACTGCAACTAACGAATAAACCGATCAGTGTTAAAACAACCCTTGCATTGGAGGCTACTCTTGTCGTCCTGTTTCTGTATTTTTCGCTTGCGTCCATTACGAATCAGTTTTTCAAAATAGCAACGAACTCGTCCAGGTGATCGTGGTAAATCCCCCGGGGCTCAGTCCCGTGCTTTTTACATAAATAGGCAGCGAAACCAACGACCTCACCCATCATCCCACAGGTACGCATCACCCGGGTACTTCCAAAAGCCACATGTGTGGTGCTGATGTTCCTTCCTGCCATGAACAGATTGGATATGTTGCGCGAATACAAGCAGCGGTAGGGAATCGTGTATGGCTTCACGCGGATATGTTTTGTAGCAGCAAAAAATTCCTCGCCGGGAAAATATTTCGTGTTTTCAGCGTCAGGAAAATGGAGATCAATGGTCCAGGTGGCGGTGACACTCGCATCGGGATACATCTTCCCTTCTTGGATGTCCATCTGGGTGAGGATATGATCGCCCATCAGCCTTCTTGATTCTCTTTTCCCGCCAATATAGGCAACCCAAGCCAGCTCCCAGTTCCTGTATTTTTCAGGTTTCCGGTTCTTCAGGTAGGACCAATTGCCATAAATGGCCCGTAGGTTATGATCCCGGATCTTTTCAGCATCCGTGATCGTATTCATATTTCCAAAGCCTGTTTCCCATTGCCAATCGGCTTTATGATCATCAATATGGTATTCATCCGAAAACTGGATGGTCCAGGGCGTCTCGGGAAAAGAAGACGCTGTATCGCGCTCCAGTGCTGCCCATAGATTGGAGGTTCCCAGGGTAAAATCATCTGCCTTTTCAGGAGCGAAGGACTCTCCAGTTTCTGCCTTGCTTTCCCTTCCTTCGCGGTAATCGGCTCCGGCTAGAAAACCCACGGTCCCGTCGCCCGTGCAATCGGAGAACAAACTACCCCGGAAACGCAGTTCTTGGTTGGTTCCGATATCCCTTCCGATTACAGCAACAATTCGATCCCCCTCCTTTTCCACCTTGTGTACGTGCGTATTCAAGAATAGGGATATGTTTTTTTCATCGTGCACGATCGCGAGCTTCCTTTCGTCACCGTATTCCCTGCCGTCGGGGTTTCCGTTCCCCGGATCACCACTATCCAGCTCACGGACGATTCTACCGAGTTTGGTATAGTGGTTCTTATCGGTATCGCCCATCAGATGCACCCTTACCTCAGAACTATTATTCCCGCCCAGTACCGGACGGTTCTGGACCAGCGCTACCTTTAGCCCCATCCGCGAAGCCGAAATAGCCGCGCAGGTGCCTGCCATCCCCCCGCCCACAACCACCAAATCGAAATGACCGGCATCCGCGGGGCCCTCGGTCAGGAAAAGCAGTTTCCTGCGTAGGGCAGCGAGCGCTTCCGGGTCATCAGGAGGAGTAAATGTGGCAGACCTGCTGAATAAGATGGCGTCGCAGCGCCCGTCAAAGCCTGTCAGATCCTTTAACATTAAGCTCGCCTGATTATTTTTTACATCTACTTCCCCTCCGTAATACCATTTCCACTGATCCGAACCACTCTCCCCGAACACCGGTTCCAGCGGGACT
The DNA here is from genome assembly GCF_024704835.1 of Parapedobacter tibetensis. Taxonomy (GTDB): domain Bacteria; phylum Bacteroidota; class Bacteroidia; order Sphingobacteriales; family Sphingobacteriaceae; genus Parapedobacter; species Parapedobacter tibetensis. The sequence goes on from NZ_JAMXBE010000009.1 coordinate 83,414, forward strand.
CCATCGAGGCTTAACTTGAATTTTCCAGGACCTGTGGGAAAGGGCGCCCAGTCTTTGGTCCTTACCCAGACATGATATTCCCCCTTTTTATCAAACCGGACGGTGGTGACTGCGTCTTTTACCGGCCTGCCCATCCCATGCGCCAGCAGGTAAGACGAACCCATCACGTCAAATGACTGCTGGTCGATTACCCAGCCCCCCTTTTCACCAAAAGATTCAGCTTCAACCAATAGTTCATGTTGAGCCAGCGCATTGAGGCTTGCCACAAAGACGGTAAACAATACCAGAAGGGTTTTCACAATTGGGTTCATTTCGATTATTTTATTTGTTTCAACGTTCTCCTCATCTCCTTGTTTCCGGGCCCAAAAGCCTGCAAAACACGGTATATTTCGCGGGTGCGCTCCCGGTCATGGCTTTTCAGACCCGCCACAAGCGCCTGAAGCGCCGGTTCATGAAGCGTTGGCTGTGCCTCCAGCAGTCCAAGTATCCGCTCAAATTGCTCCTCGTTGGATGCGCTCAATTGCTTTGACAACTGTTCCTGGAGGTTTTTACTCAGGGGGTGGCTTTCGAGCCTATCCAGAATAGCGATCTGCAACGGGTAGCTGGCAGACCCGTAGGTCTCCCATAGCCAGTCCTGCATCTTATCCGGGTAAAAGAAGGCGGGCGACAGGTGTTGCAGCGCGTACCTGGCACTGAAAATATTATCCCCCCTGATCATCCGCAGAATGGCCGGATGGAATTGTTCACTTGGGTTTCCCTCGGTGTCCATTACCCGCTCCATTGCCCAGTATTGATAATGGTGGTTCTTGCTTTCGAGAAAGCGGTGGAGGAGTTTGTTATCCGCATAAGAAGCGGTTATTTCCCCCATCTTATTCCTAACTTCACCATACACAATATGCCAAAGTGTATAGCACGTATAAACTGCGCCTTCGATCACTTCTGCTTTGACGGTCTTAAGCGTTGCGCCTGTAACGGCATCTACCGAATCTGACAGCCTGTGCTGACTGGAATCGACCAGCTCCTCCATCGCGAAATCCTTTAAGAGGGAATGCGGATTGGCCAATATCTCCTGCAACTGATCGTAATCATCTTCTTCAAATGCTTCGTGGTCGGCTTTGGTCAATACCTCCCCTGACGGCAAATCGTACCGGATGTAATTCCCTAGCAGATCCCAGTAAAAATTGATAAAGACCGGCTTGCATTCATTGGTGTAACAGACAGGGGTATATACGTTGCGGAAAAAATATTGCGGCGTCCCTGATTGATCATACGCCAGTTTCAGTGTATAAGCAACGGTATCGTTTTCGCGGATGACGAAACTGCGTATGCTATCAGATACAACCGGACCGTGCGGCGCGCGGTCATGTTGTTGGAGCGCTGCTGTCCGAACGGATCCGTTGTCCTGGCCGCGGCAAACACCTACGACCCCCCATACACAGACCAACATCAAATTAACAATCCGCATCGTGTTTATTCCTTTATCGCTTAGTAACCGCTGTTCTGCTCCAACTGATCGTTCACATCCATGTCTTTCTGAGGGATAGGCCATAAATAATCCCTTGCTGGTTTGAAGATACGCTGGTCAACCGAGCGGTACAGGTCGCCGGCAGTTCCGTACACAGGATGGCCATGCTCATTGATCTCCGGAGCAGCGGGAATAGTAGACCAGTCGCCCCTGGGCCTTCCCCTGAATGTTCCGGGCATTACATGCTCCGCTATCTTCCACCGCCTGATATCCAGCAGGCGGAACCCTTCATCGGCCAGTTCTATTTTTCTTTCACGCCTGATCACTTCCCTCAACGCAGCCGGGTCGGTGCTCGTAATAGCCGGGTAGTCCGAAACAGCGCTTACATCTACTCCATAAGCCCTGGCCCTGACCCGGTTAATGGCCTCCAGTACGGAGGCATCGATCTCACCGAGCTCAATTTTTGCTTCAGCGTAGGTCAGCAATACCTCGGCGTATCGCATAAAGATAAAATTAAGCTCTGAATTGGTAATGTTGACCGGGATATCCGCCTCGCTGGTGTATTTTCTCCAGAGATAGCCGGTAAATGATGCAAAAGGGTTCGTCACATCTTGGTTGGCTGCCCTAGTAGCTACCCCGTCCACGTAGCGAGTAGTTACTAAGCTGTCGGGATGGGTTTCATATACGTAGCCTGCAAAAACACTCTGGGGTCTTATCAGGGAAGCATCCAGCCGCGGATCGCGATTCTCAAACGGACGTGCCGGATCATAAAGCGGAGATTCGTCGATGGGTAACCCATCCACACACTCGTAGGAATCGATAATGAACTGGGAGGGCACCAGCCTGCACCAGCCCTGGCCATTCCGAGGCCCTTGCTCCCTGGGTGCAAAAGAAGTTTGAACACCGATCAAAAAAGGCATATCAAAAATCACTTCTACCGAACGCTTGCCCGCATAAGTAAAAAGCGCTCCGTAATCGGGATACAATTCATAGGCGCCTGATTCCATAACTTCTTTTGCTGTCTGCGCGGCCACCTCGTATCGCTGGCTTATCAGGGCTATCCTAGCCTTCAGCGCCAGCGCAGCCCCCTTGGTTGCCCTGCCATCGTCATCTTGTCCCCATTTTTCTGGAAGTATCCCAGCAGCGAAATCAAGATCACTAAACAGGGAATCCACCACCTGCTGCTTGGGCGTCCGGGGGATCTTTCCCGCTTCAATGGTCTCCGGGATAACCGTCGTATAGGGAACATCGCCATAAAGGCTGATTAACCAGAAGTAGTACCACGCCCTTAAAAAGCTGGCTTCCGCTTGTATCCTTCGGTAAAAATCTTCGCCAACGACCTCTTTGGCCCGTTCCATGTTGACTAGGAGGTTATTGCATCTACCAATCCCGCTGTACATTCTATCCCATGTTTCGGTAAAGCCGCTGGTTTCAGGAGTATGGGCTCCTTGGGAAAAAACCTGCATACCGCTGAAATCAGTCCGCAAATAACCTAGATCCGTCGTATTATCAAGTACCATAGGGTAGGGAGAGCCTGCTGTCATCCAATACAGATCCCTATAGGCGCCGTTGATAGCCAGCTCCAGCTCGGCCTGATTTGAAAAGAAATTCTGGTCCGAAGGAGCGTTAAGAGGAAGTTTGTCCAGCGCATTTTCACAGGAAGTAAAGACCCCGGCAACAATCAATGCGGTTAATGTCTTATATATCGTTTTCATGTTTTCAGTTTTAGAGTCAAAAAGTAAAGTCAATTCCAAAAGTATAGGTGGAAGTGACCGGGTACATTGCGCCGGTAGTTCCGTTGGGAGCATCAGGGTCTATGCCGGTGGGCATGTCGTCGAACGTGAACAAATTCTGGCCAGAAAAATACAGCCTTACCCGGTCAGCGAATATATTGTCCAGCACCTTTCCGGGAAGCGTATAGCCCACCGTAAGATTGCGCAGCCTCAGATAAGAGGCATCCCAGACCCAGAAGTCGGAGGTCTCAAAATTATTATGGCTGGTAGTCGCCACTAACCTCGGATACGCGGCGTCGGGGTTGTCGGGTGTCCAGTAATCGAGGTGCCATTGCTGGACATTTCCAAAATTCTGAAAGGCCCACACGGCATCTCCCCTCAGAAACACATCCCTTTTGCCTACTCCCTGCAGGAAAGCCGAAACATCAAAGCCTTTAAACCCGGCAAATAGCCTGAATCCGTAGCTAAATCGGGGAAAGGGATTACCGATAAGCACCCTGTCTTCCGAATTGATGAGCTCATCGGCTGCATCTGCTACTCCGTCGCCATCGGCATCAATGGTCAATTGGTTTTCATACCTGATATCTCCGGGCGCAAGGACTCCGATCTGAACGGGGGCGCGCTCAACTTCTCCTTGATCCTGAAAAAAGCCCACAGACCGATAGCCATATATTGAATTGATCGGGTCTCCTTCGCGATTAATACTAAATCCATCAATATAAGGGCCCGTTCCCACTAAGTCAATCACTTTGTTGCGCACGTCAGAGACATTAAAATCGGCCGAGTAGGTGAATTCTCCGATCTTATCCTTCCATCCTAGCGAAAGGTCCCAGCCCGTATTTCGTACCTTGCCAGCATTCTGGAAAGGCGGATTCAGGCCAATGGTAGATGGAATGGGAAGCTCCAGCAAAATGTCAAAAGTATTGCGGACGTAATATTCAGCGCTCATGTTCAGCCTGCCAGACAGCATGGACATATCTATGCCTATATTGCTGGTTTCGGTAGTTTCCCAGCTGACCTCCCGGTTAGCCAGCTGGGTCTGGGCAGCTCCGCTTGCCGGCTTTCCGCCAAAGATAAAATCATTACCTAGGTCTACTGTAGAGGCAAAAGGATAGTTTCCAATATTCTGGTTACCCATTCTTCCCCAGGAACCCCGCAGCTTCAGATCGTCAATAAAGCTTACTGAAGCAAAAAAAGGCTCTTCGGACACCCTCCATCCCACTGAAAACGAAGGAAATGTTCCGTATTTTCTCCCCTCATCAAACCTAGATGATCCGTCCCTTCGCACATTGGCTTCAAACAAATACCTACCCTTGTAATTATAATTGAGACGTGCGAAATAAGACTGTAGGCCCCATTCGCTGGCCGACCCATCATTCTGCATATTTTCCTTTGAGCCAACCTCCAACTGCGGGTAATCCTGGAGGGGGAAATTGTCCCTAAAAGCCTCGAACCAATTGGTATGGTTCGTGATCAGTTCATAGCCCATCAAACCCTTTACGTAATGATCGCCGGAATTCCTTTCATACTCTGCCAGGACGTTCACATTATTAGAGAAAACACGATCGTTTTTTTCCAGCAGGGAATTAATGGAAGGTATCGTGTACTCAAGCTCTTTGGTGTCAAAATTAAAAACCTGGTACTGTCGAGTAAAATGCTTTCTATAGCTATCACTGTACTCGGGTGCGTACATTACTGACAGCTTCAGGCCCTCAAGAGGTTTGTAGTAAGCCCTCAGCACTCCTCTGGCAGTATTCCGTAGGGTCTGGTTAAATCCGCCATCATTGATCGTGGCTACCGCGTTCCCTCCGCTCATACCCGGCCCCCAGGATCCATCGGAATAACGGGCGGCAAAAATGGAAGGTGTCCGATAAGCCGCCCTTAAAACGTTTGCCAGTTCGGCAGAAGGCTGATCCTGAATGGAACGGCGAGCGCTGAAGTCGAGGTTGAAGCCAACTTTTTCTGAAACAGTGATATCAGTATTGATCCTTGTTTCGTAACGTTTGGCTCCATACGCTTTTACATTTCCGTTCTGATCCATATAGCCTAGGGAACCCAAGACCCTGATCTTTTCAGTCCCTCCGGTAAGGCTCAGATAATGACTTTGCTGAAAACCGCTTTCGCTGAAAACTTCATCCAGCCAGTCGGTATCCGGATAATGATCGGGATCGGTATCCTTCCCGGCACGGTATTCATCGAGGTATTCCTGGGAATACAATGGGTCCTGCCCCATGTTCTGCCGAGCTAGGTTATAATTGACCATGTAACCATAGCCATCGAGGTAATCAGGAAGATCCGTAGGTTTTTGCCAACCCCCGTACGCATTGTAATTGACCTTGAATCCCCCAGCAGTTCCCCGTTTGGTGGTCACAAGAATCACTCCGTTTGCCGCGCGCGAACCGTAAATGGCCGCGGCAGAGGCATCTTTCAATACGCTAATACTTTCGATATCCCTAGGGTTTACTCCGTCCATGGATCCCTGAATACCGTCGATCAACACCAAGGGATTGGTTTTATTTCTGGTGCTTGTATTATCTTTACCAACTGTGCCAATACCCCGGATCGTGAGATCGGAATCATCCGCTCCCGGCTGACCCGAGCTCTGGACGGCAGTTAGACCCGGTACTACCCCCGTGAGTGCGGCAGAAGCCCTGAGTACTGGCTGCCGGGCTATGTCTTCTCCCTTTACGGTCTCCACCGAGCCGGTTACATTTACCTCTCGCTGAGTGCCGTACCCGACTACCACCACCTCGTCCAACAGCTCATCTTTTTCCGACATGGTAATGGAAAGCTTCGTTTCCCCGGCTTTCAACACGGCGTCAATCGGCTCATATCCAACCAAAGAAAAGTGTAAAGTTAGCGTATCGCCTACTACTTCTAGCTGGTACTTGCCACTTCCGTCTGTTTTCGCCAACCGTTTCCCATCTGAGGCGGAAATGGTAACCCCCGGTAATGGCTGGCTTGTAAAAGCATCTGTAACAACACCGTTTACGACCCGCTTTTCCTGCGCAATCACCGATCCCATCCAGATGGTCCCGAATAATAATAACATTAAGAATGGTTTACTCATGGTCATATTTCTATACAGTCTAACAATTGGTATGGTCTGGTCTGGTATTAAAACCACAATGCAAGTATAGCTCATTCTTACATTTGCACCAAATAAAAATTAAAAAATAAAGGCAATTAGCTAATTTTTAACCCCATAAATGTTATCGGGTCAAAAACAAAGCTGGTTTGGTTTGATCGTATTCTTCTCTACGAGTTCTATAAATTTTCCATTTGCCTCGATCCATGCAAACCCCATCTTAACACTTCACTTCAAACACTGGCGTCAATGCAATTCCAACCCCTCCACTTCCCGCACATCGTCACCTCTTATTTCCTCATATCTGCGTTTCATTTCCTGCAACTTCTCGGGCATCACCTCCGCAGGGTTGTTTTGTTCGCCAAGGTCTTCAGCCAGGTGATACAGCTGATGAGTTCGGGCGTTACCCAGTTCGATGTTCACCTGTTTGGCGACAGCCGGACCTGGATAGGGAGGTATCATCACCCAATCCCCCCTGTCTTAAGATCGTCCGTGAGGCACCCTCCAGCACCAATGCCTCCCGGCCTTGTTCACTTTCTCCCAGAAACGTGTCCAGAAAGTCCTCACTGTCCGTTCCTTCAACCTGCTGTCCGGTCAGTTTTGCCAAAGAAGCCAGCAAATCGATCTGGCATACGACCGCATCCGACACGTTGGGCCGGATTCGTCCCTTCCAGTCGATATACCCCGTGCCCAACCCCAAATGCCCTTTGCCAACGATACCGGTATGGTAGCCCGCCTGCTTCAATACTTTGGGAAAGGTCTGCTGTGCCGTATCGATCAGCAATGGTGCCGTACCAGGAAGGATTTTTGCATCCTTATTGCGCCAGGGATAAATACCTGTCATCAGGGCAAACCGGCTCGGTGTACAGGTCGAAGAGGTGACGTATCCATTGGTGAAACGGATGCCTTCATGGGCAAGCCGATCCATGTGGGGGGTAGGAATAGCTTGTGCACCGTAAGCGCCTACATCTCCATAGCCCAGATCGTCCATGTTGATGATAACAATATTGGGAAAACCCTTCCTTGTTACCTGCTGTCCATACCCTCTCCATACCATCATCATGGTGGCCACCAAGCTTCCATCGTATTTATTCTACCTTGTTGCTTTTCACCTTTTCCCAGGGCGACCATTGGCTTTCCATGCCATTCAGTTCTTCCCTGATCCTAACCTCATAGCCGGTTGGATTCCCTATCCTGATTTTAGCGGAACCTTCGAGCTCCGTAACAACTTCACGGATACCTCGTGTACTCCCGATAGGCCGGTACTGTATCCGGTAATGACTATCTTTTGATTGTACACTATACCCTACTGCGATGCCGTCGTCTACTTGCATTGCAGCCCTAATCAACGGCGGCAAAAATGCACCAGAAAAGGTGATATCGAGCGTTAACGGACTGCTTTTCCCTACGTCATTTACCGTGTATACATTCACCTGGCTTTGGGAATCGAGCCCATTTCTGGGGATATCGATCCAATGTGCTTGGGTGTTGAGTGCATCCCCTGAATGGAGTTCGACAAACATAGTTGTCTTGGGCAAGGGGGGATTGACGAATAGCCTCACAGCCGTATCGCTCATCAAGGAAGACACGACCTCCGGTTTTTCAGGTTTTTTAGCATACAAGATTTGCTCGTACACCGTATGGCCCGTTGGATTAACCAGTCTTACCGATGCGTAAGCGAACTTACCTTCCACGTTCTTCGGATAGGAAAATACATGCGACACAACCGCATCACCCGGAGCAATATCAGGCAATCCAATCGAGTCTTTGTGACGGATCTGATTGTTCTTATCGTGTAAAGCGATATGAAGTCGATACCCCCTTATGACGTAATTAGGAATGGCGTTTTCTCCCTTCGGACGGATCCTGACTGGCAGCGTTCGCTTCTTTCCTTCCAATCCTACATCCCACCCCGCAATCGGGGCAAATGCCGCTTGTATCTGATCGGCGGCTTTTTTGGGCCTTCGCCATACGTCAACGACCCCCCACGTGCGGTCGCCTCCAAGCGGCGTCCCGTGATAGTTACTTCGGTAATCGTTGTAAGTCCACAACGAAGCGCCCGCAACATATGGCAATTCAGCAATTTTATTAAACCGATCCAAAACGATCGTGCGTAATGTATCGTCAACTTGAGGGCCGATTTGGCCCTGTCCGAATTCCGTCAACAAGATCACCTTCTCAGGCCAACGGTCGTGAATGCGCTTGGCGGCCTGTACAAAATCGCCGTAGTTGTTGAAGCATACGATATCGGCGGCATCCGCAGGCTCCATATCCGGTGTGATGCCCTCCCTAAACGCCGTTAGGCTCACATAGGTCACCAACCGGCTCGTATCGAGTTGTTCTCTTACATACCGCATCATCGATTTGATGTAGTTGTATTGCTCCCTGCTCATCCGCATGTTTTGCCAATCATTGAGATCTAATACCAGTTCGTTGGAAACGCTCCAGGCCATAACCGAAGGGTGGTTATAGTCCCGTTCAATCATCTCCTTGAGCCATTGCTTTGTTAATGGATTGTTTTCAAAAGCCTGGGGGTCCTCCCGTCCCCAAACCGGTATTTCCTGAATGATGAGCATCCCTATTTTATCAGCATAAGCCAACAATTCAGGGGACAAGGGGGCATGCATCATGCGTGTCATGTTACAGCCGAGGCGCTTCATGTGGTCCAAATCCTGTTTGATCAGCCAGAAGGGCTCGGTATTTCCAACGGCTCGATGATCATGGACACGATTAAAGCCAGCTAATCGAACCGATTCGCCATTTAGGAGCAATTGTTGGTTTTTTACTTCGATGGTTCGGAAACCCAACGTCGAACGTCTACGATGCAAGGTCCTACCGTTTTCGTGGATGACCACCTCGCACGCATAAAGATGCGGGTGATCGAAATGCCACAGCTTTATGGTATCCGGCAATTTCAGGGATATCTCCTGTTTTTCCGATTTCTCCGTATCAACGAATATCGTGTAGGCGGTGTCGGCAACGGCAGTGCGGTAATCCGAATCCCCATACACGCTGATCTCCACCGTTAGCTCACGGGCATTACGCGCAATATTTTCAACGCTATACGTCATATATACCTCAGCCATTTTGGTTTGTAGGTCCACATGAGGGGTTATCAGTAATCGGTTGACTCGAACGTCTTCATACTTGACCAAAGCGACGTTTCGACTAATCCCCCCCCACGCCCACCAAGCTCCCCTGTTGTACCGATTGTCGACCACCACCGCGATCGTATTGCTTTCGCCCGCTTTCAGCAAATCTTCAACCCGAAATTCAAAGGGGGTATATCCCCCTTTGTGGCTACCCACATAATGGCCGTTTATATAAATGTATGCCGTTTCGTATACCGCTTCGAAATGTACTCGCACCACCGCCCCCTTCCAAGATGCTGGCACGGCGATTTCCCTGCGGTACATTCCTAATCCTTTGTATTGTGCATATTCCATTTCCGTATCCCAATTACCGGGAACCGTCAAAGAGCCGCTCGTGTACCATACTGTATCGGGATGCGCGAGCGGAGCGGCCTCCGCCAACGTTTCGATAGTCCGAAACGCCCAACGGCCATTTAGTGATAGGTGTTCCGCCCCGGCTCCTTCATTTTCTGCATAAACAGCGGTTATGGTTGCTACAAAAGACCACGCTATAAAAATCTGTTTGCATATAGCACTCCTCATATTATTATCTTTTGATTTTTGCACTTCTATTTTGCCTGACTGGTCTGCATACCCAGCCAAAGCGGTCCGGATGCCGTTTTGTTGCCCTCCAAATCTTCTACTTCCAATTCGAATCGCAGCTCCTTTCTGTCCCCATCAACCGGTATGGTAAATTTGAGCGAGGGTATTAATACTGCCAATAAAAAGAAACCGTGTAATTAGTGACGCGTATTTTATCATTCGGAAATCCCCCTATTAGCGTCCAACTCCACCTTAGGGATTGGCCATTGGTAAGGCTTAGATGCATCAAACGAGCGAGAAAGCACAGCATAAACCTCATATTCCATGTTGCTCACATACGGTGAAAGCTTACCTGGCCTAAATCCACGCAAGTCCTGGTAAGCTTCCTCGCCGACTTCCCAGCGCATCACATCAAATATCCGTAAGCCTTCGAATGCAAACTCCACCCGCCTTTCATGCCGGATTACGTCGATTAGTGCTTCCGGAGAAAGTCCAACGCCTTCCACATCTTCTACTTTGGGCATCGCAACACTTTCACGCTGGCGTACTTGGTTGATGAGGTCATATACCTCTGCTTCGTTATATCCACCTTGTTCTACTAAAGCTTCCGCTTCCATCAGCAATACATCCGCATAACGGATAACGATAGGATTGACCCCCGAGACATTATTGACCCCATTGTCCGTATAGTCCACGTATTTACGCACACGGAAACTCGTGAAATTTGCCGAAGCTTGTTGCGAAGGGTAATACACGATGGGGTCTCCGTTCGTTAGGTTATAATCACGGATGGAATAAGGCACGACGATTGAATAATGCAAGCGCGGATCCCGGTTCTGGAAACGGTTGTCATAACCTCCCTCTTTGATATAATTGGAGGGTGCAGCAATGCCGGTCGGCCTAATCGTCGGATCATACATTGTATTATCCGGGTCAACGATGGATAAGCCATTGGTGGAATAAAACTGCTCATATAGATCATATGACACCTGATAGCCACTCCACGAGCGGAACCGTGTATACCAAATGGTTGATAACTCGAATTGCGCCGTATGCTGTTCGAATTGCATGTCAAAGATTACCTCCTTATTGTCAGCCTCGCCTTCAGGCAGGAATAGTAGTCGGTATTCAGGCATGATTTCGTATACTCCCAACTCCCTTACTTTCTTGCAGTAATCCACTGCCTCTTCATAGCGGTGGTTGAATAGCAGCGTGCGAGCTTTTATAGCGAGCGCCGCCCCCTTTGTTGCCCGTCCTCTATTGTCAGCTGCATACTTGGGTGGCAAAAGCTCGGCAGCCGTTTCCAGATCGGCCAGCACCATTTCCACCACCTCTTCTTTCGGCGATAGTGGCTTGTCCGCTTCATCCAAGCCCTCCGGCTTTAACCGCAACGGAACATCCCCAAAGAAAAACGACAGGTCAAAGTATGCCAGCGCACGTAAAAAAAATGCTTCACCCTTAAACTGGTTGTAACTTGTCTCCGACATCTCCACTTCATCGATATAATGCAGCACGGTATTGGCCCGCAGGATAACGCTGTAATTGCGCGACCATTTATTGACTACTAAGGCCGCCTCATTATTGAAGTTCCGTGTCCATAACAATTGGTAGTCAACGTAATACCCATTGTCTACAATAAAATCCGTGTAAATCGGTTCATTACGATCCGAAATAAAGGCCTTATAAATGCCATTTACGGCCTCGCGGACATCGCGCTCTGTATTGAAATTATCCGGCGACAGAAAATCGATCGGTTTACGATCAAGAAATTCATCATCGCAAGCCGAACCAACGAATAGCAAGCTGGCAAACACACACAATTTAAAACATTTCGTAATCATAAGTCTAAAAATTAAGGTTGAAACCAAAAGAAAAACTGGCAATCTGCGGGTGGAATGCTGCTGTGACACTGTTATAGCTCCGTTCCGGATCAAATCCCTCTACAAAAGGCGTAACTAGCAGGAGGTTCTCTGCATTCACGAACACCCGGCAGCGGTTCACTTTATAGCGTTGCACAAAAGCAATGGGCAATTCGTAACCCAGTTGTACACTTTTCAAACGGAAAAATGAAGCATTGTAAATATTATAGCTGGTTACCAAGGCATCCCGTGTCTTGTCTACATATATCCGCTGGTAACGGTCGGACGGGTTTTCAAATGTCCATCTCTTATCCACCATTTCCGTTCGTATCGGGCCGTTCGTATTAAAAAACGGAGCAATCAATTTGCCATTCATGTACGCATCCGCCCCACTCACACCATGTCCGATGATGTTCAAACTGAACTGCTTATAGGAAAGATCTGCGCTGAACCCATATTGCCATTTGGGCAATGGATTTCCGATCAGCACACGATCGCCGGGTGTTACGGCACCGTTCCCGTCGGTGTCTGCCAGTTTGATATCTCCCGGAGCCGGTGAATCCATTAAGCTCGATTGGTCAGGGTACCCGTCTTTCAGCACATAGGTCCGTTCGGTATGCGGGATAGAAGGATCGCTATTTTCTTGCCAGGTAAAGTCAGACACCTGATAAACCCCTTCCATGCGGTATCCGTAGAACGATGAAAACGGATGGCCTACGACACTCCTTATGTTGGCGGTATGGTCAATAAAGGGCAGACCGCCGAGATCGGTCAGCTCATTGGTGAGGTAGGTTAAATTCGCTGCAATCGCGTAGTTCAACCGATCTTTGTGTGGCGTAGACCTATAGCCCAAGTTGATTTCGATTCCTTTATTGATCATCGTACCCACATTCTGATACGGCAACGAGCTTACCCCCAATGAGGGCGGGATTGTAACCCGGGCCAAAATATCAAATGTTTTTTTGGTAAAAAAATCAGCCTCCAAGTTGAACCGGTTCCACAACACGAGGTCAAGCCCTACGTTGGTTTGTTCGGTCGTTTCCCACCTTGTCGCTTGGTTGGCCAACAACGTTGTCCCGCGGCCCGGAACGATGACGTTTCCGAACGCATAATACTCCTGACCACTCATCTGGTCTGCAAATGCATACTGCGACCAGATATTCTGGTTACCCAAGCGGCCCCACGAGGCTCTCAGTTTCAGGTTCAGGAAATCCCATTGCTTCAGGAAAGGCTCTTCACTGATTCGCCATCCGGCGGAAACCGATGGGAAGTTACCCCAACGGTTTGCTTTTGAAAAACGGGATGAACCGTCCCTCCGAAAATTCACTTCCAGCAAGTACTTGTCAGCGAACACATAGTTGAATCTGCCGAAATACGACGAGGTAGCAAACTCATAAGCCAAACTATTGAGGTAAAGGGTATTTGGATCACCATAGTTAAAAATCGGGGCATTGCTGGATAATTCCAAAACAGAGCCGTCGTCACGTTTGTAGATCGTTTCTAGTTTTTCATGTGCTGCAAAAAACTGCATGTCGTGCTTTCCGGCGGTCAACCCGTAATCCAGGGATAACAAAAACGTATTCTGGTCCCGTTTCAAAAACCGCTTTTCCAATGAAGACTGCCTTTTGTTGGTCGAGCTTTCCAAAAAATCACCGGCAGTATAAAATTCCGGAGAAAAATTCACGTATTCGTCTCCATATTTATTGTTTGACAGCAACAGTTTTCCCACAAGGTTTTTCACCGGCTCCAATTCCACCGAAGCACGGGTGTTGAGGTTATTCGCCATTGAATTTATTCCTCCCCCCAGCTCCCTCGCCGCAAGAAACCGAGCATTATAGCCATAGAGGTTCTCATTACCTGTGAGTGTGTCGATAGACCGTATGAAAGCAGCGGGTGACATGCCCGCAATCTCCGACATGACGGAGTTGGTCGCTGAGGTAAGTTCATCCACACGTTCCCGGTATCCAACAGCACCCAACCCCAATCGAAGTTTATTGTTAAAAAACGAACCTGACAAATTGCTATTGAATGAAATCCGATTTGCACCCGTTCCGATCAACACTCCCTGTTGGTCTTTATATGCCACGGAGTTTGAGAATCGGTAGTTCTTATTTCCCCCACGCAGCGCGATATAGTGATTTTGCATCTGCCCCTGCTTGAAATAGGTATCATACCAGTCTGTGCTGGGATATCTGGAATCGGTTTGGTTCCGATACAATTCGACTACGGCATCACTATAAACTGGAGGCTGACCCACATTTTGGCGGGCCTCATTAATCAGTCGCGCATACGTATAAGAATCCACGGTTTCAGGCAATCGGGTCGCATTGCTTACGGAGAGCGTACCGTTGTAGTCGAGCTTCAACCCATCCCCGTCAGCAGCACCGCGTTTTGTTTCAATTACAATTACCCCAGCAGACGCGCGTGAACCATAAATAGCGGCGGAAGCAGCATCTTTCAACACGGAAACCGAAGCGATGTCATTCGGACTCACATCATTCAGGTTAGCCTGCACACCATCTACAATTACTAACGGTTCGTTATTGTTGTCTATGGAGGAGACACCACGTATTCGGATTTCAGACATATCGTCGCCGGGCCTGCCCGAGTTCTGTACAATACCCACGCCAGCAGCCTTCCCCTGGAGCAGTTGGTCGACGCTCGTTAGCGCCCTACCCTCCACTTCATCTACCTCCACGGAGGCAACGGCACCGGTTAGGTTGGCCTTTTTCTGCGTACCGTATCCAACCACGATGGCTTCTTCTAGCCCAATTACATCCTGCTTTAGGATAATATCAAGGTGTGTATCGTTGGTTACTGGAACAGTTTGAGACATATACGATATGCTCGAAAACTGCACTTGCATGGTTTTCTCCGAAATGACCAACGAAAATTCGCCTTTTTCATTGGTGCGTGTAGCGGCTGTACCGTCATCCGGCATTACATTTACGCCAGCGACCGGCTCTCCGGCCTCATCAAGTACAGTACCGGTGAGCTTTCGCGATTGCGCCCAAGTGTAATTTGTGACCACACAAAGCGCTAATAGTACAATAAACGTTAATCTCATTTGTTCATCATTTAATAGTCATTATAATTGGTTCGCTCAAAATGATTACTCAGTTGGTGCCAATGCCACTCCTCTGAATAATGTAAACGGTGGTGCCGAGGCAATTACCACTGGCGTTGCCGATAATGTGGTATTGTATCCTCCGCCGTCAACTATCTTCACCAATTCTCCCCCTCCGTTTACCGATCCCGCATTTTTCCGTGTCGCGAACAATTCTACTGCACCGGTTCCAACCCTTCCGGCAAGGCCCCGATATTGGTCGGCTGACGTACCGACTTGTCCATTTAATGTCCATGAACCACCCACTAGCGAATACTTGGACAAGGCACCGCTCCATTCATCTGCCACATACAGGACGTCAACCCCGAGTACCATATCTGAAAGGTCCGCTAGAAAAATACCATAGGGGCTCCCTTGGTCATTGGGTATCCCCGGCAGGTTAGCCATCACCTGTCCCGAGGTGGTCGGAAGCCCGGTTCCTACTGTTGCTACCCGGAATCCGGTGGCCGTGGATGAGGCATACAGCTGATTACCAAAAATCGTTAGACACCTTCCCGTTGAAGATACGAGCGTGTGTGACGCCGTGTTTCCTGTGGCAACATACCGGATACCATTACCCCCGCCCGTTACCCAAATTTTGCTGCCATCATCTGTAACCGCTGAGCGAACCGCAACGTTTCCAAAAGCAGGCAATGCCGTCGTCGTATTGACCTGTCCACGGTCACCGACCAATGCGACCACCCTGTTCACCACATTGCCTGCAGTTGCCACCACATTACTATAACCCGGTGCGGCATCGTAACCCGCCAATGCCAGGTATTTTCCGTTGGCCGACCGCGACAAGTAGCCTTCAGTTTGGTCTGTTGCCGATACCGATAGCGTCAGGCGCTTACTTGCTCCAGATACCGAAACCGGCATCGGGATGGAACGCACCAAGGTACCCTCGTTCGTATATTCCTCCAGAAAAACGGGATGCGCTGCCCCAAGCACCAACTGCCCGGCGCCATTACCTATGCGGACTACCACCAGGTTTCCCTCGCCGAAAGGCTGCAGCCCGAGGAAGTTGTCGTCATGCACTACATTGCTGACTCCGCCTATCCGTTCGGGTGTAAACGCCGTATCGGTGGTGAGCAAAATCTTGTCGCACCGGGCGTGGTATTGCGAGCTATCGAACACATCCAATATATTCACGCCTTCGTTAAGATAAAACACCCCTCCAGCTTGCCAGTCATATCCATGGGTCCCATGTGTACCAAACGTCGTGGCAGATTCCACTCCATTCACCAGTACTTTAAACTGCCGCGTACCCGGAGCCGTGTTAAAGTCCCGTGACCGTACCCATAGCCGGTAATTGCCGGCGCTGTTGATGACAATCCCCGTCCGCGCTGTCAACGCAGCAGAGTCGCGGCCTGAATCGAAACTGGTGAACCCTTTGACCACCAAAGCATTGTCGAGATCCCGTTCGATATTCCAATTGTTAGTATGAATAAAATCCTCAGCTTCTATCCAAAGATCCGTTCCATTTGAGTGCTGCGGGCCACGAATCGAATCCAGGTAATTGATAAACGGTACCTTACGGATTTCATATTCCGCTGATGAAATCTCATAAGCCCTGATGTAATCAAAATACATCGTTCCCGAGTTTGTAGCATCCGGTTTTGTCGCGATACAGGTCAACCAAGCATAGAAATCGTGCTGGGGCACATCGCGCATATCGATTGTTTTGAGCAGTTCGCCCTCAAAATAATAATTTAAGTAGTCCGGCGTATATTCAAAACCATAGGTGTGATAGTCGGCCGCAAGGTCTTGTGTCGTCGTCACGTAATCCCTGTTTACACTCCCTTGGTAAGGCCCCCATTCTATAGCGCCGTAAGTAAATTTAAACGCATCATAATCACCATAATGCTCAAAACAATCAATTTCCAACCTACGTCCCCCCTCGTCGGTCAATGGGTTAGGGTCGCCAAATCCGCTGCTACCGGTCGTCCAGAACGCCTCATGCCAGCCATATCCTCCATCCATTTTAGCACGCACTTCATAATACCCATATCCATTCGGGATATTGGTAATTATCCCCCCGCCGGTCAGGTTTTGCCCCATATACTCTTCGCATTTCAGCGAAATCACCAGCTTGCCGCTATCCAAAGAAACATTTTCAGGTCGCTGATAGCTCTCTTGACTTACCCCGATCCGATACTTCCATCGAATCGTATCAAGAGACAAGGAATCAAACTCATCAGCCCATGTGTGTGCATACCCCGGAATTGGCGCCACCGCTGCCATCAATCCATCTGTTCCAGCGAACCGATCCAATACCTTCTTATTACAACCGAGGGCTAAGGACGAAATTAAAAGAATGTAAATAATTGGTCTCATAATTATTAAGTATATTTGATTATTTCCTTTGCGTCGATAAGCAGAAAACTATTCAATATGTTTATTATTGGTATGGTCTGGTCTGGTAAGTAAACCACGGTGCAAGTATAAATGATTTTAAACATTCAATCCAAATTATTTTTGAAATAGTTACCCAACACATTGATTTTAAGTTAAAAACAAATCATATCTAAAAAACAAATGGCTGGTTTGGTTTGATCCAGTAAATTATTACTTTTGTCAACTAAGCGCGCGTAAATTCATGACAAGTCTTAAAAATTTGATTCCAAAGGCAAAAATTAACGACACTAATACAGGTAACCGCATGAAATACCTGCAATTGGTTGATTATATCAATGCACTTATCGAGTCCGACCAACTGCACATCGGAGACCGACTCCCTTCGCTCAAGCAACTGGAAAAACAGTTGGGCATGAGTAAGGAAACCCTACTCAAAGGATTGAACTACTTATCGGAAAAGGGCATCATCGAGTCCGTCTACCGCAAGGGTTATTACGTAAGAAAGAAGTCGGTGAGCCACACCTACCGCGTATTCCTCCTGCTAGACAAGTTGAACGTGATGCGTGACAAATTATATCATACATTGTTCGACCAGCTTAAGGATGTAGCCGATGTGGACGTATACTTCCACCATCATAATTTCAAGGTCTTCGAAAACCTCATCCGTGAAAATCTCAATGGATACACCCATTTCGTAATCACCACATTCCTCAAGGAAGACCCTGCGGAAGTTTTAAATCTTATCCCCGCGCAAAAGCGCATTATTATTGATTACAACCAAACCGGTTTGGATGGTGATTACGCTTGTATATACCAGGATTTCGAACACGACATCTATGATGGCCTAACCCAGCTAAAAAACCAGCTATCTAAATACAAAAAACTTGTCCTCATCGCTCCTACTGAAGCGACACATGCCCGCCATGTAGTGGAAGGCTTCTTGCGGTTTTGCATGGAACATGAATACCCCTATGCCATTCAACATGAGGTCGGGGCCGGTAATTTTAAAAAGGGCAATACCTACATCACCTTCAGCAGGTATGATACGGATGACGTGGCGCTTATCAAACTAGCAAGATCGAAAGGCTACAGATTAGGCAAGGATATTGGCCTTATCTCCTATAATGATACGGCCGTGAAGGAAATTTTAGAAGATGGCATCACTGTCATTTCCACCGACTTTGAAGCAATGGCCAAATCGGTGAGCAAAGCGATTATCGGTAAGGAAACCGTCGTGGTCCGCAATCCGACACGCGTCATTGTGCGCCAATCACTGTGACTCACTTCCATCAAAATAAACTCGACTATTCATTACCTACATTGACCCCAACCGTAGGTCTTGTGATCGCTTGACATTGCCGTTTATGTCTTCCACCTCAAGTTGGAACTGTAGGCCATGTTGGCGCTTATCCAACCGTATCGTAAATTCATAAGGATAGCTTTTATCAACGATTGTTTGTTGGTTGCCAGCTATGTCCGTATACATTATACGAGCTGAACGGACGCTGCTCTCGTCATCAGAAAGGTATAGGTATACGGTATTTGCAAAGTCTCCCAGCCTCATCAGCATCGCTTTGGTATTCCCTAGCGGTATTTCGAGGTAATCGTTGTCGCGCACGTCACCGGCCGGAGCGAGCACCCTATCCTGGATTACAGGATCAATCTCCACATTTTCCAATATCACCGTTTTGATTCCCGAGGCAGGAACTTCAATCGTAAATGCGTGTTGGCCAGAATCCGTACACTGGACGAGCCTATCGTTAACGCGCACTTGCGCAGAGACCGACTGATCCGATTGATTCATAAATGCCAAGTATAATTTATTATCCTTTCTCGCCGAAATGTAATTGAGTTCCATTTGGTCGATTTCAAGCAGCCCGGACGGCATCCACAATTGAACACCGGATTCGCCTTCAAACTTACCCGGGTAGTGGCCATACATTTTGTTCTGCAAATAAGCATACCCTTCGATATACTCAGATGGAAAATCTATTTGACCGTCAGATTTCACGTAGGCATCGGTGACCAGGTAATCCAATAGCATGGAAATCATGGGCATAATATGGTTGTAATGAAAAGAATTGACACTTAGTTCTTCGTGTGGCCGTAACGGATAGTCAGCTTTTTCATATGCCGTTGTGCGTGCAGTATTCATATGATAGCCGGGGAAATTCCGATAACGCCCTACGATAGCGTTTTTTGCTATTTCTTGTAAGAAGGTATCATTTGAATAATACCCCAGTCGCAGCATCCAAGGGGCGTAGTTTGCCATGAAAATGGCACGGTGCCCAGAGGAGGTACCGGAGGATTCTGCTGTAAGGCCTATTTCAGAAACCCGCCAAGCAGGTACCGTTTCCTCGGGGAAATACATCTGTTTATGCCCTTTCGATTTCAAATACCAATACATTGGCGCTTTCCCGCCTTGATTTACGGTGACCATATTATCGGGTACAGCAGGTGCCATCCAGCAGAATTGTGCATAATGCCTGGCTCCATCATGTGCTGCCTTGAGGTATGCTTGATTCTGGGTTATCTCATATAATTCCAGCAATTCAATCCAACGATTCGTGAAAGCAGGCCAAAAGAAATAACCACCCGCAAATGGATCATCAAAACCCCGCTGTTTCTTACCCACTCGATCTTTTATGTACTGGTCGGCACCGTTAATGGCGTTCTTTAAGTACCGTTCATTTCCCGTTGCACGGTATAAATACATCGCATTTATCCAGTTATCGCTGGATTCGACCACATCCAGGTTCCTGACGCGGCTGTTGCCAAACTCTTCCTTTGCCAGCAAAAGTAAAAATGGATTACTCTTCCCGAATACCGTATATAAAGCGGTTAGTTCGGATATGGGGGCTACCGGTCCTGCTAGCTTTCTCGACGGATTCTGGATCTTCTGCTCTTTATCGAGGGAGAACAAGAATTTTTCTCTCGACAGCATGTACTCCATCGTGGGATAGGCTCGCTCTTCAAACATTCGGGGATTGTCCGTGACGGTTGCTATATTCAGCGGATTAAGGCTGGAAACGTTTTTCACCGCCCCGGGGACATCGGTTGAATATGCACATCCCTTGAGCGAATCGATAAACCACGCGTAGTGCGAAAGTGCATAGTCGGTCATCCGCTCGATTACCTGATTCATGGAGCTGATTTCGTTTTTCCGAAATGCACGAAACCCGAAAGCCTCGCGAGCAATATGCTCATAGGTGTACGTCAGCGATTGCTGTATAGCGGGCAGCAAGCAGGTAAACTCAAACCGATCGCCCGACTTCATTGCAGACCCTTCGCCGCCAAGTACCGGTGCCCAAAGCTGCGGTTGGGCTTTTCCCTCATCATTTCTAACGGCAACGCCAAATCTGCTGTTTTGCATCACCGGAAGTGGATCAAAAGGAAATTCCTCGGGAGAGGCCAATACACCAATAGTACGATCGCCTAGCTGAACAAGTGCCGATGGTATGGGGCAGCGGAAGGCAAGTGTCAAATAGGGCTTATCGGGAAAGCGTTTTTCCTGCCATATTAGCGGCTGCCATATTTCTTTAACCTCTTCCAATGCCTTAGCGGGTGCACCGGTATACCCTACAGAATACCACCCCTCCTTTTTAGCTTGAAAATCGAAACGTAATTTCGGGTAAGGCTTCTCATCTGTTAATACATAGGCCTTCAAAGAAAAGAGATTCCCATGCGGAAAAGCATAGAAAAGCGTATCGCCGCGCTGCTCACTACTTATAGCACTGATTTCGATTACCTCAGCCGCAGCATGGTGCTGGCTTACGGTTCGCCCAGACGATTTGGCTTTTAAAATGCTGTCATCAAAACCATCTCCGGCTGTCGCAACATTTTTTTTGGTTATGGGAAGATCCGAAACTTTGCCGGGATACGTCTTCCAAGTGGCCACGTTATAACTTACGTCAGCGATACCCGCGGGCCGCATGGCCAAATTGGGATCATTGGGGCTAAATAAGATGGTGAAATGGGGCAGAAAATCACCCGTTACATCCTGACCAAAAACGCGGCCGGGAAAAAAAAGCATATAAACTGCACATAAAATCCCTAACTTCCTCAATGTCATAATCATCAATTTTAATCAACTCAGCGTATACTAACTATTGCCTAAAAATCCTCATCCGCCAATTGGCCTACTGGGTGTCGTTTGCCGCCGTCTTATAACGCAGCAGGCGAACAGGACCCGCCAGTCCCGAAGGAACGAGCGGGGAATCAGCTTGATAGTGTTTCCATGTTGTAAATGTTTTACGTTTAGTTTTCGTCCGTTGTGCTGGAGTTGAGAGCCAGTCTGGCAACTCCAACAGCCGCCCGGTCGAAAATATGTTTTTACTTTGATCATAACGCAGGCTGGTCGGATGCTGCTCGTCGCCGATCAGCCTATTCACCCATCGGTTTATAACGGTAATTTGGAGATCGTTGAGTCCTTTTTTTACATAGTTGGTTAGTTCAATCTGCCCAGAACCGTCCCATACAATGCCAACAGTTATCCCGTTGATATCGACCTTTGCAATATCATAGTATGCACCGATATCAAGTAAAAAACGATCATCTTGGCGAGGACTCGATCTTAATGAAAATGTGGTTGAATAGATCCCGGCGCCTGAGTAGTACTTGATCTCTTCTTCGTTGAATGTGTTCCACAGCCTTAGGCTATCCAAACCGATTACTTGCTTTTCGTCGACCAGCGATAATTTCCAGTCATTTTTTAGCACCGTAGTCATAGGCAGGGTATGCCCGAGGCCGGCTGTCTGCAGCCAATCGTCCGGTAAAGGTTTCCTGAAAACCACAAATCGGGAAGTACCGGGCGCTAATCGAAGTGGGATGCTGGTTCGATTACCTACGGTGTCGAAAACCGGTGCATCATGGTAAGTACCTGTTTGTGGATCCCAAATTTCCGGTCGCTTGCCGGAGACTCGAAAATCAACGTTTTCGATGACCGACTGATTGGCACGATTGACGACGAAGTAAATATCATCAGCTGCTGAACGCCGATGTGCGAACATCATGGAATCAATGCCACCCGATTGCACATCCGGGGAAAGCCCCTTAATTTCCAGTATTTCAGAAACAGCAGTATCCCAATAAACCGTTCCCTGACCGACCGACTTTGATCGTTTAACCTTTCCGTCTAACCCACCCCATAGCTGGCTAACTAATCGCGTAAACTGTTCGTGCTGGCTCAAAACTCCGTCTCTTCCTGCGGGCTGAAGCGGCGGAGACCCTATGATGGTCGCCCCCTTTTCAATTAAATCAGCAAGTCGTTGCAGCGTTTGTACATGCATAGTAGGATATGGTGCTAACACCAAAACTTGGTAGTTGGCGCCGGACGGAAATGTCAATTCCCCATTTCGCGCACGGAAGTCTTTCAGTTGATGGGGATAGCAGATATCAAATGTATAACCAGATGGGATGGCTGGTATTCCAGAAGGTTGCTCGTAAATAGCGTCTTCTGGATAAAGCACACAGATATCCGCATGCCGCTGCCCCTGCTGCAACAAATACTGGCTCCTCCCTATGTAATCCATCCAGGGTCGTGCGTATGGCCACCACGTGTTGGTGCGGCCGAAATGCGTTCCATAACGCCCCATCGTAAAACCGGGATAAACCTCATAAGGCTGATGGGTGTAGGTATGGAATATAAAGCGGTTAATACCCGCTGCAAATGCCACGTCACCTATTCTTTTCAAATTTGAAGGTACATTCTGCCACTTCCCAAATTCCGGCTTTGAAGTAAATGCCTCAGCGCCGACAATGGGCTTGCCCAATAGGTGTGCTACAGATGCCGCTTGTCGAATGAGCGGTATTCTGCGCTCAATTCCATCAGTCCAAAATTCATTCATGGGAACATCTGTATAGCGGTTTCCCCAAGCCGGCGAAATTGGCCCACCCTGAGATTCGGCGTAGACACTCAGCCCTTTTTCTTTCGCCAGCGCATACATCGTCCCCTGAAAATTTTCTGCAATCAATTCGGTGATACACTGTCTAAAATCCCATAAAACAGCTTCGCTTAAGTCAACGCTACCGATTATCCTGCCGGCAAAAAGCGGAAGGTATGGAATCAGGCTATACCCTTTCTTCGCCTCAAACATTTCAGGGAGCTTATCAGTCCAATTCTGGTAACCCCCTTCAAAGCTATCAAAGACGATTCCCTTGAATGTTTTTCCCACCAAGCCGCCAGCTTCCCGGATGATCCTTCCCTGGGATTTTTCAAACTGAAACCGCACGGCATCGGGGTCAAGCTTGTCCACCTCGTATCCAGTACCCTCATCTTGGGCCGGATGAATTTTCTTTCCCGTGGTGGTATAGCCAAAGCGGAGCACAGTCCACCTGCCTTCAGGCGGCGCCCATGACAAAACGCCACGCTTCCGATCAAAAAAACGGGTCACATCCAGTACATGGTCTACGCCGGAGAACCGCTCGCTCTTCCCACTGCTGGACAACTCTCCATTTAATGGATACTTCGTGGCTGCGGTCTTCTGATACCACTGTTCCGGGCTTTGGAGATGGCGGAACTCGATTTCTTTGACATGGCCTGTACTGCTCTTCGCACCCTTTAAATTTATGCGAACAACACGCGCAGCTACGGTCTCAAACGGTATAACAAATGAACCAACGGTATCGCGATGGTTGGAAAATCCAAATGTCGCCACGGAAGTAAATTGCTTACCATCCTCCGATAGGTCTATGGAGCCACGGAAGTTAGATTCTCCCGACGGGAAAGCTAAGTCGACACGGACACGATTGATGCTAACTGGCTCTCCGAATACGGCCTCCAACGTGTCACTGGGATTTGAAGTCGCCCAATAGGTCGATAAATCATGATCGGACAGCACATCAAGATTCTCGGTGCTCCCCACGGACTTAATAGTGGAGGGCCGGTACTGTTGGTTGTGATTACTTCCCTCCTGTATGGCCAGTACAGCGACATCTTCGTAAAAGCCATGTTGACGATAGGGTTGTGGAAGTTTTACTTCGGTACCCGTATTGGCCTTAACCGCCGTTTCGCTGTATACCAGCATTTTCATCGACCTATCAACTGGTACCCAAGGCCCTCCCGAACCCGACCAGCCCGGGCTGTTTACCATATAAAACTCCAGCCCAAGGGTGTCACAGACCCGAATCGCATACTGAACATGTTCATGCCAGTTATCGCTCCCATAGCGAACAGGGCCTTTCGGCAAATACATATGCGTGTCAAAAAGCTGTACGCCACCTATCCCCACACGTTTCATGTCGTACAGGTCTTTTCTAATACCCGCTTTCGTGACATTTCCATTTATCCAGTGCCACCAGGTCAATGGCTTATTCAGTCCGCTTGGGTTCTTAAACGACTCCGAGTCCATTCCTTTCCCCTGCTGTGCATAACCGAGAAAAGCCGTGGAGCATAGTCCACAAACCAACAACACCCAACAGCACATTTTCATATCGATACGCATCGACTAATACCCCGGATTATTGCTTTCTATAGCCAAGTTAGCTTGCATTTCTTCTTCAGGAATGGGCCATAAATACCCTTTAGCCGTGTCGAAGCTGCGATCCCGGACAGTATATAACTCATAAACAGCTTGGCTTTCGTCGGTACCGAGAAGTTCGGGACGATAGCCTATGGCATCCGCAAAGGCTTCCTGTCCAATCTCCCATCTACGGATATCACTCAAGCGGGTTCCTTCAAAAGCAAACTCCACCCGGCGTTCATGGCGGATGATGTCCCGCAGCTCCGACTGGCCAACATCCGTTCCTTCCGCATCTTCAATTTTGGGCATTTCTACGCCAGGTCGTTGCCTCACCATATTGACCAAACTCATGATCTCCGCCTTATCGACACTCCAATTGCTCGACTCAAGAAGGGCCTCCGCACGCATGAGCAGCACGTCTGCATACCGGAGCAATAGGATGTTATTGCCCGAGATACTATTCACGCTCCCATCGGAATAATCCACCCATTTCCGAATCCGCAAACCAGAAAAATTGGCCGATTTCTTTTGGGTAGGATAGTAGTATTTTACAGCACCTGCAATGGAATGGCCATCCATCGAATAGGGCAAAACAAACGTGTACGCCAAACGCGGATCTCGGTCAAACCAAGGGTGAGTGGCATCATATCCGGATGATGGGTCAGCTATGGATTTTCCATTGGTCATGTAATATTCTCCTTCCAGATTGTGAAGCCCCATATAAGAACTCCAGCTGCTAAAAAACGTTTTCCATTGGTGAGACATGCCTTTACTGACTTGATTCTGCATATACTGGATGTCAAAAATAACTTCCTTATTGTTCTCCGCACCTTCTCCGCTAAACATGGTATAAAAATCCGGATGTAACTCATAATGATTCAGATTCACCACCTCCTGACAAGCCGCTGCCGCTTCCTCCCATCGCTCGCTGTACAACAATATCTTGGCTTTCAGCGCCAGTGCCGCTCCTTTGGTAGCACGTCCAATATCGCTACCGCTGTATGTTCCGGGGTCGGGAAGAGAAGCGGTGGCCAATGTTAAATCCGCTAAGATTTCATCAATGATGATGTTCCTGTCAATTCGAGGTGAATCCTTTTTTTCCAACCCTTCCGGTTCCACACGATAGGGGACATCACCATAAAAATCAATGAGATCTGCGTAAAAATAGGCGCGTAGAAAAAGTGCTTCGCCCAAGTACCGCTGACGTTTCGTTTCTTCTATGGATACTTCAGGCGCGTATTTCAATACGGTATTGGCCCGCAGTATGCCCGCATAGTTCTGTTCCCACTTCCGCAATGTAGGCGTCGACACCGGAGTATGCGTTTGATCCCAAAAATCAATTTCTCCTGATGAAGACAAGGTAACCAGTCCATTATCCGCGATAAAATCGAGACTGATAGGGCTTCGCTTATCCTTCATCAACGCTTGATAAGCGCCGTTTAAAGCCAGAATGATATCATTTTCGGTTGAAAAATTATCTGGACTTACAAAGTCCATTGGTTCCGTCTCCAGAAAATCGGTACACCCGCCAAAGGGCAACAATCCAATGAGTAAGGCTATAATTAGTGTCTTGCTTTTCATTTCTTTATAATTAAGCGGGTTTATAAACCAATGTTTAATCCAAATGCTGTCGTCCGTATTTGCGGATGGAAATCAGAAGTAATCCGGTTAAAGCCCTTTTCTGGGTCGAAGCCCTTACTCAAACTCGTAACGGTGAATACGTTTTCCACACTGACGAATACTTTCAATGACTTCACCATTAATCGATGTAATACAGCCGGCGAAAATGAGTACCCCAGTGTAATGTTTTTAAGTCTCAAATAGGAAGCATTCTGCAGGTAGTAAGACGAGATTAGATTAGCCCGGGTACGATCATCGTAAAGCCGCTGCCAGGTTGTACTGGGGTTTCCGGGCGTCCATCGGTTTTCATACATCTCCTTCGAGATACTGCCCGTTCCGTTCCAAAACGGCGTAGCCATTGCGCCCATAATGTAAGCATCAGCCCCTAAAACACCCTGTGTAAGTATATTAAGTTCAAAGTTCTTATACCGGCCGTTTAGGTTTAACGAATAAATATAATCCGGCAACGGCTTACCAATTATCTGCCTATCGGCGTCATTGATTATACCATCATCGTTGAGATCCCTAAACTTAATATCCCCCGGCATTGGATTTTGCATAATACCTGACGGATCGGCGTAGTTTTCCCTTAATACAAACTCTCGATCGTAAAAATCAACATTGGGATCGCTATTGTTTTGCCAATTAAAGTCGTCGATCTGATAGATTCCATCGGCGACCATTCCAAAGTAGGAGCCAAATGACTCTCCAACAACCGACCGAATGACTCCTGCTGGAGGCGAATAGCCTGAAACCGCACTAT
This sequence comes from Parapedobacter tibetensis, assembly GCF_024704835.1. Taxonomy (GTDB): domain Bacteria; phylum Bacteroidota; class Bacteroidia; order Sphingobacteriales; family Sphingobacteriaceae; genus Parapedobacter; species Parapedobacter tibetensis. The sequence continues at coordinate 110,540 of NZ_JAMXBE010000009.1, forward strand.
GGAAAATGTAAGGTAATGGACCGATATCAATCACTCGGTTTTTCTGATAGGACACGTTTCCATTGATACTGTATTGAAATTCTTTTGCTGGGTTGCTGTTGTACTCCAAACTGAGCTCAAAGCCTTTGTTCGACATAGTCCCGACATTTTGATACGGTGTTCCAGAGACCCCCAAGGATCCGGGAATCGTAATACGCGCCAAGATATCCGTAGTTTCCTTATCGAAGTAATTGACATTGATATTCAATCGTTTTAAGATCGACACGTCGAGCCCGATGTTGAGCTGCTCAGTCGTCTCCCAAGTGGTATTGCGATTGGCCAGCAAAGAGATGGCCGTTCCAGGCACAATGGTACCCCCGAAATTATAATCCAGACCCGCCGACAATACATCCGAAGCTGCATAATTGGTACCAATCCCCGAATTCCCCAATAGCCCCCATGACCCTCTTAACTTCAATAAGTCCAGCCAGTTGACCGACCCAAAGAACGGTTCTTTCGAAAGTACCCATCCAGCCGATACAGATGGAAAAGTACCCCAGCGTTTATCTTTCATAAATCTGGAAGAACCGTCGCGGCGGATGTTGGCTTCCAATAAATACCTTTCGTCGTAATTGTAATTAACGCGGCCAAAGAAAGATAACGATGTTCTTGTCGCATTCCCGATGTTCACTGGCGCAATGGAAGCTGGATCCGCAAGGGAAAGAATGGGCAAGTTAGCGGACAGATCGGTTCCTTGTGCGCCGAATCCACCAGTCTTAAACTCGATGGCTTCGTATCCGGCCAGTACCGACAAATGATGTAGGTCATCAAAAGTCGGATCAAACCTCAGCGTAGAATTGAATGTTCTTTGTGTCGAATAGCTCCGTTGTAAATTAATGGACGAAGGTCTGAATACACCATCCTCATCGAGCACACTTCCAGCAGTATATTGGTTCGGCGAAAAGCGCGTAAAATCCGCTGAATTATTTTGGTTGGCATACAGCGTATTCCACGTTAAGGATTTAACGGGCTTCAATTCCAAACCAAATTGATATTTCAGATTACTATTATTTCGAAACGTTCCCCCGCCATTTACGTAAGAACTGTAATCAAGAGCAGGATAAGAATACAGTCCACTGGAAGACTTAAAATAAGCCGTTGAACGGGCTGAACCAACGGTCCGCAAAACATTCGCAGTCGAGCCGACCAGTTCATTCATCTTACGATCATAGCCGAGTAGACGCCCACTGACTTTTAATTTTCCGTTCAAAAAAAACGTATTTACGTTGGCCATGTAGCTAACCTTACTTTGATCCGTCCCAACCAAGATCCCATCCTGATCCAAGTAACCTCCAGAAACCGAAAAATTATAGCTACCCGCCTGCCCTCCTCTAGCACTGAGGTAATGATTTTGTGTTACCGCATTGGAGAAATACTCGTCATATAGGTTCACTCCCTGATACTCCGGCAATATCCCTTCTTCAAATAGCTGAATATCCTCCTCCGTATAACCTTCCGGTAGCCCCGAATTCAGCCGCCCCTCGTTATAACCCCGGGCAAACTCGGTAGAACTCGCTGCTTCCGGAATACGTGTGGGTTCTTGCATAGACACGGTGCCCACATAATTAACATCCAGACCACTCTTTCCCTCCTTCGTTGTAACGATCAGCACACCACCCGCAGCACGGTTACCATAAATGGAAGCTGCCGAAGCATCTTTCAAGACCGAAATAGATGCGATGTCATTAGGGTTCACATCCCGCAAAGTCGATTCGACCCCATCGATAATGACCAACGGATCATTATTGTTATCAATGGAAGAAATGCCACGGATTCTGATCTCTGCATTATCTCTCCCAGGCTGTCCGGAAATCTGCGTAATCAAAACCCCTGAGGACTTTCCTTGCAGTATCTGGCTCGCATCAGTCAGCACCCGGTCTTGTACATCTTCCAGATTTACATTATCAACGGCTCCAGTCAGGTTAATTTTTTTCTGGGTGGAATACCCCACAACTACTACTTCGTCCAAATCGTTAATTGAACTAGTCATTGAAACGTTGACGATTGAATCGTTGTTAATTGCCCGTTCAATGGGTTCAAACCCAACAGTGGTAAATACTAATACGGTTCCACCTTCTGGAACAACGATACGGTAAGCTCCTGTTTCGTCGGTTATCGCAACGGCAGATGTACCCTTTACGGTAACAGTCACGCCCGCTAGGGGAGTTCCGGTCTGATCTGTTATGTGCCCCCCGATTTGCTTCGTTTGAGCCATATTGACCGACGGAGGTTCCGCTGAATACGGCGTCCCTTTGGCAAGGTACTGCACATTCACCAATAAGACGACAATCGGCACACATTTAAAAACCAGCGCCCCCAAAGCAGAAGGATAGCTTACTAACATCCGTCTAAAAACGGTTCCATAATTCTTCATAATTTGTTTTGGTTAAATTGATCTACTATTCACTGATTCGTTGACAAAACGTTTCACTCTATCGCATAGTGATGTCCCGCTTCCAATTCAAATTGAAAAGCGTGCCGTTCCCGTTCCGTTTCCACCCTTTTTCCGGTGGTCAAATTCGTCACAATAGGTTCTTTTGATGACGTATTTCGGATGTCAACGAGCGATTGGCTTTGCCCGTCTTTATGCCTGAAAACAACGCTTCCGGCAAAACCTACATCATATATCCGGGCGTATAACCTACCTTCCGTTTGTTCAACCACAAATCCATTGCCTCCAACGAACAGCGGAGTCTTATCAACAGGGATATTAAAATCTTCGAGCATCATTGGCCCTTGATATTTTTCGCCGCTGTCGTAGTCGATCCAAGTACCCTGCGGGAGGTAAACATCTCGTTGATTGGTCGTATCATAGTCGTTTCCATACAAGGGATACGCCATCAACGATTCTCCGATCATCCATTGATACCCCCTTTGGTTATTGTTCTCGCGATGATAGGTTAACGTATCTTGCTCAAAGGCAAGGGGCAGCGGGGTCAGTGGGTATGGAAAACCCGTTTCATAGGCCTTCAACGCCGCATCGAAGATGTAAGGCTGCAATGCGTGGTGGCGTTTGGCTGCATCCAGACATACATCAGCTACCTGCTTGTCGCCCAGTTGCCATACGCCGAAACCAAATGACATCGATGGGTTTAGCGAAGCGTATCGCACATTTCTCATCAGGTAAATCCGCAGCTTGTCACGATCAATTTTCCCGAAACGATCTCCTGCCAATCCGGTACCGCCTACGATATCCGGATACGTATATGGAAATCCACTATACGAAAACGCCAAGCCATTTACTGGGCCGCGATCCTGATTTTGATTAAAGTTGAAATCGTCATACCGGTGTATATCCATGGGAGAGCCCAAGTATCCGTTCCGCCCCATCACATAAACACCTTTATCCATCAATCCACGGTTTACGGCATCGAGCTTGTCATCATCGAAATCGCCTATTTCGTAACCAAACAAATCTTCCTTGAAGCCATCTACCCCATAAGCCAACCATTTCTCGCACAATGTCAAATACCACGCCACAGCCCTCGGATTATTGCTGTCCAGAAGATAGCAATCTGACTTGGGGAAGTTCACCTTAAATAACCGCGGTTTACCGTCTTTTTGGATGAAATATTCCTTCTCTAATCCTTCGTCTGTATATAATCCATTGGGTATAAATGCGATGCGCAACCCCAGAATCACTTTCAATCCGAGCTGTTTATAGTAGGTTATAAATCCTTCCGGATCCGGATATTTTTCGTTATCCCAGGCACCAAAGCTGGTTGTGGCCAATAGACGGTCTTCCTTATTGGGCCAGAATCCAGACCCGACGACCATCCAGCTCAACGGGTAACCCAATTTTAAATACGCATCTACATTCGCTCGAATAGTCTGATGATTCGTAATCCAACCTAGTGCACCGAATGCCTCCCAGCCAACCCCAAACCATTCGTATTTTGGTTTGTAAACCTTATAGCCTTCCCTATTCCTCACATCGAGGTAATCCTTGTAAATCTCTTTAGCATTGCCCGTGAAATAATATAGCGACGGAATCGAATTCACGTAAACGCTACCCTGCTTCCACTCAGCGTGCGAAACAGCTATGATTTTCTTCGCAGGTTCCATATTGACAATAGCAATCTGGTTTGCCGGACTAATGACAAAATTGCTAGTCAGACGCGACGGCTTTCCATCGGACAATGCACCAAAGTAATTCGATGAATAACCAGTGACTTCTGTTGAGGGATCCTTCCTGAATGCCGCGTGATCCGATAACCCATACGCTGGTGTGGTTCCTTTTGTCCTGAAAAAGATTGAACCCTGAATATCCGAATCGACAAATGTCGCAGAAAGCTTAAAGCAATTTCCGTAAAACTTAATGCCGACGACAGCTTGTATCCCCAAGCGATTACTCACTGACATAGCCACTGAATCGTCATACATCTTCAACAGCCGGGTTTGGGCTACCGGTGAGCTTAGGTAAACCAGGCCTGCCTCTTCGTGTGCACCCAATAGCTGCTTTCCGTTCCTACTGATAGCATACCGGAATCCTTCCTTCCAGATTTTGATATGATGTATATCCGTCCGCAGCTCAATGGCGTCATCATTTTCGATAACTTCTAAATCAACAGCAAACGCAAAAGTGCTTAAAACAGTCAAAAGCGCGGCAAATTGCACCTTGATTCCTGTATACTTCATATCAACCTATCTAGAGGCGTATCCCCGCTTGCACACGCGTCAATCGACATAACATAAAATTGTACCATTTTGACGGTTTATTAATTGGTATCACATCCTCCTATTACTTTTGTTCAAATTGGTCTGGTATGGTCTGGTAATTAAACCACAAATGCAAGTATAAGACATTCCGACATTCAATCCAAATAATTTCTCAAATATTTTACTATATTATTTATAATCAGTATATTAGTACAATAACTAAAAATATGAAACGCTGGTTTGGTTTGTTATGGTATTTACTTTATTTCTGTCGACACGATGCAAACAGCACTTTTAGAAAGTTCATAGCTTCCACACCGTTGATGTTGCTCTTAACACCTGCACCAATTATAGGAGCAACAATCGCTGTATTGGCTATGTATCCATTACCCCCGGCTCACAACTAATCTAATATTATCATATTGTTAATTCGGTTAAAATTCGGAATTAGTTCGGATTTCATTCGGAGTTTAATCGAATAGAAACCGAATAAACTTAAACTAAAATCAAAATTATTTTATGCTTATCTATTTATTTTATTTAGATTTGGGGTAAATGAAGACTAAATTATAGGTATATGGGCATCCTAACAGAAGGCATTAACGGACCGGTATCAGGCAGGGTTGGCAACGTCATTTTTTACCAGGTGGGCAACCAAACACGTGCCCGCTCCTTACCCCATCAGCCCAAAAAGAAGCGCAAACCAACCCCACTTCAGGCAAGGCAACGCGCCAGATTTACCGTGATGCAGGAATGGTTACGACCGATAAAAAGGCTGCTCCGTTTCGGATTTAAGGACAATGCTTCGCCCCGAAGCGGGCACAATGCTGCTATGTCTTACAACCTCAACAAGGCCATCATGGAGGTGACCGACGGTGTTTTTGCCGTCAACCCCGAAGCATTCAGGTTTAGTCAGGGACCGCTGACCCCACCCGCAAATCCCGTTGCGAAACAGGATGGGGACGTGGTACGCTTCAAGTGGGATAAACCCGGTCCACGTGATTTGCCGGGAGGGGCTCGAACGCTATTACTGCTGCATATACCCAGTGAAAATACCTCTGACTATCACATCTATGGAGCAAGAGCTTATCAATTGGAAGATACGATAGCAGTGAATGACCTCCGTTATCTGGTCGATAGCCCCTGCAATGCTTACATCGCCTTCATCGACGAGGAATCCGGGCTCGTCTCCAATAGCGCATATGCGGGCACGATTATACTCGAACAGAACCCATAGCGCTAGCTATAATCAAGTCGAAAAGTAGTATCTCGCGTCCTGGTTTGGATTTGATGGTGCCGTGGTTGTGGTGTCAAGGTTAGCAAGATTATAAACAAAAAAGCCATCCGCCTACAGGCAGATGGCTCGACGTATTTTTAAAGTGATCAGCAGCTATTTCTTCAATAAAGCCACATAATCTGCCACAACGGATAAGCTTTCTTCTTGGATAAAATCCAGTCCTTCGTCAATGTTTGAAGTAGTAGCTACACCACCCAAGGGCAGGTTTACCTGCATTTTTTTGAGGGCATCCGTACGATTCTTACTTTTTAAGCGGTTTTCTTCACGTTCCTTTTTTAATTTATCTTCTTGAAGCGTCACACTGTACTCAGATTCGCGCTGCTGCATCACGTCAATATCTTCCAGTAGAAATTTATAAGCAGGCGAAGCTTCCATACGCGACTGATGCTTCTGCGCCAATTGGGTAACTACGTTGTTCAAGTCAGCTAGTGGGACGAAATCCGTAGCGTTGATTTGATCCCATGGCAACGCGGAGGGCTCGGAGCTTTCCCCATATTTTTCGGCAGAATACAGGGAAGGGAATACGATATCTGGTTCAACACCTTTGTGCTGGGTACTGCTCCCCGTGATCCGGTAAAACTTGGCCAATGTGATGTTTATCTGTCCAAATTGGGGAGCGCCAACTGGAAGCCCCTCTTTATTGTCCGCTTTGGCTTTCAGCAACAAACGATCCGTAGGGCTGATTACCCGGCTCATATCGATTGCCGACTGTACTGTTCCCTTACCATAGGACTGCGATCCCAAAACGATTCCCCTGCCGTAATCCTGAATGGCTGCGGCAAAAATCTCAGACGCTGATGCACTGAAACGATTGATAATCACTCCTAAAGGCCCATCCCATGCCACACTTTCATCTTGATCCCTATTCACTTCAACGCGATTGCGTGTGTCACGTACCTGCACCACAGGTCCCTTATCGATAAACAAGCCCGTCAGCTCAATGGATTCTTGCAATGAGCCCCCACCATTAAAGCGTAGGTCCATTACCACCGCATCCACATTTTCCTGGCTCAGCGAATCGAGCAGTAACCTAACATCACGTGTAGTGCTTTTATAATTGGGATCGTTTTTACGGTAAGCTTCAAAATCAATATAGAATTTAGGTAAGCTTATGATACCTACTCGATAAGTTTTGCCATCCTCGCCAATCACTTCCTTGATTTCGCGCTTCGCAGACTCTTCCTCTATAACGATTTTTTCACGCGTCAACGATACGATTTTTGGCTCCGCGGTCAAATCCTCTCCTGCTGGAATAACCTTAAGGCGTACTACGGTGCCTTTTGGGCCTTTGATTTTTGAAACGGCGTGGTCGAGCTTCCAACCGATTATATCTTCAAATTTCCCATCCTTACCTTGGGAAACCCCAATAATCCGGTCATCAATACTCAATGCCTTTTCCTTATATACGGGTCCTCCAACGATGACTTCCGCTACCTTTACCACTTCGTTTTCCATGGTAAGCCGTGCACCGATACCCTCAAAAGTATTGGCCATCTCTTCATTGAACCGTTGTGCAAAATAAGGATTGAAATAGCTGGTATGGGGATCAATGGCATCGGTCAACGCACTCATGATAATCTGGAAAGCCTCATTATTATCCGTTTTCTTAGCCATCGAGATCAGGTTCTTGTAACGGCTAACTAATGTTTCCTTTTGCTTTGTAGCGGTTGAATCATCATCACCGTTGCCACTAAGCCGAAGATTCAGTAAATCATACTTTACCCGCCTACGCCATTGATCATCGGCTTCCGCTTCAGAAGCAAACCAACCGTCCTTCTCGCGGTTATACACATAAGTTTCGTCTATTGAGAAATCATGATCTGCATCCACCGCCGCCAAAGCATACTCCAACCGCTCGAGATAACGCTTCATGTACACATTGAAAATATGGTATGCCGCGCTTAAATCGCCATCACGGAAGTCCTTACTCAACGTATTTCGATATTGTTCAAACCCATCGATGTCTGACTGCATCAAATAGTTTTTGCCTTGGTCCATGGCTTCGATAAGGTTATTGAAGATAATGGAAGATATGGAATCGCCAAAAGGCACTTTCTTATAGCTTACCGATTCAAATAACCCTACCACATCCTTGGCAATCACCGCATGCTGTGCTGTGGGCTGCAAGGCTCCCGGTTCCGATTCCAAGTTGACTCGCGGCTTGGAACCGCAAGCTGCAATGGCTACCACAAACAACGCAAAAAAAACTTTCTTCAACATATTCTCCATTCTATTTTAAATCTCAATTTAGCTGATTGTGATAATAGCCACACAATCCCACCCTACAATTTAGCCGATAAATTTAATCAAAAAACTGTTAACCCCTGTTATATTAATGTAATACTGACTATTTGTTCTTAAATTCGTTACAAATCGACACCAGAAAAAATGAATATCAACAAGAGTTAATTATCCACTGGGTCGGTTCCATTAAAAAGCATGTTTTTCAGCGTATCATACCGGCTTAGCGCTGCAGCTGCCTCATCGTAATTGCCCGCTTGGTGGTAAAGATCGCCAAGTGCGTCCTGGATGGCCAATTGCATTCCGATCATGTTATCTTTGCGGGCCAGACCATCCGCCACTATATACTCTTCAATGGCTACCCGCGGGTTTCCCGATTGTTTTTTTGTTTCCGCGAGGTTGAAGATAATTTCCGGCATTTGATCCACTATTCCCTCTTTATCGGCGATTGTTTTAGCCTGTACCAAAAACCATTGTGCTTCCGGATATTTATGCTGTAATGCATAGATATTTGCCAATGTGCGGTATGCCGTGGCCCGGCCGGCCTCGTTCTTTGCCCGGCGGAACAAGGGCACCACTTTTCGAATGATATCGCGTTCGGCCTCAAAGGCAAAACCCTGCTTAGCCTTTATGGCTGCCAGTTCCATCATCGTGTAGGCTTGCTGGTTGTTATTACGAGACTTCATGGCTTGATCATGCAATTCCTGGCGCAAACCTAGTGCCTTATCCAGTTGCCCCAAGGACTCGTAGGTGACAGCCAAGTTGTGTGCGATAATTTCGCGGTCCAACGCATGGTTATTGCGCTGTTTTATCTCCATAGCTTTCTTGAAAAACTCCAAAGCAAAGTCGAATGCACCAGCTGCCAAATATTCCATCCCCAAACGGTTTTCAAGATCGGCCACCAAATCTACGCTTCCCTGTCGTTCAGCACGGTCTATTTCGACCAACAATCGGCCTTCCACGCTTTCTGTTTGTGCAATGGTAAGGGGCAGGTACTTGGCAATGGCCAATGTGTTACCCGTCATACTCAATCTGTGGTAATATTTCATCCGGTCTATGTATTCATCCACCAGAACGGAGTCAATCTCCTTTTCCGCATACCGATCGTCAAGCAATTCCTCCTCCGATTTAGGTGGCGGGAGGAAATATACCTCCGGACCGATACCGGAAAATGTACTGTCATATTTAGCGATATAGCCTGAAAAGTCGGTTTTCTGCTGACCTACAAGAGTCGACTGATTACCCAAGACAAAGAAACAAAAGCATGCTGCATATCCTTGCAGCCTATGTATTATCTTCATAGCTATCGCGAATAGTGCACTAAGATACAAAAATTGTTCCTTTATTAATAGTCTGCGGATTTCGGTGGATACCAATCCAACTTCATGAAAATATGTCATATCCGACGTCCAACTGTCAGAAGATAATTACGTCCGCTATTTGTTCCCCAAAAGTTTATTCCCTATTTTTGCTAAAAATCATGGCAACACGGATACCTTTGGCAGAGCGGATGCGCCCAACGACAATAGCGGACTATGTAGGCCAGCAACACATCGTTGGGCCAGGGGCGGTGCTACGCAACGCCATTGACCGCAACAATATCCCCTCCATGGTGTTATGGGGGCCGCCCGGCGTGGGCAAAACCACGCTTGCCTTTATCATTTCCAAGCAATTGGACCGGCCATTTTTTAGTCTCAGCGCCATCAACTCGGGGGTAAAGGATGTCCGCGAGGTCATTGATAAAGCCGGACAACTAAAAAATTTCCATCAGGAACAACCTATCCTTTTCATCGATGAAATCCACCGTTTTTCAAAATCACAACAGGACTCCCTCTTAGGTGCCGTAGAACGGGGATTGGTGACACTCATTGGTGCCACCACGGAAAATCCATCCTTTGAGGTCATATCAGCCTTACTTTCACGATGCCAAGTATATGTGCTAGAACACCTCACGGAAAACGAGCTCCTCGACATCGTCAACAAGGCCCTCCATGAAGATGAATATCTCAGCCAACAGCAGGTAGCCGTGAAAGAGCATGAGGCGTTACTTAGGCTTTCGGGTGGCGATGCCCGTAAACTACTGAATGTGCTTGAATTGGTTGTCAATGCGGTCGATGGCAAACCACTCGAAATCACCAATGACTTTGTGCTCCAACAGGTGCAACAAAACATGGCCATCTATGACAAGGCCGGCGAGCAGCATTATGATATCATATCGGCTTTTATCAAATCGATTCGAGGGAGTGACCCCAATGCCGCTGTATATTGGCTGGCCCGCATGATTGAGGGCGGCGAAGACCCGCTGTTCATTGCTCGAAGGTTGCTTATATTGGCTTCAGAAGACATCGGCAACGCCAATCCCAATGCACTCCTCTTGGCCAACAATTGCTTCCAAGCCGTGAATGTTATCGGCTGGCCGGAATCACGCATCATCCTTTCACAAACCGTCACTTACCTTGCTTCCTCAGCCAAAAGCAATGCTGCTTACGAAGCGATCAATAAAGCACAGGCATTAGTTAAGCAAACCGGCGACTTGTCCGTACCGCTGCATATCCGCAATGCACCAACAAAGCTGATGAAACAGTTGGATTATGGCAAGGACTATAAATATGCCCACAGCTACGAAGGTAATTTCGCTGACCAGGAGTTTATGCCCGAAACGTTGAGTGGCATGAAACTCTATGACCCCGGACGCAATCCCGCTGAAGATAAATTGCGTGAGAAACTGCGGCAGAACTGGAAAGATAAATATGGATATTAGGGGGTTAATTCCTCCCAGCTGGATATTGGATGCTTCAACCCCAGCATATGGCCTATCATTTGATAAACTTCCGCTTTGGTTTTGCCTTGCTCACGAAGATACTTTATCGATGTCGCTCCTGCCGATTTGGATAGCTTGCTGTCTGAATTGCTTTTTAGCAGTGGATGGTGAAAGAATATACTGTTAAGAAAGCCCATATACCCCTGTACGTTGGCTAAGTAATGTTGGGCCAAGGTCGACTCCCATAAATCCGCGCCACGGACCACGAAATCCACGCCATAATGCACATCATCTATCACGGACGCCAATTGGTATGCGGGGGCACCATGCTTTCTTCTAACCACAAAATACCGCATTGATGTGGGAAGTATGGTGTATTGCGTATTGCCATCTAAACCACGGATGGCGAGCGTGTTTTCGGCTAAGGTATCCAATCGCCAATTGTATGCTACTCCACCCAAAGGCAATTTTTTTTTCCTACATGTTCCGGAATAAACCCCTTGGGCATCCCTTCGTAACACGTCCAACCTAGAACAGTCGCAGGCAAATACTAAGTCCCGTTCACGCAGGCTATGCAAGGCTTCGTGATACAAATCCAAACGGTGGATTTGGGAGTATATCGTCTCATATTCATTGTAATTTTTTGGGCCTTCATCCCAAGGAAGCTCCAAATAATCCAAGGTTTCGAAAATGTCCTCTATGTATTCCCGCCTAACTCTTTCCCTGTCCAAATCATCAATGCGCAGGAAAATCCGTGCTCCCGTTTGCTGGGCAAGGGCCACCGTGATTGCAAAGGAAAATGCATTACCCAAGTGCAAGTACCCACTGGGTGTTGGGGCAATTCGAGTACGTTTGAAAGCAAGGTTTCCGCTCATCGCAATGCCAAACTTAATGAATTATGATGAGGTTTCGTCATACTTCTGTCTTCTTCCAATTCCCTCGTTTAAATAATATAAACCCTGCGATGGTGATACCAATCTCCGATGCGGGGATGGCAATAAATACTCCATCAGGCCCTAGAGCGAAATACTTGGCTAATAGATAGGCCAGTGGCACCTGAAATAACCAGAACCCAAAAAAGTTAATCCATGTGGGTGTACGTGTATCCCCAGCTCCATTGAATGCATTAACCATCACCATACCCAGTCCGTAAAAAACAAATCCCACGGACATGATGCGCAACGCACGTATGGTCACTTCTTGTATCTGGCTATCATTGGTGAATATCGCTGCCAACAGCTGGCTAAAAAGCAAAAAGATGACGGTCACTATCAACATGAATATCATGTTATATTTCACGGTTTTCATTACAGCTTGTTCGGCCCGCAGAAACTGCTTTGCGCCTAAATTTTGTCCTACCAATGTGGTGGCTGCATTGCTTAGCCCCCAGGCAGGCAACATGAAAAACATCATGAGCCTGAGCGCCGTTTGGTAACCGGCCGAGCCATGATCGCCCCCCGTAACAGCCACCAATTGCGCCAGGAAAATCCAGCTGCAGGATGCGATGGCAAACTGGAGCATGCCTGGCATGGCTATAGCAAGCAATGCCTTGATTTGCTTCAAACGGGGCACAAAATGCGCTAAGCGCACCTTCAGCACGAAATCCTTGCCAAACAAATAATACAATTGGTAGCACACCCCTATACCTCGGCCCACGGTAGTAGCGATAGCTGCTCCCGTCAACCCAAAGGCCGGTATTGGACCCAGGCCATTAATCAAGATAGGGTCAAGCACGATATTTGCGATATTGGCTAACCATAAACTTTTCATGGCGATGGCTGCGTTGCCTACTCCACGGAATATCCCGTTAATCAAAAACAAAAGCATGATGACCGTGCTTCCACCTGTCATAATCTGTACAAAAGGTGTCCCTTGCAAGGCGGTATCGTGTGAAGCCCCCATAAGCAACAAGATATCTTTGGCAAACACCAAGCCTGCAATGCTAATCACCGCGTTTATGGCAATGGCGATAAGAATGGCTTGAATACCCGCCCTCCCGGCAGCTTCGGGATTTTTCTCACCCACCCGCCTAGCTACGACAGCGGTGGCCGCCATGCTGATTCCGATGGCAATGGCATAGATAATGCTAAGGACGGATTCCGTTAATCCCACCACCTGCACCGCCTGACTGCTGTTGGATAGGTGGCCCACGAAATATAAATCGACCAAGGCAAATACCGATTCCATGATCATCTCCAGCATCATGGGAATAGCAAGTAACATCACCGACCTACGGATACTTCCCGTCGTATAATCTACATCTTTGCCTGCTAAAGACTGTTTGAGCAATACATAAAAACCAGCAAACCCACGCTGATATTTTCGAATATCTGACATATTAATATAAAGTTGAAAAAAAGGAAAATAGAAAAACGACGGTTTGGCAAAACCATCAAAACTACGTTACAGAAAGGTGTGGCCCTTATTTAGCAGGTGCGGGCTCCTGATATTTTCATCGGAGTAAAAATTTGGTGGCCAAAGATAGATTATTTTTCGGTACTCGGCCAAAATATTTTGGAAAAAACATGAAACCATTAAAAGTGCACGCTTTTGACACACCTACTGTTCGGAAACGAACACTTTTAATTCGTTCAGATCTATACATACCCCTAGTTATCAAAAACTTAAAACTTCGGCATGCTCTTTATCATGTATATGATGTGTGTTTGTGAATCACTGGTCCGCTGGCGATATCGTCCCCAACGAATCGCCAGCTCCAGCTGGTTCATCGCGTTCAATTAATGGTTGAAGAATAGAGGCGGATTGAAAAGCGCTAATTACTTTTCAACCACTCCAAAAAATGATCGAACCATTTATCCTCCGTAGTTTTGTTATTCAAGCCGAACCCGTGCCCGCCAGCCGGATAGGTGACTAGCCGGGCATCGATACCGTGTTTTGCCAATGCCGCCGCATAAGCTTGGCTATTGGCAATGGGTACCGTTTTATCGTCTTCGGCATGCACCAGAAAAGCAGGTGGAGTATCGGAGGTTACTTGCAACTCGTTCGAAAAAAGAGTGACATTCTTCGCCTCGGGCTTATCTCCCAACAGGTTTTTCCGCGAACCACCATGGGTCATCCCCTCCTGCATGCTGATCACTGGGTATAGAAGCAGCGAAAAATCAGGGCGCAGGTAGATGCCGTTCGGATTGTCAATGAGCGCATCCCGGTAGTGGGTGGAAAGGGTGGATGCCAGATGGCCGCCAGCAGATGAACCTGCAACGCCGATTTTATCACGGGCAATACCCCACTCATTCGCCCGTTCACGTACCAGTTGCATGGCGCGCTGAGCATCCTGCAATGGACCGATGCGTTTGTCGACCATGATTTCGTCTTTGGGCAACCGGTATTTCAATACAAAGGCGGCAATGCCGTTTTCCGCTAATAACCTGGCAATGTCGTGCCCCTCATGGGTAATCGCCAAAATGCTATATCCTCCTCCCGGGCAGATGATTATGGCTTTACCGGTATTAACGGTGCCCGCAGCGGGAAGGTAGGCCGTGAGTGTGGGTACGGTTACCCCAGAAACCCGCGTAATCCCATTGCCGTCCGTAACGGCGGCCTCTTCCAAAGCAAACGATTTGCTATTGGGCACATCGCCCTCGTATAGGTCAATGACGACCTGGCTGCTCACAGACGTCGTTCCGGCAAATAACATCCCCAGACATAAAACAGCCTTCAAATTTTGCATATGTGCTTATTGTTAATGGTTAGAAACGACTAGTAAATCCAAATCCTTGGGTGTAAGGTTGAATTTGTTTGCTATATCTTTGTTCGTCAAGTGTCCTTGGTAAAGGTAAATGGCATTTCGGAAACCTGGTCTAGCCCAGATCAGGTTCATGATGCCGCCCATCTCCCCGATGTCCAAAAGAATAGGCGTAAAAATATTGGTCAACGCGTAGGTAGCCGTTCGCGCCACCCTTGAAGCGATGTTGGGCACACAATAGTGGATTACATCGTACTTCCTGAATACTGGTTTGTCATGATTGGTAATGGATGAAGTCTCGAAACACCCCCCTTGATCGATACTTATATCAATCAATACGGAGTTGGGTTTCATTTTCGAAACGGTTTCCTCATTGATGATGCAAGGGCTTCGACCATTAGTGGCTCTGATGGCCCCGATCACCACATCGCACGAAATGACAGCTTTTCGCAATACGATGGGTTGAATAACCGATGTGAATACCCTGCTGCCCACATTGTTTTGCAAACGCCTCAACCGGTAAACCGAGCTATCAAATACCTTCACCTGTGCCCCTAATGCTATAGCAGTTCGCGCCGCGAATTCACCCACAGTACCCGCTCCCAAAATAACCATTTCGGTGGGAGGCACTCCCGTAATGCCGCCCAACATCAACCCTTTGCCTTCAAATACATTACTGAGGTATTCTGCCGCAATGAGGACGGAAGTGGCACCAACGATCTCACTCATAGCACGCACTACGGTAAGGGTCTTGCCTTCGTCGCGCAGGTATTCATAGGAAAGCGCCGTTACTTTCTTTTTCATAAGCGCATGAAGATGGTCGAGGCTCATCAATGAAGGTTGTTGCGATGAAAGCAACACCTGCCCACTCCGCATCATCGCTATTTCCTCCATTGTAGGGGGGGAAATTTTGATAATGATGTCAGCTTTATAAACCTCCTCCTTGTTGTGTACAATGAGGGCCCCTTGCTCGCTGTAATGGTGATCGAGAAAATTGGCCGCTTCGCCCGCACCGCTTTCTAGTACCACGTCATGGCCGTTTTCAATGAGCAAGGCAACGGAAAGCGGAGTTAGCGGCACACGGTTCTCCTGAAAACTGATCTCCTTCGGTATCCCAATATAAAGATTGTTTTTCTTCTTTCCGGTTTCAAGCATGGCTTCCTGCGGCTGCAACAAAGCCTGGCGCGCCAATTTAGATAGCTCACTCATGATACGCACATTTTTATTAGCATATGTTTTGCTTTAATGGTAATAAAACCCTGCCTAATGCAGGTAGATATCCGCCAGCTGGCGGATGCTTTCTCACTAAAATTTGGGTTCAACATGCGAAAATAATCAAAGTTTTAATAATAACGGTAGGTAAAAACAATTAGCCAGTTGAAAAAATTGCTACTTGTTATCAATAACGAAATAAACTTAAACACAGAATAGCTTGTTTACTATTGGAAAATCAGTATATTTGACACGCATTTGCCATGATGTATCGTACTGATTTAATGCCTTTTTAATCATATTGGATGTTTGATAGGTTTAACATCGTTCCCCGTTGGATTATTTTCACGCTCGATTTGTGCTGTAGTGCGTTTGCATTGTTTTTTGCTTACCTGTTACTGAACAGCTTTGCCTATGTCATGATTAACTCTACTGATTTCAGTCGCAAGTTGTTGGTTGTATTGATTGTAAATACGGGAGTGTTCTATCAGCTGAAAATGTATGCTGGCATTGTGCGCTACACGAGCGCACTAGATTCGGTACGTATCCTATCATCGGTATCTTTGAGCGTGGTTTTTCTGTTTTTGCTAAACACGGTATTGATAGCCCTCAATTATGTGCCCTTATTATCCAATAGTCTCTTGATTGCCTATGGCTTGATGAGTTTCTTGCTGTTGATCACTTATCGTTCAACGGTCAAGCTGTTCTTTTTGTACATCAAAAATATGAAGGTGACTCGTCGGCAAACCGTCGTCTTCGGGGCTGGGGACATCGGGATTGCCGCCAAAAGAACGTTGGACCATGACCATAATTCCAACAACGTAGTAGTCGCATTCATTGACGATAACATACAGAAGGTAGGCAAGGTCATTGATGGTGTACGTATATACCATACTGACTATTTTGAACAGCTCATCCTACAAGGCAAAGTAGATGAGCTGATTATTTCTTCCCATAATATTCCCATAGAAAAAAAAGCGAATATTGTAGACATCTGCCTGGAGCAGAACATCAAAGTACTCACCATGCCTCCGGTGAACCGCCTTATCAATGGTGAAGTGACACCTGGCCAAATCCAGAAGATGCGGATTGAGGACCTCTTGGAGCGCGAGCCCATTAAGATTGACAACCAATCGATTCGCGAGCAATTGATTGGCAAGCGTATTTTGGTTACGGGGGCCGCCGGTTCCATCGGCAGCGAGATTGCTAGGCAATTGGGGAGATATTCCCCTCAAATGATTATCCTGACCGATCAAGCGGAGACTCCTTTGCACGAATTGCAGCTAGAATTGGAAGATTTTCAAAAAAACCAGGTGTATCATGCCTATATTGGAGATATCCGCGATAAAGAGCGCATGCATGCCCTGTTTAGCACATTCAAGCCGCATTATGTGTATCATGCCGCGGCATATAAACATGTGCCGATGATGGAAAACCATCCCGTTGAAGCGGTACGTACCAACATTATGGGCACCCGACTCATCGCCCGCTTATCCGTGGAATATGGTGTCGAAAAATTTGTGATGATTTCTACGGACAAAGCTGTGAACCCCACCAATGTAATGGGGGCTTCCAAACGGATAGCGGAAATATATGTACAAACATATTTCGCCCATTTGGCACAGCGGAATGCCTTACTGAACGGTGATGGTAAATCCTATACCCGTTTCATCACCACCCGGTTCGGCAATGTTTTGGGTTCCAATGGTTCGGTAATACCTCGTTTTAAGGCCCAAATTGAAAAAGGGGGGCCGGTGACGGTAACTCACCCGGAAATCACTCGGTATTTCATGACGATCCCTGAAGCGTGCCAATTGGTACTGGAAGCAGGATCCATGGGTAAAGGGGGTGAGATTTATGTATTCGATATGGGCAAGTCTGTGAAGATTGTCGAGTTGGCCAGCAAAATGATCAAATTGTCTGGACTCATACCCAACAAAGACATCAATATCGAATATTCTGGGTTGAGACCGGGAGAGAAGCTATACGAAGAACTCCTCAATGATCTGGAAAATACGTTGCCCACTCATCATCGCAAAATCATGATTGCCAAAGTAAGGGATTATGATTTTGAAACGGTTGAAAAACAAATAGACCTGTTAATCAAAACAGCCAAAAATCAAAATGAACGGGAAATCGTATTGAAAATGAAAGAATTGGTTCCTGAATTCAAGAGTAATAATTCCATCTATGAGGAATTAGACAAAAAAAAGAAAAAACCCCTTGATCTTTGATTTCGGGCAAATACCTATCATAGTCCGCCCTGAGCCATTTATTTCCCTCACCGATTTCATACCTACGCAGTACACTTAGAAAGCTTGTGCCATTATCATACATTTACAATACAAAAAACCTTGCATATAATTTGTAAAAGTGTATTTTTGCAGTCCGAATTTTAGAAACAGAAATGTCAAGTAATCAAAAACATAAAACCGTTGCGGAGACTCCCGCCAAAAAACCAGGAAGTGGTAGCTTCATCCAAGAAAACCAGAAGAGCTTGGCTTTCATCATAGGTGGCATCGTGGTGTTGCTGTTGCTTTACATCGGCTACCAGCGGTTCTACTTAGCTCCGCGCGCTACAACGGCGGCAGACCAGCTTTTCAAAGCGGAGACCTATGCTACGATAGATTCATTACAACAACGTGCCATTGATGGCGATGGGTCATATCCAGGATTTAAAGAAATCGCGGGCGAATATGAGAACACAAAATCCGCAAACATCGCTAATGCATACCTAGGAGGATTATACCTACGGCAAGGCAACTACCAGGAGGCCGTAAACGCACTTGAAAAATATAGCAATACGGGCAGCACCGTGTTGGATCCCTTGGTCATTGGTTTGCTTGGGGATGCATATTCCGAACTAAAGGATTATAAAAAGGCGGCTTCCTACTACAAGAAGGCGGCTGATAAAAATTCAAACACATTCACTTCCCCTTTACTACTCAAAAAACTGGGACTTGTATACGAGGCCCAGAATGATTTCAAACAAGCACTTGAAGCGTACAAGCGGATTCAATCGGATTTTCCTGAAAGCCATGAAGCTACGTCCATAGAAAGTTATATCGCGCGGGCAGAAGCGCAATTGTAACCCCAGTGGTATGGCTAGTAACAACAAGAGTTTATCGGATTTTTCCCATATAGCAGTTGCCTCAGCTACTCCTTATCGATTTGGTATTGTGGCATCGCAATGGAATGCCGAAGTCACGGGTAGTTTGTTGAAAGGGGCTTATGAAGTGTTGAAAAAACATGGGACCCTTGGGGAAAACATAAGGATTGTGCATGTCCCTGGCAGCTATGAATTGACTAGCGGGGCAGATATCCTGCTCCGTGATGGCACATTGGACGCCGTGATATGCCTTGGTTGCGTGATACAGGGCGAGACAAAGCATTTTGACTACATCTGCAGCGCTGTTGCCCACGGCATCACAAATCTGGCATTGAAACATAATATACCTGTCATTTTCGGCGTTTTAACCACAGACAATTTACAGCAGGCACTGGATAGGGCCGGCGGCAAACATGGCAATAAAGGAGAAGAGGCCGCAGTGACTGCCATCCAAATGGCGACTTTGAATGCCACCATGAGATAGTTTATTAGCTAAGATGTTGATGGATGGCAAACGTTTTCGGTACTAATTTTGCTATAATTATAGTCACAGAAACTTATCTCATATGAAAAGGGTCCTTTCTATAGCCATCATGCTTCTTATACTGACTTCACTAACGATGCAGTCCTGTTCGAGAAAAACCTGCCCCGCCTATAATACTTATCCAAAAACAAAACGGGTTCGGTAATTGTTACTTTTGTTTGGAGAAATAATCAATATTGCTGTCATTCGTGTTTTTAGCATGTTCAATATAGCTGATGTTACAGGCTATTTGTGAAATAGATTTATAGAGATGGTGGACAATTATGTAAAGATCAACCTGGCCCTATTTCTTACTTTGCTTATTTTTTTTACGACGACCCATGGCCAACCGGCCACCAATTCGAGCGTGGCAGCCAAACTATGGGAAGGAATAGGCGGTAAAGAAAATTGGCAAAATGCCCGGTACTTCATGTTTAGCTGTATTGGAGGGGAGAAACATTCCTTTGCACAAGGCGAACGTAAATATTTATGGGATAAACTCTCTGGCAATTGTCGTTTTGATGGCGTTACTACAGATGATGAAAATGTGATTGTACTATTCAACGTCAAAACGGCTGAAGGCACGGCATATATCAATGGTATAAAGATTGATAATCAACGGGTTGCTGCTGATATTATCGACGAGGTAAGGTCTGATTTTGAAAAGGATGCATACCTATTGTTTTTACCCACAGCCTTAGAAGGGAACAGCGTTTCGTATACCGTAGCAGAAGAAAAGTTAATCGGATCACAACGTTTTACCGTAGTGAACATCAAAAACCCAAAAACAAGCTTTGAAACTGCAATAGATGGCCAATTATACATGGATGCCCAAACCGGGCAAATCCAGGAATGGAGGCCGAAACGTGCTGCAAACCATTTCTCCATAAGTGGATTCAAGGATATCGGCGGGGGGCTGGTATTGCCTACCCGTTTTACCGGGAGTGATACAACCACGAGCGTAACATACCCGCTTGCGGCGGCATTGGTCAATATAGAAGCTCAAAAATTTAACAAACCCTAGCCGGAAGATGGTTATCCAATCAATCTTCTTCCCACCAATCCTTTTGTAATCCATCAATCTCCCTGCGCTCCTTTTTAGTAGGGCGTCCAGCTCCCCTGTCCCTTTTAAGGACAGGTGCCTGATGTAAAGCTTTATAGCCAGGAGTCCCTGCTATCGGAGTGAGGTCTTCATAAAAATTAATGGCGCTTTTGGCATCCACCCGTTTATCCAATAGTCCCTTCACTTTCACCACTTTCTTTTCAATACCTTTCTGTATATGGTAGGTATCCCCCACTTTCACCACAAAGGAGGGTTTGGTATTTTGTCCATTGAGTTTCACCCGACCAGCTTTGCAAGCTTCAGTAGCCAAACTCCGTGTCTTGAAAACCCGGATGGCCCATAAGTACTTGTCTATGCGCAGTTTTTCTATTTCAGCAGCCATGGAGGCAAAATTAACAATAACTTACTTAAACTTTGTTTTTGATTGCAACCGCTGGAATTTTACAACCTTTAACAGGTGAAGTCAGAAGAATTTGTTTTCTTTGCCTATTCATAAGCTATAATAACCCATGATTAAAGAATTAAGGAAACTGGTGGAAGATGCCTGGGAAAACCGGCAGTTTTTGGAATATAAAGAATATCAGGAGGCAATCGAGACCGTTATCCAGCACCTGGACAAGGGCGAGCTGAGGGTAGCCGAACCTATTGGTTCACGTTGGCATGTAAACGACTGGATAAAAAAAGCCGTTATCCTATATTTCCCCATCCGCCAAATGGAAGTAACGGAAGTTGGACCTTTCGTATTCCATGACAAGATGAAACTGAAGACCAATTACAAGGAATTGGGCGTGCGTGTGGTACCCCACGGGATAGCGCGCTATGGAGCCTATTTGGCCCGAGGCGTCATCATGATGCCCTCTTATGTCAATATCGGGGCTTACGTGGATGAAGGAACCATGGTGGATACATGGGCCACAGTAGGTTCATGTGCACAAATCGGCAAACATGTACACTTGAGCGGCGGCGTTGGTATAGGCGGGGTATTGGAGCCTGTGCAAGCAGCTCCCGTAATCATTGAGGACAACGTGTTCGTAGGTTCACGCGCTATCGTGGTGGAAGGTGTACATGTGGAGTCTGAAGCCGTATTGGGAGCCAACGTCGTGCTCACGGCTTCCACCAAAATAATTGACGTGAGTGGCCCGGAGCCTGTGGAGTATAAGAGCTTCGTACCCGCAAGATCAGTGGTCATCCCCGGCTCTTATACCAAAAAATTTGCTGCCGGTGAATACCAAGTACCTTGTGCCTTAATCATTGGTAAGCGTAAGGAATCGACCGATAAAAAAACATCACTCAACGATGCTTTACGTGAGCATAGTGTGGCGGTTTAATAAATGATGGAACGCAGCTGACATGGATAACAGTGTCCAATCATCGGATATAAACAGTGCCCTTGACACCTTGCGTGCAGGGAAGCTTATCCTATATCCTACAGACACGATATGGGGCATTGGTTGCGATGCCACCAACCCAAAGGCTGTGGAGGAGGTGTATCGATTGAAGGGCCGTAGCCAAGGTAAAAGTCTTATCGTCTTACTTGACAGTGAAAATAGGCTACAAAGCTATGTCAATGAAGTGCCGGAAATGGCTTACAAGCTTATTGAGTATGCATCGCGACCACTCACCATCGTTTATTCAGGAGCTAAAAACTTAGCGCCTAATCTACTTGCCGATGATGGAAGCGTCGGTATTCGTATTGTGAGGCATCCCTTTTGCCAACGATTGCTCCAACGCTTCCGGAAACCCATTGTTTCCACTTCCGCTAACATCAGTGGCCAACCTGCTCCAAAGAACTTTTTGGAAATAGAACAGTCCATCTTAGATCAGGTGGATTATGTGGTGGAATATGGTCAAGATGATTTGAGTGCAAGACAAGCGTCTGAGGTGATGAAACTGGAACCGGATGGCAAGTTTTCGTTTATCCGGAAATGATCAAGCAGTCGCATCTTGTATATCAACATTTATCCTTAATTTTGGATAATCTAAAAATCGGTTTATCATGAAACGAGTGACATTAATATTTGCAGCGATTACGTGCTTTGTAGCTGTATCAATGGCGCAAGAAGAAATCCCCTCAGCCCGGCCGGGCATCCAATATGGAAAAGCCATTGACGAGGCAGGGGCCATCAACGTGAAAGAACTGGAGAGAAGGTTTGATTTAGACTCCGTATACACCGGAAAGATTGAAGGGGAAGTAGTGGAAGTATGCAAAAAGAAAGGCTGCTTCATCCGAGTAAAACGCGAAGGTGAAGGATCTCCTATTCTTGTGCGGTTCAAGGATTACGGTTTTTTTATGCCGCAAGATATTGTCGGCAAAATCGTTGTGCTTGAAGGACAAGCAAAAGTGAAGGAGGTCTCCGTAGCCCAACAACAACATTTTGCGGAAGATGCCGGCAAAAATGCCGAAGAAATCGCTAAAATCACCGAACCGAAAATGGATATCAACATCATTGCCGATGGCGTAGTGGTGGTGAAATAAAATGAATGCGAGAGGCACTTTGCTCGACCTTTCCATACCGAAAGTAATGGGCATCCTGAACGTTACGCCGGATTCATTCTATGATGGCGGTCGCCATAATACCATCGATGCCGCATTGGCACAGGCAGAAAAACTATTGATGGATGGCGCGGATATCCTGGATATCGGCGCTTATTCTTCACGCCCCAAAGCGGCTGAAGTGCCTATAGCGGATGAGCTGAACCGCATTCTCCCTGTGCTGGAGGCCATTACCAACAAGTTCCCAGAATCCATCATATCCATCGATACATTTCGTGCCGAAGTAGCAAGGGCAAGTATAGAAGCCGGTGCACATATCATCAATGACATTTCTGGGGGAACCTTGGATGAACACATGTTTACCACGGTGGCCGACCTGCAAGTGCCATATATCCTCATGCACATGCGCGGCACACCCGCTACCATGCAGCAATTGACGGATTACGACGATGTGGTGCGCCATGTGAGCCTATTTTTTGGGAAACAAGTAGCTGCCTTGCGCGAACTGGGTGTCAAGGATATCGTGTTGGATCCCGGTTTCGGGTTTGCCAAAACCATGGCGCAAAATTACGAGTTGCTGCGGCGTGTGAATGAACTACATGTCTTTGGACTACCGTTACTGGGGGGCATTTCCCGCAAGTCCATGGTATACAAAAAATTGGGGGTGAAACCAGAGGACGCACTCAATGGCACCACCGTGCTCAATACAGTCCTCCTGATGCAGGGTGTTCAAATGCTTAGGGTGCATGACGTAAAGGCCGCTAAAGAGGCCATTGCTTTGCTTCAATAAGCTTACCTTATCTCACTTCCTGGCGACACTT
This sequence comes from Parapedobacter tibetensis, assembly GCF_024704835.1. Classification (GTDB taxonomy): domain Bacteria; phylum Bacteroidota; class Bacteroidia; order Sphingobacteriales; family Sphingobacteriaceae; genus Parapedobacter; species Parapedobacter tibetensis. Next base: position 134,462 of record NZ_JAMXBE010000009.1, read on the forward strand.
CACTCCCCGGCGACACAAAATCCAACCGGCCATCAGCATCCTCGGCCATCAAAATCATGCCTTGTGAAACGATCCCCTTGATTTCCCTGGGTTCAAGGTTTATCAAAATGGAAACCTGCCTACCGACGATTTCTTCGGGATTGAAGAACGCTGCGATACCCGATACCACCGTGCGCCGGTCGATACCTGTATCGATGGTGAGCTTAAGCAGCTTTTTGGTTTTGGCCACTTTCTCTGCCGTCAGGATTTTCCCAACACGGATATCCAGTTTGATGAAATCCTCAAAGCTGATATTGCCTTTGGCTATTGCTTTGGCAGCTTTTTCGTTGGCTTCTTTCGCCTTGGAAAGCTTTGCAAGCTGGGCATCCACCTGCTCATCGGTGATTTTTTCAAAGAGCAATTGAACCTCCCCCAGCTGGTGCCCTTCGGGAAGAAGAGTCTCACGGCCCGCATTTTCCCAGTCACGGGCATCCAAATTGAGCATACTAAATAACCGCTCAGCCGTATGAGGCAGGAAAGGTTGTGCCATCACCGCTAAATTGGCGGCGATTTGCAGACTGACGTTCAATATGGTTTTCACTCGTTCCTCGTCCGTTTTGATGAGTTTCCAGGGTTCAGCATCCGCTAAGTATTTGTTGCCCAACCGGGCTACATTCATGAACTGTGCCAATGCCTCACGAAATCGGTATTGGCTAATGGAGCCTGCAATATCTTTTGGATAACGCTCCAATTCGGAAAAAATAAACCGATCCGTATCCGTTAAGTTAGCAGCGGGCATCACCTTGCCGTCAAAATAGTTGTGGGAGAGTACTAATACGCGATTGATGAAGTTGCCGAAGATCGCCACCAATTCGTTGTTTACACGCGCTTGGAAATCCTTCCAGGTAAATTCGCTATCTGATGTTTCCGGTAAGATGGATGTAAGTACATACCGTAGCTCATCCTGTTTGCCGGGGAACTCATCAAGGTATTCATGCAGCCACACGGCATGGTTTCGTGACGTAGACAGCTTATCGCCTTCCAGATTAAGAAATTCATTGGCGGGCACATTTTCCGGCAGGATATATTCGCCATGGGCATGCAAAATGCTCGGAAATGTGATGCAGTGGAATACGATATTGTCTTTGCCGATGAAGTGGATGAGGCAAGCATCGTCTGCCACATCAGGCTGCTTCTTCCAATAAAGTTCCCAATCGTTTCCGGTATCCAGGGCCCATTGTTTGGTCGCCGAAATATAGCCTATCGGCGCATCAAGCCATACATACAGCTTTTTGCCTACTGCCTCGTCCAATGGCACATCCACCCCCCAATCTAGGTCACGCGTCATGGATCGGGGTTGCAATCCCGATTTGAGCCAAGAGCGGCACTGTCCGTAGACGTTGGGCTTGAGTGTATCCTTCTTGCCTTCCAGCAGCCATTTTTCCAGCCAAGGTTGGTACTTGTCTAAAGGCAGGTACCAATGCTTGGTTTCGCGAAGCACGGGTGGTTTCCCACTGAGTGTAGAAATGGGATTGATCAGATCCGTGGGATTTAGTGAAGTTCCACATTTTTCACATTGATCACCATATGCCCCCTCGTTTTTACAATTCGGGCAGGTGCCTACGATATAACGGTCGGCAAGAAATTGATGAAACTCTTCATCATAGTACTGCTCAGATAATTGCTCGATAAACTCCCCTTTTTCATAGAGGTTGAGGAAAAATTCCTGGGAAAGCTCATGGTGTATCTTCTCCGAAGTACGGTGGTAAATGTCAAAGGAAATCCCAAACTGTTCAAAGCTTTCCTTGATTTGGCTATGATATTTGTCTATTATAGCCTTAGGTGTGGTCTTTTCTTTTTTAGCTTTGATAGTAATCGCAGCGCCATGTTCATCCGAACCACATACATAGACCACGTCCTTATCATTAAGGCGCAGAAAACGCACGAAGATATCACCGGGGATGTAGGCTCCTGCTAAGTGGCCGATATGGAGCGGACCATTGGCATAAGGCAAGGCCGAAGTAATCGTGTAACGTCTAAAAGGTAAAGCTATATTACTCAATGTATTCCAGTTGTTTAGTGGGTAATGAATCCAATTTTACAGAAAAAATGAATCCTGATGCTTGCAAATGTGGCAAAGATAAATCAAATTGCGCGATAAAATCTATACGATTAAAAGTTAAAAATTAAAAATCGCATATCAAAATGGCCATATTATCATCATTAGCTAAATTTAAAAATACGGGATTACTGCTCATCCGTGTCGGTTTGGGTATCATGTTTATCATTCATGGCTATCCAAAGTTATTGGGTGGTATCAAGATGTGGGAAGGTGTCGGCGGTGCCATGAGTGAAGTCGGCATCACATTCCTGCCTATAGTTTGGGGATTTCTTGCTGCAGTTGTCGAAACCTTTGGTGGTTTGTTCCTTATCCTTGGTTTATTCTTCCGGCCTACAGCGTTATTGTTAACCTTTACGATGCTTATTGCAGCATTGAAGCATTTGGGTGCCGGTGATGGGTTGATGGGCGCTTCCCATGCCATCGAAATCGGTGTAGTTTTTTTGGGTCTTGCTTTTATAGGCCCTGGAAAATATAGTGTAGATAAACGCTAAGCTAACATGAAGGAAGAAATCGATTTTAAGGCTGTGGCCGCACAATTGGCCAAACCGCAGGGAGAAGCCGGTATCAGAACAGCCGAACGCATGAATATGAGCAATGGCGACATGACGCGACATGCCATCGACCTACTGGATTGCAGCAGCGGTGACCGGGTATTGGAAATCGGTCCGGGCAACGGGCGTTTTGCAGCCTATATCCTATCCAAAGGAACGGGAATACAGTATACGGGAGCCGATATCTCGGAAACCATGGTTCACGCTGCAAGGGAAATAAACCGACACGATATCGAAGCCGGAGACGTTGCTTTCGAACAGACGGATGGCATCAGTTTTCCCTTTCCCGACGAGTCTTTTGACAAGATCTTCACCGTTAATACGCTCTACTTTTGGGAAAATCCTATGGTACAGCTAGCAGAAATCAAGCGAATGCTCAAGCAGGGAGCAACAGTCTGCATCGCCATTGCAAGCAAATCGTTTATGAAAACACTGCCCTTTACGCCTTATGGCTTTACGTTATACAGTGCAGAAGACGCGGCGGCATTGCTCGTTAAAAACGGTTTTGAAGTGCTACACATCGACATATGCAATCGGAAGGTGCAAAGTGCAGCCGATCAAGAAATGATGCGTGAGGAAATCTTTATGGTGGCGAGATAACTATGTGCTTTTGTCAGCTTTTACAAGAATATGGCAATTCAATAAAAAATAATATCGATGTTTGCCTAACATTGTTAAATAACTAAACAATGGACAATGGGAAGTAAGGAACGTATACAACGGTTGAAAGAAGAAAACAGGATCAATATCTTGGAGGCGGCCATGCAGATTGTCAAGGAGGAAGGCTGGCAAGCACTCAGCATGCGCAAGATTGCCGAGATCATTGAGTATACAGCTCCGATGATTTATGAGTATTTCACCAATAAGGAAGCCCTCCTTTCTGCATTGGCGGCCCAAGGTTACCTTCAACTGGCAAAAAAAATGTGCGATGCCAAAGAGCGCCATGCGGAGCCAACGCAACAACTCGAAGCCATGTGGCTCGCTTATTGGGACTTTGCCTTCGCTGAAAAAGAACTTTACCAGTTGATGTTTGGGGTTGGCACACAATGTTGCGAGCAGCAAAAAAGCTTTGGGGGATCCAACGTACACTCCAAAATGGTCAGTGAGGTTATTCAGGAAATCATGAAAGACAAACAGCCATCTGCAGACATACTTTGCCAAAAGTATTTCACCTTCTGGTCGGTCATTCATGGTTTGATTTCCATTAACCTGGTGAATGAAGGCCTGCTGGGCGAGAGCAATAATCAGCAAATTCTCAAGGATGCCATCCAGGGTATTACGCGGTCATTGAAAGATTAATTTTTTTGACTTTACCCTAACGATAGTAGATTCTTTAACATCGTTAAATAATAACGTAAGCATGACAAACAATTCTTTTAATATAGCGCTTAGTATATCAAGTTTTCTTTAGTTCTCTTTTTTTTAACTTTAATTTAACATCGTTAAACAATTTAATATCATTATGAAACAGTTGCTTTTACTTCTGCCTTTATTTATTTATGGATGTTCCCATGATCAACATTCAGCTGATACAGGCCCTACAGCCCAAACCCTTCCGGTCGTGGAAATTACCGCTGGCCAGCAAACCACTTTTCAGGAATATCCTGCCGCAATTACCGGATTAGATAATGTGGAGATTAGACCGCAAGTAGATGGTATTCTTGACCGTGTTTTTATCGATGAAGGCGCAAAAGTTGTCAAAGGCCAAGCCCTATTTAAAATTAACGACAGACCTTTCCGCGAACAGCTGAACCTAGCGAAGGCCGGCCTACAGGCAGCCGAGGCGGCGGTGGAGAATACCCAGCTTGAAGTCGAAAAAATGACCAGGCTATCCGAAAACAAGGTCTTTTCAGATTTCCAGCTCAAAACAGCGACAGCTGCCCACAAAGTAGCCCTTGCCAATCTTGAACAAGCGAAGGCCAATCTTGCAAACGCGCAGATTAACCTCGATTATACGGTTGTCAAAGCACCGATCAATGGGTATATCGGTCGCTTGCTTAAGAAACAGGGAAGCCTAGTGAGCCCAGCAGATCCAGATCCATTGACCCAATTGTCTGACGTACATGAGCTGCATGTTTATTTCTCACTTGGCGAAAGTGATTTTGCTACATTCAGAAGCAAATATGAGGGCAATACCCTAGAAGATAAGCTACAGCATATCCCTCCTGTAGAACTGCTTCTCTCGGATAACAGCGTATACGGCAGCCTCGGTAAGATAGACATGGTGGATGGGCAGTTTGATAAAAATACTGGGGCAATTACCCTGCGTGCTACATTTCCAAATGAACATGGATTACTCCGCTCCGGTAATACCGGCAAAATAAGGCTAAGCATGCAGCATCAGGATGCCCTACTTGTACCACAGTCGGCTACCATAGAATTGCAAGACAAGATTTTCGTATATGCGCTTGATGATAGCAACAAGGTAGCCAAGCAGCCCATCACCGTAATCGGTAAAAGCGGGCCCAATTACCTTGTCAAAGACGGATTGGTGGCTGGTGATCGCATCGTATCCAAAGGCATGGATCACCTGCAGGAAGGCGAGCTAATTATTCCTGAAAAAACCGTTAAAGATAGTATAAACAGAACCGCACTACACTAAAAAAGACACTTCGTCATGTTCAATAAATTCATCGAAAGACCCGTACTGGCTACCGTTATTTCCATCCTTTTGGTCATTTTAGGTATCCTGGGCTTGTTCAGGTTACCGTTACAACAGTTTCCCGATATCGCTCCCCCAGCCGTACAGGTGATAGCCTTATATCCCGGGGCCAATGCCGAAACCGTGCTTCGTGCCGTGGCCCCATCCTTGGAAGAATCCATAAATGGGGTGGAAAACATGAGCTACATGAGTTCCACGGCCAGCAACGATGGTTCACTAATCATCACCGTTTATTTCAAGCTCGGCACCGACCCAGACCAAGCAGCTGTCAATGTACAAAACCGGGTGGCCCAGGCGACAAGCCAATTGCCCGCCGAAGTCGTGCAGGCGGGTATTACCACCGAAAAGCAGCAAAACAGCCTTATCATGGTCATCGACCTTTATACGGAGGACGAAGCGCAGTATGACCAGACGTTTCTGGCGAATTATGCCCAGATCAATATCATCCCTGAGATGAAACGGATACCCGGAGTAGGGCAAGCCGTTATTTTCGGCGGGAGCAAGGATTACTCCATGCGTGTTTGGCTCAAGCCAAGCCAAATGGCCGCCTACAATGTTACACCCAGTGAAGTAATGGCTGCTATCCAAGATAAAAATGTGGAAGCAGCACCCGGTAGGTTTGGTGAGAGCAGTCAGGAGTCCTTCGAATTCGTTATAAAATATAAGGGAAAGCTGAACCAGCCCACTGAGTATGAAAATATCATTATCCGGTCAAACGCCGATGGTTCGATACTGAGGCTGAAGGATGTGGCTAGAATCGAATTCGGCTCGTACACCTACGCCAGCAACACCCGCATCAATGGAAAAGCCGGATTAAACATTGGGGTTATGCAGTTGGCCGGATCCAACGCCAGTGAAATACAAATTGCGCTCCAGGAGCTGATGGAGAAAGCAGCGCAAAATTTCCCCAAAGGGGTAGAATACCTCGTGCTCTATAACACGAAAGATTCCCTTGACCAGTCCATCACCCAAGTAAAATACACGCTGATTGAGGCATTTCTACTTGTTTTCCTCGTTGTCTTTTTGTTCCTCCAAGATATTCGGTCCACGCTTATTCCTGCTATCGCAGTGCCTGTTGCCATCTTGGGCACCTTTTTCTTCATGCAGCTATTTGGATTTTCCATCAACCTGCTCACGTTGTTTGCCTTGGTATTAGCAATAGGCATTGTGGTAGATGATGCTATCGTGGTGGTAGAAGCTGTACATGCCAAAATGGAACACCAACATCTTGGGCCTAAGGCAGCCACAATATCTGCCATGGGCGAGATTACCGGAGCAATAGTCTCGATAACCTTGGTGATGTCTGCCGTATTCTTGCCCGTTGGCTTCATGGAAGGATCCACAGGGGTGTTTTACCAGCAGTTTGCCTTCACGCTGGCTATCGCCATCGTCCTCTCGGCTGTAAACGCACTGACATTGAGCCCTGCGTTGTGCGCCCTGTTCCTAAAAGACAATCACCATGGACATGCCGCTGATGGCAAGAAGCTGTCGTTTAAGGACAAGTTTTTCATTGGCTTCAATACCGCCTTCACTAAGCTGACAAATCGTTATATCGGGAGCCTACGCTTCCTCATTCGCTTCAGGTGGCTTAGTTTAGCTGGGTTGGCCGTGATATTTATCAGCACGGTAGTGATGATTCAGCGCACACCTTCCGGCTTTATCCCCCCGGAAGACCAAGGCTTTATTGCCATTTCACTCTCCATGCCAGTAGGCGCCTCACTGGAGCGCACCAATACCGTGTTAAGAGAAGCGGAGGATATCTTACAGCCCATGACGTTCACAAAAATTCTCAACGTGCTTTCAGGATATAACCTCCTCACCCAGTCTACCAGCCCCTCGGCGGGGGTGGCCTTTGTACTCCTCAAGCCTAATAAAGAACGGGGTGACGTGAAGGATATCGATGAAATCATGAACCTAGTAAGGCAGCGCTTGGCCAGCATCAAGGGTGCCGATTTCTTTGTGTTCACCTTCCCTACCGTACCGGGTTTCAGTAATGTAGATGGCCTAGATATGGTGTTGCAGGATAGAACCGGGGGAAAACTGGACAGGTTTGGACAAATCGGCAACGGCTTCATCCAGAGCCTGATGGAGCGCCCAGAAATCGCGGTCGCCTTCACCTCCTTTCGGGCAGATTATCCCCAATATGAATTGCAGGTGGATGATGTGAAAGCGGAGCAACTAGGTGTACGTACTAAAGATATCCTACAGACCATGCAGGCGTATTTTGGTAGTATACAAGCGTCAGACTTCAATCGTTTCGGCAAATACTATCGGGTGATGCTACAGGCTGAGAAAGACGCCCGGGCGGAACCGTCTTCACTGGATGGTGTATTTGTGAAAAACGTTCGCGGCGATATGGTACCCATCAACACCGTGGTCAAACTAGATCGTGTTTACGGCCCCGAAACGACTTCCCGGTATAATCTATTCAACTCCATTGGCATTAATGCGATACCAAGCCCGGGATTTAGTTCAGGTGATGCCATACAAGCTGTGAATACCGTTGCTTCGCAATCATTGCCCGATGGGTTCTCTCATGAGTTTTCGGGCATCACCAAGGAAGAAATCACATCCGGTGGCCAATCGGTTATCATTTTCTTGATGTGCCTCCTATTCGTGTACTTCCTTTTGGCAGCGCAATACGAAAGTTATATATTGCCCATGGCGGTTATCTTGTCTATACCCACAGGTATCTTCGGTGTTTTTGCCGCTATCGGTATCACCGGCATCGAAAACAACATCTATGTACAGGTAGCCTTGGTCATGCTCATCGGCTTATTGGCCAAAAATGCTATTCTCATCGTGGAATTTGCCGTACAACGCCGTCGGGCCGGGAAATCACTGGTTGCTTCAGCATTAGAGGCCGCTAAGTTGCGGCTCCGTCCCATCCTCATGACTTCCTTTGCTTTCATTGTGGGTCTTACGCCCATGATGAGTGCCGTCGGCCCTTCCGCCAAGGGAAACCATTCCATCAGTATCGGTGCCGCCGGAGGGATGTTTACAGGCGTATTACTGGGGTTACTGATTATTCCAGTGCTATATATCATGTTCCAATATCTGCATGAAAAAGTGACAGGTAAGCGGCCTATAGTAGCGCCTCCCGTATCTGATTTCAGCGTGAACCACCAAGAGGTGGCAGCAGAACAGTCCGTATTGCACAACAATTAAACACATCGCGAATCATGACCTGCAGGACAATATCTCCTGCAGGTTATTGATACCGTGAGTCTACAATAATAAATTATACAACATGCATACCATTCGTTTACTACCCGTTTTCCTTGGTCTCACCCTAGTATTGGCTTCCTGCAAGGTATCGAAAGACAGCGTTGCTGCGCTCACCGCTTTGCCTGACTCTTATCGCAACGCAACCCCCACTATGGACGATGCCATTGATTCGTTAGGCATAACCGCCCTTTCTCGAGCGGATTTCTTTGCAGAAAAGGGCCTGCTGGCATTGATCGACACCGCTATCGCGAAAAATAATGACCTGCAACTCGCCATTAAAAACTTGGAAGTGGCCCAACAGCTATTGAAACAGGCAAAAATGGCTTACCTGCCTACTGTGGGACTATCCGTCGTAGCCAGTTCCACCCGCCCATCAAACAATAGCTTAAATGGTCTCAGCCTCAATCAGTTCTTGGGCAGCAAGCATATTGAAGATTATAGTGCCGGAGCTTCCCTTTCATGGGAGGTCGATATTTGGGGTAAGATCCGCAGCCAGAAGGCTGCTGCCCTTGCTTCTTATCTACAGACTGAGGAGGCCCAAAAAGCCGTACAGACCCAACTGGTGGCCAATGTTGCACAGGCTTACTATAACCTATTGATGCTCAAAGAACAGCTCAGCATCGCTAAGCGCAATCTTTCGCTCAACGACACGACCCTCACCCTTATCCGGCACCAATATGAAGTGGGCGAAGCAAGTTTGCTTGCCATTGAGCAAGCCGAAGCACAACAATTGGCCGCTGCCGAACTGGTTCCGGTATTCGAGCAGGAAATCAACCTGCAGGAAAACGCGCTGAATATCTTGCTGGGCAATATGCCCGATTCCGTTGAGACTAGAGTAAGTCTCACAGATATCACCATCCCACAAAACATGTCGGCTGGTATTCCATCCATCCTCTTGAGTAGGCGGCCCGACGTGAAATCTTCGGAGCTTGGAATCCTTATTGCCGATGCAAACATGCGACAGGCAAGGGCCAGCATGTACCCTTCATTGACGATCACGGCGCAAGGTGGTGTCAATACCTTTACTGCAAGCAATTGGTTTAATATCCCTGCGTCGTTATTTGGTGCCGTTGCCGGCGGGCTTACCCAGCCCATCTTGCAAAAGCGTGAACTGAAAACAAAATATGAGACAGCCCGCATTGAAAGAGAAAAATCGGTTATCCAGTTCAGGCAATCCATCCTGATCGCAGTGGGCGAGGTATCGGATGCGTTAATCAAACTCGAAAAACTGAAGCAGCGTGATGCCATTGCCACAGACCGGGTAGAAAAATTGCGCAGTGCCATTGCAAATGCCGATATGCTATTTAAAAATGGCATGGCAAACTACTTGGAAGTAATCACTGCCCAGAGCAATGTGCTGCAAAGTGAATTGGAATTAGCCAACATCAAACGGTTGCAATTGGGAGCGTTGACCGATCTTTATCGGGCCGTTGGAGGTGGGTGGCAGTGATCGCCAGCCACTTTCGATAAATTTATGCAAAAAGTTTTGGAAGCATTACAAATACTTCTATCTTTGCAGACCGAAAAATCCCATTGGGGTTTGAGAAAACTAAGCATGGCCCGTTCGTCTAGGGGTTAGGACGCCAGATTTTCATTCTGGAAACAGGGGTTCGATTCCCCTACGGGCTACTTGACAGAAAGTCGCTGTAAACCAGCGACTTTTCCGTTTTAACACCATATAACCTCCTGTTAATGGAAGTGATAAGAACCAAGGGGTTCCCCTTTCGTCAACATGTCTCTTGGATTTTCGAATTTATTATTTTCCGCTAAAAATCGTAAACCAAGGGAATCAGCAATTCCACTAGCGTTCCCCGTTGATTTCCAGGCAGTGTATTCCGATCGATAACGCTGACACCAAACGACATCCCCTTTTCCATTTCTAGTATCTGTAACCGCTCCCTGCTAATTGCTGTGGAAAGCGATTTCTTTTTGCTCGCGATTTTAGTTTCCAAGGCGGCAGTGCCGTCAATACCGGGGCCGTTATCCGAAATGGTCACCCTTAGCCGCTTCTCATCAGGCTCACGAAGCACTACGATGTCAATCAAGCCCTTCCCTTCCGTACTGTCCACACCATGTATAATAGCATTTTCAACAAACGGCTGTATCAGCATCGGAGGGATAAGCCAGCCCTGAAGTTCCTCTTCGTCAATCGTATGGTGGTCAATACGAAAATCAAATCCCTCCTCGTACCGCATTTGCTGAAGCCCCAAGTAATACCTCAGCGTTTCAAGCTCATCGCCCAAGGGAACAAAGCTCTCCCGCGATAATTCCAAACTGTTGCGCAGCAGTCTGCTGAATTGTTTGAGGTACTTCAGCGCTTTCTGTTTTTCATCCAACCGGATATAACTTTGCAACGACCCCAGCGTATTGAAAATAAAATGGGGTTCCATCTGGGTGCGCAACAGACGCTGTTCTAATTCAATGGCATTTTTCTGCAAATGGGCACGTTCGGCTTCAGCCCGCAATCTACGCTGTCTCCGGCCCGTATAGAGCAGAACAACGACGGCAATGGCCAGCAGTGCAGACAGGGTGGTGATGACCAACAACAGGCGATTTTCAGCCAGCTGCCCTTCTTTGATCACCACTTGGCGGTTTAGTTCCAAAATAGACTTTTCTTTCGCCTGAAGCTCGTAAATCGCAGACATCTCTGCAATTGCCTGTGCATATTTGTTTTCGTTAAGCTCTCGCGTCGCTTCCAACACATTCAAGTGTTCCTGATAAGCCCGGCCGTATTGCCCTGAAGTGAAAAAGAAGTTGACCAAATTCTCACGGTATAGGATATGCTCCTTGGTCGATAGATAATCGCCGTGCTCTTCTATGAATCGCTCGCCACGCCGCAAATAAAACGAAGCGCTGTCCAATCGCCGCTTTTGTATAAAACGATCCGACAAATTGACGAAGTCCTTGAACAGGTTGGCATAGTCGGTGGGAGATGCACCTCCTGAAGCGATTTTAGCTTCATCGATATGCAGGATCGCACGATGGTAATAAATGGATGAATCCGATTCGCCTACTTCACCATAATAGAGCGCCTTACGATCAAACAGGAAACGAGGGATAGCCGCATCGGGATATTCCTCGGCCAAGGTTTCCATGCGTTGGATGTATACCCATGCCGAATCTAGTTGCTTTTCAGAAACACTCAAAAAATCTGATGCTAATTGGTCGTAAGCACGTAAAAGCAACCGGGCGCTCACCGCGGTATCAGCTTTCAACCGCCTAACTGCCTCGTTGTTACGCGCAATGGCACGCTCGTATTGGTGCAGTCCGGCATCCGATTGCGCTGCTGCAAGGTAAATCATGGCCTGCTGGCTATTCGATAAGCCGAGCGTTTGGCGATCGGCATTCTGAATCATCGTCACCGCTAGGTCATAGTAATAGTTTGCCTGATGGATAAGCTGCTCATGCGTAGCGATATTACCCTCTCCCACATTGAAAAGAACCATCATATCTTCCACGCCATCCTGCCGTTCAATAAGTGACCACGCCCGCCGCATATGCCATTTGATGGAATCTAAATCATTCTTTGCATAGTACACACCGGCCAACTGATAATGTATCTTCGCTAGCAATATCGAATCTGACGAAAACGGCTGGGTAGCCAGCAGTTCCTGCCAGTAGGCGGTTCGCTTCGCGACATCGCTCAAAAGGCGCGCCTCCGTTTCAGCGTCCTTTAATAAAGCCAGTCCACGCTGGCGCTGCTTTTCGACATGCTCCCTATCCGGTTGAGAAACGCACCCCACAATCAACAACACACCGAATAGCAAGCAGACCTGTTTCATGGGGTTCACCGTTGCGTCAAACGTTGCAGCACATAGTCCTTTTTCCGTACAGAGACCGGGATTTGGCTGTTGTCTTTCAGGTAAATGTATCCGGTCTTGATGTATCGATCCACAAACAACAAATTGAGGAGATAAGATTGATGGGGGCGGATAAACCATTTCTCCGGCAGCAATTCATCATAATACTTCAATGGTTTAGAAACCATGATCTCCCGTTTATCATGAAGTACAAACGTGGTATAACTCCCTTCGCTTTTGCAGTACACAATATTCTTGATCTGCAGCAACTGGAGATATTCCATCGTATGCAACACGATCTGGTCGTCGAGTGACACAATGGGGGCCACCCCTTCCGGTTCCTTAGCGATCTGTACTTCCGCTGCTTGCAATTGCTGCTGTCGCATCGACACATCCAGCTTTTCAGGTTTCGCAAAACTTGTGCGCACCCGATCAAGCGCTGCCTGCAATTCATCCTCATCCAGGGGTTTGAGCAGGTAATCCAACGCCCCGAACTTGATTGCTTTGATTGCGTGGTGATTATACGCCGTGATGAATATAATCTGCAGCGGCATTTCGCCAATTTGTTTCAGTAGCTCAAATGCATTCCCATCGGTCAACTGAATATCCATCAACAACAAATCAGGTTTCTTATCGGTAATCAACGCCACCCCTTGGGCGACACTTCCTGCAGACCCGGCAAATTCCAGGTCCGGCTGTTTGCTCACCAACCATTCGATTTCCTTTCGGATGGCGGCTTCATCTTCTATAATGACCGTTTTTATCATGCTATATCATATCAGGTAGTGTGGAGCAAATATAGTCTTTTTCAAAGTTATCGGCTAAACAACGCCGTCCCTAGCCTCCGCTATCCGTTGCTTGAGCTGCCTGGCAAAGGTGGTGAACGCTGCGGATGAACTGAAAAACGACTCCCTGAATAATTCGGTGCTTCCATCCGCAAATTGCACGAGTAAGCAAGTTCCTTTGCCCTGTCCAATCTGCCGGGGTTCCTCCCCGGCACGTAGCATGTTATCGATGCTTGCGTAAGGTTTGGTCTTTCTGCCGGCATTCCTTCCTTGTATCGTGGAAAACGAAATGCCCTGATCGTCCAGCGTAATGGCTCCGCCGTGTTTCCGCAGTGCCACCGCTTTCACTACCGCTTGCTTTACATACCACAACGCCGCCAATCCGGCGACGACCAAGATGATATTTAAGATCGGGAATGGCACATGGAGCACCAACCGGTTGATACGGATCCCATCGATTCGGTAAAACAACGGATATATGACAACAGCTATACCCAGCAATCCCAGTATACATGCTAGGTAGTTGCCAACAAACTTTGGTTTGTACGCAAATATCTTTGGTTCCATCATTTCACCTATGTGGTCCATACACAAAAGTAACGTACTTTAACAAGGCCCCCTCGGTCTGATTGATATCCGCCGAGCATTATTCAGGAACCGTGGCGGGGGATTGAGAAAATGTACGGTAAGCCAACACCTCTTCATCCCCGAATCGCTCGGCCAATTCCCAAGCCGTCAGGTCGGCAGGAAAAATTTCCGGATCCAGAAAATAGCTGCCCCCGGTTTCCACATTGCATACCTTGTCCGCATCATGCTTACGCTTCCGAATTTCTTCGGCCAGCACCTGGGAATCACGGCGCTCGGGCAGCTGCGAACGCTCGTAAATCAACCACCAAAGTGGCGTAACCCGGCAATAGCGGTACAGGTCAAATGCTAGTTCATCCACCAGCAACCGCATCGTTTCATAGGATGGAAAATAATCGGGCGTGATGTGATACAGGATTTCCCAGATATCCTGTTTCCGCGGGTTGGCACCGGCATTGATCAGCAGTTCCACAATGCCCGGGTCGCTGATCAGGATCGCTCGGCAAAGCAATTGATTGAGGAGGTACACTTTGTCCTCTCGGCTATCTGGGCCATTGAGGTAGTTGTTTAACAGGTGTTTAAGCACTTCCGGGTGCGTGGCGATCGACCAACCTCCGCCATCGCGTTCAACAAGTTTCAACAGCTGATGCTCGCCCACCACGGCCCCACACCGGATCAAGCTGTCCATGCTTGCCAGCAGCGTATCAACCCGCACCTGCTCCCCTCTACGCTGATGCTCGATGATAGTTAGCGATTGTTCGACTCGGTCATCCAATTGCTTTTGAACTGACACTTCGGGAATAACAGCGTCAAAACGAGTATCCGCTTCCCGAGCCAAAACACTATCGCGGAATGCCGCGTAGCTATCGATGTTGAACGTCCGTTTCACGCGCAGCAGGTACCCCCGTGTCCCCCAAAAGATACGGGGTTCGTCAATACCGTTCGATACGATCAGTCCAAACGGTTTTTTACGGTCGTCAGGCCGGTTATGGAAAATATACGGCCCTGTCCTGTTTTCAAAACGCACATGCCCTTGGGCCACTTTACGCACCTTGGGTTTTTGGTTCACCGCATCACGTGCGTCTTCCACATAACCTGCTTCATCTTCGATGGTCATGATCGGACATTCCGAAGTAATGGCACCGCCGAAAAATTCAATCAGTTGCGTCATCTGTTCGCGTTGTTCGGCGTCAGCGACGTTGTCGTACGTATCGTCATCCGGATTCGGCCGGAAGGCTACCACGCTGTACTGAGGAACCGTAAAGGCAAGCACCTGCTTTCCATAATTGCGGGCCGGTGCTTCACCCTGTACGTTGACGATCATCCGTGGGGCATGGCACCCCAATGCCAGCATAGCGATAAAAAGAATGAGTATGAAACGAAACAAAATCAAAGAATATCCCTTTTTTATACAATTAGTTAATCAACCAGAAAAATAAGGAAGTAAGTATAGGCAAGATGAACAATATGCCTATCGCAATCAATCCGATATAAAACCAAAATGGTG
The DNA here is from genome assembly GCF_024704835.1 of Parapedobacter tibetensis. Lineage (GTDB taxonomy): Bacteria > Bacteroidota > Bacteroidia > Sphingobacteriales > Sphingobacteriaceae > Parapedobacter > Parapedobacter tibetensis. The sequence goes on from NZ_JAMXBE010000009.1 coordinate 149,681, forward strand.
CCTTTACTTCTTGTTTCAATTGAATGAATTCTTGATTTAACTGGGGTGTAAATTCCCTTTTTCGCAATACCTGCTTGCAATGTTCACAGTGCGAAACGCCGGTTTTTCCAATCGAAAATAGTGGTATCCAAAAAAAATGTGCGTACCTGCCAACTATACTCATCAACATATTGCCGGAGTGGCAATGCTGACACTGAATTTGATTTGCATTTAGGGCTGATGTTTTCAGATGTTTGTTTTTGATGCCGTAAAAAAATATCATAACTGTAGAATTTATGAGTTCTGCCAGCAAATGTAAGTCCCTGATTGAATTTGCACCACACACTGTTATATATGCGTATGGGGTTTGTTTATATCCGTTGCCTTTCGGGGCGTGGCGTCACCCTGAGCCCGGAATCTTTATTTATAAACGACCATTTCTACTTTTGAGGATTTGTATTGCTTTATCGTGTAAAATAAAAAACCTCCGGTTAACAAAACACCAAGAGCTACGGTTCCCCATAACCCTAACGTCTCTGCAAGCCCTACTAAAATCCGCTTTATTCCTCTTTTGCCCCCACTAATGCTTACTGAATTCCCGTCTTCAAGGGTTTTAGCAAAGCTGATTAGGACGCCCGCTATAATTGCTACGGCCAAGGTGTATAATGCAGGCTTCAAAATCATTCGTAGCCCGCCTACTTGTTCTGTAGTTTGTTGGAGCGGCTTTTTACTCAATATATGGTTCAATATTTCTTTGTAATCTTCAGCATTTCCTATGGAAAAACCGGCTTTACTTTTATTAAAAAACACCTGAATGATGTTTTCCTCCGGAAAGGGGACAATTTTATTAATGGCTGTATAGGCCAGCTTGAGGTGGGTGTCGAGCTTCCCCTTTTTGCCGTTTTCCAAATGAACCCTAAACGTCGTTTCATCCTCGTAGTTTTCATCTGAAGCCATGAGGGCGTCTTCTTCAAACAGTACATTTTTGTAAAAGGCGTCTTTCGAGATGATAAATTTGTTCATGTCAGCTATTTTTATGGTGGTGAAATGAAAGTATGTGAAAATACAGAAAGGATGAAGCTTGTTTTTAGATTTGTCAAGGAGGGTTGGGTATTCGTAGGGAATCACTTTTTATTTGTAGCGATTAAATGTAAACCGAAAACCAACTATTGGCAAATAAGTGGTGGTGGGCTGAAGTACGGTATCATTTCGATTTTGCCGATAATGCCTGAGCTAAATCATCGCGAAAGATAACCCACTCACCGATAATCCACCAAAAATCCCGACCGACCACGAAGGTCCTTCATCACTTCATCCATTTCAGGCGTACTGACAAACAAATGAAAGGTGATCTCCTCCCGCTCGCGGAGCTGGTTTTCGATGGCTGCTGCGATTTCCGGCGTCAAGGGCTGTCCAGCATCCGAACCGTCCTCCAGATCATCCGGCACCAAGGTGTCCACATCCGGCAGGTTTACCGCCAATTTGGCCACCTTGCGATCGCCCTTGAAAAGGATGTAAAGTGTTTCGTTGCGCATGAATCCACCTTTTTCGATTATCGCTTGATTATTGAATTCGGATTTCAATCCATCGATTACCTTTCGGATATCTTCAGTTTCACCATAGCTGGTTCCGCCATAGACCATCAACACCTGCTCGTCTTCCCAATCGGTCACCAGTCCTATATCCTCGAACTGCACACCCGCGTAGCTGGCCAGCGGGCGACTGGTTGACATCGACCGGGTACTATAGGTGATGAAGCCTGTCATGAGCGAGTCGTCATCCAGGCGGTATTCTTCCGAGCTTACGGAAAAGTCATCGTGTGTATACCGGAATATACGTTCGTCCCGGAAAAAATGAGCGATATCCAAATCAAATTTGAAATCATCCAGCACCAAGGGTTGTTTGCCATACTCGGGGGATTGCCCGCAAGCCTGAATCAACACCATGACTAAAGCAATAAAGAATAATATATATTTCATCATCGTCCTTCCGTGTTAAATGTTACGTTTCCCTGTCCATCTATCCTGCCGCTACGGTCATCCCTTGTACCGATAGTAACACCTCCGTCTCCGGCTTCGAATGTGGTGATTTTTTCCGGCACCTCAATCCGCTTCCCGGCCAGGGTGTAAAAGTGAAAGTATGTACGCCCGCGCAACGATGCGTTGGCAATAACGATATTCCCCTCCACATCAAACCCATCGTACGCAAACGGGATGATTTCCCTTTTCTCCTTATCCAACAGGCCGGCATATCCATCCTCATTCTTGAATACCGCCAGTGTTTCGTTGAGCGGTGCCCAAAAGCGTATCCCTTCCGGGAAGGGGTCGAGTTTCTTCTCGCCGGTATTCAGTGAATACGTCGTCAAAACTCCATCTTTTTGCTCCACGAAGAAACCGCCGCTTTCCTCCCTGAGGCTGGTGTATTCAACCGGAATAATAATTCCGCCAAGACTATCCGCGATGCCATAATGCTGCTTCGGCCGGTCGACGAATACATGATACCCAGCGGAAGGTTGGTTATTTCGGGCAACAAACGAGCGGGAGACTTCCTCGTATTCGGAGGCCACATACAGGTACACCTGCTCCACTGGCTGCGGAAAAGCGATGCGGTAGGTTTTGGACACAGCCCCCAAAAGGTCGGCATAGGTATCGGTCCACCCCTTCATCACGTCGATCTGGGCATCGACATCCTCTACATCCGCGTTTCCCTGATCATTGAATGTCTCCTGAAACGCCACCAGCTTATTCAGCCAAACAAATGTACTATCCGAAACATTATCGAGCTGTTCCATTACCGTCTCACCATCGGCAGACGCCAACAGGGATTGCAATTGACTGACGGCCGCCAGGCGATCGGGATGCACACCGATGACCGGAAACCCGGAATAACTGTTATTGTCTACCAAGGTACCGTCTGCCATCACACCGTGATTATCGATCATGGCATTTGCCAGATCAATCGGCAGAGCAAACTCCACACTATGGGCAGTCACTTCCTCCAAATCAACGGTATCCCCTTTATACACCACGGGCTCCCGCTGGTTGATATCGATGACCAACGTATCAAACCTTACCGGGAACTTATAGGTGGCTTCCACAAGTACACTATCGGCGCGCCGGAGTGCCAGATCCGTAGGCGCCACCGCCTTGCCCCCATGAAAAATCTCCTTGATGTGGTATTGGATGTCCTCCTCGTTAACCCATTGGAAACCTCGCTCCTCATTCCCACTACCAAAAGCGAAGCCCGATTCGGGCAGTGCATATTGCTGCACCAAAGACAATTGCCGATCCGGGGCCAGAAAATCGTGCTTCAAGGTATCCCTATCCTGCAATTGGAAGGCCGATGCGGTATCCACCGTTGGAGTGCCTCCGCTTCCGCTGGATAAATCGAGCGAGAAGCCGAAATAATAAGTCATCGTTTTAACCGAATCGACCAACAGTTCCAACTGTTTGGCATCCGCCTGTGCCTGTTTTTCGCGTTCACTGCCGGACAGCTTTTGCAAGCTGGCCACGTAAGCACTTTTGGATTCCGTATCTAAGATGTTCTCCTGCGAGCAGGAAGATAGCGTCATGGCCGTCATACTTCCCAATATTAAATAGGTAAAACGCATCATCGTGTATATCATTCCATTAACGGGTTCCGCTGAATTAGTTGCTTTTTCCTTGATCATAATCTTCTGTAAACCTAACCTTTCCATCGGCATTATAGCGCACCGACTTGCCGTGTTTGATGCCATCCTTCCAACGGATCTCCCATTTCTTCAATCCGCTTGGATATTCAGCTTCGTAATAATACTCCACCCATAACCCGTCTTTTTTCGAGTAACGGCCGCCGTATTCGTCGGTGACGATCTTAAAGGCTCCCTCTTCCCGGAGGCGCCCGTCATGATACAGTATATACTTCCCCGCTTCCATCCCGTCCTCAAACTGCTGTACACGTCGCAGTTTACCTTGGGTGTACGACTTCCACTCCCCTTGTTTCTTGTCGTGATCGTACGTCCCTTCTTCCACCAGCTGACCATCGGAATCATAGCGCCGATAAGGGCCCGATTTGGCAAATTCGTTGTCATCACCCCATTCATCCACCACATACTCCTTTTCGCTGTAGGTGGTCAATTCTTCTAGCTGTCCGTTTTCGAAATGCCGCTTATCCTCCCCGATGAACGCATTGTTCCGATAAGTTGCGTCCCGCTTGGTGTTGCCATTGGCATACCAACTGGTCGATTTCCCCTGCTTTCTGCCCGTTTGGTCGTACCGGATGTCCTCGGCTTGCTGACCGTTTTCATAAAAGCGCTGGTAACGGCCGATGTGGGCGCGGTTTCCTTCATCGCTGTACGTTCCTTTTTCCAGGAGCTTCCCATTCGGGTGGTACGATTCGAAATCGCCCGATAGCGTGCCATTCTTATAGTGTGTCCATCCGGCCAGAGTACCATCCTCAAACCACGACTCCCATTTCCCAAAGGCATCTCCTGCCTCGTTGTATTGCCCCTTTTTGCTGGCTTGCCCATTCGCATGGTAGGCCGTGGTGGTTCCAGCTTTCTGCCCCATCCGATATTCCACGTCCACCATGGGCTTACCATCGGGATAATATTCATGGTACATGCCATGTTTTACATTGTTTCGGTACGTGCACGAAGACGACAACCATCCACGCTCGTCGTATGTTTCGCGCAGTTCCGCCCCCCCCTTATTAAAGCGGACTTTTTCTATCGGAGCAGGTTTGAAATCGGTAGCCATACTCGTCTTGTAGCGTACCCATTCGCCCTGCGGCAGCCCATCTTCGTAGTATTCCTCCCGTTCCAGGTACACGGCATCGTTCCTGTCATAGGGCATGCTGTAATACCGCCAGGTTTTGTCCTTCTGGCTGGTTTTATAGACCCCTTCGGTCACGCATTTTCCATACCGGTATTTTTTGTATGAACCCTCCAGCATACCTTTGCTGAAGTGGGCCAGCTCGTATGCATCGTCTGATTGTATGAATTTATAAGCTCCGGACAAGGGTTGATCGGTACCCACATGAACATACAACAGGCTATCGCCGTTCTTTTTGTGATCAACAAGCGAGGCCGACATCACCTCCTGGGCGGCAACAGGCTTCGGCACACCGGCAAGCGTCCCCATTCCCAGCAACAAAACCAATAGCTTCTTCATAACGTTCGTCTAACGCCGCTAAAATAGGTATTCGCTGAGCACTTCGATAAACCCTATTTCAAATCCGTACCCTTTTGTTTAGGAAGCGTGTACAATACTGCCTGGAGACAGTGCAAGCGAAAAACGCTTATCAAGTATAACCTAACGGATATAAACTGCGTCTAAACCTGATAAAATAAAGCTTCTACATTTATTTACCGACTCATCAATGACATTTTAGCACAGGAAAGCACATGTAACAAGACAATAAATGAAAAAAACCTTCTTACTAACTTCCGGCTGTTATATCCTTTGCGTGGTGCAGGCCTACCTCAGCATGCTCCCGATGAGCGAAGAACCATCTTCGACCTGTTGGAATTGCTCGTTGTTGCGCGAGGTGTTAGTACTGAGCGTCTGCATCATTTGTATTCCGCTGGTTGTCTTGCTGGTCCGCAAAATAGAAACGCGTAGCCGCCTGGTATTTTCGCTCGTGTGTTTTGCAGCGGTTTGTTCTTTTGTTGATTATTCCGTGTACGTTTCCCGGGTAGCATCGTGGAGTACGTTTACATTTCGGGAAGAATTGGCTGGAACGTTCGGGCATGCGTTTCCATATATCTTGGCAAGTGCGCTCTTGAGCCTGCCCTTATTTCAGTATCTTCGCCCAAAACTCGACGATACCGACAACCAAAAGCAACCCCAGCACTAACCACCAGTTCTCTATCCCGTGCCTGTCCTGTTGTAATACTGCGGGGGTATGGGTTATCCGGCAACTGCTAAGCGCAACCGTTAGCAAGAACATCAGTTTTCCACCTACTTTCTGCACAGAAATCATCTTTTGATAAAGTAATCTAATTATAGCTCAAGCAGTTCAAAATACGTCTCGGCACTGCAATTCTCCAAGATATAAAATGGATCGACGCGAATTTCACTCCACACGGTTTCCGGGTTGTTTTCGGCTTCATCAAACAGGTTACCTCCCGAGGTTTCGCTTTTCCTGCCGGTGGAGAAATTGATGCTGATACCGTGTTCATCTCCCGATGCGCGGTGGTATTCGTTGTGATCAAAACCGATCAATTCGAAACGGCTCTTCTGGTACCTGAAGGTATAACCGGCTTGGTTTACGTAATAAGACCCGCAGCTCAACCAATAGTTGAAGAAGATTTTCAGGCTCCCATTGCTGATTTCGATACCGCCGCTTTCCATCAGCGGATCAGCTAAGCAGGGACTGTCTTCCGTGTTTTGGGAAGGGATGAAACCTATGGTATTTTTCCCGCCGAGTGTGTAGCCAGTGTCCGTTTTTAACAGTACCAGCAACATCCTCGGATTCAGGTTCAGGGTATCGACGTCCAATCCGTCATTCGGTTTGAAATTTTCGGGGTTGGTGTCTTCGATCACCAGGACGAGGTCGTCCATTCCGTCATGATTCAGGTCGCCCCGTTCATCCAGAAGGATCTTCCATCCCTCTGGGATAAAGTCGTCCGGATGCCCGGATCGATCGGGGATGTGTTGCGTGAACCCATCGTAATGCGTGAGTATCGCCATCAATAATACCACCAATTTTTTCGACATGTTAGCTTGCTATAAGATCACTGTATTAACGTTTAATATACCATTAAATATTGCCAAACAAGATAAGTCGATGTACAGATCCAATAGCAGATTAAGGTTAGTGGTCTACGGTGCCTCACCATTTGCCTAGCAGACAGCATCATTCCGATGCCGAGCCAACCAGCAATTCCTATATGGTAATAAATATAGAACGACTGGCTTCTGTAATACCACGGTAGCCATGCTATTCCAAAAGGGTAAGCTTCCGGATCCTGACAAGCACGCCACATATCCTGTAGGGTCACCAGCAGAAAAAGAACCAATACCGTCATGCCGATATACCGTAGGAAATATGCGAACAGCTTCATCCCAAATCCGTTTCTTTTGAAACCCTTAATTGCCCGAAGCAGGCATGACGCTCTCCACCACCAGCTCTTCCTTTTCTTCTTTGATCAGCTTCCCGTCCGGAGTGTAGGTGCGATGTATCAGCTGGTGCGGCTTCGGATCGTTGTAACCATCTTTCGTCCATAATTCATAATCGACCTTCCCATTTTGATGTAGGTAGCGTTCCACCGAACCGTTGTAATGCGACACGGTATCGCCCGCAACTTCTGGTTCCATCACGTAAAACACCGTCACTTCGTGGTAAAAGCGTCCTTTTTCACTGAATCGCTTGGTGATGACTTCCCGTTCGGTCGACGAAATCCGCTTTTCATACCGGTGCGTTTCCAGCATGCCTTGCTCATTATAGGTTTTTTTAGCCTTTTTTATCCCGTCGTCCTCCACGCGGAGTATCCCTTCGGTATCGTATTCGTTGATTACTTCATTGTCATAGGGTTTGGCTTCCGAAAAATTGGGGAACGAGGCTTCATCCAGGTAAACCGTCCGCTCCCTGATCCATCCGTTCATACAGTCCCTTGAGCGCACGAACTGCGTGAGGTTTACAAAATCGGTCTTCATTACCACATTCCCATCGTCGTCATAAAACTTGGTATACAACAGCTGCCCCCGGTCATAACCAAACCGGGCAACCACTTTTCCCTCATCTGTACGTTCCACTGCTTCCCCATCATAACAGCCATCGTCCACCTGCACAGTGGTGATGTACATGGTCCGATGGATTTCCATCAGACCATGAGGAATACCCGATTGTCCGATCTCCAGACGCATTCGGATAGACACATCCAGCTCAACGTCATATTTGCCGGCGGCCAGCAACGAACTATCCGAACGGCGTATATCCAAACAGCGTATATCCAAACAACTGTCCATTGTTACCATTACCTCTTCACGCAGGAGCTTGGTGTATTCCTGGCCAAAACCTATATTACAATCTGTGATGATCATCAAAATCATCAGTATTAATATCCGCATAGCTATAATACGTTAAATAATCACCTGTAACATGTCCCTATAGTACAAATAATAAAGTTCCCTGATCTTCATCACTACCCCGCTTTTGTCGGCAATGCGCCCTCCCTCCAGCCAATGCTCCATATCCCCCACCCGTACGACCGCCTTTCGGGCCGAAAAGTCTTCGAACAGCAGCGATTGGCCATCCATGGAAAAGAACAGCGCTTCACCCCGGAAGAGGATTTTCATCCGGTACAATGTCCCGTCCGATTCGAACACATGTACCTTACCCCCCGGGCTATTCAGTTCCCTCACTAGTTCAAGTTTTTCTTCCCTGTTCATTTCCACGTTGTATGTTTCTGCTGCTTCCGTGTCCGCTTGTAAACGTAAACGTATCTGATTGTATCCCCAAATCTACTATGGCTTACCTTCATAGCCAAGCGGATTCAGCGGATAGTCTAGGAAATTTCATTATCCGCAGGCAGTACGTTAGGAAGTGTTATGGGCAGACGGTGCATCGGATTTATTACCTTTGACAAAAAAATGAATAAACACCACGAAATCATGTCAAAATACACGGTACTTCTTTTGTTATTGATCTCCCCCCTACTGTCTTCCAAAAGTTTTGCACAGCAAAGCGATGCTGCCGCAACAGAATTGGAAACCAAATGGCAGAACTTGAAGGCTTACGCCCTGGAAATTGCCGAAGTGATGCCGGCGGAGTTTTATACATTCAAGCCCACGCCGGAACAAATGACCTTCCAAAGTCAGCTCACACACATGGCCAGGAATATCGAAAAGCTGTCATATAGCTATCTATTGCCGGATGAACAGCCGGACGAATCGGACATGATCCTCGATGGCAAAGCTACCATCGTCCAGATATTGGGCGATGCGTTTGATGTGGGATCGCGGGCGCACCAGCGCCTATCCGAACAAGAACTGGACGAAAAGGTATCCTTTTTTGCCGGACCGATGACCAAACGGCAGATCCGCGAGTTGCTGCATGCCCACCAAACCCATCATTTGGGCCAACTCATCGTCTACCTAAGGCTGAAAGGCATCGAACCGCCGAAGTATGTAGGTTGGTAAGGTTATAATTGACGTTGGCTCCTGTATCTTCATAGGCACTTAACACATTGGGGTTGGAAAGAATCGTATTCCCCTTGCGGTCCTTCAATTCCAGCGAAAAAGCCGGAAATGCCTTTTCGTTTTCCACGGTTAATCCGTCAAATGGATTCAGCAATATTAGACGGAACCCAGGATTCATATCCGTAGCATGTGGGTTAGTATTCGTGTTTATAGTTCACACCAACTTGCCCAACTCTTCGAGCATGGCCGGGCGGCGGGCAACAGCTAGCACATCGTCCCTACCCTCCGGAATGGTCTTTATTACCTGTTTCATTGTGCGCACCAAATCGGTATATTCGCTTCGGTTGCTGGTGGCCAAACCATAAGCTTCAAGCTGGGGCAGGTAAAGATCAAGCATTTCCTGGGGGAACCGCTTGGCAAGCTGGTCGTGGCACTCCAGCGTCGTACCTAGCTTATTTTCCTGCTGCACCAATGGCAAGAGCCTTTCCCAATATTGTTCCAGTATGAAAATGGCCGCCAAATCACGTAGGAGCGGTGGATGTTCTGGCTTCATAGACATCAGACCCTTCGACTCCCCGCGCTCCAGGCACCGTCGTCCATTTCTTCTAGTTCGAATACATATCCATCGCCAAAGTACCGTTTTCCACGTTGCAGGATAACAGCCGAAACGTGTTCTTCAAAATTTGATAGTGTAAGCACGGCTTCAATATTGTATTAACTGCCGCAAAGTAACGGAATTTGGGCATTGCCTCCAAATGGGTGCACGACCAGGAAATACCCCATCGGCATGCAGTCTTTCCGTTAGAGCGATGGTGCTGGATACTAACCCCAATGGCTACAGGCGTGCCTTGCTCAAAAACATAATGCGACAACTCGTCATCGATTTCTAACGAAGTATCAATATCCCGGCAACCGCCCCCCCAACCATGCAGCCCACAGCAATTAGCATCAGGATGATGCCGATGGGAAGCGCATAAAAAGGTTGGCTTGCCCGGACCTGGATGCAGTATAGATTGTTATCACCCGGTCTACCGGCCAACCATCCCGTGATCGCTTCCTCTACCGTTGATATACTCGATCCCGCGGCTAATTTTAGGCTATACTGCCCTTTCGTGGCAGAAAACGTAAACAGCTCCATCCTTCCGGCAATCCCATCGTTCATGTTGGGCCTTAAAAAGGAGGGGAACAGCCTGATGCGCTCATCGGAACCCCGAGGATAGACACAAGGCCTGAATTGGCCCGCTGGCATTTTTTTGTATAGCCAGCGATCTAATTTATATCCGGTAGAAACTGTTATATAAACGAATGATATTGGTTATAAAAAATCCAGGCATATATGGTTTAGTCTAATAGAAACGGATCCGCAAGCGGATGTAGCATTTTGGCGTGTACATCCTTGTATTTTACTCCACCTGTTCAATCATAACCTCGCCTTCGTGCGTTTTATCAACAACCAATAGCAGCACGGGCTTGGAGGTAAACGAAGCAGGCTCCTGTTTTTCATTAAGGCGATACTCCAGCGTAATGGAATCGCTTTCTTGGGTAAGGCTTACCACTTCCAATTCGGGGATACGGTCCGATTCAGGTCCGATGACCGCGATCACATATTGGGCATCAAAATCGATCGGTGTAGGCATTCCATTCCCATCCATCGTAGCGGCCATACCGAAGTACGCTTCAAACGTTTCTCGCGTGGTAATTTTCGGATTTTTCAATTGACCATCTTGATAGGTGTTCTTCACAAAGTACCCACTCGCTACAGTGTGGGGCACAGCTTTTTGTGTATGGTTACACGCCGTTATGGTTAACAAACCGATAGCCAAAACACTCATTATTATCTTCTTCATATTTATTGATTAAAAGATATTTCTTCGGCTAACACCGTCACTTCCCGGTCACCATCAAGTACTTCAGTATGGAAAGAATAATATTTAAACAGTGAAATCTCCCGATTGTTTTCATCAAGGACGGCGTATGGTTTATCTTCGTCATAACTAACCGCTACAAAGCCGTCCATAGGTCGCTGGCAGGTGATTGACGCACCGCTCGATGATTTTGTCGAGTATCGTTTCCCTATGATTCCTTCTGTTGAATCGGAAGAAATACTCGTCAATGTAGCGTTGGAGGTATTTCCTGTTGCAGTATGAATGCACTCCCCGGAGCCAGCTCTTGAAGTTCCGGATCTGTATATGCAGCATCGCGAGGTTCTTCCCACTATTTGTGACTTAAATGGGTAACCTTATTTATTTATTTCAGAAATTTAATCCTCAAGCATTGTGCTTATCAAAGAAGTACATACTTCCGGTTGGTCAAGCCAAGGGCAATGCCCGGCATTTTCCACTACTTCAAATTTACAGTCCTGGATTGCTAAAGTCTTAAGCCTACCCGTTTCAGGCTTTTCAAACGCATCTTTGTCTCCCCAAATAAACCTTACCGGAATTTCCAATTGGTGTAATTTATCCCCTATATATAAATCTTTTTTCCAGCCTGCCAAAGTGAGGGCATTTTCCAGCAAAGTAAGAAATCCCTTTGAAAGTCCAGGAGTTCAATCCAGACATCCAATTAAATCATCAATAACTTAGCGGAGCGGTCTCATTGATGCCGCTAAAGACAAAAAAATATCAATAATTGATAACTTGCACACCAGAACATGAAAAAAAACACGTTGATGAAACAAACGATCGCTGTCAAATCCTTGATTTTTTTAATTGCATTCGCTCCGTTCATCGGCCACGGCTCGGTAACTGAAATGAACTTGACACACCGCCTAGCCATCGCGCAAACGGATACCACAGATTCCACGGCCAAGAAAGCTGACGAAGAAAAGGAAGACGATGAGGGGAAAAAGCCGAAACCCTATAACAAAGTGATTACCAAAGGCGCGGTATCCCAACAGGGGCTTTTTGGCGTACATCTGGTGAAAGACCGCTATTATTTTGAGCTGCCAGACAGTTTACTAGACCGCGAATTGTTGGTGGTAACCCGGTTTATCAAAACCCCGGACGGGGCGATGAAATATGGAGGGGAGCAAATCGGGGAGAAAACCATCACGTGGGAAAAGGCGCCGAGCGACAAAATCTTACTCCGCATCCAAACCCTGATCAATAGGGCAAGTGAAGATGATGCCATCGCGAAAGCGGTAAGCAGCTCAACGGTAACACCCATTGTTGCTGCTTTTGATATCAAAGCGCTTAGTGAGGATAAACAAGGATCCGTCATCGATGTGACGGATTTCATCAATGGTGATAACCCGCTATTTTCGCTCAGTGCCAGCCAGAAGGAAAGCCTGAAACTGACCGCATTGGAGAAGGATAAATCGTATATTAAAAACATAGCGACCTACCCGATCAACACGGAAATCAAGACCGTGAAGACCTACAAGGCCAAAACAGGCGATAGTGGCGGCAGTAGCCTCGCGGCGGCGGCGCTGGCTGGTGTGGTAACGCTAGAGATCAACAATTCGATCATCTTATTGCCGGAAGAGCCGATGGAAAAGCGGTATTTCGACCCACGGGTTGGATATTTTGCAAGCTCGTATTATGAATATGGCGATGACCAACAACGGGTAAACCGGCAGACAGTCATCCACCGCTGGCGATTGGAACCGAAGGCGGAAGATCTGGAAAAATGGAAACGGGGCGAGCTGGTGGAGCCAACCAAACCGATTGTCTTTTATATCGACCCGGCTACACCGAAGAAATGGCGCCCCTATTTGATTGAGGGCATCAATGACTGGCAAGGTGCATTTGAGCAAGCCGGATTTAAAAATGCCATAGTTGGAAAGGAATGGCCGGAGAATGACTCGACCATGAGTCTGGAAGATGCCCGCTTTTCGGTGATCCGGTATTATGCATCGCCTATACCCAATGCCTACGGACCGAATGTGGCCGATCCGCGTAGCGGAGAGATTTTGGAAAGCCACATCGGATGGTATCACAACGTGATGAACCTCTTGCGCAATTGGTATATGATCCAGGCTGGGGCTATAGACCCAAGGGCACGGCGGTTGACGTTTAGTAACGAACTGATGGGGCAGCTGATCCGCTTCGTCTCTTCGCACGAGGTAGGACATACGTTGGGGCTCCGCCACAACATGGGCGCCAGCCATGCTACCCCTGTAGAAAAATTGCGCGATCCGGAGTGGCTCAAACGTTACGGGCATACCAGCTCCATCATGGATTATGCGCGGTTTAATTATGTGGCCTAACCGGAAGATGGCGTAAACCCGGAGAATCTTATGCCCCGGATCAATGATTACGACAAATGGGCCATCCAATGGGGATACAGCCGATTACCGCAGGAGATGAATGCCGATGAGGAGCGGGCATACCTGAGTAAATTGGTTACGGATAGCGTGGCGGCTAATCCCCGGCTCTGGTTTGGCGGGGAAGGCCGGGATTTTGACCCCCGGTCGCAAACCGAAGACCTGGGCGACAATGCGGTACAGGCAAGTGCCTATGGCATTGAAAACCTAAAACGGATTGTGCCTGAACTGGTCGAATGGTCAAAAGGGGATAGCTGGGATACCTATGAAAACCTCGATGAAGTGTACAACGCAGCCGTCAGCCAATACAACCGGTACATCAATCATGTGTTGAAAAGTATCGGCGGCGTTTATATATCGCCCCAAACCACTGCAGAAGGAGGGGATGTGTATGGATCCGTAGCCAAAGTGCAGCAAAAGGAAGCGCTTGAATTTTTAGACACCCACCTTTTTCATGAACCGACATGGCTCATCGATACGGATATTCTGAACAAGGTTGCATCGCCAAAGGCTAAGCATGCGGTGAACCAGGAGGTAGAGGGGACTTTGCTCACCCTGCTGGGTGGTAGCCGGTTCAGCCGGATGATGTTCATTGCGGAGCGCTACCCCAATCAAGACCCCTACCGACCGGAGGAATATTTGGCAGATATTCACCGCATGGTCTGGAAAGAGCTGGGCAGCCGGGAGGCGATAGATACCTATCGCAGACATCTCCAAAAAACGTATGTGTCGAATATGATTGCCCTGTATAATCCCAAAAATAGCGGCGGTGATCTCCAAAGCCTGATGGCTGGCTTGGCCAGTGGGTATACTTCGAACACGGATGTACGTTCTTTGGCACTGGCAGACTTGCTTACGCTGCACCGCGAACTCAAACGCGCCATCCCACGTACGAAAGATGCCGTGACCAAAGCACATTACCACTATTTGCTGCGCGAAATCGATACGGTCATCAACACACATTCAACTTCGTAGATGACCGAACCTTCTAATTGAATCATCAAAAATCCCCGGTCATGTACAGCCGGGGATTTTTCAGTTAACCATTGTCCTACAGAATAACCAGCGTAAGGTGGAATACGCCATCTTCAGCCGTACACACCAGCTAGCCGTTCATTCTGGCCGCACGTTGCCCCATACTTCTCAAGCCATGGCCACCCTGCTTGTCACCCATTTGACCGTAGTTATAATTCGCGATTTATTCCCATTCCTTGTCTTTATTCTTCAGTGTTTTGGCTTCCTGGGAGAATGGTGTTATATTTGCGATAGATGCAAAGGCTGATTGCCGGCCTCGTGAGGCTGGCAATCAGCCTTTGGCATAGTTCATTTACAGACCCAATGAATCTCCGAAATAAGGATAACACCAAGTTATTAATTGTATATTGGAAATACTTTAAAACAATAATTTTTCTCAATATCGCCCTATCTGTTTTTATGACCCTATATACGAATCGACAATTATCGGCAAATATGTTTGTCTTAATCCCCTTTATTTTGTCCTTAAAACTACTGGGTTATGTGTTGTCGGTCGTTTTAGAATTTGTGTTTTATGAGAACCATCGGAAGGCCCTGTTCTACAATCTTCAATTGCCGTACAGAAAACTATTCTCCTTCATTTTTTTAGTTGACTTTATCGTCTTTCTCGCAATTATCTCCATATGGACAGTCCTAGTGAATTAATCATCGATAGTGCGCAGTGTAGATTTGGGAATAGAAACGTCTTGAATGCTGTTTTTTTAAACTGCGGACTTGGGGAAATTGTCGGCGTTTTGGGAAGGAACGGTTCGGGAAAATCAGTATTACTGAAAATGATATTTGGCATTGAAAAAGGACAATTCAAGCACCTCACCATCAATGGCAAGATCGTAAAAAAAGCCTTTTTGACGGGTCAAGTCGGTTACCTTCCGCAAAAGCGTTTGTTGCCATCAAGTTCTAAGGTTGGTTTTGCAGTCAACATGTTGACCACTGTCTATAGGGATGATTTGCTTCAAAATGAGCATGTAAAAAGGCATCTAAACGATAAGATGGGGGATTTGTCCGGTGGTTTGGCAAGATTAATAGAGGGACTCATCATCCTTTACGGAGATCCTCCGTTTGTTTTGCTCGATGAGCCATTTCTTCATCTCGAACCGATGCTCAAACTCCTATTTATTGACGAAATAGATAAGTTTAAAGCAAAAAAAGGGATCATAATAACGGACCATAGTTACAGAGACATATTGGGCATAAGTGATCGAATAGTATTAATCCATAATGGAAGCAACTATCAAATTCAAAAGGAAGAAGATTTGATTACACATGGATATGTTCCTGATGTACTATGAATTATTCAAAGAAATTTATAGCTTTGTGGTATACAAGGATCTCAACTATCAATACAATTTTAAATAAATAACGCCTTAATTACGTGTAGTTTAAATTCAGCAAACAAGAGTGCTTTTCTTGCCGTGATTGCATTTTTAACACTTATTGTGTTTCCTAAGGGTGAAGCTAAAGGCGAAAGCTTAGCATATCAGCCATCTGTTAAATGAACCTCACTGCCTTTATTTTTATACGGCCCGTATTCATTAACATCCGTGCCCCTTTACATGCAAAAGCGGTTGATTTTCGAAACCAGCACACGCCAATCCGCCAATCCATTCATTTCATTATCCGGATGTTTGTGAGTGACTATTGATGGTTATGGAGAATCCGACAAAATTATTCAAGTATACAGGATGGCTATCCGGCCTGACCTTGACAGTAACGTTGGCATGTCAGCAGCCCACCGACAACCAAACGGAAGCGCCTCCCGCACCTGCCTCAACACAGGCGGCAGCTGGCACCACCTCCCTGAAAAGCGATCTCCGCCCTGGCGAGCCGCTCAAACTTGGAAAAGTATACACCGATACGGTGACGTTTGTGGACTTCAATGACGACGGCGATTATTTCCTGTTCAATGTGGAAAAGGCGCAGGATACGGTGTGGTTAATCTACCAGGATGAACACAATTTCGTGCGGGGCGACCGGCTGGCCATCCAATGGGAGATGGACAGCATGTACTTCGCCGGAGATCCTGAAGAATTGGATTTTACCGAGAGGTTGGTATCTGCTTCCCTTTTAGAACCCCTGAAGCTGGAAAACCGTACTGTGAAATTCCTGTGGCGGGAAGATCGATTTAACGAAGAGTTCAACACAACAATCAATACCATCGTGCTGGATGAAAGCTATGCCAAAACCATCACCGACCCGGAGAAGGCGGCACTGGGTTACGTAGCCACCTTCATCGGCAACGAATGCAGCTGGGATGGAAAAGCCACTTCGTCCCGCAGTAACCTGAAGTGCAAAATCCTGACGGCCCTTAATTTAGGTTACCAGTGCTCCAATACCCATCTCGGCTTCCTCCGGCACTGGTTCCGGAACGACAGCGCCGTGTTGAAAAAGCTCGAAAACTGCCCGACTATCCCTGATGGCGCCACCATGCAGGAAACATTCGACAGCATCGGTCTCACCGTGAGCGGCGATGAGATCGTGGTCGCCTACACGGTAACAGGCGTCAACATGCAGCGAGGCAAAAGCTGGGTCTGGAACGCCAAGGAGTATTTTGTTTACCGGGATAACCGCCTACAGCTGGTCAAATCCGAAAAATCTGAGCCGGAGGTGGAGGATTTTGAAATGCAAGAAAATTAAAAATGAAACATACCATTCTTCATATCATTTTGTCCGTCTGCTTGACAGGAGTCGGATATGCACAGCAACTCAAAAGCGATGTTGTAATTACCGGTCAGATCATTGGTGCCATTCCTAACATCGTCGAATTCACTGTACCCGTAAACGGGATCAACTATTTCGGATTTGAAGACGCTGTATCTGTGGACAGCACGGGTGGCTTCCGACTGTCCGTCAACATGGATCGACCGGCTATCATCGAATTATCCAAAGGTTATACTTCTTACGGCAGCATCATCGCCATGCCGGGAGCGACGTATGAAGTCGCCATCGATCACAGGAAGGAAAAACCCACGATCATTGTGCATGGACAGGATGAAGCCGGGCAGGCGCTGTATAATCAATTACCCAACCGGAGCATGCCAATTGGAGATTTTGATGCTGGAGCAGCGCAATATCGGCAAGATTCCGTAGCAACCCAGATCGAGACGGGTATTAAACAACGCCTGAAAGCGGAACTCTTCCGATTTGACAGTTTGTTGGAGAAAAACCTCATTTCAGACGACTTTTACCATCTGGTAAAAAATGATCGCACCTATTTCTATTATGGCGTACAGGGCACCGTCGGATTTCTCAACAAGCTGTTGAGCCAACGTAATCAAAATGTAATGGATGAAGCCAGCTACATCCCACTTTGGAGCAGCATCTTCGAAAAAGAGCCGGTTACCCATCCGGAGCTCCTCCGGTCGCCTTGGTTTTTCTACTACACCGAACTTTTTCTACGGTATCAGTATCTGATTGTAGAGTCCACATCCTTCGATACGTTAACCGCAGCACGCGAGCAAGGGGCTATCCATACACACAACATCCAAACGGCGATAAACCACCTTCCTGAACCACAGCTGGAGTATTATTACGCTGCATACCTTTATTATAACGCCATTAACAGAAACTACGAAAAGGAACTGTTGACGCTATTTGAGCAATTCAAAACCACCTATCCGCAGAGCAAATACACCGCTTTTATCGAACCGGAAATTATTCACATCATTGGCTTCCACGAAAAAAAAGAGCGATCAACCAACCCGGAGATAAGGTTCCTCGAAAATCCGAGGGAAATGAACTCCCTTGCAGAGCTGGCCGGACAATTGGAAGGAAAGCAGTTTTATGTGGATGTTTGGGCAACCTGGTGCAGCCCGTGCAAAGACGAGTTCCGGTATAACACCGAGCTGATTAGCCTCTTAAGAGACAAGAACATCATACCCATTTACATCTCTATTGACAAAAATGACAGGGCCGAATTATGGCACGACATGGTGCACTACTATGAACTTGAAGGATACCATATCCATGCAAATGACAGCCTGGTAGACGATCTGCTTCAGCTTCGTGGCGACGATCCCTTCACGATCCCTTGGCATTTTCTTGTGGATCAAGCTGGAACGATCGTCCGCAAATACGTTAACGGCCCTTCCAATATCGGCAAGCTGGCACAGGAACTGGATGGCGAGGCGGATCCGGATTAATGTCCACCTACTCTTTTCGCGGCTTTGGCTCAGGTTTGCGGTGAGTACCACAGTGCCGGGTATTAGCACGAACAACCGATAGGATGATCACGGCTCTATCCAAAGCCCTCAATACCGACCTTCCAGCGCCTCGTAATCTTCCGTTCTACCTTGTTCGCAGTAGAGCTCCAAGAGCTTGTTATACGAATTCACTCCACCGGATGAATGATCATTGACGGCTGATTTCCAAACCGCTTCCGCTTGTTCCAGATCATCCAGCTCATAGTAGGCCGTCCCCAAAATCCCTTTCACGTACACGTTGTCTTTGTTTTTCAGCAAGCATGCCACCGCATCTTCGTATCGCCCCAGCTCCACATAAGCCCACCCCAGCGGATAGACCTGCGTGGTATCCCCATCGTCCACCAAGGGTTTCAGGTAGGTAACCACATCATCATAGTTGTGGTCTTTCAGACTGGTATTGGCGAGATACGCTGTAGCTTTCCGGTCTCCCTTTTCATGTGCCATGTGGTAGTACTCCTTGGCCTTTTCGGGTTGTAGGTTGTTGCTATACAGCAAGGCGAGTTTGTTGATCGCCTCAAGGCTACCATCTTCAATAGCACGTTCGTATAAGGCAATCGCCTCACCCGTCTTACCCTGCCCGGCCAATCGGTCAGCCTTCGCTTCATCCGAGCCATTGCATGCAGCAGTTACTAGCGCAATCAAGGCGGCCACCCATGCACCATAGTGGAAACGCTTCATTTTTAAACACATCATTTTAATCGTTTTTTTTACGATAACAAATATAAACCGGTAGCGCCCAAAGGTGACAAGTCTGATATAAATCCGTTGGGAACAGATTAAGAAACGTTACTGGATACACGTACGCTATGTTGCTTCACACAGTTGCTTCAATGCCCGGTTCATCCCCCAGTCCTGCCCGTCCGGCAGCTTTTTCCAGTCGACATTTTTCAGCTCAATCCGCTGATCGACCGTTCCGTCCCACGCTGTCTTCAATCCCTGAGCATGCAATTTCTCCACAATCCGCTTGCCCAGTGCCACGGCTTTCCCGTCGTCTTGGGCGATGTCGTCAAAAGCCAAGAACAAATTCCGGATATCCGGATGGATGGCCCGTTGCAGATCTTGGGTATGGTAAAAGCAGAACCCCAATGGCTCGATATTTTTTGCCTTAAGTGCTTGGACGACTTCCCGCACATCGCTGATTCCATCCTGCTTGGTATATCCGGCTTGATGCAGTGCGATGATGCCCGCTCGGTTCAGCTCATCGAAAACGTGGGCTAACTTATCAAAGTCGGTCGGTCTCGTCCATAGCCTGCTCTCCAGTTGATAAGCCGCGTAGTGGGTTGAAATCAACGTCCGGAGCCACTGCTCGTCCAATTGCTCTTCGTTCTCAAAACCTGCCGCCCAGATGGCCTCTACGATTTCCTCCTCGTTTTTGAAACCGAACGTAATCTCCTCTTTAATCAGTTGCAGCACTTCTTCCTGAAGTTGCTCATCCTCCGGTGCCGGAAAATCCTCCTTGTTGCTCGACCCGCCCTGCGGTCCATCCGGCTTCCTGAAAAAATCAAAAAATCCCATCGCGTTTTATTTGGTAGCCCAAAGGTAAGCCGAATATGCATAAGTTATACGGTAGGTTTATATGTGTTGAGATGAATCGAGTATTCGTGGCCTTGTGTTATCCCATAGGGCACGGCTGCCGGCAATGGGCAGCAAAGACCGACACATGATACAAACCGTTTTGGCGTTGTCTAACGCCAGACATAAAACCGTTCCATGCCGGAACGGGTCCATGGAACGCCCGACGGGTTTGGGCCGATGCTGGAAGTAAACCGGGTGTATTGCACCCGAACCCTATCCGGCGTGGGCAGAGTTCGGTGCGGCGTGGAACAATACCGTCCAGACGTCGAAACGAATTATCAATATCACGCTCCGTATTCTTTCTTGACAATCCGTTTGACCAGCTGGTAACGGATCGTTAACAGGGCAGCGCAAATCACCATGGTAGGCACCACCGCTGGAAAAAATACGGCTTTCCCGATGGCCAGGGTGCGTGCCCTCCCGCTCAATCCCTCAGGTATCTCGATAGCCATGATCTCTTCCGCAAAAAAATAAAACCATAATGCCATTGACGCCACCAATGTGATCCAGGTGAGCGGGTGTCTGATTGCCCGCCGATGCACCTGCAACCGTGCCGGCCGAGGTACCAGCCCCAAGATCGGCAATTGCTTGGTCAATTGGTCAATCCGCTTGTCTTCATGCATACCTTTATGCTTATAGATTAATTGCACTGTCTTTGGGAAAACGCACCTCGTACTCGATGCGCACCGCCTTCGACTCCCCCGGCTTCAGCGACAACACCCATTTCAGCCGGCCTTTTTCCTCATCGTTTGTGGCACCGCTCGTTTCCAATAATTTTACGCGGATCGCATCGTCGGCCGAAATCGGATAAGGCTCTTCAAGCGTTAGGTCTATGGGGGTGGATTTGTGGTTCTGCACCATTATTTCATAGGTGAACGTTTGCTTGCTTTGGTTACCGATCCGTTGAACGGTACGGTTCTCGTCTACGCGTGTCCGACTGATGGCCACACGGTCATCCCGACCCATGCTCAGCCGCAGCGTATCCCCCGTCTGCTTAGGGTCTACGGTTGCCCGGCCTACATAGGCATTCTCCACGATCAGGTTGGCTTCGCCAGCCAACAGGTTGAGCTTCCGGTAATCCGTCACCTCCGCCACTAAAAACGCATCGAGGTCAAATTTAGGGGCAGCATAATAATGGTAACGCGCAGGGTGGTCTACTTGCTGCAAAATCACACCATGCGGTTTGCCGTTTGCAGCGATATCATACGGCACAGGAGCATGGAAACGGAGGTTAAGCTGGCTTTCCTGCACCTGCATGGGTATCGCGACGTATTCGCTCCGCTTGGACTGGGCGGTTGCCACCTCTTCCAATTCCATATTCTCCATGGCGAGGTCTGCTTCGGACGCATACAGCGGCCGTGGCGTTGGCGGCACCACCTGCAAGAACCACGGATCGAACTGCGGCGCGGTACCGGCACGGGCAGGCGATCCGGTAGCCAGCGTGAGCGCCACCTGCTTCCAATCGACACCGGTTTCCTGCCGTACCTGTGCCTTGTAAACCAGCGACAGCGGAGAAGCAACATCGTTTACACGCAGGTCGTAAAAGGCCGTCCACCCCGCTGCCGTGGTCACATATCGGATGGCGATGGGAGCATCCGTATCGCGCTCAGCGAATAATTGCAAATCCAACTGGCTTCCGCTGCCACCGATGGATGCTTCCACCGCCTTCAAGGCTTTTTCCAGCCTATCCAATTGGCTTTGTGTCCGTTTTTTCGCCGCATTGAGCGTAATGATACGGCCCCGCACAGCAAGCCGCTCCTGCTTGTAGTAGTCGATGAACCGCTTTAATTGGTCAATGGTCAGTGCGCCCTCCTTTCCAGCCAGCTGCTGATTTTCATCCAGCAGTACTAATGTACCCTCTTCGGCCAGCTGTTGGTTCCGGATTTCTTCCAGTTCCTGCTTGATCCGGTCGACGCTATCGGCTATTTGACGATACTTCGGATGGTCGTCGAGCGCTCCCATCCGGTCCGCATCGGCAGCGGCCTGTTGCACCGATAGGAGACTCACCCCTTCGGGCAGATCAATCCGCAGCGACCGTTCGTCCAGCGACCGCGCGATCCCGGCGATACGCAGCGTGTTGGCGCCTTGGTTTAAACGCAACCGAGCCCGATGCATCAACTCGGCGCCTTGCCTATACACGATAGCTGAGTCTAGCTTGGCCACCGTGGGTGAGGACTGCGCGAACACAGCATTCCCCATATATCCTGCGAATACAAAAAACAGCAACTTCTTCATGATATCGTTCATTAGTTTATTAACATGTTGCACTACGGATTCCCCAACCTTTCAAATTCCATAAAAAAATCCGAAAATCAAGGGTGCAATATCGGTTAAGGGATGCTCAGGGTCAATCGGCGTTTTAAATGTGCCGACGATCGATTAGTATTCGCTGGAAACCATTGGTGCCTATTGTGCTTTACGGCGACGCCCCGTTTTAGGATGCCCAATCCATCCTTTTTCTTGTTCGGTATCCGCTATTGAAATGCGCGCATTGGTAGGTTAGATAGGGTGTCACGATCATCAGTTCAGCCGGGATAAAATGCAGCTTTTCGGCCAATGTATTCGCCGCGGGGTGCATGGCGGTATTTGCCTTACTGTTTACCGTGTTGCTTTTAGCTACCGCAGCCGGATATTGGTATTTCCTGCACGATATATTGTTCTGGTTTTTTGAAGCCCGGGTATACTCCGTTGTAGGTTATCTGGGCCTGTTCGCCAGCATATGCTTCGTCATCTGGGTGGCGGCCCGGGTGTATAACCGGATCTATGGCACCCACATCCGCTGGAACCTCTCTGCGGTCGATCTTACGCTGAAAAGCCGGAAAACGAGTAGTTGCATATCCCTTGGTTCCATTCATAAATTCACTACACTGGCGCGAAACAACAAACTTTGCCGCCTCACCATCGTGGCCGATTGTCCTGTTAGCTGTCGTTGCTTTATTCAGATATAATTAAGTAATAATCGTCCAAATCTCTCAAAGTGAACTGATTTTTAAGTGAGTTTTCGTTGTAATGAATTTCTTTCTGAATATTTGCATTGAGCTTTTGTGCATTTTCCAATACCCGATTTAAGTTGTTAACACGGAAGAGGAGAATCAGTCCGTTTCCAATCTCCTTTTCAGGATTCAACATTGTCGGATGTTCGTGTTCTCCCCATTTATGTAAGCAAAGGACAACTGTATTCTCATTTGTCAGGATTTCAAAAGTCTCTCCACCGTGTTCACTTTTACAACCTAACAAGTTTTGATAAAACTCCGAACTTTTAGGAACGTTTTTTACTGCAATTATTGTCTCAGCTTTTACCATACTCTACTTGGTTGACAACTAACGGACTGGGCTTTGGTTTTATTGAACTGAATGTAGTCCTAATTTGTTCCCTTCGGTGTCGATGAATAATGCAAAATATCCAATTTCGGGACTGATTTCGGTTTTCGGTACGATTACTTGTCCTCCGTTTTGTTCTACGTTGTCAAGCATGGGTTGTAAGTCGTCTCCCGCGTTCAGATATAGGACGGCTCCGTCTGTTGTCGGTTTGTAATCGTCGCCTTTTACCAACACAACATTTATTGTTTCACCATCGCTTGGCAAAACGCCCATTTGCGTTCCATCCATATCAACTTCTTCGATAGCTACGCCTAAAATAGTCTGGTAAAATTTTACTGCTCTTGGAAAATCAGTTGTTGGTATTTCTACGATTGAAATTAAATTGTTCATATTATTTGTTCTTTGAGTTTGCGTATTTTCTGCTTTTTCTTGCTCGGATTTCACGTTGTTACAAGCCGAAAGTCCGATCACAATTAATGACATTGAATAGATTATTATTTTTTCCATTTTTACATCTTATTCTTGGGTGTAAAATTAAAATGTCAGTAAACGACAAAATTGTAAAAATGCGACACCTTAATCTTCGGTATAAAAAAGTGCAGAAAGTGCCATTTGCTTGTCTTCCAAAAATTCTTTCGGGTTGGTTCCCGTGAATTCCCTGAAGTCTTTGATGAAGTGAGCCTGATCGTAATACTCGCTTTCGTAGGCAATTTTAGTCAGTGTTTCGGTCTTTTGGTTCAGCAACATTTTTAACGCCGTCTGCAATCGGATAACTTTCCCTAATTGTTTTGGACTAATGCCGATCTGCTTTAAAAATTTTCTTTCGAGCTGTCTTCTCTTTGATAAATCTTCTTTGAGGATTGCGTTTATAGGCGAACTTCCGTTGGTCGAAAGAAGCATGTCAATGGTCGTTTTTACGATATTATCAATCGTTGCTTTTTCGTTGAGTTTGTTTAGAAGAAAGGTTTCAATAATTTCAATTCGTTGTTGTATATCAGTTGCTTGAATGATTTCTCGTTCTAAATCACTCGCTATGGTTTCTCCGAAAAGTTGGGCGATTGGCGTTTCCTTGTTTGCCAGATTTTTGATTGGCGTAGTTACGAAGTTTGTAATGCCGTAAGGGTAGAAGCGGACTGCAAAAGTATTCACATACCCTGTCGGCTGAATGTAAAAAGATTCAATCGTTTGTCCGAGGACCATTGCACGGGGTTGAAGAATAAAATCGCTTTCGGAAGTAAAACGTTTGATGTCGTCCCCGAGAATAAAAGCCATTTCAACGCATCCATCGGGAACGATCCGTTGCCTTTCAGAATTGCTTTCGGCAGGCACTTCCAAAGTCCAGTAACATTTTACCAGCGATTTTAAGTCATTTTGGGGTTGAAATGTTTGGTAGTTCATTCTTTGATGCAGTTTGTTGTTAGAATGTCGCCAAACAGGCTGGATATCGGCCAAGCCAGGTAATGGAAGCACTTCCGTTCGGCTAATCTACAAAAGTTTATTAGAAGCGCAAAGGCTGAAGTTTTACCTAAACCCTGCTTTCGCCATGCAATAGCGGGGCAGTTTTATCGAATAATGATGGATTGCAATGAAGATCCTGCGGTGTGTATCAATGGTTGGTTGAACACCCTATTTAAAAGAAAATGTTTCTGCCGGATATTAAGCTTTTCGTAGAGCTTCGGAAGGTCAGTCAACTTGGGTAACAACTTTTTCAGGCGCGTCCACCTGTCTTGGTTGTTATGCTTCAATCGTTTCAGTTCACGTTCAAAATGAGCCTTTTCTTCTGAGTATTTGCCGAACCATTTTTTATAGGTGCTGGCTTCTATTTCATCATTCATGATGATCTTGTCGTTTTTAGTCTTCAATACGCTAAAGCTGACTTGGTAAATTTGCTTCAACAGTTTTTTTACATTAATAAAGTAAGGAGATAATATAAACAAAACTTTACTCCCTTTGTTCCTCTTCAAACAGCTACCCACTACGTGATAATTACGAGCGGACAACGAAAATTTGGAGCGAAGCGATTTTTTTTAAAATTTTGTGCGGGTGGACAGTCTTTCGTTGACTTTTAGAAAAAAATTATCGAACAGAGAATCACCTAACAGGACCTAACAACATTTTGGAGATTAAGATGAACGCAGAAATTCAAGCATATAACGACAGACAAACAACGGTTGACAAAGAAATTTGCGACTTGCTCGCAACGACAATTGACAGCGAACTGACTGAAGCGGAATGCAAAATTTGGCACGCACACCCTGTTTGGTTTTTGGACGGTAATCCAATTGTTGGTTACAGCAATCAGAAAGCAGGCTGGCATTTGATGTTTTGGAGCGGTGCCGATTTTGAAGAAGAAAAATTAAATGTAATAGGCAAAAAATTTAAAGACGCTTCTGTTTTCTACACTGCAGTTGAACAAATCAATACAGAAGACCTTAAACGTTGGCTGAAAAAATCAAAAGAAATTCAGTGGGACTATAAAAACATAGTAAAAAGAAAAGGCCAATTAGAAAGGTTGGAATAATATGAGAGATTAACGTTAAAATGCAAGGTATGAACAACGCAAACAAACACCATGAGCGTATTGCAAAAATGACCTTCGCCTCGGTCTATCCTATGTATCTAGAAAAAGTGGAGAAGAAAGGTAGAACGAAAGAAGAATTGCATCAAGTAATTGAGTGGCTAACTAGCTTCGATAACCAGAAGTTGCAAGACTTAATTGAAAAAAAAGTAACTTTTGAAACATTCTTTCAAAATGCTTCATTAAACCCAAATGCACACCTCATTACAGGAGTAATATGTGGATATCGTGTGGAAGAAATCGAAAATCCGTTAACGCAACAAGTTAGGTATTTAGACAAGTTGGTGGATGAATTG
Organism: Parapedobacter tibetensis; assembly: GCF_024704835.1. Taxonomy (GTDB): domain Bacteria; phylum Bacteroidota; class Bacteroidia; order Sphingobacteriales; family Sphingobacteriaceae; genus Parapedobacter; species Parapedobacter tibetensis. Next base: position 176,050 of record NZ_JAMXBE010000009.1, read on the forward strand.
GCGAAAGGTCGTAAGATGGAGAAGATTTTGCGAGTTGCGTAGGAAGACTGGCGAATGAATGGATAACTTTTTGATTACAGAGGAAGCCTTCCGACCAAGCGGATCTGCGCGTCCCTTTACCCATATATCTTCAAAAAATTACCTTTGCGTTAGAGATTTCACCATGCAGCGTTGTCTTATGGTGGAAGGCCTGGCCGGAGGCGACGCTGGCTGGGCGTCATAAGCATCAATGGATTTGTATACCGAAGCCGAGTTAGCTGCACTGCACGAGCGCTTACGTGCAAATGACGGGAAGGTTTTTGACCAGCTCTTCCGCTTGCTTTATCCTGCGCTACGGTATTATGCGCTACGCTATTCCCCACAGACCCACATGGCTGAGGAAGCCGCAATGGATAGCCTGCTAAAAGCGTGGGAACGCCGAGCGGAATTCCAGACGATTGACAACCTCAAGGCGTTCGTCTATACCAGTACCCGCCATACTTGCCTCAACCAACATAAGATGGAAAAACGCAAGATGGACCGTGAAAACAGGTATTGGTTGGAGGCTGCTGATGCCGAGCAACCATTTGATGCCCACATCATCGAGGCCGAGGTGCTTATGCAGTTGCGGCAAGCCATCCGTACATTGCCCACCCAGTGCTCGCAGGTGATGCTGCTTAGCTATGAAGAAGGGTTGAGCGGCAAGGAAATTGCCGAGCGGTTGGGTATCGCCGTCAGCTCAGTTAATAATCACAAGGCACGTGGTATCTACCTGCTCCGCAAGTTTTTTGAACAGCACCCAGATGCGTTGTTGCTGCTGTCGGTATTGGGAGTGCATCTGCTGTAGCGCGGCCACACTACTTTTCACGCCATGTAGAAAAAAACACACAACGGTTAGAGATTTCCTGACTCGGCGTTGTCTTACTAGCAAAAGATAACGACGATGGACACGTTCAGCAACTTCCGGATTGCCACCCTCATTGCCAAGCGGCATGCGAATGCCCTTAAACCCGCGGAACGCGAAGAGTTGGTGCGCTGGCTAGTGGCCGATGTGCGTCACCGGGAGTTGTACGCTCGGCTGCTGGATAAAGGTTATGTGGCCAAAGGTATACGCGTATTGGACGAAGCCGATACCGAGAGCGCCCTGCACAATGTCAATGCACGGCTCGATAAGCCTCGTATACGACCTCGTGGGCGCCGCATCATTTTTTTTCGCAGTATTGCTGCTGCGATTCTCCTAGCTGTAGTGGGAATTACGGTTTATTCAGTAATGCGTGATCGGTGGTTGGCGGTTGGTGAACAAGCAGCAGATATAGCCGCTGGTGGCAACCAGGCCACGCTGACGCTGGCCAATGGACGCACAATTGATTTAAGTTCGGAACAATCGGGTATTATCGTCGGCGACGGGATAACGTATACAGATGGAAGCTTTGTGATCAGTCCGGAGGTTGGAAAATCGAAAAGTCGGAAAGTCGGAAAGTCCGATCTCCTGTCGATCTCCACCCCCAAAGGCGGCACTTATCAGATTACCCTCCCGGATGGAACCCAAGTCTGGCTCAACGCCGCTTCCATATTGCGGTACCCGTCCAAATTTGACGATAAAGAACGAGTCGTCGAACTCGAAGGCGAAGCCTATTTTCAGGTTAGCAGTCAGCTATCGGCTATCAGCAGTCAGCCATCAGCAGTTGGCAATAAGGAAAATCAGCGGTCATCCCCCCAATCCGCGTCATCCGTGTTCCATCTGCCTTTTCTCGTGAAAACGCAAGCCCAAACCGTCGAAGTCCTCGGCACTCAGTTCAATATATTAGCATATCCGGACGAACCCGACACCAAAACTACGTTGTTGGAAGGAAGTGTGCGCGTGATGGCGGGGATCGACAATCCCATTACACTCAATCCCGGACAGCAAGCCCAGACCCCAAATTTAACTGGCCGGTCAAAAGACTTGATCATGGCCAAAACTAGGATTATTAATAACCCGGATATAGATAAAGTACTGGCTTGGAAGAACGGCCTGTTTAATTTTGATGGGGCGAGCCTTGAGGAAATAATGCGTCAGCTGGAAAGGTGGTACGATATAGAGGTTGTATATGAAAAAGGAATCCCTGATTTAGCGTTTATCGGTGAAATTGAAAGGTCTTTGTCGCTTTCCGAAGTATTGAAAGGGTTGAAAATGTCTGGAGTTCATTTTCGGTTGGAAAGCGGGAGACGATTGATCGTTCTTCCTTGATAACCAATTAATACCGAGAATCACAACACGATAACCAAGAACTTTTTTACGGAACGATCACCATTCGATTTTTTTAACTATTGTAAACAAAATGGATGTTCAACCAAAACATACTGTGTTATTACAGCGAGGCCGTTGTCTTACCGTTGTGCTCCTCCTACTCATCTACATTTCGGTAAGCGCCCAATCTTCCTGGCCGTCTGTTACGTTCACGGGAAAAGAAGTGCCATTACTAACGGTATTTCAGGCTATTAAGGAACAGACGGGGTATCGCATATTTGCCAATAAGGACTTAGTTAAGGAGGCCCAACGGGTTACCTGCGCTGTGCGCAATATGCCCTTACCTGAATTTCTCGACCTGGTGTTCCGTAACCAGAATCTTGCCTACGAAATCAGTAACAAAACAATTTTTCTGAAAGCGAAACCGCCCGTTTCCACGCCTGAACACCCTGGCGAACCGGCAATGATCAAAGGAACGGTGAAGAATGAAGTTGGTTTGCCCATTACACCCGCGAGTGTGACACTACAACCACTGGAAAGGGGTGCGGTTACAAGCGAGCAGGGCGAATACTATTTTGCAAATCTGCCTGAAGGATTTTATACCCTCCGGGTTTCTTGTATAGGATACGGAAGGAATGAACGAGAAGTATATGTCGGGAAAACCGGCACGTTGTACATTGATTTCGTGCTCAGCGAAGCGTCCAATCAACTGGAGGAGGTTGTGGTGAGCAGTGGATACCAAACATTCTCCGTAAAAAGGAGTACCGGAGCGTATGCAAAGCCGGATATGAAAATGCTCAAGGATAGAACAACGTCAATGAATATTCTGCAACGCCTTGATGGGCTAGTTCCCGGACTTACCGTGAACAACGCACCTTCCGCTTCCGGTACCCCGCTGCTGATCCGGGGACTTACGTCCATCAATAGTGACAAATCGCCGCTCATCGTAGTAGATGGCGTGCCGTTGGATAACGTAAATACGCTGAATCCTCAGGATCTCGAGGATGTAACGGTATTGAAAGATGCTTCGGCGGCTTCTATATGGGGTGCGAGAGCAGCCAATGGAGTGATTGTTATTACTACGAAGAAGGGCAACCGTAATGAAAAACTCTCGATCGGATACGATGGCTTCGTGAACTTCCAAGGGCGTCCGGATACTGATTATTACCCGGTGCTCAACAGCAGGCAATTCATCCAAGCTGCTGAAGATATCTTTATGCCGAACCTGTATCCATGGAATACGGTGAGCGCTTATACGGGTTTGGGATCCATGGGCGTGCCGCCACACAACGTTATCTTGTATAACCACCATCGCGGGCTTATTTCCGATTCGCAGGCAGCCGCTGCCTTAGACGCCCTGGCATCCATCAGCAATATTCAACAGATCCGGGATATCTGGTACCGTCCCGCCATGTTAACGAATCATACGCTTTCCGTTCGCGGAGGAGGAGAATCTTATGGCATCTATGGTTCGCTTGCTTACACCGGAACGCAAAGCAACAGGCCGGGTGAGCAGGATAACACCTATAAAATAAATGTCCGGCAGGACTACAACCCGAACAAGCGCCTTGGACTCTTCCTGATTACCGACCTGACCAATGTTACCACAAGCGCCCCGAGAAATATAGCAGTGGACAACCGCTTCCTACCCTACCAGTTGTTCAGGGATGCAGCAGGTAATCCGCTTTCCATTCCTTACGTGAAAAACCTTTCAGATTCAACCCGGAATGCATTTGAGGAAAAATCCGGAATCAACCTCAATTACAACCCGGTTCAAGAGACCCAATACGGTTATACTAAGGGTGACCAGCTCACCGCAAGGATCACTGCCGGTGTTACAGCAAGGCTTCTTGACGGGCTATCCTTTACAGGCGTATATGGCATGTTCAGAGCCGTGGAGAAAAACCGTTCGTATGACGATAGCCGCAGCCACATGGTTCGAAACGAAGCCGTTCAGTTTACCCTACCGGCTACTTCAACACAACCACCTGTGTACCATCTTCCTGTAACCGGTGGCAGGTATGCATTTGGCTATGCCATGCAACGCAACTGGACTGTGCGTAACCAATTTGCTTACGAACGATCGTGGAACGATAATGAACACCAGCTTTCCCTGCTGGCAGGGCAAGAGTCGCAAGAACAATTAGTGGAAGGCAGCCAATCGCTTATACGTGGTTACAATGAACTTCTTCAAACTTACCCCGCCATTGATTACGCGACGCTTTCCACTGCCGGACTAGCCAACCCCGTAATGCCCAACAGCGGTTCGCGAAGTTTGCTTGCGGCGACGACACTCTTCGGTAATACAGAATCGCGTGTGCGATTCCTTTCTTACTATGGCAATATGGGCTATACGTTCCGCAGCCGTTATACACTCAGTGGCAGCATTCGGATAGATCAGTCCAACCTGTTTGGCAAGGATCGCTCCGCTCAAAATAAACCTGTATGGAGTATTGGCGGGCGGTGGGATATAGATTCCGAGTCTTTTATGGAACAATCTGTATTTAATTACCTCTCACTACGGACTTCTTACGGACTTACGGGAAACTCACCCGCTCCAGGTACCGCCGCTTCTTATGATATTCTGCAGGCTCAGTCTGGCAGTACATTGCCTGGTAATACCGGTCTCTCGATTGTAACGCCCGCTAATTCGGCCCTTACGTGGGAAAGCACGCGCACATTAAACTTGGGACTTGATTTTGGCGTGTTGAAAGGTAACAGACTCAGTGGCTCCATCGACTTCTATTCCAAACATACCGAAAATTTGATCGGTCTTCTAGAGTTGAACCCATTATCGGGCTATAGCACTGTCATCGGTAATTTCGGGAACATGCGAAACAGTGGCGTTGAAGTTTCAGCGCGTCATGTTGCTAACTGGGGGCAATTCCGGTGGACCAATCAACTGGTATTGGCTTACAACCGTAATCAGATTACCCAACTGAACCAATCAACCCTTATCGCTACAGGAGCGCAGAAAGCAAGCGCTACGTATGTGGCCGGTCATCCGGCATTCGCTGTTTTCGCTTATGATTTTGTAGGATTGGACAATATGGGCGATCCACTCATCAACCTGCAGGGCGGTCAACAAACCAAGGATAGAAACACCGCCCTACCCGATGATGTATTGTACATGGGCACCTATCAACCGGTGTGGAATGGCGGGCTGTCAACCATTTTTGCGTTGGGTAATATTGAACTATCGGCAAATCTGATATATAATTTCGGCAATGTGATGCGCAGGGATGTGAACGGGTTTTACGGGGGCAACGGACTGATTCCTATCAGTTTCAATAACGCGTTACAAAGCGGCGATCTTCGTTTCCGGAGTGGTAATGTGCATGCTGAATTCGCCGAAAGATGGATGCAGCCCGGCGATGAACTGATTACAAATGTTCCGTCTTGGGTGCCTACGAACAGCGTTAATGAAAGTCGCCGTGACGTACGGTACTATACCCAAGGTGATATCAATGTGGTGAGCGCGGCTTTTGTAAAACTGCGGGATGCAGCGCTTTCCTATGATCTTCCAAGGACGCTTGTGTCGCACGTGAAATTGCAGGGCGTAAGGCTGCGTCTTCAAGTAGCTAATGTGATGCTGTGGAAAGCCAACCGATATGATATTGATCCTGAATTTCAGGACGCTTCCGGCGGCAGTACAGCGGGAATACTCTCAGGTGGAATTCGCTATATGCGTGCCAATCAGGGAACGATTACCGCCGGTTTAAGTATCCTTTTTTAGTCTACATATGTAAACCATAACAAAAATATGAACGAATGACACCATATAAATTTGCTCCGGCCTTGCTGCTCTTCTTGGTTGTTGGCATGGGCTGCAAGAAGAGTTTCCTCGAAGTTTTGCCTAAGGGAAAAGTGATTGCGACCAGCTTCAAGGATTATGAGTTGCTTTTGAACAACCCAAACCTGCGGCATGTGGGCGCCGCTGCGCAGCTCATGCTGGGAGATGAAGTAACTTCAGAAGAACCCTATTACAGCGCACTCACATTGCCTGAGCAACGGCTTTTCACCTGGAACGATCAAATCTACCAGCCCGATGAAGATAATCCAGAGATCACTGGCCCCATGCAAAGCATCTACACCTATAACAAGATTATCAACGAAGTGATGGATACGCCAGACGGAACGCTCCAACAGAAAAGGATGATACGGGCTGAAGCGCTCGCGGGACGCGCCTGGACCTATTTTCTGCTGATCAACTACTATGGGAAACCTTATCAGCAAGCTACTGCTGCCACTGATCCGGGTTTCCCAATTATTACCACAGCGGATATTACGGCCAATCAGTTCAGCAGAGCCTCTGTACAGGACGTATATGACCTCATTATCGACGATCTGGAAGAAGCGCTGCCGGATTTATCTGCTCAGGTTTTTCACCGCCTCCGCATGAGTAAACCTGCCGCACAAGCCCTGCTTGGAAAAGTATATGTCTTTATGCAACGGCATGAAGAAGCCCTGCCGCTCCTTGATTCGGCATTGCAAGGGCTTGCAACGGCGCAGGTTCCGATACAACTCTATGATTACAACAAAACATTTGCTCCGGATGGCATATTTATGCCAATTGATGTATTCGGACCGCTCTATCCGGTAACAACAGAAAATGAAGAAGTCGTGTACCTGCGGCAGTTTTCGAATTTCCATGTTTTGCAAAACACCCTCCAAGTAAGTGGTGAAACAATGGCCTTGTATGACCCTTCAGATCTGCGGCTACTACTTTATTCGAACACGCCTTTCCCCACCGGTTCGCCTTTCCAAGCAGGAGCCCAACGCAGAACAGCGCCGAGTATCGTCCCTTTCGGCGTGGTACTTCCAGAAATATACCTGCTGATAGCGGAATGCAAAGCAAGAAAAGATGACCTAGCGGGTGCGGCAATGGCACTAGCGCAACTGCGGAACCACCGGATGCCACCTGCTGATGCAGAAGTGCCGCCGGAAGTGGGGGTAGAAAAAACGCGGTTGTTGCAGTTTATCATGCATGAACGCCTGCGTGAATTCGCCGGGTTGGGATTCCGTTGGTTTGATATGAGAAGACTCACTGTGGATCCGGTGTTTGAGGATATTACTTCTTCACACACGTTGTATCATCAAGACGGCACCACTACGGTTTACCAACTTCGCCCTGAGCGGCTGGTACTCAAGATTCCACCCAAGATACTCATTGCTAATCCGGGTATGGAAGATAATCCATGATTTAATATTGAATATTGAATAATAAACTATAAAAGAAAAAGATGATGAAGAATATTAACTATGCAATATTGGTTTTGTTGAGCTGTTTCACATTGTCGGTTGTGGCCCAAGAACAGAACGCGCTAATGGAACAGTTGAAGCATATGAGCAAAGAAAGCGATCCGGAGAAGGCGGGCGTTTTAATGAACAAAATCATTGCAGAAAACAATTTAGACGCAGTTAAGGATGCAGGCACTATGGATATGTTGAACGGGACGGTAGCGATTGCCTTTCTCCGCAAACGTCGGTACGATGAATTTAAAAAATACATAGGCGAGATACAGAGCAGGTTCAATCAGACATCCTATATGAATATGGGTGCAACTATACTTTTGAACGATAGTATTGATACGAAGATCGCCGAACGAATTGCCCTGGAAACCCTCGATCTTTACTATTCCTATAAAGATGATCCTGCTGCAAGGCCCGCAGAAACCTCCGCAGCCGATTGGAATCGATTCATGAATTTTGCGCAGTATCCGTATTATGATACGTATGCCACGGCGCTCTTCGCGAATGGTAAAATGAAGCAAGCGCTCTCGTACCAAGAGAAATCATTCGATGGCCCTCCGGAAGATGGACTTCCTTCTGCCATAGCGCGCTATGCTCGTTTGCTGACACTGAATCGACAGGAAGAAAAAGCATACGATCTGTTGCTTGCCATGGTACGTAGAGGCAAGTCTACCGCAAACATGAATGCGCAATTGAAAGATCTCTATGTCCACAAACATGGCTCCATAGCGGGATTTGACGAACGTTTCAACGAGTGGCAGCAAGGTGTCCAATCAACCCTGAAAGAAGAGCTCCGAGCCAGCATGTTGGATACCGTAGCGCCGGGTTTCAGTTTGTTTGACCTGAATGGAAATAACGTATCCTTATCAGACTACCGAGGAAAAGTAGTGGTGATTGATTTCTGGGCCACATGGTGCGTACCATGCCTAGCATCCTTTCCTGCGATGCAAAAAATGGTGGAAGGCCACCCCGAGGTGGTTTTTCTGTTTATCGCTACAATGGAAAAACAGGAAGGCGCATTGCAGCGGGTAAAATCATTTATGGAAGATAAGAAATACCCTTTTCATGTGCTGATGGATGAGCAGATACCCGGTAAACCAGGTAAGTATGAGGTGGTTTCGGCATACAAACCCAACGGTATTCCTGCAAAAGCAGTGATTGACGGCAAGGGAAGGTTGCGCTTTTTTAACACAGGATTCTCTACTGACTCGGAGCTGATTAATGAACTGGAGGCGATGATTGAGCTTGCAAAGTTACCGCCAAGCATGTAAACTAGCGGAACTACACGGCCTGCTTAGGCTTACAATGCCCTTGGTATAGCGCTCAAGGAGCACGAAGTTTGGGAAGAGCCCCCGAGGGAAAAGCGATAACAACCTCACTATGAGCTACGGGAGTAACTATCCAGTGCTATAATCTCTTTTTTATACGCTGGTGGTAGTATCGCATTTTTTAGAAATGATTTCACCCGGATGATCCGGCTGAGTTTATACAATTTCAGCATGATCGCTGCAAAAGGATTCTTGCCAAGGTCTAATAATTCATTTACCTTTTCAGGAACCAAAAGTCTTTGCGTCTGTTTTAAAATCAGGAATCTGAACCAGCCTAAGTGCTTTTGATATTGTTTGTAAAGGTCTTTGGTGAAATTGCCACTCAATAGGTTTTCATGTAGTGCTGATGTTCTCATAAGCAGCCATTGCTGATAGTTTGGAGGCAGATCTTTAACTAGCATGCGCGATCCCATCCGGTGAAAAACGTTAAATACTTCCTCTTTTTCGATTGTACTTAATTTCCTTTCCAGTAACTCATAGGATCGTATGGAATAATCGATCAACATGAACAACACATCACGGTATGCCCAATCAGGGATGCTTTTGCCGCGTTGATTTTCAACTCCTTTATGGATAGCCGATATCTTATCAATGGCATGCATGGCATCATCATAGTCGGAGAAGACGATCTGACGCGCATAGGAAACGGTGGAGAATAACCGCTTAAGGGGATCAGAAGGAAGACGCCCCGTGAAATAAAGCCAGTCAACCGCTTTATTCAAAGCAAACTCTGCAGATGCCCCTGCAAAGATCAACAGGATGGTATCTCCGTTCCCCCAAATCCGGCGAACTACTGAATCTTTACTCACAAAATTCTCCATACGTTTTTCCTCCTCTACTCCCGGCCCTATCAATATTTCTTAAAATAATTCCGCTAAACATTTGCAAATTTAAAACTTCTATTTAACTTTGAAAAAAAAAGTACTTTTAAATGAAAGAAGAAAAAGACTACGCCCGGGATATCGCTGAGATACGTTCCATGATGGAGCGCACGTCGAAATTTCTGTCGCTCTCAGGCTGGGCGGGCATTATGGCCGGTATTTATGCACTCACAGGAGCCTGGTTGGCCTATAAGCTCTTCTATTTTAATCCTGATGAAATTGTTTATACTACCGTAGCATCAGGAGATTGGTCTATCACGCTCATGAAATTAATTGTCCTGGCGCTGGCAATATTGGTGCTGGCAATAGGCACAGCTGTTTTTCTTTCTTACAAAAAGGCCAATAAGCGACGTGAAAAGGTATGGAATGCCACCTCAAGGAGGATGCTGGTTCATATGTCCGTTCCACTGGTGGTATGTGGTCTGCTGATCCTTGTGTTGATCTCCAAAGGTTTGATTGGCTTAATTGCCCCCTTTACACTGATATTTTACGGCCTTGCATTGTATAATGCCAGCAAATTCACCTTTGGAGAGGTGAAAGCGTTAGGGCTTACCGAGATTGGGCTTGGCCTTATCAGCACATACTTCATTGGTTATGGCCTATTATTCTGGGCGATAGGCTTTGGACTGCTGCATATTATTTATGGCATTTATATCCATTACAGGTACGAACGGTGAAGATATCCATTGAAGGTTTTCATAAAGCATTCGAAAGCAGAATCAGGCTTGGGATTATGTCGGCATTGGCTGTCAATGATAAGCTCAGTTTTAATGAACTGAAAGAATATCTCGACTTGACCGACGGCAATCTGGCAAGCCACCTGAAAGCCCTAGAAAAAGAGAGATTTATTGGTGTGAACAAATCATTTGTGGGCCGGAAACCCAATACCAGTTATTTTACCACTAAAGAGGGCATGAACGCATTTGACAATCACTTGAAAGCATTGGAAAATTTAATTAAATCGCGGAAATAGTCCTGAAGAAACGCATAAAAAAAATTTACCCATACACTTTTAATTTCAAAATTATTTCAACTAACACAGCAAAATCAAGAAGATTTAGCCTGATACTATGCAATAATATCAATCAAATAATACAACAGGCCTATAAAGATCAGTATAGTTATCGCAAAATATGTCCTGTTCTTACTGAACCAGAATTGCAGACTGAAAGACTTAGCCAGTTTCCCAGCTTTTCTTGTGTGCAACGCCCCAGTGTTCCAACTGCTGCCAGATGGGAATGAGGGACTGAGCGCTGCCTGTAAGCCGGTAATCTACCCGCGGTGGCACTTCGGCATAAACGGTTCTTTCAACCAACCCATCCCGCTCCAGTTCCTGTAGGTGCAGCGTTAGCATACGATCTGTAATACCAGGAATGATTTTTTTTAGTTCACTGAAACGCAGTGTCCTTTTTTCCAATTTATACAGGATGATTAATTTCCACCGGCCGCCCAGCAGATCAATGGCATACATCATCCCGCAGAAGTCTATCAGTTTTTCCCGATTGATATTGTTGGTGGATGTGATTTTCCGCTTGCTCATTACTTACATTTTTGTGTGCCTCTTACAATTCGCTGTACATTAGCAAATATAGTGATCAATAAATACTTTCGCCCTCAGTTTATTGAATGCACAATTATCATCAGTATGAAAACGCTCATTATATACACGCACCCGGAGCCTCAGAGCATGAACGGGGCCATGTTTACTACCGCTGTGGATACGCTTACCCAAGCGGGCCATGAAGTACAGGTATCCGACCTGTATGCGATGCAGTTTAATCCTGTTTCAGACCGGGCTAACTTTACGAGTATACACGATCCTGCCTTCTACAAACAACAACTGGAAGAGATCTATGCAACCCGAGTAAACGGGTTTGCACCCAGCATCGAAGAAGAGCAACGAAAGGTGGAATGGTGTGACCTCATGATTTGGCAGTTTCCGCTGTGGTGGTTCAGTGCGCCCGCCATTTTAAAAGGATGGGTAGACCGTGTGTTTGCCATGGGCCGTTTTTACGGCCAAGGCCATATTTATGAAACAGGTTTTTTCCATGATAAAAAAGCCCTACTCTCACTCACTACTGGTGGTGGGGAAGCCGACTATGTACAAGGTGGTCTTAATGGCGATCTCGCCGGGATACTACGGCCATTGCATCGGGGGATTTTAGAATTTACTGGATTTTCCGTACTGCGTCCCCATGTAGTTTACGGACCGGCTAGGCAATCAGCTGAAGAGCGCGCTCATGAACTGGAGGCATGGAAAACCCGGTTAATCCATATTATTGATGAATCACCCATCGGTATTGGGGCCTATTAAAAATATTAAAAAAGAGCTACGGGCAACCCTGCTTTAATTTAATACGCTTTATGGTTATAACTTGGCCATGATGTCCAGCATCAGCGCCCACATCAGTGATGTCTTATTCTATTGATCAAGTCTTTCTTATTCATGGAAGAATGATCGCATCAAACTAAAAGCGGTCAATATTAAAGTGGATAGCTTGATATCATCCAACATTGGGAAGGATTTTTGCTACAGAGTTGATAAGATTACTGGCTCGTTCGAAGGCATAGTCAGGATTGTAAGGTATCCCAAGCTTCTCAAGGGGTTAAAATATAACAAAATGATTATCATCATATTTGGATTACCAGGCAGCGGAAAGACGTTTTTGGCTGGCGCATTGGCTTTGCGATTGAATGGCCTCCTCATCAGCAGTGACAAGGTAAGGAATGACTTAAAAAAACGTGGCCAATATGATAAAAAATCCAAACATATCGTTTATCGATCCATGCTTACGGCAATGATATCTGCTATAAAAGATGAACAAAACACGGTGCTGGATGCTACTTTCCAAGAGGACCATATCCGAAAGCTCTTTCTAGAAACAGCAATGAAACTTCAATACCCGCTGTATTTTATTGAAATGAGGGCCTCCGAGGAAACCATTAAGGAAAGAATAAGCAAAAAGCGGGTAGATAGCGAGGCGGATTTCGAGGTATACCTAAAAATTAAAGAAGAATTTGAACCCATGCAGGATGGCCACCTGGTTTTGTATTCAGATCAGGAAACGTCAGATACGATGATAGATAGTGTGCTCACCCATATCGGATACCAATGAAAAGGAATGAGATCGAACAACTCAGGGAAGGTGAAAGTTTTCGCAATCAGCGCGAGAAAAGCGCTTTAATAGAAACACATATCTCTTGGGTAATCCTGACTGATCAATATGCCTATAAAATCAAGAAATCTATACAGGTTACGTTTCTTGATTTTTCAAGCCTTGAAAAGCGAAAGTATTATTGCGAACAAGAGCTGATATTAAATAAGCGTCTAGCACCACAGATGTACTTGAATGTTATTCCCATCTTTAAAAAGGGGAATACGGTCTCTTTGAATCAACAGGAAGGTGAAGTGATTGATTATGCGGTATTCATGAAACGGATGGATATGGCAAAGGAAATGGATAAACTGCTTAAAGAAAACAACGTGGATAAACACCTGATAAAAAACCTAGCCGCCAAAATCTCGGCCTTTCATCTCCAAGCCACTGTGGTCAAAAAGAAGACCGAAATTGATAGCCAGCAAGGATTGTTTAACGACTTGAGTACCGTACAGCCGTTTGTTCGCAAACATTTGGGAGATCATTATGCAGCGATTATCCAGCACGCTATTAAAAAATCTGATAATTTTCTAAGCAACTATAGGGCTTACCTAGCCGAGCGATCTTTACAGGGATATGTCAGGGATTTGCATGGAGATCTTCATACAAGTAATATCTTCTTGTGTGAAGATCCCGTCATTTTTGATTGCATTGAATTTAGTGATGAACTACGGCAAATCGATGTGCTGGATGAAATCGCATTTTTATGCATGGATTTAGAAGCTTACGGCCGCCCCGATTTAAGTGAATATTTTTATCAAAACTATCTTCAGTATTCCGAAATGAAAATAACGAAAGAGGCACGGCTGCTCTTTAATTATTATAAATGTCACAGGGCTAATATCCGGGCAAAGGTCCATACGCTTTATGCCATCGAAACAGCTGATAAAACGATCCTTACCCAAAGGTTACAAGCAGTTTCTACCTATTTAGCCGCGCTGGAAAATTACATGGTTGAATTTTAAATAGCCCTTTACTTTATTGACACTGGGTTTTCCAAACGGTAGGTGCCCTGTTGCGTAAATGTACGGCCAAACATGTCCGTAGCACGCACTTCAATCTGGTGGGATCCCACAGGTAAATTCGTTGGGATATTGCCACGCCACACATGTGTACTGTTGACGGCATTGGATGGACGGCGTCCAGGCATCAATTCTTCCGCGGTATCCCAACGGTATAAAAGCCTGACGAATTCCGGGTCCGGTGTCTCCAAGTAATTCATTGGTCGCCATTTCCCCTCATCAATACGGTATTCAACGGTGTTACCTTCATGGCCCATAAAGAAATTGGCAAATATACCGGCCTGTGTGCCACGTCCCTGTGCTACTACCTGTGGATGGAAGAGTTGGATTTGCAGTTCCTCGGGTTGGCCAGCCACTTTATAGTCGATAGTGTATTGGTTGCCACGAATATTCAGAAAGGCATATCCTTTGGGCGTGCCATCGCGCATGGTAGATACCGGAACTCCCTGCTCATTCAGTTCACCCGAATACCAGTCGCCCGAAGTGGTTCCTGCATTGTACTCATGGTGTGGTTTATCCTGATGCCAGCCGTCCTCGCGACTATAAAAATTTTGACGCTGAATGTGTGTATGGGCCGACATTGATAGGGTGTGCGGGTAATCCTTCAATAGATCAAAAAGTCGTTGCCGATCAGCATTTCGAAACGAATTTTCATTCTCGTGCCATAAGGGGATGTGGAATGCCAGTACAACCAATTGGTCTTTATTGACATGCTTCAGGTTGTTTTCTATGAAATCAAGCTGATCTTTGCGGAAGCCACCCCAGTATCCTTTGCCATCACGCGGGTCGGGGTAAAGGATATCATCCAGCACAATGAAATGCGCATTACCATAATTGAAGGCATAGTTGGGTGGCCCAAAACTAGCCTCATAGCTTTCATCGGAAAGTAAATCTGCCGCGGCATCAAAATCCATGTCGTGGTTTCCTATCAGGTTATACCAGGGTGTACCCACTTTACTTACCGCTTGTATGTAGGGACTGTGCAATACCAGGTCGTCGCCAACCAAATCGCCCAGACTTAGGCCGAAGGCTATGTTCGGTATCCCTTCAAGCTCGGCCACCACACCCTTGGCGAAGAATGCCATTTCCTGCTCTGTATAGGTCTGCGGGTCGCCAAAAATCAATGCAGTGAAGTTTTCCGGCTCTTCCTGAGGTATCAATGCAAAATCTACGGACTTTGGCAGCGCACCGGTAGGGGAAACGCCTTGATACTTCAATGCAGGGGATCCACTGGGTTTATGTATGTAATAAAACTGTGGCTGGTTCCATTCATTGAGGGGTACTTTATAACCGGAAGGTTTTATCACAAAGATGATGTTATCCTGCCCGATGGGCAGTTTATACCGACCGTTTTTACCCGTGGCTACCACTTGCGTCCCATTACTTACCGATACACCCGTTACCCCCTGTTCGCGGCGGTCACGCCGGCCATTCCCATTGGCATCGTGGTATACATAACCAGTAACGGAAGATTGTGCATATAACAAGCTACCCAAAAGCAGCGGCAAAAAAGTTGAGATTAATTTTTTCAAGATTGATTTGTTTTTTAGCATTACCAAGGACAAATAAACGGCCCTAAGCCTAACTTACTGTTAAGCGTCGGATAATTTATGGTTAAACTTAGATAAATTTGCTTTTATATGCAATAAAAGCAAATTTATTCGATATTGTTTGTTTGCAAAGGCGCTCATGAATGCTTCGCAGTTATCGGTCTACTCGGCTGCCATAAGAAAGTTTTTTGTAGAGGAAATATATAAATAACTCAGTGAAGCGAATATGAAGGATAGCCTACCGGCACAAAAAAACGTTCGAATAGCATAGCTTCTCCGGCGCCATGCATGATATTCCGCGGAATGGTATAGTATTCTCCTGTAATCAGCAGCTTCCCATCTTTCCGTTCTATACCGATTTTGATAAAACCAAATCTATCGTCACAAAAATTATCCAACCGCACGTCATCAAAAACTGGGTGTTCATCTGTTACTCGGGAATCCCCCACGCACGCTATTCGATGCAGGTCCGCATAACCACCCGCACCTGCTACCACATAAGGCACCTCCGTACCGTCTTCATAGGCCTTGGTAAATCGTTGATAATTGTGCACATGGCCACTGAAAACAATATCAGGCTTTACACCAGCCACCTTGAAAGCGTTTTCCAAAAAATCAATCATGGCCAGACTGGAGCCATGGTTGGTATCAGCCGTGTAAGGGGCTTGATGCACACATACGATAATAGCCTTGTTTGGCCGCTCGGCACCGGCATAACGAAGTTCCTTCACGAACCATTCAAGTTGGTCGTCCGCAATCGTACCGTACTTCGTGACATTGGCATAAAGCCCAATAAAATGCGCCAGTGGTGTTATCAATGTCCAATATACATTGGGTTGAATCATACTAAGCCGTTTGCTGCCTCCCCCAAACATCATCCTACGGGGATAAGTATCGCAAAACACATCCATAAAAGCATCCAGGCTTTGATAAGGGAATTCAGCATCTGGATTGACATCCGCATCATGGTTTCCCGCAATAGCAACGATGGCGGCCGGATAATCCTCGTAAGGCACAAAGAATTGCTTGGGATATTCGCTTGCTTCTCCGTGGTTGTACACAATATCACCCAAATGGAAAAGGAATGCCGGTTTTTCGCCTACTGTCATGTCAGCCGCAGCTTGTTGGCTAAGTGCTGATGCAATTAAGGCCTGAAAATCCGAATGTCTCGCACTTCCGGTATCGCCCACCATGTGGAAACTCATCTGTTCTTTTAAAAATCGTGTCTTGTCACCCAGTAAATTCTGAATATCCATTCGATAAGGGTATTCCCCCGTTGGATGCGGTAGTGGTATAAAGAGGTGGGAATCATCCACCATATGATTCAAAAAGACCGGCTTCCTTCTGTGCTTTTCCATAGTATCACAAAGATACCATAAACAATATTAACACGATGTTAACGAACTGCTAAGTACATTATTAATCTTTCTATACAGTGATTGAACCAATCAGCGCCCACGTGTAGGCCGATGTGAAATAAAGTGCTCCCTGAGCTTTTCAGTGTCAATGGAGGGCGCTGGCTGATCGAGTCGAAAAACCCATGCTTTCGTGTCAAGTGAGGCGATATGTTGTTTCGGCGTCGATAAGTCGGCCGGGCGAATCCGTTTCTTCACATCTAGAGGAGATTTAGGCAATTTCCACACAGGGGCATGAAAAAGCCCCTGAATATTCAGTTCAGGCCAGTTGCCGATGTTGGATAAGTTGGCCATATAGAGTTGTACAGTAGCATGCGGGGCAACCGTTCCACGGAACTCTCCTGTCACATCCTGTCCTTTTACGGTATTGAAAGATACCAGCATCTCGTAAGAAGTGCCATTTATCAGATAAAACATAGCCAGTCCTTGTTTTGTGTCGCCTACAATCGCTAAGTCTATCCCTTCGGTTATAAAAGGTCCCGCAGTTGCTACCTGTTCGTCGGCCTCTCCTTCTTCATCCGCTGAGTGTCTGGTCAATTGCCCATGCACGTGGGTGATTTTATTTGCCTGTACAGGGATTTCGAAACCGTCAGCTCCAGTAACACCAACAAGGTCGTTGGGCATAAACGAGGTGATATGCCCCTCCAAATCTTCATCCACAAAACGGACAAAATCTCCCAGTTTGAATTTCATGCTATTTATTTATGAGGACCAAAGATAGGCTTAAACATGTTAAAACAAGAAATCTTAATATTTCGCCGATATCCCCTTATTTGCTCAGTTCAAATGTATCAAACAGCTCACCAGATACTTTATACGCTTTGAACACCAATTTGTTTCCAGTAATGTGGATGGTTTGATAAAGTTGAGTGTCCACCAGCGAAACATCCATCCACCTATCGGAATCCGAATCGTACATCTTTGGGCCAGCCACGGAAAGCAAGTATACCGGACCGTTTGCCGCAGCATCCGGGCCTTTCCCACGTGCATAGGTGTGATCGTGCCCCTGCATAACCAAATCCACCCCATAGCGGTCAAACAAGGGTTTGAATCGTTCGCGCAAGGGCGGATTGTCGCGCTTCTTGGAGGTAGAGTATACCGGATGGTGCATGGCTACGAAGGTCCACTGTTGGGGGTTGTCTTTCAGCACATCTTCAAGCCAGCGCAGCTGTAACTCCTGTGCAGCCTCGTCCAGCATGATAAATTGGCTATTCAGGGAAATGATGCGCACATTTTGATAATCTACGTAATACACCTCGTTAAACCCCTGTGGGCCATTTGCCGGTAGGGCAAACTGGGTGTTCCAATGTGGATCGAGTGTCAGCCGCTCCTGCTCATCGCGGAAATGCTCATGGTTTCCGGGCGTAGGTACGGCAGGTATCATGCTGTGGATGAACCCTGCACCATAGTGCCATTCACCCCACTCCGAATCGCTATTGGCCCGGTTGATCAAGTCGCCGGCATGCACAATGAACCGCGCATCGGGCTGTTGTCTGAATGCTTGCCGGATTGCGCGCGACCAGCGGGATTTGAGGTCATTTTGCCCGTCGCCAAGGTAGATGAAAGTGAAAGGGCTTGTACTGCCATTTGTATCCGCGGTGCGAAATTGGCACCATTCACTCCAATGCGTTCCATCGCCCACGCGGTAGGCGTATACAGTGGCGGGCTTCAGCTCCGTGAAAGTTACACGATGATAATGGTCTTTGCGGCCCTCCTCGCCCATAAAGGGTAGTGTTTCAGCAGCGAACTCCAGAAATCCTTCCTCCATGGCCGGTGAAGCATCTTCCTGTTTCAACTGCGCTTTAGCGGTTGGCACAGCGGTGTCGGTGCGCCAAGTGACAACCTGGCTTGTGGCCGGTTCGGCAGTGAGGGTCAACACCAACCGATCGGGATAGCCCGTTGGGGCAAACACTTGTGCGCCGGCGGTCTTAGACTGCCATAAACTGATGAGGAGCACGACAAGTGCCCATATAAACCTGATTTTCTTGAATCGTTTCATAGTATAGTTATATATTTAGTGTATGAGTTAATGTATTCCATTATTATCCATTATGAACACCCGTGTGCTTTGGGTGTACGTTCCACCTGCAGGGCTTTCATACCGGAGGTCTACATAGTAGGCCCGGTAGCCTTCGTGGGGTGGTTGGAGTGAAAGTTTAACAGCGGCTTTTTTCCGGATGCCCAATGACTCCGATGTCCAATGATCGTCTCGGAAGTCCTTGTCGGCTGAAGAAGCGGTCCAGACGATAACATCCACCAATTTATCACGTGTCGTACGGATCCGCAACCTCGGGGATTTCCGCGGGGATTTTACCGTCCAATCAGAAACCGGTAAGGGCTTGTTGTTCAAAATGTATCCAAAAAAAGCACCCAGCGCCTCTGCTGCCTGCTCTCCATCACCAAGGTCATGGCCTGCATTGGATACATAGTGCAACCTATTTTGGCCGGGGATGCTGTCGAGGTAGTTTTTCACATTGTCTACCACCCAATAAGGGTCGTTGGTCCCCATGAAGAGCAGTTTGGGCATGGTGAGCTGGCTGCGGTACGCATAGGGATCTACCATGGCGGTGATTTCCTGTCCATCGGGCGTAGTGGCACTTTGTGGGATACCGAGCCGCACGTAATCCTGGATCTCAATGCTGTAATCACCCCAAGAGTCAATCTGGTACTGTAGGCTCACCGGCATGTTCAGCACATCGATTACCATCGGAGCAATGGCCACTACTCGGTCGTCTGCCGCCGCGGTCAGCCAAGTGGTCCAACCGCGCTTGGATAGGCCGGTAACTATAAACCGGTTTATGGTCACAAGCTTGCCATCCTTCATAAACGCTTGTACGGCATCCATGGCTCGCACTGCGCTTTTCACCATGGGGAACAACAATGGCCATTCGAAATCTCTGTCTTCCTTATAACGATGCAGGGTCATGGAGATGAGCTCATCCTCCTTCTTACCACCGTACAGTGGCTGGTTGGGCGTCTGCCTAAGCAAGGCCACCACTGCCCGGTTGCTCTCTGCTACGTAGTGGGCGGCTCGAAAATGCCGATCATCGGGATTGGTATTCCACTTCGGCAAGCCGTCTTCAATGGAACCTCCAGCGATGTACAGCAGCGCACCGTCGAACATAACCGTATCAGGCACAATCAACGTAAGCTGGTGTGTCCAAACGATCCCTTTCCATATCTGTGATGTAAGCAGCAAGTCGTAGCGCGTCATACTCCCAGCGCGTAGGGAACCCCGTACTTGCCAGCGGAACGAAGAATCGGATTTTTCTACGTAGTGTCGAAGGGCTGTTTGAGGCGTAATGGACTGTGCCCATGTGCCAAATACGATACACCAAGTAAGGACGACCGCAAAAGCGGCCATCCGTACTGGTTGATTATTGATTTTAACTAATCTCATATACGTTACCAAGGTTTATCGGTTCCTTGCAGCAGCCATGGTTTGGACCATGCACTATTTTCACCCTCGGCCTGTGAATAACCAGTCCGCTCCAAGCGCTGTAATGCCGCCTCAGCGTTAGCGCGGTTGATATTGAGTTCATCTTGCATGTAGTAGAAACGAACGGGCAGTACCGAGCGCATTGCCGCTGTACCGGCTTGGAGCGCCGGATAGCCAGTGCGTCGGTAGTCGAACCAGGCTTCTGTAGCCGCAGTCCAACTGGCTATCCACTTCTGCTCAATGATTTGTTGCAACCTGCCATCATAGGCTACACCGACTTCGTTGATGTAATCAGGATAACCACTACCTACTGTCCATGTTTCCAGCGAAGCCTTGATCCCGTTGTTGTAGTGGGTCTCTACATCGCCCACGTTCCATCCCTTCCAAGCAGCCTCTGCCAAGATAAAGAAAACCTCTGCAGCAGAAAGAAGCCTCGCCTTCAATAACGACCCTTTGGACCCCATATAAATCTCACTGAGGTAAGAGACATGCGGGTTGTACGACTTCTGACCGGGTGTAGGGTTCAAATTATAGGCCGATGGCAATGCCGAATGGCTTGGCGGCAATCCCACATAGTCTGGATCGGTGTCAATACGGATCCCCGCTACCACGTCGGGCGATAGTTCGCGGCGGCCATTGACTATCCGGTCTGTACCCGCAGGGAATTCGTCGCTCACCACCAGCGGTATTTCCACCGGTTTTGCCCATATAGGCAGACGGGGATCGTGGCGATGCTGCATATATTCAACCAATGTAGCACACATTTTCAATCGGCGGTAATTGCTTCCGCTAATATCGGTAAAGGTATTGGAAGGCCACGAATCCACAGCGGAAATACCTGGATATATCATCGCGGCATCATGGGCGCTTGAGGTCATGATGGGGTACTGCTCTGGATTTCCCGCAATCCGCTCGATACCGGTCCTGGCCTCGTCAGGAAGCTTTTCTGAAATGCGCATGTAGTAGCGCAGCTGCAGCGCATTGGCAAACTGCTGCCATAGGCGCGGATTACCGCCAAAATACACATCCGCGCTACCTAATATTGATTCGTATTCTTCCGTAGGCCGCGAAAGCAACGTGTTGGCAGCCTCAAGATCGGCAAGGATACCCCGGTAAATCGTTTCTTGGCTGTCGTAGGCAGGAAACAGGTTTTCGCTTCCGCCTAATTCAGCTTTAAGTGCTTGCGAATAAGGGGCATCGCCCCACAAATCGGTGATGAGGCCGAACATAAAGGATTTCATCACTAACGCTACCCCTTGGTGGAATGCCAACCCCTCTTCTTCGGCACGTTTCATCAATAGCGCGTTGTTGCGCAGGATACTGTAGTGGCTAACCCAACTTTGGCTCCCCAACCATTCGTAATCGTTATGTGAAGTAAACCAAGCATCTTTCTGCGTATGCTGCATCACGCCGGCGACGTCCTGAAATCCGAGGTCGAGATATACCTTGGCTGCCTCGGTCAATACCGTAGGCATGATGAGGTTTGGGTTGATGGTTGCCTCATCGCTACCATTGGGATCGATGTTCAGTTCAGTGAGGTCCTTACAGCCGCTCATCACCACTAAGGCGAACACCCAACTGAATCGTTTTGCTATTGTGTTTATTGTCTTCATTGCTTGACTATCTTTATGTGCTATAAACCCTAAAACGTAACCGCGAGCCTGAAACCGATAGGCATGGCCCAAGGAGTCACGTTGTACCGTTCTATCCCTTGTTTAAACTGGGTTCCACCGCCTCCTTGCCTACTGCTTTCCTGCTGGAAAGCCATCTCTGGGTCCACGCCGATTTTTGCCTTTGTCCATAAGATGATGTTACGCGTATACACGGATACTGATGCATTTTGCATCCCGAGCTTCCGGGTGAAATTAACTGGCAATGCATAAGCCAACGAAAGTTCGCGCAGCTTGATATAGGAAGCATCGAATGTAGAGGCCAGCATGAAATCCCAGGGATAATTGTTGGCATATGGGATGTACTTTGTTCCTTCTCCGCCCAAGTTTTCAGTATATCCGACAATTTCACCCGCGTCGTTATATTGAGCGATGACTCCAGGATTGAATACTGCGAAATCACCATAGTACACACCATCAATCAACAAAGGAAATGCGCCATATTCTACAGTAGGCCCACCCACAATATTGAACGAGTTGCCTTTAACCTGCACTAAATCATTGTTAACCAAATAGTCACGCAAGGCCTGCCCGCTGAGGCCATTCGGATGAATCAAGTTATCCAGAAACCGCTGTGTTTTCAAATCTGACTCAGAATACCGATAGGTTTGCGACATGAAGTCACCCCCGAAACGCATATCCAACGCGGCATGGAGTGTAAAACGCTTATAACTGAGCGCGGTCTGCATGCCCATGACAAAATCCGGATTGAAGTTACCGATCTTGTTACGTGTGTTGTTGATGCGTATCGCTTGCCAAGAGCCTTGCTCGTTCAATATTGGGAATCCGTAGTAAGGTGAATTTTTGTCCTCTACCGTAACCAGCTTCGAATCATAAAGATCTCCGATTTCTTCACCTACATAGGTGCGCGCCCCTCCTCGGCCTTCCGTCCAAAAAGGGAAGAATTCCATCCCATCGCTAAGCCGGTCGATCCTTGTGCGGTTTCTCGACCAGTTGAGGTTGACATCCCACATCCAGTTGGCTGTCTTCACCGGTGTACCACCCAAGACGACTTCTACCCCTCGACTGGATAACAGCCCCGCATTGATGTTAATGGATGAAAAACCGCTCGATCCCGGCAGTGTAATTGGGATGATCTGATTTTCATTTTCCACTTTATAGTAGTTCGCCTCAAGCCGAAGGCGGTTTTGCAGCGCGGAAACATCGATTCCAGCCTCGAACGAGGTAGCCTTTTCCGGTTTAAGGTTTGGGATCAGCAGTTCTCCCGATTTACTCATCCTGATCACATTGCCGCCCCATACACCGGCATTGCTGAGCACGTTCATTAACCGATGGGGTTCCGTATCGTTGCCCACCTGGGCAATGCCACCCCTTATTTTCAGCAGGTTGATGTCATTCGGCAAGTTCAGGGCTTTATCGAGCAAAACACTCAAGGAAGCCGATGGATAGAAATATGAACGATTGTCTTCCGGCAGTGTGCTGGACCAATCGTTGCGGGCCGTTAGGTCTAAATACACCATATCCCGGTAACCCACGTTGAGCAAACCATAAACACTATTTACGGCCCTTTCGGAAAGATAACTAGTGAAATCCAAGCTGGTGGGGGCAATATTGCTCAGTGTATATAGGCCTGGGGTAATTAACCCTGCTTCATTCTTCGATTTGGTTTGTACATCGCGATTGCGCCGGTAATGGAGGTTACCCCCAACAGACCCAAGCAAACTGAATGCGCTAAACGATTTCCTATATAAAGCCAGCACATCGATATTCTGCTCCTGACGGCGCAGGTTAACAATACCATAGGCTCCCCTTGGCTCGTTGGTGTAGCTGTAGGGTACCTTTGACTCCCGCTCTTCGCTGTACAAGTCTAGCGCATAGCGGGCCATGAAATTGAATTCCGGTGTGATCTGCCATTCCGCTTTCAGGTTCCCAAATACACGGTCGCGCACAAATGCGTTGTTTACCTCGTAGGCAAGAAAATACGGGTTGTTATAGTCATCCGGTGCCTGTGAAAGCTGCTGCACATCCTTGTACCCGTCCACCCAATAATTGCGCAGATCCAGGATGTTGATATGGGGTGAAACCTTGTAGGCCCACTCCATGGGGTTTGCCCCGCGGTTCGTGGCTGGCCGATTGTTTGAGTTGTTCCGGCTAAAATCGACCTGCGCGCTAAGCGATACATCCTTATAGAGTTCTACCGCTGAATTGATGTTCAAGGAATTCCTGAAAAGATCTGAATTGGGAATAATTCCGCGGTTGCTCATGTTGGCGTAGGAAATGCGGTAATCCATCCGGTCGTTGTTACTGGCAATTGAAATGCCGTTGGTCGAGGTAATCCCTGTTTGCACGAAATTACGGACATTATTAGGATGTGAAACCAAAGGGGTGGGGATTTTGTTGCCATTTTCATCTACAGGACTGTTCCACTGCACCGCCAGATAGCCCTTATCGAGCTCAGGCCCCATACCTGCTGCCGAACCCTCTTCGATAATGAGGCCCCCACCGGCAATTGGATTATCAGGTGTCAGCGGTATCACTCCGGTCGCAAACTTGCTGTGCATATCCAGGAATTTGTAAGGCACATCGAATACTGTATTGCTGTTTACGGAGATTGTCATCTTATTTACGTCTTTCCCTGATTTGGTGGTGATCAGCACCACGCCATTACCCGCTCGCGATCCGTACAATGCCGCCGCACTTGGCCCTTTTAAAATGGATATCTCATCGATATCATCCGGGTTGAGGCTCGCAATGGCGTTTCCATAGTCGACTCGGTTGTCGCTGCCGATTTGTCCGATATTGTTTAGGGTGTTGCCCACCGGCACACCATCGATTACAAAAAGGGGCTGGTTGTCGTTGTTCAGTGAAGTAGCCCCACGGATGACCATACTAACGGAAGACCCGGTTCCCCCCGTTGCACTGATGGCAACTCCGGGCACCCGTCCGGCAATACCGGTGAGCACATTCTCGTTTGCGACCCGGTTTAGGTCTTCCCCCTTTACCCGGCCCACTGCATAACCCAGTGAACGTTCTTCACGCTTGATGCCCAAAGCCGTAACCACCACCTCATTCAGCTCATCCGAGGTGGATACCAGCTCAAAATTGACGGTGACCGATCGGCCGCCTGAGACGGCAACCTGTTCCTTGCGCTGGGTTCCGTAGGCCAGGTAACTCACCTGCACGGTGTACGTTCCATCTTGCACGGCGATGGAATACCTTCCATACTGGTCGGTAGCCGCAGTACGACCCAGCTCAACCACCCGTATCGTTGCACCGGCCAAGGGAACCTGATCGCCATCTACCACCTGCCCTTCGATACGTCCCATTTGCTTTACGTTCTCTTTCGAGACCAGCACCAAGCCGGCATCACTTTCGATATAGGTGATAGCGGTATTGTTTAAGAGATAAGCCAAAATTGCGCTGGCTTCTGTATCTTCAAAGCGCCTGGCTTGGACTGTATAATTATTCATATCCAGCGCTTTTGCATCGTAGGCGATTTGCACGGACACGGATTTTCCAAAGCGCAGCAGCGCGTCTGAAAGGCTTTCATCATGAAAACCAATATTGATTCTACCATTCAATGCTTGGGCATTCCCCCGGTCTGCCCAAATTAGTTGAATACAAGTAAGCATGGCTACTGTAAACAGAAAAGTCCTCATGGCGAGTCGGATAACCTTATTTTTATATTTCATATATTTGCGTACTCGATTATGTGAATTATTCGGGTTTTTTACTACAGCCAGCCGTCTGATTTGCCGTCGCTCGGCTGGCGGCAGTACTTAAATTGGGGGCTCTGCCCCCTTTTTTCATGAGCTAGTAGATGGTTATTTCATGGCCTTCCCTCCTATAGTTTATTTGGTGAACGTTGCATATCAGTTGTATGGTTTCTTCCAGCGATTTATGTTGCAAAATGGTCATCGTATACCTGAAACCGCTCGCCGCTGGCAGTTCCGTTTGCAACCTTACCTGAAAGCGATTGTAAATGACCATGGCCAGTTCTTCGAACGTGGCATCTTCCAATAAAATCCGACCCTCCCTCCAACTTCCCGCATCGGCGGCAAATAGATCAGCCTTGCTGAAAACACCACCCGTCCTATCGTACCGGATACCTTTGCCCGCCATTAATGTATCCTGTAGCTTATCGCCTTTGGCTGAAATAGCCACCTTGCCCGATTCTACCTGAATAACCGCATAAGTCAACTCGGCGTAGTGCTTTACATTGAATGCGGTGCCCAATACGGTTGTATGTAAATCGTCCATGTGGACGACGAAAGGTTTAGCAGGGTTTTTTGTTACTTCGAAAAAAGCCTCCCCGTAATCCAAGATGATCTCCCGTTTTGTCAGGAAATGCTGGTGGTCATAGCGGATTTGTGTGTTCGCGTTGAGCCATACCGTCGACTGGTCGGGCAACACGACTTTTTTCATCTTGCCAACTTCGGCAGCGAGGGTATCCATTGTCCGCTGCTCGGCCCCTGCCAGTGAAACGGACTGTCTTTTTTCAGATGTACTCCACCACAGCACGCCGAGTGCCAACGTAACGCTCGCGGCGGCCACGGATAGCCAAACACCAATACCGCGACGTACCGGCAACATGTGGACGTGGCGGGTGAGTCGCTCTTCCAAAACATGCTGTATACGCTTGGCCTTAACTTCATCATCAAGCGGTGGCACGGATTTATCGTACCCGAAGGAGTCGAACCATTCATCTACCTGTTTCCGGCTGGTCTCATCTTCCTTACCAGCTAAGTATTTCCGTAGTCGTTGCTGAAATTGACGTTTATCCACTTACTTGTCTGTTACGCTACAAGGGATACAGGTGAAGGGGCAAAACGTACCTTAAATTGATAAGAATATTACGTTAAGTAATTGTTAGGTAAGCAGCGATGACCAGCAAACCTGCAAATTCTTCGTCAGCAAATTTTTTGCGCAATGATCTGCGAAGCCGGTGGGAGGCTTCGGTGAGGTTGTTTTTTACGGTCTGTTCGGCAATGTTCAGCTTGGATGCGATAGCGCGTATGGATAAATTATCACTGCGCATTAGAAACACAGCCCGCATCGTATCGGGCAAGGTATTAACCTGTTCATCAAGAAAGCGCTCCAATTCAAGATAGCGGCTCGGTTGATAAGGTTGAGCGCTCATGCTTTCCATGCGGTGTAACACTTGTTCGAGTACGTATGCCTTGACACGCTGAGAGGCAAAATGGTTGATGATACGGTTCTTGATAGCCTTCAACAGGTAATATTCCAAATACTCCGGTGTAAAAGCTAGACTTTCGCGCTTATCCCATACGCGCATGAAAACATCTTGCACCACATCCTGCGCCAATGCTTCATCCTGTAAGCGCCGATAGGCCACTGCATACAAAAATTCCCAATACTTCCGAAACACCATCGTATATGCCGAAGTGTCTCCGCTACGTAAGCGGTCGAGCGTTATTGCATCTATTGCAGCCATGGAATCAGAAGCAAAGCTACGATGCGAATGTTAAGTGGAAGTTAAAATTTCATGTATATCGATCTCCTCGATAATCAATCGATAAAGGTCATTGATGCTTCTCCAAGCTGGATAACTTCGCTGCCGCCGCCTCATCCACAATCCAAATCACCTCCCCCGCTATGGGCTCAAGTAACTGCGCAGGGTATTTTTCGGGATTGCGGGCTCCTTCCAATACCTCATACAAGGCATCTGACTTACTTTCACCATAAGTAATTACAACCATTTGCTTTGCCCGATTAATCAGCGGTACAGTGAGTGTGATGCGATGCATTTCCTGGGCTTTCAGAAAATAGGCAACAACCCATTTGTCATATTCATGCACCACAGCCGTATGCGGAAACCACGAAGCCGTATGTCCATCAGCGCCCATACCCAGCAGGATCAGGTCAAAAATCCCATCGGCGCCGAGATGAAGCTTCAATGCTTGTTCATATTGACGTGCAAATTCTTCCGGGGACACCGTATCGGCCCACATGGGGAAGATATGCCCCCTGGAAATGGGAACATGATCCAATAGGGTTTCAAACGCCATGCGCGCATTACTCCTTTCATCATTCAAGGGCACCCAACGCTCGTCACCCCAAAAGACATATACCTGATCCCACTGTACTTGCTCCCGATACGGTGAAGCGGCTAACAATTGATATAAACCGACAGGGGACGAACCTCCAGTCAATGCTACGGTGAAGTTTCCTTTTTTGGCTATGGCATCGTTGGCCGCTTGTATAAACAGTTGAGCCGCACTCGTATTTAATTGTTGTAAGTCGTTGAACTTCTTAATCATTTTTTTCCTGCTTTTATGCTACACGTTTACGTATGCAGATTCAATGCCCAGATATGTCCTTGCCGTGCAATCAGCGCCTCGGCACTCTCTGGTCCCCAAGCCCCTGATGCATAGTTAGGGAAATCCAGCGAATCCCTGCTTTCCCAAGCCTCCAGTATTGGGGTAATCACGTCCCAAGCTTCCTCTACCTGATCCGAACGCATAAACAGGGTGGCATCCCCCCGCATCGCATCCAGTAGGAGGGTTTCATAGGCCTCTGGTGTTTGCGTAGAACACTTATCATAATTAAAGACCATTTCCGCTGGGTTAAGGCTCATGTCCAACCCCGTCTTTTTCGTGGTAAAACGGAGTCGGATATCCATCTGCGGTTGGATATTGATCGTCAACCGATTGGGCATGAGATTACCAGCCTGGCTTTGTGAAAACGTGGAGTGCGGTACTGGCCGGAATTGGATGGTGATGGACGACGTTTTTTCCTGCATCCGTTTGCCGGTACGTACGTAGAATGGCACACCCTGCCACCGCCAGTTATCAATATAGAGTTGTACGGCAGCGTAAGTCTCCGTGTTGGAATGGGGATCTACTCCATGCTCTTCCCGGTAGCCGGGCACCTTTTTTCCGCCGATCCAACCTGAACCGTACTGTCCCCGAACAGCGTACTTATGCACTTCTTCTTGCCGTAATCGGCGGATGGCCCGCATCACATCCACTTTGCGGTTGCGTATCTCTTCTGCTTCAAAAGAGATGGGGGGCTCCATAGCAATCATGCACAGCACTTGCAACAAGTGGTTCTGTATCATATCACGTAGTGCGCCGGAATGCTCATAGTAGCTGCCGCGGTCTTCTACACCCACCTGTTCGGCTACGGTAATCTGTATATAATCGATGTAATTGCGGTTCCATAGGGGTTCAAAAAGTGCATTGGCAAAGCGGAATGCCAATATATTCTGTACGGTCTCCTTACCTAAGTAATGGTCTATACGATAAATCTGCTCTTCCTGGAAAGTCCGGACCAGCAATTGATTTAGCTCCACGGCCGTCTGTTTGTTATACCCAAAGGGTTTTTCAATCACGATGCGGTCTAGCGCCGGATCCTTTGCCAGCTTGTACTTGCTGATGTTCATCGTTGCTGCTTCGATGAATTGGGGTGCAATGGATAGGTAAAACAAACGATTTGCCCGTACCCCCCACTGCTTGTCAAAGGCCTCCAATTTTGACACAAGTTGCTCGTATGCGGCCGGATCATTGATATCGGACTGGAAATAGGATATCGCCTTATTAAACTGTTCCCATCGTTCACTGGCAGGCGTGCCATTTCGCGAAAATTCCACCAATCCGTTATGTAGGTGTTCTTTGTACTCATCATCGCTCAAGCCGGACCTACCTAAACCAATGATGGCGAACTTGTCGGGCATCCAGCCGTCAATATATAGATTGTAAAAGGCCGGAATCAATTTCCTTTTGGTGAGGTCGCCGGTACCACCATATATCACAATCACTGTTGGGGTGACTTTTCTGCCTGCTTTCATTCTTGAAACATGTTTTTAATTAAATAGTAACGATTAGTAGCTATAATCTTCATCAATCCCATTGCGTATGGAAGGCACCTTCACGGTCGATCCGCTCATACTGATGTGCACCGAAATAATCGCGTTGGGCCTGAATGAGGTTGGTTGGAAGCGTCTCCGTCCGATAAGCATCAAAATAAGCCAAAGAGGCCATGAAAGCGGGCATGGGAATCCCAGCATCAACTGCCGACTTGATGATATCCCGCGCAGCTCGCTGATCATGCACCAATTTATCCCCTATTGCTTTATCGAGGAATAAATTAGGAAGCGCGGCGTTTCGCCTGTATGCTTGGCGGAAATCTTCCAAGCATACTGCACGAATAATGCATCCGCCACGCCAAATCTTAACCACCTCTTCAATTCGGAGGTCATAGCCGTACTCGGTCGAGGCAATGGCTAATTGAGCCAACCCTTGGGCATAGGTGGCCGTCATTGCAAAATAATAAGCATGTTTCATTTGTTCGACAAGCTGTTCTTTCTCCTCCACGGGAATATTTTTCATTCCCTCCCAAGTCAATTGCTTAGCGGCTTCGATTCGTTCAGTTTTGAACCTGGATAAATCGCGCATGCTCACGGCAACATCAATCGTTGGGATGGGGACCTGTAAATCCATGGCGTTTTGGGAAGTCCATTTACCCGTGCCTTTGGCCCGCGCACGGTCCGAAATCAAGTTCACCAGCCGTATGCCTGTTTCCTCATCTACTTTTTTCAACACCTCACCGGTTATTTCGATAAGAAAGGAGCCAAGTTCGGTGTCGTTCCATGCTTCAAAGGTCTTTTGCAATTGGTCATCGTCAAACCCTCCTGCCCGTTTCAGGAAATCATAGGTTTCGGCAATTAGTTGCATAATGCCATATTCGATGCCGTTGTGCACCATTTTCACATAGTTGCCCGCTGATCCATTGCCCATATATGCCACACAGGGTTCCCCATCTACCTTAGCGGCAATTGCCTCGAAGATGGGGCGTAATTGTTCGTATACCTGTTTGTCACCGCCTGGCATCATGCTTGGACCAAAACGGGCGCCCTTTTCGCCACCGGAAATACCCATGCCAAAGAAATGGATGCCCTTGTCGGCCAATTCACGCACCCGACGATCCGTATCGGAGAAATACGTGTTACCTGCATCCACGATGATATCGCCTTTGTTTAGATAAGGGAGTAGTGAGGCGATGGCTGCATCCACCGGTTTGCCTGCGGGAACCAACAGCATCAGTGCCCGTGGGCCCTTCAGCAAACTGGCAAACTGCTCGGCGGACGTTGTACCGACTACCTGTTGGCCAATGGCAGCCTCCTTCTCCAAGGACGTGGCTTTCTGCTCGTCCAAGTCGAGCCCAGCCACAGCAAAGCCGTGGTCTGCCATGTTTAATAACAGATTCCGTCCCATGACACCCAAACCTACTACCCCAAAATCGTATTGCTTCATGCAATCTATTTTTTTACCTGTTGTTTATTTTCTGTTTGATAAGCCTCCAACCCTTGCTTCTCCATGGTGATAACCTTCTGTAACCGGCGTTCAAAACGTTCTTCCGCTTGATACCGGGCGTTGACGAACGCATCCACCAGTTCCCAAATCAACATAGGACCAATGACACGCCCACCTATACAAAGCAGGTTCATATCATCATGTTCTACTCCTTGGTGAGCGGAATAGGTATCGGTAACCAAAGCAGCACGTACACCCGGGATCTTATTGGCGGCGATGGACACACCGACACCACTGCCACACACGGCAATACCGCGCGCCACTTCTTCTTTTACAATCGCATGCGCCAATGGAACAATGATGTCGGGGTAATCATCTGCTGGGTCATAGTCCAAGGCTCCATAGTCATGTACATCATAACCAGCTTCGGTAAGCTTGGTAATCAACTGCTGCTTTTGTTCAAAGCCAGCGTGGTCGGCTGCGATGCCTATCTTCATAACCATAAGGCTAAATTAAAAAAATACTGGTATATTATTATGCCCAGCAAAACAGCCGATGAAGATAGCCAAAAAATCGATGTTGATTGAAAATTCATTGTCATTTTTGAAAACTATACGGATTAAGTGCTATCTCTGGCATTGAGTGGCAACCGTTTCCATTAAGACTCGTATCCAATGCTGATAATAATAGGGACTTTCTAGGGGAAATTACCCATAAAATACGAATCAACTACCTGTTACCATACAACAGCTAGTTTATAATAAATAAAGCTATTACGTAAAACGTATAAACTTAGGGGTAGAAGGAATTCGTTGAACTATATATCTTCGTTAAATTCAAATTAAACCAGTGGGGCATCATTCCGTCTTCTCGAAACGCACCATTGACCGCACACTCGCCGGACTTACCCGTTTGCCATCCTTAAACGTAGCAGCTCTAACTGTTGTGTATTCGGCCACTTCAAAAGGCCCATGGTATTTCGGTGAATCCAATGACGGTTCGCTGCCATCCACGGTATAGTAAATTTCCGGTTGGTAGCTATCTGTTTTCAGTGTGACGGCTGATTTCTTGCCCGCCACATCATCTTCTACCTCAAAATACACTTGGTAAGCGCTCTTCGCGTAGTTGATTCCAACCTGTTCATAGCGCAGGTATTGGTCTTCTAGCCGACGGATGAAATCCTCCCAATCCTTATGTTTCATGGCACTCCAGGCTATTTCGGCCAATGCCGCACCGCGCGGATAAGTCATGTAATCACACTTATCTGGTGAATGGATGTATTCACCCCATACATTGCCTTGTACACCCATAATGTATTGCTGTTCCTCTGGTGTGAGCTCCTCGGGCAATGGCTCATAGGAATAAACCTTACGCAGAGGTAGATGCCCACCGATAGCATTGGGCTCATGGTAAGGCTCACCTTGGAAATAATCGAAATACATATGTGTGGTAGGGCTCATCACCACCGGATGGTGCATCCGTGCTGCTTCAATACCGCCCTTAATACCACGCCAAGACATCACTGCGGCATTAGGAGCCAATCCGCCTTCAAGTATTTCGTCCCATCCAATAATGCGCTTGCCCTTGCTATTTAGAAATTTCTCGATACGGGTAATGAAGTAACTTTGCAATTCATGCTCATCCTTCAATCCCTCGTCCTTTATACGCTGCTGGCATTTGGGGCATGCCTTCCAGCGGTCTTTAGGGGCCTCATCACCTCCAATATGTATAATTTCGCTGGGAAACAATTCCACGACTTCCGACAGCACGCTTTCCAAGAAGGTAAATACCTGTTCGTTGCCGGCGCAGTAGATATCTTGCTGTATGGCCCACTGCTCAGGGATTTCAAACGGTCCTCCTGTGCATGACAATTCGGGATAAGCCACCAAAGCGGAGAGCACATGTCCGGGTAATTCGATTTCAGGAACCACCGTCACATACCGCGATTGTGCATAAGCCACCACTTCGCGTACGTCCTCGTGTGAATAGTAGCCCCCATGTGGATTGTGATTGATATAGGAGCCGCGTTGGAAATTGGTGCTAGGGCGCCATGCACTCACATCAGTAAGTTTGGGATAGCTCTTGATTTCAATACGCCAGCCATGGTCTTCTACCAAATGCCAGTGGAAGACATTCATCTTGTGCATAGCCAAGTAATCGATGTATTTCTTGATGTAGTCTACGGAATAGAAATACCGCCCCACATCCAGCATCAGCCCTCGCCACCCGAAGCGAGGTTTGTCCATGATTTCGACGGCCGGGATTGCTACCCCTTTATTGGCCGATTCTCCAATGGGCAATAACTGGTATATGGATTGTATTGCATAGAACAATCCGTTTGCCTTCGCCGCGCGGGCAGTTATTCCGTCCTCGCTTACCGTCAAACGATAACCCTCGTCGCCCAAGGTATCGGAAGTCAATTGAAGTGTTAAGGTATTTGCTGTTTTAACGGAACGAGGGGATGCCAGCTGTGGACGTATCCCTGTACGCTCAAAAAGTCCCTGGGCAAACAGTTCGGCCAATGCGGTTAATTCGGCATCGCTATCATCAAACTGAATAATCGATTTTTCATGAAGTATGTATGCGCCTTGCTTTTGCTCCAACTCCAAAGGTTGTGGGATGATGGAAAGCTGACGATCTTGGGCCTGCAAACCCATTGAAAACAACAACGTTATAATAGCGGATAATTTGGTTAGTTTTTTCATAATCAGGATATCTCTCCACAAACATAACAAACCGAACCAATAATAATCCGCGCAATCGATTGAGCGATTTTCAAAAAATTATTTCCGCACCCATCTCATCAATTCCTTACTGCGCTCGGTCAACCAATCATAACCTGTTTCACCTTCCGGTTTGGCAAAAAGCTTGGAGCCCAGACCCACGGCACTCACACCCGCATCAAACCAACTCGTGATGCTTTCCTTTGTGGGATTCACGCCGCCGGTGGGCATAAACCGCATAGCTGGAAAGAGGGGTTTGATGGCTTTGAGAAATCCCGCACCTAAGGTGTCGCCGGGAAAGAGTTTCACCAATGGCGCACCCAAATCCTCCGCCAGGCTTATTTCCGTGGGGGTCATGCAACCGGGAACCCACAGGATATCCTTTTGGAGCGTTATTTCAGCAATTTCCGGCTTCACGACAGGGCTGACGATAAACTTCGCTCCAATATCGATATAAGCTTTAGCCATCGCGGCGTTTTTGATGGTGCCGATACCCATTAGCAGGCCAGGCCAGTTTTCCTTTTGGTACGAGAGAAGTTGCGAAAAATTCTCCGGCGCGCTGTCGCCCCGGTTTACAAACTCAAAAACACGGATGCCTCCCTGATAGCAAGCATTGACTACGTTGATACACGTTTGCAAGTCATCGTGGTAATACACCGGCAATATTGGATGGGCAAGGATATGATCAAGCGTTTTTTCCATTGTTTTTAGTATTGAGATTTGAGACGTGAGATTTGAGACGTGAGAGCACCTATTTCCACCAACTGGCGGACAACTGCCAACCGATGGCTAAATATTCCCATTACCAAAGTCTCCTTTAACAAATAGTTTTTTAAATCCTGCGGCAGTGGCCGTATCGATGATTTCCTGCCCTTTTTTATCGTTTACCAATGCGTAAATCAGGCCAGCCATGAAGGCGTCGCCACTACCAATGCGGTCTACCACGTTGTTGGTTTCATGAATGGATGAAATAAAATCTGCTTCCCTAGTATGGTATGTGCCATATAAGAGATTATGGGTGGCTGAATCCATAAAGCGAAAGGTATATGCGATATGCTTGCATTTGGATAACGAAGCAAACATCTCCTGAGCGGATTCTTTAGCATGTTCATAGTAAACATCAGGTGCAGTATCCCTTCCCAATGTTTCCAATACGGATGTACCCAACATTTTATTGGCTGCCCAAATATTGCCCATCACCACATCGCAATATTGGAGCAGCTTCGGCATTATTGCTATGGGTTGTTTTCCATAGTTCCAGAGTTTATTCCGATAGTTGAGGTCTACCGATATCGTTAGCCCCTTCCTGCTTGCCGCATCCAATGCCTCATGGCATACCGCAGCCAGCGATTCGTTCAAGGCTGGAGTAAGCGCACTCCAGTGGAACCAGGTATAGCCTTCCAGTACCCTATCCCAATCTATCTTACCAGGTTCCAATTGGCTAAATGCCGAATATTTTCGGTCATACACCACTTCCCCTTTGCTCAGGCCATTGGCTGAGAGCAGGAAGTATAGTCCCATCCGATCGCCTTCCATCAGGCATGGGACAGTGTCTACACCAAGCTGGTTTAACGTTTGCACAGCCTGCCTTGATAAATCGTTGTCTGGTATCCGGCTCATGTAGCTGCACGGCACATCCCATTGCGCCAGAGAGGCCGCTACATTAGCTTCCGAACCACCCGGAAATACGGAAACGGCATATTCGGCACCAAGAAAAGTTTCTCCAGAAGAACTGAACCTAAGCAGTAACTCCCCAAATGATAATATCTTATGTTTAATCATGAATATAAATAGGTTGGCTAAAATAATGAATATGTCTCAAATCTCACGTCTCAAATCTCATATCTTAGCCAAAGCTTGTTCAAAATCGGCAATCAGGTCATCAATATGCTCTACGCCTACCGAAATCCTCAGCATCCCATCATTGATGCCTGCCTTCAGTTTCTGTTCATTGGAATGATGCAGGCCCCACATGCTGGCGGGATGCACCACCAATGATTCCACACCACCCAAGCTTGCCGCATTTGCAAAGATATCCAAGTCGTTCAAAACCTTTTGAGCACATTGGAATTGCTGTTGCTCATCCTCGCCATCCACTTCTACGCAAAGCATACCTGTAAAACCCTTCATTTGTTGCTTGGCTAATTCATGCTGTGGATGCGAAGGGAGCCCACAGTAAGCTACCCGTTTTATCAAGGGGTGCCGCTCAAACCATTGTGCCAATTGCAATGCATTTTCATTGATTTGGCGTACACGCATGGCCAACGTACGCAGTCCCCTAAGCAGCAGCCAGGCGTCAAAGGGAGCGAGGGCCCCTCCCAGTGTCAATAATTTCTTCCACGCCTTATTGACTGCTTCTTCGGTTCCACAAATCACGCCCGCGGTAAGGTCGCTATGTCCGCCAAGGTATTTGGTGGCACTGTGTACGATGATGTCGATACCAAAATCCCCCGGCCGTTGGTTGATCGGGCTCGCAAAGGTATTGTCACAAATGGTAGTGATCTCTTTTTCCTTAGCCAGTGCCCCCACAAAGGAGAGATCGGTAATGGAAAGGTTGGGATTAGAGGGGGTTTCGAGGTAAATCAAGGTCGTATTATCCTTAATCGCTTTCTCAAAGGATGCGTTATCACATTGGTCGGCATAGGACACTTCTACACCAAACTGAGGGAGTAATTCCTTGAGTAATACGCGCGCTGCCGAATAATGTGATTGTTGAGCCACTACATGATCACCCGCCTTTACAACAGACAGCACGGCTGTACTGATGGCAGCCATTCCCGTAGCGGTCAACAGTGCGGCCTCCGTTCCCTCCAGTTTGGCAATCAGCTCTGCAGTTTGGCTGCTTACCGGATTACCATGGCGGTGATAAAAATGGGGATGCCGCGCCTCGGTAGCTGCCGCCATATATTCCTCGGCATTGTCTGCGGCATAATAAGTGGCGGTTTGGTAAATGGGTGGAACGATTGCGTGTGTTTTATTAAATGATTTCCCCGAATGGATTAAATCCGTTTCGATATGGCTCATGTCGTATGGAATTTATTTGGGCTAAGGTAAGGATATACCTTTTCAATGCCAATAGCGCGGCCATTTTTTAGCACCAACCAAACAACGCACGAAGGCTCTAAATCTTATCCTTACCCCTGCTTTCCTTATCCATGCGCTGAATATCTTTCAGTTTTTCCGCAGGGATCAGGTTTTTAAAATCCCAGAAAGCTGAAACACATACGATTTTCCATTCGTTGCTTACTTTTTCCAGCAACCTCACCTCCTTGCTGTGGAAGAAAAGCTTGTTTTCCCGGTCACTATTAAACTGATCCCAAGTAAGGTAAGCTACATTGTCTCCATAGAACTTGAATTTAATGTTTTTCCGTTCTACAATGGGGTGGCTAGATACAGGTTCTGGATTGTCATGGATGTATTGGCCTACAGAATTATCTATTCCCTCCCAGCCAACGCTGGAATCGAATGTCCCATCCTTGTTGCTCCATGCCTGAAAAGCATAATCCTCCTGAACATAGTTGGATTTCCAACTTTCATAGTCACGAGCAAAAAAAGCCTCGGTTTCCTTCTCGATTACCGCCAGGATGGCGTCTTTTTCACTTTGCAGCGCCTCTTCCGCCTTTTGGCTGGCATTATCTGCGCTACAGGCCATAAAAAATAAGGCAGCAGAAAAAAGGATGGATAGGGTTACAAATTTTCGGCGCAGTTGATCATCCAGCATTTTTAAAAACAACTCCTTGCCGCGGCTCAGGAATTTGTCAAGGCTATCGTGCTTGCGGCTTGCAGCAAGCGAACCTGATTGTGGGGTATTAAAACTTGACTGTTTCATAACATTGCGTTTTATCGGTGAAACCATAAATCCTCCCATCCCAGCAGTACCCAACATATGTTATAAACACCGTTTTTCCTCAACGGTTTGTTTATTTCAACAGTGTTCTATAAAGTTACTTGAAAATCTTCGAATTTCCAAGAAAACCCGACTTTATTTTGAGAGGGATGATACCGGAAAGGAGCCACTTAATATTGTGCCTTTTTTATCAGACTCGATGGTTAATTCGCCGTTGAGGTTGGCAATACGTTCCTTCATGTTTTTTATCCCCATGCCGGAACTTGTTGAACCGTGGTCGAATCCCTTTCCGTTGTCTGAGATCACGAACAGGCAGTTTTCACCCAAGAAATCTATCTTGATGGTAAAGTAAGTTGCGTTAGCATGCTTTAATATATTAGCCAGGGCCTCCTTTATAAGCAAATAAAACTCATTGTTTTGCTGTACCGTCAGCCTTGACTCCAGCGGATCCGCCTCCACATCCGTCCGTACCTTTAACGTGGTGCGCTGATCGAAATGCAAGGGCAGGTACAGGAGAAAATTGACAAGATCAAACTTAATATCCTTCGCATTTTCCTGCAGCGCATGGATATAATCCCTGGTTTGTATGTAAATACTGTTTGCCTCTTCTTTTATGTTGTTTAGTGCTTCGGCCACCTTTTTATCCTTGAAAGCGTTTTGAACATCATTGATGTAAAAATTAAGTGAAACCAATGCGCCACCCAGTTCGTTGTGCATATCATTGGATATCTCCAACCGCAAAAGCCTTAACGATTCATATCGTTCCTCGATCATTTTTGTTTCCTGGTCCGTTAGGGACTGGGCAATCCGGAGGTTTTCATTTTCAAGCTCCTGTTGTTTTTTCTTCGTGAAAAGATGGATCAACAGCATGACCAGCAATAGGGACAAAACAGCAATAATGGCCAATAAAAGGGTAAGCCGTTGCTGCTTTTTCTGGACTTCCCGGTCTATTTCTAACTGCTGTATCTGTGCTTCTTTTTGGGCACTCTTGTATTTCTCATTGATATCCGCAAAAGCTATATTTTTCTGGATTATATCTATAGAATCTCTCCGATCAATATACTTTTCCAAGTATCCGGACGCGTTTTCCCAGTCCCCTATGTCCCTGTATGCCTGATAAAACTGATAGTACAATGCCGATATAGGGGAATACATCTCATTATTGAGATTGATTGCTTTTTTGATCAATGAATCCCCAGCTTTAGTATTGCTTTGATGCAACAGGTTCAGCCCCCTGAAGGCCATTCTTTCAGGTAAATGATGATCTATAAGCGCCAGTTTGGCGTATTTTGGTAAATCCGCAGAATCAAGATAAATCATTGACTGCCGGTAATCTTTTTTAAAATAGCTTATTTTGCCCAGCAATTCATAACAGAGAACATTCCATTTCGGATCATCAGCAGTTGAATGCATTAATTTTCTGATGATGGCGAGCGACGTGTCCAGGTAGGTGGATTGATTTTTTTTTTGAAAAGAACCGATATATGCTGATGCTTTAAGCAACTCAGCATGGGCAAGCGTTATATTTTTCGATTGCTCTGGTTTAACATCGCTAAAGTAAGGATTCGCTAAATTGATATAAGCAATCGTCTGGTCATAAAGTTCAAGCTGGATATATGCTCTTGACATGGCCGAATAGATGTATCCCAGTCTTTCCCGCTCATGGATATTCTCTTTATCCCTGATCATTTTTTCGGCTTCCTGTAAAGCAAAAAGGCCGGGCTCCATTTCGCCACTTTCAAGAAGCACTGTGCCTTTCATGAGCAGGGCGGTGCATAGCTCAGCAGAAAAAGCGTCATTATGATTGATTTCCTTTATAAGCCTGTTTATATACAACAGCATCAGCTCCAGGTCTTCAAACCTGTTTCGCGTGTACTTTGAAATAACCCAAAGGGAAGCAATCCTGTCTTTCTGATCCCGCAGCTGGTCAACCTCGGCGTACAAAGCCGTGGCAATACTGTCTAATTCAGGGTTAAAGGCTTTTAGGTGAAAGCGGATATTGGCCCCATCCAACAATACCCTCTTTTCGGCAGGGGTTAATTTTGACGGATCTTCAGGTCTGAACTCCTTTGGTAAGGCTCGATAAAATTCATCACTGATCTGGGCTTTCAGGTTGCTGCTGAATAACAGTACCACCATAAAGATAAATGGGAGTCTGCACAGGTGTTTTACGGCCGTTCGCATTGTTTATGAATGGTAAGGATTATGCAGGCCATGTTGTATGGCAAAAGACACCAGATCGACCGTACGGTTTAGTTTGAATTTCCGAAGAATATTCTTGTGATAGGAATGCACCGTATTTGCGCTTAACTTTAGCTCATGCGCAATCTCTTTAACCGTTTTGCTTGAGCAGAGCAGTTCCAATACTTCTTTTTCACGCGGGGTCAGGTGGAGTACGACCTGTTCTTCGGTAATAATACTATTCAGGAAATTTTTTTGGATACTTTTTCCGATGTACTGTTTCCCCTGCATGATCTCACGCACCGCTTCAGCCAGTTCTTCCATCGTAGCATCCTTGGCCAGGTAGCCATTGACCCCCATCCGCAAGGCCTGCCTTACCGTTGGTGCATTGTTTATCGATGAAAGAACAACGATTTTAATCTTGTCTTTTAACAATGTCTTACAATGTTCAATTAAATCAAGACCACCCATGGAAGGCATGATCAGATCGGTAATTAAAAGGTCGGGATGATAATTAACGCTGATCTCCTTTAAAAAAAGAAGTGGGTTGGTATAAAGGGTGATTTCGGAAATACCAGGCATCTTATTCAATACCCCACGAATAGATTCAACGATTAGCGTATGGTCGTCAAGTATGCTTACTTTCATAATTTAAGGCGTTTAATCAAACAAAAAAACAATAGATCATTGCAGTGACCCAAGTTTTTAGTAAAGATACAATTCCTTCAGCAGCTTCAATGCATATCGCCTTAATAAAAATATAGCTGTAGGGAATATGAAGAAAAGCAAGCATCTCACCTAAATTAGATATTGTTCCACAAAATCATGGTAGGCAGCTCCAGATTTGACCTTATCGGGGTATGCGATGACGTATAGACATTTTAATGG
Source organism: Parapedobacter tibetensis (assembly GCF_024704835.1). Classification (GTDB taxonomy): domain Bacteria; phylum Bacteroidota; class Bacteroidia; order Sphingobacteriales; family Sphingobacteriaceae; genus Parapedobacter; species Parapedobacter tibetensis. Next base: position 216,850 of record NZ_JAMXBE010000009.1, read on the forward strand.
ATTATCTATACCATGGGCGGAGATAACGTGTGAATATGTGTTACGTGTTATCACCAAAATTGGGGTGGTATTTCCCGCAATTTTGGTGTGAAAAACGTATAAGATTATCTACTTCCTTTGTAACCAAGAGATGAAAAAATCAGCATGACTAGTTATACTCCGATTACGGTATCAGAAAGATGAATCATTGTTTAAATTATAACAACCAAAAACACAGCATCATCAACCATAGAAATACTGCATCTCAAAGAAACAGCGCAGTAACTTGAAGAAATTACGATGAATAGCAAAACAAATACAAAAAATGGGTTAACTGTATGGATAGTAGATTCTCATCCCGTAGTCAGTATTGCGCTGCAGCATTTATTGGAGAAGAGTTGGCCGGACATCAAGGTTCACGTTGCCCATGATTTTCCCCTGCTATTATCTCAAAAACGCGCATTGAAAAGGAATGGCGTGGATCTTTTTATTGTCGATACCCAAGTGCCTGGAGGGGGTGGGATTCATAACATCATGGGAGCCTTGAAGACAATCAATAAGGACGTAAAAGTACTGTTCATATCAAGATTTGACAACTTAACCTATCGGATACTTTGCTTGGACGCAGGGGCCCGTGGTTTTGTATCCAAGCATAGCTCGCCAGCTACCATCATTACCACGGTAAAAGCCGTGTTGGAAGGTACGCTTTATGCAGTCGAACAAAAAAACACCACCTCCTTAAACCCTCGTTCGAGTTGGAATGCGCTGCCTTACCCGTTTAGCAAATTAACAAGAAGAGAAGTGAAAGTCTGCTCCCATCTTGTGCGGGGGGTGAGCATGCATGATATCAGTTTAAGTCTAGGGGTAGAGTACACTACGATAGTAAGCTATAAAGAACGGATATTGAACAAGGCTGGTGTCAATCATACAACCGAGTTGATATGGCTGGTCTTAGAATTAGGGATTATCAAAGAGCTTTCCAATGACTATAGCTTAACGAAGTAACGATTTATACAAAAAATTGAAATAATATTAAAATAAAATTCACACAAAATGATTCGAAAATTACTGTTTACCATTGGGTTTATGCTTGTATTGGGAACTGGGTATGCTCAACAAAAGGTAAAGGACAATACCATTCAGGGCGGGGTAATGCCCAATCAGAATGCGATACTAGAATTGGAAAGTAACAACAAAGGATTGTTGCACACCCGGTTGTCCCTATCAGCAACAAGTAACCCTACTCCATTATCTGCCCATGTGGCAGGTATGATGGTGTACAACACCGCCACTTCTAACGATGTGGTTCCCGGCATCTATTACAACAACGGTACCCGTTGGGTTAGGGCGGCGGGAGAAGGCACCACATCCGTTACGTACGTCCCAGACGATTATACCCTTGTCATCGTGGACGGCGAAGGTAATCAACAAACAATCAATTTACAGGAAATCGTCAAAGCCCTGGAAACAGTGACTATTTTGACAAACAATGGCGATGGCACCTATACCTATTTCAATGAGGAATCCTTTGATGAGGATGGCAATCCCACAGGTGATGGAGTGAAGATAGATGTATTAGGTGACGTAATAACAAATTTCGGACAGATCCTCAACAACGAGGACGTTCGTAACCTATTGAATCAGCTTATTGCCCAAGAGGGCGGTAACGTCTCCTACGACGGAAACCAGTTCACATATATCAATCCAGAGGGTGTTACACAGCAAATTGACATCAGGGAATTGGTGGGGGCCAACGAAACGGTAACGACCTTAACAGACAATGGTGACGGTACGTATACCTATACTAATGAAGCCGGAGAGGCCGTTACAGTGGCGTTGGAAGATGGCCTGTCGGCGTATGAAATATGGCTAGCCGAAGGCAACACAGGCACGGAACAGGATTTCATCGATTCCTTGCAGGGTGAGCAGGGCGTGGCGGGCGCGGATGGT